>NZ_CP071641.1:0-4770000 GCF_051131955.1 Pseudomonas sp. Z4-20
ACAGAGCGATACCAACACCGATCATGGTTACGGCGTCGAGCAGACCGGCAACGATGAACATTTTCACTTGCAGCATTGGAACCATTTCTGGCTGACGCGCGGCGCCTTCCAGGAATTTGCCGCCCAACAGGCCGAAACCAATTGCGGTACCCAGTGCGCCCAGGCCGATCAACAGTGCAACAGCGATAGCGGTTAGACCAACTACAGTTTCCATCTTTCCTCCCGACTTTTACGTCGTATGGTTTAGGTTTTTTAGATTAAAGCGGTAAAACAAATCGTTTCATCGAGCCCGGTACGGGCCCCTTCCCGTTTGACCGGGAAGGACATCAGACTAGTCGAGACTGGCCTTAATGGTTTTCTTCGTGCGCCATCGACAGGTAGACGATGGTCAGCATCATGAAGATGAACGCCTGCAAGGTGATGATCAGGATGTGGAACACAGCCCACGCCCATTGCAGCACCACGCCCAGGCCGCTGAGCCAGAGCAGGCCGCTGCCGAACATCACAGCGATCAGGATGAACACCAGTTCGCCGGCGTACATGTTGCCGAACAGACGCAGGGCCAGAGAGATAGGCTTGGCGATCAGGGTCACGAATTCCAGCAGGAAGTTCACCGGGATCAGCAGGGCTTGAACGAGGATGTTCTTGCTGCCGAACGGGTGCAGGGTCAGTTCGCCGATGAAGCCGCCGATGCCCTTGACCTTGATGCTATAGAAAATGATCAGTGCGAAAACCGACAACGCCATGCCCAGGGTCGCGTTCGGGTCGGTGGTCGACACGGCGCGGAACGGGATGTGCGCATCGCCGGAGATCAGGATGGCAAGCTGAGGAATCCAGTCGACCGGTATCAGGTCGACGGCGTTCATCAGGAACACCCAGACGAAGATGGTCAGTGCCAGCGGCGCAATCACCGGGCTACGGCCATGGAAGCTGTCTTTCACGCTGCCATCGACGAATTCGACCAATACTTCAACGAAGTTCTGCAGTGCACCAGGCTGACCGGAAGTCGCTTTCTTTGCCGCCATGCGGAAAAGGAAAACGAAGATCAGACCCAACGCGACCGACCAGCCGAGGGTATCGACGTGGAAAGCCCAGAAGCCCATTTCTTTGGCTTCTGCTGCGGTGTGAGCAAAGCCCCAGCCGCCATTGGGTAGCTGACCGAAGGTCAGGTTCTGCAAGTGGTGCTGGATATAGCCCGAAGCGGTTGTCTCTGCCATGGTTGCCTCAAACGCCCTAAGGTCTCGAAAGTCTTGTTCTCATTAGCAGGGGAGCGAACCAGTTGACCATCTGGGTCAATAGGAACACGCCGAATACAGCCAGCGGCGCCAAAGGCTTCACACCTGCAAACGTCAGTGCAAACAGCACTGCCGTCAAAATCAGTTTCCCTGCCTCGCCGGCATAAAAAGACCGGACGATGGCTTGGGCTGCTCGGGCGCCGGAAAACCGAAATGCCCTGTGAGCGAAGTAAATATTGGGAAGCAAGGCTATCAGGCCTCCGCAAAGACCTGAGTATCCGGCGACGACTCCCTTCCATTGCCAAAGCGCCAACGCGGCGATCAGTACAACGACAAGCTGGGCCATCAATACCGGGAAAACTGCCAGACGATGGAACGGCAAGCGGTTTGGCGTGCGTGTTTCCATCGCTTTTGCTCTCCAAGGGTCGGCTGCCGAAATTCAATAACTTGGCATAATTTGTGCCGACAAAATGCGCGCAGAGTATAGGGGCGGTTCTGCCCCTATTCAACCTTCAGGTAGTGATTTCCGACTGCGCGCTACAAGAGCAATTGTTTCAGCGAATGTGCGCAAGCACGCCCTGCAACTCGTCGAGAGAGTTATATCCGATCACCAGCTGACCTTTGCCCTTCTTTCCGTGGCGAATCTGCACCGCAGAGCCCAGGCGCTCGGCCAGCCGCTGTTCGAGGCGAGCGATGTCCGGATCGGTCTTTGGCGCTTCGACAGGGGCCGGTTTACCGCTCAGCCATTGGCGAACCAGTGCCTCGGTTTGGCGCACGGTCAGACCGCGTGCGACAACATGTCGCGCCCCTTCGACTTGTTGATTCTCCGGCAAACCGAGCAATGCCCGGGCATGCCCCATCTCCAGGTCACCGTGGGACAGCATGGTCTTGATGACTTCCGGCAACGCAATCAACCGAAGCAGGTTGGCCACGGTCACCCGGGATTTACCCACTGCTTCGGCGACTTGTTGCTGGGTCAGTTGGAATTCCTGCTGCAAGCGTTGCAGGGCCACGGCTTCCTCAATCGGGTTGAGGTCTTCGCGCTGGATGTTTTCGATCAATGCCATGGCGATGGCGGTCTCATCCGGTACATCGCGGACCATCGCCGGAATGGTCTCTTGGCCAGCCTGCTGGCTGGCGCGCCAGCGACGTTCGCCAGCGATGATCTCGAAACGCCCATTGGCGATCGGCCGGACCACGATCGGTTGCATCACGCCCTGGCTCTTGATCGATTGCGCCAGCTCTTCCAGTGCCTGCGGGTCCATGTCCCGGCGCGGCTGGTATTTGCCACGCTGGATCAGGTCCAGGGGCAAGTGCTGCAATTCGCGCTGGTCAGCCTGCACGGCTTGCTCTTCCAGCGAGCTGACTGTGGGGCCGCTGAGCAGCGCATCCAGTCCACGTCCGAGACCTCGTTTCTTGACGGCCATGGGGTTTCCTTAAGTTGGCTGGGCTGCAGCGATGCGTGGCTGACGACGCTGACGGCGAACCATCTCGCCCGCCAGGGCCAGGTAAGCCAGCGCACCACGGGATTGTTTGTCATAGGCCAGGGCCGGCATGCCGTAGCTCGGTGCTTCGGCCAGGCGGATGTTGCGCGGAATGACGGTGTCGTAGAGCTGCTCGCCGAAGTGCTCCTTGAGCTGGGCCGATACGTCGTTCATCAGGCTCAAGCGCGGGTCATACATCGTGCGCAGTAGGCCTTCGACTTTCAGCTCTGGATTCAGCAACTCGGCGATGCGCTTGATGTTATCCACAAGGTCGCTCAACCCTTCGAGGGCGAAGTATTCGCACTGCATGGGAATAATGACCCCATCGGCAGCCACCAAGGCGTTGAGGGTCAGCATCGACAGCGACGGAGGGCAGTCGATCAGAATGTAGTCGTAGTTCTCGCGGACCGGCGCCAGTGCGCTGCGCAGGCGGCTTTCCTTCATCTGCATTTCCAGCAGCACCACTTCCGCCGCCGTGAGGTCACGGTTGGCCGGCAGCAGCTGATAACCACCGTGTTCGGAAAAATGCATGGCCTGGCCCAAATCGCATTCGCCGATCAGGACGTCGTAGATGGAGTTTTCCAAGCCATGTTTATCCACACCGCTACCCATGGTGGCGTTGCCCTGTGGATCGAGATCGATCAACAGCACCCGTCGCTTGGTAGCGACCAGGGAAGCTGCGAGGTTGATGCAGGTGGTGGTCTTGCCCACACCACCTTTCTGGTTCGCTATCGCGAATACCTTAGCCATTGTTGCTTGTATTCCCAATCATGCCGTGCGGCGCAGTATCAGCAGATGGCGTTGGCCTTGGCAACCGGGTACGGCCAGGGCGTGTTCGCTATCGAGGTGGAAGTCTGCCGGCAATGCTACCAGCTCATCGGCCGGATGAACGCCCTTCATTGCCAGCCAGCGCGTATCGGCATCGCCCAGGTGGCGAGTCCAGTTGCTGAAGTTCTCCATGCTGCTGAAAGCTCGGGAGATGATCCCGTTGAACGGCTCGGCAGGCTGGAACGCTTCGACGCGACTGTGGATAACTTGCAGGTTATCCAGTTTGAGTTCGAGTTTGACCTGGGTCAGAAAGCGGGTTTTCTTGCCGTTGCTGTCGAGGCAGGTCACTTGTGAGTCAGGAAAAAGGATCGCCAGCGGGATGCCCGGCATGCCTCCGCCGCTGCCGACATCCAGCCAGCGACCGTTTTCGATGAAGGACATGATGCTGAGGCTGTCGAGCAAATGCCGCGAAACCATTTCATCCGGATCGCGCACGGCGGTCAGGTTGTAGGCCTTGTTCCACTTGATCAACAACGCCAGATAAGCCAGCAATTGCGCCTGCTGGGCTTCGGTCAGGCTGACGCCGAGCTGACGGGCACCTGTGGATAACTCTTCGGCATGTTGCGAGGTAACCATCGAACTCAAGCGCTTTGCTCCAACTGGCGGCCCGCGCCGCGTTTTTTCAGATGAATCATCAACAGCGAAATCGCCGCCGGGGTGACGCCGGGAATGCGCGAAGCCTGGCCCAAGGTCTCTGGACGGGTCGCACCGAGCTTGCTCTGGATTTCTTTCGACAATCCGGAAATGCCGGTGTAATCGATATCCACAGGCAGCTTGGTGTCTTCGCTGGCGCGCAAACGGGCGATTTCGTCCTGCTGACGGTCGATGTAGCCGGCGTACTTGGTCTTGATTTCGACTTGTTCGGCCACCTGCGGATCCTCGGCACCGTGGCCGGTGACTTCCACCAGCCCGACGTAATCGATTTCCGGGCGGCTCAAGAGATTGAGCAAGTTGTATTCGTGGGCCAACGGCGTGCCGAATTTCACCGCGATAGCATCGCCCTGCTCGGTACCAGGACGAACCCAGGTGCTTTTCAGGCGCTGCTCTTCCAGCTCGATGCTCTCGCGTTTTTTACAGAACGCGGCCCAGCGCACGTCATCCACCAAGCCTAGCTCACGACCTTTCTCGGTCAGGCGAAGGTCGGCGTTGTCTTCACGCAGGATCAGGCGATATTCGGCGCGAGAGGTGAACATCCGATACGGTTCCTGGGTGCCCAGGGTAATCAGGTCATCTACCAGCACACCGATGTACGCCTCATCGCGGCGCGGGCACCAGGCTTCTTTGCCCTTGGAGCGCAGGGCGGCGTTGGCACCTGCCAACAGTCCTTGGGCACCGGCTTCTTCGTAACCGGTGGTGCCGTTGATCTGTCCGGCAAAGAACAGACCGCCGATCGCTTTGGTTTCCAGGCTGTACTTCAGGTCTCGCGGGTCGAAATAGTCGTATTCGATGGCGTAGCCCGGGCGAACGATGTGGGCATTTTCCATGCCGCGAATCGATTGCACGATTTGCAATTGCACATCGAACGGCAGCGAGGTGGATATCCCGTTCGGATAAAGCTCATGGGTCGTCAGGCCTTCGGGCTCGATGAAGACCTGGTGGCTTTCCTTGTCGGCAAAGCGATGGATCTTGTCTTCGATCGACGGGCAGTAACGCGGGCCGACACCTTCGATTTCACCGGCGGCGGAATACATCGGCGAACGATCGAGGTTCGCCGCGATGATTTCGTGGGTGCGTGCGTTGGTATGGGTGATCCAGCAACTGACTTGCCGTGGATGCTGTTCCTTGTTGCCCATGAACGACATCACCGGGATCGGCGTATCGCCAGGCTGCTCGGTCATCACCGAGAAATCCACCGACTTGCCGTCGATGCGAGGTGGCGTACCGGTTTTCAGGCGCCCGACACGCAATGGCAACTCACGCAGACGGTGAGCCAGGGCAATCGACGGCGGGTCACCGGCGCGACCGCCGGAAAAATTCTGCAAACCGATGTGGATAAGTCCGCCAAGGAACGTACCGGTGGTCAACACCACGGAATCGGCGAAGAAACGCAGGCCCATTTGCGTGACGACACCGCGCACCTGGTCTTGCTCGACGATCAGGTCATCGGCCGCTTGTTGAAATATCCACAGGTTCGGCTGGTTTTCCAGGATTTCACGGACAGCGGCCTTGTACAAAACTCGGTCGGCCTGGGCGCGAGTAGCGCGCACCGCTGGGCCTTTGCGGCTGTTTAAAACGCGAAACTGGATGCCGCCTTTATCAGTGGCCATCGCCATCGCGCCGCCAAGAGCATCGATTTCCTTGACCAGATGGCTCTTGCCGATCCCACCGATCGCGGGGTTGCAACTCATGGCACCGAGGGTTTCCACGTTATGCGTCAACAGCAGGGTTTTTGCGCCCATGCGTGCTGATGCAAGTGCTGCCTCGGTACCGGCATGACCGCCGCCGATGACGATCACTTCAAAACGGGAAGGGAAATCCACCACGCACCTCGTGCCTGCTTTATTCAGGTAATTCGGAAATAGATTTGGGTCGAGTCCTGGGCGGTTTTCGAACCAGGTCGGCAAGTATAGGGACTTAGCACTTCCTAAAGAACCCTTTGCACAAAATTTAACCAGCTGTGGAGAACTGGCGATTAAATAAATAAAAAAGAGAGAAATTTATAAAACCTTTGTTTTTATGTTTATTCTTACTGAGCCACAAATCTGTGGATAAAGTTTTGTAAGCCTTTATTTACGCTGTGTACAGCGATTCAAAACCCTGTGGTCATGTGGCCAGGAGAGGCTTGGATAACCGGTGTAAGCCTGTGGATTAAAGGGATGGTTATCCACAGACACGGTTATCTTCAGCTTTTGAGGCGGTTTATCAACCGGCCTCAATGGCAGTTATTCACAGGCCTGAATCCACAGAAAACGGCCGCTACGGAGCCGCGGTAGCGTCCACAGGCAAGCCGCCATCAAGGGCAATCGGTTTAAAAAAAGACAGGGAGGACCGGGTTTGCGTTGCGCTCGATAGGTTTCGAGGGCAAACCCGGTGTTAAGGCGGGCTATTTACCGATGCAGAAGCTGGAAAAGATCCGGCCCAGCAAGTCATCGGAGCTGAAAGCCCCGGTAATTTCCCCTAGAGAATGTTGTGCCTGACGCAGGTCTTCGGCCAACAACTCGCCAGCCCCCGCCAGAGTCAGTTGCGCGCGACCATGTTCCAAGGCAGCGCTGGCATGGCGCAACGCTTCCAAGTGTCGCCGGCGAGCGCTGAAGCTGCTTTCCGAGGTCTGCTCATAGCCCATGCAAGCCTTGAGGTGCTCGCGCAGCAGTTCCAGTCCTTCACCCGCCGACTTTGCGCTCAGGCTGATGGTCACATGACCGTCCTCGCTGACTTCGAGGGCAATCGCTTCCCCGGTCAGGTCGGCCTTGTTGCGAATCAAGGTGACTTTCGCTGGGTCTGGGCGGACTTCGAGGAATTCGGGCCACAGCGCGAATGGGTCGTCTGCTTCTGGCGCGGTGGCATCCACCACCAACAATACCCGGTCGGCCTCCCCGATGGCCTTGAGCGCACGTTCAACGCCGATTTTTTCCACCTGGTCATCGGTGTCGCGCAGGCCTGCAGTATCAACCACGTGGAGCGGCATGCCGTCGATGTGGATATGTTCACGGAGAATGTCCCGGGTAGTGCCGGCAATTTCCGTCACAATGGCCGCCTCGCGACCAGCAAGCGCATTCAACAAGCTGGATTTGCCTGCGTTTGGCCTTCCAGCGATCACCACGGTCATCCCATCACGTAACAGAGCACCTTGCCCTGCCTCACGCAGTACTGTGGATAACTCTTCGCGAACCTTGTCGAGCATGCCCAGCACGTGGCCATCGGCGAGGAAGTCGATTTCTTCCTCCGGAAAGTCGATTGCAGCTTCGACGTAGATGCGCAGGCCAATCAATTGTTCGGTGAGGTTATGCACGCGCAGGGAAAAAGCGCCCTGCAACGAACGCAATGCGTTGCGTGCGGCCTGTGCAGAACTGGCTTCGATCAGATCGGCGATGGCTTCGGCTTGGGCCAGGTCGAGTTTGTCATTGAGAAACGCTCGCTCACTAAATTCTCCTGGCCGTGCCAGTCGGCAACCCAGTTCCAGGCAGCGCTTGAGCAGCATGTCCAGAACCACGGGACCGCCGTGGCCTTGCAGCTCCAGCACATCTTCGCCGGTGAATGAATTCGGCCCAGGGAAATACAAGGCCAGGCCTTCGTCGAGCACTTGCTGCTCGGCATCGAGAAACGGGCCGTAGTGAGCGAACCTCGGCTTGAGTTCGCGACCGCTGATGGCCTTGGCCGCTTCAATGGCCAAAGGACCGGAGATACGAACAATGCCAACACCGCCGCGACCTTGGGCGGTGGCGACAGCAGCGATGGTTTCACGCGGTGCACTCATAAACCGGTATCCAGACAAAAGTGGCAGATAGCAAAACGCCCCACTAGGGGGCGTTTTGTGTGGTTATCCACAGAGCAAGTTACGCCTCGGCTTTTTTCGCAGCCGCTTCGATCTTACGCGTGATGTACCACTGCTGGGTGATGGACAACACGTTGTTCACAACCCAGTACAGCACAAGACCCGCTGGGAACCAGAGGAAGAAGAAGGTGAAGATAATCGGCATCATCTTCATGACCTTCGCCTGCATCGGATCCGGAGGTGTCGGGTTCAACTGTTGCTGGATGAACATGGTCGCGCCCATGATGATCGGCAGGATGAAGAACGGATCCTTGATCGACAGGTCGGTAATCCACAGCATGAACGGTGCCTGACGCATCTCCACGCTTTCCAGCAGAACCCAGTAAAGCGCGAGGAATACCGGCATCTGTACAAGAATCGGCAAGCAACCACCCAGCGGGTTGATCTTCTCTTTCTTGTACAGCTCCATCATGGCCTGGGACATTTTCTGCCGGTCATCGCCATGTTGCTCTTTCAGCGCTGCCAGTTTCGGCGCCACGGCACGCATGCGCGCCATGGATTTATAGCTGGCCGCCGACAGTGGGAAAAAGATCCCCTTGATCAGCATGGTCAGGAAAATAATCGACCAGCCCCAGTTACCGACGATGCTGTGGATATGTTGCAGCAGCCAGAAGATTGGCTGGGCAATGAACCACAGGAAACCGTAGTCCACTGTCAGTTCCAGGCCTGGGGACAACTCCTTGAGCACAGCCTGGCTTTTTGGCCCCGCGTACAGGATGGCGCTGGTTTCGACTTTCGCACCTGGCGCGGCGGTCAGCGCCGGGCCGGTGTAACCGACGATGTAGTTGCCTTTGCTGTCTTTACGCGTCTGGACGAGGTTGTTTTCGCCTTTCTGCGGAATCCACGCGGTTACAAAATAATGCTGCAACCAGGCAACCCAGCCACCTTGGACGGTTTCCTTGAGCTGCGCCTTGTCCATGTCTTTCATGGACACTTTCTTGTACGGCTCCGAACTTGTCCACAGGGCCGCGCCCAGGTAAGTCGCGGTGCCGGTGGCGGTGCTGGAAGAAGGATCATCACTGGCGTCACGCTTGAGCTGCGCAAACATCGCGCCAGACCACGGTTGGGCGCTCTGGTTGTCGACCAGGTAAGTCACAGTCACGTCATACATGCCGCGCTTCAGGGTGAAACGCTTGATGTAATTGACGCCATCCTTGCTGAACTTCAGGTCGGCGACCAGTTGGTCCTGACCGTCAGCCAGTTGATAAACCTTCTTCTCCGCCGAATAAACCGGACGACCTGCCGGGTTGGCATCGGGACCGTTGGCGCCGATCAGGCCGCTTTGGGCCAGATAGGTGCGCTCGTTACCGTTGTCGAACAACTGGAACGGGATTTCCGGATGGTCCTGGCGACGCGGATACAAAGGCAGCTTCAACTGGGCGACATCGCCACCTTGTGGATCGATTGCCAGCTCGAGCACGTCGGTCTTGATCTGAATCAGGTCCTTGCTGGCCGCCACGGGGGCTTCGGCTGGAGCACTGGTGTCGCTTGCCGCGCGCGGGACATCGTCATTGCTGGCGGTGCTACTGCCAGTTGCTGTATCCGGCAGGCTCGGTGCGGTATTGCTGGCTGCAACATTCTGAGTCGGCAGGGCAGCCTGACCGTAGTCCTGGTTCCATTTAAGGACCATGACATAGGACACGATTGCCAGGGCGACGATCAGGATCGTGCGTTTGATATCCATGATTACTCGGCCATCGAAGAAGAACGGGAGGTAGGGATAGGCGGAACCGGGTCATAACCGCCGGGATTCCACGGATGACAGCGACCTAAACGACGAAAGGTCAGCCAGCCACCGCGCAGAAGGCCATGATTTTCTATGGCTTCATACGCGTAGCAGGAACAACTGGGGTAGAAACGACAGTGGCTGGCCATCAGAGGACTAATGGCGTAGCGGTAAAACTGGATCGGAACGAGTGCCAGTTTACGCATCGGTACTGTCTACCCCTACAGTTTCGGTGTTGACTGCCGGTGCTGGCTTGTTACGAGCCAGGCGTTTCCAGAGCTTGCCGAAATGCTGAATCAATTCGGGGTTTTCTACATCACCCAAACCTTTGCGCGCGACGATAACAATGTCCCAGCCGACCAGTGAATCCTGGTTCAGGCGAAACGATTCGCGCATCAGACGTTTGAGGCGATTGCGCTGAACGGAGAGCTTTACGCTCTTTTTCCCGATAACCAGCCCGAGTCGGGGGTGATCGAGATCGTTACTGCGCGCAAGGAGCAGGAGATTTTTCCCCGGAACCTTGCCGGTAGGGGAGTCAAAGACTGCCTTGAAATGCCGGGGGGTAAGCAGACGCTTTTCCCGACTGAAGTCCTGACTCACCTCCAGTGCCGGATTATCAAACTGCCAGACGCGCACGACCTTTGGCGCGACGACGCGACAGGACGGCACGACCGTTCTTGGTAGCCATGCGAGCACGGAAACCGTGGGTACGAGCGCGTTTGATAGTGCTTGGTTGGAAAGTACGTTTCATGTCGTGTTACCTGGTTCGTCCACAACGGGCCGGAATGGCCCCCGTTTTAAGAGACCGGGGATTCTAGAGAAAGCAAGCCTCTAGGTCAATTTCCAACCAGCGTTTCCTTTAAATAGATATCCAGGCGCTTTGGGAGGATTCATCACGCTGCGCTAGATATAGAAATAAAGAAGGGAATTATTTAAAGCTTTTCTGTAAAGCTTATAAAAGCAAGGCCGGCCTTCGTCTGTGGATAACGTAGCTCAGCCCTTGTTTTATGGGGCGTACAGAGAATGACAACTACAGGGGAAAGCGGTGGCATCCCTGTGCTGCACTGTCGGATAAGCTGTGGGTGGAATAGGTATTTATCCACAGGGCGCTTATCCACTGACTTTAACCCCCAGTTGTGCAATGGCCTTAGGGCGGCTTATCCACAGGGCTTAGCTGCCGACCGCCCGTCGCCTTTCTCATGGGTAAGGCGTTGATAAATCATGGTCGTTGAGCAACCTCTATGTGGATAAGTGAACGACTGATCGCTACAATGGCCGCTTGTTTTTGCCTCACCGGCTTTCGACTTAGGGGATATCCGTGTCAGTGGAACTTTGGCAGCAGTGCGTGGAGCTTTTGCGCGATGAGCTGCCTGCCCAACAATTCAACACTTGGATCCGTCCACTACAGGTCGAAGCCGAAGGCGACGAGTTGCGTGTCTATGCACCGAACCGTTTCGTTCTCGACTGGGTCAACGAAAAGTACCTGGGCCGGGTCATGGAACTGCTCGACGAGCATGGCAACGGCATGGCGCCCGCGCTGTCGTTATTAATAGGCAGCAAACGCAGCTCGGCGCCGCGGGCGGCTCCCAATGCGCCACTGGCCGCCTCTGCGTCCCAAGCCCAGGCTGCCGCCGCGCCGGTCCACAACCATGCCGCGCCGGCACCCGCGTCTACTTCAAGCAAACGCAACGCACAAAAAACCGCCGAGGTCAGCGAAGAACCCTCAAGGGACAGCTTCGACCCCATGGCGGGTGCAAGCTCCCAGCAGGCCCCGGTACGGGCAGAACAACGCACCGTTCAGGTAGAAGGTGCGCTCAAGCACACCAGCTATCTGAACCGCACCTTTACCTTCGAAAACTTCGTCGAGGGTAAGTCCAACCAGCTGGCCCGAGCGGCGGCCTGGCAAGTGGCGGATAACCCCAAGCATGGCTATAACCCGCTCTTCCTTTATGGCGGCGTAGGCTTGGGTAAAACCCACTTGATGCATGCGGTGGGCAACCATCTCCTGAAGAAGAACCCGAATGCCAAGGTCGTCTACCTGCATTCGGAGCGTTTCGTGGCCGACATGGTCAAGGCGCTGCAACTGAACGCCATCAACGAGTTCAAGCGTTTCTACCGTTCGGTGGATGCTTTGCTGATCGACGATATTCAGTTCTTCGCTCGCAAGGAACGTTCACAGGAAGAGTTTTTCCACACCTTCAATGCATTGCTTGAAGGTGGCCAGCAGGTCATTCTCACCAGCGACCGCTACCCGAAAGAGATCGAAGGCCTGGAAGAACGTCTGAAGTCGCGTTTCGGCTGGGGCCTGACGGTAGCCGTCGAGCCACCGGAGCTGGAAACCCGGGTCGCGATCTTGATGAAGAAGGCCGACCAGGCCAAGGTCGAGTTGCCTCATGACGCGGCTTTCTTCATCGCCCAGCGTATTCGCTCAAACGTGCGTGAGCTTGAAGGCGCACTTAAACGCGTTATCGCCCACTCGCACTTCATGGGCCGCGATATCACCATCGAGCTGATTCGCGAATCGCTGAAGGATCTGTTGGCGCTTCAGGACAAGCTGGTATCTGTGGATAACATTCAGCGCACCGTTGCTGAATACTACAAGATCAAGATTTCCGATCTGCTATCGAAGCGCCGTTCGCGATCGGTGGCGCGTCCACGACAGGTGGCCATGGCCTTGTCCAAGGAACTGACCAACCACAGCCTGCCGGAAATCGGCGATGTGTTTGGCGGCCGCGACCATACGACGGTGCTGCACGCCTGCCGCAAAATCAATGAACTTAAGGAATCCGACGCGGACATCCGCGAGGACTACAAGAACCTGCTGCGTACACTGACCACTTGATGACCACCAGCGCAGCTTATTAAGGCAAGGGACTAGACCATGCATTTCACCATTCAACGCGAAGCCCTGTTGAAACCCCTGCAACTGGTCGCGGGCGTTGTCGAACGCCGCCAGACCTTGCCGGTACTTTCCAACGTGCTGCTGGTTGTCGAAGGCCAGCAATTATCGCTGACCGGTACCGACCTGGAAGTCGAACTGGTTGGTCGTGTCCAACTCGAAGAGCCGGCCGATCCAGGCGCCATCACGGTGCCGGCGCGCAAGCTGATGGACATCTGCAAGAGCCTGCCGAACGACGCGCTGATCGATATCAAGGTCGACGAGCAGAAGCTGGTGGTCAAGGCGGGGCGTAGCCGCTTTACTTTGTCGACCCTGCCGGCGAATGATTTCCCGACCGTTGAAGAAGGCCCAGGCTCGCTGACTTGCAGCCTTGAGCAAAGCAAACTGCGTCGCCTGATTGAGCGCACCAGTTTCGCCATGGCGCAGCAGGACGTGCGTTATTACCTCAACGGCATGCTGTTGGAGGTTTCCGCCGGTATCATCCGCGCCGTGGCCACCGACGGTCACCGCTTGGCGATGTGCTCGATGCAGGCCGATATCGGTCAGCCGGATCGTCATCAGGTGATCGTACCGCGCAAAGGCATCCTTGAACTGGCGCGCCTGCTGACTGAGCCCGACGGCAACGTCAGCATCGTGCTGGGCCAGCATCACATCCGTGCGACCACGGGTGAATTTACTTTCACTTCGAAGCTGGTAGACGGCAAGTTCCCGGATTATGAACGTGTGCTGCCCAAAGGTGGCGACAAACTGGTGCTGGGTGACCGGCAGGCACTGCGCGAAGCCTTCAGCCGAACGGCGATTCTGTCCAACGAGAAGTACCGTGGCATTCGCCTGCAATTGGCCAATGGTCAGCTGAAGATCCAGGCGAACAACCCGGAGCAGGAAGAAGCGGAAGAAGAAGTAGGTGTGGACTACAACGGTGGCTCTCTGGAAATCGGCTTCAACGTTAGCTATTTGCTCGACGTGCTGGGCGTGATGACCACTGAGCAGGTACGACTGATCCTGTCTGACTCCAACAGCAGTGCGCTGGTGCAAGAGTCCGATAACGACGATTCGGCCTACGTTGTCATGCCGATGCGTCTGTAATCAGAATCAGCTAGATGTCCTTAAGTCGCGTCTCGGTCACCGCGGTGCGCAATCTGCACCCGGTGACCTTCTCCCCTTCCCCCCGCATCAATATCCTTTACGGCGCCAACGGCAGCGGCAAAACCAGCGTCCTGGAAGCCGTGCACCTGCTCGGGCTTGCCCGTTCGTTTCGAAGCAGCCGTCTGTTACCGGTCATCCAGTACGATCAACTTGCGTGCACGGTGTTCGGGCAGGTGGAACTGGCGGAAGGTGGCCACAGCGCCCTGGGGATCTCGCGGGACCGGCAAGGCGAGTTCCAGATCCGCATCGATGGGCAGAATGCCCGTAGCGCCGCGCAACTGGCAGAGATCCTGCCGCTGCAGCTGATCAACCCGGATAGCTTCCGACTGCTGGAAGGCGCGCCGAAAATTCGTCGGCAGTTTCTCGATTGGGGCGTGTTCCACGTGGAACCACGCTTCATGGCGACTTGGCAGCGCTTGCAGAAGGCGCTGCGCCAGAGAAACTCTTGGCTACGACATGGTACACTTGACGCCGTTTCACAGGCGGTTTGGGACAGGGAACTGTGCCAGGCCAGCGCTGAAATTGATGAATACCGCCGTGCTTACATCAAAGCCTTGAAACCGGTCTTTGAACAGACCTTGAGCGAACTGGTTGAGCTTGAGGGCCTGACGCTCAGCTATTACCGAGGTTGGGACAAGGACCGGGAGTTGAGTGCCGTATTGGCTGGCTCGCTTCAGCGTGATCAGCAGATGGGCCATACCCAGGCCGGACCACAACGTGCAGACTTGCGTCTCAGATTCGGCGCACACAATGCCGCGGACATTTTGTCCCGAGGCCAGCAGAAACTGGTGGTGTGTGCCTTGCGTATTGCCCAGGGACATCTGGTCAGCCAGGCCCGTCGCGGTCAGTGTATTTATCTGGTGGATGACTTGCCGTCCGAACTGGACGAAGCCCACCGCCGCGCGCTGTGCCGCTTGCTGGAAGACTTACGCTGCCAAGTGTTCATCACTTGTGTAGACCACGAATTATTGAGGGAAGGCTGGCAGACGGAAACGCCAGTCGCTCTGTTCCACGTGGAACAGGGCCGTATCACCCAGACCCACGACCATCGGGAGTGAAGGCATTGAGCGAAGAAAATACGTACGACTCAACAAGCATTAAAGTGCTTAAAGGCCTGGATGCCGTACGCAAACGTCCCGGTATGTACATTGGCGACACCGACGATGGTAGCGGTCTGCACCACATGGTGTTCGAGGTGGTCGACAACTCCATCGACGAAGCCCTCGCCGGCCATTGCGACGACATCAGCATCATTATCCACCCGGATGAATCCATCACCGTTCGCGACAACGGCCGTGGCATTCCGGTTGACGTGCACAAAGAAGAAGGCGTATCCGCAGCTGAGGTCATCATGACCGTGCTGCACGCCGGCGGTAAATTCGACGACAACTCCTACAAAGTATCCGGCGGTCTTCACGGTGTAGGTGTTTCCGTTGTGAACGCCCTGTCCGAAAAGCTTGTTCTTACCGTTCGCCGAAGCGGCAAGATCTGGGAACAAACCTACGTTCACGGTGTGCCTCAGGCTCCGATGGCGATCGTGGGCGACAGCGAAAGCACCGGCACCCAGATCCACTTCAAGGCTTCGAGCGAAACCTTCAAGAACATCCATTTCAGCTGGGACATCCTGGCCAAGCGGATTCGTGAACTGTCCTTCCTCAACTCCGGTGTCGGCATCGTCCTCAAGGACGAGCGCAGCGGCAAGGAAGAACTGTTCAAGTATGAAGGCGGCTTGCGTGCGTTCGTTGAATACCTGAACACCAACAAGACCCCGGTCAACCAGGTGTTCCACTTCAACGTCCAGCGTGAAGACGGCATCGGCGTGGAAATCGCCCTGCAGTGGAACGACAGCTTCAACGAGAACCTGTTGTGCTTCACCAATAACATTCCGCAGCGCGACGGCGGTACTCACCTGGTGGGCTTTCGTTCGGCGCTGACGCGTAACCTGAACAACTACATCGAACAGGAAGGTCTGGCGAAAAAGCACAAAGTTGCCACCACCGGCGATGACGCTCGTGAAGGCCTGACCGCGATCATCTCGGTGAAGGTGCCGGATCCGAAGTTCAGTTCCCAGACCAAGGACAAGCTGGTGTCTTCCGAAGTGAAGACCGCAGTGGAACAGGAAATGGGCAAGTACTTCTCCGACTTCCTGTTGGAGAACCCGAACGAAGCCAAGCTGGTGGTCGGCAAGATGATCGACGCCGCCCGTGCCCGTGAAGCCGCGCGCAAGGCCCGTGAGATGACCCGCCGCAAAGGCGCGCTGGACATCGCCGGCCTGCCGGGCAAGTTGGCTGACTGCCAGGAAAAGGACCCTGCCCTGTCCGAGCTGTACCTCGTGGAAGGTGACTCTGCTGGCGGTTCCGCCAAGCAGGGCCGCAACCGTCGCACCCAGGCCATCCTGCCGCTCAAGGGCAAGATCCTGAACGTCGAGAAGGCGCGCTTCGACAAGATGATCTCTTCCCAGGAGGTGGGCACGCTCATCACCGCGCTGGGCTGTGGCATCGGTCGTGAAGAGTACAACATCGACAAGCTGCGTTATCACAACATCATTATCATGACCGACGCCGACGTCGACGGTTCGCACATCCGCACCCTGTTGCTGACGTTCTTCTTCCGTCAACTGCCGGAGCTGATCGAGCGCGGCTACATCTACATCGCCCAGCCGCCGCTGTACAAGGTCAAGAAAGGCAAGCAAGAGCAATACATCAAGGACGACGACGCCATGGAAGAGTACATGACGCAGTCGGCCCTGGAAGACGCGAGCCTGCACCTGAACGAAGATGCCCCGGGCATTTCCGGTGAAGCCCTTGAGCGTCTGGTGAATGACTTCCGCCTGGTGATGAAAACCCTCAAGCGCCTGTCACGCCTGTACCCACAGGAACTGACCGAGCACTTCATCTACCTGCCGGCCGTTAGCCTGGAGCAGCTGTCCGATCACGCAGCAATGCAGGATTGGCTGGCCCAGTACGAAGTACGCCTGCGTACCGTGGAAAAATCCGGCCTGGTCTACAAAGCCAGCCTGCGTGAAGACCGTGAACGTAACGTCTGGCTGCCGGAGGTTGAACTGATCTCCCACGGTCTGTCGAACTACGTCACCTTCAACCGCGACTTCTTCGGCAGCAACGACTACAAGACTGTGGTATCCCTCGGCGCGCAACTGAGCACGCTGCTGGACGATGGGGCGTACATCCAGCGTGGCGAACGCAAGAAAGCCGTGACCGAGTTCAAGGAAGCCCTTGAATGGCTGATGGCCGAAAGCACCAAGCGTCACACCATCCAGCGATACAAAGGGTTGGGTGAGATGAACCCGGATCAATTGTGGGAAACCACCATGGACCCGAGTTCGCGCCGAATGCTGAAAGTCACCATCGAAGACGCCATTGGCGCGGACCAAATATTCAACACCTTGATGGGTGATGCGGTCGAGCCTCGTCGTGATTTCATCGAGAGCAATGCGTTGGCGGTGTCTAACCTGGACTTCTGATCCAGCGTGCCCCGCTCAACTAAAAAGGCCAACGCTTATGCGTTGGCCTTTTTTTTAGGCACTCGCCACCGAGGCCTCACTGCCCGCCGCCACACTCTCCAACCGATATCCATAACCGTAAATGGTCAGCAGCTGCCAACCCCGATCCGCCGTCAGCCCGAGTTTGTTGCGCAGGCGATAGATGTGAGTGTCGAGCGGGCGCGACGAGGTCATTTCTTCGTGGGTCCAGAAGCGCTCGTAGAAATACTCCCGGGACAACGGCCGGCCCAGGTTGGCGAATAGGCAGCGAGCCAAGCGGTACTCTCGTTCGGTGAGGCTAATGGGAATACCGGCGCGGGTGACGGTCAGCTCAGCGTCGTCGAACTCCAAATCGTTAAACACCAACACGTCACTGGCCGGGGCGCGTTGCAGGTTGTGGCGCCGCAGCACCGCAGTGACTCGTGCCTTGAGTTCGTTGGGCCTGAAGGGTTTGCTCACATAGTCGTCGGCGCCGGCGTTGAGGGCCTGGACGATGTCGTGCTCGCCGTCGCGGCTGGTCAGCATGATGGCGGCCGGTGGCGAATCCATGTGCTCGCGGGTCCAGCGCAGCAGCGAAAGCCCACTTATGTCCGGCAATTGCCAGTCAAGAATCAACAAGTCGAAGGTTTCCCGGCGCAATTGCCGCAGCAGGTCTTCGCCTCTTTCGAAGCTGTGCAGGGTCCAGGTTTGTTCTCCCCTGCCCGGTATTTGTTGAAGCGTGTGTTCTACCCGGCGCAGTTCGGCCGGTTCATCATCCAGAATGGCGACTCGCATGGAATGCGATTTCCTTGATCTCGAAAATAACGGACATCTCAGGAGGTAACGCAACCTTCCTCCTGTCGCTGCTGCGACAATACCGGCTCGTGGCCCAGAGGGAAAGGCAGCAGCGCACCACCCATCGAGTCGGCTATAGTCTTGGGCTTCCTGCCTGTCGGTACGCCGCATGATGCATCACGCAATCTACCTCCTTGTGTTCAGCCAAGGTGCCTATGACTAATCCACGTCGTCGTGAAACCCGTGAACCCACCCAAGTGCAACGATTGTTTCGACAATTGGTGCGTGAGTGGCTGTGGATAAGTGTGATTTTGTTGCCCCTGACAGCGCTGCTTTCGTTTTCTATGCAACCCACTCGCAGTGGGCCAGTCGGCGCCTTGCTGTCAGCCTGTCTGGTTGGCGTTGTATTGGGCCTGCTGTTGTGGCGCCCTCGCCTTGCCATGGGAACGACGCTAGCGGGGATGGGCGTAGCCCTGTTGATCGGCGCGCTGGTGGATGCGTGGGATTGGTGGTGGTCACCGGTGTCCAGTTTATTGGGAATGCTGTTTGGCTATCTGATCTGGAACTGGCGACGTCTGAGTGTGGTGCTGGCTTATTTTGGCTGGGAACTGGCGCGCCTGGATGCGGAGCCGAAGGTATTTCCGGAGCGTCGTCGGGCCTCTTACACCGGCACTGATCGTTTGCAGGGACAAATCATGGCATTGGAACAGGCCATGAGCCGGACGCGGGATACGCGTCGCTTTATTGCGGATGGCCTGGAATATTTGCCCGTGGCCACCATGATCAGCGATCCGCAGGGCAAGATATTGCTCGGCAACCGTAAGGCTCGCGAGTTGTTCGGTCATGCTTTGGCGGGCGGCGACGTGCTGGAGGAATTGGCTCGGCTGGGCTATCCGGCATTGGCGCACTCCCCTGTCCACCGTTTGTCCACGTTGCCGCTGGTAGAATTTCGCGACACTCGCGAGCGCAGCCTACGCCTTGAGAGGGCCGCGCTGTTACCGGCTGACAATGACGTTCCCGTGGGCTGGTTGCTGAGCCTGACCGACTTGAGTGCCGAGCGTGAAGCCGAAGAGCAGCGCAGCGTGATGCTCCGGTTCCTGTCACATGACCTGCGCGCGCCTCACTCGGCCATCCTGGCATTGCTCGATGTGCAGCGGCATGAGGCCGACTTAGAGAATCCATTATTCGACCAGATCGAACGCCAGGTGCGCCGCGCCTTGGACCTGACGGACGGTTTTGTGCAGTTGGCCAAGGCTGAATCCGAGACCTACCAATTTCGGTCTACGCTGTTCGCCATGCTGATTCTGGATGTGATTGACCAGGCGTTGCCGATCGCACAGGCAAAAAATATCCAGTTGGAGCACGAGCTGGACGATGAAGAAGCCATGGTCAGTGCCGATCAACCCTTGCTCACCCGGGCACTGTTCAATTTGCTCGAAAACGCCATCAAGTACAGCCCGACACAAACGCGCATTTCCCTACAGGTTCGTTGCATGCAGGGTTGGTTGGCGTGTCACGTCGTTGACCAAGGAAAGGGCATTGGCGGCGAAGAGCTGCCGGATTTGTTCATCCAGTACCGGCGCTTCTCTTCCGCCCATGGAGTGGATGGCATCGGTTTGGGTTTATCGATGGTGAAGGCGGTGGTGGACCGTCATGGTGGGAATATAGAGTGTCGCAGCGTAGTAGGCGAAGGGACCACCTTCAGTTTGCGGTTTCCGCTGTTGAACGACTGACTGGAAATCCCAGTCTGCGGCGATACCGCAGACCGCGCTCCTTTACGAGGCTATAAAAACTTATGCACCTTTACGGCTGTTTTATATCTTTAGTAAATATGTAATAAAAACAAGATGTTATGGAACAAAAGTAACGGAATCAGACGAAACGGTACACAGGTTATCCACAATTTTCAGACGGCAACCTTGTCCGTCGTTGCGGGCGCAGCAGGCGCTGGAGGCAGTGAACCGAGCTCCCGTTGGGTCTGTTCATTCCACGCCTGTACACGGTCGTTCAGTTCGGCTACGGCGCGAGGCCCGCTGCCCTCGGCATACATCGGCGGGCCAATCACTACGGTGATAATCCCCGGCGTCCTGAGCCAGCCCGTCTTGGGCCAGAATTTTCCCGCATTGTGTGCAATTGGCAGCACCGGCAGGCTTGCGTTCACCGCCAATGCGGAACCGCTACGGGAAAACTTGCCAATCGTGCCATAAGGCACACGCGTGCCCTCCGGGAAGATCAACACCCAGACGTGATCCTTGAGCAATTCATCGCCTTTTTGCGCGACCTGCTTGAGTGCAACCTTGGGGTTGTCACGATTAATGGCGATCGGGCGCAGCATCGCCATTGCCCAGCCAAAAAACGGCACGAACAACAACTCACGCTTGAGCACTTGGCTCAAAGGTTCAAAGTAGGCCGAGAGAAAGAAGGTCTCCCAGGTGCTTTGGTGGTTGGACTGGATGACGCACGGCCGGTCAGGCACGTTCTCGGCGCCTTTGACTTCATAGCTGATGCCCAGGAACACCTTGCTCAGCCATAGTGCGCAACGACACCAGTACACATTGATGAAACGGTAGCGCGCCTTGAACGGCAAGAAAGGCGCGATAAAAAAACTCAGGGAGCACCACAGCAAGGAACTGGTGCCCAACAGCAGGTAAAAGAGAAAGGCTCTGATGGCCTGCAATATCGACATAGCGGCGTTTACCGTTGCGGGCAATGCCCGCCTGTTCAAGCGCTTCCCGAACAATCCTTGATCAGGTTGTCTTGGGAGCTCTAATTGTGGATAAGTTCAGCGGCAATCGCCGCCAAGTCGTCAAAAATCAAGGTGCCCACCGGCAGGGTCTTGCCCAGAGTCTTTTCGCCTTTCCCGGTCTTTACTAAAACTGGCTGACAATCGACGGCCTTGGCTGCCTCCAGGTCACCGAGGCTGTCGCCGACGAACCACACACCTGCCAACGCCACATCGTAATGAGCGGCAATGGTGTTCAACATGCCTGGCTTGGGCTTGCGGCAATCGCAGCCGTCGTCTGGCCCGTGCGGGCAATAGACGATCAATCCGACTTCACCGCCCTGCTCCGCCACCAAGTCGCGCAAGCGATCATGCATGGCCTGAAGGACGGTGAGGTCATAGTAACCGCGAGCAATGCCCGACTGGTTAGTGGCAACCGCCACGGTCCAGCCGGCCTTGCTCAGCTGCGCGATGGCTTCGATCGAACCGGGGAGCGGCAGCCACTCCTCTACCGATTTGATGTAAGCGTCGGAGTCGTGATTGATCACTCCGTCCCGATCGAGAATCAGCAGCTTCAAGATTTACCCCAGCAGCGAAATATCGGCAACACCGAGGAACAAGCCACGCAGCCGCGCCAGCAGCGCATAGCGGTTGGCCCGCACATTGGCGTCTTCGGCATTGACCATCACCGCTTCGAAAAACGCATCAACTGGTTCGCGCAATGCCGCCAGGCGCGCCAGGGTTTCGCTGTACTGACGCGCCGCTGCCATCGGCTGAACCGCCTGGTCTGCCTGCTGGATCGCTGAGTACAGGGAGAACTCGTTGGCGTTATCGAAATACTTGGCTTCAACCGTGGCCGCGATCTTGCCTTCGGCCTTGCCCAGCAGATTTGATACCCGCTTGTTCACCGCAGCCAGCGCGGCGGCTTCCGGCAACTTACGGAACGCCTGCACTGCTTGTACGCGCTGGTCAAAGTCCAAGGCCGAGCCTGGCTTCAAGGCACGCACCGACAGGTAGGTTGCGACGTCGACGCCTTCGTCTTCATAGCGCGCTCGCAGGCGGTCGAAGACGAACTCCAGCACCGCATCGGCCAGGCCTGCGGCCTTGACCTTGCTGCCGAACGCATTGACGGCGAACGCCACGGCGTCGTTCAAGTCCAGGTCCAGTTGTTTGTCGATCAGGATCCGCAGCACGCCCAGCGCCGCGCGACGCAAGGCATAAGGGTCTTTGCTGCCGGTGGGCAACATGCCGATGCCGAAAATCCCCACCAGGGTGTCGAGCTTGTCGGCGATCGCCACGGCCGCCCCGGTCAGGGTGGTCGGCAATTCAGCGCCGGCACCGCGTGGCATGTATTGCTCGTTCAACGCCAGCGCTACGTCTTGCGGCTCGCCGTCGTTGAGGGCGTAGTAGTAGCCGGCGATGCCTTGCATCTCCGGGAACTCGCCGACCATTTCGGTGGACAGGTCGCACTTGGACAGGATGCCGGCACGGGCCGCGCGCTGGGCGTCACCGCCGATACGCGGGGCGATGAATGCCGCCAGCTTGGAAACGCGCTCGGCCTTGTCGTAGACGCTGCCGAGTTTT
Source organism: Pseudomonas sp. Z4-20 (assembly GCF_051131955.1). Taxonomy (NCBI): domain Bacteria; kingdom Pseudomonadati; phylum Pseudomonadota; class Gammaproteobacteria; order Pseudomonadales; family Pseudomonadaceae; genus Pseudomonas; species Pseudomonas sp. Z4-20. The sequence goes on from NZ_CP071641.1 coordinate 22,390, forward strand.
TCTTGGAAGACCACGTTCTGCAGACGCAGATTGAAGCTTTCCAGGGATTGTTTCTTGTCCTGCTTGAAGAAGAATTCGGCGTCGGTCAGGCGCGGGCGAACGACTTTTTCGTTACCGGCGATGATCTGCTGCGGATCCTTGCTTTCGATATTAGCGACCGTGATGAAGCGCGGCAGCAACTTGCCGTCGGCGTCCAGCAGGCAGAAGTATTTCTGATTGTCCTGCATGGTGGTGATCAGCGCTTCCTGAGGCACTTCAAGGAAACGTTCCTCGAACGAGCACACCAGCGGCACCGGCCATTCCACCAACGCGGTCACCTCGTCCAGCAAGTTGGCCGGCACGATGGCGGTGCCTTCCTGCAGGGTGGCCAGCTCTTCGGTGCGCTTGCTGATCAGCTCGCGGCGTTCGTTGGCGTCGGCCAGCACGTAGGCGGCACGCAGGTCGGCCAGGTAATTGGCCGGCGAGGTGATGCGCACGCTCTGCGGATGATGGAAGCGATGGCCGCGGGAATCACGACCGGCCTTCTGGGCCAGGATCGTGCAGTCGATGACCTGGTCGCCGAGCAGCATCACCAGCCACTGAGTCGGACGCACGAACTCTTCCTTGCGCGCCGCCCAGCGCATGCGCTTGGGAATCGGCAGGTCGTTCAGCGAATCTTCTACGATGGTCGGCAACAGGCTGGCGGTCGGCTTGCCCTTGATGCTCTGGCTGTAACGCAGCTTCGGGCCGCTCTGGTCGATTTCGCTCAGGTTCACGCCACACTTCTTGGCGAAGCCCAGCGCGGCTTGGGTCGGATTGCCATCGGCATCGAACGCGGCCTGGCGTGGCGGGCCGTCGAGGTTGATGCTGCGGTCCGGCTGCTGGGTTTCCAGGGCGGTGATCAGCACGGCCAGGCGACGCGGTGCGGCATAGACGTGTTTGGTTTCGAAGTTCAGGCCAGCGCCTTGCAGGCCTTTTTCAATACCGGCCAGGAACGCATCGGCCAAGGTGTTCAGGGCTTTGGGTGGCAATTCTTCGGTGCCCAGTTCAACCAGAAAATCTTGAGCACTCATTGTGCAGCCTCCAGCTTAGCCAACACTTCATCACGCAGGTCCGGGGTCGCCATCGGGAAGCCCAGCTTGGCACGGGCCAGCAGATAGGCTTGCGCGACGGAACGCGCCAGGGTGCGTACACGCAGGATGTATTGCTGGCGCGCGGTCACGGAAATCGCCCGGCGTGCGTCCAGCAGGTTGAAGGTATGGGACGCCTTCAAGACCATTTCATAACTCGGCAGCGGCAGCGGCTGGTCCAGCTCGAGCAGGCGCTTGGCTTCGCTTTCATAGAAATCGAACAGTTCGAACAGTTTCTCGACGTTGGCGTGTTCGAAGTTATAGGTCGACTGCTCCACTTCGTTCTGGTGGAACACATCGCCATAGGTCACTTTGCCGAACGGGCCGTCGGCCCACACCAGGTCGTAGACCGAATCCACGCCTTGCAGGTACATGGCCAGACGTTCCAGGCCGTAGGTGATCTCGCCGGTGACCGGGTAGCACTCGATGCCGCCCGCTTGCTGGAAGTAGGTGAACTGGGTCACTTCCATGCCGTTGAGCCAGACTTCCCAGCCCAGGCCCCAGGCGCCCAGCGTTGGCGACTCCCAGTTGTCTTCGACGAAACGAATGTCGTGCACCAGCGGATCAAGGCCGACGTGCTTGAGGGAGCCCAGGTAGAGTTCCTGGAAGTTTTCCGGGTTCGGCTTCAGCACGACCTGGAACTGGTAGTAATGCTGCAGGCGGTTCGGGTTTTCGCCGTAGCGGCCGTCAGTCGGCCGGCGGCTCGGCTGCACGTAGGCGGCGTTCCAGGTTTCCGGGCCGATGGCACGCAGAAACGTGGCAGTGTGGAAAGTGCCGGCACCTACTTCCATATCGTAGGGCTGAAGTACCACGCAACCTTGCTCGGCCCAGTATTGCTGGAGGGCGAGGATCAAGTCTTGGAAGGTACGCACGGCTGGCGTAGGCTGGCTCACGAAATTCACCTGTTTCTTGGGCTGCGATTTAAAGAGCGGGAGTATACCCGATTCGTCCGTGCGCACGCCCCCTGGAGCCTTATGCCACGCTGCTTTTGGTGTTCTGACGATCCGTTGTACATGGCTTATCACGATCAGGAGTGGGGCACGCCGCTGCGCGATGCGCAGGGTTTGTTCGAGTTGCTTTTGCTCGAAGGGTTCCAGGCCGGGTTGTCCTGGATCACCGTTTTGCGCAAACGTGAGCGCTACCGGGAAGTGTTGTACGGCTTCGATGTGCAGCGAGTGGCGCAAATGAGCGACGCCGAAATCGACGAGCTGATGCTCGATCCCGGCATCATCCGCAACCGCCTCAAGCTCAAGGCCGCCCGCCGCAATGCCCAGGCCTGGCTGGCGCTGGAAGACCCGGTGGCGTTGCTCTGGTCGTTCGTGGGCGGCAAGCCCATCATCAATCATTTCAAGGACCGCACCGAAGTGCCGGCCATCACGCCTGAAGCGCTGGCAATGAGCAAAGGCCTGAAAAAGGTCGGATTTACTTTCGTCGGACCCACTATCTGTTATGCGCTGATGCAGGCATCGGGCATGGTCATGGACCACACCCAGGACTGCGACCGCTACGCCGAGCTGGCAAACGGTGGTTAGAATAGCCGGCTCGCGACACGCCCATGAATTCAGGAGTGACCTGTGGATAAGTTGAAAGGCGCCTTGCTGGTTGGCGCTCTGCGGTTGTTTGCGCTGCTGCCTTGGCGGGCGGTGCAGGCGGTGGGCTCGGCCATTGGCTGGCTGATGTGGAAATGTCCCAACCGTTCTCGCGACGTAGTGCGAATCAACCTCGCCAAGTGTTTCCCGGAAATGGACCCGGCCGAGCGCGAGCGCCTGGTGGGCCAAAGTCTCAAGGACATCGGCAAATCCCTGACCGAAAGCGCCTGCGCCTGGATCTGGCCGGCCCAGCGCTCCATCGAACTGGTGCGCGAAGTCGAAGGTCTGGACGTGTTGAAAGAAGCACTGGCCTCGGGCAAAGGCGTAGTGGGCATCACCAGCCACCTAGGCAACTGGGAAGTGCTCAATCACTTCTATTGCAGCCAATGTAAACCGATCATTTTCTACCGTCCGCCCAAGCTCAAGGCGGTGGATGAATTGCTGCAAAAGCAGCGCGTCCAACTGGGCAATAAAGTCGCGGCCTCGACCAAGGAAGGCATCCTCAGCGTCATCAAGGAAGTGCGCAAAGGCGGCCAGGTCGGTATCCCCGCCGACCCGGAACCGTCCGAATCCGCCGGTATCTTCGTGCCCTTCTTCGCCACCCAGGCCCTGACCAGCAAATTCGTGCCAAACATGCTCGCTGGCGGCAAGGCCGTCGGCGTCTTCCTCCACGCCCTGCGCTTGCCGGACGGTTCGGGCTACAAAGTCATCCTCGAAGCTGCCCCGGACGCGATGTACAGCACCGACACGGAAACCGCCTGCGCGGCCATGAGCAAGGTGGTAGAGCGCTACGTGCGGGCCTATCCGAGCCAGTACATGTGGAGCATGAAACGCTTCAAGAAACGCCCGCCGGGTGAGGCGCGGTGGTACTGAAGGCTGGGAATCAATCCTGGCACTGGCCTTACTTGTGGCAAGGATCCTAATTGTGGCGGGGGGATTTATCCCCGCTCGAGTGCGAAGCGCTCGCCTGTGGATTGTGGCGCTGCGAGTAGTTTGGGGCTGCTGCGCAACCCAGCGGGGATAAATCCCCAGCAACGAGCCGGGCTGCAAGGCATTGATCGCCAAGCATCCAAGTTTTGATATCGTCATCAACAACCTGGGCATTTTCAAGCAGGAAGACTTCTTCGAGACGCCGGACAGCGAATGGCAGCGTTTCTTCGAAACCAACGTGATGTCGGGCGTGCGTGTTTCCAGGGCCTACGCGCAGGGCATGGTCGAGCGTGGTTGGGGGCGGATCGTGTTTGTCTCATCGGAGTCGGGCGTGAACATTCCCGCCGACATGATCCACTACGGCTTCACCAAGACCGCCCAGCTTTCAATTGCTCGCGGCCTGGCCAAACGCCTCGCCGGCACGGGCGTGACGGTGAACTCGGTGTTGCCTGGGCCGACACTGTCCGAAGGCGTTGCCAAGATGCTCCGGGCAGACGTCGAGCGCAGCGGGGAAAGCCTGGAAAAGGTCGCGGCAGATTTCGTCAACGAGCACCGCAGCACCTCGATCATCCAGCGCGCGGCACGGGTAGAGGAAGTCGCCAACATGATCATCTACGCCAGCTCGGAACAGGCCTCGGCCACCACCGGAGCGGCGCTGCGAGTTGATGGCGGTGTGGTGGACAGCATCGTTTAGCTGCATCGCCAAAAGCATGAGCAGAGTGCCCTTGCACGGACCCGATGACACAGTGCAAAGAACGCCGCTTCCTCATCCGAGAGAAGCGGCGTTTTTTCTTTTGGAAGCAACATTGGTTGATCTGACCAAGTTTCGTAGCGTTGAAGGGATTCAGCCCACCCTGTGTGCAGGCGATCCGGGCCCCTTTAGCTAGCCGTTCTCGTTCACGGGATCCGAGCCAACTTGGGCTACCCGTAACTCGATCAGGCGATCGGAACCACCTTCGGCTACGCGTTTCTCGATCAGCCGATCCGAGCCGCCTTCGGCTACCCGGTTTTCGATCAGGCGATCTGAACCGCCCTCAGCGAATGTAGGTTGAACAAAAGAAGTCGCGAACGCATTGCCGAGCGACAGTGCCAGAAGCGAGCCAACGAGCGTTTTGCTGAAAATGTTCATGTCCTGATCCTTTTATTCGTAGATGAAGTGAAGTGAGTTAGACGGCGACGTGCAAACGGACGTCGACGTTGCCGCGGGTTGCGTTGGAGTACGGGCAAACCTGGTGAGCCGCGTCGACCAGTGCTTGAGCATCGGCTTGATCGAGACCTGGCAGGCTGATGTGCAGGTCGATGTCCAGGCCGAAACCGCCAGGGATCTGGCCGATGCCGACGTGTGCCGTGATCGAGGCGTCAGCCGGAATGCTGCGTTTGCTTTGGCTGGCGACAAACTTCAATGCGCCGATGAAGCAGGCCGAGTAGCCGGCAGCGAACAACTGCTCAGGGTTGGTGGCCTCACCACCGGCACCGCCCAAGGCTTTTGGCGTGGCCAGTTTCACGTCGAGAATCTTGTCGCTTGAAACAGCACGGCCATCACGGCCACCGGTGGAGGTTGCGACTGCGGTGTAGAGAACGTTCATGGTGATTCCTCTTTTGCTGATGGGTTTGATCGTTTTGGTCCGCACTAAATGTTTGTGCGCTAACCAGTTGCGATAAAGTTAACGGATCAATAATTAGCGCGCAAGATAAATTTCGAAAAATTTACCTGCTTTGAATTAACCAATTGATCTAGAAAGAAATTTATTTTTAGGTGTCGCCAGCTTGTGTGGGCCGCGAGGCGAGCCAAGGGGAAGGAGATTCTAGGGGGTATCAGCAGGGCCAGCGCAATTGCAGGCCTTCGGAGACAGGGAGTTCAAAGCAGAATATAGGCCTCTCGATCGTTCCCACGCTCCTGCGTGGGAATGCCGTCAGGGACGCTCCGCTCCCGCTTCTGGAAGGTGACGCAGAGCATGGACACGATCAAATTCCGACTGATGATACAAAGCCAAACCGACTAAGCAACAGCCACTCGATTGCGCCCCAGCGCCTTCGCTCGATACAGGGCCTTATCCGCATCGTTCATCAAGCTGTGAAGGTCCTTATTACAGGCCCCCGTCGACGCCACGCCAAGGCTGGCGGATATGCCGTGAACAGGCTCGATCATCAACCCCGCAATCGTATCGATGAGCTGTTCTGCAATCTGGGTTGCAACCTCAATAGACGTGTCCGGGAGCAGAATGGCGAACTCTTCCCCACCGAGCCGGCCATGGATATCCGTCGCCCGAAACGACGAACTGATGACCCCCCCCATCTCGCGCAAAACCTGATCGCCCGCTTGATGGCCGTAGGTGTCGTTGATGTGCTTGAAGTGATCCATGTCCAACATGACCGCGCACAACCCCCGCCGGTTGGTCTTACATTCGTCATAAAGCTGCTGGGCATGCTCGAAAAAAGCCCGTCGACTCTTCAGGCCGGTCAGTTCATCGGTTTGGGCGGCACGGGTTGAAATACTGTTCGCCTGCTCCATTTCACGGGTGAGCCGAAAGGCGATTTCCAGGGACTGGGACATTTTGTGCGTGGCGCGGGCCGCAAATGCCGCAAATACCAGGATCGAAAGGGCCATGCCGACCTGGATCGGGGACGGCTGAAACAGCAGCCAAGCGGTGCACGGAAACAGCACCAGGCCAATGGAGACCAGTGTCATATTTCGGTAGGCCGAGTAGCAGGACACCGCGCTGACGGACATGCCGACGGTAAAGAGCATGACCAACGCCTGGGACAACAGATCGTCCGCCGGCATGAGCACAAACGCCCCGCCGCCCCAGATGCCGGCGGATAACACCAGCGTGACCCAGTACCTGCGCTCCCAGCGTTGAGGTGTGCGCTCACTTTCGTCGCTGCGGAAATAGGCGACGAACATCGCGATACGCAACAGCGTCGATGCGGTCAGGATGACAATCCACGAAAGAATGACGCTGTGCTCAAACCGATCCCAACACAGCCAACTCAGCATGATGGCCGCGAGATAACTGCCGAACACCGCAGAAACAGATTGGCGAAACAGTTGTTGCAACCGATCAGTTCGTACCTGCTCGGCTATGAAGGAATCCTGACCATTACGAGATCCTGGGCCATCCATGTGATCCACCTGATCGTGATGCAACGAAAACGGAGATTGTGGCACCCTGCCACCAATGCAAACAACTGAATTACTGTGGCGAGGGGAATTAACCCCAAACGCTATGGAGGACCACAAACCGTCCGTGGCGAGGGAGCTTGCTCCCGCTGGTCTGCGAAGCAGCCCCCACCAAAAACCCGACGCTTTACGTCGGGTTTTTCGTGGGATACGACTGCAAGCCCAACGTGCTCATTGGCTACGGCCTACTCGACTTGCGACAGCTTGGCGTCGTCGCAACCGGCAGCACGGCACTCGCGCTCGACAGCTTTGAGTATGACGATACGCGCCTCGGTCTTCTCATTGGCACAATCCAGGTAGAGCAGGCCATCGTTGGAACAAGCGCTGTCACGAATCTTGATCCACTGGATTTGAGCGGCTTTCACCTTTTTCTTTTGATCCGGGTTCAGGGCACTCATCGTCTTCTTGTATTGATCGTTGATGTCCTGATCCGACTGAACCATTTTCAGCGACGCGCAATAGGTTCTGTCATAGGCGTTTCTAGGGTTATCGCAACTCATCGCGGATGCCGATGCGGATGCCATTGCCAGCAATGCCCCAACCAACAAAGACTTGATCACTTACTTCTCTCCCTGAATGCCCTCTATTGATTAGAGGTCGCGGCGGGAATTTATCATGAGGGTTGTAGAACAATGAAGCAGATCCTAGGGTTCATTCGACCCGAACAATGGACAAATGCGGATAGAGGTTCGGGAAGTGATTGCTGATAAAGCCTGCATCGTTCCCGCCGCCCTCGCCGAATCCCCAACCGGTCAAACGTGGCGAGGGAGCTTGCTCCCGCTGGGCTGCAAAGCAGCCCCCACCCACCCAGAAAAATCCCTACAGACAAAACCGTATCACCCACTTCAAACCCCAATCGTAAACCCGACTAGCTCCAATTTTCGGGTCAAAACCGAGCCCTGTTTACCTCCCACCGCCAATCCTTCCACTAGGCTACTCATCCTTGCGCCTTTGCCTACAACTACGCCGGAATCCGCCGGCTTGTGCGCCTTGCCTATGGTTTCTATTGTTTACCTGCACTTAATGGTGACTTGAATGTTGGATCGTTGCAATCTTCGCGAAGCAAAGAGCTATGTCATGGTGCATTCTGGAGAAGTGGAAAATAAGCATGGATTACATGCTTTAGCCGCAGCGCAAGCTTTCGGTCGTCTTGTCGACCTGAGGCTTGATATTGATCAGCTCAAGGTCGTTATGCTTGATTACAATCAGCGTGTCGGAAGAGCTTTCCATGCCCTGTATGAAGCGCTGCTGTAATTGAAATTAGTAATGGATGATTTTTATGCAAATTGAATACGCCATGGTTGCGTTGGGGTTTTTTGCTTTTTGCGGGGGGATGATCGATGCTGCCGTGGGGGGAGGTGGGCTGGTTCAAGTACCAGCGCTACTGCATGCATTGCCTCAGCACTCGCTGAGCACAGTTTTTGGCACGAATAAGCTGGCTGTACTTGCAGGAAATCTTTCTTCTATATTTAGTTACGTTAAACGGATAAAAATTGTGTGGAAGCTGATGCTTCCAACGATGCTCTCGGCTTTTGTATTTTCGTTTGTGGGTGCTTTTTCCGTCTCGCTCGTTCCCAAGACGATAATGGAGTATTTTGTATTTTTTGTATTGGTGGTAATGGCTGTTTATACATTCGCAAAAAAGGATCTAGGGCTTGTTCACTCGGACGCTCAGTGCGGATCCAGAGAAGTGCTACTTGGGGTTTTTTTTGGAGCCTTAATAGGATTTTATGACGGAGTTTTTGGACCCGGCAGTGGTAGTTTTTTGTTATTTGTTTTCGTTAAATATTTTGGCTACGATTTTCTGAATGCATCCGCTTCAGCAAAACTGGTTAACCTGGGAACGTTTAGCGCGGCGCTGCTATTTTTCATACCTTCAGGTCATGTGCTGTGGGTAATTGGTGGACTGGTCGCGGTGTGTAATATGGTGGGTGCGCTGGCAGGCACTTTTTTGGCTTTGCGCTATGGGAGTGGATTAATTCGTATCTTGTTTCTCTTTTTATTGGTGTTCCTTATTGGCCGAATGGGATTGTCCATATGGCTGTGACAGGTTGCGCGCAACGCCGTTAGATAAAAAAACGGGACCTCGTTTTCACGCAGTCCCGTCTTTCACACCCGATCAGCTCAAAACGCCGGTAAAACCGCGCCTTTGTACTTCTCGAGAATAAACGCTTTCACTTCCGGCGTATGCAGCGCTGCAACCAGTTTCTTCATCGCCTCACTGTCCTTATCATCCTCACGAGCCACCAGGATGTTCACATAAGGCGAATCGTTACCTTCGATAACCAGCGCATCCTTGGAAGGATCAAGTTTGGCCTCCAACGCATAGTTGGTATTGATCAACGCCAGATCCACCTGGGTCAGCACTCGCGGAATAGTCGCCGCTTCCAGCTCACGGAACTTCAAATCCTTCGAGTTCTCGGTAATGTCCTTGGTCGTCGACAGGATGTTGTTCGAATCCTTGAGCTTGATCAACCCGGCTTTGGCCAGCAACAACAGCGCACGGCCGCTGTTGGTAGCGTCGTTCGGGATCACCACGTTAGCGCCGCCCGGCAGTTCTGTCAGCGCCTTGTACTTGCTGGAATACGCGCCCAGTGGTTCCAGATGCACACCCGCCACGCTCATCAGGTGCGTGCCCTTGGCCTTGTTGAACTCATCCAGGTACGGCTGGTGTTGGAAGAAGTTGGCGTCCAGGCGCTTTTCCGCAACCTGTACGTTCGGCTGGATGTAGTCGGTGAAGACTTTGACCTTGAGGTCCACGCCTTGTTTGGCCAATGCCGGTTTGACGAACTCGAGGATTTCCGCGTGCGGCACCGGCGTGGCCGCGACGGTCAGGGTGTCGGCGGCGTGGGCGGAAAACGCTGCGGCGGCAGCGAAGGCAACCAGTAGTTTTTTCATTCAGCTAACTCCTTGAGGGGCGCCTGCTCTCGGCGCCTGCCAGCGAATGGCCGGCTCATGTTTATTGGCGCGAGGCCTTATTTTCTAGAGAAATGCACAACCAACTTGTCGCCCACGGTTTGCAGGACTTGCACCAGCACCAGCAGCAACACCACCGTGACCACCATGACGTCGGTCTGGAAACGCTGGTAGCCGAAGCGGATCGCCAGGTCACCCAAACCTCCGGCGCCGACCACACCGGCCATGGCCGTGTAGGACACCAGCGTAATCGCTGTCACCGTAATCGCTGCAAAAATGCCTGGGCGGGCTTCCGGCAGCAAGGCGTTGACGATGATCTGCCGCGTGGTGGCGCCCATGGCCTGGGTCGCTTCGATGATGCCGCGGTCGACTTCTCGCAGTGCGGTTTCCACCAGGCGGGCGAAGAACGGTGTCGCGCCGACCACCAGCGGTGGGATCGCGCCGGCTACGCCCAGGGAGGTGCCGGTGATCAACACCGTGAACGGGATCATCACGATCAATAGGATGATGAACGGCAACGAACGCAGGATGTTGACGATCAGCGACAGCAGCGCATAAAGACCCCGTGCTTCGAGCAGTTGGCGCGGGCTGCACAAGAACAACAACACCCCCAGCGGCAAGCCGAGCAGCACGGTGAACAGCAGCGAGCCGAACAGCATCAGGAAAGTGTCGCCGGTCGCCAGCCAGATTTCCAGCCAGTCGATGTTGGAGAAAAACGAATTCAACAGTTCCATCAGCGCAGCACCTCCATGTGGACATCGGCCGCGGTGAAGCGGGCAAACGCCGCCTCCATGTCACCGCCGGTAATGGCGAGGGTCAGTTGCCCGTAGGGGGTGTCTTTGATGCGGTCGATACGACCGGCCAGGATGCTGTAGTCCACGCCGGTTTCCCGGGCGACTGTGCCGAGCAGCGGCGCGTAGGTCGCTTCGCCCTGGAACGTCAGACGCACGATGCGCCCTGGCACGTGGGCGAAGTCGTCGCGCTGTTCGCTTTCGTCTATTTGCTCGTCTTCCTGGACGAAACGCTTGGTGGTCGGGTGCTTCGGATGTAGGAACACCTCGGCCACCGGGCCTTGCTCGACGATCACGCCGGCGTCCATCACCGCCACCTGATCGCAAACGCGGCGGATCACGTCCATTTCATGGGTGATCAGCACGATGGTCAGCTTCAGCTCACGGTTGATCTCCGCCAGCAATTGCAACACCGAGGCGGTGGTCTGCGGGTCTAGGGCGCTGGTGGCTTCGTCGCACAATAGTATTTTTGGCTTGGTCGCCAGGGCGCGGGCGATGCCGACGCGCTGCTTCTGGCCGCCGGACAATTGTGCCGGGTATTTGCGGGCGTGGTCAGACAAGCCCACCCGTGCCAGCAGCTCGGCGACGCGGCGGTCGATTTCGCTGCGGGACAATTCACCGGCCAACGTCAGCGGTAGCGCGACGTTATCGGCCACGGTCTTGGACGCCAGCAAGTTGAAGTGCTGGAAGATCATCCCGACTTGCTGACGGAAGCGGCGCAGGCCGCTGGCGTCCAGGGCAGTGACTTCTTCACCGTCGACGATGATCTTGCCGCCCGTGGAATCTTCCAGGCGATTGATCAGACGCAGCAGGGTACTTTTTCCCGCACCGGAGTGGCCAATCAGGCCGAAGACCTGGCCGTTCTCAATCGTCAGATTGGTTGGGTGCAGGGCGGGGATATCCTTACCGGAAACCCGGTAGGTTTTATGGACGTTTTGAAACTCGATCACGTAGCGAACCTTGTGGGGCGCGTTGGAAAAGGATCAGCGGTAAGCCGGGCGCGCATTTTAGCCTGTCCGTATAGAGGTTCTTAGCATTTATTTGAGATAGGACCAGTCATTTGGCAATAAGGCGATCAAAGGACATAAAAAAGGAACACAGCGAAACGGCATCGGTCACTCATTAAGCAACTCCACATATGCCCAGGTACCGTGCCTGGCGCATCGAACTCACGGGTCCTGGCCACGGCGGGGATCGCAACGAGGAGTCATGCCTGATGAGCACTAAAAAACCTGCCGCCCCCAGCCAAATGGCCGGGACTGACACGCTGGATCGCAGCAATACCAACGCCAAGCTCGAGAGTCTTGAGCAGTTTCGCTCCGACGCCACCGAGCAGGCCTTGCGTACCAACCAAGGCGTGAAAATCGCCGACAACCAGAACACCCTCCGCGTCGGACCGCGTGGGCCGTCCCTGCTTGAAGACTTCATCATGCGTGAAAAAATCACGCATTTTGACCATGAGCGTATTCCCGAGCGCATCGTTCACGCCCGTGGCACCGGCGCCCATGGTTATTTTCAGACCTATGAAGCGCATTCAGCACTGACCAAGGCCGGTTTCCTACAAGACCCGAGCAAGAAAACCCCGGTGTTCGTGCGCTTTTCCACCGTGCAAGGTCCACGGGGTTCCGGCGACACCGTGCGGGACGTGCGTGGCTTTGCTGTGAAGTTTTTCACCGACGAAGGCAACTTCGATTTGGTCGGCAACAACATGCCGGTATTTTTCATACAGGATGCGGTGAAGTTTCCAGACTTCGTCCACGCGGTGAAACCCGAGCCCCATAACGAAATTCCTACCGGCGGTTCGGCCCATGACACGTTCTGGGATTTTGTGTCACTGGTGCCTGAATCCGCTCATATGGTGATCTGGGCGATGTCCGACCGGGCAATCCCGAAAAGCCTGCGCGCCATGCAGGGTTTCGGCGTGCACACCTTCCGCATGATCAACGCCGAAGGCCGCAGCAGCTTCGTCAAGTTCCATTGGCGGCCCAAGGCCGGGACCTGTTCCCTGGTATGGGACGAAGCCCAGAAGCTCGCGGGCAAGGACACTGACTACCACCGTCGCGATCTGTGGGAATCGATCGAGATGGGCGACTACCCCGAGTGGGAATTTGGCGTACAGATTGTCGCCGAGGAAGACGAGCACAAGTTCGACTTCGACCTGCTCGACCCGACCAAGATCATTCCCGAAGAGCTGGTGCCCATCACGCCCCTGGGCAAGATGGTGCTGAACCGCAACCCGGACAACTTTTTCGCCGAAGTCGAGCAGGTTGCGTTCTGCCCCGGGCATATCGTGCCGGGCATCGATTTCAGCAACGACCCATTGCTGCAAGGCCGGCTGTTTTCCTACACCGATACGCAGATCAGCCGACTCGGTGGGCCGAATTTTCATGAGCTGCCGATCAACCGGGCAATCACCCCGGTGCACAACGGCCAGCGGGATGCCATGCACCGCACCACTATCGACAAGGGGCGCGCTTCCTACGAGCCGAACTCCATTGACGGCGGCTGGCCGAAGGAAACTCCGCCCGGCCCGCAGGATGGCGGTTTCGAAAGTTATCCGGAGCGCATCGACGCCCACAAGATCCGCCAACGCAGTGATTCGTTCGGTGATCATTTCTCCCAGGCGCGGCTGTTCTACAAGAGCATGAGCCCCCACGAGCAAGAGCACATCATCGCGGCCTACAGTTTCGAGCTGGGGAAGGTGGAGCGGGAGTTCATCCGGGCGCGGCAGGTGAATGAAATCCTCGCCAACATTGACTTGAAACTGGCCGGGCGGGTCGCGAAAAACCTCGGCTTGCCGGCACCGACCGCCGGTACTGTCGATGTTCCGACGCCTTCGCTGGAGCAATCCCCCGCCTTAAGCCAGGCGAACCTGCTGTCCGGCGACATCAAGACGCGCAAAGTGGCGGTGTTGGTGGCTAACGGTGTCGATGGGGCGATCATCGATGCGCTCAAGCAGGCCCTGGAGGCTGAGGGCGCCCACGCCAAAGTGCTGGGGCCAACTTCGGCGCCGGTCACCACCGCCGATGGGCAGACGTTGGCGGTAGATGCGTCCATGGAAGGGTTGCCGTCGATTGCCTTCGACGCGGTGTTCGTGCCCGGTGGCGCGGAGTCGATCAAGGCCTTGAGTCGCGACGGCGTGGCGTTGCACTACGTGCTGGAGGCCTACAAGCATCTAAAAGCCATTGGGCTTCATGGTGAGGCCCGGCAGTTGTTGGTGGAGTTGAAGCTGGAGGTGGATGCGGGGTTGATCGAAGATGCGGATGCGAGCGGTTTTTCGCGGTTTTTTGCGGCGATTGCTCAGCATCGGGTCTGGACGCGGGAGCCGAAGGCGAAGGCGGTTCCAGCCTAAACAGATTTGTTGTCTGGTAGGGCGCTATCGCGAGCGAGCTCGCTCGCGATGCTTTTACTGCTTACGCTGCGTTAGAACAAGCTGCGCCGGCACACTGCGCAAAATCTGCTTCTGCAGTTTCAAATCAAATCCCGGATCAAGTTTCTTGACCCGCTTGGTCAGCAAGGTGGCCAGCCAAGGGTAATCATCGGTGCGCGGCGCCTGGATGCTGACATCACATTGATAATTCACTACATCTGCCGCAATGGCGTCCAGTTGATGACGCATCTTCTGGATATCGCCGATGTTCAATGCAACCGTGGTGCTTTGCGCACTCGGATCGATCACCTTGGCGACTGGTTTTGCTTCGGCGGCCTGCAGCGCGGCTTCGGCTTTTTCCAGTTCGGCCTTACGGGCTTCGGCGATTGCGCTGTTGACTTCGCCGGTGAGCGCTGGCGCTTTTGGCATCAGCGCACGTGCCCGGCTCAGCGCCGTGGCGGCGGCGTTCACGTCGCCTTTTTGCAGGTCGATCTGGCTGCGGCGCAAATACGCCTCGGCCAATTGGCGCTGATAGGGTTCCAGCGAGGGATCTTCGGGCGATTGAGCCTGTAACGCGGTCAATTGATTTTCGGCGGTGGCCAGTTCATTGGCAGCCAGGCTTTGTTCAAGCTGCGCGATGGCCGGGCCCCGTGTATCGGGAGCCTGGGTGACCGGCGGCGTGCTCTGACAGGCGCCCAGCAACAGGGAAAACGCGACAAGGAGCAGATAACGGGAGGCGAACGGGTTCATTCCTGCGACTCTCTATTTGCGCAAAAAGCGAGCAAGTCTACACCCCTCGACGAGGCAGGACAAAACTCAGCAGAAACAACGCCGCGGCGCTGACCACGATCGACGGGCCGGCCGGGGTGTCCTTGAACCACGACAACGCCAGCCCGCCGCACACGGCGAGCATGCCCAGCAGGCTCGCGCCCAGGGCCATCTGTTCAGGCGAGCGGGCGTGACGCTGCGCGGCAGCTGCCGGGATGATCAGCAATGAAGTAATCAGTAACACACCGACGATCTTCATCGCCACGGCGATCACCACCGCAATCAACAACATCAGCGCCAGCCGCAAGCCCACCACGGGCAAGCCTTCGACCCGTGCCAGCTCTTCATGGACGGTGACCGCCAGCAACGGACGCCACAGCGCGACCAGCAACAGCAGCACTGCTGCGCTGCCGCCGAGGATCCATGAAAGATCCGTCGGGCTGATCGCCAAGAGATCGCCGAACAGATAGGCCATCAAGTCGATTCGCACGTCACGCATGAAGCTCAGCACCACTAGCCCGAGGGACAAGGTACTGGGTGCCAGGATGCCCAGTAGCGTATCGGACGCCAGCGGTTGGCGCTGTTGTAGAGTGACCAGCACCACCGCCAGCAACAGGCAGCCAACGGTCACGGCGATAGCTGGGCTGACATCCAGCAGAAACCCCAGCGCCACGCCGAGCAGCGCTGCGTGGGACAAGGTGTCGCCAAAATAGGCCATGCGCCGCCAGACCACGAATGAACCCAGGGGGCCCGCCACCAGTGCGAGGGCCAGGCCTGCGAGCAGGGCATACAACAGAAAATCAGCCATGCTTGCAGCCATCTCCGTGAACGTGGGTAGAAACAGGTGAGGCACTGACCACCGAGCCATGCAGATCATGGGCGTGGTCATGGTGATGATGATAAATCGCCAGGCTTTGTGCGTTCTTTCCGAAAAGCTCGACAAACGCCGGATCACTGCTGACTTGCTCGGGATGCCCGGAACAGCAGACATGACGGTTGAGGCAAACCACCTGGTCGGTGGTGCTCATGACCAAGTGAAGATCGTGGGAGACCATCAGCACGCCGCAGCGGTGGCGGTCGCGCAAACGGGTAATCAAGCTGTACAACTCGGCTTGGCCGGCCACGTCAACGCCTTGTACGGGCTCGTCGAGCACCAGCAATTCGGGCTCGCGCAACAGGGCGCGGGCCAGCAATACGCGCTGCATTTCGCCACCGGAAACGCTTTGCACCGGGCTGTCGATGACCTGCTCGGCACCGACTTCCTTTAAGGCCGCCAAGGCTCGTTCGCGATCCACCCCAGGCACCAGGCGCAAGAAGCGCAGCACCGACAGTGGCAAGGTCGCATCGACATGAAGCTTTTGCGGCATGTAGCCGACACGCAACTTGGGCTTGCGCCAGACGCTGCCGCTGTCGGGCTTGAGCAGACCCAGCACGGCCCGCACCAGGGTGGTCTTGCCGGCACCGTTGGGGCCGATCAACGTCACGATCTGCCCCGGTTCGACGCTCAGGTGAATGTTGTCCAGCACGTTCTGCCCGGCGAACGTCACGGCCACCTGTTGGAGGTGGATCAACGCATTGCTCATCAGGCCCCCTGGCAGCCGGAGCAGAGGCCAACCACTTCGACGGTCTGGGTATCGACCACAAAGCCGACGTCCTTGGCACTGGCGATGATGGCATCGCTGATGGACTTCTGTTCCAGCTCGATGGCGGCGTGGCATTCACGGCAGATCAGGAACTGGCCTTGGTGGGCGTGCTCCGGATGGTTGCAGCCAACGAAGGCGTTCAGGGACGAAATGCGATGCACCAGGCCGTTTTCCAAGAGGAAATCCAGCGCCCGATAGACGGTTGGCGGCGCGGCGCGGCGACCGTCCTGCTCGCTGAGCACGGCAAGAATGTCGTAGGCGCCCAGCGGCTTGTGGCTCTGCCAGACCAATTCCAGCACGCGCCGCCGCAGGGCGGTCAGGCGCAACCCTTGGCGCGCGCAGATGGCGTCGGCCTCGGACAAGGCGCTGTGCACGCAGTGGGAGTGATCATGTGGACGACTGGCAAGGGGCGTAATGGGCATGGGCAGCGACGAGTTTAGTGAGAGACGTTATTATGTTACCCGTTCTCGTCTCTCCGAGTGGTCATCGTGTCCCGAATTTTTTCGCTGTTTGTCGCTTTTGTCGTAAATTTTCTACTGATTGGCTCGGTTCAGGCCGACGTCAAGGTCCTCACCAGTATCAAGCCGCTGCAACTGATTGCCGCCGCCGTGCAGGACGGCGTGGCCGTTCCGCAAGTATTGCTGCCGCCAGGGGCTTCGCCGCACCACTATGCGTTGCGGCCATCGGATGTACGCAAGGTGCAGTCGGTGGACCTGTTGTACTGGATCGGCCCTGACATGGAAGGTTTCCTGCCGCGTGTGTTGAACGGTCGTACGCTGCCTTCCGTTGCAGTGCAGGACCTGCCAGGGCTCAAGTTGCGTCATTTCGCCGACGACAGCGCCTCCCACGAAGATGAGGATCACGGCAGCGATGAGCATGATCACGACCATCGCCCCGGCACGGTGGACGCTCATCTTTGGCTCTCTCCGCTTAATGCGCGGGTGATCGCTGCCAAGATGGCAGCTGACCTGAGCGCAGCGGATCCGGCAAACGCGGCCCGCTATCAGAGCAACCTCAAGGGCTTCAATCAGCGCCTCGATGCCATGGATGCGCGTCTCAAGGCACGTCTGGTTGGGGTCGCGGGCAAACCGTATTTTGTCTTCCATGAAGCGTTCGATTATTTCGAAGACAACTACGGCCTCAAGCACGCCGGGGTTTTCGCCGTGGCCGCCGAAGTCCAGCCTGGTGCCCAGCACGTGGCGGCGATGCGTACGCGCTTGCAAGCCGTGGGCAAGACCTGTGTCTTCAGCGAACCGCCCCTGCGCCCGCGCCTGGCCGAGACCCTGGTGGCCGGCCTGCCGGTGAAACTGGCGGAGCTGGATGCACTTGGGGGTTACACCCCGGCGACGGCGCAGGGGTATGAGCAGTTGTTGGAGAAGTTGGGGAATGATTTGGCGGGGTGCCTGGAGTCGCTATAGTCTGCTAATGCCGAACCTGTGGCGAGGGAGCTTGCTCCCGCTCGGTTGCGCAGCGACCGCAAAATCTTGGGGCTGCTGCGCAGCCCAGCGGGAGCAAGCTCCCTCGGCACGAAGGCATTCAGGTCCGCTGGTTGTTATAGGGCGAACGGCAACACCGTATGAACCGTCTGCCGCTGCGCCAACCGCTGCTGGAATTCCATCGGATCGTGAATCAGCACATCCTGCCCGGCAAACGATTCGGCGGCGATCAACCGTGACAGCCAGAACCGCACGCACGCCACGCGCAGCATGGTGGGCCACAGCTCGGCCTCGGCGGCGGTGAACGGCCGTAGCGCCGCATAAGCGCCCAGCAACGCTCGCGCCCGGGGGCCATCGAGCCCACCGTCGTCATCCGAGCACCAATCGTTCAAGGCGATGGCGACGTCATACAGCATCGGCCCGGAGCAGGCGTTGTAGAAGTCGATCAAGCCGGTAAGGTGCGTGCCTTCGAACATCGCATTGTCGCGGAACAGATCGGCATGGATGTTGGCGCGCGGCAACGCCAGGATGCCGACCTTTTTCAGCGTGATTTCATCAAGCGCCGCCTCAAGCAGCCGACGGGGCTCGGCATCGAGGTGCGAGAGCAGCTTGGCGCCCTCCTCCTGCATCCAGTCCAGGCCGCGGTCGGTCTTGCGCTTGATCATGTTGTCGCGGGTGGCCAGGTGCAGGTGCGCGAGCAATTCGCCGACCTGGGCGCAGTGCTGGGCGTTGGCCTGCTTGATGTGTTTGCCCGCCAGGCGCGGTTGCAGCAGCGCCGGCTTCCCCGCCAGTTCCCGCAGCGCGACGCCGTCGGTGGTGCGCAAGGCGTAAGGCACCGGCAGGTCGGCGTCGTGCAGGACGTCCAGCAGCTCGATAAAGAACGGCATCTCCTGCACAGGGCCGCGCTCGACCAGGGTCAGGACAAATTCGCCCCGTTCCAGGCTGATAAAGAAGTTGGTGTTTTCGCTGCCAGCGGCAATCCCCTGGAAATCAAGCAGGCGGCCGAGCCCATAAGGGGCGAGAAAGGTTTCCAGCTCGGGCCGAGCCAGGGGCGTGAACACAGACATGGTTAAAACTGCCAGTACGGGCGCTCTTCAGCGAGCGCCGGTTGAAGTCGAGAGCGGTATTACCACTCAAAGATTTTCCACGAAGGGATCAGCATATCCGGCTGATCCGAACGGATGAAATTGCCATCGCTACCGTCGGCGCGTACCAGAAAGTAAGGCTTGCCATTTTTGGGCGTGACCTTGATCGCGTACAAAAAACCGTTTTGCCGGTATTCCTGAATGGTTTTATCGCCTTCGGTGCGGATGGTGACATCCGGGTCCGCCGAAGGTGCGTCGTCCGCGGCCATGACGGCCAACGGGGTGAATGCAAACAAGCCAGCCAGTAACAGGCGATTTAGTGTACGCATGATAACCTTGTCCCTTTGTCGTCAACGGTCCCGCTATTCTAGCCCCGGACCCGCCGAAAAGGTTGATCCTGCTCATGAGCCAAGCCCCCCTCGTCCTGGTGGACGGTTCTTCTTATCTGTATCGCGCCTTTCACGCGCTGCCACCGCTGACCACGTCCAAAGGCCTGCCGACCGGTGCGGTCAAGGGCGTGCTGAACATGCTCAAGAGCCTGCGCAAGCAGTATCCGGACAGCCCGTTCGCGGTGGTCTTCGACGCGAAGGGTGGGACGTTTCGCGATGCGTTGTACGCCGAATACAAGGCCAATCGCCCGAGCATGCCCGACGACATGCGCGTGCAGATCGAGCCGCTGCACGCCAGTGTGAAAGCCTTGGGCTTCCCGCTGCTGTGCGTGGACAACGTCGAAGCCGACGACGTGATCGGCACCCTGGCCCGCAGCAGTGCCGCCGCCGACCGTCCAGTGGTGATCTCCACCGGCGACAAGGACATGGCGCAGTTGGTCGATGGCCACATTACCTTGGTCAACACGATGACCGGTAGCTCACTGGACGTGGCTGGCGTGAAGGAGAAGTTTGGCGTCGCTCCGGAGCAGATCATCGACTATCTGGCATTAATGGGCGATTCGTCCGACAACATTCCGGGTGTGCCGGGCATCGGGCCAAAAACCGCTTCCGGCCTGTTGGTGGGAGTCAACGGTGGCCTGGCCGAGTTGTATGCGCAACTGGATATCGTTGCGACGCTGCCGATTCGGGGCGCCAAGACGTTGGCCGCCAAGCTGGAAGAGCATAAGGAAATGGCGCTTCTTTCCTACGAGTTGGCGACTATCAAGACCGACGTTCCCTTGGACATCGGACTCGACGACTTGCAGATGGGCGCGCCGGATCACGAGAAGCTTGCCGAGTTGTACACGCTGCTGGAGTTCAAGAGCTGGTTCGAAGATAACCAGCGTGACGCCAAGCGTGCCGGGCAGGAAATCATTGAAGTTGCCGACGAGCTCCCGGGGGGCGCTGAGGCGAAGTACGAGGTCATTCTCGATCAGCCGAGCTTCGATGCCTGGTTGGCCAAGCTTGAACAGGCGCCGCTGTTTTCCCTGGTCACGCAAACCAACGGTGGCGATGCCCAGCATTCGCAGCTCGTTGGCTTGTCGTTCGCCGTGGCCCCTTTTGAGGCGGCTTATATCCCGCTGACCCATTCCTACATGGGCGTGCCGGAGCAGCTGGACCGCGACACGGTGCTCAACGCTCTCAAGCCGTTGCTGGAAAACCCGAACAAGCTCAAGGTCGGCCAGCATGCCAAGTTCGAAACCAACATCCTGGCCAATTGCGCCATTGGCGGTGATCAGAGCAATGGCGTTTTCATGCAAGGTATCGTTTTCGACACCATGCTTGAATCCTATGTGCTGGACTCCACCGCGACTCGCCACGACATGGACAGCCTGGCGCTGAAATACCTGGGCCAAAGCAAGACGGATTTCCAGGACATCGCCGGCAAAGGGGTCAAGCAGTTGACCTTCGATCAGATCTCCCTGGAACTGGCCGGGCCCTACGCCGCTGAAGACGCCGACGTGACCTTCCGCTTGCACCAGGCCCTACAGGAAAAATTGGCCGCCACGCCGAGCCTGGGCAAAGTCCTCAACGAAATCGAAATGCCGTTGATGCCGGTCCTGGCGCGCATCGAGCGCCAGGGCGCGTTGGTCGATGCCAACCTCCTGGGCGTGCAAAGCGTCGAGTTGGGCGAAAAACTGGTGGCGCTAGAGCGTGAGGCGTTTGCCATCGCCGGCGAGGAATTCAACCTGGGCTCGCCGAAGCAGTTGGGCGTGATCCTGTACGAAAAGCTCGGTTTACCGGTGCTCAGCAAAACCGCCAAGGGCCAGGCCTCCACTGCCGAAGCGGTACTCGCCGAACTGGCGGAGCAGGATTACCCGCTGCCCAAGGTGTTGATGCAGTACCGCTCCCTGAGCAAGCTCAAGAGCACCTACACCGATCGCCTTCCCGAGCAGATCAACAGCCGCACCGGCCGCGTCCATACCAATTACCAGCAAGCGGTCGCCGCGACCGGGCGGCTGTCGTCCATCGACCCGAACCTGCAGAACATTCCGATTCGCACTGCCGAAGGCCGGCGCATCCGCCAGGCGTTCGTCGCACCGAAAGGCTACCAGCTGCTGGCGGCGGACTATTCGCAGATCGAACTGCGGATCATGGCCCACCTCGCCAAGGACGAAGGGTTGCTCCACGCGTTTCGCAACGACCTTGACGTACACCGAGCCACCGCTGCCGAAGTCTTTGGGGTCGAGCTGGACGCCGTCACCCATGATCAGCGTCGCAGTGCCAAAGCGATCAACTTCGGTTTGATCTATGGCATGAGCGCCTTCGGCCTGGCCAAGCAGATCGGTGTCGATCGCAAGCAGTCCCAGGCTTACATCGACCGCTACTTCGCCCGCTACCCTGGTGTGCTGGAATACATGGAGCGCACCCGTGCCCAGGCAGCCGAGCAAGGATTCGTCGAAACCATCTTCGGCCGTCGGCTGTACTTGCCGGACATCAACGCGAAGAACCCGGCGCTGCGCAAAGGTGCTGAACGCACGGCGATCAACGCACCGATGCAAGGTACCGCCGCCGACATCATCAAGAAGGCCATGGTGGCTGTGGATCGCTGGCTGACGGCGTCAGGTCTGGATGCGAAAGTCATCCTGCAGGTACACGACGAATTGGTGCTGGAAGTGCGCGAAGACTTGGTCGATCAGGTGCGCGAGGAGGTTCGCCTGCACATGAGCGCCGCGGCCACGTTGGATGTACCGCTGCTGGTGGAAGTAGGGGTGGGAAATAATTGGGACGAGGCGCACTGAGTCTCGGATTTCTTGTGATGAGAGAACGAGCCTCCTTGCCACTTGGAATCCCTGCAAAGCCAGGGATTCCTTCATTAGGTCGGAAAATTCCTAGGGATATTTCCAAAAATAATCTGAACTAAAACCGTGAAATCCTACTCAGAGGTTCTGAATGGCTGGTGAAGCCCTTCAATGCTCCTATGTTGTGTTAAGTGTTGGCAGATATCTGGACCCCGCCCTAGCGGTCCGGAACTTGGACCCCGAACTTCCCCCTCCCCATAAGAAGTCCGGGGTTTTTTTTGCCTGCGATTTGGCTTATTCAGCTTCGTCGCTGCCTTTGTCGGCCAGTTCCATCCAATCGGCCAGCACCGTATAGGCTTCTTCCAGGCCCATACGCTTGGGCGCCGAAAACAGCTGGATGGTGATCGCGTCGCCCCATCCCTTGCGGATTTCCGATTGCACTTTGAGCAGCGTGTTCTTGGCTGCGCCGTAAGTAAGCTTGTCGGCCTTGGTCAACAAAATGTGCATCGGCATGCCGCTGGCGACTGCCCAATCGAGCATCAACAGGTCAAAGTCGGTCATCGGATGGCGGATGTCCATCATCAGGATGAGCCCTTTCAAACTCTCGCGACTGCCCAAGTAGGCTTCCAAGTGGCGCTGCCAATGCTGCTTGAGCGGAATCGGCACTTTGGCATAACCGTAACCGGGCAGGTCGACCAAACGCCGTTCATCGTCTAGCTTGAAGAAGTTCAAGAGCTGTGTGCGGCCTGGGGTTTTCGAGGTGCGTGCCAGGCTGGCATGGGTCAGGGTGTTCAGCGCGCTGGACTTGCCGGCGTTGGAACGCCCGGCAAAGGCCACTTCGAAACCTTCGTCGTCGGGG
This sequence comes from Pseudomonas sp. Z4-20, assembly GCF_051131955.1. Taxonomy (NCBI): domain Bacteria; kingdom Pseudomonadati; phylum Pseudomonadota; class Gammaproteobacteria; order Pseudomonadales; family Pseudomonadaceae; genus Pseudomonas; species Pseudomonas sp. Z4-20. Next base: position 45,239 of record NZ_CP071641.1, read on the forward strand.
CACTGGTCGACTTTGGCGGCGCTGAGCATGAAGGTGGACTGTTGGCACAGGCCAAGGATGGGGTTCTTCAGTTGCATGGGATTTCCGATGTGGGCGGCGTCGGGAATGGACGCGGCAAGCTGTGTCGTTTCCGTTTCAGTGACGCCAGTATATAATGCCGCAGATTTTGTGTGCGCTTTGTCCCAGCGTAGGATGAAGCTCACGGGAGCGACCGACCGAAATTGCGCACTAGAACGCAGCTCGCTCTCAACCCTGAAAAGGTCGTTTTATGACGAAATGGCTGCTAGCTGCCGGTGTCTTGATGCCGCTTTACAGCGCTCAGGCTACACAGGATCCGGAAGCTGTGTACAACCGTGTTTGTGGTGCCTGTCATTCCGGCCAACTACCCATGGCGCCCCGCAAGGGTGATCAGGCAGCTTGGACGCCGAGGTTGGCGAAAGGTATGGAGACGCTGGTGCAACACGTGACCCAGGGTTTCAAGGCGATGCCGCCGCGTGGTTTGTGCATGGACTGCAGTGCCGAGGATTACCGAGCCATCATCCAGTGGATGAGCGAGTAAACCCGGCCCATAACTCTTTAACCCTTAGCCGTAGTTGGATTAGCTGATGAACAAACTGATCGTGAGTCTGCTGTTGACCTTGGGGATATCCGGCGTAGCCCACGCCGCTGGCGATGCCGCTGCCGGTCAGGCGAAAGCGGCCGTATGCGGGGCCTGCCACGGCCCGGATGGCAATAGCATGGCGCCCAACTTTCCGAAACTGGCGGGCCAGGGCGAGCGTTACTTGACCAAGCAGCTTAAGGAAATCAAGGACGGCAAGCGTGTCGTGCTGGAAATGACGGGCCTGCTGAACAATCTGAACGATCAGGACCTGGCGGACATGGCGGCTTATTTCGCCAGTCAGAAGGGTAGCGTAGGTGCTGCCGATCCAAAACTCGTTGCGCGCGGCGAAGCACTGTTCCGGGGTGGCAATCTGGAAAAAGGCCTGCCAGCCTGCACGGGCTGCCACTCCCCAGATGGCAAAGGCAACGCTGCCGCCGGCTTCCCGCACCTGGGCGGCCAGCATGCCCAATACATCACCAAGCAGCTGACCGATTTCCGTAAGGAAGAAGGCGGTCGTGCCAATGATGGCGATGCGATGACCATGCGCACCATCGCTCGCAAGCTGAGCGACGAAGATATCGCGGCCGTCTCCAGCTACATCCAGGGCCTGCACTAAGGCCGTTGCGAGGGATGCCCCTTGCAACGTTAACGCTCGATTAATCTGTCGATGCAAACATCAAAAGGGTGGCTTTGGCCGCCCTTTTTTGTGGCCGCTGCCGTTACACTAGCGAAACTGAACCCGCGGCGGCCTGTCTGAAAAACACGCCCCGCGAGGCCACCTCATTGTCCAGGAGTAAAGCATGCGTAATCTGATCATCAGCGCCGCGCTCGTCGCCGCCAGCCTGTTTGGCGTGACTGCCCAAGCGGCTGAAGCCCCCGCCGCGCCGTATGTAGAATTGGCCAACCCCGTACCGGTGGCCGTGCCTGGCAAAATCGAGGTGGTGGAGCTGTTCTGGTACGGTTGCCCGCATTGCTATGCCTTCGAGCCGGTCATCAACCCATGGGTTGAAAAGCTTCCTTCGGACGTCAACTTCGTGCGCATCCCGGCCATGTTCGGTGGCCCATGGGATGCCCACGGCCAGATGTTCCTGACCCTTGAAGCGATGGGTGTCGAGCATCAAGTCCACGCAGCAGTGTTCAATGCCATCCAGAACGAAAAGAAGCGCCTGACCGATCCTGAGGACATGGCCGAGTTCCTCGCCACCCAAGGCGTCGAAAAGGACAAGTTCCTGGCAACCTTCAACTCCTTCGCTATCAAGGGCCAGATCAACAAGGCCAAAGAGCTGGCGAAGAAATACGAAATCACCGGCGTACCGACCATGGTCGTCAATGGCAAATACCGCTTTGACATCGGCTCTGCTGGCGGTGCGAATGAAGCGCTGCAACTGGCCGACAAGCTGATCGCCAAAGAGCGAGCGGCCCCCAAGGCTGCCGCCAACTAAGCGCGGCCCTCGCCCATGGCCCGCTGGAGTACCGAACGCATCGTTGGCCTACATGAACCACGGGTCAACGAGCATCATGTCGCATCCACGGGCCTGCCGGCTGACAGCCGCCTGCGGTTGCTCAGTTTCAATATTCAGGTCGGCATCAGTACCGAGCGCTACCGGCATTACCTTACCCGCGGCTGGCAACATTTGCTGCCGCACACCGGACGTGCCGGCAATCTGCAGAAAATCGGCGACCTGTTGAAGGACTTCGACTTGGTCGCGCTGCAAGAGGCCGACGGCGGAAGCCTGCGGTCCGGCTACGTCAATCAGGTCGAACACCTCGCCCAACTGGGCGCCTTTCCTTATTGGTACCAACAACTCAATCGTAACCTCGGCCGGCTCGGGCAGCACAGTAACGGCGTGCTGAGCCGCCTGCGGCCGTGGGCGATCGAAGACCATCCGTTGCCGGGCCCCAAGGGGCGCGGAGCGATCCTGGCGCGTTTTGGCGAAGGGCCGGAGGCGTTGGTCGTGGTGATGATGCACCTGGCCCTCGGTGCTCGTACCCGAACGATGCAACTGGCCTATATTCGTGAGCTGATTGGTGGCTACAAGCACCAGGTATTGATGGGCGACATGAATACCCATGCCAACGATTTGCTGCAGACCTCTCCTCTGCGCGACCTTGGGCTGCTTGCCCCGCAACTGGAAGCGACATTTCCCAGCTGGCGCCCCCAGCGTTGCCTGGACCATATCCTGCTGAGCCCGACCCTGACCCTCGAACGTTTCGAGGTATTGGCCCAGCCGATTTCCGATCACCTGCCAGTCGCGGTTGAAATACGTTTGCCGGGTTCGCTCACGGCTGACGCGTTTCCCGCCCTGAGTCCTGCCCCTCGCGGATCCGATGAATGAGCGACGACGCCGAACGCTGGAGAGAGAAATACCTCAAGAGCATCGAACAGCAGGAAAAGCTTGAGCGCCGTTGGGACGCTCGGCTCGACTTGCTGCGTCGCGGCCTGGTGCGCAGTACGTTGGCCGCCGAGGGCACTGACCGGGTTGTAGACCAGTGTATGAAAGAGATGCGCGAAGTGGTGCGCACCGACGATATGGACGCGGCCCTCGCCGCCCTGTTGCCGCGGCTGGAGAAAGCCGTACTCGATTCCGAGCAGCGCCGCGAGACTAGGGTCGAACAAATGAGCGCCGCCCTGACCGCCTTGGTCGCCCAGCTGCAAACGTTGCCGCTGCCGAAGGACGTCAGCCGGCCCTTGAAGAAATTTTCCAAGCAGTTGGAGGCGCGGGTCGGCCAGGCTCGGGAAATCCCCCTGTTGCTCAGCGAATTGAGTAGCTTGCAGGGCAAGGCCTTGAGCGTGCTGGATACGCCTGATGAGCCGAGCCGCCCGGGCCTGCTGCAACGATTGTTCGGTGGCCATGGCCATGAAGAGGTGCCGCCCCAGCCGCCCGCGCCTGTTCAGACGAGCGCAGCGTCCGCAATAGAAACAGCGTTGCCGGCCCCCGCACCGCTCGCCCCTCCACAGCCGGAAGCCAGCGCAATCTCCGAGACCCCTGCGCCCGCTCCCTCACCGATAGCGGAGCCAGTCCACGCGCCCGATACGCCGCCCGAGCCGGTCATATCCACCGCGCCCGTCGAGGAGCCCGCCCCTGCGCCGGTATCGGCCAAGCCAGTGGAGCCGCCGAGCTTGGAGCCGGCGCTAACCGGCAGTGAACACGTCGAATCAGCGCCGACACCGGAAGAAAATCCCGACGAGTTGACGCCAGAGGCGCCTGCGCTCGACGAGACACCGGTTGCGCCCGCAGAACCGACCGAGCTTCCCGCAACGGTTGATTCCGAAGAGGCTCACTATGCCCTGCCCGACTCCCCCGAGCCCTCCTACAGCTCGGTCGCCAGGCATATCGAAGACACCCTGCTGGGCCTGCTGGGCGACCTGACGCTGCCCGAGCGTCACCGACCCCAAGCAGAAGCCATGCGTGAGCGCCTGAAAAACGGCTTGAACTGGTATGAACTGCTGCCGATCCTCGATGATCTTGCGGTCTTAATGCTGGCGATCACCGACAGCGGCCAGCATGAATTCGAAGCCTATCTGCAGCGACTCAATGATCGGTTGGAGTCATTCCAGAGCACCTTGCAGGCCGCCAGCGAAGATCATGCCGACAATCTGTCCGCCTCCATGGAAATGGACACGCAGATCCGCGAGCAGGTCGATGGCTTGCAGAGCAGTATGCAGCAAGCCGACGATCTGGAAGGCCTCAAGCAAGTTTTGGAAAATCACCTCGAAGGCCTGCTCGGCACGATGGACCAGCATCAGAAGCAGCGTGCCCAGCGTGAGCATGAGGTCTCGGCTCGCCTGAAAAGCCTTGCCGAGCGGGTTGCGCTGATGGAGCAGGACGCGCTGATCGTCCGGGAAAACCTGGAAGAGCAGCGGCAAAAGGCGCTGGTCGATCCGCTGACCGGTTTACCTAACCGGGCGGCCTGGACCGAGCGCCTCGAACGGGAAGTTGGCGAGTGGCAGCAACACGGCAACAGCTTGTTGATTGCCATGCTCGACCTCGATCACTTCAAGCGGATCAACGATAACTATGGCCATCTGGCCGGCGATCGCGTGCTGAAACTCATCGCCTCGGTGTTGCGCAAGCGTGTGCGCGGCGGGGACTTCATCGCCCGCTTTGGCGGCGAGGAGTTTGTCTTGCTGGTACCGGATACACCGCTGGCCGCGGGGGCGAAACTGGCCGAAGCCTTGCGCGCGGCCATCGAAGCCTGTCCGTTCCATTTCAAGGGCGAACCGGTAACGGTCACGGTGTCCATGGGCATGACGGCGTTCAAGCCGGGAGAGCACAGCGATACGGTGCTTAAAAGAGCCGATCAAGCGCTTTATCGTGCCAAAAATGCCGGGCGTAACCGAGTGGAGCTAGGCTGAGGCCATTGTTCCATTTTGTTTAATATCTAGGCTTCGGTCGGTCATCCACGAGGCTATACGTTACACTGTTGCATTATTTCCCTGCGTGTACGCCTTCGCCATGAAACTTCTCCCGCTCCTCGTTGCGTTGCTTGTCCTGGCCGGTTGCGCGAGCGGTCCCCGGCTCGACACCAGCCATCCGTCCGTCAATCATGACAGCCGCATCCAGTTTGTCGTGGTGCACTACACCTCGGCTTCCCTTGAGCGTTCCCTGTCGCTGCTGACCCACGGCGAAGTCAGTGCCCATTACCTCATCGGCGACGATAAGGACGCGACCATCTACAAGCTGGTCGATGAAAGCCGGCGCGCATGGCATGCCGGCGAAAGCGAATGGCAGGGCCGGACATGGCTCAATTCCAGCTCCATCGGGATTGAAATCGTCAATCCGGGCTATATCGACACGCCGACCGGGCGTCTCTGGTTCCCCTACAGCGAGGCCCAAGTGCAATCCTTGATTGCCTTGCTCAAGGACATCACCCGACGTAACGCGATCAGCCCCGTCAATATCATTGGGCACAGCGACATTGCGCCCATGCGCAAGCTGGATCCGGGGCCGTTGTTTCCGTGGAAGCGCCTGGCACAGTCCGGCCTGGGCGTCTGGCCAGACGAGCTGGCTGTGGCACGGCAGCAAGCCGCTTACGCCGAGCAGCCACCGAGCGCCAGCTGGTTCCAGGCCGAGCTGGCCCGCCTCGGCTACCCCACTCCACGCACTGGCGAATGGGACGTTGCCACTCATCAGGTCCTGGCGGCCTTCCAGATGCGCTACCGCCCGGCCCGGTTCGACGGCGTGCCAGACGCGCAAAGCGCGGCGATTTTGCAGGTGCTCAACCAGACAAAATAATGACGCCCGTCTGACTGGCCGGGCTAAATTCAAAACAGAAGCTATAACTCATTGGTAACTTTCGGATTACCAATAATGACGGCTGCCCGCGAGACTCTGCAAAGCTGGCTCCATCGCCCTATCTTACTGGCGATGATAGCGGCTGCCCTGAGTACGGTACTGTTGCTGGCGGGAAGCCTGTTCGTGGTAGTACAGCAGATCCAGCAGCGTGAAAGCGAACAGATGAATGCCCAGGGCGAACGCTTCCTGCAACGCTTGGAACAGCTTTTCGGGCAACTGCGCGAAAGCCTCGACGACTTGCAGGCTCAACCCTTGCGCGGCTGCAACGATGACATGATCGCCACCCTGCAACAGGTGAGCTTCAACTATCGTTTTGTCTACGAGGCGGCTTATATCGACAGCAGCGGCGTATGCTCCAATCGCCCGCGCCAGAGCGGTTTGTCGTGGGTTCGCCCACCTGACTTGCGGGGTCCGGCCTACAGTTACTGGCTCAACACCACCACGGAGCCTGACGAAAATCGCGCGGCGTTGATGTTGGGGCGCGGCAATTTCCGGGTCGCGACGTCTCGCGGACACCTGACCGACGTTGTCGATCTGCCCCCGGGCAGCAGTCTGCTGGTGGTTCTTGATCAAGGTGAGCGAGCCATTCCGGTATTGGGCACCCCGCAGCGTTGGCCGCCGACGGAACCTTGGCCACCCAAAAGCCAAAGCGCCTTGCAAGTCACGCAGACCCGGCTGATCTACAGAATGTCGACCGACAATCCGGAATATCAACTGGTGTTGATAGCGCCGCGCAGCAGCCTGCAGATTCCGACCAAAGCCTGGTGGATGCTGCCCATCAGCCTGATGCTGGGGCTGGGCATTGGCTTCCAGGTCCTGTTGCTGGCTCGTCAGCGCCAATCCATGGACGCGGAACTGCACGGGGCCATCCGGCGCGGTGAAATGCAGGTGCTTTACCAACCGATTTTCGACCTGCACAGCCGCAACTGCGTAGGCGCCGAAGCCCTGCTGCGCTGGCGTCGGCCCGACGGGACCCTCACCAGTCCAGACTTGTTCATACCGATGGCTGAAGACACCGGGCAGATCCGCCAGATAACCGATTTTGTTCTCCAGCGGTTATTCGATCAGTTGGGCCAGCTATTGCGGGCCAATCCCCACTTGTACATCTCGGTGAACCTGGCGGCATGTGACGTGATGGTGCCGCGCATCGGCGAAGTGATCGCCCGTTTGCTGGCGCTGCATCGCGTGTCGGCGCACCAGATTGCCTTTGAAGTGACCGAGCGCGGGCTGGTCGATGCGCTGGTCGCCCGGGACAACCTGCAGTCGTTGCGTGATGTAGGGCATCAGGTGCTGATCGATGATTTCGGCACGGGTTATTGCAGCCTGGCTTACCTGCAAACACTGCCGGTCGATTGCCTGAAGATCGACAAGGCGTTCATCGACGCCCTGGGTCATGATGCCGCCAGCAGTGGCGTGGCCCCGCACATCATTCGCATGGCCCATGCATTGCAGCTCAAGGTGATTGCAGAGGGCATCGAACATGAGGCCCAGGCGTCGTATTTGAGCAGCGAAGGCGTGAAGTTTGGTCAGGGGTGGTTGTTCGCCCATGCGCTCAGCGCGGTGCAACTGATCGAATTGATTACCCGCGGGCGGCGTCGGCTTGTACGACGCCTGGACGACGAAGCCTGACGCCTGCTCAGACTGTCAGGGCCATATAAAACTGGGTGCCCTGCCCTGGCCGGGAATAGACGCCCATGCGTCCACCGTGGAGCTGGACGATCTCCTTGCACAGCGCCAACCCGAGCCCGGCACCGCCCTTCTTGCGTCCGACCTGGACGAAAGGTTCGAAGATTCGTCCTTGCTGGCCGTAGGCAATCCCCTCGCCGTTATCTTCAACACTGATAATCACCCGCTCGCCATGGCGTCGGGCCTGCAAACGAATCTGGCCGTCGTCGTTGGTGTGGCGCATTGCGTTATCGATCAGGTTGTCCAGGACCCGGTCCAACTGCGCGGCGTCAGCGTGCAGGCGCGGCAAAGGACCCTGGATTTCCACAAGTAACTCGATGCCCTTGCCCTCGGCCTGCGCTGCAAACCGCATCCTCGCCGCCTCCAACAGTTCCTCGATGGAGCAAGGCGCCAGGGTGAGCTTTTGCAAGCCGTTCTGGTAGCGGGAGAAATTAAGCAGGTCATTGATCAGCTGCATCAGCCGCTGCATTTCTTCATTGACCGTGTTGAGCAGGTCTGCCTCGCGGGAGTCCTCGGCGAAATGCATGCGCTCCTGCAGCAACCCGAACGCCATGTGCATGCCTGTCACCGGGGTGCGCAGCTCATGGGACGCCCGCAGGACGAACTCGCTGCGCACGCGTTCGAAGGCCCGTTGCTCGGTGACGTCATGCAAGATCATTACTGCCCCGAGGATTTGGCCTTGGGTGTGGATCACCGGTGTCAGGCTATAGGTCAGCACTCGCGATTCGCCATCCACCTCAATGCCCAAGTCATCAGGCGCGCGTTCTTGTGTGCCTCCGCGTAACACCAGTTGCAGCTCTTCATCCAATTCCACACGTCCAAGCGCCTCGCCCAGGCCTTGGCCCAGGCGCTCCTCGTCCCAGCCCAGCTGACGTTGGGCCACCGGGTTCAAATGCTCCAGCCGGCCTTGGCGATCAATCATCAGCAAGCCGTCGTCAATGCTGTCGAGCACCGCTTGCAGGCGCTGCTGCCCGGCGAGCAGTTCATCGATATTGGTCGCCTGATGTTCGCGCAGCGCCTGGGCCATGATGCCGAAGCGGCGCGTCAGCAGATTCAGTTCCGCCGCTGACGAGATCGGCAGGGTCACCTCGAAATTGCCTTGGCCGATGTCGTCGGCCGCAGCAGCCAAGGCTTCGATCGGTGCGCCGAAACGTCGGGCGATGCCATGGGCGGTCACGAAGCCGATAATCAGCACTGCCAATCCCACCAGCCCCAGCAAGGCGGAAATCAGTAGCGCGCGTTCGCGGGCGCGGTCCTGGGTATCGCCGATTTTATTAAGGGCATGTCGGTACCCCTCGATCAGGCCTCCACGCAATACGTTGAATTTTTCAGTGAGGTCCTGGATGCCGGTCAGCTGTGTCGGTTGCTGGCGAGAGGCATCGAAAGCCTGGAGGAAACTGACGTAGTCAGCCTTGGCGCGGGTGAAGCTGGTTGCGGGGTCATCCAGTTCCCGCTCATGGGCGATACCTTCGTCCAACAACTCGAAATACTCGCGTTTGGACTCTTCCAGCGCCGCCAGGTCGGGCTTTTCCTCAAGCATGATCATCAGTTGATCGCCCAGCGTCTGGCGCAACTTGAGGCCCAGGTCCAGCAATACGAAGTTGTCGCGTACCGATTGTTCCTGGGTATTGGCCATTTGCAACACACTGACCAGGCCAAGCAACAATCCCAGCAATGCCACGGTGATCAGCGCCGAAATGCTGAGAAACAGCCGGGTACGGAGCTTCATCGCCAGTTTCATAAGGTGCCGCTCACAGGTTGTATTGCTTGCGTTTACGGTACAGCGTAGAGGCGTCGATACCCAGGGTCTTGGCCGCTTGGTCGAGTGTGTCGGCGGTGGCCAATACTGCGCCAATGTGGGCCTTTTCCAGTTCGTCCAGGCTCAGCGCGGCGCCAATGCGCGGCGCGTTGTTGGTCGGTTGCTCGGCCATGCCCAAATGACTGATTTCGACTTTTTCCTGCGGGCAGATGATGCTGGCGCGCTCCACCACGTTGCGCAGCTCGCGAATATTGCCTGGCCAGCGATAGCCTAGCAGGGCTTCGCGAGCCTCATCGCTGAATCCTCTCGCAGGGCGCGCGTACTCCTTGACGAAGCGCGCCAGGAAGCGGTCGGCGAGGGTCAGGATGTCCTCGGTCCGCTCGCGCAGTGGCGGCAGGTGCAAGGTAATGACGTTCAGGCGATACAGCAGGTCTTCCCTGAAGCGCCCGTCGCGCACCATGTCCTCAAGATTGAGGTTGGTGGCCGCGAGAATACGTACATCGGCACGACGGGTTACCGGGTCACCGACCCGCTCGTACTCTTTGTCCTGGATGAAACGCAATAACTTTGGTTGTAAAACGAGGGGAAAATCGCCGATCTCGTCAAGAAACAGCGTGCCACCATCGGCCTGGTTGACCCGACCCAACGTGCTTTCGCTGGCTCCGGTGAACGCGCCGCGGCTGTGACCGAACAGTTCGCTTTCCATCAGTTCGGTGGTCAGCGACGGGCAGTTGATGGTGACGCAGGATTTTTTCGCGCGTTTGCTCCAGCCATGAATGGCCCGTGCGAGTTCGCCCTTACCGGTGCCGGACTCGCCGAGAATCAGAATGTTCGCGTCGGTGCTGGCAACCTGACGGGCAGTCTCAAGGACCACTTTCATCGCCGGGCTGTGGGAATCGAGGCCGTCCTTTGGCTTGCGCACTTCGCCTTCCAATGCTTCGAGCCTGGCGGACAGCTGGCGTACTTCCAGTTGCTTGGCGGTTGCCAGGCGCAATTGGTCCGGGCTGCAGGGCTTGACCAGGTAATCGGCGGCCCCGGCCTGGATCGCATCGACGGCAGTGTCCACAGCCGAGTGGGCGGTGACGATGACGACGCGCATCCAGGGCGCCTGGATACGCATCTGTCCCAATACGTCGAGGCCGTTGTCCTCACCCAGGCGTAAATCAAGGAAGCACAGGTCAAACACCTGGCGTTGCAGCAAGGCATCGGCCTGCGCGGCACTGTTGGCGGTGGCGACGCTGTAGCCTTCGTCTTCCAGGCAATAACGGAAGGTACGCAGGATGGCGGACTCATCGTCTACCAGCAGAATGCGGCCTTGATGCTCAGTGGCGGATTCCATTTTTCCTACGCTCCTTTAGCTAATGATGATGGTTAGTGTCAGAAAGATCGGGCAAGTTGCATGGTCGATTCTGACCGAATAATACCCATCGAAGGCTTCATTGTGGACGTCCTGCACCTAAAAGCCTGATTTGCATCCAGTTTTTAGTTCTTCTTCGCTTCCTACGGTTCGGCTCGCTCATTCCGACATCCATTTCCGATTGGCAATTCAAAAAGAATCTTACACCGAGTATCTGAAGGGTCGTGCAGAACGCACGACTTACGTCCGGCCCATCGTGCAGGATGCGCCCCTGGCTCTTTTGACGTAATCAATAACCTATTGATCTTTAAGTGATTTATTGAAATCAAATTTCTGGCATGCCGACTGCAATGATCTGATCAACGTGGCGTTTCAAAGCGCCTCAACCAGATCACCGCTAGGGTGCGGAGGAATTTCAGGATGAATCGTCAACGTGCCGCCCAGTTTCGCATGACCTCCCTGCCTATCCAGCAGAGTCTGTGGGCCGTCCTCGCATTGCTGATTACGCTTGTGGCAGGTCAGCAGTTGCTGCTCTGGCAGGAAAGCCAGCAGCCGGAAGCGCCACTGGTATCGATTCATCGTGCCCCGCAAACCCATTTCAGCTCCGTCAGCAATCTCGCCGAAGCCTCCGCTTCGATGCGAATGATGGAAGTCGACGAGCCGCAGCCATTTGTCGAGATGCCTCGTGAAGAGCGGTGGGTTTTCTAATTCGATAAACCGGTCGTCCGTTACGCCGGAACCATCGTCGCCAGACCAAAACTAAATAGAAAAGCGTAAGGAGAATCACCATGTTGAGCTGGGCAATTACTTTCCTGATCATTGCCATCATCGCCGCCGTACTGGGCTTCGGTGGTATCGCAGGCACCGCCACGGGCATCGCCAAGATTCTCTTTGTCGTGTTCCTGGTCATGTTCATCGCCTCCTTCTTTTTTGGTCGTCGCGGCCGAGGCTGAATATGAGCGTGTCATTCAAAGGACTGGCGGCCGCCCTGCTACTGGGCGGCAGTGCCATGGCTCTGGCTGCCAACGACGGACAGATGCGGGTCAATCAACTGCTTCAGGCAGACCCGCAGTACCGTGAGACCTGGCAGGGAGTGGTCAAGAAGGAGGAACGTCTGCCGGAGTGGGTCATGAACCTGACCGGTGCCTCGGAGCAAATGAATGCGGTCGAGGAGGATGGCGACCGGTATCTGGTCGGGCCATTGTGCGAAACCCAGGATACCTGCAAGAGCAAGCGGCTGATCGTAGCCGTCAGTTTCGACAAGGACGATGCCTACGCCATGTTGGTCGAGGTACCTGCGGGCCTCCCAGCCGACAAGTCGCCCACCCGTCATGCGGACTATCGCTTCCTCGGCAATCCCGATGAAGGTATGCAAGAACTGTTAATGGAACAGCTCAAGAAAGATCCGAACTGGTACTGATTTCTTGAAACGAGAAAGGCAGCCCTGCTTTTCTCTCTGCGAAGCCCGAGGAGGGCCTAAGCATGACCAGGGGGCTGGGACGTTCTGACCATCAGGGTCGGAGTGACCTACGGGCACAAGGGGTGCCTGCGAAAGGGCCGGGTCAGGTAAAAAGCTGCAACGCAAGTTCGCAAAGTCGCGCAGACTTGGCGAACTTGCGTAGAGCTTGTGTTCGCTAAACCTCTCGCTAGAGCGGTTGGCTATTTTCTGGCCTAACCTGCAAAACGCCGTGGCCTATTGTCTCGCTCTTTCACCCGTCCATCGGCGCGTGACCGTATATCGGAGAGCGCTCAACCTGTTTGGCCGGTCAAAGTGCATTTCCCCGCGCCGCCTTTCATCGAATCCTCCTACCTGAAAAACCAAGCCCTACTACGCTGAAATGGCCGGTTGACGGCGTTTATGCCTGATCGAATGTCGTATCCGAACCGCTTGGGACGAACGTTTCGATTTGTAAATCTCATGCCGATTCGGCATAGGGTAGGCGTTTACGGCATTAGACGATCCCCTCTTGCGTGGCAATAGTTGCGCCTTTTTTCGCCTGCCAGTAAGCGCGCCGTACGCGCTCCGGGTGACCTTATACGGGGGCAGAAGCATGACTACTGACGTCATTGGCGGTCAGTCCGCGCCCTGCCCGATTCCAACTGAAGTAAGGGTAATGATATGAAGCAGGCAAAATTAAGCCTCGCCTGGCAGATCCTCATCGGTCTGGTCCTCGGGATTGCAATCGGCGCGCTGCTCAACCACTTCAGTGCCGAGAAGGCCTGGTGGATCAGCAACGTGCTGCAACCGGCAGGCGATATCTTTATCCGTCTGATCAAGATGATCGTAATCCCAATTGTCATCTCCTCGCTGATTGTCGGCATTGCCGGGGTGGGAGATGCGAAGAAGCTGGGGCGGATCGGCTTCAAGACCATCGTTTATTTCGAAGTCGTCACCACAATCGCTATCGTCGTCGGCTTGCTCCTGGCGAATTTCTTCCAGCCGGGCAATGGCATTGATATGAGCACCCTGGGAACTGTGGATATTTCCAAATACCAGGCCACCGCCGCCGAAGTCCAACATGAACACGCGTTCGTCGAGACCATTCTCAACCTGATTCCTTCCAACATTTTCGCGGCCGTCGCGCGTGGCGAAATGCTGCCAATCATTTTTTTCTCGGTCCTGTTCGGCCTCGGGTTGTCCAGCTTGCAATCGGATCTGCGCGACCCGCTGGTGAAAATGTTCCAGGGCGTATCGGAAAGCATGTTCAAGGTCACGCACATGATCATGAAATACGCCCCTATCGGCGTGTTCGCCCTGATCGCGGTGACCGTCGCCAACTTCGGTTTCGCTTCCCTGCTGCCGCTGGCGAAGCTGGTGATCCTGGTTTATGTCGCTATCGCGTTCTTCGCCTTCGTGGTGCTGGGTCTGATTGCTCGGCTGTTCGGCTTCTCGGTGATCAGGCTCATGCGCATCTTCAAGGATGAGCTGGTGCTGGCCTACTCCACCGCCAGTTCCGAAACGGTGCTGCCGCGCATCATCGAGAAGATGGAAGCGTATGGTGCGCCAAAAGCCATTTGCAGTTTCGTGGTGCCTACCGGTTATTCCTTCAACCTTGACGGTTCGACGCTGTATCAAAGTATCGCGGCGATCTTCATTGCCCAGCTCTATGGCATTGACTTGTCCCTCAGCCAGCAATTGCTGCTGGTATTGACTCTGATGGTGACCTCCAAGGGCATCGCTGGCGTGCCGGGCGTATCGTTCGTGGTGCTGCTGGCGACCTTGGGCAGCGTTGGCATTCCATTGGAAGGCCTGGCGTTCATCGCGGGTGTAGATCGCGTCATGGACATGGCCCGCACGGCGCTGAACGTTATCGGCAACGCCTTGGCCGTGCTAGTCATTTCCCGTTGGGAAGGCATGTATGACGATGCCAAGGGCCAGCGCTATTGGAACTCCCTGCCGCACTGGCGCAGCAAAGAGTCGCTGCCGGCGGGTGAAACGTCCAACCGTTGATTCCTTGCTTGGATCATCGCGAGCGTTGTCAGCGTGCCAGGCAAACCCCGGAGAAATCCGGGGTTTGTCGTTTTGGCCAGCCCCGCTATCATTCGCCGCATCTTCCGGGGGACTTACCGATGCTCAATGGCCTGTGGCTTGGCTTCTTTATCGTGGCGGCCGTGTCGGCAATGGCGCAGTGGCTGATCGGCGGCAACGCCGGGATTTTCGCCTCCATGGTGGAAAGCATCTTCGCCATGGCCAAGCTCTCGGTCGAGGTCATGGTCTTGCTGTTCGGCACATTGACGCTGTGGCTGGGCTTCCTGCGCATCGCGGAAAAAGCCGGCATCGTCGATTGGCTGGCCAAGGCCCTCGGCCCGCTGTTCTTGCGCTTGATGCCGGAAGTGCCCGCCGGGCATCCGGCGATCGGCCTGATCACCCTTAACTTCGCTGCCAATGGCCTGGGACTGGACAACGCCGCCACCCCCATCGGCCTCAAGGCCATGCGCGCCTTGCAAGACCTCAACCCCAGCCCGACCATCGCCAGCAACGCGCAGATCTTGTTCCTGGTGCTCAACGCGTCGTCGCTGACGCTGCTGCCAGTGACGATCTTCATGTACCGCGCCCAGCAAGGCGCGCCGGACCCGACGCTGGTGTTCCTGCCGATCCTGCTCGCCACCAGCGCGTCGACGCTGATGGGGCTGCTTTCGGTGGCCTTCATGCAGCGCCTGCGCCTGTGGGATCCGGTGGTGCTGGCTTATCTGATCCCGGGTGCGCTGGTGCTGGGCGGCTTCATGGCGTTGCTGGCGACGCTCTCGGCCACGGCATTGGCGGGGCTGTCGTCGATTCTTGGCAACCTGACGCTGTTCGGCCTGATCATCCTGTTCCTGGTGGTGGGCGCGCTGCGCAAGGTCAAGGTGTATGAGGCGTTTGTCGAAGGCGCGAAGGAGGGGTTCGACGTTGCGAAGAACCTCTTGCCGTACTTGGTGGCGATGCTCTGTGCCGTCGGCGTGCTGCGTGCGTCGGGCGCGCTGGACTTCGGCTTGGACGGCATCCGGCACTTAGTGGAGTGGGCCGGCTGGGACACGCGCTTCGTCGATGCGCTGCCGACCGCCATGGTCAAGCCATTTTCCGGCAGTGCCGCCCGGGCGATGCTGATCGAAACCATGAAGACGTCCGGGGTGGATAGCTTCCCGGCCCTGGTGGCGGCGACCATCCAGGGCAGTACCGAAACCACGTTCTATGTCCTGGCGGTCTATTTCGGCGCGGTAGGTATCCAACGGGCGCGCCACGCGGTGGGTTGCGCGCTGCTGGCCGAACTCGCCGGTGTGGTGGCGGCGATCGGGGTTTGCTACTGGTTCTTTGGTTGAGGGTCAGGGTTCAAGGGTTCACCTTGAACCGCAACACGCCGATCAACTGGCCGTTCTCGGTCAGCACCCGCACTTGCCACTTGCCCGTCGGGTCGCCCGGAAAGTTCTGCTTGTGGGTCCAGGCGCGATAGCCTTCCTTGCGCCCGCCATGAATATCCAGGGCGATACGGTCGACCTCTTTGCCGTTGAATTGCCAGACGTGGTAGATCCGCTCATCGAGCCCTCGCGGCGCGTTGATGGCGGTGTAGGCGTACAGGCCATTGCTGCGGATCTGGGTGGCGCTGACTTCCTTCAGGCTGGCGCCCGGCGTGCGGTCTTCCAGCTGGGTGCTGATCGCGACTTCGGTCATCCACAGCGTGGCGGGTGGCACCCAGGAGCGCAGCACCCAGCCGGCGGCGCCAATCCCCAAGGTGATGCACAGAATCGCCAGGGCGTTGCGCACGGTGCGGATCGGAAAGATCGAGGCCAGGCTCGGGAACGACAACAGCATGGCGATGCCCAGCGCCAGCTTGAAGCTCTGGTCGGTGGTCAGGTGCAGGATCACCGGCAACGCCGTGAGCAGGGCGGCAAACAGGGTCAGTGTATGCAGCGCCAGGAAGGCCCAGCGCCGGGGGGCGAGCCATTTGTAGTACAGCGGATCGATGATCGAGACCAGCGCCGCCGCGGCGAGCAGCCCGGTAAAGAGCAATTGGCTACTGTTCCAAGTGGTGGTGATGAAGAAAAACGGCAGGACGAAAAACAGGCTTTCCTGGTGAATCATCTGCGTGGCGTAACGCAACAGCGGCTGGGGGATTTCCCGTTTGAAAACCTTGGTGAACAGCCGGGTCAGGCTGTTTTCCAGCATCAGCCAGAGCCAGCTCACCAGCATCATGATGGCGATCCAGGTCGCCAGGCCTTGCTGACGGTCCACCAGCATGAAACTGCCGACCCCGGAGATGAAACCGCCGAGGGCGATGACCCCTGGGTAGCGCTTCATCAGTTCGAGGATGCGCTGGATAAACTGAGTCAGGTTCGGCATTCGGCGGTTTCACAGTAAGTCGTAGGAAATATCCCTGACAGAGTATCGCCAGGACCTCGATGTGACGAGCGTCGCCTTGGCGAGGGTTTATGCCGTTTTGCGAAGCGCCCTTCGGCGCAAGCGCCACGCCAACAGCAGTAGCAACAACGCCACCAACCCGCTCAGGCCCCAGACAAGCTCGTCATCGCTGACCAACGGTTTTTCGATGCGTAAATACCCAGGATCCTTCAATAGTTCGCGCACGGCCTGGTTAGCCTGTTCCAGGCTCACAGCCTGCAAGCGGGCGGCGGGGTTGGCGAAGCGGCCATCCTCGTAATCGCCCAAGGCGCTCCAATAGTAATCGGCCAGTGCGCTGTTACCTTGAACGGCCCAGGATTGATGGGCAATGGCCGCGCGTTTTATCCGCACGAAGCTCTCGGGATCCAGGCCGTCCTTGAGCAGGGTGGTACGCAGCGCTTCCAGCGCCTGCTCGGCCTGGGGCAGATCCTCGCGGCTCAGGTCGGCGTTCAGGCCCATGAAACCGACGCCACCCAACACTTCCCGCTCGGCCCAGGGGCCATAAGACAGGTTGTTGGCCAGGCGCAGCTGGCGATAGAGCGCCCAGTCCAGGTAATCCTTGAGCAAGTCGAAGGTTTCGTCGTGTTGCTGCCCCAGCACCGGCTCTGGAAACAACCAGTGAAGCTTGGCGCCATCGCCGACCAGGCCGCGGGTCAGGTTGCGTTTGGTGACCGCGCTGTAGCGGATTTGCGGCAGCGGCGCGTGGACGCTGGGCTCGACCGGTTCGAGTTCGCCATACGTGCGCTCCAGGTAGGCCGGGAGCAGACGGTCGAGGTCTCCGACGACAATCAGCGTCATGTTGTTGGGGGCATACCAGGCCTTGCGCACCTGCTCGACCTTCGCAAGGGTGAGGTGCTCGACTTCGGCCCGTTCCGCGCAGCGCAAGCCCAGCTCCACGGCCAGCTGATTGCTGGCCTTGTGGCCGATGTCCTGGCGGTCCAGCCAACGTTGCAGATGGGTGTAATGCCCGCCGTCTTCGCGTTCAACCACTCGTTTGGCCGCTTGCAGGGCCTTGTCGTCAATGCGGGTGCGGGTCAGCAGCGCCAGCAACAAATCCAGGACCTTGCGTTGATTGCTCGCGGGCGCCTCGATGACGAACGTGGTATCGGCATTGCTGGTAAAGGCGTTCCATTCGCCGCCCAACGCCTGCATGCGTTCTTCCAGGCCGCCTTCGCCGCTATCGTCGACACCGCTGAACAGCAAGTGCTCAAGCAGATGCGGCAGCTCCTTGTCGGCGCACTTGAAATCATCAAGGCCCACGCCGACCACCAGCCGAATCGCTACGTGTCCACGGTCATTGCCGGGCTTGAGCAACAGCTGCATACCGTTGGGCAATGTGTAGCCTTCGACCTGGAACCGGTCCAGGGCAACCACGGGTAGGGAACCGAACAAAAGCAGGGCGAGTAACAGACAACGCATGGCAGGCTTCCTGGCGGCTGAATGACGATCCATGGTTCCGGGCCAGCCCTATCGCGAGCAGGTGCGCTCCCACTTTGGATTTGCGCTGTGTTCATGACCGTGGGAGTTGTCTGGCTCGATTGGCTTGAGGTCCGGCCCTTTTTAATGACTGGCCCAGGCGCCAGTCGTTCAAGGTGAATGCGTGATGTCGGAAATTTCATCAACGGCCAGCGCACCGATCTCCGAGGTTTCCAGCACCACGTACGCGCTGCCGCAGAACAGCGAATTCAAGCGCCTCATGTCGGCAATCAGCTCCAAGTGCAGGGAGCTGGTCTCGATACTCTGCACGACCTTGCGGTGCAGACGGCTGACATGGGCGTGGGCCATGCGCCGTTCCTGTGCGCGAAAACGCCGTTTCTCCCGTAGCAATTGGCGGGCGCTTTCCCGGTCGGCGCTAAGGAATACCGACAACCCCAGGCGCAGGTTGGCGATCAGGTGGCTGTGCAATCCCGCCAGCTCTTCCAGGCCCACCTCGGAAAAAGATCGACGTTGCGAGGTTTTCTGTTGCTGGACCTTACGCAACATGCGCTCGATGAGGTCGCTAGCCAGCTTGAGATTGATTGCAAGCTCGATGATTTCCGCCCAGCGACGACTGTCCTGCTCGCTGAGGTCCTCACGCGGCATTTGCGCCATATAAAGCTTGATGGCGCTGCACAGCGCCTCGACATCGTCGCTCATGCCGCGCACTTGCTGGGTGATTGCCGTTTGCTCGCCACGCAACACGCCGAGCATGGCTTCGAGCATGTTTTCGATCAGATCGCCGATGCGCAAGGTTTCCCGGGCCGCGTTCGCCAGCGCCAGGCTCGGGGTGGCGAGGGCGGCGGGGTCCAGGTGCCGGGGCGCGGCCGTACCCTTGATTTCCGCACGTTCCGGCAGCAGCCATGCGCACAACCTGCCCATGGGTCCGACGCTTGGCAGCAGGACCAGGCAACGCACGGAGTTGTAGAGCAAGTGGAAGCCAATGACGGTTTCCTGGGGGCTGAAATCCAGACCGTCCAGCCAGCCCACCAGTGGATCGAGCACCGGAATGATCAGCACCAGGCCGATCAGCTTGTACAGCAGGCTGCCCAGCGCTACTTGGCGTCCGGCGGCGTTCTGCATGCTGGTGCTGAGGAAGGCCAGGATGCCGCTGCCGATGTTGGCACCGATCACCAGGCCGATGGCCACTGGCAAACTGATCACGGCGGCGCCCGCCAGTGTCGCAGTCAGCAACACGGCCGCCAGGCTGGAATAGGAAATCATGGCGAACAGCGCGCCGACCAAGGCATCGAGCAGGATATCGCCGGTCAGCGAGGCAAAAATCACTTTTACGCCCTGGGCCTGGGTGATCGGCGCAGCGGCTTCGACGATCAATTGCAAGGCCAGGATGATCAGGCCGAGGCCGATGCCGACCCGGCCCATCTGCCCGACACGGGTCTGCTTGCGCGACAGAAAGAAAATCACCCCGAGGAAAATCAGTAGCGGTGACAACCACGACAGGTCCAGGGTCAGTACGCGGGCCATCAAGGCGGTGCCGACATCCGCGCCGAGCATGGTCGCCAGGGCAGGGGTCAGCGTCATCAGCCCTTGGCCGACGAAGGACGTGACAAGCATCGCCGTGGCGTTGCTGCTCTGGACCATGGCCGTGACCATGATTCCTGCAATAAACGCCAGCCAGCGCTTGGACATGTTCTGGCCAATGACATGGCGCAGGTTCGAGCCGTAGACCCGCAAAATGCCGGTACGGACGATATGCGTGCCCCAGATCAGCAAGGCCACGGCGGAGAGTAGATTCAGCAGGGTCAGCATGAGGAGCCCCCTGTTAGCGTCCCAAAGGGACAAATTGACGGTGCCACATCGTTCTACTTGTACTTAAGCTGTAGTTGGCGAACGGTTCAGGCGCCAGCATTGCACAGCTAAAGAATCGTTTGAAACAAAACTGTCATGAATAGGTTCTCTGCAAGAACGTTGCGGATCTTGAATGTTGCGCAACAGGTCACTTATCCGCAGGCATGAAAAAGGGGCTCCGAGAGCCCCTTCGTTCATCGCCCTACGATATTACTGACCGGGAAAATCCTTGCGCAGTTTCACCGGATCCTGTTGCTTGCGCTTGCGCGCCATGGCGATGCGCATCTTGATGTTGATCGCTTCCACCGCCAGCGAAAACGCCATCGCGAAGTAGACGTAGCCTTTTGGCACATGCACCTCGAACGACTCGGCGATCAGCACGGTACCGACGACCAGCAGGAACGACAGCGCCAGCATCTTCAGCGACGGATGCTTGTCGATGAAGCTGCTGATAGTACCCGCCGCCAGCATCATCACCAGCACAGCTACGATGATTGCCGCCACCATCACCGGGACATGGGAAACCATGCCGACTGCGGTGATCACCGAATCCAGCGAGAACACGATGTCGATGATCGCGATCTGGACGATGGTGTAGATGAAGCTGCCGCCCGTGCCCGATGGCTCGTCGGTGCTTTCATCCTCGCCTTCCAGCGCGTGGTACATCTCTTGGGAGCTTTTCCATAGCAGGAACAGGCCACCGAAGAACAGGATCAGGTCGCGACCGGAAATGCCCTGGCCGAAGACTTCGAACAAATCGGCCGTCAGGCGCATGACCCAGGTAATGGACAGCAGCAACAGGATCCGGGTGATCATGGCCAAGGCCAGGCCGAAGATCCGGGTGCGCGCCTGCATGTGCTTGGGCATGCGGCTGACCAGGATCGAGATCATGATGATGTTGTCGATGCCCAGGACGATTTCCAGGGCGGTCAAGGTAAAGAAGGCAACCCATATTTCCGGGTTGGTCAGCCATTCCATGTGAGTTCCTTTGAGCGAGTGTTAGGCCGCGCCGCGCCTTCGGTGACCCGAAAGGGGCGACGCAGCGGGCGTTGCTTTTATAGAGTGCTGAACAGCGGAAAAATCCCCATCAGCAAGGCGGCGAACATTATGCACAGGCAAACCAGTACTGCCCACTTCAAGGTGAAGCGTTGGTGATCGCCGAACTCGATCCCGGCGAGCGCCACCAGCAGGTAAGTCGACGGAACCAGCGGGCTCAGCAGGTGAACGGGCTGGCCGACGATGGAAGCACGGGCCATTTCGACGGCGGTGATGCCGTAATGGCTGGCGGCCTCGGCCAAAACCGGTAACACCCCGTAATAAAATGCATCGTTCGACATGAAGAACGTGAACGGCATGCTCACCAGCGCGGTAATGACCGCCAGGTACGGACCGAGGAACTCCGGAATAACCGCCAGCAAGCTCTTGGACATGGCATCGACCATGCCGGTGCCGGTCAGGATACCGGTGAAGATCCCCGCCGCGAAAATCAGCCCGACCACCGCCAACACGCTGCCAGCGTGCGCCGCGACGCGGTCTTTCTGCTGTTGCAGGCACGGGTAGTTAACGATCATCGCGATACTGAACGCCACCATGAACAGCACCGGCAATGGCAGCAGTCCGGCAATCAGGGTGCACATCAGGGCCAGGGTCAGCGCGCCGTTGAACCAGATCAACTTCGGACGACGGGCATCCGGAAACTGGGAAACGCTGATTTCGCTGTGGTCCATTTCATCACCGGCCAGGTGCAATTCACCCAGGCGGGCACGCTCGCGTTTGCCGTACATATAGGCAATCGCCAGGATCGCCACGACGCCGGCCAGCATCGCCGGGATCATCGGCACGAAGATGTCGGACGGGTCCACATGCAGCGCGCTGGCTGCGCGGGCGGTCGGGCCGCCCCACGGGGTCATGTTCATCACGCCGCCGGCGAGGATGATCAGGCCGGCCATGATCCGCGGGCTCATGCCGATGCGGCTGTAGAGCGGGAGCATGGCGGCTACGCAGATCATGTAAGTGGTCGCGCCGTCACCATCGAGGGAAACGACGAGCGCCAGAACGGCGGTACCGACCGAAACTTTCAACGGGTCGCCCTTGACCAGCTTGAGGATCTTGCGCACGGCCGGGTCGAACAGGCCGGAGTCGATCATCAGGGCAAAATACAGAATTGCGAACATCAGCATCACCCCGGTCGGGGCGAGCTTGGTGATGCCTTCGAGCATCATCGGGCCGATTTTCGGTGCGAAGCCACCGAACAAGGCAAACAGGATCGGGATGATGATCAGGGCGATCAGCGCGGACAGGCGCTTGGTCATGATCAGGAACATGAACGTGATGACCATGGCGAAGCCAAGGAAAGTCAGCATGGGAAATACTCCAGGCGTGGCGCGGCTATGAAATGCGAACCGGACAGGTCAGCGCGAAATGCAAAGCACGAGGGGAACGGATGGAGTGGGTGCAGCGGGACGGGAAGCAGCGGACATCAGAATCACCATTGTTGTTGTTAAAAGGGCCGCACGAGCTAACGAAGACTCGTTTTAGGCCACCGGTCTATTGCCGGTAGGTGAGGCGATCCTAATCGCGCAAGCTTTCAGCAGCCTTTCGTCGCTGCAATGGCTGATGATTGGCCTCCACAACAAAAGCAGTCAGGTTTTTGCTTTGAAGGCTGAGAGATTCAACGGCCGCACCGCCCCCATCCAGATCGCATGATCGGTGTGGTCCGCCAGGTCATCGCCGGTGTCGGGGTGAAGAAAAATTACCAGTCCCTTGCGATTGAGAGCCAGCCACGGCAAGACCACGCCGATGTACTGCGGATCGAATGCCAGCTGGCAGCTCCAGTCCGGGTGTGGACCGACCGGGCGTTGGTGCATCCGCCCCATCTTCAGCGCAAACAGTTGCGCCGCTTCCTCACACAGTGCCCGCGCCTGGTCGAGGGTGCTGGCGTCGAAATAAACGTGGGCGTGATAGCCCTTGATCCGTTGCATTTGTCACTCCTCGAAAGACCAGCCGAACCCTCGCGCTAAACCACGGGTCAGAGCCTTTACACGCGGGAAAAAGGAATATCAGCCATGAAAAACGCCGAAACCCCGGTCATTAAAGTGGTGCTTTATGGTGCCATGAGCAGCCTCGGCAGTGCGTTGATGGCTGAACTGTTGCGACGCCAGCATGAAATCATCGCCATTTTGGATGATCTTACCGCCTTGGCGCCGCGCCCGGGCCTGCGCGCCAAGACCGGGGATCTCTTCGACCCCGAACGAGTCAAGCAGAGCGTCGCCGGCGCCAGCGCTGTGGTGTGTCTGTTGAACGCGCCGGGGCTGCCAATGAACAGCGAGCAAGTGGAGCGCACGCTCATCCCCGGTCCTGTGGAGCAGGTCCTGGCTGTGGATGCGCTAATTGCCGGCATGCAAGCGGTGAAGATTCCCCGGCTGTTCCTGGTGGGCAACTTTGCCGTGCTGGAAGAAGAGCAGACAGACGATGACTTGCAGCACCACGCCGCCGAAGAAATCCTTGATGCCCTGAAAAACAGTGCCCTGCAATGGACGCTCGTCAATGCGCCTTATGCCGTGCAGGGGTTGAGCATCGAACATTTCAGCCACGTCAGCACCAGCCTGGAGCCTGGCATGGCCGAATCGCTAGAGCGCCTGAGCCGTGTAGCGGTCGGCATTGCCGACGAACTGCGCCTCAATCTGCACGTCGGTGAGCATGTCAGCTTTGTCCCAGCTACTTGAGGTGCTCACACCGCAATGGAAGGCAGCGGCAATCCCGTCAACGACTCTGCACTGTTGGCCTGTTCTTCCATCAGCCAATCGACGAACAACTTGATCAGCACACCCCGGCGCTTACGCTGGGGCAGGACCACGTAGTACCCCAGACGGGAAAGCACCGTCTCGGCGATCGGTCGGCACAGCAGCCCCTGCGCCAGCAAGTTATCCACAAGGTGTCGCCAGCCGATGGCGACACCTTGGCCGCCGATTGCCGCCTGGATGAGTAGCGTGTAGTTGTCGAAGCGCAATTGCCCGGGAGCGGGCGGCGAGATGATGCCCAGCTCACGGAACACGCCACTCCACTCGAACCAGCTGCTGCTGTTGCCGCCGCGCAAATGCAGCAAGGGGAATTCCGACAAGGCCTGGGCCGGCAAGGGCAGGGGGCGTTCCTTAAGCAGCAGCGGGCTGCATACGGGAAAAACTTCTTCGCTGAAAAGCCAGCGACTTTCGCCCTGTTTGAAACGACCGTCGCCAAACAGGACCGCAACGTCAATATCCGTGCGCAGCATGTTGTGGTTGCGCTCGCTAGTTACCAAGCTAACGTCCACTTGTGGGTTGGCCGCATGAAACCGGTGCAGGCGCGGCATTAACCAGTAAGCGGCGAACGCAAAGTCCGTCGCGACTTGCAGCACCTCGTGTTGGTGCTGGGCACTGATCGCGTTCAGCCCGGCGTCGATGCTTTGCAAGCCGGCCTGGACCTGTTCGAACAGAATGGAACCGACCTCGGTCAATTCGATGCCTCGGTAGATACGATCGAACAACCGTGCGCCGAGTTGTTCCTCCAATCGCTTGATCTGCTGGCTGATGGCTGGCTGTGTGGTGCCCAGCTCAATCGCGGCGGCCGTGAAGCTTTGCTGGCGAGCCGCTGCTTCGAAGGCGCGGAACAGGTCCAGGGACAGGTCACCCAAGGCGTCATACATAAGCTGTGCTTATCCTAGTCATTATCTTGCATGGGCTTTACCCCAAAGAGCATGGGCTACATGCTCAATCGCAGCAATATCGCATAACCGCTCACTATGGAATGCCGCGAATACATGAAGCGCAAGAACATTCTTTTCATCATGGCCGATCAAATGGCCGCGCCAATGTTGCCAATTTACGGTCCGTCGCCGATCAAGCTGCCGAATCTGTCACGCCTGGCCGACCAGGGCGTGGTGTTCGACGCTGCGTATTGCAACAGTCCGCTCTGCGCGCCGTCGCGTTTTACACTGGTGAGCGGCCAATTGCCGAGCAAGATCGGCGCCTACGACAACGCGGCGGACTTCCCTGCGGACGTTCCGACTTATGCCCACTACCTGCGGCGCCTCGGCTACCGCACGGCGCTGTCCGGCAAGATGCATTTTTGCGGGCCCGATCAGCTACACGGGTATGAAGAGCGCCTGACCAGCGACATTTACCCGGCCGATTACGGTTGGGCGGTGAATTGGGATGAGCCGGACGTCCGGCCAAGCTGGTATCACAACATGTCCTCGGTGTTGCAGGCCGGGCCATGCGTGCGCACCAATCAGCTGGATTTCGACGAAGAAGTGGTATTCAAGGCCCAGCAATACCTGTTCGATCACATTCGCGAAGACGGCGACCAACCGTTTTGCCTGACCGTATCGATGACGCACCCACACGATCCGTACACGATTCCCAAGGCGTTCTGGGATTTGTATGACGACAAAGACATCCCACTGCCGCAAACCCCCGACCAGGCTGAGCTTGATCCGCACTCCCAGCGTCTGATGAAAGTCTACGACCTGTGGGGCAAGCCGTTGCCTGTGGATAAGATTCGCGACGCCCGCCGTGCCTACTTTGGTGCTTGCAGCTACATCGACAGCAATGTGGGCAAGTTACTGCAAACCCTGGAAGAGACCGGTCTGCTGGATGACACCATCATCGTCTTCTCCGGCGATCACGGGGACATGCTTGGGGAAAAGGGCCTCTGGTACAAAATGCACTGGTTCGAAATGGCCGCGCGCGTACCGCTATTGATCAGCGCGCCGGGCCAGTTCGCCAGTGGCCGCGTCGGTGCCGCAGTGTCCACCGCCGACTTGTTGCCGACCCTGGTCGAGTTGGCCGGTGGCACGCTGGACCCCGGTTTGCCGTTGGATGGCCGCTCGTTGTTGCCGCATCTGCAAGGGCAGGGTGGGCATGACGAAGTGTTTGGTGAATACATGGCCGAAGGCACCATCAGCCCGTTGATGATGATCCGTCGCGGCCCGTGGAAATTTATCTACAGCGAGGATGACCCATGCCTGCTGTTTGATGTGCGCAATGATCCGAAGGAACTGGAAGACCTCAGCCATTCGCCTGGGCATCAGTCCCTGTTGGCTGATTTTCTCGCCGAAGCGCGGGCCAAATGGGATATTCCAGCCATTCATCAACAGGTGCTCGCCAGCCAGCGGCGCCGACGTTTTGTCGCCCAGGCGTTGACCCTGGGCAAACTCAAGAGCTGGGACCACCAGCCGCTGGTCGATGCCAGTCAGCAATACATGCGCAACCACATCGATCTCGACGACCTGGAGCGCAAGGCCCGTTACCCACACCCTGCCCAATAAACCAATAACGTAAGGGGAAGCACATGCAAAAGTTATCCACAGTACTGACCGCCGGGCTGTTGGCGTTGAGCAGTGCGTCGGCGTGGGCCGAGCAGAGTTGCGAGACGGTGAAGATGGCCGATCCGGGCTGGAGCGACATCGCCGCGACCAATGCCATTACCGGTTTCCTGCTCGAAGGCATGGGTTACAAGGCCAAGGTCGACACCCTGGCGGTGCCGATCACCTTTGGCGGGCTCAAGGACGGCCAGGTTGATGTATTCCTGGGTAACTGGATGCCTGCGCAGCAGGGGTTCTATGACAAATTCGTCGCCAACGGTGACGTCACGCAACTGGCGAAGAACCTGGATGGCACCGAATTCACCTTGGCGGTGCCGGACTACGTCTGGGACGCGGGTGTGCATAACTTTGCCGACCTGAACAAGTTCGCCGACAAATTCGATAAGAAGATCTACGGCATCGGTTCCGGCGCCCCGGCCAACCTTTCGCTCAAGGAAATCATCAAGTCCAACGATTTCGAGATGGGTGACTGGAAACTGGTGGAATCCAGCGAACAGGCGATGCTGGCCGAAGTCTCCCGGGCCGTGAAGAAACAGAAATTCGTGACCTTCCTCGGCTGGACCCCGCACCCGATGAACGTGCAACTGAAGATGCACTACCTCAAGGGCGGCGAGAAATACTTCGGCGACACCGGCAGCGTCTACACGCTGACGCGCAAAGGTTATGCACAGGCCTGCCCGAACGTAGGCAAGCTGCTGACCAACCTGAGTTTCACTCAGGAAATGGAAAACAGCATCATGGCTGAAGTGGTAAACAAGAAGGTCAGCAATGCCGAAGCGGCCAAGGCCTGGATCAAGGCTAATCCGGCGGTGCTGGATAAATGGCTGGACGGCGTGAAGACCGTTGATGGCAAGGATGCACTGGCGGCGGTGAAGGCCAAGCTATAAAGCTATTGTGGCGAGGGAGCTTGCTCCCGCTGGGTTGCGAAGCAGCCCCAGAACCTGAAAGCGCAGTATCAGCTGGATCTGCGTGATTGGTTTTGGGAGAGCTGCGCTCTCCAGCGGGAGCAAGCTCCCTCGCCACGTTGGTTCACCTGATACTCTTGCGCCAAACCCCGTTTTTTGAGGCCCCATGGCAATCCCCACCCGCCATTCACTTTTCCCATTCCTGAGCTGGTTGCCCCGGCAGACTCGGGCCAGTGTCAGCCGTGACCTGATCGTCGGCCTCAGCGGCGCGATTCTCGCGTTGCCGCAGTCCATTGCCTACGCCTTGATTGCCGGCCTGCCGCCGGAATACGGCTTATATGCGGCGATCGTGCCGGTGCTGATCGCCTGCCTGTGGGGATCGTCGTGGCACCTGATCTGCGGTCCCACGGCGGCGATTTCCATTGTCCTGTACGCCACTGTCAGTCCTTTGGCCGTGCCCGCTAGCCAGGACTACATCATGTTGATCCTGTTACTGACGGTGTTGGCGGGCATTTTCCAATGGCTGCTTGGGCTGTTGCGTTTCGGGGCGTTGGTCAATTTCGTTTCGCACTCGGTGGTGCTGGGTTTCACCTTGGGCGCGGCGGTGGTCATTGCCTTGGGGCAATTGCCGAACCTGCTGGGCTTGGACTTGCCGAACGAAGCCACGGCGTTGAAGAGCCTGCTCATGTTGTTCAGTCACATTGGGGCTGTGGATAACCCCTCATTGCTGATGGGTTTGGGGACGCTGGTGCTGGGCATGGTGCTCAAGCGCTTGCTGCCGCGCTGGCCGACCCTGTTGATAACCTTGGTCATCAGCAGCCTGGTGGTCTGGCTGTGGCCGGCGATGTTCGGGCATGTGGCGCTGGTCAGCGCCTTCGCCGGGCGCCTGCCACCGTTCACCCCGCTACCGCTGGACCTTGAGTTGATCCTGCGCCTGCTGCCCGGTGCCGTGGCGGTGGGCATGCTCGGGCTGGTGACCAGCCTGTCCATTGCCCGCTCGTTATCGGTGCGCTCCGGGCAGTTGCTCGACGCGAACCAGGAGGTCAGGGCGCAGGGCCTTTCCAATATCGTTGGAGGATTTTTCGCGGGATCGCTGTCAGCCGGTTCCTTCACCCGTTCCGGTCTCAGTTATGAGGCGGGCGCTCGCTCGCCCTTGGCCGGCGTGTTCTCGGCTTTGTGGGTGGCGTTGTTTGCGCTGGCCGGGGCGAAACTGATCGCGCACATTCCCATTCCCGCCATGGCCGGCAGTATCTTGCTGATCGCCTGGGGCCTGGTGGACCACCGGGGTATCCGTGCGTTGTACCGCGTGAGTCGCTCGGAATTCCTGGTCATGGGCCTGACCTGCCTGGCCACGCTGCTGCTCGAACTGCAAACCGCCATTTATGCCGGCGTACTGGCCTCGCTGTTCTTTTATCTCAAGCGCACCTCACAACCGCGGGTGCAGCAATTTCGCGAAGGCGAGGCGGATGTCCTGCGGGTGGGCGGCTCGATCTTTTTCGGCGCCAGCCATTATCTGCAAGTGCGCTTGCAACGCATGCCCGCGCAACAGGTGGTGATCGATGCCCAGCAGATCAACTTCATCGATTACTCCGGCGTGGAAATGCTCCATCAGGAAGCCCGGCGCTTGCGTGGCCAGGGGCGCAGCCTGACCTTGCGCGGGGCAAGGCCACAGGTGGTAGAGGAATTATTGAAGCTGGAAGGACCGGAGCGATGCCCGATCCTTTTCAGGGACTGACCGCCGCGAGCTGACGACGCAGCTCCGCCAGCACCGGCGCGGTATCCGGGCGCACGCCACGCCACAGGAAGAACGCTTCGCCCGCCTGTTCGGCGAGCATGCCCAAGCCATCCATAGCCACCGCCGCGCCTTGCTCCCGGGCCCAGCGACAGAACGAAGTGGGTTCCTTGCCATACATCATGTCGTAGCAAAAGGTCTTGCCTGGTTCGATCAAACATCCGGCAATCGGCGGTACATCGCCTGACAGGCTGGCGGACGTAGCATTGATAATCAGGTCCACCGGTTCTCTCAACCAGGCGAAATCGCTCGCCGAGACCGGCCCGAGGTCGGCGAACAGTTCGGCCAGCATCTCGGCTTTTTCCACCGTCCGATTGGCGATGATCACCGAGGCCGGCGCTTCTGCCAGCAGCGGTTCCAAGGCGCCCCGCACCGCGCCGCCGGCACCCAGCAACAGGATGCGCTTGCCCTTGAGGCTGAAACCGGCATTGACGGTCAGGTCCCGCACCAGCCCGGCGCCGTCGGTGTTGTCCCCCAACAGGCTGCCGTCGGCCAGCTTGCTCAAGGTATTGACCGCCCCGGCCCGCTGGGCCCGTTCCGTCAGGCTGTCGGCCAAACGGAAGGCGTCCTCCTTGAACGGCACGGTGACGTTCGCCCCACGACCCTCAAGGAAAAATGCCCGCGCGCAACCGACGAAATCCTCCAGCGGCGCCAGCAACGTGGCGTAGTCCAAGGCCTGCGCGGTCTGCTCGGCAAACAGACGATGGATCAGCGGCGACTTGCTGTGGCCGATCGGGTTACCCATTACAACGTAGCGATCCATGGTGTCCCCTGTTCAGGCTGTCGCCAGCCAATCGCGATCCTGCAGGAAGTACTCGGTCAACCGCGCCTCTTCGCTGCCCGGTTCGGCTTTCCAGTCGTAGCTCCAGCGGACCTGGGGCGGCAATGACATCAGGATCGACTCGGTGCGCCCGCCCGATTGCAGGCCGAACAGGGTGCCGCGGTCATACACCAGGTTGAATTCCACATAGCGCCCACGGCGGAACTCCTGGAATTCCCGTTGCTTGGGCGTGAACTCGTCGTTCTTGCGGCGACGCACGATAGGCAGGTAGGCATCGATATAGGCATCGCCGATGGCGCGCATGAAAGCGAAGCTGGTGTCGAAGTCCCACTCGTTCAGGTCATCGAAAAACAGCCCGCCGATGCCCCGGGGCTCGTTTCGATGCTTGATGTGGAAATAGCTGTCGCACCAGGCTTTGTAGCGCGAATACACGTCCGGGCCGAACGGCTCGCAGGCTTGCTGGGCGATGCGGTGCCAGTGCACGCAATCTTCTTCCACGCCGTAGTAAGGGGTCAGGTCGAAACCGCCGCCAAACCACCAGACCGGTTCTTCGCCTTCCTTTTCGGCGATGAAAAAGCGCACGTTGGCGTGGGACGTTGGAATGTGCGGATTGTGCGGATGGATCACCAACGACACGCCCAGGGCCTCGAAGCCGCGCCCGGCCAGTTCCGGCCGGTGGGCGCTGGCCGAGGGTGGGAGACCGCTGCCGAAGACGTGGGAAAAGTTGACGCCGCCCTTCTCGATGACCGTGCCGTTTTCAATCACTCGGGTGCGCCCGCCACCGCCGGCAGGGCGGGTCCAGGCATCCTCGACGAAGCGAGTGCCGCCGTCCTCGGTTTCCAGGGCGGCGCAGATGCGGTCTTGCAGGTCGAGCAGATAGGCTTTCACGGCCTCGGTGCGAGTAGTCATGACATCACCTTGATCAGGGCTACGCTGCGCGGCGTACAAGGGCCGCCGGCAAATGGGCGCACAGAATAACACCGCATCCACTCACACCACAGTTGACGAAGATCAAGCTTAGGAGTCCGATAGCAGGCTTGGTAAAAAGTCCCACGATAAGGAGAAGGTGAAGATGGCCAAACGTATCCAGTTCAGTTCCCACGGCAGTCCAGAAGTGCTTGAGTACGTGGAGTACTCGCCCGCCGAGCCAGGTCCGCAGCAGGTGCGCGTCAGCAACAAGGCGATCGGCCTGAACTTCATCGACACCTATTATCGCAGCGGGCTTTACCCGCCACCGGCGCTGCCGTCGGGGCTTGGCGCCGAAGGGGCGGGTGTGGTCGAGGCCGTCGGGTCGGAGGTGACTCGCTTCAAGGTCGGCGACCGCGTGGCTTATGGCAGCGGGCCGCTGGGCGCCTACAGCGATGTGCATGTGTTGCCCGAGGCCAATCTGGTTCATTTGCCCGAAGCCATCAGTTTCGAACAGGCCGCCGGGGTGATGCTCAAGGGCCTGACCGTGCAGTACTTGTTGCGCCAGACGTACGAGCTCAAGAGCGGCGAAACCATCCTGTTCCATGCCGCCGCTGGTGGCGTGGGCTCGCTGGCCTGCCAATGGGCCAAGGCCCTAGGCGTGAAGCTGATCGGCACCGTCAGCTCGGCGGAAAAAGCCGCTATCGCAAAATCCCACGGCGCTTGGGAAGTGATCGACTACAGCAAGGAAAACGTCGTACAGCGTGTGCTGGAATTGACTGACGGCAAGAAGGTCCCTGTGGTGTACGACGGCGTCGGTAAGGACACCTGGCTGACCTCTCTGGACTGCACCGCTCCCCGCGGCCTGATGGTGAGCTTCGGCAATGCATCCGGTGCGGTGGACGGCGTGAACCTGGGGATTCTCTCGGCCAAGGGCTCGCTGTACGTCACCCGCCCCACACTGGCGACCTACGCCAACAACGCTGAAAACCTGCAGCGCATGGCTGATGAACTGTTCGAAATGATCAGCAGCGGCAGGCTTACTGTGGATATCAACCAGCGTTATCCGCTGGCCGAAGCAGCCAAGGCCCATACCGAACTGTCGGCACGGCGCACGACGGGGTCGACCATACTTTTACCTTGAGCCAGAAGGGCTCTTATGGCGAGGGGGCAAGCTCCCTCGCCACAGGGCATCTAGTCAGGTCGTACAATCTTGCCGGTAGCGAGGTCGCGGATCACGCTCGGGTTCTTGCGTCCGCCCAGGTTGCCGCCCAGCACCAGGTCGATCTGCCCACGGAAATACTGCTCGACGCGGATCCGCGTCCGCGCCGCCGGGCGCCCTTGGGGATTGGCCGAGGTGGAGACAAGCGGGCCGACCAATGAGCACAGATCCCGGACAATCGGGTGATCGCTGACCCGCAGCGCGACGGTGTCGTGCACGCCAGTGATCCACTCCGGCAGCAGATCCTGGTGCGGCACCAGCCAGGTATTGGGCCCCGGCCACGTGCTGGCCATGCGGTCCATCCAGGTCTCGGGGAAGTCTTCGAACAGAAAATCGAACTGGCGGATATTGTCCGCCACCAGTATCAACCCCTTGTCCGGACGGCGGGACTTGATCGCCAGCAGACGCTCCACCGCATCCTCGTTCCACGGGTCGCAACCCAGGCCCCAGACCGCTTCGGTTGGATAGGCAATCACCGCCCCTGCGCGAATTTCTCGCGCGGCTTGTTGCACACGCCAACTGTTGACCATGAAAGATTCTCCGCAACACAAATAAGGCTGTGCGCAGTTTACCGATCTTCCCCATAAAACCTAGCGAGCAAACCAACGCCCGTGCTCGCACGTCGCCCGCCCGTCCATTTCCAGGTCGGTCAGTGCCGCCAGGACTTTGGACAAACCCCAACCGCTGGCATCGGCCAATGCTTCACTGGTTTGCGGCGCGGCATGGAGCAGGCGCAACAGCGGATGCGTTACCGGGACAGGCTCTGCGGTGAAGGGCAAACGCTGCCAACCGCGCAACGCTTCGAGGATATGCTCGACCGTTTCCACCAGCGCCGCGCCGTCACGGATCAATTGATGACAACCCCGGGCGCCGGGGTGATGGATCGACCCCGGAATCGCATACACCTCGCGGCCCTGTTCCGCCGCCAGGCGCGCCGTGATCAGCGAACCACTGGCGACACTGGCCTCGACCACGAGCACGCCAAGGGACAAGCCGCTGATGATTCGATTGCGGCGCGGGAAGTTGCTGGCGTGAGGCGGCGCGTCCAGCGGGAACTCCGAAAGCACCGCGCTACCCTGGGCAATCATCGCTTGCGCCAGCCGGCGATTGCGCTGTGGATAAAAATTTTCAAGGCCCGTGCCGAGCACGCCGATGGTTTGCCCGCCGACATCCAACGCTGCTTGATGAGCGGCCGCGTCGATGCCCAAGGCCAAGCCACTGGTGATGACAAATCCGGCCCCGGCCAGGCTCCGGGAAAATGCCGCCGCCGTGTCCATGCCCGGACGCGATGCCCGGCGACTGCCGACCATCGCCAGCTGCGGTTTTTCCAGGATCGTCGGGTCGCCAGCCACAAACAGCAGCGGTGGCGCGCCGCTGATCTGCGCCAGCAGTGCCGGGTAGTCTGGCTGGTCCCACATCAACAAATGCTGGGCCTGGCCCTCTAGCCAGGCCATCGCATGGGCTGCGCCGTCACGGATTTCCGGAAGGCGCCGGGCCTCGGCGCACTGGGCAGGCAATCCCAGTGCTCGCCATGCGCTGGCCGGGGCGCTGATGGCTTTGGAGGCTGAGCCGAAGGCCTCCATCAGGGTCATGAAGCGTCTAGGTCCCACGTCTGGCAAGCGATGCAAGCGCAGACGGGCCTCCAGTTCCGCAGGCGGAACCGAAGCGGATTCAGGCAATGGCATAGATCAATCCTTGATCGTTAGTAACCCCGTTCAAACGAGGACAAGCTGTGGATAACTCTGTTGGTAACTTGTGAGACCCGTTATGGATTGCGCACCTTGTCGAGCACCGCCAGCGACCGCGAGGCATACAGGACCAGGCCATAACTGAGCTTGTCGTAGGTGCGGAACACCATCAGCAGGCCGGCGCGTTCGTCCGGGATCTTCACCGGCGCGCCCGTGATCCGGTCGCGCACCGTTTCGCCGGTCTTCATCACGGCCAGCACGTTGCCTTCGGCCAACCCGTCGCGCCGCCCCTTGTTCAGGGTGACCACGTCCAGCGCGCCGATCTGGGTTACACCCCGTGGCACATCGAGAATCAAGCCATTGATATCGGATTTCGGCGCACTGGGCATGAAGGTCGAATTGATCAAGCGTTCTTCGCCACTGAACAGGCGATCACCCAGGCGCACCTCTTGCGTGGTGCGTTGCAGGGCCAGGGTCGTGACGTCGCCTTCAGTGGCGACGATTTCACCGCTGCCGATGTCATCGGCGTTGATCCCTAAAAATTCCTTGGTCTCAGGGTCGGTGTAGAGCTTGCCCTGGCGGAATATCCCGTAGGCCGACTGGCTCGCGTCGAAGGTGCCGCGAGCGAAGATCCGGTCGCCGGTGCCGCTGAGCACGCGCTCGGCATCGCCTGCGACGACATAGGGCGCTTTGTTGAAATCTTCCGCTGTGTCGACGATGCGGTTGCTCAGCAAAAAGCTGTTGATGGCTTGCAGGGGAATACTGGGGATGGCGTCGGCCACCGGCGAGCTGCGGATGCGCGGCGACAACTTGATGGTGCCGCGCGAGGCGCCGCGATTGAGGGTCAGGCGCGGCTGGCCGTTGACGTAGACCAGCGACAGGGTGTCGCCGGGGTAGATCAGGTTGGGGTTTTCGATCTGCGGGTTGGCCTGCCAGAGTTCGGGCCATTTCCAGGGCTCGCGCAGGTATTTGCCGGAAATGTCCCACAGCGTATCCCCCTGGACCACCGTGTATTGCTGCGGAAAACCTTCCCGAAGTTGCACTTGCCCATGCGCAATACCGGTCGAGGCCAGGAGCAGCAGGGCGAGTAGTGATTTCCTCATGCGGTGAATCCCTTTATTATGTGCGTTCGCGTAAAACGCCAGAGCCCCCGTGGCTCGCTACCTTGCGGAGCTGTTCTCCATAAGGGCAACGTTTTACAACGGTAGCCTGCATCCCGACACACGCCAGGCCAGCCACCCGACTTTACCTCACACGTGCATTTATCAAGCTTATGGCCATTTTGAACATTCTCGAATTTCCGGACCCGCGCCTGCGCACTATCGCCAAACCGGTGGCCGTAGTGGACGACGAAGTGCGTCAGCTGGTCGATGACATGTTTGAAACAATGTATGAGGCGCCAGGCATCGGCCTCGCCGCGACCCAGGTCAACGTGCACAAGCGTATCGTCGTCATGGACCTTTCCGAAGACCGCAGCGAGCCTCGGGTGTTCATCAACCCCGAGTTTGAAACCCTCACCGACGAGATGGAGCAGTACCAGGAAGGCTGCCTGTCGGTACCGGGTTTCTACGAAAACGTCGACCGTCCGCAGAAGGTCAAGATCAAGGCCTTGGACCGTGACGGCAAACCCTACGAACTGATCGCCGAAGGCCTGCTGGCGGTGTGCATCCAGCACGAATGCGACCACCTCAACGGCAAGCTGTTCGTCGATTACCTGTCTAATCTCAAGCGTGACCGGATCAAGAAAAAACTGGAAAAGATTCATCGCCAGAATGCTTGATGCCCCCCTTCAAAGGCTTGCCGCGGCAAGCCTTTTTCTTTTTGCGACTGCTTTGTAACTGAGAGCTTCCCATGACTGAGCCCCTGCGCATCGTCTTTGCCGGCACTCCCGAATTTGCCGCCGAACACCTCAAGGCCCTGCTGGCCAGCCCTCATGAAATCGTCGCGGTCTATACCCAGCCGGATCGCCCTGCCGGTCGTGGACAGAAACTGATGCCCAGCCCGGTCAAGCAGCTCGCATTGGAAAACGCTTTGCCAGTGTTGCAACCGCCGACCCTGCGCGACGCGCAAGCCCAGGCCGAACTGGCCGCGCTGAAGCCGGACTTGATGGTGGTAGTCGCCTACGGCCTGATCCTGCCGCAAGTGGTTTTGGATATTCCGCGCCTGGGTTGCATCAACAGCCACGCCTCGTTGCTGCCGCGCTGGCGCGGTGCGGCGCCGATCCAACGCGCCGTGCAGGCGGGCGATGCCGAAAGCGGCGTGACCGTGATGCGCATGGAAGCCGGCCTGGACACCGGGCCGATGCTGCTCAAGGCCAGCACCCCCATCAGCGCCGAAGACACCGGCGGCAGCCTGCACGACCGCCTCGCGCTGATCGGCCCGCCCGCCGTGATCGAAGCCATCGGCGGCCTGGCTGCCGGCACCCTGCAAGGCGAAGTGCAGGACGACAGCCTCGCCACTTATGCGCACAAACTGAACAAGGACGAAGCCCGCATCGACTGGAGCCGCCCGGCCGTGGAACTGGAACGCCTGGTACGGGCCTTCAACCCGTGGCCGATCTGCCACAGCACCTTGAACGGCGAAGCCTTGAAAGTCTTGGCCGCCAGCTGTGCCGAAGGGAAGGGCGCACCGGGAGAAATCCTCAGCGCCAGCAAGGACGGCCTCGTCGTTGCCTGCGGCGAACAGGCGTTGTGTCTGACCCGTCTGCAATTGCCTGGTGGCAAGGCACTGAACTTCAGCGACCTGTTCAACAGCCGCCGTGAGAAATTTGCCGTCGGCACCGTTCTCGGCCAAGCGGCGGACGCTTCATGAACCCGCGTCTGGCCGCCGCCAAGGCACTAGCAGCGGTACTCAGCGGCAAAGCCTCGCTCAACAGTTCCTTGCCGACCCAACTGGACAAGGTTGAAGATCGCGATCGCGGTTTCACCCAGGACCTGGCGTTCGGCACCGCCCGTTGGCAACCGCGCCTCTCGGCCCTGGCAGCCAAGCTGTTGCAGAAGCCGTTCAAGGCCGCCGACGCCGACGTCGAAGCGCTGCTGCTGGTGGGCCTCTATCAACTGCTCTACACCCGCGTCCCGGCCCACGCCGCCATCGGCGAAACCGTGGGCTGCGCCGACAAGCTGAAAAAGCCCTGGGCCAAGGCCCTGATCAATGCCGTGTTGCGCCGCGCCCAGCGCGAAAGCGAAACCCTGCTGGCCGAACTGGAACACGACCCGGTGGTGCGCACCGCCCACCCGCGCTGGTTGCAGAAATCCCTCAAGGCCTTCTGGCCCGAGCAATGGGAAGCCATCTGCGCGGCCAACAACGCCCATCCGCCGATGATTCTGCGGGTCAACCGCCGTCATCACAGCCGCGATGCCTACCTGGCGTTACTGGGCGAGGCCGGCATCCCGGCCATCCCATGCCAGTACAGCCGCGACGGCATCGTGCTGGAAACCCCGGGCGATGTCCGTGCCCTGCCGGGTTTTGCCGAGGGTTGGATCAGCGTCCAGGACGAAGCCGCCCAACTGGCCGCCGACTTGCTGGAGCTGGCGCCCGGCCAACGGGTGCTGGACGCCTGCTGCGCGCCAGGGGGCAAGACTTGCCACATCCTCGAAGCCGAGCCGAAACTGGCCGGCGTGGTGGCGGTGGACCTGGAGGCCAAGCGCCTGGTGCGGGTGAAGGAAAACCTTGCACGCCTGGGCCTGGACGCCGAGCTGTTCGCCGCCGACGGTCGCGATACGGCGGCTTGGTGGGACGGCAAGCCGTTCCAGCGCATCCTGCTTGACGCGCCTTGCTCGGCCACCGGCGTGATCCGTCGCCATCCGGACATCAAGCTCACCCGCCAACCGGACGACATCGCCGCGCTGGCGCAACTGCAAGGTGAATTGCTCGATGCCCTATGGATGACACTCGATGTCGGCGGCATGCTGCTGTACGCCACCTGCTCGGCCTTGCCGACCGAGAACACCGAAGTGATCGAAGCGTTCCTGGCTCGCACGCCGGGCGCCCGCGAGCTGGACATCGCCACCCAGGCCGGCCTCAAGCAGCCCCATGGCCGCCAGTTGCTGGTCCAGGAAGGCGGGCATGACGGGTTCTACTACGCCAAGTTGATCAAGATCGCCGCCGCACGCGGTTAACCGATTCGAAAGGAGTGGCTGGATGAAAATCATCATCCTGGGTGCAGGGCAGGTCGGCGGTTCGCTGGCGGAACATCTGGCCAGCGAGGCCAACGACATCACCGTGGTCGATACCGACGGCGAACGCCTGCGCGACCTTGGCGACCGTCTCGACATCCGCACGGTACAAGGGCGCGGTTCCTTGCCCACGGTATTGCGTCAGGCCGGTGCCGACGACGCCGACATGCTCGTGGCCGTGACCAACAGCGACGAAACCAACATGGTCGCCTGCCAGGTCGCCCACACGTTGTTCCACACCCCAACCAAAATCGCCCGAGTGCGCGAAGCGGCCTACCTGACCCGCGCCGAGCTGTTCGACAACGAAGCGATTCCCGTGGACGTGCTGATCAGCCCCGAGCAAGTAGTGACCAACTACATCAAGCGCCTGATCGAACATCCCGGCGCCTTGCAGGTGATCGACTTCGCCGAAGGCAAGGCGCAGCTGGTGGCGGTCAAGGCCTACTACGGCGGGCCGCTGGTGGGCCAGCAACTGCGCCAACTGCGCGAGCACATGCCCAATGTAGAAACCCGCGTCGCCGCGATCTTCCGCCGTGACCGGCCGATCCTGCCCCAGGGCGATACGGTGATCGAAGCGGACGACGAAGTCTTTTTCATCGCCGCCAAGGCGAATATTCGCGCAGTCATGAGCGAAATGCGCCGCCTCGACGAAAACTACAAGCGCATCGTCATCGCCGGCGGCGGCCAGATTGGCGAACGCCTGGCCGAAGCCATCGAAAGCCGCTACCAAGTCAAGATCATCGAAATGAACCCGGCACGCTGCCGCTACCTCTCCGACACCCTCGACAGCACCGTGGTGCTGCAAGGCAGCGCCTCCGACCGCGACCTGCTGCTGGAAGAAAACATCGCCGACGCCGACATCTTCCTGGCCCTGACCAACGACGACGAAGCCAACATCATGTCCTCGCTACTGGCCAAACGCCTGGGCGCGAAAAAGGTCATGACCATCATCAACAACCCGGCCTACGTCGACCTGATCCAGGGCGGCGACATCGACATCGCCATCAGCCCGCAACTGGCCACCATCGGCACCTTGCTCGCCCACGTACGCCGCGGCGACATCGTCAGCGTCCACTCCCTGCGCCGCGGCGCGGCCGAAGCCATCGAAGCCATCGCCCACGGCGACGCCAAGTCGAGCAAAGTGATCGGCAAAGCCATCCGCGACCTCGGCCTGCCGCCCGGCACCACCATCGGCGCGATCATCCGCGACGAAGAAGTGCTGATCGCCCACGACGGCACCGAGATCCAGACGGGCGACCACGTGATCCTGTTCCTGGTGGACAAAAAGCATATTCGCGATGTCGAGAAGTTGTTCCATGTGGGGTTGAGTTTTTTCTAACTAAACCTTCTGGCTGGATGAGCTCTTCCTAACAAAACAATCCCCGTGGCGAGGGAGCTTGCTCCCGCTGGCCTGCGCAGCAGGCCCAATTTTGCGACCGCTACGCGCCCAAGCGGGAGCAAGCTCCCTCGCCACGAGTTCATAGGAGTCTTCAAATGCTCGATTCCCTGGAAAAAATGCTCGCCAAGGGCGTGGACAACGCCCTGCTGCGCTTCGGCCTGGGCAAAGGCTACCTCGACCAAGGCGAATTCCCCCGCGCCGCTGAACACCTCCAACGCTGCGTCGAATTCGACCCCAAGTATTCGGCGGCATGGAAGCTGTTGGGCAAGGCTCATCAGGGCCAGGGCGATGCTGCGGCGGCTCGCCAAGCCTGGGAACGAGGTTTGGAAGCGGCCCGGGCGCATGGCGATAAGCAGGCCGAAAAAGAGATGACGGTGTTCCTGAAAAAGCTGGATCGCAACCCCTGAACACCACGCACCTGTGGCGAGGGAGCTTGCTCCCGCTTGAGTGCGCAGCACTCACAAAAAAAGTCCACCGCGTTCTCAATACCCGCCCGCCAAACAACCAATACACGACCCCCCTTTGGTGAGGGGATTTTTCCCCGCTGGGCTGCGCAGCAGGCCCAAACAGCCATCCAGTTTGGCTGATATATTGGAAACTAGCAGGGGTTCTTCTTAACAGATGTCTGCTTTCGGCCGATTGTGTTGAAAAAGTCGGTTGTTCCAGGCGGCCCGCGTACTGACTGCTGAAAACGCCTTTCTTGCGCACAGTTATGTGAATCTGAGCCGGAACCCTCTGCTGAAAATAAAGATTTCAATCCAGGCGCGTACTTTTCTGCCGTGGAAACGGTGGTCGACTTTTTCTACACAATCGACCAGAGCAGACAGTCAGCGCAGTAAATAAATCTGTCCCCTTCGTCCCCTTTAATCGTCTCCTTTAACCCTGAGGCTTTAGCTGGCGAAAAAGCGTAATTTGCAATTTTAAACGGTTTTTAGAGCATTATTCTTTCCGGTAGCAACTCGTAAACCTGCACGCCATTTGCCCATTTTTCAGGGAGCTCCTCATTGTCTAAGGCGGCCAAAACGCCTTGCGTTAATTCGGTCGGGTGCATGACGCACCCTTTCGACTTGTATTTATTAACTGTCTCAGTAGTAATTACGTTGTGGAGGTGCTTTATTTCTTGGACTTCCACGGCGTTGCGCGTTGAAATGCACGCCTTTACGCTAGTCGATATGTTTGAGCGGCATTTATGTGGGCGTACAGAATAAATTTGACACTCCCCATTTTCTGCCAGAAAAGCACATGCCTTGTTGTACGCATGAAAAGTTTTATCTTTAGCGTATATGGCGTGTTCGCGTAGCTTACTTACCAATAGCTCTCTTCGTTCGACGGGTAGTGATTTGACGTGATCTGCGATGAGAAAAGCCTCTGGAGGTAGAATTTCAACTCTCAGGTTGCAACAATGGTGGCATCCTCTTTTGCACTCAACGCTAGTTTTTGTCGTTGAAAGGATATTTTTTGTAATCGAGTCAGTTTCCAACTCAAATTCCGAAATTGCGGCTACTAAAACTCTAGGGTCTTTTCCGATGCGAATTTTTTTCTTCAGTTTTGTGGAGTACTTTCTGATGTTGTACTTCATTTTTGCGTACTCGAATGATTGGACCGTAGCGCCGTTCGACGGAGTCCGAAACAGGGGGGGCAGCCTAGCGTTTCGCTCGAAGGTAGCATTTAGCAGGCCGTCGAGCGACTGTTTTTGGGCCGATAGCCGCCTGCCGGCGAACCGGGGACAAACCAAGATTTGGGTTCACCCGTAATCGGACTCTCTCATAATTATGGTCTGCCCCCGTTTCCCCGATCAGCGAGCGACCCAGAACCCTCCTCTTGGGGATCGATGAGCGCTTTGAAAAGTTGGTTATTTACATGCATAACAAAGTCATGGATATCTCTCATCATTGCTAGGATCGCTATGCTCGAGAATTCCTGTTCTTTGCCTTGAGGGTTTCTCCCGTTACGATGCACGATATCGTGCCGAAGAGTCACCGCACGGTGAAGTCGTGCCTTAAGTTCAAGGTTCGGGAAAACTTGGATATTGAAGGCAATCTCATAAAGCTGCTCAACTTTTCCCAGCCGATGATAGATCTGATCTCGCAAATAATCTTGGACACGTCTTTCTACCGTCAGGCTCTCATTCCATGCCTCAAAGAGGGTGAGCTTCTGAGAAGATAATTTTTCCTCTTTCAAGAGAAGATTCTCAGTCGCGCCTACCTCTTCCGCCACTAGTGTCATGAGTGTGTTGGCGAGGTAAGCCTCCATTGCGCTGATGAGTCCAGATAGAACCAGCTTATTAATTTCCGGCGCAGAGCTCTTGAGTAGTCCTGAGCCGCCAATGCCATACGTGTGCAGTACCTCAGTCATGTGACTGTAGCTCGACAAAAACTCGAATAGCGGATCATCAGTAGTCCGAACGTTATTTTGATCAGAGCTTGTGCCATGCGAATCGGAAAGATCTGTGAGCTCACTGGAAAATACCTCCACATTTTGATAATCCACTAACGTGACTTCGTACCTGTAGGAAGTTTTTTTCACGGTGGCGTCGTAACGCATTCCGCAGGTGTCACAGTCAATCACGGTATTACGAGTGGAAGGCTCTTCAAGCCAGCTTGTGTCGGGAGCAGGTACCGAGGTTCGACTCGCGCGTGTACAACTAGGGCATTTAAACAGAACGATGGTGCTAAGGGGCATTGGAGAGATCCGGGAATGAGGGCGCGAAAGGAACGTTGCACAACCCTAGCTGAGTACGGTGATGCCTTAAAGTTTTGATACTCGATTGCAACGATCTCCAGTCGTTCAGGGCAGTGCAGCAGCTGACTTTTGCCTCTGGCGAAGAAGAATGATTGAGGTATCTTGTCAAGCTGCCGATCTGCTTAAGACTCCAAGGAAGCCAATGCTCAGTTCACTCGTTTCAAATGGTCAGCTACAAGCGACTGATCTCTCAGAACTGATGGTCCCGTGGTGGAGTTTCACGAA
The DNA here is from genome assembly GCF_051131955.1 of Pseudomonas sp. Z4-20. Lineage (NCBI taxonomy): Bacteria > Pseudomonadati > Pseudomonadota > Gammaproteobacteria > Pseudomonadales > Pseudomonadaceae > Pseudomonas > Pseudomonas sp. Z4-20. The sequence goes on from NZ_CP071641.1 coordinate 87,295, forward strand.
AACAGTCTTGGCTGCTACGGCCCTATCGTTGGTGCGTGACGGGCTGGTCGGATTGGATGACCCCGTTCTTGATCAGCCTTTTACGCTACGCCAGTTACTGCGGCATGAGGCCGGTCTGGCTGATTACGGAGAACTTGCGGAGTATCACACCGCCGTTAAAAACAGTGAGCCAGCCTGGCCAGCCGATGAAATGATGCAACGCCTTGACGGTGCTCGACTCCGATACACTCCCGGAAACGGTTGGCGTTACTCGAATGTCGGCTACCTGCTTGTCGGCAGGCTAATTGAACGGCTGACTGAGATGAAGCTTGATGAAGCGGTAATTCAACGCACACTTTCTCCTCTGGGCTTATCGAGCGTTCGCTTTGCAAAAACGCGAGCAGACTTACAAACGACCCACCTTGGAAGTTCCTCAAATTATGATCCCGCCTGGGTTTACCACGGTTTGTTGATCGGCCACATTTCGCAAGCAGCGTTATTTCTGGATCGACTCTTCTGTGCGGACCTGCTCTCCACGGGCTTGCTTCAGGAAATGCAGAGAGCGCGAGCATTGGGCGGCTCGATTTCCGGTCGCCCTTGGCTCACGCCGGGCTATGGCCTAGGCGTGATGCAGGGGGCGATTGATGGAGGGTATTCACTATGCGGGCACACTGGCTGCGGGCCGAGCAGCGTCATTGCCGTCTACCATCTCTGCGACGGCGACGCATCGGCTTGTTGTGCTGTTTTTGAGGCGGGGTCCAGTGAAGGCTCCGTCGAAGCCGTCGTCGTTGAGCAGCTCATGCAAGTTCTGCGTGAGGGGAGCTGACTGCTCTCCGGTCCATACACGTCGGTCTAAAGTTTCGCCAAATGACTGCTTTGGGTCGTTTTCTGCCTCTCGCGACCGGCGGAAAACGGCCAGAAGCGGTCATTCACAGCTCAGAAAAAAGTGAGGCCTGACCGTGCATGAGATATCTTGCCTGCCTCGAAACCGACTTGTATTCATGGAGGAAAAATTGCGGATTTACATTACAGGTGCTTCGTGCGCGGGCGTGACCACGTTGGGTCAACACGTCGCAACTCTGCTCGGTGTACGACAGGTCGATGTCGATGATTATTTCTGGATGCCCACTAACCCTCCTTTTACGACCAAGCGACCTCCCAGTGACCGCGTGTCATTGATCCAGCAAAAGTTCGGTGACGACGATTGGGTGCTAACCGGTTCTTGTATGGGGTGGGGAGAAGCGCTGATTACCCATGTCGATATGATTGTGTTCGTTGTAACACCAACGCCCGTTCGCCTTGACCGGCTGGCCGTACGTGAAAAGGAACGCTTTGGAGATCGGATAGCACTGGGTGGTGACATGCATGAGATACATGTGGCCTTTCGGGAATGGGCTTCGCAGTATGACGATCCGAACTTTTCAGGACGCAACCTGGCGTGGCACGAGGCCTGGCTATCAACGCAGAACGCTCCGGTCTTACGGATTGACGGGATGAACAGTGCCGAAAAGATGGTCGCGGATGTCATTCATGCTTTGTCGCAAGCAACGCAATAGCTCGAAACCGGAACGGCTGAGGCACGAATCTCGACGCGCGCCTTAGTAATGTCCGCTTTGGGTCGATAGCTGCCGCTTGCGTGCGCACGGTCCGCACATCAAGATCCCTAGCAACTCAGAAGCTTCGTACCCAATCAGGGAGGACTGACCGCCAATGGAGATTCAACGGGTTACGCACATGCCGTCACAAATTTCTGCCCTTGAGAAAGAGGCTGTGGCAGAAGGTTTCATGTTTATCACCCGGCTGACTTCGGAATGGTATTCAGGCACCAATTGCTTCGATGCGCCAGGCGAATGCCTAATGGCAGCGTATCTAGACCGGCAACTGGTGGGCGTTGGAGCTCTGTCTGTTGATCCGTTCACGCATACCCGCACAGGAAGGCTGCGGCGTGTTTATGTGACTCCTGCGTCACGGGGGCAACAGATTGGCAGGCGACTGGTTAGCGCCTTGCTTGCCCACGCCGCTTTGCACTTTGAAAGTGTGCGTCTTTACACCGACACTTTTGAGGGAAGCACTTTTTACCTGCGCTGCGGCTTCACACGAACTCAAGACGCTCATGCGACTCACATCGTGCAGCTAAGAAGCCTCTGACTCTGGCAGCTATCGGCCAGAAGGGCACACTGGGTTGACTCCCCATCCCTATAAATAACAGCATGCGGGTCTCCAGCCTATACAGGGTGTCGATGCCCCTTACCAGCCTGATTTTTTTGTCGATAGCCAAGGATGAGAAATGGACGTTCCCTCTCCGGACATAGCTGAAGAGTTGGAGGATGAGGGCAGTGATCTCGTCTTCCCGGAGCCTGAGCCCCGCAGCTTGGCCGCCAGTGCGCACCTCCTGGACTCAGGGCGCGATCAGCTTTATCAGGTCACTTACCGCCTCGCCACTGACCAGCAGATCAAAGGGCTTTTTCGTAGGAAAAGGCCAGTAGGGGATTTGCTGCAGCCTTCGAATTTTCTCGGTCGTCCTTGCTATGAGCTGTGGACCAAAGGTTCGCTGGCCGGCATTGCTGTGCTGGGTTTCTCCGGCATGGAGTTCTCTGACGAAATCTGTCTCACTGTCACGCTAGATGCGGTGTATCTCGCCAATAGCAGTCGTGGTACGGGGCTGGTCTACTCCTTTTTGGAGGAGGTGGCCAAAGCTGCATACCTGCTGTCGATGGCGCCTCTTGCTGGGCCTGGTCGCGAGTTACCAAAGAAGCTAGTCAACCTGACCATTACGGCCGAGCTACATTCAGATGGCGGGCTGAATGCTGTGAGGGCACTAGGTGATTCGCTTTCATGGATGTTCTCGCTGAGTGGGTTCCCGTCTCTAAAAATTATTGTTGAGGACAGCAATTTCTAGAGCGCCAAATACGGTGAAATCGATGTGATGCAGGGGTTCTTAGGAGGGCTGGCGGACAAGGGTCGATGAAGGCTAATTAGTTCTGCAGAAAATCGGGAAAACGGACGGACAGATTGAGAGGGGAACCAATCTAAGTGCTAGGGAAGGGCATCTAATGGCCGTTTTCGGTCGCTCTCGGAGGGCGGAGGCAAAAAGAAACCCGGCGCAGAACGCCGGGTTTTTTATTGGAAAAATATACCTACTGCCGCGGCTCCACATTATCCAACACCCGATTCGCCAGCAGCGAACTCAACTCAATCAACTGCTGAATCCCCTGCGCCACATGACGCCTCGATCCTTCCAGATCAAACGCCAGGTCACTCACCATCGCATCAGCCGAAGCCAGCGTCTCACTGAGGTTGGCGAGTAGGCATTCGTTATCGAGGCCTTTCACGACGGCGTACAGCTGCCCCGGTTTAGGGTCGTCTTTGGATTTATCCGGTTTCGGCCGCAAGTAGTGATCGAGCACGCGTTTGGTGGTTTCGTCTTGCTGCTTGGCTTTGGATTTTGCGGATTGTGGGGTGGGGCCTGCATCTGGAGGATTTGGAGTTGCTTTGAACATTTTCACGTTTCCTTTGTTAGTAGGCCGCTACCGTCTCGCTACTAAACGAAAGGGGAGGCAGCTGTGCGCAAGTTAGTAGACCGGTAGGAAAACGGAAAACCCGGCGCGCCCGAAGGCGCCATGCGCACAGCCACCATCGAGTGCAGGCAATGCCCGACTGATGAGACTCATGCGACCGTATCCTTAACCGAACTACTAAACCCGACCACTGATGAGCAGTGGCAAGACGACAATAGAACCCAGGAACAAGGTGCACAAGCGGGCGGATTCTGGCGTAGTTGTAGGCAAAGGCGCAAGGATGCGTAGCTTGATGGAGGTTGTAGGCGGGGGCTGTAGGAGAGAGTCTTTTTGGCGCTGCGGGCGGCTTGTTCTGCCTGGATCCGGGGCTTGCTCGCGATAGCGGTCCAACTCCCAAACAGTCAATCACGGGCACAACTGATAAAGACGCTTCAAGAACCGCCCTTCGTTCCGTTAAGTGGCAGCCTGACCAAGCCATGTCTATAGTTTTTCCCCCAGATACCCATCGGAGGCATGGACATGAGCCAGAGCATTTCGCCCGCCGCTTCAGCTGCGCGGAACACAGGCATGGTCGCCACGACTTTATGGGGCTCGGACAAGATCGCGGGTATCACGGTCGATCCGGACGGTGCTATCTGGCTTGGCGCTTATAGTCGCCTGGGGCTGGGGGGCGAAGAGGATTCGGGTTTCACCGCCAGCCTGGTCCGGTTCAATGCCAACGGTAGCCTGGACCGCAATTACAGCGGAGACGGTAAATCCCTGCTCCCTGTGGCGCTCGATATCGAGGACGGCGGGAATGGCGCCGTGCAGCCGGGAGGGGGCTATCTGGTGGCGCGCTACGTGAAAGTAGGCGACGCCTGGGTGTCGGGCGTCAGTCGTAACTTGGCTGACGGCAGCCTTGATACAAGTTTCGGGAACGGCGGCGCTGCGACAGTGCCTTTCTACTGGAATGAAGACCTAGGCCAGCAAGCGTCGTTCTCCGTGCAACGCGACGGCAGCTTTTTCGCCAGCGCCGCGTATCCCTCTGGGGAGATCTATATCGCTCGCTTCGACGCGACGGGGGCCTTGGTTTCGTCTTTTGGAGAGGCTGGGGTCCTGCATCTGCCAGCGTCCTTGGGCATTCATCCCGGCCGCACGATCGATGTTTCGCTGCAGGCAGACGGGAAGGTTTTGGTCACGGGGCAAGCTACCCTGACTCGCCTGAACCCCGACGGTACGCTGGACAGCAGCTTTGCGAACGGCGGCAGCCTGGCCCTGGATGTTCACGCCGACGCCCTCGTCATCCAGGATGACGGAAAAATCCTGCTGGCGGGCGCCTTGGGCGGGGTGGCGAGCGTCATTCGACTCAACGCCGACGGCTCGCTCGACACCGATTTCGGTGATCAGGGCCAGGTACGTTGGGGCTCGGAAAGCGCTCCTTTTGCAGTCGCCGACATGATCGTGCTGGCCGATGGCAGGCTATTGATAGGCGGAACCCAAGGGACGAGCGCGGACGGCTATCTGGCCGCCTTGGTTCAGTTGAACCCCGACGGTAGCCTGGACCACAGCTTTGGCAATCCCGACGACGGCTATTACCACCTTGATGGTGGTCGCGATGATGACTTCTTGCTCGGTACCGACTCGTTCGACGATGCGATCTCTGGCGGGGCCGGCAACGATCTGCTCGATGGCCAGCAAGGTCGTGACCTGCTGACGGGCGGGGCCGGGGCCGATACGTTCCATTACCAATCAGTCGCAGACAGTTACCGAACCGCAACCGCGGCCCATAGCGACCGAATCACCGACTTCGACCCCAGCAGCGATACGCTGGACCTTTCCTCCCTGGGCTTCCTCGGGCTGGGCACTGGGTATGACGGAACGCTGGCGATACGCGTCAATGAAAGCGGGACGCGGACCTACCTCAAGAGTTTCGAGGCCAACGCCGATGGGGAACGCTTCGAAGTGGTCTTCGACGGTAACTTGGGCCAAGCGCTGAATGAAACCAACCTCCTGTTCCAGCAAGCCAGGTTGACGGGCACCGAAGGGGCCGATCGTTTACAAGGCAACGCTAGAGGCGAAATCATCGAAGGGTTCGCGGGCGACGATCGCCTTTATGGAGCGCTCGGCAATGATGTCTTGGTTGGCGGAGAGGGCCGGGACCTATTGGTGGGTGGCGGCAATAACGATGTGTTCCGCTTCGATGCCCTGAGCGACAGCTACCGTACCGCCACCGAAAACCATACTGATCGCCTGATGGACTATACGGTGGGTGAAGACACGATCGATTTGTCCGCCTTGGGCTTTTCCCGACTGGGGAACGGTTACAACGGCACGTTGGACGTGATTTTCAATGAAGCCAAGAACCTGACTTACTTGAAGAGCTATGAAGCTGACGCCTCTGGGGCTCGATTCGAGTTGAGCCTGGCAGGGGACCACTCCGGTTACCGTAACTTGAACATCATCTTCACCGAGCCTTCGGAAGAAGAGCTCTATCAATTGATCGGCGTGGCTGGCTCGCTGGTGTAAAGATTATTCCTTGCCTTGGGCCGCTTTCCGGGCGGTCCAAGGCGCTATGAAGCTACAGCTCGACTGCTGCCACATGCGCCCCGCTTTGCAAAAAATCGAATGTCGCTTGGTTTGCAAACGCACCCACCGCTGGCGTCAGACGGGCCAGCCAATCTCATCCTCACCGCAACTGCGCGCGCAGCCCTTGCTGCTGGAGAGCTTCTGACTTGGATAGGCAATGAAGTGCTTTTTTCAGAAACCGTCTTGCTTCCAAAATGAATACATGAACTAATTGTCCCGAGTCCCGGGATCTGGGACAGATGGTTCGAGGTAGACATGAAAGGTCAAGACATTGGCGTACTCCTCAAATTAATTTGTCTGCAACGACACGAATTGCGCGGGAAGGCTATGGCTGCCTGGCCGCATGACTGGAAAGACTGGAGGAGCCTTGAAGAGGATCCTTTGGGAGCAACGGAAGAAGAGCTGGATCCGGATGTCGGAATCATCAGCCTTTCACGCTATACGGCCCGCTCTCTGGAGATGCAGACTGGCATCAGCAAGACTCAGATAAACCGCTCGCTCAAACACTGTATGGACATTGGTCTGGCCAGGAACGACCGCAAGCTAAATGTTCCCAGGGTCAATACTAAAGCGCTGCTGGAGTTCATCGTTTACGGTGTGAAATATGTTTTTCCTGTTCGACCCAGCGAACTGACTCGTGGCATTTCGACCAGCTTTGCCGCCCCTGTGCTGGCCAATCAGCTTCTCAGCGCTGGAGAGCACCCGCTGGTTTGGTCATACGCACGCGGCAACACCATGGGCATGAAGGTTGAACCGCTGTTCAAGACAGCGCCCGACGCGGCGAGAAGGGACCCGGAAATGTACGCGCTACTCGCCTTGGTCGACGCAGTACGCCTCGGCCAGCCACGCGAAAGCAATCTGGCAGCAAAAAACCTGCAAGAGCGCTTGGAGTTTCGATGACCGTATTCAATGTCCTGCGAGACATGCTTAAAGAGGTTGCCAAGGCCCTTGGGCCCGATATGTGCCAGCAGATGACCTTTGTTGGTGGTTGTACCACCGGTCTACTGTTGACCGATGACTTCACCCGCGAGCAGGTCCGAAGTACGGAAGATGTCGATCTGATCGTGCATGTTATGGGGGCGATAGGCTTCGTCCGCCTACAAGAACAGCTTTCCCTGCGAGGCTTTCGGCTCAGCCCGAACGACGAGGGGGATGACCTACCGATCTGCGCTATGAAGCTGGGCGAGTTGCGCGTCGATTTCATGCCGGACGACGACACCCTCGGATTCAGCAATCGTTGGTACAAAGACGCCATGGCCACTGCAACGCCATACGAGCTGGATGCGGAAACCACCATCAATCTGGTCAGCCCCGTCTACTTTGTAGCCACCAAACTGGAGGCTTGGAAAGGCCGTGGCCGTGGCGATGCGCTAACCAGCCGAGACATTGAGGACATTCTCCACTTGGTCGATGGGCGCTCCGAGTTGTTGGGCGAAATTCAGAGCGCCAAGGTTGAGGTCAGCACTTACATAAGCCACGAAGTCGCCAAGCTGCTGGACGATAACAATTTCGAGTATGCGGTAAGCGCCCAATCTAGAGGCGATTCAGATCGCGAAAATTTGTTGTTCGAACGTCTGGAGTCACTGGCCGGAGTCCGTCCTTGACGCAAATTGACTGGAGCAGCCGCCAAGGATGGCGGACACAAAGCAACAATGATGCCGCCGCTGTCGGTCAAAAAGGTCACTTCCTGCTGGCAATGCTGGTGGATGCAGCCGAGAGAGGTGAGGGTCAGGCCCTGGCGCGACACTGGGCCCAAATCATTGTCAGAAACGCACTTGTCGCCAACGAGCCGCCGAGTACGGCCAGCCTGCTCGATGTGATGCGCGTCGAACAGCATAAGCTGCGCCATCAGCACCTGCATGCCGTCGCCAGCTACTGCTGCGCGCTTATCGACCTGCGGCTGCAGCACCTGTATCTCCTGCACGTGGGAGATTGCCGGGCCGGCATCCGCCAGAGCAGCGGTCATATCGATTGGCTGACCCGTCCGCATGATCTGAGCCAGCAGCCCATTTGGCCGGCCTCATACGCGGAGGCTTTGCAGTACCGCCATATGCTGACCCGCTCTTTGAATGCAAAGCGCTTCTACGTTCCGGAATGCCAGGATATTCCCTTTCCTGCGGATGCCAGTCTGGTCCTTTGCAGCGATGGTTACTGGTACGAACACCAACAACTGGGTGTTGCTCTGCAAAAAGCAGAGGACGACACAAGTATCCTGGCTTTGCAGCCGAACAAACCTGCTCGCGTTCCAACGAACAGCGAAGGGCTTTTCGTCATTTCGGTATGAGCGAATCGATTAACCCGACTTGATAGGCATCAGATAATCGCTTTTGGGCCGGTTTTGGCTTCTGGCAACGAGCAGCTTCTGGTCGACCCCCCCCGAACCACCCCTCAGCTCCCCTCATTGTTGCAACTAGCCGCGTGCTTCAGGTACGTCAGGGCTTTCCGCTCACCCATCGAATCAAGGTAGGTGATTTGCGCATTCACCAACCCGCAGGTCTGGCTGCTGTCCTCCGTCAGCGAGATCACTTTGTCGATGTCCAGGTGGGTGCTGTAGCCGTAGGTTTCGCTTGCCACTTTATCCTGGGCCATGGCGGGTAATGCGCCGGCGCTCAGAGCGGTGAACAGGCAAGCAGTAGCGATGGTTTTCAAGTTCATGGTCGTTTCCCTTCAATGAGTTCGATGGCGTTTTCGAGGCGATGCTTGTTGTCTCGATGGCGCTCATTAAAAGCCCGTGAGGTATCTCGGCTGTGTCGGGAAACGCCGTGCTTGGATGCGTACGTATCTGAGGTGAATTGCGATACAGATCGATACAATCGCCACTGTTTTTGCTTAGTTCTGGCTTGATCTCGGGCTGGACAAGCTGAACGACGGTGCGTCGCCAACCGGCAACCGGGCATCGTCACACTGCGCAAATCGATGCGCGCATTTCGGAGAGCAGGGCATGGAACATGTCGATCACGTATTGATCGTGGATGATGATCGGGAGATCAGGGAGCTGGTCGGCAACTATCTGATAAAGAATGGTCTGCGCACCACCGTGGTCGCCGATGGCCGTCAAATGCGGGCTTTTCTCGAAGCCAATCAGGTGGATCTGATCGTGCTTGACATCATGATGCCGGGGGATGACGGGCTGCTGCTGTGCCGCGAACTGCGCGCCGGAAAGCATAAGGCAACTCCCGTGCTGATGCTGACGGCTCGCAGCGACGAGACCGACCGCATCATTGGCCTGGAAATGGGCGCCGACGACTATCTGGCCAAACCCTTCGCGGCCCGGGAGCTGCTCGCGCGCATCAACGCCGTGCTGCGGCGCACCCGCATGCTGCCGCCCAATTTTGTCGTCACCGAAAGCGGCCGCCTGCTCAAGTTCGGCCGGTGGCGCCTCGACACCACCGCCCGTCATCTGCTCGATGAAGACGACACGCTGGTCTCGCTGAGCGGCGCCGAGTACCGGCTGCTGCGGGTATTTCTCGATCATCCCCAGCGGGTCCTGAGCCGCGACCAGTTGCTCAACCTGACGCAGGGCCGTGACGCGGACATCTTCGACCGCTCCATCGACCTGCTCGTGAGCCGCGTGCGTCAGCGCTTGCTGGATGACGCCCGCGAACCCCTCTACTTGAAGACGGTGCGCAATGAAGGCTACGTCTTTACCTTTGCAGTCGAAATGCTTGAGGAGCAGGCATGAAACTCGCGTTGCAGTGGCCCCGCACGCTGGCCTCGCGGCTGTGGCTGGTGTTCCTGGTCGGCCTGATACTCGCCCAGGCCGTGACGTTCGCAGCCCAGTACTACGAACGCTACGAAAGTACCAAGACCGCCATGTTGGGCAATTTCGAACACGACACGGCGACCTCCATCGCCATCCTCGATCGTCTGCCTGCCGACGAGCGCCTGGCGTGGACCAAACGTTTGCAGCGTCGCAACTATGACTATTTGCTGCGCGAACATGATCCTGGCATTCCACTCACTTCGAACGATCTCGCTGCGACGGCGGCGCAATCCCTTCAAGTCTCGCTGGGTCGCAACTATGACCTGACGGTTGTCGAAATCCCGGGCCCACGCCAGCATTTCCAAGCCCAGGTGCGACTGGCTGACGGCAGCCCGGTGACCATCGATGTGCGCCCCTCGGTCAGGCCGTTGTCGCCCTGGTTGCCCTTTGCCCTGGCCGGTCAGTTGCTGTTGATGATCGGCTGCACCTGGCTTGCCGTGCGGATCGCGATACGCCCGCTCAGTCGCCTGGCCGAGGCGGTCGAGAACCTCGACCCGAACGCCCATCCGGTGCAGTTGGATGAAACCGGTCCACGGGAAGTGGCCTACGCCGCCCGGGCGTTCAACAGCATGCAGGCGCGCATTGCCGCTTACCTGAAAGAGCGCATGCAATTGCTGGCGGCCATTTCCCATGACTTGCAGACGCCCATCACGCGCATGAAGCTGCGCGCCGAGTTCATGGACGACTCGGTCGAGAAAGACAAACTGGGCAACGACCTGAGCGAAATCGAGCATCTGGTGCGTGAGGGCGTCGCTTATGCGCGCAGCGTCCATGGTGCGACCGAGACCAGTTGCCGCATCAGCCTGGACTCCTTTCTCGACAGCCTGGTGTGCGACTATCAGGACACTGGTCACGAGGTCAGCCTGCGCGGCCAGAACGGCGCGGTGATCGAGACAAGGCCCCATGCCCTGCGGCGTGTTCTGGTGAATCTGGTGGATAACGCGCTGAAGTACGCCGGCACCGCCGAGGTGGAAATCAGCGGCGATACGAACGCTGGCGTTTCGATCAGTGTGCTTGACCGAGGCCCGGGCATCCCGGAGGAGGTCCTGGCCGAGGTGGTCAAGCCGTTCTATCGGGTGGAAAGCTCACGCAACCGCAACACGGGCGGCACCGGCCTGGGCCTGGCCATCGCTCAGCAGTTGGCCGTCGCCATTGGTGGTTCACTGAGCCTGCGCAACCGCGACGGCGGCGGTCTTTGCGTGACCCTCGACTTCGGCATCGATCGGTAGGCCACGCTGGCTGCACGCAAGTGCAGCCTCTACCATGCATTTGTAAGCCACTGTATCCAGCGCATCTACAGACTCAAAAGAACGCATAACGGCCGGGTGTCGAACATTTCCGGTATACATGCCGCTGCAAGAATTCTCCCTATCAACTCGCCATCGGATCCCCCGAATGGCGAGCCCTGACCTAAGGAGATCTTGCCATGAATACCCAGTCCTCCCGCGCTCAAGCAGCCAACCAAGCCCAGGCCGGCAGCTATGTCACCACCCAGGACGGCGTACAGCTCTATTACAAGGACTGGGGTCCGAAAGATGGGCCAGTCGTCACTTTCAGCCATGGCTGGCCGCTGAATTCCGATAGCTGGGAATCACAGATGCTGTTCCTGGCCGAACAAGGCTATCGAGTGATCGCCCACGACCGCCGCGGCCATGGCCGTTCCAGCCAGCCGTGGGAAGGTAACGACATGGATCACTACGCCGACGACCTGGCCGCTGTGATCAACACCCTGGACCTTAACGATGTCACCCTGGTGGGTTTCTCGACCGGGGGTGGCGAAATCACCCGCTACATCGGCCGCCACGGGACCGATCGGGTGAAGAAGGCCGCACTGATCAGCGCCGTTCCACCGATGATGCTCAAGACTGAAGACTACCCAGGCGGCTTGCCGATCGAAGTGTTCGACGGCCTGCGCAGGGCCTCGCTGGACAACCGCTCGCAGCTGTATCGCGACATCGCCTCTGGCCCGTTCTTCGGCTTCAACCGCGACGGGGCGAACGTCTCCCAGGGGTTGATCGATTCGTTCTGGGTGCAGGGTATGCAAGCGGGCCACAAAAACACCTATGACTGCATCGCGGCGTTCTCGGCGACGGACTTTCGCGCCGACTTGGCTGCGTTCGATGTGCCGACACTGATCGTGCATGGCGACGATGACCAGATCGTCCCGATCGACGCCTCCGCCCATGCCGCCGCCAGGCTGGTGCAGAACGCCGAATTGATCGTCTATCCGGGCGCGCCGCACGGCCTGACTGACACCCACAAGGACCGCCTCAATCAGGATCTGTTGGATTTCCTGGCCAAGTGAATCCATCGCTGCAGCGTCACCCCTCTAATCAATGAAAAAAGGAATGATCATGCTCAATATCAAATCGCTGTTGGCCGTCACCATTACCGCTGCGTTGGCGCTGACAACCCTGAATAGCGCAACCGCCGCGCAACCCGACGCCGCCAAACCGACCATCGTGCTGGTCCATGGCGCATTCGCCGAATCGTCCAGTTGGAATGGCGTTGCCGCCCAGTTGTTGAACCAAGGTTATCCGGTCGTGGCAGCCGCCAACCCGCTGCGCGGAGTGAAGCAGGACGCCGATTATGTCGCCGATATCGTCGAGCACACCGCCGGCCCGGTGATCCTGGTGGGTCACTCCTACGGCGGAGCCGTGATCACTAACGCGGTGCACAACAACCCCAGGGTCAAGGCGCTTGTCTACGTCGCGGCCTTCGCGCCGGACAAAGGCGAAACCGCTATCGAACTGTCCGGTCGCTACCCCGGCGGCACCCTTGGGCCAACCTTGGCCGCTCCGGTACAGTTGGACGACGGCAATAAGGATCTCTACATCCAGCAGGACAAATTCGGCCAACAGTTTGCCGCCGACGTTCCAGCGGCAGACGCTGCGCTGATGGCCGCCACGCAACGCCCAATCAGCGAGGCAGCATTAAAAGAAGCGTCGGGCGACCCGGCCTGGAAAAAACTGCCGTCTTGGTTCATCTACGGCTCGGCGGACAAGAACATCCCCGAGGCGGCCCTGAAGTTCATGGCCGAACGCGCAGGTTCGAAAAAGACCGTCACCGTCCAGGGCGCCTCCCATGTGGTGATGACGTCGAACCCGGGGAAAGTGGCGGAGCTGATCATTGAAGCGGCGCAGGCCAGTTCCAAGGGGTGATCAGTTAAAGCGGGCTTTCGAGAAGAACCAAAAAACCGGCGCAAAACGTCGGTTTTTTTCGTTGAGATAATCTCCAGGCAAACCGCATCGCCCGGTTTTGCGACTGCTGCGCAGCCGAGCGGGAGCAAGCTCCCTCGCCACGGGTACTGTCTGGGCTGACTGGACCGCTTTCCAAATCTTTATGGCAGCGCGCCCATTGGTATAGATAATCTATCTGCGAATCATTAGCATTGCCTGCATTGGCTCCCCGTTTCCCCGCAGGTACTCACTCCATGCTATTTCCATCTCGTCTTACGTTGCTTGCTGCGTGCTGTTCGGTCAGTTTTCTTGCCCAGGCGGCAGAGCCTATTGAATTGGGCGTAACCGACGTTACTGCCAGTGCGGCCAAACCCAATTCCAACACGCTACCCACGCCCTATGCTGGAGGTCAGGTGGCGAGGGGAGGTCAGATGGGGGTGCTGGGCAATCAGGACAACATGGATGTCCCGTTCGTGATGACCAGTTACACCTCGCAGCTGATTGAAGATCAGCAAGCGGAAGACGTGGGTGATGTGCTGCTCAATGATCCGTCGGTGCGTCAATCCTATGGGTTTGGTAACCAATCCCAAGTGTTCGTGATTCGAGGCCTGCCGCTTGCCAGCGACGACATTTCATACAACGGGTTGTATGGGGTTTTACCCCGCCAAATCCTGTCGACGGATGCGATCGAGCGTGTCGAGGTGTTCAAAGGCCCCAACGCGTTTATCAACGGTGTCAGTCCGACGGGCTCGGGTCTTGGGGGCGGCGTCAACTTGCAGCCCAAACGCGCAGAGGATGTCCCGACTCGTCGCTATACCCAGGACATCAGCACCGATGGCCGCATTGGCGAGCATTTGGATATCGGACAGCGATTCGGCGAGGATAACCGCTTTGGCGCCCGGTTGAATCTGAGCCAGCGCGAAGGCGAAACAGCGATCGATAACCAGGATCAGCGCACCAAGTTGTTCGTGGCGGGCTTGGACTATCGAGGCGATGACTTCCGCATTTCCACCGATTTCGGCTATCAGAAACAGCGTATCAACGGCCTGCGTAACTCTGTGAATATCGGCAGCGCCACCCGCCTTCCCACGGCTCCGCACGCGAGCCACAATTTTGGCCAGGACTGGACTTACTCCGAAACCGAAGACACCTTCGGCATGGTTCGTGGCGATTGGGACCTGAACGAAAACTGGACCGCCTACCTGGCTGGGGGTGTAAAGCACACCCGAGAAACCGGGGTCTACGCCACACCAACACTGGTCGGCAATAACGGTGTCGCGACGATCGGTGGCTCGGAAATTCCCCACAATGAAGACAACACATCGTTCAGTGGCGGGTTGAACGGGCGCTTCAACACGGGCCCTGTTTCCCACCAGGTAGCGATCGGTGGCTCGACGATCTGGACCCAGCAGGAAAACGCCTACACGTTCTATCGTTCCGTCACTGGGAACAGCAATCTCTACAACACCCCACAGGTTCCCAAGCCGACTGCGGTGTCCCGTACTGGCGGTGAAATGGGCGATCCCGGGGTGACCGGCAAAATCCGCAACCGTAGCCTGGCGATCTCCGACACGTTGGGCTTGTTCGATGACAAGTTGCTGGTCACTTATGGTGTTCGTCGTCAGCAGTTGCGTGTCGAAAACTATAAGTACGACGGCACCACTTCAAACGGTGTAGCCAATCCAGCAAACGATGGCAGTCGTAGCACTATCAACGATAAAGCCATTACCACGCCCGTCTACGGCATCGTCTACAAGCCTGTGGAGAGCGTGTCGCTCTACGCCAACAGGATCGAGGGCCTTGCAAATGGACCGGTGGCGTCCGGTAGCGACATCACGAACCTGGGCGAAGCCTTTCCCCCTGGCCGCACAAAACAGTTGGAAGCGGGCATCAAGCTGGACATGCAAACCTTCGGTGCCAACTTGGGTGTTTTCCGCATCGAGAAACCTGCCGATGGTTACGTCGACAACGCGCAGAACCTCTATGTGCGTGATGGTGAGCAGGTCAACAAAGGGCTGGAGATCAGCGTTTTCGGCGAGCCAATCGAAGGCCTCCGGCTAATGGCCGGCGGTACCCGCATGACGTCGGAACTCAAAAATACCGCTGGCGGCCTCAACGATGGCAACCACGCCGTTGGCGTGCCAACGTTCCAGCTCAATGCCAGCGTGGATTGGGATATCCCGGGTATCGAAGGGGCCGCTCTGAGCGCAAGGATGTTGCGCACTGGCGGGCAGTACGCGGATCAGGCCAATAACCTGAGCTTGCCTACCTGGAACCGTTTCGACGCTGGCGCACGCTACAAAATGAAATTCGTGGAGAAAGACCTGACGTTGCGCGTCAATGTGGAAAACATTACCGATAAAAACTACTGGGCTTCGGCAAACGGCGGTTACCTCTCGCAGGGTGATCCGCGGTTGGTGAAGTTTTCGGGGACTGTTGATTTCTGAGTATTCGCAGAGAAGCTTTTGTGGCGAGGGGGCTTGCTCCCGCTGGCCTGCGCAGCAGGCCCCTGCGTTTTTTCAGGCAAACCGCATCGTTCGGTTTTGCGACTGCTGCGCAGCCGAGCGGGAGCAAGCGCCCTCGCCACAGGGGTTGCAGCGTTTATTTACGCTTGAGCATCTCCGGCAACTGCGCCACCAACTTCTGATTATTCAACGGCGCGCGAATAAATCCACGTTGGGTGCCGTCCGGGCCAATCACGGCGAGGTTGCCGCTGTGGTCGACGGTGTAGTTGGGTTTGCTGGTGTCCGCCGGAATGAACGGGATGCTCACCGCATTCGCCAGTTTCTGCAGGTCTTCCACCGAGGCGGCGGTCAGGCCTTTGAACTGCGGGTCGAAGTAACCCAGGTACTGCTTGAGTTGCTTGGGGGTGTCGCGGTTCGGGTCGACGCTCACCAGCACGACCTGCAACTTATCCACAGCCTCGGGCGGCAGCTCGCTCTTGATCTGGCGCAGCTGGGCGAGGGTGGTCGGGCAAATGTCGGGGCAGAAGGTGTAGCCGAAGAACAGCAGGCTCCATTTTTCTTTCAACCCGTCCATCGCCACCGGCTGGCCGTCCTGGTCGGTCATTTTCACGTCCGGCAGGTTGCGGCTTTGCGGCAGCAGGATAATGCCGGCGTCGATCAGTGCGGTCGGGTCGCCCTGGCCTTTGCTGGACAGCACTTTGTTGATGGTCAGGCCGAGGATCACTGCGATCACGGCCGCGAGGACGAAGACGGTTTTTTGGGTTCGAGTCATAGGCTCAACAGTAAGTAGTGATCTACAAGCAGGGCGATGAACAGCAGGAACAAGTACCAGATAGAGTACTTGAAGGTGTTGATCGCCGCGTGCGGCCGACTGCCACGGTACAACACCACGGCCCATTGCAGGAACCTGGCGCCCAATACCAGGGCGCACACGAGGTAAATCAACCCGCTCATCTGGATCACGAACGGCATCAGGCTCACCGCCAGCAGCACCAGGGTGTAGAGCAGGATGTGCACTTTGGTGTAATGCTCGCCGTGGGTCACCGGCAGCATCGGGATGTCCGCCTTGGCGTATTCCTCCTTGCGATGAATCGCCAGCGCCCAGAAGTGTGGCGGGGTCCAGGCGAAGATGATCAACACCAGCAGCAACGGTTCGGCGCTGACATGACCGGTAGCGGCGACCCAGCCCAGCAGCGGTGGCGCCGCACCGGCGAGGCCGCCGATGACGATGTTCTGCGGCGTCGCGCGCTTGAGAAAGCCGGTGTAGATCACCGCGTAGCCGAGCAGCGAGGCCAGGGTCAGCCAGGCGGTCAGCGGATTGGTGAAAACCAGCAGCAGCGCCTGGCCAGCCACCGCCAGCGCCATGGCGAACGTCAACGCGGCGGCCGGCGAAACCCGGCCCTCGGCCAATGGCCGCTTATGCGTGCGAGCCATCACCGCGTCGATGCGCCGGTCCACCACGTGATTGACCGCCGCCGCGCCACCGGCGCACAGCGCAATCCCCAGGTTGCCGAACACCAAGACCGTCCACGGCACGCCGGCACGGGTGGCGAGGAACATGCCAACCAGCGACGTGATCAGCATCAGCACCACCACTTTCGGCTTGGTCAGCTCCAGGTAATCGCGCCAGATCGCCTGGCTGTGGCGTTCACCGGTCAAGGTTGCCATGGCATCGCTCCTTTAATCGTGATGGGGCCGACGCTGTGTTTATGCGGGTTGAAGCGCCAGCGCAGCGGGACCTGATGCTTGACCCGGACCAGGCTGGTACGGGCGTGATAGTTGACCAGCACCAAGGTCAGCAACAGCGCTGCGCCCCCGGCGTTGTGGGCCACGGCCACCGGCAGCGGCAAGTGAAACACGACGTTGCTGATACCCAAGGTGATTTGCGCGGCGAGCGCGGTGAGCACCAGCCCCGCCAGTCGGGTCATGCCTACCGTTTTCAGTTGCCAGGACAGTCCCAGCAGCACGAGCGTCACCAGCAATGCGCCGATGCGGTGAGTTACGTGGATGGCGGTGCGGGCGTCGCTGTCCAGTTGTCCGCCCAGGTAGTTCGGTCCGATGTGCTGGGTCAGGTGAAAGCCATTGGCGAAATCGGCCGGCGGCATCCATTGGCCATGGCAGGTGGGAAAGTCGACGCACGCCACGGCGGCATAATTGGAACTGACCCAGCCGCCCAAGGCAATCTGGCCAATCACCAGCAGCAGCCCGGCCGTCGCCCAATGTTGCAGGCGCTTGGGCACGGTCAGCGCCGGTAGTACGCCAGACAACCTCAGCGTCAGCAGGAACAACAGGCTCAACGTCGCGAACCCGCCCAGCAAATGCCCGGTGACCACCTGCGGCCAGAGCTTGAGCGTCACGGTCCACATGCCGAACGCTGCTTGGGCGAACACCACGGCCAGCAGGAACAGCGGCAACTTCACAGGCTGGCCGGGGCGGCGACGGTTCATCCAGGCCCGGGCGGCCAGCGCGGTAATCATCAGCCCCAAGGCTCCAGCGAAATAGCGATGGACCATCTCGTTCCAGCCTTTATGAGCTTCCACCGGAGCATCGGGAAAATGCAGTTCGGCATGGGCCAGTTGGGCTTCGCCCTTGGGCACGCTGATGAAACCGTAGCAACCGGGCCAATCGGGGCAACCGAGGCCGGCGTGAGTCAGGCGGGTGTAGGCGCCCAACAGTACGACAATCAATGCCAGCAGCGTGGCAAACAGCGCGAGGCGAAATCCTGGCTTGGCCATGTATATGCCCTTATCCGATGTTCGACAGTTTCAGCAGATGCCGCAGGTCGTTGAGCAAATCCTTGCCCTTGACCCGGGCGTCGTAGCGCAGCACCAGGTTGCTGTGGGGATCGATAATCCATAGCTGGGCGCCGCCGGAACCCTCGGCACCTTTCTGATACGCCGGCAGGTCCAGCGGGTAGCGCTGCAATTGCGGGTATTCGCGCTGCAGTTGGGCGTCGTATTCGGCGTCCAGCGGTTGCGCAATCGCCAGGGCATGGCTGGCGCGTCCGGCCTCGCGGCCCAGGCCGATTTGCACCTGCCGGGCCAGGTAAACCAATTGCCGGCAGTCCACCGAGCACTCTTGCGGCGCGGTGACGAGGATCTGCCAGCGCTGCTCGTCGGCCTGCACGCCGATTTCGGCGCGGGTCTGGCCGTTACCGATCAGCTCACCGTGGTAGCTGCGGCTGTCGGGCACCCAGAACTGGAATTTGTACATGCCGGTGGCCAGGATCATCGGGCCGATCACGCCCAGCACGATCAACAGCAATTGCACGCGCCCCTTGCGCCGGCTGCGCGCCGTGGGTGCCTCAGACATGTTGGTTGGATTCATGGTGGTGCCCATGGTGTCTCCCTGCGTTGTGCCATCCGAGATAAAGGAAAAGACCGAACAGTGCCGCCGCCATGGCAAACCACTGCACGGCATAACCGAGGTGTTTTTCCGGCCCCATGGCCACGACCGGCCAATCGGTCCGGTAGGCGCCGGGGCCGCTTTGTTGTCTCAGTTCGTAGGCGAAGCCGCCGCGGCCCAGTTCGGCCCAGAGCTTGTTTGGCTCGACGGTGGTGACCAGTCGCGGCCACGGTGCGCTGGCCGGGTCGGCATGCAATTGGAACGTGGCGCCAGGCGCGACATAGACCCACGCCTGCAAGTCGACCGTTTGTTCGGGAGTGCTGAAGACCGGCGGGGTGCGGCGATCAGGCCACGGCAGCCAGCCACGATTGACCAGCAGCCACAGGCCGGTGGCATGGTCGAGGAACGGTTGCAGCAACTCGACGCCCACCTTGCCGTCGTGCTGGCGGTTATCCAGCAGCAGGCTGTGCTCGGCGTCGAACTGGCCGTGCAGGCTGACGGGGCGAAAGGCCGGGTCCGCCGTGCGTTGCAGTTCGGCACTGTCCATCGGCGCCGCCACGCGACGCTCGGCGTAGGTGTCCATGAGCACGCGCTTCTGCTCGCCCCGGCTCAATTGCCAGAACCCCAGGCACACCATCACCGGCACCAGCACGGCGACCACCAATGACGGCACGATGCCTGGCCGGAAGCCTTTCATGGCGCCGTCCGAAAGCTGTTGAACGAGATAGCTATACTCACGTGCATCGCGTCCCCCCGGAGTGTTCCCAATGCTCAAAGCAGCCATCGCCCTGATGCTGATCGCCACAGTTGCCAGCCTGTTCAGCGGCCTGTTTTTTCTGGTCAAGGACCAAAGCAATTCCAATCGTTTGGTCATTGCCTTGGCGATTCGGGTCACCTTGGCTGCTGTCACCGTCGGCTTGATCGCCTGGGGCTTTTTCAGCGGCCAGTTGGTCTCCCAAGCGCCCTGGTAGCGGTGGCCTCAGAGTATGTAGACGAAGAAGAACAAGCCGATCCACACCACATCGACGAAGTGCCAGTACCAGCTCGCCGCCTCGAAGCCGAACTGATGCTCGTTGTCGAAATGCCCGCGCATGACGCGCATCAGCATCACGAACAAAATGATCGTGCCGATGGTGACGTGAGCGCCGTGGAACCCGGTGAGCATGAAGAACGTCGCGCCGTAGATCCCCGAGCCCAACGTCAGGCCCAGCTCTTTATAGGCGTGGATGTATTCCTCGGCCTGGAAGCCCAGGAAGGCGCAACCCAGCAGCACGGTGATCCCCAGCCAGATTTTCAGTGCACCGCGATGGCCTTTTTTCAGGGCGTGGTGGGCGATGGTGACGGTGACGCTGGAAGTGACCAGCAGGATGGTGTTGAGCAGCGGCAGGCCCCAAGGGCTGATCACGTCCTTGGGCGGTGGGAAGAGTTTCGGGTCGGGGTTGTTCAGTAGCGGCCAGACGTACTCGAAGTTCGGCCAGAGCATCTCCGACAATCCCTTGCTGCCTTCGCCGGCCAAGCCTGGCGCCGAGACCATCCGCACGTAAAACAACGCGCCGAAGAACGCGACGAAAAACATCACTTCGGAGAAGATGAACCAGCTCATGCCCCAGCGGAACGAGCGATCGAGCTGTGCGCTGTACAGCCCGGCGCGGCTTTCCTTGATGACCGCGCCGAACCAGCCGAACAGCATGTAGGCCACCAGCAGGCCGCCGACGAAAAAGATCAGCGGGCCATTGGAATCCGGACGGTCGGCCTTCAGGTCGTTGAACCAGGTCGCCAGGCCATACACCGTGACGAACATCCCGACCGTGGCGATGATCGGCCATTTGCTTTGGGCCGGAACGTAATAGTGTTCATGAGTTGCCATTTATTGTTCTCCTTATCGGGCACGCTATCGCTCAGTGTTTACGGCCACCGGTGGATGACGGGCAGTGATGTCGAACAGCGTGTAGGACAGCGTCAGGTGCTTCACTTCCTTGGGCATGTCCCGGTCGACGATGAAGCGCATGGGCATTTCGATGCGTTCGCCGGGTTGCAGCACTTGCTGGGTAAAACAAAAGCATTCGGTCTTGTGGAAATACGCCGCGGCGTTGCTCGGTGCGATGCTCGGTACCGCCTGGGCACTCATCGGCCGGTTGGTGGGGTTGTGGGCGACGAACACCATCTCGTTGACCGCCCCCGGCTGGACCACCAATTGATCGCCCTTGGGATAGAAGTCCCAGACCATGTCCACCGAATTGGTCGACAGGAACTGCACCCGAACCTGCCGCGATTCGTCGACGGTCTGCTCGCCTTCGTACTGCCCGCCGGTCTTGCCATTGATGCCGAACGCCTTGCACATCACGTCGTAGATCGGCACCAGGGCAAATCCGAAGATGAACATGGCCACCACCACCAGCAACAGGCGGGTGACCAGTTTTTTCAGCGAAATCGAATCAGCCATGGACGCTGCTCCGGGCACCTAACCCTGTGGTGTTCATTTCACTTCCGGCGGCGTGGTGAAGGTGTGATACGGCGCCGGCGACGGCACGCTCCACTCCAACCCTTCGGCGCCATCCCACGGCTTCGCCGGTGCCGGCTCACCGCCGCGGATGGTCTTGATCACAATGAACAGGAAGAAGATCTGCGTGGTGCCGAACATGAACGCACCGATGGACGAAACCATGTTGAAGTCGGCGAACTGCAGGTTGTAGTCGGGAATCCGCCGGGGCATGCCCGCCAGGCCGACGAAGTGCATCGGAAAAAACGCCAGGTTCATGCCGACGAACGACAGCCAGAAATGCAGCTTGCCGAGGGTTTCGTCGTACATGTGGCCGGTCCATTTCGGCAGCCAGTAGTAGGCCGAGGCGAAGATCCCGAAGATCGCGCCAGGCACCAGCACGTAGTGGAAGTGCGCGACCACGAAGTAGGTGTCCTGGTACTGGAAGTCCGCCGGCGCGATGGCCAGCATCAGCCCGGAGAACCCCCCGATGGAAAACAGGATCACGAACGCGACGGCAAACAGCATCGGCGTCTCGAACGTCAGCGAGCCTTGCCACATGGTGCTGGCCCAGTTGAACACCTTCACCCCGGTGGGCACGGCGATCAGCAGGGTGGCGTACATGAAGAACAGCTCGCCCACCAGCGGGATGCCGACCACAAACATATGGTGCGCCCAGACAATGAACGACAGGAAGGCAATGGCTGCCGTCGCGTAGACCATCGAGGTGTAGCCGAACAGCGGCTTGCGCGAAAAAGCCGGGATGATCGAGCTGACGGCGCCGAAGGCCGGCAGGATCATGATGTACACCTCGGGGTGACCGAAGAACCAGAACACGTGCTGGAACAAGACCGGGTCTCCGCCGCCGGCGGCACTGAAGAAACTGGTGCCGAAGTGGATGTCCATCAGCATCATCGTCACGCAGCCGGCCAGCACCGGCATCACGGCGATCAGCAGGAATGCGGTGATCAGCCAGGTCCAGACGAACAGTGGCATCTTCATCAAGGTCATGCCCGGGGCACGCAGGTTGAGGATGGTGGCGACCACGTTGATCGCGCCCATGATCGAGCTGATGCCCATCAGGTGGATCGCGAAAATGAAGAACGTCACGCTTTCCGGCGCGTAGGTGGTGGACAGCGGGGCGTAGAAGGTCCAGCCGAAGTTCGGCCCGCCGCCGGGGGTGAACAGCGTCGAGACCAACATCAGGAACGCCGCCGGCAGCAACCAGAAGCTGAAGTTGTTCATGCGCGGCAGGGCCATGTCCGGCGCGCCGATCATCAGCGGGATCATCCAGTTGGCCAGGCCGACGAACGCCGGCATCACCGCGCCGAAGACCATCACCAAGCCGTGCATGGTGGTCATCTGGTTGAAGAATTCCGGCTGGACGATCTGCAGGCCCGGCTGGAACAGCTCGGCGCGGATCACCATGGCGAACGAGCCGCCCAACAGGAACATGGAGAAGGCGAACCACAGGTACAGGGTGCCGATGTCCTTGTGGTTAGTGGTCAGTACCCAGCGCATCAGGCCTTTGGCGGGGCCGTGGGCGTGGTCGGCGCCGGCATGACCGTGGTCATCGATCACAGCACTCATGTCCTGTCTCCTTCGAACGAATGGGCTGGTCGGCGCGGGGCAACGAGCCCCGGCCAGTTGCGGGAACGAACGTCAGGCCGGCTCATTGGCTGTCCGCCTGTTTGAGTTCCAGCACTTCTTTGGGCGTCACCATGTCGCCCTTGTTGTTGCCCCAGGCGTTACGCTCATAGGTCACGACCGCGGCGATATCGACTTCCGACAGCTGCTTGCCGAACGCTGCCATCGAGGTGCCGGGTTTGCCGTGGAAGACGATGTCCAGGTGATCCTTGATCGGCCCGGTGGCGATTTTCGAGCCCTTGAGCGCCGGGAACATCGGCGGCAGGCCCTGGCCTTCGGCTTGGTGACAGGCCACGCACGTGGTGTGGTAGACCTTGTCGCCACGCTCGACGAGTTCTTCGCGCGTCCATTCCTTGCTGGTCAACTCTTTAAGCTGCGCGGCTTCGGCCTTGCGTTCGCCCAGCCATTTCTCGTAGTCGGGCTTGCTCTTGACCTCCACCACGATCGGCATGAACCCGTGGTCCTTGCCGCACAGCTCGGCGCATTGGCCGCGATACAGGCCGGGCTTGTCGACACGGGTCCAGGCTTCGTTGACGAACCCGGGAATGGCGTCGCGCTTGACCGCGAACGCCGGCACCCACCAGGAGTGGATCACGTCGGCGGAGGTCACCAGAAAGCGCACCTTGGCATCGACTGGCAGCACCAGCGGCTTGTCGACTTCCAGCAGGTAGTGTTCACCCTTGGCGCTCTGGTTGTTGATCTGTTCGGCAGGCGTGGCCAGGTTGCTGAAGAACTCGACGTCCTGGCCCAGGTATTTGTAGTGCCACTTCCATTGGTAGCCGGTGACCTGGATATCGATCTCCGATTCGCTGGAGTCGTACATCTTGATCAGGGTGGCGGTGGCCGGAACCGCCATGGCCACCAGGATCAGCAGGGGCACGATGGTCCAGAGGATTTCGACGCGGGTGTTTTCATGGAAGTGCGCGGCGTTCTGGCCGGTTGAGCGGCGGTGCATCATCATCGACCAGAACATGGCGCCGAAGACAATGACGCCAATGACCACACAAATCCAGAAGATGGTCATGTGCAGGTCGAATACTGCGTTGCTGATCTGTGTCGCTCCAGGCGCCATATTCACAGTCCAGGCCGCTTGCGCCTGACTGAAAATCGACCACAACAGGAGGCCCATCCATACGTGTGGATGTCGCGTCATTGCGGGTTCCCCTTATCGTTCTTGTTATCCCGTAGGCGTAACGCCTGCGGCAAGGGATCGGCTACTTCAGACTACTCACTTGATTCGCCGCGCCTTGCTGCACATGCAATCGGGTGTCATCAGCTAACTCCATTCCAACCCGAGTATAGACAGCACCTGCAACCTCGCAACGCGACGGCGTAAATCGTTTGAAACAGCCGGGGCTTGCGCTAGAGCCCACGAATGGAGAAGGATGCGAACCTGAGTGATGGCAAACCGATATAACAGCGACGCATCAAGGAAGGGGCAGTTATGAAAAATAGGTCTTAGGAGTCAATTTGCGCCAGCTAAGTTATGTCATTCCTATTTCATTGCCGTTGTTTCCTGGAGTTGTCATGAACACCGCCGCATTGCGCGAGCAGATCCAAAAAGCCCAACAACACGAGGCTGAGACCGGCCTGTTGACCCGTCAATTGACGGCCCAGTTGCCGACCCTGCACCGTGCCATCCAATTGCCGGACGCCAACGCCAATGACGTCCTGGCGCGGTTTGTCGCTGCCTACATCGATGAAGTGCCTGACCTGCTGGACGCCGCCAATGACGTCGCCAGGGAGGCGGGTATCGAGTCGCAGATCAAACCCGTACTGAAAATCGCCGAACAGTACTTCCTCCAACCGCCGACGATCATGGCCGGGCACGTCGGGCTCGACAGCCTGCTGGACGAAGCTTACCTGGCGCACCGGTTTGTCGAAGAGGTCAACGACCTGTACATCAAGCATTTCGGCCAGCCACTGATCCCCTTGGACATGACGGTCGCCAATCTGATTGCTCACCAGTTGATCGGCGAGGAATTTGCCAACCAACTCGATGAGGTGGTGCATCACACGTTCGATGAGATGCTCAACGACGAGACGTTTGCACTGGAGTCGGTAGAAACCTACCGCGAGAAACTCAGCAGCCCGCAGACCGGCGCGGCCTGGAAGCGCTGGCCGTGCATGTCACGGCGCTTGGGCGTGGGTCTTGAGTTGGATCAGCCGGCGGCTTGATCCTTAGCGACAGCCGAACCATGGAAGCGAGCCAGCTCGCTTCCATGGTGCTTGATGGGGATGTCAGGAAGCCGTTGCGCCAACCCCAACGGTTGTACGCAATCGTCCTTCCAGCCGGCGCTTGAGTCCGCGCGACTCAATCAAAAGCTTCGAACCCTTGCTGGCATTCGCCCGGCCCCATTCCTCCAGCAATTCCAGGCACGAGTGGTCGATGTAGCTCAGGTTGTTGAGCGGCACATGCACGGTCGCGCCTTCCGGTACGGTATTGAGCACTTGGGTCAGCGCTGGCACCTTCAGGAAGGTTGCCGCGCCCACCAGGCGCAATTCCATCTCACCGTCCTGGGGCAGATCGATCAGGCTGATCTTCAGGCGCGAGGCTTTCCACGCCAGTTTCGCCAAGGTCAGGCCGAAACCGATCAGCACGCCGGTCAGCAGGTCGGTGAAGATGATTGCCAGCGCCGTCGCGGCGTAGGTGAACATCGGCATCCGTCCATAACGGCCCAGACTGCGAAACGCCTTGAGGTCCACCAGTTTGAAACCGGTGTACACCAACACGCCCGCCAGGCTCGCCACCGGAATGCTTTGCAGCACGCTGGACAACAAGAGCACGAAGAGCAGCAGCCACAGGCCGTGGAAGATCGTCGACATCCGTGTGGTTGCGCCGGCCTGCACGTTGGCGGAACTGCGCACAATCACACCCGTCATCGGCAGGGCGCCGAGCAAGCCACACAGCATGTTGCCGATACCTTGGGCGGACAGCTCGCGGTCGAAATCGGCGCGTTCGCCGCTGTGCATTCGGTCCACGGCGGCCGCCGAGAGCAAGGTTTCGGCACTGGCGATGAAAGCGACGGCGAACGCCGCGATCAGCACCGACGGGTCGGCCAGGTTCAGCAGATCGGCCGGGCGCAGCCAGTCGATGGCTTCGGCCATATTTTCCGGGACTTCCACGCGCTTGACCTGCAAGGCCAACAACAGGCTCGCAGCCGTTGCCAGGCCAACGCCGAGCAGGGCGCCGGGAACGAAGCGCAGGCTGTGAGGACGAAATTTTTCCCACAGCCACATCACGGCAATTGTCGAAAGACCGAGCAGACCCGCCTGCCAACCGAACGACGGTAAAGCCTGGGCCACTGCCGCGGGGAACGCCGCCAGGTTATCCAGTCCCGAGGGCTTGGGCGCTGCGTCGAGCATCACATGGACCTGGGACAAAATGATCAGCACGCCGATACCGGCCAGCATGCCGTACACCACCGCAGGCGCGGTGACCCGGAACCAGCAACCGAGGCGAAAGCGTCCGGCCAATAACTGCAGGAGACCGGCCAGCAGCAGGATCGGCCCGAGCATTGCCACGCCATGCTGGCGCACCAGCTCGAAGACCAACACCGCCAGGCCGGCGGCTGGACCGCTGACTTGCAGCTTGGAGCCCGCCAGGAAACCGACCACCAATCCACCGATGATGCCAGTGATCAAACCTTTGGCGGGTGGCAGCCCGGACGCGATGGCAATACCCATGCACAAGGGCAGCGCCACCAGGAACACAACCACGGAAGCCAAGAGCTCCCGTGGCAGAACAGCTTTTAATTGAGCAGCACGCATGGCGACTCTCCCGAAGATTTCTTCAGGCATGGCGAGGCCCGCCCGCGAAATAGCGGGCAAGGCTTTGAACCATGCAAGGATTTTTAGGAGCGCTTAGAAGCGCGCTTTGGGCGTCGCCACCGGTATCGGATGGCTGCCATCGAGCGGCAGGAAACAGCCCCGGTCCGCGTCAAAGGCTTTGATTTCGCTGGTCTCGATGTTGTACACCCAGCCATGGATGAACAACTGGCCGCTGGCCATGCGAGAAGCCACCGAGGGGTGCGTTCGCAAATGCTGCAACTGCGCGATCACGTTCTCTTCGGTGAGGATGGGCATGGTCTGCTTCTCATCACCGCACGGGCAGTTGTCGTGAACCATGGTCTTGGCCACTTCGGCGTGGCGCAGCCAGGCTTTTACCGTGGGCATTTTTTCCAGGGTGTCGGGGTTGAGCACCGCACGCATGGCGCCGCAATCGGAATGGCCGCAGACAATGATGTGTTGCACACCGAGGGCCAGTACGGCGTATTCAATGGCGGTGGAAACGCCGCCGTTCATTTGCCCATAGGGGGGAACGACGTTGCCGACGTTACGGGTCACGAACAGGTCGCCGGGGGAGCTGTGGGTGATCAGCTCGGGCACGATGCGCGAATCGGCGCAGGTGATGAACATCGCCCGTGGTGTCTGGGCGGTGGCGAGTTTCTTGAAGAGCTCTTCCTGTTGCGGAAAGATCTCGTGATGGAAATGCAAAAAGCCGTCAACAATATGCTGCAGCGCTGCATCGGCGGTCTCCGCCTCGGGTTGGGCTGAAGCCGACGCAGCCAACGGCTGTTTATCCTTGTCACTCATGATTCATCCTCTTTGACGGTTACGACGCCAGTGGCTGGTTAAAAAACATCCAGGTCGAGATGCCCGACCCGTCAGTCACTCGCTGAACAAGGTAGCCGCCGAAACTTAACTCAAACTGAATGGAAGGCTCTAAACCGTATCTTACAAGGGATAAACAGGCCGCTGCGGCGCGTTTGCGCGGTCATGGCCCAAGATTCGATTCAAGACCAATTGTAGTTAAATCAATGACATCTGTCGGCCCGGCGGACAGAACGCCTCGCAGTCGAGATTGTAAACATCGCGTCGATCAAAGCTCAAACGCTTCAGCATTTTGCTGAAGCGCTGGGCCAACAGATCGGCAAAAGGCCCCTCGCCGCGCATTCGCGCGCCGAACCGGCTGTCGTACAGCTCGCCGCCGCGGCTCTGGCGCACCAGGCTCAGCACGTGAGCGGCGCGTTGCGGATAGTGCGCCTGCAGCCATTCTTCAAACAGCGGCGCCACTTCCAGCGGCAGGCGCAGCATGACGTAGGAGGCGGTCTGCGCGCCGGCGGCGCGGGCTTCGGTCAGCAGGCTTTCGATTTCGCTGTCATTGATCATCGGGATGATCGGCGCGCATAGGACACCGACTGCGATGCCCGCCTCGCGCATCACCTTGATCGCCCGCAACCGCGCCTTGGGCGCTGCCGCGCGCGGTTCGAGGATACGCTTGAGTTCATCGTCCAGGGTGGTGAGGCTGATCATCACCTTGACCAGGCGCTGTTGCGCCAGCTCGGTCAGCAGATCCAAGTCCCGCAGGACCAGCGAACCTTTGGTGACGATGGTCACCGGATGCCGATAGCGCAGCAGCACTTCCAGGATTCGGCGGGTAATCCGTTGCTCGCGCTCGATCGGCTGGTAGGGGTCGGTGTTGGAGCCCAGGGCGATCGGTGCGCATTGATAGCCGCGCTTGGATAATTGTTCCTCCAGCACATCGGCGGCGTTGGTCTTGGCGATCAGCTTCGTTTCGAAATCCAGTCCGGGCGACATGTCCCAATAGGCATGGCTGGGCCGCGCGTAGCAATAAATACAGCCATGTTCGCAGCCACGGTAAGGATTGATCGAGCGGTCGAACGAAATGTCCGGCGACGTATTGCGGGTGATGATGGTCTTCGCCGTTTCGATGCGCACTTCGGTGCCTTGGGTGGGCGGGACTTCCTGGTACCAACCGTCATCCTCAACCACCGAACGACTCGGGGCGAAGCGGTTATGCGGGTTGGTGGCGGTGCCGCGACCGCGGGGCGGAAGGGGGACGGACATAGGATTACTCCGAAAGCTGTATGTGCATACAGTATTCTGCGAATCCGATTTAGACCAGTGCCATTCGGCAGACCGCGCCCGCGCGCTTGGTCCCTGGCTGATTCACAGCGCGTTGACATCTTTCTCACAGGTCTTTAACCGGAGCGAGCCGAGACTGCAGCCTTTCCAACTTGCTGGTTAACGTCATGTACAAGCGCTTCTCTGTGTTGATGCTCTGCCTGGCCTTGCTCGCGGTGGCCGACTCTGCGGCGCAAGCCGCCGATGTTGCGCAGAGGCCCGATGAATGGGCCCAGCCAGTGGCCGAGCGCTACCACCTGTTCCAGATGTCGCCCACGCTTTATCGCAGCGCCTTGCCGGACGGCGCTGCGTTGCCCTTGCTGGCCAAACTCGATATCGGCACCGTCATCACATTCCTGCCCGAGTCGGATGCCAACTGGTTGTCGACCTCCGGCATCCGGCAAGTGCAGTTGCCTTATCGCACCAATCACGTCGACGACAGCGACATCCTCAAGGCTTTGCGCGCCGTCCAGGACGCCGAGGCCAACGGCCCGGTGCTGATGCATTGCAAGCACGGCTCGGACCGCACCGGGTTGGTGGCCGCCATGTACAGGGTGGTCGTCCAGGGCTGGAGCAAGGAAGACGCCCTGGACGAAATGACCGAAGGCGGATTCGGCGACAGCCACCACTTCAAGGATGGCGTTCGCTACATGATGCAGGCCGATGTGGAAAAGCTTCGTCTCGCCTTGAAGAACGGCGATTGCAGCACCAGCGTCTTCGCGCTCTGTTCGTTGAAAAGCTGGGTGAACTCAACGACCACCGCACAGCACCTCGACCCTCAGGTGCTCGCGCCGGCACGATGATCGGTCGCTTTCAGGAACGCGGCGATGGATTCGGACAGCGGCCGTGAATCGCCCCGTTCGAGAATCGTCTCGCGCAAGGCTTTGGCCGTTTGCCTATCGTAGAGCCCGTTGCGCTGGAATCGCTTGAACACGGTGTCGGCCAGACGTTTCGACCAGGCATAGGCGTAGATGCCGGCGGCATACCCCGTGACGATGTAATCCAGGCCGTTGGGCCAGCGTTCGTTTGCAAACACGGGCAGATGCCCCACTTGGGCGTTGACTTGGTCAAATACCTGCTGGGCCGTTCGCCCGTCGCCATGGCTGCGGTGCAGCTCCATGTCGAATAGGGCATCGCGCAAGAACGCAGCCGTGTCCCAACTGGCCTGGATTTTGAGATACGCCAGCAACTGTTCGGCAATCGGCTCTGGCAGGGGCGCGCCAGTTTGGTAATGCCGGGACAACCGAACCAGGCATTCCTTGGAAAAACACCATTGTTCGAACAATACGCCAGCAAATTCGGCGGCATCCCGGGACAGTTCGGAAATGCCCGACACCGCACGATACTCCACCAGGCTCAACACATGGTGCAAGCAATGGCCCAGTTCGTGAAAAAGCGTTCGCAGTTGACGATGGTCCAGCAGCACGGGGCTGTCACTTGAACCACGCGGCAACCAGCCGTGCAGCGTGGCAATCGGATAGCGAGGTCGTCCCTCGGCGGTGATGCGGCGGTTTCGCAGGGTGCTGGTGTTCGGGAAACTATCCTGATCAGCGTCCTCGAACGGATCGAAATAAAGGTAGCCGAGGAGCTCGCCCCGTTCGCGAACCTCAAAAAGACGCACCTGCGGATGCCAAGTAGCCACGTCCCGACGTTCGATGATGTCCACGCCAAACAGGTCTTTTGCCATCCGCAACAGCTGTGAAAATGTCGATTCCAACTCAAACCAGGCGCTGACGGTCTGTTCCGAGACGCCCGTCGTTCGATGGCGGAGCTTTTGCGCCAGATATTGATAATTCCACGGCTGCAGGCTGCTGAAACCTTGGGCTTGAGCAAATGCCTGCAACTGCGCGGCGTCCTGGATAAACACGCTTTGCTGCTGTTGCAGCATGCCTTGCAGGAATGCCAGGACCTCTTCGGGCGACTGGGCTTGTTCCGGCAGGATCGCCAACTGAGCGTAATTCGAATAGCCCAGCAAGGTTGCCAGCTCATGGCGATCCCTGAGCAACTGCCACAGCACGTCGCCATTGTCGAACACGCCGGCATGCGGCCCCTGATCGGACGCACGCGTGCTGTAGGCGACATACACCTGCTTGCGTAGGACGGCATCGTCCGCGTAACGCATGACGATGCGAAACGATTCCTCATTGAGGGTCAGCAACCATCCCGTGCGCCCCTGTTCACGAGCCTGCGCGGCCATTCGCTGCCTGAAGGAAAGCGGCAGGCCACTCAATCGGGCTTGATCATCAAATGTTCGGCTCCAGGCCTTGTTGGCCTCATGCAAATGTTCCAGGAACAGGCTTCGGGCGCCTTGGATGCGCAGCTGCAAGTCCTTCAGAACCGGCTGCGAATCGGACCCCCATCCGTTACGGCGAAATTGCCTGAGGATCTTTTCCAGGGTCCTCGTTCTCACTGGGGAGAAATGCTTGGCTATCTCGCTGTCCGCCAAGCGTTGAAATAACTGAAACAGCTCGGGGTTCTGCTTCAACGACCGCTTGAACTGTTGCAAGCGTGGGGTGCAGTCGAGCGAAGCCTGTTCCCAGGCTGATTCGGTCCTGGTGGAAGCCAGGCGCTCCAGCACATAACCGAACCCCTTGAGTCGCGCATGAATTTCATCCATGGCCAGGACCAAGTCGTCCCAGGTGGGAAAGGGTGCTTGAGTCTTGATGATCTCGGCGACTTTGGCGCGGCTCTCGTTGATGATCTGATCGAGGGCCGGGGAAAAGTGTTCGGCTTGAATCTTGGAAAAAGGCGGCAAGTCATAACGTTGCAACAGCGGGTTTTCGGCGGGGTGCATGGAGACTTCCTGTCAGTCTGAGCGTGTCGGACCAGTCTGGAGAGGAAGGGGTTTGACGCGGCGGTATATAAGTATCGCTTCCGGACCGGGCGGCCCGGAAGTTGATGCCTAAGATTTCAGTCGGTTTTTTTCTTCAACTTGGGGTTGGGGAAAAACTGCACCGCCTGAACCTTGGCGTCAGGCGTCTTCAGCGCCGAGGTGTTTACCCGGGTGCCCAATTCCTTGGGCACCGACAGGCCTTGCTCGTTGAGTGTGTCGCAATAACCGCACGCCACACATTCACGGTGCGGCACGCCGTCTTCGTTCCACATCATCAACTTGTCCGGCTCACTGCACGCCGGGCAGACCGCCCCGGCGATAAAGCGTCGTTTGGTAATCACAGGCCCCTCGCTCATGCTGCCGCGTCCTCGCTCAGGCCGCTATGGCGCAAGAGTGCGTCAATCGATGGCTCGCGGCCACGGAAGTCGACGAACAGCACCATCGGCTCCTGGGAGCCACCGCGGGCCAGGATTGCCTCGCGGAAGGCGCGGCCGGTGTCGGCGTTGAGCACGCCGTCTTCTTCGAATTTGGAAAAGGCATCGGCCGACAGCACTTCTGCCCACTTGTAACTGTAATAACCCGCCGCGTAGCCGCCGGCGAAGATATGCGCAAAGCTGTTCGGGAAGCGGTTGTAGGCCGGTGGGCGCATCACCGACACCTCGTCGCGCACGCCTTCGAGCACTTGCAGCACGCTGCGGCCGTCGCCGTGGGTGGCGTGCAATTCGAAGTCGAACAGCGAGAACTCCAACTGGCGGACCATCATCAGGCCGGATTGGAAGTTTTTCGCCGCGAGCATTTTCTCCAGCAGGTCCTGGGGCAGCGGTTCACCGGTTTCATAATGGCCGGAAATCAGCGCCAGGCCTTCGGGCTCCCAGCACCAGTTTTCCATGAACTGGCTCGGCAGCTCGACGGCGTCCCAGGCCACGCCATTGATGCCGGACACGCCGGCATGTTCAACGCGGGTCAGCAGATGGTGCAGGCCGTGGCCGAACTCGTGAAACAGGGTGGTGACTTCGTCATGGGTCAGCAGCGCCGGCTTGCCACTGTCAGCCGGGGTGAAGTTGCACACCAGGTTGGCGACCGGGCTTTGCAGGACGCCCTCGAAGGTGCGACGACGGTCGCGGGCACCGTCCATCCAGGCGCCGCCACGCTTGTTGGCGCGGGCATAAAGGTCGAAGAAGAAACGACCGACGTGCTGGCCGTTTTCCTTGATTTCGAACAGGCGAACGTCCGGGTGCCAGGCGTCGAAGCCTTTCAACTCGGCGATCTCGATGCCATAGAGACGCTGGACGATGGCGAACAGGCCGCTCAGCACCTTGTCGATCGGGAAGTAGGCGCGCAGGGCTTCCTGGGCGACGCTGTAACGTTGCTGGCGCAGTTTTTCACCGTAGAAACCGCTGTCCCAGCTTTGCAGGTCGGGGCAGCCCTGTTCGGCGGCGTAGGCTTTCAGTTGTTCCAGGTCCTGGGCGGCGAACGGTTTGCTGCGCTTGGCCAGGTCGCGCAGGAAGCTGAGTACCTGATCGCTGGATTCGGCCATTTTGGTGGCCAGGCTCAGTTCCGCGAAGTTGGCAAAACCGAGCAATTGAGCCAGTTCCTGGCGCAGGTCGAGGATCTGCTCCATCACCGGGCCGTTGTCGTTCTGGCCGGCATTCGGGCCTTGGTCCGAGGCGCGGGTGCAGTAGGCCGCGTAGACTTCTTCGCGCAGGGCGCGGTCTTCGGCGTAGGTCATCACCGCGTAATAGCTGGGGAATTCCAGGTTGATCAGCCAGCCGTCCAGCCCTTTGGACTGGGCCGCGGCGGCCATTTGTGCCTTGGCCGAGTCGGTCAGGCCGGCGAGGGCGGCTTCGTCTGTGACGTGCTTGGTCCAGGCCTGGGTGGCGTCCAGCAGTTGGTTGGAGAAGCGGCTGCCCAGCTCGGACAGTTTGCTCTGCACTTCGGCGTAGCGCTTCTGCTGTTCGGGCGGCAGGTCGATACCCGACAGGCGGAAGTCACGCAGGGAGTGTTCGAGGATGGTTTTCTGCGCCACATCGAAACCGGCCGCCTCGGGGCTGTTCGCCAGGGCTTCGAAGGCCTGGAACAGTTTGCGGTTCTGGCCCAGCTCGGTGGAGTAGGCACTCAACGCCGGCAGGCAAGCCTCGTAGGCTTCACGCAGTTGCGGGCTGTTGCGCACGGCGTTCAGGTGACTGACCGGGCTCCAGGCCGCGCCCAGGCGATCGTTGAGCTCGTCCATCGCCAACACCAGGCCGGCCCAGGTAGGCTGTTGGACTTGGGTCTTGAGGATTTCGGCAATGGCCGCACGGTTGTCAGCCAGGATCTGCTCGATGGCCGGTTGCACGTGCTCGGCACGGATCGCCGAGAAGGGCGGCAGGTCGTAGGGCTGCAAAAGAGGGTTGTTCACGCTCACGGTTGACACCTTGGCTGGAAGAAACATGCGCCCATCTTAATTACAATCGACGTTCACCGCAGCTAGCAGCGCCTATCACCGGATAAGAGAGAGCCTATCGTGACCCTTCGCACGTACCAGAACCACAGCCCGCGGCTTGCCCGTGGGGCTTTTGTCGACAGCACCGCGGTGGTGATCGGCGACGTCGAAATCGGCGAAGACAGCTCCGTCTGGCCGCTGACGGTCATTCGCGGCGACATGCACCGCATCCGCATCGGCGCGCGCACCAGCGTCCAGGACGGCTGCGTGCTGCACATCACCCACGCCGGTCCGTTCAACCCGGATGGATTCCCGTTGCTGATCGGCGACGACGTGACCATCGCCCACAAGGTCATGCTCCATGGCTGCTCCGTCGGCAGCCGGATCCTGATCGGCATGGGCAGCATCGTCATGGACGGCGCCGTGGTCGAGGATGACGTCATCATCGGTGCTGGCAGCCTCGTGCCGCCGGGCAAGCGCCTGGAAAGCGGCTTTCTCTACGTCGGCAGCCCGGTGAAGCAGGTCCGGCCGCTGACCGACAAGGAGCGGGCATTTTTCACCTACAGCGCGGCTAACTACGCAAAACTCAAGGATCTGCATCTGGCCGAAGGTTACGACCAGCCCTGAACCGTCCCGCCACTGACCAGGATTTTTCATGCATTACCAGACCGTACTGTTCGACCTCGACGGCACCCTCACCGATCCAAGGGAAGGCATCACTCGTTCGATCCAGTTCGCCTTGGGCAAACTGGGCATCGATGAGCCCGACCTGACCCGCCTCGAACACTTCATCGGCCCGCCGCTGTTGCAAGCGTTCATGCAGTTTTATGACTTCGACGAAGCGAAGGCCTGGGAAGCGGTGAACTTCTATCGCGAACGCTTCAAGGTCACCGGCCTTTACGAGAACCGCGTCTTCGACGGTGTCTTGCCCCTGCTGGAAACTCTCGGCGGCCAGGGTCGGCAGCTGTACATCGCCACGTCCAAACCCTGGGTATTCGCCCGGGAAATCGCCCGCCACTTCGACTTCGCCAAGCACTTCAAGGTGATCTACGGCAGCGAACTCGACGGCACCCGTACCAACAAAATCGAGCTGATCGCCCACCTGATGGCCGAAGAAAACCTCGACCCGACCAACACCCTGATGATCGGCGACCGCAAGCACGACCTGATCGGCGCCCGCAGCAACGGCCTGGACGCGGCGGCGGTGGGGTATGGGTTTGGCAGTTTCGACGAGCTGAGCGCTGAAAACCCGGTGCATCATTTCCGGACGCTGGATGAGCTGCACCGGGCGTTTTTGCGGGGGTGACGGTGTGGCGAGGGGGCTTGCTCCCGCTCGGCGGCAGTCGTCGTGAACCGGTTGATGCGGTTTATCTGGAGAATGCGTCAGTCTGTTTTGGGGCGGCTTCGCCACCCAGCGGGAGCAAGCTCCCTCGCCACGTGATCTGTGTTTTGTGGTGTTGGCTCGATCGGCATTTCGCCCTTTGGACAGCTGTCAAAGCTTGTCCAAGCTAGAAACCGTGGTGGTATAGAAGGCCACGCCGGACTTGTCGATGACTTTTATTCTGCCGCCTTCTTCCTTCAGGTCTTTGAGGTACGGACCGAACGCTATTTCGTCGGGCGCGGTTCGCATGATTTCTTTGTCGAGCACCGGTGTGTCTTTCCTCAAGACCTTGAAGTTCATGAGGAAGCAGTCGATGGTTAACTGGCACTCCAGGGCGCAGACATAGTCCGACCCTTTTATTTTTTTCTGCTTGAAGGTC
Organism: Pseudomonas sp. Z4-20; assembly: GCF_051131955.1. Lineage (NCBI taxonomy): Bacteria > Pseudomonadati > Pseudomonadota > Gammaproteobacteria > Pseudomonadales > Pseudomonadaceae > Pseudomonas > Pseudomonas sp. Z4-20. The sequence goes on from NZ_CP071641.1 coordinate 123,178, forward strand.
CACTCGTTTTTATAGTGGTTGCGACGGAACTCATCCATTGCGTTTTTCAGCAGATCAAGCGGCAACGCTATGTGCGGGCGGCATGTTTCCAGGCCTTCCAACAACCGTTGTATAAAGAACTCATTGAGCTCGTTGACCGATGTGCATTTTTTATACTGTTCGGTATCCAGGCTGACATTGACGATGAGCGCACCGCTGGAGTTTACATAGGGCTCGTTGACGGTTTGGCGGGTGCCGACAAAGCAGATTTTCTTGAAGTTGGGCGTTTCGAATTTTTCTGCACTCAGGTGGCGCTCAAGAAAATTGCAGATCGATCGGCTTTGGTCGCGAAACGGACGAATAATGTCGTCGCTGAATTCGCCCAGGTCGGGGTACAGGTAGATTTCTTTTAAGATCATGGTCTTGAATGCCTCGCTGGGTCTAGTTCCTGCCTGCGTCGATTTGCGTTTCTTCGCTCCCAGTGCTCGATTTTCCAACGAGCACCTGGGCCGGCCGGCACCTTTTTGATGACTCTGGATTCGTAACGTCCCGTGTTACCCGGTTCGTTGTTCCATTTCCTCACCTGGGTCTCGGCGCGTACGGATTTTCCGTTTGTTTTTATCTTGCCGCCACTCACGCCGGTTTTGGCGACTTTACCCGTGCGCGTGTCCACGATCTCGTAACCATGTTGCGGTTTGCGACTGGTTTTTGAGTTGCCGTGGCATGACCAGCCCCAGGGGTCTATCCAGCCGAGCGGGTTGGGGGCGTATTGATAGAGATTGATTCCGCCCAGCAGTTCGATGGGGTCGGGTGTCGTAAACCGCCCTATATCCGGGTCGTAAAAGCGAAACGTGTTGTAGTGCAGGCCCGTCTCTCGGTCCAGGTACTGGCCTTGGAAGCGCAGGTTCTGTTCTTCGATGTAGTGAGGCTCACGCACTTCCTCAACGGTGTTGCCCCACACGCGGTAGCGCGCTTGCCAGACGATGTCGCCCTTGGCGTCCGAGAGCTGCTCGGGTAGCCCGTTCTGATCATTGTGGTAGTAGTGGATGTTCTGTTGAGCATCGATACCATCCACTCGGGCGATGGGTTCGTGGCTTTCCGTGTCGTAGAGGTAAACGCTGCACTGGCTGTGTTTGTGTTCTTGAAGCAGCCGCAAACCGTCCCAGATGAAGCGTGTTTCACCCAGTGGATAACCACGACTGTCATGTTCGGTTTTCGCCGTCCTACGACCCAGTGGGTCATAGGTCATTCGGACGACCGTATCTTGGGAATCGCTGCGGTTATGCACCTCGATCAAACGGTGTTCGGCATCGTAGAAAAAGCGTTGTACCCGATGGCCACCGCTGCGTTTTTCGATCATCCGGCCAAAGGCATCGTAACGATAACGCTTGTCCTGATAGGTCAGTAATTTGTTATGCACCACCAGCCCGGCGCCGGGTTGTGGGCCATCCAGCAAGTTGGCGGCAGCATCGTAGGCGAAGGTTTCGCTCGGGCCCTGGATGTTGTCTTGGCTGGCGAGAATGCGCCCCGTCGCATCGTAGTGCAGCAGCCGTTGGCGATCACCGCTGGTCGTCTGGTCGAAGCGACTGATCAGGTTGTCATTGGGGTCGTAGTTGAATTGTTTCTGCGCCACAGGTGGCAGTAGTGTCGACTGGTCCGCATGACGTTGCAGGCGCGAGCGCACACGTCCGCCCCGGTCATATTCGCTACGGGTGATGAGTCGTCCCTGAGTGCGAAGGACTTCACGGTGCAATCGATCGCGCTCGAAATCACTGATCAGTTGCCCGTCGATGTTGAGTTGATGTAGATGGCCGCTGCCGTAATACAACCGATTGAGTCGACGACCGTCAGGCAGCTGCGTTTGTATCAGGCTGCCCAACTCATCGTAATGATGCCGCAGGCAGCCAGCCGAGCTTTGCTCTTCCAGCAGTTGGCCGATGGCGTCGTAGGCAAAGTTCAGGTCTTTTTGGTTGCCCTGATTGTCTGTAAAGGTGACGGCAATGAGTTGGTCCACTGCATCGTAGGTGTACGCGGTTCGGCCGTCTGCCGTCACTTTGCCAATCAGCCGCCCGGCCGCATCTCGCTCAAGGTGATGAACGATGGGCTCTATGGGACTGTTGGATACCAGCGCCATACCCTGGCCAAAAGGGGCAGGGCAGTGTGTTTCGCGAATGGCGTTATTCAGCTTATCGTAGGCATAAAGTCGGGCGCTGCCATCCAGGTCCTGTTGCTCGATCATCCTGTCGCCGGCGTCCCAGGCAAATCGATAGCTTTCCCCGTTTTCGTTGGTTAGCGCCTGGAGGCGTCCATAAGCGTCGTAGCTGAATTGAACCGACCTTCCATGGGCATCGATGCGTTGGCGAACGTGTCCGCGACCATCGTGCTGATAGACGGTGGTGTGACCGGCCGCATCGATGTAACGGGTGAGTTGACCGCTTGCGTCGCGCAAGTATTGTTCGACGCGGCCATCGGGCAGCTGATAACGCAGCAGGCGGCCGCGTGTGTCATGTTCATAGACAGTGCGCTCGCCGAGCGCATCCGTGATGACCTGCAGATAACCGCGATGGTCATAGCTGAATTTTGTCGAATAGCCGGAGCAATCAATATGTTCAGCCAGCCGCCCCATAGCGTTCCAACGCAAGGTGTTGCTTTTGCCGGTGGGGTCGACAATTTCTGTGATCTGTCCGTGAGCGTTGTAGCGATATCGGGTGACGAGGCCCAGAGGGTCTGTTTCGCGAATGCAATTGCCGCGGCGATTGTATTCGTATCGCCAGTTGTTGCCGGCGGCGTCGGTTTCTACTAACGGTAGCGACCAATGATCGAGCCATAAGACGGACTCAATGCGTCCGAGCGGATCGCTGGATTGGCTGAGGTTGCCGGCCTCGTCATAGCTATAGGTGTAGCGCCCGCCCTGCGGATCGGTAGCACCGAGCATCTGGCGCTCATCGTTCCACTCGAACAACCAGGTCTGGCCGAGGTTGTCGCTGAACCGGGTGATCTGGTGCTGACTGTTCCAGTACCGAATGCTGACCCGTTGCAGGCTGTCGCTGATGCGGGTGATGCCAGCCTTGAGGTCATAGTCGAACTGGTAGGCGTCGCCTTCGTCGGTCCAGTGCCGGACCACGCGCCATTCCTGGTCGTCGATCAGGGCCCATTCGTAAAAGCAATGCAGGCCGCTGGGCAGTTGGTGCTCGACCATTCGTTGCCCGGCGTCGTAGCTGAAGCGCCGTTGCACCTGGCCGGTGGCGTCGCGCACTTCGGCGAGGGTGTTCGCCGCGTCGTAGGCGTAGCTGACCAGCACTTCGCGGGATTGGTCGGTGTAGAGGCGCTCGATGTGGGTGACGCGTTCGCCTGCGCGGATCAGCTCGACTTGCACCAGGTCGAAGGTGTCGCGCAGCCGCATCAGGCGTCCGGTGTCGTCGTAGTCGAGGTGGATGCGGTTGTCGTTGCGGTCGCCCAATTGGCTCAGGCGCAGGTGTGATGGGTTGGCTGGCGAAGGTTCGAACAAACGGTACAGGCCGTCTTCGCTCTCGATCAGCAATTGCCCGTTCACATGGCGGCGCACGGCCAGGCCTTCGCCGACGCTGAACACCGCGCCGCCCAAGGGGATGGAGCCCATGTCGATGGGGCGGCCCTGTTCGTCGGTATAGATCAGGGTTTCGCCGCCGTCGAGGTGGGGCAGGATTTCTACCTGGACTTCGTAGGCGACGCTCCAGCCGGCGCCGAACAGGCTGTCACGGCGCTCGTCGCGGCTGTTGTAGAAGCGTTGCCAGTCAATCGGCAGGATGCCGGGCAAGACGAAATCCAGGTCCTCGTCACCGCCTAGCACCTTGGCCCCGGTAGCGGCGTGCACCGGGTTCGACGAACCCATGGCCGCATTGGCGGCCGCGTTCGCCGCGCTGCTGGCGGCCATGGACACCGCGCCGCCCACCAGCATGCACGGCAGTTTGCTGAAGAACTTGCCCTTGCCGCCCTTGAGCATCAGCAACGCGGTGACCGCCAGGCCCACGCCCGGCGTCTTGCCGCTGCGGATCTCGCGCACCACCACTGAGCCGCCGCCAATGGTCACGTCAGGGGAAATCAGCCCGGCCGACACCACCGTCGCATCGCAGGTGCTGCGGTCGCCGCTGCGCACGGCGGGCTGGCCATTGATGGTGACTTTCTCCGAGCCTTCGGCCATGAACTGCGGCGGCATGGGCGGGTGCTTGGTGCAGATGACCAAGTCTTCCGGCTTGGGCACGGCGCCTGGGGCGGGCGAGGCGACGGTGGGGCGCCACATCTGCGAGAAGAAGTTTCCGGCCATGTCCAGGTAGCTGGGCTCTTCTTCAGGCTCGGGCGCCTCGAGCTCCGTACCGGCGGGGGCAACGTGGGATTCAATCGCCCCGGCGGCGCGGGCGGCGGGGATGTTGTTGGTGAGGGTGTCGGTGGAGCCGGTGAGAATGTTGGCCTGCACCGTGGGCGGAAACAGGGCGTTGCCGATGCCTTCGCATATATTGCTCAGGCCCTTGTCGGCCCCGGTCTTGCTCATCGCCAGGCCGACCACCGTGCCCACCACCAAACCGAGCACAAAGCAGCCCAGGCCGCCGGTGACCACGGTAATGCCCGTGGCCGCCACTACGGCAGCCGTCGCCACGGCCGTGATTGCAATGTTCGCCGCCACTTCCAGCACGCCGCCGAGGATGTCGGCCATCATCGAGGTGTGGTTGAGTGCATCACCCAGGCGGGCGGCCCAGAGTGCGTCAGACATGCACGTTGCTCATCCGGCCGGAGCGTCGAATATCAGCGAACCCTTGATCGTCGCCCAATGTGCCGCCTCAGCATCCCCCAGCTTCTCGGCCTTCACGTAACTCAAGGCAAGCATCTTGCGAGTACCTGGCAGTACCAGCGCCAACTGGAACTGGAAGACCTTTTCGTTGCCCTTGTTGAACTGGCTGCGCAGTTCGATGGCTTCGACTTCCTGGTTCGCTCCCACACGCAACGTGGCGCCTGGTTGGCAGCGCAGGTCCTGGACCTGTTTTTCCAGGCGCTTGAGCTGCTCGTCCAGGTTGCTTTGCAAGGTTTCGCCCTCGGCCAACAGGCTACGGCTGACGATCAAGGACGTACCCAATTCGGGGAACTTGAGGATGTTGATCGAGGCGTCCAGCAGTTCGCTGGGCGGTAGCTGGAGCTGGAATTCGTTGAGACGGTAAGTCATGGGGCATCTATCTCCTGGTTAGCCCTTGGGCGGCGGGAACGCGGCGGCGACGTTGGCGTCGATGCTGGCCTTGACGCCCTGGCCGTCCGGGGTGGCGCCGGGACCGCCGCCGTTGTTCAGGTGCAGCACGCCGCCGGTGTTGAACTCGGCATCGCCGCTGGCATAGAAGCTGATTTGCACGCCGGTCAGGTTGATCTGGCCGCTGGCGTTGAGCTCCAGGATGCTTTCGCCGCAGACCAGGCGCAGGTTCTCGCCCACTTCGATGACGTAGCTCTGGCTGATGCTGTCGGTCTTGCGCTGGCCCACCGAGAGGATGTCCTCCTGCTTGACGATGCGCAGCCGGTTGTTGCCGATGGTCACCGTCTCGTTGTGGCCGATGCTTTTGTTGCGGTCGTGGCCCACCGAATGGCTTTCATCCACCTCGACCACGATGTCCTGGTTGCGCTCGGCATGGATGTACAACTGCTCTGCGCCTTTTTTGTCTTCCATGCGGATTTCGTTGAAGTTCGCCGGCGTACCGCCCTTGCTGGAACGACTTTTCATACCGCTCTGGGTGGCGTTTTCCGGCAGGTCGTAGGGCACGGTCTGTTCGGCGTTGTAGACGCGGCCGGTGATGATCGGCCGGTCCGGGTCGCCTTCGAGGAAGCTGACGATGACTTCCTGGCCGATGCGCGGAATCTGCATCGAACCCCAGTTTTTACCCGCCCAGGATTGCGACACGCGGATCCAGCATGAGCTGTTTTCGTTGGACTGGTCGTGACGGTCCCAATAGAAATGCACCTTCACCCGGCCGAACTGATCGGTCCAGATTTCCTCGCCCTTAGGGCCGACCACCAAGGCGGTTTGCGGCCCCTTGACGATGGGGCGGTGGGTAATCGCCATCGGGCGAAAGCTTTGCTGGGCGTCGATGCAGGTCAGGCTGCTTTCAAATTGCGCCGAGGGCGCGCCGACACCGGATTCACCGCTCTCCTGGGAGACGTAGTAACGCGCGCCGACGATCAGGTATTCGCGGTTCTGGTCCTGGCGAGTAAAGCCGGTGAGGCTGAACAGGTGCCCCGAACCCAGGCCGCGGGCGTTGCCCGCCAGCTCGACCTGCTCATGCAGGGTCTGCAAGGCTTCGATGCGGGTGCGAGCATAATGTTCGCCATCTGCGCTTTGCACGTAGGTGCCGGGGTAGTCGTACAGCGGATAGTCACCGGCGGCATGGGGGCGCGGCATGGCCGAGCGCACATCGATGCGGGCGCTGGGGCGCTGGAAGTCGTAGTCGTTAAGCTCCAGCGAGCCGGGCTGGACTTCCTGAGCCAGGTGCCAGTCATGGATATGATCGCGTTCGCGCTGCTGCTCATTCTTCGGGTAGTAGGGCACCGACCCGTAGCCGGGCGCCGTGGTGTGGGCACCATAGGCGTCGGCCAGCACCAGCACATGGCGGCCCTGCTCGTGGCGGAAGAAGTAATAGATGCCTTCCTGTTCCATCAGGCGACTGACGAAATCGAAGCTGGTCTCGCGGTACTGGACGCAGTATTCCCACTCGCGATACGGGCGACTGAGGGCGTCTTCGAAGTCGGAGAAGCCGAGGTCGCGGAACACCTGCTTGATGATCTGCGGAATGGTCAGGTTCTGGAAAATCCGGCAATCGGAGGTGCGCGTCAGCAGCCACAGCCAGGGTCGCAGCGTGGCCTGGTAGCTGGCGAACTGACCTTGGTCGATGTTTTGGCTGAAGCGCGCAACGATGCCGTGGAAATGCCGCTCACCGCCGCCATCCAGTTGAACGCTCACGCACATGGGCTTGCCGAGCACCTGGTTGAGATCGATGGCGTTGTCCAGCGAGTGCAACTGCAACTCGTAGTTGAACAGCCGCCCCAGCTCTTCGCCGCCGCCCATGTCCTTGAGCAACAGCACCTCGGGTCCCAGGGGGCTGGTGATTTTTGCCAGGCGTGAGGCTTGGTTGAATAACATCGAGTGTCCCGTGCAAGTTGTATGAGCTGGCGGCGCCGAGTTCCATGTGGGCGCAAGCGCGCCCACACGGTTATCGCGTTCCTGCAGGTCAGGCCGCGTCGCTGAAGTCGTATTGCAATTCGTTATCCCGAGCGCTGATCCGTACGCCGGCCAACGCCTTGCCTTCAAGCATGCGGGTCAGGAACTCGCGGCTCATGTCCGGCAACAGGCTGTTGGTCAGGATGGTGTCGATCATGCGGCCGCCGCTTTCGGTTTCGGTGCAGCGCGAGACGATCAGGTCAATCACTGCGTCGTCGTAGTCGAACGAGACCTTGTGAGTGCTCTCCACGCGCTTCTTGATGCGGTTGAGTTGCAGACGGGTGATCGCCTTGAGCATCTCGTCGCTGAGCGGATAGTACGGAATCGTCACCAAGCGTCCGAGCAAGGCCGGCGGGAAAATCTCCAGCAGCGGCTGGCGCAGGGCCTTGGCGATTTCTTCCGGCTCGGGCACGTTTTGCGGGTCCTTGCAGACCTGGGCAATCAGCTCGGTGCCAGCGTTGGTGGTGAGCAGGATCAAGGTGTTCTTGAAGTCGATCACCCGGCCTTCGCCGTCCTCCATCACGCCTTTATCGAACACCTGGAAGAAAATCTCATGCACGTCCGGGTGAGCTTTTTCCACCTCGTCCAGCAGCACCACGCTGTAGGGTTTGCGCCGCACGGCTTCGGTCAGCACGCCGCCTTCGCCGTAGCCGATGTAACCCGGTGGCGCGCCCTTGAGGGTGGATACGGTGTGGGCTTCCTGGAACTCGCTCATGTTGATGGTGATGACGTTCTGCTCGCCGCCGTACATGGCTTCGGCCAGGGCCAGGGCGGTTTCGGTCTTGCCCACGCCGGAGGTGCCGGCGAGCATGAACACGCCAATCGGCTTGCTCGGGTTGTCGAGGCCGGCGCGGGAGGTCTGGATGCGCTTGGCGATCATCTGCAAGGCGTGATCCTGGCCGATGATGCGTTTTTTCAGGTGCTGGTCGAGGTTGAGCACGGTTTCCAGTTCGTTGCGGGCCATGCGGCCCACCGGGATACCGGTCCAGTCGGCGACCACCGAGGCCACGGCCTGGTAATCCACGGTCGGCAGGATCAGCGGGGTTTCGCCTTGCAGGGCGGTCAGGCGCTGTTGCAGGTCCACCAGTTTTTCGCGCAGTTGGTGACTTTCGTTGTCGCAAGCTTCGCTGTTGTCCTCGCTGTCCACCACGCCGACACGCTCGCGCAGGGTGGCGCGGGTGGCGAGCAGTTCGTCCACCAGGGTTTTCTCTTCGGCCCAACGGCTTTCCAGCTCGGCCAAGCGCTCGCGCTCGGCGTTCAACAGGCTTTCGCTGTGGGTCTGGCGAGTGCCGATGACCACGCCAATCGCGTGCTCACGGGCGATGATCTGCAGTTCGGTTTCCAGGGCTTCGATGCGCCGACGGCTGTCGTCCACTTCGGCCGGCACGGCGTGCAGGCTGATGGCGACGCGGGCGCAGGCGGTGTCCAGCAGGCTCACGGACTTGTCCGGCAGCTGGCGCGCGGGAATGTAGCGGTGGGACAGCTTGACCGAAGCTTCGAGGGCTTCGTCGAGGATCTGCACCTGGTGGTGTTTTTCCATGGTCGAGGCCACGCCGCGCATCATCAGCAGCGCCTTGTCTTCCGACGGCTCGGCCACTTGCACCACTTGGAAACGGCGGGTCAGCGCCGGGTCTTTTTCGATGTGCTTCTTGTACTCGGCCCACGTGGTGGCGGCGACGGTGCGCAAGGTGCCGCGGGCCAGGGCCGGCTTGAGCAGGTTGGCCGCGTCGCCGGTGCCGGCGGCGCCGCCGGCACCCACCAGGGTGTGGGCTTCGTCGATGAACAGGATGATCGGTTTTGGCGAGGCCTGAACGTCTTCGATGACCTGGCGCAGGCGCTGTTCGAATTCGCCTTTCATGCTCGCGCCGGCCTGCAACAGGCCCACGTCGAGGCTGCGCAATTCAACGTCCTTGAGGGCCGGCGGGACGTCGCCGGCGACGATGCGCAGGGCAAAGCCTTCGACCACGGCAGTCTTGCCCACGCCGGCTTCACCGGTGAGGATCGGGTTGTTCTGCCGGCGGCGCATGAGAATGTCCACCAGTTGGCGGATCTCTTCGTCACGGCCGACGATGGGGTCGAGCTTGCCGCTGCGAGCCTGTTCGGTGAGATCCACGGTAAAGCGTTTGAGGGCTTCTTGCTTGCCCATGGCGCTGGGGGCCATCGCGCCGCTGGCTTCGCCGGGCACGGCGCCTGCGTTGAAACCGTCGCTGGCGGTCAGGGCGTTTTCCGGCGAGTCGCCGACGTATTCGTCAAAACGCTCGCTGAGGGCTTCGACCTTGACCTTGTCGAACTCCGACGACAGGCCCAGCAGCGCGTGGCGCAGGCTTGGGGTCTTGAGGATGCCCAGCACCAGGTAACCGGTGCGCACCTGGCTCTCGCCGAACATCAGGCTGCCGTAGACCCAGCCGCGTTCCACCGCTTCTTCCACATGGGAGGACAGGTCGGTGATCGACGTCGAACCCCGTGGCAGACGGTCCAGTGCTTCGGTCAGGTCGCGGGCCAGGCGCGCCGGCTCGATGTTGAACTGGCGGATGATGCGATGCAGGTCCGAGTCCTGCAATTGCAGCAACTGATGAAACCAGTGGGCCAGTTCCACATAGGGGTTACCGCGCAACTTGCAGAACACGGTGGCGGCTTCGATGGCCTTGTAGGCCACGCTGTTGAGTTTGCCGAACAACGCGGCGCGACTGATTTCACCCATGCTCATGGCTCCTTGAGGTCTGTGAGGTGTTGGCCTGATCGGCGTAGTGCCGGGCCAGTATTAGATCGTTGGCATCTGTTTCGGGGCGTCCCAGCCAGGTGTTGAAACCCAGGCGGAAGCGCCCATTGAGTTGTAGCGCCGGGACTTCAGGCTGCTCGAGGACCAGATTCAGATCCCAGTCCAGTTCATGGCCCAGGTATTCGGCGACCCACGCCACCAGCTCATTGAACGGTTGGCTGCCTGGCAGCATGCCCATGTAGTCGACGAGCTTGAGCGGCCCCAGGCGAATGCGGAATTTGTGCTGGCGATCCCAGACGTAGCGGCCCAGGCAGAAGTCCACGCCCAGTTGATGGGCGCTGACACCAACGCGGCTGCGCTCCGGCAGTTCCAGCCATTGGCCGACGTATTCTTCGATTTCCACCGGCAGGCCGAAGTACTCGCTGAGGATCGCTTTCAAACCGTCCGGGTAGCGGGTTTGCGCCGACAGGTGACCGCTGTAATGCAGCTTCGCCGTATCGGGAATCAGCCCCTGGTTGAGCAGGCTCGGCATGCCCCGGCCGCTGAGTGCCGCCAGGCGCGCCGACCAGTAATCATCGTCCGGGCGATCGTGGCTGACCGTTGGCCGTGCTTCGGCCCAGGCCCGGTAGAACAGGCTGAGCAGGCGGTGGTGGAACACGTCGAGGAAACGTTTACTGGTGCTGTCGCCGTTGTTGCGCTGGCGTTCGCGCACGTATTCGGTGATGTGCAACGGCATCGGGCCGTTGGGGCCGCCGAGGCCGAAGAAGAACTGCTCCAGGCGCGCCGGCGTGCCGTCGACGCCTGGTTGCACCGAGGCCAGGGTCGCCGGGGCGAAGGTGCACTCGGCCTGCTGCCCGAGGCGCAGCGGGTCATCGGCCAGGCGCAGGGAATGGCCCAGGCGCGGCAGTTCGGGGGATTCGCACTCGATGCGCCGCAACGCCTGGAAAAAATCGTATTCCCAGGGTTCCTGGTGCATCGCCTCCAGGGTACTCACAGGGTCGGACGACGTCCGGGCTTGGCTTTCCATCGCATGATCTCGCCGCGTTCGGTGGTACGGATCACCGTCTCGGTAAAACTGTTGATCGACACATAGCGTGCCAGGAAGCGTTCGAACACCGCACCGAGCAGGAACACCCCGGTGCCGCGAAACGCGTTTTCATCGAATTCCAGGGTGATCTCCAGGCCACGACCGAACACGATCGGGCCAGGCATCGGCAAGCGTCGGGTGCAGGCCTCGCTGGTGACTTCGCGCAGGCCTTCGATTTGCAATTGCAGCGCCGCGTCGTTGCTGTCGCCGTACAAGCGCAGCAGTTCACGCAAGGCGGCGGCGCCTTGGCCTTGTTCGCTCAACGACAAGTAGTTCAGCGACAACTGACTGATCAACCGCCAGGCCTTGGCGTCGTGGGCATGGCTGGCCCGTGGCCGACTGGGACCTGCCACACACCGCACCGCGCCCACCGGTGCACTGTCGGCCAGGGTGAAGTCGGTCTTGCCGTTGCCCACGCTCATGAACAGCGGCAGGTCGCGGTTGGTGCACAACGCGGTCACGCCCAGTTGGCGCAAGTCGTGGCGATAGGGCGCCTGCTGACTGTCCACCAGGCTGACGAAGGTCTCGCTGCCGACGTAAGTCGAGCGCGGACCATTGCGCCGCTGATCGCTGGACAGCACGCGCGGTTCGCGCCGTACGGTGTAGTAAGCCTGGTCGCGGCCATAGCGGGACGGATCGCGTACCGCATAAAACGGCAGGAACGGCTGCTCCGGACCGGTGCCGTGGCCGGTCAGCCCGGTCAGCGAATGCACCTCGAAATCCATCGGCCGGGTGCGGTCGGCAATCACATGATGTTCGTTGACCCGGTCGGACAAGTGGATGCGATCCAGGCGCTTGGGAAACAGGTTGATCGCCGGCGTGCAGAACGGTAGGAATTGCGAGGCGCCGACGCTGCCTTCCAGGCTCGGATCGTGGCGGTCGAACAGTACGATCAACTCCAGCTCCTGGCCGTTGCAGCGCTTGACCGCACGGCCGAGCTGGGTGAAATCGACAAACAGGAAGCGGTGCGGCAGGGCGAAATATTCCTGTAGCAGGCGATAACCCTGGAACGCCCGCGGCACCACTGGCAGCGCGGCCTCGGCGTCATCGAAGCCCTGGGAGCGCAACGCATCCTGCGGCAGCCGTTCGACCCAATCGCCGCCCGGCTGGCGAGCGAACACTGCGCAGGCGTTACTCAGCAGCTGTTCGTACAGGCGGAACGGTTGTTCGTCAGCGCCGCTCAAGTACAGCGGCAGGTTGTCCAGGGCCAGGCTGTTGAACGGCAGCTCGGCGCCGGTGCGCAGGGTCAGGCGCAGGCCGGCCTTGGCTTTCGGTTCGCTGGCGGCCAGGCGCCCGAGCACGGCGGACGGGTTGCCGAAATACTCGGCCTGGCTGACTTGCAACGGCCACAACGTCACCGCGTGAGCAGTGCGGTACTCGCAGCAGGTCTGGGATTCACGACCGAGGGCGGCGCGCAGGACGGTGTCGCGGGGCAGCGGGAAACCGCTGCTCAGCGAGCCTTCGTCCGGGTCGGCCTGCATCTGCACCACGGTCATCGACGGCGTCGGCGCCAGGTAATGCGGATAGGCGATTTCCAACAGGTTGTGGGTAAAGGTCGGGTATTCGGCGTCGAGCTTGAGCTGGACCCGCGCCGTCAAATAGGCAAAGCCTTCCAGCAGACGCTCGACGTAGGGGTCGGCGCAGTCCATGCCGGCCAGGGTCAGCCGACTGGCGATCTTCGGGTATTCCTTGGCGAATTCCGCCGCGCTTTCGCGCACGTGGTGCAGTTCCTGGTTGTACAGCTCGAGCAGGCGCGGATTCATGGGCGTCTCCGCTGGTCGGCGTTGACCACCCGCACGTGACCGGTTTCCAGGTCCAGGTCGGTTTGCAGCATCAGGCGCAGCGGCACCGGTTGGGCCCAGAGGTCGCCTTCGATCTCGAAACTCAAGGCGTTATGGTTCATCTCGGCGGTTGCCCGGGCGCGCACGCGCAGGGTGTGGCGCAAGATGCGCGGCTCGAACGTGGCGATGGCTTGGTGAATCAGGCTTTCCAGCGCAGGAACATCGATGTTCGAAGCGCTATTGCCCGCTAGCGCCGGCAGCCCGAAATTCACCACCGAGGTGCCCGCCGGAGTATGCAGCGTGGCGTCGGCGTCAAGCAAAGACGTGGTGTTGAGCAGCCACGCCAGGTCCCGCAGCACCGAGGCTTTCAATTGGGTCAGGGACAGCACGCGCTTGTCGGCGCTTTCCTTGGGGTTGCTCGGATCGTCGTCGGTCAGCCGGTCCAGCAGGGACGGTTGCAGGCGATCGCGGGTGGCGATTTCGGTTACCAAGTGAAAAGGCCCGTGTAATTCTTCTGGTCACCTGCGCCAGTCATGCAGCTGGCAGTACGAGCGATTATCGAGGGTTCGAGTTGTCCATTGATCTGGCGTATGGCGCGATACTCGGAGCGACACTCCTGATTGTTATGGGGGCCAGCAGATACATGGACAACGATGACAATAGGCACCTCGCCGAAGGTCTCGACGTGGGGTTTGCCTTGTCGATCGACCCTGAACTGGCAGGGCCAGGCCAAGTCGAGTGGCATCAGGGTCTGGTCGGGTTTGCGCAGCGCGCAGCGCGCCTGGTCGTTCTCCAGTGTCAGCGTTTGCCTGCCCATCGAGACGACATGCTCTACCGGGACGGAGGAGGTTGCCGATGGCGATTGCTGCTGGGCACAGGCGGTCAGGCTGGTCAACAGGCAGCCGACCCATATCGCGCAATGGGCCTTGATCATACGAGCTCCCAGAACCAGATCGCTCGGGATCGATAAGCCGGATCGTCATAGCCTAGGGTCAGGCCACGGTTCCAGAGGTCGATATGATCGCCGGTGCGACCTTCCGAGGCTTCTCCCACTTGCTGGAAACAATCCTTGAAGAAAATCAGGCCAGTCTTGTCTTGCAGCTTGCGCCGGTCCGCGGCCGTTGCGCCAAGGATCAACGGGCGGCCCAGATGATGTTTCCACAGCCAGTTTGCCAATGACTCGGCCCCACGCGCATGCCCATGGGCACATTTGGGTTCGGTGTAGGTGGACTTGTTGACCTTGATGGTCAGTTCGTTATTGAGCGTGATGCTCATGCGAATCGCGCATTGGTTCGCCCAAGGGCCGTCGCAAGGTTTCGCGTCGGGATGGGTGACCAGCAAATCGGAATAGGCTTTCCACAAATTGATAAACGCAGGCTTGGCCATGACTCAGATACCGGAGGGGAAAAGATTGGTTGCGAGCAAGCACCAAACACCCCCGGCGCGTGGCGCCGGAGGCGTGTTCGATTACACCTTGACGTTCTGACGGATGTTCCAGCCGAACTTGACCGGACCGCCTTCCTTGGTGCCGTCGGCTTTCTGCGGCTGGTAGTCCACCATCACCTTGGCAAAGTTCAGGGTGACGTTTTCGGTCAGGCGATCATCGCCGCCCGAACCGCCAGTGCTCAGGGAGGTGATCAGCACTTCTTCCAGGTTGATGATCATGTACTCGACCTGGCTTTCGCCACCGGCCTTGCGCACGGTCAGCTTGACCTTGTCGACGTGCTTGCCGCTGGCGCAGTGCATCATCAGGTTCGGCGAAGCCTTGTCGACGTACTTGGTCAGCGACAGATCCTGGATGCTCACCTTGCCCGCGCCACCGCCACTGCCTACATGCATGTTGCCGGTCTGGGACATGCCCCAGCTCCAGTTCAGGACGTCGATCTCGTCCTTGTGGGCCTTGTCCATGGACTCGCCCTTGATGTCGCCGATCTTGATGAAAATATCAACAGCCATGTTTTCTCCCTGTGTGGTGTCTACCACATTGCGTTTTGTTGATCGCTCCCACGCTTTGCGTGGTCACGCATCTGATGTCGCTGCGCATCACTCGGACGCGCAGCGTTCCCACGCGGAGCATGGGAACGATCACATCAAGGTCGGTGTTTATGCGCCCTTGGCCGACGGCAGTTTCGATACCAGGCGCAACGACACGGTCAGCCCTTCGAGCTGATAGTGCGGGCGCAGGTAGAACTTGGAGTTGTAATACCCCGGGTTGCCTTCGACTTCTTCGACGATCACTTCGGCGGCAGCCAGTGGATGCTGGGCCTTGGTGGTCTCGGTGGAGTGCGCCGGGTCGCCGTCGACGTAGTTGAGGATCCAGTCCTGCAACCAGCGCTGCATCTCGTCCTTCTCTTTGAAGGAACCGATCTTGTCGCGCACGATGCACTTCAGGTAATGAGCGAAGCGGCAGGTGGCGAACAGGTATGGCAGGCGGGCGGCCAGGTTGGCGTTCGCGGTGGCGTCCGGGTCGTCGTATTCGGCCGGTTTCTGCAACGACTGCGCGCCGATGAACGCGGCGAAGTCGGTATTTTTCTTGTGCAGCAGCGGCATGAAACCGTTCTTCGCCAGTTCCGCTTCACGGCGGTCCGAAATGGCGATCTCGGTTGGGCACTTCATGTCCACGCCACCGTCATCGGTAGGGAAGGTGTGGGCCGGCAGGTTTTCCACTTCACCGCCCGACTCCACGCCGCGGATGCGCGAGCACCAGCCGAAGTGTTTGAACGAGCGGTTGATGTTCACTGCCATCGCGTAGGCGGCGTTGGCCCAGGTGTACTTGGAGCTGTCGGCGCCGTCGGTGCTTTCTTCGAAAGCGAAGGCTTCCACCGGGTCGGTCTTGGCGCCGTACGGCAGGCGCGCCAGGAAACGCGGCATGGTCAGGCCGATGTAGCGCGAGTCTTCCGATTCACGCAGCGAACGCCAGCCGGCGTATTCCGGGGTGGTGAAGATCTTGGTCAGGTCGCGTGGGTTCGACAGTTCCTGCCACGAGCCCATGCCCATCACGGTCGGCGAGGCGGCGGCAATGAACGGAGCGTGCATGGCGGCGCAGACTTTCGACAGCTCGCCCAGCAGTTCCACGTCGGGTGGGGACTGGTCGAAGTAGTAGTCGCCGACCAGGCAGCCGTAAGGTTCGCCGCCGAACTGGCCGTATTCTTCTTCGTACATCTTTTTGAAGATCGGGCTCTGGTCCCACGCGGTGCCCTTGAATTTCTTCAGGGTCTTGTGCAGGTCGGTCTTGGAGATGTTGAGCACGCGGATCTTGAGCTGCTCATCGCTCTCGGTGTTGTTGACCAGGTAGTGCAGGCCACGCCAGGCGCTTTCCAGTTGCTGGAAATCCGGGTGATGGATGACCTGGTTGACCTGGGCGGTGAGCTTGGCGTCGATGGCGGCGATGATCGACTCGATCGACTTGATGGCATCGTTGGACACCAGGTCGGTCTGCGCCAGGGCCTGTTCGGCCAGGGTCCGCACGGCGGTCTCGACGGCTTCGCGGGCGCGCTCGGTCTTGGGTTTGAATTCTTGCATCAACAGCGAGGCGAACTCGCTGGTTTCTTCGGTGGCGCCCAAGTTCTGGGGCTGATTGTCGCGTACCAAATCGTTCATGATCGTTAGTCCTTAAGCCTTGGGCTCAGCGTCGGCGGGCTTCGGCGCGCTCGCCAGGGCTTGCAACAGCGCTGGGTCCTTGATCGCCTTCATGATGATTTCTTCGGCGCCGGTCTTGCCGTCCATGTAGGTCAGCAGGTTGGCCAGTTGGGTGCGCGCTTCGAGCAGCTTGTTCAGCGAGTCGATCTTGCGAGCCACGGCCGCGGGGCTGAAGTCGTCCATGCTTTCGAAGGTCAGGTCCAGGCTCAGGTTGCCTTCGCCAGTCAGTTCGTTCGGCACATGGAACGCTACGCGAGGTTGCATGGCCTTGAGGCGCGAGTCGAAATTGTCGACGTCGATCTCGAGGAACTTGCGGTCGGCCACGGGTGCCAGAGGCTCGGCAGGCTTGCCGGCGAGGTCGGCCATCACCCCCATGACGAAGGGCAACTGGACCTTCTTCTCGGCGCCGTAGAGCTCGACGTCGTACTCGATCTGCACTCGAGGCGCGCGGTTGCGCGCGATGAATTTCTGAGAACTTTGCTTCGCCACGTTGCTGCTCCTGGTCGCTTGAGCGACGGTGTTGGCGTCATCGGGGGTACCTATGACGTGACTGCGTGATCCGCTGGCTTTTATTCGCTATCTGGGCCGCGCAGGTTTTCAAATTGACTCATGCCGTCGGGAATCAGGTTGCGCACGATGGCCGCGAAGTCGGCGTGCACCAGGTTCTTCGCCCGATTCAACAGCACCGGCAGCGGGCTAGAGGGCTCATGACGGGTGTAGTACGCGAGGATCCGATCCAGGCTGCGCAAGACGTCGTCGCGGTTGTTGATTTCTCCCGGGACGGTATTGCGCGGTGCGCTGGGGGCGCTGGCGTATTCAATCGGTGCGGCGTTGTCGGCTTCGACAGGATCGGCAAGGGCACTGTCGCCACTCTGCGGGGCGAACTGTCCGAGAATCTGCAAGGCCATTTTCAGCGGTTGTTTCAACGGGCCGAGGTCCACGCCTTGGGCGGAACCGACCTGGTCGCTGACTTGCTGTTCGATGGCTTCGGCGGCGCTGCGGGCTTGCAGCAGGGCGGCGCGGATGATTTCCAGCTGCTCGGGATTGCTGTCAAGCAGGGCGCCGGCGAGCTGCTCGGCACCCAGGCTTTCATCGGCAAAACTTTGCAGGCCGCTGGCGTTGGCGGCGGCGCGCAGGCTGACGGCACCAAAGGTCCGGGAGCGGGCCAGAATGCTTTCGCGCAGCAGGCCAATGGTAACGTCCGACGTCAGGCCGGCGAGGGCATTGATGCGAACGGTGGGGTCGTTGTCGTCATCAGCATCCAGGCGTGGATGCAGGTCGGCCCAGTATTGCTTGAGCAATTCGCTGATCAACGTCAATACGCGGGCAAGACCGGGAATGCCTTCCAGGGCCAGGGAGCTTTGCAACAGGAAATGGGTGATGCGCAGGTCTTTGCTGCGCGCAAGCAGGTCCAGGCTTTGCTGCTGGATGCTGCGCCATTCAGGCGGTTCGGCGGGCAGGATCGAGTCGCCCATGCTGCGCTCGGGCTGGCCTCGGGAATCGCGTTCCAGGCGCAAGAAATCCGCGTCATATTCCAAGTCTTCACCGCAAGGCGAATTCGCGGAAACGGCGGCGAGCAACAAAGGCACATCCACTTGGATCGATCTCCCTATCACCCGTTGAAGAAATCGGGCAGTGCACACGAAAGTTTCGGATGAAACTCCACATGTTCCTTGACGGTAATGGCGCTATAAAAGCGCAATGATCTTATAGTGCCATCATGTATATTCAAGAAGTTGTGCATTTTTGGTGTAGTACTTATCCGTTGTCAAGGTAAGCTATTTCGCCGATGTGACAGTTGTGAGGTGCTTAACAACCCGCGCGACTCGCAGGTCTGAGTAGGTACTGACGCAGGTTTTTTGTCACGCAAGCCGGTTAAGATCAGCAATCATGCTGGCAAAAAGCCGTTTCGCGGTGTTTGGCAAGGTTTGTAGGCGCTTTCGTGGGCTTAGGCGCGATGTATCGCCGCCGACAAGAAGTATTCAGCAAGGAGGCGAAATGCCGCTGTGTTTGACTATCACTAGTTATCACAAGATTACCCCCGGCCAGTGTTCTGAAAAGACGCTGGACCAGGGAATGATGGCAATTGGCCGTAATTCCGATAATGACTGGGTACTGCCGGATCCGGAGCGTTTGGTCTCGGGTAAACATTGCGTTATCCAATACAAGGACGGACGTTATTACCTGACCGATAACAGTACTAACGGTGTGGAATTGATCAAGGCCGGTATTCGCCTGCGCAAAGGCAACAGCGAGCCGCTGCAGGATGGCGAAGTCATCCGCATCGGTGACTATGAAATCCAGGCGCGGGTGGACTTCAACCTGCCGGTGACCGACAGCAATCCGTTTGCCGAAGCGCCCAGCAGTTTCGAAGCCTTGATGGGCCGCCAGAGTGCTCCGGTGAACTCGCCGTCGCCGATGCCCGTGTCCGTTCCTGCGCAATTTCAAGGCGTGTCGGCCATGGACACGCTGCCTGACCTGTTCGACTTCCTTGCCCCGACCAGCGTCCCCCCCGCCGCTCAGCCTGACCATGTGCCGGCCGAGCAGCATGATTTCCGTCCGCCTACGCCGGTTCCACGCCCGAGCCCGCCGCCAGTGATTGAGCCCGTGGCCATGACCTCTGCGCCGGTGATCCCGGATGACTGGGACCCGTTCAGCGACAAGCCCGCACCGACGCCAGTGGCGCCCATCGCCGTCGCGCCGCAGCCTGTGCTTGAGTCCGTTGCCGTGCCGCCAGTTCCGCTGGCCGAAGCCAGCGCGCCAATCGAGCCTGCGCCCGTGCGCGAAGCGCCGGTCAGCCGTGCCGAATCCTTGTCTACCCCGGTTGATACTTCCCAGCCCGACCTGCTGCGAGCCTTCCTGCGTGGCGCCGGGCTGGATCAGTTGCGACTGGACAAGGCCCAGGCCGAAGCGCAGATGGAGAGCATCGGGCGCAGCTATCGGCTGATGGTCGAGGGACTGATCGATGTACTGCGCGCCCGCAGCAGCCTCAAAGGCGAGTTCCGCATCCAGCAGACGATGATCCAGCCGGTGGAAAACAACCCGTTGAAGTTCGCCCCCAATGTCGACGAGGCGCTGCTGTTGCTGTTGCGCCACGGCAACCAGGCCTTCATGGCGCCGGACGTGGCGGTGCGCGACAGTTTCGATGATTTGCGTGCCCACCAACTGGCGGTGATGGCCGGCGTGGAAGCGGCAATCAAGCATCTGCTGGCGCGTTTCGAGCCGGCGCAGTTAGAGGCGCGCATGGGCAAGCCCGGCGGACTGTCGGGCATTTTCAGCGGTTCGCGACAGGCCCAGTACTGGCAGCAATTCACTGAGCTCTACAGCAACATCTCCCGCGAGGCCCAGGAAGATTTCCAGGACCTGTTCGGTCGTGAATTCAGCCGTGCCTACGAAGAACACAGCACACGACAGCGACGCCCTTGAGCGTCGCCGGGCCAAAACACTTTTCATAACGCACACAACGGATAGCTCAAACGTCATTGAGGACGCAGGATGATTCCCAGGTTTTTACTCGCCGTCGCCACAGCGCTGCTGCTGACGGCGTGCGCCAAGGATGCGGCCGCACCCGAGCCCGAAGAGGCCCAGGCCGATACCGCGGCGGTCGAGCTGCACTTTCACGCCATCTCCGGGCTCAACCCCGGCGCCACTGGCCAGCCGGCACCGGTCCGGGTGCGTATCTTCGAGCTCAAGAATGCCGCGACCTTCGGCCGTGCCGATTATTTCGCCTTGGCCGAACGGGCCCAGGCAACGCTGGGCACCGACCTGATCGACCAGGACGAAGTACTGATCCAGCCCAACCAACAGTTGAGCCTGCAACGCGACCTTGACCCGGCCACCCGTCACATCGGAATACTGGTGGGCTATCGCGAGCTGGACCAGTCGCTGTGGCGCACAGTGATGAATGTCCCGGCGCGCCAATACACCGAATACCAGATCAGCCTCGACGTGCGCGCCGTACGCAGCGCCGTCGTCGTCCCCCCATCCAGCCCTGCCCAATAAGCAATCGGAGCCCCCATGTCCTGGAACAATCGCGTGGTCTGGTCGGAAGGCATGTTCATTGGAACGCAGCACTTCCAGCAGCATGACCGTTACCTGGAAAACCTCATCGACGCTCGCAGCCGCCCGTTGACGGCAGGCGCCTGGGGTTTTTCCGAATTGCTGATCGACCAGGGCCTGTTGGCCCAGGGCAAGCTGGCGATCATTTCGGCACGCGGCCTGTTACCGGACGGCACCCCGTTCAACATTCCCCAGGATGACCTCGCGCCGACGCCACTGAATGTCGACGATAACCTGCGCGACGGCGTGGTGTACCTGGCCCTTCCGCTCAAGCGCGCCGGTGCCCGCGACACCGTCGATGAAGGCGAAGAGCTCGGCGCCGCCCGCTACGTGAGCCAGGTCTGCGAAGTGCGCGACGACAACGCACCGTTTGAAAACCGTGCGCCGGTGGCCGTGGGTTCCCGGGCGTTGCGCTTGTTGACCGAGCAGGACGGCCTCGGCGACTACGCGGCGGTGGGCGTGGTGCGCATCAAGGAAAAACGCGCCGACCGTGCCCTGGTGCTCGATGACACTTACATCCCACCGCTGCTGGATGTGACGGCTTCCAAGCTGCTGGCGGCGTTCCGCAGCGAATTGCTCGGCCTGCTGCACCAACGCGGCGAAGCCTTGGCCGGGCGCGTGGTGGCTTCCGGCGCCGGCGGTGCCTCGGAGATCGCCGATTTCATGCTGCTGCAACTGGTCAACCGTGCCCAGCCGTTGATTCAACACCTGAGCCAAGTGACGCCGCTGCACCCTGAGCGTTTCTACAGTGAACTGGTGAGCCTGGCCGGAGAGTTCTCGACCTTTACCGCGGCCGGGCGACGACCGCAGCAATACCCGCAATACCAGCACGACGACCTGGCGCTCAGCTACGCACCGGTGATGCAGGCCCTGCGCGAGGCCTTGTCGATGCTGATCGACAGCCGGGCCACGCCGATCCCGATCGTCGAGAAAGCCTACGGTATTCACGTGGCGATGCTGGCCGACAAGACCCTGCTCGACAGCGCCAGTTTCATCCTGGTGGTGCGCGCCGATGTGCCGGCCGAAACCTTGCGCGGCCGCTTTGGCCAGCAGAGCAAGGTCGGCTCGGTGGAACACATCCGCGACCTGGTCAACCTGCAACTGCCGGGCATCGGCCTGCTGCCGTTGCCGGTGGCGCCGCGTCAGCTTCCGTACCACGCCGGTTCCACCTACTACGAACTCGACCGGGGCAGCGATCACTGGCAACAGCTGAGCAACTCCGGCGGCTTTGCATTCCACATCGCCGGCCAGTTCCCGGGGCTGAACCTGGCTTTCTGGGCGATCCGAGGATAAACCGCGATGAGCAACGACGATCGTACCCAGTTCATGCCGACGCCCGGTGGCCGTGGCGCGGACCCTTTCCGCCCGGACCCGGGACGGGGGCAACCGGCACCCTCGCCGGCGCCGCTGTCGATGCCGGCCGCGCCTGTCCTGACCGGCAAGGCCCAGGGCCTCAACCCGCTGGAAAGCGCCGCCGGTCCGTTGCTGGCCCTGCTGACGCGCTTGCGCAGCACCATCGCCCACCCGGCGCCGGCCAGCCTGCGCGCACAGTTGCTGGCGTACCTGCGCCAATTCGAAGAGCGCGCCGAGGCCGCCGGCGTGGTGCGCAACGAGGTGTTGCTGGCCCGCTACGCCTTGTGCACCGCGCTGGACGAAGCGGTGTTGAGCACGCCTTGGGGCGGCGCCAGTGACTGGGGCAAGCAGAGCCTGTTGATCACCGTGCACAACGAAGCCTGGGGCGGCGAAAAAGTCTTCCAGTTGTTGGAGCATTGCCTGCAAAGCCCACGGGAACGTTTGTACCTGCTGGAGCTGTTGTACCTGTGCATGTGCCTGGGTTTCGAGGGGCGTTATCGGGTGATGAACGACGGCCGCAGCCAACTCGAAGCATTGCGTGAGCGCACCGCTGGCGTCATTCGCAGCGCCCGTGGCGACCACGAGCGCGAGCTGTCGCCGCATTGGCGCGGTGTCACCGTGGCCCGCGACCGCCTGGCGCAGTTCATGCCGCCGTGGATCGCCGTGGCCATTGGCGTCGCCCTGTTGCTGGCGTTGCTGTTCGGCCTGCGCATGAAACTGGCCTCCGACGCCGAACCGGTGTTCAAGAACATTCATTTCCTCGGTGAAATCCCGGTGCAGACCATCGACCGTCCCGTGGTGCAACCGAAAGTGATCGAACGGCCCCGCCTGGCTGGTTTCCTCGCCGATGAGATCAGGGCCGGTCGGATTGCCGTGGAAGACGCCGTCGACCGCTCGGTAGTGACCATCCGTGGCGACGAACTGTTCGCCTCGGGCAGCGCCAGCATCAAGGACGATTTCCAGCCGCTGATGCTGCGCATCGCCGACGCGGTGCGCAAGGTCAAGGGCCAGGTGTTGGTCACCGGCCACAGCGACAATCGGCCGATCGCCACGCTCCGGTTCCCGTCCAACTGGGCGTTGTCCGAAGCGCGGGCCAGGTCAGTGCTGGACATTCTTTCGGCCAAGACCGGCCAACCCGAGCGCTTCAACGCCGAAGGCCGCAGCGACACCGAGCCGCTGGCGTCCAACGCCACGACCGAGGGACGCGCGCGCAATCGACGGGTTGAAATCACAGTGTTGGCGGAGGGGGTCGAGTGAAGGCGTTTTTCAGTTTCCTGACCCGTTGGGTCATTCCGTTGCTGGGCCTGGTCGCCCTGAGCCTGATCATCTGGTTCGTCGGTCCGCTGCTCGATTGGCTGGTGCCCGAAGGCCGCCGCTGGGCGCTGATCATCCTGGTGTTCGCGGTATGGATCGCCTTCCGCGTGTTCCGTATTATCCAGGCTCGTCGGCAGGCCGCCGAAGTCATGCGCAGCCTGGCCGAGCAAACCCCTCCGGACCCGACCAGCGTCGCCACCGCCGAAGAACTCGAAACCCTGCGCCAGCGCATGGACGAAGCCTTGGCGTTGCTCAAGAAAGCCAAGCTGGGCGGCGACGAGCGTCGCAACCTTTATGAGTTGCCGTGGTACGTGATCATCGGTCCGCCGGGTTCGGGCAAGACCACCGCGCTGGTCAATTCCGGGCTGCATTTCCCGCTGGCCGCGCAACTGGGCGCCGGTTCGGTGCGTGGTGTTGGCGGCACACGCAATTGCGATTGGTGGTTTACCGACCAGGCCGTGCTGCTCGATACTGCCGGCCGCTACACCACACAGGACAGCGACGCGACGGTCGACAAAGCCGCGTGGCTGGGCTTCCTCGGCCTGCTGAAAAAACAACGGGCACGGCGCCCGATCGATGGGGCGTTCATCGCCATCAGCCTGTCGGATCTGCTACTGGGCAGCGACGCCGAACGCGCCGCCCACGCCGCGGCGATCCGCCTGCGCATCCAGGAGTTGTACACCCAGTTGGGCGTGCGCTTCCCGGTCTACCTGATGCTCACCAAGCTCGACCTGGTGCCGGGTTTCATGGAGTACTTCGATAACCTGAGCAAGGAAGAGCGCGCCCAGGTCTGGGGCATGACCTTCGCCCTGGACGATGGCAAGAGCAACGACAACCCGCTGGCACACCTGCAAAGCGAATTCGTCCTGCTCGAACAGCGCCTTAACGACCGCCTGGTGGAACGCTTGCAACAGGAACGCGACCCGGCGCGGCGCGACTTGATCTACGGTTTCCCACAGCAGTTCGGCGCCCTGAAAGATTGCCTGCAAAGCTTCCTCGATGGCGTGTTCAAGCCCAACGCCTTTGAAGAGCGCGTATTGCTGCGCGGTGTGTACTTCACCAGCGGCACCCAGGAAGGCAGCCCGATCGATCGCCTGATCGGTTCCATGGCCCAGAGCATGAACCTGGACCGCCAGCACCTGGCGCGCCAGACCGGCACCGGGCGCAGCTACTTCATCGAAAAACTCTTCACCGCCGTGGCCTTCGCCGAGCGCGGGCTGGTGGGCGTCGACCCGAAAGTCGAGCGTCGGCGCAAATGGATCGCCCGAGGCGTGTTGGCCTCCACCGTCGTGCTGGTGCTGGTGGTCAGCACCTTGTGGTGGGTCAGCTATCGCGCCAACCAGGCCTACATCGCCCAAGTCGACCAGAAAGTCGCGCCGCTGGGCCAGACCGTGCAGAACCTCAGCCCGGCCCAGCGCGACGTGCTCGCCGTGTTGCCGCTGCTCAACGCTGTAAAGCATCTGGCTGACGACGCCCCGGACTGGGCTGAAGGCCTGGGTTTGTATCAGGGCGACATGCTCGAAGCCGAGTCCGGCAGCGTCTACCGCAAGCTGCTGATCGCGGTGTTCGCGCCACGGCTGCTGACGCGCATCGAAGAGCAACTGCACAGCGGCGGCAATTCGGATTTCCTCTACGAAGGCTTGAAGGCCTACCTGATGCTTGCCGACAACGAGCATTACGACGCCGACTTCATCAAAGCCTGGATCGCCCTGGACTGGGACCGCAGCCTGCCGCGCGATCTGCCAGCCGAGCAGCGCCTGGCCTTGGCCGGGCATTTGCAGGCGTTGTTCGAGCGGCGCCCGCCAACCGCGCGCCTGGACCCGCGCCTGATCGAAGACCTGCGCCGCCAGTTGCAGCAACTGCCGGTGGCCCAACGCGTCTACGACCGCATCAAGCGCCAGAACCTGCCCGAAAGCATCCCGGACTTCCGTATCAACGAAGCCGCCGGCCGTGACGCCGCGCTGGTGTTCAGCCGCAAGAGTGGCAAGCCGCTGGGCGAGCCGTTGAGCGGGTTCTTCACCGTCAAGGGCTACCGCCAGGGCTTCTTGCTCACCAGCCTGAGCCAGACCGGCACCTTGGCCGAAGAGCAATGGGTGCTGGGCCACGAACAGGCTGATCAACAGAACGTCGCCAGCCTTGCGGCCGATGTGCGTCGCCTGTACTTCCAGGACTATCAGCGTCAATGGGACGCCTTGCTGGCCGACATCGACTTCGTGCCGATCACCAGCGTGGCCCAGGCTGCCGACGTGCTGCGGGTGATTTCCGGCCCGACCTCGCCATTGAAAAAGCTGCTGGTGGCGGTGGCGAAGGAAACTGATCTGCAACAGGACGAACGCCTGTTGGCCGCCCAAGGCGTGCCAGCGAGTGACGGCGTGGACAAGCTCAAGGAACGCCTGGGCAGCTTGCTCGGCCAGGAGCAGGCGACACAAAACGCACCGGCGACCAGCGATGACCCGATCACCGCACACTTTGCCGAGCTCAACAGCATCGTCAGCAAAAACGAAGGCGAACCGGCGGCCATCGATGGCTTGCTGGCGGACATGAACGCCCTGTACGTGCAGGTTAGCGCCATGGTCGGTGCCAGCGGCGACGCCTTGCTCGGCGAAGCCAAGAACCAGGCAAGCGCCGCCGCCACCCGCGTCAGCCTCAACGCCGAACGCCAGCCGCCGCTGGTGCAGGGCCTGGTCAAGTCGGTGGTCAACTCCACCACCAACACCATGATGGGCGGCGTGCGCAATCAACTGAATGCGGCGTGGACCAGCGAAGTGGTGAACATCTATCGCCAGTCCCTGGCCGGACGCTATCCGATGTCGCCAGGCAGCGCGCGGGACGCGACCCTGGATGACTTCGGCCAGTTCTTCGGCGTTGGCGGAGTGATGGACAACTACTTCCGCAAGTACCTGCAACCCTACGTCGACACCTCGACCCAGACCTGGCGCTGGCAGCCCGGCGCAGCGCAGAAGCTCGGCATCGCCCCCGGCGTGCTGCAGACCTTCCAGCGCGCGGCGACCATTCGCGATGCGTTCTTCCGTTCCGGCGGCACCCAGCCGATGGTGCGTTTCGAGCTGAAACCAGTGGCGATGGACTCAACCATCACCCAATTCCTGCTCGACCTCGACGGCCAGCAGTTGAGCTACGACCACGGCCCGAGCCGACCGACCGCCATGCAGTGGCCGAACCCCGGCAGCATCGGCGTGGTGCGGATCTCGATCATGCCGCCTTCATCCAGCGGTCGTTCCGGCATTACTTTGGATGGACCGTGGGCCTGGTTCCGCCTGCTGGAGCAGTCGGACCTGACTGCCGGCAATTCGCCGGACCGCTTCAACTTGCGGCTGCGGGTCGATGGCGCCAGCGCCTCTTATGAGCTACGGGCCAACAGCGCTTTCAACCCGTTCAAGAGCCGGGTGCTCAGTGGCTTCAGCCTGCCGGAGCGTCTATGAGTACTCCGGGTTTCTATGGAAAGCTGGCCAGCCGCGGGGATTTTGTCAGCCGCGGCTTGCCCCAGAGCTTTGTCGGCCCGTGGGATTCGTGGCTGGCGGCGGGTTTGCTCGCCAGCCAGGCCAGCCTCGGCGAGCGCTGGCTGGATGCCTACCTTGTCAGTCCGCTGTGGCGCTTCATGGTCGCCCCCGGCGTGTGCGGGCCGGACGCCGCCGCTGGTGTGGTGATGCCGAGCATCGACCGGGTCGGGCGCTATTTTCCGCTGACCGTCGCGGTGTTGCTCGACTCGGAGGCGGACCCGGCCTCGGTGGTCGGTGGCGCTGACGACTGGTTCGAGCGGGTCGAGAATTTGCTGCTGAGCACGTTGAGCGTGGAGGCCAGTTTCGAAGCGTTCAACGAACAGCTGGACACCCTCGGCAGCCCGATATGCCAGCCGCGCACGCCGAGCAGCCGCTTCGCCAGCCTGCATCGCTTCGATGCCACCGACCCGCAGCAGCGGATGAGTGCTTTGGCCGAGTCGGCCTGCGAAGGCGTCAGCCTCTGGTGGGGCCAGGGTTCGGAACGCATCGCGCCCGGTTTGATGCGGTGCCAGGGATTGCCGGCCGCCGCCGATTTTGCGCAATTTTTGCTCGGCCAAGAAGGTGTTGTGTAGATGCGTCCAAGTGCTGGAAAAGCCTTCAAATCAGCAAGCAAGAGCCACGTCGGCATGGTCCGCCAGGTCAACGAAGACGCCTGCCTCGACCTGCCGGAAAACGGCCTGTGGGTGGTCGCCGACGGCATGGGCGGGCACGCGGCGGGCGACTACGTCAGCAGCCTGATCGTCGACAGCCTGCGGGGCATCGCCGTGGGTCGTTCCCTGGACGAATACGTCGTGGCGCTGCAAAGCGATCTGCTGCGGGTCAACGCCGCCGTGCGTGAAGAAACCGCCAACCGTGGCGTGACCATGATGGGCAGCACCGTGGTGGTACTGGCCGCCCGCGACCTGCGTGGCATGTGCCTGTGGGCCGGTGACAGCCGCCTGTATCGCCTGCGCGACGGCGTGCTCGAAGGCATTTCCAGGGACCACAGCTACGTCCAGGACTTGCAGGACAGTGGCCTGCTCAGCGAAGCCGAGGCGCGTGTGCATCCACGGTCCAACATTGTCACCCGCGCCATTGGCGTCGAAGGGCAACTGAACCTGGCGATGACCGAGTTGCTGCTGGTGCCCGGCGACAGCTACCTGTTGTGCAGCGACGGCTTGACCAAGACCGTCGAAGACGAAGAAATCCGCGAAGTGCTGAGCCACGACGAGCCCGGCGAAATTGCCAGCAGCCTGGTGTCCCTGGGCTTGATGCGCGGCGCGCCGGACAACATCACCGTGGTCGTTGTGAAGGTGCCGTCATGAGCTTGACCCTGAACATTGTCATCCCCGGCTACGACATTGAAGGGCCGATCGGCGAAGGCGCGATGGCCAGTGTCTACCTGGCGACCCAGCGTTCACTGGAGCGCAAGGTGGCATTGAAAGTCATGGCCGCGGCGCTGGCGGCCGACCCGACCTTCTGCGAGCGCTTCTTGCGCGAGGGCAAGACCCTGGCGCGCTTGTCTCACCCACACACCGTCACCATCCATGACATCGGCAACGTCGGTGAGTTGTACTACATGGCGATGGAGTACCTGCCCAACGGCACGCTCAAGGAACGCATCGCCGCGGGCCTGACGCCGGAGCAGGGCTTGACCTACATCCGCCAGATCGCTTCGGCCCTGGGCTATGCCCACGGTTTGGGCTTGGTGCACCGTGACGTCAAACCGGCCAACATCCTGTTCCGCGCCGATGGCACGGCGGTGCTCTCGGACTTCGGCATCGCCAAGTCGCTGGACGACCGCACCCAGTTCACCCAGGCCGGTTTTGCCGTCGGTACGCCCAGCTACATGAGTCCGGAACAAGCCCGCGGCCAAGACATCGACGGCCGCGCCGACCTGTATGCGCTGGGCGTGGTGCTCTACGAAATCCTCGTCGGCAAGCTGCCGTACACCGGCAACGACGCGCTGTCCACGGCCCTGGCCCACCTGACCGAACCGCTGCCGGAATTGCCGGTGCACCACGGTCGTTATCAGGACGTATTGCGCAAGTTGCTGGCGAAGGACCCGGCGGAGCGATTCCCGGATGCGACGGCGTTGTTGCGGGCGTTGGATAACCTGCCTGAGGCATCGGCGCAAGCGACGCTGATCCGGCCGTTGTCGTGGCAACTGCCGACCACGCTGCCCCCGGTGGATGACTTGGCGGGCTTGACGCCGATGTCCATCGACATTCCCAGTGGCCCGGCGGACTCACAACCGCAGCCTCAACCGCAGTCCAAACCCGTTCCGCCGCCGATAAAACCGCCGCTTCAATCCTCGGTCTCGGAGCAACGCAAGGGGCCGGTGTTCGCCCTCGCCGCCGTGGCGGTGGCCGTGGCGCTGGCGCTGGGTGGCGCCGGTTACTGGTGGTTGTCCGGCGATGATGGGAAACAAATAAAGACGCCGGTTGTGTCCACGCCGCCCGTCAACAAAACCCCTGAGAAAAAGCCCGAAGCGCCGCCGGCCAAGCCCCCCGTGGCGCCGCCGGTAAACCCGCCCGTAGCGACCGAGGCCGATGGCGGCCAGCGTCCGCTGTTGATGGCCGGCAAGAAAACCCTGTTCCAGCGCGTGCTCAGCAAACCGGGGGCCAAGCTCGCCGTCGAACCGGGCGCCGCGCCGGGCAAGGCATTGCCGGCGTTTTCGGTGCTGTACGTCTATCAGCGCAAGGACGTGGATGGCGGCGCGTGGGTACGGGTCGGCGCGGCCACCGACGGACGCAGCGATGGCTGGTTGCCCGCCGCCCAGGTCAGCGACTGGAAGCAGAGCCTGGTGCTCAAGTTCACCGAGCGCTCCGGTCGTGCGCCGGTGATGTTCCTGCGTCAGCCTGGCGAAGTCGAGAAATTGCTGGCCAATCCGGCAGCCGCCAAGAACGCGCTGCTCAAGGCCCAGCAAAACCCCCAGGACAACCAGCAAGTGCTGGCCCTGGAGCCGACCGCCAGCGCCGTGCCGCAGAACCAGTTCTACCTGTTGCCGATCTTCGATTCACGCGAGAGCTTCGACGATAACGGCCAGCCGGTGCAGCTGCTGAACGTGGCCTCCATCGACCCCGGCAGCGCCCCCAAAGCCGCGACCAACACGCCGATCACAACTGCCAACGCCGACGCGTTCCGTACCGCCGTGGTGCTGGTGGTGGACACCACCGTGTCCATGCAGCCTTACATCGATCAGGTCCGCGATGTGGTGCACCAACTGCAAACCCGCATCGGTGAACGTGGCGAGCTCGATAGCGTCAGCTTCGCCATGGTGGGGTTTCGCAGCAGCACCCAGAAAACCCCCGGCCTGGAATACGTCGCCAAGACCTTGATCACCCTGGAACAGGGCCGCGACCCGCAACGGTTCCTGGAAATGGCGCGGCAGGTCAAGGCCTCCACCGTGTCGAGTCATTCGTTCAACGAAGATGCGTTCGCCGGCGTCATGGAAGCGGTGGAGGGCATGGACTGGTCCGGTTACGGCGGGCGCTTGATCCTGCTGGTCACCGACGCCGGTGCGCTGCGCAAGAACGACCCGTTTGCCGCCACGCAAATGAACGAGGCCGAAGTACGTCAGGCGGCGTTGGGCAAGCAGATCAAGATCTACGCCCTGCACCTGCTCAGCGACGCCGGCAAGAAAACCCATGGCGGCGCCCAGGCTCAGTACCGGACGCTGACCGCCGATGCGAACCCGCAGATTGGCGACTTGTACATCCCGGTGCCGGGCGCCGATGTGCGCAAGTTTGGCGAACGGGTCGACGAAATCGGCTCGGTGTTCGCCGACCTCGTGCACCAGGTGCGCAGCAACAAGCCGCAAAGCGTGCCGCTGCTGAGCGCCGCGCCGAGCCTGGCCGACAAATCGGCGGCGGTCGGCTACGCCATGCATATGGATTTTCTCGGGCGCAAAAGCGCCAGCCAGGCGCCGCAACTGGTCAGCGCCTGGACCGCCGACCGCGACCTGACCAACCCAGCGCTACCGGCGTTCCAGGTCTGCGTGATGCTGACCAAGCTGCAACTCAACGATTTGCAGCAATCGCTGAAGCTGATCGTCGACGCGGCCCGCAAGACCCAGAGCTCACCCAAGGATTTCTTCCAGGAAATCGCCAGCGCCAGTGCCTACATGAGCCGCGACCCATCGGCCCTGCGCAAGGGCGGCAACCTGGCCACCGGCGGCATCCTCGGCGAGTACCTGGAAGGGCTGCCGTACCGCAGCAAATCGCTGAACATGACCCAGGACCTGTGGCTGTCCCTGAGCGTGGCCGAGCAGGAAGATTTCATTGACGAGCTGGAGTCCAAGATCCGTCTCTACGAAACCTTCCACAACGACCTCGCCAACTGGGTGCGTTTCGGCGATGCCGAGCCGGGCGATGCCTTGTACCGCGTTCCGTTGTCGACGCTGCCGTGATGCTGAACCTGAGCGCAGTGCACAAAAGCCGGGGCGCCGGCAGCCAGCGCTACAGCCTGGTGATTCCACGGCTGCAATTGCGCGGCGGTGAACAACTGGCGGTGGTCGGCCCCAGCGGGTGTGGCAAGAGCACGTTGCTCGATCTACTGGCACTGGTGCTGGCGCCGGATCAGGCCGCTCAGTTCGACTTCACGCCCGCCAAAGCGCCGCTGGACATCGCCAAACTGTGGCGTACGTCGCAACAGGACACCTTGGCCGAGCTGCGCAGTCGTCACCTGGGCTATGTTCTGCAAACCGGTGGCCTGTTGGGCTTCCTGGACGTACGCGGGAACATCGAGTTGTCGCGAAAACTGCTGGGTTTGAAGGATGACGGCAGCGTGAAGCGCCTGGCCGGACAATTGGACATTGCCGATCAACTGGACAAGAAACCGGCGGACCTTTCCGTCGGCCAGCGCCAGCGGGTCAGTTGCGCCCGTGCCTTGGCCCACGGGCCGCGCCTGCTGCTGGCGGATGAGCCGACCGCCGCGCTGGATCCGCTGAATGCCGAGCGCGTCATGCAATTGCTGGTGACCCAGGCCCGCGAACACGGCGTGGCCTGCGTGGTCGCCACTCACGACGAGGCGCTGGCCCGCGCCAGCGGCTTGCAGGTGCGGCGCATCAGTTGCCGTCGCGACACGGACGGCGGCGTCACCGCCACCCTCGGGGAGGCTTGCTGATGCGCGGCGCGCTGGTGGCTTCCCTGGCCTGGCAGGATTACCGCAACGACGCCTGGCTGTCGGCCTGTTCGGTGCTGGCGCTGGTGGCTGTGGTGGCGCCGCTGCTGGTGTTGTTCGGCCTCAAGTTCGGCCTGGTCAGCAGCCTGACCGAACGCTTGCAGAACGACCCGGCCACCCGGGAAATCATCCCCTTGGGTGGTGGTCGCTTCAGTGCCGGTTTCGTCGAGCAGTTGGGGCAGCGCAGCGATGTCGCGTTCGCCTTGCCGCGCACCCGGCAGATCGCCGCCACGGCGGATCTGAGCGGTGCGGCGTCGGCCGTCACGGTCGAGATGATCCCCACCGCCGCCGGCGATCCTTTGCTCGATCAGCTGCCGTTGCCCCAAGGGTTGGACCAAGTGGTGCTCAGCCAGACCGCCGCGGAAAAACTCGGTGCCAAGGCCGGCGATTGGTTGCAGGCCAGCTTCGGTCGGCAAGTGGCCGGTCGCAGCGAGGCGCAGCGCACGCGGGTGCAGGTTCTGCACGTGTTGCCGCTGGAGGCCTTCGCCCGGGATGGTTTGTTCGCGCCACTGGCCTTGCTGGAGGCGGCCGAGGATTACCGCGACGGCCGCTCCGTGCCCGCGTTCGGCTGGCCGGGTGAGGCAGTAGGCGAGGCGGGGCAACGGGTGTACCCGGCGTTTCGCTTGTACGCCCGCAGCCTCGGTGATGTCGAACCGCTGCGCCAGTTCTTCGCCGGGCAGGATCTGTTGGTATCGACCCAGGCCCAGACCATCGCACAAGTGCAATCGTTGAGCCGCAACCTGTCGATCGTGTTCTGGATCATCGCCGGGTTGGCGTTGGCCGGCGCCTTCGCGGCCATTTTTGCCGGCGCCCTGGCGGCGGTCGAGCGCAAGCGTCGGGAGTTGTCGGTGTTGCGCTTGCTGGGTGTGTCGACGGTGGCGCTGTTGTTGTTCGTGGTGTTGCAGGCGCTCTACAGCGCCACGTTTGCGGCCCTGTTGAGTGCCGGCCTGTATGGCCTGGCGCAGTCGGGCCTGAACTATTTATTTGCGCAGATGCCCGGCGAATACGCCAGTCATCTGCTGGTGCGTCATTACACTTTGGCCCTGGTGGCCGTGCTCGGCATCAGCGCCGTCGCGGCGGCTTGCGGTGGCTGGCGGGTGGCGCGCATCCAGGCGTCTGAAGGAATTCGCGATGTATAAGTTACTGTGCGCCGCCGTGGCGCTGAGCCTGGCCGGTTCAGTCTGGGCTGATGAAGGCACGGACAAACTGGACAACCCCAAGCCGTTGCCCGACGACGTCAGCCTACCGCTGCCGTGCGAGGGGCAGATGGTGTTCCGCTACGTCTACATTCTTGCCCAAGGCACTTTGGACGACCGCGAGATCAGCCTCGGCTACCCGTTCAGCGAGGGCGAGGCGGGCTACCAACAGTCGTTCATTTCGGGTTACCGGCGCGACTTCATCAACGGCCAGTTCACCCTCAAGGACTTGCCCAAGGACTGGAACAAGACCATCACGCCGTTGATGCCCAAGACCGACGCCAAGACGCCGCTCAAGCCGATGTTGTATTTCATCGGCAAGTACGAAGTCACCGCCCGGCAATACGCCCAAGTCATGGCCCAGGCCCAGTCGCTGGCCAGCGGCGAACCGGCGCCGGCCTGCGAGGCGCTGCTGGCCGAGCTGCCCCAGGGCATGGCCGGGCGCTTGCCCAAGGTCAAGCTGTCGAAGTTCGAGGCCGAGCGCTTCTCGGCGGTGTACAGCGCGTGGCTGATGAAATACCACAAGGACTTGCTGCCAGTGAGCGGTCGCGGCAGCTCCGCCGAAGATGGCGGGCTGGGTTTCGTGCGCCTGCCCACCGAGGTGGAATGGGAATTCGCCGCCCGTGGCGGCCACGCCGTCAGCCGTCAGGACCTGGAAGGACGCTTGTTCCCCCGGCGCCTGGAAGGCAGCGAAAGCGAAGGGCCGCTGGCCGACTGGGCAGTATTCAACCAAGTCGCCGGTGGCACCGGCCAGGCAGCGCGACTGATGCCCGTCGGCACCAAGTTGCCGAACCCCATCGGTTTGTTCGACGTGGTGGGCAACGCCGCTGAAATGGTCCAGGAATCCTTTCAATTGGTGCACGCTGGTCGCCGCCAGGGCGCCTATGGCGGCTTCGTGGTCAAGGGCGGCAATTACCTGGAAGGCGAGGGCACGCTGTTCACCGGCATGCGCCGCGAGTACCCGTTGTTCGCCGCCGATGGCACCGAGCAAAGCAACGAAACCACCGGCTTTCGCGTGGCCGTCGGGGCGTTGTCGGCGCCGCGTTCGCGCTACAAGGAACTGTTCGCCCAGTGGCAGAAAGAGGGGCGGCTCGCGTCGCTGACCGACGCCATCGATGACGCCGATGACCCGACCAAGCGCCTGGACAGCATCATTGCCGCCAGCGCCGACCCACGCTTGCAAGCCGAGCTCGGGCTGGTCAACGAAGAACTCAAGCGCAACGTCTCGCTGATCGCCCAGCAGCGCGAGGAAGCGGCGGGCAACCTGATCCAGTCTTCGGCCCTGGTGGCCGAGACCATCAACAACTACAACATTCGCCTGACCAATCTGCAGAACAGTCGGCAGGCCGCCTTGGACGCCAAGGACGAGGCCAGCGCCACGCTGTTCGCCACCGCCATCGACAATGGCCGCAGCGCGCTGGACGGTGCGGTGGCGATCTACATCGACAACCTGGCAACCGGCACGCGCTACACCGATGCCGTGATCCAGGCGCAGTTCCAGCGCATCAAGCAAGAGCTGGAGCGCAAGCCGGTACTGGGCAAGAGCCTGGTGGCGCGTGCAACGTTATTCGTTCGTCATGTCGGGGATTATCGTCAGCAAAAACGAGCCGACCCGGCGGCGATATTGAAGCAATTGCTCGCATCGAGTGCTCAGCGGTCTTGAGTGTTCGTTGTCAGCGAGCTTGGAAGGGACTCAGGCGGCGATGGGGCTGTGCTGAGCTGGTCAAAACTTAAACGAGAACACAACTATGCTTTTCTCCCGTAAACCTTTTGCTTCGGTTTCCAAGCGTCACTTGCTGATGGTCGCTGTCGGCTTCAGCACCGTACTGACCGGTTGCGCCACGTCGCCGACGTCCAAGGTCGCCTCGAGCACCAAGGTCGAGTACTACCCGAACTGCTACGAGCCGGTGCAGCACTTGCGCTCCACCGAAGGCAGCATGACCAAGTCGGTCGTCACCGGCGCAGCCGTTGGCGCTGTTGGCGGTGCACTGCTGGGCGCCCTGACTGCCGACAAGGAAGATCGTGGTCGCAACGCCGCCATCGGTGCCGCGGGCGGCGCATTGGCCGGTGGCGCCGCCGGTTACTACACCGAGCGCCAGAAGCAGATCGCCGATGACAACATGCGCATCGCCTCTTACGCTGCCGACGTCAACAAAAGCGCTTCGGACATCGACCGCAGCACCGCCTACGCCAGGACCTCGCAACAGTGCTACCAGAACGCGTTCAGCAAACTGGTTGCCGATCGCAAGGCCAAGACCGTCAACGATACTGAGGGCCGCAAGCGCCTGGCGGAAATCGTCGCTGGCTTGAAAGAGTCCAACGACCTGATCGTCGCGGTGAATGGCAAAGCCGCCGAAGACCTGAACAATTACACCCAGGCCTACGAGAAAGACCTGCAGCAAGTGGGTGTGCAGCGTACTGACGTGGTGACCGTGGCCACTGCCGACACCACGCCGGTCGTGGCTCAGACCAGCACCAAGACCAAAAAAATCGTGAAGCCGGCGAAGAAGCCACCGGTGCTGCCAACCGTGCCGAAAGAAGCGGTCGCCACCGAGAAGACCCTGCAGACCGCCAAGGCCAAGCAGGCTGAAAGCAAGCAGGTTGCCAGTGCTGGTACCACTCAGGTCAATAGCATGTGCAAAAACCCGGACCTGGGTGATTGGGCACCGGTGCCTTGCCCGAATGTTTGATTGAGTGCATATCCATTGCTGCGGTGATGGCGGCTGGCGGTTACGCCCTTACGGCGTGTCACTTTTGGCAGACGCCCCAAAAGTAACCAAAAGGTCTTGCCCCACCACTCGG
Source organism: Pseudomonas sp. Z4-20 (assembly GCF_051131955.1). Taxonomy (NCBI): domain Bacteria; kingdom Pseudomonadati; phylum Pseudomonadota; class Gammaproteobacteria; order Pseudomonadales; family Pseudomonadaceae; genus Pseudomonas; species Pseudomonas sp. Z4-20. Next base: position 159,016 of record NZ_CP071641.1, read on the forward strand.
CACCTCGCCTAGGCTCGGTGTGCCCGAACGCAGGCATTGCTCCATGGGCCGCCGCGAAGGGTCATCCATGACCCAGCGCGGCTATCCCGGCATCCATGCCGGGATGCCCACTGCGCAATACCTGCGTTCGGCCAGCGTGGTTAACGGGGCGCCGAGATCAACGTCCACCGCGAGGCGGCCTTATAACCGACCTGTGTCTCTTGTCATACCTCGATCCAATTGCGGGGGTTGCCCCCGAAGGCGTCGCAAGCACTATCCCTCGGCGCCAGGCGCCACTGTTTCCCTTGTCTCCAGATGATCCAACGCCCCCTCAACCAACAACTGAACCCCATCGGCCATGCGGCTGATCGCCAGGGCGACGCAGCGGCGTGAGTCGTCGATGTCGTCGGCCAGGTCGGCGGCGATGGTGCTGATGGACAGCAGGTCTTCGGAGGCGTTGGCGAGCAGGGTTTCGGTGTCGATGTGCGGGGAGACGATGAAGAGCTGGTCTTTGTCCGGTTCCGGCGGCGGGGCGGGCTGGGGTTTTAGGTAGTAGTCGAGGGCGCGGTTGGTGGCGTCTTCGAGGCGTTTTTCTTCGAGTTTTTCGACGCGGGATTTGTGTTCGTTTTGCGGGGGATTCGGAGTTGCTTTGAACATAGTGAAAATTCCTGGAAGTGGAGCCGGCACCCTCCGATTGCACGTCGAAAAATGGGTGGCAGCTGTACGTAGGTGTGCAAGACCGGTCCAGGAACCCGGCAGACCCGAAGGTCTCCCACGCGCAGCCGCCATAACAGTCGGCGAGCATAGAAAAATGCTCGGCGAATAGCCATAACGAATACGCTCCTAGATCGGACTTGCACGTCCGTATCACCGTTTTTGCGATGACGAACAGAGGTTAGCGGCGCTCGAAAGCGCTGCCTAGTTCATGAACAGCCCGGCGTTTTGAAGGAAATGTCCGAGGAACTTGAAGGCCAACGAATGCCACTTCTAAACGTGACTTGGCAGTCATCATGCGCAAAATAAGGCCTATCTCCCGCTAACCTGATTCGATGATGGCGTTCCGCTGGGGAATCGCTAAACTGCGCCAGCCGTTCATTTTTCTCACGAGGCTGTGCCGATGAAATTTCGTTTTCTGCTGTGGATGCTGGGGTTGTTGATGGGCAAGGCCAGCCGGACCAATCCGGCGTTCCAGCAGCAGTTGGGCGACAAGGAATTGGTGTTCCAGCTGCAAACCCAGGACGGCAAGGTCGCTCGGCATTTCACCGTGAAGAACCAGCGCATCACCAGCCAGTCCGGTGTTTACCCGACGCCAGCCTTCGCCATCGCCTTTAAGAACGCTGCCTACGGCTTTGCCACGATGCAGGCGAAGAACAAGCAGTTGGCGTTCATGACCGGGATCCAGGACAAGTCGATCCAGATCAAAGGCAACCCGGCGCTGGTGATCTGGTTTCAGGGGCTGATGAAGTATTTGAAGCCGAGGAAGCCTAAAGCCTAGTGGATGATTGTGGCGAGGGGATTTATCCCCGCTGGGCTGCGAAGCAGCCCTAAAACCTGGCTTCTCGGTTGTGCAGGCTTACCGCAGTAGCCTTTTTGGGCCTGCTGCGCAGTCCAGCGGGGATAAATCCCCTCGCCACAAAAGCTCAACTGCCTGCGCCAGCAATCAATGGCTGAACTGCGAAGCCAGTTCCCGCAGCAGCGTTTCAGCCTCAAGCACCTTGCTGACCACGTCGTTGGCCTTTTCCCGGGTCAGCCCCACGCGTTCGAGCAGGGCGTCGGGGATGTCTTCATCCGGGCCGGAGCCGATGCTGCGTGAGCGCAGCAGCCGCACGGCCAGGCAGACGAGGTTCGGGTAGGCGGCGTATTCGCCGTCGTAGTGGGGGTCGTGCTGGAAGCGCAGGGCGGTGGCCAGTTCGTCGGGCATGTCCCAGTAGCGCATCAGCCAGGCGCCGATCTGCTCGCGACTGATACCCAGCAGGTGTTGTTCCACGTAGCTGTGGCACAGGTGCGGGTTGACCTCCAGGTGTCGGCAGATCAGTGAGAAATGCGGCGGGAACACGTGGGCCAGCAGCAGATAACCAAAGTTGTGCAGCAGGCCCGACAGGTAGGTCAGGCCGCCTTCGGGGCGCTGTGCGCGGGGCATGGCGCGGGTCAGGCCTTCGATGACGGCGGCGGTGTAGATCGACTGCTGCCAGTACGGCGTGGTGTGTTGCGGGTGGTCCTTGGGCAGGCTCAGGGTTTTGCCCAGGGCCAGGCCCAGCGCCAGGTTGATGACCAGGTCGAAGCCCAGCACCCGGACGATGGCGTCTTCCACTGAGCGAATCTTGCCCGGCGAGGCGTAGTACGGCGACGCGGCCCAGCTCACTACCTGTGCGGCCAGGGCCGGATCGGTTTCCACCACGCCAGTGATGTCATCAATGGTCGCGTCGGGGTCGACGCGCAGCTTGATGATTTTCTGCGCGGTTTCGGCCAGCGGCGGAATCTCGATGGTTTCTTCGAGGCGTTGCTGGATACGCCGCGCGGTAAACGCCTGCACGGCCAGGGTGATTTCCTTGCGGTCGTCGTCCGGGCGGTCCAGGTTTGGCGTGATATTGCTCAAGGGCTCGCCGAAGGTCGCGGCGCTGGCCTTGGTGAGCATAGTCCTGAAGGCTTCGCTGGTGACCTCCAGCAGCAACCCCGGCTCGCCCGAGTTGATCAGCAGCTTGGGCTCGCGCAGCAGGCCTTCTTCGTACAGGCAAGGGGAACTGGTCAGCGCCGGCAGGCCGGGCAGCAGGCTGAGGTTGTGCTTGCCGAGCATGCGTTCCAGGCGTTCGGTCGGCACCGCCGTGAGTTTACGACCGGTAAGCTCGGCCAGCCGGTTGAGGTCCAGCAACTGGTTTTGCGGAAACAGCACCATGAGCGCGCCCACGGCATCGTGCAACAGCACGGCCTGCACTTTGCGAGCGGGGTTGAGGCCCGGTCGCTCGAGGACTTCGTCAAAGGCGATGCCCAATTTCTCGAGCAATTGCCGAATAACAGACGGAGCGTGCGGAGCTTCGGGGACGAGGGCAGCTTCAGTCATGGTCTGTATCCGTTTTCCTACAAGTTGGTCAGTATAACCAGCTTGTCCAGCGGGCGCGTCCAGAAAACTGAGCGCGTGCTCACACTTGGCCGTATTGCTGTCCGTGACGCAGCCAGCGGTCCAGCAACGGGCTGACGTGGTCGGGCCAGCGTTCGAGCAATGCCTGGGCGGCGTCGCGTACTGCCGGGAGCAGATCGGCGTCGCGCATCAGGTCGGCCACTTTGAATTGAAGCAGACCCGTCTGGCGCGTGCCGAGCATTTCACCGGGGCCGCGCAATTCAAGGTCTTTCTCCGCGATGACAAAACCGTCATTGGTTTCGCGCATGATCCCCAGCCGCTGGCGACCGATCTGTGACAGCGGCGGGTGGTACAACAGAACGCAATGGCTGGCGGCGCTGCCCCGGCCAACCCGGCCACGCAGCTGATGCAGCTGCGCCAGGCCCAGGCGCTCGGGGTTCTCAATGATCATCAGGCTGGCATTGGGCACATCGACGCCAACCTCGATCACCGTCGTGGCGACCAGCAATTGCAGGGCTCCGGCTTTGAATTCGGCCATGACCGCGGCTTTTTCGGCGGGTTTCATGCGACCGTGGATCAGCCCGACCTTCAACTCGCCGAGGGCGGCAGTGAGGTCTTCGTAAGTGGTTTCGGCCGCCTGGCAGGTCAGCTCTTCCGACTCTTCGATCAACGTGCACACCCAATAGGCCTGCCGCCCTTCGGCGCAAGCGCCGCGCACGCGTTCGATCACTTCGCCCCGGCGGGTGTCGGTGACCAGCACGGTGTTGACTGGCGTGCGGCCTGGGGGCAATTCATCGAGGATCGAGGTGTCGAGGTCGGCGTAGGCGCTCATCGCCAATGTCCGGGGAATTGGCGTGGCGGTCATGATCAGTTGGTGCGGGCACATCCGCCCGCCCACGCCTTTCTGCCGCAGGGCCAGTCGCTGCTGGACACCGAAGCGGTGCTGTTCATCGATGATCACCAGGGCCAGGTTCTTGAACTGCACTTCATCCTGGAACAAGGCGTGGGTGCCGACCACCATCGGCGCGCCTGCGGCGATCTGCGCCAGGGCGGCGACGCGGTTCTTGCCCTTGAGTTTGCCGGCCAGCCAGGCGACTTCGATGCCCAGCGGTTCGAGCCAGCGCTGGAAGGTGATGAAGTGTTGTTCGGCCAGGATCTCGGTGGGCGCCATCAACGCTACTTGATAGCCCGCCTCTAGCGCTTGCAGCGCGGCGAGAGCGGCGACCACGGTCTTGCCGGCGCCAACGTCGCCCTGGATCAACCGCAGCATCGGCTCGGGCTGGCTGAGGTCGTAGGCGATTTCGTTGCCGACCCTTTGCTGGGCGCCGGTGGGGGCAAAACCAAGGTTGGCGAGATAGCGGTCCGGCAGTTTCGTCGCCTTGGGCATGGCCGGGGCGCGCAGCGAGCGCAGGCTTTCGCGCAGGCGTTGCTGGGACAGTTGATGGGTCAGCAGTTCTTCGAAGGCGAGGCGATGCTGGGCCCAGTGATGCCCGAGGGCGAGTTCTTCGACGTCGGCATCGGCGGGCGGGTGATGCAGATAGCGAATCGCATCGGCCAGCGGCGCCAATTGGTAGTCCCTCGCCAGTTCCTTGGGCAACCAGTCGGGCAGGCTGGTGGGGCCGAGCAGGGTCAGGGTTTGTTGGCAGAGCTGGCGCAGGCGTTGTTGGGTCAGGCCTTCGGTGAGCGGGTAGACCGGCGTCAGGGTTTCGGCCACGGGCGGTGGTTCGTCACCGCTGATGGCGCGGTATTCCGGGTGATAGATCTCCAGCCCGGAGGCACCGGGCCGCGCCTCACCGTAGCAGCGCACGCGGGTGCCACGCTTGAGGCCTTCCTTTTGCGCGTTGCTGAAATGATAGAAGCGCAGGCTGAGCCCGCCGGTGCCGTCCTGCAGGCGCACCACCAGGCTGCGCCGTCGGCCCATGACCACGTCGGCGCCGCTGACGGTGCCTTCCACCACCGCATCCTGCCCCGGCCGCAAATGACCGATGGGCACCACGCGGGTGCGATCCTGATAACGCAGCGGCAGATGAAACAGCACGTCCTGAAGGGTTTCCAGGCCGACCTTGGCCAATTTCTCGGCCATGGCCTCACCAACACCCTTGAGCGTCGTGACCGGCACTTTCGACAGCTCAGTCATGGCAGCGGCTTACTTGGCGGCGGGCGGCTTGGCCACGGAACACAGGCGGATCGAATCGGCGAGGATCTCGATGGCCTTGGGTCGCGGGAAGCTGGCGCGCCAGGCGATGGCAACGGTGCGGAACGGCACGGGCGCCGTCAGTGGACGCACTTCGATCACGCCTGGAGCGTAGTGATGGCTGTCTACCGCGGACAGCGGCAGGATCGAAATGCCCAGCCCCGAGGCGACCATGTGGCGAATGGTTTCCAGGGAGCTGGACTCCACCGTGGTGTGCTTGGCGCCTTCGCTGCCCTTGGTCAGGGTCGGGCAGGCTTCGAGCACCTGGTCGCGGAAGCAGTGGCCTTCACCCAGCAACAGCAGGCTCTTGTCGTTGAGCAGGGCGGCGTCGATGGTTTTTTTCTGAGTCCACGGATGTTGCGCTGGCATCAAGACATAGAACGGCTCGTCGTAGAGCGGCAGGGTCAGGACATCGGCTTCGTTGAACGGCAGGGCGATGATGATGGCGTCCAGCTCGCCGTTGCGCAGCTTGTCGCGCAGCACATGGGTAAAGTTTTCTTCGATGTACAACGGCATCTGCGGGGCGACCCGGTGCAGTTGCGGAATCAGGTGCGGGAACAGGTACGGCCCGACGGTGTAGATCGCGCCGACCTTCAACGGGGCGGTCAGTTGGTTCTTGCCGGCCTGGGCCAGTTCGCGAATGCCCTGGGCCTGCTCCAGCACTTTCTGCGCCTGGGCAACGATGCCTTCGCCGACCGGCGTGAGGCGCACCGCGCTTTTGCTGCGCTCGAAAATAAGCACACCGAGCTCGTCTTCAAGCTTTTTCACGCCCACCGAAAGCGTCGGTTGGCTGACATGGCAACGCTCGGCCGCATGGCCGAAATGTTGCTCTTGGGCGAGGGTCACGATGTAGCGTAATTCTGTGAGGGTCATGGCGAGCGTCCGTGAAGTTGCGAGCCAAGCATACCGGCTGCAATCGATAGACGCACGTTATCAGACTGCGGGCGCGGTGTGACACTGGCGAATGTGAGTTGGGTCGTTGCCGGATATGAAAAAGGCACCTTTCGGTGCCTTTGTTTTCATGTGGCGGGGCGTGTCTGGAACTCAGCGCCGGCGCTTGTCGATGGAATAGAGGAACGGTGCCGTCAGTTCCACCGTGCCGTTGCTCAACAGGTCGGCCGGTGGCTTGGGCAGCGGCTGGGCGCGACGGATCATTTCCAGGGTGGCCCGGTCCAGATCGGCATTGCCTGACTTGCCCACCAGTTCGAACGACACCACGTTGCCTTCGGCATCCACCACGAACCGCAGGCGGTTCATGCCTTCCTTGCCACGTGCCTGGGCGCTGGCCGGGTACTTCTTGTACTTGCCCAGGTGCGCGAGCAGCGTGCCTTGCCAACTGGCCTTGGCCGCCATCTGTGCGGGGGACGGACCAGGAGCCGGTTGCGCTGACTTCTCGGTCGGTGCCTGGGTTGGCTGTGTGTCGGCGGGCTTTTGCTCCGACGGCGTTTCCTTCGGCGGCTCCGGCTTTTTCTCCACTGGCTTGGGCTTGGGCGGTTGTGGCTTGGGCTTGGGCTTGACCGGTTTGGGCACGGCGATTTCCGCCTTCGGTGCTTCGGCCAGTTTAGGCAGCGGCAATTCTTCGACCGGCTCGGGAGGTTGCGGCGGTGTGACGACTTTCGGTGGCGCAGGCGGTGGTGGCGCAGGAACTGGCGCCAGTTCGACCATCATTGCCTGGGGGGGCAATTCGATGGGCGCACGTGTCGTCCAGTTCAGCGCCAGCGCGATGGCAAGCGCATGCACGCCTAGCACCACGGCCAGGCTACCGCTGTAACGCGTCAGCTTTTGGCGCGTCGTGATCATTTCTTCGGCGCCGTCTCGAGTCCGACCAGGCCGACTTTCAAGTAGCCGGCACCGCGCAGGGCGTCCATCACACTCATCAGGTCGCCGTAATCCACGCCTTTGTCGGCCTGGAAGAAAATCGTCGTGTCTTTCTTGCCCTGGGTCTTGGCGTCCAGGGTCGCGCCGAGGCTGTCGACCTTGATTTCCTCTTCGCCCAGGAACAGGCGCTGGTCGGCCTTGACGCTCAAGAACACCGGTTTCTCAGGGCGTGGCGACGGCTTGGCCGTCGACGCGGGGAGATCAACCTTGATGTCCACGGTGGCGAGCGGGGCGGCCACCATGAAGATGATCAACAGCACCAGCATCACGTCGATGAACGGCGTGACGTTGATTTCGTGGTTCTCGGCCAGATCGTCGTCTGCGCCTTCTTTCAAATGCAGGCCCATGGCCGATTACCCCACTTTCACCATGTGCGGTTGCGCGCCGCGCTCGGGCGGCAGGTGATCCAGATCGCGGCTGACCAGCAGCAGGACTTCGGCCGAAGCGTCGGACACTTGCGCCTTGTAGCCAGCGATGGAACGGGCGAAAACGTTGTAGATGACCACGGCCGGGATTGCCGCGACCAAGCCCAGCGCCGTTGCCAGCAGGGCTTCGGCGATGCCGGGGGCTACGACGGCGAGGTTGGTGGTCTGGGTCTTGGCGATGCCGATGAAGCTGTTCATGATCCCCCAGACGGTGCCGAACAGGCCGACAAACGGTGCGGTGGAGCCGATGGTGGCGAGCACGCCGGTGCCGCTGCTCATGTTGCGACCGCAGGCGGCGACCAGGCGCTCGAGGCGGAAGCTCACGCGTTCCTTGATGCCTTCTTTCTCGCGGCTGTTGGCCGACAGGCGCATCTCTTCGAGCGCGTCGTGCACCAGCAGGTTGGCGAGGGTGCCTTCCTTCGCAGCGGTGGCGCTGGCTTCCTTGAGGGTGGTGGCTTTTTTCAGCGCAGCGATTTCACCCCGCAGGCGACGCTTGGCGCCCAGCAGCTCGAAGCCTTTGGCGATCCAGATGGTCCAGGTGATGATCGAGGCGATGGCCAGGCCGATCATTACGGCTTTGACGATGATGTCGGCATTCTTGTACATGCCCCAAGGCGACAGGTCGTGGGCCATGCCCAAGGTGTTATCGGCTTCGAGCACTTGAGGGGCGTCTGCGGCGCTGGCTTCCACGGCCTGGGTCGGGTCGCTGGCTGCTGGCGTCGCTACGGGAGCGGCAGCGTCGGTCGGCGCCTGGGTAGCGGCTGGCCCCGTGGCGGGAGCGGTGGCCGGCGTTTGCGCATCGGCAAAAGCGCCGGGCGCCAACAGCAGGCTAAGCAGCAAGGCCGCCGTGGCGCTCCAGGCGCGAGGGCGGTTGGTTGGCGAAGCGGAGAAGAGTGAGCGTGTCATGCTGGCCGGACCTGAGAAAAAAAGAAGGTTGATGTTCTTCCAGGCCTCGTGAGGCCGAGAACAAAAGTGGCACGCATTATTGCAAGTAATTCTTGTTAACAAAAGTAATACAGTAACTTTTTTTCTCACATGGCTAGCCGCTCGTCCCCTGCGGAGGCTAGTCTGCGGCTTTGCCAGAGGAAATCTTGATGTCCGCGCCTTCTGTTTTGATCGCCGGCTGCGGTGATATCGGCGGCCGCCTGGCCAGCCAATTAGTGGCTGAGCATTGGCGGGTCCATGGCTTGCGGCGGACGGTTTCTAACCTGCCAGCCGGGGTCATTGGGGTGGCGGGGGATTTGTTCAGCGAACAATGCCCCGCCGATTGGCCCACGGATCCGTTGGATTACCTGGTGTACAGCGCCGCCGCCACCGACCATGACGAAGCGGGCTATCGCAAGGCTTACGTCGAAGGGTTACAACATGTGTTGGGCTGGTTGAAACAGCATGGCCAGCAGCCCAAGCGCCTGCTTTTTGTGTCCAGCAGCAGCGTTTATGGGCAGCAGCAGGGCGAATGGATGGATGAAACCTCGGCTACGGTGGCCGGCGGATATTCCGGTCGGCTGATGCTCGAAGCCGAACAGGTGGCCTTGGACAGCGGTATCCCGGCCAGTTGCGTGCGCTTGACCGGCATCTATGGTCCGGGCCGTGAGTGGTTGCTGAGCCAGGTGCGCCAGGGTTATCGCGTAGTGACCGATCCGCCGCTATATGCCAATCGCATCCACGCCGACGATGCCGCCGGCCTGCTGGCGTTCCTGCTGGAAGCCGATCGCCAGGGCAAGGCGCTGGAGGATTGTTACATCGGCGTCGACGATGCGCCCGCGCCGTTGGCGGAGGTGGTGGGCTGGCTGCGCGAATACATGGGCATCTCCGAGTGGGCCGAAGACGCCAGCGTGCGTCGTGCCGGCAGCAAGCGTTGCAGCAACGCCAGGGCCAAGGCCTTGGGCTGGACGCCGCGTTATCCGAGTTTTCGCGAAGGGTATGCGGCGATTCTCGAAGGGCGTTGCTGATTTTCCAGTCGCCAAAAACCGCTGTGGAGCGAGCTTGCTCGCTCCCACCAGGGCTCCTTCAGGCAGGGCTACTGCTTTTCAAGCACCCATTTGCGATCACCCGGCGTGAACGACGGCATCTCATCGGCCAGTGCTGCATTCACGGTCTGGAAGATTTCCAGTTTCTTGCCGTCACGGGCAAAGATCCAGGTGTTGCCCTGGCCGTTCTGTTGCAGCCAGATGTTGTCGTTGCCGCCGCTCATGGAGGCGCAGTCGCCAGCCAGGCACAATGCGTAGCGATCAGCGCCGGGCAGGCCGCTGACCTGGCCGTCGGGTTGAAATTGCACCGTGGCGCCTTGGCCGGGACCTTCGTTGATTTTCCAAGTGCCACCCAGGTAGGCGGCATATAACGCGCGCTCGAAGCTGGCGCCGATCGGTGCGCCTTCCGGTACCTGGACTTGCGCACGGTCGAACACCTGCTGCGGTTCGTTCTCGGTGGCAGCCTGGCTCAACTGGTCGCCGTCGCGCTTGAGTTCGCTGGCCGAGCTGCCGTAGAAGTCGACCTTCCAGGCGCCGTCCTGTTCGCCGAGCAACTTGCCTTCGACGTTTTCGAAGCCGTTGGTGTAGCGCGCCTGGCCGGCCCGAGTGTTGACATCCCACTCCAGGTTCGGGCCGTAGCCCTGCAGCGCTTCGCGAAGCGGGCCACCCTTGGCGGCAGCGTCGATGGCCGCCTGGTTGATCCAGGTGCCGCTGATGTCACGGTCGGCAGGGTCGCTGGCGCAGCCGCCGAGAAGCAGGGCGAGCAGCGAGAGAGCAAGCGCTTTGCGCATGGTGGATTCCTTTCAGAACGAAAACGGCGCAGCGGGGGACGCTGCGCCGACCTGTATTACTCGATGACCAGTATGGCGTCCATCTCGACCTGCGAGCCCTTTGGCAGGGCGGCCACGCCAATGGCGGCGCGGGCAGGGTAAGGCTGGTCGAAATACTTGCCCATGATCTCGTTGACCTTGGCGAAGTGGCTCAGGTCGGTGAGGAAGATGTTGAGCTTGACGATGTCCTTGAACGAACCGCCCGCAGCCTCGGCCACGGCCTTCAGGTTCTCGAATACCTGCACGGTCTGGGCTTCGAAGCCCTCGACCAGCTCCATGGTTTTCGGGTCCAGTGGGATCTGGCCCGACATATAGACCGTGTTGCCGGCCTTGATCGCCTGGGAATAAGTGCCGATGGCGGCCGGGGCCTTGTCGCTGGAGATAACGGTCTTGGTCATTGATGACTCCTTGTAATGAGGGCGGCAGTTGAGGCGCTATGCGCGCATCCGGGTGATGCGGATGACGCCGGTCAAGGCGCGCAGTTTCTTGATCACGCGGGCCAGGTGCACGCGGTCGTGCACGCTGACCACCAGTTGGACAACGCTGATGCGGCCATCGCGTTCGTCCATGCTGATCTTCTCGATGTTGCCGTCGGCGGCGTTGACGCTGCTGGCCAGCAGGGCGATCAGGCCGCGCTGGTGCTCCAGCTCGACCCGCAGCTCGACATTGAATTCGCCGGTGACATCCTTGGCCCAGGAGAGCTGGATGCATTTTTCCGGGTTGTGGCGGATTTCGCTGATGTTGCGGCAGTTGTCCAGGTGCACCACCATCCCCTTGCCGGCGGACAGATGACCGACAATCGGGTCGCCCGGAATTGGCGTGCAGCACTTGGCATAGCTGAGCACCAGGCCTTCGGTGCCGCGAATCGCCAGCGGGCCTTCGGGACTTGGCAGCTGTTCGCCTTCGCCCAGCAGGCGGCGAGCGACGACGTAGGCCATGCGATTGCCCAGGCCGATGTCTTCGAGCAGGTCCTCGATCAATTCGAGGCGGTATTCGTTGAGCATGATCTGCACGCGTTCGGCCGGGATCTTGTCCAGCGAGCTGTCGAAGCCGTTCAGCACTTTATTCAGCAGGCGTTCGCCGAGGCTGATGGATTCGGAGCGACGTTGCAGTTTCAGCGCATGACGGATGTGGGTGCGGGCCTTGCCGGTGACCACAAAGTTGAGCCACGCCGGGTTGGGCCGTGCGCCGGGAGCGCTGACAATCTCGACGGTGGAGCCGCTTTGCAGTGGTTCGGACAACGGTGCCAGGCGGCGGTTGATGCGACAGGCGATGCAGCTGTTGCCGACGTCGGTGTGCACCGCATAGGCAAAGTCGACGGCCGTGGAGCCCTTGGGCAGCTCCATGATCCGGCCCTTGGGCGTGAAGACGTAGACCTCGTCCGGGAACAGGTCGATCTTCACGCTCTCGATGAATTCCAGGGAATTACCGGCGCGCTGCTGCATTTCCAGTACGCCCTTGACCCACTGCCGGGCCCGGGCGTGGGTGCTCTTGGGCTGTTCGTCACCGCTGGATTTGTAGAGCCAGTGGGCAGCGATGCCGTTGTTGGCCATCTCTTCCATTTCGCGGGTGCGGATCTGGATTTCGATCGGCACGCCGTGCATGCCGAACAGCGTGGTATGCAGCGATTGGTAGCCGTTGGCCTTGGGGATCGCGATGTAGTCCTTGAAGCGTCCCGGCAACGGCTTGTACAAATTATGTACAGCGCCCAGCACGCGGTAGCAGGTGTCGACCTTGTCGACGATGATCCGGAACGCATAGACGTCCATGATCTCGTTGAAGGCCCGACGCTTGCCGCGCATTTTCTTGTAGATGCCGTAGAGGTGTTTCTGCCGCCCGCTGACTTCGCCCTCGATGCCGTCGATTGCCAGGCAATGGCTCAGGGACTCTTCGATCTTGTTGACGATTTCCTTGCGGTTGCCCCGGGCGCGCTTGACGGCCTGGTTGATCCGCGCCGAACGCATCGGGTGCATGGCCTTGAAGCCGAGGTCTTCGAACTCGACGCGGATCGCGTGCATGCCCAGGCGGTTGGCGATGGGTGCGTAGATCTCCAGGGTTTCCTTGGCGATGCGCCGGCGTTTTTCGCCGGACAGCACTTCCAGGGTGCGCATGTTGTGCAGACGGTCGGCGAGCTTGACCAGGATCACGCGGATATCGCGCGCCATGGCCATGGCCATTTTCTGGAAGTTTTCAGCCTGGGCCTCCGCCTTGGTCTCGAAGTTCATCTGGGTCAGTTTGCTGACCCCATCAACCAGTTCGGCCACGGTTTCGCCGAATTGCGCTTGGAGCGCTTCCTTGGCAATACCGGTGTCTTCGATCACGTCATGCAGCATGGCGGCCATCAGGCTTTGATGGTCCATGTGCATGTCGGCAAGGATATTCGCCACTGCAAGCGGGTGCGTGACGTACGCTTCGCCGCTGCGGCGGCGCTGGCCGTCATGGGCTTGTTCGGCGTAGAAATAGGCTCGGCGGACCAGATTGACCTGGTCCGTGCCGAGGTAGGCCGATAAGCGATCGGCGAGGGCGTCTATGCTCGGCATGATGATGACTCCTGCCGTCTGCTGTGACCCCGCGCCGTGCTACGTCGACCAGGCATAGGCTTAGACCGCCTCGTTGGACTCGTCCTCGAACGCCGCGAACAGCGGTTCGTCTTCAACGATTTCAGCGTTGGCGATGAACTCGTAGCTCATCAGGCCTTCGGCGATTTCACGCAGCGCTACCACGGTAGGCTTGTCGTTTTCCCACTGGACCAACGGCTCTTTGCCACCGGTGGCCAGTTGACGGGCACGCTTGGTAGAGAGCATGACCAGCTCAAAGCGGTTTTCCACGTGTTCTAGGCAGTCTTCAACGGTTACGCGGGCCATGGTATTCCTCGGAGCGAATGCAATATGCGCGCTGCCCGGTTGGGCGAGCGGACTCGACAGTTTAAAAAAACACCAGCGTTTAGGGAAGCGCTGATTTTTTGACCAACCTCTCGACGCGCTGCGAGCACCAATGTAAAGCCCTCGCAGCGGTTTTGGGAAGAGCGGTTCAGCCCAGCAGTTCGGCCAATAATTTACCGAAACGTTGCTGCTGGCGTTTCTGCTGGAGCTGGCTGGCGCGGAAAATAGCCTTGAGGTCGTCCAGTGCGTGGGCGAAATCGTCGTTGATGATCAGGTAATCGTAATCGACGTAGTGGCTCATTTCGCTGACCGCTTCGCGCATCCGGCCTTCGATGATCTCGTCGCTGTCCTGGCCCCGGTTCGTCAGGCGCTGGCGCAACGCCTGCTGGCTCGGCGGGAGGATGAAGATCGAACGGGCCTGGGGCATCAGCTTGCGCACCTGCTCGGCGCCTTGCCAGTCGATTTCGAGGATCAGGTCGTGGCCTTCGTCGAGGGTCTGCTGCAGGTAACTTTGCGACGTGCCGTAGAGATTGCCAAAGACCTCGGCGCGCTCGAGGAAGTCGCCGTGCTCGGCCATTCGCACGAACTCTTCACGGTCGACGAAGTGATAGTTCACCCCGTTCACTTCGCCCGGGCGCATGGCGCGAGTGGTGTGGGAGACCGAGACGCGGATCTGCGGCTCGGCATCGATCAATGCCTTGACCAGGCTGGTCTTGCCAGCGCCCGAGGGCGCGGAAATGATGTAGAGGGTGCCGGTGCTGTGGGTCATGTCGGGTTAGCCTTACTCAATATTCTGCACTTGTTCGCGCATCTGCTCGATCAACACTTTGAGGTTGACCGCAGCCTGGGTGCTGCGCGGGTCGAAGGCTTTGGAGCCCAGTGTGTTGGCTTCGCGGTTGAGTTCCTGCATCAGGAAGTCGAGGCGGCGGCCGGCCGCGCCACCGGACTTGAGCACCCGGCGGACTTCGATGATATGGGTGCTCAGGCGATCCAGTTCTTCTGCCACGTCGCTCTTTTGCGCGAGCATGACCATTTCCTGTTCCAGGCGCTGCGGGTCCAGTTCGGCTTTCATGTCGGCGAAGCGGTCGAGGACTTTCTGGCGCTGGGTGGCGAGCATCTGCGGGACCAGTTCACGCAGGGTGACGACGTCTCCCTCGATGGAGGTCAGGCGTTCATTGATCAGCCGGGCCAGCTCCGCGCCTTCACGCTCGCGACCGGCCTTGAGTTCTTTCAAACCTTGATTGAACAGCGCCAGCGCTTCGGCATTCAGTGCTTGCGGGTCGCTCGCGTCGCCCACCAGTACGCCGGGCCAGGCCAGGACTTCCAACGGATTCAGGGCGGCGGGGTTGTTGATCAGGCTGGCGACGGTTTCGGCGGCGGCGACCAATTGCGCGGCGCGCTCACGGTCTACTTGCAGGGCTTTGCCGGTGATTTCTTCGGTGAAACGCAGGGTGCACTCCAGTTTGCCCCGGGACAGGCCCTGGCGCAGCGCTTCGCGCACGGCGCCTTCCAGATCGCGGAAGGACTCGGGCAGGCGCAGGTGCGGCTCCAGGTAACGGCTGTTGACCGAGCGCAGCTCCCAGCTCAGCGTGCCTTGGGCGCCGGCCTTTTCGACACGAGCGAAGGCGGTCATGCTGTGCACCATGGGGGTTCCTCGCAATGCAGGCCGGCCACGACCGGTCGGTGGTCGTGCGGCCTGGGATCTGTGGATAAATGCTGAAGGACAGCAAAGGCGCAGGATTGTAGCGCAGTGCGACGCAAGCGCCCAAACAGCTCCGGTAACAAAGCGCTGCAGCCCGTCGGCTGGGGCTTTGAGCGCACTCACTCGTCGCGTCAGCTTTTTAGAACTGCCCCTATGGCGATTCGCGGCTCTATAATGCTCGGCAGTTTTCCGTCCTCTGTACAGGTGTCCTCTATGAAACGTCCAAGTGGTCGCGCTGCCGATCAGCTTCGCTCGATCCGCATTACCCGCAACTACACCAAACACGCCGAGGGATCTGTACTGGTCGAATTCGGTGATACCAAAGTCATCTGTACCGTCAGCGTCGAAAACGGCGTGCCTCGCTTCCTCAAAGGCCAGGGCCAGGGCTGGCTGACCGCCGAATACGGCATGCTGCCGCGCGCCACTGGCGAACGGAACCAGCGCGAGGCCAGTCGTGGCAAGCAGGGTGGCCGTACCTTGGAAATCCAACGTTTGATCGGCCGCTCGCTGCGTGCCGCGCTGGACATGTCGAAGCTGGGCGACGTGACACTCTACGTCGATTGCGACGTGATCCAAGCTGACGGTGGCACCCGCACCGCGTCCATTACCGGCGCCATGGTCGCGCTGGTGGATGCCTTGAAAGTGATCAAGAAGCGTGGCGGTCTCAAGGGCGGCGACCCGCTCAAGCAGATGATCGCCGCGGTTTCCGTCGGCATGTACCAAGGCGAGCCGGTGCTGGATCTGGACTACCTGGAAGACTCCGCCGCCGAGACTGACCTGAACGTGGTCATGACCAGCGCTGGCGGCTTCATCGAAGTCCAGGGCACCGCTGAGGGCGCACCGTTCCAGCCGGAAGATTTGAACGCTATGCTGGAGCTGGCGAAGAAAGGCATGAACGAAATCTTCGAATTGCAAAAGGCCGCGTTGGCCGACTGATCGTTTTGCGCTTCAGACAGGGAGAGTGTCATGAGTGATGAGCAAGTCCTGCTGCCCCAGCCGGGAAAAGAGGCGCGTCAATGGGCAATGTTCTGTCACCTGTCCGCGCTATTGGGGATTTTTATTCCGTTCGGTTCGCTGATCGGGCCGCTGGTCATCTGGCAGCTCAAGCGTGAATCCGACCCGTTCATCGATGCCCAGGGCAAGGAAGCGCTTAACTTCCAGATCACCGTGGCGATCGCCGCGGCGATCAGCTTGCTGCTGATGATCGTAGTGATCGGCTTCTTCCTGTTCGGGCTGGTGGCGATTGCTGCTCTGGTGTTGACCATCATTGGCGGGGTCAAGGCTAATGAGGGGCAACCGTATCGGTATCCGTTTACCTGGCGTTTGGTCAAATAACGATCAGGTAAGTGTTCGGCGATGGCTCCCTTGCGAGCTGTTGCCGATTGCTTTGTAACTGTCCATGTTCGCAAATAACGACGCCAGACCTCACTGAAATCCGGCGGTTTGTATACAAGGCGGCGGAGTTCAGTGTCGACATGGCATGGGTTTTTGGTGCCGGTTGGCCGCGCGTGGATACATCCTGTTCCAGAAGTGAGCGAGTCTGATGGTTATTTTTGATCCAGTATGGTTTTTCCATCGGGGTGAGTGGATGCACCTCGCGATGTTCTAACCACAACAGGATTTGCCATGAAACTTCTCCCATTCGCTCTTGCTGCCGCGTTTGCTCTCGCTGCTGTCTCTGCTCATGCGCAGGTGCCGGCTCCAGCCCCAGCCCTTAAACCACTGACGGCCCAGACCGTGAGCAAGCAAGCGGTTATCTCGCAAAAAAACCTTTCCTACGTGCATGCCATGCAGCTGGCGCAAACCGCCGTCGCCGTCTGTGCGCTGAACAACCAGTCGGTCGCCGCCACGGTGGTGGATCGTTCGGGAGTCGTGCTGGCGAGCCTGCGTTCCAATGGCGCGGGCCCTACGTCCTATGCCGGCAGTGAGCGCAAGGCTTATACCGCCGTGTCCTTCAAGACCCCAACGGGCACGCTCATGGAGCGCTCGGTGAATGTCCCGAACCTTTCCAACATTCCCGGAACCCTGGCGTTGACTGGCGGCGTACCTATCAAGGTGGGTAACGATGTCATCGGCGCTATCGGCGTAGGTGGTGCACCTAGCGGAAGAATCGATGAGCAATGCGCTGAGTATGCGATCAACGAACTAAGGCCATTGCTCGGGTCCTGAGATTGTCCAATACCTCCAGGATCTCGGTGGGCCTGGCATGACGACCAGGGCCGCCGACACGAAAAAGCCGACAGTATTTGTCGGCTTTTTTGCGTGTGTGCCTGGCAGCGGCACTCCCGGCGGGTGGGTGTCTCAGATCGTCAGCGTCCAGTCGTAATCCACGATCAGTGGCGCATGCTGCGAGAACCGTGGCTGGCGCGGCAGGCGGGCGCTGCGCACGAAGCGGCGCAACCCGGGCGTCAGCAATTGGTAGTCGAAACGCCAGCCAAGGTTGAGCATCTCGGCCTGCTCGTTGTCCGGCCACCAGCTGTATTGGTCGCCTTCGCGGCTGACTTCACGCAGGGCATCGACGTAACCCATGTTGCCAATGATCTCGTCCATCCAGGCCCGTTCCGGCGCCAGGAAGCCAGGGGATTGTTGGCTGTCGCGCCAGTTCTTGATATCGAGCTTCTGTTGCGCCACGTACAGCGAGCCACAATAAATGTACTCGCGACGTTTGCGCCGCTGTTTATCCAGGTAACGGGCGAAGTCGTCCATCAACTTGAATTTCTGATTCAAATCTTCATCGCCGTTCTGCCCCGAAGGGAGCAGTAAGGTCGCGATGCTGACCTTGTCGAAATCGGCTTGCAGGTAGCGCCCGTAGCGGTCCGCCGTCTCGAAACCGAGACCGTTGATGACAGCCTTCGGTTGCAGCCGCGAGTACAAAGCCACGCCACCCTGGGCGGGGACTTCGGCATCGCAGGCATAAAGGAAGTAACCATCCAGTTGGAAGGCTGCATCGTCCAGTTCAAAGGCGGAGGCGCGGGTGTCCTGCAGGCAGATGACGTCGGCATTCTGTGCTTGCAGCCAACTGAGCAAACCACGCTCGACTGCAGCCTGAATACCATTGACGTTCACACTGATGATCCGCATAAATGGCCCCAAAAATCACGTGCGTGTATGATACACGGCGTGTACCTATTTAGCTAAATCCGCGGTATTTGAGGCTTTTTTTCATGCAGGCGTATCAGCGCGATTTCATTCGTTTTGCCATCGATCGCGGCGTTTTGCGCTTCGGTGAGTTCACCCTCAAGTCCGGGCGCACCAGCCCGTACTTCTTCAACGCCGGCCTGTTCAACAGCGGAACCGCCCTGGCGCAACTGGGCCGATTCTATGCCGCGGCCATCGTCGAGAGCGGCATCCCGTTCGACGTGCTGTTCGGCCCGGCCTACAAAGGCATCCCGCTGGCCGCCACCACCGCCGTCGCCTTGGCCGAACATCACGGTCGCGACCTGCCCTGGTGTTTCAACCGCAAGGAAGCCAAGGCCCACGGTGAAGGCGGTAGCCTGGTCGGCGCGCCGCTGGCCGGCGAAGTGCTGATCATCGACGACGTCATCACCGCCGGTACCGCCATTCGCGAGGTGATGCAGATCATCGCTTCCCAGGAAGGGGCCAAGGCTGCCGGCGTGCTGATCGCCCTGAACCGCCAGGAGCGCGGCAACGGTGAGCTGTCGGCGATCCAGGAAGTGGAGCGCGACTTCGGCATTCCGGTGATCAGCATTGTGTCGCTGAACCAGGTGCTGGAATTTTTGGCCGACGATCCGCAGCTCAAGCAGCATTTGCCGGCGGTTGAGGCTTATCGGGCGCAGTTCGGCGTCTGAAATAAAGGAGGCCCTGGAAACAGGGCCTTGGTTTTCACTCCCGTAAATGAAGGGCGCGAAGTAAGGCATCCACTTGCCCGAAAGCATCCTGCTGCCACTGATCTGGAGTCCGATCCTCGAGGATCTGGCTATCTTCGACGAAACGCCTTACGGACGTCGGGCCATAACCGTCGGCAACATCAAATTTCTGGCAAATGTACAGAAAGCCTTGCTCGCCACTTCCGGTTCCAAGTACGGGGCGGCACTCCTGCGCGAGCGCTGCTATGCCGCCCGGAAAATTGCGAACGCAATAGTAAATGTCGTAGGCGTCTTTCTGCTTGTGTCGTCCATTAAGGGCATAGCCTTTCATTGCGAGCAGTGCCGGGATAGAGCACACGGCAACCTCGACTCGATTTGTACCGCCGGTAGGCATAGGTCCTTCAATTGCGACCATCTGATAAAACCGCATTGCCAGGTCGGCGCCGTCGGCACGTTGAACTGCAAAGTCGCTCAGGATGGGCGGTTTATTTTGAATGATCGCGGCATCGCGTGGCATCAAGAAATCCACGATCACATCTATCGGGGCTCCCCCGTCATCCACGGGAACCTGGCGAACGAGTTGGAAGCGCCGTAACTCTCCTCTCTGCTCGTACCCATTGCCCATCAAGGCTTCGACCAGAGTCGCGTATTCACCATCACCCAGTGCTTCTGCATCAAGGCTCAAGTCGACATCGAGTGTACCGACATGCTGCATATCGTCATTTGCAAGGAGCAGCCATGGCACTGCGCCGCCGATCACTGCGAACTTTCCTTTGAAACTACCCAGGATCTGGCCCATTTCGACGAGTACCGCTTTCACGGCAGTCGTCGTCCTGTCTCCATAATCCAAGGCCGATTGAGGCTCCTGCGGCGCTATCGGGGCCATGTCAGTTTTTCCTGGCGTAGATATTCGGCTGCTTCCTTTGCGCGCTCGCCGGCAATGGATAGATCCAAATAAGTTTGAACAGGGCTGGTGCATATTGCTCCGGGCGCCGCCTCGACGACGTCCAAAAGAAGCCCTTCGTCCCGGGGAACGGTGATCACCACGTTTTCACCCTTTGTAACGGGTACCAAGTGCATAGCTGTAGTTAATTTTTCCAGGCCTTCACTGTCCGCATAAAAATAATTCGTGCTCACACGGGCATAGGGGGCGAGCCATTGCGCGGCGGAAAATAGAGAAAAAACCGTACGCCCATTGCCCTGTTCGCCGATGACGCTCCGTGCCGCATTTTCCAGGGCGTTGCCGTGTAAGGTGGTGTAGAACTTTTTGCGCTCTCCGGATGGGGGCTCGTAGGCTTGGACCCATGCATCTAGAAGTGATTGAGGGTCGCACAGGGAAAATCCTTCGGGTGTTGCTCGCCCCCACTCTCGATCCAGCAGAGCTTTGCGCACATTACTGACTTGACCCAAGCTCACGTTAGCGGCCTCGGAGAGTTCTATCACTCGCCATGCATGATTGGGGTCACGCAGCATCGTACGAAGGATCTGCGCTGATTTTGGCTTGAAGAGGGACTTCAGTCCCCTGTACTCCGAGGGCGGCTTTTCTGCGACTTGATGGTCGATGAATACCCCATCGAACGAAAGCCAGGCGTTGCCCTCCAGATCCAGATAGCCGACCCCTTTTTCCCGGCATGCTTGTCTGGCAGCAGGCGAAAGGTAGGGGGCTATCACAATCGGCGTGACCGCTGCGTCCCACTCACTCACGTAGTCACGAAGCTGGAGTGTGGCTGCGATTACAAATCTGGGCTGTCCACTGGTTTTAATCTCGCAGGCCAGGGAATGCGGCTTCCCCGAGGCGTCTAGTTCCACAATAAAGTCGGGAGTCCAGGCTTTGGCTGGCGGCGTGGTCTTGAAACTTTTTATCCTGATGATTGGTACGTTGTTTAGGAGGTCCTGAAGAGCCTCTTTTGAGCTTGTTTCGAGAGTTTTCATTGATAGCCACCTTTTCAACGAACGCTGAAAATAGCCTCTTGAGTGAAAGACGTCTAGGGAATTTCACTCAAAAACCTATTTTCAACGTTCGTTGAAACGGGGCGCGTTACTGAACTCATCGGAGGAGACGCAAATACTTTCCTGCCCGAAAAAAAATCGCGAGCCTTGTCAGCAACAATGGGCTTCGTGTTTCGAATGCCACTTTGCAGCTTTCAAGGTCGCGATTTGCGTTTTCAGGTATCCGTATCAGGGCCGCTTGCGATTACTGATCAACGTACCCACGCCCGTATCGGTGAAGATCTCCAGCAGAATCGCATTCGGAACCCGGCCGTCGATGATCAGCGAACTGCCAACGCCGCCCTGTACCGCTTCCAGCGCGCAGCGAATCTTGGGCAGCATGCCGCCGTAGATGGTGCCGTCGGCGATCAACTCGTCGACTTGCTGGGTCGACAGCCCGGTCAGGACCTTGCCGGTCTTGTCCATCAGGCCGGCAATGTTGGTCAACAGCATCAACTTCTCGGCCTTCAGTGCTTCGGCGACTTTGCCGGCCACCAAGTCGGCGTTGATGTTGTACGACTCGCCATTGGCGCCCACGCCGATCGGTGCAATGACCGGGATGAAATCGCCCTTGACCAGCAGGTTCAGCAGGTCGGTGTTGATGCCGACCACTTCGCCTACCTGGCCAATGTCGATGATTTCCGGTTGGGTCATCTCTGGGGTCTGGCGAGTCACGGTGAGCTTCTTCGCCCGGATCAGCTCGGCGTCCTTGCCCGTCAGACCAATGGCGCTGCCGCCGTGACGGTTGATCAGGTTGACGATGTCCTTGTTCACCTGGCCGCCCAGGACCATCTCCACCACATCCATGGTCTGCGCGTCGGTAACGCGCATGCCATCGATGAAGTGACTCTCGATCGACAGGCGCTTGAGCAGGTCACCGATCTGCGGGCCACCGCCATGCACCACCACCGGGTTGATCCCCACGGCCTTCATCAGCACGATGTCGCGGGCGAAGCCGGTTTTCAGCTCCTCGCTTTCCATCGCGTTGCCGCCGTATTTGATCACCAGGGTCTTGCCGACGTAGCGTCGGATATAAGGCAACGCTTCGGACAGGACCTTGGCGGTGTTGGCGGCGGCTTCGCGTTCGAGGGTCATTCAGGGCTCCGGTGGTGAATCAAAACGGTAGTTGGAGATCAGGTGCAACACGTTTGAGTTGGGTGTGGAACACGTCCTTGATGCGCTGCAGTTCGGCCTCGTTGTCAGCCTCGAAACGCAGCACCAGCACCGGGGTGGTGTTGGAGGCGCGAACCAGGCCCCAGCCTTGTGGGTAGTCGACCCGCACACCGTCGATGGTGGTCAGTTCGGCGCCTTCGCCCCACTGGGCGTCGTGCAGTGCATCAATGATGCTGAATTTGCTCTCTTCGGTCACATGGATATTGATTTCCGGCGTGGAAATATCGTTAGGGAAGGTCGCGAACAGCTCTTCGGCGGTGGATTTCTCCTTGCTGAGGATCTCCAGCAGGCGTGCCGCGCTGTAGATGCCGTCATCAAAACCGAACCAGCGCTCCTTGAAGAAGATGTGGCCGCTCATCTCGCCGGCCAGCAGGGCGCCGCTTTGTTTCATTTTTTTCTTGATCAACGAATGACCGGTTTTCCACATTAGCGGGCGACCGCCATATTCTTTGATCAGCGGGATCAGGCGACGGGTGCATTTCACGTCGAAGATGATTTGCGCATCAGGGTTGCGTGCTACGACATCCTTGGCGAACAGCATCAGCAGGCGGTCCGGGAACACGACGCTGCCGGTGTTGGTCACCACGCCCACGCGGTCGCCGTCGCCGTCGAAGGCCAGGCCCAGGTCGGCATTGGTTTCCTTGACCTTGGCGATCAGGTCCTGCAGGTTTTCCAACTTGCCCGGATCCGGGTGGTGGTTGGGGAAGTTACCGTCCACGTCGCAGAACAGTGGGATGACTTCACAGTTCAGCGCTTCGATCAGTTGCGGGGCGATCACGCCGGCCGCGCCGTTGCCGCAGTCGACCACCACTTTCAGGCGACGGGCGAGTTTCACGTCGTTGACGATTTCATCGTTGTAGCGCTCGAGGATATCAACCTTGGTCACGCTGCCCTGGCCGCTGCTCAGGTCATTGGTCTTGAGGCGGGTGTGCAGGGCCTGGATCTGCTCGTTGGCGAGGGTGTCGCCGGCGATGACGATCTTGAAGCCGTTGTAGTTCGACGGGTTGTGGCTGCCGGTGAGCATCACGCCGGATTTGCCGGCCAGCACGTTGGCGGCGTAATACAGCGCCGGTGTCGGTACCAGGCCAACGTCGGTGACGTGGCAGCCGCTGTCGGCGATGCCTTTGATCAACTGCTCGACCAGCTCCGGGCCAGACAAGCGACCATCACGGCCAACGTTCACGTTGGGTTCGCCCTGGGCCAGGCTTTGGGAGCCGATGGCCCGGCCGATCCAGTAGGCGGTTTCAGCCGTCAGGGTTTCCGGCACCACGCCACGGATGTCGTAGGCGCGAAAGATGCTGTCAGGGAAGATTGGGGCGATTGCGGCTGGGGTGTTCATGGGCGGGGCGCTCTATCAGGAAAGTGACTGGACAGGCCGACGACGGGCGTCGGCAGGCTCAAGCTGAAGGGTATGACGGCGTTTTTGACAGAGAGTTCGCGGTGGGAAAGTGCCATGAGATAGCGTTACCCCAGCCTTAACGGTCTAAAACGTTGATTCCGGATGGGAAACGTCGTTGCAACCCGTTGCGCATTTTTCGTCCTGAAACAGAAGCTTAATAAAGCGGCGGGCACGACGCCCGGCCTGGAACGGAGGGTCAGTGGCTGCCGGAATGTCCGAAACCGCCGGCGCCGCGCTGGCTCTCGTCGAATTCCTGGACCAGCTCGAAGTGTGCCTGGACCACCGGCACCAATACCAACTGGGCAATGCGCTCGCCCACCTGGATATTGAAAGCGGTCTGGCCGCGATTCCAGCACGACACCATCAATTCGCCCTGGTAATCGGAGTCGATCAGGCCGACCAGGTTGCCCAGCACGATGCCGTGCTTATGGCCCAGGCCCGAGCGCGGCAGGATCAGCGCGGCCAGGCCGGGATCGCCAATGTAGACCGACAGGCCGGTAGGAATCAGCAGGGTCTGGCCCGGCTCCAGGATCGTGTCCTGCTTGAGCATCGCCCGCAGGTCAAGGCCGGCGGAGCCCGGTGTGGCGTATTGCGGCAGCGGGAATTCGTTACCGATGCGTGGGTCGAGGATCTTGGCTTGTAGAGCGTGCATGAAGTTAAACCTGGTTCAGCCGGTCGGCGATAAAAGTGATCAGTTGGCGGGCAATCTTGCCCTTGCTGGTCTGGGCGAAAAGTGTGGCGTGCAACTGGCGGTCGATCACGCTGCAGGCGTTTTCTTCGCTGTTGAAGCCGATGCTCGGGTTGGCGACGTCATTGGCGACGATCAAGTCGAGGTTCTTGTCCTTGAGCTTGCGCGCGGCGTAGTCGAGCAAATGTTCGGTCTCGGCGGCAAAACCCACACTGAACGGACGATCGGGGCGAGTGGCGATGGTGGCCAGGATGTCAGGGTTGCGCACCATTTGCAGGAGCAGGCCATCACCGCTGGTAGGATCTTTCTTCAATTTTTGCGGGGCGACGACTTCGGGGCGGTAGTCCGCGACGGCTGCCGAGGCGATGAACAGGTCGCACGGGATGGCGGCTTCGCAGGCCGCGAGCATGTCCCGGGCGCTGACCACGTCGATACGCGTGACCCGGTCCGGGGTAGGCAGGTGCACCGGGCCGGTGATCAACGTCACCCGGGCGCCAGCCTCGACGGCTGCCTCGGCCAGGGCGAAGCCCATTTTCCCTGAGCTGTGGTTGGTGATGTAGCGCACCGGGTCGATGTTTTCCTGGGTCGGTCCGGCGGTGATCAGCACATGCTTGCCGGTCAGGGCCTCGCGCTTGAAGCAGTCGGCGGCGCATTGGGCCAGATCGGTAGCCTCCAGCATGCGGCCCATGCCGACATCGCCACAGGCCTGGCTGCCCGAGGCTGGGCCAAAAACCTTGAGGTCACGACTTTCGAGCAACTGCAGGTTGGCCTGGGTGGCCGGGTCGCGCCACATGGCCTGGTTCATTGCTGGTGCCACGGCGACCACGGCGTCGGTGGCGAGCACCAGGGTGGTGAGCAGATCGTTGGCGATGCCTTGGGCCAGGCGAGCGATCAGGTCGGCCGTGGCCGGGGCAATCAAGACCAGGTCGGCCCATTTGGCCAGTTCGATGTGGCCCATGGCAGCCTCGGCCGCCGGGTCGAGCAAATCCAGGTGGACCGGGTGTCCGGACAATGCCTGCATGGTCAGCGGCGTGATGAATTCACTGCCACCGCGGGTCATGACGACCCGCACTTCCGCGCCCTGGTCGATGAGTCGGCGAACCAGCTCGGCGCTCTTGTAGGCGGCGATGCCGCCGCCGACGCCCAGAACGATGCGTTTCCGATACAGCCGCTGCATAGGCCTGCCTTTCGATTTTCAGTGGTCAGTGCAAGACGAACCCCTTGGCAACAGCCTGCCAGGGTGCAAATCGCCTGCAAAAAAGATGGGCTAAGATATCACAGCGTCCGCTACGGAACAGCGGCGCCCACTATCAGGGAGATGCCATGAGTATTCGCGATTGGCCCGCAGCCGAGCGGCCGCGGGAACGGTTGTTGGCGCTGGGGGCGGAGAGTCTTTCAGACGCCGAGCTGCTGGCGATTTTTTTACGCACGGGCGTGTCGGGCAAAAGCGCGGTGGATCTGGCGCGACACCTGTTGACTCAATTTGGCTGCCTGCGTGCGCTGCTTGAAGCTGATCAGCTCACGTTCAGCAGTCAGATGGGGCTAGGCCCGGCGAAATTCGCGCAATTACGGGCGGTACTCGAAATGGGCCGGCGACATTTGGCTGAGCGGATGCGGCAAAAATCAATGCTGGAGGATCCGCAAGCCGTTCGTGACTATCTCAAGTCAATGCTTCGCCACGAACCTCACGAAGTCTTTGGTTGCTTGTTTCTCAACTCACGGCATCAGGTGCTGGCGTTTGAAGCGCTCTTTCACGGTTCTATCGCCACGGCCACTGTTCACCCCCGGCAAGTGGTCAAGCGCGCCCTGGCCCATAACGCCGCCGCTGTGATCCTGTGCCATAACCACCCCTCCGGCAACACCGAGCCCAGCCAGGCCGACCGGATGCTCACCGAACGGCTCCAGGAGGCACTGGAGCTGATCGATGTGCGGGTGCTCGACCATTTTATCGTGGGCGATGGGGAGCCGCTGTCCATGGCGGAGTATGGGTGGATTTGAGGCAGCGGCAAGCTTCAAGCTTGAAGCGGCAAGTAAGAGCTGCGCGCGGTCTGCTCTTGGCTTGCAGCTTGCAGCTTGCAGCTTACAGCTTGCAGCTTACGGCTTGAGGCTGACCTTCGAATAGTCCTGGCGACCAAACGGGCTCACCGAGTAACCCTGGACATCCTTGCGGGTCAGGGCAAACGCCGTGGGGTGCGCCAAGGGCAGCCACAGGGCCTGTTGCTGGATCTGCGCCTGGGCCTGCTCATAGAGCTTGGAGCGCACGCCTTGTTCGCTGGTGGTCTTGCCGGCGCCGATCAGCTTGTCCAGGTCTGGATTGCAGTAACGGGCGAAGTTGGTGCCGGACTTCACCGCCGCGCAGGAAAACTGCGGGGTAAGGAAGTTGTCCGGGTCGCCGTTGTCGCCTGCCCAGCCCATGAACAACAGGTCGTGTTCGCCAGCCTTGGCGCGGCGGATCAGTTCGCCCCATTCGATCACGCGGATTTCCGCCTGGATGCCGATTTCCGCCAGGTCCGACTGCAGCAACTGCGCGCCGAGGCTCGGATTGGGGTTGAGCAGGCTGCCGGAGGGGCGGGTCCATAAGGTGGTCTTGAAGCCTTCCTTCAGTCCGGCCTTGGTCAGCAGCTCACGAGCCTTGGCCGGATCATGGGCATAGCCAGGCAGGTTTTTGGCGTAGCTCCAGGTATTGGGTGGGTAGGGGCCGTTGGCCGCTTCGGCGGTGCCCTCGAAAACGGTCTTGAGGTAGCTGGCCTTGTCAAAGGCCAGGTTGATGGCTTGTCGGACTTCGGGCTTGTCCAAGGGGGGGTGCTGGCTGTTGATTGCCAGGAACGCGGTCATGAAGGCCTCGGTCTGCTCCACTTTCAACGTCGGCTCTTGCTTGGCGGCCTGTACGTCCAGCGGCTTGGGAGACAGGGCGACCTGACATTCGTTACGCCGCAATTTCTGCAGGCGCACGTTGGCATCCGGCGTGATGGCGAAGATCAACGGATCCACTTGGGGTTTACCGCCAAAGTAGTCGCCATTGGCCTTGTAGCGAATCGAGGCGTCCTTCTGGAACCGGTTGAATATGAACGGGCCAGTGCCGATGGGCTGGTTGTTGAGTTGTTCCGGCTTGCCGACTTTCATCAACTGGTCGGCATATTCGGCTGAATAGATCGACGCAAAACCCATGCTCAATGTCGCCAGGAAAGTTGAATCCGCATGGTCGAGGGTGAAGCGCACCGTCAATGGATCCAGCGCATCGATCTTCGTGATCAGCGCCGGCAGCTGCATGGATTGGGCGTGAGGGAAGCCGCTTTGCGCAACCTTATGCCAAGGGTTGGCCGGATCCAGCATGCGGTCGAAGCTGAACTTGACGTCTTCGGCGGTCAGGTCGCGGCGCGGTGTGAAGTAGTCGGTCTGGTGGAACTTGACCCGTGGGCGCAGCTTGAAGACATACACCAGGCCATCGCTTGAGACTTCCCAGCTCTCGGCCAGGCTCGGGACCACTTTGCCGCTGGCCGTGTCGAAGTCCACCAGGCGGTTCATCAGCACGTCGGCTGAGGCGTTGGTGGTGGTCAGCGAGTTGTATTGGACGACATCGAATCCTTCCGGGCTGGCCTCGGTACACACGCTCAGGGCAGCGGCCTGGGCCAGCGGGCTGATCAGCAGAGGGGCGAGCATCAGTGATAGGGCAGCGAGGCGCATGATTGATTTCCTGTGCAGGTCGGAGGCCCATCTGCGAGTGCAGTCTGGAAAAGGTCTACCCTAGTGGGCTCGCTCGCAAATGACTATCCCCCTTTTGCATTTTCCGGCACTCTTTCCTGCGGTTTGCCGGTGCACCAGCGGCCTGAACTAACCGTTGGCCGAAAAAAACCTGCATGCCGCGACGAGCGGTCAGGACGCCGCTGGCCCTTACCCCAGCTGCCTGGGGCTGCCGGACGAGGTTTTCCCAGCAAGACAAATCACACCGGCTGTTGTTGTGCCTGGGTCTTTCTGGTATAAAGCAGCGCTCTTTTCTAGGGGCCCGGTTCCTTCACTGTAGGTGTAGCCGGTAAGACCCTTAAAGAAACGCGGCGCCTGGCGCCAAATGACTGAGAGATTAAGCGGCCAACCCATGCCGGGTTGGGCATGTGGTTTTAGAGGGCTGAGGCATGTCGAGAGTCTGTCAAGTTACCGGTAAGGGTCCGGTGACTGGGAATAACATTTCCCACGCAAACAACAAAACCCGTCGTCGTTTCCTGCCGAACCTGCAGCATCACCGCTTCTGGGTTGAAGAAGAGAAACGTTTTGTGCGTCTGCGCGTATCTGCCAAGGGCATGCGCATCATCGACAAGCGTGGCATCAGTGTCGTGCTGGCCGAACTTCGTCGCGATGGCAAGGTTTAAGGGAGCTAATCATGCGTGAATTGATTCGTTTGATCTCGAGCGCCGGTACTGGTCACTTCTACACTACCGACAAAAACAAGCGTACTACCCCGGACAAAATCGAGATCAAGAAATTTGATCCGGTTGTTCGCAAGCACGTGATCTACAAGGAAGGCAAAATCAAGTAATTGATTTTTCCCTCTTACAAAAAAGGCCCGTATCGCGAGATACGGGCCTTTTTTGTTGTCGATTCCTGAGGGTGAGTTTCAGCCTTTATGCTCAAACACCACATAAATCTTGCGGCACGGCTCCAGCACTTCCCATGTGCCTTTGAACCCGGCGGGAATCACGAAGCGGTCGCCGGCTCGAAGTGTCTTGGCATTCCCATCGTCGTCACGCAGCACCGAGACACCCTGGACGATCTCGCAGTACTCGTGTTCGGTGTAGTTGACCGTCCACTGGCCGACCTCGCCTTCCCAGACCCCGGCGTTCATCTGTCCGCATGGGCTGTTGTAATGATTGAAGACGGTTTGCTTGGGGTCTCCCTTGAGCACCTTGGCCGGGTCCGGGCGATAGCGGTCGGCGGTGGTATTGGCCTGGCTGAAATCGACGATGTCCTGGATGCTCATGCGGTTACCCTCGGTGCTTGCGGCGCGGATGGCTGGAAGAACAAAAGTCTATGTTTATTAAAACGAACATCGCAAGGCCGTTTGCTGGTTTTGTGTCAAATATATTGAAACACCCCCGGCCGCTGGTTTAGGGTGGCGAGTGCCTTGTGCCGAATACATATCGGCAAGGCAGAATTCTTGAACGCTGGGCATTGCATGGCGTTCGTACCCAAACAAGAGGAGGACACTCGCATGACCACCCTGACTCGTGCCGACTGGGAACAGCGCGCCCGCGACCTGAAGATCGAAGGCCGCGCCTTCATCAACGGTGAATACACCGATGCGGTGTCCGGCGAAACCTTTGATTGCCTCAGCCCGGTCGATGGCCGCCTGTTGGGCAAAGTCGCCAGCTGCGACGTGGCCGACGCCCAGCGGGCTGTCGAAAATGCTCGCGCCACGTTCGATTCCGGCGTCTGGTCGCGCCTGGCGCCGAGCAAGCGCAAAGCCGTGATGATTCGCTTTGCCGGTCTGCTCAAGCAGAACGCCGAAGAGCTGGCTCTGTTGGAAACGCTAGACATGGGCAAGCCAATCAGCGACTCGCTGAATATTGATGTGCCCGGTGCCGCCCAAGCTTTGAGCTGGAGCGGTGAAGCCATCGACAAGATCTACGATGAAGTGGCCGCTACTCCTCACGACCAACTGGGCCTGGTGACTCGTGAGCCGGTTGGGGTAGTCGGTGCCATCGTTCCGTGGAACTTCCCGCTGATGATGGCCTGCTGGAAGCTCGGCCCGGCATTGTCCACCGGTAACTCCGTGGTACTGAAACCATCGGAAAAATCGCCGCTGACCGCGATCCGCATTGCGGCCCTCGCTATCGAGGCCGGTATCCCGAAAGGTGTGCTGAACGTGTTGCCGGGCTACGGTCACACCGTCGGCAAGGCCCTGGCCTTGCACATGGATGTCGACACGCTGGTGTTCACCGGTTCCACCCGAATCGCCAAGCAATTGATGATTTATTCCGGTGAATCCAACATGAAACGCGTCTGGCTGGAAGCCGGTGGCAAAAGCCCGAACATCGTGTTCGCCGACGCCCCCGACTTGCAGGCCGCCGCCGAATCCGCCGCCAGCGCCATTGCCTTCAACCAGGGCGAAGTTTGCACCGCCGGTTCGCGGCTGTTGGTTGAGCGTTCCATCAAGGATACGTTCCTGCCGTTGGTGATCGAAGCCCTCAAGGGTTGGAAGCCAGGCAACCCCCTGGACCCGGCGACCAACGTCGGCGCCCTGGTCGATACCCAGCAAATGAATACCGTGCTGTCCTACATCGAGGCCGGTCACAGCGACGGCGCCAAGCTGGTGGCCGGCGGCAAGCGGATTCTCGAAGAAACCGGTGGCACTTACGTCGAGCCGACGATTTTTGACGGCGTGAGCAACGCGATGAAAATTGCCCAGGAAGAAATTTTCGGCCCGGTGTTGTCGGTCATTGCCTTCGACAGCGCCGAAGAGGCCATCCAGATCGCCAACGACACGCCATACGGCCTGGCTGCGGCAGTGTGGACCAAGGACATTTCCAAGGCTCACCTGACCGCCAAGGCACTGCGCGCCGGCAGCGTGTGGGTCAATCAGTACGACGGCGGCGACATGACGGCGCCGTTCGGTGGCTTCAAACAGTCGGGCAACGGTCGCGACAAATCGCTGCATGCCTTCGACAAGTACACTGAACTGAAGGCGACCTGGATCAAGCTGTAACTGTAAAAACCTTGTGGGAGCGGGCTTGCTCGCGAAGGCGGAGCTTCACTCAACCTGGCTGTTGAATGGGAAACCGTCTTCGTGAACAAGCCCGCTCCCACATTTGCTTTGTGCAGGGTTGAAAGTTGATTGTCCACAGGAGCGTGGAAATGCGTTGGGCGACCTATTTCGCCGTGTTGGCATCCGTCCTGAGTGTTGGCCTGGCCCTGGGCGTGACGATGCCGCTGGTGTCGCTACGCCTGGAGGGCTGGGGTTACGGCTCGTTCGCCATTGGCGTCATGGCCGCCATGCCGGCGATTGGCGTGCTGGTCGGGGCGAAGGTTTCGAGCCGGCTGGCGGCGCGTTTCGGCACGGCCGCATTGATGCGTCTCTGCCTGTGGGGCGGGGCGTTGTCCATCGGTCTGCTCGCGCTCTTGCCGAGCTATCCGGTCTGGTTGCTGCTGCGGCTACTGATTGGCGTGGTCCTGACTCTGGTGTTCATCCTGGGTGAAAGCTGGATCAATCAGTTGGTCATCGAGCAATGGCGCGGGCGATTGGTGGCGCTGTATGGCAGCAGTTATGCCCTGAGCCAACTGTCCGGCCCCTTGTTGCTAGGCGCGCTGGGCACCGAACACGACTATGGTTTCTGGGTGGGTGTCGGTCTGTTGCTGGTTTCGCCGTTGCTATTGCTCGGCCGCAAGGGTGCGCCCACCAGCGAGTCCAGCGGTGTCACGTTCAAGGATCTCTGGGGCTTTTGCCGAGGGTTGCCGGCGATTGGCTGGGCCGTGTCATTGTTCGCGGCGTTCGAGGCGATGATCCTGACGCTGTTACCGGTCTATTGCCTGCGCCAAGGCTTCAGTGCCGATATTGCCCTGGCCATGGTCAGTACGGTGGTGGTGGGTGATGCTTTGTTGCAGTTGCCCATTGGTGCGCTGGCTGATCGCCTGTCGCGCCGGTCGTTGTTCACCGGTTGTGCGGTGGTGCTGATGTTATCGAGCCTGGCGGTTCCGTTGCTGATCGACACGGTGTTCATCTGGCCGTTGTGGGTGCTGTTTGGTGCCAGCGCGGGAGGATTGTTCACCTTGTCGCTGATCCTGATCGGCGAGCGTTACCGCGACGATGCGCTGGTGCGGGCCAATGCCCATGTCGCGCAATTGTGGGGGATTGGCTGCCTGGTCGGTCCACTGGTGGCGGGGGCGGGCAGCCAGTGGGTCAGTGGGCATGCGCTGCCCTTGTTCATGGCGGCGGGCGCGTTCGGGTTGGTGATCCTATTGTTGCGCCAAGGTGCGTTCGGAGCGACACAAGCGGCCCGCCCACAAATTCGATTGCCATGAAAGCGATCGACGTCTAAAGCATCTGCTCCAATCCGATCGTCGTGGCGAACCAGGCGTTGAATCGGCGCCACCAGCTGCCTGGCTCGCGATCCAGGTCGTGCAGCTTGCTGTTGTCTTCGGTGGTCCAAACCAGCTCACCAGCATCATCGAGCCGCGCCTGATAACTCAGGGTCGGCGCCATGCCCTGCAAGGCCAGTTCGCGCACTTGGCCAGCAAGCTCAGGACTGTCCACCAGCACGCCGACTTCGGTATTCCACAGCACTGAGCGGGGGTCGAAGTTGAACGAGCCGATGAAAGATTTCTGCCCGTCGAAGATGATCGCCTTGCTGTGCAGGCTGGAGTCCGACTCGCCGTAGGACTTGCTGTAGAACAGGTGCGGGCTGCTGCCGCTGTCGCCGGGTTGGCGACGCAACTCGAACAGCCGTACGCCATGTTGCAGCAGGGCCTTGCGATACGGCGCGTAGCCGCCGTGCACAGCGGGTACGTCTGTCGCTTCCAGGGAATTGGTCAATAGGCTCACCGATACGCCGGCGTCGGCGCGGCTGGTCAGGTACACCAAGCCTGGCTGGCCGGGGACGAAGTAGGCCGAGATCATGATCAGTTCTTTGCTGACGCCGGTCAGCTCCGGGGCCAGTTGTGTGGTCAGCAAGAGCTGCGGGTCTGGCTCATCCTTGGCCAGGACCTTGCTGGGCGCGTCCCACAGTGCCTGGTTCCAGGCCCAGGTCAATTGCTTGCGCCACGTGTCCAGGCGGGGCTGGGTCTTGTAGGCGGTCAACTGCTGATAAAGCGCGTGGTTCTCCTTGTGCGTTTGTTCCAACGATTGTTGCAGGCGCAAGCGGCTGTTGGCCAATTCCTTGGCAGTAGGCTGATGGGACAAGAATTGTTCGATGGGCTTGCTCAGCGCGCTGTTCCAGTATTGGTCGAAGCTGTGCCCCAGTTGTTCGGCCACCGGCCCGACGCCGAGCAAGTCGATGTCAGTGAAATTCAGGTTCGGTTCGGCGTCGAAATACTCATCCCCCAAATTGCGGCCGCCGACGATGGCCATGCTGTTGTCCGCCAGCCACAGTTTGTTGTGCATGCGGCGGTGTTGCAGTGACAGGTTGAACAGACGTCCAAGGCTGCGGGTGACGCCAGTGGCGCGTCCCAGGTGCAGCGGATTGAACAGGCGGATCTGTATCTGAGGGTGGGCGGCGAGGGTTGCGATGATCTGGTCCTGGCCGTCGCTAGTGGTGTCATCCAACAGAATGCGCACACGCACGCCGCGATCTGCAGCCTTGAGCAGCTCGTCCACCAGCATGCGCGTGCTAATGCCGTCATGGACGATGTAGTACTGCAAATCGAGGCTGCTCTGCGCATTGCGGATCAGTTCGGCTCGGGCGATGAAGGCGTCGGTGCTGTCGGAAAGCAGGCGGAAGCCTGAGCGGCCTTCATGCGGCGCAGCCTGTTGCGCCACCGAGCGGCCGAACGCTGAATCGGAGGCCGGCAGCGCCTGGGAGGGTTCGCGGGTGACATCAAAACTGGCGCAGCCGCCCAGCAGCGAGGCGACTAGCAATAGCGCGTGCAGGATCGGTCTGGATCTCACGTAGGCTCGTTCCGATTGTTTGCGTGGGTCGGCTGTTGGATGCTGCTTCCCTGCCTACTCGGTCAGACGGTGTCTCGCTGGGTTTCGTTCAACAGTGCGATAGCCACGGCACCGACCTTGCGCACTGCATCCTCGATTTGTGCCGTTGGCCTGGCAGCGTAATTCATGCGCAGGCAATTGCGGTATTTGCCTGACGCCGAAAAGATGCTGCCGACGGCTATCTGCACACCTTGGTCATGCAGCAGGCGGTTGAGCTTCAGCGTATCGAAACCCTCGGGCAGTTCGACCCACAGCATGAAGCTGCCGCGGGGCCTGCTGGCGCGGGTGCCTTGGGGAAAATAGCGGCTGACCCAATCCATCATGACGTCGCGATTGCGCTGGTATTGGGTGCGCATGCGGCGCAGATGGGGTTCGAAATGCCCACCCTTGAGAAACTCCGCGATTGCAATCTGCGGTTGCGGGGCGGTGGAGCCGGTGCTGATGTATTTCATGTGCAGCACCCGCTCCAAGTATCGACCGGGTGCAACCCAGCCAATTCGAAGGCCCGGTGCGAGGGTCTTGGAAAAAGAACTGCAGAGCAGGACGCGGCCGTCATCGTCGAAGGATTTGATCGTGCGCGGACGGGGGTACGTGTACGCCAATTCGCCATACACATCGTCTTCGATAATCGCCACATCGAAGCGTTGCGCCAGGGTCAGCAGGGCGCGCTTGTTGGCCTCGGGCATGATGTAGCCCAGCGGGTTATTGCAGCTGGGTGTCAACTGTATGGCCTTGATCGGCCATTGCTCCAGTGCCAGCTCCAATGCTTCCAGGCTGATACCGGTGAGCGGGTCAGTGGGGATTTCCAGGGCTTTCATGCCCAGGCCCTTCAATGTTTGCATGGCGCCGTGAAAGCTTGGCGAATCCACCGCGACGATATCGCCCTGTTCGCAAGTGGCGCGTACGCTCACTGACAATGCTTCGTGACAGCCGGTGGTGACGATCAGGTCGTTGGCGCCCAGCTGGCAGCCGGAGTCCAGGGACAGCCGGGCGATCTGTTCACGTAACTCGAGATTGCCATAGATATTGTCGTAATACAGGCCGGGCATGTCTTGCCGTCGACTGATCTGCGCCAGGCTGCGCAGCAACGGTTTAAGCGTCGGTGAATGGATGTCGGGCATGCCGCGCCCGAGCTGCACCACGTCCTTGCGCGGTACAGCGCGTATCAGTTCCAGGACCTGGTCCCACTGGGAGATGTCCACCGGCCGCTGGGCCGGACGACCTACCGCCGGCAGGTCCGGCAATTCGCGGCTGACCGGGACGAAGTAGCCGGATTTGGGTTTCGGCGTCGCCAGCCCGCTGTCCTCCAGCACGCGATAGGCCTGCTGGACGGTGCTCAGGCTGACGCCATGTTCCGTGCTCAAGGCGCGCACCGACGGCAGCCGGTCGCCGGGGCGGTAGAAGCCCTGTTCGATGCGAGTACCAAGCAGTTCGGCGAGGTTCACGTAGAGGGTCATGGTGCAATCCCGATGAGATAGAAAACGGAAACCGATACAGATGGGAAGCAAAACTGCAATTCAGTCTTAAAAATGTCGATTCTGTATGCTTATAAAAGACGTTATTTGAATCTGTATCGCTTTTGTCTGTCCGCGCATCATGAAAGCTCTGGCTACCCAAGTAAACAGGAGCGATCAAAAATGAACGGCTTGAGCGATGTGCGGCTGACGTTACACAGTCAGGAACTGGTGGCAGGGCAGGAAAAGGGGCTGCGTGAGGCAATGTTGCGCAATGCTCCGTCCGGCCTGAGTCGCTGGGGCCTGTTCTGGCATCGCCTGCATACACGCAAAGCCTTGTTGGAGCTCACACCCGAACAGTTGCAAGACATCGGGCTGACCCGGGAGCAGGCCCGGGCAGAAGGCCTCAAGCCGTTCTGGCGGCTTTGAAGCTAGATGAAAAATGAGTACGAAACCCTGTGGCGAGGGAGCAAGCTCCCTCACCACGGTTTTGGTTAAACCAATTCTTTCAGCCGATGCCACAACATCCCCAGCGCCAGCAGGGGAGAGCGCAAGTGCTTCCCACCCGGGAAAGTCATATGCGGCACCTTGGCAAACAAGTCGAATCCCCCGCCTTGCTGTCCGCTGATGGCCTCGGCCAATAACTTGCCGGCAAGGTGTGTGGCGTTTACGCCGTGGCCGGAGTAGGCCTGGGCGTAATACACATTCGGTTGATCCTTCAACCGGCCAATCTGCGGCAAACGGTTGGCGCCGATGCCGATCATCCCGCCCCATTGGTAGTCGATCTTCACGTCCGCCAATTGCGGGAACACCTTGAGCATCTTAGGACGCATATAAGCGCCAATGTCTTGCGGGTCGCGACCGGAATAGTGACAAGCGCCGCCGAACAACAAGCGGCGGTCCGCCGAAAGCCGGTAGTAATCCAAGGCTACCCGCTGGTCACAGACTGCCATGTTTTGCGGCAATAGCGCCCCTGCCTGGGCTTCGCTCAAGGGTTCGGTGGCGATGATGTAGCTGCCGGCGGGCAACACTTTGCCGCTCAGTTCCTGGTTCAGGCCATTGAGGTAAGCATTGCACCCCACCACCAGCGTCTTCGCGCGAACTGAGCCTTGCTGGGTGTGTACCTTGACCTGCGGACCATAGTCGATACGCACGACGGCCGATCGTTCGAACAGCCGGGCGCCCAATTGCTGCGCCGCGGCCGCTTCGCCCAGCGCCAGATTAAGCGGATGCAGGTGACCCGAGCCCATGTCGATCAGGCCGCCAACGTAGCGATCCGAGCCCACCACGCTGTGCATTTCATCGGCTCGCAGCAGTCGGGTTTCGTAGCGATAACCCAGGCTGCGCAGTTCCTCGGCCTCTTCGGCGAAGCCTTGCAAGTCGTCGGGTTTGTTGGCGAGGTCGCAGTAACCCCAGGTGAGGTCGCAGGCAATCTGAAAGCGCTCGACTCGTTGGCGGACGATTTCCACCGCTTCAAGCCCCATCAGTTTCATTTGGCGGACGCCGTCGGCGCCAACGACCGGGGCGAACTGATCGAGGCCATGGCCCACACCGCGAATCAGCTGGCCGCCGTTACGCCCGCTGGCGCCCCAGCCGATCTTGTGTGCTTCCAGCAGGACAACGCTCATGCCGCGTTCGGCTAATTCGATCGCGGTGTTCAACCCGGAAAACCCGCCGCCCACCACGCAGACATCCGCCACCAACTCGCCTTGCAGCACCGGATGGTCCGGCTGTGGCAGGCTGCTGGCGGCGTAGTAAGAGGCGGCGTGCGCGTGGCTCGGGACCGGTTGCTGAACACGGGCGTTCATGTGCGTAATCCTGATTGTTGTGTTTGAGAAATTTTACGGAGCATAAGCCGTGGATTCGTTCGTCGGCAACACCGGTCGCCTGGCGCTGTCTGGCCTGTGGCTTTTGAGGCAGAATCCACGGCTGTCCCGATTCGGTATCGCCTCGATGAGCTGCAACAGTCAAAAAATCCGCACGCTACGTCAGCAGATTCCTACGTTCGAGTGCGTGCCGGGCTGCCATGACTGTTGCGGACCGGTGACCACCTCGCCTGAGGAAATGGCTCGCCTGCCGCGCAAGACTCGCGCCGAACAGGACGCCGCCATGGAAGCGCTCGACTGTGTGCACTTGGGGCCGAACGGCTGCACGGTTTACGATGAAAGACCGCTGATCTGTCGGTTGTTCGGCACCACGGCGACCTTGCCATGCCCAAATGGACGGCGTCCGGTAGAGTTGATTCATCCG
Organism: Pseudomonas sp. Z4-20; assembly: GCF_051131955.1. Classification (NCBI taxonomy): domain Bacteria; kingdom Pseudomonadati; phylum Pseudomonadota; class Gammaproteobacteria; order Pseudomonadales; family Pseudomonadaceae; genus Pseudomonas; species Pseudomonas sp. Z4-20. The sequence continues at coordinate 196,363 of NZ_CP071641.1, forward strand.
CGCGTCGAGAAGCAGATCCATGAATACATGGCGAGCACCCGGCAGGTGTTGGTCTAGGCCGGATCAATCCGGAATCGGCAGGTTCAGGCTTTCCTTCACCTCTTCCATCACGATGTAGCTCTTGGATTCGCGCACATGCGGCAACTTGAGCAGGATGTCGCCCAGCAACTTGCGGTACGAGGCCATCTCGGAAATCCGCGCTTTCACCAGATAGTCAAAATCCCCTGATACCAAGTGACATTCCAGCACGTGAGGCAATTTCAGCACGGCGCGTCGGAATTCTTCGAAAGTATCGCCAGACTTGTAGTCCAGGCTGATCTCGACGAACACCAGCAAGCTACCCTTCAAGTGCTGCGGGTTGAGCCGGGCGTTGTAGCCCATGATGATCCCTTCGCGTTCAAGGCGCCGCACCCGCTCGGTACAGGGCGTGGTGGAGAGACCGACCTTCTCGCCCAACTCAGTGAAGGAGATGCGCCCGTCCGCCTGGAGGATGCGCAGGATGTTGCGGTCGATCTTGTCCAGCTCGCGTTTGGTCTGGGTATTGGTACGCACAGGTGATGCGCCTCCGTGAAAAGGGTTTTTGCCGAGAATTCTCGCCAAATATAGGTATTTATATAGTGAAAAGCACTGCCTGATCTTTTTTACACTGCGCTCAATACGGCTTTGTATAACAAACGTCAGCGGTTATCCGCGATGAGGGCTTCAACATGCGCGTTCTGGTCTTGGGTAGCGGCGTCATCGGTACCGTCAGTGCTTACTATCTGGCCCGTGCCGGGTTTGAAGTAGTGGTGGTCGACCGTCAGCCGGCGCCTGCCATGGAAACCAGTTTCGCCAACGCCGGCCAGGTATCGCCGGGTTACGCCTCGCCGTGGGCCGCGCCGGGCGTGCCGCTCAAGGCGATCAAATGGCTGTTGCAGCGCCACGCGCCGCTGGCGATCAAGGCCACCGCCGACATCGACCAGTACCTGTGGATGGCGCAGATGTTGCGCAACTGCACCGCCAATCGTTATGCGATCAACAAGGAGCGCATGGTCCGCCTGTCCGAGTACAGCCGCGACTGCCTTGACGAGTTGCGTGCCGAAACCGGTATTGCCTACGAAGGCCGCAGCCTGGGGACTACCCAGCTGTTCCGCACACAGGCCCAGCTCGATGGTGCGGCAAAAGACATCGCCGTGTTGAAAGAATCCGGTGTACCGTTCGAAGTACTCGACCGCGAAGGCATCGCCCGGGTCGAGCCGGCCTTGGCCAATGTCACCAACATCCTGGCCGGTGCTTTGCGCCTCCCTAACGACCAGACCGGCGATTGCCAGATGTTTACCACGTGCCTGGCGGAAATGGCGGTGAAGCTCGGCGTGCAGTTCCGCTTTGACCAGAACATCGAGCGCCTGGATTTTGCCGGCGATCGCATCAACGGCGTCTGGATCGACGGCAAGCTGGAAACCGCCGACCGTTACGTCCTCGCCCTAGGCAGCTACTCGCCGCAATTGCTCAAGCCGCTGGGTATTCGTGCGCCGGTATACCCGCTCAAGGGATATTCGCTGACCGTGCCGATCACCGACCCGGCGATGGCACCGACCTCGACCATTCTCGACGAAACCTACAAGGTCGCTATCACCCGTTTCGACAACCGCATTCGCGTCGGCGGCATGGCGGAAATTGCTGGTTTTGACCTCTCGCTCAATCCGCGCCGGCGTGAAACCCTGGAGATGATCGTCAACGACCTTTATCCTCTGGGCGGCGATCTGGCCCAGGCCAGCTTCTGGACCGGCCTGCGTCCGACCACCCCGGACGGCACGCCGATCGTCGGCGCCACGCCGTTCAAGAACCTGTTCCTCAATACCGGCCACGGCACCCTCGGATGGACCATGGCGTGCGGTTCCGGTCGCTTGCTGGCGGATCTGATGGCGAAGAAAAAGCCGCAGATCAGCGCCGAAGGCCTCGATATTTCCCGTTATGGCAGCAAACCTCAGGAGTCCGCGAAACATGTCAATACAGCGCCAGCTCACCAATGACCGCATGAGTCAGGTCGTCCTGCACAACGGCACCGTTTATCTGGCCGGGCAGGTCGGCGACGACATGAGCGCCGGTATCGAACAGCAGACCCGCGAGGCTTTGGCCAACGTCGAACGTCTGCTTGACCTGTCCGGGACCGACAAGACGCGACTGTTATCGGTGACGATCTACCTGAAGGAAATCGAGGCTCACTTCGCAGGCATGAACGCGGTCTGGGACAAATGGTTACCCAAAGGCGTCGCCCCGGCCCGGGCCACGGTGGAGGCCAAGCTGTGTGAGCCAGAGATCCTGGTGGAGCTGTCCGTCGTGGCTGCGCTGCCTTGATACCGGCCAAACGATCCCTCTCCCGGCGCTGTGGGTGGTCCACCCTGCCAGCCCGCGCCGGTTTTTTATTCATGACCGCCTAGAAGCCTGCCGCCATGCGTCCTGCCCGCGCCCTGATCGATCTCCAAGCCTTGCGTCACAACTACCAACTGGCCCGCGAAGTTACCGGGGCCAAGGCCCTTGCCGTGATCAAGGCAGACGCCTATGGGCATGGCGCGGTGCGCTGCGCCGAGGCCTTGCAGGAAACGGCCGACGGGTTCGCCGTGGCCTGCATCGAAGAAGCCCTGGAGCTGCGGGCCGGTGGGATTGCCGGACCGATCCTGCTGTTGGAGGGATTCTTCGAGGCCGATGAACTGCCGTTGATCGTCGAGCACGAATTCTGGTGCGTGGTGCATTCGTTGTGGCAGCTCGAAGCGATTGAACGCGCAACATTGGGCGCGCCGATCACGGTCTGGCTCAAGCTCGATTCAGGCATGCATAGGGTCGGATTGCACCCGACCGACTATCAGGCGGCGTATCGTCGCCTGTTGGCGAGCGGCAAGGTGGCGAAGATCGTACTGATGAGCCACTTCGCCCGCGCCGACGAGTTGCATGACCCCTGCAGCCTGCAACAACTGACCGTGTTCGAGCAGACCCGCCAGGGCTTGGCGGCCGAGGTCAGCCTGCGCAATTCGCCGGCGGTTCTGGGTTGGCCGCAAATACCGAGCGATTGGGTAAGGCCAGGCATCATGCTGTACGGTGCGACGCCGTTCGAGGAAGCCAATGCCGTGGCTTCGCGCCTGCAACCGGTCATGACACTGGAGTCCAGGATCATCAGCGTGCGCGAGCTTCCCGCCGGCGAGCCGGTGGGCTACGGTGCTCGCTTCGTGACGGCGCAACCGACCCGGGTCGGCGTGGTTGCCATGGGCTATGCCGACGGCTACCCGCGCCAGGCGCCGAACGGTACGCCGGTCCTGGTGGATGGCCAGCGCAGTCAGCTGGTCGGACGAGTATCGATGGACATGCTGTGCGTGGACCTGACCCATATTCCTCAGGCCGGGCTCGGCTCGACCGTGGAGCTGTGGGGCAAAAACATCCTCGCCAGCGATGTCGCGAAAGCCGCCGACACCATTCCCTATCAGATTTTCTGCAACCTGCGACGAGTGCCACGGCTCTATTCCGGGACCTGAGGCAAAACGCAGCCTACCGAAAGTCGCTTCGCCGCACAGGATTCGGGTCAAGGTGTTGTAAATACTGAACGCTGTCGCCATGATAACGCTCACTTTCCACACAACCTGATTCCCTGGAGGCTCCAGCATTGGACGTCGGTGAACGACTGCAATCCATTCGTAAACTCAAAGGCCTTTCCCAGCGTGAACTCGCCAAGCGCGCGGGCGTCACCAACAGCACCATTTCGATGATCGAGAAAAACAGCGTGAGCCCCTCGATCAGCTCGCTGCGCAAGGTCCTTGGCGGGATTCCCATGTCCATGGTCGAGTTTTTCTCCGAAGAAATCCTCCAGGAGAAACCGACCCAGATCGTCTATAAAGCCAACGAGCTGATCGACATCTCCGACGGCGCCGTGACCATGAAACTGGTGGGCAGGGCCCATCCAAGCCGGGCGATTGCCTTTTTGAACGAAATCTATCCGCCAGGCGCCGACACCGGTGACGAGATGCTCACCCACGAAGGCGAGGAAACCGGGATTCTGGTGGAAGGTCGGCTGGAGCTGGTGGTCGGTGCCGAAACTTTCGTGCTCGAGGCAGGCGACAGCTACTATTTTGAAAGCACCAAGCCTCACCGTTTTCGCAATCCGTTCGATGCGCCGGCGCGACTGATCAGCGCAGCCACACCGGCCAATTTCTAAACAAAGAGGCGCCAAGCCTGGATGGCAAAGGCGCCCGCACGTTGGGCTGTCGTGACGAACAAGACCCTTGCGACTTTGGGGTTGTTTCAGAGTGACAGGCTTACCGCTATACTTGCGCCCGCCTGCAAACCGTGGCCGCAGGCGTGACTAGCCACCATTGAGGGTGTACGCGTGAACCTAATTATGAAAATGCTGGCTGCACCAGCAACCGTATTGGCCCTATGGGCTGCGAGCGCCCAAGCGGCGCCCAACGACGAAATCGCCAAGCGCCTCGAACCCGTTGGCCAGGTTTGCGTTCAGGGCAAGGAATGCAAGGGTATGGAAGTCGTGGCCTCGGCTGGCGGCGCCGGTGGTGCCAAGGCACCCAAGGATGTCATCGCCAAACATTGCAACGCGTGCCACGGCACCGGCCTGCTGGGCGCGCCGAAAGTCGGTGACAAGGCTGCCTGGAAAGAGCGTGCCGACCATCAAGGCGGCCTCGACGGCATTCTGGCCAAGGCCATCACCGGCGTGAACGCGATGCCGCCTAAGGGCACCTGCGCCGATTGCACCGATGAAGAACTCAAGGGTGCTATCAAAGAGATGTCCGGTCTGTAATCCTCCGGGATCTTTCACGAAAAGCCGCTTACGAGCGGCTTTTTTGCGCCTGGGTCTTTTTTCCAGGCTGTTCATCGCAACCAAGACCCGGCAAGCTCGGTCCAACCCACATTCATGGAATGTCCCGGAGGGCCGGATGGTTCAGTTGTGTTCAATCGAACAGGCGGTGGATGACGTGCTCGAGCGCTTGCCCGCGCATATCCACCTCGGCATGCCTCTGGGGCTGGGCAAGCCCAATCTGTTCGCCAACGCGCTGTACCGGCGCATCGCGCAACTGCCCGAGCGGCAGCTGACCATCTATACGGCGCTGAGCCTGGGCCGGCCGAACCTCGGCGACGGGTTGCAGAAGCGCTTCCTCGAGCCGTTTGTCGAGAGGGTCTTCGGCGACTATCCCGAGCTTGATTACCTTGCCGACCTGCAGCGCGACAGCCTGCCGGCGAACATTCACGTCCAGCAATTCTTCATGCAACCGGGCAGCTTGTTGCACAGTGCATCCGCCCAGCAGGACTACGTCAGCAGCAACTACAGCCACGCGGCCCGGGACATCAACGCGATGGGCCTGAACCTGATCGCGCAGCTGGTGGCCAGCGACCCGGAGCATCCGGATCGCCTGAGCCTGAGCTGCAACCCGGACATTACCCTGGACCTGTTGCCCATGGTCGCCAAGCGGCGCGAGGCGGGGGAAACCATTCTCATAGCGGGGCAGGTCCACAGGGATTTGCCCTACATGCCGGGCGACGCGGAAATCGGCATCGACGGCTTCGACCTGCTGATCGATGAAAAGGACAGCCACACGCTGTTCTCCACGCCGAACATGCCGGTGGGGTTCCAGGATCATTTGATCGGCCTGCACGCCAGCACCCTGGTGCGCGACGGCGGTACGCTGCAGATCGGCATCGGCTCGATGGGCGATGCGTTGACCGCGGCGTTGTTGGCGCGTCAGGCCGATAACGCCGGTTACCAGGCGCTGCTCGCCGACGTGAACCTCAGCCAGTGGGCGCAGTTGATCGAGCGCGAGGGTGGGGTCGAGCCGTTTGCCAAGGGGCTGTACGGTTGTAGCGAAATGTTCGTCAACGGCCTGCTGGTGTTGGCGGAGGCCGGAATCATTCGGCGCAAGGTCTATCCCGACGAACCGACCCAGGAACAGGCCAACGCAGGGACTCTCGACGAGGCGGCGCAACCTGACGGCATTTGCATTCATGGCGGTTTTTTCCTCGGTCCGAGCAGCTTCTATGAGCGCTTGCGCGAACTGCCGCAGAGCCGGCGCTTCGAATTCAACATGACCCGCATCAGCTACATCAACGAGCTGTACGGCCAAGAACAGCTCAAGCGCTTGCAGCGACTCGATGCGCGCTTCATCAACACCGTCTTCACCATGACGCTCATGGGTGCCGGGGTGGCTGACCAGTTGGAGGACGGGCGGGTGCTCAGTGGCGTGGGCGGCCAGTACAATTTCGTTGCCCAGGGGCATGCGCTGGAAGGGGCCCGCTCGATCCTGCTCTTGCGCAGCTGGCGCGAATCGGGGGGCGTGATCAATTCGAATATCGTCTGGGAGTACGGCCACTGCACAATTCCCCGGCACCTGCGGGACATCGTGGTGACCGAGTACGGCATCGCTGACTTGCGAGGCAAGACCGACGCCGCCGTGATCGAAGCGTTGCTGAACATCAGCGATTCACGCTTCCAGCCTGGGCTGATCGAGCAGGCACAAAGCGCCGGCAAACTGCCAAAGGACTTTCGTCTCGATCCGCGTTTCGCCGACAACACGTCGGAGCGTTTGCAGGCTATCCAGGCGCGGCATCCGAATCTGTTTCCGGAGTACCCGTTGGGCTGCGATTTCGATGGGCTGGAGCGCGATTTGCTGCGGGCGCTGAACTGGCTTAAAAGCAAGTTCAAGCTCACCGAAATCCTGGAGCTGGGCAAAGCCGCGCTCGATGCTCCGGAGCCATGGGAGTATGCCGGGCATCTGGAGCGGATGCAGTTGACGAACCCTGAAGGCCTGAAGGAGGAGCTGTCCCAGCGCTTGTTGCTCGCGGGGCTCAAGGCCACCGCGATCCACTGAGCGGACACAACCCTTGGGAGCGAGCAAATCCATTCCCACAGGGCTGTCGGGGCGTCAGTCGAGGAACGTCACGACCCCACCCGCCAGCGATTTCACCCGCGCCAGGGATTCGACTCTATAGCCCTGGGCATCCAGTTCCGCGCGGCCTCCCTGAAACGATTTCTCGATCACGATGCCCAGCCCGGCGACGGTCGCGCCGGCCTGCTTGATGATGGAAATCAACGCCTGGGAAGCTTTGCCGTTGGCCAGGAAGTCATCGATGATCAGCACGCGGTCGCTGCTGGTCAGGTGGCGCGGGCTGATGGCTACGGTGCTTTCGGTTCTCTTGGTGAATGAGTACACGGTGGCCGAGAGCAGGTTCTCCGTCAGGGTCAGGGAGTGCTGCTTGCGGGCAAAGATCACCGGTACGCCGAGGTTCAGGCCGGTCATGATCGCCGGGGCAATGCCCGAGGCTTCGATGGTGACGATCTTGGTGATGCCCGAATCCTTGAACAACGCGGCAAATTCGTCGCCGATCAGCTTCATCAAGTGCGGGTCGATCTGGTGGTTCAGGAAAGCGTCGACTTTCAGGACCTGATCGGAAAGCACGATGCCTTGTTCACGAATTTTCTGCTGCAGGGCTTCCATGAAGCCTCCTCTGATGACGCGTTCAGCGCCTGAGTTTCGGTGAAAAAAAAGGTAATTTTAGCGCTTCAGCATTGCGCGTATATCGGCCAGGGCACTGTTGCCGCGAACGACTTTGACTTCCGTCGGCGTGTCGTCGTTGCCTTCCCAGGCGAGGTCGTCCGGCGGCAGCTCATCGAGAAAGCGGCTCGGCGCGCAGTCGATCACTTCGCCGTACTGCTTGCGCTTGGCGGCAAAGGTAAAGGCCAGCGTCTGGCGTGCCCGGGTAATCCCGACGTAGGCCAGGCGCCGTTCTTCTTCGATGGTGTCGGCTTCGATACTGGAACGGTGCGGCAGGATTTCCTCTTCCATGCCCATGATGAACACGTAAGGGAATTCCAGGCCCTTGGAGGCGTGAAGGGTCATCATCTGCACGCCCTCAGCGCCTTCTTCCTCTTCCTGCTGGCGCTCGAGCATGTCGCGCAGCACCAATTTGCCGATGGCGTCTTCGACAGTCATGTCGCCGTCTTCGTCTTTTTCCAACGTGTTCTTCAACGCCTCGATCAAAAACCAGACGTTGCTCATGCGGTAGTCGGCGGCCTTGTCGCTGGAGCTATTGGTGCGCAGCCAGTTCTCGTAATCGATGTCCATGACCATGCTGCGCAGCGCTGAAATCGGATCTTCCCCGGCGCACTGTTCGCGGACCTTGTCCATGAAGCGCTTGAAGCGCGCCAGGCGGTCGGTGAAGCGGCTGTCCAGGTGTTCGCCCAAGCCGATTTCGTCGGTGGCGGCGTACATCGATATCTTGCGCTCCGTGGCGTAGTTGCCGAGTTTTTCCAGGGTGGTCGAACCGATTTCCCGACGCGGCACGTTGATCACCCGCAGGAAGGCGTTGTCGTCGTCCGGGTTTACGATCAGGCGGAAGTAGGCCATCAGGTCCTTCACCTCCTGGCGACCAAAGAAGCTGTTGCCCCCCGACAGGCGATAGGGGATCTGGTGATGCTGCAATTTCAGCTCGATCAACTTGGCCTGGTAGTTGCCGCGGTACAGGATCGCAAAGTCGCTGTACGGCCGGTCGGTACGCAGGTGCAGGCTGAGGATTTCCATAGCGACGCGCTCGGCTTCGGCGTCTTCGTTGCGGCAACGGATCACGCGGATCTCGTCGCCGTGGCCCATTTCGCTCCACAGCTGCTTTTCGAATTCGTGGGGGTTGTTGGAGATCAGCACGTTGGCGCAGCGCAGGATGCGGCTGGTGGAGCGGTAGTTCTGCTCCAGCATCACCACTTTGAGCGACGGATAGTCGTCCTTGAGCAGCATCAGGTTTTCCGGACGTGCGCCACGCCAGGCATAGATCGACTGGTCGTCGTCGCCCACCACGGTGAACTGGTTGCGCTTGCCGATCAGCAGCTTCACCAGCAGATACTGGCTGGCGTTGGTGTCCTGGTATTCGTCCACCAGCAGGTAGCGGACCTTGTTCTGCCATTTCTCGAGAATGTCGGCGTGGTCCTGGAACAGCTTGACCGGCAACAGGATGAGATCGTCGAAGTCCACCGCGTTGAACGCCTTGAGCGTGCGCTGGTAGTGGGCGTAGACGATGGCAGCGGTCTGCTCCTTGGGGTTGCGGGCGTTTTCCAGGGCCTCGGGCGGCAGGACCAGGTCATTTTTCCAGGACCCGATCATGTTCTTGATCTCGTCGACACCGTCGTCGCCCGAGTATTCCTTCTGCATGATGTCCGTCATCAAGGCCTTGACGTCAGTCTCGTCGAAAATCGAGAAGCCCGGTTTGTAGCCCAGTCGCGCGTGTTCCTTGCGGATGATGTTCAGGCCCAGGTTGTGGAAGGTGCAGACCGTCAGGCCGCGGCCTTCGCCGGCGCGCAACAGGCCACCGACCCGCTCCTTCATTTCCCGGGCGGCCTTGTTGGTGAACGTCATGGCGACGATGTACTGGGCGCGGATGCCACAATTCTGGATCAGGTGCGCGATCTTGCGGGTGATCACGCTGGTCTTGCCGGAGCCTGCGCCGGCGAGCACCAAAAGAGGGCCGCCGACATAGTTCACGGCTTCTTGCTGCCGGGGATTGAGTCGGGACATGACGGGTTCAGGGGGTCGTTTGCGAAATGGGCCGGCATTTTAACAGGCTCGCAGAATTGTGCTGCTCTGTCCGACTTGTGACGGTGAACGTCATCTCTATTTGCCGCTTTTGTTACTTTCGCTCAGGATGCGGACGGGATTTAGGTCTAACGTTCGTTTTTCAGTTGTGAAAAGCGTTAAAAGCTTGTGTTTGAGAACCATTGGCATTGGTGATTGCCCATTGGCGAGTCATAATGCCCTGCGCCTACCACCTTGCAGAGTCTAGGGAGTCAGCTTGTCTACGCCTGTCGAACCCTTGCGTTTGCTGTTGTTGGCCGAAACGCCTGAGTGGTCAGCGATATTGCGCGAGTGCCTGGCGCCCATGAGGCCCTCGGTCGTGTTGATCAGCGCCCCGAGCTGGGAGTCGGTCAGCAGCCTGTTTGAAGACAACCGCAACGCGGTGCTGCTGACTGTTGCGAGTTTGCAGCCTGCGCCCGGTCGCTGCCGTCTGCCAACGGTCCTCTTGCTTGAGCACGAGCCTTCGACCCCGCCGGACGGCGTCAGCGACTGGCTGGTGCGTGACGTACTCGATGAGGCGACACTGCGTCGTTGCCTGCGACACGTGCGAGAGCGTGGCGTGCTGGAAAACACCTTGCAACGGCTCGCCGAGCAGGACCCGCTGACGGGCATCGCCAACCGCCAGGGCTTCCAGACCTTGCTGGCGGCGCGCCTGGCCGAGAACGATGGCCGTGGCCTGGCGCTCGGTCACCTTGACCTCGACAACTTTCGTCACGCCAACGACGCGCTAGGCCACCAGGCCGGGGACCGCCTGATCCTGCAGGTGGTCTCGCGTCTCAAGGGGTCGCTTGAGGCCGGAGATCAACTGGCGCGGCTGGGCAGCGACGAGTTCGCCTTGCTGATCGACACCCGCCGCGCGCCCCAGCGAGCGGAGTGGATGGCCGAGCGCATCATCGAAGCCATGGCCGAGCCTTACTGGGTGGACGGCGAAAGCCTGTTGATCGGTTGCAGCCTGGGTATCGCCCACGCCCGGGCACAGGCCGGTGCCGACCCGCTGATGTGGCACGCCCATATCGCCATGCAGCAGGCCAAGAGCACGCAAGGCTGCACCTTTCATATCTTCAACGAGCGTATCAATCGCAATGCCCGCAGCCTCGCCGACCTGGAAACCGAATTGCGCCGGGCGCTGCGCCGCGATGAGCTGGAGTTGCATTACCAGCCCCGGCTGAACCTTGCTGATGGAACGATCGTTGGCCTCGAAGCCCTGGTGCGCTGGCGTCACGGTGAGCGCGGACTATTGCCGCCGAGCGAGTTCGTGCCGTTGGCCGAGCAGAGCGGCTTGATCGTGCCGTTGGGCTATTGGGTGATCTCCCGGGCGCTGCGGGACATGCAGGCCCTGCGCGAGCGAGGATTGGCGCCGTTGCACATGGCGATAAACCTGTCGTTCCGGCAGTTCCAGGACAGCCAGCTGTTGCCGACCCTCAGCCGATTGATCGCCGAGCGGGGCGTCGAGGCCCAGTGGCTGGAGTTCGAACTCACTGAAACCGCGGTCATGCGCCGCAGCGACCTGGTCAAGCAGACCATGGACGCCCTGGGTCGGCTGGGGGTGCGCTTCTCCTTGGACGACTTCGGCACCGGGTTCTCCTCATTCGTGCACCTCAATAGCCTGCCCATCGCCCTGCTCAAGATCGACAAGAGCTTCGTCGGCGGCATGGAGCAGCGCGAAGAGAATCGCAAACTGGTGCATGCGATGATCAACCTGGCCCATAACCTCAACCTGGAGGTGGTGGCCGAAGGCGTCGAAACCCCGGAGCAACTGGACTTGCTCCGTGGTTTCGGTTGCGATCAGGTGCAGGGTTTCTTGATCAGCAAACCGTTGCCGTTACCCGAATTGGTCGAGTACCTGACGTTCGAAGGTGGCCAGGCAGTCCAGGAAGCCGGAAGCTGAAGCAATCTTCGTTGGATTTCACTTGGCCTGGATGGCCTCGAAATCCTGCTGCCCAGGCTCACTGCGCATCATCCGCTTCATCTTCCACTCGAACGCCAACGTCAGGCTCACCGCCGCGCAGGCCAGCCCCAGGGCCAGGCCCCACCAAACGCCGGTCGGTCCCCAATGCAGATGGAAGGCCATCCACCAGGCGGCCGGTGCGCCGATCAGCCAATAGCAACCCAAACCCACCAGGAACGTGGTCTTGGCGTCCTTCAAGCCACGGATGCAGCCCATGGCAATGGTTTGCGCGCCGTCGAACAGCTCGAACCACGCCGCCACGGCCAGCAGGCTGACCGCCAGGTCGATGACCGCTCGGAAGGCCGGGTCGTTGTGGTCCAGGAACAGGCCAATCAGCTGGTTCGGCAGCAGCCAGAACACCATGGCAAAGGCCAGCATGACGGCCGCGCCAAAGCCGATCCCGACCCGCCCGGCCAGGCGCGCCATCGGCAGCTGTCCGGCGCCGTAGTGCTGGCCGATGCGCATGGTGATGGCGTAGGACATGCCCGCCGGGACCATGAACGCCACCGAGACGATTTGCAGAGCGATCTGGTGCGCCGCCAATTGCGTGCTGCCCATCGTGCCCATGCACAGCGCGGCGAACGCGAACAAACCGACTTCGACCGCGTAGGTGCCGCCAATCGGCAGGCCCAGGCGCCACAGCTCCTTGAGGTACTGGCGATTGGGCCGTGACAAGCCTTTGAGCAATGGATAGGCACGGTAGGCCGAGTGGCGATGGATGTGCCAGGCGAGTGCCAGAGCCATGCAGTTGGCGACGATGGCCGTTACCAGGCCGATCCCCATCAAGCCGAGTCTTGGCAGGCCGAACATGCCGGTAATCAGCGCGTAGTTGAGCAGGAAGTTGGCCACCGTGCCGCCGAGGCTGATCACCATGACCGGTGTGGCCCGGCCGATGGCGCTGGTGAAGCCGCGCAGGGCCATGAAGCTCAAGTAGCCGGGCAAGGCGAACGGCAGCGCCAGCAGGAACTGGCCGGCGGACAGCACGTTGGTTTCGGTCTGGCCGAACATCAGCAGCACCGGCTTGAGGTTCCACAGCAGCAAACCCGCCACCAGCGCCATCAACCAGGCCAGCCATAATCCGGCCTGGGTCAGCCGGGTAGCGCCTTCAATATCGCCGGCGCCCTGGCGAATCGCAACCAATGTACCCACCGCCGCGATCACGCCGATGCAGAAAATCGAGACGAACGAATAAGTGGCCGCCCCGAGCCCGCCGCCGGCCAGGGCTTCGGGACTCAGGCGCGCCATCATCAGGGTGTCGGTCAGCACCATCAGCATGTGTGCCAACTGCGAGGCAATCAACGGCCCCGCCAGCCGCAGGATGGCCCAGAGTTCAGTACGCGCCGGATGCTGCATGATCATCACGCTCCATGTTCAAACAAGGCAGTAAAGCGTCGATTCTCGGCGCTCGCGGTGGTTTGCACAAAAGGATAAATACGATTGCTGGCATGATTAAAACTCATGCCGGGGCGCATTCTGCTAGGGTGCCCATATCGCCTTCATGGAGCTTCGCCATGTCTCGTCGTCTTCCTCCTCTTTATGCGCTGCGTGCATTCGAAGCGGCGGCGCGGTACAGCTCGTTCACCCGGGCTGCTGAAGAGTTGTCGATCACGCAAAGCGCGGTCAGCCGGCACATCCGCACGTTGGAAGATCACTTCGCCTGTCGGTTGTTCCAGCGCAGCGGCCGCAATTTGCAGCTGACCGAGTCGGCGCGTTTGCTGTTGCCGGGCGTGCGAGAAGGGTTCATGGCGCTGGAGCGCGCCTGTCATACCTTGCACGGGGAAGACGACATCCTGCGCATGAAAGCACCCTCGACCCTGACCATGCGTTGGCTGTTGGCGCGGCTGAGCCGTTTTCGGCACTTGCAACCCGGCAACGAGGTGCAATTGACCAGCGCGTGGATGGACATCGACTCGGTGGACTTCAACACCGAGCCTTTCGATTGCGCGGTACTGCTGGGCAATGGGCATTTTCCGGCGGATTGGGAAGCCAGCCTGTTATTCCCCGAGGAGCTGATTCCGGTCGGCGCGCCGAACCTGTTGAACGACCAACCTTGGGATCTGGCGCGGTTGGCCAGTGCCGAACTGCTGCATCCCACACCGGATCGCCGTGACTGGCGCAACTGGCTGCAGCGCATGGGGCTGGCCGACAAGGTTTCGCTCAAGGGCGGGCAGGTGTTCGACACGCTGGAACTGGGCATGATCGCTGCCGCGCGTGGCTACGGGGTGTCCATGGGGGATTTGCTGATGGTCGCCGAGGACGTCGCCCAGGGACGCTTGAGCCTGCCGTGGCCGACTGCGGTCGCCAGCGGTGAGCAATATTACCTCGTCTGGCCGAAGACTCGTCCCGGAGGTGAACGTTTGCGCCGGCTCAGCGACTTTCTGCAAAGCGAGGCCAAGGCCATGCAGCTGCCCGACGTGAAGCGTCTTGCCTGAACGTTAAGCAGTGCCCGTGCTAGCCACTTGATATTAATCCTTCCGAATCGCTCAAGTATTCGGTTTCGCCGCCGAAGGTGTGGAGGTAGTACTTTCGTATCAGAAAGGGACTGCCAACACTCATCACCCAAAAAATAGCCGAGCGTGTGACGTGATCAGGACGATCCCAGTCTCTCGGCCAGGAGCCGTCATGTCTCAACCCCGTGCCCGGATCGCCTCTCAGCTTGGCCTTGCCCTCGCTGTGATACTGGCGATAGTGATCACCGGCAGTACCGTCTTCGCCTTGCGCTCGCTGGACACCGCCAACCTTGCCACCCGTGAAGAGCACCTGGCCAGCGAAGCTCGCCTGATGGCCGATCAGCTCAATACATTCCATGGCACTTTGCGCGAGAGCACTCAGCGGTTGGCCGGTCTGTTTGAAAAGCGCTTCAGCGCGGGCCTGAGCGTGCATCCTGACCAACCGGTGGCGGTGGCGGGCGTACAAACCCCGGGCTTGAGCCTGGGCAGCGAAGTCCTGAACAACAATTTCAAGGAAGTCGATGACTTCAAGACGATGACCGCCGGGGTGGCCACGATATTCGTGCGCAGCGGCGACGATTTCATCCGGGTCAGCACTTCGGTCAGCAAACAGGACGGCACGCGGGCCATCGGCACCGTGCTCGACCGCGCCGGTCCGGCCTATGGCCCAGTGATCAGCGGGCAGAGCTATATCGGCCGGGCGCTGCTGTTCGGGCGTTTCTACATGTCGCAGTACACGCCGGTTCGCGACAGCAGCGGCAAGATCATCGCCGTGTTGTACGTAGGCTTCGATTACACCGATGCACAGAATGCACAGTTCGAGAACCTCAAGCGCTTCCGCATCGGCAAGACCGGTTCGCTGGCGTTGCTGGATGAGCAAAGCAAATGGCTGGTGCCGCCAGCAGGCGTGCAGGCGTTGGACAAAGCTGCCGTAACCATCACGAACCTGGTCAAGAAGCCAGGTAAAGCGGCCTTCTGGGACGACACCGCAGAAGCATTCTACAGTGTTGCCGTGCCGTTTGAAGGCGGGCCGTGGGCCGTCGTGGCGAGCATGCCGAAAGCTGAAATCAGTGCCGTGACCTGGAGTGTAGGTACGCAACTGGCTATCGGCAGCTTGCTGGCGATGCTGCTGGCCGTCGGGTCAGCGATGTGGCTGCTGCGCAGCAAACTGGCGCCGTTGGGCGACTTGGTGCGTCAGGCCGAAGCGTTGGGCGCCGGTGATTTGAGCGTGCGCCTGAACGTGTCGAGCCATGATGAGATCGGCCAGCTGGCCCGCGCGTTCAACCAGATGAGCCAAGCCTTGTCGACCATGGTCGAGCACATCCGCAAAGCCTCTCAAGAGGTCAACAGCCGTGCCCAGGCCCTGTCCGGGTTGTCCAGCGGGGCCTACGAGGGCATGGAACAACAGTCCGGCGAAATCACCAGCATGGCCGGCGCGGTCGAAGAGTTCAGCGCCACCTCCCTGAACATTGCCGACAACATGGGCAATACCCAGCGCCTGGCCCAGGAAAACGCCCAGCAAACCCAGATTGGTCGCACGTCCATGGACGAAGCTTCATCGTCACTGGAGCAGATAGCTGGCGCGCTGAACAGTACGGCTACGGTCATCAACACCCTGGGCCAGCGTTCCCAGGAAATTGGCGGCATCGTGGGCGTGATTACGTCTATCGCTGAACAAACCAACCTGCTGGCGCTGAACGCCGCCATCGAAGCTGCCCGCGCGGGCGAGCAGGGCCGTGGTTTTGCCGTGGTGGCCGATGAAGTGCGCAGCCTGGCGTCGCGTACCCGTCAAGCCACTGATGAAATTTCCGGCATGATCAACAGCATCCAGCAGGAAACCGGCAACGCCATCAGTACGATGGAGAAGGGCAACCTGCTGATGCAGGAAGGCTTGTCACGTAACGCCAATGTGGCCATGGCCCTGGCGCGCATCGATGAACAAAGTCGCTCGGCCGGCCAGCAATTCTCGGCGATCACCACGGCCACCCAAGAACAGAGCAGCACCGCGACCCTGCTTAGCAGCAACCTGCAAAGCATTGCCATGGCCAACACCGAGCAGCGCGAAGTGGTCTCCAACCTGGCGATCACCGCCAAGGAACTGGAAACCCTGGCGCAGGACCTGCGCAAAGAGGTTGATCGGTTCCGCTGAGGCGTTCCATCACCAAGCAAGCTCCCGAAACGTTTGGGGAGCTTGCGCGCGATGATGGCTGTGATTCACCACAGCCGTTTCAACCCCAACGCTCGGACCTCAAGCCGATCCAGTCCCCCGTGGCGAGGGAGCTTGCTCCCGCTGGCCTGCGAAGCGGGCCTCTGCTTTCTGCCGCATCTTACTGTTTTGCGACTGCTACGCAGCCGAGCGGGAGCAAGCTCCCTCGCCACGGGTTGGGGTAGTCTTGGTCAGTTGTGTTCCTTTTTCAGGTAATTGCTGTTTTCAGGCTTGCTGAAACGTTTCTTCAAGTCTATAAAAACCGCACAACTCCAAGAAAAGGCTCCGTTCATGAATTCGCTCAAACTTCTCGTTGCCCTAAGCGCCTTGGGTGCTGCCTCCCATGCGATGGCTTGGGATTACGTTTTGCTCGATACCGACAAGGCCGCCCAGCCGTGGCAAATCACCAGCCAGCAGTTGGGCGTCAAGACCGACAAGCCATTTTCCGTGACGATGCGCACCCTGCACGGCGGTCGGCAGGAAGGCGTCAGCGTGGTCGACATCGATAACGGCACCCTGAAGCTATCGGTCGTCCCGACCCGAGGCATGAATGTGCTGCAAGCCTCGGTCGGTGATGTGCGCATGGGCTGGGATTCGCCGGTCAAGGAAGTGGTCAACCCGGCGTTCATCGAGCTCAACGGGCGAGGCGGCCTGGGCTGGCTGGAAGGTTTCAATGAGCTGGTGACCCGCTGCGGCTACGAATGGGTCGGCCATCCGGGTATGGATAACGGAGAGCTGCTGACATTGCACGGTCGCGCGGCCAATATCCCGGCGAACAAGGTCACGCTGCACATCGGCGAGAAACCGCCCTATGCAATCACCCTGCGAGGCGAGCTGAAGGAGCAGGCATTCAAGAAAGTCGACTTCTCGGTGCAGACCGAACTCGTCACTGAAGCCGGCAGCGTGACGTTCGCGCTCAACGACACGCTGACCAACAATGGCGATTATCCGAAGGAATACCAGGCGCTTTACCACAGCAATTTCAGCACCCCGTTCCTGGAGCAAGGTGCTCGCTTCGCAGCGCCGGTCAAGCAAGTCTCGCCATTCAACGACAAGGCCAAGGGCGACCTGAAAGACTGGCAAACCTATCGAGCCCCAACCAAGGACTACGATGAAACGGTCTATAACGTCGTGCCATACGCCGACGCGAAGGGCGATACACTGACCGTCTTGCATAACAAGGCCGGCAGCCTCGGCGTTGCGGTGGGCTTCAACACCGGGACGCTTCCGGTTTTTTCCCTGTGGAAAAACACCGATACCCAAGGCCAGGGCTATGTGACCGGCCTGGAGCCGGGCACCAGTTTCTCCTATAACCGCCGCTACCAGCGTCCATTGGGCCTGGTGCCGACCATCGCACCGAAAGAGCGCAAGCAATTCCAGATCCACTACAGCCTTCTGGCAGACAAGGTTGCCGTGGACAAGGCCCTCAAGCGCATCGACGACATCCAGGGCGATCAAAAAATCGAGGTTCGGGAGACACCGTTGGTGGACCTGAGCAAACCGTGAGCCTTTTCAAGGCGTAGCCGGCCGATATTGCAGGGCTTCGGCCAGGTGTTCTCGACTGATTCGTTCAACCTGCTCGAGGTCGGCCAAGGTCCGGGCGACCTTGAGCAAGCGGTGGGCGGCTCGTAGCGACAGGGTCAACCGTTCGCAGGCGGTCTCCAGCCAGGCTTCATCGGTTGCTGACAATTTGCAATGCCGACGCAGGCCCGGCAGGTCGAGGAACGCATTGGCACAACCCTGTCGTGCTTGCTGGCGTTCACGGGCTTCGGCCACCCGTTCGGCTGCGGTGGCCGTGTCGTCACCCGGTTCGCTCCTTGGGGTCAGAGCCGTGGCTTCCCGGGCGACAGTCAGGTGCAGGTCGATGCGGTCCAGCAAAGGACCGGACAGCTTGTTGCGGTAACGCTGCACCATGTCCGGCGTGCAGGAACATCGGCCGCTGGGCTCGCCGAGATATCCACAAGGGCAGGGGTTCATCGCTGCCACCAGTTGAAAGCGTGCCGGAAAGCGCACCCGGTCTCGGGCCCGCGAAACCACGATGAAACCTGACTCCAGCGGCTCTCTCAAGACTTCCAGCACCTTGCGGTCGAACTCCGGCAGTTCATCGAGGAACAGCACGCCATGGTGGGCGAGGGTGATTTCCCCCGGCTGCGGCTTGGACCCGCCTCCCACCAGCGCCGGCCCGGACGCCGAATGATGAGGCTGGCGAAACGGGCGTTGCGGCCAATGGCTCAACGGCACGCAACTGGCGACAGACTGTATCGCCGCGACCTCCAGGGCTTCGCTTTCCGCCAACGGTGGCAATAACCCCGGCAAACGACTTGCCAACAGCGTCTTGCCAGTGCCAGGTGGGCCGCTGAACAACAGGTTATGAGCCCCCGCCGCAGCGATCAGCAGTGCGCGCTTGGCGCCGGTCTGGCCTTGTACTTCGCTCAGGTCCGGATAAGGCTTGCTGGCCGAAAGCAGCCCGTTGGAAACAAACGGCTCGACGGGCGTGTGGCCATTGAAGTGCGCCACCGCTTCGAGCAGATGATCCACGGCGATCACCTTCAACCCCGACGCCAGGCACGCTTCCTCGGCGTTCGCTCGCGGCACCACCAGCATGCGCCCGGCCTTGCGCGCCGCCAGCGCCGCGGGCAGCACCCCGCGCACCGGCCGAACGGCGCCGGACAAGGCCAGTTCCCCGAGGCATTCAACGTCGTCCAGCATCAGTGTCGGCACTTGCACGCTGGCGGAGAGAATTCCCAAGGCAATGGCCAGGTCGAAGCGGCCGCCGTCCTTTGGAAGATCCGCCGGCGCCAGGTTCAGGGTGATGCGCCGCGCCGGGAAGTTCAGCCCCGAATTGATGATCGCGCTGCGCACTCGATCCTTGCTTTCCTTCACGGCGGCCTCTGGCAGGCCGACCATGGTCAGTGACGGCAAGCCATTGGCCAGGTGAACTTCAACGGTAACGGCAGGAGCCTCCACCCCCACCTGGGCGCGGCTGTGGACGATGGCAAGCGACATGAAGCGTTCCTTGAATGAATAAAGAGCCGCGTCCTGCGGTTCTTGAAGACTAGTCCTGGGGGAGGACTTGGGTGCGGCAGTTGAAGGGAGAAATGTTGGCAGGATGTTACGGATACGCCATTCAAGCGTGAATGAGGAGATATCTTAGCTTCAGGTGTTCAGAAACCGAGAGTCTGTTTCGCAAAGGTAACACTGCAAGTAGTGGCATTTTAAGTATGGTGGAACGCAAGCTAACAATGCTTGATGCCGCACAATGGCGGATTTGTTTTGTTTGGAGTCCTAACGGACCGGAAAACATAGAAATCGTCGACTATCACTGAGGTGAGTAATGACTAAGAACGGTATGCGTCCGGTTCATCCCGGCGAAATTCTCAAAGAAGAATACTTGGAGCCTTCGGGTCTTACAGCGGCGGCCCTGGCAAGGGCGTTGAATGTCTCAACACCAACGGTGAACGACATTGTGCTGCAGCGTCGAGGTGTGAGCGCCGATATGGCCCTCAGGTTATCGATCTGTCTGAATACTACCGCAGAGTTCTGGCTGAATTTGCAGTCCACATACGACCTGCGCAAAGCTGAAATCGAGCGAGGTTCCGTAATCCGTGATCAGGTCAAACGCCTCCCTCAGTGCGCTTGATTTGAGGGCGGGTTGAACCCCACGCTTGTAGCGAGGGTATATAGCTCAATACCGAAGCGGGCAGAGACGTCCAGGAATTCGCAGCGTATCGAAATCATCCTGCGTCGGCGCCGAGCCTCGCCTCCAACTCAGCCACCTTCGCCTCCAGACTCTCCAACCGCGCCCGGGTCCGGGCCAGCACGACCATCTGGCTGTCGAATTCTTCCCGGCTCACCAGGTCCAGCTTGCTGAAGCCGCTTTGCAGCAACGCCTTGAACTGGCTTTCGATTTCGCTTTTCGGCAGGGGAGTGTCGCCGCTCAACAGGCGGGAGGCGTGGCCGCTGAGGGCGTCGAGGAGGTCTTTTGGCGCAAGCATGGCAGGTGTCCTGGAAACGATGGCGGGCAGTGTATCACGCAGTGTCTATAGTCAATTCGCCAGGCGCGGATGCACGCTTTTCGCGCACGGTGCCGGGCATCGTCGCACCGTTGTTGTGCGTATCGCTGCGGTTCGTGGCGCGGGGCAGGCTGGCGCAGCGGGTAAAGGGTTGAAATCAGGGGGTTGGGCACAGATGGCAAGCTTTCTGCTTAGTGGCTGGTGACCCATGCACTGATGCAGTCGCTGTGACGAATGCAGTGCAAAGGCGGAACGGGGAGTTTCGTCAGGAGTAGTCAGCTGGCGCCAGTCGGGCGACTTGGGCCGACGACGCGTTACAAAGCCAGGCACTGCGCTTAGACTTGAGTCGGGTTTGTTTTCCTGGGGCAAGTCCACCAATTCGGGAGAGAGTTTCATGAAGCTAGTCACTGCCATCATCAAGCCGTTCAAGTTGGACGACGTACGCGAGTCGCTGTCCGAGATCGGCGTGCAGGGCATTACCGTTACTGAAGTCAAAGGCTTCGGGCGGCAGAAAGGTCACACCGAGCTGTATCGAGGCGCGGAATACGTGGTCGACTTCCTGCCCAAGGTGAAGATCGACGTCGCCATTGACGACAAGGATCTCGACCGGGTCATCGAGGCGATTACCAAGGCTGCCAACACCGGCAAGATTGGTGACGGAAAGATCTTTGTGGTCAATCTGGAACAGGCCATTCGCATCCGTACCGGCGAAACCGATACCGACGCTATCTAAGCCGTCAAACCCAACGCCCCAGGAGAAAACAATATGACTCTGCGTAAATTCGCAGGGCTAGGAGCCCTGTTGTCCTTCGCAATGCCTGGCCTGGCCATGGCAGAAGAAGCGGCAGCCCCAGTCCTCAACTCCGGCGACACCGCCTGGATGCTGACGGCCACGATTCTTGTTCTGTTCATGACCATCCCTGGCCTGGCGCTGTTCTACGGCGGCATGGTTCGGTCGAAAAACATTCTTTCCGTGATGATGCAGTGCTTCGCTATTACCGGTCTGATCAGCGTCCTGTGGGTCATCTATGGCTACAGCATCGCGTTCGATACCACCGGCATGGAGCAGGGCGTCGTCAACTTCAACTCCTTCATCGGCGGCTTTGGCAAGGCATTCCTGGCGGGCGTCACCCCAGCCAGCCTGACCGGTCCGGCGGCGTTGTTCCCTGAAGCAGTGTTCATCACCTTCCAGATGACCTTCGCGATCATCACTCCGGCCCTGATCGTCGGCGCCTTCGCCGAGCGGATGAAGTTCTCCGCCATGCTGATCTTCATGGGCGTGTGGTTCACCTTGGTTTACGCGCCGATTGCGCACATGGTCTGGTCCGGCAACGGCGGCCTGATGTGGGATTGGGGTGTGCTGGACTTCGCCGGCGGCACCGTGGTGCACATCAATGCTGGTATCGCGGGCCTGGTAGCGTGCCTGGTGCTGGGCAAGCGCAAAGGCTTCCCGACCACGCCAATGGCGCCGCATAACCTGGGTTACACCCTGATGGGCGCGGCCATGCTGTGGGTGGGCTGGTTCGGTTTCAACGCCGGTTCCGCCGTCGCGGCCAACGGCACCGCCGGCATGGCGATGCTGGTCACCCAGATCGCTACTGCTGCTGCAGCGCTGGGCTGGATGTTTGCCGAGTGGATCACCCACGGCAAGCCAAGCGCACTGGGCATCGCCTCGGGCGTGGTGGCGGGCCTGGTCGCCATTACCCCTGCTGCTGGCACCGTGGGCCCAATGGGCGCCCTGGTCATCGGCTTGGCGGCGGGTGTGGTGTGCTTCTTCTGCGCCACCACGCTCAAGCGCAAACTGGGCTATGACGATTCCCTGGATGCCTTTGGCGTGCACGGTATCGGCGGTATCCTCGGCGCCATCCTCACCGGCGTGTTCGCGGCGCCAGCCTTGGGTGGCTTCGGCACCGTGACCGATATCGGTGCGCAAGTGTGGATCCAGTTCAAAGGTGTTGGCTTCACCGTGATCTACACCGGCATCGTCACCTTCATCATTCTCAAGGTACTGGACGCCGTCATGGGTCTGCGTGTCTCCGAGGAAGAGGAGGCCGTGGGCTTGGACTTGGCCCAGCACAACGAGCGCGGTTACAACCTGTAATCGACGCGTAAAAAAATGCCCGGTTCGCCGGGCATTTTTTTGTCTGGATTTTGTCATTGCTCACAGGGCGTGCTGGTTTTTCCGACGCCTTTTGTTGTGTATGCGACATGGGTTTTTCTACCGCCAAAGACTTACATGAACGCAGGAATATTAGGCCCTTTGTTTTTTCCCAGAGCGCGCTAGAATGCGCGCCGAACGTGCGGAGATCTGTATGTGGCAACAGACGCTGATAACCCTGCGGGCAAGGCCTCGGGGCTTTCATCTGGTGACGGACGAGTTACTCGCCGGCCTGCCTGAACTCAAGGCATGTCGTGTCGGTCTGTTGCATCTGTGGCTGCAGCATACCTCGGCCTCGTTGACCATCAACGAGAACGCCGATCCGGCGGTACGTCGAGACTTCGAACGATTTTTCAATCGGCTGATCCCACAAGGAACCGCCGACTATGAGCACAACGACGAAGGCCTGGACGACCTCCCGGCGCACTTCAAGGCCAGCGTGCTGGGATGTCAGCTCAGTCTTCCGGTGACGGCGGGACGGTTGGCGTTGGGTACCTGGCAAGGTGTTTATCTGGGCGAGCACCGTGATCATGGCGGTGCCCGTAAAGTCCTCGCCACCTTGTACGGTGAAGGGGCATGACCGCTGATTGCCGGCGGATGTTGAATTTTTTCTGGCAGCCTTCGACAGATGGCGAAGCTGGGCTATAACTAATCTGCTTTTCGCAAGTCATGAGGTAGAACATGAGCGACGATGATCTGGAAAACGACGACCTCGAAGTAGGTGACGAAGACGAGGCCGAAGAAGGCCTGGAAGCGGCGGCTGAAGAGGTCGCTGAAGACGATGGTGCCGATGTCCCGGTTCCGACCGCCAAAGGCAAGGCCAAGGCGGCGGTATCGATCGACGAATTGCCGAGCGTAGAGGCCAAGAACAAGGAGCGTGACGCGCTCGCCAAGGCCATGGAGGAATTCCTGGCCAGGGGCGGAAAGGTGCAGGAAGTGGAGGCCAACGTGGTCGCCGATCCGCCCAAGAAGCCTGACAACAAGTACGGCAGCCGCCCTATCTGAGTCTCTGCCCTTGCTTGCTGAAAAAGCCCGCCGTCGCTGCGGGCTTTTTCATGGACTGAGGTTTTCGGGCCGGCTTCTACAGAACTGGGCTCAGCTCGGGTTTAGCGCTGGCTATGCCATCCAGCCAACAACCCCGGCAGTTCGGTCAGGCTGCGGATCTCCGCGTCCGGGGCGTGATCGGCGTCCCAGGCTTTGCCTGTCGGGTTGAACCACACGGCGCGCAGGCCGGCTTGTTGGGCGCCGGCGATGTCATCACCCGGATGATCACCGACATGCACGGCCGTCTGCGCCGTGGCGTCGCCCCGTTGCAAGGCTTCGTGAAACAGCCGCGCGTCCGGCTTGGCGATGCCGATGTCTTCGGCGCACAGGGCGAACTTGAAGTAGTCCGCCAGCCCCAGGCGGCGCACGTCGGCGTTGCCGTTGGTGACGACGCCAAGCGCGAAATGATTGGCCAGGATTTCCAGGGTTGGCTGCACGTCGGGAAAGACCTCCAACTGATGCCGTGCATGCAGGAACGCCTCGAAACCCTGGTCTGCCAGCTCCGAGGCACGCCACTGGTCGTAACCGGCATCTTGCAGCGCCCGGAACAGCACTCGCCGACGCAGTGCGCTGATGCGGTGCTTGAGGTCCGGTTCTTCGCTGAGCACTTGCGTGCGGATCGCCCACAAGCGCTCCACTGGAAAATCGCCCAGGTCCGGCGCGTTGTCGGTCAGCCACTGGCGCAGGACCGCTTCGGCGCTGGCGATCACCGGGGCGGTGTCCCATAGCGTGTCGTCCAGGTCGAAAGTGATGAGCTCGATGGTCATGATTCGTCGCCCTTGATGCGTTTGGCCCGGGGATGGGCACTGTCATAGACCGTCGCCAGGTGCTGGAAATCCAGGTGGGTATAGATCTGGGTGGTCTTGATGTCCGAGTGGCCGAGCAATTCCTGGACGGCACGCAGGTCCTGGGAGGATTCCAACAGGTGGCTGGCAAATGAATGCCTGAGCATGTGTGGGTGCAGGTTCTGCCCCAGTTCACGCTCGCCGGCGGCCTTGACGCGGAGTTGGATGGCCCGCGGGCCGAGGCGCCGGCCCTGCAAGCCGACAAAAACCGCGTCGTCGGCCGGATTGGTCAGCGCCCGCAGCGGCAGCCACAGCTCCAGGGCTTCGCGGGCCTTGCGGCCGATGGGCAGCAGGCGTGTCTTGCTGCCCTTGCCAAGTACCTGGACCATGCCGTCGGCCAGGTCCAGTTGATCCAGGTTCAGCCCCGTCAGCTCTGAAAGCCGCAACCCGGAGGAATAGAACAGCTCGAGAATTGCCTGGTCCCGTCGCGCCATGAAGTCTTCCTCGACGGCACCTTCCAGTAGCTGCAGGGCGCGGTCGGTATCGAGGGTCTTCGGCAGGCGGCGTTCGCCCTTGGGCGGTGCCAAGCCGGTGGCAGGGTCGTGATCGCACAGGCCTTCGCGGTTGAGGTACTGATACAAACCGCGCACCGCCGATAGCAGCCGTGCCAGGCTGCGGGACGATTGCCCCTGTTGATGCAAGCGAGCGATCAGGCTGCGCAAGCGTTGGATATCCAGGGCCGACCAGCTGCCAATGTTCTGTTTCTGGCACCAGCCCAGCACTTTCTCCAGGTCGCGGCGATAGGCCGACAACGTGTGAGGCGACACCTGGCGCTCACTGCGCAGGTGTTCGCAGTAGGCCTCCAGTTGCCGCTCCATCTCAGCGTACCGAGCGCAGCGAGCCGGCCACCCGTGGCAGTACCCGGCCTGTCACTTCGGCGATGTAGCTCAGGAACAGCGTGCCCACCGAGCTTTTATAGTGCTGCGGATCGCGGCTGGCGATGGCCAGTACGCCATGCACGCCTTGATGGGCAACGGCTACGACTGCGGTAGAGCCGATCTGCTTGCGCTGCTCTTCGCCGAACAGAAAGTCCAGCTCATGCTCGCGCAGGCTGCCGCTGACGCTTTTGTTTTCCGTGAGCAGGCCGCCGATAGCCGTCTGAGCTTCAGCGTGGGTCACCCAGCGGCCCACCGGCATGGCGTTGTCGCCAAACAGGATCAGGCTGACAAAAGGCACCTGGAAATCCTGCCGCAGGCTGTCCTCGACACCCATCACTACGTCTTCGAGGGTGCTGGCGTCCATCAAGGTCAGGATCAGGCGACGGGTCTTGTCGAAGAGTCGGTCATTGTCGCGAGCAACGTCCATCAGGTGCGAAAGGCGATGGCGCATTTCGATATTGCGCTCGCGCAAAATTTTCATCTGGTGCTCGACCAGCGACACGGTGTCGCCGCGCCGATGGGGGATGCGCATCGTTGCGAGCAGATCTTCATGCTCAACAAAGAAGTCCGGATGAGCCTCCAGATACGCGGCGACTGCCGCGGCTTCAGGGTTCTGGCTCGGGGATTCGTCGGGCTGCGGTGCTGGAACCTGTGGCTTGTCGGTCATGGATTTGGCTCACTCAAAGACGAACTTGTCCTTCGTATACGCGTACGGCCGGGCCGGTCATCAGCACCGGTTGGCCTGGGCCTGCCCATTCGATGGACAAGCGCCCGCCGGGCAGGTCGATCAGCAGCGGTGAATCCATCCAGCCTTGGCTGATCGCGGCGACAGCGGCGGCGCAGGCGCCGGTGCCGCAAGCCTGGGTTTCCCCGGCCCCGCGTTCCCAGACGCGCAGTTGCGCGCGGTGGCGGTCGATGACCTGCAGGAAGCCCACGTTGACCCGGGCAGGGAAACGCGGGTGATGCTCGATCTTCGGCCCCAGCTCATGCACCGGCGCGCTGTTGATATCGTCTACGCGCAGTACGGCATGAGGGTTGCCCATGGACACCGCCGCCAATTCCACCGACGTACCGCCGACGTCCACCTGATAGCTCAGCGCCTGGGCCGGTGCCTGGAAGGGAATGTCCGCCGGTAGCAGGCGCGGGGCGCCCATGTTGACGCCGATCTGGCCGTCGCTGCGAACATCCAGTTCGATGATGCCGCTTTTGGTCTCGACGCGAATCTGCCGCTTGGCGGTCAGGCGCTTGTCCAGCACGAAGCGGGCGAAGCAGCGCGCACCGTTGCCGCATTGCTCGACTTCCGAACCGTCGGCGTTGAAGATCCGATAACGGAAATCCACGTCCGGGTTATTCGGCGCCTCGACGATCAGCAGTTGGTCGAAACCGATGCCGGTGTGCCGGTCGCCCCATTGCTTGGCATGCTTGGGCAGGATGTGCGCGTGCTGGCTGACCAGGTCGAGGACCATGAAGTCATTGCCCAGGCCGTGCATCTTGGTAAAACGCAGCAGCATGGTTTTACTCCGGCAGCAGGCTTTCGCCAGCAAACAACTCGGCTACCGTCTCGCGGCGACGCACTTCGAATGCCTGATCACCGTCCACCAGCACCTCGGCGCAGCGGCCGCGGGTATTGTAGTTGGAACTCATGACAAACCCATAGGCACCGGCCGAATGCACGGCCAGCAGATCGCCTTCTTCCAGCGCCAGCTCCCGACCCTTGGCCAGGAAATCGCCGGTTTCACAAATCGGTCCGACGATGTCGTAGTTGCGCGATGCGGTTTCGCGAGGGCACACGGCGGTGACGTCCATCCAGGCCTGGTACAGCGCCGGGCGGATCAGGTCGTTCATGGCCGCGTCGACGATGGCGAAATCCTTGTGCTCGGTGTGCTTGAGGTACTCGACCTGGGTCAACAATACGCCCGCGTTGGCGACGATGTAGCGTCCCGGCTCGAACATCAACGCCAGGTCGCGGCCTTCGAGGCGCTCACGCACGGTCTTGATGTAGTCGGCCACCAATGGCGGCTCTTCGTCGCGATAGCGCACGCCGACACCGCCGCCCAGGTCGATGTGACGCAGGTAGATGCCGCAATCACCGAGGCGATCGACCAACGCCAGCAGGCGGTCGAGGGCGTCGATGAACGGTTCGAGGGTGGTCAGCTGCGAGCCGATATGGCAATCGACGCCCAACACTTCCAGGTTCGGCAGTTGGGCGGCGCGCACGTACACGTCCTCGGCGTCGGCAATGGCGATGCCGAACTTGTTCTCCTTGAGGCCGGTGGAAATGTACGGATGGGTTCCGGCATCGACGTCTGGGTTCACTCGCAGGGAAATCGGCGCGCTGACGCCCAGTTCGGCGGCAACGACCTGCAGGCGCTCCAGCTCGTCGGTGGACTCGATGTTGAAGCAGTGCACGCCGACTTCCAGGGCACGGCGGATGTCTTCGCGGGTCTTGCCGACACCGGAGAAGACGATCTTGTCGGGGCTGCCGCCAGCCGCCAGAACGCGTTCGAGCTCGCCCCCGGAGACGATGTCGAAGCCGGCGCCAAGGCGCGCCAGGACGTTGAGGACGCCCAGGTTCGAATTGGCTTTCACCGCGAAGCACACCAGGTGCGGCATGCCCACGAGCGCATCGGCGAACGTGCGGTACTGGGCTTCGATGTGGGCACGGGAATAGACGTAGGTCGGCGTGCCGAAACGTTCGGCTATCGCGGACAGGGCAACCCCTTCCGCGAACAGCTCCCCGCCACGGTAGTTAAAAGCGTCCATGGCGGTCCCTTAGTAAGTGGTGTGGGTGTCGTGCGCGTGTGACTTGGATTGCGACGACTTGGCCTGTTCTGCCTGTTCTTCGGGAGATTTGCTGTCATCAGGCAGGTACAGCGGACCCTTTTGACCACAAGCTGTGACAAGGCAGGCAACCGCGACGAGCGCAGCAAGGGAAGAGATCAGGCGCTTCATGGCGAAATCCTTGAAAATGCTTTAATTGCGCCGGAGTATACCGGCCACCCGTCAGCTTGCCTATGCAACGGGGCGCCCGTCCGGCGGCGCTGGTTGTCTCAACCGGTATATCCTTTGCAATCGCCGGGAAGCGTCCGTATCTTGCGGCGCTTGAGCATGAGCAGACATTTTCGAGGTTGCCGCAATGAGTTTGACTGAAGCCCGTTTCCACGACCTGGTCGATGCGACCCAGCAAACGCTGGAGGATGTGTTCGATGAAAGTGGTCTGGATATCGATCTGGAAATTTCCGCCGGTGTCCTCACCGTCAAGTTCGAAAACGGCAGCCAGCTGATCTTCAGCCGCCAGGAGCCGTTGCGGCAGTTATGGCTCGCCGCGGTGTCCGGTGGTTTCCACTTCGACTACGACGAAGAAAGCGAGCGCTGGATGTGCGACAAGAGCGAAGAGCAGTTGGGCGAGATGCTCGAGCGCATCGTCAAGCAGCAGGCGGGCGTGGAGCTCGATTTCGAAGGGCTGTGACCGCGTGAGCCAGACAGCCCCGGTGCGGCCACCCAAGCCGCTCTACAGCAACGTGAGCCCCGCCGTCCCGTCGCCTTGCACCAGCGTGTGCAAGCTGGATGAGCAGAAAGTCTGCCTCGGTTGTTTCCGGCACGTGGAAGATATTCGCGAATGGCGCTCGGCGGATGATGAGCGTCGGCGGGTGATCTGTGCCGAGGCGGCCCGGCGCAAGTCTTTGTCATGACACCCGTGGCGTGATCCCTTGGGTTGTATATTTATTGAGCTGTGGTAGTGTCCAGCAACGCCTCAACTCATCGAGGCGCGTGAAAACCCCGTCTTTATGTGGCGGGGTTTTGCTTTTTTCGTGCAGAAGAAAGGAGTCTGCCTGGATCATGACCGCACCTTCCATCACCCTGACTCGCCTGGACGTACAACGTCTGGAGCGCTTGATCGACAGCCTGGATGAAACGCTTCCCGGTGTGATCGCGTTGCAAACTGAACTGGATCGTGCCGATACACTGGTCGGCCACGATGAAGTGCCCGCCGATGTCGTGACCATGAATTCGCGCGTGCATTGCCGCGAGGAAAGCAGCGGCAAGGACTATCACTTGACGCTGGTATACCCGAAGGACGCCAATGCCGACGAGGGCAGGATTTCTATCCTGGCTCCGGTGGGCAGTGCCTTGCTGGGCCTGAAGGTGGGGCAGCACATCGACTGGCCGGCGCCGGGTGGCAAGACCTTGAAGCTGACTTTGCTGGAAGTCGAGTCCCAGCCGGCCAATGGCGGTGATTTCCCGTCCTGAACCCCGTCAGACCTGATTCAATGCCTCGTTCAGCGCACGCTCCAGGTCGGCCTTGTAGCGCAGGAACAAAATGCTTGGGCAGGCACCGTCACCCACCAGGCCGGAGAGGTCCAGGTCGGTGATATAGCAGCGATAGCGCTCGGCTTCGCGGCGCTGCCCGACGATTTCCCTGGCGACCACGTGAAACAGCTGGTCGCCTTGCTCCAGCTCCGAAAACTCCCGTTGATCGCAATAGAGGGTGACGTGCACTTGCCCGTGCGCCGCTTTACCGATGATCGCCTGTACGTCGTAGAAGGGCTTGTTGACCGGCGTTTGCGGCGCCTGCCGTGATTCGACCCGCCGGGCCCGCCCGTTACCCGAAGGCAGGAGTTGGTAATAAAGGACTTCCAGGGTCAGCGGCTGGGTAGCGTCCATCGGCAGCAAGGCGTCGCGGCGGTACAGCACCGACTGCAGGAAGCGCTGCAACGGAACCAGCAGGCTTTGTTCATCGTGATAAGGCAGGCGCTGCTGCCACAACGCGTTGAATTCATCGAGCACATACAGCTCCGCTTCTTCCTCGTAGACCCGGTAGAACACCTGGATGCACTCGGGCTGGCCCATGGGCAGGATCAAGGCCGCGTCGTGATCCTCCAGCGCCATCGGGTCCAGATGCAGCGGGCTGTACGCTGTCAGCTCTTCGCCCAGGTAGTCCATCAACGCCGGCAGGCTGCCCAACGCCACATGGTTGACCTGGCCGGGCACCAGCTCCAGCACGTGATAATGCTGCTGGACCTGAAGCAGGTAGCGGTAATTGAGTTTGCTCAGCAGCAAGGTCTGGGCGGTCTCGATGACTTCTTCAACCCGTCGCGCGATGAATTGCGCGCGGTTGTGACAGAAACAGCGCACCTGCAAGCGTGGCTGGCGCTGCGTGAGGGGCAGGTCGTTGAGGTAGTCGCGCAGGCAATCGAGCAGGGCGTGCTCGCCGTCGAACCGGTTGACCAGTACTTCATTCCAGCTGTTGAGCGTGACCTGGTCGAGGGTCAACACCAGGTTTTCGCGAACACCGGCGTAGCTCAACGAGTCGGTGCGCTCAGTGGTCATCAGGATGTTCAAGTCGCGGTGATGCTTGAGCGGGTCAACACCGACGTTGACCAGAATCAGCACTTCACTGGGTACGCTGGCGCGTAGCAGCTGTTCTTCATCAACCGTGGCCAGGGGCAGGGCGATGGACTGTTGCAGGCTGCCCAGCAGGTTGAACAGCTCGAACTCGCTCAGGTCGCTGTCGCCGGGGTGCAGCGCCAGGCGCGTGCTGCTGTCGATCACGCCGTTGCGGTGGCTCCAGGTGAGCAATTCGAGCAATTCGCGGCTGCGCTTGATCGGCGCGAAATTCTCCCATTCCAGGGCATTCAAACTGCCGTTGTACAGGCCCCACTGGTTCTGTCCCGGCTCTTTCTTGTTCGGCGACTGGACCAGCGTGAGCGTGTCTTCCGCCAGGTCCGGCGCGATTCCCGGATTGATGAACTCGACCTTGTCGGCCTTGCGCTCGAAGGCCGCATACAACCGTCGGCCAAGGACATTGAGGTCGCGCTTGTTGATCAGGCTGACGGTCTTTTCGGTGCGGGCGAACTGGGTCAGGAAGCGATAGCTGTAGGTCAGTTCGTTGACCAGTGCGCGCCGCTCATTACTGACCTGGCGCACCTTCCATTGGCTGCGGCTGTCGAGCAGCGCAAGTTGGCGTTGATCCCAGCCCCAGTCCCGCGCCAGGCGTTCGAGCAGGTTGCGTTGCCAGCCGCTGCTGCGGGCGTGGCCGGTGAGCTTGCGATTGACCTTCAGGTACAGCGCGCGGCGAATCAGCTCCAGACGTTCCGGTTCACCGCGGGCGTTGAGGTATTCCTCGAGACGGCGGTAAATCACCATGTACGGGTCCAGCTCGTCCAGGTCCAGGCGATTGGCGAACACCGCCTGCTTGAAGCGCAGGCTCAGGCAGCGCACGTCCGGGTGTTCGCTGGCGTAGACCTCGGTCAGCAAAAGCTTGAGCACGGATTTGTAGGGTGACTCGATGCCCTTGAACAACTGCCAGAGCCCGGCGCCGATGAACTCGCCCGGCGGGATGTAGGACAGATGCCCCAGGTCCAGGGTTTCGTCGGCACGGATGAAGCGCTTGGAAATCAGTGTGTGGGTGTATTGCTCGTAATTCTCTTCTTCATAGACCGGCACCAGCCACCAGATTGGCGTACGCCCGGCCAGCCAGATCGCGGTGCGGTAGAACTCGTCCAGCAACAGATAGTGTTGGGTGGTGCCGCAGTCGTCCGAACTGAGTTGGTTGTCCCGCTCGCCGCGGACGAACCGTGCCGGGTCGATGAGGAAAAAATGGGCTTCGGCGCCTTGGGTAGCGGCCCAGATTTCCAGCAGCTCGCATTTTTTGCGCAGCTCGGCCAATTCCTCTTCGCTCAGGTCCGGCCCGTGGCATACCCATACGTCCATATCGCTCTGGTCGGCCTGGGCCAGGGTGCCGAGGCTGCCCATCAGGAACAGGCCGAGAATGGGTCGCGGTGGGTTGCTGCCATGGCGCGGCTTGTAGGAAAACGAGCGGGTCAGCCGTTGGGCCTCGGCGAGGACGTTGGCGTCGGGCTCGTAATTGGACAAACCGGCGGGCGTGCTGCCCGAGACGTAGCCGGGCAGCAGCGGATGATTGACGTGGAAAAACAGCGGGAGCAGCGTCAACACGCCTTGCTGGCGGGTCGACAGTCCTTCGAGGGCACGCTCCATCCGGCTGGTATTGAGCTTGAGAAAACGCGCGCGCAGTTGGCTCAGGACCTTGCGGTCGATTCCCTCGTCCAGATCGGGGCGTATTTCGTGGTTGCGGGTCATGTCAGCTCAAACCGGCTCGCGGCGTCGAACGTGGGGAAGCACAAGTGATGGCAGGTTAGCGCCCGAGTTGGGGAATTCTTGAGCTGAAAGTGATTTGACGTCAGGATTTTTTACGAACGAAGCCTAAGCGCCTGCGGAAATCCCGATGCAAAGGGATTTCCGTGGGCGAGGAGAAAAGATTCAGGCGGTTTCTTCGGCGCGGAGAATCGTCAAGACAGTTTGCACATTTTGCGCGGCATCACGTCCCAGGCTGGTCAGATAACCGCCATCGGGTTGGTCTATCAGGTCTTTTTCAAAC
Source organism: Pseudomonas sp. Z4-20 (assembly GCF_051131955.1). NCBI lineage: Bacteria > Pseudomonadati > Pseudomonadota > Gammaproteobacteria > Pseudomonadales > Pseudomonadaceae > Pseudomonas > Pseudomonas sp. Z4-20. The sequence goes on from NZ_CP071641.1 coordinate 228,897, forward strand.
AGGCGCTTGGCAGCGGCGATGGCTTTCGGGGCAGCGGTCTGATGGATTTTCAGGCCTTCCTGGGAACTGTCCAGGTTGAAGAGTGCAAGGATTTCCAGTTCGGCAACCAGCTCAGGGGTAAGCGACATAAGGACTCCAGACTTTCTAGGAATTTGGTCGACAGCGCCACTAAGGTGAGCGCACTCGGCCGAGCTGTCCAGTGCCTGTGTCGTGCTTTTTTGTTTTTTTGTAGCAAGTCCAGGCTGCTCTTGTGGTGAGGGGATTTATCCCCGCTGGGGCGCGAAGCGGCCCTGAAAAATGGATTTATTACATTTTGGGCCTGCTGCACAGGCCAGCGGGGATAAATCCCCTCACCACAAGAGCAACGTTGCCCGTCGGTTTATTTCTTTTCCGGCGGCAGCTCAGGCAAGGCGCGCAAGGCGGCTTCGTACCACTCGGTATTGAACGGGCGGTCTTCTTCCAGGATCGCGTCGATTTCCACCGCTAGCACGTGGGCCATCAGGTTGAGAATTTCTTCACGCTCATAACCCACCAGGGTCAGCTTGTTGAGAGTCGCCTTGGCCGCTGGCGGGTTGTCGCTTTCGATCTGGTTCTCGATGGCCTGGATCAGCGTGGATTCGACGAACTCTTCTTCGTCGTGGTCGATGTCGCTTGGCTCGCTCATGGCAACCTCCTGTAGAAAAGGCCGCCAGTTTACCTGCATTCAGCAGCGTGATGCGCCTGGCGCGAAATGTCCCGGCGGTCTATAACCCAAGGCTGCCAACCCCGCACGGCCTGGAGGCTATGTCATGCTCAAGCTCTATGGTTTTTCCGTCAGCAATTATTACAACATGGTTAAGCTGGCACTGCTGGAGAAGGGACTTCCCTTCGAAGAGGTTCCGTTCTACGGCGGTCAGACCCCTGAAGCGCTGGCCATCAGCCCTCGTGGCAAGGTGCCGGTGCTCAAGACCGAACAGGGGTTTATCAACGAGACCAGCGTGATCCTGGAATACATCGAGCAGACCCAGCCGGGCAAAGCCCTGTTGCCCGCCGATCCATTCGAGCGCGCCCGGGTGTTGGCGTTGTGCCGGGAAATCGAGCTGTACATCGAGCTGCCCGGGCGTGCCTGCTACCCCGAGGCGTTTTTTGGCATGCCGATGCCCGACGCGATCAAGGAAAAATCCAAGAGCGAGCTGTTGCTTGGGTTCGCTTCGCTCGGCCGGCACGGCAAGTTCGCCCCCTACGTGGCGGGCGATAGCTTGAGCATCGCTGATCTGTATTTTTACTACAGCCTTTCGCTGGTCTTCCAGGTGGGCAAGAAGGTGTTGGATGTCGACCTGCTGGCGGATATGCCCGCTGCCAAGGCCTTGATGGAACTGTTGGGAGAGAATTCGCACGTGCAACGGATCGCAGCGGATCGGGACGCAGAGATGCCAGCGTTTCTGGCAAAGATTTCCGCCCGGAAGTGATTGCTTGCTGTTCTGAAGGATCCCGCCACGGACAAAACCGCCCCCAACCAGACCTTTGTTCACCAAAGAGCCAATATGAGGGCGGGCTTGCCCGCAAAGCTTTCAGGCGTCAGCGGCTGGCGAGCAGCGCCTGGCCTCGAACGACTGCGGCTTTCACCTGGGCGGGTGCGGTGCCGCCGATGTGGTCTCGGGCATTGACCGAACCTTCGAGGGTCAACACCGCAAACACGTCCTGCTCGATCTGATCGCTGAACTGGCGCAGCTCGTCCAGGCTCATCTCCGCCAAGTCCTTGCCGTTGTCCACACCGTACTTCACGGCGTGGCCGACGATTTCATGACAATCACGGAACGGCAGGCCACGGCGCACCAGGTAGTCAGCCAGGTCGGTGGCGGTGGAGAAACCGCGCAGGGCCGCTTCGCGCATGACCGCATGCTTGGGCTTGATGGCCGGGATCATGTCGGCGAACGCGCGCAACGAATCGCGCAAGGTGTCGGCGGCATCGAACAGCGGCTCCTTGTCCTCCTGGTTGTCCTTGTTGTAGGCCAACGGCTGGCCTTTCATCAGGGTCAGCAGGCCCATCAGCGCGCCGAACACCCGGCCGCTCTTGCCCCGCACCAGTTCCGGCACGTCGGGGTTTTTCTTTTGCGGCATGATCGAGCTGCCGGTGCAGAAGCGGTCGGGCAGATCGATGAATTGAAACTGCGCGCTGGTCCACAGCACCAGCTCTTCGGAGAAGCGCGACAGGTGCATCATGGCGATGCTCGCGGCGGCGCAGAATTCGATGGCGAAATCGCGATCCGAGACATTATCCAGCGAGTTGCCGCCCACGGCGTCGAAGCCCAGCAACTGCGCGGTGTATTCACGATCGATCGGGTACGTGGTGCCGGCCAGCGCGGCGCTGCCCAAGGGCATGCGGTTGGTGCGTTTGCGGCAGTCGACCAGGCGCTCATAGTCGCGACTGAGCATTTCGAACCAGGCGAGCATGTGATGCCCAAACGTTACAGGTTGTGCGGTTTGCAGGTGCGTGAAGCCCGGCATGATGCTCTCGGCCTCGCGCTCGGCCTGCTCCAGCAGCCCTTTTTGCAGGCGAGTGATCTCAGCCAGGATCAGGTCGATTTCATCGCGCAACCACAGGCGGATGTCGGTGGCGACCTGGTCGTTGCGGCTGCGACCGGTGTGCAGCTTCTTGCCGGTCACGCCGATGCGATCGGTCAGGCGCGCTTCGATGTTCATGTGCACGTCTTCAAGGTCCACGCGCCAGTCGAACTGGCCGGCCTCGATCTCGCCCTGGATGGTCTTCAGGCCATCGATGATGCTGTCGCGCTCGGCATCGGTCAGCACGCCGACCTTGGCCAGCATGGTGGCGTGGGCGATCGAGCCCATGATGTCGTGGCGATACAGGCGCTGGTCGAAGTTGACGGAGGCGGTGAAGCGGGCGACGAAGGCGTCGACGGGTTCACTGAAGCGGCCGCCCCAGGACTGATTGGTCTTGTCAGTGCTCATGAATTCGCTCGTGATCGGCTGGAAAAAATTAGCGGTTGAAGGCTGCGGCGGATGATAACAGGGTTGCCGGGGCTGGCGCTGGCACTGGTCGGCAGGTTTTTTGCCGGCGTCCGGCGGTTTTTTTGCTCAAGGTTATTTTTCGATTGAGCAATATCGTCTTGGCAACCGTCTACAGTGGACGGTAGGGGTTTTGCTTTTCATCCAGGACGCATCGGACGCACCCATTAAACAAAGGGGGGTACTCATATTGGTCAGATCGAGTGATCACAATCCCTGTGGCGACGCTGTGCGACAACAGGCCTCGAGCATCGGTCGGCAAGCGCTGGTAAAGATAGGCAACCGCCTCGCGGCACTTTTTGGCCCTCGAACGAGTCTTAGCGTGGATCGCGGTGACGGATGTCACTTCCCCTGTCTACGCTATCCTTGTGCGAGACTCACGCAGGAATCCAGCGCAATATGAATGTCCTGATCGTTGACGACGAACCACTGGCCCGCGAGCGCCTGAGCCGAACGCTCGGTGAACTCGAGGGTTACAGTGTCCTGGAGCCGAGCGCCACCAATGGCGAAGAGGCATTGGCCCTTATCGACAGCCACAAACCGGATATCGTGCTGCTCGACATTCGCATGCCTGGCTTGGACGGCTTGCAGGTCGCGGCCAAACTGTGCGAACGAGAGTCACCGCCTGCGGTGGTGTTCTGTACCACTCGGGACGACTTTCCTCCTGAGGTGTTGCAGGCCGGTGCCGTGGGTTATCTGATCAAGCCGGTTTCTGTCGAGGCGCTGGAAGAGGCGCTGCGCAAGGCTGAGCGGCCTAACCGCACGCAACTGGCAGCGCTCACGCGTCCGGCTGCGGAAAGCGGCAGCGGTCCGCGCAGCCATATCAGCGCGCGGACTCGCAAGGGGATCGAGCTGATTCCCTTGAACCAAGTGGTCTATTTCATCGCGGACCATAAATACGTGACCTTGCGCCATGAAAGCGGCGAAGTGCTGCTGGACGAGCCACTCAAGGCACTTGAAGATGAGTTCGGCGAGCGATTCGTGCGCATCCACCGCAATGCCTTGGTGGCTCGTGAACGTATCGAACGTTTGCAGCGCACCCCCCTGGGACATTTCCAGCTTTATCTCAAAGGGCTCAACGGCGATGCGTTGATTGTCAGCCGACGACATGTGGCGGGCGTCCGCAAAATGATGCAGCAGCTCTAATAACTTTCCAAAGCGATGCGTTTTTCGGGACTGGCGGCCAGGGAGGCATTGACGTCGTGATTCAAGTCAAAGCGGATTTGGTTGAGCTGTTATTATCTGCCGTATCTTTTAAGTACGGATTGATCCATGTCCTCTCGCGAGATCCGCATCGCCACCCGTAAAAGTGCCCTCGCCCTCTGGCAGGCCGAATACGTCAAAGCCCGCCTCGAGAGCGCCCATCCGGGCCTGACCGTGACGCTGGTGCCCATGGTCAGTCGCGGCGACAAGCTGCTGGACTCGCCGCTGTCGAAAATCGGTGGCAAGGGCCTGTTCGTCAAGGAGCTTGAGACCGCCTTGTTGGACAACGAGGCCGACATTGCCGTGCATTCCATGAAAGATGTGCCCATGGACTTCCCTGAAAGCCTGGGCCTTTTCTGTATTTGCGAGCGGGAAGATCCGCGCGATGCGTTCGTCTCCAATACATTTCCCAGCCTGGAAGCGCTACCTGCCGGGAGCGTGGTGGGCACGTCCAGCCTGCGTCGCCAGGCGCAATTGCTGAGCCGTCGTCCCGACCTGCAGATCCGTTTCCTGCGAGGCAACGTCAACACGCGCCTGGCCAAGCTCGATGCCGGCGAGTATGACGCCATCATCTTGGCCGCCGCAGGCTTGATACGCCTGGGCTTCGAGGACCGCATCACCTCAGCCATCAGCGTCGATGACAGCCTGCCCGCCGGTGGACAGGGTGCGGTGGGTATCGAGTGCCGCAGCGCGGACAGCGCAATTCACGCCCTGCTGGCGCCGCTGCACCATGAAGACACCGCGGTGCGAGTCTTCGCTGAGCGAGCGCTGAATAAGCATCTGAACGGCGGTTGCCAGGTACCGATTGCCTGCTACGCCGTGCTTGAAGGAGAGCAGGTCTGGTTGCGCGGCCTGGTGGGCGATCCGAACGGTGACCAACTGCTCAGCGCCGAAGCACGGGCGCCGCGCCGCGACGCCGAAGCGTTGGGTGTGCGGGTCGCCGAAGACCTGTTGAGCCAGGGCGCCGACGACATCCTCAAGAAGGTCTACGGCGAGGCAGGTCACGCGTGAAGGGGTGGCGGCTGCTGCTCACCCGGCCGGCGGACGAGTCTTCGGCCTTGGCGGCTGTGTTGGCGCAAGCGGGGGTCTATAGCAGCAGCTTGCCGTTATTGGATATCGAGCCGGTTCCCGTGTCCGAGTCCGGGCTCGCCATGCTCAAGGCGCTGGATCAGTATTGTGCGGTGATTGTAGTCAGCAAACCCGCCGCGCGTCTGTGCGTGGAACTGTTGCGCCAACACGGGTCGCATCCGCCGCAGCTGCCATGGTTCAGCGTAGGGGCCGCGACCGGGCGAATTCTTGCCGACGCCGGCCTGAGCGTTTTTTATCCTGATGACGGCGATGACAGCGAAGCCTTGCTTGAACTCGCAGCATTGCGGGAGGCTATCGAACGGCCCGAGGCCCGTGTCTTGATCGTGCGTGGTGAAGGCGGGCGCGGCTTGCTGGCGGAGCGCTTGCGCGAGCAAGGTGCTAGTGTCGATTACCTGGAACTGTACCGGCGCGGCCTGCCGCATTACCACGAAGGTGAGTTGCCGGCGAAGGTCGAAGCGGAACGCCTGAACGCGCTGGTGGTCAGCAGTGGGCAGAGCTTCGAGCATCTGCACCGGCTTGCCGGTCAAGCGTGGCCCGCCCTGGCGCGGCTACCGTTGTTTGTTCCAAGCCCCAGGGTCGCCGAGTTGGCGCGTGCCGCCGGGGCCCGGACAGTTGTGGATTGCCGTGGCGCCAGCGCCGCGGCTTTGCTGGCGGCTTTACGGGAACAATCCGTGCCGTTTTCTAATGCAAAGGATGGATACGTGAGCGAAACAGCCTTGCCAAAAGATCAAGACCAGCCAGCGATCGAAGCGCCGATTGAAACGCCGGCCCCCACGGCGCCGCGTCGCGGCAACGGCCTGGCAATTGTCGCGTTGTTGTTGGGCGCCGCTGGCGTAGCCGTGGGTGGTTGGGGCATCTGGCAAGTGCGTCACTTGCAGGCCAATACCCAACAACAATCCGCCCAGGTCCAGGCGCTCAATGACCAGGCTCAGAGCCTGAAGCTCAATGATCAACGCCTGAACGAGCGCCTGGAGCAACTGCCGCCGGCTCAAGAGCTGGAAGAGCGGCGGCGCCAGGTCGCCCAGTTGCAAGGCGATCAGCAACGCCTCAATCAGCGCCTGGAAACCGTGTTGGGTGCCAGTCGCAAGGATTGGCGCCTGGCCGAGGCCGAACATCTGTTGCGCCTGGCCAGCCTGCGTCTTTCAGCGCTGCAAGACATCAGCAGCGCTCAGGCGCTGGTCCAGGGCGCGGACGAAATCCTGCGCGAACAGAACGACCCGGGCTCGTTCGCCGCTCGCGAGCAGTTGGCCAAGACCCTTGCAGCGCTGCGCAGTACCGAACAACCGGATCGCACCGGCTTGTTCTTGCAACTGGGCGCCCTGCGTGACCAGGTGCTGCAGCTTTCGGAGCTGGCTCCCGAATACAAGGATCGCGGTGAATCCCTGTTGGGCCTGACCGCCGATGGCGATGGCGCCAGCCGGTGGGCGCAGTGGTGGGACCGACTCTCGCGTTACATCCGCATCGATTTCAATGCCGACGAAAACGTCCGCCCGCTCCTGGCCGGGCAGAGCCTGATGCAGGTGCGCCTGGCCTTGAGCCTGGCGCTGGAGCAGGCGCAATGGGCCGCCCTCAACGGCCAGGCAGCGGTGTATACCCAGGCGCTGGCCGAAGCTCGTGACGTGCTCAAGAACAATTTCAATCAGGACAACCCGCAGAGCAAAGTCATGCTTGAGCGAGTCGTTGAACTGAGCAAGTCGCCGGTGACGGTGGTCACGCCGGACCTGACCGGCACCCTGAGCGCCGTCCAGGCCTATCTTGAGCGCCGCAATGTGAATGCCGAGGAATCGGTCAAGCCGATGCCCAAGGCGGGCGAGCAGGAGACCACGCCATGAAACGCCTCTACGTGATTCTGTTCGTCGTCATTGCCGTTGCCGCCGTGCTCGGCATGGCGATTGCCGAGCATTCGGGTTACGTGCTGGTGGCGTACAAGAATTTCCGTTACGAAGCCGGACTCTGGGTCACCCTGGCGTTGGTCGCGGTGCTCTGGCTGGTGTGGCGGGGCGCGAGTGCGTTGATCGGGCTGGTGACTACTTCCAGTGGCGTGGTCAACCCGTGGTCGCGACGCAATCGCAGCCGTCGCGTGCAAGTGGCGATCGAACACGGCCAGTTGGATTTGGCCGAAGGGCGCTGGGCCAGCGCCCAGCGACATTTGCATCGTGCCGCCGAAGCCGAGCGCCAACCCCTGCTGTATTACCTCGGTGCCGCCCGTGCGGCCAATGAGCAAGGCCTCTACGAGCAAAGCGACAGTCTGCTGGAGCGTGCCCTGGAGCGCCAGCCCCAGGCTGAGCTGGCCATTGCGTTGACGCATGCGCAACTGCAGACGGATCGGGGCGACACCGACGGTGCGCTGGGCACGCTGCAAGCCATGCATGAACGTCATCCCCATAATGCCCAGACCTTGCGCCAACTCCAGCGACTGCACCAGCAACGCGGGGATTGGTCGGCGGTGATCCGGCTGTTGCCGGAGTTGCGCAAGGACAAAGTCCTGCCAGCGGCCGAACTGGCGGAACTGGAGCGTCGGGCCTGGGGCGAGAACCTCACCCTGGCGGCTCAACGCGAAGCCGACGGCAGTGTCGGCCTGCAATCGCTCAGCCGCGCCTGGCAACAGCTGACCTCCGCCCAGCGCCAGGAGCCGGCACTGGTATTGGCCTACGCCGAGCAACTTCGGCAACTGGGGGCCCAAGTGGAAGCCGAAGAGGTTTTGCGGGCCGCGCTCAAGCGCCATTACGACAGCCACCTGGCACGTTTGTACGGATTGGTTCGTGGCGGTGATCCGATCCGGCAACTTCAAGCGGCCGAGGGTTGGCTCAAGGACCATCCGAATGATCCGAGCCTGCTCCTGACGTTGGGGCGCCTGTGCCTGCAAAACAGTTTATGGGGCAAGGCCAGGGATTATCTCGAAAGCAGCCTGCGGGCCCAGCGCAATCCCGAGGCGTGTGCGGAGCTGGCCCGGTTGCTGGCACAGCTGGGGGACGCCGAGCGCAGTAATCAGTTGTTCCAGGAGGGCTTGGGATTGCTGGATGAGCGCTTGCTGGCGGCGCCCTTGCCGGTTTCGTCCCAAGTCCTGGCCACTTGAGACGGATGTTGTTTGTGGCGAAGGCACTGTAGCGGGGAAGCGTTGAATTTCGTCCGATTTAGGGGCTCCCGGCGTGCCTTCAGCAAAGTCCTACGGCTGATGACGCTAAGTCCCATGATGTCTGTCGGGAATTCCATCCACTCCTGGCGAACTCTCCGCAACAGCCTGCCTTGAAAGGCCAGAGGGCTTTCCTCTACCGTAACAGCTTGTCTCTCCTGTTACGGAACCGCCATGTCTTTGGCCAGCTCACGCTTCTTGTTTTTCATGGCTTCCATCGCAGCAGCCTTGGCTTTGGGCGTCGCCAGTTATCTGGAATACGCGGTCGGCCTTTCCCCGTGCAGCTTGTGCATTCTGCAACGGTTATGCCTGATGCTGTTCCTGATGAATTGCCTGGGTGCATGCGTACATGGCCCAGGCCGAAGGGGCTGCATGGTTTATGCAGCAACGGCGGTGATTTTCGCGTCGGCAGGGCTGGCCCTGGCGTGGCGCAATGTTCTGGTGCAGACCGGTTCTGATGAGCTTTGGCCTGACTGCATTACCCACCTGAGAGGGGCAGATTCCTGGTGGCACGCCATGCGTCACGTTGCCAATGGCGCGTCCGATTGCACGAACATCACTTGGACGCTGTTCGATCTGAGCGTCCCCGAATGGAGCCTGCTGTTTTTTCTCGCCGTATCTGTTTCGATGACCTACCTGCTGTTGCGCCTGGCCTGGAATGCCCTGCTACGGCCCTTTAGTGGTAAGACGTCGCAGTTGGTCCGGGCGCTGGATTAAACACTTGTATGAACTTTATCTCCTGCGTACCTTGAAGCAGCTGTCGTGCGGGCATAATCTGGCCCGCACGTATCATTGGAATCATGCCACTCGATCATGTTGTGTCTGGCTTGCCCCTGGTTATACAGGCGTGTTTCAGACTGCGAGGGGATGACTCAGAAGGGAAGAAATCACCATGCTCGAAAGTTGTCAGAATGCTCAGGAACGCTGGGGTGGGGTGCATCTGCTGATCGACCGCTGGTTGCAGGAGCGTCACGAACTGGTTCGAGCCTATGATGCTCTTGGCGACAAGCCTGAAGCACTGAGTGAAAGTCGCAAGCCTTTGCAGGAGTTTTGCGGTGTGCTGGTGGACTATGTGTCGGCCGGTCATTTCGAGATCTACGAACAGCTGACGGGCGAGGCGAAGGCCTTCAATGACAAGCGTGGCCTGGAACTGGCCGATACGATTTATCCGCGCATCGACGTCATTACCGAGAAGCTGCTGGCCTTCAATGACCTCTGCGATGAAGGCAAATGCGTAGCGGAAAAATTCAAGGAACTGGGCGGTTTGTTGCATGAGCGTTTCGAGCTGGAGGATTGCCTGATCGAGGTGCTGCACAACGCCCACAAGGAAGAGGCTACCGCCCAGGCTTGAGGGGCTTGCAGTAACAGGAAACGGTGCGCATTGCGCGCCGTTTTTCGTTCAAGGCTTCAGGTCGTCGCGCCGAGCAATTCGATTTCAAACACCAGCGGCGTGAATGGAGGAATCACGTCTCCTGCACCTTCGGCGCCATAGGCCAGGGTCGAGGGAATCACCAAGCGCCACTTCGCGCCCACCGGCATCTGCGGCAGTGCGCTGCGCCAGCCATCAATCACGCTGTCAAGGTTGAACCACTGCGGCTGATGGTTGGAATCAAATACGGTGCCGTCCGGCAATTTACCGACATACCGCACCTGGACCTTGCCGTGGGGTCCGGCTTTCGCGCCGCTGCCTGACTTGAGTTCGGTCAGCAGAATGCCGTCCGGCAGTTGCTGGACGCCTGGCCGGTTTTTTTCCTCGCTGAGAAATTTCTGCTCCGTCTTCAGCGCCATTGCTTCTTGCGGTGTTGCCGACTGCGCCGTCAGTTGCGCCTGGTGTTCGGCCAGGATTCGTTCGATGCGTTCATCCTCCAGGGCCAATGGCTTGCCGAGGTAGGCTTGTTGCAGACCTTCGACCAGAGCCTGTATCTGTAGGTCGGGCACGTCTTGGCGCAGGCGTTCGCCCAGGCTTGCGCCGAGACTGTAGGCCAGGTCGCGGGCATCGTTTGCGTTGGTTTTTTCGGCGGCCTGAGCCATGGAGCAAACCATGCAAAGGAGTAAAAAAAGGTGACGCGACATGTGTTCTTTCTCCGGCCTCGATTCGAGGGATTATGCCAGTGCCGATATCAATAAAAGCGAGTTGCCCAGGCGACGACGCAGAAGATTTTTCGTCTCGTGCAACGCAACGCCATGAGTAGTGTCAACATGCCCTAGCGGCGGTTCAAGCAGAGGTCTAGTATGAGCCGCACTCACGTCAGTCAGGAGGTAAACCATGTCGGCCACCAAGAAGCCTGTAAATACTCCGTTGCACTTGCTCCAACAACTGTCGGGCAGCTTGCTCGAGCATTTGGAAAATGCCTGCTCCCAAGCCCTGGCTGATGCTGAAAAACTGCTCGCCAAACTGGAAAAGCAACGCGGCAAGGCGCAGGAAAAACTGCACAAGTCGCGCACCAAGCTGCAAGACGCGGCAACCGCCGGCAAGGCCAAGGCACAAGCCAAGGCCAAGGACGGCGTGAAAGAACTCGAAAACTTGCTCGATGCCTTGAAGGATCGTCAATCCGAAACCCGTGCGTACATCCTCCAACTCAAACGTGATGCCCAGGAAAGCCTGAAGTTGGCCCAAGGTGTCGGTCGCGTCCAGGAAGCTGCGAGCAAGGCGCTGAGTCTTCGTGCTGCCAAGCCTGCCGCTGTATCGGCCAAGAAACCGGCCGCTAAACCTGTCGCGGCAAAACCCGCGGCCAAGGTGGTTGCCAAGCCAGCCGTCAAGGCTGGGGCAAAAGCGCCTGGCAAGCCAGCGGCCAAACCCGCCGCGAAAAAAACCGCTGCCGCCAGCGCTGTGAAACCTGTCGCGAAAACCGCCTCCACCAAGGTTGCCGCCAAGCCTGCTGCAAAAACCGCGGCCGCCAAACCCGCTGCTGCCAAGCCTGCTGCAAAAGCGACCACCAAGCCGGTTGCCAAGCCTGCCGCTAAGACCGTCGCCGCCAAACCCGCCGCGACGAAAACTGCTGCTGCCAAACCTGCTGCCAAAGCAGCCACGAAACCTGCCGCTGGCAAACCGGTAACCAGGCCTGCGGCAGCCAAGACTGCTGCTGCAAAACCCGCCGCGGCCAAGCCAGTTGCGAAGCCAACGGCCAAGCCAGCTGCTGCCAAAGCTGCGGCCAAACCTGCTGCGGCCAAGCCTGCCGCTAAACCCGCCGCGACCAAGCCGGCCGCTGCAAAACCTGCTGCCAAGCCTGCCGTGAAGAAGCCCGCTGCGGCAAAACCGGCGACTGCTCCAGCCGCCAAGCCTGCGGCTCCAGCAACCACGCCAGCAGCGACACCCGCACCCGCGGCGAGCACGCCAGCACCGGCGCTGAATCCAAGCGTCACCACGGCATCGAGCACCACGCCACCTAGCGCTTCTTAAGCACGCGATACCGCGACGCGCAGCTGATGCAGCGCGTCGTGGTTGGGTAGGTCGGCGCTCGCCGCCAGCCTTGGCAGCCATTGCGCTGCATCTTGCTGTTGTCCTTCTGGCCAGCTCTGGGCCGCTGCCTCCAATCGTTCGAGCAATTGCCGTTCGGCTTCCAGTTCCAGCCTCTTGACCTGTTCGCGAAGATCACTCAGCCCTGTGTCCCGGAGGGCGTGCTCTTTCCATCGGGTACGCAACGTGCGCAACGGTTGTACGACCGCTGCGTCCCAAGGCTCGGCCAGCTGCCAAAGCTGTTGCAGTCGTTGTTCGTTGCACATCACACCGCGTCGTTCCAGCCACAGCCCACAAAGCACCAGGCAGACGTTCGCGCCACACGCCTGTAGCGCCAGGCACGCAGGCTCCACGCCAGGCTTGGCATAAAGGTTGACCGCAAAGCTCCATAGATCAGAGGACATCGTGCTACTCGCGCCAGTTGCGAGCGAAGCTGGTAGACTCCGCCGCCATTATGATTCGACTTCAGAACCTGACTTTACAGCGTGGCCCGCAACGTCTGCTAGAAGACGCCGAGCTGACCCTGCACGCCGGCCACAAAGCCGGCCTCATCGGTGCCAACGGCGCCGGCAAATCAAGCCTGTTCGCTTTGTTGCGCGGCGAGTTGCACCCCGATTCCGGTGATTGCTTCCTGCCGGCCGATTGGCGCATTGCCCATATGCGCCAGGAGGTCGATACGCTCGAACGCCTGGCGGTGGATTATGTGCTCGACGGCGACTTGCGTCTGCGTCAGGTTCAGCGCGACCTTGAGGCCGCCGAAGCGGCCCATGATGGCGCCGCCCAGGCTCGCCTGCACTCCGAGCTCGATAGCGCCGACGGCTACACCGCCGATGCCCGCGCACGCAAATTGCTGGCCGGGCTGGGTTTTACCAACGAGCAGATGGATCGCCAGGTCGGCGATTTCTCCGGTGGCTGGCGGATGCGCCTGAACCTGGCGCAAGCCTTGATGTGCCCGTCGGACCTGCTGTTGCTCGACGAGCCCACCAACCACCTCGACCTCGACGCGATCATTTGGCTTGAGGACTGGCTCAAGAACTATCCCGGCACGCTGCTGCTGATTTCCCACGACCGCGACTTCCTCGACGCCGTGGTGGATCACGTCGCGCACGTCGACCAGCGCAAGATCACCTTGTACCGCGGCGGTTATAGCGCCTTCGAGCGTGCCCGCGCCGAGCGCCTGGCGCAACAGCAGCAGGCGTACGAGAAGCAGCAGGCGCAGCGTGCGCACATGGAAAGCTACATCGCTCGCTTCAAGGCCCAGGCCACCAAGGCCCGCCAGGCCCAGAGCCGGATCAAGGCACTGGAGCGGATGGAAGAGCTGTCGGCGGCCCATGTCGATTCGCCGTTCGATTTTGTCTTCCGCGAATCGTCCAAGATATCCAGTCCGCTGATCGATCTGTCCGACGCGCGATTGGGCTATGGCGATAAAACCGTTCTGGAGAAGGTCAAGTTGCAATTGACCCCCGGTGCGCGAATCGGTCTGCTGGGGCCCAACGGTGCCGGCAAGTCGACCCTGATCAAGAACCTTTCCGGTGAGCTGCAGCCGTTGGCCGGACGCCTGACGCGGGGTGAAAACACCGTGGTCGGCTATTTCGCCCAGCATCAATTGGATTCCCTGGATGCCAAGGCCAGTCCGTTGCTGCATCTGCAACGCCTGGCGCCGACCGAGCGCGAGCAGACGCTGAGGGATTTCCTTGGCGGTTTTGACTTCCGCGGTGCACGGATCGACGAGCCGGTGCTGAATTTTTCCGGTGGCGAAAAGGCTCGACTGGCGCTGGCGCTGATCGCTTGGGACCGGCCGAACCTGTTGTTGCTCGACGAACCGACCAACCACCTGGACCTGGAAATGCGCCTGGCCTTGACCATGGCCTTGCAGGAATTCAGCGGGGCGGTGCTGGTGGTGTCCCACGATCGGCACTTGCTCAAGAGCACCACGGACAACTTTTTCCTGGTGGCCGACGGCAAAGTCGAAGAGTTCGATGGCGACCTCGAAGACTATGCGCGCTGGCTGGTGGAATATCGCCAGCGCAACGCACCCGTCAGCAGCACGCCGGTGAACCCGGACAAGACCGACAAGAAAGCCCAGCGCCAGGCCGCCGCGGCGTTGCGTCAGCAATTGGCGCCGCACAAGCGCGAGGCCGACAAGCTCGAAGCCGAGTTGGGCAAGCTGCATGAGAAACTGCAGAAAATCGAAACCAGCCTTGGCGACAGTGGTCTCTACGAGGCGGCACGCAAGGATGAGCTGCGTGATCTGCTGGCTGAACAGGCCAGGCTGAAGGTCAAGGAAGCGGAACTTGAGGAGGCGTGGATGCTAGCCCTGGAATTGCTCGAAAACCTGCAAGCGGAGCTGGAGGCGTTGTCCTGATGGAAGCGTTGTCCTTGCCCATACCCGTCATGTGGATCGAGCCGATCTGGCTCGGCGTGCAAATCCTGCTGATCCTGTTGTCGGGTTATGTTGCCCAACGTTTCGTGGCGCGCGCGCTGACGGGCCTTGGCGAACGCTACCCATTGCCGACCCAGTTGGTGATCATCCTGCGTGGCGTGCTGCGCTGGCTGATCATGGGCAGCGCGGTGCTGGTGGCCCTGGAGCGCCTGGGCGTGTCTGCCACCGTGCTGTGGACCGCGTTGTCGGGGTTCGTCGCGGTGGCGGCGGTGGCGTTCTTCGCGATCTGGAGCGTGCTGTCGAACCTGCTGTGCGCCATTCTGATCTACACCGTCGGGCCGTTCCGCCTCGGTGACGTGGTCGAGCTGGTAGAGGCCACCGACAAACCCGGCATCAAGGGGCGGGTCGTGGCCATCAACCTGCTCTACACCACGCTGATCGAACCCGAAGAACTGGGTACCGGTAGTTCCATGGTGCAAGTGCCCAATAGTCTGTTCTTCCAGCGTTCGGTCCGACGCTGGCGTGGCAGCGAGGCCTTCCCGGTCGGCGGTTTTGTCGAGTAGACCGATTCCCCCCTGGTTTCGGAAAAAAACGGTGGTGATCCGCACGGCGGCGCATTAGCTTATTCGTTTCGACGAGTCTGAGCCGAGGTGTGCGATGTTGCTGGAAACGTGGCTGGCGTTCTTCGCCGCATGTTGGGTTATCAGCCTTTCGCCGGGCGCGGGTGCGATTGCATCGATGTCCAGCGGCCTGCAATACGGCTTTTGGCGCGGATATTGGAACGCCCTGGGCTTGCAATTGGGCCTGGCGCTGCAAATCGTGATCGTCGCGGCGGGTGTTGGCGCGATCCTCACCGCGTCCGCCACCGCGTTCTACGCGATCAAATGGTTTGGCGTTGCGTACTTGGTCTATCTGGGCGTCAAGCAGTGGCGGGCCATTCCCGCTGACCTCAGCGACGATGCGGCCGTGCGGCCCATCGGCAAGCCGCTGGCGCTGGTGTTCCGAGGCTTCCTGGTCAATATCAGCAATCCCAAGGCGCTAGTGTTCATGCTTGCGGTGCTGCCGCAGTTCATCGATCCCCACGCACCCTTGATCAAGCAATACCTGATCCTGGGCCTGACCATGATCTGCGTCGACCTCATCGTCATGGCCGGGTACACCGGACTGGCGTCCAAGGTCCTGCGCCTGTTGCGCACGCCGAAACAGCAACGGCGGATGAACCGAACCTTTGCCGGGCTGTTCATCGGCGCGGCGGGTTTGCTGGCGACGATTCGCAAGGCTTCGGTGTAACGCAAAACTTGTGTTAGGACGCTTCTGTGGCGAGGGGATTTATCCCCGCTCGAGTGCGCAGCGCTCGTAGATTTCAAGGGTTGCTTCGCACCCCAGCGGGGATAAATCCCCTCGCCACAAAAGTGCCCCTCAGTGTTTCTCAGCGCAGGATCACCGGAGCGGTATCCCTCGGCAGGTTATTACGCTGCACCGGTTCGCCAGCCCGTTCATGGCTCGGGCCGCCGAGCTGCTCGCTCATCTGCCGCGCCACGTCTTCTCCCAGGGCCTTGGACACCTCACGTACCACCCGCGGACGATTGAGGCTTATGCGCACGTCCCGATGGTTCAACAGCTTGGTGTCCTGGCCTTCGCCCATGGCGGTAAACGCCGAGGTGATTTCAAAGGTCTTGGTATTGATCAGGCTGAAATCGGCCACCAGCGTCAGCGCAAGCACAGCCGAGTAACTGTCTGCAGTGCCCAGTTCGTTGATGTCGCGGGTGAAATCGATGTCCGACACGGTGCCGAACAGCACGTAGTCGGCGCCCTTGAAATTTCCCGCCTTGATTCGCTTGATCACGTCGTAGACGTCGCCCTTGGACGATGCCGTATACGGCGTGCCCTGCACCAGCTGGAACATCCCGCTGCGCAGGATTTCACCCTTGATGTCACCGGTAAACTTGCGTAGTTCACCTTGCTCGATATAGCTGCTGGTGGCCTCCATCTCGTTGTAGCTTGACGAAGCGCTGGCGCTGTAGGGGTTCGCCTGGAAATTGCTCTGGGCCGAAACCGTATGGATGTATTCCTCCACGCGTTCCTGATACGCCAGGTCAGTCACTGCGACTCTTGGGGCCGCCTGCGCGCTGAACGCGCAAGCCAGGGCCATAATGCCGATCCATGTGCGCATGGGTTAGCGCTCCGTCGTCTTGCGGATTTCTTTCTCGTCCATCCATTCGGCCAGACCGCTTTCAACGTCGATCAATTGCAGGCTGAATTTGTAGAAGACGTCCTTGTAGTCTTCGCTGCGCTTGACGATCGAGCTGATGGAACCCTCGATGCGATATTTGGCTGCGATCATGTTGCCGGTCTTGGCCACGGTGCTCTTTTTGTACAGGCCACTCTGGTTTTGCAGCTTGAGCTGGTCAACCTGGCTGTCCATGGCGTTGTTGTCGCTGGCAAAGCGTGCCGCGCCGGTCTTCATCAGTTGGGTCTTGATGCTGGTGGTGATTTCGCGGGTATCGATGTATTCGCTGGTCTTGTTCTTCACGTCATAGACCTGGACCACCGGACGGCCCTGCAAGACGCCCGATTGGGCGAGGGAGCGGGTCATGGATTCGGCGATCATTTGCAGGTCGGTGGAGCCGAACTCGTTGGTGACGGTTTCCACGGCCTTGGTGTCGCCATAGCTGATGTTCTTGTTGCCCAGGACCGGTGAATTGTTGGCGCAGCCGCTGACGAGCAGGGCGACGAGGGCAAGGGATGAAATGCGTACAAACATGTGGGTGCTCTCAAATAACTGCAAAAAGGTTTTTGTCCGGCCAGCCTTACGGGGTGTTGATTTCCAAACGGAAGTCCACCGCCTTGGGTGTTGGCGCAATGGCCGGCAGGAAGCGCGTCTGTTCGCCGTACAGCGTCAGGGTTTTCCAGCTTTCCTCTTCAGCGATCGGAAAACCTTCCGGCCCCAGCCAGGCAAAGCGGTAATACATCGTCTTGTTGTTGAAACTGGTATTGCTCAACTGCACGTTGACGGTCATGTAGCCGTTTTCCCGGGCGACGCGCATGGCGCCGACCACGATATTCTTGGTCTTGCCCATCGCCACGACCTTGCTGGCGGCGCTGCCGGGTTCCGGCGGCGGGGTGGCGCAACCGGCCAGCAAGGCCAGGACGCCGACGGCGATCAGTTTTAAACGCATGTGAACAAGACTCCGTTCTTAAGGTTGCTTGAGAGCGATGGCGGTCGGGTTGGCGCTCGGGATCACCTGGGCCGCGAGGCCGCCGGCGAAGACCTGATTGCCCACCGCCCGCAGGCTGATGACTTGGTAACGCTGGTCGATCTTGACCTTGACCACCGAGCCGCCTACCGCGCTGGGCAGGGTGACCTGGTGTTCGCCTTTTTTCAGGCGCAGGCGCACCACCTGGGTGTAATCCGGCAGGGTGCGCCAGGTCCGGGTGTCGGCGCCTTCGAGCACGGCCGAGGTGATGCCCACGGCCAGGCCGGCCAGGGGATTGGTTTCGTTGATCTGTTTTTGCGCCACGCCACGGGTAATCGCCCGCACGGAAGTGCGCAGGATGATCCCTGGCATGTCATCGCGCAGGGCGCGGCGGGACATGGCCGTGGTGCTGTTGAGCTGGGTCAGGTCCAGCTGACGGCCGTCGATGCCGATCTGGGTAAAGGTAGCGGTGGACGTGTCTGGCTTGATCAGCGGGAACGACAATGGCGTGATGACCAGATTGCCGCTGATGGGCAAGGGCAGCGGGACGCGGATTGAATCCCGGGACGGTGCCAGGCCGCTCTGCACCACGACCAGGACGTCGCTGTCGTCGTCCTTGGCGGCAGGCTTGTCGAGGTTGAGCAGCGCCTGCTCCAGCAGCGGTGTGTTTGGGCGCAGTTCGGCGGCTTTGCGATAACCCGGGGCGGCCAGATCTTTTTCACCCAGGGCTTCGTAGACGAAACCGGCCAGGTAATGGCTGAACGCGCTCTGATAACTGTTTTTCAGGCTCACCACTTCCGGGGCGTCCAGGCTCGCCACCGGATAACCTCGCAGGTCCTTGTATTCGGTCGTGACTCCTTGCTTCTCGGCGTCCTCCTCGCGCTTGAGGTATTCCTTGTCGCGCAAGTCGGCGATCACGGCTTCGCGCTCGTGGGTCTTCTTGATCTGCGTCCGGGCGCCGTCGAAATCGTTCACGGCCAGCAAGTTCAAGGCCATCTGCGTGGTGAGCATGACTTTTTCATAGTCGTAGCCCTCGTAGCGCCGGACTTTGTCGTTGACCAGGAAGCTGCCAAACTGCGCCAGGTACTTGGCGGTATCGAGCTTGACGGCGTCTTCCCACTGCCCGACTTGCTGGTCGGCGCTGCCCCAGGCGGTCTGGCTGCCGGAGAGGTCGCCCTTGGCGCGCAGCAGCTCGCCTTTTTCGAAGAAATACAGCAGGTCTTTGTCCTGGCCGGAATTGTTCTTTTCCAGCAGGGTCAACGCCGCGTCGACGTTGCCGGAGGCCAGTTGCTGATTGGTCTGGGCCAACTCGCTGTCGTAATTGCGAAAGGCGGAACAGCCGGACAGCAAAGTGATCGCGCCAAGGGCGACCGAAAAAAGGGCACGGGATGCCATGAACACTTCTTCCCTGAGTATCAGCCGGGTGTGCGGGTCGGGCTGGGACGATCCACGGACAGGCACCGGGGTGCCGTCGGTTCCTCAAGACCAGAGGAGCGTTTATGCCGTCTGTCTATAAGAGGGCCGCGCATTATAAACAGGGGTTTTAGTTAGATAGTGGCTTTTTAATCGCTAAATGATGTTTTTGTGATGTCATCTCCAAAGCATGAACATCCGATGAAAATGTGCGCCGAAAGCGCATCGGCACTTGAGCCAAGGGCATTGGAAGTGAACAATGTGTTACTTCTTATTTCCAATCGAGAGTCATTCATGACTGCCCCGTTTCGTTTCCTGGCCTGGCTGGCGTTGCCCTTGCTTGCGCTATGCAGTGCCAGCTTGCTGGCTGACCCTATTGAAGGTGCGCCCCAGGCCCTGCATTTGTTGGATTACATCGGGGCGGATTACCCGGCAACTGTCGAGGCCGGAAAGGTCGTCGACGAGGCTGAATACCGTGAGCAACTTGAATTTACCGGGGCGCTGGAAGGGCTGGTCGGCGCGCTGCCGGCCAAGCCGGAAAAGGCTGAGTTGAGTCAAGGCATCAATTCTTTGCACAAGGCGATCACCGAGCGCCAGGACGGCGCTGACGTTTCCCGCCTGGCGCGGCAGTTGGGCGCACAGCTGGCCGTGGCGTACGAAGTCAGTCAAGCGCCGATCATTACCCCGGATCCGACCCGCGGTGCGCCGCTGTACGCCCAGCATTGCTCGGTCTGCCACGGGGACACTGGCGCCGGCGACGGTCCTGCCGGCGTCGGCCTGGAGCCGCCGCCCGCGAACCTGCGTGACGGCCAACGCCTGGATCGGCTGAGCCTCTATGCGATCTACAACACATTGGGCATGGGCGTCGAAGGCACGGACATGCCGGCCTTCGCTGACCAGCTCGATGACCGTCAGCGTTGGGACCTGGCGACCTACATTGCCAGCTTCAGCGCCGACCCGGCGGCGCCCAAAAGTGAACAGCCGTACAACCTCGCCGACCTCGCCCGCCAGACCCCGGCGGAAATCCTGGCCGCCCAGGGCCCTGCGGCGGCCGCAGCTTTCCGCGCCCAGCGGGCCCAGCCACCACAAGTGCAGCGCGGTCCGGCGCAGTTGCTCGACTACACCGCCGCGACTTTGGACAAAAGCATCGC
Organism: Pseudomonas sp. Z4-20; assembly: GCF_051131955.1. NCBI lineage: Bacteria > Pseudomonadati > Pseudomonadota > Gammaproteobacteria > Pseudomonadales > Pseudomonadaceae > Pseudomonas > Pseudomonas sp. Z4-20. Next base: position 248,932 of record NZ_CP071641.1, read on the forward strand.
GGCGTATCGTGCCGGTGATCGTGACCAGGCGTACGACTTATCGGTAGCGGCGTACTTGGAAGGCTTCGAGCTGGTGGAAAGCTCCCTCGATAACGTCGACGCCAACGTGCGTAAAGACACCGAAAAGACCTTGATGGCCTTCCGTCAATCACTGCAGGATGGCTTGCCAGTCGAGCAGGCCGAGCAGCGTCTGGACGTTGCCAAGGCCAAGTTGAAGGAGTCCGCCGGCCTGTTGGGCGGTGATGGATTGAGCTGGTCGCTGAGCTACATCTCCGGCTTACTGATCTTGCTGCGTGAAGGCCTCGAAGCGATTCTGGTGCTGGCGGCTATCCTGGCGTTCCTGCGCAACACCGGGCAGCAATCGGCGGTTCGCAGCGTCAACGTCGGTTGGGGGTTGGCATTGCTTGCCGGCTTGGCGACCTGGGGCCTGGCTGCGTATGTGATCGACGTCAGCGGCGCGCAGCGGGAGCTGCTTGAAGGTGCGACGGCGTTGTTCGCCAGCGTGATGGTGCTGTGGTTGGGGGTGTGGATGCACGACCGACGCCACGCAGCGGCCTGGCAGGATTACATCAAGAGCAGCCTGGTGGGCGGCGGTGGTCGTTTCGGCTTTGCCATCCTGGCGTTCTTCTCGGTCTATCGGGAGCTGTTCGAAGTGATCCTGTTTTACGAAACCCTATGGCTGCAGGCCGGTCCTGCCGGGCATGACGCCGTGCTGGCGGGCGGCGCGACGGCGCTGGTCCTGCTGGTAGGGTTGGCCTGGGTGATTTTGCGAGGTTCGGCGAAATTGCCGCTGGCGCTGTTCTTCAGCATCAACGCTGCGCTGCTATGTGCGTTGTCGGTGGTATTCGCCGGGCATGGGGTGAAGGCCTTGCAGGAAGCCGGGATCTTCGGCACCCACCCGGTGGCCTTTTTCGACTTCGATTGGCTGGGCATCCATGCCGATGCGTATTCACTCGCGGCCCAGGCTGTGGCGATGACGGCCATCGTTGTGTTGTACGGGCGTAGCTGGGTGGCGCAGAAGCGTCGAGTTCAGGTTTCCTGAACATCAACATGAGGAAACAACGCAATGCGTGTATGGATCGACGCCGATGCCTGCCCGAAGGCGGCGAAGGAGCTGGTGGTCAAGTTCGCCTTGAAGCGCCAGTTCGAGGTGCTGCTGGTCGCCGGGCAACCGCAGACCAAGCCGGGCCTGGCCCTGGTGAAGCTGATCGTGGTGCCCAGCGGTCCTGACGCGGCGGACGACTATCTGGTGGAGCATGCCGTGCCGGGTGAACTGGTGATTTGCAGCGACGTGCCGTTGGCCGACCGTCTCGTGAAGAAGGGCGTCGCTGCCCTGGATCCCCGCGGCAAGGAGTTCGACGCGCAGAACATGGGTGACCGCCTGGCGGTGCGCAACCTGTTCACCGATCTGCGTGAACAGGGGCATATGGCCGGCGGCCCGGCGGCTTACAGCGAACGGGACAAGCAGGGGTTTGCCAATGCGCTGGACCGGATACTGACGCGTTTGGCCCGCTTGTCCTGAGCCTTCCCGCCAGGTCGGATGGTGTCAGGCGTCGTTTTCGTGCGTCAGTTCCAACACCCGGTCCACCAGCTTGTTGATGCCTGAAGCAGCTTCGCTGATGTTCTGCGCCAACATGTAGGCGGGCGTGCTGACCAGTTTGCGGGCGGTGTCTTCAACGATGTCGGTGACCAGGCATTCTTCATGCGTCCCGCCCATCTTGGTCACGGCCGCAGCTGTGTCGGCATCCGTGCCGATGGTGCAGGTCACTCCCGGGCCATAGATCTTTGCCGCCAGGGCCGGTGAAATGCAGATCAGCCCCACTGGCTTCCCGGCCTCGGCAAAGGCCTCGGTCAGTGCCAGGACTTCTGGTTGGACGCTGCATCCGGCGCCTTCGATGGCGAAATTGGACAGGTTCTTTGCCGAGCCGAAGCCACCGGGCACGATCAGCGCATCAAAATCCTCGACCCTGGCTTCGCGCAGGTCTTTCACGTTGCCCCGGGCGATACGCGCCGACTCTACCAAGACGTTGCGGCTCTCGGGCATCTCTTCGCCGGTCAGGTGATTGATCACGTGCAGTTGGGCAATGTTGGGCGCGAAGCACTGGACCTGAGCGCCACGCTGGTCCAGGCGCAGCAGGGTAATCACGCTTTCGTGGATCTCTGCGCCGTCATACACGCCACAGCCGGAAAGGATCACTGCAACTTTTTTGCTCATGGGCTTTTCTCCAGATACATGGCGTTAAATGTCCACTAATTTGCCACTCGTTGCCATAGGGGGATCTGGCCGACCCTCTCTACATGGATCGCAACTACGGCGGTGTGTTCATTATTTGGGGCCGTCTGTTCGGTGTCTTTCAGGAAGAAGACGATTGCGAGCCGGTGATTTTTGGCGTGACCACGCCGCTGGCGGGCTGTAACCCACTCTGGGCACACCTGCAGTTCAATGCGCAGTTATGGGCCGATGCGGCGGTGGCTTATCAAGGACTTGATAAGGGACGCGGTGATGTTGTAGCCCAGGAGAATCGCCCGTGGACATGAAGCTGTACGGCTGCCGCAGCCGGCTTACTCGGTTGGCGTCGTAGGTTCGCCGGCCTTGGCTTGTTCGAGGCGCTCGGCCTCAAGGACTTTCTTGGCCAGTCGCGCATTCTTGATGCGTCGACGCAGCCACAAGCCCAAGCCCAGCAACAGCAAGGCACCCAAAACCCACAGCTCGTATTTCTTGATGCTGCCCAGCATGCCTTCGAGCACCGCGCCGAAGTGATAGGCAGCGGCGGCCAGCGCTGTCGCCCAGATTGCCGCGCCAATGCCGTTAAGCAGCAGGTAGCGGCCCGGCGGATAGCCCGAAAGGCCGATCGCCACCGGCATCACCGTGCGCAAACCATAGACAAAGCGAAAGCTCAGGACCCAGATGTCCGGATGCTTGCGAATGTGCTCCAGCGCGCGATCACCCATCAGTTGCCAGCGTGGCTTGCGGGCCAGGAGCTTGCGCCCATGCTTGCGCCCCAGGAAATACCACAGCTGATCGCCCGCGTAGCTGCCGCAAAACGCCACGACCACTACCAGGTTGATGTCCATGTAGCCACGGAACGCCAGGAAACCTGCGAGCACGAGGATGGTTTCGCCTTCGAAGAACGTGCCGATAAACAAGGCCAAGTAGCCGAAGTCATGCAGAAATTGTTGGAGCATTGTCTGGGTGCTGGCGAAATGAACGCGCAGCCTAACCCTTCAGGCACATTCAGGAAAGTATCGAGATGTGTCTCGACGTGAACATTTCCTACAGAAGACAATGCCTGCGACTACCGGTCGCGCCTTAGCACAACTGTCATACGTTCGTCATAATGTCCGCATATAACTGTCACGCTCGCCCGTTTGCGGGCCCAGGAGTCTGCCGTGAGCTTTACCCCCGCCAATCGTCTGTTCCCCGCCACCCGGCTGCGTCGCAACCGCCGTGATGAGTTTTCTCGTCGGCTGGTGCGTGAAAACGTGCTGACCACCGATGACCTGATCCTGCCGGTATTCGTGCTGGACGGTGAGAACCGTCGCGAAGCGGTGGCGTCGATGCCTGGGGTTGAACGCCTGACCATCGACCTGCTGCTCGAAGAAGCCGCCCACTGGGTCGAGCTGGGCATTCCGGCGCTGGCGCTGTTTCCGGTCACGCCGCCAGACCTCAAGTCGCTGGACGCCGCCGAAGCCTGGAACCCGGAGGGCATTGCCCAGCGTGCGACCCGTGCCCTGCGCGAGCGCTTCCCGGAACTGGGGGTGATCACCGACGTGGCATTGGACCCGTTCACCACCCACGGGCAAGACGGTATCCTCGATGAAGAAGGCTACGTGCAGAACGACATTACCGTCGATGCACTGGTCAGGCAGGCGCTGTCCCACGCCGAGGCGGGTGCCCAGGTGGTGGCGCCGTCGGACATGATGGACGGGCGCATCCAGGCGATCCGCGAGGCCCTTGAAATCGCAGGCCACGTTAACGTGCGCATCATGGCCTATTCGGCCAAGTACGCCAGCGCTTATTACGGCCCGTTCCGCGACGCGGTCGGCTCGGCCCTGAACCTGGGCAAGGCCAACAAGGCCTCTTATCAGATGGACCCGGCCAATGCCCATGAAGCCCTGCACGAAGTAGCTGCCGACTTGTCAGAAGGGGCAGACATGGTCATGGTCAAGCCGGGCATGCCTTACCTCGACATTCTTTGCCGGGTCAAAGAAGAATTCAAAGTGCCGACCTTTGTTTATCAGGTCAGCGGTGAGTATGCGATGCACATGGCCGCGATCCAGAACGGCTGGTTGAGCGAAGGGGTGATTCTCGAGTCCCTGACCGCTTTCAAACGTGCGGGTGCTGATGGCATCCTGACCTACTTCGCCGTGCGCGCCGCCCAATTGTTACGAGAGCAGAAATAGCCTCCCAGGAACTTGCGATGAATACCGAAGGACTTTCTGAAGTCGCCGTAAAAGACGCTCAACCCGTGGTCGAGCAAGTCGTCGAGACCCCGCCGGAGCTGGAGCCCGCTCCCCCGGCCGTCACCGAGCCGGCCCCGGCTCCGGCGATTGCCATCCCGAACCTGGATGACAGCAGCCTGTACATCCATCGCGAGCTGTCGCAACTGCAATTCAACATCCGTGTGCTGGAACAGGCGCTGGATGAGTCCTATCCGTTGCTGGAGCGGCTGAAGTTCCTGCTGATTTTTTCCAGCAACCTGGACGAGTTCTTCGAAATTCGCGTCGCCGGCCTGAAGAAGCAGATCACCTTCGCCCGTGAACAGGCCGGCGCCGACGGCCTGCAACCGCACCAGGCCTTGGCGCGTATCAGCGAACTGGTCCACGGTCACGTGGACCGCCAGTACGCGATCCTCAATGACATCCTGTTGCCGGAGCTGGAAAAGCATCAGGTGCGCTTCATCCGTCGCCGCAACTGGAATACCAAGATCAAGACTTGGGTGCGCCGTTATTTCCGCGACGAGATCGCGCCGATCATCACCCCGATCGGTCTCGACCCGACGCACCCGTTCCCGTTGCTGGTCAACAAGAGCCTGAACTTCATCGTCGAACTGGAAGGCATCGACGCCTTCGGTCGCGATTCCGGCCTGGCGATCATTCCAGCGCCGCGCCTGCTGCCGCGAATCATCCGTGTGCCGGAAGACGTCGGCGGCCCAGGCGACAACTATGTGTTCCTGTCGTCGATGATCCATGCCCATGCCGATGACCTGTTCCAGGGCATGAAGGTCAAGGGTTGCTATCAGTTCCGCCTGACCCGAAACGCCGACCTGTCGGTGGACACCGAGGACGTCGAAGACCTGGCCCGCGCCTTGCGCGGCGAGTTGTTCTCCCGTCGCTACGGTGATGCGGTGCGCCTTGAAGTGGCCGACACCTGTCCAAAACACCTGTCCGACTACCTGCTCAAGCAGTTCAACCTGCATGAGACCGAGCTGTACCAGGTCAACGGCCCGGTCAACCTGACCCGACTGTTCAGCATCACTGGCCTGGACAGCCATCCGGAACTGCAATACTTGCCGTTCACGCCGCAGATCCCGAAACTGCTGCAAAACAGCGAGAATATTTTCAGCGTGATCAGCAAGCAGGACATCCTGCTGCTGCACCCGTTCGAGTCGTTCACGCCGGTGGTCGACCTGCTGCGCCAGGCCGCCAAGGACCCGCACGTCCTAGCGGTGCGCCAGACGCTGTATCGCAGCGGCGCCAATTCGGAAATCGTCGATGCCCTGGTGGACGCGGCGCGAAACGGCAAGGAAGTCACGGCGGTGATCGAATTGCGGGCGCGCTTCGATGAGGAATCCAATCTGCAGCTGGCCAGCCGTCTGCAAGCGGCCGGTGCGGTGGTCATCTACGGCGTGGTCGGCTACAAGACCCACGCCAAGATGATGCTCATCTTGCGCCGTGAAGCCGGTGAGATCGTGCGTTACGCCCACTTGGGCACCGGCAACTACCACGCCGCCAACGCCCGCCTGTACACCGACTACAGCCTGCTGACCTCCGACGACGCCTTGTGCGAAGACGTCGGCAAGTTGTTCAGCCAGTTGATCGGCATGGGCAAGACGCTGCGCATGAAGAAGTTGCTGCATGCCCCGTTCACCCTGAAAAAGGGCATGCTCGACATGATCGCCCGGGAGACGCAGTTCGCCCTGGACGGCAAGCCGGCGCACATCATCGCCAAGTTCAACTCGCTGACCGATCCGAAGATCATCCGTGCGTTGTACAAGGCCAGCCAGTCGGGCGTGCGTATCGATTTGGTGGTGCGCGGCATGTGCTGCCTGCGGCCAGGCATCCCAGGGGTCTCCCACAACATCCACGTGCGCTCGATCATCGGGCGGTTCCTGGAGCACACGCGGGTGTTCTACTTCCTCAACGGCGGCGAGGAGCAGATGTTCCTGTCCAGCGCCGACTGGATGGAGCGCAACCTCGACAAGCGTGTCGAGACCTGCTTCCCGGTGGAAGGCAAGAAGCTGATCCTGCGGGTCAAGAAAGAGTTGGAAAGCTACCTCACCGACAATACCCACAGCTGGAGCCTGCAGTCGGACGGCCGCTACATCCGCAACACGCCGACCGGCAACCAGAACCCGCGCAGCGCCCAGGCGACCTTGCTGGATCGCCTGAGCAGCCCGGTGTTGGCTGTTCGTTAAACGTCCGGAGACGAGCTTGGCTTTTGTGGCGAGGGAGCTTGCTCCCGCTGGGCTGCGAAGCAGCCCTGAAGCCATTCAGCTCGGTGTGTCAGGGGAAATTCCATTTCAGACAGATCCTGCGACTGCTGCGCAGCCGAGCGGGAGCAAGCTCCCTCGCCACAAGGGTGGGTGTTGTCGCCGGACTCAATGAATATTCAGCATGATCCCGACCCGAGTCAGCCATTCCGCTTCCTGGGCAAAGTCGGCCTGGGTCAGTTGGTTCTCTTCCAGCCAGCCTTCAGGAAACAGCACGTCCAGTTCATCGCCATCAGCCCGCAGGACCACTTGGGGCATTTCCTGGGTGCCGCGGATGTGGTGGAACAGGATTGCGAAGCGCAGCAACACGCACAGGCGAATCAGCTTGATGCCGTCATCGCCGAACTCGGCAAATTTATCCTTGGGAATGTTGCGCCGGTGGCCGCGGACCAATAGCGCGAGCATCTGCTGGTCTTCCCGGGAGAAACCCGCCAAGTCCGAGTGCTCGATCAGGTAGGCGCCGTGCTTGTGGTAGTGATAATGGGCGATATCGAGGCCCACCTCATGGACCTTGGCGGCCCAACCCAGCAACTCGCGCCAGACCCCGTCGTTCAAGTCCCAGTCATCGGCCACCTGGTCGAAGGCATGCAGCGCCTTGCGCTCGACCCGCGCCGCCTGCTCCTGGTCGACGTGATAACGCTCCATGAGCGAGCCCAGGGTACGTTCGCGCACGTCTTCGTGATGATGACGCCCCAGCAGGTCGTACAGCACGCCTTCGCGCAGGGCGCCCTCGCAGTGGTCCATGCGTTGCAGTTCGAGGGCGTCAAAGATCGCCTCGAGAATCGCCAGGCCCGCCGGGAAAATCGCCCGGCGGTCGGGCTTGATGCCTTCGAAATCGATCTTGTCCGCTTCACCGAGCTTGAACACCTTGCGCTTGAGCCAGCCCAGGCCCTCGGCGTTGACTTCGCCAGTGCCATGGCCGCCGGCCTTGAGCGCCAGGCCGATGGCCCGGATGGTTCCTGAGGAGCCGATGGCTTCGTCCCAGGTGAGGCGGTGCAGCGCATGCTCGATGCTCATGATTTCCAGGCGCGCCGCCGTGTAGGCCTGGGCGTAGCGGGCCGGGGTGATCTTGCCGTCGCGGAAATAACGCTGGGTGTAGCTGACGCAGCCCATCTGCAGGCTTTCACGCAGCAGCGGCTCGAAGCGCTGGCCGATGATGAACTCGGTACTGCCGCCGCCGATGTCCGCCACCAGGCGCTTGCCCGGGGTGTCGGCCAGGGTGTGGGAGACGCCAAGGTAGATCAGGCGGGCTTCTTCGCGGCCGGAAATGACTTCCACCGGATGGCCGAGGATCTCTTCGGCGCGGCGGATGAACTCGCCCCGGTTGCGCGCCTCGCGCAGGGCATTGGTGCCCACGATCCGCACGGCACCCAGGGGCATGCCGTTGATCAACTGGGCAAAACGTTTCAGGCAATCGAGCCCGCGCTGCATCGATTCTTCGCTGAGCTTGCGCTCTTCATCGATACCTGCGGCCAGCTGAACCTTCTCGCCGAGTCGCTCAAGAATGCGGATTTCCCCGTTCTGGGCCTTGGCGACGACCATGTGGAAGCTGTTGGAGCCCAGGTCAATGGCAGCGATCAGGGACAGATTCTTGGCTTGGGATGGCGGCATGGTCAAAAAGTCTCGGTCGATAACCTCGCCATCCTGCCACGATCGACCGCTTACGCCAACGCGCCTGAACCAAACCCTTGAGCCAGAGCAGCCTGCAGGATGTCTTTGTGGCGAGGGAGCTTGCTCCCGCTGGGCTGCGCAGCAGCCCCAAAGCAATCAACCCGGAACAGCAGGAATCGGTAGGCAGATCCTGCGACTGCTATGCAGTCGAGCGGGAGCAAGCTCCCTCGCCACAAGCGCTTTCACTGACCGTCAGGCAGGCTCGACCATGCCGATGAAGTTCGCCAACTCCGCCGTCTGCGGGACGGCGAACAGCACCTTGGGATCGCCCACCTCATGCACCTTGCCCTGGTGCATGAACACCAGCTTGTCGCCCACTTCCCGGGCAAAGCGCATTTCATGGGTGACCATGATCAGCGTCATGCCTTCCTTCGCCAATTGCCGCACCACGCTGAGCACTTCATTGACCAGCTCCGGGTCCAGGGCCGAGGTGATTTCATCGCACAGCAGCACTTTCGGCGACATCGCCAGCGCGCGGGCAATCGCGACCCGTTGCTGTTGGCCTCCGGACAAGCGGTCGGGGAATGCATCGAATTTCTCGCCGAGCCCGACCCGTTCCAGCATCTGCCGCGCCAGCTCGGCCGCCTTGGCCTTGGGCACTTTTTGCACAACCTGCGGCGCCAGCATGACGTTCTCGCCGACCGTCAGGTGCGGGAACAGGTTGAACTGTTGGAACACCATCCCGACTTTCTGACGCAGGCTGCGTAAATCGGCGCGGGCGGCATCGAGGTATTCGCCATCGACTTCGATCACACCGTCGTTGATCGACTCCAGGCCATTGAGGGTGCGCAGCAAAGTGGATTTTCCCGAGCCACTGCGGCCGATGATCGCCACCACCTGGCCTTCCTCGACGCTCAGGTCGATGCCTTTGAGTACGTGATGATCGCCATAGTATTTATGCAGGGCGGTAATTCTAAGCAGAGGCATGCAGTCTCCTTTCCAGGTAGCGCGCACTGAGGGACAAGGGGTAGCAGAGCAGGAAGTAACCGAGGGCGACCAGGCCATAGACCATGAACGGTTCGAAGGTGGCGTTGGCGAGCATGCCGCCGGTCTTGGTCAGCTCGGTAAAGCCGATGATCGACGTCACTGCCGTGCCCTTGACCACCTGCACGGAAAAGCCCACGGTCGGCGCCACGGCGATGCGCAGGGCCTGGGGCAGGATCACGTAGCGCAACTGCTCCAGTGGGTTGAGGGCCAGGCTCGCCGAGGCTTCCCATTGACCGTTGGAAATCGAGTCGACACACCCGCGCCAGATCTCTGCCAGGTAGGCGCTGGTAAACAGCGTCAAGGCGATGGCCGCCGCCGTCCACGGCGAAATCTCCACCCCGGCCAGGGCCACGCCAAAGAACACCAGGAACAATTGCATCAGCAACGGCGTGCCCTGGAACAACTCGATGTAGGTGCGGGCGATATTGCGGGGCAGGGCGCTTTTGGAGATGCGCAGCACCATGACCAGCAACCCGATCACGCCACCGCCGATAAACGCCACCAGCGACAGCGCCAAGGTCCATTGCAGGCCCGTGAGCAGGTTGCGCACCACGTCCCAGAAGGTGAAATCGCTCATTGGCTGCTCCTGGCGATGTAGCGACGCCCGATCCAATTGAGGAACTGACGGATCAACAGCGCCATGCACAAGTAGATCAGTGTCGTCAGCGCATAGGTTTCGAACGCGCGGAAGTTGCGCGACTGAATGAAGTTAGCGGCAAAGCTCAGCTCTTCGGTGGCGATTTGCGAACAGACCGCCGAGCCAAGCATCACGATGATGATCTGGCTGCTCAGCGCCGGCCAGACCTTGCCCAGCGCCGGCAGCAGGACCACGTGGCGAAACGCTTCGAAGCGACTCATCGCCAGGGCCGCAGCGGCTTCCAATTGCCCTCGCGGGATAGCCTGGATGCCGGCGCGGATGATCTCGGTGGAATACGCGCCAAGATTGATCACCATCGCCAGCACCGCGGCCTGCCATTCGGAAATCTGCAGGCCCAGGGACGGCAAGCCGAAGAAGATAAAGAACAACTGGACCAGGAACGGCGTGTTGCGGATCAACTCCACGTACACGCCAAAGATCGCCGCGAACGGACGGATATTCCACGCCCGGACTACCGCGCCAACGATGCCCAGGCCGACCCCGAGCAACGTGCCGATGGCCGTCAGTTCCAGGGTGAACAGCGCGCCGCGCAACAGCAGCTCGGTGTTTTGCACCACCGGCAGGAAATCGAACTGATAAGCCATGCTCAGCCTCTCAAGCGACGGTCAGAGATCGGCCGGCAGCGGCTGCTTGAGCCAGGTCTGGGAATTTTTCTCCAGGCTGCCGTCGGTCTTGGCGGTGGCGAGGATCTGGTTGACTTTGTCCAGCAGCGCCGGCTCGTTCTTGTTCACGCCCACGTACACCGGGGAGTCCTTGAGTTTCACTTTCAACGCCGGAACGCGCTTGGGGTTGCGTTCGCTGATGGCGACCATCACCACGTTGCCGCTGGCGATCAGGTCAACCTGGCCGGCCAGGTAGGCGGCGATGGTCGAGTTGTTGTCTTCGAAGCGCTTGATGGTGGTGCCTTCGGGGGCGACCTTGCTCAGCTCGATGTCTTCGATGGCGCCACGGGTGACGCTGATGGTCTTGCCCTTGAGGTCGTCCAGGGTGTTGATGGCGGCGTCAGGCGGGCCGAACACCGCCAGGTAGAACGGCGCATAGGCGCTGGAGAAGTCGATGACCTTTTCCCGCTCCGGGTTCTTGCCCAGGCTGGAAATCACCAGGTCGACCTTGCCGGTGGTCAGGAACGGAATGCGGTTGGTGCTGTTGACCGGCGTCAGCTCAAGCTTGACCTTGAGCTGGTCGGCCAGCAGTTTCGCCGTGTCGATGTCCAGGCCGCGGGGCTTCATGTCCGGGCCGACCGAACCGAAGGGCGGGAAGTCCTGGGGCACCGCGACCTTGAGCGTGCCGCGCTTGACCACGTCTTCCAGGCCATCGGCGTGGGCGGGCAGCTGGGTGAGCATCAGGCTGGCAAACAAGGCTGTGAGCAGAACGCTGCAACGCTGAATCATGGCGAATCTCCGCAATCGGTGATGTGATTTCTGCGTTCGGACAGAGCACAGGCCATGCCAAGCAGCCGTTGGGTCCTCCAAAGCCGCAGGTTTGCTGGTGGGACGCGGTCTTACTGGTCTGAACAGTTGCGCGGTTTTTCGCACCTTTATCGGGCGTCGGTATTGGCCGCCGAACCCCGCTGGGGCACGACTTGCCGGGCGCTGTGAATAGCTTTACAACTAGCCGCTCAGTGGCCTGGTTCGTCTGAAAAACATGAATTCCATCTCCCGTGCCGTTCCTGAAGTGGCGCTGCAAGCCATTCGCAAACTGATCGCCGACCAAGGCTTCGGTCCGGGGGATTCGCTGCCCTCGCAACGGGACCTGGCGCTGCAGTTGGGCGTGAGTCGAGCGTCGTTGCGCGAGGCGCTTTCATCGTTGAGTGCGCTGGGGATGATCAGCGTCCAGCCGGGCAAAGGGGTGTTCGTGCAATCACCGGCAAGGGTGCTCACCAATGATCCGGCGCCGGGCTGGCCGTTCGCGTCCCAGGTTTCGCCTGTGGATATCTTCCAACTGCGTTATGCCCTGGAGGGGTTCGCGGCCGGGTTGGCGGCGGTGACGTTGAGCGCTGATGACCTCGATACGCTGGATGACAATGTCCAAGCCATGCGCCGGGAGTTGAAGGCAGGGGACTTCGACGCCGCAGCGCGGCTGGATTTCGACTTCCATCGACAGATCCTTCTGGCCAGTGGAAATCAGGCGATGCTGAGTATTCTTACCGCCAGCGCGGAGATCTTCCTGGAAAGTCAGAAGCTACCGTTCATCAGGGCGGAGCGGGCGATGGAAACCTGGCAGGAGCATCGCAAGATCCTTCGTGCCCTGGCTCGTCGCGCTTCGGGCGCCGCGCAAAAAGCCATGCAGGAACATGTACGTAACGCTGCCCTGCGTACCGGTATTTCTTTCGTTGCGCCTGCCGCTTCGTGAGGCGAGCCATACCCAAAGCCATCGAGCGTCATAGCGAGACTCAATCAACTGCGGCTTCCTGAACCCGGGAAGGGCAGCTATGATGGGCCACGTTTTTTTGCTGATGACCCCGGAGATTTCCATGAGCAGCGATCTGATCAAACACGTTAGCGACGCTAGCTTCGAAGCTGACGTACTCAAGGCCGAAGGCGCGGTACTGGTCGACTATTGGGCTGAGTGGTGCGGTCCTTGCAAAATGATCGCTCCGGTCCTGGACGAGATTGCCGAGACTTACAAGGGCAAGCTGACCGTTGCCAAGCTGAACATCGACGAGAACCAGGAAACCCCGGCCAAGCACGGCGTGCGCGGTATCCCGACGCTGATGCTGTTCAAGAACGGCAACGTCGAGGCCACCAAGGTCGGCGCGCTGTCGAAGTCGCAACTGGCTGCTTTCCTCGACGCCAACATCTAAGCGCCGAATGCCACTGGAAAAGCCCCGCAAATCGCGGGGCTTTTTCGTTATCCGGGGCTAGACGCTTGCAAACCCAGGTGGTACATTCGGCCCCGCACTGGTTTCTCCATTGCCCCCTGCAAGCCGTCGCCGACGCTCTCCTTTCGAATAAGTACGCGATCCTGTCGCCTTCTCCGCGGCGCGGCCTCATTAAGCCAAAAGCTTAATTTCCCCCTCCATAAATGATTACGTCATTCCTATATGAATCTGACTGAACTCAAGCAAAAGCCGATTACCGAACTGCTCGAATTGGCCGAACAGATGGGCATAGAAAATATGGCCCGTTCGCGCAAGCAGGACGTGATTTTCTCCCTGCTCAAGAAGCACGCGAAAAGCGGCGAGGAAATCTCTGGTGATGGCGTGCTGGAGATTCTCCAGGACGGCTTCGGCTTTCTCCGCTCCGCAGACGCTTCCTACCTTGCCGGCCCAGACGATATCTACGTCTCGCCGAGCCAGATCCGCCGCTTCAACTTGCGCACCGGTGACACCATCGTTGGCAAGATCCGACCTCCGAAGGAAGGCGAGCGTTATTTCGCGCTGCTCAAGGTCGACACGATCAACTTCGACCGTCCGGAAAACGCCAAGAACAAGATTCTCTTCGAGAACCTGACGCCGCTGTTCCCGACCGTGCGCATGAAGATGGAAGCCGGCAACGGTTCCACCGAAGACCTCACCGGTCGTGTCATCGACCTGTGCGCACCCATCGGCAAAGGCCAGCGCGGTCTGATCGTGGCTCCGCCGAAAGCGGGCAAGACGATCATGCTGCAGAACATCGCGGCCAACATCGCCCGTAACAACCCTGAAGTTCACCTGATCGTGCTGCTGATCGACGAGCGTCCGGAAGAAGTGACCGAGATGCAGCGTACTGTGCGCGGCGAAGTGGTTGCCTCGACGTTCGACGAGCCGCCGACCCGCCACGTGCAGGTTGCCGAAATGGTGATCGAAAAGGCCAAGCGCCTGGTCGAGCACAAGAAGGACGTGGTGATCCTGCTCGACTCCATCACTCGTCTGGCCCGTGCCTACAACACCGTGATCCCGAGCTCCGGCAAGGTCCTGACCGGTGGTGTCGATGCCCATGCCCTGGAGAAACCGAAGCGTTTCTTCGGCGCCGCGCGGAACATCGAAGAAGGCGGCTCGTTGACCATCATCGCCACCGCGCTGGTTGAAACCGGCTCGAAGATGGACGAAGTGATCTACGAGGAGTTCAAGGGTACCGGCAACATGGAACTGCCCCTGGACCGTCGCATCGCCGAGAAACGAGTGTTCCCGGCCATTAACATCAACCGTTCCGGCACCCGTCGCGAAGAATTGCTGACCGCCGATGACGAGTTGCAGCGCATGTGGATCTTGCGCAAGCTGCTGCATCCAATGGATGAAGTGGCAGCCATCGAGTTCCTGATCGACAAGCTGAAGACGACCAAGACCAACGATGAGTTCTTCCTGTCGATGAAACGCAAGTAAGTCGAACAGGCCAGCAAGAGCCGGGGAAACCCGGCTTTTTGCTATCTGTGCATTCACTATTGCGAACGGGCGGCGTTAAACTCGGGGCCCCCGAACGTCACGGTCACCATGAGGCTTTGCATGCAGTATCGCGACTTGCGCGACTTTATCAGCGGTCTGGAACAGCGCGGCGAGCTCAAGCGCATCCAGGTGCCCGTGTCCCCTGTGCTGGAAATGACCGAGGTCTGCGATCGCACCTTGCGCGCAAAAGGCCCGGCGCTGCTGTTCGAGAACCCGACCGGCTACGACATTCCGGTATTGGGCAACCTGTTTGGCACGCCGGAGCGCGTGGCGCTGGGCATGGGCGCCGAGGCGGTCAGCGAATTGCGCGAAATCGGCAAGCTGTTGGCATTCCTCAAGGAACCCGAGCCGCCGAAGGGGCTGAAGGACGCCTGGTCGAAGCTGCCGATTTTCCGCAAGATCATTTCCATGGCGCCGAAAGTCGTCAAGGACGCAATCTGCCAGGAAGTGGTAATCGAAGGCGACGATGTCGACCTGGCCATGCTTCCGGTGCAGACCTGCTGGCCGGGCGACGTCGGGCCGCTGATCACCTGGGGCCTGACCGTCACCAAGGGGCCAAACAAGGATCGCCAGAACCTCGGTATCTATCGTCAGCAAGTGATTGGCCGCAACAAGGTCATCATGCGTTGGCTGAGCCATCGGGGCGGTGCGCTGGATTATCGTGAGTGGTGCGAAAAACACCCTGGCCAGCCTTTCCCGGTATCGGTGGCCCTGGGCGCGGATCCGGCGACCATCCTCGGCGCCGTCACGCCGGTGCCGGACAGCCTCTCCGAATATGCATTTGCCGGCCTGCTGCGGGGCAATCGCACCGAACTGGTGAAATGCCGAGGCAACGACCTGCAAGTGCCGGCCACGGCCGAGATCATTCTCGAGGGCGTGATCCACCCGGGCGAAATGGCAAACGAAGGTCCTTACGGCGATCACACCGGCTATTACAACGAGGTGGACAGCTTTCCGGTATTCACCGTTGAACGCATCACCCATCGGATCAAGCCGATTTATCACAGCACCTACACCGGTCGTCCACCCGATGAGCCGGCGATCCTCGGCCTGGCGCTGAACGAAGTGTTCGTACCGATCCTGCAGAAGCAATTCCCGGAGATCACCGATTTCTACCTGCCACCGGAAGGCTGCTCGTATCGCATGGCCGTGGTAACCATGAAGAAGTCGTATCCAGGGCATGCCAAGCGAGTCATGTTGGGCGTTTGGTCGTTTTTACGACAATTCATGTACACCAAATTCGTTATTGTCACTGACGACGATATCAATGCACGAGACTGGAACGATGTGATCTGGGCCATCACCACGCGCATGGACCCCAAGCGCGACACGGTAATGATCGAGAACACACCGATCGATTATCTCGACTTCGCCTCGCCGGTGTCCGGCCTGGGGTCGAAGATGGGGCTCGATGCCACGCATAAATGGCCCGGTGAGACCACGCGTGAATGGGGCCGGGTTATCGTCAAGGATGAGGCCGTTACCCAACGGATCGATGCCATCTGGAATCAGTTAGGAATAGATTGATGCGTGTAACGTTGCAGCCTTCCGGCGCGGTGCTGGAGATACAGCCGGCCGAGCGGATTCTCGATGGCGCGCGGCGCCTGGGCTACGAATGCCCGCAAAGCTGCCGCAATGGCAACTGTCACGTCTGTGGCGCGTTGCTGGTGGAGGGCCGCGTGAAGCAGGCCGCAGAGGTGCGCGATCACGGTGAGATCTTCACCTGCATCGCCGAGCCCCTGGAGGATTGCGTGCTGCTATGGGATGGCGTGCTGGCGCCGGGAGAATTGCCGGTACGCAGCCTGGCATGTCAGGTTATCGAGTGCGCCGAAGTAGGCGGCGATGTCTGGCGGGTACGCCTGCGTGCGCCAGCGGGCAAGCCGCCGCGCTATCACGCAGGGCAGTATTTGATGATCGAGCGGGAGAACGGTGAAAAGTCAGCGTTCTCCCTGGCTTCTGCACCGCACTCGGGGCGCGAGCTGCAATTGCATGTATTGGTGCGCGAAAGCAGTGCGCAGAGCCTTTTAGAGCAGCTGCAGCGCAACCCCAACGTGCGCATCGAAATGCCTTTTGGCGACACACATCTGTCCGAGCTGCCGGATGGCCCGCTGGTATTGATCGCCGCCGGGACCGGCATGGCGCAGATGCACAGCCTCATCGAGCACTGCCGCGCGCAGGGGTTCAAGCACCCGGTACATCTGTATTGGGGCGTGCGGCGTCCGGAAGATTTCTATGAGATCGAGCATTGGGACGAATGGAAGTCGCTGCCCAATCTGTACTTGCACAAAGTCGTCAGCGATTTGTGCGGCTGGGAAGGGCGCTGCGGCATGCTCCACGAAGCGGTCTGCGAGGACATCGACGATCTTTCGGGTGTCTACGTCTACGCCAGCGGTTCGCCAGCGATGATCTACGCCACGCTCGATGCGCTGGTGGAAGCCGGCATGGATGCCCATCAGATGCGTGCCGATGTGTTTGCATACGCACCGCGGGCTTAAGCCCCGTTCGTCCAATCCAGGCTCGGTGAGCTCTTTGTGGCGAGGGAGCTTGCTCCCGCTCGGTTGCGCAGCGACCGCCTCATCTGGGACTGCTGCGCAGTCCAGCGGGAGCAAGCTCCCTCGCCACAAGAACGAAGGCCCGTCGATATAACACCTTATATTTCGTTTCGATATTTAGTCTTTGGGCTAGATACCGATAACGTATATAGAAGTCCGATGGCATCTAACTTGCCTTCGTTCCTGGTAAACGCCAGCCCCTTGGCGTTGTCAATTCGCGAGGAGCCAACCGCTACCGGCCATGACCGCTATCGAATCCGCCATAACCTGCGCCCTTTACCCGCCACGACTCGAATGGGGTCCACAGCTGACCCGCGAGCAATTGCTCGCCTCGATGCAGTCAACCATGAGCCTTCACCAGGGCGGCCCGGTCTGGCTGTTCGCCTACGGTTCGTTGATCTGGCGGCCGGAATGCACGGCAGTGGAGCGGTTGCGCGGTCGGGTCCACGGTTATCATCGCGGATTGTATCTGTGGTCTCATGAGCACCGCGGTACACCCGAATTGCCGGGCTTGGTGTTTGGGCTGGATCGCGGCGGTTCTTGCAGCGGTTTCGCTTACCGGTTGCCACAAGAGAATCTTGAAGATTCGCTGTTTGCCCTCTGGCAACGCGAAATGCCGGTCCCGTCCTACCGTCCGCACTGGCTCACCTGCCGTCTTGAGGATGGCACTCGGGTCCAAGCGTTGGGTTTCGTGTTGGAGCGACACTTGCCCAGCTATGCCGGCAATCTGCCGGATCATGTGCTGAGCCAAGTGTTCGAAAGTGCCTGCGGGCGTTATGGCACGACTCGCGATTACGTCGAGCAGACCATCCACGCCCTGCGCAGCCACGCCATGCCAGACCGGAATCTGGAGGCGCGGCTCAGGCGCTGCCAATCAACGCTGGATCAGACGACCGCTTCGCGGCTCTGACTGGCGATTTGCTTGTGCCACAGGGTGGGCGCCAGGAATGCCATTGCCAATAGGCAGGCACCGATCAACAGTACGAAGCCGCCGTCCCAGCCGAAGTGGTCCACGGTGTAGCCCATGGCGGCGCTGGCCGCGACCGAGCCGCCCAGGTAACCGAATAACCCAGTGAAGCCCGCGGCGGTACCGGCGGCTTTCTTCGGCGCCAGCTCAAGCGCTTGCAAGCCGATCAGCATGACCGGGCCGTAGATCAGGAAGCCGATGGAAACCAGGGCGATCATGTCGACGGTCGGGTTGCCGGCCGGGTTCAGCCAGTACACCAGGGTCGCCACGGTCACCAACGCCATGAACACCATGCCGGTCAGGCCACGATTGCCACGGAAGATCTTGTCGGACATCCAGCCACACAACAGCGTGCCCGGAATACCTGCCCATTCGTAGAAGAAGTAAGCCCAGGAGCTCTTGTCCACCGTGAAGCCCTTGGCTTCCTTGAGGTAGGTCGGCGCCCAGTCCAGCACGCCGTAGCGCAACAAGTAGACGAAGACGTTGGCCATGGCGATGTACCACAGCATCTTGTTGTGCAGCACGTACTTGACGAAAATTTCCTTGGCGCTGAATTCGTTTTCGTGGCTGGCGTCGTAGCCTTCAGGGTAGTCGTTCTTGTATTTCTCGATTGGCGGCAGGCCCACCGATTGCGGGGTGTCGCGCATGGTCGCGAAGGCAAATACCGCGACGAACAGCGCCACCGTGGCCGGCACATAGAAGGCCGCGTGCCAATCATTGAACCAGGCCATGCCCAGCAGGAACAGCGGACCGATCAGGCCGCCGCCGACGTTATGCGCCACGTTCCACACCGACACCACGCCGCCACGTTCCTTCTGCGACCACCAGTGCACCATGGTCCGTCCGCTCGGCGGCCAGCCCATGCCTTGGGCCCAGCCGTTGATGAACAGGAGGATGAACATGATGGTTACGCTGGACGTTGCCCACGGTGCAAAACCGAAAACGAACATCACACCGGCTGACACCAACAATCCAAATGGCAGGAAGTAGCGTGGATTGGAGCGATCGGACACCAGGCCCATCAAGAATTTCGACAATCCGTAGGCAATGGCAATGGCCGACATGGCCAAGCCCAATTGGCCGCGGGTGTAACCCTCGTCGATGAGGTATGGCATGGCCAGGGAGAAATTTTTGCGCAGCAGGTAGTAACCCGCATAGCCAATGAAAATCCCGGCGAAAATCTGCCAGCGAAGGCGTCGGTAGGTGCTGTCTATTTTTTCTTCAGGCAGGACTGCCTGGTGTGCGGCTGGTCGGAAGAAGGCAAACATTCAAGTGCTCCAGTTCTTGTTATAACGGCGGATGCGAATGTTACAGTTTCGTTACCGAAAATAGCATCGCTCGTTGTCGCGTAAATAGTGGAAATTTCGATTGGTGATGTTCTTAAGCGAACATGTCGCGTGCGTATAAGCTAATGGCGCTGTGGGAATCGTGGTTCGCAGAAAGAAAAAGGCCAGAACCACCTCATCAGCGGTTCTGGCCTTTTTGTCCGACTGGTTTCAACGCACCTGCACAACCACCTTCCCCACAGCCTTGCGCTGCCCAAGGTCATTGATCGCCTGTGCGGCGTTGCTCAGCGGGTACACCTGTGACACCAGCGGCTTGAGCTTGCCTTCGGCGAACCAGCCGAACAATTGCTGGAAGTTGGCAGCGTTGTCTTGGGGCTGGCGCTGGGCGAATGAGCCCCAGAACACGCCGACCACGGCGGCGCCCTTGAGCAGGGCCAGGTTCACCGGCAGTTCGGGGATGCGTCCGCTGGCGAAGCCGACGACCAGCAACCGGCCGTTCCAGGCGATGGCGCGGATGGCCTGGTCGAACAGGTCTCCGCCCACCGGATCGTAGATCACGTCGGCGCCCTGGCCGTCGGTCAGGCGCTTGATCTCGTCCTTGAGGCTGGTTTCGCTGTAGTTGATCAGTTCGTCGGCGCCGGCGGCCTTGGCCACGGCGAGTTTCTCCGCGCTGCTGGCGGCGGCGATGACCCTGGCGCCCATGGCCTTGCCGATTTCCACCGCCGCCAGGCCGACACCGCCGGAGGCGCCGAGCACCAGCAGGGTTTCACCGGGTTGTAAGTTGGCCCGCTGCTTGAGGGCGTGCATCGAGGTGCCGTAGGTCATGCTGAAGGCGGCAGCGGTGTTGAAGTCCATGGTCGAAGGAATCGGCAACACGTTGTAGCCCGGTACCGCCACCTGCTCGGCGAAGCTGCCCCAACCGGTGAGCGCCATGACCCGGTCGCCGACTTTCAGATGGCTGACCTTTTCTCCCACTTCACGGACGACGCCCGCCGCTTCGCCGCCCGGGGAAAACGGGAAGGGTGGCTTGAACTGGTATTTGCCCTCGATGATCAAGGTGTCAGGAAAATTCACCCCGGCGGCATGCACGTCCAGCAGCACTTCATTCTTCTTTACGACGGGACTGGCGACGTCTTCCAGCACCAGCGATTCGGCGGGACCGAACTCTTTGCACAGCACGGCTTTCATCAGGGCTATTCCTTTGGGAGTGATGGCCGATAAGTGTAGGTGTGAGAGTCAAGGGGTCAACGAGCATGCCCCGCCCTGATAGCTGTTCATAAGCTTGTGCTTGGACGGCGGGTCGGTATGCTGGGCCGCAAATCGGATGAGGAGTCGAATGTGAAAGCGTGGATCATGTTGTTGCTGGCCCTGTCGTTGCCTGTGGCTGCGATGGCCGAAGAAGCCAAAGAGGGCGAGGCGCCGCCGAAGGTCAGCTACATCACCCTGAGCCCACCGTTCGTGGGCAATTATGGGCTGGACGGTACGACGAAGCTGAAGGTCTACAAGGCCGACGTTGCCTTGCGCGTGACCGGCGATGCCGCCGCTGCAGCGGTGAAGGCAAACGAGCCGTTGATTCGCAATCAATTGGTGGCGCTGTTTGCCCAGCAGACCAGCGAGACCATGAATAACCTCGAAGCCAAGGAAAAGCTCCGTCAGGAAGCGTTGAAGCAGACCCAGCAGGTCATGAACGACGAGACCGGCAAGCCGATGGTTGAGGATCTGTTGTTCAACAACCTGATCATCCAGTAAGCCCAATCACGCCGGTCAGCGGCCAGCCGCATCTTGTTCAAGATTTCAATGCAATGACCGCCGCCCACTGTTCGGCCGTTACCGGCATCACCGACAAGCGTGAGCCTTTGTGCACCAGCGGCATCTCGGCCAGGGCGGCCTGCTGTTTCAGGTAGTCGAGCTTCAGGACTCGGGAGAACGTCTCGACATGGGCCACGTCGATCGCAGTCCAGGGATTTTTCTCCAGGCTGGCCTTGGCGTCGAAGTAATGGCTGTCAGGCTCAAGAGCCGTTGGGTCGGGGTAGGCGGCCTTGATGATTTTGCCGATCCCGGCGATCCCGGGCTCGGGGCAGCTGGAGTGGTAGAAAAAAAATGAGTCGCCGACTGTCATGGCTCGCAGAAAGTTGCGCGCCTGATAGTTGCGAACCCCGTCCCAGCGCGCTTGGCCGAGCTTTTCCAGGCCTTGGATGGACAATTCGTCGGGCTCGGATTTCATCAGCCAATAGGCCATGATTTCTACTCCTGGGGGATGTTGAGTTAAAAAAGTTCAGCGATTTTATGACAAACCGACAGTCGGTTGACGCCAGAGTTTGCGTGTGGGTTCAGGTTGCCGCAAAATGCCGGCCTTCCAAGCTTGACGCTGCTGCACGGCCAATAAGAAAACCGCTGCTGTCATCGTGTGTGATCTGCCTTGAGGGGGGCAATCGATGAAACGCAAACCGGATTTGTTGTGGGTACTGGTCATCCTGTTCGGCCTCGGGGTCGTAACCACGGGTTACGCCCAGAGTTTATGGAGCAATAAGACCGATGCTCCGGTGGAAATCACCCAACCAGCGCCCTCGCTCAAGCGCTGAGCTTCTTTTCCAGGACGCCGCTATTCTCGCGGCGTCTCTCGTGCAAAGTACCAACGCCTGTCGCTGACCGTTCCCTGTAGCGGTACATCCCAGCTTGCCTGCGCCAATCGTTCGACTTTCTGACACTCGTGGGCCAAGCCCAGCAACGTCGGCTTGCGCCATTGTCTGCGTCGCGACAGGTACGCCAGGCTGCGGTCATAAAAGCCGCCACCCATGCCCAGTCGACCTCCCGCATCGTCAAATCCGACCAGCGGCAACAGTACCAAGTCCAGTGTCCAGACCTTGCGCTGCCGGGCGATATTCTTGCGCGGTTCAGGGATACGAAAGCGATTGGGCTGCATCTTCTCGCCGGGCTGGATTCGCTGGAAGACCATCTTGGTTTGCGGCCATGGGCTGAGTACCGGCAGGTAGACCGCCTTGCCCCGGCGTTGGGCGGCGCGCAGTAGCAGGCGCGGATCGATCTCGCCGTCGTTGGGCAGGTAGAGGGCGATGTGTCTGGCGCGGCGAAACAGCGGATGCTGGGCCAGTTGCCGATTAAGCCCGCGAGCAGCTTGCCGCTGCTGGGCCGGTGTCAGGGCGCGACGGGCCTGGCGCAGCAGGCGTCGAAGTTGCGGGCGAGGCAGCAACGCAGGTTCAGTCATATCGATGCTTCCGATTCGGCGACATCGGACAGCGTAACCGCAAACGATGCGACCAGAAATGCCAAACGCCAGAAACGACAATGCCAGTCATCAATGACTGGCATTGTTTCGAGAATCAGGCTCCCCGGATGAACCGCTGTCGGCTTAGCCCTTGAACCCGAAAGTTCAAGGTGGAAGTTGCAGGAGGCGTTAAGGCTTTCCGTCAAGCGGACATGCACACCGGCCCCAACGTGCAACCCCCGTGGTTGTGCGTATCGGCTCAGGGACATCACCAACTGGCAAGCACCCCAGGGAGTGACGTCAGTATACCCCAGGCAGCCGCCCGAATCAGCCCTTGCTGACGTCCGGATCGGTGGCGAGTACCAGATCCACCCGATCGAGCAGGTCGCGAACCTGTTCACGGGTCGAGCCACTGACCTGTACGTCCGGCGTATCCTGGCGGTGAAGCAGGTCGTGGGTGATGTTCAAGGCGGCCATCACGGCGATGCGATCAGCGCCGATGACTTTGCCGCTGCTGCGGATCTCGCGCATCTTGCCGTCCAGGTAACGGGCGGCGCTCACTAGGTTGCTGCGCTCTTCCTGGGGACAGATGATCGAATACTCTTTATCGAGGATCTGCACGGTAACGCTATTGCTTGAACTCATGAGTCTTGCTCCAGGGCCTTGAGGCGCGAAATCATCGATTCGACCTTACGCCGGGCGATTTCGTTTTTTTCAATGAGGTGCGCGCGTTCCTCGCGCCAGGTTTTTTCCTGAGCTAATAGGAGTCCGTTTTGGCTCTTAAGTTGCTCGACCCGGTCAATTAGCAACTCGAGTCTGGCCATCAGCGCTTGCAGGTCGGTGTCTTCCATTGTGTCCACTGAAGATTGTGTCTGATGGGGGATAAGGGTCGCACAGCCTTTAATGGTCTTGGCGAGTCTGTCGATGTAGGATACAAGGCCTCCATTCTAGACATAGCGCCGTCTGGCGCCTAGCTGCCCATGCCCATTCAGAATTCCCCGTATCAAGCCTTTGCCACCCTGCTGAGCACCAGCGGTCATCCTGTCTCGCCCGCCGAATTGCATGGCCTGCTGCTCGGCCGCAGCTGTGCCGGCGCCGGTTTCGATGCCGACGGCTGGTTGGCCGACGCTGCCGAACTGCTTGAAGGCGAGCCGGCGGACAACGTGCGCAACGCGCTTATCGGCCTGCAGGAAATGGTCAAGGGCGAGTTGACCAGCGACGACATGACCGTGGTTCTGCTGCTGCCCACCGATGATGCGCCATTAGCCGAACGCGCCGCTGCGCTGGGCCAGTGGTGCCAGGGTTTCCTCGCGGGCTTCGGCCTGACCCGTCGCGAATACGCGTTGAGCGAGGAGGCAAAAGAAGTGTTGCAGGACCTGGCGGCGATCTCTCAGGTGCAGGATGCCCTCGAAGAATCCGACGACGGCGAAAGCGACTACATGGAAGTGATGGAATACCTGCGGGTCGCGCCATTGCTGCTGTTCACCGAGACCAAGAAAACCGATGCAGCGGCCGCCAAGCCGTCCTTGCACTGATTGCTTGAAAGGAAACTCCGCCTGCCCATGATTCATATCCCGAAATCGGAATACAGCCGTCGCCGCAAGGCCTTGATGGCGCAGATGGAACCCAACAGCATCGCAATCCTGCCCGCCGCCGCCGTTGCGATCCGCAACCGCGACGTCGAGCACGTCTACCGCCAGGACAGCGATTTTCAATACCTCAGCGGCTTCCCCGAGCCGCAAGCGGTCATCGTGCTCATGCCGGGTCGGGCCCATGGCGAATACGTCCTCTTCTGCCGTGAGCGTAACGCCGAACGTGAATTATGGGATGGCCTGCGCGCCGGCCAGGAAGGCGCGATCCGTGACTACGGCGCCGACGACGCATTCCCCATCACCGACATCGACG
Source organism: Pseudomonas sp. Z4-20 (assembly GCF_051131955.1). Classification (NCBI taxonomy): domain Bacteria; kingdom Pseudomonadati; phylum Pseudomonadota; class Gammaproteobacteria; order Pseudomonadales; family Pseudomonadaceae; genus Pseudomonas; species Pseudomonas sp. Z4-20. Next base: position 273,257 of record NZ_CP071641.1, read on the forward strand.
ACATCCTGCCGGGCCTGATCGAAGGCCGCGACCGGGTGTACTCGGCCATGGGCAGTAACCCGGAGTTCGACCGGCACCTGATGGATTGGATCAACGTGATCCGGTCCAAGGCCCACCTTGGCGCCCAGCCGCCGAACGAATTCGTTGCCCTGGATCATCTGCTGCACGACATGCGCCTGTATAAAACGGCGGCGGAAATAAAAGTCATGCGCGAAGCGGCGCGGATTTCCGCCCAGGCGCACATCCGCGCTATGCAAGCGGCGCGTCCGGGTCTTTACGAATACAGCCTGGAAGCGGAGCTAGACTATGAGTTTCGCAAGGGCGGCGCAAAAATGCCGGCCTACGGTTCCATCGTCGCGGCCGGGCGCAACAGCTGCGTGCTGCATTACCAGCAGAACGATGCCCTGCTCAAGGACGGTGACCTGGTGCTGATCGATGCCGGTTGTGAAATTGACTGCTACGCCAGCGACATCACCCGGACCTGGCCGGTCAGCGGCAAGTTCTCGCCCGAGCAGAAGGCGATCTACGAAATAGTGCTGGCCGCCCAGGAAGCCGCGTTCGCCGAAATCGCGCCGGAGAAACACTGGAACCAGGCCCACGAAGCAACGGTCAGGGTCATTACCGAAGGTCTGGTGCACCTCGGGCTGTTGGAGGGCGAGGTGGATGAATTGATCGCCAGTGAAGCGTACCGGGCGTTCTACATGCACCGCGCCGGTCATTGGCTGGGCATGGACGTGCATGACGTGGGCGAATACCGGGTCGGCGGCGAGTGGCGAGTGCTGGAGGTCGGAATGACCCTGACGGTGGAACCGGGCATCTACATTGGCCCGAACGACCGCCGCGTCGCGAAAAAATGGCGCGGCATTGGCGTGCGCATCGAGGATGACGTGGTGGTAACCAAGACCGGTTGTGAAATCCTGACCCGTGGCGTGCCGAAAACGGTCGCCGAAATCGAGGCCCTGATGGCCGATGCACGGACCCAGGCGGCATGAGCCGGGTCAATGTCGCAATCATCGGTGGCGGCCTGGTTGGCGCAAGCCTGGCGCTGGCCTTGCAGGCCGGGGCCAAGGCCCGGGGCTGGACGATCATGCTGATCGAGCCCTTTGCGCCCGGTGACGCCTGGCAGCCAAGCTACGATGCGCGTTCATCGGCGCTCTCATTCGGCGCGCGGCAAATTTATCAACGCTTGGGCCTGTGGCAAGAAATTTCCCGCCGCGCCGAGCCGATCAAGCAGATTCACGTCTCCGATCGCGGGCGGTTTTCCACGGCACGGTTGTCCGCCATGGAGGAGGGCGTGCCGGCCCTGGGCTACGTGGTGGAAAACGCTTGGCTCGGCCAGTGCCTGTGGCAAGGCCTGGATAAAGACGTTGTCAGTTGGCGTTGTCCGGCGCAAGTCACCCGAATGGAGCCGCAAATCGCTGGGTATCGACTGACCCTCGACGACGAAACCACCGTGGAATGCGAACTGGCGGTATTGGCCGATGGCGGTCGCTCCGGATTGCGAGAGCAGTTGGGCGTCGGAGTGCGAAATCGGCCCTACGACCAGAGCGCCTTGATTGCCAACGTCACGCCGAGTGAGGCCCACAACGGCGTGGCCTTCGAGCGCTTCACCGACGATGGCCCGATGGCCTTGCTGCCGCTGCCGGAAAATCGTTGTGCATTGGTCTGGACGCGCCAAGGCATGGACGCACAACGGCTGGCGGCCCTCGACGAGCGCAGCTTCCTCGCGCAATTGCAGCATGTGTTCGGCTACCGGCTGGGCACGTTGAAGCAAGTGGGCGCGCGGCATCTGTATCCGCTGGCGCTGGTGGAGGCCGAGGAGCAAGTCCGACCGCACCTGGCGATCCTCGGCAATGCCGCCCACAGCCTGCACCCGATTGCCGGGCAGGGGTTCAATTTGTCGTTGCGTGATGCGCAGGCCCTGGCCGATGCGTTGCTCGAGAGCGACGAAACGCCAGGCGACTTTGCCGTGTTGCAAGCCTATCGAGAACGTCAGCGCATGGACCAGGCCCTCACCGTGGGCTTCTCCGATCAAGTGACCCGCCTGTTCAGCAGCGACCTGCCCCTGGTGTCCCTGGGGCGCAACCTCGGTCTGCTGGGCCTTGACCTGCTGCCGCCGGCCAAGCGCTGGTTCGCCCGCCAGGCCATGGGATTGGGGACGCGTCCTGATGCGTGATACGGCTCATTCTTTTCACGGGCGACTGATGTCGCCAGCAACACAGGCTTAAAGCATGGAAATGCGTGCAGATCTGCTGATTGTCGGCGCCGGTATGGTCGGCAGCGCCCTGGCGCTGGCGTTACAGGACAGTGGCTTGCAGGTGCTATTGCTCGACGGCAGCCCGATGAGCGTCAAGCCCTTTGATGCCCAGGCGGCGTTCGAACCCCGGGTCAGTGCCTTGTCGGCGGCGAGCCAGCGGATCCTCGAGCGTCTTGGCGTCTGGGACGGCATCACCGCCCGGCGCGCGAGCCCATACTCCGATATGCATGTGTGGGACGGCAGCGGCACTGGGCAGATTCACTTTTCAGCCGCCAGCCTGCATGCCGAAGTCCTGGGGCATATCGTTGAAAACCGCGTCGTGCAGGATGCCTTGCTGGACCGATTGCACGATTGCGATCTGGGCCTGCTGGCCAATGCCCGGCTGGAGCAGATGCGTCGCTCCGGTGATGATTGGCTGCTGACCCTGGCCGATGGCCGCACCTTGCGCGCGCCCCTGGTGATTGCCGCCGACGGGGCGAACTCCGCCGTGCGTCGACTGACGGGGGTCGCCACGCGTGAGTGGGATTACATGCACCACGCTATCGTCACCAGCGTACGCAGCGCCCGGCCTCATCGTCACACCGCGTGGCAACGCTTTACCGACGACGGTCCGCTGGCATTCCTGCCCCTGGAACGCGACGGTCAACACGACTGGTGCTCGATCGTCTGGTCGACGACACCGGGTCAAGCGCAGCGCTTGATGGCGCTTGATGACGGCAGTTTCAGTGCCGAACTGGAGCGGGCTTTCGAAGGCCAGCTAGGCACTGTGTTGAATGCCGATCCGCGCCTGTGCGTACCGCTGCGGCAACGTCATGCCAAGCGTTACGTGGCCGAAGGGATGGCGCTGATTGGCGATGCAGCCCACACCATCCATCCGCTGGCCGGGCAGGGCGTGAACCTGGGTTTCCTCGATGCCGCGGTGTTGGCCGAGGTGCTGTTGCAAGCATCCGGGCGCGGCGAGCGCCTGGCGGACGTCAAGGTACTGAGTCGCTACGAGCGGCGGCGCATGCCGCATAACCTCGCATTGATGGCGGCAATGGAAGGCTTCGAGCGACTGTTCCAGGCCGACCCATTGCCGGTGCGCTGGCTGCGCAATACCGGGCTGAAGCTGGTAAACCGCATGCCCGAGGCCAAGGCCTTGTTCGTGCGCGAGGCACTGGGGTTGACTGGAGACTTGCCGGAACTCGCCAGGGTTTAGGTCCGGATAGCCAGTATTGCAACATTTGGAAACGTGTCTGCCTACTGTTCGATTGTGGTGCTAAATGTGAGTCCTTATCATTTGCGCTCGTTCACAATCGAGAGACCGCTACCATGTTGGCAACCAGACGCCTGCTGTCCGCCCTCGCACTGACCCTGATCGGCACTTCTGTCGCTCAGGCCGCCGATGAGGTGGTGGTCTATTCCTCGCGAATCGATGAACTGATCAAACCGGTTTTTGACGCCTACACCAAGAAGACCGGTGTATCGGTGAAGTTCATCACCGACAAGGAAGCGCCATTGATGCAGCGGATCAAGGCTGAAGGCGCCAACGCCACCGCCGACCTGCTGCTGACCGTCGACGCCGGTAACCTCTGGCAGGCTGAGCAGATGGGCATCCTGCAGCCGTTCACCTCGCCGGTAATCGATGCCAACATTCCCTCTCAATATCGGGCGTCCTCACACGCCTGGACCGGCCTTAGCCTGCGGGCGCGAACCATTGCCTACTCGACCGACCGGGTCAAAGCGGGTGAATTGACCACCTACGAGGCGCTTGCCGGTAAAGAGTGGGAAGGCCGCTTGTGCCTGCGCACCTCGAAAAAAGTCTACAACCAGTCGTTGACCGCCACCCTGATCGAAACCCATGGCGCGGAAAAAACCGAGGAAATCATCAAGGGCTGGGTCAAAAACCTGTCCACTGACGTTTTCTCCGACGACACCGCATTGCTCGAAGCGATCAACGCCGGGCAATGCGACGTCGGCATCGTCAATACCTATTACTACGGTCGCCTGCACCAGCAGAAGCCGGACCTGAAAGTGAAACTGTTCTGGCCGAACCAGGCCGATCGCGGCGTGCACATCAACCTCTCGGGCATTGGCTTGACCAAGCACGCCCCGCATCCGGAAGCCGCGAAGAAACTGGTGGAATGGATGACCACGCCAGAAGCACAGAATATCTTCGCCGACGTGAACCAGGAATTCCCCGCTAACCCGAAAGTGGAGCCGTCCAAGGAAGTCGCGGCGTGGGGCAAGTTCAAGGCTGACTCCCTGCCGGTGGAAGTGGCGGGCAAACGCCAGGCCGAAGCCATTCGCCTGATGGATCGCGCTGGCTGGAACTGATACAAGTCCGCTCAGTTCGTTGATGATATGGCGAGGGAGCCTGCTCCCTCGCCACATAAGCCATTTGTCAGCGACGACCTTCAACCGAGAACTCTCCTTGACCCACCCCGCCCAGCGCCGTTGGTATCCCCTGGTCTTCGCCGTTGCCGGGCTGGTCCTGTTGCCCTTGAGTGTCTTGCTGCTTTCCTGGCAGAGCGTCGACCAGCAGATATGGTCCCACCTGTGGGATACGCAAATGCCGCGTCTGTTGGGCAACACGTTGACGCTGATCGTAGGCGTCGGCATCGGCGTGACATTGTTGGGTGTCAGCCTCGCCTGGCTCACCAGTCTGTGCGAATTCCCCGGCCGCCGTTGGCTGGACTGGGCGCTGATGCTGCCGTTCGCGATTCCTGCCTATGTGCTGGCGTTCGTCTTCGTCGGCCTGTTGGATTTTGCAGGCCCGGTACAAACGTTGATGCGTGAGTGGTTCGGCAGCGGCCTGCGCCTGCCCCGGGTACGTTCGACCGGTGGGGTGATCCTGGTGTTGGTGCTGGTTTTCTACCCGTACGTCTACTTGCTCGCGCGCAGTGCTTTCCTGGCCCAGGGCAAGGGCTTGATGGAAGCGGCTCGGGTGCTCGGTCAATCGCCATGGCAGGCGTTCTGGCGAGTGGCGCTGCCGATGGCCAGGCCGGCAATCGGTGCCGGCGTGGCCCTGGCCTTGATGGAGACCCTGGCGGATTTCGGGGCGGTGTCGGTGTTCAATTTCGACACCTTTACCACGGCCATCTACAAAACCTGGTACGGCTTTTTCAGCCTCTCCAGCGCTGCCCAACTGGCCAGCCTCCTGCTGCTGGCGGTTATGGTGGTGCTTTACGGCGAACGTCGCGCCCGGGGCGCCCAACGGGCCGGCAACGAGCGACCCCGGACCAAGGCGCTTTATCATTTGCGAGGGCTCAAGGCGGTGGCGGCCAGCGGCTGGTGTCTTTTGGTATTCGCCTGCGCGTTTGTCATTCCGGTGCTGCAGTTGGTGGTGTGGTTCTCGCAGCGCGGTCGTTTCGACCTGGACGAGCGTTATGCCGGTTTGATCATTCACACCCTCTACCTGGGCGCCCTCGCGGCCCTGGTCACCGTTTGTGTCGCCTTATTGCTGGCTTTCGCGCGGCGCCTGGCGCCAAGCCGGCCCATCCGCGCCGGTGTCGGCCTGGCGAACCTGGGCTATGCCTTGCCCGGATCGGTGCTGGCGGTGTCGATCATGCTTGCGTTCAGCTATCTGGACCGTGAGCTGGTCATTCCCCTGTCGGTCCTGCTCGGCGGTGCTGGCAAACCGTTGCTGCTGGGCAGCCTGTCGGCGCTGTTGCTGGCGTATCTGGTGCGTTTCCTGGCCGTGGCCTACGGTCCTTTAGAAAGCAGCTTGGCGCGTATTCGCCCGTCATTGCCCGAAGCAGCACGTAGCCTCGGGGTCAGTGGGCCGCGACTGTTTTTCAACGTGTATCTGCCGTTACTGCTGCCCGGCACGTTGAGCGCGGCACTGCTGGTGTTCGTCGATGTACTCAAGGAAATGCCCGCGACGCTACTGATGCGCCCGTTCGGCTGGGACACGCTGGCGGTACGGATCTTTGAAATGACCAGCGAAGGGGAATGGGCGCGGGCTGCATTGCCGGCGCTGACCCTGGTGCTGGTGGGGCTGTTGCCGGTCATCGGATTGATACGGCGTTCGGCCCACCGACGCGTTCTGAATTAATTGAGAGCACGCCTAGGTGTCAGTCCAACAGCATGCGGATACAATGCGCGGCATTCGGTGCGGTCCGTCTGTCGGATCGGGTAGCCAAGAACGTCAGAAAAATCTTTTTCAGACGTTTGGGCCGTGGCTGTACCCGTCCGCACCTTCGCCAAGCCCGGAAGGAGAAACCCATGGGACAGCGTACGCCTCTGTATGACCTTCATCTCGCCCTTGGCGCGAAGATGGTCGATTTTGGCGGTTGGGATATGCCCTTGCACTACGGCTCGCAGGTTGAGGAGCACCATCAGGTGCGTCGTGACTGCGGCGTGTTCGATGTATCCCACATGACCGTAATCGACGTTGCCGGTCCCCAGGCAAAGGCCTGGTTGCAGCGCTTGCTGGCCAATGATGTCGATCGCTTGCAGGACACCGGCCGCGCGTTGTACAGCACTATGCTCAACGAGCGTGGCGGCATCGTCGACGACATGATCATCTACCGGGTCGAGGACGGTTACCGGCTGGTGTTCAATGCTTCCACTCGCGATCAGGACCTTGCCTGGATGCAGGCGCAACTCGGCGAGTACGCCGTGCAACTGCACGAGCGCCCTGAATTGGCGATGCTGGCCATTCAGGGGCCGCAAGCCCGGCACAAGATTGCCGAACTGGTTACCCAATCACGAGGCCAGTTGATCCAGCAGCTCAAACCCTTCGAAGGCCGCGCCGACGGTGAGTGGTTCATCGCCCGTACCGGCTACACCGGTGAAGACGGTTTGGAAATCGTCTTGCCGGCCCATGAAGCCCCGAGTTTTTTCAACGATCTGGTGGGCGCCGGCATTCCGCCCATCGGTCTCGGCGCCCGGGATACCTTGCGCCTGGAAGCTGGCATGAACCTCTACGGCCAGGACATACACCAGGATGTTTCACCCTTGGCATCGAACATGGCCTGGAGCATCGCCTGGGAACCTGCAAGCCGCCAGTTCATCGGCCGCAGTGCCCTGGAAGCAGAACTCGCCGCCGGCGTGCAGCACAAACTGGTCGGGTTGGTGCTTGAGGAGCGCGGCGTCCTACGCGCCCATCAAGTGGTCCGCATCGCTGATATTGGCGAAGGGGAGATCACCAGTGGTAGTTTTTCTCCTACGCTTAGCAAGTCGATTGCCCTGGCACGTGTTCCGATGGCTACCGCCGACCGTGCCGAGGTGGAAATTCGTGGCAAGTGGTACCCGGTACGGGTGGTCAAGCCGACCTTCGTCCGCCATGGCAAAACCCTGATCTAACCTTTTGCGGCGGGCCCCTGGCCGCTGACACTTCTCTTGAGGACACAGAATATGAGCAATATCCCTGCCGAACTGCGTTTTGCCGAAAGCCACGAGTGGGCGCGCCTGGAAGCCGACGGCACTGTCACCGTGGGCATCAGCGATCATGCGCAGGAAGCTTTGGGTGATGTGGTATTTGTCGAGCTGACCGAGGTCGGTAAGGTTTATGCTGCCGGTGACCAGGCAGGTGTGGTGGAGTCGGTAAAGGCCGCTTCCGACATCTACTCGCCGATTTCGGGCGAAGTGATCGCGATCAACGAAGACTTGGGTGCTTCGCCGGAACTGCTGAACTCCGATCCCTACGGCGCCTGGATCTTCAAGCTCAAGCCAAGCGACGAGGCTGACCTGGACAATTTGCTAGATGCAGCAGGCTACAAGGCTGCTATCGGCGAATAACCCACACAGGTTACTCAGCTCAGCCTTGGAATATCTTCAGGCAAAAAAATGCCGCTCGATCGAGCGGCATTTTTCATAGACCTGGAATCACTCCTGGGCGATGGCGTTTTTCGCCAGGATCGCGTTGGCCAGTTCCATGTCGGTGGCCTGCAGGCCTGGGTTGTCGGTACGGACTTTCTGCATCGCGGCTTCCAGATAAGGGCCACGAATACCGCCGTCGCTGGCGACGAAGCTGCCGGCGTCGTCCTGGGCGGCAACGATCAGCTTGTTATCCTTGAAGGTCAGGTAGGTGGAACCGGTGGTCGCACCGGACGAGATGACGTTACGCCAAAACGTGTCGGCCATTGCCGAGCCAACGGGAAGAGAAAGCAAGGCCAGGGTCGCGACAGCAAGTTTGAGACGCATGATAGGTGACTCCACAGGGTTAACTATGACGTTGGATTACCCACGCACTGATTCAGTTCCGTGACATGTCAGTCCGTCCGTTCGACTGTCAATATCGCGCCTTCCTGGGCAATTACCTTGACCCGGGCGCCAACGGGCGAATCGGGCCCCTTGGCCAGCCAGACGCCGTCGGCCACCTTGATCTTGCCACGGCCGTCGACAATCGCTTCATGCACCAGGAAGGCCTTGCCGATGAGCTCCTGGCCACGCAGGTTCAGGTGCGGCTGATCGCTTTGGCGAACAGCGCTGCGCTGGCGTCGCCACCAGTACAAGGCTGTCGCGATGGCGAACAGGCCGAACAGCAGGAACTGCATCTCCCAGGGCAGCTGCGGCAGGACGAACGTGAGCACGCCGACGGCGGCAGCTGCCATGCCGATCCACAGCAGGTACCCGCCGGCGCCAAACACTTCCAGGATCAGCAGGATGACGCCCAGCGCCAGCCAATCCCAGTACGACATTTGCTGCAGGAATACCCACATACGCGCGCCTCAGGCTTTCTTGCTGTCGAAAGTGGCCTTGACGATTTCGCCGATGCCGCCCACTGCGCCGATGACCTGACTGGCCTCCAATGGCATCAGGATCACCTTGCTGTTGTTGGCCGAGGCCAGGCGGCCCAAGGCGTCGATGTATTTTTGCGCGACGAAGTAGTTCACGGCCTGGACGTTGCCGTCGGCAATAGCCTGTGAAACCACTTGGGTCGCCAGGGCTTCGGCTTGCGCCTGGCGTTCGCGGGCTTCCGACTCAAGGAACGCAGCCTGACGGCTGCCCTCTGCCTCGAGAATCTGCGCCTGTTTCTTGCCTTCGGCGGTCAGAATCGCCGCCGCTCGCAAGCCCTCGGCTTCGAGGATCTGGGCGCGCTTGATCCGTTCGGCTTTCATCTGCCCGGACATGGCGGCCATCAGGTCGGCCGGTGGGCTGATGTCCTTGATCTCGATCCGCGTGATCTTGATGCCCCACGGCGCCGTGGCTTCATCGACGGTGCGCAGCAGTTTTTCATTGATGCCGTCGCGTTGGCTTAGCATGGCGTCCAGTTCCATGGATCCGAGCACCGTGCGGATATTGGTTTGCAGCAGGTTGCGGATGGCGTGTTCGAGGTTATTGACCTCGTAGGCGGCCTGGGCCGTGTTGACCACTTGGAAGAAGCACACGGCGTCGATCTGTACCGTGGCGTTGTCGGCAGTGATGACTTCCTGAGGCGGGATGTCCAGCACGCTTTCCATGACATTGATCTTGCGACCGATGCGATCCATCACGGGAATGATGATGTTCAGGCCGGGCTTGAGCGTGTTGGTGTAGCGGCCGAACCGCTCGACGGTCCATTGGTAGCCTTGGGGCACGACCTTGAACCCCATGAACAGGATGGCGACCACGAGGCCGATAAAAAGTAGAAGTACGCTACCGATTTGCATGACTGTTCCCTGTGCGAATTGAATGGACCTGCGAAGCCCCAGTGTAGGGCAAACGGCCATTATCTTTGCCATGGTCGTTTCCGGTTTATTTGTGGGACCTTTCCGTTCCTTCGCCGGACGCTGCCTACTTCTGCTCGCTCTGCGGCGTTACCCGCAGCACTTCCTCGACGGTGGTCAAGCCCGCCGCGACCTTTTGCGCCCCTGAAAGTCGCAGGCTGCGCATGCCTTCCTTGAATGCCTGGCGGCGCACGGCCAGTAGGTCGGTGTCGGGGTGGATCAAGCCTTTGACGCTGTCTGTCAGTTGCATGATTTCGTACACCCCGGCGCGCCCGCGATAGCCGGTGTCGCGACATTCCGAACAACCGACGGCTTGATGGGCGTTGGTGGGCAGGGGAGCCTGCCAGGGACGCGTCAGGGTTTGCCAGTCGTCTTCGTCCAGGGTCAAGGACGCTTTGCAATGCGGGCACAAGGTGCGGACCAGACGCTGGGCCATGACCCCGAGCACCGTGGCCTTGATCAGGTAATGCGGCACGCCGAGCTCTAGCAGGCGGCTTATGGCACTCGGCGCATCGTTGGTGTGCAACGTCGATAGCACGAGGTGCCCGGTGAGTGCTGCCTGGATCGCCATTTCCGCGGTTTCGAGGTCACGAATCTCACCGATCATGATGATGTCCGGGTCTTGTCGCATCAGCGCGCGCACGCCCGCGGCAAAGGACAGCTCGATATTGTGCTGCACCTGCATCTGGTTGAAGGACGACTCGACCATTTCAATCGGATCTTCGATGGTGCAGAGGTTCACCTCAGGCGTCGCCAGTTTCTTCAGCGTGGTGTAGAGCGTGGTGGTCTTGCCGGACCCGGTGGGGCCCGTTACCAGGATGATGCCGTTGGGCTGGCGGGTCATGTCCTGCCAGCGCCGCAGGTCGTCGGCGGAAAAGCCCAGTTGGTCGAAATCCTTGAGCAGCACTTCCGGATCGAAAATCCGCATGACCATTTTCTCGCCGAACGCTGTCGGCAGGGTCGACAGCCGCAACTCCACTTCACCGCCGTCCGGGGTCTTGGTCTTGACGCGGCCGTCCTGCGGCTTGCGTTTTTCAGCGACGTTCATTCGGCCCAGGCTCTTGAGTCGGCTGATGATGGCCATCGTCACTTGTGGCGGGAACTGGTAGACAGTGTGCAGCACCCCGTCGATGCGGAAGCGCACGGTGCCTTGCTCGCGGCGTGGTTCGATGTGGATATCGCTGGCGCGTTGCTGGAAGGCGTACTGGAACAGCCAGTCGACGATGTTGACGATATGCGCGTCGTTGGCGTCCGGCTCCTGATCGCTGGCGCCCAGGTTGAGCAATTGTTCGAAATTGGTCAGGTTGCTCGGTTGCTGGTCGACCGTGGTGGCGCCGCTGACCGACTTCGCCAGGCGATAGAACTCCACGCTCAGGCGCTGGATATCCACCGGGTTGGCGACCACCCGCTTGACCGGTAGCTTGAGCACGTGGGTCAGGTCCGATTCCCAACTGTTGACATAGGGCTGGGCACTGGCGACGGTGACGGCGTCACGATCGACCGCCACGGCGAGGATCTTGTGACGTTGCGCAAAAGCGTAGGACATCAGCGGCGTAACGGCCGCCACGTTGATTTTCAACGGATCGATGCGCAGGTAGGGCTGGTCGGCCTGCTGGGCCAGCCACAGGGTCAGGTTTTCCAGGTCCAGGCGCTTACCGGGACGACTGAGGTCGTCGAGGTGCTGGTTGGCGATGAATTCCAGCGGGTGCAACTGGCTGTTGGCGTTATGACGTCGACGGGCGTTAAGCGCCGTTTCGGCTGAATCCTGGCTGATGATGCCCTGGGCGACCAGCTGGCGCAGCAGATCGTTGAGGTCCAGCCAGCGATCCTGAGTGGCATGTTTGGTGGACATGAGCGTTCGAGTTCCTATTGGACAGTTGCAGCAAAGCCGCGATGCAGACGCTTCGGCATTCCGGCTTGTTCTGCAAAAGAATAGTCCCGACCCTATGAACCGTTGGGCCACTACCCGACCAATACGTTTCCAATTCTTGCCCGAGCCCCCTCAACCAGCCGCTTGAACCGGCCCGGCCCGCGCAACTTCGGCGTCTTGTACGTCCACCGCACAGATGCTGATCAAGTTACGCAATTTCTCAGCAAGCACTTGGGCACGGTGCCAGCTCACGCCGCCCAGAAGGATCGCCATGGACAGCAAATCGTCGTGACGCTCGATCTGCGCCGCGTCCAATGTCAGGCCCTGCAAGGCAAACAGGTTCAGCACTCGGCAGGGCAGATCCGGCTCGGCTTCGCCCAGCAGCTGAAATTGAACGCGACAATGTGTGTTGGCGGTGTGCCAGACATCGGCGCGGGTCGGGGCTGTTACGACGGTTTCGAGTGAAGGCATGTGCGTTCTCCTGAGGGCGGAGAAATGTTTACATGCGTGGCGGGGTATTTCTTATCTAAGATGCGTAAAATTACTAAAAATACGAATTGATCAAGTCCATGATTGGCTAGTTAAAGGTTTATTTATGCAAATTGAGCTGGACGGCTACGACCGCAGGATATTGGCCCTGCTGCAAGAGGATGCATCCCTTTCCAGCGCACAAATCGCCGAGCAGGTAGGTTTGTCCCAATCACCTTGTTGGCGGAGGATTCAGCGGATGAAGGAAGAGGGGGTCATACGTGGGCAAGTGACGCTTCTGGATCGCAAGAAAATTGGCCTGAACACGCAGATTTTCGCCGAGATCAAGCTCAACGCCCATGGCCGCTCGAATTTCACCGAGTTCACCGAGGCGATCCGTGGCTTTCCCGAGGTGCTGGAATGCTACGTGCTGATGGGATCGGTGGATTTCCTGCTGAGAATTGTCACGGCGGATATCGAGGCCTATGAGCGATTCTTTTTCGAGAAACTGTCGATGGTGCCGGGGATTCAGGAAGTGAATTCGATCGTGGCGCTGTCGGAGATCAAATCGACGACGAGCTTGCCGGTTGTGCGCTGACCGGCCGTTTCTGTGGCGAGGCAAGCAAGCTCCCTCGCCACAGTTTCAGCGCATCACAGGCGCAACAACGTCTTCCAGGCCCGATTCTGATACACCGCGATAGCCTGCTGCTTGCGCGCATCCAGGGTTTCGTCGGTGATCGGCTCGTTGGCCAGTTGCGCCAGTTTGTTCAGTTCGCCATAGAGGCGGTCCATCTCCGGGATTTCCAACACTTGGCGAGCATGGTGAAGCCAGGCCTGGATGCGCTCGATGCGCGGCAATTGCTCCGCGAGGTCTTCCGGCTGCTGCTGGTAACGTTGCAGTTGCAGCGACGAGGCCTCCGCGCCAAGCAGGCGTGGCAGCCAGCTGGCCAGTTGCGCCGCGCCCTGGCGATCGCCACGGGTGTTGCGGCCGGTGGTCCAGCTACGGGCCAGCAGCCAGCGTGAAGCGGTCAGCGAAAAGAGGCCCCAACGTGGGTCTTGCAGTTCTTCGAGGAACTGCTCCGGCGCTGCCTTGCGCACGTCTTCGTCATCCAGCCCAGCCTGGACCAGCGGACGCCAATCTTCCAACAGCGCATCCAGGGCGACGCGCAAGTCGTGGGTCGATTGGCGCGGCGCGGCCTGGCCAAGGCTGCTGAGCAAGGCGCGCAGTTCGGCGAGGTTCTCCACCCAGTCCTGCAACAGCCGCCAGTGCCCGTTGAAGCGATATTGCTCGGCCAGGCGCTGGCTGCTGCCGAGCAAATGCCAGCTCAACGCGGCGAAGGCGTCGTCCAGCGGTGTCTCGCCGGTCAGTTGCGGGGCAGGCAGGCTCAGGGCGTAACTGCTGGCGTCATGCAGACGATAGCCACGTTCGGCCTTGCTGATGTCGCAAGGCATCAAGGGCAGGGTTGCGGCCAGCTCGGCGGCCAGTTCCAGCAGGGCAGCCGGCTCGCCTTCGCGCAATTCCAGCTCCAGCTCGCAGATTTCTTCCTTTTGCTTGCCGACTACGACGTGACCCAGGTCCAGCGCGGCTTCGATGACGACTTTGCTTTTGCCACGGCCCCAGGCGATCTCGGCGCGTTCGCGGACGAAATCCGTGGTGAAGATTGCCTTGAGGGTCTTCTTGTCCAGTTCGGCCAGCGCCTCTGGCCAGCATTCGCCTTCCAGTTTCTTGATGTCGAGCTTGGCCTTGGCCAGGTGCCAGTCGTATTCGTTACGCTCGGACAGGCCGGCGACGCTCTGGCCGCGAGTCTTGAGGGTCTGGATCACCTCTTCGCCGTCGCGACGCAGGCGCAGGGCGACTTTGGCCCGGGCCAGGTCACGCTCCGGCGTGTCGAAGTACTGGTTCATCAGTTCGTGGCGTTCCCAGCCACTCTTGTTGCGCTTTTTCAGCAGCGGATGCTCGCGCAGGGCTGCCAGGGTCTCGCGGCTGACGCGGAGTTTGATTTCGGTTTCTTTCTGCATGGCCGGAAAATCCAGGGATCAGGTGCGCAGCCGGGGGAAGGTGTGGCTGCCAAGGTCGTGCAGTGTACAGGACTCGTCCATCCTACGCGCCGCGACGGTTCCTTCCTGACTCCCGATGGTTCTATGATGGGCGTCAAATTTGTATGTCCCGGAGCCAGCGATGCCTTTGCCATCCATGAAAGATCAGTTCGCTGCCCTGATCGCCGCGCCTTCGGTCAGCTGTACCCAGCCAGCGCTGGACCAGTCCAATGCTGCCGTGATCGAACTGTTGGCGGGCTGGCTTAACGAGCTTGGATTTTCCTGCGATATCCAGCAGGTCAGCCCTGGCAAGTTCAATCTCTTGGCCGGTTTCGGCACCGGCCCCGGCGGGCTGGTGTTGGCCGGCCACAGCGACACGGTGCCGTTCGATGGCGCGCTGTGGCGGACCGATCCCTTGAAGCTCACCGAGATCGATGGGCGTTGGGTGGGCCTGGGCAGTTGCGACATGAAGGGCTTCTTTGCCTTGGCCATCGAAGCGGTCAGGCCCTTGCTGGATCAACCGTTCAAGCAACCGTTGCTGATCCTTGCCACTTGCGACGAAGAAAGCTCCATGGCCGGCGCCCGTGCCCTGGCCGATGCAGGACGTCCGCTGGGGCGCGCGGCGGTGATCGGCGAGCCGACGGGCTTGAGACCGATCCGCATGCACAAGGGGATCATGATGGAGCGCATCGACATCCTCGGGCGCAGCGGTCACTCTTCCGATCCAAGCCTGGGCCATAGCGCCCTGGAGGCGATGCACGATGCCATGGGCGAGCTGCGTGGCTTGCGCCTGCAATGGCAGCGGGAGTTCCGTAACCCTCAGTTCACCGTGCCACAGCCGACCCTGAATTTCGGCTGTATCCACGGCGGTGACAACCCCAATCGGATCTGCGGCCAGTGCTCCATGGAGTTTGACTTGCGGCCCCTGCCGGGCATGGACCCGCAGGTGTTGCGGGCGGCGATCCAGCAGAAGCTTGATCCCATCGCCGAGCGTCACAAGGTCAAAATCGACTACGCGCCGCTGTTTCCCGAAGTCCCGCCGTTCGAACAAGCCGAGGATGCCGAATTGGTCCGGGTGGCCGAACGGCTCACCGGTTATCGCGCCGAAGCAGTGGCGTTCGGCACCGAAGCGCCTTATCTTCAGCACCTTGGCTGCGAAACCCTGGTGTTGGGCCCTGGCGATATTGCCTGTGCCCACCAGCCCGGCGAATACCTTGAAATGTCACGTTTGCAACCTACCGTACAGTTGTTGCGCCAGTTGATCGGGCATTATTGCCTGACACCGGCCACCGCCGATTAAATTGCCCGCCTGCGGGCCCGTATTTCATCTCATGAGGAGAGCGCGCGTGTCGCCAAGCCTGTTCCGACGATAACCACCAGCCCGCTGTGCGTTCTGCTTCGTCTTTTTTCGGCTGTTATTTATTACAGGCCCAGGTTCATGCCCGAATACGTCAATTGGCTTCGTCACGCTTCGCCTTATATCAATGCCCACCGCGATTGCACCTTCATCGTCATGCTGCCCGGCGACGGGGTGGAGCATCCCAACTTCGGCAACATTGTCCATGACCTGGTGCTGCTGCACAGCCTCGGCGTACGCCTGGTGCTGGTTCATGGTTCGCGCCCGCAGATCGAAACCCGCCTCGCTGCGCGGGGCCTGACGCCGCATTATCATCACGGCATGCGCATCACCGATGCCGCCACGTTGGAGTGCGTGATCGACGCAGTCGGGCAGTTGCGCATTGCCATCGAGGCGCGCCTGTCCATGGACATGGCGTCCTCGCCGATGCAGGGTTCGCGGCTGCGGGTCGCCAGCGGCAACCTGGTCACCGCGCGACCGATCGGCGTGCTCGAAGGCGTCGATTATCACCACACTGGCGAGGTGCGTCGGGTCGATCGCAAGGGCATCAACCGGCTGTTGGACGAGCGCTCCATTGTGCTGTTGTCGCCGTTGGGCTACTCGCCGACCGGCGAAATCTTCAATCTGGCCTGCGAAGACGTCGCCACCCGGGCGGCCATCGATCTGGCGGCCGACAAGCTGCTGCTGTTCGGTGCTGAACAGGGATTGATCGGCGAAGATGGCCGACTGGTTCGCGAATTGCGCCCGCAACAGGTGCCGACGCATATGCAGCGGCTGGGTAGTGACTATCAAGCCGAATTGCTGGATGCGGCCGCCCAGGCTTGCCGAGGCGGTGTCGCGCGCAGCCATATCGTCAGCTATGCCGAAAACGGCGCGTTGCTGGCAGAGCTGTTCACCCGTGACGGCAGCGGCACGCTGGTCGCCCAAGAGCAATTCGAAGTGGTACGCGAAGCGGCCATCGAGGACGTTGGCGGCTTGTTGGACCTGATCAGCCCGCTGGAAGAGCAAGGAATCCTGGTGCGTCGCTCCCGCGAGGTGCTGGAGCGGGAAATCGAACAGTTCAGCGTGGTCGAGCGCGAAGGCATGATCATCGCCTGCGCGGCGCTGTACCAGATCGCCGATTCGGACGCCGGGGAGCTGGCCTGCCTGGCGGTGAACCCGGAGTATCGCCATGGCGGCCGGGGCGATGAATTGCTGGAGCGGATCGAAACCCGGGCCCGTGCCAAGGGGCTCAAGACCCTGTTCGTACTCACGACCCGAACCGCCCACTGGTTCCGTGAGCGGGGCTTTGAACCCAGCAGCGTCGAGCGCCTGCCAGCGGCGCGAGCGTCGCTTTACAACTACCAGCGCAACTCGAAAATCTTCGAAAAAACCTGTAGCCGATCGTCCTAAACTTTCCCGCGGCCGCGATCTTCTTGATTTCAGACAATGAGCAGCTAGTCTGGAACACGTCAAGATCGCGGCATGCCGAGCCGTCGTGATTCTGATCGATGCCATTGAGGCGTCGGAGCCCATCTCGCCGCCAGGATTCGCGGACCCTCGCAAATGCCCGATTAAACACTATTCAGTAATCCTCGACGTCGCCGATAAGCCATGTCACGGCTTGATGACGCTTTGATGGCAACCATATGTCGAAACGAGCTGAAAACTGGTGAAACAATTCTTTTTGGATTTATACAGAATCCATTATTCTTCGGGCCGGTGTCGCGGGGTTAGACCATGGTCGTAGTCCGAAAGGGTTACGGTTGACTTGCCAGTCACGGTCTGGCGCTAATCGCGCATCCGCGGATTCCGGGCGTTCGATCCGGAACCAACGACACACAAGAATTAGAAAACGAGAGGAGCGAAACATGAAGAAGTCCACCTTGGCCATGGCAGTGGCCGTTGGGGTATTGGCGCAGCAAGCAGGCGCCGCCGGTTTTATCGAAGACAGCAAGGCGTCTGTCAATTCTCGTACGCTGTACTTCAACAACGACAACCGTGAAACGGGCAAAGAGGACCTGCGCGAAACGGGTACCGGCCTGAAGTTCGACTACAAGTCTGGCTTCACGCAAGGTGTTGTTGGTTTCGGTATCGACGCTCAGGCACTGGTGGGTATTCGTCTCGATGGCGGAAGGGGCCGTAACAACAGCTCCTATATGCCAGCCGATACTGATGGCTCGGCGGTACATGAGTGGAGTCGTTTGTCCGGTAACGTAAAGGCGCTTTTCTCCAAAACCGAAGCTCACGTGGGTGGCGCTCTGGCACCAAGCTTGCCGATTCTGGTTGCCAACGACAGCCGTCTGCTGCCACAGACCTTTGAGGGTGGAACCATCACCTCCAAGGAAATCGACAACGTTACTTTCAACGCTGGTCAGTTGGAACACGCCACAGGTCGTGCATCGAGCAACAGCACTGGTCTGGCAGTGGCGGGCGGTACCGAGGAAAGCAATCAGTTCCGTTACGCAGGTGCTGACTGGAAAGTCACCAAAGACCTGACGCTGCAGTACTACTACGCTAATCTGCAGGATTACTACAAGCAGCACTTCCTGGGCGCGGTACACGTTTTCCCGATCAGCGAAGGACAATCCTTCAAAACCGACCTGCGTTACTTCGACAGTAGCTCGGATGGCCGTAACGGGGACGCCACCCATTTCTTCACCAATAACGGTGGTTATGCCAAGACCCCGGGTGAGGTCGATAACAAGACCTGGAGTGCGATGTTCACTTACACCCTCGGCGGCAGTGCCTTCTTGTTGGGTCACCAGCAAGTTGGCGATGACGGTGGCTTTGTCTACCTGAACCAGGCCAACGTGGTTGACGGCAATGGTAATAACGAAGGTGCGGGCGGCGCGAGCTTCTACCTGTTCACCGACAGCATGATCAACGGGTTTGTCCGTGCCGGTGAAAACACCACTTTCGGTCAATACTCCTATGACTTCGCTTCCCTGGGCGTTCCAGGCCTGAAAGCCGCGGTTTCCTACCTGCGTGGTGACGACGTCAAAACAGCCTCCGGAACGAGTGAATACTCCGAGTGGGAACGTGACATGCGCGTGGATTACGTAGTCCAGCAGGGCGCGTTGAAAGGCTTCGGTACTACCGTGCGTCACGGTTCCTACCGCAGCGGCGGTGTCGGCGACGATCAGGACCAGACTCGCGTAATCTTCAACTACACTTACAACTTCATGTAAGACGTAGCGAAGTAAAAAAGCCCCGCCCGGCAGCACGCCGGGCGGGGCTTTTGCGTTTTTGGCTCAGCGAGCCGGATATCGCCTTATTCCTTGGGCTCCGTTGCGTCCTTGCGCAAGATGAACGCGCTGAACCCCAGGAAATCGTCCAAGTGCCCGGTAATGATCGCGACCATGATGGGCAGTTGCAGGGCTTGGTAGTCATGCACCGCGATGTTTCTGAATCCCACCATGTTCTTCAGGTTTTTCACCAGGCCTTCCTCCACCCAGCCACCTTGGAAAAGGACTTCGAACACATCCCTGGCACTTTGTGGGACACCCAGTCGCTCACGGCGAATCAAATGTTGCCCCATGTCCAATGCCGCTTCACATGCACGCTGGATGTTCAGGACCGCCGAGTCCTGGCGGGTGAAATCGGTGGCGAAGGTGGCGGGATCTTTCTCGTATTCTTCCCGCACTCTGGCGACGCAACGCTCGATGCTCGCTGCTTTGTTGATCAGTACGTCATCGGCCATACACGCTGCCTTCTTCCTGAATATCCTTGAGCAAACCTGCCCGAGCCTCGTCGAAGGCGGTTTTTTCGCTGAGGATAAAGCTTTCGAACAACCCAGCCTGCACATCGTGAGCCCAAAGTCTCTGACCTCGGGTCACAATCTGGTATTGCATCACGGTCGACGCAGCCCTTAGATCAATCAGATCAACCGGACTGCCAGCAATATCCGCCAGATCCCCTGAAAGCTGCCATAACGACACAGGGTCGATTTCGCCGGCCAAGAGCACAGCCAAATCCACATCACTCTCAGGACCGGCGGTCCCATGGGCATGACTGCCGAACAGGTAGACAGCCAGTAAGCCGGGCAAGTGGTTTTGCAAATGGGTTAACAAGGCTTGAGTGTTCATGCCGCCTATCCTAGCCGCTCGCCCTGAAACCACGTCAACAATTTCCGTACTATGGCTACAAAACAAAAAAAGCCCCGCCCGGCAGCACGCCGGGCGGGGCTTTTGCGTTTCGGGTCAGGCCCACCCCTGTAGCCTTTCCCGAACCTTCTCCTCTTTCAGCAACTCGAGGCCTTCTCGAACCTCGGGGGTGATCTTCGGTTGCTATGCGCAATCGCGCCAGTGAACAGTTTTTTATATTCGCTATAAGTATAAATAAATGGATATTCATTCTTTTTCAAGTAATCAAAACCGGTGCACAGTTGGGCTCACAAAACCAACCAGGAGCCGAACCATGAGCCTCAGACTTGGCGATATCGCCCCCGATTTCGAACAGGATTCCAGCGTCGGCACGATTCGCTTCCACGAATGGCTCGGCGACAGCTGGGGCGTGCTGTTTTCCCATCCGGCGGATTTCACTCCGGTGTGCACCACCGAGCTGGGCCTGACCGCCAAGCTCAAGGACGAGTTCGCCAAGCGTGGGGTCAAGGCCATTGCCCTCTCGGTAGACCCGGTGGACTCGCACCACAAGTGGATCGAGGACATCAACGAAACTCAGAATGCCGTGGTCAATTTTCCCATCCTGGCCGATGCCGACCGCAAGGTGTCGGACCTGTACGACCTGATCCACCCCAACGCCAGTGACACGTTGACCGTGCGCTCGCTGTTCGTGATCGACCCGAACAAGAAAATTCGGCTGACCATCACCTACCCGGCCAGCACCGGCCGCAACTTCAATGAAATCCTGCGCGTGATCGACTCCTTGCAACTGACTGACAACTACAAGGTTGCCACGCCGGCCAACTGGCAGGACGGCGACGAAGTGCTAATCGTGCCGTCGCTCAAGGATGAAGCAGAACTCAAGCAGCGCTTCCCGAAGGGCTATCGCGCCGTGAAACCCTACCTGCGCCTGACACCGCAGCCCAACAAGTAGTCATCGAAGAGATCGTTCCCACGCAGGGCGTGGGGACGATCTACACCTGTGCACCAAGGGTTTTGGCCGTTCCGACGGCCTTTTTTTACGCCTCGAATAAAGTATTTTTAATATCTCTTTATCGAATAACCAAATGAATAAATATGATTTAAAGATATATAAATCCGCTGTTATGGTTTGCTCCATACAGCGAGATCGCCCACCGCGAATCGCACGTGACAGTTAAGGAAGGGTAGGCATGTTGGTCGTCTCACTCGGTGGCAGTCCCAGCCTGCGCTCCCGTTCAGGCGTGCTGTTGGAGCGCTCGCAACGTTGGTTGCAACAGCAGGGTGTGGAAGTGGTGAGCTATCAGGTGCGGGATTTTCCGGCCGAGGATTTGCTCCATGCTCGCTTCGACAGCCCCAAGGTGATAGACCTGCTCGCCCAGATCGAAAACGCCGATGGGCTGTTGATCGCAACGCCGGTTTACAAGGCATCTTTTTCCGGCGCATTGAAGACGGTACTGGACCTTCTGCCGGAGCGCGCACTGGCCCATAAGGTTGTGCTACCCATGGCTACCGGCGGCAGCATCGCCCACATGCTGGCGGTGGATTACGCCCTCAAGCCGGTGTTGTCAGCGCTCAAGGCCCAGGAAATGCTTCACGGGATCTTTGCCGAGGACAGCCAGATCGCCTACGGCGAAGGCAGCGCCCAGGCGCAATTGGCACCGGCCCTGCAACAGCGCCTGGATGAGGCACTGGAACAGTTTTTCAGCGCCATGGCCCGTCGGCCCAGGCCGTTGGACCCGCATGTATTGAACGAACGTTTGCTGAGTGCTCGCTGGAGCATTTAAACCCGAAACACCACCGATTCAACTCACCTTACTCAGCCGTCAACGGCCAAGCAGGTGCAGCCAAAACCCCACAGCAAAAAGGAGAGGCGCCATGCGCACTGTCATTTTGCGTCGCGGGCTGGTCGCTCTGTTTGCTGCGGCTGTGTCCTTCGGCGCCATCACCCAGGCTCAAGCCGAAACCTTGCGGATCGGTTATCAGAAGTACGGCACGCTGGTGCTGCTCAAGGCCAAGGGCACCTTGGAAAAACGCCTCGCAGCCCTTGGCGTGGATGTGCAATGGACCGAGTTCCCCGGCGGCCCGCAGCTGCTTGAAGGCTTGAACGTCGGCTCCATCGATTTTGGCGTGACCGGCGAAACCCCGCCGGTGTTCGCCCAGGCCGCGGGCGCCGACCTGCTCTATGTCGCTTACGAGCCCCCGGCGCCAAACAGCGAGGCGATTCTGGTGCCCAAGGGGTCGCCCATCCAGTCGGTGCAAGACCTCAGAGGCAAGAAAGTCGCGCTGAACAAAGGCTCCAACGTGCATTACCTGCTGGTTCGTGCCCTCGAAGATGCCGGCCTCAAGTACACCGATATCCAGCCCGTTTTCCTGCCGCCGGCCGACGCCCGTGCCGTGTTCGAACGCGGCAGCGTGGACGCCTGGGTCATCTGGGATCCGTACCAGGCTGCCGCCGAACAACAGTTGCAAGCGCGCACCCTGCGCGACGGCAAGGGCATCGTCGACAACCACCAGTTCTACCTGGCCACCAAACCCTATGCGCAAAAAAATCCCCAAGTGATCACGACGCTGGTGGAAGAGGTGCGCGCGGTGGGGGAGTGGTCCAAGGCCAATCCTGAAGACGTGACCCAGCAAGTCTCGCCGCTGCTCGGCCTGCCTGCCGACATCACGCTCACTTCCGTCAAGCGCCAAGGCTACGGGGCGCTGTTTCTCACCCCGGAGGTGGTGGCGGCGCAACAGAAAATCGCCGACAGCTTCCACCAGCTCAAATTGATTCCCAAGCCCTTGAGCATCAAGGACGTGATCTGGACGCCGCCGGCGGCCGTTGCGAACGCGCAGTAATTCGATCCCTTAGGAGACCACTCCATGAGCCTCAATATCTTCTGGTTCCTGCCCACCCACGGCGATGGCCATTACCTTGGCACCGCTGAAGGCGCTCGCGCTGTTGATCACGGTTATCTGCAACAAATCGCCCAAGCGGCGGATCGGCTGGGTTTCGGCGGAGTATTGATCCCCACTGGTCGTTCCTGCGAAGACTCCTGGCTGGTGGCCGCTTCGTTGATCCCGGTGACCCAGCGCCTGAAGTTCCTCGTTGCCCTGCGCCCCGGGATCATCTCCCCGACGGTAGCGGCGCGGCAGGCCGCGACCCTGGACCGGTTGTCCGGCGGGCGGGCGCTGTTCAACCTGGTCACCGGTGGCGACCCGGACGAGCTGGCCGGCGATGGGCTGTTCCTTGATCATGAACAACGCTATCAGGCGTCCGTGGAATTCACCCGCATCTGGCGCCGGGTGCTCGAAGGCGAGACCGTGGACTACGACGGTGAGCACATCAGTGTGAAGGGCGCCAAATTGCTCTATCCGCCGATCCAGCAACCGCGTCCGCCGCTGTATTTTGGCGGCTCGTCCGAAGCCGCCCAGGACCTGGCCGCCGAGCAAGTGGAAATGGTCCTGACGTGGGGCGAGCCGCCGGCCGCCGTCGCGCAAAAGATTGCCCAGGTGCGAGCCAAGGCCTCGAAGCTGGGGCGCACCGTGCGCTTCGGCATCCGCCTGCACGTGATTGTGCGTGAAACCAACGCCGAAGCCTGGCAAGCGGCGGATCGGTTGATCTCTCATCTGGACGACGAGACCATCGCCCGGGCCCAGGCGTCGCTGGCGCGCTTCGACTCGGTGGGCCAGCAGCGCATGGCCGCGCTGCACGGTGGCCGGCGCGATAAATTGGAAGTCAGCCCCAACCTGTGGGCCGGCGTCGGCCTGGTCCGGGGCGGCGCCGGTACGGCGCTGGTGGGCGATGGCCCGACCGTGGCCGCGCGGGTCAAGGAATACGCGGAGCTGGGCATCGACACCTTCATCTTCTCCGGTTATCCACATCTGGAAGAATCCTATCGGGTCGCGGAGCTGCTGTTCCCGCACCTGGACGTCGAGCGTCCCGAGCTGCCAAAGAGCCAAGGCTACGTGAGCCCGTTCGGTGAAATGGTCGCCAACGACATCTTGCCCAAAGCCGCGTCCCAGAGCTGAGGCGGCCATGAAGAAAATCATCCACAACCTCGCGCCCTGGGCGGTGCCGCTACTGTTGTTGGCGGTGTGGCAACTGTCGGTATCGGCGGGCTGGTTATCCACGCGAATTCTGCCGGCGCCGTCAGCGGTGATCGAGGTCGGAGTGAGCCTGGTGCGCAGCGGCGAAATCTGGACGCACCTGGCGATCAGCGGCTGGCGAGCCGCAGTCGGCTTTTTGATTGGCGGCGGCATCGGCTTGGCGCTGGGCTTTATCACCGGCCTGTCGAAATGGGGCGAGCGACTGTTGGACAGCTCCGTACAGATGGTCCGGAACGTGCCGCACCTGGCGCTGATTCCACTGGTGATCCTGTGGTTCGGCATCGATGAGTCAGCGAAGATTTTCCTGGTCGCGCTGGGCACGCTGTTCCCTATCTATCTCAACACCTACCACGGCATCCGTAACGTCGATCCGGCACTGGTGGAGATGTCGCGCAGCTACGGCTTGTCCGGCTTCAGTCTGTTTCGCCAAGTGATCCTGCCGGGCGCCTTGCCTTCGATCCTGGTGGGCGTGCGGTTTGCCCTGGGTTTCATGTGGCTGACGCTGATCGTGGCGGAAACCATCTCGGCGAGTTCCGGCATTGGCTACCTGGCGATGAATGCCCGGGAATTCCTGCAAACCGATGTGGTGGTGCTGGCGATTCTCCTGTACGCCGTACTCGGCAAATTGGCCGACCTTGCCGCCCGTGGCCTCGAACGGGTCTGGCTGCGCTGGCACCCGGCGTACCAAGTGAACAAGGGAGGTGTCGCATGACCGCCCAACAACCGCCGCGCCTGCTGCGGGGCATTGCGCTGGCGGTGCGCAATCTGCAAAAGACTTTTGGCTCGCGCCAAGTGCTGCGTGACATTGATTTGCACGTTCCGGCTGGGCAGTTCGTCGCGGTGGTCGGTCGCAGCGGCTGCGGCAAGAGTACGCTGTTGCGATTGCTGGCAGGCCTCGATCAACCCACGGGCGGCCAGCTGTTGTCCGGTTCGGCGTCGCTGGATGCTGCACGGGAGGACACGCGACTGATGTTCCAGGAGGCGCGTCTGCTGCCGTGGAAAAAGATCATCGATAACGTTGGCCTTGGGCTCAAAAGCAATTGGCGGCCGCAAGCCTTGCAGGCGCTGGAGGCCGTAGGGTTGGCTGATCGCGCCCATGAGTGGCCGGCGGCGTTGTCCGGCGGGCAGAAACAGCGAGTGGCCTTGGCCCGCGCGCTGATCCATCAACCGCGCCTGTTGTTGCTCGATGAGCCCTTGGGCGCGCTCGATGCGCTGACACGGATCGAGATGCGGCAATTGATCGAACGCCTGTGGCAGCAACACGGTTTCACCGTACTGCTGGTGACCCATGACGTCAGTGAAGCGGTGGCAATTGCCGACCGGGTGATCCTGATCGAAGACGGCCAGATCGGCCTCGACTTGGCCATCGACCTGCCACGTCCACGTGCTCGCGGCTCCCATCGGCTGGCGAGCCTGGAAACCGAAGTGCTCAATCGCGTGTTGTCCTTGCCCGGCCAACCGCCGGAACCCGAACTCATTTCACCCTTGCCCACGCAGTTACGGTGGGCGCAATGAAGCAGCTTCAAGCGGCAAGCTACAAGCTGCAAGAAGAAGCGCAGTGCTCTTACTTGCAGCTTGTAGCTCGAAGCTTGCAGCTCATTTCGACCCTAGGAGAAAGACCATGACTATCAAGGCCATCAACGTACGCAACCAGTTCAAAGGCACCATCAAGGAAATCGTCGAAGGCGACGTGTTGTCGGAAATCGACGTGCAGACCGCTTCCGGCATCGTGACCTCAGTCATCACCACCCGCTCGGTCAAGGAGTTGGAACTGGCGATTGGCAGCGAAGTGATTGCGTTTGTGAAATCCACCGAGGTGTCTATCGCCAAGTTGTAAGCGATGCCTCACCCACAGCCCCGGACGGCGTGAGCCCTTCGGGGCTTTTTCGTTTCCACGCGAGCGTGGGAACGATCAATTCGAACGCTTGGGCAAATACGGTGGCAGATACAGCCCCAGGTACGCATCGAACACGCGCATGCCTTCCTCTGCCATGCGTGGGGTGATCTGCCCGTGTTGCTGCACCGAGCGGGCGTAGACGCGGTCGCCCAGTTCCATCGCCAGGGCAAACACATCGACGTCGCCGGGCAGGGCCGGCAATGCGAAGTGGCGGTCGAAAAGCTTATGCATCAAGTCGCTCAGCTCGAGGTCGTGCTGACGGTCAGCCTGGGTGATTTCGGCCAGGCCATGCTGGGCCAGGATCAACTGCCGCGCGGCGGCGTCGTCGCTGTAGATCATCAGCATCCGCTGCTCCACCAGCCGCGACAGGTCGTGCCAGTGGTTCAGCGCGGCATGGTCGATTGGCGCTTGCAGGCAGGCGCGGAAGGCCGCGTGTACATCGGCGGTCAGGGCTTCGAGCAAGGCCGGGACGCTGGCGAAAAAGTGATACACGGAGGAGGGCGGGATCCCGGCGCGCTCGGCGACGCTGTAGATCGACAGGCTGGCCACGCCTTCGGCGGCGAGCAGCGTACGGGCGGCGTCGAGAATCGAGTCGATCCGGGCCTGGCTGCGGGCGCGAGGTTTGCGTGGGGTGGCGATGCGCGTCATGGAGGTCTCCTGCGGGGCTGCCGGGCATTGTACGCAGAGCGAACGCGGGGTCCATAACTGCTTCATGTCGGATGGGATTTCCCGTGGCGAGGGAGCTTGCTCCCGCTCGATTGCGCAGCAATCGCAAAAAGCCGGGGCCGCTGCGCAGCCCAGCGGGAGCAAGCTCCCTCGCCACGGGAACGGCGAAAAAAAAACGCCGCGGCCCTGGAGGCCTGCGGCGTTTTCTTTTTTACTGCAACCACTTACACGGTATGCAGGTACCAGTTGTACTCAAGGTCGGAGATGGAGTGTTCGAATTCCTCCAGCTCGCTTTCCTTGCAGGCCACGAAGATATCGATGTATTTCGGATCGATGTACTTGGCCATGACTTCGCTGTCGTCCAGCTCACGCAGGGCATCGCGCAAGTTGTTCGGCAGGCTTTGCTCGTTCTGCTCGTAGCTGTTGCCTTCCACCGGCGCGCCGGGCTCGATCTTGTTGACCAGGCCATGGTGCACGCCCGCCAATACCGCCGCCATCAGCAGATAAGGGTTGGCGTCGGCGCCGGCGACACGGTGTTCCAGGCGCACGGCATCGGAGGAACCGGTGGGTACGCGCAGGGCCACGGTGCGGTTGTCCAGGCCCCAGGTCGGCGAGTTCGGCACATAGAACTGAGCACCGAAACGACGGTAGGAGTTGACGTTCGGGCAGAGGAAAGCCATCTGCGCGGGCAGGGTCTCGAGCACACCGCCGATCGCGTGACGCAGCGCGGCGTTCTGCTCGGGATCCTCGCTGGCAAAGATATTGTTGCCCTCTTTGTCCAGGATCGAGATGTGAACGTGCAGACCATTGCCCGCCTGGCCCGGATACGGCTTGGCCATGAAGGTGGTGTCCATTTCATGGTCGTAGGCGATGTTCTTGATCAGGCGTTTGAGCAGGACCGCATAGTCGCAGGCCTTGATCGGGTCGGCGACGTGGTGCAGGTTCACTTCGAACTGCGCCGGGGCACTTTCCTTGACGATGGCGTCGGCGGGAATGCCTTGCTCCTTGGCACCTTCGAGGATGTCCTGGAGGCAATCCACGTATTCGTCGAGATCGTCGATCAGGTAGACCTGGGTCGAATGCGGGCGTTTGCCGGAGATCGGCGAGCGAGGCGGTTGCGGGCGGCCATTCACGTTCTCCTGGTCGATCAGGTAGAACTCCAGCTCGAACGCCGCGCAGATGGTCAGGCCCATCTCATCGAACTTGGTCACGACCTGGCGCAGCACTTCACGCGGGTCGGCGAAGAAAGGTTCGCCTTCGAGTTCGTGCATGGTCATCAACAGTTGCGCCGTCGGGCGCTTCTGCCAAGGCTCGTTGCACAGGGTGTCAGGGATTGGATAACAGATCCGGTCGGCATCGCCGATGTCCAGGCCCAGGCCGGTGCTTTCCACCGTAGAGCCATTGATATCCAGGGCAAATAAAGAGGCCGGCAGGTTGATGCCTTTCTCGTAAACCTTGTGGAGGCTGGTGCGTTCGATGCGCTTACCGCGCACCACACCATTCATATCCGCAATCAGAAGGTCAACGTACAGAACCTCAGGATGTTCCTTAAGGAACGCGTTCGCTTCGTTAAGCTGAACGGCACGCGGGGGTACCGACATGATGCAACACCTTTGTTGTTAAAAATATCAATCATTGATTGCTTTGAAACCCAGTCAACCCGAACGGCATGCCGAAGTCAAGCGGGGGCTTTTTTGCCCTAAAAAAGCACCTGCAGGGCTTTTTTGGGGCAATTTGGGGCGTTTTTTGCCCCGCAACGGGCTTGCCGCCCGCAGGCTTGAGCGTGCCGTGTTGTATTTTTTACGGGGGTGTTGTGTAAAAAAATGAACAAGGCTAAGCTCGATTCAAACCCATAACAGCAATAATACCGGGGTGCTTCATGTCTCGCCTGCCGTTAATCGGCGTCACCACCTGTTCCAAGCAGATTGGTTTGCATGCGTATCACACCACTGGCGACAAATATGCCCGGGCCGTGGCAACAGCTGCCAAGGGCCTGCCCGTGCTGATCCCCTCGATGGCAGACCTGTTTTCACCGTCCGATATTCTGGACGCCCTGGACGGTATTCTTTTTACCGGCTCCCCTTCCAATGTAGAACCTTTTCACTATCAGGGCCCGGCCAGCGCGCCAGGCACTGCTCATGATCCTGCACGGGATGCCATCACCTTGCCGCTGATCCGTGCCGCTGTCGATGCGGGCGTTCCGGTGCTCGGCATCTGCCGCGGTTTCCAGGAAATGAACGTTGCCTTTGGCGGCAGCCTGCATCAGAAAGTTCATGAAGTCGGAACCTTTATCGATCATCGTGAAGACGACACCCAGCCGGTGGAGGTCCAGTATGGTCCGGCCCATGCTGTGCACATCCAGCCCGGCGGCGTTCTCGCGGGCCTGGGCTTGCCGCCGATGATCGACGTCAACTCGATCCATAGCCAGGGCATCGAGCGTCTGGCACCGGGGCTGCGGGCCGAAGCACTGGCGCCGGATGGCCTGATCGAGGCGCTCTCGGTTGCACAAGGCAAGACTTTTGCTTTGGGTGTGCAATGGCATCCTGAATGGGCGGTAGGCTCTAATGCGTACTACCTTGCGATTTTCCAGGCATTTGGCGATGCCTGCCGAGCAAGGGCAACACAACGCGACGCCGATGCGTCAAACAACGCCTGACTACTAATAGCAGCCAGGAAACTCACGCCTAGAGGCATTTATGAGTAACAACCTCGACCAGCTCACCGATTGGTTGAAAGACCACAAGATCACAGAAGTCGAATGCATGATTGGCGACCTGACCGGCATTACCCGGGGCAAGATCTCGCCGACCAACAAGTTCATTGCCGAGAAAGGCATGCGCCTGCCCGAGAGCGTTCTGCTCCAGACCGTGACGGGCGACTATGTCGAAGACGACATCTATTACGAACTGCTCGACCCGGCCGATATCGACATGATCTGTCGCCCGGATGAGAACGCCGTGTTCCTTGTGCCCTGGGCCATCGAGCCCACTGCCCAGGTCATCCACGACTCCTATGACAAGCAAGGCAACCCCATCGAGCTGTCGCCGCGCAACGTGCTCAAGAAGGTGCTCAAGCTTTACGCCGACAAGGGCTGGCAGCCTATTGTCGCGCCGGAAATGGAGTTCTACCTGACCAAGCGCAGCGACGACCCCGACTTTCCTCTGCAGCCGCCCATTGGCCGCTCCGGCCGGCCGGAAACGGGTCGCCAGTCGTTTTCCATCGAAGCCGCCAACGAATTCGACCCACTGTTCGAAGACGTCTATGACTGGTGCGAATTGCAGGAACTGGACCTCGATACGCTGATCCATGAGGACGGCACCGCGCAGATGGAAATCAACTTCCGTCACGGCGACGCCCTGTCCTTGGCCGACCAGATCCTGGTGTTCAAGCGCACCATGCGCGAGGCGGCGCTCAAGCACGACGTGGCCGCCACCTTCATGGCCAAGCCCATGACCGGCGAGCCGGGCAGTGCGATGCACTTGCACCAGAGCATCATCGACAAGGAAACCGGCAAGAACGTCTTCTCCAACGAAGACGGGACCATGAGTGAATTGTTCCTGCACCACATCGGTGGCCTGCAGAAATTCATCCCCGAGCTGCTGCCGCTGTTCGCCCCCAACGTCAACTCGTTCCGCCGTTTCCTGCCCGACACCTCGGCGCCGGTGAACGTCGAATGGGGCGAAGAAAACCGCACCGTGGGCCTTCGCGTGCCGGATGCCGGCCCGCAGAACCGCCGTGTGGAAAACCGCTTGCCGGGCGCCGACGCCAATCCGTACCTGGCGATTGCCGCGAGCCTGCTGTGCGGCTACATCGGCATGGTCGAGGGCATCGATCCGAGTGCGCCGGTAATCGGCCGTGGCTATGAACGCCGGAACCTGCGTTTGCCGCTGACCATCGAAGATGCCTTGGAGCGCATGGAAAACAGCTCCACCATCGAGAAGTACCTGGGCAAGAAATTCATCACGGGCTACGTCGCGGTCAAGCGGGCCGAGCATGAAAACTTCAAGCGCGTCATCAGTTCGTGGGAGCGGGAATTCCTGCTCTTTGCCGTCTGATGCGCCGGGCGGGGCTGCCATGGGCCCCGCCCCCAATGGAATAAAAGGAGAATTCGCATGACCCGCAACAATCCGCAAACCCGTGAATGGCAGGCCCTGAGCAGCGATCACCACCTGGCACCCTTCAGCGACTTCAAGCAGCTCAAAGAGAAAGGCCCGCGCATCATTACTCACGCCAAGGGCGTGTACCTCTGGGACAGTGAAGGCAACAAGATTCTCGACGGCATGGCCGGGCTCTGGTGCGTGGCCGTCGGCTACGGTCGCGATGAGCTGGCGGACGCCGCCAGTCAACAAATGCGCGAGCTGCCGTACTACAACCTGTTTTTCCAGACCGCCCACCCGCCGGTGCTGGAACTGTCGAAGGCCATCGCCGACATCGCCCCGGAAGGCATGAACCACGTGTTCTTCACCGGTTCCGGCTCCGAAGGCAACGACACCATGTTGCGCATGGTCCGCCACTACTGGGCGATCAAGGGCCAGCCGAACAAGAAAGTCATCATCAGCCGCAAGAATGGCTATCACGGCTCGACCGTGGCCGGCGCGAGCCTGGGCGGCATGACCTATATGCACGAGCAGGGCGACTTGCCGATCCCGGGCATCGTCCACATTGCCCAACCCTACTGGTTCGGCGAAGGCGGCGACATGAGCCCCGAAGAGTTCGGTCTCTGGGCGGCCAATCAACTGGAAGAAAAAATCCTCGAAATCGGCGTCGACAACGTCGGCGCCTTTATTGCCGAGCCGATCCAGGGCGCAGGCGGTGTGATCGTGCCGCCGGATAGCTACTGGCCGCGCATGAAAGAAATCCTCGCCAAGTACGACATCCTGTTCGTCGCCGATGAGGTCATCTGCGGTTTTGGCCGCACGGGTGAGTGGTTCGGTACCGACTATTACGGGTTGAAACCGCACATGATGACCATTGCCAAGGGCCTGACCTCTGGCTATATCCCCATGGGCGGCCTGATCGTGCGCGACGATGTGGTCGCGGTGCTCAACGAAGGCGGTGACTTCAATCACGGGTTTACCTACTCCGGTCACCCGGTAGCCGCCGCAGTGGCCCTGGAAAACATCCGCATTTTGCGCGACGAGAAGATCATCGAGCGTGTCCACGGCGAAACGGCACCCTATTTGCAGCAACGCCTGCGGGAACTGAACGATCATCCGCTGGTGGGTGAAGTGCGCGGTGTCGGTTTGCTGGGGGCGATCGAACTGGTCCAGGACAAGGCCACGCGCAAACGCTACGAAGGCAAGGGCGTGGGCATGATCTGCCGGCAGTTCTGCTTCGATAATGGGCTGATCATGCGCGCGGTGGGTGACACCATGATCATTGCTCCGCCGCTGGTGATCAGCAAGGCCGAGATCGATGAGCTGGTGGCCAAGGCACGGCAATGCCTGGACCTGACGCTCAGTGCGTTGCAGAGCTAAATGCTAGGCTGTGAGCGAGGTGCCGGCATGGGCCTCGCCCGGTGAATAAAAGGCGGGGCTGTTGTTGAAAGCCTGCCCTGTAACTTGCCAGACTACCGCCTGTTCAAGTTGCCCGAGCCGGCTACTGAACTGTGGCTAAGAAGAATAACTGGAGCATTTTTTCATGAAGGCATTAGGTATGAAGATAGCTGGCAAGACCCTCCTCGCCATGTCCCTGGCGGGCGTGATGGCGGGCGCCGTCCAGGCGGACGACAAAGTGCTGCACGTCTACAACTGGTCCGACTACATTGCGCCAGACACGGTCGCCAAGTTCGAGAAGGAGACGGGGATCAAGGTCGTCTACGACGTCTTCGACAGCAACGAGACGCTCGAGGCCAAGCTGCTGGCGGGCAAGTCCGGCTATGACGTCGTGGTGCCGTCGAACAATTTCCTGGCCAAGCAGATCAAGGCCGGCGTCTACCAGGAGCTGGACAAGTCCAAGCTGCCCAACTGGAAGAACCTGGACACCGACCTGCTCAAGGCCGTTGGCGATGCCAGCGACCAAGGCAACAAGCATGCCTTCCCCTACATGTGGGGCACCATCGGCATCGGTTACAACCCGGAGAAGGTCAAGGCTGCATTGGGCGTCGACAAGATCGACTCCTGGGACACCCTGCTCAAGCCCGAGAACATCGCCAAGCTCAAGAGCTGCGGCGTGAGTTTCCTCGATTCGCCGACCGAAATGATTCCGGTGGCGCTGCATTACCTGGGCTACCCGACCGACAGCCAGGACAAGAAGCAACTGGCCGAGGCCGAAGCGCTGTTCCTCAAGCTGCGTCCATCGATCGGTTACTTCCACTCCTCCAAGTACATTTCGGACCTGGCCAACGGCAACATCTGCGTAGCCGTGGGCTATTCGGGTGATATCGAACAATCCAAGAGCCGTGCTGCCGAAGCGGGTGGCAAGGTGAAAGTGGCCTACACCATTCCCAAGGAAGGTGCCGGTTCGTTCTACGACATGGTCGCCATTCCCAAGGATGCCGAAAACGTCGAGGCCGCTTATAAGTGGATGAACTTCATCATGCAGCCGGAAATCATGGCGGAGATCACCGATAACGTGCGTTTCCCCAACGGCAACAAGGCCGCCACCGCGTTGGTGGACAAGGAAATCTCCGGTGACCCGAGCATTTATCCATCGGACGAGGTGAAGGCCAAGCTGTACGCCATCAGCGATCTGCCGGCCGCGACCCAGCGGCTCCTGACCCGCAGCTGGACCAAAATCAAATCCGGTAAATAAGCCGGCTTGAAGCAGTCTCCTGTTGCCGCGGTCACCGCGACGGCGGCAACAGGCGCAATTAAATAACTAAAAGTTTTGCTGGATCGGTTTATCGAGGGTAAGTTGCGCGCCGGTTTTGTTGCAGGGCACATCGTTGCCCGGTAACGGGGGCAACTTGGGCCCAACTATTAAAGAGGACCTCCACGTGCCTGTTTTTTCTTTGTTACGCAACGCCTTGCTGGTCAGTGCCGGCCTGACGCTCGCCGTCAGTGTCCAGGCCGCTTCTACCGTGCATATTTATAACTGGTCGGACTACATCGGCGAATCCACCCTGGCGGACTTCGAGAAAGCCTCCGGGATCAAGCCGGTCTACGACGTGTTCGATTCCAACGAAACCCTGGAAGGCAAGTTGCTGGCCGGTCGTACCGGTTACGACGTGGTGGTGCCGTCCAACCACTTCCTCGGCAAGCAGATCAAGGCCGGGGCGTTCCAGAAGCTCGACAAGGCGCAGTTGCCCAACTATGCCAACCTCGACCCTGCGCTGCTCAAGCGCCTGGACAAGAACGACCCGGGCAACCAGTACGCCGTTCCTTACCTGTGGGGCACCAACGGCATCGGCTATAACGTCGAGAAGATCAAGGCAGTCCTGGGCGTCGATAAAATCGATTCGTGGGCCATGCTGTTCGAGCCGGAAAACATCAAGAAACTGTCCAGCTGCGGCGTTTCGTTCCTTGATTCGGCTGATGAGATGATCCCGGCGATGCTCAACTACCTGGGCCTGGATCCCAACAGCCAGAACCCTGATGACTACAAGAAGGCCGAGGCCCAGCTGCTCAAGATTCGCCCTTACGTGACCTATTTCAACTCTTCCAAGTACATCTCCGATCTGGCCAACGGCGAGATCTGCGTGGCCGCCGGCTTCTCCGGCGATATTTTCCAGGCCCGCGAACGGGCCAGCGAGGCCGGCAAGGGCGTCGATATCGCCTACGTGATTCCCAAGGAAGGCGGCAACCTCTGGTTCGACATGCTGGCAATCCCGCGCGATGCCAGCAACGTCAAGGAGGCCCACGCGTTCATCAACTACCTGCTCAAGCCCGAGGTTATCGCCCAGGTCAGCGACTACGTCGGTTACGCCAACCCGAACCCCAAGGCCGGCGAACTGATGGACCAGGAAGTACGCACCGACGAGGCGGTCTATCCACCGCAAGCGGTCGTCGACAAGCTCTACGTCAACTCCGAGTTGCCGCCCAAGATCCAACGACTCATGACCCGCAGCTGGACCAAGGTCAAGTCGGGTAAATAACGTCAACATTCTTGTTCGTCCGCGTGGGGCGAGCTGCAAATTTTGTGGGAGTTTCGTAAATGGCAGTTGCCTCCGGCGCCTATAAGAAAGCCCTCGAGGGCGACCAGACACCCAAGCAGGTGTTGGTCAAGATCGACCGGGTCACGAAGAAGTTCGACGAGACGATTGCCGTGGACGACGTGTCCCTGGAAATCAAGAAGGGCGAGATCTTTGCCTTGCTCGGCGGTTCGGGATCGGGCAAATCCACCTTGCTGCGCATGCTGGCAGGTTTCGAGCGGCCCACGGAGGGGCGGATTTTCCTCGATGGCGTGGACATCACCGACATGCCGCCCTATGAGCGGCCGATCAACATGATGTTCCAGTCCTACGCCTTGTTTCCCCACATGACGGTGGCGCAGAACATCGCCTTCGGTTTGCAACAGGACAAGATCTCGAAATCCGAGATCGACGCCCGCGTGGCCGAAATGCTCAAGCTGGTGCAGATGAGCCAGTACGCCAAGCGCAAGCCGCACCAGCTCTCCGGTGGCCAACGCCAGCGCGTGGCCCTGGCCCGTTCCTTGGCCAAACGACCGAAACTTCTACTGCTCGACGAGCCGATGGGCGCCCTGGACAAGAAGCTGCGCTCGCAAATGCAGCTTGAGCTGGTGGAGATCATCGAGCGCGTGGGCGTGACCTGCGTCATGGTGACCCACGACCAGGAAGAAGCCATGACCATGGCCGAGCGCATCGCGATCATGCACCTGGGCTGGATCGCCCAGATCGGCAGCCCGATCGACATCTACGAGACCCCGACCAGCCGGCTGGTCTGCGAGTTCATCGGCAACGTCAACATCTTCGAGACCGAAGTGGTGGAGGACGCCGAGGGCCACGCGGTGCTGGCCTGCAAGGACCTGGACCGCAACATCTACGTCGGCCACGGCATCAGCACCTCCGTGCAGGACAAGGCCGTGACCTATGCCATTCGCCCGGAGAAACTGCTCGTTACCTCCGAGCAGCCGACCTGTGAGCACAATTGGTCCAGCGGCAAGGTCCATGACATTGCCTACCTGGGCGGCCACTCGGTGTTCTACGTTGAATTGCCAAGCGGCAAGCTGGTGCAGTCATTCGTGGCCAACGCCGAGCGTCGCGGCCAGCGTCCGACCTGGGGCGACCAGGTGTTCGTCTGGTGGGAAGACGACAGCGGCGTGGTGCTTCGCTCATGAACATGCGCAAACTCAAACGCCGACTCGCCCGAATAACGCCCGGTGGCCGTCAATTGGTCATCGGGGTGCCCTTCATCTGGCTGTTCCTGTTCTTCATGTTGCCGTTCTTCATCGTATTGAAGATCAGTTTCGCCGAAGCCGATGTCGCCATCCCGCCGTACACCGAGATCTATAGCTACATCGACCAGAAGCTGCAAGTGCTGCTCAACCTCGGCAATTACGTGATGCTCAGCGAGGACGAGCTGTACATCGCTGCCTACCTCGGCTCGCTGAAAATGGCCCTGATCAGCACGGTGCTGTGCCTGTTGATCGGCTACCCGATGGCCTACGCCATCGCCAACGCCCGTAAAGAGATGCAGACGGTGTTGGTGTTGCTGATCATGATGCCGACCTGGACCGCGATCCTGATCCGCGTCTACGCGTGGATGGGCATCCTCAGCAACAACGGTTTGCTCAATGGCTTTTTGATGAGCATGGGCTGGATCAGCGAACCGCTGCAAATCCTCAACACCAACCTGGCGGTGTACATAGGCGTCGTCTATTCCTACTTGCCCTTCATGATCCTGCCGCTGTACGCCAACCTGGTCAAACACGACCAAAGTCTGCTGGAGGCCGCCTCCGACCTGGGCTCGAGCACCTTCAACAGCTTCTGGAAAATCACCGTGCCGCTGTCCAAGAACGGCATCGTCGCAGGCTGCATGCTGGTGTTCATCCCCGTGGTGGGCGAGTTCGTGATCCCGGAACTGCTGGGCGGCCCGGAAACCCTGATGATCGGTAAAGTGCTGTGGCAGGAATTCTTCAACAACCGTGACTGGCCGGTGGCATCCGCCCTGGCGGTGGTGATGCTGGCGATCCTGATCGTGCCGATCATCTTGTTCAACCGTAGCCAGGCCAAAGAAATGGAGGGCAAGGAATGAAGCGCTTCCGTTTTTCAAGCCTGATGCTGGTGCTGGGTTTGCTGTTCATCTACGCGCCGATGCTGATCCTGGTGATCTACTCGTTCAACGCCTCGAAACTGGTGACGGTGTGGGGCGGCTGGTCGGTCAAGTGGTACGTCGGCCTGCTGGACAACAGCCAGCTGATGGGCTCGGTGATGCGCTCGCTGGAAATCGCCTGCTACACGGCGATTGCCGCGGTGGCCCTCGGTACGCTGGCGGCCTTCGTGCTGACCCGCATCACCCACTTCAAGGGGCGCACGCTGTTCGGTGGCCTGGTCACCGCGCCGCTGGTAATGCCGGAAGTGATCACCGGCCTCTCGCTGTTGCTGCTGTTCGTGGCGATGGCGCAAATGATCGGCTGGCCCCAGGAACGTGGCATCGTCACGATCTGGATCGCCCACACGACCTTCTGCGCGGCGTATGTGGCGGTGGTGGTCTCGGCGCGCTTGCGTGAGTTGGACCTGTCCATCGAAGAAGCGGCGATGGACCTCGGGGCGCGGCCGTGGAAGGTGTTCTTCGTGATCACCATCCCGATGATCGCGCCGTCGCTGGCGGCGGGCGGCATGATGTCGTTCGCCTTGTCCCTCGACGACCTGGTGCTGGCAAGCTTCGTTTCCGGCCCTGGCTCGACGACCTTGCCGATGGAAGTGTTCTCGGCGGTACGCCTGGGGGTCAAGCCGGAGATCAACGCCGTGGCGAGCCTGATCCTGTTGGCAGTGTCCCTGGTGACCTTCCTGGTTTGGTACTTCAGCCGTCGCGCCGAAGAAAACCGCAAGCGGGCGATCCAGCAAGCCATCGAGGAAAGTGCCGCCGATTCCTGGAAACAACCGCAGGTACGCCGCCCCGAGACCGCTTCGGTCTAACCCGACGCACGACCCACGGTGGGAGCAGGCTTGCTCCCGCAGTGGTCTGTTCGTTCACTTCTTCAGCGCATCATGGGCGGTTGATGGCCAAAAGATTCACTCCGCCCTGGCGGGTAGCAGTTTCAAGGTGCTGCGGCTATTGGCCGTGACTTCTTCCTCGGCCAGGTGCGCCTGGTGATACAAGCCCTCGATGTAGGCTTCGGCCTGGTCCTCGTAGTGCTTGTCGAACGGCACGCCGCTCTGGCCGACAGGGTTGATGGTGAGGCTGTGGGTCGGGTCGGCAAAGTCGATGATGCGTCGGGTGGAGGGGCCGTAGGTCACTGGCCAGGGCGCTGGGCCAATCTTCGCCGAGAGATTGTTGGGTACTTCATGGGTGCCGGGCGCCGCGAACGGGCCGACATTGAAGATCCGGTCCAGCGGTTTTTGCTGGCCCAATGGATGTCCGTGGGTCAGGGTGTGGGCCTTGCCCCACTGCCATTGGCTGGCATCCTGGCCCAGGGTGGCTTTCAAGTGCACCACGGTTTTGTTCCAGGCTCTGATCACCGTATCCGCACGGGTTTCGGTGCCCAGTGTCGAGCGATCATCCCACCATGGCGAGTCCTTGGCGGCGGCCAGGCGTGGAAGCGCGGCGTCAATCACGCGGGTCGACAGCGCCGTCTCGAAAAAGCCATCCCCTAGTTCATCGCGCAGGGCGGTGTCGGCCAGGTCGAACAGCATTTGGTTGAACAGCGTGGCGCTGACCGAATCCAGTGGATAGTCACCCTTCCACTGGGCCAGTTGCTCGACCCATTTGCGCTCCTGCGGGTCGCTGACCGCTTCGCGCAGTATCGGCAACAAGGGTGCAAGCAGGCGCGGGCCATAAGCGGTGGTGGTGCCCAATTGCAGCTTCTGGGTGGTCTGGAGGTCCCACTTGGCCTGCTTGTCGCTCAACTGCTGGTCGAGCTGCTGGCCGCGGTCGGGAAGATTGTAGTAGCCGGGAATTTCGATCCCGCTGGCCGGCACCGGCTGGAAATTCGCCGAGAGAACGTAGCCCCGGGCCGGATTTTCTTCCTGGGGGTTGCTGCTGAAAGGATAGAGACCTTCTTTTTCCGCTTCAGCAGCGCTGCCGTCGAGGATGAAACCGGGCTTCACGCCGTCCGGCCGCTTAGGCAATTGCGCCGCGGCCCACCAGCCGATATCGCCCTTGGCGTTGGCCCAGACCACATTCAGCCCCGGGGCATGGATCTTGGCCGATGCGCCGCGGGCCTTGGCGAGGGTGTCGGCGCGGTTGAGCTGGTAGAAAGCTTCGAGGATCGGGTTGCGACTCTCCAGGAACCCCCACCACATGGCGACCGGGGTCTTGCCGGCGTTGGCGCCGAGGGCGTCGTTGACGATCGGCCCATGGGGCGATTGGCGCAGCACCAGGGTTACGGGGGCCTGGCCCTTGACCGCGACCTGCTGTTCGCTACGGGTCATGTCCACCCATTTGTCGCGGTACCAGACTTGTTCAGGGTTGTCCGGGTTGGTCTTCTCGGCGATCAAGTCCAGGTCGTCGTTCTGGAACATGGTGATGCTCCAGCCGAAATCCTTGTTCATGCCCAGCGTTGCAAAGGGCACCAGCGCCTGGTATTGGCCGTAGAGCTCGAAACCTGGCGCCGACAAGTGCGCCTCGTACCACACCGACGGCGCGGAAAAGCGAATGTGCGGGTCACCCGCCAGCAGGGGTTTGCCGCTGTGGGTGCGACTGCCGGAAACCGCCCAGGCGTTGCTCCCCTCGAACTGCGGCAGGCCGTTATCGGCCAAGGCTTGCTCGCTCAGCCGCGCCAGGGCATTGAGGCCTTTCCAATCGGTGGCGGTCAGTGACGGAGCGCTTGCGGGACTCTGCGGCAAAACGCCCTGGGACTGCCAGTCGAGGTCGAAGATGCTCAGGTAATCGGCACCAAGCTCGTCGCGCACATAGGTCAGCAAGGGTTCGGTGCGAAAGGCGGCGGCAAAACTGTACGCCATATAGCCGACGATGCTGGCGGTATCTTCAGCGGTGAACGGACGCTTGGGAATGCCCAGTACATCGAACTCCAGCGGCCGGGCATGGGTTTGCTGATAAGTGTTGATGCCGTCCAGGTACGCCTGTGTGGCGATCCACGCCGGGGACTGGCGATCCTGCTCGGCAACGTAGCTGGCGGCGCGCTCACGAATGCGCAGGCTGCGCATCAGCTTGTCGGTGTCGAGCAGCTTCGGCCCGAGGATTTCCGCCAGTTCACCGCGGGCGAGGCGGCGCATGATCTCCATCTGGAACAGCCGGTCCTGGGCATGGACATAACCGAGGGCGCGATACAGATCAGTTTCGTTCTCGGCGCGGATGTGCGGCACGCCGCGTTCGTCGTAGCGCACCGTCACCGAGCCCTGTAGCCCTTGCACTTGCACCGTGCCCTGGCGGGTGGGCTGCTTGCTGTAGAGGTAGCCGCCCGCGACGATCACGGCGGTGACGACCAGTGACAGGAAGGCGATGAGGGTGCGTTTCATGGTCATTCCTTAGGCGAGTGGCAGCGGTCCCGTTGATCCCCTGTTTAACACGCGAGCGCTTCCTGGCGCATCGTTCCTCGGAAGGATTTTTCCCAGGCAAACCCATTCCCGTGGCGAGGGAGCTTGCTCCCGCTCGGCTGCGCAGCAGTCGTAAACCGGTCAATGCGATATCACTGAATAACCATGGTGCCTGGCTTTTGGAACTGCTGCGCAGCCCAGCGGGAGCAAACTCTCCTCGCCACGGGTCGCGGTCGAGCTGCCAAGTGAAGTGTGTCGGAGCGTGTCGCAAGGGCTGGCGCAGGAACTTCCTGCGGCCAGCGTGGAGGGAGGGATGCCGGACCATCGATGATGCTCCGGCGGCTTTCTCAGGTTGGTCGGGGGGTGGGCGTTTGTTCGTTGGACGGTCCGCCCAGGGGTGGCGCTTCGCCGCGTTCGGCCAGTTCTATGTTGTCGCCAGCGGGAGCATTTTTAGGCCTCGTGGCTACGCTTTTAACCCAATCGGCGCTCAGGTTAAGTGCGGTGACAGACGTTTGCGGGATGATCTGGCTGAAGCCTCGGGACACGTGATAGGCGTTCTCGATGGCGAGCCGCGCGCCTTCGGACTGGGTGTGCGGCAGTGTTTCCCGATTTGGATGGAAGGTGTTCTGGAGTGCTACGTTGCCTCGCTTGGTCAGGTCATCCTTGCCGTCGCCCAATGCCTTGCCTTCGAGCGGTGCCGTCACGCTGTTGGGAAAGAATGGCATCAGCGTCAGGCCGGAAGAGAAGAAGGTTGCGATGATCTGTTCCATTTTCTCCCTCACCTCCGGATCTTCGCCCACCGCGGCCGCGTCTCCCACCGCTGTGCGCATGGCTATCCCTTCGCCCGCGCCAATGATCCGGGCGGCAACATCGCTGATGTTGGCCAGGTTGAACGGGTTGAGTTTGCCTGTCGCTTCGGAGAATGCCTTGGGCAGGAGCTCCTTCCACTCGCGGTTCTCCTTGGTGACGCGATAGGTGGGGATCTGCTCATCGCCATGGGTCTGGGCATATTTGGCCACTGCCTGGCCGCCCGCCATGAAGGTGCCGCCCACCGCCGAAGCGGCGCTGCGGGCAGCGATCCCTGACGCGTTGATGGAGGTGAACAGGTCCAGCGTGTCGCGTACCGCGTGGGCGGCACCGAAGGCCAGGTAGCCGGTGAAGTCGCCACTCATGGTCCCGAAGTTGTTGGCGTTCTGTTTGAGTTTGAAATCGGCGCGCTTTTCGCTTTGTGTCGCGTCGAGGGTTTCGAACTGTGGGTTGGCGACTCGGCGGCCGTTCACGGTGATGTCTTGCAGGGCCTTGGGGTACACCGCCAGCGGATCGACTTTTTCCAACCCCCTGCCGATGGTCTTGTCGACGAGGATCTGGACGAACGGGCGAAGGCCGTCGCTGATCACCTTATGTGCGCCGCCAAGGACCGCTGAAGTTGCCGCCACATGTTCGCCAAAAGGCCGATCCGCCATCTTCTCATCGATCGCCGCAGTGCTTGCACCGAAGTGTCCGGCAGAGGCGAAACCCTGGGGGATTCCCGCATCGGCGAATACGGCCAGGCCCGTCACGAAACCACTGTGGGTCTTGAGTTCGGCCACATAATCCTGGCGTGCGACGTTCTTCAGCGCGGTGTCCAGCACCTCGTTCTTCTTCGTCGCCGTGGCCAGTGCGCTAGGGTTGTCGTCCTCTTTTTCCACGAACTCGCCAAGCTCTTCCTTGACCTTGTTCAACTGGGTCAGTTCGGCGCTCGCCTGAGTGCGTTCGGCCTCGGAAAGGTCCTGGTTGCTCGCGGCTTGTTGGGCATGCTCGATCCGGCTTGCGAGGAAGTCATCCAAGCGCTGGGGCATGTCTTGTGCCATGGCTTGCATGACGCCTTTGGCATAATTGCGGAAGGCGGCGTGACTGCTTTGCAATGACTTCAGGCCATCTCCCTCCGGGGTGCTGTCGATGACCTCCTGACACAACGAGTGGTAGGCGCCGAGGGTGTTACCCACGCGCCCGCAATGTTTGTCCCAGACGGCTGCGAAACCACCGCTTTCGTTCCTGGCGGCCTTGCTCATGCCCAGGTACTGATTGAAGTCCTTGGCGAATGCCTCGGTTTCTTCCTGTCCCGAGAGCATCGGGTGGGTCGCGCCGCCCAGGCCGGCCAGATGCTTGCGCACCTCTTGGTAGCTGGTGCCTGGCGCGTATTCCAATGCCTTGCCTTCCAGCGCCATGTGCGCCCGCGCGAAGCCGATAGGGTCGCTCTCGGGGTTCATTTTGCCGAGATTTTTGATATCCGCAGTCAGGCGGCTCTGCATGGAAGTGAATTTTTTCGCCGTCGCCTCGCTGGCGTCGCCGGCGAAATGGTAGGGCACCAACGACGTGGTGGAGGGGCGAACCTGCTCGGACAGGCTGGTTCTCACCGGCAAGATCCGATCGTCCTGTTGCGGGGGTAATGGCGCCGAACCCGAGGTTCCGCCTACTGATGCTGCTGGCATGTCGTGTTCTCCTTCCTAGATCGACAGGGCGTTGTTGAGCCCTGTGCTACGCGGGGTGGGTTTGTGCTGGGTGGGCTTGGCGGCTTCGTTTGGGCGAGTACCGTCGAAGAAGTAGCCATCGCGCCAGATCAGTGCCATGTCGGCGGCACCGCCCATCAGCCCGAGCAGGCGCTCGGCCGTGAGGCCGTCCAGGGGGACGTGGCCGATCAGGACGACCTGTTTGCTGTCGTGGTTGTACGACAGCGATGGGCAGAACGCCCCGCTCAGCAAATACAGGTTGGTTTCCAGCAGCCGTTGCAGGACCGCTTCGCGATTCGCCACGGGCAACGGTCCGAAGCCGCAGTAGATAAAAACATCTCCCTCGCCCACGCCAGGCGTGTGCTTGAGGGAAAAATCCACATCCTTGACCGACAGGTTCGCCTCTTCGTAGAACGCCGACGGGACAGGAATCATCGTGAGTTCGCACAGCTGATCGATCAGCTTGCAATAGGTGGGTGACGCCATGATTGACCTCGCATTGTCATCCAGGCACCGACGAGTGCCTGCTGCCCCTGATGAGTGACCGCAGCGTCATTTCGGTTCCACCGCATGGCGTGGAACCGCCGACAGCTGATCTGCCACCCAATGGCGCCACCTCACTCAAGGTTGACCGCCCATGCTCCGATCACTCGCACCTTTGCCAGCCCTTCGATTCGTCCCCAAAGGATTG
Organism: Pseudomonas sp. Z4-20; assembly: GCF_051131955.1. Taxonomy (NCBI): domain Bacteria; kingdom Pseudomonadati; phylum Pseudomonadota; class Gammaproteobacteria; order Pseudomonadales; family Pseudomonadaceae; genus Pseudomonas; species Pseudomonas sp. Z4-20. Next base: position 316,358 of record NZ_CP071641.1, read on the forward strand.
TCCATGCTGGCCATGGGGACCTTGCTGTGCGGATGCCAGCACCTCGAACCGCAGCTGACCATTGATGATCGTTTCGCCAACGAGCCTTACCGTGCCCAACTGCGCTGGCTTGAACCGGCACCCACGGACACGATCATCGAGATTGGCGAGTCATCCCCGCAAAGCGGCGGCAGCCTGTGGGCGCGAATGCGCCAGGGTTTTTCCTTGCAGGCAAGAACCCAAGGGGTGGCACGTATTGACGAGCAACGTCGCTGGCTGATGGAACGCCCGGCCTTTCTCACCCAGACCGGACGCGCGGGCAGCCGTTACTTGCATTTCATCGTGGGCGAATTGAGCAAGCGCAACATGCCCTTGGAGCTGGCGCTGCTGCCGGCCATTGAGAGTGGGTTCAATCCGAACGCAAAATCCCCTGCCCAGGCCTTGGGGCTCTGGCAGTTCATTCCAGCCACCGGACGCCGTTACCAATTGCAGCAGCGCGGTGACTACGACGAGCGCCGGGACATTCCGTCTTCCACGCGGGCCGCCTTGGATTATCTGTCCTACCTGCACGATTACTTCGACGGTGACTGGCTGTTAGCGCTGGCCGCATACAACGCCGGGGAGGGGCGGGTGCGCGACGCCATCACGCGTAATCGCGCGCGGGGCTTGGCGACCAACTATTGGAACCTGTCACTGCCGGGCGAAACCCAGAACTACGTGCCGCGCTTGCTGGCGTTATCGCAGCTGGTGAACAAGCCTGCGGATTTTGGCGTGAGCCTGGCGCCGATCGCCGACCAGCCGTATTTCCAGATGGTCGCGTTGACGCAACCGGTGGACCTTGCGCAATTGGCGCAGTTGTCGGGTGTTCATGAACGGGAGTTGCGCATGCTCAACCCTGCCGGGCGGGGGCGGGCCAGAGGACGTTTGCTGATGCCCGTGGAAGCGTCGCGCAGGCTGCTGGCGCAACCGGACATGATCGCCAAGGCGGCGCTGCCTCGCGTCGCCGGTGATGAAGAACAGGTGGTCGCTGCTCCCGACACCGCCACGGTCGAGCCACAGGTGGCGGAGGTGGCTGCGCCACCTGGGGTGTGAGTGCACGGGTCAATACGATTCGCTTGCCGACATTTAACCCGTGGCGAGGGAGCTTGCTCCCGCTTGGGTGCGTAGCGCCCATCAACAATGGGATTGCTGCGCAATCCAGCGGGAGCAAGCTCCCTCGCCACGGATTGACCATCGCCGAATTCGGGTTCTACAAACAATCCATCGCGACATTCGCCAGGCCGCGTGCGCGAGGGTCCATCAAGACATAGGAGCCAATGGTGTTGCAGGCAAAACCGAACGCCACGCCGCGCTCGGGGTCGGCAAAGCCGATGGTGCCACCGGCGCCCATGTGGCCGAAGGTCTCGGCGCCCATGCCATAACTGCCGTTCGCCACGTTCGACTGGTTGAGCATGATGCCCAGGCCAAAACGGGTGGGGGTCTGGATGGTCGGGTCGTATTCGGCGCTGTGTTCGCGCAGCATTTCGTTGAGCAGGGGCGATTCCAGTATCCGTCCGTCGAGCAGGCCGGCGTAAAACTGCGCCAGGCTGCGCGCGTTGCCGTGGCCGTTGGCCGCCGGCTGGGCCATGCGCTTCCAGCCCGGCTCGTTACTGCGCCCCAGCGCCATCGGTGGGTTGGCGAAGGCCAATGTACTCATGGCCGTCGGCTCGGTGAGCACGTACCGCAGCACTCGGCCAAAGGCCTCATCGTCGACCTCATCCTTGGTGCGCGCCATGTAGGCGCATCGAGCGATGGTCGCGTCGTCCAGACCCATATGGAAGTCGAGGCCAAGTGGCACCGCCACCCGCTGGTGGATACTTTGCGCCGGGCTCAAGCCATCCACCCGGCGCAGCAGCTCACCCAGGATCCAGCCGAACAGCAACGGCGAGTAGGTCTGCGCTGTTCCAGCCTCGGCCCACGGCTGCTCTTCGGCGATCAGGTCGGTCATGGTGTCCCAGTCGTAAAGCGTTTCTGGCGCCAGGGGCGTGCGCAGCGCGGGCAGCCCGGCGCGATGGCAAAGCACCTGGCGAACGGTAATGGACGCTTTGCCCGCATTGGCGAATTCAGGCCAGTAGCGGCAGACCGGCACGTCCAGGTCCAGGCGTCCCTCGCCGACCAACTGCATGATCGCCACCGCCGTGAAGGGCTTGGTGCAAGAAAACAGGTTGAGCAGGGTGTCGCGCTGCCAATGCTTGTCCGGCTCCGGCCCGGCAATTCCGGCCCACAGGTCGACCACCGTTTCGCCATCAACCTGGATGCAAAGGGCGGCACCGCGTTCGAAAGGGCTTTGCATCAGCCCGATAAAAGCTTCTCTGACGGGTTCGAAGCGAGGGTCACAGTGGCCATCGAAAGCAAGTGCATGCGTCATGTCAGCTCCGCGCGGGGTAGGGGTTCCCCTTGAGTGACGGCGGGCGGGCAAACGGTTCATCAAGTTTCAAGAACTCCTGTGGGATCTTTTCAGGCGAGCCGAGCCACTCAGGAGCAACGATCCCCGCCCTTGGAGAGTTTCATGGCTTACGAGCGTACCCTTGATTTGAATAGCGACGCGTTTCGCGGCGCGGCTTATCGGCATTATGCGGCGCTGCGCCAGGAGTCTCCGGTGTTCCTCAGCCAGCCCGAAGGGCAGTCGCCGATGTGGTACGTCACCGGCGCTCGGGAAGTCGAGGAAGTGCTGCTGGACAACGAGCGCTTCGCCCGTGACCCGTCACGGATCGATCCGCAATTTGCCGCAATGCTGGGTGGCGAGCAGTCCATCGCTTTTCTCAACGATCACATGCTCAACCGCGACGGGGAGAGTCATCGCCGCTTGCGTCGCCTGGTCAACAAGGCCTTCACCTTGAAGGCGGTAAACGCCATGCGGCCGCGCATCGAACAGATCGCCGAGACGTTGCTGGGCTCCGTACAGCCGAGCGGGCGAATGGATGTGGTGAGCCAGTATGCCTTTCCTTTGTCGATCACCGTCATCGCCGAACTGCTCGGTGTCCCCGCTCAAGACCGTGAGGATTTTCGACGTTGGTCCCACACGATCGTCCGGGAAGTGGGCCATGACCTGAGTGAACTGCAGCGCTGCTACCACGAATTCGCCAGCTACATGCTCGCCTTGATCGATCAGCGTCGGGCCCATCCGGCGGATGACTTGGTGTCGGCGCTGGCCCAGGTCGAGGAAGAGGGCAGCATGCTCAGCCGAAGTGAGCTGTGCAGCATGATTGCCCTGCTGATCATTGCCGGTCACGAAACGTCGGCGTCGATGATTGGCAATGCCGTGTACACGCTTGTGCAGCATCCTGATGCGCTGGCCCGATTGCGTGATGAGCCGGCGCTGATGCCCGACGCGGTCGAAGAACTGTTGCGTTACGACTCGTCGGTGGAGCGGGCGATGGTCCGCTTCGTCACCCGAGACACGGAGTTGGCCGGGCAGCGTTTGCAGCGTGGGCAGATGCTGGTGGCGGTGGTGGGATCGGCCAATCGCGACGAGGCGATGTGTGCCAATCCTGAACGGCTGGATATCACTCGCCCGGCCTGCCCACATATGTCGTTCGGCAAGGGCACGCATTATTGCCTGGGCGCATCGTTGGCCCGGCATGAACTGGAAATTGCCTTGGACACCTTGCTGCGACGTTGTCCGGGTCTGCAATTGGCGGTTGACCCCGGCGCTGTGCGCTGGCGCTATGTGCCCAACTTCAGGGGACCGGATGCGTTGCCGGTGTGCTGGTCGGTCGATTGATTGGGTTGTGCAAAAATTGGCATGGGCCGAATGCCCATGCCAGATGAACGATACGGCTCGTCCGACACGCCGGCCGGACGAGCCGTGAACTTACGCCAGGCTGGCCTCCAGTGTCTGCACAGGCGCTGAAACAGTGGCGGATGGCGTGTCGATTGGCATCAGGTCCAGCCCGTAGAGCACGACGTCCGCACGTTTGTCAGCGAATCGGGCGATACCCGGGAAACGTCCCCATTGCGCTGCGCCCAGTCCCTGCACGCCACGTTTGCTCGCCTCGTTGTGCTCGATGATCCAGGCCACCAGCGTCTCGAAACCATACTGCCTGGCCAATACCACCGCGGCCTGGCCCAGGCGAATGCCGACGCCGCTGCCGATGTGATCGTTGCGCACGTAGATCGACACTTCGCCGGTCAATCGGCAGGCCTGGGCGCCCCAACAAAAGCGGTTGACGATCAACCAGGCGACCACTTCGCCGGCGCGTTCGAGTACGTAGATCGGATCACCTTCCTTGACGAAACAATCGACGAAGAATGTCATTTCCTTCAGGGAAAACGCTCTGAGCACCGGAGAGCTGGTCCCCCCCAGAGCGCTTTCGTTGAAGATATCGGTCATCACCGGCAAGTCGTCGGGCGTATAGCGGCGCACGCCACGTGGCAGGTCGGGTCGGCTGTTCAAACGATTACTGATCATGGTCGGGCTTCTCCGTAGACGCTTCGCTTGAGTTGTTCACGGGCGCGAAACAACCGTGAGCGCACAGTGCCAATGGGCACGCCCAGCCGTTCGGCGGCATCGCGGTAGCTGCTCTCGGTGTCCACGGCAGTCCACAGGGTTTCGCGCATGTCCTTGGGCAGCGCGTCCATGGCTGACAGCGTACGGTCCAACAGCCGCCGGTTGTCGCACAGCTCGCTCAGGTCGATGTCTTCGCTGGATGGGATGAAATCGCTTTCGTCGAACGTACTCAGCGGTGGTTGTGCATAGAAGCGACGGAAGTGGTTGCGGATCAGGTTCAGGGCGATGCCGCACAGCCAGGTGTCCGGCTTGGCCAGGCCCTTGAACTTCTCCTGGTTGCGCCAGGCTTCCAGATAGGTGAGTTGGATGATGTCGTCGGCGTCGTCTTGGTTGAGCACACGCTTTTGCACAAACAGACGCAGCTTGCGCTCGTCGCCGAAGCAGGCGCTTGGCGCGCTGGGGCGTGTCGGTGAGGCTTGCGGGGCAAGCATGAGATTCAGACTGTTCATCAATAAATCCCTCTGAATAGGTTCCATAGCGCCGACCCGTATGTCGGCGTTACCCCTTCAGCAGGACCTGTGCCAATCCCGACCTATCCTTTAACTAACTGATATTGAAGTGGTTTTAGCTGGTGCTTTTGCTCTATTTGTGCAAGGGCATGCACGGCTTTCACGGAACTCAATGCATGAAATTGCACCGGCTGGTCCCCCGAAAATGGCGTGGGAACGATGCCGCCGAAAGGATCGAAAAAGGCCTGTCCGGCGATGGAACCGAATGCGGGATCGGCGCCACCCACTGAGCGTCCGAAACCACGCTCCCGGCCATCATGAAAGTAGAAGCCCCGACCAACGCGCACACCGCCGTCAATCTCGCCCAGGCCGCTTCGGCTGTGGCGGGCATTGGCAGGCCTGTCGAATCGTCGCAGGCCGCGCAGCCCAGTTCGATGGAGGAGGTCGGCATGACCTTCAGTCATCACGTGGAGCGCAATACCAAGGCGCTGAGCCAGCGACGCATCCGCAGCGCCCGCAGTGAGGTGGGCCGCACGCGAGTTGAAACCCGGGAGCAGTTGGAGGAGTGGTACGACCAACTCGGCCATCCGGGCAAGCAGAGCCTGGGGGCCATGGCCGCCCAGGCCGGTGTGCTGCTCAATGGCCAACCGATACTCGAAGAGGTGGTCCAGTCCACTGGCGGTGATCCGGCCCGCACCGACCTGATCTTGCAACAAGCGTTGCTGGACGCCGAGGCGCAAGGTCGCCTCGTCGAAGCCAAGCGTGCCCGGGACTATCTGCAGCTATTGCGTGAACGTTATGGCGCGCAGATCCAAGCAGGCATGAACATCGCTGAGGCACTGCTCGCTTCGGGCGGCGATCCTGAACTGCGTCAGGCGGTACGGCGGCTCTATTACGACACCGTGGTGCTCAAGCAGTCGTTGCCGACCATGATGCAAGCGTTGCTTGGCCTGTTCGGCGAAGCGGCGTTCGTGTCGGGGCTGGACATGATGCGCCGCGCGCTGGCCGATGACATCGCCGCCCATACGCCTTCACGGCCCACCGCGTTGCTGCGCACGCTGTTGATCGGCCTGGCTGCCTCGACGCAATTGAGCAGCGTGCTGCAAAGCTGTCGCGGTTTGCTCGAGCGACTGGCCTACAGCTGCCCAGCCAGCCAGCTCACGGCCGTGCTGCTGCTACAGCGCATGCTGGGGTTTGTCAGCAGCGGCCTGTCTTCGGCGGAGGTCCGTCGTATCGGCCGTGAACTGGGTGGAGACCAGGAGCGAGATCAACTCGTCTCCCTGAACGGCTTGTACCCGTTGCTCAAGCGGTTGCCGCTGGCGCTCTGGCGTGATGCCAAAAGCCGCCAGAACGCCCTGAAAAACCTGTTGGTGCTGCTCGATGAGCGCTCCCGTGGCGAGACCCGCGGACAGACCGCCGAACCGGTCATTGGAGCGCGGCCATGATCGCGATACTGAACAAAGTCGCCAACGCGGCGGTGCGCCGTATCGAAGTGGCCGGGGCGTTCGTGGTGCTCGGCATCGTGTTCATGCTGATCCTGCCCTTGCCGACTTCGGTAGTCGATGCGCTGATCGCGATCAACATTTGCATTTCCTGCCTGCTGATCGTGCTCTCGCTGTACTTGCCACGGCCGTTGGCGTTTTCTTCGTTTCCGGCAGTACTGCTGCTGACGACTTTGTTTCGGCTGGCGCTGTCGGTGGCAACCACGCGGCTGATCCTGCTCCAGGGCGACGCCGGCCACATCGTCCAGGCGTTCGGCAATTTCGTGGTGGGGGGAAACCTTGCGGTCGGGTTGGTCATTTTCCTGATCCTGACGGTGGTCAATTTCCTGGTGATCACCAAGGGCTCCGAGCGGGTCGCCGAGGTGGCGGCGCGGTTCACGCTGGATGCGTTGCCAGGCAAGCAGATGTCCATCGACAGCGACTTGCGCGCCAACCTGATCGATGTCAGCGAAGCCCGGCGCCGCCGTGAGGAACTGAACAAGGAAAGCCAGCTGTTCGGGGCGATGGACGGGGCGATGAAGTTCGTCAAGGGCGACGCCATCGCAGGCTTGGTGATCGTGGTGATCAACCTCATCGGCGGCTTCTCGGTCGGCATGGTCCAGCATGATATGAGCGCGTCTGACTCGATGCACTTGTATGCCGTATTGACCATCGGCGACGGCCTGATCGCGCAGATTCCTGCACTGCTGATTTCCCTCACCGCCGGCATGATCATCACTCGCGTGTCACCGGAAGGGCAGCCGGCGGGTAGCAGTGTCGGCAAGGAAATCGGCCAGCAATTGACTGCCGAACCCAAGGCCTGGGTGATCGCTTCGGTGGGCATGCTCGGCTTCGCCGCGTTGCCCGGCATGCCAACCCTGGTGTTCATCGTCATCGCCCTGATCACAGGCACCGCGGGCATTCTCCAGTTGTATGCCCGTGCACGCCGGGCCCGTGAGGGTGACCAGCCTGAAGCGGTGGTGACGCCCGAACAGAATGGCGCCGAAGACCTGCGCAGCTTTGATCCAACCCGTGCCTATCTCTTGCAGTTTTCCAAGTTGATGGAAGGCAAGCCAGCCGCCGAAGAAGTCATCCAAGCGATCCGCAAAAAGCGCAACGCGTTGGTGGCCGGCTTTGGCCTGACCTTGCCACCGTTTGAAATCGAATACAGCACGCTCCTGGAGGACGACGAGTTCCGCTTTTGTGTGCACGAGGTGCCGATGCTGAGGGCGACCTTCGGTAACCGCGTGGCGGTAGCGCGCGGGCCACTGCCGTTCGAACCGCGGGACGCGCAGGTCGGCAGTGAAGTGCGTGACGAGCATCAGTGGCTATGGCTGGCGCCGGACGATCCGTTGCTTGCGGACGAGCGCGTGGAGGCGGTGCCGGCGGGTGAGTTGCTGGTCGAGCGCATGAGCCGCGCGATGTTTGCCACCGGGCCGCAATTCCTCGGCTTGCAGGAAAGCAAGTCGATTCTCAGCTGGCTCGAAGCAGGGCAGCCAGAGCTGGTGCAGGAGCTGCAACGAACCATGCCTTTGGCCCGTTTCGCCGCAGTGCTGCAACGCCTGGCCGGGGAAGGCGTGCCGCTGCGGGCGGTACGGTTGATCGCCGAGTCGTTGATCGAGCATGGCCAGCACGAGCGCGACGTGGGAGCGCTGACTGATTACGCGCGCATCGCTCTGAAGTCGCAGATCTATCACCAGTACCGCGACGAAGACGGCCTGCACGTCTGGCTGTTGACGCCGGAGACCGAAGGTTTGCTGCGAGACGCCCTGCGCCAGACCCAGACGGAAACCTTTTTTGCCCTGGAAAGCGTGCACACCCGCGCCCTGGTCTTGCAGTTGCGCGAAGGGTTTCCGCTGCGGGCCAAACGCGTGGCCGTGCTGTTGGTGGCCCAGGACCTGCGCGCGCCGCTGCGTGACTTGCTGCGTGACGAGTTCAACCACGTGCCCGTGCTCGCCTTCAGCGAGTTGCATAGCAATGCCCAGGTCAACGTGCTGGGGCGCTTTGATCTCGAGCAGGAAACACTTCGGGTCGAGGATGCCGCATGACGGTTTTTTTCGTTTGGCGCGCCAGCGGCGATGCCAAGCGTTGTGACGTAAATCCAGGTGCGTTCGATGGCCTGGCTGTGACAGTAGACGAGGGCCGTCCGCGCCCCGTCGTTCAACCTGATCGTGGGCGCACGTTTGTCGCGCCTTGAGGAATCGACCATGTTCGAACTGCGAGTATTGAGTGGTCTGCACCGAGGTGCGGCATTGCCGCTGGTGGGGGAGCAATGGGTGGTCGGGGCGGCGGAAGACGCCGACCTGGCATTGTACGACCCAGGCGTTTGCGCACGTCACGTGGTCCTCAAGCAGGTCCAGGGCCAATGGCTGCTGGATACGCTGGAAGGCCCCGTTTGCAATGGGCAAGGCCAGCCTTGGGCATCGACCGAGCCGTTGCAAGGCAACGCACCGTTTTCCATTGCTGGCGTCTGGCTGTGCCTGGCCCCGGCCGATCAGCCCTGGCCCGAAGAGGCGGCGCTGGATGAGGCGGCGCAGCTGACGGCGGAGCGCGAGACTGGCAAGTCTGCGACACGGCCATCGTGGCCCAAGCGCCTGGGGATTGCCGCAGCGGTGATCACCGTCGCCTCCAGCGCGTGGGCCTTTACCAGCCAACCGGCACCGACCGTGGCGCCCGGCGCGGCACAACAGCTCAAACCGTCCAAGGCGGCGTTGGGCTCTGTCGAGGCGGTCCGCCTGGAGCTCGATCGCATGCTTCAAGAGCGTGACTTGGATGCGGCTGTACGGGTCGAGGTCCAGGGCGAGCGGCTGGCCTTGGTGGGGGAGCTGCCGCGTCAACGCCTGGCGGTGGTCGAGCGCCTGATCGAGCGCTTCCATGCTCGCTACGATACGTCGGTCGGGATCACGGCCAACGTCAACGAGCGGTTGACGCAACTGCCGTTCCAGATCGCCCAGATCGTCGGTGGCAAACGTGGCCACGTCGTCACTTCCGACGGTCGCCGGTTGTTCCTCGGCGACCAGATCGACGGCCTGCGCCTGACCGCGATCGACAGCGGCAAAGTCACTTTCGAGGGCGAGCAACGCTACGAGGTGACCTGGTGATGCAAGCCGCCATCGCCCGAATGGAAACCTGGGAGGCCGGGCAGCGCGCGCATCTGCGGCGATTCGCGCCGGTCATGGTGCGTGGTCGGGTGCAGCGGGTCAGCGGGATCCTGTTGCAATGCCGGCTGCCGGGGGCGCAGATCGGCGACCTCTGCCAGGTCGAGCGCGAGGCCCGCGAGCCATTGCTCGCCGAGATCGTCGGCTTCGACCAGCACGACGCCTTGCTCAGCGCCCTGGGCGGGCTGGAAGGTGTCCGGGTCGGCGCGGCGGTGGAGCCGCTGGGCATGCCGCATCGGGTGGTCGTCGGGCCGCAGTTGCTGGGCCAGGTGTTGGACGGCTTCGGCCGGCCCTTGCTGGAAGGGGGCGTGGGTGCATTTGCCGGGCCGCGGGTGTTGCATGCCTCGCAAGTGATTGGCGAGGCGCCCGCACCCACCGCACGGCCGCGCATTCAACGGTCCTTGATGACAGGCGTGCGTGCCATCGACGGCCCACTGACGCTCGGCGAAGGCCAGCGGGTCGGATTGTTTGCGGGTGCCGGTTGCGGCAAGACCACGCTGTTGGCGGAGATCGCTCGCAACGTCGATTGCGATGTCATCGTGTTCGGCCTGATCGGCGAACGTGGGCGTGAGCTGCGCGAATTTCTCGACCATGAGCTGGACGATGAGCTGCGGTCCCGTGCGGTCCTGGTGTGTGCCACCTCCGATCGCTCCAGCATGGAGCGTGCCCGCGCGGCATTCACCGCCACGGCATTGGCCGAGGGCTTTCGTGCCCAGGGCCAGCGGGTCCTGCTGCTCATCGATTCGCTGACCCGCTTCGCCCGAGCCCAACGGGAAATCGGCCTGGCGGCTGGCGAGCCGCTGGGTCGCGGCGGCCTGCCGCCGTCGGTCTACAGCCTGTTGCCACGCCTGGTCGAGCGGGCCGGGCTGAGCAACGAAGGCGCGATCACCGCGCTTTACACCGTACTGATTGAACAGGACTCCATGAACGATCCGGTGGCGGACGAAGTGCGTTCACTGCTCGACGGCCACATCGTCCTGTCGCGCAAGCTCGCCGAACGTGGTCACTACCCGGCCATCGACGTGTTGGCCAGCCTGTCGCGCACCTTGGTCAACGTGGCCGAGGCCGATCACCTGCGAGCGGGGATCAATCTGCGCCGCCTGCTCTCGGCCTACGACCAGATCGAGCTGATGTTGCGCCTGGGCGAGTATCAGGCCGGCGCCGACCCCTTGACCGACCTGGCAGTGGAGTCTCGTGGCGCCCTGGACGCTTTCCTGCGCCAAGACCTGCGCGAGCCGGAGGCGTTTGCCTCGACACTCGCCCACCTCCAGCAGCTGACTGCTTATGTCCCGGGCTGATCTGGACGCCCTGGCGCCGGTGCGCCGGCATCGCGAGGCGCAAGCCGAACGGGCCTGGCGTCAGCAACGCGATTTGTTGCGCGAGCGCGAAGCGGCGGTCGTCGCCGCGCGGGCGCGCTGGCAGGCCGCGTCCGAACAGCAGGCAGCGCGGCGCGAAGCGTTGTACGGCGAGCATCGCGGCCGTGCGGTGAGCGTCTGCGAATTGAACGCGTGGAGCACCGAGGAGCGACGCTTGATCGGTGAGCTGGCCAAGCAAACCCAAGCCTTGCAGGCATTGGATGAGGAACAGGCGCAACAGGCGCGCAACACCGAAGCCGCCCAGCAACGGTTGCAAGGGCGCAGGCGTGACCTGGAAAAACTCAGCGCCATGATGGACTACCTGGTGGAGGCCTCCAGTGATGAATGAACGCACCGTGCATGGCGGTACGCCGCCGCATCGCCCCGCTGTCCCCGTCCGTCACGCGCCGCACGCTTACGAGCAACCCCTTGCCCAGGCGAGCCGGGCAAGTTGTCTGGCAGCACGCGAGCCCGCGCTTGCATCGGAGCGCGACCCCGAAGTGATGCCCGAGCGCAGTGACGGCTACTGGTTTCGCCAATGGGTCGACGCAACCCGGGGCCATGGCGAGGACGACACCGCAGGTACCGGTTCCCTGTCGGGGATGGCGGGCCCGGAGGGAGGCGAAGTGGAGGCTTTCGTCGATCAGTTGTCGCCACGCCTGCGCGCCACGCTCGACCAGCAATTGGACCTGCTGCTGCACCTTCCGCACTTGGGACGGATCAGGGTCTCTGCGCAGCGTTTGGGCGGGGCGTCTGGCTGGGATATCGGCCTGACTGGCGAAACCCAACAAGCCCATGCGCGGCTGTCGAGTCGCTCCGGTCGCCTTGAGGAAGCACTGGCCCAGAGCCTGGGCCAGCCGGTGACGGTGCGCGTGATGCGCGAAGAACAGGCGAACATGACATGACCGTACGTGCATTGACGCTGCCATCGGTGTGCGGCGATGACGTCGCCGCCCGCTTGTTGCTGGGAACGGGCGTCAGCTTGCCCTTCGAGGTAGCAGGCGAAACGGGTTTGCTGGAACTGACGCCGAGCAGCCGCACGGCAGGCGCGCCCTGCTTGTTGGAGTGCGCCCATGGCGCGTTGGCCTTGGCCGAGCCCGGCCCGGTACTCAGCTTGTTCGGCGAATGCCCGGTGGTCCTGCCCGCCGAGCCTTGCGCGGATGACGCCTGGTTCTGGGCGCTGTTCCAGCAAACCCTGAGCGAGTCCTTGCGCCAGGCGTTCGGCTTTCTCAAGCCCCTGGCCGGGCCGATGATCCGGGGCATCGCGTGTCGGCTCGACGTGAGGGTGGGCGCTGCCTGTGTCGCAAGTCACGTGGAAGTGACCGGCGCAACCCTGCTCGGGCTGCTGGGTGCCGCGCCGTGGCAGCAACGCAAAGCGCCTTGGAATGAAGATTTCGTGCTGCACGTTCCGGTGCTGTTGGGGCACCTGGCGCTGGATACCGGGCTACTGGCGGTACTGCGCCCCGGTGACGTGCTGGTGCCGCAAACCGCTCTGTTCGACGCATCCGGCCAAGGGCAGGTTCGCCTGGGCCGGCACTGTTTGCAGGTGCGGGTGCACAGTCGCGCCGCACCGTTGCGCCTGACCGTATCCGCTCTGGAGGAGACCGCTATGAGCACCCATGCCGACACCGATATCCTGACGCCCGACTGGGACGATACTAGCCGCTACGAACCGGATGCCCAGGCTCCCGACTCGGCCGATTACCCGGTGCCTGACGATGCGGACACTGAAACCGCGGAGGCACCGATGCAGGAGCGGGGCGTCGGCAACGAGCGCTTCAGCGACCTGCCGCTGGCGCTGACGATTCGCTGCGGTCACTTGAGCCTGAGCTTGGGCGAGTTGCGCAACCTGGCGCCCGGCGCGGTGCTAGAGGTCCAGGGTGTGGCGCCGGGTGTGGCGGCGTTGTTCCATGGCGAGCGGGCCCTGGCCCATGGCGAGCTGGTGGAGATCGACGGCCGGCTGGGCCTGCAAGTCACTCGCGTGGACGTGGCTGGATGAGCTTCCAGGGGGTCGACCCCTTTCTGCTGGCGCTGTTCATCGGCGGGATCTCATTGGTCCCCTTGCTGCTGATCATTTGCAGCGCCTTCCTCAAGATCGCCATCGTGCTGACGATCACCCGCAACGCCATCGGCGTCCAGCAGGTACCGCCCAACATGGCGCTGTATGCCATCGCGCTGGCCGCGACGCTGTTCATCATGGCGCCGGTCGGCCACGACATTGCCGAAGAATTGAAAGAGCGGCCGCTGGATTTCAGCAATACCGAGGCGTTGCAGGGTTCCGCCTTGAACGCGGTCAAGCCGCTGCAAGCCTTCATGTCGCGCAATACCAACCCGGACATCCTTGCGCATCTGCTGGAAAACACCCAGCGGATGTGGCCCAAGGAGCGCGCCGAGCAAGCCAGTCGCGACGACCTGATGCTGCTTATCCCGGCCTTCATGCTGTCGGAACTCGAAGCAGGCTTCCAGATGGGGTTCCTGATCTACATCCCGTTCATCGTCATCGACCTGATCGTGTCCAACCTGCTACTCGCGCTTGGCATGCAGATGGTCGCGCCCATGACCATTTCGCTGCCGCTCAAGCTGCTGGTCTTCGTCCTCGTGCAGGGTTGGACGCAATTGCTCGACAGCCTTTTCTATTCCTATCTCTGAGGGGCATGCGATGGACGCGCTGACGTTGTTCAAGGAAGGCATGCTGCTGGTGGTATTGCTCTCCGCGCCGCCCTTGATCGTGGCGGTGGTCGTTGGCGTGTTGACTTCCCTGGTGCAGGCCTTGATGCAGATCCAGGACCAGACCTTGCCCTTCGGCATCAAGCTGGTGGCGGTCGGGCTAACCTTGCTGGTCACCGGCCGGTGGATCGGAGGCGAGTTGCTGGGGCTGTTGCGCCGGGCCTTTGAAATGATGGCCAATACCTGATGACGGCCCAGGCGTTCGTCCCGTATTTCGACCTGCTGCTGTCGATCGCCCTCGGCATGGCGCGCATCTATCCTGTGGCCTACCTGGTTCCGGTGTTCTGTTTCCAGCATCTGCGAGGCTTGCCGCGCCATGCCGTGGTGTTCGCCCTGGGCATGCTGCCGGCGCCGGGCATCCGCCAGGCCTTGATCGACGCGCAGGTCAACTGGCTGACGTTGGGCGGCTTGATGTTCAAGGAGGTCGTGCTGGGCCTGCTGCTTGGCGTGTTGCTGGCGATGCCGTTCTGGTTGTACGAGTCGGTGGGCGCGTTGCTCGACAACCAGCGCGGTGCGCTCATCGGTGGCCAGTTGAACCCTGCCCTTGGCACGGACACGACGCCCTTGGGCCATTTGTTCAAGGAGATGACCATTTTACTGTTGGTCGCCACCCTGGGCATCGGCACGCTGACGCAGGTGATCTGGGACAGCTATCTGGTGTGGTCGCCCACGGTCTGGTTTCCGTTGCCCGGCGCGGATGGCTTCGGCGTGTTCCTCGGGCTGCTCGCCGAAATGTTCATGCACATGATCCTCTACGCCGCGCCTTTTATCGGCTTGCTGTTGCTGGTGGAGTTCGCCCTGGCCTTGCTCAGCCTGTATAGCCCGCAATTGCAGGTCTTTGTCCTCGCCATGCCGGCCAAGAGCCTGGTCGGCCTGGGCTTCCTGCTGTTCTACCTGCCCACCCTGTGGGACGCGATGACCGGGCGTCTCAGCCGATACGGAGAAATCCGCCATCTGCTGCATCTGTTAGTGCCGTCGCCCTGAAGGAGGGGCTCGTTCATGAGCGAAGACAGTGGCGAAAAGACCAAACAGGCGACACCGAAGAAAATCCGCGACGCGCGCAAAAAGGGTCAGGTCGGCCAAAGCCAGGACCTGAGCAGCCTGCTGGTGCTCACGGCAATCACCGAAGTGGCCTTGAGCCAGGCCGACAGCAGCATGCAGGCGCTGGGTGACATGGTCGCGTTCCCGCTGCACCGGTTGGATGTCGACTTCGTGCGAGCCTTCGAAGAAACCCTCGCCCATGCCGGCGGCGTGCTGCTCAATTTCACCCTGATGACCGTGGGGCTGGCGATCGCCACGCGCCTGATCGCCGGTTGGGTGCAGTTCGGCTTCCTGTTCGCGCCCGAGGCCCTGCAACCCGATCCGAACCGCTTGAACCCCTTGAACCAGGCCCAACAGATGTTCTCCGCCCAGGCGCTGATCCAATTGTTCATGGGGCTGGTCAAGGCCGTGTTCATTGCCAGCGTGCTGTATCTGGTGACCATGCCCGCCCTCGGGTCATTGATCAGCCTGGTCAATGGCGACCTGAACACGTATTGGCGCGGGTTGGCGAGCTTGTTCCGGCACATCATGCACATCTGCCTGGGCGTGTTGCTGGTGCTGGCGATTCTCGATTTCGGCTTGCAGAAATACTTCTTCGCCAAACGCCTGCGCATGAGCGAGGAAGAGGTGCGGAAAGAGTTCAAGGAGATGGAGGGCGACCCTCACGTCAAGATGCATCGCCGCAGCCTGGCCCGACAGTTGATCGACCAGCCCGCCGGTAAGGAAACCAAACCGGTGGAGGAGGCCGACATGCTGGTGGTCAATCCGACGCACTTTGCTGTCGCGCTGTTCTATCGACCTGAGGAGACACCGTTGCCGCAGCTGATTACCAAAGGTGTCGATGCCGATGCCCGTGCGTTGATCGAGCGGGCCAAGGCGGCGCGCGTCCCGGTCATCCAATGCATCTGGTTGGCGCGGACGATTTACCGGGAAGACGTTGGCGGCTATATCCCCCGGGAAACGCTCCAGGCGGTTGCGCACATCTACCGGGTATTGCGCGAGCTGGACGACGAGGCCAAGGATGACGTGATCGAAATTCCGGAACTGAACCTGCGCTGAGGCCGATGGAACCGGTGCGCACGGGTATGCCACTCAGGTAGTGAGCCGGGCTCGCCTGGGCGATGCCGGCTTGCCGACAGTATCCACCGCAAACATAGACTCGTGGAGATTCTCATGCCTGAACCCAATGCGTTATCCAGCGCCATAAGAGGCACGGGTGCCCTGCATGGCACCGAAGGCTTGCACCCATCGCGTTCACCCTCGTTGAGCCAGCAGTCTCGCGATGCGCAGCAGCGCACCGGCACTCAAAGCCTGCATGATCGAGGGCGCTCGTCCTCCGCGCCCCCTGCGGTGCACCAACGCGGCCGGACTCGTACAAGGGGCACGAACCGCACGGCCGCACCGCCTGACGATCGACCGCTGAACGACAGGCAAAGGTCCGATTCCGCTCCGGCACCTCGCACTCCCGATTCGTTCATGAGCGAGATGGAAAGCCGTCAAAAAGACCTTATGCAAAGGCAGTTCGATATGCAGATGCAGATGGAAGAGCGCCAGAGCGCCATGGTGCTCGTCAAAAGCTCCGCCGACATGACCAAGCTGATGAGCGATACGGTGACGGAGGTCACCAAGGGCTTCATGGACAGCGCAAGGAAAGTCATGCAGGAAGGAGGTGAAGCGATGAAGCTTCGGTAAGGCTCGCAATGACTTGGAAAACGATGGACCCGTGGCGAGGGAGCTTGCTCCCGCTGGGCTGCGCAGCAGACCTTTTTTGTGAGGGCTTCGCCCTCAAGCGGGAGCAAGCTCCCTCGCCACGTTTTTTCGCTGTCTAGCCCAGTCGGGTGCGGCTTGTGTTGAGCGAGGCCGGACGAGGGGCGCTCGGTGTGGCAGGCACCGCCAGGCGTCCACGAACTTCGCCGACCTGGGCGATGAAACCTACGATCCAATGGCAGAACTTCGCCTCATCGAGCAGCGACAACGGACAGTGGGCGCATAAACGAACGCTGCCCTTGTCGTCCAGGGCCAGCCAGCTGCCGCCGAGCAGATCCAATCGAAAGTTGAGCTCCAGCAAGCGTTTGTGCAGGCCAGGCGCATGGGCAGGTACGTCGATCGAACAATGGAGAATGGCGACGTCGCCGGGATCGGGCAGCTCGATGATCGCGGCTTCCCGGTTGCTCGCGTCATACAGTGCGCATACGCCACCTTCCAGTTGCAAGTCTGCATTCAGGTGTTGCGCGAGGGCATGGATCAGACGCTGGGCGAACGGTGTGACGGACATGGGAAACCTCCCTCAATAAGTTGCCGAATATTCATCAAGGTCTTCCAGGCCCAACAGCGACAACTGCCGGGACTGGATTTCATCGAGCAGTTGCGGTGATATCGATGATTCTGGCAACGCCTGCCAAACCACCAGCGCCCGCTGCGGATCCAGAAACAGGAACAGCTGCGCGTAGTCGCTCGGGTGGGCGAAGCGTCGTTCAAGGGCCCGTTGGACCTGATTCACGCCTATCACGTGGCTTTGTATCTGCAAGGCGAGCCCCACGCTGTGAGGTTCCCGGCGCAGACAGAACTCAATACCAGGGGCAATTTCCCAATACGTTGCGATGCCGGCGATGATGTTTTTCTGAAAAGCCTGGCGCGTGCTTACGCTGTGTACCGAAAAAGACATACCGTTCAGTTCTCCAATGGAACGACCGAATGGTCGAGCGGGTGTTCGGGGGAGCCCAGGCCGCCGCGCATGCCCGGCGACCACCAGATCACCAGTCGGCCGTTGTCCGGTTCGGCGCGGCTACAGGCATCGCCCTGGCAACCCCAGCGGCTTGCGCAGCCAGCGAACACCGGCAGACTCAGCAGTAAGACGAGCAGCATCAGCGTGCGCCTCATGGTGTGATCCTCGCACTGGTTTGCAAGAGAGAAGAGCGCCCACCGCCTGGCGTGCGCTTGGGTTGTTTCATGACCACGAACACTTCCGTTTCCTCGCCGGGCTCAAGCCACGCTTTTGGCCAGGCGGAGGCCGCCATGGTCCAGCGGCTGCTGCAGCTCGCCTCGTCGAAGCGCAGTCGATCCTGGCCATCGTTGCGCACCACGCCCACGGCAATGCCGTAGTCGGGACCGGCGAACCACTGCGCCCGTGAAGCGTCCAGCGATAAACCGGGCTGCAACGCACACAAGGTATCGGGCGAGTAAGGAATCGAGGCGGCTTGTTTGAACGTCGCCGGAATGTTGCCGTCGGCAAGTTGCGCAAGCACATCGCTGACTTCGATTCGACCGACGGGCCGAGTGCCGTTGCGACGTTCCTCCAGGCGCGCCATGGCGCCGTCCACTTGCTCTCGGTCAAGGGCAGAGATGTAGCGGGCCGGGTCGACCTGGTCGCCGATCAGGCGGGGCGTCAGAATGAACACCCGTTCACGGCGGCTGGTTTCGCGCGTGGTCGAGGAAAACAGCAGCGGCCCGACCAGTGGGATACGCCCCAACCATGGCACCCGCTCAAGATTGTCGCCGGTTTCCTCGGTATGAAAGCCGCCCACCACCAACGAGCGGCTTTCCCCCATCACCGCCTGCGTGCTGACAACCCCTCGCCGCACGCTCGGCGTTTGTTGGCCAACCTCCGAGGGTTCGATGCGGCCGTCTTCGATGTCGAGGAACATCTGGATCTGGTTGCGGCCGCCGGTCTCGATGGCATGGGGCACGACCTGCAAGCTGGTGCCCGCCGTAATGGGCTCGACAGTGGCCACACGCTCGCCAATGGCGGAGATGTACTCGGTCCGGCTGAAATCAATGACTGCCGGTTGGTTTTCCAGGGTCAATACCGATGGGTTCGCCACCACCGAGGCCAGGCCGCGACCTTCCAGGGCGCGCAATTGCGCGGAAAAATCGCCGTAGTCTTGAATGAACACGGTCGAGCTGGCGCCGGGTCGAATCATCGAGGCGCCGCCGATCAGGTCGCCGCTTTCGACGTTCCAGTTCGAGGCCAGTTCGGCCAGTTGGGTGCGGTCGATGTCGAGGATGATTGCATCGATCTCCACCAGTTTGCGCGGCACGTCCACATCCCGAATCAGCGGTGTATAGATCTCCCGCCGCTTGGGTGAGTCGTAGATGAGCACCGCGTTATTGCGCACGTCGGCCTCGACCCGGATCCTGCCGCGGCCGCCGGAACTTGTGTTGCCGCCGGGCTGCACGCGGTGGGTGTTCGGGCGGCCCATGCCGTTCAACGCCAACTGCTCGATGTTGCCCATGCTCATGGACTGATGGGCCTGCATGTTCTGGAACGCCGCTTGGGGGGAGGTCGCCTGCATCCCTCCGGAAACGGCGCTGCGGCTTTCCAGCAGGCCTTTGAGGATGGTCGCGACCCCGGGAATCACCAGCGTATCGCCCCGGTATTTGACGCTGCGGTCGGCGGCGGTGGCGTAGCGCAGCGGGAAACTGATCACTTCCTGCTTCTCTTCAGGTGTCTTGCGTGCTTCGGCAAACTGCGCCACCAGGCGCACGTAGCGTTCCGGGCCGGACACCAGTACGACGCCTTCGTCGGGCAGCTCACCCCAACCGAAACGCGGGTCCAGCAGGCCGATGTCGATCAAGGCTTGCTTCATGTCCGGTGCCGCGTCGGCGGACACTTCCAGGCGCTTGGAGTCCTGGTTCTGCAACGGACTGACGTACAAGGAGTTGCCATACATGAACCACTGGAAGCGATTTTCCAGGCCGAGCCGATCGAGGAACGCCTGGGGACTTTCAGCCCGCATCCGACCGTCGACGGTGCCTTTCACGGTCCCGTCGAGTACCAGTTGCACGCCGAATGTGTTGGCAAAGTCGCCAAGCACCTTGGGCAGGGCAGTATTCTGGGCGTCGTAGGCGTAAGGCGTGTTCTTCCAGTCGGTCGGCACCGCAGCCTCCACCGGCATGCCCGCACCAAGTGCGCCGGCCAATACCAGCGCGAGCAACGAAGACTTCGTCCAGCGCCGCGCGACCGAAGAGCTGCCCGCGGGCATCGAGCGGTAGGGTGCAAGCCACCTGTTAGGCATGACGGATTCCTGTTCCGAGCGGATGAAAATGCGCCGGGCGTCGAGCCCCGGCACGTGGGTCTTTGTTGAACATCGATTGCCAGGTGTCGCGCTGATTGAGCAGTGCTTCCAGCACGTCGAACAGGTCGTCGACGTGTGCATCCGGCGCCAATTGCGCCAACAGCCATAACCGGCCGTCCTGCGCCGAGCGGGCCAGTGCTCCAGGAAATCGCGAGAGGCTTGGGTGCGCCAGCCGAAGCACGTTTTCCAAGGATGCTTCTTTCGCTTGTGCTGCCATCAGTTCGACCGACACCAGCAGGCCGCCGTCGAGCTTGTTGAAAACTGCTTCGCCATCGTCGACGACAACCGCGAAGTGCTCCGGGCCGTCGGCGCTGGCGCTCCAGCGGGCAAGCTGTGTGCGCAGCTCATGGCATTGCATCGATGATCGCCTTGGCGAGGTTGTGGTGGGCGCTGGTTTGTTGAGTGGTCGCGTTCACCGCGACCGACATGCCGTTCATGCTGGTGAAGAATGAATGCATATCGTCGAGCGATTGGCTTTCCGCGGCGTTGATCGCCGCGTTGTTGACGTTATCGGTCGCGCGCTGGAAATAAGTGTCGAGACGGCGCTGCAAGGCATCGATAGAAGACATGGTCGGTTCCTCCGAGTGGGCGTATTCACCGGATGAGTGGTGATTACGCCGGCGGCGGTTCCGCGTAAAAGAAAGGAAAAAAGCCAGTCGCGGTGACGGTTGAATCCTCAGGCACGCCACGGGTTCTGCGTTGTTGGCTCACCGCTGCGGTTCAGGCAGGCGCAATGCCTCGACAGCCGTGGCCCAATCGACCAGGAACGTGCCGCCCGGCGTTTCCAACTTCAGCTGGTGCGCCTCCATGCGGGCGTCTGCAACCGTCGTCCAGGGACGCTCGCCCGATGAACCCAGGCTTTGGGTCAGTTTCGCCAAATCATCGGGATGACAGCGAAGGGTCGCGGCGACCGCATCATCCTGACACGAGGCAAGCTGACGCACGAGCGCATCGATGCGCGCCTGCTCCGGCACATCCTCCAACAACATCTCCAGGGCTTCGTTGACCAACAGTGCCGCGCTGCTTTCGATCCGCGCCCACATGGCCAGGCGCTGGGCTTCCCAGGCCGCGAGCACGGTTTCGGCTTTCTCCCAGAACTGTGCTTGAGCCTGGAGCACTGCGGCGTCCGCTTCTTCGGCGGCCTGCTCAAGCAGTTGCGCGGCTTGTGCCTGGGCCCGTTCGAGAGCGGTTTGCGCACGGCCGCAGTCGACCAGGGTTTCTTGAGCGATATAGGGCTGCAGAAGGCCTTGGCCATCGGGGCGCAGTTCAAGCGAACGCCGAGCGAACATCGTGCGTCTCCGTTTGGGTGGTCAGCGGTGCCGCCAGGCTTTGCTCGGCTTTCCAGCACGCGGATTGCCAGAGCGTGTCGAGTTTGGCGGCGGGTGGTTGTGGCGCGGGCAGCGATTCGAGGGCAAGGATTCTTTCGCGTGGAAAAACCAGGCGCGCCCGCTCCCAGGTTCGTTCGTCCAGCCAGGCGCGCAACAGCGCAAGCGGATCCTGGCCTTGCTCGAGCCAGTGGCCGGGACGCAACGCTTTAGCGGTGCGCTCGCACCACGCGCGGTCCTGCGCCGAAAGCGCACCCGTTGCCGTTACCGGTGAGCATGTGTTTGCCACCAGTTGGCAGGCAAGGGCCAAGGGCCGAGGCGTGCCGCAGAGCAGCGATTGCACCGCCGACCTGGGTTGTGGCGCAGTGCAAGGCGTTATGCCGAAGCCGCGCGCGAGCGCGGCATGCTGCCCGCGGGCCAGGGCGTCGATGTGTTGCGCGGTCAGCAGGCCGAGCGCCGGTGGATACCAGTCACGGTCGGCTTCTCTCCAGGCATGGCTCCACCAGCGAACCCAATCAAGCGCAACGGTCATGCGGCGGTCCCGCTGCGGTCAGGCTTGGAGCCGGGACTGTTGACTGCGAACAGTGACGGCGAGGTAGTGCCCTGGGGTGAAGCGGCGGCTGCAGTCTTGCGGTCGAGAAATCGCGGCAGCACCAACACGCCGTTGCGCCATAACCTGTACAGGCCATACAAGACGCCCATCAGCAGGGCGAGCAAGGTGATGCCGGCCGCCACGGTCACCCCCCGCCAGTAGCCGATCTCGTCGGCCTGCATGAGGAAGGGTCCGAAGTAGGCCATCTTGCGTCGTTCCTGATACGCGGCGGCGGGAACGAATACCACCGATAACTTGGCGGCGTTCTGCGCCGCGTCGGCCATGCCCGGAATCCCGCTGGCGACCAGGTTGCGTACCCGTGGCGTGATGCTGTCGGGATCAAGAGCGCTGGTGTGCTTGATGAATACCGAGGCCGAGGCGGGTTGGACCGGCTCACCGGGTGCGACCCGTTCCGGCAGGACCACATGAACCCTGGCGAGCACCACGCCATCGACTTGTGACAGCGTCGATTCGAGTTCCTGAGACAGCGCGTAGATGTAGCGGGCGCGCTCTTCCATGGGTGTGGAGATCACCCCTTCCTTGCGGAAAATCTCTCCCAGGCTGGAACGTGATCGCCGCGGCAGTCCGGCCGCTTCCAGCACTTGCACGGCGCTGTTCATGTCGGCCGGCTCGACCAGCACGGTCAGTCCGTCCTTGTCGACCTGCTTGCTGGCCTCAACGTTCTTGTCCGCCAGTTCCGCGATCACTTCATTGGCATCCTGTTCGGAAAGATGGCTGTGCAACGCCGTTCTCTCGTCGCATCCGGCGAGCAGCAGGCACAACACTAAAGGTGAGAATGCGCGCATGAACATGACCGGCTTCCCTTTACTGGAGATTGGTGAGTTTCTCGATGGCCTGGGAGCCCTTGCTGACGATCTTCGCGGTCATCAGGCTCTCCAGGTGGAAGGACGACAGCGACCGGTTCGACTGCAACATGTCTTGCGGATCGGCGGTGCGGATGGCCTTGAGCATGTCGCGGTTGGCGCGATCGTCCAGGCGCTGCAACTCGCCGGAGCGGCTGGACAGCGAATCAATGATCCTCGCCGCGACGTTGTTTTCGCTGTTGGGGACTGGGGGTTTTTCATGCATTTGCGCGTTGAACCAGCTGACATCGCTGGTCTCTGCGCCCGCTTGCGGCCGCGCGCTGGGCTTGGTGGCGGTGGAAGCAACGCTGGTGGTGTCGATGGCTTGGACGGTCATGGATTTTCTCCAATTCTCAGGGTGGACTTCAGGCGTACATCAGTTTCAAGACGTTGCGAGCGCTACCGGTGACGCTCAGGTGAAACTCGATTTCTTCCCGGCTGCGTCGACCACGACGCAGCATCGGGGCATGCTGGCCGGCCAGGCGAGCCAGGGCGAGGTCCAGTTCTTCCAGGGCGAGTTGGAACAGCCGCGTCTCGCGAGCGTCAAGCCATGCGCCACAGGCAATACGTTCGGTCCATGTCCATGTTTGTGCATCGAGGCTCGTCGGTGGGGGATATCGCGCCGGGTGTTGATCCATGAAGCCTGCGACCTCGAACAACAGGTCCAGGTCGTCTTGCTCATAACGCGCCTGGCCTTCGTCTTCGTCGATGTCCAGCAGTGTCAGTAGCTTCCTGCGCCCCAGGACCGCGATGATCTTGAGCAACAGCGGCAGGCTCGTGTCCTGACGACCCCGTTGCCTGGCCCGGTCGCTTTCAATTTCCCAGGCGCCAAACAGTGCGCCGCAAAACGGGTTGTTGGCGTTACCGAAGTCGCTCTGGCTATCGACGTCGTTATCACCGAGGGATTGTCGGCGATGGGCGAGCATCTGGGCCAGGTCGTTGAACAGGTCTTCGTTGGAATAGGCATCATCGATATCCACGTCGAGCGTGGAGCCGGTACCGCCGTTGATCTCTTCAAGAATGTCTTCGAGTACCAGGTGCAGAGGGGCTTCGGTCTCTGCCGTCAGTCTGTCCTGTGGGCTCGGCAAGCCCGGTCTGGAGTGTCCGCCCGCTGGCCCCTGTTCACTCGCCCATTGCACGAGCGACTCGCGCAGCCGGTTGCTCGCGCCATGCAGCGTCAGGTGCTCAGCGACCAGGTTCGCCAGGCCGACCGAGTTCGAGGCGGGGCGCAGCGTCGAGTCGTCGCTGGGCCGGTCCCTGGGAATATGAGGATTATCTGGCGAATGGATTTGCATAGGGCCTCCTCTCATCGCACCTCAGGTTCCCCGCCGGAGCGGGGCTGGAGCGAGAGGGTCAGAATCGTATGTTTTTCGACGCCTCCCCCATGGCGGTGATGGCCTTGGTCGCGCTGTCCATCGACTCCGCCGAGATTGCATTCATGGTGTCGGCGACCAGTTTTTTCTGGTCGAATTGGGATTTCATGGTCGTCATCGCCGCCGACGTGGCGTCCATCTGCTGCATGGCAGCCATGGAGGCGGCGAGAGAAGCTCCACCAAAACTCATAGTCGTATCTCCGGATTGTGGATTGGCGAGACGATCGTGAACGTCTCGCCGATTGAGTGGCGACCGCTGCGAAAACGGTTCCACCGATCCACTCAGCTTGTCGATATATGCAGGCACTTCATCCGGTAATACAGCGTGCGACGGGCGATACCCAGCTCGGCGATGACTTTATCGATGCAGTGATGGTGACGGCGCATGCAGTCCTCGATGAGGATCTTTTCGAACTGCTGCAGATGTTCTTTGAGCTTGAGCGTCGAGCTGCTGTGTTCCAGTTGCTCGGCACGGGGCAACGCCGGCAAGCCGAGCACGTAGCGCTTGGCGGCCGATTGCAGCTCGCGGATGTTTCCAGGCCAGGCGTAGCCGAGCAGCTGGCGCAAAAGCGCCGGCGACGGTGCGACATAGGGCCGGTCAAGTGCCAGGGCCTCACGGCGCACCAGGGACTGGAACAGCGGCACGATGCGTTCCTTGCGGCTGCGCAACGGCGGCAATTTGAGGCTGATAATGTTCAAGCGAAAATAGAGGTCCCGGCGAAACTCGCCACGCTCGACCATTTCCGCCAACGGGCTTTGGGCCGAGGCGATGACCCGCATGTCGACCCGAATGTTCTGGGTCGAACCCAGCCGCTGGACGGTGCGTGACTCCAGGACACGCAGCAGCTTGGCTTGCAGCCCCAACGGCATGCTGTCGATTTCATCCAGGTACAGCGTGCCGTTGTGCGCAGCCTCGACGAACCCAGCGCGGTTCTGGCTGGCGCCGGTAAACGCCCCGGTATTGGCGCCGAATAGCTGGCTCTCCGCCAGGGATTCGGGGATGGCGGCGCAATTGATGGCAACGAATTTTCCGGGACGGCCGGACATGCGGTGGATCTTTTCCGCCAGCGTATCCTTGCCGGTGCCGGTCTCGCCGCGCAACAGCACATCGACCCCGAGCGGGGCCACGCACTGGGCAAACGCCTCAAGGTTGAGAGCATCCTCTTTGTTGGGGGTGGAAAGTGCAGCGCATAGCAACTTTTGCATCACTGACGATTCCATTTTTTGTTTGGTTTAGGAGGGTCGACAAGTAAAACGATGAAAAGGCGTGTACAACTTCCTCGCTATATATAGCGCCGCCGCGCAACCGCATTGGAAAAGAACATGTGCTGTACGAGGTTTAGAGAAGCGTTTAAAGAAAAGTTCACGTTGCGGCGGCGCTTATTAAACGATTCAGCTCCCGGGCCAGAACGCCTCGAAAACCTCTGCGCGACCCGGCTGGCTTGAGGGTTGACGGCGAAAACGGGACGCGTCGGTCAGCTTTTGAAAAATTGGATCCGACAAACGGTTCAGCGAGGGCCCCTGCTTTGAGCAAGAACTCTAGAAGAGAGCATCTACTCCAACTTCTTGCGCGGAGGAGGGGCAGGCTTTCAAAATACGTATCGTAGTTGGTTAGATCAATTAACTGTCGGCCATGAACAATAACAGCCCACCGCCAGCGTATGGGTCGCATTAACTTCCCGGTCAACACTTAGTGCTTCGAGAATCGGTTCGATAAAGCTGTTGCTCGAGTTGCAAGTCAGGCCTTCGCTGTAAGGACCGAAATACGCCAGCTTGCCGCTGCGGTCCCAGATCGCCACGGCGGGGCTGGCGGGGATTTGTGCCGAACCTGGCAACGCCGTCAGGGTTTTGAGATTGTTCAGGGTGGCGGGCAATTGGCCTTGGCTGCCGGGTTTTTGCACCGCATAGAACTCGACACCTTGCGGTGCATATTTATCGACCAGTTCGGAAAGGTGCTGCTGGTTGCCGACATTGCACGGACAAGCCGGATCCCAGAAGTGCACCAAGCGGATCGCGCCCGGGCCGGCCAGGTCGGCGGGCAGGCGCAGGGGGTCTCCGGAAAACACCGCCGTGTGTTGGCTGAATGTGCGTAGGAAACGACCCTGGAACCAGTCGTAGGCGAACCACAGCGTGACGGCGCACCCGAGTGCGAGGAGGCAGGCAAGCAAGGTCTTGCGGTGGGACGAACGCATGGAGTCGATCCTCTGAAGCGGCGTAGCTTGCCATGCCTGGCGCGACAGATGAATATCGCAGGCTCATAAAGCCTGTTTCGCGCGATGCGCCTTTGCCTGGAATATTAATGCCTGCCTTTTTCGACCCCGATGACCTGCGCGCCAGCCTGCAACCACTGGCGCAGTGGCAGCCGCTGTCTGCGCAAGCGCAGGCCTACCAGCAATTCTATGCACTCGATTTCCCGACACGCACGTTGCGCAAGGGCCTGGGCCGTTTCGAAATTGCAGGATATGAACTGGTCGGCCAAATCTGGAAGCCGGAAAGAGCCGTGGCGACAATGTTCATCTTCCATGGCTACTACGATCACATGGGGCTGTACCGGCACCTGATCGAATGGGCGCTGGAGCAACAATTCGCGGTTATTGCCTGCGACCTGCCGGGCCATGGCTTGTCCAGCGGTGAACGCGCCAGCATAGGTGACTTTGCCGATTACCAGGCGACGATGCAGGGCCTGCTGGCCGAAGCCGGGACGTTGGAGTTACCGCAGCCGTGGCACCTGTGCGGACAAAGCACCGGCGGCGCGATTGTAGTGGATCATGTGCTCAATCATGGCGCGGACAGCCCGGCCCAGGGCCAGGTCATTCTGCTGTCGCCGCTGGTTCGGCCTCGAGCCTGGGGATGGTCGCGCCTCAGTTATTATCTACTTAAACCGTTCGTGAGCGGCATCGCCCGGCGCTTCAGCGAAAATTCCACCGACCCGGATTTCCTGCCGTTCCTGCAAGCGGACCCGCTGCAACCGCTGCGCCTGCCTACCGCGTGGGTCGGGGCGCTGGCGCAATGGATCAAGCGTATCGAGGTGGCGCCGAGCAGCCCGCGTCAGCCCTTGATCGTGCAAGGGCAGGCGGACATGACGGTGGATTGGCGACATAACCTGCAAGTGCTGCGCGGCAAATTCGACCGGCCGCAGGTCTTGATGTTGCCTGAAGGGCGGCATCACCTGGCAAATGAAACGCTGGCGATGCGCGAAGAGATGTTCGGGTTTTTGACCCAGCGGATGAGTGGGATCCGGCGAAGCTGAGGTTCTACTGCCCCAGGCTTTGCCCCACCGCCAAGCCCGCCCGAATCGCCTCCAGGGCGGCTTTGTAATAAGCCTGGCCCTCGGCCGATTCGGCGAAAGTGGCGAACTCTTCCAGCTCGGTATCCGTCAGGTCGCGGTAGACGTACAACAGCGTGTTGTTCAGGTCCGTACCGATCTGATCCATCAGGCGCTGACGCTGGCCGTTCAGCATGCCTTGGGCCTGGCCGCCGCCTAACAGACCGGGGATCATCGAACTCAGGCTGTCGGCCGCCACGCCGGCGATCGCCAGGCTGACCTCGGCGCCGGCTTCGCGGGCGGGCAGGGCCTGGGCCAGGTGACCGATGATCAACAGGCGGTTGTCGCTGGCTTGCATCTTCGGCAGGCCCTTGGCGTTCTTCGCCAATTGGTCGCGGCGGGTGGCCAGTAGCTCGGCTGCGATGATTTTACGGCCCAGCGGCGATTGAAAGAAGGTCAAGGCGGGTGTCGGGTCGGCGAGATTCTTGCGCAATTGCGCTTCGGCGCGCTGGTCCATGGCCTGGGGCGCAAAACGCTGGTTGCTGTTATTGACCAGCGCCTGGAATACCGCCGGCGGCAGGCTGCTCTGGTAGCGCTGCTGGGTGGCACTCAAGGCGTCATTGAAATGCGCCCGTTGTTCCGGCCAGCCGGCGACCTTGTACAACTGGTCGTAGCTGTCTGCCCAGGCGGGCAACACGCAGAACATCAACAGTGAGAAAAGCAAACGGCGCATAGGGACTCCTGTCAGCAGCCGACTATTCTCCGTGGGGGGCGGGAACTTGTCGAGAATTCGTATCAAGTTCGTACGGCGGTGCTACTTTGGCCGGCCGACCTGCTGCGCGGCGCTGTCGGTTTTTCAGGCGCCGGAATACTATGCGCACCATGCAAATACCTTCTGATCATCCGTTGCTGTTACGTATCGTCGACGACCTGGCCGAGCGCGGTTGGTCGCAGCAGAATATCTTCCTGCCCGATGCGCTGACGCGCGCCCTGGCGACCGAGTGCCGCCAGCGCGCCGCCGAGGGCGAACTGGCTCCAGCCGCCGTTGGGCGCGGGCCGTTTTCGCAGATCCGTGAAGGCATTCGGGGTGATCGCATCCAATGGATCGAGCCCGGCCAGGTGCAAGCCTGCGATCGTTACCTGGCGCTGATGGACAGCCTGCGCGAGGCCTTGAACCGTGGGCTGTTCCTGGGCCTGGAGGATTTTGAAAGCCACTTCGCCCTGTATCCGCCCGGCGCTTTCTATCTCAAGCATGTCGACCGCTTTCGTGATGACGATCGGCGCATGGTCTCGGCGGTGCTCTACCTGAACGACGCCTGGCTGCCGGAGCATGGCGGCCAGTTGCGCATGTACCTGGACGAAGGCGCGGCCCACGATGTGGTGCCCACGGGCGGATGCCTGGTGGTGTTTCTATCGGGGGAGATTCCCCATGAAGTGCTGCCGGCCACACGGGATCGGCTGTCCTTGACCGGTTGGTTCCGACGCCGCGGCAACGAGTTGTTCTGAACATGGAAAAGATTCTCGTCAGCCGCTGCCTGCTCGGCCACCGCGTGCGCTACGACGGTGGCGCCAGTGGTCTATTCGACCGGCTCCAGCAATGGCTCGACGAAGGCCGGGTCGTGCCGCTGTGCCCGGAAGTCGCCGGCGGCTTGCCCACGCCTCGGGCGGCGGCGGAGATTCTTGGCGGACAGGGCGCGCAGGTGCTTGATGGCGATGCGGCGGTGATCACCACGGCGGGCGAGAACGTGAGCGAGCAGTTCCTGTCGGGCGCGTATCAGGCGTTGGACCTTGTGCGGGAACACCACATACGAATCGCGGTGCTTAAAGCCAACAGTCCATCCTGCGGAAATCTGCTGACCTATGACGGGACGTTCAGCGGCGTGAAGGTGCGTGGAGAAGGCGTGACGGCGGCGCTGCTCAAGCGCAATGGCATCCGGGTGTTCAGCGAGTTGGAACTGGCTGAAGCGGCGTTGGCGCTCGATGCGTTGAGCAAAGCGTAAAGGCGCACACGACCGCTCTTCGTGGCGAGGGAGCAAGCTCCCTCGCCACGGGGGTTGTGTTGTCTATAACTGCTCGGCTAGGAGCTCGATCTGCTCCTGCCGTTCAGCCTGGCTCAATTTTGGCTGGGGGTTGAGCGACGACCACTGCGGGTACGCCCGCGCCTTGCCCAGCGCTTCGGGCAGCTTGCCTTCGCGCCAGGTCTTGTCCTGGGGCGCGTCGATGCGGATGCTGTCCATCGCCGCGTGGCCGCGGTGATTGATCGCTTGCAGCAGTTGCCGCTGACGCAGGGCTAATAGTCGCAGTACGTTGTCATCCACCGTCAACTCCCGCTGGCCCTTGAGCTTGCCCATCAACCGGTTGCCATAGCTGCGGGCCGTTTGCAGCGCGCCGCCGGCAATGGCCCCGGCCAGGGCGGCGGCGCCAAGGGTCAGGCCGCCCACCAGCAAGTCCACGCCAGCGCCCGCCGCCGCGCCCGCCGCGATCCCGCCACCGACCCGTACGCCCAACTGCTTGAGTGTGTCGGGATTGAATAGATCATCACCCCAGCGGCCGTCCAGCAGCGGTAAATCGCTGGCGGCTGCATCTTGCGGGCGGAAGGCATAGAGCTTGAGCAAGGCCTCGACGCAGCGCTGCTCCCGCTGACGCACGGCGTTGCGCAACTGACCGATGGCCTCGCGCTCCAGGTCGGCTTCGCTGGCGACGCTGCGTCGGCAGGCGGCGCAGTCGATCAGCAGTTCGGCGATCAATCGCTTTGCGCTCTGCTGGCGAGCCAGGCGCTGGGCCTGTTGATCGACGATCAGGCGCTCCAAGGATTCGCGAGCGCTTTCCAGCAGCAGCGCGAGGCTTTCATAGAGCCGGCGTTCGCCGTCCTCGGGCGGGGCGACGCTGTCGAAGCGTACCAGCGCATGCAGGCCCAACCGTGCCAGGGCTTCGCGCCAGTCGGGTTCGCGATGGTGGGCGCTGCTGACGAAATTGAGCACTGGCAGCAACGGTTTCCCGCAACTGGCGAGCACTTCCAATTCATCTCGGTATTTGGCCAGCACCGGCTCCCGTGCATCGATTACGTAGAGCCCGGCATCGCTGGCGAGCAGTTGCCGCAGCACCTTGGCTTCCTGCTCGAAGCGCTGCCGCGCCTCGCTGCCCTCAAGGAAGCGCGCCAGGCGTGCCGGACCGTCCAGGCGTTCACCCGGCCGCTCCAGGCGTTCGAGATAATCGAGCAGGGCAATGGCGTCTTCCAGCCCGGGCGTGTCGTACAACTCCAACAGCGCTTGGCCGTCCACTGACAAGCGAGCCCCTTCGACGTGCCGGGTCGTGCTCGGCCGATGAGAGACCTCGCCGAAGCCGACGTCTCGCGTCAAGGTGCGCAGCAGGGACGTCTTGCCGACATTGGTGTGGCCGACCACGGCAAGTTTCAATGGCTTGATGGAGTCAGTCATGGCCGGTCTCCAACCAGTTCAACGGCGCACAGTCGGCGAACGGCAGTTGCAATTGTTGCAGCGCGTTGTGCCAGTCACCCAGGCGCTCGCCATCCAGCGCTTCGCCAGTCGGCGCCTGCAACAGCCAGACGCGGGTGGCGCTGGCGCTGCGCGCCAGTTCGGCGATCAACGCCAGGCTGCCACGGTCTGGCGAGCGCCGGGGATCGCAGGCAATCGCCAGGCGCGCGGGAGGAAAGCGTGACAGTTGTTCGAGGAGTTTGTGGCGAGACTCGCGGCTGTCGAGAATGCCGGCGTTCTTCACCGAGTCGGGCAGCTTCGGCGGCCAGGGGCGTTCGTCCAGCTCGATGGCCACCAGTAATGCGCCGTTACTCTCCATCGCATCGACTGTGCGCTCGACCTGATGCAACTGCGCGGGCGCGGCGTCATTGACCCCCAGGCGTTCGCTGCTGGGCATCAGGCGCTCGCGCAACTGAGCGTAGCCCGGCAGGTTCAGGTCCAGGCGCAGCCCGGCGCGACCACGGCGCCAGCGCCACAGGCACAGCAGGGCCAGGCACAGGCGCGGCAGCACACCGTAGACCAGCAGTGCGCCGACCAGCCACGCAGCCCAGGCCTGGCGAGCGCTCTCGATGTTCAACGCGGCGTCGCCACTGGCGCGGATCATCTCGACGGTCGGCACGCTGAACCCAAGCAGCGCAGGCAGCGCCCCAAGGGCCTGGGTCAGGACGACGAAGGTTTCGCCACCGAGAAGGGTGGTTTCCCAGACGAAGCCGTAACGCCGGGTCGCCATCAACATCAAGACGATTACCATTGCGCTGAGCATGGCCAGCAACCACAAACCGTTGACCAATACACCGAGGACCCAGCGATTGAGCTTGTGCCGTTGCAGCAACAGCAGGAGGGCCGGTGCCAGTTGGGCAGCCTTGGCGTCGCGGGCGAGTTTTTCGCTGAGCCACAGCCACAGGCGTCCCAGCGTGGCGCCTTGCTCGCCGGCGAAGATCAGGCCCAGCGCCCAGCCGATGAGCAGCAGCAGGTTCAGCCCCAGCAGACTGCCGAGGGCCCAGAATACGTTGACCGGCGCGCGTCCATCGCCAAGGGCTGCGAACCCCAGGCCGGCGCCGCTGAGCGTGGCGAGCACCGCCAGCACCACTAGCGCCAGGCGCGCGCCTTGCAGCCAGTGGCGCATGGCTTGGGTGAGGCCATCGCGTTCGGCCAGCGAGCGGGCGCGGTGGCGGATACGGGTGGACAGATCGCCTCCCGCCGCGCGGGCCAGGCGATTGGCTTCCTGGTCCTCAAGCGGGCCGGCGTGTTCTTCACGCAGGCGTACCGTCTCGGTCAACCAGAGGTTTTGCAGTTCAGTCACGAGGGCTTCCGTTGCTCGAATGAGGAATCAGCATAACCGCTGTGGCGCCTGTCCGGGCCTCTGGTATTCTCGCCATCATGAAAAAAACTCTTCCCTTAAGCCTGATCGCAGCCCTCGGTGAAAACCGGGTGATCGGCATCGACAACAGCATGCCCTGGCATTTGCCGGGGGATTTCAAATACTTCAAGGCCACCACCTTGGGCAAGCCGATCATCATGGGACGCAAGACCTGGGATTCCCTCGGCCGACCGTTGCCGGGGCGCTTGAACATCGTAGTCAGCCGCCAGCCGGGCCTCGTGCTCGAAGGCGCGCAGGTGTTTTCTTCGCTGGAAGCCGCGGTGGAACGGGCCGAGGTGTGGGCGTTGGAGCAGGGCGCCGATGAGCTGATGCTGATCGGCGGCGCCCAGCTTTATGCCCAGGCGCTGGATCAGGCGGATCGGTTGTACCTGACCCGCGTTGCGCTGAGCCCGGAAGGGGACGCATGGTTTCCGGAGTTCGATCCGAGCCAGTGGAGACTGGTCTCGAACCAGCCGAACCCGGCTGAAGGGGACAAGCCGGCCTATAGCTTTGAAGTGTGGGAGAAGCGTTGAGTCAGGCGTAGACCTTAGATCGTTCCCACGCTCTGCGTGGGAACGATCAATCTCCGGTGCCGCCGCTCAAGCGTGCACCAGCTCTGCATGTTCGTCAGCTTCCAGCAGTACCTTATCGGTCTGCTGCATCACCTGGCTGGTAATCGCCCCGGCGGTGATCGAACCGCTGACGTTCAACGCCGTGCGGCCCATATCGATCAGCGGCTCGACCGAAATCAGCAGCGCCACCAGCGCGACCGGCAAGCCCATGGCCGGCAGCACGATCAGCGCGGCGAACGTCGCGCCGCCACCGACGCCGGCCACCCCGGCCGAACTCAAGGTCACGATGGCCACCAGCGTCGCGATCCACACCGGGTCCAGTGGGTTGATACCTACAGTCGGCGCGACCATCACCGCCAGCATCGCCGGATAAAGCCCGGCGCAACCGTTCTGGCCGATGGTGGCGCCGAACGAGGCGCTGAAGCTGGCAATCGCCCGGGGTATGCCGAGGCGGCTGGTCTGGGCCTCGATGCTCAACGGGATGGTGGCGGCGCTGGAGCGGCTGGTAAAGGCGAAGGTCAGCACCGGCCAGATCTTGCGGAAGAAGCGCAACGGGTTGATCCCGGCAGCGGACACCAGCAAGCCATGGACCACGAACATCAACCCCAGTCCCAGATACGAGACCACAACGAAGCTGCCAAGCTTAATGATGTCCTGCAGGTTGGAACCGGCCACCACTTTAGTCATCAGTGCCAGCACGCCGTACGGGGTCAGCTTCATCACCAGACGCACCAGGCGCGTCACCCAGCTCTGCAAGGTGTCGATGGCGTTGATCACTTTCTGGCCTTTCTCGGCGTCATCCTTGAGCAGTTGCAACGCCGCGACACCGAGGAACGCTGCGAAAATCACCACGCTGATGATCGACGTCGGCTTGGCCCGCGCCAGGTCGGCAAAGGGATTTTGCGGAATGAACGAAAGCAACAGTTGCGGGATATTCAGGTCGGCGACCTTGCCGGCGTAATCGCTCTGGATCACTTGCAGGCGCGCCAGTTCCTGGGTGCCGGCCACCAGGCCTTCGGCGGTGAGGCCGAACAGGTTGGTCAGGCCGATGCCGATCAGCGCGGCGATGGCGGTGGTGAACAGCAGCGTGCCAATGGTCAGGAAGCTGATCTTGCCCAGGGACGAGGCGTTATGCAGGCGGGCCACGGCGCTGAGGATCGAGGCGAAGACCAGCGGGATCACGATCATTTGCAGCAATTGCACGTACCCGTTGCCCACCAGGTCGAACCAGCCGATCGAAGCCTTGAGCACCGGGTTGCCGGCGCCATAGATCGTATGTAGAGCGATACCGAACACCACGCCCAATACCAGCGCCAGCAACACTTTCTTGGCCAGGCTCCAAGTGCGGTGACGGGTTTGTGCCAGGCCGAACAGTAACGCGAGAAACACCAGCAGGTTGAGTATCAGCGGCAGATTCATCAAAAGAGACTCCGATAAGACGTGCCAGTCGCCCGAAGCCGCGACTGTGAGCCGGGAAGCCTAACAGCTTGATATCTAATGATTTAATACTAAAAAGGCATGTTGATTGTCGTTTATGGAATAAGGACTTGGCGTTTGCGGGTATGCCACTGGCGTTATCAGGACGCAAGTGGTCGCGGCTGGGCGAGGACTGTCATACGCATTTGTTAGCGTCGAGCTCTTTGAACCCGGGAGAAATGCCGATGAAGCTCGCACCTCGTTTTCTCGCTGTCGCCTTGAGTCTTGGTCTCGCCGGCCAAGTGCTCGCCACCGAACTCAAGCACTGGCCGGCGGAGCAGGCCAAGGCCTTGGATGCGATGATCGCGGCCAACGCCAACAAGGGTAACTTCGCGGTGTTCGACATGGACAACACCAGTTACCGCTACGACCTTGAGGAATCGTTGCTGCCGTTCATGGAGAACAAGGGCCTCATCACCCGGGAGACCTTGGACCCATCCTTGAAGCTGATGCCGTTCAAGGACACGGCCGAACACAAGGAAAGCCTGTTCAGTTACTACTACCGCCTGTGCGAAGTGGACGACATGGTCTGCTATCCGTGGGTGGCCCAGGTGTTCTCGGGCTTCACGCTCAAGGAACTCAAGGGCTATGTCGATGAGCTGATGGCGTCCGGCAAGCCGGTGCCGACCACCTATTACGAGGGCGACAAGGTGGTCCAGTACAACGTCAACCCGCCGAAAATCTTCACCGGCCAGGCCGAGCTGTACAACAAGCTGATGGAAAACGGCATCGAGGTCTATGTCATGACCGCCGCTTCCGAGGAACTGGTGCGCATGGTCGCCTCGGATCCTAAATATGGCTACAACCTCAAGCCGCAGAACGTGATCGGCGTGACCACACTGCTCAAGGATCGCAAGACCGGCGAGCTGACCACCGCGCGCAAGCAGATCACCGCGGGCAAATATGATGAGAAGGCCAATCTTGGCCTGGAATACACGCCTTACCTGTGGACCCCGGCAACGTGGATGGCCGGCAAGCACGCGGCGATCCTGACCTACATCGATGAATGGAAAAAGCCCGTGCTGGTGGCTGGCGACACACCGAGCAGCGACGGCTACATGCTGTTCCATGATGTAGACGTGGCCAAGGGCGGCATCCACTTGTGGGTCAATCGCAAGGATAAATACATGACGCAGATAAACGGCATGATGGCCAAGCACGCGGCGGCCCAGGCCAAGGAAGGGTTGCCGGTGACGGCGGACAAGAACTGGGTGATCGTCAAGCCTGAAGATATCCAGTAGGAGCAGCTGCAAGCTGCAAGCTACAAGCTACAAGCTACAAGCTACAAGCTACAAGCTACAAGCTACAAGCTACAAGCTACAAGCTGCAAGCTGCAAGCTACAAGCTACAAGCTACAAGCTACAAGCTACAAGCTACAAGCTACAAGCCGATGCGATGTGCTTGCAGCTTGTGGCTTGCAGCTTGCAACTGCTTCTATCCCAACATCGCCTTGTTACGCACCGCGCCTTTGTCGGCGCTGGTGGCGAGCAGGGCGTAGGCCTTGAGGGCGGTGGTGACTTTGCGCGGACGCACTTCCACCGGTTTCCAGCCTTTCTTGTCCTGTTCGGCCCGGCGTTCGGCCAGTTCTTCATCGCTGATCAACAGGTTGATCGAACGGTTCGGAATATCGATCAGCACCTTGTCACCATCGCGCACCAGGCCAATGGCGCCGCCCGCAGCGGCTTCCGGCGAGGCGTGGCCGATGGACAGGCCCGAGGTGCCACCGGAAAAGCGGCCGTCGGTGAGCAATGCGCAGTCTTTGCCCAGGCCCTTGGATTTCAGGTAGGAGGTCGGGTAGAGCATTTCCTGCATGCCCGGGCCGCCCTTCGGGCCTTCGTAGCGAATGATCACGATATCGCCAGCCTTCACTTCATCGGCGAGGATGCCGCGCACGGCGCTGTCCTGGCTTTCAAAGATCTTGGCGTTGCCTTCGAACACATGGATCGATTCGTCGACACCGGCGGTCTTTACCACGCAGCCATCCAGGGCGATGTTGCCATACAGCACGGCGAGGCCGCCTTCCTGGGAGTAGGCGTGTTCGACACTGCGGATGCAGCCGTTCTCACGGTCGTCGTCCAAGGTTTCCCAGCGAGTCGACTGACTGAACGCGGTTTGCGTCGGAATGCCCGCCGGGCCGGCCTTGAAGAAATGATGCACGGCTTCGTCGGTGGTCTGGGTGATGTCCCACTTGGCGATGGCGTCGGCCATGGTCTTGCTGTGTACCGTCGGCAGGTCTGTATGCAACAAGCCGCCACGGGCCAGCGACCCGAGGATGCTGAAGATCCCGCCGGCGCGGTGCACGTCTTCCATGTGGTACTTCTGGATGTTCGGCGCGACCTTGCACAATTGCGGCACGCTGCGAGACAAGCGATCGATGTCGCGCAGGTCGAAATCGATCTCGGCTTCCTGGGCGGCGGCCAGCAGGTGCAGGATAGTGTTGGTGGAACCGCCCATGGCGATGTCCAGGGTCATGGCGTTTTCAAACGCCTTGAAGTTGGCGACATTGCGCGGCAATACCGACTCGTCGTTCTCGCCGTAGTAGCGCTTGCACAGTTCGACGATGGTCCGGCCAGCCTGCAGGAACAACTGTTCGCGATCGCTGTGGGTGGCCAGCGTCGAGCCGTTGCCCGGCAACGCCAGGCCCAGGGCCTCGGTCAGGCAGTTCATCGAGTTGGCGGTGAACATGCCGGAGCAAGAGCCGCAGGTCGGGCAGGCGCTGCGTTCGTACTCGGCAACCTTCTCGTCAGAGGCGCTGGCGTCGGCGGCGATTACCATGGCGTCGACCAGGTCCAAGCCGTGGCTGGCGAGCTTGGTCTTGCCGGCTTCCATCGGACCACCGGAAACGAAGATGACCGGGATGTTCAGGCGCAGGGCGGCCATGAGCATGCCTGGGGTGATCTTGTCGCAGTTGGAGATGCAGACAATGGCGTCGGCGCAATGGGCGTTGACCATGTATTCGACCGAGTCGGCGATGATTTCGCGGCTGGGCAGCGAATACAGCATGCCGTCGTGGCCCATGGCGATGCCGTCGTCCACGGCGATGGTGTTGAATTCCTTGGCGACGCCGCCGGCGCGTTCGATTTCACGGGCGACCAGTTGTCCCAGATCCTTGAGATGCACGTGGCCCGGTACAAACTGGGTGAAGGAGTTGGCAATGGCAATGATCGGCTTCTTGAAGTCGTCATCCTTCATCCCCGTGGCGCGCCACAATGCGCGGGCGCCGGCCATGTTGCGGCCATGGGTGGATGTCTTGGAACGATAATCAGGCATGGAGCACTCCGGGCGGCTAATCAGGTACTTATCAGGTATCAATGGGGAAGTGAGCTTCTGTTGACGTCCGGAACACTCGGGATTGGCGGTGTGTCCGGAAGTGGCCGATGACTGTGCAGGATCGCTGCGCGCCTCAGCATGAGCTCATAAACCCGCCGGGGATGAATGGCGATGAATGCCACGATTCTACACCGCTGGGGCCAGGATGAAATGACGCAAAGCGCTGATCGGGCGCCAATGTCGTGCACGGGATGACGACTGGCAGGGTTCAACCCGCCAACAACCCTTTGCCATGCTGCCGGACCAGGGCATTGAGGGCCAGCCCCAGCAGGCTGAGCAGGACCAAGCCGAGGGCCAGGGTGAGCTGCAAGTCCAGTGGGGTGAGGCTGATCGAGGCGCTGGTCAGCCCGCCGGCGATGAAGATCAGCACGCTACCGGCCGAAGCGGATGTGCCGGCCTGCCCGGGAAATCTATTCATGGCTTGGGTGTGGGCGGCGGCGCGGGCGATGGTCGTTCCGGTGGTGCACACGATCATGGGCAGCAACAGGGTGGTGACTGACAAGCCCAGGAGATTGGCGAGCCCCAGCATCAGCAGGCCTGCGCCGAGAATCAGGCCCAGGCCCGTGATGATTTGCGCCTGTGGATCGATTCGGTTGCTCAGCACGGTCGCGACGGCTCCGCCACCGATATAGGCCAGCCCGTAGCCTAACAGCGCCAGGGAAAAAGCCTCGAGTGACAAGTGCAGTTGGTCGATCAGCACCAGCGGTGAAATGACGATAAACGAAAAATGGCAGGAAAACGCCAGTGCCGAGGTCAGCCAATAGGCCATGAAATTGAAGTCGCCGCAGACTTTTCGATAGGCGGCGATGAAATCCAGGCGCCTGGGTGGGCTGCCCGCCGCGCAGCGTTGAAGTAGACGACTGGTGCCGATGAATGCACCGATTGCCAGGGCGATGAAGGCCAGGAAACTGCCACGCCAGCCCATCCAGCTTTGCAGCCCGGT
Organism: Pseudomonas sp. Z4-20; assembly: GCF_051131955.1. Lineage (NCBI taxonomy): Bacteria > Pseudomonadati > Pseudomonadota > Gammaproteobacteria > Pseudomonadales > Pseudomonadaceae > Pseudomonas > Pseudomonas sp. Z4-20. The sequence continues at coordinate 354,765 of NZ_CP071641.1, forward strand.
GCCGGCCAGTGGCGAAACGGAAATGAAAATCCCCCCGCAGGTGACCAGAAAGATTCGCAGTCGCTGCTGTTCCTGGCCGGTGAACAGGTCCTGGATCAGCGCTTGGGACAGCACGAAACAGCCACACCCCAAGGCCTGGACGATACGGGACAGCAAAAAAGACCAGTAGCCCTCGGCAAGCACGCAACCTGTTGCGCCAACGGCTGAAACGGTAATCCCGATCAGCAGCAGGTTTTTTCGCCCCATGACGTCGGAAAGCGGACCGACCAGCAGTTGCGAAAGGGCGATACCCACCGCGAACAGGCTGACGGACAGGGCAATGTCCGACGATGGACGTTCAAAATGCCCGGACAGGGCGGGGAACGAGGGCAGCACGACATCGATTGGAAAGACACCAAGCAGTGTCAGCGTCAGCAACAAGCCGACGGTGGCTGGTTTGCGGGCCGCCAGGCGGTTTTGCGGATCAGTCATGAGGCGTTCCAAGGCTTACCTGAGGGTCGCTTTCAATCCTAATGCGTCATGGCCGCCAGTCACGGGGAGATTGAGTAGGACGGTTCTGGTAATTGCGTGGGTGGGCTCCTACAGACTTATTCAGGCGCGCAAAAAAAATCGCAGCCAAGGCTGCGATCTGGTTGCCAGTCGGGGGGCACAGCGCTACGGCACTGGCCCCGCCCGGCCTCAGCTGTTGGGCAACAACCGGCAGGTGATGCTCTTGATGTAGCGGGTTTCGGCGATGGCCGGGTGTACCGGGTGGTCGGGCCCCTGGCCGCCGCGTTCGAGCAGTTGGATGTTGCGGTCCAGGTGACGGGCGCTGGTCAGCAGGATGTTCTGCAGATCGTCTTCGGGCAGGTGCATGGAGCACGACGCGCTGACCAGGATGCCGTCCTTGCTGAGCAAGCGCATGGCTTGCTCGTTGAGGCGGCGGTAGGCGCCTTCGCCGTTCTTCAAGTCTTTCTTGCGCTTGATGAAGGCAGGAGGGTCGGCGACGATCACGTCGAAGCGCTCTTCGCTGGCCTTGAGCTCTTTCAAGGCTTCGAACACGTCGCCTTCGATGCAGGTCAGCTTCTCGGCGAAGCCGTTCAATGCGGCGTTGCGCTCGACACCGTCGAGGGCGAAGGCCGAGGCATCGACGCAGAACACTTCACTGGCACCGAATGCCGCGGCTTGCACGCCCCAGCCGCCGATGTAGCTGAACAGATCCAATACGCGCTTGCCCTTGGCATAGGGTGCCAGGCGTGCGCGGTTCATGCGGTGATCGTAGAACCAGCCGGTTTTCTGGCCTTCCATGACCGGCGCTTCGAACTTCACCCCGTTCTCTTCCAGCGCCACCCACTCCGGCACGAGGCCGAACACGGTCTCGACATAGCGGTTCAGGCCTTCGGCGTCACGGGCGGCGGAGTCGTTCTTGAACAGGATGCCGCTGGGTTTCAGTACCTGGGTGAGGGCGGCGATCACGTCGTCCTTATGGGCCTCCATGGTCGCGGAGGCGATCTGCACGACCAGGATGTCGCCGAAACGGTCGACCACCAGGCCCGGCAGCAGGTCGGAATCACCATAGACGAGGCGATAGAATGGCTTGTCGAACAGCCGCTCGCGCAGGGACAACGCGACGTTGAGACGATGCACCAGCAGCGACTTGTCCAGTGGCAGCTTCACGTCGCGTGACAGCAGGCGCGCGCAGATCAGGTTGTTGGGGCTCATCGCAACGATGCCCAGCGGCTTGCCGCCTGCGGCCTCGAGGATTGCCTGGTCGCCGGCCTTGAAGCCGTGCAGCGGGGTGGCGGCCACGTCGATTTCGTTACTGTAGACCCACAGGTGGCCGGCGCGCAGGCGACGGTCGGCGTTGGCTTTGAGGCGCAGGCTAGGCAGGGACATGACGTCGCTCCGGAAAAAAGAGCGGGAGTATACCGTGTTGCAGGGATTGGCGGGCTTGGAGGACGATCGGTGGCCTGGCGGTGTATCGGATCCATCTTTAAGGGTTAGAATCCCTGCCTGGCCCAGAGTGTGTACCCCATGTCCAAAGAGCTTACCGCCGAACAGATCCAACAGTCCCTTCAAGGCATCAGTGTGCCGCCCCAGCCGCAAATCATGGTGGATTTGCAGATGGAGCAGTACATGCCCGATCCGGACCTGGAGACCATCGCCAAGCTGATTTCCCAGGACCCGGGACTCTCGGGTGCCTTGCTCAAGATCGTCAATTCGCCCTATTACGGCTTGAGCAACAAGATCACCTCGATCCAGCGCGCCGTGAACCTGCTGGGCAGCCGCTCGATCATCAACCTGATCAACGCGCAATCGATCAAGGGCGCGTTGCACGATGATGCGATCGTGGTCCTGAATCGCTTTTGGGACACCGCCCAGGACGTGGCTATGACCTGCCTGACCCTCGCCAAGCGCGTCGGTCTGCACAACGGTGACGAAGCCTACGCGCTGGGGTTGTTCCATGATTGCGGCGTGCCACTGATGCTCAAGCAGTTCCCCACGTACATGAGCGTGCTGGAGGAGGCCTATGCCAACGCCAGCGCCGAATGCCGCGTGGTGGATACCGAAAACCGCGTGTTCAACACCAATCATGCGGTGGTCGGCTATTACACATCCAAGTCCTGGCGCCTGCCGGATCACGTCAGCCAGGCCATCGCCAACCATCACAATGCGCTGGCGATTTTCAGCGACGACTCTTCGCGCAATAACAGCCCGCTGAAGAACCTCTTGGCGATCCTGAAGATGTCCGAAAACATCTGCGCGTCCCATCGGGTATTGGGCAATCAGGCCGAAGACCGCGAGTGGCAGTGCGTCGGCCCGCTGGTGCTCGATTACATAGGGTTGTCGGAGTACGACTTCCAGACCCAGAAACAGGAAATTCGCGACCTGGCCACTCGTTGAGTGCCAACCGTCGCCTGATTCGAGACCCCCATGCCAGAACTGCCGGAAGTCGAAACCACTCGTCGCGGAATTGCGCCGCACCTTGAAGGGCAGCGGGTCAGCCGCGTGCTGGTGCGCGACGGCCGCTTGCGCTGGCCTATTCCGGAAGATCTCGACGTGCGGCTTTCGGGGCAGCGCATCGTTCAGGTGGAGCGGCGCGCGAAGTACCTGTTGATCAATGCCGAGGTCGGCACGCTGATCAGTCATCTGGGCATGTCCGGCAACCTTCGGCTGGTTGAAATCGGCATGCCCGCCGCCAAGCATGAGCATGTCGACATAGAGTTGGAGTCCGGCCTGGCCTTGCGCTACACCGACCCTCGGCGCTTTGGAGCGATGCTCTGGAGCCTCGATCCGCTCAACCACCAATTGCTGATTCGCCTGGGGCCGGAGCCGCTGACCGATCTTTTTGACGGCGAACGATTGTTCCAACTCTCCCGTGGGCGTTCGATGGCGGTCAAGCCGTTCATCATGGACAACGCGGTGGTGGTTGGCGTCGGCAACATCTATGCGACAGAAGCGCTGTTTGCCGCCGGGATCGATCCACGTCGCGAGGCGGGCGGCATCTCCCGGGCGCGTTACCTGAAGCTGGCGATCGAGATCAAACGCATCCTCGCCCATGCCATCGAACGTGGCGGGACCACGTTGCGGGACTTCATTGGCGGCGATGGCCAGCCCGGTTATTTCCAGCAGGAATTGTTCGTCTACGGGCGGGGCGGGCAGCCTTGCAAGATCTGTGGCACGGGCCTGCGGGAAATCCGCCTGGGCCAGCGTGCGAGCGTCTGGTGTCCACGCTGCCAGAGCTGATTCGTCCTACGGTCTATAGTCAGTAGTCATACTGCCTAGCCGAAGGATTTCCCCCAATGAATCTGCTTCGACCTTTCGTTCTGGCACTCTCGCTGAGTGTCGGTTTGCCTGTCCTGGCAAACACCGAGAGCGGTGACCCGCGCTATACCATCCAGAATCCGCCCGCTTTCGCCATGATCGGCGACTTGCTGATTGCCCGTCCTTTGCTACTCGCGGCCACTGTGATCGGTGCCGGGGCGTTCGTCGTATCGTTGCCGTTCACCGCGTTGGGTGGCGGTGTTGGCGACGCGGGGAAGGCGTTGGTGGTTGACCCGGCGAAAGCCACCTTCGTGCGCTGCCTGGGGTGTATTGGGGAAGGGTTTGAGCGGCAGGAGTGAGGCCTGTAGGCTCGTCCGAAAACTCAAGCCTTGCCCGTGATCTTGCGGTATTTCGCCATCAACTGTTCTTCAGTCTCCGGATGAGCCTCGTCCAGCGGGATGCAATCCACCGGACAGACCTGCTGGCACTGGGGCTCGTCGTAATGGCCGACGCACTGGGTGCACAGGTTCGGGTCGATGACGTAGATTTCTTCGCCCTGGGAAATGGCTTCGTTCGGGCACTCGGGTTCGCAGACGTCGCAATTGATGCAGTCGTCGGTGATGATCAGGGACATGCAGACTCCGGCCGGGGCGTTGGGCCCGGGCAGTTGAAAACGAATAGGCGCAATTGTGCCGCAATCAAGAGCGCAGTGCACGCTGGCGCGATGGACTGCGCCTGCTCGGCGGTCTGGCCGCGAAGTGAGTCGCGACCAGAGAGGGCTATTTCTTGAAGCGCAGGGTCAGCGCATCGGCCACGGCTGGGTGCACGAACTTGGTGATGTCGCCGCCCAAGGCCGCGATTTCACGCACCAGGGTCGAAGAAATGAAGGAGTAACGCTCCGACGGCGTCAGGAACAGGCTCTCGACGTCCGGCGCCAACTGTCGGTTCATGTTGGCCAGTTGGAATTCATATTCGAAGTCCGATACCGCGCGCAGGCCCCGCAGGAACACGTTCGCGTTCTTTTCCTTGGCGAAATGCGCCAGCAGCGTCGAAAAGCCAACCACTTCCACGTTGGGCAGATGCTTGGTGACCTCACGAGCCAGCTCCACACGTTGTTCCAGCGGGAACAGCGGGTTTTTCTTCGGGCTGGCGGCAACGGCAATGATCACGTGGTCGAACAGGCGCGAGGCGCGTTCGACCAGATCGCCATGGCCCTTGGTAATAGGGTCGAAGGTACCTGGGTACAACACTCGGTTCATCGCGTCGTCCTGGCGGGAGTCCGTTGGGGAGTCGGATGGTATCGCAGCCTTCTCGGTCGGCCAAGTCGGCTGTTGGGTAAGAACGCACTATAGACGTTGCGAATATCCGATATTTTCATGTTTTTTCCAGACGTTCGGCCAGGGCAATCGCCAGTTGCGCGGTCAATCCATAGACCGACAACTGCGGATTGGCGCCGATGCTGGTGGTCCAGCCACGGGCGAGGCCTTCGCGGAACGGGTCGAGTACGGGCATGCTCGGGCTCTCTTATTGTCATGGGTTGCGATGGGGCATTTTCAGGAGGGGCGTGGCTGGCTTGGGTTCATTATTGTTATTACCCGGGAGACCATCGTTAGCGGATAAACAGCTTCTGGATCAGCTTCTGCAGCGGCTTGCCATAGGGCGGATAAATCAGCTTCGCGGCGTTGAATCGTTGTTTGGTCAACACGCTCTTGGCCTTGCTGAAGGTCAGGAAACCCTCGTGGCCGTGATAGTGCCCCATCCCCGAGGCGCCAATGCCGCCGAACGGCATGTCGTCCTGGGCCACGTGCAGCAGGGTGTCGTTCAGGCATACGCCGCCGGAATGGGTTTGTTCGAGCACGCGATTCTGTTCGGCCTTGTTGTAGCCAAAGTAGTAGAGCGCCAGCGGACGTGGCCGCTGGTTAATGTAGGCAAGCGCCTGGTCGAGGTGCTGGTAAGGCACGATGGGTAGCAGCGGCCCGAAGATTTCGTCCTGCATGACGGTCATGTCATCGGTGACGTTGAGCAAAAGGCTGTGGGCCATGCGTCGGCCCTGGCCCTGGTCGAACAACTCGATCAACAGCGCGCCCTTGCTGGTGGCATCGCTGATATAGCCGTTGAGTCGCGCCAGTTGTCGTTCATTGATAATCGCGGTGTAGTCCGGGTTGTCGCTCAGCGTCGGATAGAACCCGCGAACGGCCTCGCGATATGCCTCGACGAACGCCCCGACCCGATGCTGGGGCACCAACACGTAATCCGGCGCCACACAGGTTTGCCCGGCATTGAGGGTCTTGCCGAAGGCGATGCGCTCGGCGGCGTCCTTGAGGGGTACGTCGTCGGAAACGATGGCGGGAGATTTGCCGCCGAGCTCAAGGGTGACGGGGGTCAGGTTTTCAGCGGCGGCACGCATCACGTGCTTGCCGATGCTGGTGGCGCCGGTGAACAGCAGGTGGTCGAACGGCAACCTGGAGAACGCGACGCCGACATCCGCCTCGCCAAGCACGACGCACACCAGGTCCTGAGGAAAGATCCGCGCCAGCAATTGCTGGAGCAACAAACCAGTGGCGGGGGTCGATTCGCTGAGTTTGAGCATCACCCGGTTACCCGCCGACAACGCCCCCACCAAGGGGCCGATGGCCAGGAAAAGCGGATAGTTCCACGGCACGATGACCCCGACCACGCCCAGCGGCTGATAGACCACTTTGGCCGATGCCGGCTGGAAGGCGATGCCGACCTTGCGCCGGGAAGGCTTCATCCAGCCCTTGAGGTGTCGGCTGGCGTAATGAATGCCGTGCAGGCTCGGCATCAGCTCGGCCAGCAATGTTTCGTCTGCGCTGCGGTGGCTGAAATCCTCGCTGACGGCATCGATCAGCGCCTGTCGTTCGTTGCTCAACAGTTCACGCAATGCCTTGAGCCATTGCCGGCGTTGTTCGGCCGGCGGCATCGGGTGAGCGGCGTAGGCTTGGCGCTGGGCGGCAAAGAGTGCTTGGAGTTGGTCCAGGTGCTGTTGAGACTCGTGCAAATAAGCAACGTCGGCAGGCATGGCGGCACCGGATAATTGTTATCGTCGGTGCTTTCTAGAGCTTATGCTCTAAGAAGTCAAATGAGCGGCGGTAAATGGCTTGGGTTTTATCCTGTGACCGATAGGTCGTAAGATGCCCTTCAATTACTTTTTCATTAAAGCCCAAGCCATGGCCCCACGAATAAAAACCAGCGAGCGCATCGTGCAGAACAGCCTGGAGTTGTTCAACCGGCAGGGAGAGCGCAGCATCAGCACCAATCACATCGCCGCCCACATGGACATGTCCCCGGGGAATCTCTATTACCACTTCCCCAACAAGCAGGCGATTATCGCCGTGCTATTCAGTGAATACGAAAACCTGGTGGACAGCTTCCTGCGCCCGCCCCAGGGGCGGCCAGCCACGGTGGACGACAAGCGTTTCTATCTGCAGGAACTGCTATCGGCAATGTGGCGCTACCGTTTCCTGCATCGAGACCTGGAACATCTGCTCGACAGTGACCCGGAACTTGCGGCTCGCTACCGACGGTTTTCCCAGCGCTGCCTGATCCATGGCACCGCTATCTACGAGGGCTTTGTCGCCGCCGGCATCCTGGAGATGGACCGTGTGCAGATCGAGTCGCTGACGCTCAACGCCTGGATCATCCTGACCTCCTGGGTACGGTTTCTCTGCACTACCCGGGAAAACTCCAGCCATCTGAGCGAACAGGCCATCAAGCGTGGTGTGTACCAGGTGCTCGTGCTGGAGGCGGGTTTTGTGACCGATCAAGCCCGCGAAGCGGTGAATGCATTGTTCAAAGAATATTATGTCCCACTGGCCCAGACCCTGGAGGAAGGGCAGTAGGATCGGGACCCCCTGAACCCGTTACAGGAGCTCACCATGCCCATCGCTCAACTCATCAGTCCCCAAGGCCTTGAACAGAGGCGAACAGATCCCGGGCTGGTGATTCTTGATTGTCGTTTTGCCTTGGAGGATCCGGACTACGGCCAACGCAGCTACGCCGAAGGCCATATTGCCGGAGCGTCGTTCGCGGACCTTGAGCGGGATCTGAGCGGGCCGGTGATCAAGGGTGTGACCGGGCGCCATCCGTTGCCCGAACCGCAAGCCTTGATCGCGCGTCTCCAGGCCTGGGGCGTCAACAATGACAGCGATGTCGTGCTGTATGACGACGGCCCCGGTGCCTATGCCGCCCGGGCCTGGTGGTTGCTGGCATGGTTGGGCAAGCGCGACGGCGTCTACATTCTCGACGGCGGGCTCAAGGCCTGGCATGCGGCCGGCTTGCCCTTGAGTCTCGGCCCGCCTGCCGTCCAGCCGGGTACTTTCAATGGATCATCGGACGCCGATTTGCTGCTTGATGTCGAGGCCCTGCAACAACGCCTTGGCCGACCGCAGATGACGCTGCTGGACGCCCGGGCACTGCCCCGTTTCAAGGGCGAAGTCGAGCCGATCGATCCGGTCGCCGGGCACATTCCAGGTGCGCAATGCGCGGCCTTCACCGACAACCTCGGCGCGGATGGACGATTTCTTCCGGTCGATCAGCTCAAGCAGCGCTTCGCTACAACGCTGGGCGATCGCTCGCCGACCGAATTGGTGGCCTATTGCGGCTCCGGCGTGACGGCCTGCCACAATCTGTTTGCCCTGTGCCTGGCTGGGTATCCGTTGGGCAAGTTGTATGCGGGGTCCTGGAGCGAGTGGATCAATGATCCGCAGCGCGGGGTGGCGAAGGGCGAGTAATGCCATGCGAGGCCAAGCCGGCCAGCCATTCGGGTATGCGTCGTTCGAGGTAATAGCCCGGACGCCGCAGCGTTCCGTCGACGAAGCCGACATGTCCACCTTGGGCATGCAGTTCGAGCCGGGTCGAGCCGGACAGCTCATCGGGCTCGGGCAAGCTGTGGGGAAATACGAAAGGATCGTCTGCGGCCTGGATAAGCAGGGTCGGCGTTGTTATCCCGGCCAGGAAGTAGCGGCTGGAAGCTCGGCGATAATAATCAGCCGCATCCGAGTAGCCGTGCAGCGGCGCGGTCACCCGGCCATCGAAATCCCAGAAGGTGCGCATGTTGTCCAGCGACCCAAGCGCGGCCAGGGCCGCAAGCCCTTCATGGCGCCCGTCATGCTGGAACTGACGCTGTTTGTTGCGCAGGTAGGCCACCATCTCGCGCATGAAGTGCGCTTGATAGAACTTGGAAAACCCCTGTCCGATGCGGTCAGCGCACTGATCCAGGCGGAACGGCACCGAAACCGCCACCGCTCCCTGCAATTGGCTGGCGCTGCCGGTTTCTCCCAAATGCTTGAGCAATACATTACCGCCGAGCGAATAACCCACCGCAAACAATGGCGCCAATGGCCGCCTGGCACGCAGGTGCGCGAGGGTGGCGGCAAGGTCTTCGCTGGCGCCCGAGTGATAGCTGCGGGGCAACAGGTTCGGCTCCCCCGAGCACCCACGCCAATTCAACGCGACGCTGGCCCAGCCCCGGTTGCCGAGTGCTTGCTGCAACCCCGCCACATAAGGCGAGTTCGAGGAGCCGGTCAGCCCATGAAGCACCAGGACCAATGGCGCATCGGCGCTGTGAGGGCCGTGCCAGTCGAGGTCGAGGAAGTCACCGTCTTCAAGCCAGAGCCGTTCGCGCTCGCGTGCGATGTGGACAGTCTTGCGCCAAAGCGGCCCCCATAGCGTCTGCAGGTGTGGATTAGCCAGGCCGAAGGCCGGTGTAAATCTTTGGCTGGACATAGAGGAGTCTACAGGCACGTCGGATCTCGTCATTTCAAGCATAGGCGCCAGGCGTGGAGGTGCGCCTGGCGCAGCAGCTCTAAATTGCCATAAAGGCTTGCGCGGCGCGACATCTGTCCTGTGGAAGGGGATCGGTCGACGGTGGCGCTGGCGCTGGCAAGGGTTGCTGCTCGACGGTGGGACCCACCGTCACAATGTGCCAGGCGTCGGCTTCGAAATGGCGGTTCAGTGTGTCCTTTATTTGCCTGGGGGTCAGTTTCTGTATCTGTTGGACGGTGTAGTCCAGGTCCAGCGGCAGGTCATCTCGATTTATTCTGACCAATTGATCGAGAATTTGTGCATTGTTGGCGCTGTCATGAGCAATCGAACTGCGCTTCCGGCCTTTCAGTTGGTCAACTTCCTGTTGCGTTGGTCCGTCGCGCAGATAGTCGGTGAACATTGAACGCACCAACGCCTGAGTGCCTTGGTTGAAGTGTGGACTGGTCCGAAGTGAGATGATCGCCAGGGCGCCATCGGCCCAGTCCCAGTGCAGGATCTCGGTGCCATACACCAGGCCGCGCTTTTCCCTCAGCTCCGTCATTAACCGGTTCTTGAAAATCACGTTCGCCGCATCCAGCGCAAGATAGTCGGCATGCTTGCGCGGCACGCTGGGCTGCGCGAGCAGAAGTTGGGTTTGTTGCTGCGCCCGTTCCAGATGGCTGTTCGTTGGCGTGCCAACCGATGAGGGGGCGTTGGGGCTAGCGGCCTGGCTGGTGCCGGGCAAGGCGCTGCTGATCTGTTGGCTGATCAGTTGGGCCTGTTCGAGCGTGAGGTCGCCGACCAAGGTAATCTGCGCCGTCACAGCCGAGTAGGCGTGCCGATGGAAGTCCTGTACCGCTTGGCGTGTCAGAGCGTCCAGCGCCTCGTTCGTGCCGAACATCGGTTGGGCGTAGGGGGGCTCGGGGGCCAGTTGTTCCTTGAGGTGTTGTAGCGCGATGTCCGTCGGGTTCTGTCGGTCACGCAGAAGTATGTCTTTCGCCTCGTTTTTCACCCTTGCCAATGCTTCGTCACTGAGCGATGGGTTGCCCAATATTTGCGAAAACAACCGCAGGGCAGGGGTGCGCTTTTCCATTTCGCTCAAGCTGCGCAAGGAAAATGCGCTGCGTTGCGGATCTATACCCATGCCGAGCCTTGCCCCCAGGCTCTGAAAGGTGTCGATGATCGCTTGATAGCTTGCCATGCCTGGCACGCCTTCGTTGAGCATGCTGTAGGTTACGCCGGCGAGGCCAGGGACAGGGCTCCGGGCGCTTCCCGCCTCGAAGCTGACATGGACATCGAACATCGGCGATGCCGTCGTACGGATGAACAAGACCTTGCTGCCTGCCGTTGTCTTCCAGCCCTTGACGGCCAGGGGACGCGGCTTTGGTGCGACGATGTCGGGCTCAAGCAGCGATTGCAGGCGCACAGTGGAGCCATTCGAAACGGTATCGGCCAAGGCTTGCGCGCAGCAACCCAACAGTGCGATGCCCAGCATCGCAAGACAGCCAACGTGAGCTGATTTATTCATGGGTTTGCTCCCCTTGGATGTGCGCTATGGTCAGGCGATCACGGGTCAGAAAGGTCGCGGCGGCTTGTCGGATGTCATCCGGGGTTACTTTTTTCAGCTCGGCAATTTCGTCGTTCATCAATCGCCAGGGCAGCCCGTTGCTCACCAAGGAGCCAAGGAAATGGCCCTGGCCCTCTATTGAGTCCTGGTCGTAAATGTTTTGTGCGATCAGTTGCGTGCGGGCACGTTCCAGTTCATCAGGCGCGGGGGGATCGGTTCGTAGCTTGTCAAGTTCTTGCCACACGCGCGCCTCGGCCTCATTGAACGAGCCGGTGTAGGCATTGGAGATACGGCCGTCGATCAATAGAAGACCGTCGCCACGTCCCAGCCAGTCGTATCGGGAGGATAGGGCGGAGAACAGCGGAGTCTTGAATTGAAGCTGCGATTGCAGTCGGGCGCTGCTTGAGCCTGCCAGTAGCGTTTGAAGCAAGCGCAAGGCGTACACGGTCCGAGGAGACTCGGCAGTCACCAGCACTGGGACATTGAATGCCATGAGAAATTGCTTAGTGGCGTGGGGTACGCCAAGGATGAGCCTGCGTTCGCCGGGTCGGTCCAGCTCCAGCGGTGCCCGCGACACGGTGAAAGGACGGGCGGCTACCGCCCCAAAGTAAGTTTGTGCCAGCAGCTTGACCTGCTCAAGCGTGACATCGCCAACCACGACCAACACGGCATTGCCGGGCGCATAGCGGGTTTGATACCAGTCGCGCAAATCAGCAATGTCGAGTCGCTGCAGGTCGTGCATCCAGCCGATGGTGGGCGTGCGGTAGCCACTTGAAAGATGGGCCAGGCTAAGAAAGCGTTCCAGGGCCAGCTCTCCGGGGTGGTCCTGGTTCTCGCGCCGTTCTTCCTGGATCACGGCAATTTCCGGCAACCAGTCGTCGGCGCGCAGGTGAGCGGTCGACATGAGGTCGGCCATCAGTTCGAACGCGACACCCAAGTGACGACGCTCAAGGGTTTGATGATGTACGGTGAAATCTTCTCCGGTAAAGGCGTTATATTCGGCGCCCAGGGTATCCAGGGTCTTCATGGCCTCGCCCGCACAACTCTTGTGGCTACCTTTGTAAACCATATGTTCTAGCGCGTGAGACAGTCCTGAACGCCCCGGCGCTTCATCGGCCGAACCAACTTTGAACCAGAGTTGCGAGCTGACCAGTGGAGCACGATGATCTTCGCGCACGACCACTTTCAGGCCATTGTCCAGGGTGAACTCGTGGGTGGGGGGAGAATCGGCGACCGCCACTAGCGGTGCCAACCAGAAGAAAAGCAGCATCCGGCTGCGAAAAATGTCCATGGGTAAAATCGTCCTCAGTGGTTCACAAAATTGTGTCACTCACTGTGGCGTTTCCAGGATGGCGGCGTGCGGTAACTAAGTACCGCACCTTCCAAGCGTTCTTCGGTTCACGCGGGTGCGACTGCTCCTGCGGTGCGTTGCCAGAGCGCGTAGAAGACCCGGCCGGATTTCTGCTCGCGATGCAGGCGCCAGTTGCTCGGCATACCGAGTGTTGAAGGCGCTGTTTCGCTTTCGGTGTAGACCCATGCATCGTCCGCCAGCCATTGTCGGTCTTCAAGCAATGCACAGACGGCGGGCAGCAGATTCTGGTTGAACGGTGGATCGAGGAAGACGAGGTCGAAAGGCGTCGCCGGTTGGCTGTCCAGGTAGCGCAACGCATCGGCCGTCTGTACTTGGCCGACGGTGCAGCGCAGGGTGCCCAGGTGTTCCTTCAGGCTGGACACCGCCAGGCTGCTGGCGTCCAGCGCCTGGCCCATGGCGGCGCCCCGGGACAACGCCTCGAGAAACAGCGCACCGCTGCCGGCGAAAGGGTCGAGCACCTTGGCCCCCGCCACGTAAGGTGCGAGCCAGTTGAACAGGGTTTCGCGAACCCGGTCCGGGGTCGGGCGCAAGCCTGGGGCATCCGGGAAGCTCAAGCGTCGGCTGCGCCATTCGCCGCCGATGATGCGCAGTTGGTTCACACCGTTGTGCACGGGTTTCTTGCTGGAATTGGATGGACGGGCCATTAGTGCTCCGGGACCCCGAGCGGCTGCTCGGCAGGTTTGTCAGTGGGGGCCGGCAACGGCTCTTGCGGCACGGTCGGGCCAGCGGTGACGATGACCATCTTGTCCGTGCTCAAATGTTTGTTCAGTGCTGCCTTGACTTGCTCGACCGTCAGCTCCTGTGACTGGCGCATGAAATCTTCCAGGTAGCTCAGCGGCAAATCGTAGAAACCCATGGCGCCGAGCTGGCCAACGATGTCGGCGTTACTGGCGGTGGATAACGGAAAGCTCCCGGCCAACTCGCGCTTGGCATCGTCGAGTTCCTTTTGGGTCGGGCCGTTCTTGAGGTAATCGGCGAATACATCCTGCACCAGCTTGAGCGTGCCTTCGCTCATCTGCGCACGGGTTTGCAGATTGATCATGAACGGGCCGCGGGCCTGCATGGCGGTGAAGCCGGAATAAATGCCATAGGTCAGGCCGCGTTTTTCACGGACTTCGGTCATCAACCGCGTACCGAAACCACCGCCACCGAGGATCTGGTTGCCCAGGGACACGGCTGCATAGTCTGGATCGTCCCGATCGATGCCCAGTTGCGCCAGCATCAGGTTGGTCTGCTTGGATGGGAACTCGATGTGGTGGACGCTCGCTTTCGGCTCCACCGGTGGCGGTGTTTTCGCCAGGGCGGGGCCCTTGGGCAGCGCGCCGGACACCTGGTTGGCAATGGCTTCGGCCTCGGCACGGGACAGGTCCCCCACCAACGCGATCACCGCGTTGCCAGCCGCATAGGCCTTGGCGTGGAAAGCCTGGGCCTGGGCCAGGGTGATCGGCGGAATGCTTTGCGCGGTGCCGTCGCTGGAATGGGCGTAAGGATGATCGCCATACAAGCGCTTCATCAATTCCAGGCCCGCCAGTTTGCCAGGGTTCTGCTTCTGGTACTCGAAGCCGGCGAGCATCTGGTTCTTGATACGCGCGAAGGAATCGGCGGGGAAAGTCGGCTTGCCGACCACTTCGGCAAACAGTTTCAACGCCGGCTCACGCTTGTCCGCCGCGCTGAGGCTGCGCAGCGAGGCCACGGCCATGTCCCGAAAGGCACCGTTGCCAAAATCCGCGCCAAGGCTTTCGAACCCTTCGGCGATGGCGCTGACGTCCTTGCCAGCCACACCTTCGTTGAGCATGGCGTTGGTCAACTGCGCCAGCCCGGGAGCGTTGCCGTCCTGGCTGCTGCCGGCGGCGAAGGTCAGGCGCAGGTCGAACATCGGCAACTCGCGGGCCTCGACAAACAGCACCTTGGCGCCGTCAGCGGTTTTCCAGGTTTGTACGTTGAGCTGGCGACGGCTGGGTGCCTTGCCGTCCAGCTCGGCCAGTGATTGCAGCTTTTTACCGGACTTGGCGTTGTCCAAGGCCTGGCTGGCGGTGACGTCAGTGGCCGGCAGCAAATAGAACGCCAGCGCTCCAGCCACCGCGATGAATGCCAGGGCAATCAGTGGCCCCCGGCGCGATAAAATGCGCTCACTCATGAGCTTTCTCCTCGGGCAGGATGTGCGCGACGCTCAGGCGCGAGCGGGTGAAATACAGCTGGGCTGCCTTCTGGATATCCTGCGGGGTCACGCTTTGCAGTTCGGCGAGTTCGGTGTCCATCAGCTTCCAGGACAAACCGACTGTTTCCAGCTGGCCGATGGCAGTGGCCTGGCTGGTGATTGAGTCGCGCTCGTACACCAGGCCGGCGATGACTTGGGCGCGCACGCGCTCCAGTTCCGCGGCAGTCGGGGCGGTGGTTTTCAATTGTTCGAGCAAGCGCCACAAACCGGCTTCGGCCTGGGCCAGGGTCTTGTTCTTTTGGGTGTTGGGCGTTGCCGACAAGGTGAACAGCGTATCGCCACGGGTGAAGGCGTCGTAATTCGACGAGCCGCCGGAGACCAACTCTTCGCCACGCTCCAGCTGTGCCGGAATCCGTCCGCTGTAGCCGCCGTCCAACAGGGCCGAGATCAGCCGCAACGCGTTGACCGAAGCCTTGTCCGTGGCGGTGGCGATGCTTGGCACATTGAAGGCGAGCATGACGCTCGGCAGTTGGGTCTGCACATGCAGGGTGATCTTGCGCTCGCCAGGCTCGGCCAGCTCCAGCGGGATTTTCGCCGACGGCACGGCGCGCCGGGCAATCGGGCCGAAGTAGCGCTGGGCCAGGGTCTTGACCTCGTCCGGCGTCACGTCGCCGACAACCACCAGGGTGGCGTTGTTCGGGACGTACCAGGATTCGTACCAGTGGCGCAGTTCCTCGACCTTCATCCGCTCCAGGTCGGCCATCCAGCCGATGGTGGGCGTGTGGTAGCCGCTGGCCGGATAAGCCATGGCCTTGAAGCGCTCATAGGCCTTGGACATGGGCTTGTCGTCGGTGCGCATGCGGCGCTCTTCCTTGATCACTTCGATCTCGCGGCTGAACTCCTCCGGTGGCAGGCGCAGGCTCGCCATGCGGTCGGCTTCCAGTTCGAAGGCCACGGCCAGGCGATCCCGGGCCAGCACTTGGTAATAAGCCGTGAAGTCGTCGCTGGTGAAGGCGTTTTCCTCCGCGCCGAGGTCACGCAGGATCAGCGATGCCTCGCCGGGGCCGATCTTGTCGCTGCCCTTGAACATCATGTGTTCCAGCGCATGGGACAAACCGGTCTGGCCCGGCGTTTCGTAGCTGGATCCGACCTTGTACCAGACCTGGGAAACGACCACCGGCGCGCGATGGTCTTCACGCACCACGACCTTGAGGCCGTTGTCGAGGGTAAATTCGTGGGTGGGTTGTGGATCGGCAGCCAAGGCTGAAAAGGGCAGACAAACCGTGCAGAGCAGCAGGCCTGCGGCGCAGCGGGCAAGAGCATTCATTCGTGTTTAAACCTGTTGGGCTGCCTGCCGGGTCTTAGCCTCAGCAGGCGAGGAGGTGCTAGGATAACGGTCCGTTTTACTGGCGGCCACGCCTATCGGGTCTTTTATCGGCCCAGGGTTGTTTGAGTTCCGTGCAAAAGCGTTGGGTTTGTTCGTGGATGCCCGCGTTTTCGCCGATGATGTCTTGCCAGTCCTTCGAAAAATCGAGGCTGAAGTGTCCTGGCGACATTTCGACAATCTGTTGCGCGTGAACAAGCTGGATGAAACGCAGTCTGTTCAGCATCGAATATTTATCACCGAGGCGCCCTCCAGGCGCGTCGCTACCGTGAGATAGCCGTCCTCCATGTTTGGTTCCAACGACGACAAGAAGACCCCAGCTGAGGCTGGCGAGAAAAAAAGCCTGTTCGGATGGCTGCGCAAGAAGCCGCAGGAAGCCGTTGTCGAACAGCCGCAACCTGAGCCCGCCGACGAGTCGGTGGTCGAAGAGGCTGCGCCCATTGTCCTGCCGATCGCCGAGCCGGTGCTGCAACCGACCCAGCCTGAATCCGCGCCTGAATCTGAACCGGTGGCCGAGCAACCGTTGACCCCGCCCGCCGGACAGACACTCTGGCCGGTCTTGCCGGTAGCGGAGGAGCCCGTCGCGCTGGTCGAGGATGCCAAGGCCGCGCAGGTCACTCCACCGATTCCGGCCCCGACGCAACCGGTCGAGACGCTGGTTGCCGAGGCGCCGGCTGTCGACATCGCGCCTGCCGCTGTCCAACCGATTCCTGAGCCAGAGCCTGTCCCAGCCGAGGTCCCCGCACCGGACGAGTCCCCGCGCACCGCCGAAGAAAGCAAGGTCGGCTTCTTCGCCCGTCTCAAGCAGGGCCTGTCCAAGACCAGCGCCAGCATTGGCGAAGGCATGGCCAGTCTGTTCCTGGGCAAGAAAGTCATCGATGACGAATTGCTGGAAGACATCGAAACCCGCCTGCTGACCGCCGATGTTGGCGTCGAGGCCACTTCGGTGATCATCCAGAGCCTGACCCAGAAGGTTGCGCGTAAACAGCTGACTGACGCTGACGCGCTGTACAAATCCCTGCAAGGCGAACTCACCAGTCTGCTCAAGCCGGTGGAAAAACCACTGGTGATTGCCTCCCAGAACAAACCGTTCGTGATTCTGGTCGTCGGCGTCAACGGCGCCGGCAAGACCACCACCATTGGCAAGTTGGCGAAGAAGCTGCAGCTCGATGGCAAGAAAGTCATGCTCGCCGCGGGCGACACCTTCCGCGCCGCGGCGGTCGAACAGCTGCAAGTGTGGGGCGAGCGCAACAAGATCCCGGTGATCGCCCAGCACACTGGCGCGGATTCCGCTTCGGTGATCTTCGACGCCGTGCAGGCGGCCAAGGCTCGCGGCATCGACGTGCTGATCGCCGACACGGCCGGTCGCTTGCACACCAAAGACAATTTGATGGAAGAACTGAAGAAGGTCCGCCGGGTGATCGGCAAGCTTGACGCCGACGCGCCTCACGAAGTCCTGCTGGTGCTGGACGCCGGTACTGGCCAGAACGCCATCAACCAGGCCAAGCAGTTCAACCAGACCGTCGAACTGACCGGGCTGGCCCTCACCAAGCTCGACGGCACCGCCAAGGGCGGGGTGATTTTTGCCCTGGCCAAGCAGTTTGGCCTGCCTATTCGATACATTGGCGTGGGCGAGGGCATCGATGACTTGCGCACCTTCGAAGCCGAGCCCTTTGTCCAGGCGCTGTTTGCCGAGCGGGAGCATTCATGATTCGTTTCGAACAGGTCGGTAAGCGCTATCCGAACGGTCACGTCGGCTTGCATGAGCTGAGCTTTCGGGTCCGTCGGGGCGAGTTTCTGTTTGTCACCGGCCATTCCGGCGCCGGTAAAAGTACCTTGCTACGCTTGCTGCTGGCGATGGAGCGGCCTTCCACTGGAAAGCTGTTGCTGGCCGGGCAGGACCTGAGCACCATCAGCAACGCGCAGATCCCCTATCTGCGGCGCCAGATCGGCGTAGTGTTCCAGAACCACCAGTTGTTGTTCGATCGCACGGTGTTCAACAACGTGGCGTTGCCGCTGCAGATCCTTGGCCTGTCCAAGGCCGAGATCGTCAAGCGCGTCGATTCGGCCCTGGAGCGCGTGGCCCTGTCGGACAAGACCGACCTGTACCCTGGCGATCTGTCCACCGGCCAGCAACAACGCGTCGGCATCGCTCGCGCCATTGTCCACCGCCCGGCCTTGCTGTTGGCGGATGAACCCACCGGTAACCTCGACCCGCGATTGGCGGCGGAAATCATGGGCGTATTCGAAGACATCAACCGCTTAGGTACCAGTGTGCTGATCGCCAGTCACGACTTGGCATTGATCGCACGTATGCGTCACCGCATGCTCACTTTGCAGCGCGGTCGATTGATCGGTGATGGGGAGGCCGGCGTATGAGTGCGACTCGCAGCCCTAAAGTGGCGGAACGCGTGGCCCCCAAGGGCACCGATCCGCAGCCGCCGAAGAAAAAGCGCGACGATGACGACGGCCCGGATTTCGCCACGCTGTTGCGCGCCTGGGTAGAAAGCCATCGCGCCAGCCTGCTCGACAGCTTGCGGCGCCTGGGCAAGCAGCCCATCGGCAGCTTCTTTACGTGCATGGTCATGGCGGTGGCATTGAGCTTGCCGATGGGCCTGTCACTTCTGCTGAACAACGTCGAGCGCCTGGGCGGTTCCTGGCAGCGTGCGGCGCAGATTTCCCTTTATTTGCAACTGGACGCGACACCGGGCGAAGGCCAGGCGCTGCGCGAGCAGATCAAGGCCATGCCGGGCGTCGCCGATGCCGAATACGTGGGGCGCGAGCAGGCGCTTGAAGAGTTCCAGCAGCAGTCCGGCCTGGGCGAAGCCCTCAAGGAACTGCCGGAAAACCCTCTGCCGGGTGTGGTGCTGGTGACACCGAACGAGGTCGACAAGCCCACTCTTGAAGCATTAAGACAAAGACTTTCCGAGTTGCCGAAGGTACAACAGGCGCAGCTTGATCTAGTCTGGGTCGAGCGTCTGGCGGCGATACTCAAGCTCGGCGACCGGTTTGTCTTCGGCCTGACGGTGCTTCTGGTGTCTGCATTACTTTTGGTGATAGGCAATACCATTCGTCTTCATATTGAAAACCGCCGCACAGAGATAGAAGTGATTAAACTCGTCGGCGGTACGGACAGTTATGTTCGCAGGCCCTTCCTCTACATGGGGGCGCTGTATGGCTTCGGTGCCGGGATCCTGTCCTGGGGCGTATTGGCGTTCGGCCTGGATTGGCTGAACGATGCGGTAGTGGGATTGGCCGGTTTGTACGGCAGTGATTTTTCACTGGCCGGTGTGCCAGTCGCCGACGGCGTGTCGCTCTTGCTTGGCGCGGTGCTGTTGGGTTATATCGGTGCATGGATTGCGGTAGCACGCCACCTGCGTGAGCTTGCTCCAAAATAGTATTTTTTGCGCGTATTGACCTTTCAGTCTTTGTGGGAACTTGTCCTACGGTTCCCGGTCAATTTTCGCAGTGCTGAACTGCACGAGTTATGTGAGTCGGAGGTTTTTTCGTATGACCACTTCTTTGCAACCTGCTTATGCCCTGGTCCCGGGTGCGAACCTCGAGGCCTATGTGCACACGGTGAACAGCATTCCATTGCTGACGCCCGAGCAGGAGCGTGAACTGGCCGAGAGTCTCTATTATGAGCAGGATCTTGAGGCGGCTCGGCAGATGGTGCTCGCCCACCTGCGTTTTGTCGTACATATTGCCCGCAGCTATTCCGGCTACGGGCTGGCCCAGGCCGACCTGATCCAGGAAGGCAACGTTGGCCTGATGAAGGCGGTCAAGCGTTTCAACCCGGAAATGGGCGTACGCCTGGTGTCCTTTGCGGTGCACTGGATCAAGGCGGAAATCCACGAGTTCATCCTGCGAAACTGGCGCATCGTGAAAGTCGCGACCACCAAGGCCCAGCGCAAGCTGTTCTTCAACTTGCGCAGCCAGAAAAAGCGTCTGGCCTGGCTGAACAATGAAGAAGTCCATCGCGTCGCGGAAAGCCTTGGCGTGGAGCCTCGGGAAGTTCGCGAGATGGAAAGTCGCCTGACCGGCCATGACATGGCTTTCGACCCGGCCGCCGAAGCGGACGACGACAGCGCTTTCCAATCGCCGGCCAACTACCTGGAAGACCACCGGTACGACCCGGCCCGTCAGCTGGAAGATGCCGACTGGAGTGACAACTCCAACACCAACCTGCACGAAGCGTTGGAGGTGCTGGACGAACGCAGCCGCGACATTCTCTACCAGCGTTGGCTGGCCGAGGAGAAAGCCACGCTGCACGACCTGGCGCAGAAGTACAACGTGTCGGCCGAGCGGATTCGTCAGCTCGAGAAAAGCGCGATGAACAAGCTCAAGACATCCATCGCAGCTTGACCTGCGACAGCGGTAATAAAAAACGCCCCGATCAGTGATGATCGGGGCGTTTTTTATTTGTGTTGGGACGCGGAGCGTGGAAACGATCAGGCTATTGAGCCCAAGGTGCCCGCCGCGCATGATCGAGCCCCAGCAAATAGCTGTCGCCTCCCAACTGACTCATCTGCTGGCGGATCCAGCTCGCGCGCCGCAGTACATAGGGGCTCGGTCGGCTGGCGTTCCATACCCGCGGGTTGGGTAGCACTGCCGCCAGCAGGCTGGCCTGTTGCCGGGACAAGGCATCGGCGCTTACACGGAAGTGATGCCGCGCGGCCGCTTCCGCTCCAAACACCCCGTCGTCCCACTCGACGCTGTTGAGGTACACCTCAAGGATCCGCTGCTTGGGCCATAACACCTCGATCAGCGTGGTGAACCAGGCTTCCAGGCCTTTTCGCAGCCAGCTGCGTCCCGACCACAGGAACAGGTTCTTGGACACTTGCTGGCTGAGGGTGCTCGCGCCACGGATCGAACCGCCGCGCCCGTTATGGGCAAATGCGGCCTGGATCGCGCTGATGTCGAAGCCCCAGTGCTCAGGGAATTTCTGGTCCTCACCGGCGATCACCGCCACTTTGAGACTGTCGGAAATCTGGTCCCATGGCTGCCAGTCACGCTGCAAGTCGATCGGCTCGCCGCCGAACCAGGATTCAACCTTGCGCTCGATCATCAGCGCGGTGAACGGCGGCGGCACCACGCGAAACAGCAGCACCAGCACAACGCTGCCGACGGCGAACCAGAGCAGGGCTTTAACGAATCGTCGAAACAATGTACGCAGCATAGAGATGGCTTGGCCGAACCCGTCGAGCGGGCCATTATACAGACCCTGTCCACCGAGTCTGATTGGAGTTCTCATGTTGCGTAGCTTTCTGATGCTGGCGGCGTTTTTCGGCTTCACGGGCGTGGCGCTGGGGGCATTCGCCGCCCATGGCCTGAAAAACCGCCTGAGTGCCGATTACCTGGCCATTTTCCACACCGGCGTCACTTATCAGTTGGTGCACACCTTGGCGCTGCTGGGCGTTGCGTTGCTGGCCACGCACATTCCTGGGCGCATCGTCACCTGGGCCGGGATTTCCTTTGTGATCGGCATCATTCTGTTCTCCGGCAGCCTGTACCTGTTGACCCTTACAGGTGTCACCAAACTGGGCATGATCACGCCCTTGGGCGGTGTGGCCTTCCTGATTGGCTGGCTTTGCCTGGGCATTGCGGCTTGGCGCCTACAACTTGCCGCTTAAAGCTTGCGGCTCGTAGCTGACCAAGGGGCTTGGGTCACCCAGACTGATCGGGCTAGAATGCCAGCCCCTAAAAATGATGGCGGCATCCGGCATGCGCATTCAGTTGAACGGCGAACCCCTTGAACTGCCCGACGGCGAAACCGTCGCGGCCCTGCTGACCCGTCTGGAACTCACCGGACGCCGTGTCGCGGTGGAGCTCAACCTGGATATCGTCCCGCGCAGCCAGCACACTGACACCACGTTGCACGATGGCGACAACGTCGAAGTGGTCCACGCCATCGGCGGCGGCTAGTCGCCCCAGCTTCGCAGTATTTCGCAAGAACCTCACCCCAACAGAGGATTTCCCATGAGCATCGTTCGTAGCGACAAGCCTTTCGTCCTGGCCGGTCGTACCTACCAGTCGCGTTTGCTGGTAGGCACCGGCAAATACCGCGACATGGAAGAAACCCGCCTGGCCATCGAAGCCTCGGGCGCCGAGATCGTGACCGTCGCTGTGCGCCGGACCAATATCGGCCAGAATCCGGGCGAACCGAACCTGCTGGATATCCTGCCGCCGGATCGCTACACCATTCTGCCGAACACCGCCGGTTGCTTCGACGCCATCGAGGCCGTGCGCACCTGCCGCCTGGCCCGTGAGCTGCTCGACGGCCACAACCTGGTGAAGCTGGAAGTGCTGGCGGACCAGAAAACCCTGTTCCCCAACGTAATCGAAACCCTCAAGGCCGCAGAAAGCCTGGTCAAGGAAGGTTTCGACGTGATGGTCTACACCAGCGATGACCCGATCATCGCCCGTCAGTTGGCGGAAATCGGCTGCATTGCGGTCATGCCGCTGGCCGGCCTGATCGGCACCGGCCTGGGAATCTGCAACCCGTACAACCTGCAGATCATCCTCGAAGAAGCCAAGATCCCGGTGCTGGTGGATGCCGGTGTCGGTACCGCGTCCGACGCCACCATCGCCATGGAACTGGGTTGCGAAGCGGTGTTGATGAACTCTGCCATTGCCCACGCCCAGCAACCGATCCTGATGGCCGAAGCGATGAAGCACGCGATTGTCGCCGGGCGCCTGGCTTATCTGGCCGGCCGCATGCCGAAAAAACTTTACGCCAGCGCGTCCTCACCGCTGGATGGTCTGATCAAGTAAGAGCCATTGATGACTGAATCGAACGACACGCCTGTCCTGCCGGAAGAAGGCGAAGAGCGCCAACACCGCCGCATCAAGAGTTTCGTGATGCGCGCCGGGCGCATGACCGAAGGCCAGCAACGCGGCCTGGAGCAGGGCGCACCGCTTTATGTCCTGCCGCTGGCCGATGCACCGGTGGATTTCGACCAGGTGTTCGGCCGCTCGGCGCCGCGCTCGTTGGAGATTGGCTTCGGCATGGGCCACTCACTGCTGGAAATGGCCGCTGCTTCGCCGGAACAGGATTTCATCGGTGTGGAAGTCCACCGTCCGGGCGTTGGTGCGCTGCTCAACGGCGTGCTGAGCCAAGGCCTGACCAACCTGAGGGTCTACGACTGCGATGCCATCGAAGTGCTCAACCGTTGCGTTGCCGATAACAGCCTCGACCGGCTGATGCTGTTCTTCCCGGATCCATGGCACAAGAGTCGTCACCACAAGCGCCGTATCGTCCAGGCGTCGTTCGCTGAGTTGGTGCGCAGCAAGTTGAAGGTCGGCGGTGTGCTGCACATGGCCACCGACTGGGAACCTTATGCCGAGTACATGCTGGAAGTCATGAATGTCGCGCCGGGCTACCGCAACCTGGCCGAAGACGGCAAGTGCGTACCGCGCCCGGCCGAACGGCCGATCACCAAGTTCGAACGCCGTGGCGAACGGCTCGGGCATGGGGTTTGGGATTTGAAGTTCGAGAAGCTGGCGTAAGCATCGCGCGTTAAACCATGTGGGAGCCGGTGTGCTCCCACCTTTCGTTTCACGGTCTATCGACGGTCCGCCACCACGCCAATCAGCACCAGCACCACCAGCAATACCGGCGCCAGGCTGTAGTTGTTGAACTGGCTCAAGCCTCGGACGATCCACGGCGTGGCGTAGATCAGTGCGGCGCCGCTGCCGATCATGCACAGCAGGGCGATCAGCGGGACGCGCAAGGCGCCGGCGATGCTGCCCAAGCGTTGCTCGACCCAGCCCTTGATGTCAGCACCAAACAGCACCAGCAGGCAGCCAACCAGTGCCAGGGAGATTTCCGACAGATTGCTGCGGCTCCAGCGGGACACGGTGGCGAGCAGGTCGAGTACCAGATCCATTCGTTTTCCTTGTTTGATCAGCTCAGAAATTTTTGCAACAAGTCATTGAGAAACAGTTGTCCGCGCTCGGTCGCCGCCAGACGTGACGGTTCGACCTGCAACAGGCCACTTTGTTCGGCCTCGCGGCGGCCTTCGGCCAAGCTGTCCAGGGACAGCCCGGTGCGTTGTGGATAAAGCTGCGCGTCCACGCCATCGGTGAGGCGCAGCGCGTTCATCAGGAATTCGAAGGGCAGCTCTTCGTTGGCGAGCTGTTTTTCACCGGCGAGGAAGCGTTTGGCCGGGTTGAGATAGTCCTTGGGCAAGCGGGTCTTCCAGGTTCGCACGATGCGCCCGTCCGGATGACTGAGCTTGCCGTGGGCGCCGGCGCCGATGCCGATGAAATCGCCGAAACTCCAATAGTTGAGATTGTGCCGTGCCGCGCGCCCAGGCTGGGCATACGCCGAGACTTCGTACTGGGCGTAGCCGTGTTCGGCGAGCAGCGCTTGCCCGGCTTCCTGGATATCCCACAAAGTGTCGTCTTCCGGCAAGGTCGGCGGCTGGTTCCAGAACACCGTGTTCGGCTCCAGCGTCAGCTGGTACCAGGACAAATGGGTCGGCTTCAAGGCGATGGCCTGGCGCAAGTCGCTCAGGGCATCGTCCAGGGACTGATCCGGCAGGCCGTGCATCAGGTCCAGGTTGAAGTTATCGAACCCGGCCTGGCGGGCCATGCCGGCGGCGCGTACCGCTTCGTCGCCATTATGGATCCGGCCCAAGGCTTCGAGCTTGGCCTGCTGGAAACTCTGGATGCCGATGGACAGCCGATTGATGCCCAGCGCCCGGTACGCGACGAACTTCTCTTGCTCGAAGGTTCCGGGGTTGGCTTCCAGGGTGATTTCAATGTCCGGCGCAAAAGGGACGCGCGCCTCGACGCCCCGGAGCAATCGCCCCAAAGCCTGAGCGCTGAACAGGCTTGGGGTGCCGCCACCGAAAAAGATCGAGCTCAGTTCCCGGCCATACACAGCATGCAGGTCCTGGTCGAGATCGGCGAGCAATGCGTCGACGTATTCCTCTTCCGGTAGCTGCGGGCTGGCGGTGTGGGAATTGAAATCGCAATAAGGACATTTGCGTACACACCACGGGATGTGGATGTACAACGCCAGGGGCGGCAGCACTGGCAGCGAACCCCGTGGCGTTTGTGCACCGCCGTGGATCAGCGGTGGCGGAGCATCATTGATCATTGCAAGCCCAGGCGTTGACGCAGCAGGGCCATGGCGCGGGCGCGGTGGCTCAGTTGATTTTTTTCCACGGGCCCCAACTCAGCGCTGGAGCAATTGCGTTCCGGCACCCAGAACAGCGGGTCGTAGCCGAAACCGTGTTCTCCGCTGGCTTCGGTGAGGATGCGCCCGTGCCACAAGCCTTCGCAGAGGATCGGCAGCGGATCGTCGGCATGTCGCACCAAGGCCAGGACACACACGAACTGTGCTCCGCGCGCGGTTTCGGGTACGTCCTTGAGAGCATCGAGGAGCTTGGCGTTGTTCGCCGCGTCACCTTTGCCATCAGCGTAACGGGCCGAGTAAATGCCCGGCGCGCCGCCAAGGAAATCCACGGCCAGCCCGGAATCGTCGGCCAGCGCCGGCAAACCCGAGATACGCGCGGCATTGCGAGCCTTGAGGATGGCGTTCTCGACAAACGACAGGCCGGTCTCTTCCGGCTCCACCTGGCTGAATTCGCCGATCGAGCGCAGTCGCACCGAGCCGCCGAGCATGGCCTGGAGTTCCTTGAGTTTGCCGACGTTGTGGCTGGCGAGCACGAGTTGGGTGAGGTTCATCATAGCCCCGGGAACAGTTCCTGGTTGAAGTTGATCGTACTGACCTTGTCGCCGGTCTGCACCTTGATCTCAAAGGTGCGGATTTCCTGCTGGTCCACCGGGTACTGGGCGATGTAATAGATCGCGCCTGGTTCAGTGACCTGACGGAAGGTGAGGGTGACTGTCTTGCTGGTCAGGTCCTTCACCGTGCCGCTGACTTGGGCGATCAGCGGCTTGCCGCCCTTGAGTACCGAGACATTGATCACGCCCTGGTTCTTGCTGCGGATCAGTTCGGCGGCCTTGGCGATGTCGGGTGTCAGGAAGGTGGAGTTGAAGGTGTTGTAGTGCACGGTAACGTCACCGAACACTTCCTTGCGCTCGGCCTTGATGACGTCGGCAGCCATGGCGCCCGCGCTCAGGCAGGCGGTGATCAAAAACAGTGCTAGGCGTTTCATGTCGTGCTCCTGAAAAGGCCGGTGTTCAGATTGCGACCTGGTGGTCGGCCAGGCCTGGGCTGCTGACCCGATAGATGCCGATTTCACCTAGCAGATTAGGCCATAGCTTGCTTGCCCACCCGTGCCGGTGCTGCTGGTCGACCGCCAGGCGATTGATGACCCGGGCTTCGCGCTCACCGCACAGAGCTTCGAAATCCTCGAAGGTGCAGAAGTGGATGTTCGGGGTGTTGTACCAGGTATAGGGCAGGAATTCCGAGACCGGCATGCGCCCTTTGCTCGCCAGGTACCAGCGGCAGCGCCAATGCCCGAAGTTGGGGAAGGTGATGATGCATTGGCGGCCGACACGGAGCATTTCGTCGAGAATTTTATCGGGGTAATGCACGGCTTGCAGGGCCTGGGTCATGACCACGATGTCGAAGCTGTTGCTGGCGAAATTGCCCAGGCCCTTGTCCAGGTCCTGTTCGATGACGTTGATGCCCTTGGCCACGCATTCGGCGATGTTGTCCGGGTCGTTTTCCAGGCCGTAGCCGGTCACTTGCTTGTTGTCCCGCAGCCAGGTCAGCAGTTCGCCATTGCCGCAGCCCAGGTCGAGCACGCGGCTGCCGGCGGGGATCCATTCCTGGATGATGTCCAGATCGGCTCTCATGGCGTCCTCACAGCGTAATACGGTTCATGTAGTTGCCGAACGCCTGCAAATAGCGCGGGATCGGGATCAAAAAGGCGTCGTGGCCCTGGGGTGCGTCGATTTCCAGGTAGCAGACGTCCTTGCGCGCGGCCATCAGCGCGTCCACCAGTTCCCGAGAGCGGGCCGGAGAGAAGCGCCAGTCGGTGGTGAACGACATCACGCAGAACTTGGCGGTAGCGTTGGCGAAGGTTTTCGCCAGGTTATCGTCGAAGTTCGCCGCCGGATCGAAGTAGTCCAGCGCCTTGGTCATCAACAGGTAGGTGTTGGCGTCGAAACGCCCGGAGAACTCTTCACCTTGATAACGCAGGTAGCTCTCGACTTGGAACTCGACGCTGTGGAAGTCGTAGTTGAGCTTTTCGCTCTTGAGGCCACGGCCGAATTTTTCGCCCATGGAGTCGTCGGACAGGTAAGTGATGTGCCCGACCATCCGCGCCAGCATCAGCCCGCGCTTGGGAATCACCCCGTGTTCCTGGAACGACCCGCCGTGGAACTCCGGATCGGTGAGGATTGCCTGGCGCGCTACTTCATTGAAGGCGATGTTCTGCGCCGAGAGCTTGGGCGCCGACGCGATTGCCAGGCAGTGGCGCACGCGGTCCGGGTAGGTGATGGTCCATTGCAGCGCTTGCATACCGCCGAGGCTGCCGCCGATCACCGCTGCCCACTGGCCAATGCCTAGGCGGTCGGCCAGGCGCGCCTGGCTGTGCACCCAGTCTTCCACGGTCAGTACCGGGAAATCGGCGCCGAACGGCTTGCCGGTGTCCGGATTGAGGCTGCTGGGGCCGGTAGAGCCGTTGCAGCCGCCGAGGTTGTTCAGGCTGACCACAAAGAACTTGCTGGTGTCGATGGGCTTGCCGGGGCCGATGCAACTGTCCCACCAACCGGGCTTGCGGTCGTCGACGCTGTGGTAACCGGCGGCGTGGTGGTGCCCGGACAGGGCGTGGCAAATCAGCACGGCGTTGCTCGCCGTGGCATTGAGGGTGCCGTAGGTTTCGTAGATCAGGTCATAGGCTGGCAGCGAACGACCGCAGGCCAGGGCCAGGGGCTCGCTGAAATGCGCCATTTGCGGCGTCACCAGACCAACGGAATCGGGGGGAAAGGCAGCTGGCATCGACCCTGCTCTCGTTGAAATGAGGCGTAAGTCTAAAGACCGCTGTGGCAAGCGGCAAGCAAAGGGCGGCGCTGATTGGCCACCGCTTTACCCGTGGCGAGGGAGCTTGCTCCCGCTGGGGCGCGAAGCGGCCCTGAAAACTGCCGCCCGGGGCTGTCTGGAAGACGATGGCGCCTGGTTTGGGGCTGCTCGCAGCCCAGCGGGAGCAAGCTCCCTCGCCACAGGAAACTGCGGTGTGCTTTAGATCAGCAGACGCAGGATTTCCGGCATCAGGGTCATCGCCGCCAGGTTGTTGATCACCAGCATGTCGATCAGCTTGAGCACCATGAACGCCAGGATCGGCGAGATATCCAGGCCGCCGAGGTTCGGCACGATGCGGCGGAACGGTGCCAGGGCCGGTTCGCAGATCTGGTTCACCAGCTCGGCGCCCGGGTTGTGGCTGCCCGGCGCGACCCACGACAGGATCACGCTGATGATCAGGGCGAAGAAGAATATCTTCAGGAACAGCGCGGTCACGCCAATGAGCGACCAGATCAGCAGTTGCAGCGGGTTGCCGATGGTGCCATAGGTCAGCAGCAGGGTCAGGGCCATCAACGCCAGTTGAATGAGGATCGCCAATACCAGCGACGACATGTCCAGGCCGAACAGGCTCGGGATGATCCGGCGCAGCGGCTTGAGCAGTGGCTGGGTCGCCTTGACGATGAACTGGCACAGCGGGTTGTAGAAGTTGGCGCGCACCAGTTGCAACACGAAGCGCATCAGCACGATCAGCAGGTACAAGCTACCGAGGGTTTGCAGCACGTAGACCGCTGCAGTGTTCAATCCAATCATGAATGGCTCCTTATTGGCCCAGTTGTTCGGCCATTTCGGCCGAGCGGTGCGCGGCGGCGCCGAGTGCTTTTTCCACCAGGGCTTCGAAGCCCCCGGCCTGGAACGATTTGATGGCTGCTTCGGTGGTGCCGGCCGGTGAAGTCACGCGGCGACGCAGCTCGGCCGCGTCGACGTCGCTGGACACCGCCATGTGGGCGGCGCCCAGAGCGGTCTGCACAGTCAGCTGGGCGGCGACTTCGCGAGGCAGGCCGAGCTTTTCGCCTGCGGCGGTCATGGCTTCGATCAGCAGGAAGAAATACGCCGGGCCCGAGCCGGAGACGGCGGTGACCGCGTCCAGTTGCTGCTCGGTGTCCAGCCACAGCGCCAAGCCGACAGCCGACAGTAACTCTTGCGCCTGCTGGCGTTGCTCGGCGGTCACCTGTTCGGTTGCGAACAGGCCGCTGACGCCCTGGCGCAGCAGCGCGGGAGTGTTGGGCATGCAGCGCACGATCGGCTGGGCGCCGAGCCAGTTATTCATGCTCGCGCAAGTAATACCCGCGGCAATCGACACCACCAGTTGATGGGGCTTGAGGTTCGGACGAAGCGCCTCGCACACGACTTTCATCGCTTGCGGCTTGACCGCCAGCACGATGACGTCCATCCCATCGATGGCCTGGGCGTTGTCGGCGAAGGTTTCGATGCCATGCTCGGCGCTCACCCGGTGACGGGTCTCTTCACCCGGATCGCTGGCGCGAATCCGTGAAGCATCCAAGCCCTTGGCCCGAAGGCCGCCGATCAGGCTGGAGGCCATGTTGCCGGCGCCGATAAAGGCAATACGCGTGTTGCTCATGACGGGTCCTTATAAAGAGATGAGTGAGTCAGCTGGGCGCTTGGCCGTAGTCGCGAGCCCCAAACAGGGCCGTGCCGATGCGCACCCAGGTAGCGCCTTGGGCGATGGCGGATTCGAGGTCATGGCTCATGCCCATGGACAATGTGTCCATCGGCAGGTCCAGGCTGGCTTGCAAACGCTGGACGGCGGCAAAAGCTGCATCCTGTTCGGAGCGATCGTCGGTGGGCTCGGGAATGGCCATCAACCCGCGCAATGTGAGGCGCGGCAGTGCGCTGATGGCGCTGGCGAGGGCGGGCAGGTCCGCTGGCGTGCAGCCGGATTTGCTGGCTTCGCCGCTGACGTTGACCTGGATGCAGATATTCAGCGGCGGCAAGTCGGCCGGGCGCTGCTCGGACAGGCGTTGGGCGATTTTCAGGCGATCCACGGAGTGCACCCAGTCGAAATGTTCGGCGATAGCGCGCGTCTTGTTCGATTGAATGGGGCCGATGAAGTGCCAGATCAAGGGCAGGTCGGTGAGTTCGGCCTGTTTGCCCAGCGCTTCTTGCAGGTAATTCTCGCCGAAGTCCCGCAGGCCGGCGGCATAAGCCTCGCGAAGTGCCTGGGCGGGCTTGGTCTTGCTCACCGCCAATAGCTGGACGCTGTGTCCGGCGCGTTGGGCGGCCTGTTCCGCGGCATGGATGCGCGATCTAACCTGAGCAATGTTGTCTGCTATCGTGGTCATAAAGAAAGGCCAGCGGTCTGAGGTTCGCGGCATTCTACTGGAATTGAGGAGCGCTATGGATATCACTGAGTTACTGGCCTTCAGCGCCAAACAGGGCGCGTCGGACCTGCACCTGTCCGCCGGGCTGCCGCCAATGATCCGCGTCGATGGCGACGTGCGGCGGATCAACCTGCCGGCACTGGACCACAAGCAGGTTCATGAGCTGATCTTCGACATCATGAACGACCGCCAGCGAGTGGATTACGAGAAGTTTCTGGAAACCGATTTTTCCTTCGATGTGCCCGGCGTGGCGCGGTTTCGGGTCAATGCCTTCAACCAGAATCGTGGCGCGGGGGCAGTGTTTCGGACCATTCCGTCGAAAGTCCTGACCATGGAAGACCTCGGGATGGGCGAGGTGTTTCGCAAAGTGACCGAGGCCCCTCGCGGGCTGGTGCTGGTGACCGGCCCGACCGGTTCAGGCAAGTCCACCACCCTGGCGGCGATGATCGATTACTTGAACAGCCACAAGCACCATCACATCCTCACCATCGAAGACCCGATCGAATTCGTTCATGAACCGCGCAAGTGCCTGATCAACCAGCGTGAGGTGCACCGCGACACTCAAAGTTTTTCCACCGCCCTGCGCTCGGCGCTGCGAGAAGACCCGGACGTGATCCTGGTGGGGGAAATGCGCGACCTGGAGACCATCCGCCTGGCGCTGACCGCCGCCGAAACCGGGCACCTAGTGTTCGGCACCCTGCACACCACGTCGGCGGCCAAGACCATTGACCGGGTGGTGGACGTATTCCCGGGCGATGAAAAATCGATGGTTCGCTCGATGCTGTCGGAATCGTTGCAGGCAGTGATCTCCCAGACCCTGGTCAAGAAGATTGGTGGCGGCCGGGTCGCTGCCCACGAAATCATGCTGGGAACCTCGGCGATCCGAAACCTCATTCGGGAAGACAAGATCGCGCAGATGTATTCGTCGATCCAGACTGGCGGCTCGCTGGGGATGCAGACGCTGGACATGTGCTTGAAAGACTTGGTGACCAAGGGATTGATCAGCCGCGAGCATGCGCGGGAGCGGGCGCGGACGCCGGATAGTTTTTAGAAGGGCAGGGGCGGTAGTGCAATCCCTGTGGCGAGGGAGCTTGCTCCCGCTGGGCCGCGAAGCGGACCCAAAATAATTGGGCCCACAGATATCATTGGTCTGTTTAGGGCGGCTGCGCCACCCAGCGGGAGCAAGCTCCCTCGCCACGGGGATCAGCGTTGAACGACGCGCAGCGTATTCGGCTCTTTCGGCAACACCCGCTTGGCAACCACGTAATGAGTGTTCCAGTACGGTTTGTTCAGGGTGTCGATGGTCACCGACTTGCCACGGCGCGGGGCGTGGATGAAGCGGTCGTTGCCCAAGTAGATGGCCACGTGGTTGACCCGGCGGCTCTTGAGCTTGAAGAAAATCAGATCGCCAGGCTTGAGGTCCTTGCGCTCGACTTTCTCGCCGTGGCCGGCTGCCATGGCGTTGGAGGTGCGCGGCAGGTCGAACGTGGCGTCGTTGAAAGCGTACTTCACCAGACCACTGCAATCGAAACCTTTGCTTGGGCTACTTCCGCCCCAACGGTAAGGTGTGCCGAGTACATTCACGGCGCGGCTCAGGACATTGCTGGTTGTCTTGGTCGCCATGGGTGGCACCAGCCTGCTATGCGAGCTGCTCAAACGCTGGACGCTTTGCTTGTTCTTGCTCGAGGGAGCAGAAACATGGGATTTAGGGGTATAGCCGTTGACGTTGGGAAGACGTTGCTCACGATTGGTGGCGTGGGCGGCCAGTGGCAATAATAGGCAAATGGTTAGCCATGTCTTGAAAAATGGACGCATTAGGCAGGGCTCTTGAAGGTTAGCGCGCAACTTTATAACAGCTTTTTTTGCCATTCCGAGGCCGTTTGTCGATTCGAAACCCAGCGCAAACCCGGCAAAATTGCGACAATTTGCCCCGATTGTCCGACAGAACCCCCGTGTCACGGGCACTTGCGTGATTCGAGGTGGTCAGGACCGCTTGTCGGCGAGACACAAAAAAGTCACAAAAAATCTGAACAAATTTTTCTATCGAGGCAAAAGAGGCCATTCATGAACAGCTATCAGCAGGGCGCAATTCGCGATACCCACAGCAAAGTCATCGGGTATCTGCTGTGGATTTTGGGTTTTACCGGCGCTCACCGCTTCTATTACGGCAAGCCGGTCACCGGCACGATCTGGTTCTTCACCTTCGGGCTGCTGGGCATCGGTTGGCTGATCGACTTGTTCCTGATTCCGGCCATGGACCGCGAAGCGGACCTGCGTTTTACGCCGGGGCCGATCGAGTACAGCGTGGCGTGGATACTGCTGACGTTTCTCGGCGTACTGGGCGTGCATCGCATGTATCAGGGCAAATGGCTCAGCGGCATCCTCTATCTGCTGACCGGCGGGGTGTTTTTCCTGGGCGTGCTGTATGACTTCTGGACGCTGAACGATCAGGTTTCGATCCGCAATGCTCAGAAACGCGGAGCTTTCCAGTAAGACGGTAAATCGAGTCGCCTGCATTCGCGCAGCAGGCGACTCGATTTTTTCAGGCCTGGTGGGTGATCCGCCCATCCATCAGGGTGTAGCGCACCACACCCGGCAGGCTGTGGCCGAGGAACGGGCAGTTGTCGCCCTTGGAACGCCAGGCTTCACCGGCCACGGTGGAGGTGGCGGGGTCGAACAGCACCAAGTCCGCCGGCGCGCCCACGGCCAGTTTCCCAGCTGGAAGCTGCAGCGCCTGGGCCGGGCCGGCGCTCAGGCGTGCCAGCAGGGTTGGCAGGTCGAGCAAGCCGTCTTCCACCAGCGTCAGGGCCAGCGGCAGCAGCAGTTCGACGCTGCTGATGCCTGGCTCGGTGGCGCCGAACGGGGCCAGCTTGGCATCGCGCTCGTGGGGTTGGTGATGGCTGGAGATGGCCGAAATGACGCCGGACTTCACCGCCTCGCGCAAGCCATCGCGGTCGGCGCGGGTGCGCAGCGGCGGCTGGACATGGTAGACGCTGTTGAAATCGATCAGCGCTTCGTCGGTCAGGATCAACTGGTACAGCGCCACATCGGCGGTCACCGGCAAGCCGCGGGCCTGGGCCTGGGCGATCAACGCCGCGCCGCGGGCACTGGTCAGTTGGCTGAAATGGGCACGGACGCCGCTTTGCTCCACCAGCAGCAGGTCGCGGGCCAGGGCCACGGTCTCGGCGGTTTCCGGAATACCCGGCAGGCCCAGGAAGCTGGCGGTCGGGCCTTCGTGGGCCAGGCCACCTTCGGCCAGGTCATGATCCTGTGAGTTGAAAACCACGGTCAGCCCGAAGGTCGCGGCGTACTCCAGTGCACGGCAGAGGGTGCGGGCGTTGCGGAAGCTGTTCAAGCCGTTGCCGAACGCCACGCAACCGGCGTCGCGCAAGGCGATCAACTCAGCCAGTTGCTCGCCCTCCAGGCCTTTGCTCAACGCCCCGATCGGGAAGACCTTGGTGTTGCCGGCTTCCCGGGCGCGGTCGAGAATCAGTTCGGCCACCGCCGAGGTGTCCAGCACCGGCTTGGTCTGGGGCGGGCAGCACAGGCTGGTTACGCCACCAGCAGCGGCGGCCCGGGTTTCGCTGACAATGCTGCCTTTGCGGCTGTAGCCGGGCTCGCGCAAGGCGACGCTCAGGTCCACCAGGCCGGGAGCGGCCACCAGCCCTTGTGCGTCGAGGATGTCGACCGCGACGAAACCGACCGGCGCCGCGCCAAGGGCGACGATCTTGCAGGCATCTATATGAATGTCAGTCACTTGATCCAGGCCACTGGCTGGATCGATCACGCGTGCGCCGAGAATGCTGAGCTTCACTGGGCGTTCTCCTGGTCGGATTGGCGCTGGGCCGTTTGCCCGCTCATGGCCATGGACAGCACGGCCATGCGGATGGCGATGCCGTAGGTCACCTGGTTGAGGATCACCGAATGCGGTCCGTCGGCCACCGCCGACTCGATCTCCACGCCGCGGTTGATCGGCCCCGGGTGCATGACGATGGCATCCGGCTTGGCCCCGGCCAGGCGCGCCGTGGTCAGGCCGAACAGGCGGTAGAACTCGCCTTCGCTGGGCAGCAGGCCGCCGGTCATCCGCTCGCGTTGCAGGCGCAGCATGATCACCACGTCGACATCCTTGAGGCCTTCGGTCATGTCGGTGTAGACCTTCACGCCGTATTGCTCGACGCCGATGGGCAGCAGGGTTTTCGGCGCGATCACGCGGATGTCCGGGCAGCCGAGGGTCTTGAGGGCCAGCATGTTGGAGCGGGCCACCCGCGAATGCAGGATGTCGCCGACGATGGCCACCGACAGGTTTTCGAAGCTGCCCTTGTGCCGACGGATGGTCAGCATGTCGAGCATGCCCTGGGTAGGGTGTGCGTGACGGCCGTCGCCGCCGTTGATGATCGCCACCTGTGGGCAGACGTGTTCGGCAATGAAGTGCGCCGCCCCGGAATCGCCGTGACGGACGACGAACATGTCGGCGGCCATGGCTTCGAGGTTGCGCAGGGTGTCGAGCAGGGTTTCGCCCTTGCTCGCCGAGGATGTCGACACGTTCAAGGTGATCACGTCCGCCGACAGCCGCTGGGCCGCCAGTTCGAAGGTGGTGCGAGTGCGCGTGGAGTTTTCGAAGAACACGTTGCACACGGTCTTGCCGCGCAGCAACGGGACTTTCTTCACCGCCCGGGCACCGACTTCAAGGAAGGAGTCGGCGGTGTCGAGGATTTCCGTCAGCAGCTCGCGGCGCAGGCCGTCGAGGGACAGGAAATGCCGCAGCTGGCCCTGATCGTTGAGCTGCAGCGGGCGCTTGGTTTCGAGAGGCGTCATCGCGATGGACTCTTACAAGGGCAGTTAAAGGGCAAGGTCTTGCAGTTCGAGTTGCAGCGGCGACGGGCCGGACAGCTTGACTCGCTCATCGGCGGCCAGCGCCAGCGTCGCGCCGACCACGTTCGGCCGAATCGGCAGCTCGGCGGCGTCCAGGTCCAGCAGGCACACCAGCGTCACGCTGGCCGGGCGACCGTAGTCGAAAAGTTCGTTCATGGCCGCGCGGATGGTCCGCCCGCTCATCAGCACGTCGTCGATCAGCACCAGGTGCTGGCCTTCGATCTCGAACGGCAGCGCCGAAGGGCGTACTTGCGGGTGCAGGCCGTTCTGGCTGAAGTCGTCACGATAGAAGGACACGTCCAGGGTGCCCAGCGGTGAGTCGCTGCCCAGTTCATCGAGCAAGGCCTGGGCAACCCAGACGCCGCCGGTGCGAATGCCGATGTAGCGCGGCTCGCTGATGCCGCGTTGTTCCAGGTGCGCCGTGAGACGGATCGCCATCTGGCTGATCAGTTCGGCAGGATTGGGCAGGCTCATGCTGGCTCCTTCAGGTTCCCGGGCCGGTGGTGAGAGGCGCGGTCTTTCGCTAAAAGAAAGCGCCTTGGCGGCGCTTTCAGAAAATCAGGTTTCAAACAGGGCGGTGTTGGCGTCGAGCCAGCCTTGCAGCAGCAGGGCCGCGGCGATGGCGTCCACCGGGTTGTCGCGGTAACTGCCTTTCTGCCCGCCGCGTACCTGGCGCTCGCCCTTGGCCTCGAAGGTGGTCAGGCGCTCGTCATGGGTATAGAAGGGCAGGTTGTAGCGGCCATTGAGCCGGCGCGCGAACTTTTCCGCGCGCAGACACATGTCGCTGGGCGTGCCGTCCATGTTCAACGGCAGGCCGACCACCACGGCGTCGGGCTTCCATTCCTTGATCAGCGCTTCGACCTGGTTCCAGTCCGGAACGCCATTCTGCGCCTTCAACGTGCACAGCTCGCGGGCCTGGCCGGTGATGACCTGGCCGACCGCGACGCCGATCTGTTTGGTGCCGTAATCGAAGCCCAGCAGCAAGCGCAGCGCCATCAGGCGTGTCCTGCCTGGCTGGTGAGCAGGTTGAGGTTGACACCCAGCCGGCTGGCCGCCGCTTCCAGGCGCAGTTCGCTGCTGGTGTTGAACAGGATATCGGCGTCGAATGGGCAGGTCAGCCAGGCGTTGTCAGCCAGTTCGGCTTCCAGTTGCCCCGGTTCCCAACCGGCGTAGCCGAGGGCGATCAGGCTTTTCTCCGGGCCGACGCCGTCGGCGATGGCGAACAGCACATCCTGGGAGGTAGACAGCGACACGCCATTCAGGTCGACGGTGGCCTGGAATTTGGGGCCCGACGGATGGAGTACGAAACCGCGGTCGGTCTGCACCGGGCCGCCGATGAAAATCGGTACGTGCTGGCACAAGAGTGGCGGCTCGACCTCGGGCCGCAGTTGCTCAAGGATATCCGCCAGGTTCAGTTCCTGCGGACGATTGACCACCAGTCCCATGGCCCCATTGGCCGTGTGCTCGACGATGTAGGTCAAGGTGTGGGCAAAATTCGGATCAGCCATGTGCGGCATGGCAATCAGGAAGTGATGCTTGAGGTAGGTGGGGCTGACGTTTTTCATAGGCGCTAGTGTGGCGGCGCAGGCGCGAACTGACAAGCCGGGGATGCGCAGGAAGCGCCGATCACAGCCACCTTTAACCACAGCAGGTTCAGTTGCTGGAAAGCCGATCACCGCGGGCAAACTTCCAGGTGCGGATGATTTCCAGTCGGTCGATGTCCGACAGATCCCCTGTGAACGGCGCGAACGGCGCGGCCAGGCGCACGATTCGCTGGGCCGCCTGGTCCAGCAAGGGCTGACCGGAGGATTCCAGTACCAGCACCTCATACAGCGAACCGTCGCGGTTGATCGAGACCATCAATCGCAGGTTGCCGTAGATTTGCTTGCGCCGGGCTTCCTCGGGGTAGTTGAGGTTGCCGATGCGCTCGACCTTCTTGCGCCACTCGTCCTTGTACCAGGCGCCCTTGTCGCGCATGGTCGACGCAGCGCTCAGGCGATGAATGCGCGGACGCTTGGCGTACAACTGCTGCTCCTGGGCCAACTCGGCTTCCAGGCTAGCAATGTCGCTGGACAGCTGCGAACTGTCGAAGGTTGGCTCGGGGGCCTTGGGTTTCGGATCAGGCTTGACCTCTTCCTTGACCGGGGCCTTTTTCGGCTTTGGCGCCACGGTGGTGACGGCAGCCTTCGGCGCCGTCTCCTGCACCTCCGGCTTGGCGGCCGGGGGCGGGGTGATCTTTTGTACCTTGTTGTCCTGGAATGGCGCGATCTCGGTGGTCTTGGGAATCGCTTTCTTTTCCAGGGTGCCGCTGCCTTGCTGGTTCTCCTGGGCCAGGAAGTCCGCCTTCTGTGGCTTGGTTTCGCTCTTGAAGGTGGCCAGGGTGATTTCCAGGGTCTGGCTGATCTGCTTGGGTTCGACCGTGGCAAAACCAACGCCCAGCAGCACGGCCAAGTGGATCAATGCCGCCAGGAACAAGGTAAAACCGAGACGATCAGCCGGGCGCACGCCACGATGGGCGAGCTCTTGGGGCAGATCGGATGGGCGTGTCATGACAAAAAAACCAACATCGCGGGTTTCACAGGCCGGGCATGATAACGCAATGTTGGTTTTTTGCTTCAAGCCTCAAGCTGCAAGCGACAAGCTGCATCAAACTTGCCGCTTGAAGCTTGCCGCTTGTAGCTGCTTCTCGATGGCATCCATCAACATCCCGCCGATGTCCGTTCCGAAGGCATTGTCGATTTCGCGGATACAGGTCGGGCTGGTGACGTTGATCTCCGTCAGGTGCTCGCCGATCACATCCAGGCCGACGAACAGCAGGCCTTTTTCGCGCAGGGTCGGGCCGACTTGGGCGGCGATCCACCGATCCTTCTCGGTCAGCGGGCGGGCTTCGCCGCGACCGCCGGCCGCCAGGTTGCCCCGGGTTTCACCCGCGGCCGGGATACGCGCCAGGCAATAATCGACGGGTTCGCCGTCGATCATCAGGATGCGTTTGTCGCCATCGACGATGGCCGGCAGGTAACCCTGGATCATGATCTGCTGCTTGCCGTGCAAGGTCAGCGTCTCAAGGATCACCGACAGGTTCGGGTGACCGGCGGTGTGACGGAAGATCGAGGAGCCGCCCATCCCGTCCAGAGGCTTGAGGATCACGTCGCCGTGATGGTCGGCGAACTCGCGCAACACGTCCGGGCGACGGCTGACGATGGTCGGCGGCGTGCACTGAGGAAACAGCGTGGCGAAGAGCTTTTCGTTGCAGTCGCGCAAGCTCTGCGGCTTGTTGACCACCAGTACGCCAGCGCTCTCGGCCTGTTCCAGCAGGTAGGTGGAGTAAACGAATTCCATGTCGAACGGCGGATCCTTGCGCATCAGGATCACGTTCAGGTCGCTCAGCAGCGCATCGCTTTCTTCGCCCAGTTCGAACCACTTCTCGGGATCGGCGAAGACCTTCAGCGGCTTCATCCGCGCCCGGGCCTGGCCTTCGGCCTGGTAGAGGTCGCGCTGTTCCATATAGAACAGCTCCCAGCCGCGCTTCTGAGCGGCCAGCAACATGGCCAGCGAGCTATCCTTCTTATAGGAAATGCTGGCGATAGGGTCCATGACAATGCCGACGCGTACGCTCATGGCTTGGTTCCTCGAAAATTGGGTGGGCACGAAGGGCGTGAAAAAGTGGCGTCAGAGTGGCGCCCCCAAGATTGGCGGTCAAGGAAAAACCGCCGTACCGAGCGGCTGATAGATCGGCGCTGGAGACTGTGCTAAAAAGGCTGCCATGTGACGTGCGGGCCTTGAACATCAAGGGTTTGCGCTGTCGATCACACTCACGCGTTAAAAACCGGTTTGCAGTGGCAATGGCAGAGCATCTTACGCAGCAGCAACCCAGCGCCTTGAAGGTCATGGTCATCGACGACTCGAAGACCATCCGCCGCACCGCCGAAACCTTGCTGCGCAACGTCGGTTGCGAGGTGATCACGGCGATCGACGGCTTCGATGCCCTGGCCAAGATCGTCGACCATCACCCAGGCATTATCTTTGTCGACATCATGATGCCGCGCCTGGACGGTTACCAGACGTGTGCCCTGATCAAGAACAACAGCGCTTTCAAGGCCACGCCAGTGATCATGCTGTCGTCCCGCGATGGCTTGTTCGACAAGGCCAAGGGACGCATCGTCGGTTCCGATCAGTTTCTGACCAAGCCTTTCAGCAAGGAAGAGTTGCTGGGCGCGATACAGGCCCATGTCCCGGGTTTTGCCGCTGCCCAGTTGCACCAGGCACATTAATGACGCTCGGCCTCGGGCCTGAGGTCTAGAAGAATGGGGAATACCATGGCACGAGTTCTGATCGTCGATGATTCGCCGACTGAAATGTACAAGTTGACCGGCATGCTGGAAAAGCACGGCCATCAAGTCCTGAAGGCCGAGAACGGCGCCGATGGCGTGGCACTGGCACGCCAGGAAAAGCCCGACGCGGTGTTGATGGACATCGTCATGCCCGGCCTCAACGGGTTCCAGGCCACGCGCCAACTGACCAAGGACCCGGACACCGGTCATATCCCGGTCATCATCATCACCACCAAGGACCAGGAAACCGACAAGGTCTGGGGGACGCGCCAGGGGGCGAAGGACTACCTGACCAAGCCGGTGGACGAAGAAACCCTGATCGCGACCCTGAACAAAGTGCTGGCGGGTTGAAAGTGCGGCCATGAGCCAATCCCTGACCGCATTCGAGCTGTTGCTGCAGATCGATCGGCGCTGTCGGCTATTGGGCGCGGACTTGCCGTCCCAACCGGTCCACCGCGATAGCTGGAGCGGCATCGGCTTTCGCCTGGGCGATCATTGGTACGTGGCGCCCATGGGCGAAGTCAGCGAGGTGCTGCACGAGCCGCGCCACACGCCTTTGCCCGGGGTCAAGCCATGGGTTCGCGGCGTGGCTAACCTGCGCGGGCGTTTGTTGCCATTGATGGATCTGTGCGGTTTCTTCGGCCATGAACTGTCCAGCGTGCGCAAGCAGCGGCGGGTGCTGGTGGTGGATCATGACGAGGTGTTCGCCGGCTTGCTGGTGGACGAAGTCCAGGGGTTGCAGCATTTCCCCCAGGGCAGCCTCGAATCGACTTCGACGAACGACCTCG
Source organism: Pseudomonas sp. Z4-20 (assembly GCF_051131955.1). Classification (NCBI taxonomy): domain Bacteria; kingdom Pseudomonadati; phylum Pseudomonadota; class Gammaproteobacteria; order Pseudomonadales; family Pseudomonadaceae; genus Pseudomonas; species Pseudomonas sp. Z4-20. Next base: position 395,087 of record NZ_CP071641.1, read on the forward strand.
ATGGCCCGGAATCGGCCTTCGTCCAGGGCCGTTTTGGCGCAGAGCGGCAATGGCGGGTGTTCAGCCCGTTTGCGCTGGCGCGCTCGCCAGGATTCATGGATGTGGCGGTTTAACGAGACTTAGCGCGGCCCCTGTGGAAGCGAGCAGGACAGGCGAGGAGCGATGATCAAAACTCAAACAGGCAAGACTCTGGAGGCGTCGCGCAGTCGTTCGCAGATCATCGTGCTGTTCGTCGCGCTGATTGTCTTCATCATGCTGTTATTTGCCAACTTCGCGTACCTCAACACCCAGTCTACGTACGACAAGCAGTACATCGGCCATGCCGGTGAGTTGCGAGTGTTGTCCCAGCGCATCGCCAAGAATGCCACCGAGGCCGCGACAGGCAAGGCCGCGGCCTTCAAATTACTGAGCGATGCGCGCAACGATTTTGCCCAGCGCTGGGGGTATCTGAAACAAGGCGACCCGGTGACTGGCCTGCCGCCGGCGCCCGCCACCCTGCGCCCGCAGATGCGCGCTGTGCAACTGGACTGGGAACGCCTGCTGAAGAACACCGATGCCATCTTGTCCAGCGAGCAGACCGTCCTGTCGTTGCATCAGGTCGCGGCGACCCTGGCCGAAACCGTGCCGCAACTGCAGGTCGAATACGAGAAAGTCGTTGAAATCCTCCTGCAACGCGGCGCGCCGGCCGCCCAAGTGGCCATGGCCCAGCGCCAGTCATTGCTGGCCGAGCGGATTCTTGGCGCGGTGAACACGGTGTTGGCCGGCGACGAGAACGCTAGCCAGGCGGCCGATACGTTTGGCCGCGACGCCGCGCGCTTTGGCCAGGTGCTCAACGGCATGTTGCAGGGCGACGCGACCTTGAAAATTTCCCAGGTACAGGATCGCGATGCCCGGGCGCGCCTGACTGAAATCAGTGAGCTGTTCGAATTTGTCTCAGGCTCGGTGGATGAAATTCTCGAAACTTCTCCGGAGCTGTTCAAGGTCCGCGAGTCGGCGGGCAACATCTTCAACCTGTCGCAGACCCTGCTCGACGAAGCCTCGCACCTGGCCACGGCCTTCGAAAACCTGGCCGGCGGGCGTTCCGTGAACACCATTGGCGGCTATGTATTGGGTTTGCTGGCGCTGATGTCGATCATCCTGATCGGGTTGGTAATGGTCCGCGAGACCAATCGCCAATTGCGTGAAACCGCCGAAAAGAACGAGCGCAACCAGAACGCGATCATGCGTTTGCTGGACGAAATTGAAGACCTGGCCGACGGCGACCTGACCGTGACGGCTTCGGTCACCGAGGACTTCACCGGGACCATCGCCGATTCGATCAACTATTCGGTGGATCAACTGCGCGATCTGGTGGCCACGATCAACCTGACCGCCGGCCAGGTGGCTGCCGCCGTGCAGGAAACCCAGGCCACCGCCATGCATCTGGCCCAGGCGTCCGAGCACCAGGCCCAGCAGATCAGCGAAGCTTCGACTTCAATCAATGAAATGGCCCAGTCCATCGATCAGGTGTCGGCCAATGCCGCCGAGTCGTCGGCCGTGGCCGAGCGTTCCGTGGAAATCGCCAACAAGGGCAACGAGGTGGTGCACAACACCATTCATGGCATGGACAACATTCGCGAACAGATACAGGACACCGCCAAGCGCATCAAGCGCCTGGGCGAGTCGTCCCAGGAAATCGGCGATATCGTCAGCCTGATCGACGATATTGCAGACCAGACCAACATCCTCGCGCTCAACGCGGCGATCCAGGCGTCCATGGCGGGCGATGCCGGGCGCGGCTTTGCGGTGGTGGCCGACGAAGTGCAGCGGTTGGCGGAGCGCTCCTCGGCGGCGACCCGGCAGATCGAGACGCTGGTGCGAGCGATCCAGGCCGACACCAACGAAGCGGTGATCTCCATGGAGCAGACCACTACCGAAGTGGTCCGCGGCGCCCGGCTGGCACAGGATGCCGGGGTCGCGCTGGAAGAAATCGAAGGGGTTTCCAAGACCTTGGCGGCACTGATCCAGAGCATTTCCAACGCGGCGCAGCAGCAGACCACCTCGGCGGGGCAGATCTCCTTGACCATGAACGTGATCCAGCAGATCACCAGCCAGACCTCGTCCGGTTCCACTGCCACCGCCGAGAGCATTGGCAACCTGGCGAAAATGGCCAGCCAGCTGCGCCGTTCGGTGTCGGGGTTCACCTTGCCCGAGAAGCCTATGGCTGATGAGGGCAAGGGTGATTCGTCGTACCTGCCTCACAAGGGCTGATGTGCTGCATATGATTTGGAGTGGTTATGGGTGATCGGCACGACTACGTGGCCCTGGAATGGGTCAAGGGCGAGATTGCCGAAACGCTGAAGCAGGCCCACCTGGCCCTCAATCGCCTGGTGGACGACCCGCAGGCGTCGGATGCCCTTGCCCAATGCCTGGCCTGCATCCATCAGGTCCATGGCGGCCTGCAGATGGTCGAGTTCTACGGCGCGGCGTTGCTGGCCGAGGAAATGGAGCAACTGTGCGGTGCCTTGCAGAGCGATCGAATCGTCCATCGCGACGAGGCCATCAGCCTGTTGCGCCAAGCCTTGGGCCAGTTGCCGATCTATCTTGATCGGGTCCAGGGCGCTCGTCGCGACCTGCCTTTAGTGGTGCTGCCATTGATCAACGACTTGCGCAGTGCCCGGGGCGAGAGCCTGTTGTCGGAAACCAGCCTTTTCAGTCCGCAATTAGCCGATATTGCCCCGCTCGGCGAGGACGCCTTGAAACGGCTCGAGCCGGCCGACCTGCCAGGCACCTTGCGCAAGTTGCGCCAGACCCTGCAAGTGGCCCTGGTGGGGCTGTTGCGCGAACAGGACGACGCCACCCATCTCGGTTACCTGGCCAAAGTCTTTCACCGTATGGAAACCTTGTGTGCCGGCGCGCCACTCAACGCGCTGTGGCAAGTCGCTTCGGCGCTGGTCGAGGGCATGCGCGACGCACGCATCGGCAACAGCCCGGCGCTGCGCAGCCTGTTCAAGGACGCCGACAAAGAACTCAAGCGCCTGCTGGAGCAGGGCATTGCCGGCATCAATCAACCGGCCCCACCCCACTTGGTCAAAAGCTTGTTGTTCTATATTGCCAAGGCCGAACACCCCAGCGGGCAGATGCAGATCATGAAAGAACGCTACTCACTGGACGACGCGCTGTCCGACGGCGCCATGGTCGATGAAGAACGCGCGCGGCTGGCCGGGCCCGACCGCGATGCCATGCGCTCGGTGCTGGCGGCGCTTTGCGAGGAATTGGTGCGGGTCAAGGAGCGCCTGGACCTGTTCGTGCGCAGCGACCGCCAGCACGCCTCGGAACTGGACAGCCTGTTGGCGCCCCTGCGGCAGATCGCCGACACCTTGGCGGTGCTCGGTTTCGGCCAGCCGCGCAAAGTGATCATCGACCAATTGGCGGTAGTGCTGAGCCTCGCCCAGGGTCAACGCGACCCGGATGACGCGACGCTCATGGATGTCGCGGGGGCCTTGCTCTATGTCGAGGCAACGCTGGCCGGCATGGTCGGCACCGTCGAGCCTGAAAGCCGCGACGACAACCCTCTACCAACGATTGACCTGACCCAGATCCACCAGATCGTCATCAAGCAAGCCCACACCTGCCTGCAACAGGCCAAGGACATGATCGTCGATTACATCGACGCCGACTGGAACAGCGAGCAGCTCGAGGCGTTGCCGGGATTGCTGACCCAGGTGCGTGGCGCGCTGGCGATGATTCCGTTGAGCCGTGCCGCCAGTCTCGTGGAGGCTTGCAACGGTTTCATCCACGAGCATCTGCTGCTCGATCATGCACAGCCGGGTTGGGAAGAACTCGACCATCTGGCCGATGTGATCACCGGCCTGGAATATTACCTGGAGCGTTTGAGCGAAGACCCGCAGAAGCCTGCCGAGGGTCTGCTGGATGAGGTCGAACGCAGTCTCGGCGCCCTCGGCTATTTCCCAGACGAAGCCCGCGTGCCGTTGCTCGATGATGTGCTGAGCCCCAACGAGGCCCAGGTCATGCAGGACTTGCAGGAACTGGACGATCCGCAAACCGTGCAATCGCTCGCCGAAGTCCTGGCCAGCCCGGTCTCGGCGGTCAACCCGCCGGCGAGGAACATGCCGGCCAGCCTGCTGCCGCCGCCGCGGGATGAAAGCCCGGTGGACGATGAACTGCGCGAAGTGTTCCTTGAGGAAACCGCCGAGGTGCTGGACGTCCTGCATGAGTACCTGCCGCGCTGGGCCGCTCACACGGATGACCACGTTGCCCTGGCTGAACTGCGCCGAGCCTTCCACACCCTCAAGGGCAGCGGTCGGATGGTCCGGGCGCTGATCCTGGGTGAGCTGGCCTGGGCTGTGGAGAACCTGCTCAATCGCGTGTTGGAACGCAGCGTCGGGCCGGGCACTTCGGTCCGGCAGTTGGTTGAAGAAACGGTGCAATTGCTGCCTGAGCTGGTCGCCGATTTCGCGGCCTCTCACCAGCGCCAGCGTGACGATGTCGACCGCTTGGCCGCCCGTGCCCATGCGCTTGCCAAAGGCAGTGATGAAGAGGATGACGACGAACAGGACGTGGCTGCGCTCGATCCTTTGCTCCTGAAAATTTTCGACAACGAAGCCCAGGCCCACCTCGCCACGCTCAATCGCTTTCTCGACCAAGCCGCCGAACAGTTGCCATTGCAAGCCGGCGACGAACTGCAACGGGCCTTGCATACGCTCAAGGGCAGCGCATCGATGGCCGGTGTAGCGCCGATCGCCGAGCTCGCCGGGGTGATGGACGAAATGGCCCGGGAATACAGGGCGCATCTGCTGGCTCTCGACCTGGAGGAGGTTGAGCTGTTGCTGGAAGGCGAAGGGTTGCTGCGACGGGGCCTGCGCCAGTTGCACAGCGAACCGCTGTCGCCGATCCCCGGTGCCGCCGACCTGATCCAGCGCGCCCGGGCGCTGTTGGCCGAGCGCCTGCAAGCGGTCCACGGCTCGCCGGACCAAGGCGTGCGAACCAGGCGCGATCCGCAGTTGATCAATAACTTCCTCGCCCAAGGCATGGACATCCTGCTGGACGCGGAAAACCTGCTGCAGCGGTGGCAACAACATCCCGCCGAAGGCCAGGAATTGAGCGCGCTGCTCGATGAGCTGACCACCCTCGGCGAAGGCGCGCACCTGGCCGACCTGCACCCGGTGGACGAGCTCTGCGAAGCCTTGCTCGATCTCTATGGTGCGGTGGAGGAAAGCAGCCTGGCGGTCAACGAGGCCTTTTTTCAAGAGGCGCAACGGGCCCATGAAGCGCTGATCGACATGCTTGATGAACTGGCGGCCGGGCAGCATGTGAATCCGCAGCCTGCACGCGTGCAGGCCCTGCGCAGCCTGCTTGAAGAGAGTCTCGATCCGGCCGCCACGGGACTGATCCGCAGCGATGGCAGCCGCACCCTGAGCATCCGCGAACTGAGCCACGCGACGGCCGAAATGGAGCGCAGCGCCCCCGCCGACACTTCGGTGGACGATGACATCGCGGCGATTTTCCTCGAAGAGGCCCAGGACATTCTCGAAAGTGCCGCTCAAGCCTTGCAGCGCTGGCTCGCCGACCCGGACAACGGCGCACCGTTGTCATCGCTGCAACGCGATTTGCATACCCTCAAGGGTGGCGCGCGCATGGCGGATATCCGGCCGGTCAGCGACCTCGCCCAAGAGTTGGAGAGTCTCTACGAAGGGCTGGTGGACCGCCGCTACAGCTACAGCGCGGAGCTGGCGCAGTTGCTCCACAGCAGCCACGAACGCCTCGATCTGTTGCTTGGGCAGTTGCAGCAAGGTCAACCGTTGGGGGATCCGGTTGCGTTGATCGACGCGATCCACCGGTTCCGTCAGGACAGGCCTAACGCCATCGAGATGCCAGGGTCAGGTTCGAGCGATGTGGCCGGGCACGATCCTGAGCTGCTGGAAATCTTCCTTGAGGAAGGGTTCGACATTCTCGAGAGTTCCGGCGCGGCGTTGCTGCGTTGGCAGGAAGATCCGGCGAACCGCCAGGCCGTGGAAACGCTGCTGCGAGACTTGCACACGCTCAAGGGTGGAGCGCGGATGGTGGAAATCGCGCCCATCGGCGATCTCGCCCACGAGCTTGAGAACCTTTATGAAGGTCTGTCGGCGGGCCTGTTGCAGCCAAGCCCGGAGCTCTTCAGCTTGTTGCAGGGCAGCCATGACCGGCTGGCGCAGATGCTCGACGCGGTTCGTGCCGGCCAGCCATGTCCGCCAGGCGATCGATTGATTGCGCGGATCCAGGCCGTGAACCATCCGCAGGGCGGCGAGGCCCCCGCGACCGTTGCGGCAGCGGAACCGGCGTTGCCCCAGGCCCCGGCGCCTTTGCTGGCGCGAGCCGAGCCCGTCGCGTCAAGCGACGGTGCGGACATGGTCAAGGTCTCCGCCGAATTGCTCGACGATCTGGTGAACCTGGCCGGTGAAACCTCGATCTTCCGTGGCCGCATCGAACAGCAGGTCAACGATGCCCGTACCGCCCTGAGCGAGATGGAAACCACCATCGAGCGCATGCGCGACCAGCTGCGCCGCCTGGATACCGAGACCCAGGGGCGAATTCTCAGTCGCCAACAGGTGGAAGCCGAACGGTTGGGCTACGAAGAGTTCGACCCGCTGGAAATGGACCGCCACTCCCAGTTGCAGCAATTGTCCCGGGCGCTGTTCGAGTCCGCCTCGGACCTGCTCGACCTCAAGGAAACCCTTGATCGCAGCAACCACGACGCGGAAAACCTGTTGCAACAGCAAGGGCGCATCAACACCGAACTCCAAGAGGGCCTTATGCGTACGCGCATGGTGCCGTTCGAGCGCATGCTGCCGCGCCTCAAACGCATCGTGCGGCAAGTGGCGCAGGAGCTGGGCAAGGACGTTGAGTTCGTGGTCGGCAACGCCGAGGGCGAGATGGATCGTAATGTGCTCGAGCGCATGGCCGCCCCCCTGGAACACATGCTGCGTAACGCCGTCGACCATGGCCTCGAGCCGGCCGACGTGCGGATCGCCGCGGGCAAACCCGCCCGGGGACGTATCAGCCTCGACCTGTCCCGGGAGGGCGGCGACATCATTTTCGACATCCGTGACGACGGGGCCGGTGTGCCGCTGGACGCGGTGCGGCGCAAGGCGATCAAGCGTGGCTTGTTGTCGCCAGACAGCGACATGAGCGATCGCGACGTGTTGCAGTTCATCTTGCAGCCCGGGTTCTCCACCGCCGAAAAAATCACCCAGATATCCGGGCGTGGCGTCGGCATGGACGTGGTCCATGAAGAGGTGCGGCAGTTGGGCGGCAGCATGGGCATCGACTCCACGCCGGGGCAGGGCGTGCATTTTCGCATTCGCCTGCCGTTCACCGTGGCGGTTAACCGGGCCTTGATGGTGCAGTGTCACGAGGACCAGTACGCCATTCCGCTGAACACCATTGAAAGCATTGTCCGGGTGCTTCCCGCCGAGCTGGACGGCTATTACCAGCTCGACCCGCCGGTCTACGCCTATGCCGGGCAGCGTTATGAGTTGTGCTACCTCGGCGAGTTGCTGAAAACCGGCGCTCGCCCGAAATTGCTGGGCCAGAGCCAACCCTTGCCGGTGCTGCTGGTGCAATGCAATGAGCGGCATATTGCCGTGCAGGTGGACGCCACCACCGGGACCCGGGAAATCGTGGTCAAGAGCCTTGGTCCGCAATTTTCGGCGGTCCGGGGCCTGTCGGGAGCGACGATCCTGGGGGACGGCCGGGTGGTGCTAATCCTTGACCTGCTGGCGCCGATCCGCGCCTTGCCACACCAGGTCCCGCGTCGCGATGGACGTGCGCAAGGCGAGAGTGAACCGCAACGTCCGCTGTTGGTTTTGGTGGTGGACGACTCTGTGACCGTGCGCAAGGTCACCAGTCGCCTGCTGGAGCGCCATGGCATGCACGTGCTCACCGCCAAGGACGGTGTGGACGCCATGGCGTTGCTGGCCGAGCACTCCCCGGACCTGATGCTGCTGGACATCGAGATGCCGCGCATGGATGGCTTCGAAGTGGCCGCGCAAGTGCGCAACGATCCGCGCCTGGCACATCTGCCGATCATCATGATCACCTCCCGCACCGGCCAGAAACACCGCGACCGCGCCACGGCAATCGGCGTCAACGACTACCTGGGCAAGCCGTACCAAGAGTCGGTGTTGCTCGACAGCATTGCGTACTGGGGCAAAAACCATGCATGACTCTCGCGCCAGTCATCTCACTGGGCTATTGCTGCCCTTGGCTGATCGGCACCTGATCCTGCCCAACGTGGCGGTGGCCGAACTGATCGATTACCAGAGCAGCGCGTTCGATCTGGACACCCCGCCGTGGTTCCTGGGCTGGGTGAGCTGGCGTGAACGGCAGATCCCGCTGCTGAGCTTCGAATCGGCCTGCGGCCAGAAAACCGTGATCGGTGAGCGCGCGCGCATCGTCGTGCTCAACGCTTTGGGCGGTCGGCCGGAACTGCGCTTCGTTGCGCTGCTGGTACAAGGCATCCCGCGTTCCTACAAGCTCGACAGCCAATTGAGCTACGTCGACGTGCCGCTGTGCGGGCTGGAGCAGGCGGCGGTGCAGGTGGGGGAGCATGTGGCGAAAGTGCCGGATCTGTTGGCGTTGGAAGAGTTGGTGGTGGCAGCGGGGCTGGTAAAAAACTAGGCATGGCGTTGTACCTGTAGGAGCAGGTATTCATTTCATCGAGATCTCAAAACCGTCGAGATTCCCCGAGTTAAGCGGCAAGACTTGATAAGTCCCAAAAAGGGACCTATCGTTCCCTTTTTGGGACTATAGGTTGCCTCTATGAATCACCTTCCTCTCAGCGATGCGCTGTTCACGGCCACTCAGCGCCGGGTCTTAGGTTTGTTGTTCGGTAAGCCGGATCAAAGCTTCTACACCAACGAAATTGCTCGCTGGGCTCAAATAGGCAAAGGCAGCCTCATGCGGGAGCTGGAACGCCTGCAACGCTCAGGCGTGCTCACCATGACTCGTCTGGGCAATCAAACCCATTATCAAGCCAACCCACGCTGCCCGATTTACGCTGAGCTGCTAGGCATCGTGCGCAAAACCATCGGTATCGCCGAACCGTTGCGCCAGGCATTGGAGCCTTTTTCAGGACAACTGCGCTGGGCGTTCGTGTATGGCTCTGTCGCCAAGGGCCAAGCGAACACATCCAGCGACATAGACCTCATGCTGATTGGCGAGGGCCTGCACTACAGTGAAGTGATGGAGCGGCTCTTACCTCTGGAAGAACAACTGGGTCGCCCGCTAAACCCAACGCTCTACACGCCTCAGGACTGGGCAGCAAAATTTGCGGCCGGCAACAGCTTTGTGGTGCGGGTAGCGCAACAGGACAAGATCAATTTGCTGGGTGAAGACCCTTTGGAAACCAAGGATGGACAAGCACCAAAACCTGGAGAATTTGTTACATAGCGGCGGCCTGAAAGCCGAACCATCGGATCGTCAGGAATGCGAAGGCCTGATGCGTTCAGCCGTGGATCGCTTGAAGGATGCCCAAACAACTGCCCTTTCTTTCGCCAGCCGTTTCGACCTGGCATACAACGCGGCCCATGCCTTGGCGCTCACGGCGCTACGCTTGCGCGGTTATCGGTCGGACAAGCGCTATCTGGTCTTCCAGTGCCTGATTTTCACACGGCGGACATCGGCAAAGTACAGGTCCGGTTATTCGCGTTGTGTCATGAGCGGCGTAACCTTGCCGAGTACGAGGGTTATATGGACGAAGACCATGCACTCCTCACCCAACTGATTGAGAGCGCAGCAGAACTGCTCGAACGGGTCCGGCAATTGATGGCCAAGACTTGATATCCGTGGCGAGGGAGCTTGCTCCCGCTGGGCCGGGCTGGCGCTCCAGCCCGAAGCGGCCCCAAAAGCGACGACTGCTGCGCAGCCGCGCGGGAGCAAGCTCCCTCGCCACAAAGCATTGTCCGCCGCTTTGGCATTCAACCATTACTCCAACCGTAACGATCCGCCACCCAGCTTGATTGATACCCTCGCCCCAACCCTCCTAATGTGACCCCCACGACAGCGAAACCGTGGAGTGATCATGACAACAACAATATCCCCCGACTCGCGCTGGACGCGGCGGCGCAGCGAAAAGCAGCGGCGCCTCGGGCTGGTGAAGGGGCTGGCCGACGGTGTGGTGTTGCCCACCGACAAGATCGTCGCGGCGCTGGAGGCGTTGATCCTGCCGGGCGACCGTGTGGTGCTGGAGGGCAATAACCAGAAGCAGGCGGATTTCCTCTCGCGCTCCCTGGCCAAGGCCGACCCGGGCACGCTGCATGACCTGCACATGATCATGCCCAGCGTTGGTCGTTCCGAGCACCTGGACCTGTTCGAACGCGGCATCGCCCGCAAGCTCGATTTTTCTTTCGCCGGTACCCAGAGCCTGCGCATCAGCCAGTTGCTGGAAGACGGCCTGCTGGAAATCGGTGCGATCCATACCTACATCGAATTGTATGCCCGGCTGGTGGTGGACCTGATTCCCAATGTCGTGCTGTCAGCCGGTTTCATGGCCGACCGTGCCGGCAATATCTACACCGGCCCCAGCACGGAAGACACGCCGGCGTTGATCGAACCGGCGGCCTTCAGCGACGGCATTGTTATCGTCCAGGTCAATCAGTTGGTAGACGATGTCAGCGATTTGCCGCGAGTCGATATCCCGGCGTCCTGGGTGGATTTCGTGGTGGTGGCCGACAAACCGTTCTACATCGAACCGTTGTTCACCCGCGACCCACGCCATATCAAGCCTGTGCATGTGCTGATGGCGATGATGGCGATCCGTGGAATCTACGAAAAACACAACGTCCAGTCCCTCAATCACGGCATCGGTTTCAACACCGCCGCCATCGAATTGATCTTGCCGACCTACGGCGAATCCCTGGGCCTGAAGGGCAAGATCTGCCGCAACTGGACCCTCAATCCACACCCAACCTTGATCCCGGCCATCGAAAGCGGTTGGGTCGAAAGCGTGCATTGCTTCGGCACCGAGTTGGGCATGGAAAACTACATCGCCGCCCGCCCTGATGTGTTCTTCACCGGCCACGACGGCTCGCTGCGTTCCAATCGGATGGTCTGCCAATTGGCTGGGCAGTACGCGGTGGACCTGTTCATCGGCGCTACCTTGCAAGTGGACGGCGACGGCCATTCCTCCACCGTGACCCGTGGCCGCTTGGCCGGTTTCGGCGGAGCGCCAAACATGGGCCATGACCCGCGCGGTCGCCGTCACGGTACACCGGCGTGGCTCGACATGCGCCACGGCGATGGCGAGGCGCCGTTGCTCGAGCGCGGCAAGAAACTGGTGGTGCAGATGGTCGAGACGTTCCAGGAGGGCGGCAAACCCACTTTCGTCGAGACCCTTGACGCGGTGGACGTGGCAAAGAAAGCCGGCATGCCCCTGGCGCCGATCATGATCTACGGCGATGACGTCACCCATCTGCTCACCGAAGAGGGCATCGCCTACCTGTACAAGGCCCGCACCCTGGAAGAGCGCCAGGCGATGATCGCGGCGGTGGCCGGGGTCACCGCCATCGGCTTGCGCCATGACCCGAAAGACACCGCGCGCATGCGCCGCGAAGGGTTGATTGCCTTGCCCGAAGACCTCGGCATCCGCCGTACCGACGCCACCCGCGAGCTGCTCGCGGCCAAGAGCGTCGCTGACCTGGTGGAATGGTCCGGTGGTCTCTACAACCCGCCCGCCAAGTTCAGGAGCTGGTAAATGCGCGCCCTAAACCTGCAACCCCAAACATTATCCCTCGCTGAGCGCTTGGCCGACCTGGCGGTGGACGCGCTGATCGACGAAGCCGACTTGTCGCCCAAGCCGGCCCTGGTAGACCGTCGCGGCAGCGGTGCCCACACCGATTTGCACCTGGGCCTGATGCACGCTTCGGCATTGTCGTTGTGGCCGGCCTTCAAGGAGATGGCCGAAGCCGCGTTGGTCTGCGGCGAGATCGGCCTGCCGCTGCGCGAAGCCCTCGGTCGGATAGGCCGTGAAGGTGAAGCCGCGATGCTTACCACCACGGGCGGGGTGAATACCCACCGTGGCGCGATCTGGGCCTTGGGCCTGCTGGTGGCGGCGGCGGCGCTGGAACCTGAATCCAGCGTCGCGAGCGCAGTCACTTTACGTGCCGCCCGCCTGGCCTTGCTCAACGACCGTTATGCGCCCCAACCGTTAAGCCACGGCGCCCAAGTCGCCCAGCGCTACGGTGCGCGCGGTGCCCGGGAGCAAGCGCAACTGGCGTTCCCGGCCGTCACCGGCCTGGGCCTGCCGCAACTCAAGCGCAGTCGCGCGGCGGGCGCGGGTGAGCAGAACTCTCGTCTCGATGCCTTGCTGGCGATCATGACCACCCTGGCCGACACCTGCGTGCTCTACCGCGCCGGCGAAGCGGGTTTGCAGGCCATGCAACAAGGCGCCCAAGCCGTGCTGGCTGCCGGTGGCAGCGCGACCTTGGCGGGTCGCCGCCAATTGCACGCGCTGGACCAACAACTGATTGCCTTGAATGCCTCGCCCGGCGGCGCCGCCGACCTGCTCGCCGCCTGCCTGTTCCTCGACCGTCTCGAACGCGGCGATGGCCTCGTCCCTGGAGTGTGCTGATGGAAACCTTATCCTTTGAATTTCCCGCCGGGCAGCCGCCACGGGGCCGGGCGCTGGTGGGCTGCGTCGGCTCGGGCGACCTGGAAGTGCTGATCGAACCAGGCTTGGCGGGCACGCTTGCGATTCAAGTGCAGACGTCGGTCAATGGCAGCGAGCAACGCTGGCGGCATCTGTTCGCGCGCATGTTCGACGGCCAGACGCCGCCTGCGATGACCATCGATATCCACGATTTTGGCGCCACCCCCGGCGTGGTGCGCTTGCGCCTGGAACAAGGCTTCGAGGAGATCGGCCATGACTGACAGCGCCGCGTTGCTCAACAAGCATAGCTTCGTCGAACTCGGTGCCCGGCAGCGGGCCAAGGCCCTGCTCGATGAGGGTACGTTCCGCGAATTGCTCGACCCGTTCCAGCGTGTCATGTCGCCCTGGCTGCTGCGCCAGGGCGTGGTGCCGCAAAGCGATGACGGCGTGGTGATCGCCAAGGGCACCCTCGATGGTTTGCCGGTCGTTGTGGCGGCTATCGAAGGCGCATTCCAGGGCGGCAGCCTTGGCGAAGTCGGCGGGGCAAAGATTGCCGGTGCGCTGGAGTTGGCCGCCGAAGACAATCGCAATGGCACGCCCACCCGCGCCCTGCTGCTGCTGGAAACCGGTGGCGTGCGGTTACAGGAAGCCAACCTCGGGCTCGCGGCGATTGCCGAGATCCATTCGGCGATTGTCGACCTGCGCCAGTACCAACCGGTAGTCGGCGTGGTGGCTGGCAGCGTTGGCTGCTTTGGCGGCATGTCGATCGCCGCCGGGCTGTGCAGCTATTTGCTGGTGACCCAGGAAGCGCGGCTGGGCTTGAACGGTCCTCAAGTGATCGAACAGGAAGCCGGCCTCGACGAATACGACTCTCGCGACCGGCCGTTCATCTGGAGCCTGACCGGCGGCGAGCAGCGTTTCGCCACCGGACTGGTGGACCGTTATGCCGCCGATGATGTGGCACGGATTCGCCAGCAGGTCGCCGAGCTGCTGCACCTGGGCGTGCCCACCGAGCACCGCAGCGCTCAGGCCGAGCTGTTCCTCCAGCGCCTGGCTCGCTTGGATACCGATGTGCAAATCGAACCGGCAGCGGTTCGCCAGTTGTATCAGGGAGAACGCCCATGAGTGCGTATTCGTTGAGGGGGCTGCGTTGGTTCGAGGCCTTGAGTGGCGGCGCCAGTGCAGTGCAAGGTCTGCCCGCTTCGTTGAGAGTCGCGGATGTCAGGCTGGGCGAGCAAACCGTGCGCCTGCTGGCGGTGGTGGCCGATCCCGACAACCGTTTCCCAAGGGCGCGCAACGGCGAAGTCGGCTTGCTCGAAGGCTGGGGCCTGGCCAAAGCCGTGGACGACGCCATCGAAGCCGACCGCAATACCGCAGCCAAGCGTGCGTTGATCGCCATCGTCGATGTACCGAGCCAGGCCTACGGTCGGCGCGAAGAGGCCCTGGGCATTCATCAAGCCCTGGCCGGTGCGGCGGACAGCTACGCCCGCGCACGATTGGCCGGACATCCGGTGATCGGCTTGCTGGTGGGCAAGGCCATGTCCGGCGCATTCCTGGCCCACGGCTACCAGGCCAACCGACTGATCGCCCTGCGCGACCCGGGCGTGATGGTGCACGCCATGGGCAAGGCTTCGGCGGCGCGGGTGACTCTGCGCAGTGTCGAAGAGCTGGAAGCCTTGGCCGCCAGCGTGCCGCCGATGGCCTATGACATCGACAGTTTTGCCAGCTTGGGCCTGCTCTGGGAAACCTTGTCGGTGGAACAGATCGAGCAACCGACGGCGGCGGATCTGGCCCGGGTGACCGATTGCCTGCAACAGGCGATCAATGACGTGGCCGGGGCGCCTCGGGATCTCGGCAGTCGCCTGGGCGCGACCCACCGAGCAGCGTCCAGCAACGTTCGCCAATTGTTGAGGGCGCAGTGGTGAGGACGTTCCTGGCCCATGACCTGCTCTGGGGCATGACCCCGGAACAGCTGCCGGCGGATGCGCCGGACTGGGCTGTCGAGTCACTGCGCCATGGGCAACCGGTGGTGGTGCGCCGAGCGGTCACGCCGCCCGGGCACGTTGCGGTGGGCCTGCGCGGTCGCTCCCGTGAACAGCGTTACGCCGCGTCGATGCCTGTGGCTGCGATAGAGCGCCGGGTGCGTCCGGAAGACCTTTGCCATGTTGAGTCCCCTCGCGACCTGCCGGCCTTGAAAGCCTTGTCGCAGTTGCGTCCGTTACTCGATGCCAGTCGCTGGACCTGGGGCGTCAGCGGCAGCGCCGGATTCGAGCTCGCCACGGGCGTCGAGGCACTGCATGAACGCAGCGACCTCGACTTGATCCTGAGGGCGCCGCGCTTCATGGACCGTCTCCAGGCCAAGGACCTGTTGACGCAATTGGACGCCTCGGTCTGCACCGTGGACATACAATTGCAAACGCCCTGCGGTGCGCTCGCCCTACGGGAATGGGCGGGTTCGTCGCCACGGGTGTTGCTCAAGGATGATGTCCAGGCACGCCTGGTAACCGACCCGTGGCAGCCTGCTTTGGAGCAGGCCGCGTGAGCAGCCTTTTCGTTTTCCCCGGCCAGGGTGCACAGCGCGTGGGTATGCTCCACGGTTTGTCGCGGCAGATTCTGGACGAGGCAAGTGATGTGCTGGGCGAGGATGTCCTGCAACTCGACACGGCCCAGGCGCTGCAATCGACCCGCGCCGTGCAGCTGTGCCTGTTGATCGCAGGCGTGGCGGCGTCCCGTCAACTGTTGGAACAGACCCCCGCACCGGATTACGTGGCGGGACTGTCCATCGGTGCCTATCCGGCGGCGGTGGTGGCTGGCGCGCTGGAGTTCGAGGATGCGTTGCGACTGGTCAGCCTGCGCGGCGCGTTGATGCAGCAGGCGTATCCGCAAGGCTACGGCATGACGGCGATTATCGGCCTGGATCTCGCGGCGGTGCAAGCCTTGCTGGCGCAGGTGCACAGCGAAACCACACCGGTCTACCTGGCCAATATCAACGCCGACAACCAAGTAGTCATCGCCGGCAGCGATGAAGGCATGCGCCGCGTCGCCGAACAGGCGCGCAGCCAGGGCGCCGGCAAGGCCTGCCGATTGGCGGTGAGCGTGCCGTCCCATTGTCCGCTGCTGGAGACGCCGGCCCGGACGTTGGCCCAGGCGTTTGCCGAGGTGCCGTTGAAAGCGCCAACACTGGGCTATCTCAGCGGCAGCCGCGCTCGGCCGATCATCAAGCCCGATGCCTTGCGCGACGACCTGGCGTTCAACATGTGCCGCGTGGTCGATTGGCATGGCACGGTGCAAAGCGCCTACGAGCGCGGGGTGCGTTTGCAGATCGAGTTGCCGCCCGGCGCGGTGCTGACCGGGCTGGCGCGCCGGGTATTCGAGCAGGGCACGGTCATGGCGTTTGACGGCGCGCGGCTCGACACCCTGCAAGCGCTGTTGCATGAGGAGGGACGCCGCCAACCCTAGACACCGACTCAAGCTGGCGAAGCACAAAAACAACAACTTCGACGATGCAATTTGAGGATGACGACAATGATTATCTATGGTGTGGCGTTTCTGGCCTTTTGTACCCTGGCGGGTATTTTTGTGGGTGAGCTGCTGGGCAAGCTGATTGGCGTGCCGGCCAACGTCGGCGGTGTCGGTTTAGCGATGCTGCTGTTGATAGGTTTGGGCAGCTACCTGAGCAAGCGTGGCCTATTCAAGGGCAAGTCCGAAGCTGGCGTGGAGTTCTGGAGCGCTATCTACATCCCGATCGTGGTGGCGATGGCGGCGCAGCAAAACGTCTATGGCGCGCTCAAGGGCGGGCCTATGGCGATTCTGGCCGGGACCTTGGCGGTGGTCATCGCATTCGCGCTCGTTCCGGTGCTGGTGCGCATCGGCAACAAGACGCCTGAAGCCGATGTTTCCGTGAAAACCGTAGGGTGACCGCCATGTACGAATCGATGATGAAGGTGATTACCGGCTACGGCCTGATCAGTGGTTTTGCCATTGTCGGCATCACCATGTGGGTGTCGTACTGGATCAGCGACACGTTCACCAAGGGGCGCCTGCACGGCTCGGCCATTGCAATTTTGCTGGGGTTGGTGCTCGCGTACATCGGTGGTGCAATGACTGGCGGGCAAAAAGGTGTCGTGGATATTCCGCTGCTCTCCGGCATCGGTCTGCTCGGCGGCGCCATGCTGCGGGACTTCGCCATTGTCGCCACGGCATTTGGCGTCAGCGTCGATGAGCTCAAGCGCGCGGGACTCGTCGGTGTGCTGGCGCTGTTCGTCGGGGTGGGCACCTCGTTTGTCGCCGGGGTCGGGGTCGCGATGGCCTTTGGTTACACCGACGTGGTGAGCCTGACCACCATCGGTGCCGGCGCTGTAACCTACATTGTCGGACCGGTCACCGGTGCGGCGATTGGCGCAAGTTCCGAAGTCATGGCGCTGTCGATTGCCGCCGGGTTGATCAAGGCCATTCTGGTGATGGTGGCGACGCCTTTCGTGGCGCCCTATATCGGTCTCAACAATCCGCGCAGCGCAGTGATCTTTGGCGGCTTGATGGGCACTTCCAGCGGCGTGGCGGGCGGCCTTGCGGCGACCGATCCGAAACTGGTGCCCTATGGCTGCCTGACGGCGGCGTTCTACACCGCGCTAGGGTGCTTGCTTGGGCCTTCGTTGTTGTTTCTGATCATGCGCGGGTTAATGGGGTAGGGCTTGAGTGATCGTTCCCACGCAGAGCGTGGGAACGATCATGACAGGCTCGGTTTCAGGCTTGGCGATTGGCATACATCCGACACTCGGCCAACAGCGCCAGCAGATTCGGATCACGCTCCTTGGCCTTCAGGAAGACCACGCCGATGTGCTGCTGCAACCGGTATTTCTCCTGCAACGGGATCAGCTTCACCCGGTTCTCATACACCGCCGCAATCCTGCCCGGCAGCAACGCATAACCGACCCCGGAGCTGACCATGCTCAGCAGGGTGAAGATGTCGTTGACCTGCATCGCCACCTTCGGCGCGAACCCTGCCTGCTTGAACACCCGCACGCCGTCCTGATGCGTGGCAAAGCCCTGCGTCAAGGTAATGAACGTCTCGTTGCGCACTTCGGCCAGGTCGACGTCGCTGCGCTGGGCGAAGGGTGAGTCGGCCGGCGTGGCGAGGAAGATGTCATCGGAAAACAGCGATATTTGCTCGCAGTCCGGATCGTTGACGCTGTCGTCCAGGGACACCAGGATCGCATCGACTTCCATGTTCTTGAGCTTGTACAACAGGTCGATGTTCGAGCCCATGATCAGGTCGATATTGAGTTCGCTGCGGCGGATCTTCAGGCCCATGATCAGTTGCGGCACGGTCTTGACCGTCAACGAATACAGCGAGCCCAGTTTGAAGCGTTCGGCGGAAAACCCGGCCGCCTCGCGGGTCAGGCGCACGCTTTCGACCACGTCCTGGATCAGCTTCTGCGCGCGCTCTTCCAACACATAGGCGCTCTCCAGCGGAGTGAGGTTGCGGCCTTCGTGCTTGAACAGCGGGCAACGCAGCGCGCTCTCCAGCGAATGAATGGCCCGGTGCACGCTGACGTTGCTGGTCTGCAAATCGGCCGCTGCCCGCGCCAGGTTGCCGGTGCGCATGAAGGCGAGGAACACCTCGAGCTTTTTAAGGGTCAATTCTTCGTCGATCAACATGGGGTGGACTCTTATTCGTATGGCCTGATTGTGCCCGAAGAAGCCGTGTAGCCATTTAAAAAAGCAAACCATTGCACTTTAAAGCGCCAAGCCTGAGCCTTGGCACCTGTTTCGGAATGTAGGGTGGGATTGGATGTATCACGGGGAACGACTCAACGCCTGGACGCATTTGGTGGGGGCGGTCGCGGCGGTTATCGGCGCGGTGTGGTTGCTGGTGATTGCCGGGATGGCCGGCGATCCCTGGAAGATCGTCAGCGTGGCGATCTATGGGTTCACCTTGCTGGTGCTCTACAGCGCCTCGACGGTTTATCACAGCGTGCGCGGGCGCCGGAAAGAGATCATGCAAAAGGTCGATCATTTTTCGATCTATCTGCTGATTGCCGGCAGTTATACGCCGTTCTGCCTGGTGACCCTGCGCGGGCCGTGGGGCTGGACCTTGTTCGGGATCGTCTGGGGACTGGCCGTGATCGGCATCCTGCAGGAGATCAAGCCGCGTTCCGAAGCGCGGATCCTGTCGATTGTCATCTATGCGGTGATGGGCTGGATTGTATTGATCGCGGTCAAGCCGTTGCTGGCGGCCCTGGGCAGCACCGGTTTCGCCTGGCTGGCCTCGGGCGGCGTGCTCTACACCGTCGGCATCATTTTTTTCGCCCTCGATCATCGCCTGCGCCATGCCCATGGCATCTGGCACCTGTTCGTGATCGCCGGGAGCCTGCTGCACTTCGTGGCAATTCTGTTCTATGTGCTTTGAGCGGTGGCGAACAGGCGATCCAACTGCGCCTGGGCCTGGCTGGCAACAATCTCCAGCAAGGCGCCCAGCGTATGCGCCGCAGCCTCGTTGGCTCGGGTCACGGCGTAAAGGCAAATGGGCAGAGGCGGCGCCAGTGGCCGGATGGCCGTGCGGGTGCTCGAGGCGCCCAAGGCCGTGAAGGGGTCGATAACCGCCAGCCCGGCGCCGGACTCGACCATGGCCCGGGCCAGAGAATAGGTTTGCACAGCGATGTTGACGCGCGGTGGCGGCTCCACCGATATGAGATAGCCGTCCAGCCTAGCGGATAAAGGGTCGGTGCTGGACAGGCCGATCAATGGCGCATCGGCCAGTTCCTGCAACGGCATCGGACTGCCGATTGCCGCTTCGGGCCAATGGTCGCGCGGGGCCAGCGCCACCAACACACCGCTGGCGAGCGGCTGGGCCTTGAGCCCCGGGTGGTCGGGAGGTTGCAAGGTCAGGGCGACGTCGATTTCACGCATCAGCAGGTTCTGCGTCAGTTCGCGGCTATGGGCGCTGGACAGCTCGCAGACGATGTCCGGATAGCGTCGGGTCCATTGATGGACCGCCGCGGGCAACAATGCCAGGGCCAAGGCCGGCGTGGCGCCGATCCGCAGGCTGTGCCCCGGCTCGCGGCGCAGGCTCTGGGCCAGGCGTCGAACACCTTGCAGGCTTTCGCTGACCTTGTCGACCTCGCGTTCCAGTTCCAGCGCCTCGGGCGTGGCCTGCAACTTGCCGCGCACCCGCAAGAACAGCGCAAACCCCAGTTGCTGCTCGGCATGCTGCAACACCTTGGTCACCGCCGGCTGGGAAACGTGCAGCAACTGGGCGGCGCCGCTGATGGAGCCGGCCTGGCGAATGGCCTGGAAAACCTCGATATGACGAAGGCGCATGACAAGCCCATAACCTTTGCTTATAGGAGGCCCATCTTTATTCATTGTTCGAGGGCTGTCACCTGGTTCTAATCTCGGTCCATTCGAAACGGGTGTGAGATGGACATGGCTGAGCGGGTCTGCATCATCGGTGGCGGTGTGGTCGGGTTGGCGACGGCTTATGCGCTGGTTCGCGATGGCATCGACGTCACGCTGATGGACGCCCGGAATGAGGTGGGCAGCGAAACCAGTTTCGCCAACGGCGGCCAGTTGTCCTATCGCTACGTCACGCCGCTGGCTGACGCCGGCGTGCCGTGGCAGGCGTTGGGCTGGATGTTGCGTGGCGATTCGCCGCTCAAGCTGCGTCCGCGCCTGGATCCGGCGCAATGGCGCTGGATGGCGGCGTTTGTTGCCGCATGCCGGACCTCGATCAACCGGCGCAACGGCGCGCACCTTTTGCGCCTGGCATTGTTGAGCCAGGCGACGCTCCAGACCTGGCGTGAAGAAGACCGTCTCGACGGCTTCGAGTGGCGGCGCAACGGCAAGTTGGTGACGTTTCGCAGTGCCGGCCATTTTCAACACGCACGCCAGCGAGTGACCGATCACGTTCATCAGCACGTGCTGGGCCCAACCGAATGCGCTGGCCTGGAGCCTGCCTTGGCTGGCGTGTCGTGGGCGGGGGCGATCTACACGCCGGATGAGGAAGTCGCCGATTGCCACGGTTTTTGCCTGCAACTGGCGGCGCGACTGCGGGCGTCAGGGCGCTGCGAATTCATGTTGGGGCGCGCCGTGACGGGTATCCATCATGCCAACGGGGCGGTGCAAGCGGTCGACCTGGGCGAGCGACGCCTGGAAGTGGAGCACTTGGTCATCGCCGCCGGGCACCGCAGCGCAGCGCTTGCATTGCCAGGGATGCGAATGCCGTTGTACCCGCTCAAGGGCTACAGCCTGACGGTGCCGATCGATGCGCGACACCGCGCGCCTGAACTGAGCATCACCGACTATGACCGCAAGGTCGTCTACGCTCGCATCGGTGAACAACTGCGAGTGGCGGCGATGGTGGACATTGTCGGCTTCGACCCAGCGCCAGACCCCAGACGCCTGGCCCTGATCCGGCGTCAGGCCATGGAAACGTTCCCGCTGGTCGGCGATTACGAACGCGCCGTCGAGTGGGCGGGCATGCGTCCGGCCACGCCCAGCGGCGTGCCGCTGATCGGCGCCACGGGTTATCGCAACCTGTGGCTCAACCTCGGCCATGGCGCCTTGGGATTTACCCTGGCCTGCGGCAGCGGTCGTTTGCTCAGCGAACTGATCCGCCATCGCACGCCTTCTATCGACATGCAGGGCCTCACGCCCCGCGCCGCCTGACCTACCGCAACGGAGAATAACAATGCAAAAAATCACGTTGATCGGCTGCACCCTGAGCCTGCTGCTCGGCTCCCAGGTTTTCGCCAACGAGCCGCCCCCGGTTGGCACGCTGGACAAGATCGCCAGCAGCCACAGCATCACCCTGGGCTATCGCGATGCTTCGGTGCCGTTTTCCTATATCGCAGATAACAGCGGCAAGCCGATGGGTTATTCGGTGGAACTAGCGAACAAGGTGGTCGAGCGCATCAAACAGCAACTGGCGCTGCCGCAACTGAACGTGAAGTACAACCTGGTGACTTCCCAAACCCGCATTCCCCTGGTGCAAAACGGCACTGTGGACTTGGAGTGCGGCTCCACCGGCGTGACCGCCGAGCGCCAGAAGCAAGTGGCGTTTTCCTACGGCTTCATTTACGTAAAGGGCCAGTTGCTGACGGCCAAGGACAGCGGCATCCGCAGCTTCGCCGATCTGCGCGGCAAGAACGTGGTGACCACGGCAGGCACCACCAACGAGCGCTTCCTCAAAAGCTACAACCAGAACAACCAGGTCGACATGTTCGTCATCAGCGCCAAGGACCACGGCGAAGCCTTCCCGCGGTTCCTCGCGCTGGTCAATGCGACTCTCGCGGATTTGTACAAGTCAGGCGAGATCAACGCGATCTATGATCGCTGGTTCCAGAAGCCGATCCCACCCAAGGGCTTGAACCTGGAATTCCCCATGACCAGCGAATTGAAGGCGATCATTGCCAAGCCGACCAGTGATCCGGTGAAATAAACTTCTTACACCGGGGAAATTTCCAGCTTCAGAAATCTCCCCACAACTGCTGCGCCACGGCCAGCGCTACCACTGGCGCGGTTTCGGTGCGCAGCACGCGGGGGCCGAGGCGGGCGGCGTGGTAGCCGTTGCCCTTGGCTTGCCCGACCTCGGCGTCGGATAGGCCACCCTCCGGGCCGATCAGGAATGCCAGCGTTGTCGGCTTGGCATGGCTGACCAGCGGCTCGGCCACCGGATGCAGCACCAGCTTCAGTTCGGCGGCGGTCTGCTTCAACCAGTCGGCCAGCAATAAGGGTGGATGAATCACTGGGACGGTGGAGCGCCCGCATTGCTCGCAGGCGCTGATCGCCACTTGGCGCCAGTGCAGCAAACGCTTGTCGGCGCGTTCATCCTTGAGGCGCACTTCGCAGCGCTCGGTGAAAATCGGCGTGATCTCGCTGACGCCCAGTTCCGTGGCTTTCTGGATCGCCCAATCCATGCGCTCGCCCCGGGACAGGCCCTGGCCCAGGTGAATACGCAAGGGCGATTCAGCCTGGCCGGCAAATTGTTCGTCGAGCTGCACGCGCACACGCTTCTTGCCGACTTCGGCCAGGGTGCCGCGAAACTCCTGGCCAGAGCCGTCGAACACCTGCACCGCATCACCCTCGGCCATGCGCAGCACACGGCCGATGTAATGGGCCTGGGCTTCGGGCAGTTCATGGCCGCCGAGGCTCAGGGGCGTGTCGATGAAGAAGCGGGACAGTCTCATGTTTTGTTCTCTAAGTACGGGTGCGCATTGCTGCATGGTCAAGTGCTGTTGTGGCGAGGGAGCTTGCTCCCGCTCGATTGCGCAGCAATCGCAAGAATGGGGCCGCTACGCAGCCCAGCGGGAGCAAGCTCCCTCGCCACGGGAAAGCGTGCAATCAGCCTGGATCACGAAAGCCTGGGTGGAAATCCTTCGGCACCGCCACGCTGACCGTGTCTCGCGTGGCGATGTCGATACCTTCGCTGGCGACCTCGGCCAGAAAGTCGATCTGTTCCGGCGTGATCACATAAGGCGGCAGGAAATACACCACGCTGCCCAGCGGCCGCAGCAACGCGCCGCGCTCCAAGGCATGCTGGAACACCGTCAGGCCGCGGCGCTCCTGCCACGGATAGGCGGTCTTGCTGGCCTTGTCCTTGACCATTTCGATGGCGAGCACCATGCCGGTCTGGCGCACTTCGGCCACGTTGGGATGGTCGGCCAGGTGCGCCGTGGCGCTCGCCATCCGCTGGGCCAGGGCCTTGTTGTTTTCGATAACGTTGTCTTCTTCGAAGATGTCCAGCGTCGCCAGGGCGGCCGCGCAGGCCAGCGGATTGCCGGTGTAGCTGTGGGAATGCAGGAAGGCGCGCAGGGTCGGATAGTCGTCGTAAAAGGCGCTGTAGACCTCATCGGTGGTCACGCATGCCGCCAGCGGCAGGTAACCGCCCGTCAGGGCCTTCGACAGGCAGAGGAAATCCGGCGTGATGCCGGCCTGTTCACAGGCAAACATCGTCCCGGTGCGGCCGAAGCCGACCGCGATTTCATCGTGGATCAGGTGCACGCCGTAGCGGTCGCAAGCTTCGCGCAATAACTTCAAATACACCGGGTGATACATGCGCATCCCGCCGGCGCCCTGGATCAGCGGTTCGACGATCACTGCCGCCACCGTGTCGTGGTGCTCGGCCAGGGTCTGTTCCATCGCGGCGAACATGTTGCGCGAATGCTCTTCCCAACCCATGCCGTCGGGGCGGTGGTAGCAGTCGGGGCTCGGCACTTTAATGGTGTCCAGCAGCAACGCCTTGTAGGTTTCGGTGAACAGCGGCACGTCGCCCACCGACATCGCCGCGATGGTTTCGCCGTGGTAGCTGTTGCTCAGGGTGACGAAACGCTTTTTGTCCGGTCGGCCGCGGTTGATCCAATAGTGAAAGCTCATCTTCATCGCCACTTCGATGCAGGACGAGCCGTTATCGGCGTAGAAGCATCGGGTCAAGCCTTCAGGCGTCATCTTTACCAGGCGTTCGGACAGCTCGATCACCGGCTGGTGGCTGAAACCGGCGAGGATCACATGTTCCAGTTGATCGACCTGATCCTTGATGCGCTGGTTGATGCGCGGGTTGGCGTGGCCGAACACGTTGACCCACCAGGAACTGACGGCGTCGAGGTAGCGCTTGCCTTCAAAGTCTTCCAGCCACACGCCTTCGCCGCGCTTGATAGGGATCAGCGGCAGCTGTTCGTGATCTTTCATCTGCGTGCAAGGATGCCACAGCACCGCGAGGTCGCGTTGCATCCACTGGTTATTCAGGCCCATGTACAGTCTCCTCGAGGCAGCTCGCGGCGGGCGCGGGCAAAACAATCGCGCAAGCCTATGCAATGGCGGGCCGGGGAACAACCCATTGTGTCGTCCGCGCTAGTTTCGGTGAGGCGATAGACGTCGCTGGCGGCGTTTTGATGGCTGACGTATTCTTCGCCGTTCCCGGAGCCGACTGGCTCGAAAAACCGAAAATTCTTACGTAATTCCGGAGTTCGCTGAATGTCTGCTGGTTGGCTGCGCGCCTGTGCGCTGGTGATGATAGGGCTGTTCAGCGTTTCGGCGCTGGCCAAGGACAAACAACCGACGGCCATCGTCATCGGCGGCGGGCTGGCCGGACTCACGGCGGCCTACGAATTGCAAAACAAGGGCTGGGCCGTGACCCTGCTGGAAGCCAAACCGAGCCTGGGCGGCCGTTCGGGCATGGCCACCAGCGAGTGGATCGGCAACGACAAGGTCCAGCCGGTACTGAACAAGTACGTTTCGACCTTCAAGCTGAGCACTACGCCGGCGCCGGAATTCGTGCGTACCCCCAGCTACCTGATCGACGGCACCTATTTTACTGCCGCCGACCTGGCGACCAAGCAGCCAGCGACCGCCGAAGCGCTCAAGCGCTACGAAACCACCCTGGATGATCTGGCCCGTTCCATCGACGACCCACTGAACCCGACGGCGACCAGTACGTTACACGCGCTCGACCAGATCACCGTGTCCAACTGGCTGGACCGTTTGCAACTGCCGGCCACCGCCCGACAGTTGGTCAACCAGGAAATCCGCACGCGCTATGACGAGCCGTCGCGCCTGTCGCTGCTTTATTTCGCCCAGCAGAACCGCGTCTATCGCGGCGTGTCCGACCGTGACCTGCGCGCCTCGCGCCTGCTCGGTGGCAGCCCGGTATTGGCCCAGGCGTTCGTCAAGCAACTGAAAACCATCAAGACCGCCTCGCCGGTGTCGGCCATTTCCCAGGACAAGGATGGCGTCACCGTCAAGGTCGGCAGCGTTGGTTACCAGGCCGACTATGTGGTGCTGGCCGTGCCCTTGCGGGCGCTGAACAAGATCCAGCTGACCCCGGCCCTGGATGCCCAGCACCTTGGCGCGATCAAAGGCACCAACTACGGCTGGCGCGACCAGATCATGCTCAAGTTCAAGACCCCGGTCTGGGACAGCAAGGCACGCATGTCGGGCGAGATCTACAGCAACGCCGGGCTCGGCATGATGTGGATCGAGCCGGCCATGAAGGGCGGCGCCAATGTGGTCATCAACCTGTCCGGCGACAATGCGCGAGTGATGCAGGCCTTCGGCGACAAACAGATGGTCGACCAGGTGCTGATCCGCCTCCACGCGTTTTATCCACAGGCGCGCGGCGCCTTCACCGGTTATGAAATCCGTCGCTACAGCACCGACCCTGCCATGGGCGGCGCGTACCTGGCGTTTGGTCCGGGCCAGATCAGCAAATACTGGCGCCTGTGGGAAAAGCCATTGCAGCGCGTAGCCTTTGCCGGCGAACACACCGACGCGCTGTACCCAGGCACCCTGGAAGGCGCACTGCGCAGCGGCCAGCGCGCCGCCAGCCAGGTTGAAGACCTGGCGGCGGGCAAGTCGTTCGAACCACCAAAAGTCGCCCCGGCCGCAGCAGCTGCCGCCGGAGCGGTGGCGGCGAAGAAAGGCAATTTCTTCAGCAACCTGTTCGGCGGCTCGGATGACGACAAGAAACCAGAGCCGGCCAAGGCCCCCGAGCCGGTAGCGCCGCCTCCAGCACCGGCACCGGCCCCCGTCCCAGCCCCAGCGCCGGTGGAACCACCCGCGCCGGCGCCAGCGAAGACCGAGCCAGCCAAGAAAGCTGCGGCCAAGCCAGCGGCGAAGAAGCCGGCGGCCAAGGCCCCGGCTAAAAAGGCCCCGGCGAAGGCACCTGTGAAAAAGGCTGAGCCAGTGAAGAAACCCGCCGCCAAACCGGCAACGACTGCTGAGACCAAGGCTCAGTAACGTCAAGTGGAAAGAACGCTGCCGTCCACTTAAGGCAAGCAATAAACCCGTGGCGAGGGAGCTTGCTCCCGCTGGGCCGCGAAGCGGCCCCAAACCCTCCCGATGCGGAACATCAGACACACCGCACCCGCCGGTTTACGACTGCTTCGCAGCCGAGCGGGAGCAAGCTCCCTCGCCACGGGTCGATCATTACGCCGACGTCCTACAGGGCTCGACGATATATCGGAAACTTCCCACCCTTTAACCGGAAGCAGGCGATAGAGCGCCCCAAGCCATACGTCTAGGCTCCTCGAAAAACAGGAGCGAAGTATGAAAATATTGATGGCGATGGTCATATTGGTTTCGATGTACGGGTGCGTTTATGGAGAATGTCGGGATCCTCTGATGATTCCCATGATTCCAGAACGAGACCCTCAGTTGGCGTACAAGTGCGCTTTCGATCCATACAGCCCCCAATGTTCAGTGAATTAGTAACTGACGGCTTTGGCTCGTAGAAACTGGAGCGAAATATGAGATTGATGGTTTTAGTTGCATTGATAGTTTTTTGTATCGGTGGCTGTACTAATGGACGAATAGCGCTGAAAAAGCATGATCCTCAATTAGCCTATAGATGCGACATGGATCCTTACAGGTCTGAGTACGTCAATCGGTGAGCAAGCTCGTTACCAGACGATTGATGGATACCCGATATCGCCTCCCATGCAGGCTTCGGTGGGAGCGAGCCTGCCCGCGATGGGCCTCCCAGTCATCCTGATCTCCTGCCTCCTCCTCGTAATCACGCAATGTATTCGCTTTAATCTTTCCTTAACGCACTCGTCCCAGACTGATGATCGTATTTCTCGATATTTCAAAGCGAAATTTTCCGCTTTAATTCGATAGATAACTCGCTAGTCTTGGTCACAGTTTTTACAGGATATGAGCAATGCAGCTACGCAACTCTGCTTCTCGCTATGGCTGGGTCAGCATCGTTTCGCACTGGGCCGTTGCCCTGGCGGTGTACGGATTGTTCGCGCTGGGCCTGTGGATGGTCGGCCTGGATTATTACAGCACCTGGCGCAAAGACGCGCCGGACATCCACAAGAGCATTGGCTTGGTGCTGCTGGCGGTGATGGTGCTGCGAGTGATTTGGCGGTTTGTCAGCCCGCCGCCACCGACCCTGGAAAGCTATGGCCGTCTTACCCGCGTCGGCGCCAGGATTGGTCATAGTGCACTGTATCTCGGGCTGTTCGCCGTGATGATCGCCGGTTACCTGATTTCCACCGCAGACGGTGTCGGGATCTCGGTGTTTGGTTTGTTTGAAGTACCCGCGCTGGTGTCCGGACTGCCTGATCAGGCAGACGTCGCCGGCCAGATCCATTTCTACCTGGCATGGGCGCTGGTAATTTTTTCCGGCCTCCATGCGTTGGCAGCATTGAAGCACCACTTTATCGACCGTGACGCGACCCTCAAGCGCATGCTGGGGCGCCAAGCCTGATGTTCAACCTCGACTCCAAAGGAATAGAAAGCATGTTGAAAAAGACGCTCGCCGCTCTGGCAATCGGTTCTGCCCTGCTGTCCGCCGGCCAGGCCATGGCCGCAGACTACGTGGTTGACAAGGAAGGCCAGCACGCCTTCGTCGACTTCAAGATCAGCCACCTGGGCTACAGCTACATCACTGGCACCTTCAAGGACATCGACGGCAAGTTCAGCTTCGACGCCGCCAAGCCTGAAGCCAGCAAGATCGAATTCAACGTCAATACCGCCAGCGTGTTCACCAACCACGCCGAGCGTGACAAGCACATCGCCAGCGCCGACTTCCTGAACGCCAGCAAATTCGGCAAGGCCACCTTCGTGTCCACCAGTGTCAAGTCCACCGGCGCAAACACCGCCGATGTGACCGGTGACCTGACCCTGCTGGGCGTGACCAAGCCGGTCGTGGTCAAGGCAACCTTCCTGGGCGAAGGCAAGGACCCATGGGGTGGCTACCGTGCCGGCTTCGAAGGCACTACCACCATCAAGCGCTCCGACTTCGGCAAGCAGAAAGACCTGGGTCCGAAATCCGACGTGGTCGAGCTGTACGTGACGTTTGAAGGTGTTCAAGCGAAGTAACTTTCGCGCCTGACAAAAAAACGCCCCTGGTCTTGCGACCAGGGGCGTTTTTTCAAGCGTTGGAAAAACTCAGCGATTGCGCGTCAGCAATGCCGGCTTCTCACCGCGTGGACGGCTTGGCAGTTGATCCAGCTGCTCAGGCGTCGGGAAACGATCGACCTTCGATTCCTTGTGCATGATTTTCGGCTGGCTGCCACGCGGGTTCTGCACGGCGGGTTCCTGGCGAGGCTGGTCGTCATCACGGGCCGGGCGGCGTGGCCGAGAGTCTTCGCGGCGGGCCTGGCCGTCACGCGGAGCGCCATTGCGCGGGCCGCTGCGCTTGGCCGGTGGCGTGCCGGTGGACGAGCCGTTGCTGTTGCGCGGACCGTTCTGGCGACCGCCCTGTGGCTGGCCACTGCGTGGTGCTGCGCCAGCGCCAGCGCCGGGTGCCGGGGCGCCTGGACGACGACCGCGACCTTGGGCCGGTTTCTGCTGTGGCACGTAGTCGACACGGTTGCCAAAGTTATCGACATCATCGTCAAGGAACTCATCCGGGGCACGATCGGCCGTGGCGCGCGGTGCTGGGCGCTGCTGCTCACGGGCTGGCGTACCTTCACGGGGCTTCTGCTCGCGGGCCGGACGTTCGCCGCGACCGCTGGTGGCCGCCTTTTCCTTGCCCTTGTCCTTGCCTTTGTCTTTACGACCGCCGCCACCGCCGCCGCCGTTTGGACCATCGCCGCGTGGACCACGCGGGTTGCGCGGGTTACGAACATCCGGACGCTCGCGCACTTCAGGTTTTTCAGCCTCGATAGTGCTGGAATCGAAGCCCATCAGGTCGCCGTCGGCGATTTTCTGCTTGGTCATGCGCTCGATGCTCTTGAGCAGCTTCTCTTCGTCCGGCGCGACCAGGGAGATCGCCTCGCCCGAACGACCGGCCCGGCCCGTACGGCCGATACGGTGTACGTAGTCTTCATCGACGTTCGGCAGTTCGAAGTTGACCACATGCGGCAATTGGTCGATGTCGAGGCCGCGAGCGGCGATGTCGGTGGCAACCAGGATGCGCACTTCGCCGGCCTTGAAGTCGGCCAGGGCCTTGGTGCGGGCGTTCTGGCTCTTGTTACCGTGGATCGCCACAGCCGGCAGGCCGTGCTTATCCAGGTACTCGGCCAGGCGGTTGGCGCCGTGCTTGGTGCGGGTGAACACCAGGACCTGTTCCCAGGCGCCGGTGGTGATCAGGTGCGCCAGCAGCGCACGCTTATGGCTGGACGGAAGGCGGAATACGCGTTGCTCGATGCGCTCGACCGTGGTGTTCGGCGGCGTGACTTCGATGCGTTCCGGGTTGTGCAAGAGCTTGCCGGCGAGGTCGGTGATGTCCTTGGAGAACGTCGCCGAGAACAGTAGGTTCTGGCGCTTGGCCGGCAGGCGGGCCAGCACTTTCTTCACGTCATGGACAAAACCCATGTCGAGCATGCGGTCGGCTTCGTCCAGCACGAGGATTTCCACGTGGGACAGATCGACGCTGCCCTGGCCAGCCAGGTCCAGCAGGCGACCGGGGCAGGCCACCAGCACGTCGACGCCACGCGCCATTGCCTGGACCTGCGGGTTCATGCCGACGCCGCCGAAAATGCAGGCACTGACGAATTTCAGGTCGCGAGCATAGACCTTGAAGCTTTCGTGTACCTGGGCCGCCAGTTCGCGGGTGGGGGTCAGGACCAGTACGCGCGGTTGGCGCGGGCCATGACGCTGGGATTTGTCTGGGTGACCGTTGGGAAACAACCGCTCCAGGATCGGAAGGGCGAAACCGCCGGTCTTGCCAGTACCTGTCTGTGCGGCGACCATCAGATCGCGACCTTGCAACACGGCGGGGATAGCCCGCTGTTGCACCGGGGTAGGCTGGGTGTAGCCGGCGGCTTCGATGGCGCCGACTAAAGCCTCGGAGAGACCGAGGGAAGCAAAGGACATGAGTAATCCTGTTTTTAGTGAGGGCCTGGCCCAAAGGGATAGTCTTGCCTGGCGCGAATGGGGTCAATCGAAGACCTCATCCCGTCCGGTCCCGCCGGGTCTGGAAGACGGGTCCGGACAGGGCTCGCGCGGGCTGGAAGCTGCGCTGTAGCGGTGTCGGGATGCCTTTTGCAAGACCGGGCGTCCGGGCGTGAGCCTGGCGGGAATGCCGGAGTATAACAGAGCAATCGCCGTGCGCCGCTTTCCTGCTGCTCAACGGTGTATTTCAACGCGGCACCGTGTCGGTCCCAGCCGCCTTGGCCGTCGGGCCGGCACCATAGCGGGCACTCAGCTCGGCATAGGCGGGCTCATGCTTGAAACGCTTGAGCTCAGCGCCGAAGCGTTGCACCAGCAGATCCATGCCGGCGCCGCGCCGCACCGCCAGGTATTGGCTTTGGCGGCTCACGACCGTGGGACTTTCGGTGATCTGGTCCCCCAGTTGTAGCGCCTTGAGCACATGCCGGCCGACCCGGCGATCAGTGATGAGCAAGTCAATCCGGCCCAGTTGCAACTTGCCGAAGTTGGCTTCGTGGGTGGGCGCCGCTTCTTGTTTGAATCGGGTCGATTCCCTGAACGCCTGACTGTACAGATAACCGGGGGAGGTGCCGACGGTCAGCCCGTCCAGGTCCTCGAGGCTACGAAACGGATGGGGCCTCGCGTTGGCGTAGAACATGACGAACTCCACATCCGACAGCGGTTCGCTGGGGTAGAGCAGCAAGGCATCGCGCTCGTCGCTGCGGAAGATGTCCAATGCGCCGTCCGCCAGCCCTTGCTCCAACATCGCCAGGCAACGTTTCCAGGGCAGCAGTTGCCATTCCACGTCGATGCCCAGGCGCTTGAAAACGATGGCCGTGGTTTCATAGTCCAGGCCCAAGGTCTTGCCATTTTCTTCATAGACATAGGGCGCCCAGGGTTCGGTGACAATGCGCAACTTCTCGGCCTGGGCGGCGACGCTCAGGCACAAGAGAAAGAGGGCTGTCAGTAACTGGACGACTACGGGCATGGCCGGAGGTTACGACGAGAACTCATCAAATAGCTAGAGCGCTCTGGCTCGCGGGTTGGTTGCCCTTTGCCTGCAAGGCGCATGAAAAAGGCCCGGGTTTTCACCAGGGCCTTTGCGTACCGGCACTTCGGGAGGTGCCTAGCGCGGCAGCTTGAGGTTGTTCCACACCGCGAGGCTAGGCTCGGCCTGGTTCAGCGTGTAGAAGTGCAGGCCCGGCGCGCCACCCTGCAGCAGCCGCTCACACATCTGCGTGATGACCTCTTCACCGAAGCTTTGGATGCTGGACGTGTCATCGCCGTAGGCTTCCAGTTGCTTGCGGATCCAGCGCGGGATTTCTGCCCCGCAGGCGTCGGAGAATCGCGCCAGCTTGCTGTAGTTGGTGATCGGCATGATCCCCGGTACCACAGGAATGTCGACACCCATCTTGCGAACGCGCTCGACGAAATAAAAATAGCTGTCGGCGTTGAAGAAGTACTGGGTAATCGCGCTGTTGGCGCCGGCGTTGGCCTTGCGCACGAAGTTGCGCAGGTCATCTTCGAAGTTTCGCGCCTGAGGGTGCATTTCCGGGTACGCGGCGATTTCAATGTGAAAGTGCTCGCCGGTTTCTTCGCGAATGAACTCAACCAGTTCATTGGCGTGACGCAGCTCGCCACTGGCCATGCCCATGCCTGAAGGCAGGTCGCCGCGCAGGGCCACGATGCGCTTGATGCCGGCGGCTTGGTATTGGGTCAGCAGGCTGCGCAGGTCATCCTTGCTATCGCCCACGCAAGAGAGATGCGGAGCGGCCGGGACTTTGACTTCGCTTTCGAGCTGCAGCACGGTGTTCATCGTGCGATCACGGGTCGAACCGCCGGCGCCGTAGGTGCAGGAGAAGAAATCGGGTTGGTAGCTGGCCAACTGACGGGCAGTGGCGATCAGTTTTTCATGCCCAGCATCGGTCTTCGTCGGGAAGAACTCGAAGCTGTAGCGGCGTTCTTGGGACATGGTCGGGGCTCCCAGCGGCAAGCTGCAAGCCACAAGCTGCAAGAGGACGGTGCGCCGAATTCTTGTGCTTTCAAGCTTGCAGCCTGCGGCTGCGTAATAGCGATGAAGAAGGAAGCCTCAAGCTGCAAGTGAACAACCGCTTTCACTTGCAGCTTGAAGCTCAAAGCTCGCAGCTGCCGTCAGTACCTATAAGCGTGCGGCTTGAACGGGCCTTCGACGGTGACGCCGATGTAGTCAGCTTGTTGCTTGGTCAGCTGGGTGACCACGCCGCCGAAACCGCGGACCATTTCCAGAGCTACTTCTTCGTCGAGTTTCTTCGGCAGCACTTCCACGGTCAGGCGCTCGGCTTTCTGGGCCGGCGACAGGTCGGCGTATTTCTGGCCGAACAGGAAGATCTGGGCGAGGACCTGGTTGGCGAACGAGCCGTCCATGATGCGGCTCGGGTGGCCAGTGGCGTTGCCGAGGTTAACCAGGCGGCCTTCGGCGAGCAGGATCAGGTAGTCGTCGTTCTGTGGGTCGAAGCTGCCAGTGCCGGTGCGGTGCACCTTGTGGACCTGCGGCTTGACTTCTTCCCATGCCCAGTTCTTGCGCATGAAAGCGGTGTCGATTTCGTTGTCGAAGTGACCGATGTTGCAGACCACGGCGCGCTTTTTCAGGGCCTTGAGCATGTTGGCGTCACAGACATTGACGTTACCGGTGGTGGTGACGATCAGGTCGATCTTGCCCAGCAGTGCCTTGTCGATGCTGGCCTCGGTGCCGTCGTTGATCCCGTCGATGAACGGCGAAACCAGCTCGAAACCGTCCATGCACGCTTGCATGGCGCAGATCGGGTCGACTTCCGACACCTTGACGATCATGCCTTCCTGACGCAGGGATTGGGCCGAACCCTTGCCCACGTCACCGTAGCCGATCACCAGGGCCTGCTTGCCCGACAGCAGGTGGTCGGTGCCGCGCTTGATGGCGTCGTTGAGGCTGTGACGGCAGCCGTACTTGTTGTCGTTCTTGCTCTTGGTCACCGAGTCGTTGACGTTGATGGCCGGGATCTTCAGTTCGCCCTTGGCCAGCATGTCCAGCAGGCGATGTACGCCGGTGGTGGTTTCTTCGGTCACGCCGTGGACCTTGTCCAGCACGGCCGGGTATTTCTTGTGCAACAGCTCGGTCAGGTCGCCGCCGTCGTCGAGGATCATGTTGGTGTCCCACGGCTGGCCATCCTTGAGGATGGTCTGCTCCAGGCACCACTCGTACTCTTGCTCGGTCTCGCCTTTCCAGGCGAATACCGGGATACCGGCAGCGGCGATGGCGGCAGCGGCCTGGTCCTGGGTCGAGAAGATGTTGCAGGAGGACCAACGAACTTCGGCACCCAGGGCAATCAGGGTTTCGATCAGCACGGCGGTCTGGATGGTCATGTGGATGCAGCCGAGGATTTTTGCGCCCTTCAACGGCTGTTCGCCAGAATATTTGCGACGCAGGCCCATCAGGGCTGGCATCTCGGATTCGGCAATGATGATTTCGCGACGGCCCCAGGCAGCCAAGGACATGTCGGCGACTTTGTAGTCGGTAAAAGCAGCAGGCGTGATAACAGCGCTCATGAAGAGCCTCCATTCGTAATGTATGCGAATGGGCGCCGTTGTGCGTTTAGTGCCTGTGCGGGGAGCCCCGTACAAACAACGCCCCATCCGAGCCTGACAGGTCGAGCCTGCTGCAGCGCCCCTCGGACAGGTGGCGGGAACGGTCCAAAGGCTGGACCGGGTAAAGCGGTGGCGATTATAACTGGCTTTGACTGGATAGTTGCAAGTGCGCAGCGACAAGCTGCAAGCTGCAAGCGGCAAGTTAGAAGCGCAAAAGCTCTTTTCTTGCCGCTTGTAGCTTAAAGCTTGCAGCTCAGGAGTGATCATGAATTTCCACACCCGCAAATGGGTCAAGCCCGAAGACCTCAACCCCAACGGCACGCTGTTCGGTGGCAGCCTGCTGCGCTGGATCGACGAAGAGGCGGCGATCTATGCCATCGTCCAGCTCGGTAACCAGCGTGTGGTCACCAAATACATCTCCGAAATCAACTTTGTCAGCGCCTCGCGCCAGGGCGACATCATCGAACTGGGTATCACCGCCACCGAGTTCGGCCGCACGTCCATCACCCTGACCTGCGAAGTGCGCAACAAGATCACTCGCAAGAGCATCCTGACGGTGGAAAAGATGGTTTTCGTCAACCTCGGCGAAGACGGCTTGCCCGCGCCCCATGGCCGGACGGAGATCAAGTACGTCAAGGATCAGTTTAAGGACGATACCGTGGAATAGGGTCGGCGTTGTGTTCTTCGCGAGCAGGCTCGCGAAGGCGGCATTACCGGCGCCGGTCATTTCCTGGCACCACTGAACAGCTCCGAGCGCCGCGTGTCGTAGGTACATCACGCCACCGGTTCAGGAGCTGTATGGACACTCATAAAGACGGCAAGACCCCTGACCTCTCGGCAGAGGAGCAGCACGAGGTCGACCGCAACCAGCCGCCACGGGCGGCGGTATTGCATGAAATCATTCGCACCCAGGGTGATCAGGAGCTGGAGCGCAGTGTCGCCGCCCTGTGGTGGTCGGCCCTGGCGGCCGGTTTGACGATGGGCTTGTCGCTGATGGCGATGGGGCTGCTCAACTCCCGGTTGCCGGACCATGAAGGCTTCAAGGTCATCGCCAGTTTTGGCTACTGCGCCGGCTTCCTGGCCGTGATCCTCGCGCGGCAGCAGTTATTCACCGAAAACACCCTGACGGCGGTGCTGCCGATCATGAGCAAACCCACGCTGGGCAACTTCGGCCGGTTGTTCCGGTTATGGGGCGTGGTGCTGGTGGGCAACCTGTGCGGCACCTTGCTGGTGGCCTATGTGATGCTGCACCTGCCGATCTTTGACCGGCGCACAGACCTGGCCTTTCTGGAGATTGGCCGCAAGGTGATGGAGAACGACACCGGCCAGATGTTCGCCAAAGGCATCATTTCCGGCTGGATGATCGCAACCATGGTGTGGATGATCCCCTCCATGGAGAACGCCAAGATGTGGATCATTGTCCTCATCACCTACCTCATGGCGCTCGGGGATTTCACCCACATCGTCGTGGGATCGGCCGAGGTGTCTTACCTGGTGTTTGCCGGGCAGCTGTCGTGGGAGGACTTCTGGATGGTGTTCGCCGCGCCGACCCTGGCGGGAAACATCATCGGCGGCAGCTTCATCTTTGCTCTGATCAGCCACGCCCAGGTGCGCAGCGAAACCAATACGCCCCTCAGTCGGCAAGGTCTGCCGCCGCGCCGACGTGACGTTGCCGATAAATGAAGTAAAGCGCGGTCAGCACGGTGAGCCCGCCGACCAGGGCGCCGGTCCACGGCAAGTCGGCGAGGTCGGCGCCGCTGGCGACCACCAGGCCGCCGATCCAGGCGCCGGCCGCGTTGCCCAGGTTGAAGGCGCTCTGGTTCAGGGTCGAGCCCAGGTTGGGGGCTTTGTGGGCCTGGTCGATGATCAGCAATTGCAGGATCGGGCACAGGGCGAACGCAAAGACGCCCCACAACACCAGGGTGATCGCCGCCGGAATCACCGATTGGCTGGTCTGGCTGAACGCGGCGAGCACCAGCACCACGGCCAGCGCCATGCCCACCAGGGACGGCAGCAAGCGCCGGTCAGCCAGGCGTCCGCCCAGGAAACTCCCCGCCGTCAGGCCCACGCCGAATAACAACAGCATGACGGTGATGCCGTGGGGACTCACGCCAGTGATGTCCTGCAGGATCGGTGCGATGTAAGTGAACACGCTGAACAGGCTGGTCGAAGCCAGCACGCTCATGCCCAGCGCCAGCAGCACATTGGCCTTGCCCAGCACCTTGAACTCACTGGCGAGGTTGGCCTTGTCCATGGGAATTTCCTTGGGCAGCCACACCCATTGGGCGATGGCTGCAATCACGCCGATGACCGCTACCGCCCAGAACGTCGATCGCCAGCCGGCGTATTGACCCAAGGCCGTGCCCAGCGGCACGCCCAGCACATTCGCCAGGGTCAGGCCGGTGAACATCATTGCAATCGCCTGGGCCCGTTTGTTCGGTGATACCAGCCCGGCGGCCACCACCGACCCGATGCCAAAAAATGCCCCGTGACAGAGCGCGGTGATGACTCGGGCAGCCATCAGCGTGACGTAGTTCGGCGCGAGGGCGCAGAGCACGTTGCCGAGAATGAACATCAGCGTCATGCCCAGCAGCGTGGCCTTGCGCGGCATGTTCGCGGTGCCGATCGCCAGGATCGGTGCGCCGAATACCACCCCCAGCGCATAGCCGGTAATCAGCAGCCCGGCGTGGGGAATGCTTACGGCCAGGTCACGGGCGACATCGGGCAACAGCCCCATGATGACAAATTCAGTTGTGCCGATGCCGAAAGCGGCGACGGCCAAAGCAAGCAAGGCGAGTGGCATGCGCAAGGTCTCTGTCTGTAGTCTTGACGCTCTGATCAGGCATACGCATGCCGATGCCTTGGTTCGAATGAACGGGCAGCAGCAGAATTATTGGAATTGATCTATGCGCAACTGAGTGCGGCGTGGTCGGGTGCAGTATAACGGTGGTGGTGCTTTTCGGCATGCGCTAGCTGAAAGAACCTTTCGGCCGGCCGCGACTCTTAGCCTGCGGGCTGGCATGCTGTGATGAAGCTCTAGCGGTGCTTGACGCTCGATTCTCGATAAAACTCAATAAGGAAATGCGGTATGACGGTAGCCCTGTGGTGCGTTTTGATTGCTTTTATCCTGCCTTACCTGTGTATCGGCATCGCCAAGGCCGGCGGCAGATACAGATTGCAAGATAACCACGACCCCCGGGATTTTCTCGACTCGCTCGAAGGCGCTCCCCGCCGTGCCTACGCCGCGCAATTGAACAGCTTTGAAATCGCCCCGTTTTTTGCCGCCGCCGTGATCGTCGCGCATCTGGCCGGCAATGCCGAGCTGGTCACCATCAATGTGCTGGCGGTGCTGTTCATCACCAGCCGCCTGCTCTACATCATTTGCTACCTGGCGGACTGGGCGATCCTGCGTTCGCTGGTGTGGTTCGTGGGGGTAGGGTTGGTACTGAGTTTCTTCTTTGTTTCGGTCTGAGGCTGTTTGTTGAATATTTGATATTTGTGCGGGCCTCTTCGCGAGCAGGCTCGCTCCCACAGTGGATCCCAGTGAATCCGGATCCACTGTGGGAGCGAGCCTGCTCGCGAAGGGATTGCACTGTCAGCTCATTCCTCAAGGATTGGCGCTGACCGCATTCGCCACCTGTGGCACTTGCGGCAGTGCCATGCCCTTGGGCCACAACATCCAGATCTGACCTTGCTGTTTCATGTCTCCGGCCAGTTGCCCGGCCGCGTCCCCGGTGCCCCAAAACAGATCCGCTCGGACTTCGCCAGAGATCGCGCCCCCTGTGTCCTGGGCGGCGACGGGACGGTTCAGGGCGCTGCCATCGGGGCGAGTCGTCGACAGCCACAGCAGGCTGCCCAACGGAATCACCTTGCGATCCACCGCCACGCTGTAGCCGGCGGTAAGCGGTACATTCAACGAGCCTCGCGGGCCTTCGTTGCTGTCGGGGTTGCGGTTGAAAAACACATAGCTGGGGTTGCTGCCCAGCAACTCGGGGATCCGCTCCGGATGGGCCTTGGCCCAGGCACTGATGGTGCCCATGGTCACGTCTTCTTTTTTCAGCTCGCCCTGTTCCACCAGCCAGCGGCCGATGGGCCGGTAGGGGTGGCCGTTCTGGTCGGCATAACCGATGCGCAACTGGCGGCCGTCATCGAGCCGGATGCGTCCCGAACCCTGGATCTGCAGGAATTGCAGGTTCATCGGGTCGGTGAGCCAGGCGATGACCGGCGCCTTCACGCCGTTGGCCTCGATGGTGCTGGCGTCGTCGTAGGGTTTCAGCACGCGGCCTTCGAGACGCCCGCGCAGGCGCTTGCCCTTGAGCTCCGGGTAGAGGCTGTCCAGCGCCACGACGATCATGTCTTCAGGCACACCGTAGACCGGGATATTCGCCGTGGCGGTCTGCGTGAGGCTGCCGGGATAGACCGGCTCGTAGTAGCCGGTAATCAGGCCGTTGGGGCTGTTTTCGCCCGAGCGCAGGCCATAGACGTCGAGGTTCTGTTTCAGGAAATTGCGTACAGCCGCGGCGGTTTGCGGCACATTGGCCGCCGCCGCGCAGGTCGGCCCCCAGGCCGCATCGGCCTTGAGGCGGGTGCAGGCGCTGCGCCAGGCGCCGAAGCCGGCCAGCAGGTCTTCATCGGCTACCGACGGAAGTGCCTCCCAGGGCGCGCTGACGTAGGTGGCGAGGGCATGAGTCTGAGGCTCCTCGACCTTTTCGCCGCGGTTGCAGCCGGCCAGCAGTGCAATCAGCGGTAAGGTCAACGCCAGGCCCGTGCGCCAGGACTTGAAGCGGCTGTTCATGATATTTCCTTTGCGGTCGTCCAGGCGCTGTCATGCGCCTGGCACCCGTATTGTTGATAGGGCCATTGGTGTTTTCCGACGACCCGGGGATACTAGCGGTCGTTTTCTGTCCAGAGGCCAAAATGTTTGTAAGACGATTTTCCATGGCAGTGCTGGCCTGCCTGATGCTGTCCGCCTGTGGTGGTGTCGATCCCAACTCACCATTGGGCCAGCGCAAGACGATTTTCAAGCAGATGCTCAAGACCAACGAAGAGTTGGGTGGAATGTTGCGTGGTCGTGTCCCGTTCGATGGCGCGCGTTTCGCCGAAGGCGCGGTGCAACTGGATCAACTTTCCCATGAACCGTGGAAACATTTTCCGCAGGTGCGTGAGCAGGATCACACCAGTGCCCGGGACGAAGTCTGGCAGAAGCAGGCGCGTTTCCAGGAACTGGCCCGCAGTCTCGAAGCGGCGACCGCCGAGTTGGTGACCGCCAGTCGGGTCCAGCCCTACCGGGCCAGTAACCTGGGGCCGGCGGTGCAGAAGGTCGAGGATGCGTGCAGTGCCTGTCATAAGGAATTCCGGGACTATTGAAACCCATCCCGGTGCTTATTTATCCAGCTCGTCCACCGCTTCCTGCAGCTCCTTGCGGGACGCCGCCAACTTGTCCTTGCGCTTGTTGATTCTCTCCGCGTCGCCTTTTTTCATGGCCTTTTCCAGGTCGGCCTGACGGCGACTGACTTCATGCTTGGCCTCCAGCACCTTGTTTTCACGCTCCTTGCGCAGGGAAGCATCGGTGCAGTGGGTGGTGACTTCGGCCAGGGCTGTTTCCAGCCCGGCCTGCTGGTCCTGATTGCCTCGGGACCTGGCCAGTTCGATCTGGTTGATGATGCCTTGGCGCTTGGCTGCGCAACCGGTCAGTTCCGGGCTCTGTTCATCCGCCATCAAGGGGGCGGCCATGGCACCGCATAAGGCCAGCAGGGCAACGGGGTACAGGAAATTCATAGCAACTCCGTATAAAAACTCACGAGCGGTCGAGACAGATGCGCAGTTGGAGCGCCTCCCGTCTCTTGGGTTCAACCGCACGGGCCGGACTAGAAGCCATCGACCCCTGCGGTGCGTAATGTTTCACTCAAGGCCAGTACCTGCGGGTCGCGAAAAAAAGCGCTCAGTTGCGCGGCGCGTCCCGGCCCGATACCCGTTTCGGCTTGCCATTGTTCAGTGTCGCGTTCAGCCAGGACATCCCAGCGTTCCTCGAGCCTTGCCCCTCCGGTGGGCGGCACGCCAAGCGCCTTGAGCCATTGACGGAAGGGGCGCTGCCGGGCGCTGTCCAGGCTGGCGAGCAGACGTGCGCTGTTGCGTTCGCCGAAACCGGCAATGTTAGCAAGCTCGGCGGCATCAAGGGCCAACCAATCCAGCAATCCGTCCAGCTGGCCGGCGGCCAGCAGTTGCTCCCAGGTGCCGGGGCCAACATGGGGCAGGGCGAGCCCGTGCTTGCCGCTGAGCCAGTTCAGGCGCGCGAGGAACTGGCTTTCACAGCCAGGCGTCGGTTGCCAGCAGCTCAAAAAGTGATGATCGGCAGCGGCGGGGATGTCGAGGCTCTGGCGTTCGACACTGCGCAGCACGACACTGTCGAGCCGCGGAATGGTCAACCCGGCCAGGCTGATGGCGACCTGGTCGCCGGGGCGGATATCCATGCCTTCCCAGCGCTTGAGTGAGCTGACGCTTACCCGGCGAATCTTGCGGTCGTCGAGCATCACCGGCGCAAGCTCCAGCACCGGCGTAATACGCCCGGTGCGGCCGATCTTGAAACGCACATCGCGCACCTCGGCCAGCGCCTGGGCGTGTGGGTATTTCCATGCCACGCTCCAGGAGGGCGCCCGGGCTCGCCAGCGATCGGCGGACGGGCGACGACTCTGGCGCAAGACGACCCCGTCGCTGGCGAACGGCAGCGGCGTGCGGTACCAGTGGTTGCGCCAGTGTTGCGCATCGGCCAATGCCTGGATGGGCTGGCTATAAACGGTCGCATCGGCGAAACCCAGCTCTTTCAGCTCGGCAATCCGTTCAGGCAGGGTCGCCGGCCCTTCCGGCCACTCCCACACGAACAGGCCGATGCCAGACGCCTGTTCCGCGCTCAGGTCCTTGCGGGCCATCAATCCCGCCACGATTGATCGGGCGTTAAGGCTGCCGCTGACGGCCTGTACGTGATCGTCGAGCCGCCAGTAGAGCTCGCCCTGGACGAGCAGGTCCGCAGGTTCGCGCAACCGTTGGGGGATGTCGCGGATCTTTCGTGCAGTGTTGGTCCAGTCATGTCCCTGGATGCCATCGCCGCGGCTGATCGCCTGGTGCAGGTGTCCACCGCGATAAACCAGGGTAACCGCTACGCCATCGACTTTCGGCTGGGCCCAGACGTCGTCGCGACTGTCCAACCAGCTGCGCACGGCATCGGCGTCCTTGAGTTTATCCAGGCCGGTATGAGCGATCGGGTGGGGGACTTTCCCGCCAGCGGAGCGCAAGGGCGTGCCTGGCGACCCGAGGCCAAGGCAGTTGCGCCAATATTCCAGTTGCGCTCGGGACTGATCGTAAAGCTCATCGGCCACCAGGGAGTGGCCGAGGCGGTGATAGGCATCGTCCCAGTCATCGATCTGTTGCTGGAGGACGTCGACCTGTGCCTGGACACCTTCGGTTGGACCACTCGGGCAGGGGGCCGCGAGGACGGGCATGGTCAGTAAAAAGCCTACAAGTGCACGCAGTAACGACAGCATCGAAGCATCCTTGCCAGGTGAAGTACTGGAAGGCTAGTCAGTGTTGCAAAAGGCGCGAGGTCCAGTGCGTTACCGGGTTTTGCCAAGCGCGATGGCGAAGCTGTGGCGGTACAGTCGGGAGCGATTTGCCCGGGCAACTGTGCCTTGAACGCGTCACTGAGCGGTGCAGAATGGACGCTCGATCCGCTCTGCCAGGAGTGCAACCGATGGACCTGACCACGCTCGCGGTCTTTATCCCGGCCTGCTTTGCGCTGAACATGGCGCCGGGCCCGAACAACCTGCTATCGATCAGCAACGCCTCGCGCTATGGTTTCGTTCGCGCCTGCAGCGGTGGCATCGGCCGCCTGCTGGCGTTTGCGATCATGATTGCCCTGGCGGCGGTGGGGCTGACGGCGGTGCTGCACACCTCGGAGCTGTTGTTCCTGGGCATCAAGCTCGTCGGTGCCGGTTATCTTTTTTATCTCGCTGTGCA
Organism: Pseudomonas sp. Z4-20; assembly: GCF_051131955.1. Classification (NCBI taxonomy): domain Bacteria; kingdom Pseudomonadati; phylum Pseudomonadota; class Gammaproteobacteria; order Pseudomonadales; family Pseudomonadaceae; genus Pseudomonas; species Pseudomonas sp. Z4-20. The sequence continues at coordinate 437,136 of NZ_CP071641.1, forward strand.
GTTGTGGCGTGCGCAACCTGAAGCCGCCGGCGAGGCAGAGGCCAGTTCGATGAGCATGGCCAGCCTGGCGCGCCAGGAATTCCTCGTGGCGATCGGCAATCCGAAGGCAATCCTGCTTTTTACCGCTTTCCTGCCACAGTTCGTTGACCGCGCGGGCACCGTCACCCAGCAGTTCGCGGTGCTGGGCGGGCTGTTCCTGGCATTGGAATGCGTTGCCATTGGCTTGTATTGCTACATGGGTATTTATGCCCGGCGGCTGTTCGCCCGGCCGAGTGGCAAGCGGTTGTTCAACCGAATGTGCGCGGGGTTACTGGCGAGCGCGGCTTCGTTTTTGTTGGTGGCGCGGCGGACTTGAACAGCTTGATACACCCTGAGGTTTGAAGGGGGGGGCGCTTCGCACCCCAGCGGGAGCAAGCTCCCTCGCCACGAAGGCGTAAAAAAAGCCCCTGGCGACTCAGTCGCCAGGGGCTTTTTCAATGCGGCGGGGTGTTACAGGCCAGCAGCGGCGCGCAGGGCGTCAGCGCGGTCGGTCTTTTCCCAGGTGAACGTGGTGAACGTGTCGTCACCCACGGTCTTGGTCTGCGGCGTGCGGCCGAAGTGGCCATAGGCTGCGGTCTCCTGGTACATCGGGTGCAGCAGGTCGAGCATGGTGGTGATCGCGTATGGACGCAGGTCGAACACTTCGCGGACCAGGTTGATGATCTTGTCATCGCCAATCTTTCCGGTGCCGAAGGTATTCAGCGAGATCGACGTAGGCTGGGCGACGCCAATGGCGTAGGAAACCTGGATCTCGCAACGCTCGGCCAGGCCGGCGGCCACGATGTTCTTGGCGACATAACGACCGGCGTAAGCGGCCGAACGGTCAACCTTGGATGGATCCTTGCCGGAGAACGCGCCGCCACCGTGACGGGCCATGCCGCCGTAGCTGTCGACGATGATCTTGCGACCTGTCAAGCCGCAGTCGCCTACTGGGCCGCCAATGATGAACTGGCCAGTCGGGTTGATATGGAACTGGGTGTCCTTGGACAGCAGTTCGGCAGGCAGCACGTGCTTGACGATCAGTTCCATCACGCCTTCGCGCAGGTCTTTGTAGGATACTTCCGGGTTGTGCTGGGTCGACAGCACAACGGCGTCGATACCGACGACCTTGCCGCCTTCGTAACGGCAAGTCACTTGCGACTTGGCGTCCGGGCGCAGCCAAGGCAGCAGGCCGGATTTACGGGCTTCGGCCTGACGCTGCACCAGCTGGTGCGAGAAGGTGATCGGCGCAGGCATCAGCACGTCGGTTTCGTTGCTGGCGTAGCCGAACATCAGGCCCTGGTCGCCGGCGCCCTGGTCTTCCGGCTTGGCGCGGTCGACACCCTGGTTGATGTCGGGGGACTGCTTGCCGATGATGTTCATCACGCCGCAAGTCGCGCCGTCGAAGCCGACGTCGGAGCTGTTGTAGCCGATCCCCAGGATCACATCGCGAACGATCTGTTCCAGGTCGACCCAGGCCGAGGTGGTGACTTCGCCGGCGATGATCGCCACGCCCGTTTTCACCAGAGTCTCGCACGCCACGCGGGCGAACTTGTCTTCAGCAATGATGGCGTCCAGCACCGCATCAGAAATCTGGTCGGCGATTTTGTCCGGATGCCCTTCAGACACGGACTCGGAGGTGAAAAGGGAGTATTCGCTCATCTCGATGTTTTCCTACAAGTTACCGATGGTGAGTGTCGCCAGCCGGTCGCTGAAAATGGCGGACCTGAATCTGGAAACCATTACGTAAGCCCACATAGAGGCTTTCCCCGGGCACGAGGCCCGCAGCGGTGGCCCAACGGGCCAGATCGTCCTGTTCAAACCCCAACCATAGATCACCGCAGGCCTCCTTGGCCCAACTCTGGTTGTGGCTGCATAACTCTGTCACCAACAGGCTACCGCCCGGTTGCAGCAGATTGGCCATGTGCTTGAGCGCATCGGCCGGTGCGGCGAAATGATGAAGCACCATGTTCAATACAACACAATCGGCCTGCAGGCTCACGCCGTTCAGGGCGTCGGCCAGTTGCAGCCTGACATTCGCCAGGGACTCGCGTTCGCACACCTGGCGGGCCAGTTCGAGCATCGCCGGGCTGTTGTCCAGGGCGGTCACCTGGCTGAAGCGCCGCGCCAGTTCCGGCAGGAATGCACCGTCGCCGGGGCCGACTTCCATCGCCGTGGCGGTGGGCTCGAAGCTCAGCTTGTCCAGCAGCGCCACGACGCTGTCACGGTATTGCGGCAGTCCTGCGATCAGGTCCTGCTGGGCGCGAAATTTCTCCGCCACCCGGGCGAAAAAGTCCTGGCTGGCGGCGGCTCGTTGCCCGTGCACCTGGGCGATCCGGGCCTGCACGTCCAGCGGCAAGTCCAGCTCGTCCACCTCTTCCAGCAACGCTGCATGCAGCTTGCCGCCCAGCAGCTCGGTGTGGGGCAGGGCGCGGCGGTAGAAAATGGCGTTGCCTTCACGGCGCGTCGCCACCAGGTCGGCCTGGGCCAGCACCTTCAGATGATGGCTCATGCCGGATTGGCCGATGCCGAAGATCTGCGCCAGTTCCAGAACGCCGAACGAGTCGTTGGCCAGGGCGCGCAATACATTGAGCCGCAACGGATCGCCGCCGGCCTTGCAAAGGGCCGCCAGCTCATCGCAATCGTCATGGCGAATGGAAGGCACGCGTAAATTCATGGGCGGCAGTCTAGTGACCGGTCTGGCCCATCGCAAGGGCAATATCAAAAAGTTTTGATATTGCTCGATAAATGGCACTTCCCGAAGGAGGCGTGACTCTACCCACCATCAGCGGAAAGGTTTCACCCAGCTAATGCGACGTTATCCGCCGCAAATATCGCCTTTGGACGACTATCTGATTGCCCAAGGCGGGTGGGTGAGGGAAAATGCTCGCCTTTTTTCAGTTTCGTTATTCAAAACCCAGGAGATCAGCGATGCCCAGCCGTCGTGAGCGTGCCAATGCCATTCGTGCCCTCAGCATGGATGCCGTGCAAAAGGCCAACAGCGGCCATCCCGGTGCCCCCATGGGTATGGCGGATATCGCCGAGGTGCTGTGGCGCGACTACCTCAAGCACAGCCCGAGCAACCCAGCGTTTGCTGACCGTGACCGCTTCGTGCTGTCCAACGGCCACGGCTCGATGTTGATCTACTCGCTGCTGCACCTGACCGGTTATGACCTGTCGATCGATGACCTGAAAAACTTCCGCCAGCTGCACAGCCGCACCCCGGGCCACCCGGAATACGGCTACACCCCGGGCGTGGAAACCACCACCGGTCCATTGGGCCAGGGCCTGGCCAATGCCGTGGGTTTTGCCTTGGCAGAAAAAGTCCTGGCCGCGCAGTTCAATCGTCCAGGTCACAACGTTGTCGATCACCACACCTACGTGTTCCTGGGTGATGGCTGCATGATGGAAGGCATTTCCCATGAAGTCGCCTCTCTGGCCGGCACCCTGGGCCTGGACAAGCTGATCGCGTTCTATGATGACAACGGGATTTCCATCGACGGCGAAGTCGAAGGCTGGTTCACCGACGACACCCCCAGGCGTTTCGAGGCCTACAACTGGCTGGTGATCCGCAACGTCGACGGTCATGACCCTGAAGAAATCAAGATCGCCATCGAGACCGCTCGCAAGAGCACCCAGCCGACCCTGATCTGCTGCAAGACCACCATCGGTTTCGGCTCGCCGAACAAGCAAGGCAAGGAAGATTGCCATGGCGCGCCACTGGGTGCCGAGGAAATCGCCCTGACCCGCGCCGCGCTGAAGTGGGAGCACGGTCCGTTCGAAATCCCGGCCGACATCTATGCCGAATGGGACGCCAAGGAAAAAGGCCGCGCGGCCGAAGCCGAGTGGGACCAGCGTTTTGCGGCCTACTCGGCAGAATTCCCTGAGCTGGCCAACGAACTGGTGCGTCGTCTGAGCGGCGAGCTGCCGGCCGATTTCGCCGAGAAGGCTTCTGCCTATATCGCTGAAGTCGCGGCCAAGGGCGAAACCATCGCCAGTCGCAAGGCCAGCCAGAACACCCTGAACGCCTTCGGCCCGTTGTTGCCGGAACTGCTCGGCGGTTCGGCAGACCTGGCCGGTTCCAACCTGACGCTGTGGAAAGGCTGCAAGGGCGTGACCGCCGAAGACGCCAGCGGTAACTACATGTACTACGGCGTTCGTGAGTTCGGCATGAGCGCGATCATGAACGGCGTTGCCCTGCATGGTGGCCTGGTGCCTTACGGCGCGACCTTCCTGATGTTCATGGAATACGCCCGCAACGCCGTGCGCATGTCGGCGCTGATGAAGAAACGCATCCTGTACGTGTTCACCCACGACTCCATCGGCCTGGGCGAAGACGGCCCGACGCATCAGCCGATCGAGCAACTGGCGAGCCTGCGCTGCACGCCGAACCTGGACACCTGGCGCCCATGCGACGCCGTGGAATCGGCCGTGGCCTGGAAATACGCCATCGAGCGTAACGACGGTCCGTCAGCGCTGATCTTCTCGCGTCAGAACCTGCAGCATCAGGAGCGCGATGCCGGCCAGATCAGCGACATCACCCGCGGCGGCTACGTGCTCAAGGACTGCATCGGCGAGCCTGAACTGATCCTGATCGCGACCGGTTCGGAAGTGGGCCTGGCCGTTCAGGCATTTGACAAGCTGACCGCGCAGGGCCGCAACGTGCGCGTCGTGTCCATGCCGTGTACCAGCGTGTTCGATGCCCAGGATGCCGGCTACAAGCAGGCCGTGCTGCCGCTGCAAGTCAGCGCGCGGATTGCCATTGAAGCCGCCCACGCCGATTACTGGTACAAGTATGTGGGCCTGGAAGGCCGCGTCATCGGCATGACCACCTACGGCGAGTCGGCCCCTGCGCCGGCGCTGTTCGAGGAATTCGGCTTCACCCTGGAAAATATCCTGGGTCAGGCTGAAGAACTGCTGGAAGACTGATCCGTAAACAGGTTATCTGTTCAGACGCTATCGTGAGCAAGCTCGCCCTCCACACGGTTCTACCGGTCTTGTGGGAGCGGGCTTGCCTGCGATAGCGCTGGCCCAGACGACGCTGCCCTAGTGGTTCAACCCGATCAGAGAACCCCATGCCCCAACCGCGTCCCTACAAAGTTGCACTCAACGGCTACGGCCGCATTGGTCGTTGCGTCTTGCGTGCGTTGTTCGAGCGAGGGGCCTCGGCCGGTTTCGAAATCGTGGCGATCAATGATCTGGCTGACATGGCCAGCATCGAATACCTGACACGCTTTGACTCCACCCACGGCCGGTTCCCCGGCGAAGTGCGGGTCGAGGGCGATTGTCTGCATATCAATGGCGATTGCGTGAAAGTCCTGCGCAGCGCCACTCCTGAAGGCATCGACTGGGCGTCCCTGGGCGTCGACCTGGTGCTCGAATGTTCCGGCGCCTATAACACCCGCGACGATGGCCAGCGCTTCATCGCTGCCGGCGCGCCACGGGTGCTGTTCTCCCAGCCGATGGCCAGCGAAGCGGATGTCGATGCCACCATCGTCTATGGGGTGAACCAGGATTGCCTGACCGGCGAAGAGCTGCTGGTGTCCAATGCGTCCTGCACCACCAACTGCGGCGTGCCGCTGTTGCGCCTGCTGGACCAGGCCATTGGCTTGGAGTACGTGTCGATTACCACTATTCACTCGGCGATGAACGACCAGCCGGTGATCGACGCTTATCATCATGAGGATTTGCGTCGTACCCGTTCGGCCTTCCAGTCGGTGATCCCGGTGTCCACTGGTCTGGCGCGCGGCATCGAACGGCTGTTGCCGGAACTTGCGGGACGAATTCAGGCCAAAGCCGTGCGGGTGCCGACGGTCAACGTGTCCTGCCTCGACATTACGATGCAGACCGTGAGCGATACCGACGCCACCGAGGTCAACCGGATCCTGCGCGAAGCCGCCACCAGCGGCCCGCTCAAAGGCCTCCTGGCCTACACCGAGTTGCCTCATGCCAGTTGTGATTTCAACCACGACCCACATTCGGCCATCGTCGATGCCAGCCAGACCCGTGTTTCCGGGCCCAGGCTTGTGAACATCCTGGCCTGGTTCGACAACGAGTGGGGTTTTGCCAATCGAATGCTGGACGTTGCCGAGCATTACCTGCAAATAGCTTCCAATAAACCTGCTCTCTAAACAGTTACCCAGGAATTGCGACCCATGACCGTGTTGAAGATGTCCGACCTCGATCTGCAAGGTAAGCGCGTACTGATCCGCGAAGACCTCAACGTCCCCGTCAAGGACGGTGTTGTCACCAGCGACGCGCGTATCCTGGCCTCGCTGCCGACCATCAAGCTGGCCCTGGAAAAAGGCGCGGCCGTGATGGTCTGCTCCCACCTGGGCCGCCCGACCGAGGGAGAGTTCTCAGCCGAAAACAGCCTCAAGCCCGTCGCTGACTACCTGAGCAAGGCCCTGGGCCGCGACGTGCCGCTGGTGGCCGATTACCTGGGCGGCGTCGACGTGAAGGCCGGCGACGTCGTGCTGTTCGAAAACGTGCGCTTCAACAAGGGCGAGAAAAAGAACGCTGATGAGCTGGCCCAGCAATACGCCGCCCTGTGCGACGTGTTCGTGATGGACGCGTTCGGCACCGCTCACCGTGCCGAGGGCTCGACCCATGGCGTGGCGAAATTCGCCAAAATCGCCGCTGCCGGCCCGCTGCTGGCGGCCGAACTGGACGCACTGGGCAAGGCCCTGGGCTCTCCGGCCCAACCGATGGCTGCTATCGTTGCCGGCTCCAAGGTTTCCACCAAGCTGGACGTGCTCAACAGCCTGAGCCAGGTCTGCAACCAGTTGATCGTCGGCGGCGGCATCGCCAACACTTTCCTCGCCGCCGCCGGTCACCCAGTCGGCAAGTCACTGTACGAACCGGACCTATTGGACACCGCCCGTGAAATCGCCGGCAAGGTCAGCGTGCCGCTGCCGGTGGACGTGGTCGTCGCCAAGGAGTTCGCCGAGAGCGCCACCGCCACCGTCAAGCTGATCGCCGACGTGGCCGAGGACGACATGATCCTCGACATCGGCCCACAAACCGCCGCCAACTTTGCCGAACTGCTGAAATCTTCCAAGACTATCCTGTGGAACGGTCCGGTCGGTGTGTTCGAGTTCGACCAGTTCGGCAACGGCACCAAGGTGCTGGCTCAGGCCATCGCCGAAAGCAACGCGTTCTCCATCGCCGGCGGCGGAGACACCCTGGCGGCCATCGATAAATATGGCGTGGCCGAGCAGATCTCCTACATTTCTACCGGTGGCGGCGCGTTCCTCGAGTTCGTCGAAGGCAAAGTGCTGCCGGCCGTGGAAGTCCTGGAAAGCCGGGCCAAGGCCTGAGGCAGCGTTGACCAGGCAAAGGAGTGTTCCGATGGTCAAGACGTTCATGACGCTGATGGCCGCGACATTGCTGGCGGCCTGCGCGAGCAGCCCGAAAGCCACGGCGCCCGATACCGCGGCGCCAACGCCCGAGGATGGCTGCTACCAGGCTGACTGGCAGGCCGAGACCAACCCGGTGCTGAACAAGCGATCCGGCCCGGACGGCCTGGATAAATACGAGACGCAAGCGCCGGTCAAGGAACATGGTTGCCCTTGACGGGTCAGACTCTTTAACTCAGGGCGGGCGGCGCGGGCCGTCAGCCGAGGAACACGGATGAAAGGCTTTATCGCCGTTGTGGCATTGGCGTTGTTGGCCGGTTGCTCGCAACTGGGTTTTTTCCAGTCGTCCGAGCCTGCCGTAGAGGGCTGGACGAGCTGGACGTGTGACAGCGAGGCCAAGGTGCTCTGGCGTTATGCCGATGCCGCTCACAAGGAAGTCGACGTACGCCTGGGAGGCGCCGAGAAGGTCTATCACCTCAAGCTGGAACCGGGCGCTGAAGGTTCGCTGTACAGTGATGACATGCTGGCGTTTCACGTAAAAGGCGAGGAAGGCCTGGCGTATTGGGTCGCCACCAATGACTTGATTGGGCGTGGCTGCAAGGCTCAATAAGCTGATTCCAAGCTTTGGGCCCGCGCTACGATTCTTGCAACACCGAACACGCAGGCCGGGTTTCCCGACCTCGCAATGACTTGAATAGCCGCCGCCGCTCCGGCAGGCTGGCACGATTAACGACCCTCGACCGGGAGAGACACACACAATGGCACTTATCAGCATGCGTCAGATGCTGGACCACGCAGCCGAGTTCGGCTACGGCGTCCCAGCCTTTAACGTCAACAACCTTGAGCAGATGCGCGCCATCATGGAAGCCGCTGACAAGACTGACTCCCCGGTGATCGTCCAGGCTTCGGCCGGTGCCCGCAAATACGCCGGCGCGCCGTTCCTGCGTCACTTGATCCTGGCGGCAATCGAAGAATTCCCGCACATCCCGGTGTGCATGCACCAGGACCACGGCACCAGCCCTGACGTCTGTCAGCGCTCCATCCAACTGGGCTTCAGCTCGGTGATGATGGACGGTTCCCTGGGCGAAGACGGCAAGACCCCGACCGACTACGAATACAACGTGCGCGTCACCCAGCAGACCGTCGCCATGGCCCACGCCTGCGGCGTTTCGGTGGAAGGTGAGCTGGGTTGCCTCGGCTCCCTGGAAACCGGCATGGCTGGCGAAGAAGACGGCATCGGCGCCGAAGGCGTGCTAGATCACAGCCAGATGCTGACCGATCCGGAAGAAGCCGCCGACTTCGTCAAGAAAACCCAGGTCGACGCCCTGGCCATCGCCATCGGCACCAGCCACGGCGCCTACAAGTTCACCAAGCCGCCGACCGGCGACGTGCTGGCCATCGACCGCATCAAGGAAATCCACAAGCGCATCCCTAACACCCACTTGGTGATGCACGGCTCGTCCTCGGTGCCGCAGGAGTGGCTGGCGATCATCAACCAGTACGGCGGCGACATCAAGGAAACCTACGGCGTGCCGGTTGAGGAAATCGTCGAGGGCATCAAGTACGGCGTGCGCAAGGTCAACATCGACACCGACCTGCGTTTGGCTTCTACCGGTGCCATGCGTCGCTTGATGGCGACCAACCCGAGCGAGTTTGACCCGCGTAAGTTCTTCGGTGCGACCGTGACGGCGATGCGTGATGTGTGCATTGCGCGTTATGAGGCGTTTGGTACGGCGGGGAATGCTTCGAAGATCAAGCCGATCTCGTTGGAAGCGATGTATCAGCGGTATTTGAAGGGCGAGTTGAACGCTAAGGTTAATTGATGGTTTAGCGTTGTTGAAAAACCCGCAGTGATGCGGGTTTTTTATGTTTGGGATTTGGGTATATATCCGTTACCGCAGTAATAGATATGCACACAGAACTTGATAGCGCTGTGTCAGCCAGCATCCCTGTCAATGACCCACCGCTATCGCGAGCAAGCTCGCCCCCACTGAGGATCGTCTCCCACCGCGAGGGCTTTATTGGTCTTCGAGGCCATGTTGTTCAACGACACCGAACACGTCGGTGACATCCTGGACCAGAATCCGAGCGACATTGGCGAGGGTGTTGAAGTCACCGGCAGCCGAATCGCGCAGGGTGGCGCAGGCCATGAGCGTCAAGTAGTCGAGAGTCGCGTGCAGGCGCTCGCTGGCGCAGGCGTGAAGCTCGGTCAGTGGGGCGGTTTTATCGATGAACAGGACGGGGTGGGTGGTGGCGATCGGCGTGAGCGGAGTGAAGCGGCTGAGCAATTGTTCGGCTTTCATGACAAACCTCTAACTCAAGAAAAAGTATTTGCCACCGTTCGCTGCGAAACAAATTGGGTGGCAGCCATGTGCGGGTTCGCAGACCGAGGAGTTAGAAGCCCGGCAGACCCGAAGATCTCCCACACACAGCCGCCATGAAAAGCCGACGTCGGCAGGAGAGGCCTATGTCGATTTCTGACGGTCGTGATTCTAACTCACACGGGCTGCGAAACCCTCGTCCACTGACCAAAGCCAGCAGACCCGCCGAACTATAGAGGAAATTTTCGAGGCCAAAATCGACCCTGTAGGACGCACCGCCCCTGTGGCGAGGGAGCTTGCTCCCGCTCGGGGGCGCAGCCCCCGTAAAACCGGTGCATGCGGTAGGTCTGGCGAGAAGAGGGGCCGGTTCGCAGCCCAGCGGGGATAAATCCTCTCGCCACAAGAGGGTGTTTTCCTACGAGATTTTCGGAAGTGAAATCTCAGGTGTTGTGATCGATGTCCAACTTGCTGAACGTCACCTTGCCGCCTTCACTGGTATAGCCACTGTTGTCCTGCACATACACCCCAGCCTTGAAGTACAGCGGCTTGACCCGCCAGGCGCCGCCGACCGTGGTGTACCAGCTATTACCCGCAGCGGTGATGCCCAGGTCGCCGGTGCGATCAAGGTGTATCCGATAAGAAAAGGCCCGGTCAAGCTTCACGCCTGTCGCCACCGTGATGACCCGGCTTTTGCTGTCATCGGGGCGCATGCGCACCTTGGCGACGATGTTGCCGGTGTTGGTGGCGTCCTTGAACTGGTATTCCAGCTTCACCATCGGTTTGTTGCTGTCCTTGGCATGGATCTGGCCAATGACAATTTTGCCGCTGCTGGGAACCTGATTGACCACCAGCGTCGCGCGCAATTGATTGTCGGCCTCGGGGTACAGCCAGTTGCGCAGGGTGCCGTCTCTGTAGGTTTCGCGCAATTCGCTGCGCGGATAGATCGCATTTTCAGTCTTGGAACCGGTGACGGGTGACCAGAAATAGACCGTGCTGCCTTCGGAGTTGAAATACTTGTCCCTGAACCCGTTCACCAATCGAGGTGTTTCGATGGTCTTCGGCGGGCTGCCTTCGGGGATGCTCAGGTTCCAGGTTGCAAGGTCGACCATGTTCGGATCCTTTCTGAGAAGAAGAAATGATTTACGCCACAGCCTGAGGCTCTAAGACGCGCTTTCTGCGGACGCCGGCAGGCGCGCGGACAAACATTTGGCACGTTCGTTCGGCGGAGGATTGGCGTCAGCAGTCCGTCAGAGTAGGGATTACCGATTTTGTGCCGCAGATAATTGACCGTTGGTCGGTAGCGTCAAATTTTTATTGAACGATGGCTTTTTGGCGGTGCCCTTGCAACGTTGATCGAAGGGGAGCGAGTCGGCTGCGGGCAAGCAGCGATCCATGCTGCTGCTCGGGGGGCGAGCTTAGAGGTTGTGATCGATATCCAGCAGGCTGAAGGTCGCTTTCCCGCCTTCAGTGGCGTAGCCGGTGTTGTCCTGCACGTAGACACCTGCCTTGAAGTACAGCGGCTTGTTGCTCCAGGTGCTGTTGACTGTGCCACTCCACTGATAACCGGCACCGCTGATGGTCAAGAGACCTGCACGGTTGAGGTGGATAAGGTACGAGAACGGCTGGTTGAGCTTGATGCCCGTGGCAATGGTAATGACCTGGCCCGCTGCATCATCAGGGCGCATGCGCACCTTGGCGACGATGTTGCCGGTGGAACTGTAGGTCTTGTACTGGTATTCCAGCTTTACCATGGGACTGGTGCTGTCCTTGGCGTGGATCTGGCCAATCACCAGCTTGCCGGTGCTCGGCACCTGGCCGACGGTCAGGGTGGCGGCCAGCTTGTTATCCGCAGCCGGGTATAACCAGTTGCGCAACGTGCCGTCGCTGTTGGTTTCGCGCAGCTCGCTGCGAGGGTAAATGGCGTTGGCCGTCGTGGCGCCCGTGACGGGGACCCAGAAAAACACGGTGCCGGTTTCAGCGTTGAAGTACTGGTTCTTGAAACCTTGTACCAGTTGCGAGGTTTGGATGGTCGCCGGTGGTGCGCCTTCAGGAATGCTCAAGTTCCAGGTTGCGAGATCGATCATGTCTAGGTCCTGCGTATCGGATGTAAGAGTGGGTACGCCGTGTCGGGAGGCTTTAAACCGCCCTTTGAAGCGTGTCGAAACGCTGGAGAGGGGCTTTTTCTTGTTGACCGTTCGGCGAATGTTTGACGTCAATTGTTCGTCGAATGGGTCATTGCAGTTTCTGTGCCTGAGAAGGGTGACCGTTAGTCGGCTATTTCGGGCTTTGCCTGGATGATGGCGTGTTGACATCTACTGCTTTTCAGAAAGCCGGTCTAGAGTGAGATCACTGTATTTTGTCCGCCTTGCTCTATAAGGCAGGCATGGCGTCCGATAAGAGAAGCAGCATGGAATGCGCGCAACCCCCGTTTGGCGAAGACAGCTCTGTCCTGTTAATTGTTGATGATTACCCTGAAAACCTGCTCAGCATGCGAGCGTTGTTGCAGCGCCCGGATTGGCAGGTCATGACCGCAGCCTCCGGGGTCGAGGCCTTGAACCTGCTGCTTGAGCATGACATCGACCTGGTGCTGCTGGATGTGCAGATGCCGGACATGGACGGCTTCGAGGTGGCGCGCCTGATGCGCGGCAGCCAGCGAACGCGGCTTACGCCGATTATTTTCCTGACGGCCAATGAGCAATCCCAGGACGCGGTCATCAAGGGCTACGCCAATGGCGCGGTGGATTACCTGTTCAAGCCGTTCGACCCGCAAATCCTCAAGCCCAAGGTTCATGCCTTGCTGGAGCACCAGCGCAACCGTCGGGCCTTGCAGCGCCTGAGCCAGGATCTGGAAGCCGCCCGGGCCTTCAACGCCTCGGTACTGGACAACGCCGCCGAAGGCATCCTGGTAGTGGATGAGAGCGGGTGCATCCGTTTCGCCAACCCTTCCACGTGCCGTTTGCTCAACGCCACCGCCGACCTGTTGCAAGGAAGGGCGTTCTTGGATTTCCTGCAAAAACCCCACATTCCCGATTGGGTGGGTTCGCAGATCCATACGGCTTATCAGCGGGGCGAAACCTGGCGCCTGCACGACGCCGTGTTGCGCACCGCGCCCGGCCAGCAAGTGTCGGTGGCCTTGTCTTGCGCGCCGCTGTCTTCGGAACAAAAGGCCATGGTGGTGACGCTCCAAGACATGTCGGTGGTCCGCCATCTACATCAACAACTCGAATTCCAGGCTGTTACTGACCCGCTGACCGGTTTGCTCAACCGCAGGGGGTTTTATCAGACGGCGGAAAACCTGTTGATGCGCAGCGAACGGTCGGAGAGCAACTGGGTGCTGCTGTACCTGGACCTCGATGGCTTCAAGCGCGTCAATGATTCCCTGGGGCACGATGCCGGTGACCGGGTGTTGCGCTGGGTCTCGGAACAATTGAAAGCTTGCCTCCGTCCGTTCGATATCCTGGCGCGGCTTGGCGGTGACGAATTCACGGCCCTGCTGGATCTGGAAGTGCCCGAGCAAGCAGCCAAGATTGCCGAAAAGCTCATCGAGCGCGTCTCGGTCTGCCAGCAGATCGAAGGCATGGACGTGGCGTTGGGCGCCAGTATCGGTATTGCGACCTACCCGGACTGCGGCTCCAATCTGGATGGTTTGTTGCGCGCCTCCGACATCGCCATGTACGAAGCCAAGCGTGCCGGCCGTCAGCAATACCGTTTTTACGACCACGAAATGAACGGTCGAGCCCGCTCACGGTTGATGCTTGAAGAAAGCGTGCGCTCGGCAATCGAGAACCGTGACTTCAACATGGTCTATCAGCCGCAAGTGGACATTCATGACGGTCGGACCCGCGGGTTCGAGGCGCTGTTGCGCTGGCAACATCCGAGCGTCGGGGACGTGCCGCCGGGCTTGTTCCTGCCCTTGCTGGAGGAGGTGCGACTGATCAGTCGGCTTGGCAGTTGGATTTATCATCGCAGCGCGGCCCAGCGCAAAGTCTGGGAACGCTTTTTCGCCGATGACCTGGTGCTGGCGGTGAGCCTGAGCAGCACCCAGTTCGGCATGCCCAACCTGGTGACCGAACTGCGTCAGGTTCTGGAGCGCCATGCGTTGAAGCCTCGGCAATTGGAAGTCGAGGTGACCGAGGATGCACTGATGCGCAACCCGGACGAGACCCATAAGCAGTTGCGGCTGTTACGCCACTTGGGGGTGCGGGTCGCGCTGGACGATTTCGGTTCCGGCCCCTGCTCGCTGACGCATCTGCGCGACTTGGAACTCGATACGCTCAAGCTGGACCGGCATTTGATCGCCCGTTTGCCGGACTCGCCACGGGATGCCGCGCTGGCCGCCTCGGTGATCGATTTATGCATTCATCTAGGCTTGCGGGTGATCGCCGAGGGGGTCGAGACTCAGGCGCAATATCAGTGGCTCAAGGACCATGGCTGCGAATACGTGCAGGGCTTCCTCGTCGCGCGGCCCTTGATGGCCGAGGACACCGATGCCTTTGCCCGGCCGTTCGACTGGAGCGCGGTGCAGGCCTGAATTCGCTACACTGGCGGCCTCATTGATTGTGTTGCCGTCCGATGACCGTGCTCAAATACCTCCAGGCGTACCCCACCGCCCTGCAAGCCCAGGTGCAACAATTGATTGCCCAGGATCGACTGGGTGAATACCTGCGCGAGCGTTATCCCGGCCGCCATCCGATCCAGAGCGACAAGGCGTTGTACGGTTACGCGCTGGACCTCAAGCAGCAGTACCTGCGTAACGCCCCGGCAATCGACAAGGTGCTGTTCGACAATCGCCTCGACTTGACTCATCGCGCACTTGGCTTGCACACGGCGGTGTCGCGAGTGCAGGGCGGCAAGCTCAAGGCCAAGAAGGAAATTCGTATTGCTTCGCTGTTCAAGGACGCGGCGCCTGAATTCCTGAAGATGATCGTGGTGCACGAGTTGGCCCACTTCAAGGAGTCGGACCACAACAAGGCCTTCTACCAGCTGTGCGAGCACATGCTGCCGGGCTACCACCAAGTTGAATTCGACTTGCGGGTTTACCTCACCTGGCGGGATCTGCAACAAGACAAGGAATGACCGTATGGACGTCAGCAAGACCAAGAGCAGCTTCTACCGCCGCTTGTATGTGGCGTACCTGATCGACAGCGACACGGCCAGTAACATTCCCGCCCTCACCGAGTCCACCGGCATGCCCAGGCGCACCGCCCAGGATACTGTCGCGGCACTGGCTGACCTGGATATCACTTGCGAATTCGAGCAAGAGCAGGGCGCCCGGAACCATGCCGGGCGTTACCGGATTCGCGATTGGGGCGCTATTGATCGGCGGTGGATCGAGCAGAATCTGGATCGGATCAAAGCGGTGCTGGAGTATCCCTGAGGAATTGGCGGATGGCAGCGTTGGCGCCTTCGCGAGCCTTAAGGTCGATGCATGCCGATGTGTGGAATCCCGTCTTCCAGGTACTCGACACCTACCGCTTCAAACCCATACCGCCGGTAATACCCTTGCAGATGCGCCTGGGCCGACAATGAGATCGACGTCCCAGGCCAGTGCCTTTCGGCCTGCTTGAGGGCCTGCTCCATCAGTATGTGCCCCAGCCCCTGACCTCGGGCGTTGGGCGCGATGACGACCCGGCCAATCACCACATCGCTGTTCTGCGAATGGGGATCGAGCAAGCGAAGGTAGGCCACCAAGTGATTGTCCTGCCATGCCATCAAGTGGCAAGTATCACCCTCCAGATCCAGTCCGTCGACGTCCGGGTAGGCGCAGTTCTGTTCGACGACGAACACATCGGCACGCAGTTTCAGAATGGCGTAGAGCTGTTCCTTACTCAGGTCACTGTGATGTTTGCAGACCCATTCGATTTCCATTTTTGAATTTCCTTGAGAACTTGATGCCGATATTAGGCGCCCTGGCCTTGGATGTCTTTCTGCGGTTTGTCGGAAAATCTGTGACAAAGGCCAAAATGCCATCATCGATGTGTCGCGACCTTGTCTTCTTTGTGTAATCTTCAATCCAGCACTGCGCAGCGGCTTCGATAAGCTAACGTTAGGACCGGATATCCCAGGATATCCCTTGAGTATCGGGCTAAAAACAAACCGGGCTTTGAACCCGTCAAGGATGTTTGGCATGCCGCGATTGCATCGAGCTGTTGCTTTGGTCGGGTTGCTGTTGCTGAGCCACGACGCCTGCGCGCAAAAGCTGCGCTTGGTCGCCGATGCCTGGCCGCCCTTTACCGACTCGACGCTGGTCAACGGTGGCTTGGCGACCGATATTGTCACCACGGCGCTGGCGCGGGCGGGGTATGCCAGCGACTTCGAGCAGGTGCCCTGGGCCCGGGCAATGCTGGGTATCAGCGAAGGACGCTACGACGTGCTGATCAACGCCTGGTACGCCGAGGAGCGCACCCATGTGGGCCAGTTCTCGGCCGAATACCTGCGCAATCGCGTGCGCTTCATCAAGCGCAAGGACGCGGACATTGACTTCGATAACCTGCAGCAACTGTACGAATTTCCCATCGCGGTGGTACGCGGTTACGCCTATTCCAAAGCGTTCGATGAGGACGGGCAGGTGCAGAAAGTCCCTGTGCACAACTTTGCGATGGGCGTTCGCATGCTGGTCGCCGACCGGGTGAAGCTGACCCTGGAGGATGAATACGTCGCCCGTTATTACCTGAGTCGTGAATCCGCCAAGGTGCGTAATGCCGTGGAATTTCTACCCAAGCCGTTGAGTGAAAACAGCCTGCGTATCCTGGTCAGCCTGAAGAATCCCGAGCATGCGGAGATCGTTGCCGGGTTCGATCGGGAGATCGCGGCGATGAAAGCGGATGGAAGTTATCAGAAGTTATTGAAGGCGCACGGGATGTAGGGGTAAGAGCAGCTTCAAGCTTCAAGCTTCGAGCTGCAAGCAGGGCGCCACCAGCTTGACTTGCAGCTTGAGGCTTGAAGCTCGCCCCGTCAGGCCTTCATCAGGTGCGCTGCCAGTGTGCGCAAAGGTCCCAGTTGGCGGCAGATCAAACCCAGTTGTGTCTGCACCAGCCGCTGGCCCTCGTCGATTTCATCGGGCATCTGCTCCAGCTCACTGGCGAGGGCTTCTTCTTCGTCGCTCTGGATGGCAATCGGTTGCTTGCTCGCCAAGCCCTGGGCGATTTCATCGATGCTCGTCGCCAGCTTCACGCCCGCGCCGTTGATCAGTTGCTCGCGAACCTCCGCCGGTAACTCGGTGCCCCGGTGGGCGCCCAACCCCGACAGGTAGCTGAGCAGGGTGTGGGACAGCACCAGGAAGCGGAACCCCACATCGGCTTCCTTCCGGAAATGCCCCGGCTCCATCAACATGTTCGCCAGCGTGGTCGATAGCGCCGCGTCGGCGTTGTGGGCGTTGCGTCGGGCCAGGCGATAGGCCAGGTCGTCGCTTTTGCCCGCCGCGTACTGCTGCATGATCTGGCGCAGGTAGATGCTGTTGCAGGTCAGCGTGTTGGCCAGCACCTTGTTCAGCCGCCGGCCCTGCCAGTCCGGCAGGAACAGGAACACTGCCAGCCCGGCGATCAGACTGCCAAGCAAGGTATCGAACAGCCTTGGCAGCAGCAGCCCGTAGCCGTCTCCGACCTGGTTGAAGCAGAACAGCACCATGATGGTGATCGCCGCTGTCGCCAGGGTGTAGCGCGTGGTGCGGTTGGTAAAGAACACCACCCCGGCGGCAATGGCGAAGCATGACTGCACCAGCGGGGTGGGAAACAGGTCGAACAACGCCCAGGCCACCGTCAGGCCGATGGCGGTGCCGATGATCCGCTGGCCGAGCTTGCGCCGGGTGGCGCCGTAGTTGGGTTGGCAGACGAACAAGGTGGTGAGAATGATCCAATAGCCCTGGGATGGGTGGATCAGATGCACCATGGCGTAACCCACGCTCAGGGCCAGGGGCAAGCGCAGGGCATGACGGAACAGCAGCGAGGTGGGCGTCAGTTGAGTGCGCAAGCGCAGCCAGACGTCCTTGAGGTTGCGCGGCGAGCGGTCCAGCAGGCTGCTGTCGGTGGCGTCGGCCAGGGCGTCGGGGTTGCTTGCATCGCTGAGCAATCGGTCCATGGTGCCGAGGTTGACCGACAAGGCCCGCAACGATCGCAGCAAGCCGCGCCAGGCCGGGTTGCTCTGGATGCGCAGATGCTCGAGGGACGCGTGCAAATCGTTCAAGGCCTCGGCGAAGCTGTCGTCGTAGACGAACGGCTGGCGCAGCTGGATCGACTCCGCCAGTGCCTGGCAGGCCTTGCCTTGCTGGCGCAGCAGGCGTTGGCAGCGGAACAGCACGTCACTGTGGAAAAAAGCTTCGGCCAGCGCGTTGTAGGGGTAGTGGGAAGAACTGGCGCGTTCATGGATGTCCTGGGCGAGGAAGTACAGCTTGAGGTAGCGGCTGACTTTCGAGCCCGGCCGGCCATTACCGACGCGATGCAGGATGATTTCCTTGGCGTTGTTGAGCGCGGCGACCACGCGGCCATTCTGTTGGGCCAGTTCCAGGCGGCGGGCTTCGATATCCAGGTGACGGATCGGCTCAAGCAGCGATGACTTGAGTTTCAGGTAGCGTCCCAGCTCGCGGAACAACCGCGCCAGGCTCTGCTGCACCGGCTGGTTGGAAAACAACGCATGCCACAGCACCGAGAGCAGGCCATACCATGCGGCGCCGGCCACCAGCAGCAAGGGCTCATGCCAGAAATCGGTGACCGCGCCGCCGCGCTGATCCACGCCGATCATCGTATAGACGGAAAGAATCAGGGTGGCCGAGGCAATTGCGCCATAACGCTCGCCCAAGGCGCCGAGCATGGTCAGGCCAAAAGCCGCCAGGGCCAGGGCGACGATGAACAGGACTGGGTAGGGAAACAGCAACTCCACCGACAGCGCGGCGACAGTGAAACAGACCAATGTCACGGCCAGCGCATTGAGGCGGCCCTGCCAACTGTCGTCGGTCTCGGCCAGGGCGCTGGCGATGATGCCCAGGAACAGCGGGATCAGCAGCGCCATCTTATCCAGATACCAGCACAGCCCCATGCTGCCGGTCAGGGCGATGAACACCCGCACGCTATAACTGAATTTGTCCAACGCCCAGAGGCGACGCAAGGATTGGCTAAACGAGGTCGATGACATGAAGTGCAAGGGCCTGACGGACAATGACGCTAAATTGAGGCAGTAATGACGCCGATGCAATGGCGACGATCACTTGCGACAGCAAAAAGTGTTCCCGGAGGCAATGACGCACCTCGCCACAGAGGCAGGCTCAACACAGGTGGGATCAGACGTACTGCGCCGCCGCATAGCCGGAAGCCCAGGCCCATTGGAAATTGAATCCGCCCAGATGGCCGGTGACGTCCAGCACTTCACCAATGAAATACAGCCCTGGGCTTTTGAGCGATTCCATGGTCTTGGACGAGACTTCCCGCGTGTCGACGCCGCCCAAGGTGACTTCGGCGGTGCGATAGCCTTCGGTGCCGGCAGGGATCACGTTCCAGCTCGCCAGTTTCTCTGCGATGTCGGCCAGCTCCGAGTGGGTGTATTGCTTCATCGGTTTGGAGACGAACCAGGTATCGGCCAGCAGGTTGGCCATTTTTTTGGTGAACAGCTCGCTGAGCAGCGTCTTGAGTTCGCTGTTGGGGCGCTCGGCCTGTTGCTGTTGCAGCCATTGCGGCACGTCGTGGTCAGGCAGCAGGTTGATTTGCACCGTGTCGCCCGGCTCCCAGAACGACGAAATCTGCAAGATCGCTGGGCCGCTCAGGCCGCGATGGGTGAACAGGATGTTCTCGCGAAAACTCTGCTCGTTGCAGCTGACCAGGCAATCCACCGACGTGCCGGAAAGCTCGGTGCAAAGGGCCTTGAGCTGATCGGTGATGGTGAACGGCACCAGCCCGGCGCGGGTCGGCAGCAGCTCATGGCCAAACTGTTTCGCTACCTGATAACCGAAACCGGTGGCGCCCAGGGTTGGGATGGACAGCCCGCCGGTGGCAATCACCAGGGATGGGCAGCTGATGGTTCCAAGGGTGGTTTGCAACAAATAGCCGCTTTCGGCTTTTTCGATCTGTTGGACTGAGGTGTCCAGGTGCAAGCTCACGCCGGCCTGGCCACACTCGTCCAGCAGCATTGCGAGGATGTCGCTGGATTTGTTATCGCAGAACAACTGGCCGAGTTTTTTCTCGTGGTAGGGCACGCCGTGCTTGGCCACCAGTGCGATGAAATCCCACTGGGTGTAGCGGGCCAGGGCTGATTTGCAGAAATGCGGGTTCTGCGAGAGAAAATTGCCAGGCTCGGTGTACATGTTGGTGAAATTGCAGCGCCCACCGCCCGACATGAGGATTTTCTTGCCGGCCTTGTTGGCGTGGTCCAGCAACATCACCTGCCGCCCGCGCCCGGCGGCGGTCAGCGCGCACATCAACCCTGCGGCGCCAGCGCCAATGATCACGACTTCGGTAGAGCGCAAAACGGTGTCCTCACATTCAGATGAGTATGGAGCTTTTGTGGCGAGGGAGCTTGCTCCCGCTGGGCTGCGAGCAGCCCCGAACTGACGACACGGTGCATCTGGAATATCGCATCGCCTGGATTACGACTGCTGCGCAGCCGAGCGGGAGCAAGCTCCCTCGCCACAGGGTGAATCAACGGCAATCAGAGAATCCGCACCCGCAACGAGCGGCCCTTGATCTTGCCATCGTTCAGCCGCTGCAGCGCCTGTTTGGCGATCCCGCGTTCCACTGCCACGTAGGCCTGGAAATCGAAAATCGCGATCTTGCCGACCTGGGCGCCGGGAATGCCGGCGTCGCCGGTCAGGGCGCCGAGGATGTCGCCGGGGCGGACCTTGTCCTTGCGCCCGGCGCCGATGCACAGGGTGCTCATCGCTGGCAGCAACGGGGCGCCGCCCTGGGACTTGAGGTTGTCCAGTTGGTCCCAGCTCAGCGGAGATTTCTGCAACTGCTCGATGGCCTGGGCGCGGTGGGCTTCGGACGGCGCCACCAAGCTGATGGCGATGCCTTTCTCACCGGCGCGGCCAGTGCGGCCGACGCGGTGGATATGGATCTCCGAGTCCCGGGCCAGTTCGACGTTGATCACCATGTCCAGCGCGTCGATGTCCAGGCCGCGTGCGGCCACGTCGGTGGCGACCAGCACCGAGGTGCTGCGGTTGGCGAACATCGCCAGCACTTGGTCACGATCGCGCTGCTCCAAGTCGCCGTGCAGGCCGACGGCGGAGATGCCCTTGGACGTCAAGTGGTCAACGGTCTCCTGGACTTGCTGCTTGGTGAAGCAGAAGGCCACGCAGGAGGCTGGACGGAAATGCGCGAGCACCTTGACCACCGCGTCCATGCGCTCCTCCGGGGAGATCTCGTAGAAGCGCTGCTCGATCTGCGCGTCGGAGTGGAACGCCTCGGCCTTCACCTGCTGCGGGTTGCGCATGAACTTGGACGACAGTTGCTTGATGCCAACCGGGTAGGTGGCGGAGAACAGCAGGGTCTGGCGACGTTCCGGGGTCTGCAGGATGATGTCCTCGATGGCGTCGTAGAAACCCATGTCGAGCATGCGGTCGGCTTCGTCGAGGATCAGCGTGTTCAAGCCATCGAGCACCAGCGAGCCCTTGCGCAGATGCTGCTGGATACGCCCCGGCGTGCCGACAATGATGTGAGCGCCGTGTTCGAGGGAGGCGATCTGGGGGCCGAAGGAGACGCCGCCGCACAAGGTCAGGACCTTGATGTTGTCTTCGGCGCGGGCCAGGCGACGGATTTCCTTGGCGACCTGGTCGGCCAGCTCGCGAGTCGGGCACATCACCAGTGCCTGGCAGCCGAAGAACCGTGGGTTGATCGGGTTCAGCAGGCCGATGCCGAAGGCCGCGGTCTTGCCACTGCCGGTCTTGGCCTGGGCGATCAGGTCCATGCCCTTGAGAATCACCGGCAAGCTTTGCGCCTGGATCGGCGTCATCTGGGCATAACCGAGTGATTCGAGGTTAGCCAGCATGGCGGCGGACAGCGGCAAAGTATTAAAAGCGGTGGCAATGGTGGTCACGGGACTGGCCTGCAAAACAAAATGTCGCGCAGTGTAGCAGCCTCGTGCCACTTTCTTCGAACGTTCTGGACGAGCTGCGGCGCAGTTCCGAAGCGGACAGATTTCCCTGTGGCGATCTGGCTTTATCGAAGCTAGTGCTCGATATGCTCATCCGGCCGCTTCACCCGCCGTCCGTCTTCCCGTGACAACTGGGAGAAAATCGTCGCCGCCAGCATCGCCATGATCCCCACCGTCACGAACGTCAGTTGGAACGCACCCAATACCGTGTCCACGCCATCGTTGCCGACCTGGGCGGTAAAGCCGCCGAGCAAGGCGCCGGCGCAGGCTACGCCGAGGCTCAGGGACAATTGCGCCACCACCGACAGCAAGCTGTTGCCGCTGCTGGCGCTGGCGTCGTCCAGGTCGATCAGCGTCACGGTGTTCATCGCGGTGAATTGCAGCGAGTTGATCGCCCCCAACACCGCCAGTTGCGCCAGCAGCAGCCAGTACGGCGTCTGTTCGCTGACCAGGCCCATGCTCGCCAACATCACGCCCAGCGCCACGGTATTGCCGGTCAAGACGATGCGATAGCCCAGGCGTTCGATCAATGGCCGGGCCACGGACTTGGCTACCATCGCCGCCGCCGCCAGGGGCAACATGCTCATCCCGGCCTGGGACGGCGAATAGCCCAGCGCCACCTGTAGCAACAGCGGCACCAGAAACGGCAGGGCGCCGCTGCCCAGGCGCGCGAACAGGTTGCCGAGAATGCCCACGGCGAAGGTCCGGGTCTTGAACAGTGACGGTGGGAACAGGGCGTTCTCGACATGCCCGGCCCGCAACCAATACGCCGCCAGGCAAGCCATGCCGCCAAACAGCAGCAACATCACCCGCAGGTGCGGCAAGTGCAGTTCACCGAGGCCTTCCATGGCGATGGTGATCAGCACCATCGCCGCGCCGAACAACAGGAACCCCAGCCCATCGAACCGCGTGCGCTCGCTGCCGCGCAGGTCCGGAATGAATTTCCAGACGGCATAGCAGCCGATTACCCCCACCGGCAGGTTGATGATGAAAATCCAGTGCCACGTCAGGTACTCGACCATCCAGCCACCCATGGTCGGGCCGATCAGCGGGCCGAGCAGGCCGGGGATGGTGATGAAACCCATGATCCGCACCAGCTCCGAACGCGGGTACGCCCGTAGAACTACCAGCCTGCCCACCGGCAGCATCAGCGCGCCACCCAGGCCCTGGACGACCCGGGCGCCGATCAGCATGCTCAACGAATTGGACAAGGCGCACAGCAACGAGCCGAAGCTGAACAGCAGGATCGCGCCGAAGAAAATCTTCTTGGTGCCAAAGCGGTCGGCGATCCAGCCCGAGGCCGGGATCAGCAGGGCCACCGTGAGCATGTAGGCGATGATCACGCCTTGCATGCGCAGCGGGTTCTCCGCCAGGTCGCTGGCCATGGCAGGCAGGGCGGTGTTGAGGATGGTCCCGTCCAGGGACTGCATGAAGAAAGCAATCGCCACGACCCACGGAAGCCAGCGGGCGGTGACGGCGTCGAGTGGGGCGCGGTTGGGCATGGGACCTCTTGCATTAAAATTGAACAATTACCTGTGGCAAGGACGCTCTTGTGGCGAGGGAGCTTGCTCCCGCTGGGGGGGCGAAGCACCCCCAACCGGCCAACACGGTATGCCTGAAAGATCGCGTCGCCTGGATTACGACTGCTTCGCAGCCGAGCGGGAGCAAGCTCCCTCGCCACAGGAGGGTGAAGCCATCTTCTTGGTGCTACAACGTCAACGTCAAGCGCTTCACCAACGCCCCCGGCAACAACATCGAGGCCGTCGCCCGCTGGCTGTAGGTACTGGCCGAGAGAAGAAGTTCCCGCTCCTGGGTCAGGCCTTCGAGTTGCGAACCGAGCAGGCTGTAGACGCTGTCGTCGAAACGCATGGTGCTGACCGGTGCCTGGATCTGGCCGTTCTCGACCCAAAACGTGGCGAAGCGGGTCATGCCGGTCAGGCGCGCGGCCGGTTGGTCGGAATAATTCAGATACCACAGGTTACTGATGTACAAGCCAGTGCCGAGTTCCTCAAGCACATGCCTTTGCTCCAAGTGACCTTCTTTCATTTCCAGCGCTGTCGGGTATTCGTAGCTGCTGGCGCCGTTGGCGGTGACGCCGTATTCGGCGGCGCTGCGGGAATTGACCAACCGGGCATTGGCCGTGCCCTTGGCAATCAGCGCCAGGTCATCGCGTGGATAGCCTTCGTCGGAAAATGCCGGGCTCAAGGAGCCGCTGACCTGCTCCGTCAGCCACACGTTGGGGCTGAAGTTGGCTTCGTTGGCATAGAACTTCTGCAGCGGGCTTTGCTTGCTGGCGATTGCCCGCGCCGAGAACCCACCCCAACTGAGCATGCCCATGATTTCCTCCAGCGCAGCCGGCGCCAGGTAGGCGCGGTACTCGCCAGGCGGCAGCGTGCGCAGTGGCCGGCCAAGAAACGTCAATTGTTCGCGGGCTTGCTCGAAGCGCCGGGCGAATTCCTCACTGCTCCATGCGTGTCCGGCATAGCTTGCCTTTACGGCCTGGCCGTTGTCATGAAACAAGCTGAAGTCGAAATTGAAGCTGTTGGCCTGATGCCAGCCAAATGCCCCCGAGGAACTGGCGAAGCCACGGCTGATGGGGCCGGCGGCGTAAAAACCGACCAGGTCCAGGCCTTCGGCGGCGCGGGTGATTTCAGCGACGGCCTGCGCGGTCTCGGGCAGCGAATGATCCTGCACATTGTTGCTCTGCCAGTGATTGTGATTGAGCAGCAGGTAGGGATCGGCTGGCAGCAGAGGCAAGGTGTCGCGCAATTGTTGCAAGCCCTCGGCCAAGCGTTGCAGGTCGGTCTCGGTGTCGCCGGACAAGGTGATCTGCAAGTCGGCATGACGGCCCTCGTCGATCAACTTGAGACTGACGTTGGCCTGCTGCACCTGTCCGGCCTGGCGAACCTTGCCGTGGTTGAAACGCACGAAAGCCGAGGATTCGGCGGCATAGCCCAGGGTGAATTGTTCAGGGCCGTGCAACGCATTGCGCAACCAATCGACCAACGCCTTGAACGCCCCAGACTCATTTGTGATCGTACTCATCAGGCGTCTCCCCCAAACACATCGATATTGCTGAATACACAGGCCGGCGACGCGTGGCCGACGCGGATCACCTGGTTCGGCTCGCCCTTGCCACAATTTGGCGTGCCCAGGACTTGCGACGTGCTGGCATCGCCCACCGCCTTCAGGCTCTTCCAGAATTGCGCGGAGATGCCTCGGTAGTTGGGGTTCTTCACCACGCCCTTGAGCTCGCCGTTCTCGATCAATTGGCCCCATTCGCAGCCGAACTGGAATTTGTTGCGAGCGTCGTCGATCGACCAGGAGCGGTTGGTCCGCATCAGCACACCGTGCTCGATGCCCTGAATCAATTGCTCCAGGGTCTGGTCGCCGGGCTCGATGTTCAGGTTCGCCATGCGGTCGATGGGCGGCCGATTCCAACCGCAGGCGCGGCTGTTGGCGACACCGTCGAGGCCGGCGCGAAACTGCGACAACGCGCCGCCCAAGGGTCGCAGCAACAGGCCTTCTCGAATCAGGAACTGCTTGCTCGCGGCGGTGCCGTCGTCGTCATGGCTGTAACTGGCCAGTTCTTCGGGAATGTCCGGGTCGAAGGTCACGTTCAGCAGATTGGAGCCGTATTGCAGCTGTCCAAAATCGCTGGTCTTGACGAAGCTGGTGCCGGCGTAATTGCGCTCGTCCCCCAGGATGCGATCCAGTTCCAGCGGATGACCGATGGATTCATGGATCTGCAGCATCATCTGGTCGGGCATGAGCAGCAGGTCGCGCGGCCCTTGCGGGGTGTTCGGCGCCATCAGCAGTTGCAGCGCCTGGCCGGCGATTTTCGGGCCGGCACCGATCAGGCCGCAGCGGCGGATGACATCGAAGCCGCCTTGCTGGCCGAAGTTCTCGCGGCCCAAGGTTCGGGTCTGGCTGTCTTGCCCGTCGAAAGCGGTCACGTCCAAAGCCGGGTAAATGTAACGCTGGGCCTGGCGCAGTTCGGCACCGGCACTGTTGAGGTAGATCTGTTCGACCTGGGTCAGGCCAATGCTCACTTGCCAGTTCACCAGGCGCTCGTCCGCCGGCACTGCCGCCGACTCGTCGCCAAGCAACTGGAAGCAATCGCCCAGTGGAGGGAAGGCCTGGTCGAAATGAGGAGAGAAATAATCGGCGCGGTCGCTGGACACCGATTGCTCGCGCAAGTCGAGCAAGGCGTGGGGCTTGAGCTGGCGGGCCTGTTGCTCGGCCCGTGCCAGCGCCGCTTGCAGACCGGCCTGGGACAAGTCGTTGGTGGCCGCATAAGCCTCGACGCCGTTGACTCGCGCGGTGAGCATCGCGCCTTCGTCGCGGCTCAGGCTGGGCGGTTCGGCGACATTCTTGCGCACCGACAGGTGCTGGCCGGACTCGCGGACATAACGCAAGGAGAAGAACTCGGCGCCCGTGCGCAGCGCAGCAAACCGCTGCTTGAGCTGGGGGTGGAAATCGAACATGGAACCTCCTTGTCTGGAGTGGCGGTGCAGCGAGGTGTGGCGCGTTGACGCGGCGGCTCTAGAGTAGGCCTGGGGCTGGGAGGGATCAAGGCAGAAGGGAACAAAGACGGGGGAGCCTGGATGCCATCGCGAGCAGGCTCGCGATGGCGGTCAAGCATCTTACTGCGCGCCGGGCGCCACTTCACGCAATGGCTTGCCGCGCACCGGCGCATCGCCCGCCACGTAATAAGGTGCGGCACTGCGCGGCAGGGGCTGGCGACCGCGAATCTTGTCGGCGATTTTCTCGGCGATCATGATCGTCGGGGCGTTCAGGTTGCCAGTGGTGATGATCGGCATGATCGAAGCATCGACTACGCGCAATCCCTGCATGCCATGCACACGGCCTTCGCCATCCACCACTGCCATGTCGTCGGTGCCCATCTTGCACGAGCAGGACGGATGGAACGCGGTTTCGGCGTGTTCGCGGATGAACTGGTCCAGTTGCTCGTCCGTCTGCACTTCGATGCCCGGACTGATCTCGCGACCACGGAACGGGTCGAGCGCCGGTTGCTGCATGATCTCGCGGGTCAGGCGGATGCCATCGCGAAACTCCTGCCAATCCTGCTCGGTGGCCATGTAGTTGAACAGGATGCTCGGGTGCTGGCGCGGGTCCTTGGACTTGGCCTGGATCCGTCCTCGGCTCGGCGAGCGCATGGAGCCCATGTGCGCCTGGAAACCGTGTTCCTTCACACCGTTGCTGCCGTTGTAGTTAATCGCCACCGGTAGGAAATGGTACTGGATGTTCGGCCATTCAAAATCAGGACGGGAGCGGATGAAACCGCCGGCCTCGAACTGGTTGCTGGCGCCGATCCCGGTGCCGTTGAACAGCCATTCGGCACCAATGGCCGGCTGGTTGTACCAGAGCAGCGACGGGTACAGCGAAACCGGCTGGGTGCAGGCGTATTGAAGGTACAGCTCAAGGTGATCCTGCAGGTTTTCACCGACGCCCGGCAGGTCGTGGACCACCGGGATGTCGAGGCTTTCGAGCAATTTTGCCGGACCGACGCCGGAGCGCTGCAGGATCTGCGGCGAGGCGATGGCGCCGGAGCACAGCAGCACTTCCTTGCGCGCCCGGGCTTCGACGCGCTCCTCAGCGGCGCCCACCAGGTAACGCACGCCGACCGCGCGTTTGCCTTCGAACAGGATCTTGTCGGTCAGGGCGTGGGTGACGATGGTCAGTGTGGAGCGCTTCTTGGCGATGTCCAGGTAACCGCGCGCGGTGCTGGCGCGGCGGCCGTTGGGCGTCACGGTGCGGTCCATCGGGCCGAAACCTTCCTGCTGGTAGCCGTTGAGGTCGTCGGTACGCGGGTAACCGGCTTGCACGCCGGCCTCGACCATGGCGTGGAACAGCGGGTTATTGCCGGGCTTGGGCGTGGTCACGCTGACCGGGCCTTCGCCGCCGTGGTAGTCGTTCGGGCCGATGTCGCGGGTTTCGGCTTTACGGAAATATGGCAGGCAATCCAGGTAGGTCCAGTCTTCCAGACCCGGCAGCTTGGCCCAGTTGTCATAGTCCAAGGCGTTGCCGCGGATGTAGCACATGCCATTGATCAGCGAAGAACCGCCCAGGCCCTTGCCGCGACCGCATTCCATGCGGCGGCCGTTCATGTGTGGCTCCGGATCGGTCTCGTAGGCCCAGTTGTAGCGGCGGCCTTGCAGCGGGAATGCCAGGGCGGCGGGCATTTGCGTGCGAAAGTCCAGGCGATAGTCCGGGCCGCCGGCTTCGAGCAGCAGGACGCTCACGCCTTCGTCTTCGGTCAGGCGGGTGGCTAATGTGTTGCCTGCTGAACCGGCGCCCACAATGATGTAGTCGTATTCTGTAGTCATAGGTTCTCCGGGGAGCTGCAAGCTCCAAGCTTCAAGCTGCAAGAAAAAGCAGCGAGCGGTGTATATGAGAGCAACGGCAAACCCGAACTGCTTTTACTCGCAGCTCGAAGCTTTCCGCTCGAAGCTCCTCAGAACACTGAGGCGTAATCGCCCATTTCGACCTGTACCGATTTGATGCGGGTGAAGTTGTTCAGCGAGCTGATGCCGTTCTCCCGGCCCACGCCCGATTGCTTGTAGCCACCGACCGGCATTTCCGCCGCCGATTCGCCCCAGGCGTTGATCCAGCAGATGCCGGCTTCGAGCTGGTGGATCACCCGGTGGGCGCGGTTCAGGTCGCGGGTCACGACGCCGGCGGCCAGGCCGAAGTCGGTGTCGTTGGCGCGGCGGATCACTTCTTCTTCGGTGTCATAGGTGAGGATGCTCATCACCGGGCCGAAGATTTCTTCGCGCACGATGGTCATCTCATCGGTGCAATCGGTGAATACGGTCGGCGCGACGAATGCGCCCTTGGCCAGGTCGCCATCGGTCAAGCGACCGCCGCCGCACAGCAGGCGCGCGCCTTCGGCTTTGCCTTTCTCGATGTAGCCCAGCACGCTTTCCATGTGGGCGAAGCTCACCAGCGGGCCGAAATTGGTGTTTTCGTCTTCCGGATTGCCGATGCGGATGCGCGCCACGCGTTCGGTGATCTTGGCTTCGAAGGCAGCCTTCAGGTGGCTCGGCACGAACACGCGAGTACCGTTGGTGCACACCTGGCCGGAGCTGTAGAAGTTGGCCATCATCGCGGTGTCGGCGGCGCGATCCAGGTCGGCGTCGTCGAAGATGATCAGCGGCGACTTGCCGCCCAGCTCCATCGTCACGTCCTTGAGCGATGAGCTCGACGCGCTGGCCATGACTTTCTTGCCGGTGTCGGTGCCGCCGGTGAAGGAGATTTTCTCGATGCGCGGGTGCTCGGTCAGCCAGGTGCCGACTTCGCGGCCGCTGCCGGTGAGTACGTTGAACACGCCTGCTGGGACGCCGGCTTCGGTGTAGATCTCGGCCAGTTTCAGGGTGGTCAGGGAGGTGACTTCGCTTGGCTTGAAAATCATTGCGTTGCCAGCGGCCAGGGCCGGTGCGGATTTCCACAGGGCGATCTGGATCGGGTAGTTCCACGCGCCGATGCCGGCCACCACGCCCAGGGGCTCGCGGCGGGTGTAGACGAACGACGTGGTGCGCAGCGGAACCTGCTCGCCTTCAATGGCAGGCACCAGGCCAGCGTAGTATTCCAGCACGTCGGCGCCTGTGACGATGTCGACGTATTTGGTTTCGGAGAAGGACTTGCCAGTGTCCAGGGTTTCCAGGGCCGCCAGCTCATCGTTGCGCTCGCGCAGGATGTCCACGGCGCGGCGCAGGATGCGCGAACGCTGCATGGCGGTCATCGCCGCCCAGATTTTCTGGCCCTTTTCGGCGCTGACCACGGCGCGTTCGACATCTTCTTTCGTCGCGCGCTGCACCAGGGCGAGTACTTCACCGTTGGCCGGGTTGATGGCTTCGAAGGTGGCGTCGCCGCTGGCATCGCTGTACGCGCCATCGATGTAGAGTTTTTGCAGTTCGAAACGGGCCATAAAGTCCTCGCAAGTGCATAAGTGGTTGGCTTGGCCACCGGGCGTGTCGTTTATAGCTGACTACGCGGTTCGGTGGCGGTTCAGGAGTCGAGCCGTTCTCCGTGCTCTGGTTCTCCTGCCTTGGCCAGTTGGAAATCCATGTATTCGTAAGCGATCTGGTGTGCCTGGGCGGTATCGAACGCGTCTCCCGACAGCGCTCCGCGCAGCCACAAACCGTCAACCAGCGCGGCCAGGCCCCGTGCCGCGCTGCGTGCCTGGTCAACGGGCAACACGCGGCGGAACTGGCAACACAGGTTCGAATACAGACGGTGATCGTTGATCCGCTGCAACCTGTGCAAAGACGGGTGGTGCATGCTGGTGGCCCAGAAGGCCAGCCAGGTTTTCATCGCCGGGCCGTTGACCTGGCTGGCGTCGAAGTTGCCTTCGATGATCACCTTCAGGTGAGATCGCGGGCTCGGGTCCGTCAGCGCTTGACGCCGCGCGGTGACGTTCTCGCTCAAGACGCTCATCAGGTACTGGGCCGTAGCTGCAATCAGGCCATTCTTGTCCTGAAAGTAGTGACTGATGATGCCGTTGGAAACACCGGCCAAACGGGCAATCAGCGCAATGCTGGCGTCCCCCATTCCGACCTGATCGACAGCCTGCAAAGTGGCTTCGATCAATTGCTGGCGGCGGATGGGTTGCATACCGACCTTGGGCATCTAGCACATCTCCTTAGGCCCACAGACAGACGAGTGCAGTCCGCCATGGTGAGGGCCAGTCTATTTTGTTTTGATTGAACGTTCAATCAACAAAAAATAAATTCTATGACATGTCGTCGCTATTTGCCGGGGCGAGGACTTTTGGGGATGTCTTTATAACACTCGTTGGTTGGCATGTAGGCCGAATGCGCCTGGTAGCTGGTCTTGCACACACAAAAACGCCGCGATCATCTCGCGGCGTTTTGGTGTGCGTGGGCTTGCTTAGCCCAGGTTTTTGCCGAGCAGCGCGTGGTACAGCTCGCTGTCGCCCAGGATTCCGACGACTTTCTGGTTATCGTGGAGCACCAGTTTGTTGCCGGTCTGGTAGCGGATTTGCAACGCGTCGCGCATGCCGATGTTGGAGTCCACCAGGGTCGGGCGGCGGTCGAGGCCTTCGACGGCTTGGCCCGGCGCCCAGTTTTGCAGATCCAAGGCCGCGCCGTTCTGCCGGGCGCCCTTGATGGTGTTGCCTTCGGCCAGATCGAGCCAGGAATCGCCGCCCGGGTCCAGGCACACCGAACCGTTGATGCGCTTGCAGTTGTCCAGGGTACGCATCAGGCTGCGACCGCACAGGACGTTGAGCGGGTTGGTGTGGGCGACGAACGTACGCACATAGTCGTCCGCCGGGTTCAGCACGATCTGTTCCGGCTTGCTGTACTGGATGATCCGGCCGTCTTTCATGATCGCGATACGGCTGCCCAGTTTCAGGGCTTCGTCCAGGTCATGGCTGACGAATACGATGGTCTTGCTCAGCTTGCGCTGCAGTTCCAGCAGTTCGTCTTGCAGGCCTTGGCGAATCAGCGGGTCGAGGGCCGAGAAGGGCTCGTCCATCAGCAGAATGTCGGCGTCCATCGCCAGGGCGCGGGCCAGGCCGACCCGTTGCTGCATGCCGCCGGACAATTCGTCGGGCTTCTTGTTGCGCCATTGGGTCAGACCCACCAACTCAAGCTTTTCATCCACCAGCTTCCTGCGTTCCTTCTCCGGTCGACCCTGCATTTCCAAGCCGAAGCTGATGTTCTCGCGCACCGTCAGCCAGGGCATCAGGGCGAACTTCTGGAACACCATGGCGATGCGTTTGGTGCGCATCATCTTCAGTTCTGCGGGGGTGCAGGAGGCGATGTCGATCTGCCGGCCTTCGTGTTCGACGAACAGCTTGCCGCGACTCACCGTGTTCAAGCCGTTGATGCAGCGCAGTAGGCTCGACTTGCCGGAGCCGGAGAGCCCCATCAGTACGCAGATCTCACCTTTTTCGACATCCAGGCTGGCCTTTTCCACGCCGACGATCTGCCCGGTCTGCTTCAGGATTTCGTTGCGGGTCATGCCCTTGTCGAGCAGCTTGAGGGCTTCGCGTGGATCTTTGGAGAAGATCACGTCGACCTCTTCGAAGCGGATTATGCTCATGCGTCACCCCCTACTTTGGCGTCGGGTTGTTTGCAGATTCGGTCGAGCATGATCGCCAGCAATACGATCGCCAGGCCGGCTTCGAAGCCCAGGGCGATATCGGCGGTGTTCAGTGCGTTGACCACGGGTTTGCCCAGGCCGTCGGCACCGACCAGCGCCGCGATGACCACCATCGACAGCGACAGCATGATGCATTGGGTGATACCGGCGGCAATGCTCGGCATGGCATGGGGCAATTCAATGCGTGAGAGGAGTTGGCGACGGGAGCAGCCGAAGGCTTTGCCGGCGTCCATCAGTTCGTCCGGAACGTCGCGGATGCCCAGGTAGGTCAGGCGGATGGGCGCGGCAATCGCGAACACCACCGTGGAGATCAGGCCGGGGACCACACCCAGGCCGAAGAGGGTCAGGGTAGGAATGAGGTAGACGAAGGTCGGCACGGTCTGCATCAGATCGAGTACCGGACGCATCATGGTGTAGAACATCGGCTTGTGCGCGGCAACAATGCCCAGCGGCACGCCGATCAATACGCAGACCAGGGTCGCGAACAGTACCTGGGCGAGGGTTTCCATGGTCTCCTGCCAGTAGCCCAGGTTCAGGATCAGCAGGAAGGAGGCGACGACAAAAACGGTCAGGCCCCATTTGCGCTGGATGAAATGCGCCAGCAAGGCGATGAGGCCGATCAGGGCCAGGGGGTTGAACCAGGTCAGCGCAAACGTCACGCCGTGAATCATCGTTTCCAGAAACATCGCGATGGCGTCGAAAGTGTCGGCGCCGTTTTGCGTCAACCATTCGACAAAGCCCGCGATGTACTGGCCCAAGGGTATTTTCTGATCAATAAGCATGGTAGTGAACTTCCGCATGCAAGGAATAAACAGCCCGGGCGGGCGAACCCGTCCGGCATAAGCTTGTTACTGCGCGAGCTTGGCTTTCACGGCCTCCAGGCCAGGCTTGCCGTCAATGGTGGTGACGCCGGCGAGCCAGGTGTCGAGCACCTGTGGATTTTTCTTCAGCCAGGCCTTGGCGGCGGCTTCAGGCTTCATCTTGTCGTCCAGGACGTTGCCCATCAGCGTGCTTTCCATGTCGAGGGTGAAGACCAGGTTTTTCAGCAACTGACCGACGTTGCCGCACTCCTGGGCGTAGCCCTTGCGCGTGTTGGTATAGATGGTTGCCTGGCCGAAGTTCGGACCGAAGAATTCATCGCCACCGGTGAGGTATTTCATCTTGAAGCGGGTGTTCATCGGGTGCGGTTCCCAGCCCAGGAACACCACGGCGGTGTTACGGCGCTGGGCGCGATCGACCTGAGATAGCATGCCGGCTTCGCTGGATTCGACGACCTTGAAGCCAGCGTCCTTGAGACCGAAGGCGTTCTTGTCGATCATGCTCTGGATCAAGCGGTTGCCGTCGTTGCCAGGTTCGATGCCGTAGATCTTGCCGTCCAGTTCCTTCTTGAACTTGGCGATGTCGGCGAAATCCTTCAGGCCCTTGTTAAAAAGCTCTTCGGGAACAGCCAGGGTGTACTTGGCGTTCTCCAGGTTGGCGCGCACGGTTTCCACGGTGCCGGCTTCGCGGTAGGCCTTGATGTCGTTTTCCATGGTCGGCATCCAGTTGCCGAGGAAGACGTCCATGTTCTTGCCGTCGGCCAGGGATTTGTAAGTCACTGGCACGGAAATCATCGTGGTCTTGGTCTTGTAGCCGAGGGCGTCGAGGACGACGCTGGTGGTAGCGGTGGTGACGGTGATGTCGGTCCAGCCGACATCGGAGAAGTTGACGGTGCTGCACTGTGCGGGTTCTGCAGCGTTGGCCAGCATCGGAAGACTCAGCATGGCGGCCAACAACAACGGCTTGGAACCTTTCATGGGTGGACTCCTGGTGTTTTATCGGCAGTGTCCGGTCGGGACAACCGCGCTTTTTTGCTTTTTTTAAGTTGCGGTTGGTGGCGCGTGGGCACTCTGGGTGACACGCGGCCTTGCAAACGAGCCGTAACCGATCATGTACCAGTGCAAATCTGACGCCTACAGGGTGCGTCGTATCCAGTACAGGGAGGGTCGCATCCAGTGTTGGTGACGTCGTTTACAGATTTTTTCTGCCCTCGGCTGGCTTCTGACACGCAAAAAAACGTCGTTAACCCGGGCAAAAGGGCCGCGGCGCTGGTGGGCATGATTGCGTCGGTGTCAGACGTCGAAAGCCGATTCAAAAGCCGGATGATGCGGCCATCCCGGCGTTGAGCGTAGCAGCTGCGCCACCGGGCGCTCCCGCGCCCGGATGTGCCCGTTCTGGAGATCCAAGGCAATGGCCATCAGCGTATTCGACTTGTTCAAGATTGGTATCGGCCCGTCCAGTTCCCACACCGTGGGGCCCATGCGCGCCGCAGCGTTGTTTGTCGAAGCACTTCGGGCCAAGGCGCTGCTGCACGATGTGCGCCGGGTCGAGGTGCAATTGTTCGGTTCCCTGTCGGCCACCGGCATCGGTCACGGCAGCGACAACGCGGTGATCATGGGTCTGATGGGCGAATGGCCCGATGCAATCGATCCGTCGCAAATCGGCACGCGCATCCAGTTGTTGCGCGAAACCCAGACCCTTTTGCTGGACGGCCGCCTGCCGGTGCCTTTCGTCTGGGACCGCGACATGCGCCTGATCGATGAAAACCTGCCGTTCCACCCCAACGCGATGACGTTGGTGGCCGAAGGTGAAAGCGGCGAACTGCATCGGGACACCTATTATTCCGTGGGCGGCGGTTTTGTCGTCGACCAGGCCCAGGCGTCCAGCGGCGTGGTGGATCTGGATGACACCCGGTTGCCTTACGATTTTTCCAGTGCCGAAGAACTGCTCGGCCTGTGTCGCACGCACAATCTGCGGGTGGCCGAATTGATGATGGCGAATGAGAAAGTCTGGCGTTCCGAGGAAGAAATCCGCAGCGGCTTGATGAAACTCTGGCGGGCCATGCAGGATTGCGTCGAGCAAGGCCTCAAGCATGAAGGCATCCTGCCTGGCGGTCTGAATGTACGTCGGCGCGCGGCAAAGCTGCACCGCAGCCTGCAGGAACTGAACAAACCGAACGTGATCGGCTCGACCTTGAGCGCCATGGAATGGGTCAACCTGTTTGCCTTGGCCGTAAACGAAGAGAACGCCGCCGGTGGGCGAATGGTCACGGCACCGACCAATGGCGCGGCAGGGATCATTCCCGCCGTGCTGCATTACTTCATGAAATTCAGTGAAGTGGTGACCGATGCCAACGTCGTGGATTACTTCCTTGCGGCAGCGGCGGTGGGGATCCTGTGCAAGAAGAACGCTTCGATCTCCGGCGCCGAAGTCGGCTGCCAGGGCGAAGTCGGCTCGGCCTGCGCCATGGCGGCGGCGGGGCTGGCGGAAATCCTCGGAGCGACGCCGGAGCAGCTGTGCAACGCCGCGGAAATCGGCCTGGAGCATAACCTTGGCCTGACCTGCGACCCGGTCGGCGGCCTGGTTCAGGTGCCGTGCATCGAGCGCAATGCGATTGCCGCAGTGAAAGCCATCAACGCCGCGCAAATGGCCCTGCGCGGTGACGGCCAGCATTTTATCTCCCTCGACCGAGTGATCCGCACCATGCGCGACACCGGTGCCGACATGCATGACAAATATAAAGAGACATCGCGCGGTGGCTTGGCGGTGAGTGCGGTGGAGTGCTGATCCAACGCTCCCTCGCCACGGATGAATGAAACCGCTCGTTAAATGAACACCGATCCACAAACACGCCACCTTTTAGCGCGTCGCAAACAGATAAGGCGTGACTTATTGGTCACGCCTTTGTCCGCCGCGCTACCGTCCGTCCCCGCGCTGGTGGTGACAACCGCCGCGAAAACCCCGCAGCCCAGTAACCACAAGTGCTACCGAACTGCTCACAGCCCACCGTGGCGCTTGCCTGGCGCCATTGATGGCACTTCAACCTCGCCCCGACGAGCGCCTTATATAGACAGGCGCCATGTCGTTTTCAGGATTTATTGAACACGCATTCAAATTTAGGCATGGCAATTGCTCTATCCCGATAAAGCCCCGTCTCGCGCAAGAGATTGATGGGTCAATAACAAGAGCCTCCGCCTGAGGCCATCACCCGCTTTGTGTGAGGAGATACCGCGATGACGACGTCCAACTCCGGGGCCCAACCCCAGAACCGTGCGCCTCAATCCATCGGCTTTTTGCTGCTGGACAATTTCACGCTGATTTCCCTGGCGTCCGCGGTGGAACCGCTACGCATGGCCAACCAGCTCTCCGGTCGCGAGTTGTATCGCTGGACCACCCTTACCGTAGACGGCGGGCAAGTCTGGGCCAGTGACGGTCTGCAGATCACCCCGGATGCCTCCATGCACAAAGCGCCGGTCTTGGACACTGTCATTGTGTGCGGCGGCATCGGCATCCAGCGCACCGTCACTCGCGAACATGTCTCATGGCTGCAAAGCCAGGCCCGTCAGTCCCGTCGCCTCGGCGCGGTCTGCACCGGCAGTTGGGCCCTGGCGTGCGCCGGCCTGCTGGACGGTTTCGATTGCAGCGTGCACTGGGAATGCCTGGCGGCGATGCAGGAAGCCTTCCCGCGGGTGTCGATGAGCACGCGCCTGTTCACCCTCGACCGCAACCGCTTCACCAGTTCCGGCGGCACCGCGCCGCTGGACATGATGCTGCACTTGATCAGCCGCGATCACGGCCGTGAGCTGTCGGCGGCGATCTCGGAAATGTTCGTCTACGAGCGCATCCGCAACGAGCAGGATCACCAACGCGTGCCGCTCAAGCACATGCTCGGCACCAACCAGCCGAAGTTGCAGGAAATCGTCGCGCTGATGGAGGCCAACCTCGAGGAGCCGATCGACCTGGACGAACTGGCGGTGTACGTCGCCGTGTCCCGGCGTCAACTCGAGCGCCTGTTCCAGAAATACCTGCACTGCTCGCCGTCGCGCTATTACCTCAAGCTGCGGCTGATTCGTGCGCGGCAGCTGCTCAAGCAGACGCCGATGTCGATCATCGAAGTGGCTTCGGTGTGCGGCTTCGTCTCCACGCCGCACTTCTCCAAGTGCTACCGCGAATACTTCGGCATTCCACCGCGCGACGAGCGCGTTGGCTCCAACACCACGCAACAGGTGGCGATGATGCCGCTGCCGCAGGCCCTCGTCCTGTCGCCGCTGTCCGGCCCGCTATCGGCCCTGAGCCAGGCGCGCAACGAATCGACGTTTGCCAGTGTGAGACTCTAAAACAGAGGGCTTTTGGGGCGAGGGAGCAGGCTCCCTTGCCACAGGGTCAGTTGTGGTTCTGTTGGTATTGCGCCAGTGCCGGTAACAGTTGCTTGTCGATTGCCTGGCGCACCGCCGGCAGGATGGTCGCGCTGCTGGTGTACATATCCTTGACCATCTTGCGCAGCTCATTCGCCCGGGCCGTGTCCAGGCCGCGCACCGCGCACTCGCAGGCCTGCTCGGCGGTGGTGCCGCTGGGTATCTGCAGTCCCAAGGCCTTGAGCTGGCCCAACAGGTCTTCTTGGTCGATCAAATCGGCGTACATCATGACGCTTTTCCTTGTTCAGGGATTGGGGTCGTGACTGGATTCTGGTAGCCGTCCGAAGCGGCGGCAAGGGCAAATCGTCGTTGTGTCATGAATGACTATGAGCGCGTCGTTTTCGGCTAACTCGCCGGGCCCTGGAGTGGGCACACTGACCCCAAGCTGAATCACGATGGTTTGGTCACCCTCGCGCAACAGCTCCTCCAGTAACGCTCCTGCCCCGATCCTGTCACGGCTTGATCGGGGATTTTTTTGCCTGCTTGCAGGAGAAATTGACCTCGTTGGCGCAGGTCCATCCCGTCGATGCGCAAGGTTGATTCACCCGCCAGGCAGCTCAACGAGCCGGTGGCAGGGCGATCACCCGACCGATGTACGCCGGGGACGGCAGGTCGGATTGGCTGTCGAGCATGGCTTTGAGGCGGGCGAGGGTCTGTACGGTAAAGGGGGCGGAGCGTGGGCCTGCCAGGTCGACGTGCAACAGCATCTGCTCATTGCCGGCCAGCTCCTTGTCACCACCCGCCAGGTGCAGGCTGTGATAAAGATGCAAGCGCTTGGCGTCGTGGCCGATGATCTGCGTGTGCACCTCGACGTCGGCGCCGAGCTTCACTTCATGCAGGTAGTTCAGGTGCAGTTCGAGGGTGAACAGCGAGTGGCCGCTGGCTTCGCGGCTCTGGCTGTCGAGACCGAGCTGGTCCATCAGCGCGTCGGTGGCGTAGCTGAAGACCAGCAGGTAGAAGGCATCGCGCAAATGGCCGTTGTAGTCGACCCATTCGGGGAGGATGCGGGTTTGGTAAGTGGTGAGGGTGGGCATGGCTGTCTCCGAGCGTGATCAGTTATTCGCTGAAGGCCATGCCATGTTTGGCCTTGGTGGCTTTCACCGCCTCCAGCACCGCCAGCAGGCAATCATCACGATAGCGCTCCAGCGCCGAAATGCTGTGGCGGCCGAGTTGCTCGCTGGTGCCGTCCACCACATCATCGATCAGTTTCTCGGTCAGTTCCGGCGCGGGCAGGTAGGTCCAAGGCAGTTGCAACGCCGGGCCGAACTGGGCCATGAAATGGCGCATCCCGGCATCACCGCCGGCCAGCGTGTAGGTCAGGAACGTGCCCATGAACGACCAACGCAGACCGGCGCCAAAACGAATCGCGTCGTCGATTTCCCCGGTGGTGGCTACGCCGTCGTTGACCAGGTGCAACGCCTCGCGCCACAACGCTTCGAGCAGACGGTCAGCGATGAAACCGGGGACTTCCTTGCGCACATGCAACGGGCGCATGCCGAGGGATTCGTACACTTTCATTGCTGCTTGCACGGCTTCGGGCGCGGTGTTTTTCCCGCCCACTACTTCCACCAGGGGCAGCAGATAGACCGGGTTGAACGGATGCCCGACTACGCAACGTTCCGGATGGGTTGAACCCTCGTAGAACTCGCTTGGCAGCAGGCCCGAGGTACTTGAACCGATCAGGGCGTCGGGCTTGGCGGCGGCGCTGATCTGGCTGTGCAGCTGGAGTTTGAGGTCCAGGCGCTCGGGGGCGCTTTCCTGGATGAAATCGGCATCGCGCACACATTCTTCGATGGTCGCGACGAAGCGCAACCGGTCCTGCGAGGCTCCGGCGGCCAAGCCTTGTTTTTCCAGGGCGCCCCAGGCGTTGGCGACGCGTTTGCGCAAGGCTGCCTCGGCACCGGGCGCCGGGTCCCAGGCGACCACGTCCAGGCCATGGGCCAGGGCGCGGCTGACCCAGCCGCTGCCGATCACACCGCTGCCCAAGGCGGCGAAGGTTTTGATGTCAGTGATGAAACGCATGGTGATTTCCTGAGGGTTCAATGATTCATATTCGAGGTGTGATCTGGTTAGCCGCGCTGGGCCAGGCCCATTTTCTTGCGGCCTTCTGCCGGGGTCAGCAACCGGGCACCGAGGCGGCTGAGGATTTCGCCGGCGCGTTCCACCAGTTGGCCGTTGGTGGCGAGCACGCCTTTGTCCAGCCACAGGTTGTCTTCCAGCCCGACCCGCACGTTGCCACCCAGGAGCACGGCTTGGGCGGCCATCGGCATTTGCATGCGACCGATGCCAAACCCGGCCCACACCGCGTCGGTTGGCAGGTTGTCGACCATGGCTTTCATGGTGGTGGTGTCCGCCGGCGCGCCCCACGGAATGCCCAGGCAGAGCTGGAACAGCGGGTTGTCAAGCAAGCCTTCCTTGATCAGTTGCTTGGCGAACCACAGGTGACCGGTGTCGAAGATCTCCAGCTCGGCCTTGACCCCCAGTTCGGTGATGCGCTTGGCACCGGCCCGCAGTTGCGCTGGGGTAGAGACGTAAATGGTGTCGCCGTCGCCGAAGTTCAGGGTGCCGCAATCCAGGGTGCAGATTTCCGGCAACAGCGCCTCGACATGGGCGAGACGGGTCAGCGGGCCTACCAAGTCCGTGTTGGGGCCGAACTCCATCGGGTTCTCGCCGCTACCGATCTCCAAGTCGCCACCCATGCCGGCGGTGAGGTTGACGATGATGTCGACGTCCGCCTCACGGATGCGCTCCATCACTTCGCGGTACAGCGCGACGTCGCGGCTGAACTTGCCGGTCTGTGGGTCGCGAACATGGCAGTGCACTACGGTCGCACCGGCTTTGGCAGCCTCGACGGCAGCCGCGGCGATCTGTTTTGGGGTGACCGGCACGTGAGGGCTTTTGGCGGTCGTGTCGCCAGCACCGGTGAGTGCGCAGGTGATGATGACGTCGTGGTTCATGGTGCGGATTCCTTCAGGCGTGATGAGTCACCGCGCAGCTCTTTAGTGCTGCGCAGAGGGTTTAACGTTTGGTCAGTTACTGGTGAGTTTCAGGTTGTCGGCAGCCGGCTTGCCATCGAACGTCGTGACGCCTTCGAGCCAGCGCTGTTTGTCTTGCGGGTGATCCTTGAGCCATTGCCGGGCCGATTCGAGCGGATCCTTGTGATCGAGCAGGGGTTGCATCATCCGGCTCTCATCTTCGGCGGTGAAGGTCAGGTTGCTCAGCAGCTGGCTGACGTTCGGGCATCGCTGCGCATAGTCCGGCGCGGTGACGGTCCAGACGGTGGCCATGCCTTCGTTCGGGCCGAGGGCGCCTTCGCTGCCGGTGAGGTAGCTCATTTGCACGTTGACGTTCATCGGGTGCGGCGCCCAGCCGAAGAACACCACGGCTTCCTTGCGCCGCACGGCGCGGTCCACGGCGGCGAGCATGCCGGCTTCGCTGGACTCCACCAGCTGGAACTTGCCCAGGCCGAACTGGTTCTTGGCGATCATCGCCTTGATCTGGGTGTTGGCGCCGGAGCCGGGTTCGATGCCGTAGATCTTGCCGCCCAACTCTTTTTCGAACTTGGCGATGTCGGAAAACGTCTTCAGGCCCTTATCGGCCAGGTAAGTCGGTACGGCCAGTGTGGCGCGGGCGTCCTTAAGGCTCGGTTGCTCCAGCACCTTGACCTGTTTGGCTTCGACGAACGGCGTGATGGTCTGGGTCATCAGCGGGTTCCAGTAGCCCAGGAATAGGTCGAGGCGCTGGTCGCGGATCCCGGCGAAAATGATCTGTTGGGAAGCGCTGGTCTGTTTGGTCTTGTAGCCGAGGCCGTCGAGCATCACCTGGGTCAAGGCGCTGGTGGCGATGACGTCGGTCCAGTTGACCACGCCCAGGCGCACGTTCTGGCATGTGGCGGGCTCGGCTGCCATGGCGAACGGGCTCAGGAGAGTCGTACCGCTAAGTGCAAGCACGCAAGAGCTGATCAGTCGTTTCATGTCGGGTTCCTCGGCAGTTTTTATTGTTAT
The DNA here is from genome assembly GCF_051131955.1 of Pseudomonas sp. Z4-20. Classification (NCBI taxonomy): domain Bacteria; kingdom Pseudomonadati; phylum Pseudomonadota; class Gammaproteobacteria; order Pseudomonadales; family Pseudomonadaceae; genus Pseudomonas; species Pseudomonas sp. Z4-20. The sequence continues at coordinate 478,298 of NZ_CP071641.1, forward strand.
GGGGGTTCCGGTGTCTGTGCGCCGGTGATGCCAAGTTACGCAGCCAGGGCCTGCTCAAAGCGCACAGCGGCGACGTGCTCTTGCACTGCAGCGACCTGTCCTCTTGAAGGGGCGTTGCAACTGGCGTATCAAGGTCCGCACGCTACCCGACCACCGAGCGCGCCATGTCCCAGGATTTCTACTTCTTGTTGATGCCGGGTTTTTCGGCCATCGGTTTCATCTCGGCCATCGAGCCCTTGCGGGTCGCCAACCGTTTTCGTGGCGAGCTGTATCGCTGGCACGTGTTGAGCGCCGATGGTGGGGCGGTTTTGGCGAGCAATGGCATGTCGGTCAACGCGGATGCCGCGCTGGAGCCGCTGAAGAAAGGCGCGACGCTCTGGGTGGTGGCGGGTTTTGATCCGTTGAAATACGCCGGCCCGGTGCTTGAGCGCTGGCTGCATCGGCTGGACAGCGAAGGCGTGATCCTGGGCGGCATCGACACCGGCAGTGTGGTCCTGGCCGAGGCGGGACTGCTGGAAGGGCATCGGGTGACGCTGCATTGGGAAGCGATCGAGGCGTTCAAGGAGTCCTATCCACAGCTCAGCGTGACCCAGGAACTCTTCGAAATCGACCGCCGCCGCATCACCTGCGCGGGCGGCACCGCGTCCATCGACCTCATGCTCGACCTGATCGGCCAGGCCCATGGCCCGGAACTGGCGATCCAGGTCAGCGAACAATTCGTGCTGGGTCGGATTCGTCCACGCAAAGATCACCAACGCATGGAAGTTGCCAGCCGCTATGGCATACGCAACAAGAAGCTGGTGCAGGTGATCGGCGAGATGGAAACCCACAGCGAACCGCCGCTGAGCACCTTGGCCTTGGCCGAATCCATCGGCGTCACCCGACGCCAGCTCGAACGCCTGTTCCGTCTGCACCTGAACGACACCCCGAGCAACTTCTACCTGCGCCTGCGCCTGGAAAAAGCCCGGCAACTGCTGCGCCAGACCGACATGAGTGTGTTGGAAGTGAGCATCGCCTGCGGGTTTGAGTCGCCGTCGTATTTCACCCGCAGTTATCGGGCAAGATTTGTGCGGTGTCCGCGGGAGGATCGGCGGCGGCAGGGGGATGAGCGAGAGGTGGTTTGACAGGGTTTTATACAACGAGCCTTTCGCACCCTTCATCGATTCAACGCTGGAGGCGGTGGGCAAGGCGCTGAAGAACATGGGAAGCGCAGTCGTACCCGGTACCCAGACCATCCAATCCTCGGGCAAAGAACCTGTGGCGAGGGGATTTATCCCCGTTGGGGCGCGAAGCGGCCCCAAAACCTGGCGACTCGGGAGTGTCAGATAAATTTAATAGCTGCTGTTGGGGCTGCTGCGCAGCCCAACGGGGATAAATCCCCTCGCCACAGTCACGGTGTCTGGTTGGGCATTGGTAGAGAATCTATTTCTTCATCAACGCCGAGCAGGCTGCTTTATAGGCCTCGTGCTGATACTTGTTCAGCGTCGCCGGCAGGGCGAAGTCATGTTTTTTGCTCTGGGCGTTGATGGTCTGCGGCGACAGCAGCGTTACCTCACAACCTTCCAGCAACTGGAAAACCCCTTCGATCTTGAACGTGGTCGGCCCACCGGCGAACTCGCCTTTCTTGCTGCGCTTCTTGATGGCGATGCGTTCAATGCCGTTGTCCGCCACGAATGCCCTCACCTGGGCGGCGAAAGCCTTGACGTTGGCGGCTTCGTCATCGTCGTCCAGGGCGATTTTCTTGATACTCAATGGGACGTGGCTCAACGCTTGTTGATCCAGCGAGGCGAGGGCGATGATCGCTTCGCTGCCTTTGATTTCGATGCCGCAGATGATCATGAGTGGCCTTGGATTCCGGATGTCTGGAGCCTCAGTCTATCCACCTTGATCAATTCATGCTCGCGCGCAGGTCCAGCATGATCTTGTCGAAATAGTCGACACGGATCACGCCAAAGCGCGGGTACTCGAAATCCAGGATCACATACAGCACGCAGACCATCACCGCCGCGTATCCAAGGCTGTGCAGCCAGTTGCGCCGCTTTGTACCGGCCATGCCGTAGCCGATCAGCAGGGCGCTGATTAGGGTCATTGTCACCAGCATCAGGTAAATGGTCAGGGGCGGGTGGGTTTCGTGGGCCACGGCGCGAGTGGTGGTGATGTCGATCATTTCGTTTTGCGCCTGTAGCACGGGTGTGCCCAGGGTTGGGGTGGGCATCTGTTTCAGGGCGGCGACGGTGAGTTCCCAGATGGTCTGCTGCAAACCATTGGCCCGGTCATGAGCGGCCTCGTCGACTTCGTCTTCGCGCAGGTCGCGGTAGTACTCGATACGCGCATCAACATAGTCCCGGAACGCCTGGCGGATCTTGGGTTGTTCACTGGAGGGCAGGAGGGCCAGGCGCAGCCAGGCAGTGCTCATGGCATTGGTTTCGGCGACGATCAGCGCGCGACGCTGGTCCAGGCGCGAGGCCGCGCCGGAGAAGGTAAAGGCGATCAACAGCGCCAGCAGGCCGAACACCGCGCCTTCAATGGCGCCGATGCCCTGGCGGGCGCCGTCCGGGTCCTGGGCCAAGTGACGGTTGCCGACCCGACGACCGACTTCGATGCCGAGCACGATGGCGATAAAGATGGCTAACCCATAGAAGGGCAAGGCGGTAAGAGAGTGCATACGAAAATCCTTTTGATCGTCGTGTGTGACTCGTCTGTACAGCCGGGCTCGGACGGGTATGTAGCCAGTTTAGACGACGTTGCTGGTTTGTCGCTTTTGAGGTTTTACAGTTCCAGCTGATCGGCACGGATACCAAAAGCAGCGGCAATTTTTTCGCGGGTCGCCCTGCGCAGCTTGCCGACTGATTCCTGTTGGGCAAACGCCGGTTGGGAGATGCCCAGACGACGGGCAACCTCCTCCTGGGTCAAACTCAGATGTTCGCGCCAGGCGCGAATCGGTGTCGCACCGTCGACGATACGGCTGACTACCTCATGAGGAATCAGATCCGGTTCTAGTTTTTGCGCAACGTATTTTGCATACGGAATGACCACGAATGCCGGGTTCCCGTCTGCGTCGTTGATGATCTGGATATCAGTAGGTTCGTTCATCGCGTTTCTTGACCTCTTGAATGCTGACGACCTTGATCGCCCCGTCCCAATCGAACATGACTCGATAGCTACCTACCCGCAGGCGGTACGCATAGCCATGGCCAACAAGTGCTTTGACATTCACCACGTCAGGCATCTGGGCGAGCGCCGTAACGGCGTCCCGAACCTGAACCTGATGGACGGAGTGCAATTTCAAAAGCTGCTTAACGGCTTTTCTGGTCCAGTGGATAGTGTTCATGGAAGGATATAAGTCTTTTATAAGATTTGCGAATCCTGACTTATATCCCGTCCAGGGCCAACGCGTGAAAGATGTCTGAATATTGCTCTCACTCCTGCCCAATCGACTCCAAAAACTCCGACCGGTCATCGCTCACCTGGGCCATGCAGTCGTTTTCGGCGATTTTGTAGGCGTCGCTGCCGGGTTTGGCCGGGAAGGCGGCGATGGCGCAGTCGGCGTCGCGCTGTTTTTGCCACAGTTGTTGGGCGGCCTTGACCTTGGCGGTAATGTCGTTGAGCTGGGCCTTGTCGCTGGCGTAGCGGGTTTGCAGGCGCTCAAGGAGACTCTGCAGGTTTTCGCTGAGCAATTGCTCGGCGGCGGTTTTGCCGTAGGCCGAGCATGCCAGGGTCTGGACGTCGTTTTCGACTTCGTCGCAGGGATTGGGCTCGGTGTCTTCGGTTGCGTGTGCCAGGGTGCTGATCAATGCCAAAGCCAGGAAGATTGATTTCATCGCGTTGCCGCTCAAGTCCAGTAAAAACCAGTGATGCGGCGGATTCTGGCGCAAGCGTCGGGTAAAGAACAGACGGGCAGGGTGGACCTGTCGCAGCCCATTGTCGCGGATTGACGCTTTCGGCAATTCCCCTGTCGTTTTTGCACCCGGTCGCGACGGCCCTCAGGCATATGCTGGCCCCAAAGCGCCGGCACACGATTCGGCGCATGAATCGCTAACAAGGGGACTGCCTGATGAGCCCAGCCGAATTGCACGCCGACAGCATCGTTATCGACGGGCTGATCATTGCCAAGTGGAACCGCGACCTGTTCGAAGACATGCGCAAGGGCGGCCTGACCGCAGCCAACTGCACCGTGTCGGTGTGGGAAGGTTTCCAGGCCACCATCAACAATATCGTCGCCAGCCAGAAACTGATCCGCGAGAACAGCGACCTGGTGATCCCGGTGAAGACCACCGCCGACATCCGTCGCGCCAAGGAACAGGGCAAGACCGGCATTATCTTCGGCTTCCAGAACGCCCACGCTTTTGAAGACCAGCTCGGCTACGTCGAGATATTCAAGCAGCTCGGCGTTGGCGTGGTGCAGATGTGCTACAACACCCAGAACCTGGTGGGCACTGGCTGCTACGAGCGCGACGGCGGCCTGTCGGGCTTCGGTCGCGAAATCGTTGCCGAGATGAACCGCGTCGGCGTCATGTGCGATTTGTCCCACGTTGGCTCCAAGACCTCCGAAGAGGTGATCCTTGAATCGAAGAAACCGGTCTGCTACTCCCACTGCCTGCCGTCCGGCCTGAAGGAGCACCCGCGCAACAAATCCGATGAAGAACTGAAGTTTATCGCCGACCATGGCGGTTTCGTCGGGGTGACCATGTTCGCGCCGTTCCTGGCCAAGGGCATCGATTCGACCATCGACGACTACGCCGAAGCCATCGAATACACCATGAACATCGTCGGCGAAGACGCCATCGGCATCGGCACCGACTTCACCCAGGGTCACGGCCAGGATTTCTTCGAAATGCTGACCCACGACAAGGGCTACGCCCGCCGCCTGACCAGCTTCGGCAAGATCATCAACCCCCTGGGCATCCGCACCGTGGGCGAGTTCCCGAACCTGACCGAAACGCTGCTCAAGCGCGGCCATCCTGAGCGTGTGGTACGCAAGATCATGGGCGAGAACTGGGTCAACGTTTTGAAAGACGTCTGGGGCGAATAAACCCCGCTGTATCACTGAATCCTTTACCTGCGGCCATTCGCGCCGCAGGCACATCACGAATTTCCGGAGTCAAATTTTCATGGCCAAGATCGCCCCGCAACTGCCTATCGAAGTCGACAGCGAAACCGGTGTCTGGACCTCCGACGCCTTGCCAATGCTGTATGTGCCGCGGCACTTCTTCGTTAACAACCACATGGGTATCGAGGAAGTGCTGGGCGCCGACGCCTACGCCGAGATCCTCTACAAGGCCGGCTACAAATCCGCCTGGCACTGGTGCGAGAAAGAAGCTGAATGCCACGGCCTGGAAGGCGTCGCGGTGTTCGAGCACTACATGAAGCGCCTGTCCCAGCGTGGCTGGGGCCTGTTCAAGATCCAGGACATCGACCTGGACAAAGGCACCGCCAGCGTCACGCTCGAACACTCGGCATTCGTCTATGTGTACGGCAAGGTCGGGCGCAAGGTCGACTACATGTTCACCGGCTGGTTCGCCGGCGCGATGGACCAGATCCTCGCCGCTCACGGCAGCAAGATCCGCACCGTGGCCGAGCAGGTCTATGGCGGTTCGGAAGAAGGCCACGACGACGGCCTGTTCATCGTCAAGCCGTTGTAAGTCGAGGATTGCGCCATGGCTTTTGAAGCAATGTTCCAGCCGATCCAGATCGGCAAGCTGACCATCCGCAACCGCGTGCTCAGCACCGCGCACGCCGAGGTCTACGCCACCGACGGCGGCATGACCACCGACCGGTACGTGAAGTATTACGAAGAGAAGGCCAAGGGCGGCATCGGCCTGGCGATCTGCGGCGGCTCGTCGGTGGTTGCCATCGACAGCCCGCAGGAGTGGTGGAGTTCGGTGAACCTGTCCACCGACCGCATCATCCCGCACTTCCAGAACCTGGCCGACGCCATGCACAAGCACGGCGCCAAGATCATGATCCAGATTACCCACATGGGCCGTCGCTCACGCTGGGACGGTTTCAACTGGCCAACGCTGATGTCGCCGTCCGGCGTGCGTGAGCCGGTGCACCGTGCGACCTGCAAGACCATAGAACCGGAGGAAATCTGGCGGGTGATCGGCAATTACGCCAGCGCCGCCAAGCGCGCCAAGGCCGGAGGCCTCGACGGCGTCGAGCTGTCCGCCGTTCACCAGCACATGATCGACCAGTTCTGGAGCCCGCGGGTCAACAAGCGTACCGACGAATGGGGCGGCAGCTTCGAAGGCCGCATGAAATTCGGCCTGGAAGTGTTGAAGGCCGTACGCGCTGAAGTCGGCGACGATTTCTGCGTGGGCATGCGCCTGTGCGGCGACGAGTTCCACCCGGACGGCTTGTCCCACGAGGACATGAAGCAGATCGCCAAATACTACGACGATACCGGCATGCTCGATTTCATCGGCGTGGTGGGCTCGGGTTGCGACACCCACAACACCCTGGCCAACGTCATTCCGAACATGAGTTATCCACCGGAGCCGTTCCTGCACCTGGCCGCCGGTATCAAGGAAGTGGTCAAGGTCCCGGTGCTGCACGCGCAGAACATCAAGGACCCGAACCAGGCCACGCGAATCCTCGAGGGTGGTTACGTCGACATGGTCGGCATGACCCGCGCTCACATCGCTGACCCGCACCTGATCGCCAAGATCAAGATGGGCCAGATCGACCAGATCAAGCAGTGCGTCGGTGCAAACTACTGCATCGACCGCCAGTACCAGGGTCTGGACGTGCTGTGCATCCAGAACGCCGCGACGTCCCGTGAATACATGGGCGTGCCGCACATCATCGAGAAGTCCACCGGGCCCAAGCGCAAAGTGGTCGTCGTGGGTGCCGGCCCGGCGGGGATGGAAGCGGCGCGTGTGGCCGCCGAACGTGGACACGACGTGACCCTGTTCGAGAAGAAGGAATTCATCGGCGGGCAGATCACCACGGCCTCGAAAGCCCCGCAACGGGACCAGATCGCCGGTATCACTCGCTGGTTCCAACTGGAGCTGGCGCGCTTGAAAGTCGACCTGCGCCTGGGCGTTGCCGCCGACGCGCCGACCATCATGGACCTGCGTCCGGATGTGGTGGTGCTAGCCGTCGGCGGGCATCCATTCATCGAGCAGAACGAACATTGGGGCGCCGCCGAAGGGCTGGTGGTCAGCAGCTGGGACGTGCTCGATGGCAAGGTGGCACCGGGCAAGAACGTGCTGGTCTACGACACCATCTGCGAATTCACCGGCATGTCGGTGGCCGACTTCCTCGCCGACAAAGGCAGCCAGGTCGAGATCGTCACCGACGACATCAAGCCTGGCGTGGCCATTGGCGGGACGTCGTTCCCTACCTACTACCGCAGCATGTACCCCAAGGAAGTGATCATGACCGGGGACATGATGCTGGAGAAGGTCTACCGCGAAGGCGACAAATTGGTAGCGGTGCTGGAGAACGAATACACCGGCGCCAAGGAAGAGCGCGTGGTGGACCAGGTGGTGGTGGAGAACGGCGTGCGGCCGGACGAAGAAATCTACTACGCGCTCAAGGAAGGTTCGCGCAACAAGGGCCAGATCGACGTCGAAGCCCTGTTCGCGATCAAGCCCCAGCCGTGTCTTGCGCAGAGCGGCGACGGCTACCTGCTGTTCCGCATCGGCGACTGCGTGGCCCAGCGTAATACTCACGCCGCCATCTATGACGCCCTGCGGTTGTGCAAGGATTTTTAAGAACAGCCACGAGCCACAAGCTTCAAGCTGCAAGAAAAGAGCAATGCAGGACTGGCTTTTACTTGCCGCTTGTGGCTTGAAGCTTGCCGCTTGAGGTAACTCTGATGCTAAACACCCTTCTTCCAATCCTGCTGTTCGCAGCCCTCGGCCTCGCTGCCCTGGGTGCCTTGCGGCGGGTGAATATGTGGCGCCGGGGCCGACCCTCCAAAGTCGACCTGATCGGTGGCCTCTTCGCCATGCCCAAGCGCTACATGGTGGATCTGCACCATGTGGTGGCGCGGGACAAGTACATCGCCAACACCCACGTCGCCACGGCGGGCGGGTTTGTCCTGGCGGCGGTGCTGGCCATTCTTGTGCACGGTTTCGGCCTGCAAAACCTCATCCTCGGCTATGCCTTGCTGTTCGCCACGCTGCTGATGTTCAGCGGCGCGATCTTCATTGCCCTGCGCCGCCGCAATCCCCCCTCGCGGCTGTCCAAGGGCCCCTGGATGCGCTTGCCGAAAAGCCTGTTCGCGTTTTCCATCAGCTTCTTCCTGGTGACCTTGCCGGTGGCCGGGATCCTGCCGGCGGACTTTGGCGGCTGGTTGCTGGTGGCGTTGCTGGGCCTGGGCGTGCTGTGGGGCGTGTCGGAAATGTTCTTCGGCATGACCTGGGGCGGGCCGATGAAACATGCCTTCGCCGGCGCCCTGCACCTGGCCTGGCACCGCCGTGCCGAACGCTTTGGCGGTGGCCGCTCCACCGGTCTCAAGCCGCTGGACCTGAACGACCGCGCCGCGCCGCTGGGTGTGGAAAAACCCAAGGATTTCACTTGGAACCAGCTGCTGGGCTTCGACGCCTGCGTGCAGTGCGGCAAGTGTGAAGCAGCCTGCCCGGCGTTTGCCGCCGGCCAGCCGTTGAACCCGAAAAAACTCATCCAGGACATGGTCGTCGGCCTGGCCGGCGGCACCGATGCGAAATTTGCCGGCAGCCCTTACCCAGGCAAGCCCGTAGGCGAGCACGGCGGTAACCCGCATCAGCCGATCGTCAACGGTCTGGTGGACGCCGAGACCCTGTGGTCCTGCACCACGTGTCGGGCGTGCGTCGAGGAATGCCCGATGATGATCGAGCACGTCGATGCCATCGTCGACATGCGCCGCCACCTGACCCTGGAAAAAGGCGCCACGCCGAACAAGGGCGCCGAGGTGTTGGAAAACCTCATCGCCACCGACAACCCAGGTGGTTTCGCCCCGGGCGGGCGGATGAACTGGGCCGCAGACCTGAACTTGAACCTGCTCAGCGAGAAGAAATCCACCGACGTGCTGTTCTGGGTCGGCGACGGTGCCTTCGATATGCGCAACCAGCGCACCCTGCGCGCCTTCGTCAAAGTGCTCAAGGCAGCGAAAATCGACTTCGCCGTGCTCGGCCTCGAAGAGCGCGACAGCGGCGACGTGGCCCGGCGCCTGGGTGACGAAGCGACGTTCCAACTGTTGGCCAAGCGCAACATCCAGACCCTGGCAAAATACAGCTTCAATCGCATCGTCACCTGCGACCCCCACAGCTTCCACGTGCTGAAAAACGAATACGGTGCCTTCGATGGCAATTACCTGGTGCAGCACCACAGCACCTACCTGGCGGAAATCATCGACGCCGGCGCGCTGAACCTCGGCCAACACAAAGGCGACAGCGTGACTTATCACGACCCGTGCTACTTGGGGCGCTACAACGGCGAGTACGAGGCGCCGCGCCAGGTGCTGCGTGCGTTGGGCATCGAGGTCAAGGAAATGCAGCGTTCCGGTTTCCGCTCGCGTTGCTGCGGCGGCGGTGGCGGTGCGCCGATTACCGACATCCCGGGCAAGCAGCGCATTCCCGACATGCGCATGGACGACATCCGCGAAACCGGCGCCGAACTGGTGGCCGTGGGTTGTCCACAGTGCACCGCGATGTTGGAGGGCGTGGTCGAACCACGGCCGATGATCAAGGACATTGCCGAACTGGTGGCCGACGCGCTGCTCGAAGACGCGGCCCCGAGCAAGCCCGTGACCCCGGCCAAACGTGAACCTGCGGAGGTGCATTAATGAGCGACATCATCCGCCGCGACCCTCGCGCCGAGTGGATCGCCCGCAACCGCCTGCACCCGCTGCATGCGGCCATGCAACCGGTACAGCACAGCTGGATGGGGCCCAATGGCGTCATTCGCAAGAACGTCCACGGCGTCGGCTTCATCGGCCCCAACGGCATCAAGCGGATTGATCGCAGCGGTGTCCAGCAAGGTGGTGCGAGCAAACGCACCGCTGCCGTGGAAGTCCAATTGCCATTGCATCAGGTGCCGCAACCGGCGTTCTACATCAGCGTAGTGCCGGACATGGTCGGTGGCCGTCTCAGCAGTCACGACCGCGATCTGTTGGGCCTCGCCCACCAGCTGGCGGGCGCGGAAGGCGCGGTCCTGGCGGTGGTGTTCGGCGAGCATAAAGAGAATGCCTTCGCCACGGCGGGCGTGGACCGCTTGCTGGTGCTTGAAGGTGAAGAGTTCAGCGGCTATGCACCGGAACAACGGGTGCAAGGCCTGCGGGCTGTGGATAACCAGTTCGGCCCGCGGCATTGGTTGTTGCCAGACAGCCGCACTGGTGGCGGCGAACTGGGTCGGCGTTTTGCCGCCGCCCTGGGCGAGCGCCCGGCCACTCGGGTCTGGCAGGTCAAGGGCGAGGAGTGTATCGGCCGCGCCGGTGCGGGCCTGCAAGACTTGGCCAGGCCGTTGGCGCGTTTGATCCTGGCAGCGGCCGAATGCGCCGAGCCAGTCAGCGAAACCCGTCACGAAGCCTTGCCGGTGGAGTTATCCACAGGCGTGGCCCGCAGCTTGTCGCGAATTGAAGACCTCGGTGCGGTGGCGGTGGATCCTGGCGCGATTCCGATGGCTGAGGCCGAGTTCATTTTCTCCGGCGGCAACGGCGTCAAGGACTGGGAGCTTTTCCACAGGACGGCCGCGGCCCTTGGCGCCACCGAAGGCGCTTCGCGGGTGGCGGTGGATGACGGCTTCATGGCCCGCGACCGCCAGGTCGGCGCTAGCGGCACCTGGGTTACGGCGCGGGTCTATGTGGCTGTGGGGATTTCCGGGGCGATCCAGCACCTGCAAGGCATCGGTGCTTGCGACAAGGTGGTGGCGATCAACCTCGATCCCGGCTGCGACATGATCAAGCGTGCGGACCTGTCGGTGATCGGCGACAGCGCGGCGATTCTCCAGGCCCTGATCGCGGCGGTAGAGGCTTACCGCAACGAAGCCAGGCGCGATGCGGCTTAAGCTAAGGAAACGTTCATGAGTAACCAAGTGATCAGCCTCGTCTCCATCGGCGCCCACCCGACCTCCGGTCGACCCCGGCGCGCCGAACAGGACGCCCGCGCCGTGGAGCTGGGCCTGCAACTCGCCGGCACGGATCTGCAAGTGCTGCATGCCGGCGATGTGGCCGAACCGGCCTTGCGTGCCTACCTGGGCATGGGCCTGGATGAACTTCATGTGTTGGAAAATCCGGAGGGCGCCGACGCCCTGCCGGCCCTGACCGATTACCTGCGCGACGCCGGCGCTCAAGTAGTGCTCACCGGCAGCCAGGCGGAAACCGGCGAAGGTTCGGGCATGCTGCCGTTTTTGCTGGCGGAAAACCTCGGGTGGCCGCTGGTGGTGGGGCTGGCCCAGGTGGAATCCATCGAAAACGGCGCGGCCCTGGTGCTGCAAGCATTGCCGCGTGGCCAGCGGCGACGGCTCAAGGTGCGCTTGCCGTTTCTCGCCACTGTGGATAACGCTGCCCCCAAGCCCCGTCAAAGTGCCTACGGCCCGGCGCAGCGTGGCGCATTACAGGCTGAAGAAGTCGAAGTGGTCGACGACAACTTGCTGACGGTGGCGACTCTGCAACCGGCCAAGCCACGGCCCAAGCGCCTGAAGGTAATCAAGGCCAAGAGCGGCGCCGACCGTATGAAAGCTGCCACGGCCAAGGCCAGCGGCGGAGGTGGGCAGGTGCTCAAGGGCGTCAGCCCGGAGGCGGGGGCCGAGGCAATTCTCAAGCTGTTGGTGGAGGAAGGGGTGGTTCGCTGAGCCCAGACTCACCACGATTGACTGTCCTGGCCCCCTCGCGAGCAAGCTCCCCACAGGGGGTGGATAACCTGTTCGCTTCTCGGTGCACCACGCGTCAATCAAGCCTTACAGGCCTTCGCTCAAAAAACGTGCGGCCTAACTGGCGGTTTTTTCGGGGTTTTTGTCAACAGCCACACGAAGCCTCTGATACTTGCCCCCAATCTCTGTTGGCGCTTCTGTGGATAAGATGTTCGCTCAACGCTGCAAGCCGTACGGGACGGGGTGTTCAGTGGGTTGGTCATAAAATGATCGATTGGCGTTTTTTATCAGGAAAACCTTTGTAAACCGCGATTTACAAGCCGTTCATGCAGTTTTCCACAGAAGCGTCAAAATTACCCCCAAACCCTGTTGGCGCTTCTGTGGATAAGGTGTTTGTTCACCGCCACAGCCCATGTATTCATGGGCTTACAGAGGTTTGTTCAAAAAACAACCGATAAGCCAGTAAAACCGTCATCCTCCATAAGTCACGGTTTTTATTCGCGTTGCCGTAGAAAAAATTCCCGACCTGCGCGCATTTGTCCCCATTTGCTGTGGGTGTCCATGTGGATAACTTGTTCGCGGAACCCTGAAGGCCGCAGCGGGCTTAGCGCGAAAGGCAATAGATCAAATTTCATACAGTTCTAAGGAACCGCCTTGACGTAGAGGTGTCGGCTGTCTTCACTCAGGGCACAAGGACAGCGCGACTTTATCCATATCTGGTTCAGGGAGAACGCACGATGGATAGCAAGGCCCCCCACCCGTATCCCGCTTCAGCCCCGACGTGCATCCCGACACCTGTTACTTCGCTACCCCAGCGCGCTCATCGTGCAGCCCATCAGCGAGTACGCCTATAGCGCCTGAGTTTCCCCCCGATCAACACCGTTGACTGCCGCTTTAACCCATACGGGATAGTGGCCAGGCGTTCATGCGCCTGTGAATTTACAGGCAACCGCAGAGTTGCCCCTTCTGCCTGAGAGGACTTGAACATGACACGGATATCGACCCCCATCAGTGAGATCAAGGAACACTACGACGTTATCGTCATCGGTTCGGGATACGGCGGCGGGATTGCCGCCTCGCGCTTGTCCCGGGCCGGGCGCAGCGTCTGCCTGTTGGAACGTGGCCGGGAGATCCAGCCGGGCGAATACCCCAACACGTTGCTCGCCGCCACCGAGGAATTGCAAGTGCATGACCCGGACGGCCACATCGGTTCGCGCACCGGGCTGTTCGACCTGCACGTCAACGCCCAGCAGAACGTAGTGGTCGGGTGTGGCCTGGGCGGCACTTCGCTGATCAACGCCAACGTCGCGCTGGAAGCCGAGCCGGGCGTGTTCGAGGACCCGCGCTGGCCGCTGGCGATGCGCGAACACAGCGACACGTTGCTCAAGGACGGCTACGCGCGGGCCCGGGAGATGCTCAAGCCCAATCCCTATCCGGCGTCCGCGCCGAACCTGCCCAAGCTCGATGCCCACAAGAAATCCGCTGACTACCTCAAGCAGGGCGCGCACTTCTACAGGCCGCCGATCAACGTGACGTTCGACAAGCTGCCGAACAACCTCAACCACGTCGGCGTCGAACAGTTGCCGTGCAATGGTTGTGGTGATTGCGTCTCGGGCTGTAACAACAAGGCCAAGAACACCACGCTGATGAATTACCTGCCGGACGCCTGGAACCATGGCACCGAGATTTTCTGCCAGGCCGAAGTGCGCCATCTGGAGCGCGATGGCGACGGCTGGATCGTGCATTTCCAGTACCTGGACAGTGGCCGCGAAATGTTCTCGGCGCCGACGCTGTTCGTACGCGCCGGTATCGTGGTGGTGTCGGCCGGTACCCTGGGTTCCACCGAAATCATGTTGCGTTCACGGGACAAGGGCCTGTCCATGTCCAACCAGTTGGGCGAGAACATGAGCGGTAACGGCGACATCCTCGGGTTCGGCCACAACTGCGACCAAGTCATCAACGGCATCGGCTTCGGCGCCCATTCGGCCAAGGAGTTGGAACCGGTGGGGCCGTGCATCACCTCGGTGATCGACATGCGCACCGAAGGCGACTGGCGCAGCCGCATGGTGATCGAAGAGGGCTCGATCCCCGGCGCCCTCGGCCGGGCCATGGTGCCGAGCATGGCGGCATTCGCCGAGATGGTCGGCGTGCCCACCGACACCGGGTTCGGTGCCAGCCTCAGATACAAGGGACGCGAAGCCGAAAGCTTCCTGCGTGGCCCGTATTACGGCGCGCTGCATAACATGCAGACCTATCTGATCATGAGCCACGACAACGGTAAGGGCCGCATGGTTCTCGACAACAAGGACCAGTTGCGTATCGACTGGTCCGGTGTCGGCGAGCAGGAAAACGTCACCCTCGGCAACGAACGGTTGCACCAGAGCACCAAGGCGCTGGGCGGCATCTGGGTCGAGAACCCGATCTGGACCAAGCTGCTCAAGCACAGCATCGTCTCGGTCCATCCGCTGGGCGGCTGTGTGATGGGGGAAGACGCGAGCCAAGGCGTGGTCAATCACAAGGGACAGGTGTTCAGTGGCGCCAGCGGCACCGACGTCTACCCAGGCCTGTACGTCACGGACGGCTCGGTGATCCCGACGTCCCTGGCGGTCAATCCGCTGCTGACCATTTCAGCGGTGAGCGAACGCAACATGGGGCTGCTGGCGGCCGATCGCGGTTGGCTGATCGACTACGCGCTGCCTTCGGCCCCGCGCAAACCGGTGGCGGCGCCGACCCTTGGCGTGCAGTTCACCGAAACCATGAAGGGCTATTTTTCCAGCGCCTTCACCCAACCCCAGGGCACCGACCTGGCTCTTTACGAAGCTGCGGCCAAGCGGGGCGAGGCCGACAACTCGCCCATCGAGTTCACCTTGACCATCACCGCTGCCGACCTCGATCGGCTGATCAAGGAGCCGGAGCACGCCGCGACACTGGTGGGCACTCTCGACGCGCCGCTGTTGTCGCCCAAGCCGTTGGTGGCCAGTAACGGCGTATTCAACCTGTTCGAGCAATATCAGGAACAGGTTGGCGTGCGGCACATGAACTACGACATGAAACTGGCCGCCGAGGACGGCACTGAGTATTTCTTCAGCGCGTTCAAGACCGTGCCGGAGGACGACGGCGTGCTGAACATCTGGCATGACACCAGCACCTTGTACGTCACGCTCTATCGTGGGCCGGACAAGACCGGCGCGGTGATCGGCTCCGGGGTAATGCACATCCTGCCGGCCGACTTCGCCAAGCAGATGACCACCATGAAGGTGCTCAACGCCCGTAATGAGCGTGAGCGGTTGGAGGCGCTGGCGCGGTTCGGCAAGTTTTTTGCTGGAATCCTGTGGGAGAGCTACGGCGGAGTGTTCGCTGGCGATGTCTATTTCAACCCCGACGCGCCAGCTCGCTTGAAACGGCCGCTGGATGCGCCCGCGCCGGTGGTGCATTTCTTCCAGACCGAAGACAACGTCGAGCTGCGCCTGACCCGCTATCAGGCCGGCAGCAAAGGCCCGGTGATGCTGGTCCATGGTTTGGGCGTGGGCTCGAATATCTTCTCCACCGACACCATTCACACCAATCTGCTGGAATACCTGTGCAAGCACGAGTACGACGTCTGGCTGCTGGATTTGCGGGTGAGTATCCTGCTGCCGGCGAGCAAAAACGAATGGAACGGCGATCAGGTGGCCCAATACGACTTCAAGGCCGCCATCGGGCAGATCCAACAGGCAACCTTGGCCCGCGACGTGCAATGCGTGGTGCATTGCTACGGCGCGACGACCTTTTTCATGTCAATGCTGGCGGGCTTGCAGGGCGTGCGTTCGGTGGTCTGCTCGCAGATCGCCGCCGACACGGTGGTCGCCACCGCCACGGGTCTGAAGGCCGGTTTGCACTTGCCGGGCATGCTCGATGCCATCGGCATCAAGTCCATGACGGCCTACGCGGACACCAAGGAAAGCTGGTTCAACAAACTCTACGATAAGGCTCTCAATGGCTATGCCCGGATCGAGGCCCAGGGCTATTGCACCAACCCGGTCTGCCATCGCATTACGTTCATGTATGCATCGCTGTACCGCCACGACACCCTCAACGAAACCCTGCACGACAACCTGCATGAGTTGTTCGGCGAATCGAACATCCAGACCTTCGAGCACTTGGCGCTGATCGTGCGCAAGGGGCATCTGGTGGACTTCAAGGGCAACGACGTCTACATGCCGCATTTTGATCGGCTGAAGCTGCCGATCTGCTTCATCAGTGGTGCCGACAACCAATGCTATCTGCCGCAAAGCACCCTCAAGACTTACGAGCGATTGTGCGAGATGCATGGGCCGCAGTTGTTCAGCCGGCACGAGGTACCCGGCTATGGCCATATCGACTGCATGTTCGGCAAGGACGCGGTGGTGGATGTGTATCCGATCATCCTTGAGCACCTGGAGAAGACCGCGCTCGGCTGAAGCGACTCACCCGTGGCGAGGGAGCTTGCTCCCGTTCGGCTGCGAAGCAGTCGTCGCTTTTGAAGTCTTGGGGGGCCGCTACGCGGCCCAGCGGGAGCAAGCTCCCTCGCCACATGGGTTTGTGGTGAGTCAGGAATAAGGAAAAGGATGCCATGAACACTTACATCCGCTGGTTCCAACGCATTATCTGGATCGGAATCGTCATGAACATGGTCTTCGCGATTCCGGCGCTGTTCGCCCCGGCGTTGCTGACGTCCATGCTCGGCCTGCCGCCGGTCCTATCCGATCCCTGGCTGGAAAACACTGGCATGTTGCTGGTGGGGATCAGCCTGTTCTACATGCCCTCGGGGTTCAACGCGCCGCGTTTTGTGGTGCATTCATGGTTGTGCGTGCTCTCACGGCTGGTGGCGGTGGTGTTCTGGATCTACCTGATCAACACCAGTAACCAAGGCTCGCTGTTCGTACCGATGTTGATGGGCGACCTGGGCATGTTCCTGATATTGGGCGTGCTGTTGTACTTGGGCAGCCCGCGGGAAAATCGTCCGCTGGCCTTGCTTTGCGTCGGTTGGCGAGAGTGGCGTGAAGGCTGGGCACAGCGCTGGCAAAGCCATGGCTTCAAAACAGGACTGTTGGTCGTACTGTTGGTGCTTGGTTTCATCGGCTACCAGACCTGGTACCAGATGATCCGCGAGGTACCGCAACCGGACTTCGCTTCCGACGAAGACCATTACAAATACGCCGCCATCGGCCTGGGCATCGAGGCGCGGATTCCCTACTACCTGTTCGCCGTGCTGCCGCAGATGTGCCCGGAAAAGCTGCCCAAGCCGGGCGGTTACGAGGTGTTCGGTTTCCTCTATGAAAACGGCAACGACCTACCCATCGGCATGGCCAAGCGGCAGCTCGGTTATCCCACGGTCGAGCCGAACTGCGCCCTGTGCCACACCGGTTCCTACCGGGCCAATGCTTCTGACGTCGCGGTGCCGGTCGCCGCCGCGCCGGCCAATACCCTGCAACTGCAAGCCTTCCAGTGGTTCGCCTACGAGTGTGCCAGCGATCCGAAATTCACCCCTGATGCGGTGATGGCGGCGATCAACGGCAAGTTCCAGCTGGGGTTCTTCGAAAAGCTCTATAACCGCTACCTGATCATCCCGATGGCCAAGAGCGCGCTGCTCAAGCAGAAACAGGCCTACGCCTGGCAGAAGCTGCGTCCGGCCCAAGGCCCAGGGCGGACCGATACCTTCAACCCGACCAAGATGGTGGTGTTCGGCTTCCCGGATGATTCCACCATCGGCACGGTGGACTTGCCCCAGGTCTGGAACCAGAAACCCCGCGAGTCCATGTACCTGCATTGGGACGGCAATAACAACCAGATCCACGAACGCAACTACGCCGCCGCCATGGCCGTGGGCGCGACGCCGCAGTCGGTGCTGCCGCCGAGTTTCAACCGGGTGACCAACTGGCTGCTGGGCCACAAGGCGCCGGCATGGCCGTTCGCTTTGGATCAAGCAAAAGTCGCCCAAGGCAAACCGATCTGGGAGCAGAACTGCGCCGGCTGCCACGACTTCGGCCGCAGCGACACCGGCCAGGTCACTACCAACATCGACCAGTTGGGCACCGATCCCCATCGGCTGAATTCCTTCACCACCGGGCTGGTGACGGCGTTCCACGGCTTCAAGAAAGCGCCGTTCGATTTTGGCGCCTACCGCAAGACCCAGAGCTACAGCAACACGCCCACTGACGGCATCTGGCTGCGCGCGCCGTACCTGCACAACGGTTCGGTGCCAACCCTGTGGGATTTGCTGCAACCGCCGGAGCAACGTCCGCAAGTCTTCTACACGGGCTCCGACATCTACGACCCGCAGAAGGTTGGCTTCATCACCAGCGGTGCGCAGATGAAGGCATCAGCGGATTTCAAATACGACACCCGCCTGGAAGGCAACCATAACGGTGGTCACCTGTATGGCACGCAACTGTCAGAGGTCGACAAACGGGCCCTGATCGAATTCATGAAGACCCTGTAGTCCAGGGCAAAACGAAGGAGCGTTCACATGTCATTACTGCACCATTGGGAACATGAGTTCGACAAGGTCAAGGTCCGCCTGCATGGGTTGGTCACGCGACTGGAGATGTCCTGGAAAAAACTCGTCAACGACCTGGAGCCCGAGGAATTTCAGGCCATCGTCAAATTGCTGGAGCGAGGCCACGACCAGGCCCGGCATGTCATCGAGCACGGTGACTTGCCCGATGACGAACCGGCCGTGCCATGGGAGCTGGCCCATGGTCTTTCGATCCTCAAGATCGGCAACGCCACGCCCCTGCCGCAAAAAGAACAGGAGCTGCCAACGCGGGTACTCAAGGACGGCACTTTGCTGGGCTGTCGAAAGTGGGAGCTGCTGGACTTGCTGTGGAGCGAGGCGCTGCTCAAGTGGATCGAAAACCTGCGCCATCACGCGCCGTTTGCTACCAATCCGGCGCTGGTGAAAATGGACAGCGACGTGGTGCTGGCCATCGCCGGCGACTGGGGCACCGGGCCGTTCGACAGCCACGCACCGGCGGTGGCGGTGGCCAACCAGATGCAATTGGCCCTTGCCGATTTCACCATTCATCTGGGCGACGTGTATTACGCCGGCACGCACTCCCAGGAAGACGTCGACATGGTCGGCTGGCCCCAGGGCAAGCACGGCTCGTTCACCCTCAATTCCAACCACGAGATGTACAGCGGCGGCCACGGCTATTTCAAGGAACTGGCCAAGCGCTTCCCGGTGCAGCAAGGCACCAGCTACTTTGCCTTGTACAACGACGACTGGCTGGTGGTCGGCCTGGACAGCGCCTACGCCTCGGACGCTATGAACCTGTACATGGACGGCACCCTCAACACTCAGCAGATCGAGTGGATGAAAACCCTGCCCAAGCGCAAGAAGCTCATGGTGCTCAGTCATCACCAGGGCTTTGATATTTCCGGACACCACAAGACCGCGCTCTACCAACCGGTCTGCGATGCCCTGGGGCGTGAGCCGGATTACTGGTATTGGGGGCATTTGCACAACGGCATCTGCTACGCGCCGCAAGGCGGACTGCACGCGCGTTGCGCCGGGCACGGGGCGATCCCTTACGGCACCACCAGCGAGCTGAACGGGCATGCCCGGGTGCTGTGGTCGGAAACGGAATTGGCGGGGGACGAGGCGTATCCGGAGCGGGTGTTGAATGGGTACGTGAAGGTGCGGCTTAAGGGGGAGGAGATTGTCGAGACGTTTTATGGAGAGGATGGCAGTGTGCGGTGGTCGTCCAGCCCATGATCGTTCTCACGCCCGGCGTGGGAACGATCATGCGGGTTTTGACTTAACCCTGGACCGGAACGCCCTTGAGGTATGGCGCCGGTTCAGCTCCCAGGTTGTTGAGCATGCGCTCGCTGTACCAGTCGACGAAGTTCACCACGCCGAACTCGTAGGTCTTCGAGTACGGGCCTGGCTGGTAGGCGGTGGAGTTGATGCCGCGCTGGTTTTCTTCGGCCAGGCGACGGTCCTGGTCGTTGGTGGCGTCCCAGACTTCGCGCATGCGCGCCACGTCGTAGTCCACGCCTTCGACCGCGTCCTTGTTCACCAGCCATTTGGTGGTGACCATGGTTTCCTGGGCGCTGATTGGCCACACGGTGAACACGATGATGTGGTCGCCCATGCAGTGGTTCCACGAGTGCGGCAGGTGCAGGATGCGCATCGAGCCCAGGTCCGGGTTCTTGATGCGGCCCATCAGCTTGGCGCAGCCCTGCTTGCCGTCCATGGTCATCGACACGGTGCCCTTGAGCAGCGGCATGCGCACGATGCGGTTACGCAGGCCGAAGCTGGCGTGGGCGTAAGGGATTTTCTCGGCGTCCCAGGCGGCGGCGGAAGCGGCCACATGGTCCTTGAACGCCTGGTCGGCCCGTGGGTCGGTGACGTCGTCCCATTCCAGCAGGGTCTTGAGCAATTCAGGGTGCGAGGCGTTGCAGTGGTAGCACTCGCGGTTGTTTTCCAGCACCAGCTTCCAATTGGCCTTTTCGAACAAGGTGGTCTGGATCGCCACCTTGGTGTTTTCCATGTCGTAGGGTTCCATGTAGTGGTTCAGCGTCGACAGGAAGTCATCGATGGCCGGCGGGTTCTCGGCCAGGCTGATGAAAATGTAGCCGCCGGCGGTCTTCACGTTCACCGGCTTTAGGCCGTACTGCTTCATGTCGAAGTCGGCACCCATCTCGGTGCCGGCGAACAGCAGGCGACCGTC
The DNA here is from genome assembly GCF_051131955.1 of Pseudomonas sp. Z4-20. NCBI lineage: Bacteria > Pseudomonadati > Pseudomonadota > Gammaproteobacteria > Pseudomonadales > Pseudomonadaceae > Pseudomonas > Pseudomonas sp. Z4-20. The sequence goes on from NZ_CP071641.1 coordinate 498,787, forward strand.
CAGCTCGTAGGTCCACTGGTGGTAATGGCAGACCAGCTTGGCGACCTTGCCCTTTTCGCTGGTGCACAGCCGCGAACCACGGTGGCGGCAGACGTTATGGAACGCATGTACCACGCCCTCGGCGCCGCGAATCACGATGATCGGGTTCTTGCCGATCTGCAGCGTCAGGTAGTTGCCCTTGGCCGGGATCTCGCAGGTCATGCCGGCGATCAACCATTCCTTCTGAAAGATTTCCTGCATGTCGATATCAAACAGGCGCTCATCGGAGTAGAACGGCTGCGGCAGCGAGAAGGTGCGCTCGCGCTCTTGCAGCATTTGCGCGGTGGCCTTGCGTGCGGGTTCCAGCGGATCGCCCAGGCTCAGGGTAGTGGTGACGTCCATCGTTTTATCCTCGTGGCTCTCTAAATGGAGCCGGTGAAAATGGCTAATCGGTTGTGCTACGCAAGGCAGAAAACTTTGTTTATCTGTTGGGGCGAGTGTGGGGCCGCGCAGGGGCGCAACCTTATCCATGGGCGACATGGCCCAATCTGTTCCCGACGCGCAAGCCCCGGTAATAGGGGGCTGGTCGCGATAAGTATGTGAATGTCGCAGATAGGTAAATGGCGGCGCAGGCGCCTGCGCACAATCGCCATCATGAAGGCCGACAGTCGGCCGTGGAGATCAGCATGTCCAATACTTTCCTGAACCCGGTCACCACCCAGACCTGGGCCAATGGCCGACATATCGTTCGTTGCGTCAAAGTCATCCAGGAAACCTGGGATGTGCGCACCTTCTGCTTCATGGCCGACCAGCCGATCCTGTTCTTTTTCAAGCCCGGGCAGTTCGTCACCCTGGAGCTGGAAATCGAAGGCCAGCCGATCATGCGTTCCTACACCATCTCCAGTTCGCCGTCGGTGCCCTACAGCTTCTCGGTGACCATCAAGCGCGTGCCGGGGGGCAAGGTTTCCAACTGGCTGCACGACACGCTGCACGAAGGCCAGGAACTGGCGGTGCACGGGCCGGTGGGGTTGTTCAATGCCATGGATTTCCCGAGCCCGAAGGTCCTGTACCTCAGCGGTGGCGTCGGAATCACGCCATGCATGTCCATGGCCCGCTGGTTCTACGACACCAACGCCAACGTCGACATGACCTTCGTCCACAGCGCTCGCTCGCCCAAGGACATCATCTACCACCGCGAGCTGGAGCACATGGCGTCGCGGATCGACAACTTCAGCTTGCACCTGATCTGCGAAAAGCATGGCCTGGGCGAGCCGTGGGCCGGTTACCGCGGTTACCTGAACCATAAAATGCTGGAACTGATGGTGCCCGATTTCCTTGAGCGCGAAGTGTTCTGCTGCGGCCCGACGCCGTACATGAGCGCGGTCAAGCGCCTGCTGGAAGCGGCTGGTTACGACATGAAGCGTTATCACGAGGAATCCTTCGGCGCCACGCCACCGGAAGCCCGTGCCGATGCAGTGGAGCAGGCCGAACAGGCGGCCGACGCTCCGCAGGTCGATGCCGCGGACCTGCACCTGGTGGAGTTCACCTCCTCGGGCAAGAGCATCCGCGTAGGGCCGGGAGAAACCGTACACGCCGCCGCCGCCAAGCTCGGCATGATGATCCCCAAGGCTTGCGGCATGGGCATCTGCGGCACCTGCAAAGTATTGAAACTGGGCGGGGAAGTGGAAATGGAGCACAACGGCGGGATCACCGAAGACGACGAGGCCGAGGGTTACATCCTGTCGTGCTGCAGCGTGCCGAAGGGGGATGTGCGGATCGATTTCTGATCTGCCCATCCTGGTAGTGGTGAGCCCCCTGTGGCGAGGGAGCTTGCTCCCGCTGGGCTGCGCAGCAGTCGTCATCCCGAAAGCACGAATTAACTGATAGGCCGCATGGGGCTGCTGCGCACCCCAGCGGGAGCAAGCTCCCTCGCCACAAAAGCTTCAAAGCTTCAAGGCCTGAAGATATCGGTCGTTGCTTCAGGCGCTCATCACTTCCCGAATATCCGCCGCCAATTCCTGCACCCGCGCTTCTTCGGTGTCCCACGAGCACATGAAGCGTGCACCGCCCTTGCCGATGAAGGTGTAGAAGCGCCAGCCCTTGGCGGTCAGGGCGGCGATGGCCGGTTCCGAGAGTTGCAGGAACACGCCGTTGGCCTGGACCGGGAACATCAGCTCGACGCCAGGAATGTCGCTGACCAGTTGTGCCAGCAATTGGGCGCAGTGGTTGGCATGGCGGGCATGCTTGAGCCAGGCGTCGTTCTGCAGCAGGCCGACCCAGGGTGCGGAGAGGAAGCGCATTTTCGAAGCCAATTGCCCGGCCTGCTTGCAGCGGTAGTCGAAGTCTACGGCCAGGTCGTGGTTGAAGAACAGGATCGCTTCGCCCACCGCCATGCCGTTTTTCGTACCGCCGAAACACAGCACGTCGACACCGGCCTTCCAGGTCAGGTCGGCCGGGGTGCAGCCGAGGAAGGCGCAGGCGTTGGAGAAGCGCGCGCCGTCCATGTGCAGGTTCAGCCCCAGTTCCTTGCAGGTGACGCTGATGGCGCGGATTTCTTCCGGCGTATAGACGCTGCCGACTTCCGTGGCCTGGGTCAGGGTCACCACGCGCGGCTTGGGGTAGTGGATGTCTTGGCGCTTGAGGGCGATCTCGCGGATCGACTCGGGAGTCAACTTGCCGTTTTCGGTGCGCGCCACCAGCAGCTTGGAACCGTTGGAAAAGAATTCCGGCGCGCCGCATTCGTCGGTTTCGACGTGGGCGGTTTCAGAGCAGATCACGCTGTGGTAACTCTGGCACAACGATGACAGGGCCAGGGAGTTGGCGGCAGTGCCGTTGAACGCGAAGAACACTTCGCAGTCGGTTTCGAATAGGGCACGGAAATCATCCGCCGCGCGGTGGGTCCATTCGTCGTCGCCATAGGCGCGCTGGTGGCCCTGGTTGGCTTTTTCCATAAACGCCCAGGCTTCGGGGCAAATGCCGGAATAGTTGTCGCTGGCGAATTGTTGACTCTTGTCGGTCATGGCCTTGCTCCTTGAATAGAGAGTCCTGGATAAAGAGATCCCTGGTGGAATTCCCGGATGGAGAATTCCGCGGTCCGGCGAACCTTGAGTGCAGAACGCCGTGTTCAATAGTGGTGCGCACTTTACCCAAGATTAGCGAGGGAGCACACGGGATGTTTCGGTCAGAAAATCACAAAATCAGCGGGCCGCTGTACACATGAGTCGGCGCGACGGTGCGCTGGACCTGCTCAAGTGGCTGGCACTGTTGGCGATGGTCCTCGATCATCTGCGATATGTCGGTTTTTCCGCCGATTGGCTCTATGTGCCGGGCCGCTTGGCATTTCCCTGGTTCTGCCTGGCAATGGCGGCCAACCTCGCACGCAACGGCGCCAGCTCGCTTCCATGGCGCTACCTGGGCTGGCTGTTGCTGTTCAGCGCCATCAGTGAAATCCCCTACCGCTTGTTCATTCCCCAGCCCACGACGTTGAACGTGATGCCGACGCTGGTGCTGGGACTGTTGGTGGCGCGCAGTTGGCAAACCCCTACGTTGGAGGCGCGATGCCTGGCGGTGGCGGCGCTGCTGCTGGCGGCGCTGTGCTCGTCACGGTTGATGTTCGGGTTCTACGGCGTGCTGCTGCCGCTGACGATGTTGCTGGTGTTTCGTCGGCCCTGGTATTTCGCGTTGCTACCGGGGATGGTCTGCGTGGCGGCCAATCAATGGCGGGTGTTGTATGGCGCGGCATGGCTGGGGGATGCGGTGGCGTCGTGGGGACTGGTGGCTTGCCTGATCGCGCCAGGGCTCGGGCTCTTGCTTTTGCGACAGGCGGGTCGTTTTCAGCCGCCAGCGATGCGGCGTTGGGCCTATGCGTTGTATCCCGCGCATTTCCTGCTGTTGCTCGCGGTTCGCCAGATTGCCACTTGACCCTTGTGGCCGGTGTTCCATTCGATTTGATCCCATGTCGTAAACGCACCTTTGCGTGGCGTCCATAGGCATTTGACCTGCCTGCGCCGGCCATACCATCGCATCCAAAGGGCACGACCGAAACGGTCCGTGCCTCACCGAGACGAAAGGCGCACCGCCGCCGCTGGGAGAGACGCGATGTTCAGCAAACAAGACCAAATTCAAGGCTACGATGATGCGCTGCTGGCGGCGATGAACGCCGAAGAGCAACGCCAGGAAGATCATATCGAGCTGATCGCGTCGGAAAACTACACCAGCAAGCGCGTGATGCAGGCCCAGGGCAGCGGCTTGACCAACAAATACGCCGAAGGCTATCCAGGCAAGCGCTACTACGGCGGCTGCGAGCACGTCGATAAAGTCGAAGCCCTGGCCATCGAACGCGCCAAGCAGCTGTTCGGCGCCGATTACGCCAACGTCCAGCCGCACTCAGGCTCATCGGCCAACAGCGCCGTGTACCTGGCGCTGATCCAGCCGGGCGACACCATCCTGGGCATGAGCCTGGCCCACGGCGGTCACCTGACCCATGGCGCGAAAGTGTCGTCCTCGGGCAAGCTGTACAACGCTGTGCAATACGGCATCAACACCGACACCGGCCTGATCGACTACGACGAAGTCGAGCGCCTGGCGGTCGAGTGCAAACCGAAAATGATCGTCGCCGGCTTCTCGGCTTATTCCAAGACCCTCGACTTCCCGCGCTTCCGCCAGATCGCCGACAAGGTGGGGGCCTTGTTGTTCGTCGACATGGCGCACGTCGCCGGCCTGGTTGCCGCTGGCCTGTATCCTAATCCGCTGCCTTACGCCGACGTGGTCACCACCACCACCCACAAGACCCTGCGCGGTCCACGCGGCGGCCTGATCCTGGCCAAGGCCAACGAAGCAATCGAGAAAAAACTCAACGCCGCGGTGTTCCCCGGTGCCCAGGGTGGCCCGCTGATGCACGTGATCGCCGGTAAGGCGGTGTGCTTTAAGGAAGCGCTGGAGCCTGGCTTCAAGGCCTATCAGCAGCAAGTGATCGACAACGCCCAGGCCATGGCTGGCGTGTTCATCAAGCGCGGCTACGATGTAGTGTCCGGCGGCACCGATAACCACCTGTTCCTGGTCAGCCTGATTCGCCAGGGCTTGACTGGCAAGGACGCCGACGCCGCCCTGGGCCGCGCCCACATCACCGTCAACAAGAACGCCGTGCCGAACGACCCGCAATCGCCGTTCGTGACCTCGGGCCTGCGCATCGGCACCCCGGCGGTGACCACGCGCGGCTTCAAGGTCAGCCAGTGCGTCACCCTGGCCGGCTGGATCTGCGACATTCTCGACAACCTCGGCGACGCCGATGTCGAGGCCAATGTCGCGCAGCAAGTGGCGGCCCTGTGCGCGGACTTCCCGGTTTATCGCTGAGTCGGTTTTGGAGTAATCACTATGCAACGCTATTCGGGCTTCGGCCTCTTCAAACACTCTCTCAGCCATCACGAGAACTGGCAGCGGATGTGGCGCACGCCGACTCCGAAAAAGGTCTACGACGTGGTCATCGTCGGCGGTGGCGGGCATGGCCTGGCGACCGCCTACTACCTGGCCAAGGAACACGGTATCACCAACGTGGCCGTGGTCGAGAAGGGCTGGCTGGGTGGCGGTAACACCGCACGCAACACCACCATCGTGCGCTCCAACTACCTGTGGGACGAATCGGCCCACCTGTACGAACACGCGATGAAACTCTGGGAAGGCCTGTCCCAGGACCTGAACTACAACGTGATGTTTTCCCAGCGTGGCGTCTACAACCTGTGCCACACCCTGCAGGACATCCGTGATTCCGAGCGTCGCGTCAGCGCCAACCGCCTCAATGGCGTGGACGGCGAGCTGCTCAACGCCAAGCAAGTGGCCGACGAGATCCCGTACCTGGATTGCTCGAAAAATACCCGCTACCCGGTGATGGGCGCGACCGTCCAGCGTCGCGGCGGCGTGGCCCGTCACGATGCCGTGGCCTGGGGCTTTGCCCGGGCGGCGGACGCCTTGGGCGTGGATCTGATCCAGCAGACCGAAGTCATCGGTTTCCGCAAGGAAAACGGCGTGTGCATCGGCGTGGAAACCAACAAAGGCTTCATCGGTGCCAAGCGCGTCGGCGTCGTCACCGCCGGTAACTCCGGGCACATGGCCAAGCTCGCGGGCTTCCGCCTGCCGATCGAATCCCACCCGCTGCAAGCGTTGGTGTCCGAGCCGATCAAGCCCATCATCGACAGCGTGATCATGTCCAACGCCGTGCACGGCTACATCAGCCAGTCCGACAAGGGCGACCTGGTGATCGGCGCCGGTATCGACGGCTACAACGGCTACGGCCAGCGTGGCTCGTACCCGGTGATCGAGCACACCGTCCAGGCCATCGTCGAGATGTTCCCGGTGTTGTCCCGCGTACGCATGAACCGTCAGTGGGGCGGCATCGTCGACACCACGCCGGACGCCTGCCCGATCATCTCCAAGACCCCGGTGCCGAACATGTTCTTCAACTGCGGTTGGGGCACCGGCGGCTTCAAGGCCACCCCGGGTTCGGGCAACGTCTTCGCTGCAAGCCTGGCCAAGGGTGAAATGCACCCGCTGGCCGCGCCGTTTTCCATCGACCGTTTCCACAACGGCGCACTGATCGACGAACACGGCGCTGCTGCCGTCGCCCACTAACAGGAGAAATCCCTATGTTGCACATCTTCTGTCCTCACTGCGGCGAACTGCGCTCCGAAGAGGAATTCCATGCATCTGGCCAGGCGCACATCCCGCGTCCGCTGGATCCGAACGCCTGCACCGATGAGGAGTGGGGCGACTACATGTTCTTCCGTGACAACCCACGCGGGTTGCACCATGAGCTGTGGGACCACGTCGCCGGTTGCCGCCAGTACTTCAACGTGACCCGCGACACCGTGACCTACGAGATTCTCGAAACCTACAAGATCGGCCAAAAGCCGCAGTTCACCGACAAGGCTGACAGTCCGAAAGCGGCTGCACAGGCTCTGGGAGAGAAGGTATGAGCCAGATCAATCGCCTGTCCAACGGCGGACGGATCGACCGCAACAAAGCGCTGAGCTTCACTTTCAACGGCCAGACCTACAAAGGCTTCGAGGGCGATTCCCTGGCCGCCGCGCTGCTGGCCAACGGTGTCGACATCATCGGTCGCAGCTTCAAGTATTCCCGGCCGCGCGGTATTTATGCCGCCGGCGCGGAAGAGCCGAACGCGGTGCTGCAGATCGGTGCCACCGAAGCCACGCAGATTCCGAACGTGCGCGCCACGCAACAGGCGCTGTACCAGGGTTTGGTCGCCACCAGCACCAACGGCTGGCCGAACGTGAACAACGACATGATGGGGATTCTCGGCAAGGTCGGCGGCAAGCTGATGCCGCCGGGCTTCTACTACAAAACCTTCATGTACCCGCAATCGTTCTGGATGACTTACGAGAAGTACATCCGCAAGGCCGCAGGGCTGGGTCGCTCACCGACCGAGAACGATCCGGATACCTACGACTACATGAACCGTCACTGCGACGTGCTGATCGTCGGGGCCGGCCCTGCCGGCCTGGCCGCCGCGTTGGCCGCGGCTCGCAGCGGTGCACGCGTCATCCTGGCGGATGAGCAGGAAGAGTTCGGCGGCAGCCTGCTCGACTCCCGCGAAAGCCTGGACGGCAAGCCGGCGACCGAATGGGTCGCTGCCGTAGTGGCTGAACTGCAGTCGATGCCGGAAGTGGTGTTGCTGCCTCGTGCCACGGTGAACGGCTACCACGACCATAACTTCCTGACCATCCATGAGCGCCTCACCGACCACCTCGGCGACCGCGCACCGATCGGCCAGGTCCGCCAGCGCATCAACCGCGTTCGCGCCAAGCGCGTGGTGCTGGCGACTGGTGCTTGCGAGCGCCCGCTGGTCTACGGCAACAACGACGTGCCGGGCAACATGCTGGCCGGTGCGGTGTCCACCTACGTGCGTCGCTACGGCGTGGCACCGGGCAAGAAACTGCTGCTGAGCACCAACAACGACCACGCCTATCGCGTCGCCCTGGACTGGTTCGACGCCGGCCTGCAAGTGGTTGCCGTCGCCGACGCCCGCAGTAACCCGCGTGGTGCGCTGGTGGAAGAAGCCCGTGCCAAGGGCATCCGCATCCTCACCGGCAGCGCCGTGATCGAGGCCCGTGGCAGCAAGCGCGTCACCGGGGCACGTGTTGCCGCGATCGACGTTCGCGCCCACAAAGTCACCAGTCCAGGCGAATGGCTGGACTGCGACCTGGTGGCCAGTTCCGGCGGCTACAGTCCGGTGGTCCACCTGGCTTCGCACCTGGGCGGCAAGCCGATCTGGCGTGAAGACATCCTCGGTTTCGTGCCGGGCGAAGCACCGCAAAAGCGCGTGTGCGTCGGTGGTGTGAACGGCGTCTACAGCCTCGGGGATAGCTTGGCCGACGGTTTTGAAGGCGGCGTGCGCGCGGCCAGCGAAGCCGGCTTCAAGGCCGTGGAGGGCGTGTTGCCAAAGGCCCTGAGCCGTCACGAAGAGCCGACCCTGGCGCTGTTCCAGGTGCCTCACGAAAAATCCACTGCACGGGGGCCGAAGCAATTCGTCGACCTGCAGAACGACGTCACCGCCGCCGCCATCGAACTTGCCACCCGCGAAGGCTTCGAATCGGTTGAACACGTCAAGCGCTACACCGCACTGGGCTTCGGCACTGACCAGGGCAAGCTGGGCAACGTTAACGGCCTGGCCATCGCGGCCCGTTCGCTGAACGTAAGCATCCCGCAGATGGGCACCACCATGTTCCGTCCGAACTACACGCCCGTGACCTTCGGCGCGGTGGCGGGCCGGCACTGTGGGCACATCTTCGAGCCGGTGCGTTACACCGCGCTGCAGGCCTGGCATGTGAAAAACGGTGCCGAGTTTGAAGACGTCGGCCAGTGGAAGCGCCCTTGGTACTTCCCGAAGAACGGCGAAGACCTGCATGCCGCGGTCAAGCGCGAATGCAAGGCCGTGCGTGACAGCGTCGGCCTGCTCGACGCCTCGACCCTGGGCAAGATCGACATCCAGGGCCCGGATGCCCGCGAGTTCCTCAACCGCGTCTACACCAACGCCTGGACCAAGCTCGACGTGGGCAAGGCCCGCTACGGCCTGATGTGCAAGGAAGACGGCATGGTCTTCGACGACGGCGTAACGGCCTGTCTGGCGGACAACCACTTCCTCATGACCACCACCACCGGCGGCGCGGCACGCGTGCTGCAATGGCTGGAGATCTATCACCAGACCGAATGGCCGGACCTGAAGGTGTACTTCACCTCGGTCACCGACCACTGGGCGACCATGACCCTGTCGGGGCCCAACAGCCGCAAGCTGCTGGGCGACGTCACCGACATCGACCTGGACAAGGACGCATTCCCGTTCATGACCTGGAAGGAAGGCCTGGTGGGCGGCGTGCCGGCACGGGTGTTCCGGATCTCGTTCACCGGTGAACTGTCGTACGAAATCAACGTGCAGGCCGACTACGCCATGGGCGTGCTCGAGCAGATCGCCGAGGCCGGGAAGAAGTACAACCTGACCCCGTACGGCACCGAGACCATGCACGTACTGCGGGCCGAGAAGGGCTTCATCATCGTCGGTCAGGACACGGACAGCTCAATGACCCCGGACGACCTGAACATGGGCTGGTGTGTCGGCCGGACCAAACCGTTCTCGTGGATCGGCTGGCGCGGCATGAATCGCGAAGATTGCGTGCGTGAAGAGCGCAAGCAATTGGTAGGCCTCAAGCCGATCGACCCGAATGTCTGGCTGCCGGAAGGCGCGCAACTGGTGTTCAACACCAAGCAGGCGATCCCGATGACCATGGTGGGCCACGTGACCTCCAGCTATGCCCACAACTCCCTGGGTTATTCATTTGCCATGGGTGTGGTCAAGGGCGGCCTCAAGCGGATGGGCGAGCGGGTGTTCGCGCCATTGGCCGATGGCCGGGTGATCGAGGCAGAGATCGTTTCTTCGGTGTTCTTCGATCCGAAGGGCGATCGGCAGAATATTTGATACCTGACCGTTCCCACGCAGAGCGTGGGGACGATCAATCTACGAGACAGGTGCTCCATATGACCGCAGTCAACGTGTACCAACAACGCCCAACCACCGGGGCCAAGGCCGAGTCGTCGCTGCACCATGCCGACCTCGCAAGCCTGGTGGGCAAAGGCCGCAAGAACGCCGGTGTGACCGTGCGCGAGAAAAAACTCCTCGGCCACCTGACTATTCGTGGCGACGGCCACGACCCGGCGTTCGCCGCTGGTGTGCATAAAGCCCTGGGCCTGGAATTGCCAGGTGCGCTGGCCGTCATCGTCAAGGGTGAAACCAGCCTGCAATGGCTGGGCCCGGATGAGTGGCTGCTGGTGGTGCCGAGCGGTGAGGAATTCGCCGCCGAGAAGAACCTGCGTGAAGCCCTCGGCGACCTGCACATCCAGATCGTCAACGTCAGCGGCGGCCAGCAGATCCTCGAACTGTCCGGCCCGAACGTGCGCGACGTGCTGATGAAATCCACCAGCTACGATGTACACCCAAGCAACTTCCCGGTGGGCAAGGCCGTGGGCACGGTGTTCGCCAAGTCGCAACTGGTGATTCGCCACACCGCCGAAGACACCTGGGAACTGGTGATCCGCCGCAGCTTCTCCGATTACTGGTGGCTGTGGTTGCAGGATGCGGCGGCTGAGTATGGGTTGAGCGTGCAGGCTTGATTCTTGGCCTTGGAATGCTGTTGTGGCGAGGGAGCTTGCTCCCGCTGGGGCGCGTAGCGGCCCTCGCTTTTTGGCGGTTGCTACGCAACCGAGCGGGAGCAAGCTCCCTCGCCACGGGTTTTGTGTCGCTTCGTTAAATTCGAACAGGAGTCACCGCAATGAGCCGCGCCCCGGATACATGGATCTTGACTGCCGATTGCCCCAGCGTGCTCGGCACGGTGGACGCGGTGACCCGCTTTCTGTTCGAGCAGGGCTGCTATGTCACCGAACACCATTCCTTCGACGACCGGCTCTCGGCGCGTTTCTTCATTCGCGTGGAGTTTCGCCAGCCTGACGGTTTCGACGAGCAGAGCTTTCGTGCGGGATTAGCGGAGCGGGCGCAAGCCTTCGGCATGGTCTTCGAACTGACGCCGCCCAACTACCGGCCCAAAGTGGTGATCATGGTCTCCAAGGCCGATCACTGCCTCAACGACTTGCTCTACCGCCAGCGCATCGGCCAGTTGTCCATGGATGTGGTAGCCGTGGTATCCAACCATCCCGACCTCAAGCCGCTGGCCGACTGGCACCAGATTCCCTACTACCATTTCCCCTTGGACCCGAACGACAAGCCCTCCCAGGAGCGACAGGTGTGGCAGGTGATCGAAGACACCGGCGCCGAGCTGGTGATCCTTGCCCGCTACATGCAAGTGCTGTCGCCGGAGCTGTGCCGCAAGCTCGACGGCAAGGCGATCAACATTCATCACTCGTTGCTGCCGGGCTTCAAGGGCGCGAAGCCGTATCACCAGGCCTACAACAAAGGCGTGAAACTGGTGGGCGCTACGGCGCACTACATCAACAACGACCTGGACGAAGGTCCGATCATCGCCCAGGGCGTCGAAGTGGTGGACCACAGTCATTATCCCGAAGACCTGATCGCCAAGGGCCGGGACATCGAAGGGCTGACGTTGGCCCGGGCCGTGGGGTATCACATCGAGCGAAGAGTGTTCCTGAACGCCAATAGGACGGTGGTGCTTTAGCTTCAAGCTACAAGCTTCAAGCCGCAAGAAAAGGCGGTATGCGTGCTTCTTGCGGCTTGTAGCTTGTCGCTTGAAGCTAAATTCACTTTCTTTACAACAACAAATACAGAGGTGACTGACATGTCTGGTAATCGTGGTGTCGTGTATCTCGGCAACGGCAAGGTCGAAGTACAGAAAATCGACTATCCAAAAATGCAGGACCCGCGCGGCAGGAAGATCGAGCACGGCGTCATCCTGCGCGTGGTCTCCACCAACATCTGCGGCTCCGATCAACACATGGTGCGCGGTCGTACCACTGCCCAGACCGGCCTGGTCCTGGGCCACGAGATCACCGGTGAAGTGATCGAGAAGGGCAGCGACGTCGAGAACCTGAAAATCGGTGACCTGGTGTCGGTGCCGTTCAACGTGGCTTGCGGACGCTGCCGTTCCTGCAAGGAGCAACACACTGGTGTCTGCCTGACCGTCAACCCGGCCCGTGCCGGCGGTGCCTACGGTTACGTGGACATGGGCGACTGGACCGGCGGCCAGGCCGAATACGTGCTGGTGCCGTACGCCGATTTCAACTTGCTGAAACTGCCGGACCGCGACAAGGCCATGGAGAAAATCCGTGACCTGACCTGCCTGTCCGATATCCTGCCGACCGGCTACCACGGCGCCGTCACCGCCGGTGTTGGCCCTGGCAGCTCGGTCTACATCGCCGGTGCCGGCCCGGTTGGCCTGGCGGCCGCCGCTTCCGCGCGCCTGTTGGGCGCGGCGGTGGTGATCATCGGCGACGTCAACCCGGTTCGCCTGGCTCACGCCAAGGCCCAGGGTTTCGAAATTGCCGACCTGTCCACCGACACGCCGTTGCACGAACAGATCGCCGCATTGCTGGGCGAGCCGGAAGTGGACTGCGCCGTCGATGCGGTAGGCTTCGAAGCCCGCGGCCACGGCCACGACGGCGTCAAGCACGAAGCCCCGGCTACCGTGCTCAACTCGTTGATGGGCGTGGTCCGCGTCGCCGGCAAGATCGGCATCCCCGGCCTCTACGTCACCGAAGACCCGGGCGCTGTCGATGCAGCGGCCAAGATGGGCAGCCTGAGCATCCGCTTCGGCCTGGGCTGGGCCAAATCCCACAGCTTCCACACCGGCCAGACCCCGGTGATGAAGTACAACCGCCAACTGATGCAGGCGATCATGTGGGACCGTATCAACATTGCTGAAATCGTTGGCGTGCAAGTGATCAGCCTGGATGACGCGCCGAAGGGCTATGGCGAGTTCGATGCGGGCGTGCCGAAGAAGTTTGTGATTGACCCGCACAAATTGTTCAGTGCGGCGTAAGCAGTAGAAGGGCAAGACGGGGAAAGGGCGACTTCGGTCGCCTTTTTCCGCTGTGCTTGTTCCCTAGCTCCGATCTCGTGAACATGGAAGGGGTTTTTATTCCGGCATCACTCTCGAGGCTTGCATGCCTTTGTCCCCCTTCTCGGCTTCAAACGAAACGGTCTGCTTCTGTTTCAACGTTTTATAACCCTCGCCATCTATCGCCGAGTAATGAACGAACAACTCATCGCTTCCTTTGCCGCAAGTGATGAGGCCATAGCCCTTCGCATCGTTGAACCACTTCACGGTTCCTTTGACTCGGTCGCTCATTTTTTATTCTTCCTGCTTGCCCGAATGAAGAAAGGCACAGGGACTGTGGTTCGCCCAGAGCCTTGTTTTCGTTGTCACGGCTGAGCTTAGGGACCGTATGAACAGTTGCCTACTGTCAACGTTGACAGTAGGCAATACCGAGAGGAAATAACGGTTTGCGCGTTGATAGTCGGATGACTGGCGCCGCAGTCATGCGGCTACTGCTGGGCAGTTGCGGTCCCGACCCGTTCGCAGAACTCAGGGTAGAAACCTTTGGCGCTAGGGCCTTGGCAATAGGCTTGCGCCTGGACCAGGGCGTCACCGCTGGATTTCAGGCTGCGGGGCATGCCGGCAAAGGTTTCGTAGCCGCCTTGTTGAGTCTTGATGGCGTCAAACCCCGGCATGTCATAGACCAGTTCCACATCATCATCGGCAAGGATCCGCGCCTTGACCGTCACTTGCGTGTACTGCTTGCCCCCCGGCGCATTGTTGAGCGCCGCCAGGCCGTGGCCGACAACCCGCAGCATGTGTGCAACCCAGGGCTCGCAGTCATCCGCGCAAGCGCCCGGACGGTAAAGTACGGTCAGCGTATGCTGGTCCCGGGTCACGTCTGTCAGGGTCGGGTCGGAGCGTTTGATGCGGTGTTCGATGGTCAGCCAGGCCTTTTGCTCTTCGCTGATGTTGTCCGCTAGCTCGGGGTTCAAGGGCCCACGCTGGCATTCGTTGACGCCCAGGACGATGAGCATGCCTGTCAGGATGACGGCAAGGGTGGCTCCGCCGATTTTTACGTTCATGGACAAACTCTGTTGGGAGACACGGCACTGTACGGTAAAGGAGTCTTGAAGGGCAGGGGCGAAAGGTTGGGCGCTCGATGAGTTACGCTACTCAAAGTTGACTTGGAAATAATCCGCGTTAATTAACTCGCAGCTATGGACGTCCGGGCTTTCACAGCGGTTGTTTGCCCATGGCGAGAATGACGGAACCTGCATCTGGATATCCTTCAGGATTAAATTTATCTCGCCGTATTTGCAGGTAAAGGTAGTACGTGCGATGAGTGGTTGATCGTCGTTTTCGTGGACGACGTACTCGGCTCCGTTGAATAACAATAAAGCAGGATTGACTACATTCACCAGGCTTTGGCTTTGCCAGTCGAGGTCGTTCGGTTCATCGACAAAGAAGACATCTTCTAATGCCTCAATATTTCGCTGTATATCGGCGACGGCAGGGCATGTTATTTGGTCGGCGTAAACTTGGCTGGTCATTCCAACTAATAATCCTGCGCCCAGCGCCCATTTATTTAACATCTACGCGCCTCCTGGCTCGGTCATGCTCGATATTTACAGCTCTGTCCGGGCCGGACCACTGTCGGAGTAGACAGTCCTTTATGTCAATTCTGAATTATGTGGGGATATTTATCGGTGCGCTGTTATAGCGAAGAATATTAAGCGGGAGAGCTGAAATTTCAGATATGGTTGTAGGGCGATTCTTAACTTGATGTGGGAATAGATATAAACGCCACGACGGAACAATCGCTATTTGCCTCAGTCCAACGCCGTGCTTTTGCGCCGCTTCTTACGAAGCGGCTTTTTCGCGGTGATCGAGGATGTCGCATGAAAGTTTCAAGCGGTTTTGTACTGTCCTGCCTGCTGTCATTGGCAGCCAGCCCGGCGTTCGCGCAGTTCAACCTGGGTGACGCGGCCAACGTCTTGTCCGCCATGCAAAGCGACGAGCAGGAGGGTGCCGTGGCCGCTGCGCCGAAAGCCGCCGGGTTGCTTAACACCTTGGGCTCGGAGCTGAAGATCACACCGGAACAGGCCGTGGGCGGCGCCGGGGCGATGTTGGGGCTGGCAAAGAATCGGCTCAGCGAGCCGCAGTTTTCCGAACTGAGCAAAAGCGTGCCGGGCCTGGATCAGATCGCCGGCAACAGCGCCATCGGCGGGCTCAACGGCCTGGGCGGTTTGCTCGGCGGCGGATCGGACAAGAGCGCCTTGCTCGACGGCCTGCTGGGTAACGTCAAGGACACCGGCGACCTGAACAATGCCTTCAGCGCGCTGGGCATGGACAGCGGCATGATTGGCCAATTTGCCCCGATCATCCTGCAATACCTCGGCCAACAGGGCGTGGCCAGCTCGCTGCTGCAAAACCTCGGCGGTATCTGGGGCACTGGCGCTGGTATCTGATCAGTTGCGTTCGTTGCGCAACGCGGCGATGCGCCGGTCCTTTTCGGCCCAGAGTTGGTTGACCCATTGCTGGACGAATTGGCGAAACACCGGGTCGTTTTCGTAGTCGCCCTGCCACAGCGCAGGATCCAGCTCGCGGGTCTGGATGTCGATGATGACCTTTGGCACGGCGCCGCTGATCAAATCCCAAAACCCAGGTATCCGCTGTTGCGGATACACCACCGTCACGTCCAGCACCGCGTCCAGTTGTTCGCCCATTGCCGCCAGCACGAACGCCACGCCACCGGCCTTGGGCTTGAGCAGGTGGGCGAAGGGCGACTGTTGCTGTTGGCTTTTGGCGGCCGTGAAGCGGGTGCCTTCGAGGTAGTTGACCACGGTGACCGGTTGGCGCTTGAACAGCTCACAGGCTTGCCGGGTGATTTCCAGGTCTTTGCCGGCCATCTCCGGGTTCTTTGCCAGGAACGCCTTGGTGTAGCGCTTCATGAACGGGTAATCCAACGCCCACCAGGCCAGTCCCAGGAACGGCACCCAGATCAGCTCCTTTTTCAGGAAGAACTTGAAGAACGGCGTGCGTCGGTTGAGGGCCTGGACCAGGGCAGGAATGTCCACCCACGACTGGTGATTGCTGATCACCAGGTAAGAAGTGTCGCCGCGCAAGCCTCCACCGCCGCGGATGTCCCATTGAGTGGCAATGCACAGGGCAAAGATCAGCTTGTCGATTTCGGCCCAGGTCTCGGCGATCCACATCACTGCCCACGAGGCATAGTCGCGAAAGCGTCCGGGCAGGATCAGCTTGAGCAATGCAAACACCATGAGCGGCCCGAACAGCACCAGGGTGTTGAGCAACAGCAACAGGATGACGAAACAGCCGGTGAGCAGGCGGCGCATAAATGACTCTTGCAAACGGTTGGGCGGGCCATGATAAGCAAGCTTCGGGCGGCAGGCCAAATTGGCTCGGACGCAAGTTTCACTTCGGCTTGGTTAGACTGGGCTGTCTCCCTCGCCCACAGGTGTGCGATCAACCGAACGAATTCGTCGGCCACGGTCTAAAATCCCACTCCCACAACGGAAGCTCTTACATGAAATCCATGCTAGCCCTGCTTTCCCTGGTGGCCCTTCCCGTGCTCGCCGCCGAGCCCACCCTGTACGGGCGCTACGAATACATCGCGCTACCGGAAATCGGCGGCGAAGTGCTCAAGGCCAAGATGGACACCGGTGCGTTGACCGCCTCGCTGTCGGCCAAGGACATCGAGACATTTACCCGGGATGGCGATGACTGGGTGCGGTTTCGCCTGGCGACCAAGGACGCGAGCAACAAAATCTACGAGCACAAGGTCGCGCGCATCAGCAAGATCAAGACCCGTTCCGAAGAGGACGAGGACGACGATGAAAAAATCGCACCCAGCAAACGTCCGGTGGTGGAACTGGAAATGTGCCTGGGCAACGTCAAGCGCACCGTCGAGGTCAATTTGACTGACCGCAGCAGCTTCAACTACCCGCTGCTGATCGGCGCCAAAGCCCTGCGCGAATTCAAAGCGGCGGTCAACCCGGCGCGGCGGTTTACCGCGGATAAACCCAACTGTTGATTTCCCCGATTGACGTGCTCCTGGGCTTGGGGCACCGTTCCGGCAACTTTACTGTCGGGCTCGGACGCCATGCCTCATATTCTGATTGTCGAAGACGAAGCTGCTATCGCCGATACGCTGGTGTTTGCCCTGCAGGGCGAGGGCTTCGACACCACTTGGTTGAGCCTTGGCGCAGCGGCCCTTGAGCACCAGAAAAACACCCCGGCGGACCTGATTATTCTCGACGTGGGCCTGCCGGATATTAGCGGTTTCGAGACGTGTAAAAATCTCAGACGTTTCAGCGACGTTCCGGTAATTTTTCTTACGGCTCGGGATGGCGAGATCGACCGGGTGGTGGGATTGGAGATCGGCGCCGATGATTACGTGGTCAAGCCCTTCAGTCCTCGTGAAGTGGCCGCCAGGGTCCGTGCCATCCTCAAGCGAGTGGCGCCAAGGCCTGTCGCGGAAACGGGTTCGGCATTGTTCCAGGTGGACAACGATCGAGTGCAAATCAGCTATCGCGGCAAACCGTTGAACCTCACTCGCCATGAGTTTCGCCTGTTGCACTGCCTGTTGGAGCAACCCGAACGGGTCTTCAGCCGCGAACAGTTGCTCGATGCCCTGGGCGTGGCCAGCGATGCCGGCTACGAGCGCAGTATCGACAGCCACATCAAGAGCCTGCGCGCCAAGTTGCGCCTGGTCCGGGCCGAGGCCGAGCCGATCCAGACCCACCGGGGCCTGGGCTACAGCTACAGCCCGGGACACAGCTGATGCCGCTGGGCATTCGGATTTTCCTGGCCTACGTGCTGTTTATCGGCTTGGCCGGTTACTTCGTACTCAACACGGTGATGGAGGAAATCCGCCCCGGCGTGCGCCAGTCAACCGAAGAGACGCTGGTGGACACGGCCAACCTGATGGCCGAGATCCTGCGGGACGACTTCAAGGCTGGGACGCTCAGCCAGAATCGCTGGCCGCAATTGCTCAAATCCTACGGTGAGCGCCAGCCGGCGGCGACGATCTGGGGGCTGCCAAAAAACCAGGTCAGCCATCGTATCTACGTCACTGATGCCGACGGCATTGTGGTGCTCGATTCTAGCGGTGTAGCGGTGGGCCAGGATTATTCACGCTGGAATGACGTCTACCTGACCCTGCGCGGCCACTACGGCGCCCGTTCGACGCGCAGTGATCCGGATGATCCGGCGTCCTCGGTGATGCACGTCGGGGCACCGATCCGCGACAACGGCCGGATCATCGGCGTGGTCACCGTCGCCAAGCCTAACAGTTCGCTGCAACCTTATATCGATCGCACGGAACGGCGTCTGCTGCTCTATGGCGCCGGGCTGATCGGCCTGGGCCTGTTGCTGGGCGCGGCGTTGTCGTGGTGGCTCAGCGCGGCACTTCGCCGTTTGACGAGCTACGCCCAGGCGGTCAGCCAAGGACGTCGGGTGGAGGTGCCGCATTATCGCGGCGGTGAGTTCGAGCAACTGGCGGGCGCCGTTGAACACATGCGCACCCAACTCGAAGGCAAGGCTTACGTCGAGCGTTATGTCCACACCTTGACCCACGAACTCAAGAGCCCGCTGGCCGCAATTCGCGGCGCCGCCGAGCTGCTCCAGAGCGACATGCCCGCGGCCCAGCACCAACGTTTTGTCAGCAATATCGACAGCGAAAGCGTGCGCATGCAGCAATTGATCGAACGCCTGCTGAACCTGGCCCAAGTCGAGCAGCGCCAGGGGCTAGAGGACATCGTCGAGGTGCCGTTGGCGGCGCTCGTGGATGAGCTGCTCGAAGCCCGCGGTGGCTGGATCGAAAACCGTCAGTTGCGCATAGAGCGGCACATAGCCGCCGACCTGACGCTGACTGGGGAAGCGTTCTTGTTGCGTCAGGCCTTGGGCAACTTGCTGGAAAATGCCTTGGACTTCACCCCGGTCGAAGGGCTGTTGCGCATCAGCGCCGAGCGCCTCGGCAAGCGCGTCGAGCTCCGGTTGTTCAATCAGGCCGAGCCGATTCCCGACTACGCGCTGCCGCGCCTGAGCGAACGGTTCTATTCCTTGCCGCGCCCAGGTACCGGTCGCAAGAGCACAGGGCTGGGCTTGAACTTCGTCGAGGAAGTGGTGCAGTTGCACGGTGGCGAATTCGCCATCGGCAATGTCGAGGGTGGAGTTGAGGTGGTGCTCCGTTTGCCCTGAACCCACAGGCTTCACGTTGATCAGGTGAATGCAGTCTCCACACAATTTCCACATTCCCCTCATAAACTTTCCACAAGGCGCCGCCAGACTCTCCCCAATTGAACAGGGAGAGCCCTACATGAACCGCAGTCTCGCCATAAAACTGGGCATGATCGCCCTATTGATTCTTTTGCTGATGATCCCGCTGTTGATGATCAACGGCCTGATTGACGAGCGTCAGGAGCTGCGTGATGGAGTGCTGCAGGACATCGCCCGCAGCTCCAGCCACAGCCAGCAGTTGATCGGGCCGATGATCGTGGTGCCGTTTCGCAAGGACGTGAAAGTCTGGAACACCAATGAGAAGACCGGCGTGCGGTTCCTGGAAACCGTCGAGCAAACGGGTGAGATGTATTTTCTGCCGGAGCAATTCGAACTCGACGGCCAGATCCGCACCGAAACCCGGGCCCGGGGTATCTACGAAGCGCGATTATTCCATGCCGACAATCGGATCGATGGGCGCTTCAAAGTGCCGGAACGCTATGGCATCGCCCCGAAGGATTTTGCCGACTATCGCTTCGACGAGCCGTACCTGAGTGTCGGGATCAGCGACATCCGCGGCATCGAGAATGCGTTGACCCTGACGCTGAACCAGCAGGCGGTGGACTTCCTTCCCGGCTCGCGGCTCGGCTGGCTAGGGCAGGGCGTCCATGTGCCGCTGCCGATGATCACCGCCCAGGGCAGCCCTGAGTTGACGTTCGGTTTCGACCTGCGCCTGCAAGGCACCGGCGAGTTGCAAATCCTGCCGGTGGGCAAGTCCACCAAGGTTCATCTAGCCGCCGACTGGCCGCACCCCAGCTTCATCGGCAACTATTTGCCGGTCAAACGCGAAATCAATGAGCAGGGTTTCAGCGCTGATTGGCAGACCTCGTTCTTCTCCACCAACCTCTTGGAAACACTGCAAGCCTGTGACCCAAGCGACGGCTGCGAGGCGTTCCGCAGCCGGGCCTTTGGCGTGAGTTTCGTCGACCCGGTGGATCAGTATCTGAAAAGCGACCGGGCGATCAAATATGCGCTGCTGTTCATCGCGCTTACCTTCGCCGGGTTCTTCCTCTTCGAAGTGCTCAAGAGCCTGGCGGTGCATCCTGTCCAGTACGCGTTGGTCGGTGTGGCGCTGGCATTCTTCTACCTGTTGCTGCTGTCGCTGTCGGAACACATCGGCTTCACCTTGGCGTACCTTGTATCGGCCAGTGCTTGCGTGGTGCTGATCGGGTTCTATGTCTGCCATGTGTTGCGCAGCGTGAGTCACGGCCTGGGTTTTTCGGCGGGCCTGGCGGGGTTGTACGGTTTGCTCTACGGCCTGCTGAGCGCTGAGGACTATGCGCTGTTGATGGGCTCGCTGCTGCTGTTCGGCCTGCTCGGGGTGTTCATGGTGCTGACGCGCAAGCTGGACTGGTACGGGGTCGGGGCGAAGCCCGCAGCTGCGATGAGCTTCGATCTGGGGGAGATGAAATGAGCCGGTCGTTGGGTTTGCGGGACGATCAGCGTGAGGGGATGAGGTTGGTGGCGCTGATTACCGGTTTGTTTGCGGCTCAACCGTGTTGGCCGGTTCACGAGCAATCCCGCTCCCACAAGCAACAGGCAAGACACGCGGGAAGGGGCTTGCTCGCAAAAAGGCCTGTAGAGCCGAGGCAGATTTAAACCTTGGGCACCGTTTCGATCATCGAAGGCCGCAAACTGACTTCGGCAAACCACTGCGCCAGCTGGGGATTGGCCTTGCGCCACTCAAGGTCCGGGTGGCGCAAGTCCAGGTAACCCACGGCGCACGCCACGCTGATGGAGGCGACGTCGAAATGGCTGGCCAGTTCGGCAATCGCTTCGGCTTCAAGGGTGGCCACGGCGCGGCGAATCTTGTCGCGTTGCGCGTCGAGCCATTCGTCCCAATGTTTTTCCGCGGGGCGCAGCGCGGTTTCGTAACGGATCATCACCGCTGCATCCATGATCCCGTCGGCCAGCGAGGCCAGGGTCAGGCGCCGCCAGCGGGCCGCGCCATCCCGGGGAATCAATGGGTTGCCGACGTGCTGGTGGTCGAGGTAGTCGAGGATGACGCGGCTGTCGTGGATCACGTTCCCGTTGGCCAGGCGCAAGGCCGGGATCTTGCTCAGCGGGTTGTCGCCGATCAGCGCTCGGTCGGGCTTGACCGGCGTGAGTTGGCTGAGCTGCAAGGCCACGCGGTCCTGCTGGCCGGTTTCGTGCAGCAGCACCAGGACCTTGCGGACGAAGGGCGAAGCAGGGTTATGGAACAGGGTCATGCTGGGGGTGGACATGCAGACATCCTCGGTTGACGGGCTAGGCGTAGCCTAGACAGTTAGGCAGCGGCTGGCGAGCGGCCAGTTGAGTCCCGCTGTGCTCGGCGAGTCATCCTCGTTTAATTAACCCCCAAGTCCCTAGAACGGTTGGGATTCCCAATCCAACCCAGCTCACCGCATCCCACGCCCCATCGCCTAGCAGCGCTGAAAACAGTCCTGCCGCGCTAAGCGCGCCGATCGCCACCGGGATACCAAACACTTTCCAGAAACTCGACTGCCGAGGCCTCACGGGGCAACCTCCGCGCCGACCGTTGCGCGCTTGGCGGCTTTACGCCGTACCAGCCACAGGTAAACACCACTGCCCAGGACGATAATCGTCAGCACGTCCAGGGTCGCCCAGAAAATCTGCATCGGCCGGCCGCCGTAGTCGCCGAAATGCAACGGCAGGGACAGGCTCATCACGTCCATGTACCACGGCCGCTCGGCCACGGCGGTAACGTCCAGGGTGGTCGCATCGATCAACACAGGCGTCAGCAGATGCGAGGTCAGGTGGGTGTCGCCCTTCATGAAGACGCTGTAATGGTGCTCGCTGGAAAACAGCGTGCCGGGGAAGGCGATGAAACTCGGCTCCATGCCCGGCGCGACGTCCTTGGCGATGTCCAGCAATCGGGTGGCTGGGGCCAATTGTGTCAGCGGTGGGGCGTTGCGATAGGGTTCGACCATGGCGCTGAGGCTGTCGTTGCGCCACGCGGCGATGATCAAGTCGGCGCAGGCTGCGATCACGCCGGTCACGCCGACAGTCAGCGCCCAGACCAGAGTGACCACGCCGATCAGGTTGTGCAGGTCTAGCCAGCGCAGGCGCGTGGATTTGTCCTGGCGCACCGTGGCGAACTTCAACCGCCGCATGAACGGCAGGTACAACACCACCCCGGAAATAATGGCGATCACAAACAAAAAGCCCATGAATGCCAGCAGCAATTTGCCCGGCAGCCCGGCGAACATATCCACGTGCAGGCGCAGCATGACCATCATGAAGCCGCCGTTCGCCGAGGGCATTTCCAGGGCTTCGCCGGTGCGCGCGTCGAGCATGAAGGTGTGGGAGGAGTTGGGTTCGGTGCCCGGCGTCGGCGCCATGATGGTAATGACGCCGTTGGGGTCGTCTTCGTCCCAGCCAAAATATTGGACCACTTCACCCGGACGATGAGCCTTGGCTTTTTCCACCAGTTGCGCAAGATCCAATGGCGGCGTGCCTGCTGGCATTTCCCGCAGCTCTGGCGCGTCACCCAGCAGATGCTCGATTTCATGATGGAAAATCAACGGCAGCCCGGTGATCGCCAGCATCAGCAGGAACACCGTGCAAATCAGGCTGCTCCAGGTGTGGACGAAGGACCAGCGGCGAATGGTTTTGCTTTTCATGATTGATCCGAATGCAAAAGGGTCATGCTGGTGCATGACCCTCTGAGGGTTTTGCAAATGCTAACTGTTTACCATTTGTAATTCACGCTCGCGACGACGTTGCGTTGGTCGCCGTAGTAGCAGTAGAAGCCGTCACAGGTCGACAAGTATTCCTTGTTGAAAATGTTCTTGGCATCCACCGCCACGGTGACGCCCTTGAGCGTGTGGTTCAAACGACCCAGGTCGTAGTGGGCCGAGGCGTCATAGACGGTGTAGGAACCGACGTGGCCCCAATCAGTGTTGGTGGTGTTGCCATAGGTGTCGCCGATATAACGCACACCGGCACCGACGCCGAAACCGCCCAGCGGTCCGTTGTGCCAGGTGTAGTCGGCCCAGGCGGTGGCCTGGTTGCGCGGTACCTGGGCCATGCGCTGGCCTTCTTCAGCCGCAGTGCCCTTGGTGATCTCGCTATCGTTGTAGGTGTAGGAACCGATCAGTTTCAAGTTGTCGGTAACGTCGCCGGAGGCTTCCAGTTCGAGACCGCGTACGCGGACCTCGCCCACTTGGCGAGTGATGTTGTTTTCGCTGACGGAGTTGTTTTGCTGAGTCAGGTCAAACACTGCGGCGGTCAATAGGGTTTTGGTGCCCGGTGGCTGGTATTTGATACCGAGTTCGTACTGTTCGCCTTCGGTTGGTTTGAACGAGTCAGTGCTGTTGACGGCTGAACCCGCCACAGCCTGGAACGACTGTGCGAAGGAAATGTACGGCGTCACGCCGTTATCGAAGACGTAGCTCAGCGCCGCGTTGCCGCTGAATTTCTTGTCGCGCTGGGTGTTCGTCGCGTCGTTCTGGTTGTGGAATACAGTGCTGGTGTGAATCCAGTCTTCACGACCACCGAGGGTCAGGCGCCAGTTGTCCAGAGCGATCTGGTCTTGGAGGTACAGGCCAGTCTGGTGAGTTTTTTGGTTGTAGTGGTACATGTCGAAATACTGGACGTTGGAGAAGTCCTGTCCATAAGTCGGGTTGTTGACGTTGCTGGTAGGCACACCACCAGACCCCCAGCGCCAGCGAGCGTTGCTATTGGAGCGCTGGTGGTCCAGGCCCAGCAGCAGCGTATGGCTCAAGGCTGCGGTCTGGAAGTCGGCCTGGAAGTTGTTATCCACGGCGTATTGGCTGATGTCTTCATCAACAATACTGGCGCTGCGTTTGACGGTGCCATCGGCGCTCACCGATTCGTCCGGGCCATCCGGGAAGAAAGCTCCACCGGCGGAGATACCCTGGAATTCCAGGTCGCTCTTGGTATAGCGCAGGTTCTGACGGAACTGCCAGGTATCGTTCAGGCGGTGCTCAAAGTTGTAGCCCAGCGCGGAGTAAGTACGGTCGTAGAATTCCCAATCCGGATCGCCCAGGTTCTTGTGATGGGAAATCTTGCCCGCTGGTGAAGCCAGCTTGGTGCCTTGCAGCGGCAGGAATTGACCGGTGATGCCGGTGTCGTCGCGGGTGTATTGCGACAAGAACGTCAGGCGGGTGTCGTCGTTGATGTTCCAGGTCAGGCTCGGGGCGATGTTGTAGCGCTTGTCCGGGATGTGGTCGACCTGGGAATTGCTGTCGCGCACGGTGCCGCTGAGTCGATACAGGAACTGGCCTTCGTCATCGACCTTGCCGGTGCTGTCGAAGTTGATCTGCTTGTGTTCGTAGCTTCCAGCCTGCAATTGGACTTCGTTGCTGCTCTCGGCTTGTGGGCGACGGCTGACCATATCGAGCATGCCGCCGGGTGGCGTCTGGCCGTAGACCGAAGAGGCCGGCCCGCGCAACACAGCGATGCGCTCAAGGTTCCAGGGCTCGATTTTCGTCGTGATGTAGTTGCCCTTGGGCAGCGGCAGGCCATCAAGGAACTGGGTGGGGACGAAGCCGCGCACCAGCAGCCAGTCGTTGCGCGAATCCGAACCGTAGCCGCTGCTTTGCACGCCGGCGGTATAGCGCAGGGCGTCGTTGAGGTTGAGCACGGAGCGCTCGTCCATCTGCTGACGCGTGATCACAGAGACCGAGCGCGGTAGCTCGACGATCGGCGTATCAGTCTTGGTGCCCGCTGCTGTGCGAGTGGCGACATAGCCTTCGGTCGGGCCCCAAGCGGTTTCGCTGACACCGGCGCCGATCACGCTGGTTTCCGGCAGCACCATGACGCCTTCGGGCACGGCCACCAGGCTGTAGGTGCCGGCGCTGCTTTGCTCCAATTGCAGGCCGGTGCCACGCAAGGCCTGCCGCAAGGCGCCGGTGGCGTCGAATTGGCCCTGGACCGGTGCCGAGGCTTTGCCCGACGCCAGGGACGGGTTCAGGCTCAGGGCGAGGCCGGCCTGGCTGGCGATCTGGTTCAGGGTGCTGGCCAGCGGCGCGGCGGGCAGGTTGTAGGCCCGAACGCCGGAGGCCTGCTCGGCGGCCAGCAACGGGCCGCTGGCCAACGGGGTGGCCAGAGCGATGGCGATAGCCAACAGGCTGGGGCGCAACAGGGTCTCAAGCGGGCGGGACATACGGCGGCTCCTGAATGGAAATATTTCTCAATTGCCTGTGTGCCGGATGAAAATCGAAAAGTGATAGGGTTGGATGAAAATTATTTAGATTCAGATTGCACGGGCTGGCGTCGCCGTCGCGAGGACAGGCCCAGGGGATCAACCTTTTACTTCAAGGCTTGGCTTCGGCTCGCGGTCCCACCACGACCCACCAGCGGGTGTGATGCTCGACCTGCACCGGCAATGTCGGTAGCAAAGCGGTCAGCGCCAGGTCGGTGTCATGCAGCGGGAAACTGCCGGTGATGCGCAGGTCCGCCACTTGCGGCTCAACGCCCAGATAGCCGCGTCGATAACGACCCAGTTCATGGACCAGGTCTTCG
Organism: Pseudomonas sp. Z4-20; assembly: GCF_051131955.1. Taxonomy (NCBI): domain Bacteria; kingdom Pseudomonadati; phylum Pseudomonadota; class Gammaproteobacteria; order Pseudomonadales; family Pseudomonadaceae; genus Pseudomonas; species Pseudomonas sp. Z4-20. Next base: position 524,565 of record NZ_CP071641.1, read on the forward strand.
AGGCGGGCGTTGTCCACCACCAGCATGCCGCGTGTCCAGGCGTCGGCGCCGGGGGTCAGGGCCACTGTTGGCCCCAGGCCTTCCTTGAGCATCAGCACCTGTTGGCCTTCGTACAGGATCTGTTCTTCCTGGGCGCTCTGCGGATGCGCCGCCACGGCGGACTTCAATACGCTCAGGCGGGTGCCCTGGTCTTCGAGCTTGACCAAAAAACGCGTGCCCAACGCCCGCATGCTGCCCTCGCGAGTCTCGACGATGAACGGACGCGGATCGTTGTGACCGGTTTCCACGAGGATTTCGCCTTCCTGCAGGACGATGCGCCGCTGCTTGGCGTCGAAATGCACATCCAATGCACTGTGGGTGTTGAGGTTGATCAGCGTGCCGTCCGCCAGGCGCAACGTACGCTGCTCACCGGTGGCGGTGCGCTGGTCGGCCAGCCAATAATCGAGCGGCAAATAACGATCGCCGGCGAACAGCGCCAGCCCGATGACCGCGACGATGCTGGCCAGGCCGCTGCCAACCTTGCGCACCCGGCGCCGGATGCTCGCCTTCGATTGCAGCAGCGCGGCCCGCGCTGGACCACTGGCGATGCTGAAACGCTGGTCGAGCATGCCCAGTTGCTGCCAGGCGCGGGCATGTTCCTCATCGGCCGCGTGCCATTGGGCGAAGGCCTCCCGCTCCTGAGGACTGCCGCCGCCTGGATCCAGGGACAACTGCCAGGCGATGGCTGCGTCCAGCACCCGCGCGGAGACCGGTTTGCCATGGGCCGTGTTCATGTCGGCTCACCATAAAGGGCGATGTAGCACTGCTTCAGGCCTTGGGCCAGGTATTGGCGTACCCGTGGCACCGAAACCCCCAGGCGCTCGGCAATTTCGGCGTGGCTGAGGCCGTCGAGGCGGTTATAGAGGAAGGCTGCGCGGGCCTTGCTGGACAGTTTGCCGAGCAGGCGATCGATCTGCTTGAGGTCTTCGAGGATCAGTTGCTGTTCTTCCACCGACGGGTGCTCGGCCTCGGGGATCAGCATCAGTTCGGTCAGGTACGCCTGCTCCAGCGCCGCCCGACGAAAGTAATCAAACAGCAGGCCCTTGGCGACCGCTACCAGAAAAGCCCGGGGCTCGCGCGGTGCCGTCAGCTCGCCACGGCCCAGCAGGCGCACGAAGGTGTCCTGGCTCAAGTCCTCGGCACGCTGCGGGCAGGCCACGTTGCGCCGAAGCCACGCCAGTAACCAACCGCGATGGTCACGGTACAACGCACCAACCAAATCACTGTGGGAACTGGGGACTGACGACACGGAACATTCACCGACGCATTAAGTAACGAGAATTGTTCGCGATTGTGGCAGAGGCGGGGGAAAGAAAGCAATTGGCACTGGTCGGGAGTTGTAGCGATATGCCACTCCCGCGTGAACCCTGCGCTTCAGGGCTGCGGATTAAAGCGAGGGCGCCTGCTGCCGCCGTTTCCATTGTCCGAGGCGTTGTTGCAGATCGAGTGGGCTGTGGATCGCTTGTTGGCGGGCGCGACTGAACAGGATCAGGGCCAGTTCCGCAGTGGCCAAGGCGTCGGCGCTGGCGTTGTGACGGTCAAAGATTTGCAGTTTGAACCAGTCGATCCACTCGTCCAGTCCCCCTTGGCGGATATTCGCCTGAGGGCAAAGCATCGGCGCCATGTCGGCTACATCGACAAAGCGGTGCTGCAAGCGATAGCCCAGGTAGTCTTTCAGCGCGCGCCCGAGCATGTGGCAATCAAAAGGCGCGTGGAACGCCAGCAGCGGACTGTCGCCAACGAACTCCATGAAAGCCAGCAGGGCTTCGGCCGGATCGCTGCCGGCGGCGATGGCACTCGGCGCCAGGCCATGGATCAGTACGCTTGGCCCGAGCTTCTGCTTGTTGCATTGCAAGGTCCGCTCGAATTGCTGGCTGAAATCGATGGCGCCGTCTTCTATGACCACGGCGCCGATGGACAGTACATGGTCCTTGTTCAGGTTAAGGCCGGTGGTTTCCAGATCGACCACCACCCAACGCTGTTCACGCAGGCTGCGTTCAGTCAGTTGAGTGGGCGTGGGTAGGTCCCTGAGGCGCTGTTGCAAGGCCTCCGACAACGTCGGTTGGACCGGACGCAACCAGGAAAACAGGCTCACAACTGATACCTCAGCGTCAGGCTGCTTTGCAGGCGTTGAGCCTGGCGCAGGGATTCGCGCAGGATGCGCCGGTCCAGGTGATTGAGGCTGTCGGGATCGACCCGGTTGGAGTAGGGCTGGTTTTCCCGGGTTTGCAACTGGTGCTGTTGCATGCGCGTCTGTTGGATGAAGTGATAAGCCTCTTCATAGGCAGCGCCGTCGAGCGGCTCGATCACTTCCTTGACGACCAGTTGCCGCAAGCGCTCCAAGGTGTTGTTGGCCTCGATACCGTTGGCCAGCGCCAGCAACCTTGCACCGTCGACAAAGGGTGTCAGGCCTTGCACCTTCAAGTCGAGGGTGGCTTTTTCGCCGTTCTTGCGGCTGAGCACAAAGTCCCTGAAACGCCCAACGGGCGGGCGATGGCGCAGGGCGTTTTCAGCCATCATGCGCTGGAACAAACGGTTGTCAGCCACCTGACCCAGGATCTGCTGGCGCAACTGCTCGCAGCCTTGCTCGTCTCCCCAGACCACTCGCAAGTCGAAATAAATACTTGAGCCCAGCAGGTTCTCCGGGGTCGCTTCACGGATAAATGCTGCGAAGCGTCGCGCCCATTCGGCGCGGGACAAGCACAGCTCGGGGTTGCCGGCCATGATGTTGCCTTTGCACAACGTGAAGCCGCACAGCGCCAGGCTCTGGTTGATCTGCTGGGCGATGGGCAACAGCAGGCCGCGGATCTGCGCCGCATGGGCCGCGTCCTGGGCTTCAAAGAGGATGCCGTTGTCCTGGTCGGTGTGCAGGGTCTGCTCGCGCCGGCCTTCGCTGCCGAAACACAGCCAACTGAACGGCACGCCCGGGTCGCCCTTTTCGGCCAGGGTCAGCTCGATGACGCGGCAGACGGTGTGGTCGTTGAGCAGGGTGATGATGTGGGTGATCTGGGTCGACGACGCGCCATGGGCCAACATGCGTTCCACCAGTTGACCGATCTCGCCGCGCAGGGTCACCAGGTTTTCCACCCTCGGGGCGTTGCGAATCGTCCGGGCCAGATGCACCAGGTCGACCCGCTGCAGGGAAAACAGGTCGCGCTCCGACACCACGCCGCACAAGCGCTGGTCCTTGACCAGGCAGACGTGCGCAATATGGCGCTCGGTCATGGCGATGGCCGCGTCGAAGGCACTGTGGTCCGGTGACAGGAAAAACGGCGCCTGGGTCATGCGCATTCCAATCGACTCGGAAAAATCCCCGATACCATCGGCCACGACCTGCCGCAGGTCGCGCAAGGTAAAAATACCCACAGGCGCTTTCTGCTCGTTCACCACCACGATGCTGCCGACCTGCTGATCGTGCATCAGCTTGACGGCTTCGCGCAGCGGCGTTTCGGGACTGCAACTGACCGGATGACGCATCGCCAGTTCGCCCAGGCGGGTATTGAGCGAATATTGCGTACCCAGGGTCTGCGCGGATTTTTGCTGTACTTGTTGGTTGACCAGGTCGAGCAAGCTGCTGACGCCGCGCAGGGCGAAGTCGCGAAACGGGGCGGACAAGGCGAACAGCTTGATGAAGGCCAATTTGTTCAGTTGCAGGCAGAAGGTATCCTCGCCCGCCCGGTGCTCGGTGCGGGTGGCTCGCTCACCCAGCAGCGCGGCGAGGGGGAAGCATTCGCCGGTGGTGATTTCAAAGGTCGTCTCGGTGCCGCCCTTGGCCGTGTGCGGGCGCTCGCCCACCACCCGACCTTGCTTGACGATATAGAAGTGTTCCACCGGACCGTCGGCCGGCTTGATGATGGTTTCGCCCGGCGCATAGAAACGCAGCAGGCATTGCTCCACCAGATAGGCCAGGTGGGCGTTTTCCATTTGGTTGAACGGTGGGAAGCGCTGAAGAAACTGCAGCGTCCCCTGGATGTTTTGCAACACCGCGGTTTTCCCTGCCTGGATGAAGGCGTCCGCTTTTTTCATAACGATTACGCAGCTTTTTCGAATTATTGTGGTCGGATCTGTGCCCCATGGTCGGCCCCTGAGCGTGCGGTTGCCCATTGGACGTAAGTCTAGGTCGCCGCAACGGGGCCGAAACTACGGAAAAATCCTACGCCCGGCCTCGGAAAATTCTTCCTGGAATGCTCTTGGAAAAAAATCCGACGAAGTGCACATTGAAGCGCCGCAGAACGATGTCTGACCACTGTGCCAGGGGATCGATTCAAAAACGTAGAGAGCATCATGTCCGACCACGATATTTTGAGTGACGCCGAGCGCGAGGCGCTGAGTGCCGTCATGCTGGAACCCGACCTGCCGCCGCAGCGAGTCTTGATCGTCGACGATGACAAGGACGCCCGCGAGTTGCTGTCGGAGATCCTGGCATTGGACGGGATTCACTGCATGACCGCCGCCAGTGGCGAAACGGCGCTCAAGATGCTGGAAACCAAGCCGTCGATCGGCCTGCTGATCACCGACCTGCGCATGGGCAATGTCGATGGTCTGGAGCTGGTGCGCCTGGTGCGCGAGTCCGAACGGGCAGCGCTGCCGATCATCATCGTGTCAGGCGATGCAGACGTGAAGGACGCCATCGAAGCCATGCACTTGAGCGTGGTGGACTTTCTGCTCAAGCCGATCGATACCGACAAGCTGCTGGGGTTGGTCAAGCATGAGTTGGGGATGGATCTCTAACCCATCCTCTTCAATGGTGCCGAAGTGCTTCTGTGGCGAGGGAGCTTGCTCCCGCTGGGCTGCGAAGCAGACCCTTTTTTCAGAGTTCGGAATATTCTTGACGTGGATTGCGGTCGCTGCGCAACCGAGCGGGAGCAAGCTCCCTCGCCACAAAGGCGGTCATGTATTGCAGAAGAAAAAGCCCTGATCGAGAGATCAGGGCTTTTTCTTGTGCCGCGTCTACCGCTCAATCACAGCCCATTGGCTGCCTTGAACTCGCGACGGCGACGGTGAAGCACCGGCTCGGTGTAGCCGTTAGGCTGCTTCGTGCCTTCGACCACCAGTTCAACCGCCGCCTGGAAGGCGATGTTGCTGTCGAAGTCCGGCGCCAGCGGCCGGTACAGCGGGTCGCTGGCGTTCTGGCGGTCGACCACTGGTGCCATGCGCTTGAGACTTTCCATCACCTGGTCTTGCGTGACGATGTCATGGCGCAGCCAGTTGGCGATGTGCTGGCTGGAGATACGCAGCGTCGCACGGTCTTCCATCAGGCCGATGTCGTTGATGTCCGGCACCTTGGAGCAGCCGACGCCCTGGTCGATCCAGCGCACCACGTAGCCGAGGATGCCCTGGGCGTTGTTGTCCAGTTCGTGCTTGATCTGCTCCGGCGTCCAGCTCGGGTTGACCGCCAGCGGGATGGCCAGGATGTCGTCCACCGAAGCGCGGGTGCGCTTGGCCAGTTCGGCCTGGCGGGCGAACACGTCGACCTTGTGGTAGTGCAGCGCGTGCAGGGCGGCGGCGGTCGGTGAGGGAACCCACGCGGTGTTGGCGCCAGCCAGCGGATGAGCGATTTTCTGTTCGAGCATCGCTGCCATCAGGTCCGGCATCGCCCACATGCCCTTGCCGATTTGTGCGCGACCTTGCAGGCCGGTGCTCAAGCCGATATCGACGTTCCAGTTTTCATAGGCGCCGATCCACTTCTCGGCTTTCATGTCAGCCTTGCGCACCATCGGGCCGGCTTCCATGGAGGTGTGGATTTCATCGCCGGTGCGGTCGAGGAAGCCGGTGTTGATGAACACCACGCGCTCGCTCGCCGCCTTGATGCAGGCCTTGAGGTTGACCGTGGTACGGCGCTCCTCGTCCATGATCCCGACTTTCAGGGTATTGCGCGGCAGGTTCAGCACGTCTTCGACGCGACCGAACAATTCGTTGGTGAACGCCGCTTCTTCCGGCCCGTGCATCTTCGGCTTGACGATGTACACCGAACCGGTGCGGCTGTTGCGGCGCGAGGTGTTGCCGTTGAGGCTGTGGATCGCTGCAAGACTGGTCACCAGGCCGTCGAGGATACCTTCCGGCACCTCGTTGCCGTCCCTGTCCAGGATCGCGTCGATGGTCATCAGGTGGCCGACGTTACGCACGAACAGCAGCGAACGGCCGTGCAGGGTCACGCCTGAGCCGTCGACGGCGGTGTAGACGCGGTCGGGGTTCATGGTCCGGGTAAACGTCTGGCCGCCCTTGGCGACTTCTTCCGACAGGTCGCCCTTCATCAGGCCGAGCCAGTTACGGTAGATCACTACCTTGTCATCTGCGTCGACGGCGGCGACCGAGTCTTCACAGTCCATGATGGTGGTCAGCGCGGCCTCCATCAGGATGTCCTTCACGCCGGCGGCGTCGGTTTGGCCGACTGGGGTGCTGGCATCGATCTGGATTTCGAAGTGCAGGCCGTTATGCTTCAGCAAAACTGCGGTGGGGGCCGAAGTCTCGCCTTGGAAACCGATCAGTTGGGCGTCATCGTGCAGGCCGCTGTTGCTGCCGCCCTTGAGGGTGATCACCAGTTTGCCGTCGACGATCTTGTACGCGGTGGAATCGACATGGGAGCCGGCCGCCAGCGGCGCGGCTTCGTCGAGGAAGGCGCGGGCGAAGGCGATGACTTTGTCGCCGCGCACCTTGTTGTAGCCTTTGCCTTTTTCCGCGCCGTCGGCTTCGCTGATGGCGTCGGTGCCATACAGCGCGTCATACAACGAACCCCAGCGGGCGTTCGAGGCGTTGAGGGCGAAGCGGGCATTCATCACCGGCACGACCAGTTGCGGACCGGCCATGCGCGCGATTTCATCGTCGACGTTTTGCGTCGTGGCCTGGAAATCCGCGGCTTCTGGCAGCAGGTAACCAATGTCTTGCAGGAACGCTTTGTAAGCCACGGCGTCATGGGCCTGGTCGGCACGAGCCTGGTGCCAGGCATCGATCTGTGCCTGGAAATCGTCGCGTTTGGCGAGTAGGGCTTTGTTCGTCGGAGCCAGGTCATGAATGACCTTGTCGGCGCCGGCCCAGAACGCGTCGGCGGTGAGGCCGGTTCCGGGAATGGCTTCGTTATTCACGAAGTCGAACAGGACTTTGGCGACCTGCAGGCCACCGACTTGAACGTGTTCAGTCATTGCTTGCCTCACTCTGCTCAGCTATTTCGCTTTTCAGCTCTTCGATTTTGATAATGAAGCCTCGGGACATTTAAACCACAAACCCCGGAACCAGTACATGCCATCGCTGGCGGCTGGGTGTTCAAGCCTTGCTGACGGGGCTTTTCAGGGATGCGACTGGCCTTAAGCAGACATTGGTACAACCGGTGTATCGCGGTTATGTAGTGCGCGCTGAGGAATACTACATGATCAATTGCGGTTGTGAAAATCAGACTAAGTGCGTCGTCCCGCGACCGATTAAAGCAGTACAGTCACGGCGCGGCACCGGATGTTCTCAAAAAACAGTCAGATTGTTCCAGATAAATCTTTCGAACTGTACACATTATCTGCTGAGAAGGCCCTGCCGGCCTAATCCGCAGCGCTGCCTATACTGTGTCATCCACCCCACAGAGGCTGTGCCATGGACCACCTTGTCATCACTGTTTTTGCACCGGACAAGCCGGGGCAGGTCGAGCGTATCGCTGAGTGCATTGCCGAGCACGGCGGTAACTGGCTGGAAAGCCGCATGTCGCACTTGGCCGGGCAGTTCGCCGGGATCCTGCGCCTCAGCGCTCCGGCCGAGTCTCATGAAGCACTGATCGAAGCCTTGCACGGACTATCGGCCCGCGGCATTCGGGTGCTGATCGCGGAAAATCCAATAGAAGAGTCCTGTACCTGGAAACCCATCGCCATGGAGCTGGTGGGCAACGATCGTCCCGGCATCGTGCGCGACATCACTCGCCTTCTGAGCGAGCAGGGCGTGAACGTCGAGCGACTGGTGACCCATGTTCGACCCGCACCGATGAGCAGCGAATTGCTGTTTCATGCCGAGGCGATTCTTGGCGTGCCTTTGACCTTGTCGCTGGATATGTTGCAGGAACGCTTGGAAACGCTGGCCGATGAGCTGATGGTCGAACTGAAACTGAGCGACGAAAGCTGATGCTGGTTATCCAAGGAAACGTTGCGCCTGCCTGTGGATAACCTGTAGAGACCCGCCGCCAGCCCAGGCCCGCCGGGCCTTAGCGGGTAATGGTCAAAAAATCGCCAATTTTCAAGGGCTTGTGCACAAACGGCGGGGATCACGTTGTGGATAACCTTGGGAAAGATAAACGCAGGCCACGCCAGACGTGGCCTGTAGACATTTGTGCAATTTATGATCAGTTGCGCCGGCGCATACTCATCACTGCGTCCACGCTGTACACCGCCAGGCCGGCCCAGATGAACAGGAACGCGACCAGGGTGCTGGAGGACAAATGTTCATCGAAAAACAGCACCGCGAGCAGCAGCACTAGCGTCGGCGCGATGTACTGCAAGAAGCCCAGCGTGGTGTAGGGCAAGTGTCGTGCCGCTGCGTTGAAGCACACCAACGGTACGAGCGTCACCGGGCCGGCCGCCACCAGCCACCAGGCTTCGGAAGTCGTCCAGAACACCGCTTGGGCGCTGGTGGCTGCTGGATTGAGCAACAGCCAGGCGACAGCAATCGGTACGAGCATCCAGGTTTCCACCACCAGCCCAGGCAATGCCTTCACCGGCGCCTGCTTGCGGATCAACCCGTAGAAGCCAAAGGTCAACGCCAGCATCAGCGACACCCACGGCAGGCTGCCCACCTGCCAGACCTGCTGTGCTACGCCGAGCGCTGCCAACCCGACCGCCACCCATTGCATGCGCCGCAAGCGCTCGCCGAGGATCAGCATGCCCAGCAGCACGTTGACCAGCGGGTTGATGTAATAGCCCAGGCTGGCTTCGAGCATCCGCCCGTTGTTCACCGCCCAGACATAGGTCAGCCAGTTGGCGGCAATCAGCGTGCCACTCAGGGCAAGGATCGCCAGGCGACGCGGATTGTCGCGCAATTCACGCCACCAGCCCGGGTGTTTCCAGACCATCAACAAGACCGCGCCGAACAGGGCGGACCAGAGCACTCGATGGATGATGATTTCCACCGAGGGCACGTTAGCGATGGCTTTGAAGTAAATCGGGAACAGGCCCCAGATAATGTAGGCGCTCAGGCCCAGGATATACCCGCGACGTGGGTTGGCGGCTTGCATGCAGAGTCCTTGCTTAGGCAGCTAACAAAAGCATGATTGTAAGGAGATTTATCTGATAACGCTGCTGGCCTTTTCGAGCGATGGACGTCAGAACAACTTCAGCGGCTCTTCGTTGAGTGCCGCCAGTTGTTCGCGCAAGGCCAGCACCTGATCGCCCCAATAACGCTCGCTGCCGAACCAAGGGAAGCTGCGGGGAAACGCCGGGTCGTCCCAGCGGCGCGCCAGCCAGGCGCTGTAGTGCATCAGGCGCAGGGCGCGCAGGGGTTCGATCAGGGCCAGTTCGCGAGGGTCGAAGTCGTGGAACTCCCGGTAGCCGTCCATCAGTTCCGACAGCTGCCCCAGGCACTCCTGACGGTCCCCGGCGAGCATCATCCACAGGTCCTGTACCGCCGGGCCCATGCGGCAGTCGTCCAGGTCGACGATGTGGAACACCTCGTCGCGACACATCATGTTGCCCGGGTGGCAGTCGCCGTGCATGCGGATGTTCTGGTGGGGCGTAGCGGCGTAGACATCTTCGACACGCTTGAGCAGATCCCTGGCCACTGACTCGTAGGCCGGCAGCAGGCTGCGGGGGACGAAACCGCTTTGCAGCACAGTCGCCAATGAGTCATGACCGAAGTTTTTCACGCCCAGGGCTTCTCGATGCTCGAACGGACGAGTCGCCCCGATCGCATGCAGACGGCCGAGCAACTGGCCCAGGCGATAGAGCTGGTCAAGGTTGCCCGGCTCCGGCGCACGGCCGCCGCGACGGGGAAACAGGGTGAAACGAAACCCGGCGTGTTCGTGCAGGCTTTCGCCGTTGTGGATCAGCGGCGCCACCACCGGCACTTCGCAGTCGGCCAGCTCGAAAGTGAACCGGTGTTCTTCCAGGATCGCTTCGTTGGTCCAGCGCTGCGGGCGATAGAACTTGGCGATCAGTGGCTCGGCGTCTTCGATGCCGACCTGATACACGCGGTTTTCGTAGCTATTGAGGGCCAACACGCGGGCGTCGCTGAGGAAGCCAATGCTCTCGACGGCATCGAGGACGAGGTCGGGCGTGAGGGTTTCAAACGGATGGGACATGCTGACTCCTGCGCAGCGGCAGGGCTGCCGCGTCCGACCCAGCATCTTAGCGTAAAGCAGTCCCGATTGATCGGTGGGCGTTAAATCGCTCTTCGCAGCGAGGGAGCGAGCTCCCTCGCCGCGAAGTGTCAGGCGCCGATGACTCCGCCATCTTCCCGGGTAATGATCATTACCGAAGACCGCGGCTTGCCATTAGGCAAGTGCTCGGGGAATGTCGAACCACCGTTTTCGCCAGGGTGCTGGATCCCGACGAACATCGTCTTGTAGTCCGGCGCGAAGCTGATGCCGGTCACTTCGCAACCCACGGGGCCGACCATGAAGCGGCGGATTTCGCCGCTGTCCGGGTCAGCGCAGAGCATCTGGTTGTTGCCCATGCCAGCGAAGTCCCCAGCGTTGCTGGAATCGCCGTCAGTCTGGATCCAAAGCCGTCCGGCCTTGTCGAAGCCCAGGCCGTCGGGGCTGTTGAACATGTTCTGGGCGTTGACGTTGGACGAGCCGGCTTTTGGCGTGCCGGCGTGTACCGTCGGGTTGCCGGCGACCACGAACAGATCCCAGTCAAAAGAGTTGGACGCATGATCGTCGCGCTCGGTGCGCCAGCGCAGGATCTGTCCGTAGACGTTCTTGGCCCGAGGGTTCGGCCCATCCACCGGTTGGCCGTCTTCGCCGCGCTTGGCGTTGTTGGTCAGGGTGCAATAGACCTGGCCGTCTTTCGGGCTGACCACGATCCACTCCGGACGGTCCATGCGAGTCGCGCCGACGGCACTGGCGGCCAAGCGCGCATGGATCAGCACGTGCGCCTGATCGGGGAAACCTTTGCCGGCGTCGAGGCCATTCTTGCCGTGGGTCAATTCGATCCACTGGCCCTTGCCTTTCGGATGGTCCGGATTGCCGTCGCCGGCATCGAAGCGCGCCACGTACAAGGTGCCGTGGTCCAACAGGTCGCGGTTGGCCTTGGCGTTGCCGTGGTCGATGCGCTGGCGGCTGATGAATTTGTAGATGAATTCACCACGCTCGTCATCGCCCATGTACACCACGGCGCGACCGTCGTGAGTCTGCGCCAGGGCAGCGTTTTCGTGCTTGAAGCGGCCCAGGGCGGTGCGTTTCACCGGGGTGGACTTTGGATCGAACGGGTCGATTTCCACCACCCAGCCGTGGCGATTGAGTTCGTTGGGGTTCTTCGCCAGGTCAAAACGCGGGTCATGCAGGTGCCAGTTGATTTCGCGACTGGTGAGGGTGGCGCCATAGCGTTTTTGCGCGTCGTCGAATTTCAGGTCGGCGTCGCTGCTACCGAAGCAGTCGGTGAAGTTTTCTTCACAGGTCAGGTAAGTGCCCCATGGCGTCATGCCGTTGGCGCAGTTCTGGAAAGTCCCCAGCGCGTTCTTGCCGCTCTTGTCGGCGCTCGTTTTCAGCAGGTCGTGGCCGGCTGCCGGGCCGCCCAGGCGAATCGGCGTGTTGCCGTGGATCCTGCGGTTGTAGCGTGAGTCCTGGACGAACTGCCACTGGCCTCGACGACGCTGGATCTCGATCACCGACACGCCTTCGCTGGCCTGGGCCTTGTGGACTTCTTCGCTCGACTGCGGCTGGCCGCCGTGGGGGAAAAGGTAGCGGTAGTTGGTGTATTCGTTGTTGATTGCCATCAGCGCCCGGTTGTTGTCGCCGGGAAATGGAAAGAGGCTCATGCCGTCGTTGTTGTCGCCAAATTGCATTTCCTGGGCGCGGGCGGTGCCGTTGCCGCTTGGGTCGAATGCCGGCGCATTTTTTTGCAGCGGCTGGCCCCAGCTGATCAGCACCGAAGCCTTGTAGCCTGACGGCAGTGTGATGGTGTCGGTGGTTGCGGCAGCGATGCTGTCGAAGCCCAGCATGCTTTTGTTGCCTTCGCTCACGGCGGCGGCCATGACGCTGCGACTCAGCAGGTTGCCGCCCAGGAACATCGCCGCGCCGCACAGGGCGCCGGCGCCGATGAAGCGACGACGGCTCATGCCGACGATTTTTTCCAGGTCGGTGGATTGGTTTTCTTCTAATAGGCTCATCGGGAGGCTCCCTGCTGGTTTTGGCAGTCACCTTAAAGCGGGCACATGAAGCTTTTGTTTCAGGGCACTAAAGCGGTGTGCCAAGCAGCACGTTTGACGGCGAAAACCGCACCTGAACCGGGGAGCCGGCGGCCAGGTTTCGCTCGCTTAACTGGAGCGGGGCGGCCAGGGCGCATAGCGTCTGTCCGTTGGGCAAGCCAATGCGCACTTCGCTGGGGCCGTCTTCGGCGGCGGCGATGTGCTCGATTACGCCTGGCAAACTGTTGATCTGCGGATGGCCTGGCTGATCGGCGGGATAAAGCTCCAGCCAGCCGGCCTTGATCAATGCAACCACTTCGGCGCCGATCTCCAACTCCAGGCGCAGCGTACTGTCACGGGTGATCTGCGCTTCGATGAGCAACCCTCGCGCCAGTTCCAGGCGTATCCGGTCGTTGTGCCCGTGGGCCTCGATGCGTACGACTTTGCCGTGCAGTTGGTTGCGGGCGCTGGTGCGCAACATCAGACGGCTGAGCAGACCCAGGTCGCCCGCGTCTTCGCTGGCTTCCAGCAGTTGCGCCTGCAACGCTTGCAGGCGCTGGTAAAGGCGCAGCACGCGCCGGCCCTCTTCGGACAATTTCGCGCCGCCGCCGCCCTTGCCACCGACGCTGCGTTCGACCAACAGCTGATCCGCAAGGTTGTTCAGCTCATCGATCGCATCCCATGCTGCCTTGTAGCTCAGCCCGGCGCTTTTCGCGGCCCGGGTGATCGAGCCCTGTTCGGCAATGTGCTGCAACAGGGCGATGCGTTGTGGCCGGCGGGCGATGTGCTGGGTCAGAAGCGTGGGCAATGACATGACGGAAACTGTGCGCAGGGGGCGATGTGCCGACGTTGGCTCCTCGGCCGCCGCGCGTCAAGCCGGGTCGCCGGGTTTCGGTGTTCGCGCCAGGCAGTAGACATCGACCCGTGCGGCACCGGCATCGAGCAGCAGGCGCGCCAATGTCTCAGCCGTGGCGCCAGTGGTGAGTACATCGTCCACCAGCGCCAGGTGCCGATTCTTGAATAACGCGTCGGGCATCAACGCGAAGGCCTGGCGCAGATTCCGACGCCTGGCCCGGGCGTCCAGGGCTTGTTGCGCGGGCGTGTCCTGAACGCGCAGCAGCAGGTTCTCTTCGCAAGGGATCTGCAGCGGCCCGCTGAGCCAACGGGCCAACAGCGTCGCCTGATTGAAACCCCGCTGGCGCAAACGTCGGGTTGCCAGCGGCACCGGCACCAGCGCATCGGGACGCTCCAGCCCTTCGTCGAAATGGTGCTGCAGTGATTGCGTGAGCAATTCGCCGAGCAACCGGCCCAGCGGCCACTTCGCCTGATGCTTGAAGCGGGTGATCAGGCTGTCCACCGGAAAATCGTAGGCCCACGGCGCCAGGACGCGCTCGTAGGCAGGGGCGCGTGTGGCGCATTGTGCGCAACGCAGCCCGGTCGTGGGCAGCGCAAGGGCACATACGCTGCATTGGCCGCCGAGCCAGGGCAGCTCGCTTTCGCAAGGGGTGCAGATCGGCTGTGGCGTATCGGTGCTCTCGCCACACAGCAGGCAGGATTGTTTGTTTTTTAACCAGATGTAAACCGGTCCTTTGGCTCGTGGTTGACAGTGCATGACTCTTCCTTAAATATGCCGAACATCCGTGTCGCGCCTGTGGGTATTCCATGCCCCAGGTGCCAGCCAAGCATAATCAAGGAAATGCCCATGAGCGCCAGCACCACTGCCAACCTGCGTCATGACTGGTCTTTGGCCGAAGTCAAAGCACTCTTCGTCCAGCCGTTCAATGACCTGCTATTCCAGGCGCAGACCGTGCACCGCGCGCACTTCGACGCCAACCGCGTCCAGGTTTCCACGCTGCTGTCGATCAAGACGGGTGCTTGCCCGGAAGATTGCAAATATTGTCCGCAGTCCGGCCACTACAACACCGGGCTGGAAAAAGAGAAGCTGCTGGAGGTGCAGAAGGTCCTCGAGGAGGCCGCGCGCGCCAAGGCCATCGGTTCGACCCGGTTCTGCATGGGCGCCGCTTGGAAGCACCCCTCCGCCAAGGACATGCCTTACGTATTGGAGATGGTCAAAGGCGTGAAAGCCATGGGCCTGGAAACCTGCATGACCCTTGGTCGCCTCGACCAGGAGCAGACCGAAGCGCTGGCCCAGGCCGGCCTGGATTACTACAACCACAACCTCGACACCTCGCCTGAGTTCTACAGCAGCATCATCACCACCCGCACCTACAGCGAGCGTCTGCAGACCCTGGCCTACGTGCGTGACTCGGGGATGAAGATCTGCTCCGGCGGGATCCTGGGCATGGGCGAGTCTCTGGATGACCGCGCCAATCTGTTGATCCAGTTGGCGAACCTGCCGGAGCATCCGGAGTCGGTGCCGATCAACATGCTGGTGAAAGTCGCCGGCACGCCGCTTGAGAACGCCGAAGACATCGATCCGTTCGATTTCATCCGCATGCTCGCCGTAGCGCGGATCCTGATGCCCCAGTCCCATGTACGGCTGTCCGCTGGTCGTGAAGCGATGAACGAGCAGATGCAGGCACTGGCGTTTTTTGCTGGCGCCAACTCGATTTTCTACGGTGACAAGTTGCTGACCACCGCCAATCCGCAGGCGGACAAGGACATGCAGTTGTTCGCGCGCCTGGGCATCCAGCCCGAAGCCCGCGAAGAACACGCCGACGAAGTGCACCAGGCCGCTATCGAGCAGGCGCTGGTGGAGCAGAAGAGCAGCGAGCAGTTCTACAACGCAGCGGTTTGAGTGGATGCATAACCCAGTGGGAGCAAGCCGCTCCCATTGGGATCTTTCCAGCCTTTGAATAACGGTTCACCCGAGGCCTGCATGCCCTTCGATCTCGCCGCACGCCTGGCTGCCCGTCGTGCCGAAAATCTTTATCGCCAGCGCCCGCTGCTCGAAAGTCCCCAGGGGCCGGAAGTGGTGGTGGACGGCCAATCGTTGCTGGCGTTCTGCAATAACGATTACCTCGGCCTGGCCAATCACCCCCAGGTCATCGAAGCCTGGCGCGCCGGGGCGTCTCGTTGGGGCGTGGGCGGTGGCGCCTCGCACCTGGTGGTTGGCCACAGCGGACCGCATCACGCTTTGGAGGAGGCCCTGGCCGACTTGACCGGGCGGCCGAGGGCGCTGTTGTTCACCACCGGATACATGGCCAATCTTGGCGCCGTGACCGCATTGGTCGGGCAGGGCGATACGGTGCTGGAAGATCGTCTTAACCACGCTTCGTTGCTTGACGCCGGGCTGTTGTCCGGAGCCCGTTTCAACCGTTATCTGCACAACGATGCCCAAAGCCTGGCTAACCGTCTGGAAAAGGCCGTCGGCAATACGCTGGTAGTTACCGATGGCGTGTTCAGCATGGACGGCGACATCGCCGATCTGCCGGCCCTGGCCCGCGAAGCCAGGGCCAAAGGGGCGTGGCTGATGGTCGATGATGCGCACGGTTTCGGCACGCTAGGCGCCACCGGCGGCGGTGTCGTCGAACATTTCGGCTTGAGCCAGGACGACGTGCCGGTGCTGGTCGGCACGCTGGGCAAGGCGTTCGGCACCGCTGGTGCCTTTGTAGCCGGTAGCGAGGAACTGATCGAAAGCCTGATCCAGTTCGCACGGCCTTATATCTACACCACCAGCCAGCCGCCGGCATTGGCCTGCGCCACCCTCAAGAGTCTTGAATTGCTGCGCAGCGAACGTTGGCGGCGCGAGCACTTGCAAGTGCTGATCCGCCAGTTCCGCCTGGGTGCCGAGCAGATCGGCCTGCAATTGATGGACAGCTTCACGCCGATCCAGCCCATTCTGATCGGTGATGCGGGGCGGGCTATGCGCTTGTCGAAAATGCTGCGAGAGCGTGGGCTGATGGTCACGGCGATCCGCCCACCGACCGTGCCGGCCGGCAGCGCCCGTTTACGGGTAACCCTGACCGCTGCCCACAGCGAAGCCCAGGTGCAACTATTGTTAGAGGCACTGGCCGAGTGTGTTGCCCGGCTGGGACCGGAGCCAAGTGATGCGTGATCGACTGATTTTGTTGCCTGGCTGGGGGCTGGGCATTTCGCCGCTCGAACCTCTTGCGGCGGCGCTACGAGGGCTCGACGAGCACTTGCAGGTGGAAATCGAGCCCTTGCCTGCACTGGCATCGAGCGACCTCGATGAATGGCTCGATGAGCTGGATGCCACCTTGCCCCAGGATGCCTGGCTGGGCGGCTGGTCCCTGGGCGGTATGTTGGCATCGGAACTGGCGGCGCGCCGGGGCGAGCGCTGCTGCGGCCTGTTGACCCTGGCGAGCAATGCTTCTTTCGTGGCCCACGAACAATGGCCGAGCGCGATGGCCGGCGAGACCTTCGATGGATTTCTTGCCGGATGTGCCGCCGACCCGCGCCAGACGCTCAAGCGCTTCAGCTTGCTGTGTGCCCAAGGGTGCAGCGACCCGCGTGGGTTGTCGCGGTTGTTGCTCGCCGGTGCACCGACCACGTCGCCCGATGGCTTGATGGCCGGGCTCGAACTGCTGGCGCAACTCGACACCCGCGTTGCGTTGCAGGGCTTTCGCGGCCCGCAATTGCATCTGTTTGCCGGGCTCGACGCCTTGGTGCCGGCCGAAGCGGCCGGTGATTTGCTGGCGTTACTGCCGGATGTCGAAATCGGTCTGATTGAACAGGCCGGTCACGGATTCCTTCTGGATGATCCCCACGGCGTGGCGGGGGCGATCCAGGCTTTTTTGCATGAGTTCGGTGATGACTGATTTGGCTGCTGTGAAACTCCCCGGTGCCTTACCGGATAAACGTCAGGTGGCGGCCTCGTTTTCCCGAGCGGCGGCCAGCTATGACAGCGTCGCGCAATTGCAGCGTGATGTGGGCTGGCAATTACTCGGGTGTTTGCCGTCGTCATTCAAACCGGGGCGCTGGATGGATCTGGGGTGCGGCACGGGTTATTTCACCCGGGCGCTGGGCGCGCGCTTCGGCGTGGCGACCGGCTTGGCGCTGGATATCGCCGAGGGCATGCTCAACCATGCTCGCCCCCAAGGCGGTGCGGCGCATTTCATCGCCGGCGACGCTGAGCGCTTGCCTTTGCAATCGGCGAGCTGCGAGCTGGTTTTCTCCAGCCTTGCGGTGCAATGGTGCGCCGATTTCGCCTCGGTGTTGAGCGAGGCCCATCGCGTCCTGAAACCGGGCGGAATGTTCGCTTTCACAAGTCTGTGTGTCGGCACACTGTACGAGCTGCGCGACAGCTGGCGGCAGGTGGATGGCCTGGTGCACGTCAACCGTTTCCGTCCATTCGAGACTTATCAGCAGCTGTGCGCGGCCAGCGGACTGAAGGTCGTCAGTCTTGAAAATCAGCCTCATGTATTGCATTACCCGGACGTGCGCGGCCTGACCCACGAGTTGAAAGCTTTGGGTGCGCATAATCTGAACCCTGGCCGCCCCGGTGGGCTGACGGGCAGGGCGAGGATCCTGGCGCTCATTGAAGCCTATGAACAGTTCCGTCAGGCCCAGGGTTTGCCGGCGACGTACCAAGTGGTCTACGCAGTTCTGGAGAAACCGCTATGAGCCAGGCTTATTTCATCACCGGCACCGACACCGACGTCGGCAAGACCACCGTTGCGGCGGGCCTGCTGCACGCTGCCCGGCAGGCCGGCATGAGCACGGCCGCGGGCAAACCCGTGGCCTCTGGCTGCGAAGTAACGCCCAAGGGCCTGCGCAACGCCGACGCGTTGGCGTTGCTGGCCGAGTGCTCGGTGCCGCTGACTTATGCACAAGTCAATCCGGTGGCACTGGAGCCAGCGATCGCGCCGCACCTGGCCGCCCGTGAAGCGGGCGTGGCGTTGACGGTGCAGTCGCTGCTCGGCCCGATGCGCGAGGTGCTGGCGCTGGACGCCGATTTCACCTTGATCGAAGGCGCGGGCGGTTGGCGTGTGCCGCTGTCTGGTCAGGACAATCTTTCCGACCTGGCCATAGCGCTGGGCCTGCCGGTCATTCTGGTGGTGGGCGTGCGGCTGGGTTGCATCAGCCACGCGTTGTTGACCGCCGAGGCGATCGCCCGTGACGGCCTGCAGCTGGCTGGTTGGGTGGCCAATATCATCGATCCGGCCACCTCGCGCCTGGAAGAGAACCTGGCGACCCTGGCCGAGCGACTTCCGGCGCCGTGCCTGGGCCGGGTGGCGCGAATTCAAAGCGTGACGGCCGAAGCGGTGGCCGCACACCTGCAACTGGATCTGCTGGACTGACACCGCGCCAAGGTTTTGCCTATGACGAGGCACAGTGCCATTAGTGTTTTTGTCGGGCCTTTTGCCGGTGCATCTGATTCAATGCCGATGTCGACCCTTCAAAAAGACGAGTCCTGCCATGGAAATCTCAGGAAACACCGCGTTCTATGCCGGTCTGAGCACGATTCAGACAGGACAGAACCGCGTCGATCTGGCGTCTGGCCAGATTGCCAACAATACGATTGAACGCTCGGTCACCAGTCAATCGTCCGAGCTTCAGGTGGATCGCCTACGTTCGGTGGATCGCAGCCAGCAATCGGATCTGGCCAGCAACATGGTCGATCTGGCCCAGGGCAAGTTCCAAGTGCAATTGGGTGTGAACGTTGCGAAGGCTTCCGACGAAATGCTCGGAACGTTGATTGATACATTCGCCTGATCCGTTCTTCCTGCTTTGCCAAAGCGCCGCGATTATTCGCGGCGTTTTCGTCTGTAACCCCCTCTTCCTCAACTAATCTTTCCCCTGCGTGTTCCGGGCCTGCTTCCTGGCGACGGATTCTGTCGCCTGCCGTTGCGGCGAGACGATGACGAACGGCAAAAGATCGACGCTTGACAAGCTTTGGGCGTAAACGTATGTTTCAAACAACTGTTTGACCGCTACAACAAATCCACGCGGTCGCTCATCCCCGGTTACATCAGCAGAGGTTTATTGCTATGCCTGACTACAAGGCCCCCTTGCGTGATATTCGCTTCGTTCGTGACGAACTGCTCGGCTACGAAGCGCATTATCAGAGCCTTCCGGCTTGCCAGGACGCAACTCCGGACATGGTTGACGCCATTCTCGAAGAAGGCGCCAAGTTTTGTGAGCAGGTGCTGGCTCCGCTGAACCGCGTGGGTGACCTCGAAGGTTGCACCTGGAGCGAGTCCGGCGTGAAAACCCCGACCGGTTTCAAGGAAGCCTACAAGCAGTTCGTCGAAGGCGGCTGGCCAAGCCTGGCCCACGACGTCGAACATGGCGGCCAAGGCCTGCCGGAATCCCTGGGCTTGGCGGTCAGCGAAATGGTCGGCGAAGCCAACTGGTCGTGGGGCATGTACCCGGGCCTGTCCCATGGCGCGATGAACACGATTTCCGAGCACGGTACGCCTGAGCAGCAAGAGGCTTACCTGACCAAGCTGGTGTCCGGCGAATGGACCGGCACCATGTGCCTGACCGAACCCCACTGCGGCACCGACCTGGGCATGTTGCGCACCAAGGCCGAGCCTCAGGCCGACGGTTCCTACAAAGTCAGCGGCACCAAGATCTTTATCTCGGCCGGTGAACACGACATGGCCGACAACATTGTCCATATCGTTCTCGCACGCCTGCCGGATGCTCCGGCTGGCACCAAGGGGATTTCGCTGTTCATCGTTCCCAAATTCCTGCCGAACGCCGACGGTTCCATCGGTCAGCGCAACGCCGTGAGCTGCGGCTCGCTGGAACACAAGATGGGCATCCACGGCAACGCCACTTGCGTGATGAACTTCGACGCGGCCACCGGTTACCTGATCGGCCCGGCGAACAAAGGCCTGAACTGCATGTTCACCTTCATGAACACTGCACGCCTGGGCACCGCACTGCAAGGCCTGGCCCACGCCGAGATCGGCTTCCAGGGCGGCCTGAAATACGCTCGTGACCGCCTGCAAATGCGCTCCCTGACTGGCCCGAAAGCGCCGGACAAGGCTGCGGACCCGATCATCGTGCACCCTGACGTGCGTCGCATGCTGCTGACCATGAAGGCCTTCGCTGAAGGTAACCGGGCGATGGTGTACTTCACCGCCAAGCAGGTGGACATCGTCAAATACGGCGTGGATGAAGAAGAGAAGAAGAAGGCCGATGCGCTGCTGGCGTTCATGACGCCGATCGCCAAGGCGTTCATGACTGAAGTCGGCTTCGAAGCGGCCAACCACGGCGTGCAAATTTATGGCGGCCACGGCTTTATCGCCGAGTGGGGCATGGAGCAGAACGTGCGCGACAGCCGTATCTCGATGCTGTACGAAGGCACCACCGGCATCCAGGCCCTCGACCTGCTGGGCCGTAAAGTATTGATGACCCAAGGCGAAGCACTCAAGGGCTTCACCAAGATCGTCCACAAGTTCTGCCAGGGCAACGAAGGCAACGAAGCCGTCAAGGAATTCGTCGAGCCGTTGGCTGCCTTGAACAAGGAATGGGCCGAGCTGACCATGAAAGTCGGTATGGCCGCCATGAAGGATCGCGAAGAAGTCGGTGCTGCCTCGGTGGACTACTTAATGTATTCCGGTTACGCCTGCCTGGCCTATTTCTGGGCCGACATGGCGCGCCTGGCGGCGGAGAAACTCGCAGCCGGCACCACTGAAGAAGCCTTCTATACCGCCAAGCTGCAGACCGCGCGCTTCTACTTCCAGCGCATCCTGCCGCGTACCCGCACCCACGTTGCGACCATGCTGTCAGGCGCCAATAACCTGATGGACATGAAGGAAGAGGATTTCGCGCTGGGTTACTAACGCCTACGCGAATTTCAGAAGCCGCTGCTCTTTCGGGAGCTGCGGCTTTTTTGTGCACGCTTGCTCAAGGATCTACGCAGACCCTGAAACATATTCATCCAACAGTGCCCTAAGAAAACTCCCGCCTCTGCCGTTACAGCGATGGCAGTGTGATATCTGTCCACATCCCGCGTGCCTTAATGCTCCAGTTGCAGGCACAATGCCATCTTTGATCAGCCGGGTCGGAGCTTTACCCTTGCCGCGTTTTTCCGCAATGCGTGTCAGCCATTTCCTACCGTCGACAGTGCTATTGCTGGCGGGGCTGGCGGCTGCCTACGTCAAGGACCTCAACGTTTTCTTCACCTCCCTGTTCAACGTCCTTCCCACGTTGGTGCTGCTATTGGGGGGTGCGTACTGCGCGGTTTACCGACGTCAGCGTGAACTGTTTCTGATGGCAACGGTGTACATCGCCTATTTCCTGCTGGACACCCAGACCGATTTCTACCGCGATAACGGCAAGGTCCGCGAAGACGCGGCTGTGGTGTTCCATCTTGTCTGCCTGTTGCTACCGCTGTTGTTCGGGCTGTTCGCGGCGTGGCAGGAGCGTACTCACTTGTTCCAAGACATGGTGGCGCGTTTTGCGGTGCTACTGGCATTTGGTGGCGTGGCCTTGGCCTTGGAGCAGAGTTTCCCCCAAGCCTTGCTGCTGTGGCTCTCGGAGATCCGCTGGCCAGCGTTGCACGGCGCCTGGATGAGCCTGATCCAGCTGTCCTACCCGGTGTTCGCCGCTGCGTTCGTGCTGCTGGCCTGGCAATACTGGCGCAACCCGCGTCCTTTGCACGCGGCGCAACTGGTGGGATTGCTGGGGCTGTTCTGGATGCTGCCGAAGACATTCATCTTGCCGTTCACCCTGAACATCATGTGCAGCCAAGTGATGCTGATGATCGCCGCCGCGGTTGCCCATGAGGCGTATCAAATGGCGTTCCGCGACGAGCTCACCGGCCTGCCGGGCCGTCGGGCACTGAACGAACGCATGCAGCGCCTGGGACGCAACTATGTGCTGGCGATGAGTGACGTGGACCACTTCAAGAAATTCAACGACACCCACGGCCATGACGTGGGTGATCAGGTGCTGCGCCTGGTCGCCAGCAAATTGTCGAGGATCGGCGGTGGCGGTAGGGCGTATCGCTACGGCGGGGAAGAATTTGCCCTGGTGTTCGCAGGCAAGACCATCGATGAGTGCATGCCCCATCTGGAAGTCATCCGCCAGTCCATCGAGACGTATGCCATTCAGCTGCGCAACCCCGACAACCGTCCCCATGACGATCTACAGGGTCGCCAACGCCGCTCCGGCACCGGCGCTTCCAGCGTATCGGTGACGGTCAGCATCGGCGTCGCGGAACGCGTCGAACAGCGCACGCCCGAAGAAGTGCTCAAATCAGCCGACCAAGCGCTCTATAACGCCAAGGGAGCGGGGCGTAACTGTGTGATTGCCTTCGGGCAGAACCGGCGCGGCGCGGTGCGCATGGAGGCTGCCGCGGGTTGAGTGATGACGGCGCATTCAGCGTCTGGACTGTGATTGTGGGCCTTGATCGCCGGCAGTAGGTTGAAACGATCTGCTACCGGAGAAAACCACCATGCCCGAGTACAAAGCCCCCCTGCGCGACATGCGCTTTCTGATCGATCACGTCTTCGATTTCCATGGCCGCTACGCCGAGCTGGGCGCCAGCGATGCCAGCCCGGACATGGTCAGCGCGATCCTCGACGAAGGTGCCCGCTTCTGCGAGAACGTGCTGGCGCCGCTCAATCGTTCCGGTGACGAAGAGGGCTGCCATTTCGACAACGGCGTAGTCACCACGCCTACAGGTTTCAAGCAGGCTTTCGTACAGTATGTGGAGGGCGGCTGGCATGGCCTGGCGGCGGATCCAGCCTTCGGCGGTCAAGGCCTGCCCAGTTCCCTGGGCCTGGTCATCAGCGAAATGATCGGTTCAAGCAATACGTCTTGGGGCATGTACCCCGGCCTGACCCACGGCGCCATGTCTGCCATCCACGCCCATGGCACCAAGGAGCAGAAGCAGACCTACCTCAACAAGCTCACCGCCGGCCAGTGGACCGGCACCATGTGCCTGACCGAAGCTCATTGCGGCACCGACCTGGGAATCATCAAGACCCGCGCCGTGCCCCAGGCGGACGGCAGCTATGCGGTGACCGGCAGCAAGATATTCATCAGCGCCGGCGAGCACGACATGAGCGATAACATCATCCATCTGGTGCTCGCCAAGTTGCCGGATGCCCCCGCCGGGACCAAAGGCATCTCGTTGTTCATCGTTCCCAAGTTCCTGCCCGACGCCACGGGCGAAGCCGGGGAGCGCAATGGTGTTTCCTGCGGATCGATCGAACACAAGATGGGCATCAAGGCTTCGGCCACTTGCGTGCTGAACTTCGATGGGGCCAAGGGTTTCCTGATCGGCGAGCCGAACAAAGGCCTTAACTGCATGTTCACCATGATGAATCATGCTCGCCTCGGCACTGGCATGCAGGGCCTGTGCCTGGGTGAGGCGAGTTTCCAGGGTGCGATCAAATACGCCAACGATCGGCTGCAGATGCGTTCATTGACCGGCCCCAAGGCGCCGGAAAAAGCCGCCGATCCGATCATCGTCCATCCCGATGTGCGTCGGATGCTGCTGACTATGAAGGCCTTCAACGAAGGCAACCGGGCGCTGACGTATTTCACTGCGCAACTACTCGACACCGCGCACCTGAGCAACGACGAAAGCGCCCGCCAGGAAGCCGAAGACCTGCTGGCATTCCTCACGCCGATCTGCAAAGCCTTCATGACCGACACTGGCCTGGAGGTGACTAACCATGGCATGCAGGTCTTCGGTGGCCACGGCTTCATCCGCGAATGGGGCATGGAGCAACTGGTACGCGATTGCCGCATCGCGCCGATCTATGAAGGCACCAATGGCATCCAGGCCTTGGACCTGCTGGGGCGCAAGGTCTTGGGCAGCCAAGGCAAGTTGCTGCGCGGCTTTACTAGGATTGTCCATAAGTTCTGCGTGGCCAACGTCGCCCACCCGCAGCTCAAGGATTACATTGCCCAGCTCGACGGGCTCAACCAGCAATGGGGCGAGCTGACGACTCAGGTCGGCATGGCGGCCATGAAAAACCCGGATGAGGTAGGGGCCGCGTCGGTGGATTACCTGATGTACAGCGGTTACATCATCCTGGCTTACCTTTGGTTGCGCATGGCATTGGTGGCGCAATCGCAACTGGATGACGGCAGTGGGGACGCAGATTTCTGCCGGGCCAAGTTGGCGACCTGTGAGTTTTATTTCAAGCGTCTGCTGCCACGTACAGCCGCCCATCGGGCCGCTATCGAGGCAGGAAGCGATTGTCTGATGAATTTGCCGGCGGAGCTGTTTGCCTTTTAAGCTTGTGACTATAAGTAGTGAAGAAGTCACGGGTTGACCCTATGTGTCTCAAAAGTTGTTGAGGTACACTCCGGATCACTGCGAGAGCCGTTTTCCTACGAACCAATTGTTTAGATCCTGCGAGGTTTGCCATGGCTGACTACAAAGCGCCCCTGCGCGATATGCGCTTCGTCCTCAATGAAGTGTTCGAGGTCGCGAAACTCTGGGCTCAACTGCCGGCGTTGGCCGAAACCGTAGACGCTGAAACTGTCGAAGCGATTCTGGAAGAAGCCGGCAAGGTCACCAGCAAAAGCATCGCTCCCCTCAGCCGCGCGGCTGACGAAGAGGGTTGCCATTGGGCCGACGGTGCCGTCACGACGCCGGCAGGTTTCCCACAGGCTTATAAGACTTACGCTGAAGGCGGTTGGGTCGGTGTCGGTGGTGATCCCGCGTATGGCGGCATGGGGATGCCCAAGGCTGTTTCGGCCCAGGTCGAGGAAATGGTCAACTCCGCCAGCCTCTCCTTCGGGCTGTATCCGATGCTGACAGCCGGGGCCTGCCTATCGATCAACGCCCATGCCAGCGACGAATTGAAGGCGGCGTACCTGCCGAACATGTACGCGGGTATCTGGGCCGGCTCCATGTGCCTGACCGAGCCGCATGCCGGCACGGACCTGGGGATCATTCGCACCAAGGCTGAGCCCCAGGCCGATGGTTCCTACAAAGTCAGCGGCACGAAGATTTTCATCACCGGCGGCGAACACGACCTCACCGAGAACATCATTCACCTGGTGCTGGCAAAACTGCCGGACGCACCGGCAGGGCCGAAAGGCATCTCGCTGTTGCTGGTGCCCAAATTCATGGTCAATGCCGACGGCAGCCTGGGCGCGCGCAACGCGGCCAACTGTGGTTCGATCGAACACAAGATGGGCATCCAGGCGTCGGCCACCTGCGTGATGAACTTCGATGAAGCGGTGGGTTATCTGGTTGGCGAACCGAACAAAGGCCTCGCGGCGATGTTCACCATGATGAACTACGAGCGTCTGGGCGTTGGCATCCAGGGCTTGGCCACCGGCGAGCGCTCGTATCAGAACGCCATCGAATACGCCCGTGATCGACTGCAAAGCCGTTCGCCAACCGGCGCGCAGAACAAGGACAAGGTCGCCGACCCGATCATCGTCCACCCTGACGTGCGCCGCATGTTGCTCACCATGAAAGCCTCGAACGAAGGCGGTCGCGCATTCTCCACCTACGTGGCGATGCAACTGGACACCGCCAAGTTCAGCGAAGACCCGGGCACCCGCAAACGCGCCGAAGACCTGGTCGCCCTGCTGACGCCAGTGGCGAAGGCCTTTTTGACCGACCTCGGGCTGGAAACCACGGTCCATGGCCAGCAGATTTTCGGCGGCCACGGTTACATTCGTGAATGGGGCCAGGAACAACTGGTGCGCGATGTTCGCATCACCCAGATCTACGAAGGCACCAACGGTATCCAGGCGCTGGATCTGGTTGGGCGCAAGATCGTCGGCACCGGCGGGGCGTTCTTTCGATTGTTCGCGGATGAAATCCGCCAGTTCACCGCTACCGCGAGCAAAGACCTGGCGGAGTTTACCCAGCCATTGAACGATGCCGTCGGCACTCTGGACGAGTTGACCGAGTGGTTGCTGGACCGGGCGAAAAACAACCCTAATGAGATTGGCGCGGCTTCGGTGGAGTACCTGCAAGCCTTCGGTTACACCGCCTATGCCTACATGTGGGCCTTGATGGCAAGAGC
Source organism: Pseudomonas sp. Z4-20 (assembly GCF_051131955.1). NCBI lineage: Bacteria > Pseudomonadati > Pseudomonadota > Gammaproteobacteria > Pseudomonadales > Pseudomonadaceae > Pseudomonas > Pseudomonas sp. Z4-20. Next base: position 550,802 of record NZ_CP071641.1, read on the forward strand.
CGCCATGGGCAAGGAAGGCCAGGATGACTTCTACGCGAGCAAACTGGGCACGGCGCGATTCTACTTCGCCCGCTTGCTGCCGCGTATTCATTCCCTGAGCGCCTCGGTGAAGGCCGGCAGCGAGTCGTTGTTCCTGCTGGAACCCGGTCAATTCTAAAATGTGACGTCATGTAAGCAAATGCTTACATGACGTGCTGGCGATTTCCCTCTACCGGCCGATTGGATCCAGGGCTAATCTAGCTTCCATGGACGTAGCGCAGGACGCGCAAGTAACAACACGGACACGTAGGATTCTGCCAGGAAGGCGGAGTGAAATGGATGTCAGGGAAACAGTCTGCAAAGCCCCGCTTCGGCGGGGTTTTCTTTTGTCCGCGTTTTTTGTCTTGTCCAAAGGCCCGTTCGGGCCGTCTCTGTGTCGACTCTCACTGAACCCTGACGAGTGGTCAGGTGTCCATGGGCTATATGGCAACGTGGCCATCGCCCATCAGGAGTTATTCATGGATTTCGTTCGCATCATCATCGCCATTCTGCTGCCACCGCTGGGTGTCTTCCTGCAAGTCGGGTTTGGCGGGGCATTCTGGCTGAATATTCTGCTGACTCTGTTGGGGTATATCCCCGGCATCGTGCATGCGGTGTACATCATCGCCAAGCGCTGAAGCTTTCCAAGGGAAGGACTTACTCTGTGGCGAGGGAGCTTGCTCCCGTCGCAAACGCTTGGGGCCGCTACGCCCGAGGCGTCGGACCGGCCCAGCGGGAGCAAGCTCCCTCGCCACAAAAGCTCGTCATTTCATAAGCCAGCGTCGATCACCTTGCGATAAAACAACCACTCCTGCTCCAGCGCATGCGCCTGGTTCGCAGCCTTGCGAAAGCCGTGACGCTCATCGGCGTAATAGTGCGCCTCGACGGCGACACCGTTGTCCTCCAATGCCTTGACCATGTCCCGGGTCTGCTGTGGCACGACCACCGCGTCCAATTCGCCTTGGAAAAATATCACCGGGGCGCGAATGCTTTCAGCGTGCAGCAGCGGAGTCCGGGCCCGGTAGCGTTCGACGTCCTGTTGCGGGTCGCCGATCAACCAATCCAGGTAGTCTCCCTCGAATTTATGGGTGGCATGGGCCAGGGCAATGGGGTCGCTGACGCCATAGAGGCTGGCGCCGGCACGGAATACATCACGGAATGCAAGGGCGCACAGCGTCGTATACCCACCGGCGCTGCCACCGCGAATGAACGCGCAACGCCCATCGATCAGACCCTGCTCGTTCAAGTACGCAACGACCGCGCAAGCATCCTCGACGTCCGCCACGCCCCAGTCCAGATGCAGTGCCTGTCGATAGGCGCGTCCGTAGCCGCTGCTGCCGCGGTAATTGAGGTCGGCAACGGCAAAGCCGCGATGGGTCCAGTACTGGATGCGCGGATCGAACATCGGGTAGCAAGCTGAAGTTGGCCCGCCGTGGATAAACACCACAAAGGGCGGTTTTTCTTCGGCGTTCATGGCCGGATAAAAGAATCCGTGGGCTTCACTTGTGACAGAAGGGTAGCGCAGGGTTTGAGGGCGACTGATCTGCTCGGTGGGCAATGGCGCGATGCCGCCCGCCAATACCACTGCTTCACGGCTTTGCCGTTCGATGGCGATGATTGCCGATGGGCTGATCGGCGAGGCGGCAACGGCATAAACGAATTGCTCATCGAGCGCCAGGCTGCGGAAGCGGCTGTAACTGCCGGTGAGATCTTCGAGCACGCTGTCGCTGCGCAGGCCCAGCCGCCCAAAGCCGGCTTCGGTCCAGCTTGCCAGGTAAGTGGTTTCATCTACAGGCAACCAGGTACAACCGCCTAATTGCCAAGGTGCGGGGCCGTGATCGGCGTCGACGGCGGGCAGCGGCTCGAGAACGCCGGCACGTTCAACCCAGGGCTGCCAGTACCCGCCGCGGTCGGTCAGACAATAGAGGCGACTGGAAGCATCGAAGCGCGGCTGTTGAATCGACTCTTCGTCCTTTTCACCCGCCACGCAACGCGGCTTTTCCCAACCTGTGGCGTTGCGCTCGGCAAGCATCAGCCGCGTCACCGTCCAGGGCTGGTGTGGGCGACTCCACTCGATCCAGGCGAGTCGCTGGCCATCGGGGCTCTGCGTCGGCGCGGCATAGAAATCAGCACCGGCTGCCAGCACGCGCCGCTGTCGGTCCACCAGCCCGATCGAGACCAACCGATGCTGATTGGCCTGTTCTTCCACCGCCAGCACCTGCCCGGCGGCGAAGCGCAAATCCCCATATCGACAGTCGCCCTGGGTCAGAGCCAACGGCGGCCCTCCCGCCAGCGCCTGGTGGTACACCTGTTGGTCCGCCTCGTTGACAAACAGCACGCCGTCATCGCTCAGGCAGAATGATCCGCCGCCGTATTCGTAGACCCGACTGCGTGCGCTGAAGCCGTCCGGGGTCAGGCAGCGGGCCTTGGCGTCTTGCCACTGCCAGATCCGGCAAGCGCCGTCTTCGGGACGGTATTCATTCCAGAACAGGCCCTGAGGCCCCAATTGCAGTTCGGCAAAGTCGACGCCCGCCGCGACGGCTTGGGCGGCGCTGAAGGGCTCAGCCCTTAATGATGAGGCGCGAGTTTCGTTCATTGCGAAAGGCCAGTTGCTCGATGGTTTGAGTGGCGTGCTCGGCGTCTTCGCGAGCCTGGAGGATCATCCCGTGATGCGCGGATTTGCTGCACACCGGATCGGCATTGCTGGCGTCGCCCGTGAGCATGAACGCCTGGCAGCGACACCCTCCGAAGTCCTTCTCCTTTTCATCGCAGGAGCGGCAGGGCTCGGGCATCCAGTCATAACCGCGGAAACGGTTGAAGCCGAACGAGTCGTACCAGATGTGCTGCATGCTGTGGTCGCGCACATTGGGAAACTGCACCGGCATCTGCCGGGCGCCGTGGCATGGCAATGCCGTGCCGTCCGGCGTGACGGTCAGGAAAATACTGCCCCAGCCGTTCATGCAGGCCTTGGGGCGTTCTTCATAATAGTCCGGGGTTACGAAGATCAACTTGCACGGATTGCCCTCGGCTTCCAGCTTGGCGCGGTATTGGTTGGTGATACGTTCGGCCCGCACCAATTGTTCACGAGTAGGCAGCAGGCCGACGCGGTTGAGGTGTGCCCAGCCATAGAACTGGCAGGTGGCGAGTTCGACGAAGTCGGCTTCCAAGGCGATGCAGAGCTCGATGATGCGGTCGATCTTGTCGATGTTGTGCCGATGGGTGACGAAATTCAGCACCATCGGGTAGCCGTGGGCTTTCACCGCCCGAGCCATTTCCAGTTTCTGCGCGAAGGCTTTCTTCGAGCCGGCCAGGAGGTTGTTCACCTGCTCGTCGCTGGCCTGGAAGCTGATCTGGATGTGATCCAGCCCGGCCTTCTTGAAGTCGCTGATCTTCTGCTCGGTCAAACCGATGCCGGAGGTGATCAGGTTGGTGTAGAAACCCAGCTTGCGCGCCTCGCCGATCAGCTCGGCCAAGTCCTGGCGCACCAGCGGCTCGCCACCGGAAAAACCTAACTGCGCGGCGCCCATTTCCCGGGCTTCGCGAAACACCTTGAACCACTGCTCGGTGCTCAGCTCCTTGCCTTGCTCGGCAAAGTCCAGCGGGTTGGAGCAGTACGGGCATTGCAGCGGGCAACGATAGGTCAGCTCGGCCAGCAGCCACAGCGGCAGGCCGACGTCTGGCTTGGGCGGCAGGCCGGTGATGTCAGGCAAGTTCGATCCAGTGCTCTGCACGGGCGACCTCCATGAACTGCTCGATGTCGTCATCGAGTTCCGGCACGCCGGGGAACTGCGTCGCCAACTCGCCGATGATCGCTGCGACATCCCGCTCGCCATCGATCAAGCCGCCGATCAGCGCCGCGCTGTCATTGAGCTTGATCATGCCTTCAGGATAGAGCAACACATAGCCTTTCTGGGCCGGTTCATACTGGAAACGATAGCCTGGGCGCCAGCGAGGGGTTTTGCTGCGATCGAAACTCATAAGGTAATCCCTTTGTGCCAGACGCGCTGCCCGGTCACGCTGTGATAGGGCGGGCGATTCAATTCGTAGGCCATGCTCATCGCGTCAAGCATGCTCCAGAGGATGTCCAGTTTGAACTGGAGAATCTCCAGCATGCGCTCCTGACCCGCACGAGTGGTGTAGTGCTGCAAGGTAATGGCCAAGCCATGTTCGACGTCACGCCGGGCCTGACCCAGGCGGGTGCGGAAATACTCGTAGCCGGTCGGGTCGATCCAGGCGTAATGCTGCGGCCAGCTGTCCAGGCGCGACTGATGGATCTGTGGGGCGAACAGTTCGGTCAAGGAACTGCTGGCGGCTTCTTGCCAAGAGGCGCGGCGGGCGAAGTTGACGTAGGCGTCCACCGCGAAACGTACGCCCGGCAGCACCAATTCCTGGGAGCGCAGTTGATCGGGGTCCAGGCCCACCGCCTGGCCCAGCCGCAGCCAGGCTTCGATACCACCGTCTTCGCCGGGCGCGCCGTCATGGTCGAGCAGGCGCTGGATCCACTCGCGGCGGATTTCCCGATCCGGGCAGTTGGCCAGGATCGCGGCGTCCTTGAGCGGAATGTTTACCTGATAGTAAAAGCGGTTCGCGACCCAGCCCTGGATCTGTTCGCGAGTGGCGCGGCCTTCATACATCGTCACGTGATACGGGTGATGGATGTGGTAATACGCGCCCTTGGCACGCAGGGCGGCTTCAAATTCTGCAGTGGTCAATGGTGTGTCAGTCATTTCGGACGCTCCTACAGTTCGATGCTCATACCGTCGTAAGCGACCTCGACATTGCGTCGCACCAACTCGGCCCGCTCGGGGGAGTCTTCATCAAGGATCGGGTTGGTGTTGTTGATGTGGATCAGCACCTTGCGCTGCTTCGGCAAATGCTCCAGCACTTCAAGCATGCCGCCGGGGCCGTTCTGTGCCAAGTGGCCCATTTCCCGACCGGTGCGGGTGCCGACGCCACGGCGCTGCATCTCATCGTCGTCCCACATCGTGCCGTCCACCAACAGGCAGTCGCTGCCGGCCATGATCTCCAGCAGCGGGGCGTCGACTTTTCCAAGGCCCGGGGCATAGAACAATTTGCCGCCTGTGCGCAGGTCTTCAACGATCAGCCCGATGTTGTCGCCAGGGTGCGGGTCGAAGCGATGCGGGGAATAGGGCGGTGCGGCGCTGCGCAGCGGCAGCGGGGTAAAACGCAGGTTCGGGCAGGCCGGGACGGTGAAGCTCTGGTCCAGTTCGATGCGGTTCCAGCTCAATCCGCCGTTCCAGTGGGTCAGCATATTGAACAATGGAAAACCGCTGCTCAGGTCTTCATGGACCATGTCGGTGCACCAGACCTGGTGCGGGCAGCCCTCGCGCAGGCTGAGCAGGCCAGTGGTGTGGTCGATCTGGCTGTCCATCAGGATGATCGCGCCAATGCCGGTGTCGCGCAGGGCCCGGCCAGGTTGCATCGGGGCAAAGCCCTGGAGCTGGGCGCGGATGTCCGGGGAGGCGTTGCACAATACCCAGCTCACACCGTCATCGGAAATCGCGATGGACGACTGGGTGCGCGCCTGGGCCCGCAGGCTGCCGTTGCGAAAACCCGCGCAATTGGCGCAGTTGCAGTTCCACTGGGGGAAACCGCCGCCGGCGGCGGAACCTAGAATCTGGACGAACATGGCCGCTCCATCTGCAAACCGAAATAAAAACGCCCCGGATGACCGAGGCGTTGTGTTGCGTACTGATCGCCTGCTGTCATCAACGGCTGGCGAAGTACATGGTGACTTCGAAGCCGATACGCAGATCGATATAGGCGGGTTTGGACCAGGACATGGGAATACTCCTTTGGTTGGGATGCTTGGGTTAGTTAGGACGGTTGGGACCTATACATATAGTCCATCTCCGACAGGAGATGTTCAGATGCCTAAACACCTATGTTACTAAATCTGACAAATTCGTTCGCCGCGATTCTTTGAGAAAGCTCGTTGCACGGGCTGCAATGATCACCGCGCCGCTTGCCAAGGGGCTCCCGGAGACGGCTCGTTGCTGAGGCAATAACGCCCTCCTTGCGCGTTGATCAAGCGGTGGGCCGCGTTTATCAATGGCTCGCGTTCCATCTGCACGATGGCATCGGCCAGCAGTTGCAGATAGTCCGAAGAACGTCCGGCCAATTTGCCTTGCCAGAGCAACTCCGCCGCTTGTGCACAGGGCAGCACGGCGCTATCGAGCTGACGGGCCAGCGCTTGCTGTTGGCTGGCCAAGCTTGAATCATCGAGCTGTTCGATCAGCGCCGGCAACTCGCCCAGGAATCGCTCCATGTGAGCAATCAGCTGCGCTGCCGAGGCGCTGGGGGATTGGGCACCGAACAATAAGCCCGTCTGGCCGTTGATTTGCTTCAAGCCACTGAACACGGCATAGCCCAGTTGCAACTCAACTCGCAGGCGCTGGTAAAAAGGCGTCTGACAGAGCTGGGCCAGCAACCGCCACGCGGCCTCGTCAGACAAGTCCTGGGTCGGTGTGGGACAAAACAGCAAAACGGCGTGTTCGTCGCCCTGGGTCTCAAGCCTGTTCCAGACGCAGCCGTGGGATTGCACCAAGGCTGGCGTGTCGTCCTCACTGGCGATGCCTGGAACCCGGGCCAGCGCAGGGCCCATCGCGGTCTGGGTAGCGGCCGAGAGACCGATGGCCAAGCCATCCCAATGGGCGCTCGCCCAGACACCTTGATCGCTGTCGGGCCGTGGTAACGCCGGGTTTTGGGCATTCGGCCGACAATGATTGGGCAACGCCTTCAACAAGTGCCGAATCGGTATCAAGGGTGTGTCGCTGTCGGGCTGGGCGGGGGGCAGCGGTTGTCCAAGCTTCGTCAGGAGGTGCTCGAGTACCAGCGGCATCGGCGCCTGCAAGCCAACCATTTTCACCAGCCATTGATCGCCGCAAGGTTCAAGGACAAGGTCCACGCCGGCCTGCCGGGCGTCTTCGCGCAAGTCCGCCAGATGCTGATCGAGCCTGGACTGAAGAGCGAGCGGCGCCTGAGACGCCAAGCGCCAGCGCAAATACACCGCACTTTCACGGGTGTCATCCGCCAGCGCCTGGCTGAACTGCATGGGCGAGCGTTCCCGCCGGCCTCGGCTACGGTCCTGTGCAAACGTGCGCAATCCACGGTGGGCGCTGGTTTGGCCGCGTATCAAGCCGGCGGGGGGCGGCTCGCTGGCGGTTTGCAGGAACGGGTTGGGCGGCGGCAACTGCCATGGCCCGACGACGTTTTCCACCGGGTGCAATTGCGTGAGGATTGCCCTGAGCCGCATCAAGTCGTTTTCCGACAGGGGGCCGTCGCGTCCTTCGCTGTCCCCGCGAGCCAGTTGCAGGGCTGTTGCCGTCTGTTGACGACGTTGCAGCCGTGCGGTGAATTCCTTGCGCAACGGCGCCCAGTCATCGTGGGCGGCAACGAACCCCAGCCAATCGCGCAGCAATGGCTGGATATCGGCAGGTATCTGGCCGTTGTCGAGCTTGAGTTCGATGCGCAGCAATGCCTGGCCGGCAAATTCGTACAGCGGTGTGGCCTTGAGGCTGTCGGCCAGGCCGCGCTGGCGCAACAGCGCCAACAAGCTGCCCGGTTTATGGGTGTTCAGCCAATGGCACAGGAAGTCCAGGGCTTGGGGCGAGGCGACCGGCAGTTGCTCGAAGGCAAACAGCATGTCCCGACCGCCCGCACGAGCGCGTTGATAACTGGCCTCGGAGGTCTCCATGAGTGGCGGCGGCAATGGCCTGTCCACCGTTTTACCCGCAGGAACGCTTTCAGCAAACGTGGCGGCCAGCGTACGCAAGGCCTCGATGCCTTGCGGGCCGACCAGGCTCAAGGTCATTTGCCCGCTCTGATAGAAACGCCGATATAAACCGTGCAGTGCCGTTTGAAATTCAGGCTGTGACACCGCCAGGCTGTCGCGATTGCCCGCATGGAAGCCTCGCAGCGGGTGAGCGGCCGACAAGCCGTCATGCAGGGCAACCTGTCGCTGGGCCGCTGTGTCCTGGGACCAGGCAATGAATTCAGCGTGCAGTACTTCCCGCTCCCGCAACTGGCTCTCTTCGTCCAGGCGCGGATGACTGAGCATGTCCGACAGCCGCTCCAGCCCGCCGGCCAGGGCAGCGGGGGGGAGTTCAAGGAAAAAATCGGTGGTGCGTTCGCTGGTGCGTGCGTTGATTTGCCCGCCGTGGCCCTGCACGTAGGCCATCAGGTTCTGACCTGTGGGAAAGCGCTCTGTCCCTAGGAAGAAAAGATGCTCGAGAAAGTGCGCCAATCCCGGCCAGGCCTCAGGCGCATCGTGACCGCCGGCCGCCACGCGCAACACCGCTGCGCAGCGTTTGAGGCCGCAGGCATGACGCAATGTCACCTGCAGGCCGTGGGCCAGGGTTTCAGTGTGAGGATGGAGGGAATCGGCGGCCAGCATGAGCATTTCCAGGAAAAAGATCTGCTCATGCTAGCGGATTCGTTCGGGTCAGTGTTTATGCAAGTCGCCGTAAAGCGTTGGCTGACGGTCATGCAGATAGTTGTAGGCGGCGCGGGAGTCTTCCATCAGTTGGCGATCCAGCTCGCCCACGATCAAGGCCTCGTCCAGCCCCGCCAGGGCAGGGCGGCTGCCGTCCGGTGCGGCGATGCTGCTTTGGCCGCAATAGCGCAATTCGCCTTCATGGCCGCAATAATTGGCGTAGGCGACGAAGCATTGATTCTCGATAGCCCGCGCACGCACGGTGACGTCGGCGATGAAGTCGTAGGGCTGCATGTTGGCGGTCGGCACCAGGATCAACTCGGCGCCGGCCAAGGCCAGGCGCCGGGCATTTTCCGGGAATTCCAAGTCGTAGCAGATCAGGAAACCGAGCTTCCAGCCGTTGAGCTCCACGATTGGCAGCGCCGCGTCGCCGGCGCTGAACATCGTATGATCCAGGTCGCCGAACAGGTGGCTCTTGCGATAGTTCGCCAGGCGTTCGCCGTGGGCATCGATCAGTTGGACGGCGTTGTAGATCTGCCCGTCTGCGCTGCGTTCAGGATAGCCATAGAGAATCGCCAGGCCGGCCGCCTTGGCGATTCGACCAATCTGCTGCGCCCATTCGCCGTTGTAGACCTCCGCCAGTACATTCACCGCATCGACGCCGATGTTGTAGCCGGTCAGGAACATTTCCGGCAGCACCAATACATCGGCGCCCCTGGCTTCCAGCGCGACTTGGTGCAGGCGCTGCAGGTTGCCGGCCGGGTCCATCGGCAGTGGTGGGCATTGGTAAAGGGCTACGCGCATCGAAAACTCCTTTTATTCGGGCAGGGCGATGGGACCGATTTCGTCGAACACATCACCTGGACCCGGGTTCTCGGGGTGAGTTTCACCGCCGAAATGTTTCATGATTCCCCACACGGCATTGAGCGAGGTCTGCACCGCGCCTTCAACCCAGGCGGGTGTCCATGAGACGTCGTCGCCAGCGATAAAGATCCCTTTTTGTTCGGCCGGCATGTCGTCCTGCATGAAATGCGCGTACATGCGCTGGTTGTAACGGTAGTGGCCGGGCAGGGCGCCCTTGAATGCGCCAAGGAAATACGGATCGGCTTCCCAGGACACGGTAATGGGATCGCCAATGATCCGCGCCGCGATGTCCACCTTCGGATAGATTTTCTTGAGGGCATCGAGTGCCAGCCTCACGCGTTTCTCCACGGGATACGGGAGCATCTTCAGCGCATCGCTCATCCAGGAGTAGGACAGGCAAATCACCCCTGGCTTGTCGTCGCCGTTGTCGAACAGGTAAGTACCACGGGTCAGGCGGTCGGTGAGCGTCATGCTCATCAGGTCGCGGCCGGTTTCCGGATCCTTGTCCTTCCAGAATGGCCGGTCGACCATCACGAAAGTCTTTGACGCCTGCATATAGCGGGTGCGGTCCAGGGCCATCCACATTTTTTGCGAGAACAGCGCTTCCTCGCACTCGATCTGGGTGGTCAACAGCCAGGTCTGGCAAGTCACCAGCACGGCGGCATATTCACGCGTGTCGCCCCAGACGTCAGTCACGCTGAACCGACCGTTGTCGGCCCGTGCAATACGTTTCACGCCGCTACGAGGCGCGCCCAGGTGCAACGAATTCAGGCTGGTGCCTTGCGGCCAATACGCGCAGCGCTCCGGCACGTGTTTCCAGATCCCATGCGGTACCTGCTCCACCCCGCCAACCACTAGATGTTGATGGTCGTCGCAGTTGGTCATCACCACGCGGAAGATTTCGAGCATCGAGTTGGGGAAGTCCGAGTCCCAGCCGCCGGTGCCGAAACCGACCTGGCCGAACACTTCGCGGTGTTGGAACGAAAGCTTGGCGAAGGCCTTGGAGGTAGCGACGAAGTCGTAGAAGGTGCGGTCATCCCACAGTGGCACCAGAGTGTTCCACAGTTCCTTGAGGCGTGGCACGTCGCGGTCGCGGATCGCTTGCTGGATCTCGCCAAAGCGCGAGCCGGCCTCCAGCGCATCGGCCCAGGCATCGGCGACTTCCTGGAACAGCGCGGGGAGGTCAGCCATGCGTTCGGCGTAATAGGTCTGGCCTTCCAAATCGATCACAGTGCTGCCCGAGGCCGAGGTCAGCGGGTTGGGGAAGGGTTTTGTCTCCAGGCCCAGCTTGTCGACGTAGTGATAAAACGCCGTGGACGACACCGGGAAACGCATACCACCCAGCTCGGCTACGATGCCGTCGGCGCCGTTGAACGCCTGGGAACGCAGGCGCCCGCCCAGCTTCGAGGCCTCATAGACCACAGGCTTGAGGCCCATTTTCATCAACTCATAAGCCGCCACCAGGCCAGCGATGCCGGCCCCGACAATCGCCACTTCGGCCCCGTGGTAGTGCTCGGGAATAGCGCCGAGGCCGGCCGGGTGTTCGATCCAATCGTCAAAGGCGAACGGAAAATCCGGTCCAAAAATGGTGATGGGCTTCTTGCCATCTGCGGGGTGGCGATTGTTCTTGTTCATGGCTGACCTTGATGGGCGGCTCGACGCGGCGTGAGCGTCTGAGTATAGGAAAGATGCCAGCCATTCTAGAGAGGGTGAAACACGTTAATAAGACGCAATGTGTCGTTGTTTTTAGCGGGTTTACGTCATTATGACGTCGCGGTGATCGTTAATGACGAATCAGGCTTCAGACCGGCTGGCCCCGATCAATCTTGCTGCTGAGAATGATCGATGTGGTGGTCTTATCAACCCCGTCCACGCCGCCGATCTGGTCAAGCAACTGATCCAGTTGCTCCGGCGAGTCCGTGCGCAGCCACGCCACGTAATCGAATTCGCCGCTGACCGCACACAATTGCTGGACTTGAGCCATGGCGCTCAAGCGTCGCAGCACTTCCTTGCCGGAGCGCGGTTGAACCTTGATTCCAACGTAAGCCTGCAAGCCGCCATCGATCACTCGTTGCCCCAGGCGCACGCCATACCCGGTGATCACGTTGGTTTTTTCCAGCCGCGCCAGCCGTGACGTCACCGTCGTTCGGGCAATGCCCAATTGTCGGGCGAGCATGGCGACGCTTTCGCGAGCATTGATTTGCAGCGCCGCGATCAACTGGCGATCGATTTCGTCGAGGACGAGGGGGCGGGTGTCAGTCACGGTCGGCTCCGGCGCTAGCATCAAAGTCGGGCATGTTACAGGCTCTAGCGCTCGAAATAGCCAATGGCAGGTAAAGCCAGCGCTTGCCAGGCCGCTGCCCGCTGCGTTTGCGAAGCGTTGAGCCAGAAACCGTCCTGGCAGACCAGCTGTTCGATGGGCGCTTGCAGCAAAACGTCCAGCGAGAACGCCTGCACCGAGCCCGGGTCTTCAGTGTCTTGCGCTTCCCATTCCCGCTCGAAACAGCGTATTCGCAGCTGACTTTCATCAAAGCCCTCGAACAACGGTCGATTGCCCAGCCATTGCGGATGAACCCGCACCGTGCGGTCCTGGACATCAAGCAGCAGCAGTTGCCAGCCCCGGTAGCTTCCACACTGTTCTGTCACGTCGGTTGCCATGCGGGTCAGGGCCAGGTAACGGCCATCCGCCGACCAGATCATCGAGGGCGCCAGGTCAACCAGCGCGCAACCTGACGCCGTCAGCAGATGCCCTCCAAGACGGGGCGTACCGGCACGCACCCAACTGTCGGCGTATTCCGTCTCGCTGCCGAACAGCCAGGCGGCATCCTGATGATTTGGCGCGGGCTGAATGAAGTCGCCGTCGGCGGTGGCCGCTTGCGGGCGATCGACCAGGCGCCACGGGGCGACGAGGTTCAATTGGCAATCTTTCGGCTGCAACTGCATCGTCTCGTAAAAAAGCCGGGTTCGCTCGTCAGGACGAAAGAAAGACGAGTCGTTGCCGATCGCTGGCGCGGCGACGCTGAAGCGCTGCAACGGAGTGGTTTCCACGTCGTTATCAAGACGACCTGCGATCACCGCCAGACTCAACCGTCCATCACGAAAATCGAGTATTCGCTCTACCCACATCGCGGGACCCTGCAGAAGACGCCGGCCCTGCACGTCCGCGACCACCCCATGGGTGGCGATCTTCGACGACTCTTCAAAAGGCAGCAGCGCCAGGTAGCGCCCGCAATCAGAGACCCGGTGATCCAGGAACCAGCTCCCCGGCAAGGTCCATTCTCCGATCTGGCAGCGATAACCACCCAGCCCTTCGCGATTGTCGCAAAGCCAGGTCAGGCGAGCCCTTACTCCGTCCAGCAAAGGTTGCGTCTCGATGGACGAGTCGCCTCGCCGCCCCTGGCTGTCCAACGGCATCACAATGGCCATGCGGGTCAGTTTGAATTCGGCGACCTGCACCCGACCTTGGGCGTCATGACCGGTCTGGGCCTCGGTATCGCTGTGGATACTGTCCAGGCGGTAGCCATACCGGCCGGAACCCGGGCGCGGATAGTCGAGGTACGCGCCGATACGCACATGGCTTGCATCGAGGCTCAACACGTCATGCCAGTAGAAAGAAGGCTCGGCGGCGGCGCTTACCCAAGGTGAGGGCAGGGCGCGCCAGCCGCTGTCCAGTTGCCATAGCCAATACTGGTCGCCCTCTGCATCGTTGGCCTGCTCGCGGGCCAGGCACACCAAGGTGCGGTGATCGGTGCCCCATATCAACGGCGCATCGCCGTCCATCGCCAGCCCGGACGGTTGCCCGTTGACGCTGACGGCATAGCGCGGCGAGTACAACGGCTCCAGCGGTTGGTCCAGATCGCGAAAGGTCGAGGGCAACAAGATGTGGCCCTCTAGGCAGTGTCGCCCATCGGCAGAGGATCGCGCGAAGGTGTGCGCGATATTGTCCGGATGCCAGCCAGGCTCCAGCCAAAGGTCCGCGACGGGAATCAGGTCAGTCACCTCGGCGGTTTGTAGCAGCTCATCCAACCGGGCCTGGCGCACGCTGTTGTCCACCAGTGGGCTATGGCGGCCGCTCAACTGCTCGAGGTCCATGACGTCCAGCTCCCAGAACTCGCTGTCGGCACAGCGGTATACCTTGCGTTGCTGGCGGTCGAGGACCACCAGCCCCCATTCCTGCCGGGACGGCACGGGCGCTGCAAAGTAACGGCCGTCATTGGAAAACACCGCCGAAGCACCGAGCCCTTGCAAAAGCACGCCATCGGGAAACAGATAGTCGCAACAGACAGGGCCGCCCATGGCGATTTCGCCGTGGTTGAACACCCGGATCGGCTCGCCCTCGGGCGTCAGCTGCGGCTCGTTTCCACCCCAGGCGCTCGGACCATTCTTGGGCGCCGACGCTGGCGCCAATCCGAGGCGCCGCTCCCAGCTACTGACGCAAGCGAGCCCGGCCACGATGCCGACAATCGCCACCAAAATCCCCCACCATTCAGGCAACGCTCGACCCAGGCTGAAACCCAGGCCAAACACTGCCCCGACTGTCAGCCGGGCAACGCCTCGTCCCACCGCAGAGAAACCCAGTCGCGCAGCGAGTCCCATCATCAATCCGAGGAACACCACCGCCAGCAAAGCCAGCGGGGGCGGCAGTATCGTGACAAAAAAGGCTGGCACCACCAGGATGCTGAGTTGCCAGAACAGCTCGAGGAACAGTCGGGAAAGGCTGGGGCTGGCGATGATGGGCGTCTCGATGGGGGGCGGGAATTTTCGATTGTAAGTGAGGGGAAGCAAAAAAGACGATGGCGTGGCCTGGATTTTCCACGCCCTGGAACGACAAAAGCCGCGCAATGCGCGGCTTTCGAATTGGTGGGCCCACACGGACTCGAACCGTGGACCAAAGGATTATGAGTCCTCTGCTCTAACCAACTGAGCTATAGGCCCTCAGTAGGCCGCGGATTATAGCGACGGTTTCTCGGCTGTGCTATCCGAATAATCCGATACGGTCACATGCAGAAACGTAGCGGCGAACTCTTCGGCGCACAGGGGCAGGCTGACGATGTAGCCCTGGATTTGTTCGCAGCCTTCCTCAGCGAGGAATTGCTGTTGGGCCAAGGTTTCGACGCCTTCGGCGATGATGGTGAATTGCATGCTCCGGCCCAGGGCGATAATTGCCCGGACGATGGCCGCATCGTGAGGGTCATCGGGCAGGCCGCGGACGAAGGACTGGTCGATCTTGAGGATGTCCAGTGGCAAGCGCTTGAGGTAGCTGAGGGAGGAATAACCCGTGCCGAAGTCGTCTATGGCCAGTTGCACGCCAAGTTTTTTCAGTTGGTGCAGCACCGCCAAGGCTTCCTCGGCCTGGCTCATGATGAAGTTTTCAGTAATCTCCAGTTGCAATAAGCCAGGCTCAAGATGGTTTTCCCGCAATAGCTGCTCGATGCGGCCCAACAGATTGGGTTGGCGCAGTTGGACCCCCGCCAAATTTACGGACAGCGGGCCGAGACTGTCGTGGCTGCTGTTCCACTCATGAAGTTGCCGGCAAGCGGTTTCGAGCACCCAGTCGCCGATCTGCAGGATCATGCCGTTTTCTTCGGCCAGCGGAATGAAATGCTCAGGCGGTACATCGCCAAACGTTGGATGAGTCCAGCGAATAAGCGCTTCGGCGCCCACCAGCCGGTTGTCGATGAGGCTGATCTTCGGCTGGAAAGACAATGACAACTCGTTGCGCTCTATCGCTCGTCGCAGTTCGTGTTCCAACGCCACGCGCTCACTGGCTTGGGCGGTGAGGTCGCGGGTGTAGCTTTCCACCCGGTTGCGGCCCTTGGCCTTGGAACGGTACATCGCCGCGTCGGCATTCTTGACCAGCGTGGCGACGTCGCAGCCGTCCTGCGGATACAAGCTGGTGCCGATGCTGGCGCTGATGAAAAACTCATGTTCACCCGCCTGGAAAGGCGCGCCAAAACAGCTAAGGAGTTTTTGGGCGATATGCTCGGCATCGCTGGGCTGTTGCAGGCCGGGCAGCAGGATGATGAATTCATCGCCACCCAGGCGCGCGACGGTGTCGATATCCCGTAGCTGCTCACGCAGGCGCACGGCAATGCCCTTGAGCAGCAGGTCGCCGACCGGGTGTCCGAGACTGTCGTTGATGTGCTTGAAACGATCCAGGTCAAGGAACAATACCGCGCCCTGGCCGCCGTTCTCCTGCTGGTTGTTGAGCGCTGTCAGCAAACGACTTTCGAACAAGGTGCGATTCGGCAGGCCGGTAAGCGGGTCGTGATGCGCTTGGTAATCGAGCCGCGCCTGGGCGTGTTTGAGGCTGGAGATGTCGGCAAAAACCGCGACGAAGTGGGTGATGTGCTGTTCCTGGTTGCGCACGGCGCTGATGGTCAGCCAACTGGGATACAGCTCGCCGTTCTTGCGTCGGTTGGATATTTCTCCCTGCCAGTGGCCCTCGGCCGTCAGTTGGTGCCACATCGCGGCGTAAAACGCGCTGTCATGCAGGCCGGACGCCAGCAAACGAGGCGTATGGCCCAGGGCTTCGGTTTCGCTATAGCCGGTGATTTCGGTGAAGGCTCGGTTCACCGCGCTGATGTGCTGTTGCGTGTCGGTGATCAATACGCCCTCGGCGGTGCTCTCGAACACCGTGGCGGCCTGTTGCAGTTTTTCCTGCATGAAGTGGCGTTCGGTGATATCCCGGGCGATGGTCAGCATGCAGTCTTCGTTGCCGATGGGCAGGGGGCGACTGGACACTTCGCAGAGCCGGATCTGCCCGTCGTTGCGGCGGATATGGCAGCTGAAATCCCTCACGAAACCGTCTCGCTGCAACAGGTCGAGCATCTGTTTGCGTTCGTTGAGATCGACCCAGATGCCCAGGTCGAGGGTGGAACGGTCGACCGACAATGCGCTGTTGAAGCCGGTAATGCGGCTGAAGCCGTCGTTGACTTCAATCAGCAGCCCGTCGCTCTGCCGGGACAGCAACAGGCCATCGGGCGAAGCATGGAAAGCCTTGGCGAACTTCTCTTCGGAGGTTTGCAGCTGCTGTTGGGTTTCCTTGAGCTGGCTGATGTCTCGCACGACCACGACCAGGGCGGGCGTCGTGTCGAGATCGAAGGGTTCGGCGGAAATCAGCCCGGTGAAGACTTGGCCATTATTTCGCCGGAAGGGCATTTCAAGGTTGCGAATGCTCCCGGCCTGCAAGCGCAGCAGCAGACCAGGGCCAACGCCCTGTATACCCCAGATGTCCAGGTTGGTGGCGCTTTTGCCCACGACTTGCGCGGCAGTCAGGCCGATCTGTTCTTCAAAGGCTTTGTTGACTTCCAGCAGGCAGCCGTCATGCAGCCGTGCAATCACCAGGATGTCCGGGCATTGGCGAAACACCGAGGCGAACTTTTGCTCGGAAAGGCGCAGCGCTTCCTCGGTGTGCTTGGCTTCGCTGATGTCGATCATCAATCCGCGCATCAACGGCTCGTGGCCATGCTTGATCAGGCTGACGATGTCCCGTACCCACAAACAGCGACCGTCAGCGGTGATCACCCGGTAATCGATGCAATGGTCGCGACCGGCGAGCACTTCGTGATCGCAATAGGTCTGGGCGCGGATGAGATCGGCCGGATGAATGATGTTGCGCCAGAAGCCCGGAATGAGCCAATGGGCGAGGGGATAGCCGAGCAGCTCTTCGGCATGGGGCGACACATAGCTGTAGGTAAAGTCGCTGACCCTGGCTTCCCAAGCAATAGCCGAAAGGCTCTCGACCAATCCGCGATAATGGTATTCGCTGCTGCGCAGCTCTTGTTCGAGATCGACGCGTCGGGCGATTTCCGAGCTAAGGCGGCGATTGATGCGAATCACCACGGCCAGAATACCGACCAGCAGCAGTAGTCCTGGCAGGCCGTAGACCAGCAGGTCCGACCAGAACCGCCGATAATCGCGTACGTTGCCGATCCATTTTTCCTGGATCTCAGCGATTTCGGCTGGCGACATATCCGCCATGACCTTGTCCAGGATGCCCACCAGTATGCTGTTTTCCTGCGGGACGGCCATCGCCAGCTGATAACGATAAGGCGTTTCCCCGCTCACGTAGAGTCCGTCGAGCTTGAGTTGGCGCAGGCTCCAGACACTGGATGCCAAGTCGCCCACCACGGCATCCACTTTGTCGGTCGCCAACGCCTGCAAGGCCGAGCTGACGTTGGGCAGCGCAACCAGGTTCAGGTCGGGATGATGGTTACGCAACAGTTCATGGGGGGCATAGTTTTCCACCACGGCGATTTTCAACCCGTAAAGATCTTCCAGTCTGCGCGGTTGGGCGCCGCCGTGATGGGCAAGGATGACAATCGGAAAATCAAGGTAAGGGCGCGTGAATGCCAAGTAGTTCTGGCGTTCGGGGGTGGACATGATGCCGGGCAGCAGATCGATCTTGCCCTGCGCAACCTGTTCCAGAACCACGGTCCAACTGACAGGTTCGATGGGCGTAAGCGTAACGGCCAGCTGCTCGCGGATGATTTCAACATAATCGGCAGCCAAGCCCTGGTAGCGGCCTTGGTCGTCACGAAATTCGAACGGCGGCCATGAGGCGTCGACACCCAGGCGCAGGTCGGGATGGTCCTTGAGCCAGCGGCGTTCTTCATCGGTAAGCGTCAACGCGCCGGCCGTTGCGGTCCAGGTCATCAGTGACAGCAAAAGCGCGGCCGTCAGTCTGGGCATCTACGGTCTCGTCATGGCTTGGGGAGGATGTTTCGAGTGTAGACGGGCAATAGGGAGGGGGTGGCAGCGAAGGACGTTTTATCTGCACATAACAAAACCCCCGGCAGGGCCGGGGGTTTGAAGGTCACTCGTCGAGGAACGAACGCAAGTGTTCGCTTCGCGTCGGGTGGCGCAGTTTGCGCAACGCCTTGGCTTCGATCTGACGAATCCGTTCACGCGTCACGTCGAACTGCTTACCGACTTCCTCAAGGGTGTGGTCGGTATTCATGTCGATGCCGAAGCGCATGCGCAGTACCTTGGCTTCACGTGCTGTGAGGCCGGAGAGTACTTCGCGAGTCGCTTCCTTGAGACTCTCGACGGTGGCGACGTCGATCGGCGACTGCATGGTGGAGTCTTCGATGAAGTCGCCCAGATGGGAGTCTTCGTCATCACCGATCGGGGTTTCCATGGAGATCGGCTCTTTGGCGATCTTCAATACCTTGCGGATCTTGTCCTCAGGCATTTCCATGCGTTCGCCCAGCTCTTCCGGGGTCGGTTCACGACCCATTTCCTGCAACATCTGCCGGGAAATGCGGTTGAGCTTGTTGATCGTCTCGATCATGTGCACCGGGATACGGATGGTGCGGGCCTGGTCGGCGATCGAGCGAGTGATCGCCTGACGGATCCACCAGGTGGCATAGGTCGAGAACTTGTAGCCGCGACGGTATTCGAACTTGTCCACCGCCTTCATCAGACCGATGTTGCCTTCCTGGATCAGGTCGAGGAATTGCAGGCCGCGGTTGGTGTACTTCTTGGCGATGGAGATCACCAGGCGCAAGTTCGCTTCGACCATCTCTTTCTTCGCGCGGCGGGCCTTGGCCTCGCCGATCGACATGCGACGGTTGATGTCCTTGATCTCGGCGATGCTCAGGCCGGTCTCGGCCTCCAGCGCGCTCAACTTCTGCTGGCAACGGATGATGTCCGGCTGCAGGCGAGCAATGGCTTCGGCGTATTTGCTCTTGCCTTTGGCCAGTGCGTCGGTCCAGCTTTCGTCGATTTCATGGCCCGGGAACTGGCGCAGGAAGTCGGCACGCGGCATACGGGCATCACGAACGCAAAGCTGCATGATCGCGCGCTCTTGCTGACGCAAGCGATCCAAGGCACTGCGAACGCGCTCGACCAGGCCTTCGAACTGCTTGGGCACCAGCTTGATCGGCATGAACAGCTCGGCCAGCGCCAACAGCTCGGCGATCGCCTGCTTGTTGGAGCGGCCATGCTTTTTCAGCGCCTTGCGGGTGATTTCCATCTGGTCGGCCACGGCGCCGAAACGCTGCGCAGCGATGACCGGATCCGGACCGCTTTCGGCTTCTTCTTCGTCGTCGCTGGCTTCGGCTTCGTCGTCATCGGTCTCGTCGTCGGCCTTGACGGCTTTCGGGTCGATCGGTGGCGGAACCTCGGCGGCAGGCGGCGCGATGCCGTCGTCCGGGTCGATATAGCCGCTCAGAACGTCGGACAGGCGACCACCTTCGGTGGTGACGCGGGTGTACTCGGAGAGAATATGGTCGACCGTGCCAGGGAAGTGCGCGATTGCGCCCATCACTTCGCGGATGCCTTCTTCAATACGCTTGGCGATTTCGATTTCGCCTTCACGCGTGAGGAGCTCTACCGTACCCATTTCGCGCATGTACATGCGCACGGGGTCCGTGGTGCGACCAATGTCGGTCTCGACCGCTGCCAACGCTGCGGCCGCTTCTTCAGCGGCCGCCTCGTCGGTATCGGCGTCGGCCAGCATAAGGGCATCCTTATCTGGAGCAACCTCGAATACGTTGATCCCCATGTCATTGATCATGCGGATGATGTCTTCCACCTGTTCCGGATCTGAAATATCCTCCGGCAGGTGGTCGTTGACCTCCGCGTAAGTCAGGTAGCCCTGCTCACGACCCAATAGGATCAACTCTTTGATACGAGACTGCTGTTGCGCTTTTCCGGACATAACACCCTATCCACTGAAGGTCTTGGCGGGCAAAAAACAAGCCGAGGATTATACCTGAGCTGTGACCTCACGCGCCAGTTGAGGTCGGGTTTGATGCGCAAACATTGCGGCTGAGTAAATCACGCAGTTGATTTTTCTCTTCGCTGGTCAGCTCGCTTTGGCGAGCCTTGCGCAGAAGTTGTTCCAGGTTTCGCTCGCGTTGGCGGGCGGACAAGCTAGTAATGGTGTCGAAAAACTGTTGTTCAAGGTTCTCTCCGTCTATCAGCCATTCCTTTTCGGCCAGCGCCTTCAACAGGCGCCCCTGCTCGGTACCATGCCACCGTGCGATCAACTGGAATGAGTTTAGCTTGGGGTTCTTCTGCACAGCTTCAAGGAGTGCGATCAGCAATTGTGTGTTGCTGTGGTCCTCGGCGGCGAAGTGTCCGGCGTCCTCGACTTTTTCAGCCAGTTGCGGGTGGTGGAGCAAAGTGCGCAGGGCGGCCAGTGTTGGTGGTTCGACGGCGGCCGGCACGCGCGGGGCACGTGGCTGGTCGCGATCGCCCCGCTTGCCATTCTTGTCCCAGGGTTTCTTGTCCCATTTCTTGCCGCCGCTGCCGGGCTTCTTGGGCGTCCAATCCTGGGCGGGCGCGTAGTCCTGCTGAGGTTGATGATAGTCGGCGAAATCTGGCATCGCGTCGTAATCGACGCCCGGATCGTAGGCTGGCGGCGCCTCTTGGGGGGCGTTGTGGACCAGCTGGTTCATCGCTTCGCTGTTGAGGCCGGTGATTTCGGTCAGCCGCTGACGCATCAGCGTCCGAAGGTTGGCGCCGGGGACTTTATCG
Organism: Pseudomonas sp. Z4-20; assembly: GCF_051131955.1. Classification (NCBI taxonomy): domain Bacteria; kingdom Pseudomonadati; phylum Pseudomonadota; class Gammaproteobacteria; order Pseudomonadales; family Pseudomonadaceae; genus Pseudomonas; species Pseudomonas sp. Z4-20. The sequence goes on from NZ_CP071641.1 coordinate 571,626, forward strand.
ATCAGCGGTGCCGCCAGGGTCGCCATGTGGGCCTTGCCTTCTAGCGAGCGCGGGTCGGCTTCCTCGGTCAGTTGTTGGAAAAAGTAATCGGCCAGCGGTTGCGCATGTTGGTTGATTCGCGCCCGGAACGCATCGGTGCCTTCGGAGCGCACCAGGGTGTCCGGGTCTTCGCCCTCGGGCAGGAACAAGAAGCGCGCGCGTCGTCCGTCCTGCAGGCAAGGTAGCGTCGCTTCCAGTGCACGCCAGGCGGCATTGCGGCCGGCCTGGTCGCCGTCGAAGCAGAACAGCACGCTGGGCACGACCCGAAACAGGCGCTTCATATGCTCTTCGCTGGTGGCCGTGCCCAGGGTCGCGACAGCGTTGCGCAGGCCTTGTTGAGCCAGGGCGATGACGTCCATGTAGCCCTCGACGACGATGATCTCGTCGAGGTTGCGGTTGTTCTTGCGTGCCTCATAGAGGCCGTAGAGTTCCTGGCCTTTATGAAAAACCGGGGTTTCCGGGGAGTTCAGGTACTTGGGCTTGTCGTCGCCCAGCACACGGCCGCCAAAGGCGATGATTCGTCCGCGTGAATCGCGGATCGGGAACATCACTCGGTCGCGGAAGCGGTCGTAGCGCTTGCCGGTCTCGGCGTTTTCAATCAGCAGGCCGGCGTCGATCATGGCGCGCTGTTGCAAGGTGTCGCTGCTCAGATGTTTGTAGAGATTGTCCCAGCCGGGCGGGGCGAAGCCGAGGCCGAAGTCCCGGGCGATCTCGCCGGTCAGGCCGCGGCCCTTGAGGTAATCCACTGCTGCCTTGCGGGCCGGATGGCTTTTGAGTGCCTGGCGGTAAAAATCGGCTGCCGCCGTCAGCAGCGGGTAGAGCGGTGAGTCGGTGGGTTGGCGCGGCTTTTGCTGCCGGCCGCTTTCCTCACGGGGTATTTCCATGCCTGCGGCTTTGGCCAATTCTTCGACGGCCTGGGGGAAGTCCAGGTTGTCGTGGTCCATGATGAAGCCGAGAGCGTTGCCGCCAGCGCCGCAGCCAAAGCAGTAATAAAACTGTTTGTCCGGGCTGACACTGAAGGACGGGGTTTTTTCTTTGTGAAACGGGCAGCAGGCTGTGTAGTTCTTGCCTGCTTTCTTCATTTGCAGGCGAGAACTGACCACATCGACGATGTCGGTGCGGTTCAGGAGGTCGTCAATAAAGCTCTGGGGAATTAGCCCGGCCATGGCGTTCTCATCATCACTGCGCGAAATAAGGTCCGAAACAGCAGGGCGTCATCGGTTCCTGGGTCTGAGGCACGGTAAGGCGTTGGCTCGACCGGGTCGTCTGCATCATTGCTGTCGGGAAGTGTATCTGCCGATTATCCACTGACGTTAATGGCTATCAGTATTCGACCATGTGAATGTGTTGCGCTGAGTCCGGTAACGGCCGATCTGGCCTCGGATAGCTCATCAAGCGGGCACGCAAGCAGGTGCCTTGGGCTGATCGTCGTTAGAGGAATCAGGGTGTGCTCGTCAGTAGCCTTGGAAGGCTCGTCAGAAAAGACGTGCACCGCTGGCAAAAGAGCCAGGTCTGACGCGGTGAAGCGGGTTGTCTAGGTCGCGTCTGCGGCTTTGACGAGTAAAGCATCAAGCGGTTTCCGCAAATGCCATAAGCCCGGCTTGAGGGCCGGGCTAGGCAGAAGCTTGCTACGGACGTCTGTGTATTAGTACAGACGTACGGCGCGGCGCTGTTCGCGCTGAACTTTCTTGGCGTGACGCTTAACAGCGGCTGCTGCTTTGCGCTTACGCTCAGAAGTCGGCTTCTCGTAGAATTCGCGGCTACGAACTTCAGCCAGAACACCGGCTTTTTCGCAGGAGCGCTTGAAACGACGCAGAGCTACGTCGAAGGGTTCGTTCTCTTTTACTTTGACGGCTGGCATCCAGAGCTACCTTCATTCATTACCGGGGTCAACATCCTCGCGGCAAAAGAGCACTTGAAGACGTCGGTTTTTAAGGGTTGCGGATGTTAACCCCTCATCGCTCGGAATGCAAAGCCTCTGATCGAAAACCGCTGGTCGGGGCACAACGCGGCGACTATTATGCGCGCCTTCGAATTCAGCCTCTACAAGGCGCAAACCCATGCTAGTACTGGGATTAGAAACGTCCTGCGACGAAACCGGCGTCGCACTCTACGACAGTGAGCGCGGCCTGCTGGCCGATGCGCTGTTCAGCCAGATCGACTTGCATCGAGCCTACGGTGGCGTGGTGCCTGAGCTTGCCTCCCGCGACCACGTCAAGCGCATGCTGCCCTTGATCCGCCAGGTCTTGACCGAGGCGGGCTGCGTGCCGACGGAGATTGACGCCATCGCCTATACCGCCGGCCCCGGCCTGGTCGGCGCGCTGCTGGTTGGCGCGTCCTGCGCCCAGGCGCTGGCGTTTGCCTGGGGCATTCCGGCGCTGGGTGTACATCACATGGAAGGTCATTTGCTGGCGCCGATGCTGGAGCCTCAACCGCCGGAGTTTCCGTTCGTCGCTTTGTTGGTGTCAGGCGGTCACACGCAGTTGGTCCGTGTGGATGGAATCGGCCAATACGCGCTCATGGGCGAATCGCTCGACGATGCCGCCGGTGAAGCTTTCGACAAGACTGCGAAGATGATGGGCCTCAATTACCCTGGCGGACCGGAGATCGCACGGCTGGCAACCCAGGGGCTAGAAGGACGTTTCGTATTTCCACGTCCGATGTGTGATCGACCCGGCCTGGACTTCAGCTTCAGCGGCCTGAAAACCTTTGCGCTCAATACATGGCAGCAGTGCGTCAACGCCGGGGACGACAGTGAACAAGCCCGTTGCGACATCTCCCTGGCGTTCCAGCAGGCCGTGGTAGAGACTTTGACCATCAAGTGCAAGCGCGCCTTGAAACAGGCCGGGCTCAAGCGCCTGGTGATTGCCGGCGGCGTGAGTGCGAACAAGGCTTTGCGGCTATCCCTGGAAAAAATGCTCGGCGACATGAAGGGCGACGTTTACTACGCCCGGCCGGAGTTCTGCACGGATAACGGCGCGATGATCGCCTTTGCCGGTTGCCAGCGGCTGCAGGCGGGCCAACATGAAAGCTTAGCGATCAGTGTGCAGGCACGTTGGCCCATGGAGCAGTTGTCACCGCTGTGAAGCACCGTTTAGAAATGCCGTTCGCGCCCGGCGAACAGGTCGCGTAGATTGCTCCGATGACGCCAGACGATCAACGCAACCAGCGCCGTCATTGGCAGCAAGGCCGCCGGTTCCTGCCACGCCAGTAGCGGCAGGGTCAACGGCGTTGTGATCAGCGCGGCCAGGGAGCTGGTGCGGGTCAGATAGAAAGTCAGCAGCCAAGTGAGAACGGCAAGCAGTGCGGCGGGGGGATACAGGCCCAGCAGCATGCCGGCAGCGGTGGCGACACCCTTGCCGCCGCGAAAGCGAAAGTACAGTGGAAACAAATGGCCAATGACCGCGCAGACGCCGATCCAGGCCTGCTGCTGCAACGAGAGTCCTGCAAGGCTGGCGACCAGTACCGGGAACAAGCCTTTGCAGAGATCGCCCAGCAGGGTCAGGACGGCAAGTTTACGTCCGGCCAGGCGCAGCATGTTGGTGGCGCCGGCATTGCCTGAGCCACTCATTCGCGGATCCGGACGACCGGTCAGGCGGCTGAGCAAAATGGCGAAGGACAGTGAGCCGAGCAGGTAGGCGAGGATCGCCAGTAACCAAAACATGCTAACCATTCCGGGCGAGGACGCCCTGATTCTAACGGGGCAATGCGCCCTTGTCGTGCTGCGGAGAAAAGTGCTTGGACAGAGTGTTTATCGAAGGCCTGGAAGTCGACACGGTTATCGGTGCCTACGACTGGGAGCGAGGCATCCGACAGTGTTTGCGGCTTGACCTGAGCTTCGCCTGGGACAACCGCCCGGCTGCCGCGGGCGACGACCTGACCCTGGCGCTCGACTATGCCAGCGTGTCCTCGCGTATCCAGGCATTTGCCGAGCAGGCGCAGTTCCAACTGGTCGAGACGTTTGCCGAACGACTGGCCCAGGCGCTCATGGAAGAGTTCCAGATCACCTGGCTGCGCCTGAAAGTGATCAAGCCAGGCGCCGTACCGGCGGCCAACGGCGTTGGCGTGGAGATCGAGCGCGGATGTCGCTGACACAGGTTTTTCTCGGGCTCGGCAGCAATATCGAGCGTGAAACCCATTTGTGCGCGGGGCTTGAAGCGCTGGCCGGTTTTCTCGTGGATATGCGCTGTTCGGCCGTGTTCGAAAGTCAGCCAGTGGGTATCAAGAGCGGGCCGTTCTTCAATTTCGTCGTGTCGGCGTTCACCGACCTTCCGCTAATGGGGCTGGACCGTCGCCTCAAGTTCATCGAGGCCGACAATGGTCGTTACGCGCCGGATCGCAAGGGCTTGCCACTGGATATCGACGTGCTGCTGTATGGCGAGCAGGTCGGCAATTTCGATGGATTGATCCTGCCGCGCGCCGAAATTCTCAAGAACGCTTTTGTCTTGTGGCCTTTGTCATTGATCGCACCGGATCGGATTCATCCTGGCGTAGGTAAAAGCTTTGCCACCCTTTGGGATGAATCGCAGATTGACCAAGTGCTTGCGCCGGTGGCTTTCCAATGGCGAGGCCAACAGCTTACGCCAGGCCATCTGCTGTGAGGTGCCGTCCGTCATTGCGAGCGAGCTGACTCGAAAACCCGTCAGCTCACTGCTTCCTTGTAGACCTTCAACGCCCTCAGGCGCTCCCGCTTGATCGCCTCGCCCAACTGCGGCCCTTCGAAGCCTTTCTCCAGCAGTGGCTGCACTGCCACGCCTCGAGCCGCCGTTGCTGCACCTCGCAAATAATCCGCCTGTGGGTAACTTCGATCCTCCAAGCCCTTGCGCCCACGAGCATCCATCTCGCAGGCCGCGATGAATTCCTCGAAGCGCTGAGGCCGGCGGTACACATCAAAACTTTGCAGCAGCTCCAGCAGCGTAGACGCCTTCAGTTCGAGCGCGCGATGGCCATGGGTGTGATATTGGCCCACCAGCAATGCTAATTCCTGACAGTCGCGAGGCGCCTTGAAGCGCGCGTTGACGGATTTGATCAACTTCAGGCCCTTGTGCTCATGGGCAATGTGTCGTGGCCATTCATGCTCCGGGGTCAGGCCTTTGCCCAGGTCATGCAGCAGGCAAGCCCAGCGCACAGTCAACGGTTGTTGATGCAGGGCTGATTGTTCCAGCACGCTCAGCGTGTGAGCGCCGGTATCGATTTCCGGGTGGTGAGCTTCAGGTTGTGGCACGCCGAACAGTGCGTCGACCTCCGGCATCAAGATGCTCAGGGCGTTGCAGTCGCGCAAGACCTGAATGAACACTTGTGGTTGATTTTCCATCAGCGCGCGGGAAATTTCTTTCCAGCTGCGTTCCGCCGTCAACGCCTCCAGTTCGCCGGAATCACTGAGCTGGCGCATCAGTTCAAGCGTCTCGTCCGCCACCTTGAAACCCAGCGGGGCATAACGCGCAGCGAAGCGGGCAACGCGCAGCACTCGGAGGGGATCCTCTGCGAACGCGGGGGAAACGTGGCGCAGCAGGCGTGCTTCGAGGTCGCGTTGGCCGTGGTAGGGATCGGTGAGATTGCCTTGATCGTCTTCGGCCATCGCGTTGATCGTCAGGTCCCTGCGGATCAGGTCTTCTTCAAGCGTCACTTCAGGGCTGGCATGAAACACGAAGCCGCCGTAGCCCCTGCCGCTCTTGCGCTCCGTGCGGGCGAGGGCATATTCCTCGCCAGTCTCTGGATCGAGAAACACCGGGAAATCAGCCCCTACAGGGCGGAACCCCTTGGCAAGCATTTCCTCGGCGGTGGCGCCCACCACGACCCGGTCGATGTCGGTGACGGGAATGCCCAGCAGGCGATCGCGAACAGCGCCGCCGACTTTGTAGATCTGCATAAAAAACCTCCGTTGAGCCGACAGGATAAACCTTTACGTCGGCCGTTCGGAGGCGAAAGCGGAGTTCAGAGGTGAATAACGGCCAAGTCCAGGCGCCCATAGTCTCCTTCGGCTTGTTCGTTTCGCGGTGGTACATGGTGGGTTCTCATCACTTGATCGCCCTGCAAGGTTTCCAGATGAATGTCGAATCCCCAAAGACGATGCAGGTGCTTGAGTACTTCATCAGTCGATTCACCCAACGGTTTACGGTTGTGCTGTTGATGACGCAGCGTCAGGGACCGATCCCCGCGACGATCAATGCTATAGATCTGCACGTTGGGCTCGCGGTTGCCCAGGTTGTATTGCGCCGCCAAAGTCTCTCGGATGGTGCGATAACCGCCCTCATCGTGGATGGCGGGCACCAGCAGGTCGTCCTTCTGGTCATCGTCAAGGATGCTGAACAGCTTGAGGTCGCGGATTACCTTGGGTGAAAGATACTGCAGGATGAAACTCTCGTCCTTGAAGCTGCTCATGGCGAACTTGATGGTAGACAACCAATCCGAGCCGGCGATTTCCGGGAACCAGTGGCGATCCTCGTCGGTTGGGTTTTCGCACATGCGCCGGATATCGCGGTACATGGCAAAGCCCAACGCGTAAGGATTGATACCGCTGTAATACGGACTGTCGAAGCCTGGCTGGAACACCACGCTGGTATGGGACGTGAGGAACTCCATCATGAAGCCATCGGTGACCAGGCCCTCGTCATAGAGGTCGTTCATCAATGTGTAGTGCCAGAACGTCGCCCATCCCTCGTTCATGACCTGGGTTTGGCGTTGCGGATAGAAATACTGGGCGATCTTGCGCACGATGCGCACGATTTCCCGCTGCCAGGGTTCCAACAGCGGCGCGTGTTTTTCAATGAAATACAGGATATTTTCCTGGGGCTCGGCCGGGAAGCGCGCGTTGTCTTTCTCGCTGTACTTGTCGGCGCCTTTGGGAATGGTCCGCCACAGATCATTGATCTGCTTTTGCAGATGCTCCTCACGGTCCTTCTGACGGCGGCGTTCTTCCTCGGCGGAAATCGGATATGGCCGCTTGTAGCGGTCCACCCCGTAATTCATCAGGGCATGGCAGGAATCCAACAGGTCTTCCACCGCATCGATCCCGTGGCGCTCTTCGCATTGCATGATGTACTGCTTGGCGAACACCAGGTAATCGATGATCGAGCTGGCATCGGTCCAGGTGCGGAACAGGTAGTTGCCCTTGAAGAAGCTATTGTGGCCATAGCACGCGTGAGCCACTACCAGCGCTTGCATGCAGATGGTGTTTTCCTCCATCAGGTACGCGATGCACGGGTCGGAATTGATCACGATTTCATAGGCCAGCCCCATCTGGCCGCGACTGTAGGATTTCTCCGTGCTGAGAAAATGCTTGCCGTAGGACCAGTGGTGGTAACCCAGCGGCATCCCGACGGATGCATAGGCGTCCATCATTTGCTCGGCGGTGATCACTTCGATCTGGTTTGGGTAGGTGTCCAATGCATAGCGGTCCGCGATACGGCTGATTTCGCGGTCGTAGGCCTGGATCAGCTCGAATGTCCACTCGGAGCCGGTGGAAATAGGCTGGCGCTTCTGCTCTTTTTTGGCGGTCATGTCACTAACCTGCGCTGGAAGAGTTCACGGAAGACCGGGTAGATATCCCCGGCCGAGACCAGCTGCTGCTGGGCAAACGTATCGGAAAAGGCTTCGGCGATGCGTTCGTATTCGTACCACAGGGCCTGATGTTCGCGTGGGGTAATTTCCACGTAGGTGTAGTACTGGACGAACGGCATGATCTGGTTGATGAGAATGTCCCGGCAGATGGGCGAGTCATCGTTCCAGTTGTCACCGTCGGACGCCTGCGCCGCGTAGATGTTCCATTCGTTGGCCGGGTAGCGTTCAGCCATGATTTCCTGCATCAGCTTCAAGGCGCTGGAAACGATGGTGCCGCCGGTTTCCCTGGAATAAAAGAACTCTTCTTCGTCGACCTCCCGGGCGCTGGTGTGATGGCGGATGAACACCACGTCGATCTTGTCGTAGTTTCTTTTCAGGAACAGGTACAACAAGATGAAGAACCGCTTTGCGATGTCCTTGGTGGCCTGGGTCATGGAGCCGGACACGTCCATCAAGCAGAACATTACCGCCTTGGAGCTGGGATTCGGTTGCTTTACCAGCAGGTTGTATTTGAGGTCGAAGGTGTCGAGGAACGGTACGCGATGGATGCGGGCGCTGAGTTTCTCGATTTCCGCTTCCAGGTTTTGAATGTCGCCGAAATTGTCGGGTTCTTCTCTTTTAAGGCGGGCCAGTTCCTCCTTGGCCTCGCGCAGTTTTGCCCGGCTGCTGCCCGACAGCGCGATGCGTCGGGCATGGGCCGAGCGAAGGGTGCGGATTATATTGATACGCGATGGATTGCCTTCGTTGCTGATACCGGCACGCACCGTCTTGAAGGTGTCGGTGCCAGTCAGGTTGCGCTTGACCAGGTTAGGCAGCTCCAGGTCCTCGAACATGAACTCAAGGAATTCCTCCTGGGTGATCTGGAACACGAACTCGTCCATGCCTTCGCCAGAGTTGCCGGCCTTGCCAGGCCCCTTGCCACCGCCTCCACCTGGTGGCCGGGGAATGTGCTCGCCGCTGGTGAATTCCTTGTTTCCAGGATGCACGACAGTCTGTTTGCCACCGCGACCATGGTGAAGCACCGGCTCGTCGATGTCGCGGCCGGGGATGCTGATCTGTTCGCCGTGTTCCATGTCCGTAATGGAGCGCCGGCTGACCGCCTCTTCGACGGCTTTCTTGATGTGGTCACGGTAGCGCCGCAGAAAACGCTGGCGGTTTACCGTGCTCTTGTTCTTGCCATTCAGGCGTCGGTCGATCACATAGCTCATGGGGACCCTCCGGGCAGCTGCAAGTTGTGAGCTGCAAGCTGCAAGTAGAAGCAGTTACCCAGCTCCGGGGTTCACGCGCTTTCTTCTTGCAGCTTGTTGCTTGCGGCTTGTAGCTGGCTATTGTGATTTACGGACCCGCAGGTACCACTCGGAGAGCAGCCGTACCTGTTTGTCGGTGTAGCCACGTTCGACCATGCGTGTGACGAAGTCGTTGTGTTTTTGCTGGTCCTCCTTGCTGGCCTTGGCGTTGAAGCTGATGACAGGCAGCAGGTCTTCGGTGTTGGAGAACATTTTCTTCTCGATGACCACCCGCAGCTTCTCGTAGCTGAGCCACGTCGGGTTCTTGCCGTTGTTGTTGGCCCGGGCACGCAGCACGAAGTTGACGATCTCGTTGCGGAAATCCTTCGGATTGCTGATGCCGGCCGGTTTCTCGATTTTTTCCAGCTCTTCGTTGAGTGCTACGCGATTGAGGATTTCGCCGGTTTCCGGGTCCCGATATTCCTGGTCCTGGATCCAGAAATCCGCGTACAGCACATAACGATCGAAAATGTTCTGACCGTACTCGCTGTAGGACTCCAGGTAGGCCGTCTGGATTTCCTTGCCGATGAACTCGATGTAGCGGGGCGCCAGGTATTCCTTGAGGAAGCGCAGGTAGCGTTCGCGGGTTTCCGCCTGGAACTGTTCCTGCTCGATCTGCTGTTCGAGCACGTACAACAGGTGGACCGGGTTGGCGGCGATTTCATGGGGATCGAAGTTGAAGACCTTGGACAGGATCTTGAACGCAAAACGCGTCGACAGACCATTCATCCCTTCATCCACGCCGGCGTTGTCGCGGTACTCCTGAATCGACTTGGCCTTTGGATCGGTATCCTTGAGATTTTCGCCGTCGTACACGCGCATTTTTGAATAAATGTTGGAGTTTTCCGGCTCCTTGAGACGCGACAATACGGTGAACTGGGCAAGCATTTTCAGCGTGTCGGGCGCGCAATGGGCCTTGGACAGCGAGCTGTTGAACAGCAGCTTGTCGTAGATTTTTACCTCATCGGATACTCGCAGGCAGTACGGCACCTTGACGATGTAGATCCGGTCGATGAAGGCTTCGTTGTTCTTGTTGTTGCGGAAAGTGTGCCATTCCGATTCGTTGGAGTGAGCCAGCAATATGCCGGTGAACGGAATAGCCCCCAGGCCCTCGGTACTGTTGTAGTTGCCTTCCTGGGTGGCGGTTAGCAGTGGGTGCAGCACCTTGATGGGCGCCTTGAACATTTCGACGAATTCCATCAGGCCTTGGTTGGCCCTGCACAGTGCGCCGGAATAGCTATAGGCGTCGGCGTCGTTCTGCGGGAATTCCTCCAGCTTGCGAATATCGACTTTACCCACCAAGGCCGATATGTCCTGGTTGTTTTCATCCCCGGGTTCGGTCTTGGCCACCGCGATCTGATTGAGGATCGATGGATAGAGCTTGACCACGCGGAACTGGCTGATGTCACCGCCGAATTCGGCCAAGCGCTTGGTGGCCCATGGCGACATGATGGTATTGAGGTAACGACGAGGAATGCCGAAGTCCTCTTCGAGAATCTCGCCGTCTTCGGTGGCATTGAACAGCCCCAGCGGGGATTCGAAGACTGGCGAGCCCTTGATGGCGTAGAAGGGCACCTTCTCGATCAGTTGCTTGAGTTTTTCGGCCAGGGACGATTTACCACCGCCCACGGGGCCGAGCAGATAAAGGATTTGTTTCTTCTCTTCCAGGCCTTGGGCGGCATGGCGGAAATAGGACACGATCTGTTCGATGCATTCTTCCATCCCATGGAAGTCCGCAAAGGCCGGATAGCGGCGGATCACTTTGTTGGAAAAAATCCGCGAGAGCCTCGAGTTGGTCGAGGTGTCCAGCAGTTCCGGTTCTCCGATGGCCAGCAACAAACGCTCCGCGGCCGATGCGTAGGCACTGCGGTCCTGCTTGCAGAGTTCGAGGTATTCCTGCAGCGAGTACTCCTCCTGCCGCGTGGACTCGAAACGTTGCTGGAAGTGGCTAAAAATACTCATGACGTCACCTCGCTCGATACGTGGAGCCGGTGTCGGATCAATCAGTCGATGCTGGACAGCCGCTGGGAGCCCAGTTGCCGTTTACCCCCCAGAATGCTTTCAAGAATGCACACTCCTGAAAGCTGACTCCCGATGACCCGCGCGCCGGTGTACCGGCTCTCCCCTGTTTTGGATGGCCTGAGGCTAAGGATAGTTCGGAATCGGAGAGGTAAAGGTTGAATACGTAATTAGTTATGGCAGACCGTTCGTCTGCCATCGCCCAAGCCCACGGTTCTCGTGGGCTTGGCTGTCATAAAAAATTATTCGTGAGTGCTTTGCGCTGTTTCGTCAGGATAAGCCGTGCGCCACAGCTCAAAGCCGCCGTCCAGGCTGTAGACATCGCTGAAGCCCTGGCTGACCAGGTAACCCGCTGCGCTCTGGCTGGAGTTGCCGTGGTAGCAAACCACAACGGTAGGCGCATCGAGATCGGCGGCACGGATGAAATCGGCAATGGAATGGTTGTCCAGGTGTTTCGACCCCGGAATATGGTTCAGGGCGTAAGTCTGCGGGTCGCGCACATCGACGACGACAGCACCCTGTTCACGCAGGGCCTGGGCTTGTTCGGGAGGGATGCGTTTGAAATCGGTCATACAGGACTCCTGTGGCCTTAAGTGCAAAGCCGATCAAACGGCGGTGCCGGCCGGCAATAATGCAGTGAACGGTTGTTGAGGTTTGGCGTGGCCGTCGTCGGCGCAATCGCAGCGCAGCAACTCGCCGGTGTCGACATTCATCAGCGTCATCGCGCTGCCCCAGACGCAGCCCGTATCGAGGGCAAAGACCCCTGGTTCGTCGCTTTGGCCTTCAAGCGCGGCCCAATGGCCGAAGATGATCTTCAGGTTACGGGTCTTGCGCTCCTTGTGCTTGAACCAGGGCGCATAGCCGGGCGGAGCGGTTTCGATACCTTCCTTGCCCTTGAGATCAAGCTTGCCATCACGGGTGCAGAAGCGCATCCGGGTGAAATAATTGGTAATGACCCTGAGGCGGGCGGCGCCGGTGAGGTCGTTGTCCCACTTCACCGGTTCGTTGCCGTACATGCCATCCAGGTAGGGGCCGAACAGGTTGTCATCGCGCAACGCCTGCTCCACTTCGCCTGCGCACTTGAGCGCCTTGCGCAAAGACCATTGGGGCGGAATGCCGGCATGGACCAGCGCCAGGTTGCGCGCCTCGTCGTAGTGCATGAGCTTCTGCTGGCGTAGCCATTCGAGCAGCTCGACGCAATCAGGCGCGTCGAGGATTTCCTTCAGGGTATCGGACTTTTTCAGGCGCTCGATGTTCTGCCAGGCCGCCAGCAGGTGCAGGTCATGGTTACCCAGCACGCAAACCAGCGAATCGCGGATGCCGTAGAGGAAGCGCAAGGTTTCAAGCGATTGCGGCCCCCGGTTGACCAGGTCGCCCACGAGCCACAGGGTGTCTTCACGTGGGTCGAAGGCGACCCGCTCCAGCAAGCACTTGAGCGGGTCGAGGCATCCTTGCAGGTCACCGACCGCATACGTCGCCATCAGTGCAACGCTCCAGGCACCGCCAGGCGAAAGGGCTGGATGATGGCGTCGAAGTGTTTACCGTCTTCGGCCAGCATCTGGTAGGTGCCCTGCATGGTACCGACCTGGGTGGTCATCACGGTGCCGCTGCTGTAGCTGTGGCTCTGACCCGCGTCGATCAACGGTTGCTGGCCGACCACGCCTTCACCGCGTACTTCTTCGACATGACCGTCGCCATCGGTAATGACCCAATGCCGCGACAGCAACCTGGCCGGTAACGAGCCGTCGTTGCGCACGGTGATGGTGTAGGCGAAGGCGAAACGGTTGTGCTCGGGTTGCGACTGTTCTGCCAGAAAGCGGGTGGCGACGCTGACGTCGACCTTATAACGAGGATCGGACATGCAAAAAGGCCTTAGAAGCGGGACGCGGGCGTAACTGAAGAGGTCAGTCTAGGCCAAGTATCGGGTAGTAGACCAGACCGGCGTACTGCCCGATAGCGTCATGGCTTGTCAGCTGGCATCGGCCTTGGGCGCTACCTGTTCGCTGAGCGTGTCGGCCAAGCGTACGAACGCCGCCAGGTCCAATTGCTCGGGGCGCAAGCTGCCGTCGACGCCGGAGGCTTCGATCTCGGTGCTGCTGAGCAACAGCTTCAAGGTGTTGCGCAAGGTTTTGCGACGCTGATTGAAGGCTTCGCGCACAACGCGCTCCAGCAGGCGATGGTCCTTGGCTGGGTGCGGCAGGACCGCATGGGGCACCAGGCGGACGATGGCGGAGTCGACTTTCGGCGGCGGGTTGAACGCGCCAGGCCCCACGTTGAACAGGTGATCGACCCGGCAATGGTACTGGACCATGATCGACAAGCGACCCCAGTCGCCTCCGCCAGGACCGGCGGCGAGTCGCTCGACCACTTCTTTCTGCAGCATGAAGTGCATGTCTCGGATCAGGCCGGCATTGTTCAGCAGGTGGAAAATCAGCGGCGTGGAAATGTTGTACGGCAGGTTGCCGACGACTCGAAGACTGCCCGGCGCTGCATTCAGGCTGTTGAAGTCGAACTTGAGCGCGTCGCCCTGATGCAGGTTGAAATTGCTCTTGCCGGCGAACTGCTGGTTAAGGATCGGGACCAGGTCCTTGTCCAGCTCCACCACGTCCAGTTGCGCGCCGCTGTCGAGCAGACCTTCGGTCAACGCGCCCTGGCCCGGCCCGATCTCGAGCAATCGGTCATCGGGCTTGGCATTGATGGAGCGCAGGATGCGATCGATCACGCCTGCGTCATGCAGGAAGTTCTGGCCGAAGCGCTTGCGCGCGCGGTGTTGGTATTGCTCGGTCATAAATGGGTCTCGGCCATCTGGTAGGCGGTTTCCAGCGCGACTTGCAGGCTGCCGGTGTCGATCTTGCCGCTGCCGGCCAGGTCCAAGGCAGTGCCGTGATCCACTGACGTGCGGATGATCGGCAGGCCCAGGGTCACGTTGACCGCCGCGCCGAAGCCTTTGTACTTCAGCACGGGCAGGCCCTGGTCGTGGTACATCGCCAGCACTGCGTCGCAGTGCTCCAGGTATTTGGGAGTAAATAGAGTGTCGGCAGGCAGCGGGCCACGCAGGTCCATGCCCTCGCTGCGCAAGCGCTCCAATGTAGGTTCGATGATGTCGATTTCTTCACGGCCCAGGTGTCCGTTTTCGCCAGCGTGGGGGTTGAGTCCGCACACCAGGATACGAGGCCGGGCGATGCCGAATTTTTCCTGGAGGTCGGTGTGCAGGATGCGCGTGACCCGTTCCAGGCGTTCCGGGGTGATGGCATCGGCGATGTCCCGCAAGGGCAGGTGAGTGGTCACCAGGGCCACGCGCAGTCCACGGGTAGCGAGCATCATCACCACTTGCTCGGTGTGGGTCAGGTCTGCCAGGAATTCGGTGTGTCCGGAAAAGGCAATTCCGGATTCGTTGATCACGCCCTTGTGCACGGGGGCGGTGATCATGCCTGCGAACGCCCCCTCCAGGCAGCCTTGGCCGGCGCGGGTCAGGGTTTGCAGGACGAATGCGGCGTTGGCCTTGTCCAAGTGCCCGGTGACGACGGGGGCACCCAAGGGCGTATCCCAGACATACATACTGCCAGCAGGCGCCGGGGCATCCGGCCAGGCGTCTGGCGCCACCGATAGCAGGTTTATGGCCACGCCCAGCTGCGCGGCCCGCTCAAGGAGCAGGTCGCGGCTGGTGATGGCGATCAGGGGGTGCGGCTGGGCTTGCGAGGCGAGCAGCAGGCACAGGTCGGGACCAATGCCGGCAGGCTCGCCGGGTGTCAGCGCGAAACGCTTGGGTTTCACTGCGCTGCCTGGTCTGCACCAGGGAGTTTGATTTCGACGTAGGCTTCGTCGCGAATCTGACGCAGCCAGGTTTGCAGCTCTTCGTCGTACTTGCGGTTACGCAATACCGTCATCGCCTGTTGCTCGCGCGCCTGGGTGGTGCTGTCGGTGGCGCGGCGGCCAAGAACTTCCAGTACGTGCCAGCCATAAGGACTCTTGAATGGCTTGGACAACTGGCCTTGCGGTGTTTGCGCCATGACCTGGCGGAACTCGGGAACCAGCGCGTTTGGGTCGACCCAGTTCAGGTCGCCGCCGTTCAGGGCTGATCCGGGATCTTCCGAGAAGCTCTTCGCCAGTTCCGCGAAGTCTTCGCCCGAGGTGATGCGCTCGTACAGCTTCTCGGCCAGACGCTGGGTCTCGGCTTCGCTGCGGATTTCGCTTGGTTTGATCAGGATATGGCGAACATGCACTTCGTCACGCACCTGGGTACCGCCACCGCGTTTTTCCAACAGTTTCAGAATGATGAAGCCGCCGGGGGTGCGGGCCGGCTGGGTAATGTCGCCCACAGCCATGGTGCTGAGCTCGCGGTCGAACGGAGGTGGCAACTGGGCAGCCTTGCGCCAGCCCATGTCGCCGCCTTCCAAGGCGTTTTCACTGGCCGAGCGGGCTACCGCCATCTGGCCAAAGTCAGCGCCTTGCTTGAGCTGCTGGTAAACGTCCATTGCCTGACGGTAAGCACTCTGAATGGCTTCGGAGTTGGCACTTTCCGGCGTAGGAATCAGGATATTCGCCAGGTGCAGTTCTTCAGACAGCTGCATCTTGCCGAGGTCGGAAGCCAGGAAGTTCTTCACTTCCTGCTCGGATACCTGGATGCGTTCTGCCACGCGGCGCTGACGTACCCGGCTGATGATCATCTCGCGACGGATCTGGTCGCGGGCATCTTCAAAGGACAAGCCGTCGCGGGCCAGGGCGGCGCGGAACTGGTCGATGGTCATATTGTTGCGCTGGGCAATGGTGCCAACGGCCTGGTTCAGTTCTTCATCGGTGATGCGGATGCCGGAACGTTCGCCGATCTGCAGTTGCAGGTTTTCGACGATCAGGCGCTCGAGCACCTGCTGGTCCAGCACGCCCGGTGGTGGCAGTCCACCGCCACGCTTGGCGATGGTTTGCTGCACTTCATGGACCCGCTGGTCCAGTTGGCTCTGCATGACCACGTCGTTGTCGACGATGGCCACTACCTTGTCGATGGACTGTATCGCGGCGTTCGCCGCGGTACCCAGGAACAGCGCGCCCAGCATCAGCGGGCGCAGACAATCAGAAAGCTTGATCTTCACGTTCACGATAACCTTGGATGCCTTTGTCGAGGAAGGTCTCTACCTTGGCGCCGGTCAGGCCGCCGAGTCCCTTCAGAACAATTTGGAGGAAGACGCCGCGGTCACCTTTTTCGTTTTCCGGGGCGGCTTGACTGAACTCTTCATAGTCGACCCAGTAACGTTGGATCAGGCGCAGTTTCCAGCAGCAGTTGTCGTATTCGAAACCACCAAAGGCTTCCAGGGTACGGTTGCGGTTGTAGTCATACTGCCAGCGGCTGATTGCGCTCCACTGCGGCACGATCGGCCAGATGACCGAGAAATCGTGCTGCTTGATCTTGTAGTAGTCCTTCACGTAGCCAGGCTGGCCGGGGGTGCCGTAGTCGCCGCCACCCACTTGCCATTGGCCGGTGGTTTGGTCGTAACGAATCTGGTCGTTGCGATAGCGATAACCGGCGTTGATAACCTTGTTCGGGTTGTCTTCCGGCTGGTAGTGGAACATCGCGCTGCCCGAGCGAGGGCTGTGGGTGTCCGGGTCCCAGTTGTACTCGGCCGTGGTGCGCCAGTCGCGGTTCCAACGATATTCGTATTCCAGCGCATAGGGCGAAACGTCGGAATGTGCATCGTCCCGAGTTCGGGCATCGATACCTGGCAACTGGACCTCACGATCCTTGAAGTACAGGGCCTGGCCAACACTGATGCGTTGACGCTCGAAGCCGTTTTCTTCGATCCAGCGGTTGGTGACGCCCAAGGACAGCTTGTTCTCGTCGCCGACACGGTCGGAGCCGGTGAAGCGGTTATCCCGGAATAGCGAGGAGTAGTTGAAAGTCGATTCACTGGTGTCAAATACTGGAATATCGCTCTGGTCCTTCTCTGGTACATACAGATAGAACAGGCGGGGTTCCAGTGTCTGACGGTAGTTTTTGCCGAACCACTGGGTATCACGATCGAAATACAGACCGCTGTCGATGCTGGCGATTGGAACGCCACGGTTCTGGCTGCTGCTATAGGTGCCGTTCAGGCGGTCGCCCTCTGGGCCTTGTGTGGCAATATCAGCTTTGCCCTGGCTATCAAGGTCCAGATCGTACTGAGTGTACTGGTACTTGAGCGATGGCTTGATGAAGCCATAACTTGCGTTCATTGGGAGGCTGACCACAGGCGCCAGATTCATCCGGTCGCCGGTGGCACGGGCCAAGCCGAAGACGTTGGTGTCAAGGAATCGCTCGGCGTTGTCGTTTTCGTCAATGTAGTTGCCGGTCCGCAGATCACGATCAAACCGCACGAACTCAGTGCTATAGGCAAAGTCCAAGCCCCCCGGGTGTTGCGGCAGCGCACCGTTGAAAGTGATCTGCGGCAAACGGTCGTAAGGCGTGATGTTCGAAATCGTGGCCATCTGATAGGCCTGAACGTTCAAGCGTGCGGTGTACGTGTCACCGCGATAGCTGACCGCACCTTGCTGATTCACATGGTCCCGTGACTCGACGCCAATCTGATCGGTCTGCAGATCCTGGAAATAATACGGATCGCTGATCTTGGTGTAGTCGACTTCCGTCAGCACGCGCGAATCCAGGCCGCCCTTGTGCTGCCAGTTGTACATATAGCGGGTCTTGTCGTAATCGGTCTGCCCGCTACGGTCATCATTTTCATCGTTGAGGTACGCGGCGCCGAACTGACCTTCGCTGGTCGGGGTCAGGTAACGGAACTCGCCTTCCATCAACAGGCCGCGCTTGCTCATGTAGCGCGGGTACAACGTGGCGTCGTAGTTAGGTGCCAGGTTGAAGTAGTACGGAGTGACCAGCAGGAAGCCGGTATCGCTGCCGCTGCCGATGGTCGGCGGCAGGAAGCCGGACTGGCGGCGGTCGTCGATCGGGAAGTAGATGTAAGGCGTGTACAGGACCGGAATGTCCTTGACGCGCAGCGTCACGTTGGTCGCGGTACCGAAGCCTGTGGCCGGGTTCAAGGTGATGTTGTTGCCCTTGAGCGTCCACGCGTTGCTGCCCGGTTCGCACGTGGTGTACGTACCGTCCTTGAGACGAATGATCGCGTTTTCGGCGCGCTTGGCGTACAGCGCATTACCGCGGATGCGCGATTTGTGCATCACGTATTCGGCGTTGTCGACCTTGGCTTCACCGGTGTCCAGCTGCACATCGGCGTGGTCGCCGACAATCAGCGCACCGTTGTCGCGGACTCGCACGTTGCCGCTCAGCTCGCCGCGGTTCTCGGCCTGGTACAGGCTGGCCTCGTCGGCCTCGACCTGCATGCTGCCCTGGCGCATGACGACGTCACCGGCCAGGGTTGCCACCTGCTGTTCCTGCTCGTAGCGCGAAGCCTTGGCGCCCAGGAACGTCGGGGCGTCGCTTTTGGCCGTCTTGTCGTTCATGCCAGGACGCGTCGGTTCGATATACGCGCCGGCGCAGTAAGGGCCGGTTTCAGCCAGTTGCGCAGGCGTGAGGTTTTCGCGCGGAACCCAGTCCAGGTGACTGTAGTCTGCACTGCGCGACTTCAGGCCTCGGCCCTTGGCTTCGGTGACGAGCATCGGCTTTTCGCCGGCTTCTTCACCGGGACCGCTCTCGGCCGGGGCGCTGTGACTGTCGGCGACCGCGCTGCCTTCATGCACGGGGCGCGGCGGCAATGCGGCGGCCGGAGTCTTGGGTGAACAGTCCCAGGCACCCGAAGCGGAGACGGAGCAGTCATACTGCTGCGCCGCGACGACGAATGAAGAGGCCAGGGGTTGCAGGGCCAGCAGACTGCCGGTGACCAGCAACGGAAATTTTTTACGAAACGCGGGGGATTTCAATGCCATCTTATTAGTCCGGGCTTCCTGCGTGCCATCTGCCCGCGGTGTGGGCCGCACGCCTCTCGATGGTCTGAAAAAGATGCTGGATAATAAAGCATGACCCGCTTGACGGCTAGCGCCGTCGGAGACCCTTGCAATGCCCGACCAAGATGTACGCCTGCAACACCTGAAAGTTTGGCTCGATGAGCAACTGCCGACCCTTTTTAATCAACAGGGTTGGGGTGCCGTACCCCCGGCCACATTGACCGCGGCCAGCAGCGACGCGAGTTTTCGGCGATATTTTCGCTGGGAAGGCGAGGGGCGCAGTTTGATCGTCATGGACGCGCCACCGCCCCAGGAAAACTGCAAACCCTTCGTGGACGTCGCTTTTTTGCTGGCAAAATCCGGCATCAACGTGCCAAAAATTTATGCCGAGGACCTCGAGCGCGGTTTTCTTTTGCTCAATGACTTGGGCAACCAGACCTATCTGGATGTAATCAACGGCGCAAATGCCGACGATTTATTCCGCGATGCCCTGCAAGCCTTGCTGGCTTTTCAGCAACTGCCGAAGGTAGCCCCGTTGCCCAGCTATGACGTCGCGTTGCTGCGTCGCGAGCTGGAACTGTTTCCTGAGTGGTACGTCAAGCGCGAGCTCGGCATCGAGTTCGATGGAGCACAGCAACAGCTTTGGCAACAGGCCAGTGATCTACTGATCGACAGCGCCCTGGCACAGCCCAAAGTGCTGGTGCACCGCGACTACATGCCGCGCAACCTGATGCTCAGTGAACCGAATCCTGGCGTGCTGGATTTTCAGGATGCGGTCTATGGCCCGGTAACCTACGACGTGACCTGCCTGTTCAAGGACGCCTTCCTCAGTTGGCCCGAAGAACGTGTGCGCGGCTGGCTGGAGGATTACTGGCAGCAGGCCGGCGCCCTCGGCATTCCCGTCCAGCCGGATCTCGAGGATTTCTTTCGAGCCAGCGACTTGATGGGGGTGCAGCGCCATCTGAAGGTTATCGGGATCTTCGCGCGTATCTGTCATCGTGATGGCAAGCCGCGTTACCTGGGTGATGTGCCGCGCTTCCTTGCTTATATAGGAGCGGTCATCGCTCGTCGCCCGGAACTGGCGCCGCTCGATGAGCTGCTTTGCAGCCTGCGGCAATCGCCTGGAGCGACCGCATGAAGGCGATGATCCTGGCGGCGGGCAAGGGCGAGCGCATGCGCCCCTTGACGCTTACCACGCCCAAGCCGTTGATCCGCGTCGCCGGCATCCCCTTGATTGAATATCACCTGCGGTCGCTGGCCGTCGCCGGGTTCAGCGAGATCGTGATCAATCACGCCTGGCTCGGCCAGCAGATCGAAGACCATCTTGGGGAGGGTTCGCGGTTTGGCCTGCGCATAACGTATTCCCCGGAAGGCGAGCCGTTGGAAACCGGTGGCGGAATTTTCCGTGCGCTTGGGCTGCTGGGCGATGAAGCGTTCCTGGTGGTCAATGGCGACATATGGACCGATTTCGATTTCAACGCCTTGCGCCGGCCGCTCGACGGCTTGGCTCACCTGGTGTTGGTGGATAATCCTGCGCATCACCCCGGGGGCGATTTCGCCCTGGCCGATGGAACGGTTCATGAAGGGGCGTCCACTGCCGACAAACTGACCTATAGCGGCATCGCTGTCTTGCATCCACGGTTGTTCGATGGTTGCGTGGACGGCGCGTTCAAGCTGGCGCCGTTGCTGCGCAACGCCATCGCGCAAGGGCAGGTCAGCGGCGAGCGCCTGGAAGGGCATTGGATAGATGTCGGAACCCATGAACGTTTGACGCAGGTTGAAACATTGATAGAAGCGAGCCGTTGATATGTGGTGGCCAGGGACTCTGATCGGAGCGGGAGCGGGCTATGCCATAGCCAGCATCCCGGGGGCCATGCTCGGCGCGTTGTTGGGTCAGGCGCTGGACCGGCGCTTGGACCTGCACAGCTGGGCGCAACTGCGTGAACGCCTGGGCGGGCGCCCGGCGTTACGCAACGATGAATTGTTGTTTGTATTGTTGGGGCGCCTGGCGAAGAGCGACGGACGGGTCGTCGATGGGCACATCCAGCAGGCTCGCCAGGAGATGCGCGCGCTCGATCTGAGCGAGCCGGCGCAACGTCGCGCCATTGCGGCGTTCAACCGAGGCAAGTCGGAGAATGATCGTTTGCGCGGTTATCTGCGTCGCCTCGCCACTCAGCCCCACGCGGCGGAAGGCGTACTAAGGGCTTGCTGGCGGATGGTCTGGGCCGATGGCCGCGCAGGCGTCAGTGAGCGCGAGTTGCTTGCCCGGTGGGGCAAGTGGCTGGGCTGGACGCCGCAGCAGGTCCAGGCGCTGGCCATGGATTACGAACCGCAGAGACTGTCTCAGCCCAGCAGCGGCGTGACCTATCAGCAAGCGCTGCGGTTGCTCGGGGTTTGCGCCACCAGCGAACCCTCGCAAATCAAGCGGGCTTACCGTCGCCTGCTCAGTCGCCATCACCCGGACAAGATCGCCGGCAGCGGGGCGACGCCCTTGCAGGTGCGTGAAGCGACCGACAGGACCAGGGAACTGCACAACGCCTATCGGTTGATTCGCGAACGGCGGGATTTCCGTTAGCCTCTGCGGCGGAGAACCAGCCCTTATTCCCCTGGACTTTGCGGATTCAACCAACCCCGAACCCGGCGAAACAGCTGCTCCTGCTCCGCCGACGGGTTCGGCAAGGCCTTGAGGGAGACCTGGCTGAAGTTTGCCCCCTTCAACCGCTTGCTCGCCTGCAAACGTTCCAGCGCCGCGTTGCGGTCCAGCGGCTTGTCCATATAGAAGATATCGGCGGTCGCCAACTTCAGGGTTGGCGTCAGTTCAGCCAGGCCGGGTATGGCGGCGACGGGTGTCTGGGCCGCAACCATCACGAAGCGTTCGATTTGCGCCGGCTGCTTTTCGCTAAGGTAGCGGGCTGCCCAATAGGCCCCGGTACCGTGGCCCAGCAGCACAATACGGCGCGAGCTCTGTAGTTCGGCGTAGGCCAATGCCGCATCAATGCGCGCGAAAATACGCTCGGCGTCGGCGTTGGCGGGTTCTTCACCGGTTTCGGCGACGGCCGGATCTACCGCATCGGCTTCGCCTCCTGCAACTTGCTCGATTGGCGCTGCGGTGGTGGCGTCCGGCGCGGCGGCAACCACATCGGCTGGCTTGGTCTGCGGCGAAGCTTCTACCGTGCGGGGGGCGATGACGTCGCTTTGCAGGTCCGGCAGCGTGATAGCCAGGCTGCTCCACTCGGCGTCGGGCAGTTTTTTGCGCAACGGGCCGATTGCCTGAGGCCAGTCTGCGGTTTCGCCGGCGCCTGGAATAATGATGACGGCGCCCTTGGGGTCGCTGGTGTTGGCCGGTTTCCACAGGGCGAGAAAAGAATCGCTGCCGGTTTGTAGCTGCTGCTGTTCCTGCGGCGGGACTTTTCGTGCAAGCGCCAGCGCTTCTTCCTGGCTACGCTCGAGCAAGGGCTGGCGTTCGACCGGTTTCGCCTCGGTGGATTGTTCCGCCGCGACGGGCGCTGGTTCGCCAGCCTGTACAGAAAATGCACTCGGCAGGATCAACGACAGGCACAATGCTGGCAATGCCAGGCGATAAACAGAGGGCATCGGATATTCCATGACCAGAAGTATTTCCGGCAGCCTAATGGGTTGGTCAGTATTTGTCAGTGCATGAGACTTCGATGATGCGTTTTTGCTGCCTGTGGGTTATCGGCTGTTTATGGCTTCCCTTGATGGCGTGGGCTGCCCCCGCGCCGCAGACCCACGGCGTGCAATTGAGTGCTGAGCAGCGCCAGTGGTTGACGCAGCATCCACAGCTGCGGGTCGGCCTGGTGTTGCAGGCGCCCTACGCGCAATACGACCGGCGCCTGCAGCGTCTATCCGGTACCCATGTCGAATTGATGCAGTGGTTGGGCAAGGCCCTGAATATTGAACTGACCTGGCGCAATTTTCAGGACGTGACGCAACTGGAAGCTGCGGTGCGCGACGGCGAAGTGGATATCGCACCAGGCCTGACCCAGACCCCGGTCGGGCTCAGGCTTTGGCAGTTCTCCGACCCTTATATGCGCGTGCCGCAATTGATCGTCGGTGCGCAGAAAGGCGCCGAGGGCGTGGAGCTGGAAAAGCTTGATCCTCAGGCCCGCGTTGCCGTGCGCATGCCCAGTGCCACGGCAGACTACCTGCGCAGCAACTTCCCAATGCTCAACCTCCAGGGCGTGCCGATGGAGCGGGAGGCCTTGCAATTGCTGCTGACCCAGCAGACTCGATATGCAGTGGTCGATGAGGCACAGCTCGGGCGGCTGATGGTCGAGCCCGAATTCGCCGAACTGGTGGTAGTGGGCGACATCGGCGTGCCGCAGTTGCTCCGTGTTGCCACGCGTCGAGACTGGCCGGAGCTGGCCGGGATTATCGACGCTACCCTGCAGGCCATTCCGGCCAAGGACTTGGAGCAACTGCACAGCCGTTGGCTGAAGCCAAAATACCCGCGCCTGACCGAGACCCCGGGCTTTTGGCAGAACCTGACCCTGTTGCTGCTGGCCCTGCTATTGAGTAGCGTGGCCATTGTGTTCTGGCAGCGCCGCCAGCAACGTGGCCTGGAGCGGCGCCTGCGTGCCGCGCGGGAGGACATCGTCCAGCGAACCGCCAGTGAAGAGGCCTTGCGCCTGACACAATTTTCCATCGACCAAAGCACCGTGGGCATTCTCTGGGTCAACTGGGACAGCCACGTGCGCTACGCCAATCGCGCTGCCGAAACCATGCTGGGTTATGCACCGGGCGCGATCATCGACCGGCCGTTGATCGACTTCGAGCCGGGGCTGCACATGGATCGCTGGCTGAACCTGTGGAAGCGCGCTCGGGCCAGCGAAGACGGGCCGCAGAGTTTCGAGACCGAGTGCATGCGTGCCGATGGCAGTATCCTGCCGGCCGACGTTTCCCTGAGTTTCCTGCGTTTTCGCGACGCCGAGTACCTGGTGGTCTACCTCAATGACGTGACCGAGCGCCGTCGTGCACTGGCGGCGCTGCGCGAAAGCGAGGCGCGGTTGCAGGGCATTGCCGCCAACGTCCCAGGCCTGGTCTTTCGCCTGGAGCGGGCGCCGGTTACCGGCCAGATCGACTTTGCCTACATCAGTGAAGGTAGCGAAAGCCTGGTGGGTTATTCCCCCGCCACCCTGGCCCGCAGCGACACCGGGTTGCGCAGCCTGGTGCACCCGCAGGACAAGGCCAATTATCACCGCACCCAGGACCTGGCGCTGGACAGTGACAGTGACTGGTCGTGGCAAGGTCGTATCCTGACCCGTGAAGGCCAGGAACGCTGGGCCGAGATCAAGGCGATCACGCGTCGCCTGGAAGATGGCGCCTACGTCTGGGACGGCATCGTCTGGGACATCACTGAAAGCAAGCGTATCGAACTGGAGCTGGCCAGTTCCCGGGAACAATTGCGCGAGTTGTCGGCACACCTGGAAAGCGTTCGGGAAGAGGAAAAGGCCCGCATAGCGCGCGAAGTCCATGACGAGCTGGGACAGATGCTGACGGTGCTGAAACTGGAAACCTCCATGTGCGAGCTGGCCTACGCCCAACTGGATCCTGGCCTGCAGGAGCGGCTCAACAGCATGAAGCGCTTGATCGCCCAGTTGTTCCAACTGGTACGGGACGTGGCGACAGCGTTGCGCCCGCCGATTCTGGACGCCGGTATCGCCTCGGCCATCGAATGGCAGGCTCGGCGTTTCGAGGCGCGCACGCAGATTCCGTGCCTGGTGCAGGTGCCGGACAATTTGCCGCCCCTGAGCGACGCCAAGGCCATCGGCCTGTTCCGGATCCTCCAGGAGGCGCTGACCAATGTCATGCGCCATGCCCAGGCGCATACCGTGGAGCTGACGCTGGAGCAGCAAGGCGACCAGTTGTGCCTGACGGTAAGCGATGACGGTGTAGGATTTATTGCCTGCGCAGACCGGCCGACGTCCTTTGGCCTGGTCGGCATGCGCGAGCGCGTGTTGATCATGGGCGGACAGTTGTCACTGGAAAGCGAGCCGGGGGAGGGGACGACCTTGTCCGTGCGGGTGCCATCGCATGGGGCCTGATGGGCTTGCCGAGCGTAAAGTAGCCATTGCGAACCCGTTCGCGACGAAATCCTGAATCTGGAGAACACTGTGATCCGTGTACTGGTAGCCGAAGACCACACCATCGTCCGTGAGGGCATCAAGCAGCTGATCGGCCTGGCCAAGGATCTGGTTGTCGTCGGGGAGGCCAGCAATGGCGAGCAATTGCTTGAGACCCTGCGACACGTGCCCTGCGAAGTGGTGCTGCTGGATATTTCGATGCCCGGCGTCAACGGCCTGGAGGCGATTCCTCGGATTCGTGCATTGAATAATCCGCCCGCGATCCTGGTGTTGTCGATGCATGACGAGGCGCAAATGGCCGCACGCGCGCTTAAGGTCGGCGCCGCGGGCTACGCGACCAAGGACAGCGATCCGGCTTTGTTGCTGATGGCGATTCGCAAGGTCGCGGCCGGCGGTCGATATATCGATCCGGACCTGGCCGACCGTATGGTCTTCGAAGTGGGCCTGACTGACTCGCGGCCGTTGCACTCGCTGTTGTCGGAGCGCGAATTCTCGGTCTTCGAACGCTTGGCCCAAGGCGCCAACGTCAACGAAATTGCCCAGCAACTGGCCCTCAGCAGCAAGACCATCAGTACCCATAAGGCGCGGCTGATGCAAAAGCTCAACATCACTTCATTGGCCGAGTTGGTGAAATACGCGATGGAGCACAAGCTGCTTTAACGCCGACGCAGGTCCCAGAGGAAGGTGTGCCGGCATATCCATTTACGACACGCCCCAACAGCGCTTTTGCCCCTGCTTGCGGCTTGCCGCTTGAAACTCGCCACTGCATTTATCCAATCCCGCCATCCGTGTAGGGCAATCCCTACCCCTACGCTTCCATCCGGCTGAGGCGATTCTCTCCTACGGCCCGATTTGCGTGGAGGCCCGGCTCCACTAGGCTTGACTCACAAGCAGTCATCAATACAAAAGGTGCGGGTATGAGCCAGGTTGATTCAAGCGCGGGGGCCAGTGATGTGCTGGTCAGCTTTCGTGGTGTGCAGAAGAGCTACGATGGCGAGAACCTGATCGTCAAAGACCTCAACCTGGATATTCGCAAAGGTGAATTCCTGACCTTGCTCGGGCCATCCGGCTCCGGCAAGACCACCAGCCTGATGATGCTCGCCGGGTTCGAGACCCCGACCGCCGGGGAAATCCTGTTGGCAGGGCGCTCCATCAACAACGTGCCGCCGCACAAGCGCGACATCGGCATGGTGTTCCAGAACTACGCTTTGTTCCCGCACATGACGGTCTCCGAAAACCTGGCGTTCCCGCTGACCGTGCGCGGCCTGAACAAGAGCGACGTGGGTGATCGCGTAAAGCGCGTCCTGAGCATGGTCCAACTGGACACCTTCGCCCAGCGTTATCCCGCGCAGTTGTCCGGCGGCCAGCAACAGCGGGTGGCCCTGGCCCGGGCGTTGGTGTTCGAACCGCAGCTGGTGCTGATGGACGAACCCCTCGGCGCGTTGGATAAACAGTTGCGCGAACACATGCAAATGGAGATCAAGCACTTGCACCAGCGCCTTGGCGTGACCGTGGTCTACGTGACCCACGACCAGGGCGAAGCCTTGACCATGTCCGACCGCGTGGCGGTGTTCCACCAGGGCGAAATCCAGCAGATCGCTCCGCCACGCACCTTGTATGAAGAGCCGAAGAACACCTTCGTCGCCAATTTCATCGGTGAAAACAACCGCCTCAACGGGCGCCTGCACAGTCAAACCGGCGATCGTTGCCTGGTGGAGCTGGGGCGGGGCGAGAAGGTCGAGGCCTTGGCGGTCAATGTCGGCAAGCCCGGCGAGCCGGTCACCCTGTCGATCCGTCCGGAACGGATCAGCCTCAACAGCGCAAGCGAACAATGCGTCAACCGTTTCTCAGGGAGGGTGGCGGAATTCATCTATCTGGGCGACCACGTCCGGGTTCGACTGGAGGTCTGCGGCAAGCAGGACTTCTTCGTGAAACAACCGATTGCCGAGCTCGATCCCGGGCTCGCCGTCGGGGACGTGGTTCCGCTTGGCTGGCAGGTCGAGCACGTCCGCGCGCTCGATCCCCTTCTAGAGGCGAATTGATCGCCCCCTGCTGTACCAACACCAACCCTGCACGTGGAGAGAACAATAAATGTTGAGATCCCTGAAGTTCACAGCCCTGACACTGGGCATGATGGGTGCGGCAAGCGCGATGGCGGCGGGCCCGGACCTGACCGTGGTGTCTTTCGGCGGGGCGAACAAGGCGGCTCAGGTCAAAGCCTTCTACGCACCGTGGGAAGCGGCCGGTAATGGCAAGATCGTGGCGGGCGAGTACAACGGCGAAATGGCCAAGGTCAAGGCCATGGTCGATACCAAGAGCGTCTCCTGGGACTTGGTTGAAGTCGAATCGCCGGAGTTGTCCCGTGGTTGCGACGAAGACATGTTCGAGCAACTCGATCCAGCCCTGTTCGGCAAGGCCGAAGACTACGTCAAAGGTGCGATCCAGCCTTGCGGCGTCGGTTTCTTCGTGTGGTCGACTGTGTTGGCCTATAACGCCGACAAACTGAAAACCGCGCCAACCAGTTGGGCGGATTTCTGGGACACCAAGCAATTCCCAGGCAAGCGCGGCCTGCGCAAGGGCGCCAAATACACCCTCGAATTCGCCCTGATGGCCGACGGCGTGGCGCCGAAAGATGTCTACAAAGTGCTGGCCGGCAAGGATGGCCAGGATCGCGCTTTCAAGAAACTCGACGAACTCAAGCCGAACATTCAGTGGTGGGAAGCGGGCGCCCAGCCGCCGCAATACCTCGCTTCCGGTGACGTGGTCATGAGCTCGGCCTACAACGGCCGTATCGCTGCGGTACAAAAAGAAAGCAATCTGAAAGTGGTGTGGAACGGCGGCATCTACGACTTCGACGCCTGGGCCATCCCGCGTGGCCTGGACAAGACGCGCGCCGAAGCGGCGAAAAAATTCATCGCCTTCTCGGTGGCGCCGCAGCAGCAGAAGACCTACTCGGAAAACATCGCCTACGGCCCGGCCAACACCCAGGCAGTTCCACTGCTGGCCAAGGATGTCTTGAAAGACATGCCGACCACCCCGGAAAACATCGCCAACCAGGTGCAGATCGACGTCAGCTTCTGGGCTGACAACGGCGAGCAACTGGAGCAGCGCTTCAATTCCTGGGCAGCGAAGTAACCGCTGACAGAGATCGTTCCCACGCGGAGCGTGGGAACGATCGGCTCAAAGGCCAGCGTTTTAAAAGAACAGAGGCGGCTCGCCGCCCCTGTAACGATAAAAAAGATTTGCGGAGTTCGCCATGGCCATCGCCGTTCCACTGAACGAAGGCACCAGCCCCACCCTGAAACAGCGGCTCAAGCGTGCCGAGCGGGTCAACCGCTGGAAGGCCCAGGCCTTGATCGCGCCGCTGGTTCTATTCCTGTTGCTGGTGTTCCTGGTGCCGATCGTCGCTCTGCTGTTCAAAAGCGTCAGCAACCCGGAAGTGGTCGGCGCCATGCCGCGCACCGTGGCTGCCGTTTCTGCATGGGACGGACGCGGATTGCCGGGCGAACCGGTGTACAAGGCTGCCAGTGAAGACCTGGCCGAAGCCCGCAAGAATCAAACCTTGGGCGATTTGTCCAAGCGACTGAACATGGAACTGGCCGGCTATCGCAGCCTGCTGACCAAGACAGCCCGGGCGCTGCCATTCGCCACCGAGCCTGCCTCATATAAAGAGGCGCTGGAAGGCCTCGACGAGCGCTGGGGCGATCCGGCGTATTGGCAAGTGATCCGCCGCAACACCAGCGAGGTGACCCCGTATTACCTGCTGGCGGCTGTCGACCACCGCATCGACGACCTCGGCGAACTGGCCCCGGCCACTCCTGACCAGGCGATCTACCTGGACATTTTCACCCGCACCTTCTGGATGGGCCTGGTGATCACCGCGATCTGCCTGGTCCTGGCCTATCCATTGGCGTACCTGTTGGCGAATCTGCCGTCGCGCCAGAGCAACCTGCTGATGATCCTGGTGCTGTTGCCATTCTGGACCTCGATCCTGGTGCGCGTTGCCGCGTGGATCGTGTTGCTGCAATCAGGCGGCTTGATCAACAGCGGCCTGATGGCCATGGGCATCATCGATAAACCCCTGGAGCTGGTGTTCAATCGCGTCGGGGTCTACATCTCCATGGTGCACATTCTGTTGCCGTTCATGATCTTGCCGATCTACAGCGTGATGAAGGGCATCTCGCCCACCTATATGCGCGCGGCGATTTCCCTGGGCTGCCACCCGTTCGCGAGCTTCTGGCGAGTCTATTTCCCGCAGACGTATGCCGGCGTCGGCGCCGGGTGTCTGCTGGTCTTCATCCTTGCGATCGGCTACTACATCACGCCGGCATTGCTGGGTAGCCCGAACGATCAGATGGTCAGCTACTTCGTCGCGTTCTATACCAACACCAGCATCAACTGGGGCATGGCCACGGCGCTCGGCGGGCTGCTATTGCTGGCAACCATCGTGCTTTATCTGATTTACAGCTGGCTGGTGGGCGCCAGTCGCCTGCGCCTGAGCTAAGGGGAGATCGAAATGCTGAGTCCTTACATGTCCCCCGTCGAACGGGTGTGGTTCTACAGCTTGCGCATACTCTGCGGGCTGATCCTGCTGTTCCTGATCCTGCCGGTGCTGGTGATCATTCCGTTGTCGTTCAACTCCGGCAGTTTCCTGGTCTACCCGCTCCAGGGCTTTTCGTTGCAGTGGTACCACGACTTCTTTGCCTCGGCTGAATGGATGCGCGCATTGAAGAACAGCATCATCGTCGCCCCGGCGGCGACCGTGCTGGCGATGATCTTCGGCACGCTGGCGGCCATCGGCCTGACCCGTGGCGATTTCCCAGGCAAGGCGCTGGTCATGGCCCTGGTGATTTCGCCCATGGTGGTACCGGTGGTCATCATCGGCGTGGCCAGCTATCTGTTTTTTGCACCGCTGGGGATGGGCAACAGCTTCTTCTCGCTGATCGTGGTGCATGCGGTGCTGGGCGTTCCCTTCGTCATCATCACCGTCTCGGCGACCTTGCAGGGATTCAACCACAACCTGGTCCGGGCAGCTGCCAGCCTGGGGGCGTCGCCGTTGACCGCGTTCCGTCGGGTGACCTTGCCGTTGATCGCTCCGGGCGTGATCTCCGGAGCGCTGTTCGCCTTCGCCACGTCGTTCGACGAAGTGGTCGTGACCCTGTTCTTGGCCGGCCCCGAGCAGGCCACGTTGCCACGGCAGATGTTCAGCGGCATTCGCGAGAACCTCAGCCCCACCATTGCCGCGGCGGCGACGCTGCTGATTGCATTTTCGGTGGTCCTGTTGCTGACGCTGGAGTGGTTGCGTGGGCGTAGCGAGAAGCTGCGCACGAGCCAGGTGTAACGTCACACGCCCAGGAGTGAGCTTGCTCCTGGGCGTGAGTCAGCGCATTCACGAGCTGAATAGCAGACAACCCGCCAGACCGAGCTATCCTTGTGCCAGCCCATACTCGAACAAGAGGCCGCGCACATGAGTCTTTCCTCATTCAAGATCGCCCACAAACTGATCACCGGGGCCGCTGCCATCGAGCAACTGGCGGCGGAACTGACACGGCTGGATGTCGATAATCCGTTGATTGTCACGGACGCCGCTCTGGTCAAGTCCGGCACCGTGGAGTTGGCCCTGCAGCATTTGGGCGGGCGCGCCTATGAAATTTTCGACCGGGTCATGCCAGACCCGGAAATCGCCATCGTCGAAGACTGCATGCAGGCCTACCGCGACGGCGCCCATGATTGCCTGATCGGCCTGGGCGGCGGCAGTGCCATCGACATCGCCAAGAGCGTGGCCGCCTACGCCGGTTATCACGGCGAGCTGCAAGACCTGTTCGGCGTCGACCAGGTGCCGCGCAAGGGCCCGCCATTGATTGCCATCCCTACCACGGCCGGCACCGGTTCGGAAGTCACCAACGTGGCGATCCTCTCCGACAAGGCCGCACAGCTGAAAAAGGGCATCGTCAGCGATTTCCTGCTGCCGGACGTGGCGCTGGTCAGCCCGCAGATGACCCTCACGTGCCCGCGCAGCGTGACAGCCGCCAGTGGTGTCGACGCGCTGGTGCACGCCATCGAGTCCTATCTGTCGTTGAATGCCTCGCCGATCACCGATGCCCTGGCCATCGGCGCGATCAAACTGATCACCCGCGCGTTGCCCAAGGCCTACGCCAATCCTTCTCACCTGCAAGCCCGTGAAGACATGGCCACCGCCAGTCTGATGGCCGGCATGGCGTTCGGTAATGCAGGGGTCGGTGCCGTGCACGCGCTGGCCTATCCGCTGGGTGGACGCTTTCATGTCTCCCACGGCGTCGCCAACGCGCTGCTGCTGCCTTATGTCATGGCGTGGAACAAAATGGCCTGCGTCGAACGCATGCGCGACATCGCCGAAGCCATGGGCATCAAGACTGCGCACCTGAGTGACCTCGAAGCCGCCGACGAAGCCGTGGAAGCCATGACTGCACTGTGCGCCGCTGTCGAGATACCCCGAGGCCTGAGCGGTTTCGGCGTGACCGAGGAGGTGATTCCCTCCATGGCGGCGGAAGCGGCGGGCATCGAGCGGTTGATGCGCAACAACCCACGCCAACTGAGCGTGGGCGATATCGAGAAGATCTACCGCGCGGCGTATTGAGCGTGTGTCACGGTGGGCGCGCCAAATCTTGAGGTATACAATGCGCGCCATCGTGATTTCGCTCAAAACAGGTGCGTCATGCAGCCCTTCGCTATTGCTCCGTCGATTCTCTCCGCCGACTTCGCCCGCCTGGGTGAGGAAGTGGACAACGTTCTGGCCGCCGGCGCCGACATCGTGCACTTCGATGTCATGGACAACCACTACGTACCCAACCTGACCATTGGCCCAATGGTTTGCGCGGCGCTGCGCAAGTACGGCGTCACTGCGCCGATCGACGCGCACCTGATGGTCAGCCCGGTGGATCGCATCGTCGGCGACTTCATCGAGGCGGGCGCCACCTACATCACCTTCCACCCCGAAGCCACCCTGCACGTCGACCGCTCCTTGCAGCTGATCCGTGAAGGCGGTTGCAAGGCGGGCCTGGTGTTCAACCCGGCAACGCCCCTGGACGTGCTCAAGTACGTGATGGATAAGGTCGACATGGTCCTGCTGATGAGCGTCAACCCCGGCTTCGGCGGGCAGAAGTTCATCCCCGGCACGCTCGACAAGCTGCGCGAGGCGCGGGCGCTGATCGATGCCTCGGGCCGTGATATCCGCCTGGAAATCGACGGCGGCGTGAACGTGAACAATATCCGTGAAATCGCCGCGGCCGGCGCCGATACCTTTGTCGCTGGTTCGGCGATCTTCAACGCACCGGACTACCAAGAGGTGATCGAAAAAATGCGCGCCGAACTGGCCCTGGCGCGTTCATGAGCGGCTTCGAGCAGCTGTTTCCCGGCAGCCTGCCACGTCTGGTGATGTTCGACCTCGACGGCACGTTGGTCGACTCGGTCCCGGACCTTGCGGCTGCCGTGGACGCCATGCTGCTCAAGCTCGGACGCCCAACCGCCGGCATCGACGCGGTGCGCCAGTGGGTCGGCAATGGCGCGCCGATGCTGGTGCGCCGGGCCCTGGCCAATCACATTGATGCCCAGGGCGTCGATGATGCGCAGGCCGAGCGGGCGCTGGAGCTGTTCAACGAAGCCTATGAAGGCCATCACGAGTTGACGGTGGTTTACCCCGGCGTGCGCTCCACCCTCAAGTGGCTCCACAAGCAAGGCGTGGAGATGGCGCTGATCACCAACAAGCCGGAGCGTTTCGTTGCGCCGCTGTTGGACCAGATGAAAATTGGACGTTATTTCCGCTGGATCATCGGCGGAGACACCTTGCCGCAAAAAAAGCCCGATCCGGCCGCGCTGTTCTTCGTGATGAAAATGGCCAATATCCCGGCGTCCCAATCGTTGTTTGTCGGCGACTCGCGCAGTGACGTACTGGCGGCGAAAGCGGCGGGGGTCAAGTGCGTGGCGCTGAGCTACGGCTATAACCATGGCCGGCCGATTGCCGAAGAGTTTCCGGCATTGGTGATCGATGATTTACGACTGTTAATTCCCGGTTGCCTGGACCCGGCGGCTGAGATAACGTTGCCCGACGCTGTTCAATCCTCTTCTGGAAACGCCATCGTGGTGGTCACTCGCAAACTCTGGATGAAAGTCATCAAGGCCCTGGCCCGCTGGCGTTGGCGCGCCTGACGTGATCCTGGCCGGTTTTCCGGCGCGTTTGCATACCTGACTGTCAGCTCCTCTTGCCACGAGGCACCCCATGATCCGCGAAGAATTCCTGCGTCTAGCCGCTGCCGGCT
Source organism: Pseudomonas sp. Z4-20 (assembly GCF_051131955.1). Lineage (NCBI taxonomy): Bacteria > Pseudomonadati > Pseudomonadota > Gammaproteobacteria > Pseudomonadales > Pseudomonadaceae > Pseudomonas > Pseudomonas sp. Z4-20. The sequence continues at coordinate 604,812 of NZ_CP071641.1, forward strand.
ACAACCGCATCCCGCTCGCCTGCGAAACCCTGGCCGACTTCGACACGCCGCTGTCGATCTACCTCAAGCTGGCCGACCAGCCCAACTCCTACCTGCTCGAATCGGTGCAGGGCGGGGAAAAGTGGGGCCGTTATTCCATCATCGGTTTGCCGTGTCGTACGGTACTGCGGGTCCATGACCATCGCGTCAGCGTGACCCACGACGGCGTCGAAATCGAAAGCCTCGAGGTCGAAGATCCGCTGGCCTTCGTTGAAACCTTCAAGGCCCGCTACAACGTGCCGACCATCCCCGGCCTGCCGCGCTTCAACGGTGGCCTGGTGGGGTATTTCGGCTACGACTGCGTGCGCTACGTGGAAAAGCGCCTGGGCACCTGTCCGAATCCCGATCCGCTGGGTGTGCCGGACATTCTGCTGATGGTCTCCGATGCGGTCGTGGTCTTCGATAATCTGGCTGGCAAGATGCACGCTATCGTCCTGGTCGATCCGTCCCAGGAAGATGCCTACGAGCAAGGTCAGAAAGGCCTGCAGGCACTCCTGGAAAAACTCCGTCAGCCGATCACGCCGCGTCCCGGCCTGGACTTCAGCAAGCAGTCGGCAGCCGACCCGGTATTCCGTTCCAGTTTCACCCAGGACGATTACGAACGGGCCGTCGATTCCATCAAGGAATACATCCTCGCCGGCGACTGCATGCAGGTTGTGCCGTCGCAACGGATGTCCATCGACTTCAAGGCCGCGCCGATCGATCTCTATCGCGCGCTGCGCTGTTTCAACCCGACGCCCTACATGTACTTCTTCAACTTCGGCGACTTCCATGTCGTGGGCAGTTCACCCGAGGTGCTGGTGCGGGTCGAAGACAACCTGATCACCGTGCGGCCGATTGCCGGCACGCGTCCTCGTGGCGCCACGGAAGAAGCCGACCGGGCATTGGAAGAAGACCTGCTCTCGGACGACAAGGAAATCGCCGAGCACCTGATGCTGATCGACCTGGGGCGCAACGACACCGGACGGGTTTCCGAGGTGGGATCGGTGAAGCTCACCGAGAAAATGGTCATCGAGCGCTACTCCAACGTGATGCACATCGTCTCCAACGTCACCGGCCAGCTGAAGGCCGGGTTGACCGCGATGGACGCGCTGCGGGCGATCCTGCCGGCGGGCACCTTGTCCGGTGCGCCGAAAATCCGCGCGATGGAAATCATCGACGAGCTGGAGCCGGTCAAGCGTGGTGTCTACGGCGGAGCCGTCGGCTACTTTGCCTGGAACGGCAACATGGACACGGCCATTGCCATCCGCACCGCCGTGATCAAGAACGGTGAACTGCACGTGCAGGCCGGCGGCGGCATCGTCGCCGACTCGGTGCCGGCGCTGGAATGGGAGGAAACCCTGAACAAGCGCCGGGCTATGTTCCGCGCCGTGGCGTTGGCCGAGCAGACTCCCGGCGACTGAATCCCGCAACAAACAACTGTGGCGAGGGAGCAAGTCCCTCGCCACAGTCGCTCAGGCAGTTTGGTCCTGCACGTTTCCCTCGGTCAGAAATCCAGGCTGACTCCCAGGCTCACCCCTTGCTGGGTCTGGTCATCATCCTTGCGCAGCGTATAACCGCCCCGCAATGCCAAGTCGTTGGTCAATTTGTGGCTGAGCCCCAGGTTCAGCCGATTCAGATGGCTCTGTGGCGTGTACCCGACAAGGGTGAAGTCATTGGCCGGCAAGCTGTTGAGGGCAATGTTCACTTTTTGCGTGTCGTCTTCATACTCGCGCTCGTGGGCATATTCCCCGAATATCTGGGTCCGGCGAGTGAAGTTGTATTTGCCCTGCAAGCCGATACCCAGGCGTTTCGAGTCGCGAGTCTGATCATTGAATGTCAAGGCCGTGGAGCGGCTGCCCTGTTCTGAATAGCCGTCGACCTCGACTTTCGCATAATCGGCGCTGACAAACGGTGACAGGTGCCATTCGCTGCCCGGCTGGGCGATGTCATAGCCGATGCGAGTGCTCAATGCCCATAGATGACCGTCGGTGTCACCTTTCTCCTGAGCTTCGTTGACGCCAAGGTCGAATTTGCGTTTCAAGTTGTCGTAGTCGAGCTTGCCGCCGGTCAGCGCGGCGTCGGCCCACCAGCGATTCTGCTGGAACTGAGCGAAACCGGTGGCCAGGTAGCTGTTGAGTTTGTAGTCCGAATCGTTGCTGCCTGCCTCCATGTCCTGCCGGTAGAAACCGGCGGCGACACCCACGCGCCAGGCCTCGTTGAGGCGATAGCTGCCGCCGATATTGAGACTGTAGCCGCTGCCGTCGGCCCTGGCGCTGCCGCTCTGGCTGTCCATGTCCAGGTGCTGGCCTCCGCCTGCGACGATAGCTCGCCACTGACCGACCGCCTGCCAATTCTCCCAGTCCGATTGCCACTGGCTGCGCAACTCATCCTGATGGGCGCGCAGGGTCGAGTGGGCCATTTCCGGCAGCAATGTCAGTTCCCACGGCGCCGATAGCAGGGAGTAGGCGTAGTCGGCAATCAGCTTCTGCCCGGCCTCGGTGGGATGGACCGCGTCGTTATAGATCAGCTTGGTCGGATCTGGCGTGGCGCTATTGATACCGTAGGTAGGATTTTCCGTGCAGCCGTTGCCGCTGAAGCATGTGGCGGTAAGATTTTCGCCAGTGGCGAGGCCGAATCGCGCCGGATCGGCAAAGCTTTCCTTCAACAATAGCGGGACGTTCAGCGGGATGACTTCTGCGTCGATGCCTTGCAAACGTGTGACGAGTTGCTGGTTGAACTGGTTGCCGAGTTGCGAGAAAGCACCCTGCAGCGGGGTGCCGTTGAGGGCTGGTGTCAGCCCAAGATCGGGTAACAGCCATACCATTACATAGCGGGCACCGGCGCTTTGCAGCACCTGGACGCTGTCGGCCAGGCGGTCGGCGGCGGCGTTCGCTTGCGCGGGAGTCAGTACCAGGCCTTGAAGGAAATCGTTGCCGCCCCCGGAGATGTAATACAGCGCATCTGGATCGGCGCGCAGGCCATTGGACTGCAAATAGCCGGGACGGCTTCGCTCGCCAGTGTCGGAAGTGCCGGTAATCGATTCGAGAATCTGATCGGTACGATAACCCCCCACCGCCCAGTTATTGCCGTCTGCCAACCCTTGGTCGGCACGCACCGCCGACGTGGAAGCGGCGGTCTCGTCGCTGGAGTAACCCAGGCGTCCGCCGAGCAGTTGGGTGGAGTTGGCGGAATAGGCCTCGCCGCTGCCGTTCGTGTAGAACGGACCGGTTCGGTTGGTATAGCGCTCAGTCGCGCCGGGCGGACCGTTGGGGTCGGCGAATTGGCCGGCGTCGTTGAGGCTGTCGCCAAACACGATGAACTTCGAATAAGGGTTGGGGGCGGCACTCGCCTGGGCGCAGGCCATCGCCAGCAGGCAGCCGGCAATCGGTGCAAACAGCGTCTGTTTGATCATGAGAAGGTCCTTTTCAATCTTGTTTTTATGGTGAAACGAAACGACAGTACCAAAAGCTTCCGGCGGTTTGCCACCCGTCAGGAAACATCGCGATCGTTTTACAAGCCCTTCGGGTCCGTCTTATTGCGTGCTCCGCCCAGCTAAGTTACTGTGCCGGAACGTATGAACGAGACCTTTCCCGTGTCGATTGTCAGCAAACTTCTGAATCAATTGATCAAGGCTCACGCCCGTTGGCGTTGGCGCGCCTGAACGTTCCATGCCGGCTTGGCCGGACCTGTACCGATTTGCCTTCTTTACCCGTTTGACAACCGCTTCGCAGGCGCATCGCTCTCCTGCCCAGCGCAGTACCGTGCGGGTCATCTTCGAAGGCTGTATTCCAAGTCAGTGTATTCAATAGGTTGTTTACGCCATGTTGCTGATGATCGATAACTACGACTCCTTTACTTACAACGTTGTGCAATACCTCGGCGAGCTGGGCGCTCAGGTCAAGGTGGTGCGCAACGACGAGCTGACCATCGCCGAAATCGAGGCCCTGAAGCCTGAGCGTATCGTGGTCTCTCCCGGCCCTTGCACGCCGACCGAAGCGGGCATTTCCATCGAAGCGATCAAGTATTTTTCCGGTAAGCTGCCGATTCTCGGCGTCTGCCTGGGCCATCAATCGATTGGCCAGGCGTTTGGTGGCGAGGTCGTGCGCGCCCGACAGGTCATGCATGGCAAGACCAGCCCGGTGTTCCACGAAGACAAGGGCGTGTTCGAAGGCCTGAATCACCCGCTCACCGTCACCCGCTACCACTCGCTGATCGTCAAGCGCGATACTTTGCCCGACTGCCTGGAGCTGACGGCCTGGACCCAGCTCGAAGACGGCTCGGTGGATGAGATCATGGGGCTGCGACACAAGACGTTAAATATCGAGGGTGTGCAATTTCACCCCGAGTCTATCCTCACTGAACAGGGCCACGAGCTGTTCGCCAACTTCCTCAAACAAACCGGCGGCACGCGCTAAGGACTTTTCATGGATATCAAGGCAGCCCTGAACCGTATCGTCGGCCAGCTCGACCTGAGCACCGAAGAAATGCGCGACGTGATGCGTGAAATCATGACGGGCCAGTGCACGGATGCGCAGATTGGCGCGTTCATGATGGCCATGCGCATGAAGAGCGAGAGCATCGACGAAATCGTCGGTGCGGTCACGACCATGCGAGAGTTGGCGGACAAGGTCGAACTCAAGACCCTGGATGGTGTGGTGGATGTCGTTGGGACCGGCGGCGATGGCGCCAACATCTTCAACGTTTCCACAGCCTCGGCGTTTGTCGTCGCGGCGGCTGGCTGTACCGTCGCCAAGCATGGCAACCGTGCGGTTTCGGGCAAGAGCGGCAGTGCCGATCTGTTGGAGGCCGCCGGTGTCTACCTGAACCTGACACCGGTCCAGGTGGCGCGCTGTATCGACAACGTAGGCATCGGCTTCATGTTTGCCCAGACCCACCACAGCGCGATGAAGCATGCCGCGGCCCCCCGTCGTGAGCTGGGCCTGCGCACGCTGTTCAACATGCTCGGCCCGCTTACGAATCCGGCCGGTGTGAAGCATCAAGTGGTCGGTGTGTTCAGCCAGGCATTGTGCCGGCCGTTGGCCGAGGTCCTGCAGCGCCTGGGCAGCAAGCATGTGCTGGTGGTTCATTCCAAGGACGGGTTGGATGAATTCAGCCTCGCAGCTCCCACCTTCGTGGCGGAGCTGAAAAATGATCAGATCACTGAATATTGGGTCGAACCTGAAGACCTGGGCATGAAGAGCGAGAGCCTGCACGGGCTCGCGGTAGACGGGCCGGCCCAGTCGCTGGAATTGATCCGCGATGCCCTGGGGCGTCGTAAAACCGAAAATGGCCAGAAGGCTGCGCAAATGATCGTGCTCAACGCGGGTGCCGCGTTATACGCCGCCGATCATGCCAGCAGCCTCAAGCAAGGCGTGGAGCTCGCTCACGACGCCCTACACACCGGCCTGGCCAGAGAAAAACTGGAAGAATTGGGCGCGTTTACCGCCGTATTCAAAGTGGAGAATGAAGGATGAGCGTGCCAACGGTTCTGGAAAACATTCTGGCTCGAAAGGCCGAAGAAGTGGCCGAGCGCCGTGCGCGGGTCAGCCTGCCCGAATTGGAAAATGTCGCACGTTCAGCCGATGCACCTCGTGGCTTTGCCCAGGCGTTGATTGACCAGGCGAAGAGAAAGCAGCCAGCAGTCATTGCCGAAATCAAGAAGGCCTCTCCCAGCAAAGGTGTGATTCGGGAGCACTTCGTCCCGGCCGACATCGCCAAGAGCTACGAGAAGGGCGGTGCGACCTGCCTTTCGGTGCTGACAGACGTCGATTTCTTCCAAGGCGCCGACGACTACCTCAAGCAGGCGCGGGCAGCGTGCAAACTGCCGGTGATCCGCAAGGATTTCATGATCGACCCCTACCAGATCGTCGAGGCCCGAGCCCTGGGTGCCGACTGTGTGCTGCTGATCGTTTCCGCCCTGGACGATGTGAAAATGGCCGAGTTGGCGGCAGTCGCCAAGGATGTTGGCCTGGATGTGTTGGTGGAGGTCCACGACGGAGACGAATTGGAGCGGGCGCTGAAAGTCCTGGATACCAAGCTGGTCGGCGTGAACAACCGTAACCTGCACACGTTTGAAGTCAGCCTGGAAACGACTCTGGATTTGTTGCCACGGATTCCGCGGGATCGGCTGGTCATCACCGAGAGCGGCATTCTCAACCGGGCCGATGTCGAGCTGATGGAAGTCAGCGACGTATACGCCTTCTTGGTAGGTGAAGCGTTCATGCGGGCTGAAAACCCCGGTGTGGAGTTGCAGCGTCTGTTTTTCCCCGAGCGCGGCGTTCCGGTGAGCGGTTCGACGTTGGACTGATTCTTCATGCCTCCAGCCATATCCTTCACAGTCGAAAACGGCCTGCAAGCCGAGCAGGACTTGCTGGCCAGCGTGTGCGCTGGCGATGCTGACTCGGGCTTGCTGTTCTGGCAGCCTCGTGACCGTGCGTTGGTCATGCCGCGTCGCTTGAGTCGCTTGCCGGGGTTCGAACTTGCCTGCGAGGTATCCGCCGCCAATGGCTGGCCGGTGCTGTTGCGTGAGACCGGGGGCGAACCGGTGCCCCAGTCAGCCGCTACCGTCAATATCGCGCTGGTCTACGCACCGCCGCGAAGCGAGGGCGATCACGGTCGAATCGAAACCGCCTACCGTCGGCTGTGCGATCCGATCTGCCAATTGCTCGATGAGCTGGGCGGGGTGGCTTCGCTGGGTGAAGTGGAGGGTGCGTTCTGTGACGGGCGCTTCAACGTCAATCTCGACGGCCGGAAAATGGTCGGGACAGCGCAGCGTTGGCGGCAGAGCAAGGGCGGCCAGCGCCCGGTAGGGCTTGTGCACGGCGCGCTGCTGCTGGAGGACGAACGCGAATCCATGGTCGCGACGGTCAATCGTTTCAATGAGGCTTGTGGCCTGGAGCAGCGCGTGCGTGCCGAAAGCCACATCGCCCTCCATGAAAAATTCCCCGCGCCCCACGCCCTGGAGCGACTTGAGACCTTGTACCGGGAATTGCTGGATAGCTTCTAGCGGGTGCCGAACACCACCATGGTCTTGCCTTTGACGTTGACCAGATTGCGCTCTTCCAGGTCCTTGAGCACACGGCCGACCATCTCCCGGGAACAACCCACGATCCGGCCGATTTCCTGGCGGGTCACTTTGATCTGCATGCCGTCCGGGTGGGTCATGGCGTCTGGCTGCTTGCACAGATCCAGCAGGCAGCGAGCCACGCGACCTGTTACGTCAAAGAAGGCGAGGTCACCCACTTTGCGGGTGGTATTACGCAACCGCTGTGCGATTTGTCCGCTGAGGACGTAAAGAATGTCCGGATCTTGTTGGGACAGCTCTCGGAATTTGCTGTAACTGATCTCGGCGACTTCACATTCGACTTTTGCCCGCACCCAGGCGCTGCGTTCCTGTTCCTTGCCCGCCTGTTCAAACAAACCCAGCTCGCCAAAGAAATCCCCGGAGTTCAGGTAGGCGATGATCATCTCCCGACCGTCATCGTCTTCGATCAGGATAGTGACCGAGCCCTTGATGATGAAAAACAGCGTGTCGGAACGATCGCCGGCACAAATGATGTTGTGCTTGGCGGGGTAGCGGCGACGCTGGCAATGCATCAAGAGCTTGTCGAGGTTCTTGATCTTGGACGTGGGAGTAATGGCAACCATGGTTGTATCCCGAAAACTGCGCGGTGTGGTGGTTTGGTTTTGATAGGGGCTAATGGCTATCGCCAAAAGCTGGCCATACGCCAGCGGCTGGGCGCCAGCTTAACAGAGGCGTTACAAATTAATTCGAGAATTTACGTACGCGCAACGGCTCCAGGCGTCCTTACGCAGGGGCCGCCATCGCGAGGGGCTGTGCTAAGCTGGCGCCCCCTTTTTTAACAGTGGAGTCTTGGCGATGAAGGCACGCATCCAATGGGCTGGCGAAGCCATGTTCCTCGGTGAGTCAGGCAGCGGTCATGTGGTCGTCATGGATGGCCCTCCTGAGTCCGGAGGTCGGAACCTGGGTGTCCGGCCGATGGAAATGCTGCTGCTGGGCGTAGGTGGTTGCAGCAACTTCGATGTGGTCAGCATCCTGAAGAAGTCGCGCCAAGCCGTTGAGAGTTGCGAGGCCTTCCTGGAAGCCGAGCGCGCCACCGAGGATCCGAAGGTATTTACCAAGATCCACATGCATTTCGTGGTGAAGGGCCGAGGCCTTAAGGAAGCCCAGGTCAAGCGCGCAATCGAGTTGTCGGCGGAGAAATATTGCTCGGCCTCGATCATGCTCGGTGCCGCCGGTGTTGAAATCACCCACGATTATGAAATCATCGAATTGGGTTGAATCGACATCCAACCATCACAAAAGCGGTGCAAGCTCTGGCGATCAGAAGCCGACGTCTGCATAATGCGCCACTTTTTTCAGGGCAGTGATCGGCTTGCGTCCGATTGCTTGCCTGGACAGACAACCAAAATCGCCATCGCGAAGAGGTGTTAACCGTCCTACGCAGGTGCGTCTTCGCATCTGACGGGCATGCTTGATCACGCGGCCGGGCCGCAATACACAGAGAGTTTTTAAACGGTGAAAAGCAAACTCAAGCTCCATGGGTTCAATAACCTGACAAAGACCTTGAGCTTCAACATCTATGACATCTGCTATGCGGAAACCCCGCAAGACCAGCAGGCCTACGTCGAGTACATCAATAAAGAGTACAACGCCAAGCGCCTCACGCAGATCCTCACGGAAGTTGTCGATATCATTGGTGCCAACATCCTGAACATCGCCAGTCAGGACTATGAACCCCAGGGCGCCAGCGTGACCATTTTGATCTCGGAAGAGCCGGTGACACCGACCGACAGCCAGATCGAAGAGTCCCCAGGTCCGTTGCCTGAAATTATCCTGGCCCACCTCGACAAGAGCCACATCACGGTTCACACCTATCCGGAAATCCACCCGGTGGACGGTATCGCGACGTTCCGTGTGGACATCGATGTGTCGACCTGTGGTGTCATTTCACCGCTCAAGGCGCTCAACTTCCTGATTCACCAGTTCGATTCCGACATCGTGACCGTGGATTACCGCGTGCGCGGGTTCACCCGGGACGTGGAAGGCCACAAGCATTTCATCGATCACGAGATCAATTCGATCCAGAACTATCTCTCCGAAGACACTCGCGACGCGTATCAGATGACCGACGTGAACGTGTACCAGGAGAACCTGTTCCACACCAAAATGCTCCTCAAAGACTTCGAACTGGATAACTACCTGTTCGGCGATGCCACCAGCAACCTGTCTATTGAACAGCGTGGCCAAGTGGAAGAGCGTGTGAAGCACGAAATGCTGGAGATTTTCTACGCGCGCAACATGCCGCGCTAAAGTTTTTCGGCTACAAAAAAGGCGACTGCCCTGGGGGTAGTCGCCTTTTTTTGTTTTGGAAGCCGCTGGCTCTATAAGGGCCTGATGCCGATTTTGCTGTCAGATCCGATAAGTACTCTTCGTCATGACTTTAGCCAGCAGGCTCATGCCGAATTTGACCGGGGCCGGAAACCGAAAACCACCTGCTTCAAGTGCGCTTTCGGCATGGTGCTCTTCGTCCTTACGCATCTGCTCGAGAATTGCCCTGGATTTTTCATCCTCGGCCGGCAACTGCTGCAGATGCTCATTCAAATGCTTGCACACTTGATGTTCGGTCGCGGCGACAAAGCCCAGGCTGACCTTGTCACTGATCAGCCCGGCAACTGCACCGATGCCGAATGACATACCGTAGAACAGCGGGTTTAGCACGCTGGTGTGGCTGCCCAACTGGTGGATGCGTTGCTCGCACCAGACCAGGTGATCGATCTCTTCCTCGGCGGCATGTTCCATTGCCTCGCGGACCTGGGGCAGTTTTGCTGTCAATGCCTGGCCTTGATAGAGCGCCTGGGCGCAGACTTCACCGGTATGGTTGATGCGCATCAATCCTGCGACATGGCGAGTCTCTTCATCGCTCATCTTGACGTCTGGTTGCACGATCGCCGGTGACGGGCGATACGGCTGGCCGCTGAAAGGCAGCAGTGTTCGCATCGCGGTATCGGCTTGCAGGAGCAGGCGGTCAATGGGCGAGTAGTGACGTTGGGTAGTCATGCTTACCTCCGGGGAAAATCACGGCGGCCAGTTTAACCCAATCGGCCGTTGAAGATTTGCGTTGGGTCAGCGGTATCAACCCGGTGGCCAATTCATTTGGCGCTGTCCCAGCACATGCATATGAATGTGATAGACGGTCTGTCCACCAAGTTCACTGCAGTTCACGGCGAACAGGGCGGGCGTGGCTTTTCAAACAGAAAGATGTTCAACGCGGGCAGTAGGCCTTGTTGATCATGCCAGTGATGGTTCGCACCAACCATCGCGACCCAAGCCGCGGCAGCGCGGCCAGCCAGCGATTTCGACGTCCGGGAATGATGATCGCGCGGTTCCGGTCCAGTGCGCGTACGGCATACAGCGCCACTTCCTCCGGGCTCATCAACAGTCCAGTCGCGTTGAGTTTGTTTTCATCCATCTGCGCCTTGGCGAAAAAGCCGGTCCGGGTCGGGCCTGGGCAGAGCACTGATACCTTGATCGCGCATTTCTTCAGTTCGACCCGCAGAGCTTCGGAGAAGTGCAGCACATAGGCCTTGCTTGCGTAATAGGTACTCATCCAAGGACCTGGCTGGAACGCGGCAATCGAGGCGACGTTTAGAATCTGACCGCCCCCATGCAACGCCATGCTGTTGCCTACCGCATGGCACAGGCGTGTCAGGGCGAGGATGTTGATTTCGATCAGGTCCTGTTCGGTCATCCAGTCCTGGCCGAGGAAGGGACCGCTGCTACCGATGCCGGCGCAGTTGACCAGCAGGTCGATCTGGCGCTCGCCTTCCTCCAGCTCCAGCAGAAAACCGGAAAGCCTCAGTGGCTCGCCCAGATCACAAGCCCGGAACAGCACTTCCACGCCAAATCGCTGCGTCAGTTCGAGGGCGATACTTTCCAATCGGTCACGCTGCCGAGCCACCAATATCAGGTTGCGACCGCGCCGGGCCAGTGCTTCAGCCATCGCCAGGCCGATGCCACTGGAGGCGCCAGTTATGAGGGCGTAACGGGTCATGCAGTTCTCCATCGCAACAGCCCGCCGCGGGTGGACAGGGCTGTCACCGGTACGAAGCGCGCTTATTGTTCCTCTTCTTCATAGTCTACAGAAGGCGCAGCGGGCTCGGCTGCCTCGGCGGCGGGTTCTTCAGTGGTTTCGCCGCTGGATTCGCTGCTTTCATAGCTGCTTGAGGCACCGCTGCCATAGTCCTCTTGGAGAGCACCAAAGATGCCGGCGAACGTGGCGACGAAAATCAGCACGATCATCACCAGCCATAGCGACGCCAACAGCTTTACTGCCGTGGTGTTGCGCGGTGGTGGTGGCCCGTACTGGTTCGCACCGGTATTGCCCGGAGCGATGATGAGGATGAACGGGAAGATGCTGCCTACAAATGGGACGAGGTTGATCAGCCACAACCACCCCGACCAGCCGAGGTCATGCAGACGCTGGACGTTAAACTGGATGCTGACGAAGGCAAAGGCAATCAGGACGACTGCGCCGAGCAGGCCGCCGACGACGAGCCCAGTCACCGAGTCGGAAGCCAATAGCCAAGTCGTGGCGAACCAGAAGCCCAGGCCGACCAGCGGCAGTACCGCGAGCGTCAGCACCATGGTCCAGGCCAGGTAACGCAGGCGCCCGATGCGACCATCGAAGCTGAAGGGTTTGAGTGTGCTGTATTCGGCAAGTGTTTCGCCGACTGGCGCGCGGGGGGGAGCATAGGGAGACACTGGATCGACGATCGAATCCGAATGGCGTGAGCCGGGTTGGTGCGTCGACTCCTGCACCTCGCCGAGGCTCAGCTGGAGGGACGGTTCGGCTTCGATTCGTGCATCGATCCCGCTCTTGTGAAGCGCTTCCAGATACTGCTGTGCTTCACCTTGTGACAGGTTGTTTTTAAGAGACACCTTGCGACCACTGAACAACCGTTCGATGGCGCTGACGTCGCTTTTGAACAACTCGGCGAGGTTGAGCTTGGCGGTAGTAGTATCGACGCCTGGCAGCAAGGCTCCGTCGAATACGATGTTGAAACGGTTTTCACTCATGCCGGGCATCCCTGTCTTTCCAAGTTGAATTCGTATTAGTGGGTTCAGCGGGGCCATTGGCCGCCAAGTTGTGCCGCCCGGGCTTGCGCCTGGCGGTATTCCTTATCCAAGCGCGCGATCAATTGGTCGACGCTTGGCAAATCATCAATGTCGCCTACACCCTGGCCTGCGGACCATACGGTCTTCCAGGCCTTGGCTTCATCGTGCAGCGGTTTGAGTTTCGAGCCGGAGTCGGCCCCACCCTTGCCTTGAAGGGTGATCAGGTCGAAGCCGGCGTTTTCCAGGCTTTGACGCATAAAACTCGCCGGTATGCACGATGTCCGCAGCTCTGGATGTGAGCAACATCTCTTTATAAGCGTCAGACGCATGACTTTCTCTCGTACCGATAAAGCGCGTCCCAAAGTAGGCCAGGTCGGCACCGAGTAACTGTGCCGCCAGGATCTGATGGCCATGGTTCAGGGACCCTGCAAGTAGCAGGGTTTTATCGAAGAACTGGCGGATCTCGGCAATCAGTGCGAACGGGCTCCAGGTCCCGGCATGTCCACCCGCACCGGCTGCGACGGCGATCAAGCCATCGACACCGGCCTCGGCGGCTTTTTCAGCATGGCGGCGGGTGGTCACGTCGTGGAACACCAGGCCGCCATAGCCATGAACCGCGTCAACCAGTTCCTTTACTGCGCCCAGGCTGGTAATGATGATTGGCACCTTGTGTTCGATGCAGATCGCCAGGTCAGCCTGAAGCCGCGGATTGCTGTTGTGAACAATCAGGTTGACCGCGTAGGGCGCCGGCTTTTCCAAGGTCGCCAGGCCCGCTTCTATTTCTTCCACCCAGGCCTTGAAGCCACTGGTTTCGCGCTGATTCAGCGCCGGAAAGCTCCCTACGACGCCGTTGCGGCAGCAGGCCAGTACCAACTGTGGATTGGAAATGAGGAACATCGGTGCCGCCACGACGGGCAGTCGAAGGCGTTGTTCAAGCAGAGCGGGCAGCGACATTGGAAGTACCCCGGGTGAATGATGGGATCGGAATCAGAACGGCCGGACCACCACCAGGATTACGATAGCCAGCAATATCAGCACCGGCACTTCGTTGAACCAGCGATAAAAGACATGGCTGCGGGTGTTTTCGCCACGGGCGAAGCGCTTCACCTGAGCGCCGCACATATGGTGGTAGCCGATCAACAGCACCACAAGGGTCAGCTTCGCGTGCATCCAGCCCCCTTGAGTAAAGTAAGCGCTGGCATTGAGGCTGAGCAACGCGATCCCGAACACCAGGGTAGCGATCATTGCCGGGCCCATGATACCGCGATACAGCTTGCGCTCCATGACGCAGAAGCGTTCCTTGCTGACGCTGTCCTCACTTTGTGCGTGATAGACGAACAGGCGAGGCAGGTAGAACAGGCCAGCGAACCAGCAGACCATGCTGACGATGTGAAGTGCTTTGAGCCATAGATAGAGCATTTTGATTATTCCCAGGTTCACGGTAGCCCCGATAGTAGAGGTTGTAGCGGCCACACGTCACCTTGGCGGTTGTCGCCGCAGCGCGTGCCCCCTATCATCGACGGCTTTCCAGTGGTTCGTTGAGGGCAGGTTTATGGTCAAGGTCGGTATCGTCGGCGGCACGGGTTACACCGGTGTCGAACTGCTGCGTCTGCTGGCACAGCATCCGCAGGCTGAGGTGGTCGTCATTACCTCTCGATCCGAGGCCGGCCTGGCCGTTGCCGATATGTACCCGAACCTGCGAGGGCATTACGACGGCCTGGCATTCAGCGTTCCGGACATCAAGACCCTGGGCGCCTGCGATGTGGTGTTTTTCGCTACGCCTCACGGCGTTGCGCACGCTCTGGCGGGTGAGCTGTTGGCCGCCGGGACGAAGGTCATCGATCTGTCGGCGGACTTTCGCCTGCAGGACGCGGACGAGTGGGCCAAGTGGTACGGCCAGCCTCACGGTGCGCCGGAACTGCTTGATGAAGCGGTCTACGGCTTGCCGGAAGTCAATCGTGAAAAAATCAGGCAGGCACGGCTGATCGCGGTGCCGGGTTGCTATCCGACCGCGACGCAGTTGGGATTCCTGCCGTTGCTGGAGGCCGGTCTCGCCGATGCTTCGCGCCTGATCGCCGACTGCAAGTCGGGCGTCAGCGGCGCCGGGCGAGGTGCCAGCGTTGGCTCGTTGTATTCCGAAACCTCGGAGAGCATGAAGGCCTACGCGGTCAAAGGGCATCGTCACTTGCCGGAGATTCGCCAAGGGTTGCGCCGCGCGGCAGGCAAGGACGTCGGCCTGACTTTCGTGCCGCACCTGACGCCCATGATCCGTGGTATCCATTCCACCCTCTACGCCACCGTGGCGGATCGCTCCGTGGATCTGCAGGCGTTGTTCGAGAAGCGTTACGCCGATGAGCCATTTGTCGACGTGATGCCGGCTGGCAGCCATCCGGAAACCCGCAGTGTCCGCGGCGCGAACGTATGCCGGATCGCTGTGCATCGCCCGCAGGACGGCGACTTGGTCGTGGTCTTGTCGGTAATCGATAACTTGGTCAAGGGTGCTTCCGGCCAAGCGGTACAGAACCTGAACATCCTCTTCGGGCTGGATGAGCGGCTGGGCCTGTCCCACGCGGGGATGCTGCCATAAATCACGAGCTGCAGGCTGTAAACTACGAGCTTATGGCTTAAAGCTTGCGGCTTGCAGCTGCTGCGCAAATAGTTGACCGATTTTGTAGGAGAAGCGGATAATGCCCGCCATCACGCATTATGGCGGCGTAAACGCCGGGAGATATTCAGCATGAGCGTCGAAACCTTCACCCCCACGGCTTTGCAATTCACCCACGGTGCTGCGCACAAGGTGAAGAGCCTGGTCGATGAAGAGGGTAATGATCGTTTGAAGCTGCGCGTATTTGTCACGGGCGGCGGTTGTTCCGGTTTCCAGTACGGCTTCACTTTTGATGAAGAAGTGGCCGAAGACGACACCATCGTCGAGCGCGAAGGCGTCAGCCTGGTGGTCGACCCGATGAGCTTCCAGTACCTGGCAGGTGCCGAGGTGGATTATCAGGAAGGTCTGGAAGGGTCGCGTTTCGTGATCAAGAACCCTAACGCCACCACGACTTGTGGGTGCGGTTCTTCGTTCTCGATCTGAGGGCTTCAATAAGAACGCCGCAGTGCCTTACGGCCCTGCGGCGTTTTTTTGTCTGGCGTTATTGATTTCAGGCCGGATAGATGGCGCCAAGTACACGCAAGCCGCGGGCGCCGGTGACACTTGGACGGTTGCCCGGGATGCCTTCAAGGCAGCAATGGGCGAGCCAGGCAAAAGCCATGGCTTCAACCCAGTCCGGGTCCACGCCGTACACCGCCGTACTGCTGACTTTGGTATCCGGCAGCAGCTCAGCCAGGCGTTTCATGAGTGTCCGGTTGTGCGCGCCGCCGCCGCAGACCAGCAGTTCCTGAGTATTGGATTGGGCATGTTGCAGCGATTCGACGATGGTCAAAGCCGTCAGTTCGAGCAGCGTGGCCTGTACGTCCTCCGGGGCGAAAGCTGGCAACTGCGATAAATGCTGGCTCAGCCACGGCAGGTTGAATACTTCGCGGCCGGTACTTTTCGGGCCCTTGGTGACGAAGAAAGGATCGCTGAGCAGAGCCTTGAGCAGAACTGGCTCGACTTTCCCGCTGGCAGCCCATTGGCCGTCGCGATCAAAATGTTCGCCTTGTTGTTGATATATCCAGGCATCGAGCAGCACGTTGCCCGGGCCGCAGTCGAAACCGGCCACGGGTTTTGCGGGTTCTATCAGGCTGAGGTTGCTGAAGCCGCCGACATTGAGTATGGCGCGATTACCGGCTCGTTCTTCGAACAATGCTTCGTGAAACGCAGGGACCAATGGCGCGCCTTGTCCGCCAGCGGCGACATCGCGGCTGCGGAAATCGCTGACCACGGAGATGCCGGTCAATTCGCTTAACAATGCCGGATTGCCGATTTGCACGGTAAATCCGCGGGCCGGTTCGTGGCGGATGGTCTGGCCGTGGCTGCCAATCGCCGTGACGTCTTCAGGCTTGAGTTTCTGTTCGTTGAGCAGGGTATGGATGCCCAGTGCGGCCAGCTTTACCCAGTTTTGCTGGGCAATGGCGGAGCGGGCGATCTCATCGGACCCGCTGCTGCACAATCCGAGCAATTCAGCGCGCAGAACGGCAGGCATGGGGATGTAGTGCGTGGCGATCAATTTGATCGCCGGGGTCAGTTCGATCAGTGCGATATCCAAGCCATCCAGGCTGGTCCCGGACATCACACCGATATAGAGCGCCATGGCTTAGCGCTTGCTCGAAGCCAGCAGGGTGGCTTTCTCTTGATCCATGCGCGCCATCAAGGGTTGGCTTTGAGCCAGGAAACGTGCGCGCTCGCCCTTGGCGATTGGGTCGGCCATCGGCAACTTCTGGCCCAGCGGATCGACGTGCACGCCGTTGACCTGGAACTCATAGTGCAAGTGCGGGCCGGTGGACAGTCCCGTGGTCCCGATGTAGCCGATCACCTGGCCTTGCTTGACGCTACCGCCAGTCTTCACGCCTTTGGCGAAGCCCTGCATGTGGCCGTACAGCGTGCGGTAGGTATTGCCATGTTGGATGATCACGGTGTTGCCATAACCACCGCGACGTCCTGCCAGCAATACCTTGCCGTCACCGGCTGCCTTGATTGGCGTACCACGTGGGGCGGCGTAGTCGACACCCTTGTGGGCGCGAATCTTGTTCAGGATCGGGTGCTTGCGACCGGCGGAAAACCTGGAGCTGATGCGGGCGAAATCAACCGGTGTACGGATGAATGCCTTGCGCATGCTGTTGCCGTCGGCGGTGTAGTAGCTGCTGTTGCCTTGCTTGTTGGTGTAGCGCACTGCGGTGTACGTCTTGCCGCGGTTGGTGAAGCGCGCGGAAAGAATCGGGCCGTTGCCGACGCTCTTGCCATTGACTACTTTCTGCTCATAGATGACGTCGAATTCGTCACCCTGGCGAATGTCCTGGGCGAAGTCGATGTCGTAGCCAAATACGCTGGCCATGTCCATGGTCAGGCTATGGGAAAGGCCTGCGCGCGCAGCGGACTGGGACAACGAACTGTTGATGACGCCGTGGACGTAGGCTGAGCGAACGGTGGGCTTGGCGGTGACGCGGTTGAATACATAACCCTTGTCGTTCTTGGTCAGGGTGATGCTTTCCAGATCGCTCAGCTTGGTGTGCAGGTTGGTCAGCTGTCCGTCTGGATTGAGTTCGAACTCGAGTTTCTGGCCACGTTGCAGTTGAATGAACTGCTTGGCTTGCTTGTCGCTGGCAAGAATTTCATGGACCGACGTCGAGGGCAGGCCAACCTTTTCGAAGAGGGTGGAAAGTGTGTCGCCCTTGGCAACTATCACTTCGCGATGATCGGGGCCTTTCTTTTCTTCCGCAACAGGGGGTTCTACCTGGGCAGCGGTCGCTGCGGTGTCTTCCGGGCTGTTTTCAATCTGTGCAAAAGGAGATGCGGCCGGTTCGTTTGTGGCTTGAACGGTTTCGGCGGCGTCTTGTTCTTGTGTCAGTTGTTCAGCAGGGCTTTCCAGTTCAAGACTCAGAGTCGTCTTTTTGGCTTCAACATCGCTGGAGGGAAACACCAGGAGCGCCAGGCTAAGGAGGGCTGCGATGCCACTTGCGGCAAGCAGGTGGGTCTTTGGGTAAAGCGGCGGCGCTTTAGACGGTTCTGTGGTCATAAGTAATTTTGGCTTTTGAAAGATGAATTGGAAAAGATGAATGACATGATGAAGATGAAATAACTGTATAAAATATAACCAAAACCCCTGCGAAGCAAGCCCGCGGAAGCTCTGTTCTGTGGATTGGCGTCCGCGCGCCGGGCAAACCTTGTATTTGGTGCGCGATCTTGTATGGTTGGTGCCCTTTGAATCTGAGCCTTACGGGTCTGTTATGAAGTCGGTTGAAGAGCAGCTAGCGCTGATCAAACGTGGTGCGGAAGAACTGTTGGTCGAGTCCGAGCTGATCGAAAAGCTCAAGCGCGGGCAGCCGCTGCGCATCAAGGCTGGTTTCGATCCGACGGCACCCGATCTGCACCTGGGTCATACCGTGCTTATTAATAAGCTGCGCCAGTTCCAGGAGCTGGGGCACCAAGTCATCTTCCTTATAGGTGATTTCACCGGGATGATCGGTGATCCAAGCGGGAAGAGTGCCACGCGCCCGCCGCTGACCCGTGAGCAGGTTCTCGATAATGCCGAGACCTATAAGACCCAGGTTTTCAAGATTCTTGACCCGGCCAAGACCGAAGTGGCTTTCAACTCCACCTGGATGGATCAGATGGGGCCGGCGGATTTCATTCGCCTGACGTCCCAATACACCGTGGCTCGTATGCTCGAGCGCGATGATTTCGACAAGCGCTATAAATCCAATCAGCCAATTGCCATTCACGAGTTCCTATACCCGCTTGTACAGGGCTATGACTCGGTTGCATTGCGCGCGGACGTTGAGCTTGGCGGTACCGATCAGAAGTTCAACCTGTTGATGGGGCGTGAGCTGCAGCGCGGTTATGGTCAGGAAGCGCAGTGCATCCTGACCATGCCATTGCTCGAAGGCCTGGATGGCGTGAAGAAGATGTCCAAGTCCTTGGGTAACTACGTAGGTATCCAGGAAGCGCCGGGCGTCATGTACAGCAAGCTGGTTTCCATCCCCGATGCGCTGATGTGGCGTTACTTCGAGCTGTTGAGCTTCCGGTCCATGGAAGAGATTGATGCGTTCCAAGCCGATGTAGAGGCAGGGGCTAATCCGCGAGACATCAAGATCAAACTGGCCGAAGAGATCGTTGCGCGTTTCCATGGTGCGGAGGCAGCGGCCAATGCTCATCGGGCGGCGGGTAACCGTATGAAGGATGGCGAGCTGCCGGATGATCTGCCTGAAATTGAACTGACTGCTACCGAGGCTATGCCGATTGCGGCGGTCCTTAATAAAGCGGGCTTGGTCAAGAATGCGGCGGTGGCGCGAGATCTCCTGGGTTCGGGCGGTGTGCGTATAGATGGTGAGGTTGTGGATCGCACCTATATATATGAGCTGGGTTCCACTCATGTATGCCAAGCCGGCAAGAAGGCTTTTGCGCGCATTACGCTTAAATCGGAATAAAGCTGGAAATAACGGTTGACGGCAAATCCTGGGTGTCTATAATTCGCCCCACTTCCGGCGCAGTCGAAACGGAAAACTCCTTGAGTTTCAACGAGTTAAGTAGGTTTCGACGTAGGCGGGCTTCAGTTCATCGAGGCACGGAAGGAGCGGGTAGGGCGGCGTTGTTTGGCTCTATCGGCGGTTCGATCTTCTCGGTCGAAAGCGGAGAAAAAGAGGTGTTGACAGCAGCGACTAACGCTGTAGAATTCGCCTCCCGCTAACGAGAGATCGGAAGCGCAAGTGGTTGAAGTTGATAAGGAAACTTTGAAAACTTCTAAAAATAACCGCTTGACAGATACACGAGGCGCTGTAGAATGCGCGCCTCGGTTGAGACGAAAGACTCAGCCAACCGCTCTTTAACAACTGAATCAAGCAATTCGTGTGGGTGCTTGTGGAGTCAGACTGCTAGTCAACAGATTATCAGCATCACAAGTTACTCCGCGAGAAATCAAAGATGTAACCAACGATTGCTGAGCCAAGTTTAGGGTTTTCTCAAAACCCAAAGATGTTTGAACTGAAGAGTTTGATCATGGCTCAGATTGAACGCTGGCGGCAGGCCTAACACATGCAAGTCGAGCGGTAGAGAGGTGCTTGCACCTCTTGAGAGCGGCGGACGGGTGAGTAATGCCTAGGAATCTGCCTGGTAGTGGGGGATAACGCTCGGAAACGGACGCTAATACCGCATACGTCCTACGGGAGAAAGCAGGGGACCTTCGGGCCTTGCGCTATCAGATGAGCCTAGGTCGGATTAGCTAGTTGGTGGGGTAATGGCTCACCAAGGCGACGATCCGTAACTGGTCTGAGAGGATGATCAGTCACACTGGAACTGAGACACGGTCCAGACTCCTACGGGAGGCAGCAGTGGGGAATATTGGACAATGGGCGAAAGCCTGATCCAGCCATGCCGCGTGTGTGAAGAAGGTCTTCGGATTGTAAAGCACTTTAAGTTGGGAGGAAGGGCATTAACCTAATACGTTGGTGTCTTGACGTTACCGACAGAATAAGCACCGGCTAACTCTGTGCCAGCAGCCGCGGTAATACAGAGGGTGCAAGCGTTAATCGGAATTACTGGGCGTAAAGCGCGCGTAGGTGGTTCGTTAAGTTGGATGTGAAATCCCCGGGCTCAACCTGGGAACTGCATTCAAAACTGTCGAGCTAGAGTATGGTAGAGGGTGGTGGAATTTCCTGTGTAGCGGTGAAATGCGTAGATATAGGAAGGAACACCAGTGGCGAAGGCGACCACCTGGACTGATACTGACACTGAGGTGCGAAAGCGTGGGGAGCAAACAGGATTAGATACCCTGGTAGTCCACGCCGTAAACGATGTCAACTAGCCGTTGGGAGCCTTGAGCTCTTAGTGGCGCAGCTAACGCATTAAGTTGACCGCCTGGGGAGTACGGCCGCAAGGTTAAAACTCAAATGAATTGACGGGGGCCCGCACAAGCGGTGGAGCATGTGGTTTAATTCGAAGCAACGCGAAGAACCTTACCAGGCCTTGACATCCAATGAACTTTCCAGAGATGGATTGGTGCCTTCGGGAACATTGAGACAGGTGCTGCATGGCTGTCGTCAGCTCGTGTCGTGAGATGTTGGGTTAAGTCCCGTAACGAGCGCAACCCTTGTCCTTAGTTACCAGCACGTTATGGTGGGCACTCTAAGGAGACTGCCGGTGACAAACCGGAGGAAGGTGGGGATGACGTCAAGTCATCATGGCCCTTACGGCCTGGGCTACACACGTGCTACAATGGTCGGTACAGAGGGTTGCCAAGCCGCGAGGTGGAGCTAATCCCACAAAACCGATCGTAGTCCGGATCGCAGTCTGCAACTCGACTGCGTGAAGTCGGAATCGCTAGTAATCGCGAATCAGAATGTCGCGGTGAATACGTTCCCGGGCCTTGTACACACCGCCCGTCACACCATGGGAGTGGGTTGCACCAGAAGTAGCTAGTCTAACCTTCGGGAGGACGGTTACCACGGTGTGATTCATGACTGGGGTGAAGTCGTAACAAGGTAGCCGTAGGGGAACCTGCGGCTGGATCACCTCCTTAATCGACGACCGCAGCTGCTCCATGAGCTCCCACACGAATTGCTTGATTCATTGAAGAAGACGATAGAAGCAGCTTTAAGCTCCAAGCTGATAGCTCACAGCTAACAGTTACAAGCTCGAAATTGGGTCTGTAGCTCAGTTGGTTAGAGCGCACCCCTGATAAGGGTGAGGTCGGCAGTTCGAATCTGCCCAGACCCACCAATTTTGTAATGGGGCCATAGCTCAGCTGGGAGAGCGCCTGCCTTGCACGCAGGAGGTCAGCGGTTCGATCCCGCTTGGCTCCACCATAAACTGCTTCTGAAAGCTTAGAAATGAGCATTCCATCGACGTGATGGTGAATGTTGATTTCTAGTCTTTTGATTAGATCGTTCTTTAAAAATTTGGGTATGTGATAGAAAGATAGACTGGACGTTACTTTCACTGGTAACGGATCAGGCTAAGGTAAAATTTGTGAGTTCTCTTAGTTGAGGAATTCGAATTTTCGGCGAATGTCGTCTTCACAGTATAACCAGATTGCTTGGGGTTATATGGTCAAGTGAAGAAGCGCATACGGTGGATGCCTTGGCAGTCAGAGGCGATGAAAGACGTGGTAGCCTGCGAAAAGCTTCGGGGAGTCGGCAAACAGACTGTGATCCGGAGATGTCTGAATGGGGGAACCCAGCCATCATAAGATGGTTATCTTGTACTGAATACATAGGTGCAAGAGGCGAACCAGGGGAACTGAAACATCTAAGTACCCTGAGGAAAAGAAATCAACCGAGATTCCCTTAGTAGTGGCGAGCGAACGGGGACTAGCCCTTAAGCTTCTTTGATTTTAGCGGAACGCTCTGGAAAGTGCGGCCATAGTGGGTGATAGCCCTGTACGCGAAAGGATCTTAGAAGTGAAATCGAGTAGGACGGAGCACGAGAAACTTTGTCTGAATATGGGGGGACCATCCTCCAAGGCTAAATACTACTGACTGACCGATAGTGAACTAGTACCGTGAGGGAAAGGCGAAAAGAACCCCGGAGAGGGGAGTGAAATAGATCCTGAAACCGTATGCGTACAAGCAGTGGGAGCCCACTTTGTTGGGTGACTGCGTACCTTTTGTATAATGGGTCAGCGACTTATTTTCAGTGGCGAGCTTAACCGAATAGGGGAGGCGTAGCGAAAGCGAGTCTTAATAGGGCGTCTAGTCGCTGGGAATAGACCCGAAACCGGGCGATCTATCCATGGGCAGGTTGAAGGTTGGGTAACACTAACTGGAGGACCGAACCGACTACCGTTGAAAAGTTAGCGGATGACCTGTGGATCGGAGTGAAAGGCTAATCAAGCTCGGAGATAGCTGGTTCTCCTCGAAAGCTATTTAGGTAGCGCCTCATGTATCACTGTAGGGGGTAGAGCACTGTTTCGGCTAGGGGGTCATCCCGACTTACCAAACCGATGCAAACTCCGAATACCTACAAGTGCCGAGCATGGGAGACACACGGCGGGTGCTAACGTCCGTCGTGAAAAGGGAAACAACCCAGACCGTCAGCTAAGGTCCCAAAGTTATGGTTAAGTGGGAAACGATGTGGGAAGGCTTAGACAGCTAGGAGGTTGGCTTAGAAGCAGCCACCCTTTAAAGAAAGCGTAATAGCTCACTAGTCGAGTCGGCCTGCGCGGAAGATGTAACGGGGCTCAAACCATACACCGAAGCTACGGGTATCACGTAAGTGATGCGGTAGAGGAGCGTTCTGTAAGCCTGTGAAGGTGAGTTGAGAAGCTTGCTGGAGGTATCAGAAGTGCGAATGCTGACATGAGTAACGACAATGGGTGTGAAAAACACCCACGCCGAAAGACCAAGGTTTCCTGCGCAACGTTAATCGACGCAGGGTTAGTCGGTCCCTAAGGCGAGGCTGAAAAGCGTAGTCGATGGAAAACAGGTTAATATTCCTGTACTTCTGGTTATTGCGATGGAGGGACGGAGAAGGCTAGGCCAGCTTGGCGTTGGTTGTCCAAGTTTAAGGTGGTAGGCTGGAATCTTAGGTAAATCCGGGATTCTAAGGCCGAGAGCTGATGACGAGTTACCCTTTAGGTGACGAAGTGGTTGATGCCATGCTTCCAAGAAAAGCTTCTAAGCTTCAGGTAACCAGGAACCGTACCCCAAACCGACACAGGTGGTTGGGTAGAGAATACCAAGGCGCTTGAGAGAACTCGGGTGAAGGAACTAGGCAAAATGGCACCGTAACTTCGGGAGAAGGTGCGCCGGTGAGGGTCAAGCACTTGCTGCGTAAGCCCACGCCGGTCGAAGATACCAGGCCGCTGCGACTGTTTATTAAAAACACAGCACTCTGCAAACACGAAAGTGGACGTATAGGGTGTGACGCCTGCCCGGTGCCGGAAGGTTAATTGATGGGGTTAGCTAACGCGAAGCTCTTGATCGAAGCCCCGGTAAACGGCGGCCGTAACTATAACGGTCCTAAGGTAGCGAAATTCCTTGTCGGGTAAGTTCCGACCTGCACGAATGGCGTAACGATGGCGGCGCTGTCTCCACCCGAGACTCAGTGAAATTGAAATCGCTGTGAAGATGCAGTGTATCCGCGGCTAGACGGAAAGACCCCGTGAACCTTTACTATAGCTTTGCACTGGACTTTGAATTTGCTTGTGTAGGATAGGTGGGAGGCTTTGAAGCGTGGACGCCAGTTCGCGTGGAGCCAACCTTGAAATACCACCCTGGCAACTTTGAGGTTCTAACTCAGGTCCGTTATCCGGATCGAGGACAGTGTATGGTGGGTAGTTTGACTGGGGCGGTCTCCTCCTAAAGAGTAACGGAGGAGTACGAAGGTGCGCTCAGACCGGTCGGAAATCGGTCGTAGAGTATAAAGGCAAAAGCGCGCTTGACTGCGAGACAGACACGTCGAGCAGGTACGAAAGTAGGTCTTAGTGATCCGGTGGTTCTGTATGGAAGGGCCATCGCTCAACGGATAAAAGGTACTCCGGGGATAACAGGCTGATACCGCCCAAGAGTTCATATCGACGGCGGTGTTTGGCACCTCGATGTCGGCTCATCACATCCTGGGGCTGAAGCCGGTCCCAAGGGTATGGCTGTTCGCCATTTAAAGTGGTACGCGAGCTGGGTTTAGAACGTCGTGAGACAGTTCGGTCCCTATCTGCCGTGGACGTTTGAGATTTGAGAGGGGCTGCTCCTAGTACGAGAGGACCGGAGTGGACGAACCTCTGGTGTTCCGGTTGTCACGCCAGTGGCATTGCCGGGTAGCTATGTTCGGGAAAGATAACCGCTGAAAGCATCTAAGCGGGAAACTTGCCTCAAGATGAGATCTCACTGGGACCTTGAGTCCCCTGAAGGGCCGTCGAAGACTACGACGTTGATAGGCAGGGTGTGTAAGCGCTGTGAGGCGTTGAGCTAACCTGTACTAATTGCCCGTGAGGCTTGACCATATAACACCCAAGCAATTTGCTGATCCTGCACGCAGGGCACCAGATTGCGGTGTGTGAAGACGAAACGAACCGAAAGTTCGAATCTCACAAAACACCGAAGCTATCACATACCCAATTTGCTGAAGCGAGGCCAACCGGCCACGACTCAGTACCCGAATTTCTTGACGACCATAGAGCATTGGAACCACCTGATCCCATCCCGAACTCAGCAGTGAAACGATGCATCGCCGATGGTAGTGTGGGGTTTCCCCATGTGAGAGTAGGTCATCGTCAAGATTAAATTCCGAAACCCCTATCTGCTGATGCAGGTAGGGGTTTTGTTTTGCCTGTAGAAAAGCAAGTTTGGTGTTTCTATGCAACTGCCCTGTGCATGGCTATCATGCGGGCCTCCTTATCAGGCACGGTTCGTATGCTCACGTTGCTAAAACTTCTGAAGGACGGCCGCTTTCATTCAGGCCAGGCGCTGGGTGCGGGGTTGGGTATCAGCCGTAGCGCGGTGTGGAAGCAATTACAACATCTGGAGGCGGAACTAGGGTTGTCCGTCCATAAGGTCCGAGGCAGGGGGTATCAGTTGGCAAGACCGCTGTTGCTTTTAGATGCGGCCGAAATTGTCTCGAAAGAAGGGTTCGAGTGGCCTGTCCAAATACATGACTCCATCGACTCCACCAATGCCGAAGCTTTGCGCGCTATAGAGCGTGGTATGGCGGCGCCCTCCTTGATCTTGGCCGAACGCCAGGTAGCGGGTCGTGGTCGTCGCGGCCGTAAATGGGTCAGTCCATTCGCTGACAACCTCTACTACAGCTTGGTGTTGCGCATCGAAGGCGGCATGCGGCAGATCGAAGGCCTGAGCCTCGTTGTCGGGCTCGCCGTCATGCAGACATTGCGCGACCTAGGCGGCATGAATGTGGGACTCAAATGGCCCAACGATGTCTTGGTTGGTGAGAAAAAAATCGCAGGTATTCTGCTTGAATTGGTAGGAGACCCGGCAGATGTTTGTCATGTTGTCCTGGGCGTAGGGATCAATGTGAATATGCGGTCGACTGAGGAGGTTGATCAGCAATGGACGTCCATGAGTTTGGAGGCAGGCCGGGATTTTGATCGGAACGAGTTGGTGGTGCGCCTGAGTGCAAAGCTCCAGCACTATCTGACATTGCACCAAGTGTCTGGGTTTGCAGCGATTCAGCAAGAGTGGGAACACTTCCACTTATGGCAGGGAAAGGCTGTTTCGCTGATTGCAGGTGCCAATCAAATTGACGGGGTGGTGATGGGCATCGACCCTCAGGGTGCGCTGCGCTTGAAGGTGGATGGTGTGGAGAAAATTTTTAGCGGCGGTGAGCTCAGTTTGAGGTTGCGTGATGATTCTTGAGCTCGATTGCGGCAATAGCTTTATCAAGTGGCGCGTCCTTCGCTCCGATGGCGTGACGCCTGTCGAAGGGGGCGTAGTCAGTTCTGACGATGACCTGCTGGCTAGCCTGAGCGATGCTGAGAAATTTCGGCTGGAAAAGTGCCGCCTTGTAAGTGTCAGGACCCCTGACGAAACTGACTCCCTGGTTGCCTCCCTCGTGAGCGCATTTGGGGTGTCGGTGGCTCGTGCTGTGCCCGCTCGGGACATGGCGGGTGTGAAAAACGGTTACGAAGAATATGAGCGATTAGGTCTCGATCGATGGCTAGCCTTGCTTGGCGGCTTCCATCTCGCATCCGGGGCGTGCCTTGTACTTGATTTTGGCACGGCTGTTACGGCGGATTTCGTGGCGGCGGACGGTGAGCATCTCGGCGGGTTTATTTGTCCTGGTATGCCTTTGATGCGTAATCAGTTGCGTACCCATACACGGCGAATTCGGTATGACGATACTGCCGCGGAGCGAGCTCACGAGAGTCTTGCGCCGGGTAGGGCGACGGTGGAAGCGGTTGAGCGTGGCTGTATGCTGATGCTCAGGGGGTTCGTCCTGACTCAACTTGAATTGGCGAAGCAATATTGGGGAAAGAATTTCGAGGTGTTTTTAACGGGAGGGGACGCCGGGCTGGTTTCCGGGGTTGTTCCTGATGCCAAGGTCGCGCCTGACTTGGTCTTTGTTGGTTTGGCGATGGCCTGTCCTTTGTCTTGAGGTTTCTATGCGGTGGCTGTTTCTTTTGTTGCTGGTTTTGAATGGCTTTTACTACATCTGGCATCAGCAAGAGGCCCCGCTTCGCGCCAAGGACGTTACTCCGCTGAGTTTGTATCGCGGTTCTCAGCAGGATATTCATCTCTTGAGCGAGACGGCGGATTCGCTTGTCCGGCGTGACAAAGGCAAAACGGGTGAAGCACGCAAGAGCTGTAATTATCTGGGCGGTGTTTTGCGCCCGGAATCGGCCAGGCAACTGGAGCAGCGGTTGGTTTCGTTGGGGGTTGTAGCGCGTCCCGTCACGTTGGTCTCCCCGGACTCTCCGGAGGGCGGAGCATTCTGGCTTCAGATTCCCTCGGAAAGCGCGGGAAAGTTGAGTGACGCAACGATCCAAAACCTTTCCAAAGAATTCAATGAGTTAAAACATAAAATAATGCCCTGTGAAGGGGTTGCACCCGCTGGGTAGTTTGCATAGAATGGCGCCCGCTTCGCAGCGAAGACCCTTAAGGGTTGGCGATACGAAGCGTGGTCAACGCAGCTAACCTCAGGTTTTTAATGAGAAAATGCTTGACAGAAGGCTGGCATGATATAGAATGCCGGCTCGCTTAGGAGGGGTTCCCGAGCGGCCAAAGGGATCAGACTGTAAATCTGACGTCTACGACTTCGAAGGTTCGAATCCTTCCCCCTCCACCATTTTTAGCGTGAGCTGCAAGCTCCGCGGGTATAGTTTAGTGGTAGAACCTCAGCCTTCCAAGCTGATGATGCGGGTTCGATTCCCGCTACCCGCTCCAAGTTTGCAGGTTGTGCAAAGCGTTTTTGCTCTTGTAGCTCAGTTGGTAGAGCACACCCTTGGTAAGGGTGAGGTCAGCGGTTCAAATCCGCTCAAGAGCTCCATATTACAAGGCAGATATGAAAATATCTGCCTTTGTTTTAATGGCTTGTGTGACTTGCTAAATTCTTCTCCTAGGGGTGATTTCGATGGCTAAGGAAAAGTTCGAACGTAATAAGCCGCACGTCAATGTTGGTACCATTGGTCACGTCGACCACGGTAAAACCACACTGACTGCCGCTCTGACCCGTGTCTGTTCCGAAGTTTTCGGTTCGGCCAAGGTTGACTTCGACAAGATCGACAGCGCCCCGGAAGAAAAAGCTCGCGGTATCACCATCAACACCGCTCACGTTGAGTACGATTCGGCCGTGCGTCACTACGCACACGTTGACTGCCCAGGTCACGCCGACTACGTAAAAAACATGATCACCGGTGCTGCTCAGATGGATGGAGCGATCCTGGTTTGCTCGGCCGCTGATGGTCCGATGCCGCAAACCCGTGAGCACATCCTGCTGTCCCGTCAGGTAGGCGTTCCGTACATCGTTGTCTTCCTGAACAAGGCTGACATGGTTGACGACGCTGAGCTGCTGGAACTGGTTGAGATGGAAGTGCGCGATCTGTTGAGCACTTACGATTTCCCAGGTGATGACACTCCAATCATCATCGGCTCGGCTCTGATGGCTCTGAATGGCCAAGACGACAACGAGATGGGCACCACTGCGGTCAAGAAGCTGGTTGAGACTCTGGATAGTTACATTCCCGAGCCTGAGCGTGCCATTGACAAGCCGTTCCTGATGCCGATTGAAGACGTATTCTCGATCTCCGGTCGCGGTACTGTTGTGACTGGCCGTGTTGAGCGTGGCATCGTTCGCATTCAGGAAGAGGTTGAGATTGTTGGTCTGCGCGACACTCAGAAAACTACCTGCACTGGCGTTGAAATGTTCCGCAAGCTGCTCGATGAGGGGCGTGCCGGTGAGAACTGCGGCGTTCTGCTGCGTGGCACCAAGCGTGACGACGTTGAGCGTGGCCAAGTTCTGGTCAAGCCAGGCACCGTCAAGCCGCACACCAAGTTCACTGCTGAAGTCTACGTTTTGAGCAAGGAAGAAGGGGGTCGTCATACTCCGTTCTTCAAGGGCTACCGTCCACAGTTCTACTTCCGGACCACTGACGTGACCGGTAACTGCGAGCTGCCAGAAGGCGTTGAAATGGTAATGCCGGGTGACAACATCCAGATGACTGTCACTCTGATCAAGACCATCGCGATGGAAGACGGCCTGCGTTTCGCTATCCGTGAGGGCGGTCGTACCGTCGGCGCTGGTGTCGTAGCCAAAGTCATCGAGTAAATAGTTGTAATGTCTTTTTCGGGCCGGCATAATGGTCGGCCTGATTTTGTTTTAGGTCAGTAGCTCAATTGGCAGAGCGACGGTCTCCAAAACCGTAGGTTGGGGGTTCGATTCCCTCCTGACCTGCCAGATTCACTTGGTGTGTCTGGCTTTCTTTTTACAGGATCTTCATAGATGACTCCTAAAGCTGAAGCTCAAGGCTCTCGCTTCGATCTGCTCAAGTGGCTAGTAGTAGTCGCTTTGGTGGTTGTTGGCGTTGTTGGCAATCAGTATTTTTCTGCTTCGCCGATCCTGTACCGCGTACTTGCATTGCTTGCTATTGCTGCTGTTGCTGCCTTTGTAGGGCTGCAGACGGCAAAGGGTAAGTCATTCTTTGTACTCGCTAAGGAAGCTCGCACCGAGATCCGTAAAGTCGTATGGCCGACTCGCCAAGAAACCACGCAGACCACGTTGATCGTTGTGGCTGTTGTTCTGGTAATGGCGTTGCTGTTGTGGGGGCTTGATTCCCTGCTCGGCTGGCTTGTTTCCTTGATTGTTGGCTAAGGGTGTCCCGTGGCTAAGCGTTGGTACGTTGTGCATGCTTACTCGGGTTACGAGAAGCATGTTATGCGCTCATTGGTAGAGCGTGTAAAGCTGGCTGGCATGGAAGATGGCTTTGGCGAAATTCTGGTCCCCACTGAAGAAGTGGTTGAGATGCGTAATGGCCAGAAGCGCAAAAGTGAACGCAAGTTCTTTCCGGGCTACGTGCTGGTACAGATGGACATGAACGAAGGGACTTGGCACTTGGTCAAGGATACCCCTCGGGTGATGGGCTTCATTGGCGGTACCGCCGACAAGCCTGCGCCGATCACGGATAAAGAGGCAGAAGCGATTCTGCGTCGTGTCGCTGATGGTAGCGATAAGCCGAAGCCGAAAACACTGTTTGAGCCGGGTGAGGTTGTACGCGTCACCGACGGTCCATTCGCTGATTTCAATGGCACGGTTGAAGAAGTTAACTACGAAAAGAGCCGGATCCAAGTGGCAGTGCTCATTTTCGGTCGCTCTACTCCGGTAGAGCTAGAGTTCAGCCAGGTCGAAAAGGTCTGATTGAACAGGCATCCCAACCCCGCAGCCCAAGGCTGTGGGGTTTTGTCGTCACTGGGATAAACGCGCAAGCAACCGGGGAGCCTTTCGAGGCGTTAGAACCCGTAATTGGAGTGCCTCATGGCCAAGAAAATTACCGCTTACATCAAGCTGCAAGTGAAGGCCGCTCAGGCTAACCCAAGCCCACCTGTTGGTCCTGCACTGGGTCAGCACGGCGTGAACATCATGGAATTCTGCAAGGCTTTCAACGCCCGTACCCAGGGTCTTGAGCCAGGCCTGCCGACTCCAGTGATCATCACTGTCTACAGCGACCGTAGCTTCACTTTCGAAACAAAAAGCACCCCTGCTTCGGTTCTGCTAAAGAAGGCTGCAGGTTTGACCAGCGGTTCCGCTCGTCCAAACACCGTTAAGGTTGGCACCGTTACCCGTGCTCAGCTGGAAGAGATCGCGAAGACCAAAAACGCGGATCTGACTGCAGCTGATATGGATGCAGCCGTGCGTACTATCGCCGGTTCTGCTCGTAGCATGGGCCTTAACGTGGAGGGTGTGTAATGGCTAAGCTGACCAAGCGTCAAAAGGCTATCGCCGGCAAAATCGAAGCAGGCAAGGCCTACAACTTTGTAGACGCCGCCGCTCTGCTGGCCGAGCTGTCGACTGTCAAGTTCAGCGAGTCTTTCGACGTTGCTGTGAACCTGGGCGTTGACCCACGTAAATCCGACCAGGTCGTTCGTAGCGCTACCGTGCTGCCACACGGCACTGGCAAGACCGTACGTGTTGCCGTGTTCACCCAGGGTCCAGCAGCTGAAGCTGCTCTGGCTGCTGGCGCCGACCGTGTAGGCATGGACGATCTGGCTGCTGAAATGAAAGGCGGCGACCTGAACTACGACGTAGTGATCGCATCCCCGGATGCCATGCGCGTTGTCGGTCAGTTGGGTCAGATCCTCGGTCCACGTGGTCTGATGCCTAACCCTAAAGTCGGCACCGTAACGCCAGACGTAGCCACTGCGGTTAAAAACGCCAAGGCTGGTCAGGTTCGTTATCGCACCGACAAGAACGGCATTATCCACACTTCCGTTGGCAAGATCGGCTTCGACGCCGTCAAGCTGAAGGAAAACGTTGAAGCCCTGATCGCTGATCTGAAGCGTATCAAGCCAGCTTCTTCGAAAGGTATCTACGTCAAGCGCGTTACCCTGAGCACCACTATGGGCCCAGGTCTGGTTATCGATCAGAGCTCGCTCGACGCGTAAGACTCAGGTTGGCGCAAGCGATTGCGCCAATTGAAAAATTGGGGTCCCTGCCTGGCGGGGGCTGTCCAAGACCGTAGGCGACGCAAGTCTTAAACCACAAGCCTACGCAGATGGTGCTCCCGGTTCCTTACCGAATCAGACACCAAAACGACATTCGGTTTCGACCGAATGAAACGGTAACAAGCAGGAGTTAAACCCGTGGCAATTAATCTCGAAGACAAGAAGGCCATCGTCGCTGAAGTCAACGAGGCTGCCAAAGTCGCTCTGTCCGCTGTCGTGGCTGATGCCCGTGGCGTAACAGTAGGCGCAATGACCGGACTCCGTAAAGAGGCCCGTGAAGCTGGCGTTTACGTACGTGTCGTACGTAACACCCTGCTCAAGCGCGCTGTTGCTGACACTGAATACAGTGTTCTCAACGACGTGTTCACCGGCCCGACCCTGATCGCGTTCTCCAAGGATCATCCAGGCGCTGCTGCCCGTTTGTTCAAGGAATTCGCCAAGGGTCAGGATAAGTTCGAGATCAAGGCAGCTGCGTTCGAGGGCAAGTTCCTCGCAGCTAATCAGATCGATGTACTGGCAACACTGCCGACCCGCGACGAAGCCATTTCGCAGCTGATGAGCGTGATTCAAGGCGCTACCAGCAAGCTGGCTCGTACTCTGGCTGCAGTTCGCGAGCAAAAAGAAGCTGCCGCAGCCTAAGGCTGAGCACTTTCTCTCGCGCTTTTTTGTTTATTTCGATGGCCGCGTAGGCCGTCCCCCAATTCAGGAAATACAGTAATGTCTATCTCCCAAGACGATATCCTCAACGCCGTAGCTGAAATGTCGGTTCTGCAGGTTGTTGAGCTGATCAAAGCTTTCGAAGAAAAATTCGGCGTTTCCGCTGCCGCTGCTTCCGCTGGTCCAGCTGCTGCTGCCGCCGTTGTTGAAGAGCAAACCGAATTCAACGTCATGCTGACCGAAGCTGGCGAGAAGAAAGTAAACGTGATCAAGGCAGTACGTGAACTGACCGGTCTGGGCCTGAAAGAAGCCAAGGCTGTAGTTGACGGCGCTCCTGCCATGGTTCTGGAAGCTGTTTCCAAAGACGCAGCTGACAAAGCCAAGGCAACTCTGGAAGAAGCAGGCGCTAAAGTCGAGCTGAAGTAAGCATCGACTTTGCGTCTCCAGCCCGAGCGTTAAGCGACAGGCTGATGGCTGGTGGCTCTTGCCACCGGCCTTTTTCCGTTATTGGCAGCCGACTGGGTCGGTGCTGATCGCGAGCTGTAACCACCCGATGTGGTGGCGCAAACCATGGGGTTTGCACGATTTTCTGGCTGCTCCCGTCGGGAGGGGCCAAACAAGCAGGTGACCAAGCTGGGGAACGCTGATGGCTTACTCATATACTGAGAAAAAACGTATCCGCAAGGACTTTAGCAAGTTGCCGGACGTCATGGATGTGCCGTACCTCCTGGCCATCCAGCTGGATTCGTATCGTGAATTCTTGCAAGCGGGAGCGACTAAAGATCAGTTCCGCGACGTGGGCCTGCATGCGGCCTTCAAATCCGTTTTCCCGATCATCAGCTACTCCGGCAATGCTGCGCTGGAGTACGTCGGTTATCGCCTGGGCGAACCGGCATTTGATGTCAAAGAATGCGTATTGCGCGGTGTTACTTACGCCGTACCTTTGCGGGTAAAAGTGCGCCTGATCATTTTCGACAAAGAATCGTCGAACAAAGCGATCAAGGACATCAAAGAGCAAGAAGTCTACATGGGTGAAATCCCCCTGATGACTGAGAACGGTACCTTCGTAATCAATGGTACCGAGCGTGTAATCGTTTCCCAGCTGCACCGTTCTCCGGGCGTGTTCTTCGACCATGACCGTGGCAAGACGCACAGCTCCGGCAAACTGCTTTACTCCGCGCGCATCATTCCTTACCGCGGTTCGTGGCTGGACTTCGAGTTCGACCCGAAAGACTGCGTATTCGTGCGTATCGACCGTCGTCGCAAGCTGCCTGCATCGGTACTGCTGCGCGCGCTCGGCTATACCACCGAAGAAGTGCTGGACGCGTTCTACACCACCAACGTCTTCCATGTGCAAGGTGAAAACCTCAGCCTGGAACTGGTGCCTCAGCGCCTGCGCGGTGAAATCGCGGTCCTCGATATCCTCGATGACAAAGGCAAGGTTATTGTCGAGCAGGGTCGTCGCATCACCGCTCGCCACATCAACCAGCTGGAAAAAGCCGGGATCAAGGAGCTGCAGGTGCCTCTGGACTACGTCCTGGGTCGCACCACCGCCAAGGTCATCGTGCATCCGGCCACCGGCGAAATCCTGGCAGAGTGCAACACCGAGCTGAACACTGAGATCCTGGCAAAAATCGCCAAGGCCCAGGTCGTTCGCATCGAAACTCTGTACACCAACGATATCGACTGCGGTCCGTTCATCTCCGACACGCTGAAGATCGACTCCACCGGCAACCAGCTGGAAGCCCTGGTCGAAATCTATCGCATGATGCGTCCTGGCGAGCCGCCAACCAAGGATGCAGCCGAGACCCTGTTCAACAACCTGTTCTTCAGCCCTGAGCGTTATGACCTGTCTGCGGTCGGCCGGATGAAGTTCAACCGTCGTATCGGTCGTACCGAAATCGAAGGTTCGGGCGTACTGAACAAGGACGATATCGTTGCGGTATTGAAGACTCTCGTCGACATCCGTAACGGCAAAGGCATCGTCGATGACATCGACCACCTGGGTAACCGTCGTGTTCGCTGCGTAGGCGAGATGGCCGAGAACCAGTTCCGTGTTGGCCTGGTGCGTGTTGAGCGCGCGGTCAAGGAACGTCTGTCGATGGCTGAAAGCGAAGGCCTGATGCCGCAAGACCTGATCAACGCCAAGCCAGTGGCTGCGGCTGTGAAAGAGTTCTTCGGTTCGAGCCAGCTGTCCCAGTTCATGGACCAGAACAACCCGCTGTCCGAGATCACCCACAAGCGTCGTGTCTCCGCACTCGGCCCGGGCGGTCTGACCCGTGAGCGCGCAGGCTTTGAAGTTCGTGACGTACACCCGACTCACTACGGTCGTGTATGCCCGATCGAAACGCCGGAAGGTCCGAACATCGGTCTGATCAACTCCCTGGCGGCCTATGCGCGCACCAACCAGTACGGTTTCCTCGAGAGCCCGTACCGCGTGGTGAAAGACGCTCTGGTCACCGACGAGATCGTGTTCCTGTCCGCCATCGAAGAAGCTGATCACGTGATCGCCCAGGCTTCGGCCACGATGAACGACAAGAAAGTCCTGACCGACGAGCTGGTAGCTGTTCGTCACCTGAACGAGTTCACCGTCAAGGCGCCGGAAGACGTCACCTTGATGGATGTATCGCCGAAGCAGGTAGTTTCGGTCGCCGCGTCGCTGATCCCGTTCCTCGAGCACGACGACGCCAACCGTGCGTTGATGGGTTCGAACATGCAGCGTCAAGCTGTACCAACCTTGCGTGCCGACAAGCCGCTGGTAGGTACCGGCATGGAGCGTAACGTAGCTCGTGACTCCGGCGTCTGCGTCGTGGCTCGTCGTGGCGGCGTGATCGACTCCGTTGATGCCAGCCGTATCGTGGTTCGTGTTGCCGATGACGAAGTTGAAACTGGCGAAGCCGGTGTCGACATCTACAACCTGACCAAATACACCCGCTCCAACCAGAACACCTGCATCAACCAGCGTCCGTTGGTGAGCAAGGGTGATCGGGTTCAGCGTAGCGACATCATGGCCGACGGTCCGTCCACCGATATGGGTGAACTGGCGTTGGGTCAGAACATGCGCATCGCGTTCATGGCATGGAATGGCTTCAACTTCGAAGACTCCATCTGCCTGTCCGAGCGTGTGGTCCAGGAGGATCGCTTCACCACGATCCACATCCAGGAACTGACCTGTGTGGCCCGTGACACCAAGCTTGGCCCAGAGGAAATCACTGCGGACATCCCGAACGTGGGTGAAGCTGCACTGAACAAGCTGGACGAAGCCGGTATCGTTTATGTAGGTGCTGAAGTTGGCGCAGGCGACATCCTGGTGGGCAAGGTCACTCCGAAAGGCGAGACCCAGCTGACTCCGGAAGAAAAACTGCTGCGTGCCATCTTCGGTGAAAAAGCCAGCGACGTTAAAGATACCTCCCTGCGTGTGCCGACCGGCACCAAGGGTACCGTCATCGACGTACAGGTCTTCACTCGCGACGGCGTTGAGCGTGATGCTCGTGCACTGTCCATTGAGAAGACTCAACTCGACGAGATCCGCAAGGACCTGAACGAAGAGTTCCGTATTGTTGAAGGCGCAACTTTCGAACGTCTGCGCTCCGCCCTGGTCGGCCACAAAGCCGAAGGCGGCGCCGGCCTGAAGAAAGGTCAGGAGATCACCGACGAGGTCCTCGACGGTCTTGAGCATGGCCAGTGGTTCAAACTGCGCATGGCTGAAGATGCTCTGAACGAGCAGCTCGAGAAGGCCCAGGCCTACATCGTTGATCGCCGCCGTCTGCTGGACGACAAGTTCGAAGACAAGAAGCGCAAACTGCAGCAGGGCGATGACCTGGCTCCAGGCGTGCTGAAAATCGTCAAGGTTTACCTGGCAATCCGTCGCCGCATCCAGCCGGGCGACAAGATGGCCGGTCGTCACGGTAACAAGGGTGTGGTCTCCGTGATCATGCCGGTTGAAGACATGCCGCACGATGCCAACGGCACTCCGGTCGATGTGGTCCTCAACCCGTTGGGCGTACCTTCGCGTATGAACGTCGGTCAGATCCTCGAAACCCACCTGGGCCTCGCGGCCAAAGGTCTGGGCGAGAAGATCAACCGGATGATCGAAGAGCAGCGCAAGGTCGCTGACCTGCGTAAGTTCCTGCACGAGATCTACAATGAGATCGGCGGCCGCAACGAAGAGCTGGACACCTTCTCCGACCAGGAAATCCTGGATCTGGCGAAGAACCTGCGCGGCGGCGTTCCAATGGCTACTCCGGTGTTCGACGGTGCCAAGGAAAGCGAAATCAAGGCCATGCTGAAACTGGCAGACCTGCCGGAAAGCGGCCAGATGCAGCTGTTCGACGGCCGTACCGGCAACAAATTCGAGCGCCCGGTCACCGTTGGCTACATGTACATGCTGAAGCTGAACCACTTGGTAGACGATAAGATGCACGCTCGTTCTACCGGTTCTTACAGCCTGGTTACCCAGCAGCCGCTGGGTGGTAAGGCGCAGTTCGGTGGTCAGCGTTTCGGGGAGATGGAGGTCTGGGCACTGGAAGCGTACGGTGCTGCATACACTCTGCAAGAAATGCTCACAGTGAAGTCGGACGATGTGAACGGCCGGACCAAGATGTACAAAAACATCGTGGACGGCGATCACCGTATGGAGCCGGGCATGCCCGAGTCTTTCAACGTGTTGATCAAGGAAATTCGTTCCCTCGGCATCGATATCGATCTGGAAACCGAATAACACGTGACGCGAATCGAGAGCGGGGCTGTTTTGCCCGCTCTCTGCTCCGCCAGGAGGAAAGGCCTTGAAAGACCTACTGAATTTGCTGAAAAACCAGGGTCAAGTCGAAGAGTTCGACGCCATCCGTATTGGATTGGCCTCGCCTGAGATGATCCGTTCGTGGTCGTTCGGTGAAGTTAAAAAGCCGGAAACCATCAACTACCGTACGTTCAAACCTGAGCGTGACGGCCTGTTCTGCGCCAAGATCTTTGGCCCGGTAAAGGATTACGAGTGCCTGTGCGGTAAGTACAAGCGCTTGAAGCACCGCGGTGTGATCTGCGAGAAGTGCGGCGTTGAAGTCGCATTGGCAAAAGTTCGTCGTGAGCGCATGGCCCACATCGAACTGGCTTCGCCGGTTGCCCACATCTGGTTCCTGAAATCGCTGCCGTCCCGTATCGGCCTGCTGATGGACATGACCCTG
Organism: Pseudomonas sp. Z4-20; assembly: GCF_051131955.1. Lineage (NCBI taxonomy): Bacteria > Pseudomonadati > Pseudomonadota > Gammaproteobacteria > Pseudomonadales > Pseudomonadaceae > Pseudomonas > Pseudomonas sp. Z4-20. The sequence continues at coordinate 642,060 of NZ_CP071641.1, forward strand.
CGTGATATCGAACGCGTTCTCTACTTCGAGAGCTACGTCGTTATCGATCCAGGCATGACCACCCTTGAAAAGGGTCAGCTGCTCAACGACGAGCAGTACTTCGAAGCGCTGGAAGAATTCGGTGACGATTTCGACGCCCGCATGGGTGCCGAAGCTGTCCGCGAACTGCTGCACGCTATCGACCTTGAGCACGAGATCGGCCGTCTGCGCGAAGAAATTCCGCAAACCAACTCCGAAACCAAGATCAAGAAGCTGTCCAAGCGTCTGAAGTTGATGGAGGCCTTCCAGGGCTCCGGCAACCTGCCAGAGTGGATGGTGCTGACCGTTCTGCCGGTCCTGCCGCCAGACCTGCGTCCACTGGTCCCGCTGGATGGCGGTCGCTTCGCGACTTCCGACCTCAACGATCTGTATCGTCGGGTGATCAACCGTAACAACCGCTTGAAGCGCCTGCTCGATCTGTCCGCTCCGGACATCATCGTGCGCAACGAAAAGCGTATGTTGCAAGAAGCGGTCGATGCACTGCTCGATAACGGTCGTCGTGGCCGCGCTATCACCGGTTCCAACAAGCGTCCTCTGAAATCCTTGGCTGACATGATCAAGGGTAAGCAGGGTCGTTTCCGTCAGAACTTGCTCGGTAAGCGTGTTGACTACTCCGGTCGTTCGGTAATTACCGTAGGCCCGACCCTGCGTCTGCACCAGTGCGGTCTGCCTAAGAAAATGGCGCTGGAACTGTTCAAGCCGTTCATTTTCGGCAAGCTGGAAATGCGTGGTCTCGCGACCACCATCAAAGCCGCCAAGAAAATGGTCGAGCGCGAGCTGCCAGAGGTCTGGGACGTTCTCGCCGAAGTGATTCGCGAACACCCAGTGTTGCTCAACCGTGCACCGACCCTTCACCGTCTGGGTATCCAGGCGTTTGAACCGGTACTGATCGAAGGCAAGGCTATCCAGCTGCACCCTCTGGTCTGTGCTGCGTACAACGCCGACTTCGACGGCGACCAAATGGCCGTGCACGTGCCACTGACGCTGGAAGCCCAGTTGGAAGCGCGCGCGTTGATGATGTCGACCAACAACATCCTGTCGCCAGCGAACGGTGAGCCGATCATCGTTCCGTCCCAGGACGTTGTATTGGGCCTGTACTACATGACCCGTGAAGCCATCAACGCCAAGGGCGAAGGTCGCGTGTTCGCGGATCTGCAGGAAGTTGACCGTGTGTTCCGTGCCGGCGAAGCCGCACTGCATGCCAAGGTCAAGGTGCGGATCAACGAAACCGTAAACGACCGTGATGGCGGCAGCGTCAAGAACACTCGTATCGTCGACACCACCGTCGGCCGTGCGCTGTTGTTCCAGGTTGTTCCACCTGGCCTGTCGTTTGACGTCGTCAACCTGCCAATGAAGAAAAAAGCGATCTCCAAGCTGATCAACCAGTGCTACCGCGTGGTTGGTTTGAAAGAGACCGTAATCTTCGCTGACCAGTTGATGTACACCGGTTTCGCTTATTCGACCATCTCCGGCGTTTCCATCGGCGTTAACGACTTCGTTATCCCGGATGAAAAAGCCCGCATCATCGGTGCTGCCACCGAAGAAGTGAAAGAGATCGAGAGCCAGTACGCATCCGGCCTGGTAACCCAGGGCGAGAAGTACAACAAGGTGATCGACCTCTGGTCCAAAGCGAACGACGAAGTGTCCAAGGCGATGATGGCCAACCTCTCGAAAGAGAAAGTCATCGACCGCCACGGTAACGAAGTCGATCAGGAATCCTTCAACTCGATGTACATGATGGCCGACTCGGGCGCACGGGGTTCTGCGGCGCAGATCCGTCAGCTCGCCGGTATGCGTGGCCTGATGGCCAAGCCGGACGGCTCCATCATCGAGACCCCGATTACCGCGAACTTCCGTGAAGGTTTGAGCGTACTTCAGTACTTCATCTCCACTCACGGTGCTCGTAAGGGTCTTGCGGATACCGCATTGAAAACTGCGAACTCCGGTTACCTGACCCGTCGTCTGGTAGACGTTGCGCAGGATCTGGTCGTGACCGAGATCGATTGCGGCACCGAACATGGCTTGGTAATGACTCCGCACATTGAAGGCGGTGACGTTGTAGAGCCGTTGGGTGAGCGCGTATTGGGTCGTGTCATTGCCCGTGACGTATTCAAGCCGGGTACCGAGGACGTCATCGTTCCTGCTGGCACCCTGGTTGACGAAAAGTGGGTCGAATTCATCGAGCTCAACAGCATCGACGAAGTGATCGTACGTTCGCCGATCAGCTGCGAAACCCGCTACGGTATTTGCGCCAAGTGCTACGGTCGCGACTTGGCTCGTGGTCATCAGGTGAACATCGGTGAAGCGGTCGGCGTTATCGCTGCCCAGTCCATCGGTGAGCCGGGTACCCAGCTGACCATGCGTACGTTCCACATCGGTGGTGCAGCAAGCCGGACCTCCGCGGCCGACAGTGTCCAGGTGAAGAATGGCGGTACCGTTCGCCTGCATAACCTGAAGCACGTTGAGCGCGTGGACGGTCACTTGGTGGCTGTGTCCCGTTCTGGTGAGCTGGCGATTGCCGACGACTTCGGTCGTGAGCGCGAGCGCTACAAGCTTCCATACGGTGCTGTGATTTCGGTGAAGGAAGGTGACAAGGTCGACGCTGGCGCCATCGTGGCCAAGTGGGACCCGCACACCCACCCAATCGTTACCGAAATGAAAGGTACCGTGACCTACGTGGGTATGGAAGAAGGCATCACGATCAAGCGTCAGACTGACGAATTGACCGGTATGACCAACATTGAAGTACTCGATGCTAAAGATCGTCCAGCTGCCGGCAAGGACATCCGTCCAGCCGTGAAGATGGTCGACGACAACGGCAAGGACCTGTTGCTGCCAGGCACTGACGTAATCGCTCAGTACTTCCTGCCAGCCAACGCCTTGGTCGGTGTTGCGGACGGTGCGCGGATCGCGATCGGTGACGTTATCGCTCGTATTCCGCAAGAAACTTCGAAGACCCGTGACATCACCGGTGGTCTGCCGCGTGTTGCCGACTTGTTCGAAGCCCGTCGTCCGAAAGAAGCCTCGATTCTGGCTGAAGTCAGCGGCACCATCGCGTTCGGTAAAGAGACCAAGGGCAAGCGCCGTCTGGTCATTACACCGAACGACGGTAGCGATCCGTACGAAGAGCTGATTCCGAAGTGGCGTCACCTGAACGTCTTCGAAGGCGAACAGGTAAACCGCGGCGAAGTTATCTCCGACGGCCCGAGCGATCCACACGACATCCTGCGTTTGCTGGGTGTAAGTGCGCTGGCCAAGTACATCGTGAACGAGATCCAGGACGTTTATCGTCTGCAGGGCGTGAAGATCAACGACAAGCACATCGAGACCATCCTGCGTCAGATGCTGCGTAAAGTTGAAGTTGCCGAGTCCGGCGATTCGAGTTTCATCAAGGGCGACCAGATGGAACTGACTCATGTACTGGTAGAGAACGAGCGTCTGGCTGCGGAAGACAAATTCGTATCCAAGTTCACTCGCGTGCTGCTGGGTATCACCAAGGCGTCGTTGTCCACCGAATCGTTCATCTCGGCGGCTTCCTTCCAGGAAACCACTCGCGTTCTGACCGAGGCGGCGGTAACCGGCAAGCGCGATTACCTGCGCGGCCTGAAAGAAAACGTAGTCGTGGGTCGTCTGATCCCGGCCGGTACCGGCTTGGCCTATCACAGCGAGCGCAAGCGTCGCCGTGAAGCAGACAAGCCGTTGCGCGTAAGCGCCAGTGAAGTGGAAGCTGCACTGACCGAAGCACTGAACTCGAGTGGTAACTGAGTTCGGCGGTAATTGAGTGCCTGGCCCTGGTCATTCCGCTCGGCGGATCGAGACAAATTGTCGAGATCCGGCGGGCGTGGAGGTCGGGGCCTTGCCTTGACTGGGGGCAAGATCCTCTTTAGACTCTTGATCCCCTAAATTTGGCGGGAATTCGTTCCTGCCATTTTGCTTTTCTTGTAAGACAATAGCGTCGCAAGACAACAGTGGAGCTAGTAGATGGCAACTATCAACCAGCTGGTACGTCAGCCGCGTAAGCGTATCGTCGAGAAATCCGACGTGCCTGCGCTGCAGAACTGCCCGCAACGTCGTGGCGTATGCACCCGTGTGTATACCACCACGCCGAAAAAACCTAACTCGGCACTGCGTAAGGTATGCCGTGTGCGTCTGACCAACGGTTTCGAGGTTTCCTCGTACATCGGCGGTGAAGGCCACAACCTGCAAGAGCACAGCGTCGTACTGATCCGTGGCGGCCGTGTAAAAGACTTGCCAGGTGTTCGTTACCACACCGTTCGCGGTTCTTTGGATACTTCCGGCGTCAAAGGTCGTAACCAGGGTCGTTCGAAGTACGGTACCAAGAAGCCTAAGTAGTAGTGGCTTTTTGTAAAAATTGATTTTCTATTTTTTGAGTCGATAAGAGTAAGGTCGGAGGCGTCCCGCAAGGGCACCGATTCCGAGCGAACCTGAAGACCGCTTGAGGGCTTATCATGCCAAGACGTCGCGTAGCAGCCAAACGTGAGATTCTGGACGATCCGAAATACGGAAGCCAGATTCTCGCCAAGTTCATGAACCACGTAATGGAAAGCGGCAAGAAAGCCGTTGCCGAGCGTATTGTTTATGGCGCACTGGACAAAGTTAAAGAACGCAAGAACAGCGATCCCCTGGAAATCTTCGAGAAAGCTCTCGACGCCATCGCTCCGCTGGTCGAAGTGAAGTCGCGCCGTGTAGGCGGTGCTACTTACCAGGTTCCGGTCGAAGTTCGTCCGTCCCGTCGTAACGCCCTGGCAATGCGCTGGTTGGTAGACTTCGCCCGCAAGCGCGGCGAGAAGTCCATGGCCCTGCGTTTGGCTGGCGAACTGCTGGACGCTGCTGAAGGTAAAGGTGCTGCAGTTAAGAAGCGTGAAGACGTGCACCGTATGGCTGAAGCCAACAAGGCTTTCTCGCACTACCGCTTCTAATTTTAGCGTCACTCAATTTGCGAGGGCTTTATGGCTCGTACTACACCGATTAACCGCTACCGTAACATCGGTATCGTTGCTCACGTGGATGCTGGTAAAACCACCACCACCGAGCGCGTCCTTTTTTACACCGGCAAAAGTCACAAGATGGGCGAGGTGCATGATGGCGCCGCGACCACCGACTGGATGGTGCAGGAGCAGGAGCGTGGTATTACCATCACTTCTGCTGCTATTACCGCTTTCTGGAAGGGTTCCGAGAAGCAGTACAAGGACGAGCACCGCTTCAACGTCATCGATACCCCGGGCCACGTAGACTTCACTATTGAAGTGGAACGTTCCCTGCGCGTACTCGACGGCGCTGTGGTTGTTTTCTGCGGCACCTCGGGTGTTGAGCCTCAGTCGGAAACCGTATGGCGTCAAGCCAACAAATACGGCGTTCCACGTCTTGTTTATGTAAACAAGATGGACCGTGCTGGTGCCAACTTCCTGCGCGTGATCGCTCAGATCAAGCAGCGTTTGGGTCACACTCCGGTGCCGATCCAGCTGGCTATCGGTTCCGAAGATAACTTCCAGGGTCAGATCGATCTGATCAACATGCAAGCTGTCTACTGGAACGATGCTGACAAGGGCATGGTCCCTGTTCGCAAGGACATTCCTGCCGAGTTGCTGGAAGAAGCCGAGAAATGGCGCGGCAACATGGTCGAGGCTGCTGCCGAAGCCAACGAAGAACTGATGAACAAGTACCTCGAGGGTGAAGAACTCACCAACGAGGAAATCAAGGCCGCTCTGCGTCAGCGTACTATTGCTGGTGAAATCGTCCTGGCTGTTTGCGGTTCTTCCTTCAAGAACAAGGGTGTTCCCCTGGTTCTCGACGCCGTTATCGACTTCCTGCCTGCGCCAACCGACATTCCTGCCATCAAGGGTACTGACCCGGATGACGAGACTATCGAGCTGGAGCGTCATGCAGACGACAACGAGCCGTTCTCGGCTCTGGCGTTCAAGATCGCTACCGACCCATTCGTGGGTACCTTGACCTTTGTCCGGGTTTACTCGGGCGTGTTGAACTCCGGCGACGGCGTGATCAACTCTGTAAAAGGCAAGAAAGAGCGCGTGGGTCGTATGGTGCAAATGCACGCAAACGCCCGCGAAGAAATCAAGGAAGTGCGCGCTGGTGACATCGCGGCCTTGATCGGCATGAAGGACGTCACCACTGGTGAAACCTTGTGCAATGGCGACAAGCCAATCATCCTGGTTCGCATGGACTTCCCGGAGCCGGTTATTTCGGTTGCCGTTGAGCCTAAGACCAAGGACGACCAGGAAAAAATGGGTATCGCTCTGGGCAAGCTTGCTCAGGAAGATCCATCTTTCCGCGTCAAGACTGATGAAGAGACCGGTCAAACGATCATCTCTGGCATGGGCGAGCTGCACCTGGACATCCTGGTTGACCGGATGCGCCGTGAGTTCAACGTCGAAGCCAACATCGGTAAGCCTCAGGTTTCCTATCGTGAGCGCATCACGAAGAGCTGCGAAATCGAAGGCAAGTTCGTTCGCCAATCCGGCGGTCGTGGCCAGTTCGGTCACTGCTGGATCCGTTTTGCACCGGCTGACGAAGGTCAGGAAGGTCTGCAATTCTTGAACGAAGTCGTAGGTGGTGTGGTTCCTAAGGAATACATCCCAGCGATCCAGAAGGGTATCGAAGAGCAGATGAAGAACGGCGTTGTTGCCGGCTATCCGCTGATCGGCCTGAAGGCGACCGTGTTCGATGGTTCTTACCACGACGTCGACTCCAACGAGATGGCGTTCAAGGTGGCTGCTTCCATGGCGACCAAGCAGCTGGCCCAGAAGGGCGGTGGTGAGTTGCTTGAGCCGATCATGGCGGTAGAAGTCGTTACGCCTGAAGACTACATGGGTGATGTCATGGGCGACCTTAACCGTCGTCGTGGCATGATTCTGGGTATGGAAGATACGGTTTCCGGCAAAGTCATTCGTGCCGAGGTTCCGTTGGGTGAAATGTTCGGTTATGCAACCGACGTTCGTTCCATGTCTCAGGGTCGCGCAAGCTACTCTATGGAATTCAAAAAATACAATACAGCTCCGTCGCATATCGTCGAAACTGTTACCAAAAAACAAGGCTGATTCAGTCCTTTAGGCAAGGAGTTAATTGTCGTGGCTAAAGAAAAATTTGATCGTTCCCTACCGCACGTCAACGTTGGCACCATTGGTCACGTTGACCACGGTAAAACCACTCTGACGGCTGCTCTGACTCGCGTCTGCTCCGAAGTTTTCGGTTCGGCTGTTGTTGCTTTCGATAAAATCGACAGCGCTCCGGAAGAGAAGGCTCGTGGTATCACCATCAACACCGCGCACGTTGAGTACAACTCTTCGATTCGTCACTACGCTCACGTTGACTGCCCAGGTCACGCTGACTATGTGAAGAACATGATCACCGGTGCTGCCCAGATGGACGGCGCGATCCTGGTTTGCTCGGCCGCTGATGGTCCGATGCCACAAACCCGTGAGCACATCCTGCTGTCCCGTCAGGTAGGCGTTCCGTACATCGTTGTCTTCCTGAACAAGGCTGACATGGTTGACGACGCTGAGCTGCTGGAACTGGTTGAGATGGAAGTGCGCGATCTGCTGAGCACTTACGACTTCCCAGGTGATGACACTCCAATCATCATTGGTTCGGCTCTGATGGCTCTGAACGGCCAAGACGACAACGAAATGGGCACCACCGCTGTCAAGCGCCTGGTAGAAACTCTGGACAGCTACATCCCAGAGCCAGTTCGTGTGATCGACAAGCCGTTCCTGATGCCAATCGAAGACGTATTCTCGATCTCCGGTCGCGGTACTGTTGTGACTGGCCGTATCGAGCGCGGTATCGTCAAGGTTCAGGATCCACTGGAAATCGTTGGTCTGCGTGACACCACCGTCACCACCTGTACCGGTGTTGAAATGTTCCGCAAACTGCTCGACGAAGGTCGTGCTGGCGAGAACTGCGGCGTTCTGCTGCGTGGTACCAAGCGTGACGACGTTGAGCGTGGCCAGGTTCTGGTTAAGCCAGGTTCGGTCAAGCCGCACACCAAGTTCGAAGCTGAAGTGTACGTTCTGAGCAAAGAAGAAGGCGGTCGTCACACTCCGTTCTTCAAGGGCTACCGTCCTCAGTTCTACTTCCGGACCACTGACGTGACCGGTAACTGCGAACTGCCGGAAGGCGTTGAAATGGTAATGCCAGGCGACAACATCAAAATGGTTGTCACCCTGATCAAGACCATCGCAATGGAAGACGGTCTGCGTTTCGCTATCCGTGAAGGCGGTCGTACCGTCGGCGCTGGCGTCGTAGCCAAAATCATCGAGTAAGCTCTTTTTGAGTTCGCTCTGATGGATTGAAGGAGCCCCCGCCCAGCGGGGGCTTTTTTATTGGGTTGACACCTATCAGGGGCGTCTATAGAATTGCGCCTCCTTTTAACGGGCGTATTGCGCCCGGTGGGAATAGCAGCCGGAGTCTGAAATCCAATGCAAAATCAGCAAATCCGTATCAGGTTGAAGGCTTTCGACCATCGCCTGATCGACCAATCCACCCAGGAAATCGTGGAAACCGCGAAACGTACTGGTGCTCAAGTGCGTGGTCCAATTCCACTGCCTACCCGTAAAGAGCGGTTCACCGTTCTGGTCTCCCCGCACGTCAACAAAGACGCGCGTGACCAGTACGAGATCCGTACTCATAAGCGCGTTCTGGACATCGTCCAGCCAACGGATAAAACCGTTGATGCTCTTATGAAGCTCGATCTTGCGGCCGGTGTGGAAGTGCAGATCAGCCTCGGCTAAGACTCGGTCTTAGTCGTGTAACGCTCTGAAATGGGCGGCCATAGCGGGTGAAAGCCCCGTACACTCATGAGGTTTACAACATGACTATTGGTGTAGTCGGTCGTAAATGCGGTATGACCCGTATTTTCACCGAAGAAGGTGTCTCCATTCCGGTCACGGTCATTGAGATCGAGCCGAATCGCGTCACCCAGTTCAAAACTGAAGAGACCGATGGCTATCGTGCAGTGCAAGTCACTGTCGGCGAGCGTCGTGCTTCGCGTGTAACAGCTGCTCAAGCTGGCCACTTCGCCAAGGCGAACGTTGCCGCTGGTCGTACCGTAATGGAATTCCGCCTTGAAGAAGGCGAGTACCAGGCCGGCGATCTGATCAACGCTGAAATCTTCGCTGCTGGTCAACTGGTTGATGTAACCGGTCAGTCCAAAGGTAAAGGCTTCCAGGGTACGATCAAGCGTTGGAACTTCCGCGGGCAAGATAATACCCACGGTAACTCCGTGTCCCACCGCGTTCCAGGCTCTATCGGCCAGTGCCAGACTCCTGGTCGTGTATTCAAGGGCAAAAAAATGTCCGGTCATATGGGCGCTGAGCGCGTGACCGTGCAGTCCCTTGAAGTAGTGCGCGTGGACGCTGAACGCAATCTGTTGTTGGTCAAGGGCGCTGTTCCTGGCGCTACTGGCGGCAACTTGGTTGTACGTCCAGCAGCCAAGGCTCGCGGTTAAGGGGAAGCTGACATGCAATTAAATGTAAATGACGCTCAAGCGATCGAAGTTTCCGAACTGACATTTGGCGGCGAATTCAACGAGACGCTGGTTCACCAAGCAGTCGTGGCCTACATGGCCGGCGGCCGTCAAGGTAGCAAGCAGCAAAAGACCCGTTCCGACGTTCGTGGTGGCGGTAAGCGCCCATGGCGTCAGAAAGGTACTGGCCGTGCTCGTGCCGGTACTATCCGTAGCCCTATCTGGCGTGGCGGCGGTACCACTTTCGCAGCTCGTCCTCAGGATCACACCCAGAAGCTGAACAAGAAGATGTATCGCGCAGCAATGCGTTCCATCCTTGCTGAGCTGGTGCGTACTGATCGTCTGGTCGTGGTTCAGGACTTCGCTGTTGAAGCACCGAAAACCAAAGATCTGCTGAACAAGCTGAATGGCATGGGCCTGACTGACGTCCTGATCGTGTCTGACGCTGTTGATCAGAACCTGTACCTGGCTGCTCGTAACCTGCCGCACGTCGATGTTCGTGACGTTCAGGGTTCCGATCCGGTCAGTCTGATCGCATACGACAAGGTGTTGATCACCGTGTCGGCCGTGAAGAAATTCGAGGAGCTGCTGGGATGAACCAGGAACGCGTATTTAAAGTTCTGCTTGGCCCGCACGTTTCCGAGAAGGCTACGGTTCTGGCAGACAAGAAAGGCCAGTTCGTTTTCAAGGTTGCGACCGACGCAACCAAGCTGGAAATCAAGAAGGCCGTCGAAAGCCTGTTCAGCGTGAAAGTAGAGCGCGTTACTACCCTGAATGTTCTGGGTAAGAGCAAGCGCACTGCTCGCGGTCTGGGCAAGCGTAATGACTGGAAGAAGGCAGTTATCTCCCTTCAGCCAGGCCAAGATCTCGATTTCAGCAGCAGTGCTGAGTAAGGAAGGGGTGCATCATGGCAATCGTTAAATGCAAACCGACTTCCCCTGGCCGCCGTTTTGTGGTCAAGGTGGTCAACCAGGAGCTGCATAAAGGCGCTCCTCACGCACCGCTGCTCGAGAAAAAATCGAAGTCTGGTGGTCGTAACAACAATGGCCGTATTACCACTCGTCACATCGGTGGTGGTCATAAGCAGCATTATCGTCTGGTCGACTTCCGTCGCAACGACAAGGATGGCATCGCTGCCACCGTCGAGCGTATCGAATACGATCCAAACCGTACTGCGCACATCGCTCTGCTGCTGTACGCAGATGGCGAGCGTCGCTACATCATCGCCCCTAAAGGCGTGAGCGCTGGCGACCAGCTGATTGCAGGTGCCTTGGCGCCGATCAAGCCGGGCAACGCTCTGCAACTGCGTAACATTCCAGTTGGTAGCACCGTACACGGCATCGAATTGAAGCCAGGTAAAGGCGCGCAAATCGCTCGTTCCGCTGGTGCTTCGGCTCAGCTGATCGCTCGTGAAGGTGTCTACGTGACCCTGCGTCTGCGTTCTGGTGAGATGCGTAAAGTACTGGCTGAATGCCGTGCGACCCTGGGCGAAGTCTCGAACTCCGAGCACAGCCTGCGTTCGTTGGGTAAAGCGGGTGCCAAGCGCTGGCGTGGCGTTCGCCCAACCGTTCGTGGTGTTGCCATGAACCCGGTTGACCACCCACATGGTGGTGGTGAAGGTCGTACCTCTGGTGGTCGTCATCCGGTATCGCCATGGGGCTTCCCGACTAAGGGCGCGAAGACTCGTGGTAATAAGCGTACCGACAAAATGATCGTCCGTCGTCGCAAGTAAATAGAGGGATACGACAGTGCCACGTTCTCTGAAAAAAGGTCCTTTTATTGATCTTCACCTACTGAAGAAGATCGAAGTGGCGGCGGAAAAGAACGATCGCAAACCAGTTAAGACCTGGTCGCGTCGTTCGATGATCCTGCCACAAATGGTCGGTCTGACCATCGCAGTACACAACGGTCGCCAGCACGTCCCAGTTCTTGTGAACGAAGACATGGTCGGCCACAAACTGGGCGAGTTCGCCGGTACCCGCACATATCGTGGGCACGTGGCTGACAAGAAAGCCAAGCGTTAAGGGGTTAGGAAATGGAAGTAGCCGCTAAGTTGTCGGGCGCTCGAATCTCCGCCCAGAAAGCCCGCTTGGTCGCCGACCAGATCCGCGGGAAGAAGGTGGGCGAAGCGCTCAACCTGTTGGCTTTCAGCAGTAAGAAAGCCGCCGAGATCATGAAGAAAGTGCTGGAGTCGGCCGTAGCCAACGCCGAGCATAACGAAGGCGCAGACGTTGATGACCTGAAGGTCAGCACCGTTTTCGTCAACGAAGGGCGTTCGCTGAAGCGCATCATGCCACGTGCCAAAGGCCGTGCTGATCGCATCGTCAAGCGGTCTTGCCATATCACTGTCAAGGTTGCTGACAAGTAACGGAGTCGAAGAGATGGGTCAGAAAGTACATCCCATTGGCATTCGCCTGGGAATCGTCAAGGAGCACACCTCCGTCTGGTACGCAGACGGTCGGACTTATGCGGACTATTTGTTCGCTGATCTGAAGGTGCGTGAGTATCTCCAAGACAAACTAAAAAGCGCGTCCGTAAGCCGTATCGATATCCATCGTCCGGCGCAGACTGCACGCATCACCATCCACACCGCTCGTCCAGGTATCGTTATCGGGAAGAAAGGTGAAGATGTTGAGAAGCTGCGTCAGGACCTGACCAAGCAAATGGGTGTGCCTGTGCACATCAATATCGAAGAGATCCGCAAGCCGGAGCTCGACGGTATGCTGGTTGCGCAGAGCGTAGCTCAGCAGCTGGAGCGTCGCGTAATGTTCCGTCGCGCTATGAAGCGCGCTGTACAGAACGCAATGCGCATTGGTGCCAAAGGCATCAAAATCCAAGTGAGCGGTCGTCTCGGCGGTGCTGAAATCGCACGTACTGAATGGTATCGCGAAGGTCGTGTGCCTCTGCACACCCTGCGTGCCGACATCGACTATGCCAACTACGAAGCTCACACCACTTACGGTGTGATCGGTGTAAAGGTTTGGATCTTCAAAGGCGAAGTAATTGGTGGTCGCCAAGAAGAACTGAAACCACAAGCACCAGCGCCTCGTAAAAAAGCTGCTAAGTAAGGGGTACGCCAAATGTTGCAACCAAAGCGTACGAAGTTCCGCAAGCAGATGACCGGCCACAACCGTGGCCTGGCATTGCGCGGTAGCAAAGTCAGCTTCGGCGAGTTCGCGCTGAAGTCTGTTGCTCGTGGTCGTCTCACCGCTCGTCAGATCGAGTCAGCGCGTCGTGCTCTGACCCGTCACGTAAAACGTGGCGGCAAGATCTGGATCCGTGTATTCCCGGACAAGCCTGTCACCAAGAAGCCACTCGAAGTTCGGATGGGTAAAGGTAAGGGTAACGTGGAGTACTGGGTTGCCCAGATTCAGCCAGGTAAAGTCCTGTATGAAATCGAGGGTGTTTCTGAAGAGCTGGCGCGTGAGGCTTTCGCCCTGGCTGCTGCAAAGCTGCCGCTCGCCACCTCCTTTGTTAAACGGACGGTGATGTGATGAAAGCGAATGAACTTCGTGAAAAATCAGCACAGCAGCTGAACGAGCAACTGCTCGGCCTGCTGCGCGACCAGTTCAATCTGCGTATGCAGAAAGCAACTGGCCAGTTGGGGCAGTCTCATCTGCTCTCGCAAGTTAAGCGTGACATCGCTCGCGTGAAAACTGTGCTCAACCAGCAGGCAGGTAAGTGATCATGGCTGAAGCCGAAAAAACTGTCCGTACGCTGACTGGCCGTGTTGTCAGCGACAAGATGGACAAAACCATCACCGTTCTGATCGAGCGTCGCGTTAAGCACCCGATCTACGGTAAATACGTTAAGCGTTCGACTAAGCTGCACGCGCACGACGAAACCAATCAGTGCCACATCGGCGACAAAGTCACTATTCGTGAAACTCGTCCTTTGGCCAAGACCAAGTCTTGGGCGCTGGTTGATGTTCTCGAACGCGCTGTGGAAGTCTAAGGACTAGGGGTCGGAGAAATTATATGATTCAGACTCAATCCATGCTCGATGTGGCCGATAACAGCGGCGCTCGCCGTGTTATGTGCATCAAGGTGCTGGGTGGCTCCCATCGTCGTTACGCTGGTATCGGTGACATCATCAAAGTTACCGTCAAGGAAGCAATTCCTCGCGGTAAGGTGAAAAAAGGCCAAGTGATGACTGCTGTCGTAGTCCGCACTCGCCATGGCGTTCGTCGTGCTGACGGCTCCATCATCCGCTTTGATGGCAACGCTGCTGTTCTGTTGAACAACAAGCAAGAGCCGATCGGCACCCGTATCTTTGGGCCAGTGACCCGTGAACTTCGTACTGAGAAGTTCATGAAGATCGTCTCGCTCGCCCCAGAAGTGCTGTAAGGAGATCCGACATGCAAAAGATTCGTCGTGACGACGAGATCATCGTGATCGCCGGCAAAGACAAAGGTAAGCGCGGTAAGGTGCTGAAGGTTCTTGCTGACAACCGTCTGGTTGTGGGTGGTCTGAACCTGGTCAAGCGTCATACCAAGCCTAACCCGATGTCGGGCGTACAGGGCGGTATCGTCGAGAAAGAAGCGCCATTGCACGCTTCCAACGTCGCCATCTTCAACGGCGAAACCAACAAGGCTGACCGCGTTGGTTTCAAAGTAGAAGACGGTAAGAAAATTCGTGTCTTCAAGTCGACCCAAAAAGCGGTTGATGCTTGAACACTGCTAGGTAGAAGACCATGGCACGACTAAAAGAGATTTACCGGAAGGAAATCGCACCGAAACTTAAGGAAGAACTTAAGCTTTCGAACGTGATGGAAGTTCCGCGCGTTACCAAAATCACCCTGAACATGGGTCTGGGCGAAGCGATCGGCGACAAAAAAGTCATCGAGCACGCTGTTGCCGACCTGGAAAAGATCACCGGTCAGAAAGTCGTTGTGACTTACGCTCGGAAATCCATCGCTGGCTTTAAAGTCCGTGAAGGTTGGCCGATCGGCGTCAAAGTGACCCTGCGCCGTGAGCGTATGTACGAGTTCCTGGATCGTCTGCTGTCGATCTCCCTGCCTCGGGTTCGCGACTTCCGCGGCCTGAATGCCAAGTCCTTCGATGGTCGTGGCAACTACAGCATGGGCGTAAAAGAGCAGATCATTTTCCCGGAAATCGATTACGACAAGATCGATGCTCTCCGCGGTCTGGACATTACCCTGACCACCACTGCTCGGACGGATGACGAAGGTCGCGCACTGCTGCGCGCTTTCAAATTCCCGTTCCGCAACTGATTGGAGTAGGAAAATGGCCAAGAAGAGCATGAAGAACCGTGAGCTGAAGCGTCAGCTCACCGTTGCCAAGTACGCCACCAAGCGTGCAGCGCTGAAAGCGATCATCGTGGATCTGAACGCAAGTCCAGAAGCACGTTGGGAAGCTACCGTAGCACTGCAGAAGCAGCCACGTGACGCCAGCGCTTCGCGCATGCGTAACCGCTGCCGCCTGACTGGTCGTCCGCACGGCGTGTACCGCAAGTTCGGCCTCGGTCGTAACATGCTGCGTCAAGCTGCAATGCGTGGTGACGTTCCAGGTCTGGTTAAAGCCAGCTGGTAAGCACTGTCAAAGTCACGGCGTCCGGGATCGCAAGATCCTGACCGTCGGTGACCTTGAACTTGAATCAAGCCCCTTTTGGGGCTTGATTCATTTGTGGGGTGTGTCTAGAATACCCGGCTCGCCTGAGCCCGTGTTTTTATTGCACGGATGCGCTCGGCGACACGTACTAGCCGAAAGGCTAATTTTTTGTGTATTAGGAGCGTCTAGCCCATGAGTATGCAGGACCCGTTAGCGGACATGCTAACTCGTATCCGTAATGCCCAGATGGCTGAAAAGTCCGTCGTAAGCATGCCATCTTCTACGTTGAAGGTAGCTGTTGCCAAAGTCCTGAAGGACGAAGGTTACATTGCGGGTTATCAGATCAGCAGCGAAATCAAGCCACTGCTGTCCATCGAGCTGAAGTACTTCGAAGGCCGTCCGGTCATCGAGGAAGTGAAGCGCGTTAGCCGTCCTGGCCTGCGTCAGTACAAGTCCGTCGATGATCTGCCAAAAGTTCGTGGCGGTCTCGGTGTGTCTATCGTCTCCACCAACAAAGGTGTGATGACGGATCGTGCTGCGCGCGCTGCCGGTGTCGGCGGCGAAGTTCTTTGCACTGTGTTCTAAGGGGGGATAAGCATGTCACGCGTCGCTAAGAACCCCGTTAAGCTGCCAGCCGGTGTCGAAGTCAAATTCGCAGGCCAACAGCTTTCGGTGAAGGGTGCCAAGGGCACTCTGCAACTGAACATCCATTCGTCCGTTGAGATCGTTGAAGAAGCTGGTGAGCTGCGTTTCGCTGCTCGCAATGGCGATCAACAGACTCGCGCAATGGCTGGTACCACTCGTGCGTTGGTAAACAACATGGTCCAAGGCGTAAGCCAAGGCTTCGAGCGCAAGCTCCAGCTGGTCGGTGTTGGTTACAAAGCGCAAGCAAAAGGCACAGTGCTGAACCTGGCTCTTGGCTTCTCGCATCCAGTGGATTATGAACTGCCGGAAGGCATCACCGCTGAGACTCCTAGCCAGACCGATATCCTGATCAAGGGCATCGACAAGCAGCTGGTAGGTCAAGTGGCCGCCGAGATCCGCGACTTCCGTCCACCAGAGCCGTACAAAGGCAAAGGTGTGCGCTACGCGGACGAAGTCGTCCGTCGTAAAGAAGCCAAGAAGAAGTAGGGCATAGCAAATGACCGACAAAAAAGTTACTCGACTGCGTCGCGCTCGCAAAGCACGCCTGAAAATGCACGAACTCGAAGTCGTGCGTCTCTGCGTGTTCCGCTCGTCGCAGCACATCTACGCCCAGGTCATTTCGGCCGACGGCAACAAAGTCCTGGCAAGTGCCTCGACTTTGGATAAAGAACTGCGTGATGGCGCCACTGGCAACATCGACGCGGCCACTAAGGTTGGCCAGCTGGTCGCTACGCGTGCTAAAGCCGCTGGCGTCTCGCAGGTGGCTTTCGACCGCTCTGGCTTCAAGTACCACGGCCGCGTCAAGGCGCTGGCTGATGCTGCTCGTGAAGCTGGGCTGGAGTTCTAAGTTATGTCAAATAACGACCAAAAGCGCGACGAAGGCTACATCGAGAAGCTGGTTCAAGTTAACCGCGTAGCCAAAACCGTCAAAGGCGGCCGTATCTTCACTTTCACCGCGTTGACCGTGGTGGGTGATGGTAAGGGCCGTGTTGGCTTCGGCCGTGGCAAGTCGCGTGAAGTGCCTGCTGCGATCCAGAAGGCAATGGAAGCTGCTCGCCGCAACATGATCCAGGTTGATCTGAACGGCACCACTCTGCAGTACGCAATGAAGTCCGCCCATGGCGCTTCGAAGGTGTACATGCAGCCTGCTTCTGAAGGTACCGGTATCATCGCTGGCGGCGCTATGCGTGCTGTCCTCGAAGTTGCTGGCGTTCAGAACGTTCTGGCCAAGTGCTACGGCTCGACTAACCCGGTAAACGTGGTTCACGCCACTTTCAAGGGTTTGAAAGCAATGCAGTCTCCTGAATCCATTGCCGCCAAGCGTGGCAAAAGCGTCAAGGAGATCTTCTGATCATGGCTACCGTAAAAGTTACGCTGATCAAAAGCATGACCGGCCGCATCCCTAACCACAAACTGTGCGTTAAGGGTCTGGGTCTGCGTCGCATCGGTCACACTGTAGAAGTCCTGGATACTCCCGAGAATCGCGGGATGATCAACAAGGCTTACTACATGCTGCGTGTCGAGGGTTAATCGATGAAACTCAATGATCTGAGTCCAGCGCCGGGTTCCCGTCGCGAAAAGCATCGTCCGGGCCGTGGTATCGGTAGTGGTTTGGGCAAGACCGGTGGCCGTGGCCACAAAGGTCAGACCTCCCGCTCCGGTGGCACCATTGCTCCAGGCTTTGAAGGCGGTCAACAGCCGCTGCATCGTCGCCTGCCGAAGTTCGGTTTCGTTTCCCTGAAAGCCATGGACCGCGCAGAAGTGCGTCTGTCCGAGCTGGCTAAAGTGGACGGCGACATCGTCACCGTGCAGTCCCTGAAGGATGCCAACGTGATCAACCAGAACGTACAGCGTGTGAAAATCATGCTGTCGGGCGAAGTTGCTCGTGCTGTCACCATCGGAAAGGGAATCGGCGCCACCAAAGGTGCGCGTGCGGCTATCGAAGCAGCTGGCGGCAAGTTCGAGGAATAAATGGCTAAGCAAGGTGCTCTCTCTGCGCTCGGCAAAGGCGGTATGTCTGAACTCTGGGCTCGTCTGCGTTTTCTGTTCCTGGCGATTATCGTCTACCGAATAGGCGCACACATCCCGGTTCCAGGTATTAACCCGGACCGACTCGCGGACCTGTTTCGACAGAATGAGGGGACCATTCTTAGCTTGTTCAACATGTTTTCCGGCGGCGCGCTGGAACGGATGAGCATCTTTGCACTGGGGATCATGCCGTACATCTCGGCATCGATCATCATGCAATTGATGACCGCCGTCAGCCCGCAGCTGGAGCAGTTGAAGAAGGAAGGTGAAGCTGGCCGTCGCAAGATCAGCCAGTACACCCGCTACCTCACCGTCGTCCTTGCTCTTGTCCAGGCTGTTGGCATGTCCATCGGGCTGGCAGGGCAGGGCGTGGCGTTCACTGGTGACTTTGGCTTCCATTTCGTTGCGGTAACCACTTTTGTGGCGGGCGCAATGTTCATGATGTGGCTGGGTGAGCAGATTACTGAGCGTGGTGTTGGCAACGGTATCTCGATGTTGATCTTCGCAGGTATCGTCGCCGGTCTTCCGAGAGCGATCGGGCAGTCTTTCGAGTCTGCGCGTCAGGGTGATATCAACATTTTCGCCCTGGTTGCCATCGGTTTGCTGGCAGTAGCGATTATCGGTTTCGTGGTGTTCATTGAGCGTGGTCAGCGTCGTATCGCCGTTCACTACGCCAAGCGTCAGCAGGGCCGTAAGGTGTTTGCTGCGCAGACCAGCCACTTGCCGTTGAAGGTGAACATGGCCGGCGTTATTCCGGCCATTTTCGCGAGCAGCATCTTGCTGTTCCCGGCTTCGTTGGGTGCCTGGTTCGGCCAGTCTGAAGGTATGGGCTGGTTGCAGGACATCTCGCAGTCGATCGCTCCTGGTCAGCCGTTGAATATTCTGCTGTTTAGTGCAGGGATTATTTTCTTCTGCTTCTTCTATACGGCGTTGATGTTCAATCCGAAAGACGTAGCGGAAAACCTGAAGAAGTCCGGTGCCTTTATTCCGGGTATCCGTCCGGGTGAGCAGTCTGCGCGCTACATTGATGGCGTTCTGACTCGCTTGACCTTGTTCGGTGCTCTTTACATGACGGCCGTCTGCTTGCTTCCCCAGTTCCTGGTGGTTGCGGCAAACGTACCGTTCTACCTTGGCGGGACCTCGTTGCTGATCGTGGTCGTGGTTGTGATGGACTTCATGTCCCAAGTACAATCGCACCTCGTTTCGCACCAGTACGAATCCCTGATGAAGAAAGCCAACCTGAAGGGCTACGGCAGCGGCATGTTGCGCTGAGTAGCGTCCATAAGGTTCGAGGAGTTGGTGATGAAAGTTCGTGCATCGGTGAAAAAGCTGTGCCGTAACTGCAAGATTATTCGCCGCGAAGGTGTTGTTCGGGTAATTTGCAGCGCGGAACCGCGTCACAAACAGCGCCAAGGCTGAGTGTGATTGTGCTTTAAGCCCGGCAGCTAGTGCGCTGCCGGGTTGATTATTTGTTATTACAGCGATATTATCTCGCGCCCTATTTCTTGGCTTCCGGGGCGTAGGTAGCTGTCAATTGGAGTCCCACTGAATGGCCCGTATTGCAGGCGTTAACATTCCAGATAACAAGCATACTGTTATCTCGCTGACCTACATCTATGGTGTTGGTCGCACTACTGCACAGAAAATCTGTGCAGAGACTGGGGTCAACCCAGCGGCAAAGATCAAGGATCTGAGCGACGAGCAAATTGAACAGCTGCGTGGCGAAGTGGCGAAGTTCACCACTGAAGGTGACCTGCGTCGCGAAATCAACATGAAAATCAAGCGCTTGATGGACCTCGGTTGCTATCGCGGTCTGCGTCATCGTCGTGGTCTTCCAGTGCGCGGTCAGCGTACCAAGACCAACGCGCGTACCCGTAAAGGTCCGCGTAAGCCGATCCGCAAGTAATCGCCCCAGCGAATCGACAGGAATTTAATCATGGCAAAACCTGCTGCTCGTCCTCGTAAAAAAGTTAAAAAGACAGTGGTTGATGGCATCGCCCACATCCATGCTTCTTTTAACAACACCATCGTGACCATTACCGACCGTCAAGGTAACGCTCTTTCCTGGGCTACCTCCGGTGGTTCGGGTTTCCGCGGTTCCCGCAAGTCCACCCCGTTCGCTGCTCAAGTAGCTGCCGAGCGTGCTGGTCAAGCTGCGCTGGAATACGGCCTGAAAAACCTCGACGTCAACGTCAAAGGTCCAGGTCCAGGTCGTGAATCCGCAGTCCGCGCTTTGAACGGCTGTGGCTACAAGATCGCCAGCATCACCGACGTGACGCCTATCCCGCACAACGGGTGCCGTCCGCCGAAGAAGCGCCGCGTGTAATCCAGGAGATTGTAAAGAATGGCTCGTTACATTGGTCCAAAATGCAAACTCGCTCGTCGCGAAGGCACCGATCTCTTTCTGAAGAGCGGCGTGCGCGCGATCGAATCGAAGTGCAACATTGAAGCAGCACCTGGTATCCACGGCCAACGCCGCGGTCGCCAGTCCGATTACGGCACCCAACTGCGTGAAAAGCAGAAGGTCCGTCGTATCTACGGCGTTCTCGAGCGTCAGTTCAGCGGCTACTACAAAGAAGCTGCTGGCAAGAAAGGTGCAACCGGCGAAAACCTGTTGCAACTGCTCGAATGCCGTCTGGACAACGTTGTATACCGTATGGGTTTCGGTTCTACTCGTGCCGAATCTCGTCAGCTGGTATCGCACAAGTCGATCAGCGTTAACGGTCAGACCGTGAACGTTCCGTCCTACCAGGTTCGTGCTGGTGACGTGGTCGCTGTTCGCGAGAAGGCAAAAAACCAACTTCGCATTGTCCAAGCTCTCGATCTGTGTGCCCAACGTGGCCGCGTAGAATGGGTAGAAGTAGACACTGAGAAGAAGTCGGGCGTTTTCAAGAACGTTCCTGCTCGCAGTGATCTGTCCGCCGACATCAACGAAAGCCTGATTGTCGAGCTCTACTCCAAGTAAGGGCTAGAAAATAGGTGCATCCATGCAGATTTCGGTAAATGAGTTCCTGACACCCCGCCATATTGATGTGCAGGTTGTCAGTCCAACCCGCGCCAAGATCACACTCGAGCCTCTCGAGCGTGGTTTCGGCCACACCCTGGGCAACGCGCTGCGACGCATCCTGTTGTCCTCAATGCCTGGCTGTGCAGTAGTCGAGGCCGAGATTGACGGTGTGCTCCACGAGTACAGCGCCATCGAAGGTGTACAGGAAGACGTAATTGAAATCCTGTTGAACCTTAAAGGTCTGGCTATCAAGCTGCACGGTCGTGACGAAGTTACGCTGACCTTGTCGAAGAAGGGTTCGGGGGTGGTTACCGCTGCCGATATTCAGCTGGATCATGATGTCGAGATCGTTAACCCCGATCACGTAATCGCTAACCTGGCGTCTAACGGCGCCCTGAACATGAAGCTCACCGTAGCTCGTGGTCGTGGTTATGAACCGGCAGACTCGCGTCAGAGCGATGAAGACGAAAGCCGCAGCATCGGTCGCTTGCAGCTCGACTCTTCGTTCAGCCCGGTTCGCCGTATCGCATACGTGGTGGAAAACGCCCGTGTCGAACAGCGTACCAACCTGGACAAGCTGGTTATTGATCTGGAAACCAACGGTACCCTGGATCCTGAAGAGGCTATCCGCCGCGCTGCAACCATCCTGCAACAGCAGTTGGCTGCGTTCGTCGACCTCAAGGGTGATAGTGAGCCAGTGGTTGTCGAGCAGGAAGACGAGATCGATCCGATCCTGCTTCGCCCGGTTGACGATCTGGAACTGACTGTACGTTCGGCTAACTGCCTTAAGGCGGAAAACATCTACTACATCGGCGACCTGATTCAGCGTACCGAAGTAGAGCTGTTGAAGACTCCGAACCTTGGCAAGAAATCCTTGACTGAAATCAAGGACGTTCTGGCCTCCCGCGGTCTGTCCCTCGGCATGCGCCTCGACAACTGGCCGCCTGCAAGTCTTAAGAAGGACGACAAGGCGACTGCCTGATCGTCGTAATCACCGAACGTTGTGTTTGGTAAGGAATGAACCATGCGTCATCGTAAAAGTGGACGTCACCTGAGCCGCACCAGCTCGCACCGCAAGGCCATGTTCCAAAACATGGCGGTGTCGCTGTTCGAGCACGAGCTGATCAAAACTACACTGCCGAAAGCCAAAGAACTGCGTCGCGTTGCTGAGCCGCTGATCACTCTGGCCAAGACAGACAGCCTGGCTAACCGCCGCCTGGCTTTCGACCGTACCCGTTCGAAAGCTATCGTTGGTAAGCTCTTCAACGATCTGGGCAAGCGTTACGCTACCCGTGAGGGTGGCTACCTGCGCATCCTCAAGTGCGGTTTCCGCGCTGGCGACAACGCGCCTATGGCGTACGTCGAGTTGGTTGATCGTGCTACTGCTGGCGAAGCTGTAAGCGCCGAGTAAGACGACAGTCTGTAACGAAGAACCGGGCCTAGTGCCCGGTTTTTTGTGCGTGATGGAAAAGTGTCCTGGCCGTTTCGTCTGGCTTGGCTATTGGCAATCTTCCTTATTAGATAATGACTATCGAAATCCATGATTTAATGAATTTGGATACTGTCATTAACATGATCAATACTCCTCCCAGCCGATTAGCCGGCAGTCCGAAGACCGACCTAGGAAGATTTGAGCATGAGCCAGACCAAAACGCTTACGACCGCCAGTGGCGCTCCTGTCGCCGATAACCAAAACTCTCGCTCAGCCGGCCCACGCGGTCCGCTGCTGCTCGATGACTTCCACCTGATCGAGAAGCTTGCACACTTCAACCGTGAGAACATTCCCGAGCGCCGCGTGCACGCCAAGGGGTCGGGCGCCTACGGCACCTTTACCGTCACCCAGGACATCACCCAATACACCAGCGCCAAGCTGTTCGAGTCGATCGGCAAGCAGACGCCCACCTTCCTGCGGTTTTCCACCGTGGGTGGCGAGCGTGGTTCGGCCGACACTGAGCGCGATCCACGCGGTTTCGCCTTGAAGTTCTACACCGAGGAAGGCAACTGGGACATCGTCGGCAACAACACGCCGGTCTTCTTCATCCGTGACCCGTTAAAATTCCCTGACTTCATCCACACCCAGAAACGCCTGCCGCAAAGCAACCTGAAAAGCGCCCAGGCGATGTGGGATTTCTGGTCGCATTCGCCTGAGGCCTTGCACCAGGTCACCGTCCTGTTTTCCGACCGTGGCATTCCAGATGGCTACCGCCACATGCACGGCTTCGGCAGCCACACCTACAGCCTGATCAACGCGCAGGGTGAGCGGCATTGGGTGAAGTGGCACTACAAGACCCTGCAAGGCATCAAGAATCTCGCGCCGGCAGAAGCGGCACGCCTGGCGGGCACCGACCCGGATTACGCCCAACGTGACTTGTTCGAGGCCATCGAACGCGGTGACTTCCCAAAGTGGCGCGTTTGCATCCAGATCATGAGCGAGGCCCAGGCGGCGGCTCATTACGAGAACCCGTTCGACGTGACCAAGACCTGGTCGCAGAAAGAGTTCCCGTTGATCGAAGTAGGCGAGCTCGAACTCAATCGCAACCCGCTGAACTACTTTGCTGAAGTCGAGCAAGCGGCGTTTGGCCCGAGCAACATGGTGCCAGGGGTCGGCCTCTCGCCGGACCGCATGCTGCAGGGCCGTGTCTTCGCCTACGCCGATGCACACCGCTACCGTGTGGGCACCAACCATCAGCAATTGCCGGTGAATGCGCCACGCAATCCGGTTAATACCTACCAGCGCGACGGTGCGATGGCGTTTGGCAGCAACGGCGGGGCGGCACCGAACTACGAGCCTAACAGCTATGTAGAGGCGCCGAAGCAGGCCCCGCGTTATGCGGAGCCGGCACTGGCCCTCAGTGGTGCGGCGGACCGTTACGATCATCGCGAAGACACCGACTACTACAGCCACGCCGGTGCGTTGTTCCGCTTGATGAGCGACGAGCAGAAAGCCCTGTTGATCAGCAACATCGCGGGTGCGATGAGTAGCGTTTCGGCAGATGTGGTGGATCGCCAGCTGCAGCATTTCTTCAAGGCAGACGCTGCTTATGGAGAAGGGATCGCAAAAGCCATGGGCGTACAGCTTAACTAAGTCTAAACGAGAAGCAGAACCGCCCTCATTTGGGCGGTTTTTGCGTTATTTAGCCTGGTTTTCTCGGATTTTCTTCACTTTTATTGCGTTGGGGCCGTGACCTTGCGGTCAGCTTGGTTCAAACTACAACCTTTAAAAGCTTGTGGAGATGTAGGGCGATGCAAGGTCACCCAGACGTAATCGATTACCTCAACACGTTGCTGACCGGCGAGCTGGCAGCCCGTGATCAATATTTCATCCATTCGCGGATGTACGAGGACTGGGGTTTTACCGAGCTCTACGAACGTATCAACCACGAGATGGAAGAAGAGACCCAGCACGCCGATGCGCTGATGCGTCGGATCCTGATGCTCGAAGGGACGCCGCGCATGCGTGCCGATGACCTGGACGTCGGCGCCACGGTGCCCGACATGCTCGCCGCCGACCTGCGCCTGGAGTACAAAGTCCGCGCCGCGCTGTGCAAAGGCATCGAGCTCTGCGAGCAGCACAACGACTACGTGACCCGTGAGATTTTGCGGATTCAGCTCAACGACACCGAAGAAGACCACACCTACTGGCTGGAGAAGCAGTTGGGGCTGATCAAGCTGATCGGGTTGGAGAACTACCTGCAATCGCAGTTCTGATTTGTGGAAGCAAGCTTGCCCCCACAATAAAACAAAAAGCCCCTGTCATCGATGAGATGACAGGGGCTTTTTAGTGCTCGGGCGAAATCAGTCCCGATCACGTTCCAGCAATGGCTTGAGGTAGTAGCCGGTGTAGGACTGCTTCATTTCGGCCACCTGCTCCGGCGTACCCACGGCAATGATCTGACCACCCTTGGAGCCGCCTTCCGGCCCCAGGTCCACCAGCCAGTCAGCGGTCTTGATCACATCCAGATTGTGCTCGATCACCACCACGGTGTTGCCGTGGTCGCGGAGGCGATGCAGCACGTCGAGCAACTGTTGGATATCGGCGAAGTGCAGACCTGTGGTCGGCTCGTCGAGAATATACAAAGTCTTGCCGGTATCGCGCTTGGACAGCTCGCGTGACAGCTTGACCCGCTGCGCTTCACCGCCAGACAAGGTCGTCGCTGACTGCCCGAGCTTGATGTAGGAAAGCCCTACGTCCATCAACGTCTGGAGCTTGCGTGCCAGCGCCGGTACCGCGTCGAAGAACACCCGGGCTTCCTCGATGGTCATTTCCAGGGTTTCGTGGATGTTCTTGCCCTTGTATTTGATCTCCAGGGTTTCGCGGTTGTAGCGCTTGCTCTTGCACACGTCGCACGGGACATAGATGTCGGGCAGGAAATGCATTTCCACCTTGATCAAGCCGTCGCCCTGACAAGCTTCGCAGCGTCCGCCCTTGACGTTGAACGAGAACCGACCAGGCCCATAGCCCCGTGAGCGGGATTCCGGTACGCCGGCGAACAGTTCGCGGATTGGCGTGAACAACCCGGTGTAGGTCGCTGGGTTGGAACGCGGCGTCCGCCCGATCGGGCTCTGGTCGATGTCGACCACTTTGTCCAGGTGCTCCAGGCCCTTGATACTGTCGTGAGCAGCAGCTTCAAGCGTGGTGGCGCCGTTCAAGGCCGTGGCGCTGAGAGGAAACAGCGTGTTGTTGATCAGCGTCGACTTGCCGGAGCCGGAGACGCCGGTAACGCAGGTCAGCAGGCCGATCGGGATTTCCAGGTCGACGTTGCGCAGGTTGTTGCCGCGAGCTCCTTTAAGGGTCAGCGACAGCTTCTTATTGCGCGGGGTGCGCTTGGCCGGCACCTTGATCTTCACCCGGCCCGAGAGGTATTTGCCTGTCAGGGAATCGGGGTGCGCCATCACTTCGGCTGCGGTGCCTTGAGCGACAATATGCCCACCGTGTACGCCGGCGCCTGGGCCAATGTCCACCACGTAATCGGCCAGGCGAATCGCGTCTTCATCGTGCTCGACCACGATCACCGTATTGCCGATGTCCCGCAGGTGTTTCAGCGTTCCGAGCAACCGGTCATTGTCGCGTTGGTGCAGACCAATGGACGGTTCGTCGAGGATATACATCACCCCGACCAGGCCCGCGCCGATCTGGCTGGCCAGGCGGATACGCTGGGCTTCGCCGCCGGATAGGGTGTCTGCGCTGCGATCGAGGGTCAGGTAGTCCAGGCCGACGTTCACCAGGAACTGCAAGCGCTCACGGATTTCCTTGAGGATCTTGTCGGCGATTTCGCCACGGCGGCCAGTGAGCTTGAGGCCGCCGAAGTAATCGGTGGCATCGCCGATTGGCAGGCTGGTCACCGCCGGTAGGGTTTTTTCACCGACCCACACATGTCGCGCTTCCCGGCGCAAACGAGTACCGCGGCAATCCGGGCAGGGCTGGGTGCTGAGGAACTTCGCCAGTTCTTCGCGCACGCTGGCCGACTCGGTCTCGCGGTAGCGCCGCTCCAGGTTCGGCACGATGCCTTCGAACGGGTGGGAGCGCTTGACGATATCGCCGCGGTCATTCAGGTATTTGAAATCGACGTTCTGCGAGCCGCTGCCGTGCAGGATGAATTTTTGCTGGTCGGCGGGCAGCTCGTTGAACGGCTTGTCCAGGCTGAACTTGTAGTGGGCCGCCAGCGAACCGAGCATCTGGAAGTAATAGACGTTGCGCCTGTCCCACCCGCGAATCGCCCCCTCGGCCAGGGTCAGCTCGCCATTGACCAGTCGCTTGGTGTCGAAGAACTGCTTGACCCCCAGGCCGTCACAGGTCGGGCAGGCGCCGGCCGGATTGTTGAAGGAGAACAGCTTGGGCTCCAGTTCGCTGATGGCGTGGCCGCAGATCGGGCAGGCGAAGCGCGCGGAGAAGATGATCTCTTCGCCTGGCTCGTCATCCATCGGGGCTACCAGAGCTATGCCGTCGGCCAGTTTCAGCGCGGTTTCGAAGGACTCCGCCAGGCGCTGTTGCAGGTCGGCCCGGACCTTGAAGCGGTCGACCACTACATCGATCGAATGCTTCTTCTGTTTATCCAGCTTCGGCAGCTCGTCCAGCTCGCATAACTTGCCGTTGACCCGCGCACGCACGAAACCCTGGGCGCGCAGCTCTTCGAAAACCATCAGGTGTTCGCCCTTGCGCTCGCGAATCACCGGTGCGAGCAGCATCAGCTTGCTGCCTTCCGGCTGGGCCAGCACCAGGTCGACCATCTGGCTGACGGTCTGGGCTTCCAGCGGGGCGTCGTGGTCAGGGCAGCGCGGAATACCGACTCGCGCATACAGCAAGCGCAGGTAATCGTAGATCTCGGTAATGGTGCCGACCGTCGACCGCGGGTTATGCGAGGTCGACTTCTGTTCGATGGAGATCGCCGGCGACAAGCCTTCGATGGTGTCGACGTCGGGTTTTTCCATCATCGACAGGAACTGCCGGGCATAGGCCGACAGCGATTCGACATAGCGTCGCTGGCCTTCGGCGTACAAGGTGTCGAAGGCCAGGGAGGATTTGCCGGATCCGGACAGGCCGGTGATGACGATCAGCTTGTCCCGTGGCAGGGTCAGGTCGATGTTCTTCAGGTTGTGGGTACGGGCCCCACGAATCAGGATCTTGTCCAAAAGTGGCCTCGCTCGGCGGGCGTCGAAAACGTAGGAGTATACGGGCAAATACTGGATGGATGCACACTATTGGAAGCCCTGCATGAAGACTGCGCGGCAAACGGTCGCCCTATACCCCCTCAATCGATGGGACTGGTAGAATCCCCGCCGGTTCACACGAGGTTTTTCCATGCAAGATCCCCACAGCGAGCGCATGAGTAGCGGCGAGACCCGCGCGGCAAGCGGCCTGGCCCTGGTGTTCGCCTTCCGCATGCTGGGCATGTTCATGGTGTTGCCGGTGCTGGCGACCTATGGGATGGACCTGGCCGGCGCGACCCCGGCCCTCATCGGCTTGGCGATCGGTGCCTACGGCCTGACCCAGGCGATTTTCCAGATTCCATTCGGGATGATTTCCGACCGTATCGGCCGACGGCCTGTGATTTACCTGGGGCTCATCGTGTTCGCTCTCGGCAGTGTCCTGGCGGCGAATGCAGACTCGATCTGGGGCGTGATTGCCGGACGGATCCTACAAGGAGCGGGTGCTATTTCCGCAGCGGTCATGGCCTTGCTGTCCGACTTGACTCGCGAACAGCATCGGACGAAAGCCATGGCCATGATCGGCATGACGATTGGCCTGTCCTTTGCGGTCGCCATGGTTGTAGGCCCACTGTTGACCCGGGCTTTCGGCCTGTCGGGCCTGTTCCTGGCTACCGGCGCCATGGCCTTGGTCGGCATCCTTATCGTTGCGTTCATCGTGCCGCGCTCCACCGGGCCGTTGCAGCACCGTGAATCCGGCGTGGCTCGCCAGGCGCTACTGCCAACGCTCAAGCATCCGGACCTGCTGCGCCTGGACCTGGGCATCTTCGTGCTCCATGCGATGCTGATGTCGAGTTTCGTGGCGCTGCCGCTGGCATTGGTCGAGAAGGCCGGCCTGCCCAAGGAACAGCACTGGTGGGTCTACCTGACCGCGCTGCTGATTTCATTCTTCGCCATGATCCCTTTCATCATCTATGGCGAGAAGCGACGCAAAATGAAACGAGTTTTGCTCGGCGCCGTCGTGACGCTCATGCTCACTGAGCTATTCTTCTGGCAGTTCGGCGACAGCCTTCGAGCGCTGGTGATCGGCACGGTGGTGTTCTTCACCGCGTTCAATCTGTTGGAAGCGTCGCTGCCGTCGTTGATCAGCAAGGTTTCGCCAGCGGGCGGCAAGGGAACGGCCATGGGGGTTTATTCCACCAGCCAGTTCCTCGGTTCGGCGCTGGGCGGCATCCTCGGCGGCTGGCTGTTCCAGCACGGCGGTTTGTCGGTTGTGTTCCTGGGTTGTGCCGCGCTGGCTGCACTTTGGCTGCTCTTTGCTGTTACCATGCGCGAACCTCCGTATGTGACGAGCCTGCGCTTGCCGTTGTCGCCCGAAGCCATCCGCGAAGCAGGCCTGGCCGAGCGCCTCAGGGCCGTCGTTGGAGTAACCGATGCAGTGGTGGTCGCCGACGAGGCGGCCGTTTATATCAAACTGGACACCGAATTATTGGATCGTGCGACGCTCGAGCGCCTGGTGAACAACCCGGCCCCGGCAGCGTGCGAAGCCTAGGAGAACGTTATGGCCCGTGGGGTTAACAAAGTCATATTGGTCGGTACTTGCGGCCAGGATCCAGAAGTTCGCTACCTGCCCAATGGCAACGCCGTGACCAACCTGAGCCTGGCGACCAGCGAACAATGGACCGACAAGCAGACCGGCCAGAAGGTCGAGAAGACCGAATGGCACCGCGTGTCGATGTTCGGCAAGGTGGCTGAGATTGCTGGCGAATACCTGCGCAAGGGTTCGCAGGTGTATATCGAAGGCAAGTTGCAGACACGCGAGTGGGAAAAAGACGGTATCAAGCGCTACACCACCGAAATCGTGGTCGACATGCAAGGCACCATGCAATTGCTGGGTGGCCGTCCTCAGGGCGACCAACAGCAAGGTGGCAACAACTACCAGCAGTCGGCTCCGGCTCCGCGTCAGCAGGCGCCTCGTCCGCAGTCGGCGCCACAGCCACAACGCGAGCGCCCGGCCGCTCCCCAACAGGCCGCGCCGCAACCGGCCCCGGATTTCGACAGCTTTGATGACGATATTCCGTTCTAGCGCACACCTTAGACTTTTTTGTAAAGTTTCTTCTGGAAGCCCCCGCATTGCGGGGGCTTTCTCGTTTGTGCGTTGCAAGAAATAAGTCGACGTGTTTTAACCAGGCCCACCATTGCTCTGCGGCCATTTCCGTTGCCTGGGTCATATCTCACTTCCCACCCTTTCATCTCCTTTGTGCCGCCATGCATGGATTGTTAAGACGTTATGCAAAAACAGCGGACATCACATTCGCTTTACCGGATATTCGGTAAATCATATATTCGATTTTCCATATGCGTCGAGCTCAACCATGAGGCACGGCTGTGTCGGCTGTGCCATCCTCCTCGCCACATTGTCTGCCCTGGCACTGCGGCTCAGTTTCTGAATCAAGGAGTCTTCTAATGAAAGTCCTGTTCATGTGCACCCACAACAGCTGCCGCAGCATTCTTTCCGAGGCACTTTTCAACCACTTGGCTCCAGCAGGCGTTGAGGCGGTCAGCTCGGGAAGCTTTCCCAGTGGTCGAGTGAATCAGCGGGCATTGCAAACCCTGGAGGCGGCGGGGATTTCCACGGAGGGCTTGAGCAGCAAGGCTTCGGATGCTTTTGAAGGCTCGCCTCCAGACGTCGTGATCACTGTCTGTGATCGGGCTGCGGGCGAAGCATGTCCCATTTTTTTCGGGCCAGCCTTAAAGGCACATTGGGGCTTGGCTGATCCGTCCGAAGCAACCGGGCCGGAAGCGGTCATTACCGCAGCGTTCGAAAGCACACTGGCCAAAATCCACGAACGTGTGAGTGCGTTTCTTGCGCTGCCGCTCAAGACCATGAGCCCAGACCAACTGAAAGCTGAACTGAACCGCATCGGTTCGCTTTAAAGATCAACCGAGGCGGCACTCAACCAGGCCCCGCCGCAGGAGTTCATATGCAAGACACATTGCCGAACGTACACGCCGACCTGATCGACATTCCTTCGTTGGAACACTTATCGCCGCGTACGCCGTCGCTTCATAAACCTCGAATTCTTCTGTTATACGGATCAACGCGAGAGCGCTCATTAAGTCGTCTGGTCACGCAAGAGGCGGCACGCCTGCTGAATGAGTTTGGCGCCGAAACGAAGATCTTTGACCCCTCGGGTCTGCCGCTGCCGGATGACGCCCCCGATACACATCCCAAGGTCGCGGAGTTGCGTGAGCTGATGCAATGGTCTGAGGGGCAGGTGTGGTGTTCCCCTGAGCGTCACGGCTCCATGAGTGCTGTGTTCAAAGCCCAAATCGACTGGGTTCCTCTGACGATAGGTGCTGTTCGACCTACGCAAGGAAAGACGCTTGCAGTGATGCAGGTCTGCGGCGGCTCGCAGTCTTTCAACGCGGTCAATCAGCTGCGGGTACTGGGTCGGTGGATGCGGATGTTCACCATCCCAAACCAATCTTCCGTAGCCAAGGCATTCACAGAGTTCGATGAGGCCGGTCGCATGAAGCCGTCCTCGTACTACGACCGCCTAGTGGACGTAATGGAAGAGCTGATGAAGTTCACGCTGCTCTTGCGGGATCGTCAGGACTACTTGGTTGATCGTTATTCCGAGCGTAAAGAGTCCGCCGAAGAGCTGTCCAAACGTGTCAACCAGCGTTCCATTTAATGCCTGTGCGAGGAAATTATCGAGATTCGTGTGGGGTGCATGCCAGGCTTGTGGTTCCAAGAAGCAAAGCGATCCAAGTCATAAATCCAGGTCCAGTAGCTCCAGCATCCGCTCGTCAACCGACTGCGCCAACCACGTCGCATGGAATGCCATTTCCTTTACCGTTATGTCCACCCAGAACCGAAGCGTAACCGGCTTGCCATCGGCCCCTGCGTAGCACACCTCAAAGTGACTCACGTTGGCGAAAGTGGTCAAGGTATAGGGCTTGATGTAATGGATGGCGCTGTAGGGTACGCATTCGTTGGTGGTTTGTCGGGCGGGGCGGCGCTGGGTAAAAGTGAAACGTTGCTGGCGCTCGTCAAAGCAAAAACCAAGCACTTTGGGCCCGGAGGCGAGCCAGTTGAGCACGCAGACGGCCACGAATGCGCTAATGAACATGAGCCCAATAATCAGCGGGTCCAGGATGATTTTCTGGTGAATGGGCGACAGGCCTTCGACCTTGGCCAGCGTCATGGTAAACACTGCCAACCAGTAGATGGGCAGGGCCAGCAACATCCCTGCGGCGTAAATCATGGTTCCCAGGAATCCCGGCTTGGAGACGTCGTTTGAGCAATCCCAAGTCGGCGGGTGTTTTGACTCCCATCCGGCGATGTCGCTCGGGGCTGGGGAGGGGACCAGGCGCGGCGGGCGCTTACGTTTCATACGGCGAGCTCTGGGAGAAAATCCTGGTCATTCTCGTCGTAACCGCTCACACCCGCCTAGTCATTTTCGCTGGCTGTTTATGCCTGCGCCTACGCCTGGCTGTCGCTCAGAAATTGCTCGGTACTCACCACATTTGCATAAGCAAACCCCAGCGCCGACATGAAGGCCGCATGTGCTTGGGCGGCAGGGACGATCACGCCATTGAATTCAAGATCGCGAGTCGCGCAAGCGTCGTGAATCACCGTGACGCCGTAGCCCAGGTCCGCCGCTGCACGAGCGACGCCATCGATGCACATATGGCTCATGCTGCCGACAACCACCAACTGCTCGATGCCGTGCTGGTCGAGGATGGCCTGCAGTTCGGTTTCGCGAAACGAATTGACGAAGTGCTTGAGGACCACCGGTTCGTCCGGACGGTTGAGCACCTTGGGGTGCAACTGCGCGCCTTCGGAGCCGGGCGTGAAAAATGGCGCTTCGTCGGAAGTGAATTCGTGGCGAATGTGCACCACTTGCTTTGCGGCCTGACGAAACGCTTCGATCAACCGTGCAGCGTTATCGGCGGCGGCTTCGGCGCCGACCAATGGCCATTTCCCTTGGGGGAAGTAGTCGTTCTGGATATCGACTACGATGAGCGCTTGCTTGGACATGGGGCTTCCTTGATCAGGTTGGGTAGGGCGCCAGTATTGGCGTTTACCGCCGGGTCGAGGATTGGCCGCAACGACAATAAGCGAGGGAAAACTGACAATGGCGCAGCAAACGGCAATCGCCGAGCTTGGGGTACTGATCTATCCCGGCGCGCAAATGGCCGCGGTGCATGGCTTGACCGACCTGTTTGCCGTAGCACAGCGGATCGCGGCTGAGCACGCCAGCGCGCAGTTACCGCGGTTACGAGTGAGTCATTGGCAGACCGACAACAATGAGGCGCCACGGCGGATATTCGACAGCGAGACCGGCCCGGCGGGCCCGTTGGTGGCACTGCTCATCCCGCCATCCATCGCCGGCTTCAACGAAGACTTGGTCTCGCCGACACTAATGGATTGGCTGCGCACGCTCCATGCCGGCGGCACGGTGCTGGGCGGGGTGTGCGTCGGGTCTATCCTGCTGGCCGAAAGCGGCTTGCTGGATGGGCGCAGCGCCACGACCCACTGGACCTCGGCGAAGACGTTTGCGGCGCGTTATCCGAAGATCAAGCTCGACGCCGATAAACCCATTGTCGACGACGGCGACCTGATCACCACGGCCGGGCTGATGGCTTGGTCAGAGCTTGGACTGCGCCTGGTCGATCGTCTGCTCGGGCCCAGTATCGCCACGCGCACGGCGCAGTTCCTGGTGATTGAGCACAGCGACAGCGCGAGCCAGTGCGGCAGCAATTTCGCGCCGATCCTCGGGCACGGTGACGGGGCGATCCTCAAGGTCCAGCATTGGCTGCAACGCAGCGGCGCGGTGGACGTTTCCCTTGGCGCGATGGCTGAGCAGGCCGGGCTGGAAGAGCGAACTTTCCTGCGCAGGTTCCGCGCGGCCACCGGGCTCAAGCCCACCGAATACTGCCAGCACCTGCGGGTGGGCAAGGCCCGGGAAATGCTTGAGTTTACCAACGGCACCATCGATCACATTGCCTGGACCGTCGGTTATCAGGATCCCGGCGCCTTTCGATCGATCTTCAAGAAAATCACCGGGCTGGCGCCGAGTGATTACCGTACGAGATTTGGCGTAAGCCCAAAGGGCTGAGCTCCTCCTGATGTTGTGCCCCGCGTCGTGCAATTTGCCGGATGCCCGCTGCCGGTCGTGCAGAATGAAACAGGCCCTGTGCCACAGGATCGAACGTTTGTCCCCGTTTCCTTGACCGTTCGTCCCCCAACACGCCGTTGGCCTGATCTCTGCAATCCTTATAGCTACGGCTATTGAGCGCAGTTAAGAAGGACAACGCATGACGTCCATCCATCGCACCAAATTGGTAGTGGCCCATTCGGTCAATCCCCACGCACCGCAGCATGAAGTCGAGACCAATCAGGCGCTGGCCCGCTGGCTGGCGAACATCCTGGGCTTGGAGTACGGCGGCAGTCATGACAGCCGCGAGCATGCAGGACGGGACCTGTATCTGTTGCCCACGCAAACCCTGATCGGTGCCGAGGCGGCATTGCGCCTTGGCATCAAGGGGCCAGAGGACTTGTGGGGCGGCTACGTCGACCATGATTTTATCTGCACCAAGGCGATCGCCCATGGTCTCTTGAATAAGGATGCGGTCGCGCCGAAGGGGTGGTCGCCGCTGTTCGCCAATCTGACCCGTGGCGTGGTGCTCGACGGTATCAGCGTGTTCTCGCTCAAGGATGCGCGCCCAGCCGCTGAACATTTGCTTTACGCAGGGCCGATTCGCTTCAAGCCGATTCATGCCAGCGCGGGACGTGGTCAACGGGTGATCAACAGCCTCGCCGAGTTTGATGAAATTGTCGCCGCGCCTGACGCCCAGTCAGTGTTTCGCGACGGTGTGGTGCTTGAGCAGAACCTCAGCGGCGTCAGGACCCAGAGCGTCGGCCAGAGCTTCATCAATGGCCAGGTCATGAGTTATTGCGGCGTGCAACACCTCACCCACGACAATGAAGGACTGGAGGTCTACGGCGGCTCGGACCTGTTGGTGGTGCAGGGTGGCTACATCGAGTTGCTCGGCCTGGAGCTGCCGGACGATGTGCGTGAAGCGGTGCGGCTGGCGCAAGTATTTGACGACGCGGCCAACCAGGCATTTCCGTCCTTCTTTGCCTCGCGGCGCAATTACGACATTGCCCAGGGCATCGACACCGGCGGACAGCCACGCGGCGGTGTGCTGGAACAATCCTGGCGCATGGGCGGCGCCAGCAGCGCGGAGCTGGCGGCACTTCAAGTGTTTGTCGAACACCCTTCGGCCCGCGCGGTTCGCGTCTCTTCGGTGGAAACCTACACCGACCAGCCGCTGCCTGCCGGTGCCACGGAGATCTATCGCGGCGCGGCGGAAAATAGTGATTTCCTACTCAAATACGTAACGGTTCAACCCTATGACGGCTAGAAGCGAAACGATTCAGATTGCAATAGATGACGAACACATGAACGGGACCTTCCTGAGCCCAAAATCGAAGGTTCCCGGTGTCTTGTTCGTACACGGATGGGGCGGCAGCCAGGAGCGTGACCTGGAACGGGCCAAAGGCATTGCCGGCCTGGGCTGCGTGTGCCTGACCTTCGATTTGCGCGGGCACACGGGCGGGGCGGGAATCCCGCTGTCGCGGGTCACGCGCGAGGACAATCTGCGGGACCTGTTGGCAGCCTACGACCGGCTGCTCGCCCACCCCGCGTTGGACACCTCGGCGATTGCCGTGGTCGGCACCAGCTACGGCGGCTACCTGGCCTCGATCCTGACCGCATTGCGACCGGTGCGCTGGTTGGCCTTGCGGGTGCCGGCGCTGTACCGCGACGAGCAATGGCACACGCCCAAGCGCGACCTGGACAAGGCCGACCTGCTCGATTACCGCAGTACGCTGGTACACGCCGACACCAACCGCGCTTTGCAGGCCTGCTCGCAGTTCACCGGCGATGTGTTGCTGGTGGAATCCGAGACCGACGACCATGTGCCCCACGCGACCATCATGAGCTACCGAGCCGCCTGCCAGCAGACTCATTCACTGACTCACAGGATTATCGACGGCGCCGACCATTCCCTGAGTGACCCCATATCACAGCAGGCTTACACCTCGATCCTGGTGGGCTGGATCACGGAAATGGTGGTAGGCGAGCGCTTGAGCATCATTCAGGAGCGGTGATTTGCAGTATCAATAAGGCCCCGCACGCCTGCTCGTGCAGGGCCCAACCCAGCCAACCTCTCACTTGGTCCCAGGCTTGACCCGCAGCGCCTTGGCCTTCGCCTCGATCACCAGGTACATCACCACGGTCACCAGCAGCGGCAGGATGAAGTAGATCGCCCGGTAGGCAATCAATCCCGCTAACAGGCTGCCCCGCGATACCTCGTGTTGCAGCAGCGCAATGAACACCGCCTCCAACACCCCGAGCCCCGCCGGAATGTGTGTAATCACCCCGGCAATGCTGCTGATCAGCAACACCCCGAGCACTACCGGATAATCCAGTTTGCTGGGCAGCAATGTGAAGATCACCGCGGCCATCAACGACCAGTTCAGCGCGCCAAGCGCCAATTGCAGCACGGCCATGCGCAGGGACGGCAAGTTGATTTCCATGCCGCGCACGGTCCAGGCCCTGCGCTTGGAAAAGCGGCACGCCACCAAGTACCCGGCGCTGATCAGCAACAGCAGCACGCCGACGCCTTGCAACGCGTTGCTGCTCAGCTTCCAACCCGGCGGCATCGTCACCAGGCCGCTGCTGAACACCACGCCGGCCAAGGTCATGTAGCCGAACCAGTTGGTGGCCAGGCTCAGGCCGAGGATCTTGGCGATGTTGCCGTTACTGACCCCGAGCCGCGAATACAGCCGATAGCGCATGGCGATGCCACCGACCCAGGCGCTGAGATTGAGGTTGAAGGCATAGCTGATCACCCCCACCGGCAAGATCTGCCGCCAACCCAGTTTTTGCCGGATGTAGGTGCGGCCGATCAAATCGAAACAGGCGTACGTGATGAAACTGGTCACCGTCAGCGCGGCGGCTATCAGCAAAGTACGCAGCTTGAATTCGGCCAGGGTGGTGAACACCTCGGACCAATCGATGCGCCGGGCCAACGCGGTAAACAGCACGATCAGCAGCAGGAAAAAAACCAGCGTCAGCGGCCGTTTCCAACGGCTCCAGCGGGATTTCGGCTTGGCCTGTTCCGCTGCATGGGCGTCATCTCTCGGCGCGGTGTGCGCGTCAGAGTGGTTCATGGGGTTCGCTCCGGACCGCCGTCGGCGGTGAAAAAGGTTTCAGACGGGGTTTATGAGCCGGCAGCCATCCGGCCCAGGCCGGGAAGTGACGCAAGAAGTGGAACACCATGAAACCGATAGTCATGCGCCACAGCAGGCCGCGTGGGGCATGGTTCTCAGGCATGATCGTGCAATGGTTGCGGCTCAAGTGATCGAGGCGCTCGAACAGCTCGCGGTTGAACGCCCGGTCGCGGATCAGCACGTTGGCTTCCAGGTTCAACGAGAGGCTCAACGGGTCGAGATTGCTCGAGCCCACCGTGCTCCAGTCCTCATCCACCAGGGCGACCTTGCCGTGCAGTGGTCGCTCGCAATATTCATAAATCGTCACACCGGCCTTGAGCAGATAGTCATAGAGCATCCGCGCGGCGAGCTTGGCGATCATCATGTCCGGTTGCCCTTGCAGGATCAGCCGCACTTCGACGCCACGCCGGGCGGCGTTGCGGATCTCCCGCAGCAAGCGATAACCAGGAAAGAAGTAGGCGTTGGCGATCACCACCCGGCGCTGGGCGCTGCGCAGCACCTGCAGATAGACCTCCTCGATGTCGGTCTGGTGCTCATGGTTGTCGCGATAGACCAGGCGCACCTGGCCGTCATGGTCATTGAAGGCCAGCTCGGAGCGACGGTTGCGGCGACGTTGCCACCAATACTTGGCCCGAGCCGGGCGGCCGCTTTGCAGCAGCGCGAAGTGATGGATATCCACCACCGCCGGGCCTTTGATCTCCACCGAGTAGTCCTGCTTGGCCTCGGGACCGAAGTCGCCGAGGTGATCGGCGGAAAAGTTGATCCCGCCAATAAACGCGATGACGCCATCCACCACCACGATCTTGCGGTGCAGGCGGCGGAACCAGTTAGTGCGGATCCCGAGGTGTCGGGGCGCCGGGTCGAACATCTGCAAGCGCACCCCGGCATCGCTCAACGATGCGAGAAACTCGGTGGTCAGCTCGCCGCAGCCGAAACCGTCCAGGTTGACCGTGATGCGCACGCCGCGCCGGGCGGCATCGACCAGCAGGTCGCGTAATTCAACGCCGACCTTGTCCTCGAACAGAATGAAGGTCTCCAGGAGGATTTCCTCTTGGGCGCGGCGAATGGCCTCGAAAACCCTTGGGAAATATTCCTCCCCATTTTCCAGCAGCGTGACGCGGTTGTTGCCGTGCCAGCCGTATTCGATATCGGCCAGCGCCGGGTTGCGTTCGGTCGGCGGGACTTCAATCTTTTCCACCGTCGCCTTGTTCATCGTCGCGCTCATAATTCGATCTCCACCGACAGCGGTGCGTGGTCGGAAAGGTGCGACCAGGGACGTACATTCAATACCTGGGCATGATGGGCCTTGAGGTTGCGCACATAGATACGGTCCAGGCGCAGGATCGGCAGGCGCGCAGGGAAACTGCGCGCCGGTTTGCCCCATTGTTCGGCGAACACTTCCCGCAGGCCGCAAGGTTCGAGCAGATCATTGGCCTTGCCGCGCCAGTCGTTGAAGTCGCCCGCGACAATCACCGGGGCGCCGGCGGGCAATTCGCTCAGGCGCTGGCAAAGCAGTTTCAGCTGTTCAATGCGATGGCCTTCGCGCAGCCCCAAATGCACGCAAATCGCGTGGACTTCTTGCCCTTCGCCGCCGGGCAGGCGCAGCACGCTGTGGAGCATGCCGCGGCTTTCATGGCCGCTGATGGAGACGTCTAGATTGTCATGGCGGATGATCTGGAATTTCGACAGCAACGCGTTGCCATGGTCGCCCGCCGGGTACACCGCGTTGCGCCCGTAGGCGAACTGCGGCCAGAGGGTGTCGGCGAGGAATTCGTATTGCGGCATGCTCGGCCAGTTGCTGTAGCGCTGGGGATGGTGCTCGTGGGTCCCATGCACTTCCTGCAGGAACACCACGTCGGCGGACACGCTGCGTACCGCTTCGCGCAGTTCCGGCAAAATGAAACGCCTATTCAACGCCGTGAACCCCTTATGTGTGTTCACCGTGAGCACCGTGAAGCGGTTTACCCGATCAAGGTCTTGCGCCACGTCTGGGATCGGCTCGCGGGTGGCCTCGCTGGATTCTGGCGTGGTCATGGCAAGACCCCTTCGGCCGGGCGCACGCCGGGAGCGGTGGCGAGATGCTTGTCCAGGTCAAAACGCTCCAGCAGATGGCGCGCGTCATACGGCGCGCAAACTTTGATGTCGTTGTCGAAATAGCAGAACACCTCCCGGCTCTTGCGCGCCCGGGGTTTCTTTTTCGGGTCGATCAGGTGCGCGTCATCCGGTTGGCTGCCTTGGCTCCAGGCCTCGATCCGATCGCCCCAGCGTTTCAGCGCCTGGTCGGTATAGCCGCTGGCGTACAACTCTTCGGCGCCGTGCAGGCGCAGATAGACAAAATCGCTGGTGACGTCTTCGCGATAGGGCCACTTGCCGGCGGTGTCAGCGACCACCAGGGCGACGTCGTAGCGCTTGAGCAGGGTAACGAAGCGCGGGTCGATAAAGCTTTCATGACGGATCTCGACCGCATGGCGTAGCTGACGCTTTTTGTCCGCCTCGGTGCTGGCGTGGCCATCCAGGCGCGGCTCGTGCTCGCGGGCCAGCGCAGCGGCGGCTTCGGTGTCGTGGGGTAATTGCTTGAGAAAATCCTCAAACAGTTCGGGGGCGAATTTGAAGCTGGGCGGAAACTGCCAGAGGATGGGGCCGAGTTTTTCCTTGAGCTCCAGCACCCCGGAAGCGAAGAAATTCGCCAACGGCTTATGGATGTCTCGCAGGCGCTTGATGTGGGTGATGAAGCGCGGCGCCTTGACGCTGAACACGAAGTCGGACGGGGTCTCGGCGTACCACTGGGCATACCGTTCGGGACGTTGCAGGGCGTAGAACGATCCATTGATTTCGATGCTGTTGACCGCTCGCGAGGCGAATTGCAATTCCCGTTTCTGAACCAGCCCCTTGGGGTAGAAATCTCCCCGCCAAGGCGTGTAGCGCCAACCGGAAATGCCAATGTGGATCGCCGTCATGTATCCCTCCCGTGCCAATGACCTCGTACCGCCTGTGTCTTTTGATGACTGCCGCGCGGGCTGGAAAGTTTCGCTGGAGTGCCCGGCGGCGAGGAAGCAGTAACCCTGTGTATTTACCCTCGGGGCGAACTTGCCGGCCCATTATCGATCAGTTCCTTACCGACCCTGCCCGAAGGAGCCTCGCGTTTTGTCTCGATTGAGTACTGCATTGCTGCTGGTCTTGTTGACGTTGACCGGTACCAGCGCCTACGGGACCGCCGCTGTCCCTGGCACCTCCGCGCCCAGCGAGGCCCCCGCCGAACCCGAGCCGCTGGTACAAGGCGGTCTGCTCGGGGCGATCAGTTCGAGCATCGACGATGTCCAGAACAAACTCGACCTCAACCAGAGCCTGGTCGATGCCTGGCGCCTGCGTGCGGACCGGGCGGCGGACGAAGTGGATCGCTTGGTGGACCAGACCTCTCGTTCCACCTGGCGCGTGGCGGGGGATTTCCTCCTGCTCTCAGGCGTCTGGCTAGGGGCGTTTGCGCTGATCTGGGCCAGCGCGCGATTGCTGGTGCGGCGCCTGGGTCGTCGCCGCTGGTTGCGCACCCGCCAGCGTGTGCGAGACCTGCTCGGTTACCTGCTGCCCTATACTTTGCCGGCCGTGGCTTGCCTGCCGTTGACCCTTTATGTCAGCCATTTCCTGCAGGTTTCGGTCGGCCGGGCATTGGCGCTGTGCTTTGCCTACGCCACCAGTAGCGGCATCGTCTCGACCTCGGTGTTGCTCTGCGTGATCGTCATGTTCAACGCCGGCCACAAACGGCGGGCGGTAGCGATGATTCGGCGTTTCAGTCCGCGGCCGCTGTTCATGATCGGTTTTCTGGCTGCCCTCAGCGATGCCTTGACCAGCCCGCAGATCGCTCGGCAACTGGGTGGCAACATCACCAGCAGCGTCGCGGTATTTACCGGGCTGTCGGCCTCGATGATTTTCGGCTGGCTAGTGATTCACATGCGCCGACCGGTGGCCCACCTGATCCGCAACCGCCCGCTGGCCCAACGCCTGAAACAGCCGGCGTTGCAGGAATCGCTGCGGATTTTTTCCGGGCTCTGGTACTGGCCGATCCTGCTGATGGTGCTGGTCTCGGCGGTGAGCCTGATCGGCGTCGGCGAAGACAATCAGAAAGCCCTGCGTTGCGCCTTGTTCACCACCCTCCTGCTGATCGCGACGGTGTTCCTCAGCACCGTGTTCCAGCACATTTTCAAATCCCCCAAGGCCGAGGTCATCCAGCGCAACAGCGCTTACAAGGGGCGACTGTTGAGCTTGCTGCACGCGTTGTTGCGCATCGTCATGGCGGTGGCGTTCATAGAGATCCTAGGACGGATCTGGGGCATTTCCCTGTTCGAGTTCGCCTCGCGCAATGCCCTTGGCCGGGCAATCAGCGATTCCTTGAGCCGTATCGGCCTGATCTTCCTGGTGACGTGGCTGATGTGGGTGGTACTTGATACGGCGATCCAGGAAGCCTTGAAGCCGCCGCTCAACAAGCGCGGCGCCCGCCAACCCAGCACTCGGGTCAAGACCATCCTGCCGTTGTTGCGCAACGCCGCGAAAATCATCTTGGTGGTGATCTGCGCAATCACCACCATGGCCAACCTTGGCATCAACGTCGCGCCGTTGCTGGCCGGTGCCGGCGTGGTGGGGCTGGCGATCGGCTTTGGTTCGCAGCAACTGGTGCAGGACGTCATCACCGGGCTGTTCATCATCATTGAAGACACACTGTCCATCGGCGACTGGGTCGTGCTGAGCTCCGGCCATGCCGGCACCGTGGAGGGCCTGACCATCCGCACCCTGCGCCTGCGCGACGGCAAGGGCTTCGTGCATTCGGTGCCGTTCGGCCAGATCAAGGCCGTAACCAATCAGTCCCGGCAATTTGCCTTTGCGTTTTTCTCGGTGCAGTTCACCTATGACACCGACGTGGACCGCGCCATTGAATTGATCCGCGAAGCCGGGGATTCGATCTCCGAAGACCCGTTTCTCAAGTTCAATTTGCAAGGGCCACTGGATGTTTTCGGGGTGGACAGGATGGACCTCAACGGCGTGGTGCTGACGGCCCAGTTCCGCACCGTGTCGGGCGGGCAATATGCGGTCAGCCGGGCGTTCAACCAGCGACTGAAAAAGCTTGTGGATGACGACCCTGCGGTGCACTTCGCGCAGACTTATCCACAGCAGGTGATGTTGCCCAAGCGGTGGGATACGCAAGCTGAACACTCACCGCCTTCGCCGGAGGAGTCATCGAAGCCGTCCGACCAGCCTGCCCGATAACTGTGGCGAGGGAGCCAACTGTCTTTAACTTCTCCTCCGACTAACGGCTGGCAGGTTGGTCTTGCCATGGTTTTCCATCCCGAACCATGGCATTCAGCCTGATCAACAACACACGCATACACGCAACCAACGCTACCTTTGAGCATTTTCCCGCTGCCCGAAGGCGGGCATAACGGTTTTTGAAATCATCGTTGTGGCGGACCATAACCAAAGTGCTCATGTACACCGCTCGACGTAGCCTTGATCTCCCTCCATAGATGCGCCTAACACCTCGCTTGGCCCCGCTGTCGTTGTTATAGGGGGCTACACCAGCCAACGCTGCGACCTGTCCACGGCTCAGGTCTCCCAATTCTGGCAGGTAGCAGAACAAGCTGCTGATGGTCACCGGGCCAACCCCTTTGATCGAGCGCAAACGCTCCATTAGTTCGGCATCGATTTGCCGGCTTTGCGCGGCTATACGCTTATCCGCGGCGGCGATCATCTCTTTGAGTTTGGCATTGAGTTCCCTATAAGCATCCAACACGTCTGCCTCTTGCGCTTGTTGAATACGGCGCCGGTTAT
Source organism: Pseudomonas sp. Z4-20 (assembly GCF_051131955.1). Taxonomy (NCBI): domain Bacteria; kingdom Pseudomonadati; phylum Pseudomonadota; class Gammaproteobacteria; order Pseudomonadales; family Pseudomonadaceae; genus Pseudomonas; species Pseudomonas sp. Z4-20. The sequence continues at coordinate 684,622 of NZ_CP071641.1, forward strand.
CGTCCCGTTGCTGGATGAAGACATCACGCTGATTAACCAACTCGGTAAGCTTGTCGCGGGCCTCATCGGGGAAAATGAAGTTTTTTTCCTCCAAGGCCGAAGCAAACGTCGCCAGCATTCGCGCGTCAATGGGATCGGTTTTAGCGCGCTTGCCCATAGCCTGCGCAAACTGGCGAGCGCGAACCGGGTTGATTCGCTGAACCTTAAAACCGGTCTTGGCTAGCAGCCGCACCGACAGCTTTTCATAGCCGCCTGTCGCTTCAACTAGAACACGCACAACCTGTCTCTCAGCAAGCCAGCCAGCCAGTTTGGCGAGCCCTTCGGCGGTGTTAGGCACACTCAGTTCGCCTGCCTGGGGAAATAGCGCGATTTGCAAAGTGGCTTTGGACACATCAATTCCGGCGTAGGCAGTCATGAGTAAAACCTCTAGGCTTAGGGGCGAGAGGTCACTCTGGTCTGGCTCACGCTTGTTGTTCGAGGTCGGACTCAGTCAACTGTTCGAGCTTGGAACCAGAGTGAAAAGAGTGGATGGCAGCTTGGCTCCCTCACGTGCTCAAAAGGCACCGCTGCTCATCAGCTGCCATTCACCCCTCTCATCTCTGACATTACCTCAGTTAAAGACACAAGCTTGCTCCCGCTCGGCTGCGCAGCAGTCGTCGCTTTTGAGCAGACTTGGATAGTGTGCCGAGAGCGTTGGGGCTGCTACGCAGCCCAGCGGGAGCAAGCTCCCTCGCCACGGGTTATTGCGTTTCTGGTTAATGGTGTTGAATCAGCTTGGTGCGAATCTCAGACATCACTTGGGCATCCAGCTCCGCCCAAAACTGCGCCTTGCCGGCAATCTGCGCCGCCACTGGCAACCCATCGCGGTATACCAGTCGATTACTCACCAGCGCCGGTACTTTCGTCCCCGGCAGCAAAGTCCCGGCGAGGTTCAGCGGATCAACGCCGCATACCGCGACCAGGCTGCCATCGGTGGGGCGGCGGCGTACTTCGCGCAGCAACGGGATGGCTTCGGGCAAGGCAAACTGTTCGCCGGCCAGCCCGCTGACGAAACGCCCGCCACGAATCTCGCCCCGTGCTTCCAGGCGATGAAAAGTGCGCAGCAGTTCACGCCAGCTCGGCAACCAATCGGCTTCGCGCTCCAGCAGCCGCCAGAACACCACACCGTAGCGGCGCAACAGGGTCATGGCGATGTGTTCCAGAGTCTCGGGCGGCGTCGGCGAGGGCCGGTTATCCGGCGCTGGGGCGGGTGAGCTGCGGCGCAACAAGGCCCAGCGCCCGGCATCGTCCATGCCGCCGACAAACGCCCCACGCCCGCGCCGGCTGCTACGGGCCTGGCGCTTGCTGGCAGGCGTGATCAACGCCCTCAGCCCGGCGAAGCTGTCGGCGTTCACCCGGCCCGCGCCCACCAGTTCCTGCAGGGCGATTTCCAGTTCGCTGCGCAGCAGGTGGGCTTCGTGCAGCAGCTCATCGAAAAACAGCGCGCCATGTTCGCTGAGGGCTTGATGGACTTTCTGCGTCTTGGGCGACAGTTCGCTGACCGGCGTCTGCTCGGTCAGGTTGCTCCACAGCGCGACCCTGGCGCGTGGCAGCAAGACAATCGGCGTGCTGCGCAAGGCGCTGGCGGCCAGCTTCTGGCGGGCACTGAGGCGCGTCCAGACGAACTTGCCGCTGCGACAGAGTTCGTCGAGCCAGCTCGGCGAATAATCCTTGACCCGTGCCGGGAGCAAGTCGCTGTCCCAGGCCGAGGCGGCGGCCGGGTAGCCCTCGAACTGGCTGACAATCGACGGCAGCACGGCGCTGCCACGGCCCTGGGCCGACGGCGAAAGGTGCTGCCAATCGAACAGGAATCGCATGAAGTCTTGCAACATCACCGGCTCGATTTCCCGCCGCAGACGCTTGACGGTGTAGCGGTGGATACGCGCCAACAGATGCCGCTCGCACCATTCTTCCTGGCCGGTGCCCGGCGTGAACCGCCCGCGCAACACGTACCCCTGCTGTTCCAGCTGGGCCAGGGCCTGGGTCGCTTGTGCCGGTGACAGCCCCAGCGGGTAGGCAATCGCCGTCAACGGCTGCGGGCCAAAGGCACTGAGCCGCGCACGGAGTATTTCCACTACGGCGTCGTCGGCGTTCCACTGTTCATCGAACCCTGGCAGCGGTGTCAGCGCTGGCTGCCATTGGGCCTGTGGATAAATCGCTTGCAGGCAAGTCAGCCGTTCCAGCGGCACCCACAGGCCGCGTTCGTCGCTGATCTCGACATGACTGGCGCGACCCTGCTCGGCCAGGGTCCGCAACCCATCCAGCCACGCCGGCTCGGCGCTGGCTTCGCTGTCGGCGATGCACGCCAGGCTCATGAGTGCTTCATGGATTTCGTCGATGTTGGTCGGCGTCGGCCAGGCCTCGTCCCGCACGGCCTGGATGGCATCGGCGTCAAGCGCGCCCAGGTCGTCGGTGGACTGTGGATCGCTCCAGCGGCGGTTGATCACCGCTTGGGTGCGGCGCTCTTCCAGCGGTGCGTCGTCGAGAAAGGTGTAGGGCCGGGCGCTGAGAATTTCCGCTGCCAGGGGCGAGGGCGCCGGGAGGTCGCGGCTGATCAGGCGAACCTCGCCTGCTTCCACGCGCCGCAACAGGGCCAGCCAGCCTTCGCTGTCCATGGCTTCGTGCAGGCAATCGTCCAGGGTTTGTTCAACCAGCGGATGGTCGGGAATCTCGCGCTCGCCGGCGAGGTTTTCCAGGCAGGCGATCTGGTCGGGGAAGACGCTGGCGATCAGGTCTTCGCTTTTCATGCGTTGGATCTGCGGGGCGACTTTGCGCCCGCCGGTATAGCGCGGCAAGGCCAGGGCCACGCCGGCGTTCCAGCGCCAACGAACGCCGAACAGCGGCGCATCCAGCACCGCTTGCACGAGAATCTGCTCGGCGCTGTGACTGTTGAGGTAGCGCCAGACCTCGTCCAGCTCGAAGCTGTGGCTGGTGGACAGCGAGAGCACGATGGCATCCTCGCTGGCGGCGGCCTGCAGTTCGAAGTTGAAGGTGCGGCAGAAGCGCTTGCGCAGCGCCAGGCCCCAGGCGCGGTTGATCCGGCTGCCGAACGGCGTGTGGATGATCAGTTGCGTGCCGCCGGACTCATCGAAGAAGCGCTCCATCAGCAGCGTTTCCTGGGACGGCAAGGCGCCGAAGGCCAGGCGCGCCGGGGCCAGGTAATCAATTAATTGTTCGGCGCTGGCGAGGTTCAGTTGCAAGGTGCCGGTCAGCCAGTCCAGGGCCGGTTGCAGGTTGCCCGGCGTGGCGCCGAGCAGCTGGTCCAGTTGGGCTTGCAGGCGGGCGACGGCCAGGGACAACTCGGCGCTGCGCCCCGGGGCCTCGCCGAGCCAGAACGGAATGGTCGGCGGCTGGCCCTGGGCATCCTCGACCCGCACGCGACCGGTTTCTACGCGGATGATGCGATAAGAGGTATTGCCCAGTTGGAACACATCGCCCGCGATGCTCTCGACCGCGAAGTCCTCGTTGACGCTGCCGATGTTCAGGCCCTGGGGTTCGAGCAGCACGCTATAGTCGGCGTTGTCCGGAATCGTCCCGCCGCTGGTCACGGCCGTCAGCTTGCTGCCCCGACGACCGCGCAAGGTCCGTGTCACGGCGTCCCGGTGCAGGTAGGCGCTGCGCACGCCCTGCCTGCCATTCAGGCCTTCGGCGAGCATTTGCAGCAGCGCCTGGTAATGCGCCTCGTCGAATTCGGCATAGGGTGAGGCGCGGCGAAACATCGCCAGCAGCGCTTGCTCCTGCCATTCCTGGCAACTGACCTCGGCGACGATCTGCTGGGCCAGCACGTCCAGCGGCGCCTTGGGGATGTGCAGGATGTCGAGTTCGCCACGGCGCACGCAATCGAGCAGTGCGGCGCATTCGATCAAGTCGTCGCGGGTGGTGGCGAACAGGCGACCCTTGGGCGTGCCGCCGACTTGGTGACCGGAGCGGCCAACTCGTTGCAGGAACGCCGAGATCGAGCGGGGCGAGGCGATCTGGCAAACGAGGTCGACATCGCCGATATCGATGCCCAGCTCCAGGGACGCGGTGGCGATCAAGATTTGCAGTTCGCCGCGCTTGAGACGTTGTTCGGCGTCCAGGCGAAACTCCTTGGCGAGGCTGCCGTGGTGTGCGGCCACGGCGTCCTTGCCCAGGCGCTCGCTCAAATGACGGCTCAGGCGTTCGGCCAGGCGTCGGGTGTTGACGAACACCAGCGTCGTGCGGTGCTCGCGCGCCAGTTCGGCGAGGCGGTTGTAGACCAGTTCCCACACATCGTTGGCCATCACCGCCGAGAGCGGCACCGGCGGCACCTCGATGTCCAGGTCTCGCGGACGGGCGTGGCCGATGTCGACGATCTCACAGGTTCGGCCATGGCCCACGAGAAAGCGCGACACCGCCTCGATGGGTTTTTGCGTGGCGGACAGGCCGATGCGCACCAGCGGCTCGGCGCACAGCGCTTGCAACCGTTCCAGGCTCAGGGCCAGGTGGCTGCCGCGCTTGCTGGCGGCGATCGCGTGGATTTCATCGACGATCACCGTGCGGGTGCTGGCGAGCATCTGCCGGCCGGAATCGGAGCCGAGCAACACATAAAGCGATTCGGGGGTGGTCACCAGGATGTGCGGCGCCGTCTTGCGCATCGCCGAGCGTTCTTTTTGCGGCGTATCACCCGTGCGCACGGCGGTGGTGATGTGCAGGGGCGGCAAATCCATCCGGCGCAATTGTTCGGTGATACCGGCCAGTGGATTCTGCAGGTTGATCTGGATATCGTTGCTCAGCGCCTTCAGCGGCGAGACATAAACCACCAGGGTCTGGTCCGGTAGGCCACCCTGTTCCAGGCCGCGATGCACCAAGTCATCGAGCACCGCGAGAAACGCGGTGAGGGTCTTGCCCGAGCCCGTGGGCGCCGCGACCAACACCGAACGGCGCTCGCCGATCAACGGCCATGCTCGGGCCTGGGCGGGCGTGACCGCCGCAAATGTCTGGCTGAACCAGGCGCGAACGGCGGGGTGAAAGCCTGCCATCGCGTGGTCGGCTGCAAGGGGTGAATTCATGGTGCAAGTTATGCGGGTGGGGCGGGGAAGATGCAAGTACCGCTTGAGGCCTTCATTGCCTCCCAGGGTCACACAAACCCACCGATCTGCACTTTACGGATGACGGTTGCGCACTAAACCCGCAAAATGCAACGATTCCGGCGACGCCCACGGGCGTTGTCGACCAAATTCTTGTGCCAACAGACTGGGCCTGCTGACTTTATGCGAATGCGCCTTATGTTATTGGGCGGCGGAAATGCCCTTGGGCAGGCGCTGATTCGCCTCGGTGCAGAAGAAGACATCGGTTTTCTTGCCCCCCGCCCACCCGAAGACGGCTGGGATGCCGCGAGCCTGACTCAACTGCTCGACGACACCCGGCCGGACGCCTTGATCAACCTGGCGTACTACTTCGACTGGTTCCAGGCCGAGGCTGTCAGCGAGCAGCGCCTGGCCAGCCAGGAGCGGGCGGTCGAGCGCCTGGCCGAACTGTGCCAGCATCACAATATCGTCTTGCTGCAACCGTCGAGCTACCGCGTGTTTGATGGCTCCCGCGCCACTGCCTACAGCGAAAAAGACGAGCCCGTGCCCCTGGGCCTGCGTGGCCAGGCGTTGTGGCGAATCGAGCAAAGCGTGCGCGCCACCTGCCCGCAACATGTGCTGCTGCGTTTTGGCTGGCTGCTGGACGATAGCGCCGACGGCATCCTCGGACGGTTCCTCGCTCGGGCCGAGCAGCCCGAAGAGCTGCTGCTGGCCGACGACCGTCGGGGCAATCCGACACCGGTCGACGACGCGGCGCGGGTGATCATCTCGGTGCTCAAGCAACTCGACTGTGCGGCGCCGCTGTGGGGCACTTATCACTACGCTGGCCACGAGGCGACCACGCCGCTGGCGCTGGGCCAGGCGATCCTCACCGAAGCCCGTGCACTGCATCCGCTGGCCATCGAGTCGCCCACACCCCAGGCCCACGCCGCCAGGCCGGACGCGGCGGAAGAACCGCAGCACGCGGTCCTGGCCTGCAAGAAAATTCTGCACACCTTCGGGATCAAGCCCCGCGCCTGGCGCGCGGCCCTCCCGGGCTTACTGGATAGGTTTTATCGCCATGGCTGAAGGCCCTGTTTTAATCACCGGCGGCGCGGGTTTCATTGGTTCGCACCTGACCGACGCGTTGCTCGCCAAGGGGCATTCGGTGCGCATCCTTGACGACTTGTCTACCGGCAAGCGCAGCAACCTGCCGCTGGACAACCCCGCGCTCGAACTGATCGAGGGCGATGTCGCCGATGCCGCGCTGCTCGCCCGGGCCATGCTCGGTTGCAGTGGCGTGGCGCACTTGGCGGCCGTGGCTTCGGTGCAAGCGTCGGTGGATGACCCGGTGCGCACGCACCAGAGCAATTTCATCGGCACCTTGAACGTTTGCGAGGCCATGCGCCAGGCCGGTGTGAAGCGTGTGTTGTTCGCCTCCAGCGCGGCGGTCTATGGCAATAACGGCGAAGGCCAGTCCATCGATGAAGAGACGCCCAAGGCGCCGCTCACGCCTTACGCGGCAGACAAACTGGCCAGCGAGTTCTACTTGGATTTCTACCGGCGCCAGCATGCCCTGGAACCGGCGGTGTTCCGTTTCTTCAATATCTATGGCCCGCGCCAGGATCCGTCTTCGCCCTATTCCGGGGTGATCAGCATCTTCAGCGAACGGGCACAAAAAGGCTTGCCGATCAGCGTATTCGGCGATGGCGAGCAGACCCGCGATTTCGTCTATGTCGAAGACCTGGTGGACGTGCTGGTGCAGGCCATTGAAAAAACTGAGGTGGACGCAGGCGCGGTGAATGTCGGCTGGAACCAGGCCACCAATCTCAAGCAGATGCTCCAGGCCCTGGCCGAGGTCGTGGGTGACTTGCCGACGATCAGCTATGGCCCGGCGCGCTCCGGCGACATTCGTCATTCGCGGGCCGATAACCGTCGGTTGCTGGAGCGTTTCCAATTGCCAGCGCAGACGCCAATGAGTGTGGGGCTGGCGCGGTTGCTGGGGCGCTGAGTTTCCATCGGCCAAAAAAAAAGGCGCCTTTCGAGGCGCCTTTTTTGTCACCTGGCAATTGCGCAGGCTTAGAACTTGTAGCCCAAGCCCACCATGTAGACGAACGGGTCCACGTCGACGTCCACCTTGGCCCGGGTGCCGCCGGCCACGGCGTTGTTGTCGACATAGGCCGTGGTGTCGATGTCGATGTAGCGGACCTGGCCGTTGATCATGATGTTATCGGTCAGCATGTAGTCGGCACCGACTTGCCACGCCATGCCCCAGCTGTTTTTCGCCCGGAAATTGCTGAAGCCGTTGGCGCTGGCTTCGCTGCCGACGTGTTCATCGTAGATCCAGGTGTAGTTGATGCCGGCGCCGACGTAAGGCTGGAAGGCCGACTTGGCGTCGAGCGGGTAGTAAACCACGCTCAGGGTTGGCGGCAGGTGCTTGAGGGTGCCGAGCTTGTTATTGGCCGCGCCCAGGGCGGTGCCTTTGATTTTGACGTCGTGCTCGAATGGCGAAGCCGCCAGCAACTCAATACCCCAGTTGTTGGTGAGCATGTAGGCGAAGTTCAGGCCCAACTGAGTGTCGCTGCTCATGGTTGCCTTGCCGCCCAGGTCAGCGCCGGCCAGCGGGCCTCGGTCGACCTTGACGCTGGAGCTGTCGGCATCCGGATTGACGGTGATGGCGCCCGCGCGAACGATGATATCGCCGGCGGTATGGGCCTGGGCCATCGGGGCGGAGAGTGCGAGGGCCACGAGGGAAGCGCTGAGCAAGGACTTGTGCATGGGGGCTCCAGAGAACATTCAAAAAAGGATGTCCCATGGTACGAAGCCGTCTGGACCGGTCTTTTGACTCAGCTCAATGAAAGTGTGATGAGGCTGATGCGAACAGACCGCCGCTACTGGATCGGTCTCACTCCGGCAGCTCATAAACGTAGATTTTCTCGGCGTCCATCTGGTATCCGGCATCGGCCAGTTCACTGGTGGACGGCTTGACCTGCATCGGCCCTTCGACCCAGTACGGCTGGTACAACTCGTCGAGCTTGACGCCGAGCTCGCTTTTCACGTGCACGATCTGGTTCGACGGCGGTGGCGGCACGTGGATGCAGGCGCCGAAATACGGCACCAGCAGAAAGTCGGTAGTGCGGCCTTCCTCGCTGACTTCCAGCGGCACGATATAACCTGGCAAGCGAATCTGCTGACCGTCCAGCGCCTTGACCACCGGGGCGTTGGGCAGGTCCTGCTTGGCCGCAGGCGCGGATTCGGCCGCCAGGGCATCGCTCATCTTCGACAGGTCGTGCAGCGGTGTCATGTTCGGCACTTCCGGCGGCGCGTCCGGTGGGATCATTTCCGACCAGGACAGGTTCCTCGGCTCGGCTGCCCACAAGGGCAGGGCGACCAGCATCAACAGCGCAAGCAGGGCGCGGGGCATTTTCAACGTCCTCATAAACGGATCGACAGGCCATCGGCCAGCGATTGGCGATAGGCGCGCCAGGCCGGCACGCTGCCCATCAGCAGGGCGGCGACCAGAATGCCAGCCAGCAGCGTCCATTCATACTCGCTCGGCCAACTCAATGGCAGGTACAAGCCATAGGCCGACTGCACGTAGCCCTGGGCGGCGGCAATGCCAACGTAAAGCAACGCCAGCCCGGCGACCACCCCGGCCAACGCCAGGGCGAAGGCCTCGAGCACCAGCAGGCTTGCGATGTGCCACGGCCTCGCGCCCACCGAGCGCAGGATCGCCATCTCTCGACGACGCTCGTTGAGGCTGGTGAGGATCGCCGTGAGCATGCCGATCAACCCGGTCAGCACGACGAACAACGAAATCACGAACAAGGCTTTTTCGGCCGTGCCCATCAGGCTCCAGAGTTCCTGAAGGGCCACGCCGGGCAGGATGGCCAACAGCGGTTCGCCACGGAATTCATTGATCTCGCGCTGCAAGGCAAAGGTCGAGATCTTGCTGTTGAGGCCAAGCATGAACGCGGTGATCGCCTGGGGCGTGAGGTCCATGTTGCGGGCCTGGTCGGCGCTGATGCGCCCGTTGCCCTGGGCCGGCACGCCGTTTTTCCAGTCGATGTGAATCGCTTCCATGCCGCCGAGGCTGATGTGCAGCGTGCGGTCCACTGGCGTGCCGGTGCGCTTGAGAATCCCGACCACAGTGAAAGGCTTGTCGTCATGCTTGACCAGGCTGATCGCCGCCACGCCGTGGGCCAGCACCAGTTTGTCGCCGAGTTTGTAATGCAGCGCCTCGGCCACTTCGGCGCCGAGCACGACTTCGAATGGATCGCTGACGAACGCCCGGCCCTCGGCCAGCGCCAAGTGTTGCTGGCGGCCGTACTGGTAATGCTCGAAGTAGGCTTCGGTGGTGCCCATCACTCGGTAGCCGCGATGGGAGTCGCCGAGGGACATGGGGATTGCCCATTTCACTTTCGGGTTGTTGGCGAAGTGTTCGAAGCTGTCCCAGCGGATGTTGTTGGTGGCATTGCCGATACGAAACACCGAATACAACAGCAGGTTCACCGAGCCGGAGCGAGCGCCGACGATCAGGTCGGTGCCGCTGATGGTGCTGGCGAAGCTGGCCCGCGCCTCGGTGCGCACCCGCTCCACCGCCAGCAGCAGGCACACCGAAAGGGCGATGGCGAACGCGGTAAGGATCGCGGTGAAGCGGCGGTTAGCCAGGCTGGCCATGGCTAGGCGGAACAAATACATCTCAGACCTCGAGTGGCGTGGCGGCGCGATTGAGATCGGCCAGCGACAGATTGCGGTCGAACAGCGGCGCCAGGCTCTGGTCATGGCTGACGAACAACAGGCTCGACCCGGCTTCACGACATTCGGCGAAAAGCAGCCGCAGGAAGTTTTCCCGAGCGTCGTAGTCCAGGGCTGACGTCGGTTCGTCGGCGATCACCAGTTCCGGTTGGCCGATCAAGGCGCGGGCGGCGGCGACCCTTTGCTGCTGGCCGATGGACAGCGAGTCGGCGCGACGCTCCAGCAGGCTCGAATCGGTCAGCCCAAGGTGCGCCAGCAGCGTGGCGGCGGCCAGATCGACACTGCCGTGGCGATGGATGGCACGTTGCGCGCGCAGCTTGGAAAAGTGACAGGGCAACTCGACGTTCTCGCGCACCGAGAGAAACGGCAGCAGGTTGAACTGCTGGAAAATGTAGCCGGTGTGATCCACGCGAAAGCGGTCGCGACTGCCGGCGCCCAGCTCGGTGAGCTCCTGGCCGAGCAGGCGGATACTGCCGCGATCCGGCGTCTGCACACCGCCCAGCAGGCCCAGCAGCGTCGTTTTCCCGCTGCCGCTGGGACCTTTCAGGAACAAGGTTTCGCCGGCTTCCAGGCGAAACGCCGGGATATCCAGCAGCAGCGGATGCCCGGGCCAGCTAAAGCCCAGGTCGGACAGTTGGATGAGTGCTTGGGTCATGTTTGCCGCTTCAACAAATAATGGAGCCCTGTGGAAGCGAACATGCTCCCCACAGGGTTCTTGCAGTGAATCAGAATTTCAGGGCTGGCGCCTTGGCCGTGACCTCAACGCCTTGCTGGCCGCTCGGGCTGATCAGTTGTACCTGGATTTTCTGGGTCGCGGGGAAGGTTTTGAACAGGGTCGCCAGGTCCAGGTTCTTCAACGCGCCAGGCGCTGCGCAGGTGAATTGGTAGTGAGCGTGGATTTCGCTGTGCTCGTCGTGATGCTCGTCGCCGTCTTCATCGTGGTCTTCATGGTCCGGCTCATCGCCGAACAATGGGCTTTCCAGCTCTTGCTTGGCCACGGTGCACTTGGCGGCGGCCGGCAGGTTGAACAGCGCCAGGGGTTTTTCCAGCTGCGCCCGCACGGCGGCGACTTTGGCCTTGTCGGCGTCGCTGGTGGCGGCATGTTCGAAGCCCACCAGGTTCATCGCCGGGCTTTCCAGTTCCAGCTCCAGGGTCTGGCTGTCCAGCGCCGCGTTCAGCTGAGCGACGCCGTGTTCATGGGCGCCGAGGCTGCCGTGCTCATGGTCATGGTCGTGATCATGTTCGGCGACCGCGTGAGCGACAGCCAACGGCAGCAGGGCGAACGGCAAAGCGAGAAGCAAACGACGCATGACGAGTCTCCGGAAAAGTTATGTAATCTTATAACGAAAGTGCGCAGAGTTTGACCGTCTGCTTGGCGTCGCGCAAGGCCCATGGGAGCATGCGCAGATGAAATCTTCAGGAGCACGGTGATGTTGCGGATACGCGGAACCGTCGGCGAATGGCCGGTGGACTTGTCGATCGAAATGGATGAGGGCGACTGGGCGCAGCTCGGTGCCCAGTTGCAAGCGGTCAAATACGAAGGCGCGGCGGCACCGGCGGCCAATCCGACGGCCAAACCAGTGAACCCGGACGACACCCAGTGGCAGATCGCCCGGGAATTGCTGCGCAAGGCGGGGCAATTGAGCGGCCCGGACCTGCTGGAGCAACTCGAAGGCTTGACCGGCAGCGCTTCGGCAGGCAAGCGCCTGTTGGTGCGCCTGCGCCATAGCGCCGAGGTCAAGGTGTTGAGCGGCGGGGATACGCCGCTCTATAGCTGGGTGGGATAAAAGCAGCGAGGAGCTGCAAGCTTCAAGCTGAAATCATCTTGCCGCTCGATGCTCGATGCTTGGCGCTTGCAGCTAAGCCTTCAATACAACGCAGCGAACAGCTTGCGGCGGTAGGTCGTCACCAGCGGGTGGTCGTTGCCCAGCAGTTCGAACACTTGCAACAAGGTCTTGTGGGGAAGGCCTTCGCTGTAGCTGCGATTGCGGATGAACACTTTGAGCAGTGCGTCGAGCGCAGGTTCGTACTGCTGGCGGGCGAGTTGCTGGATCGCCAGTTGGTACACCGCCTCATCGTCCTGCGGATTTTGCGCCAGGCGCGCCTTGAGGTCGGCGGCGTCCGGCAGATCCTTGGCCAGGCCGAGGAATTGGATCTGCGCCTTGGCGCCGGCCAGGGCGGCCTTGTGTTCATCGCTTTTCACCGCGTCGAGCACCGTCTGCGCCTCGCCCAGCTCGCCGCGCTCGGTCAGGCAGCGCGCATAGAGAATCAGCGCCTTGGCGTTGGTGTTGTCTTCTTCCAAGAGCACTTTCAACAAGGCTTCAGCGTCGGCGAAGCGACCATCGTCGAACAGCGCCTGAGCCTGTTCGAACGGGTCGGCGGCGGCCGGAGGCGGCATCTGCACATGCGGCTCGAGCATCGCCCGCACCGCCGATTCCGGCTGGGCCCCGGCAAAACCGTCGACCGGTTGGCCGTCCTTGAACAGCACCACCGTCGGCAGGCTGCGAATGCCGAAGCGGGCGACGATGTCTTGCTCTGCGTCGCAATTGACCTTGGCCAGCAGCAGTTCGCCCTGATAACCCTCGGCGATACCTTGCAACATTGGCATCAACGCCTTGCACGGTGCGCACCACTCGGCCCAGAAATCCACCAGCACCGGTTTGTGGAAGGAGTTGGCGATTACCGACTGGTCGAAATCGGCGGTAGTTGCGTCGAAAATGTAGGGCGTGTCCTGGGTCATGGGAATCTCGTAGAACGCTTGAATAGCGCAACTATACGGCTTGGTGTGGGGTGGCTGAAAGGCCAGGCGCTCGCGGCGCCTGAGGTCAGCGACGGGCGTGATACAGGCTCACATGCCGAAACTCCTCGGGCTCGGCCAGGTCCGGCAAGGTCATGGCTTCGAGCATTTCGATGCGCCGGTACAACGGATGCTGGAAATCCCGCACCCGCGAGTCGGCCACCAGGGCCTCGCGGCCACGGCTGAGGAACTGGTCGAGTAACGGCAGGTTGGCGCGGTCATAGAGCACATCGGCAACCAGGATCAGGTCGAAGCGATCGGCTTCGGCGAAAAAATCCGTTGAATAATTCAGCGTGACGTCATTAAGCAGGGCGTTGGCCTTTGCGGCGGCAAGTGCCAGCGGATCCAGGTCACAGGCCACCACTTGCATCGCCCCGGCCTTGGCCGCCGCGATCCCCGCCACGCCGGAACCGGCGCCGAAATCCAGCACCCGCTTGCCCTCGACCCACTGCGGATGTTCGGCCAAGTAGCGGGCCATCGCCAGGCCGCTGGCCCAGCAGAAGCTCCAATAGGGCGGTTCGTGGAGGATGCGCCGGGTTTCTTCCGAGCTGAAGGCACGGTCCATATTGTCGCCGTCGATCAGCCATAACGTCAGGTCAGTGCCGGGTAACGGGCAAGGCACCAGGCGCGCATCGCCAAGCAACTCGCCCAAGGCGTGTTGCAGGTCGTGCGGTGCATTCATGGTGCTTTGACAAATTGCAGCACGCCCAGGGCCTGGGTGGTTGGTTGGGCAATACGTTGCTCAGGCAGATGCAGGATCAATTGGCCGGATTGGCTGGCGCGACCGCGCAGTTCCACGCGGGCGCCGACCGGGAACGCTTCGGGATTGAAACGCAAGCGGAAGGGCAGCGCCTGGTTGGTGCCGATCAGGCTGGAGCTGGCGAGCAGTTGTTGCGGCCGATCCTTGTCGTCGATCACCAGCAGCGCCAGTTCAACTTCAGCCCCGGCCGGCACGCCTTGCAAGGTGCCGCTCAACTCACGCTGATGCGCCGGCAACGGCCCCAGCTCGGTGGCCTGCCGGGCTTTTTCCTGGGCCTGTTTCGGCGCCGGGGCTGGAGCGGGCGCGGCGGGTTTGGGGGCGTCGCTGCTGCACGCCATCAGCAGGCTGAAAAAACTGAGCAAAACGAGCGATCGTAGCGGCATGTGTGGCTCCAGCAAGGTGAATTCCATGGATCTGACGGTAAGCCCGTCTGTATACCGTAAACCCTATGGCTTGTCTTGCCAGTGGGATGCGCTACCATGGCCCTCCCTTTTTTTGTTGCCTGCCACCATGCACTGTCCCTTCTGCGGTGCCAACGACACCAAGGTCATCGACTCGCGACTGGTCGCCGAAGGCGAACAAGTCCGCCGCCGCCGCGAATGCCTGGCCTGCGGCGAGCGTTTCACGACGTTCGAGACCGCTGAACTGGTGTTGCCGCGCCTGATCAAAACCGACGGCAGCCGCCAGCCGTTCGACGAAGAAAAACTTCGCGCCGGCATGCAGCGCGCCCTGGAAAAACGCCCGGTGAGCGTCGAGCGCCTGGAAGCGGCACTGGTGCACATCAAGCACAAGCTGCGCGCGACCGGCGAGCGCGAAGTCAAGTCCCTGGTAGTCGGCGAGCTGGTGATGGCCGAGCTGCAGAAGCTCGATGAAGTTGCCTACATTCGCTTTGCCTCGGTGTACCGGCGCTTTCAGGATCTCAACGAATTCCGCGAAGAAATCGACCGCCTGGCCCGCGAACCGGTGAAAGAATGACCGGCCCCGGACAGCAGGCCGTCCTCGACGCTCATTACATGGCCCGCGCCCTGGAACTGGCGCGGCGCGGGCATTACACCACCCACCCCAACCCCCGGGTCGGATGCGTGATCGTGCGGGACGGGCAGATTGTCGGCGAAGGCTGGCACATCCGCGCCGGCGAACCCCATGCCGAAGTCCATGCCCTGCGTGCCGCCGGTGACAACGCCCGGGGCGCCACCGCCTATGTGACGCTCGAGCCGTGCAGCCACCACGGGCGCACTCCGCCTTGCGCCGATGCGTTGGTCAACGCCGGCGTGAAGCGGGTCGTCGCGGCGATGCAGGACCCCAATCCGGAAGTCGCCGGCCGTGGTTTGCAGCGGCTGGTCCAGGCCGGTATCGCCACCGAAAGCGGTGTGCTGGAGGGCGAGGCGCGCAAGCTCAACGAAGGTTTCCTCAAGCGCATGGAGCAGGGCCTGCCGTTCGTGCGGGTCAAGCTCGCCATGAGCCTCGATGGCCGCACCGCCATGGAAAGCGGCGAGAGCCAGTGGATCACCGGTCCGGCCGCGCGTTCGGCGGTGCAGCGCCTGCGAGCCCAGGCCAGCGTCGTCCTGACCGGCGCCGACACGGTGCTGGCGGACAACGCCCGGCTGACCGTGCGCGCCGACGAACTCGGCTTGGATGCCGAACAAACCGCGCTGGTCATGAGCCGTCCGCCGCTGCGGGTGCTGGTCGACGGTCGCCTGCGGGTGCCGCTGGATGCAGCCTTCTTCAGGGCCGGCCCGGCGCTCGTCGCTACCTGCATGGCGGTGGAAGAACAATACGCCAACGGCCCCGAGTGCATGATCGTCGCGGGTGACGACGGCCAGGTCGATTTGCGGCGCCTGCTGGTCGAGCTGGCGAACCGTGGCGTCAACGAGGTGCTGGTGGAGGCTGGGCCACGGTTGGCGGGGGCTTTCGCCCGGCAAGGGTTGGTGGATGAGTTCCAGATTTTTATCGCCGGCAAGTTCCTCGGTTCTTCAGCGCGGCCGCTGTTGGACTGGCCGCTGGCGCAGATCAAAGACGCGCCGGAACTTAGCATCACCGAAATCCGCGCCGTGGGCGATGACTGGCGAGTCATCGCCGTCCCCGCTCCACAGGCCAGCGTATAATTCCCGGCTTTCGCGCAAGCGGCGGCCCGTTCTCGAGGAGGACTCCATGTTTACCGGCATCATCGAATCCATCGGCAGCATCCGTGCACTCACTCCCAAGGGTGGGGACGTGCGGGTCCATGTCGAAACCGGCAAGCTCGACCTGAGCGACGTCAAACTCGGCGACAGCATCGCCGTCAACGGCGTCTGCCTGACCGCCGTTGAGCTGCCGGGCAATGGTTTCCTGGCGGACGTCAGCCGGGAAACCCTCGATTGCACGGCGATGAACGATCTCAAGAGCGGCAGCCCGGTCAACCTGGAAAAAGCCCTGACCCCGACCACTCGCCTCGGCGGGCACCTGGTCAGCGGTCACGTGGACGGTGTCGGCGAAGTGGTCTCGCGCACCGATAACGCCCGTGCCGTGGAGTTTCGTATCCGCGCCCCGAAAGAACTCGCCAAGTACATCGCCCACAAAGGCTCGATCACCGTCGATGGCACCAGCCTGACGGTCAATGCGGTGGACGGCGCCGAATTCCTGCTGACGATCATTCCGCATACCCTGAGCGAAACCATCATGGCCTCGTACCGGCCGGGTCGCCGGGTCAACCTGGAAGTCGACTTGCTGGCGCGTTACCTGGAGCGCCTGTTGTTGGGCGATAAGGCCGCAGAGTCCGGCGCCTCGCAAAAAGGCGGCAACATCACCGAAAGCTTTCTGGCCGCCAACGGCTACCTCAAATCCTGACCCAAGGGGGTGCCGCGTGGCGCTCAATAGCATCGAAGAACTGGTTGAAGACATCCGCCAAGGCAAGATGGTCATCCTCATGGATGACGAAGACCGCGAGAACGAAGGCGACCTGATCATGGCCGCCGAGTGCTGCAAGGCCGAGCACATCAACTTCATGGCCAAGCACGCCCGCGGGCTGATCTGCATGCCGATGACCCGCGAGCGCTGCGAGCTGCTGAAGCTGCCGTTGATGGCGCCGCGCAACGGCTCCGGGTTCGGTACCAAGTTTACCGTGTCGATCGAGGCCGCCGAAGGCGTCACCACCGGTATCTCCGCCGCTGACCGGGCGCGAACCGTGCAAGCGGCCGCTGCTGCCGGCGCCAAGGCTGAAGACATCGTCAGTCCCGGCCACATCTTCCCGCTGATGGCCCAGGCCGGCGGCACCCTGGCCCGCGCCGGCCACACCGAAGCGGCGTGCGACCTGGCGCGCATGGCCGGTTTCGAGCCCGCCGGTGTGATCTGCGAAGTGATGAACGACGACGGCACCATGTCCCGCCGTGCGGAACTGGAAACCTTCGCCGCTGAGCACAACATCAAGATCGGCACCATCGCCGACCTGATCCACTACCGCATGATCCACGAACGTACCGTTCAGCGGATCGCCGAGCAGCCGCTGGACAGCGAACTGGGCCAGTTCAACCTGGTGACCTACCGCGATTCGGTGGAAGGCGATGTGCACATGGCGCTGACCCTGGGCACCGTGTGCGCCGAAGAGCCGACCCTGGTTCGCGTGCACAACATGGACCCGCTGCGCGACCTGTTGATGGTCAAGCAACCGGGCCGCTGGAGCCTGCGCGCCGCCATGGCCGCCGTGGCCGAGGCTGGCAGCGGCGTGGTGCTGCTGCTCGGGCACCCGCTCGACGGCGACGTGCTGCTGGCGCATATCCGCGAAACCACCGAGCAGCAACCGCTGAAAAAACCGACCACCTACAGCATCGTCGGTGCCGGTTCGCAGATCCTTCGTGACCTGGGTGTACGTAAAATGCGCCTGATGAGTGCACCGATGAAATTTAATGCGATATCCGGTTTCGATCTGGAAGTTGTAGAATACGTGCCCTCCGAATAATGGCCTGCGGATTCCGGATTGTTGTTCAGGCTTGTTAGATCCATTTGTGGCAAGCGAACGAGATGGCGGAGTCCACAGCGTTGTATTCGAGACTAATATCACTGAGGAGTGCGTATAGAACGCGCTCCGGCTCTTTAAGAGATCTGACGAATGACCCTGAAGACCATCGAAGGTACCTTCATCGCCCCCAAAGGCCGCTACGCTTTGGTAGTAGGCCGTTTCAACAGCTTTGTGGTTGAGAGCCTGGTCGACGGTGCGGTCGATGCCCTGGTTCGCCATGGCGTGAGCGAAGGCGACATCACCATCATCCGCGCGCCTGGCGCCTTCGAAATTCCGTTGGTTGCGCAGAAAGTCGCTCAAAAGGGCGAATATGCGGCGATCATCGCCCTCGGCGCGGTCATTCGTGGCGGTACTCCGCATTTCGAATACGTGGCCGGCGAATGCACCAAGGGCCTGGCCCAGGTGTCCATGGAATTTGGCGTACCGGTCGCCTTCGGCGTGCTGACCGTTGATTCCATCGAGCAAGCCATCGAACGTTCCGGCACCAAGGCCGGTAACAAAGGTGCCGAAGCTGCCCTGTCCGCCCTGGAAATGGTCAGCCTGCTGGCGCAGTTGGAGGCCAAGTGATTAGCGACGAAAGCGATCGTTTCAATCCGCGCGATCCGAAGCCGGCCGACGCCGGTAAACCTTCGAAAAGCGTCAAGCGCCGCGAAGCCCGTCAGCTCGCGACCCAGGCCCTGTACCAATGGCACATGGCAAAGCAGTCGCTGAACGAGATCGAAGCGCAGTTTCGCGTCGATAACGATTTCAGCGATGTCGATGGTGCGTACTTCCGCGAGATCCTCCATGGCGTCCCGGCGCACAAGAGCGAAATCGATATCGCCCTGGCGCCTTGCCTGGACCTGACCATCGATGAGCTGGACCCGGTTGAACTGGCCGTGTTGCGCCTGTCCACCTGGGAACTGATGCAGCGCGTCGACGTACCGTATCGCGTGGTGATCAACGAAGGGATCGAACTGGCGAAAGTCTTCGGTTCCACCGATGGCCACAAGTTCGTCAACGGCGTCCTCGACAAGCTCGCCCCGCGCCTGCGTGAAGCTGAAGTGAAGGCGTTCAAGCGCTGATTGGCGCTTGAAATCCCATGGGTGAGTTCGAGCTGATCCGTCAGTACTTCGCTGCCGCTGCGTGTGCGCAAGGCGGCGAGGGCGTTGCGCTCGGAATCGGCGACGATTGCGCCCTGCTGGCCGTTCCTCCCGGGGAACAGCTGGCGGTATCCACCGATACGCTCGTGGCCGGTGTGCATTTTCCAGACCCTTGCGACCCGTTCCTGCTCGGCCAGCGCTCGCTGGCCGTGGCGGTCAGCGACCTGGCCGCCATGGGCGCCAGTCCTCTTGCCTTTACCCTTGCCTTGACCTTGCCGACGGTGACCACCGATTGGCTGCAGGCTTATGCCTGTGGCTTGAACCAGATGGCCCAGGCCTGTGGCGTAGCGCTGGTCGGCGGCGATACCACCCGCGGGCCGTTGAGCCTGACCCTGACCGTGCTCGGTCGCGTACCGTCCGGCCAGGCCTTGATCCGCAGCGGCGCGCAGCCCGGCGATCTGCTCTGCGTCGGCGGTGACCTGGGCAATGCCGCTGGCGCGTTGCCGCTGGTTCTTGGCGAGCGTAGCGCCGAGCCTGCTGTTGCCGAGCCGCTGCTGGCACATTACTGGTCACCGCGACCGCAGATCGACTTGGGCCTTGCGCTGCGAGGCAAGGCCGGCGCGGCGATGGATATTTCCGATGGCCTGCTGGCCGACTGTGGGCATATCTCATTGGCGTCCGGCGTGGCACTGACGGTTGAACGGGACCGCTTGCCGCTGTCCATGCCGCTGGTGACGCTGCTTGGCCAATCGGGCGCAGAACACGCCGCCCTGAGCGGTGGCGACGATTACGTGTTGCTGTTCACATTGCCGCCGGTCCGATTGTCGGCACTCCTGGCCGAAGGCTGGCCGATCCATGTGGTCGGCAATGTCACGGCGGGGCAGGGCGTCATGCTGCTCGACAGCCTTGGACAGGACATCACCCCGCCAATCCGGGGCTATCAACATTTTCGGGAGACACCGTGACAGATCATCCCAACCAGGTTCCAGCAGAATTCGTTCCGCCCTCGGTCTGGCGTAATCCTTGGCATTTCCTGGCGTTTGGCTTCGGTTCGGGCACGTTGCCGAAAGCGCCAGGCACATGGGGTTCGCTGGTTGCGCTACCCTTCATACCGTTGTGGCAGATGTTGCCCGATTGGGGCTACTGGCTGATGCTCGGCATCACCATGCTGTTCGGCTTCTGGCTGTGCGGCAAAGTGGCGGATGATTTGCGGGTGCACGACCATGAAGGCATCGTCTGGGACGAGATGGTCGGCATGTGGATTACCCTGTGGCTGGTGCCGGAAGGCTGGTACTGGTTGTTGACGGGTTTCCTGGTGTTCCGCTTCTTCGATATCCTCAAGCCGTGGCCGATCCGCTGGATCGATCGCAAGGTACACGGCGGGGTAGGCATCATGCTCGACGACGTACTGGCCGGCGTCTTCGCCTGGCTGGCAATGCAAGGGTTGGTGTGGTGTTTCACCTGAGGGGTCCAGGCATGGGCGTAAGCCGCGCACTTCTGCTGTTGCTGTGTTTTGGAGCCTTGCTCGGCTTTCGGGTGGCCGAGTCGGCGCCCTTGCCCGGCGAGATCCGCGCCGCCAGCGAAGAGTGGGCCGATTACACCCAGGCAGACGGCCAAGGCATGGCATGGGACATTCTGCGCGAGGTGTTCGAACCCGAGGGCGTCAAGCTGAAGACCCGAAGTGTCCCCTACACACGTTCAATCGGCTTGGTGGAGCGCGCCGACGCCGATGTCCAGGTCGGTGCCTATCGCGATGAGACCGAGGGATTGCTGTACCCCCGTTGGCACTACGACGTTGATCACATCTATGCCTTGGGCCTGGCCTCCAAACCCTCTCCCTCATTGGCGACCATCGGTGACTACCGGCTTGTGTGGATGCGCGGCTACGAATACGACCGCTATCTGCCTAACATCCGCCGTTTCAATGAAATCCACCGCTCTGTCGGCATCCTGCCGATGCTCGTCCATGATCGCGCCGATTTTTATATCGATGCATTGATGGAGATCCAGGATGTGCTTTCCAAGGCCGATGATCCCAAGCAATACAAGCTTTCCCCGCTGATCAACCTGCCGCTGTACCTGGGCTTTGCCAACACCGAAAACGGCCGTGCGTTGCGTGCACTGTTTGACCGGCGCATGGATGTACTGGTGAAAAACGGCGAGTTGAAACCGATTTTCGAACGCTGGAAGCAACCCTATCCCTTCGACGAGCACGGTAAACCACCGAAGCTGTGATCAAACTTTTTGATGTTTATGGCCGATAATTCAGCCTAAGCGTCTGCGGGAGCCTGCTGTTACAATGCCCGCCTCTGCGAAACTTCAGTACTAGATCAGGAGCACACCGGTGCCTGTCGTTTTTGTTGCCGCTTCCAAGCTGCCAACGCCCTTTGCGCAATTCACCATGCATGGTTTTCTCGATGAAACCACCGGTCGCGAGCACGTCGTGCTCAGCCTGGGGGATTTCGCCGACGGTGCTCCGGTACTCGGTCGCCTGCACTCCGAATGCCTGACGGGCGATGCGTTGTTCAGCCAGCGCTGCGACTGCGGCTCGCAACTCGAAGCCGCGCTGCAGGCCATTGCCCGCGAAGGCCGTGGCGTGCTGTTGTACCTGCGCCAGGAAGGACGCGGCATTGGCTTGCTGAACAAGATCCGCGCCTATGAACTGCAAGATGGCGGCGCCGATACCGTGGAAGCCAACGAACGCCTGGGGTTTGCCGCCGACATGCGCGACTACAGCATTTGCCAGCCAATGCTCGAACATCTGGGTATCAAGTCGTTGCGGTTGATGACCAATAATCCGCGCAAGGTCAAGGCATTGACCGACATGGGCATCGTGGTGGCCGAGCGCGTGCCGTTGCACACCGGGCATAACCCGCATAACAAACTGTACCTGGCGACCAAGGCCAGCAAGCTCGACCACATGATGGGCAACGAGCACCAGGGCGAGGTTGACCGGGCGTGACGCGCGGTCAGGTTCGGCGGCGGCTGTCCGTCAGTTGGTGGCAATACTTGGCGCTGGCCTTGCTGCCGCTGTTCGTGATCAACGCGGTGTTTGGCCAGGGCGAAGCGATTCTGCCGGTGCTGGCGATGCCATTGTTCATCGCCGGCGTGGCGTCGATGTTTGTCAGCCTGCGGTTTTTCGGTGGCTATAAAAACGCCCTGATCGCCACGCAAAAATCCCTCGATACACCGGAAGAGCCTCAGGCCTGGATCACCCTCGCGGCCCGGCGTCGCGCAGCCTTCCTGGCCGCCGGCTTGCCGGCCTGGATTGGCGCATTGGCAGTATTCGTCGGTCTGGAAGCGGTGCCGCTGATGCTTTTGGCGCTGTCCACCGCCGTACTGTTCTACCTGTATCGCATTCCGCGCCAGCTCGGCTGATGCGCCTCTGGCTGGCGGTCCTGCTGCTGGCCGCCAGCGCGTCGACGGCGGCGGCTTCCCGGGTCGTCAGCCTGGCGCCGTCGCTGTCTGAAATCGTCGTCGAACTGGGTTCTACCGACTTGTTGGTGGGCGTGCTGGACGGCGGCGATCGCCCACCGGCCCTGAAAGACCTGCCTTCGGTGGGGCGTTACGGGCAACTGGATATGGAGCGCTTGCTCAGCCTCAAGCCTGATCTGCTCCTGCTCTGGCCTGGCAGTGTCGGCCCGGCCCAGCGCGAACAGCTCAAGGGTTTGCAGATCCCTGCCTATGTCGCCGAACCCCGCAGTCTCGACCAACTTATCACGCAAATCGAAGAAATTGCCCAGATACTCGGCCGCCCGGAACGGGGCGCCCAGCGAACCGCGCAACTGCGCGTGCGTCTTGAGGCACTGCGCCTGCGCTATCGGCGAGACACGCCATTGCCGGTGTTCTATCAGGTCTGGGACCGGCCGTTGTACACCGTGGGTGGCGGGCAGATCATCAGCGATGCGCTGGCCACTTGCGGTGCACACAACGTATTTGCCGACCAGGATCTGCCGGCGCCGCAGGTGAGCGTGGAATCGGTGTTGCAGCGTAAGCCGCAAATGATCCTGGCCACGGACCAGGCGCAGCTCGATGCCTGGAAGGCCTGGCCGGTGGCGCAGGGGCGGTTGTTGCTGGTCACTGACAAGGGATTGGAGCGGCCCAGCGGGCAGATGATCGAAGCCGTTGCCCGGTTGTGTGAGCTGATCGCGCCGGACCGGTAGGCCGCGACGTCGTCATCGCCGTGCGCGGGGTTGCGATCAAAGGGCCGGCGTCCACGTCACCCCGAACAACCAGGTCCGCCGCTCTTCACGATAACCATATTGTGCTCCGTCGTGGCTATACAGCGCCCGGCTGTAATCCTTGCCCAGCAGGTTATCCACTTTCATTTCCAGCTTCAGTTCCCGAGTCCAGGCCCAACTTGTGCGCAACCCGAGCAGGGTATAGCCGCCCAAGGCATTGCGGTTGTTTTCATCATCGTAGCTGCCGCTCACCGCTTGCCAGCTTGCGCCCAGGCCCAGGCGATCGAATTGCCGGTCCAGATCCAGGCTCAAGGTTCGGCGGGCGCGGCGGGCGAGGGTGTGGCCGCTGTCACGATCGCGCGGATCGATAATGGCCAGGCCCAGGTTGCCCTGCCAGCCGAACAACTCCTGTCGCAAGGCCGCTTCGAACCCGTTGATCCGTGCTGAGGCAACGTTCTGCGGACGCGAGTTGCTGCCAAAGATGATCGCGTCTTCCAGATCGGTGCGGTACAACGACGTTTCCAGGCGGGCGCTGTCGCTCAGTTGGCTACGCCATTGCAGCTCATAACTCTTGGCGGTTTCGGGCGCAAGGTCTGGGTTGCTGAAGTCCGGGTAGTACAGGTCGTTGAAGGTCGGCGCGCGGAAGCTTTCGCTGTAGGTCAGCAGCAGATCGTTGTCCGGGTTCATCGGTAGGGTGAGGGTGCCGCTCCAACTATTCTGACCACCAAATTGCTGGTTCTGGTCGCGGCGCAGACCCAGTTCGGTGGAGAATTGTTCGCCTTGGAAGCGATGCTGGATAAAGGCCGCGCGGTTCCAGCGGCTGTCTTCGTCGAACGGCGTGCTGCTGTTGACGCGGTCTTGATACCAGTCGCCGCCGACGACCAGGCTGTTGCGCTCGTCCAGCGTCACGTCGTTCTGCCAGGTCAGGGAATCACGGTAGGTGTTGAAGGTTTCGCGTACATCGCTGAGCTTGTCGAAGGTTTTCTCCCGGTTCTCGCTGTGGCCGAGCTCGAGGCGCGATTTCCAGCCGTTGTTGATCCGTCCATCCACATAGCCGCTGAAACTGCTCACTGCAAATTCACTGTAGGGCTGTTGGGGCAGGGACGCGAAGGTGTTGGGGTCGAAACGGCCGAACGGATTGTCGTATTCGCTTTTGCCACGGCTATCCAGCAGGTTCAGGCCCACTTCCAGCTCGTCGCTGGGCGCATGACTCAGGCTCAGGCTGAAGGACTGGTTGCGGTTGGCATCGGCGTCTCGGTCGCTGGCGTAGGATGCGTGCGTGCGATTGCTCCCCTCGGTTTCGTCCAGGCTCGCACCGAGGTTGAAACGAGTCTGCTGGTCACCGCCGGACAGGCCGAGGCTGCGTTCCCACGTCTGCTGGCTGCCAGCACCCAGGTGCAAGCGCGGTTGCAGGCCTTGGTCGTTGCTGCGTCGAGTGAAAATCTGAATGACACCGCCCACCGCATCGGCGCCGTAGATCACCGAGCGCGAACCGCGCAGTACTTCCACGCGTTCGATCTGATTGATGTTCAGGCGCTGCAGGTTGCTGTCGCCGGACGTGGCGTTGCCGATACGCTGGCCATCCACCAGCACCAGGCTCTGGGCCGATTTGGTGCCGCGAATGTAAATCCCCGGCAGGCTGCCGCGTCCGCCCAGTGGCGCCACCTGCACGCCCGGTACGCGGCTGAGCAGCTCGGTGACGCTGGCGGGTTGCAGGCGTTCGATGTCGTCGCGGGTGAAGACGGTATTGGCGGCGCTGCTGTCGTTGCGGGCTTCGACCTGGCGGTTGGCGCTGATCACGATGTCGGGCAGCTTCAGGGCCTGGTCGCGGTCGAAGGTGTCGGCCAGCAGGTCAGGGGCGGGGAGTAGGGAAAGCGTGAGGGCGAAGCGCAGTTTCATGGCATTTCCGAGAAGATCAGAACTGCTGCGGGAGCGAGCATCGTCGTCCCCCGCAGAGTTTGTATCGGCTGACCTTACAAGCCCAGCAACTGCAACCGCAGACGCACCGATGCTTCGATCCCGGCTTCGTCCAGCCCGCATTCGGCCAGCATCTGCGCAGGCTTTGCATGCTCGACATAGGTGTCCGGCAGGCCCAGGTGCAGCACGGGTTTGAGGATGTTTTCCCTGGCCAGGTATTCGCTCACCGCCGAGCCGGCGCCGCCCATGATGGCGTTCTCCTCAATGGTCACCAGCAGCTCGTGGCTGCCGGCCATTTCCCGTACCAGGGCTTCGTCCAGGGGTTTGACGAAACGCATGTCCACCACGGTGGCATCGAGTTTTTCCGCGACTTTAAGCGACTCGGCCAATTGCACGCCGAACACCAGCAGGGCGGTTTGCTTGCCTTGGCGACGGATCACGCCCTTGCCGATCTCGATCGGCTCCAGGTCAGTTTCGATCGTGGCGTTCGGGCCATTGCCGCGAGGGTAGCGCACCGCCGCGGGACCATTGAACAGGTGGCCGGTGGTGAGCATTTTTCGCAATTCGTTTTCATCGCTCGGCGTCATGACCAACATGCCGGGGATGCAGCGCAGGTAAGACAAATCGAAACTGCCGGCGTGGGTCGGACCGTCTTCGCCGACCAGGCCCGCGCGGTCGATGGCGAACAGCACATCGAGGTTCTGCACGGCCACGTCATGCACCAGTTGGTCGTAAGCCCGTTGCAGGAAGGTCGAATAAATCGCCACCACCGGTTTCGCGCCTTCGCAGGCCATGCCGGCGGCAAAGGTCACGGCGTGCTGCTCGGCAATCGCCACGTCGAAATAGCGTTGCGGGTAGCGTTCGCTGAAGGCCACCAGGTCCGAGCCTTCCTTCATCGCCGGGGTGATGCCCACCAGGCGCGGATCGGCGGCGGCCATGTCGCACAGCCATTGGCCGAACACGCCGGAATACTTCGGTCCGCCAGCCTTTTTCGGCGCGGCGGCCGGGGCATCGAGCGGTTCGAGCTTGGTGATGGCGTGGTAGCCGATCGGATCGATTTCCGCCGGGGCGAAACCCTTGCCCTTCTTGGTCACTACGTGCAGGAATTGCGGGCCCTTGAGATCGCGCATGTTGCGCAGCGTGGCGATCAGCGTCGGCAAATCGTGGCCGTCGATGGGGCCGATGTAGTTCCAGCCCAACTCTTCGAACAGCGTGCCGGGGACCAGCATGCCCTTGGCGTATTCTTCGGTGCGCCGGGCGATTTCCCAGGCGCCGGGCAGGCGCGACAACACCTTCTTGCTGCCCTCGCGCATGCTCGCGTAGGTACGGCTGGAAAGGATCTTCGCCAAGTAGTTGGACAGCCCGCCGACGTTGCGCGAGATCGACATGTCGTTGTCGTTGAGGATCACCAGCATGTTGGCGTTGACTTCGGGAGCATGGTTAAGCGCCTCGAACGCCATGCCCGCGGTCAGTGCACCGTCGCCGATCACGGCAATCGCCTTGCGCTCGCTGTCCTGCAGGCGGGCGGCAATCGCCATGCCCAGGGCGGCGCTGATGGAAGTGCTGGAATGGCCGACGCCAAAGGTGTCGTATTCGCTCTCGGAACGGCGCGGAAAGGCCGCGATCCCGTCTTTCTGGCGCAGCGTGCCCATGCGGTCGCGACGATCGGTGAGGATTTTGTGCGGATACGCCTGATGCCCAACGTCCCACACCAGCCGGTCGTCCGGGGTGTCGAAGACGTAATGCAGCGCGATGGTCAGCTCGATGACGCCCAGGCCCGCGCCGAAATGCCCACCGGTCTGGCCGACCGTGTAGAGCAATTCCAGGCGCAACTCATCGGCCAGGGTTTCCAGCTCGGCTTCACCCAGGCGACGCAGGCCGTCCGGCGTGTTGGCGCGGTCCAGCAGTGGCGTGCTCGGGCGTGTGCGGGGAATCTCTTGGAACGTCGTGGGCATCAGGCGAATCGTTATAGGTATAGAAAGAGGCGGCAGTTTACCTTATGCATCGCAAGCTGCCCACGCGTTGGCCGGAACTTGGCCGATACGCACTATGAATGGTTGACCCTGTATCAGCTGCGTCGTTCGACGATATAACGCGCCAGCTCGCGCAGCGGCTCGGCCGCCGCGTCAAACGGTCGCAGCGCGGCCAAGGCCTGGTCACGCAGCTCCAGCGCATAGGCCTTGGCGGCATCGAGGCCAAGCAAGGCCGGGTAGGTCGGCTTGTCCCGTGCGATGTCGGCGCCCTGGCGCTTGCCCAGTGTCTGGGTATCGCTTTCGACGTCGAGGATATCGTCCTGCACCTGGAACGCCAGGCCGATGGCCCGGGCATAGGTTTGCAAGGCTTGCAGTTGTTCAACCGTTGCCCGGCCACTGGCCAACGCGCCGAGCCGGACGCTGGCTTCGATCAGGGCGCCGGTCTTGTGCCGGTGCATGTATTCCAGGGCGCTCTGGTCCAGCTTCAGGCCCACCGAGCCGAGGTCGATGGCCTGACCGCCGACCATTCCGGCCGGGCCGGCGGCCAGTGCCAGGGCGCTGACCATGTCCAGGCGAACCTGTGCCGGGCACTCGCTCAGGGCCGGGTCCAGCAGGGCGCTGAAGGCCAAGCTCTGCAAACCGTCGCCGGCCAGGATCGCGCAGGCTTCGTCGAATTGTTTATGGGTGGTTGGCTGGCCGCGACGCAGATCGTCATCGTCCATGGCCGGCAGGTCGTCGTGCACCAGCGAATACGCGTGGATCAGCTCAACCGCGCAGGCGGCGCCGTTGGCCTGCTCGGCCTCGCCGCCAAGGGCTTCGCACGCGGCGTAGGCCAACAGCGGTCGCACCCGCTTGCCGCCGTTCATCACGCTGTAGCGCATGGCTTCGTACAGTCGCGCCAGTTCCGGGCTCGGGGCGCTGAACAAGGTGTCCAGCGCGGCATTGACCCGGGCTTGGCTGCTGGCCTGATAGGCGCCGATCATTCAGGCTGTTCCGCGTCAAAAGGCTCTTCGGTCAGCTCCCCGTCGCGTTCGAGCAGCAGTTGCACTTTCTGCTCGGCCTGGGCCAGCGCCGCCTGGCAGTCGCGAGTCAAGCCGATACCCTGTTCAAAAGCGGTCAGCGAGTCTTCCAGCGACAATTCGCCGTTCTCCAACCGCTCGACCAGCGTTTGCAGGTCGGCCAGAGATTGTTCGAAATCCAGTGCAGCTTTTTTGCGGGCCATGGCGGCTATTCCGGTTGACTGTTAAACCGGCGCGACACTAGCAGACATGGGGTTTTGGGGCAAATCAGGGTGGGGCTAACGCCGGCGATGATCCATTGCTTTTGTGGCGAGGGAGCTTGCTCCCGCTGGGCTGCAAAGCAGACCCAAACCTGCGAAGACTCATCCAGACTTTCAGACTTTCGACTGCTGCGCAATCGAGCGGGAGCAAGCTCCCTCGCCACGGGTGTTCAGTCAGCGGGATAGTTGATTCGATACCGGGTACTGCGCCCGCCGCCGGGCATCCTCTCCAGGCAGCCTTTTTCCAGCAGCTCCGCCAAGTGTCGCGTGGCCGTCGCCTTTGAGACCTTGGCTACGGCTTGATATTGAGCGGCGTTGATCCCCTGCTCGAAGCCCTTCTCACCGCCATCGAGCAAGCGGTTCAGGACCTTGATCTGCTCCGGGGTGAAGGCTGAGGCGCGATGGGCCTGCCAGAACCGCGTCTTGCCCAGCACGCTTTCGATCTGCGCCATCGCTGTGTGCAGGCTGCGCAACAGCGTTTGCAGAAACCAGGTCAGCCAAGCGGTGATATCCAGCGTGGCTTTCTGGCTGCTTTCCAAGACTCGATAATAACCGGCGCGGTCTTCCAGGATGCTCACGGACATGGCATAGAAACGGATCGCCTGGGCCTCGCCCTGGGCCAGCGCCAAGTCGGTGAGCGTGCGAGTCAAGCGACCATTGCCATCGTCGAAGGGATGTAGGGTGACAAACCAGAAATGAGCGATACCGGCGCGTAGCAACGGATCGAGGCCGGCCTGATGACGGCTGGCCTCGAACCAGTCGACAAAGGTCTGTAAATGTCGCTCAAGCCCCTGGCGAGGCGGTGCTTCGAAGTGAACGGTTGGGCGGTCCAGCCTGCCCGAGACCACTTGCATCGGTTCGTCACCGCGCAGCGTACCCACGCGCATCTGCCGATGGGCAAAGTCACTGGTTTGGTCAGGAAACAACCAATTGTGCCATTCCAGCAAGCGCTCGACAGTCAGCGGCTGGTTGAAGTGCCGGGTCGCGTCCAGCAAGAGGTTTGCCAAGCCTTCGCTGCGTTGGCTGGCCGGATGGTCGTCGCCTTGTTCCAGACCGAGGCGGCGCGCCAGGGACGAGCGCACCGAGCCGACATTCAATTGCTCTCCTTCGATAGCCGAAGAGGTCACGATGTTTTGCAGCAGTGCGTCCAGCTCATTCTGGGCGCTGAGCGAAGCCGTGACCGCGCCTGTCATGCCGAGCAGTTGGCCTTGGGCCTGCACGCATACGCGCAGCAGCGGTGCCAGTGCTTCGGATTGCCAGCGGAAGTTTGGCCAGTCGGGATGCTGCCAGATCCAGTAGGGTTCCATGAGCCTGTCCAAAGAGCGATGAGCCGAATAATAGCGCTATTCGGCTCATCCAGTGAGCCGAATAAATCCTCTATTCGGCTCACGCACGCTTCAGTCCGTGATTTCCCACACAGAATCGCGCGTTGCCTGATTGTGAAAAATCCGTCAAATGGCTACTCTTCGCGCCATCTACGGCCCCGTGCGACGGGGCCTCCAGACGAAACCCGAATAATGACAATCAGCGCCTGGGAAGGGCGCCGGGTTGCGTCGTGCATGGCAGGAGGCATACGTGCGTTTTCTTTCTCTATTGATCGTGTTGCTCGGTGCGCCGCTGGCGTGGGCCGCGCCTTCGGCTGAGTTGTCGGAGCCGGTCGGCGGCTGGCGCTACAGCGGCTTGCTCGATCGCACGGAAAACCCGCAAGTCGCCTACCCCACGCCGCCCATCGACCGCGGCGTGCAGCGCAATCGCACGATGATCGAGGGCCGGATCAAAGACATGGGCACCGCGCGCCAGCCCCACAGTCTGGCGGTGAATGGCAATCCGCTGAATCTCTATACCGACGACGAGGGGCGTTTTGCCCGGCCGTATGCGTTCGGCGCCGGCTCCAACAGCGTTGAAGTACGTAGCTCCGAAGGCCAGTCCCTCAAACGCGTGCAATTCTATGAAGCCAACAACCTGCGCACCCCGGCGCAGATCCGCGTGGTGCTGGGCTGGGACGATCCGAACGCCGAGCTCGACCTGCATATCGTCAC
Organism: Pseudomonas sp. Z4-20; assembly: GCF_051131955.1. Classification (NCBI taxonomy): domain Bacteria; kingdom Pseudomonadati; phylum Pseudomonadota; class Gammaproteobacteria; order Pseudomonadales; family Pseudomonadaceae; genus Pseudomonas; species Pseudomonas sp. Z4-20. The sequence continues at coordinate 714,468 of NZ_CP071641.1, forward strand.
ACCCGACGGCCAACATGCCTTTTTCGGCCAGCCGGCGCTGAGCAATGGCGGCGGCCTCGACCCGGACGGTGTCGATGGCCCCGGCCCCGAGATGTTCACCATGACCGCGCCGATGCACGGCACTTATCTGGTCTACGTGAACTATTGGGGCAACTACGGCAGCGGCGGCTACAACTTCGATGAAACCAGCAACCAGAACGAGGTGATCACCTCGCAGATCAACCTGGTGCTCAACGAAAACACCGTCGATGAAAAACGCGAGACCTTTGTCGTGCCCCTGCGCGCCATTGGCGATCTGTTGCTGGTCAAGACTTTCAATTACTAAGTATCCGCTCCACGGATGAACAGGCCCTAGTGAATATGAGCGACAACACTGCTTCCCCGACCACGCCGACACCTGTCGCCAAACCTGTGCGCCGCTGGCCGGCGATACTGATCGGGCTGTGCCTGGTAACGGGGGTCGCCGCCGGGTTGGGCTGGTTCATGACCAAGCCCAAGTCGCCGCCCATGGAGCTGGCACTGGAAAAGCTCGGCCTGAGCCGCCCCGACGGCTTGCTCGAGGCCCACTCCCTGAGCCAATTGCCCAAGGACCTGTTGGCCGTGCCATTCCTCAAGGCCACGCTCACCGAGGATTTCGTCTTCTATTACGAAGCCCATGCCGACCGTCTCGGGCTGATCGGCAGCCTGCGCCGGATCATCTACGAGCATGACCTCAAGCTGCAGGACAGCCTGATCGAGCAGCTTTTCGACCAACCGGCGGACGTGGCGCTGTGGCGCGGTGCGGACGGTCGGCTCAAGGATTTCCTGTTGGTGATGGATCGCGGCGGGTTGGCCAAGGTGCTGGAGCCGTTGGCAAAAGTCGCCTTGGATGACACCCAGTTGAGCAAACTCGGCGACTTGAAAGTGGGCGGCGATGAAGTCGCGCTGTACCAGCTCAGTTATAACGCCAGCAAATCCCTGGTCTTCGCCTCCCATGGTGACAAGCTCGTCGTGCTGTCCAACCCGACCAAGCTTTACGACAAGGGCAATGGCCCCACCGATGAACCCGGCATGGTCTCGACCCAGGCCATCGAAGCGCTGCTGGCCGGTGAAAAACTCTTTCCCGAAGCCTTCGGCCTGGCGCCCAAGGCGCCGCAGGTCAAGCAACGCATCTCGGTCAACGCCAGCGTGCTTGCCATGGGTTACCAGCGTTTCATCCCGAACTTTGCCGGGTTGCGTTTCGACATGGACGACAAGGGCTGGCACAGCTTCCTGGCCATGGACGAGCAGGAGAACCAGCCTGACTTCGACTTCAAGCCAATCTGGCAAGCCATGCCCATGGGCGCCAGCGCCTGTGTCGCCTTGCCGCTGGCGGCGGAGCAACAGAAGCCGCTGCTGGTGAAACTCGGCGCCGACGACAAGGCCGCCCAGGCCATGGTCGACCACATGGCCGGCGCGGCGGGCCTGTGCTGGTACGCCGAGTCGCGCCTGTACACGCCGCTGCTGGTGGCAAGTTTGAATGACGACGAGGGCAAGCTCGACGGCGACCTGGGCAACCTGTTCGGTTCGATGGTGGGCGCCTACGAAAACAACGTTGCCGAGCACGCGTTCCCGGTGGTCGAGAAGCAAGAAGGCTCGACGCACCAGTGGCAGCGCCAGGTCAGTTCAAACTTCGGTCCTTATTCGGCCAAGGAAGCGCAGCAGCCCGAAGCGATCACCGGCAAGGCGTTCATGCGCGTGAGCCTGGCGCGACACGGTTCGACGTTGCTGTTCTCCCTGGACGACAAACTGGTGGACAAGGCCCTCGGCACCCTCGACAAGCGCTTCCCGCCCATGGCCGACGTCGTGCCCAAGGACGTGCTGATGCCGATTTACTTCGGTCCCGACTCCATGGCGCAACTGATGCAGCGCGAAACCCTCGACAGCCTGCCCCAGGACATGGAGCCAGTGTTCTACAACGCCGCGCAAACCTACCTGATTCCTAAACTGCGCACCCTCGGCGGCTACGGCAAATACGCCCTGACGTTGCCTGAGGGCAGCGAGCCGGACGGCCATTGGCAGTGGCTGCCGCTGGAATGGAAAGCGCTGTGACAGCACTGATCCGCAACCCAGCGTTGGCGTTGCTACTGGCGTTGCTGCTCGGCGGGCCTGCGCTTGCCGTCGAGGCGCCGCCGTTGGACGCCCAGCAATCCCAGGTCTTTCGTGCCTGGTTCGTGCGCATCGCCCAAGAGCAACTGACCAAAGGCCCGAGTCCGCGCTGGTATCAGCAGGATTGCGCCGGCCTGGTGCGCTTCGCCGCCAACGAAGCGCTGAAGGTCCACGATGACAAATGGCTGCGCAGTAATGGTTTGTCCAATCGTTACCTGCCACCGGAATTGCCCCTGAGCGATGCGCAACGGCGCCTTGCCCAGCAATGGCAGCAGGGTGGCGGCAAAGTCGGGCCCTATGTCAACGCGATCAAGTTGATCCAGTTCAATAGCCGCCTGGTGGGTCGCGATGTCACCCAGGCCCGGCCCGGCGACTTGATGTTCTTCGATCAGGGCGACGACCAGCACCTGATGATCTGGATGGGCCGCTACATCGCCTATCACACCGGCACCACGACCCCAACTGACAACGGCATGCGCTCCGCAAGCCTGCAACAACTCATGAACTGGAAGGACACCCGATGGATACCCGACGCAGCCAACCCCAACTTCATCGGCGTCTATCGACTCAACTTTCTCACCCAATGACCGGTGCCCGCATGCTGCGCTTGTGTTCGAAACTGCCCCTGCTGTTTGCCTTGTTGCTGGCCCCCTTGGTGAACGCCGAAGACACGGTGGAGCCCAGCGGCTACACGCCGGTGTCCGGTGAAAGCTTCTTCCTGTTGGCCGACAGCAGCTTTGCCAGCGACGAGCAGGCGATGGTCCGTCTCGAAGCGCCGGGCCGCGACTACCGTCGGTTCCGCATGGAGCCCTACGGCGGCGCCGACATCCGCGTCTATCGCATTGAAAAGCCGCTGGACTTCCTCAAGCGCCAGAAAAACTTGCACCGCGTGGTCAGCGACGGCCAGTTCAAGGGCGAAGGCCTGTCCAACACCCTCGCGTACCTGTGGGACAACTGGTACCGCAAGTCCCGCCGGGTGATGCAGCGGGCGTTCTCCTACGAGTCGCGTCAGCAGGTCACTGAAGAAGTGCCGGAACTGAAGGTCGGCAACGCCCTGATCGCTCCGACCCCGTACGACGCTCCAGCGCAATTCGCCTTGATCCCCGATTTGCCAGTGGTCAGCCAGTTCCGCTACCCGCTGTGGCAGGCCAAACCGATCCAGCCGCCGGCCGGCGTCGACCTGGCCGGTTCGTCCAGCGACTTCGTCAGCGTCGCGCCGGGTAACGTCTATGTGCCGCTGGGTCAGTTGAAGCCGGGCCTGTACCTGGTGGAAGCGCTGATCGGCAAATATCGCGCGACCACCATGGTCTTCGTCTCCAATACCGTGGCGGTGAGCAAGATTGCCGGCGACGAGTTGCTGGTCTGGGCCGCGCGCAAGCATGAAGGGCGCTCGGTGCCCAAGGTCAACGTGTTGTGGACCGACGGCCTGGGCGTGATGAGCAGCGGAGCCACCGATGAAGATGGCCTGCTGCGCCTCAAGCACGTCAGCCCGGAGCGTTCGTTCGTCATCGGTGAAGACGAAGAGGGTGGGGTGTTTGTCTCGGAAAATTTCTACTACGACAGCGAAATCTACGACACCAAGCTCTACGCCTTCACCGACCGGCCGCTGTACCGGCCGGGGGATTGGGTGTCGCTGAAAATCGTCGGGCGCGAGTTCAAGAACGCCCGTGAATCGGTGCAACCGACCGCCGCCGACGTCAACGTCAGCGTGTTGGACGCGACCGGCACCGCGTTGCAAACCCTGGCCTTGAAGCTGGACTCCAAGGCCGGCACCCAGGGCCGTTTCCAACTGCCGGAAAACGCCGTGGCCGGTGGTTATGAATTGCGCTTGCGCTACAAGGACCAGCTCTACAGCAGCGCCTTCCGTGTGGCTGAATACATCAAGCCGCACTTCGAGATTGCCCTGAACCTGGCCAAGCAGGATTACCGCACCGGTGAGCCGGTCAAAGGCAACCTCGTGTTGCTGTACCCCGACGGCAAGCCGGTGGCGAACGCCAAGGTGAGCCTGAGCCTGCGGGCCCAGCAACTGTCGATGGTCGATAACGAGCTGCAATACCTGGGGCAATTCCCGGTCGAGCTGACCAGCAGCGAAGTGACTACCGACGACAAGGGCAACGCCACCCTCGACCTACCGGCCGCCGACAAGCCGAGCCGCTATACGTTGACGGTATTCGCCAGCGATGGCGCGGCGTACCGGGTCAAGACCACCAAGGAAATCCTCATCGACCGTGGCGCGGCGAATTTCCGCTTGAGCGCGCCCCAGCGGTTCAGCGCCGCCGGCCAGAAGGTCTCGTTCAGCTACGCCAACGAGGGCGGCAACGAGCAAGCCAAGGCTGTAGCGCCGGGCAGCTACGCCTGGGTGCGCCTGGAAGACCAGACCACCGGTGAAGGCAAGTTGGCGGCCAAGGACAAGGGCTTCAGCCTGACCTTCGACCGTCCCGGCACCTACAACCTGACACTCAAGGACGACCACGGCCGGGTCATCGGCGCCGCCGCGCATGCGGTGACCGGTGAAGGGGTCAAGGCCGTGCCGGGCACGGTCGAGATCGTTTTTGACAAGCCTGAATACAAGACCGGTGACGAAGCCCTGGCGTTGATCACCTTCCCCGAGCCGGTCAGCGATGCGCTGCTGTCCCTGGAGCGGGACAAGGTCGAGGCCACTGCCCTGCTGACCAAGGGCGCCGACTGGCTGAAGATGGAAAAACTCAGCGACACCCAATACCGCGCGCGCATCACCGTGAAAGACAACTTTGCGCCGAACCTGACCTTCTCGGTGCTGTACACCAAGGGCGGCCAGTACAGTTTCCAGAACGCCGGCATCAAGGTCGTTGCGCCGCAGATCGACGTGGCCATCACCACTGATAAAGCCACCTACCGGCCGGGCGACACCGTGACCGTGGACCTCGGCACCCATTTCGCCGGCAAGGCGATCCCGGCGCACCTGACCGTCAGCGTGGTCGATGAAATGGTCTACGCGCTGCAACCGGAAGTCGCGCCGACCATCGACCAGTTCTTCTATCACCCGCGTCGTAACAACGTGCGCACCAGCGCCAGCCTGTCGTTCATCAGCTACGACGTGGCATTGCCAGGCAGCCCCGGCGCGCCGGGCAAGGCCAACCGCAGCGAGCGTGGCGTCAAGGTACTGGAGCGACCGCGTCGCGAGGACGTCGACACCGCCGCGTGGCAACCGGAGCTGGTCACCGACGCCAATGGCAAGGCCCGCTTCACCTTCAAGATGCCGGACTCGCTGACCCGCTGGCGCATCACCGCCAAGGCGATCGCCGACGACGGCCAAGTGGGACAGAAGAAGCAATTCATCGCCTCGGAAAAACCGCTGTACCTGAAGTGGAGCGGCCCGACCCGTTTCCGCGTAGGCGACAAGCCGCAACTGGGCATGTTCGTCTTCAGCCAATCGGAAAAGCCGCTGAAGGCCGAGCTGGTGATCCGTTACGCCGGTGCCGAACAGCGCGTCGTGGCGGACCTGAAAAGCGGCATCAACTACGTGGCGTTGCCTGCCATGGAGCTGAGTAATGGCGACTTGAACGTGCAGTTGCAACTCAACGGCGAAACCCAGGACGCCCTGGCCATGCACTTGAACGCCAGCGGCAACGGTTGGCAAGTCACCCAGAGCCAACGCCTCGACGTGGCCAGCGGCGACACCCCGCTGACCTTGCCAGCCGACGCCAGCGACATTCGCTTGCGCCTGGATGACAGCCCGCAAGCGCTGTTCCGTTCGGCCCTCGATGACCTGCTGAGCTACCCGTACGGCGGCGTCGAGCAGACCGCCAGCCGCCTGCTGCCGTTGAGCATCGCCTACCCGACATTGGCGTCGAACCCGCAGATCCGCGACCGCTTGCGGTTGATCATGCAGAACAGCCGCCTGCGCCTGGTGCAAATGGCCGGTCCATCGGCAAGCTTTACTTGGTGGGGCCAGGACGGTGAGCCGGATGCGTTCCTCACCGCCTATGCCTATTACGCGGACTGGCACGCCAGCCAGGCGCTGGACTTGAGCCTGCCGCCGGAACACTGGCAGCGGGTGCTGGAGGTCTACGCCAAGCAGGCCGGTGATACGCCGCTGTTGCAACGTGCGCTGATCCTGTCGTTCGCCAAGCAGATGCAACTGCCGGTGAACACCTTGCTCAGTGGCTTGATGGATGATCTGGCGAAGGCCAGCGAAGACAGCACCGAGAGCGTGCTGGACAGCGGTGAAGACAGCCTGGTCATGTACGCGCCGGATTCATCCCTTGGCCTGGCCAGTGCCCGTGTCCTGACGGCATCGCTGGCCAAACAGGCGAAAGTGCCATTGCCAGCCGCCTTCAGTCGCCAAGCGGACGCCGCGCAACAGCAGTTGGAGCTCAGCTCGCAACCGTTTGTCGAGGCCTTGCTCTTGTCGTTGCAGAGCTTCGACCAGACGCGTGCCACGGCGCTGCTCGAGCGTGTGCTGCCGCAACAGTCCACCCTCGAGCGGGCCCTGGCCTTGACCTGGCTGCAACGCAGCATCGAACAGGCCGCACCGGCCGTGGCTTTGGCGCCGGGCGAAGGCTGGACAGCCAAGCAAGGCGCGTCCGGTGAAACCTACTGGCAATGGCAGGGCGCGCAGCTTCCAACGATGTTGACCCTGACCGGCGCCCAGGAGCGTCCATTGCAAGCGGCATTGAGCTTCCAGAGCCAGCAAGCGCCCTTGGCGCCGATGGCCGTATCCATCACCCGCCGCCTGTCCCGTCTGGTGCCGGGCGACGAGGCCTTCACCTTCAAGCTCGAAGCGGTGGGCAACAAACCGTTGTCCAGTGACAGCCTCTATCTGGATGAAGTGATCATCAACAGCAAGGCCCCGACTCCGCTGCGCTACGGCATGCTCGAAGTGCCGCTGCCGCCGGGCGCCGATGTGGAACGCACGACGTGGGGCATTCAGTTGCTGGGCAAGGCCGACAGTGAGTCGACGTCCCTGGAAAAGGCTCGTTTCGAGCCGGGCCAGATGGCCTACGCGGTGCCGGTGGATGCCCTCAGTGGCGAGCTGCGCCTGCGTCATTTGGTGCGCTTCTCCCAGAAGGGCCAGTTCAGCGTGCCGCCGGTGCGTTTCACTCAGGTCTACGCGCCACAGAACCAGGCCCGGGAGCAGAAACCGGCACTCGGTCAGGTCACGGTCGACTGACATGCGCAAGCAGCGGGGCTGGTGGTGGCTGTGCTTGATTCCTGCGCTGGCGACAGCGCAGGAGGAGCCGTTGCGCCTGGCCTTCGATGGCGAACTGCTGCGAGTGAGCCAGACCCAAGTGCTGGACCGCCAGCCACTGCCCGATTCGTTGCAAGCGCCGCTGGGCAGCTTGTGGAAGCTGTTCGTCTACGCCTGGCTGGTAGACACCGATGCCCGCGAGCCTGTGTATGAATGTCGCGGTGAATCGAAAGAGGAAGTCTATTGCTGCACCGCCGGAAAGAGCATTGGCCGCGACCAGGCGCTGGTGAAGTCCTGCGGTTTGTATTTCGAACCGCAACGCCTCGGGCTTTCGACCGCGACTTGGCGTGATTACTGGCAGGTCCGCCAGGCACCGAATTGGTTGTTGGATTTGCCGGCCTTGCAGCCGCAAACCCAGGTGCCTGTCGCGCAATTGCTCAAGGCGCTGGCCATGCTGCCGGCCCAGGATCAGGCCCGCCGGGTGTTGCTCGACGTCGTGCTTGGCGCGGCGGACGGGCGAGTGGTCGGCCAGTTGGGCGGGCGCTTGCGGGTCAAGACCTGGAGTTGGCTGGGCGACCAGGGGCCTGCGTCGCGCCAGGGCGGTTTCGCCGGTTGGCTGGCCGACGGTACGCCGGTTTGGGCCGGTGGCCGCGGCACCAGCCAGCAAATCCTGAAAAAGTATGGCGATGGCCTGGCCACGGCATTGCCATCGCGCTGGCCGGCGGAAACCGGGCGTTGCGTGGAGGTCGACCTGTTTGCCCGCTATCCCTTGCAACGGGTGATGGCTGGTGAGCGTCCAGCCACGCCGGGTCAGCTGCGTGGCGACTATCGCGTCGAGTTCACCAACGGCAACCAGTTGGATATCCACAGCGACGGCGAATTGTTCCTGATGCCCGGCAAGCTGGTGGCGCGCCTGGACCGGGAGGAATACGTCGCCCGGGTCTTGCAACGCGAAGCCAAGGCCGAGCCCGTCGAAGCCGCCAAGGCGTTGGCCGTGGCGATCCGCACCTACCTGCTGCAAAACGCCCAGCGCAATGGCGATTGCCTGAGCATCGACGACAGCAGCCACCGCCAGCGCGTCGCCCCGCGTCCGGCGGCGCCTGAAACCCGCGCCGTTGCGGCGTGGACCACGGACCTGGTCCTGGCGGGCACCGATGTCACTTACCACTCCGATCAGCCAGGTCCGGACAAGTTGTCCTGGGCGCACGCCGTCGAGCAGGCCAACGGCGGCCAGCGCTATGACGCCATCCTGCTACACGCTTATCCGCGCGCCAGCCTTAGCCGCTGGGACAATCCGGTGGCGTCCTGCGAAGCGCTGCCCGCCGCCCAGGAATGGCTGCTGAAACAGCGACGGGGCTGGCGTGAGCGGCTGGAAAGCGAAGTGGGCTACAACGAAATCAGTGCTTTCGCCGTCTGCCGCGTCGCCTTTGGCCGGCCTTACGTTGACCGCGAGCGCCAGCGCATCTATGTGCGCGGCGTACTGACGCTGCAAGACCGCCTCGACCTGACACATGAATACCTGCACCTGGCCTTTGAAGCTCATCCCAACGGCCAGGACGAAACCTATATCGAAGGGCTTGCCCGTCACCTCTTGCTGGAATAGACCATGACACTCCGTTATCCACAGGTCTTGCTGTTGCTCTGCGCCCTGACTGCGTTGCCACCGGCCATTGGCGCCGACACCATTAAACTGGACACTCCGGTCGGCGGCTGGCGCAGCGGTGCGCCGGGCGGCGAGGGCGAAAGCTTCAGCCAGACCGTCAACTACCCGGCCTCGTCGGTCAATACGCCCCCAGGCCAGGCCGACACGGCACGCATCAGCGGCCAGATCAAAGGCGCGCCCAAGGACAGCAGCGCGCCGGGCCAGCTCATCGTCAATGGCGTCAGCCTGCCGCTGAAAGTGGATGAAGAAGGCCGTTTCGACCGCCCGTTCTCATTCCCCAACGGCAGCAACAGCGTTGAAGTGCGCAGCGCCGACGGCCAGCAGCGCCACCGCACGCAATTCCTCAACACCAGCGGCGGCGCCACCCCGGCCAAGCTGCGCGTCCTGCTGACCTGGGACAGCGACGGCACCGACCTCGACCTGCACCTTGTCACTCCCGACGGCGCCCACATCTGGTACGGCGACCGCGCCGTCGCCAACGGCGGCGCGCTCGACGTCGATGTCACCACCGGCTATGGCCCGGAAATTTTCGCCATGCCCGCGCCCATCAAGGGCCAGTACCTGGTGTACGTGAATTACTATGGCGGCGGGTATCGCAGTGACGAGGATGAAGAGGGCGACGGTGAACAAGTTGAGCAGGCGCAACAAGCCCTGACCACGGCCCAGGTCACCGTCATCACGGAAGAAGGCACGCCGAGCGAGAAGATGGAAACGTTTGTGGTGCCAATGCGCGCGGTCGGCGAGCTGACGTTGGTCAAGAGCTTCAGCTACCCCTGAACCCGACGCGATCCATGGGGCGAGGGAGCAAGCTCCCTCGCCACGAAAAGCGCTGGTGGCGCCCCCACGAACAGCGCCAGTCAATCCTTCAGGGCACGTCGATCAAACTCCAGGCTATAGGTCATCCAGGCTTACCTTAACCCTTTGAGGGTTAGCGAGACGCTCCGTCACAACGGCAATGAGCGCTTCGTCTTCTTCGCTGAGTAGCGCAGCTTTGAAAGGCAGCTTGCCTCGCCACAGGTGGTTCACTTTATTCCCCCTCGCCAGGCGCTGCACTAAGCCACCACCCGTCGCCTTCTCGGAATTCCCTCAACGTCCCGCCAGTCGATTCCACAGAGTCCGTTAAAAAACCTGCAACAAAAGCCCCACCCGGGAAAGGAGGCCGTCCATGCGCATCCATCATCTGAACTGCGGTTGCATGTGCCCGGTGGGTGGTGCGCTGTTCGATGGCTACAGTCGAGGGCTGACCGCGTGCCTGGTGTGTCATTGCCTGCTGATTGAAACCGACACCAACGGCCTGGTCCTGGTGGACACCGGTTTCGGCCAGCGGGATGTGCAGACGCCCGAGCGGCTGAGTCGTTTTTTCCGCATGTTCAACAACATCAAGTTCGAGCATCGCCTCACGGCTTTGGAGCAAGTGCGGCACCTGGGCTTCGACGCCAATGACGTGCGGCATATCCTGCTGACGCACCTGGATTTCGATCATGCCGGCGGACTCCAGGATTTCCCCCAGGCCCGGGTGCATGTCATGCGCGACGAGATGGCGGCGGCGCGTTCCGCTGACAGCTGGATCAGTCGGCGACGGTTCCAGGCGCGGCAATGGCAAGGCGTCGACAGTTGGGAGTTCTACAACACCGAAGGCGACACCTGGTTTGGTTTTGACTCGGTGCGCGCGCTGGTCGGGGCCGAAGAAGAGGACATTTTCCTGGTGCCGCTCCAGGGCCACACCGCCGGCCACGCCGGGATTGCCCTGCGCACCGCCCATGGCTGGATGCTGCACGCCGGCGACGCGTATTTTTTCCACGATGAAGTGCATCGACCCGAGCGTCACTGCCCGCCGGGCCTGAAGTTCTATCAATACATGATGGACACTCACCGCCCGGCACGGATGCGCAATCAGAATCGCCTGCGGGAGTTGGCGCGGACCCAGGACGGGCACGTCGAGATTTTTTGCAGCCACGACGCCAGGGAGTGGGAGCGCGCCACCCTCCAGGCTCGCACGGTCCGGGTAGACTCCACGGCCATGCCATCGGCTGCGGGCAGACAGTCTTCCTGACCCGATCCAACCGGAAACCGCGTTCCCTTTGCCCACGTCTCGTGGGCTTTTTTTATCAGGGATGCCGTTCGTCACCGTGTCCAGATGTTTCTTTCAACTTAGCCGTGGGGGCCAATTCTAAAAATCGTGTACCCCAACATCACTGCTAAGGAGAAGGCCATGCCTGCTTCTCACGATCTCTATCAAGATTTGAATTGCAGCAAAGAGGCGGTTCAACAACGTCGTCAACAAGACCCGGAGCTTGATCGCCTGCTCGATGAATACACGGACGTGGATAACCAGGTCCTGGCGGCCGAATCGATATCGGCGGGCAACGTCGAGGATGATGACATCCGCAGACTCAAGGAACAGCGTCTGTCGATCAAAGACAAGATCGCTCGGCAACTGACAAACACTCAATAAGCGAAGCGTAAGACATGCGAACTCGACTGCCTTGTTACTTGATGAGGTTGTTGCTGGTCGGCGGGATACTGTTGCTCGGTGGTTGCGACATGGTGTTGTTCAATCCCAAGGGACAGGTCGGCGTTGACCAACGCAACTTGATCATTCTCTCGACGTTATTGATGTTGCTGGTGGTGGTACCGGTCATCGTCATGACGTTCGTTTTCGCAGTGAAATACCGCGCCTCCAACGAAAAGGCCCAGTACACGCCCGAGTGGGCCCACTCGCGCAAGATCGAAACGGTGGTGTGGGGCGTTCCGTTGGTGATCATCATCATCCTGGGCGTGGTTACCTGGAAGTCGACCCATGCGCTGGACCCATACCGGCCGTTGGACTCGGACGTGAAACCGATCGTGGTGCAGGTTATCGCGGCGGACTGGAAATGGGTGTTTATCTACCCGGAACTGGGCATTGCCTCGGTCAACGAACTGGCCATGCCGCTGGATACACCGGTGAACTTCAAGGTGACGTCCGACGGCGCCATGACCTCGTTTTTCATCCCGGCCCTCGGCGGGCAGATCTATGCCATGGCCGGCATGCAGACCCAACTGCACCTGATCGCCAACGAGGCCGGGGAATATCGAGGCATCGCCGCCAACTACAACGGCCCGGGATTCTCCGACATGCACTTTCGGACCCTGGCCACCGACGCGGCGGGCTTCGACAAGTGGGTCGCCCAGGTCAGGGCGGGGCAGGCACGGTTGGACAAGGACAGTTATGCCCGACTTGCCAAGCCGACGTTCAAGCATCCGGTGGAGCATTACGCCTCGATCCAGCCGGACTTGTTCCAGAGCATTATCGATAAATACGAAGGCATGAACCGTTCCCGTGAAGTCGAGCATCGCATGCACGACATGCAGGGCGGCATCGAGCCTCCCGTCGGGGCTCAAAGGTCAGCGCAGGAGTAAGACATGTTTGGAAAACTCACCCTTGAGGCGATCCCGACGGATGAGCCGATCATCATGTGGACGCTGGCGGTGGTGGGCCTGGTTGCCTTGGCCGGCATGGGCGCCATCACCTATCAGCGCAAATGGACCTACCTGTGGAAAGAGTGGTTTACCTCGGTGGACCACAAGCGCATCGGCGTGATGTACATCATCGTGGCGCTGGTGATGCTACTGCGCGGTTTCTCCGACGCGATCATGATGCGCACGCAACAGGCCATGGCGTCCGACGGCTCGCCCGGCTACCTGCCTCCGGAACACTACGATCAGATCTTCACGGCCCATGGCGTGATCATGATTTTCTTCATGGCGATGCCGCTGGTGGTGGGCTTGATGAACATCGTCGTGCCCTTGCAGATCGGTGCCCGGGACGTGGCGTTCCCGTTCCTCAATGCGTTGAGTTTCTGGCTGTTCGTCGCCGGTGCAATGCTGGTGAACATCTCCCTGGCGGTCGGTGAATTCGCCCGCACCGGTTGGGTCGCGTATCCGCCGTTATCAGGGTTGTCCTACAGCCCCGGGGTCGGGGTGGATTACTACATCTGGTCATTGCAGATATCCGGCGTGGGGACGTTACTCACCGGGGTGAATTTCTTCGTCACCATCCTGAAAATGCGTACGCCGGGCATGACCCTTTTCCGCATGCCGGTGTTCACCTGGACGGTGCTGTGCACGGCGGTGCTGATCCTTGCCTCGTTCCCGATCCTCACCGCCACGCTGTTGATGCTCAGCCTCGACCGCTACCTGGACATGCATTTCTTCACCAACGAGCTGGGCGGCAACCCGATGATGTACGTCAACCTCATCTGGGCCTGGGGCCACCCGGAGGTGTACATCCTGATCCTGCCGGCGTTCGGCATCTTCTCCGAGGTGGCGTCGACCTTCAGCCGCAAGCGCCTGTTCGGCTACCACTCGCTGGTGTGGGCGACGATTGCAATCACGATCCTGTCGTTCATCGTCTGGGTGCACCACTTCTTCACCATGGGCTCGGGGGCGAACGTCAACGCGTTCTTCGGCATCATGACCATGATCATCGCCGTGCCCACCGGGGTGAAAATCTTCACCTGGCTGTTCACCATGTACCGTGGGCGGGTGCGCTTTGAGACGTCGATGCTGTGGACGGTCGGCTTTATCGTCACCTTCAGCATCGGCGGCATGACCGGCGTGTTGCTGGCGGTGCCCGGCGCGGATTTCCTGCTGCACAACAGCCTGTTCCTGATCGCCCACTTCCATAACGTCATCATCGGCGGCGCCGTGTTCGGCTATCTGTGCGGCCTGACGTACTGGTTCCCCAAGGCCTTCGGCTTCAAGCTTCATGATGGTTTTGGCCGGGCGGCGTTCTGGTGCTGGATCATCGGCTTCTACTTTGCCTTCATGCCGTCCTACTTCCTGGGCTTCATGGGCATGACCCGGCGCCTGAATCACTTCAACGTGCCCGAATGGCGGCCGTGGCTGGAGCTGGAATTGCTCGGCGTCGGCATCATTCTCTGCGGCGTGGTCTGCCAGATCCTGCAGTTCTACTTCAGCATCCGCCAGCGCCACCAGAACCGCGACCTCACCGGCGACCCATGGGACGGCCGCACGTTGGAGTGGTCCACCGCTTCTCCGCCGCCGTTCTACAACTTCGCCCAACAACCGGTGGTGGACGGCATCGACGCCTACTGGGGCATGAAGGAACGTGGCCAGAAGACCGTCGTCGAAGCCGATTTCCAGAGCATCCACATGCCGCGCAACACCGCGATGGGCCTGGTCATCAGCCTGTTCAGCCTGATCATGTGTTTCGCCTTGGTCTGGCATATCTGGTGGCTGGCCATCGTCGGGCTGGTCGCGACCATCGGTGGCGTGATCTGGCGCAGCGCCGATGACGACATTGATTACTACGTCCCCGCCGAAGAGGTGGCGCGGATCGAAAATCAACGCATCAAGGCATTGGCGGAGGCTTGATCCATGTCCAATCTCGTCCAGCCAAACGCCACGGCGCCGGAATCCGAACACGGGCACTCGGACGCCAGCTCCATGACCCTGTTCGGCTTCTGGGTCTACATGATGACCGACTGCATTTTGTTCGCAACGCTGTTCGCGACCTATGCGGTACTCGGCCAGAGCGTCGCCGGCGGCCCTGGCTCCGCCGACATTTTCGAATTGCCCTACGTGCTGACGGAAACGTTCATCCTGCTGTTCAGCAGCATTACCTACGGCTTCGCCATGCTCGCCCTGAGCGCCGGCCAGAAGCAGAAGGTATTGGCCTGGCTCGGCCTGACGTTCGTTCTTGGCCTGGCGTTCATCGGCATGGAAGTCCATGAGTTCCAGAAGCTCATTGCCGAAGGCTACGGCCCCAACCGCAGCGCCTTCCTCACCGGTTTCTTCACGCTGGTAGGCACCCACGGCCTGCATGTCACCACGGGCCTGATCTGGATGGCGGTGGTGATGTTCCAAGTGCAACGCAACGGCCTGACCACCGTCAACGCCACCCGCATGGGATGCCTGAGCCTGTTCTGGCACTTCCTCGACGTGGTGTGGATTTGTGTGTTTACCGTGGTCTATCTGTTTGGAGTGATGTAGATGAGCAATCTTCAGAGCAGCGTCGATGCCAGCCACGGCAGCGCAAAGTCCTACCTCACCGGGTTCGTTCTCTCGGTCATCCTTACCGTGATCCCGTTCGCCCTGGTGATGTATCCCACATTGCCAAAGTCCATGACGGCCGGGATCGTGGCGGTATTTGCGGTGATCCAGATCGTCGTGCACCTGATCTATTTCCTGCACCTGGACTTCTCACCGCAGCAACGCTGGAACCTGACGGCGCTGGTGTTCTCCACGGTGGTGATTGCGCTGTTGGTGGGGCTGTCGCTGTGGATCATGTACAGCGTGCATCACAACATGTTGGCCCATTGAGGCGGTACGGCGACCCGCTCTTCGTGGCGAGGGAGCTTGCTCCCGCTGGGTCGCGCAGCGGCCCTAAGATTTTGGGTCTGCTGCGCAGCCCAGCGGGAGCAAGCTCCCTCGCCACAGAAACCTCTTCAGCCTCACAGGTTTATTTCACGTCCACCAATACCGAACCAGATGAAAGAAGATCGGCGCGGCGAAGCACACCGAGTCCAACCGGTCGAGCATGCCGCCGTGGCCTTCGATCATGTGCCCCCAATCCTTGACGCCGCGGTCGCGCTTGATCGCCGACATGACGATGCCGCCGGCAAAGCCCAGCAGGTTGATCAGCAAGGCGATGAGGAACGACTGCCACGGGTTGAACGGCGTGATCCACCACAACGCGCCACCAATCAGCGAGGCCAGGAAAATCCCGCCGACAAAGCCCTCGACGGTTTTCGACGGCGACAGGTTTGGCGCGATCTTGTGCTTGCCGAACAGCTTGCCGCAGACGTACTGCAACACATCCGACAGCTGCACCACGATCACCAGGTAGGCGATCAGCAGCAGGTTGCGCCCTTCGAAACCGGCGATGTCCAAGGTCAATAAGGCCGGCACGAAGGAGATGCAGAACACCGCGATCATCAGCCCCCATTGCACCTTGGAAGCGCGCTCGAGGAAGTGTGTGCTGTCGCCGCCCAGGGACGCGAGGATCGGCAGCAGCAGGAACACGTACACCGGGATGAAAATCGAAAACAGCCCGTACCAGTCGAAGTAGATCAGCAGGTATTGCAGCGGCAACGCCAGGTAGAACGCCGCTACCAGGGCCGGGTAGTCACTGCGTCGCGTGGGCGTGAGCGTCAGGAATTCCCGCAGGGCATAGAACGATACCGCGTAGAACAACAGGATCACCGCCGCATTGCCGAGCCAGAACGCGATGCCGATCACCAGCACCATGATCCACCAGGCGTTGATCCGGGCGTTGAGGTTCTCGATGACCGAATTCGGCGCGCCTTTTGTCCGCAGCTTGAGAATGAAACCGACCAGCGAAGCCAGCAGCAGAATCGCGCCGATCCCGCCAAACAACATCAAGGTATATCGATCCATGTCAGACGTGCTCCGGGGCCAGCGCCAGCAGTGCGGCGCGGCTGCGTTCAAGAAAGTGCTCTTTGCTTTCGCCGTCCTCGATGCGCAGCGGCGCACCGAAACTGGTGGTGCACAGCAGCGGCAGCGGCAGCACCCGGCCCTTGGGCATGACGCGGTTGAGGTTGGCGATCCACACCGGGATCACTTCGACCTCGGGGTGGCTTTTCATCAAGTGATAGATCCCGCTCTTGAACGGCAGCAGGCCTTCGTCCGGATTGCGCGTGCCCTCCGGGAAGATGATCAGCGAGTCGCCGTTTTCCAGCGCATCGAGCATCGGCTGCAAGGGGCTGTAGGACGGGTCCTTGCGCTCACGATCCACCAGCACGCCGTTGAACACCCGATTGATGATGTAGCGGCGCATCGGGCTGGTCTGCCAATAGTCGGCCCCGGCAACCGGGCGGGTGAGCTTGCGCAGCGCCGGCGGCAGCGAGGCCCAGAGCAACACGAAGTCGCCGTGGCTGCTGTGGTTGGCGAAGTAGATCCGCTGCACCGGCGTCGGCGCGCAGCCGAGCCACAGGCTGCGAGCGCCGGTGACCATGCGCGCGGCGGAGGTGATGAGATTGGCGACCACGGGTTCGAACATGAGGATTCCTTGTCCTGAAAGCTTTGGTTTTATGCGACTTCTATAGCTGACAAACCATCGTGGCGAGGGAGCTTGCTCCCGCTGGGCTGCGCAGCAGACCCATTAGGCTTCAATGTAATCAGCCTGACACAACGCAGTGCTTGGTTTTGGGGCCGCTGCGCCCGAAGCGTCGGACCGGCCCAGCGGGAGCAAGCTCCCTCGCCACAAAGCCATCTTTTCCTGTAATTCATTGTTTAAACACCAGAGAACATCAGCCAGGGACTGGCCAGAATGACGCTCACCGTCAACACCGCTTGCGTAGCCACCGACAAGGCTTGGCGGCGAAGCAGTCGCATCGAACCGTGGCTGCGCTCGGGCCATGAACGCCCGCCACGCTCGACCGGTTGCAGGCCGAGATTGGCGAGGGCTGCGTCCAGCGCCTCGGTGCGTTCGGTCAGCGGCTTGCCGGCATCCGCGACGATCTGAAACAGGTCGGCATCAAACGCCACGCGAAACGCCAGATATTTCTCCTGCATGCCGAGAACGAACACGCCGAAGCTCATCAACAATAACCACGGATCGATGCTGCCCACCAGCCATTGGCCCAGGCCGATCAGTGCCGCCAGCAGCGTCAGGCCAGTGGAAAGCTGGTCCAGCGACTGACCGCGCCGCAACAGACTCGCCACGGTGTGCAGTTCCATGTCGCTGCTCATGACCATGCCCCGAATCCCTTGGACAGTTGCTCCAACGCCTGGCGATGGGCCGGGTGCAACACGATACCCGGCCGGGCTTGGCGAATCTGGGCGATGGCCGCGTCGACACTCTCGGCGCGACCGCTGTCCAGCAACCACGCCGCCACGGCGGTGGCGCTGCGCGAATAACCGAGGGCGCAGCAGACCAGCACCGGCCCGTGCTGGCGCAGCTGCTCAATCATCTGCGCCGCGTCCAGGCACTGCTCGGCCGTCGGTGCCGTCAGGTCGAGCACCGGCAAGCTGCGATAGGCGATTGCCGTGCTGTCCATCGACAACTCGGCGCAGAGGTCGAGCACGCCAGTAAACGGGCTGCTTTTAAGCGACGCCGAGGTAGGAATTCGTCCGAGCCAGACGTCATCCGCGATCTGATCCGGCTGAGGATGCTTGCGCGTCCACACGCGGGAATTGATCCAGGCCGCCGCCAGATACGGCGCCAACAACCAACGCACCGCCGGGCTCAACCGGCCATCCTCACGCTTCTGGAACCCGCTGGCGCCGAACACCAGGTAGTTCAGCGCGACCATGAGTACCGCGACCGCCGGCCAGATTAGCCAGAGCCAGGTGCCACCGAAGGCGAACGCCAAGGTGAAGAACCCCGCGGCGCCCAGGCCATAACGCAAGGCCAGTTTCCGGCGGGCGGAGTCGCTCGTCAGCCGGGCACTTCGCAGCGGACTCGGCCGGTCCAGCGGCCACAACCACACGCACAACCAACCGGCCAACGCGCCGGTGGGCACGTCGACAAAGTGGTGTTGATAGGTGGTCAGCACCGACACGCCAATCAAGGCGAACCAGCCGTGCATCAACCAACGCCAAATACCTTGCAGGTGGCGTTGATAGCAAACCCAAAGCACCACCAGCAGCGCGATGTGCAGCGACGGTGCTTGGTTGAACGGCTTGTCGAAGCCCGCCAGCACGTCGAACATCCAGCCGAACACGCCATCCATTTCTGGCCGTGGGAAGGTAAACGTCAGCGGCCAGAGCAGGAAACAACTGACCGCAATCACCTGGGCCGTGAGCAGGCGCAAGGCGTGGCGCTTGAGTTCGTCGCGGCTGTTGGGCAGCAGGAGGGACAGGCCGTAGAGCAGGTCAATCGACCAGTACGGCACGATGGTCCAGGCCATGAATGGCATGTGGGTTTCCCAGGCGAACACCAGCGTGCCGACATCGTCGCGCTGGGCGGTGACCCAGGTGGCGAAGCCGTAGGTAGTGAAGAACAGCGGCGCGAGCAACAGCAGCCAGAGCACCGCCGGTTTCAGCAGTGCCGGTTCGCGGGCCGGAGCAATGACGGCGCTCATTACTGCACTCGCTGAGCCAGGGAAACGCTGAAAATGCCCCATTCATCGACCCGCAGGGTGATCTTGCGGAAACCCGCCGCCTCAACCAGTTGATCCATTTCCGCTTGCGTACGTCGGCGCATCACCCAGGCCTGGCCGGCGCGGTGGCTGGTCAGGGCGCGGGCGATCAATTCCAGCTGCGGGTGCCATGGCTGGCCGGTGTAGACCAGGAATCCGCCAGGCTCAACGGCTTCGGCCAGACCGGCGAGGGACGCGCCGACCATCTGGTTGTCGGCAAACAACTCGTACAAGCCGGACACCACGGCCAGGGTCGGCTTGGGCTCCAGCGCCGCCAAGTCCTGACGATCGAAGGCATCGCCTTTGACGAACTGCGCAATGTCACCCAGGCCTTTTTCAACGATCAGCGCATTGCCGTCGCGCACGTTGATGTCGCTGTAGTCGCGCAGCAGGATAGACTCCGGCAGCGGACTGACGCCTTGCAGCGCTTCGAGAATGTAACGGCCATGGCCGGCGGCGATGTCGACGATACGCACCTCGCGGTCCTGCTCGTGCAGCTTGCCCATGGCCAGGCGCAGCAACTCCTCGACGTGCAATTTGCGTTGGCGAATGCCGCGCCAGCCGATGGAGTTCAGGTAGTTCTGGTCGATCACTTTGCCCAGCGCCGAAGTGCCGGTAGGGCGATTGCGGTAGACGTAATCCAGGGTGCTGCCGGAGTCGAACCCGGTGTCGAAGCCCAACTTCACGCCAGCCGACAACTTGCTGCCAAAGCGCATGCTGGCGCGGGTCATGCGCCAGTAAAGATCACGCAGCGAATTGTGCGGCAGCGGCGTGGCGAGGGTTTCCGCTTCGGCGCAGGTCACGCCCAGGCGATCGGCATCCAGCAGGGAAGGGCGGTCCAGCGGGCGGGCAAAGTTTTGCAGGATGAAACGGCGGGCGCTGGCAATGGCCGGAGCACGGTTCTTCTCACCGAGGGTGTCGTGGAAGAACCCCGGCAGGACGTGCTTTTCCTTGTGCAGGCTGCCCAGCCGCTCGAAGAACTGTTCCTGGGGTTTGCGGTGCACGACGAAGTCGGAACCGGAGATCAACAGCTGCGTCGGCACCTGGATCGCCTGGGCATCGGCGACAACCCGGTCGGCCGCTTCGTACAGGCCCAGTAGCACGTTCACCGAAATCGCCTTGGTGATCAGCGGGTCGTTGTCGTAGGACGCCACGCGCTCCGGGTCATGGCTGAGGAACTTGGCCTTGACGTAACTGTTGACGAAAAAGTTGCCACGAAACTTGCGCATCAACGCCAGGCCCGGACGGGCAAACGGCACGTAGAGCTTGACCTTGAAGGCCGGCGACGCCAGCACCAGCGAGCGAATGCGCGGCGCGTAGTCATGGACCCAAGTGGACGCAATCACCGCGCCGACGCTTTGCGCCACCACGGCAATGTTCTGTTCGTCGATCTGATGCGTGGCGCCGATGTGATCGCAGAACGTCTGCACATCTCGCGCACTGGTGGCGAAACTCGGGCTGTCGCCGCGAGCGCCCGGCGACTGGCCATGGCCGCGCGCGTCCCAGGCGAAAAACTCGAACCCGGGCAAATCCAGTTCATCCACCAAGTGCGCAATGCGCCCGGAGTGTTCATGACCACGATGAAACAACAACACCGCCTGACGGGGTTCACCCGCAACAGTGTCGACAGCCGGCCAGTGCCGGTAGAACAACTCCACGCCATCGTGGGTGGTGAACGTCAATTCCTGGGCTTCGCGCATTGCAACTTCCTTATGCTGAGGGGGCGTTTTCCGACACTTGGCTCAGGCCATGACGGACCCGATTGACCAAGGTATAAACCAGCAGGGCGGCAACCACCGCCATCACACCATTCACCCAGAGCGCCCCGAGCCAACCCAGGGCAATACCGGTCGCCAGCACGCCGAACACAAAGGCGCGATCACTCTTGCCCATCGGCCCGTCATAGCGCCGCGAAGCCCCGACCATCGCCCCTAGCACGCCGGCGTATTCGCTGAACAACGCCAACAGCGCGACCAACAACACGAGCAACAGACTGGTATCGGCAAACAGGGCAAAAGGCAGGATCAGGGCGGCGTCGGCGATGATATCGCATAGCTCATTCAGGTACGCGCCCAGATGCGATTGCTGGCCAAACTCCCGCGCCAACATGCCGTCCACCGCATTCAATGCCATGCGCAGGAACATCCAGATCGGCACCAGGACGAAAATCCACGGATGGCTGGCGAACCAGGCAACCACCGCCCCCACCAACACGGACACGATGCCGGCCAGGAGCGTGACCTGATTGGCGGTGACGCCGTTGTTGTAAAGGCGCTGGACGGTGGGGCGGAGCAGATTCTGGAAGGCGGGCTTGAGTTGATAGATGGAGGGCATTGGGTCTGTGATCTCGGCCGGATTCGGGGCTGGGCTTGTGCAGGTGCGAGATTACGATAGGTTGAGGGGGGACGGCGGGTATTTCTTGAGAATGTGCGCGGGTAGGCATCTATTCGCGCATTTATCTGCATGAAACACCCTGGGAGATATGAAAAACGCTGAACCTGTGGCGAGGGAGCTTGCTCCCGCTGGGCTGCGCAGCAGCCCCAAAGCTAACCCCCAGCCCGCAACGGGCCGCCGACCGGGACGTACTCGACCGGTGCTTCCCCGGGCAGGTTTTTTATGGGGTCTTCGGTATTACCGTAGCCTTCTTCCTTGAGATTAATCGAATGCACGCTGTGCTCGCGGGCGGTGCTGTCGGTGAGCTTGGTGAATAGGCGGTGATCGGCGGGGAGTGTGAAGCGATCGCCGGGGTGGAGTTGGGCGAAGGTGAGGGTTGGAGGGGTCATGGTGGCGGGCTCCGAGGTTTGGTTGCTCTCTTTAGAATTGAGAGCGCTCGCCGGATTGGGTTCCGTTTTCTTACAGCCGTCGTCCTGAAATCCGCAGCATCGATAACTGGCCGACATCGCCTTGCGCCTTTGCCTACAACTACGCCAGAATCCGCCGGCTTGTGCGCCTGGGGCGTTTCCAGTTTCTCGTATAACGCCGACTCCAACTGGGGAGGTAAAGGGTTGCTGTAGGGTAAGCGATGTTCTCGATCTGTTAATTAAGAAGTCATCTACCTCCCCCTTTCTTGTCCTTAGCACGCTGGAAACAGCTGACTCTGCCGTAGCCCTGTCCGGAAATGTAGAAGCAGTAGGTACGCGAGGCTCCGAATCGAGGCGTCTCCTCAGTTGATCTTCAGAGCGCCCGACATGTTTTTCTATCAAATGCCCACCTCGAGCCTCATGCGCAGCCAAACCTCCCCCCGGCACAATTTCGCTGAACGGCCCATCCGCCTCAATATCACCAGGACACTGACAGGCTAACCCCAACGGATCCACCCACCCCGTCGGGTTCAGGGTATACCGATACCCATTGAGCCCACCCTTGAGCTTGCTCGGATCCAGCGTCAGGTACCGTCCCGTCTCCGGATTGTAGTACCGGTGCCGGTTGTAGTGCAGGCCGCTTTCCCGGTCGTGGTATTGGCCTTGAAAACGCAGTGGTTGGTGCAGTCTCGGACCGCCACCGTGGCGCAGTTCGGTGAGTTTGCCGTAGCCGTTGTACCGCGCCGCCCAGACCACTTCGCCTTGGTGGCTAGTGAGTTCCTGGGGCGTGCCGAGGTGGTCGAGGTGGTAGTAGAACGGCGTGGCTTTTTCTGGGCCTTCGCCTTCGAGCAGGGCGAGGGGGCGGAAGGTGCCGGGTTCGTAGATGTAGCTTTGGTAGTGCTGGTCGCTGCTTTCGGCGACGACTTGGTCGCCTTGCCAGATAAACTCAGTGGTCTGGTCGTCCACGGTCTTGCTGATGCGTCGGCCGAAGGCGTCGTAGCGGTAGGACGTTTCGTTGCCGTCCGGGCCGGTGACGCCGATGAGGCGGTGTTGGCTGTCGTAGCGGTATTCGGTGACGAGGCATTGGGCTGTGCCGCGGCGTTCGCGGATCAGGTTGCCGTAGGCGTCGTAGTCGTAGTGGCGGTCGCCCTCCATCAAGAGTCGGTTGCCCTTGAGGGTGGTCGGGCCGGGGCGGTCTTGCATCAGCAGGTTGCCGGCCGGGTCGTGGGCGAAGCGTTCCGGGGCTTGGCTGTGGGCGTAGTCGATGCGCAGCAGGCGATCTTGCTGGTCGTATTGGTAGCTGCGGCGGTTTCGTGTGTCGGACAGCGCGGCGAGGTTGCCATTGGAGTCGTAGGAATAATCGCGCCAGAACAATTGCTGTTGCTGGGTCTGCCACACGGTCTGGGCCTTGAGGCGGCCTTGTTCGTCGTAGCTGTAGTCGCTGAGCAATAGACCCTGCTGGCGTTGCTGTTCGCGTCCGCCTTTGAAGCGGTGCTCGGTCAGGCACGTGCCGTTGAGGTCGATGGCGATGAGCGCGCCGCCCGGGAGGTGGCGATAGTCGAGGGTGCTGCGATCCGGCAGGCGGCAATGAATTAAACGACCAGTTTTGTCATATCGATAACGCAGGGTGGCCCAGCCTTGGTGTTCGGCGACGAGGCGGTCTTGCGCGTCGTATTCGTAGGCCAGCGGCCAATGGCCGTCGTCGACACTGACCAGACGCCCAAGGCCGTCGTAGCGGTACTCAACCGTTTCGCCGTCGGGCAAGGTCTTGCGCAGCAGGCGTCCTGCAGAATCCCTTTGGTAAGCGGTGACCCGTTGATTACCGTCGGAACCAAACTCGGTCTTTTCCAGCAGGTGACCGTTGAGGTCGTAGGCGTAGCCGGTGCGCTGGCCGTCGAAGCCGGTTTCCTGTCGGATCAGTCCGTTGGGCGTGTAGTCCAGCTGATATTTTTCACCGGATTCGTTCTCGATTTCGGTCAGCAACAGCCGCGCCGAGTCATAGCGGTATTTCAGCTCGCTGCCGTCGGGGTTGAGGCGGCGGCTGATCAGGTGCAGGTCGTCGGCGTATTCGTAGCGGGTGATGCGCCCCAGTTCGTCGCGTTCGGCGCTGACCTTGCCGTAGGCGTTGTAGCTCCAGGCGCGGGTTGCGCCGGTGGGCAAGGTGGTTTGCAGCAAACGGCCCACGGCGTCCCATTGGTAATGGGTGATGGCGCCATGTTCGTCCTGGCGGGTCAGCAAACGCCCGAGGGCGTCGTAGGAAAAGATCCGCTGGCTGTCGTCGGGCAGGATTTCTTCGGTCAACTGGCCTAGGCGATTACGGACAAAAGTGTGCTGGCTGCCGTCCGGGTAGCGGATGGAGATCAGCTGGCCTTGGGTGTCGTAGGAGTACCAGGTGCTGTGGCGATCCGGGTCGATGGCCTCGATCACATCGCCCTGTTCATTGCGCCGGTAGGTCCACACCGCGTTGCCGCGATGCCGGGCGTGCAGGAAACCGTTGCGGTACTCGTAGGACGTGGGCTCGCCTTCGGGCGGAATCAGCGCCACCAGCCGTCCGACTTCGTCGTAGCGGTATTCGGTCACCGCGCCGAGTGGATCCTGCTCAGCGACCAGCCGACCCTGTTCGTCATAGGCCTTGAGGTGTTCGCCGCCATCAGGATCGACTTGGCGCACCAGCCGCGCCCGGTCGTCATGGACGTACACTTCCCGGCTGCCATCGAGGTTCTGGACCGTGACGCTACCGTCCTCGCCCCAGCTGTAGCGGCTGTCCATTTGTGCGAACGAGGCCCAGTGCCGCACGCAGCGGGCCGCCGGGCCGAGGCCTTGCCATTCCCAATAAAAACTCGCCCCGCCAGCCAGTTGCCGTTGGAGGATGACGTGCTGGTCGTCGTAGTCGTAGCGTTCACTTTCGCCGGCGGCGTTGGTCGCTTCGATGAGTCGCCAACGCGCGTCGTAGCGGTAGCTCACCAGCGTCTGTTCGGTGCGCCAGGCTTCGTCCGGCAGCAGTTCCAGGTGAAAACTCTGGTAGTCGATGGCGACCAGGTGGCGGTGTTCGTAGCGCAGGCGCAGGCAGCGCCGAGCGCCGTTGTCCAGGCGGCTGATGTCGCCGTAGATGTTGCGCTGGATCGTCAGGCGGTTGTCGTACCGATCGCTCAGGGCGATCAGATGACCGTCGCGAAAGTGTAGGAAAGGCACACCGTCGCCGGGTTGGGCGATGATCAGCTCGTCCGGTTCGCGGCTCAGGTAGATCGCCGCACGGGCCAGGCTGTTGTGGATCGCCGGGCGTTGCAGGTGTGGTCGAGGAAATGTGGTGCGGCGGTTTTCCTGGTCGATCCAGATGACCTGCTCGCCTTCGATCAACAGGCGATGGGCCAGGGCATGACTCCAGCCACGGCCGAGGCCAATGTCCAGGTCGGCAGCGCTGGTGCGATAAAGACGGGTGAAGACGAAGGGCAAACGCCCGTCGAGGGTGCCGTCTTCCAGGGTCAGCAGTTCTTCGCCGGTGACCATCGACACCGGGCAGCCGTGGGTGCGGGTCTGGTCGGCGTTGTCGGCGGGATCGCCGTTGGGGTTTTTCGATTGGGCGGGGGCGTCGTCGTGGGGTTCGTATTTGCTTAGCTGTGTAGAAGGCAGGGATTTTTCCCGCACGACCGGGAGCGGATTACTGACCGACAGCGGCGCGGAATCCCCAGCGGTGATCTGTAAAGGCGTGACCGGCGCCGGTCCCGCCGATGTTCCTCGGCCGTTGATCACCAGCGGTTTCAGTGCATCGGTATGTTTGTCGAGGCGATCGCCGCCGAGTTGCCCCAGGCGCTGGCTCGAGGCCTTCAACCACCCCCGGGCCCTTTCCGAACGGATCAATTTCAGCGCCTTGCCGCTCAGGCTTAGCCCCAAACCCAGGCCACCGGTGACAGCCGTCAAAAGGAAGTTGATCAGCACCGAGGCGCGCATTTCGCCCATGACTTCGGTCACATACTGCGGCGGCAGCATCTGCAGCCAACTGGTGAAGGCCGCGGTGTAGACGAAGAGCAAAGGCTCGTCACTCAAGATCATCAGGGCCTTGGCAATCGCCTGCGATGAAGCTTTCACCAATTGCTCAAGCTCGACCTCGGTGAGGTATTCCAGCAACTTTTCACTGTTGGCCTGCAGGTCCGCCAACAGATTAAAGATCTGTTTGACGTTGTCCCACAGTCCATACACGGCTCTTTCAAAACCGCGCTGCTCGGCTTCTTGCAAGACGTTGAAGCGCTTCACGAAGCCGCTTTCGGAGAACTCTTTCCAGAGCGGTTGAAACTCGTTCCACTCGGCTTTCAGCCAACCTTCTAGCTCGGCGATCACGAGGTGGTAGGAGGCGTACAAAGCCTTCACATGATCGGTCGTGACATCAGGGAAAAAAGTGATGCGGTAACGCTGGCCGCGATCGCACTCGGGGATCTCCAAGATCCCGCTGGGGCCGATAACGTGACGGACTGGCTCGCCAAATACTTCCTTCCCCTGCTCGCCCCCGATGACCGGTTCGAGCATCACCGGTGTGTCGCCGATTGGCACGAAACGCGAGGACTGGAACATGTGCACCAGCGTCAACGGGCCCTGGGCCGGGCAGGCCGCCACTACGGCGCTGACCTGCTTGCCGCCATTTTTCGCTGGTGCGAGCGACACCTCGTTGCCCACCTTGAACATCTGTTCGATGTCCAACGCCCGACCAGTCCAGAAACGTTCCGCCCAGCTGTCGTAGTCGTTCAGGCAGTGGCGAAAGTCCTGCAACACCGCCTCGACATCCGGCTGGTCAGAATCCATGGCTGCCATCACCAGCGAACCGATGATGTTGCCCTGGGCAAGGATTTTGTCGTAGTTGGCCATGCAGACATCTCGCAACACAGAGGTGGGCGCGAGACTGTGCCGGGGTTGGCTGAAGAAATAAGTCAGGGAAGGTGACAGTACGTGTAGGGCAAATCCCTAATTCATCCAGCCATTAAAAAAATCGCCCCTTTGGCACCGATAACATCGTTTCTCGGGGGCGCGGCTTTTCCCTATATTGGCCCACAGATCCGGCGGATGGCTCAACGTCCGCCCCCTCAGTGCGAGTAGTCACAATGAACAAAAAACCTGACAGCGCAGGGCTGATCAACGCAGGAGCGGGCACCCGGGCGGTGTGGGGAGGGGAGCAAGTCAGGCATCCCTACAACGCCACCCAGACCCCCATCGTGGTCAGCGCTGCATACGGTTACGACGACATCGACGTCTGGTACGACGTCGCGCTGGGCAAGGCCCCCGGTTTCATTTACAGCCGCATGAGCAACCCCACTGTCGAGACCGTCGAAGCGAAGATTCGCGAGCTGGAAATGGCTGAGTCCGCCGTGGCGTTCAGCAGCGGCATGGCGGCGATCAGCAGCGTGCTCTACACCTTCCTCGCCAATGGCGATCGCGTGGTCTCGACCAAGGACAGCTATGGCGGCACCAACAAGATCTTCGAAGAATTCCTGCCGCGCACCGGCGTCGCGGTGACCTTGTGCGAGACCTTCGACCATGAGGAAATCGAGCGCGAAATCGCCAAGGGCTGCCAGGTGCTGTATCTGGAAACGCCGACCAACCCGACCTTGAAAATACTCGACATCCGCCGTCTGGTCGCCGCCGCAAAACGCGTCGGCGCCGTGGTGGTGGCGGACAATACCTTCGCCACGCCGCTGAACCAGAACCCGCTGGCGTTGGGCGTGGACGTGGTGATCCACAGCGCGACCAAATTCCTCAGCGGCCACGGCGATGTGCTCGGCGGCCTGGTGTGCGGCAGCGAAGCCTTGATGGCGAAGGTGCGTCACTACCGGGAAATCAACGGCGCGACACTCGATCCGTTCTCGGCCTACATGATCATCCGTGGCATGAAGACCCTGGCCCTGCGCATGCGCCAACAGCAGTCCAGCGCCCGCGCCCTGGCCGACTATCTCTGCACCGAACCCTTGGTGGAATCGGTCAACTATCCCGGCCTGCCGAGCCATCCGAATCACGCCGTGGCCTGTGCGCAAATGTCCGGTTTCGGCGCCATCGTCAGTTTTGTCCTGAAGGGCGGCATGGACACGGTCAAGGTGCTGTTGCCGCGCCTACGGTTTGCTCATTGCGCGGGCAATCTTGGCGCGGTGGAAACCATCTATGGCCCGGCCCGCACCACCAGTCATGTCGAAAATACTTTAGAGGAACGCCTCGCCCTGGGCATATCCGAAGGGCTGGTGCGGGTCTCGGTCGGCATCGAAGACACGGACGATCTGGTGGACGATCTGAAACAGGCATTCGCCTTCGTCAGAAAGACCCTTGATCCGCAACTCAATGAAGTCCACAGCGAGACCGCAAACTGAAGTCAGCAAGTTGATAACCCCGCGACAAGGCTGTCAGCGGGGCGTTCATGAATAGGAATAATAATAAAAGCTCAGCGGCGCTTGTCTGACTCGCGCAGACGCAGATGCGCGCCCTGGCATTTCATGAGAACAACCCATGTCCCTAACAGAACAACAAAGCAGTACGCGGGCCGGCTTCAAACAGGAAATGCAGACGCGCCATATCGTCATGCTCGCCTTGGGCGGCGTGATCGGCACCGGGCTGTTCCTGACTTCCGGCTACACCGTCAACCAGGCCGGCCCGATGGGCGCGGTGATCGCCTACATCATCGGCGCGCTGATGGTTTACATGGTGATGATGTGCCTCGGTGAACTGGCGGTGCAGATGCCGGAAACCGGCTCTTTCAGCACCTACGCCACGCGCTTCCTCGGCCCCGGCACTGGCTATACCGTGGCTTGGCTGTATTGGCTGACGTGGACGGTGGCGATCGGTTCCGAGTTCACCGCCGCCGGCATCCTCATGACCCGCTGGTTTCCCGACACACCGGTGTGGATCTGGAGCGCACTGTTCGCGGGCTTGGTGTTTTTGACCAACGTGATTTCGGTGCGGCTGTTCGCCGAAACCGAGTTTTGGCTTTCGCTGATCAAAGTGCTGACCGTGGTGGTGTTCCTGCTGATCGGCGGTGGCGCAATTCTGGGCCTGTTGAACATCGATCAGGTCCACAGCATCGGCTTGAGTAACTTCACTCGCGAAGGGCTTTTCCCTACGGGTTTCATGCCGATTGCGATGACGCTGCTGGCGGTGTCCTTCGCGTTTTCCGGCACTGAACTGATCGGCATCGCCGCCGGCGAAACCAAGGACCCACAACGCAATGTGCCCCGCGCCATCCGCACCACCGTGCTGCGCCTGGCGGTGTTTTTCGTCGGGACCATTTTTGTCCTGGCGACGCTGCTGCCGCGCGAACAGGCCGGTCTGGTGGAGAGCCCGTTCGTCACCGTTTTCACCTACATCGGCATTCCGTATTCGGCCGACATCATGAACTTCGTGATCATCACCGCCTTGCTGTCGGCGGCCAACTCTGGTCTATACGCCGCCTCGCGGATGCTCTGGACCCTCAGCGACCAAGGCCACCTGCCCAAGCAGTTCTCGTCCCTGACCCGCATGGGCACGCCGCTTAACGCGATCATCGTCAGCATGGCCGGCGGCGCCGCCTCGCTGCTCAGCAGCGTGTTTGCCGCCGACACCATCTACCTGGCGCTGGTGTCGATTTCCGGCCTCGCCGTGGTGGTGGTATGGATGAGCATCGCCGCAAGCCAGATAGCGTTCCGTCGGCACTTCGTCGCCAATGGCGGCGATGTGCGCGACCTGACGTTCCGCGTCCGTGGTTATCCGTGGGTACCGCTGGGAGCGTTGGTTTGCTGCAGCCTGGCGTGCGTAGGCATTGCCTTCGACCCAGAGCAACGGGTGGCGCTGTACTTCGGCTTGCCCTTCATCGCCTGGTGTTACTTCGTGTATTACATTACTCGCAAAGGCCGCCAGAGACGCTTGTCGGTCGCCCTTGCGGCACAACCGTCCGACGCGTTCTAAACCGCGTCGACGGGCGGGCAAACGGGCCCGGTGCGTGGGGGTCAACGAGGTAAGACCATGAAGCAGAAAACGTTGCCCCCGTTGAACTGGCTACGGGCGTTCGAAGTGTCCGCCCGCTGCCTGAACTTCACCCACGCCGCCGACGAATTGTTTTTGACCCAAGGCGCGGTCAGCCAGCAGATCCGCCAACTGGAAAGTCACTTGGGCGTGGCGCTGTTCAAGCGGTTGCCCCGCGGCCTGGGCCTGACCGAAGAAGGCCAGGCCTTCCTGCCCGTAGTCCAGGATGCGATCACGCGATTGGCGGTGGGCACCAACGAGATATTCGGCCAGCACAAGCGCCGGCCGATCAAGGTGCGCGGCAGCCTGGCGTTTTTCGTGCATTGGCTGGCGCCGAAACTGGTGGATTTTCGCCAGGCTCATCCGCAGGTCGACATCCGCTACATCAGCAACATCTGGGTCAAGGAACTCGACGGTGAGGACGACATGGAAATCCGCTGGGGCCACGGTCAATGGCCTGGCCTGGTGTCGCAGCGCCTGACCTGGGACACTTTGTTCCCGGTGTGTTCGCCAGCCCTGATGGCCACGCTGAACGTGCCAGCGGACGTGGCAAAACATCCGCTGTTGCACGTGCTGGGCTACGAAGAAGGTTGGGGTTATTGGTTGAACAGGGTCGGCGCGGACTCGGTTGATTCCTCGACCGGCATGCAGTTCGACACGCTGGTCTGCACCTTGCGCATGGCCGAGCTGGGGCAGGGGATTGCCTTGGCGCGGTCGTCGATGGTCAGTGACTTGCTGGCGGACGGACGTCTGGTCGAACCCTTCGCCCAGCGCATCGAAGCCAGCGAATCGTTTTACCTGGTGCGCAGTTCCGGGGCCGAGCAACACCCGGACGCGGCGAAGTTTTCCACCTGGTTGGTGGAGCAGGCGCATCGTTTCAAATGAAGTGTTTACGGAGTTGACCATGCGCTATGTGAGTACCCGAAATTCCGCCGTGCAGGTCGATTTCGAAAAAGTCGTGCTGTCGGCCATCGCCGAGGACGGCGGCCTGTTCGTCCCCATCGAATTGCCGCAATTCGAACCCCAGGACATCGCCAATTGGTCCACTTTGTCCTATGACGAACTGGCCTATCGAGTGATGCGTCCGTTCGTGGGCGAGGCGATCCCGGAAGATGATTTCAAGCGTCTGCTCAAGGAGGCCGGCAGCCAGTTCAGCCATCGCTCCCTGGCGCCTTTGCATCAAGTCGATCGCAACGAATGGGTGCTGGAATTGTTCCACGGCCCGACCCGTTCCTCGAAGGATTTCGCCGCGCAGTTGCAGGCGCGGCTGGTGCAATATTTTCTGCGCAAACGCGGACGCCGCGCCGTGGTGATTGGCGTCACCAATGGCGACACCGGCCTGGCCGCCATCGAAGCGTTCAAGCACTGCGACGAGACCGACGTGGTGGTGATTTATCCCGAGGCCGGCGTACCACAAGACCAGCTTCAAGACCTGCAAGCGACGGCCCATCCGCGGGTGCATCAAGTGGCCGTGGAGGGCAGTTTCGATGAGTGCCAGACCCTCGTCACGCAACTGTTCCGAGAGCATGAGGCGATCAGTTTCAACTCCAGCAACTGGGTCAGCGTCATGGCGCAGCTGGTGTTTTATTTCCACGCCGTGCTGCAACTGGGCGGCGGTCAACGGCCCATCGGTTTCAGCGTGCCGGCGGCGAGTTTTGCCGAAGTCTATGCCGGCTACATCGCGCAGAAGATGGGTTTGCCGATCACGCAGATGATCGTCGCCACCAACCAGAATGACGCGCTGCATCAGTTCTTTTTGAAGAACCACTACTCGCGACTGCGCGCCAGCAAGACCCTGTCGCCGGCCATGGATTTGTCGATCTTTTCCAACCTGGAACGGTTTCTCTGGGAGCTCTACGGGCACGATGACCAAGCGGTGAGCGCGCTGATGCACACCTTTGAAACCCGTGGCGAAATGAGCATCGCCAACGAGTTCTGGTTGCAGGCGCGGATGATCATCGACTCGTACGCGGTCAGTGATGAGCAGACGCTGGAAGAGATCACCTCGTTGTACCGCGACACCGGTTATGTCATCGATCCACACACTGCCACCGGCGTGCTCGCGGCCCGTTTGTACCGCCGCAGTCTGGTGGCGCCGATGGTGACCTTGGGCGAGATCTCGCCTATTAAATCGGCGGTGTTGCTCGGTGAGCTGGGGATCCTCGTAGCGGCTCAACAACGTTCGATGTCCGCGCATGGCCCGGCGCAGAACCATCGCATCCAGCCAGACGACCTCGGCGCTCTCCATCAACTGCTCGGCACCCTGTAGCCGGAGGCCCCATGAAGCGAATCCTCGACCCCCTCGACGAACGCATCATCGCCGAACTGCGCCTCAACGCCCGCGCCGCTCACGCCGAGCTGGCGGCCAAGGTCAACCTCTCGCGCAACGCCGTCCGCCAACGCATCGAACGCCTCGAACGCGACGGCGTGATCCAGGGCTACACCGTACGCACCGGCGAGGGCGCGCAAGCGTCGTCGAACATCAACGCGGTGATCTTCGTCTACCGCTACGACCGCATGCGCGGCGCCGAAGTACTTCAGGCCCTGCAAGCCATGCCCGAAGTGCTCCAGTGCGATGTGATGAGCGGCGAGTTTGATTTGATGCTGCGGGTGGCCGCGGCGAACCCGGAGCGAGTGCACAAGGTCTGGAAAGACATCTCGGCGTTGCCGGGGGTGGAGAACACCGTGACGTCGTTTGTGTTGTCGTCGGTGGTCTGAACCTACATCCAACCCGTGGCGAGGGAGCTTGCTCCCGCTGGGCTGCAAAGCAGCCCCAACCAAGTTGACCTCAATCGACCTGACCCACCGCGCTAAATGATTTGGGGCCGCTTCGCAGCCCAGCGGGAGCAAGCTCCCTCGCCACAAATGGACCTCACCAATCTGAGATATAAGTGGGTCTTTTCCCTACCCACCGCTTTGCCCACGCCCTGGTCAAAACGCCCAAAAAATAGAGCAAATTGGCATATTTCACTGCCCACCCCACACCCCTAATCTTGATCCAACAAACCTCATCACCGGGATCAAGGACATAACAAAAATGACTGAATACAAACTCGCGCTAGTCGGCTTCGGCGGTGTGAACCGGGCATTGGCCCAACTGATTGCCGAGCGCAATCAGCAGTGGAAAACCGAACTCGGCTTCACCCTGAAAATCGTCGGCGTGACCGACCTGTTCCTCGGTTCGGTGATGAACCGCCACGGCCTCGACGCCGCGTCGCTCGCCCGCCTGCCCGCCACCCAAGGCGCCATGGCGCAACTCCCCGGCGGCACCGTCGATGCGCTCAACGAAACCGTGATCAAGGACTGCGGCGCCGACATCATCGCCGAAGCCACCTTCACTAACCCAGTGGACGGCGAGCCCGCCACCTCGTTCTGCCGCTGGGCCTTGGAGCGCGGCAAACACGTGGTCACCACCAACAAAGGCCCCATCGCCCTGCACGGCGCCGAACTCAAGGCCCTGGCCCAACGCAACAACGTCGCCTTCGAATACGAAGGCTCGGTGATGAGCGGCACCCCCGTCATCCGCCTCGCCAAGCAACCCCTGGCCGGCAGCTCCATCACCGGCTTCGAAGGCATCCTCAACGGCACCTCCAACTTCGTCCTCACCTCCATGGAAGGCGGCCTCGGCTTCGCCGAAGCCGTCAGCCAGGCCCAAGCCCTCGGCTACGCCGAAGCCGACCCGACGGCAGACGTCGAAGGCCATGACGTGCGCCTGAAAGTGGTGATCCTCGCCAACGAACTGCTGGACGCCAAACTCACCGTCAACGACGTCAGCTGCAGCGGCATCTCGTCCCTCAGCCTCGACGACATCGAAAAAGCCCGCCGCGACGGCGCCCGCTGGAAACTCATCGGCGCCGCCACCCGCCAGGCCGACGGCTCCATCAGCGCCAGCGTCGAACCGCGCCTGCTGAGCAACGACCATCCATTGGCGAGCATCAGCGGCGCCACCAACGCCGTGTCCTTCACCAGCGAACTGCTCGGCGCCGTCACCGTCTCCGGTCCGGGCGCAGGCCGCATCGAAACCGCCTTCGCACTGCTGTCGGACATCATCCACATCCACCAATCGGCAACCCGCAAACAGGAGCACACCCTGTGAACGTATCGCGCCTGGCCCTGGCGGTCGTCGAACCGCACATCGAAGTCCTCAACCCGTTTGACGGCAGCATCGTCGGCAGCGTCGCCGACGTGTGCGCCTCAGAAGTTCCGCACCTGCTCGAGACCGGCCGCAGCGGCGCCAAAGCCTGCGCCGCACTCCCACGTCATCGCCGCGCCAGCATCCTCGAACACGCCGCCCTGAACATCGAACGCGACGCCAAAGCCTTCGCCCGGCTGATCGTCGACGAAGCCGGCAAGACCCTCAAACAGGCGGAAAAAGAAGTCAAACGCTGCGTCAACACCCTCAAGCTCTCCGCCGAAGAAGCCAAGCGCAACGCCGGCGAAATCATCCCGTTCGACGCCTACGAAGGCGCCGAATCGCGCCAAGGCTGGTTCACCCGCGAACCCCTCGGCCTGATCGTCGCCATCACCCCCTACAACGACCCGCTCAACCTCGTCGCCCACAAACTCGGCCCGGCCATCGCTGGCGGTAACGCAGTGATCCTCAAACCGTCCGAACTGGCGCCGTTGTCCGCCCTCAAACTCGTCTCCTACCTCGTCGCCGCCGGCCTCCCCGAAACCGTAGTCACCGTCGCCACCGGCGGCGCCGAACTGGGCAAAGCCCTGGTCGCCGCCCGCGACGTGCGCATGATCTCCTTCACCGGCGGCTTCGTCACCGGCGAACAAATCGCCCGCACCGCCGGCCTGAAAAAACTCGCCATGGACCTCGGCGGCAACGCCCCCGTCATCGTCATGGGCGACTGCAACCTCGACGCCGCCGTCGACAGCTGCGTCTCCGGCGCTTTCTGGGCTGCTGGGCAAAATTGCATTGGCACCCAACGGCTGCTCATTCATGCACCGGTCTACGAAGCTTTCCGGGAGCGCTTCGTCAACCAGGCCCAAGCCCTCGTGGTTGGCAACCCGCTGCTTGCCAACACCGACATCGGCCCGATGATCACCCAGCAAGCCGCGCAGAACGCTGAACAGGTGGTGAACGAAGCCCTGGAGCAAGGCGCCACGCTGCTTTGCGGGCATCGGCGTCAGGGCAATTGCTATGCGGCTACTGTCTTGGAAAATGTCGATCATTCCAGCCGGATTTGGTGCAACGAAGCGTTTGCGCCGGTGGTGGTGTTGCAGGTGTTTGAGACGTTTGATGAGGCGATTGCGTTGGCTAACGAGCCTGAATACGCGCTTCATGCTGGGATTTTCACCAATGATCTGTCCACGGCGATGAGCGCTGCGCGGCGGATCGAAGCGGGGGGCGTGATGATCAATGATTCGTCGGATTTTCGGTTTGATGCGATGCCGTTTGGTGGCTCGAAGTATGGGAGTTTGGGCAGGGAAGGGGTGCGCTTTGCGTATGAGGAAATGACCCAGCCGAAGGTGGTTTGTTTGAATACGTTGGGGTGAGGGGCGAGTCAGTCCGAAGAAGTCGCTTTACCTGTCATGTCGCTAAAACGCCATTTTGACGACACGTTTTGTTCTCATGTCGCCGGCAGCGACATGAGGGCGGAACGTGTCGCAGAAATCGCAAAACGGCGACACGTTATTCTCTCTTGGTGGGGTGGTGCGGCGCGGTGTTTATTGGGCGCTTGGAATCCAGGGCGCGACTGACGTTTTCTTGCGCCATTGCCTACAACTACGCCAGAATCGGCCGGCTTGTGCGTTTTGGGGCCCGTCGGTAGTTTGAGTCTTGTCACTGAGCATCAGTGATCGGGTTTCGCAGCCCGGACTCTATAGGCGCACAACGTCACCTTCGAAAGCAGATTACCCATGTCTGTGATTTCGTCAGAGGTGGCTGTGCGTGGGAGACCCCTTGGGTCTGCCGGTCCCTAGAGTCCCGGTCTGCGAACCCGCGTACAGCTGCCACCCCAACTTCGTTTCGCAGCGAATGGTGGTAGCTCCAACAGACTCTAGGAGCTTTACCATGGCTAAAATTACACCAAACCCGCCAACTCCAGATGAGCATGTGTCTCGCGCTCAGTCTGCTCGTAACAAGAAGCTTGATGATGCTGCCAATCGGGCTTTGGATTTTTATCTGAAGCCTACGCCGAAGACGGAAACGTCTGACAATCCCAACAGCATTTTCCGTATTGCGCCGGATGTTGATTCGGAATGTTTGCTTGCCAGCCTCAGTGAAAACCTGGCTTCGGCAAATGCCATGATCAGTGATTTGGCGTTTGATCTGGATGGGTCGCGACGGCGTGTTGCGATGGGTATTTTGCAGGTGATCGAGGTGAGTGAACTATTGGCGAATCGGGCTTTGGATATTGTTGAGGTGAGATAACAAAGGGGCCGCGCTTACCCCGGGTATGAAAAAAGGTCTTGCATGGCAAGGCCTTTTTTGTTGGCGAGAGATTGGATAAAGGCTGTTAGGTTTAGTGGTATCCAGAAATTCGTCGCTCTATTTGTGCAACAAGGTGCTGCACTAATTACGAATCAAAAAACACGTAACGTTGTGTCCCCAGGGCTACAGCAATCATAAAAATATAGATGTTTGATGCTCGAGGGCTACAAATGACCACCCTGTTTGATGTGGCCGAAATGCTGAAACAGGCTCGAGGTGAGGCCCATTTGAGCCAGGAAGCCTTGGCCAGTCGAGCTGGCGTCTCACGTTCAACGGTGGCGCGTATGGAAACAATGGCTAAAGGGGATATGAGCGTCTCGGCCCTTGTCCGGTTATTGGAAGCGGCCGGATACGACTTGAAACTGGTGAAGGCAGGTCATGAACGCACGGTTGAGGACATCCTGGCCGAGCAGCGTTCCGGGGCGAGCGAGTCGTGGTCGTTTCTCGGAAGACTCTCATATAAATCCGGTGCACTCCTACAGAGCAGTATGGACCAATACGGCCAAATATCGGCGACCGCCTCGGCTCCCTCATTTCTTGCTCGCTACTTGGCGAACCGGTACCATCTCCCGCTCATTAAGCGCGTCTCTTGGGGGCTGCGTCCTCTTGAGCGCAATATTGCGCTTTTTTACTTTCGCCTTAGGCGTATCGACTAATAATGAATTTCAAGGAATCAATCCCGGTCATCGACCTCTTCGCGGGGCCGGGCGGACTCGGGGAAGGATTCTCTTCCATCAGCGGTCATGGACAGGGAACACGCAAATTCAATCTCCGTGTTTCTATTGAAAAGGATCCGGTTGCCCACGCAACCCTTTCACTCCGGGCGTTGTTCCGCGCGTTTCCAAAGGGCGAAGTACCTGAGGCTTACTATCAATATATTAGAGGTGAGATCACTCGCGAGGAGCTGTTCAAGCACCC
This sequence comes from Pseudomonas sp. Z4-20, assembly GCF_051131955.1. Classification (NCBI taxonomy): domain Bacteria; kingdom Pseudomonadati; phylum Pseudomonadota; class Gammaproteobacteria; order Pseudomonadales; family Pseudomonadaceae; genus Pseudomonas; species Pseudomonas sp. Z4-20. Next base: position 751,666 of record NZ_CP071641.1, read on the forward strand.
GGACGTTCCTGCGGAAGCTGTGAAAGCTTCACAAGAAGCAAAGCTCGCCGAGCTTGGTAAGGATTCTCCTGAGGACGTCGACCATTGGATCAGGGAAGCTCTGGCTGGCGCAAATGAGTGGGTTCTCATTGGCGGTCCACCGTGCCAAGCATACTCTGTCGCAGGTCGCGCCCGGCGGACCCGCGAGAGCCAAGAGGAGTTTGAGAGTGACGAGAAGCACTTCCTCTACAAGGAGTACCTCCGGATTATTCGCGAGTTTCGCCCAACGATCTTCGTTATGGAAAACGTAAAAGGGATCTTGTCCTCGAAGCATGGTGGTTCTCACATCTTTCAACAGATTCTCGAAGACCTTTCGACCCCTGCTGGAGATCTGTCGTACAGCATCCGTTCCTTTGTTGTTCCCTATGACGTGGAGAAACTAGCTCCACACGACTTTGTCATCCAGGCCGAGCGTTTTGGCCTACCGCAGACGAGACACAGAGTCATCCTATTCGGTGTCCGTTCGGACGTCGCTTCAACGTGTCCAGCTCTGTTGGAGCGTTCAAAAAACCTGGTGCTGGAGCCCAGCCAAACGGCTTTTACCGTAGAGCAGGCGCTGTCCGGGCTTCCTCCACTACGTAGTAAAATTTCGAGGGGAGGGGATTCCCTTGAGGACTGGCTTGCGGCCTTGGAGGAGGCCAGTTCTATCCTTTTGCGCCCTTATGTAGCAGGCCGAGGCGATCTAATAGATACCATGCACGATGCAGCAAAAGACGCGCGGCGTTTGAGCTCTAACGGTAGTCGGTTCATTCCTTGTAGCTTCTTATCTCCAAAGATGAGTACCAAGCAGCGTGAATGGTTCTTGGACCCTAGAATAAAGGGAGTCCTGCAGCATGAGGCCAGGAGCCATATGCGTTCTGACCTGCATAGGTATATTTTTGCAGCGAGCTTTGCAAAGCTGTATCGAGTCTCTCCGAAAATACATCAATTCCCTGAGCAACTCCTACCGGCTCACGAGAATGTTTCTTCCGCTTCTGTACCCTTTAGTGACCGTTTCAGGGTTCAAATGGCAGATGGACCATCGACGACTGTTGTTGCTCACATAGCCAAAGATGGTCATTACTACATACACCCCGATCCAAGTCAGTGCCGGAGTTTGACTGTTCGAGAAGCTGCACGACTGCAGACCTTCCCTGATAATTACTTCTTCGAGGGCAATAGAACACAGCAGTACACGCAAATCGGAAATGCTGTGCCTCCGCTTCTTGCTCGGAAAATCGCAGCTATCGTTTCATCTGTCATCGATTCTTATCGGGCAGGGAAAATTCGCCAAGCATCGCAGGGCATCTAATCCAGGCGGAAAGTCTATCGGGCAAGGCTTCGAGTGCTTGAGTATCTCGGGTCAGACACTCCCAAATAATGACAACTCGCCAGCCATCCTCAGCTAGGGCTATCTGCGTCCTACGATCCCTCTCTACATTAGCTTCAAGCTTTTTCTGCCAGAATTCAGGGCGAGTGGAAGGAAGTTTTGCATTAGAGCAACCTTGATGCATGTGCCAAAAACAGCCATGCACAAAAAGGGCGACTCTCCACTTGGGAAGGACAATGTCGGGAACTCCGGGTAGATCTTTCCTATGCAATCTGAAGCGAAAGCCAGCCTTGAAAAGCACTCGACGAACGAGTATCTCTGGTTTGGTGTTTTTTCCTCGTATTCCCGACATCATTCGGCTGCGGACCAGCGCGTCGACTACATCAGTCAAAGTGCCTCCGGAATATCGAGTGAAGGCGCCGAAAACGGCCGGGAGAACATCGCCTCTCTACACTCCGGGCGCTTCGCCCATTCGGAGATCATTCTGCCATTTGCAGTCTCGTGAAGGCGATCATTTATCTCCCGGGCCCAAGTTTCGATCTGCTCAACAAGTTGTGGAGATACCCCTTGTTTATTCCAGATGCGTTCAAGGTTAAAGGAGTTACCGTAAGATTGAGAAACCAATGCAACAGTGTATGCAGCAACGTTCGCGAGAAAGGCCGGTACCAATGGGCGCGCAGCCTTGTGGACTGCTTTGAAGAGGAGTGCTTTTGAGACAATCGCTTTGAAGTAGGTAACATCAGGAGCGAAACCCTTCCCTTGCGCCTCTATTTCAGTCATGCCAGACATGAATCGATCAAAGCATTTCTGTGCACCAAGACTGACAACGTCGGCCTTGCCGTCCCAAGCCATCGAGTACTTCGCCAATTCGGTTTTGGTTATCTTTCTAGATGTTGGTACGGACTCCTTCAGTGCGCGGAGCTTGGCGGGGGTCACACCGTCACGGGCAAGAAGAGTGTTGTAACTACCTGCGGCTCTCTCATAGAACCATCGACCAATACCGTCGGGGCAATAGACAGAAAGCGACAGCCGCTCGATGTCAACATGAAACGGTTTATTGGCCGATAAGTCTGATTGGCGCACAGCATTCTGACTATTGGCATAACGCGAGATATCGGAAACAAGAGCCTCCTCTTTTGCCGGGTCATCTTCTTTCATAATGATTATTTTGGCCGGAACTCGAACTTTGCTTAAATCCGTATCTGCGTATTTTTTTTTGGCGAAAAAGATGGATGCGGTAGTTTGGCCACCATTAACGATTTGCATGCCTCGCAACCAAACGATGCCTGGCGACCCATCTGCGGTGCGATCAAGTCGCATCTCATCAGCAACTAATACAATTCCGTTATTGTAAGCCATGAATCTTTCCGGGGCATTCCGGAGAGTGTTCTGGAGTCCCGCGTTTACCCCCTTAGCCTTTACACTTAAGAATGAACGTACATTGGCTTCAAGTAGGCGAGGACCAAATTTTTCATAAATAAATCGAAGGGCCTCACCCGGAATAGCGGTGAGAGCATAGTCATAGTCCCCTGTTTCACCAGGAACAAAAACGCATGGGAGTGGGGAGCCAGATACCTCATTGAAATCGACGACAAGCTCATCACGAGGTTTACCCTCGGAGCGGTGACGAAATAGCCGCTCAATGTCCATGACTTCGAGTTTCACGTACTTTCCGCCAACGTCTCGGGCTTTGAAACTCTTCGACTTGGCTATGCCGTCTGTGAGTACATAGACTCGAACCTGTTCAAGCCCGTCGTAAATCTCCCGAATCGTTAGCGCAAGGGAATGGACGTCACTTGACGGATCGAGCTTATCGGCGATGCGTCCTGCTGCACAGAGCTCCAAGAAGCGAACGCACTGGGCAGCCGCAGTCTTGACGTCTTGATCAGGGATCGGATTCAGGCTTTCAAAGCCTTCGTAGAGACTGACAAACAAATCAAGCTGGTCAGCGTCTTCAGACATGGCGTAGCCACTCAAGCGCAGATTCGCATTTCCGACCTTCCCCTGAAAGTGGCAAACAACTGGCTCGAAAGTCATTCCTGCGTCAGTTAGGTGCTGCATCACTACTTCGGAGAAAACGAGTTCAGCAAAGGGGGGGCCGTCACTCATCTGGGCCGCTATCTCTCCCCTGGTCTCGGCGAAAAAGTCATCAAGCGTCATCCGGTTACTCCTAGTTGTTTCAGCGCCGCGTCGAGGTCCCAGAGGAAGTTTCCCGCGTGGTCCAGATTGATTTCATAGAGAGCTCGCATAACTCCGGCGGGAACGCTTCCCGGAGTCAGTCGTGGGAAACCTTCGGTTACAGAGAAAATCCGTCTCTCCTTTGATTCGAATCTTCGGGTGTAATGGTTCGAGTGGCCTTCGAAGTATCCGGATGCCATTAGTCTTTCTCTGAGAGAGTTGACTGCTCCTGGCTCTCCGTCTAATCGTTGCTCGACCCCCGCGACTATCTCGGGAAGGGTGAACCCGCCACCTCCATGCGAAAACCGCATGGCCGCAAGATAGAGCGGGGAGGCTACGGAGTCGTCCAGTTGCTCCAATGAGCCAATTTTAACCGGGAAGCCAGACGAGGACATCGTCGCCTTGACCTCAATTGCCCCGTCTCCTAGCAGGAAGTCCTGAGGAGCGTCGTAGGGGCCAACCCAGCCCCTGAGCACTTCCTCAGCCGAGATCCCTGAGTCCAAGAGGGTGGTCATGAAGGTGAGTTCGCCCGCAAGGCCGAGCTCCGCCTCGGGACTGAGAGCGTTGGCACCACGCGACATGAAGTGCTGCCAAGCGACTACTCGTCCAATCAAAACCCGCAACAGCTTGGTTTCGGCGGCGCCGGTGATGGCGACATCGTCTATGGCGCCGACTACATCGCAGACCATTGTGGTGAAAAGCTCAGCGCTTCCAGCTGCTTGGCGAGTAATCGCTAACCTGAGTAACCCATCATTTGTTGGATCTGCTTTCTCTACCAAGAAGCCTTGCCCCTCGGGCAATTTCTCGGTGCGAGCCAGCTTGGCAGTCGGAAAGCAGAACAATATTGCCTCAGCGTTCATCGGCGAGCGTCGTCCCACCTGCACTTCGACTGAGCCAGCAGGAGGGAGGGAAATAAGCTGCCACCCCGTCATGGAGTCATTACCTGACAATGACGACCAAGCCAGCAGGAATTCTTCACTCGGACGGGCCATATTCTTGTTTCCAATAGAGGAGGTTGACTTCGTATTCCACGCTGATCGGGTTGTTGCTGCTGGGGAATGCTATGGCGAAGGCCATGATGGGCTTGCCCCATCCGGGGACAATGAGTCGTTCAGGCGTCGTCCTGTCTCTATAGAAGTAGGGAGTTAGCGGGTAGAGCAACAGTAATCCGCAGTCGGCGTCCCCTCCGAGATTTTTACGGGTTTCGCGGATGCCTTTGCCACTAGGAAAATTCGGCGGAGAGTTCCGATCTCGCGCTGGATCAGGTTTCCATGCTGCGCGAGTAAGGGTCAATGCCTCGCGCCAAACGTCGTCGCTGAGGTCGATACCTTCGTCTTTCGGGTCCGTGAGCACTCCGATAGCAAATTTCTTGGAGTCCGTCTTCTCGAGATCGACAGAGTCCTCGGTCTTGCGAATCGCATATTTATTTGATGGAGCGCCTCCAGGGAAGACATGCGCTTCACCCTCGCCGGTACCGCCGGCGAGCAATGCGACGCTCCACTTTGTCAATTGCCCGGTATCGACCATCTTGGCGATAAATTCCGACAGCACGGGGGCCTTGGCGCTGGTGGCGTTCGGATGGGTCGCATACGCGTCGAGGAATGCGAGCACCTCGGACACGTCCACGTTCTTCCAGAGGCGCGCATTTGGCCAAGAGTCTGGATCTCCGTCGCGAGTATGTTTTGGCGACTCTTCCCATGTACTGCCGAGCGACCTGATTAACGCGTCGGTTGCATCAAGATTTTGCTGCTGGATCTTGGCGTCACGATGGAAAAGAATGGTCTGCGGTCGGGTGCCGCTGTAAGTTAGTGATAGTGTCTGCGCGTTACGCATTTTCAAGGGCGATGTGACGGTGAGCACCTCATGCGACATCACCTTAAGCCCGTATTGCTCCGGCGTCAGCTTAGCTTCGGCCATGAAGTCAAATTCCTCCCGCAACTCCTCCGAGGCGTCGGCAATGTGGCCGAACCACTTCACCAGATCGGGAGACGTGTAGAGGCGACACAAGTCAAGGTAGCCAGGGCGGTAGCCGAACCAACGGCCCATTTGCATGAGCGTGTCATACATCTTCGTCGTGCGCACGAAGTAGCTCGCACAGAGCCCCTCTAGCGTCAGGCCTCGGGCAAGTTTATCCCCGCCGACAGCGATCACCTTGAGTGCCGCACCAGGTGTTGCATAGTCGAGCGCATCCTTGGCCGTTCCGTTGATCGAACGAATCTCGATGTCATCCAGTATGTCGGGCAAAACGGCAAGAATATCGTCCCAGCTCGGCATGATTGGCGGACATTCCTCGGCCGGCGAGAGCTCCGCGACTTGGTCGCGAATGGGAAGGAAATCTTCTTCCCAAAGCTTGCGCAATTGATCTAGGAGCTCCTTGTCGCCGATGCCCCGAGAGATCTTCTGGCGCATGCGGCGAACGGTCTCCTCGATCTGCTTGCGAACATGGTTTTGTACGTCTACATAGCGGGTGACGTGGACTAGCATGGAGCTATGCTGATCCTCCTGACCGCGCAGCTCTCGGACCGCGCAGGCCAAGACGAAAGCGCATATTGCCTCGTGCAGTGAGGGCGGAATGATCTCTTGTCCATTGTAGGTCGGAACGTGTGTCTTCTTATGTTTGGGGGGCATCCACCCAGAGTCCTTCTCGGGATCGTAATGGTCCGTGATGTTCCGCGAGAGGGGGAGTGCGCCCTTGCGTCCCTCCTTAGTCATCTTGCCAAACATGCGGGCGGGGCCCACATAGTTGGAAGGAGCGGCCAAGTTAATGATGAAGGACTTGGGGAAAAGGTCTGGTCCTTCTTTGGCCGTCGCGCCCTTGTGATGAATGAAGATGTTGGCGAAGGGCGTAGCGGTGTAACCGACATAGGCCTTACGTGTGAAAGCATGTAGCACTTGGCGGATAAGGCTGTTAATGGTCTTGGGCTGATGTTCCTCGTCTGGCGTGTCGTCGTCGTTGAACATCTGTTCACCCGTGTCGACGGAAGCGTTGTCCGCCTCGTCGTCGATCATAAGCAAGGGCAGTTTCGTCACGAGCTTGCGTCCGTCGCCTGCGTCGGTGCTGTCGGCCACGCGCTTTTGAATCCAATCTAGCAGGGCGGTTAGGACAGTCTTCTGCTTCTTAACCACGAAGAGCCAAGGCCGTTCTTCGGGTGAGATGCCGTGGAAGTGTTTGGCGATGGCTTTGCTGAAATCGCCGTTCTCCGCGCGCGTGGTCGCAGAGTTGGTCTTCAGGTCTTCGCCGAACTCGGCCACGCCTATGGGCATGCCTGGGTCGCGGTCGATGGTCGTCTCGTAACCCAAGAAGCTTTCTTCTAACCGCATCTGGGTCTGCGAGCGTAGGTTATTGTGCATTCCAGCGAGCACGATGATGATTTTATAGCCCGCGTCCGCTGCCTTGCAGATCAGCCCTGAGTAGTTGCTGGTTTTGCCAGACTGCACATGTCCGACAACAAGTCCACGGCGGTCCCAGTCATCGCCCCGTTGTGGGTCCTCCAACAGGCCGAGGATATCGTCGGTGGCCTCATCAAGTCCTTCAACGACCGTATCGGAAAGCTTGGATTCCAAGAAGTCCCGGTAGCGCCTCCAGTAGTGCCAATCGCGCTTGCGAGCAGCGGTAAGCCAGTCGAAATGGCCTGCGTTGTCTTTGAGAGTGGTCGATTTACCGATCCAGTGGCTGAAACGCTGGATCAGTATGACGACTGCCTTACCCTGATCTACGGTATGCGGAGAGTCGCCAGCGAACATTGCTGTCGCAAGTTGGACCCTCTCGGCAATATAGGTAGGGGTGATCTTGGACTTATCTTTCTCGGCCTTTATCAGCCGCTGTGCGGTTGCTATAACATTTTCCAGCAGCTCGGTTTGTGCTGCGGTCTCTTCCGCTGAGATCATTGGTTCTCCCCTAATTTTGCAACCAGCGTTGGGTAGTTTTGAAATGGCTCAGTCCGGAGCATCGCCTTGCGAGCTTCCTCGATGCTCAGCCCCTTGCGCTCGATCAAATCATTAAATAGTACGCTTGCAACTTCGATCACAGCTGCATTGGGCTCACCCTCAAAGCCGGTTCGTGGCGTTTCCCTATTTTCGGCTGTGTCGAGCCAGATTCGCTGGACAGGTACCGTTTCTTCGACGACCCGCAGCATCGCCCGAACAAGGTTGGCTCTGTCGCTAACTGCTTCGATTACCGCAGCCACTGCCGGATGTCCCTCGTCGATGCGGTAGCGCACACCGCCCTTGAGCCTCTCGACACGCCATGCTTGTTGCTCAATTTTGAGGCCTCCCGGGCCTGGCATCGGTGTGCCACGAAAAGCAAAGACTCTCCTGGCCCTCTCTCTCGTATCCTCAGCCAGTTTCGTGAGCCAAGGGCGCACGGTTACCGGAGGCCGGGCGGTCGACTTCTTAACATCAATTTTCCAACTGGAGTCGGCGGTATTTGGAATGTCTAGCCTGATTCTCGCGAGCCGTTGAGGCTCCTCTCGATTCCACGCACGTCCATGTCCGAGTCCGAGCCATCCACCTGCGAGAAGTAAGCGATGGTTCCTATATACATAAAAGCCCTGCTGAGATGTCCACCCCTCTGGTCCTCCTGTTTTACGGTACTCTTCTTCGGAAAGCCGATCTTTGTGTGGCAGGACATGACATTGGGCTTCAATAAGCCCAGACGGTGTGAGAATTTGTGCCACTGGGGAATGCCAAGGCTTCGCAGGGTGGCCTGTCATAAAAGGGTCCCACGGGCTTACTAACTTGTCGTTGATGAATAACCGAAAAACCGGGTTAAGACCTTCTAGCAGTCGATGAAAAACCATTGCCAGACGCAACTCAATGTCATCGACCAAGTCAGAAAAGTGATTAAGGTTATACCCTGATGTAACTATTCGATCCAACCGCTCCCAAAGGACAAGTGTTCCAGAACGGAGCGTATCGGCCGGCTTAATGAAATCTTCGGAGCCACGAGTTGGGCCCTCGAACATTCTCCAGCCGTCATCTGGAGATTCAGCAATGGCATCGAGATCCCAGCGCAGGCAAGAAACTGGGCCGCTAATTCGTCTGGACGCGACAGTGAGGCAGCGGCATTGGGAGAAGGATGCTGTTTTTAAACCCATACCAAAACGACCGAGGTCACTAGGCGAACGCTCATCGAGAGGGCTCTTGGCGCCAAGAGTCATTGCCGTCTCTAATTCTGCGTCGTCCATGCCTCTACCATCGTCCAAGATAGAAATCCGGCTCTTCTCACCATCCCAGTCGAATTTCACATGAATCACCGATGCTCCGGCGGAAATCCCGTTATCAATCACGTCCGCCAAAGCAGCTGCAGTCGAGTATCCAAGGCCACGTAGGGCTTCCAGCATTGCGCCAGCTCGAGGCGGTGCATATCGGGTACGTTCGCTCATTTGAATTAGGCAGCCTTGGAAAAGATGGTGGGGCGAACACTTAACATTCCGCTTCCTCAAGCTGTATCACTTGAGAGTTGAGCTGTTTAATTTTGAAGTGATCGCCCATGTAGAGAACAAGTTTTTCCTTTCTGAACGGGTTGGAAAGCTTGGTAAGCGCTTTCGCTTCTATTTGTCGAATCCGTTCACGGGTGACGTTAAATCGGAGCCCCACCTCCTCTAGAGTCATAGCCTCTTCTTGGCCTAAGCCAAAACGGAGGACAATGACCTCCGCCGAGCGCTTATCGAGTTGGTCAATCATGTCGAGCAAGATTGTGCGTAGGGAAGCGACTTCTGCTGCAATCGCCGGATCCGACGGCTCATCCTCTGGCAGGGTGTCGAGCAGAGATGCATCAGAGTCGGCAAAGGGTTCATCCAAACTGCTTATTTTCTCGCAGGAGCTAAAAAGGAGTTTGAGTTTTTCGAGAGCTATCCCCGTTCGTTGTGCTGTTTCGCGTATGGTTTCAGGACGTCCTATCTCATCCTCAAACTCGTCCCGCTCACGGAGGGTTTTCCACGCCAATTGGTGCATGTGTGTCGGAACACGGATTGCTCTGCCCTTGTCTGCAATTCCACGCGAAATCTGCTGACGAATCCACCACGTTGCATAAGTGGAAAATCTAAAGCCTCTACGCCAGTCGAAACGTTCGACTGCCTTAATAAGTCCGATATTTCCTTCCTGTACGAGATCTTCAAAAGAAATTTCCGACCATTGAAATTTCTTCGCGATAGATAGTACTAAGCGGAGGTTGGACAGGATCATCCGTTCACGTGCAGCTTCCTGACTTCGAATCGCGGAGGAGAAGGCAGCTCCTGCCACATCGCCATCAGCCTTTCTCGAAAGATCGAGCAGGAAACCTCTAAAGAGACTGGCCGTTGAAAGAGCGGCACAGACCCTGGTTGAGTCATTGCCCGCAGATCGCGCCTCAGATATTGCCGACACAAAAGCCGCCGCGTCTGGATCGAGCTCGTCCTCTTTCTCGGCCCTGTCATCGTACGAAATATCACTGGTATTCGTTTCACCCTCTCCTGCTAGCTCGGGTCCGGAACTAAATTTCTCATATTCCTCTTCTCCCCTAGCTACCTTGTCTGCGCCCTCGAAGACGACCGCAAGGCCGGCAGGCCAGCGAGAGAGAGCGTCCAAGGCTTGCGCTCTTGCCTCCTCAATCTCTCGCCCCAAGGAAATTTCCTCTTCAGCTTGGAGTAGGTTCGCCTTGATTCCTTTAACGTAGTGTCTCAGCGGGTCGTTACGAAATGAGGCGAGGTCTTTTGTAAACTCCAAAGCCTCATTCAGTATTAGCACTTCTTCAACAGTAGGCTCACTGTAGTGCGGCTGATAGGCTTCTAAATCTTCCCGTTCGTGGATTACCACGCCTAGATCGCCTAAAACGAAGGTCAGCAGACGCTCAAACTCTTTGTTGCGGGTGGTGTCATCCTTTCGACAAACTTCGACAAGAGCGGCTTCAAATACCTTCCCCTCGCGCAGGGCGCTGAACAAAAAATCACGAATTCCGTCGCCATCGTCGTCGCGTGGCAGCGGAAGTGCCCTTTCTGGAAGGAACAGCTCTATATCGTCCCAGCCCGTATCTGTATCGATCGCTTTATGCCGACCGATCACGTCTTGAAGCTCACCGACTCCTTGAGCAACGGTCTCGTCCCCACGCGGGGCAATTGCCTCCGACTCCACTACCCAGTCACTTTCAAATCCTGAATCAAGAGGCTCGCTGTCGATATCAACGAAGTCTGAGTGCTCCTCGACCTCGATGGTTGACACAGGCTCAACGGAGAAATGTCCCTCCGCGTTGAAAAGGGGCGGTTCCGTTGTGCTGGACAGCGGCAACTCATCCGGTAGAGGTGATGCTTCCTCAGGTCTCTCTTGATTGAACGTGTCTAGAGCTTGGAGTAGCAGCGCGAGGCATTCAGAACACCCGCCTTTTTCCGCGTAGGCTAGGGCTCCCTTGCCTTCGGAGTCGAGTAGTTGTGGGTTTGCTCCAGCGGCGAGAAGCAGACGTACGACACCTTTTTTTCGTCGGGCAGAGGCGAGCATCAGAGGGGTGGAACCTCCGCTGTCCCGGGCGTTTAAGTCGTCGCCCCGTGTAATGTGGAGTTTGACAGCAACTTCAACGCCCGCAATCGTCGCCATTCGCAGCAAAGGATTCAGGGTTACCACGGTGTTACACACTCACGTAAATCCATCACGAAAAAGCGTCCCCGAGCAATGATCACTGAAATGAACTTGCTACATATACCTCGGATAGGGAAAGACTTCTTGTCCATATTCCAGTCCTATGTGACACGAGAGTGATGCCTACCCTCATGATAGGCGTGAAAATATCCCAGCACAGTGGGAATGGGTCACAGCGTTCCTCTGCTGAGGTCAACGCTTCATGTGTCTATGCTTTTCGCTTTTTTCTGCATGTTGCGACGACTGTCTGCACAATATCCATTCGTAATAATTCCGTAAAGGTCAAATGGCCATTAGTCGATTTGATACGTTGCCCAACAGGGGGAAAGGTCAGTACTGCTGATAGAACTATTCAATTCGCAGTAGAGGGAAAGGCTTTCCACCAGACATTAAAAAGCCGGCTTATGGCCGGCTTCTCGTTGACTGATTCAGCTCGTTTTTGACAAACCTTACCAGCCTTCAAAACGTACATCCGGCTCTTGCGGCCGGCTGTGGGACTTGGTCAGAAAGTGATCTGCCTTGTCGGTGCGAGGCGTGGGCTCGCAAATGTGGGGCGGAGGATACGCGGGTTTGCTTTGGAATCCCAGTGGTAAGTGGTGTGGAATCATTGGGTTATCGATGATTCAGGGGGAAAAGCAGGGGGCTGCTGCGCAGCCCAGCGGGAGCAAGCTCCCTCGCCACGGGGAGCTGCGGTGATGCCGGAATCAATCGGAGACCGGCGGTCTCTGTTTGTTGAGGGTGGACCACCAGAACACCCAGCCGATCACGTGGATGTGTTGCGCGTCGATTTGTTCGGCGCTGAAGACTTCGTCGGGATATGCAGCGCTGTTGTGGCTGCGCAGGCGCAGTCGGTTGCCGGGGATTCTGTGGAGGTATTTGATCCGCAGCATCCCATCATGCTCAAGCGCGTAGATCTGGCCGTCGACAATTTGGGTCAGGCCGCGGTCGATGGCGAGGGTGGAACCGTCTTCGATGCGTTCGGCCATGCTGTCGCCGACCATGGTGGTGCAGATGGCGTCGCTGGGGTCGATTTCCAGGGACTCTAGGTGGCTGCGTGGGAGGCGGATGGATTGGTCGGGGATTTCGGTGACGTGGGTTTTGCTTTCGCCGGGGGCGATGGGGACTTCCTTATAGAAAGGCAGTTCGATGTCCGTGGATTCTTGCACGCTGTAGACGCCGTCGTTTTCGGCGGCTTCATAGGTGATGCCGGGGCCGAGGCCGAGCGGGGTTTGTGGGCCTTCGCCGGTGGCGAGCCACTGCGGGCTGACGGTCAGCAGGCCGGCGATGCTGTAGATGCGTCCCGGGGGAATGCCACGGTTGAACCAGTTGTTCACGTGCTGCGATTTCACGCCGTACAACTTCGCGAAGTCGGCGGATCGGATGTTGGCTTCTTTGAGAAGGGCTCTGAAGCGATCGCCACTGGAAAGTATTTTCATAAACGGAAAGTTTAGGGGCGACTGGGTTTTGAGCAATAAACATGTCGTGCAAATTTATAAGATGATCTTTCCGTTTGCAGGAATCGAAACTGGCGCGTTAAACGCATTTAAACGCTGCTAATACGAAGTTGTATTAACTTCCCTGAAAGCATAAAAAAACCCCGGTGCGAGCCGGGGTTCTTTTTTAGTTCGGTCTTAGCCTTTGTAGGCGGCAACCGACTGGGTGATCGCTTCGCGGGCGGCGTCTGCGCCGGCCCAGCCTTCGATCTTGACCCACTTGCCTTTTTCGAGATCTTTGTAGTTCGCGAAGAAGTGTTCGATCTGCTGGATCAGCAGTGGCGGCAGGTCGGTGTATTCCTTCACGTCGACGTACAGTTGCGACAGTTTGTCGTGCGGTACGGCGATGACTTTGGAATCGCCGCCGCCGTCGTCGGTCATGTTCAGGATGCCGACCGGACGGGCGCGGATGACCGAGCCTGGGGCAACCGGGTAAGGGGTCACGACCAGCACGTCGAGGGGGTCGCCGTCGTCGGCCAGGGTGTTGGGGATGTAACCGTAGTTGGCCGGGTAGAACATGGGGGTGGCCATGAAACGGTCAACGAACAGGCAATCGCTGTCTTTGTCGATTTCGTATTTGATCGGGGCGTGGTTGGCCGGGATTTCGATCGCGACGTAGATGTCGTTCGGCAGGTCTTTGCCAGCCGGAATCTTGCTGTAGCTCATTGGGCGGTGCCCCCGTTAGTTGACCAAATGACTGGTCGGATTGACCAAAAAGTGGCGGCGATTATAGGCATATTCCGCCGCTGTTGCCACGCTACCAGGGTCTTAGGCTTTGCCCTAGAGACCTTAGTATGACGCCTGATAGACCGGATCTTCGGCCTGAAGTTGCCGCAGCCGGGCCAATGGGTCCTGGCGGTAGAACGCTTTGAGCTGTTCATACACTGCCGGATAGGCCTGGTGCAGCAGGTCCGGGGCGCTGAAGAAGTATTCGCTGGTGACGGCGAAGAACTCCGCCGGGTTTTCCGCGGCGTAGGGGTCGATGAGGGTTTCTGCGTCGGGGTTCTGGTCGAGTTGGCGGTCGAGGTCGTCGAAGGCGTGCTGCATGGCCTCGGCCCAGTCGCCGACGCGCATGTCGGCGTGCAGCGGTGGCAGGCCGTTGGCGTCGCCGTTGAGCATGTCGAGTTTGTGCGCCAGCTCGTGGATCACCAGGTTGTAGCCTTCCCAGCCGCCGCTGGCGAGCACGCCGTCCCAGGCCAGGATGATCGGGCCTTGCGGCCAGGCTTCGCCGCTGTGTTCTCCGTCCCACTCGTGTTCGATGCCGCTGGCGTCGCGGTAGCGCTGGGGGCTGAGGAAGTCGTCGGGGTAGAGGACGATTTCGTGGAAGCCCTGGTACCAGTTCAGTTCGCCGAGGTGCATCAGCGGCAATTGGGCCTGGGCGGCGAGCAGCAGGCGTTGCTCCTGGTGCAGTTCGACGCCGGGCAGGGCGGTGAGGTGCTTGTCATGCAGGAACAGCACGCAGGCTTCCCGCAGCCATTGGTCTTCTTCAACGCTGATGCCGTCGAGAAAGCTCAACTGATGACGCACCCGCTGCCAGGTTTCTTCGGCAACGGGGTGTTTGGCGAGAATGCGTCGGCGACGCCAGTTGCTCAGCGACCACATGGGCGATCAGCGCGTTTCGGCTTTCGAGCCGCGCTGGCCCATTTTGCTGCGCACCAGGCCGATGATCATCGGCAGCAGCGACAGCAGGATGATGCCGACCACCAGCAGCGACAGGTTTTGCTTGATGAAGGGCACGTTGCCAAAGAAGTAGCCGAGGGTCACCAAGCCGCCGACCCACAGGATGGTGCCGAGGACGCTGAAGCCGAAGAAGCGCAGGTAGTTCATTTTGCCGACGCCGGCGACGAAGGGCGCGAAGGTGCGGATGATCGGCAGGAAGCGCGCCAGGGTCACGGTTTTGCCGCCGTGCTTGGCGTAGAAGTCGTGGGTTTGCTGCAGGTAGTCGCGGCGGAAGATTTTCGAGTTGGGGTTGCTGAACAGTTTTTCGCCGGCGGTGCGGCCGATGATGTAGTTGGTGCTGTCGCCGAGGATCGCAGCGAGCATTAATAGGCCGCCCAGCAGCACCGGGTCCATGGCGCCACCGGCGGCTACGGCGCCGGCGATGAAGAGCAGGGAATCACCCGGCAGGAACGGCATCACCACCAGGCCGGTTTCACAAAAGATCACCAAGAACAGGATGGCGTAGACCCAGGTCCCGTAGTTGGTCACCAGCAGGTCGAGATAGACGTCGAGATGCAGAATGAGGTCGAGGGGGTTGAAGTCCATGCATAACACCTTGGTGGCGGCCCGGCTCGGCGGGCTGGTGGGTCTGGCTTTGAGTATGACTACAGCGTGTGTAGCTTTTTCTTACAAGCCGGGAAGAGCGGCATTATACGGCGGGGCGAGGGACGTGCGGGGTGAGTTTGTAGCTGGGGATTTCTGAGGGAATGGCCGGATGAGGCGCCGGCTCGGACTGCTTTTGTGGCGAGGGAGCTTGCTCCCGCTGGACAGCGAAGCGGTCCCAAGGCAGCCAACTTGGGCAGCCTGGTGTACCGGGTGCTCAGGTTTTGGGGCTGCTGCGCAGCCCAGCGGGAGCAAGGGTTTCACTCAGCCACAGAGGTTCACTAAGCCACAGGGCTCAAAGCCCTTCGCTGATCGGCAGCACGTAGTTCTTGAACTCGGTGTCTTCCTTGAAGCCGATCGATTCGTAGGTTTTCTGCGCGACTTCGTTGTTGCTGCTGGTGGAGACGCGCATGCGCACGGCGTTGGTTTCCTTGGCCATTTTTTTCGCGGTGCGGATCAGGTTGTCGGCGACGAGTTGGCGGCGGGCGTCTTCGGCGACGTAGATGTCGTTGAGGATCCACACGCGCTTGAGCGATAGCGACGAGTAGCTTGGGTAGAGCTGGCAGAATCCCAGCAATCGGCTGTCGTCGTCATCCGGCAGGGCCAGGTAGATGACCGATTCCTTGCGGCGCAGGCGTTTTTCCAGGAACGCCCGGGACGAGTCCGGGTAGGGCAGCGAGCCGTAGAATTCCCGGTATTTGACGAACAATGGGGTCAGCAGGTCCAGGTGTTCCAGCGTCGCTTGGATAATCCGCATGGTAGGTCTCGTCTGCAAAGGTCGACATCAAGTCTGACAACAACGTCGGACCGCCGTGCCAAGATGCTGCCTGAAAGCGGATCGAAAGCGCAATTGCAAATCAGGATCAGCTTGGGGGCGGCGCCAGTAGGAAATTACCTTTCATATCGGCACCATTTTCCGCCTCTAGAGTGTGAAGCTGGGCTTCGTCCTTCAGATTGACTCCCGAAAGCTGTCGGCGACAGGCCTCGCGCATCAGGTAGATCAGGCGATGGGCCGCCATGCCGTAGCTCAAACCTTCGAGGCGGACATTGGAGATGCAGTTGCGATACGCATCGTTCAGGCCGACCTTGGGTGCGTAGGTGAAATACAGCCCAAGGCTGTCCGGAGAGCTCAAGCCGGGACGTTCGCCGATCAGGATCACCGACATCTTGGCACCGAGCCGTTCGGCCACTTCATCGGCCACGGCGACGCGGCCTTGCTCCACCAAAACGATGGGCGACACCGACCAGCCTTCAGCAGCGATCTGTTCTTCCAGCCGCGCCAGGAATGGCAAGGTATGCCGATGCACCGCCAGCGCCGACAAGCCATCAGCCACGACGATGGCCAAATCCACGCCGCCCGGATGAGCCATCGCGTAGTCCTGTAGGGTTTGCACCGAAGCCTCGTCGAGCCGTCGGCCCAGGTCCGGGCGTTGTAGATAGCTGTGGCGGTCGGCCGCGGCGCTGTGCAGCAGCAGGCTTTCACGGCCGCGTTCGGTTAACTGTGCACGGATGCCCTGATGATCGAACGCCAGGTGCACCGCATCGCGGGCCTGGGCGTGGGCAAACTGGAAGTCCAGTTGTGCCGAGGTCGGCAGGCTGGTGCCGGTGCGGCCCAGGGCGATGCGCGCCGGGGTCAGGTTGCGCAGGTTCAGCCAAGGGTTTTGTGGATCGACAGGTGTTTTATCCATGGACAGGTCTCTTATCCCAAATGCGCGAGGGCGTGACGGAACGCCGGAGGCAGGTTGTCGCCGAACCGCACCCGGCCATCGGCCTGGGTGAAGATGCCCATGTTCGCCAGCCAGGTTTCGAACTCCGGCGCCGGTTTCAGGCCCAGGGTCTGGCGGGCGTAGAGGGCGTCGTGAAACGAGGTGGTCTGGTAGTTGAGCATGATGTCGTCAGAGCCGGGGATGCCCATGATGAAGTTGATCCCGGCCACGCCCAGCAGGGTCAGCAGGGTGTCCATGTCGTCCTGGTCGGCCTCGGCGTGGTTGGTGTAGCAGATGTCGCAACCCATCGGCACGCCGAGCAACTTGCCGCAGAAGTGGTCCTCGAGGCCGGCGCGGATGATCTGTTTGCCGTTGTAGAGGTATTCCGGGCCGATGAAGCCTACGACTGTGTTCACCAGGAAGGGGTTGAAATGTCGCGCGACGGCGTAGGCCCGGGTTTCGCAGGTTTGTTGATCGACGCTGTGGTGGGCGTTGGCCGACAACGCGCTGCCCTGGCCGGTTTCGAAGTACATCAGGTTGTTGCCGAGGGTGCCGCGGTTCAGGCTGAGCCCGGCGTCGTAGCCTTCTTTCAAGACGCTCAGGCTGATGCCGAAACTGGCGTTGGCCGCTTCGGTACCGGCGATGGATTGGAACACCAAATCCAGGGGCACGCCGCGGTTCGCCGCTTCGATGGAGGTGGTGACGTGGGTGAGCACGCAGCCCTGGGTGGGGATGTCGTAGCGCTGGATGATGGCGTCGAGCATTTCCAGCATCGCGCAGATCGACGCGGTGCTGTCGGTGGCCGGGTTGATGCCGATCATGGCGTCGCCGTTGCCGAAGAGCAGGCCGTCGAGGATGCTCGCGGCGATCCCGGCCGGTTCGTCGGTGGGGTGATTCGGTTGCAGGCGTGTGGACAAGCGTCCGCGCAGGCCGAGGGTGCCGCGGAACCGGGTGACCACACGGATTTTCTGCGCCACCAGCACCAGATCCTGCACGCGCATGATTTTCGACACGGCGGCGACCATTTCCGGCGTCAGGCCGGGGGCCAGTGCTCGCAGGCTCTGTTCATCGGCGGCGTCGCTGAGCAGCCAGTCGCGAAAACCGCCGACGGTGAGGTGGCTGACCGTGGCGAAGGCCTGTTTATCGTGGGTGTCGACGATCAGCCGGGTGACTTCGTCATCCTCGTAAGGAATCAGCATTTCTTGCAGGAAATGGCTGAGGGGCAGGTCGGCCAAGGCCATTTGTGCGGCCACTCGCTCGCCATCGTTGAGCGCTGCGATCTCGGCGAGGAAATCTCCGGAGCGCGCCGGGCTGGCCTTGGCCATCAGGTCTTTGAGGCTGTCGAAGCGGTAGGTCTGGGCGCCGACCGTGTGTGCAAAACTGGCCATACAGGTTCTCCGTGACGGCGCCGCTGGGCGGCGCCGTGGTTTTCGGCACGTTACGGCTTAGTGCAAGGCTTCTTCGGCTTTTTGAATGGCCGCGAATTCCTCTTCGGGCGTGCCTGCGACCAAGTGATGCCGACTGTAGAAGGCAAAGTAAGCAATTAACACTCCATAGATGATCGCGGCACCGATGACCACCCTAGGGTCGACCAGGAAGCCCGCCACCACGGCGATGCACGCCAACACCAGCGCCACGCCCGAGGTGAAGATGCCGCCCGGCGTGCGGTATGGCCGGTCCATTTTGGGGCGACGGATGCGCAGGGTGATGTGCGCGGCCATCATCAGCACGTAGGAAATGGTCGCGCCGAACACCGCCACCAGAATCAGCAAGTCGCCCTGGCCGGTCAAGGACAGGCCGAAACCGATGATGCCGGGAATGACCAGCGCCAGTACCGGCGCTTTGCTTTTATTGGTTTCCGAGAGTTTGCGTGGCAGGTAGCCGGCGCGGGACAAGGCAAAGATCTGCCGCGAATAGGCGTAGATGATCGAGAAGAAACTGGCGATCAAACCGGCCAGGCCGACGAGGTTGACGAAGTGGCCCATCCAGGTCGAGCCGCCGTAGGCCTTGGCCAGGGCTTCCACCAACGGGTTGCCCGATGCCATCAGCGCATTGGAGCCGGCGCCGCCCGGACCGATGACCAGGATCAGCAAGGCGAAGGCCACCAGCACCAGCATCGCGCCGATCAGGCCACGCGGCAGGTCGCGCTTGGGGTTCTTGGTTTCTTCAGCCGCCAGTGGCACGCCTTCCACGGCGAGGAAAAACCAGATCGCGTACGGAATGGCCGCCCACACGCCAACGTAGCCGAAGGGCAGGAACGAGCTGGCCCCCACGGCCTCGGTGACGGGAATGTCGAGCAGGTTGGCGACGTCGAAGTGCGGCACCATCGCCACCAGGAAAACCCCCAGCGCCAGGGCGGCGACGGCGGTGATGATGAACATCAGCTTGAGGGCTTCGCCGACGCCGAATATGTGGATGGCAATAAAGACGATGTAGAACGCCAGGTAGATCATCCAGCCGCCAATCCCGAACAGCGATTGGCAATAAGCACCGATGAACACGGCAATCGCCGCCGGGGCGATGGCGTACTCGATCAGGATCGCCGTGCCCGTGAGAAATCCGCCCCAAGGCCCGAATGCGCTGCGGGCAAAGCCGTAGCCGCCGCCCGCGGTGGGAATCATAGAAGACAGCTCGGCGAGGGAAAAGCACATGCACAGGTACATCGCGGCCATCAGCAGCGTGGCCAGGAACATCCCGCCCCAGCCGCCCTGGGCCAGGCCGAAGTTCCAGCCGGCGTAGTCACCGGAAATGACATAGGCCACGCCGAGGCCCACCAGCAGGACCCAGCCCGCCGCGCCTTTTTTCAGTTCGCGTTGTTGGAAATATTCGGAGCCGACTTTTTCGAAGTCGACCGAGGACGTTGCCGGTTGCGGATTTACCTGATCGCTTGGCATAAGGGTTTACCTGTTTTTATTGTTTTTTGCCCTGTGGGAGGGGTAGCTCGCGATAGCTATGAAGGGCGAAGCAGCATGAACTGCCTCGCCCTTTTTTACTTAGAAAAACCCCAACGGATTGATGTCGTAGCTCACCAGCAGGTTTTTGGTCTGTTGGTAATGGTCGAGCATCATCTTGTGCGTCTCACGCCCGACGCCGGACTTCTTGTAGCCACCGAACGCGGCGTGCGCCGGGTACAGGTGGTAGCAGTTGGTCCAGACGCGACCGGCCTTGATCGCCCGGCCCATGCGGTAGGCGCGGTTGATGTCGCGGGTCCAGAGGCCGGCGCCGAGGCCGAACTCGGTGTCGTTGGCGATCGCCAGGGCTTCGGCTTCGTCCTTGAAGGTGGTGATGCTCACCACCGGGCCGAAGATTTCCTCCTGGAACACGCGCATCTTGTTGGTGCCCTTGAGCAACGTCGGCTGGATGTAATACCCGGTCGCCAGGCTGCCCTCGAGTTTTTCCACCTTGCCGCCGGTCAGCAGCTCGGCGCCTTCGCCCTTGGCGATTTCCAGGTAGGACAGGATCTTGTCGAATTGCTGCTCGGACGCCTGGGCGCCGACCATGGTGTCGGTGTCCAGCGGGTCGCCGCGCTTGATCTGCTGGATCTTTTTCATCACCACTTGCATGAATTCGTCGTAGATCGATTCCTGCACCAGCGCGCGGGATGGGCAGGTGCAGACTTCGCCCTGGTTGAAGAACGCCAGCACCAGGCCTTCGGCGGCTTTTTCGATGAAGCTCGGCTCGGCCTGCATGATGTCTTCGAAGAAGATGTTCGGCGACTTGCCGCCCAATTCCACGGTGGACGGGATGATGTTTTCGGCGGCGCATTTCATGATGTGCGAGCCGACGGGGGTGGAACCGGTGAAGGCGATCTTGGCGATGCGCTTGCTGGTGGCGAGGGCTTCACCGGCTTCTTTGCCGAAACCTTGCACCACGTTCAGCACGCCCGGCGGCAGCAGGTCGCCGATCAGTTCCATGAGCACGCAGATGCCCAGCGGAGTTTGCTCGGCGGGCTTGAGCACCACGCAGTTACCGGCGGCCAGGGCCGGGGCGAGTTTCCAGGCGGCCATCAGCAGCGGGAAGTTCCACGGGATGATCTGCCCGACCACGCCCAGCGGTTCGTGGATGTGATAGGCCACGGTGTTGCCGTCGATCTCGGCGGCGCTGCCTTCCTGGGCCCGCAGGCAACCGGCGAAGTAGCGGAAGTGGTCGGCAGCCAGGGGGATGTCGGCGTTGAGGGTTTCGCGCACGGCCTTGCCGTTGTCCCAGGATTCGGTGATCGCCAGCACTTCAAGGTTGGCTTCGATGCGGTCGGCGATTTTCAGCAGGACCAGCGAACGCGCCTGGGCCGACGTGGCGCCCCAGGCATCGGCTGCGGCGTGGGCGGCGTCCAGGGCTTTTTCGATGTCTTCGGCGGTGGAACGCGGGAATTCGGCAATGGGCTGGCCATTGACCGGGGAAGTGTTGGTGAAGTACCGACCTTTGACCGGCGCGACGAACTCGCCGCCGATGTAGTTACCGTATTTGGCCTTGAACGAAACGATGGCGCCTTCAGTACCGGGGTGAGCGTAACGCATGATGAGTTCTCCTTGGCTTTTGTGCTTATAAGGGAGGCCGCGCAAAATTTAGCGCCGGTAATAAAGCCTAGAGCAAAGGTCGGGCCATTGCCTTGCGGGGCCCGGAAATCAAGGCTTTAGAAGGGGGTGGTCGGACAAACGGATGGGCTGTGTCACGGTTGCGATACGCAGGGTGTGACAGTTTGTACCATTAGCGAGACGGTCTGTGACCGGCAGGTCGCGCCAGCATTGCAAAGGTTACTGGGCTGGAGGATGCTGGCTCCGACGGCGATGCCATGGAAGGACCGCTTTTGTGGCGAGGGAGCTTGCTCCCGCTGGACCGCGAAGCGGTCCCAAGGCAGCCAACTCGACTCAGCCTGATACACCGCAAACTCAGGGTTTGGGGCTGCTGCGCAGCCCAGCGGGAGCAAGCTCCCTCGCCACGGGGTAATGTGTCGGCAGGTCCAAAAGGTCCTTCGGGGAGAACAATAAGAAATGCACAGCAACCGTTTGAGTCGCCATGCCCGGCAAGTCCTGACGGTCACCCAAGGCAAGGCCCAATTGCAAGGCCCTGGCAGCGATCCGTCGATTGCCCGTTCCTGGCTGCGCTGCCTTGAGGACTATCACCTCGACCCGGTCCAGAACCTGGCGCCGACGGTGCTGGAGCATGGCCGGGTGCTGGAAAGCCGCGAGCGCCTGCAGCAAGTGCTGCACATCGCCGGCAATGAAATGACCAGCCTGCACCAGCAACTGTCCGGCGCCGGCCATGCGGTACTGCTGACCGACGCCCGGGGCGTGATCCTCAACTGTGTCACCGCCCCCAGCGAACGCAAGATTTTCGAACGGGCCGGCCTTTGGCTCGGCGCCGACTGGAGCGAAGCCTGCGAAGGCACCAACGGCATCGGCACCTGCCTGGTGGAGCGCCAAGCCCTGACCATCCACCAGGAAGAACACTTTCGCGGTCGTCACACCGGGCTGACCTGCTCGGCCAGCCCGGTGTTCGACCCGCACGGCGAGTTGCTGGCGGTGCTCGACGTGTCCTCGGCCCGGCCAGATGTCTCGCGCCAGAGCCAGTTCCACACCATGGCCCTGGTCAATCTCTCGGCGAAGATGATCGAGAGCTGCTATTTCCTCCGTTGCTTCGACAATCAGTGGCTGCTGCGCTTTCATTTGCAGGCTGAGTCCGTGGGACTGTTCAGCGAAGGGCTGATGGCGTTTGACGGCGAAGGGCGGATCCGCGCAGTCAACCAGAGCGCGCTGAACCTGCTTGGGCACATTCGCGGCGGCTTGCTCGGTCAGCGGGTCGAGGATTTTTTCGACTGCTCACTGGACGAGTTACTGGGCCGGGCCAGCGCCCAGGCGAGTGCAAGTTGGCCGCTGCGCACCCGTGATGGCCGGCATTTGTTCGCCGTGTTGCGCGGGCAGCCGCGCAGCGTGCCGGTGCCGGTCGCGCCGCAGCTCAAGGCCATCGAGCCCGCGCGCCTGCCGGGCATCTGCCTGGGGGATGCGGCGTTGCAGGAGCATTTTCGCAAGGCGCTGCGGGTCTTCGAGCGCGACGTGCCGCTGCTAATCCACGGCGAAACCGGCTCCGGCAAGGAGGCGTTCGCCAAGGCCGTGCACCACGCCAGCCAGCGCGCCGGGAAAAATTTCGTCGCGCTCAACTGCGCGGCCATTCCGGAAAGCCTGATCGAGAGCGAGTTGTTCGGTTATCGCGGCGGCAGCTTCACTGGCGCGCGCAAGGAAGGGATGCGCGGCAAGCTGCAACAGGCCGATGGCGGCACGCTGTTCCTCGATGAAATCGGCGACATGCCCCTGGCCTTGCAGACCCGTTTGCTGCGGGTGCTGGAAGATCGCCAAGTGGTGCCCATCGGCGGCGAACCCGAGGCGGTGAACGTGCGCATCATCAGCGCCACCCACCGGCAGTTGCTCGACCGGGTGCGGGACGGCAGTTTTCGCGAGGATTTGTATTACCGCCTCAATGGCTTGGAAATCCCATTGCCGGCGTTGCGCGAGCGCAGCGATAAAGCCCAGCTGCTGGATTTCCTGCTGGCCGAGGAGAGCGGCGCTGACACCGTGTTCATCGACGAACCTGCGCGCCAGGCATTGCTGGGCTTCGATTGGCCGGGCAACGTGCGGCAACTGCGTAATGTACTGCGCACCCTCGCCGCGCTGTGCGATGGCGGGCGGATTGGGCTCGAGGACTTGCCGGCGATGATTCGCCAGCGCCCGGTTGCAGTGGTTGAAACGGTGGCGG
The DNA here is from genome assembly GCF_051131955.1 of Pseudomonas sp. Z4-20. Taxonomy (NCBI): domain Bacteria; kingdom Pseudomonadati; phylum Pseudomonadota; class Gammaproteobacteria; order Pseudomonadales; family Pseudomonadaceae; genus Pseudomonas; species Pseudomonas sp. Z4-20. Next base: position 775,068 of record NZ_CP071641.1, read on the forward strand.
AGCGGCCGCTGGAAGATGCCGAGCGCCTGGCGCTGCTCGACGCACTGGAGCGCCAGCGCTGGCACATGACCCATACGGCGGAGCAACTGGGGATCAGCCGCAATACCCTTTACCGCAAGCTGCGCAAACACGTCATCGCCCGCTGAGCTACGGACTGCTCCCTCGCCACAAAAACCTGTGCTCGAGCAGGAATCCGCGGTGTTCTGGCGCGGATAAGTTCGAAACACAAGGTGCGATTTCCCCCTCCCTACGCTAACCTGCGGCCATGTTTTACGAGGTCGACTATGCACATCCATATTCTCGGTATTTGCGGCACTTTCATGGGTTCGATGGCGGTTTTGGCCAAGGAACTGGGCCATCACGTGACCGGCTCCGACGCCAACGTCTACCCGCCGATGAGCACGCAGCTGGAAGCCCAGGGCATCGAGCTGACCCAAGGTTATGACCCGGCGCAGCTGGACCCGGCGCCGGACCTGGTGGTGATCGGCAACGCCATGTCCCGTGGCAACCCGGCGGTGGAATACGTGCTCAACAAAGGCCTGCCGTACGTGTCCGGACCGCAGTGGCTGGCTGATCATGTGTTGCAGGGTCGTTGGGTCCTGGCCGTGGCCGGTACCCACGGCAAGACCACCACCAGCAGCATGCTCGCCTGGGTGTTGGAGCACGCGGGCATGAGCCCGGGCTTCTTGATCGGTGGCGTGCCGCAGAATTTCTCGGTGTCGGCCCGCCTGGGCGGCACGCCGTTCTTCGTGATCGAGGCTGATGAATACGACAGCGCCTTCTTCGACAAACGCTCGAAATTCGTCCACTACCGTCCGCGTACAGCGATCCTCAACAATCTTGAGTTCGATCATGCCGACATTTTCCCCGATCTGCCGGCCATCGAGCGGCAGTTCCATCACTTGGTGCGCACGATCCCAAGCGAAGGCCTGGTCATCCATCCCACTACCGAGCCAGCCCTGCAACGGGTCATCGAAATGGGCTGCTGGACCCCGGTGCAGACCACCGGCGCGGGCGGTCAGTGGCAGGTGAAGTTGCTCAAGGACGATGGTTCGCAGTTCGAAGTCATGTTCGAGGGCCAGTCCCAAGGTGTGGTCGAGTGGGACATGACCGGCCAGCACAACGTCGCCAACGCCTTGGCAACCCTGGCGGCGGCTCGGCATGTTGGCGTGGTGCCGTCCATGGGCATCGCCGCGTTGAGCGCGTTCAAGAGCGTGAAACGGCGGATGGAAAAAGTCGCCGAGGTGAACGGCATCATCATTTATGACGATTTCGCCCACCACCCGACGGCCATCGCGACCACCCTCGACGGGCTGCGCAAGCGCATCGGCGATGCACCGCTGATCGCCATCATCGAGCCGCGTTCCAACTCCATGAAGCTCGGCGCCCACCGCGACGGCCTGCCGGAAAGCGTGGTCGATGCCGACCAAGTCATCTGGTACGCACCGGCCAACCTGGGCTGGGACCTCGCAGCGACCGCTGCGCTGTGCACGGTGCCGTCGATTGTCAGCGATTCTCTGGAAGGCATTATCGAGCGTGTGAAAAGCCAGGCCCAGCCCGGCACTCGCGTGGTGATCATGAGCAACGGCGGCTTCGGCGGCCTGCACGGCAAACTGGCCGAGGCACTGAAATGAGCAATGGCCCCGAACGCATCACGCTGGCGATGACCGGTGCGTCCGGCGCCCAGTATGGCTTGCGCTTGCTCGATTGCCTGGTGCGCGAAGACCGCGAGGTGCACTTCCTGATCTCCAAGGCCGCGCAACTGGTGATGGCCACCGAGACCGACGTCACCCTGCCACCCAAGACTCAGATGATGCAGGCCTTCCTCACCGAATACACCGGTGCGGCGGCGGGGCAGATTCGCGTGTACGGCAAGGAAGACTGGATGTCGCCGGTGGCTTCGGGTTCCGGTGCGCCGGCGGCCATGGTGGTGGTGCCGTGTTCCACCGGGACGCTGTCGGCGATTGCCACCGGGGCTTGCAACAACCTGATCGAGCGCGCCGCGGACGTCACGCTGAAGGAGCGCCGCCAGTTGATCCTCGTACCGCGGGAAGCGCCGTATTCGAGCATTCACCTTGAGCACATGCTCAAGCTGTCGAACATGGGCGTGACCATCCTGCCGGCCTCGCCGGGTTTCTATCACCAGCCGCAGACCATCGACGACTTGATCGATTTCGTCGTCGCGCGGATTCTCAATCTGCTGAACATCCCCCAAGACATGTTGCCGCGCTGGGGCGAGCATCATTTGAGCAGTGATGAATAAGCTGCTGATCGTGCTGCTGGCGCTGCAACTGACCGGCTGCGCCACCGCCCGCACCCTCGACGCCGCCAAGCCGGGTGCGCCGGTGGTATACGCGGGCACGCGCCTGGATCTATACGCCCTGAACGGTGGTTGCTGCGCCAAGGACCGCTTTGGTGCCGAGGCGCCGAGTTATCCGGGTGTGGATCTGCCGGGTAGTGCGTTGCTCGACACGCTGTTGTTGCCGCTGTCGTTGTTGACGGTGATTGGCGTGGGGTTTCAGGCGACGGGCGGCATGTAACAGACGCCTGGAACCCCGTGGCGAGGGAGCTTGCTCCCGCTGGGGCGCGAAGCGGCCCTAAGCTTCTTGGGCTGATCCAAATCCGAGGGCGACTGCTGCGCAGTCGAGCGGGAGCAAGCTCCCTCGCCACAATGATCGCATTGGCCTGGGCAGCAGGTTATTTACCCAGCTTGCGCAACTCATCCGACTCCACCACCCGCACCCCATCCTCTTCTTCCAGCGCCAGGCGCCACATGGCCCTGGCCAGTTGGCAGGCTTCGATGCCGTGGTACTTGCCCGGGATCAGCTTGGACAAGGGGCCGGCCAGCTGTTCGGCCAGGCGCGGTTCGACGCGGTCGCCCAACAACAGGGAAGGGCGGCAAATGGTCAATTGCGGCCAGTCCTGGGCAGTCAGGGCTTCTTCCATTTCGCCTTTGACCCGGTTGTAGAAAATCGATGATTTCGCATCGGCATTCAGGGCGCTGACCACGATCAGGTGCCGCGCGCCCAGTTCGCGGGCGCGTTTGGCGAAGGCCACCACCAGGTCCAGGTCCACCGCCCGGAAGGCCTGTTCGGAGCCGGCTTTCTTGATCGTCGTGCCAAGGCAGCAGAAGGCGATATCGACTGGGCCGTCCAATCTTGGCAGCACCTCGGCCGGTTCCCCGACCGGATTCTCCAAGTGCGGATGCTCGGCCAATGGCCGGCGGGAAGGCGCCAGTACCCGAGTAATGGTCGGCTCGTTGAGCAGCCGGTCCAGTAGATGTTCCCCGGTCAATCCGGTCGCGCCGGCGAGCAAAACATGCTGAGGCGTCAAGTACATAGTGTTTCCCCCTTGATACGGTTCAGCTTAGTTGCTCTTTTTACGCTCGTCGTTCAGTGCAGCACTTTGCAACGCTTTTCGCGCCTGTTGCTTGCGCAGCAATTGCCAGTGGGACAGCACGGTCCGGGGCGCCCAGATCTGCGGCTCCGAGGCTTCGAAGTTGTCCGCCTGCTCCCGTTCGGCAACGATGCCCTTGGCGAGCTTGAAGGCTTGTTCCAGGTCGTCGGTCTGGTTCAGCGCCTGGGCAAACAGGGCGTCGCCGAAATAGGTGAAGTTGGCTTCTTCGGAGCAGCCAAAAGACACCCGGTCAGCCCGGGACGCGGTCATGACCAGCGTGCGCTCATTCTTCAGGGCCGGAATGAAACCGCCGGAATAACAGGCTGAAATCACCACGATCTTGTCGCGATTCTTCAGCGGCGCCAGGACCACGGCCAGCTCGTCGGCGGGCAGGTCGGCCAGTTCCATGCGTGGTTGATCGAGCACCAATTCATGCTCGCTGGTGCCGTGGCTGGTCAGGTAGATGAAGATCAGGTCTTCCGGGCCGCTGCGCTCGGCCAGGGTAGCGGCGGCACGGCGCAGGCTTTCACGGCTGGCCATGGGTCGATCGCCGAGGTGATCGCGGTGGTTCACCAGTCGGATCTGGCCAAACGCGTTGAAACGGCTGGCGAGCATGTTGGCGACATAGTCGGATTCGCGCAGGAACACGCTTTGCTTGCCGTCGCCGCCCAGGGTCAAGCTGTACAGCTCCACGGCCGGGGTCGAGGCCGGGATGTTGGCGAGGGCATCGTCCAGCAGCCGGCCTTGGGCCAGGACGCCGAGTTCAAGGACGTCCGGCAGCAGCTTGCCGTCGGCGTCGCGTATCCGCTGGCCGTTGGCCCAGGTGCCGCTTTGCACAGTGCCGTCGGTCAGCACCAGGGTGCCGCGCCCGTGGTAGCTGTCGGCTTCGAACTGGCCGACGTAGAAGCTGCCATCGGGCAGGTTGAGGCGCCCCTCACCGGTGAAGCGCCATTCATTGAAGCGGCCGCGGTAATGGCTGCCGTCGGCGCCAATCAACTCGCCCTTGCCGGTCAGCGCGCCGTCATTGAACTGGCCGATCCAGACGTCGCCATCGGCATTTTCGTAGCGACCGCGACCGTTGAGTTGGTTGTTCCTGAAGCCGCCGACATAAACGTCGCCATCGGCGCTGTTGAAGGTGCCCTTGCCCTGGAGCTGGCCGTCGACGAAGTGCCCGGTGAACTGGTTACCGCTGGCATCGAAACGCTGGCCTTCACCGTTGGGCTTGCCGTTGGCGAAGGGGCCCTGGTACTGGCTGCCGTCGTCCAGCTCCAGGCGTCCAAGACCGGAGTAGCGGTCGGCCTTGAACTCGCCCCGGTAGGTCATGCCGTTTTCCTTGAGCGTCCCTTCGCCGTCCCGCCGGCCCAGCTTGAAACCGCCGCTGTAGCTGCTGGTCGGTGTGGTCAGGCTGCCCTGGCCGTGGAACAGACCTTGCTGGAATTGGCCGCGATAGACTTCGCCATTGCTGCCATGCCATTCCCCGGTGCCATGCCACTGGCCTTTGTCGAATTGGCCGGCGTACCAGCTGCCGTTGGGGTAATCGATGCGGCCCTGGCCTTGCAAGAGCCCATCCACCAGATCGCCGCGATAGCGCCCGCCGTCGGGCAGGCGCGCGTCGGGGGGCAACAGCGATTCGCCGTCGCCACAAGCGGTGAGCAAGAGGGCCAGAGTCAGGGGGACTAGTGCGCGCATAACGGGATCCAAGTAATCAGGCGACGAGTATGCCGCAGCTATGCGCGTTGAAGCGATGCGAAACTGCATGAGCGGTTTCGCGACCGCGGGGGTTTACACGAAGCAGAGCGACAGCGGCTCGGCAATATAGGCCGGTTTTTCCGACCCTTCGATTTCCAGGGTGGCGATGGCCTTGAGCAGCCATTGGCCGGGTTTTTTCTCGGTGACGTCCAACAGGTCGACCTTGAGGCGGACCTTGGAGTCGACTTTCACCGGTTGGATGAAACGCACGCTGTCCAGCCCGTAGTTGACGACCATTTTCACGCCCTCGGGCAGGATCAGGATGTCTTCCATCAATTTGGGCATCAGCGACAGCGACAGGAACCCGTGGGCGATGGTGCTGCCGAACGGGGTCTGCGCGGCCTTGACCGGGTCGACATGGATGAACTGGAAGTCGCCGGTGGCTTCGGCGAACAGGTTGATGCGGTCCTGGTCGATGGTCAGCCAGTCGGAACGTCCAAGTTCCTTGCCGACATAATCTTTAAGCTCTGCAACTGGAACGTAGGGCATTGAGGCTCTCCTTGGTTCATCTGTCCTGTTTTTTTGGAACGGGGGGCTGCGCCCCCGGGAATCACTGTAGATCAACATGGCGCGCCGGGAAGGTCATCGACCATGCTTTTTACGAATGCCGAACCATAGCGCCGGCGTGCTTATAATGCCGGCGCATTCTTTGAGTAAGTGTTGCAGGGGGAAGAGCGGATGTTGTTACGGGGCCTGACCTGGCTGGTGCTGTTCCAATTGCTGGGCACCGCCTTGAATCATTTATTCCTGCCAATCCTGCCGGGGCCGATCATTGGCCTGCTGCTGTTGCTGGGCTACCTGATCACGCGCGGCGAAGTCAGCGAGCCGTTGAACCTGGCCGCCAGCAGCCTGCTGCGTTATCTGCCGTTGCTGCTGGTGCCGCCGGCGGTGGGGGTGATGGTGTATGCCCGGGCAATTGCCGCCGATTTCTGGGCGATTGTCGGTGCACTGGTGTTGTCCTTGATCCTGTCCGTGGCGTTGACGGGCGTGCTGATGCAGCGCCTGTCCCGGCGTCACAGTGTCGAGCCGGAGGACGCCCAATGATGTTCGATTGGCAGGGCGCCTGGACTTCGGTGATCCATCATCCGCTGTTCGGCATCGGCATTACCCTGGGCGCTTATCAACTGGTCTTGGCGGCGTTCGAAAAAACCCGCTGGGTGTTCCTGCAACCGGTATTGATGTCGATGCTGCTGTTGATCGCTGTGCTGGTCGGCTGCGGCATCAGCTACGCCGAATACCGCAAGAGCACCGAGATACTCAGCATTCTGCTGGGTCCCGCCACGGTGGCGCTGGCGGTGCCGTTGTATTTGAACCTGCGACGAATCCGTCAATTGTTCTGGCCGATTTTTACTACGCTGGTGATAGGCGGAGTGTTCGCCACCGGTTCTGCGGTGGTACTGGGCTGGGCATTAGGTGCCGAACACATGATTCTGATGACCATGGCGCCCAAGTCCGTGACGTCGCCGATCGCCATGCTGGTGGCCGAGCAGATCGGCGGCGTGGCAGCGATGGCGGCGGTGTTCGTGTTGATCACGGGCGTGCTCGGGGCGATTCTGGGCCCGAGCATTTTGTCCCGATTGGGGGTCCACAGTCCTGAGGCCCGTGGCATGGCCCTGGGCCTGACCGCCCATGCGGTAGGTACGTCGGTGGCGTTGCAGGAAAGCGAGGAGTCGGGCGCCTTCGCGGCACTGGCGATGAGTCTGATGGGCGTGGCCACGGCGGTGGTGCTGCCGCTGGTGGTGTCGATGACTGTTTAAGGAATGGGTTATGAGCTTGCCGCTGTTCCCGTTGAACACCGTACTGTTCCCCGGTTGCACCCTCGATCTGCAGATCTTCGAGGCGCGTTACCTGGACATGATCGGGCGTTGCATGAAAAAGGGCGAAGGCTTCGGCGTGGTCTGCATCCTCGACGGCGAGGAAGTCGGCATCGCGCCTGACGGCTATGCGCGGGTGGGTTGTGAAGCGCTGATCACCGACTTTTCCCAGCAAGAGAATGGCCTGTTGGGTATTCGCGTGCAGGGCGCACGACGTTTCCTGGTGCACAACAGCAGCGTCCAGGCCGATCAACTCACCGTGGCTCAGGTCGAGTGGCTCGAAGACGAGCCGGAGCAACCGCTACAGGATGAGGACGCCGATCTGGTCGCCTTGCTCAAGGCCCTGGCCGAACACCCCATGGTCGAAGCGCTGAACATGGGCACCGAAGCGACCGGCCAGCAATCGCTGGCCAATCAACTGGCCTATCTGCTGCCGTTCAACGAACTGGACAAGATCGACCTGCTGCAACTCGACGATCCCCAGCAGCGCCTGGATGCGATCCAGGCCTTGCTCGATGAATTACAGGGTGAGTTGTTCGCCTGACACGACTGCGCCGATGCATCAATAGGCATACCGCAACATCGCGTGGGGCAAATGCCGCAGGGCGAAGAAGCTGAACGCCGCCATCAGTGCCGGGAGGACTAGCCACCAGACTTTTGGCGACATGGCGCGAAGCGGCTCCTGGCGCTGGCTCAGCCACAGGACAGCGGCGCAGACGGTGGCGGCGAGCACGGCGCCGGCGACGACATCGCTCGGCCAGTGGGCACCGAGGTACACCCGCGACAAGGCAATGGCCAGCGCCGGCAACGAGCCGAGCAACAGCCAGGTCAAGCGCAGGCGTGGCGGTTGGCCGCGCCCGGCCAGTATCGCCAGGGCCAGGAACAGCGCAAAGGCGCCGGAAGCGTGGCCGCTGGGCATGCTGTAGCTGGTCAAGGGTTCGCTCAGGATTTCAGGGCGCACGCGGGCGAAGAACAGCTTGAAGCCGGTGTTGGCCAGGGCGGTAAGCAGCATTGTGCCGCCGGCAAAGATTGCCTGCCGCCATTGTCGTGCCAACAGCAGCAACCCGGTCACCAGGCTGCAGACAATCAGCATGTAGCGAAATTCGCCGATCAGCGTAAAGGTCACGGCGATCTCGTCCATCGTCGCGCTGCGATGCTCCTGGACCAGGGCCATCAGGCCTTGGTCGAACGCCGTCAGGTAGCGAAAACCGATAAACAGGCCGATCAGGATCGCCAGGCCAACCACCGCGATGATCGCCGAGGCGTGGCGATGGCGACGCAGGCTGCTGTTGACGCTGAGTCCAAGCATCACGGCGATGCTGCCGATGACGACACCGGCCTGTGGCCAGAAACCTTCGGGCAGCGGCAGGCGGAACGCCGCTCCGGTGGCCCAGCCCGGCAGCAGGTACGCCACGGTCCAGCCTGCCGCCGCGACCAGGCTGACAGCGGCGAAGCGCAGGAACGGCATATCGCACATCCCGGCCACCATCGGCAGCATTGGCCGCAGCGGTCCGATAAAGCGCCCCACCAGCAGGCTGGCGATGCCGTAGCGTTGGAAGTAGCTCTCCGCCGCGCTCATCCATTCCGGATGGTGCCGCAGCCCCGGCAGGCGCCGGATGTTCTGGTGGAAATGCCGGCCCAGCAAGTACGACACCAGATCCCCGAGCAGTCCCCCTAGAAGCCCCAGCAGCAACGTTTCGCCCAAGGACAACGCACCGCTGCCGGCCAGCACCGCAATCGCGAACAACAGCACCGTGCCCGGTACGATCAGCCCGGCGATGGCCAGGCATTCCACGCAAGCGACGACGAACACCGCCACCGCCAGCCATTGGGGATTTACAGTCAGCCAGCCGGTAATGCTATCGAGCCATGGGCCCATAAAGACAACTCCATTGTTTATTCAAGCGGCATGCAATTTTTGTCAGGGAGCGGTACTGCGTTCAGGCAAGCAAAAAATAATCACGGCCCTCGACCTGGCCGCGCCGCAGCGGATTGCGGGTGCACCACGGCGCGTAGGCGGCATCGACGAAGCGATAGAGCAGGTCTTCGTCCCGTCCCAGTGGGATGCCCAAACGAGTGGTCTGGATCACATTGACCGTCGGCACGCCCACATCTTCCACCAGCAACCGTTCGGGGTCGAAGCGCTTCGCGTCCCAGTCCGGCACTTTCAGCCCCAGCGCCTTGCACAGCAAGGTCTGCCCGGCACAAAGCTTTTGCGGTGTGCGTGGTCGGCCCTGGGCGTCGGGGTTGTTGAGCAGCATCTGCGCCAGGCTCGCCGGGCCGCTGGTGGCGTCGACCCAGGGATACGCCGATTTGATCAACACCGCGTTGCCCGGGCCTTGGGCGCTGAAGTTCAGCGAATCGCCGCCGCGGGCGTAGTACATATAGATGTGGCCGCCATCCAGAAACAAAGCCCTGCGTTTTTCCGTATAGCCCAGGGAGGCATGGCTGCCTTTCTCAGCGAAGTAATACGCTTCGGTCTCGATGATTCGCGCGCTGAGCCACACGTCACCGACTTTGTGGCGAATGACCTTGCCCAGCAGATCCTGGGCAAGTACTTGGGCGTCGCGATCAAAAAAAGCGTGGGGCAAGGCAATGGGCGTGGTTGGCGAATCGGTCATGGCGAGGAACGGAGTAGGGCCAAAGATAGCGCGATGATAACAACGGAAAGCTTAATTACCGCTGAACATTCACGGGAATACCTGCGATTAATGCCGGTTTTGCTCCTCCGCCGGTCACCGCTGCGAGTCCATGCTGTTAGTCGAGGGTTACGACAGCTATAATCTGCCGCTTTCCTCTTTGCCAAGACCACACAGACCATGACTGAGTCCGTTCTTGACTACATGACCCGCTTGGGTCGCGCCGCTCGCGAAGCGTCGCGCATCATCGGCCGTGCCAGCACCGCGCAGAAAAACCGCGCCCTGCAGGCCGCCGCCAATGCGCTGGATGCTGCGCGCGCCGAGTTGTCCGCCGCCAACGAACTGGACCTGGCCGCTGGCCGGGCCAATGGTCTGGAGCCGGCGATGCTCGAGCGCCTGGCGCTGACTCCGGCGCGTATCGACGGCATGATCGTCGGTCTGCGTCAGGTCGCGGCCCTGCCGGACCCGGTCGGGGCGATCCGCGACATGAGCTATCGGCCGTCGGGTATCCAGGTCGGCAAGATGCGCGTGCCCCTGGGCGTGGTCGGGATCATCTACGAGTCGCGGCCGAACGTGACCATCGACGCCGCGAGCCTGTGCTTGAAGTCCGGTAACGCGACCATCCTGCGCGGTGGCTCCGAGGCGATTCATTCCAACCGTGCTATCGCCGCCTGCATCCAGCGCGGCCTGGCTGAAGCCGATCTGCCGGCGGCGGTGGTGCAAGTGGTGGAAACCACCGATCGCGCGGCAGTCGGCGCGCTGATCACCATGCCCGAGTTCGTCGACGTCATCGTGCCGCGCGGCGGCAAGGGGCTGATCGAGCGGGTCAGCCGCGACGCCCGCGTGCCGGTGATCAAGCATCTGGACGGCATCTGCCACGTCTACGTCAGTGCCCACGCCGAGCTGCCGAAAGCCCAGCGCATCGCCTTCAACGCCAAGACCTACCGCTACGGTATCTGCGGCGCGATGGAAACCCTGCTGGTGGACCAGGCTGTTGCCAGCGATTTCCTGCCATCGATGGCCGCCCAGTTTCGCGAAAAAGGCGTCGAGCTGCGCGGCTGCGAGCGGACCCGGACGATCATCGACGCGGCGGTCGCCACCGAGGAAGACTGGGACACCGAGTACCTGGCGCCGATCCTGTCGATCCGCGTGGTCGACGGGCTCGACCAGGCGATCGAGCACATCAATCGCCATGGCTCCCACCACACCGACTCCATCGTCAGCGAACACCAGGGTGAAACCCGGCGTTTCGTGGCCGAAGTGGACTCGGCGTCGGTGATGATCAACACCCCGACTTGCTTCGCCGATGGCTTCGAATATGGATTGGGTGCCGAGATCGGCATTTCTACTGATAAGCTGCACGCCCGCGGCCCGGTGGGCCTCGAAGGCCTGACGTGCGAAAAGTACATTGTGGTCGGTGACGGCCAGCTGCGCGGCCAGGAGCCGGTCTGACTTGGGCGACCTCGACCCACTGGCCTCTATGACTACGACCGCTGTGACGGCGACCGCGTCAAAGCGCATCGGTATCCTGGGCGGCACGTTCGACCCGGTGCACATCGGCCATCTGCGCGGTGCACTGGAAGTCGCCGATGCCCTGGGCCTCGATGAGCTGCGCCTGACGCCGAGCGCCCGGCCACCTCATCGGGATACGCCGCAGGTGTCGGCGCAAGACCGCCTGGCGATGGTCGAGTGCGCGGTGGCCGGTGTGGCGCCGTTGGTGGTGGACGCCCGAGAATTGCAGCGGGACAAGCCGTCCTACACCATTGACACCCTGGAGCTGATGCGCGCCGAACTGGCCGCCGATGCCCAGGTTTTCCTGCTTCTGGGCTGGGACGCATTTTGCGGCCTGCCCACTTGGCATCGCTGGGAAGAGTTGCTCCAGCATTGCCACATCCTGGTGCTGCAACGCCCGGATGCCGACAGCGAACCGCCGGATGCCTTGCGCAACCTGCTGGCGGCGCGCTCGGTGAGCGACCCGCTGGCCCTCAAGGGGCCGAGCGGACAGATTGCATTCGTCTGGCAGACACCGCTCGCGGTATCCGCCACCCAGATCCGTCAACTGCTGGCCAGCGGTAAGTCGGTACGTTTCCTGGTGCCCGACGCGGTCCTGGCCTACATCGATGCGCACGGTCTGTACCGTGCGTCGAACTGAACAAGGTGTGCTTCGCCGACACGAATCAACGTGTACCGAAGCGCCCGAACATGAGCAAAACGAGTTTTATATGACTGACAAAGACCTGAACAAAGTAAAGCGCAAGGGCACCTTCAAGAGCGCCCCGCTGCCGGTAGAGGCGCATACCGGCGTGGTGCTGGCCGGCGAAGAGCTGGTCAAGGTGGCCGTGGCCGCCCTCGAAGACGTCAAGGCCCAGGACATCCAGGTGATCGACGTTCGTGAAAAGCAGAGCATCACCGACTACATGATCATCGCCACCGGTACGTCCAATCGCCAGATCGGCGCGATGCTCGACAAGGTCCGCGAAGCGGTGAAGGCCCAGGGCGTCAAGCCGCTGGGCGAAGAAGGCAAGGGCGACAGCGACTGGGTCCTGTTGGACATGGACGACGTCATCGTGCACATGATGACCGCCTCGGCGCGCCAGTTCTATGACCTGGAACGCCTGTGGGCAGGCGCCGAGCAGAGCCGTTCGGCCAGCGCCGCGCACCACAGCCCGGAAAACCCCCATGAGCACTTCACCAAGCTCAACAAAGACCAGCAATAAGGGATCGCTGTGCGACTGCGCCTGATCGCCGTCGGTTCTCGCATGCCCAAGTGGGTGGAAGAAGGCTGGCATGAATATGCCAAGCGTCTTCCGTCCGAGCTGGCCTTGGAACTGGTGGAAATTCCGCTCAATACCCGTGGCAAGAACGCTGACGTGGCGCGCTTCATCCGCCAGGAAGGCGAAGCCATGCTGGCCAAGGTCGGGCCGAACGAGCGGATCGTCACCCTCGAAGTCCACGGCAAGCCCTGGAGCACCGAGCAACTGGCGGTCGAGCTCGATCGCTGGCGGCTGGATGCGCGCACGGTCAATTTCATGGTGGGTGGCCCGGAAGGGCTGGCGCCGGAAGTCTGCGCGCGAGCCGATCAACGCTGGTCCTTATCGCCCCTGACGTTGCCGCACCCGCTGGTGCGGATCCTGATCGGTGAACAGTTGTATCGTGCCTGGACAGTCCTGTCCGGGCACCCTTATCACAAGTAATCCTGCCCTCATGCCTCAGCCGATTCGCATCAAGGACCACGAAAAAGACGCCCGCCTGGTGCGGGGCCGCGTCGTGTTCGGTGCTATTGCGGTGGTGGCGCTGATCGGCGTGCTGATCGCGCGGCTGTATTTCCTCCAGGTGATCCAGTACGAATACCACTCGACCCTGTCGGAAAGTAACCGCGTACATGTTCAGCCGATCCCGCCGACCCGCGGGTTGATTTTCGACCGCAATGGCGTGGTGGTGGCCGACAACCGGCCCAGCTTCAGCCTGAGCATGACCCGCGAGCGCTCCGGTGACTGGCAGCAGGTGCTCGACGTGATCGTCGAGGTGCTGCAACTGACGCCCGAGGACCGGGCGATCTTCGAAAAGCGCATGCGCCAGGGCCGGCGTCCCTTCGAGCCGGTGCCGATCATGTTCGAGCTGACCGAAGAACAGATCGCCCTGATTGCCGTGAACCAGTTCCGCCTGCCGGGCGTCGAGGTGGTGGCGCAACTGGTGCGGCATTATCCCCAAGGGCCGCACTTCGCCCATTCGGTCGGCTACATGGGCCGGATCAACGAAAAAGAGCTCAAGACGCTCGATCCGGTCAACTACAGCGGCACTCACCATATCGGCAAGACCGGCATCGAGCGTTTCTACGAAGCCGAGCTGCACGGCCAGGTGGGTTATGAGGAAGTCGAGACCAACGCCCGCGGCCGCGTACTGCGAGTGCTCAAGCGCACCGACCCGATTCCCGGCAAGGACATTGTCCTGAGCCTGGACATCAAATTGCAGGAAGCCGCCGAAGCAGCACTGGGCGGACGGCGTGGCGCGGTGGTTGCCTTGGACCCCAACACTGGCGAAGTGCTGGCGATGGTCAGCCAACCGAGTTTCGACCCGAACCTGTTCGTCACCGGCATCAGCTTCAAGGCCTACGCCGAGCTGCGCGATTCCATCGACCGGCCGCTGTTCAACCGTGTACTGCGTGGGCTCTATCCGCCGGGCTCAACCATCAAGCCGGCCGTGGCGATTGCCGGGCTGGACGCTGGCGTTGTGACTGCGTCGAGCCGCGTCTACGACCCGGGTTACTACCAATTGCCGAACTACGACCACAAGTACCGTAACTGGAACCGCACCGGTGACGGCTACGTGGACCTGGAAGCGGCGATCATGCGTTCCAACGACACCTACTTCTACGACCTGGCCCACAAGCTGGGGATCGACCGGTTGTCGTCCTACATGAACAAGTTCGGCCTCGGTCAGAAGGTGTCCCTGGACATGTTCGAAGAGTCCCCTGGCCTGATGCCGTCGCGGGAGTGGAAACGGGCGACTCGCCGCCAGGCCTGGTTCCCCGGCGAAACCCTGATCCTGGGGATCGGCCAGGGCTACATGCAGGCAACGCCCTTGCAACTGGCCCAGGCCACGGCCCTGGTGGCGAGCAAGGGCAAGTGGTATCGCCCGCACCTGGCCAAGACCATCGAAGGCCAGAAGCCCTTGGACCCGGACCCGATGCCGGACATTATCCTGCGCAACCCGTCGGACTGGCAGAAGGTCAACATCGGCATGCAGCAGGTGATGCACGGCGCCCGGGGCACCGCACGCAAGGCTGCCCTTGGCGCGCAATATCGCATCGCTGGCAAGAGCGGCACGGCCCAGGTCGTGGCGATCAAGCAGGGCGAGAAATACGACCGCTCCAAGGTTCAGGAGCGCCATCGTGACCACGCCTTGTTCGTCGGCTTCGCGCCGGCCGAAAATCCCAAGATCGTTGTGTCGGTGATGGTCGAGAACGGTGAGTCCGGTTCCGGTGTCGCCGCGCCGGTGGTGCGCCAGATCATGGACGCCTGGCTGCTGGATGAGCACGGTCAGCTCAAGCCCGAATACGCAAGCCCCACCACTGCGGAGGCTACGGCCCGTGAAGAATAATTTCGACCGCATCCTGTCCAGCGAAGACGTGATGCGCCGCCGCGCCACCTTGCTGCAACGCATGCACATCGACGGGCCGTTGCTGATCCTGCTGCTGACGCTGGCCGCCGGCAGCCTGTTCGTGCTGTATTCGGCCAGTGGCAAGAGCTGGGACCTGCTGGCCAAGCAGGCCACCTCGTTCGGCATCGGCCTGGTATCGATGATCGTCATCGCGCAGCTCGAACCACGGTTCATGGCGCGCTGGGTGCCGCTGGCCTATGTCGTCGGCGTGGGTTTGCTGGTGGTGGTGGACATCATGGGTCACAACGCCATGGGCGCCACCCGCTGGATCAACATTCCCGGAGTGATCCGTTTCCAGCCCTCGGAATTCCTCAAGATCATCATGCCGGCGACCATCGCCTGGTACCTGGCCAAACGTTCCTTGCCGCCGCAGCTCAAGCATGTTTGCATCAGCCTGTTGCTGATCGGCATCCCGTTCATCCTGATCGTCCGCCAACCAGACCTCGGCACCTCGCTGCTGATCCTGGCCGGTGGCGCCTTCGTGCTGTTCATGGGCGGGCTGCGCTGGCGCTGGATCCTCAGCGTGATCGCCGCCGCCGTGCCGGTGTCGGTGGCCATGTGGTATTTCGTGATGCACGACTACCAGAAGCAGCGCGTGCTGACCTTCCTCGATCCGGAAAGCGATCCGCTGGGCACCGGCTGGAACATCATCCAGTCCAAGGCCGCCATCGGTTCCGGCGGGGTGTTCGGCAAGGGTTGGCTGATGGGCACCCAGTCGCACCTGGACTTTTTGCCAGAGAGCCACACCGACTTCATCATCGCGGTGATGGGCGAAGAGTTCGGCCTGGTGGGCATTTGCGTGCTGCTGCTGATCTATTTGCTGTTGATCGGCCGGGGGCTGGTGATTACCGCCCAGGCGCAGACGTTGTTCGGCAAATTGCTGGCGGGCAGCCTCACCATGACGTTTTTTGTTTATGTTTTCGTCAATATCGGTATGGTCAGTGGCCTGCTGCCAGTCGTGGGGGTGCCGTTGCCATTCATTAGCTACGGAGGAACTTCGCTGGTGACGCTACTGTCAGCGTTTGGGGTTTTGATGTCGATTCATACGCACCGCAAGTGGATCGCACAGGTTTGAATAAGGTGAAGAGTTCAATGCAAGCAATGCGTGGCTGGTCGACGCGATATGCGCCGTGGGTCGGCCTGGTCGGCTTCCTGGGCTGCGCGCCGCAGGCCCTGGCCGGCGAATACGAAGGCTCGCCGCAGGTGGCCGAGTTCGTCGGTGAAATGACCCGTGACTACGGTTTCGCCGGTGAACAGCTGATGGGCGTGTTCCGCGAGGCCGAGCGCAAGCAATCGATCCTCGACGCGATTTCCCGGCCCGCCGAGCGCGTCAAGCAGTGGAGAGAGTACCGGCCAATGTTCATCACCGAGGCGCGGATCGCCCGGGGCGTGGATTTCTGGCGCCAGCATGAGGCGGCCCTGGCCCGCGCCGAGCAGGAATATGGCGTGCCGGCCCAAGTCATCGTGTCCATCATCGGCGTCGAAACCTTCTTTGGCCGCAACACCGGCAATTTCCGCGTGATCGACGCACTGTCGACCCTGGGCTTCGATTACCCGCCGCGCGCCGAGTTCTTCCGCAAGGAGCTGCGCGAGTTCCTGCTGCTGGCCCGCGAAGAGCAGGTCGATCCGCTGACCCTCAAGGGCTCCTACGCAGGCGCCATGGGCCTGCCGCAATTCATGCCCAGCAGTTTCCGCGCCTACGCGGTGGACTTCGACTTCGACGGCCACATCAATATCTGGACCAACCCGATCGATGCCATCGGCAGCGTCGCCAGCTATTTCAAGCGTCACGGCTGGGAGGCTGGCCAGCCTGTGGTCAGCCGCGCCGAGGTGCGTGGCGAGCAGGTGGACGAGGGCTTGACCGAAGGTATCGAGCCGACGAAAACCGTCGGGGAGTTGCGAGCGCTGGGCTGGTCGAGTCATGATGCGCTGCGTGACGACATGCCGGTCACCGCGATGCGCCTTGAAGGCGAGCAGGGCCCTGAATATTGGATGGGCCTGAAGAATTTCTACGCGATTACGCGTTATAACCGCAGCGTGATGTACGCCATGGCCGTACATCAACTGTCTGAAGAGCTGGTCAAAGCACGGGGCGTCAAATAATGCGGGCATTGCCTACCTATCAACCCCTGAAAGCCAGGCCCCTCAAGCTGGTGGCATTGGCGGCGCTGTCGTTGCTGGTCGTCAGTTGTTCGACCAGTCGCGCACCGACCCAGAAAACGCCCACCACCGCCGTGCGCGCCACGCCGGGCCTGGACATCAACCGGGCCCACAAGGACGGCGCGCCGTGGTGGGACGTCGATGTCTCGCGCATTCCTGACGCGACGCCGACGCTGCACACCGGTCCCTACAAGGCCAATCCGTATACGGTGCTGGGCAAGACCTATTTTCCGATCGCCGAATCCAAGCGCTACGTCGCTTCGGGCACGGCGTCCTGGTATGGCACCAAGTTCCACGGGCAGAACACCGCCAATGGCGAGGTGTACGACCTGTACGGCATGAGCGCGGCCCACAAGACCTTGCCGCTGCCCAGTTATGTACGGGTGACCAACCTGGACAACAACAAGACGGTGATCCTGCGGGTGAACGACCGTGGGCCGTTTTATTCCGATCGCATCATCGATTTGTCGTACGCGGCGGCGAAAAAGCTCGGTTACGCTGAAACCGGCACTGCCCGGGTCAAGGTCGAAGGTATCGATCCCCAGGAATGGTGGGCCCAGCGTGGCCGTCCGGCGCCTCTGATGCTCAGCGAACCGAAAGTGGCGCAAAATGCCGCGCCGACCCTGACGGCTTCCACCGGCACGGTCGAGCAATGGACCCCACCGCCGCAGCAACATGCCGCGGCCGTGGTGCCTGTGCAGATCGACGCAAAAAAAAACGCTTCTGCAACAGCGTCTGGCCAGTATCTGCAAGTGGGCGCGTTCGCCAACCCGGACGCTGCAGAGCTGCTCCGATCGAAGCTGAGTTCGATGGTCAGCGCGCCGGTGTTCATCAGCTCGATCGTGCGCAACCAGCAGACACTGCATCGGGTGCGCCTGGGGCCGATCGGTTCTCCGGGTGAAGTGCAGCAGGTACAGAACAGCGTGCGCCTGGCCAATCTCGGTTCGCCGAGCCTGGTCACCGCCGAGTAACTGATTGAAAGCCCGCTGCGGTTGGAGCGGGTCAGGTTGTTGGCTCCATGAATAACAAAAGCCCGGCAAGGGTTGTGAGTGAGCAACTTAAATACGCGGCAGCTCCTTGATGAGTTGCCTGTTTAGTTTTGCCTTTGGGCAGTTCCATTAGCGATTTCGAGAGACGGATGAACATCACCACCTTTGCCAAACGCCTTTGCCTGCTAGTCCCGCTGCTTCTTTCACCGGCCGCGTTCGCGGTCGAGATGATGCCGGCGCCCCCTCAATTGGCCGCCAAATCCTTTGTGCTCATGGATGCCAGCAGCGGCGAGGTCCTGGTAGAGAACAACGGTGACCAGCGCCTGCCGCCGGCCAGCCTGACCAAGCTGATGACCGCGTACATCGCGACCCTGGAGATCCGTCGTGGCCAGATCGGCGAAAACGACCCGGTGACTGTCAGCGAAAACGCCTGGCGCACCGGCGGTTCGCGGATGTTCATCAAGGTCGGTTCGCAAGTGACCGTCAGCGACCTGCTGCACGGCATCATCATCCAGTCCGGCAACGACGCCAGCGTCGCCCTGGCCGAGCACATCGCCGGCAGCGAAGATGCGTTCGCCGACATGATGAACAAAACCGTCGCCGACCTGGGCATGACCAACAGCCACTTCATGAACCCGACCGGCCTGCCGAACCCCGAGCATTATTCCTCGGCTCACGACATGGCACTGCTGGCGCGGGCGATCATTCACGAAGACCCGGCGCACTACGCTATTTATTCCCAGAAGGAATTTTTCTGGAATGGCATCAAGCAGCCTAACCGCAACCTGCTGCTGTGGCGCGACAAGACCGTCGATGGCCTGAAGACCGGCCACACCGAAGAGGCCGGCTATTGCATGGTGTCCTCGGCTGTCCGTGACGGTATGCGCTTGATCGCCGTAGTGTTCGGCACCAACAGCGAAGTGGCCCGTGCCGCCGAGACCCAAAAGCTGTTGACCTACGGTTTCCGCTTCTTCGAAACCCAGACGTTCTACCAGAAGGGCACCGAACTGGCCCAGGCCCAGGTCTGGAAAGGCACCACCAACCAGGTGAAGGCCGGCCTGGCCCAAGACTTGACCATGACCTTGCCTAAAGGCCAGCTCAAGAAACTCGCCGCCAGCATGACCATGAACCCGCAACTGACCGCGCCGATCGCCAAGGGCGACGTCATCGGCAAGGTCGAAGTCAAGCTGGACGACAAAGTGGTGCACAGCGCCGACCTGATCGCGCTGGACGCGGTCGAGGAAGGTGGTATCTTCCGCCGCATGTGGGATAGCATCCGTCTATTCTTCTACGGCTTGTTCAACTGATTCGAGTGTTGACCTGCATGGCCCCGTTCCTTTCCGGCGCGGGGCCATGTTCGTTACCACGGCTTGCGAGGCCGTTACGCCATGACAGACTCCGAAGTAAAGGCGCCAAAGATCGAATTTCCCTGCGCGGATTATCCGATCAAGGTAATCGGCGACACCGGTGTGGGTTTCAAGGACAGGATCATCGCGATCCTTGAGAAGCACGCCACCGTTGACCACAAGACCCTGGCCGAGCGCCAGAGTACCAACGGCAAGTACACGACTATCCAGTTGCATATCATTGCCACTGGCCAGGAACAGCTCTACGACATCAATAGCGAGCTGCGAGCGACCGGTTTCGTGCACATGGTGTTGTGATGCCGGGCACGCTGGGCTTTCGCGAGCTGGGCACGATGGCTTACGAGCCGGTCTGGCATGCCATGCAGCGCTTTACCAATGAACGCGGCACCACCGCCGGCGATGAAGTCTGGCTGGTCGAGCACCCATCGGTGTTCACCCAGGGGCAGGCGGGCAAGGCCGAGCACCTGTTGTTGCCGGGGGACATCCCGGTGGTGAAGGTCGACCGGGGCGGGCAGGTGACTTACCATGGCCCCGGCCAACTGGTTGCCTACCTGCTGCTGGATGTACGCAAGCTGGGGTTCGGCGTTCGCGAGTTGGTCACCCGCATGGAGACATGCCTGGTCGACCTGCTCGAAAGCTATGGCGTGACCGCGGCGGCCAAGCCGGATGCGCCGGGTGTCTACGTCGACGGGGCGAAGATCGCCTCGTTGGGCCTGAGAATCCGCCATGGCTGTTCGTTTCACGGCCTGGCGTTGAATGTGGACATGAACCTTGAGCCGTTCCAACGGATTAATCCCTGTGGCTACGCAGGGCTGGCGATGACCCAGCTGCGCGATCACACAGGATCGATTGAATTTGCCGAGGTAAGTGCCCGGCTGCGTGCGCAGCTCGTCAAACACCTCGACTATGCTGAGCAGACGACCCTCACGGGCGGAATCGACTGATATGACTACTGATGCAGTGCAAACCATGATCCCGACGCTGGACGTCACCGAACGTCCGGCCCCGCGTGCCAAGGTAGAGGCCGGCGTCAAGCTGCGCGGCGCCGAGAAGGTTGCACGCATCCCGGTCAAGATCATCCCGACCACCGAACTGCCGAAGAAACCCGACTGGATCCGCGTGCGCATCCCGGTTTCGCCGGAAGTCGACCGGATCAAGGCCCTGCTGCGCAAGCACAAGCTGCACAGCGTTTGCGAGGAAGCCTCCTGCCCGAACCTGGGCGAGTGCTTCTCCGGCGGCACCGCGACTTTCATGATCATGGGCGACATCTGCACCCGTCGTTGCCCGTTCTGCGACGTCGGCCACGGTCGTCCGAAGCCACTGGACACCAATGAGCCGCAAAGCCTGGCCATCGCCATCGCCGACCTGAAGCTCAAGTACGTGGTCATCACCTCGGTGGATCGCGACGACCTGCGTGACGGCGGCGCCCAGCACTTCGCCGATTGCATCCGCGAAATCCGCAAGCTGTCGCCAAACGTCCAGCTGGAAACCCTGGTGCCCGATTACCGTGGCCGCATGGACATCGCCCTGGAAATCACCGCGGCCGAGCCGCCGGATGTGTTCAACCACAACCTGGAAACCGTGCCGCGCCTGTACAAGGCCGCGCGCCCGGGTTCGGACTACCAGTGGTCGCTGACCCTGTTGCAACGCTTCAAGCAGATGATGCCGCACATTCCGACCAAGTCCGGCTTGATGCTGGGCCTGGGTGAAACCGACGAGGAAGTCATCGAGGTCATGAAGCGCATGCGCGAGCATGACATCGACATGCTGACCCTGGGCCAATACCTGCAACCGTCCCGTAGCCACTTGCCAGTGCAGCGTTTCGTGCACCCGGACACCTTCGCCTGGTTCGCCGAGGAAGGCTACAAGATGGGCTTCAAGAACGTCGCGTCCGGTCCGTTGGTACGGTCTTCGTATCATGCCGATGAGCAGGCGAAACTGGTCAAGGCTGAGCTGTTGGGTTCCTGATCGATACCCAAATGCAACAATGACTGCAGGGCTCATCGGCGGCCCGTAGCGGTTCACTTATGGAAAAGGCGCTTCTCCTGAAAAGGAAAAGCGCCTTTTTTGCTTTGTTCCGAGGCCTCTGCCTGCCTGCTGGCGAGGGAGAAGGGGAGCCATCGTCGGGCTGCCGTGTGTACAGCCTGTTTGCTCCAGCCCCCCTTTCCCCCTAACCGCTGCTTTCCGTATTTCATGTAGTCCTTTTCCTAATTTGCAGTTGAGCCCTCTACTCGACCCCGGCTCTCAGCGAGAATGCCCGGTCGCCCCTCCTGTAGAGAAACGCCGATGTCCGATCCAGCCTGCGAGTTATCATTTCGTCTGGATGTAGCCGGTTTGTCCGAAGCGCTTATCGTCGTGGCCTTCACCGGCCGTGAAGCCATCAGCGAACCGTTTGTTTTCGAAGTGGAACTGGTGCTCGGCGACCTGACCCTGGACTTGGCGGGTTTGCTGTACCGCGACGTATGGTTGAGTTTCGGGGCGCCGGATCGGGGCATCCATGGACAGCTTCACGAGATTGTCCACCGGCATGGCGAGGCCTGTCGTGTGCGCATCGGGCCGAAGCTGGCGTGCCTCGCCCAGCGCTTCAGCCAACGAGTGTTCAATGCTTGTTCGGTGCCGCAGATCATTCGCCAGGTGCTCAAGGGGCATGGCATCGGTGGTCGCAATCTATGCCTGGACCTGAGCGGCGAATATCCGCCGCAGGATCTGTGCACCCAATACCGAGAATCGGACCTGCACTTCCTGCAACGGGTGTGCGCCCAGGCAGGGATTCACTTCCATTTCGAACATACTCGGGATCGGCATTGCCTGGTTTTCGCTGACACGGTGGTCGGCGTTCCCATAGCAGGCAAAGCGGTTTGCAGCGATGAAGGGCGAACCTGCGCAGTGCAGGCCTTCAGGGTACAGGTTGACGCTTCGGGAGTGCCGGTGGCACAAGGGCGCAGCGATCTGATGCACTTGCGTGCCGAGCAGATTCTGTCGCTGACGGCCCATTCATTCGAAAGACGCAACCAGCTCTGGCGATTGACCAAGGTGGAGCACCGAGGTCAGTCCGGCATCTATGGCAATCATTTCCGGGCCATTCCCTGGGAGTGGCCTTTCGTGGCGGACAGGGTGCCAGCCAAGCCCGTCATGGTGAGCAGGCAACGCGGATGGGTCGTGGTGGTCGATGAACCACCGCTGGCCGGACGAGTGGCGGTTCAGTTCGACTGGGCCTATCAGGGGGAGGGGGCCAGCCCCAGCCATTGTTGGCTGCCATTGGCGCCCGAGTTGGCGTCGCGCCGTGCGGGGGCCATTTGCGAAGGCACCGAAGTATTGGTGAGTTTTATCGAGGGCGATCCTGATCGCCCCTTGGTCTGCGCATTTCTCGGCGCTCCTGCCGACGCCCGGACGCCACAAACGGTCTCGTCGAACGCGTCCTCGCTAACGTCCTCGGAGCCGTCTGGAGTCGATACATCCTTATTGTCCGCGATCCAGGGAGGCGAGCCGCTGGTCTTGCTTTGCCTGTTGCCCGGCGGGGGGCGCTTCAGCCCTTGTGCCGAGCCAGTGTGTACGTGCCGCATGTTGACGCGGCACGGCGCGGGCGCTGCTCCATGAACGTCGCAATGCTGCCTGGCCCGGCCCCGCAATGGTTGCTGCTCGATGTGCCGGGCGCGCCGGAGGCTGCGCAGCGCCTGCGGGAGCAGTTCAGAGAGGCGCGACGGTTCCCCCTGCTCGAAGACACCGAGTTCGATGAATTGAAGACGCACGGCCCGTTGTTGGTGGATTTGCGCAAGTCGCCTGCGCTGGCCAGCCTGTGCCGATTGGACGCCCAGTCCTGGCCAGGGCTGCTGTTGGTGAGCGCGACGCCAGTCGAGTCGCTGCTGGCGCATTTGCGTCGCATGTTGATCGTGACGCTTGGCCTTCACCACAAGGCTCTGTTGAACTATTACAACCCGCACACCGCCAGCTATTTCTTCGATGGTTGCGATCCTCGGGAGCTCAGCTGCTGGCTCGGGCCGATCAGCCTGTTGCGGTGGTTCGGTGGTACCTGGGCTGACCGGGCGACGGGCTGCCACGGTTGGCAACAACTCTCTAATCCCAGGCTGCCGGTGCCGGCGCTGGAGACCGAGCATGGCCTCAGCGACGGACAGCAGATCAGATTGCAGGAGTGCCTGCTGGAGCGTCACGTCTGGCAATGGTCCCGCTCCACCGGGCATGACTATTGGGTGCTCTGGGAGTATCTGCAACAAGGCCGGGCGCTGGGGTTCAGCGAGCAGGCCGTTATCGACGGCTGGTTGTGGTTACGTCTGCAATATCCCGATGCCCGGCCAGTGCCAGGGCTGGTGGGCGGCTCGCAGCGAGAACGTCTCGACCATCTGCGTCGGCTGTGGCAGGACGATCAAGGCTGAGCCTTCATCGAGCGGTTGCGTCGAGCCAGCCATCGCGCCGGTGCAAGTGCCAGGCGACGGCACCGAGCGTCAGGCTGCGCAATACCATGAACGACAGGAAGCTGATCCACAGTCCGTGGTTGCCCAGTCCTTGCAGCGCCCAGGCGAATGGCAACGCCAGCAATAGCGTCAGCAACATGCCGTTGCGCATTTCCCGGGCGCGGGTGGCGCCGATGAACAAGCCATCAAGCAAATAGCTCCACACCGCAATCAACGGCAGCGCTGCGAGGTAAGGCAGGTAGTGGTAAGCGGTGTCGCGCACATCGGGGATGTTGGTTTGCATATCGATGAACAAATGCCCAGCGAGCAGAAACAGCAAGGCAAATCCGACGCTTGCAATCAGCGACCAGCCGCAGGCGACCACCAGCGAGCGGCGCAGCGCCAGGCGATCCCGGGCGCCGATGGCGTGGCCACACAGCGCCTCGACGGCATGGGCCAGGCCGTCCAGGGCATGGGCGGTCAGCAGCAAGCCATTGAGCAGCAGGGCGTTTGCCGCCACCGTCGCATCCCCCAGGCGGGCGCCCTGCACGGTGATCAGGAAAAATACCGATTGCAGGACCAGGCTACGGATGAAAATGTCCCGGTTCACCGCCAGCAACGGTCGCCAGCTCTGCCACAACCCCAGGGCCGCCCAGGCGATTCGTCCTGGCCAGGCGCGCAACGTGTGGCGGGCCAGGGCCAAGCCCACCAGCGCGCCCGTCCACTCGGCGATGACTGACGCCCGCGCCGAACCGGTTACGCCCCAATCCAGGCCAATGACGAACCAGAGGTTCAAGGCGATGTTCACCAGATTGGTGACCAGCAGGATCACCAATGGTGCGCGAGCATTCTGGGCGCCGAGAAACCAGCCCACCAGCGCGTAGCTGGCCAACGCCGCGGGCAAGCCGAAGAGTCGCGTGTGAAAGAAATCCCGAGTCAGTTGATCAAGCTCGGCCGATGGCTGCATGAAATGCAACGCGACGTTGCTCAGCGGCACGCCCACCGCGCCGAGCATAATCGCCAGCCCCATCGCCAGCAGCAGTCCTTGCAGCAACACCTGTCGCAACGCCGCCCCGTCGCCCCGCCCGGCAGCCTGGGCGGCGAACCCGGTGGTGCCCATGCGCAGGAAACCCATGGCCCAGGCCAATACGGTATACAGACTCGCCCCGACCGCCACCGCGCCCAATTGATGGGCATGCGGCAGGTGGCCGATGACAGTGCTGTCGACCAGCGCTACCAGCGGCACGGATATGTTCGAGAGAATCATCGGCGCGGCCAGCGCCCATACCCGGCGATGGGTGAGGCGGTCGCGCCAGTCGGCGATCAGGTTGGACATGGTGGCTCCTGGATGGACCGCGATTGTAGCGGCTTCCAGTTAGTCGTTCCTCAGCGTTCGGATTGATTGTGGCGAGGGGATTTATTTTCTCGCCACGAGGGTGTTCGGCTCGGGATCGATCAGCGCTTTAGTGAATGATCCAACTCAACAACCACAGCCCCAGTACCAGCCAGATGATGCCCATCACAATCGACGCCCGCATGAACGCGCGGATGGCTGAGTACAGGAGCATCAGGCCGAGGATCAGCGCGATGATACTGATGATCGACGTGTCCATGCCGAGGGTGCGGGACAAACCATCGACGAAGTTGCCGCCGGCATTGGCCAGGGTATTGAACAGGCCGCTGAGCAGATCGACGATAAAACGGATCACCGAACCGAGCGCCTGGCCAAGCCATTCGAAAAAGCTTTCTACCTGCATGTGTGCATCCTGATGAAGGGGGATCGAAATCGAGCCTGGGCTCCTGATAGTAGGAGCGATGGCGGCTGCGATGGTTCGATTATGGGGTATTTCGCCGCTTCGTACCGAGACGCTTGCCTTCCCCCCATCATCCCCCGAAGCTATGCGCATCCAGGAGAGCCCGATGAACCTTGTTGAACTGACCAAACGCCTGCACGCCATACGTGACCGTAACGATTGGCGGCAATTTCACAGCCCGAAAAACCTCGCCATGGCCGCCAGTGTGGAGATGGCTGAGCTGGTGGAGATATTCCAATGGTTGACCGAGGACCAGTCGCGCCAATTGCCGGCGGATAAACTGGCCCATGCCGGGCAGGAGATTGGCGATATCGTTTTGTACCTGCTGTTGCTTTGCAGCGAACTGGGGCTGGACATGGACGCCGTGGTACGCAGCAAGTTGACCGACAGCGAGCGGCGGTTCGCCAATGAGTGACCGTCATTTCGATCAGCTCGCCACGCGCTTCGCTGAAAAAATCTACGGCGGCGCCAAGGGCGCGATTCGTCTGGCCGTGCTCCAGGCCGATCTGCTTGAAACCTTGCCAGACCGCCCGCTGCGGGTATTGGACATTGGCGCGGGGCTTGGACACATGTCGTTGTGGCTGGCCGAGCGGGGCCATCAGGTCACCCTGGCCGAGCCGGCCGAGCCCATGCTCGAAGGCGCCCGCCAGCGGTTTGCCGAGGCCGGCCAGAGCGCAACATTCATCCAGGCGCCGTGGCAGGATCTGCTCGGCCAGCTCACCGAACCTTACGACCTGGTGCTGTGCCATGCGGTGCTCGAATGGCTGGCCGAGCCTCACGCGATCCTGCCCGTGCTGCATCAACTGACGGTGCCCGGCGGCTGGTTGTCCCTGGCCTTCTACAACCGTGACGCGCTGGTTTATCGCAACCTGCTCAAGGGGCATTTTCGAAAATTGCGCAAAAACGACATGGCTGGCGAAAAACAGAGCCTGACGCCGCAACAACCCCTTGATCCGCGGGAACTGGCGGCGCAACTTGAAGGCTTGTGGCAGGTCGAAATCCACAGTGGCGTGCGGGTTTTTCATGACTACATGCCGGTGGAGTTCCAGGGGCGCGTAGAGCTTGCGCAGTTATTGGAAATGGAACTGGCTCACCGTCGCCATCCGGCGTTTGCCGGATTGGGACGTTATCTGCACTGGGTCTGCCGTCCGGTGTGACTGGAGAGCGAAATGAAAGGTCGTTCAGGGTTATTGGTGTTGTGCCTGGGACTGGCAGCCTGCCAGGGCAGCAACCCCTATGTGGCGACATCCAATCCGTTGCCGCCGGCTCCGCCGGAGGCCGCCAAGGTGTTCGATCGCAGCGCTTATCCGGCGCCGCCCCGTGATTATGGGCGCTATCGCAGTTGGGCCTGGCTCAATGGTCGGCTGCCACCGGGCACGGCCTGGGCGGATTCGACTCAAGTGGCCGAGGCGGTGAGCGAAGCCCTGGACCAGCGTGGCTTGCGCCCATTGCATGACAATCGGCCGGCGGACCTTTTCGTCAGTGCCGACCTGCGCCTGGAGACTCGCATCCGCCAGGTTCGGGAAGATTATGATTCCGGTTATTACGGCGGCTACAACCGCTACGGCCCAGGCTATGGCATGTACAACACCGTTCCGATGGTGCGCACCTACCAGGAACAGGTCGTCGTGGTCCGGGTGGATCTGTTCGATGCCCGCAATGGCCAGCCGGTATGGAGCGCCAGTGCCGAGACGAGCCAGCGAGGCCATCAGAGCGAGCGCACCGATGCTATTCGTGAAGCGGTGGAAAAGGCCATGTCGGCTTATCCCCCCAGTTGATTACGCAACGGAGAAAAACCATGTTTCGCCGTCTTGCCTTGTTTGCCCTTGTCCTGTTGCTTGGCGCCTGTGCTTCCAATCAGGTCAACCATGATTTTGACACCAGCCGCGATTTCGCCGCCTACCGCAGCTGGAGCTGGAAAGAGCCGGCGTTGCAGTATCGCCCCGACGACCCGCGCATCCAGAGCGACCTGACCGAGCAGCGGATCCGCCAGGCCGTTGCCGATCAACTCGACCAACGCGGCCTGCGACCGGCGCCTGCCAGTGCCCGGGGCGATGTGCAAGTCCAGGCCTACCTGATTGTCGAGGATCGCCAGCAGCAGGTGACGACCCATTACGGTGGCGGTTGGGGCGGTCCCTGGAATGGTTACTGGGGCGGGCCGATGTACAACGAAACCCGCAACGTCAGCTACAGGGTCGCGACGGTGCAGATCGATTTGCTCGATGGCAAGGACGGCAAGCTGGTGTGGCGCGGCAGCGACGAGCAACTGCTGGGCAATTCGCCCAACCCGACCGATCGCAGCACCAAGGTGCGCGAGACGGTGGGGCGGATCCTGTCCAATTATCCACCACGCTGATCGTGAAAATTCTCGTTGGGGGCGAGCAGCTCCCGACAGAGGATTTATCGCGAAAGCCGTCTGTGGCTCAGGCCACCGCCGGCCGCCACGCCCCGATCATATGTTCCAGCTCCCCAGCGCCTACCAATCGCAGCTTCCCGCTGGACCCCGCGGCGCTCGCCAGCAGCGTCACTTCGCTGGGAAGGCGTACCGGTTTCTTGAAGGTCACGTCGATCTCGACGTTGGCCTCAGGCAAATGGGCATCCAGCGCCGCCAAGGTCCGCGCCTTGTTCCATAGACCATGGGCAATGGCGGTAGGGAAACCGAACAGACGGGCGCTGGCGCCGCTCAGGTGGATCGGATTGTAGTCACCGGACACCTTCGCGTATTGCCGGCCAATGTCAGCCGGTGCGGTCCAGCGCGCCACTTCGGCCAACTCGTGCTCGACCTGCGGTGGCTCTTCGACCAAGGCACCATCAAGCTGGACGCCCTTGCACAACATCTGGCTTTCGGCCTCCCACAGCGGTCCCAGTTGATCCTCGATACGGGTCACGAGGTCGAACACCGCACCCTTGGCATGGGGTTGCAGGTTTTCGACGTTGACGCTGGCCCGTACCTGACCGACCCCGCCCATGGGCCGTAGCACGCGGATGCGGTTGCTCAAGTGGATCAGCCCCAGCAGCGGGAACGGGAAGTCCCGGTCGGTCAATAGTTGCATTTGCAGGGCGAACGCCAGGACGTGCGGATAAGTCGGCGGCAGCAGCCCGCTTTCAGCGAAACCGCAGACCTTGCGATACGCCGCCAGGCGTTGCCGATCGACCTGGATCATCTGGCGCAGCCCAACGTCCGGCAACGTGGTACCGGTTATCTTGCGGCGTGTCGCGGCCTTTGCGTACAGCCCGGACATCGACGGCGCGGCGTTTATTTCATGCCATTGGATCGTCATGGTCATGCCCCCAACAGGCTTTGTCCGCAGACTCGCAGCGCTTGTCCGGTGACGGCGCCGGTTCCCGGTTGGGCGAGCCAGGCCACGGCTTCGGCGACATCCTGAGGCAAGCCGCCCTGGCCCAGCGAACTCATGCGCCGCCCGGCTTCGCGCAGGCCAAAGGGAATGTCGGCGGTCATGCGCGTTTCAATGAAGCCTGGCGCCACCGCATTGATGCTGATCCCTCGCGCCTGCAAGGCTGGCGCCCAGGCCTGTGCCAGGCCGATCAGCCCGGCCTTGCTTGCGGCGTAATTGGTCTGGCCGCGATTGCCGGCGATGCCACTGATGGACGCCAGCAAAATCACCCGGCCGTTATCGCGCAGGGTGCCGTTGTCGAGCAGGGCCTTGGTGAGCACTTGCGGCGCGTTGAGGTTGACCGCCAGTACTGCATCCCAGAATTCCGGGGTCATATTGGCCAGGGTCTTGTCGCGAGTGATGCCGGCGTTGTGCACCACGATATCGACGCCGTCGGGCAAATGTCCGATCAACTGCGTGGCTGCGTCTTCGGCACAGATGTCCAGCGTCACGCTGCGCCCGCTCAGGCGCGCAGCCAACGCTTCGAGATCGCTCTTGGCCTGCGGAACGTCCAGCAGGATCACGTCGGCGCCATCACGGGCGAGGGTTTCGGCAATGGACGCACCAATGCCGCGCGCCGCGCCGGTAACCAGCGCCTTGAGCCCCGTCAGCGGTCGAGTCCAATCCTGGACCTGGGTCTCACAGGCCTTGAGGCGGATGACTTGACCGGAAACGTAGGCGCTTTTCGGCGACAGGAAGAACCGCAGGGCGCCTTCGAGCTGCGCTTCGGCACCGTCGCCGACATACAGCAATTGCAGCGTCCCGCCGTTGCGCAGCTCCTTGGCCAGGGAGCGGCTGAAACCTTCCAAGGCCCGCTGGGCACTGGCAGCAAACGGATCGCCGAGGCTTTCCGGGGTGCGGCCGAGGATGACGACGTGGGCGCTGTGGTCGAGGTTTTTCATCAGTGGCTGGAAAAATTCGCGCAGCTGCTTGAGCTGGTCAACCTGCACCAGATGGCTGGCGTCGTACACCACCGCCTTGATCTTCGGGCCGTGGCCGGGAATCCATTCGGTCGCCAGCGTCGGTTCGCCCCCGTAGATGAAAATGGCGTCGGTCAGGCGCTTGGCGAACGCGCCGACCTGTTCGGCCAACGGGCCGCCGCCCAGCAGCAGGGCGCCCTCGATTGGCCGCAGGCGCCCGGCTTGCCAACGCTCCAGGCGTACCGGCGATGGCAGGCCGAGAGCGCCAACCAGACGCAGGCCAATGGGCGAATTGGCGAAGTCTATGTAACGGTCTGACATGGAACACACTCCGGCTGATGAGGTTCCAAGTGTGGACCATGTTTGGCAATCAGTCGTTCGATCGCCTGGATAAAGCCTAAGCTGAGGCCGGGGCAGGCTATTGTTGACAGTTTCGGGCATACACAGGGAGTTTTCCATGGCACAGCTACGCCGCGTCGCGATCATCGGCGGTAACCGCATTCCTTTCGCCCGTTCCAACGGGCCCTATGCCACCGCCAGCAACCAGGCAATGCTGACGGCCGCGCTCGAGGGCTTGATCGAGCGTTATAACCTGCACGGCGAGCATATCGGCGAAATGGCAGCGGGGGCGGTGCTGAAGTTTTCACGGGACATGAACCTGACCCGCGAATGCGTGCTTGGCTCGCGGCTGTCGCCGAGCACTCCAGCCTACGATGTACAGCAGGCTTGCGGTACTGGCCTGGAAACCGTGCTGCTGGTGGCCAATAAAATCGCCCTGGGCCAGATCGACAGCGCTATCGCCGGGGGCGTGGACACCACCTCCGACGCACCGATCGGCGTCAATGAAGGGCTGCGCAGGATTCTGCTGCAAGCCAACCGCTCCAAGACCACCGCCGACAAGATCAAGGCGTTCTTGCAATTGCGCCCCCAGCATCTGGTCCCCGACCTGCCGCGCATCAACGAACCGCGCACGGGCCTGAACATGGGGCAACACTGCGAATTGATGGCACAGACGTGGCAGATTCTGCGCGAAGAACAAGATCAGCTGGCTTTGGAAAGTCATCAGAAAATGGCCGCTTCTTATGCCGAAGGCTGGCACAACGATTTGATGACACCTTTTCTCGGCCTGACCCGCGACAACAACCTGCGTCCGGACCTGACCCTGGAAAAGCTCGCCTCGCTGAAACCGGCTTTCGAAAAAAGCGCCAAGGGCACATTGACGGCGGGTAACGCCACGCCGCTGACCGATGGCGCCTCGCTGGTATTGTTGGGCAGTGAGGAATGGGCCAAGGCCCGCGGGCTGCCGATCCTGGCGTATCTGCGCGATGGCGAAACGGCCGCGGTGGATTTCGTCAATGGCGCCGAAGGCTTGCTGATGGCGCCGGTCTATGCCGTGCCACGGCTGTTGGCACGCAACGGCCTGACGTTGCAGGACTTCGATTACTACGAGATTCACGAGGCATTCGCCGCCCAGGTGTTGTGCACGTTGAAAGCCTGGGAGGACGCGCACTATTGCCAGACCCGCCTGGGCCTCGACGCGCCGCTGGGTGCCATCGACCGCAGCCGGTTGAACGTGAAAGGCAGCTCACTGGCGGCCGGTCACCCGTTTGCCGCCACCGGCGGACGGATCGTCGCCAACCTGGCCAAATTGCTGGACGCGGCGGGGAAGGGCCGGGGGCTGATATCCATCTGTGCGGCCGCCGGCCAAGGTGTGACGGCGATTATCGAGCGCTGACGATGGCTTCGCGCGGCCGAGTCGCTTGCGCTCGCTGGCGGCTGGCGTAGCGTTCGGCGAGGATCGAGCAAACGATCAATTGCAGCGGGTGATAGATCATGATCGGCAACAGGATCAGCCCAAGCCCGGGGTTGTTGCCGAAGATCAGCGCCGCCATTGGCACCCCGGCCGCCAGGGATTTCTTGCTGGCACAAAACACCGCAGCGATTTCATCGGCGTTGCTGAACCGCAGGGCGCGGGCGGTTCGGGTGGTCATCCACAAAATGACGGCCAACAACACGGCGCTGCCCAGTGCCGCGCTGAGCAGCACGCTATTGCCTTGCTGCTGCCAGATCCCCGACACCATCGAATTACAGAACGCCGCGTAGACCAGCAGCAGGATGACCAGCTTGTCGATGACGTTGGTGTAGCGTTTGTAGCGGGCGAAAAAACCGCCCAGCCAGCGCCGCAGGAACTGCCCGAGCACCAGCGGCAGCAGCAACATCAGGCAGAGATCGAGCAGTGTCGGATCCAGGTCGATGCCACCGGCACCGCTGCCGACCACTAGGCTGACCAACAATGGTGTCAGGAAAATCCCCAGCACACTGGACAGGCTGGCATTGAGAATCGCCGCCGGCACGTTACCGCCCGCGCTGCCGGTCAGGGCCACTGACGAAGAAATGGTCGACGGCAGCGCGCACAAATAGAAGAAGCCCAGCATCAACAGCGCCGGCACATGGCTGCGCAACAACCAGTTGCTGAGCAACCAGATCAGCGGAAACACGACAAACGTAAAGCCCTGCACCATCAGGTGCAGGCGGATGTTCTTCAAGCCATGGCGGATCTGTTCGCCGGACAGATTGACCCCATGCAGGAAAAACACCACGAAGATGCCGATATTGACCACCCACTCGGCATGCATGGCACCGCCAGTGGCGCCAAAGCGGGGGAAAAAGTAAGCCAGCAGCGTGGCGAGCAACATGCCGCAGAGGAACCAGTCGGTCACCATGCGTTTGAGATGTTGGAGGATGTGCATAAGCCACCGCGCGTTGAAAGAGAAGTCGACTTAGCCTAACGTCGCCTTACACAGTCGTCTTGCGACATAAGGCCAATCAATGCCGACTAACGGACACCAACAGCTCGAACGACGCATTCCCGACCTGACGGAACTGCCCAGGCCGCTTTATGCCCGGGTCGAAAGTTTGAACGCCGGATCATGGACGCCGGTTCACCGCCACGATTGGGTGCAATTTTCCTATGCGATCAGCGGCGTGCTCGGCGTCCATACCGCCGAGGGGAGTTTCTTTGCGCCGCCGCAGTGGGGGATCTGGATTCCGGCGGACCTGGAGCATCATGTCGTGTCCTCCATGCGCGCGGAAATGCGCAGTCTTTACGTCCATCGCCAAGCGTGCCCGTGGGCCGAGGACCGCTGTCGGGTGCTGGAAGTCACGCCATTGGCGCGGGAGCTGATCAAGGCGTTCTGTCAGTTTCCCGCCACGTACCCCGAGGGCGATACCGAGCAAGCACGCCTGGCCCAGGTTCTGCTGGATCAACTGGCAGCACTGCCGGAAGTGGGCTTTTCCCTGCCATTGCCCCGTCACGCTCGTTTGCTGGAACTGTGCAATGAATTGATCGAACAGCCTGAAGGCAGCGTGACGCTGCAAGCCTGGGCCGAACGCCTGGGCACGTCGGAAAAGACTGTGATGCGGTTGTTTCAGCGTGAAACCGGTCTGAGTTTCCGCGCCTGGCGCCAGCGCATGCGATTGTTGTCTTCCTTGCAATCGCTGGAAAAAGGCGACAGCGTGACCGGCGCGGCGTTGTCCTGTGGGTATGATTCAACGTCCGCTTTCATTGCGGCATTCAAGGGGCTGTTCGGTTTTACACCGGGCGAACTGTTCAAGCATTGATCCATTTGTCAGCTCTTGTCGCAAATGCCTGCATATTCATTTAGCAGCGCCGCACCCGGTCTCGGCTATGATTTGGCTCGGTTGATCTGAGCCGGCACAGTGTGTGCATCCGAGGTTCATAGGTCGGCCCCCCTCCCCGAGAGGGGAGGATTGCCGTATAACGACCTGTCATTCGCGTGTTTGGTAATAAAGGACCCAGAATAAAAGCTGATGAAGACTCCAAAACGCATTGAACCCCTGATCGAAGACGGTCTGGTCGACGAGGTGCTGCGCCCACTCATGAGTGGTAAAGAAGCAGCTGTTTATGTGGTGCGCTGTGGCAACGAGCTACGTTGCGCCAAGGTCTACAAGGAGGCGAACAAGCGAAGTTTTCGCCAGGCGGCCGAATATCAGGAAGGCCGCAAGGTCCGCAACAGCCGTCAGGCCCGCGCCATGGCGAAAGGGTCGAAGTTCGGGCGCAAGGAAACCGAGGACGCCTGGCAGAATGCCGAAGTGGCCGCGCTGTTCCGGTTGGCCAGCGCTGGCGTGCGAGTCCCCAAGCCGTACGACTTCCTGGAGGGCGTGCTGCTGATGGAACTGGTGGCCGACGAGTACGGCGATGCCGCGCCGCGCCTGAACGATGTGGTGCTGGAGCCGGACCAGGCCCGTGAATACCATGCATTCCTGATCTCCCAGATCGTGCTGATGCTGTGTACCGGTCTGGTGCACGGCGACCTGTCGGAGTTCAACGTGCTGCTCACGCCGACCGGCCCGGTCATCATCGATTTGCCGCAAGCGGTGGATGCCGCGGGCAACAACCACGCCTTCAGCATGCTGGAGCGGGATGTTGGCAACATGGCATCCTACTTTGGCCGGTTCGCTCCGGAGCTGAAACGCACCAAGTACGCCAAGGAAATGTGGGCCCTGTTCGAGGCCGGCACCCTGCACCCGGCCAGCGTGTTGACCGGTGAGTTCGACGAGCCGGAAGAGCTGGCAGATGTCGGCGGGATCATGCGCGAGATCGAAGCCGCGCGCCTCGACGAGGAACGTCGCCAGGCCGTACGCGCGGCCGACGATGCGCCGCCCGGCAAGACCGAAGAACCGCCTCCGCCGTGGATGCAGTGAACGGTTGATCACGAAACCCGGCCCCGGCCGGGTTTTTTGTTAGGGCAACGCCTCCACTCAGCGCCTGCTGTCCAGTGCTCAGGCTTGCGCTGTTTCCTTGCAGCATCCCGATGCCAGTTCCTTGAGGATCGGGCAGTCCGGGCGATGGTCGCCGTGGCAATGATCCACCAGGTCCTGAAGGGTGTCGCGCAGTTCGGCCAGTTCGCGGATTTTCTGGTTCAAGTCGTCGATGTGTTGCCGCGCCAGCGTCTTGACGTCGGCGCTGGCGCGTTGGCGGTCTTGCCACAGGGTCAGCAATTTGCCGACTTCCTCCAGAGAAAACCCCAAGTCCCGGGAACGCTTGATGAAGGCCAGCGTGTGCAGGTCCTCCTTGCCATAGATCCGATAACCGCTGTCCGTGCGATGGGCTGGCTTGAGCAGGCCGGTGGATTCGTAATACCGGATCATCTTCGCGCTCAGCCCGCTCTGGCGGGCCGCTTGGCCGATGTTCATCGCTTGTCCTCCAAGTGCTTGGGCGTCCAGAACTTCAACAGTAATGCATTGCTCACCACGCTGACGCTCGACAGCGCCATGGCTGCGCCGGCCAGCACCGGGTTGAGCAGGCCGAACGCCGCCAACGGGATGCCGATCAGGTTATAGACGAAGGCCCAGAACAGGTTCTGGCGGATCTTGGCGTAGGTCTTGCGGCTGATGTCCAGCGCCGCCGGTACCAGGCGCGGATCGCCGCGCATCAGGGTGATGCCAGCGGCGTGTATCGCTACGTCGGTGCCGCCGCCCATGGCGATGCCGATGTCTGCGGCAGCCAGTGCTGGAGCGTCGTTGATACCGTCGCCGACCATCGCGACCACCGAATGGCTTTTCAATTGCTCGACGATGGTGGATTTATCGGCCGGCAATACTTCGGCGTGGACGCTGGTGATGCCCAGCGCCTGGGCGACAACCCGGGCGCTGCCGTGGTTATCCCCCGTGAGCAAGTGGCTGGCGATATGCCGCTGGTCCAAGGCTTCAACCGCAGCGAGAGCCCCCGGCTTGAGCGTGTCGCCGAAGGCAAACAGGCCCAGGACCCGAGGTGTCGTGCCTTGTTCGATCAGCCAGGACAGCGTCCGGCCTTCGCTTTCCCAAGCCTGCGCCGACTCGCCCAGCGAACCGGGGCTCAGCGCGAGTTCTTCCAGCAAACGTCGATTGCCCAGGGCCAGGCGGCGCCCATCGAGGCTGCCGGCGATGCCGCGTCCGGTCAGGGATTGGCTATCGCTGACATCCGGTACGTTCAAGCCTCGCTCGGCACAGGCGTCCAACACCGCTTTGGCCAGTGGATGTTCGCTGCCCCGCTGCAGGGCACCCGCCAACCTCAGCAGCGTGTCCCGGTCGCCGTCGAGCGCGGTCAAGTGAGCGATGCGCGGCGTGCCGGACGTCAAGGTCCCGGTCTTGTCAAACACGACGGTGTTGACGGCGTGGGCGCGCTCCAGCGCCTCGGCGTCCTTGATTAGAATCCCGTGACGCGCGGCGACGCCAGTGCCGGCCATGATCGCCGTCGGCGTCGCCAGGCCCAGGGCGCACGGGCAGGCGATCACCAGCACGGCAACGGCATTGATCAACGCCGTCTCCAGCGGCGCACCGTACAGCCACCAGCCGAGCAGCGTGGCGAGCGCCAGCACCAATACGACCGGGACGAATACCTGGCTGACTTTGTCCACCAGCTTTTGAATGGGCGCCTTGGCCGCCTGGGCGTCTTCCACCAAGCGGATGATGCGCGCCAGCACGGTCTCGGCGCCCAGTGCCTGGGTGCGCACCAGCAAGCGGCCTTCGCCATTGATGGCGCCGCCGGTGACCTTGTCGCCGGGTTGCTTGGGCACCGGCAGGCTTTCGCCGCTGATCAGCGCTTCGTCGGCGTGGCTCTGGCCTTCCAGCACTTCGCCGTCCACCGGAAAGCGTTCGCCGGGCTTGACCAGCACCTGATCATTCAAACGCAGGGCGCTGATCGCGACGTCGCGTTCCTCTCCGTCAATGACTTGGATCGCCCGTTCCGGTCGCAAGGCTTCAAGGGCGCGGATGGCGCTGGCGGTTTGTCGCTTGGCGCGGCTTTCCAGGTATTTGCCCAGCAACACCAAGGCAATCACCACGGCTGACGCCTCGAAGTACAAGTGCGGCATGCTGGCCGGCCGGGCCGTTGCCCATTCATAGAGGCTCAGGCCATAGCCGGCGCTGGTGCCCAACGCTACCAGCAGGTCCATGTTCCCCGCGCCGGCGCGGACAGCTTTGAACGCTGCAAGGTAAAAACGCGCACCGAAGATGAATTGCACCGGCGTCGCCAAGGCGAACTGCGCCCAGGCCGGCAGCATCCAGTGCACGCCAAGCGGCTCCAGCAACATCGGCAATACCAGCGGGATGGACAGCAGAATCGCCAGGACCAGGGCCAAGCGCTCACGCTTCAGATGATCGGTTTGTGCTGTGGGAGGAGGCTGCTCGGCTTGCCAGACGCTGGCGTCGTAACCGGCGCGCTTGACCGCCTCGACCAAGCTTTGCGGATCGACCTGCCCAAGTAATTCGAGGTGCGCGCGCTCATTGGCCAGATTCACGCTGGCACGGTTGACACCGGCGACTTTAGCCAGCGCCCGTTCGACCCGGCCGACGCAAGAGGCGCAGGTCATGCCTTCGATGCTCAACTCCAGGGTTTGGACGGGAACGCTATAGCCTGCCTGCTCAACCGCCTGCATCAAGGCCGGCAGGCTTTCTTTGGGTGCCTGGATCCGCGCCTGTTCCGTTGCCAGGTTGACGCTGACGGCGCTAGCGCCAGCGACTTTGCTCAAGGCGCGCTCGACCCGTCCGGCACAGCTGGCGCAGGTCATGCCGGAGATCGGCAGATCGAAGGTAGTGGATTCGGGCATGGGTCAGGCTCCCTGTAGTGGATGACCACAGGATCAACCTTGCCATGCTGGCAAGGTCAAGCGCCAGTCTTCAGGAGTGACTCAAACCCTGGGGGGCGGGGCAAACCCGCGCCCTTCGCTTATGACGGGTCAGTAACCGAGATCAGCCTGCTTGAGGTACATACCTTGCTCAGTCATGGCGATGCGGTATTTCAAAATATCGCCGGCCTTGAGCGTGATGTTCTGCGATCCAGGCGCGAGCATGCCCGGATTACAGCCCGGGGCCTGGCCTGGCAACAGCTTCAGGCGCAGGGAAAACTGGCCCGGTGGCAGGTTGAACGAGGTGCTTTGCTCCTGGAATAGCCTAGCCGAGAGCTGATCCTGGATGTAGATGCCGATTTCGCAATTGGTGGACACCTCCAGGCGCTCGCGAGAAATGATCAACACGCCGTAATCCTCGCCGGCGCCCAACGCCTGGGGGGCCACCGCTGAAAAACCGAGCATGCAAAACAGACTGAACGCTGACCAGCGCATGGCTGAACCTCCGGTGTGAAATCCTTGATAAGTGCAGCTTGGCCGAGCGCGACGCCGATTGCCAGCCCGGCAGTTTTCGCCAGAACTTGACCTTGCCATGATGGCAAGCTTGAAACTTCAGGCAACCTCAATTCCAAGGAGTCATTTCATGCAGATATTCAGTGTTCAGGGAATGTCCTGCGGTCATTGTGTCAAGGCCATTACCCAGGCTCTTCAGACCAAAGACGCGGGAGCCGAAGTAAAGATCGATCTGGGCGCCAAGACCGTTGAAGTCCAAAGCACGTTGTCGCCCGATGCCGTGATTCAGGCAATCCAAGAAGAAGGATATGAAGTCAGTCCTGCTTGAAACATTTTAATCGTTAGCGACCTATCGGAATGTTCAAGAGCGTCGAGCCCGGCTAGACTGTCGGGCTGCCGACTGACCTGAGCTGGACGCCCGATGAACCTCCGTACCATTCTGATTCTTGGCGCCTTGAGCGCTTTCGGTCCCTTGGCGATCGATTTCTATCTGCCGGCCTTTCCGGCGATGGCAACTGCCTTCGGAACCGACGAAAACCATATCCAACTGACCCTGGCGGCCTATTTTCTCGGGCTGTCCCTCGGGCAATTGGCCTATGGGCCGGTGGCGGATCGCTTTGGGCGGCGTGTGCCTTTGCTCACCGGCGTCGGCTTGTTCACCGTGGCTTCCCTGGCCTGCGCGTATGCGCCGAGCCTCGAATGGCTGATTGGCGCGCGCTTCGTCCAGGCCTTGGGCGGATGCGCGGGGATGGTGATTTCGCGTGCGGTGGTCAGCGACAAATGCGACGCGGTGGGCTCGGCCAAGGTGTTTTCGCAACTGATGCTGGTGATGGGCCTGGCGCCGATCCTCGCGCCGATGCTCGGCGGCCTGCTGGTGAACTTGCACGGTTGGCAATCGATTTTCATCTGCTTGACAGTGTTCAGTGCATTCGCGGCAACGGCGGTTGCCTTGTGGTTGCCTGAAAGCTTGCCGGACCATGTACCTCGCCAACCATTGTCCGGTGCGTTGCGTCAATATGGCCGGCTGCTCAAAGACTCGGTTTACCTGGGGCATGCCCTGACGGGTGGTATTGCGATTGCCGGGATGTTTGCCTACATCGCCGGTTCGCCGTTCGTTTTCATCAAACTCTATGGCGTGCCGGCCGAACATTTCGGCTGGCTGTTCGGCACCAACGCGGCGGGCTTCATTTTGGTTGCGCAGGTCAATGCGCGTCTGTTGTCCAAGCGCGGCCCAGCATTCCTGCTGACCCGCGCGGTATGGGTCTACCTGCTCGCCGGGCTCAGCCTGTTGGCTGTCAGCGCCATGCAGCCGGAGCAATTGTGGCCGCTATTGATTCCATTGTTCATCTGCATCGCCAGCCTGGGTTGCATCATTCCAAATGCTTCTGCGTGCGCCATGAACGGGCAGGGCGCCCGGGCCGGGAGTGCTTCGGCAATGCTCGGGTGCTTGCAGTTTTCGGTGGCTGCCGGGGCTGCTGCCCTGGTGGCGGCGCTGCATGATGGCACCGCGGTGCCGATGGCGATCGTCATCAGCCTCTGCGGACTATTGGTGGTGGGTGCGGCAATGCTGACCCGCCGTCTGCAGGATGCCCAGGCACTCGCTCAGGCGGGCCAGCCGGATTGATTCAACCGGCCGCGCGCTGCTGATGCTCGGGAAAATGATGTGGCGCATGAATGCGCGCTTGCAGGGTATTGGCGAAAGCCTGGGCTTCGGCCTCGGTGCGAAAGGTCACGACATGCTGGTCAAGGCGCACTTGCCATTGGGATTTTGCCACTGCTTTTATCAGGATCTTCATTGCTGACCTCCTCGTGTAAAAGACTGCGTTGCAAAGGCCTCGAGTGTAGACCGGAATGCGGGCGCAGTTGTGACGACGGTCAATTGTCGGACTGACGGTGCAGGTTTCCATACGGGGATGGGCAAGCCAGGTATCTGGCTTGCCCATCCCCGCAATCAGAACCCCTCAAGCACAATCTTGCCCTTGGCCTTCCCGCTCTCAAGCAATGTATGAGCCCGGCGCAGGTTTTCGGCATTGATGGTGCCGAAATGCTCGCCGACGGTGGTCTTCAGCGTGCCGGCGTCGATCAGCCCGGCGACGCGATTGAGCAGTTTGTGTTGTTCAAGCATATCGGCGGTCTCGAACAGTGAGCGGGTGTACATGAATTCCCAATGCAACGACAGGCTCTTGCGCTTGAGCTTGGTCACGTCAAGGGACTTGGGATCGTCGATCAGCGCCAGTTTGCCTTGGGGTGCGAGGACTTCGACCAACTGGTCCAGATGCTGGTCGGTCTGCGTCAGGCTGGCGACGTGGGTCACATGGCCCAGGCCCGCTTTCTTGAGGACCTCGGCCAACGGCTGGCTGTGGTCAACCACCAGGTCGGCGCCCAGGCCTCGTACCCATTCCTCTGTCTGTGGGCGGGAAGCGGTACCGATGACCTTCAGGCCGGTGAGCTGGCTGGCCAATTGTGTCAGGATCGATCCCACGCCGCCCGCGGCACCGACAATCAGCAGGCTCTGGCCCTGATCGTCCTGGCCTTCGTTGATTTGCAATCGGTCGAACAGCAGTTCCCAGGCGGTAATGGACGTCAGCGGCAGCGCGGCGGCTTCAGCAAAACCGAGGATCTTCGGCATATGACCGACGATGCGCTCATCCACCACGTGCAATTCGCTGTTGCCACCGGCGCGGGCAATGGAGCCCGCGTAGAACACCTTGTCACCCGCCTTGAACAGCGTGACGTCGTTGCCAACCGCCTTGACCACGCCCGCCACATCCCAGCCCAGCACCTTGGCCACGCCGTCCTCAGGCTGTACGTTTTGGCGGACCTTGGTATCGACGGGGTTGACTGAAATCGCTTTGACTTCCACCAGCAAGTCCCTGGGGCCGGCGACGGGGGTGGGCAGCTCGATGTCCTGCAGCGATTGCGAATCGCTGATGGGCAGGGATCGGTAGTACGCAATGGCTTTCATGAAGTGGCTCCGTGAGTGGGTATGTTGGCGGCCATGTTTGGTCATTTGAATTCGAGATAAAAGTGGCTAAACCAACAGGGTCTTTCAGCGATTTTTTGATAATGACCATTAGTCGCTGGTAAATAGAGACTTTTCCCTCACCAACAATCGCCTCCAAAGGTTTCCGGAGGACAGGCAACCTTGGCCCACACGCTTATACTAGCGGCCGCCTGTATCGGCGCGGCAACGAGGATGGCGACTAACAATTTGGACCCCGCTGTCTCCGCCGGCACAAGGCGACGCCCGGACGGGCATGCCGGCCATCCAGGCGGTCAGCCGCTTTGGGCGGCACCTTCTTACGGGTCAACATGCCCCAAAGCAGTAGACGAATGATTCAACAGGGAGTGAATACATGGAACATGCACCTTGCATCAGCCAGATTGCCACGCTGCTGGCCGACCCGAAGCGCAGCGCAATGATGTGGGCGTTAATGGATGGCACCGCCCGACAAGCCGACGAATTGGCTTTGCTGGCTGGGCTTTCGCCATCCTCGGCCAACGCCCACCTGGGACGCCTTTTCACCGGGGGCCTGTTGAAAGTTGAAGTTCGCGGACGCAAGCGCTTCTTTCGCCTGGCGGCGCCCGAGATTGGCGCAGCCGTCGAGGCGCTGGCGAGCGCAACCCTCGCCAGTACGCC
This sequence comes from Pseudomonas sp. Z4-20, assembly GCF_051131955.1. Taxonomy (NCBI): domain Bacteria; kingdom Pseudomonadati; phylum Pseudomonadota; class Gammaproteobacteria; order Pseudomonadales; family Pseudomonadaceae; genus Pseudomonas; species Pseudomonas sp. Z4-20. Next base: position 816,661 of record NZ_CP071641.1, read on the forward strand.
GCGACAGGTTCCGGACGTCTTCAAGCGCGGCCTGCTGGCCACCAAGGCGCCGACGGCTCCCGCTTCGTTGATGCGCGCCAGGCTTTGCGATGACCATCTGGGGGGCACGCTGGCGGCGGACCTGTATCAGCAGCTATTGGATGCCGGGTGGCTTGAGCAATGTGAGCAGCGGGTGATAGTGACCCACAAAGGCGCCAATCAGTTGGCCGGACGCGGCCTGTTTATCCAGGCACTGGCCCATCGCAACGCCCGGGTTGCTTGCGCCTGCCCCGATTGGAGCGAGCGGCGTCCGCACCTGGGGGGCGCGCTGGGGGCGGCGCTGCTGCAATTGTTCATGCAGTCCGGCTGGCTGAGCCTGCCCAATGACTCAAGGGCCTTGCAAGTAACGGCGCTTGGTCAACAGGAAATCCATCGGTTCGCCAGGCAGGAGACTATGGAAATGGCGCTCTAGGGCGGTAGACAGGTCGCAATCAGCAATAGCCGCCTGCGAGGTTCGCGCACACTCGGTCCGGGGTTCTATCGGATTGGGGAGCGCAACATGGACACTCACGCCTACAGTGCAGCGGAAAGACTGGAACGGTTGCCCATCAGCGGCTACCACCGGGTCATTTTCATCATTATCGCCTTGGCTTTTTTCTTCGACTCCATGGACCTGGCAATGATGACGTTCCTGCTGGGCTCGATCAAAGCCGAGTTCGGCCTGAGCTCCGCCCAGGCTGGGTTGCTTGCCAGCTCCAGCTTCTTTGGCATGGTGGTGGGGGCTTCGTTGTCGGGCATGTTGGCCGATCGTTTTGGCCGCAAACCGGTGTTCCAATGGAGCATCGTGCTGTGGGGGATTGCCAGTTACCTGTGCTCCACCGCTCAGGACGTCGAGACCTTGACGCTGTTTCGGGTCCTGCTGGGTGTCGGCATGGGCATGGAATTCCCGATTGCCCAATCGATGCTCTCGGAGCTGATTCCTGCGAAGCGCCGAGGGCGTTACATCGCCCTGATGGACGGCTTTTGGCCGCTGGGCTTCGTGGCGGCCGGGGTGCTGTCTTATTTTCTGCTCCCCGTGATTGGCTGGCGGGACATCTTCCTGGTACTGGCGGTGCCGGCGGTGTTCGTCTTGGCGATTCGTTTTTTCATTCCAGAATCGCCGCGTTGGCTTGAACAGGCTGGTCGAGGTGACGAGGCGGATGCCGTGCTTAAGCGGATCGAAGAGAAGGTCCGGGTTTCGCTGGGAGGGCGCGACTTGCCTGAGCCGATTCGCCTGCCAAGGCTGGCCAGCGTTCCCGGCAATTTCTTCTCGGCCCTGACGCAGATCTGGTCACCGCTGTACCGCCAGCGCACGATGATGATCTGGAGTGTCTGGTTCTTTGCCTTGCTCGGTTTCTATGGCCTGACGTCCTGGCTCAGCGCGTTGTTGCAGCAGTCGGGATTCGCCGTGACCCAATCGGTGTATTACACCGTGCTGATTTCCCTCGGCGGGATCCCCGGTTTCCTGATGGCGGCGTGGCTGGTGGAACGTTGGGGACGCAAGCCGGTGTGCGTCACCACGTTGCTGGGCGGCGGGGCGATGGCGTTTCTTTACGGCCAGAGCGCGGTGTTCGGCGGCAACATCGGCTTGCTGATCGGTACCGGTCTGCTGATGCAGTTCTTCCTGTTCGGCATGTGGGCGGTGCTCTACACCTATACGCCGGAGCTCTATCCCACCTCAGCCCGAGCCACCGGTTCGGGCTTCGCCTCGGCGGTCGGGCGCATCGGTTCCCTGCTCGGGCCCATGGTGACCGGACTGGTATTTCCTATCACCGGCCAGGGCGGCGTGTTCGCCCTCGGCGCACTGTGCTTTGCCGTGGCGGCGGGCGTGGTCTGGTTGTTTGGCATGGAGACGCGGGGCAAGACGCTGGAAGAGTTGAGCGAGGGGGGACGATAACACCCTGTGGCGAGGGAGCTTGCTCCCGCTGGGCTGCGTTGCAGCCCCTCGTCAAACCCTATTCACCGATTGCGAGCGCTTCGCGCTCGAGCGGGAGCAAGCTCCCTCGCCACAGATGTTCCAGTAACCAACGGCACATGACTTAAGGTTTCACCAGTCGCGCATCCAAGCTGTTCTGCGCGAGCCGCTTGGCCTGGTCCTGGGTCATTCCCAAATGGGTATGCAGCGCGTGGAAGTTTTCGGTGACGTAGCCGCCGAAGTACGCCGGGTCATCGGAGTTGACCGTTACCTTCACGCCGCGCTCGAGCATGTCGAGAATATTGTGCTGCGACATGTCGTCGAACACGCACAGCTTGGTGTTGGACAACGGGCACACCGTCAAGGGGATCTGTTCGTCGATGATCCGCTGCATCAGCCGCTCGTCTTCAATCGCCCGGACACCATGGTCGATGCGCTGGATCTTCAGCAGGTCAAGCGCCTCCCAGATGTACTCGGGTGGGCCTTCCTCGCCTGCGTGGGCGACGGTCAGGAAACCCTCATGGCGAGCACGATCGAACACCCGCTGGAACTTGCTCGGTGGATGACCCATCTCCGAACTGTCCAGGCCCACGGCGACGAACGCATCGCGAAACGGCAGGGCTTGGTCGAGGGTTTTTTCGGCCTGTTCTTCGCTCAGGTGGCGCAGGAAACTCAGGATCAAGCCGCTGGAGATCCCCAGCTGTTGCTCGCCGTCCTTGAGCGCGGCGGCGATGCCGTTGAGCACCACTTCGAATGGAATGCCTCGGTCGGTGTGGGTCTGCGGATCGAAGAACGGTTCCGTGTGGATGACGTTCTGTGCCTTGCAGCGCAGCAGATAGGCCCAGGTCAGGTCGTAGAAATCCTGGGACGTGCGCAGTACATCGGCGCCCTGGTAATACAGGTCGAGAAACTCCTGCAGGTTGTTGAAGGCATAGGCCTGGCGCAGGGTGTCCACGTCATTCCAGGGCAAGGCGATCTTGTTGCGCTCGGCCAGGGCGAACAACAGCTCGGGCTCCAGCGAGCCTTCCAGATGCAAATGCAGTTCAGCCTTGGGCAGGGCGTTAAGCCAGTCGTACATGTGTTTTTCTCATCAGCGAATCGATGGCGGGCATTCTACAGGGACGGGCGCCGATGTCGGGTAAAACCTGACCGGCTGATCCACTAAGTGTTCATGCCTGGAGGACAGCTACGTCACATCTGGAGGAAACGTTCCCGGCACGTCACAGTCTAGTAGCTCATGACCCATCCATGGCGACAGGCCCACGATGTTCACGTTGATCAAGCAAGAAAAACTGTTGTTACTGGCGCTGCTTGCTGCATTCGTCGCTTATCCGTTGGAGCATTGGCTGCTGGGTAGCGGGCGGGTCGTGGCGCTGGTCGGTGGATTGGTGCTGATCGGTTTTATCGTTTCCGCCTCCATGCGTGTCGCTCACCACGCTGAGCTGTTGGCGGAAAAGGTTGGCGATCCCTACGGCACCATGATTTTGACCTTGTCCGCGGTGCTGGTGGAAGTCGTGATCCTGGCGATCATGATGAGCAACGAGGCGTCGCCGACCCTGGTGCGGGACACGATTTATTCAGCGGTCATGCTCGACATCAACGGTATTCTCGGGCTGGCGGCGTTGATGGGCGGTCTCAAGCATGGCGAGCAGGTCTATAACGACGATTCGGCACGCACCTACAGTGTGATGATCCTCACCGCCATGGGGGTATCGATGGTGGTGCCGGAGTTCATACCGCAAGAAAATTGGAAGCATTATTCGGCATTCACCATCGGTGCGATGATCGTGTTGTATACGTTGTTCGTGCGCATGCAGGTGGGGCCCCACAGTTATTTCTTCAGCTACAGCTATCCGGAAAAACGTCGCAGGAAAGAGCCGGTAGAAAACGAGCCGAAGCCCATCAGCCTGGCGTTTTCCATCAGTGCCCTGGTGTTTGGCGTGGTGGTCATCGGTGCGCTGGCCGAAGTCATGTCCAAGGCCATCGACCTGGGGCTGGAAGGCTCGGGCGCGCCGCCGGTGGTGACGGCGATCCTGGTGGCGGCCATCTCCGCTGCACCGGAGATTCTCACTGCCTTGCGCGCAGCCCTCGCCAATCGCATGCAGTCGGTGGTCAACATCGCGCTGGGGGCGTCGCTGTCCACCGTGATCCTGACCGTGCCGGTGATGGAAGCCATGGCGCTTTACACCGGCCAGCCTTTCCAGATGGCGATGACCCCGGTGCAGACGGTGATGATCTTCATCACCCTGATCGTCAGCGCCATCAACCTCAACGATGGCGAAACCAACGCCATCGAAGGGATGACTCACTTTGTGCTCTTTGCGACTTTTATCATGTTGTCGTTGCTGGGACTTTAACGCCCGGGCAACCCCCTTATGGGCGGGATCAGGAGGCTGCGATCAGCTCCCGCGCCGCTTGGCTGTGGTCGGCAATCAGTCCCTTCAGGTCCAGCCCCTCGACCTGCCCGTCAATCACTCGCCATTGCCCGGCGATCATCACTCGATCCGCCCGGTCGGCGCCGCATAGCAGCAGCGCTGAAATCGGGTCATGACTGCCGGAGAAGCGCAGTTCATCCAGTTTGAACAGCGCCAGGTCGGCCTGTTTGCCCACCGCCAATTCACCGATGTCGCTGCGCCCCAGCAGTTGCGCCGAACCCCGGGTCGCCCAGCCGAGCACGCGCTCCGGTGTGATCGCTTGCGCGCCATAGCGCAGGCGCTGGATGTATAGCGCCTGGCGGGTTTCGAGGATCATGTTCGAGGCATCGTTGGATGCCGAGCCGTCCACGCCCAGGCCCAGCGGTGCGCCGGCGTCGGTCAGCTCAAGCGTCGGACAGATGCCCGAGGCCAGGCGCATGTTGGAGCTGGGGCAATGGCAGATGCCGGTCCCGGCGGCGCCAAGGCGGGTGATTTCGTCAGGGTTGAAATGGATGCCATGGGCCAGCCAGGTGCGGGGGCCGAGCCAGCCGACACTGTCCAGATAGTCCACCGTGCGCAGGCCGAAACGTTGCAGGCAGAAGTCTTCTTCGTCGAGGGTTTCGGCCAAATGCGTGTGCAGGCGCACGTCGAGTTTTTCCGCCAGTTCGGCGCTGGCATGCATGATCTCGGGCGTGACGGAAAACGGCGAGCAGGGCGCCAGGGCGATCTGGATTCGCGCGCCGTCACCGCGCTCGTGGTATTGAGCAATCAGCCGCTGGCTGTCGTCGAGAATCACCTCGCCCTGCTGCACGGTCTGCTGCGGCGGCAAACCTCCGTCCGCTTCGCCCAGGCTCATGGAACCGCGGGTCAGCATTGCGCGCATGCCCAGTTCACGGACTGTTTCTACCTGCACGTCGATGGCGTTTTCCAGGCCTTCGGGAAACAGATAGTGGTGGTCGGCCGCCGTGGTGCAGCCCGACAACAACAGCTCAGCCAACGCCACTTTGCTTGCCAGCGCGAGTTTTGCCGGGGTCAGCCGCGCCCACACGGGGTAGAGGGTTTTCAGCCAGGGGAACAACGGTTCGCTTACCACGGGCGCCCAGGCGCGAGTCAGGGTCTGGTAGAAATGATGGTGGGTGTTGATCAGTCCCGGCAGGATCACATGTTCGCGAGCGTCGAACACGCTGTCGCAAGGTTGCGCGGGACGTTGCCCGGCGCGCAGCAGTTCGATGATCACACCGTCCTGCAGGACGAGACCGCCACGGGCATCGAGGCCGTTGCCGGTGAAAATGGCGAGGGGATTTTTTAACCAGGTACGGGTCGCAGGCATGGTGGCCGGCTCCTCTGAAAGTGGGTTCAGGTTAGCCAGCTCAGTGATGCCCTGTCTGCTGATCCAGGGTCGCCGGGGAACAGCGAGGTTCGGAGTTTACTCAGGTTGGCGGGCACTTATCCAGTGCCCGACCGAGAACGCGTTCGGGTTACCAGGGAATCGTTTCGCCTTTGTAATTGACGAAGTGATGCCCACCCTTGGCGGCATAGGCATTGACCTGGTCGATCAGCCCGCGGGTACTGGTCTCCACGTCCAGGTCGGCACCTTCACCGCCCATGTCAGTCTTCACCCAGCCCGGATGCAGCGACAGCACAGTCAATGCCTTGTCGCCCAATTGGCCGACAAAACTGTTGGTCATGGAGTTGAGCGCGGCCTTGCTTGCCTTGTACAGCGCCAGTTCTGGCGCATCGGGCATGGTCACGCTACCCAGCACCGAACTCATGAACGCCAGCACGCCGCTGCCGTCGCGGATCTGACCGACGAAGCGCTGGGCGAGATTAATGGGTGCCACCGCGTTGGTGTAGAACAACTGCCCCACTTCGGCCAGTGTTGCGCCTCCAGGGGCTTGGTTTTCCGGCCCCTTGACGCCGGCATTGACGAACAACAGGTCAAAGATTTGATCCTTGAGCTGCTGACTCAAGGCGATGACAGCTTGTTGGTCGTCCATGTCGAGCCTTTCAATCCGCACCGGGCCCAACGCCTTCAAGGCTTGCGCGTTCTGCGGGTTGCGCACGGTGGCGATCACGTTCCAGCCATCGCTCAGAAGCGTCTTTACCAGACCCAGGCCCAGGCCTCGGGAGGCGCCGATGACCAATGCGTTTTTTGCCGAATTCATGAATGCTTCCTTGAAAGAAAAAGTCACGGATTTAATGGACAACGTTGCCCGAGCCGTTGTTTCAGCTCGTGACGCAACGCGTCGAGTTCGGTCATGCGGGTTTCGATCAGGTTCAGCTTGTCGTGTAGCAATTGCGTCACGGCGACGTCCGGATCCGGGGCATGCCACAGGGCGGCCACGCTGTTGCCGATTTCGCCAAGGGTAAAGCCCAGGCGTTGGGCCGTCTTGATATAGAGCACCAGTTGCACCATGTCGGCGGGATAGTCGCGATAGCCGTTGGCGGTGCGTTGCGCTGCGATCAGGCCTCGCTGCTCATAGAAACGCAGCGTGTCGCGGCTGACGGCACAGGCCTGGGCCAGTTCACCGATACGCATCGTGGGTCTCCGAGAAGGCGCTTGACCCTCGAGCATACTCCAGGCTTTAGCCTCTTTGCTTCCCGATTATCTGGAGCAAAGTGAATGTGGACTTCTGCGCAATATCGTCGATTGGTTCGGGCCAGTGCTTGCTACGACCTGATTGTCACGGCTGCGTTTATCACGCCGTGGAGTTTTGTCGCGCTGCACGGTCTGCTGGAAAGCGTCAGCCGACTGTTCAACCTGCCAGGCCAGCTGCCGCCGTTCGAGCCGATGCATTTATTGATGGCGAATCTCTTGGGCTCGATTGTCTGCGTATGGGCGGTCTTGCGGATTCGTCATCCTCTGTCGATCTATGGTCGTTACGACGCGGCGGCGCGGTTCCTGTTTTCGGTTTGGCAGCTTTATGCGCTGTTACACGGTGCCAGTGCCGTGCTGTGGTTTTTCCTGTTTTTTGAGCTGGTATGGGGCGTAGCGCAACTATTGCCCGTTCGGGATGAAGCGCTCACCGCCCAACATGAACCGGTTGTCTCGTCATGTCTGGTTAAAAAATGAGCAAGCGGCTGCAACCCATGCTGTTCTTGGGGCCGTTGAGGCCATGAACGGGTTATCCACAGGTTGCTCCACAGTTATTGTGCGCAAGGTTGAAACTCAGGCATAAGCCCGGTCCAGCTTTCTTCTAAAGGTGCTAAAGCACTGCAAGCAGTTGTTTTTTGATGGGATTCGACTTGGTCGGCATTTTTTGTATGAAAAATGAACAATGCTCGGAAAGCCGCATGACAAAAGGGTTACAGCGTAGTGCGCCCAGGTTATCCACAGGCGGGTGCACAGCGGGTGTGGGCAAGTCTGGTGGCTGCATTGGGCATCATGTGGCGTGTTGGCGCTCCAGCAATATCTGTCCGCGGCTCAAGTCGGCCAGTCGCGCTTGCAGGCTTTCAATGTGCTCTTCACCCACCGCTAATTGGAGTTTCACGCCGTTGGCGGTGAACTCCTCGGTGTGGACCAGGCCACCGCATTCGGCTATCCGCAGCTTCACCAGGGCCAGCTCCGCGAACCCGCAGATACAGCGCAGCGCCACGCGGCTGATCAACTGGATCTTATCGGCGTTTTGCAGGCATTTATTGGCGCCACCGCCGTAGGCGCGAGCCAGGCCTCCGGTGCCCAACTGGACTCCGCCGTACCAGCGTATGACCAGCACCACGACCTGGTCGCAATCCTGGGCCTGGATGGCGGCGAGGATAGGGCGCCCGGCGGTGCCGCCCGGCTCGCCGTCGTCGTTGCTGCGGTACTGGTCACCCAGTTTCCACGCCCAGCAGTTATGCGTGGCATCAGGGTCGCTGTGCTGTTCGATAAAGGCCTGGGCCTCGGCGGGGCTGGTGATGGGGGCCGCGAAGGTAATGAATCGGCTCTTGCGGATTTCTTCTCGGTATTCGCAAAAGCCGGCGAGGGTATAAGGCATGGAATCCTAGAGGTCTGGTGTCAGGCCGCAGCCTTTGAGGATGATGCGGATCAAGTTGTCGCCGGCATCGATCATGTCTTGCTTGGTCAACTTGCTGCGTCCGGTCACGCGGCAGATCTGCGTGGCGAAATCGGCGTAATGTTGGGTGCTGCCCCACAGCAGGAAGATAAGGTGCACCGGATCGACCGGATCCATTTTGCCCGCATCGATCCACGCTTGGAACACCGCTGCCCGGCCCTTGAACCAAGCGCGATAGTCTTGGTTGAAATATTCGCTCAGGCATTCGCCGCCGCTGATTACCTCCATGGCAAAGATCCGCGACGCCTGGGGATGCTGCCGGGAAAACTCCATCTTGGCGCGTATATAGCGGGTCAAAGCCTGTGCCGGATCATCCTCGGCCGTCAGAGAGTTGAACGTGCTGTCCCACAACTGAATGATGTTGCTCAGCACCGCCACGTAGAGCCCGAGCTTGTTGGTGAAATAGTAATGCAGGTTCGCCTTGGGTAATCCGGCTTTCACGGCGATGGTGTTCATGCTGGTGCCCTTGAAACCGTGCCGGGCGAACTCATCCTCGGCGGCCCTGAGGATAGTCTCTTCATTCTTTTGACGAATGCGGCCGGTAGGCTTGCCACCATGGGCGGGAACTTCAAAGGTCATGGACGTTTCCGGGCTGGGTCTGTGGGAGCGAGCAAATGCGTTCATAGCGCACCGGTGCCGATCCGACAAGTGCCACCGCTATAAAAGCCATGCGTTGGAGAAATCTCAGCGGGTCGCCGCCAGGCTTTCGAGGAAGCTTTCCAGTACCAGGTGCGGGCGACGACCCTTGCGCGTGACCGATGCCAGGCTCAAATCGTAGAAGCGCGCCAAGGGTTTGAGTGCTCGCAGCCGGCCTTGCTGGACCCACAGATTGGCGTAGTGATCCGGCAGGTAACCGATAAAACGCCCGGTGAGAATCAGGAACGCCATGCCTTCGCGGTCCGAGGCGCTGGCGGTGCAATTGAGCGCCTGGTAATGAGCCTGGATTTCGGTGGGCAGGCGAAAGGTCGGGGCGATGGCGTCCTGGCTGTCGAGACGCGCATCTTCAAGCTGCTGGTCGTCGACATAAAACAGCGGATGTCCCACCGCGCAGTACAGCAGTGAGCGTTCGCTGTAGAGCGGTTGATATTCGAGGCCGGAAAGAGCGCTGGCCTGGGGAACTACACCGACATGCAGGCGACCGTCGAGCACGCCTTGCTCGACTTCGTTGGGAGCGATCATGCGGATCTGGATCTGCACATCTGGCCCGCACTCCTTCAACTGGGCCAAGGCATGAGTGATGCGCATATGGGGCAGAGTGACGAGGTTGTCCGTCAGGCCGATGGTCAATTCACCGCGCAGGTGCTGGTGAAGACCGTTGACCTCGGTACGAAAGCTTTCCAGCGCGCTCAATAACTGCAGGGCTGATTGATAGACTTCGCGGCCTTCTTCCGTCAGGGAAAACCCCGCGCGCCCGCGCTGGCATAGGCGCAGGCCGAGGCGCTGTTCCAGATCATTCATCTGCTGGCTGATGGCTGAGCGGCCGATCCCGAGTACCGTCTCGGCGGCAGAGAATCCCCCGCATTCCACCACGCTTCGGAAAATGCGCAGCAAGCGGATGTCGAAGTCGCTGACTTGGGCCAGGGGATCGGAACGACGGACGCTCATAGTTTAGTGATCTGCCGACTGAAGGTTAGAAAAGTTGGATTTCACCGACTTTATCCCCGTGGCAATTTAGCTGCAAGAACGCTTCTGACTTCATGCCGCTTACGCCCTGCGAGGTTTTGTCGATGAACATGCCCGAACACGCTCCCGGATCCCTGGCCAGCCAGCTCAAGCTGGATGCCCACTGGATGCCCTACACGGCCAATCGCAACTTCCAACGCGACCCTCGGCTGATCGTTGCCGCCGAAGGCAGTTGGTTGACCGATGACAAGGGCCGCAAGGTCTATGATTCGCTGTCAGGCCTGTGGACGTGCGGCGCCGGGCACACCCGCAAGGAAATCCAGGAAGCGGTCGCCGAGCAGCTGGGTACGCTCGATTACTCGCCGGGCTTCCAATACGGGCATCCGCTGTCGTTCCAGTTGGCGGAAAAAATCACCAGCCTGACCCCAGGCAATCTTGACCATGTGTTCTTCACCGACTCCGGTTCCGAGTGCGCCGATACCGCGGTGAAGATGGTCCGCGCCTATTGGCGCCTCAAGGGACAGGCGACCAAGACCAAAATGATCGGTCGCGCCCGTGGTTATCACGGCGTGAACATTGCCGGCACCAGCCTTGGCGGCGTCAGTGGCAACCGCAAGTTGTTCGGCCAGGCCATGATGGATGTCGATCATTTGCCCCACACTTTGCTCGCCAGCAATGCCTATTCGCGTGGCATGCCCAAGGAAGGCGGTATTGCTTTGGCCGATGAGTTGTTGAAGTTGATCGAGCTGCACGACGCTTCCAATATCGCGGCGGTATTTGTCGAGCCGATGGCCGGGTCTGCCGGAGTATTGGTGCCGCCGGAGGGATATCTGAAACGCCTGCGGGACATCTGCGATCAGCACAACATCCTGCTGGTATTCGACGAGGTCATTACCGGTTTTGGTCGTACCGGTTCAATGTTCGGCGCTGATAGCTTTGGCGTGGTTCCGGACCTGATGTGCATCGCCAAGCAAGTCACCAATGGCGCGATCCCCATGGGTGCGGTGATTGCCAGCTCCGAGATCTACCAGACCTTCATGAGCCAGGCGACACCTGAGTACGCCGTCGAGTTTCCCCATGGCTATACGTACTCGGCGCACCCAGTGGCGTGCGCGGCAGGCTTGGCGGCACTGGACTTGTTGCAGAAAGAAAACCTGGTGCAAAGCGTGGCCGAGGTCGCGCCACATTTCGAGAACGCTTTGCATGGTTTGAAGGGCTCGAAGAACGTCATCGATATTCGCAACTACGGCTTGGCCGGGGCGATCCAGATTGCGCCGCGCGATGGTGATGCCATCGTGCGTCCTTTCGAGGCGGGCATGGCGCTGTGGAAGGCCGGTTTCTATGTGCGCTTTGGCGGTGACACCCTGCAGTTCGGACCGACGTTCAACAGCAAGCCGCAGGACCTGGATCGTCTGTTCGATGCAGTCGGCGAAGTGTTGAATAAAATCGATTGATGTCTTCTTTATAGACAGGCGCCCTGTAGCGGGCGTCTGGTGACCGAACTGTCTGGAGTCCTCATGAGCCTCATCCCGCATTTGATCAATGGCGAACTGTCGAGCGATAGCGCGCGCACCGCCGACGTCTTCAACCCATCCACTGGCCAGGCTATCCATAAGGTGCCGCTGGCGGATCGCGCCACGGTCCAGCAGGCCATCGATGCCGCCAAGGCGGCTTTTCCGGCCTGGCGCAACACGCCGGCGGCCAAGCGTGCCCAAGTAATGTTTCGCTTCAAGCAGTTGTTGGAGCAGAACGAGTCGCGCATTGCCCAACTGATCAGCGAAGAACATGGCAAGACCTTGGAGGACGCCGCTGGTGAACTCAAGCGCGGTATTGAAAACGTCGAGTTTGCCTGTGCAGCGCCGGAAATCCTGAAGGGTGAATACAGCCGCAACGTAGGACCGAACATCGACGCCTGGTCAGACTTCCAGCCTCTGGGAGTTGTGGCGGGTATCACTCCGTTCAACTTTCCAGCGATGGTGCCACTGTGGATGTATCCGCTGGCGATCGTCTGCGGCAATTGCTTCATTCTCAAGCCGTCCGAGCGCGACCCGAGTTCCACCCTGTTGATCGCCCAGCTATTGCTGGAAGCGGGATTGCCCAAGGGTGTGCTGAGCGTGATCCATGGCGACAAGGTGGCAGTGGATGCGTTGATCGAGGCGCCAGAGGTGAAGGCGCTGAGTTTTGTCGGCTCGACGCCGATTGCCGAGTACATCTATGCCGAGGGTACCCGGCGCGGTAAGCGCGTCCAGGCGCTGGGCGGTGCCAAGAACCATGCGGTACTGATGCCGGATGCAGATTTGGATAATGCCGTCAGCGCACTGATGGGCGCGGCATACGGTTCGTGCGGTGAACGTTGCATGGCGATTTCGGTGGCGGTGTGTGTCGGTGACCAGGTAGCGGATGCACTGGTGGCCAAGTTGGTGCCGCAAATCAAGGGGTTGAAGATCGGCGCCGGGACGTCTTGCGGGCTGGACATGGGGCCGCTTGTGACCGGTCAACACCGCGACAAAGTCAGTAGCTATATAGAAGACGGTGTGGCGGCGGGGGCTTCGCTGGTTGTCGATGGCCGTGGCTTGAGTGTGAGCGGCTACGAAGAGGGCTTTTTCCTGGGGGGCTGTCTGTTTGATCGCGTAATGCCTGAGATGCGCATCTATAAGGAAGAGATCTTCGGGCCGGTATTGTGCGTCGTCCGAGTCAACAGCCTGGAAGAGGCGATGCAACTTATCAACGATCACGAGTATGGCAACGGCACGTGCATCTTTACCCGGGATGGTGAAGCAGCGCGGTTGTTTTGCGATGAGATTGAAGTAGGGATGGTCGGCGTCAACGTTCCCCTGCCGGTTCCTGTCGCTTATCACAGCTTTGGTGGTTGGAAGCGCTCGCTGTTCGGCGACTTGCATGCCTACGGTCCGGACGGGGTGCGTTTCTATACCCGCCGCAAGGCCATCACCCAGCGCTGGCCACAGCGCGCCAGTCACGAGGCTTCGCAGTTCGCTTTCCCTAGCTTGTAAGGGGATGGCTGGGAGGCCTGCGCCCTAGGACGCAGGCCTCTGTGTTCGCGGAGCTTTTCGACCGATATGACAGAATTATGAAATAAAGGGTTGACGGCAAATCCTGGGTGTCTATAATTCGCCCCACTTCCGGCGCAGTCGAAACGGAAAACTCCTTGAGTTTCAACGAGTTAAGTAGGTTTCGATGTAAGCGTGCTTCAGTTCGTCGAGGCACGGAAGGAGCGGGTAGAGTGGCGTTGTTTGGCTCTATCGGCGGTTCGATCTTTTCGGTCGAAAGCGGAGAAAAAGAGGTGTTGACAGCAGCGACTAACGCTGTAGAATTCGCCTCCCGCTAACGAGAGATCGAAAGCGCAAGTGGTTGAAGTTGATAAGGAAACTTTGAAAACTTCTAAAAATAACCGCTTGACAGATGCACGGGGCGCTGTAGAATGCGCGCCTCGGTTGAGACGAAAGACTCAGCCAACCGCTCTTTAACAACTGAATCAAGCAATTCGTGTGGGTGCTTGTGGAGTCAGACTGCTAGTCAACAGATTATCAGCATCACAAGTTACTCCGCGAGAAATCAAAGATGTAACCAACGATTGCTGAGCCAAGTTTAGGGTTTTCTCAAAACCCAAAGATGTTTGAACTGAAGAGTTTGATCATGGCTCAGATTGAACGCTGGCGGCAGGCCTAACACATGCAAGTCGAGCGGTAGAGAGGTGCTTGCACCTCTTGAGAGCGGCGGACGGGTGAGTAATGCCTAGGAATCTGCCTGGTAGTGGGGGATAACGCTCGGAAACGGACGCTAATACCGCATACGTCCTACGGGAGAAAGCAGGGGACCTTCGGGCCTTGCGCTATCAGATGAGCCTAGGTCGGATTAGCTAGTTGGTGGGGTAATGGCTCACCAAGGCGACGATCCGTAACTGGTCTGAGAGGATGATCAGTCACACTGGAACTGAGACACGGTCCAGACTCCTACGGGAGGCAGCAGTGGGGAATATTGGACAATGGGCGAAAGCCTGATCCAGCCATGCCGCGTGTGTGAAGAAGGTCTTCGGATTGTAAAGCACTTTAAGTTGGGAGGAAGGGCATTAACCTAATACGTTGGTGTCTTGACGTTACCGACAGAATAAGCACCGGCTAACTCTGTGCCAGCAGCCGCGGTAATACAGAGGGTGCAAGCGTTAATCGGAATTACTGGGCGTAAAGCGCGCGTAGGTGGTTCGTTAAGTTGGATGTGAAATCCCCGGGCTCAACCTGGGAACTGCATTCAAAACTGTCGAGCTAGAGTATGGTAGAGGGTGGTGGAATTTCCTGTGTAGCGGTGAAATGCGTAGATATAGGAAGGAACACCAGTGGCGAAGGCGACCACCTGGACTGATACTGACACTGAGGTGCGAAAGCGTGGGGAGCAAACAGGATTAGATACCCTGGTAGTCCACGCCGTAAACGATGTCAACTAGCCGTTGGGAGCCTTGAGCTCTTAGTGGCGCAGCTAACGCATTAAGTTGACCGCCTGGGGAGTACGGCCGCAAGGTTAAAACTCAAATGAATTGACGGGGGCCCGCACAAGCGGTGGAGCATGTGGTTTAATTCGAAGCAACGCGAAGAACCTTACCAGGCCTTGACATCCAATGAACTTTCCAGAGATGGATTGGTGCCTTCGGGAACATTGAGACAGGTGCTGCATGGCTGTCGTCAGCTCGTGTCGTGAGATGTTGGGTTAAGTCCCGTAACGAGCGCAACCCTTGTCCTTAGTTACCAGCACGTTATGGTGGGCACTCTAAGGAGACTGCCGGTGACAAACCGGAGGAAGGTGGGGATGACGTCAAGTCATCATGGCCCTTACGGCCTGGGCTACACACGTGCTACAATGGTCGGTACAGAGGGTTGCCAAGCCGCGAGGTGGAGCTAATCCCACAAAACCGATCGTAGTCCGGATCGCAGTCTGCAACTCGACTGCGTGAAGTCGGAATCGCTAGTAATCGCGAATCAGAATGTCGCGGTGAATACGTTCCCGGGCCTTGTACACACCGCCCGTCACACCATGGGAGTGGGTTGCACCAGAAGTAGCTAGTCTAACCTTCGGGAGGACGGTTACCACGGTGTGATTCATGACTGGGGTGAAGTCGTAACAAGGTAGCCGTAGGGGAACCTGCGGCTGGATCACCTCCTTAATCGACGACCGCAGCTGCTCCATGAGCTCCCACACGAATTGCTTGATTCATTGAAGAAGACGATAGAAGCAGCTTTAAGCTCCAAGCTGATAGCTCACAGCTAACAGTTACAAGCTCGAAATTGGGTCTGTAGCTCAGTTGGTTAGAGCGCACCCCTGATAAGGGTGAGGTCGGCAGTTCGAATCTGCCCAGACCCACCAATTTTGTAATGGGGCCATAGCTCAGCTGGGAGAGCGCCTGCCTTGCACGCAGGAGGTCAGCGGTTCGATCCCGCTTGGCTCCACCATAAACTGCTTCTGAAAGCTTAGAAATGAGCATTCCATCGACGTGATGGTGAATGTTGATTTCTAGTCTTTTGATTAGATCGTTCTTTAAAAATTTGGGTATGTGATAGAAAGATAGACTGGACGTTACTTTCACTGGTAACGGATCAGGCTAAGGTAAAATTTGTGAGTTCTCTTAGTTGAGGAATTCGAATTTTCGGCGAATGTCGTCTTCACAGTATAACCAGATTGCTTGGGGTTATATGGTCAAGTGAAGAAGCGCATACGGTGGATGCCTTGGCAGTCAGAGGCGATGAAAGACGTGGTAGCCTGCGAAAAGCTTCGGGGAGTCGGCAAACAGACTGTGATCCGGAGATGTCTGAATGGGGGAACCCAGCCATCATAAGATGGTTATCTTGTACTGAATACATAGGTGCAAGAGGCGAACCAGGGGAACTGAAACATCTAAGTACCCTGAGGAAAAGAAATCAACCGAGATTCCCTTAGTAGTGGCGAGCGAACGGGGACTAGCCCTTAAGCTTCTTTGATTTTAGCGGAACGCTCTGGAAAGTGCGGCCATAGTGGGTGATAGCCCTGTACGCGAAAGGATCTTAGAAGTGAAATCGAGTAGGACGGAGCACGAGAAACTTTGTCTGAATATGGGGGGACCATCCTCCAAGGCTAAATACTACTGACTGACCGATAGTGAACTAGTACCGTGAGGGAAAGGCGAAAAGAACCCCGGAGAGGGGAGTGAAATAGATCCTGAAACCGTATGCGTACAAGCAGTGGGAGCCCACTTTGTTGGGTGACTGCGTACCTTTTGTATAATGGGTCAGCGACTTATTTTCAGTGGCGAGCTTAACCGAATAGGGGAGGCGTAGCGAAAGCGAGTCTTAATAGGGCGTCTAGTCGCTGGGAATAGACCCGAAACCGGGCGATCTATCCATGGGCAGGTTGAAGGTTGGGTAACACTAACTGGAGGACCGAACCGACTACCGTTGAAAAGTTAGCGGATGACCTGTGGATCGGAGTGAAAGGCTAATCAAGCTCGGAGATAGCTGGTTCTCCTCGAAAGCTATTTAGGTAGCGCCTCATGTATCACTGTAGGGGGTAGAGCACTGTTTCGGCTAGGGGGTCATCCCGACTTACCAAACCGATGCAAACTCCGAATACCTACAAGTGCCGAGCATGGGAGACACACGGCGGGTGCTAACGTCCGTCGTGAAAAGGGAAACAACCCAGACCGTCAGCTAAGGTCCCAAAGTTATGGTTAAGTGGGAAACGATGTGGGAAGGCTTAGACAGCTAGGAGGTTGGCTTAGAAGCAGCCACCCTTTAAAGAAAGCGTAATAGCTCACTAGTCGAGTCGGCCTGCGCGGAAGATGTAACGGGGCTCAAACCATACACCGAAGCTACGGGTATCACGTAAGTGATGCGGTAGAGGAGCGTTCTGTAAGCCTGTGAAGGTGAGTTGAGAAGCTTGCTGGAGGTATCAGAAGTGCGAATGCTGACATGAGTAACGACAATGGGTGTGAAAAACACCCACGCCGAAAGACCAAGGTTTCCTGCGCAACGTTAATCGACGCAGGGTTAGTCGGTCCCTAAGGCGAGGCTGAAAAGCGTAGTCGATGGAAAACAGGTTAATATTCCTGTACTTCTGGTTATTGCGATGGAGGGACGGAGAAGGCTAGGCCAGCTTGGCGTTGGTTGTCCAAGTTTAAGGTGGTAGGCTGAGATCTTAGGTAAATCCGGGATCTTAAGGCCGAGAGCTGATGACGAGTTACCCTTTGGGTGACGAAGTGGTTGATGCCATGCTTCCAAGAAAAGCTTCTAAGCTTCAGGTAACCAGGAACCGTACCCCAAACCGACACAGGTGGTTGGGTAGAGAATACCAAGGCGCTTGAGAGAACTCGGGTGAAGGAACTAGGCAAAATGGCACCGTAACTTCGGGAGAAGGTGCGCCGGTGAGGGTCAAGCACTTGCTGCGTAAGCCCACGCCGGTCGAAGATACCAGGCCGCTGCGACTGTTTATTAAAAACACAGCACTCTGCAAACACGAAAGTGGACGTATAGGGTGTGACGCCTGCCCGGTGCCGGAAGGTTAATTGATGGGGTTAGCTAACGCGAAGCTCTTGATCGAAGCCCCGGTAAACGGCGGCCGTAACTATAACGGTCCTAAGGTAGCGAAATTCCTTGTCGGGTAAGTTCCGAC
This sequence comes from Pseudomonas sp. Z4-20, assembly GCF_051131955.1. Taxonomy (NCBI): domain Bacteria; kingdom Pseudomonadati; phylum Pseudomonadota; class Gammaproteobacteria; order Pseudomonadales; family Pseudomonadaceae; genus Pseudomonas; species Pseudomonas sp. Z4-20. Next base: position 834,336 of record NZ_CP071641.1, read on the forward strand.
CTGCACGAATGGCGTAACGATGGCGGCGCTGTCTCCACCCGAGACTCAGTGAAATTGAAATCGCTGTGAAGATGCAGTGTATCCGCGGCTAGACGGAAAGACCCCGTGAACCTTTACTATAGCTTTGCACTGGACTTTGAATTTGCTTGTGTAGGATAGGTGGGAGGCTTTGAAGCGTGGACGCCAGTTCGCGTGGAGCCAACCTTGAAATACCACCCTGGCAACTTTGAGGTTCTAACTCAGGTCCGTTATCCGGATCGAGGACAGTGTATGGTGGGTAGTTTGACTGGGGCGGTCTCCTCCTAAAGAGTAACGGAGGAGTACGAAGGTGCGCTCAGACCGGTCGGAAATCGGTCGTAGAGTATAAAGGCAAAAGCGCGCTTGACTGCGAGACAGACACGTCGAGCAGGTACGAAAGTAGGTCTTAGTGATCCGGTGGTTCTGTATGGAAGGGCCATCGCTCAACGGATAAAAGGTACTCCGGGGATAACAGGCTGATACCGCCCAAGAGTTCATATCGACGGCGGTGTTTGGCACCTCGATGTCGGCTCATCACATCCTGGGGCTGAAGCCGGTCCCAAGGGTATGGCTGTTCGCCATTTAAAGTGGTACGCGAGCTGGGTTTAGAACGTCGTGAGACAGTTCGGTCCCTATCTGCCGTGGACGTTTGAGATTTGAGAGGGGCTGCTCCTAGTACGAGAGGACCGGAGTGGACGAACCTCTGGTGTTCCGGTTGTCACGCCAGTGGCATTGCCGGGTAGCTATGTTCGGGAAAGATAACCGCTGAAAGCATCTAAGCGGGAAACTTGCCTCAAGATGAGATCTCACTGGGACCTTGAGTCCCCTGAAGGGCCGTCGAAGACTACGACGTTGATAGGCAGGGTGTGTAAGCGCTGTGAGGCGTTGAGCTAACCTGTACTAATTGCCCGTGAGGCTTGACCATATAACACCCAAGCAATTTGCTGATCCTGCTCGCAGGGCGCCAGATTGCGGTGTGTGAAGACGAAACGAACCGAAAGTTCGAATCTCACAAAACACCGAAGCTATCACATACCCAATTTGCTGAAGCGAGGCCAGCCGGCCACGACTCAGTACCCGAATTTCTTGACGACCATAGAGCATTGGAACCACCTGATCCCATCCCGAACTCAGCAGTGAAACGATGCATCGCCGATGGTAGTGTGGGGTTTCCCCATGTGAGAGTAGGTCATCGTCAAGATTAAATTCCGAAACCCCTATCTGCTGATGCAGGTAGGGGTTTTGTTTTGCCCGCAGGAAAGTTCTTACGACAGACACGGACAGGTCCTGGCTGTCACAGCCACCCGACAGTGCTAAGGTTCTGCCCTAGCTTTTGCACTTTTCAAGGATGCCCTTATGCCAGACGCGACGTCCCTCACCCCTGCTTTCATGGTGGTCCATGGGAATCGCCTCGATGAGCTGCGCAGCCTGGTAATCAGCCTGATGCGGCGTTATCCGCTGGGGCCACTTGAGAATGAAGTCGCGCTGGTACAAAGCAACGGTATTGCCCAATGGCTGAAGTTGGCACTGGCGGAAGATCCGCAGGACGATGACACGGGCGGTTGCGGTATTGCGGCTGCCATTGATGTGCAGTTGCCCGGCAGCTTTATGTGGCAGCTCTACCGGATGGTACTTGGCCGTGACGAAATTCCTGCAAAGTCACTATTGGATAAGGCTCCGCTCACGTGGAGGCTGATGCGCCTCCTTCCGCAACTGATCGAACAGCCCCATTTCGAACCCCTGCGACGTTTTCTTACCCACGACACGGACTTGCGCAAGCGATACCAACTGTCCGAGCGCCTGGCCGATCTGTTCGATCAATATCAGGTGTACCGGGCCGACTGGCTTGAAGATTGGGCGCAGGGACGACATCAGACGAGAAGCGTCCGTGGTGAAGCCAAGCCGCTCGCTCCGGCAAATTGTTGGCAAGCGGAGTTGTGGCGGGCCTTGTTGCTGGATGTGGGTGAGAAGGGCATGGCTCAAAGCCGAGCAGGCGTCCATCAACGCTATATCGAGCGGATCAATAGTCTGGATGTCGCTCCCCAAGGTCTGCCTGCGCGGGTAATAGTCTTCGGCATTTCCTCGTTGCCTGCACAAGCTCTCGAGGCTCTCGCCGGCCTATCACGATTCAGCCAGGTTCTGTTGTGCGTCCACAACCCGTGCCGTCACCATTGGGCCGACGTCGTTGCCGACAAGGATTTGCTTCGCCATCAATACAAGCGGCAGGCGCGCAAGACCGGCATGCCAGACATCCTCGACCCGCAAGCGTTGCATCAGCACGCTCATCCGCTTTTGGCGGCCTGGGGAAAGCAAGGGCGCGACTACATCAACCTCCTTGACAGTTATGACGATCCAAACACCTATCGCTCGGTATTTCGCGAGGGACGGATCGATTTGTTCAGCGAGAGCGCTCCCACAACCCTTCTCAGCCAGCTGCAGGATGACATCCTCGAATTGCGCCCCTTGGACGAAACCCGGGAGCACTGGCCAGCGGTCGATACCGAGCGAGATGGATCGATCCGTTTTCATATTACCCACAGCGCCCAGCGCGAAGTTGAAATCCTACATGATCAGTTGCTCGCCCATTTCAGCAAGGACCCGACCCTGCGCCCCCGGGATATCATCGTCATGGTCCCGGACATTGACAGTTATGCGCCGCATATCCGGGCAGTATTTGGCCAGCTCGACAGGACCGACCCTCGTTTCATTCCATTCACGCTGACTGACCAGGGCCAGCGTGGACGCGACCCGCTGTTGATCGCCGTCGAGCATTTGCTCAAGCTGCCTGATAGTCGCTTCCCAGTCAGCGAAGTCCTCGATTTACTCGATGTGCCGGCATTGCGCGAGCGGTTCGGCATTGACGAGGCTGATTTGCCGACACTGCACCGCTGGATCGAGGGGGCTGGTATCCGCTGGGGCATGAACGCCGAGCATCGTGCAGGGTTGGGTCTGCCCGCGGAGCTTGAGCAGAACAGTTGGCGTTTTGGCCTGCGTCGCATGTTGCTGGGATATGCCGTCGGCACCTCGCAGGCTTACGAGGGCATTGAGCCCTATGACGAAATCGGCGGCCTTGACGCCGCATTGATCGGCCCGCTGGTTGCCCTGCTGGACGCGCTTGAGGTCGCTCATCAAGAGCTCAGTCAACCGGCGTCACCCCAGGACTGGGGCGCGCGCCTGCATGACTTGATGCAGTTGTTCTTCCTGGCGAGCAACGAGCATGACGACTACTTGCTGGCCCAACTGGAGGACCTGCGTGAAACCTGGCTGGAAACCTGCGATTCGGTTGGACTGGATGACGAGCTGCCTTTGACGGTCGTGAGAGAAGCCTGGCTGGCCGGGCTGGATCAGGGGCGATTGTCCCAGCGCTTCCTCGCCGGGGCGGTCAATTTCTGTACCTTGATGCCGATGCGCGCCATCCCCTTCAAGCTGGTCTGCCTGTTGGGAATGAACGATGGTGATTACCCACGAGCGCAACCGCCGTTGGACTTCGACCTCATGGGCAGCGACTACCGACCTGGCGACCGTTCCCGGCGTGAGGATGACCGCTACCTGTTATTGGAAGCGCTGCTTTCTGCACGGGAGAAGCTTTATATCAGTTGGGTCGGCCGCAGTATCCGTGACAACAGCGAGCGGCCTGCATCCGTCTTGATCGGCCAGTTGCGTGACCATCTTGCCAGCGGCTGGCAATTGCCAGATGGCGATGGCGATGGCGAGCTTCTCGAAGCACTGACCCAAGAACATCCTTTGCAACCGTTCAGCGCCCGTTACTTTTACCAGGGCGATGATCTGTTCAGCTATGCCAGCGAATGGCGCACGCTTCACCATAACCACGATCCGGTCGCCACGCCTCCAATGTTGGCACCCTACGTCCAGGAAGAACCCTTGGCCCTTGGTCAATTGCAGGACTTCCTACGCAACCCTGTCCGTCATTTCTTCAGTCAGCGGCTCAAGGTATTTTTCGAGACCTTTGAAGCTCCGCTGGCGAATGACGAACCCTTCGTCCTCGATGCCCTGCAGCGCTACAGCTTGAGTGACAGCCTGCTCGAGGCCGCTCTCGTTCGCCTCGATCAACCGGATCTGGCCCTGGAGGCTCATGCCAGGAGGTTACAGAACAGCGGCCTGCTACCCATGGCTGGTTTTGGTGAGTGCATGCAGCGTGAGTTGGTAGAGCCGCTGCCTGACCTGCTCCAGCGTTACCAGCAGCTCCTGGCGTTATGGCCAACCCCGCTGACAAGCGCGTTGCCTGTCAGCCTGCAACTGAACGATATCAGCGTAGAAGGCTGGCTCAGCGGCTTGCACCAGCGATCCGATGGTGAAGTCCTGGCCATCACCGCGATCCCGAACAGCATTGGCTCTACCAAGACCCGCAAATGGCATCGCCTGATACGCCCCTGGGTCAACCATCTCGTAGCCTGCGCCAGCGGACTTTCGATGACGACGGCATTGGTCGCCAGCGACGATAGTTTACTACTGGCGCCTTTTGAGGAGCCGGTTGCGCGAAAGCTGCTCGGCGATCTGTTGCAAGCCTGGCAGAGCGGTATGCGCCAGCCTTTACCGATAGCGGTGAAGACGGCTTTCGCCTGGCTCGGCCAGGGCGACCCGGACAAAGCCGAGGCGGCGGCTCGAAAAGCCTATGAAGGCGACGGGTTGACGTTTGAAGGTGAGCGACGCGAAAGCCCGGCGCTAGCTCGACAATATGCCGACTTCGATGCCTTGATGGCTGACGAAACATTTCCCGATTGGTGCGATGCGCTTTACCGACCGCTAATCGAAGCCGCGTGGCGTTCATTGGCCGCCGAGGAAGGACGTTCATGAGCCGGCAAATCCCTTTGGCCCTGGCCTTTCCGCTACGTGGCAGCCAGTTGATCGAAGCCAGCGCCGGGACTGGCAAGACCTTTACCATCTCGGCGCTGTACCTGCGCCTGGTGTTGGGGCATGGCGGTCCGCAGAACCGGTTTGGTCGCGAGCTCCTGCCTCCGCAAATCCTGGTGGTGACTTTTACCGACGCCGCCACCAAGGAACTGCGTGAGCGTATCCGCACGCGCCTGGCAGAGGCGGCGCGGTTTTTTCGCGACGAAATTCCTGCCCCGGACTCGTTGATCGCGGCGTTGCGCGACGAGTTCGATGCAGAGCAATGGGCAGCCTGTGCGAACCGACTCGATATTGCCGCGCAGTGGATGGACGAAGCGGCTGTTTCGACTATCCATAGCTGGTGCCAGCGGATGCTGCGCGAGCACGCTTTTGACAGCGGCAGCCTGTTTACCCAGACCTTGGAAACCGATCACAGCGAACTGCTCGGCGAGGTGCTGCGCGACTACTGGCGACTGTTCTGCTACTCGATGCAGGGCGAAGCGTTGAGCTGGGTGCGCACTCATTGGGGCGGGCCCGCCGCGCTGCTGCCGCGAGTAAGAGGGTTATTTGCCAGCGAGCGCGGCAATGGTGATGGACTTGCCCCCGCCGAACTCATCGCCACGTCCCTGCAGGAACGCAGCGCCGCCTTGCTCGATCTCAAGGCTCCTTGGCGCCAATGGGCCGTGGAACTCTTGGAAATCTGCCAGCAAGGCGTTGCCAATAAAAGCGTCGACGGGCGCAAGATGCAGGCCCGTTACTTCGAACCGTGGTTTCAGAAAATCACCGCCTGGGTGGAAGACGAAAGCCTCGAGCTCCTGGATATCGGCACCGGCTTCACGCGATTGACGCCCGAGGGCATGGCAGAGGCCTGGAAAGGCGAGGTGCCCAATCATCCCGGACTGGACGCCATGTCGGGCCTCAAGGCCAGCCTGGATGCGTTGCCTACCCCGGAGGCCGCAGTGTTGCAGCATGCCGCGCAGTGGGTCGGGGCGCGCTTCGAAGCGGAGAAACGTCGCCGGGCGGAGATGGGCTTCGACGACATGCTGTTGCGCCTGGACGCGGCTTTGCAGGCTGAGGGCGGGGAGCGCCTGGCGAGCTTGATTCGCGAGCAGTTTCCAGTCGCTTTGATCGACGAGTTCCAGGACACCGATCCGGTCCAGTACCGCATCTTCGAGAGCATCTACCGCATTGAAGACAATGATCCCGAGACGGGGCTTTTCCTGATCGGTGATCCAAAACAAGCCATCTATGCTTTTCGCGGTGCCGACATCTATACCTACCTGCGCGCCCGGCAAGCCACGGCTGGTCGGTTGCATACGCTGGGAACGAACTTTCGTTCCAGTCATGCGATGGTCAGCGCGGTGAACCATGTTTTCCAGAGTGCCGAGTCGCGTCCGCAGGGGCGCGGGGCTTTCTTGTTCCGTGAGCCATCGGGTCGCAATCCGGTGCCGTTCCTGCCTGTCGAGTCCCAAGGACGCAAGGAGTCTTTGTGGGTCGCGGGACAGGCCATGGCAGCCCTGAATATCTGGCACCTGGCTTCGGACCAGCCAATTTCCGGAGCGGTGTATCGACAGCAAATGGCCGCTGCTTGCGCCAGTGAAATCACGGCGCTGCTTAACGGCGGCCAGTTGGGGCGTGACGGATTTGTCCAGGAAGAAACGATGCGTCGCGGGATTCTGCCAGCCGATATCGCCATTCTGGTGCGCGACGGCAAGGAAGCGCAGGCCGTGCGCGGCGAGCTGTCCGCTCGCGGTGTGCGCAGTGTGTATCTGTCGGACAAGGACTCGGTCTTCGCCTCGCAGGAAGCACGGGACTTGCTGGCCTGGCTCAAGGCTTGCGCCGAGCCGGATGTCGAGCGACCGCTGCGGGCAGCGCTGGCCAGTATCACCTTGAATTTGCCACTGACAGAATTGGAGCGCCTCAACCAGGATGAGCTGGCCTGGGAAAGTCGTGTCATGCAATTTCGTGGCTATCGGATGGTCTGGCGTACACAAGGCGTGCTGCCCATGCTGAGGCGTCTGCTGCACGATTTCAAACTGCCCCAGGCGCTGATGACGCGCGATGACGGCGAGCGCGTGCTGACCAATTTGTTGCACTTGTGCGAGCTGTTGCAGCAGGCTGCGGTCGAGCTGGATGGCGAACAAGCGTTGATTCGATATCTTTCCGAACACCTGGCATTGACCGGGCAAGCGGGAGAAGAACAGATCCTGCGCCTGGAAAGCGACGAGCAGTTGGTCAAAGTGGTTACGATCCATAAATCCAAGGGGCTCGAATACCCGTTGGTTTTCTTGCCGTTCATTTGCTCGACGAAACCGGTCGACGGCAGTCGGTTGCCTTTGCATTACCACGATGAAACCGGCCAGGCGCAGATCAGTCTCTCGCCTACCCCAGAGCTGATCATCAAGTCCGATGACGAGCGTCTGGCCGAGGATCTGCGCCTCTTGTACGTGGCGCTTACGCGCGCGCAGCATGCCTGTTGGCTGGGTGTTGCCGATCTCAAGCGCGGCAGCAACAACCGTTCGATCCTGCATCTGTCTGCCTTGGGTTATCTGCTCGGCGCAGGCGCGCCGTTGACCGAGTCGGTGGGATTGAGGCGGTGGCTGGAAGATCTGCAACAAGGCAGCCAAGCGGTGAACTGCCTGGAGATGCCGCAGCCCAGCGCTGAACACTACCGGCCTGCCCGCAACGACGCGTTACTGCTCGAGCCCTTGCTACCCGTGCGTAAGGCCAGCGAAAACTGGTGGATCGCGTCCTACAGCGCATTACGCTTCGGCGACAGCCTCAATGCAGGCAGCGACACCGCACCGGAAAATCCGCAGGCGCAGAAGCTGTTCGATGACGAGCGACTCGACCCGGACGCGCCGAGGGAAGCTGTCGCTGCCGGCGGCGATATCCACCGCTTTCCCCGCGGTCCCAACCCCGGCACCTTTCTTCACGGGCTTCTGGAATGGGCGGCCGGCGAAGGCTTCCCAACGACTCCGGGGATCATCAAGGACGCCATTGCCCGGCGCTGCAATCGTCGGGGCTGGAACGGCTGGATCAATACGCTTGGCGATTGGTTGCTGCACCTGATCACAACGCCTTTGCCGAGCGGTGCGGACCAGGCTCCGGTGGTGTTGGGGCACTTGGAGCGATTCCAGGTCGAGATGGAGTTTTGGTTCGCCAGCCATAAGGTCGACGTGCTCAAGCTCGATGACCTGGTCTGCCGATCGACCCATGGTGGCGTGGCTCGCATCGCTGCGGAGCCGGTGCTGCTCAACGGCATGTTCAAGGGCTTCATCGACCTGACCTTCGAGCACGACGGTCGTTATTACGTGGCCGATTACAAATCCAACTGGTTGGGTATCGATGATGCGGCCTATACCGAGCAGGCCATGGAGCAATCGATCCTGGACAATCGTTACGATCTGCAATACGTGTTGTACCTGTTGGCCCTGCATCGCCAGCTCAAGGCGCGCTTGCCCGACTATGACTACGACCGGCACGTGGGTGGCGCGTTGTACATCTTCCTTCGCGGAACGCGCGCAGCCAGCCAGGGCGTGTACTTCACCAAACCCCCACGAACCCTTATCGAACAACTCGATCGCCTGTTCCAAGGGGCGCCCGAACCCAAGGCCGAGCCGGCGTGGGTGCAGGGAGAATTGCTATGAGTCGTTCTTTTGCCGATCTGCTGCCCAAGGCGTCCGATGACGAGAGCCTGATGAACCTGGCGCCCCTGGGCCACGCCAATGACCTGTTACTGTTGCTCACGCGGTGGGTGGAGCGTGGTTGGCTGCGGGCCCTGGACAAGGCTTTTGTCGCGTTTCTCCATGAACTGGCGCCTGATGACGACCCGTTGGTCTTGCTTGCCGCGGCACTCACCAGCCATCAACTGGGCCACGGGCATGTCTGCCTGGACCTGTTCGAGACGCTCAAGGAGCCGGATTTTGCCCTGTCATTGCCCCCGGAAGGTGACCTGCAAAGCGGGGTACTGCTGCCGTCCCAGGTGTTGCGAACCCTGGAGGGTGCCCGTTGGTGCAAGGTCCTGGCATCCAGCCGGCTGGTAGCCCTGGCTGTCGATAAGAGCGAGGAGGCGCAGCAACGCCCGTTGGTACTGTCCGGCAAGCGCCTTTACTTGCGTCGTTACTGGGGGTACGAACGACGGATCGATGAAGCGTTGGGCCAGCGACTGGCCGAACATGAAACTGCGCCGGCTGACCTGGGCGAGCGCCTGGCCGGGTTGTTCGGGCCGGCCAGCAAGACAGGACCGATCGACTGGCAGAAACTGGCCTGTGCGTTGGCGACACGGAGCGCCTTCAGTATCGTTACCGGTGGCCCGGGCACCGGCAAGACCACTACGGTCGTGCGCCTGCTCGCCTTGCTGCAGGCACCGGCCGTGGAGGCTGGAAAACCGCTGCGCATTCGCCTGGCCGCGCCCACCGGCAAGGCCGCGGCACGCCTGACCGAGTCCATCAGCCAGCAAGTCCGCACGCTGGATGTGACCGAGGCCGTGCGCGAACGCATTCCTTGCGATGTCACCACGGTCCACCGGTTATTGGGCAGCCGTCCCGGTACCCGACATTTTCGTCATCATCGGGGCAATCGATTGCCACTGGATGTATTGGTGGTCGATGAGGCGTCGATGATCGATCTGGAAATGATGGCGAATTTGCTGGATGCGCTGCCGACCCATGCGCGGTTGATATTGTTGGGGGACAAGGACCAACTGGCTTCGGTAGAGGCCGGTGCGGTACTGGGGGATTTGTGCCGGGATGCCGAGGAAGGCTGGTATAGCCCGCAGACCCTGGCTTGGCTCGAGTCCGTCAGCGGGGAAAACCTGACGGCCAGCGATCTGAAGCAGGACCTCGATGGTGCTCACCCCTTGGCCCAGCAAGTGGTGATGCTCAGGCATTCGCGGCGTTTTGGCGAGGGCAGTGGTATCGGCCAACTGGCTCGCAGGGTCAATGCGCAACAGCCTGATCAAGCCCGTCAGTTGTTATCGCAAGGCGAGTATGACGACTTGTTTACCCTGGCCTTGAAAGGCGAGCACGACGGGACGCTGGAGCGTTTGCTGCTTGACGGCCTGCCGGCGGGGCCGCAGGGATATCGGCATTATCTAAGCGTCATGCGGCAACTGCGCCCGGCCATTGCTCGCCCGTTGGAAGATCGCTGCTGGGCCGATTGGGCGCGGGATGTCCTGTCGGCGTTCGACGAGTTCCAACTGCTCAGCGCTGTACGCAAAGGTCCGTGGGGCGTCGAAGGGCTGAATCAGCGAATCACAGCCGCACTGCTCAGGGCTCGCCTGATCGAAAACGATCACCTGTGGTACGAGGGGCGTCCGGTATTGATGACCCGCAACGACTATGGGCTGGGGTTGATGAACGGCGATATCGGCATTGCCCTCAAGCTGCCCGAACGTGACGGGCCTGACGCGGGCAAACAGGTCTTGCGGGTCGCCTTCCCGCGTAACGATGGCCAGGGTGGCGTGCGTTTCGTACTTCCCAGCCGCCTGAATGATGTGGAAACCGTGTACGCCATGACCGTACACAAGTCCCAGGGTTCGGAATTCACCCACACGGCGTTGATTCTTCCAGATGCGTTGAACCCGGTGTTAACCAAGGAATTGGTGTATACCGCCATTACCCGGGGCAAGCGCTGGTTCAGCCTGATAGAGCCGCGTGCGGGAATATTCGAGGAAGCGGTCCGGCGCAAGGTCAAGCGCTTGAGCGGATTGATGTTGGAGTGGGAACAGGCTGAATGAACGATCAGCTATAGCGGTGCAATGTCTCGACCGTGAAGCGCCTGTTTTTTGTCGGAAGTCGCTATAGTTCACTGTCTCGCTGGCTTTTTGACACTGTGTTATCGTTCCGGCTCTTATCTACAACCAAGAGATTGTCCATGACAACGAGGCTATGGGAGACAGTTCGCAGGAAGCGATGCCGGCATTTGCCTGCTGCGCTCTTGTGTTTGCTGTCGCCTGTTGCTATCGCCCAGGATCCACCGTCCACGACCCGAGCCGACCTGCGAGCCGAGGCGGTTGCGCAAGTCGTGATGGGCATTCTCAGCTACGCTCGCTGGCCTGTGGAGCCAACGCAGCTGCAACTGTGCATCGTCGGGCCGACCCAATACACGGACGATCTGGTCAAAGGCACCATCCAGGCTACCGGTCGGCCGGTGGTCGTGCAGCGAGTGCTGGCGGACCATCCAAGCATTCCCACCGACTGCAACGCCGTCTACATCGGCCAGCTGACCGGCGATGAACGCGTTCGCCTGTTTGCCTCTTTGATCGGTAAACCGGTGTTGAGCATCAGCGAGGGCGGCGATCAATGTACCGTCGGAAGCCTGTTCTGCCTGCGGGTCGGTGATGAACAAGTGTCGTTCGAGGTCAATCTCGATTCGGTGGCCCGCAGTGGCGTGCGTATCCATCCGAGCGTGCTCCAGCTATCACGCCGCAGGCCTGCCGCACCATGAATTCGTCGAGACCACGGATTCGTCCTACGTTGGGCTCGGTCATTGGCCGCGGTCATTTGATCGTCGCGCTGGTGGCGATCACCATGGCCAGCGTTTCCCTGACGTTGCTGGGCGTGCTTGCCTTGCGGGTCTATGCCGATCACAACTTGCACCTCATCGCCCGTTCCATCAACTACACGGTGGAAGCCGCCGTGGTGTTCGATGACGCGGCCGCCGCCACCGAAGCGCTTGCCTTGATTGCCAGCACCGAAGAAGTGGCCGATGCCCAGGTGTTCAACGAGCAAGGTCGACTGTTGGCCCACTGGCACCGACCGGAAACCGGCCTGTTGTCGGAACTGGAAATGCACATCGCCAAGGCCTTCCTGGAGAAGCCCATCAGCCTGCCCATCGTCCATCAAGGGCAGAATGTCGGCAGGATCCTGCTGGCAGGACATGGCGGCAGCCTGTTACGTTTTCTGCTCAGCGGCCTGGCGGGGATCATTTTATGCACGGCGATCAGCGCCTGGGTCGCGCTGTTCCTGGCGCGACGTCAGTTGCGGGCGATCACCGGGCCTCTGCGCAGCCTGGCTGAAGTGGCTCACGCCGCGCGCTGCGAACGCGTCCTGGACCGTCGGGTGCCGCCGGCCGACATCGCCGAGCTGGACAATCTGGGCAATGACTTCAACGCGTTGCTCGCTGAACTTGAGTCTTGGCAGACCCATTTACAAAGCGAGAACGAAACCCTGGCCCACCAAGCCAGCCACGACAGTCTGACGGGGTTGCCGAACCGGGCGTTTTTCGAGGGCCGGCTGATCCGTGCGTTGCGTAATGCCAGCAAGCTCGACGAGCAAGTGGCCGTCCTGTACCTGGACAGTGACCGCTTCAAGGGCATCAATGACAACTTTGGTCACGCCGCCGGTGACGCCGTATTGACGGCCGTCGCGACCCGGGTCCGCGCGCAGCTGCGGGAGGATGACCTGGTGGCGCGCCTGGGAGGTGATGAGTTCGCCGTGCTGTTGTCACCCTTGCACCAGACCGAGGACGCCGAACGTATCGCCGAAAAAATCATCGCGAGCATGGAGATGCCAATTCAATTGCCCGGCAATGCCTCGGTCCTGACTTCCCTCAGTATCGGCATTGCCGTTTACCCCGAGCATGGCGCCACGCCCGGTGCCCTGCTCAGTGCCGCCGATGCGGCGATGTACCAGGCCAAACGCCTCGCCCGAGGCGGCCAACACACGGCGGGGTCGGAGCACTCGGTCGCGGATCTTCAAACCAGGAGCTGATTGCATGCTTTCAAATTCTCGTTTTCCTCTGCTGCGTTACGCGGCATTTTTATTCATCGCTATTTTTACCCTCACCGCATGCCAGACGGCACCGCAGAAAGGGCTTACTCCAGCGCAAATAGCGGTCCTCAAGGAGCAGGGGTTCAAGTTGACTGAAGAAGGCTGGGCCTTCGGTCTTTCCGGCAAGGTGTTGTTTGGCAGCGACGTGGAAAGCCTCAACACGGCCAGTACCGAGATCGTCGAGCGGATCGGCAAGGCGCTGCTGGGTGCACGTATCGAGCGCGTACGCGTCGATGGCCATACCGACGCATCAGGCTCCCAGGCCTACAACGAACAATTGTCGATACGACGGGCCAACAGTGTCGGCAAAGTGTTGATCGGCGTCGGCATGCGCGAAGAAAACGTTCAGTTGCGCGGCCTCGGTAGTAGCCAGCCAGTCGCGTCCAACGACACCGCTAACGGTCGCACCGAGAATCGTCGCGTCGCCATCGTGGTCATCGCCGACTAATCGGCGAACACCATCTCCCGGCTGTTGCCCATCAGCAATGGCTGGTTCTGTTCGGTGACTTCCCGGATGTAATCCCACAACAGGGTGATCCGCTTGAGCTTCCTGAGGTCTTCTCTACAGTACATCCAGAACTGCCGGGTCACGGTGATTTCCTCTGGCAGTACCGGCAGCAAGCGCGGGTCTTGGGCGGCCAAAAAACATGGCAGGATTGCCAGCGACCGGCCTTGCTGCGCCGCCACGAATTGCGCGATCACGCTGGTGCTGCGCAGATGCGCGTGCGCGCCGGGGAGCACGTTGGCCAGGTAGAGCAGCTCGGAACTGAACGCCAGGTCATCCACATAGCTGATGAACGAATGCTTGCCCAAGTCTGCCGGGCGGTGAATGGGCGGGTGGTTGTCCAGGTATTGCTGGGTGGCGTAGAGCTGCAGTCGGTAGTCGCACAATTTGCAGCATACATACGGTCCGTGTTCGGGGCGTTCCAGGGCAATGACGATGTCGGCTTCACGCTTGGACAGGCTGATGAAGTGCGGCAGCGGAAGGATGTCCACCGAGATTGCCGGGTAGGCGTCGACGAAATGGCTCAACTGCGGTGTGATGAAAAAGCTGCCGAAGCCTTCGGTGCAACCCATGCGTACATGCCCGGACAGCGCGACGCCTGAGCCTGAAACCTGTTCGCAAGCCATGTGCAGCGTGCTTTCGATCGACTCGGCATAGCCCAGCAACCGCTGGCCTTCAGCCGTCAGGACAAAACCGTTGGTCCGGGATTTCTCAAACAGCAGCGTGCCCAGTGATGTTTCGAGCGAGCTGATGCGTCGTGACACTGTGGTGTAATCGACAGCCAGCCGTTTCGCCGCCGTGCTGGCCTTGCGGGTACGGGCCACTTCGAGGAAAAACTTGAGGTCGTCCCAATTCAGCGACCCGAGAGAGGTGATGTTTTTTTGCATGATGGACCGGTTTTTATGTGCGTTCTTATTAGAAGTTTGCACATCTATACTCCAAAAACCGTCTCGTCACCAAGGTGTCTGTGTACCTTGGTCTTTGCTGAACCAGCGCTCTCTTATAAGAACAAATCCCGGAGGCCAGCATGAACGTTTCCCTTACGCCCAGCGACACCACTCTGCAAACCGTCAAGTTGTTGATCAATGGCGAGTGGGTTGAATCCCAGTCCAGCGAATGGCATGACATCGTCAACCCGGCCACGCAACAGGTGCTGGCGAAGGTCCCGTTCGCCACTGCGTTGGAAGTCGACGCTGCCATCGCCGCCGCCCAGCAAGCGTTCCAGAAGTGGAAGCTGACGCCTATCGGTGCGCGGATGCGCATCATGCTCAAGCTCCAGGCGTTGATCCGTGAGCACTCCAAGCGCATCGCCGCGGTGCTCAGCGCCGAGCAGGGCAAGACCATTGCTGACGCCGAGGGCGATATTTTCCGCGGCCTGGAAGTGGTCGAGCACGCCTGTTCCATCGGCACCCTGCAAATGGGCGAGTTTGCCGAGAACGTCGCCGGTGGCGTGGACACCTACACGCTGCGCCAGCCGATCGGTGTGTGCGCGGGCATCACCCCGTTCAACTTCCCGGCAATGATTCCGCTGTGGATGTTCCCGATGGCCATCGCCTGCGGTAATACCTTCGTGCTCAAGCCGTCCGAGCAGGATCCGCTGTCGACCATGTTGCTGGTGGAGCTGGCCATCGAGGCCGGCGTGCCGGCGGGCGTGCTCAACGTGGTGCACGGCGGCAAGGACGTGGTGGATGCGCTCTGCACCCACAAGGACATCAAGGCGGTTTCCTTCGTCGGTTCGACGGCGGTCGGCACCCATGTCTATGACTTGGCGGGCCGTCACGGCAAACGCGTGCAATCGATGATGGGCGCCAAGAACCATGCGGTGGTGCTGCCGGATGCCAATCGCGAGCAAACCCTCAATGCCTTGGTCGGTGCCGGTTTCGGCGCGGCGGGCCAGCGCTGCATGGCGACCTCGGTCGTGGTGATGGTGGGCGCGGCCAAGCAATGGTTGCCGGAGCTCAAGGCGCTGGCGCAGAAACTCAAGGTCAACGCGGGCAGCGAGCCGGGTACCGACGTCGGCCCGGTGATTTCCAAGCGGGCCAAGGCGCGTATCCTCGAATTGATCGAAAGCGGCGTGCAGCAAGGCGCGGAGCTTGAACTGGACGGCCGCGACATCAGCGTGCCGGGTTTCGAGCAGGGCAACTTCGTCGGTCCGACCCTGTTCTCCGGCGTAACCACCGACATGCGCATTTACACCGAGGAAATCTTCGGCCCGGTGCTGGTGGTGCTGGAGGTCGATACCCTCGATCAAGCGATCGCCCTGGTCAATGCCAATCCATTTGGCAACGGCACCGGCCTGTTCACCCAGAGCGGAGCGGCGGCGCGCAAGTTCCAGAGCGAAATCGACGTCGGCCAAGTGGGCATCAATATCCCAATTCCGGTGCCAGTGCCGTTCTTCAGCTTCACCGGTTCCCGCGGTTCGAAACTCGGCGACCTCGGCCCATACGGCAAACAAGTGGTGCAGTTCTACACTCAGACCAAGACCGTTACCGCGCGCTGGTTCGATGACGACAGCGTCAACGACGGTGTGAACACCACCATCAATTTGCGTTGAGGAGCCGGACATGAATATCGCATTTATCGGCTTGGGCAACATGGGCGCGCCGATGGCGCGCAACCTGCTCAAGGCCGGCCATTCGCTGAATCTGTTCGACCTGAACCAGAGCGTGCTGGCCGAGCTCGCGGCGTTGGGCGGCACCATCAGCGCCTCGCCTCGTGATGCGGCGCAAGGCGCGGCACTGGTCATTACCATGCTGCCGGCTGCCGCTCATGTGCGCAGTGTCTGGCTCGGTGAAGACGGCGTGCTCGCTGGCATCGCCGCCGGCACGCCGGCGGTGGATTGCAGCACCATCGACCCACAAACCGCCCGCGACGTAGCGGCTGCCGCTGCCGGGCAAGGCGTGGCCATGGCCGATGCGCCTGTCTCGGGCGGCACCGGCGGCGCAGCGGCAGGCACCCTGACCTTCATGGTGGGCGCTACGCCGGAGTTGTTCGCGACCTTGCAGCCTGTGCTGGCGCAAATGGGCCGCAACATTGTGCACTGCGGCGAGGTCGGCACCGGGCAGATCGCCAAGATCTGCAACAACCTGCTGCTTGGGATTTCCATGGTCGGCGTCAGCGAAGCCATGGCGCTCGGTGATGCCTTGGGGATCGACACGCAAGTGCTGGCCGGCATCATCAACAGCTCGACGGGGCGTTGCTGGAGCTCGGACACCTATAACCCATGGCCCGGTGTGATCGAGACGGCTCCGGCGGCGCGAGGTTACACCGGCGGTTTCGGTGCCGACCTGATGCTCAAGGACCTGGGCCTGGCCACCGAGGCCGCGCGGCAGGCGCGTCAGCCGGTGATACTCGGCGCGGTGGCGCAGCAGTTGTATCAGGCGATGAGCCAACGGGGCGAGGGCGGGAAGGATTTTTCGGCGATTGTGAACAGCTATCGCAAGCCGCAACAGGATCATTGATATCGGGAGGCTTTTGTGGCGAGGGCGCGGGCTCCCTCGCCACAGGTGGTCTCTCGTTTTTTTGTTTCAGGCAAACACGAAATACTTACGCACGGTCTCGACCACTTCCCACGTGCCTTTCATGCCCGGTTCGACAACAAAAATGTCACCGGCGCGCAGGTGAATCGGCGCCATCCCGTCCGGGGTAATCACGCAGTAGCCTTCCTGGAAATGGCAGTATTCCCACTTCACGTAATCCACGCGCCATTTGCCAGGTGTGCAGATCCAGGTGCCCATGATCTTGCTGCCGTCTTCGCTGGTGTAGGCGTTGAGGTTGACGGTATGCGGGTCGCCTTCGAGTTTTTCCCATTTGCAGGCATCGAGTACGGGCAGCGGATGGGTGTCGCGCAGGACGGTGATGGGGGCGGTCATGTGAGCTCCGAAAGGGGCAGGAAAGAACCTGCACCCTAGCGCGCAGAGAAACCGGGCAAATGCCTGTGCTCGACACCGGGTTGTCCAGAAGCGCGCATCACTCGGCCAAATGCCTGGCCAGGGCCTTGGCATACGCGGGTAAGCGTTCGAAGTTCCGTGCGCATAACAACAGCGCCCGGTGGGCCCAGTCTTCCTGCAGCGCGACGCAATGATACGAAGGCTGGCGCGGGCGGCGCTCGATCGCAGCCTTCGGCACGACGGCAATACCCGCGCCATGGGCCACCATGCGAATCACCCCGTCGAAACCGTCGGCGCGAATGCGGATCTGCATGCGTGAGCCGATGTGCAATGCCTGCTCCTCCAGATGGATTGCCAAGGCGCTTGATGCGTTCAGGCCTACATAATCGTGGCTAAGGGTTTCGCTGAAACTTGGCGTGCGGCCGTCAGCCAAAGGGTGTCCGGCCGGTAGGATCAAGACCAGTGGATCGTCGCGAAAAGGCCAGGTCTGAAGGCCGCTGGTATCCACCGCGTCGGAAACGATACCCAGGTCCGCCGCGCCTTGGCGCAGTGCATGAGTGATTCGGGCGCTGGGCAACTCCTGTTGATCGATGTCGAGGTTCGCATGGGCCTTGAGGAAACCCGCCAGCAACTCCGGCAGGTATTCGGTCATGGCGCTGGTGTTGCACAACAGCCGCACCCGCCCTTTGACGCCCTTGGCGTATTCGCCCAAGTCCTGCTGCAGATGCTCGACGTGTTGCAGCAGCACCCGGGCATGCTGGGCCAAGGCTTTGCCCGCCGGCGTCGGGGTGACGCCGCGCCGCCCGCGTTCGAGCAAGTCGATGCCCAGGGACGCCTCCATCGCGCGGACCCGCGCGCTCGCCGCCGCCAGGGATAAATGGCTGTTGGCGGCGCCGGCGGTGATATTGCCGGTCTCGAGGATGTTCAGGTAGAGCCGCAAGTCAATGAGGTCGAAGTGCATGGAAAACTCCAGCCTCTTGCAGGAAGAGAGGCTGCCTGAGTATATGACGGATTTTCAAGCAAACGCTCGCGGCGCAGGATACGCCCATGAATACACTTATCGCGTTTTATCAAAACCTCGGTCCGGTGCTGTCCCTATTGGTCATTGGCACCTTTTTTCTGGCTGGCACGATCAAGGGCGTTATCGGCCTGGGCCTGCCGACCATCTCCATGGGTTTGCTCGGGCTGGCTATGGCGCCGACGCAGGCTGCGGCGTTGCTGATCATTCCGGCAACGCTGACCAACGTTTGGCAATTGGCATCTGGCGGGCATCTGCGAGCGCTTATCCGGCGGTTATGGCCGCTGCTGCTGGCGATTTTTATCGGCACCGGTCTCGGCACGCTGTGGATCGGCATGGTGGGCGGCGCTTGGGCGGTGCGGGCGCTCGGTGCCGCGCTGGTATTGTATGCATTGAGTGGGCTGTTATTGCCGACGCTGCGGGTCAACGCCAGCAGTGAATACTGGCTCGCTCCGCTCTGCGGCCTGCTGACCGGTGTGATCACCTCGGCGACTGGCGTGTTCGTCATTCCGGCGGTGCCGTACCTGCAAGCGTTGGGCCTGAGCAAGGATGAGCTGGTGCAAGCCCTCGGCCTGTCATTCACCGTCTCGACACTGGCCTTGGCGACCGGCCTGCTATGGCGTGGCGCCTTGGGCGGCGGCGAGTTGAGCGCTTCGCTGCTGGCGTTGGCGCCGGCGTTGTTGGGGATGTGGCTGGGGCAATGGCTGCGCCAGCGGATCAGCGCCGTACTGTTCAAGCGGGTCTTTTTCATCGGCCTCGGCGTGCTTGGCGGCCATCTGTTGATCAGCGGCTAGCCGAGGATGGACTGAGCATGTCGACGCGGCGGATATCGAAGTCGCGTTCCAGGTAGTCCATGCGTTGCTCAAAAAACTGCTTCATATGCGGCAGGTTCGAATGCATCTCCAGGTCAGCCTGGGACGCCCAGATCTCATAGAAGATGAACAACGTCGGGTCCTGCTGGTCGCGCAACATGTGGTATTCGATGCAGCCGGTCTCGGCGCGACTCGGTTCTACGTAGGCGCGAAACAGCGCTTCGAAGGCTTCGGATTTTTCGGGGCGGGTCTTGGCGTACAGGATAAAGCCGTGCAGCTGGTCCATCGTAGGTCCTGAAATTAACGTTTGTACGGATTCTACGGCAACAATCGGAGGCTTATTCTTGCGTATTGGTCAAATGAGTTTTGCTCCCGCAGTGCTTATTCCTCGCGTCACTCCCCGGTACTCTGCCGCCATCATTTTCAACCGTCCCTTCGCTGCCCGCTCCACGGCGCACGTCATGGGACCTGATGAGGCACTATGAAAAAAGTCCTGCTGCTCAATGGTGGTAAACAATTTGCCCACTCCGACGGTCGCTACAACGCCACCCTTCACGACACGGCGGTCAGCGTATTGGACCGCGGCGGTTTCGACGTGAAGACCACCTTCATCGACGGCGGCTACGACGTGAAGGAAGAGGTCGCCAAGTTTCTCTGGGCCGACGTGATCATCTACCAAATGCCTGGCTGGTGGATGGGCGCGCCGTGGACCGTGAAGAAATACATCGACGAAGTGTTCACCGAAGGCCACGGCAGCCTCTATGCCAGCGACGGCCGCACCCGTTCCGATGCATCGCAGAAATACGGCAGCGGCGGCCTCGTGCAGGGTAAGCAATACATGCTGTCGCTGACTTGGAACGCCCCACAACAAGCCTTCGACGACCCGACTGATTTCTTCGAAGCCAAGGGCGTGGACGCCGTGTATTTCCCCTTTCACAAAGCCAACCAATTCCTCGGCATGACCGGCCTGCCGACGTTCCTGTGCGTGGACGTGATGAAGCGTCCGAACATCGAAGAGGATGTGGCGCGGTATGAGCGGCATTTGATTGAGGTGTTCGGCCTTTCGCGTTAATCCGGCTAGTATCGGAACTTACCCGAAAGCAATCCCGCACCCAAGGCGAGGGGGCTTCTGTGGCGAGGGAGCTTGCTCCCGCTCGGGCGCGCAGCGGCCGCCTTTTTAGGGCTGCTACGCAGCCCAGCGGGAGCAAGCTCCCTCGCCACAAAAGCATCCTTCACACTGGATGTGCATTCCAACGAGAGGGCGTCTGTGAAAGCCAGATCCGACGAGTTGCAGATATTTGTCTGCGTGATCGAATGCGGGTCGATTTCCGCCGCCGCCGAGCAGGTCGGACAGACGCCGTCGGCGGTCAGCCGCACGTTGTCGCGCCTGGAAGCCAAGCTCGATACCACATTGATCAATCGCACCACGCGCCGCATGGACCTGACCGAAGAGGGAAAGTATTTCTTCGAGCAGGCCAAGGGCATTCTCGATCAGATGGACGAGCTGGAGGAGCGCTTGTCGTCCCGTCAGAAGAACCCCGCCGGGCGCTTGCGGATCAATGCTGCCTCGCCGTTCATGCTGCACGCCATCGTTCCGCACATCGAAGAGTTCCGCACGCTCTACCCGGACATCCAGCTCGAACTCAACAGCAACGACCTGATCATCGACCTGCTGGAACAAAGCACCGATATCGCCATCCGTATCGGCACCCTCACCGACTCGACGTTGCACGCGCGGTCGCTGGGCTGCAGTCCGTTGCACATCCTGGCCAGCCCGGCGTACCTCAAGCGGCACGGTACAGCTACCAGCGTCGCCGAGCTGGCCGAGCATTCGCTGCTGGGTTTCGCCCAGAACGACGGCCTCAACCAGTGGCCGCTGCGCCACATTCATGGGGATCGCTGGGCAATCCAGCCGGCCATCAGCGCGTCCAGCGGCGAGACGGTGCGTCACCTGGCGCTGCAAGGGCAGGGCATCGCCTGCTTGTCGGATTTCATGACCCGCGACGACATCAGCGCCGGCCGTCTCAAGGTATTGCTGGCCGATGCCAACAGCGGCTACCGCCAGCCGATCAACGCGGTGTATTACCGCAACTCCCAACTGGCATTGCGGATCCAGTGCTTCCTGGATTTCATCCAAGGCAAGCTCGCCGGGTACGCTTCGCGAGAATTCCACGGCTGATTCGTGACGTCCAGGTCAATCAACCAACCAGGTGTTGAACTCAGTCGTGATGCACACCCGCGCGCTTGAGCATCTGCTTGCAACGCTCCGACAGATGAAATACCCGCAAGTGCTTGCCAGCTTTGCTGTAGCGCTCACGCAAGGTCTTCAGCGCGGCGATGGCCGAGTAATCGACGAAGCTCAGATGACGGCAATCCAGCGTCACCAGCTCCGGGTCGTTGGCCGGATCGAACTGGTTGAGGAACGGCGTCGTCGAGGCGAAGAACAGCGTGCCGTGCAAGCGGTAGAGCTTGCTGCCGTCGGCTTCCAGATGCGTATCGGCGTACAGCTCCCGAGCCTGTTGCCAGGCGAAGTTGAGCGCCGCAATGATGATTCCGCACAGTACGGCCATCGCCAGGTCGGTGAACACGGTGATGGTGGTGACCGCAACGATCACCAGCACATCATTCTTCGGCACTTTGTTGATTACCCGCAACGAGGCCCAGGCGAAGGTCTGTTGCGACACCACGAACATCACCCCCACCAGCGCTGCCAACGGAATGCGCTCGATCATTGGCGACAGGAACAACACGAACAGCAATACCATTACCCCAGCCACCACGCCGGATAACCGGCCGCGACCGCCAGAGCTGAGGTTGATCACGGTCTGGCCGATCATCGCGCAACCGCCCATCCCACCGAACAGGCCGGACGCCAGGTTTGCCGCACCCAACGCCACGCACTCACGGTCCGGGTAGCCACGGCTTTGAGTGATTTCGTCGGTCAGGTTCAAGGTCAACAAGGTCTCCAGCAAGCCGACCATCGCCATCACCAGCGCATAGGGCGCGATGATTTGCAGGGTTTCCAGGTTCCAGGGAATGTCCGGCAAGGCAAAGACCGGCAAGCCGCCGGCGATGTGCGCCATGTCGCCCAGGGTGCGAGTCGGCAGGCCGAGCAAGTAGACCGCCAGACCAACGCCGAGGATCGCCACCAGGGCCGGCGGCACGCTACGGGTCAGGCGCGGTAGCACGTAGACGATAGCCATCGTCAGCGCCACGAGGCCGGCCATCAAATACAGCGCAGCGCCGCTCAGCCAACTTCCGTCATTTTTGAAATGCTCCAGTTGGGCCAGGGCGATGACGATGGCGAGGCCGTTGACGAACCCGAGCATTACCGGGTGTGGGACCATGCGCACCAGCTTGCCCAATCGCAACAGTCCGAACGCCATCATGATCAGCCCGCCCAACAGGATCGTGGCCAGCAGGTATTGCGCGCCGTGTTGCACCACCAGCGCGACGATCACCACAGCCATCGACCCCGCTGCGCCCGACACCATGCCGGGCCGTCCGCCGAACAGGGCGGTCAGTGTGCAAATGATAAACGCGCCATACAGCCCCATCAGCGGGTTGAGGTGAGCCACCAAGGCGAAGGCGATGCATTCGGGCAGCAAGGCGAAAGAAGTGGTGAGGCCGGCAAGGACGTCGGCGCGAAGGCGAGCTGGTTTCATGGTTTACCTGACTGGGCGTCGGTTGAGAGTCGACTGCCGGGAGTAGTGCGGAAAAACAGGCGGCGATGGTACGGAATTGTGGGGCGGGCGGCCAGCCATCTACGGCGAAGGGCGATGAAAGTCTTGTGGGGAATTTTCATCCACGCCGCGTCGCGATATCCGTCAGCGACATTTCTTGTCTGCGTACGAAAATTACTTTCAGTGGGTTTGAAGAATCGTCGTCGAAATGATTTATGAGTTTCACAACACATCGACGTGACCCCATTCGAGGAGTAACGCATGGCACCTGCTTTCGCTTATTGGCTGTTGGTCTACGCGGCTATCGCGATCATTGCATTGATCGTCCTGATCGCCCGCTACCGGCTCAATCCCTTCATCGTGATTACCCTGGTTTCCATCGGCCTGGCGCTCTTGGCCGGGATGCCGCCGTCCAGCGTCGTCGGCGCCTACGAGGCGGGAGTGGGCAAAACATTGGGGCACATCGCGCTGGTGGTCGCGTTGGGTACGATGCTCGGCAAGATGATGGCCGAGTCCGGCGGGGCGGAGCGGATGGCGCAGACGCTGATCGAGCGCTTCGGCGAGCGTAACGCTCACTGGGCAATGGTCTGCATCGCGTTCCTGGTGGGCTTGCCGTTATTTTTCGAGGTCGGCTTCGTGCTGCTGGTGCCCATTGCCTTCACCATTGCCCGGCGTGTCGGTGTGTCGATCCTCATGGTGGGGCTGCCGATGGTCGCCGGGCTCTCGGTGGTTCATGCGCTGGTGCCGCCGCATCCGGCGGCGATGCTGGCGGTGCAGGCGTTCCAGGCCTCGGTGGGGCAGACCTTGCTGTACGCGATCCTGATCGGCATCCCCACCGCGATCATCGCCGGTCCCCTGTACGCCAAATTCATCGTGCCACGTATCCAACTGCCGGCGGATAACCCGCTGGAGCGGCAATTCCTTGAGCGCGAACCCCGAGCCAAGCTGCCAGGTTTTGGTCTGACCCTGGGCACCATTTTGCTGCCGGTGGTCCTGATGCTGATCGGCGGCTGGGCCAACCTGATCTCCACACCAGGCAGCGGCTTCAACCAATTTTTGCTGTTCATCGGCAACTCGGTGATCGCCTTGCTGCTGGCGACGATCCTAAGCTTCTGGACCCTGGGCCTGGCCCAGGGCTTCAACCGCGAATCGATCCTCAAATTCACCAACGAATGCCTGGCGCCGACGGCCAGCATCACCTTGCTCGTCGGCGCGGGCGGTGGTTTGAACCGGATCCTGGTGGACGCCGGGGTGACCCAGCAAATCGTTGGCCTGGCCCAGGAGTTCCAATTGTCACCGCTGGTCATGGGCTGGTTGTTCGCCGCATTGATGCGCGTCGCCACGGGCTCGGCCACGGTGGCAATGACCACGGCTTCGGGGATCGTCGCCCCCGTGGCGATCGGCCTGGGTTATCCCCATCCCGAGTTGCTGGTGCTGGCGACCGGCGCCGGGTCGGTTATCTTTTCCCACGTCAACGACGGCGGCTTCTGGCTGATCAAGGAATACTTCAATATGACCGTCACCCAAACCTTCAAGACCTGGACCGTGCTCGAAACGCTGATTTCCCTGGTCGCGTTCGGCCTGACCCTCGGGCTTGCGCGCGTGCTCTGAGCGCGCCCCAACAGAGGTGCCGTCATGGACATCCTTTATCAGATCCGCTCCCGTCAGGATTCCTTCAGCGCCGGGGAAGGACGAATCGCCCGGCTGATGCTCGACGACGTCGGCTTTGCCGCCTCCGCCAGTCTGGATGAACTGGCCCAGCGCGCCGACGTCAGCAGCGCCACGCTGTCGCGCTTTGCCCGCACCGTTGGCTGTCGCGACTTGCGCGATCTGCGCCTGCAGCTGGCCCAGGCCAGCGGCGTTGGCAGCCGTTTCCTCGACCCCGCCGGCGCCCCCGAGCAATCGGCGTTTTATGGACAGATCGTCGGCGATATCGAGTCGACCCTGCGCCAGCACTTGTCCGCGTTCGAGGAGTCACGGTTCGGCGACGCGGTACGGATGATCGGCAAGGCGCGGATGATTCACGCGTTCGGGCTCGGTGGCTGGTCGGCGTTGTGCAGCGAAGAATTGCAGGTGCGGCTGGTGCGTTTCGGCTATCCGATCGCCGCGTGCCGCGACCCGGTGATGATGCGCATCACGGCCACTTCGTTGAGCGACCAGCATCTGGTCATTGCCTGTTCATTGACCGGTATCACCCCGGAATTGTTGGGTGCGGTCGAGCTGGCCCGCAGCTACGGCGCAGCGATCCTTGCCATCACCCGCACCGACTCGCCCCTGGCGCGCCTGGCCGATGTGCTGTTGCCGCTGCAGGGCGCCGAAACCTCTTTCATCTATAAACCGACGGCGGCGCGCTACGGCATGCTGCTGGCCATCGATGTGCTCGCCACTGAACTGGCGCTGGCCCATCCTGAAGACAATCAAGAGCGTCTGCGGCGGGTCAAGCTCGCCTTGGACGACTACCGCGGCGGCGATGACGATTTGCCGCTGGGAGACTGACATGCAATACGACACGCTTATCCGCAACGCCTTGGTGATCGATGGCACCGACAGGCCCGGCTACCACGCCGACGTGGCGATCCGTGCCGCTCGCATCGCGCGCATCGGCGATCTGCGCGATGCCCAGGCGACTGAGGAAATCGACGCCGCCGGCCGTGTGCTGGCGCCGGGGTTTATCGACGTACACACCCACGACGATACGGTGGTGATACGCCAGCCGCAAATGCTGCCCAAGCTCAGCCAGGGCGTGACCACGGTGATCGTCGGCAATTGCGGGATCAGTGCTTCGCCGGTCAGGCTGCGCGGCGATCCGCCGGACCCGATGAATCTGCTTGGCACCGCCAGCGCGTTCGCCTACCCGCGCTTCGGTGATTATCGTTCGGCGGTGGAGGCCGCCGCTCCGGCGGTCAACGTGGCGGCGCTGGTCGGGCACACGGCCTTGCGCAGTAATCACCTGGACGATCTGCTGCGCACTGCCAGCGCGGGAGAAATCGCCGCCATGCGTGAGCAGTTGCGCGAAAGCCTGGAGGACGGAGCGCTGGGGTTATCCACTGGCCTGGCCTACGCCAACGCGTTTTGCGCATCCACCGATGAAGTCATGCAACTGACCGAAGAGTTGGCCGCGTTCGGTGCGGTCTACACCACCCACTTGCGCAGCGAGTTCGAGCCGGTCTTGGAAGCCATGGACGAGGCGTTCCAGATAGGCCGTCACGCACGCAGCCCCGTGATCATTTCCCACCTCAAATGCGCCGGCGCTGGAAACTGGGGCCGTAGTCCACAGGTGCTCGCCGCCCTGGAAAATGCCGCGAAGAACCATCCTGTCGGTTGCGACTGCTATCCCTACGCGGCGAGCTCGTCCACCCTGGACCTCAAGCAAGTGACCGATGCCCATCGCATCACCATCACCTGGTCGACGCCACATCCGCACATGGGCGGTCGGGATCTAATGGACATCGCCGCCGAATGGGACGTGCCGCTGATGGAAGCGGCGCGCCGCCTGCAACCGGCCGGCGCCGTTTATTACGGCATGGACGAAAGCGACGTAAGACGAATCCTTGCTCACCCGTTGTCCATGGTCGGCTCCGACGGTCTGCCCGAAGACCCGTTTCCCCATCCGCGCTTGTGGGGCGCTTTCCCACGGGTGCTCGGACATTTCAGTCGAGATATCGGGCTTTTTCCATTGCACACCGCCGTACACAAAATGACCGGGCTTTCAGCGGCGCGCTTCGGCTTGAAGGGCCGTGGTGAAGTTCGTGAAGGGCATTGGGCGGACCTGGTGTTGTTCAATCCCCAGACCATTCGCGACGTTGCCGACTTCAACGAACCGCAAAGGGCCGCTGAGGGCATTGATGGCGTTTGGGTCAACGGCGCCCTGATTTACCGCGATGGGCAAGCCAATGGACAAAGGGCGGGACGGTTCCTGGCGCGTGAAGGTGATTTGCGCCAAGGATTTTCAGCTGTTTTATAGCGATTGGAGGCGGTTAAGCAGCTGATTTTGCTTTAATTGACGCCACAATAATGGCATTGCGACACTAAAGAAGCCGGAATCAAGGCCGAAGCATTGGGGTCAACCCATCTAAACTGGGTCTATTTCAGCCAGGGAGCAACCCATGAGCTTCGGTAAAACCACCCCAATCCTGCGGATTTTCGATGAAGCCAAGGCGTTGGAGTTCTATGTCGACTTCCTGGGCTTTACCGTCGACTGGCAACACCGCTTTGGTGACGACTTTCCGCTGTACTTGCAGGTCTCCCGTGGCGATTGCGTGCTGCACCTGTCCGAGCACC
Organism: Pseudomonas sp. Z4-20; assembly: GCF_051131955.1. Classification (NCBI taxonomy): domain Bacteria; kingdom Pseudomonadati; phylum Pseudomonadota; class Gammaproteobacteria; order Pseudomonadales; family Pseudomonadaceae; genus Pseudomonas; species Pseudomonas sp. Z4-20. The sequence continues at coordinate 861,169 of NZ_CP071641.1, forward strand.
ACGGCGACTGCACACCGGGCTCGGCGCTGCGGATCGAGACCGATGAGTTGGAAGCGTTTCAGCAGCAACTGCTGGACAAGCCATACCGCTACGCCCGTCCACAAATCCAGGCCATGCCCTGGGGAAGCCAGGACATGACAATCAGCGATCCGTTTGGGAATCGGTTGGTGTTTACCAATGCGATCAGTGTGTAACAGGCAGGGCCGAACAGTGCAACGGCATGCTAGTCTCGTTTCCCCAATATGAAGGCGAAGGAGAGCGCGCATGATTGATCATCGCCCAGACTCTCAAGAGTCGTATGACTTGAAGACCGATGCCGAGCGTTCCAAGAGGAACGTTTGCCCAACTCCCCGACAAAGAGCCGGAAGCTATTAATATGGTTTCGGGATTGGGGACACGAATCCACGGGCGGTTCCGAGACATCGGCGGAGTTGAGCTGGATTTACCCGCTCGATAATTCAACACCACACGAATGCTGGCGCGTGAACTGTTCGCCCGCTTCCTGTTGGAAGCGGGCGCTTCTGTAATCAAACCCTGAAATGGCTGACCATCTGCTGCAACTGGCTTCCCAAACGCGCCAGTTCAACACTGGACGCCGCCGTTTCTTCACTCGCGGCGGCGGTCTGTTCGGACACGTCGCGCACGTTGATGATGCTGCGGCTGATTTCCTCGGCCACGGCGCTTTGCTGTTCGGCAGCGGCGGCAATCTGCTGGTTCATCGACTGGATGTTCGACACCGTGCGGGTGATGTTCTCCAGTGACACACCCGCCTTGCGCGTCAGGGCGACGCTGCTGTCGGTAAGGTTGCGGCTGTTGTTCATCACGGCGGCCACTTGCTGGGTGCCGTTCTGCAGGCCGGCCACCAGGCCTTCGATTTCCTCGGTGGATTTCTGCGTGCGCTGGGCCAGGCCACGCACTTCGTCGGCAACGACGGCGAAACCACGACCGGCCTCACCGGCGCGGGCGGCTTCGATGGCGGCGTTGAGTGCCAGCAGGTTGGTCTGTTCGGCCACGGCTTTGATCACGTCCATCACCGCGCCGATCTTGTCGCTTTCCTGTTGCAGCACGCTCATGGCGTCGGTGGAACGTGCCACCTCGCTGGCCAGGCGTTCGATCTGGGCAATGGCTTCGTTGACCACCTGGTCGCCGGCACGGGCTTCGCCGTCTGCGGCGGCCGCTGCCTGGGAAGCTTCTTCGGCGTTGCGGGCGACTTCCTGGACCGTAGCGGTCATCTCGTGCATGGCGGTCGCTACCTGGTCGGTCTCGACTTTCTGGCTGTTGACCCCGGCGCTGGTCTGCTCGGTGACCGCCGATAACTCTTCGGCGGCGCTGGCGATCTGAGTCACGCCATCGCGGATGCCGCTGATCAGGTCGCGCAGGGTCACGCCCATGCGGGCGATGCCTTGTTGCAGTACACCCAGCTCATCGCGACGGGTGACGATGACGTTTTGCGACAGGTCGCCACCGGCAATGCGTTCGACCACGGCCAGGGTTTCGCGCAGCGGGCGGGTGATCTGGCGGGTGATGATGACCGCGGCAATGATGCCCACCAGCAACGCCAGCAAAGTGCTGACCAGTTGCAGCGTGCGGGCCTGGGCGCTTTCAACGTCGCGACGATCGAGCTGGATCTGGTACAGCTGTTCGCTCAAGGACACGATGGTCGCGCCCTGGTCGGTCATTTCCTTGCGCGCCTGCACCACATCGGCCATGGCCGATTTGAATGCCTGCACGGCGCTGCGGTATTGGATCAGGATCGCTTCCAGCTGACGCAGCTCATTTTGCCGAGTGCTGGCGAAATGTTCATTGAGCGGCTTGAGCGAAGCGATGGCGGCGTCCAGTTGGGCGAAGGCCTTGCGTTCGGTATCGGCCGTGCTGTTGGCGGTGTAGCCGCGTACTTCGTAGCGGGCCAGCATGAATGCCTGCTTGGCCTGGGTGATGGCCTGGAACGGGGCGAAGCGTTCATCGCTGAGGGTCATTTGCTGCACATCGGCGTCGATCGCTTCGATCAGCTTGTTGGCCGCCTCGGCATCCGCGCCCATGGTGTCGCGGGCGCTATTGCCGGTGCGGTAGGCGCCGCGCATTTTGTTCAGCGACACTTGGTAAGCGCTGATGGTCGCGCTCTGCTCCTTGAGCAGCTTGACGTTCTCGGGGCTCTTGAAACTGCTGAGTAGCGCGTTCTGTTGCGCCACGAAACCATCGAGGGAAGTCTGCACGGTCTGAGCGACGGTTTCGTCGCCGTTGGCCAGCATGTATTGCAGGCGCGTGACGCGAAGTTTGGTCAGGCCGGCGTTGAGTTGGGTGATGTCGCTCATCCAGTTGCTGCGGTCGATCAGACCGCCCAGGCTGGTCCAACTGGTCAGGGCCAGGAGACAGGTCAGTACCAGCACCAGGCCAAAGCCCAGGCCCAGTTTCATGTTGACGCTAATGTTGCCAAACCAGCTATTCATCAAATTCCTCCAGGAACGTTGCGCTGCTTGTCGTCGGTTGGCTGGAAGATTGTTGTTGTTAAGCCAGCAAATACGTTTAACGGGGATGTATCGGCGGCAAGTCCTGAATCTGAACGTTTTTTTGCCTGGATGAGGAAATTTTGAGCAAAAAAAAGCCCGCGGGAGAGCGGGCTAAAACCTTAGTTTCTTGAATGAGCGAGGAGACTGTACCGGATCGCCTGGGCCCGTGTGGTGAAGAAAAGTTCATGCGGCGCAGCGTCATGCAGTACGAAAAAGATCCTCGCAAGAGAGGAAGTTTCGGACCCGTCCTGTGAGATACGTCTCTTTTTTGATCAGAAAATGTCCGCTCTCTTGAACCGAAGGCGATATGCAGGGTCTGGTGTGCTCGAAGTAGGTATCCGTTTTCGCCTGCTCGCAAGCTTGCTGTCTTTTTGTATCGAGGGATTGAACATGTCCGTATATGCCTTAGGGACGAGGCTTATCATTTCGTCGCTGTGTTTTTTAGCGATGCATGCTGCCGTCGCCGCGCCCACCCCCGGCGACACGGACCTGATCCGCGAACGCCAGAATCGCTTGCTCGAAGAACAGCGGCGGCGCCTCGAAGAACTCAAGGAATTGCCAGGCAAGGAAGCCAAGCCGACCCAGCCGACAAAGCCTGCCGATACCCGTTGCTTCCCCATAACCACCATCGAACTCAAAGGCGCCGACGCCTTGTCCGAGCGTGAGCGCCAACGTCTGCTTGAGCCCTACCTCAACCAATGCCTCGGTGTGCCGCAGCTCAACGAACTGCTCAAGGTCATTACCGACCGCTACCTCGAAAAGGGCCTGGTGACCAGTCGCGCCTACTTGCCGCAACAGGACCTGTCCAGCGGTCACCTGCAAGTGTTGGTGGTCGAGGGGCGGCTGGAAGGCTTGAAGGGTGACGAAGGCAGCGGCCTGTCCGAACGGGAGCTGGCGATGAGCTTTCCCGGCAAGCCCGGCGAGTTGCTCAACCTGCGGAACATCGAGCAGATGGTCGATCAACTCAACCGTCTGCCGTCCAACAATGCCCAGATGGAGTTGACGCCGGGGCAGAACATCGGCGGCAGTGAAGTGCTGGTCAAAAACACCCCGCAGAAGCCTTGGCGCGCCGGCCTTTCCCGGCACAACGACGGACAGAAAAGCACCGGCGAACAGCAATGGGGAGTCTCCCTGGACTGGGACAGCCCCTTGGGCCTGGCCGATCAACTGGCCTTGCGTGGCGGTCGCGATGCCATCAGCGATCACGACAAGACCTCTCGCAACGGCATGCTCTATTACAACCTGCCGTTTGGCTGGTGGAACCTGGCCTACAGCTACAGCCAAAGCGAGTACCGGGCATTGGCCCAGGCCAACGGTTTCAACTTCAAACAGCGCGGGGACAGCCAGAATCACCAGTTGGTCCTGGAACGAGTGGTCCATCGCGACGCCGTGAGCAAGACGTCGCTCAATACGGGCCTTTCGTACCTGCGCACCAATAATTTCGTCGCAGACAGCAAGCTCACGGACAGCAGTAATCGCATCAGCGAGGCGCAGTTCGGCATCAACCATGGCCGGCGGATCGGTAACGCCTTCGTCAACGTCGACCTGGGCATGCAGAACGGTATCGGCGCCCTCGACGCCCAGGGCGACCACGACCCGGGCCCTGGCCTGCCGGATGCGCGCTATCGCAAATACACCGCCACCCTGAGTTACTTGCAGCCCTTCATGCTGGGCGGCGAGTCCTTCAGTTTCAGCAGCCTGATGACCGGCCAGCGCAGCGAGGACGCGCTGTTCAGCCCGCAGCGCATGAGCCTGGGCGGGCTCTCCTCGATTCGCGGCTACAAGGACCAGACGCTTGCCGGTGACAGCGGCGGCTACTGGCGCAACGACCTGCGCTGGAGTCGTCCGGTGACGCTGGAATGGCTGCGCCCGGTGTTCGCCGAATACGGCACCGGCCTCGGTTACGACCAGGGTGTTATTCGCGGCACCCGCTACAACGGTAGCGAGCACGGACGCATGTCGAGCAACTCCCTGGAGTTGTTCGCCCGTGGTGAGCACCTGAGCGCCAGCGTGACCTTTGCCCATTCCCTGGAACGCCCGGATGCCCTGACCGAGCGCGAAGCGCCGATCTACTTCCGCTTGGATTTATCCATCTAATTTTTGCTGCAACGAGACCTGATCATGGACGACCGCCAATACGCTTTTCTGGCCCGCCAGCCTTCTACCGCCCTGCAAGCCCGCGACGCCTTCTGGGGCATGCCCAAGCGTGGCTTGGCGTTCCTGTTGATCAACGTCATGTTCTGGCAACCGCTGTGGGCCCAGGCGGATGGCATCGTGGTCAGTGCCCCCGGCACCAGTATCGGCAAGGCCGGCAACGGCGTGCCGGTGGTCAACATCGCCAAGCCCAACGGCAGCGGCCTGTCCCATAACCGATTCAAGGATTACAACGTCGGCAGCAACGGCGTGATCCTCAACAACGCCACCAACCCCGCCCAATCCACGCAACTGGGCGGGATTATCCTCGGCAACCCGAACCTCAAGGGCACGGCCGCCAAAATCATCCTCAACGAAGTCAATGGCGGCAACCCGAGCCAGTTGCGTGGCTACACCGAGGTGGCGGGCAAATCGGCCCATGTCATCGTCGCCAACCCGTATGGCATCACCTGCAACGGCTGCGGTTTTATCAACACGCCGAAGGCGACGTTGACCACCGGCAAGCCGATCATCGAAAACGGCCAGTTGAACCGCTATCAAGTGGATCAAGGCAGCGTCTCAATCGAAGGCGCGGGCCTTAACGCCAACAACGTCGACCGCTTCGAAATCATCACCCGTAGCGCCAAGATCAATGCCGAGATCCAGGCCAAGAACCTGACAATCGTTGCCGGTCGCAACGACGTCAACGCCAGCACCCTCAGCGCCACCGCCCGTGCCGACGACGGCAGCGCCAAGCCGGAACTGGCCATCGACTCCTCGGCGCTGGGCGGCATGTACGCAGGCGCCATCAAGCTGGTGGGTACCGAGGCCGGGGTCGGGGTGAAGCTGGACGGCAAGATGGTTGCCAGTGGCGGGGATATTCAGCTTGATGCCAATGGGCATCTGAGCCTGGCTGAGACGGCGGCTGCCGGTGCGGTCGATATCCAGGCGAAAAGCCTGGAAACCCGGGGTGAGGTGTATGCCGGTAGCCGGTTGGTGGCAAAGACTCAGGGCGACCTGACCAGCCAGCAGAACCTGGTGGCGCGTGACAGCATTCACCTGGACAGCGGCGGCACGCTGACCAACAACGGCATTATCGAGGCCGGGGTCAACGTCGATAACAGTCGCAATACCTTGGGCGATGTCACCCTCTCGGCTAGACAGCTGAACAACAGCGGCAAAACCGTCATTGCCAGCCGCGACCTGAATGTCTCGACCACCGCTGCACTGAACAATCAGGGCGGTACGCTCAGTGGGCAGCGCAAGACCACGGTCACCGCCGGCGTTGTGGATAACCGCAACAAAGGCCGGATCCTCGGTAAAACCGAACTGCACCTGACGGCCAACCAAGTGCTGAACGCCCAGGGCGGCCTGATCAATAGCCAAGGCATTTTGACTGCCAACCTGAGCCATCTGGACAACAACGCGGGCGAACTCTCCAGCCTGAACAGCGCGACCCTGATCCTCGGCAGCCTGGACAACCTGACCGGCCTGGTCATGGCCGGCCAGAACCTCGACATCACCAACGCCGGCGCGATCAACAACCAGGGCGGCGAGTTGTCCAGCCAAGGCCTCGTGACCGTGCGCACCGACAGCCTGGGCAACAGCAACAAAGGCACCGTCGCCGCCAATGGCAAGCTGCTGGTTACGGCGACCGGCAAGGTCGACAACGCCAACGGAGGCCTGATCGCCAGCCGTGCTGCGCAGGCCGAGCTCCACGCCGACAGCCTGGATAACGCCAAAGGCACGCTGCAAGGCAAGGGCCTGGTGACCGTGGATGTCACGGGCGATATCGGTAACCAGGGCGGCAGCATCATCGCCCAGGACGCCAACCTGAATGTATTCGCCACTAATCTGGACAACCGCGGCGGCGTGCTAGCCAGCGTCAAGGGCGCGCTGGAGGCGCGAGCCACCGGTGTGCTGAAAAACGGCTATGACGCGAATGGCCAGGGCGGCACGATCCAGGCGCAAGGACTCAACATCAAAGCCTTGGCTGGGTTGTTCAACGACGGCGGACGCATCGCCGCACAAGCGGGCGACATCGTGATCAGCAATGCCGGTGCGGATATCGACAACCGCAACGGCGGGATGTACGCCACGGGCAAGGTCTGGGTCATTGGCCGGGCCATGGACAACAGTGGCGGCGGGCAGGTCAGTGCCGGTCGCATCGACTTTGACCTTTCGGGCGCACTGAACAACAACGCCGGCATCATCGAGAGCCAGGACAGCCTGGATATTCTTGCCGCGAGCCTGAGCAACCAGAAAGGCCAGCTGCGCACCCTGGGCCAGAGCAGCACGACGACATTCGAAATCGGCGGCTTGTTCGACAACATCAATGGCACTCTGGAAACCGCCAGCCAAGACGTGGGCCTGGACACCGGTAGCGTCCAGAACGTGGGTGGCGAAATGTTGCACACCGGCCTGGGCGTGTTCGGCATCAGCCAGGCCAACCTGGGACAGGCCGGTGGCCGCCTGGTGACCTACGGCAACCTGAACGTGATGGCCGATAGCTGGACCAACAGCACCGCGATCCAGGCGGGGCACCTGGTCGTTCATGTCAACCAATTGACCCAGACCGCCACCGGCCAATTGCTCAGCGCCAATGGCATGGAAGGCCGCGGCAGCAACTGGCGTGTCGACGGGCTGATCGGCAGCGATGGGGCGCTCGACCTGCAACTGACCGGCGCCTATACAGGCAACGGCCGCTTGAGCAGCCTCGGCACCTTGGGCCTCAAGGCCGCGCTGATCAACCTGGAGCAAAACGGCAGTATCGCGGGCGGCGGCAACACGACCGTCGTGGTCGATGGCGTGCTCAACAGCTACGGTCGCCTGACCTCGGCGGCGGACATGAGCGTCACGGCTGCCACGATCAACAACTACGGCACCCTTGGCAGCGCCGGGGCGCTGGGTGTATCGACCGGCGACCTGCTCAACGAGCGTGGATTGATCTTCAGCGGCGGCACTACCAGCCTGCGCGTCAATAGCCTGACCAACCGCTATGCCGATATCTACAGCCTGGGTGATCTGAGCATCGATCGCGACGGCTTCGGCACACGTGCCAGCCGCATCCTCAACAGCTCCGGCACGCTGCAAAGCGACGGCAACATGCGCCTGGCGGCCAGCACTATCGACAACGTCCGCGAGGTCTTGACCACCCACGATGCAGGCATCTACACCGCCTCAATCAGGGAAGTGGCCTGCGTCCCAGGTGATTGCGACGGCCCCAAGCAAAACCACGTCTGGCAGATCATCCAGCGCGACAAGTTCGGAGTCACCGCGGCCAGTGCCGCCTCCAGCATCACCACCGGCGGCAACCTGAATATCCAGGGCGACACCCTGAGCAACCGGAGCAGCAGCATCGGCGTCGGCGGCGCACTGACCGCCAACCTCGTCAGCCTGAACAACATCGGCATCGAGACCGGCGAGATTGAAACCTCGCGCACCTTCAGGTCCCAACGCACGCGCCGCCCGGGTAGCTGGCGCGCCGCCGCCAATGACTTCACCAACAAATACTGGTTGCAGAGCCCCGGTTACAACGCCAATGACCTGAGCGGTCTTGAAGCGGCGATGAGCCATTTTATCGGCAGAACCGAACGTGAGCTGCCGCAGTTCCGTACTGAGACAGCCACCACCGACAGCCAAACCTATGCCGCGATTATCCAGGCCGGTGGCGCCATCGACATTCCTACCCAGGGCGACCTCAACAGCGGCGTCGTGCGTGGCGGCTACAACTACGTCGGTGCCGGCCCGCGCACCGACACCCAGGCCGACAACGCCTTCTCGACCCGCATCAGCGTCAATCGGCAGCTACCCCCGAACCTGACCCAGCAACAGGTCGATCCGCTGGCCTTGCCGGGTTTTGACTTGCCCACCGGGCAAAACGGCCTGTTCCGCATGAGCGGCGACGGCTCGGCCACGCCAACCCAGAGCACGGGCCTGACGCCAGTGCGCGGCCTGCCGGACAGCTCGTTCCAGGCCAACCCGCAAAAATACCTGATCGAGACCAATCCGGCGCTGACCAACATGCGCCAGTTCATGAGCTCTGACTACCTGCTGACGAACCTGGGCTACGACCCCGACGTCGCCGCCAAGCGTTTGGGTGACGGCTTCTACGAACAACGCCTGATCCAGCAAGCCGTGATCGCCCGCACCGGCCAACGCTTCCTCGACGGCCAGACCTCCGACGACGGCATGTTCAAGTACCTGATGAACAATGCCATCGCCAGCAAGGACAGTCTCAACTTGTCCCTGGGCGTCAGCCTGACCGCCGAACAGGTTGCGGCCCTGACCCATGACATCGTCTGGATGGAAAACCGGACGGTGAATAATCAACAGGTGCTGGTGCCGGTGCTTTACCTGGCCCAGGCCAACCATCGTTTGGCGGCTAATGGGGCGTTGATTCAGGGTTCAGACGTGAGCCTGATTGCCGGCCAGAACCTGAATAACGCCGGCACCCTGCGAGCGACCAGCAACCTGAGGGCAAGCGCTGGCGACAGCCTGGTTAACAGCGGGTTGTTGGAGGCAGGGAATCGGCTTGAGGCGTTGGCGGGTAAGGATCTTACCAACCGGGCTGGTGGTGTTATTGCTGGGCGGGATGTCAGTGTTGTTGCCGTGGCCGGTGATTTGACCAACGAACGCACCATCACCCGCCATGCCAGCAGCACCGGCTACAAGACCGAACAACGCGACTTTGCCGACAGTGCGGCGCGGATCGAGGCCAGTCATGACCTGACAATGGGCGCCGGACGGGATATCGCCAACAAGGGAGGGGTGGTTAAGAGCGGTAATAACATGGGCTTGCAGGCAGTGCGCGATGTAAACATCACCTCCGCCGAGCAGGTGGACAGCAACACAATGGGCAGCAGGCACCGGGACCAAACCATCACCCAAAACGGTTCCAGCGCTACCGCCGGCCGGGAGCTGAAGGTGACGGCCGGGCAGGATCTGCGGGTCGTCGCCAGCAACGTCATCGCCCAGAGCGCCCTGGCGCTGACAGCCGGACGCGATATCGCGATCACGTCTGCCGCCAACGAAAGCCACCGCTCGTCCCAGAGCAAAAAAGTCAAAAGCAGCAGCGACCTGGTGCGCCAGCAATCCTCAGTCGTCGAATCGGGCGGGGACCTCAGCGCGAAGGCGGGGCAAGACCTGAGTCTTGTCGCCAGTCGCCTGACAGGGGCCAATAATGTTGCGCTCGACGCCACACGCGACATCAGCCTGTTGTCTGCAACGGACGAAGCCGCAGAGTTTTACTCGAAGAAAAGCAAAGGATCCTTTGGCCGCAGTAAAAGCGAGCAACGGGAAAGCTATGACAGCACCAACGTCGCGTCGGTGGTGGAGGCGGGGCAAGACCTGACGGTCAATACCAGCCAGGCCGCCAGTGGGGGTGTCACGCTGGACGGCGGTCGCAACGTTACGGTGATCGGCAGCCAGTTGAACGCCGGCAATGATTTGGTGGTGGGGGCCACCGGTGATGTGGCGGTGCTCTCGGGTATCGAAGAACACGGTTCCTACAGCAAGAAAACCAAGTCGGGTTTCCTCGGCTTGTCCAAGAGCGGCAAAAGCGAGCTGAAAACCACCGCCTCCCAAGTGGCCAGCGAGCTGGAAGCAGGCAACGATGTGGTGCTGGTCGCGGGCAATGACTTGCGTTTACGCGCCAGCGAAACCACCGCCGGTAATGACGTGGAACTGCGTGCGGGCCTGGTCAAGGACAGCGGCGACATCAACCTCGTCGCGGCCAATGACACCGCTTACAGCCATAGCGAGCAATACAAGAAGAAAACCGGGCTCTCGGTCTCGGGCGGCTTCCTGTCGTTCTCCTCGGCGAAAGAGTCGGGCCGGATCGCGCAAAGCAGTACCAGTGTTGGCAGTCAGGTGACGGCTGATCGTGATGCGACTTTGCAGGCAGAGCGCGATATCAACCTGGTGGGCAGCGGAATCGAGGCTGGGCGTAATGTCAGTCTGAATGCCGGGCGTGATGTGAATGTCCTGGCGGCGCAGAACAGTCATTCCGAGCGGGATTGGGAGAAGAACAAGCAGGCTGGGATTGGTGTTTCTTCGGATGCTAATGGCATCAATTTTTTTGCTGGTGCCGATAGCCTCAAGAACAAGAATCGTCTGGAACAGCAAACCGCTGCCGCTAGCCAGATCAGTGCCGGGCAAGATGTTGCAATCAACGCTCAACGCGATATCAACCAGACGGGTTCCGATTTGCGTGCCAGCCGTGACATAGGCCTCACGGCAGGACGCAATATCAACGTGGATGCTGCGCGTGAAACCCAACTGACCGAGCAGGAGCGCGAAGCCAGTCGTAATGGGCTTGGCATTTCGTTCAATCATAACTACGGCAACACCAAGGATGCGGTCAGTGGCGCAGGGAAAGGGGAGGACGGCGTCAGTAAGGCGTCCAGTACCCTAAAAGGCGTCGATGCCGTCGCCCAATTCGTCAACGGACCGACCGTCGACGTCAAGTTTGGCAACAGCACGCAAACCAGTAGCCAGCAGGTCATTGAGCAGACCAATCGCGCGTCGACGTTCGATGCGGGCAACGACCTGAATCTCAATGCCGGCAACGACGTCACGGTCAAAGGTGGTCAGCTAAAGGCCGGGCGGGATATCAACGTCAAAGGTCGCGACGTCACGCTGGATGTAGCGAAGGGAAGTGTCAGCCAGGAAAGCACTGATCGCCAAAGCTGGAGTGGGATTCATGGGGGCACCAGTGGAGGCTTCAAGCTAGGTGTCGGCGGCAGCTACGGTGTTGCCACCGAGGATGGCGTTCACGGCAGTTCGACAGCCACTCAGGTTGCCGTTGGAAGGGATGTCAATGTGGACGCCCGCCACGACATCAACCTGATAGGCACTCAGGTCAAGGCTGGGCGAGATATTGCGCTCGATGCTGGTAATGAGTTGAACATCCGGTCGGCGCAGAACGCCAGCGACAGTGAGAGCAATCGACACAACGGTGGTGGTGAGGCAGGCCTGACGTTCGGCTCTCAAGGCGTAGGCGTCTACGTCAGCGTGAACATCGGCAAGGGCAATCTCGACCGGGAAGGTAACCGACAGCAAGAAGCCTACCTCTACGCGGGCAACCGCCTGGGCTTCACCAGTGGCCAAGACACCAACATCAGTGGTGCCACCCTGCGCGGCGATGAGGTCGTTGGCCGTGTCGGCGGTAATCTGAATATCTCCTCGGCGCCTGACACAGGCGAAGTCAAAGGCAAAGAGTTCGACCTCAGCGTTACCGCGACCGTTGGTCCAGGGGCTGGCATCAGCGGCTCGGTGGGATATGGACAAACGACCGGTGAGACCCATTGGGTCGAACAGCAAACCAGCATCACCGGCAAAAACAAAGTCGACATCCGGACCGAGGATCACACTCAACTGGATGGTGCGCTGATCGCCGCCGATAACGGCAACCTCAAACTGGACACCGGAACCCTGGGCTTCAGTGACATCGCCGGTAAGGACAAGGAGCACGGCTATTACCTGAACGTGGGTGGCAGCTACTCCCAGGGTGGTGGCGGCGCTCAGGACAGCAGTCAAGTTGGCAAAGGCGAGAAAGATAAAAACGGCTGGAGCATCAGCGGTTGGGAGTATGAGAAGGATCGTCAGCAGACCGTCCGGGCCACTGTCGGGGCCGGCGAAGTTATGGTGCGCAATGATGCTAAAACCGGGGCCGATTCGACGGTTGCGCTCAACCGGGATGTAAGCAAGGCCTACGAAATCACCAAGGATGATGAATCTCGGACCGACTTGTACGTCACCAAATCCTCGGTAGACGCGGTGATGGATCCTTACGGGACGGTGCAGGCTTGGAAAAACAGCATCAAAAGCTACCCCGAGAGCACCGTGAAAGCGTATGAGGACGCACTCAAGCTGGTCAGTGGGCCGGTGCAGGCCACCAAGCAGATCTGGACCAACATCCAGGCGCAGCGGGTTTCAATTGATGAGGTCCCTGCTTCCGCGAGGGCTGCGTTGGGGGATGAAGTTGCGCTGAACGTTGCGAAGAATCTGGTTCGAAATGGTAAGGATCCGGATGACATCGCGAAGCTGGAGCCTAAGGATGTAATTGCTATCCAATACTTTGCGGACCTATTCACAACGTTTGCCAAGCAACAAGAAAGCTGTGGCGCTACAGGAGGCTGTGCATCGGGAGAGGAAGGCCAGAAGGATCCAGTCCACTATGTTGATGCGGATGGCAACAGCAGGATTGTGAATTTTAAGCCGGTGGTACCAAGTACCCCCGGCGGAAATGTGTTGGTTCAAACTGACGCTTTACAGACCTATCTCGATAAATTGAACCCAGCGCAAGCGCAGCTTGTACGCTTGGGAATACAAGCCGTCATGGGACCAGCCAAAGCCGCGGTGAGTCTGGCCGGTAATGTAGTGGTAGATAAGCTGTTCGGAGACAAAATCGCCGACGCTAAAGATGCTTTGTCAAAATCCCTAGCGAGCGAGCTCAGTGGTAAAAGCAAGGAAGACTTGGAGCATAGCGATGATCGTTTCAAGGAACTTTTCAAGCGTGGGGCAACTGATCAAAAAGGTGATGTATACGTTCGTGGTGCAACGACGCTACTGGATATTGCCTTGGGGACCGTCACCAACGCTGCCGGGTCTGTAGCCGGCAAGGCCATTGGTATTGTGGGTAAGGGGTCTTCGGATGGTGTAACGAAAGGGCGCGATGAGCTGGGGGGTGGTCCGAAGGATGCTGATTGGGACAAGAAGTTTGCGGAGAGTCCGCCGAAGGGGTGGGTGGAAACGGGTGGTGCAAAAGCGACAGGCCAGATTGTACCTGACGCAATTAGCCCTACTTATCGAGAGCTTCAGGGATTAAACAAAGGATTCCAAGCCCATCACACCCTGCCTCAATATTTGGGGAAAATGCTGGGGTATACGAAAAATGACATGCTAGATCACCCTGCGACTCTAATTACCCAGTACTCTCATACGGGAAAGGTGAATCCTGATGCTATGCATAAAGCTATCAGTAAGTATTTGCCACCCATGGTACGTGGTAAGCCGGCTACGTATACTCCTGGGCAAATAAGCTCGGGGTTGCAGAAAGCCTATGGCGATATAGGGCGGCCCGAATTGTTTGACTCAATCAAGCACCTGATTAAATAGGTATGCAAACATGACTGATAAACAAATATATGAATTAACCATTGATGATCTTGCTGATTTTGGTGTTTGGTACTTTCCTATGGATGAATCTGCGGAAGATGAGCTAACAGTCCGTCCTCTCCTTGATAAGGAGACTTGTACTGACGCTCAAATAATCGTTCGCGCTAGTTTTGTTGGGAAAAATGGTTCTAGTTACTTAGGTTATCTGTACTGGGATGGTGGTGGGGAAGTTGAGTACTTAAAACCTGTCATCCTTCTTGAAGATGGCTCCTTTGTTACATTCTGGAATGGGATGATTGAGCCTTCTTGGGCAGACTACTCTGCAAGAGCTCAAGAGCTAAGGAGTGGACTTCCTTTTTCATATATTTCAGAGTCTCTTCTCGAGCTGCCTAAAATTTCAGGGAGGCTTGAAGGACTATATTATTTAGATGGAGATCACATTTCCTGGGTAAGTTGATGGTGCAAAAGGGCCCGACCAAGCTCTGCCCAATAACCAAAGGCTGCTTTCAGGAACTCCTGGTCAAGTAACTGGCGGTAGCTCAACAAAGCTAGGGCAGAATCTGAACCAAGCAATGGGGAGAAATCGCACAGACTCGTGGGCTGGTTATCAGGCTCAGCACCTGATTCCTTCGGAGTTAAAAAATCATCCTATTCTGAAGAAGGCAGGCATTGATCTGGATGACTCCTCTAATGGCATATTTTTGCCGGCAAGCAAGGCTAAGCCAGAGGGCGCCATAAGCGGTATGCCGAGACATACAGGTAGCCATCCAAGCTATACTGAGGCTGTACGAAAAAGTTTGAATGTAAAAAAAAGGGGACAGATTTATTTTTTTTCGCTAAGTACTTAAATAAATCAGTCCCCTTTTTTGTGCCAGCGACAGTGAGAGCAATCGACACAACGGTGGTGGTGAGGCAGGCCTGACGTTCGGCTCTCAAGGCGTAGGCGTCTACGTCAGCGTGAACATCGGCAAGGGCAATCTCGACCGGGAAGGTAACCGACAGCAAGAAGCCTACCTCTACGCGGGCAACCGCCTGGGCTTCACCAGTGGCAAAGACACCAACATCAGTGGTGCCACCCTGCGCGGCGATGAGGTCGTTGGCCGTGTCGGCGGTAATCTGAATATCTCCTCGGCGCCTGACACAGGCGAAGTCAAAGGCAAAGAGTTCGACCTCAGCGTTACCGCGACCGTTGGTCCAGGGGCTGGCATCAGCGGCTCGGTGGGATATGGACAGACCACCGGTGAAACCCATTGGGTCGAGCAGCAGACCAGCATCACCGGCAAAAACAAAGTCGACATCCGCACCGAGGATCACACCCAACTGGATGGTGCACTGATCGCCGCCGATAACGGCAACCTCAAACTGGACACTGGAACCCGGGGCTTCAGTGACATCGCCGGTAAGGACAAGGAGCACGGCTATTACCTGAACGTGGGTGGCAGCTACTCCCAGGGTGGTGGCGGCGCTCAGGACAGCAGTCAAGTTGGCAAAGGCGAGAAAGATAAAAACGGCTGGAGCATCAGCGGTTGGGAGTATGAGAAGGATCGTCAGCAGACCGTCCGGGCCACTGTCGGGGCCGGCGAAGTTGTGGTGCGCAATGATGCTAAAATCGGGGTCGATTCGACGGTTGGGCTCAACCGGGATGTAAGCAAGGCCTACGAAATCACCAAGGATGATGAATCTCGGACTGACTTGTACGTCACCAAATCCTCGGTAGACGCGGTGATGGATCCTTACGGGACGGTGCAGGCTTGGAAAAACAGCATCAAAAGCTACCCCGAGAGCACCGTGAAAGCGTATGAGGACGCACTCAAGCTGGTCAATGGGCCGGTGCAGGCCGCCGGACAGGCCTGGAACAGCATACAGGCACAGCGGGTATCAATAGAGGAGGTTCCAGCTTCTGCAAGAGCTGCGTTGGGGGATGAGGTTGCGCTGAATGTTGCGAAGAATCTGGTTCGAAATGGTAAGGATGCTGGGGATATCAAGGAGCTGAAGCCTGAGGATGTAGCCGCTATCCAAAGCTTCGCGAAGAGATTTGCAGACTTTGCCAAGCTGCAAGAAAGCTGCGATGCCAAGGGGGGCTGTGTATCAAATGATTCGGAGACACAGCCTCGTACTCTTGCTTGGTATACGGATACCGATGGTACCTTAAAGTGGCGGAAGGTCGAAGACGTGCGGGTCGACACGCCGGGCAGAAAGCTGCTGCAAGAAACCGCGCGATTGCAGACGTACTTGGACGGTCTACCAGTAGAACAAGCGCAGCTCCTGGGCTTGGGGATTCAGGCAGTCATGGGACCCGCCAAAATGGCGGTCGGTCTCGCCGGCAACGTGGTGGTCGACAAGCTGTTTGGCGACAAAATCGCTGCGGCAAAAGATTCAATATCGAAATCGATTGCAAGCGAACTTAGCGACAAAGATAAGACTGACTTGGAGATTAGCGATAATCTCTTCAAGACTCGCCACGAGCAGGACCGGGATAAACAGTCTGGAGATGTGTACGTTCGTGGCGCAACGACGCTGCTGAATATCGCGTTGGGGACTGTCGGGAATGCTGCGGGGGCTGGGGCGGGTAAGGTCGTTGGGATTGTTGGGAAGGGGTCTACGGATGGTTTAACGAAGGGGAACGACGGGCTGGGGATTGGTCGGGGAGATCCTGATTGGGATAAGAAGTTTGGGGAGAATCCGCCGAAGGGGTGGGTGGAAACGGGTGGGGCAAAAGGGCCCGACCAAGCTCTGCCCAATAACCAAAGGCTGCTTTCAGGAACTCCTGGTCAAGTAACTGGCGGTAGCTCAACAAAGCTAGGGCAGAATCTGAACCAAGCAATGGGGAGAAATCGCACAGACTCGTGGGCTGGTTATCAGGCTCAGCACCTGATTCCTTCGGAGTTAAAAAATCATCCTATTCTGAAGAAGGTAGGCATTGATCTGGATGACTCCTCTAATGGCATATTTTTGCCGGCAAGCAAGGCTAAGCCAGAGGGCGCCATAAGCGGTATGCCGAGACATACAGGTAGCCATCCAAACTATACTGAGGCTGTACGAAAAAGTTTGAATGAGATGGACCGAAATCTACCTGTGGAGCAGTTGCAAAAACAGGTTTTCGACTTGCAGGGTCGGTTGAGGAATGTTACTGGGTCGGGCATGCCTGTCCGCAACGTAGACGGCGCTAAGACAGAGGTGTGGTTGAAATGGTTAGGGAAGTAGAGTTGGGTGAAAATAGCAATCTGGTAAATGAAGTTATTGGCTTTGTAAATAGTGGGATGCTCTTGAGATCTGTCAATCAGGTTGTTTTGGGGGATGCCGAAATTGCTGATCTTGCAACGGCAAAAAAATATGCCTGGGTTCAGGTCTATGGGGGAGAATCTTTCACTTGGGCTGACTTAAGATCTGAGAGAATGAGTGAGGTTTGGGATGTTGTTTACGGTGGGGGCGAAAAATATACTGAGATGGATACTAAACTATCCGAACTTTTGGATGAGTTAAGTCACTCAGTTCAAAAGCAGCTCTCCCCGAAGCATAGAGAACTATTGGATGATGTTGTCTCGGATCTAAAGTGCTGTCTGTATAGTCGAGCTGTTCAAGGTAAGACTAATAATTTTTTTGAGGGAATATTTTCCGCCTATTTAAGCGGTGGGTGGCCATGTGGCTGGGTAGGTGACTGGCCCAAGGGCGGTCTCCTTGTATATCGTGACGATGCAACAAATACGAGGGGGGGCAGGGGCAACGCCTGAGATTCTCCACAGATTTAATGGAGAAAAGGGAGATTTGTTTGTTTTCTAGGTTCTAGATCTCCGTACAGAATCGCGAATTGATTCATCGCACTTTTCCAGTCATGTGCCGCAGAGCCCCAGTTTGCAGTGCGAAAAGGGGACAGAAAAGGGGGCTGTTCAGAATGGCACTTACTTAACGGCTAACTAGCTGATACGCCTGTAAAAAATGAAAAAAGGCTGGCCTGCTAACCTGCGCATGGCTGCCACCTACTGACGGGAAAGGGGAGAGATTTATTTAAAGAAAAGGTGAAAGCCATCGCTCTGTTGGTTAAATAAATCTGTCCCCTTTCTGATAAGAATTACCTAAGGTATGGGATCGCCTGATTGAGCAAAGCTCTTCGAAAGCGCGGGTATTAACAAGCAAGGAGTTTGTTGATGAATTTGGTAAATGATTTTGACAGCCTGCTTGAAGATATTTTCGAAGGAAGGAAGGACTTGGCTGTGTTTGTCGTTAGCGGTAGGTGCTACTACCTCGCAGATGATAAAGAAAATTTTTGCATTGATGTAAGACCTGAGTATCGAGAGTATGTTGAGCGCGGTGTTATGGATGGTGATCTTTATGATGCTGCCATTTCTGCTTTTAGAGGTGGCGTCCCGGTCCTAGATGTGAATACATTTCAACGTTATCTAGATAACAACGGGGTTGAAGTTTACTCTTCGGCTTGGATGGGGGATTTTTTTAAGTATGGTCACTCCGTTGCCTATTTTGCTGAGTTCTATAGACATATAGAAGACGTTCTGTCTGGTAGCGCAGAAGCTCGTCTGGACGAGTGGGATAAGCTAAGGATGAGGCTGCCTCGATTCTACATAAATCTTGATGATAGGACATTTCAACATGTTGATTGGGATCGGTCGCATGAGTCTTATGTCCCTTCAGATTGGAATGCAAAAGCGTCTAGTGAGTTCGGAGAGTTGATTCCGAGCGAGGAAAAATATTGGATAGTGGATGGAATGGATTTTTGGCGTTTGCAATCTCAGGGGTAATTCTGAGGCGGTAAAAAATACTGGAGTAGTGGAAAAAATGGCAGTTTTATTTGCTTCTTCCAAAAAAAGGGGACAGATTTATTAGTTTGCTCATTTCTTAAATAAATCTGTCCCCTTTTTTGCTTTTTTGTGATGGGGTTATATTTTCAGTCGGTGGGTTTGAAAGGCTATAGTTTTTATATTGAGGCCGAGAATGAGAAGAAGTAGACTTGTTAGCGCAGTGATGCTGGCTTTTGCATTGTTGGCAGTCGTGTGGGGGGTAAGTACATTTTTTGCGATGATGGTTGCGGTTTTAATAGCACTGTTGTTTCAGACTGATTCAAATTGGGTTTTTATTTGGGTCGGGTTTCCCTTGTCATGGGGCCTTGCATTGTATTGGGTTGTTACTCGCTGGGACTACGTTAAGTCTTTTATCTCCGGGCGGGGAGGGTGGTAGCGAGTGCGATAAAGGGGCGTTAATTGTTGATTTTTATCTTTAATAAATTTGTTCCGCTTTTCACTTTTTCCAGACTGTGCTCCAGGGATTGGGAAGGAAGTCCCCTTTTTTATTCTAGGAATACCGATCCCGGAAAAATTCTGAAGAAATAGGGGTCAGATTTATTTTGTGTGTGTGAAAAAAAGGGGGCAGATTTAATAGTTTGCTCATTTCTTAAATAAATCTGTCCCCTTTTTTGATTTTTGATGATGTAACAGCGTTCGATACGCGAATATCGATTGGCGCTTTTAAATCCACAACTTACGAAGGGCAAATGAAACTTGCAGCCAAAGAGTTGTCGGGTGCTATTCAGCAAGGCCAAGTGAGAGCCTCAAGCTTTACTGCTAAGCAGCTCCAGCAGATTAACGACGGAGCAAAGAAAATCGATGGATACACATGGCATCATCATCAGGATAGTGGGCGGATGCAGTTGGTTCCTGAGTTGATCCATAAAAAAACGGGACATATCGGTGGTGAAGCTATGGGAGGTGGGATGTGATTTTGAATGAGCCGGGGTACTTTAGTGATGAGTTGATGGCTTTCGTTATTACTTGTCTTTTCTGTGAAGCTATAAACAAGGATGAGTTTAATGTCTGGTGTGCTCAGGCTTCGTCGCTGAATGCTGCTCCAGCATTTTTATATGACTTGATGGTTTTTCATGATGAGATTTTAAAAGTCTATAAAGTTGTTGGCTATGTGCCCTGCTGGGAGCATGAGGAGGATGACGAATATGCGTTGTACGGTATCGCCGTTCGGCGAGGGTTTGAGCCGTTTGATATGCCCGTAACCCCAAGTGAAGCACTTGATTTCCTTAACGCGTCACCAAGAATTGAACTGCTATTTGATCAGGTTTTTGACTTTATAAAGCTATAGCTTTAGTGCGAAGAAAAAAAGAGAGAAAAAGGGGCCAGATTTGAATGGCACTTACCATTCTGCTGTTGTCGAAAATACTTCGATAGTCTCTGGTCATTCAAATTTTGCAGGGAAGTAATCATGAAAAAAACCACCTTTTTAGTTCTAGCCATGGCCCTGGCAGGCTGTCACTCAAACGTCAGGGATTCCTCGCCAAGCCTGCTCAAGGATGGCGTGCAGTTGCAACAACCCAAGGTCGTCGCTGACGCAGACCACGCCAAGATCATCATGAAGGCGACAGGGTTCACTCACCCTGTGCAGTTCATACGACGCAGTTCCGATGCGGATCAGCGTGCCGAGATCTTGGGAACCGTGGTCGATTCCGGTCGTGGCAAAGTATTTGGCTGGATCGCCAAAGTGAACGAGGTTGCCAACAGCGCCACCGTAAAACGCTTCCCCCAGCTGGAGGTGCAGGCTGATCCCGGGCAGGCGATTGAAGTGATCGGTGAATCGCGGGTCTACGACTCGAACTACAACCGCTATGCCGAAAAAATTGTTTATGCATGCGGCCCTATGAGTTCCACCTTCAAGCCCGAGAAGCAAAAGGTTTACCTGGTGGAGTTCGTGATCATTGGGGCAGGTTGTGAGCAGCATGTTTACGATGTCACTCAGCCACAGGAGCGTATTCCCGTAGCGAGCATCCAGGGGCACTGAGTCCGACTAAGAATTACTGACCGCCGGGCGCGATATCGCTATCACCTCCGCCGCCAACGAAAGCCATCGCTCGTCCCAGAGCAAAAAAGTCAAAAGCAGCAGCGACCTGGTGCGCCAGCAATCCTCAGTCGTCGAATCGGGCGGGGACCTCAGCGCGAAGGCGGGGCAAGACCTGAGTCTCGTCGCCAGTCACCTGAAAGGGGCCAAGGACGTTGCGCTCGACGCCACGCGCGACGTCAGCCTGCTGTCCGCAACGGACGAAACCGCAGAGTTCTACTCGAAGAAAAGCAAAGGCTCCTTTGGTCGCAGCAAAAGCGAGCAACGGGAAAGCTATGACAGCACCAACGTCGCGTCGGTGGTGGAGGCGGGGCAAGACCTGACGGTCAATGCCAGCCAAGCCGCCAGTGGCAGTGTCACGTTGGACGGCGGCCGCAACGTCACGGTGATCGGCAGCCAGTTGAACGCCGGCAATGATCTGGTGGTGGGGGCCACCGGTGATGTGGCGGTGCTCTCGGGTATCGAAGAACACGGTTCCTACAGCAAGAAAACCAAGTCGGGTTTCCTCGGCTTGTCCAAGAGCGGCAAAAGCGAGCTGAAAACCACCGCCTCCCAAGTGGCCAGCGAGCTGGAAGCAGGCAACGATGTGGTGCTGGTCGCGGGCAATGACTTGCGTTTACGCGCCAGCGAAACCACCGCCGGTAATGACGTGGAACTGCGTGCGGGCCTGGTCAAGGACAGCGGCGACATCAACCTCGTCGCGGCCAATGACACCGCTTACAGCCATAGCGAGCAATACAAGAAGAAAACCGGGCTCTCGGTCTCGGGCGGCTTCCTGTCGTTCTCCTCGGCGAAAGAGTCGGGCCGGATCGCGCAAAGCAGTACCAGTGTTGGCAGTCAGGTGACGGCTGATCGTGATGCGACTTTGCAGGCAGAGCGCGATATCAACCTGGTGGGCAGCGGAATCGAGGCTGGGCGTAATGTCAGTCTGAATGCCGGGCGTGATGTGAATGTCCTGGCGGCGCAGAACAGTCATTCCGAGCGGGATTGGGAGAAGAACAAGCAGGCTGGGATTGGTGTTTCTTCGGATGCTAATGGCATCAATTTTTTTGCTGGCGCGGATCGCACCAAGGAGAAAAACCGGCTTGAACAGCAAACCACTGCGGCCAGCCAGATCAGTGCCGGTCAGGACCTGATCATCAACGCCAAGCGCGATATCGCCCAGACTGGCTCGGACCTTGAGGCATTCAACGATATCGATTTGACGGCAGGTCGGGACATCAAGATCGACGCCGCCCGTGAAAGGCTGCTGATCGAGCATCAGCGCGAGAGCGAGCGAAACGGCGCCAGCCTGAGCATGAACCACAACTACGGTCGGACTCGTGATGCGGTCAAAGGAGCCGGTCAGGGAGAAGACAATGTCAGCAAGGCCTCCAGCACGCTGAGGGCAGTGGACAGCGTTTCCCAATTCGTTTCAGGGCCCACGTTCGACGCGAAGATCGGCAACAGCAAACAGAGCACCAGCGAACAGAGCACCAGCGAACAGATTGTTGAACAGACTCGCCGCGCATCGACGCTGGACGCGGGCAACGATCTAAATATGATTGCCAACAATGATGTTCGGGCGAGTGGCAGCCAGTTGATCGCTGGGCGCGATATCAATATCAAAGGTCGCGATGTCACCCTCGATGCCGCCAAAGGCAGCTATGCCGAAGAAACGCGTGAACGGCAAAGTTGGGGCGGGATCCACGGTGGTACCAGTGGCGGCTTCAAGATTGGTGTTGGCGGCAGCAATGGCATTGCCAGCGGCGACAACGAGCAGCAAACCTCAACCGTCACAGCCCTTGATGCGGGGCGAGACGTCAACCTGCGTGCAAGCAATGACCTGAACTTGATTGGTACTCAAGTCAAGGCTCAGCGTGACATCGACCTGCGTGCTGCAAACAACCTGAACATCCGTGCTGCTCAAAACGACAGCGCCAGCGACAACACCCGCAAGAGTGGCGGCGGGGAAGTCGGCCTCAGCGTCGGCTCTGAAGGCGTCGGTATCTATGCCAGCGTCAACTTGGGCAAAGGCAATCTGGAGCGTGAGGCCCAGCGGCAACAACAGGCCTATCTGTATGCGGGCAATCGCCTGGGCTTCACCAGCGGCAAGGACACGAATATTGCCGGTGCGGACCTGCGCGGTAATGAAGTCATCGGTCGCGTGGGCCGCGACCTCAATGTTTCGTCGGTGCCTGATACGGGCAAGGTCGAAGGCAAAGAGTTCGACCTCAGTGTGACGGTGACCGTGGGGCCGGGTGCGGGCGTGAGTGGCTCGGTCGGTTATGGCCAGACCACCGGCTCGACAGAATGGGTCGGGCAACAGACCCGTATCACCGGGCAAGACAAGGTCGACATTCGTACCGAAAACCATACTCAGCTGGACGGCGCCTTGATCGCCTCGGACACCGGCAAGCTAAAACTCGACACCAGCACGCTGGGCTTCAGCGACATCGCGGGCAAGGACAAGGAGCATGGCTATTACCTGAACGTCGGTGGCAGCTACTCCAAGGGTGGCGGCGGAACCCAGGACAGCAGTCAGGTCGGCAAGGGCGAAAAGGACAAGAACGGCTGGAGTGTTGAAGGCTGGAACTACGAGAAGGACCGCCAGCAGATCGTACGGGCCACCGTGGGTGCTGGCGACGTTGTGGTGCGCAATGACGCCGGGACCGGAGCCGACTCGACGAAAGGCTTGAACCGCGATGTTGACAAGGCCTACGAAATCACCCGGGACGATGAGCACCGTACAGACTTGTACGTGACCAAGTCCTCCGTGACGGCGGCCCTTAGTCCGTATGAGACCGCCAAAGAGTGGACCAGACAACTTCGCAATTACGACGAAACGGCCAAGCAGAACTTCCAGCAAGCCGGTTACGACTTCAACGCGGCGGTCAACAAGATCGAGGCGGGGTTGGGGCGAAAGATGGATGCAAGTGCCTCGGCGATGGTGGGCGTTGATTTCGCCGAAGAAACCATGGAAGCGTTGATCATCGGCGGCCTTACGCGTGCCCAGGCCATGAAGACCATGAGCGATCCGGATTTTCAGAACCGGGTGTTGGCTGAGGTGGGGATGCTTGCTGGCGTGGATGTGAAGCAGGTCCAGGACATCAGCAATAAAATTCAGGCGTCTTCGTCTGATACAGAGGCCAAGAATAACTCAGGCTTAGTCCTCCCCCCCACTGACGTCGTGGCCAATGATCAGAACCTCAGCCTGGGCCAAGTCATTCTACGTAAATCCTCTGCGATTAATGATTACGTTGCCCAGCATGAGGACGAGAAGCAGGCAATATCGATGGTCATCGCCATGGCACAAGGCCCCAAAGGGCTGGTGCAACTGGTTGTCATCAACGCCGCCTCTGAAACCAAGTCGGGCAAAGCCCTGCTTGAAAAAACCCAACAATTCAGCGAAGCCGTCGGGAAAGAAATCGCAGCTGAAATAGAAAATGATCCGGGCTTCGAAACGGATGAATACCTGATCGGCGGTGGCCAGTTCATGGCTTCGGTGCTGACGGGAGTTCTTTCGAAAGGCAGAGGTGCGAAAGAGCCTAAGTCTGTTTCGGTGGTGGATGGGAAGGGTGCATCAGGTTCAAACGAGGTTTTGGGTGGCGCGCATCGCGATACATCGAAACCTGTAAACGACAATCTTGACTCTCATCATTGTCCTGCAAGATCCTGTTATACGGATGCTCCGATCAGTTCTGTTGATGGTCCTGCGATCAAAATGGACCCAAATGACCACAAGTTTACTGCTAGCAATGGAAATTCAGATGCTGCAAAATCTTATAGAGCGCAGCAAGAGGAATTGCTAAAACAAGGGAAGCTTGATGAAGCTATAAAAATGGATGTCGACGACATACGAAGTAAGTTTGGTGATAAATACGACGCGGCTATTGAGCAAATGTTAAAGTATTCAAAAAGTCTTAATCCTGAAGATTTTAAACCGAGGTAGATTTCATGAGGTTAAATTACAGTCAGTCTAATGGTCTCGAAAATTTCTTTTGCGGGCAAGGTAGAGAGGAAGTCAGGAAAGTTATTGGTTTGCCATATAGGGTTTTTCCTAAAACTGAATTTTCAGAAAATTCAATTGACGCCTTTGGTGAAGCTGTAATGCAAGTTTGGTACAACTGTTCTAATGAGTTGTTGGGGTTGGAGGTGTATCTTCCTAATGCTTGTTTTTATTATGATGGTAAGCAAATTTTAGGTCTGTCCATTGAGGATGTTGAGAGTTTTTTTATGGCAGAGGGTGTGTCTTTTGAAGTGGAGAAAGATCAAACCGGCATAAACGTTAATCAGAACTCGGTCAGGTTTTATGCTCCTGATATGAACGATTTAGGGGGGCAAGCCACGGTGGAGGCTGTATATGTTGGATTTAAGTAAGGGCGGGACTTTAATTTAAAAAGTTAGCCTTAATTGCTACGGTGCAAAAGGCGCAGGGACTGCTCTAGAAACTACTAGTCCTGTGGTTGTCAGTGGTACGCGGGCAATTGATAAGGCTCAAAGCTACGAAAGTGGTCTTCGAGACCTATACGGTAGTGTTCCTTATGCGGAGCGTCAGTACACAACTGTTATCAATGGGCAACGTGTTAACGGTGTTGCGGACAATGTGACTATTGTTAATGGGCAGCGGACTGCTGTTGAAGCTAAATTTGTAGAGGACTGGGGCAGCTCTCTTCGAAATCCTGCTAGCCCAGTGGGCTCAAAGCCTTGGTCGGCCGCTGAGCAGACCAAAATGGTGGATCAGGCGAAGAAATACTCATCCGGTTTCGAGGGCGGCGTTATTTATCATACGAATAGTCCAGAGTTGGCTAGTTACTATTCGAAAGTATTTACTGATGCAGGCGTTAAAAACTTTAAGTTTGTAATGACGCCAGTGAAAAACTGAGGTGATATCTTGGCTAACCAAATAGAAGAATTGGAGAAGGTTTTAGGCGGAAAGCTAGAAAGGTCTGATGCGAGAGTCATTCCTGGGACGGATGGTGCAACCACCAGGGAGGCTATTTATTTTTCTGATGATGGGAAAAGTAAATTTCGTAAACAATTTAAAAAAATAACGTGTTTTGCTGAACCTCCGAATGCAACTAGTGGTGGGATCAACGAAGCTGGATGCAGCATCACACCGGGACATGGCCCGCTCTTTCATGCTGTCGTATATCACGGTGATATTGACGGCTGGAGAAAAGACATCAAAGCCGGTGCAGAAGGTCTTGGTCTACTGTTGGCCCGAATCGAAGGTGATCAATTTATTATTTCCGATGGTCGTTCGATCCCTCTGTCAGATTGCAAAATAGAGTTCTCTTGAAAAAAAAAGGGGACAGATTTATTTTTTTCGCTAAGTACTTAAATAAATCTGTCCCCTTTTTTGCAGCGTTACCGCGACCGTTGGTCCAGGGGCTGGCATCAGCGGCTCGGTGGGATATGGACAGACCACCGGTGAAACCCATTGGGTCGAGCAGCAGACCAGCATCACCGGCAAAAACAAAGTCGACATCCGCACCGAGGATCACACCCAACTGGATGGTGCACTGATCGCCGCCGATAACGGCAACCTCAAACTGGACACTGGAACCCTGGGCTTCAGTGACATCGCCGGTAAGGACAAGGAGCACGGCTATTACCTGAACGTGGGTGGCAGCTACTCCCAGGGTGGTGGCGGCGCTCAGGACAGCAGTCAAGTTGGCAAAGGCGAGAAAGATAAAAACGGCTGGAGCATCAGCGGTTGGGAGTATGAGAAGGATCGTCAGCAGACCGTCCGGGCCACTGTCGGGGCCGGCGAAGTTGTGGTGCGCAATGATGCTAAAACCGGGGCCGATTCGACGGTTGCGCTCAACCGGGATGTAAGCAAGGCCTACGAAATCACCAAGGATGATGAATCTCGGACCGACTTGTACGTCACCAAATCCTCGGTAGACGCGGTGATGGATCCTTACGGGACGGTGCAGGCTTGGAAAAACAGCATCAAAAGCTACCCCGAGAGCACCGTAAAAGCGTATGAGGACGCACTCAAGCTGGTCAATGGGCCGGTGCAGGCCACCAAGCAGATCTGGACCAACATCCAGGCGCAGCGGGTTTCAATTGATGAGGTCCCTGCTTCCGCGAGGGCTGCGTTGGGGGATGAAGTTGCGCTGAACGTTGCGAAGAATCTGGTTCGAAATGGTAAGGATGCTGGGGATATCAAGGAGCTGAAGCCTGAGGATGTAGCCGCTATCCAAAGCTTCGCGAAGAGATTTGCAGACTTTGCCAAGCTGCAAGAAAGCTGCGATGCCAAGGGGGGCTGTGTATCAAATGATTCGGAGAAACAGCCTCGTACTCTTGCTTGGTATACGGATACCGATGGTACCTTAAAGTGGCGGAAGGTCGAAGACGTGCGGGTCGACACGCCGGGCAGAAAGCTGCTGCAAGAAACCGCGAGATTGCAGACGTACTTGGACGGTCTACCAGTAGAACAAGCGCAGCTCCTGGGCTTGGGGATCCAGGCAGTCATGGGACCCGCCAAAATGGCGGTCGGTCTCGCCGGCAACGTGGTGGTCGACAAGCTGTTTGGCGACAAAATCGCTGCGGCAAAAGATTCAATATCGAAATCGATTGCAAGCGAACTTAGCGACAAAGATAAGACTGACCTGGAGATTAGCGATAATCTCTTCAAGACTCGCCACGAGCAGGACCGGGATAAACAGTCTGGAGATGTGTACGTTCGTGGCGCAACGACGCTGCTGAATATCGCGTTGGGGACTGTCGGGAATGCTGCGGGGGCTGGGGCGGGTAAGGTCATTGGCATTGTTGGTAAGGGGCCTTCGGATGGTATAACGAAGGGGGGCGACGGGCTGGATATTGATCCGAAACATCCGGATTGGGCTAAGGAGTTTGGGGATAATCGGCCGAAGGGGTGGGTGGAAGAGGGCAGTACAAAAGGCAGTACGAGTACTACCGATAAAGTAACTGAAGGCGAAGTGGGCACCTATGGATTGACGGCACCTCGTAGCGTAGGTGATGGCTTAACACCGGACCATATCCCTTCTTTTGCAGCTGTTAAGGAGGCGTTACGCCAACTTGGCGTTGAGTTGACTGATTCTGAATTGAAAGCCCTTCGAAACAGTACTAATTGTGTTGTAGTTAAAACCTGTAGTCATATGGCGGACTCAAGAACTTTTGGCGGTAGAAATAATCAAGAGAAAATAAAAAAAGATGGCTCTGATCTTTATAGGGCGGCTGAGGCAGATATCAATACTTGGGTCCCGGTGTGGAAGAGTGAAGGCTGGTCCGCGGGTAAAATAGACACTACCCGCAAAGAAATTCATGATTTGAACAAAAAATTATTTGATGGGATGGGTGTTAAATATGAATCCAAATGATTATGTAGGTCGCCCGATAATTGACTTGTTGGCGGAATTAAAAGATGTGTTTCCTTTGGTTGAGTACACTAAAGTTGAGTGTGATGAATTTTTAAAGCTGCCAGAGTGCGGCGTTTACTTTCAAGCAGGTAGCGAGGGGATTGTCGTAGCCTACAGAGTATATTACCAAGCAATGGGGGAGTATCACCCTGCTGCTGCTGAGACACAAAAAGCATGTCTTGGGATTGCAACCGTTGAAGATTCAGTTGCTTTATTTGGCCAGCCCGTGCGTGATATACCATCTGTTCGTATCCCTGGTATCGCTCCTACCAGCCCGGGATATGAGTTTTTAACTGATGGACTAGTAGTGGTCGTGCATTATGACGCTGACAGTCGTCTTGTTAAATATGTTCATGTGAAGAAAGTTAGTTAAACGGGAAAAGGGGACAGATTTGAATGGCACTTACTTAACCTTCTTCGGGTGTCCATTCTTCCTGACCTCGGCCCTTGCTGATCGACGTGTTTTCATCAGCATGGGGTAAGGCTTGGGTCTTCGTTTTATGGCGCGCGGCTCAATCCTGCCAGGACGCTTTCTGACACGTTTCTGGGCGATCAGCTCAAGCAGGTTTAGCATCTGATCTTCTTGCTCTTGAGCCCCGTACTGCCTCAACGCAAGGCACAGCTCAAGGCTATGCTTGAAGCTCAGTTCGCGCGGCAGGCAGTCGGCCAACAGAGCTGATTGCGCCATGAGCATCCGTATCAGGTTGTGCGCCAGCAGGTAGATCCACAACTCCTTGACGGCCATATCAGGCGTCTTGCAGCTCAGCGCTTCAAGCCCCAGCGTAGTCTTGAGGTTGCGCAGATCCAACTCCACATGCCATCGGTCTTTGAACAGTGATTTGAGGGAGGCTTTTGGCACCTGCTGTGGACAATTCAAAGTAGTGACGAGGATTTTTCCACCGGCTTTCAACTCACGTACTGTCAACGTTTCAGGTGCCTCGTCGTAATAGGCCTGACTCATCCAGGACGGCTTTGCCTTGGGCTTTTTCAACTCAACCAAATAAAAAAAGGGAACAGATTTATTTTTTTCGCTAAGTACTTAAATAAATCTGTCCCCTTTCTTGATGGCACAAGGCCCCAAAGGGCTCGTGCAACTGGCTGTCATCAACGCAGCCTCTGAAACCGAGCCGGGTAAAGCGCTGCTTGAGAAAACCGAGCAATTCAGTCAAGCCGTAGGAGAAAAAATCGCCAACGAGATTGAAGGTACAAAGCTCGATTCAAAATTCGAAACGGACAAGTACCTGATCGGCGGCGGTCAGTTCATGGCTTCGGTGTTGACGGGGGTACTTTCGAAAAGTAAAGGCGCGAAAGAGCCTACGTCTGTTTCGGTGGTGGACGGAACGGGTGCAAAAGGATCCGTGCCTTCGAAAACGGCGGTTCAAGGACTTGAGGTCGACGCCTATAAAAACCTTAAGGCAAGAGAGGTTGTTGGAGATGGTCTAGAACACGACCATATCCCTTCATTTGCTGCGTTGCGCACAGCAAAGGAAGCAGAGTTGGGCCGCCCGCTTACTGAGTTGGAGACCAAGACTCTCTACCAAAACTCTACTGCTGTAGAGGTTCCACGAGATGTACATATTGCAGGTCCGACGTATGGCGGGAAGAACACTCCTGCTCAGATTCAGCAAGATGCTGCGGATCTGTGCGGTGCAGTCTGTCGTGACACAGAAGCTTTGCGGGCAAATCTGAACAGTAGAGGTTATGATTCGAAGTTGGTAGATGAAACTGTTCAAAAAATAGTGGAAAGAAATCGCAATACGGGAGTTATTAAATAATGAACGCTTGGTCGGATTTTGTTCAGGCTCTTGGTCGAAATGAAAGCGGGGAAATAGTCACCGGCTTATGTCGAAGAGTCG
Organism: Pseudomonas sp. Z4-20; assembly: GCF_051131955.1. Classification (NCBI taxonomy): domain Bacteria; kingdom Pseudomonadati; phylum Pseudomonadota; class Gammaproteobacteria; order Pseudomonadales; family Pseudomonadaceae; genus Pseudomonas; species Pseudomonas sp. Z4-20. The sequence goes on from NZ_CP071641.1 coordinate 891,007, forward strand.
GAGAGCTGCCAGCTGTTTCGGAAACCCCGGATAGCTATAATGACCCGGAAGGTAAGACAAGATTCTATAAGTTTATTAAATCTGGCATAGAGATTGGGTTTCGTTCGGGAAAATTAAATCACATTCATTTTTTGGTGCAGCCTCACGAAGGTTATTCGGCATATAAGGAAGATGTGCTTGGTCGTATAGCTCAAGCATGGCGTGTTGAAGATGTTATTGCAGAGCTAGGCTCGCCTAGCAAAGAGGCGCCAGGTAGAGTCGATATGTTAATCGGCTATGTACAGCAGTGGCTGAAGTATGAGTTTGAGACGTACGCTCTACGCATGGAATTTTCGGAGGATGGACGCTTGTGGAAAGCGACGCTAATATCAAATTGATCGCTTTAAGCGTAGCAATGGATTAGATGTTTGTGTGATTTTTAGATGGCGCAAAAGCGACAGGGGGCGGGCGAAACTGCAGGTTCAATAAGGAACGTCAATCCAGGTTATCCAGACGCTGGGTGAACTTATAACTGCGTTAATTGTTCGATTGCTACTGATGCAACGTTGGCAGGTAACCCAGCATCTGCGAAAAAAAAAGGGGGCGGATTTATTCGTTTGCTCAGTTCTTAATAAATCTGTCCCCTTTTTGGTCCTTTTTGGTCGAAGGTCGAATATTCAAGTGGCCACAATAGATTTGAGGTATTTAAGATGCAAGAATGGTCGTCGCTGTGCAAGTTAAAGGTTGGGGAAGGTTTTGATGTACGAGAGCAATGCGTTCTCGCCATGGAAGATGGCGCATATAAAATTTCGGACGATCAGTATTTTTTAGCTGATATTTTTTTAAATGAGGGAAAAGAGGAGCTTCGTTTGCTATCCCTCTACTGGGCCAGCAGTGAGCCTGCATTTCGGAGAGCCTACTACCGGGATGTTGAAAATGATGACATGGCTGTACGCCCGCCGCCGTCTGAATTGCTTCCAATAAGGGCTGGTGGAACCTATAGTCAGATAAAAGCTTCTCTTAGCTCTCCTGCTTCTGAAAGGTTTATGGAGTACGCCTCTTATCGTGTGATGTCTGATGGCGCGTTTGTTCATAAATGCTTGGAAAACTCCTCGGCTGTTTATTATTTTCGCTTGCCTGAAATTGTTGAAGATGAGTTGCCTTACGCGATACTGTGGAAGCTTTTTAGTGGGTGAATTATTGCCCAAACCGAGTATCGACTCGGAGCCGGAAGGCATAAACTTTCCGTTAGGTACGTTATTGGAACCGGATACTCACGTCCAGTTGAAATGACCGTGGATTTGGTCGGGGGCCGTACCTATGGGGTTTATGGCGTTTCTTCGATGAAATGGTGGTATTACGAAGTTCGTGATGTCGATACAGGGCGTTCCGCGAAAGTTATAGAGCCGGCGGTCACGACGACGCCTTCCGAGAGAAAAGAGAGAAAAGGGGACAGATTTATTTTGTGAGGCGCAGAGGGGAGCTTATTGGTTTTGCTATGCTTATAAATAAATTTGAGCACCAAATTATTGGTATCAAACTCGCTAGCCAGGGTGAAACACCAACACAAGAAATAACTCAAGCAATTGAAAAGCACACTAATGAACTCGAGCGCTTTACAGTTGCTTATGAGACTTGCCTGGGTGACCTCGCCTTATTACGCGTCAATCTAAACAGCAACAGACTCAATACTCGACAGGCCAAAGATGAACTGACAAAAAACCACGCAGCACAGAAGCGGAAGCACCGATCAGAGCGCAGCCGGTATTGCGAGGGTCTGTGGTTATCGTTCGGTGGAGAGTTTTCGCAAGGCGTTTCGAAATGCAGTCGGACTGCCACCCTCCGCTTACCGCGAGCGCTTCGGCATTGGCGTGCCCCGCGAACAGACGGCTTAGCGTGACAAACGTCAGCGAGGCGCAAGCAACCGGCGCATGCTTCACTGCGTCTCGTGACCCGGTCCCGGTAACCCATATCGACAGGCAACGACCTGCTGAAGCGTTTAACGCGTGGTCATCCTTCTGAGGGACACAGAGCGTCTTGGCCATGAAATCGTCCGCTGAAAACCTTGATGGGTCAGGCTTGACTTAAAAAAATGTTCGTTATAGTGTCCGATCGTCTTTTAAGCGGAACGGATGCCAAAAAATGAACGCCCCGGAGAAAACGGATTCTATCTCTGTAAGAAGTGACGACGGCGCTTTAGGCGAATCGCTGATTATCGAGCGCTTCTTCAGCATAGCGGCTACCTCTCCGGATACGTTGGCTGCGAAGGACTCGGTCTGTGAGCTTTCATATGGTCAACTGGCACGTTTAGTCAAACAACTGGCGTGCGGACTCCGTGAACGGGGGGTGATGTCGTCTGACTTCGTCGCTGTCGAAATGACGCCGTCGGTTGATTTGATCGCTGTTTTACTGGCGGTCCAACTCTGCGGCGCCGCCTACGTGCCTTTGGACAAGTCCGCTCCAGTACACAGAAACACGGCCATCCTTTGCGACTGTAATCCCAGGCTGATCGTTGGAGAGCCTGACAGCTCGCTTAGGGATGAAAAAACGTTCATACCGGCTTCTCAGTTGGTGCAACCGGACAATGACGGGTATGTCTTTGCGACTGTTGGCTCCCATCAACGCGCCTACGTCATCTACACCTCCGGAACCACTGGGCGACCGAAAGGTGTACCGATTACACATGGCAATGTGGCCGCTTTGTTCGAAGGCACTCAGCCCGCTTTTCAATTCAATCACGCAGACGTCGTTGTTCTATATCACTCGTATGCGCTTGATTTCTCTGTATGGGAAATATCAAGTGCGCTGGGATTCGGGGGCAAGCTGCTGATACCAACAACCGAGATAAAGTTATCGCCGGATCGGTTTGCTGCATTTATCAAAACCGAAGAGGCGACCGTCCTTAACCAGACACCTTCTGCGTTTGCAATCAACGCGGAATCGTTGGTCCGACTTCCTGTTGATGAACTAGCGTTGCGGTTCATCATATTTGGTGGTGAGAGGCTCAATCCGAGTACACTGCGAAACTGGTTCAGCATTTTTGGCGATTCCAAGCCGGTCTTGGTCAATATGTATGGCATCACCGAAGTTACTGTACATGCCACGCTCCATATTGTGACCCAGAAAGAGTCCTCAGAGCCTTCTTCCGTGATTGGTAAGCCGTTACCGGGATTTTCGTATCAGATACTCAAAGATTCGCCGAACACTGTAGGTGGAGAGTTGATACTGAGTGGTCCTCAGATTGCGGACGGTTACCTGAATCGGCCCGAGTTGACGGCTGAGAGATTCATAACGCGTGAGGGGTGTCACGAACGCTTTTATCGTTCGGGGGATCTAGTCGATGTGGCGGATAACGGCGACCTTATTTATATAGGTCGAGCCGATCAGCAAGTCAAAATAAATGGCTACCGGATAGAGTTGGGCGATATCGAGTCAGCGTTTGGGCAGGTGGCGGATGTGCTTGAAGTCTGTGTGCTTCCTTTTAAAGACGCTAAATGGGGCGACTACCTGTTCTGCTGCTTTTCCTCGTCCAGTGACGAAGCCAGTACCGTCAAGCAACTAAAGCAATACGCTAGGAAGATGCTTCCCGGTTACATGCACCCGTTGCGTTACAAGAAAATTCCCGTGTTTCCAAAGACCGTTAATGGAAAAGTTGACAAGCGTGTTATCAAAAGTAATCTGGAGGGACTCTGAATGTTGGAAGATACGTTGAAGGCGGATATTGCCGCAGACTACACGGCCTGGATTGAAGAGGCACTGGAAAGCCCGGTGGCCCAAGACGAAAACTTTCTTGATGTTGGCGGTAATTCAATGATTGCCCTTGAGCTCAATAAGCGCCTTCGTAAAAAGTACAATATTGAAGTTTCAATCGAGAAATTGTTCAATAAAAGCATTGCGGACGCCATCAATCATTCGTTGAATCAGTAACAGGGAGATGAATATGGACAAAAGTTATTTTCTCACGGAAGAACAACTGGCTTCCTTTGAAAAAAATGGCTTCATCGGACCTTTGACGATTTACACGCCTGAAGATATGCATGCCATCTGGAATGAAGTCAGACGAGCGCTGCCTGACCGGAGTAGCGCAGCGTATCCGGCAGACTCCTTTGGCAGCGGGACCAACATATCCAACTACGATCGACACCTAGATGTCGACAAGCTCGCGGAGCACGTCACGAATTTGAAGATTGTTTCTCCCGTGACCGGCATTCTGGGGGCCGATGTGATCTGCTGGCGCACAGAGTTTTTCCCAAAATACCCAGGCGATGAAGGCACCGATTGGCATCAGGCCGACACGTTTGCCAATGCCAGTGGTAAGCCGCAAATTTTGTGGCCAGGTGAAACCGAGTCAGCTTTTGGGAAAGGTACATTGACTGTCTGGACCGCCTTCACTGATTCGACCATCGAAAATGGATGTCTCGAAATCATGCCAGGCACCCATCTCAAGATGAACTACGACGAAACTAAGCGCATGGAATATGACGGCGACAGCGTCAATACGCTTGAGAAAGAAGGGAAAAAGCGCGGATTCTTCGGTTATGACTACCGTGAACTTCAAGTCGATCCTGACTGGAAGCCGGACGAGGCGATGGCTGTGCCGCTGGTCATGAAAGCGGGGCAATGCGTGATCTTCTGGTCGACATTAATGCATGCGTCTTATCCCAATACGTCAAAAAAAGATGACCGAATGGGATTCGCAACGCGCTATGCACCCAGCTTCGTCGATATCTATCCTGACACCGATACCGTTCACGAGTATGGCGGCAAAACATCACTTGAGAAGTTTGGCAGTGTCGTGGTTGCTGGGCAAAGTCTGAATCCCAAAAATTCCATTGCTGAAAAAACACTTCGCGGCAAGCCCTTTAACAAATTGACTGTCTAATCGAGAACGCCATCATGGAGCAGCACCAAACTTATCTGAGCGATACCTATCATTATCACGCCTCCACATCTGTGTGTGGTGTGGGTACGGATGATAGAGGGCAATGGATTGCGCTTGAGGATAATTTATTTCATCCGCAGGGCGGCGGGCAACCTTCCGATTGCGGTTGGGTAAATGATAAAGCGGTTTCATTTTCGCGCCATCAGGATGGTCTGGTAGTGCTCCATGTGGATACCGATCACGTCTTTAGCGTTGGCGAGCACGTCGATGTTTCAGTCGATGCTGAGCTCAGGAAGCGCCACGCCGCTTTGCACACTGCCGGGCACATGATCAATTGGGTGCTGGGTGAGATGGGGTGGATTGCAAAATCAGGTCACCATTTTCCGGGAGAGTCGAGGGTTGAGTTTTTCGCCGCACAAGGCGCACTGCCGGTCGGTGATGAGCTGAAACAAAAAGTGGAGCAGCGGATTCAGGAGCTGATTCTTTCTGGAAAAGACGTCAAGACCTGGGATGAAGCGGGGTCGAGGTATTGCCTGATTGAGGGTTTCGACGCGATGCAATGTGCAGGCACCCATATTGATAAAACAGCAAGACTCGTCGAGTTTCAAATCAAGTCCCTAAAGCTGAAAAAGGGTGTATTGAGGGTGAGTTACGACGTCAATCATCAATAAGGGAAGCGGAACTATGAGTGAAGTAAGTGTAAGGCTTCCCCGGTCAACGATTTATCTGATTGATCTTGGACTTCTTGTTGTTGCCGTCGCTTGGGGAGCCAGCTACTCGTTAATGCAAATCATCGTTCACGCGGGTGTGGGCGTGCCTTTATTTCTTATGCTCAGGTTTTTGCTGGCGATACCGTTCATGGCGTTAGGGGCGAGAAAATCTATTTTCAATATAAAAAAGGGAGAGGTCGTCAGCGGTGTGTTCTTCGGCGCACTGCTGTACGTGATTCTCACTTTCGAAACCCTTGGTGTTAAATACACGACGGCCTCAAACGCGGGATTTCTTATAGTCGTGTCGGTCGTGCTAGTTCCTTTCTTTGAGCGAATTCTGGGGGGGCGTAAACAACACAGCGCTGTCTTCATGGCGGGTGGCATCTCGATTGTCGGTTGTGGATTGCTATGTTTTGGGAAGGACGGATTTTCGGGAGCTAATTCAGGCGATGCGCTCATTCTTGTGGCCGCCCTGGTTCGGGGCTATCAGATCTACATGTTTGGCAGGAAGAGCCCAGGGGAAAAATTTTCGCTCACCAATATCACGCTAATCGAACTTGTCGTAGTCGCGACGTTGGCAGCTATCAATGTTCTTGCCTTCGGAGGTTTTGACGCGTCCCAGTTTGACAATCTCACCGCAGAGATCTGGGCATACATACTGTTCTTGAGCGTTTTTGCGACCGCATTTGCTTTTATCATGCAGCTCTACGCTGCAAAGGTCTCCAGCTCAACACGTGTCGGACTCATCTTATCGCTCGAGCCGTTCTTCGCAGCGCTGTTTGCCGTTCTCATCGTGAAAGACAGTTTCAATATAGTTCAGATGCTGGGCGGCGTCATGATTGTATCTGCTGCACTGTTAGGGCGATGGGCAGAGGAAAATCGAGATGCGTTGCAAAAACGATCTAATTAATGCCGTGCTCATACCTCATGCGGGCGGCAGTGCGTCGGAGCTGCGTGAGTTCTCTGCAGTCCTTCAAGGGAGATTCAATGTAACCGCCTACGAATTGCCAGGGCGTGGGCGAAGGCGTAGCGAGTTGCCTGTCACTGCGCTGGCTGATGTGTTATCAGACCTGATAAGTGTTATCCCTGAAACTGGCCCTGTCGTCATTATTGGTTATAGTTTTGGAGCGTACCTTGGGTTGTTGGTTGCGCACCACTTGAGGATAGCGCAGGCGGAAAGGTCTATCACGCTTGTTCTGTTAGCGAACGAACCAATCCATAAGCGCCGATACTATTTACGAGGTATTCCTGAAAGAAAGCGGACTGACTTTCTAAAAGATTTTTGCGGAAAAATGGGTGGGGTGTCGGAAAGTGTGATGGCAGATGACTGGCTGAGAAATCAACTTTTCAGGAAGTTGACCGATGACTTGCTTGTAGCCGATCAGGTACCTTTCAACTTGCCTTTATTAGGCAATGCTTCGGTTCTAATTATTTATGGGCGCGATGACCCCTTGGTAACATCGGATATGGGTAATTGGCAAGAGCTCTTTGATGCATCAATAAAGCTGGTCAGTGTACCTGGGGGACACTTCGTTCTTCAGTCTCACTCCCGGCTCGTGTTCAACGAGCTGATAGCTTTCTACGAAATATGCGAACTCAGCACTTCAACCGGTAGCATAGGACATGACAACTGTCGCCTGAACGGATAAATTGTGACTTTGATACGAATGATCAGTATCACCAGAAAATGCGTAGAAATCACCTTTATTTAAGGTCTCTTTTACGCCGTCGATTTCCAGCGTTAAAATGCCTTCATGAACAAATATATGCTCTTTTGTACCCCTGTTGTGTGCGGGGCTGTTGATAACTACTTCGGGGTCCATACGGAGATTCCAGATTTCAGATATGTTCCCGAGATTGATCCGAAAAAGCATGTCTTGAGAAAGTTTGCCAGTTTTTTCTTTGAATCGCTCAAGGCGCGGATACATATTTTCCTGACTTAAAAGCAGATCACCCAAGGGTAAGCGCAGAGCGATAGCCACTGAGTCAAGAGTATCAATTCTGGGGTTGGAGTTCCCTGATTCAAGTTGCGAAAGTGCAGCCTTTGATACCCCGGAAAGTTTTGAAAGTTCACTAAGTGATAACCCTCTTATGTTTCGCAGATTTTTGACTTTGTTACCAATATCAGTGCACGTCTTTTTGAGTCTGTCTTTCTGTTGCATGTTGATGGCTCCATAAAAATCTAATGATATAGAAGTAATATGAGTTAGTAAAGTTGATGGTCTTCTATCGCTGCATCGTCATCTGTTTAGGCTGTAGTCTTTGCTGCCTCAGGCCGCAAGCGTCGTGATTTGTATCCGTGAAAATACAGACATGACATTAAGTCAGCTTGCAATATCTTTCCACAGAGAGCTGCGGTCCCCAAAGCATATCCCTTCTTCAACCTGTCCGGCTTTTCGGATGACTGCCAAGTGAAATTGTGTATTGGCAACATTGCCATGAATACAAATATGTTCATGTGTGTGCGTTATCGAACTCGATAACGCCTAATGGTCTATAAGGAGGTCGATATGTTAGATCGCCAACAGCTGGAAGCATTTGCGTGTGTCATTGAATATAAAAGCTTCGAGCGTGCAGCCTCAGCGCTTAACATTGCTGAACATTGCCGATGGGCAGTTAGTGGACTTGATGCCACAACGCAGCCATCTGGAACCCCTCTACTGGCATGATTGGACGAATCACTCCGTAGTCAACGAGGTTGTCGGTAAGCGGATTATTGATAGCGCGAGCACGTCCCTGCAATCAATGTCTTCTATCGGAAGCTCCTCTAGATGATTCGGCCAGCCGTCCCTGAAGACTTACCGTCGATGGTAGAAACGTATAACCAGGCGATCGCCGATAAGGTATTTGCCAACTGTAATGTTCCCCATCACGATATCAAAAAGTTCGCATTGACCTATTTCGGAGAAAATCCGCGCTTTGCCGTGCTGGTTTATCTCTCTAACGCGGGCGACACCATTGCATGGGGTGCGCTCAAGCCGTTTTCCGCCCGGCCTGACGATCAAACCATGGCTGAAGTCGCCGTGTATGTACGACGTGACATGCGAGCCCGCGGCGTGGGTATTCGATTATTGCGCGCCCTTGAGGGCTGCGCGCGGGCCGCGGCTTTCGAGTCTTTGGTCGCAATTATTCTGGGGCCGAATCACGCCAGTGCGCGCGGTTGTATCTCCCAGGGTTTTTCAGAATGCGTACGCATCCCCCAGATTGCGAGACTGGAGAATCATCGGGTCGACATAGTCTGGCTACAGAAAAAAATGGAGCGCACTACCCATGGCATTGATCGTTGATGAGTCGTATCAGCTGGGCAGTTTTCGTGACAACGAGGACTCCTTGCGACGCCTGAAATCACAGGCGGGTATCGCGCTGGACCTGGAGTTCGAACACCTGCGGCAAGCAGGGTTGGCTCAAGGGCAACGAGTCCTGGATGTGGGCTGCGGTCCAGGCATCATTACCACGCAGATTGCGCTACGAACCCAGCCGAGCCGGCTTGTGGCGCTTGATTGCAATCAAACCAGCATAACGGAGACGCGCCAGCAACTGGTCAGTGAGGGGGTCGACGAGGCTCAGGTTCGCCAGGCCAATCTCTACGACGATAACCTGGCCGAACCTGAGTCCTTCGACTTCAGCTATGCACGCCTGGTTTTCCAGCATTTGTCCGATCCCTTGCTGGCCCTGCGCAACATTCACCGCAGCCTGTCCATCGCAGGACGCCTGTGCATATGCGATATCGACGACCGGTGGTTCGGGTCGGCACCAAACCCTCCTCAACTGCAGTCCTTCCTGGCACGTGTTGCTCGAGCTCAGGCCGCCCGAGGCGGGGATCGACATGTGGGCAGCAAGCTGGCGAGCTACCTGGAAGAAGCCGGATACGCTGATATTCGGTGCAGCATGCTCTTAGTCTCGACATCATTGATCGGTGCGACGGCGTTCTGTGACTTGGTCTTTGGTTACAAGATGGAGGTGATTCCAGAAAACGAGTTGCAGGGGGCCCAGCGTGAAATGGCGGCCATCAAGGAATGTATCGAGGGGCCGGGCGGATGGGCAGGCATAGGCGTATTCTTTGTTTCTGGAGAGAAACAGTAACTGAATGGAATCATGGAGCACTTTATGACTGACAAAGCCGAACGTAATGCCGTTGTACGCCAGGCAATCGCCTCGACTGCCCAAGTTGCCTCTAGCGCCATTCTGGAAGGCAATATCACCATCGGTGCGGGCACCGTTATAAGCCACGGCGCGGTCCTTGTTGCGCAAGGAGGTACACTGACCATCGGGGAGGATTGCGTCATCATGGAGCATGCCGTGATTCGCAGCACGTCCCATGATGATTGCCATATCGGAAACCACGTGTTGGTAGGGCCACATAGCCATTTGACCGGTTGCAGTATCGGCGATGAGGTTTTTGTCGCCACTGGCGCATCAGTGTTTAACGGAGCGCGTATCGGCAAGGGCGCGGAGTTGCGCATCAACGCGGTCGTTCACATCAAGACGGTGGTGGAGAGCGGCGCAACGCTGCCGATTGGCTGGATCGCCGTGGGCGATCCAGCTCAATTCTTTTCTCCGGACCAGCACGAGCAAATCTGGAGCGTACAGAAGGAACTGGATTTCCCGGGTTACGTTTTCGGCGTTAATCGGGAGACAGACGGGGTTGTCAAGCAAATTATGGAGCGGTACGCACGCTTCCTGCGCAAGCAGCAGGTGGACGATGAATGATGATTCCGACAGCACCCGCGCACTGACCGTTATTGACGGCCACAGCCACATCGCGTCCACGCACTTCACGCCACTGAGTTTCCTGGAAGGCGTGGCGGAAAATATCGAAGTGAAGCTTCGCGCCAGCGGATACCCAGTTGCAAAAATAAGGATTGTCGACCAGTTTCTGCGCGAATTATGTGACCACCAGGGGGATGCTCAAGTCGCCGCCATGGACCGAGCGGGCGTCAATCGCTCGGTATTGTTACTGCCAGACTTTTCCTTTGCATTGCCGGATACGCCACTGAGCATAGAAGAAATGTTCAACGAGCACCGGGACATTCTCCAGCGTCATCCCGGACGCTTTGAGGTGTTTGCCGGCGTTGACCCGCGCTGGGGCAGGGACGGGCTTGAGCTGTTCATTCGAGGTGTCGAGGAGTATGGGTTCAGCGGCTTGAAACTCTATCCGCCCTGTGGATACCAAGCCAATGATCCGCTGCTGACACCGTTCTACGAGTATTGCAACGCCCATCGCCTTCCAGTGCTGCTGCACATCGGGCCCACTTCTCCCGTGCTGTCTTTCGCCCAGGCCCAGGCCATGTGGGTGGACGAGCCTGCGCGACGCTACCGTGACACACCGTTTATCCTGTCGAGTCTTTTTTCAACTCGAACCAGGCGGTGGCCACCGTCTCGAAAGTGTGTTCAGTCTCAGCAAGTTTGGCTTGCCTTACCTCATCACGCTGGGTTTTGGGATCAATGCCCAGAGCGAGCAGCTCACGCGCCTCCGCGGCTTTCCTCCGGGCGTTGGCTAGCGAGAGGTCGGGATATGGACCAAGCGCCATATTGATACGGCTTCTGGTCAGGGGCTCGCGGTAATTGAAATTCCACATCATCGAGCCGCTCGCGCGTACTCGAAGCTGTAAGCCATCGCCTTCGCTGAGCACGAAGTCTTTACCAGTCGCCTTGACTGCCTTGATCTTGCGATCGGAGAGGCGGGTTGCGTTAGTAGGCATGGGGGGCTACCTCCACCACCGTTTTGGTATCCTGAAATAGCATTTGACAGTCCGGGATACCGCCTGGGATACCAAAGCGCCTGGAACTCAGAAATCCTCCAAAGCTCCCAAAAGCGCTGAAATCCTCGTATTTACTGGATTTCAGGCACAAAAAAAGACGTCCTTGGACGTCTTTAGATGTTGAAGTGGTGGAGCCGGGGGGATTTGAACCCCCGTCCGCCAGTACTCCGCTGTCGGTACTACATGCTTAGCCGTGTCTATTAAGTTAACCCTCAGCGACCCGACTGGCAGGGTGCTTTGGGCGAGTTGTGTAAGTTTTAGCCGCTTCGTCCACAACGTACTGCACGGCGATTCCGTTCTATATGACAATCACTTTGGGTTTACGGACATCCCCTCGTGATTGCTGGACCCGAAGGTACCAGAAGGGAAGGGCTAAGGCTGCTTACGCAGCGAGAGCGTATTCCCCGTAGGTTTCGTCATTGGCAACTATAGGAAGTTGCAACAGTGGATTTACGAGTTCTGTTACCAACTCGGCATGCACCTAAAGTTTCGCAACCGGCGTCGAATCCTAAACGGCCCCGAGCCTGGCGCTCCGTGAATCTTGAGGAGCGGCAGGCATGCGCAGTGTACGCCAATCCGCGTCTGAGGCCAACCCGAAGGTTGGCCCCAGGCAATGCTACTGATCGCCTTTCGCGTTGTTTTGCAGCTTTTGGATGGCCTGGTTGGTCAGCGAGATGCAATTTTCGGTGCCTTCTTTGGTGCCTTTGGCGTGCTCAGCCTTGGCTTGTCCGACAGTGGCGTCGATGTCGGTCTTCAGGCCTTCGCTCATTTGCTCGGTGCTGACTTTGGCGTCGCTGATCTTTTGCAGATTGATTTTGCAAAGGTCATCTTGGCTTCCTGCAAACACCGGAGAGGCCAACATCGCAGCGGAAATGAACAAGCCAGCAAGTGCGGTGCGCTTCATGTGTATCTCCTTGAACGTATGGTCTCGGTGCTGTCGAAATGTCATGGACAGGCCCGAGTTAGGGGAGGGCCCAACGGAGTCGGACCTATCCAAGTGACTACAGCGAAGCGCAGGAATTCGATTTTTCTTCGATTTCCATGGCAGTTCCCTCGCTTTTGCTGGGTCTGGGGCGGGTGACGCGGTCCACCAGATAAACCAATCCGTGGTAGTCGATTTTTCCATGATGCGTCAGGCCTATCTCGCACGTGCGGCTCGTAGAGATGCCCTCGGTGCAATATTGAACCGCGTCGTTGAGCGTTCGTAGCGAATGAGCGTTGAGTTCCGGCGTGGTGAAGCCTTTGTCACCGGCGAAGCCGCAGCAATGGATGCCTTCCGGAATGACCACGTTTTTACTGCACTTGCGCGCCAGATCGATCAATGCCTGGCTTTCGCCAAGGTGCTGCGTGCTACAGGTGACATGCACCGCGATGGCGGCTTCCTGCGGTGTGAACTCAAGGCGATCCATCAAGTGAGTGCGGATGAAGCGCACCGGGTCATAAAGGTCCAAGCGTACCTCTGCCAAGTCTTGGACCAGCCGCAGTGTGCAAGGGCTGGTGTCGCAGTAGATCGGGTCGAGCCCGCCGCGACTGGCATGCAACAGCGCGCCGATCAGTTCCTGGCGCTTGTGTTCGGCCTGTTCGGCGTAGCCTTTGGACGCGAAGGGCTGGCCGCAGCAAAGGCTGTCTACGTTGTCCGGGAAAACCACTTGGTAGCCGGCCTTTTCCAGCAGGCCTCGGGTCTTGTCGTGCAGCGACATCTGCTCCTTGTCTGCCGCCGCAGGGCCCATGGCCCTTGACACACAGGCTGCCAGATAGACCACTCTGGGGCGTGCATCCGACACGGCGGGGCTGAAACGAATGGCCTTTTCCGGCTGCGGCATAGCGTTTGTCCACTGTGGGACTTGGCCCTTGGACAGCCGCGTCAAGGTGGCAGAAAGTTTCGCCAGACGCGGCGCCCCCAACAGCATTCGTGCACCATTGGCGACATGCAGGGTAAAACGAGCTCCCTGCATGGCAGCGGCGAAATTGCCTGCCAACCAATCGGCGGTTTTCGTACGCGTTGCTTGGCGCCCGCGAAGCTTTTTCACCAGTTCGCCGGTATTGATTCCTACAGGGCAGCGTTGGGCGCACAGTCCAGTGGCCGCGCAAGTGTCGATGCCCTGGTATTGATAAGCGGCCTCCAGTTCAGACGTGTCGACGCCTGCGCGCTTTTTCGCCTGGATGTCCCGCCAGATGACGATGCGCTGACGCGGGCTCAAGGTCAGGTCCTTCGAGGGGCAAACCGGTTCGCAGAAGCCGCACTCGATGCACTTATCGACAATCTCGTCGGCTGCAGGCAGTGGCTTGAGGTGCTTGAGGTGGATCTGCGGATCCTCGCTGAGCACCACGTCCGGGTTGAGGATGCCGTTGGGGTCGAGCAGGCGCTTGAGCTGCCACATCAACTGGTAGGCATCGCTGCCCCATTCCAGTTCGACGAACGGCGCCATGTTGCGCCCGGTGCCGTGTTCAGCTTTCAAAGAGCCGCCAAACTCCACGGCCACCAGCTGCGCCACGTCGTCCATGAACGCCTGGTAGCGTGCGACTTCTTCGGTGCTGTTGAAGCCTTGGGTGAAGACGAAGTGCAAATTACCTTCGAGCGCGTGTCCGAACAGGATGGCTTCGTCGTAGTGATGTTTGTCGAACAGCTCGATCAAGCGATTCACGCCAGCGGCCAGTTGTTCCACCGGGAAGGTCACGTCTTCGATGATCACGCTGGTTCCGGTCTTGCGCACCGCGCCGACGGCGGGGAAGGTGTCTTTGCGAATCGCCCAGAGCCGGGCGTTTTCTCGTGGATCCTCGGTAAAGTCGACTTGTTTTTCCACCGGGAAATCGGCCAGCGAGGCCATGATCCTGGCCAGTTGCTCTTGTAGTAACGATGACGAAGCGGCGCGGGATTCAATCAGCAGTGCGCAAGCATTGATCGGCAGGTGCTGTACGAAATCCGGCATGCCCGGTTTGTCCTGTACTGAGCGCAGGCTGCGGCGGTCCAGCAGTTCCACGGCGGATACCGGTTGGCTCTTCAGCACGGTGACGGCGTTGCAACAGGTTTCCACGTCCGGGAATACGATCAGGGCTGAAGCCTTGTTCGGATGGTCGATGACGGTGTTGTAGGTTACCGCGCTGATGAAACCGAGGGTGCCTTCGGAGCCGACCAGCAGGTGGCTCAAGATATCCACAGGCTCGTCGAAGTCCACCAAGGCGTTGAGCGACAGGCCGGTGGTATTTTTCAGACGGTATTTGTGGCGAATTCGGGCGGCCAATTCGGTGTTGGCGCGGGTCTCGCGGCCAAGGGTCGCCAGTTGATCGAGCAACGCCCCATGGCTCGTCCGAAATGCCGCCACGCTGGCAGGGTCTTCGGTGTCCAGGCGCGTGCCGTCGGCCAGCACCAGCCGAATGCCGGCCAGGGTGTGATAAGTGTTTTGCGCCGTGCCGCAACACATGCCGCTGGCGTTGTTGGCAACGATCCCGCCGATTTTGCAGGCGTTGATCGACGCCGGATCCGGGCCGATCTTGCGCCCGAACGGGGCCAGCCAGGCATTGGCCTGGGCGCCGATCACGCCGGGCTGCAAGCGAATCTGCATGCCTTGCCCGCGGATCTCGCGTCCGTTCCAGTTATCCCCAAGCACGATCAGCACCGAGTCGCTGATGGCTTGCCCGGACAGGCTGGTGCCGGCCGCACGGAATGTCACCGGAACCCGGTCGCGCTGGGCCAGTTGCAGCAGTGCGACTACTTCAACTTCGGTTTCGACGCGCACCACCAGTTGCGGAATCAGCCGATAGAAACTGGCGTCCGTGCCGAAGGCCAGCGTCGACAGCGGATCGTCAAAGCGTCTGTTTTGCGGGATCAGTTGTTGTACGTCGCGCAGGAAAGGGGCCGGAAGCGTCATTGGTCCTCCAGAATCAAGACCACCAGATCCTTCGGGCCATGGGCGCCATAGGCCAGGACCTGTTCGATGTCGGCGGTCTTCGACGGACCCGAAACCAGCAGGGCGTTGGTGGGCATGCCTTGGGCCCATTTGAATTCCTGTTGCACTTCATAGAAGTTGTCACGGATCTCGCTGGCCTTGAGCAAGGCGAAATGCACCGGCGGAACCAGGCTCATCAGGCGTGGTTCTTCCCGAGTCGGCCAAAGAATCAGGCTGCCGGTCGCGGCGATGGCACCGAGGGTCCCGGTCAGGCTCGCGGGCGTGTCGTTGAACAGCTCGGCTTTCCACTCGTCAACCGGCCGGTCGTAGGCCTTGAGGGGTGGCAAGCCCGGATTGTGCGTCCAGAACTGTACGATCTTTTGCCCATGAGGCGTTGTCGGCGCGATGAGCAGGCTCGGCAGTTGGCGGTCGCGCAGCAACTGTGTGAGCAACGCGGGCCAGCCTTCGCCGGACGTCAGATGGATTTCGGTGTGGACCGCTTCCATCAGCTTGCGCAGCTGCGGGATGCGTTCTTCGGGCGCGTAGCGGTAGGTCTGTGTCACCAGTTCGACGTCGAAGTTGTCGGCAACGGGCGTGGTGCCGGTCAGGCTTTTACGCAGCTTGGCGAGGATATTTTCCTTGGCGCTCATCAGCGGTCTCCCTGCGAGTTCAGGTGGTCGCGGGCCAGGTCATGCAGCGATCGGGCGGCGGGTTTCGGGGCGCTGTGGTTTTGTGTCCAGGGGCCGACGTTTTGGGGCGTCAGGGCGCGAAGGCGCGTGGCGAAGAAGGCGAATAACCGGTACAGCCGCGGCGAGCTGTTGAGCCGCGCCCAGGCATTCCAGATGAAGCGTTCCTTGGCCGAATATTTGCTGCCCTGGCCGCGCATCACCGGGTTGGGACTGTCTGCTGCCTTGACGTTTTCTTCCCGCAGGCGTCGCAGCAGGGCCGGGATCGGGATCTTCACCGGGCACACCTCGCCGCAAGCACCGCACAGCGAAGACGCACTGGGGTGATCGGGCACCTTGGCCAGGCCGACCATGTGCGGCGTAATGATTTTTCCTATAGGCCCCGGGTAAACCTCGCCGTAGGCATGGCCGCCGATTCGGGTATAGACCGGGCAATGATTCATGCAGGCGCCGCAGCGAATGCAGTTCAGGGTCTGGCGCAGTTCACTGTCGGCAAACGCCTGGCTGCGGCCATTGTCCAGCAGGACCAGGTGGACTTCTTGCGGGCCGTCCAGTTCATCGACCTTACGCGGTCCGGAAATCATGTTGACGTAGGTGGTGATCGGCTGGCCCAGGGCCGAGCGGGTCAGCAGCGACAGCAGCGGCACGACGTCCCGCAGGTTTTCCACGACTTTTTCGATGCCCGTCACGGCAATGTGCACCGGGGGCACGGTGGTGGACATCCGTCCGTTGCCTTCGTTTTCCACCAGCAGCAGCGTGCCGGTTTCTGCGACCGCGAAGTTGACGCCGGAAACGCCGATGTCGGCTTCGAAGAATTTCTGCCGCAAGACTTTGCGACCGATTTGAATGAGTTGGTCAACGTCCTTGGTGTACTCCACGCCAAGTTTGTCGTGGAACAAGGACGCGACCTGACCGGCATTCTTGTGGATCGCCGGCATAATAATGTGTGAAGGCTTCTCGTGGTCGAGCTGGACGATGTACTCCCCCATGTCGGATTCGAGACATTCAATGTCCCGAGCCTCGAGGAAATGGTTCATCTCCATCTCTTCGCTGACCATCGATTTGCCCTTGATCACTTGCCGCGCCTCGTGAGCGCGGATGATCGAGAGGACGATGCCATTGGCTTCGTCCACCGTCTCCGCCCAGTGCACTGTCACACCGTTGCGGGTCAGGTTGGTTTCAAGTTGCTCGAGCAGGTCGGGCAGCTTGGAAAGCGCGCGGGCGCGGACAGCATTGCCCAGCACCCGCAGGTGTTCTCTTTCGTGGGCATCGCTGAAAGACGCTGCCCGCTTGGTCATCAGTGAATCCATCGCAGTGCGAAAGTTGTTTCGCAGTTGCGTGTCGTCCAAAGCCTTATGGGCTCGGGCGCGAAAATCGTCCTGCACCTCAACGGTCGGAATCAGCGTCGGCGTGCTCATGCGGCACCTCCGGTTCGCTGCCAGAGGAAGCTTGCCAGATGCTGGCCGCGTAACACCTCCTGCTGCTTTTCCAAGGCGCCGTTGATGTTCATCAGGCAACCGCAGTCGGCGCTAACCACCTGATGCGCGCCTGATTCCTTCAACGCTCGAGTCTTGTCGGCCACCATGGCGCCGGAAATATCCGGCATGCGCACGCTGAACGTCCCACCAAAACCACAGCATTCACTTTCATGGCTGTGTTCGACTCGCTCCACGTTGCGCAACTGTGCCAGCAGCGCACGGCCGTGCAGGTGGGTGTTCATTTCACGTCGTGCCGAGCAGGACGTGTGCAGCGCAACCTTCACCGGCGTGCCACTGTCGTTCAGCTGCACCTTGCAGACGAACAGCAGAAACTCGGCCAGCTCATAGGTCCTGGCCGCCAGGGCCTGGACTTGCTTGAGCGTTTCGGGCTCGTCCTTGAACAGGTCCGCGTAGTGTTCGCGCAGCATGCCGGCGCAGGAGCCCGACGGCACGACCACCGGATAATCCCCGGCAAACAAAGCCAGTTGCGCCCGCGCCACAGTTCGAGCCTGTTCGGTGTAGCCCGAGGTGTACGCCGGTTGCCCGCAGCACGTTTGCCCTTGTGGATAATCGACCCGGATCCCCTCGCGCTCGAGCAGATGGATCGCGTCCATCCCGGCTTCTGGATAGAACAGGTCAACCACGCACGTGCCGAACAGGTAAACCTGTCGGGGTTTCTCGCTGGGGTACTGCCGAGGCTCGGGCAATGGCGGGGCGACACGGGTCGCGTTCGGCACTGCGTTGTAAAAAAGCTCGCTCATCAGGCGTGTCTCCGGGTGGTCCCGGTTATCCGTCCGCTGAGGCTGCTGAATATAAAGAGGAAATCTTTCAGCAGCCTTGCAGACCCGGTTGTGAATAGCAGACGCCAAATCTGAAATTGGCGTCGGTTTTTTCAGTATTGCGTGTAGGGCTTAGTGAACCAGCATGCCGGTAAACCAGTAGGCCTGGGCCAACGTGATCAAGCCGACGATCGTTGCAAAGAATAGGCTGTGTTTCAGGGTGAAACGGAACAGATCCGATTCCTTGCCCACCAGCCCGGTAGCCGCGCAGGCCACGGCGATCGATTGCGGTGAAATCATCTTGCCGGTCACGCCGCCGCTGGTATTGGCCGCCACGAGCAGCGTGTCGCTGACGCCGATCTGGTGCGCGGTGGTCGCTTGCAGCGAGCCGAACAGCGCGTTGGACGAGGTATCGGAACCGGTGAGGAACACGCCGAGCCAACCGAGGAATGGCGAGAAGAACGGGAACGCCGCGCCAGTTCCGGCCAATACCAAGGCCATGGTCGATGACATGCCCGAGAAGTTGGTGACGAAGGCGAACGCCAGCACCATGCCGATGGACAGGATAGGCCAGCGCAGTTCGTAGAAGGTTTCTTTTAAAGTGGTAAGACCAATTTTGAAGTTGATCTTCAATACCAGCATCGAGATCAGTGCCGAAAAGAAAATTGCCGTGCCGGTGGCGGAAATCGGATCAAGCTTGAACACCGCCGGGATGGCGGTCGGGTTGACGACAATCGGCGCGACCTTGATCACCATCTGGTCCAGGTGCGGGATGGCGAAGTTGAATACCCAGCCGTACATCGAGCCACCCGCGGCGAACATCGCCTTGAACGGCTTCAAGGTCCAGATCGTCACCAGCACGGTGAGGATCAGGAAGGGCGACCAGGCTTTGATGATTTCTCCCAAACTGTAGGGCGAAACCACGGTGCTGCGGGGTTGGCCGAAACCGCCGACGCTCGCGGTGATGGCTGCGCTGGAGGTGGCGCCGGCAATCTGCGCGCCTGCGGTGCGCTTGGGTTGCCAGACTTTCAAGAACAGCGTCAGGGCAATCAGGCTGGCCAGGGCCGAGGTGATGTCGGGCAATTCCGGGCCGATGAAATTCGATGTGAAGTACTGGGTGATGGCGAAACTCAGGCCCGCCACCAGGGCGGCCGGCCAGGTTTCCCGCACGCCGCGCAGGCCATCCATCATGAATACCAGCCAGAACGGTACAAACAACGACAGCAAGGGCAATTGGCGTCCGGTCATGGCGCCGATCTTGAACGCGTCGATCCCGGTTACCTGGCCTGCCACGATAATCGGGATGCCCAGCGCGCCGAAGGCCACCGGAGCGGTGTTGGCGATCAGGCACAGGCCGGCGGCGTAGAGAGGGTTGAAACCCAGGCCGACCAGCAGCGCGGCGGTAATCGCGACCGGGGCACCAAAGCCGGCGGCTCCTTCCAGGAATGCGCCGAAGCAGAAGCCGATCAGCAGCACTTGCAGGCGCTGGTCATCGGTAATCGACAGCACCGAGCTGCGGATGATTTCGAACTGGCCGCTCTTGACCGTCAGTTTGTAGAGAAACACCGCGGCGACGATGATCCAGGCGATAGGCCAGAGGCCGTAGGCAAAGCCATAGCCGGCGGCGGCGAACGCCATGTCGGCTGGCATCTGGAAGGCAAAAATGGCGACGGCAATCGCCAGCGCCAGGGTGATGCTGCCGGCCACATGCCCCTTGAGGCGAAACACCGCCAGGGCGAGGAAGAAAAATACGATGGGAATGACGGCCGCGAGCGCGGACAAGCCTAGGCTGCCGAGCGGGCTGTAAAGCTGTTGCCAGGTTTGCATATTGGGTGAGCCCCTAATTGTTGTTGGTCAGGCACTGGTGAGCATTCTGGATAATTGGTAATACCAATTTACAAGCGCTGTCGGCTAGGGTAAAAGCCTTAGTTGTCGTGTGTCAATTTGCCGCCCTGAAACTTTCGTCGAATAAACACCGCAGATCGCATCTGATCTGCAGGCATCGATGGTTTTTGATGGGTGTAGACAAGGCTCGGATGGGCCAGAATAGAGAGCCCGGCGAGCCGTCGGGTACGTGGAGAGTCGAGTTATGGGGTTTGATCAAATTCGTCAGCGCCGTTTGTCTGACGATATTGTCGAGCGGCTTGAAGGCATGATCCTTGAGGGCACGTTGAAGTCCGGCGAGCGGCTGCCGGCCGAGCGGACCTTGGCCGAACAGTTCGGTGTATCACGCCCTTCTTTGCGCGAGGCGATCCAGAAACTGGCGGCGAAGGGGCTGCTGGTCAGTCGGCAGGGCGGGGGGAACTATGTCGTGGATTCTCTGGGCTCGACATTCAGCGACCCGCTGCTGCTATTGCTGGAGAGCAACCCCGAGGCACAACGTGACTTGTTGGAGTTCCGCCACACGCTGGAAGCGTCCTGTGCCTACTACGCGGCGCTGCGGGCCACGGATGTCGATCGCGAGCGGCTGACGGCGGCATTCGACGAGTTGCAGGATTGTTATTCCCGCCACGACGAAGTGAGTCGGGCGGAAGAGGGCGCGGCGGATGCCCGGTTCCATCTGGCAATCGCCGAGGCCAGTCATAACGCGGTCTTGCTGCACACCATTCGCGGCTTGTTCGACCTGCTCAAGCGCAACGTCGTCACCAACATCGGCGGCATGTACAAGCAGCGCAGCGAGACCCGCGACATGCTGATCAGCCAGCATCGGGAGCTGTATCAAGCCATCATGGATGGGCACGCCGAACTGGCGCGAGAGGTGTCCAGTCGGCATATCCTTTATGTGCAGGAAGTGCTGGAAGAGGTTCGTCAGGAAGTACAGCGCGTGGCGCGAGCAGAACGGCGCAAGGGAATGTAAACGTGCCACGGATATCGTGGGAGCGAGCCTGCTCCCACAGATGATTCCTGGCTAATCTTCCTTGCCCTTGTTGCGCACCGCACGCTGCAGCTCGCGACCGGCATCGCGTTCGCGTTCGGTATCGCGCTTGTCGTATTCCTTCTTGCCCTTGCCCAGCGCGATCTCGCACTTGATCAGGTGCTTGCTCCAGTACAGCGACGTGCAGACGCAGGCGTAACCTTTCTGCTGCACGGACGAGAAGAGCTTTTCCAGCTCTCGCTTGTTGAGCAGCAGCTTTCGCGAGCGCGTCGGGTCGGCAATGACGTGGGTGCTGGCAGTGGTCAGCGGCGTGATATGACTGCCCAGCAGCCAGGCTTCTCCGTCCTTGAGCAGGACGTAACTGTCAACCAGTTGCGCCTTGCCGGCACGCAAGCTTTTTACTTCCCAGCCGGCCAGGACCATGCCAGCCTCGAAACGTTGTTCGATGAAGTAATCGTGTCGCGCCTTTTTATTTTGCGCGATGGTCCCTGTGGGATGTTTCTTCTGTTTAGCCATAGGGGCGGCATTATAGGCAGTTGCGTGCGTGTCGGCTACGGTGAAGCTGCGTGCTTGAGCAGGTTGAATGAATCCCGGACAATGCGGCCTCTTTTTTCAACGCTTGGGCGTGATCACGATGTCGACAGACAAGGTTTCTGTCCACGGCAGTTGGGCTAGCCGC
Source organism: Pseudomonas sp. Z4-20 (assembly GCF_051131955.1). Lineage (NCBI taxonomy): Bacteria > Pseudomonadati > Pseudomonadota > Gammaproteobacteria > Pseudomonadales > Pseudomonadaceae > Pseudomonas > Pseudomonas sp. Z4-20. The sequence goes on from NZ_CP071641.1 coordinate 912,724, forward strand.
TGGGTCTTCATATTCGCCGCGACCGGTTCGGCCGTGGGCCTGGGTAGTATCTGGAAGTTTCCGTACATGGTCGGCGTCTATGGGGGCGGCGCCTTTGTACTGATGTTCCTGGCTTGCATCGCGCTCATTGGCGCGCCGGTCATGCTGGCGGAAACGTTGATCGGTCGCCGCGCGCGGCAAAGCCCGGCTAACGCCTTGAAGGTGCTCGCATTGGAGGCGGGGCACTCGCCGAAGTGGTCTTGGGGCGCGTTCGCCGGGATGGTCACGGCGCTGCTGATCTTGTCTTTCTATAGCGTGGTCGGTGGCTGGTCGCTGGACTACATCATCGATATGGGCCGTGGGGATTTCCAAGGTGCGACGCCCGATCAGGTCGGCGCGTACTTCGGCGATGTGATTGCCGATCCCTGGCGGCTGACACTCTGGCACACACTTTTCATGGTGCTTTCCGCCGTGGTGATTGCCCGAGGCGTGGTCGCGGGGCTTGAGCGCAGCCTGCGGATCATGATGCCGCTCCTTTTCGTGATGATCCTGGTGCTGTTGGGCTACAGCATGACCACCGGGCATTTCATGGAAGGCGTGCATTTCATGTTCGATTTCAAACCGGAAAAAGTCATGGAGGGTCTGCTGCCGGCCATGGGCCACGCATTCTTCTCCCTGAGCGTGGGGGTTGGCTCGATCATGATCTACGGTGCCTACATGCCCAAGGGCGCGTCGCTGACCAAGACGGTTGTCGGCGTTGCGTTGCTGGACACCTTTGTGTCGCTGCTGGCTGGGGTGGCATTGTTTCCGATTGTGTTCGCCGCTGGCCTGAACCCCAGCGAGGGCCCCGGGCTGATGTTCGTCAGCTTGCCGTTTGCCTTTGGCAGCATGGCGTTCGGTCAAGTAATGGGCGTGGTGTTTTTTGTCCTGGTGGCGATTGCCGCCTGGAGTTCGGCGATTTCCCTGCTGGAGCCGATGGTGGCCTATCTGGTTGAACGAACCCGCCTCAGTCGCGCCTGGGTCACGTTCTGGCTGGCCTTCACCTGCTGGTTCGTGGGGTTGGGGACCGTGTTTTCCTTCAACATTTGGAAGCAGGCCAAGTTTTTCGTGAACGAAGACGGGCTGTTCCACCTCTATCAGTGGGGAGCAACCGGAGGGCTGGATTTCTTCGGCGTGATCGATTTCTTTACATCACGGATCATGCTGCCGCTGGGTGGTTTGTGCTTCGTGGTGTTCGCGGGTTGGATCATGGGTCGTGAAGCCGTGCGTGATGAATTGTCACTGCGCAGTCCTGTATTGTTCGCCTTGAGCCTGTTCTTGATGCGCTATGTGGCGCCCATCGGCATCCTCGTAGTGTTTGCCGCCCAGCTGTGGAAGTGACGCTTACATGACGACACATATTCAACGCTCAGCGTTGCTGCCTTACCCGGCGCAGGCGCTGTACGACTTGGTCAATGACGTGGAGAGTTATCCGGAGTTTCTGCCCTGGTGTTCGTCCGCCGAGGTGCTCGAAAGCTCGGACACCCATATGCGCGCCAGCCTCAATGTCGCCAAGGGTGGATTGAGCCAGCACTTCGTCACGCGCAACACCTTGGTGCCGGGGCAGTCCATCGAGATGAACCTTGAAGAAGGGCCGTTCAACCAGCTCCATGGCGTCTGGGTGTTCAAGTCACTGGGTGAAAAGGCCTGCAAGATCAGCCTGGATCTTTCGTTCGATTACGCCGGGCCGCTGGTGCGCGCGACATTGGGGCCGCTGTTCAACCAGGCGGCCAATACCCTGGTCGATGCGTTTTGCCAGCGTGCCAAGCAAAATGCTGAGCTCAAGCGGTGATCGAGATAGAAGTGGTGTATGCCAGCGCCGAGCGCCAGATCCTCTGCGCGTTCGCTGTGCAGGAGGGTACGAGTGTTCGCGCCGCGCTGGCGGCATCGGGCATTGCAGAAGCGTTTCCGGAGTTGGATCTGGCCACTGTCCCCGTCGGGATCTTCGGCAAAGTGGTTGCGGATCCGGAGCGGCGGGTCGTGCAAGCGGCTGATCGACTCGAAATTTATCGGCCTTTGTTGGCTGATCCGAAAGAAATCCGTCGCCTGCGAGCGGCCAAGGCTGCCCAGGCTCGTCAGGCAGATCAATGACCTGGTCTGGATCGCAGGCAATAAAAAACCCGGCAATGCCGGGTTTTTTTATTACCGCAATTTATTGCGGCGAGGTATCCAAAGGTTCTGGTGTCGGGACAGGTACGGTCTCGACGTTGTCCACGTCCTTCTGGATCTGGTCCAGCAACGAGCCTGGCTTGGCCGGCTTTTCCGGTTTCGGCTGATCGGCATTCTGGGCCGGATCGGTGACTGTGGTGCCACTGTCCTTGCCCATGATGGCCTCATCACGGCTCACGCCAGGCATGAAATCGCCCGACAGGCTGACGAGTTGGTCGTCAGGGCTGAAGATAACGCTGATGCGTTCTTGTTGCCGCTCGCCGCCACCTGGCTGCAAGCTGTACAGGTAATCCCAGCGATCGGCATGGAACGTGTCGGTCAGCAGGGGATTGCCCATGATAAACCGTACTTGCCGGCGGGTCATTCCCGGGCGTAACTGGTCTATCATGTCCTGCGTGACGACATTGCCCTGCTGGATGTCGATTTTGTAAACCCCGGGGAATGAACAACCGGCGAGTGCGAGCAGTCCCACAAAGGTGAAACTGGTTAGCAAGAGCTTGGTGTTTTGCATCGGTGGGCGACTTCCACTATCTTGGCTGGGACAACGTAAACGCCGATCATACCCGCATTAAGAGAAGCTGCGAAGCAGCATCGCGAGAAAGCTGACCATGGTTGAAAATAGCGAACTACGCAAAGCCGGCCTCAAAGTGACCCTGCCAAGGGTCAAGATTCTGCAAATGCTCGATTCCGCCGAGCAACGCCACATGAGTGCCGAAGACGTCTACAAGGCGCTCATGGAAGCTGGCGAGGACGTCGGTCTGGCCACGGTTTACCGTGTCCTGACTCAATTCGAGGCTGCAGGGTTGGTGGCACGTCATAATTTTGATGGCGGTCATGCTGTCTTTGAATTGGCTGACGGGGAGCATCATGACCACATGGTGGATGTGGAAACCCGGGAAGTTATCGAGTTCATCAGTCCTGAAATCGAAAAACTGCAACAAGCGATTGCTGATGAGTATGGTTTCGAGCTGATCGATCACCATCTCGTCCTGCATGTACGCAAGCGCAAATAAGTTCGTCGCGTGGGTGAAAGCCCCCAAAACGAAAGAAGGCGACCCTCGGGTCGCCTTCTTGCTTTATGGCGTCTCCTAGATTTTCGCCGCCACCACCATTTTCTTGGCGTGCGCCAAGGACTCTTTGGTCAGGTCGATGCCTCCGAGCATCCGGGCCACTTCTTCCACGCGCTCGTTCTTGTTCAGCTTGGACACGGCGGTACGAGTCGCGTCCTCGCCACGCACCTTGTGGACAAACAGATGCTGGTGCCCCTGGGCGGCGACTTGAGGCAGGTGGGTCACTGTCAGGACCTGCCCGCGCTCGCCCAGCCTGCGTAGCAACTGGCCGACGATTTCCGCCGTAGGGCCGCCGATGCCCACGTCCACTTCGTCGAATACCAACGTTGGCACCCGCGAGGTTTGCGCTGTAATGACCTGGATCGCCAGGCTGATGCGCGACAGCTCACCTCCGGATGCTACTTTTGCCAGTGCCTTGAGCGGTTGGCCGGGGTTGGCGCTGACCAGCAATTCCACCTGCTCCAACCCATTGGGCTGAAGTTCATCGCCGGCGTTGGGGCGCAGTTCGATGGTAAATCGGCCGCCGGGCATGCCCAGGCGCTGGATTTCCTGTTCTACAGCGCTGGCCAATCCGGTTGCAGCTTGCCGGCGCAGTTCGCTGAGTTCGTTGGCCTTTTCCTGGTAATGGCGCGCGTAGGAGGCCAATTCGTCCCCAAGGCGTTCGATGGATTCATCGTTGGCGTTAAGGGTTTCCAATTCTTCCAGCAGGCGTTGCTGCAGTTCGACGACATCGGTTGGCTGAATACGATGCTTGCGCGCCAATGTATAGATAGTGTCCAGGCGTTCTTCCAGGTATTGAAGCCGCGCCGGGTCGGCGTCGAAATGATCAAGGAACCGGTTCAGCTCCCCGACTGCTTCTTCGACCTGAATCTGCGCACTGGTCAGCAGGTTGCTTGCCTCGCCCAATGCCCCCACCGAATTGCTGACGCTGGAGAGTCGGTTAAGGCTTGCGGTCAGCGCACTCAGCACATTGCCCGAATCGCTTTCGCTGCATTGCTCGACCACTTGCCGGCAAATGCCTAGCAACGCTTCCGCGTTGGTCAGGTTCTTGTGCTCTTGCTCCAGTTCCTCCAGCTCGTTTTCACCCAGGGCCAGGTTCTCCAGCTCTTCGAGTTGGTAGCTCAGTAGCTGGTGGCGGGCGCGTTGCTCGTCGCCGGAGTTGGAGAGGCGATCCAGTTCCTGCCGGGTCTGGCGCCAACGCTGGGCTGCCAGATGAACCTGGCGGGCCAGATCGGTGGCCCCTGCGTACTCGTCGAGCAAGCGCCGATGGGTGTCGGTCTTGAGCAGGGATTGGTGTTCATGCTGGCTGTGGATGTCGATCAGCAATTCACCGAGGGCCTTGAGGTCTCCCAGCGGACAGGGCGTGCCGTTGATATAGCCACGGGAGCGACCCTCGGCAGTGATGACCCGCCGCAGGATGCACAGGCCATCGTTGTCCAGGTCGCGTTCGGCCAGCCAGGCGCTGGCTTCGGGAATGTCGACCAGGTCAAACGTTGCCAGGATGTCGGCCTTGTCCGCGCCAGGGCGCACCACGCCGCTGTCGGCGCGATCGCCGAGGGTCAGGCCCAAGGCATCGAGCATGATCGATTTGCCGGCGCCGGTTTCACCGGTTATCACGCTCATGCCTCGGTCGAGTTCGAGGTCGAGGTGTTCGACGATGGCATAGTTGTGTACGGACAGGTGCACCAGCATAAGGCCGCTCCCAGGCATTAGGTCTGGTTATTTATACAGTGTTTTGTTTCTGGCTGACAATGCCCTCGCTTAGCTCGATTTGCTTGGATAATCGAAATTCTTAGCGCCGAAGCGAAGGATATGCAGCTGTTTTTTGTAAGGTTAATTCGTCGCGCGGCCCTTGAAGCTGGAAAAGCTGGCCCCATATATCCGGGCAGAAGCGCGAGTCGAGCTCGCGGACGAAGTTGAAAGGAGAAATCTCTATGGCTGACGAACAGACGCAGGACACGCAAAATCTAGACGCCAATCAGGCTCCCCAGGATTCGGGTGAAGACCTGGCGGCACGTGTACAAGTGCTCGAGGAGCAACTGGCCGGCGCGCAGGATCAGGCGTTGCGTGTCGCAGCCGACTTGCAGAATGTCCGCCGTCGCGCCGAGCAAGACGTGGAAAAAGCCCACAAATTCGCCTTGGAGCGTTTCGCCGGCGACCTGCTGCCGATCATCGACAGCTTGGAGCGCGGTCTGGAGCTGTCCAACCCGGACGACGAGAACATCCGTCCGATGCGCGAAGGCATCGAGCTGACCCTGAAAATGTTCCAGGACACCCTCAAGCGTCATCAGCTTGAAGCGATCGATCCACACGGCGAACCTTTCAATGCCGAGCACCACCAGGCCATGGCGATGCAGGAAAGCGCAGATGTCGAGCCGAACAGCGTGCTGAAAGTATTCCAGAAGGGCTACCTGCTCAACGGTCGCCTGTTGCGCCCGGCCATGGTCGTGGTGAGCAAGGCGCCCGCACCGGTTTCGCCTTCTATTGATGAGCAGGCTTGAAATCGGGCGCAGCGGCCCCATTAAGAAGTCAAGCGTTTAAGTGCTACCGCAGTTAGCCACCACTGCTGCGGCAACAAAATCCAAGTTCCGGGAGAGTTAACATGGGCAAGATTATCGGTATCGACCTGGGGACCACCAACTCGTGCGTCTCCGTGCTGGAAAACGGCAAGGCCAAAGTTATTGAGAACGCTGAGGGCGCGCGCACCACGCCGTCCATCATTGCGTACGCCAACGATGGCGAGATCCTGGTTGGCCAGTCCGCCAAGCGTCAGGCTGTGACCAATCCGCATAACACCCTTTACGCGGTGAAGCGTCTGATCGGTCGCAAGTTCGACGAAGAAGTCGTTCAGAAAGACATCAAGATGGTCCCTTACAAGATCGCCAAGGCTGACAATGGCGATGCCTGGGTTGAAGTGAACGGCCAGAAAATGGCGCCGCCACAGATCTCGGCTGAAATCCTCAAGAAAATGAAGAAAACCGCCGAAGACTACCTCGGCGAAGCGGTGACTGAAGCGGTCATTACCGTTCCTGCCTACTTCAACGACAGTCAGCGTCAGGCGACCAAAGACGCCGGCCGCATCGCGGGCCTGGACGTCAAGCGCATCATCAACGAACCGACCGCGGCCGCGCTGGCCTACGGCATGGACAAGGCCAAGGGCGATCACACCGTGATCGTTTATGACCTGGGTGGCGGTACCTTCGACGTTTCGGTGATCGAAATCGCTGAAGTCGACGGCGAGCACCAGTTCGAAGTGTTGGCCACCAACGGTGACACGTTCCTGGGTGGTGAAGACTTCGACATCCGCTTGATCGACTACCTCGTCGACGAGTTCAAGAAAGAAAGCGGTATGAACCTCAAGGGTGACCCGCTGGCCATGCAGCGCCTGAAAGAAGCCGCTGAAAAAGCCAAGATCGAACTGTCCTCGAGCCAGTCGACCGACGTGAACCTGCCTTACATCACCGCAGACGCCACCGGTCCTAAGCACCTGAACGTGAAGATTTCCCGCGCCAAGCTTGAAGCGCTGGTGGAAGACCTGGTTCAGCGCACCATCGAACCTTGCCGCATTGCGATGAAAGACGCCGGTATCGACGTCGGCTCGATCAACGACGTGATCCTGGTTGGCGGCCAGACCCGTATGCCGCTGGTCCAGAAGCTGGTTACCGACTTCTTCGGCAAAGAAGCGCGCAAGGACGTGAACCCGGACGAAGCCGTTGCCATGGGTGCCGCCATCCAAGGCGCCGTTCTGGCCGGTGACGTAAAGGACGTTCTGCTGCTCGACGTCAGCCCGCTGACCCTGGGTATCGAAACCATGGGCGGCGTGATGACCGCGCTGATCGAGAAAAACACCACGATTCCTACCAAGAAATCCCAAGTGTTCTCGACGGCCGACGACAACCAGAACGCCGTGACGATCCACGTGCTGCAGGGTGAGCGCAAGCAGGCTACCCAGAACAAGTCCCTGGGCAAGTTCGACCTGGCCGAGATTCCACCGGCTCCGCGCGGTGTGCCACAAATCGAAGTGACCTTCGACATCGACGCCAACGGCATCCTGCACGTCGGCGCGAAAGACAAGGCTACTGGCAAGACCCAGTCGATCGTGATCAAGGCCAACTCCGGTCTGTCCGAGGAAGAAATTCAGCAGATGGTTCGTGACGCTGAAGTCAACGCCGAGGAAGACCGCAAGTTCGAAGAGCTGGCCAGCGCCCGCAACCAGGGCGACGCCTTGGTTCACTCGACTCGCAAGATGGTTGCCGATGCCGGTGACAAAGTGACCGCTGAAGAGAAGACCGCGATCGAAGCTGCCGTGGTTGCCCTTGAAGCTGCCGTCAAAGGCGACGATAAGGCCGCTATCGAAGCGAAGATCGAAGATCTGTCCAAAGTCTCCGCGCCAGTGGCTCAGAAGATGTATGCCGAGCAGGCCCAGCCAGCTGAAGGTGCAGCGCAGCAAGGCGAATCGGCCCAGAAAGCCGATGACGTTGTCGATGCCGAGTTCGAAGAAGTGAAAGACAACAAGTAATCGCTTGTTGTCGGCCGGTTGACTGCGTTTGTGCGGTGGCTGGTAGGATGTCGCCGCGCGGGAGCTTGCTCCCGCGTTGGCGTGTCTGGAACCAGTGAATTTTTACAGCATGCGACAGCGCTCGGATGCTGGCGGTGTGATCGGGACTGCTCCTGCTTTCCGAGCGATAGGCGCCGCGTTTTGGCCGGTGCCCTGGCTGAAAATTATGACCAGGATCGTTGAATCGACGTGAGTTGGGTCCGGGCCTGTATTGGGGCTCAACGAGTTTGGCGAGGCTCAGGAGGGGTTTGCCGAACGTCCTACAAGAGTGCAAAGACTAATGGCAAAGCGTGACTATTACGAAGTATTGGGTGTCGAGCGTGGTTCAAGCGAAGCGGACCTGAAAAAGGCCTACCGTCGCCTGGCGATGAAGCACCACCCGGACCGTAATCCCGACGATAAAGCGTCGGAAGAGTTGTTCAAGGAGGCCAACGAGGCTTACGAAGTGCTGTCGGACTCCAGCAAGCGCGCCGCTTACGACCAGTACGGTCACGCTGGCGTCGATCCGAGCATGGGCGGCGGCGGTGCCGGTTTCGGTGGCCAGAACTTCTCCGACATCTTCGGCGATGTGTTCAGCGATTTCTTCGGCGGCGGTCGCGGCGGTGCCCGTGGTGGCGCCCAGCGTGGCAGTGATTTGCGCTACACGTTGGAACTGAATCTGGAAGAGGCGGTGCGCGGAACCACGGTCAATATCCGTGTTCCGACGCTGGTCAATTGTAAGCCGTGCGACGGTTCGGGAGCCAAGAAGGGCTCCTCGCCTGTCACTTGCCCCACCTGTGGCGGTATCGGCCAGGTCCGCATGCAACAGGGCTTCTTCTCGGTCCAGCAGACCTGCCCACGTTGCCATGGCCAAGGCAAGATCATTTCCGATCCGTGCGACTCCTGCCACGGCGAAGGGCGTGTCGAAGAGTACAAGACGCTGTCGGTGAAAGTGCCGGCCGGTGTCGACACCGGTGACCGCATTCGTCTTTCCGGCGAAGGCGAGGCGGGGGCTCAAGGCGGTCCGACTGGCGACTTGTACGTCGTGATCAACGTGCGTGAGCACGCGATCTTCCAGCGCGACGGCAAACATCTGTTCTGCGAGGTGCCGATCAGTTTCGTCGATGCGGCATTGGGTGGCGAGCTTGAGATTCCGACCCTCGATGGTCGCGTCAAGCTGAAGATTCCCGAGGGGACGCAAACCGGCAAGCAGTTCCGGATCCGCGGCAAAGGCGTAGCGCCAGTGCGGGGCGGTGGTGCGGGCGACCTGATGTGTCGCGTTGCGGTGGAAACGCCGGTGAACCTGAGTCGGCGCCAGCGGGAATTGCTGGAAGAGTTCCGCAGCTCCCTGGCAGATGACAACAGTCACTCGCCGAAAACCACCGGTTGGTTCGAAGGCGTGAAGCGCTTCTTCGGCGACCTGTAAGGAGTGGGCATGCGACGTATAGCTGTGATGGGCGCCGCGGGGCGCATGGGCAAGGCGCTGGTCGAGGCGGTGCAGCAGCGTTCGCCGCTGTCGGGCCTGACGGCTGCCATTGTCCGGCCCGACAGTACGCTGGTGGGAGCTGATGCTGGCGAGCTGGCTTCGATTGGACGTATCGGCGTGCCGATGTCCGGTGGGTTGGAAAAGGTCCTCGACGAGTTCGATGTATTGATCGACTTCACCCTGCCTGAAATCATGCTGAAAAACCTCGCCATCTGCCGCAAGGCCGGCAAGGCCATGGTGATCGGCACGACCGGCCTGGATGCGGCACAAAAGGAATTGTTGGCTGAGACCGGCAAAGATATTCCGATCGTGTTCGCGGCGAATTTCAGCGTGGGCGTGAACCTGTCACTGAAGTTGCTGGACCTGACCGCTCGGGTCTTGGGCGATGATGCGGATATCGAAATTATCGAGGCGCATCATCGACACAAGATCGACGCGCCTTCAGGAACCGCGTTGCGCATGGGTGAAGTGATTGCCGATGCGCTGGGGCGTGACCTGCAGCAAGTGGCCGTATACGGGCGCCAGGGGCATACCGGTGCGCGGGAACGCGACACCATCGGTTTCGCGACCGTGCGTGGCGGCGATGTGGTAGGCGACCACACCGTGCTGTTCGCCACTGAAGGCGAGCGCCTGGAGATCACCCATAAAGCGTCGAGCCGTATGACCTTCGCCAAGGGCGCTGTACGGGCTGCGCTGTGGCTGGAGGGTTGCGAACCTGGCCTGTACGACATGCAGGACGTTCTCGACCTGCGTTGATGCCATCAATAGCGGGGTTCAGGTTATACTGAGCCCCGTTTTAAACCGCTTCGCGACGACCTGTCGCATTCCCCTGCCTTCAAGGCTCATTAGCGGTGGACCAAAAAAGCCTTTTTCTGTAAGCTACAGCTTTAGTGTGTCCACTAAAAGCGCGCAGAATAATTCAGTGAACAAGCGGGGTGACGTGTCCATACGTCACTCCGCTTTTTTACAACCTGCGATCGCCCTTTCAGGCTTTATTTACGGGAGGTCTTCTTGACTAAGCCAGCCATACTCGCCCTTGCTGATGGCAGCATCTTTCGCGGCGAAGCCATTGGAGCCGACGGTCAGACCGTTGGTGAGGTGGTGTTTAACACCGCAATGACCGGCTATCAGGAAATTCTTACCGATCCTTCCTACGCCCAACAAATCGTTACCCTGACTTACCCGCATATCGGCAATACCGGCACCACGCCGCAAGACGCTGAGTCCGATCGCGTGTGGTCCGCTGGCCTGGTCATCCGCGACCTGCCGCTGGTAGCGAGCAACTGGCGTAACACGATGTCGCTGTCCGATTACCTGAAAACCAACAATGTCGTGGCGATCGCGGGTATCGATACCCGCCGCCTGACCCGCATTCTTCGGGAAAAAGGCGCTCAGAACGGCTGCATCATGGCCGGCGACAATATTTCCGACGAGGCCGCCATCGCCGCTGCCCAGGGTTTCCCAGGGCTCAAGGGCATGGACTTGGCGAAAGTCGTCAGTACCCAGAAACAGTATGAATGGCGTTCTTCGGTCTGGGACCTGAAAACCGATAGCCACGCGACGATCGAGGCTTCCGAGCTGCCGTATCACGTCGTTGCCTACGATTACGGCGTCAAGCTGAACATCCTGCGCATGCTGGTAGCGCGCGGTTGCCGCGTCACCGTAGTGCCGGCCCAAACCCCGGCCGCCGATGTCCTTGCCCTCAAGCCCGACGGCGTGTTCCTGTCCAATGGCCCGGGTGACCCGGAGCCTTGTGACTACGCGATCCAGGCGATCAAGGACGTGCTGGAAACCGAGATCCCGGTATTTGGTATCTGCCTGGGTCACCAGTTGTTGGCCCTGGCTTCGGGCGCCAAGACCTTGAAGATGGGTCACGGCCACCACGGTGCCAACCACCCGGTCCAGGACCTGGACACCGGCGTGGTGATGATCACCAGCCAGAACCACGGTTTCGCCGTGGACGAAGCCACGCTGCCGGCTAACGTACGGGCGATTCACAAATCACTGTTCGACGGCACGCTGCAAGGTATCGAGCGTACCGATAAAAGCGCGTTCAGCTTCCAGGGTCACCCTGAGGCGAGCCCGGGCCCGAACGATGTGGCGCCGCTTTTCGATCGCTTCATCAATGAGATGGCCAAGCGACGCTGACCGCGTGAAGCCTGAGGGTGGCCCCGAAACCGGCGGCCCCCTCGGGCGCTTCAAAGATTGTTCGACGGCCTAGCCGACTGACCTGCGGATTTGAGTGACAAACCCATGCCAAAACGTACAGACATAAAAAGCATCCTGATTCTCGGCGCTGGCCCGATCGTGATCGGCCAGGCCTGCGAATTCGACTACTCCGGCGCCCAGGCCTGTAAAGCCCTGCGCGAAGAGGGTTACCGCGTCATCCTGGTGAACTCCAACCCGGCCACCATCATGACCGACCCGTCGATGGCCGACGCCACCTACATCGAGCCGATCAAATGGCAGACCGTTGCCAAGATCATCGAGAAGGAACGTCCGGACGCGCTGCTGCCGACCATGGGTGGCCAGACCGCGCTGAACTGCGCCCTGGACCTGGAGCGCGAAGGCGTCCTGGAGAAGTTCGGTGTGGAAATGATCGGCGCCAATGCCGACACCATCGACAAGGCCGAAGACCGTTCGCGTTTCGACAAGGCGATGAAATCCATCGGCCTGGACTGCCCGCGCTCGGGCATCGCCCACAACATGGACGAGGCCAACGCAGTCCTGGAACGCCTTGGCTTCCCATGCATCATCCGTCCATCCTTCACCATGGGCGGCACCGGTGGTGGCATCGCCTACAACCGTGAAGAGTTCGAAGAAATCTGCGCCCGCGGCCTCGACTTGTCGCCGACCAAGGAACTGCTGATCGACGAATCCCTGATCGGCTGGAAAGAATACGAAATGGAAGTTGTCCGCGACAAAAAGGACAACTGCATCATCGTCTGCTCCATCGAGAACTTCGACCCGATGGGCGTGCACACGGGTGACTCGATCACCGTTGCGCCGGCCCAGACCCTGACCGACAAGGAATACCAGATCCTGCGTAACGCCTCCCTGGCGGTACTGCGGGAAATCGGCGTGGAAACTGGCGGCTCCAACGTTCAGTTCGGCATCTGCCCGAACACTGGCCGCATGGTGGTCATCGAGATGAACCCGCGCGTGTCCCGTTCTTCGGCGCTGGCTTCGAAAGCCACCGGTTTCCCGATTGCCAAGGTCGCCGCCAAGCTGGCCGTGGGCTACACCTTGGACGAGCTGTCGAACGATATCACCGGCGGCAAGACCCCGGCGTCCTTCGAACCCTCCATCGACTACGTCGTGACCAAGCTGCCACGCTTCGCCTTCGAGAAATTCGCCAAGGCCGATGCCCGCCTGACCACTCAAATGAAGTCGGTCGGTGAAGTCATGGCCATTGGTCGCACCTTTCAGGAATCCCTGCAAAAAGCCCTTCGCGGCCTGGAAGTGGGGGTTTGTGGCCTCGATCCGAAGCTGGACCTGAGCCATCCGGACGCCATGAGCGAGCTCAAGCGTGAGCTGACCGTGCCGGGGGCCGAGCGTATCTGGTACGTGGGCGACGCCTTCCGTGCCGGCATGACCGTCGAGCAGATCTTCGACATGAACATGATCGATCCTTGGTTCCTGGTGCAGATCGAAGACCTGATCAAGGAAGAAGAGAAGGTCAAGACCCTGGGCATGTCCAGCATCGACCACGACACCATGTTCCGTCTCAAGCGCAAGGGCTTCTCCGACATGCGCCTGGCTAAATTGCTGGGTGTAACCGAGAAGAGCCTGCGTGCTCATCGTCACAAGCTGGACGTGTTCCCGGTCTACAAGCGCGTCGACACCTGCGCGGCCGAGTTCGCCACCGACACCGCGTACCTGTACTCCACGTACGAAGAAGAATGCGAAGCCGCACCTTCGAACCGCGACAAGATCATGATCCTCGGCGGCGGTCCTAACCGGATCGGCCAGGGCATCGAGTTCGACTACTGCTGCGTGCACGCTGCCCTGGCATTGCGTGAGGATGGTTACGAAACCATCATGGTCAACTGCAACCCGGAAACCGTCTCCACCGACTACGACACTTCCGATCGCCTGTACTTCGAGCCAGTCACCTTGGAAGACGTGCTGGAAATCGTCCGCGTCGAGAAGCCAAAAGGCGTGATCGTCCAGTACGGCGGCCAGACGCCGCTGAAACTGGCCCGTGCCCTTGAAGCTGCTGGCGTGCCGATCATCGGCACCAGCCCAGACGCCATCGACCGCGCCGAAGATCGCGAGCGCTTTCAGCAGATGGTCGAGCGTCTGAACCTGCGTCAGCCGCCGAACGCCACCGTGCGCAGCGAAGACGAAGCGATTCGTGCCGCCGGCAAGATCGGTTACCCGCTGGTGGTGCGTCCGTCCTATGTGTTGGGCGGTCGTGCCATGGAAATCGTCTACCAGGAAGACGAGCTCAAGCGTTACCTGCGCGAAGCGGTGCAGGTGTCCAACGACAGTCCGGTACTGCTTGATCACTTCCTCAACTGCGCCATTGAAATGGACGTGGATGCGGTCAGCGACGGTAAGGATGTGGTGATCGGCGCGATCATGCAGCACATCGAGCAAGCTGGCGTTCACTCCGGTGACTCCGCCTGTTCGCTGCCGCCGTACTCGCTGCCAGCCCACATCCAGGACGAAATGCGCGAGCAGGTCAAGAAGATGGCCTTGGAACTCGGCGTCGTCGGTTTGATGAACGTACAGCTGGCGCTTCAAGGCGAAGACATCTACGTCATTGAGGTCAACCCGCGCGCTTCCCGTACCGTGCCGTTTGTCTCCAAGTGCATCGGAGTCTCCCTGGCAATGATCGCTGCCCGGGTCATGGCGGGTAAGACCCTGAAAGAGCTGAACTTCACCAAGGAAATCATTCCGAACTTCTACAGTGTGAAAGAGGCGGTGTTCCCGTTCGCCAAGTTCCCGGGTGTTGACCCAATCCTCGGCCCAGAGATGAAGTCCACCGGTGAAGTCATGGGCGTGGGCGATACCTTCGGAGAAGCCTTTGCCAAGGCACAAATGGGCGCCAGCGAAGTTCTGCCAACCGGCGGCACGGCGTTTATCAGTGTGCGTGATGACGACAAGCCACTGGTTGCAGGCGTGGCCCGAGATCTGATCAACTTGGGTTTCGAAGTGGTCGCCACTGCCGGTACCGCCAAGTTGATCGAGGCGGCGGGCTTGAAGGTGCGCCGCGTAAACAAGGTGACCGAGGGCCGTCCGCACGTAGTCGACATGATCAAGAATGACGAAGTCACCTTGATCATCAACACTACCGAGGGTCGCCAGTCGATCGCCGACTCTTACTCCATTCGTCGCAACGCGTTGCAGCACAAGATTTACTGCACAACGACCATTGCGGCGGGCGAAGCGATCTGCGAGGCGCTCAAGTTCGGTCCCGAGAAGACCGTACGTCGCCTGCAGGATCTACATGCAGGATTGAAGGCATGAGCATAACCAAGTATCCGATGACCGTTCAGGGTGCGAAGGCCCTGGAAGAAGAGCACGCTTTCCTGACCAAGGTCGAGCGCCCGCGTTTGAGCCAGGCTATTGGTGAAGCGCGTGAGTTGGGCGATCTCAAGGAAAACGCCGAATACCATGCTGCCCGAGAGGAGCAGGGCATGGTCGAGGCGCGTGTACGTGACATCGAAGGTCGCATGCAGAATGCGGTGATCATTGACGTCACGACGATCCCGCACACCGGCAAAGTGATTTTCGGCACCACCGTGGAAATCGCCAACGTCGAGACCGATGAGCGCGTCACTTACCAGATCGTTGGCGAGGATGAGGCTGACTTCAAGCTCGGCAAAATCTCCGTTGGTTCGCCACTTGCCCGCGCCTTGATTGCCAAGGAAGAGGGTGATGTTGTGGCCGTGAAGACGCCGAGCGGTGTCATCGAGTACGAGATTGTCGAAGTCCGTCATATCTGAACGAAGGCGCCCGCTACGTGCCGGCGCCATGATCTGGCAGCTCACCCAGATGTTGTGGGTGGGCGGCGTCTGGTTGTTGCACATTGGTCTGCTGCCGGTGCTGGGCCAAATCGGCCTGGCTCCGCTGCTCATCGATGAAATCGGGGGTATGCTGACGGCGCTGCTGGTAGGGTTTGCCGCAGCGTGCATATTGTTTCAGGCTTTGGTGCTGGTTCAGGTCGAGGGCCTTGGCAGTCTTTGGCGCGACATTCGTGGGCAATTGCTGCTCATGTCGTTGTATGGGTGCGGGATGTTCCTGGCGGTGCGCCTCGGCTGGCCCGATGCAACGCAATGGCAGGTATTCAGCTATCTGGTATTGGGTTTTTCCGGATTGGTGCTGGTCTTGCAGCCGGCTCCGGGTTGGAGCGGCAGGGTGCGCGAAGCACACCCTTGACCCTTTGGCATCACTTGAAGCGGTGAACGTTCGACAGTTGCTTGTTGACGCTGAAGTTCTTGCGATAAATCAGCGCCATTTTACCGATGACCTGCACAAGGTCTGCCTTTCCGACTTTGCACAGCTCGGCAACGGCAGCCAGGCGGGCTTCGCGATCCAGGATGTTGAGCTTGATCTTGATCAGCTCATGGTCACCCAGGGCGCGCTCCAGTTCGGCTAGTACACCCTCAGTCAAACCGTTATCAGCCACAGTCAAAACCGGTTTCAGATGGTGGCCAATGGATTTGTATTGTTTCTTCTGCTCTTGAGTGAGCGGCATAATCTGACCCCTGCGTCTGATCTTGTAAAAAGCGGCGGCCAGTTTACCCGAGCGAGTCCGGGACCGCCCAGTTAATCACGACCCGATTTAATATTTCAGAGGTGGCCCGTGGCCCGTTCCAAGACAAGTCTTAAATGGCTGCAAGAGCATTTCAACGACCCATTCGTGAAAATGGCGCAAAAAGACGGCTATCGCTCCCGTGCCAGCTACAAGCTATTGGAGATTCAGGAAAGAGACCGTTTGATCCGTCCAGGCATGAGCGTGATCGACTTGGGCGCCGCCCCGGGTGGCTGGTCCCAAGTGACCAGTCGTCTGATTGGTGGGCAAGGCACACTGATCGCTTCCGATATCCTGGAAATGGACAGTATCCCGGATGTGACCTTCATTCAGGGCGACTTTACCGAGGACGCCGTACTGGCGCAGATCCTTGAAGCGGTCGGAAAAAACGAAGTGGACCTTGTGATTTCCGATATGGCCCCCAATATGAGTGGATTGGCGTCTGTTGATATGCCGCGATCGATGTTTCTGTGCGAGTTGGCACTGGATCTTGCGACTCGGGTGCTGAAGCCAGGTGGTGATTTTTTGATCAAGGTCTTCCAGGGTGAAGGCTTCGACGAATACCACAAGAGCGTGCGCAAGCAGTTCGAGAAGGTCACGACGCGCAAGCCGAAGTCATCGCGTGATCGCTCCCGTGAGCAGTACCTGCTGGGCCGTGGTTTCCGTGGTCGCACTGAGGAATAAGAGGTTTTTCGACCGGGGCGATAGGTTTTTCGTATTTCGTCCGGTGAGCATTAGCGAATATTGTGTAGAAAGTGTTTCACAAAGGGTTACAGACGGCGCCTGCCAAGTCGTAGGTAATGTAGTAAGTTAGGCCGGTGAATATCATGCGAAGCGCGCGCCAGTAGCGGAGCTTGCTTCAGAGGGTAGTTAATTGAACGATATGGCAAAGAATCTGATCCTGTGGTTGATCATCGCTGCAGTCCTTGTGACCGTGATGAACAACTTCTCCAGTCCTAACGAGCCGCAGACCCTCAACTATTCCGACTTCCTCCAGCAGGTCAAGGAAGGCAAGGTCGAGCGCGTAGCCGTTGATGGCTATGTGATTACCGGCAAGCGCGCCGATGGTGACAACTTCAAGACCATTCGTCCGGCAATCCAGGACAACGGCCTGATCGGCGACCTGGTGGACAATCATGTCGTGATTGAAGGCAAGCAGCCTGAGCAGCAAAGTATCTGGACCCAGCTTCTGGTCGCGAGCTTCCCTATCCTCGTCATCATCGCGGTGTTCATGTTCTTCATGCGCCAGATGCAGGGCGGAGCCGGAGGCAAGGGCGGGCCGATGAGTTTCGGCAAGAGCAAGGCTCGGCTACTGTCCGAGGACCAGGTCAAAACCACCCTGGCCGACGTCGCGGGTTGCGACGAAGCCAAGGAAGAAGTCGGCGAGCTGGTTGAGTTCCTGCGCGATCCGGGCAAGTTCCAGCGCCTGGGCGGTCGTATTCCACGCGGCGTGCTGATGGTCGGGCCGCCCGGTACTGGTAAAACCTTGCTGGCCAAGGCGATTGCCGGTGAAGCGAAAGTGCCTTTCTTCACGATCTCCGGCTCCGACTTCGTCGAGATGTTCGTCGGTGTGGGCGCCAGCCGTGTTCGTGACATGTTCGAGCAGGCCAAGAAGCACGCCCCCTGCATTATTTTCATCGACGAAATCGATGCCGTCGGTCGTCATCGTGGTGCGGGCATGGGCGGTGGTCATGACGAGCGCGAGCAGACTCTCAACCAGTTGCTGGTAGAGATGGACGGTTTCGAAATGAACGACGGCATCATCGTGATCGCCGCCACCAACCGTCCGGACGTGCTCGACCCTGCGCTGTTGCGTCCGGGCCGTTTTGACCGTCAGGTCGTTGTGGGGCTGCCGGACATCCGCGGTCGCGAGCAGATCCTCAAGGTCCATATGCGCAAGGTCCCGATGGGCGATGATGTCGCTCCAGCGGTCATCGCTCGTGGTACGCCGGGGTTCTCCGGTGCCGATCTGGCGAACCTGGTAAACGAAGCGTCGCTGTTCGCTGCCCGTTCCGGCAAGCGCGTCGTGGAAATGAAGGAATTCGAGCTGGCCAAGGACAAGATCATGATGGGCGCCGAGCGCAAATCGATGGTCATGTCGGAGAAGGAAAAGCAGAACACGGCTTACCACGAGGCGGGTCACGCTATCGTGGGTCGCGTAGTGCCTGAGCATGATCCGGTGTATAAGGTCTCGATCATCCCGCGCGGTCGTGCGCTGGGCGTGACGATGTTCCTTCCGGAAGAAGATCGCTACAGCCTGTCCAAGCGGGCGTTGATCAGCCAGATCTGCTCGCTGTACGGCGGCCGTATCGCTGAAGAAATGACGCTGGGCTTCGATGGCGTAACGACGGGCGCGTCGAACGACATCATGCGAGCCAGCCAGATCGCCCGGAACATGGTCACCAAGTGGGGCTTGTCCGAGAAACTGGGGCCGTTGATGTATGCCGAAGAAGAGGGGGAAGTGTTCCTCGGTCGCGGTGGTGGTGGCCAGCATGCAAGCTTCTCGGGTGAGACGGCCAAGCTGATCGACTCCGAAGTTCGCAGCATCATTGACCAGTGCTACGGGACGGCCAAGCAGATCCTCACGGATAACCGCGACAAGCTGGACGCCATGGCTGATGCCTTGATGAAGTACGAAACCATCGATGCCGAGCAGATCGACGACATCATGGCGGGCCGCACGCCGCGTGAGCCTCGTGACTGGTCCGGTGGCACGGGTACCTCCGGTACGCCGCCGGCGGTGCAGGGCGAGCGTCCGGAAACACCCATCGGCGGTCCGGCTGCCGACGTCTAAGGCTTGAAATGACTTCTGTCCAGTCCTCAACCCGGTTGCCTTGCGGCAACCGGGTTCTTGATTTAGCCCATACGCATGTCATGGGCATTCTTAATGTCACTCCCGATTCCTTTTCCGATGGCGGACGATTCAGTCAGCTCGACGCTGCATTGCGGCATGCCGAGGCCATGGTATCGGCCGGGGCAACGCTGATCGATGTAGGCGGTGAGTCGACCCGTCCCGGTGCGCGCGCGGTTTCGCCTACCGAGGAGCTGGAGCGAGTGGCGCCAATTGTCGAGCGCATACATCGCGAGCTGGATGTCATCATCTCAGTCGATACGTCCACGCCTGCGGTCATGCGCGAGGCGGCGCGCTTGGGCGCGGGATTGATCAATGATGTTCGCTCGTTACAGCGTGATGGTGCGTTGGATGCTGCCGCTGCGACGGGATTGCCGGTGTGCCTGATGCACATGCTTGGCGAGCCCGGAACGATGCAGAATGACCCACACTACGGCAATGTAACCCGGGAAGTCGGTGAGTTCCTGGCGGAGCGCATGAGCCAGTGTGCCGGCGCCGGCATCCCTGCCGAGCGGATCATTCTCGATCCGGGGTTCGGCTTTGCGAAGACGTTGGCGCACAATCTGAGCCTGTTCAAGCATATGGAAGCCTTGCATGCCCTGGGCCGGCCGCTGTTGGTCGGTGTCTCGCGAAAGAGCATGATAGGCAACGCGTTGGGCCGTCCGGTGGGAGAGCGCCTGCATGGCGGTCTGGCACTTGCCGCCTTGGCTATTACAAAAGGTGCGCGCGTATTGCGGGTGCATGATGTAGTCGAAACAATGGATGTCGTGCGGATGATCGCAGCAGTGGATTCAGCCGAATAAGAATGATGGAGCACTTATGAGCAAAAAATACTTTGGCACCGACGGGATTCGTGGTCGGGTCGGTGAATACCCCATTACCCCTGATTTTATGCTCAAGCTCGGCTGGGCCGCTGGGATGGCGTTCCGAAAAATGGGCGCGTGCAAAGTGCTGGTTGGCAAGGACACACGTATATCCGGATATATGTTCGAATCGGCTCTGGAAGCCGGCCTGACGTCGGCGGGTGCCGATGTCATGCTGCTCGGGCCGATGCCTACGCCGGCCATCGCCTACCTGACGCGAACGTTCCAGGCCCAGGCGGGCATCGTAATCAGTGCCTCGCATAATCCTCATGACGACAACGGCATCAAGTTTTTCTCTGGCAAGGGCACCAAGCTGCCGGACGAAATCGAGCTGATGATCGAGGAATTGCTGGACGCGCCAATGACCGTGGTCGAGTCGAGCAAGATCGGCAAGGTGTCCCGAATCAACGATGCGTCGGGTCGCTACATCGAGTTCTGCAAGGGCAGTGTTCCGACGGGTACCAGTTTTTCCGGTCTGAAGATCGTTGTCGACTGTGCTCATGGCGCAACCTACAAGGTCGCGCCAAGCGTTTTTCGTGAGCTGGGTGCCGAAGTGGTGGTGCTCTCGGCCCAGCCTAATGGGCTGAACATCAACCACAACTGCGGTTCTACTCATACCGAGGCTTTGCAGGCGGCGGTATTGGCCGAGCATGCCGATCTTGGTATCGCCTTCGATGGCGACGGCGACCGCGTGCTGATGGTCGATCACACTGGCACGGTCGTTGACGGTGATGAGCTGCTGTTCATCATCGCACGCGACCTGCACGGTCGCGGCAAGCTGCAGGGCGGGGTGGTTGGAACATTGATGAGCAACCTTGGGCTCGAGTTGGCCCTGGCGGACCTGGACATACCCTTTGTGCGCGCCAATGTGGGTGATCGCTATGTCATCTCGGAGCTGCTGGAGCGCAATTGGGTGATTGGTGGCGAGAACTCGGGGCACATTGTCTGCTTCGACCATACCACCACGGGTGATGCGATTATTGCCGCGCTGCAAGTGCTGATGGCCCTCAAGGCGCGCAACGAAGGTCTTGCGCAGTCGCGACAGGCATTGCGCAAGTGTCCGCAGGTGCTGATCAACGTACGTTTCGGCGGCGGTGCAAACCCTATCGAGCACCCGACGGTCAAGCAGGCCAGCGAGCGTGTAACCCAGGCAATGGCTGGGCGAGGGCGCGTGTTGTTGCGCAAGTCGGGTACAGAGCCTTTGGTGCGTGTCATGGTCGAAGGCGAGGATGAAGCACAGGTCCGCGGTTATGCTGAAGAGCTGGCAAAACTTGTTACTGAAGTTTCTGCCTGAATTCGGCTTGCCAGTCATGAATCGGTTGGGTAACATCTGCGCCCACTTTGACCGACGAGGTACAGCATGCGTCGCCCTATGGTAGCTGGTAACTGGAAGATGCACGGTACCCGCGCCAGCGTCGCTGAGCTGATCAAAGGCCTTCGCAATCTGGCCTTGCCAAGCGGTGTTGATGTAGCGGTGTTCCCGCCTTGCCTGTATATCAACCAAGTGGTTGATGGCTTGAAAGGCAAGTCGATTTCGGTTGGTGCACAAAACTCTGCAGTGGAATCCATGCAGGGTGCATTGACCGGTGAGATCGCGCCGAGTCAACTGGTGGATGCTGGATGTTCACTGGTCCTGGTCGGTCATTCCGAGCGTCGCCTGATCATGGGCGAGCAGGACAGGGCCCTGATTCGCAAATTTGCTGCGGCACAGGCTTGTGGCCTGATCCCGGTGTTGTGCGTGGGGGAGACCCTCGAACAGCGTGAGGCAGGCAAGACTCTCGAAGTTGTCGCTCGCCAGTTGGGCAGCATCATCGAGGACCTGGGTGTCGGTGCGTTTGCAAAGGCAGTCATCGCTTACGAGCCAGTCTGGGCCATCGGTACCGGACTGACTGCTTCGCCGCAACAGGCGCAGGATGTGCACGCAGCCATCCGCGCGCAGTTGGCGGCAGAAAATTCTGAAGTGGCACAAGGTGTGCGGCTTCTATACGGCGGCAGCGTGAAGGCGGCCAATGCGGTCGAACTGTTCGGCATGCCGGATATCGATGGGGGGCTCATTGGTGGGGCTTCCCTGAATGCAGATGAGTTCGGTGCGATCTGTCGCGCCGCGGGAAACTGAAAAAATGCTGGAAACAGTCGTAGTCGTTTTTCATCTGCTGGGCGCGCTGGGTGTAGTCGCTCTCGTATTGCTGCAGCAGGGTAAAGGTGCGGATGCTGGTGCGTCTTTCGGTGCAGGTGCTTCAAATACTGTATTCGGAAGCCAAGGTTCCTCTACCTTTCTTAGTAAGTTTACTGCTATACTCGCCGCCGGTTTCTTCATAACCAGCTTAGGGTTAGGTTACTTTGCTAAAGAGAAAGCTCATGAGCTGACTCAAGTAGGTTTGCCAAACCCGGCGGTGTTGGAAGCGCCAAAGCAACAACCGGCTTCTGATGATGTCCCGGTGCTTCAAGAGCAAAAGTCGGCCAATCCGGCGACTGACGTGCCTCCAGCTCAAGAGCAGAAGTAAGAAGGTTTCAAACGCTGTATTGCCGAGGTGGTGGAATTGGTAGACACGCAACCTTGAGGTGGTTGTGCCCATAGGGTGTAGGGGTTCGAGTCCCCTTCTCGGTACCAATTATCAGGAGAGCCCGCGATTGCGGGCTTTCTTGTAGGTGGAAGGGTTACATTGACCCTGTAAGGGATCAGTCGTATACTTCCGCCCCAGCTTTGTCGCGGGATGGAGCAGCCTGGTAGCTCGTCGGGCTCATAACCCGAAGGTCGTCGGTTCAAATCCGGCTCCCGCAACCAGTTTCAGGGCCCCTTCCAAGGGGCTTTTTGTTAGCTGGACACTTTACAACGCCGCTGTTCGACGGCGTTTCAGGGATGGGCGATTCGCCCATTTTTTTTTATTTGCACAGCATGCACAAACATGCACGAGGGGGTTCAGGTGTCGAGCAAGCTAGAACAGTTGCAGGCCTTGTTGGCCCCGGTGGTCGTGGCCCTTGGCTATGAATGCTGGGGTATTGAGTTTTCGGCTCAAGGTCGCCACTCACTGTTGCGCGTTTATATCGATAAGGAAGGCGGTGTGTTGGTGGATGATTGCGCCATCGTCAGCCGTCAGATCAGCGGTGTACTGGATGTTGAAGATCCAATCACCTCCGAATACACCCTGGAAGTTTCCTCGCCTGGCATGGAGCGCCCCCTGTTCACACTCGAACAGTTCGCTTCGTTTGCCGGTGAACAAGTGAAGATCAAGCTGCGCTCGCCTTTCGAGGGCCGACGCAACTTTCAAGGCCTTCTACGCGGTGTAGAAGAGCAGGACGTCGTGGTGCAAGTAGAAGACCATGAGTTCCTGTTGCCGATCGATATGATCGACAAGGCCAACATCATTCCCAGTTTTGACTGATACGTGCCAGATACTGCGGATCCCGCGGATCCAATGGCTTGCGAAAGGCGAGGCGTACGATGAGCAAAGAAGTACTGCTGGTTGTTGAGTCGGTATCCAATGAAAAGGGCGTACCGGCTAACGTTATTTTTGAAGCGCTTGAGCTGGCTTTGGCCACTGCTACCAAGAAGCGGTTCGAGGACGAAGTTGATTTACGTGTGGAGATCAATCGCCACACCGGTGCCTATGAGACTTTCCGTCGCTGGACGGTAGTCGAAGAAGCCGATCTGGACGATCCGGCCATCGAAACCTGGCCGAGCAAGGTTGCTGAAACGCATCCTGGCGCCAAGGTAGGTGATGTCGTCGAAGAAAAGATCGAATCCATCGAGTTTGGTCGCATCGCTGCGCAGACTGCCAAGCAAGTCATTGTGCAGAAAGTTCGCGAAGCAGAGCGCGCGCAAGTCGTTGATGCCTATCGCGAGCGCCTGGGCGAGATCATCTCCGGCACCGTGAAAAAAGTGACCCGCGACAACGTGATCGTCGATCTGGGCAACAATGCCGAGGCATTGCTGGCTCGTGAAGACATCATCTCTCGCGAAACTTTCCGGGTTGGCGTGCGTTTGCGTGCGCTGCTCAAGGAAATCCGCACCGAGAACCGGGGCCCGCAGTTGATCCTGTCGCGTACCGCGCCGGAAATGCTGATCGAGTTGTTCCGTATCGAAGTGCCGGAAATTGCTGAAGGCCTGATCGAAGTCATGGCCGCCTCCCGTGATCCGGGTTCGCGCGCCAAGATCGCGGTCCGCTCCAAGGACAAGCGCATCGACCCGCAAGGTGCCTGTATCGGCATGCGTGGTTCGCGTGTCCAGGCCGTATCCGGCGAGTTGGGCGGCGAGCGCGTGGATATCGTCCTGTGGGACGATAACCCGGCTCAGTTCGTGATCAATGCCATGTCGCCTGCTGAAGTGGCGGCTATTATCGTCGACGAAGATGCCCACGCCATGGACATCGCCGTTGGCGCAGACAATCTCGCTCAGGCCATCGGTCGCGGTGGTCAGAACGTGCGTCTGGCTAGCCAATTGACTGGCTGGACTCTGAACGTGATGACCGAATCGGACATCCAGGCTAAGCAGCAAGCTGAGACCGGCGACATCCTGCGCAACTTTATCGAAGAGCTTGAAGTCGATGAAGAACTGGCACAGGTGCTGGTCGATGAAGGCTTTACCAGCCTGGAAGAGATTGCCTACGTACCGGTGGAGGAAATGCTCAACATCGACGGCTTTGACGAGGACATCGTCAACGAGCTTCGCGCTCGGGCCAAGGATCGTTTGTTGACCAAAGCCATCGCTACTGAGGAAAAGCTGGCAGACGCCCATCCGGCCGAAGACCTGCTCTCGCTTGAGGGCATGGACAAGGATTTGGCGATGGAACTGGCGGTGCGCGGCGTAATTACCCGCGAAGACCTGGCCGAGCAGTCTATTGACGATCTGCTCGACATCGACGGCATTGACGATGATCGTGCCGGCAAGTTGATCATGGCCGCCCGAGCCCACTGGTTCGAGTAATTAGGCGCGGCCTGAGGAGAGAAGTGCATGACGCAAGTCACGGTGAAACAACTGGCCGATGAGGTCAAAACACCGGTAGAGCGCCTGTTGCAGCAGATGCGTGAGGCAGGTCTGCCGCACACCGCCGCTGAGGAACATGTGACCGACAGTGAGAAGCAGTCCCTGCTGACTCACTTGAAGAGCAGTCACAAGGCGAAAGTGGAAGAACCGCGCAAGATCACTCTGCAGCGTAAAACCACCAGCACCCTGCGTGTTGCCGGTAGCAAAAGCATCAGCGTTGAAGTACGCAAGAAGAAAGTCTTCGTACAGCGCAGCCCGGAAGAAATCGAAGCCGAGCGTAAACGCGAGCTGGAAGAGCGTCGCGCAGTAGAAAACGCTGCACGTCAGAAGGCTGAAGAAGAAGCCAAGCGTCGCGCCGAAGAAGAAGCGCGTCGCCAGCCTGCTGCTGGGCAAACCGTTACTAACGACGCCGTTGCAGCGCCTGCCGTAGTTGCCGAGCCAGTACGCGAAAGCGCACCGGTTGTAGCCGCTGCTCCAGCACCGTCTGCTGACGTTCGCAACAAGCAGAACGAACAACGCCGTCCGGACAAACCACGTGCCGACGATAACAGTCGTCGTGGCAGTGGTGATGGTGAGCGCAAAAACGCTCCGCATCGTGCCTCGGTCAAAGAGAAAGCGCCTGCTCCACGCGTTGCCCCACGTACTACCGACGAAGAAAGCGATGGCTTCCGTCGTGGTGGTCGCGGCAAGGCCAAGCTGAAGAAGCGTAACGCCCACGGTTTCCAGAGCCCTACCGGCCCTGTCGTGCGTGATGTGCAGATCGGCGAGACCATCACTGTTGGCGATCTCGCCAATCAGATGTCGGTCAAGGCTGCTGAAATCATCAAGTTCATGTTCAAACTGGGTACTCCAGCGACCATCAACCAGGTGCTTGATCAGGAAACTGCTCAACTGGTAGCCGAAGAGCTGGGCCACAAAGTGACCCTGGTCAGCGACACCGCCCTGGAAGACTCCCTGGCGGAGTCCCTGAAGTTTGAAGGTGAGACGTTCTCCCGTGCGCCTGTCGTGACCGTAATGGGCCACGTTGACCATGGTAAGACTTCGCTGCTCGACTACATCCGTCGTGCCAAGGTAGCTGCTGGCGAAGCCGGCGGTATCACCCAGCACATCGGTGCGTACCACGTTGAAACTGACCGCGGCATGGTCACTTTCCTCGATACCCCGGGTCACGCCGCGTTTACCGCCATGCGTGCTCGTGGTGCCAAGGCGACTGACATTGTGATTCTGGTCGTTGCAGCGGACGACGGCGTAATGCCGCAGACCATTGAAGCGGTCCAGCACGCCAAGGCTGCCGGCGTTCCACTGGTTGTTGCAGTGAACAAAATCGACAAGCCGGGCGCTGATCTCGATCGCATCCGTAGCGAACTGTCGGTTCACGGCGTGACGTCGGAAGAATGGGGCGGCGACACCCCGTTCGTATCGGTTTCGGCGAAAGTCGGTACTGGTGTGGACGAGTTGCTCGAAGCCGTTCTGCTGCAAGCTGAAGTTCTGGAACTGAAAGCGACTCCTTCGGCTCCTGGCCGAGGCGTCGTGGTTGAATCGCGACTCGACAAAGGTCGTGGTCCGGTTGCTACCGTTCTGGTTCAAGACGGTACCTTGCGCCAAGGCGACATGGTGCTGGTCGGTTCGAACTATGGCCGTGTACGTGCCATGCTCGACGAGAACGGCAAGCCAATCAAGGAAGCCGGTCCTTCCATCCCTGTCGAGATCCTCGGCCTGGACGGTACCCCGGATGCTGGCGACGAGATGAGCGTGGTGGCTGACGAGAAGAAAGCCCGTGAAGTGGCTCTGTTCCGTCAAGGCAAGTTCCGCGAAGTCAAACTGGCTCGCGCTCACGCCGGCAAGCTGGAGAATATTTTCGAGAACATGGGCCAGGCGGAGAAGAAGACGCTTAACATCGTCCTCAAATCCGATGTCCGTGGTTCGCTGGAAGCGTTGAACGGTGCCTTGAACGGCCTGGGTAACGACGAAGTGCAAGTGCGTGTGGTCGGTGGCGGTGTCGGTGGTATCACCGAGTCCGACGCCAACCTGGCACTGGCCTCCAGCGCTGTACTGTTTGGCTTCAACGTGCGTGCCGATGCTGGCGCACGCAAGATCGTCGAGCAGGAAGGTCTGGATATGCGTTACTACAACGTGATCTACGACATCATCGAAGACGTCAAGAAAGCCCTTACCGGTATGCTGGGCAGCGATGTTCGCGAGAACATCCTGGGTACCGCCGAAGTTCGCGACGTGTTCCGTTCGCCGAAGTTCGGTGCCATCGCCGGTTGCATGGTGATCGAAGGTGTCGTTCACCGTAACCGTCCAATCCGTGTACTGCGTGAAGACATCGTGATCTTCGAAGGCGAGCTGGAGTCCCTGCGCCGCTTCAAGGATGACGCTTCCGAAGTACGTGCCGGCATGGAATGCGGTATTGGCGTCAAGAGCTACAACGACGTCAAGGTCGGCGACAAGATCGAAGTCTTCGAGAAGGTCCAGGTTGCTCGCAGCCTCTGACTCGCGCACTTCAAGAGCCGCACCGGGCAGTCGCATGAACATGCGCTGCCTGGTTGGCGGACTCTAAACGCAACGCCCGGTCTGGCTTTTGCCAGGCCGGGCGTTTGCCGCTTTCAGACCACACGGGTTTGACCGTGGGGCAGTAACAGGTAACAAGACATGGCAAAAGAATACAGCCGTACCCAACGAATCGGCGATCAGATGCAGCGTGAGCTGGCCCAACTGATCCGCCGCGAAGTCAAGGATCCGCGTGTCGGCCTGGTCACCATTACCGCTGTGGAAGTCAGCCGTGACGTCGGTCACGCGAAGATTTTCATCACCGTGATGGGCCAGGACAGTGCGGAAGAAATCGCCCAGAGCATCAAGGTGCTCAACTCGGCCGCTGGTTTCCTGCGGATGCAACTGGCTCGGGAGATGAAACTGCGCAGCGTTCCACAGCTGCACTTCCACTACGACGAGAGCGTCGTGCGGGGTGCGCATCTGTCGGCCCTGATCGAGCGCGCCGTGGCTGAAGACAGCCAGCACCCGGCGGCGTCTGAACCCGAAGACACCAAGGAGTAAACGGTGGCTCAGGTCAAACGTATCCGTCGTAACGTCAGCGGTATCATCCTGCTCGACAAGCCGTTGGGGTTTACCTCCAACGCGGCGTTGCAGAAGGTTCGCTGGCTGCTCAATGCCGAGAAGGCCGGGCACACCGGTAGTCTCGATCCTCTGGCCACCGGCGTGCTGCCGCTGTGCTTCGGCGAGGCGACCAAGTTTTCCCAATACCTGCTCGACTCCGACAAGGGTTATGAAACCGTCGCCCAGCTAGGCAAGACCACCACCACGGCGGACGCCGAAGGTGAGGTCTTGCTGGAGCGCCCGGTGACCGTTGGTCAGGCGGATGTAGAAGCGGTATTACCCGGATTTCGTGGGAAAATCAGTCAGATACCGCCGATGTACTCTGCCCTCAAGCGTGATGGCCAGCCACTGTACAAGCTAGCTCGCGCCGGCGAAGTAGTGGAGCGTGAACCGCGTTCTGTTACTATTGCGCGCTTGGAATTGCTCGCCTTTGACGGTAATACTGCGCGGCTTGCCGTGGATTGCAGCAAAGGCACTTATATCCGCACCCTGGTGGAGGATATCGGTGAGCAGCTCGGCTGTGGCGCGTACGTGGCAGAATTGCGACGGACCCAGGCCGGGCCATTCACCTTGGCCCAGACGGTCACGTTGGAAGAGCTGGAAGCGGTGCATGCCGAAGGCGGTAACGAAGCGGTCGACCGTTTCCTGATGCCCTCGGACAGCGGCTTGCTGGATTGGCCGTTACTGCAATTCTCCGAACACAGCGCGTTCTACTGGCTCAATGGCCAGCCAGTACGTGCCCCGGATGCACCGAAGTTCGGTATGGTCCGGGTGCAGGATCACAACGGTCGCTTCATCGGTATCGGTGAAGTGAGCGAAGACGGGCGCATTGCGCCGCGTCGACTGATTCGGTCGGAATGACCGGAACCAGCCTGCGTAACAACAGGTTGGCGAGTGTGGCTGTTAACAGGCACGGTCACTACTCATTTATAGATACAGGGATTTGTCCCTGGCCTGTTGAAGCTGTTTCTTTGAAACAGTTTCCTGACTAAAAAGGATTGCCTCATGGCTCTCGACGTTCAAGAAAAAGCTCAAATCGTAGCTGACTACCAGCAAGCTGTTGGTGACACTGGTTCGCCAGAAGTGCAAGTTGCACTGCTGACCCACAACATCAACAAGCTGCAAGGTCACTTCAAGGCCAACGGTAAAGATCACCACTCCCGTCGTGGTCTGATCCGCATGGTAAACCAGCGTCGCAAGCTGCTGGACTACCTGAAAGGCAAGGATCTGGGTCGTTATCAGACTCTGATCGGTCGCCTGGGTCTGCGTCGCTAATCAGCGATTGCGCTAGAGGTTGGTGGTCTGTCGTACGTCAGTGGGTTTCCCGCTGGCGCATGGCAGGCTCCCAGCCTCAAATTTTATCTGGATACACGTTTTACCCTGGACAGGCGTCGGGCCGACTCCCGCCATTGCCCAAGAATTTCGCAAGAAGACAAGTTCCCCAAGAGCCACAAAGAAGGTAGGACACCGTGAACCCGGTAATCAAAAAATTCCAATTCGGTCAGTCGACCGTTACCCTCGAGACTGGCCGTATCGCCCGTCAGGCCTCCGGCGCAGTGCTGGTCACCGTTGACGACGACGTCAGCGTATTGGTGACCGTTGTCGGTGCCAAGCAAGCCGATCCAGGCAAAGGCTTCTTCCCTCTGTCTGTTCACTACCAGGAAAAGACTTACGCTGCCGGTAAGATCCCTGGCGGTTTCTTCAAGCGCGAAGGCCGTCCTTCCGAGAAAGAAACCCTGACTTCCCGACTGATCGACCGTCCGATCCGTCCGCTTTTCCCTGAAGGCTTCATGAACGAAGTGCAGGTTGTCTGCACCGTCGTCTCCACCAGCAAGAAAACCGATCCGGACATCGCTGCGATGATCGGTACCTCGGCTGCCCTGGCGATCTCCGGCATTCCTTTCGATGGTCCGATCGGCGCTGCCCGCGTCGCGTTCCACGAGAGCACCGGCTACCTGCTGAACCCGACCTACGAACAGTTGAAGGCGTCGAGCCTGGACATGGTCGTGGCCGGTACTTCCGAAGCCGTGCTGATGGTTGAATCCGAAGCCAAGGAGCTGACCGAAGACCAGATGCTGGGCGCCGTGCTGTTCGCCCACGACGAGTTCCAGGTGGTGATCAACGCCGTCAAGGAGCTCGCTGCCGAAGCCGCCAAGCCAACCTGGACCTGGGCTCCACAGCCAGAAGCCACCGAGCTGCTGGGCGCGATCCGTGCCGAGTTCGGCGAAGCGATCTCCCAGGCCTACACCATCACCATCAAGGCCGACCGTTATGCGCGCCTGGGTGAGCTGAAAGACCAGGTCGTTGCCAAGCTGTCCGGCGAAGAAGGCCAGCCATCGGCCAGCGACGTCAAGGCTGCATTCGGTGAAATCGAATACCGCACCGTTCGCGAAAACATCGTCAACGGCAAGCCACGTATCGACGGTCGCGACACCCGCACTGTACGTCCGCTGAACATCGAAGTCGGCGTCCTGCCGAAGACCCACGGTTCGGCCCTGTTCACCCGTGGCGAAACCCAGGCGCTGGTCGTTGCAACACTGGGCACAGCCCGTGACGCGCAACTGCTCGACACCCTGGAAGGCGAAAAGAAAGACCCGTTCATGCTGCACTACAACTTCCCTCCGTTCTCGGTGGGCGAGTGTGGTCGCATGGGTGGCGCCGGTCGTCGCGAAATCGGTCACGGCCGTCTGGCCCGTCGTTCGGTCCAGGCCATGTTGCCAGCCGCTGACGTGTTCCCGTACACCATTCGCGTGGTTTCGGAAATCACCGAGTCCAACGGTTCGAGCTCGATG
Source organism: Pseudomonas sp. Z4-20 (assembly GCF_051131955.1). Taxonomy (NCBI): domain Bacteria; kingdom Pseudomonadati; phylum Pseudomonadota; class Gammaproteobacteria; order Pseudomonadales; family Pseudomonadaceae; genus Pseudomonas; species Pseudomonas sp. Z4-20. The sequence goes on from NZ_CP071641.1 coordinate 943,374, forward strand.
GCTTCGGTCTGCGGCGCTTCCCTGGCCCTGATGGACGCCGGTGTGCCGATGAAGGCGCCGGTTGCCGGTATCGCCATGGGTCTGGTTAAGGAAGGCGAGAAATTCGCGGTCCTGACCGACATCCTGGGTGACGAAGACCACCTGGGCGACATGGACTTCAAAGTGGCCGGTACCGCCAAGGGCGTCACCGCACTGCAGATGGACATCAAGATCAAGGGCATCACCGAAGAGATCATGGAAATCGCCCTGGGCCAAGCCCTGGAAGCGCGCCTGAACATCCTCGGCCAGATGAACCAGATCATTGGTCAGTCCCGTACCGAGCTGTCGGAAAATGCTCCGACCATGATCGCGATGAAAATCGACACCGACAAAATCCGTGATGTCATCGGTAAAGGCGGCGCGACCATTCGTGCGATCTGTGAAGAAACCAAGGCCTCGATCGATATCGAAGACGACGGTTCGATCAAGATCTTCGGCGAAACCAAGGAAGCGGCAGAAGCAGCACGCCAGCGCGTCCTGGGCATCACCGCGGAAGCCGAGATCGGCAAGATCTACGTCGGCAAGGTTGAACGCATCGTCGACTTCGGCGCGTTCGTCAACATCCTGCCGGGCAAGGACGGTCTGGTTCACATCTCCATGCTGAGCGATGCTCGCGTCGAGAAAGTGACCGACATCCTCAAGGAAGGCCAGGAAGTGGAAGTGCTGGTTCTGGACGTGGACAACCGCGGCCGTATCAAGCTGTCCATCAAGGACGTCGCAGCAGCCAAGGCGTCGGGCGTTTAATCACCCTTTCGCTTAGCCGCTGAAACAAGCAAACGCCCCGACTGGTTCGGGGCGTTTTGCTGTGTGCGCAAAAATCATTTTTGTCACAGGTTGCCTGCCCTCTGGCTCAATGCTAGGTTTAGCCCCACGCCCGTGTAGCTCAGTCGGTAGAGCAGCGCACTCGTAACGCGAAGGTCGCAGGTTCGATTCCTGTCTCGGGCAAAAAGCTTTTTTTCCCGCGATTTTATACGTGGTGCTGTAGGTACTCGTTCAGCGCTTGGCGTGTCAGATCATTCAACGATACATTTTGGCGGGTTGCCGCCAAAGCGGCTGCTAGATGAAGATCGTGACCGATACGAACATTGAACGATCCTTTGCACGGGATTTCCGGCTTCTGCCCTAGCTGCTGACAGGTTTGTAGATAGTCATCTACCGCCTCGCGGAAAGCTGTTTCCAATTCAGCTACCGTTTGTCCCTCATAACTCACCAGCGCTCTAATGAATAGAAGCTTTCCAAACAGGCATTTGTCCTCGGTGCTTGCTTCAATTGAGCCGACATAGCCTTTGTATTGCAGTTGGGAGTTCATGTAATCAGGCCTCCTGTTTTCAATTGCTCAATAACCTGGCGTCTCACATACGCTTTGAGCTCGTTTCCGGGATGCGGCTTGTGCAGGTTGATTATTGCGCTCGGGTCTCGATTGTCGAATTTGACCCTACTGCCCGATCCTTCTAATGGGGAGTAGCCAAGCCGACATAACAGGGTGACAAGTTCCGACCAAGTGAATGTGCTTTGCCCGTTGAGTAGCTGTGCAAGAAGTTTTTCATTTTTTGACATGAATGCCTTTTGGTGCAACTGAATATAGTTGCATGTCATTGGGCGGTCAATGTGAACGCCTCTGCTCGTTGAAGCCTCAATGATGAAGGTGGAAATTTAAAGGGCGAATTGCACGCATGGAACCCAGAAACTGTAACCACGCACGTACGCGCCCTCCTTTTATTCCGGTTGTTGCACTGGCTTGCGTCTCTGTTAGGATTCCCCTGTCCCAAAAATAAATGCCGTTGTTTTCAGATGATCCCCGAATGGTTCTGAAGGCCAGATAAACCGGGCGTTACACGGTTTTTTGCGTCAGAGAGATCCTTGATGATCCAGATCCATCTTCCATTCCCAGATCAGCGAGAACGCCATGACCGTTAATGAATTGAGCCAGGAATCCAGACACGAAGAAGCCCTGGAAAAGTATCTCAAAGACACGCCGCAATTGCGGGATGAGATCAAGGACTTGTCCGCCGATGACCAGAAAGACCAGATCCAGTGGGCATTCGAGGATGAGGCCGAGGCCCAGGGGCTGCAGCCTTGGGAGCTGACCCTCAAGTACACCAGCACACCGGAAGAGTTCGAGGAGCAACGCCTTGTCTTGCACAAGGAAGCGGCGGAGGTACTGGGTGTGGATTGGGATGAGTACTGCGAGATGAATAATCTCGTCGTTTAAGCCTTAAGCCTTAAGCCTTAAGCCTTAAGCCTCAAGCTGCAAGCTGCAAGCCAAGCGCTGAACCGCTTGAAGCTTGAAGCTTGAAGCTTGCCGCTTGCCGCTTGCCGCTTGCCGCTCGAAGCGGCTCAGAGACTGAGCCGCATCGAAAGATCCACGGCTTTCACGTCCTTGGTCAACGCGCCAATCGAGATGTAGTCCACGCCGGTCTCGGCAATCGGGCGCAACGTGTTTTCGTTGATCCCGCCGCTGGCTTCCAGTTTCGCCTTGCCGCCGTTCAGGCGCACGGCTTCGCGCATATCGTCCAGGCTCAGTTCATCGAGCATGATGATGTCGGCCTCGGCCGCCAGCGCCTCTTTCAGTTCCGCCAGGCTTTCGACTTCGATTTCCACCGGCTTGCCCGGCGCGATCTTGTGGGCGGCGTTGATGGCCTGCGCGATTCCGCCGCAGGCGGCGATATGATTTTCCTTTATCAGGAAGGCGTCGTAGAGGCCGATGCGGTGGTTATGGCAGCCACCGCAGGTGATCGCATATTTCTGGGCCAGCCGCAGCCCTGGAAGCGTTTTGCGGGTATCGAGCAGCTTGACCTGTGTGTCGGCGACGAAATCCGCCAGGTAACGAGCCCGAGTGGCGACGCCCGATAGCAGTTGCAGAAAATTCAGCGCGCTACGTTCACCGGTCAGCAACGAACGGGCCGGGCCTTCGAGGTGGAACAGTGCCTGGTCAGGGTTCACCCGGTCGCCGTCGCGGACTTGCCAATGCACCGCGACGCGGGCGTCCAATTGCCGAAACACCGCATCGACCCAGGCCGTGCCACTGATGATCGCGGCATCTCGAGTGATGATGGTGGCCTTGGCCAGGCGTTCGGTGGGGATCAGTTGCGCGGTGATGTCGCCACTGCCGATGTCTTCGAGCAACGCGCGGCGCACATTGGCTTCGATTTCGGCGGTCAGGTCGGCGAGACGTAGATTCGGCATAGCGGGCTCCACAGACAAAGTGGCCCGATTATATCTACTTGGGACTGATTGGCTTGTATTTGGTCGCGTCCTTGCAACATTTACCCATTTTGCCGGTCACTTATTGCGATCTATTTGAGCTTGGTCACAGAGCAGTGCTGGTGTGACTGACGTCCTTTACCCGATAATCCGCCTTTCGATTGACGTCATGACTTTGACGTCGCGAACCGAACATGCCGTTTTCAGGAGGCCAGGATGCACAATGACGGGAATGTGGTGCCTCTGCACAAGGTGCCTAACGACCAGGCGACTCGCTCGCCGCTCGCCCGCCTGCCTGTGATTCTGCTTCAGGTTCGCGACAAGGCTGCACAGCAGTTGCGCCTTGGCTTGCAGGGGTTGTTCGATAACGCCGATGACACACTGTTCGAAATGTCCGATCGGGCGCGCAACGATGTTGAGCAGAATCTCTATTTCGAGGCCATGCGCGACTTGCGGCTTAAACGCAAAAGTATCGAGCGCGAATTTATCGAGCAGTTTTTCGAGGCGTTCGTCAGCCTTGCCCAATACGACCTCACCCAGGCAACGCTGGCGCCGGTGCTGGGAGCGATCCCGAGCCAGCCAAACCATGACGAGCTGGAGCGTCGCCTGGCGGTGGAAACCATGGTCGCGCGGGTGCTCAGTCGCGATGGCGTTTCGCTGGATCAACTCACGGCCCGGCTCAGTGCGTTGCTGGCCCGGCCGTTGGCCAACCAGCAGAACCCCTTGAGCCCGGCATTGCTGTGCGAGCATTTTCTCCAGGCCGGGCGCAACCTGGGTGTGGGGATCAAGGTCAAGTTGATCCTGCTCAAACTTTTCGAACGCTATGTGCTCAGCGAATGCGACCAGCTCTACACCGAAGCCAATCAGCTGCTGGCTGCCACGGGCATCTTGCCGGATCTCAAGGCCTCTCCGTCGCGTCGGGCCTCGGATCGCGTTGAAGAGGTCTCTCTACCCAAGGCCGCTGGCGCGGCAAGGCCAAGGATCGACGACATCGATGACAGCGTGCACGAAGTGTTCGCCGCGTTGCAGAAACTGTTGGTCCAGGTTCGTGGCAGTGTCGCGCCAACCCTGGAGGCCAGCGCGCCGGCCCAGCCAATCTCGACACGAGACCTGCTGCGACTGCTGTCTCATTTGCAGCAATATGTGCCGTCGCCTACGGTGCAGGATGATTTCGATCTGCGTAGCCAGTTGGAACAGTTGCTGACCCGGGTCAGCGTCAAGAGCGGCAAGTCCCGGGTCGTTGATGGCGCCGACGAAGACGTGATCAATCTGATCGCGATGATGTTCGAGTTCATTCTCGAAGACCATAACTTGCCGGATATCCTCAAGGCCTTGATCGGCCGACTGCAGATTCCGATGCTCAAGGTCGCGGTGCAGGACAAGAGCTTTTTCAGTCGTGGTAATCATCCGGCCCGCCGTCTGCTCAATGAAATCGCCGCTGCGGCGATGGGCTGGGGCGAATGCGACGATCATCAGCGTGATGCCCTGTACTTGCGCATCGAGCAAGTGGTGCAGCGTTTGTTGAACGATTTTGTCGACGACCCGGCGATCTTTTCCGAGGTACTGGCCGAGTTCCTGGCGTTCACCAGCGACGAGCGTCGCCGCAGTGAGTTGTTGGAACAACGTATTCGAGACGCTGAAGAGGGGCGGGCAAAGGCCGAACTGGCGCGCCAGCGAGTCGAAGGCGCGCTGAACCAGGTCATGCTGGGCAAGCTCTTGCCCCAGGCCGTGGTGGACTTTGTGCAGCAAGCCTGGAGCCAGGTGTTGCTGCTGACCGGCTTCAAGCATGGCGAGCATTCCGTTGAATGGAAGGCAGACGTGCTGACGCTCGAACAATTGGTCTGGAGTGTCCAGCACCACGAAGAGTCCGACGCGGGCCTGCGTTTGCTGGCGATGGTGCCGGAATTGCTCAAGGCCTTGCGCGAGGGCTTGAGCCGCTCGGCGTTCGACCCCTTCGCCACCAGCGAATTTTTCAGCGAACTGGAAGTGCTTCACGTCCAGGCCCTTCAGCGGATGGGCCAGGCTCCCGAGCAGGCTGAACCGGCCGATTCGCCGGTCATGGTCGAGGTAGCGGAGCCTATCGTCCTGCGGACTGCGCCGAAAGCGTCCATGGAGGAGACGACTGTCCGTCTGCCGGCCGACGATGTGGGCCTGCTCCAGGTCGACCAATTGCGCCTGGGAAGCTGGGTCGAATTCCAAGAGGATGAAGACAACAACCTTCGTTGCAAGCTCGCGGCGATCATCCAGGCCACCGGCAAGTTTGTCTTCGTCAACCGCACCGGCCTCAAGGTTCTGGAGCACAGCCGCACCAGCCTGGCCTTGGAATTCCGCCGGGGAGCGGCGCGGCTGTTGGACGATACCCTGCTGTTCGACCGGGCGCTGGAATCGGTTCTGGGCAATCTGCGCCAGCTCAATCGCGGCAAGTGATCGCGCAGCCGAGGCCGATCGCGGCATACTGACGGCATTCACCGTCGTCATCGAAGGAACCTGTATGCAGCTGGACCCCGCAAGCGGTTGGTGCGATGGCGCGCGTCATTGCCCATCGCCTAATTTCAATGCGCGCCCTGAGGGCGAAATCTCCCTGCTGGTGATCCACAACATCAGCTTGCCGCCGGCACAGTTCGCGACGGGCAAGGTGCAGGAATTTTTCCAGAATCGCCTGGATGTCACGGAACATCCCTATTTTGCCGGTATCGCAGACCTGCGCGTCTCCGCGCATTTCCTGATTGAACGTGACGGCGTCATCAGCCAATTTGTCTCCTGCCTGGATCGTGCCTGGCACGCGGGCGTTTCATGCTTCGAAGGGCGGGAGACGTGTAACGATTTTTCCATTGGCATCGAACTTGAAGGCACCGATGATCTGCCATTTACCGACGCACAATATGCCGCGCTGGTGGATCTGACCCGGCAGTTACAGGCAGCATTCAAGGCGATCACCGTGCAACGAATCTGCGGGCACAGCGACATCGCTCCGGGGCGCAAGACCGATCCGGGGCCGGCATTCGACTGGGCGCGCTATCGAGCGGCCCTGATAGAAGGGGAAGGACAATGAGTTTTCTGGTGTTGCTGCTGGCCGTCTGGATCGAGAAGTTCTCGGCCTTGCGCCAGCGGGTCCAGCGTGATGGCGGCTGGCTGGGCGAGCTGAACAAGCTGGAGGCGAGCCCACGCTGGGTCAAGCGGCCCTGGTTGGTGCTGGTGGTCATGGTCCTGCTGCCAGTGGCGCTGCTGGCACTGTTGCTATGGGTGTTGGAACCGGTGGCCTATGGGTTGCTGGCATTGCCGGTGCATCTGTTGGTGGTGATCTACAGTCTGGGACGCGGCGATCTGTTGGCTGACCTGGGTCCGTTTCGCGATGCCTGGCGCCGGGAAGACCTGCAAGCGGCCACTCATGTGGCCAAGCGCGACCTGGGCATCGATGCCGACGACGGCGAGCAGTTGCTGGAGCGGGTCCAAGGCCATTTGCTGTGGGAGGCTTACCAGAGTTTTTTCGCGGTCATTTTCTGGTACTTCCTGCTCGGCCCCGTGGCTGCGCTGAGCTATCGATTGCTGGCGCTGGCCGCCGACCACAGCCACAACCCCGAGGTGGCCGAGCGGGCGACGCAACTGCGCCATGCCTTCGACTGGGTGCCGGTACGGTTGCTGGCGGCAAGCTTCGCCCTGGTGGGCAACTTCGTAGCGGTCAGCCGCGTCATGCTGCACGAGTTGCTCAATTGGAACATCAGCGCCGCCGACCTTATCGACAAGGTGGGACTGGTGGCGGGCGAGATTCCGAAACCAGTCGCCGGCCCGGACGGCATCAACAGTCTGGATCGGCTCTGGGAACTGCTGCTGCGCGCTGCGGTGCTCTGGTACGCCGGGTTTGCGTTGTGGACGGTGTTGGCCTGATCAATGCGTACAGGGTTGTGGCCGTGCTTTTGTGGCGAGGGAGCTTGCTCCCGCTCGGCTGCGCAGCAGCCGCAATCCTGGAAAAGGCAATCTTGCTGAAGAAACCTTGGGGCCTGCTTCGCAGGCCAGCGGGAGCAAGCTCCCTCGCCACGATGGTCTGCGGCCAACCTCTCGTTAACCTTAAGTTACAAATCTCCCTGGTGATTTAGGCTATACAGACGCAGTGCCCGCGTAGTGGCTTTCTGCTGCTTCTGCGTGCCCGCCCCATAAAAATAAAAAGCTACCGGGAGACTTCCTTGTGAAGAGTTTGCTCTGGCCCGCCGTTGCCCTGATGAACCGCCTGAGCTTCGGCATGAAGTTCAGCTTGATCAGCGTGCTGTTCCTGCTGCCGATGCTGGTGACCAACTTCTTTCTGGTGCGCGACTCCTATCGGGAGTTTCAGGGCACGCGAGTGGAGCTGCAAAGCCTCGACCTGCTGGGCAGCAGCCTCACCTTGCGTCGAGACCTGGAGACGCTGAACAACCTGGTGCAAATCAACGCCAGCTTGGGCCAGTCGGGCAAGGCCGGCGACGTGGAAGCGAAAATTACCGCCCTTGAGCAACAAGTGCTCTTGCGCCTGCAAAGCATGAGCGCCATGGCCGTGGAGCCAGAGCACGTCAGCGCCTTCGATGCCAAGCGCGACGAATTGATCGCCGCCTTCAAGGTCCAGCAGGCCGAAAGCTCTCTGCAAAGCAAAAGTGCCTTGATCGGTAAATTGCTCAATAACGCGCAGATGTTTGGCCAGATCATCGCCAGTCAGGCGGGCTTGAGCCGGGACAACCAGGGCGACATTCGCCAGCTCAGCGAGCTGATTATTGGCGTAACGCCCAAGGTCACTCAGATTCTGGGTGAAGGTCGCGCGTTGGGTGCTTCGTCCTTGGGGCAGGGTTTTCTCAATTCGGCGTCGAGCACCCGGTTCGACGAGTTGCTGGTACAGATCGAAAAACTCCAGGGCGAATATGACCTGAAACTGCAGGATGTCCTAGGCTCCAGCCAGGCGGCAGGGCAGACGCTGGTCGATCAGGCCGGCGGCAGCAAAAGTACGCTCAAACAGGCCGCCGAACTGATCGAAGAACAAGTGGTGATGGCGGACACGTTGGATGCGCCTTGGCCGGCGTTTTTTGAGCAGGTCAGCGGCTTGATGGAACAGACCTATCGGTTGAATGAAGCAACCCTGGGCTTTCTCGATGTGCAGTTGCAGCATCGCCTGGAGCAGAACCGCAGCCATATGGTGTTGCAAGCCGCGGCATTGGCGGCCGTTTTCCTATCGATTTTTTATCTTTACGCTGGCTTCTACGCCTCGACGCGCACCACCCTCAAACATCTGGGCGCGATGATGGATAAGGTCGCAGCAGGCGACATGACGGTCAACTTCGTGGCCCGCAGCAAAGACGAACTGGGCGAGCTGGGTGAAGTGTTCAACGGCACGGTGGCAAAGATCCATGACTTGATCGAACAAGTCGGCCGCACTGTTGCCGAGGTCGAGCGCCAGGCCGGGCAGGTGGAAGCGGTGTCGGCCCAGAGCAATCAGGCCGTTGCTGGGCAGCGCAGCCAGATCGAGCTGGTCGCCACGGCGATGAACCAGATGTCTGCCACCGCCCAGGAAGTTGCCCGCAGCGCCGCCGCGGCGGTCAGCAGCGCTCACAGCGTCAATGACGAAACCCTCAGCGGACGCGGCCTGGTGGAATCCCAGCAAGGCAGCATCGCCCAGTTGGCCAACGAGATCGATCAGTCGGTGCAGGTCATCAATCAGCTGGCGACCGACAGCCAGGCCATCAGCCGTGTGCTGGACGTGATCAAAAGCATTGCCGAGCAGACCAACCTGTTGGCGCTCAACGCCGCGATCGAAGCGGCCCGGGCCGGAGAGCAAGGACGCGGCTTCGCAGTGGTGGCCGATGAAGTGCGAACCCTGGCCAAGCGGACCCAGCAATCGACCGAAGAAATCGAAGCAATGATCAGCCGTCTTCACGGTGGCGTGGGCGCAGCGGTCAAAGCGATGGGCACCAGTCACGAGATGGCCAGCGGCACCGTCAGTCAGTCGGAAAAGGTCCAGCAGGCGCTGGACAATATCCTCGGCGCTGTCGGCATGATCGTCGACCAGAACCAACAGATCGCCGCTGCGGTGGAGCAGCAGACGGCGGTGGCCCATGACATCGACCAGAACATCGTCGAAATCAACCGCGCCGGCGAACGCACCGCCGAGGGCGCGCACCAGACTGAAGACGCCAGTCGCGAACTGTCCGCCCAAGTGGTGCAGCTCAAGCAGTTGATCAATGCGTTTCGGGTGTGAAACCTAGGTCCGCCACACAGCGGGTTCACCAGTTGAACAGTTGGCAGGCGTTTGCCGTGCTGGCCTTGGCCAGTCGCTCGGGGCTGACATTCATGATCCCCGCCAGCGCCTCGCAAATCGCTGGCAAATGCGCCGGGCTGTTGCGCTGGCCGGGAAACATCGCCGGCGCCATGTCTGGTGAGTCGGTTTCCAGCACCACCGCGTCGAGCGGCAGTTTTGGCAGCACCCGGTGCATCCGCAGGGCCTGTGGCCAGGTGGCGGCGCCGCCAAGACCGAGCTTGAAACCGAGCTTGATGTACTCGCGAGCCTCTTCGAAGCTTCCGGCGAACGCGTGGATGATGCCGGCCCGCTCGGGACAGATACGTTTAAGCGTGGCGATCACGGCGGCGTGACTGCGGCGCACATGGATCAGCGCCGGCAATTGGAACTCCACGGCCAGTTCCAGCTGCGCTTCGAACAGTGCTTGCTGACGGTCACGGTCCAGGGTGTCGACGTAATAGTCCAAGCCGATTTCACCCACCGCACACAACTGCCGATGCCCAACCAGGCGGCTCAGCCATTGGCGTAACAGGGTTAAATCTTCTTGGCGATGCTGGTCAAGGAAAACCGGATGCAGGCCCAGCGCGGCGTACAAGTCCGAGTCGCTTTGCACCAGGTCCCAGACCCGCTGCCAGTTGTCCCGATGCACCCCCAGCACCACCATTTGCCGGACGCCCGAGGCGCGGCTTTCGGCCAGCAGCGCCGGACGATCCGCATCGAAATCGGGGAAATCCAGGTGAGTGTGAGTATCGATCAGTTCCATGCTTCGATCCGCGGGAGCTTTCAGCCTGGGTGGATACGCTGCTTGAACGTACGGGCAATCGCCTGTACACCGGGTTGATAGTCATTGTTTTCGATAGCTGCCAGCGCCAGCGCCAGGGCTTTTTCGGCGATCAATTGGTGCTGTTGGGACATCGCGTTGACCGGCAGCGGCAGGAAGTCCAACAGCTGCGTATCACCAAACGTGCCCAGGCGCAGCGGACGCGACTTGAGCGGGAAATCGTGCAGGGCGTCGAATACCCCTTGCAGCAGCACATAGGAGGTGGTGATCAACGCGTCGGGCAAATGCCCCAGGCGCGCGAGCATTTCGTCCATGAGCTGTCGACCGCATTCCCGACTGAAGGACTCGCCATGCTCGATCAACACCTGGCCGTCGAACCCGGCAAGCGCCTCGCGAAAACCGGCAGTCCGTTCCTGGCTGATGCTCAGTTCGGGACGGGCGCTGATCAATGCGATCTGCTGTGGATGGGTTTCCAGCAGGCTGCGGGTCAGTTGCAGGCTGGCCTGGCGGTCATCGCTGATCACCGAGCAGAAATGCGTGGGTTCCATCACCCGGTCGATGGCGATGATCGGGATGCCCTTGGCCTGCAACTGGCGATAACTGTCGTCTTCGGCGGGCAGGCAACTGGCGACGATCAGCGCATCGCAGCGTCGCGCGCGGAACAGTTGCAACAGTTGGCGTTCGCTGTCGGGCGCGTCGTCGGAGCTGGCGATCAATAGCTGATAGCCTCGGGCGCGGGCGCCTTGTTCCAACAGCTTGGCGATGCGCGCGTAACTGGGGTTTTCCAGGTCCGGCAGGATGAAACCCAAGGTGCGGGTATGCCGGCTGCGCAGCCCGGCGGCCTGGGGGTTGGGCGTGAAGCCGTGTTCCTCGACCACCGCCCGCACCCGTTCGACGGTCGCGTTGCTGATGCGTTGCTGTTCGGCCTTGCCGTTGATGACGTAGCTGGCGGTGGTCACGGACACACCGGCAAGCTGGGCGATATCACTGAGTTTCAACCCGGTTTTCCTTGTTTTTTCGAGTATGCCGCGACACTGAAGGCTCATCCTACCCGATTCGCAGCGATGATCATCCTGCGAGCCGTTTCGACAAGTTGCACTTCAAGGATGAGAGATTATCGAGTAACGTGCCAATCTTTCTAGATTAAACGTTTCAGCAAGCGTATTTTCAAGGCTCTCAGGATTTTTGGCCGCACTGCCGCGATACCGCCAAAAGCCGTCCTGTCACGCTAAGCTGATTCATTCAAAACAATACCTGGCGCCCACCGGACGCCAAAAAGGAGAAAGCATGCTCGAGCTCACTCTAGAGCAGATATCCATGGCCCAGGTGGCTGTGGATAAAGACGCCGCGCTGCAATTGCTCGCCGATAAACTGGTGGCCGATGGCCTGGTCGCCGAGGGTTATCTCGCCGGCTTGCAGGCTCGCGAGGCCCAGGGCTCGACCTTTCTTGGCCAAGGTATTGCCATTCCCCACGGTACCCCGCAGACCCGCGACCTGGTGTATGCCACGGGCGTGCGCTTGCTGCAATTCCCCGACGGTGTGGATTGGGGCGATGGCCAGATCGTTTACCTGGCGATTGGCATCGCGGCCAAGTCCGACGAGCACCTGCGCCTGTTGCAACTGCTGACCCGCGCCCTCGGCGAGACCGACCTGGGCCAGGCTTTGCGCCGCGCCGGTTCCGCCGAAGCCTTGTTGAAATTATTGCAAGGTGCGCCGCAGGAACTGGCGCTGGACGCGCAAATGATCGGTCTTGGCGTGTCGGCCGACGATTTCGAGGAGCTGGTGTGGCGTGGCGCTCGCCTGTTGCGCCAGGCTGATTGCGTGAGCAACGGTTTTGCCGGTGTGTTGCAGCAGGTCGAGGCCCTGCCATTGGGCGACGGCCTGTGGTGGTTGCACAGCGAACAAACGGTCAAGCGCCCGGGCCTGGCCTTCGTCACGCCGGACAAACCCATCCGCTACCTCGGTCAGCCGCTGAGCGGATTATTTTGCCTGGCCAGCCTCGGCGAGGCCCACCAGGCCTTGCTGGAAAGACTCTGCGCGTTACTCATCGAAGGTCGCGGTCATGAGCTGGGCCGCGCCACCAGCAGCCGCAAGGTCCTGGAAGTGCTCGGTGGCGAGTTGCCCGCCGACTGGCCCAGCGCACGCATCGGCCTGGCCAATGCCCACGGGTTGCACGCGCGTCCGGCGAAAATCCTCGCGCAGCTGGCGAAAAACTTCGAAGGCGAGATTCGTGTGCGCATCGTTGACGGCCAGGACAGCGCCGTGTCGGCCAAGAGCCTGAGCAAATTGCTCAGCCTGGGCGCCCGTCGCGGTCAGGTCTTGGAATTTATTGCCGAGCCGAGCATTGCCGCCGATGCGTTGCCGGCGCTGCTGGCCGCCATCGAAGAAGGCCTGGGTGAAGAGGTCGAACCGCTGCCGCCGCCGAGCGCGCCGCGAGAGACGCCCATGGCTGAAATCGCCAGCGTGATGCTCGCGCCGGAACCCGGGAGCTTGATCCAGGCTGTCGCCGCCGCACCAGGTATTGCCATCGGCCCGGCTCATATTCAAGTGTTGCAGGACATCGACTACCCGCTGCGCGGCGAATCGCCGGCCATCGAGCGCGAACGGCTGCAAAAAGCCCTGAGCCAGGTTCGCCGCGACATTCAAGGTTTGATAGAGCGCGCCAAGGCCAAGGCCATCCGCGAGATCTTCATCACTCACCAAGAAATGCTCGACGACCCGGAACTGACCGACGAAGTCGACACCCGCTTGAAACTCGGTGAGAGCGCGCAAGCGGCGTGGATGGGCGTGATCGAAGCTGCAGCGAAAGAACAGGAAGCCTTGCAGGACGCGTTGCTTGCCGAGCGTGCGGCCGACCTGCGGGACGTTGGCCGCCGGGTGCTGGCGCAACTGTGCGGCATCGAAACCCCGGCTGAACCCGACCAACCCTACATCTTGGTGATGGACGAAGTAGGCCCGTCCGATGTAGCCCGCCTGGACCCGGCCCGCGTGGCGGGGATTCTCACCGCCCGCGGCGGCGCCACGGCCCACAGTGCCATTGTCGCCCGTGCGCTGGGCATCCCGGCGCTGGTCGGCGCTGGGGCGGCGGTGTTGTTGCTGGCGCCGGGCACCTCCTTGCTGCTGGACGGCCAGCGCGGTCGCCTGCATGTCGACCCGGATGCCGCCACGCTGCAACGGGCCGCCGAAGAGCGCGACACCCGCGAGCAGCGCCTCAAGGTCGCCGCCGAGCAGCGGCATCAGCTGGCGGTGACCCGTGACGGTCACGCGGTGGAGGTGTTTGCCAACATCGGCGAAAGCGCCGGCGTTACCAGCGCGGTGGAGCAGGGCGCCGAAGGCATCGGCCTGTTGCGTACCGAGCTGATTTTCATGGCCCACAACGAGGCCCCGGACGAAGCGACCCAGGAAGCCGAGTACCGCAAGGTGCTCGACGGCCTTGCTGGTCGACCGCTGGTGGTGCGCACCCTCGACGTCGGCGGAGACAAGCCGCTGCCGTACTGGCCCATCGCAAAAGAAGAAAACCCCTTCCTCGGCGTGCGTGGCATTCGCCTGACCCTGCAGCGTCCACAGATCATGGAAGCGCAGCTGCGCGCGTTGTTGCGTTCGGCTGACAACCGTCCACTGCGGATCATGTTTCCCATGGTTGGCAGCGTCGATGAATGGCGCCAGGCCCGGGACATGACCGAGCGTCTGCGCCTGGAAATTCCCGTGGCGGACTTGCAGCTGGGGATCATGATCGAAGTGCCGTCCGCCGCGCTGCTGGCGCCGGTGCTCGCCAAGGAAGTCGATTTCTTCAGTGTCGGCACCAATGACCTGACCCAGTACACCCTGGCGATCGACCGCGGTCACCCGACCTTGTCGGCCCAGGCCGATGGCTTGCACCCGGGGGTGCTGCAATTGATCGACATCACCGTGCGGGCCGCCCATGCCCATGGCAAATGGGTGGGCGTATGCGGTGAGCTGGCCGCGGACCCGCTGGCGGTGCCGGTGCTGGTGGGCCTGGGCGTGGACGAACTGAGCGTGTCGGCCCGCAGCATTGCCGAGGTGAAGGCGCGGGTTCGCGAGCTGAGCCTGGCGCAAGTACAAATCCTGGCCCAAGCGGCACTAGCCGTGGGCAGCGCCGATGACGTGCGCGCATTAGTGGAGGCGCTGTAATGGCGAAGATTCTTACCCTGACCCTCAACCCGGCGCTCGACCTCACGGTGGAGTTGGCGCGCCTGGAACCGGGCCAGGTCAACCGCAGCGACGCCATGCACGCCCACGCCGCCGGCAAGGGTGTGAACGTGGCCCAGGTGTTGGCCGATCTCGGTCACACCCTGACGGTCAGCGGCTTTCTCGGCGAGGACAACGCCCAGGTGTTCGAGACGTTGTTCGCCCAGCGGGGCTTTTTCGATGCCTTTATCCGCGTCCCCGGCGAAACCCGCAGCAACATCAAACTGGCCGAACGGGACGGACGCATCACCGATCTCAACGGCCCGGGGCCGGTGGTCGATGAAGCCGCGCAGCAAGCGTTGTTGGCGCTCCTTGAGCAAATTGCCCCCGGCCACGATGTGGTGGTCGTGGCGGGCAGCTTGCCCCGTGGCGTCAGCCCGCAATGGTTGCAGGCGTTGATTGCGCGCTTGAAACAACTTGGCCTGAATGTGGCCCTCGACACCAGTGGCGAGGCCTTGCGCGTGGCCTTGGCGGCTGGGCCTTGGCTGATCAAGCCGAACACCGAGGAACTGGCCGATGCGCTGGGCTGCGAGGTGGTCACGGAATTGGCTCAAGCCCAAGCGGCCGAGCGGCTGCATGCCCAGGGCATCGAGCACGTGGTGATTTCCCACGGCGCTGACGGGGTCAATTGGTTCAGTGTCGGCGCGGCGCTGCACGCCTCGCCGCCCAAGGTCAGCGTCGCCAGCACCGTGGGCGCCGGGGATTCGTTGCTCGCCGGAATGCTGCATGGGTTGCTCAGCGCCGACACCCCGGAGCAGACCCTGCGCACTGCCACGGCCATCGCCGCCATGGCGGTCACCCAGATCGGTTTTGGCATCCATGACACCGGGTTGCTGGCGTCGCTTGAACAGGGCGTGCGCGTGCGCCCCCTGACAGAACAATAAGAGGGTTCGCAAGATGAAATTAGCCATTGTGACGGCCTGTCCGAACGGCATGGTCACCAGTGTGTTGTGCGCCCGCCTGCTGGATGCGGCAGCCCAGCGCCACGGCTGGAGCACCAGCGTCGAAGTCCATGACGCGGCCCATCCGGAGCGTCAATTGTCAGCCGCCACCCTGGAAGCGGCCGAGTGGGTGTTGCTGGTCGCCAGCGGCCCGGTGGACTTGTCGCGGTTCGTCGGCAAGCGCGTGTTCCGCAGCACGCCAGCCGTGGCCCTGCAAGACGTTGATGCGGTGCTGCGTCGCGGCGCCGAAGAGGCCCAGGTGCTGGCCGAAGCCGACTTGCTCGCCGAGGAACCGCCGGCGTCGACGGAGCGTGCCCCGCGCCTGGTGGCGATCACCGCTTGCCCGACCGGCGTTGCTCATACTTTCATGGCCGCCGAAGCCTTGCAGCAGGCCGCCGCCCGTTTGGGCTACGATCTGCAAGTGGAAACCCAAGGCTCGGTGGGCGCGCGTAATCCCCTCAGCGCCGAGGCAATCGCCGAGGCCGATGTGGTGTTGCTGGCGACTGACATTGAGGTCGCCACAGAGCGTTTTGCCGGCAAGAAAATCTACCGTTGTGGCACCGGCATCGCTTTGAAACAGGCCGAAGCCACGTTGAAAAAAGCCTTGGTCGAAGGGCAACAGGAAAGCGCGGCGAGCGGCGCTTCCGGCGGTCCGGCGAAGGCGGAAAAAAGCGGGGTCTACAAGCATCTGCTGACGGGCGTTTCGTTCATGCTGCCGATGGTGGTGGCCGGTGGTTTGATGATCGCCTTGTCGTTCGTGTTCGGCATCGAGGCCTTCAAGGAACCAGGCACCCTCGCGGCGGCGCTGATGCAGATCGGCGGCGACACCGCCTTCAAACTGATGGTGCCGCTGCTGGCGGGCTACATCGCCTACTCCATTGCCGACCGGCCGGGCCTGGCGCCAGGGATGATCGGCGGGATGCTGGCAAGCACCCTCGGCGCTGGCTTCATTGGCGGGATCATCGCCGGTTTCCTGGCGGGTTATGCGGCCAAGGCGATCAACCGCTACGCGCGCCTGCCCCAGAGCCTGGAAGCGCTCAAGCCGATCCTGATCATTCCGTTGCTGGCGAGCCTGTTCACCGGCCTGGTAATGATCTACATCGTCGGCAAACCAGTGGCGGGCATGCTTGAAGGCCTGACGCACTTCCTCGACAGCATGGGCACCACCAACGCGATCCTCTTGGGCGTGCTGCTGGGGGCGATGATGTGCGTCGATCTTGGCGGGCCGATCAACAAGGCTGCCTATGCGTTTTCGGTGGGGTTGCTGGCGTCGCAAAGTTACGCCCCGATGGCCGCGACCATGGCCGCCGGCATGGTGCCGCCGATTGGCTTGGGCATCGCCACGTTCATCGCCCGCCGCAAGTTCGCCAAGACCGAGCGCGAGGCCGGCAAGGCTGCGTTGGTGCTGGGGCTGTGCTTCATTTCCGAAGGCGCCATTCCGTTCGCCGCCAAGGATCCGCTGCGGGTGATCCCGGCCAGCCTCGCCGGTGGCGCGCTGACCGGTGCGCTGTCGATGTATTTCGGCTGCAAGCTCATGGCGCCCCACGGCGGGTTGTTCGTGATGCTGATCCCCAACGCCATCAACCATGCGTTGCTGTACTTGCTGGCGATCGTCGCGGGCAGTCTGGTGACGGCGGTGGCGTACGCGCTGCTCAAGCGGCCGGAAGTGGTGGAAATGGCGCTGGAGCCGGCCAAGGCCTGAACCAACCACCCTCGTGGGGGCGGGCAAGCCGCTCCCCGTCACCGCACACCTGTCACATCCGATTCACACAGCCATGCTTAAGTTTTTCCATTTGGGAGAAACATCATGAGCGAATTCGACCTGGGCCGTCGCCGAGTGATGCAAGCCGTGGGCGCGGGGTTGTTGTTGCCCGGATTGGCGCCGGCGGTAATAGCGTCGGTCAAGGATCGACCATTACTCACCGACGGCGTGCAGTCCGGCGACTTGCAGGGCGACCGGGCGATGATCTGGAGTCGCAGCGATCGTGCGTCGCGGATGGTGGTGGAATGGGACACCCGTAGCCAGTTTTCCAATCCCCGACGCTTTGTCTCGCCGCTGGCTGACAGTCGCAGCGATTTCACCGCCCGGGTCGAACTCACCGGCCTGCCGCCCGACCAGGCGATTTTCTATCGCGTGCATTTCGAAGACGCCCAAAGCGGCGTGGCCAGCGAGCCCTGGCTCGGACATTTGCGCAGCGTGCCGCAGCTCAAGCGCAACATCCGTTTTGTCTGGAGCGGCGATACCGTCGGCCAGGGCTTCGGCATCAACCCGGACATCGGTGGCATGCGCATCTACGAAGCCATGCGCCTGCGCCTGCCGGATTTTTTTATCCACAGCGGCGACACCATTTACGCCGATGGCCCGGTGCCTGCGCAGCTTACCACCGAGGGCGGGCGTATCTGGCGCAACCTCACCACCGAGGCCAAGAGCAAGGTGGCCGAGACGCTGGACGAGTATCGCGGCAACTACCGCTACAACCTGATGGACGAAAATGTGCGCCGCTTCAACGCCGAAGTGCCGCAGATCTGGCAGTGGGACGATCACGAGGTGGTCAATAACTGGTCGCCCGGCAAGCAACTGGACGAGCGCTACCAGACAAAAGATATCCACAGCCTGGTAGATCGCGCGCGGCAGGCGTGGCTGGAATACGCGCCGATGCGCTTGCAAAAAGGCGATGGCGCAGCACGTATCTACCGCAAGCTCGGTTATGGGCCGATGCTGGATGTATTTGTACTGGACATGCGCAGCTACCGTGAAGCCAATGATGCCAATCTCGGCGCGGCCAAACCTTTTCTCGGACGTGAGCAACTGGATTGGCTCAAGCGCGAATTGAAGCAATCCCGGGCGCAGTGGAAAGTCATCGCCGCCGACATGCCCATCGGCCTCGGCGTACCCGACGGCGAGGTCAGCCCCGGCGTGCCGCGCTGGGAAGCGGTCGCCAACGGTGACCCAGGCGCTGCCCAGGGGCGCGAGGTGGAAGTCGCCGAGTTGCTCGGCTACTTGCGCAAGCATCAGGTGCGCAATTACGTCTGGCTCACCGCCGATGTCCATTATTGCGCCGCCCATCACTACCACCCCGAACACGCCGCGTTCCAGGATTTCGAACCGTTCTGGGAGTTTGTCGCGGGGCCGCTGAATGCCGGCAGTTTCGGGCCTAACGCCTTGGACAAGACCTTCGGCCCTGAAGTGGTTTTCCAGAAAGCTCCGCCGGCCCAGAACACTTCGCCGTTTGCGGGGTATCAGTTTTTCGGCGAGGTGAACATCGACGGGCAGAGCGGGGAGCTGAGCGTGGTGTTGCGGGATCTGGAAGGGACGGCGGTGTTCGAGAAGAAGTTGCAGCCGGTTTGAGTTGAGCGGCCTGATCGTTCCCGCGCGTAACGAGGGAACGATCAGAAGAGGGCGGGCTGTCAGTAGACATCCCTTCGATAACGTCCCTGCTCGATCAGCCGTTCCACTTCCTCGTGCCCCAGCACCAGGTTGAGCACGTGATCCACCCCCGAGGCCATCCCTTTCAGGCTGCCGCACACGTAGATCACCGCGCCGTCGGCCAGCCATTCCTTGAGCAGTGCCGCCGATTCCAGCAGGCGGTCCTGAACGTAGATTTTCCGTTCCTGATCCCGTGAGAACGCCAGGTCCAGGCGTTCCAGATCGCCGGAGGTTACCCATTCCTGCAGCTCATCGCGGCAGTGGAAATCGTGCTCGCGGTTGCGCTCGCCAAACAACAGCCAGTTGCGCTGCATGCCTTCGGCGACGCGGGCCTTGAGCAAGCTGCGCAGGCCGGCCAGGCCGGTGCCGTTGCCCAGCAGAATCATCGGCACGCCTTGGGGCGGCAAATGGAAGCTGCTGTTGCGGCGTACCCGCAAGCTGATGGCGCGGCCCAACGGTGCATGTTCGGTGAGCCAGCCGGAGCCGACGCCCAGGCTGCCGTCGGCATGACACTCCTGGCGTACGATCAGCTCCAGTACACCGTCGGCCGGGATCGATGCGATGGAGTATTCGCGCATGCCGAGGGGCGCCAAGGCGTCCACCAGGGCTTGGGCGTGCAGGCCCACCAGATGGGTGCGATTTTCCGGCAATTGGCGCGTCGCGAGGGCTTGCTCGAGCGTCTGCTGCAAACCATCGACCTGCACCCGAGCGACCCCGGCGATGCCCAGGCCATCGAGGAAATGCTCGATGGCCCACGGGGCGTTGCGTGGCAGGATTTCCACCAGGTCGCCGGCCAGCCAACTGCTTGGGCCGGGTGCGGTAAGGCCCAGCAGGTAGACGCCCGAACCGCTGCTGTCGGGATTGAGCAGGGTGCGTTGGCTCAGCGTCCAGTGCTCGAAGCTCGGTGCCTGCCAGGCATCCGCCGGCGCCTGGCCGGTCAATTCGGCCAGTTGCTGTTGCCAATGACGCAAGGCGTAAGGGTCGCCGCTGTCGACTTCTACCGGCGCGAACAACGTCTTGCCGCCGTGTTCCGCCAGCCAGGCGTGCAGGCGCCGGGCGAAGCCGCAGAAGTTTTCATATTGCCGGTCGCCCAGGCCCAGCACCGAGTACTGCAGGCTTTCCAGGCTCATGGCGCGGCCCAGCACCTTGCGCTCGAAGCCGCGAGCGCTGTCGGGGCCCTCGCCGTCGCCAAACGTACTGACCACGAACAGGGCACGGGTGGAGGTGCTCAGGTCCTGCTCGCTGACGCCGGCCAGCGGCCGCACCTTCACCGGCAACCCGGCGGCCTGCAGTTGGCCGGCAGTCTGCCAGGCCAGTTGCTCGGCGAAACCGCTCTGGCTGGCGAAGCCGATCAGCCACGCCGGGGCATCGCCGGGAGGGTTGGCCAACGCTTGGCGGGCCTGCCGGACCTGGCGCTTCTTGCGCCGACGGTCCAGGTACAGCAACCAGCCGGTGATGAAAAACAGCGGCATGGTTAGCGCGGCGACCGTCACCAGGATCCGTCCAACCAGGCCGAAATAGCTGCCGACATGCAGCGCATAGATGCTGGTCAGCAGTTGCGCCTTGAGGCTCTTGTCGCTGTAGCGACTGTGACGGCTGACCACGCCGGTGGCCGGGTTGAGCATGATCTGGTTCAGCGCCCGGTCGTGGGGTGAATTCTTCAGCAGGTAGAACACCGTTGCCGGCTGACCCGCCACGGGCGGCATGCGCACGTTATAGGCGGACAGGCCGGGACCGGCGGCGCTGTAGATGCTGCTCCACATCGCCCGGTAATCGGCGATCGGCGCAGGCCCGTCCGGCGCAGGGCCGGCCTTGCGCACGCGCTCCTCCTCGGGCGAATCGGACAGCAGGCGGATGACGCCTTTGTTGTACCACTCGTAGGACCAGGTCAGACCGGTCAGCGCGGCCAGGAGATAGAAGACCAGGCACCAGGTGCCCGCGACGGAATGCAGGTCCCAGTTGAAGCTACGGCCCTTCTTCGCCCAATCGAGGGTCAGCCAGGCGCGCCAGTTTTTCCACTGGCGCGGCCAGCGCAGGTACAGCCCGGATAGGCAGAAGAACACCAGGATCAGCGTGCAGGCCCCGGTGATCTGCCGGCCTACGTCGTCCAGGGTCAGGACGCGGTGCAGCCTCAGCATCAGGCCGAAGAAATCCTGGCCCACCACATCGCCCATGAACTGCGCGTTGTAGGGATTGAAGTAGCGCATCGGCCCGCGTTTCTCTCCGGGCGGCGCCGTGAAGATCGCTCGCGCGGCGTTGCCGCTGTCGGTCTCGACCCAGAGCATGGCGACGGTCTTGCCGGACGCGGCTTCAATTTGTTCCACCAGTTCGGCGGGCGGCAGGACGCCGGCCGGTTGTGTCTCGACCGTCAGCACCTGCGGGTTCAAGGCCCGCAGGATTTCATCCTGAAACGACACCACCGCCCCGGTAACGCCCATCAACGCCAGGACCAGCCCGGCACTGATGCCGAAAAACCAGTGCAACTGGAACAGGGTTTTCTTCAACACGTCGCTCGCCTTTCATTCGTTACTTGTTTATCACGGCGTGCATTATGCCGTGTGTTATCGAGAAGCATTCATAAACACACCAAAAAGCCCCGGTCATTTGCATGAGCGGGGCTTTCCAAAGCCGTCAAAGTGGATGGCTGTTCAAGCCCATCGTTGGTGGACGAGGAAATGTATCCGCGGATCGAGTTTTTCCGCGTTGTGCCTCGAGCAGCAATTGATGGCGATCTCTTAGCGTTTGGAGTTCGTTATGCGTGGGCGCCGACGTCTGGCGACGCCGGTCCAGCTCAACTTGAACCTGGCGCCTGGCCCCGATCAGGTTGTCATACTTGATGGCATCCGAGACGAGGCCCAGCAGTCTACCGGCGACGTCCATACCCGCTTGGATGAGCTTGAGTTGTGTAGGGGATGGATTCATTACGGCAAGGTTGCTGGCGGTGAGGAGCAATTCCTTGATCAGCGAAAAACTGTCGGTCGACTCGGATATCCTGATTGAGGCTTTCGATGGCTTGCTGCTGTTCGAGGGCGGGGTTTTCCCGAAACGTTTCCATAGCGTTGCGCAACGAAACTATCTCATCGGTTTGCAATGAGACGGGAATCAGGGTGATGGCGCGTTTCGCAGGGTCGTAGGTGTTGCTGGTTTCCTTGCGAAGAGCGCTGAACTCCTCAACGAGGACCGGGATATGAAGATTGTTCAGAATGCTGATTTTGTAATTGAGCTCATCCAAAAAAAAGCCCGTGTAATCACGGGCCTGTTTTATTGATAAGACTTACACGTAAAACGACTTCAACGGCGGAAACCCATTGAATTCCACCGCGCTATAACTGGTGGTATAAGCCCCGGTCGACAGCCAGTACAAGCGATCACCAATCGCCAGGTTCAACGGCAAGCCGTACTTGTAGTTCTCATACATGATGTCGGCACTGTCGCAAGTCGGGCCGGCGATGACCACTTCTTCCATCTCGCCTTTCTTCTCGGTCCAGATCGGGAACTTGATGGCTTCGTCCATGGTTTCGATCAGGCCGGAGAACTTGCCCACGTCCGTGTACACCCAACGCTCGACGGCGGTACGGGACTTGCGCGCCACCAGCACCACTTCGCTGACCAGGATACCGGCGTTGGCGATCAACGAACGGCCCGGCTCCAGGATGATTTCCGGCAGCTCGTCGCCGAAGTCTTCCTTGAGGAAGCGGATGATTTCCTCAGCGTAGGTTTCCAGGCTGTTGGTGCGGGTGATGTAGTTGGCCGGGAAGCCGCCACCCATATTGATCAGTTGCAGGACGATGCCGTCTTCTTCCTTCAGACGCTCGAAGATCACCTTGACCTTGGCGATGGCCGCGTCCCAGACGCTGATGTCGCGCTGTTGCGAGCCGACGTGGAACGAAATGCCGTACGGCACCAGGCCCAAGTCGCGGGCCAGGATCAGCAGGTCCATGGCCATGTCGGTCTGGCAGCCGAACTTGCGCGACAACGGCCAGTCAGCGGTGGTCGAGCCTTCGGTGAGGATCCGCACATAGACTTTCGAGCCCGGCGCGGCCTTGGCGATGTTGCGCAAGTCGGCTTCGGAATCGGTGGCGTACAGGCGCACGCCCTTCTCGTAGAAGTAGCGGATGTCGCGGGATTTCTTGATGGTGTTGCCGTAGCTGATCTGATCCGGGCCGACGCCACGGCTCATGACCTTATCCAACTCATAGATCGAGGCGATGTCGAAGTTCGAACCTTTTTCCTTGAGCAGGTCGATGATTTCCACCGCCGGGTTGGCTTTGACGGCGTAGTAGACCTTGGCGAAGTCGAAACCGGCGCGCAGGTCGTCATAGGCCTTGGAGATCATCGCGGTGTCGATCACCACGAACGGGGTTTCCTGCTTGTCGGCGAAGGCTTTCATTTTCTGGAAGGTTTCGCGCGCGAAATAATCTTCGACCTGGATCGACATACTTGGGACTCCTACTGGCAAACATCAGGATCAATGGGTTTGAGGGCAAGCAGCCCTCGTGAACGTCCTCCGTATCCCCACTTTGGTTCGCCTACTTCCCAAGGCATGTCGCCGAAAGCAAAAAGGCCATGGGATACATGATTCCCTTGGCCTTGCTGTCTCGTCGTCAGTACTTGAGCCGGATGGATCGTTTCCAGCATGGACGTTCGGCGCGAACTTTAGGGCGTGAGGGGCCTGAGATCAACTAAAAATGTCGCGTTTTTGCACACATCCGTCGTGCGGCCGGCGACAGCTCATGATGTAACCGACCGGTGTGACAGGTTGATGTTCCCTTGGATCTGTCTCCGAGCCTGTTGAATGTCGCGCTTGCCCTTGTGGCGAGGGAGCTGGCTCCCGCTTGGGTGCGAAGCGCCCATCGCTTTTAGGGCCGCTGCGCGACCCAAGCGGGAGCAAGCTCCCTCGCCACAAAGGCAGTCGCCGCATGGGCCTACGCTGTTTCGGCCGGCGAGACGATACTGGTCTTGCCCCCACGGGACTTACCGGAGCTCAGGTATTCGGCAATCGATTCCTGGGTCACTTCCCCAAGAAAGACCCGCTCGGCGTCCATCACCGGCAGCCACGAACGGTTGAACTCATACATGCGCGACAACAGGATCCGCAGGTGTTCGTCGTAGGCCGCGGTGGCGTTAAATTCGCGCAGAAACTGCCCGCAAGTGCCGGTCTGGCGATGCAGGTCGCGACGGCGGACGTAGCCCAGGGCCTTATTCTCGGCACAGGTGACCACCACGTAGCGGCGGTCATGCTCGTCCATCAATTCCAATGCCTCGGCCACTGGCGTTTCGGGGCTGACCGACGGGGCGTTGTCGGCGGCGTCTTCGGCCTTGACCAGCAACAGTCGCTTGAGCGTGCTGTCCTGGCCGACGAAGTTGCTGACGAACTCGTCGGCCGGATGCGCCAGCAGCGTGTCCGGGTGATCGCATTGCACCAGCTTGCCGGCGCGGAAGATCGCGATCTTATCCCCCAGCTTGATGGCCTCGTCGATATCGTGGCTGACCATGATCACGGTCTTGTTCAGCGCCCGTTGCATCTCGAAGAACTCGTTCTGGATCATCTCGCGGTTGATCGGGTCGACCGCGCCGAACGGTTCGTCCATCAGTAACAGCGGCGCATCGGCCGCCAAGGCGCGGATCACGCCGATTCGCTGCTGCTGGCCTCCGGACAGTTCACGCGGATAGCGATGCAGATATTGCTTGGGTTCGAGCTTGATCATGCTCATCAACTCGCGGGCGCGGTCGTGGCATTTCTGTTTGTCCCAGCCGAGCAGGCGCGGGACCACCGTGATGTTCTCCTCGATGGTCATGTTCGGAAACAGGCCGATCTGTTGGATCACGTAGCCGATGTTACGGCGCAGGGTCACTTCGTCGAGGCCGGTGGTGTCTTCACCATTGATCAACACCTTGCCCGAAGTGGGCGGGATCAGCCGGTTGATCATCTTCAGGGTGGTGCTCTTGCCACAGCCCGACGGCCCGAGGAACACGCAAATCTCGCCTTCGTTGACGATCAGGTTCACCGAGTCCACGGCCTTTACATCCTTGCCGTTGCTCTTGAAGGTTTTGCTGAGGTTTTGAAGTTCGATCATTTGAGGAGTCCTTTAGGAGTCAGCGTGCGTTGCAGCCATTGCAGAAGCAGGTCGGCGAAGATGGCCAGGAGGCTGACCAGTACGGCGCCGACGATCAGCATCGACATGTCGCTGCGGCTGATGGAAGCGAGGATGAGCACGCCCAGGCCACCGGCGCCGATGGTGGCGGCGATGGTCATGACGCCGATGTTCATGACCACGGCGGTGCGTACGCCGGCGAGGATCACCGGCACGGCAATCGGCAGTTCGACCATGCGCAGGCGCTGGCTGAAGGTCATGCCGATGCCGCGAGCGGCTTCACGAATGCCCGGTTCGACGCCGGTCAAGGCCAGGTAGGTGTTGCGCATGATCGGCAACAGCGAATAAAGGAACACGGCGGTGATCGCCGGCATCGGCCCCAGGCCTTGGCCGAACTTGGAATAGAACGGCAGCAACAGGCCGAACAGCGCAATCGACGGAATCGTCAACAGCACCGTGGCGCTGGCCTGCAAGGGGCCTGCGAGCGCCGGGAAGCGGGTCATGAAAATGCCCAGCGGCACGCCGACCATAATCGCCAGGGTCACGGCGATGCCCACCAGGGCGATGTGCTGCCAGGTCAGGTGCAGCACCAGCGGCCAGTCCAGATGGGAAAAGGCGTCAAGAAAATCCATGGCTTTTCCTCCAGGTCATTGGGTTGAGAGCAGCGAATGCTTGCGCAGGAAATCGGCGGCAACGGCGGAAGGGCTTTCGTGATCGACATCCACCCGGGCGTTGAGCTGGCGCATGGTTGCGTCATCAAACAGCTCGGCCAGCGGCTTGAGCTGCGCGGACAGCTGCGGGTGCGCATCGAGGAATGCCTGGCGCACCACCGGCGCGGCGGTGTAGTCGGGGAAGTAATGCTTGTCGTCTTCCAGCAACTTCAGCTTGAACGCGTTCAAGCGCCCGTCGGTGGTGTACACCAAGCCGGCGAATACCTGGCTGTTACGCAGGGCGGTATAGACCAGGCCCGCGTCCATCTGCCGGATGTTCTTGCGGGTCAGGTTCATGCCGTACTGTTCGACCATGCCGGCCAGGCCGTCGGAGCGGTTGGCGAACTCGGTGTCCAGCGCGACCAGGTGATTTTCCTCGGCCTCGGCCTGCAACACTGTATTCAATTGGCTGATGGAGTTGATCTGCGGATATTTCTTCGCGACCTTTTCCGGCAGGGCCAAGGCGTAGGTGTTGCTGAATTTCGACGGTGCCAGCCAGACCAGGCCCTTTTTCGCGTCGAGTTCTTTCACTCGGGCGTAGGACTGGGCGCTGTCGAGTTTTTCCGTGACATGGTTGTAGGACACGAGCGACACGCCAGTGTATTCCCAGAGTAAATCCAGTTGCCCGGTTTCATGGGCGCTGCGGGCCAGGTTGCTGCCCAGCCCGCCAGTGACCTGAGCGTCGTAGCCCTTGTCGCGCAGGTATTGCGCGGTGATCTCGGCCAGCAGGGTCTGCTCGGTGAACACCCGGGCACCGAGGCGGATCAGCGGTTTTTCAGCGGCTTGGGCGAATCCCGCGAACAGCAGCAGGCAGCCCAGGATCAAGCTCAACTTCTTCATAACGATTCCTTTATCCAACCAGGCTCAGGACGGTCGCAGACCGCGTTCCAGCCAGAGGCGGCTGGCCAGGGTCACCAGGCCGTCAAGCAGCAATGCCAGCAACGCCGTGCAAGCGGCGCCGAGCAACAATTGCGGCTGGTTATTCAAGGCGATGCCGGGGAAGATCAGGCTGCCGAGACTGTTGGCGCCGATCAGGAAGGCCAGGGGCGCGGTGCCGACGTTGATCGCCAACGCCACGCGCACGCCACCGACGATGATCGGCACGGCGTTGGGCAGTTCGACTTTCCAGAGCACTTGGCGCGGGGTCATGCCGATGCCGACGGCGGCTTCCTTGAGCGAACCCTGGACGTTCTTCAAGCCTTCGTAGGTGTTGCGCACGATGGGCAGCAGCGAGGCGAGGAACAGGGCGAAGATGGCGGGTCCGCTGCCGATGCCCAGGATGCCCAGGGCGATGGCCAACACGGCCAGGGGCGGCACCGTATTGCCGATATTGAACACTTGCATGAAGCGTTCGGCGCGCCCGACCAGGCCGGGGCGGCTGAGGGCGATGCCGGCGGGGATGCCGACGATCAGGGCCGCCAGCATGGAGGCCAATACAAGCATCAGGTGCGCTTGCAGGTAAAACAGCAGGTCGTCGCGGTAACGGTGGATCGTATCGATGCCGATCCAGTGGACCAACAGGGCCAGGAGGGCGACGACGACCGCACCCCCAATAAGCCCTTTGCCATAGCGGATAGCCACAGGCGGACTCCTTTTTTTTCAGTCGACGCACGCTTTCCCGGGCGGCAAACCATCACTGGTTGCCGGGACAACGTTCGCGAGAAGCAGCTCTTTTCAATGCCGGTAAAACGGCTGTTGAATCGAGCCATGAGCGCAGCCTCGTCAGGCTAACTTGCTGATTTTGCAGACCCTGACGGTTGCTCGTATCAGGGTGGTGGACGCCTCCACGTTGCAAAAGGTTCCCATGCGGGGAAGCATCTGGCCACCCTTGATGTGCTCAACGGTTCGGTTCTTGGCACAAGTTGGGCTATAGTTTCTGCCCTTTTTTTGAATCACCTGCCAGGTGATTTCCCCGTGATCAAACAGGCCGTATGGAATCGGCCGGGATCGGGTAGGGTTGAATTATATACTTGACGGAATATTCTCTTAAGGACATATTTGCAATGCCATGGATTGTCGAGTTTTGTGATGAGTTTGAGCCGGAATTCGGGGCCATGGCCGAGGCGGTTCAGGATGAGCTGCTGGCCCAGCTCAAAGTACTCGAGCGATTCGGTCCGGAACTAGGGCGCCCGCAGGTGGACACTCTCAACGGCTCAAAGCATGCCAATATGAAAGAGTTGCGTTTCAAGGCGGATGATGGGGTCTGGCGTGTGGCCTTCGCGTTCGATCTGGAAAGGAAAGCTGTCCTGCTGGTTGGGAATGACAAGTCAGGCGGTAGCCAGAAGAAGTTCTATAAGGACTTGATCAAGACAGCAGATGTCCGCTTTGACCGGCACCTGAGCACACTGAAGAAAGGGTAAGGCAATGGCTAAGTCAATCGACGAGATTATGAAAGGGCTTCCCGCTGCCCGTCGACAAAAGATCGAACAGCGCGGCGCGGAGCTCATTGCAGAACAGATGACCCTGCAGGAACTGCGCAAGGAGCTGAATCTCACCCAGGAGACTATGGCTGGTCTTCTCCACATGAAGCAAGGCAACGTCTCTAAAGTGGAGAAGCGTACCGACATGCTGCTCTCTACGCTGCGTGAATATGTTGAGGCTATGGGGGGAACACTGGAATTGGTTGCCCGGCTTCCCGGTCGTGGCCCCGTGAAGCTGGAAGGACTTCGTGACCTGAACACGGACTGCCAGTAAGAAAAAAGGCCATCCAGACGGATGGCCTTTTGGTTTGCAGTCAACCTCTTTCGGCGAGGGCGCAGTCCCCGCCAAGCGCTATCGGCCATCGTACCGAGCGCTCCCGCCCACCCTTTGTTACAATGCGCGGTTCCCTGTACTGGCCTGTGCAATCGGCCAAAAGCAAATTTTTCAGTGTGTGCATAACAGCATGCACAATCGAGATTTTGAACGATGTCCGACAGCAAAATTGTCAATGAAGTCAATGCCAGACGCACTTTCGCCATTATTTCCCACCCCGATGCCGGTAAGACCACCATCACCGAAAAGCTCTTGCTGATGGGCAAGGCGATTGCGGTGGCCGGCACGGTGAAATCCCGCAAGTCCGACCGCCATGCCACCTCCGATTGGATGGAAATGGAAAAACAACGGGGTATTTCCATTACCACGTCGGTCATGCAGTTCCCGTATCGCGAGCACATGATCAACCTGCTCGACACCCCGGGCCACGAAGACTTCTCCGAAGACACCTACCGCACCCTGACCGCGGTGGACTCGGCCTTGATGGTCCTCGACGGCGGTAAGGGCGTCGAGCCACGGACCATCGCGCTGATGGACGTCTGCCGTCTGCGGGACACGCCGATCGTCAGCTTCATCAACAAACTCGACCGTGACATCCGCGACCCGATCGAATTGCTCGACGAGATCGAAGCGGTCCTGAAGATCAAGGCCGCACCGATCACCTGGCCGATCGGCTGCTACCGCGACTTCAAGGGCGTGTATCACCTGGCCGATGACTACATCATCGTCTACACCGCCGGTCACGGGCACGAGCGCACCGAAGTCAAAATCATCGAGAAGCTCGACTCCGACGAAGCCCGCGCGCACTTGGGCGACGAGTACGACCGCTTCGTCGACCAGTTGGAGCTGGTGCAGGGCGCCTGCCATGAGTTCAACCAGCAGGAATTCCTCGACGGCCAACTGACCCCGGTGTTCTTCGGCACCGCCCTGGGCAACTTCGGCGTCGACCACGTCCTCGACGCCGTGGTGAATTGGGCCCCGCGCCCGCTGGCACGGGTCGCCAACGAGCGCACCGTGGAGCCGGTGGAAGAGAAGTTCGCCGGCTTCGTGTTCAAGATCCAGGCGAACATGGACCCCAAGCACCGCGACCGCATCGCCTTCATGCGCATCTGCTCCGGCAAATACGAAAAAGGCATGAAGATGCGCCACGTGCGCACCGGCAAGGACGTGCGCATCGGCGACGCCCTGACGTTCTTCTCCTCGGAGCGCGAGCAACTGGAAGAGGCCTTCGCCGGTGACATCATCGGTTTGCACAACCACGGCACCATCCAGATCGGCGACACCTTCACCGAAGGCGAAACCCTGGGCTTCACCGGCATCCCACACTTCGCCCCGGAACTGTTCCGTCGCGTGCGCCTGAAGGATCCGCTCAAGTCCAAGCAACTGCGCCAAGGTTTGCAGCAACTGGCCGAAGAGGGCGCCACCCAGGTGTTCTTCCCGGAGCGCAGCAACGACATCATCCTCGGCGCCGTCGGTGTGCTGCAGTTCGACGTCGTCGCCAGCCGCTTGAAAGAGGAATACAAGGTCGAGTGCTCCTATGAGCCGATCACCGTGTACTCGGCGCGTTGGGTCGAATGCGGTGACAAGAAGAAGCTAGAGGAGTTTTCCAACAAGGCTGTGGAAAACCTTGCGCTGGATGGCGGCGGGCATTTGACCTACTTGGCGCCTACGCGGGTGAACCTGGCGTTGATGGAAGAGCGCTGGCCGGACGTGAAATTCCGCGCGACGCGGGAGCATCACTAAGGTGTGACCCATTGTGGGAGATTCTATGGTTGAGGGAAAGCCCTCAACTGGCTTTTGGCTGATATTCGCTTTGCCCTTTCAGCAAGGCGAATACCACCCGAGCAAGCTTGCGAGCCTGCATTACCAACGCCTGAGTGGTGCTGAAGCCTCGAGCTCTTTGGGCTTCGTAAAACCGTTTCCAGGCTTTTGTACGGCTAGCCGACATCGCTGCATTGTGCAAAAGCCGGCGGGCTTCGGGGTCTCCGCGCTTGGTCAAGCTGCGGCGACCGTCCTTTTGCCCAGATTTCGATACCCGCAGATCCATGCCCAGAAAGGCGATAAACGCATCCGCGTTGCTAAATTCCCCCCGCTGAAACGCCGTGAGCAAGCGTGCTCCGGTTAGAAATCCAATGCTCTCAACTTTCAGGCAGCGCTTCAGTTGACCGAGCAAACCGGCTTCTTTGAGCTGATCGTTGATCGTCTTTTCGATCATCGTTTCAAGCCGCTGCATGGACTTTATTTGTTCGGCAAAAGCCGCCTTGAGCAGCGGCTCATTCGACCAGCTCTGCACTAGGCCGACCCTGGCCTGGACCAAGGCTGCGCGACGGCGGAAAAGGCTCAGGAGCTGGCGGTACAGCGGTGAGGGCGGGGTCCATGGGCGCAACTCCTCGGCTTCGTTTTTCAGGTAACGGGCCAGCAGCCTGGCGTCCAAGGCGTCGGTTTTAGCGCGGATCTTCACGCCTTCGCGGTAATGTTTGAGTTCATAGCCGCCCACCATGTAAATCGTGCAACCGGCCTCATAGGCCAGATCAGCAAACTCCAGGTGGTAGATGTTGGTTGCCTCAATGGCAATAGACACGGGGCATGGCAAGGCCTTCAGCCACTGCTTGATGGATGTTTTGGTATTAGGGATCTCTTCAAGCAGATCGCTATCGGCCTGATAAATCACCAATTCATTCTTGGCGACATCCACACCCACGATCGGTTTTGATAAAGAGACCGGCATTGCCATAGGATTTCCTCCGAGATAAGGTTTGAGCACTTGAAGGGCTCACCCAGAGGCGCAGGCTTGTTCCTATCGTCGGTCTAGCCAGATGCATTCTTTATCGGCGCTTAGGTGAAAGGAGGAGGGGCGAAATCTCCCACGGTCTGTACTGCGTCAACAGTCAGAATCGAGCCTTGTCCCTCCTCCTCCCTTCAAGTCCTACCATACAAGCGAGCTTGCTCGCGATAGCGGTGGGTCAGTTTGCATCGATGTTGGAGTGCTGCCCTCATCGCGAGCAAGCTCGCTCCCACATGGGTTTCGGAGTGTTAGTCGGATTGGAGATAACGCTTATTCGAAACCATTCTGTTGTGCGGGGGCATTTCTGGTGGTTCGGTGGCGTCTTATCTGGTGAACCGGGCAGTTCAGAACTAGATTTTCCTGAGTGCCGTCGGCCCCCCGGCTTTAATCCGGAAAAGAAGGAATTGGTCATGAATAAGCTGCTACGCATGATGTTTTTGTTGAAGGTGTTGGTGATGCTGTCCCTCGGTTCAACGGTTGCCTGGGCTGAGTGCGATGAGCATGAAAAACATGCATCGAGCGGATCGGTGGCGCAGGGCGAGTTGATGCTTGCCGCGACCGATGCGGATGCAGGCGATCCGGATGATGGCGAGGATGATGATGGTTCGCCAATCGACACGCCGGATGACGATGAGGATGCCGAGGGCGATAGCCAGACGTAGATATCCGACATAAAAAACCTCCAGCCCTGATCGGACTGGAGGTTTTTTATTGCCCGTGGCGAGGGAGCTTGCTCCCGCTGGGGCGCGTAGCGGCCCTTTTTGGGACTGCTGCGCAGTCCAGCGGGAGCAAGCTCCCTCGCCACCAGGGCTTTTCTGCCTTAAGTGCTTCGCTGCCTTTAAGCCTTACGCCGCGCCGTCGAGGAACCGCTCGGCGTAGTGACACGCCACCAGCCGGTTATCCAACGGCCGCAACGCCGGCTCTTCAGTCTTGCAACGCTCGGTCGCATACGGGCAGCGCTTGTGAAACGCGCAGCCGGACGGCGGGTTGAGCGGGTTGGGCAGTTCGCCGACGATCTTGATCTTCGGCTTGTTCGGGTCCGGGTGGATGGTCGGGGTGGCCGACAGCAGCGCCTGGGTGTACGGGTGCAGCGGACGGCTGTAGATATTCTCGTTAGGGCCCATTTCCACCGGGCGGCCGAGGTACATCACCATCACGTCATCGGCGACGTGCTGCACCACCGCCAGGTTGTGGGAAATGAACACGTAGGCGGTGTTGAATTCCTGCTGCAGGTCCATGAACAGGTTCAGCACCTGGGCCTGGATCGACACGTCCAGCGCCGAGGTCGGTTCGTCCGCCACCAGCACCTTGGGTTGCAGCATCATTGCGCGCGCCAGGGCGATGCGCTGGCGCTGGCCGCCGGAGAACATGTGCGGGTAGCGCTGGTAATGCTCGGGGCGCAGGCCCACCTGCTTCATCATCGCCTGAACCTTGTCGCGACGCTCGGTGGCCGAGAGGTTGGTGTTGATCAGCAACGGCTCGGCCAGTTGATCACCGATTTTCTGCCGCGGGTTGAGGGACGCGTACGGGCTCTGGAAGACCATCTGCACGTCTTTGCGCAGTTGCTTGCGTTCGGCCTTGTTGGCGCCGGTCACTTCCTGGCCGGCGATTTTCAAGGAGCCGGAGGACGGTTCTTCAATCAGCGTCAGGGCCCGGGCGAGGGTGGATTTGCCGCAACCGGACTCACCGACCACGGCCAGGGTCTTGCCGGCTTCCAGTTCGAACGACACACCGTTGAGGGCGCGCACGGTCGCATGGCCCTTGAACATGCCACGGGACACTTCGTAATGACGGGTCAGGTCACGGGCGGTAAGTACGACGGCCATCACGCCACCTCCTGGTTCAACGGGTAGAAGCAGCGGGCGAGGCTGTTGGATTTCGGATCGAGGGCTGGGCGCTCCTGGCGGCAGTTATCGCGCACGTACGGGCAGCGCGGCGACAGCAGGCAGCCTTGCGGACGGTCGTAGCGACCGGGCACGATGCCCGGCAAGGTCGCCAGGCGCTCGGCGCCCATGCTGTGCTCCGGAATCGCTGCCAGCAGCGCTTCGCTGTACGGGTGCGCCGGGATGTCGAACAGCTCCGGCACCTGGCCCACTTCCACCGCTTGGCCGGCGTACATCACGCATACACGCTGGGCGGTTTCAGCCACCACGGCGAGGTCGTGGGTGATCAGCACCAGGCCCATGTCCTGCTCTTTTTGCAGGGCCAGCAGCAGGTCCATGATCTGCGCCTGGATGGTCACGTCCAGGGCGGTGGTCGGTTCGTCGGCGATCAGCAGTTTCGGCTCGCCGGCAATCGCCATGGCAATCGCCACGCGCTGGCTCATGCCGCCGGACAGTTGATGCGGGTAGGCGTCCATGCGGCTGGAAGCGCCGGGGATCTCGACTTTTTCCAGCAGTTCGATGGCGCGCTTGCGCGCGGCCTTGCCGGACATTTTCAGGTGCAGGCGCAGCACTTCTTCGATCTGGAAACCCACGGTGTAGCTGGGGTTGAGCGCGGTCATCGGGTCCTGGAAAACCATCGCCAGGTCCTTGCCGACGATCTGCCGGCGCTGGCGGTTGCTCAGCTTGAGCATGTTCTTGCCGTCGAAGTTCAGCGCATCGGCGGTGACGATGCCGGGGTGCTCGATCAGGCCCATCAGCGCCATCATGGTCACGGATTTACCCGAGCCGGATTCGCCGACGATGGCCAGGACTTCGCCTTTTTCCACGCTCAGGTCGAGGCCGTCGACCACCGGCACGGCGGTGGCGTCGCCGAAGCGGACGTTGAGATTCTTGATTTCTAGCAGTGACATGGGAATCTCCTCAGGCGGCATTCTTGAGTTTCGGGTCCAGCGCATCGCGCAGCCCGTCGCCCATCAGGTTGATTGCCAGCACGCTGAGCAAAATGGTCAAGCCCGGCAGGCTCACGACCCACCACGCGCGTTCGATGTAGTCGCGGGCCGAGGCCAGCATGGTGCCCCACTCTGGGGTGGGCGGTTGCACGCCGAGGCCGAGGAAACCCAGGGCGGCGGCATCGAGGATCGCCGAGGAAAAGCTCAGGGTCGCCTGGACGATCAGCGGTGCCATGCAGTTGGGCAGCACGGTGATGAACATCAGGCGCGGCAGGCCGGCACCGGCCAGGCGGGCGGCGGTCACGTAGTCGCGGTTCAGTTCGCCCATCACGGCGGCGCGGGTCAGGCGCACGTAGGAAGGCAGCGAGACGATGGCGATGGCGATCACGGTGTTGATCAGGCCTGGGCCGAGGATGGCGACAATCGCCACGGCCAGCAGCAGCGACGGCAGGGCGAGCATGATGTCCATCAGGCGCATGATGGTCGGGCCGAGCAGGCGCGGGAAGAACCCGGCGAACAGCCCCAGCAGGATGCCCGGGATCAGCGACATCACCACCGACGACAAGCCGATCAGCAGCGACAGGCGCGAACCCTGGATCAGGCGCGACAGCAGGTCGCGGCCCAGTTCGTCGGTGCCCAGCAGGAACTGGATCTGCCCGCCTTCAAGCCACGCCGGCGGCGTCAGCAGGAAGTCGCGGTATTGCTCGCTCGGGTCATGGGGTGCGACCCACGGCGCGAAAAGTGCGCAGAACACGATCAGGATCATGAACAGCAGCCCGGCCACGGCGCCCTTGTTGCGGGAAAACGCCTGCCAGAATTCTTTGTACGGGGACGGGTACAGCAGGCTTTGATCGACTGCTACCGCGGTAGTTGGAGTACTCATGGTTTTGATCTCAGCGCTGGTGACGGATGCGTGGGTTGGCAAAGCCGTAGAGGATGTCCACGACGAAGTTGACCAGAATCACCAGGCAGGCGATTAACAGGATGCCGTTCTGCACCACGGGATAGTCCCGGGCGCCGATGGCTTCGATCAGCCACTTGCCGATGCCCGGCCAGGAGAAGATCGTTTCGGTCAGGACCGCACCGGCCAGCAGCGTGCCGACTTGCAGGCCGACCACGGTCAGCACCGGGATCAGCGCGTTGCGCAGGCCGTGCACGAACACCACGCGCGATGGCGACAGGCCCTTGGCCTTGGCGGTGCGGATGTAGTCCTCGCGCAGCACTTCGAGCATCGAGGAACGGGTCATGCGGGCAATTACCGCCAGCGGAATGGTGCCCAGCACGATGGCCGGCAGGATCAGGTGATGCAACGCGTCGAGGAACGCACCCGGCTCATCGGCCAGCAGCGTGTCGATCAGCATGAAGCCGGTTTTCGGCTCGATGTCGTAGAGCAGGTCGATCCGCCCCGACACCGGTGTCCAGCCCAGGGACACCGAGAAGAACATGATCAGGATCAGGCCCCACCAGAAGATCGGCATCGAATACCCCGCCAGGGAGATGCCCATCACTCCGTGGTCGAACAGGGATCCTCGCTTGAGTGCCGCGATCACCCCGGCCAACAGGCCCAGGATGCCGGCGAACAACAGCGCGGCCAGGGACAACTCCAAGGTCGCGGGAAACAGCGAGCTGAACTCGGTCCATACGCTTTCACGGGTGCGCAGCGATTCGCCGAGATCTCCCTGGGCCAGTTTGCCGATGTAATCCAGGTACTGGGCATACAGCGGTTTATTGAGGCCAAGGCGTTCCATTGCCTGAGCATGCATTTCGGGATCGACCCGACGTTCGCCCATCATCACTTCCACGGGGTCGCCGGGGATCATGCGAATCAACGCGAAGGTCAGCAAGGTGATGCCGAAGAACGTGGGGATCAATAACCCCAGTCGGCGGGCAATAAAACTAAACATCTTCAGGTGTACCTCATCAGCCGGTTAGGCGTGCCCTTCGACGCTTGGGTCAAGTGTCGAAGAGCGCTTTCTTATCTACTTCACCTGGGTGGTGGCGAAGTTATTGGTGGTGAGCGGGCTAATCACGTAGCCCTCTACGTTCTTGCGCATTGCCGTGAACATCCGGGTGTGGGCCATGCTGATCCATGGCTGGTCCTGGTTGAAAACCACCTGGGCCTGCTCATAGAGCTTGGCGCGCTCCTCGGGGTTCACTGTGGCGCGTGCCTGGTCGAGCAGCGCCTGGAATTTCTCGTTGCACCAGCGCGCATAGTTTTCGCCGTTCTTGGCCGCTTCGCAACTGAGCATAGGCGTCAGGAAGTTATCCGGATCGCCGTTGTCGCCCGCCCATCCGGCGGAGACCATGTCGTGCTCACCGTTTTTGGCGCGCTTGAGCATCTCGCCCCACTCCATCACGCGGATGTCGACCTTGATCCCGACCTTCGCCAGGTCCGCCTGCATCATCTGCGCGCCGAGCATCGGGTTGGGGTTGGTCGGGCCGCCGCCGTTGCGGGTGAACAGGGTGAACACGGTGCCTTCCGGCACGCCGGCTTCCTTGAGCAACTGGCGCGCCTTGTCGAGGTCGCGGGTCGGATTCTTCAGGTCGTGGTTGAAGCCCAGCAGCGTCGGCGGGTACGGGTTGACCGCGGCGGTGGCGTTACCTTTGCCGAACAGCGCGTTGACGTAGGCTTCCTTGTCGAAGGCCAGGTCGATGGCTTTGCGCACCCGCACGTCGCTCATGTATTTGTGGCTGGTGTTCAGGGCGGTGTAGGAAACGGTCATCGCATCCAGCTCGGTGACCTTCAGGTTCGGGTCTTTCTTGATGCTGGGGATATCGTCCGGTTTCGGGTACAGCGCAATCTGGCACTCGTTGGTCTTGAGTTTTTGCATGCGCACATTGTTATCGGTGGCGATCGCCAGCACCAGCGCATCGGCCGGCGGTTTGCCCCGGAAGTAGTCCGGATTGGCCTTGAAGCGAACCTGGGCGTCTTTGTTGTAGCGCTGGAAGATGAACGGCCCGGTGCCGATCGGCTTGTTGTTGAGGTCGCCGGCCTTGCCTGCCTTGAGCAACTGGTCGGCGTATTCGGCCGGGTAGATCGAGGAGAAAGCCATGGCGACGTCGGCCAGGAACGGTGCTTCGCGGCGGGTCAGGGTGAACTTGACCGTGTGCTCGTCGACTTTTTCGACGTTCTTGAGCAGTTCCTTGAAGCCCATGCTTTCAAAGTACGGGAAACCCACGCTCGACAGTTTGTGCCACGGATGATTCGGGTCCAGCTGGCGCTGGAAGCTCCAGACCACGTCGTCGGCGTTCATGTCGCGGGTTGGCTTGAAGTAATCGGTGGTGTGGAACTTGACGCCTTTGCGCAGGTGGAAGGTGTACGTCAGGCCGTCGTCACTGATGTCCCAGGATTCGGCCAGGGCCGGAATCACTTCGGTGGTGCCGGGCTTGAAGTCGGCCAGGCGGTTGAAAACGGTTTCAGCCGCGGCGTCGGCGGTGACTGCAGTCGTGTACTGGACAATGTCGAAGCCTTCCGGGCTGGCTTCTGTGCAAACCACCAGGGGTTTGGCCGTGGCGCCAACGGCGGCGCTCAGCAATGCGGCGGCGATGGCGGCGCGTAGGGGGGTCATGTTCATCGTCAATCCTCTGCAATCGGTTGAACGGCAAAAACCGAACGGCCGACCTTGTGGGTCGACCGTCGGTGGAAAGGGTTAGAGAATGTTGAACGGGATGGTGGTGACCAGGCGGAATTCGTTGATGTTGCCATCAGCCTGGTTTTCGCTGGCGCGGTGAGTGGTGTAGGTCGCACGAATTGCGGTGGCCTTGAGCGGGCCGCTCTGCACGGCGTAGGACGCGCCGACACCGTATTCGTAGTGAGTTTCGCCGTCCATCAGGCTCAGGTCGCCGCGCTGCTTGCCCGGATCGGTGTAGGCTGTGCCACGGTAATGCGTGCCGTCGATGCCCCAGCCACGTGCCTGGTAAATGTTGAACTTCAGGCCCGGTACGCCGTACTCGGCCATGTTCAGGCCGTAGGCGATCTGGAACGATTTCTCGTTCGGGCTGTTGAAGTCCGACAGCAGGGAGTTGGCCAGGTAGATGCCGTTGGTTTCATGCAGGTAGTCGAAGTACTCGTCGCCGTTCACTTCCTGGTAGGAGAACGTCAGGCTATGAGCCTGGTGAGCAAGGCCGAGCGACAGGGAGTAGGTATCGTTGTCGATATTCCCCATCAGCTTTTTGCCTTCGTCGACGGTTTTGTAATAGTTCAGGCTGGTGGTCAGGCTGAGCACCTGGCTATCGCCCAGTTCATGGGTGGCGCCGAAGTAGTATTGATTCCAGAAGTCTTCGACCTTGGCGCCATACAGGCTGGTTTTCAGGCTCTTGAACGGCTGGTAGTTCACGCCGGCGGTGTAGACTTTGTCGGTTTCTACGCCCGTGGCGGAATACTCGGTGCGAAATTTCGACAGGCTCTGCTCGGTCCGTGGCGAAACGCGATCGAAACCGGCCAGATCGAACGAGAGGTTGTTGAATTCTTCACTGTGCAAACTAATACCTTCGAAGCTCGAAGGCAGTGCACGGTTACCGATGACATCAACGATTGGCGTACTGAAGTTCTGGCGACCTGCGGTCAGCGTCGTGTTCGAGGCACGGAACTTGACGTTGGCCAGGCCCAGCTTGCTCCACTGGTCCACGGCGTCCCCGTTGGAGTCGGCCAGAGTACGGTTGGAACCACCGGCAATGTGCTTGCGATCCCGGTCCAGCACGATAGCGTTGTAGGCGGCGACCTCGGTGCTAACGCCGACGGTGCCCTGAGTAAAGCCCGAGGTGTAGTTGACGATGGTGCCCTGGACCCAGTTGATACGACGAGCAATCGGCGTAGCTGGCACGGTAGGGTCATTTTTTACGCTGTTTGGCTTGTAGCTGAAGCGGTCGTCACGGCGTTTCAACTCGTTGGAGTACCAGTTACGCGTCGTGCCCCCCAGGCTCTGGCCGTCGATGAAGCCTTTTGCTTCGCTCTGGGCGCTGCTGTCGGCCAGCGCGGTAGGAACGAATTCCTGGCTGACAGATTCAGCGTAAGCCGTGGCCGTAACGCTGCTGATGGCCAACGCCAATATCGCGGTGCTGCTCAGTTTCATGGGTAACGCTCCTTTTTCTTTCTTTTTTATGCCGATCTTTTTGGGTGATTCGGCTATCGGTTTACAACTCATCTACAGTTTGCAAACGTTTGCTTGGCGCCTGATCGGCGAATTACGGCAAGACGTCGGCGTGGGGCCTCCAAAGGAGGCCCCGCTGTGTGGCTAACGGTTATGGGTTCAGGCTGACGCCCGAGAAGACGTTGCGACCGAAGGGGCTGACCTTGAACCCTTCGACTTTGGTGCTCAGCGGCTGGTTGACCGTCGAGTGGGCAACAGGGGTGATCGGCACTTGCTGCTTGAGCAACTGCTGGGCCTGTTTGTAGAGCACGGTGCGCTGGTCGCGGTCGGTGACGACCTTGGCCTGCTTGATCAGCTTGTCGTAATCCTGGTCACACCACATGGAGTAGTTGTTGCCGCCAATGGCGTCGCAGCTGTACAGCGTGCCCAGCCAGTTGTCCGGGTCCCCATTGTCACCGGTCCAGCCGATCAGGCTGATGTCGTGCTCGCCGTTCTTGGTGCGCTTGATGTACTCGCCCCATTCGTAGCTGACGATCTTCACTTTCAGGCCGATCTTCGCCCAGTCGGCCTGGAGCATTTCGGCCATCAGCTTGGCGTTGGGGT
This sequence comes from Pseudomonas sp. Z4-20, assembly GCF_051131955.1. Classification (NCBI taxonomy): domain Bacteria; kingdom Pseudomonadati; phylum Pseudomonadota; class Gammaproteobacteria; order Pseudomonadales; family Pseudomonadaceae; genus Pseudomonas; species Pseudomonas sp. Z4-20. The sequence continues at coordinate 983,098 of NZ_CP071641.1, forward strand.
TGTACGGGCGTTGCACGGGCATGGCCCAGAGGGTGATCTCGGTGCCTTCCTTGACGCCGGCGGCCTTGAGCAACTCCTTGGCTTTTTCCGGGTTGTAGGGGACGTCCTTGATCGTGTCGTCGTAGGACCATTGGGTCGGTGGCATGGCGTTCTGCGCCAGTTGCCCCGCGCCTTGGTACACGGCGTTGAGAATGCCTTGCTTGTTCACCGCCATGTCCAACGCCCGGCGCACTTCAACCTGGTCGAATGGCTTGTGACGGGTGTTATAGGCGATGTAGCCGAGGTTGAAGCCGGGCTTCTCGATCAGTTGCAGCTTGGGGTCGTTCTTCAAGGCCGGCACGTCGGCCGGACGCGGATGCAGAGTGATCTGGCATTCGTTGGCCTTGAGCTTCTGCACCCGCACCGACGCGTCGGTGTTGATGGAGAAAATCAGGTTCTTCAGTTGCACCCGTTCCGGCGCCCAATACTTATCGTTGGCGACATAGCGGATGTTCGAGTCTTTCTGGTAGCTCCTGAATTCGAACGGCCCGGTGCCGATCGGCTTCTGATTGATGTCGCTTGGCTTGCCGCCCTTGAGCAACTGGTCGGCGTATTCGGCGGAGAGGATCGAGGCGAAGCTCATGGCGATGTTCTGGATGAACGCGGCGTCCACGCTGTTGAGCGTCATGACCACGGTCAATGGCCCGGTCGCTTCCACCTTGGCGATGTTCTTGTTCAGGCTCATGCCGTTGAAGTACGGGAACTCGGTGGGGTAGGCCTTGCGAAACGGATGCTGCGGGTCAAGCATGCGGTTGAAGGTGAACAGCACGTCGTCAGCGTTGAAATCCCGGGTCGGCGTGAAGTAATCGGTGGTATGAAATTTCACCCCTTCGCGCAGGTGAAAGGTGTATTTCAAGCCGTCTTCGGAAATGTCCCAGCTTGTCGCCAGGCCAGGAACGACGTTGGTCGCGCCTTTTTCAAACTCGGCCAGGCGGTTGTACAGCGGCTCGGCGGCATCGTTGTCGGTGGCGGTGGTGTATTGCGCGGTGTCGAAACCGGCGGGGCTGCCTTCGGAACAGAACACCAGGCTGCCGCCGGCGGCCTGTGCTGCGGATGTGGCGGCCAGCAGGCCGGTGCCCAGCAATGCGGATAAAACCAAGGTATGGCGCATGACGCTCCCTCTCTCGTTCGGGGTGTTTGACAGTGAACCGGTGTCCTTCCAGGGACGGGGCCGGGGCACTGGGCTCATTCCAATGCGTGAACAGCGCTGCAGCAGGATTGGCAAAACCTCCAGCCCCGACGGTATGAGTCGTGTGCCGGGCGGTATATGCGCAATGCCTGAAAGACTTGTGGGAAAAGGCGACACGTCCTAAACCAACTGCTGTGGTTCGCAGTGCTTTTGGATGTAGGCAATTTCCAAGTCTTTGTCTCGGCAGATAAAGCAACGGCGACGTTGGAAACGCCGCCGTTGATTACCTTTATTTGCTGACGCTGACGCCGTAGAAGGAGTTCAAGCCAAAGGGGCTGATCTTGAAGTCCTGCACGTTGGCGCGCATGGGTTGGTACACCGTCGAGTGAGCGATAGGTGTCATTGGCACCGCGTCCTTGAGGACGTGTTGCGCTTGTTTGTAGAGTTCGGTGCGCTTGGCCTGGTCGGTGGTGCGCTTGGCTTCCTTGACGAGGCCATCGAACTTCTTGTCGCACCATTTGGAGAAGTTGTTGCCGGCCAGCGAGTCGCAGCCGAACAGCACGTTGAGCCAGTTGTCCGGGTCACCGTTGTCACCGCTCCAGCCAATGATCATGGCCTGGTTCTCGCCGCCCTTGGAACGCTTGATGTACTCGCCCCATTCGTAGCTGGTGATCTTGACCTTCAGGCCGATCTTGGACCAGTCGTTCTGCAGCATTTCCGCCATCAGTTTGGCGTTCGGGTTGTACGGACGCTGAACCGGCATGGCCCACAGAACGATCTCTGTGCCTTCCTTGACGCCGGCTTCCTTGAGCAGCGCCTTGGCTTTTTCAGGGTCGTACTGGGCATCTTTGATGGTGGTGTCGTAGGACCACTGGGTCGGAGGCATGGCGTTGACCGCCAGTTGGCCCGCACCTTGGTACACCGAGTCGATGATCTGTTGCTTGTTCACGGCCATGTCCAAGGCTTGACGAACGCGCAGGTCAGCCAGTGGGTTGGGCTTGTCGTCGCCTTTGACTTTGTCCATCACGTTGTAAGCCACATAACCCAGGTTGAAACCCGCCTGGTCAGGCATCTTCAGCGCTTTGTCGTCCTTGAGGGCCTTGAGGTCGGCCGGGCGTGGGAAGAGGGTGATCTGGCACTCGTTCTTCTTCAGCTTCTGGATTCGCACCGACGGGTCGGTGGTGATGGCGAAGATCAGGTTATCGATCTTCACGTCTTCAGGTTTCCAGTAGTCCTTGTTGCCGGTGTAGCGGATGTTGGAGTCTTTCTGGTAGCTCTTGAACACGAACGGGCCGGTGCCGATCGGCTTCTGGTTGATGTCGGCAGGCTTGCCGTCCTTGAGCAGCTGGGCGGCGTACTCGGCGGACTGGATCGAGGCGAAGCTCATGGCCAGGTTCTGGATGAACGCCGCGTCAACATCTTTCAGGGTGAACTTGACGGTGTGGTCGTCGACTTTATCGACCTTGGTGATGTTGGTGTCCATCCCCATGTCGGTGAAGTACGGGAATTCGGTCGGATAGGCCTTACGGAACGGGTCATCCTTGTTGATCATGCGATTGAAGGTGAACAGCACGTCGTCGGCGTTGAATTCACGGGTCGGCTTGAAGTACGGGGTGGTGTGGAACTTGACGCCTTCACGCAGGTGGAAGGTGTAGGTCAGGCCGTCTTCGGTGATGTCCCACTGGGTGGCCAGGCCAGGAATCACGGCGGTGCCGCCGCGCTCGAACTGGGTCAGGCGGTTGAACATGGTTTCTGCAGAGGCGTCGAAGTCGGTTCCGGTGGTGTACTGACCAGGGTCAAAACCGGCCGGGCTGCCTTCGGAGCAGAACACCAGGTTAGTCGCGGCGGAAGCGAAAGGAGCGCTGGCTAGTAAGCTTGCGCCGACTAAAAACGGAATGACCGCTTGTTTAAGCATGTTGGCCTCATGATTTGTTGTCATTTTTGGATTTGAGGGCGACCTCGTGAGTCGTCCTGCGGATACTTATGCAGGCCCCATACCCAATGCAAGATCCAGAGCGGTTTCAAGTCTGAAACAGTGGCACGAACGTACCTTAATGTCGCATCCTTATAACTTTTGACGCATTTGAACGTTTGCGCAGGTTTTTTTGGGGCAAGCGGCGCTCCGTACCGGTGCGCTGCGAGGCTGCAACGCACCGGCCTGGGGCGGGTTTTACTTGTTCAAACCCACGCCGTAGAAGGGTGTAAGGCCGAATGGGCTGAGTTTGAAATCGACCACTTCCTTGCGTATCGGCTGGAACACCGTCGAGTTGGCGATGGGCGTGATGGGCACCTGCTGCTTGAGGATTTTCTGCGCCTGCCGGTACAGGTCGATGCGTTGCTGGCGGTCGGTCGAGACCTTGGCTTGCTGGATCAGCCGGTCGTAGGCCGGGTCGCACCACTTGGCGTAGTTGCTGCCCTTGACCGCTGCGCAGCTATAAAGCACGCCGAGCCAGTTGTCCGGATCGCCGTTGTCGCCGGTCCAGCCATAAATCATCACGTCGTGTTCGCCGTTCTTGGCGCGCTTGATGTACTCGCCCCATTCGTAGCTGATGATATTGGCCTTGATGCCAATCCTGGCCCAATCCTGCTGGATCATCTGTGCCGACATCCGCGCGTTGGGGTTGGAGGCACGCTGCACCGTCATCGCCCATAAATCGATGGTAGTACCGGGCGCAACCCCGGCTTCCTCAAGGAGCGCCTTGGCCTTGGTCACGTCATGGGGCGCGTCCTGGATCGCCGGGTCGAACGACCACTGGGCCGGCGGCAAGGCGTTCTGGGCCAGTTGCCCGGCGCTCTGGTACACGGCTTTGATGATGGCTGGTTTGTCGATGGCCATGTCCAGCGCCTGGCGGACCTTGAGCTGGTCCAACGGCGGATGCGTGACGTTATAGGCGAGGAAGCCCAAGTTGAAACCAGGCTGCTTGAGCACTCGCAGGTTCTGGTCCTGTTCCATCACCTCAATGTCAGCTGGACGCGGATAACCGCTGACTTGGCACTCGTTTTTCTTGAGCTTTTGCAGGCGCACGGCGGCGTCCGGGGTGATGGAAAAAATCAGGTTGTCGAGCTTTACGTCCTCAGGTTTCCAGTACGCGCTGTTGGCGACGTAGCGGATCTGCGAGTCCTTCTGGTAGCGCTTGAATACGAACGGACCGGTGCCGACGGATTTCTGGTTGAGGTCGGCGGCCTTGCCTTCCTTCAACAACTGCGCGGCGTATTCGGCGGACTGCACCGAGGCGAAGCTCATCGCCAGGTTTTGCACGAAGGCGGCGTCGACGTTGTTCAGGTTGAAGCGCACGGTGTGCTCGTCGACTTTCTCGACGCTTTTGATCGTGGTGTTCAGACCCATGTCGGTGAAGTACGGCGACTCGGTGGGGTAGGCCTGGCGGAACGGGTGTTGTGGGTCGAGCAGGCGTTGGAAGGTGAACAGCACGTCGTCGGCGTTGAAGTCGCGGGTGGGACTGAAGAAATCGGTTGTATGAAATTTCACACCCTCGCGCAGGTGGAAGGTGTAGGCCAGGCCGTCGGGTGATACGTCCCAGCTTGTGGCTAATCCGGGTTCGACCTCGGTGCCGCCCCGTTTGAATTGGGTGAGGCGGTTGAAGACGGTTTCGGCCGAGGCATCGAAGTCGGTGCCGCTGGTGTATTGGCTGGGATCGAACCCGGCGGGGCTGGCTTCGGAGCAGTAGACCAGGGTGGTGGCGGCCTGGGCCATTGGGGCGCTGCTGATCAGGGCTAGGGCCAGCAGGAGTGGTTTGAAGGTGGTTCTGTCCATGAAATCCCTTAAAGGGTGATGAGGGTTTTTCTGGAGAGTAGCGTTGCGGGTGGGGGCGTTGGAAATATCGAAAAGTGAGGGGGACCCGTGGGTTTGGGCATACCGCGCTGTTCATCAATATTTAATTGACGCCGGAATAATGGCTATCTAGTATCGCGCCACTATTTTGATATTGCTTTTCGGGCCGGGGTTGACGCACGTCTTACCCGCCTTGGGACGAAGTCATGTTTGGCTCTGCTGCCGACCGACTTCGGTATGGATGACCCTTTAATTGCGCTGCAACGAGACCCGATCATGGACGACCGCCAATACGCCTTCCTGGCCCGCCAACCTTCTGCTGCCCCGCAAACCCGCGAGCGGTTTCTCGGCATGCCCAAGCGCGGCCTGGCGTTCCTCTTGGCCAACGTCATGTTCTGGCAACCGATGTGGGCCCAGGCCGAGGGCATCGTGGTCAGCGCGCCTGGCACCAGCCTGGACCGGGCGGGCAACGGCGTGCCCATCGTCAACATCGCCAAGCCCAATGGCAGCGGTCTGTCACACAACCAGTTCAAGGACTACAACGTCGACGGCAGCGGCGTGATCCTCAACAATGCCACCAACCGCACCCAATCCACGCAACTGGGCGGCATCATCCTAGGCAACCCGAACCTCAACGGCACGGCCGCCAAAATCATCCTCAACGAAGTCAATGGCGGCAACCCGAGCCAGTTGCGCGGCTACACCGAAGTGGCGGGGCAATCGGCGCATGTGATTGTTGCCAACCCCTACGGCATCACTTGCAACGGCTGCGGTTTCATCAATACCCCGAAGGCGACGTTGACCACGGGCAAGCCGATCATCGAAAACGGTCAGCTGAGCCGCTATCAAGTGGACCAGGGCAGCGTCGCCATCGAAGGCGCGGGCCTTAACGCCAGCAACGTCGACCGCTTCGAAATCATCACCCGCAGCGCCAAGCTCAATGCCGAGATCCAGGCCAAGAACCTGACGATCGTGGCCGGGCGCAATGACGTCAACGCAGAGACTTTGAGCGCCACCGCTCGCGCCGATGACGGCAGTGTAAAGCCGGAACTGGCGATTGATTCCTCGGCGCTGGGTGGGATGTACGCCGGCGCGATCAAGCTGGTAGGCACCGAGGCCGGCGTCGGAGTGAAGCTGGACGGCAAGTTGATTGCCAGCGGCGGTGATATTCAGCTTGATGCCAATGGGCGTTTGAGCATGGTCGATACCTCGGCCAGCGGTGCGGTCAATGTCAAGGCTGCGAGTCTTGATGCGCGGGGGCCGGTTTACGCGGGGACGACGTTGAATGCGCAGACCCAGGGTGATCTGACGAACCGGCAAACGTTGGCGGCGCGGGACGGCATCGTGCTGAATGCCGGTGGGCAGCTAATCAACAACGGCATTATCGAGGCGGGGGTCAACCCGGATAACACGCGCAATGCTTCGGGTGATGTGAGCGTTACGGCACAAAGCCTGAACAACAACGGCAAGAGCATCGTTGCCAGCCGTAACCTCACGGCCAACGTTGCGCAGACGTTGAACAACCAGGGCGGAATGCTCAACGGGGCAGCCACTGTTATCAGCGTCGGAACACTGGATAACCGCAATACCGGGCGCGTTCTAAGCAACAATACCTTGAGCCTGGACGCCGGTCAGGTCCTGAACAATGGCGGTGTCATCAGCAGCGGCAAGATCGGCGGTAACGTTGGGCAGCTCATTAACCGTAACGGCGAACTCTCCAGCCAAACCGATACCGTACTGACGACCACTTCGCTGGATAACGTTTCAGGCTTGATGACGGCTGGGCGTCTGCTGGATCTCACCGCGCTCGGCACCATCAATAACAGCACCGGCAAGATCGGCGCAAAACAGGCTCTGGTCATTCGGGCGCAACAGTTCGACAACAGTCAACAGGGACAGATGACCAGTGAGGGGGCGCTGACCACCCGGATCGGCGCTCAGCTCAACAACCAGAAAGGCCTGATCCAGGCCAATGGTGCGATGGATGTGCAAGCCACTCGCTTGGATAACCGCACCGGCAAAATTTCCAGCCTAAATACCCTGGGCATCAACAGCACCAGTGTCGATAACCGTGGAGGCCTCATTCGCGCCGATCAGGCCGCGAAACTGTTGATCGATGAACTGGATAACCGAGCCAAGGGCCGCATTGAAAGCAAGGCCGCGTTGGCGTTTGAAGGCAACTCGCTGGATAACAGTGATGGGGGGCTGGTCACTTCGACAGGGGAGATGAATCTGAAGGCCAAAGAAGTGGCCAACGATGCCGGACGGATTTCCGGCAAGGGCGATATCGAAGCGACTGTCGACATCTTGAGCCAACAGGGCGGCGAGCTGGTAGCTGAGGGCAATCTGCTCCTGACCGGCAAGAGTCTGGACAACCGCCAGGATGGCTTGGTCGGATCACTCAAGACACTGACAATGAACGTCGATCAAATCGACAATCGCGGTGGCTCGCTGTCCAGCCAGCTGGATATGCACATCCAGGGCGCTCGCATGGACAACAGTGAGGGAGGCAAGGTGCTGTCCGACACCACGCTGGGCTTGAAGGTCGAGCAGATCATCAACGCCACCAATGGCCTGATATTCAGCAAAGGTGCGAGCACGCTCAGCGGCATCGGACTGAGCAATATCGGCGGACGGATTGTCACCCAGGGCAGCTTGGAATTGGACTTCGATGACAGCCTGGACAACCAGCAGGGCTTGGTCAGCAGCGAAGGTCAGATGACCTTGGATGCCGGTCGCCTCGACAATCGCCTGGGCAAGCTTTCGAGCCTTGAAACGATGGCACTCACATTCGTCGGCGCCGCGCTTAACCAAGGCGGCCTGATTGCATCCCAAAAGGGTCTGACGTTGAACAGCGCGAGCCTCGACAACAGTGATCAAGGCTTCATCAGCGCGAAGGCCAATTCAACACTGACCACCGGTGGGATGAAGAACCGTCAGGGCGGCAGTCTCGCCACCGACGGCACGTTGTTGCTAACAGCGGCGCATCTCGACAACTCCGGTGGGAAGATCGGCAGCCAACAACAGCTTCAGGTGTCCGTCACCTCGCTGAAGCAGGACGGCGGCGAGCTATTCAGCAACAGCGACCTGACCCTGGATCTCAATCATGGTCTGCTGAACAACCAGCGCGGCAATCTTCATACTCCGGGTCAATTGCTTCTGAAAAACCTCAATGAGGTGAACAACAGCGGTGGCGAAATTTCCGGCGCAAAAGCCTGGAGCATCAATGCTCAACGCCTGAACAACGATGGCGGAAAATTATTGAGCAATGAAAAGCTGACCTTCGTCATCGATCAGGCACTCAGCAACATAAAGGGATTGATCGCCTCCGCCGGCCTCGACAGCCGCAGTGCCACGCTGAACAACGCTAACGGCGAAATCCGTAGTAGTGGAGATGTTGATCTCACCATCGCTGGTTTTTTTGACAACCAGGCAGGCGTGGTCATCGCTGATAACAGTCTCACGGTCAAAGCGGCCGAGTTGGATAACCGCCAAGAGGGCTTGGTAGGTGCGACAAAAGCACTGGCATTGACCGTTGGTCGTCTCGATAACCGCACCGGCGAACTGTCGAGCAAGGCCGACGTGACCCTGACGGGTGCCTGGCTTGATAACAGCGACAGCGGCTACATCCTGGCTGGCGGAAACCTGGCCTTGACTGTGGGACAGATCATCAACCGCAACAAGGGGCTCATGTCCGGTGACACGGGACTGACGCTGACGGGGAAAACGCTGGAAAACAGCGGCAGGCTCATCACTCAGCGTGACCTTGCGATCAATCTCTCCTCGGATCTGAACAATGATCAAGGCGGCCTCCTCAGCGAAGGCTTGCTAACGATCAATGCCCAAAGCCTGAGCAACAACGGCGGTACAGTCTCCAGCGCCAAGACCTTGGCTATCGAAACCCGCGATACCGTCAGTAACCGTGCCGGCCAACTGCTGACCGACACGACGCTCACGATCACCAGCAGTGCGCTGGACAACCAGCAGAAAGGCATGCTGAGCAGCAAGGGCAAACTGAACATCACTACCGGTGCGCTGAACAATAGCCAAGGCAGTATGTATTCCGGTGACCAGCTGGAAATAAGCGCCGGTCAGATGACTAATGCCGCTGGCAGCTTAGGCGCTGCCAATTCGTTGGTGGCCACTATCCAGGGGCTCGATCAGCAGGGCGGCCAGTTGTTCAGCAAGGGCAACTTGAGTGTCGACTTGAATGGTGGCGGGCTAAATAATCAGGGCGGCTTCATCGGTGCGCCGGGCCAGTTGTTGCTGAAAAATCTAGGTGAGGTAAACAACCGCGGTGGTGAAATTTCCAGCGACCTGGCTTTCGATCTGGTCGCCACATCGCTGGACAACAGTGGCGGACAGTTGCTCAGTAATCAAAAGCTCACCCTGACTATCGACAGCGCGCTGATGTCGGTGAAAGGCAAGATCGCGGCTGCCGCGCTGCAAATCCGCGCAGCGAGCCTGGATAACAGCGGTGGTGTATTGCTCAGTGACAGCGATCTTGGCGTGACCGTTGATGGATTGCTAACTAACGACAAAGGCACGATCAAGGCTGAGCAACAACTGAGTCTCGACAGCGTCGGTCTGAGCAACGTGGGCGGCACGCTGTTGGGTGGCTCGGGTATCGACATTGATCTGGGGCCGGCAACGGGGGATCTGGATAATCGCAATGGTTTGATCAACACCAAAGGCGTGTTGAGCATCGCTCATCTGCGTGACCTCAATAACCAGATTGGCGAAATCTCCAGCGTCAACAGCTATAGCCTGACCGGTAACCGCCTGGATAACCGTGGCGGTAACCTGATCAGTAATGATCGATTGAGCCTATCCGCCGTCGAAATGAAAAACCAGGGCGGCTTGGTGTCCGGCTGGAATGGGCTGACGGTCGGCGGCGGCTCGCTCGATAACAGTCAGGAAGGCACGGTTTCCAGTTTGCTCGGTAACCTGACCATCGACCTCAGAGGCGCGTTGATCAACCACAATAAGGGCGGTATCGCCGGTAAGGGCGAGCTGAACCTCACAGCGGCCAGCCTCGACAACAACAGCGGTATCGTTACCAGCGGCGGCAAACAGACGCTGACTTTCACCGGTGGCGCCCTTACCAACACCTTGGGCGGCCTGATCGAAAGCGGTGACACCTTGAATATCCATGCGGCCGGTTTGGATAATACATCTGGCCGTGTCACCGCCAGCAAAGCGTTGGCCTTCACCGGATCTCAACTGAATAACACCAGCGGCAGCCTGGTGGGGGCAGACAGCGTCACCCTCGACTTGCTGGGTGCCCTGACGAACGTCAATGGCGCACTTGGAAGCACAGGCCCACTGGTCATCAAACGCTCCAGTAGCGTCGATAACCAGGGCGGCCAGTTGATCAGCCAGTCTCTTTTTAAGCTGCTGACTTCTGGCGACTTGAACAACAGCAAAAGCGGGACAATTTCAGCCATCGGCCAATTGAATCTCACCGTTGGCGGCATTGCTCATAACGATGCCGATGGCCTGATTTCCAGTCGTGACGCTGACGTGACCCTTACCGCTGGCGGACTGAACAATGCCAAAGGCGCGGTGCAAAGCTACAGCGCCTTGAGCGTGAACGCGGGTAACGGCGCCATCGACAACCAGGGCGGCAAAATCATCGCCCAGACCGGTGATTTGAACCTTATCGCCGCCAGCCTCGACAGTCGTAGCGGCGTGCTGTCCAGTTTGAAGGGCCTGTTACGAACTCGCCTGACCGGAGTGCTACGCAACGGCCAGGGCGGCAAGCTTGAAGGCGGCCGCCTTGACCTGCGAGCGCTGGGCGGCATCTACAGTGACGCTGGCCGTATCGCGGCCAACACTGGCGACATCCTGCTCGATGCTGGCGCCAATGCTTTGGACAATGGCGGCGGCGGAATCTACGCCAAGGGACGGGTGAATGTTGCGGCCGGGTCACTGAACAACAACGCCGGTCAAATCAGCGGCAGCAATATCGAACTTGGCGTCAATGGCAGCCTTACCAACAATGGCGGCCTGGTAGAAAGCGCCACCACTCTGGCAGTGCGAGCCGCCAATCTCGATAACCAGGGTGGGAAGTTGCGGGCGTTGGGTACCAGCGGCAAGACCGATTTTCAGATCGGTAGCTTGTTCGATAACCGTAACGGTCTGCTGGAATCCGCCAATACGGACCTTACCCTCGCAGCACCGAGCTTCCTCAACGCAGGAGGGACCGTCACACACGTCGGCCAGGGTGAGTTCGGTATTTCCACGGCCAACGTCATGAATGCCGGTGGTTCGTTATTGACCCGGGGTGGATTGACGCTGAACGCAAGCAGTTGGACCAACAGCAGCGTGATCCAGGCAGGACGCCTGACGGTCAACGTCAACAACTTCACCCAAACTGCCAGCGGACAGTTGTTAGCAGCGAACCAACTGATAGGCAAAGGCGGTACCTGGATCAACGACGGGTTGATTGCCAGCGATGGGAGCCTGGACATCCAGTTGACTGGCGGCTACAGCGGTAATGGCCGCGTGAGCAGCCTGGGTAATTTGACCCTCAAGGCCCCGCAGCTCGGTTTGACGAGCGTTTCGAGCATCGGCTCTGGCGGGCTCGGCACCATCAACGTGGACGGTTTGCTGAATAACGTCGGCGGTCGCCTGACGTCCAATGGTGACTTGATACTCAACGCCGGAGCAGTGAGCAACAGCGGTACGCTCGGCGCCGCCCAAGTACTCACGATCAAGACGGCCAGCCTGGTCAATAATACCGGGCTGATCTTCAGTGGCGGCAACATGAATCTGCTTGCCAACGACTTCACGAACCAGACCGGCGATATCTACAGCATCGGCAATCTGACGATCGCGGGGAGGGATGGCGGTCGGGCGAATAACGTCAACAATCTCGCCGCGTCGATCAATGTTGATGGTGATTTTTCGTTGTCGGCGAATAGTTTCAACAATAAAACCGAAGGCGTGGTTGGCGAAGAAAAATTTATCGCCGGGGACATTACGTTTGACCGGCTTGCTACGTTCTACGTAAACGAACGCTATGAGTCGACATCGACAATTTCAGGCCCGCAAGCCTCTCTTATAGTCGCGGGTAACCTGACAGGTGACGTCGGATCCTTCAACAATACCGCATCGCTGGTCTCAGCCGGTAAGTCTATCAAGCTAGACGTTGACACTTTTAACAACCTCGGGCTTCAGTCAGGAAGTTTCACTCGTTCGCGAATATATAAACTTAGTGGACTGCCTAACGACGAAACTAGCTGGATCAGCGCAGGCCTACAACGTTACGCAGATCGAAACTCAGAAAATCCATATAGCTATATTAGAAGGTGGCATGAGCCGGACAAAGGAGGAACTTTTTGGGACTATAACTCGCCCGATAAACAGAAACTCAACAAAATAAATACCAAGTTTGGTATTGGCGCCGAAGTCGCCATACCTACCCAGATATTGTCGGGCGCGCTGAAGAAAGATGACCGGATCTTCACCAACGGCGGCGGCAGCGTTTCGTCCATCGTGCAGGCTGGGCAGGCTGTAGAAATCAACGCCAAAACCACGATCAACAACGGCAACCTCAACCCTTACACCAACTTTGATGGCACGGCCAAGACTTCGGCTGACACAGCCGTCAAGAGCGGCGTCAAACCGACTATCGTGTTCTTGAACCCGCAATTGCCGCCAAACTTGGCCCAACAGCAGGTCAATCCACTGGCGCTGCCAGGCTTCACCCTGCCGGTAGGCAACAATGGCCTGTTCCGCCTCAACGGGAAGGGCGCAAGCGAGCAGACGAATGTGCCAGACGAAGACCGAACCATTGGCTCGGTTACCGGCACGACTGCCGAGCGCTCTGTCGGGTATCCAGCAAGACCTGCCACCGCTTTGCAGTTCGATCAGAATGATCCAGTTGCAATGAACAAGCGTGACCTGATCCTGGCCGCTCGTCCGTCGTTGAACCTTGACGACAAGACCGCCCTGATCAATGTCAACGCGAGCGCCGGTGACGGCCCGGTGGGTGTGCTGTTGCCCAGCCGTGACAAGGGCGCGTTCGACGTGCCGCGTGTCCAGGGGCTTCCCGACACCAGCGTGCGCTCCAACCCGCAAAAATACCTGATCGAAACCAACCCGGCGCTCACCGATCTCAAGCAGTTCATGAGTTCGGACTACCTGCTGGACAAGCTGGGTTACGACCCGGACACCAGCGCCAAACGTCTCGGCGACGGCCTGTTCGAACAGCGGTTGGTGCAACAAGCTGTGGTAGCCCGTACCGGCCAACGCTGGATTGACGGCCAGACCTCTGACGAAGCGATGTTCAAGTATCTGATGAACAACGCTGTGGCCAGCAAGGAGCAGCTCAACCTGTCGCTGGGCGTGACCCTGACCTCCCAGCAAGTGGCGGCCCTGACGCATGACATCGTCTGGCTCGAAGAGCATGAGGTGAATGGAGAGAAAGTGCTGGTGCCGGTGCTGTACATGGCCCAGGCCAACAATCGCCTGGCACCCAACGGTGCTTTGGTCCAGGGCGGTGATGTAACCCTGATTGCCGGTGCGGATCTAATCAACGCCGGCACGCTACGAGCTTCGAACAATCTATCGGCCGAAGCGGGCAACAACCTCACCAATAGCGGTTTGATCGAGGCCGGCGAGCGTCTGACGCTCAAGGCTGGTAACAATATCGTCAACAGCGCCGGTGGCATCATTACCGGTCGCGACGTGAGCTTGACCGCCACAAAGGGCGACGTGATCAATCAGCGGGACGTCTACGGTTTTGATACCAACTATGGCGGGACGCTACTGCATCGGGATGTCTTGAACAGCGCTGCGCGGATTGAAGCGGCCAATGATCTCAAGATCGATGCGGGGCGCAACGTCAATAATATTGGTGGGGTATTGCGAAGCGAGGGGGACCTGAAGCTTATCGCTGGTCAGGATGTGAATATCACCTCGGTCCAGGATCGCCGAACGGATTCGCGCGGTAGCAACTTCCTCAACCAGACCATTACCCAACATGCAGCCGAAGTGACTTCCGGAAGGGACCTGTCGATCAGTGCCGACCGTGATGTCGCGGTTGTCGCCAGTCGATTGGATGCCAAGCGTGATCTCATCGTCGATTCCGGTAATGACATTGTCATCGCCTCGGCCGCCAACGAAAGAGATTACGTCTCGCGCAGCAAAAGACGGGCGAATGAAACGCATAGCGTCACCCAGCAGTCGTCGGTATTAAACGCAGGTCGAGACATCGCGCTGAATGCGGGCAACGATCTGGGCATCATCGCTAGTCGGATCAAGGCCACTGAAGATGTCAGCCTTGATGCGGTACAGGACATCACTGTTGCGTCGGCAAAAGATGAAAGCTCTTCCTATTACTACAGGAAGAAAAAAGGTTCATTCGGTCGAAGCAAGACGACTCAAAAAGAAAGTTATGAAAGCGAAAACGTCGCTTCGGTCATCGAGGCGGGTCATGACCTGACTGTTAACGCGTCCAAAGATAACGACGGAGCCGTCAGCCTCGATGGAGGGCGCAATGTCGCGATCATCGGCAGTCAATTGAATGCCGGTAATGATCTGGTGGTCGGTGCAACCCAAGACGTAGCTGTTCTGTCCGCCACGGAGGAGTCTGGCAGTTACACCAAGAAGACCAAGACTGGTCGGTTTGGCATGTCGAAAAGTGGCAGCAGTCAACTACAGACTTCTGTCACCCAGATAGGAAGCGAGTTAAACGGCGGCCACGATGCAGTGGTAATCGCTGGACGTGACGTGCGCCTGAACGCAAGTGAAATCAATGCCAACCACGACGCCGAGCTACACGCCGGGCTAGTGGACAAGGAGGGTGATATTACCCTGTCGTCTGCGGACGACGAGGCTTACAGCCGTGCCGAGAAATACAAGAAAAAAGTGGGCATGTCACTCAAGGACACTATCGGTGCATTTGCGGGCACACCAGGATTGGGGGCCGATATTGCAGTAGCAGCCTCACAAAAGGGTGGTCGGGAAGTCGTCAGTTCCACCAGCATTGGTAGTCAGGTGAATGCTGGGCACGACGCAATTCTCGATGCGGCCCGTGACATCAACGTTATCGGAAGTGGAGTCAGCGCCGATAACAATGCTTCGTTAAAGGCAGGGCGGGACGTCAACGTGGTCGCCTCGATCGATCAGCAGCGTAGCAACACTTGGAAGACGGACAAAAGTGTAGGTCTGAAGCAGACCATCGACAGCAACGCGTTTTCAACATTTGTTGGTAGTGAAACCATCCAACACGGCGTCAACAGCAAGGGATACACCGCCGCGGGTAGCTCCATCGATGCGGGAATGAACCTCAATGTGAATGCTGGTCGCGATATAAATCAGCAGGGCTCCGATCTGACGGCCGAGAACAATATCCGCTTCAAGGCTGGGCGCGATATCAACATTGATGCCAAGGAGGAGGCCAGCCAAGTCACCATTATTGACAGCATCAAACGCAACGGCCTTACGGTGACGACGGCCTACAACATAGGCAATACGATTGACGGACTCAAGGGCACCGGCAAGGGCGAGGACGGGGTCAGCAAGGGCTCAAGCGTACTCAAAGCGGTGGATACCCTTGACCAGTTCTTCAGTGGGCCAAAGTTTGACGGGCATTTGGGGGGCTCCAGTGTCAGTTCTAGCCACACTCAAAGCTCAGTGACACAACGTCCGTCGACGCTTTTGGCGGGCGGCGATATTTCGCTGGACGCAGGAAACGACATCAGTGTCAGCGGCAGCCAGTTCAATGCCGGTCGTGACATCAACGTCACTGGCAAAAATATCACGTTGGATGTCGCCCACGGCTCAGACAGCAGCGAGGGGAGTTCCACCCAGAGTAAAGGTGGTGTCAAGGGCGGCACCACGGGCGGCTTCAAGCTCGGAGTTGGTGTCAGCAACGCAGGTACTGAGGATAAATTATTCCAAGGTTCCTCTTCGCCGACGCAGCTAACCGCAGGCGGCAACATAAATCTCGACGCGAAGAATGACTTGACCTTGATCGGAACCCAGGCGACCGCGGAGCGGGACATTACCCTCAAAGCCGGTAACGATCTGAACGTTCTTTCCGCGCAAAACGCTTATAGCAGTTCTCATGATCGACGCAGCTGGGGGGCAGAGGGCGGCATTATCGCCGGTCAAGATGGATTCGGCGTTTATGGCTCAGTAAACGTTGGGATCGGTGATCTGAATCGCAAAGGCGTAAGGCAGCAAGAGGCTTATCTGTACGCCGGCAACAAACTGGGGTTCGAGAGCGGACGTGATACCAACATTGCCGGCGCCACTTTGCGTGGTGATGAAGTCATCGGTGACGTTGGTCGCGACCTCACAGTGACTTCGGTACCCAACACCGGCAAGGTTGAGGGCAAGGAGTTCGATGCCAGTCTCACCGTCGCCGTCAGTTTCGGCGCGACCGTGAGTGGCTCTGTGGGTTATGGCCAGACTAATGGCAAGACCAATTGGGTTGAAAACCAGACGGTTATTAACGGTAAGAACAAAGTCGACATCCGTACCGAAAACCACACCCAACTCGACGGTTCGGTGATCACCGCCGATAACGGTAACCTGAAGCTCGATACCGACACCCTCGGGCACCGCAATATCACGGGCAAGGACAATGAGCACGGTTACTACCTCAGTGTCAGCGGCAGTTACGGCGGCGGCAATGGTTCTCAGGAAGACAAGCCGAACAAAGGCATGGAAGGCGAGAGCAAAAACAGCTGGGCAATCGAGGGTTACAACTACAAAAAAGATCGGGAGCAGGTTCTCAATGCCACGGTGGGGGCGGGCCAGGTTGTCGTGCGTGACGACAAGACCGCGGCTCAAGACTCTACGGCCGGTCTTAATCGTGATGTGAACCAAGCCTACGTTGTGACCAAGGATAAGGAGCACCGGACTGATCTGTACGTGAGTAGTTCTTCAATCGATGCGGTCAGCCATCCGGTCGAGACGGTGACGAAGTGGGGCGACAATGTTGTCAATTTCAAGGCGAACATGGTCAAAGAGGCCGAGGCTGGGGTCGATTTCCTTACAAATCTGGATCGAGCAATAAGTGCCCAATTGGTCGGGACTGGCGATGTTCCTCAAGCGCTTATTGATAAGTTGGGCAGCGAGCGGGCGCTTGCCGTTACTAAAAATTTCGTTCGACAGGGGCTTGATCCAGAGCGGATCAAAATATTGCCTGCTGCCGTGCTGGACGGACTGGCTGAGTTTGCAAAGCAGGCAGCTGATTACGAAAAACTGGTAGAGAGCTGCACCGCAAACAATACCTGCCCGGGCATGATTACATTGGGTGGGCCTGATAGGCCGGGCTCTATAGAACTACCGCCTACTCAGGTTCCGGCTGAGCTTATTACTCACGGACAGCTTGCACTGAACCAAGTGTTGGATGTGATTGACCTCGCCCAAGGCATGCCCACGGAGACATTTGAAGCCACCGTTATCGGCATTCAGGCGCTGATGGGGCCCATGAAGTTCCTTTTAAGCGTGACCGCCAATGGGTTGCTCAACGCTGCATATGGCCCTGAAATCGATGAACTGAAAGATCTGGCCGCGATCAAGGTGGCGTCGAAACTAATTGGAGAGCCTGAGCACGAGCTGACGAAGAGACACCAAAAGGCCAAAGCCGGACATGACGAGGGAAATGATGAGTATCAGTACGACGGTGATGGATACGTCGTTGCGAGTCGTTTTCTGATCGATGCGGTGCTGGGAGAGTTCAAGTCCCTTGGTATCAAGGCTAGCGGGAGAGCCATCCAGATTCTGGATAAGCAAAATCCACATGACGTTCTAGGCGGCCCGCATAGAGATACGACAAAGCCGAAAAATGACGGTTTTGACTCCCACCATTGTCCGGCCAAAGGATGCTATGTCGGAGCACCCATAAGCTCAAAAGATGGCCCGGCAATCAAGATGTCCCCGGCCGATCACGCAAGGACAGCGAGTCATGGCCCTTCCGATGCAGCTGTGGCATATAGGGCGAAGCAGGAAGAGCTGTTAAGTCAAGGGAAATTGATGGAGGCTATCGACATGGATGTAAAGGATATACGGAGCAAGTTTGGTGATAAGTATGACGCGGCGATAGGCCAGATGTTGGATTATGCGTCTAAGTTGAATCCGGATGATTTTAGGAAAAAATAGTGATGAGCTTCGAACTGTTGGGTTTTGGTGATTTAGGTCCGGTGCACGTGGGTATGACTCGCGATCAATCGCGGGCGATATTGGGAGGTGGTTTTGATGAGTTCTTCAAAACGACAGACTCTACAGTTCCGACTGACGCCTACGATGATTTAGGAGTGCATGTTTATTTTGATGTGAGTTTTGCCATCATCGGTTTGGAATTCTTGAAATGGAGCGACCTCAGCTGGCGCGGGCAGCGTTTGTCCGGTGCGGATGTACTTGAAGTTCAGCAGCATTTGGTTGCGCAAGGTGAGGTCCTGAAATTTAATAATTCAGGATTTGATGTGGACGGGCTGGGTCTTAGGGTTTATGCGCCTGATATCGGTGAAGAGGACGCTGTGATACAGGCGGTTTATGTCAGCTTTGTAAAAAACAAATAAGCTTGCTGAGAGAAACGACTCCCGAGCTTCATCACGCGCTGGGAAAAGGTGCGTTTTGTGCGGGATAAATGAGCTTGGGTGGGTTGCTCCTGTGATTGGGGATAACACAGTTGACGGTGCATCAGCCTGGTCGAATTCGCCCGCTCAATATCGCACACCGAGTCGTCAGGTTTGGAGGGGTATCCAGAGTATGAGCCTTAATGTATTTGGGATATGCAATGGAGCTTAAGTTTTATTATGTTGATGGTGGCGTTCACCCGGTTGCTGGGCAGGTATACGACGCTGTAGCTGAGGTGTCCCCTGGCCAAGAGGATGCGCAACGCTATGAGCTTTATGTTTGCGGTGTATTAAGTGCAGACGCTCAGATTCCAAGTAGCTGTGTTCAATTGCTGGAGGCTGTCACATCAATCGAGGAAGGTGTTCAGGTATCAATCATTGAAGGTGGAAATGATGTCCTATTGAATAGGGATGCTTCAGGTGTGCAAGTTGATATCTTGGTCAACGACGACTGGATCGGCCAACCTGAGGGCAGGTTTACCTTGCAGGAATGGCGCAAAATTTTAGAGAAATGGAAGTGTTTTTTAGAGCTGCCCAAAGGTTCTGATGAGGTCGCTATAGTGAAATTGCCGTAGGCGGAGGGCGAGCAGAATGAATTTCGAGTGGGTGGGTTTCGGTGATTTTGGTTCGGCGCATACCGGCATGCACTGTCGCCAATCGAGAGCGGTATTGGGCAGTGAAAATTCGGCGAACTCTTGAGGAAAGGGTGCGACTCATAGACGCTTCAGGTCGAGGACGCTTCATGAGGACGCCGATCAGGGGCAACTCTTATTCTCTACTGATCTAAAAGACGGGAAAGCACATTGGCGAGTTTTATTTTGATTCGGTGGCTGTCCCTGACTCAAGGTGGAAGTCTAGAGAGCATGATTTGGGGGGGAAGTAATGAACGGCATTAAATTGGTCGATAGTTTGTCTCCTGCGATAAGCCGAGGGCAGATATTCCGACTCCCTGCCCGTTGGCCGTATGAAGAAATTGTAGATTTTATGGTTCTTGATATTCCCGA
The DNA here is from genome assembly GCF_051131955.1 of Pseudomonas sp. Z4-20. NCBI lineage: Bacteria > Pseudomonadati > Pseudomonadota > Gammaproteobacteria > Pseudomonadales > Pseudomonadaceae > Pseudomonas > Pseudomonas sp. Z4-20. Next base: position 1,002,658 of record NZ_CP071641.1, read on the forward strand.
TGAACAATATGGGCATTCTATTGCCGTTGCCTCAGGTAATAAGTCGGGGCTTTTAGTGGTGTGTCTGCCGGTTGATAGTTGCTTGCCTCAAACACACGGGCTTTCAAGGGAGTGGTTAGTAAAAAACTGGGCTAAATGGGTATACCCCGACTGCCCTGTTGAAAATGTTTACTTGTTCGATCGGGCGGAGGTCCCATCTGATTTGACAGAGCGTTAATTGGTTTTGATTGTTGGGGTGGGAAGGTCGATGTTCCTTGATTATCTAAACCCCGACTCGAACACCGGTACCTACTGTTTCTGAGGGGTACAAGAGAGGGGTAAGGGGACAGACCACATTTTCTGTGATGTAAAAACGTGGTCTGTCCCGAATGGCACTTACTTAACGGCTAACTAGCTGATGTATCTGTAAAAAATGAAAAAGTTTGGCCTTGCTCTCTTAGGTGGAAAACCTGCTCCAAGAAGAGCTCTATTAGTTTTTTTGGTTTTTAAGGATTATTCAATGCACTATTTCGGCACGTCCCTCCTACTATCCATGACATTGCTCTTGTCAGCCTGCAACACTACCCCCTACGACAAGGCTACCATCTACTACGACCGGACACAGTTTCCTGCACAACTTGTCAAGGACTACCCAGGACTGAGCAGCCCTGTTTTGCAACATGGCCGTTGCTCTCTGATCGTATCTACCCCGGGTTCGAATACCGGCACCTACTATTTCTGCACCTACGCGTTAACCGCCAATGATCTGTACGTTCAGGGTTGGGACGCCAAGGCATTGAAATACGTCGAGATCGCTCATGTGGATATATCGGCGCTTAAAAACATTGCTCTGCATACGATTTTTCGGACCAGTCAGCTCCAGATGACGGAAGAACGGCGTCAATTGGCGTTGAGCGCGTCTATAGATGAGGGAGGCTATATCGACTCGGCAGCTACCAAGGAACTGTTTGAGGCAATTAAACGCAAGGGTGTGCCGGTGGTGAAAAGCGAAGGAATGATTAACCCGCCCGCGCCGCCTTCACCGATGATCATCCCGATCATTGTTCCAAAGTAAAAAGTGGTAAGCGGGAACAGACCTAATCAAACCCTCGCAAATCTGCCGAAGTTTTGGGTCTGTTATGCGCTGCAGCCCGCATAGGAAAAGAGAGACTTTATGTGTGCAACCTGACTCACCGAGTCGTCAGGCTTGGGTCTGCTGCGCAGCCCAGCGGGAGCAAGCTCCCTCGCCACGGGAATGTGGCGGGCCGTTAGGTGGCAGGCGTCCTTCACAAGAGTAGGAACATTCGGGCTTGGGAAACGAAAGATCCGACATGTTTTTAGGGTTGTACCTCGGAAGTGCGGTCTCTAACCTTTTGCTTGCCGCTGCCATTCAGCGGCCGGGCGTGAGAAACCCGAATAATAGGCATCCAGCCTCTGTACCTGCATAATTGCCGTCAGCTTATCCGCTGCCTGTAGATGCATATGGCGGCTGTGTGCGGGCAGGCTTCGGTCTGGCCGGGTACCTATTCTCGGATTTCTCACCCCTGCACACAGCTGCCACCACTTTGCCGAGTGAGAAACGGCAAGTGATGGTCCTCATCACTAAATAGGTACAAATCAATGGATAAGTCAGTCCCCGACCCACCCTTCAACCTAACAAACCCTCTAGCAGAATTCGACGCCATCGAAGACCTGCTAAAAGATCGCGCCGCCGCCGAGCGCGCCCTCAATCATTACCTGAACCCAAAGCCTCCAGAGCCCAGCACCGATCCGCGCATCGACAGCCTGTTTTCCGTCACCGCCAAGGCCGACGCCGACACGTTGCTGACCAGCACCTCCGAAACCCTGGCCTCGATCAAAGCCATGGCCGAGGACCTCGCTTTCGAAGTGGAGGGCACGCGTCGCAGTGTGGCGTTGGGGATTCATCAGTTGGTGGAGTTGTGCCAGCTGTTGGTGGACAAGGCGTTGGATCAGCTTGAAGCGCAGGCCAGCCCAGCACCGTGATCCCCCGTGGCGAGGGAGCTTGCTCCCGCTGGGGCGCGAAGCGGCCCCAACAGCAGCAGCGACTGCATCCATCTAACACGCCGAGGTGTCAGGCTTGGGTCTGCTGCGCAGCCCAGCGGGAGCAAGCTCCCTCGCCACAGAGGCCAGGGGTTTCAGCCAGTAGCGAACTGGCTGAAACCCCGCCAACTTTATTGCATCAACACCTCAACCACCCCATCCGCGGTCATCGTCACTTTGCTGGTGCCTGCTTCAACTTCCGGCGTCACCGACTCAGCATCCATGGACGCCGCTTTCATCATCATTTGCGGGCGCATGTACGGTTGTGGATAGCCGTTGGTGTTGAAGTTCAGGTTGACGATCTTGTAGCCCTTGCCACCGAGGGCTTCGGTGGCGAGTTGGGCGCGGGCCTTGAAGGCGTTGACGGCGTCTTTGAGAAGGGCGTCTTCGCTGCTTTGGCGGGTGGCTGTGGCGATGGCGAAGTCCATGCCGGCCATTTTCAGGTCGCCCAGCAATTCACCGGTGAGTTTGGACAGGGCGGCGAAGTCGGCGCTTTCCAGGCGCAGCTCGGCGCGTTCGCGCCAGCCGGTGATTTTCCCGCCTTTGTTGTCGTAGACCGGGTAGCTGTTGCGGCTGCCCTGGCGCAGGTTGATGTCCTTGACTTGCTTGGCCTGGCCGATGGCTTTGTTCAGCGTGGTGCTGACGGCGGCGGCAAGTTTGGCCGGGTCGGTGTTCTGTTCCTCGGTGTAGAGGGTGACGATCATCAGGTCGCGGGCCACTTCCTGGCTGGCCTCGGCGCGCAGGGAGATCTGGTTGTAGTGCAGCTCATCGGCGGCCAGGGCCGGCAAGCTGGCGACGGTGCCGAGGCTTAAGGCGAGCAGGGCGGCGGGGCGACTGAACGTGTGCATGAAAGCTCCTTGGGAAAAAGTGCAGCTTCTAGCGACAAGCTTCAAGCTGCAAGTAAAAGCTTGTAACTGTAGCCTCTAGCTTGCAGCTTGCAGCTTGCAGCTTGCAGCTTGCAGCTTGCAGCTTGCAGCTGCTCCTGTGGCTCTTTGCCGCATATCTGCCTCTGCCCGCCGCGCCTTGGTTATACTCCGTGCGATCCGCCTGGAGCGCTCATCAGGAGAGCTCATGCTCGCCCCTTTACAAATGACTTCCGCTTCGCGCCAGAACCTCTGGCGCCTGACATTTATCCGCATTCTGGTCCTCGCGGCCCAGGCCGGGTCCGTTGGGCTCGCCTATTGGTTCGACCTGCTGCCGCTGCCGTGGCTGCAACTGGCGATCACCCTGGCTTGCTCAAGCGTACTGTGTGCTCTGACGGCGATTCGCCTGCGTACCTCGTGGCCGGTGACTGAGCTTGAATACGCCGTGCAACTGGCCTGCGACCTGTTTATCCACAGTGCGCTGTTGTATTTCTCCGGCGGCTCCACCAACCCCTTCGTCTCTTATTACCTTGTGCCGCTGACCATCGCCGCCGTGACGTTGCCGTGGCGCTTTTCGCTGATTCTCTCCGGTATCGCCCTGGCGCTGTACACCTTGCTGCTGGCGCGGTTCTATCCGCTGGAAACCTTCCCCATCGCCCGGGAAAACCTGCAGATCTACGGCATGTGGCTGAGTTTCGCCTTGGCCGCAGCGGTCATCACGTTTTTTGCCGCGCGCATGGCTGAAGAGCTGCGCCGTCAGGAAGAGTTGCGGGCGATTCGTCGCGAAGAAGGCCTGCGGGACGAACAATTGCTGGCCGTGGCGACCCAGGCCGCCGGTGCCGCCCATGAGTTGGGTACGCCGCTGGCGACCATGAGCGTGCTGCTCAAGGAAATGCGCCAGGATCATCACGACCCAGCGTTGCAGGAAGACCTCAGCGTGCTGCAGGACCAGGTCAAACTCTGCAAGGAGACCTTGCAATACTTGGTGCGTGCCGCCGAGGCCAACCGCCGGCTGGACATCGACATGCAAGCGGTCACCTTCTGGCTCGACGATGCGTTGAACCGCTGGCACCTGATGCGCCCCGAAGCCAGTTATCGCTTCCAGTGCCTGGGCAAGGGCGTGGTGCCGCGCATGGCGCCGCCGCCGGACCTGACCCAGGCGCTGTTGAACCTGCTGAACAATGCCGCCGATGCCTGTCCCGACAATCTGGAAGTGGCGCTGGACTGGAACGATTATGAACTGACGATCTGCATCCGCGACCATGGCGCCGGTGTGCCGCTGGCGATTGCCGAGCAGATCGGCAAACCGTTTTTCACTACCAAGGGCAAGGGTTTCGGCCTGGGCCTGTTCTTGAGCAAGGCCAGCGTGACACGCGCCGGCGGCTCGGTAAAACTCTACCCCCATGAGGAAGGCGGCACGCTCACCGAGCTGCGCCTGCCTCATGCCGACCGAGGAGACGAATATGAGTGACGAGATCCAAGTCGACGGCGAAGAACTGCCGCACCTGCTGCTGGTGGATGACGACGCCACGTTTACCCGCGTCATGGCTCGCGCCATGTCTCGACGCGGCTTTCGCGTGAGTACTGCAGGTTCCGCCGAAGAGGGCCTCACCATCGCCCAGGCTGATCTGCCGGACTACGCCGCCCTCGATCTGAAAATGGACGGCGATTCCGGCCTGGTGCTGCTGCCCAAGCTGCTGGAGCTGGACCCGGAAATGCGCGTGGTGATCCTCACCGGTTATTCGAGCATCGCTACTGCGGTCGAGGCCATCAAGCGCGGTGCCTGCAATTACCTGTGCAAACCGGCGGACGCCGACGACGTGCTGGCCGCGTTGTTGTCCGAGCACGCCGACCTTGACACCCTGGTGCCGGAAAACCCCATGTCGGTGGATCGCCTGCAATGGGAGCACATCCAACGGGTGCTGACCGAGCACGAAGGCAATATCTCTGCCACCGCCCGCGCATTGGGCATGCACCGGCGCACCTTGCAGCGCAAATTGCAGAAGCGCCCGGTACGTCGCTGAACCTGCGCTGAACGAATGCTGTCCACCCTCGCGACACATCGGGTCGTTGCTTTATGATCGGCCCGAGTTTTCCCTTTATCGAGCCTTAAACCATGAATCAGAACGCTGAATATTCCGCGGTCAATGACGCGGTGCGCGGCCAGTTTTTCCGCCGTGTCTGGCAGATGACCACGCCATACTGGCGCAGTGAGGAGAAGGGCAAGGCCTGGACGCTGTTGATCGCTGTGATTGTGCTGTCGCTGTTCAGCGTGGCGATTTCGGTGTGGGTCAACAGTTGGTACAGGGATTTCTACAATGCCTTGCAAGAGAAGGACACTGAGGCATTCTGGCGGTTGATCCTGTATTTCTGCGGCATCGCGGCGGTGGCCATCCTTGGCGCGGTGTATCGCTTGTACCTGACGCAGATGCTCACCATTCGCTGGCGGGCCTGGCTCACCGAGCAACATTTTGCCCGTTGGCTCGGTGATAAAAATTACTACCAACTGGAGCAGGGCGGCTACACCGATAACCCTGACCAGCGGATTTCCGAAGACCTCAACACTTTCACCAGCAGCACGCTGAGCCTGGGGCTGGGATTGCTGCGCACCGTGGTCAGCCTGGTGTCGTTCTCGATCATTTTGTGGGGCGTGTCCGGAAGCATCGAGGTGTTCGGCTACACCATCCCCGGCTATATGTTCTGGTGTGCGCTGGTGTATGCGGCGGTGGGCAGTTGGCTGACGCATCTGATCGGCCGTCGCTTGATCGGCCTGAACAACAACCAGCAGCGCTTCGAAGCCGACCTGCGTTTCTCCATGGTTCGGGTGCGGGAGAACGCCGAGAGTATTGCGTTGTACAACGGCGAACCGAACGAGAATCGGCGCCTGAGCGAGCGTTTTGGTCTGGTCTGGCATAACTTCTGGGACATCATGCGGGTGTCCAAGCGCCTGACGTTCTTCACCTCCGGCTATGGGCAGATCGCGATCATCTTCCCGTTCATGGTCGCCTCGCCGCGTTATTTCGCCGGCAAGATCCAGCTGGGCGAGCTTATGCAGATCAACTCGGCGTTCGGCAATGTGCAGGAGAACTTCAGTTGGTTCATCGACGCTTACGCCTCTCTCGCCGCCTGGCGTGCCACCTGTGACCGTCTGCTGAGTTTCCGCCAGGCGATGAGCGACAACGAAGACCGCGTACCGGCGATCGATGTGCAGAACCAGGGCAACGAATTGAAAGTACGCGACCTTGGGCTGGACCTGGCCGACGGTCGCCATCTGCTGACCCACGCCGAACTGAATGTAGAGCCGGGCGAGCGAGTGATGCTCAGCGGACGTTCCGGCAGTGGCAAGTCCACCTTGCTGCGGGCGATGGGGCATTTGTGGCCTGCCGGGCATGGCAGCATTCTGTTGCCTGCGGCGCGTTATCTGTTCTTGCCGCAGAAGCCTTACCTGCCGATTGGCAGCCTGCGCGAAGTGTTGAGTTATCCACAGGCTGGCGACCTCTACCCCAACGAACGTTATGCACAGGTGCTCGAAACCTGCCGCCTGCCGCACCTGGTTTCGCGGTTGGACGAAAGCAACCATTGGCAACGCATGCTCTCGCCCGGCGAGCAACAACGCCTGGCTTTCGCCCGCGCCTTGCTTTATGCACCGCTCTGGTTGTACATGGACGAAGCGACGTCGGCGATGGATGAAGAGGACGAGGCGACGCTGTACCAGGCGTTGATCGACCAGTTGCCGGGCTTGAGTATCATCAGCGTCGGCCACCGAAGCAGTCTGAAACGTTTCCATGCACGACATGTGCGTATTGAAAATGGCCAACTGGTGGAGCAAGCCGTCATCGCCTGATAACAGTCGAACATTGTTGTGGCGAGGGGATTTATCCCCGCTGGGCGCGAAGCGCCCCTTTCAAATCAAAGGTCACGATATCGAATCTGCCGATAGACCAAGGGGGCTGCTACGCAGCCCAGCGGGGATAAATCCCCTCGCCACAACGGTGCATGACGCTAATCTTTGACAAGGCCTCCTAGGAGCACGGTGATCGTACAACCACGTTGCGCTATGATGGTGCCATTCAGCCGCTTGCCGAGACACAGAAACCATGGAAAACCCGATCGACGTCCCACGTCTTCCTCGTAAGCGCCGCAGCCTGGCGCAGGAGCTGGTGACGGTGCTGTCCGAGCAGATTCGTGACGGCCTGCTCAAGCGTGGCGACAAATTGCCCACCGAGTCGGCGATCATGGAGGCTCATGGCGTCAGCCGCACGGTGGTGCGGGAGGCGATTTCGCGCTTGCAGGCGGCCGGCCAGGTGGAAACCCGCCACGGCATTGGCACCTTCGTGCTGGACACGCCGAGCCCAAGCGGCTTTCGCATCGACCCGGCGACGGTGGTCACGTTGCGCGATGTGCTGGCGATCCTGGAATTGCGCATCAGCCTGGAAGTGGAATCTGCCGGGCTGGCGGCCCAGCGCCGCAGCGACGAGCAACTTGCCGCGATGCGCGCCGCCCTCGACGCCTTGAACGAAAGCGCGGCCCACGCCAGTGATGCCGTGGCTTCGGACTTTGCCTTCCATTTGGAAATTGCGCTGTCGACCGGCAACCGCTACTTCACCGACATCATGACCCACCTGGGCACCAGCATTATCCCGCGCACCCGGCTGAACTCGGCGCGCCTGGCCCACGACGACCACCAGCACTACATGGATCGCCTGAGCCGCGAGCACGAGGAAATCTACGAAGCCATCGCCCGCCAGGACTCCGACGCGGCCCGTGCGGCCATGCGCTTGCACCTGACCAACAGTCGCGAACGGCTGCGCCAGGCTCATGAAGAGGCGCAGGCGCAGGGCTGAAAGCGCTCACTGCCGGGGTAGCGAGAATGCTGTTGTGGCGAGGGAGCTTGCTCCCGCTGGGCTGCGAAGCGGCCCCAGATTGATGGCGGTTGCTGCGCAACCGAGCGGGAGCAAGCTCCCTCGCCACAAAGGCGCTTTGTTTGACTTCGGATCCTTGTACCGATCTGACGTGCAGATATGCAGACAAGAGCTTACGGCTGGATCTTCAGCGTTAGCGGCTTGGAGTACCTGTATTCCTCGGACTCACCATATGTCTGATAGCGTAGTTGGACCTCTTTGCCTACGTACTTTTTCAAGGCCTCCTTGGGCAAAGTCATCAATGTGTTCTCGGTTTTTTGCTGGGGATTTTCAGGGTCCTTCATGTCTACCAATGATCCACGTACCCCCGTCCACTCAGGTTTTTCCCCGTTGGGACCCAGTATCAAAAAGGCATCGTCGTATAGAGGTACTGTTTGCTTTCCCGCAATCACAACGGTGAGTCCACTTTCTTGCAGCGCTGACAGGCTGATTTTGACTGTCCCTGTGGATGTGTCTTTTGGGTGGTTCTGAACGGTTGGCTCCACATATGTTTCCATGATGTCACTCCCTGTGAGGCAGCCCTGATCGTCGCGTACGGGCGGCTCGCTAAAAAAATTGAGAAACGAACTTCGGCCAGGCATGGCACGGCCGTACGTGGGTTATCCCCCCATGCCGCAACGGCGCCTACTGGCAGAGTTGACAGTGGCGACGAGCGGTCCTGACGCTCGGCCGACAAGTTTCATCTGTCTTCCTATTCCCTCCAAAGCCCCAATCTACAAGGCTCCGCGCCAAACACCCCAACCCCGGCACCCGACAAAAGACGAAATGCAGTTGACGTCCGTATTTTAAGTTGTACGATGACTTACAACTTCTCAACGAAGCTGAACCGTTTCTTACAACACAACATTTGCGTCCAGGGTGTTCGAATAATGAATCCACAAGAACTGAAGTCCATCCTCTCGTCTGGCCTGCTGTCGTTCCCGGTCACCGATTTCACTGCCAATGGCGATTTCAATCGCGACAGCTACATCAAGCGCCTCGAGTGGCTGGCCCCGTATGGCGCCTCTGCATTGTTCGCAGCGGGCGGCACCGGTGAATTCTTCTCCCTGGCCGCCAGCGAGTATTCCCAAGTCATCAAGACCGCCGTCGATACCTGCGCCACCAGCGTGCCAATCCTTGCCGGCGTCGGCGGTGCCACCCGCCAGGCCATCGAATACGCTCAAGAAGCCGAGCGCCTGGGCGCCAAGGGCCTGTTGCTGCTGCCGCACTACCTGACCGAAGCCAGCCAGGACGGCGTTGCCGCCCACGTTGAAGCCGTGTGCAAATCGGTGAAGATCGGCGTCGTGGTGTACAACCGCAACGTCTGCCGCCTGAACGCCACCCATTTGGAACAACTGGCCGAGCGTTGCCCGAACCTGATCGGCTACAAGGACGGCCTGGGCGATATCGAACTGATGGTGTCGATCCGTCGTCGTCTCGGCGATCGCTTCAGCTACCTGGGCGGCCTGCCGACCGCTGAAGTCTACGCCGCGGCCTACAAGGCCCTGGGCGTGCCGGTCTACTCCTCGGCGGTGTTCAACTTCATCCCGAAAACCGCGATGGATTTCTACCACGCCATTGCCCGCGAAGATCACGAGACCGTCGGCAAGATCATCGACGACTTCTTCCTGCCTTACCTGGACATCCGCAACCGCAAGGCCGGTTACGCAGTGAGCATCGTCAAGGCCGGCGCGAAAATCGTGGGCTATGACGCCGGTCCTGTGCGCACGCCGCTGACCGATCTGCTGCCAGAAGAATACGAAGCCCTGGCCGCGCTGATCGACAAGCAAGGCAAGCAGTAACAGACCCGACAAGGCCGCTGAGAAATCAGCGGCTTTTTGCGTATGGCTTGATCGTTTCCACGCGCTGCGTGGGGATGCAGCCAGGGACGCCTTGCGTTCCTCGACAGCTTTTGTAGAAGGAGTAGCTCCGTGGCAGATTCAAAGCGTTTCGATCACTACATCGACGGTCAGTGGGTGGCCGGTGCTGACTATTGCGCCAATATCAACCCGTCTGACTTGTCCGATGTCATCGGTGAATACGCCAAGGCTGACGCAGCCCAAGTCAACGCCGCCATCGACGCCGCTCGCGCCGCGTTCCCGGCCTGGTCGACCTCAGGCATCCAGGCGCGTCACGATGCGTTGGACAAAGTCGGCAGCGAAATCCTCGCCCGCCGTGAAGAACTCGGCCAACTGCTGGCCCGGGAAGAGGGCAAGACCCTGCCCGAAGCCATCGGCGAAGTGACCCGCGCCGGCAACATCTTCAAGTTCTTCGCCGGTGAATGCCTGCGCCTGTCCGGCGACTACGTGCCGTCAGTTCGCCCGGGCGTCAACGTCGAAGTCACTCGCGAGGCCCTGGGTGTGATCGGCCTGATCACCCCGTGGAACTTCCCGATTGCCATCCCGGCGTGGAAAATCGCCCCAGCCCTGGCCTACGGCAACTGCGTGGTGATCAAGCCCGCCGAGCTGGTGCCGGGGTGCGCCTGGGCGTTGGCCGAAATCATCTCCCGTGCCGGTTTCCCTGCCGGTGTGTTCAACCTGGTGATGGGCAGCGGCCGAGTGGTCGGCGACGTGCTGGTCAACAGCCCGAAAGTCGACGGCATCAGTTTCACCGGCTCCGTGGGCGTAGGCCGGCAGATCGCGGTCAATTGCGTGTCGCGCCAAGCCAAGGTCCAGTTGGAAATGGGCGGCAAGAACCCGCAGATCATTCTCGACGATGCTGACCTCAAGCAAGCCGTCGAATTGGCGGTGCAGAGCGCGTTCTACTCCACCGGCCAGCGTTGCACGGCATCGAGCCGCCTGATCGTCACCGCCGGCATCCACGACAAGTTCGTCGCGGCCATGGCTGAGCGCATGCAATCGATCAAGGTTGGCCATGCGTTGAAAGCCGGTACCGATATCGGGCCGGTGGTTTCCGAAGCCCAACTGAACCAGGACTTGAAGTACATCGACATCGGCCAAAGCGAAGGTGCGCGGCTGGTGAGTGGTGGTGGTTTGGTGACGTGCGACACCGAGGGTTACTTCCTGGCGCCGACGCTGTTTGCCGACAGCGAAGCTTCGATGCGCATCAGCCGCGAAGAAATTTTCGGCCCGGTGGCTAACGTCGTACGCGTGGCGGACTACGAGGCGGCGCTGGCGATGGCCAACGACACCGAGTTCGGTCTGTCGGCTGGTATTGCTACCACCTCGTTGAAGTACGCCAACCACTTCAAGCGCCACTCCCAGGCGGGCATGGTGATGGTCAACCTGCCAACCGCCGGCGTGGATTATCACGTGCCGTTCGGTGGGCGCAAAGGTTCGTCCTACGGTTCGCGTGAGCAAGGTCGTTATGCGCAAGAGTTCTACACCGTGGTGAAGACCTCCTACATCGGATCGTAAACGCAACAACGTCGGTGCCGGGCAACGGCGCCGACCGCACAAGTTGATTTCCCGTATAAGAATAAATAGTGGAAGTAGATTACATGCAAGAAACCAAGCCGACCCGCGTCCGCTATTTGATCCTGCTCATGCTGTTTTTGGTGACGACGATCAACTATGCCGACCGCGCGACTATCGCCATCGCAGGCTCCAGCCTGCAAAAAGACCTCGGCATCGATGCCGTCACCCTCGGTTATATCTTCTCCGCTTTCGGCTGGGCCTACGTGGCCGGGCAGATTCCTGGCGGCTGGCTGCTCGACCGTTTCGGCTCGAAAAAAATCTATGCCTTGAGCATTTTCACCTGGTCGCTGTTCACCGTGCTGCAAGGCTATGTCGGTGAATTCGGCATGTCCACGGCCGTGGTTGCGCTGTTCATGCTGCGCTTCCTGGTGGGGTTGGCCGAGGCGCCGTCCTTCCCGGGCAACGCACGGATCGTCGCCGCGTGGTTTCCTACCGCGGAACGCGGCACCGCCTCGGCGATTTTCAACTCGGCGCAGTATTTCGCCACCGTGTTGTTCGCACCGCTGATGGGCTGGATCGTCTATCGCTTCGGCTGGCAGCACGTGTTCATCGTGATGGGCGTGATCGGTATCGTGTTCTCGCTGATCTGGTTGAAAGTGATCTACAGCCCACGCCAGCACCCTATGATCAACGAAGCCGAGTTCAATCACATCGCCGCCAACGGCGCGATGGTCGATATGGACCAGGACAAGGGCAAGGACAAGAAAACCGACGGTCCGAAGTGGGATTACATCCGCCAACTGCTGACCAACCGCATGATGCTCGGCGTTTACCTGGGCCAATATTGCATCAACGGCATCACCTACTTCTTCCTGACCTGGTTCCCGGTGTATCTGGTGCAGGAACGCGGCATGACCATCCTCAAGGCTGGTTTCATCGCGTCCTTGCCGGCGATCTGTGGATTCATCGGCGGCGTGCTCGGTGGGGTGATTTCCGATTACCTGCTGCGCAAGGGCCATTCGCTGACCTTCGCTCGCAAGGCGCCAATCATCGCCGGCCTGCTGGTGTCCAGCAGCATCGTGGCGTGCAATTACGTGGACATCGAATGGATGGTGGTGGGCTTCATGGCCCTGGCCTTCTTCGGTAAAGGCGTCGGCGCACTGGGCTGGGCCGTGGTCTCCGATACGTCGCCAAAACAGATCGCCGGTTTGAGCGGTGGCCTGTTCAACACCTTTGGCAACCTGGCGTCGATTACCACGCCAATCGTCATCGGCTACATCATCAGTTCCACTGGCTCGTTCAAATGGGCGTTGGTGTTTGTCGGTTGCAACGCGCTGATGGCGGTGTTCAGCTACCTGGTCATCGTGGGCCCGATCAAGCGTGTGGTGCTCAAGGAACCGACGGCCAGAGATGCCGACCTTTCCAGTCTGTCTGAAGCCAAATCCTGAGGAGCGGCGTCGATGAATCTGATTGAACATGCCGATTCGCCCCGTTACATCCGCCTGCATGGGCGGGACAACGTGGTGATCGTCGTCAACGACCAAGGCGTACCGGCCGGGACTGAATTCCCGGACGGCCTGGTCACCGTCGACTTCGTGCCACAAAGCCACAAAGTCACCCTGGAGGACATTCCCGAAGGCGGCGAGGTGATTCGCTACGGCCAGGTCATTGGCTATGCGCTGCAACCGATCCCCCGTGGCAGCTGGGTCAAGGAAGACCAGCTGCGCATGCCCACTGCGCCACCGCTGGACAGCTTGCCGCTGTCAACCGACGTGCCGGCGGCCGATGCGCCGCTGGAGGGCTACACGTTCGAGGGCTACCGCAACGCCGACGGTACCGTCGGCACACGCAACATCCTCGGTATCACTACCACGGTGCAGTGCGTGACCGGCGTGCTGGACCATGCGGTCAAGCGCATCAAGGACGAATTGCTGCCCAAGTACCCGAACGTCGATGACGTGGTGGCGCTGACCCACAGCTACGGCTGCGGCGTGGCGATTACCGCCACCGACGCGTACATCCCGATCCGCACGGTACGTAACCTGGCGCGCAACCCGAACCTGGGTGGCGAAGCGCTGGTGATCAGCCTGGGCTGCGAGAAATTGCAGGCCGGGCAGGTGATGCATGAGGGCGACAGCTCGGTGGACCTCAGCGAGCCATGGCTGTATCGCTTGCAAGATTCCAGTCACGGCTTCACCGAGATGATCGAGCAGATCATGGAGCTGGCCGAGACCCGCCTGAAGAAGCTCGACCAGCGCCGTCGCGAAACCGTGCCGGCCTCGGAGCTGATCCTGGGCATGCAGTGTGGCGGCAGCGATGCGTTTTCCGGCATCACCGCCAACCCGGCCCTGGGCTATGCCTCGGACCTGTTGCTGCGGGCCGGTGCAACGGTGATGTTCTCCGAAGTGACTGAAGTGCGCGATGCGATCTACCTGCTGACGTCCCGGGCACAAACCCGCGAAGTCGCCGAGGAGCTGGTGCGCGAGATGGACTGGTACGACCGCTACCTGGCCAAGGGCGAGGCCGATCGCAGCGCCAACACCACGCCGGGCAACAAGAAGGGTGGGTTGTCGAACATCGTCGAGAAATCCCTGGGCTCGATCGTCAAGTCCGGCAGCAGCGCGATCAACGGCGTGCTCGGCCCGGGCGAGCGGTTCAAGCAAAAGGGCCTGATCTTCTGCGCCACGCCGGCCAGCGATTTCGTCTGCGGTACGCTGCAACTGGCGGCGGGGATGAACCTGCATGTGTTCACCACCGGTCGCGGAACGCCGTATGGCCTGGCGATGGCACCCGTGGTAAAGGTCTCGACCCGTACCGAACTGGCCCAACGCTGGCCAGACCTGATCGACATCGATGCCGGCCGTATAGCCACCGGGCGCGCGACCATCGAGGAGTTGGGCTGGGAGCTGTTCCACTATTACCTGGACGTGGCCAGCGGCAAGAAGCAAACCTGGGCCGAGCGGCACAAGTTGTACAACGACATCACGTTGTTCAACCCCGCGCCGATTACCTGATATAGCGTTGTCGTGGATCGTTCTCACGCAAAAGCGTGGGAACGATCAGTGGGAAAGTGGCTTATCATTAGCCACCTAACGACACCCCTCTCAAGGTCCCCGGCATGCTGGCAATTTTCCTCGAAACCCTGAACATCACCGCGCCGGTGTTTGCCATGCTGTTTCTGGGGACGTTGCTCAAGCGCATCTACTGGATCAACGACAACTTCATCCACATTGCCTCGTCCCTGGTGTTCAACGTCACCATGCCGGCGTTGCTGTTTCTTGGAATCCTGCATGCCGACCTGCACGCGGCGTTGCAGCCGGACCTGCTGATTTATTTTTCGATCGCCACCCTGGCGAGTTTTGCGATGGCCTGGGGCTGGGCGATCTGGCGCTGCCCGCGGGAGGATCGCGGGATCTATACCCAGGGCGCGTTTCGCGGCAACAACGGGGTGATCGGCCTGGCGCTGGCGGCGAGCATGTACGGTGACTACGGGATTTCCCTGGGCGCGATCCTCGCAGCGTTGGTGATTCTGTTCTACAACACGCTGTCGACCATCGTGCTGGCGGTCTACAGCCCGGTGATCAAGTCCGACCCGTGGAGCATTTGCAAAAGTGTGGTCAGCAACCCGCTGATCATCAGCGTGATCGTCGCCGCGCCGTTCGCCTATTGGCAGATCGGTCTGCCGAACTGGTTCGAGACCTCGGCCAAGTACCTGTCGCAAATGACCTTGCCCCTGGCGCTGATCTGCATCGGTGGCACGCTGTCGCTGGCGGCCCTGCGCAAGAGCGGCAAGATGGCCCTGAGTTCGAGCCTGGTGAAAATGGTTGGCCTGCCGCTGGTGGCCACGCTGGGCGCCTGGCTCTGGGGCTTTCGCGGGGCGGAACTGGGGATTCTGTTCCTGTACTTCGGCAGCCCCACCGCCGCCGCCAGCTTCGTCATGGCCCGGGCGGCGAATGGCAACCATGAGCTGGCAGCGGCGATCATCGTCATCACTACGCTGATGGCGGCGATTACCACCAATGTGGGGATTTTTGTGCTGCAGTGGGGTGGGTGGATCTAGCCTTCATTCAAGCGGTCACTCAGCGTTCTGATAGCTATCGATCACTTCCTGCGCGGCCCGGAACGCATCGATCGCCGCCGGTACGCCTGCGTACACCGCGCAATGCAGCAACGCCTCGCGAATCTCTTCCACCGTGCAGCCATTGTTCAGCGCGCCACGCACGTGGCCCTTGAGTTCCTGCGGGCATTTGAGCGCGGTGAGCGCGGCGAGAGTGATCAGGCTGCGGGTTTTCAGTGGCAGGCCTTCTCGACTCCAGACGCTGCCCCAGGCATGTTCGTTGACAAAGTCCTGCAATGGCTGGGTGAATTCGGTGGCGTTGCCCAGGGCCCGGTCGACGAAGGCGTCGCCCATGACTTGGCGACGCATGTCCAGGCCGGTCTTTGGAATGTCGGTCATGGCAAATCCCTCTTGTGATGTTGGCGGCGCCAGGCGCGCAGGGAGGTGAACAGCAGAAACGCGAGCAGGGCCGGCAGCACGTAGAACAGCATCAGCCGTTCCAGTTGGCCGGCCAAGGGCATGCCGGTGGTGAATGACACCACGTGCAGCCCGTAGGCCAGGTACAAACCCAGGAACAGCAGGCCTTCGGCGCGGGTGACGCGATAACCGGAATAGAACACCGGCAGGCACAGCACCGCCACGCCGAGCATCACTGGCAGGTCGAAATCCAGCGCGTTCGGCGACACCGACAGTGGCGAGGGCGCGGCGAGGGCGGTCACCCCCAGGACCCCCAGCAGGTTGAACAGGTTGCTGCCGATCACGTTGCCCACCGCAATGTCCCGTTGGCCACGCAGTGCCGCGATCAGCGAAGTCGCGAGTTCCGGCAGCGAGGTGCTGACGGCCACGATGGTCAGGCCAATGATGCGCTCCGACAGTCCCAGGTCCGTCGCCACTTCGACCGCGGCGCCCAACAGCAGATGCCCGGCGAACACCAGCATCGCCAGGCCCGACACGATCATCAGCACACTCTTGATCCAGGACATTTGGGCAACGTCGCCCCCCACCGGGTGCGGTCGCCCCGAATGCCGTGACTGACGCAGCAAGAGGCCCAGGTACACCGCCAGGGCTATCAGCAGCAGTACGCCGTCCAGTCGGGTCAGTTCCTCGTTCCAGGCCAGCACGAAGACCAGCAGGCTCGCACCGATCATCAGCGGAATGTCCAACCGCACCAATTGACGCGAGACGCGCAGCGGAATGATCAGTGCCGACAGGCCGAGGGTCACAAGGATGTTGAAGATGCTGCTGCCGATCACGCTGCCCACGGCGATGTCAGCGTTCTGAGCCAGGGTCGCCTGCAGGCTGACGGCCATCTGTGGCGCGCTGCTGCCGAAAGCGACGACGCTCAAGCCGATGATCAACGGCCGAACCTGCAAGCGCGCCGCCAAGCCGACGGCGGCACGTACCAGCAGTTCGGCGCCGCCGATCAGCAACAGCAGGGCGCCGAACAGTTCGATCAGGCTGAGCAGCGGTAGGGCGGTGAGTAGGGAAATGGCCGGGCTCCGTCTATCAATCGTCGAGGGCTTGCACGCGCACGCGCGCGGTACCGCTGCGCAGCATGCCCAATTGTTCGGCAGCGGCGCGCGATATATCGATCAGGCGGCCGCGTGAATACGGGCCGCGGTCGTTGATACGGACCACGACGCTGTCGTTGTTTTTCAGGTTGGTGATTTTCACCCGGGTGCCGAATGGCAACTGGCGATGGGCGGCAGTCAGGCCATTCTGGTTGAAACGCTCGCCGCTGGCGGTGCGCTTGCCATGGTGCCTGGCACCGTAATAAGAGGCGACGCCGGTCTGGTCGTAGCCGTGTGGATCGACGGTGCCACTCTGGCTGGCGCAACCGGCCAGCAGGGACAGCAGGGCGCAGGCGCCGAGGAGACGCTTCATGTAAGGGATTCCACATCAGTGTGGTTGTAGTGGTCATCGTGGCGAGGGAGCTTGCTCCCGCTGGGCCGCAAAGCGGCCCCCAACAATCTGCTGCCAGAAAAAGGGGGCTGCTGCGCAGCCCGACGGGAGCAAGCTCCCTCGCCACGGGGGACCGAGCCAGACAGCAAGACTGGCTCCATGGCCATCAGCCTTCGAGCTTGCTTTTGAGCAGTTCGTTGACCTGTTGCGGGTTGGCCTTGCCCTTGGAGGCTTTCATGGCCTGGCCGACGAAGAAGCCGAACATCTTGCCGCGCTTGGCTTCGTCCGCCGCACGGTATTGCTCGACCTGCTCGGCGTTGGCCGCGAGCATTTCATCGAGCACGGCGGAAATCGCGCCGCTGTCGGTGACCTGCTTCAAGCCGCGCTTCTCGATGATCTCGTCAGCGCTGCCTTCACCATTGGCCATGGCTTCGAACACCATCTTGGCGATCTTGCCGGAAATGGTGTTGTCCTTGATCCGCAGCAGCATGCCGCCCAGTTGCTCGGCCGAGACCGGCGACTCATCGATTTCCAGGCCCTGCTTGTTCAACAAGCTGCCCAACTCGACCATCACCCAGTTGGCCGCCAGCTTGGCGTCGCCGCCGATGCTCACGACTTTTTCGAAGTAATCGGCTTGTTCGCGGCTGGTGGCCAGGACGTTGGCGTCATAGCTCGACAGGCCGAATTGCGCCTGGAAGCGCTCGCGTTTCTGCGGCGGCAGTTCCGGCAGGGTGGCGCGTACCTCGTCGAGGAACGAGTTCTCGATGACCACCGGCAGCAGGTCCGGGTCCGGGAAGTAACGGTAGTCGTTGGCTTCTTCCTTGCTGCGCATCGGACGGGTTTCGTCCTTGTTCGGGTCGTACAGGCGAGTCTGCTGGATGACCTTGCCGCCGTCCTCGATCAGTTCGATCTGGCGCTGGATCTCGCTGTTGATCGCCTTCTCGATGAAGCGGAACGAGTTGACGTTCTTGATCTCGCAGCGGGTGCCGAACTCGACCTGGCCCTTGGGCCGGATCGACACGTTGCAGTCGCAGCGCAGCGAGCCTTCGGCCATGTTGCCGTCGCAGATGCCCAGGTAGCGCACCAGCGCGTGGATCGCCTTGACGTAGGCCACGGCTTCCTTGGCGCTGCGCATGTCCGGCTCGGAGACGATTTCCAGCAGCGGCGTGCCGGCACGGTTCAGGTCGATGCCGGTGGCGCCGTTGAATTCTTCATGCAGGCTCTTGCCGGCGTCTTCTTCCAAGTGCGCGCGGGTGATGCCGACGCGCTTGACGGTGCCGTCTTCGAGGGCGATGTCCAGGTGGCCCTTGCCGACGATCGGCAATTCCATCTGGCTGATCTGGTAGCCCTTGGGCAGGTCCGGGTAGAAGTAGTTCTTGCGGGCGAACACGTTGTGCTGGCCGATCTCGGCGTCAATCGCCAGGCCGAACATCACCGCCATGCGCACCGCTTCGGCGTTGAGCACTGGCAATACGCCGGGCATGCCCAGGTCGACCAGGCTGGCCTGGGTGTTGGGCTCGGAACCGAACGTGGTCGAACTACCGGAAAAGATTTTCGATCGGGTGGTGAGCTGCGTGTGAATCTCCAGCCCGATCACGACTTCCCATTGCATGTGTTTCTCCTCAGAAGCCGGTGGGGGTGCGGGTGTGCCAGTCGGTATTGAGCTGGTACTGGTGCGCCACGTTGAGCAGGCGGCCTTCCTGGAAATACGGCGCGAGCAGCTGCACGCCCACCGGCAGGCCATCGACGAAGCCGGCCGGCATGGACAAGCCTGGCAAGCCTGCGAGGTTGGCGGTGATGGTGTAGACGTCTTCCAGGTAGGCAGCGACCGGGTCGCTGTTCTTGGCGCCGAGTTTCCAGGCCGGGTTCGGCGTGGTTGGGCCGAGGATGATGTCGACCTCGTTGAAGGCGGCCATGAAGTCGTTTTTTACCAGGCGGCGGATTTTTTGCGCCTTGAGGTAGTAGGCATCGTAGTAGCCAGCGGACAGCGCGTAGGCGCCGACCATGATCCGGCGTTGCACTTCGGCGCCGAAGCCTTCGCCACGGGAGCGCTTGTAAAGATCGATCAGGTTTTGCGGATTCTCGCAGCGATGACCGAAGCGTACGCCGTCGAAGCGCGAGAGGTTCGAGGACGCTTCCGCCGGGGCGATCACGTAGTACGCCGGGATGGCGTGCTGCATGTTCGGCAGGCTGATTTCCTTGATCACGGCGCCGAGCTTTTCCAGCGCCTTGATGCTGTCTTGGATCAGCCCGGCTATGCGTGGGTCTAGGCCGGCCCCGAAGTATTCCTTCGGTACGCCGATGCGCAGGCCTTGCAGCGAGCCATTGAGGGCGGCGCTGTAGTCCGGCACCGGCTCATCGATGCTGGTGGAATCGTTCGGGTCGAAGCCGGCCATGCCTTGCAGCAGGATCGCGCAGTCTTCGGCGGTGCGCGCCAGCGGGCCGCCCTGGTCGAGGCTGGAAGCGTAGGCGATCATGCCCCAGCGCGAGACGCGACCGTAGGTCGGCTTGAGCCCGGTGAGGTTGGTGAAGGCCGCCGGCTGGCGGATCGAACCGCCGGTGTCGGTGGCGGTGGCAGCGGGCAACAAGCGCGCGGCCACAGCGGCGGCGGAACCGCCGGACGAACCGCCCGGGACATGTTCCAGGTTCCACGGGTTTTTCACCGCGCCGTAGTAGCTCGACTCGTTGGCGGAACCCATGGCGAATTCGTCCATGTTGGTTTTGCCCAGGGTCACGGTGCCGGCCGCGGCCAGCTTGGCGACGACGGTGGCGTCGTATGGCGCCTTGAAGTTGTCGAGCATCTTCGAGCCGCAACTGGTGCGGATGCCCTGGGTGCAGAACAGGTCTTTGTGGGCAATCGGCGCACCGAGCAGGGCGCCGCTCTCACCGTTGGCGCGACGAGCGTCGGCGGCCTTGGCCTGGCTCAGGGCCAGTTCTTCGGTGAGGCTGATGAAGCTGTTGAGCTGCGGGTCGAGCTGGGCGATGCGCGCCAGCAGGGTCTTGGTCAGCTCTTCGGAAGAAAACTTTTTATCGGCGAGTCCGCGGGCGATCTCGGCCAGGGTCATGTGATGCATGAGAGGCTCTTTCCCTTTAGTCGATGACTTTCGGAACCAGGTACAGGCCGTTTTCGACCGCAGGTGCGATGGACTGGTAGGCCTCGCGATTATTCGACTCGGTGACGACGTCGGCGCGCAGGCGCTGGCTGGCTTCCAGTGGGTGGGCCAGCGGCTCGATACCGTTGGTATCGACCGCTTGCATCTCGTCGACCAGCCCTAGAATGCTGTTCAGGGCAGCAGTAATGTGTGGAAGATCGGCTTCATTGAGGCCCAAGCAGGCCAGATGAGCGATTTTTTCCACGTCGGAGCGTTCAAGCGCCATGGGATTCTCCAGTGGAAAACAAAACGGACGCAGTCTGTCCGTGTGTTAGATTGTCGGAACACTACCGCATTTCTACGGGTCTATACCCGCGATTGTGGGGTTTGGTGCACAGAAAAGCGGCCAATTTAACATATTGGCGCCTTGCCCAAAATCCCTGTCGTTGTTAGAGTTTGCCGCACTTTTTTACCCACGCGTTGCCTAGGGTCCCTTTCCCATGTTCAAGAAACTGCGTGGCATGTTTTCCAGCGATCTTTCCATCGACCTGGGCACTGCCAACACCCTTATTTACGTGCGCGAGCGCGGTATCGTCCTGAATGAACCCTCGGTCGTGGCCATCCGCACCCACGGTAACCAGAAGAGTGTCGTAGCTGTCGGTACGGAAGCCAAGCGCATGCTGGGCCGTACACCGGGCAACATTGCAGCCATTCGCCCCATGAAGGACGGCGTGATCGCCGACTTCAGCGTCTGCGAAAAGATGCTGCAGTACTTCATCAACAAGGTTCACGAAAACAGTTTCCTGCAGCCCAGCCCTCGCGTGCTGATCTGCGTGCCGTGCAAATCCACCCAGGTGGAGCGGCGTGCCATCCGTGAGTCGGCCCTCGGCGCCGGTGCCCGCGAAGTGTTCCTGATCGAAGAACCCATGGCCGCGGCCATCGGTGCCGGCCTGCCGGTGGAAGAAGCGCGCGGCTCGATGGTCGTCGACATCGGTGGTGGTACCACTGAAATCGCCTTGATCTCCCTCAACGGTGTGGTCTACGCCGAATCCGTGCGTGTGGGCGGCGACCGTTTCGACGAAGCGATCATCACCTACGTACGCCGCAACTACGGCAGCCTGATCGGCGAATCCACCGCCGAGCGTATCAAGCAGGAAATCGGCACGGCCTACCCGGGCGGTGAAGTGCGTGAAGTCGACGTACGCGGTCGCAACCTGGCCGAAGGCGTTCCACGGGCATTCACCCTCAATTCCAACGAAGTGCTCGAGGCGCTGCAAGAGTCACTGGCGACCATCGTCCAGGCAGTCAAGAGTGCCTTGGAGCAGTCGCCGCCAGAACTGGCGTCGGACATTGCCGAGCGTGGCCTGGTGCTGACCGGTGGTGGCGCGCTGTTGCGTGATCTCGACAAGTTGCTGGCCCAGGAAACCGGGTTGCCGGTGATCGTTGCCGAAGACCCGCTCACGTGCGTTGCCCGCGGCGGTGGCCGTGCGCTGGAAATGATGGACAAGCACACCATGGACCTGCTCTCCAGCGAATAAGTCTGGCTGAGTGGTCTATGTTGTTTGCGCCCGGGCAGCACTTTGCAGTGCTGCCCGTTGGCGTTTATCTTCTGTCATTCGTATCCAGGCCGGTTTGATGCCGTATGAATAAAGAAAACATTTGCCTGGGAGGAGCGGCCTATTAAACCGCTTTTCGCCAAAGGCCCCTCACTGGGTGTGCGCCTTCTGGTGTTGACCGTGCTGTCGGTCGCGCTGATGGTGGTCGACGCCCGCTTCACGCTGCTCAAGCCAGTGCGCAGCCAGATGTCGCTGGTGTTGATGGAGTCCTACTGGATCACCGACCTGCCGCAACGGTTGTGGCAAGGTGTGGCCAGTCAGTTTGGCAGCCGGACCGAACTGGTCGCCGAAAACGAAAAACTCAAGACCGAAAACCTGCTGTTGCAGGGGCGCATGCAGAAGTTGGCGGCCCTCACCGAGCAGAACGTGCGACTGCGTGAGTTGCTCAACTCCTCCGCGCTGGTCAACGAGAAAGTGGAAGTGGCCGAGCTGATCGGCATGGACCCCAACCCCTTCACCCACCGCATCATCATCAACAAGGGTGAGCGCGACGGCGTGGTCCTCGGCCAGCCGGTGCTCGACGCCCGTGGCCTGATGGGCCAGGTGGTGGAGTTGATGCCCTATACGTCCCGTGTCCTGCTACTGACCGATACCACCCACAGCATTCCCGTGCAGGTCAATCGCAACGGCTTGCGGGCGATTGCCAGCGGTACCGGCAACCCGGAACGCCTGGAACTGCGCCACGTGGCGGACACCGCCGACATCAAGGAAGGCGACTTGCTGGTCAGTTCCGGCCTCGGCCAGCGGTTCCCGGCCGGCTACCCGGTGGCGACGGTCAAGGAAGTCATCCACGATTCCGGCCAGCCGTTCGCGATCGTGCGGGCAGTGCCGACGGCCGCGTTGAACCGCAGTCGCTATCTGCTGCTGGTTTTCAGCGACAACCGCACGCCTGAAGAGCGCGCCAACGATGCGGCGGTGGCCCAGGAAGCCCAGGACCGGCAGGGCGGCGAATCGACCGCACCAGTCGCGCCAGCGCCTGTGCCTGTTCCGGCCACGGTGCCCAAGCCTCAAGCGGCAACGCCCGCTGCCACGCCGCCAGCCACGACGCCTCCGGCCGCACCTGCCGCGACCCCCGCCCGTCCAGCCGCCCATCAGCCGTCCACTCAGCCTGCAAGACCTGCAACCAAACCGCCGGCCTCGACGCCCGCCACTGCGCCTGCCACCAGGGGAGCACGAGAAGAATGAGCAGTACTCGATCCGGTAACGGCTGGATGGTCTGGCTGACTTTTGCCATCGGCCTGCTGCTCAGCATTTCACCGCTGCCGCAGTTCATGGAGATCCTCCGGCCACTGTGGCTGGCCCTGTTGCTGGCCTTCTGGGCGCTGGCCTTGCCGCACAAGGTCGGCATGGTCACCGCCTGGTGCCTTGGCCTGGCCGAGGACGTGCTTTACGGCACGTTGCTGGGTCAGAACGCATTGATCCTGACACTGATCACCTTCCTGGTGCTGTCGCTGCAACAACGCCTGCGGATGTTCCCGATGTGGCAACAATGCCTGGTGATCCTAGTGATCTTTGGCCTGGCGCAGCTGGTACAGCTATGGCTCAGCGCGCTGACCGGCAATCGTCAGCCGACCCTGGCGCTGGTGCTACCGGCCTTGGTCAGTGCCTTGCTCTGGCCGTGGATAAGCTTCGGTTTGCGTGGCTTGCGCCTGCGTTTCAAAATCAACTGATTCGGTCAGGCATTGGCCCGCACCTTGGAAGGGAGATGTCTTGATGAAACCGCTTTACCTCGCCTCAGGTTCGCCGCGTCGGCGTGAATTGCTTACGCAGATCGGCGTGCCGTTCACCGCCATCGGTGCGGACATCGACGAAACTCCCCTCGACCAAGAAACCCCATCGGCCTATGTCGAGCGCCTGGCGCGTGGCAAGGCCGAGGCCGGGCGACGCGCCTTGGCGTCTGGCGTCGAAGGTTGCATGCTCGGGGCCGACACCGCAGTAGTGCTAGAGGGACGAATTCTCGGCAAGCCAGTGGATCAGGCTGACGCCCTGTCGATGCTCCTGAGCCTGTCCGGTCGCGACCATGAAGTGCTGACCGCCATTGCCGTTGTGGACGGCCAGCACTGCGAAACCCGGGTGGTTCGCAGCCGGGTGCGCTTTCGCCTCATCACCGAACAGGAAGCGCTCGCCTATTGGGCCAGCGGCGAACCCCGGGACAAGGCGGGCGGCTACGGTATCCAGGGCCTGGGCGCGGTGTTCGTCGCCGGGCTGGAAGGCAGCTATTCAGCCGTGGTCGGCCTGCCACTGTGCGAAACCGCAGAACTACTCGGCCATTTCGGCATACCCTGTTGGCAAACCTTGAGCGCGCGCTGAGCGCCGTCTGACTTGATGCGGCCATAATCGTGAATACGCCTGAACGAGACCCTGCCATGAGTGAAGAGATCCTGATCAACATCACGCCGATGGAATCGCGCGTGGCGGTGGTTGAAAACGGCGTCCTGCAAGAAGTCCATGTCGAGCGCACGCAGAAGCGTGGCATTGTCGGCAACATCTACAAGGGCAAGGTGGTGCGGGTGTTGCCGGGCATGCAGGCGGCGTTCGTCGACATCGGCCTGGACCGCGCAGCGTTCATCCATGCGTCGGAAATCTCCATGCGCGAAGGCCCGGCGGTGGAGAGCATCAGCGCCCTGGTCCATGAAGGCCAGAGCCTGGTGGTGCAGGTCACCAAGGACCCTATCGGCTCCAAGGGCGCGCGGCTGACCACGCAGTTGTCCATTCCGTCGCGTTACCTGGTGTACATGCCACGCACGGCGCATGTTGGCATTTCCCTGAAGATCGAAGACGAAGGCGAGCGCGAGCGCCTGAAGAAGGTCGTCAGCGACTGCGTGGAAAAAGAAGGGATCAAGGAGGCCGGTGGCTTCATCCTGCGCACCGCCGCCGAGGGCGCCGGCGCCGACGAGATCCTGATGGATATCCGCTATTTGCGAAGGCTTTGGGACCAGATCGCCGTGCAGATCAAGACCATCGCCACGCCCAGCGTGATCTACGAAGACCTTGGCCTGGCGCTACGGACCCTGCGGGACCTGGTCAGCCCCAAGATCGAGAAGATCCGCATCGATTCCCGGGAAACCTTTCAGAAGACCACGCAATTTGTCGCCGAGCTGATGCCTGAAATCGCCGACCGCCTCGAGCACTACCCGGGCGAACGACCGATTTTCGACCTGTACGGCGTAGAAGATGAAATCCAGCGCGCCCTTGAACGCAAGGTGCCGCTCAAGTCTGGCGGTTACCTGGTGGTCGACCCGGCCGAGGCGATGAGTACCATCGACGTCAATACCGGGGCGTTTGTCGGCCATCGCAACCTCGAAGAAACCATCTTCAAGACCAATCTTGAGGCGGCCACGGCCATCGCCCGGCAACTGCGCCTGCGCAACCTGGGCGGAATCATCATCATCGATTTCATCGACATGGAAGATGAAGAGCATCAGCGCCAAGTGCTGCGTACCCTGGAAAAGCAACTCGAGCGCGATCACGCCAAGACCAACATCATCGGCATCACTGAGCTGGGCCTGGTGCAGATGACCCGCAAGCGCACCCGCGAAAGCCTTGAGCAGGTCCTCTGCGAGCCCTGCAGCAGCTGCCAGGGGCGAGGCAAGCTGAAGACTCCGGAAACCGTGTGTTACGAAATCTTCCGGGAAATTCTCCGCGAGGCACGCGCCTACCAGGCGACGGGCTATAGAGTGTTGGCTAACCAGAAAGTGGTGGACCGCCTGCTCGATGAAGAGTCCGGCAACGTCGCGGAGTTGGAAGCCTTTATCGGCCGCACGATTCGCTTCCAGGTGGAAACCATGTATTCCCAGGAACAATACGATGTGGTGTTGCTCTGAAGTCGCATGGATGGCAAGGCCGCGCAATTGAATGCCTTTGCCAGGGGAGACTGCTGACATGGAGCGTCTGACACGGCTTTTGGCGACGCTGACACGCTGGGGCCTGGGCCTGTGCGCGCTGCTGCTGGTAGTGCTGGCGTTATACGTCAGCCTCGGCCGGGAGTTGGTCCCGCTGGTGGCCGAATACCGCAGTGAAGTCGAGACTCGGGCCAGCGAAGCGTTGGGCATACCCGTGCAGGTCGGTAGCCTCGAAGGCACTTGGAGCGCCCTGGCGCCGATACTGGCCGCGCGCGACGTGGTGGTCGGCGAGGGCCCGAATGC
Organism: Pseudomonas sp. Z4-20; assembly: GCF_051131955.1. Taxonomy (NCBI): domain Bacteria; kingdom Pseudomonadati; phylum Pseudomonadota; class Gammaproteobacteria; order Pseudomonadales; family Pseudomonadaceae; genus Pseudomonas; species Pseudomonas sp. Z4-20. The sequence goes on from NZ_CP071641.1 coordinate 1,028,651, forward strand.
CTTGCACCTCGATCAGGTCCGGGCCGTGCCAAACCTCTGGGACAGCCTGCTGACGCGCCAGGTGCGCATCGCTCATCTGGAAGTCAGCGGCCTGAAGATCAACCTCAAGGAAGGCGCCGACGGCAAATGGGCGCTGGAAGGCCTGCCGGTGCGGGACGACCAGCCATTCGATCCACAGCAGTTGCTGGATCGGATGCAGATGGTTTCGAAGCTGTCGGTGCTCGACAGCCAGGTCACTTTGCAGCCGGTGGATCATCCTCCGTTGAGCCTGACCTACGTCGGCCTGAGCTTGCGCACCGGCGGCGCCCGCCAGCGCCTGGACGCGCGCCTGACCTTGCCGGACGGCCAGCCCGTGGCGATCAACCTGCGTACCCGCATTCGTGCCAGCGACTGGAAGAATGGCGAGGTGGATGCCTACTTGAGCCTGCCGCAAAGCGACTGGTCCAAATGGCTGCCGAAGGGCCTGACCCGGCAATGGAATTTTTCCCAGATCAAGGCCGGCGGCGAGTTCTGGCTCAGTTGGGGCCAGGGCACGGTGCAAAGCGCGGCCATGCGCTTGAATGCGCCGCAGCTCCAGGGCGCCTATGCCGACCGCGAGCCGGTGCAGATCCACAACCTGGCCCTCAACGCCTATTTGCAGCGCAGCAGCCAGGGATTCACCGCGACCTTCGACACGCTGGCAATGAACCTGGGCGAGACCCGTTGGGAATCGCGTCTCCTTCTGCAACACAGTGACGCCACCGACAAGACCGAGGAGCGCTGGCATTTGCAGGCCGATCGCCTCGACCTGACACCGCTCACGCCACTGCTCCATGCCCTGGCGCCATTGCCCGAAGGCCTTGCCACGACAATTGACCGGCTCAAGGTAACCGGTGGCCTGCGCAACGTCCTGGTGGACTTTCGACCACAAAACACTGGCGACCAGAAAATCAGCTTTGCGACCAACCTGGACACCGTCGGCTTTGACGCCTATCGCGGTGCCCCAGCAGTGCGCAACGTGTCGGGCAGCCTCAGCGGCGACCTCGGCGGTGGCGAGCTGCGCATGGACAGCAAGGATTTCTCCCTGCACCTGGACCCGATCTTTGCCAAGCCCTGGCAGTATCTGCAGGCCAACGCCCGGCTGGCCTGGAAGCTCGACAAGCAGACCTTCACCCTGGTCGCGCCGTATCTGAAGGTGCTGGGCGAGGAAGGCCGAATTGCTGGCGACTTCCTGATCCGCCTGCATCTGGACCACAGCCAGGAAGACTACATGGACCTGCGGGTCGGCCTGGTGGACGGTGACGGGCGCTACACCGCCAAGTACCTGCCGGCCGTCCTCAGCCCGGCGCTGGACGAATGGTTGCGCACGGCCATCGTCAAGGGCGCGGTGGACGAGGGTTTTTTCCAGTACCAAGGCTCGCTGAATAAAAGTGCCGGGGACGCGGACCGCAGCATCAGCCTGTTTTTCAAGGTGCATGACGCCGAGCTGGCGTTCCAGCCGGGCTGGCCTTCGGTCAGCAAGGTCAGCGGTGACGTGTTCGTCGAAGACAGCGGCGTACGCATCTTCGCCAGCGAAGGGCAACTGCTGAACACCCAGGTCAAGGACATCACGGTGAACATCCCTCACGTACCCAGCGGGCAGAGTTCTCATCTGCTGTTGGACGGCGGTTTCGCCGGCGGGTTGGGCGACGGGCTGAAGATCCTCCAGACCGCGCCGATCGGCACGGCCGAGACGTTCGCTGGCTGGGAAGGCGAGGGCGACCTGCAAGGCAACGTGAAGCTCGATATCCCGCTGGTCAAGGGCGAGGAGCCGAAGATCCTGGTGGACTTCTCCACCGACAAGGCCCGGCTCAAGCTCAGCGAACCAGCGCTGGAATTGACCCAGCTCAAAGGCGATTTCCGCTTCGACAGCGGCAAGGGGTTGAGTGGCAAGAACATCGCGGCCCGGGTGTTCGACCGCCCCGTGACCGCGCAGATTTTCGCCGAGGGCCGTGCCGGTGCGCTCAATACCCGGGTCGCCGCGTCCGGGCAGGTAGAAATCAAGAAACTCACCCATTGGCTGAATGTCACCCAGCCGTTGCCGGTATCCGGTGTCGTGCCCTACCAATTGCAAGTGATCCTGAACAGTGCCGACAGCCAGTTGTCGGTCAGTTCCAGCCTCAAGGGCGTAGCCGTAGACCTGCCGGCACCTTTCGGCATGGCTGCGGATGTTGGTCGCGACACGGTGTTTCGCATGACCTTGCAAGGGCCGGAGCGGCGGTATTGGGTCAATTACGGCGACTTGGCCAGTTTTACTTACGCGGCGCCGAGCGGGAACTTCGCTGACGGTCGCGGCGAATTGTTGCTGGGCGTGGGCGATGCGGTCCTGCCTGGCGCCAAGGGTCTGCGATTGCGCGGCACGCTGTCGGAACTGGACGTGAGTCCTTGGCAGGAACTGGTTGGCAAATACGCCGGTCAGGATCCGGGCGGTAGCGCCCGGCAAGTGCTCAGCAGCGCCGACCTGAAAGTGGGCAAGCTTACTGCCATGGGCACGACGCTGGACCAGGCGTCGGTGCAACTGGACCGCAAGCCGGACGCCTGGGGCATGCGGCTTGACAGCCAGCAGGCCAAGGGCAGCGTCAATTTGCCGGATGCCAAAGCTGCTCCCATCGCCATCAAGCTCGATTACGTCCGGCTACCCGCCGCCGACCCGACGGTCCAGGCCGACGAAAATGCCCCGGATCCACTGGCCTCGGTCGACCCCAGCAAGATACCGGCCATGGATATTGCCATCGACCAGTTGTTCCAAGGCCCCGATCTCATCGGTGCGTGGTCGCTGAAGGTACGCCCGACCGGCAAGGGCATTGCGCTGAACGATCTGGACATGGGGCTAAAGGGCATGGTCTTGAACGGCAATGGCGCCTGGGAAGGCCTGCCCGGCTCAACCAACAGTTGGTACAAGGGCCGTATCAAGGGCAAGAATCTGGCTGACGTGCTCAAAGGCTGGGGCTTCGCGCCGAGCGTGACCAGCCAGGAATTTCATCTGGATGCCGACGGCCGCTGGCCCGGTTCGCCCGCCTGGGTGGCCACCAAGCGTTTTTCCGGTAGCCTGGATGCGTCCCTCAACAAAGGGCAGTTCGTCGAAGTCGAGGGCAGTGCCCAGGCGCTGCGGGTATTTGGGCTATTGAATTTCAACTCCATTGGCCGGCGTTTGCGCCTGGATTTCTCCGACCTGTTCGGCAAGGGGCTGAGTTACGACCGGGTCAAGGGGCTGCTGGTGGCGAGTAACGGCGTTTATGTGACCCGCGAGCCCATCACCCTGACGGGGCCGTCGAGCAACCTGGAACTCAACGGAACGCTGGACATGGTGGCCGACCGGGTCGATGCCAAATTGTTGGTGACCTTGCCTGTGACCAACAACTTGCCGATCGCCGCGCTGATCGTCGGCGCACCGGCAGTGGGTGGGGCGTTGTTTTTGATCGATAAACTGATCGGTGACCGCGTGGCGCGTTTTGCCAGCGTAAGATACGACGTCAAGGGGCCGTGGAAAGAGCCGAAGATCACCTTCGACAAACCGTTCTGATCGATGCCCTACCACACCGGACAAACGAAATAGCGGGAGGAGTCATGCCAGTCGCCGCGATTCAAATGGTCAGCCAAAGTGATGTACTCGCTAACCTGGCCCGTGCCCGCGTGTTGCTGGAACAGGCTGCCGCCGGTGGCGCAAGGCTGGCGGTGCTGCCTGAAAACTTCGCCGCGATGGGGCGGCGGGACGTTGCCGACATCGCCCGAGCCGAAGCCTTTGGTCAGGGACCGATCCTGCCTTGGTTGAAACAGGTCGCCCGCGACCTCAGGTTATGGATTGTGGCCGGGACGTTGCCGTTGCCGCCGGTAGACCAGCCTGAGGCCAAGGCCCATGCGTGCTCTTTGTTGGTGGATGATCAAGGCCAGGTCGTGGCGCGCTATGACAAGCTGCACCTGTTTGATGTGGACGTGGCGGACAATCGCGGGCGCTACCGCGAATCCGATGACTATGCTTACGGCGGCAACGTGGTGGTCGCCGATACACCGGTGGGCCGGGTTGGCTTGACGGTTTGCTACGACTTGCGTTTCCCGGAACTCTACAGCGAGTTGCGGGCGGCCGGGGCCGAATTGATCACCGCGCCTTCGGCGTTTACCGCGGTGACCGGCGCCGCCCATTGGGACGTGCTGATTCGCGCCCGAGCCATAGAGACCCAGTGCTACATGCTGGCGGCCACCCAAGGCGGAACGCATCCGGGGCCACGGGAAACCTTTGGCCATGCCGCGATTGTCGACCCGTGGGGCCGCGTGCTGGCACAACAGGATCAGGGTGAGGCCGTGCTGTTGGCCGAGCGCGACAGCAACGAACAAGCGTCCATCCGGGCGCGCATGCCGGTGGCGAGCCATCGGCGCTTTTTCTCGCAGGGCGCCCGGCGGCGGCCTGTCCAAGACGACGAATTCAAGGCGTAGAACTTATGAGCGGGTTGTTGTCCTCAGTCAGTGAACATCTTTTAGCCCCCGGTGGCGTGACCCTGGAAAGCCTGCAAGACGTGCTGGGCGACCTGGCCGGCCCGGGCATCGATGCGGCTGACTTGTATTTCCAGGGTCAGATTTCCGAGTCCTGGTCGCTGGAAGATGGCATCGTCAAGGAAGGCAGTTTCAACCTCGACCAAGGCGTGGGCGTGCGTGCGCAGTCCGGCGAAAAAACCGGGTTTGCCTACAGCAATGCCATCACTCTCGAAGCCCTCGGCGCTGCGGCCCGTGCCGCCCGCTCGATCTCCCGCGCCGGGCAGAACGGCACGGTCCAGGCGTTCAGCAGCCAGGACGTGGCCCAACTGTATGCGCCGGATAATCCGCTGGAAGTCATGAGCCGCGCCGAAAAAGTCGAACTGCTCAAGCGCATCGACGTCGCCACTCGCGCGCTCGACCCGCGTATCCAGCAGGTATCGGTGAGCATGGCCGGGGTCTGGGAACGGATTCTGGTAGCGTCTACAGATGGCGGCCTGGCCGCCGACGTACGGCCGTTGGTGCGTTTCAACGTCAGCGTGATCGTCGAGCAGAACGGCCGCCGTGAGCGCGGCGGCCACGGCGGCGGCGGACGTACCGACTACCGTTATTTCCTCAGCGAAGACCGCGCCATGGGCTACGCCCGCGAAGCGCTGCGCCAGGCCCTGGTCAACCTGGAGGCCATCCCGGCCCCGGCTGGCACCTTGCCGGTGGTGCTCGGGTCGGGCTGGTCAGGCGTGCTGCTGCACGAAGCCGTCGGCCACGGCCTGGAAGGCGATTTCAACCGCAAGGGCAGCTCGGCCTACAGCGGGCGCATGGGTGAAATGGTCGCCTCGAAACTCTGCACCATCGTCGACGATGGCACCCTCGCCGGGCGTCGTGGCTCTTTGAGCGTCGACGACGAAGGGACGCCGACCGAGTGCACCACGTTGATCGAAAACGGCGTGCTCAAGGGCTACATGCAAGACAAGCTCAACGCGCGCCTGATGGGCGTGGCCCGCACCGGCAACGGTCGCCGCGAATCCTACGCACACCTGCCAATGCCGCGCATGACCAATACTTACATGTTGGGCGGCCAGAGCGATCCGGCCGAAATCATCGCGTCGGTGAAGAAGGGCATTTATTGCGCCAATCTCGGCGGTGGCCAAGTGGACATCACCAGTGGCAAGTTCGTGTTTTCCACGAGCGAGGCCTACCTGATCGAAGACGGCAAGATTACCGCACCGGTCAAGGGCGCGACCCTGATCGGCAATGGGCCGGAGGCGATGAGCAAGGTGTCGATGGTCGGCAACGACCTGGCGCTGGACAGCGGTGTGGGGACGTGTGGCAAGGATGGGCAATCGGTGCCGGTGGGCGTCGGCCAGCCGACCCTGAAGATCGATGCGATTACCGTGGGTGGCACGGGCGCATGATGGGAGCGCCGGGTGGAGTGCCAAGCCTCCACCCGAGGGCGTTACTCAGCGCAGGCCGCGTTGAGTCTCGTCCAGCTCACGGATGTATTTGAAGATTTTGCGGCTCGAGGCCGGCGGCTTGTTCTGCGCCAGTTCGTGCTGGGCCTGACGGATCAGGGAGCGCAATTGTTGGCGGTCAGCCTCCGGATAGTCGATGACGAATTTTTCCAATACGCCGTCATCGCCCGCGATCAAGCGATCACGCCAGCGTTCCAGGCCGTGGAAGCGTTCGTTGTACTGCCGGGTGGAGGCATCGAGTTGATCGAGCAGAACCAGGATGGCGTCAGTGTCCTGATCGCGCATCAGTTTGCCGATGAATTGCAGGTGCCGTTTACGCGCGATATTCGCGGTGTGCTTGGGCGCATCGGCCAGGGCCCGGCGCAAGGCGTCGGTCAGTGGCAGTTTGGCCAGCAAGTCAGGCTTGAGTGTTGTCAGGCGCTCGCCGAGGTCAACCAGAGCATGCAGCTCGCGTTTGACCTGGGATTTGCTTTTTTCACCCTCGGAGAGGGAGTCGTCGTAAGAATCAACCATGGTGGCAGTCCGCAAAGAAACGCCGCCATGATAACCAGTCGGGGGCCGCTTGTCCGGCCCGGTCGCTCGATGGCGACCACCGAAAACAGAATTTGAGTGGAGAACCCCATGAGTGCAGTCCAGAGCGTCGGCCCGCAAGCATTGCCGGCACTGCAAGAACAAGTCGAGCAGATCATCGCCGAGGCCAAGCGACAGGGCGCGAGCGCGTGCGAAGTGGCGGTATCCCTGGAGCAGGGGTTGTCGACGTCGGTGCGCCAGCGCGAGGTGGAAACCGTTGAGTTCAATCGCGACCAGGGTTTCGGCATTACCCTGTATGTGGGGCAGCGCAAAGGTTCGGCCAGCACCTCGGCGAGCGGTCCGGAGGCCATTCGCGAAACCGTCGCCGCTGCGCTGGCAATCGCCAAGCACACCTCTGAAGACGAAGCCTCGGGCCTGGCCGATGCCGCGCTGATGTGCAAGGAACTGAAGGATTTCGACCTGTTTCATGCCTGGGACATCACGCCGGAGCAGGCCATTGAACAGGCGCTGCGTTGCGAAGGGGCGGCATTCGATGCCGACAGCCGGATCAAGAATGCCGATGGCACGACGCTCAATACCCACCAGGGCTGCCGGGTCTACGGCAACAGCCACGGTTTCATCGGCGGTTATGCATCGACCCGCCATAGCCTCAGTTGCGTGATGATCGCTGAGGCCGACGGCCAGATGCAGCGTGACTACTGGTATGACGTGAGCCGCCAGCGCACCTTGCTGGCGGACCCGGTGAGCATCGGTCAGAAAGCCGCGCAACGTGCAGCCAGTCGCCTGGGCGCGCGGCCCGTGCCGACTTGTGAAGTGCCAGTGCTGTTCTCTGCCGAACTGGCCGGTGGGCTGTTCGGCAGCTTCCTGTCGGCGGTGTCCGGCGGCAATCTGTACCGTAAATCGTCGTTCCTCGAAGGCTCGCTGGGCCAGAAGCTGTTCCCGGAATGGATGACCATCGACGAACGCCCGCACCTGATGCAAGCCATGGGAAGCTCGGCGTTCGACGGTGACGGCCTGGCCACCTACGCCAAGCCGTTCGTGGAAAACGGCGAGCTGGTCTCCTATATCCTCGGCACCTACTCGGGTCGCAAGCTCGGCATGCCGAGTACCGCCAATGCCGGAGGCGTGCACAACCTGTTCGTGACTCACGGCGAAGAAGACCAGGCGGCCTTGCTGCGACGCATGGGCCGCGGCCTGCTGGTGACTGAACTGATGGGCCATGGCCTGAACATGGTCACCGGCGATTACTCCCGTGGCGCAGCGGGATTCTGGGTCGAGAATGGCGAGATCCAGTTCCCGGTCCAGGAAGTGACCATCGCAGGCAATATGCGCGACATGTTCAAGCAGATCGTTGCCGTGGGGAATGACCTGGAGTTGCGTAGCAACATTCGCACTGGGTCGGTCCTGATCGAGCGGATGATGGTGGCGGGTAGCTAACGCTCATCGCAACAAAAGAGGCGCGTCATCCATTGGGGGACGCGCTTTTTTTGTGCCCGAATATCCTGTGGCGAGGGAGCTTGCTCCCGCTGGGCCGCGCAGCGACCCCAAAATCTTGCGGTCGCTGCGCAACCGAGCGGGAGCAAGCTCCCTCGCCACGATGAATTTGTATCGTGTTGCGGTTGTGTTGCTTCTTATTATCATCTAATAATGAATCTCATTCGCCGAGTGAGCCCCGGTCATGAGTTCTGCCGTGCACGAACAACCCTATCTTGAAAGCTGGCGCTGGATGAGTCGCCAGATCCGTTGCGCAATGAGCCCGGACGAGCCGCGGCTGATCGATCATTACTTGGCCGAAGGGCGCTATCTGGCCTGCTGCACGGCCACTTCTCCGTGGATGATTTGCGAAACTGCCTTCCGGCTTTTGCTCGACACGGCCGCTGATGTTGCACTGCCCTGGCACTGGCGCAACCTTTGTCTCGATCAAGCCTGGCGTCCTTTGCGTGACCTGGAGCGGCAATCGCTCTGCCGCTGTCGCCTTGACCGCTGGCAAAGCCATGCCTGGGCGTTGGCGACTTGTGCGCTGGCACCGTCGATTTCCCTTATTGAACTGGAGCAAGGACTTCCCGATGAGTAATACCCGCATCGAACGTGACAGCATGGGCGAACTCCACGTCCCGCTGGACGCCCTTTACGGCGCACAGACCCAGCGCGCCGTGGATAATTTCCCCATCAGTGGCCAGCGCATGCCGGCGCAATTCATTCGCGCCCTGATTCTGGCGAAAGCCGCCGCCGCCCGGGCTAACGTGGAGTTGGAGCAAATCAGTGCGGCCCAGGGCAAGGCCATCGTCGATGCCGCCCAAGGCCTGCTCGAAGGCGATTTCATGACGCATTTTCCGGTGGATATTTTCCAGACCGGATCTGGCACCAGCTCCAACATGAACGCCAACGAAGTGATCGCGACCCTGGCCAGTCGCCTGCTGGGGGAGGCGGTCAATCCGAATGACCATGTGAACTGCGGCCAGAGCAGCAACGACATCATTCCCACCAGCATTCACGTCAGTGCCTCCCTGGTATTGCACGAGCAGTTGTTGCCGGCGTTGGAGCATCTGGTGCAGGTGATCGAGCGCAAGGGCCGGGAGGTCCATCCATTCATCAAGACCGGCCGCACCCACCTCATGGACGCGATGCCGGTGCGCATGAGCCAAGTGCTCGACGGTTGGGCGCAGCAGCTCAAGGGCAATATCGGCCATCTGCGAGATTTGCAGCCGAGCCTGCAATCGCTGGCCCAAGGTGGTACGGCGGTCGGGACCGGGGTCAATGCCCACCCGCGTTTTGCCGAGCTGTTCAGCCAGCAACTGACGCAACTGACCCAAGTGCAATTCACTCCAGGCGAGAACCTGTTTGCGTTGATCGGTTCCCAGGACACCGCCGTGGCGGTTTCCGGACAATTGAAGACCACGGCGGTGTCGTTGATGAAAATCGCCAATGACCTGCGCTGGATGAATTCCGGGCCGCTGGCAGGCTTGGGCGAAATAGAACTCGAGGGCTTGCAGCCGGGTTCCTCGATCATGCCCGGCAAGGTCAACCCGGTCATTCCCGAAGCCACCGCAATGGTCGCGGCCCAGGTGATGGGCAACGACACGGTGATTACCCTCGCCGGTCAATCAGGCAATTTCGAACTCAATGTGATGCTGCCGATCATTGCCCAAAATCTGCTGAGCAGTATGACCCTGATGTCCACTGCCAGCCGCTTGCTGGCGGACAAGGCCATCGCCACGTTCAAGGTCAACGAAGCCAGGCTCAAGGAGGCGCTGTCGCGCAATCCGATCCTGGTCACGGCACTGAACCCGATCATCGGTTACCAGAAGGCCGCTGAAATCGCCAAGCAGGCGTATCGGCAAGGTCGCCCGGTCATCGATGTCGCCCTGGAACACACCGACCTGACTCGCACCGAGCTGGAGGTCCTGCTTGACCCGGAGAAGCTCACCGCCGGCGGCGTGTAACCCCGACACCTGTGTGGAGAACTCACCATGGAACACTGGAAACGTACGATCGAACGGGCCAATCGCTGTTTCATGCTGGGCGAGCTGGTAGACGCTCGCGAAGCCTACCTGCAAGCCCTGGCGCTGGCCCAAGTGTTGTTCGAGCGCTGGGCGGACGCCGACGAAGCCGTGGCCGCCTGCGTCGTCTCCCACCACAACTTGGCGGATCTGCACTTGCGCTTGAACCAGCCGGAGGAGAGCGCCGAGTACCTATGCGCCATCCACCAGCGCCTGCTGCAGACCATGCAAGACGAACGCATGGCGCCGGCGTTGCGTGAAGCGGCGATGCGCCAAAGCCACAAGACTTATGTCGAACTGCTGAATTTCATCAGCGAGCACGGCGAATACCCACGGACCCAGCGCCTGCTGCACTGCAATGCCGCCGCGCCTCGTCAGCGCAACGCCACTCTTCATCACGGAGTTCATTGAACATGGCTTTTACCTTGCCCGCTTTGCCTTACGCCTACGATGCCCTGGAACCGCACATCGATGCGCAAACCATGGAGATCCACTACACCAAGCACCACCAGACCTACATCAATAACCTCAACGCGGCGGTGGACGGCACCGAATTTGCCGATTGGCCCGTCGAAAAACTGGTGTCCAGTGTGGAGAAGTTGCCGCCCAGCCTGAAGGCCGCGGTGATCAACCAAGGCGGTGGCCATGCCAACCATTCGTTGTTCTGGGAAGTGATGACGCCCCGGGGCGGCGGCCTGCCCGAGGGCGCCCTGGCGGCGGCGATCGATGCGCAACTGGGCGGTATCGAGCTTTTCAAGGAGGCTTTTACCAAGGCTGCGCTGACCCGTTTCGGCAGCGGTTGGGCCTGGTTGAGCGTGACCCCGCAAAAGACCTTGGTGGTGGAAAGCAGTGGCAACCAGGACAGTCCGTTAATGAGCGGGAATACGCCCATCCTTGGCCTGGATGTCTGGGAGCATGCTTATTACCTGCTGTACCAGAACCGTCGTCCCGAATACATCAACGCCTTCTATAACGTGATCAATTGGCCGGAAGTCGCACGACGTTATGAGGCTGCGCTTGCTTGAGTCCTTCATGAAAACAATCCAAGGCTGACTATGGACACTGAAGCGCTGGCGATAGGCGGCGGGCGGATGTTCCGCTACGCCTTGGGATCGCTGTTGGTGTTGGCCGGAATGGCATTATTGACGGCCCAGGGATTGGCATGGCTGGACCTGGAGCCGAGACTGCTGCGGGCATTGCAGGGAGGCGGGCTTTGCGCACTGGGCACCGCGTTGGGCGCCGTGCCGGTGCTGGTGATCCGGCGCATGCCCCAAGCCGTGAGCGATTCGCTGCTGGGTTTCGGCGCCGGGGTGATGCTCGCCGCCACAGCGTTTTCGTTGATCGTGCCCGGCATTGCCGCGGCCGAGCACCTGGGGTTCACGCCTTGGGCAGCCAGCGGTTTCATCAGTTTCGGCATTCTGCTTGGGGCGTTCGGGTTGTATCTGGTGGACCGCAAGGTATCTGCCAGCCCCGAAAAGCTGTTAGTGACACCGGGCCATTCGATCATTGCGCCGCGGATCTGGCTGTTCGTGTTCGCAATCATCGCCCATAACATTCCCGAAGGCATGGCCGTCGGTGTCTCGGCGGGCGGCGGCATGCCGGATGCCGACAGCCTGGCGATGGGCATCGCCTTGCAGGACGTGCCGGAAGGGCTGGTCATCGCGCTGGTACTGGCCGCCGCCGGGATGTCCCGTGCCAGGGCGTTTTTGATCGGCGCCGCGTCAGGGCTGGTCGAGCCGGTGTTCGCGCTGCTGTGCGCCTGGCTGGTGAGCCTGGCCGAGGCGCTGCTGCCCCTGGGATTGGCGTTGGCCGCCGGCGCGATGTTGCTGGTTGTAACCCATGAAGTCATCCCTGAATCGCGCCGTAATGGTCACGAGAAGCTGGCGAGCCTGGGGCTGCTGGTTGGGTTTTGTCTGATGATGGTGATGGACACGGCGTTGGCGTGAAGCTCTCCGTAAAGGTCGTCTTTGGACGAGGGGCGGCTATTCGCCTTCATCAAAGTAGTTATTGATGAGTTCCACCAGTGCATCCATTGCTTCCTGAGCCTGTTCACCTTCCGTGCTCAGGTGGATCTTGGTGCCTTTGCCCGCTGCAAGCATCATCATCGCCATGATGCTCTTGCCGTCGACCGTCGAATCAGGCGTACGCCCGACCCGGATCGTGGTATCAGGAAACTTGCCCGCCACACCCACGAATTTGGCCGAGGCACGGGCATGCAGGCCCAGCTTGTTGATGATTTCAATTTCCCGAGCAGGCATCGCGATGTGAATCCTTTAGCTGAGGTCGCGGTGGCGAACCTGGACGTTCTTCAGGGATTGTTGCAAGAGCTGACCTAGGCGCTCGGTCAGGTAGACGGAGCGGTGATGCCCACCCGTACAGCCGATCGCGATCGTGACGTAGGCGCGGTTGCTGGCGGCGAAACGGGGGAGCCATTTCAGCAGATAGCCAGAGATGTCCTGGTACATTTCCTCGACATCCGGCTGGGCCGCCAGGTAATCGATTACCGGCTGGTCGAGTCCGGACTGTTCGCGCAGTTCCGGCTTCCAGTAGGGATTGGGCAGGCACCGGACATCGAACACCAGGTCGGCATCCACCGGCATGCCACGCTTGAAGCCGAACGACTCCACGAGGAAAGCCGTGCCCGGCTCCGGCTGATTCAGCAGGCGCAACTTGATGGTGTCACGCAGCTGATACAGGTTCAGGTTGGTGGTGTTGACCTTCAGGTCCGCCAAGTCGGCGATGGGGCCGAGCAGCTGGCTTTCGTCATGGATGGCTTCGGCGAGGGAGCGGCTGGCGTTGCTCAGCGGATGGCGTCGACGGGTTTCAGAGAAGCGCTTGAGCAGCGTCTCCTCGTCGGCGTCCAGGTAAAGCACATCGCATTGGATATGCCGGCTGCGCACTTCTTCGAGCAATTCGGGGAATCGCGACAAATGGCTGGGCAGGTTGCGGGCATCGATGGACACAGCGACCAGTGGTTGCGCCAGCTCGGTGTGGATCAGCGCTCGCTCGGCCAATTCTGGAAGAAGGCCTGCTGGCAAATTGTCGATGCAATAGTAACCGCTGTCCTCAAGCACGTTGAGGGCGGTGCTTTTACCGGAGCCGGAGCGGCCGCTGACGATGATCATGCGCATGTTTAATGGCCGTTCTGCTCGTCCAGGACTACCTGATACAAGGCTTCGTTGCTCGGGGCGCTGCGCAGTTTTTCGCGTACTTCCTTGCGGTCCAGCATGCTGGCGATCTGGCGCAGCAGCTCCAGGTGCGCGTCGGTCGCCGCTTCCGGGACCAGCAATACGAACAGCAAGTCGACCGGGGCGCCGTCGATGGCGTCGAAATCGATAGGTGCTTCCAAGTGCAACAACGCGCTGATTGGCGCGGTGCAGCCTTTGAGGCGACAGTGAGGAATGGCGATGCCGTTGCCAAAACCGGTGGAGCCCAGTTTTTCACGGGCGACCAATGCCTCGAAGACGTCTTGCATTTCCAGATCCGGTACCTCGCGGTGGATCAGGTTGGCAATTTGTTCGAGGGCTTTCTTTTTACTGCCGCCCGGCGCGTTCACTTGGGAACGGCCGGGGGTCAGGATGGTTTCTAGTCGGATCATGGATTGGGGGGGTTAACGACCGGTTGCGCCCTGGAGGAGGCTCTGGGTCTTTTCCTTATGCTTTTTGAGTTGGCGATCCAGCTTGTCGGTCAGCAGGTCAATCGCGGCATACATGTCTGAATGCTCTGCGTTGGCAACCACTTCTCCGCCGGGAATATGCAGCGTGGCTTCGATTTTCTGCAGCAGTTTCTCGACGTTCATCGTGACTTGCACGTTGGTAATCTTGTCGAAATGCCTTTCCAATCGGTCGAGTTTCTCGCCGATGTAAGTGCGCAGGGGTTCGGTCACTTCCAGTTGGTGTCCACTGATGTTGACTTGCATACAGCTTCTCCTTCGTTGCCAGTGCATAAAGCGGCAGGTAGAAATACCTGCCACTGGAACGCTGTGGCGTGGCCTGTTACATCAACCGCTTGCGTTCGCTCGAAGGCGCGATCCCGAGGGACTCACGGTATTTGGCGACGGTACGGCGGGCCACCTGAATGCCTTGTGCCTCCAGTAAACCAGCGATCTTGCTGTCACTCAACGGCTTTTTCTGATTTTCCGCCGCGACCAGTTTTTTGATGATCGCGCGGATAGCCGTGGACGAGCATTCGCCGCCTTCGGAGGTGCTGACGTGGCTGGAGAAAAAGTATTTCAATTCATAGATGCCCCGTGGGGTATGCATGAATTTCTGGGTAGTCACCCGGGAAATAGTCGACTCATGCATGCCCACCGCCTCGGCGATGTCGTGCAGGACCAACGGTTTCATCGCTTCGTCGCCGTACTCCAGGAAGCCGCGCTGATGCTCGACGATCTGGGTAGCAACTTTCATCAGGGTTTCGTTGCGGCTTTGCAGGCTCTTGATGAACCAGCGCGCTTCCTGCAGCTGGTTGCGCATGAAGGTGTTGTCGGCGCTGGTGTCGGCGCGCTTCACGAAACCGGCGTATTGGGCGTTGACTCGCAGCTTGGGCACCGATTCCTGGTTCAGTTCCACCAGCCAGCGGTCGTTGTGCTTGCGCACGATCACGTCAGGTACCACGTATTCGGGTTCGGTGGATTCGATCTGCGAGCCGGGGCGCGGATTGAGGCTTTGTACCAGCTCGATGACCTGGCGCAGCTCATCTTCCTTGAGCTTCATGCGACGCATCAGTTGGCTATAGTCGCGGCCGCCCAGCAGGTCGATGAAATCCGTCACCAACCGTTTGGCTTCGGCCAGCCACGGCGTCTTGGCGGGCAGCTGGCGCAGTTGCAGCAACAGGCATTCACCCAGGTTGCGAGCACCGATGCCGGCGGGTTCGAACTGCTGGATGCGATGGAGGACGGCTTCGATCTCGTCCAGCTCGATGTCGAGCTCAGGGTCGAAGGCTTCCAGGATCTCTTCGAGGGTCTCGTCCAGGTAGCCCTGGTTGTTGATGCAATCGATCAGCGTTACGGCGATGAGGCGATCGGTATCGGACATCGGCGCCAGGTTCAGTTGCCACAGCAGATGACTTTGCAAGCTCTCCCCGGCGGAGGTGCGGGTGGTGAAATCCCACTCGTCGTCATCGCCGCTCGGCAGGCTGCTGGCGCTGGTCTGGTATACGTCGTCCCAGGCCGTGTCCACGGGCAGCTCGTTGGGAATGCGCTCGTTCCACTCGCCGTCCTCGAGGTTGTCCACCGTCGGGGCGGCTTCCTGGTAGGACGGTTCCGGGATTTCGGCGGGAGTTTTCTGCTCTACGTTATCGGCCAGCGGATCGGTATTGTCGAAGTCTTCGCCTTCTTCCTGGCGTTCGAGCATCGGATTGGACTCCAGCGCCTCCTGGATTTCCTGTTGCAGGTCCAGGGTCGACAATTGGAGCAGGCGGATGGCCTGTTGCAGCTGCGGTGTCATCGTCAGCTGCTGGCCCATTCTCAAGACTAGCGATGGTTTCATGGCAGGGGCTTAACACCTTATTCGCCGGCGCACATGCGCCATCCACTACAGGGCGCCGGAGCGCCAAACTTAAGCAAATTATATGCCTGAAACTGAAGTGTTTGCCTAGGGGGGACTCTCAATTAATTGAACGCGTCCCCGCAACGTCGGCATTGAAGCGCCGGCATCGCTCGGGCATTCGCCAGGCACATTGTGCTTAAAGGCGGAATTCATGGCCCAGATACACTTCCTTGACCAGTTCGTTGGCCAGGATGGTGGCGGAGTCGCCTTCGGCAATCAACTGGCCGTCATTGACGATATAGGCGGTTTCGCAGATATCCAAGGTCTCGCGCACGTTGTGGTCGGTGATCAATACGCCGATGCCCTTGGCCTTGAGGTGGTGGATGATCTGCTTGATGTCGCCCACGGAGATCGGGTCCACGCCAGCGAACGGTTCGTCGAGCAGGATGAATTTCGGCGCGGTGGCCAGGGCGCGGGCGATTTCCACACGGCGGCGCTCGCCACCGGACAGGCTCATGCCCAGGTTGTCGCGAATGTGACTGATGTGGAACTCTTGCAGCAGGCTTTCCAATTCCTGGCGACGGCCGGCCTTGTCGAGCTCCTTGCGGGTCTCGAGGATCGCCATGATGTTGTCGGCCACTGACAGCTTGCGAAAGATCGACGCTTCCTGAGGCAGGTAGCCGATACCGGCTTTTGCCCGGCCATGCATCGGCTGGTGGCTGACGTCCAGGTCATCGATCAGGACGCGGCCCTGGTCGGCCTGGACCAGGCCTACGATCATGTAGAAGCAGGTCGTCTTGCCCGCGCCGTTGGGGCCGAGCAGGCCGACGATCTGGCCGCTATCGATGGACAGGCTGACATCGCGAACGACCTGGCGACTCTTGTAGCTCTTGGCCAAGTGCTGGGCTTTCAGAGTTGCCATTACTGGGCCTTCTGCTCGTCGGTTTTCTTTTTCGGCTGGATCACCATGTCGATACGCGGGCGCGATTCGGTGACCTTGCTGCCAGTGGCGCGACCGGCGCTGGCCAGTTTCTTGTTGGTGTCATAGACGATTTTCTCGCCTTGAGTCACGTTGTTGTCCTTGTCGACAACCTTGGCGCGGTCGATCAGCACGACGCGGTCCTGGGACGCGTGATACTGGATGGTGACGCCATAGCCCTGGACCGGCTTGGTGTCGCCCGCGGTCTGCATCTGCTCAAAGTAGGCCAGGTTGCCCACCGAGGTCACCACGTCGATGTCGCCGGACTGGGTGCGGGTGATGGTCACGGTGTTGCCGGTCACCTTCATCGAGCCCTGGGTGATGATCACGTCACCTTTATAGGTGGCGACACCGTTCTTGTCGTCCAGTTGCGCGTCGTCGGCCTGGATGCGGATAGGCTGGTCGCGGTCGTTGGGGAGGGCCCAGGCGCTCGCGCTTCCCAGTGCTGCGCCCAGACTGAGCAAAATAGGGAGGGTTTTAGCGAGCTTCATACTGTCCTCTTACTTTCGATAGCAGGTGTATCCTGCTTTCCTTCAAATACGCCTTCATTCCTACGCCAGTCGACACGCCGCCGGCGCCGTCGATTCTAACGGGTTGCTCGGTCTGCGCATATTCTCGCTGCGGAAAGACCGTCATGCGGCTGCTGGTAATGATGGTCGTACGGTTCTTTTCATCGGTTCGGGCGATGCGTACCGAGTCGATCAGCTCGACTTCGGTGCCACCGGGATTGACCTCGGCGCGCTCGCTCTGGACGTGCCACGGAAATTCAGTGCCCCGGAACATGTTCAGGTCCGGTTTGGTGACCAGGGTGATATCGCTGGCCTTTACGTGATCGACCTTGTCGGAGGTCATTTCGTACTGCAGCTTGCCGTCGGGCAGGTATTGCAGCGTATGCGTATTGGTTGCGTACCAGTCGATGTTTTCCTCGACCTTGGCCGCCGGCTGGTCAAGGAAGCGTTCCGGGCTGATGTTCCAGTAGCCGACCGCCGCGAAAATCGCTGCGATACAGCCGAACACCAGGATGGTGCGAATCTTCTTGCTTAGCATAAATGGCTCACAGGTATGCGGCGTGGGCCGCTTCGAGGTGGCCCTGGGCACGCAGGATCAGTTCACAGAATTCACGGGCCGCGCCTTCGCCGCCCCTCGCCGTGGTAACCCCATGGGCGTGCTCGCGTACGAAGGCGGCCGCGTTGGCCACGGCCATGCCCAGGCCGACCCGGCGGATCACCGGCAGGTCCGGCAGGTCGTCACCGAGGTAGGCGACCTGTTCATAGCTTAGGTTGAGTTGGCCCAGGAGTTCGTCCAGTACCACCAGTTTGTCTTCACGGCCCTGATAAAGATGCGGGATACCGAGGTTCTTCGCCCGCCGCTCGACCACCGGGGTCTTGCGACCACTGATGATAGCGGTCTGCACGCCAGTCGCCATCAGCATCTTGATGCCTTGGCCGTCGAGCGTATTGAAAGTCTTGAATTCGCTGCCGTCTTCAAGGAAGTACAGGCGGCCATCGGTGAGCACACCGTCAACGTCGAACACGGCGAGCTTGATATTCTTGCCCCGTAGCAGCAGGTCGGTCGTCATTACATTACTCCAGCACGCAGCAGGTCGGACAGATTGAAGGCGCCAACCGGGCGGTCCTCGTCGTCCACCACCACCAGTGCGTTGATCCTGTGGTCTTCCATGATTTTCAGGGCTTCGGCGGCGAGCATGTCGGCGCGAGCGGTCTTGCCGTGAGGGGTCATGACTTCGTCGATGGTCGCATTGCGGATATCGATAGCGCGATCGAGGGTGCGGCGCAGATCGCCGTCCGTGAAAACCCCGGCGAGCTTGCCGTCGGCTTCGAGGATCACCGTCATCCCCAGCCCCTTGCGGGTCATCTCCATGAGCGCGTCCTTGAGCAGCGTGCCGCGTTGTACTTGCGGCAATGCCTCGCCGGCGTGCATCACGTTTTCGACTTTCAGCAACAGGCGACGGCCCAAAGCACCACCGGGGTGGGAAAAAGCGAAGTCCTCGGCGGTGAAGCCCCTGGCTTCCAGCAGTGCCACGGCCAGGGCATCGCCCATGACCAGGGCTGCGGTGGTGGACGAAGTCGGGGCCAGGTTCAGCGGGCAGGCTTCGTGCTCGACATGAACGTTGAGGTTCACTTCGGCGGCCTTGGCCAGGGGAGAGTCCGGATTGCCGGTGATGCTGATCATCTGGATGCCCAGGCGTTTGATCAATGGCAGCAGCGTGAGGATTTCATTGGTCGAGCCGGAGTTGGACAGGGCCAGGATGACATCGTCCCGGGTGATCATGCCCATGTCGCCGTGACTGGCTTCGGCCGGGTGGACGAAAAATGCCGTGGTGCCGGTGCTGGCCAGGGTGGCAGCGATCTTGTTGCCGATGTGCCCGGACTTGCCCATGCCGACCACGACCACGCGCCCCTTGCTGGCCAGAATCATCTCGCAGGCGCGTACGAAATCAGCGTCGATATGAGGCAGCAAGCCTTGCACGGCTTCGAGCTCGAGGCGGATGGTACGTTGTGCCGATTGAATCAGGTCGCTGGATTGGCTCATGTCAGAATCGTATAGCCCGATGAAAAGGCGGCGATTATAGCGACAATGAACGAATCCCTCACGTTAGTTCGTCATGCTTTATTCGAACGGTTGTAAGGTCGGACATAAATTGTGGCGTTTTATCGCTGGTCTGGCTTAACGGGCATGGGGTTGGCCTTGGGCGCCCGGCGGTTGCAGTGATATAGTTCGCCGCCGGTTCGTGTGCCCGGTTGTACCGGCGTTTGTCGGCTGGCCGGGGCATTCGAATATGAGGCTGCATCGCAAGGAGTTTAGATGAGTGCCGACAACGCCTACGCGGTCGAGCTGAAGGGACTGTCCTTCAAGCGAGGGACGCGCAGTATTTTCAATGACATCGATATTCGTATCCCGCGCGGCAAGGTGACCGGCATCATGGGCCCTTCCGGCTGCGGAAAGACCACGCTGCTGCGGCTGATGGGCGCACAACTGCGCCCCAGCACCGGCGAAGTCTGGGTCAACGGCCAGAATCTTCCGCAGCTATCGCGCAGCGACCTGTTCGATGCGCGCAAGCATATGGGCGTGCTGTTCCAGAGCGGTGCCCTGTTCACTGACCTTGATGTATTCGAGAACGTGGCGTTTCCCCTGCGGGTCCATACGCAGCTGCCGGAAGAGATGATTCGCGACATCGTCCTGCTCAAATTGCAGGCGGTCGGGCTGCGGGGTGCCCTGGAGCTGATGCCGGACGAGCTGTCTGGCGGCATGAAGCGGCGGGTGGCCTTGGCCCGGGCGATCGCCCTCGACCCGAAAATCCTGATGTACGACGAGCCCTTCGTTGGGCAGGACCCCATTGCCATGGGCGTGCTCGTGCGCCTGATCCGGCTGCTCAACGATGCGTTGGGCATCACCAGCATCGTGGTCTCCCATGACCTGGCCGAAACCGCGAGCATCGCCGACTACATCTATGTTGTAGGCGATGGTCAGGTGCTGGGGCAGGGCACGCCCCAGGAGTTGCTGGATTCGGAAAACCCGCGCATTCGCCAATTCATGAAAGGTGATCCGGACGGCCCGGTGGCGTTCCATTTTCCGGCCACGGATTACCGTACCGATCTGCTGGGGAAGCGCTGATGCGCAAGAAGTCATTAATAGAAAGAGTCCGCCTGTTTGGTCGCTCGGGCATCGACGTGGTGGCAGTCCTGGGGCGTTCATCGTTGTTCCTGATGCATGCCTTGCTCGGTCGTAATTCGACCGGCGGCGGTTTTGGCCTGCTGGTCAAGCAATTGCATTCGGTGGGGGTGATGTCCCTGGTGATCATCGTCGTCTCCGGGATCTTCATCGGCATGGTGCTGGCACTCCAGGGCTTCAGCATTTTGTCCAGCTACGGGTCGGAGCAGGCGGTTGGGCAGATGGTTGCGCTGACATTGCTGCGTGAACTCGGGCCGGTGGTGACGGCACTGCTGTTCGCCGGGCGTGCCGGTTCGGCGCTGACGGCCGAAATCGGTAACATGAAGTCCACCGAGCAGTTGTCCAGCCTGGAAATGATTGGTGTCGACCCGCTCAAATATATTATTGCCCCGCGCCTGTGGGCCGGCTTCATTTCCCTGCCGGTGCTGGCGATGATCTTCAGTGTCGTGGGGATCTGGGGCGGCTCATGGGTTGCCGTCGATTGGCTGGGGGTCTATGAAGGCTCCTATTGGGCCAACATGCAGAACAGCGTCGATTTTCTCGACGATGTGCTCAACGGTGTGATCAAGAGTGCCGTATTCGCTTTCGTGGTGACCTGGATTGCCGTGTTTCAAGGTTATGACTGTGAGCCCACGTCAGAGGGGATCAGCCGTGCCACAACCAAGACCGTGGTCTACGCCTCGTTGGCCGTCCTGGGCCTTGACTTTATTCTGACCGCCTTGATGTTTGGAGATTTCTGATGCAAAACCGCACCCTGGAAATCGGTGTCGGCCTTTTCTTGCTGGCTGGCATCCTGGCTTTGCTGCTGCTGGCCCTGCGGGTCAGTGGACTGGCGCCGACCGCGAGCACCGATACTTATAAACTTTATGCTTATTTTGACAATATCGCCGGTTTGACGGTCAGAGCCAAGGTGACCATGGCCGGTGTGACCATCGGCAAGGTCACGGCAATCGATCTGGACCGCGACAGTTTCACTGGCCGGGTAACGCTGCAGTTGGAAAAACGCGTGGATAACCTGCCGACCGACTCCACTGCATCTATCCTCACGGCTGGGCTGCTGGGTGAGAAATACATCGGTATCAGCGTGGGCGGGGAAGACTCCCTGCTCAAGGACGGCGGGACCATCCACGATACGCAGTCGTCGCTGGTGCTTGAGGACCTGATCGGTAAATTCCTGCTCAATACCGTTAGCAAAGAAGCCAAATGAGGAGCTTTTGAATGATCTCTATCCTGCGACGCAGCCTGCTGGTCCTGCTGGCGGCGCTGCCGCTGATGGGCAACGCCTTGGCGGCGCCTTCGGCGCACGACATCATCAAGACGACGACTGACCAGCTGTTGGCGGATCTTTCAGCCAACAAGGAAAAGTACAAGCAGGACCCGGGCGCGTTCTATGAATCCTTGAACCGTATCGTTGGGCCGGTGGTGGATGCCGACGGTATTTCCAAGAGCATCAT
Organism: Pseudomonas sp. Z4-20; assembly: GCF_051131955.1. Taxonomy (NCBI): domain Bacteria; kingdom Pseudomonadati; phylum Pseudomonadota; class Gammaproteobacteria; order Pseudomonadales; family Pseudomonadaceae; genus Pseudomonas; species Pseudomonas sp. Z4-20. The sequence goes on from NZ_CP071641.1 coordinate 1,050,251, forward strand.
GACCGTCAAGTATTCGCGCAAGGCTACGCCCGCGCAGATGAGCCGCTTCCAGGAAAACTTCAAGCGCAGCCTGTTCCAGTTCTATGGCAACGCCTTGCTCGAGTACAACAACCAAGGCATCACGGTCGACCCGGCCAAGGATGAGTCTGGCGAGCGCACCAGCGTCGGCATGACGGTCAAGGGCAACAACGGTGCCGTCTACCCGGTGTCCTACACGCTCGAGAAGATCAATGGCGAGTGGAAGGTACGCAACGTGATCATCAATGGCATCAACATCGGCAAGCTGTTCCGCGATCAGTTCGCCGATGCGATGCAGCGCAATGGCAATGACCTGGACAAGACCATCAATGGTTGGGCCGGTGAGGTCGCCAAGGCAAAAGAAGTTGCCGAAGATGCCCAAGAGAAGCAGCAATGAACGAGTCGGTGAGTGAGTCAGCCGTGCGCCTGGGCGAGTCCGGCGAGCTGCTGCTCAGCGGCGTGCTGGATTACCGCACCGGCCCGGGCTTGCGCAAGCAGGGCCAGGCGCTGATCAAGTCCGCCACGACCGCCGAGCTGGTGATCGATTGCTCAGGCGTGCAGAAGTCCAGCAGCGTCGGCCTGTCGCTGCTGCTGTGCTTCATGCGGGACGCCAAGGAAGCCGGCAAGACGTGGAGCATCCGCGCAATGCCCGAAGACATGCGCGAAATAGCCCAGGTCAGCGAATTGACCGAGCTGTTGGCGCACCACTGAACCCACATCTTTGGAGCCCCCCCGTCAGAGTCCTGCTTCGCGGGGTTCGCAGGCGCGGGGCTTTTTTGTATGATGTGCGACCCGTGCGCACAGGGCGCCGATTGAGGTTGAGCATGCAGGCTGTAGAAGTGAAGAGCTTCCTAGAAGGAAAGCTGCCTGGTACGAACGTGGAAGTTGAAGGCGAAGGCTGCAACTTCCAGTTGAACGTGATCAGCGATGAACTGGCGGCGTTGAGCCCAGTGAAGCGTCAGCAGAGCATCTATGCCCATTTGAACCCATGGATCGCCGATGGCAGCATCCACGCGGTCACGATGAAATTTTTCAGCCGCGCGGCCTGGGCCGAGCGCACCTGAGCCCAAGGGCCTCGAGATTCTTATGGATAAATTGATTATTACCGGCGGCGTTCGTCTTGATGGCGAAATCCGTATTTCCGGGGCAAAGAACTCCGCCCTGCCGATCCTGGCCGCGACGCTGCTGTGCGATGGCCCGGTGACCGTGGCCAACCTGCCGCACCTGCACGACATCACCACCATGATCGAGCTGTTCGGTCGCATGGGCATCGAGCCGGTGATCGACGAGAAGCTCAGCGTCGAAATCGACCCGCGCACCATCAAGACCCTGATCGCCCCGTACGAACTGGTGAAGACCATGCGTGCGTCGATCCTGGTGCTGGGCCCGATGGTTGCTCGTTTCGGTGAAGCCGAAGTCGCGCTGCCTGGCGGTTGCGCCATCGGTTCGCGTCCGGTGGACCTGCACATCCGTGGCCTGGAAGCCATGGGCGCGATCATCGACGTCGAGGGCGGCTACATCAAGGCCAAGGCCCCTGAAGGCGGCCTGCGCGGGGCGAGCTTCTTCTTCGATACCGTCAGCGTGACCGGTACCGAGAACATCATGATGGCCGCTGCCCTTGCCAAGGGCCGCAGCGTGCTGCAAAACGCCGCCCGCGAGCCTGAAGTCGTCGACCTGGCGAACTTCCTGATCGCCATGGGCGCCAAGATCACCGGCGCCGGCACCGACACCATCACCATCGATGGCGTCGAGCGCCTGCATTCGGCCACTTATAAAGTGATGCCAGACCGTATCGAAACCGGCACCTACCTGGTAGCCGCCGCCGTCACCGGTGGCCGCGTCAAGGTCAAGGACACTGATCCAACCATCCTCGAAGCCGTCCTCGAAAAACTCAAGGAAGCCGGCGCCGAAGTCACCTGTGGTGAAGACTGGATCGAAGTGAACATGCACGGCAAGCGGCCGAAAGCCGTCAACGTGCGGACCGCGCCTTACCCGGCGTTCCCGACCGACATGCAGGCGCAGTTCATCTCCCTCAACGCCATTGCCGAAGGCACCGGTGCGGTGATCGAGACGATCTTCGAAAACCGTTTCATGCACGTCTACGAGCTGCACCGCATGGGCGCCAAGATCCAGGTCGAAGGCAACACCGCCATCGTTACCGGGACCGAGAAGCTCAAGGGCGCGCCTGTGATGGCCACCGACCTGCGGGCCTCGGCCAGCCTGGTGATCTCGGCCTTGGTAGCCGAAGGCGATACGCTCATCGATCGCATCTACCACATCGACCGTGGCTACGAGTGCATCGAAGAGAAACTGCAGATGCTCGGCGCCAAGATCCGTCGCGTACCGGGCTAGTCCCGGCTGAACGGGCACAGGGAGGTGCCCTCTGATTTCGTTTCACGTCGAGGGTGGTTCCACCCTCGATGTGTGTCTGGCGCCGTTTGCGACCAGGCATGAGTACTTGATAAGGACTGACGCTTCCCATGTTGACCATCGCACTGTCCAAGGGCCGTATCCTCGACGACACCCTGCCGCTTCTGGCTGAAGCGGGCATCGTGCCGACCGAGAATCCGGACAAGAGCCGCAAGTTGATCATCCCCACGACCCAGGCCGATGTGCGCTTGCTGATCGTGCGCGCCACCGATGTGCCAACCTACGTTGAACATGGCGCCGCTGATCTCGGGGTGGCCGGTAAAGACGTGTTGATGGAATACGGTGGCCAGGGCTTGTACGAGCCGTTGGACCTGCAGATCGCCCGCTGCAAGCTGATGACCGCCGGTAAAGTCGGCGCACCTGAGCCCAAGGGACGCCTGCGGGTGGCGACCAAGTTCGTCAACATTGCCAAGCGTTACTACGCCGAGCAGGGCCGTCAGGTCGATATCATCAAGTTGTACGGTTCGATGGAGCTGGCGCCGTTGATCGGCCTGGCGGACAAGATCATCGACGTCGTCGACACCGGCAATACGTTGCGGGCCAATGGCCTGGAGCCCCAGGATTTCATCGCGGACGTCACCTCCCGGCTGATCGTCAACAAGGCTTCGATGAAAATGCAGCACGCCCGTATCCAGGCTTTGATCGATACCCTGCGCAAGGCAGTGGAATCGCGACACCGCGGCTGATTCACCTGCGCGACCTTAGCGTCGCGCCCGTCTATCCGCGTCATAGCCAATTTTCTCAGGTGCCCACGCGAATGGACTGGTAGCTTAGGGCGCCTGAGCATTTGCCATTAATGAGGCCCTCGCTATGACCGCTCCCACTTCGATTCGCCGACTCAACGCTGCCGACCCGGATTTCGCGCATCATCTGGATCATCTGCTGAGCTGGGAGAGTGTGTCTGACGACTCGGTCAATGAGCGGGTGCTGGACATCATCAAGGCCGTTCGCGAGCGTGGCGATGCCGCGTTGGTGGAGTTCACGCAGAAGTTCGACGGCTTGCAAGTCGCCTCGATGGCCGACCTGATCCTGCCACGCGAGCGTCTGGAGCTGGCACTGACTCGGATCACCGTGCCTCAGCGCGAGGCGCTGGAAAAAGCCGCGTCCCGGGTTCGCAGCTACCACGAAAGGCAGAAACAGGACTCCTGGAGCTACACCGAAGCCGACGGCACGGTGCTGGGCCAGAAGGTCACGCCGCTGGACCGCGCCGGCCTGTACGTCCCGGGTGGCAAGGCGTCCTATCCGTCCTCGGTATTAATGAACGCCATCCCGGCCAAGGTCGCCGGGGTGACCGAAGTGGTGATGGTGGTGCCGACCCCGCGCGGTGAAATCAACGAACTGGTGTTGGCCGCCGCCTGCATTGCCGGCGTCGACCGGGTGTTCACCATCGGCGGTGCCCAAGCCGTCGCCGCGTTGGCCTATGGCACCGAAAGCGTGCCGAGGGTCGACAAAGTGGTCGGGCCGGGCAACATCTATGTCGCCACCGCCAAGCGCCACGTATTTGGCCAGGTCGGTATCGACATGATCGCCGGACCTTCGGAGATCCTCGTGGTGTGTGACGGTCAGACCGACCCGGACTGGATCGCCATGGACCTGTTTTCCCAGGCCGAGCACGACGAAGATGCCCAGGCGATCCTGGTCAGCCCGGACGCCGAGTTCCTCGACAAGGTCGCTGCGAGCATCGACAAGCTGCTGCCGACCATGGACCGCGCCGAGATCATCAACACCTCGATCAATGGTCGTGGAGCGCTGATCAAGGTCGAAGACATGGAGCAGGCCATCGAGGTCGCCAACCGCATTGCGCCGGAACACCTGGAATTGTCGGTCGCCGACCCTCAAGCCTGGCTGCCGAAGATTCGCCACGCCGGTGCGATTTTCATGGGCCGTCACACCTCCGAGGCGCTGGGCGACTATTGCGCGGGTCCCAACCACGTGCTGCCGACCTCCGGCACCGCGCGTTTCTCCTCGCCGCTGGGGGTTTACGATTTCCAGAAACGTTCGTCGATCATTTTCTGCTCCGAGCAGGGCGCGTCCGAACTGGGCAAGACCGCGTCGGTGCTGGCCCGCGGCGAATCCCTGAGCGCCCACGCGCGTAGCGCCGAGTACCGCATTCTTGACGAGCCATCCATTGAGCGGCAGGGGAACTGAAATGAGCAGATTCTGGAGCCCGTTCGTCAAGAACCTGGTGCCCTACGTGCCGGGCGAACAGCCGAAGCTGACCCGGCTGGTCAAGCTCAACACCAATGAAAATCCCTACGGCCCATCGCCCAAGGCCCTGGCCGCGATGCAGACCGAGCTGAACGACAATCTGCGCCTGTATCCGGATCCCAACAGTGATCTGCTGAAAAGCGCCGTGGCCCGGTATTACGGTGTGCAGACCAACCAAGTGTTCCTGGGCAACGGTTCGGATGAAGTGCTGGCGCACATCTTCCACGGCTTGTTGCAACACGATCAGCCGTTGCTGTTCCCGGACATCAGCTACAGCTTCTATCCGGTTTATTGCGGGCTGTACGGTATCCAGTTCGATGCGGTGCCGCTGGATGAGCAATTCCGGATCGACCCGGCGGACTACGCCAAGCCCAATGGCGGGATCATTTTCCCCAACCCCAACGCGCCGACCGGCTGCCTGTTGGCGCTGGAAGCGATCGAGCAGATCCTCAAGGCCAGCCCGGATTCGGTGGTGGTGGTCGACGAGGCCTACATCGACTTTGGCGGCGAGACGGCCATCAGCCTGGTGGATCGTTATCCGAACCTGCTGGTCACCCAGACGCTTTCCAAGTCTCGTTCGCTGGCGGGGCTGCGGGTGGGGCTGGCGGTGGGCCATCCGGAGCTGATCGAAGCGCTGGAGCGAATCAAGAACAGCTTCAACTCCTATCCCCTGGATCGCCTGGCAAATGTCGGCGGCGCGGCAGCGTTCGACGACCGTGAGTACTTTGACCGGACCTGTCGGTTGGTCATCGAGCACCGTGAATGGGTGGTGACGCAATTGGCAGCCAAGGGTTTTGAAGTGCTACCGTCGTCGGCGAACTTCATCTTCGCCCGTCATCCCCGGCACGACGCGGCGGGGCTGGCGGCGAAATTGCGCGAGCAAGGCGTGATTGTGCGGCACTTCAAGCAAGAGCGCATTGCGCAGTTCCTGCGGATCAGCATCGGCACGCCGGAGCAGAACCAGGCCCTGATCGAAGCCTTGGGCGAACTCTAAAGACCTGCGGTCGCTGTGGGAGTCTCGCTCCCACAGCGCTTGGTGTCCTATTCGTGGTGCGGTTCGCCGAGGAATGTCAGCGAGGTGAACACGCCGCGCGTCGCCACGTCCTTGTTGTCCTTGAGCGCGATTTCCATGCTCGCGGCGATCACATTCAAACCTTCATTGCGCACCAGCACTTTGGCCCGGCCTTCGGCATCGGTTTCAGTGCTCACGGTATTCGGCGCGCTACGGTAGTCCCCCACCAGTTTCACCCCAGCCGCCGGTTTGCCATCGAGCAGCACCCGCACCGGCAGTGACTGGCCGGGACCGACGGTCAGCGGGTCGACTTCCGGCACGATTACGAACTTGATCGGATCCAGCTTCGGCAGTTTCGCCCCCGGCTCATAGATCGCCAGGCTGTATTTGAACGTCTGCGTCGACTCAATCGCGCCGGGCACCTTGCTGCGGCCTTCGTTGATCCACTTTTTGTCAGCCGTCTGCGACCACATCCCGTTGTCCAGGGCGACCGCCAGCACGGCCGGGGGCTTGAGCGGTTGCAGGCGCGCATGGTCCGGCAGGCGCTCCACCGTAACGGGGATCATCTTGCCGCCCAGGTCGTAGGCCCAGGCGCCGCTGATTTTTTTCGCCTTGAAGGCGTTGTCCTCGGCGCCGTGGCCGTAGATCACTTCAATGTTGCCGCGTCGTTGTTCGGTCCACAGGCCATGGGCCGAGGCCTGGGTGGCGAGAAACAGGCCGAGAAGGGCGAAGGTCTTGGGGTATTTCATGCTGACTTCCTTTACAGATCGAGGGTGAGGCTGACAGTGAAGTTGCGCGGGTCGCCGGGCGTGACCCAGTAATTGCTGAAGGAGCGTTCGTAGTACTTTTCGTCGAACACGTTGTTCAGGTTCAGGCCCACGGTGACGTTGTCGCTGGCCTTGTAATGGGCCAGCAGGTCCACGGTGTGGTAGGCCGGCAGTTCGAAGTCCTTGCCGGCTTCGCCCGAGCGATCACCGACATAAGTGAACGCTGCACCGAGGTCCGAACCGCGCAGATGCCCATCCTGGAATTCGTAGACGCCCAGCAAGCTGCCGCTGCGCTTGGCGACGCCGAGGATCCGGCTGCCCGTGGGAATTTCCTCGTCACCCTGGGTCACTTCGGCATCGATGTAGGCGAAGGCGCCGATGATGCGCACCGCGTCGGTCACCTGGCCTGTGATCTGCAAATCGATGCCCTTGCTGCGGGCCTCGCCCACGGCGCGGCTGAAATCGGTTCCGGCAACCTGAGTCAGGACGTTTTCCTTTTCTATGTGGAACGCCGCCAGGGTGGTGCTCAATCGGTCATCGAACAACTCGCTCTTGACCCCGATTTCATACCCGATACCTTCCTCGGGGTCGAAGGTCTTGTCGTTGGCGTCCAGGCCGTTGTTGGGCTTGAACGAGGTGGAGGCGTTGGCGAACAGCCCGACTTCAGGCGTCAGTTGATACAGCAACCCGGCGCGCTGGGTCAGGGCGTCGTGGCGCTGGCGGCTGGTCACGTCGTTGACGTGGTTGTCGACGCTCTGCTCGAAATGCTCATAGCGCACACCAAGCAGGCCACGCAGCTTGTCGGTGAAGATGATCTGGTCCTGAAGGTTCAGGGCCCGGCTTTTGACATGCTCGAAGAAGTCCGTGCCGGAGCGCACGCCGTTGGGTTTTGGCTGGCCGTAGATCGGGTTGTAGAGGTCGATGGGGTAAGCGCCAGCGATGGTGGTCACGCGCTCGTTCTTGCGGTAGTCCTCGTATTCCGTGCCGATCAGCAGCTCATGCTGCCAAGGCCCGAGGTCGAATCGGCCACGCAGTTCCAGCTGGGTAATGCTGTCGTGCCAGTTGTTGTCGCGCTCGCGGTAGCGGCGGTTCACGGTGTGGCCGTCGGCGTTCAGCGGGCGCGCTTCGGAGGCAAATCCCCAGAGTACGCCCTGCTTGTAGTGGCTGGCGAGGCGCAGTTGCCAGTCATCGTTGAGCTGATGCTCAAGGGCGGCCTGAAGCATGTTGTTGTGGTTGTCGATGTCGCCGTCGTTGGGCTCGCCCAAAAAAGTCGAACGGGAAACGCCGCTCCAGCGATTGTTTGGCGCGACGATGCCGCGGTCAAAAGTCGAGCTGTGACGCACGATTTCACTTTCCACCAGCAGCCGAGTGTCTGGGCTTAGTTGCCAACTGATGGAAGGCGCCACGAAGACACGCTTGCTGTCGACGTGATCGCGGAAGCTGTGGTTGTCCTCGACCGCCAGGTTGACCCGCGACAGCACGTTGCCTTCAGCGTCGAGTGGCGTATTGACGTCCAGGGCGGTGCGGTAGCGATCCCAACTGCCAGCGCTGGTCTGCAATGTGGTGAACGCTTCAGGCTGGGGTTTCTTGGTGACGATGTTCACCGTGCCCCCGGGATCGCCTCGCCCGTAGAGGCTGGCCGCAGGCCCCTTGAGTACCTCGATGCGCTCGATATTGGCCGCGTCCGGCGTGCTGGGATAGCCGCGGTTGGCGCTGAAACCGTCCTTGTAGAATTCTGAAGTGGTGAAGCCGCGCACGCTGTATTCGTAGAGCGTCAGCCCGCCGAAGCTGTTCTGTTTCGATACGCCGCCGGCATATTCCAGCGCTCGCTCGACGCTCGTGCTGCCCAGGTCCTTGAGCACGCTGGCGGGGATTACGCTGATGGATTGCGGGACGTCGCGCAGGGCCGTGTCGGTTTTGGTGGCGCTGGCGGAACGGGTGGCGCGGTAGCCCGAGACGGGGCCAGTGGGGGATTCGTAATTGGACGTGACGTTGATGGCGTCCAGCTCCAGGGGCTGGTTTTCTTCGGCAAAGACCGGATCGCCCAGCAGGCCCAGGGCCAGGCTGGCGAGGGAAATCCGTTTTAAAGATGACATGTTATGTTGTTCCAATTTTTAGTATTGAAACAATATAACACTACTAATGAGAATTTATGCTATTTCTGATTTTCCTGATTCGCGGATTGTTTTCGTGGCGAGGGAGCTTGCTCCCGCTGGGCCGCGAAGCAGCCCCAACAGGATCGGATGCGGTCGGTCTGGTATTTTCGAGGTGACGGTTTTTAGGGCCGCTGCGCGACCCAGCGGGAGCAAGCTCCCTCGCCACGGGGGGATAGTTATTCTTCTTCCTTGAGCACCACCGGTGCCGGCGGTGGACGCAGGCCGATTTCGGCCGTGAGCTTGAGCTCCTTGCCGTTGCGCATCACCTGGACAGTCACCTTGTCGGTGGGCTTGATCCGCGCCACTTGGTTCATCGAGCGGCGGCCATCGCCCGCCGGTTCGCCATCGATGCTCAGGATCACATCGCCTAGCTGCAAGCCGGCCTTCTGCGCCGGGCCGTCGCGGAAGATCCCTGCCACAACGATCCCGGGACGCCCGGACAAGCCGTAAGACTCCGCCAGTTCCTGGGTCAGCGGTTGCACTTCGATGCCCAGCCAGCCACGGATCACCTGGCCGTGTTCGATGATCGACTTCATCACCTCCATCGCCAGTTTCACCGGGATGGCGAAGCCGATGCCCTGGCTGCCGCCGGACTTGGAGAAAATCGCGGTGTTGATCCCGGTGAGGTTGCCGTTGGCATCCACCAGTGCACCGCCGGAGTTGCCGGGGTTGATCGCGGCGTCGGTCTGGATGAAGTCTTCGTAGTTGTTCAGGCCCAGCTGGTTGCGCCCGGTGGCACTGATGATGCCCATGGTCACGGTCTGGCCGACGCCGAACGGATTACCGATCGCCAGGGCCACGTCGCCGATGCGAATACTGTCGGAGCGGCCGATGGTGATCGCCGGCAGGTTTTTCAGATCGATCTTGAGCACGGCGAGGTCGGTTTCCGGATCGCTGCCTATCACCCGGGCCAGGGTCTCACGGCCATCCTTGAGCGCCACGACGATCTGGTCGGCACCGCTGGTGACGTGGTTGTTGGTCAGGATATAGCCTTCCGGGCTCATGATCACACCCGAACCCAGGCTCGACTCCATGCGCTTCTGCTTGGGCGAGTTGTCGCCGAAAAAACGCCGGAATTGTGGGTCTTCGAAGAGCGGGTGGTTGGGTTTGTTGATGACCTTGGTGGTGTACAGGTTGACCACCGCCGGCGCGGCCAGGGTCACTGCGTCGGCATAGGACACCGGCCCCTGCTGCGGGGCCTTGGTTTGCGGCGCCTGCTGCAGATTGACGTCAAGGCTTGGCAGCCCGACCCATTCCGGGTAGCGCTGGATAATCAATAGAGCGACAAGCACGCCGGCCAATAGCGGCCAGCCGGAAAAACGCAGCGCCTTGAGCATTAAGCACGTCCTACGATGGTTGCAGGCGGGATGAGACCGCCCATAATGTCGCGCATTATACGAGGCCGCGCACGCCTCGGAACGGGATATTTAGGAGTCTTTTTATGGCCGTAGCCCTGAGCACCCTGGTTGAAGAAGCGGACCGATACCTGGCAAGCAGCCGGGTCACCGATTACTGCCCCAATGGCTTGCAGGTCGAGGGCGCGCCGCAGGTGATGCGCATCGTCAGCGGCGTGACCGCCAGCCAGGCGCTGCTCGACGCCGCCGTGGAGGCCAGCGCCGACCTGGTGTTGGTGCACCATGGTTATTTCTGGAAGGGTGAGAACCCGTGCATCACCGGCATGAAGCAGCGGCGCCTGAAAACTTTGCTCAAGCACGACATCAGCCTGCTGGCCTATCACTTGCCGCTGGATTTGCATCCCGAGGTCGGCAATAACGTGCAACTGGCCCGGCAGTTGGATATCACCGTCGAAGGGCCGCTGGATCCGGATAACCCGAAAATCGTCGGCTTGGTCGGCTCCTTGTCCGAGCCGATGACGCCGCGGGATTTCGCCCGCAAGGTCCAAGAGGCCATGGGCCGCGAGCCGTTGTTGATCGAAAGCGAGCACATGATCCGTCGCGTTGGCTGGTGCACGGGCGGGGGGCAGGGCTATATCGAACAGGCAGTGCTGGCCGGGGTTGATCTGTACCTCAGTGGCGAGGCGTCCGAGCAGACTTTTCACAGCGCCCGGGAAAACGGCATCAGCTTCATCGCCGCCGGTCACCATGCGACCGAACGCTACGGCGTCCAGGCATTGGGCGACTATCTGGCGCGACGTTTTGCACTGGAACACATCTTTATCGACTGCCCGAACCCCATTTGACACGCCTTCGGCCCCCGAACCCGCAGGCATATCCATATGCTGTTTCGATCTAGCCGGCGCCCTGATTAGAAGAGGTCGCTGTGCTAGGATTCCCCGCTCGAACACGGCCCGCTGGCCGTTCATAAGAATGTTTTCGTGAGTAGCCATGGTCGACAAACTGACGCATCTGAAACAGCTGGAGGCGGAAAGCATCCACATCATCCGCGAGGTGGCCGCCGAGTTCGACAACCCGGTGATGCTGTACTCCATCGGTAAAGACTCCGCCGTGATGCTGCACCTGGCACGCAAGGCGTTTTTCCCCGGCAAGCTGCCGTTTCCGGTGATGCACGTCGACACCCGCTGGAAATTCCAGGAGATGTACAAGTTCCGCGACCGCATGGTTGAGGAGCTTGGCCTGGACTTGATCACCCATATCAACCCGGACGGCGTGGCGCAGAATATCAACCCGTTCACCCATGGCAGCGCCAAGCACACCGACATCATGAAGACCGAGGGCCTGAAACAGGCGCTCGACAAGCATGGTTTCGACGCAGCTTTCGGCGGTGCCCGTCGCGATGAAGAGAAGTCCCGCGCCAAGGAGCGCGTCTACTCTTTCCGCGACGGCAAACACCGCTGGGACCCGAAGAACCAGCGTCCGGAGCTGTGGAACGTCTACAACGGCAAGGTCAACAAGGGCGAATCCATTCGCGTGTTCCCGCTGTCGAACTGGACCGAGCTGGACATCTGGCAGTACATCTACCTCGAAGGCATTCCGATCGTGCCGCTGTATTTCGCCGCCGAGCGTGAAGTGATCGAGAAGAACGGCACGCTGATCATGATCGACGACGAGCGCATCCTCGAGCACCTCTCCGATGAAGACAAAGCCCGCATCGTCAAGAAGAAAGTGCGTTTCCGTACCCTTGGCTGCTACCCGTTGACGGGCGCGGTGGAGTCCGAGGCCGAAAGCCTAACGGACATCATTCAGGAAATGCTCCTGACGCGAACTTCCGAGCGCCAGGGCCGGGTCATCGACCACGATGGCGCAGGCTCGATGGAAGATAAGAAACGTCAGGGGTACTTTTAAGCTTCGAGTTACAAGCGGCAAGCTGCAAGTTAAAGGCGGTATGCGTAATTTTGCAGCTTGGTGCTTGCAGCCGGTTGTTGCGAGCCGTCATCGGATGATCGCAATGGATTTCGAGAAGCTGATTGTTTGGCAACGAAGCAAATGTTTGGCGGTGGGAATTTATAGAGAGTTTGCGCGCTGTGGGGATTTCGGCTTCAAAGACCAAATTACCCGTTCCGCACTTTCGGTGCCTTCCAATATCGCAGAAGGCATGGAGCGTTACAGCGCCAAGGAAAAGGTACGTTTTCTTTGGATCGCGAAGGCTTCTTGTGGAGAGTTACGAACACAGATCCTCATCGGCAGCGACATTGCTTACATCGCCCAGCCGCTGGCAGATAACTGGATTGCAGAAACTCGCGAGCTCTCAAAAATGCTTCGCGGCTTGATCAACAAAATTTCTGACTAGCTGTACGCCGACAAGCTTGCCGCTTGAAGCTTACAGCTCGGAGCTTGAACACAATGAGCCATCAATCTGATTTGATCAGCGAGGACATCCTCGCCTACCTGGGCCAGCACGAGCGTAAAGAACTGCTGCGCTTTTTGACCTGCGGTAACGTCGATGACGGCAAAAGCACCCTGATCGGGCGCTTGCTGCACGACTCCAAGATGATCTACGAAGATCACTTGGAAGCCATCACCCGCGATTCGAAGAAAGTCGGCACCACCGGTGACGACATCGACCTGGCATTGCTGGTCGACGGCCTGCAGGCCGAGCGCGAGCAAGGCATCACCATTGATGTTGCGTACCGCTATTTCTCCACCGCCAAGCGCAAGTTCATCATTGCCGATACTCCCGGCCATGAGCAGTACACCCGCAACATGGCCACCGGTGCCTCCACCTGTGACCTGGCGATCATCCTGGTGGATGCCCGCTACGGCGTGCAGACCCAGACCCGTCGCCACAGCTTCATCGCCTCGTTGCTGGGCATCAAGCACATCGTTGTCGCCATCAACAAGATGGACCTCAAGGACTTCGACCAAGGCGTGTTCGAGTCGATCAAGGCCGACTACCTGAAGTTCGCCGAAGGCTTGAAATTGAAGCCCACCAGCATGCACTTCGTGCCGATGTCGGCCCTCAAGGGCGACAACGTGGTGAACAAGTCCGAGCGCTCGCCGTGGTACACCGGCCAGTCGCTGATGGAAATTCTCGAAACCGTGGAAGTGGCCGGTGACCGTAACTTCACCGACCTGCGTTTCCCGGTGCAGTATGTCAACCGTCCGAACCTGAACTTCCGCGGTTTCGCCGGCACCCTCGCCAGCGGCGTCGTGCACAAGGGCGACGAAGTGGTGGTGCTGCCGTCGGGCAAGAGCAGCCGGGTGAAATCCATCGTCACTTTCGAGGGCGAACTGGAGCACGCCGGCCCAGGTCAGGCCGTAACCCTGACCATGGAAGACGAGATCGACATCTCCCGTGGCGACTTGCTGGTGCACGCCGATAACGTCCCGCCGGTCACCGACAGCTTCGAAGCGATGCTCGTGTGGATGGCCGAAGAGCCAATGCTCCCGGGCAAGAAATACGACATCAAGCGCGCCACCAGTTATGTGCCGGGCTCGATTGCCAGCATCGTCAACAAGGTCGATGTGAACACGCTCGAAGAAGGCCCGGCCAGCGCGCTGCAACTCAACGAAATCGGCAAGGTGAAGATCGCCCTGGACGCGCCGATTGCCCTGGACGGCTACGAGAGCAACCGCACCACCGGCGCCTTCATCATCATTGATCGCCTGACCAACGGCACCGTTGGCGCGGGCATGATCGTCGCCCAGCCGCTGGCCCATGGCAGCAGCACGCATCACGGCAAACTGGCCCATGTGTCGGTGCAAGAGCGCGCCCAGCGCTTCGGCCAGCAACCGGCCACGGTGTTGTTCAGCGGCTTGTCCGGCGCGGGCAAGAGCACGCTGGCCTACGCCGTGGAGCGCAAGCTGTTCGACCAGGGCCGTGGGGTGTTCGTGCTCGATGGCCAGAACCTGCGTCATGACTTGAACAAAGGCCTGCCGCAGGATCGTGCCGGGCGTACCGAGAACTGGCGTCGTGCGGCTCACGTCGCACGCCAGTTCAACGAAGCCGGCCTGCTGACCCTCGCCGCGTTCGTTGCGCCGAGTGCCGAAGGGCGTGAGCAGGCCAAGGACCTGATCGGCAGGGAGCGTCTGCTGACGGTCTACGTCCAGGCGTCGCCAGCGGTGTGCGCCCAACGCGATCCGCAAGGGCTGTACGCCGCTGCCGGCGATAACATCCCGGGCGAGTCCTTCCCGTACGACGTGCCGCTGGACGCCGACCTGGTGATCGACACCCAGTCCCTGACGTTGGAGGAAAGCGTCAAGCAGGTGCTGGAGCTGCTACGCAAGCACGGGGTGATATAAGGGGAGCAGCTTCAAGTTGCAAGCTTCAAGCTTCAAGTAAAAGCCCGCCGATGAGTGATCATCGGCGGGCTTTTTTTATTTCTACAGAATCGTCAACGGGCATCAGTGGCGGTCAGGATACTCGCGATGCATCTGCGCAAGCAGCGCATCCTTGTCCTGCCACAACTGGTTGATCCAGCCTTGGAATTCCAGCCTATAGGCGCCGTCCTGGTCGTAGCTCTTGCCGATGAATTGCGGTGGAATCTTCAGTTCCTGGAAGTGCACCACCACTTCATCCACTTTGCCGCAAAGCAAGTCCCAGTACCCCGGACGCCCGCCGGGATAATGAATCGTCACGTTGATGATCGATTCCAGTTGTTCGCCCATTGCGTCGAGCACAAACGCGATGCCACCGGCCTTGGGCTTGAGCAGGTAGCGAAACGGCGATTGCTGCTGGGCATGCTTGCCTTCGGTAAAGCGCGTGCCTTCGACGAAGTTGAAAATGCCCACGGGGTTGTTGCGAAACTTCGCGCAGGTCTTGCGCGTGGTTTCCAAGTCCTTGCCTTTCTTTTCCGGGTGCTTTTCCAGGTACGCCTTGGAATAGCGCTTCATGAATGGAAAGCCCAACGCCCACCAGGCCAGGCCGATCACAGGCACCCAGATCAGCTCTTGCTTGAGAAAAAACTTCAACGGCCGGATGCGCCGGTTCAACACGTACTGCAACACCATGATGTCGACCCAGCTCTGGTGGTTGCTGGTGATCAGGTATGAGTGCTGGTAGTCGAGGCCCTCCAGGCCGCTGAGGTGCCAGCGCGTGCGGCGCAGCAGATTCATCCAGGCCTTATTGTTGCTGATCCAGGCTTCGTGGATGTGGCTCATCAGCCAGTCGGTGAAGCGCTGGGCGGCGGGGAAGGGCAGCAACAGCTTGAAAATCGCCACGACGAATAGCGGTGTGCAGCAGGCGATGGTGTTCAGCGCCAACAGCGATGAAGCGATGACGCCACGCAGGTGGGCAGGCAGGAAATCCAGCATTTAAATATCCAGAGGTCGGTTGGCGGCTTGGATCGCGGTGAGGGCGATGGTGTACACGATGTCGTCGACCTGGGCGCCGCGCGGCAAGTCGTTCACCGGTTTGCGCAAGCCTTGCAGCATCGGCCCGAGGCTGACGCAATCGGCGCTGCGCTGTACGGCCTTGTGGGTGGTATTGCCGGTGTTCAGGTCCGGGAAGATAAACACCGTCGCCCGACCCGCGACTTGGCTGTTGGGTGCCAATTGCCGCGCCACGGCTTCGTTGGCGGCGGCGTCGTATTGCAGCGGGCCGTCGATCAACAGGCCATGTTGTGCCTCGTGGGCCAGCAGGGTGGCCTCGCGGACCTTCTCCACTTCTTCGCCGCTGGCCGACTCGCCGCTGGAATAGCTGAGCATCGCCACCCGTGGCGTGATGCCGAAGGCCGCCGCGGAATCAGCGCTTTGCAGGGCAATTTCCGCCAGTTCCGTCGCGCTCGGGTGCGGGTTCATCACGCAGTCGCCATATACCAGGACTTCCTCCGGAAACAGCATGAAGAACACCGAGGACACCAGCGAGCATCCCGGCGCGGTCTTGATCAGTTGCAGCGCCGGGCGGATGGTGTTGGCGGTGGAGTGGATGACACCGGAGACCAGTCCGTCCACTTCGTCCAGCGCCAGCATCATGGTGCCGATGACCACGGTGTCTTCCAGCTGTTGCTCGGCCATCGGCGCGTTCAGGCTTTTGCTCTTGCGCAACCGCACCATCGGCTCGACGTAACGCTCGCGAATCGAATCCGGGTCGAGGATCTCCAGTCCCGGCGGCAGTTCGATGCCCTGGGCGCGCGCCACCGCCTCGACGTCGGCCGGCTTGGCCAGCAGCACGCAACGGGCGATGCCCCGGGCCTGGCAAATGGCAGCGGCCTGGACGGTCAGCGGTTCGCTGCCTTCAGGCAGCACGATGCGTTTGTTCGCCGCCTGCGCGCGTTGGATCAGTTGATAGCGGAACACCGCCGGCGACAGGCGCATTTCCCGAGGCGTGCCGCAGCGCTGGTGCAGCCATTTGGCGTCCAGGTGGCCGGCGACGAAATCGGTGATGATTTCCGCACGCTCGCGGTCGTCGATCGGGATTTCCTTGTTCAGGTTGTTGAGCAAGTTGGCAGTGTCGTACGAGCCGGTGCTTACCGACAGCACCGGCAGCCCGGCCTGCAGCGCACCCCGGCACAAATCCATGATGCGTGGGTCGGGCAGGGTGTCGCTGGTCAGCAGCAGGCCGGCCAGCGGCACGCCGTTGATCGCCGCCAGGCTCACGGCCAGGATGATGTCATCGCGATCGCCCGGGGTGACCACCAGTACGCCGGGCTTGAGCAGCTCCACCGTGTTGCGCATGGTGCGGGCGCAGATGATGATGTTGCTCATGCGCCGGGTTTCGTAATCGCCGGCGTTGAGCACCTGCGCGCCCATCAGGTCGGCCACGTCGCGGGTGCGCGGGGCGTTGAGTTCGGGGCGAAACGGGATGCAACCGAGCAGACGGAAGTCGCCGCTGCGCAGCAAGGGCGAGTGCTCCTTGAGGCGTGCGGAGAACGCTTCCATGCTTTCGTCAGTGCGGACCTTGTTAAGGATTACGCCAAGAACCTTCGGGTCTTTCGGCCCGCCGAACAATTGCGCCTGCAACTCGACGCGGCCGGACAGCTCGGTCAGCACTTCGTTTTCCGGGGCTGACACGAGGATGACCTCGGCGTCCAGGCTCTTGGCCAAGTGCAGGTTGACCCGGGCGGCGTAGCTGGCGCTGCGGGTCGGGACCATGCCTTCGACGACCAGCACGTCCTTGCCGATGGCGGCCTGTTGATAAAGGGTAATGATTTCTTCCAGCAGCTCATCGAGCTGGCCGTCGCCCAGCATGCGCTCCACATGGGCCAGGCCCAAGGGTTGTGGCGGCTTGAGGCCGTGGGTACGGGCCACCAGTTCGGTGGAGCGTTCCGGCCCGGTATCGCCGGGGTGAGGCTGGGCGATGGGTTTGAAAAAGCCGACTTTCAGCCCGGCCCGTTCGAGGGTACGCACCAGCCCGAGGCTGATGGAGGTCAGGCCCACACCAAAATCGGTGGGCGCGATAAAAAAAGTTTGCATGCGGTTTCCCTAGCAAGGCGCGGCCTATGGCTGGCCGTCTACCATCAATTCAGTCGTCAAGGTTATCGCTAACCGGGCCTTGGGCGCACCAGCCACAATTAAAGGGCTGGCCTATTTTTTCAATACGTTGCGCAGGGTCCAGCACCCAGGCCCGGGATTGCCACGGCGGCTGGTGGCGCAGGTGCTGGGTGTGGCCACAGGACAGCTCGGCCACCCAGTGCCCGTCCTCATCCTGATGGAAACCCGTGACCGTTGGTCTGTTCGAGCAGGCCCGTTTGTCCGGGTTCCGTTCGCTTTCAGGCAAATCCTTGTTTAGACTTGTCCGTTCTTCATTCTTATGCAAAAGGTCTCGCCCCATGCTGATCGCCGCCAATAAGGCTGTCTCCATCGACTATACCCTGACCAACGACGCTGGTGAGGTCATCGACAGCTCCGCCGGCGGCGCTCCGCTGGTCTACCTGCATGGCGCAGGCAACATCATCCCGGGCCTGGAAAAAGCCTTGGAAGGCAAAACCACCGGTGACGAGCTGAACGTTGCCGTTGAGCCGGAAGACGCCTATGGCGAATATTCCGCCGAACTGGTCAGCACCCTCAGCCGCAGCATGTTCGAAGGCGTGGATGAGCTGGAAGTGGGCATGCAATTCCACGCTTCGGCGCCGGACGGCCAGATGCAGATCGTCACCATCCGCGACCTGGAAGGCGACGACGTCACCGTTGACGGCAACCACCCATTGGCCGGCCAGCGCTTGAGCTTCCAAGTCAAGATCGTCGACATTCGTGACGCCAGCCAGGAAGAAATCGCCCATGGCCACGTCCATGGTGAAGGCGGCCATCAGCATTGATTTCTGCGCTACGCTCAGATTGACTGGAGAGGCGCCCTATGGCGCCTTTTTAGTCGCTTGCTGTTAGCATCACCCATGGCTGTTTCGAAAAGATCCGCAAACCCTGGAGTTCGTCATGAGTGCTTTCCACGACCTTAAACTGACAGCGCTGGATGGTCAGGAGCTTTCTCTGGCGCCCTTCAAAGGGCAAGTCGTGCTGGTGGTCAATGTTGCCTCCAAATGTGGCCTGACGCCTCAATACGCGGCGCTGGAAAACCTCTATCAGCAATACAAAGACAAGGGGTTCAGCGTGCTGGGCCTGCCCTGCAATCAGTTCGCCGGCCAGGAGCCGGGGACCGAGCAGGAAATCCAGGAATTCTGCAGCCTCAACTACGGCGTGACGTTCCCGCTGTCGAGCAAACTGGAAGTAAACGGCCACGACCGTCACCAGCTTTACCGCCTGCTGGCGGGCGAAGGCGCGGAGTTTCCCGGGGACATCACCTGGAACTTCGAAAAATTCCTGCTCGGCAAGGACGGCCGCGTGCTGGCGCGTTTTTCCCCGCGCACCGCGCCGGATGATCTTTCGGTCATCCAGGCGATTGAAAAAGCATTGGCCTAGCCCGGAGCCTTTGTGGCAAGGGAGCTTGAACCCACAACCTCACCGTCCCCTTTTGATCCTTAATCACTCCAATCAATAGTGCTACCCAGCGCTGTGCATGCCTCATATTATCGTCGTCATATCCGACCTGTGACCTCGTTTTCATGGAGTGCCCCATGCCTGTAAAAGCCCTGTTCAAACCCTTCCATCTCGGCGCGCTGGAACTGCCGACCCGGGTCGTGATGGCGCCGATGACGCGTTCGTTTTCACCGGGCGGCGTGCCGAACTCCAAGGTTATCGAATACTACCGTCGCCGAGCGGCGGCAGGGGTCGGCCTGATCATCACCGAAGGCACCACCGTCGGCCACAAGGCTTCCAACGGCTATCCGAACGTACCGCACTTCTACGGCGACGCCGCACTGGCCGGTTGGAAAAAAGTAGTCGATGCGGTGCACGCCGAGGGCGGTAAGATCGTTCCCCAGCTGTGGCATGTGGGTAATGTGCGCCGCCTCGGTACCGAGCCGGATGGCGCCGTGCCGGGCTATGGTCCGAGCGAAAAACTCAAGGATGGCCAGGTCGTGATTCATGGCATGACCCAGGCGGACATCAATGAAGTCATCGCCGCCTTTGCCCAAGCGGCAAAAGACGCCCAGAGCATCGGCATGGACGGCGTGGAGATCCACGGTGCCCACGGCTACCTGGTGGACCAGTTCTTCTGGGAAGGCAGCAACCAGCGCACTGACGGCTACGGCGGCAGCCTGGCCAACCGTTCGCGCTTTGCGATCGAGTTGATTCGCGCGGTGCGCGCGGCGGTGGGCGAGGGCTTCCCAATCATTTTCCGCTTCTCTCAATGGAAGCAGCAGGATTACGCAGCGCGTCTGGTGCTGACGCCCGAAGCGCTGGGAGAATTCCTCAAGCCATTGGCTGACGCAGGCGTCGATATTTTCCACTGCTCGACACGCCGGTTCTGGGAACCGGAGTTCGAAGGCTCGGAGCTGAATCTGGCCGGCTGGACGCGCAAGCTCACCGGCAAACCGACCATCACCGTCGGCAGCGTCGGCCTGGATGGCGAATTCCTCCAGTTCATGGTCAACACCGATAAAATTGCCCAGCCGGCCAGCCTGGAAAACCTGCTGGAGCGGTTGAACAACGAAGAGTTCGACCTCGTGGCAGTGGGACGCGCATTGCTGGTGGATCCGGACTGGGCGCAAAAAGTCCGGGAAGGGCGCGAGCAAGAGATCCTGCCGTTCAGCCGCGAGGCGTTGATGACGCTGGTTTGAGTAGCGCCTGAACCGACCTTTCCGAACACTCAGCGCACCGTCGGCGCAACGGGCAGGCCCTGCTCGCCGACGCACACTGCGCGCAACAGCGTCTCGAACTGCTCGATGATCGAGGCCCAGCCCTGGCGACTGGCATGTTGGCGCGCATTGAGCCTCACGCAACGCAAGGCCTCGCGCTCTTCCAGCAGCCAGCGGGCCGCGTCGCAGAATGCATCTTCATCCCCCGGCATCGCCAGCACCCCGTTATAACCGTGACGGATGTGTTGCGCCGCCGCGGCCTGATCGTAGGCCACCACGCCCAGTCCGGATGCCAGCGCTTCCAGCACGACGTTGCCGAAGGTTTCGGTCAGGCTCGGAAAAACGAATACGTCCCCGGACGCGTAATGGGCCGCCAACGCTTCGCCACGCTGGGCGCCACAGAAGATCGCCCCGGGCGATTGCTGTTCGAGGGCAGGCCGCTGCGGACCGTCACCAATGATCACCAGTTTGATTCGCTGTGTCGGAAAAGCGTTACACAGGGTGTCGAAACTGCGCGTGAGCAGGCCCAGGTTTTTCTCCGGTGCCAGGCGTCCGACATGGATCACTGCGATATCACCTTCGTCCAGGCCCCAGGCTTCGCGCAGAGCGGCCGAGCGTTTGGCCGGATGAAACAGTCGGCTGTCCACGCCGCGGGACAACAAGGCCACGCGTTCAAAATGCCGGCGTTCCAGCTCCAGGCGCTGGCTGACGCTGGGCACCAGGGTCAGGCTCGAGCGGTTGTGAAACCAGCGTAGGTAATGGGTCAACAGCCGACTCAACAAGCCGAGGCCATATTGCTGGGTGTATTGCTGGAAGTTGGTGTGGAAGCCGCTGACCACCGAGATACCCAGGCGCCGCGCTGCCCGCAACGCCGACAAGCCCAAGGGGCCTTCGGTGGCAATATACAAGACGTCCGGGCGATGACGTTTCCAGCGCCTGAGCAGCTTGTGCATCGAAGCCTGCCCCCACTGCAAGCCCGGATATCCCGGCAAAGGCCAGCCTCGGCACAGCAGGAGTTGATCGTCGCTGGCCTGGCCTTGATCCGCGGCCTGGCGGGGGCGGATCAGCTCAACGCGGTGTCCACGGGCTCGCAAGCCGTCGTAAAGGCGCCCCAGGGTATTGGCGACGCCATTGATTTCCGGTGCAAAGGTTTCAGTGACGAGGGTGACGTGCAGGAGTGTGGTCATGGCCCCAGTGTCGACCGAGGCCATTTCGTCGTTGTGACGCCACGATGACGGATTTGTGACGGGATCAGCCCTGCCGGGCCAACGCCGTCTCGGCACCTTGCTCGCGCACCCAGAACAACGTCGCCCCGGCGACCGCGGCCGGCATCATCAGGACGTTGACCACCGGGATCAGCAGCACCAGGTACACGCTGCCGCCAAAGCCCAGGCTCTGCCAGCGTTTCTCCCGCAGCCAGGCGAGCATTTCGTTCCAGCCCAGCTTGTGGTTGTCCGCCGGGTAGTCGATGTACTGGATCGCCATCATCCAGATGCCAAACAACAGCCACAGCGGCGCAGCGACGATATTGAGCACGGGGATGAACGACAGCACGAACAGCCCCAGGGCACGCGGCACGAAATAGCCGAGCTTTCGCGCTTCCCGGGCCAGGGTGCGGGGAACCATGGCGATCAGTTCGCCCCAGCTGAACGCCGGAAAATCATCAGTGCCGCGCACCACCACTTCGACTTTCTCAGCGAGAAAGCCGTTGAAGGGCGCCGCGATGATATTGGCGAGCATGGTGAAGGTGAAAAACACCATCAGCCCCACCAGTACGACGAACAATGGCCAGAGGATGTAGCTCAGGAAGCTCAGCCACTCCGGCAGCGACGGCATCAGCGTGTCGACCCAGAGGCTGAATTGGTGGCCGGCCAGGTAGATCAGCCCGACGAACAGCACCAGGTTGATCGTCAGCGGCAGCAATACAAACAGGCGCAAGCCGGGGCTCAGGACCAGCTTGAGACCTTCTCGCAAATATTGCGGACCGGACAAGACGGGGGCGGGCATAGGTGGCTCCGAGGGAATGATGGACGCGCCGACCTTACCGGCTTTGCCCGGCGCGGGAAAGCTACGACATCACGTGTAACAAGGTTTACTGAAGGATCGTACCTATTGAATAAGCGCCAGCGGATAGAGCTCACCTATGAGCTGGATTGTTAAACCGTATTTCCTTAATCTTCGCTCCCTCGATACGCTGCACCCATTCTTTTTCAGGACTGTCGAACCAAAGCCTTCCCCAAGTGCATCAACAGTCCTTTTTTATTCCCGCCGCTCAGCCGGCGTTCCGGACCTTACAGGTCCGGTCAACAGGAGCAGGTCATGTCTGAAGTCCGTCATTCGCGAGTGATTATTCTCGGTTCCGGCCCTGCCGGTTACAGCGCCGCGGTCTATGCGGCCCGTGCCAACCTCAAGCCGTTGCTCATCACCGGCATGCAGGCCGGCGGTCAATTGACCACCACCACCGAAGTCGACAACTGGCCGGGCGATGTTCACGGCTTGACCGGCCCTGTCTTGATGGAGCGCATGAAAGAACACGCCGAGCGCTTCGAGACAGAGATCGTTTTCGATCACATCAATGCCGTCGATTTCGCCGCCAAGCCGTACACGCTCACTGGTGACAGCGCGACCTACACCTGCGACGCCCTGATCATCGCCACCGGCGCCAGCGCTCGCTACCTGGGCCTGCCATCGGAAGAAGCGTTCATGGGCAAAGGTGTTTCCGCCTGCGCTACCTGCGACGGTTTCTTCTACCGCAACAAGCCCGTGGCCGTGGTCGGTGGCGGCAACACTGCGGTCGAGGAAGCCCTGTACCTGGCCAACATCGCGAGCACCGTGACCCTGGTCCACCGTCGCGAAACCTTCCGCGCCGAGAAGATCCTGATCGACAAGCTGAACGCGCGCGTCGCCGAAGGCAAGATTATCCTCAAGCTCAACGCCACCCTGGACGAAGTGCTGGGTGACAACATGGGCGTGACCGGTGCTCGCCTGAAGAACAACGACGGCAGCTTTGACGAGATCAAAGTCGACGGCGTGTTCATCGCCATCGGCCACACCCCGAACACCTCGTTGTTCGAAGGCCAGCTGGAACTCAAGGACGGCTACCTGGTGGTCAAGGGCGGCCGCGACGGCAACGCCACCGCCACCAGCGTCGAAGGCATCTTCGCCGCCGGCGATGTGGCCGACCACGTCTATCGCCAGGCCATCACCTCGGCCGGCGCCGGTTGCATGGCGGCCCTGGACACCGAGCGCTACCTGGACGGCCTGCAAAACGTTTCGTTCTGATCCGTCAGGCACAAAAAAACCGGCTTCGGCCGGTTTTTTCATGGGCGGTGGTTAACCGAGCGAGGCCCGTCACCCGCGTAACCGCTCCTGAACAAAATCCATCACCTTCAACGATTGATAGATGGCGTTCGCCGCGACGCGCCCGAACGGCCCGCCGTTCCAGTCGAGCCAATAAGGGCTGAAGGCCTTGTAGCGTTCGCTCTCCCCGCACACGGCTTCGGCGATGACCCGGGCGCCGATGGAGCCGGTGTTCAGGCCATGTCCACCAAATGATGTGCAGGCCCACACGCCCGGTTCCAGCATGCCCAGGTTGGGCATCTTGTTGGTGGAGTAACCCATCAGTCCGGACCAGGCCAACTCGATCTTCGCCGACGCCAGTTGCGGATAAACCGAGACCATATCGGCCTTGAGCATGGCCGCCAGGGCCGTTTCGTTCTGTTCGTTGCGGGTGGTGATGCGTCCGCCCCAGAGCAGGCGATCACCGTCGACGACGCGATAGTAGTCCGAGGCGCGACGGTCGTCGGAAAAGGCGGCGCTGCAATTGAGAACTTGTTTGATCAATTCGCCCAGCGGCTCGGTCAGTACCACATAGGTCGCGATAGGCAAGTAGGCGCGGCTGAGCTTTTGCAGTTCCGGGCCGCCGTAGCCGCCTGCGCAGAACACCAGGTCTTGGCAGCGCACGGAACCCTGGGCGGTGCGGATGACTTTGTCGACCCCCTCGCGGTGCCAGGCGAGCATCTTGGTGTTCTCATAGATCCGCCCGCCAGCCGCTTCGATGACCGAAGCCAGCCCCAGGCAATAGTTCAGGGGATGAAAATGCAGGGCGTTGGGGTCTTCGATGCCTTGGAAGTAGCGGCGGGTGTGGGCCCGTTCACGCACTTGGCCGACGTCGAGAAAATTGAGTTCGTAACCGAAATCCCGGCGCATGTTTTCGATATGGGCTTTTACACCGGCGCTGTCATCGTAGCGCTTGACCCGGATCGTGCCGGCGGACGGATCGCAACCGGTCAATGCCAGGCTAGTCATGTTATGGCGCACGATCTCCACGCCTTCCACCGACATCTGAAACAGTGCCTTGGCCTGCTCCAGCCCGACTTTTTTACGAATGGCCGCCGAGCCTTCGGCCCAGCCCGCCGACACCACGCCGCCGTTGCGTCCCGACGCGCCCCAGCCGACTTGATGGGTTTCCAGCAGGATCACGCGTTTGCCGCGCTGCGTCAGTTCCAGCGCCGCCGTGAGGCCGGCGATACCGGCGCCGATGATGCAGACGTCGCAGGCTTCGGCGCTGCCGAGTCCTGGCCTGGCTGTACGGGGCAGCGAGGTTTGGGAGTACCAGGTGGCGGGAAAGGACATGATCGATCCTTGAAGTCATTGAGTGGGAGCGAGCACGCCCGCTCCCGCACGAGGTGTTATTTGACGACCGAATAATCGACGCCGTACCACTTGGTCGACAACTGTGTCAGCGTGCCGTCCTTGTGCATCTGGCCGATGATTTCGGCAAGCTTGGCTTTGAGCTCCGGGTCGCCCTTGTCGGTCGCGATGGCCAGCGGTTCGTAGAACACCGCCGTCGCGTCGACGGCCCGCAACGGGTAGTTCTTCTTGACGGCCGCTTCCAGGGTGCTGCGCTGGGTAAGGATCGCGTCCAGGCGCACGCCGTTACCCAGGCGCAGGTCATCCAGCGGGCCAAGGGAGCCGGCGTAGGTCTTCATCTTTCCGGCCTTCACGTCATAGTTGACCGGCGGCATGTCGGTCGCTTCGATCGCCAGATGCTGGTTCAGGTAGTCTTCGGACGTTGTGCCACCCTCGACCCCGATGGTCTTGCCGTTGAGTGCCTGGCGGTTGGTCAAGGTCGAGTCGTTGTGGACCGCGAACACATAGGGCACGTAGTAGTACGTGGCGGGGAAGTCGAGGATGCGCGCACGGCTGGTGGTGGCGGTCATCGAGCCCACGGACATGTCCCAGCGGCCGTTCCACTTGCCGGCGGTGATGACGTCCCAATCCGGCGTCACGAACTTGACCGCGACGCCCAGGCGCTTGGCGATTTCCTTGGACACGTCGATGTCGAAACCGTCGATTTCGTTCTTGTCGTTGATAAAGCCTTGGGGCGGCCATGTCGCCGAGGTGGCGACGGTCATTTGCTTGCTGCTCTGGATCTTGTCCAGGACCGCCCCGGCGTTGGCGGCGCCGACGAACAGCAGGGACAGGGCGGCTGCCAGGGTGATTGCGCGTTTTTGACTGAGCATGTGCATCTCCACTTTTCGTTATTGTTATGCGGGGTAAAGCGGTTCTCAGTGACCGATGATCTGCGACAGGAATTTTTGCGCGCGTTCGGTCTGCGGGTTGTTGAAAAAATCGGCGGGCGTGGCTTGTTCGATCACCTGGCCCTGGTCCATGAACAGCACCCGGTCGGCGACCTTGCTGGCGAAGCCCATTTCGTGGGTCACGCAAATCATGGTCATGCCATCGCCGGCCAGCTCGCCCATGACGTCCAGCACTTCGTGGACCATTTCCGGGTCGAGGGCCGAGGTGGGCTCGTCGAAGAGCATGACTTTCGGGTTCATGCACAACGCGCGGGCGATCGCCACGCGCTGCTGCTGGCCGCCGGACAATTGCGAGGGGTATTTGTCGGCGTGCTCGGCGATGCGCACCCGCTCCAGGTAGACCCGGGCGCGTTTTTTCGCGTCGGCGCTGGACACGCCCTGGACCAGTTGCGGGGCAAGGGTCAGGTTGTCGATGACGCTCAGGTGCGGGAAAAGATTGAAGCTCTGGAACACCATGCCGATTTCGCGGCGCACGGCGCTGACGCTTTCGGCCTCGCTGGTGAGGACGATGCCGTTGACCTGGATCTGGCCTTTCTGGAAGTTTTCCAGGTGATTGATGCAGCGGATCATCGTCGACTTGCCCGAGCCCGACGGGCCGCAGACCACCAGGATTTCGCCAGGTGCGACAGTCAGGTCGACGTCACGCAACGCATGGAAATTGCCATACCACTTGTTCAGCCCCTTGATGGCAATCATCGGTGCGTCGGCCTGGGCAGTGGTTGCCGGGTCGAGATGCCGGGCGGTATCGGTTCGAGTCATCACGCATCAACCCCTTGCAGTGGATCGATTGACCCGTTTTTCAATCCGCGCCTGCACCCGTTCAAGTACGAACGACAGGGCCCAGTAGATCATCGCGGCGGTGATCAGCATTTCCAAGTGGCGGAAGTCCGCGCGACCCTGGGTCTTGGCCAGGTACATCAGTTCCCAGACGCCAATCACCGACACCAAGGAGCTGTCCTTGAGCATCGCGATGAACTGGTTGCCAGTAGGCGGGATGATGACGCGCAGGGCTTGGGGCATGATCACCCGGCTCAGGGTCTTGAATGGGCTGATGCCCAGTGCCCGCGAGGCCTCCCATTGGCCCACCGGGATGCTCTGGATGCCTGCACGGAAAATCTCCGTCATGTAGGCGCCGTAGCACAGGGCCAGGGCCAGGATGCCGGCGGGCACCGCATCGACCACATAACCCAGTTGCGGCAGGCCCAGGTAGATAAGGTAGATCTGGATCAGCAGCGGCACGCCACGAAAGAACGAGGTATAGAACGAGGCCAAGGCATTGGCCAGACCGTTGTTGGACAGCTTGGCGACTGCGCCGACCAGGGCCAGGACAAAGGCAATCACGATGGCGATGGCTGAGATGTAGAGTGTGGTGGCCGCGCCCTGAATGATCAGGAAACCGACCTTGTCGAGGATGAAACTGTAGGAGAGATTGAAGGTGTCGAAGAACGCCAGGAACAGTACCAGCAACTCGACCCAGACCACGGTGGTCTGCACCTTGAATTTCAGCCGACCGAGGACGTGGAAATTCAGCGTGCCCAGCAGGGCGATCCCCAGGCCGATGGCGATGTTGCGCGCGCCGAGGCTGTCCGGTGCGTTCCCCAGCAGCGGTTGCAAAAAGTGGCTGAGGGCGCTGTTGCCAAGGTTCATCACGTATGAACCCAGGAACAGCACCACGGCTACTCCCAGCAGGAATCGAGGATCATTGGACTTTTTCTTATAAATTATATTGTCGTGATACATGGATGCCTCGGGCGTGTGGGGTGGCAGCGATCTCTTCCGGCAACAAGGACAGTTGGCCAGTATTGCCAGCCGTAATCGGCTACCACAAGCGAACATAATTCGTTATGTCAGTCCCTCAGCGCATCCTGGATTTCAGGACAGCTTCGCCAGGCAGTCCTCCAGAATATCCAACCCCTCTTTCAACACCGTCGGCTCAGTCGTCAATGGCGCCAGCAGGCGAATGATGTGCCGCGACTTACCGCTGGGCATCAGCAGCAAACCCGCGTCCCGTGCCAGGGTCAGCAGTTGGGTCAGTTGTGCTGTCGCCGGGGTGCCGTCGGCGTTGGCCAGCTCGATGCCGCGCATCGCGCCGACGCCGGTCAACCGGCCCAGGTACGGTGACAGACCACGGCTGTTCCATGACTGGTAACGGCTGACAATCGCTTCTTCCTGCTGGGCGCCCCAGGCCCGCAGGTTCGCATCGGTCATTTCGTCCAGGGTCGCCAGGGCGGCGGCGCAGGCGATGGGGTTGCCCGAGTAAGTGCCGCCGAGCCCGCCCTTGGGCAAGGTGTCCAGCAGCGATTTACGTCCCACCACCGCCCCCAGCGGGACGCCACCGGCAATGCTTTTACCGAGCAGGATCAGGTCGGGCTCGATGCCCAGTCGAGGGAATGCAAAGCGCTGGCCGGTGCGGCCGAAGCCGGACTGGATCTCATCGACGATCAATACGATGCCCTTGTCGTCGCAAAATTGTCGCAGCGCCTGGGCGAAGCTCACGTCCATCGCCAGGAACCCGGCTTCGCCCTGCACCGGTTCAACGATGAAGCAGGCCACATCGTTCACGTCGATCTCGACGCTGAACAGCCTGTCCATGGCTTTCAACGCCTCGGCGCACGTCACGCCGTTGTCCTGGCTGGGGTAGGGCAGGTGATAAACCGGTCCGGGCAATACGCCGACTTTTTGTTTGTACGGGGCGACCTTGCCATTGAGGTTCAGCGTGGCGAGGGTTCGACCGTGGAAACCGCCGTCAAAAGCGATCACTGCGGTGCGCCCCGTAGCGCCGCGGACGATTTTCAAGGCGTTTTCCGCAGCCTCCGCCCCGCTGTTGGTGAGCATGCCACTGATCGGGTAATCCACCGGGATGAATGCGGCCAAGCGCTCCATCAGCTGGATATAGGGCTCATGGGGCGCGGCGTTGAAGGCGTAGTGGGTAAGGCGGGTGGCTTGCTCGCGGATCGCCTCGACGATGCGTGGGTGGCAATGGCCGAGGTTCAACACGCCGATGCCACCCACGAAATCGATATAGCGCTTGCCGTCAACGTCCCAGACTTCGGCGTTCCTGCCGTGGCTGAGGCTGACGGGGTGAACGAAGGAAATCGATTGGCTGATGGTTTTGCTGCTCATGGATGGACGGCTCGGCGGAGGAAAGATGTCCTTTATCTAAGCCGTGAGCAGGGAGAGCCGGCAAACGAAATAAAGTTGCCGGGTCAATCTTAAAAGTCGGGATGTGGATAAGTGCGAAGCTTGCCAGAACCGCTTCTGTGGCGAGGGAGCTTGCTCCCGCTGGGGCGCGAAGCGACCCCGAAATCTCACAACCCGGTGTGTCAGGCAAATTGAATCTGACTGCTTGGGTCTGCTGCGCAGCCCAGCGGGAGCAAGCTCCCTCGCCACGAAAAGCGGATCAGCGACGCTGTAGTGGTTGCGCCTCGAACTTCACACCGGCGAGACCATGGGCCATCAACGCGCGGATATTGCCGTGGTCGCTGCCTTCGGGCGTGGCCAGCACCGAGCGGTAATGCTCGCCAAACGCCTGGAGTGCTTCTTCATCGCTCAAGCCTTCAAGCAGGGCCAGGCCCAGGGTCTTGCACGAACCTTCATTCTGCCCGGCGACGTTTTCAACACCGCCGTTGTTGAAAGCCCGGGGCTGGTAGTCGTAGCCATCGGCGACAAAGGCCAGGGTATCGGCAAAGACATGTTCGCCACTTTTGAGGCTGGCGCGGAAGGTGTTCAGGTCAGGCATCGGGAGTTCCTTTGGCAAACGCCGCCTGCTGTTCGACGCTGGCTTCTTTCTGGTATTGGGCTTTCCACTCGGCGTACGGCATGCCGTAGACGACCTCACGCGCATCGTCGAGGCTGACCTCGATCTGGCGCTCGTCGGCAGCGGCCTTGTACCACTTGGACAAGCAGTTGCGGCAGAAACCGGCGAGGTTCATCAGGTCGATGTTCTGCACATCCTTGCGGCTGTCCAGATGGGCAACCAGCCGACGGAAAGCGGCGGCTTCGAGTTCGAGGCGTTGTTGGTCGTTCATGGAGGTCTCTGCGAGGCAGCTTCAAGGGGCAAGCTTCAAGCTGCAAGAGTGGATTTGCGGTGGTCAGGCTTGAAGCTTACAGCTTGAAGCTTTTGGCTGCTACGAAGTAGCCCTGCTTGCCGCGAGCGTAATCGACACCGACTCGGCAAATCGCAAGGCATGCGGCTTGTCCACTTCGACTTCGGCGTACAGCACCGACTCGTTGGCCATGACCAGGTCAAGCAGCTCCTGGGTGAGGCGTTCGAGCAGGGCGAAGCGGTTGCCTTCCACGTGGGCGATGATCGCCTTGGTGATGGTGCGGTAGTTCAGCGCGTGCTCGATATCGTTGTCGCGCACCGCATCCTGGGCGGCGTAGAGAATGGTCAGGTTGATCAACACATCCTGCTTGTTGAGAATCTCATCCTCATTGATGCCGATGAACGTACGCAGGCGCAGGTCCTTGATCTTGATACGCGCCATGGCGGGCTGAAGTTGTGGCATTTATTGGCTCCGTCGAATCAATTGCAGGAACTCCTGGCGGGTGTTGCTGGACTCGCGAAAGGCGCCGAGCATCACTGAGGTGTTCATGGTCGAATTCTGTTTCTCGACACCGCGCATCATCATGCACATGTGCTGGGCTTCGATCACCACCGCCACACCGGTGGCCTGGGTGACGTGTTGCACCGCGTCAGCGATTTGCCGGGTGAGGTTTTCCTGGATCTGCAGGCGGCGGGCGAACATGTCCACCAGCCGGGCGATCTTCGACAGTCCCAGGACCTTGCCCGTAGGAATATAAGCCACATGGGCCTTGCCGATGAAGGGCAGCAGGTGATGTTCGCACAGTGAGTAGAGCTCGATATTGGCAACGATCACCATTTCATCGCTGTCGGAGGCAAACAAAGCGCCATTGACCACCTGCTCGACGCTCTGATCATAGCCGTGGCAAAGATACTGCATGGCCTTGGCTGCGCGCACCGGGGTGTCCAGCAGGCCTTCGCGCTCCGGATCTTCGCCCAGGCCGATCAGGATCTCGCGGTAATGCTGGGGCGATAACGCCATGGTGCTTCCTCGAAACAGGACTATTTGATGTGCCGTCCGCCGTTCACGGTGAGCGTCGTGCCGGTAACGTAAGGGTTATCCAGCAGATAACGCAGGCTCTGGTAAACCACTTCGCTGCCGGGTTCGATGCCCAGCGCGGACTTGGCCAACGCCTTGGCACGGTAGGCCGCATCATCGTCGGGATTGAACAGTAGCAGGGCCGGGGCGATACCGTTGACCTTGATTGCAGGCGCGTACTTGGCCGCAAAGGACAGGGTCAGGCTTTCGAGCCCGGCCTTGGTGGCGCAATAGGCGATATGCTTGCTGCTACCCTTGCGCGTCACGTCGTCACTGATGTGCACGATGTCCGCCGGTACCGACCGTTCCAGCAACTGGACGCAATGCAGATTGATCAAATAAGGCGCGAGCATGTGCACGCCGAACATGGCGTGGAAGGCGTCCGCTTCACCGCCCGGGGCTTCGGCCAGCCAGGCCGAGGCGTTGTGCACAATGGCGCGCAGCTGGTGGGTATGCTGCTTGAGCTGATCGATAAACGCGAGAATCCCCGATTCACTGGCAAAATCGGCAAACAGAACCGTGGCCCCCAAATCTCGCAGCGCCTGTACGCCCGGACGTTCGGTGCGATACGTCGCGATCACCGGGTGCCCGTCTTCCAGCAGCCGCCGGGCACAATGCAAGCCGACGCGCTGGGCTGCGCCAGTGATCAGGATCGGAGCGGTTGTGCCCTGTTTCACGAATACGTTCCTTTATGACGAGCGGCTGGAGTCTTCAGGCGAGGCGCCGCGACGAGTCCGTGGGAGCGCGGTGGCTCCCACCGGTTTAGTGTCGCTTCAATGATTCTGCGTGGAAGGCTTGGTTGGCAAGGGCCGTTGCGATGCGCCAGTGAGCCAGCTCGCCAATAAATGAGTCGACATCGGGATAAACAGGTAGACCATCAGCGGCGTCAGTATAAGGGTGCTGATGAAGACGCGACTCAGCAAACCCAGTTCGTTGAGCAATGGTCCCAAGAGGAAATTGAACAATAACGAAACAGGAAAGAACGCGAGCCAGATAGCCACCGCTTGTTTCCAGCGTGGCGGACGTTGGCCGATCGCGCCGAACCAGCCATCTATACCTCGCACCCTATGTTCGGACGGCTGGGCAAACAGCTCGCTCCCCCGTTCCAGCCAGGCCGTGCGCGAGGCGGAGTACTCCCAGGCATGCAGGGTCTGCTCGTCGGCGAAACGGAAAATGATCTGGAATTCGTCGTCGTCGGGCGGCGGAGCGAGCACGCCCGAGCCCAAGTAACCGGCGAAATCGGTGGCCAATTGCTCGCCTTCACGCAACCATGCAATCAAATCCTGGTAGCGCCCGTTGGCAACGCGACGGGCGACCATTAGCGTGACGGGAGAGGTAGACATTTTGTATCTCCATGTTACATGTGCGGCGCTCCGGATAAGAGGTTCGCGGGGAAGACGCCCCCTGGGTAATGGGCAGCGTCTGATTGCAAGACGTAGGCAAGGATTATTCCCTGTCGGGTAAAAAACAACAATTGCGCGCGTTGATCGCGTTATGCCCTTGTCATGACGTGCTTGGGGAGAGCTAAAATGGGATCCAATTTTTCAGTCGGGAAAACGACGCGAATGAGCGTAAACACCGAGGATAACATCGCGTTCCAGGTGTCCGACGCCTTGGCGCGCGAAGACTTGGTTCCTATCCGTGAAGTGGCGCGGTTGACGGGTGTTAATCCAGTGACCTTGCGTGCATGGGAGCGACGCTATGGTCTGATCCAACCCACTCGCACCGAAAGCGGCCATCGCTTGTATTCCATGGGCGATGTCGAAAAAGTCCGCCGTATCGTTGCCTGGATCGAGCGCGGCGTAGCCGTGAGTAAGGTAGGAAAAATCCTCGCCAGGGCAGAATCGGCACAGCCGGTTTCCAAATTCATTTCTTCCGATCTGGTACGCGCCGATTACAGTCAGTGGCAACACCAGGTGCTGGACGCAGTCGGTAACTTTGACGACGTGGAACTCGATCGCGTCTACGGTCAGATTTTTTCCAGCTATGCCGTGCCGGTCGTATTTCAAGACATCTTGATGCCGCTCTGGCGAGAGCTACTGCAACGCCAACATGAGTTCGGACAGACCAGTGAATGGCTGTTTTTCGATGGTTTCCTGCGTTCGCGCGTAACGCAGCGACTGCTGCTCAAGCGAGATTTCTCATCGAGACGTGTGCTGGTCAGCGCCATTGCGGGCCAGTGTCGGGAGTTGGAGCTGCTGGTAACGGCGCTGTATGTGTCCAAGGCTGAGGTCGGCGTCAGGGTCATGACGGTCGGCCAACCTTTTGACGAGCTGACCCTGGTTTGCCAGAAAATGCAGCCTTTGGCGCTGGTACTGGTTTCCAACCATGCGCCAGTTGCCGAGCTGCCCAAACGCCTTAACCGGTTGGCGATGAGCCTGGATTGCCCCGTCATGCTCGCCGGCGATGCGTCCGACCTGGCGCAGGAAAGCCTGGCGGGGTCAGCGATCGCTTGTCTGGGAAATGAAGGTACGGTGATGCGCCAGCGTTTGTGTCAATTCCTGGCCGGCAACCTGGACACTTGAACCACCGCTAGAGATGCATCGTCGGATGGGTCAGGCGATGCTGTTGAAGGATGTACTGACGCAGGCGCTCGGTTTCGTCCTGGTCATGCTGGCTCAGATGGTAGGCATACATTCCTTGGTCTGTTTCTCGCTCGAACGTACCGCGCAGTGAAATCCTCTCGTAGCCTGACGGGCTGAACCACGAGACGAATTGTCTGGGTGGTTTGGTACGGTTGCGAATTTCCAGCAGTACGCCCTTGCAAGACACTTCGTGCACCCATAAAGCCCCCGGCTGACCCTTGGCATTTTCCAAGGCTACCGGCTCGTCGAGCGCCAGGCGCCAGGGGCGGATTTTCGGTCCGTCCTCATAGATGCTCGGCACACCCAGGCGAAGGTGCATGGCGTGGAATTCATCTTCAACCAGATGCAACGGAAACGTCATCTGCTGGTTTTCGAAATTCGCCTGCAAAGTGACTTGTTCATTCGCCGCCAGGCGCGTCAATAGATCCCGGATCTGCGACCCGCCGTTTACCAGCAAGCTAGACGTGACATCCCGCTCGTTGAGCTGCGGGTTGTGCTGCATGGTCCGGATGAAGTCCAGCTCATCCTGGGTCAGAAGGGCGTCGCGCTGCATAAGGTGCCACTTTCACGGTTGAGTGTAGTGACTGACCGTTAATTCGCCGTTTTGTTTGCACCATTCGTCGTATTGAGTCGCGCGATGGTCGCCCGGGCTTCGGCCAGCTCTGATTCCAGCTGAGCGACGCGCTGTTGAGCCTTTACTTGAGCCGTTACGTCTTTCTGTACGCCAACGAAATACGTGTGGCCATCCGCCTCGTTCTTGACAGTGGACAGCGACAACTCATTCCAGAACGGCGTACCGTCCTTACGGTAGTTCCGCAATATTTGCCGGCATGAGCCTCCTAACTTCAGGGCCATACGGATCTGTTCCAGAGCTGGCTGATCGCGGTCGCCCGACTGCAGGAAGCGGCAGTCCTGATAGAGGATTTCGTCGCGGCTATAGCCCGTCAGCCGCTCGAATGCCGGGTTGACGTAAATCAGGATATTGTCTTCATCGCCTTCTTTTTCGGCAATGACAATGCCGTCATTCGAAGCGTTGATTACGAGTTGCATCAGGTGCGCGTTAATCATGGAAATTCCCCTTAGACATCCGTGTGCGCTGCATTCTAGAAGAATCCCGCAGAGTGTCCAATTGCCAGCATTGATTGTCGAGAGTCAATCTCAGCTTAAGCGCACAGCCCTGTTACTATTCCGACTCTTTGAATTGAGTTCCAGGATCACATTGATGAAAGTCGCCATCCTTTCCGGCTCCGTATACGGCACGGCCGAAGAAGTTGCCCGGCATGCTGCCAAAATGCTGGGTGATGCCGGTTTCGAAACATTCCACAATCCTCGGGCGACACTGGCGGATATTCAGGCGTTCGAACCGCAAGCCATGGTGGCGGTGACATCGACGACGGGCATGGGTGAACTGCCTGACAACCTGATGCCACTGTACTCGACGATTCGCGACCAATTGCCCGCGTCGTTTCGCGCTCTGCCCGGCGCCGTCATCGGCCTGGGGGATGCCAGTTATGGCGATACATTCTGCGGTGGTGGCGAGCAGATGCGCGAGTTGTTCGCCGAGTTGGGGATACGCGAAGTGCTGCCAATGTTGCGCCTCGATGCCAGCGAAAGCGTGACACCTGAGACCGATGCCGAGCCCTGGCTGGGCGAGCTGGTCGATGCGTTGCGCGGTTGAAAGGACATAGCCTGCGCATGTGAAACAGGCTCGGGCTGACTCGCTCGGCCAGTAAGCTGGCTGCCAACGCAACTACCGACCTGGCCGGGGCTGACTAGACTGGTTTTCTTGTTCGCGAAAATCGTCGATATCTTTTCCATAAAAAGAAGCCAGAGGTCATAGCCGTGAGCGTAACCCCCATTCAATCGACACCCGGTATCAAGGATCAGGTCAGTGCGGCGGAGTGGCAAACACGCGTCGATCTGGCCGCGTGTTATCGGCTGGTCGCGATGCATGGCTGGGACGATCTGATCTTCACCCATATCTCCGCCAAGGTTCCTGGCACTGAAGAGTTCCTGATCAACCCGTACGGCTTGATGTTCGATGAAATCACCGCGTCGAGCCTGGTCAAGATCGATCAGGCCGGCAACAAGCTGATGGACAGTCCCTACGAAATCAACCCTGCCGGTTTTACCATTCACAGTGCGGTGCACGAGGTGCGGCACGATGTGGTGTGCGTGCTGCATACCCACACCGCAGCCGGCGTCGCGGTCTCGGCACAGAAGCAAGGGGTGCTGCCGATCAGCCAACAGTCGCTGTTCGTGCTGTCGAGCCTGGCGTATCACCCCTATGAAGGGGTTGCCCTTGATCCTGGAGAAAAGGTTCGTTTGCAAGCGGACCTGGGCGACAAGAACTTCCTCATGCTGCATAACCATGGCCTGCTGACCTGCGGCGGCGCCATCGCCGATACCTTTCTGATGATGTTCATTTTTCAGCGAGCCTGCGATATCCAGGTGCTGGCCCAGACGGGTGGTGCCGAGTTGATCGCCATCGAGCCACAGGTGCTGGCCGGGGCTCGAGCGATGGTCGCCGGGGTGACCAAAAGCGCGCAGGGAATGGGCGGCGCGCTGGCCTGGCCGGCGCTGCTGCGTAAGCTCGATCAGCAAGACACGGGTTATAAAAGCTGATGCCCATGGTCCAGATTCCCCTGCGTATCTGGCGTCAGCGCGGCCAGACGTTCATGTTTCGCGGCCACGCGATCCGCTACTGGACGGCGGGGCACGGCGAGCCGCTATTGCTGATTCACGGCTTTCCCACCGCCAGTTGGGATTGGCATTACCTGTGGCAGCCACTGGCACAGCGTTACCAGGTGATTGCCTGCGACATGCTCGGTTTTGGTGATTCCGCCAAACCGGCAGATCACGTCTACAGCCTGCTGGAACAGGCGGATTTGCAGCAGGCCTTGCTCGCGCACCTGAAGGTGACGCAAGGGGTCCACGTGCTGGCCCATGATTATGGCGACAGCGTGGCCCAAGAGTTGATCGCCCGGCATGGCGAGGCGCGCATCGATGTCGCCAGTTGTGTGTTTCTCAACGGTGGCCTGTTCCCGGAAACCCATCGTCCCGTGCTGATGCAAAGACTGTTGCTCAGCCCTTTGGGTTGGCTGATTGGCCGGGCGTTTTCACGGGACGGCCTGGTTAAAAGCTTCCGGCAGATCTTCGGTCCCAGGACCGGCCCCTCCGAAAGCGAGCTGGATGATTACTGGAGCCTGGTCGAAACTCATCGCGGTCCGCGGATCATGCACAGACTCATCACGTATGTTCCGGAGCGTCGCGTGCAGCGTGATCGCTGGGTCCATGCGATGCAGAGGGGTGGTGTGCCCATGCGGGTCATCGATGGCGCGTTCGACCCGATTTCCGGTGCGCATATGGTCGCGCGTTACCGCGCCCTTATCCCGAATGCCGACACGGTGCTACTGCCCGACATTGGTCACTATCCGCACACCGAGGCACCGGTACAGGTCCTCAGGCATTACCTGGCGTTTCGCGAAGTCATTGCCGCGACTTGCAGGCAAATGGCTTGCTCGTGACGTATCGCCTGCATCATCCCCTCACCTTATTGCGCGCTATTCACTCTCAGCCGAGTTGATTGTGACCGGCGGGTTTGTACCGGACACTCCTGTTCATCGTCTTACTGGCCTGCTGGAGTTCTTCCATGAATGAGTCTGTGCGCTTCGAGGATAAAGTCGTAATCGTTACGGGAGCCGGTGGTGGCCTGGGGCGTGCCCATGCGCTGTTGTTCGCAAGGCATGGCGCAAAAGTACTGGTCAACGA
This sequence comes from Pseudomonas sp. Z4-20, assembly GCF_051131955.1. Taxonomy (NCBI): domain Bacteria; kingdom Pseudomonadati; phylum Pseudomonadota; class Gammaproteobacteria; order Pseudomonadales; family Pseudomonadaceae; genus Pseudomonas; species Pseudomonas sp. Z4-20. Next base: position 1,087,412 of record NZ_CP071641.1, read on the forward strand.
CCTGGGCGGCTCGGCTCAAGGGGAGGGCGCCAACGCTTCGGCAGCCGATCGCGTGGTTTCAGAAATCCGCGAGGCCGGCGGCATCGCCGAGGCCAACCACGACTCTGTCACCGACGGTGACAAGCTTGTGCAGAACGCGCTGGATGCGTTCGGTCGGGTTGATGTGGTCGTCAACAACGCCGGGATCCTGCGGGACAAGACGTTCCACAAGATGGACGATGCCGACTGGGACCTGGTTTACCGCGTTCATGTCGAGGGGGCCTATAAAGTCACCCGTGCCGCCTGGCCACATCTGCGCGAGCAGAACTACGGACGAGTGATTTTCACCGCCTCCACCTCCGGCATCTACGGCAACTTCGGGCAGTCCAACTACGGCATGGCCAAGCTTGGCCTTTATGGCCTGACTCGTACCCTGGCCATTGAGGGCCGCAAGAACAACATTCTCGTCAACGCCATCGCGCCAACGGGCGGCACGCGCATGACCGAAGGCTTGATCCCGCCGCAGGTGTTCGAGCAACTCAAGCCTGAACTTGTCAGTCCGCTGGTCGTGTATCTAGCCAGTGAGGCCTGCCAGGAAACCTCCGGGCTGTTCGAAGTGGGCGGCGGCTGGATGGGCAAGGTGCGCTGGGAGCGCAGCCTGGGCGCGGGGTTCGATCCGCGCGAAGGTTTTTCCCCTGAAGACGTCGCCGCCCATTGGCAGCAGATCTGCGATTTCCAGGATGCGGTACACCCGAACGACAATCTGGAAGCCTTGAAAGAGATGATGGCGAACCTGCAACGCCACGCCATTTAAGTCTTATTGCCCAGGCCGGTTGCTGCCAGCAGCAATCGGCTCACGGAAAGTACTTTTTCACCAGGGCTGCCAGGTTCGCGGCTGTCTCGATGTCCATCACACCGTCATACCTGGCCGGGCGAAAGTGCAACTGAAAAGCCCTTACCAAACGCTCGAAGCCGGCACTTGTCGTGGCAGCCGAAGTGTCATAGCCATACCTCTTGAATAGGCCGAGCAATTGTTCCCGCAGGGGGATTCCGTTGGCCAGGTACGCCTGCTCAAAAGACTTCTGAGTCGCGTCATCGAACCACGCGCCGATACCCTTGAGGTACAGTACGTGCCACGGAAACATCGGGCCAGGATCACTCTTTCGCCCGGCGGCGATATCGGAATGGCCCACCACATTGACTGGGCTGATGTCCGGATATCGCTTGAGAATGTCTGCCGCCAGGTATTCGATCGCCTCTATTTGCTGGGCCTTGTAGGGCGGAAAAGTAAATTGACCTTGGTTATCGGTGGCCAGGTTCACAATCTCCACGCCGATCGAAGTGTCGTTCAGATTGTTGCGATTACCCCAACTGCTCACGCCGGCATGCCAGGCTCGCTGGTTCTCGTCCACCAGGTTGAAGATGTGTGGTTCTTTGAAGCAGGCCTTCAGGTAAGTCGGATCGGCAAAGTCCGGGATGAGGTAATGGGCACTGACGGAAGGGCCGGTTAATGCATTGATGGACGATGCAAAGTTGCCGGCGGTGTAATGGAAGACCAAAAAACGAACGCGGCTGTTATAACCTGTTTTTGAACGATAGCTTTGGTTGTTTATCTGCATTTTTAAACGACTCGCTGTTATTAAATCGAAGCGAAATGCTGCGAACGATTTCAGCGTAACAGTGAGTTTTAAAAGCATGCGTAGTTGGCTTCTGGCTTTGTTGTAGGAAGATACAACAGGCCATAAGTTTCGCTGTGGCTGGCGCGGTGGACGTTTCCGACAACCGTGTAGGAAAGAAGAGTTCCCCTGCGTTAAATAACCCGCCCATAAAAAAAGCCGCTGCAAAAAGCAGCGGCCTAAGCGTGACGTTGTAAAGGAGCTACAAATCAACGTCAGTGAACACGGGGCTGATGGATTGATGCGCAATCCACCCGAATGACGGTGCGCCGGGCGCAAGGGACGCCATGACGACTTGGCACTTGCAGGCCCGTTGTCCTGCAAGCCCGGCCAGCATAAGGATCAGGTGTCTCGGGAAACAGCCCGGATCCGGACATGCACTGTTGCAGTGCGCGCAACAGTTGCAAGCACTCCGACAGTTATGCGCGGCGCTGATAACCCATCATCCGTTCCGTTCATGCGCCGCGCAGACGCCAGTCCCGCATGGGCTGTCATCCTTTTTAGGTACAGCGCGAATACCTCCTTGGTGCGCTTATCGCCCATGGCGTGCGGCAGTAGGGTGAAGCCTCTGTCACTCACCGGGGAAGACGCATGACAACAATAACAATGCGCGCCATCTTCAAGCCGCAGGCGCTGGCCGTCGCGGTGGCCTTGGGTTGCTCTGCCCAGGCGCAGGCCGTTTCTTTCAATATTGGCGAAATCGAGGGTCAGTTCGACTCTTCGCTGTCGGTTGGCGCGAGCTGGGGCATGCGCGATGCCGACAGTGACCTTGTCGGCACGGTCAACGGCGGTCGGGGCCAGTCCTCTACCGGTGACAATGGGCGGTTGAACTTCAAGAAGGGCGAGACCTTTTCGAAAATCTTCAAGGGCCTGCATGACCTGGAACTCAAGTACGGCGACACTGGCGTGTTCGTGCGGGGCAAGTATTGGTATGACTTCGAACTCAAGGATGAAAACCGCGAGTTCAAGGACATCAGCGACAGCAATCGCAAGGAGGGCGCCAAGTCGTCAGGGGCACAGATTCTCGATGCCTTCGTCTATCACAACTATTCCATTGCCGACTTGCCAGGCACGGTGCGCGCCGGCAGGCAGGTGGTCAGTTGGGGTGAGAGTACTTTCATCGGCAACTCCATCAACAGCATCAATCCGGTGGACGTGTCGGCATTCCGTCGTCCGGGGGCGGAGATCAAGGAAGGCCTGATTCCGGTGAACATGCTGTTCGCCTCTCAGGGCTTGACCGACAAGCTTACCGTTGAAGGCTTCTATCAACTGGAGTGGGACCAGACGGTTGTGGACAACTGCGGCACCTTCTTCGGTAACGACGTGGTCGCCGATGGTTGCACCGATGGCTATACCGTAGGCAGCCCGGCGATTGCACCGTTCGTGCCGTTGACCACCGCATTCGGCCAGGGCATCCAAGTGACCAGCGAAGGCGTGGTCATTCCCCGTGGCGGTGACCGCGATGCGCGGGACTCCGGCCAGTGGGGCACGGCGTTGCGCTGGCTCGGCGATGACACCGAGTACGGCCTGTACTTCATGAATTATCACAGCCGCACGCCGACCGTTGGCACCACTACGGCGGGGCTCTCTACGCTGGCTGCGTTGCCACGGATGGTCGCGACTGCAAACGCCATCGCCCCTGGCAGCGGCGCCGGCCTGGCGCAAAGCGTGATGCTGGGGCGCGGTGGGTATTATCTTGAATACCCTGAAGACATCCGCCTGTACGGCGCCAGTTTCTCCACCACGCTGCCCACCGGTACCGCATGGACCGGCGAAATCAGCTATCGCCCCAACGCACCGGTGCAGATCAGCACCAACGACCTCACCCTCGCATTGGTGAATCCGATTGCCGGTGGCGCCGCGTCACCCATCGCCACTTCGCCGGGTGCCGATAACACCGGCTACCGCCGCAAGGAAGTCACTCAGGTCCAGAGCACCCTGACCCACTTCTTCGACCAGGTACTGGGCGCCGATCGCCTGACCGTGGTGGGCGAGGCGGCAGTCGTGCATGTCGGTGGACTCGAATCGAAAGACCAACTGCGTTATGGCCGCGATTCGGTCTACGGCCAGTATGGTTTCAACGGTGACACTGATGGTTTCGTCACCTCGACCTCTTGGGGCTACCGCGCCCGGGCGATTCTCGATTATTCCAACGTCATCGGTGGGGTGAACTTCAAGCCCAACGTGTCCTGGTCCCATGACGTGGCCGGCTATGGCCCCAACGGCTTGTTCAACGAAGGCGCCAAGGCGGTCAGCTTGGGTGTCGATGCCGATTACCGCAACACCTACACCGCCAGCCTGAGCTACACCGATTTCTTCGGCGGCGATTACAACGTTCTCGAAGATCGCGACTTCCTCGCGCTGAGCTTCGGCGTGAACTTCTGATCTGGCTGACAAGGAAAACCCAATGCGCAAGATGATCCTGCAGTGCGGTGCCCTGGCCCTGAGCCTGCTGGCAGCGAATGTGATGGCGGCGGTTTCGCCGGAGGAAGCGAACAAACTGGGCACCAGCCTCACGCCGCTGGGCGCCGAAAAGGCCGGCAACGCCGATGGCTCGATTCCGGCCTGGACCGGCGGTATCCCGAAAAACGCCGGTGCCGTGGACGGCAAAGGCTTCCTGGCTGACCCGTTCGCCAATGAAAAGCCGCTGTTCACCATCACTGCCGCGACCGTGGACAAATACAAGGACAAGCTGTCCGAAGGCCAGGTCGCGATGTTCAAGCGCTATCCGGAGACCTACAAAATTCCGGTCTACCCGACCCATCGCAGCGTTGGCCTGCCGCCGCAAATCTACGAGTCGGCCAAGCGCAGTGCGCTCAATGTGAACGCCATCAACGAAGGCAACGGCTTGGCCAATTTCACTGGCAACCGTTACTACGCGTTCCCGATTCCCAAGAGCGGGGTGGAAGTGCTCTGGAACCACGTCACCCGTTATCACGGCGGCAACGTGCGGCGCATCATCACCCAGGCCACGCCGCAAACCAACGGTGGCTTCACGCCGATCCGCTTCGAAGAAGAAATCGCCGTGCCGTTCCTGATCAAGGACGCCGATCCGGAAAAGGCCAGCAACGTGCTGACCTATTTCAAACAGTCGGTAACGGCCCCGGCGCGACTGGCCGGTAACGTGTTGCTGGTGCATGAAACCCTCGACCAGGTGAAGGAACCGCGCCTGGCGTGGATTTACAACGCCGGCCAGCGCCGCGTGCGTCGCGCCCCACAAGTGGCATACGACGGCCCGGGCACCGCTGCGGACGGCTTGCGCACTTCCGACAACTTCGACCTGTTTTCCGGCGCGCCGGATCGCTACGATTGGAAACTGGTCGGCAAGAAGGAGATGTACATCCCGTACAACAGCTACAAACTCGATTCCCCGAGCCTCAAGTACGATGACGTGATCAAGGCCGGCCACATCAACCAGGACTTGACCCGCTACGAATTGCATCGGGTCTGGGAAGTAGTAGGTACGGTCAAGTCCGGCGAACGGCACATCTATGCCAAGCGCCACATGTACTTCGACGAAGACAGCTGGCAAGCGGCGCTGGTGGACCACTATGACGGTCGCGGCCAGTTATGGCGCGTGGCGGAAGGTCATGCCCAGTTCTACTATGACCACCAGAACCCGGGCTACACGCTCGAGGCGCTCTACGACATCATTGCCGGTCGCTACATCGCGCTGGGCATGAAGAACGAAGAGAAACACGCCTACGAGTACGGTTTCGAGGCACGGGCAGCCGACTACACCCCGGCGGCGTTGCGTTCGAGTGGCGTGCGCTAAGGCGTCCCCTGTGGCGAGGGAGCTTGCTCCTGCTGGGCCGCGCGGCGGCCCCAAGCGCCGCCAGGGATAATCAGAAAACCGATGACCGGTAGCCAGGCTGCCGGTCATTTTTTTATGGGCGCCAATCAGCGCGCTGAATATTTCTCCTAAGGTGGTCGACACAGGCTAGGGTGAAGGAACAACAATAAAAGGGACCTTGCACAATGACCGCCATGACCCCGTGTCCGGACCGTCCCGGGCTGCTGCCGCGGCTGTCTTCGACGCATGTGCCGCGCAAGTCGTTGAGCGAACCTTTGCTGGCTTGCGAGGCCCGCGTAAAGCTGCTTTGCGCACCGGCTGGCAGTGGCAAGAGCGCCTTGTTCGCCGAATGTTTCCTGCAGGCACCAGCGCAGTGCCGGTTGCATTGGCTGCCGTTGGCGGGTGCCGCGATGGATGCGGCGCAACTGTGTGAATGCCTCGCCCAGGCCCTCGGATTACCGGTCACGGATGAATCGAGTCTGGTGGCCCATCTGGCGCGTTTGCAGACGCCTACCTGGCTGTTTCTGGATGACTATTGCCGGGTGCCCAATCCGGAACTCGACCAGCTGCTCGACCGTTTGTTGAACGCCAGCAGTCCGATGGTGCACCTGTGGTTGAACGGCCGCCGTCGTCCTCACTGCAATTGGCCGCGCTTGCTGCTCGATGACGAATTGTACGAGTTCGATGCCAAGACCCTGGTGTTCACCGATATTGATGTCCAGCAGTTGCTCAGTCACTTGCCCGAGCCGTTGGCGGCGCGTACGGCTCGTGAAGTGATACAGCGCAGCGGTGGCTGGTGTGCCGGGGTACGCATCACATTGCTCGAGCGCTGTGAATGGGCGCGTCGGCACGCTGCGCCGGGTCGGGCCGGCACATTGCTCGACTACCTCGAATACGAACTGTTTGGCACGTTGACTCCAGAGCTGGCTCAAGCCTGGCGCGTGCTGGCGCATCTGCCGCGCTTCAACGCCCGTCTCTGCGCGCATTTGTTCGTCGACACGGTGGGCGTCGAATGCCTGCCGTTGCTGCTGGACCTTGGGTGTTTTATCGAGCCTTGGGAGCAATCCTCGGACTGGCTGCAAATTTTTCCGCCCCTGGCCCGGCTGGTGCGGGACGAGCCCTGGCCGCAGGGCCGTTCCTGGCATCGACGGGCCTGCCAGTGGTTCGCCGCCGAGCAGGACTGGCCAATGGCGTTCGCGCAGGCCATGCAGGCCGGTGAGTTCGAGGCCGCCGTCAGTTCTTTGCAGCATCTGAACTTTGAACATGTGCTACAGGGCAGTAACGCCCAGCTATTGCTGGCCTTGCATGACCAGCAGGGTGACGCGCTGTCACTCGGGACGCCGCAGTCGGTGGGATTGGTCACCACCGCCTTGCTGTTTGCCGGACGCTTCGACCAGGCGCAGGCTTGCATCGAACAGCTGGCCCGCTTCATGCCGCAACCCTTGGCTTGCCAGCAGCGCCAACTGATCGCCCGATGGCAGGTCTTGCGCGGTTGGTTGTTGCACCTGCGCGGCGATGGCGGGCAGGCACGTGAACATTTCCTCCAGGCCCAGATCGACTTGGATCCGCAGGCCTGGGCCCTGAAAGTGCTGTGCCTGATCGGACAGACGCAACAGGCGCTGCTGGCAGGTGACTTGACGTCTGCGCAATGGATCAACCGCCAAGCGTTATGCGTGGCCCGCGCGCAAGGTTCACTGGTGTTTGAAGGGCTGCTGGAGTTGGATCACGCCCAGATTCTCGAGCAGCGCGGCGCCCCCCACCGGGCCGACCATTTACTGGACGCCGTCCAGGCATTGCTCGATAAGCCGGGGCAGGATTTTTCCGCGCTGCTGGGGCGGATTGCCTTGCGACGAGGGCGCTTGGCGTTACGCATGGGCTTTGACGAGCAGGCCGCCGAGCATTTCCAGGCGGGCCTCGAAGCGGGCCTGCGCAATCATGACAAACAGGTGCTCTATGGCTTTCTCGGCAAGGCCTGCCTGGCAGCCAACCAGGGTGACTACGGCGAGGCGTTCATGCAACTACGTGACGCCGAGCGGATCATGCAACAACGGCATATTCCCGATACGGTATATCGAGGCGTATTGCTGCAAACCAGCTGTCAATTCTGGTTGCAGCAGGGTCGACCGGAACTGGCCCATGAAGTCTTGACCCGTGTGTTGCGGCATTTTAGCGGGCCGCAGGCCAAGCAGGCGCCACCTGCAACCCTGGAACTGATTCCGCGTCTTGAATACTTGTTGGTGTTGACCGAGGTCTACCTGCGTCGGGCACAGGATCCACAAGCTCGCCTCAGGGAAATGATTGCCCAGGCGCAACGCTGCGAGATGCATGCCCTGGAAACCGAACTGCATCTGGTGTTGGCGCAAGTGGTCTGGTTGTCCGCTGACCATCCCCAGGCGCGGGCTCTCCTGCAAGAAGGGACCGAACGTGTCGCCTGCTGGCGGGCGCAACAAGCGCTGCGCGAACTGTGTCTGCGCCAACCTGACCTGGTGCGCGGCGCGATCCAATCCCCAGAGCAAGTCGCGCCCCCCATAACCATGGCTGAAGAAACCGTGCTCAGTCAGCGCGAGCTGGAAGTGCTTGAGCTGATCGCGCAGGGGTATTCGAATCAGCAGATCGCCGAGCAACTATTCATCTCGTTGCACACTGTAAAAACACACTCGCGTCGAATCCACAGCAAGTTGGGTGTACAACGGCGTACTCAAGCGGTAGCGAAGGCAAAACTCATGGGGGTCATGAATTGAATACAAGCGGTCGCTGAGGCCCTTTGGTATTTATACGGCTGCCTTCAGTAGGGAAGACCGCGGTCTGCATCCGCGGTGGGGTATCCATCATCTGAATGATCTAGTGATACGTATCGTCCCGGACTTCCTGGACTGATCCGGGCGTTGCCTCATACCCCATCCGCCAACTCACGGCCCGGGTCGCTGCCAACAGACGCTGCGCCGCCGGGCCGTTTTCGTCGGCGTGGAACAGCGAAGTCGGACCGACGATGGTCATCACCGCCGTCACCTGGCCGACGGCGTTGAATACCGGGGCGGACAAGGCATCTACACCGGGCATCAGCAAGCCATGCACATGGTGCAGGCCACGGCTGCGAATCTGCTCGCACAAGAGCGCATAGACCTGGGCATCGGCCAGTGCATGGCCGCTGGTACTTTTTACTTCATCCACACGCAGCTCGATGGTTTCCCGTTCTGGCAGATAAGCCGCGAAAACCAGCCCCGTGGAAGAGCTGAGCAACGGCAGCACCGAGCCCAGTTGCGTCACCACGGTCACGGCTCGCACGGCGGGTTCGATTCGCACCACCGTTGCGCCGTGATTACCCCATACCGCCAGGAAACAGGTTTCGTTCAAGTCGTCGCGCAGTTCGGCCAAGGGCAGGGCGGCCACTTGCAATACGTCCATTCCATTCAACGCCGCCAGGCCCACCCGCAATGCCTCACGGCCCAGGCCGTAGTGATTGGTGGCTGTGTTTTGCTCGGCAAATCCGCTGGCGATCAACGCTTGCAAATAGCGGTGGACCTTGCTGGCCGGCATTTGCACATGTTCGGCCAAGCGCGATAGCGACGTTGAGGGAGACAGCTCGGCCAACGCTTTAAGGATGTCGGTGCCGACCTCGGCGGAGCGGACTTTCTGTTTACCGTTGCTGGGCGGGTTTTCCATGGAAGGCAGGTCCGGAGAGGCGAATGGGCGTCTTTATAGCTTGACGGTCGCTGCCGAGCAAATTACGTTATGCGTAATTTGATTACGATAAAAATAACCCGGTGCGCCTCAAGCTTTCGTTGAATGACGGGCCGCATCCCAGGAGGCTCCATGAACCTCGATTCCACCGCGTCGGAACTGGCTTATCTGTCCGGCTTTGGTAATGAGTTCGCCAGCGAAGCGCTGCCCGGCGCATTGCCTGTCGGCCAGAACTCCCCGCAAAAAGCTCCGTATGGCCTGTATGCCGAACTGTTTTCCGGCACTGCCTTTACCATGGCCCGCAGCGAAGCGCGCCGGACCTGGATGTACCGCATCCGGCCATCGGCTCATCATCCAGCGTTTGCCAAGCTTGGCGCGCAATTGGCGGGTGGTCCGCTGGGTGACGTCACGCCTAATCGCCTGCGCTGGAACCCGTTGGAGATCCCTTCCGAGCCCACCGATTTCATCGATGGGCTGGTGCGCATGGCGGCCAATGCTGACGCTGACAAACCGGCTGGCATCAGCATTTATCATTACCGGGCCAACCGTTCCATGGAGCGGGTGTTCTTCAATGCCGATGGCGAATGGCTGATCGTCCCGCAATTGGGGCGGCTTAGGATCACCACCGAATTGGGCGTGCTGGAAGTGGCGCCGCTGGAAATCGCCGTCTTGCCTCGGGGCTTGAAAATTCGCGTCGAATTGCTCGACTCGCAAGCCCGCGGCTATATCGCCGAGAACCACGGTGCGCCATTGCGGCTGCCGGACCTAGGGCCTATCGGAAGCAATGGCTTGGCCAATCCACGCGACTTCCTGACGCCGGTCGCCCATTACGAAAACCTCACACAACCGACCACGCTTGTGCAGAAGTTCTTGGGGGAGTTATGGGCCTGCGAGCTGGATCATTCGCCATTCGACGTTGTGGCCTGGCACGGCAGCAACGTCCCCTACAAGTACGACCTGCGCCGTTTCAACACCATCGGCACGGTCAGTTTCGACCACCCGGACCCGTCGATTTTCACTGTGTTGACATCGCCTACCAGTGTTCACGGCCTGGCGAATCTCGACTTCGTGATCTTCCCACCCCGCTGGATGGTGGCGGAAAACACCTTCCGTCCGCCTTGGTTCCATCGCAACCTGATGAACGAGTTCATGGGACTGATCCAGGGCGCCTATGACGCCAAGGCCGAAGGTTTCCTGCCGGGAGGCGCGTCGTTGCACAGTTGCATGAGTGCTCATGGTCCTGATGGCGAAACCTGCACCAAGGCGATCAATGCCGAGCTCAAGCCGGCAAAAATCGACAACACCATGGCCTTCATGTTCGAGACCAGCCAAGTGCTGCGTCCGAGCCGTTTCGCCTTGGACTGCCCGCAATTGCAAACTGACTACGACGCCTGCTGGGCCTCGCTGCCGGTCAGTTTTGATCCGACCCGGAGATAACCCATGTCCCAAGTTTCCTTCACCCGTAGCTGGGTCGAATCCGCCAACGGCCATACCGACTTCCCCCTGCAGAACCTGCCGCTGGGCATTTTCAGTATTGCTGGCGGAGCTCCACGCAGCGGTGTGGCCATTGGCGAGCGGATTTTCGATTTACAGGCGGCGCTGCAAGCCGGCTTGTTCGATGGCGCCGCAGGCAAAGCCGTCGCGGCGATGCAGAACGGCCAGTTGAACGCGTTCTTCGATTTGGGTCGCACCGCCCGGGTCGCCTTGCGTGAACGACTCCTGGAACTGCTGCGCGAAGACAGCCCCCTGCGGGAGAAGATTCAGGCCGAGGGCGAAACGTTGCTGCCTCCGGCAGCCGATTGCCAGATGCATCTGCCGGCAAAGATCAACGATTACACTGATTTCTACGTCGGTATCGAGCACGCGCAAAATGTCGGTAAATTGTTCCGACCTGACAATCCGCTGCTTCCGAACTACAAATACGTCCCTATTGGCTATCACGGTCGTGCCTCGACGGTTCGTCCGTCTGGCACCGACGTGCGCCGACCGAACGGCCAAACCTTGCCGGCCGGTCAGACCGAGCCGACGTTCGGCCCCTGTGCGCGCCTGGACTATGAGCTGGAGCTGGGTATCTGGATCGGAAAAGGCAATGCACTGGGCGAGCCCATTGCTGTTGGCGACGCCGCCGAACACATAGCCGGTTTTTGCCTGCTCAATGACTGGTCGGCCCGGGATATCCAAGCCTGGGAATACCAACCGCTGGGGCCGTTCCTGTCGAAGAGCTTCCTGACCAGCGTCTCGCCATGGGTAGTGACGGCCGAGGCCCTTGAACCGTTCCGACGCCCTCAACCGGCGCGTCCCGAGGGCGATCCGCAACCGTTGCCGTATCTGCTGGACAAGCGCGACCAGGCTGGCGGTGCATTCGACATCGAACTGGAAGTGCTGCTGCTGACCGAAGCCATGCGTGAGCAGAACCTGCCGGCCCATCGATTGACGCTGAGCAATACCCAATACATGTATTGGACCGTGGCGCAGATGGTTGCGCACCACAGCGTCAACGGCTGCCAATTGCAGTCTGGCGACTTGTTTGGCTCGGGCACGTTGTCGGGGCCTGAGAGCGGTCAGTTCGGCAGCTTGTTGGAAATCACCGAGGGTGGCAAAAAAGCGATCCAATTGGCGTCCGGCGAGGTCCGCAAGTTCCTGGAAGATGGCGACGAGATCATCCTGCGCGCCCGTTGCAAAGGCGAGGCGGGCGCGTCCATAGGCTTTGGCGAGTGCCGCGGCAAGATTCTGCCGGCGCGTTGAGGACGGGGCATGGAACTCTACACCTACTACCGTTCCACCTCGTCCTACCGGGTGCGTATTGCCTTGGCACTCAAGGGCCTGGATTACCAGGCCCTGCCGGTCAACCTGATCGCCCCGCCGGGGGGCGAGCATCGCCAGCCGGCCTACCTGGGAATCAACCCCCAGGGGCGGGTGCCGGCGTTGCGCACCGAGGAGGGGGCGTTGCTGGTGCAATCACCGGCCATCATCGAATACCTGGAGGAGCGTTACCCCCAGATGCCGCTACTCAGCGGTGACCTCGCGATTCGTGCTCACGAACGTGGCGTCGCCGCGCTGATCGGTTGCGACATTCATCCCCTGCATAACGTCAGCGTGCTCAACAAGCTGCGACAGTGGGGCCACGATGAAACGCAGGTGACGGAGTGGATCGGGCACTGGATCGGCCAAGGGCTGGCAGCGGTGGAGCAGTTGATTGGCAACGAAGGCTATTGTTTCGGCGCCGCGCCAGGGGTGGCAGATGTTTACCTGATCCCGCAGCTGTACGCCGCCGAGCGGTTCAATGTTTCGCTGCAAGCGTACCCGCGGATCCGTCGGGTTGCGGCGCTGGCGGCTGGGCATGTTGCGTTCCAGCAGGCGCATCCGGCGAATCAGTCTGACACGCCTTAGAATGGTCTGTCGGCGGCATGGAGCTCAATGCACGATGGAGTTCGGCGGCAGATGCCCCAGTCGCTCGGTCAAGCGGATCCGCTGGATCGGATCGTCGCTGAGCATCAAGGCGTGCTCAAGATCGAAGCGTTCGGCGTTGGGGCAGTCCAGCCGCTGGTAAAGGCTGGCGCGGGCCAGATAATCGGCGGCATTGGCGTTGCCCATTTCCAATACCCGTTCGGCGTCGATCAGCGCCGCAATGTAATCATCGTTCGCCAGGTGCAATTGCCGCAGGTTGCGCGACAGCCGTTGCAGCATTTGCATCGGCTCGGCGTTGACCAGGTGCTCGGCCTTGAGCGGCACGTTCGAGCCATATTGGCGTTGCAGTAGCTCCCGGCAGTCATTGGGGTACAACCGACGGCCACCGCACGGGTCGAGCAGGTGATCGGCGCCGGGTACGCGCAGCAGAAAATGACCGGGGAAATTGACGCCGGCCATCGGGATTTCCAGCCCTCGGGCCAGCTCCAGCGCAATCAGGCCAAGGGCCAGGGGTTGGCCTCGTCTACGGGCCAGGACTTTGTCCAGCAACGCCGCGCGGGGGCGTAGCGGTGTGAAGTCGTCCTGGGCGAAACCCAGGTCATTAAGGCGTCGAAGCAAAGGTTGGCCCAGTTCGCTGACGGGTAACATCGGCAGGCCGTGGCTGACCAACTGCTGCAGATCCTTGAAATCCTTGAGCAACGCCGGTACGTCCGCCTCAGGATCATGTTCGGCGGCGATCCACAGCGCGGCTTCGAAGAGCGCCGGTGGCGAGCGGTGCAGACATTCAAAAAAGGCTTGGCGCGGCTTCATCACAGTCTCCGGACTATGTCTCGTTTTAGCGCTGCCATGGGCTTTCGTCCAGTCTCGCAAATACGCAGTAACAGGTTATGCCTAAAAAGCTGACTACCGCCCAGGCTTATTCCGGCGTGCTCCAGCAATTTTCGGCCGCACGCCTATACTGGCGAGACAGACAAAAAGTGATTCGGGAGCCTGTCGATGTTCGCTCTCATGCAAAGCTCCCGCCTTGAATCGCTGCACTTGAGCGTGGACCCGGCGACCGGGTTGAAGGCGGTGATTGCCATTCATTGCAGCCGTCCTGGGCCTGCCCTGGGTGGTTGTCGTTATCTTTCCTACCCCGACGATGAAGCCGCCGTGGCCGACGCCGTGCGCTTGGCCCAAGGCATGAGTTATAAGGCCGCCCTGGCCGGCCTGCCAGTGGGCGGTGGCGTGGCAGTCATCATGCGTCCGGCGCACGTCGAGAGCCGGGCGGCGCTGTTCGAAGCCTTCGGTCGCTGCGTTGAGCAACTGGACGGCCGCTACATCACTGCCATCGACAGCGGCACATCGGTAGCGGACATGGACTGCATCGCCCAGCAAACCCGCCATGTCACCAGCACCACCGCTGCGGGAGACCCGGCGCCCCATGCGGCAATGGGCGTGTTCGCCGGGATTCGCGCCACGGCCATGGCTCGCCTGGGCAGCGATAACCTGGAAAGCCTGCGGGTGGCCATCCAGGGCTTGGGCAATGTCGGTTATGCGCTGGCCGAACAGCTGCATGCGGCGGGCGCCGAACTGCTGGTCAGCGATATCGACCCTGGCAAGGTGCAATTGGCGATGGAGCAACTGGGTGCCCATCCGATCGCCAACGACGCGCTGCTCAGTACGCCCTGCGACATCCTGGCTCCCTGCGGCCTCGGCGCAGTGCTCAACAGCCAGAGCGTGGCGCAACTGCGCTGCTCGGCGGTTGCAGGCTCGGCCCACAACCAATTGAGCAATCTGCAAGTAGCCGATCAGTTGGAAAGACGCGGGATACTCTATGCGCCGGATTACGTGATCAACTCGGGCGGGCTGATCTACGTCGCCCTGAAACATCATGGCGAGGAACTTCCAACCATCACCGCGCACTTGTCGAAGATCGGTGCCCGGCTCACTGAAGTCTTCGCCCATGCCCAGGCGGAGAAGCGCTCACCAGCCCGGGTAGCCGATGAGTTGGCGGAGCGTTTGTTGTACCGATAAAAAAAGACCGCAGCATGTGACAGCTGATACACCTCGTGTATCAGCTGTCACATGCTGCGGTCTTTTTGCTCATTCGTCCGACGGATTGAGCAGTTCGGATAACGCGTCTGGCTGGCTCTTGAAGGCCTTGGCAAACACATCGCGATTCTTCGCCATGTAGATCCCGGCTTCTTCCACTTGTTTCTCGCTCAGCGAAGGCACGGCTTTTTGCAACACCTCTGCCAGCAATTCGGCGAGTTCCAGCATTTTGTCATGACGGTCAGCTTCGGCTTTATCCATGAACAAGCGCTCCAGATCTCGGCTGCTGCGGTATACCACTTCGACGGCCATTCACCACCTCACATGCCTTCACATTGGTTTGTCTATGCGACTACTGTATTTATATACAGGCAAAAGAATAAGCGAATCCTGATGCTTTGGATAGTGGCTTTTTAATGTAGACCGGTTTCTAGGTCTGTCGCCTAGGACAAACGTGTCCGCGACGAGGCCGTTTGATGTCGCCCACGTGTCGAATGCCAGCCCCGTGCCATCTCATTCCGGTCGCTGGCCTTTTTTCTGCATGCAGAACAACCGTCACGTCTAACCCGCATCATCCGGTCGAGCCGACCTAAGGAAAACTACATCGTGAAAATCAACTGGGCCGAGAACCTGCGCCAGAACGTACACCAGCTGGCCGAATCCCTGGGCAACCTGTTCGTCGAGACCTTCCACTACCTGGCGCTGTTCGCCATTGGTGCGGTGACCGCGTGGGCGGCGGTGATGGAGTTCCTGCAGATGATCGAGGAGGGGCACATCAAGATCGACGACATCCTCCTGTTGTTCATCTATCTGGAGTTAGGGGCAATGGTCGGGATTTACTTCAAGACCAACCACATGCCGGTGCGGTTCCTGATCTACGTGGCAATCACCGCGCTGACGCGCCTGCTGATTTCCAACGTTTCTCACCACAGCCCGCCGGACCTCGGAATTATCTACCTGTGTGGTGGCATCCTGCTGCTGGCATTCGCGATCCTGGTAGTGCGCTATGCGTCCTCGCAGTTTCCCTCAGTGAAGATCGAACATCCGCACCGCAAGGTCGGCGCGGGTTCGAGCGAGCATGCTGAAGTGGAAAAGGGCGAAATCTAGAGACCGGCGGCGCTGGAGGCCTGGCCTTGGACCTGCGGCGGCGGCACCTTGATGGTGTCGCCGCCGGTCATGGCTTCGAGGATGGCCACGGCGCTGTGGCCCTGCTCGATGGCAATGCCGAATTGAATGCTCTGCACCAGGCGCTTGAGCCGTTCCGGGTCGTTGCGTTGTTGCGCGCTGATCATGCGCTTGGCAACGACGCGCCCGGCCTTGGACAAGGTCAGCATGATGCTGCCGTCCAGGCCCTGGATGCTCAGGTTGATCTGGTATTGCGGCGCGAAGGCGTCCGTAATGATCTGAAAGGGGTTGTCCATGATGCGTCACCGCCTGATTGAACGTGCAGTTGTTGACCGGCCATGATCAGGATTAGTTCGCAACACCGGACCATCGGCCATTCCATGATCGTATCCATCGCCAGCTTCCCGAGGCGGGCAGGCGGCTGACCAACAGATCGCAGCCCGCGGCGCCTCCTGCAAGGGAAGTAGCAAGGGGCATGCCGGAAAAACTGTCGGACAATGATCACGGCGCCTGGACGCGCAATGCTCTGGAATGCGGTTATGGCGGCAGCCCGTTTCGGGGCACTGGCGGGCCGATGTTCGCTGACGGTGCAGGGCACGCAGGCGGATTGGAATGAACAAGCGGGGCGAGACAACTCCCGACATTAACAGTGCTATTGCTCGTTGTCCGGCTTTATTTGCAAATGAATATTTATCTTTTTTCGGGGGTTGAATTGTTCTTCCGCCAGCCCGACTCTGTATTCAAGGAGCCGTTGCATCAACGTCGACGGCTCCCGGCGAGCTAGCTGAAATAAGGGATGAACTATGCAAATCCAAGTCAACAGCGATAACCATATTCAAGGCAGCATCCGACTGGAGGAGTGGGTACGTACTACCATTGAAAGCACGCTCGAACGTTACGAAGAAGACCTGACACGGGTCGAGGTTCATTTGGGGGATGAGAACGGTGACAAGCCTGGTCCCCATGACTTGCGTTGCCAAATTGAGGCTCGGCCAAAGGGCCATCAACCAATATCCGTGACGCACAAGGCAGATACCCTGGAGCTGGCGCTCGACGGCGCAGCCGAGAAGCTGGAACATGCGCTGGAACACTTGTTTGGCAAACTGCGCGGCAAGCGCGCCGCCACCAACGGCCAGACCGAGTCGATTGCACTGGCTGATGCCATGCTGGAAGAAGAATTCCTCGAGAACGAACGGGCTGCGCTTAACGGCTAAACCCGATCACTGAAACGACCCACCAAACAGACGGGCCTGCAATCGCAGGCCCGTCTTGTTTCAGCTATTCACCATGGCCTGAATCAGAACGCCACGGACGTCTGCACATACAACGTGCGCGGTTCCCCTACGTACTTGCCCCGGTTGTTGTCGTCGAACGAGCGGGTGAAGTACTGGGTATTGAAGATGTTCTTCACGCCCACCGCTACGTTCAGGTCCGACAGTTGCGGGCCGAAGTCATAGGCGGCGCGGCTGCTGAACAGCATGTAGCCAGGAATATTGCCGGTGCTGCCATCGGCGCTTTCAGCGCGGGTATTGGCATTGTCGGCAAACTGCGCGCTCTGGTAGGTGCTGTCCAGGTTCAGCTGCCACGGCCCGTCCGTGTAGCCCACGCCCAGCGTACCTTTGTGCGTGGAGGAAAATGGCACGCGGTTGCCCTTGTTCGGTCCGTCTTCGCGGATGGTGGCGTCGACGTACGCATAAGTGGCGTACACATCAAAGCCGGCCAGCGCCGGGCTCAGGCCGTCGAGAGCATAGTTGATGCTGGTTTCGATGCCTTGGTGGCGAGTCTCGCCCCGGGCGATCACCGAGTCATTGGTCTGGTTGCTTTCGTACTGGTTGTCGAAGTTGATCAGGAAAGCGCCGATTTCCGCCCGCAGGTTGCCATTGTCATAGCGAGTGCCGAGTTCCCAGGTGCGGGCCTTCTCCGGCTTCACTTCGCCGCTGCTGACGCGGTTGGGCATCTGGCTGTACTGCACGCTGCCGAATGAACCTTCGGTGTTGGCGTACAGGTTCCATTGATCGGTCAGGTGATACAGGACGTTCAGCGCCGGCAGGGCTGTGTTGTAGTCGCCCGTGTATTTCACGTTGGTCAAGTTGTTGGTTTGCTGCGACTCGATCATTTCGTAGCGAATGCCGGGCGTGATCGTCCATTTGCCGATATCGATCCGGTCATCGATGAAAAATGCATTGGCTTCGGTTCCGCCACGGGTATCGCGGTCGTTGCGGCTGGAGGTGGTCGGCAACTCGTTGCTGGCGATGGGTGTGCGATAACGCAGTTCATGGCCGGCTTCGTTGATATAGCGATAGCCGACGCCGGCCTCGTGGCTGGTCGGGCCGAGGTCGAAGCCTTGGGCGAAACGGGTTTCCAGGCCGCGTACCCAATATTCGCGGGGTGACAGGGACAGGAACGTGCCCTGGTCCAGATAGCCGCTGCGCAAGGTTTTGGTGAAAAACGTATTGGCGGTAAATTCTCGCCGGTCCTGCTGGTAGCGGTAGCCGAAATTGACCAGGGTACGACGGCCCCAGAATCGGTCCTTCTGACGAGTGGACTGGTATGGGTCGGCGTCGTAGTCGGCGACATTCAGGCCGCCGGGCATATCGGCCTCGCCTTCGTAATACTGGGCCATGGCGCTGAAACTGTTGGCTTCGTCCAGTTGATAGTTGCCCTTGAGGATCAGGTCGTCGATTTGCGTGTCGCTGTGCTCACGCCAGTCGCCGCCGCGGGTGCCGGAATACAACAGGGCGCCGCCCAGGCCGTTATCGGCGGTGCCGCCGGCCAGCAGATTGGCGGACGTCTTGAAGCCATCGTGGCTGGAGGACGGGCTCGCCTCGGTCTGGAAACCGCCTTTGACGGTCGGTGCATCGGGTATTGCCCGGGTCACGAAGTTGACCACGCCGCCGACGTTTTGCGGGCCGTAGCGCACCGCGCCGCCCCCGCGCACGACATCCACCGCGTCCATGTTGCCCATGCTCACGGGAGCAAAGGACAGCTGCGGTTGGCCATACGGCGCGAAAGGCACTGGAATGCCATCCATCAGTACCGTCGAGCGGGAAGCCAGGCGTGGATTGAGGCCACGGATACCGAAATTCAGCGCCATGTCATGGCTGCCGGTGCCGTTGTTTTCCGGTGCGTTGACGCCGGGAATGCGATTGAGCACGTCCCGCGCCTGCGTCGCGCCCTGGCGCTCGAATTCTTCGCGGCGGATGACGTCACGGGCGCCCGGGTGCTCGAACACATTAGTCTGCGCGGCGTCGCCGAGCCAGTCGCCGACCACGGTCGTGGTGCCGATGTCCAACGCGGTGCTGCTGACCGGCTGCAGGCTGAAAGCATTGTCCCCCTCGGGCCGGGCTTGCAGGCCTGTGCCTTCAAGCAGCGCGCTCAGCCCTTGCTCGGGGCTGTAGCTGCCTTCCAGGCCGCGACTCTGCAGGCCTCCGGTCAGTTGCGAGCCGAAGGAGATCAACACGCCGGCTTCGCGGCCGAACTGATTGAGAGCGTTTTCCAGCGACGACGGCGCGATGTGATAGGCCTTGGCCTCTGCAGCCAGCACGGCGGGCAGTGCGACGAAACTCAAGCTGGCCCCCAGGAGCAGTTGACGCGCGACGCGAGCGAGCGGGGTTAGACGGGTGGGTTGCTGCGGCATGGATGGGAGTCCCGAGAAGGTTATATCGAAGTGGCTTTCCTTCTCTGTCACCCGAGGTGTGGAAAACGGCTCACTGGAGCAGCATTTTTTTTCGGTGGGTGGCGATGACTCAAGCGCGAGCTTCGACCGTGACCCAATAGCGAGTGAAGCGCCGCACTTTTACCGGCAGGCTGATTTCCAGCAGATCGAGGATTCGTTCGCTGTTGTCCAGCGGATAAGTCCCGGAGACCAGAAGGTTGGCCACCGCCTCGTCGCAGTGCAGTTGGCCGCGTCGGTAGCGGCCCAGTTCATCAAGGAAATCCGCCAGGCGCATGTGCGCGGCGACCAGCATGCCCTCCGTCCAGGCACCACTGTTGGCGTCCAGCGCGGTGGCGGGCCCGGTGCCGTTGATGCCAAGGGACGCTTGTCGTGAAGCCGTCAGCAGAAAAGCCGGGCCGTGCCCGCTGCGAATGTCCACCTGGCCGGCAAACACCGCTACCTGAGTGTGGCCTGCATACTCGCGTACATTGAAGCGGGCGTCGTGGCTTTCCAGCAGGCCATGGGCGGTCAGCACTTGCAGGGGGCGCGGGTCCTGGGCTGCGGTCAACAACAGTTCCCCTTCCAGCAGGCGGATCAGGCGGCGTTGAGCGTCGAAGCGAATATCGACCGCGCTGGCGCTGTTGAGCTGCAACTGGCTGCCGTCATCCAGTGCCAGGCGCCGCCGCTCGCCCACAGGGCTGCGGAAATCGGCGAGCAATGGCGGTAACAACTGGCGTTCACGCAGGCCCCACGTCACCGCCGAGCCGGCACCCAGCAGCAACAGCATCTTGAGCGCCCGGCGCCGCGTTGCCGACTTGGGTGTGTTGAGCGTCGCATGGGCTAATGGAGAGGACACATTGCGCAGCCGCTGGTTGACCCGCTGGATGTGCTCCCAGGCGCGGCGATGTTCGCTGTGTGCATTGAGCCACTGTTCCCAGGCTTGCTGCTGGCGCGTATCAAGCGGCCCTTGCTGCATTTCCAGCAGCCAGTGCACCGCCTGCTCGGCGACTTGCGCGCTGACGTTCGGCGCGCTTGGCATCGGCGGGTTCACAGGGCGAAGTAGCAGCGCATCGCTGCCTTGTTCAGGTGGCGCTTGACCGTCGCCAGGGAAATACCCAGTTCAAGGGCGATTTCGTTGTAGGTCAGGCCATCGATCTGCGCCAGCAGGAACGCCTTTTTGACCGCACGCGGCAGGCCATCGAGCAGTTGATCCAGCTCCAGCAGCGTTTGCAGGATGATCGCGCGGTCCTCTTCCGAAGGCGCCACCTGTTCGGGCAGTTGGGCAAGCGCGTCAACGTAGGCGCGCTCCAGGTCCTGACGGCGGTAATGGTTGAACAACACACGCTTGGCGATGGTGGTAAGAAAGGCCCGCGGTTCGAGAATTGGCTGGGGATCGCGTGCCGCCAGTACCCGTATGAACGTGTCTTGCGCCAGGTCGGCGGCGCTTTCGGGGCAGGCGAGGCGGCGTCGCAACCAGCCGTTGAGCCAGTTGTGATGGGCGATATAAAGCACTTCGACGGTAGGGGCGGACGGCAACAGGAACACTCCGACAGCGATCGGCTGCGCTAGAGAACAAGAATTGTTCGCATTGTAGGGGTGCGGCGGGGGCTACGGCAATCGGGATGCGTGTCTGCTTATTTGTTGGACCGGGGCGCGACGGCGACTAGCACAGAAACGCCTGTCGATAGTCCCCGGGCGTGGCGCCCACGACTTGGCGAAAACGGTTGGCGAAATGACTGGCGCTGGCGAACCCGCAGGCCAGCGCAACATCGCCCAGCGCTTGTGAAGTGCTGCGCAGCAAGTGTCGCGCCTGTGACAAGCGTCGTGCCAGCACATACTGGTGGGGAGGCAGCCCGAAGCTCTCGCGGAACATTCGGGCGAAATGGTATTCGGACAAGGCGCAAAGCGCCGCCAGTTGCCCAAGGCTGATGCCCTCGGCCAGGTGACTGTCGATGTAGTCCACCAGCATACGCCGTTGATGGGCAGCCAGGCCGCCCTTGAGGCGAAGCCCCTGGCGCAGGCCGACCTGACTCAGCAGCAAATGACTGAGCAGGTCATGGGCCAGGCTGGTGCAGAGCAGGCGTTCGGCGGGTTCGTTCCAGTTCAGCGCGATCAACTGGCGAAAGCGCTGGGCCTGTTGCGCGTCGTCGAGAAACGTTGCCTCATGCAATTGCACTTGCCGAGGTTCACGATCCAGCAACGTGACGCAACCGAGGGCGAACTGTTCGGGGCTGAAATACAGGTGGGCGAGGCGAATGTCACCATTAATGACCCAGGCCGACTCATGCCCGGCCGGCAGCACGCAGAGCTTGTCTGGTGCCCCGGTGGCGTCGGGTCGTTCGCGGCGAAACGTGCCGGTGCCGCCAGCGATGTAGCACGACAGCGTATGGTGGGTTGGCGCCTCGTAGTCACGGGCGTCATGGTGATTGCTCCACAAAGCGGCCGCCAAGCCGTCCCCAAGCTCGGCGCTGTGCTCAAGGCGAGCGTTGGGCGAGCTGTTGAGGGCTTGAAAGACTTGCAAGGTTTGCAGTGTGGACATGATCGGTTCTCTCCAACGCCTTGCATCCTACTCCGTCGGCCGATCCGTGCCAGCCCGCCAGCCGACAAAACCGCAAGTTTACGCAAGCGCCAGGTCAATGACGGCGTGACACTGGGAACCATTGCCAGGAGTCGCCGTCATGAACCTCTCGCTGTACCTGCTTACCGTGATCATTTGGGGCACCACGTGGATTGCGCTGAAATTGCAATTGGGCGTGGTCGCCATCCCGGTGTCGATCGTTTATCGCTTTGGCCTCGCGGCGCTGATTCTGTTCGTGATGCTGTTGCTCAGCCGGCGCTTGCAAGTGATGAACCAGCGCGGCCATCTGATTTGCGTCGCCCAGGGCTTGTGCCTGTTCTGCATCAACTTCATGTGTTTCCTGACCGCCAGTCAGTGGATTCCCAGCGGGCTGATTGCCGTGGTGTTCTCCACGGCCACCCTTTGGAACGCCCTGAATGCGCGGGTTTTCTTCAGTCAGCGGATTGCCCGTAACGTGTTGCTGGGCGGTGCGCTGGGGCTGTTCGGGCTGGCGCTATTGTTCTGGCCGGAGCTGGCCGGTCACAGCGCAAGCCCGCAAACGTTGCTCGGATTGGCATTGGCGCTCTTGGGAACGTTGTGTTTCTCGGCGGGCAACATGCTGTCGAGCCTGCAACAGAAAGCCGGCCTGAAGCCGCTGACGACCAACGCTTGGGGCATGGCCTACGGGGCCGCGATGCTGTCCGTGTGGTCTCTGTTTCACGGCATCCCGTTCGACATGGAATGGAACACGCGTTACGTGGGCTCGCTGTTGTATTTGGTCATTCCAGGTTCGGTCATCGGCTTTACCGCCTACCTGACGCTGGTAGGGCGCATGGGCCCAGAGCGGGCGGCGTATTGCACGGTGCTGTTCCCGGTGGTGGCATTGAACGTCTCGGCGTTTGCCGAGGGTTATCAATGGACGGCGCCAGCGTTGGTCGGGCTGGTGCTGGTGATGCTGGGCAACGTGCTGGTGTTCCGCAAGCCGCGACCCGTGGCCGCGCAAGTCTCGCTAGCTCGCTGAGCCATTACGTCTGACGTTAATCCCGTGGAGGGAGCAAGCTCCCTCGCCACGGTGTGTTCCTCGTGGTGTCCGCGGTTATTTCCAGACTTGCGAGTTGACCAGGTTCTTTGGTCGCTCGCCCAGCAAGGCGCTGCGCAGGTTCTCCACGGCCAGATTGGCCATGGCCTCACGGGTTTCATGGGTAGCCGAACCGATATGCGGCAAGGTCACGGCGTTTTTCAGCTGGAACAGCGGTGACTCTGCCAGCGGCTCTTTCTCATAGACATCCAGCCCGGCGCCGCGGATGCGGTTGTTCTGTAAGGCTTCGATCAGCGCCGGCTCGTCCACCACCGGGCCACGGGAGATGTTGACCAGGATGGCGCTAGGTTTCATCAGGCCCAGCTCGCGTTGGCCGATCAGGTGACGGGTCTTCTCGCTCAACGGCACCACGAGGCAGACGAAGTCGGCTTCGGCCAGCAGCTGGTCCAGTTCGCGAAATTGCGCACCCAGCTGGGTTTCCAGTTCGGTCTTGCGGCTGTTGCCGCTGTAGAGGATCGGCATGTTGAACCCCAGCCGGCCGCGTCGGGCAATGGCTGCGCCGATATTACCCATGCCGACGATACCCAGGGTCTTGCCATGCACATCGCTGCCGAACAGCGGTGGCGCGACCGTCGCTTGCCACTGTCCGGCCTTGGTCCAGGCGTCCAGTTCAGCGACGCGACGGGCACTGCTCATCAGCAGCGCGAACGCCAGGTCGGCGGTGCTTTCGGTGAGCACGTCGGGTGTGTTGGTGAGCATGATTCCGCGTTCATTGAAGTACGCCAGGTCATAGTTGTCATAGCCCACCGACACGCTGGACACCACTTGCAGCTTCGCGGCGTTTTGCAGTTGCTCGCGGCCGAGCTTGCGGCCGACACCGATCAACCCGTGGACGTGGGGCAAGGCTTCATTGAACTGCGCGTTGATGTCGCCGTTCGACGGGTTGGGCACAATCACGTCGAAGTCCTGTCGCAGGCGCTCAATCATAGGCGGCGTGATGCGGCTGAAGGCAAGTACGGTTTTTTTCATCGTGCAAGGCTCTCTGCAGGGAATACCAAGCACGCTAACATTCCTGGCGCGGGTTAGGCGAGGGGGGCGGTGTTTTTGGTGCACCGCAACTCCCTATGGAGGCTATGCCGCCCGCAGCGAAATAAAGGCGTAGTTCACCGGCGTTTCAGTGACGACGCATGCGCCGGCGGCTTTGACCTGGCTGGCGATGTCATCACCGGACAGATGGAACTGCCATTCTCCTGCCGCTTGCTCAAGCGGCTGCGAGCGGGCCTGATCGATGGCAGCGGCGAACGCGCTCATGTCCGGCAGGTACGCGGTGAACCCATCACCTTTGAGCGCAGTGGTGTGAATGCCCAGGGCCACGCAAATGCGTTCCTTCATGCCGATCTCCTGACGATCGGCCTGGCGCGAGCGCTCAATCAGCCGAGCGAGCTCCTGGTCGACCAATTGACCGCCGACAATCAACTGCGGCCCCGTTTCCCACGACTCCGGCGGACAATCCTTGGTGGCGGTGTCGAGCGGGATGTGCGGGTTGATTTCCATCGGATAGATGCGGCACACCAAGGGGCGGCGCTCATAGATGCGGCACAGGTTGTCGGCGTCCAGATTATGGCAAGGGCCGGCGTTGTAGGCGGCAAACGTGATCGCCACGAGGGCCTCGCTCGTGCCGCTGCGCACCACCGCCGAACGCCGTTCGGCGTGCTCGCGTTGTGCCACGGGCAGACCGAGGCCATTGGCCAGGAAGGCCTCGACCAGGACGATCACTTGCCCGCCATCCTTCGCCCACATCCTGGCTTCGTCGAGGGTCAGGGGAACGTGATGACCGGTACAGCATTTGCCGCACCCTACACAGGAAAACGTTGTGTTCATTGATCGACCGAAGACAAATGGGCTGAAAGCAGCGACAGAAAAGCGCCGCGATGCGCCCTGCGAAGCAAGTTATGCGCCAGCCATCATGGATTGCCAGCCGGGCGGATCGAATCCCATTCGGTCACGAACGCGGTCTTGGTTTTCTTGCGGTAGAGACACAGCTCGGTGCCGCTCGCGCCTTTCATGTGGGCCTGCGGGTATTGGCCTTGCAGCAACAGCGCGGTGTAGCCCACCCGGTCGTCGAATTGCGCGGCGCTGCCGATCGGTTCGGGGTTTTTCAGGGTGCTGGCCTTGAGGCAGCTGGCGAGCACTTTTTTGTCGTAGGCAGCCCAGGCGTCGGGGCTGGAAGCGTGAGCCTGGAGGGTCATTGCGGCGATAAAGCCGAAGAGCGTCAGGGCCGGGGTTTTCATCAGCGAAGTCCTTGTTTGGGAAGACAAGGACTGGAGTATGCCTGAGGATGGCCCGGCTCAAAGGCTGCAAACACCGCAGCCTCGAAGCGGGCAGCGGTCAGCGACCTTGTTCGGCAACCGCCTTGGCCGCCGTGATCAGGCACTTGGTCAATTCCGGTGAAGAGAACTTGGTGAGTACCCCGTTGGCGCCGGCCAGCCTGGCCTTTTCGCTGTTCATGGCGCTGTCGAGCGAGGTATGCAGCAACACGTAGAGGTGAGCGAAGTCCGGCGTCTCGCGCAGCGTGCGGGTGAGGGCGTAGCCGTCCATCTCCGACATCTCGATGTCGGAGACGATCAGATTGATCTCTTGTGCGGTGCCCTGCAGCTCCAACAGGCAGTCGATGGCTTCCTTGGCGCTGCGGGCGGTGTGGCATTGCAGGCCGAGGTTACGCAGGGTATGCACCGATTGTTGCAGCGCCACCTGGCTGTCATCGACCACGAGGATACGCGCGTTGCCCAGCACTTCGGCGTCTTCCATGCTCAGCTCGGTCGGTGCTGTCTCGATCTGCGCGGGCGCTATGCCATGGATGACTTTTTCGATGTCCAGCACTTGCACCAGCGTACCGTCTACCGAGGTCACGCCGGTAATGAACGCTCGCACACCGCCGGAGCCGTAGGGCGGCGGTTTGATGTCAGTGGTCAGGCAATGCACGATCTTGCTCACGGCCTGTACGTGCAAGCCCTGTTTGGAGCGGCTGACATCGGTGACGATCAGGCAGCCGCCGTCCGGATCTTCCAGCGGCCGTTCGCCAATGGCGCGGCTCAGGTCGATCACCGACAGCGATGTCCCGCGCAGCGTGGCGATGCCTTTGACGTGCGGATGCGACTCCGGCAGCTTGGTCAGCGGCGGGCAGGGGATGATTTCACTGACCTTGAGCAGGTTGATCGCCATCAGCTTGCCGCTGCGCAAGGTAAACAGCAGAAGCGAAAGTGAATCTGCGCGGGCTTTGTTTGAAGACATAAAAACCTTCTGTGGAAAAAGGTGAGGCGAGCGGGAACATCGCCAAGACAGCTTTGATAATGGGTTATCGACTTGTCGGGGGCAGGCTTTAGGACGAAAACCATCGACAACGAGGATCGCTATAACGGGGACTGGTGAAAGGTGGCGCCCTCGGCCACTACTTGAGGCCCAGGCGCTTCGCCATGCGCCCCAGGTTCGCCCGGTCCAGGCCCAGCTCCCGGGCGGCGCTGGCCCAGTTGTGCTGGTGGCGTTCCAGGCAGGCGCCGATCATTTGTCGCTGATAATTTTCCGTGGCCTGGCGCAAGTCACCGGACACCGTCACCGTGGACTGCGGCGCGAGGCTGATCGTTGGGACGTTCTCTGCGGTGGCATGGGGCAAGTCAAGATCCCCGGCGCTCAAGCTGAGAATCTTCGGCCGTATTTTGCAATGACCCAGTGCCTTCAAGGCGCTGCGACCGATCAGGTGTTCCAGCTCGCGCACGTTGCCCGGCCAATCGTAGGCTAGCAATGCGGCCTGGGCATCGCTGGTCAGGCGAAGGCTGCCCAGGCCCATGCGCGAACGGTTCTGTTCGAGGAAGAACCCGGCGAGCAACAGCACATCGCGTCCGCGCTCACGCAGCGGTGGCACCTGCAGCGGGTACACGCTCAGTCGATGGTAGAAATCGGCCCGATAACGGCCATTGCGCACCTCCTCGGCGAGGTCGCGATTGGTCGCCGCGATCAGGCGCACATCGACGCGGTGTTCTTTGTCCGAGCCGAGCCGCTGCAACTGCCCGCTCTGCAGCACACGCAACAGCTTGGCCTGGACGGTCAGGGACAGTTCACCGACTTCATCGAGAAACAACGTGCCGCCATCGGCCAGTTCGAACTTTCCGCGTCGGTCGTTCGTGGCCCCGGTGAAAGCGCCCCGTACATGGCCGAACAGCTCGCTTTCAACCAGAGTGTCCGGCAGGGCCGCGCAGTTGAGGCTGATCAGCGGCTGGTCGGCGCGCTGGGAGGCGGCGTGGATCGCCTGGGCCACCAACTCTTTGCCGACACCGGTTTCGCCGGTGATCAGCACCGTCAGGTCGCTGCCACCCACCAAATTGATTTCTTCCACCAAGCGTTTATGGGCCTTGCTCTGGCCGACCATGTCGCGGTGCTGCTGGCCGCTGGCCTGGCGATAAACCTCGGCACGGTGGTGTTCGTCTTCGGCCCTCAAGGCCAGGTGCTCGATACGCTGGGCCGCGCTGACCGTTGCGGCGGCGAGGCTCGCGAAGGCTTGCAAGGCGCTCAGGTCGATGGGCTCGAAACGTTCCGGGTCCAGGGAGTCGAGGGTCAGCAATCCCCAGGGCCGCTCATCGACGAACAGCGGGCACCCCATGCAATCGTGGACTTCGAGATGCTCGTCCAGCCCCTCGACCAGCCCATCGTATGGATCGGGCAGATCGCTGTCGGTGGCGAAGCGAGTCGGCTGCGCACTGGCCAGCAACGCCTCGAAACGCGGATGCTCGCTGATGCGGAACCGCCGACCCAGCGTGTCGGCGCTCAAGCCATCCACCGCCAACGGCACCAGGCAGTCGCCGTCCAGGCGCAGCAGTGCGGCGGCATCGCAAGGCAGGAGGGCGCGCAAGGCGCCGAGCAGGCGGCGGTAGCGCTCGCTCTCCGGCAGTTCGCGGGACAGGTCCGCCACCAGGGGCAGCAGCGAGGTGAGCAAGGAGGTTGCGGTCATAATGACTCCATCTGGTCATATTGACTATAAACGGTAGCGTGTCGTTATGACTATCTTGTTCTCAATCTATTGAAATTAAAGGAATAAATTATTGGCACGGAAACTGATAAACCTAGGCATCTGTTATCAGTTCCAAGCGAGGAGTTACCCATGCTGAGTCGAGAACAACGCACCATTATCCGCTCCACCGTCCCATTGCTGGAAAGCGGTGGTGAAGCGCTCATCACTCACTTCTACCGCATGATGCTGGCTGAGTACCCGCAAGTGCGGCCGCTGTTCAATCAGGCCCACCAGGCCAGTGGCGACCAGCCGCGTGCCTTGGCCAACGGTGTGCTGATGTATGCGCGGCACATCGATCAGCTCGACCAGTTGGGCGACCTGGTGGCGAAAATCGTCAACAAGCATGTCGCCTTGCAGATTCAACCGGAACACTATCCGATCGTCGGTTCATGCCTGCTGCGGGCAATCGCCGAGGTGCTGGGCGAGGAAATCGCCACGCCTGAAGTGATTTCGGCATGGGGCGCCGCCTACAACCAGTTGGCCGATATCCTCATCGGCGCCGAAGCCGGGCTGTATGACCAGAAGGCCGCGGCACCAGGCGGCTGGCGCGGCGAGCGCGAGTTCATCCTGACGGCCAAGGTGCCGGAAAGCTCGGAGATCACCTCGTTCTACTTCGAGCCGGCGGACAACGGGCCGATTCTGCAAGCGGAGCCGGGCCAGTACATCGGCATGAAGCTGGTGCTGGGCGGCGAAGAAGTGCGGCGCAATTATTCGCTGTCGGCCCTGGCGGACAACGGTCAATACCGCATCAGCGTCAAGCGCGAGGCGGGCGGTCGCGTGTCCAATTACCTGCACGACGATTTCCTGGTGGGCAGCAGCATCCAGCTCTTCCCGCCGTCCGGGGACTTTTACCTCACGGCCAGCGATAAGCCGCTGGTGTTGATCAGCGGCGGCGTTGGCATCACTCCAACCCTGGCGATGCTGCAGGCTGCGCTGCAAACCGAGCGGCCGGTGCATTTCATCCACTGTGCGCGCAACGGCGGCGTCCACGCTTTCCGCGACTGGATCGACGACCTGGCCGCGCGTCACCCGCAACTCAAGCGTTTTTATTGCTACGACGAAGACGACGGTTCGGGTCGCGTGGCTGACAAGGTCGGGTTGTTGGGCGAGCAACAGTTGGCGCAATGGCTGCCGGAGCAGCGGGACGTCGATGCCTACTTCCTTGGACCGAAGGGTTTCATGGCGGCCGTCAAGCGTCACCTCAAGGCCTTGGGCGTGCCAGCGCAACAGAGCCGCTACGAGTTCTTTGGTCCGGCAGCGGCGCTGGAATAAGACAGCATCGAGCCTGCTCGCGATGGGGGCGGCACTGTCCGGCCCCATTCCAAAGAGCCTTCCCCAGCCAGAATTAATCCACAGTTAACTCTCTTCCTGTCTATTCCCTTGATGTTGCCGACGGCGGCTCGTTCACGGCCATGGTCTGCGTGTAGACTTCGGCCATCCGATAGCGCGCCGGGTGCCGCCAGGTCGCGCGTCGATCCATGTCTATAAAGGGAAACGCAATGAGTGAGGAAATGATGCGGTTAGGCCGAGAACGGCGCTACCTCGTGCTGCTGGGGCTGATCTGCCTGGGGCTCATCGGCGGTGCGCTGTACATGCAGGTGGTACTCGGCGAAGCGCCATGCCCACTGTGCATCCTGCAGCGCTATGCGTTGTTGCTGATCGCCATCTTCGCCTTCATCGGTGCCGCCATGCGCACGCGCCGCAGCCTGACGATTTTCGAAGGCCTGGTGGTGCTGTGTGCCTTGGCCGGGGCAGGCGTGGCGGGTCATCACGTGTACACCCAGTTTTTCCCCGCGGTCAGCTGTGGCGTCGACGTCCTGCAACCGATTGTGGACGACCTGCCGCTGGCGAAGATTTTCCCGCTGGGCTTCCAGGTCGATGGTTTCTGCTCCACCCCGTATCCACCGATCCTCGGTCTGTCGCTGGCGCAATGGGCGCTGGTGGCGTTCGTGTTGACCGTGGTGCTGGTGCCTTTGCTGGTGTCGCGTAATCGCAAGCCGCTTCGCTGACGAAACGCTTGAGACGCCCCGGTTTCTTCTTTCAGGAGCCGGGGCGTTTTGCATTTCAGTCCCAGCGGGAGACAGCCTTGATCCGGGACAAGAATGCCCTGCGACAACGTGCGACACGTTGTCACATATCTCGCCCCCGGCGACCTTTCAAGGCGTGAATAGGCGTCCGATCCTGCAACAAAAAAACAGCCGGATTGGCCCTGGTTCGCTCGCCAGTTCTCTGTTGGAGCAGGCATTTTTAACAGCGAAGCATCCTGCCGTACAGCCCCCGAAAAATGGGCGCATTAAGGGCGTTCAGGTCCGATGGGATGCCCTGGAGCTGTCTAAATCGGGCGTAGTAGCCCTACGATTTTTGGGGTTCTTGTTGAGAATTAATTTCGATAACATGCTGGCCCGTTGCAATAGCGGCGACAGATTGTTGCCGGATCGGATAAAAATTATTTCGGGTTAAGACATGGTCTCCAAGGCTCCAGCTCACTACAATCGCCCGCACCGATTTTCCGACCCGGCTCAGGCTTGAGCACGAGAGTGGTCGAAGGGCGCGAGCGCCCCATGCGACCCCAGGTGTCGGTGCCTCCAACTACCCGCACCAAATGGAATTGGGCTTGAACTAGGCCTTTGACCAACGAATAAGAACTCACTGCTGGCCCAGGATGTGTCGAACAGCGTCTGACGTTCGAAGGGCAGCCCTTATTCAATCCAAGAAAATGCCAACCCTTGGCAGGGTGAAGTGTTGGCGATCAAAACCCAACTGCATTGCGCAAGCTGCTTTAGAGGTCGTGAGATGAGTAAAAACAGGTACCCCCGATTACTAGGCTTGTTGCCGCTGCTCGGCACGTTGCTGCTGGGAGGCTGCAATATGACCTTGCTCGATCCCAAGGGCCAGGTCGGCCTGGATGAACGAAACCTGATCATCACCGCCACGCTGCTGATGTTGCTGGTCGTCGTGCCGGTTATCGTCATGACGTTCCTGTTCGCCTGGAAATACCGCGCGTCCAACACCAGTGCCACCTACACCCCGAAATGGTCCCACTCGACCAAAATCGAAATCGCGGTGTGGACCATTCCGGTACTGATCATCATTGCCCTGGGTTACATCACCTACAAGTCGACCCACGCCCTGGATCCGTACCGCCCGCTGGACTCCGACGTCAAGCCGATCACCATCGAAGTGGTCTCGATGGACTGGAAGTGGCTGTTCATCTATCCGGAACAAGGCATTGCCACGGTCAACAAGATCGTGTTCCCGGCCCATACGCCGATCAACTTCAAGGTCACCTCCGACACCGTGATGAACTCGTTCTTCATCCCGGGCCTGGGCGGCCAGATCTATGCGATGGCCGGCATGCAGACCAAGCTGCACCTGATCGCCAACCAGAACGCCGAACTCGACGGTATCTCCGCCAACTACAGCGGCGCGGGTTTCACCGGTATGAAGTTCAAAGCAATCGCCACGACCCAGGAAGATTTCGACGCCTGGGTCAACGATGTGAAGAAGGCACCTAAACAGCTTGAAAAAGCTGAATACGAAGCCCTTTCCAAGCCGAGCCAGAACAACCCAGTCGAACTTTACTCGTCGGTCACGCCGAACCTGTTCCAGACCATCATCGATAAGTATGAAGGGATGAATCCGGGCAAGCCGATGCATCACGAGAAGCACGAGAAGGAAGTGGTCCACAACATGGAAGGGATGGACATGAGCTCGCATTCAGCTGCCGGGGCAGAGGAGTAAACGATGTTTGGTAAATTAAGTTGGGAAGCGATCCCGTTCCACGAGCCGATTGTCATGGTGACCCTCGCCATCATCGCGCTCGGTGGTCTGGCATTGTTTGCAGGTATCACTTATTTCAAGAAGTGGACCTATCTGTGGACCGAGTGGTTGACGTCGGTCGACCACAAGAAGATTGGCGTGATGTACATCATCGTCGCCATGGTCATGTTGCTGCGCGGCTTTGCCGACGCGATCATGATGCGTACCCAGCTGGCCATGGCCACCGAGGGTTCGCCCGGCTACCTGCCGCCTGAACACTATGACCAGATCTTCACCGCCCACGGTGTGATCATGATCATCTTCATGGCGATGCCATTCTTCACCGGCCTGATGAACCTCGCAGTGCCGCTGCAGATCGGCGCGCGTGACGTGGCCTATCCGTTCCTGAACTCCTTGAGCTTCTGGCTGCTGGTGTCCGGCGTGGTGCTGATCAACCTGTCCCTGGGCGTCGGCGAATTCGCCAAGACCGGTTGGGTTGCCTATCCGCCGCTGTCGGGCCTGCAATACAGCCCGGGCGTGGGGATGGATTACTACATCTGGGCGCTACAGCTATCCGGGTTGGGTACGACGCTGACGGGGGTCAACTTCCTGGCCACCGTGCTGAAAATGCGCACCCCGGGCATGAAGCTGATGGACATGCCGATCTTCACCTGGACCTGCACCTGGGCCAACGTGCTGATCGTCGCTTCGTTCCCGATCCTCACCGCTACCCTGGCTTTGCTGACGCTTGACCGCTACATGGATTTCCACATTTTCACCAATGAGCTGGGTGGAAATCCGATGATGTACGTCAACCTGTTCTGGGCTTGGGGTCACCCTGAGGTGTACATCCTGATCCTGCCGGCGTTCGGTATTTTCTCCGAAGTCATCTCGACGTTCTCTGGCAAGAAACTGTTTGGCCACCACTCGATGATCTACGCTTCCGGCGCGATCTCGGTGCTGGGCTTCATGGTCTGGCTGCACCACTTCTTCACCATGGGTTCGGGGGCGAGCGTCAACGCCTTCTTCGGCCTGGCGACGATGCTGATTTCGATCCCGACGGGTGTGAAGCTGTTCAACTGGCTGTTCACCATTTATCAGGGCCGCCTGCGTTTCACCAGCCACGTGCTATGGACCCTGGGCTTCATGGTGACCTTCGCCATCGGCGGCATGACCGGCGTACTGTTGGCCATCCCGGGTGCGGACTTCGTGCTGCACAACAGCCTGTTCGTGATCGCGCACTTCCACAACGTGATCATCGGCGGCGCCGTGTTCGGCTACATCGCGGGCTTTGCGTTCTACTTCCCGAAAGCGTTCGGCTTCAAGCTGCACGAAGGTTGGGGCAAGGCAGCGTTCTGGTTCTGGATCTCGGGCTTCTTCGTCGCGTTCATGCCGCTCTATGCACTGGGTTTCATGGGCATGACCCGACGCTTGAATGCCACCACCAACCCTGAATGGGTGCCGTACCTGTACGTCGCCATGTTCGGTGCGGTGATGATCGCGGTCGGCATCGCCTGCCAGTTGATCCAGTTGTACGTCAGTGTGCGTGACCGCAAGAAGCCGGAAAACATGTGCGAACACGGTGACCCGTGGAATGCCCATACCCTGGAATGGTCGACTTCTTCGCCACCACCGTTCTACAACTTTGCCGTGCTGCCAAAAGCGGACGTCATCGACCCGTTCACCGAGGCCAAGGAAGACGGTACCGCGTACCAGGCTCCGGCCAAGTACGCGACGATCCACATGCCCAACAACACCGCTACCGGTGTGGTCATGGGGGCGCTGTTGACCGTGTTCGGTTTCGCGATGATCTGGCACATCTGGTGGCTGGCCATCGCCAGCCTGGTCGGCACCGTGGTGTATTTCACCATCCATGCCGCCCGTGATGACCAGGGCTACATGGTGCCGGTGGATGTCATCGAGCGCATCGAAGCCGAGCAGCACAAGCGCCTGGTCGCGGCCGGGAAAGTCCCAGCCTCCGCCACCCGTGTTGAAACCTCGTTGGAACAGGCTTAAACCATGTCGAACTTAGTGACCAATGTTGGACACGCCCATGGTCATGACCATGGGCACGATGACCATCACCACGACTCGGGCGAGATGACCGTATTCGGTTTCTGGCTCTACCTGATGACCGACTGCATTCTGTTTGCGTCGATCTTCGCGGTGTACGCGGTGCTGGTTAACAACGTCGCCGGTGGCCCGTCGGGCGCCGACATCTTCGAACTTCCTTACGTGCTGGGCGAAACCGCGCTGCTGCTGTTCAGTTCGATCACCTACGGCTTCGCCATGCTGGCGTTGTTCAAGGGTAAGAAAACCCAGGTCCTGGGCTGGTTGGCCATGACCTTCCTGCTGGGCGCCGGCTTTATCGCCATGGAGATCAACGAGTTTCATATCTTGATCGCCGAAGGCTACGGCCCTAGCCGCAGCGGCTTCCTGTCCGGGTTCTTCACCCTGGTCGGAACCCACGGCCTGCACGTGACCAGCGGTCTGATCTGGATGGCGATCATGATGTACCAGGTCCAGAAAAATGGCCTGACCGCCACCAACAAGACGCGCCTGAGCTGCCTGAGCTTGTTCTGGCACTTCCTGGACGTGGTGTGGATCTGCGTATTCACCGTTGTATATCTGATGGGGACTCTGTAAATGGCTAACGCACATTCCCATGATGGCCACGACGCCGGCCACGGCAGCGTCAAGTCCTACGCCATCGGTTTTATCCTGTCGGTGATCTTGACCGTCATTCCGTTCGGCCTGGTGATGTATCCAACGCTGCCGAAGAGCCTGACGCTTTGGATCATCCTGATCTTCGCGGTGGTCCAAGTATTGGTCCACCTGGTGTACTTCCTGCACCTGGACCGTTCGGCCGCCCAGCGTAACAACGTGATTGCGTTCGTCTTCGCGGCGTTGGTGATCGTACTGTTGGTCGGCCTGTCGTTGTGGATCATGTTCAGTATCCACACCAACATGATGGCGCACTGAGGAAACTCCGAATGTCACTGAAGCACTTTATCCAAATCACCAAGCCGGGGATCATTTTCGGTAACGTGCTTTCTGTGGCGGGCGGGTTTTTCCTGGCCTCGAAAGGGCATGTCGATCTGGCCATCTTCCTGGCGGCGATGATCGGCACTTCCCTGGTGGTGGCGTCCGGTTGCGTGTTCAACAACTGCATCGACCGCGACATCGACATCAAGATGGAGCGAACCAAGAACCGGGCGCTGGTGCAAGGCCTGGTGTCGGTGAAGCTGGCACTGGTGTTCGCCACCGTGTTGGGCGTGGCCGGCGTGGCGCTGCTCTATTGGGTCGCCAACCCGTTGGCGGCGTTGTTCGCGGTGATCGGTTTTGTCATCTACGTCGGCCTCTACAGCCTGTACCTCAAGCGCAAGTCGGTCCACGGCACGCTGGTGGGCAGCCTGTCGGGGGCGATGCCGCCGGTGATCGGTTACGTCGCCGTCAGCAACAGCTTCGACATGGCCGCGCTGACGCTGCTGGTGATGTTCAGCCTGTGGCAGATGCCGCATTCGTACGCCATCGCGATCTTCCGCTTCAACGATTACCTGGCCGCTTCGATTCCGGTGCTGCCGGTCAAGCGTGGCATCCAGGTCGCCAAGAAGCACATCCTGCTCTACATCCTGGCTTTCCTCGTGGCGACCTTGATGCTGACCTTCAGCGGCTACGCCGGCATGAGCTACCTCGCCGTCGCCGCCGCCATGGGCATGTACTGGCTGTACATGGCCTGGACCGGCTACAAGGCGGTGGATGACAGGGTCTGGGCACGCAAGCTGTTCGTGTTCTCGATCTTCACCATCACCGCCCTGAGCGTCATGATGTCCCTGGACTTCAAAGTGCCGAGTGAGCTGCTGCTGACCTACGCACCTTAATCTTCAGACGCTGCAAAAAAGCCCCGCCTTCGAGAGAAGCGCGGGGCTTTTTTGCAATCAGGCGCGGGAAGCGGGGTGTCATTCGTCGCAACAGGTTGTGGCTTGTTGAACTATACGCAATTTGCCTATAGTTTTGGCCATGCAAACCCTATTTTTCGAAACAACGTCGTTCACCGCCACAGTTGGTCAATACTTGGCTGACGATGAATATCGCCTCCTCCAGTCCTATATGCTGCGGCATCCAGAGGTCGGTGATGTCATGCCACGTACCGGAGGCTTTCGTAAGCTGCGCTGGTTCGATGAACGTCGTGGCAAAGGGAAACGAGGTGGGTTGCGAGTTATTTACTATTGGCTCATGAATGACCGTCAGTTCTGGATGTTTGCAATTTATGACAAGGATGAGTTGGAAAACCTGACCTCCGAGCAAGAGAAGACGCTCAAGCGCGCCATAGAAGCTGAGTTGAAAGTACGAGGTACCTTATGAAAAAGCGCGATCTGTTTGCCGAGATGATGCAAGGCGTCGAAGAGATGGCCGCTCACCGCGAGGGCAAGATTACCCTTCGCCAGATATCGATCGAGGACAAACCGGTTCCCGAGGTATCGGCCCAGGAAATCGTGGCTTTGCGTGACCGGCTTCATATGTCTCAAGCCGTTTTTGCCAAGAGCATCCGGACCAGTCCAGGCACCCTTCGGAACTGGGAGCAGGAAAAATCCAAGCCTAATGCCCAAGCGGCTTTGTTGATCAAACTGGTCGAAAAGTTTCCAGATATGGTCGAGCGTCTCGGCGCTGTTTGAAAAGCTGATAGTCATGAAAAAGCCCCGCCTTCGAGAGAAGCGCGGGGCTTTTTCATGGCCGCTGTCTCAGAGCGTCGCGACCACAGGGGAAATCAACCGGGGCTTATTGCTGGGCGATGCTGTAGCCGTCGAAGGCTTTTTGCTGCTGCA
This sequence comes from Pseudomonas sp. Z4-20, assembly GCF_051131955.1. Classification (NCBI taxonomy): domain Bacteria; kingdom Pseudomonadati; phylum Pseudomonadota; class Gammaproteobacteria; order Pseudomonadales; family Pseudomonadaceae; genus Pseudomonas; species Pseudomonas sp. Z4-20. The sequence continues at coordinate 1,124,006 of NZ_CP071641.1, forward strand.
AGGCGGTGACAATGCTCTTGCGTGTGACCGGCTGTTCGGTGCCGTCATTGTCCAGGAACGTTTCGCTTTCCAGCTCGGCTTCGTCGCCTTCGCCAACGAAATTGAAGCCCAGGAACTCGAACGCCTCGCGGTCGACGTTGGGTTTGGAGCGTGGTGTGCGCAAGGGCAGGGTGACGCTGATGCCGTCCTTGCTGATGACAAACACCTCGGCTTCCTTCTTGGGACGCGTGGCCTTGCCCTTGCTGCCACTCGGGTTGCTGATGGCTTGGTGGGTCTGGTTCAGCACTTTCAGCGCCAGGCCATAGACCAATTCCTGAAAATCCGGGTCGTCCTTGTAGCTGGACAGGATACGGCTGATGGGGAAGCGGCTGCTGAGATCTTCCAGCGCGGCGAAATCGGCGGCTTCTGCGTCCTTGAGTTGCTTGAGCTGGCCCATCAGTTCGTAGGCCTTGTCATCGTCGAAGGCATCGTGAGCCTGGCGAATGGCGTTGCGCAGCTCGCGGATCTGGTCGCTTTCGCGGTTCGACTGGAAGGCATCCAGAACCATTTCGCTAATGGTTTTGGCCTGGGGCAGATGCTGTGAAAGATTGATGGAGTTTTCGTATTCCGCTTTGGACGACAGGGAGACTACAGATTCAGCGGTATTGGAATCGGACATTGAAATTTCACTACTTCTGTTAGCTGGATAAGGCGAGAAAGGCATTGAGCTTTTTTCCGGTCGCCTAATCTATTGGACGCGGGCGATGTTGTCACGGTCGGACCGGCCGCCGGTGAATATTTTACCCTCGCATCAAGTCCATCAATCGCAACGCATCCCCTGTTGCGGCGCCGCTGGCGGTGTTGTCGAAGATGCACCAGGTCGGTGTGTCCGGGGCGGCCTTCAGTTGCCGGGCGAGCTGCTGCAGCCAGGCGTTTTCGTATCGGGAATAGTAAATTCGCGGCGAGCCGTGCAGCCGGTAGTAACGCACCCCCGGCCAGCCCGCCGGTTCATCGCCGCCTGGTAGAGGCGAAGGATCGGCGGCGACCCGACCGATGCGTTCGTCTTGCAGCATCGCCCTGACCTGCGGTGCGAGCCAGCTCGGGTGTCGAGGTTCAAGTACCGCGTGGCCCTGATAGCGGTCTCGCAACGCCGTAAAGAAACGCCCGGCTTGCTCACTGTCAAAGGCCAGCGACGGTGGCAATTGAATCAACAGGCAACCCAGTTTTTCGCCCAGTTGCGAGCATTGCCCCAGGAATTCATCCACAAGCCCGGCGCAATCGTGCAAGCGCCGCTCGTGGGTGATTTGCTTCGGCACCTTGACCGAGAAGCGGAAGTCCGGCGCCACGCTGTCGGCCCACTTTGCGTACGTCGCGGGGCGGTGCGGGCGGTAGAACGAACTGTTGATCTCCACGGCCGGAAAGCGTGCGCTATAGCGCTGCAAATGAGTGCCCTCGACAGGAAAGGATGGCCAATGCTCCCTGGGCAACGACCAGCCGGCACAACCCAGGAAAAGGCGTGAACAGGAGGGGAGTCGAGTCGTCAACGGCAGGAACCTGATTCGAAAGGGTTACAGCCTATGACCGCTGCAAGCGCCTCAAGGGTTCAATTCGAGTCAGACACAAATCACATTCTTGCCGCCCATCTTGGAGCGATACAGCGCCTGGTCCGCCCGGTCCAGCAGCGTCGCCTGCGGCTCGTCCTCGAACCGTTGCACCACGCCAAAGCTCATCGTGATCTGGAAGTCGCCCACCGGCAGCAGGTCGGACAGGCCTCGGCGAATGCTTTCGGCCATCAGCACGGCATCGGCCAAGGAGGTGCTTGGCAAAATCATGATGAATTCATCACCGCCCCAGCGCACCAATAGATCACCGTCGCGCTCGCAGCGTTTGACAGCCTGCACCACTTGCACCAGCGCTGCGTCGCCGAAGGCATGACCGTAACGGTCATTGATGTCCTTGAAGTCGTCGACGTCCATCGCGATCAGCGACAGCGGTTCGCGAAAGCGCTGGGCGCGATCACAGGCCAGCGGCAGCGCCTGTTCCAGGCGATAACGGTTGGCGACGAGGGTCAAGGCGTCGGTTTCGGCGAGCCTACGGTTTTCGTCGAGTTGGATTTGCAATTGATGATTGACCCGGGACAGTTCGCGGGTGCGTTCCTCGATGACCGCTTCCAGGGACTTGTTGCGCCGTTCCAGTTGTTGGAACAGGCGCTTCTTGTCGTCGATGCTGCGATGGGCGCCGATCATCCGGGCCACGCTGCCGTCGGGGTTGCGGGCAATCACATAGCCGCGGTCTTCGATCCAGATATGGGAACCGTCCTGCGTGCGGCAGCGATATTCGGCCTGATACGTGGGGGATCGGTGTTCCAGGTAGTCATCGAACAGCGCCATCACCTGGGGGTAATCATCGGGATGGATGACGTTCTCCCACGTCAGCACGGTATTGCTCAGCGAGTGGGGCGTGTAGCCGAGCATCGTGTACCAACCGGGGTTGCGGTAGACGAACCCGGTGTTGGCGTTCCAGTCCCAGATGCCGTCGCTGACCAGCTCCATGATGGTGTGCAGCACGCTTTCGTCCAGATCGGATAAATCGAGCCGCAGCAATTCGATTTTCGAGGCGTCGTCCATCATCGTTCCCTCAATCAGCCCTGATATCAAAATGCTCTCCAGGACTGAAGAGTAGCCGATGGGGCGGAGCGCCACTAGCGGGCACTGTTCAGACTGGGTTTACCCCACTTGTGCAACGCAAACTCGACAAAACTGCGCAGTTTCGGCAAGCGGTAGCGATCCTGGGCGTAGAGCAGGCTCATTGGGCGGTGGGGCAGTTGATAGCCCTGCAGGAGGGCCACCAAGTCTCCGTGCTTCAGGTCCTGCTCCACCAATGCATCGGGCAGCATCACCACGCCCATGCCGGCCAGGGCCGCACGGTGCAGGCCGGAAGAGCTGTTGATCAGCATCGGTCCGGTCACCGGCACTTTGATTTCGCCCTCCGGTCCGTTGATCGGCCAATGCTCCTGGGCAAAGCGCCATTCGTCGCCGGCCGAATAGGCGAACGACAGGCAATCGTGGTGTTGCAGGTCATCGGGCTTTTGCGGCGTGCCGCGCCGGGCCAAGTAAGCCTTGGAGGCGCAAACGGTGAGGGTGTAGTCCATCAGGGGGCGGGCGATCAGCTTCGGGTCGGGATGGCCCAGGCGAATGGCTACGTCAAAGCCGTGGTCGAGCAGATCGAGACGCTGGTTGGTCAGCACCACATCGAGCTTGACCTGCGGATAGCGTTGGCTGAATTCGGCCAACGCCGGTGCCAGGCGCTCCGTGCCGAATGTCAGCGGCGCGGTGATGCGCAACGTGCCGGTGGGGTCACCTTGGGTCTGCTCGGCCAAGCGTTCGGAGTCGGCGACCAGCCCGATCACTTCCAGGCAACGCTGATAGTAGGCCGAGCCGATTTCGGTCAAGCGCTGGCGGCGGGTCGTCCGGTTGATCAGGCGCGCCCCGAGGCGTTGCTCCAATGCCCGAAGATGATTGCCCACCATGGTCGTCGACATTTCACACGCCTGCGCCGCCGCAGTCAGGCTGCCGGTTTCCACCACTTTCACGTAAACGGTCATTGCCTGGAACAGGTCCATTATCAAGCTCTGCTTTTAAATGATTGAAGTAGGGCGAGGTTTATCCAGCAAGAGTGGCTAACCATACTGGAAAAAACCACCCGATGGAGCTAGATGTCATGACTGCCGCCTGCCTGATGAGCACTTACCAACCCTTGGCGCTGAACTTCACCCATGGCTTGGGTACGCGCCTGTGGGACCAGGACGGTCGCGAATACCTCGATGCGGTGGCGGGCGTGGCGGTGACCAATGTCGGTCATTCCCATCCGCAGCTGGTGGCGGCCATCAGTGAGCAGGCCGGCCTGTTGCTGCACACGTCCAACCTGTACAGCATCGACTGGCAGCAGCGGTTGGCCCATAGGCTCACGCAGCTCTCGGGGATGGAGAGGGTGTTTTTCAACAATTCCGGCGCCGAAGCGAATGAAACCGCATTGAAGCTGGCCCGCCTGCATGGCTGGCACAAAGGCGTCGAACAACCATTGGTCGTGGTGATGGACAACGCTTTCCACGGGCGCACCCTGGGCACGATGTCCGCCAGCGACGGACCCTCGGTGCGGCTGGGCTTCAATCGGTTGCCGGGGGACTTCATCAAGGTGCCGTTCGGCGATCTCGGCGCATTGGAAAAAGTCCAGCAAGCCCACGGCGAGCGTATCGTCGCGATATTGGTTGAACCGATCCAGGGCGAAAGTGGCGTGCAACTCGCGCCGCCGGGTTACTTGAAAGCGCTGCGGGACCTGTGCAGCCGGCGCGCCTGGTTGCTGATGCTTGACGAGATCCAGACCGGCATCGGCCGCACCGGCCAGTGGTTCGCTTTCCAGCACGAGGGCATCGTGCCGGACGTCATGACCCTCGCCAAAGGACTGGGCAACGGGGTGCCTATCGGCGCCTGCCTGGCCCGGGGCAAGGCCGCTCAGCTGTTTACCCCCGGAAGCCATGGCAGCACGTTTGGCGGCAATCCGTTGGCCTGTCGCGTCGGTTGCACGGTGTTGGACATCATCGAGGAACAAGGCCTGCTGGAGAATGCCCGGCGCCAGGGCGAGCAATTGCTCGGTCGGTTGCGGGCCGAGTTGGCGGATAATCCGAACGTGCGTGAGATCCGTGGCCAAGGGCTGATGATCGGCGTAGAACTCAAGCAACCGGTCCGTGACCTGGCCCTCTGCGCCGCCCGGGACCACGGCTTGCTGATCAATGTCACCCGGGGCAAGACCATCCGCCTGCTGCCGCCACTGACGATTGACGGGCGGGAAGTGGCGATGATCGTCAGGGGCGTGAGCCGCTGCTTGGCCTAGGCTTGAGGGGGACTTCGCCTGGACCGATGATCCATCGTCGACTCGGGCGAAGCGCAGCGCGGCGGGACGGAATTTTTAACGATTGTCGCGTTCCAACGCCAGCCAGAGTCGATTGCCTACACTTTGGCACTCAGACTGAAAACCCAGGAGCATCTCCATGTTCACCTCGCGTCGCTTGATCGTTGTCGCTACTGCCGTGGCCCTGTTGTCCGGCTGTGCGTCGCCCAACCCCTATGACAACCAAGGCCAGGCCTCTACCGATTCTTCCGGCATGAGCAAAACCGCCAAGTATGGTGGTCTCGGCGCCTTGGCCGGTGCATTGGCGGGCGCGGCCATCGGCCACGATAACCGCGGCAAAGGGGCATTGATCGGCGCGGCGGTGGTAGGGGCTTCGGCGGCCGGCTACGGTTACTATGCCGACCAGCAGGAAAAGAAACTGCGCGCCAGCATGGCCAATACCGGTGTCGAAGTGCAGCGCCAGGGCGACCAGATCAAGCTGATCATGCCGGGCAATATCACCTTCGCCACCGACTCGGCGAACATCGCATCGAGCTTCTACCAGCCGCTGAACAACCTGGCCAACTCTCTCAAGGAGTTCAACCAGAACCAGATCGAAATCGTCGGCTATACCGACAGCACTGGCAGCCGCCAGCACAACATGGACCTGTCCCAGCGTCGCGCCCAGAGCGTGGCGACCTACCTGACGTCGCAAGGCGTGAGCGGTGCCAACCTCACGGCTCGCGGAGCCGGCCCGGACAACCCGGTCGCCAGCAACGCCGACGTCAATGGCCGCGCGCAGAACCGTCGTGTCGAGGTCAACCTCAAGGCCATTCCGGGCCAGCAGTACCAGGCGCCGCAGCAGCAGGGGCAGACTTACCAGCAGTATCCGTGATTGCTGGGCGGTAAATGAAACGGGGGGCCATGGAAACATGGCCCTTTTTTTATGGCTGCCAGATCAGATGTTGTGCTGAGGTTTAATTAGCCTCTTTCACCGCACTCAAAAACGCACACGTACGCTCCTGCTGCGGGTGCTCGAAAATCTGCGCCGGGGTGCCTTGTTCGTGGATCTGCCCCTTGTAGAAGAAGCACACCCGGTCGGCGAACTCCCGGGCGAAGCCCATTTGGTGGGTCACCATCAGCATCGTCAGGTTGTGTTCGGCGCCCAGCTTGCGGATCACGTTCAGCACTTCGCCGCACAACTCCGGATCCAGCGCCGAAGTCACCTCGTCGAACAACATCACCTTGGGCCGCATCGCCAGCGCCCGGGCAATCGCCACCCGCTGTTGCTGACCGCCGGACAACTGCGACGGGTAATGGTCGAGCTTGTTGCCCAGGCCCACCAGCTCCAACAGGTCGGCGGCGCGCTCGCGGGCTTCTTTCGGGTTCATGCCCAGCACTCGCACCGGCGCCTCGATCACGTTTTGCAGCGCGGTCATGTGGGGAAACAGGTTGAAACTCTGGAACACCATGCCGATCTTGCCGCGCACGCGGCGGATGTGCCGGTCGTTGGCGGGCACCAGCACCCCGTTGCGGTTGGGCATGTGGGTCAGGGAATCGTCTTCGATGCGGATCTGACCCTGGTCGATGCCTTCCAGCGTCATCAACACCCGCAGCAGGGTGGATTTGCCCGAGCCGCTGGGGCCGATGATCGCGACTTTTTCGCCGGGCGCGACATTCAGGTTCAAATGATCCAGCACGGTGAAGCTGCCATAGCTTTTGGTCACGTCCTGGAAACTCACAATCGGCCGGGACGGTGTCGGAACCTGCATGGCGGGGGCCTCCTGCTGCGATGCCAGCGTGCTGCGCCGGGACAAATCGGTGGGCGTGGACAGAGGTAAAGTCATTAGCGTAGCTCCATGCGCGTTTCAAGGCGCCGTACCAGATAAGCCAGGGCAAGGCTCAGGGCCAGGAAGAACAGGCCGACCAGGGTGATCGGTTCCAGGTAGCGGAAATGCTCGGAGCCGATGTTCTTGGCCTGCTGCATGATTTCCACCACGGTGATCGCCGACAACACCGGCGTGTCCTTGAGCATCGCCACCAGGTAGTTGCCCAGCGGCGGGATGATCGGCCGCAGCGCCTGGGGCAGGATGATGTTGCGGTAGGCGTCGTACGGCGCGATGTTCAGCGCCGTCACCGCCTCCCACTGCGCCCGTGGCACGGCGTCGAGACCACTGCGATAGACCTCGGCGATGTAGCAGGCGTAATGCAGGCCGATGCCAATGATGCCGACCTGCATGGCCGTCAGGCTCAAGCCGTAGTTGGGCAGCACGTAGTAGAGGAAATACACCTGGATCAGCAACGGCGTGCTGCGGATGAATTCGATCAGCGCCGTGGCCGGCCACGACAACCAGAACTTGCGGCTGCGCCGGCCAATCGCCAGGAACAGCCCCAGCACGATCGCGATCAGGAAACCGATGAGGGTAATGGCCACGGTGTTGAGGGAGGCCCGCAACAGGTCCGGGAGGATCTGCGCCGCGTACGCCCAGTCGAACAGGGTCATGACAGGCCTCCACGCATCCGGCCCCGGCTCAACCGACGCTCAATGCTGCGCATGCCCAGGTTGATGGCCTGGGCGAGGATGAAATACATCACCAGCGCCAGGCTGAAGATTTCCAGGGTCTGGAACGTCGCCTGGTCCAACTGTCGCGCCCGAAAGCTCAGGTCGGACAAAGTGATCAGCGACACCAGCGAGGTGTTCTTCAACAATTCGATCAGCAAGTTGGTGCCCGGCGGAATCGCCGCCAGCAAAGCCTGGGGCAGGATGATCCGCTTGAAGCGGGTGAAGCCATCGAAATTCAGCGCCGTGCAGGCTTCGTATTGCCCTTTCGCCACCGAGCTGATGGCGCCGCGCATCACTTCGGCCCCATACGCGCCGATGTGCAGCCCCAGGCCGACGATCGCCACGGCGTACGGGCTCAGCTCGATGTTGAACGGCGGCAGCGGCAACACGAAGAACAGCCAGAACAACTGCACCAGCAGCGAGGTGCCACGGAACACTTCGATGTAGGTAATCGAAAACCAGCGCAACGCGCGCCACGGCGACAGCCGACCGAGGGCCGCGAGCACCGCCGCGACAATTGCCAGCAATGAGCCGAAGAAGGTCACCTGCAGCGTGACCCAGGCCCCTTGAATCAGTAACGGAAGTAATTCGCCCATGGTTCAACCCGATATCCGATGAAGCAGGGAACAGGCATCACGCGTGCGCGTCATGCCCGTTTCGGCACGCCAGTTCGACTATGGCTGAGCGCAGAGCTCGGCGGCGGTCTTGCTGGTGACGTTGGACTTGTCGAAACCGAATGGCGCGACGGCCTTGAGGTGTTCCTCGGAGCCCAGCCACTTTTTCAGCTCGGCATTGACCGCGTCGCGCAGGTCTTTGTCCTCGGGGCGAAAGGCCAAGGCGCCGTAGCCGATGTGGGACGGATCGTCCTTGAACTCGGTCATTGCCTCGACCTTGTCACCACCCTTGGAAGCCAGGCCTTTCATGGTCAGTTGCGTGCCGACGGCAGCGTCGGCGCGACCGGCGCGCACCGCTTGCAATTGTGCGGTGGTGTCGGGGACCTGGAGGATCTGCTCATCCTTGACCCCGGAATCGCGGGCGTAGGCCAGGTTCACTGTGCCGGCCATGATCGCCAGCTTCACGTCCGGTTGCTTGGCAATGTCTTCATAGCTGTGGAGTTTTTTCGGATTGCCCTTGGCCACGAGCAAGGCGTCGGGCAGTTGGTACTGGGGATCGGTGAACAAGACTTGCTTGCAGCGCGCGGGGGTGATGTACATGCCCGCGGCGATCACGTCGAAACGGCCGGCGCGCAGGCCAGGAATCAGCGATCCCCATTCGGTGAGCACGCCGTTGACCTGCTTGATGCCCATTTTGGCGAAGATGATCTTGGCGATTTCCGGCGATTCACCGGTCACGGTGCCGTCGGTTTCGGTGAAGGCGAACGGGGTTTCGTTCGCATAGCCGATGCGGATGCTGCTGTTGCTTTTGACGGTATCCAGGGTCGCCGCTTGAGCGCTGCCGGCCAGGCCGATCAAGGCACAGGTCAACAAGAGCCGGCGCAGGGGCGCGCAGGTGCCGGGAAGAAAATTGCTCATCGATAAAATCTCCTGTTTCTTGTGGATCCGTCGGGGGACGGTTCTGTGTTAGGAGGCAGTGTGACAAGAGCAAAGCGTACAGCGGCGGACCCGGGCGAGGCCTGGAATCGATAACGGCGCCGGTACAGGTCGATCCGGCTTTTTGTCGGGGCGATGAACCCGCCTGGATGACGACCTTGGGCCGAGCATACAAAAGCCCCGGCGCTGATTGTATTGCACTAGGACAATTGCTTTGCCGCGATTGCCGCGCAATGCTGTGCGCACCAGTACACACGCGGGTTGCAGCGTTATGGATAAGTGGAAAACAGCCTTGGACGTCGCCCGTAGCGGTGAATCCAAATACAAGATCCTGGTACAGGCCATCTCCGACGATATCGAACAGGGCACCTTGGCCAATGATCAGCGCCTGCCGCCGCAACGGCAGGTGGCCGACGCCATGGGCATCAGCGTGCAGACCGTCACCAATGCCTACAAGGAATTGGAGCGCCAGGGGCTGGTGCGTTGTGAGGTCGGGCGTGGCAGCTTCGTCTCGCGACGCATGAGCGACCGGGTCGCCACGTACATACTCGATAGCCCCGAGCGCGCCCTGGTGGATTTTTCCATCACGCGCATCCTGCACACCCGCGAGCATGATCAATTCTGGCGCGACACCTGCGCCGAGCTGAGCACCGAAGAAGACCAGCCGTGGATTCACGCGTTTCGCCCCATCGCCGGTTTCGAATCCCATCGCGAAGCGGCGGCTCAATGGATCGGTCGCCAGGGGCTCAAGGTTGATCGCAACGATATCCTGATCACCAATGGCGCGGCCCACGGGATCTTCCTCGCCTTGGCGTCACTGGCCGGCCCCGACGACGTGGTGCTCTGCGAAGGCGTGACCGACCACGGCGTGATCGGCAATTCCCAGGTGCTGGGCTTCACCCTCAAGGGCTTGGAGATGGACCGCCATGGCATCGACCCGGAACATTTCGAAGACATGTGCAGCAACGAGCGCGTCACCGCGCTGGTGTGCACGCCGAACCTGAACAACCCCACCACCAGCCTGATGCCCGACACGCGTCGCCGGGAAATCGCCGAGATTGCCCGGCGTTTCGGCGTGCACATCATCGAAGACGACGTCTACGGTCCGTTGCTGGACGAGCGCCGCGCGCCGCCCATCAGCCATTACCTGCCGGAGCTGTCCTTCTACTGCACGAGCATGACCAAGTCGGTGCTCACGGGCTTGCGCGTCGGCTACCTGGTGGTGCCCAAGCGCCTGGCGCTGCGCACCGAGAGCATCCTGCGGGTGAACAGTTGGATGGCCACGCCGATGGTCTCGGAAATCGCCGCCCGGTGGATCCGCGATGGGCGCGCCGAATCGCTGGTGCATTTGCAGCGACGCCTGTTGGCGGGACGCCAGGCGATGGTCACCGAATACATGGGCGAGCATCTGCTGGCCCAGCACCCTCACGCCTTGAACGCCTGGATCGGCATCCCGCCCCATTGGGAAGTGGACAGCCTGGTGCGGGCGCTGCGGCACAAGCACATCGCCGTCACGTCGCCCGACCCGTTCACCGTACGCGGGACGCCCAAGCCTCGTGCCGTGCGGGTGTGTGTCGGTGCCGAATGCAGTGACGAAGAAATGCGCCATGCGCTGGCGGGGATGCGTGAAATCTTCAACCAGTACCCGCAGATTCATGATTTTTGATGGGCAAGAGGGTGCTCTGAAGGCAAGGTGTTTACTTAAAAATTGCATGGGGCCTTTGTGGCGAGGGAGCTTGCTCCCGCTCGGCTGCGAAGCAGTCGTAAAAGTTTCCGATTGTCTCTCATGCATCGGGTCGAATGGTTTTGGGTCTGCTGCGCAGCCCAGCGGGAGCAAGCTCCCTCGCCACGGGAATGAGGTCATCTTCAAGTTTTCAGTTCACTTTCGTTCAATCGCAACGAATGCAAACTAAATTGCCCTAGTACATTCATTGCCACAATCCAGCCCTCTTAGACTGCGCCCAACACATCAGCTCGGGACGCGGTCATGGCAGTGTTGCAGCTACAGGATGTCTATCTCGCTCGCCAGCGCATCGAGTCGCAGGTCAGACGCACGCCCATGGAACATTCTCCCAGCCTGTCGCGACTGATGGGCGTGGCGGTGTATCTCAAGCTCGAATCCATGCAAGTCACCGGCAGTTTCAAACTGCGTGGGGCGAGCAATGCCGTGGCGCAACTCAGCCCGGAGCGCAAAGCGTCAGGCGTGGTGACGGCCTCGACCGGTAACCATGGTCGGGCACTGGCCCATGCCGCCTCGCAGCAAGGGATCAAGGCGATTGTCTGCCTGTCGAACCTCGTGCCGGGCAACAAAGTGCAGGCGATCCGCGACCTGGGTGCCGAGGTATGCATCGTTGGCCAGTCCCAGGACGATGCCCAGCGTGAAGCCGAGCGCATTGCCACGGAGCAGGGCGCAACCTTCCTGCCGCCCTTCGATCATCCGGCGATCATCGCCGGCCAAGGCACCCTCGGCCTGGAGATCCTTGAACAACAACCCGACGTGGCCCAGGTGTTGGTGCCGTTGTCCGGCGGCGGGCTGTTCGCCGGCGTGGCCCTGGCTCTCAAAAGCGCGAATCCGGCGATCCAGGTCCATGGCATCAGCATGGCTCGGGGCGCAGCCATGCACGCCAGCTTTGCGATCGGACACCCAGTGGACGTCGAAGAACTGTCGACGCTGGCCGACTCCCTCGGCGGCGGCATCGGCCTGGACAACCGCTACACCTTCGACATGACCCGGCAACTGATCAACGACCTGCACCTGCTCTCGGAAGCTTCGATCGCCAACGCCATCCGCCACGCTTATCACCAGGAACGCCTGGTGCTCGAAGGCGCTGCCGTGGTCGGCATCGCCGCGCTGCTCGATGGCCTGATCGAGCCCCGCGGGCCCATCGTATTGGTGGTCAGCGGGCGCAACGTCGACACCGAACACCATGCCCGCGTAATCGCCGGCGCCAATGAATAACCACTCGCAACGGAGCCAGCCATGAGTGAAGTGACCCTATTGAGCGAAGCGGATCTGCGCAGCTGCGTCGCCCTGGATGTGCCCAGCATCGATGCCGTCGAGCAGGCCTTCGTGCTGCTGGCGACCGCGGCCGTGGCGATGCCGCCGATCCTGCGGCTGGACATCCCCGAACATAACGGCGAGGTGGACGTGAAGACCGCTTACCTGCCGGGCCTGGAGCGCTTCGCGATCAAGGTAAGCCCGGGCTTTTTCGACAATCCCAAGCTTGGCCTGCCCAGCCTCAACGGCATGATGATGCTGCTCTCGGCGCGCACCGGCCTGTTGGAAGCGCTGCTGCTGGACAATGGCTACCTCACCGCCGTGCGCACCGCAGCGGCCGGGGCGGTGGCGGCGCGGTGCCTGTCTCGCGAGCAAAGCCGCAGCGTGGCGCTGATCGGCGCGGGCGAGCAAGCCGCGTTGCAGCTCCAGGCGCTGCGCCTGGTGCGACCCATCAACGAGGTGCGGGTCTGGGCGCGGGACGCAGAGAAGGCCAAGGCGTTCAGCGTTGAACTGGCGCGCGACAGCGGATTGTCGATCACCGCATGTTGCACGGTCGACGAAGCCCTGGAAGGCGTGGACATCGCCATCACCTGCACCCCCAGCCGCGAGCCGCTGATCGAGGCGCGCCATTTGCGCCCCGGCCTGCACATCACTGCGATGGGCTCGGACGCTGAACACAAGAACGAAATTTCTCCGCAAGCCTTGGCGGCTGTCGATTGCTACGTCGCCGATCGCCTGAGCCAGACGCGCGTGCTTGGCGAGTTGCATCACGCATTGGCCGCCGGAATCGTCCGCGACGAACGGGTGCTGATGGAACTGGGCCAAGTGCTGGCGGGGCAACGGGCCGGGCGCACCAGCCCGTCGCAAATCACCCTGTGCGACCTCACGGGCACCGGCGCCCAGGACACCGCCATCGCCAACCTGGCGTTCGAGCGGGCGCGGGCGGCGGGCAAGGGTTTCCCATTCGGCCGCTAACCATTTTTCATTCGTGCGTCATTGATTCGAGGGCAGATGGATGTCAGAGATAGTCGTCAATCTTCCGTTTAAGCGGGAGGAATACGCCCAGCGCCTGGCGAAGGTTCGGGCCGCCATGCAGGCCCAGGGCCTGGAGCTGCTGGTGGTCACCGATCCATCGAACATGGCCTGGCTCACCGGCTATGACGGGTGGTCCTTCTATGTGCACCAGTGCGTGTTGCTGGCGCTGGACGGCGAGCCCGTGTGGTTCGGTCGCGGCCAGGATGCCAACGGCGCCAAGCGTACGGTGTTCATGCAGGCCGACAACATCGTCGGCTATCCCGACATTTACGTGCAGTCCCGCGAGCGCCACCCGATGGACTACTTGTCCCGCGAGGTAATCATCGCCCGTGGCTGGGGCGCGCTGAGCATCGGTGTGGAGATGGACAACTACTACTTCAGCGCCGCCGCGTACCTGTCGCTGCAAAAGCACCTGCCCGAGGCCAAACTGGTGGACGCGGTCGGCCTGGTGAATTGGCAGCGGGCGGTCAAGTCACCGCAGGAAATCGCCTACATGCGCATCGCCGCGCGGATCGTCGAGAACATGCACAGCCGGATCCTCGAACGCATCGAGCCGGGCATGCGCAAGAACGAACTGGTGGCCGAGATCTACAGCAGCGGCATCCTCGGCGCCGACGGCCATGGCGGCGACTACCCGGCCATCGTGCCTCTGTTGCCCACCGGCGCCGATGCCAGCGCGCCGCACCTGACCTGGGACGACTCACCGTTCGAGAAGGGCGCCGGCACCTTTTTTGAAATCGCCGGTTGCTACAAGCGTTACCACTGCCCGCTGTCGCGGACCATCTACCTGGGCAAGCCGCCGCAACATTTCCTCGACGGCGAAAAAGCCGTGGTCGAGGGCATCGCCGCCGGCCTGGACGCGGCCAAGCCAGGCAACACCACTGGCGACATCGCCGTGGCGTTTTTCAAGGTGCTGGAGAAATTCGGTATCCATAAGGACAGCCGTTGCGGCTATCCCATCGGGATCAGTTATCCACCGGATTGGGGCGAGCGCACCATGAGCCTGCGTCCCGGCGACAACAGCGTGTTGCAGCCGGGCATGACCTTTCACTTTATGCCGGGGCTGTGGATGGACGACTGGGGCCTGGAAATCACCGAAAGCATCCTGATCACCGAGACCGGCGTCGAGACGCTGTGCAACGTGCCTCGTCAACTGTTCGTGAAGGATTGAGCCATGCCCGACTTGTCCATCAATCCCATCAGCAACCCCATCAGCGCCACGGTCGACTTCAGCCGCGAGGGCGTGCAGCACGGCTTTCTCAAGCTGCCATATTCGCGGGACGATTCGGCCTGGGGCGCGGTGATGATCCCCATCACCGTGATCCAGCGCGGCAGCGGCCCGACGGCGCTGCTCAGCGGTGGCAACCACGGCGATGAATACGAAGGACCGGTGGCCCTGAGCAAGCTGGCGCAACAGTTGAACGCCGAAGACGTCAGCGGGCGGGTGATCATCGTACCGTTCATGAACACCCCGGCGTTTCATGCCGGGCGTCGGACCTCGCCCATCGACAAAGGCAACCTGAATCGCAGCTTCCCCGGCAGGCCGGACGGCACCGTCACCGAGAAAATCGCCGACTATTTCAATCGCACCTTGTTGCCTTTGGCAGACATTGTCCTCGACATTCATTCCGGCGGCCGGACCCTGGATTTCCTACCGTTTGCCGCCTGCCATGTGCTGCCTGACAAAACGCAGCAGGCGCGCTGCGAGGCCGCGATGCTGGCGTTCAATGCGCCCTATTGCATGCGCATGCTGGAACTGGACGCCGGGTCGATGTACGACACCGCGGCCGAGTCCCAGGGCAAGGTGTTTGTTACTACCGAGCTGGGCGGCGGCGGTTCGTCGACCGCGCGCAGCGTGGCGATCGCCGAGCGCGGGGTACGCAACCTGTTGATCCACGCCGGCATCCTGCGGGGCGCGATCGAGTTGCAACCGTCGCTGATGCTCGACATGCCGGACGCCAGTTGCTTCATCGCCAGCGAGCACGACGGCTTGCTGGAAATGTGCCGCGACCTCGGCGAAAACGTGACCTGCGGCGAGGTGGTCGCGCGTATCTACGACGCTACCCGCAGCGGCGTCGCCCCGGTCGAATACCGCGCCACCCGCAGCGGCCTGCTGGCGGCCCGGCACTTTCCCGGGCTGGTGCAGTGTGGCGATACGATGGTGGTGATTGCGGATGTGTTGGCTTGACACCGCCCCCTCAATTGACACACCACCTCGTGGCGAGGGAGCTTGCTCCCGCTCGGCTGCGAAGCAGTCGTTGCTTTTTGGCCTGAGCCATCGCGACTCTGACATTGGGGCCGCTGCGCGGCCCAGCGGGAGCAAGCTCCCTCGCCACAGGGAGCGGTGTGATGTCTGAATTCTCTGGAGAGCCCCGGCCATGCACAAGCTCGATCGCTACGACCTGAAGATCCTGCAGATCCTCGCCGAGAACGGGCGCATCACCAAGTCGAGCCTGGCCGAGGCCATCAACCTGTCGGTGACGCCGGCCTGGGAGCGGGTGCGCAAGCTGGAAGCGGCGGGGCTGATCATTGGCTACCGGGCGCAGATCGATTGGGGCGCGGTGTTCAAGCGCCAGCAAGTGCTGGTGGAAATCACCCTGGCCCGACACACCGCCCAGGACATGCGCCGTTTCGAACAACGCATGATCGCCGCGCCGGAAGTGGCGTTCTGTTACGCCACCGGCGGCGGTGTGGATTACCTGGCGATGATCCAGGCGCCGGACGTCGATGCCTACCAGCGTTTCGTCGATCAACTGCTGCTCGAAGACCTCGGCATCGAGCGCTACTTTACCTACATCGTCACCAAGACCATCAAGGCTGCCGGTGCCTTGCCGGCGGAGCTGGCGCAGTCCTGCTGAGCACCACAGAAAACACCTTCCCACCTGGCTTTTTCGGAAAAAAACCAGGGTTTGGCCCCTGGCAAACGGGCAATGACCCAGGCCTAGCTGCCCTAGCATGGATTCACGCACACGGTCTGGAGTGAACGTCATGACTTATCAACACCCGCTGCTGTTCAAGGCGCTCTGCTACATAGATGGCCATTGGGTCCATAGCGACAGCGGCCAGAGCATCGCGGTGCGCAATCCTGCCACGCGCACGGTGATCGGCCATGTGCCGATGCTCGATCAGCCACAGATCATCGCGACGGTGGACGCGGCGCATCGCGCCTTCCCGGCATGGCGCGAGCAGAGCCTGGAGGCTCGTGGCGCGATCCTGCGACGTTGGGCGGCGTTGATTAACGAGCACAGTGAAGACCTGGCGCGCATTCTCAGTCTGGAGCAGGGCAAGCCGTTGGCCGAGTCCCGTGGTGAAATCGCCTATGCCGCCAGCTTCATCCCGTGGTTCGCCGAAGAGGCCCGACGCCTGTACGGGCAGAACATCCCCAGCCATATCGCCGGCGCGCACTTGGGCACGGTCAAGGAACCGGTGGGCGTTTGCGCGCTGCTTACGCCGTGGAATTTCCCCTCGGCGATGATCACCCGTAAGGCTGCCGCCGCACTGGCTGCCGGCTGCACCGTGGTGGTCAAGCCGGCACATGAAACGCCTTACTCGGCCCTGGCCTTGGCGCAACTGGCCGAGGAAGCAGGCTTTCCCGCCGGGGTCTTCAACGTGGTCTTGGGCGAACCGCAAATGGTCATGGAAACCCTGGTCAAGGACCGTCGCGTGCGCTCGGTAAGTTTCACCGGCTCGACCCGGGTGGGCAAATTGGTCCTGCAAGCGGCGGCTCATGACGTGAAAAAAGTCGCGCTGGAGTTGGGCGGTAACGCGCCGTTCATTGTCTGTGCCGACGCCGATTTGGCGCTAGCGGTGAAAGTCGCCGTCGACGCGAAGTTCCAGACGTCGGGCCAGGATTGCTGCGCGGCCAATCGGATCATGGTGCAGCGTCCGGTCTATCAGGCATTTCTTGCCCGTTTCGCCGAAGCTGTCCGTGCCTTGCGGGTCGGGCCGGCCATGGTCGATCAACAAGAGCAGGGCGTGGATGTCGGGCCGTTGATGCACCAGGCGGCGTTCGATGGGACTGCTGAGCGTGTCGCCGATGCGCTGGCCCTCGGCGCTCAACGCCTGGTGGGCGGAGAGGCTCATGCTCTGGGTGGGTTGTTCTATCAACCGACCGTGCTGGCCGATGTCACGCCGCAGATGCGTATCTACCGCGAGGAAAACTTCGCGCCCATCGCCGGGGTGATGCCGTTCGATACCCTGGACGAGGCCATCGAAATGGCCAACGACACCGAGTACGGCCTGGCGGCCTATATTTGCTCGAACCGCCTGGACGTCATTTATCCGCTGATTCGCCGTCTCGACCACGCCATGGTCGCGGTCAACGGCGTCAAGTTCACCGGCCACCCGATTCCCTTCGGTGGCATGAAGGCCTCGGGCCTCGGCCGCGAGGGCGGCAGCGAGGGCTTTGAGCCCTTTGTCGAAACCAAATATTTTTGCCTGCACCATCAAGGCCAGTTCCCAGGAGAGCCCGCATGAGCCAAGAACTCAACACGCTGTTCGAACAAGACCGTGCGCATTTCATGCACCCCTCGACCCACGCCCACGACCACGCCAGCGGCGCGCTCAAGGGCCGGATCATCAAGAGTGCGTCGGGCATTCGCATTCGTGACCATGAAGGGCGTGATTTCATCGACGCTTTCGCCGGGCTCTATTGCGTGAATATCGGTTACGGCCGTACCGAAGTGGCGGACGCCATCTACAAGCAAGCCAAGGAACTGGCCTATTACCACACCTATGTTGGCCATTCGAGCGAGGCGATCATCGAACTGTCCAGTCGCATCATGGATTGGGCGCCGACGGGCATGGAGAAGGTCTACTACGGGTTGTCCGGCTCAGACGCCAACGAAACCCAAATCAAACTGGTGCGTTACTACAACAACGTCCTGGGTCGGCCGCAGAAGAAGAAAATCATCTCCCGTGACCGTGGCTACCACGGCTCGGGCATCATGACCGGCAGCCTGACCGGGCTACCGGCCTTTCACCAACATTTCGACCTGCCGGCCGAAGGCGTCAAGCACACAGTATGTCCGCATTGGTATCGCAAGGCCCCGGCGGGCATGGACGAAGCGAACTTTGTGCGCTATTGCGCCGATGAGCTGGAAAAAATGATCCTCGCCGAAGGTCCGGACACTGTCGCGGCGTTCATCGGCGAACCGGTGATGGGCACCGGCGGCATCATCGTTCCGCCGGCGGGTTATTGGGATGCGATCCAGGCCGTGCTGGACAAGTACGACGTGCTGCTGATCGCCGACGAAGTGGTCTGCGCGTTTGGCCGCCTCGGTTCGAAAATGGGCAGCCAGCGCTACGGCATGAAGCCGGACCTGATCACCACCGCCAAGGGGCTGACCAGTGCTTATGCACCGTTGTCGGCGGTGATCATCGGCGAAAAAGTCTGGAGCGTGATCGAAAAAGCCTCCCAGGCCGAAGGTGCGATGGGCCATGGCTGGACTTACTCCGGACACCCGATCTGCGCGGCGGCGGCCTTGGCCAACCTGGATATCCTCGAAAGGGAAAACCTCACGGCCAACGCCGAGGACGTCGGTGGTTATCTCAACCGTCGTTTGCGCGAAGCCCTCGAAGGTCATCCGCTGGTGGGCGAAGTGCGCGGTGACGGCATGCTGGCGGCGGTGGAGTTCATGGCCGATCGTGACCAGCGTACGGCGTTCGACCCGGCGCTGAAAGTCGGCCCGAAGGTTTCAGCCGCCTGCCTGGAGCGCGGCATGATCGCCCGTGCGATGCCCCACGGCGACATCCTGGGCTTCGCCCCTCCGCTGATCCTGACCCGCGAGGAGGCTGACCTGATTGTCGACATCACCAAGGGGGCTATCGACCAGGTGGCCAGCGAAGTGTTGGCGTAAGCGGAGTGAATCATTCTTCAGGAAACCTGTATCCCGTGGCGAGGGAGCTTGCTCCCGCTGGGCCGCGAAGCGGCCCCAAAACCAGGCAACTCGGTGTGCCAGGAAAATTGTGTTCGCTGCTATAGGGCTGCTGCGCAGCCCAGCGGGAGCAAGCTCCCTCGCCACGGGGGAATCAAATTGAAGTGAGAAAATAGAACCAATAAAAAGCCCGCCCGATCAGGTGATCGGGCGGGCTTTTGGGTGTCGCTTGGAAATTACTTCTTCAAACCGTAATGCTCATCGAGCATGCCGGGTGAATTCGGCGCCTTGGGGGCGTAGTCCCGTGGCGGTTCCTGGATCCCTTTTGGTGGGGTCAGGCGTTCCCGTGGCGTCTGCGCCGCATCGGCTTGCAGGGCGGCCAGCAGGCGTTGGCGAGTCTGTTCGTCCAGGGCCAGGCGGTTGGCGCCTTCGGACAGATGATCCTGGACGTCCTGGTAGCTCTGGGTGAGTTTCTTCACCAGAGACGCGGTGCTGTTGAAGTGAGTGACCACTTCATTCTGGTAACTGTCGAAACGTTCCTGAATGTCGTCCAGCTGACGCTGCGTGCTGTTGGGCACCGCGTTGGGCAGCAGTCGGGCAACCAGGAATCCAATGGCGACACCGGCAACCAGGGCAAGAGTCGGCAACAGCCAAACTAAGAGCGAGTGTTCCACGAGTCCTTCCTCTATAAACGGCTTTGCTTTACGTTAACGGCTCGGACCTGCGCTGTATACCGCGAAGAACATCGCAATCATGCCAGGCACAGACTTTTAGCTAGACGAGTCGACCCTATTTGGGGTCACGGAGTTCTTTCCCTTGCTTATGCGCGAAACCCCTGTATTCATCGATGGCCCTGTGGGCCAACTGGAAGCCTTGTACCTGGACAGCGAAGCGCCCCGTGGCCTGGCGCTGATCTGCCACCCGAACCCGGTGCAGGGCGGGACCATGCTCAACAAGGTGGTCTCGACCCTGCAACGTACCGCACGCGACGCCGGCCTGGTTACGTTGCGTTTCAATTATCGCGGCGTTGGCGCCAGTGCCGGCAGTCACGATATGGGCACCGGCGAAGTGGACGACGCCCAGGCCGCGGCCGCCTGGTTGCTGGAAAAGCACCCGGATCTGCCCCTGACGCTGTTCGGTTTCTCATTCGGCGGTTTTGTCGCCGCCACCCTCGGCGGTCGCCTGGAAGTCCAGGGCCAGGCGCTCAAGCACCTGTTCATGGTCGCACCTGCCGTGATGCGCCTGAATGAACAATCGCCCCTGCCGACGGGTGGTGAGTTGACGGTGATCCAGCCTGAAACCGATGAAGTCGTCGATCCCCGGCTTGTCTACGAATGGTCCGACACGCTGCAGCGCCCCCATGAGCTGCTGAAAGTGGCAGAATGCGGACACTTTTTTCATGGCAAGCTGACCGATCTCAAGGATCTGCTCCTGCCGCGCCTCTCGAATTGACAGCAGTCTGACAAGCGATAAACCCATGACGACGCGTACCCGTATCCTGACCGGCATCACCACCACCGGCACCCCGCACCTGGGCAACTATGCCGGCGCCATCCGTCCGGCGATCCTCGCCAGCCGCGACAGCAATGCCGATTCGTTCTACTTCCTGGCCGATTATCACGCCCTGATCAAATGCGACGACCCGCTGCGCATCCAGCGTTCGCGCCTGGAAATCGCCGCCACCTGGCTGGCCGGTGGCCTGGACGTGGACCGGGTGACGTTTTATCGCCAGTCCGATATTCCGGAGATTCCGGAACTGACCTGGCTGCTGACCTGCGTCGCCGCCAAGGGCCTGCTCAACCGTGCCCATGCCTACAAGGCGTCGGTGGACAAGAATGTCGAGACCGGCGAAGACCCGGACGCCGGCGTCACCATGGGCCTCTACAGCTACCCGATCCTGATGGCCGCCGACATCCTGATGTTCAACGCCCACAAGGTGCCGGTCGGTCGTGACCAGATCCAGCACGTGGAAATGGCCCGCGACATCGGCCAGCGTTTCAACCACCTGTTCGGCCAGGGCAAGGAATTTTTCACCATGCCCGAGGCGCTGATCGAAGAAAGCGTTGCCACGCTGCCAGGCCTCGACGGTCGCAAAATGTCCAAGAGCTACGACAACACCATCCCGTTGTTCAGCAGCGCCAAGGACATGAAGGACGCGATCTCGCGGATCGTCACCGACTCCCGCGCGCCGGGCGAAGCCAAGGATCCGGACAATTCGCATCTGTTCACGCTGTTCCAGGCCTTCGCCACGGCTGAACAGTCTGCCGAGTTCCGCAGCGAACTGCTGCAAGGCCTGGGTTGGGGAGAAGCCAAGAACCGCCTGTTCCAGTTGCTCGACAGCGAGCTGGGTGAAGCGCGCGAGCGTTATCACCAGTTCATCGAGCGTCCATCGGACCTTGAAGACATCCTGCAACTGGGCGCGAGCAAAGCCCGGGCCGTGGCAACGCCGTTCCTCAACGAACTGCGCGAAGCCGTTGGCCTGCGTTCGTTCGTCAGCCAGGTCCAGGTAGCGCCCCAGGCCAAAAAGAAAGCGGCCAAGGCGGCACGCTTCGTCAGCTTCCGCGAAGACGACGGCAGTTTCCGCTTCCGCCTGCTGTCGGCCGATGGCGAGCAATTGTTGCTCTCGAGCAATTTTGCTGACGGCAAGATCGCAGGCCAGGCGACCAAGCAGCTGCAAGCCGGCCAGCCGCTGGACGTACGCAGCGACGACCTCAGTTTCAGTGTCTGGCTCGACGGCGAATGCGTGGCCAACAGCCCGGTTTTCGCCGACAGCAGCGCCCGGGATGCGGCGATCGACGCCCTGCGTGTCGCCCTGACGCCTACGCAGGACTGATCCCAGGCAATATCCGACCATCGGTCCGGAAAAGGGCCGATTGCCATTCTCCCGGGCCGTCGCTACAGTGACGGCCCGTTTTTGTTGCCTTGCTAACGAATATGACGCCCCTAGAACGATATCAAGCTGATTTGAAACGCCCGGAGTTCTTCCACGACGCAGCGCAGGAAACGGCCGTGCGGCACTTGCAGCGCCTGTACGACGACTTGATTGCCGCTTCGAACAACAAGCCGGGCTTTTTGGGCAAACTGTTCGGCAAAAAAGACCAGGCGCCGGTCAAGGGCCTGTACTTCTGGGGCGGCGTAGGCCGTGGCAAGACCTACCTGGTGGACACCTTCTTCGAAGCGCTGCCGTTCAAGGAAAAGACCCGGACGCACTTCCACCGCTTCATGAAGCGCGTGCACGAAGAAATGAAGACCCTGGGTGGCGAAAAGAACCCGCTGACCCTCATCGCCAAGCGTTTTTCCGACGAAACGCGGGTGATCTGCTTTGATGAGTTTTTCGTGTCCGACATCACCGACGCGATGATTCTTGGCACGCTGATGGAAGAACTGTTCAAGAACGGCGTGACCCTGGTCGCCACCTCGAACATCGTGCCAGACGGCCTGTACAAGGATGGCCTGCAACGGGCGCGCTTCCTGCCAGCGATCAAGCTGATCAAGGAGCACACCGAAGTCGTCAACGTCGACAGCGGCGTGGATTATCGCCTCCGTCATCTCGAGCAAGCGGAGCTGTTCCACTTTCCGTTGGACGCTGCCGCCGAAGAAAGCCTGCGCAAGAGCTTCCGTGCCTTGACGCCGGAATGCACCCAGGCGGTCGAGAACGATGTGCTGATCATCGAAAACCGTGAGATCCGCGCCATCCGCACGTGTGATGACGTCGCCTGGTTCGACTTCCGCGAACTCTGCGACGGTCCCCGCAGCCAGAACGACTACATCGAGCTGGGCAAGATCTTCCACGCCGTGCTGATCAGCGGCGTCGAGCAGATGAGCGTCACCACCGATGACATCGCCCGCCGGTTCATCAACATGGTCGACGAGTTCTACGACCGTAACGTGAAGCTGATCATCTCGGCTGAAGTCGAGCTCAAGGACCTCTACACCGGCGGTCGCCTGACGTTCGAATTCCAGCGGACCCTGAGCCGTTTGCTGGAAATGCAATCCCACGAATTCTTGTCGCGGGCGCATAAGCCGTAGGGATTCGGAGAATAGAAAAGGCCTGCGATTGCAGGCCTTTTTATTTATTGATTCCCCACCGGACCCTGTGGGAGCGAGCTTGCTCGCGATAGCGTCCTGCCAGCCAACGTCCATGCTGCTGAACCACCGCCATCGCGAGCAAGCTCGCTCCCACAGTGGATCGGTGCCAGGCCTCCGGGCTAACGCCGCAATGAATCGGTAAGTCTCAAAGCTACTAAAACCGGATGTCCTCTTTCAGATAACGAGCCAAATCATCCTGTCTCTGGCAACCAATCAGCAGCCACAGGAGAATCCTGGCTTTGCGTGGGCAGAAAAAGCCAGCCATCGATGCGCCTCTGCGAATCAAATCCATCTCGCCACCCTTGAACCCGTAAGTTGAACGAGCCGTGGATCCTGAGCCGCAGCGAGTTGCAATAATGACCGGGATTTTTTTGGCAATGACATCAACCAACGCTGTCCAGCTTTCAGAAAGATGTCCTGCACCGAAACCAGCGATCACTAACCCGTCGTAGCCCAGCGTGACGATGTTTTCCAACAATTGGGTGTCGGCAGACAGTGACGCTTGTAGCAAGGCAACTTTCTGTGTCGTTTGCTTCGGTAACGGCAAAACGTTGCGTTGCAGCGTGGGATGCAAGTAGTGAACGCTGCTTTCCAATAACAGACCGCTTGGGCCCACAATAGGCGAAGAAAAAGCCTGCATTGCCATCGCATCGGTTTTGCGAACAGCCTGCGCCAAATGAATCTGCCCGTTCATGACCACTTGGACGCCACGCTGCCGGCTGCTTCTGGCCAGGCCAACCCGGCAGGCGTCCAACAGATTTCCCGGCCCATCGGCGCCTGCCTGGGTCGCCGAGCGCATTGCTCCCGTCAGAACCAGTGGTTCGTCGTGGTCCCACAGCAGGTCGAAAAAAGCCGCAGTTTCTTCCAACGTATCCGTACCTTGTGTGATGACAATACCCACCGCACCTTGCTGTATCTGATAGTTCGCCCAGCGGAGAACGCTCAATAAAAACTCGAAATCCAATGAAGCGCTGGGCAACATCCCCAGTGTTTCAACAGTAATGCGTGCCAGCTTCGTCAGTTCCGGCACCGAAGCCAGCAGGGTTGCGCCACTGATGGTCGGGATCACTCCTTCTCCGGCAGCCCGGGCCTGCATGCTTACGGTGCCGCCGAGTGACGCGATGGCCAGTTTGGGCAAGTCCATGTGGATCACCTCGCTTTTTAATAGGAATTGGCTGTACGCGCCTCAGGGGCCGCAATACAGCCATGGGATGGAAGGCTCAGCTGATCATCAGAGATCCGATAAACGGAACGATTAGCAGGGTGCTGATGGCCATGGACAGGACATTGGCGATGTAGGCATGCATGTCAGCGGGTAACCGTTTGGCAATTGCGCACGCCAGCGGCGGCGCAATCAATGCGCCTAGCAAAGCGCTTGAAGCAATGACCAGCCAACTGCCGCCGTAGGTCAAAACCGCCGCCGGTACGACGGATACCAACGGTATGTAGGTGGGGTACCACCCGCGTAGCATCCATTGTCGACGCCAGATGATCACGCCCAGAGCCGAGGTCAATGCTTGGGCACCGATCAGTTGAAGGAGCAAGCCCGAGCCGTAGGCAGGGCTCATAGGGTTCAAGCTATAAGCCAGTAACGCACCCACTATCAGGCCGAGGCTGGCCCACTCATTGCCGAAAAATGGCGCCTCCGAAAAGTCCGCCAAGACCCGGCGTAAGCTCCAGACGACACCGTAGTCAGGCTTCTTGGTGAGGGTGAGGGCTGGTTGTGGTTCTGATTCCGACGACTCTGCTTGAGCCTGTGACTGCATAAGGCTTGGCACGTAGCGACAGAGCAGGAAGGCAATGACGCTGGCGACGGCCATTCCCGAGACATTGCCAATCACGACGGGCAAGCCGAGCGGATTGCAGACGTAGTTGACGATCACTAGACACGCAGGGGTAACCAGCAGGGCACCCATGATTGCGCCATTGATCGCGATCTTCCAGCCGCCGCCAAACATCAGCACCATCGCCGCTGGCAATGAAACGAAAGCCGCAAATGTGGGCTGCCAAGTCGTGGCTGTCACTGTCCAGCCCCACAAAAGGTTACTCAGCAAGAGCCCCAGCAATGAGCTGGTGACCAGCCACGGCCACAGGCCGCTGCCATAGCAGATGGAAAAACCTTGCCAGGCTTTTCCGGTCCGATTGGCCCGGTACGCTAGGTAGGCCCCGGCTAGTAATCCAATAGAGGCGAACTCATGCTTGTAGAAGGCCACCTCGCTGATATCTCCCAATACCCAGCGTAACCAGGCAGTGGGCTGTGGCAGGTTCGATACCATGTGGCTGTAGTCTGGCCAATGGGCGGGCCAGGAAGCGCTGTGGGTGAATGAAAGCCAGATGACCAGCGTTATAGTGCCGAGCATCAGCAAAACGATGGCAACGTCCAGTGGTGATCTTGCAGTCTGCTGGGGTTGTTCGAGCTTTTCGCTTGCAGTTTCCATCGGGTCGCTCCCTTATCAACGCGGCAGACAAGGGTGCTGGGTATAACCGAGCATCTGATCGTATAGGTCAGATCGACGATCGCGGTGTAGATCATTCAAGTCGTTCCAGATGGCCGCGCTACGGGAGCTGGTCAGGTCGATATCGGCAAACAGGACTTCTTGCTGGTCAGCGGAAGCCACCGCGCCAATCGGCCAACCGTTGGTGCCCGCGATTAGCGAACAGCCTAGGTAGCGAGCACCTCGCTCTTCCCCTATGCGACTTGCCGCTGCGATAAATACATTGTTCACGTGAGCGGCTGTCATCGTCAGGTAGGACGCCATGCATTTGCCGGCATCATCAAACAGAGGCGGTGGCGTCCAGACCCAATTGTTCAAGCTGCATATGATGTCTGCGCCTTGCTGGCTGAGAATTCGCGGCACTTCCGGAAACCAGATGTCCCAACAGATCAACAACCCGATGCGACCTATAGGTGTTTCAAACACTGGAAAGCCCAAATCACCTGGCGTGAACCAGAGTTTTTCCAGATTCCACAGATGTGTCTTTCGGTATTTGCCGATGAAGCCGTCAGGCCCCACCAGGACGCCAGTGTTGAAGAGCCGCATGCCTTCGCGCTCCGTCAAACCGGCTACCAGGTAGATCTGGTACTGGCGGGCGAAGTCCATCCAGGCCTGCACGCTTTGCCCGTCGGGGATCGACTCGGCGTGTTCAAACGCGTCCTGTCGGTTGTGGAAGAAATAGCCAGTATTCGATAGTTCGGGCAGGACGATGAGATTGGCACCGCCGTCGACCGCTTTCTGCGCCAGTGCGAGGCTGCGATGCAGATTGGTTTCTCGATTGGTGATGCCTACCTGTGGGTCGAATTGCACGACGGCGACACGAACAGGGCTGGTTGGCTCGCTCATTGGGGTAACCTCTTTTTATTGTTATTCACGCTGTGTAATGGCGTGTATATGAGAGGCTAAACAGGCAGGGATGTAAGTCGGCCGTTTCCGTACAGGTTGTAGGCAGCTTCTGAAGACGATAATTGAAAGGATTGGTGAATCGGCAGCGCCATGCACAAACGTGCATGGCGCTAAGCGGACCAGGATCAGGTTCCAAGCTTATAGTGCGGGTAGTCGTTCAGGGAGAATCCGCCATTGAAGATCGCAGCGGTTTTGTCGCAGATGTGGATGACGGCATCGACGGCGCCTCGAAAGCAAGGTTCTGTCCAACCAGCGTCCACGGAAAACGATTCTCCGGAAAAATACAGGCCCGAATGATGGCCAAAATCCCTGTTGTACTTCATCAGGCTCACAGCGTCGCAGTAGGTACCTGGTCGGTATAACTTTGCACAACCCAGCGAGTTTTTATCGGTTATCCACCGTTGGACCACGGCTTGGTCGAGTCCGATGTAGGGCGAAATCCTCTCTTGGATATTGGTACATTTCATGAGTATTCGATCCAGCTCCCTGGCGCACTTGCTGATAAGCTCCTTGTCGCTGAATGACGCGAGTTTGGTGGCATCGTCTTCCCACGTATAGCTCAGCAGAATGCAGTCATAGCTGTAGTGGTCGTTGTAGCGATAGGTGTAGACGTCGTGAATGAAGCTGTCGGTGACGATGGCCTGTGGAATTTTGCTGTTTTTCGAAAGGAATGACTTTTTCAATGGCGCAAAGACCTTGCAACTGGTCTCCCAATGAGCTGTTTTATAGGCATTGATTGTCTCGAAGGGGAGCATTTTCGGGGTGAAGTTTTCAAGCTCGATACGAGTTTCAATCAGCCACGAGGGCAGCGTCATGATGACTGAGTCGAAATCCTCGAAACGGTGTTGGGTCTGTTCGGGCTGGCTGTATTTCCAGTCGAAGTGGACGCGCGTCTTTTGGTTCGCCAGTTTTACCAGTTTTGTTACGGATGAATCTGTAAGCAGACCGTCGTTTCCTTCGAGGCAGTGTTCATAAAAAGACTTTCGAGTTTCATCGGTTTTCATGAATAACAGGCACTCGTTCAACGCCCCTAGCCCGATGTAGCGGGGGCTGTCGAAAATCAGGCCCTTCGAGTCAAACACGGCTTCGCTATGCAGGTAGGGCGAAGCGAGCGGGTCCCCCGTCGAATCCACCCGACCATGAATCAGCTGCAGGTGGCTGCTGAATCCGAAGATAGCGGTACGCAGGGGATAAAGCGAGCAGACGTCATAGAAGGCACCCCAGCTACCATCGCCTATGCCAATCGCATAGAAAATCGCGGACTCTTCCAGGGACATTCCCATCCCGCCAAAGTCCCCCGGTGAGCGTTCATTCCAGGTTTTTAAGGCCGGCATAGTCACCAAGTCACGAAACGAAACGCTCTCGTATCTTGAAACAATAGCGGCCCACATGGTTTCCCACCCATCGCTGGCGTAAACCTCCGCGACGTGTCGAGTCATACGGTCGGCAAAGGTTTTCCACTTGGAATAGACCTTTTGCAATTCTCTGCCGGGAGGTGGTGTATGGCCGTCGTCATTTTTCCAGATTTGCATTTGCGGAGTCGATTCGCCGCCAATGCTGCCCTCGCGCAGGTAAATACCCGTCGAGCGGACCCATTGGCTTCCTGGATTGGCGAAGTCCGAAGTCGATAAATCAAACGTTTTTGCGTAATAAGCCAACATCGACCGCCCTTCTGTCGGCGGCTCACCCGTCCGGTTAAAGAAAGGCATGCGCATCGCGCCCATCTCAAAGGGGGTATGGCTCGCGGTGGAGTGTTTGCTTCCGGGTACGGTCAGGTGCCTGCCGCCTATGCGCTTGGATTGCTCTATTAAGGTTATATGGGTGAATCCGCAACGATAAAGCTCTCTGGCGGCAGTCAATCCGGTGATGCCGGCGCCTATGATGCAAATTTTGTGTTGTGGATCAGTGGCCTTGGCGATGCCATTTTTCTGCTCGACCAACGCCCTATAGTCGAAGCACAAATCGGGTGGGTTTGGAAAGCGAACCGCCCATTTGTTGCCAGCCGAGCGCTTGGTTCGAGCGACTTCCTTGGCGGCGGAGGCGGGGTAGTTGTAGCTTGATCCGATAGTCATTGTTGCTCTTCCCTGATGATGTTGTTCAGGGAGCGATGGTGCGGCGTTCATGCGGTGGTGTATGTGAGCGAAATCCAGCGCTGGGGCGCTCTGCATTCCGCTTTTTATGTAGGAATGTGCAAGAGGGTGCGACCTTTCCATGCACACATTGTGGGAGCGAGCTTGCTCGCGATAGCGTCCTGCCAGCCAACGTCCATGCTGCTGAACCACCGCCATCGCGAGCAAGCTCCCACAGTGGATCGGTGCCAAGCCCTTCCACCTACGCCGCCTGCTGAAACTGCTGCCGATACTGGTTCGGTGACAGGTCGGTATGCTGTCGGAACAACCGTGCGAAAAAGCTCGCATCGTCGTAGCCGACTTCGTAGCTGATGGTCTTGATGCTCTTGCGGCTGCCGGACAGCAGGCCCTTGGCGGTTTCGATCCGCAGCCGTTGCAAGTAGTGCAATGGCTTGTCGCCCGTGGCGGTCTGGAAGCGGCGCATGAAATTGCGGATGCTCATGCCATGCTCGCGGGCGACGTCCTCGAAGCGGAACTTGTCGGCGAAGTGCTCTTCGAGCCATTGCTGGATCTGCAGGATGATCACGTCCTGGTGCAGTTTCTGCCCGCCGAAGCCGATGCGTCCGGGCGAATAGCTGCGCTGCACTTCATAGAGGATATCCCGTGCCACGGCCTGGGCGATGTTGGCGCCGCAGAAGCGTTCGATCAGATAGATGTAAAGGTCGCACGCCGACGTGGTGCCGCCGGCGCAGAACAGGTTGTCGGCGTCGGTCAGATGCTTGTCCTGGTTCAGGTGCACCTGGGGGAAGCGTTCCTTGAAGGCATTGAAGAAACGCCAGTAGGTGGTGGCTTCCTTGCCATCGAGCAGCCCAGCCTCGGCCAGCCAGAACACCCCAGTGGCTTCGCCGCAGAGTACTGCGCCGCAAGCGTGTTGTTCGCGCAGCCAGGGCAAGACCTGGGGATAACGTTGGCAGAGGCCAGCGAAGTCATCCCAAAAGGCCGGCAGGATGATGACGTCGGTATTTTCCAGGCCACCGTCCACCGGCATGATCACATCGCTGAAGCTGTTCACCGGTTTGCCATCGGGGCTGACCAGCCGGGTTTCGAATGCCGGCGTCAGGCCGTGGCCCAGTTGTTTGCCATAACGCAGGCTGGCCAGGTGGAAAAAATCCTTGGCCTGCATGAGAGTAGAAGCGAAAACCCGGTCGGTTGCCAGGATGCTGACGCGCCGCAAGGGCGTGGAGCCGTGCATGGACATAATTAATCTTTATTTTTATAGGGGATAGTGGTCACCAAACGGCTGGATCGTCTTATTTTTTGTCGGATGTGTCCAGTGTCCTGTTGCGAGCCGCAGGCTTAGGCTCTTTTGGATAGCCCATCGAACAATAACCATAGGTGCCCCATGATCCCAAGAACCCTGTTCAGTCCCGAGCACGAACTGTTTCGAGACACGGTACGAAGCTTTCTTGAAAAAGAAGCGGTGCCGTACCACAGTCAGTGGGAAAAGCAGGGGCACATCGACCGTCAGCTGTGGAACAAGGCGGGGGAGGCCGGGATGCTCTGCTCGCATCTGCCGCAGGCCTACGGTGGACTGGACGCGGACTTTCTCTACAGTACGGTGGTGATCGAGGAAGTCGGGCGCCTGGGGCTGACCGGGATCGGCTTCTCGCTGCACTCCGATATCGTCGCGCCGTACATCCTGCATTACGGAAGCGAGGCGCTGAAGCACAAATACCTGCCAAAACTGGTGTCTGGCGAAATGGTCACGGCTATCGCCATGACCGAGCCAGGCGCGGGCTCTGACTTGCAAGGTGTAAAGACCTCGGCGGTGCTGGATGGCGATGAATATGTCATCAACGGCTCCAAAACGTTCATCACTAATGGCTTCCTGGCTGACCTGGTCATTGTCGTCGCCAAGACCGACCCGAAAGCGGGGGCCAAGGGCACCAGCCTGTTCCTCGTGGAGGCGGGCACGCCCGGCTTCGAGAAAGGCAAGCGCCTGGAAAAAGTCGGCATGAAGGCCCAGGACACCTCCGAACTGTTCTTCCAGGATGTCCGCGTACCGAAGGAAAATCTATTGGGGCAGGCGGGAATGGGGTTTGCCTACCTGATGCAAGAGTTGCCCCAGGAGCGCCTGACCGTCGCCATCGGTGGCCTGGCGTCGGCCGAAGCAGCGCTGCAGTGGACGCTGGACTACACCCGTGATCGCAAGGCGTTCGGTAAATCCATCGCGGATTTCCAGAATACCCGTTTCAAACTGGCGGAAATGGCCACCGAGATCCAGATCGGCCGGGTCTTTGTCGATCGCTGCCTGGAACTGCACCTGCAAGGCAAGCTCGACGTGCCGACCGCGGCGATGGCGAAATACTGGGGCACCGACCTGCAATGCAAGGTGCTCGACGAATGCGTGCAGTTGCATGGCGGCTACGGCTTCATGTGGGAATACCCGGTTGCCCGGGCATGGGCCGATGCGCGGGTGCAGCGGATCTATGCCGGGACCAACGAAATCATGAAGGAGATCATTGCGCGGTCGCTGTGATGCAGCGTGACCGATCCCACGCTCGGCGTGGGATCGGTGCAAGGGACGTTCCGCTTGGGGTTATGGCGCGGGATTCGGATGATCCTTGTGGATCGCCTCGATCCCCGCCAGCACTTCGTCCGACAGTTTCAGGTCGAAGCTGGCGATGTTGCTGTCCAGTTGTTCCAGTGTCGTGGCGCCAATGATGTTGCTGGTCACGAACGGCTGTTGGGTAACGAATGCCAAGGCCATCTGCGCCGGATCCAGGCCATGCTCGCGAGCCAGCGCCACATAGCGGCTGCAGGCTGCTTCCGATTGCGGGTTGAAGTAGCGCATGAAGCGGCTGTAGAGCGTCAGGCGGCCCTTGGCCGGCCGCGCGCCGCCTTCGTATTTGCCTGACAGGAAGCCGAACGCCAGGGGCGAATAGGCCAGCAGGCCACACTGTTCGCGAATAGCGATTTCCGCCAGGCCGATCTCGAAGCTGCGGTTGAGCAGGTTGTACGGATTCTGGATTGACACTGCGCGGGGCCAGCCGCGGGCTTCGGCCAGGGCGAGGAATTTCATGGTGCCCCACGGTGTTTCGTTGGACAGGCCGATGTGGCGGATCTTGCCGGCGCGGACCTGCTCGTCCAGGGCTTCGAGGGTTTCTTCCAACGGGGTAAAATCTTCGTCGGCCTTATGGGTGTAGCCCAGTTGTCCGAAGAAATTGGTGCTGCGCTCCGGCCAGTGCAGTTGGTAGAGATCGATCCAGTCGGTCTGCAGGCGCTCGAGACTGGCGTCCAGCGCTTCGACGATATGGCGGCGGTTGTGCTTGAGGTTCTTGTCGCGGATGTAGTCGATGGTGTTGCCGGGGCCGGCGATCTTGCTCGCCAGGACCCAGTCGGCACGGTCGCCGCGGCTCTTGAAATAGTTGCCGATGTAACGCTCGGTGGTGGCGTAGGTCTCGGCCTTGGGCGGCACGGGGTACATCTCGGCGGTGTCGAGGAAGTTGATCCCGGCACCCTTGGCGCGTTCAATCTGGGCGAACGCCTCTGCCTCGCTGTTCTGCTCGCCCCAGGTCATGGTTCCGAGGCACAAGGCGCTGACATTCAGATCGGTACGGCCTAGCTTGCGATAATCCATCGGGGACTCCTTGGGCAAAACAATCATAAAAGCAGGTTGAAATATTTTTCGCAATCTGCATAATTGCGCACCTCTTTCTGCAGTGGAAGTGATGCGCCGCCGCCGAAGAATCTTGCCGTTGAACGGACGCGCCGACCCGAGCCCCCGAAAGCGTCTGTATCCGGCTGCCTTTGACTTGTCAAAGTACGCACTATTCAGTAAGATCCGCCGTCTAATTTACAGGGCGGCCCCTGAGGCTATAAAGAATGAAAACTTTTACTGCTAAACCGGAAACAGTAAAGCGCGACTGGTTTGTCGTCGACGCTGCTGGTCAGACCCTGGGTCGTCTGGCCACCGAAATCGCGAGCCGTCTGCGTGGCAAGCACAAGCCTGAGTACACCCCTCACGTTGACACCGGTGACTACATCGTCGTTATCAATGCCGAGCAAGTACGTGTTACTGGCGCTAAAACCACTGACAAAATGTACTACTCCCACTCCGGTTTTCCTGGCGGCATCAAGTCGATCAACTTCGAAAAGCTGATCGCCAAAGCCCCTGAGCGCGTGCTCGAGACCGCGGTTAAAGGCATGCTGCCTAAAAACCCACTGGGTCGCGACATGTATCGTAAGCTGAAGGTTTATGCGGGCGCTGCTCACCCTCATACTGCTCAGCAGCCCCAAGAACTGAAGTTTTAACGGAATAGTTCATTATGTCGGCGACTCAAAATTACGGCACTGGCCGTCGCAAGACCGCAACCGCACGCGTCTTCCTGCGTCCGGGCACTGGTAACATCTCCATCAACAACCGCACCCTGGATAACTTCTTCGGCCGCGAAACTGCCCGCATGGTAGTTCGTCAGCCGCTGGAACTGACCGAGACCGTCGAAAAATTCGACATCTACGTCACCGTTATCGGTGGTGGTGTAAGTGGTCAAGCTGGCGCAATCCGCCACGGCATCACTCGCGCCCTGATGGATTACGACGAGACTCTGCGTGGTGCTCTGCGCAAAGCCGGCTTCGTAACTCGCGATGCTCGCGAAGTTGAACGTAAGAAAGTCGGTCTGCGTAAAGCGCGTAAGCGTCCGCAGTACTCGAAGCGTTAATTTCGCTTCCGCGTTCAAAAGGCGCCCAGTTCCTCACGGAGCTGGGCGTTTTTTTATGGGCAAAATAATTGCTCTGTGACAACTTGCCACATTCGTAGAGCCCCTATACTACAAGGCTTGGCGGTTTGGCCGCTTGGTAATTACCTTGTCAGAATTGGGGGTTTTCATTACCATTCGGCAAAATTTTTATAAGTTCAGATTTTTACTTAGTAGACGCCTGATCTAACAGGCCACAAAGCTGATGGGAGAGGACTGAATGAGCAATGACGGCGTGAATGCAGGCCGGCGTCGCTTCCTGGTAGCAGCCACATCCGTGGTGGGTGCTGCAGGAGCGGTGGGGGCCGTGGTCCCGTTCGTGGGGTCATGGTTTCCCAGTGCCAAGGCGAAAGCTGCAGGTGCACCGGTGAAAGTGAATATCAGCAAGATCGAGCCAGGGCAGCAGATGATTGCTGAGTGGCGCGGTCAGCCGGTGTTCATCGTCCGCCGTACAGAGGAGATTCTGGGGAATCTGAAAAAGATCGAGGGCCAGCTGTCCGATCCCTCTTCCAAGAACTCGGTCCAACCGGAATATGTCAACCCCGAGACGCGCTCGATCAAGCCGGAGATCCTGCTTCTGGTTGGCCTCTGCACTCACTTGGGCTGCTCGCCAACGTTCCGTCCCGAAGTCGCGCCTGTCGACTTGGGCAAGGACTGGGTCGGCGGCTATTTCTGCCCTTGCCACGGCTCCCACTATGACCTGGCCGGTCGCGTCTACAAATCGCAGCCTGCACCTTTGAACCTGCCGGTTCCCCCGCATTCCTATGAGACCGATGACATCATTGTCGTTGGCGTCGATACGGAGAAAGCGTGATGAGCAAACTAATGGACTGGGTTGATGCGCGCTTTCCCGCGACCAAGATGTGGGAAGACCATCTCAGCAAGTACTACGCTCCGAAGAACTTCAACTTCTTCTACTTCTTTGGCTCCCTGGCATTGCTCGTTCTGGTCAACCAGATCGTCACCGGTGTCTGGCTGACCATGAGCTACACCCCGTCGGCGGAAGAGGCGTTTGCGTCCGTCGAGTACATCATGCGCGACGTCGAGTACGGCTCGATCCTGCGTCTGCTGCACTCCACCGGCGCTTCAGCGTTCTTCATCGTGGTCTATCTGCACATGTTCCGTGGCCTGCTCTACGGTTCGTACCAGAAGCCGCGAGAGCTGGTCTGGGTCTTCGGCATGCTGATCTACCTGGCGCTGATGGCCGAAGCCTTCATGGGCTACCTGCTGCCGTGGGGCCAGATGTCCTACTGGGGCGCCCAGGTGATCATTTCGCTGTTCGGTGCCATCCCGGTCATCGGTGACGACCTGACCCAGTGGATCCGCGGTGACTACCTGATCTCGGGCATTACCCTGAACCGCTTCTTCGCCCTGCATGTCGTGGCCCTGCCGATCGTGATCCTCGGTCTGGTGGTGCTGCATATCCTCGCGCTGCATGAAGTCGGTTCGAACAACCCGGACGGCGTGGACATCAAGAAGCACAAGGACGAGAACGGCGTACCGCTGGATGGCATCGCCTTCCACCCGTACTACACCGTGAAAGACATCGTCGGCGTCGTGGTCTTCCTGTTCATCTTCTGCTCCATCGTGTTCTTCTTCCCTGAGATGGGCGGTTACTTCCTCGAGAAGCCGAACTTCGAGCAGGCGAACGCCTTCAAGACGCCTGAGCATATTGCGCCGGTCTGGTACTTCACACCGTTCTACGCGATCCTGCGGGCGGTTCCGGACAAGCTGCTGGGCGTCATCGCCATGGGCGCGGCCATCGCCGTGCTGTTCGTCCTGCCATGGCTGGACCGCAGTCCCGTCAAGTCGATGCGCTACAAGGGTTGGCTGAGCAAGATCTGGCTCTGGGTGTTCTGCATCTCGTTCGTGATCCTGGGCGTGCTAGGCGTACTGGCGCCGACCCCGGGTCGGACGCTGCTGTCGCAGGTCTGCACCTTCCTGTACTTCGCCTACTTCATTCTGATGCCTTTCTACACCAGGCTCGAGAAGACCAAACCGGTTCCGGAAAGGGTGACTGGCTGATGAAAAAGCTATTTTCTGTACTGATTCTTGCTGCTCTGCCTGTACTGTCCTTCGCGTCTACCTCAAGTGGGCCGGAACTGGAAAAAGTCGACATCGACGTTTCCGATAAAGCAGCCATGCAAGACGGCGCCCGTACGTTCGCCAACTATTGCATGGGTTGCCACAGTGCCAAGTTCCAGCGCTACGAGCGCGTGGCCGATGACCTGGGTATCCCTCACGAGATGATGCTCGAGAAGCTGGTGTTCACCGGAGCCAAGCTGGGCGACCACATGAACATCGGCATGCAGCCGTCCGACGCCAAGACCTGGTTCGGCGCTGCACCCCCGGACCTGACCCTGGTAGCACGCGTGCGGGGTACCGATTGGCTCTACGGCTACCTGCGTTCGTTCTATGAAGACCCTGCGCGTCCATGGGGCGTGAACAACAAAGTCTTCCCGAACGTCGGCATGCCGAACGTTCTGGTCGGCCTGCAGGGTCGGCAAGTGGTAGGCTGCAAGCAGGTTCAGATCGTCGAAGACGGCAAGAAGCAATATGATCCGCTGACCGGCACCGCTTTGACCCATGAAGCCTGCGACCAGCTGACCATCGTGCCGAACTCCGGCAGCCTGACGCCTGAGCAGTTCGACGAAAAGGTCAAGAACCTGGTGACTTTCCTGGCCTATTCGGCCAACCCGGTGAAGCTGGAGCATCAGCGCATCGGTACGTATGTATTGCTGTACCTGGCGTTCTTCTTCGTCTTCGCCTATCTGCTCAAGCGTGAATACTGGAAAGACGTGCATTGATAAAGTTGTAAGCCGTTGCTGTTAATCGTGCGCGCCCAAGGGCGTCTCTGAAGGTGTAACGAGCCTGGTTGATCAGGTGGTTACGGGAGGCGCCCTCTGGGCGCGCTCGTTTTTCCGTTTTTCGATAATTTCAACAAGCGAGGAGGATCGCCATGGGCGTGACCAATCGGTTGGCCTGTTACTCCGACCCCGCCGACCACTATTCCCACCGGGTACGCATCGTACTTGCAGAGAAGGGTGTCAGCGCCGAGATCATTTACGTTGAAGCGGGCCGTCAGCCGCCGAAGCTGATTGAGGTGAACCCTTACGGCAGCCTGCCCACGCTGGTCGATCGTGACCTGGCGTTATGGGAGTCGACGGTGGTGATGGAATATTTGGATGAGCGTTATCCGCATCCGCCTTTGCTGCCGGTATACCCAGTTGCGCGTGCCAACAGTCGTTTGCTCATCCATCGTATCCAGCGTGACTGGTGCGGGTTGGTGGATCTGATCCTGGATCCGCGGGCCAAGGAGCCGGCGCGGGTGGTGGCGCGTAAGGAGTTGCGAGAAAGCCTGACGGGCGTGTCGCCGCTGTTCGTCGACAAGCCGTTCTTTCTGAGTGAGGAACAAAGTCTGGTGGATTGCTGCCTATTGCCCATACTCTGGCGTTTGCCGATCCTGGGTATCGAACTGCCGCGGCCAGCCAAGCCGCTGCTTGATTATATGGAGCGCCAATTTGCGCGTGAGGCTTTCCAGGCGAGTCTGTCTGGTGCCGAACGCGACATGCGCTAAGGCTTAGGGAGCCGCTATGAACTCCAGTCGACCTTATCTGGTCCGCGCGCTCTACGAGTGGATTGTGGACAACGATTGCACCCCGCACATGCTGGTCAATGCCGAGTATCCATCGGTCCAGGTGCCGCAGGGTTTCGCCAATGACGGACAAATTGTCCTGAACGTATCGCCGGCCGCTGTGCGGCATTTGCACATGGACAACGATGCGGTCAGCTTCGAAGGGCGCTTCGGTGGCGTGCCGCATACGCTGTACGTGCCGATTGCCTCGATCCTGGGGATCTATGCCCGGGAGAATGGCCAGGGCATGGTGTTCGAGCTGGAAGTGCCGTTGGACGGCGAGGAAGAGTTCGAGGCGGATGATGACCTGCCACCACCGGATGACGAACCGCCGCGTCCTAGCGGGCGGCCGAGTTTGAAAGTGGTGAAGTGATCGGGTCTGTGTGAAGGCTTGGTTAATTGGTTGAGAAAAATGCCCGTGTCGTGAGATGCGGGCATTTTTTTGTGGGGTTGGGTGGTGTGTATATCCGTTGCTGCGGTTATGGCTGCTAATGGTTTCGCTTTTACAGCGACTCACTTTCGAAGGGCGCGAAAGTAAGCAAAGCGCCTTTGCCCCACCACTCGGCACCTCGCCTGGGCTCGGTGTGCCCTCACTCCGGCATTGCTCCGTGGGCCGCCGCGAAGGGCCGTCCCTGGCCCAGCGCGGCTACCTCGGCATCCATGCCGAGGTGCCCACTGCGCAATGCCTGCGTTCGGCCAGCGTGGTTAACGGGGCGCCCGAGGTCAACGTCCACCGCGAGGCGGCCTTAAAGCCGGCCTGTTTCTTGCTGACCGCGTTCCCCCTGTGGGAGATTCTATGGTTGAGGGAAAGCCCTCAACTGGCTTTTGGCTGATATTCGCTTTGCCCTTTCAGCAAGGCGAATACCACCCGAGCAAGCTTGCGAGCCAGCATTACCAACGCCTGAGTGGTGCTGAAGCCTCGAGCTCTTTGGGCTTCGTAAAACCGTTTCCAGGCTTTTGTACGGCTAGCCGACATCGCTGCATTGTGCAAAAGCCGGCGGGCTTCGGGGTCTCCGCGCTTGGTCAAGCTGCGGCGACCGTCCTTTTGCCCAGATTTCGATACCCGCAGATCCATGCCCAGAAAGGCGATAAACGCATCCGCGTTGCTAAATTCCCCCCGCTGAAACGCCGTGAGCAAGCGTGCTCCGGTTAGAAATCCAATGCCCTCAACTTTCAGGCAGCGCTTCAGTTGACCGAGCAAACCGGCTTCTTTGAGCTGATCGTTGATCGTCTTTTCGATCATCGTTTCAAGCCGCTGCATGGACTTTATTTGTTCGGCAAAAGCCGCCTTGAGCAGCGGCTCATTCGACCAGCTCTGCACTAGGCCGACCCTGGCCTGGACCAAGGCTGCGCGACGGCGCAAAAGGCTCAGGAGCTGGCGGTACAGCGGTGAGGGCGGGGTCCATGGGCGCAACTCCTCGGCTTCGTTTTTCAGGTAACGGGCCAGCAGCCTGGCGTCCAAGGCGTCGGTTTTAGCGCGGATCTTCACGCCTTCGCGGTAATGTTTGAGTTCATAGCCGCCCACCATGTAAATCGTGCAACCGGCCTCATAGGCCAGATCAGCAAACTCCAGGTGGTAGATGTTGGTTGCCTCAATGGCAATAGACACGGGGCATGGCAAGGCCTTCAGCCACTGCTTGATGGATGTTTTGGTATTAGGGATCTCTTCAAGCAGATCGCTATCGGCCTGATAAATCACCAATTCATTCTTGGCGACATCCACACCCACGATCGGTTTTGATAAAGAGACCGGCATTGCCATAGGATTTCCTCCGAGATAAGGTTTGAGCACTTGAAGGGCTCACCCAGAGGCGCAGGCTTGTTCCTATCGTCGGTCTAGCCAGATGCATTCTTTATCGGCGCTTAGGTGAAAGGAGGAGGGGCGAAATCTCCCACGGTCTGTACTGCGTCAACAGTCAGAATCGAGCCTTGTCCCTCCTCCTCCCTTCAAGTCCTACCATACAAGCGAGCCTGCTCGCGAAGGCGGAGTGTCAGTCGATGAAGATGCTGGATGTGGTGGCCTCTTCGCGAGCAAGCTCGCTCCCACAGGAGATCTGTGGTGCACATGAGTTTTATGTTCCCTGAAGATCCACTGTGGGAGCGAGCTTGCTCGCGAAGGCTGAGTGTCAGTGGATGAAGGTGCTGGATGTGCTGGCCTCTTCGCGGGCAAGCCCGCTCCCCACAGGAAGTAACGCGGTCCCACCGAAACCAGGTCGGCTTCAGGCCGCCTCGTGGTGGACGTTGATTTCGGGCGCCCCGTTAACCACGCTGGCCGAACGCAGGCATTGGTGGAGTGGGCATCCCGGCATGGATGCCGGGATAGCCGCGCTGGGCCAGGGACGGCCCTTCGCGGCGGGCCCACGGAGCAATGCCGGAGTGAGGGCATGCCGAGCCCAGGCGAGGCACCGAGTGGTGGGGCAAAGGCGTTTTGCTTACTTTTGCGCCTCTTAAAAGTGAGCCGCTGTAAAAGCGGAACCATTACTGGCCGCAACCGCAGCAACGGATATACACACCAACCAGTATCCATAAAAAAACGGCGCCTCTCCATCGCGGAGCAAGCGCCGTTTTCTTGAGCGAATCAGAGCTCGATATCAGTCAATGTACTCAAACAACTTGACGATCTTCTGCACCCCAGACACACCCTGCACCAGGTTGGTCGCCTGTGCCGCTTCCTGCTTGGTCAGCAACCCCAGCAGATAGACAATACCGTTCTCAGTCACAACCTTGATGCGCGAACCAGGAATGCTGGCATCGGTCAACATCTGCGTCTTGATCTTGGTGGTCAGCCAGGCGTCATTCTGGCGCGCCAGCAGCGAGGAGGGCGGCAGGACCTGGAGTTCGTTATGCACGGTCTTGACCCGCTGCACGGCGCTGGCTTCCTGTTCGGCCTTGGCCTTGAGGTCGGCGCGTGGCGTCTGGCCGGCCAGCAGCACGACGCCGTTGAAGCTGGTGACGACGATGTGCGAGTTGTTGTCCAGGTCCGGGTCGGCCTTGGCGATATTCACGCCGACCTTGGTTTCGATCAGCGAGTCGTCGATCTTGCTGCCGAAGGTGCGGGTGCCGCGGTCGTCTTCAATCGGCTTTTCCCGGCTGGCATTAACCACCGATGTGCAGCCGCTGATGCCGAGGCACAGGGTCAGGGCCAATAGGCCTAGGCGATTAGGGGTCATTCTTCACTCCCGAACAGTTGGCTGTCGATCAAGTCACAGAGACAGTGGATCGCCAGCAGATGGACTTCCTGAATACGTGCAGTGACATTGGCCGGTACGCGGATCTCGACGTCTTCAGGCAGCAGCAACGATGCCATGCCGCCGCCGTCGCGACCGGTCAATGCTACGACAATCATTTCGCGATCATGTGCGGCCTGGATCGCTTGAATAATGTTGGCCGAGTTGCCGCTGGTGGAAATCGCCAGCAGCACATCGCCGGGTTGGCCCAGGGCGCGGATCTGTTTGGAGAATACTTCGTTGTAGCTGTAGTCGTTGGCGATCGAGGTGATCGTCGAGCTGTCGGTTGTCAGCGCGATGGCCGGCAGGCTCGGGCGTTCGCGTTCGAAGCGGTTGAGCAGCTCCGAGGAGAAGTGCTGCGCGTCGCCGGCAGAGCCGCCATTGCCGCACGAGAGCATTTTGCCTTCGTTGAGCAGGGCGTTGACCATCACTTGGCTCGCTTGCTCGATGTGCGGTGCAAGTACGTCCATCGCCTGTTGCTTGGTGTCGATACTGGCCTGAAAAAGCTGGCGGATTCGCGATTGCATGTCCATCTGTGTGACCTTAAGTAGCGCGACTTATCGGCACAAACATGTGCGGCGCGCAAAGCAAAGAGCAAAAAGTTAAGTGAAGGTGTCCGGCTTGGCTGGGCGCTCAACTGTCGAAGGCGTTTTGTAGCCAGTTCAGCTGATCGAGGTTGCTGTCGATGGCAACCACGTCGAAGCGGCAGGGATGGTCGGCCCAGCGAGGCTCGCGTTGCAGGAAATACTGCGCGGCGAAAACCAGCTTCTGACGCTTGCGTGCATCGATGCTATCGAGCGCGCCACCCCATTGGGTATTTTTTCTATAGCGGACTTCGACGAATACTACTGTATCGCCGTCAAGCATGACCAGATCCAGCTCGCCGCGTTTGCACAACCAGTTCTGCGCCAGCAGGCGCAGACCCTGTTGCTGAAGATGCGCGAGGGCTTGGCCCTCGGCATTCTTACCGCTTTGCAGGTGTGAGCGGTCAGGCATCAGCGCTGGGTGTCCGGCAGCCGCTGTACCTGGCCGTTGACGAATTGCGCCCAAGGCAACTGACGTTGCACGCGCTGGGTCGGCGATATCGCCAGGCTGCCCGACAGGCCTTCGAGCCGGCTGTCTGGCAATGCCTTGAGCTGGCCCAGGCGCGGAGCGAGGCGATAGGCGTCGGCACCCATCGCATACAACCGGCCCAGGCTGCCGCCGGCCTGAGGCCATTGCGCGGTGACTTGCTGGCGCAGCGGGTCATTGGCGTCGAGCAGCCAAGGCGTTTCGCAGAAGCGCACGCCGTTCATGTCGTTGTACTGATTCTGGTCGCCGCTGACGCTGAATACAGAGGACGTCGCGTAGACCGGCACGTCGCCGGCGTACTGGAAGTTCAGGGTTGGCTTGATCTGCTGGGCCTGCTGCGGGGTCGATGCGAGGAAGATGAACTCGATGTCCTGGCGACGCGATGGCTGCGCGGCGACCGTTGTGCCCACGGTGCTTTGCAAGCTCTTGGCGCGACCTTCGCTCTGACGCAACTGGAACATGTCGGCGATCTGCTGGGCCAGTTGCACCGGCTGGTCGACGCGTTCGACTGCGACGATGGTTCCGCCGTTCGCCTGCCAATCCTGGCTGAAAGCTTTCAATACGCGATCGCCCCATTCCCCTTTCGGCACCATGGCGGCGGCGCGATGCAGGCCGTCGGCGCGAGCGCGACGGGAGACTTCACGGGCTTCATCTTCTGGAGCCAGGCCGAACTGGAACAGTTGGGGCGGGCCTTGTTCGCCTTCGCTGTAGTTCAGCGCCAGGGTGGTGATGGGCAGTTGCGGGCGGGTGCTGATTTGTTTGACCAAGGGTTTTTCCAGCGGGCCGACGACCAGTTGGACACCGTCGGCCTGGGCCTTGCGATAGAAGTCATCCATCGACGTCAAGCTGGCGCTGTCGTAGAACTGGATGCTCGGCGGCTTCTGCCCGGCCTGCTGCACCTGGTAGTGAGCTGCCATAAAGCCTTCGCGCAGGGCCTTGGCGACCGAGGCCAGCGGGCCGGTTTGCGGCAGCAGCACGGCGATCTTGCTCAGCGGCTGGCTCGCCAGTTCTTTTAGCTTGACCAGCGGCGTCGGCAATTGCAGTGCGGCAGGGTGCTTCGAGTTCTGCTCGCGCCAGCTGTCGATGGCCGCTTGTTGTTGCTCCAGGGTGCCGGCGGTTTTCACGGCCTTGGCCAGGCTCAACCAGCCGCCGAGGTCGTCGGTGGTGGTCGGTTGCAATTGATCGGTGGGCAGCGAGGCGATCAGCGTCCAGATGGTTTCGTGATTTTTTACTGCGGCTTCGTTGTCGAGCAGCGGGGCAATGAAGATCCGCTCCTTGGCGGCGGCCAGGGTCTGGCCATCGGCCTCAAGGGCGCGAGCGCGGACGGTGCCGGTGCGGACTTGCTGTTCCACCGGCATTTCGCTCAGGTGCTGCAGGCTTGGGTGGCCCAGCGAAGTCAGCGCTGCCTTGGGCTGATTGC
This sequence comes from Pseudomonas sp. Z4-20, assembly GCF_051131955.1. NCBI lineage: Bacteria > Pseudomonadati > Pseudomonadota > Gammaproteobacteria > Pseudomonadales > Pseudomonadaceae > Pseudomonas > Pseudomonas sp. Z4-20. Next base: position 1,166,562 of record NZ_CP071641.1, read on the forward strand.
GCGTCATCGCCAATTCGGCCGACAGCGTGCTGGCAAAGATCTGCTGGCCGGGCTTGAGTTGTTCCATCGGCACTTGTTGCAGGATCTGTGCGGACTGGCCGGCATTGCCCTGGCGGTAGGCCAGGTCCGCGGCACTCAGGCGCAACAGGGCTGCTTGTTCCGGCGTTTTACTTTGGGCGGCCTGTTCGAGCAACTGCTCGATACTGGCATCCGGGGTCCGTGGAAGTTCGCCAAGGCTGGACGAGGGCGAGCTGGCGCAGGCCGCCAGGAGGGCAGCGAGGCAGAGGGCGGAGAGCAGCCGCAGGCAAGCGATCATGTAAGTGTTCCTGATACGAGATCAAATTAGCGTCGAATTGTACCCAAGCGTTGGCCGGGGCGCGATGTTAGTGGTGTGAATCGGATGATTTAGGTGGTTCAAAGGGTGTGGTACCGCATAAAAGACGAGAAGTTGACTCTTGTGGCGGGCACAAGCCCTTGGTGCGCAGCAGCCGAGACCGACGCTACGCGCTACAATGCCGGTTTTGACCGACCATGAGGTATGCGTTTTGACTGCTCCAGGTGCTATGAATTCCGCCGCCGGCTCGCTTTACGTGGTGGCGACGCCCATCGGCAACCTGGACGATATCAGTGCGCGCGCCTTGAAGATCCTGCAGGACGTTGCGCTGATCGCGGCCGAAGACACCCGCCATTCCCAACGTCTGTTGCAGCATTTTGGTATCTCCACGCCGCTGGCCGCCTGTCATGAGCATAACGAGCGGGACGAAGGCAGTCGTTTCATCACCCGTCTGCTGGCCGGTGACAATGTGGCGCTGATTTCCGATGCCGGTACGCCGCTGATTTCCGATCCGGGGTATCACCTGGTTCGCCAGGCTCGCGCTGCCGGGATAAGTGTGGTGCCGGTGCCTGGGGCCTGTGCTTTGATCGCGGCGCTGTCGGCGGCCGGCTTGCCGTCGGACCGGTTTATTTTCGAAGGTTTCCTGCCCGCCAAGGCCGTGGGGCGACGGGCGCGCCTGGAAGCTATAAAGGAAGAACCGCGCACGCTGATCTTTTATGAGGCGCCGCACCGCATTCTGGAGTGCCTGCAAGATATGGAGCTGGTGTTCGGTCCCGAGCGTCAGGCCTTGCTGGCGCGGGAGCTGACCAAAACCTTCGAGACGCTAAAAGGGCTCCCCTTGGCGCAACTGCGTGAGTTCGTCGAGAGCGACAGCAACCAGCAGCGCGGCGAATGCGTCGTGTTGGTGGCGGGCTGGACGCCGCCGGAAAGCGAAGACGCCGTCAGTGGCGAAGCGATGCGTATCCTCAACCTGCTGCTCGAGGAAATGCCTCTCAAGCGCGCGGCCGCCCTTGCGGCGCAGATTACCGGCGAGCGCAAGAATGTGCTGTACCAGGTCGCACTGGAAAAACAGAAGAACCAGTGAAAGCTGGGTGCCGGGCTGGCCATGGGCTTTTAGCGCTTGTTCTTGGAACGCTCTACCGTTAACCTTCGCGGCGGAGAGTCGATCGGACAGTCGCTGCCCTCTATGAAAATTAGGGGGGGGAGGAAAGTCCGGGCTCCATAGGGCGAAGTGCCAGGTAATGCCTGGGAGGCGTGAGCCTACGGAAAGTGCCACAGAAAATAACCGCCTAAGCGCTTCGGCGCCGGTAAGGGTGAAAAGGTGCGGTAAGAGCGCACCGCACGGCTGGCAACAGTTCGTGGCTAGGTAAACCCCACTTGGAGCAAGACCAAATAGGGTCCCAAGGCGTGGCCCGCGCTGGGACCGGGTAGGTTGCTAAAGATGTCCAGTGATGGCCATCGTAGACGAATGACTGTTCAAGACAGAACCCGGCTTACAGATCGACTCTCCACCTTTTCCCTCCCTGCCGGAATCACTGGCAGACGCAGTTCCTAATACCAAAAAAATCTTACTCTTAATAAATCACTTTAACTTGTGCGCGCAGTCCTCTGTGCTTCCTCAAGTTCGGGCGAATTTTCCTACGTCAGATTCTTGTTACCCCTCCTGAAACGCTCCTAAATCTCCGATCTATAAGGCTTTTCCTTCAATTCGTGCCTTGACGGTGCGGTGGGCGCATTCCTATAGTGTGCGCAAGTGGCGGAAAGTGGCATGAAGTGGGTTTTTTTGAACGTAAACCGCCCAAAAGTGGAGAAACGCAGACGTGTTTCGCGGAGCTAACGCAATCAGTCTCGATGCAAAAGGCCGGCTCGCCATGCCCAGCCGGTATCGTGACGAGCTCGTTTCGCGAAGTTCGGGTCAGTTAATCGTCACGATCGACGCTGTTGACCCATGTTTGTCGGTCTACCCGCTGGATGAATGGGAAATCATCGAAACCAAACTGCGCGCACTGCCTTCGTTGCGTGAAGAAAACCGCCGCTTGCAGCGCTTGCTGATCGGCAATGCCGTCGACCTCGAACTCGACGGTAGCGGGCGTTTCCTGGTGCCACCGCGTCTGCGCGAATACGCCAAGCTGGATAAGCGCGCGATGCTGGTGGGCCAACTGAACAAGTTCCAGCTGTGGGACGAAGATGCCTGGAATGCGGTTTCCGCCGCCGACCTTGCTGCTATTCAACAACCGGGCGCCATGCCTGATGAACTACGTGATTTGATCCTGTGACTACTGATAGCGGCTTTAACCACATCACCGTACTGCTTGACGAAGCCGTCGAGGCTCTCGCCGTACGTCCTGATGGCTGCTATCTGGACGGCACGTTCGGGCGTGGCGGGCACAGTCGGCTGATCCTCAGCCAGCTCGGTCCGGACGGTCGGCTGCTGGGGTTCGACAAGGATCCTCAAGCGATTGCCACCGGGCAAGCGCTAGCGGCCGAAGACGGCCGCTTTGTCGTTGTGCAGCGCAGCTTTGCGGAGCTCGGTTCGGAAGTCGTCCAGCGTGGCCTGGCCGGCAAGATCAGTGGCGTGCTGCTGGACCTTGGCGTGTCGTCGCCGCAGTTGGACGACCCGGAACGGGGCTTCAGTTTCCTCAACGACGGCCCGCTGGACATGCGCATGGATCCGTCCCGCGGAGTCAGCGCCGCCGAATTCGTCAACACCGCTGCGGTGGAAGAAATCGCCCGTGTCTTCAAGGAATATGGCGAAGAACGTTTTTCGGGGCGCATGGCGCGCGCGGTAGTCGAACGTCGCGACGTCAAGCCGTTCGAGCGTACCGGTGACTTGGCCGAAGTGCTGAAAGTCGCCAATCCGGCCTGGGAAAAAGGCAAGAATCCAGCGACCCGCGCTTTCCAGGGGCTGCGCATCCATGTCAACAACGAACTGGGCGATCTTGAGGCCGGCCTTGAAGCGGCCCTTGAAGCGCTGGAGATCGGTGGTCGCCTGGTGGTGATCAGCTTCCATTCCCTGGAAGACCGTATCGTCAAGCTGTTCATGCGCAAGCTCACCAAAGGCGAAGCCGACAACCTGCCGCGCAACCTGCCGGTGCGTTTCGAAGCGTTCGTCCCCAAGATCAAGATCCACGGCAAAGCGCAGTTCGCCTCCGAGGCAGAACTCAAGGCCAATCCGCGCGCCCGTAGCGCTGTCATGCGTGTCGCGGAGAAGTTGCGGTGAGCAAGCTCTTCGCCAAGCCGTTGCCGGGCGGCAGCTTTTTCATGCTGCTGCTTTTTATTGGCGTGCTCGTGTCGGCTATCGCCGTGTCCTACAGCGCCCATTGGAATCGTCAGCTGCTCAACACTCTTTATAACGAGCTGAGCGTGCGCGACAAGGCTCAGGCCGAGTGGGGCCGGTTGATCCTGGAACAGAGTACCTGGACTGCCCATAGCCGCATCGAAGTACTGGCCACCGAGCAACTGAAAATGCGCATTCCCGGCGCCGCCGAAGTGCAGATGGTGGCGCCATGATGAAACTCGAAGGGGCGCTGTTCCCGTGGCGGTTTCGTCTGGTCCTGGGCTTGCTCGGGATCATGGTCGCAGCGATTGCCTGGCGCATCATCGACCTGCAAGTCGTCGACCGCGACTTTCTCAAGGGGCAGGGCGATGCGCGTAGCGTGCGTCATATCCCGATCCCGGCGCACCGTGGCTTGATCACTGACCGCAATGGCGAGCCCCTTGCCGTAAGCACCCCGGTAACCACCCTGTGGGCCAACGCCAAGGAAATGCAGCAAGCCAAGGAAAAGTGGCCGGCATTGGCTGCAGCCCTCGGCCAGGATCCCAAGGCACTCGCCGAGCGTCTTGAAGCCCAGGCCAACAAAGAATTTATCTATCTGGTGCGCGGGTTGACGCCTGAGCAAGGCCAGGGCGTGCTCGACCTGAAAGTGCCGGGCGTCTATGGCATCGAAGAGTTCCGGCGTTTCTACCCGGCCGGTGAAGTTACCGCCCACATGGTCGGTTTTACCGATATCGATGACCGGGGACGGGAAGGGGTCGAACTGGCCTATGACGAATGGCTCGCTGGAGTCGCCGGCAAGCGCCAGGTCATCAAGGACCGGCGCGGCAGGCTGATCAAGGATGTCCAGGTTACGAAAAACGCCAAGGCCGGCAAGCCCTTGGCGTTGTCCATTGACTTGCGCCTGCAATACCTGGCCAACCGCGAGCTGCGCAACGCCATCGTCGAGAACGGTGCCAAGGCCGGTAGCCTGGTGATCATGGACGTCAAGACTGGCGAGATCCTGGCGATGGTCAACCAGCCGACCTACAACCCGAACAACCGTCGCAACCTGCAGCCGGCGATGATGCGCAACCGCGCGATGATCGACGTATTCGAGCCGGGTTCGACCATGAAGGCCGTGTCCATGGCCGCTGCCCTGGAAACCGGACGCTGGAAGCCAAGCGACACCGTCGAGGTCTATCCGGGTACGTTGCAGATCGGCAAGTACACCATTCGCGACGTATCCAAGACAGAAGGACCGGTGCTCGACCTGACCGGCATCCTGATCAATTCCAGTAACGTCGGCATGAGCAAGATCGCCTTCGATATCGGTGGCGAGGCGATTTATCGCCTGGCCCAGAAAATCGGCCTCGGCCAGGACACTGGCCTGGGTTTCCCGGGCGAGCGCGTCGGCAACCTGCCCAACTATCGTGAATGGCGCAAGGCGGAAACCGCCACGTTGTCCTACGGCTACGGTGTTTCCGTGACCGCGATCCAGCTCGTCCACGCGTTTTCCGCGCTGGCCAACAATGGGCGTATCGCGCCGCTGACCCTGGTCAAGACCGACAAGGCGCCGCAGACCACCCAAGTGATTCCGGAAGACGTCGCGAAGACGATGCAGGGCATGCTGCAACAAGTGATCGAGGCGCCGCGCGGTGTATATCGCGCCCAGGTGCCGGCTTATCACGTTGCCGGCAAGTCCGGTACGGCGCGCAAGACTTCTGTCGGCACCAAGGGCTATGCCGAGAACTCCTACCGCTCGCTGTTTGCCGGTTTCGGCCCGATGAGCGACCCGCGTTATGCCATCGTCGTGGTCATCGATGAACCGAGCAAGGCCGGCTATTTCGGCGGCCTGGTTTCTGCGCCGGTGTTCAGCAAAGTCATGTCCGGCACGCTGCGGCTGATGAACATCACCCCGGACAACCTGCCACCGACCCAGCAGGCGAGTACCGCCCCGGTCGTTCCATTGAAAGCCGACGGAGGGCGTGGCTGATGTCCCTGAGCCTGAACAAGATTTTTGCCCACGCCGGCCACGACTTGTTGATTCGCGAGTTGGCCCTTGATAGCCGTGACGTACGCGCTGGAGACCTGTTCCTGGCGGTGCCGGGCGCCCGGTTCGATGGTCGCGCGCGCATTGCCGACGCCCTGAAGCGCGGAGCGGCGGCGGTGGCCTATGAGGTCAACGGCGCCACCGTGCTGCCCATCACCGATGTTCCACTGATTCCGGTCAAGGGGCTGGCGGCACAATTGTCGGATATTGCCGGACGTTTTTATGGCGAGCCGAGCCGTCACCTGAACCTGATCGGCGTGACCGGCACTAACGGCAAGACCAGCGTCACCCAACTGGTGGCGCAGGCGCTGGACCTGCTCGGGCAGCACTGCGGCATCGTCGGGACGCTGGGCAACGGTTTCCACGGTGCGCTGCAGAGCGGCCTGCACACCACGCCAAATCCGATTGCTGTACAAGCTACGTTGGCCGACCTGAAGAAGGCCGGTGCCAAGGCCGTTGCGATGGAGGTTTCTTCCCATGGCCTTGATCAGGGCCGCGTCAGCGCACTGGCATTCGATGTCGCCGTGCTGACCAACCTGTCCCGCGATCACCTGGATTACCACGGCACCATGCAGGCCTACGGTGAAGCCAAGGCCAGGCTGTTTGCCTGGAATAACCTGAAGTGCCGGGTCATCAATATCGATGACGAGTTCGGCCGGCAGCTGGCCGCCGAGCAACGCGAGTCCCGGTTGATCACCTACAGCCTGGAAGACACCAGCGCCTACCTTTATATCCGCCAGGCGCAATTCAATGACGAAGGCGTGCGCGCCACGCTGGTCACGCCCCAGGGCGAGCATTTCCTGCGCAGCACGTTGCTGGGCCGCTTCAACCTGAGCAACGTTTTGGCAGCCATCGGCGCCTTGCTCGGGCTGGATTACGCACTCGACGAAATTCTCAAAATGCTGCCGCAACTCGAGGGTCCGGCCGGTCGCATGCAGCGCCTGGGCGGCGGCACCCAGCCATTGGTTGTGGTCGATTATGCCCACACGCCGGACGCGCTGGAAAAAGTTCTCACCGCCTTGCGCCCGCACGCCAAGGGCAAGTTGCTGTGCCTGTTCGGCTGTGGCGGTGATCGTGACCGAGGCAAGCGTCCGTTGATGGCTGAAGTCGTCGAGCGGCTGGCCGATGGTGTGCTTGTGACCGATGACAATCCGCGTAGCGAAGACCCGCAGCGGATTTTCGACGATATCCGCGCCGGTTTCTCGCAGGTCGATAACGTCGACTTCGTGGCCGGTCGCGGCCAGGCCATTGCCCAACTGATCGCCAGTGCGTCGGCGGACGATGTTGTCGTCCTGGCCGGAAAGGGGCATGAGGACTATCAGGAAATCAACGGCGAACGCCATGCTTTTTCCGATCTGGTGGAAGCCGATCACGCCTTGAGCGCATGGGAGGTGGCCCATGCTTAAGGCCCTCAAGCTCAGCGAACTGACCAACGCCTTGAACGCGCGCCTTATCGCCGCCGACGCCAGTTTTGACGGCGTCAGCATTGACAGCCGGGCCATCGCGCCGGGGCAATTGTTCGTCGCCCTGGCCGGTCCGCGTTTCGATGGCCACGACTACTTGAACGAGGTCGCGGGCAAAGGCGCGGTCGCGGCGCTGGTCGAGCGGGAAGTGACCAACAGTACGCTGCCGCAACTGCTGGTCAGCGACAGTCGCCAGGCCTTGGGCCTGCTCGGCGCGCAGAATCGCGCGGCGTTTGCCAACCCAGTCGCGGCCATCACCGGCTCCAGCGGCAAGACCACGGTCAAGGAAATGCTCGCGAGCATCCTGCGCACCCGCGGTCCGGTATTGGCGACCCGCGGCAACCTGAACAATGATCTTGGCGTACCGCTGACCCTGCTGGAGCTGGCGCAGGAACACAGCGCCGCCGTCATCGAACTCGGCGCTTCGCGCCTGGGCGAGATTGCCTACACGGTCGGCATGACCAAGCCCCACGTGGCCGTGCTCAACAATGCCGGGACCGCCCATGTCGGCGAGTTCGGCGGCCCGGAAAAAATCGTCGAGGCCAAGGGCGAGATCATCGAAGGGCTGGATGCCCAAGGCGTCGCCGTGCTGAATCTCGACGACAAAGCCTTCGAAATCTGGAAGGCCCGGGCGGGCGAGCGCAAGGTGTTGACCTTCGCCCTGAGCAACCTCGCCGCGAATTTCTACGCCAGCGACCTGGACCGCGACGTCCGTGGTTGCCCGGCTTTCAATCTGCACAGCCCCGACGGTGCCGAACGCGTGCAGTTGAACCTGCTTGGCACTCATAACGTTGCCAACGCCCTGGCTGCCGCCGCCGCCGCCCATGCCCTGGGCGTGCCGCTGCCGGGCATCGTCGCCGGCTTGAATGCCGTGCAACCCGTCAAGGGGCGTACCGTCGCGCAGCTGGCGAGCAACGGCATGCGCGTCATTGACGACACCTACAACGCCAACCCGACGTCCATGTGCGCAGCGGTGGATATCCTTGCCGGTTTCTCCGGTCGCACCGTATTGGTGTTGGGGGATATCGGCGAACTGGGCGAGTGGGCGCAACAAGGTCATCACGATGTCGGCGCCTATGCACGCGGCAAGGTCGATGCGTTGTACGCCGTCGGCCCGATGATGGCTCATGCGGTCGCCGCGTTTGGCGAGAACGCGCGGCATTTCACCACTCAGGCCGAGCTGATCCAGGCCCTGGGCGCCGAGCAAGACCCGAACACCACCCTATTGATCAAGGGCTCACGCAGCGCAGCGATGGAAAATATCGTCGCGGCTTTGTGCGGCACCCGTATGGAGAAACATTAATGCTGCTGCTGCTAGCGGAGTACCTGCAACAGTTCCACAAAGGCTTCGCGGTCTTTCAGTACCTGACCCTGCGCGGGATCCTGGGTGTGCTGACCGCGCTGTCGTTGTCGCTGTTCCTGGGCCCGTGGATGATCCGCACCTTGCAGAGCCTGCAAATCGGCCAGTCGGTTCGTAACGACGGCCCGCAATCGCACCTGTCCAAATCCGGCACGCCGACCATGGGGGGCGCGTTGATCCTGTCGTCCATCGGCATCAGTACCTTGCTCTGGGCCGACTTGGCGAACCGTTACGTCTGGGTCGTGCTGCTGGTGACGCTGCTGTTCGGCGCCATCGGCTGGGTGGACGACTATCGCAAGGTCATCGAGAAGAACTCCCGCGGGCTGCCAAGCCGCTGGAAATATTTCTGGCAGTCGGTGTTCGGCCTCGGCGCGGCGATCTTCCTTTATATGACCGCCGCGTCGCCGGTGGAAACCACCCTGATCCTGCCGATGCTCAAGGACTACAGCATCCCACTCGGCGCGGGCTTCATCGTGCTGACCTACCTGGTGATCGTCGGCTCGAGCAACGCGGTCAACCTCACCGATGGCCTGGACGGCCTGGCGATCATGCCGACGGTCATGGTCGGCGGCGCGCTGGGGATCTTCTGCTACCTGTCGGGTAACGTGAAATTCGCTGAATACCTGCTGATTCCTTATGTACCGGGCGCCGGTGAACTGATTGTTTTCTGCGGCGCGCTGATCGGTGCCGGCCTGGGCTTCCTCTGGTTCAACACCTATCCGGCCCAGGTCTTCATGGGTGATGTCGGCGCATTGGCGCTGGGCGCGGCCCTGGGCACCATCGCCGTCATCGTCCGCCAGGAAATCGTCCTGTTCATCATGGGCGGCGTGTTCGTGATGGAGACCTTGTCAGTCGTCATTCAGGTGGCCTCCTTTAAATTGACCGGCCGCCGGGTATTTCGCATGGCGCCAATCCACCACCACTTTGAACTCAAGGGCTGGCCCGAGCCGCGCGTGATCGTCCGTTTCTGGATCATCACCGTGATTCTGGTACTGGTCGGCCTTGCCACCCTGAAGCTGAGGTAGAGCGCGTGTCCCTGATCGCTTCTGACCACTTCCGCATCGTTGTCGGCCTCGGCAAGAGCGGCATGTCCCTGGTTCGCTTCCTGGCGAACCGGGGCGTGTCGTTCGCCGTGGCCGATACGCGGGAAAATCCGCCTGAGCTGGCCACGCTGCGTCGTGACTATCCTCAGGTAGATGTGCGTTGTGGCGAGCTGGACGTCGAATTCCTGTGCCGTGCCGATGAGCTCTACGTGAGCCCCGGCTTGGCCTTGGCGACCCCGGCCCTGCAGGCTGCCGCCGCTCGTGGGGTGAAATTGTCCGGTGACATCGAGTTGTTCGCCCGCAACGCCAAGGCACCGATCGTTGCCATCAGTGGCTCCAACGCCAAGAGCACCGTCACCACCCTGGTGGGTGAAATGGCGGCTGCGGCCGGCAAGCGTGTCGCCGTGGGCGGCAACCTCGGCACCCCGGCGCTGGACCTGCTCAGCGACGACGTCGAGCTGTACGTGATGGAACTGTCCAGCTTCCAGCTCGAAACCACTGATGACCTGGGCGCCGAAGTGGCGACCGTGCTCAATATCAGCGAAGACCACATGGACCGGTACAGCGGCCTGCCGGCCTATCACCTGGCCAAGCACCGGATCTTCCGTGGCGCGCGGCAGGTGGTATTCAATCGGCAAGACGCGCTGACACGGCCGTTGATGAGCGAAGGGCTGCCTTGCTGGACCTTCGGCCTCGGCGTTCCGGATTTCAAAGGCTTCGGTTTGCGCGAAGAGAACGGCGAGAAATACCTGGCCTTCGAATTCCAGAACCTGATGCCCGTGCGCGAATTGAAGATTCGTGGCGCCCACAACCAGGCCAATGCACTCGCGGCCTTGGCGCTTGGGCACGCGGTCGGGCTGCCGTTCGACGCCATGCTCTCGGCCCTGCGCAGCTTCGCCGGTCTCGAACATCGCTGCCAGTGGGTGCGCGACCTGGATGGCGTGGCCTGGTACAACGATTCCAAAGCCACCAACGTCGGCGCCGCGCTGGCCGCCATCGAAGGATTGGGCGCGGACATCGAAGGCAAACTCGTGCTGATCGCCGGTGGCGACGGCAAGGGCGCCGACTTCAAGGATCTGCGCGACCCGGTGGTGGTCAACTGCCGCGCCGTGGTGCTGATGGGCCGCGACCGGGAATTGATCGCCCATGCCCTCGGCGATGCCGTGCCGTTGGTTCGCGTGGGTTCGTTGGACGAGGCGGTACAGCAATGCCGTGCCCTCGCGCACCGAGGCGATGCGGTGCTGTTGTCTCCGGCCTGCGCCAGTTTTGACATGTTCAAGAACTACGAAGAGCGCGGGCAGTTGTTCGCTCGGGCCACGGAGGACTTGGCATGAACCTGCTGAACATCATCAAACCGTACCCGTCGCCGCTGATCACTGGGCGCGGCATCGACCTGGATTTCCCGATGCTCGCCGGTTGCCTGGCATTGCTCGGCCTGGGCCTGGTGATGATTACCTCCGCGTCGTCGGAAGTGGCCGCCGTGCAGTCGGGCAACACCCTTTATCACATGATCCGTCACCTGATTTACCTGGTGATCGGGCTGGGCGCGTGCATCGTCACCATGATGGTGCCGATCGCCACCTGGCAGCGCCTGGGCTGGATGATGCTGCTCGGCGCCTTCGGCCTGCTGGTGATGGTGCTGGTGCCCGGCATCGGCCGTGAGGTCAACGGTTCCATGCGCTGGATCGGCTTCAGCTTCTTCAACGTCCAGCCTTCGGAAATCGCCAAGGTGTTCGTGGTGATCTACCTCGCCGGTTACCTGGTGCGGCGCCAGAAAGAAGTGCGCGAAAGCTGGATGGGTTTCTTCAAGCCGTTCATCGTGCTTTTGCCGATGGCCGGCCTGCTGCTGATGGAACCGGACTTCGGCGCCACTGTAGTGATGATGGGGGCGGCGGCGGCGATGCTGTTCCTGGGCGGTGTCGGGCTGTTCCGTTTCACCCTGATGGTGGCGCTGGCGGTCGGCGCGGTGACCGTGCTGGTTCAGGCGCAGCCGTACCGGATGGCGCGTTTGATTACCTTTACCGATCCATGGGCCGACCAATTCGGTTCCGGCTATCAATTGACCCAGGCGCTGATCGCTTTCGGGCGCGGCGAATGGTTGGGCGTAGGCCTGGGCAACAGCGTGCAGAAGCAGTTCTACCTGCCGGAAGCCCATACCGACTTCGTGTTCTCGGTCCTCGCCGAAGAGCTGGGCGTGGTCGGTTCGCTGCTGACCGTCGCGCTGTTCGTCTTCGTCTGCGTGCGCGGCATGTACATCGGTTTGTGGGCCGAGAAGGCCAAGCAGTTTTTTGCCGCGTACGTGGCGTATGGCCTGTCGTTCCTGTGGATTGGTCAGTTCCTGATCAACATCGGCGTGAACGTTGGTCTGTTGCCGACCAAGGGTCTGACGCTGCCGTTCCTCAGTTACGGCGGCAGCTCCCTGGTGATCTGCTGCGCCTGTCTCGGCTTGTTGCTGCGCATCGAGTGGGAGAGTCGCACGCATCTGGGCAGCGAAGAGATGGAATTCCAAGAGAGCGACTTCGCCGAGGAGCCGACTCATGGGCGCTAACGTGCTGATCATGGCGGGCGGCACCGGTGGGCATGTGTTCCCGGCGCTGGCCTGTGCGCGGGAGTTCCAGGCGCGCGGCTATACCGTGCACTGGCTGGGCACGCCACGGGGCATCGAGAATGAATTGGTGCCGGCCGCCGGCCTGGAGCTGCATCGGATCAACGCCAGCGGCCTGCGCGGCAAGGGCAAGCTGTCGCTGCTCAAGGCGCCACTGATGCTGCTCAAATCGATCTGGCAGGCGCGGGCGATCATTCGTCGGCTGCGGCCGGTCTGTGTCGTCGGATTCGGTGGCTACGTGACCGGCCCAGGTGGCGTCGCGGCGAAACTGGCCGGTGTGCCGGTGATCGTTCACGAGCAGAACGCCGTAGCCGGTACCGCCAATCGGTTACTGGTGCCATTGGCCGCCCGGGTCTGTGAAGCCTTCCCCGACACCTTTACCCTGTCGGGCAGCCGTCGCACCACCGGTAATCCAGTGCGCACGGAGCTGTTCCTCGCAACACCGCGCCCGGCCCTGGCCGGACGCAAGGCGCGTTTGCTGATCCTGGGCGGAAGCCTGGGCGCAGAACCGTTGAACAAATTGCTGCCCGAAGCCCTGTCGCAGGTCGCTCCCGAACTGCGCCCGGAGGTGTTTCACCAGGCTGGCAAAAACCACGATGAAGTGACCGCCGAACGCTATCGCGCCGCCGGCGTCGAGGCGCAAGTGCAGCCGTTCATCATAGACATGGCCCAAGCCTATGGCTGGGCCGACCTGGTGGTCTGCCGCGCAGGCGCGCTCACCGTCAGTGAACTGGCTGCCGCCGGTCTGCCCTCGATGCTGGTGCCTTTGCCCCATGCCATCGACGATCACCAGACCCGCAACGCCGATTATTTGGCCCGTGAAGGCGCTGCCTTCCTGATGCCACAAAGAACGACTGGCGCCGCGGATCTTGCCGCACGCCTGACAGAGGTCTTGATGCAGCCGCAAACACTCGAAGACATGGCCCGCGCCGCGCGCCGCCTGGCCAAACCCGATGCCACTGCCCAAGTGGTCGATACCTGCCTGGAGGTGGCCCATGGTTGAGAATCGCAAAGCCATGCCGCAGCCGGAAATGCGCCGTATCCGCCGCATCCACTTCGTCGGGATCGGCGGCGTGGGCATGTGCGGGATCGCCGAGGTGTTGCTGAACCTGGGTTACCAGGTCTCGGGGTCCGACCTGAAGGCTTCGCCGGTCACCGAGCGCCTGGAATCCTTCGGTGCGCAGATTTTCATCGGCCACCGCGCCGAGAACGCCGCCAACGCCGATGTGCTGGTGGTTTCCAGCGCCGTGAACACCTCCAACCCGGAAGTCGCCACCGCCCTGGAACGGCGCATCCCCGTGGTGCCGCGAGCCGAGATGCTCGCCGAGCTGATGCGTTATCGCCATGGCATCGCCGTCGCCGGTACTCACGGCAAGACCACCACCACCAGCCTGATCGCCTCGGTGTTCGCCGCCGGTGGCCTGGACCCGACGTTCGTGATCGGTGGTCGCCTGAATGCCGCGGGCACCAATGCCCAGCTGGGCACCAGCCGCTACCTGATCGCCGAAGCCGACGAGAGCGACGCGAGTTTCCTGCACCTGCAACCGTTGGTGGCCGTGGTCACCAACATCGACGCCGATCACATGGCGACCTACGACGGTGACTTCAACAAACTGAAGAAAACCTTCGTCGAATTCCTGCACAACCTGCCGTTCTACGGGTTGGCGGTGGTGTGCCTGGACGATCCGGTGGTGCGCGAGATCCTGCCGCTGATCAAGCGTCCGACCGTGACCTACGGTTTTGGCGAAGACGCCGACGTGCGCGCCATCAACGTGCGCCAGCAAGGCATGCAGACGTTCTTCACCGTGCTGCGCCCTGATCGCGAACCGTTGGACGTGTCGGTGAACATGCCCGGCAACCACAACGTGCTGAACTCGCTGGCCACCATCTGCATCGCCACCGACGAAGGCGTCAGCGATGAAGCCATCGTCCAGGGCCTGTCTGGCTTCCAGGGTGTGGGCCGACGCTTCCAGGTCTACGGCGAACTGCCGGTGGACGGCGGCAACGTGATGCTGGTGGACGACTATGGCCACCACCCGACCGAAGTCGCGGCGGTGATCAAGGCCGTGCGCGGTGGCTGGCCGGAACGGCGCCTGGTGATGGTCTACCAGCCGCACCGCTACAGCCGCACCCGCGACCTGTACGACGATTTCGTCCAGGTGCTGGCCGACGCCAACGTGCTGCTGCTGATGGAAGTCTATCCGGCCGGCGAAGAGCCGATCCCGGGTGCTGACAGCCGCCAGTTGTGCCACAGCATCCGCCAGCGCGGTCAGTTGGACCCGATCTACATCGAGCGCGGCGTGGACCTCGCGCCGCTGGTCAAGCCGCTGCTGCGCGCCGGCGACATCCTGCTTTGCCAGGGTGCTGGTGACATCGGTGGCCTGGCCCCGAAACTGTTGAATAGTCCGTTATTCGCTGGGGCAATCGTGGCTTCCAGCGAGGGGAAACTGAAATGACTGCTGCCTACGCCAACCTGGTCTCGACCCTGGACCCGAAAGCCTTCGGCCGCGTGGCCGTGCTGTTCGGTGGCAAGAGCGCCGAGCGCGAGGTGTCCCTCAAGTCCGGCAATGCCGTGCTGCTCGCTTTGCAAAGCGCCGGTGTCGACGCGTTCGGTATCGACGTGGGCGACGATTTCCTGCAGCGCCTGCTGAGCGAAAAAATCGACCGGGCCTTCATCATTCTCCACGGTCGCGGCGGCGAAGACGGCAGCATGCAGGGTCTGCTCGAGTGCTTGGGCATCCCTTACACCGGCAGCGGCATCCTGGCTTCCGCCCTGGCAATGGACAAGCTGCGCACCAAGCAGGTCTGGCACAGCCTCGGCATTCCGACGCCGCGTCACGCCGTGCTGGCGAGCGAGGCCGATTGTATTTCGGCGGCGACGGAACTGGGCTTCCCCTTGATCGTCAAACCGGCCCATGAAGGTTCAAGTATCGGCATGGCGAAAGTGAATTCGCTGCCTGAGTTGACCGCCGCATGGAAGGACGCCAGTTCCTACGATTCGCAAGTGTTGGTCGAACAGTGGATCACCGGTCCGGAGTTCACCATCGCCACCCTGCGTGACCAGGTGTTGCCCCCTATCGCGCTGGGCACGCCCCACACGTTCTACGACTACGACGCCAAGTACATCGCCAATGACACCCAGTACCGCATTCCCTGCGGGCTGGATGCCGCCAAGGAAAAACAATTGATGGAGCTCACGGCCAAGGCCTGTGAGGCGCTGGGGATCGCCGGTTGGGCCCGCGCGGACGTGATGCAGGACGCCGACGGGCAGTTCTGGTTCCTGGAAGTCAATACCGCTCCCGGCATGACCGATCACAGCCTGGTACCGATGGCGGCCCGTGCCGCCGGTCTGGATTTCCAGCAACTGGTGCTGTCGATCCTGGCCGCCAGTGTCGGCAACCAAGAGCCAAGAGGTTAAGCCATGCAAGGCGCATCGCTTCGTCATCAGCCATCCGCTCCCGGTCGCAAGCCGGTGCCGCGGGGTGCCAGCCGAATGGTGGCCAAAGAGCCGATGTCGGCGCGCTTGCCGAAAGCCAATTTTGGTTTTCTCAAGAGCTTGTTCTGGCCGGTGCTGCTGGTGGCGTTGGGGTTCGGTACGTATGAAGGCGCACAACGCTTGCTGCCCTATGCCGACCGGCCAATCGCCCGGATCAACGTCCAGGGCGACCTGAGCTACATCAGCCAGCAGGCGGTGCAGCAGCGGATCGCGCCGTTCGTCGCGTCGAGCTTCTTCACCATCGACCTGGCCGGCATGCGCACGGAGCTGGAGCAGATGCCTTGGATCGCCCACGCCGAAGTACGGCGGGTATGGCCCGACCAGGTGTCGATTCGCCTGGAAGAACAATTGCCAGTGGCCCGTTGGGGCGACGAGTCGCTGTTGAACAACCAGGGCCAGGCGTTCACGCCACGGGAACTGGCGAACTACGAACATTTGCCACAACTGTTCGGGCCTCAACGGGCCCAGCAGAAAGTGATGCAGCAATACCAGGTGTTGAGTCAGATGTTGCGGCCGCTGGGCTTCTCCATCGCACGCCTGGAACTGCGTGAGCGCGGCAGTTGGTTTCTGACCACTGGCGCGGGCAGCTCGGGGCCCGGCATCGAGCTGCTGCTCGGGCGCGGCAACCTGGTGGAAAAGATGCGCCGCTTCATTGCCATCTATGACAAGACGCTCAAAGAACAGATTACGAACATCGCGCGCATCGATCTGCGCTACGCCAACGGCCTCGCTGTTGGCTGGCGGGAACCTGTAGCGCCGACGACAGCCGAACCCGCTGTCGCGAAGAATTAAGAAGAGGCAGGACCCATGGCAAACGTGCAAAGCGGAAAAATGATCGTCGGTCTGGATATCGGCACTTCCAAGGTGGTTGCGCTGGTAGGCGAGGTCGCGGACGACGGCACGCTGGTCATCGTCGGGATCGGTACACACCCGTCCCGTGGCTTGAAAAAAGGCGTGGTGGTGAACATCGAGTCCACCGTGCAATCGATCCAGCGCGCCATCGAAGAAGCGCAGCTGATGGCCGGTTGCCGGATCCACTCGGCGTTCGTCGGCGTTGCGGGCAATCACATCCGCAGCCTGAACTCCCACGGCATCGTGGCGATTCGTGATCGCGAAGTCAGCTCCGCCGACCTTGAGCGCGTGCTCGACGCGGCCCAAGCGGTGGCGATTCCGGCCGACCAGCGTGTCTTGCACACCCTGCCGCAGGATTATGTGATCGATAACCAGGAAGGCGTGCGCGAGCCGCTGGGCATGTCCGGCGTGCGCCTCGAAGCCAAGGTCCACGTGGTGACTTGCGCCGTGAACGCTGCACAGAACATTGAAAAATGTGTGCGCCGCTGCGGCCTGGAAATCGACGACATCATCCTCGAGCAACTGGCGTCGGCCTACTCGGTGTTGACCGACGATGAGAAAGAACTGGGCGTGTGCCTGGTGGACATCGGCGGCGGCACCACTGATATCGCGATCTTCACCGAAGGCGCCATTCGCCACACGGCCGTGATTCCGATTGCCGGCGACCAGGTGACCAATGACATCGCCATGGCGTTGCGCACCCCGACCCAGTACGCCGAGGAAATCAAGATCCGCTACGCCTGCGCCCTGGCGAAACTCGCCGGTGCCGGTGAAACCATCAAGGTGCCAAGCGTTGGCGACCGTCCACCGCGCGAACTGTCGCGCCAGGCCTTGGCCGAGGTGGTCGAGCCGCGCTACGACGAGCTGTTCACGCTGATCCAGGCCGAACTGCGTCGCAGCGGCTACGAAGACTTGATCCCGGCCGGCATCGTGCTGACCGGCGGTACGTCGAAGATGGAGGGCGCGGTCGAACTGGCCGAAGAGATTTTCCACATGCCGGTGCGCCTGGGCGTGCCCCATGGCGTCAAGGGCCTCGATGACGTGGTCCGCAACCCGATCTATTCCACCGGCGTGGGCCTGTTGATGTATGGCCTGCAAAAGCAATCCGACGGGATTTCGTTCTCGGGGATCGGCAGCCGTGACAGCTACAGCAGCGACGAGCCGAAAGCGCCGCTTTTCGAGCGGCTCCAGGCTTGGGTGAAAGGTAATTTTTAGCAGCAAGCTTCAAGCTTCAAGCGGCAAGCTCAGGCTTGGCGCTAGAAGGCGGTAAAAACGCAGTAGGCGAAAAAAAACTAGAGAATGTAAGGAGAGGGAACATGTTTGAACTCGTAGACAACATCCCCGCTAGCCCGGTTATCAAAGTAATCGGTGTCGGCGGTGGCGGCGGCAACGCTGTCAACCACATGGTCAAGAGCAACATTGAAGGCGTTGAGTTCATCTGCGCCAACACTGATGCCCAGGCGCTGAAATCCATCGGCGCACGGACCATCCTGCAATTGGGCACTGGCGTGACCAAAGGCCTTGGCGCCGGCGCCAACCCTGAAGTGGGCCGTCAGGCCGCTCTCGAAGACCGTGAGCGCATTGCTGAAGTCCTGCAAGGCACCAACATGGTGTTCATCACCACGGGCATGGGCGGCGGTACCGGTACCGGTGCGGCGCCAATCATTGCCGAAGTGGCCAAGGAAATGGGCATTCTCACCGTTGCGGTGGTGACTCGTCCGTTCCCTTTCGAAGGTCGCAAGCGTATGCAGATCGCCGACGAAGGTATCCGTCTGCTGTCTGAAAGCGTCGACTCGTTGATCACCATCCCTAACGAGAAGCTGCTGACCATCCTCGGTAAAGACGCAAGCCTCTTGTCGGCTTTCGCCAAGGCTGACGATGTACTGGCCGGTGCCGTTCGCGGTATCTCCGACATCATCAAGCGTCCTGGCATGATCAACGTCGACTTTGCTGACGTACGGACTGTCATGAGCGAAATGGGCATGGCGATGATGGGCACTGGCTGCGCCAGCGGTCCGAACCGTGCGCGCGAAGCGACCGAAGCGGCCATCCGCAACCCGTTGCTCGAAGACGTGAACCTGCAAGGTGCGCGCGGCATCCTCGTGAACATCACCGCCGGTCCTGACCTGTCCCTGGGTGAGTACTCCGACGTGGGTAGCATCATCGAAGCCTTCGCTTCCGAGCACGCAATGGTCAAGGTCGGTACCGTTATCGATCCGGACATGCGCGACGAGTTGCACGTCACCGTGGTTGCCACGGGTCTGGGCGCTAAAATCGAGAAGCCGGTAAAGGTTATCGACAATACCGTTCACACCTCAATGGCTTCGCAACCGCAACAACAAGTGTCCTCCCGTCAGGAAGCACCGGCGGTGAACTACCGTGACCTGGACCGTCCGACCGTCATGCGCAACCAGGCCCAGGCCGGTACTGCGACTGCCGCGAAGATGAATCCGCAAGACGATCTGGATTACCTGGACATCCCGGCATTCCTGCGTCGTCAGGCCGATTGATGGAATGTATCAGGGGTATACGGGTGATTGGTGTTCAGCAAAGGTCTGGTCTGCTATCATCGCCAGCCTTTGTTGATACCAGTTCGCAATTTGCGCTGAAGCGGCCCATGCCATGATTAAACAACGCACCCTGAAGAATATTATCCGTGCCACAGGTGTCGGCCTGCACTCCGGCGAGAAGGTCTACCTGACCCTCAAGCCTGCGCCTGTCGACACCGGCATTGTGTTTTGTCGTGCCGACCTCGACCCTGTGGTGCAGATCCCTGCTCGCGCGGAAAACGTTGGCGAAACCACTATGTCGACCACACTGGTCAACGGTGACGTCAAAGTGGACACGGTGGAGCATTTGCTCTCGGCCATGGCTGGCCTGGGCATCGATAACGCCTACGTCGAGCTCTCCGCGTCCGAAGTCCCGATCATGGATGGCAGTGCCGGACCCTTTGTATTCCTGATTCAATCGGCTGGCCTGGAAGAACAGGACGCGGCCAAGAAATTCATCCGCATCCTGCGGGAAGTGACAGTGGAAGACGGCGACAAGCGCGCCACTTTCGTCCCTTTCGAAGGTTTCAAGGTGAGCTTCGAGATCGATTTCGATCACCCGGTTTTCCGTGACCGCACCCAAAGTGCAAGCGTGGATTTTTCCAGCACTTCGTTCGTAAAAGAAGTCAGCCGCGCCCGTACCTTTGGTTTCATGAGTGACATCGAGTACCTGCGCAAGCACAACCTCGCACTCGGCGGCAGTGTGGAAAACGCGATCGTGGTCGATTCCGACGGTGTATTGAACGAAGACGGCCTTCGTTATGAAGACGAATTCGTCAAGCACAAGATCCTCGATGCAATCGGCGACCTCTACCTGCTGGGCAACAGCCTGATTGGTGAGTTCAAGGGCTTCAAGTCCGGCCACGCACTGAACAACCAGCTGCTGCGCAAGTTGATTGAGCAGAAAGACGCTTGGGAAGTCGTGACGTTCGAAGACGCCAGCACCGCACCAATCTCTTACATGCGCCCTGTAGCGGCCGTGTAAGCAAAAAACCTCTCTAGTTTTTTAAGGGCTGCCTTCGGGTGGCCCTTTTTTATACCTGGAGTTCGGGGCATAAGCACTTGGTGGCTGTCTTACATCGCGCAAACAACCCGATTACGCCCGCTGGCCTTGGCCTGGTAAAGCGCCTTGTCGGCGGCAAGCAGCAGTTGTTCGGGTTCGCTGTACGGCCCCTGGGCCCAAGTGGCGATGCCGATGCTGACGGTCATGGGCACGTCGCCAGGCAACTGCTCCACCGCTTCACGAATGTTCTGCGCCATGCTGAACGCTCCTGCGGTGGTGGTTTCCGGCAGCACCACTGAAAACTCCTCACCTCCGTAGCGCGCAGCCAAGTCGGCCGGTCGCCGAACATGCTCGCCGATCAGTTGCGCCAGGGCGCGCAAGGCCTCGTCGCCACGTTGGTGGCCAAGGCGATCGTTGAGCGCCTTGAAGTGGTCTGCATCGATCATCAGGACCGACAGCGGCTGGCCGGAGCGTTGCGCACGCAGCCATTCCAGATGCAGCGTCTGGTCCAGGGTCCGACGGTTGGCCAGGCCTGTCAGCGGATCGACGGATGCCAGTTGCGCCAGCTCCCGTTCGGCGTGGTGGCGGCGTCGCAATTCCCGGCGCAGCAACCAGGTGAGCCAGAGCAAGGTGATGCACAGCGCGCCCGTGGCGCCACTGACCAGCAACGCCGTGCGTTTCCATGAAGCGAAGACTTCCTGGGAGGAGAGCGCGACGACGACTATCAAAGGCAAGTCGCCCACCTGGGAAAAGGTGTAGAGACGTTGCGTCTGATCCACGCTCGACACGCTGGTGAAGCTGCCATCGCCTTCGCGCAGGATGCGCACGAAATTCGGCCGATTGCTGAAATCCTTGCCGATCATGTCTTCGGCCAGCGGTGGTTCCTGCGCGAGCAGGATGCCGTCACGGCTGACCAGGTTGACCGTTCCGCCGTGACCGATGTTCAGGCTTTTGAACAGTTGGCTGAAGTAGCCCAGGCGCATCGCTGCCTCGGCCACGCCCATGAAATCGCCCCGGTCATCGTTCAACCGATAGCTGAAGCTGATGCGCCAATCGTGCGGCTGGCTCCTGGCCCGGAACGGGCGACTGATTTTCATGCCCGGGTTGGGGTCCGGAAGGTGGGACTGGAAATATTCCCGATCGGCGTAATTGCCTCTACGTGGTTCTACCGAGGCGGAATCGGCGATCACATCGCCACGCTTGTCGAGCACCAGGATGTCGCCTTTGTAGGGCGCGGCGGTGGCGCGGTCGAACAGGGCGAGATGGCGAATCGTTGGCGAAACGTCTTTCAAGTCGTCGCGCTTTGCAGCGGCAATCAAACCTCGCAGGGATAGGTCGTAGAGTTCAACGTTGCGCAGCACGTCGGCGTCGATCAGCTGCACGATGTTGCTCGCCGCCCGCGTCGCCGCCTGTTGGGCGCTGGCATGTTCCCGGATCAGCAGGAACGTCACGATACTCAGGATGGCAATCACAACCAGCGAGCTGGCCAATACGAGTACCCGTTCCGAACGTATCGAAAGGGGGATCTTGCCGGGTGTTGCACTGCTCGCGTTCATGATTCCGATCTGCATTGTCATGTGGCTGGGATCCTTCCCATAGGCTGCTCATCTTCAACCGCGGATGACTGGCATCAGACAATGCTGGCCTTTTGCAAGATTGTGCGTGCGGCACTGGAATTGAGCAATGCACATCGTGGCTTATTTCAGGCCGGCAAACGGATGCCGAAGGTGTTTGCGCCCCGGTCGCTGCGCACGAACACATCGCCGCCATGCATCAGCGCAATCGCCTTGACGATGGCCAGGCCCAGCCCGTGGTTGGCGCCACTGTTGCTGCGGGAGGCATCGACCCGGTAGAAGCGCTCGAACAGACGCGGCAGGTGCTCGCCGGCGATCGGCTCGCCGGGGTTGGTGACGCCAAGGCAGACCTGGTCGCCGAGGACTTCAATCTGCACATCGATCACTTGTCCGGGCGCGGTGTGCTGGACGGCGTTGCTGAGCAGGTTGATCAGCGCCCGGCGCAGGTGGGCGATTTCGATCGTGGCTTGTGCATCGCCGCTGACGCAAACCTGGACCTGGGCGTCTTCGAGGATGAAGTCCAGGTAATCGAGGGTGGTTGCCACCTCGTCGGCCAGGGAGGTGGTGGTCAGCTTGGTGGCCTTGCTGCCCTGGTCCGCGCTGGCCAGGAACAACATGTCATTGATGATCGAGCGCAGCCGCTCCAGTTCTTCGAGGTTCGATTGCAGCACTTCGAAGTAATGCTCGGCCGAACGCCCGCGGGTCAGCGCCACTTGGGTCTGGCCGATCAGGTTGGTCAGCGGCGAGCGCAGTTCGTGGGCGACATCGGCGTTAAACGATTCGAGCCGGGAGTACGCCTGTTCCACGCGATCGAGGGTGGCATTGAACGAACTGACGAACTGGCTGAGTTCCGGCGGCAACGGCGACAAGCGCAAGCGACCGGTGAGGCGGGGCGGGGCCAGGCGCTGGGCTTCATCGGACAACTTGATGAGGGGCTTGAGGCCGATGCGCGCAACCCAATAGCCCAGCAAGGAAGCCAGCAGCACGCCGATACACGCCAGGCTCACCAGCGCCACCAGCAAATGATGTTGGGTCTGGTAGAAGGTCTCGGTGTCGATGCCGATCATGAACCGCAACGGCGGACGCTGGTCCTTGGCCGGAAACTGGCTCACCAGGACCTTCATCGGATAATGCCGGTCGGGCAATACAAGGTCGTGCTTGCCCAGCGGGCCTTGGGCAACGGCGCGGACCTGAGGGGCGGGGTTGCCGTATTCAAAGCGCGGGTCGCCGCTGACGACCCAGAAATGGATGCGCTTGTCTTCTTCGCCCAGCAACCGCAGCTTGTTGTTGATTTTCACCCAGTGCTCGGACGTGCCGAAACGCCCGACGGTGGATTC
Organism: Pseudomonas sp. Z4-20; assembly: GCF_051131955.1. Lineage (NCBI taxonomy): Bacteria > Pseudomonadati > Pseudomonadota > Gammaproteobacteria > Pseudomonadales > Pseudomonadaceae > Pseudomonas > Pseudomonas sp. Z4-20. Next base: position 1,189,484 of record NZ_CP071641.1, read on the forward strand.
AAGCACGCTGTAACGGGCATCGAGTTCGGCTTCCGGCAACAGGCCCAGGCCTTTTTCGACCTGCTGGTAAAGGGCGCCGCCAATCAGCAGGAACACCAGCGCCGCGACCAGCGTGAACATGCCGCTCAGGCGCAGTGCGATGCTATTACTCACCTCGGTTCTCCAGCACGTAACCCATGCCGCGAATGGTGTGCAGCAATTTTTCTTCGAACGGTCCGTCGAGCTTGGCCCGCAGCCGTTTGATCGCCACTTCGACGACGTTGGCGTCGCTGTCGAAGTTGATGTCCCAGACCATTTCGGCAATGGCGGTTTTCGAGAGGATTTCGCCTTGGCGACGGGCCAGGACGCTGAGCAGCGAGAACTCCTTGGCGGTCAGGTCCAGGCGCTGGCCGGCGCGGGTGGCCTTGCGGCTGATCAAGTCGATCCACAGGTCGGCGATGCTGACCTGCACCGGTTCATGGCCGCCGCTGCGGCGAGTCAGGGCTTGCAAGCGGGCCACCAGTTCAAGGAAGGAGAAGGGTTTGCCCAAGTAATCGTCGGCACCGTCGCGCAGGCCCTTGATGCGGTCTTCGACCCGTTCGCGGGCGGTGAGCATGATCACCGGCGTCTGCTTGCGCACGCGCAAGGCACGCAGCACGCCAAAGCCATCCAGCCCCGGCAGCATGACGTCGAGCACGATCACCGCGTAATCGCTTTCGAGGGCCAGGTGCAGCCCTTCGACGCCGTCCCGCGCCACGTCCACGGTGTAGCCCTGTTCGGTCAGGCCGCGGTGCAGGTAGTCAGCGGTTTTTTCTTCGTCTTCGATGATCAGAACGCGCATGGGCCCGCCTCAGTGGTCTGTGCTTGCCAGCGTCGCCGTCGGCGCCGGCCCTGGGTGCTGGGCGGGCCGATGGAACAGTCGCTCGAGCCACAAGTATATGACCGGAGTGGTGAACAACGTCAGCGCCTGGCTCACCAGCAGACCGCCAACCACCGCGATGCCCAGGGGCTGGCGCAATTCCGCGCCAGCGCCGTAGCCGAGCATCAGCGGCAGGGCACCGAGAAGGGCAGCCAGGGTGGTCATGATGATCGGACGGAAGCGGGTCAGGCAGGCCTGGAAAATCGCGTCCTGCGGCGTCATCCCGCCATTGCGCTGGGCGTCGAGGGCGAAGTCGATCATCAGGATGCCGTTCTTCTTGACGATGCCGATCAGCAGCACCAGCCCGATCAACGCCATGATCGAAAAATCCTGGCCCAGCAGCCAGAGCATGATCAGCGCGCCAAGGCCGGCCGAGGGTAACGTGGAAATGATCGTCAGCGGGTGCACGAAACTCTCGTAGAGCACGCCAAGGATGATGTACACCGCCACCAGCGCGGCGAGGATCAGCCACGGCTGGCTCGCCAGCGAACTTTGAAACGCCTGGGCCGCGCCTTGGAAATTACCGGTGATGGCGGCGGGCATGCCGATCTCGTTCTTGGCCTGGTCGAGCAGGCGCACTGCATCCCCCAGCGCCACCCCGGGCGCCAGGTTGAACGACAGGTTCGCCGCCGGGAACATGCCGTCATGGGCAATCGACAGCGGGCCGTTGGTGGGCGCATCGAAGCGGGCCAGGGCCGAAAGCGGCACCATTTCCCCGCTCAGTGGCGAGCGCAGGTAGAAATACGCCAGGCTTTCGGCCTTGCCACGTTGCTGGGTATCGAGCTCCAGGATCACGTTGTACTGGTTGGTCTCGGTCTGGAATTCATTGATCTGGCGCTGGCCGAAGGCATCGTACAGCGCCTGGTCGACATCGCTGGCGGTCAGGCCGAAACGCGCCGCGGCGCTGCGGTCGATGTTGATGTGAGTGATGCTGCCGCCCAGTTGCAGGTCGTTGGAGATGTCACGGAACGCCGGGCTGCCGCGCAGCTTGTCGGTGAGTTTCTGGGTCCAGGCGTTGAGAGTCGGTCCGTCGTTGCTCTTGAGCACGTATTGATACTGGGCGCGGCTGGGGCCGGAGCTGAGGTTGATGTCTTGCCCTGCCCGCAGGTACAGCACGACGCCGGGAATCTTCAACAGTTTGGGACGGATCCGGTCAATGAAGCCACTGGCCGATACATCGCGCTCGCCCCGGGGCTTGAGGGCGATCCAGAAGCGGCCGTTGGCGATGGTCTGGTTGTTGCCCGAGACGCCGACGGAGTGGGAGAAAGTCTGCACTGCCGGGTCGGCGGCAACGATCTCGGCCAGGGCCTTGTGCTTGGCCACCATGTCCGGGAACGACACGTCGGCGGCCGCCTCACTGGTGCCCAGCACCAGGCCAGTGTCCTGCACCGGGAAAAAACCCTTGGGAATGAACACGTAGCCCACTACCGCAAGCGCCAAGGTCAGGCCGAACACGCCGATCATTAGCTTCTGATGGGCGAGGGCCTTGCGCAAGCCCCGCTCGTACCAACCCAGCAGACGTTCGCCGAACCCGGGCTTGGCGTGAGCATGGTGCGTCGGGGCGCGCATGAACAACGCCGCCAGGGTGGGCGCCAGTGTCAGGGACACCACCACCGAAATCAGGATGGTCGAGGTGGCCGTCAGGGCGAACTCCTTGAACAGACGACCGACCACGCCGCCCATGAACAACAGCGGGATAAACGCCGCGACCAGCGAGAGGCTGATGGAAACCACGGTGAAGCCGATTTCCCCGGCGCCCTTGATCGCCGCCTCGCGCATGCCTTCGCCGGCCTCCAGGTGCCGGTGGATGTTTTCCACGACGACGATGGCGTCGTCCACCACGAACCCCACCGAGATGACGATGGCCACCAGGGTCAGGTTGTTCAGGCTGAACCCCATCACGTACATCAGGGCGAAACTGGCGATCAACGACACGCCGAGCACCGCCGAGACAATCAGGGTCGCCGAGAGCTGGCGCAGGAACAGCGCCATCACCGCCACCACCAGCAGCACCGCGATCACCAAGGTGATCTCCACTTCGTGCAGCGATGCCCGAATGGTCTGCGTACGGTCGATCATCACCTTGACCTGCACCGCGGCGGGCAACATGGCTTCCAAGGTCGGCAGGGCCGCCTGGATGCGGTCGACGGTCTCGACGATGTTCGCTCCCGGTTGGCGGAAGATGACCAGGTTGACCCCGGGCTGATCGTCGGACCAGGCCTGGACGTAGGCGTTTTCCGAACCGTTGACGACCTTGGCGATGTCCTTGAGGTGAACCGGCGCGCCGTCCCGGTAGGAAACGATCAATTCGCCGTATTCTTCGGGCTTGAACAACTGGTCGTTGGTGGACAGCGTGGAAATGCTCGACTCTCCGTACAGCGCACCCTTGGCAAGGTTGAGGCTGGCTTGCTGGAGGGACAGGCGAAGGTCGGCCAGGGTCAAGCCGATGGCCGCGAGTCGGTCGGCCGAGGCCTGGACCCGGATCGCCGGGCGTTGCTGGCCGGTGATATAGATTTGCCCGACGCCGTCGATCTGGCTGATCTGGCGGGCGAGCAGGGTTTCGACGTAATCGCTCAGCTCGGTGCCTGGCATCAGGTCTGAGCTGATGCTGAGGATCAGCACCGGACTGTCGGCTGGATTGACCTTGCGCCAGGTCGGCAGGTTCGGCATGTCGTTGGGCAGCTTGCCGGCAGCGGTGTTGATGGCCGCCTGGACTTCCTGGGCCGCGGTGTCGATGCTTTTGTCGAGGCTGAATTGCAGGGTCAGGTTGGTCGAGCCCAACGCGCTGCTGGAGGTCATCTGGGTGATGCCCGGGATGGCGCTGAATTGCACTTCCAGCGGGGTCGCTACCGACGAAGCCATGGTCTCGGGACTGGCGCCAGGCAACTGGGCGCTGACTTGGATAGTCGGGAATTCCGCCTCGGGCAACGGCGCGACGGGCAGGCGAGGGAAGGCGATCAACCCCAGCAACACCAGGGCGAATGTCAGCAGCACCGTGGCGATGGGGTGGTCGATGCACCACGCCGATATCGAGCCGCGGCCCTTCATGGCTGCGCCTGCCCGGTCTTGGCGAGGGCGGGGGGATCGCCGAGTACCTGGACGCTGGCGCCGGGCTTGAGCCGTGACTGGCCGTCGCTCACCAATTGGTCGCCGGCGCTCACCCCCTTGATGATGTGCATGCCGCTATCCTGGTAGACCATTTCTACCGGCACGCTTTCCACCTTGTCGCCTTTGACCCGGTACACGAAGTGTTGCTCCAGCCCGCGCTGGACCACGGTGGGTGGCACCACCAAGGCGCCTTTTTCGATGGCTGTCTGGATTTTCAGGGTGACCAGTTGCCCCGGCCACAGCCGTTGCGCGGCGTTATTGAATTCAGCCTTGGCCCGCAGGGTCCCGGTGTTGGTATTGATCTGGTTGTCGATGAGGCTGAGCCGCCCCTCGCCGAGTGGGTCCCCGGTGGCGTCATCGGCGCCGATGTAGGCCTTGACCAAGGCTTGGTCGGGGGCGGCGATCAATCGCTGCAAGGTCGGCAACATTTGCTGGGGCAAGGAAAACTCCACCGCAATCGGGTCGATCTGGGTCACCGTGAACAAGCCTTCGGTGTCGCTGGTTCGCAGGAAGTTGCCTTCATCGACGTTGCGAATGCCGACGCGACCGGTCACCGGGGAGCGGATCTGGGTGTAGGACAATTGCACCTGGGCCGAGTCGATGGCCGCCTGGTTGCCTTGGGCAGAGGCCTTGAGCTGATTGACCAAGGCCTGTTGCTGGTCGTAGGTCTGTTTGGACACGCCGTCATCGACACTCAGCAATTTATAGCGCTTGAGGTTGACCTGGGCCACGGCCAGTTGCGCCTGGCTCTCGCCGAGTTGGGCCCGGGCCTGGTCGAGGCTGGCACGGATCGAACGATCATCGATGGTCGCCAGCAGGTCCCCCTTCTTGACCAGCTGTCCTTCCTTGACCATCAGCCTGGTGAGAATGCCGTCGATCTGCGGGCGGATCACCACGCTGTGCAGCGACAACACCGTGCCGATACCGCTGGCAAAGCGCGGCACGTCCTTTTCGACCACGCTGACAACCCTCACCGGTACGGCGGCGGACGCGCTGGGTCGGGTGGCGACGGGCTTGATGGCAAACCAGAGGGCGAGGGCGGCCAGGGCGATCAATAGCACGACAAGCAAGACGGTTTTTTTCTGGATAGGCATGAACGTGAAACGCCGGTTCGGGACGAAGGAATTCTTGGGCTTTCTTATATAGCGTTGTGAGCCCGTCAGGAAGGTGACGGCTAGCTGTCACGGCTGTCAGTTTTGTCCCGACTTCCTGTCAGACGGTCAGTCTCGATTGAATCTGCCCGGTGCACGGCGATAGCGGGCGAGTATACTGCTGCGTTTCGCGGCTCACTCACCGAGCCCGGCATACCCGCTTTACCGGAGCCTTACATGACTTCCCCGACACCTTCGCCCGTGGACGAACTCACGAGCGACGACCAGGCTGACCTGGCCAACAGCGAGAATGGCAGCGCTGAAAACGCCACGGCGGCGATCGCGGCCTTCAAGTTCCCGTTCAAACCCGGCGAACTGGCCACGGCCAAAGGTGCCGGGCAACAGCCCTGGTACAAGAACGGCGCGAAGAACGGTCACACCAAGACCCCCGGCGCGGCGCCTCCCGGTACGCGTCGTTCAATGGGCAAACGCTGAGCCTTGCAGACCCTGAGTACACGTTAATTTAAGGCGTTGCCTACAAGAATGTAGGTCAATGCCTACAGCTAACTTTATCAGTCCTCGCGAAGATGAAATGCCCCGGCGCCACCATTCAGGATGCGTAACGGGTCATCTTTGTGGAGACGTTCATGTCGATAAATAAAACCTGGCTTGCCTTTTTGCCTGCCTTGTTGCTCAGCGGTGTTGCGCCGTCTTATGCCCAGCAACAGGCTTCGGTTGCCCAAGACGTTTCGCCAATTTATGAATCACTCGAAGGCCTGCCGTTCTCGTCATCCGTGCGTGTTGGGCCAACGGTCTACTTGTCGGGTGTGTTGGGTCTTGGCTCGGACGGTCGTCTGGTCGAGGGCGGGGCCGCCGGACAAACCAGGCAGGCTATGGATAATCTCAAGGCGGCGCTCGAGCGGGCTGGATCTTCTCTTGAACACGTCGCCAAGTGCACCGTGATCCTTGCCGATATCAAGGACTTCGCCAGCATGAACGACGTCTATAAAAAATACTTCAATTCCAGGCGGCTGCCGGCTCGCACGACGTTCGCGGCAAGCCTGGTGCGTGATGCCCGGGTAGAAATTGAATGCGTGGCTGTCATGTCCTGAATAATTGAGGAGTGGCGGCGGGCCCTGTCAGGCTTCCACTCAATTCATAAGCCGTCAGTTCCGCCTGGTGTGCCGCCAGGATTTCCGGCAACGAACCTCTCAGGTACTCGACCCACGTCTTGATCTTCGCGTCCAGGTACTGGCGCGAAGGATAGATGGCGTAGAGGTTCAGCTCCTGAGAGCGATAGTTGGGCATGACCCGCACCAGCGTGCCGTTGCGCAAGCCTTCGATGGCGGCGTACACCGGCAAGACCCCTACACCCATGCCGCTGGTGATCGCGGTTTTCATCGCATCGGCGGAATTCACCAGGAACGGTGAACTATTGATGGTCACCATCTCCTGGCCTTCCGGGCCGTCGAACACCCATTTCTCCAGCGGAATGACCGGGCTGACCAGGCGCAGGCAGGCGTGGTTGAGCAGGTCGCTGGGTTTTTGCGGACAGCCGCTGGCCTTCACATAGGCGGGCGACGCACAAACGATGCTGTAAGTGATCCCCAGGCGCTGGGAGACGAAACCTGAATCCGGCAGCTCGCTGGCGAGGACGATGGAGACGTCGTAGCCCTCGTCGAGGATGTCTGGCACGCGGTTGGCCAGGGTCAGGTCGAAGGTCACGTCCGGATGGGTCTTGCGGTAGCGAGCGATGGCGTCAATCACGAAGTGCTGGCCGATGCCGGTCATGGTGTGCACCTTCAACTGCCCGGCCGGGCGCGCATGGGCGTCGCTGGCCTCGGCTTCCGCCTCTTCGACGTACGCCAGGATCTGCTCGCAACGCAGCAGATAGCGTTTACCCGCCTCGGTCAGTGCAATGCGGCGCGTGGTGCGGTTGAGCAGGCGGGTTTGCAGGTGGGCTTCGAGGTTGGAAACCGCACGCGAGACGTTGGCCGTGGTGGTGTCCAGTTGCGCGGCGGCAGCGGTGAAGCTGCCGGCTTCAGCAACACAGCTGAACGCGCGCATGTTTTGCAAAGTGTCCATGGAGGGCTCTCTTGGGAGGTGGCAAATTGTGACATGAAGTTACGGCGCTACGGGACCCCGACCGATCGATTATCACGTTAACGGTAACAAAGAATCACAGAAAGATTGGCTTATCGCCGTTGGGGGCGATGCCTAGAATTGCCGCCACTGTGGCGCGGTCCCTGCGTTTCCACAGTTCCCCCGACTTTCTCTCCCAGGAATTTGCGCCAGTGCCGCGTTGCATCAGCAGAGAGCTGAAGACTCTCAGTGTTTGGGTTTTGACGTTGACCCTCGGCGGTTGCATCGGCACGGGAGGGATTGCGCCGCAAGGCAAGGCGTTGTCGGCCAACCAACTGGCGACTGATGAAGCGATTCGCCAGGCCGCCGGCGAGGCCCACTGGCCCACCCGTCAATGGTGGAAGGCCTATGGCGACCGACAACTGGATCGCTGGATCGCTTTGGCTGTGCAAGACAGCCCGAGCCTGGCGATGGCCGCCGCCCGAGTGCGGCAGGCCAAGGCCATGGCCGGTGTCGCGCAGGCCGCCGAGTCGCCGCAGGTTAATGCCGAGTCCACCCTCAAGCGTCACAACTGGCCGACCGATCAGTTCTATGGACCCGGCGAGCTGGCCGATACCACTACCTGGGACAACAACGCCGCCCTGGGCCTGAGCTACGCCTTGGATTTATGGGGACGTGAGCGCAACGCCAGCGAGCAGGCCGTCGATCTGGCCCATGTCAGCGTCGCCGAAGCGCGGCAGGCGCAGTTGGAGTTGCAAAACAACATTGTGCGCGCCTACATCGAGTTTTCGCTGCACTACGCCCAGCGCGACATCGTCGCCGCGACGCTCGATCAACAGCAGCAGATTCGGCAACTGGCGAAAAAGCGCCTGGACGGCGGCATCGGCACCCATTTTGAAGTCAGCCAGGCCCAGGCGCCGTTGCCCGAAACCCATCGCCAACTTGACGCCCTCGACGAAGCCATTGCCTTGAGCCGCAATCAACTGGCGGCGCTCGCTGGCAAGGGGCCGGGAGAGGGCGCGCGCCTGCAACGGCCGAGCCTGGCGCTGGGTGCTCCGTTGGAATTGCCCTGCGCCTTGCCCGCCGAACTGCTCGGTCAGCGCCCGGATGTGGTTGCTGCGCGCTGGCAAGTGGCGGCCCAGGCCCGTGGCGTCGATGTGGCCCGGGCCGGTTTTTATCCCAATGTCGATCTGGTCGGCAGCCTCGGCTACATGGCTACCGGCGGCGGGGCGTTGGAATTCCTGACCGGCAAGAAACTCACCTACAACGTCGGGCCGGCCATCTCGCTGCCGATCTTTGACGCAGGGCGCTTGCGTGGAGCGCTGGGAGAAGCCGCGGCGGGTCATGACATCGCCGTGGCGCACTACAACCAGACCCTGGTGAATGCCCTCAAGAGTGTTTCCGACCGATTGATCCGTCGCGAGTCGATGGACAGGCAACAGGCCTTCGCCGCCGAATCGGTGGCCGCCGCCCAGCGCACCTACGACATCGCCATGGTGGCGTTCCGGCGCGGCCTCACCGATTACCTCAACGCGCTCAATGCCCAGAGCCTGTTATTCAAGCAACAACAGGTACTTCAGCAAGTAGAAGCCGCGAGATTGACTGTCCATGCCGATCTGGTGACGGCGCTGGGTGGCGGGTTGGAGGCTGGCAGCGACGTGCCTGATGTGAGCCACGGTGCCGAATAGAAATTTCATGAGGACTCTACGTGCCCCCTTGCGCCGGCTCCATTGCCTCGAATGGCGCCGTGGTTTCTTCGACTGGGCCCGCAGCGACGGAGTGACCTGGGTCTACATCTTCAAAGTGTTGTTGGCCGCGTTCTTGACGTTATGGCTGGCGATGCGCCTGGAGCTGCCACAACCGCGCACGGCCATGATCACGGTGTTTATCGTCATGCAACCCCAGAGCGGCCAGGTATTGGCCAAAAGCTTCTATCGCTTGCTTGGCACCTTGGTCGGTTCGACGGTGATGGTCGCATTGATCGCCTTGTTCGCCCAGAACACCGAGCTGTTCCTCGGCTGCCTGGCCATCTGGGTCGGAATCTGCTCGGCGGGGGCGGCGCGTTATCGCAATTTCCGGGCCTACGGGTTTGTGCTGGCAGGCTACACCGCGGCAATGATCGGCCTGCCGGCCCTGGCCCATCCAGAAGCGGCGTTCATGGCGGCGGTCTGGCGCGTGTTGGAGATTTCCTTGGGAATACTCTGTGCGACCTTGGTCAGCGCCGCGGTCCTGCCGCAAACCGCGAGCGCCGCCATGCGCAACGCGCTTTATCAGCGCTTCGGCGTATTCGCCCTGTTCGTCACCGATGGCTTGCGCGGGCGCAGCCAGCCCGAGGCATTCGAGGCGCGCAACGTTGGATTCATCGCCGAAGCGGTGGGCCTGGAAAGCCTGCGCAGCGTGACTGTTTTCGAAGATCCGCACATGCGTCGGCGCAACGGTCGGCTCAGCCGCTTGAACAGTGAGTTCATGGGCGTCACCACGCGTTTCAATGCCTTGCACCAGTTGCTCGAACGTTTGCGCGAAGCCCGGGCGGATCACGTGATAAACACCATCAAACCCGGTTTGCAGACCCTGGCCGAATTGCTCGATGGCTTCAGCGCACGGGCCTTGACCGATGCCGATGCGGCGCGTCTGGCGGCGGCACTGGCTGACTACAAGGCCGACTTGCCGGCCTTGGTGCGCCGGTTGCGGGCGCTCTTCCAAGAGACGGATCCCAGTGATGCGCAGCAGTTGGATTTCCATACGGCCTACGAGCTGCTCTATCGCTTTGTCGACGACTTACACGGCTACGCCCAGACCCACGCGTCCCTGACCGATCATCGCCACGAACGCGAACGCTGGGACGAGCCCTTCGTGTCGCAGACCAACGGCTTGGCCGCTGCGGCTTCCGGGTTTCGCGCAGCCTTTATCTTGCTGGTGCTGGGCAGCTATTGGGTCGTCACGGCCTGGCCGAGCGGCGCGACCATGACGATGATCGCGGCCGCCACCGTGGGCTTGTCGGCCGCCACGCCGAACCCCAAGCGCATGGCGTTCCAGATGGCTTGTGGGACGTTGTTCGGGGCGTTGATCGGTTTCGTCGAAATGTTTTTTGTCTTCCCATTGATCGACGGCTTTCCTTTGCTCTGCGTGATGCTGGCGCCGGTAATCATGCTGGGCTCATTCCTCAGTTCACGCCCGCAATACGCCGGCGTCGGGCTGGGGCTGCTGATTTTCTTCAGCACCGGCTCGGTGCCGGACAATCCGACGGTCTACAACCCTTACACCTTCATCAATGATTACATTGCGATGATCCTCGGCATGCTGGTGTGCGCGGCGGCTGGTGCGGTCATCCTGCCACCCAACAGCCGCTGGATGTGGCGTCGACTCGAACAGGACCTGCGTGAACAAGTGGTGTTTGCCATCAGCGGCAAGCTCAAGGGCCTGGCCTCGGGCTTCGAGAGTCGCAGCCGTGACTTGCTGCACCAAGCCTACGGTCTCGCGACGGGGCAGCCGCAGGTGCAACGGGAGCTGTTGCGCTGGCTGTTGGTGGTGCTGGAGGTCGGCCACGCGATCATCGAATTGCGCAAGGAACAAGCAATCCTGCCGGTGCACCCGGCCTATGCCGAAAGCCAGCCATGGCGACAGGCGATCCGCCTGATGGGACGAGCGCTGGTGCGGCTGTTCCGCCAGCCTGGTCAGAACAATCTGGAACGGGCGCGGATGGCGGTCGACGATGCGATCAGTCGCGTGCAAGCCACTGATGAACCTTTCGCCGCGCATTTCGACACCTCGGCCCTGCGCCGGGTGAAAAGCTACCTGCACTTTATCCGGACCTCGCTGATGGACCCGCAATCGCCCTTGTCGGCCCACGCCGCGCCGCTGCTCCAGGAACCTCGACATGCCTCGTGAGATCGCCTTCCATGGCGTGTACATGCCCACCATGACCCTGATGTTTTTCATCGCTGCCGGCTTGGCCTGGGCGCTGGACCGTTTCCTTTCGGGGCTGGATCTGTACCGTTTTTTCTGGCATCCGGCGTTGCTGCGCCTGAGCCTGTTTACCTGCCTGTTCGGCGCGCTGGCGCTGGCGGTCTACCGTTGAGATCGAAGCCATGAAAAAATTTTTCAGCCTGATGGCGACGCTGCTGGTGCTGGCCCTGGCGCTGTGGATCGGTCGTACGCTCTGGGTGCATTACATGGATACGCCCTGGACCCGCGATGGTCGGGTGCGGGCCGACATCATCAACGTGGCGGCCGATGTCAGCGGCGAGGTGCTCGACGTTCCAGTGCGTGACAATCAGCAGGTGAAGAAGGGCGACCTGCTAATGCGCATCGACCCCGAGCATTACCGCATCGCGGTCAAACAGGCCCGTTCTCTGGTGGCGTCGCGCAAGGCCACCTGGGCAATGCGCAAGGTCAATGCCCACAGGCGTGCCGACCTGGACAGCCTGGTGATTTCCCGTGAAAACCGTGACGACGCCAGCAACCTCGCCGACTCGGCCCTGGCCGACTACCAGCACGCCCAGGCGCAACTGGAGGCCGCCGAGCTGAACCTTGCCCGCACGCAAGTTCGCGCGGCGGTGGACGGCTACGTCACCAACCTCAACGTGCACCGGGGCGACTACGCGCGAATCGGCGAGGCAAAGATGGCGGTGGTGGATATGAATTCGTTCTGGGTCTATGGCTTCTTTGAAGAGACCAAGTTGCCCAAGGTGCGGGTCGGCGATCCCGCGCAGTCGCAGTTGATGAGCGGCGAGGTGCTCAAGGGCCATGTGGAAAGTATTTCCAGGGGCATCTACGACCGTGACAATCCCCAAAGCCGTGAATTGGTCGCCGACGTAAACCCCACGTTCAACTGGGTGCGCCTGGCCCAGCGGGTACCGGTGCGCATTCACCTGGACGAGGTGCCGGATGGCGTGCTGCTGGCGGCGGGGATGACGTGTACGGTGGTGGTCGAGCCGCACGACAAGCGCTGAGATCACTGGCTACTGATGGGGTGATGGTGAGATTTGGTTCACCCCACAGCAGCCAAAAGCCCAATTCGCGATGATTACAGCGATTTCCCCAACCCAAACCGTTTCATCAATCCCTTCTCCAGCAGCGCCTTGGGTAATAAACCCGCCATCAACGGCAACGCCCGGCTGCCATTGCCCAGACGCAACAAGCGCGGCGGTTTGGGTTGTTGCACGGCTTTGAGCAGCCCTGCGGCGAGTTCGCTGGCCGGGGTCGGGTTGTCCTGGGACGCCTTGGCGCGGGCGCGGATACCCTCACGCAAGGGCCACCAGGGCGACTGTTCGCTGATCAGCTGTTCGGCTTCGTGGCCGGCATTCTTGGCGAAGCTGGAGGCGATGGCGCCGGGCTGGACTTCCATCACGCGAATGCCGAACGGCGCCAGTTCCATGCGCAGCGCATCGCTCAAGGCATGCACCGCTGCCTTTGACGCGCAATAGGCGCCGGCGAACGGCGTGACCAGCACCCCGGAAACGCTGCCAATATTCACCACCAACCCCTTGGCGCGGCGCAGAACGGGAAACAGCGCGCGGGTCACGCCGACGATGGCGAACACGTTGGTTTCGAACTGGCGCTGCATGGCGGGCACACCGCCATCCAGCAGCGGTCCCATGGCGCCGTAACCGGCGTTGTTGATCAGGACATCAAGGCCGCCATGTTGCTGGTTGATCCTTTCGCTCAGTTTTTCCAAGGCCTGGCCGTCGTTAACGTCCAATTGCACGGCGGTGAACCCGGCGGCGCTGAGTAGCGCCACATCCTCAGCCCTGCGCGCACTGGCCCAGACCTGGTAACCGGCGGCCTTGAAGGCATCGGCGAGGGCACGGCCGATGCCGCTGGAACATCCGGTGATCAACGCAACGGGCATGGCGCTTTCCTTGTGTAACGGCGGATTTGAAATCAATTAGAGAAACTTCCCTGCAACCGCTCGGCGCGAAACTCCAGGGTTTGCGGGCGATAGCTGGGACGCAACGGCGGCAACGGCAGGCAGTCTTGCCAGTCGGCGCCAGGTTGCAATTCGCCGGGGCCGCGATAGCGCGGTGAACTGTAGACGTTCTCGGCCAGGTTGATGGTGTCGCCAGGCGCGTAGGCCGCTATTCGCCAGTGCAGCTCGGTCAACGGCACGTCGTTGCCATTTTTCAGGCTCAACGACAGCGGACGATCAGCAGGGCAGCGCTCAGGCGCATAGGCAATGCGCACATCCAGGCGCGCCAATTGTCGCGTTTCGCGGTTCTCCTGCCAGAGCACCCACGCCGCGACCAGTCCCAGCCCGATGAACGCCGCCAGAGACACTGGCAAGGCCTTGGCCGGGTAGCGCAGCAGCAGGATGAGCCAAGTGATGACCAGCAAAACGCCGATGAGCATGGTTGAAGCCTCCGTGACCTTCGCCACATCCTACCGAAGGGGGCGGGCCGTGGGTATTGCTCCGTCGTTGACCGTGCGTCGCCACTGTCACATCTGACAGTAGGCAGCCCGCTGGACTGTCGGCTAGATGGCTTGGACACCATGTCGCTACGATGGGACGTCTTATAAATGGGTTTGGATCATGGAACACCGACACTGACAGCCGTCGACGCGCGCGGTTTGCCGGTGCGTTCGGTCGGCTATTGCCGCAACGTCGAGCATGGCCCCGCGCAGCGGCGCATCAACCGCAGCCGCTTCGATATGGCCGGACGCGCGGTGAAACAGTGGGATCCGCGCTTGTGGGCTTTGCAACGGACGGATGAGACGGCGCCGGCCAATCTTTCGGCGATCTATTCGCTGTCCGGCGCCACGCTGCATACGGACGGCGTCGACGCGGGCATACAGACCGGTCTGCCCGGTCTTGCCGATGAAGGCTTGTTGGGCTGGGACGGGCGAGGGACGCAGCGTGAGATTTTATATGACAACCTGCTGCGTCCCGTGGCGGTGTTCGAGCAAGGCACCAGCCAGCCACGTCGCTGCACCGAGCGCATGACCCACGGATACCCCGGCCAGGGCGATCAGAACCACAATCAGCATGGGCAATTGATTCGTCACGACGACCCGGCGGGTACGCTGGTGCTCGCGTCGTTTGCCTTGGCGGGGCAGAACCTTGTCCAGGATCGTCGTTTCATTCTCGATGCCGCGCCAGCTGACTGGCCGGAGTCGGAAGCCGATCGCGAGCTCTTGCTTGAACCTGGCGACGGCGCCGTTTCGACGTGGCGCATCGGGCCGCTGGGGGATGTGCTGGAGCAGGTCGATGCCAGGGGAAATCGACAACGGCAAAGCCTGACGCTCGATGGCCGGATGTCTGGCAGTCAATTGCAGTTGGCGGAGCAGGGCGAGTGGCAGTCGTTGGTGAACGACATTCGCTACGACGCCTTTGGGCAGATCGAACAGGAAACGGCCGGCAATGGCCTAAGGACCACGCTCATCTACAGCCCCGAAGACGGGCGGTTGATAGAGCGTCAAGCCGTGCGCGCGGGCGATGTTCTGCAACATTTGCTTTACGCCTACGACCCCATGGGCAACGTATTGAGCATCGAGGACAAAAAACAGCCGATCCGCTATTTTGCCAATCAGCGCATCGAGCCAGTCAGCCGTTTTGCCTACGACAGTCTCTACCAACTGATCGAAGCCACCGGCTGGGAGGCGGGCGCCGCCAACCAGGGGCCTGACTCCGTGGGTCGTAACGACCCTGCGGCGGTCAGCAATTACCGGCAGACCTACCACTACGACGAGGCCGGTAACTTGTTGGAACTGACGCACGTCGGTGCCCAAAGCCATGGCCGGGAAATCAAAGCGGCCCAGTACAGCAATCGCTGCCTGCCATACCGCAATGGCGTGCCGCCCACGGAACAAGAAATCGCCGCCGCGTTCGATGTGCGGGGCAATTGCCTGGAATTGGACGCGGGCCGGTTCCTGGCGTGGGACCTGCGTAACCAGTTGAGTTCGGTCACGCCCATTGAACGCGCCTCGGGGCTCAACGATAGCGAGGCCTATATCTATGACGGCGGCGGGCAACGGGTGCGCAAGCTGCGGACCCTGCAAACCGGCGCTCGCACGCTGGCCGCCGAAGTACGTTATTTGCCGGGGCTGGAACTGCGCGCAAACAGCGGCACGGGCGAGGCGCTGCAGGTAATCGTCGCTCAGGGTGGGCTCAGCGATGTTCGGGTCCTACATTGGGAAAGCGCATCGCCGACCGGCGAGAAGGACTGCTATCGATACAGCGTTGCCGATCACCTGGGCTCGGTCGGCCTGGAACTGGCCCAGGACGGGCGGGTTATCAGCCGGGAGCACTTCTACTCCTTCGGCGAGACCGCGTATTTGGCGGGGGCTGACGGGGTCGGTGTCAGTTACAAGACAGTTCGTTATTCGGGAAAAGAACGGGATGCGACGGGGTTCTACTACTACGGCTATCGCTACTACATGCCTGGCTTGCAGCGCTGGCTCAATCCAGACCCCGCGGGAAATGTCGATGGGCTGAACCTGTACGCGATGGTGAGCAATAACCCACTTACTTTTCGGGACGCCGACGGGCATAACAAGACTGGAAAGTACGAAATTGAAATGGGCGTGAAAAATCGGCTCAAGCTCATAGCGGCAGCGCTTACGAGCCGTGTTAGCGTGTTTAAGCAAACCACGGGAAAGTACAGTGAAGTGAACGACTTCAAAGTGGTGGAGGTCGGTGCATTCAATGACTATCTGGTGGGAGGAGATGAGGTCAAACAGAATCTTCAACGCTACAAGCAACGCTATAAAACCCTCTCCAGCGAAACATTGCAGTCGAAGGTCGTTGGGCAGCCTTCAAACTTCGGTCTGGGGGCAAGCATTTCCGGTTATATGTTGCGCAGTGCCAATGAGGTATTTGTGGACGAGTCGATCAATCCGGACGCCTTGAACGGACACCCTGACTTCGTCGTTGAGCGGCGCTTTTTCGCAGTCATGAAAAAATCCGACAAATTGAAATCGCGTGAGGAGCGGCACATTTATGGTCTGGCCGAACTGAACATGCTTACCTCCAAGGGAAAAACGGAAGTGGATGTTGTGCAAGTGGTCGTTCATCCTGAAACCCAGGGTGACGGGACGTTGGAAAAAGAGGCGCTGGTAGGGGCCACCTCAGTGGTGCAAATGCCGATTCTGAAGGGAGTGGGTACATTCTTGACGGTGAACGCAATCAACGCGATTTCGAAGGGAGCGGATATCAGAAAAATCAGAACGGAAGCTGTCAATCCGCGCTCGGCCAGGATTGCCGAAAAGTTTGATGCCAAGAGAGTGGTCAATCAATAAAAAGCCCCCACCCAACCCGCTGCGGATAGGGGACGCAGTGAGCTGGATGGGGGCTTCTTGTTCTGCTGGTCGTTACTGCGCGATGGTCTTCACCGACACGCCGCGTTCGATCGGGGTGGAGCGGCCGTAGATGTCTTCGAAACGCTCGATGTCATCTTCACCCAGGTAGCTGCCGGACTGCACTTCGATGATTTCCAGCGGGATCTTGCCCGGATTGCGCAGACGGTGCACCGACGCGATCGGGATGTAGGTCGACTGGTTTTCGCAGAGCAGGAACACGTTCTCGTCGCAGGTCACTTCGGCGGTGCCGCTGACCACGATCCAGTGTTCGGCGCGGTGGTGGTGCATTTGCAGCGACAGGCACGCGCCCGGCTTGACCGAGATGTGCTTGACCTGGAAACGACCGCCCATGTCCACCGAGTCATAGGAGCCCCACGGACGATAGACCTCGCAGTGGTTCTGGGTTTCGGTACGGCCCTGGGCGTTGAGGGTGTTGACCAGTTGCTTGACGCCTTGGACCTTGTCCTTGTGGGCGATCATCATGGCGTCCTTGGTTTCGACCACGACGATGTTGTCCAGGCCGATCACCGATACCAGTTTGCCGTTGCCATGGATCATGCAATTGCGGCTGTCCTGGATCACGACGTCGCCTTTGGTGACGTTGCCGTTGGTGTCTTTTGCGTTGACTTCCCACAGCGACGCCCAGCAACCGACGTCGCTCCAGCCAGCCGACAGCGGCACCACGCAGGCGCGCTGGGTTTTTTCCATGACGGCGTAGTCGATGGAGTTATCCGGGCAGCAGGCGAAGGTGGCTTCGTCAAAGGTGATGGTGTCGGCGGTCTGCTCACTGCGCTCCAGGGTCAGTAGGCAGGTGTCGTAGATGTCCGGATCGTGCTTTTTCAGCTCTTCGAGGAAACGGCTGGCGCGGAACAGGAACATGCCGCTGTTCCAGAAGTAACCGCCGGCTTCGACGAATTCAGTGGCGCGCTTGACGTCGGGTTTTTCGACGAAGTGCGAGACGCGGCTGACGCCTTCAGGCAGCAGCGCATCGTTGGTCGACTTGATGTAGCCGTAGCCGGTTTCCGGCTTGGTCGCCGGTACGCCGAACAGCACCATTTCGCCACGCTCGGCGGCCACGGTGGCCAGGGCCAAAGCACGTTGCAGGGCTTTCTGGTCTTCCACCACGTGGTCGGCCGGCAGCACCAACATCAGCTCGTCGCGGCCTTCGTTGACCAGCATCATCGCAGTCAGGGCCACGGCCGGCGCGGTGTTGCGCCCGAACGGTTCCATCAGGATGCGCTGGGCTTCCAGGTTGCGAGCGGACAGTTGCTCGTTGACGATGAAGCGGTGGTCTTTGTTGCAGACCACGATCGGCGTGTCCATGCCTTCGAACACCAGGCGTTCGAGGGTCTGTTGGAACAGGGTGTGCTCGCCGGTCAGGGCCAGGAACTGTTTAGGGAATTGCTTGCGCGAAAGCGGCCAAAGACGTGAGCCGCTACCACCTGACAAGATCACCGGAATCATGTGTGTTACTCCTACAAAATCGAAATGGTTTTAGAGCTACTGCGTTCTGTCGTTTCACTCTCTTGTTGTTGTTCCAGGAGGGCAGCGGCAAGTTTCAAGCTTCAAGCTACAAGTCAAAGCTTGCCGCTTGAGGCTTAAAGCTCGCCGCTGCTCTTATCGGGTGGAAGCCGGACGCTTGACCCACACTGGCGACAGGCTGCTGCCCGAGCCGGTCACGTAGAGCACGGCTGCTTCGCCGCGTTCCAGGGCAACTGGCTTGAGGTCGCCGACTTTCTTGTCGCCTTCGAACAGGGCCAGGCTTACTTTCACCGGGTTGATTTCACGTTCGCCACGGCCCTTGGCCGCTACGTTCGGAACCACTTCGGTCTTGCCGTCAGCGGTCTTGAGGGTCAACGCCTTGTCGGTGAGGTTCTGCACGCGTACCAGAGATTTCTGCTTGTTCTTGAACGGTGGTTCTTCGATCAGTTGTGGCTGGCCGGTGGCGTTGTTGACCAGGGTGTAATAGTGATCGGAAGCCAGTTTAACCGGAACGGTCTGGCTGCCCACCTTGGCGCTGTAGTCGCCGCCAGGCATGAAGCTGAAGTCGCTGCTGGCCAACGGGGCCACGTCGCTGATGTTGGTGCTGCCGACGGTGGCGCTGACTTCGGCGTTGCTGGCGTTGTAGATGCGCACGAAGCTCGAACCTTTTGGCGCGACCGGGCCGTACAGGGCCGAGTCACCGGCGAAGGCTGAGAAGGACAGGGCACTCATGCTGGCGACCAGGGCAACGGCCTTGAAGGAGCGAGCAGCGAGACGGCGAGGAGTAGTGTTGAAAGTCATGGTGGACCTCTCTTTCAGTTTTGCGCCCGGTCGGGCGTCTCGGATTGTGTGTTAGCAGCTACGTTCTGTTGGCGGGCACCGGCTTGCTTGAGCTCGGCGACCCACTGCGGATCGGCGTCGCCGATCTCGTTGTTCACTGGCAAATAACGTTCTGGAAACTCCCAGATCAGCACTTGTGGCGGGCTGTTCTTGAAGGCGTCGCTCTTGAGGTAGCTGAGCATCGGCAGAATCGGGCCATGGCCGTCTTCGGCGTAGTTCACGACGTCGCTGTGCAGGGCTTGCTTGAGTGCACCGACGAAGTTCCAGGTTGGGTTGGCGCTGTAGCTGGTACCGATCAGGGCCACGGGCACCTGGGCATCGGCAAACAACGCGTCATCGCTGGCCGGCTGGTCGTCGGCTTCGCGAGTGTTGCGTTTGACCAGCGGCTCCTGGGCTGGCATCAGGTTTTCAAACAGCGGGTCCAGCGGCAGGAACTGACGCAGGTCGCCCTTGTGGATGATCTTTTCAGCAGGCTCGGTGACGAAACGCTGTGGCTCGCCGTTAAGAGGAGTACGTTCGGCAATCGCCTTGGCCAGATGTTCCGCAGCGATTTGCGCGCCTTCCGGCGTCCAGTGGGTGTCGGTGCGCAGGAACACTTGCTGGCCGCTTTGCTTGGCCTGTTGCATCGGGCCGAGCAGGTCCGGGGCGAGGATTTTGTCTGCCGCGACACGGGCGTGGAAATCCTGGTACAGGCTGGCGTGAATGCTCGAAGGCTTCACTTCACCCAGGTATTCCGGGTACAGCCGCGCCTTGGCCGGGACGATCGCCATGACCAGGGTGATGCCCTGTTCCTTGAGTTTCTGGCGCACGCCTTCGACCAGTGCGTAGTTGTCCTGCAGGTTCTGTTCTTCGTTGACGATCGGGTTGAACTCTTCGTCGCTGTACAGCCACTGATCGCGGCCCAGGACCACGCCTTTGCGGCCTTCGTTGAACAGCTTGTAGTCCAGCGCAGCCCAGATGTTGGTGCCCAGGCGCTTGATCGGGAACTCTTCGTCGTAGTGCGTTTCCACGGCCTTGGCCCAGCGCCCGTTGAGCACGGTCGCGTCGGGGTTGGTGCTGAAGCCGAGGAAGCTGCGCATCGACCAAATACCCAAGGCTGTCAGGATCAGCATAAACAGCGCGACGTAGAAGATGCGTAATGAGCGGGTCATGTTCAGATCCCTCAGAACTGGAAGTAAAGGAACGGCGAGAAGCTTTGCGCCGACAGTTTGAGAATCGAGGCGATGAACAGCACCAACACCAGGGTGCGCATCACGTAGCGCGACCAGTCCACGGTCCAGTAGGCCGGTTGCACCTGGGCTTCGACGCCGACGGTGTAGCCTGGTTCATGGATGGTCGACGGGTTGTCGCCCGGTACGGCTTTGATCAGCCCCGGTTGCGCGGTGGCAGGACCGTTGGCTTCGGTGCTCTGTTCAGGCTTGGCCTTGACCGGCGGACGGTTGGTGTAGAAGTCGCGCAGGCCGAAGAAGGCGAGGGTGATGTAGGCCACCGCCAACGTAGCGATCTGCAGGCCGGTGAGGTTGGCGCGGGTCAGTTCCGACAGCGACCAGTCGCCAAAGCTGAACATGGCGCTGTACATGCGACCGGCCACGTGCAGGTTTTCGGCACGGAAGATCACCCAGCCCATCACCACCAGCAGGAACGTCAGTGCCCAGCGGATCGGGTTGATGCTGCGCGGGTTGGTGTCGATACCCACCGCTTTCTCGATGGCCAGCCACATGCCGTGCCAGGCACCCCAGATCACGTAGGTGATGTTCGCGCCGTGCCACAGACCACCGAGGAGCATGGTCAGGAACAGGTTGCGATAGGTCATCAACGTGCCTTTGCGGTTACCGCCAAGGGTGATGTAGAGGTAATCGCGCAGCCAGGTCGACAGGCTGATGTGCCAGCGACGCCAGAACTCGGTGATTGACTGGCTGATGTACGGCTGCTTGAAGTTTTCCATGAAGCGGAAACCCATCATCAAGCCCAGGCCGATCGCCATGTCGCTGTAGCCGGAGAAGTCGAAGTACAACTGCGCGGTGTACGCCAGGGCGCCGAGCCAGGCATCGCCGGTGGTCGGGTTTTGCAGGGCAAAGCAATGGTCGGCCACCACCGCCAGGGTGTCGGCGATGAACACTTTCTTGATGAAGCCCTGCATGAAGCGCGTGCAGCCTTCGGAGAACTTGTCCAGCGTGTGGGTGCGGTTGTTGAACTGGTCGGCCAGATCACGGAAACGCAGCACGGGGCCGGCAATCAGGTGCGGGAAGATCGCTACGAATGCCGCGAAGTCGATCAGGTTGCGGGTGGCCGGGGTATCACCACGATAGACGTCGATGATGTAGCTGATGGACTCGAAAATGTAGAACGAGATACCGATCGGCAGCAGCACGTGAGTCAGGATGAATGGGTTGAGCCCGAAGCCGGAGATGATTGCGTTAAGGCTGTCCACGCCAAAGTTGGCGTACTTGAAGTAGCCCAGGATGGCCAAGTCGACGCCCACGCCGAGCAGCAGCCAACGCTGGGCTGGTTTGGTGCGCACACCGGCGGCGCCGACTTTCAGGCCGATCCAGTAGTTCCACAGGGTGACGCCTGCGAACAGGGCCAGGAAGTCCACCCGCCACCAGGCATAGAACACATAGCTGGCGATGAGCAGCAGCAGGTTGCGATAGCGTTGCCCGCTCAAGTAATACAGGCCGAGAAAGATCGGCAAGAATAGGAACAGGAACACATTGGATGAAAATACCATCCCGATCTCTCCATGTTGAATCAACAGTCAAGGGCCAGAGCCCCCCCAAACCCCCCCATTGAAACCGGGGGGGCATTGCATTTCGAACACTTACTTACCCGTGGCGAGCATCAGCTTCCTTTCTCGCCTTTTTCCCGCGAAGGGTCATACACCCGGGTCAAGTCGCCGCCGAGTCGAAAGGTCTTGAACGGCTGCATTTCATGCTTGCGTTCCAGCACGTCTTCGGAGCAGGTGTAGAGGCTGCAGAACGGTTCGAGCCAGGCAAATTTCGAATCGATCTTCAGGTCTTTCATGTCCTGCTCTTCGCCATTCTTCTCTTCGAAGATATCCGGGTCCTCGACGCCGGCCAGCACGCGGTCACCCAAGCGCTTGAGGGCACCGTTGTTTTCCTGGCGCAGGTCCACGCCATTGACCTGGGCGAAACTGGCGATCATCGCCAGTGGCGGCAGGGCATAGTTGTGGTAGGACAGGGCCCGTTGCTTGCGCTTGAGCTCATTGGGCAAGAAGCCTTCGGCGTCGACCTGGTTGACGCCTACCTTGTATTCCTTGACGGCCCAGTCGAACAGGTCGCGACGGTTGGTCGCCACGGAGGTGGCCATTACCGACCAGGCGGCCCAGTACGAGTGGTTGTTGGTTTTTTCCAACGGCAGGTTGTCCCAGTCGCTGACGACTTGGTCGGCCATTTTGCTGAACCAGCCTTCGATCAATTGCGCTTGCTCTTGACGGTTGGCCAGCGGGCGCGACTCGGAGAACTTCAGGCGCACGTAGGCCGAAGCCATGCTGCCCAAGGCCCATTTGCGCATGGACTTGCCGGTGTGGTTGAAGTCCTTGGACATCAACGCATCGGCCTGGGCCCAGGCGGTCAGCCAATTCAGCGTGCATTCCAGTTGCTCGGGGCGACCGTCGCGCATGAACTGCATGACTTGCTTGCTGATGCCGCGCTCGATCTTGGTGATGTCGGCGGTGCTGTCACGGAAAGCTTTTTCCGACTGCACGTTCAGTGTCGAGCGAGCCTTGTCGGAGCCCTCGTACTTGCTGCGAAACTGCAGCGAGCCGGTATACGGCGTCGGCACGGCATCGCAACTTTGGCCGCCATTACCTTCCTTGACCTTTTCGATCGGTGCGAAGTAGCCCTGCGGCGGACGCAGCGGGGCCGAGGCCTGCGTGGCCCCGGCGAACATCGCCAAGGCCAGCAGCGACGGCGCCAGCAGCGTTTTCAGCGTTCGGGTGCGCATGGTTCTAGTCATGAGACGAGACCTCATTGTCCGATTTGAGCCGTTTGTTGCTCGGCTTGCGAAGATGCGTTGCGTTTGCAGACTTTCGCTTCGACTTGCAGCGGCTCTTTACCGGCTTCAGGACCCTGGACTTCGAGAGCCAGCAGGTTTTGCGAAGCCCAGTCTTCGTCGGTGCGCAATTGGAAGGCGAAACGTCCGTCGGTTTCGGAGGTGTTCGGTTTTTCGATCTTGATGTCCTCGTGGCGCCCATTCATGTACCAGAGGGTGGCTTGCAAGGTTTTCACCGACGTGTCGGCGAAGCGGATGTCGATCTGGTGGCTGCCGTTACGCAGGTCCATATTCTTGCTGTTGACCATCAATTCGTTTTTGCCCGGCTTGAGCTTGGCCTTGCTGCTCATCAGCGCCGGCTTGCCTTCGCAACCGTTGTTGTCCAGCAACGCCATCATCTGGCGGTAGATGGTTTCCTGGTCGAGGCGATACAGCGGCGAGAATTCCCAGATGAGGATTTTCGGCGGGTTCTTCTGGAACTCTTCGCTGCCCAGGTACTGGATCATCGCGCCCTCGAAACCGCCGCCTGGGAAGGCCACGTTGAGGATGTCGGCGCCGATGGATTCCTGCAGGAAACCGGCGAAGTTGTAGTTCTTGCCGCTGTGGCTGGTGCCCACCAGGGTGATCTGCGGATCGCCGGAGTCGCCGAACAGGTCTCCGTCGCCAGCCTCGCCCTTGGGCTCGGTGGTGAACTGGTCCATGTACTGGATCGCGTAGCTGGTGCCGCACAGCTGCCCGGCCATGTTGTGCAGGGTGCCGGTCTTGCCCATGCGGCCGGACTTCTTGGTCTCGAATTCCTGCTTGGGAATGTCGGCGAAGGCCGGGAGCTGCTTGATCTTCTCGGCGACGATTTTTGCCGTGCGCTGGGCGCCGTAGGGCGTCCAGTGCTGATCGCCACGGAAGTAAAAGTCGTGGGCGGGCAGGGTTTCGGGCAAGTTTTCATTGGTCAGCGGCGACAGGTCTGGCACCACATAACCCATCTGGGCAAAGCGGCCAAGCATGGTCTTGTAGTTAGCCAAGGCCTTGTCGAAGTTGAAGCTGGCCTTTTCCTGCGGGTTGAGTTTGTTGCGGTTCACCAGGCCCCGGGTCGGCTGGTAGACGAGTACCAGTTCAACGCCTTTTTTCTTGAAGGCATCGTGCAGCTGTTGCATGCGTTTGTAGCCGGCCGGCGTGGTATTGAATTCGGTGCGCAGGTCTTCCTGGGTACGGAACAGCCAGTCGCCCTGGGCTTGTACCAGCGTGGTGAAGTTCTGCTGGTAGCGCGTGGTGTAGTTCTTCGCGTCATGGGCGGCAGGGCAGAGATTGCAGCACGGTTCAGCGGTAAAGGCCGGTGCCTTGACTTCATCGGCGCGCGCGCCGCTTGCGGCGGCGAGAATGCCGGCAGTCAGGGCGGACAGGCCCAGGAGTTTGATCATCTGTGGGTTCATAAAGGTCATTCCTCAGTCCCGCATTTCGGTCTGGCGTTCGACAGGGTCGATCAGCACGGCTTTCTGCTGGCGCACCAGCAGGTCGAGAATTTCATCCTGGCGCTCGCCCAGGATCCCCGTGAAGCTGATGCCGCTGGATTTGGTCGGCGCGAGCATGGACACGCGGTACAGCTCAACACTCAACGGCGAGTCGATGGACAACGGACCGCTGCCGTTGCCGGCCAGTTCGCCACCGACCACGATCAACGACACTTCGGCGTCGAACGGGTCGAGCTTGATGTCTCGGTCGGTATCGGACAGGTCCTTGATGTGGCCATAGAGACCGGTCAAGCCGTTGGCCATGGACAGGTTTTCGTAGAGGCGAATGTTCACGCTGTTACGAATCCGGATGCCGTGGCGGCGGTTGCTGATCACTTTGTTGCCCCACAGCAGGTTGTCACCACTTTCGTACAGTGTGATGCCGTCGGTGTGGTTCTTGTAGATCTCGTTGTAGGCGATCAGGTTGTTCACGCTGTTACGGTCGATCACCACGCCGGAGAGTTTGTTGTCGTAGCTGCGGTTATTGAAAATGAAGCTGTCGTTCACCTCACGGGAAATAATGATCCCGTGCTTTTTCTTGGTCCCGTAGACGGTGTTGTCGGCGATGATCAGCCGATGGGAACGGTCGTGGGGGTCGATGCCGTAGACAATGTTGTCTTTGTACGTGCTGCCTTTGATCACAAAGTCGCTGGTCTCGTAGCAGTAGAAGCCGTACCACATGTCCGAGAACTCGGAACCGATGATCCAGCCGGTCGGCTCCGGGCGCTTGAGGACCTTGGCCATGTTCGGCGTGTACTGGGAAATACTCACCCCGTACGACTTACTGTTGGCATAGCCGAAACTGGCCATCTTGGTGTTGACGATGTAGGTCTCGGTGCCGCCCCAGGACAGCAGGAACGGCCGGAATTCGTTGGCCGAGCGGAACGTGGCGGGACCGTTGTCCTTTTCACGCCAGCCGGTGACCTTGGTGTCGCGGATGAACATGTGGCCATCGTTGACCAGGAACGAGCCGCCCTCTTGGGACAGGCGCAATTCCTGGGTCTGTTTGTCGATTTCGAGGATGCCTTTCTGGCCGACCACGATCGGGATCTTCGCCAGGTAGACGCCTGGCGAAGTTTCGATGATGTACTTGGGCACCTTTTTAGCCAGGTCCTTGAGATTCATATAACCGTCGTCAAGGAAGATGGCCTGTGGGATGCCGTGCTGACGCACCACCCACTCGGCCATCTTGTTGTCGCCGCCGATGAAGTCCTTCAAGGCGTTTTCCTGCATCATCCGCCGCACGCTGACCTTGCCGGGCTTGCTGCGCACGATCTTTGCGGCGACCGCTTCGGCGGTGTAGCCGGAGAGGTCGGGCAGGGTCGGGGCGGCCAGCTCCAGCGGTTCGGTTGGCGCGCTGCTGACGGTGTAGGTCTTGGCTTGTTGCAGTTCCTTGACCACGTTGCCCGGTTTGACCACCGGTTCAACGTTGGCGAACGCCGACGAGCCGGCCAGCAGCATCGCTGCGGCCAACAGGCTGATCGAACCTTTCATCGCCTGGCTGTTCCTGAGGTAGCGGTTCATATCGGGCACTCCCATGGCCGTTCGCATCAGAAGCGCCAGATCACGTCGACAAAGGCGCGATGCATGTACGAATCGACCTCTTTGCCGTAGGCGTCGCCTGGCTTGAATACGCCGCCACGAAAGCGCACCAGCGCCGACGGCTCATCAATGGATTGACTCAGCGCGGCCGGCAGCAGGCCTTGCTTGAAGTATTTGGTGACGACCAGATCGACTTCCTGGCCCAAGTCCTTGTTGCCATCACGCAACGGCAGGGACGAGGTGGACAGGATGGCGCCGGTCACGTCATCGGTGTTGTTTTCCACGGCATTGATGCCGTTACTGCCCACCGGTTTGTTGCCGTCCACGCGCCAAAACTTGTGGTACACCAGGCTTGCGTCGTATTCGTCGCGCAGCTGCCAGGAACCGAACAGGCTGGCACTCTGGGTGTTGGCCATTTCGCCTCGGAAGGCTTCGCCGAAACGGTGGACCCGCGAGCGAGTACCGGTGAAGTTCGACCGGTTGCTTTGCAGGCCGTTCTGTTCGTAGTCCTCGCTGGCACGGGCATAGGCCGCGCCGACTTGCCATTGCGGGTCGAGGCGCAGGCGGATGCCCAGGTCAGTGGCCCAGCCGTCGACGTCATCACTGCGCTTGAGTTGCGCAGGGCGAGTGCCGTCGGCGTTGAGCGGGTTGACCGTGTCGCGATCGCCGGTCATGCCGGTGAGGCTTGCCCAGTAATTGACAGTGTTGGTGTTGCGCCAGTTGTAGGCGTCGCTGTTGGCTTCCAGGCCGAGCCAGGTCAAGTCGCCGTTCTGGGTCTTGTCCAGGGTGTCGGTGGCTTCGCCCGGGGTCGGGTAATCGAGGCTGCCGCTGTCATGGGAATGGTGGGCACGGATACCCGCCCACTGGCCAGGCATCCACTGATAGCCGACGTCACCGTAGACGTGCATGCGATCCTTGTCCTGGGGCGACAGCTCCTTGAGGTCGGTGCGGTATTCGCTGAACCGCTCGGCGACGCCCAGGTTGGCGCGCAGCAGCGTGGTGTCGAAGGTCCAGTTCAGCGCTTCGATGTTGGTGTCGCGCCATTGGCCGTCGTCGTTGCGCAGGCGCTGGCGACCGAATTTCAGTTGCTC
Source organism: Pseudomonas sp. Z4-20 (assembly GCF_051131955.1). NCBI lineage: Bacteria > Pseudomonadati > Pseudomonadota > Gammaproteobacteria > Pseudomonadales > Pseudomonadaceae > Pseudomonas > Pseudomonas sp. Z4-20. The sequence continues at coordinate 1,216,428 of NZ_CP071641.1, forward strand.
GCCCGGATAAGGGGTCAGGCCCCGGTAGCCAATCCAGAATTCGCGCATGGCCAGGTAGTTTTTCTTGGCCTCGCGGTCGCCGCTGTCGGTTTGCTGGGTCGCGTCGTCCGACTGCTGCAGGGTGTCGGTCTCGATGATGTCGGTGGATGCCACGGCCTGGGCCATGGCGTAGGCGCTCCAGGCGCCGCTTTCCCCATAGACCCATGGACGCAGGTCCAGGCCGACGCCGTTGACGTCGCCACCGCGTTGGGTGCCGAGGTCGCGGTCATCTTCGGACTGGCCGGTGATCTTCACTTCCAGGCCAAAATTCTTGCTGTCGGTCAGGGCCGCCAGGGTTGGGCAGGACCACAGCAGGGCAAACGACAGGCCAATACCGGCCTGCACAAAAGGATTGAGCTTCAAAAGCTTCATAGAGGTTCCTCGCCGTCATCTTCTTTTAGGGCTTGCAGTTCCAGCGTATCGGGGCTCATTGCGCCGCGAATGGCCTGCTCTTGTTGTAGCAGGCGTTGCGCTTGTGCAAGTTGTTCCGGCGGTAATTGTGCTTCGAGGGTCTGGGCAAGCTCGATGGCCTGCGGGGTGTTTTGCGCCTTGGCCAACTGGCTGAACACATAAGCGTTGACCGGGTTGGGCTTGGTGCCCTTGCCCTGGGAAAACAACTGGGCAATGGCATAGTCCGCACTGTTCTGACCGTTGCGGGCGGCCTTGAGCAGGTGGTCCAGGGCTTTTTGCGAGTACACCTGGCCCAGGTAGCCGCGACGATAGATCTGGCCGAGGTAGTAGTCGGCGGACACTTCACGGCCAGCGGCTTTCTGGAAATGTGCCTCGGCGGCTTTGGCGTCAGCCGGCACCCACTTGCCTTCGTAGTACAGCTTGCCCAGCAGCACTTCGGCACGCGGCTGGTCGGCGGCACGGCCGTTTTCCAGGTACTGCATCATCTTGTCGACATCACCCAGCTCGGGGAAGTCGTAAAGCAGTTGCGCCAGGCTGACCCAGGCAGCGGGATAGCCGGGCGCGATGCCTTCGAGCAGCGACTGGGCGGTTTTCTCGTCGGTCTTGCCCAGGCTCGAATCGGCCAGGACACGAGCGACGCTGTCCACACGCTGGGCAGAAACCACACCGCGAGCGTGACCGGCCTGCATCTGCTTGATCAGTTCAGCCTGCTGTTCCGGCTGGCCGCGTTTCTGATAGACCGTGGCCAGTTCGACGTAGCAGATGTCGGTGGTCGCCAATGCGGCCTTGCAGACGCTTTCCACTTCATCCAGGTGCTGGTCGTAAGTGCCCTGGGTGCGATAGAGCAGGATCTGCGCCAGGCCCGCTTCCGGATAACCGGCGCTGCGCCATTGGCTGATCTGCTGCTGGGCGTTGACGTTCGGGAAGCTGTGAGGGTATTGCAGGTACAGCATCGCCAGGGGGATCAGGGTGTTGCCTTCACCGTTGGCGAAGGCCTTTTTCAGCAAACCTTCGGCTTCATGTTTTTCCGCTTCGGTGGAACCGGGCTTGGCCACCAGCAGGCGACCCAGGCGAGCCTGGGCCCGTGGCGAGATGTCGGCAGCGGCGCGGTAGGTCGCCTCGGCCTTTCTCATCTGCTCGGGGTCGCGGCTGTCCACCTGGATATCGGCCAGGCCCACCTGGGCTTCGCTGTAGCCCAGGTCTGCCAACTGCTGATAGTTTTGCTGCGCCAATGCCGTGTCGCCGCGCTTGAGGGCTTCGTTGGCCAGGCGTTGGTCGGGCAGGCCGGCACAACCGGCCAGGCTCACGGCCAATGCCAAGGCACACAGGGTTCCCACTTGGGAACGCGCTTGCGGCATCTCATCCTGACCGCGTTGATCCTTTCGCGAGCATGCTCGCTCCCACAGGCTCTGTGGGGTGTTAAGGATTTTTATAATGGTCACGGGCATATCCTCGACTTAAAGACCAACGGCCATGGCTTTGTCGATCAGCCAGTTCAGGTTCGGGCCACGGTCGCTGACGACTTCCACCGGACGGCCGGCCAGCGCGCTGTCCAAGGCTTCGTCAGGCTGGATCAGCACACGGATATCGGAAGACAGGTCGGCGCTTTTCAGGCTGGTGCTGCTGACGATCTTGCCGGTGCGGGTGGCGTCTTCGCCGGCCACTTGGAAGCTGACCGGGGTGCCTGGGCGCACGTCGCCGAACTGGCGATAGGAGAAGCGCGCTTCGACGTTGGCTTCGGCGCCACGTGGAACCAGTTGGAAGATCACGTCACCCTTGCTGGCGTACTGGCCGTTGGAAACCATTTGCTGAGCCACGATGCAATCGCATGGCGAGGTCAGGGTGCCGGTCATTTGCTTGCCGAACAGTTCCTCGACCTTGGCTGGCTGCAATTGGTTGTCGTCCAGGTGACCCTTGAGCACGTCGAGCATGCTGGTGCTGAAAGTCGCCAGCGGGGCGCCCTTGGCCGCCAAGCCGTCAGCCTTGACCAGGCTTTGCACGGTGCCGTCGCGCGGCATGGTAATCGCCATGCCCGGTACGTTGACGATGCCGGCCTGGGCGTGGCTGACGAAGTACATGCCATATACCGACTTGAAGATGAAACCGAACGCCGCCAGGCCGACGATGAAAATCCCCAGGCTGAAGGTCACGGCGCGCAGGCGACCGAAGGCGCTCATGCCGCCGTTTTCATCTTTCTGCTTGCGAGCCTTGGTGAAGTTGTCGCGCTGCAGCGTCGCCAGCACGTCGCCGACGCCGACGATGTCGCCGGCCAGGTGCGAGGTGATGATGTGGCGCAGCGTCGAGATGTCCCGCGGCTCCAGGTTCTGGAACTGGCAACCGGCGCGGCCGGTCTGGCGGTCGTAGGAGCGGATCTGCAATTCGACGTCCATGGCCAGGCCAAGGTTGTCGATCACGAACTGCAAGCGAGCCTTGTAGGTCTCGCCAACCTTGAGCGGCAACTGACCGGCGTTGAAGCACAGCCCACCGGCGGACAGGTCCAGGACCTTGACTTCCATGGGCGTACGGTCAGGGCCGAAGAAGCGCAACTTGGCCGGGATTTTGACCCGGGCGTGTTGGCGTTGGGCTTCGGATTCATGCACTACGTTGACATTCACGGCGGTGTTCATAGGGGCGATTTCCTAGTTAATTCATTCAAGTCCGGTCAGACCATCGTCAGCAGCACGGCGACAAAGATGCTGCCGGCGGAGAAGGTCATGGTCCGAGACGACCAAGTGTTGAACCAACGTTGAAAGCTGGCGAGATCACGGGTCAGGTGGGTGGGCTGGCGAGTCCAGGATTGTTGATCGAGGCGGAAGAACACGTAGATCTTCACCAGCGCGCCGACGATCTGGTTGTAATAGAGAATCGCCGGGTAGGCCGGGCCGATCCGGTGTCCGGAGCACGACAGCAATAGGGTCAACAGCAACCGTGTGATGCCGATCCACAGCAGGTACACCAGGATGAACGCGGTGCCGTACTTGAAGCTGGCGATGATCGCCACGGTCAAGCCCAGCAGCGAGGTCCACATCGATACGCGCTGATCAAACAGCACTACCGAGGTGAACAGGCCCAGACGTTTCATGCCCAGGCCCAATGCCCGGGAGTTTTGCCGCAGGTTGTTGCCGTACCAGCGAAACATCAACTTGCGGCTCGCCTTGATGAAGCTTTTTTCCGGCGGGTGCTCGACGGTGTTGATCGCCGCATCCGGCACATAGAAGGTGTCGTAGCCCAGGCGCATCAGGCTGAACCAGCTCGATTTGTCGTCGCCGGTGAGGAACTTGAAGCGGCCCAGGCGCCAGTGTTGCAGCGAGTCGCTTTCCACGTCGGCAATGAAGTCCGGGTTGGTAACCACGGTGGCGCGGAACACCGACATACGCCCGGTCATGGTCAGCACGCGCTTGGACAGGGCCATGGAGCACATGTTGATGTGACGCTGGGCGAAGCGCAGCTTGTGCCACTCGCTCATGATGTAGCCGCCGCGCACTTCGCAGAATTCGTTAGTGGTCAGGCCACCGACGTTGCCGAACAGCTGGAACCACGGCACGGTCTTGCGTACCACGCCTTCGGCGAGCACGGTGTCGCCATCGATCACGGCGACCACGGCGCGGTCGTCCGGCAAGTGGCGGGAGATTGCACGGAAACCGTAGGCGAGGCCGTCACGCTTGCCAGTGCCGGGGATGCGCACGAAGTCCAGCTTGACCCGCTCTGGCGGATTCATGCGGGCCCAGAGGCTCTTGACCAGCAATTCGTCGGACATCTCGACGATGGAGCAGACCAGCGTGGTCGGCAGCCCGCAGTCGATGGCTTCGCGAATCACCGAGCCGTAGACCTGGGCGGTGGTCAGTGCGTCGATCCGAAAGCTGGTGACCATCAGGTACACGTGGGACGGATCCGCCGCCTTGCCCAGCTTGCGTACCTTGCGGCGCAAGTGTGGGTAGACGATGTACAGGAAGATCATGCCGCGCACGAAATGCGTTGCTCCCATGGAGTAACGCCAAATGCCCACGGCGCCGATCAGGAAAATGAAATCCTTCGATTCGGCGTCGAACGTGGACGTGGGCAACGCCGTGGCGATGCCCATCAATAAACTCAAGTAAAACAGCCAACCGGCGGCCTGAAGCAGGCCGTGCTTTAGCCTGTGCATAATCGGGATCCTAAAGTCAGAGGCAAGCTGCAAGGGGCAAGCTCCAAGCTGCAAGCTCAAGCAAACGGGCTTTGAGCTTGAGGCTTGCAGCTTGAAGCTTGCGGCTGCTTTACCAGCAAATACCTTCGGTCCGGCCACTCGGGGAGGTGGCCTTGGACATGAAACCAACCAGGTCGATGACCTGCTTGCCTTCCGGTACGTTCTCGGTCAGCGCGCGGAACTTCTCGTCGCGGTTACCGAGGATGATGATGTCGGAGCTGTCGATCACCGCGTCGAAGTCGGAATTGAGCAAGGACGAGACGTGAGGAATCTTCGACTCGATGTAATCCTTGTTCGCACCGTGCACGCGTGCGTATTCGACGTTGCTGTCGTAGATCTTCAGGTCGAAACCCTTGCCGATCAGCATTTCCGCCAGTTCTACCAGTGGGCTTTCACGCAGGTCGTCGGTGCCGGCCTTGAAGCTCAGGCCCAGCAGGGCGACTTTGCGCTTGTCGTGGCTGGAGACGATGTCGAAGGCGTTCTGCACCTGGGATTCGTTGCTGCGCATCAGCGAGTTGAGCAGCGGCGCTTCCACGTCCAAGGAGCTTGCGCGGTAGGTCAGGGCACGCACGTCTTTTGGCAGGCACGAGCCGCCGAAAGCGAAGCCGGGGCGCATGTAGTACTGGGACAGGTTCAGGGCCTTGTCCTGGCAGACCACGTCCATCACGACACGACCATCGACGCCGACGGCCTTGGCGATGTTGCCGATCTCGTTGGCGAAGGTCACCTTGGTGGCGTGCCAGACGTTGCAGGTGTACTTGATCATCTCGGCAACGGCGATGTCCTTGCGGATGATCGGTGCGTCGAGTTCTTCGTACAGCGATTGCAGGACGTCGCCGGAGGCGGTGTCGAATTCGCCGATGACAGTCATTGGCGGCTGGTCGTAGTCCTTGATCGCGGTGCTTTCACGCAGGAACTCAGGGTTGACCGCAACGCCGAAATCGACGCCGGCTTTCTTGCCGGAGCAGTCTTCGAGGATGGGGATGACCACATTAGCCACGGTGCCTGGCAGCACGGTGCTGCGAACCACGATGGTGTGGCGGGTGGTCTTGTCACGCAGGACGAAACCAATCTCGCGGCACACTGCTTCGATGTAGTTGAGTTCCAGGTCGCCGTTCTTTTTGCTTGGCGTACCGACACAAATCATCGACAGGTCAGTATCGCGAATGGCTTCGGCGAAGTTGGTGGTACCGCGCAGGCGACCTGTTTGAATGCCTTGCGCCAACAGCTCGCCAAGACCCGGTTCAACGATCGGAGATTTACCGGCGTTGATCATGTCGATTTTGTCTTTGGCGACATCTACGCCAACTACATCATGGCCCCGTGCAGACAGGCAACCGGCACATACTGCACCGACGTAACCCAAACCAAATATGCTAATGCGCATCGCATTTACCTCTGTTTTCACGCCATTAAATGGCCGGAGTTAATAGTGTTCAGCGGTCATCGAGCACTCGGAAGTGTGGAATGCAGGCGCCACAATGCCGTGTGCAGGCATACTAAGTTCCGAGTGTCTAAATAATTGCACTCAAGTTGTGCGCAAAGCGGCCTAGTTGTTATGACCTGCCCTGTTATGCAGCCAGTCCTCGTTGTCGGGACGTCCGTGCAAAAGGTCGTTGACCTCCGATTTCTGGCAAAAAGCCCACAAAATCAGAAGCTTGCGTGCTCGGGGGAGCACGTTAATAGGGGCACAGCCTTGGCCTTGTAGGGGATAGTAATGGTGCGTTATCTCCCGTCCCTTAAGTGTGGATCCAATTAGACGACCGTTTCGCGAAGTTGTCGTGACAACTCGGTTACTTTGGACGACGTGCTGCGTAAGTTATCTCGTACACGCTCGGCGAGAATCGTTACGGGTGGTATGAGCCGTGCAATTTCACATAGTTCCGATCCGCTCATCGCCATTTTCGAAATTTTTCGAAATATTTGCCTAGATGGCACTGCCCTCATACTGATAGCACTGATGGTTTGGCCCTTTAGTTACGGGCGTTTAAAGGGGGTCGATAGTTTTGTGCCACTACGGATCAAAAATTTTTGTGCCACTACGGAAAAATCTGACATTTGTCGAGTGAAACAAAAGTTAGCGCAGGGGGTGTTTGTTTTGTTGACGCCAAGAAAGTGTCAAGTTGGGCGGGGAAGTGGGATGACACATACAGCTTCAATCGAGGCCCCTTATCGAGGCCTGAAAGAGACGTTGCGTTATTGCGGGGCGCTGTCGCGCAGAAAGACCATTTTATTGGCTGAGGACTGTTCGGCATTGTAGCGATAGCCGTGGACATCGAAGTGTCGGAGTTGTGCCGGGTCATTGATGCGTTGCTCTATGACAAATCGGCTCATCAAGCCTCGGGCTTTTTTTGCGTAGAAGCTGATGATTTTATACTGGCCGTTCTTGAGGTCCTTGAATTCGGTATCGATGACGCGTGCGTTCAGTGCACTGCGCTTGACCGCCGAGAAGTATTCATTGGACGCCAGGTTCAATAATACGTCGTCGCCCTGGTCGGCCAGGGCTTCGTTCAGCCACTCGCTGATACGGGTGCCCCAGAATGCATAAAGATCCTTGCCTCGGGCGTTGGCCAGCTTCGTGCCCATTTCCAGGCGATAGGGTTGCATCAAGTCCAGCGGGCGCAACAGGCCATACAGGCCCGAAAGCATGCGCAAGTGTTGCTGGGCGTAATCGAAATCGGCTTCGCCAAGGCTTTGTGCGTCGAGACCGGTGTAGACATCCCCCTTGAAGGCCAGCAGGGCTTGTTTGGCATTGTCTGGCGTAAACGCCGGATTCCAGCTGCCGAACCGCGCGGCATTGAGGCCGCCGATCTTGTCGGAAACGTGCATCAGCTCGCTGATCTGGGCCGGTGACAGTTCTCGCAACTGCTCGACCAGTTCCTGGGAGTGATCCAGGTATTGCGGCAGGGTAAAGCGCTCGATGGCCGGTGGTGTTTCGAAATCGAGGGTCTTGGCGGGGGAAATCACCATCAGCATGCAAACGTCTCCTTTAAGGGTGCGGCGATTCTAGGGGGTTGTTTGGGTGGACTCCAGCTATTGGGGCAATAGGGGATCGGTGGTGATGGTGGTGGTCGGTGCCAGTTTGCCAATGGGTACTGCTTCTGGATCAGCTATCATCCCGCGCGGGTTTCGTTATGGAGACATACCTTTTGCGCATCGCTCTTCTTCTATCGGCCTGGTTGCTGAGCCTCGGCGTCATCGCCGCGCCCAACGACGTCGCCACCCTGGACCGCAGCGCCTGGCCTGAGCAGCTCACCAGCCCGACCTTGTTCGATGTGGCCTCGCGGGCCGAGGTCCTGATGTTTGCCCGGGTGTTGCTGGACGTCGATGCCATGGACGAAATAGCCCTCAAGCAGTACCTGGGGCTACGCACGGTGAACATGCAAGCGGTCAACGCCCTGCGGGCACGGCTGTGGCAGCGGCTGCTGTCCAGCTACAACTTTGCCCAGCGCAGTTGCGGATTGGACGCGTCGTTTTGTTACCTGGTCGAAGACATGGCGACCCTGCGTGAAGAAGCGGGCAGGTTCCAGCTCGATGACAATTCCTATTACATCAAGTGGGCCGGGCCGAGCCGGATCTTCCATACGCAATATCGGGACGAGCTGCTGCGCAAGGCGGCACTTTTTCCCCAGGTCAGCAGCGAAATCGAGCGTTTCGGCGATTACGAACGCAACGGCGAGGCGATGAACGACCGACTGTTCTTGCTGACCTTTGACAGCGGCGCCAACGTCGCGCCGGACAATACACCGTGGCTGACCGAGTATCTGCGCAAGTCGAATATCAACGGCACGTTCTTTGTGCTGGGCAAGGACTTCCAGGCGCGGCTCGTGGATCGCTCGGTCAATGATCTCCAGGCGCTGTATTCCGGGCAATGCGTCGGGGTGCAGGGCTGGGAGTTCCGCTCCCACAGCTATTGGCAGGATTGGCAGGACTCGGTGCGGCGCAGCGTCGATCTGGTCAAGGGCAAGCTGCCCGAGAATTACGTGCCGCTGTTCCGCCCGCCCCAAGGCCAGCGCCGAGGCGATGCCCAGTCCTTCTTCAGGACCCAGGGCCTGCAAGTGGCGCTATGGGATATCGATCCCCAGGACGGCACCAACCGCCTCAAGCCCGAGCAAAGTGCCCAGCGCGTGCTGACCCTGATGTTGCTATGGCGCCACGGCGTCATCAATTTCAACGCCAAGCAGGACACGGTCAAAACGGCGATGCCCTGGCTCATTGCGCAAACGGCGCAAAGTGGGATCGGTTGGGAGGATTGCCAGGACGCGTTTCGCTGAAGAGCAAAAGCCCCGTAAACGTTGGGCGAGGAGGGAATTGTGTCGTGCATTCGGGGCGACCCGACTTCCGACTTTAACGGCGCGACGGCGGTACGCCAAGGGTTATTCGTCACTCTGAAAAATAAACTTCAAAAAAGCGTCAAAGTACTTTTTCCTGTCATGGGTTTTGGAGTATCAAGAAGTCAGACCGCCGAAACCTGCAACACAGGTGGCGTCTTCCAAGACCCAGATTGTGTGCAGTTCACCCGAAATCCTCGCGGGTGAATTCGGTGGCTACCTCGAGGCGCAGCACTGTCACGGTATTGCGTCGAATGGCCCCCACAAAGGTGACCGAGTATGGATGACCACGGACGTAGCCCTTCCTCCAACCAGCCAATCCTGTATGTACTCGATACCAACGTATTGATCCACGATCCAAACGCGCTGCTGAACTTCGAAGAACACCACGTTGCCATCCCGATGACCGTGCTTGAAGAGCTGGACAAGCTCAAGAGCGGGCATCACAGCGTGGCGGCTGAATGCCGGCAGGCGATCCGCCTGATCGACAAGACCTTGGGCGACGCCTCGCCCGAAGACGTTGAACTCGGGGTACCGATCCAGCGCGGAAAAAGTGGTCCCAAGGGCTTGCTCTCCATCCTGATGAGCAAACGCACCGAACCCAACCTGGTGCTGCCTGAACACCTGAACGACAACATCATCATCAACCAGCTGATCGACCTGCACGCGCGCAACAAGGATCAAGCCGTCGTGCTGGTGACCAAAGACATCAACATGCGCCTCAAGGCCCGTGCCTGCGGAATCGCGGCGGAGGACTACAGCACCGACCAGCTGGTCGACGATGTATCGCTGCTGCCCAACGGCTACCACACCATGACCGGCTCGTTCTGGGACCGTGTGAGCAAGGTCGAGACGCGCCAGGACCATGGTCGCACCTGGCACCAGGTGCAACTGATCGACAATCTGCCAGCAGTGCACATCAATGAATTCATTATCGATGAACAAGGATTCGTCGGCTGGATCAAGGAAATCCAGGTCGACAAGCTGCTGATTCTCGACCTGCACCAGGAGCCCTTGTTGCACCAGGAGGCCTGGGGCCTCAAGCCGCGTGACATCTACCAGAGCCTGGCCTTGTTCGCCTTGCTCGACCCGGACATTCACCTGGTCAACCTGTCCGGTGCCGCCGGTTCCGGCAAGACCATCCTGGCCCTGGCCGCGGCCATTGAGCAGACCATGGTCAGCAAACGCTACCGGCGCATTATCGCCACCCGCAGCGTGCAGGGCCTGGATCAGGAAATCGGTTTCCTGCCCGGCACCGAAGCGGAAAAAATGGAGCCTTGGCTGGGCGCCATCACCGACAACCTCGAAGCCTTGCACATGGATGATGAAAGCACCCATGGCAGCGTCGATTACATCCTCAGCAAAGTGCCGTTGCAGTTCAAATCCCTCAATTACATCCGAGGCCGCAGCTTCCAGCAGAGCCTGATCTTGATCGACGAATGCCAGAACCTGACCCCGCACCAGATGAAAACCATCATCACCCGTGCCGGTGCCGGTTCCAAAGTGGTGTGCCTGGGTAACCTGGCGCAGATCGACACCCCTTACCTGTCCGCGACCAGCTCCGGGCTGACCTACTTGACCGAACGTTTCAAGGATTTCCCCAACGGGGTCCATATCACCCTGCAGGGCGTACCGCGCTCGATCCTGGCCGAATACGCCGAATCGCATCTCTAAAATCAGCTACAAGTTTTAAGCTGCAAGCTGCAAGCGGACCGAGTGAACTCACTTGCCGCTTGTAGCTTGTCACTTGTGGCTGCTTAAATGCCCCTTTTAAATCCGCAGCTGGACTGCGTTGTTTACTTGCCGCTTGTGGCTTGTAGCTTGCGGCTGCCTCAAGGAGGCCCTGTGCTGACCCATCTCGATTCCCAAGGTCGCGCCAACATGGTCGACGTGACCGACAAGGCCGTGACATTCCGTGAAGCCACCGCCGAAGCCTTTGTGCGCATGCTGCCCGCCACGCTGCAGATGATCGTCAGCGGCGGTCATCCCAAGGGCGACGTGTTCGCCGTTGCGCGTATTGCCGGTATCCAGGCGGCCAAGAAAACCAGCGACCTGATTCCCCTCTGCCACCCGCTGATGCTTACCAGCGTCAAGGTCGAGCTCATTGCCGAAGGCGAGGACCGGGTGCGCATCGTCGCCCGCTGCAAACTGTCGGGGCAGACCGGCGTGGAAATGGAAGCCCTCACCGCCGCCAGCGTCGCCGCGTTGACCATTTATGACATGTGCAAGGCCGTGGACCGGGGCATGACCATCGAAGGCGTGCGGGTGTTGGAGAAGCTTGGCGGCAAGAGCGGCCACTTCCAGGCGGATGCGTCATGAACATCACGGTAAAGTTCTTCGCCCGTTACCGTGAAGCGCTTGGTGTGGATTCGCTAAAGGTTGAAGGCGATTTCGACACGGTCGACGATGTGCGCGCGTTGCTCGCCCAACGTGACGGTGTCGAGGTGCTGAAGGAGCAGAACCTCATGTGCGCGCGCAACGAAGACCTGTGCCAGCTTGATGAACAGCTGGCGGATGGTGACGAAGTGGCGTTCTTCCCCACCGTGACCGGAGGCTGAGCCATGGCGATTCGTGTGCAGGCCGATCCATTCGACCCGGGAACCGAAGTCAACGCGATGCACGCGGCCAACGTCGGCGTCGGGGCGGTCGTGAGTTTTGTCGGCTACGTGCGTGACTTCAATGACGGACTGGATGTGTCTGGCATGTTCCTGGAGCATTATCCGGGCATGACCGAAAAAGCCCTAGGCAAGATCGCCGCCGAGGCCGAGCAGCGCTGGCCGTTGCTCAAGCTGGAGGTGCTGCACCGTATCGGTGCCCTGGAGCCGGGCGAGCCGATTGTCTTCGTCGCGGCGGCCAGTGCCCATCGCCAGGCGGCGTTCGACGCCTGCGCCTTTGTCATGGACTACCTCAAGACTCGCGCTCCATTCTGGAAAAAGGAAAACACCGCCGACGGCCCGCGCTGGGTTGAAGGGCGGGACAGCGATCACGCGGCGGCGCAGCGCTGGAAGTCATAAGCAACTGCAAAAAAAAGCGCAGCTGTTACGGCTGCGCTGATCGGACCCATCACTTCAAATAATCAGGAGTGCTTGCGCTCAACCGGCCGCAACAAATGCGTCGGCGGGGTTTCGCAATTGATCTTTTTCCCCAGCAACGCCTCGATCGACGGCAACTGATAGGAATCATCCTCGCCGGCAAAGCTGATCGAGACCCCCGCAGCCCCGGCACGGCCGGTACGGCCAATCCGGTGCACATAATCATCCGGCACTTCCGGCAGCGTGAAGTTGATCACGTGGCTGATGCCGTCGATGTGGATGCCACGCCCGGCCACGTCGGTGGCGACCAGCACGCGGATCTTGCCTTCGCGGAAGCCTTCGAGGGTCTTGATGCGCTTGTGCTGGGGCACATCGCCCGACAGTTGCGCGGCGTTGACGCCATCGCGCACCAGGCGTTCTTCTATGCGGCGCACTTCGTCCTTGCGGTTGGCGAATACCATCACCCGCTCCCAACCGTTGTCGTTGACCAGGTTGTAGAGCAGCTTGTATTTGTCGGCACCAGCGACGGCGTAGATGTGCTGCTCGACGTTTTCGCTGGCGACGTTCAGCGCCTCGATCTCGACGATGGCCGGGTCGGTGGTCCACTGCTTGGCCAGGTTCATCACGTCTTCAGTGAAGGTGGCGGAAAACAGCAGGGTCTGGCGTTCGTCTTTCGGTGGGGTCTGGCGAATGATCTGGCGCACTTGCGGGATGAAGCCCATGTCGAGCATGCGGTCGGCTTCGTCCAGTACCATCACTTCGACCATGTCCAGGTGCACGTCGCCGCGCTGGTTGAAGTCCAGCAGGCGGCCCGGCGTTGCAACGAGGATGTCGCAGTGGCGCGCTTCGAGGTGCTTGAGCTGCTTGTCGAAGTCCATGCCGCCGACGAATGTCATCACGTTCAGGCCGGTGTACTTGGTCAGGTCGGCGGCGTCCTTGGCGATCTGCACCACCAGCTCGCGGGTCGGCGCGATGATCAGCGCCCGCGGTTCGCCCATGTAGCGTTCCTTGGGCGGCGGGGTCTGGAGCAATTGGGTGATGATGGAAATCAGGAACGCGGCAGTCTTGCCGGTGCCGGTCTGGGCGCGACCGATGGCGTCTTTGCCGGCCAGGGTAAAACCCAGCACCTGCGCCTGGATGGGCGTGCAATACGGGAAACCCAAGTCCTGGATGGCGTGCATCAGTTCCGGGGCCAGTTTGAAGTCGTGGAAACGGGTCTTGCCTTCCTGGGGCTCTACGGCGAAATCCTCGAGCTTCCAGGCGACAACCGGCGGTTTCGGTGCGCGTTCGCGGCGTGGCTTGGCGGCTTCGGGTGGCCGTTCCGGTGCCGGGGAAACGTCTGGCTCGGTTGCGGCAGCGGGCGCCGGCGCTTTTTTATCGCTGACAACCGGCGCGGCGCGGCGCGGCTGCTGGGGTGCTTCGGTACGGCTCGGGCCGTGGACCGGCGTGCTGGTGCCAGGCGCGAGCTGCTCGGCCTCGCTTTTACCGAACATCTTCTTGAGTGCTTTGAGCACGGTCATCTCATCGATTGGTTAAGGAATGTACGCCGGCCAGTGTAATGCAAGAAACGGGCGCGGCGTAGTGTGATCATCAAAGCGTCGGCGTGGCGATTGGCCGCTTAGCGCAAACGCTCGGCCAGCCAGGTGCCGATGTCGCGAATCTCCTCGGGTAACACTTCGTGGCCCATTGGGTATTCCTGCCATGTCACGGTGACACCATGCTGCTTTAAATACTCTTTAGCGGTCCGCCCCATGGGGTTGAGCACCACTTCATCGTATTGACCGTGCAGCGCCAGGACCGGAACGCGTTGCTGGCTGGCAGATAACCGCAGTTCTTCGCTGAACGTTGGCGCATACGTGGACAATGCGATCACGCCGCCCAGAGGCCCCTGCCATTTGACGAATGCCGTGTGATAAACCACCGCGCCGCCTTGGGAGAAACCCGCCAGGAAGATCCGCGAGGCGTCTATTCCGCTGGCTCGCTGGGTTTCCATCAGGTCGATGACCCGTTGCGAGGACGCTTCCAGTTGCTGCTCGTCGATGGCCCGGGCCGGGCTCAAGGCACGGATGTCGTACCAACTGGGCATGGCGTAGCCACCGTTGATCGTGACCGCCTGCGTCGGTGCCTGGGGCAGGACGAACCGCGTGGTGAGCAGTTTTTCCTGCAACACTTCGGCGACCGGCAGGAAATCAAAACGATCGGCGCCCAGGCCGTGGAGCCAGATAACGCACGCGTCGACGGTGCTGGAAGGCTCGAGAATCAAGGGGTCGGTCATGGTGTGCTCCAAAAATGTGCGGGCGCGCTCAATCAGTGCGTGATTACGGTGCGGGCCTGGTGCCTCAGTTAATTAGATGTCGCAATGCTACAACTTTTTGTCTTGACGTGTTTAGTAAGGGGCAAGCGCAGCGGTGTGGTACGGGCTTTGCTATGGGGAAGCCTGAGTGATGATTCTTACGCTGCGCGGTAACACTATCAGCTCGACGCGCCGCATGGGATATCAGAATCCGGTGATGGATGTTCGCCAATAGCCGCTACGGGCTTCGCGAACGTGAAGGGCTACAGCCCGTTCGGCCGATTGGTGAGAAGTGAGTAAGGCCGCTGTTTATAGGCACTCTCATGATTAGACTCATAGCGAAGGCCCAGACGTCGGTTGACCCTAAAAAAAGCCAACAAGGGTCGGCAATGCCTCAAAAGGGTGCGACAGGGCTCAAGCTCCGACACAACAAGAGCAAAACTGGAGGTTTGAATGAAGTTACTGAAATCCACCCTGGCAGTCGTGACTGCAGCAGCAGTTCTCGGCGTCAGCGGGTTCGCTCAGGCGGGTGCAACCCTGGATGCCGTACAGAAGAAAGGCTTTGTACAGTGCGGTGTGAGCGATGGTTTGCCGGGTTTCTCGGTACCTGATGCCTCCGGCAAGATCCTCGGCATCGACGCTGACTTCTGCCGCGCCGTGGCCGCCGCCGTGTTTGGCGACGCCAACAAGGTGAAATTCAGCCAGTTGAACGCCAAGGAGCGTTTCACCGCGCTGCAGTCCGGCGAGATCGACATCCTGTCGCGCAACACCACCATGACCAGTTCCCGCGATGCCGGCATGGGCTTGGTGTTCCCTGGCTTCATTACCTACTACGACGGCATCGGCTTCCTGGTAAACAACAAGCTGGGCGTCAAGAGCGCCAAGGAACTGGACGGCGCGACTATCTGCATCCAGGCCGGTACCACCACTGAGCTGAACGTTTCCGACTACTTCCGCGGTAATGGCCTGAAGTACACCCCCATCACTTTCGACACCTCCGATGAAAGCGCCAAGTCGCTGGAATCCGGTCGCTGCGATGTGCTGACCTCCGACAAGTCCCAGCTGTTCGCCCAGCGCAGCAAGCTGGCTTCGCCGAAGGACTACGTAGTTCTGCCGGAAACCATTTCCAAGGAGCCACTGGGCCCAGTCGTGCGTAATGGCGATGAAGAGTGGTCGAAAATCATCCGCTGGACTGGCTACGCCTTGCTCAACTCTGAGGAAGCCGGCATCACTTCGAAGAACGTCGAAGCTGAAGCCAAAGCCACCAAGAACCCGGACGTCGCCCGTATGCTCGGCGCTGATGGCGAATACGGCAAAGACCTGAAACTGCCGAAAGATTGGGTTGTGCAGATCGTCAAGCAAGTCGGCAACTACGGCGAAATCTTCGAGCGCAACCTCGGCAAGGGCACCCCGCTGGAAATCGATCGTGGCCTGAACGCTCTGTGGAACGCAGGCGGCATTCAATACGCACCACCAGTGCGCTGATGGTTCTATCACCCGGTGGGCCAACCACCGGGTGATGTTCTGTTCCATTCTTTGCGGGGCACTTCATGCAAAATTCAATCGGCGCACCTAAGCAGAGGCTCAGCCTCAGCGATCCACGAGTGCGTGCGTGGGTATTTCAGATCGTCACCATCGTGGCGGTCATTTCTCTGGGCTGGTTTCTGTTCGACAACACTCAGACCAACCTTGAGCACCGGGGCATCACCTCCGGTTTCAGCTTTTTGGAGCGCAGTGCCGGTTTCGGCATCGCTCAAACCCTGATCGACTACACCGAGGCGGACAGTTATGCCCGGGTCTTCGTCATCGGGTTGCTCAACACGCTGCTGGTGACCTTCATCGGTGTGATCCTGGCGACGATCCTCGGTTTCATTGTCGGCGTGGCCCGGCTCTCGAAAAACTGGATCATCGCCAAAGTGGCGACGGTGTACGTGGAAGTCTTCCGCAACATCCCACCACTGCTGCAGATCCTGTTCTGGTACTTCGCGGTATTCCTGACCATGCCAGGGCCGCGCAACAGCCATAACTTCGGCGACACCTTCTTTGTCAGCAGCCGGGGCCTGAACATGCCGGCGGCGTTGATGGCCGAAGGGTTCTGGCCGTTCGCGGTCAGCGTGGTGCTGGCGATCGTCGCCATCGTGCTGATGACCCGCTGGGCCAACAAGCGTTTCGAAGCGACCGGCGTGCCGTTCCATAAATTCTGGGTGGGCCTGGCACTGTTCCTGGTGATCCCGGCGTTGTGCGCCGCGATCTTCGGTGCTCCGGTGCATTGGGAAATGCCGGAACTCAAGGGCTTCAACTTCGTGGGTGGCTGGGTACTGATTCCTGAGCTGCTGGCTTTGACCCTCGCCTTGACCGTATACACCGCGGCGTTCATCGCCGAAATCGTGCGTTCGGGCATCAAGTCGGTCAGCCATGGCCAGACCGAGGCGGCTCACTCGCTGGGCCTGCGCAACGGTCCGACCTTGCGCAAGGTGATCATCCCGCAAGCCTTGCGCGTGATCATTCCGCCGTTGACCAGCCAGTACCTGAACCTGGCGAAGAACTCTTCGCTGGCGGCCGGTATCGGTTACCCGGAAATGGTTTCGTTGTTTGCCGGCACGGTGTTGAACCAGACCGGCCAGGCCATCGAGGTGATTGCGATCACCATGAGCGTGTACCTGGCGATCAGTATCAGCATTTCCCTGCTGATGAACTGGTACAACAAGCGCATTGCGCTGATCGAGCGGTGAGGAAACGCGCATGACATCCCATACTTTCAAACCTGATATGCCGCCACCGAGCAAAGTGTTCGGGCCGATGGCCTGGATGCGCGCGAACATGTTCTCCAGCTGGCTCAATACGCTGCTGACCCTGTTTGCGTTCTACCTGATCTACCTGGTGGTTCCACCGATTCTCAGCTGGGCGATTCTCGATGCCAACTGGGTCGGCACCACTCAAGCCGACTGCACCAAGGAGGGCGCCTGCTGGGTGTTCATCCAGCAGCGTTTTGGCCAGTTCATGTACGGCTATTACCCAGCGGACCTGCGCTGGCGCGTGGACCTGACCGTATGGCTGGCGGTGATCGGCGTGGCACCGCTGTTCATCTCGCGCTTCCCGCGCAAGGCGATCTATGGCCTGAGCTTCCTGGTGCTGTATCCGATCATCGCCTGGTGCCTGCTGCACGGCGGCGTGTTCGGCCTGGCCACCGTGGCGACCAGCCAATGGGGCGGCCTGATGCTGACCCTGGTGATCGCCACCGTCGGTATCGCCGGCGCCTTGCCGCTGGGTATTGTCCTGGCGCTGGGGCGTCGTTCGAACATGCCGGCGATTCGCGTGGTCTGCGTGACCTTCATCGAGTTCTGGCGCGGCGTGCCGTTGATCACGGTGCTGTTCATGTCGTCGGTGATGCTGCCGTTGTTCCTGCCTGAGGGCATGAACTTCGACAAGCTGCTGCGGGCACTGATCGGCGTGATCCTGTTCCAGTCGGCCTACGTGGCCGAAGTGGTGCGCGGGGGTCTGCAAGCCATTCCCAAGGGTCAGTACGAAGCGGCTGCGGCGATGGGGCTGGGCTACTGGCGCAGCATGGGCCTGGTAATCCTTCCACAGGCCCTGAAGATGGTGATCCCGGGGATCGTCAACACCTTCATTGCGCTGTTCAAGGACACGAGCCTGGTGATCATCATCGGCCTGTTCGACCTGCTCAACAGCGTGAAACAAGCTGCCGCCGACCCGAAATGGCTGGGCATGGCCACCGAAGGCTATGTGTTTGCCGCCCTGGTGTTCTGGATTTTCTGTTTTGGTATGTCCCGCTATTCCATGCATTTGGAACGCAAGCTGGACACTGGCCACAAGCGTTAGGAGCGTAGTTTATGAGTGAAGCGATCAAACAGCCTGTGAGCCCTGAAGGCATTATTCAGATGCAGGGCGTGAACAAGTGGTACGGCCAGTTCCACGTGTTGAAAGACATCAACCTGAACGTCAAGCAGGGCGAGCGTATCGTCCTGTGTGGCCCTTCGGGTTCCGGCAAGTCGACGACCATCCGTTGCCTCAACCGTCTGGAAGAGCACCAGCAGGGCCGCATCGTGGTCGACGGCGTGGAACTGACCAACGACCTCAAGCAGATCGAAGCGATCCGCCGCGAAGTCGGCATGGTGTTCCAGCACTTCAACCTGTTCCCGCACCTGACCATCCTGCAGAACTGCACCCTGGCGCCGATGTGGGTGCGCAAGATGCCCAAGCGCAAGGCCGAGGAAATCGCCATGCATTATCTGGAGCGCGTGCGCATTCCAGAGCAGGCGCATAAATACCCGGGCCAGCTCTCCGGCGGCCAGCAGCAGCGTGTGGCGATTGCCCGTGCCTTGTGCATGAAGCCGAAAATCATGCTGTTCGACGAACCGACCTCGGCCCTCGACCCAGAGATGGTGAAAGAGGTTCTGGATACCATGATCGGCCTGGCCGAAGACGGCATGACCATGCTCTGCGTGACTCACGAGATGGGCTTCGCCCGCACCGTGGCCAACCGCGTGATCTTCATGGACAAGGGTGAAATCGTCGAACAGGCCGCGCCAAACGACTTCTTCGACAATCCGCAGAACGACCGCACCAAGTTGTTCCTGAGCCAGATCTTGCATTGATCCAGTCTTAGGCAGTGAAAATAGACCCGGACTTGTCCGGGTTTGTTTTTTTCTGGGAGTCAGGGTGTCAGGACGATTTCCTGCTCCGGATGGCAGATAGCTAACAACTGCTTCAAATCGGTGCCCTCGCTCAGTGCGCGTACCTCAGCCATCAGATGTGGATGACGATCAAGCAGACGCATCAGCATGAACAGTGGTTGCGGTGGGGCTATTTCGCCCCGCTCGTAACGGGAAAAGGCGTTGTGTCCGCCGCCAGACAGCAGCTTCACCGCGTCTTTCTGCGTGAGCTGCAGTTTGCGGCGGATGCGTTTCATCTCTGTCCCTATCGCCTGGGCGTAATCTTCGAGCAACTGATCGCTCACGCGGGAATAACGTTCCGCGCTGTCGGTGTCGTGATCAAATTCGATCTCACCACAGCTCCTGCACTCCCATCCAGCGATGTCGTGCACCTGCCGTGCTACCTGTTTGTAGTCGATGGTAAAGCTGCGGCCCTCAAAGTGTTGCATTGCGTCTTGGGTACCGCAGTTGACACATTGCTGCGTTTTCATTGGTCTTTCTCCTTGAAGGAGATTACCGGATGGCCACCGCCAGGGCGGTAGGTCACCTTGATGTAAATCTCCCGATCCTGAAATGCCGTGTGATAAACGTCCTGCCAGACTCGATGATCGGCATAGGTCGTCATCGACTTGTGCAACATCCTGTACTCCAGCGAGGCAATGATTCGCAGCATCCTCGCAGTGCTTAACGACATTCTTCGACCGCCTTCCTGAGCGCTCAGTGTGAATGCCTTGCTCCCCAGCCTGAGTACTTCTGCCTTGACCACTGCCAGGTCGTAGTGGGGTGTGCTCTTTTCCATAGAACTGTTTGCCCTGTCCTTGAAATTACCCTTATAGGGTAATTTTTACCAATCGAAAATTTCACCCCTTTTCCCTCCCATTGACCTTAGGTGGTTGCCGTCCTACAAGAAGCTGACTAATCTGTCAGAAAATTCGACCCATGCTGCCAGCCCCTGCGCTCAGCGAACGTTAACGCTGCTTCTCCTGCGTCATCGGCGCAGTTGCGCCAGAGCCTCAAACTTGTCCTCGCCATCACCCTGTATTCGATCCGCGCTTCGAATCCTCGACGCTGTGGAACGACAGGTTCGGCAATGAGCCAAGGCCCTCTGTCGACCGTTGATCAATGAACCTTGAACCCAGAGCTTTCCATGTCCCGCGATCCGCTTGACCTCACCCCTGCGACGCCGAACAAGCGCGCCGCCGAACTCGAAGAATTGTTGATTGACGCCGAAGCCGACGATGAGCAAACCCAGCAACGCCATCCGTTGGTGCGCCGCCCCTGGCTGCTGTTGCTTGGGTTGATCCTGGTGGCACTGAACCTGCGTCCGGCGCTGTCGAGCATGGCGCCGTTGCTCAGCGAGGTTTCAAAAAGCCTCGGTCTGTCGGCGGCCCAGGCCGGTCTGCTGACGACGCTGCCTGTGCTTTGCCTGGGGTTGTTCGCGCCGTTGGCGCCGGTGCTGGCTCGGCGCTTCGGTGCCGAGCGCGTGGTACTGGGGATCTTGCTGACGTTGGCTGGGGGGATCGTGCTGCGTAGCTCATTCGGCCAGTTCGGGCTGTTCGCCGGCAGCGTCCTGGCCGGAGCGAGCATCGGCGTGATCGGCGTGCTGTTGCCGGGCATCGTCAAGCGCGACTTCGCCAAGCAGGCCGGCGCCATGACCGGTGTCTACACCATGGCACTGTGCCTGGGCGCCGCGATGGCGGCCGGTTCGACGGTGCCTTTGAGCGAGCGCTTGGGCGACAGCTGGTCGCTGGGCCTGGGTTTCTGGATGATTCCGGCGCTGGTGGCGGCGGTGTTCTGGCTGCCACAAGTGGGCCAGCAGCACGGCGCGCACCAGGCGGCTTATCGGGTTCGCGGTTTGCTGCGTGATCCACTGGCCTGGCAGGTAACGCTGTATATGGGGCTGCAATCGTCCCTGGCCTACATCGTATTTGGCTGGTTGCCCTCGATTCTCATCGGCCGTGGACTGACGCCGACCCAGGCCGGGCTGGTGCTGTCCGGTTCGGTGCTCGTGCAGTTGATCAGCTCCCTGGCGGCGCCTTGGTTGGCCACGCGTGGCAAGGATCAACGGCTGGCCATTGTCATCGTCATGGTCATGGCTCTGGGCGGCCTGTTCGGTTGCCTGTACGCCCCTCTCGACGGTCTGTGGGGCTGGGCAATCCTGTTGGGGTTGGGGCAGGGCGCGACGTTCAGCCTGGCGCTGACCCTGATCGTATTGCGATCACGCGATGCCCATGTGGCGGCGAACCTTTCCAGCATGGCCCAGGGCTTTGGCTACACGTTGGCGTCATTGGGGCCATTTGCGGTGGGCGTGGTCCACGACTGGACCGGCGGTTGGAGCGCGTTGGGCTGGATCTTCGGCCTGATTGGCCTGGGGGCGATCATTGCCGGCGTCGGTGCCGGACGGGCATTGTACGTAGGCGTCGTCAGCGAAAGGGTTGACGATCTTCACTGATGTCATTTCCATGGCGAATGACGATAGTCTTCCTCGCGCAGGCAGATTATCGTGCCAGCTACTGAAATCTTTTCGGAGCCTTCCATGAGTGACACCCACAACGCCCTGGTGACCCGCTTCTATGAGGCGTTCCAGCGCCTGGATGCTGAAGCCATGAGCGCCTGCTACACCAACGACGTGGTGTTCAGCGATCCGGCCTTTGGTGAGCTGCGGGGCCGTGATGCAGGTGACATGTGGCGCATGCTGACGACACGGGCCAAGGATTTCTCCCTGGCCTTCGACAGCGTGCGCAGTGATGAGCACGCCGGCGGCGCTCACTGGGTAGCGACGTACCTGTTCAGCCAGACCGGCAATACCGTCGTCAACGATATCCAGGCGCGCTTCGTGTTTCGCGACGGCAAGATTTGCGAGCATCACGACAGTTTCGATTTGTGGCGCTGGTCCCGCCAGGCATTGGGTACCAAGGGCCTGCTGCTAGGCTGGACGCCGCTGGTGCGCAACGCAGTCAGAGCCCAGGCGCTCAAGGGGCTGCGGGCATTCCAGGCGAGTCGCTGATAAGATCGCAGCTTGTTTCCTACGTACCTGCTGAACGTTTCGTGATGAGCGCCAACGAATCTTCCGACCTGTCTATGCCAACGGCAGCCGATCCCGGCAAACCTTGGTTCGTCTATCTGGTGCGGGCCGCCAACGGCTCGCTGTACTGCGGCATCAGCGATGATCCGGTCCGGCGCTTTGCCAAGCATCAAAGCGGCAAAGGCGCCCGTTTCTTCCTCTCCAGCCCCGCAGTTTCCCTCGTGTACACCGAAGCCTGTCGCGACAAGGGCGAGGCCCTGCGCCAGGAGCGGCTGATCAAAAAGCTCAGGAAAAGCGCCAAGGAATGCCTGGTGGCCAGTGCGCTGGCGCTTCATCAGCCTGGCTGATAGGCCTTTATCAGGCCGGTAGGCTGGTCCGGTCAGGCGCGCTAAGCTGCAAGACTTCATTCCTGCAGTGGCGAATCTCATGTCAGAGCTGATTCTTCATCATTACCCGACGTCTCCGTTTGCCGAAAAGGCCCGTTTGCTCTTGGGCTTCAAGGGCTTGTCCTGGCGTTCGGTGAACATCCCGCCAATGATGCCCAAGCCTGACCTGACGGCACTGACGGGCGGTTACCGCAAGACCCCGGTATTGCAGATTGGCGCGAACATCTATTGCGATACGTCGCTGATGGCCCGCCGGCTGGAGCAGGAAAAAGCCTCGCCGGCACTGTTCCCCGAAGGCCGGGAAATGATCGCCGCGTCCTTTGCCGCCTGGGCCGATTCGGTGGTGTTCCAGCACGCGGTGAGCTTGGTGTTCCAGCCTGAATCGGTGGCGGTGCGTTTCGCCAAGCTATCGCCCGAAGCGATCAAGGCGTTCGTCAGCGATCGTGCCGGATTGTTCAGCGGCGGCACGACCACGCGCTTGTCTGCCGAGCAGGCCAAGCACCAGTGGCCGACGATCATGGCGCGGCTGGAGCAACAATTGCAGCGCGAAGAGGGTGATTTCCTGCTGGGCGATCCGTCGATTGCCGACTTCGCCATGGCCCATCCGCTGTGGTTCCTCAAGGGCACGCCCGTCACTTCGCCGTTGGTGGACGAATACCCAGCAGTATCGTCGTGGCTCGCGCGGGTATTGGGTTTTGGCCATGGCGCGCCGAAGGAAATGAGTTCCGAAGAGGCGTTGGACGTGGCTCGGAACGCCACACCGGCAGCGTTGCCGGATGAACCGTTCAATGACCCAAATGGCTTCGTGGCGGGGCAACAGGTAACCATCGCGGCGACTGACTATGGCGTCGACCCGGTGGCTGGAGAGTTGGTGTTTGCCGGTAGCGAGGAGCTGATCCTGCGCCGAGAGGACGCGCGTGGCGGGGTGGTGCATGTGCACTTTCCGCGGTTTGGGTTTCGTATCGAGGCCACCTGATCCTCACCAGGACGGTGACGGGGGTTTATCGCGAGCTGGCTGCTCGCGATAAGACCGTCAGTTGCGTCGCTTGAGCTGATCGGTCAGCGACGTCGGCAAGCCCTTGATGATCAAGGTGCCGGCCTCCTCGTCATACTCGATCTTGGAGCCCAGCAAGTGCGCTTCGAAGCTGATGGACAAGCCTTCGGCGCGGCCGGTGAAGCGGCGGAACTGGTTGAGGGTGCGCTTATCCGCGGGGATTTCCGGCGACAACCCGTAGTCCTTGTTGCGGATGTGGTCGTAGAAGGCTTTCGGGCGATCTTCGTCGATCAGCTCGGACAGTTGTGCCAGCCCCATCGGCTCGCCGAGCTTGGCCTGGCTGCTGGCGTAATCCACCAAGGTCTTGGTTTTTTCCCGGGCGTCGTCTTCGGGCAGGTCTTCGCTTTCGACGAAATCACTGAATGCCTTGAGCAGGGTGCGAGTCTCGCCAGGGCCGTCGACGCCTTCCTGGCAGCCGATGAAGTCACGGAAATACTCCGAGACTTTCTTGCCGTTCTTGCCCTTGATAAACGAAATGTATTGTTTGGACTGCTTGTTGTTCTGCCACTCCGACACGTTGATGCGCGCCGCCAGGTGCAATTGGCCCAGGTCCAGGTGACGGGACGGCGTGACATCCAGTGCGTCGGTCACCGCCACGCCTTCGCTGTGGTGCAGCAGGGCGATGGCCAGGTAATCCGTCATGCCCTGTTGGTAATGGGCGAACAACACGTGGCCACCTACCGATAGGTTGGACTCTTCCATCAGGTTTTGCAGGTGTTCCACCGCCACGCGACTGAACGCGGTGAAATCCTTGCCGCCGTCCAGGTACTCCTTCAACCAGCCGCTGAACGGATGCGCCCCGGACTCGGCGTGGAAAAAGCCCCAGGCCTTGCCTTGCTTGGCGTTATAGCTTTCATTGAGGTCGGCGAGCATGTGCTCGATGGCCGTGGACTCCGCCAGTTCGGAGTCGCGAGCATGGAGCACGGCAGGGCTGCCGTCGGGTTTTTTGTCGATCAGGTGGACGATGCAATGACGGATCGGCATGGTTTTCTCGGCTGGCAAAAGGGAGGAGGGCGCGCTCCCCGAAAAAGGGCCCAGTGTACCGCAAACACTGGTTTTGGGAGGCGCCAAAGGTTCTTTCAGACCCGTCCGACACTCACGGAGCATTTTTTTACCGGTTTAGCGCAATAAAGCTGACCAAATGGGTAGGTAGAGGCGGATATTTCACAGGCGTTGTGCTAGTTTTGCCCGGTCTTACGCGAAGTCTCTGCGTTAAGCGTGCATTCAGCATTTGTCAGGTCGAACCAAACCCGGATTTCGGCATCTATTACCCCGATCCGTCGTGGTGATGACCGAGGGCGGCTGATCAGATAGATCGGGCTCGATGGCTGACACTGCACTCTGCAATCCATATGAATTTGATAGGGAAGGAACACTACATGGCTCTTACTAAAGACCAACTGATCGCTGATTTGGCTGAATCTGTAGACGCACCAAAAGCTACCGTGCGTGCTCTGCTGGACCAACTGGGCCAAGTCGTTGCTGATCAGCTGGAAAACGGCGGCGAAATCACCCTGCCAGGTGTTGGCAAGCTGAAAGTCACCGAGCGTCCTGCCCGTACCGGTCGCAACCCTTCGACTGGCGCAGCCATCGAAATCCCGGCCAAGAAAGTGATCAAGCTGGTTGTGGCTAAAGGCCTGACCGACGCGGTCAACAAGTAAGACCGTTTTATAAAAAACCGTGCCGCGGAGTGATCCGGGCACGGTTTTTTGTTGCCTTGGGAAAAGTGCTGCTTAGTCCTTGCGAACCCAGCGCGACTGGCGCCACGCCTGCTGCTGTGCCTCGGTCTGGAAGGTCCAAGCCACGAAACGACTCTGCTTCTGGCCCTGGGACATTTCCACCACCTCGCTGTGCAGTGCTCCGGCTTTTTTCAGGGCGGCATGAATTGCCGGCAGGTTCGAGGCTTTCGACACCAGGGTGCTGAACCACAGCACTTGCCCGGCCACTTGTACGCTCTCGCTGATCAGTTGGGTCACGAAGCGCACTTCCCCACCTTCGCACCACAACTCCGCCGCCTGGCCGCCGAAATTCAACACCGGCAACTTGCGTTTCGGGTCCGCCTTGCCCAGCGCACGCCATTTGCGCTGGCTGCCTTTGGTGGCTTCCTCCAGGGAGGCGTGGAACGGTGGATTGCACATTGTCAGGTCAAACCGCTCGGCGTCTTCCAAAAGGCCCAGCAGGATCTGCTTGCGGTTGGTTTGTTGGCGCAGCTGGATGGCCTTGTTCAAGCCATTGGATTGAACGATGGCCTTGGCCGAAGCGATCGCCGTCGGGTCGATCTCAGAACCGAGGAAGTGCCAGCGGTAATCGCTGTGGCCGATCAGCGGATAAACACAGTTGGCGCCGGTGCCGACGTCCAGCACCTTGACCGTCGCCCCACGAGGGATCTCGCCGCCGTTATGGCTGGCGAGCAGATCGGCGAGAAAGTGCACATAGTCCGCACGGCCGGGCACCGGCGGGCACAGGTAGTCTGCCGGAATGTCCCAATGGGCGATGCCATAGAAAGATTTGAGCAGCGCCCGGTTGAACACTCGCACGGCGTCGGGGCTGGCGAAGTCGATGCTTTCCTTGCCGTAAGGATTGATGATCACGAACTTCGCCAGTTCCGGGGTGCTCTTGATCAACGCCGGGAAGTCATAGCGGCCCTGGTGGCGGTTTCGCGGATGCAGGCTGGCCTTCTCTCGAGGCGCTTTGGCCTCAGTGGTGGGCTTGGGCTTCTGGCGGGCAGGTTTGGGGGGGCGAGGGGCAGTCATGGGCGGGTCGATTCGGGGCTGGCTCAAAAAGTGGCGGGCATTGTCCCACATCCAACCTGGTCGTGATGACTGCTCGATTAAATGTGCGAGTGGTACGGCAGGGAAGTGACGGGCAGAAAAAAGGAGGCCACCAGGGCCTCCTTCTTCTGTTGCGAACCGCCGTTACAAACTGGCAATCCGCGCGTGCTGCTCGGCCAATTTGCCCAAGGCCTGCTCAGCCTCGGCCAGCTTGGCTCGTTCCTTCTCGATGACCTCGGCCGGCGCCTTGTCAACGAAGCCGGCGTTGGACAGCTTGCCGCCGACCCGCTGGACTTCGCCTTTGAGGCGCAGGATTTCCTTGTCCAGCCGCGCCAGTTCGGCGGCCTTGTCGATCAAGCCGGCCATCGGCACCAGCACTTCCATCTCGCCGACCAGGGCGGTGGCGGACAGCGGCGCTTCCTCGCCAGCCGCCAGCACGGTCACCGATTCGAGCTTTGCCAGTTTCTTGAGCAGCGCCTCGTTTTCGTTGAGGCGGCGCAGGTCTTCGGCGTTGGCGTTCTTCAGGAACAAGGTCAGCGGCTTGCCCGGGCCGATGTTCATTTCGGCGCGAATGTTGCGCAGGCCGAGCATGAAGGTCTTGAGCCACTCGATGTCGTCTTCGGCCGCCGGATCGATGCGGCTTTCGTTGGCCACCGGCCAAGGTTGCAGCATGATCGTCTTGCCTTGGGCGCCGGCCAGCGGTGCGACGCGCTGCCAGATTTCCTCGGTGATGAACGGCATGAATGGATGCGCCAGGCGCAGGGCCACTTCCAGTACCCGAACCAGGGTGCGACGAGTGCCGCGCTGACGTTCGACCGGTGCGTTCTCGTCCCACAGCACCGGCTTGGACAGTTCCAGGTACCAGTCGCAATACTGGTTCCAGATGAACTCGTACAAGGCTTGCGCGGCCAGGTCGAAACGGAACTGGTCGAGCTGGCGGGTCACTTCGGCTTCGGTGCGTTGCAGCTGGGAAATGATCCAGCGATCGGCCAAGGTCAGTTCAACGGCTTCGCCGTTCTGGCCACAGTCTTCGCCCTTGTCCAGCACGTAACGTGCAGCGTTCCAGATCTTGTTGCAGAAGTTGCGATAGCCTTCGACGCGGCCCATGTCGAACTTGATGTCGCGACCGGTGGACGCCAGCGAGCAGAAGGTGAAGCGCAGCGCATCGGTGCCGTAGCTGGCGATGCCCTCGGCGAATTCTTCGCGGGTGGCTTTCTCGATCTTCTTCGCCAGTTTCGGCTGCATCAGGCCTGAAGTGCGTTTTTGCACCAGGGTTTCCAGGTCGATGCCGTCAATGATGTCCAGCGGATCCAGGACGTTGCCCTTGGACTTGGACATCTTCTGGCCCTGGCCATCGCGCACCAAGCCATGCACGTACACGGTCTTGAACGGTACCTGCGGCGTGCCGTCTTCATTTTTGACCAAGTGCATGGTCAGCATGATCATCCGGGCGACCCAGAAGAAAATGATATCGAAGCCGGTGACCAGCACATCGGTGGAATGGAATTTCTTCAGGAATTCGGTCTGCTGTGGCCAGCCCAAGGTCGAGAACGTCCACAAGCCGGAGCTGAACCAGGTATCGAGAACATCGTTGTCCTGTTGCAGCGCAACGTCCGGACCGAGGTTGTGCTTGGCGCGGACTTCGGCTTCATCGCGGCCGACATAGACCTTGCCCGACTCGTCGTACCAGGCCGGGATGCGATGGCCCCACCACAGCTGACGGCTGATGCACCAGTCCTGGATGTCGCGCATCCACGAGAAGTACATGTTTTCGTATTGCTTGGGCACGAACTGGATGCGGCCGTCTTCCACGGCGGCAATCGCCGGCTCGGCCAGCGGTTTGGTGGACACGTACCATTGGTCGGTCAACCACGGTTCGATGATGGTGCCGGAACGGTCACCTTTCGGCACTTTCAGGGCGTGATCGTCGACGCTGACCAGCAGGCCGACGGCATCGAATGCGGCAACGATCTGCTTGCGCGCTTCAAAGCGGTCCAGACCGGCGTATTCGGCCGGGATCTGGCCATCGATGCTTTCGTTCAGTGTGCCGTCGAGGTTGAAGACCTGGGCTGCTGGCAAGACGTTGGCGTTCTTGTCGAAGATGTTCAGCAGCGGCAGGTTGTGGCGCTTGCCAACTTCGTAATCGTTGAAATCGTGGGCCGGGGTGATTTTCACGCAGCCGGTGCCGAATTCAGGGTCGCAGTAATCGTCGCCGATGATCGGGATGCGACGGCCAACAAGGGGCAATTCGACAAACTTGCCGATCAGCGCCTGGTAGCGCTCATCGTTCGGGTTCACCGCCACGGCGGAGTCGCCCAGCATGGTTTCCGGGCGCGTGGTGGCAACGATCAGGTAGTCCTTGCCTTCGGCGGTCTTGGCGCCGTCGGCCAATGGGTACTTCAGGTTCCACAGGAAACCTTTCTCGTCGTGGTTCTCCACTTCGAGGTCGGAAATGGCCGTGTGCAACTTGGTGTCCCAGTTGACCAGGCGCTTGCCACGATAGATCAGCCCGTCTTCATGCAGGCGCACGAAGGCTTCCTTGACCGCTTCCGAAAGGCCGTCATCCATGGTGAAGCGCTCGCGGCTCCAGTCCACGGACGAGCCGAGGCGACGGATCTGGCGGCTGATGTTGCCGCCGGACTCGTCTTTCCACTCCCAGACTTTCTCGAGGAATTTTTCGCGACCCAGGTCATGACGGCTCTGGCCCTGGGCTTCGAGACGGCGTTCCACCAGCATTTGCGTGGCGATACCGGCGTGGTCGGTGCCCGGTTGCCACAAGGTGTTGCGCCCTTGCATGCGACGGAAACGGATCAGGGCGTCCATGATCGCGTTGTTGAAACCGTGGCCCATGTGCAGGCTGCCGGTGACGTTCGGCGGCGGGATCATGATGGTGTAGGAATCGCCCGCGCCTTGCGGAGCGAAATAATTCTCGGACTCCCAGGTGTTGTACCAGGAAGTTTCAATGGCGTGCGGCTGGTAGGTCTTATCCATGCGCGGCGGGACCCTATTGGCATTCATTCAGGAAAAGCCGGGAAGTATAGCGGGGGGGGCAGCTACAAGCCACAAGCCACAAGCTGCAAGCGGGATCCGGCTTTTGCTTTTGATTTTACTTGCAGCTTAAAGCTTGTCGCTCGCAGCTGCGGCGACTAGCCGCTCCATCCGCGCATCCAGCCGGCGCTTGATCTCGGTCTCGATGTGCGGGGCGAAATCGTCGATCACGTCTTGCAGGATCAATTGCGCGGCCGCGCGCAATTCGCGGTCCAGGTGCAGCAGGGCATCCGGGCCTTTGGGCTCGGCCTGGGGGGCTGGCTTGGGTTCGGGCTGTCCATTGATCGGATCGAACAGCAGGGGGATCTGTTCGTCGTGCACGGGTTCATGCTCGACCGTATCGGTCAGCAGCGGTGGTTGCAGGTTGTCGTCTCCGAGCAGCTGGCGGATCGACTCAAGGTCATCCAGTAGTTGTGCGGGTTTTTGCGGTTTTGAAGTGTCCATCGAAGGCTCAGAGTCGCTGTAAACGGTGGTCTTGCAGAGGATAGCCCTGTTCGCGGTAGAAGCGGAAACTCTCCCGCGCGGCTTGTCGGATGGCCGGGTCTTCCACCACCACTTCCGCCACGCGGGCGAAGCGCTGGGCGAAGGCCGGCACTTTCAGGTCGAGGTTGACCAGCAGGTCCTGGTGCTGACCGCAGTCTTCCCCAAGCCCCAATACAATCAAGCCCTCGGGCTCGCTTTCCGCCGGGCCATGGGGCACGAAGCTTTCACCCTTGAAGGCCCAGAGGCGCGCATCGAGGTCGTCGCGCTGGGCGGCATCGCTGCAATGCAGGTAGATGCGATGGCCCATGCGCCAGGCCTTTTCAGTGAGCTTGCAGGCGAAATCCAGCCGCGCCGACGGATCGGCGCTGGGCAGGATATAGAAATCGACTTTGGTCATTGCGGTTCCTGAGCCGCCGCTGACGCCACCCGAGGGCGACGCCAACGACGGTCATCGGTGTCAGGCCTTGGCGCGGTCCAGCAGGTACTGGGTCAACAGGGGCACCGGACGGCCGGTGGCGCCCTTGTCCTTGCCGCCGCTGGTCCAGGCGGTGCCGGCGATGTCCAGGTGCGCCCAGTTCAGGTTCTTGGTGAAGCGCGACAGGAAGCACGCCGCCGTGATGGTCCCGGCTTTCGGGCCGCCGATGTTGGCAATGTCGGCGAACGGGCTGTCCAGTTGTTCCTGGTACTCATCGAACAGCGGCAGTTGCCAGGCACGGTCGTCGGCTTGCTGGCCGGCGCTGAGCAGCTGGCCGATCAGCTCGTCGTTGTTGCCCAGCAAGCCCGACGTATGGGCGCCCAGGGCGACGACGCAAGCGCCGGTCAGGGTCGCGATATCGATCACCGCTTGCGGCTTGAAGCGCTCGGAGTAGGTGAGGGCGTCACACAGCACCAAGCGGCCTTCGGCGTCAGTGTTGAGGATTTCCACGGTCTGGCCGCTCATGGTGGTGACGATATCGCCCGGACGCGAGGCGGTGCCGCTGGGCATGTTCTCGGCGCAGGCGAGGATGCACACCAGGTTGATCGGCAATTGCAGTTCGAGCACCGCGCGCAGGGTACCGAACACGCTCGCGGCGCCGCCCATGTCGTACTTCATTTCATCCATGCCGGCACCGGGCTTGAGGCTGATGCCACCGGTGTCGAAGGTAATGCCCTTGCCGACCAGTGCGTACGGCTTCTCGGATTTCTTGCCGCCGTTGTATTGCATGACGATCAGGCGCGGCGGCTGGGCGCTGCCTTGGCCGACGGCGTAGAACGAGCCCATGCCCAGGTCCTTGATCTTCTTCTCATCGAAGACTTCGACCTTGAGTCCCTTGAACTCCTTGCCCAGCGCCTTGGCCTGTTCGCCCATGAAGGTCGGATGGCAGATATTCGGCGGCAGGTTGCCCAGGTCGCGAGTGAAGGCCATGCCATTGGCGATTGCGGTGGCGTGGGTCACGGCGCGCTGGACTTCAGCCTGAGCGGCCTTGATGGTCAGCAGGGTGATTTTCTTCAGGGCGCGGGGTTCGGCTTTCTGGCTTTTGAATTGATCGAACTGGTATTCGCCATCCACCAGGGTTTCAGCCAGCAGGCGGTTCTTGCCATAGCTGTCGCGGCCCTTGACCACCAATTCGTCCAATGCCAGTGCGGCATCGCCGCCGCCCAGGCTTTTGAGGGTGCCGAGCACGCCGGCGATGATTTTACGGAACGGACGGTCGCCCAGCTCGGCGTCCTTGCCCACGCCCACCAGCAGCACGCGCTCGGCCTTGAGGTTGGGCAGGCTGTGCATCAACAGGCTCTGACCGACCTTGCCAGCCAGGTCGCCGCGCTTGAGCACGGCGCTGATGGCGCCGCCGCTCATGGCGTCGAGCTGGGTGGCGACGACGCCAAGCTTGCGGTTTTCACCAACGGCAACCACCAGCGTGGCAGTCTTCAACGTTTCTGGGCTGACGCTTTTTACAACCAATTCCATGTCCGGATCCCTGAGTGAATGGTCAAGAGGCAGGCGCCGGGCAGTGGCGCGCTGGACAGCTGTCTTCCTATGAGGCAGCTTCGAGCGGCAAGCTTCAAGCGGCAAGCTGAAGCAGTACGCGTACTGCTCTGAACTTGCCGCTTGGAGCTTGCCGCTTGCAACTGACCTTATAAAAGAAGCGCCGGGGCATGCCGGCGACGAAGGCCGCAGTTTGAACCCCGGCGCCCGAGCCTGACAACCCTCGGCGTTGTTAACTTTTTGACGTTGAGGCGTCTGCATTAAAGCGTTCGCAGTGACAGGCGCCTCCAATCACAGGATAATGCGGCTCTTTTTTCGGCGGCTCGCTCGTATGGGCTGGCTCGATACGTGTCTTGTTTGGCCGCCTTAGCCTGACAATCCTGGAGTGTCTGGTTTGATCGTCTTCCGTTATTTATCCCGCGAAGTCCTGTTGACCCTGAGCGCTGTAAGCGCGGTGCTGCTGGTCATCATCATGAGCGGGCGTTTCATCAAGTACCTTGCCCAGGCGGCCTCCGGCGCCCTGGACCCAGGCTCGCTGTTCCTGATCATGGGGTTCCGCTTGCCGGGCTTTCTGCAATTGATCCTGCCGCTGGGGTTGTTCCTCGGTATCCTGCTGGCTTACGGTCGCCTGTACCTGGACAGTGAAATGACCGTGCTGTCAGCCACCGGCATGAGCCAGCAGCGTCTGTTTCGCATCACCCTGTTCCCGGCAACCCTGGTGGCGCTGGTGGTGGCCTGGTTGAGCCTGAGCCTGTCGCCCCAGGGCGCCAATCAGTTCCAGTTGCTGATCAATCAGCAGGACGCCATGACGGAATTCGACACCCTGGTGCCGGGGCGCTTCCAGGCCCTGCGCGACGGGACGCGTGTCACCTATACCGAACAGCTCTCGGACGACCGGGTCAACCTGGGCGGGGTCTTCATTACGCAAAAGAACCTGTCATCGGATACCAAGAAGGATCGCGGCATCTCCGTGCTGGTAGCAGAGAAGGGACGCCAGGAAATCAACCCAGACGGTAACCGCTACCTGATCCTCGAAAATGGCTACCGCTATGACGGCAAGCCGGGGCAGGCCGATTACCGCGCTATCAAGTACGACACCTATGGGGTGCTGCTGCCCAAGCCCGAGGTCAGCGACGAAGTCACCGACCGCGATGCGATGCCTACGGCCAGCCTGCTGGGCAACGATGACATTCGGGCCCGCACCGAGCTGCAGTGGCGCCTGTCGTTGCCATTGTTGGTGTTCATCGTGACGCTCATGGCGGTCCCGCTGTCGCGGGTCAATCCGCGCCAGGGCCGTTTCCTCAAGCTGTTGCCGGCGATTCTTTTGTATATGGCTTACCTGACCATCCTGATTTCCGCCCGCAGCGCCCTGGAAAAAGGCAAGATCCCGCCGGCCCTGGGCCTGTGGTGGGTGCATTCGATCTTCCTCGTCATTGGCCTGGGGTTGCTGTACTGGGAGCCACTGCGCCTGAAACTGGCCAGTCGTCGCAGCGCGCTGGAGGTGGCCCGTGGTTAAACTCGACCGCTACATCGGCAGCAGCGTATTCATGGCGATCCTTGCTGTCCTGGGGATCATTCTTGGCCTGGCGACCTTGTTCGCGTTCATCGATGAAATGGGCGACGTCAGCGATACCTATACGCTGCTGGACGTGGCGAGCTACGTCCTGCTGACGGCGCCGCGACGGCTTTACGACATGTTGCCGATGGCCGCGTTGATCGGCTGCTTGATCGGCCTGGGCAGCTTGGCGAGCAACAGCGAACTGACCATCATGCGCGCCGCTGGCGTGTCCATCGGTCGGATCGTCTGGGCGGTAATGAAGCCGATGCTGGTGCTGATGCTGGTAGGTGTGCTGATCGGTGAGTACGTCGCCCCGGCGACTGAAAACACTGCGCAGGCCAATCGCTCCCTGGCCCAGGGCGGTGGTGATGCGCAAAGCGCCAAGCATGGCCTCTGGCACCGCCAGGGCGCCGAATTCATTCATATCAACTCGGTCCAGCCCAACGGAACGCTGTATGGCGTGACGCGATATCGCTTCGATGACGAGCGTCACATGCTGTCGTCGAGCTTCGCCAAACGCGGCAAATTTACCGAGGATCATTGGCAACTGACGGAGGTCACCACCACGCTGTTCCATGACAAGCGCACCGAAGTGGTCACTGCCCCTGAGGCGCGTTGGGACGTGGCCCTGAGCCCGCAATTGCTCAGCACCGTGGTGATGGCGCCGGACTCCTTGTCGATTACCGGACTGTGGGGGTATATCCACTATCTGGCGGACCAGGGCCTGAACAATGGTCGCTACTGGCTGGCTTTTTGGGTCAAGGTGTTGCAGCCGCTGGTGACCGCTGCCCTGGTACTGATGGCGATTTCCTTCATCTTCGGTCCGCTGCGTTCGGTGACCCTTGGCCAACGGGTATTCACCGGTGTGCTGGTGGGCTTCACCTTCCGCATCGCCCAGGATTTGCTGGGGCCATCGAGCCTGGTGTTCGGTTTCTCGCCGCTGTTCGCGGTGCTGGTGCCGGCCGGTGTCTGCGCGCTGGCCGGCCTCTGGCTGCTGCGCCGGGCCGGTTGACCAGAATTCAATGAGGCAAGCGAGCTTCTGTGGGCAGGGGAGCTTGCTCCCTCGCCACAAGAGCTCATCGACAGGCGAGCGTGACGCTTGCTCGATGGATCAGGTACAATTCCCGGCTATTTTTCCGCGGGCCATGCCTGCAGCCTTTTTGAGTGTTGATCCGTGAGTGATTTGAGTCATATCCGCAATTTCTCCATCATCGCCCACATTGACCATGGCAAGTCGACGCTGGCTGATCGGTTCATCCAGATGTGCGGCGGCCTGGCCGAGCGTGAAATGGAAGCCCAGGTCCTGGATTCCATGGACCTGGAGCGTGAGCGCGGGATCACCATCAAGGCCCACAGCGTTACCCTCTATTACAAGGCCAAAGACGGCATCACCTACCAGCTCAACTTCATCGACACCCCGGGCCACGTCGACTTCACCTATGAAGTCAGCCGGTCGCTGGCGGCCTGTGAAGGTGCATTGCTCGTGGTCGATGCCGGCCAGGGCGTCGAGGCCCAATCGGTTGCCAACTGCTACACGGCCATCGAGCAGGGTCTTGAGGTCATGCCGGTGCTTAACAAAATCGACCTGCCCCAGGCCGATCCGGACCGGGTAAAGGAAGAAATCGAAAAAATCATCGGCATCGATGCCACCGACGCGGTCACGTGCAGCGCCAAGACCGGCCTGGGCGTGGATGAAGTGCTCGAGCGCCTGGTCGCCACCATTCCCGCGCCGACTGGCAACATCGAAGATCCGCTGCAAGCGTTGATCATCGACTCCTGGTTCGACAACTACCTGGGCGTGGTTTCCCTGGTTCGCGTGCGCCATGGCCGCGTGAAGAAGGGCGACAAGATCCTGGTCAAGTCCACTGGCAAGATCCACCTGGTGGACAGCGTCGGTGTCTTCAACCCGAAACACTCCGCCACCGTCGACCTGAAGGCCGGTGAAGTGGGCTTCATCATTGCCGGCATCAAGGACATCCATGGGGCGCCGGTCGGCGACACCCTGACCTTGAGCTCCACTCCCGACGTCGATGTGCTGCCAGGTTTCAAGCGCATCCAGCCGCAGGTCTATGCCGGCCTGTTTCCGGTCAGTTCCGACGACTTCGAGGATTTCCGCGAAGCCCTGCAAAAGCTGACCTTGAACGACTCGTCCCTGCAGTACACCCCGGAAAGCTCCGACGCCCTGGGCTTCGGTTTCCGTTGCGGGTTCCTGGGCATGCTGCACATGGAAATCATCCAGGAGCGCCTGGAGCGCGAGTATGACCTGGACCTGATCACTACGGCGCCGACGGTGATCTTTGAGCTGCTGCTCAAGAGCGGCGAGACGATCTACGTCGATAACCCGTCCAAGCTACCGGACCTGTCGGCCATCGAGGATATGCGCGAGCCGATCGTGCGCGCCAACATCCTTGTGCCTCAGGAGCATCTGGGCAACGTCATTACCCTGTGCATTGAAAAGCGTGGCGTGCAGCACGACATGCTGTTCCTCGGTACGCAGGTCCAGGTGACCTACGACCTTCCGATGAACGAAGTGGTGCTGGACTTCTTCGATCGCCTGAAATCCACCAGCCGCGGCTATGCTTCGCTGGACTATCATTTCGATCGCTACCAATCGGCTAATCTGGTGAAGCTGGATGTGCTGATCAACGGCGAGAAAGTCGATGCCCTGGCATTGATCGTGCACCGTGACAACGCGCACTACAAAGGTCGCGCATTGACCGAGAAGATGAAGGAACTGATTCCGCGGCAGATGTTCGACGTGGCAATCCAGGCCGCCATTGGCGGGCAGATTGTGGCGCGCACAACCGTCAAGGCGCTCAGAAAGAACGTATTGGCCAAATGCTACGGCGGTGACGTTAGCCGTAAGCGCAAGCTGTTGGAAAAGCAGAAGGCCGGTAAAAAACGCATGAAGCAGGTCGGCAACGTGGAAATTCCACAGGAAGCCTTCCTTGCGGTGCTCAGGTTGGATAGTTAGGTCCTATGTCGCTAAATTTCCCGCTGTTGCTGGTTATCGCCGTGTTCGTCTGCGGCTTGTTGGCGTTGCTTGATCTGTTGTTCCTGGCGCCTCGGCGCCGGGCCGCGATTGCCTCTTATCAGGGCAGCGTCAGCCAGCCTGATGGCGTGGTCATCGAAAAGCTCAACAAGGAACCGCTGCTGGTCGAATACGGCAAGTCGTTCTTCCCTGTGCTGTTTATTGTGCTCGTGCTGCGCTCGTTCCTGGTGGAACCGTTCCAGATTCCGTCCGGTTCGATGAAGCCGACCCTGGACGTTGGCGATTTCATCCTGGTGAACAAGTTCTCCTACGGAATTCGGCTGCCAGTGATTGACAAGAAAGTCATCGAGATCGGCGACCCGCAACGCGGCGATGTCATGGTGTTTCGCTTCCCGAGCGACCCTAACGTCAACTACATCAAGCGCGTGGTCGGCCTGCCGGGCGACAAGATCCGCTACACCGCCGACAAGCGCCTGTTTGTCAACGGCGAGCTGGTGGCCGAGCAGTTGATCGGTTCCGAACCGGGCACCCTGGGCAGCGCCGAGCTGTACAAGGAAAAACTCGGCGAAGCCGAACACCTGATCCGCAAGGAAATGAGCCGCTACCGCGCCACGCCGGACCATTCGTGGACCGTGCCGGCAGGGCACTATTTCATGATGGGCGACAACCGCGACAACTCCAACGACAGCCGGTATTGGGATGATCCGAACATTCCCAAGGACATGCTGGGCATGGTCCCCGACCGCAATATCGTCGGCAAGGCCTTTGCGGTCTGGATGAGCTGGCCGGAACCCAAACTCAGTCACCTGCCGAATTTCTCGCGGGTTGGCCTGATCAAGTAATCACACACGGCGCTGTTGAACACAGCGCCGAATGCATTTCTGGAGCCTGAACAAGGTTCCCGAAGGCATGAAGCCAACGATAGTCAGGACGTCATTTTTGAACACAGCGTTAATTGTCCCAAGCCAACGGCGCCTCGCCGCCGTGGCGGTGGAATCCAGCCACGAACTCAGCGTGGGTAAACCGTGAGCGTTTCTCTAAGTCGTCTCGAGCGCCAGCTCGGCTACACTTTCAAGGATCAGGAACTGATGCTCCTGGCCCTCACTCACCGCAGTTTTGCCGGGCGCAACAATGAACGCCTGGAATTCCTTGGCGATGCCATTCTCAATTTCGTGGCCGGCGAGGCGTTGTTCGAACGCTTTCCCCTGGCTCGCGAAGGCCAGTTGTCGCGTTTGCGCGCACGATTGGTGAAAGGTGAGACCCTGGCGGTACTCGCCCGCGGTTTCGACCTGGGCGAATACTTGCGCTTGGGCTCGGGTGAATTGAAAAGTGGCGGTTTCCGTCGCGAGTCGATCCTGGCGGACGCCCTGGAAGCATTGATCGGGGCGATTTACCTGGACGCGGGCATGGAAATGGCGCGTGAGCGTGTGCTGGCCTGGCTGACTTCCGAGATCGACAGCTTGACGCTGGTGGACACCAACAAGGATCCGAAGACCCGCTTGCAGGAATTCCTGCAATCGCGCAGCTGCGATCTGCCGCGCTACGAAGTGGTGGATATCCAAGGTGAGCCGCATTGCCGAACCTTCTTCGTCGAATGCGAAGTGGTCTTATTGAATGAAAAAAGCCGAGGCCAGGGTGTGAGTCGTCGTATTGCCGAACAGGTAGCGGCTGCCGCAGCACTGATCGCCTTGGGCGTGGAGAATGGCAATGACTGATACAACCGTCACCCGCTGCGGCTATGTTGCCATTGTCGGACGGCCGAACGTGGGCAAGTCCACGTTGCTGAACCACATCCTCGGCCAGAAGCTGGCGATCACCTCGCGCAAGCCCCAGACCACCCGCCATAATATGCTCGGCATCAAGACCGAAGGCGCCGTCCAGGCGATCTATGTCGACACCCCGGGCATGCACAAGGGCGGCGAAAAGGCCCTGAACCGCTACATGAACAAGACCGCCTCGGCGGCGTTGAAAGACGTCGACGTGGTGATCTTCGTGGTCGACCGGACCAAGTGGACCGACGAAGACCAGATGGTCCTCGAACGCGTCCAGTACGTGACCGGCCCCTTGATCGTGGCGCTGAACAAGACCGATCGCATCGAAGACAAGGCCGAGCTGATGCCGCACCTGAGCTGGTTGCAGGAGCAGTTGCCCAATGCCCAGATCATCCCGATCTCTGCCCAGCACGGCCATAACCTCGACGCGCTGGAACGGGTGATTGCCGACCACCTGCCGGAAAATGATCATTTCTTCCCCGAAGACCAGATCACCGACCGCAGCAGCCGTTTCCTCGCCGCCGAGCTGGTGCGCGAGAAAATCATGCGCCAGATGGGTGCCGAGCTGCCGTACCAGATCACGGTCGAGATCGAAGAGTTCAAGCAGCAAGGGAAGACCCTGCATATTCATGCGTTGATTCTCGTTGAGCGTGACGGCCAGAAGAAAATCATCATTGGCGACAAGGGCGAGCGTATCAAGCGCATCGGCACCGAGGCGCGCAAGGACATGGAGCTGCTGTTCGACTCCAAGATCATGCTCAACCTGTGGGTCAAGGTGAAGGGCGGCTGGTCCGACGACGAGCGTGCATTGCGCTCATTGGGTTACGGCGACCTGTAATCTGATTGGCTGGGGGCGGGCTCTTGTGGCGAGGGAGCACGCTCCCTCGCCACAAGATCTGTTCATCCATTGATATCTTATTGATATTCAGGCCCCCGATGTCCCCCAACCAACCCCTCGCGCAATCCGCCTACGTCCTGCACTCGCGCGCCTACCGCGAAAGCAGCGCCCTGGTGGACTTCCTCACGCCCCAAGGGCGGTTGCGGGCGGTGTTGCGTGGGGCGCGGGGCAAGGCCGGGACGCTGGCGCGGCCGTTCGTGCCGCTGGAAGTCGAATTCCGCGGGCGGGGCGAGTTGAAAAACGTCGGGCGCATGGAAAGTAATGGCGTGGCGGCCTGGCTCAACGGCGAGGCGCTGTTCAGTGGCTTGTACCTTAATGAGTTGCTGATTCGCCTGCTGCCGGCCGAAGATCCTCATCCCGCCGTTTTCGACCACTACGCCGCCACGCTGCAAGCCTTGGCCGAGGGGCGCCCGCTGGAACCGCTGCTGCGTTCATTCGAGTGGCGCCTGCTGGACGACCTGGGCTACGGTTTTGCCCTGGACACCGACCTGCACGGTCAACCCATCGCTGCGGACGGTCTGTACCGCTTGCAAGTGGATGCGGGCCTGGAGCAGGTCTATCAATTGCAGCCCGGCCTGTTCAATGGCGTTGAGTTGCTGGCGATGGCCGAGGCCGACTGGACCGCACCGGGCGCCTTGGCGGCGGCCAAGCGTTTGATGCGCCAAGCCTTGGCGGTTCATTTGGGTGGTCGGCCGCTGGTCAGTCGCGAGCTGTTTCGCAAGCCCTGATCTACCCGTATGCTGTGGGCCGAATCTCTGTCCATTCAGGAGCGCTTTCGTGAGCACCAGCAATCGCATTCTTCTCGGCGTGAACATCGACCATGTCGCGACCCTGCGTCAGGCCCGCGGTACGCGTTACCCGGATCCGGTCAAGGCCGCGCTGGACGCGGAAGAAGCGGGGGCCGACGGCATCACCGTGCACTTGCGTGAAGACCGCCGTCACATCCAGGAGCGTGACGTGCTGCTGCTCAAGGACGTGCTGCAGACCCGCATGAACTTTGAAATGGGCGTGACCGAGGAAATGATGGCGTTCGCCGAACGCATCCGTCCGGCGCACATCTGCCTGGTACCGGAGACGCGCCAGGAGCTGACCACCGAGGGCGGCCTGGACGTAGCGGGGCAGGAGTCGCGGATCAGCCTGGCGGTGGAGCGGCTGTCGAAGATCGGTGCCGAAGTTTCGCTGTTCATCGACGCCGACGAGCGGCAGATCGAGGCCGCCAAGCGTGTCGGCGCACCGGCCATCGAGTTGCATACCGGTCGTTATGCCGATGCCGAAACGCCGACGGACGTGGCCGATGAGCTGCAACGGGTCGCCGATGGCGTCACCTTTGGCCTGGCCCAAGGGTTGATCGTCAATGCCGGCCATGGCCTGCACTACCATAATGTTGAAGCCGTCGCGGCCATCAAGGGCATCAACGAGCTGAACATTGGCCACGCGCTGGTAGCGCATGCGATGTTTGTTGGGTTCAAGTCGGCTGTGGCGGAGATGAAAGCGTTGATCCTGGCTGCAGCCAAGTCCTGAGCCCGTCCCATAACCCAATGTGCCTGCTCACTTGAGCTTGCAAATTCTATTGTGGCGAGGGGATTTATCCCCGCTGGGCTGCGTAGCAGCCCTAAAATCTGGCGCCTCGGTGTGTCAGGCAGATTGAGTTGAATGCTTTGGGGACTGCTGCGCAGCCCAGCGGGGATAAATCCCCTCGCCACAGGTTCATCACAACATTGGAAGTTGGTTACAGCTTATAACTGCGGGGATTCCTGGTTCGGCTTGCTCTTGTCGACACCCGGCACGTGCAGATTGCCCTCGGCCACCTGGTTGCCTTCAAGCTGCGGCTGGGTCACCCAGGTCAGGATGTCGTAGTAGCGGCGGATGTTCGCCACGAAGTGCACAGGTTCGCCGCCCCGAGCGTAGCCATAGCGGGTCTTGCTGTACCACTGTTTCTGCGACAGGCGCGGCAGGATCTTTTTCACATCCAGCCACTTGTTCGGATTCAGGCCTTCCTTGGCGGCGAGCTTGCGCGCGTCGTCCAGATGGCCGCTGCCTACGTTATAGGCGGCGAGGGCGAACCAGGTGCGGTCTGGCTCTTCGATGCTCTCGTCCAGTTGCTCCTTCATATAGGCCAGGTACTTGGCGCCGCCCATGATGCTTTGCTTCGGATCCAGGCGATTGGACACGCCCATGGCCTGCGCGGTGTTCTGGGTCAGCATCATCAGGCCGCGCACGCCGGTCTTGGACGTGACCGTCGGTTGCCAGAGCGATTCCTGATAGCCGATCGCCGCCAGCAGCCGCCAATCGACCTTTTCTTTCTTGGCGTAGGCCTTGAAGTGCTGTTCGTATTTGGGTAGGCGTTGCTGCAGATGCTGGGCGAACGTGGTGGCGCCCATGTAGCCGAGGACGTCGACGTGGCCGTAGTAGCGATCCTTGAGGCGCTGCAGCGTGCCGTTTTTCTGCACCTTGTCCAAATACGCATTGATCTCGTTGAGCAGGCTGTGGTCTTCGCCCGGGCCCACCGCCCAGCTTTGGCTGCG
Organism: Pseudomonas sp. Z4-20; assembly: GCF_051131955.1. Taxonomy (NCBI): domain Bacteria; kingdom Pseudomonadati; phylum Pseudomonadota; class Gammaproteobacteria; order Pseudomonadales; family Pseudomonadaceae; genus Pseudomonas; species Pseudomonas sp. Z4-20. The sequence goes on from NZ_CP071641.1 coordinate 1,257,868, forward strand.
GGCATCGCCCAGGTCAAACGCCACGCGTACGTTGGGGAAGTACACCTGGTTCATTGCCACTTCGTTGGAATCCACCAGGGTCAGGTCGATCTGGCCTTCATCGACCATGCGCAGCAGGTCGACGACCTCAACCGCGTCGGACTCTTCGTATTCGATGCCCGGGTATTGCTGTTTCAACTGCGCCAGTTGTTCGGCGTGGGAGCTGCCCTTGAGCACCATGATCTTCTTGCCGGCCAGGGCTGCCGCGTCGGTAGGGCGCGACTGGCCGTTGCGGTAGATGATCTGGGGGGTGACTTCCAGGTAAGGATGGGAAAACCGTACCTGTTTCTTGCGCTGTTCGCTGCTGACCAGGCCTGCGGCGGCCAGCACCGGGCCGTTGGGCTTGCCGACCTGGCCGAAGAGGTCGTCGAGATTGTCGGCGGTCTCGATTTTCAGTTCGACGCCCAAATCCTCGGCGAAGCGCTTCACCAGCTCGTATTCGAAGCCGGTTTCACCGTTGCGATCCTGAAAGTAGGTGGCGGGGCTGTTACGAGTGACGACCCGCAGCACGCCATCCTCCTTTACGCGCTCCAGTGTGTTGGGTTTCTCAACACAACCACTGAGCACCAGGAAGAGTCCGGTTGCGATCAGCCATCTGGCGTACCGCGGACGCAAAGCCGTTGGGGAAAACATCTGCGCAGTATACGCAAACGGCCTCGACCGCCATATATCGACAGTGAAAGGCCAGTCTGCTAGAGGTTGCAAAACGTGTCCGCAACACAGGCGGGCCGGCGCGCGGCGGGTTTTATGTCGGTAAAAAATAACTCCATGGCGTTCTCGCAACAGCGGCGCGACCAAGCCGTCTGCGCCACGACCGACGTTCGGCTGGCATTGTCCCTACCGTTTCGGATGCCGTCGCCACCGGTTTAGGCTAGAATGCACGGCCTCAAAGCACACCCCTTCCCGAGGCTGTCCCGAAGATGTTGATCCTGCGCGGCGCTCCTGCCCTTTCTGCCTTTCGCCACAGCAAACTTCTTGAGCAACTGAGCCAGAAAGTACCGGCTGTCAGTGGCTTGTATGCTGAATTCGCTCACTTCGCCGAAGTCACCGGCGGTTTGACCGGCGACGAACAGCAGGTGCTCGCGCGCCTTCTGAAGTACGGTCCCAGTGTTCCCGTCCAGGAGCCGACCGGTCGGCTGTTCCTGGTGTTGCCACGTTTCGGCACCATTTCGCCGTGGTCGAGCAAGGCCAGCGACATCGCCCGCAACTGCGGCCTGGCGAAGATCCAGCGCCTGGAGCGCGGCATTGCCTTTTATGTCGCCGGTCAGTTCAGCGAGGCCGAGGCCCAACTGATCGCCGACGGCTTGCATGACCGCATGACCCAAGTCGTACTGGGCAACCTTGAGCAGGCCGCCGGCCTGTTCAGCCACGCCGAGCCCAAGCCGCTGACCGCCATCGACGTACTGGGCGGCGGCCGTGCCGCGCTGGAAAAAGCCAACGCCGAGCTGGGCCTGGCCCTGGCCGAAGATGAGATCGATTACCTGGTCGACGCCTTCCAGGGCTTGAAGCGCAACCCGCACGACATCGAACTGATGATGTTCGCCCAGGCCAACTCCGAGCACTGCCGTCACAAGATCTTCAACGCCAGTTGGGACATTGACGGCCAGAGCCAGGAAAAAAGCCTGTTCGGCATGATCAAGAACACCTACCAGATGCATAACGAAGGTGTGCTGTCGGCCTACAAGGACAACGCCGCGGTCATCGTCGGCAATGTGGCTGGCCGTTTCTACCCGAACCCCGAGACCCGCCAGTACGGTGCGGTCCAGGAGCCGGTGCACATCCTGATGAAGGTCGAGACCCACAACCACCCGACCGCCATTGCCCCGTTCCCGGGCGCGTCCACCGGTTCCGGTGGTGAGATCCGCGACGAAGGCGCCACCGGACGCGGTGCCAAGCCCAAGGCCGGCCTGACCGGCTTCACCGTGTCGAACCTGCGGATTCCGGGCTTTGAACAACCGTGGGAAAAGCCCTACGGCAAGCCTGAGCGCATCGTCACCGCCCTCGACATCATGATCGAAGGTCCGCTGGGCGGCGCGGCGTTCAACAACGAATTCGGCCGTCCGGCCCTGACCGGTTACTTCCGTACCTTCGAACAGTCCATCACCACCCCCCGTGGTGAGGAAGTCCGTGGTTACCACAAGCCGATCATGCTCGCTGGCGGCATGGGCAACATCCGCGCCGAACACGTGCAGAAAGGCGAGATCGTGGTCGGCTCCAAGCTGATCGTTCTCGGCGGCCCGGCCATGTTGATCGGCCTGGGTGGCGGCGCGGCTTCGTCCATGGCCACTGGCACCAGCTCGGCCGACCTGGACTTCGCTTCGGTCCAGCGGGAAAACCCGGAAATGGAACGCCGTTGCCAGGAAGTCATCGACCGCTGCTGGCAGTTGGGCGAGCAGAACCCCATCAGCTTCATCCACGATGTCGGCGCGGGCGGCCTGTCCAACGCGTTCCCGGAACTGGTCAACGACGGTGGCCGCGGCGGCCGCTTCGAACTGCGCAACATTCCGAACGACGAGCCGGGCATGGCCCCGCACGAAATCTGGAGCAACGAATCCCAGGAGCGTTACGTCCTGGCGGTCGGCCCGGCCGACTTCGAGCGCTTCCAGGCGATCTGCGAGCGTGAGCGCTGCCCGTTCGCGGTCGTCGGCGAGGCCACCGCCGAGCCGCAACTGACCGTCACCGACAGCCACTTCGGCAACAGCCCGGTGGACATGCCGCTGGAAGTGCTGTTGGGCAAGGCCCCGCGGATGCACCGTTCGGCCGTTCGCGAAGCCGAGCAGGGCGACGATTTCGATCCATCGATCCTCGACATCGCCGACTCCATCGAGCGTGTGCTGCATCACCCGGCCGTGGCGAGCAAGAGCTTCCTGATCACCATCGGCGACCGTACCATCACCGGCCTTGTGGCCCGCGACCAGATGGTCGGCCCATGGCAAGTGCCGGTGGCTGACGTGGCCGTGACCGCCACCAGCTTCGACGTCTACACCGGCGAAGCCATGGCCATGGGCGAGCGCACGCCGCTGGCGCTGCTGGACGCCCCGGCGTCGGGCCGCATGGCGATCGGCGAGACCCTGACCAACATCGCGGCCTCGCGCATCGGCAAGATGTCCGACATCAAGCTGTCGGCCAACTGGATGTCCGCCGCCGGTCATCCGGGCGAAGACGCCCGCCTGTACGACACCGTCAAGGCGGTCGGCATGGAGCTGTGCCCGGAACTGGGCATCACCATTCCGGTGGGCAAGGACTCCATGTCCATGGCCACGCGCTGGAACGACGAAGGCGTGGACAAGAGCGTGACCTCGCCGCTGTCGTTGATCGTGACCGGTTTCGCCCCAGTCACCGACATCCGCCAGACCCTGACCCCGCAACTGCGCATGGACAAGGGCACCACCGACCTGATCCTGATCGACCTGGGCCGTGGCCAGAACCGCATGGGCGCCTCGATCCTGGCCCAGGTGCATGGCAAGCTCGGCTCGCAAGCGCCGGACGTCGACGATGCCGAAGACCTGAAAGCCTTTTTCGCGGTGATCCAGGGCCTCAACGCCGACGGTCACCTGCTGGCCTACCACGACCGTTCCGATGGCGGCTTGCTGACCACCGTGGTGGAAATGGCCTTCGCCGGTCATTGCGGCTTGAACCTGACCCTGGACAGCGTCGCCGAATCCGCCGCTGAAATCCCGGCCATCCTGTTCAACGAAGAACTCGGTGCGGTGATTCAGGTTCGCCAGGACGCTACCCCGGACATCCTCGCCCAGTTCAGCGCCGCCGGCCTGGCCGAGTGCGTCTCGGTGATCGGCCAGCCGATCAACAATGCCCACATCAACATCACCTTCAACGGCGACACGGTCTTTGAAGGCCAGCGTCGCGTGTTGCAGCGCCAGTGGGCCGAGACCAGTTACCAGATCCAGCGCCTGCGCGACAACGCCGATTGCGCCGAACAGGAATTCGACGCGCTGCTGGAAGAAGACAACCCGGGCCTGAGCGCCAAGCTCAGCTACGACGTCAACGAAAACGTCGCCGCGCCCTACATCAAGAAAGGCATTCGCCCACAAGTGGCGGTCCTGCGCGAGCAGGGCGTCAACGGTCAGGTGGAGATGGCGGCAGCGTTCGACCGCGCCGGTTTCAACGCGATCGACGTGCACATGAGCGACATCCTCTCCGGCCGTGTCGACCTGAACGACTTCAAGGGCATGGTCGCCTGCGGCGGTTTCTCCTACGGCGACGTGCTCGGGGCCGGTGAAGGCTGGGCCAAGTCGGCGCTGTTCAACAGCCGCGCCCGTGATGCATTCCAGGACTTCTTCGAACGCACCGACAGCTTCACCCTCGGCGTGTGCAACGGTTGCCAGATGATGTCCAACCTGCACGAGCTGATCCCGGGCAGCGAGTTCTGGCCGCACTTCGTGCGTAACCGTTCCGAGCAGTTCGAAGCCCGCGTCGCGATGGTCCAGGTCCAGGAGTCGAACTCGATCTTCCTGCAAGGCATGGCCGGTTCGCGCATGCCGATCGCCATCGCCCACGGCGAAGGCCATGCGGAGTTCGAAAGCGAAGAGGCACTGCTGGAAGCCGATCTGTCGGGTTGTGTGTCGCTGCGTTTTGTCGACAACCATGGCAAGGTCACCGAAACCTACCCGGCCAACCCGAACGGCTCGCCGCGCGGGATCACCGGCCTGACCAGCCGCGACGGCCGCGTCACGATCATGATGCCGCACCCTGAGCGAGTCTTCCGTGCGGTGCAGAACTCGTGGCGTTCGGACGACTGGAACGAAGACGCGCCATGGATGCGCATGTTCCGCAACGCACGCGTCTGGGTGAACTAAGACGGTGTACAAGCTCTGCTTCTTCGTCCCGGCCAGCCATGTCGACGAGGTCAAAAGCGCCGTATTCGCCGCCGGTGGCGGGCGAATCGGCGACTATGACCACTGCGCTTGGCAAGTGCTGGGCCTGGGCCAGTTTCGCCCGTTGGACGGCAGCCAGCCGTTCATCGGTGAGGTGGGGCAGCTCGAACAAGTCGAGGAATGGAAGGTGGAGCTGGTAGTTGCCGACGGGTTGATCCGCACAGTGGTGGAGGCGCTGAAACACAGCCATCCCTACGAGACACCGGCGTATGAAGTGTGGCGGTTGGAGGATTTTTGATCTTCCCCGCTTAAATGAAAAACCCGCTGATTGATTCAGCGGGTTTTTTGTTGTCCGCGATTCTGTGTACACGAACTCCTTGTGGCGAGGGAGCTTGCTCCCGCTCGGTTGCGTAGCAACCGCCAAAGCTTGGGGCCGCTGCGCGACCCAGCGGGAGCAAGCTCCCTCGCCACGGGATTAGTGTGTCAGCCACTGAAGGTTTTAGCCTTGGCCCCATCCCGATTCACGATCATCGTCAACGCCCGCCACACCCCCGGCGCTTTCTCGCCCAGCAGCAAGTGCCACACGCCACCTTCCAGCGAGCTAACCCCCTGACAGCCAAGCGCCTTGAGCTGGCTTTCCGATATCCCCTTGCCATCGGCCAATTGCACGCGCAGACGGCTCGTCGCCACGCAATCAAGTTGCAACACATTCTCTCCACCGCCCAGGGCATTGAGCCACTGTTGCGCCTCGGTCTCGCAGACGTCAGTCGGTAGGGCAGGCTCGATCACGGCGGTTGCGGGCATACTGGCGGCTCGTTCCGAAGATGGCAACGCCTGGCGAATTTCATCGGCGATACTGTCGGCCATCGGCCCCACCACCACCTGCAAGCTGCCGCCGTTGCCAGGGCGAACCACGGCCATGGCGCCGAGGGCCTTGAGCTGGGCGTCGGACGCCTTGTTGCGATCCACCATGTCCAGTCGCAGACGCGTGGTGCAGGCGCCAATCGTGATCATGTTCTCGGCACCGCCCAGCGCCTGGATATAGGCAGCGGCGCGCTGGTTTTCGGCGATGACCGGCTTGTCGCCCGCCGGCACCTCCTCCCGACCTGGGGTCTTGAGGTCGAAGCGGCGGATGCAGAAGTCGAACACCACGTAGTAAATCAGTGCATACGCCAGGCCTACCGGGACAACCAACCAGCCGTTGGTGGATTTACCCCAGCCCAAGACCATGTCAATGAAACCACCCGAGAAGGTAAAGCCCAGGTGAATGTCCAATAGATTGGTCACCGCCATCGACAGCCCGGTGAGCAGCGCGTGGACCAGGTACAACAGTGGCGCGAGGAACATGAAGGCGAATTCGATCGGTTCGGTGACGCCGGTCAGAAACGAGGTCAGTGCCATCGACAGCAAGATCCCGCCCATGACTTTGCGCCGCTGGGGCAGGGCGTTGCGGTACATCGCCAGGCAAGCGGCGGGCAGGCCGAACAGCATCACCGGGAACATGCCGGTCATGAACTGGCCGCCCTTGGGATCGCCAGCGAAATAACGGGTCAGGTCACCGGTGACCACGGCGCCGGTTTGCGGGTCGGTGAAACTGCCAAAGATGAACCAGGCCATGTTATTGAGGATGTGGTGCAGGCCGGTGACGATCAGCAACCGGTTGAACACCCCGAAGACGAACGCGCCGAAGCTGCCGCTGGCCATCAGCAGCTCGCCAAAGCTGTTGATGCCGTGCTGGATCGGCGGCCAGATCAGGCCGAACACCAGACCCAGGCCGACGGCACTGAAACCGGTGACAATCGGTACGAAGCGTCGGCCGCCAAAGAACGCCAGGTATTCCGGCAGCTTGATGTCCTTGAACCGGTTGTACAGCGCGCCGGCCAACAGACCGCTGATGATCCCGGCGAGCATGCCCATGTTGATGGTCGCGTCGAGTACCTTCAGTGTCGCGATCATCACCAGGTAGCCGATGGCCCCGGCCAGCCCGGCCGTGCCGTTGTTGTCCCGGGCGAAGCCCACGGCGATACCAATGGCGAAGATCATCGGCAGATTGGCGAAAATCGCTTCGCCGGCGTCGTGGATGATCGCGATATTCAACAAGTCCGTGTCGCCCAGACGCAGCAGCAGGCCGGCAATCGGCAGGATCGCGATGGGCAACATCAGCGCCCGGCCGAGACGTTGCAACCCTTCAATGAAATGCTGATACATGGCGTCTCTCCTTTTATTGTTCTTCGACGTGGCTCAGCCCAAAGGCCAGTGTTGGTGACAGGCCTGGCGCACGGCGGCGGCGCTGGCCAGGTTCAGCAAATCGGTACTGACGCGGCGGCACTGGGCGGCGTCGAGGTGACGCACGCGGTCCTTGATTTCGCCGATTTGCGGCGAGCTGACCGACAGCTCCCGGACGCCCAGCCCGATCAGCACCGGCGTCGCCAGGGGATCCGAAGCCAGGGCGCCGCACACGCCGACCCAACGCCCGTGCTTTGCCGCGCCAGCGCAGGTTTGGGCGATCAGCCGCAACAGTGCCGGGTGCAAGGCATCGACCCGGGCGGCGAGACCTGCATGGTCGCGGTCCATGGCGAGGGTGTACTGGGACAGGTCATTGGTGCCGATGGACAGGAAGTCTGCGTGCTCGGCCAGTTGTTCGGCCAGCAAGGCGGCGGCCGGCACTTCGATCATCACTCCCAGTTGCGGACGTTCGCTCAGGCCCAGTTCGGCGCCCAGCGCATCGAGGCGCTGACGGATGTGCAGCAGCTCGTCGACCTCTGTGACCATCGGCAACAAGATCCGGCAGCGCTGCAGCGGGCGGGTTTGCAGCAGGGCGCGCAGTTGTTGATCCAACAGTTCCGGGCGCACCTGGGCCAGGCGAATGCCCCGCAGGCCGAGCACCGGGTTGGCTTCGGCCGGCAGTGGCAGGTAGTCCAATTGCTTGTCGCCGCCGACGTCGATGGTGCGGATGATCACCGGTTTTTCGCCCATGGCATCGAGCACCGCCTGATAGGCCTGGCGCTGTTCCTGTTCATCGGGGGCGGTACGGCGGTCGACGAAAAGAAATTCGGTGCGCAACAAACCGACGCCGTCGGCGCCGTAGGCAAAGGCCTGGCTTGCTTCGGCGCTCGACGCCACGTTTGCGGCGATTTCAATCCCGACTCCGTCAATGGTCCGCGCCGGCGCGTGGGCGAGCGACTGTTGTTGGGCGCGCAGGGCTGCGCGTCGGGCTTGTGCTTGCTGAACCTGCGTCAGGCGCTCGGCGGTTGGCGCCAGTTCGAGGCGTCCGCCGTCGGCATCCAGCACCACGGGCTGCCCCGGCGCCTGCGCAAGCAAGGCATCGCCCAACGCCACCAGGCAGGGCACGCCTTTGCCTCGGGCCAGGATTGCCACATGGGACGTCGCGCCGCCCTCGGCCATGCACACACCGGCCACGCCTTGGGCGCTGAGGTGCAGCAGGTCCGACGGGGTCAACTCCTGTGCGGCGACAATGGAGCCTGCCGGCACGTCGAATTGCCAAGCCTCACCCAGCAACGCTCGCAGGACTCGCTGGCGCAGGTCGCGTAAATCGTTGGCGCGCTCGGCCAGCAGCGGGCTGCCTAACTGACGCAGGACCTGGCACTGCGCGTCGATGGATCGGCTCCAGGCGTGGGTGGCGGCGTCGCCCTGGTCGATGGACACGTAGGCGGCGTCCAGCAAGGCCGGGTCTTCTAGCAATGCCAGATGGGCGCTGAAGATCGCCTGCTCATTGTCGTAACGTCGAGCCTTGGCATTTTCCAACGTCAGGCGGATGTCGCCACTGACGTGCTCCAGGGCTTGGCGCAACCGTTGCCGCTGCTCTTCGATATCGTGACCACCGTCATCCTCGGGCAACTTCAAGCCATCCAACCGAACCAACGGTCCGGCCACCAGGCCGGGCGCGGCGCAGACTCCTTGGAGCACGCCCTCTTCGGCGGCCCGACTGGGCGCTTTTACCGGCGGGGCCTGGGCATGGTCGTTTTCGGCCAGGGCTGTGGATAACGTTGCGAGCAAGGCTTGCAGCGCCGCTTTGGCGTCGCTGCCACGGCAACTGACGTGCACTTCGGCCTGCTCGTTGATTGCCAGGCCCATCAAGCCCATGACGCTGTCGCAGGACGCCGACCGGCCGCCAAAGTGCAGGTGCGAGCGGCTCTTGAAGCCTTGCGCAGTCTGGCGCACCAAGGCGGCCGGCCGCGCGTGTAGGCCGCCACGGTGGGCGATACGGATCTGGCCGAACACTTCGATGCCGACGTCCGCTTCATCGTCGCGCGGTTCACCCGGTGCTTTGCTGACGATGTGCAGCAACGGTTCGCCGACCTTGACCCCTTTAAGCGTGATGGGCCGTGCCTGGAAATGCTCGCCGTTAGTGATGATCAACAGGCTGACCAGGCTTTTGCAGCGCCGTGCCACGCTGTCCAGGTCATAGCGCAGCAGTGCCTGGCCGTTGCTGACCCGCGCGCCCTCCTTGACCAGCATGGAAAACCCATCGCCCTGCAGTTCGACGGTGTCCAGCCCCAGGTGCAGGAGCAGTTCGGCGCCGTTGTCGGCCCGCAGGGTCACGGCGTGGCCGGTGCGGGCGACGTGGATCACCTCGCCGTCACAGGGCGCATAGAGGGTGTCGTTCAACGGATCGATGGCGATCCCGTCACCCATGGCGCCGCTGGCGAATACCGCGTCAGGAACGTTGGCGAGGGTGAGCACCGGACCGCTGAGCGGGGCGCTGAGGATCAGCTCTTTATTGTTGTTGGGCATGGGCTCGCTCTCTCTTGAAATCTCATTGGCCCTCGATGGAAGAGGGCCGGCGGTTCAGTGGGTCCGGGTAACCTTGCTCAAGTGCCGTGGCTGGTCCGGGTCCAGGCCCCGGGCCACGGCCAGGGTCGCGGCCATGCCATAAAAGCTCTGGATCGCCAGGATCGGGTCCAGGGCCGGATGCTCGGCGCGGCTCAGCGTCAGGTCGCGTTCGGCGATGTCATCAGGTGCGGCCAGCAGCACCCGGGCGCCGCGCTGGCGCATATCGGCAGCCAGGCTCAACACGCCAGCCTGCTCAGCGCCGCGTGGGGCAAAAACCAGTAGCGGATAGTCCTCGTCGATCAGCGCCATCGGCCCGTGGCGGACCTCGGCGCTACTGAAGGCTTCGGCCTGGATCGCCGAGGTCTCCTTGAATTTGAGCGCCGCTTCCTGGGCGATGGCGAACCCGGCACCACGGCCGATCACCATCAACCGCTGGCTGTCACGGAACGTCTCGACGGCAGCGCTCCAATCCTGGCTCGCGGCCTCGCGCAGGCCTTCGGGCAGCGCAATGCCGGCTTCGAGCAACTCGCCGTCGTCTTTCCAGTGGGCGACCAGGCGCGCGCTGGCGCTGAGGGTAGCGATGAAACTCTTGGTGGCGGCGACACTGCTTTCGATGCCTGCGCACAGCGGCACGCTGAACTCACACGCCGCTTCCAAGGGCGAATCGGCGGCATTCACCAGGGCCACGCTCAAGGCACCGCGCTTGCGCAACAGCCGCAAGCTGTTCACCAGGTCCGGGCTCTGCCCAGATTGGGAGAACGCGAACGCCACCTGGCCGCTGACCTTCAGCGGCGCCTGTTGCATGGTCACCACCGACATCGGCAACGATGCCACCGGCAAACCCAGTTGTTGCATGGTCAGGTAGGCAAAGTAGCTAGCGGCGTGGTCGGAGCTGCCACGGGCCACGGTCATCGCCACTTGCGGCGGTTGTCGGCGCAAGCGTCCGGCAATCTCCTGCAGGGCGGGGTCCAATTGGCGCAATTGGCGCTCGACGGCCTCGGACGAGGCCAGGGCCTCTTCAAGCATTTTTGAAGACAATGGCTTCTCCTTCGACCATCACGTCGGTCAAGTTCATGGAACGGTCCAGGCGCACGCAATCGGCCCAGGCACCCGGGTGCAGGCGTCCGCGTTCGGGCAGGCCGAGGTAGTCAGCGGGGAATTGCGACAAGCGCTGCGAGGCTTCGGCAAGGGGCAAGCCAATCTTCACCAGGTTGCGCAGGGCCTGATCCATCGTCAGCGTGCTGCCGGCCAGGGTGCCGTCGGCCAGGCGCACGCCGCCCAGGCATTTGGTCACGGTGTGGCTGCCCAGCTTGTATTCACCGTCGGGCATGCCGGCGGCGGCCGTGGAATCGGTGACGCAATACAGGCACGGGATCGAGCGCAACGCCACGCGGATAGCGCCGGGGTGCACGTGCAACAGGTCCGGGATCAACTCGGCATATTGCGCGTGGGCCAGCGCCGCGCCGACGATGCCTGGCTCGCGGTGATGCAACGGGCTCATGGCGTTGTACAAGTGGGTAAAGCTGCTGGCCCCGGCCGCCAGCGCCGCGACGCCTTCCTCATAGCTGCCCAGCGTATGACCGATTTGCATGCGCACCCCGCGGGAACTGAGTGCGCGAATCAAGGCGTCGTGGCCGGCGATTTCCGGCGCGATGGTGATCACCCGGATCGGTGCCAGGGCCAGGTACGCTTCCACCTCGGCCATCAATGCCGTGTGGGCGAAATTCGGTTGAGCGCCGAGTTTGCCGGGGTTGATGTAGGGGCCTTCCAAGTGCACGCCCAGGACACGGGCACTGCCGCTGGGCCGCTGTTCACAAAACTCGCCGAGGGCCTTGAGCACGCCGGCGATTTCCTCGCTCGGCGCGGTCATGGTCGTGGCCAGCAGCGAGGTGGTGCCGAAGCGCACATGAGTGCGAGCGATGGTCTCGAATGCAGGCGCGCCTTCCATGATGTCCTTGCCGCCACCGCCGTGCACATGCAGGTCGATGAACCCGGGCAACAGATAAGGCAAGTCATTGTCCGCCGGATCGCAGGGCTGGCCTTCGATGGACACGATCTTGCCGTGTTCATGCAAGAGACGGCCGCGTATCCAGCCGTTGGCGGTGAGGATGTTGTCTTCGGACATGGGGATTCTCTGGTCGTCTAGCGCCGCAGTTCCGCGACAAAGTCGTAGTAGTCGTTGCGGCAATAGGTGTCGGTGACTTCGATGGGCGTGTTGTCTTCCAGGTAGCCGACCCGCGTCATCAGCAGCATCGCGGTGCCGGGGGCGATGCCCACCAGGGCGGCGAATTCGTCCGAGGCGTTGATCGCCTGGATGTGTTGCAGCGCGCGCACGACCGGTTTGCCGATGCCATCGAGGAATTCATAAAGCGAATCGCCCACCGCCTGCGGCTTGGGAATGATCGAGGCGGGCAGGGTGCTCATTTCGATGGCCATGACCGTGTCATCGGCCTTGCGCAGCCGTTTGAGCCGGGCGACTTTGTCATTGGGCGACAGGCCCAGGCGGATCAATTCTTCGTGGGTTGGCGGGGTGATCTCTCGCTCCAGCCACTGCGACCCAGGCACGAAGCCCTTGAGCCGGAGCATTTCGCTGAACCCGCTGAGGCGCGAGAGCGGCTGTTCGAGGCGCGGGGTGATGAATGTGCCCGAGCCTTGGTTGCGGCGGATCAGACCTTGTTCGAACAGCACTTCCAACGCTTTGCGAGCGGTCACCCGAGAAATGCCCAGTTGCTCGCTCAAGCTGCGCTCGGACGGCATCGCTTGCTCGGCTTTCCATTGGCCGGCGTGGATGGCGGCCTCCAGGTTGCGGGCCAGTTGCAGGTACAGCGGCGTGGGTTGGGTGTCGTCGGGACGCAGGGCCAGGATGTCGTTCATGTGAGCTGTGTCCGATGCTGCTGTAGGAATTTTCGCTCGGTGAGTGGGTGGGAAGCTAATACCACTTGAATACCAAGTCAATGTGATGTTCGGCGGTTTTTGGGGAATTACGGGGTGCTTGGATAAGGTTGGCTTAAAGTGGTATTAGTGGGGGCAGAAGGGGGCGTGAAACTACGGCGCTGGTGGCTGCCTCAGAGGGGCAGTGGTATGCCCGGCCTGTGAGTTGTGAATTTTGATATTTATTTTCTGATGGCGGTGGTGATGGGCTGTTTTCAGCTGGGCGTGTATATCCAATGCTGCGGTAGCGGCGGCTAATGGTTCCGCTCTTACAGCGGGTTACTTTTGAACAGCGCAAAAGTAACCAAAACGCTTTTGCCCCACCACTCGGTGCCTCGCCTAGGCTCGGCATGCCTGAACGAAGACCTTGCTCCGTGGGCCGCCGCGAAGGGCCATCCATGGCCCAGCGCGGCTACCTCGGCATCCATGCCGAGGTGCCCACTGCGCAACGCCTTCGTTCAGCCAGCGTGGTTAACGGGGCGCCCTAGATCAACGTCCGCCACGAGGCGGCCTTATAGCCGACCTGTCTTTGGCGCCTGTACTTCGATCCAATTGTGGGAGCGAGCCTTCTCGCGAAGGCGGAGTGTCAGCCGGTGGATATGCTGGATGTCATGGCATCTCGTGAGCAAGTACGCTTCCACCGGAAAAACACGGTCCCCACCAAAATCAGGTCGGCTATAAGGCCGCCTCGTGGTGGACGTTGATCTCGGCGCCCCATTAACCACGCTGGCCGAACGCAGGTATTGCGCAGTGGGCATCCCGGCATGGATGCCGGGATAGCCGCGCTGGACCATGGATGGTCCTTCGCGGCGGGCTCACGGAGCAATGCCGGAGTGAGGGCACACCGAGCCTAGGCGAGGTGCCGAGTGGTGGGGCAGAGCGTTTTTGGTTACTTTTGGCGCTCTTTCCAAAAGTGACCCGCTGTAAGAGCGGAACCATAAGCAGCCGTTACCGCAGCAACGGATATGCCCCCAATCCAACCCACCCAAAAAGACTACTCGGAAATTTGTGCGAAACATCCATGACCAGATGGATGGTCTGTCAGACGCCCCGAAGTTTCCGACATGTTTTTAAGGTTGTCCGTCGGAAGCGAGGACTCTAGCCTCTGGGTGTCGCTGCCAATTCAGCGACCGGATTTGACCGTCCGAGAATCTAGACGCGCCAGCATTCCAAGACCTAGTTCAGGCGTTTTCCTTTCGTCTGAGGTATCGTGTCGCGGCAGCTGTGCGTGGGACGTCTTCGGATGTGCCGGTTTTCTTGATTCCCGGTCGGTCAACCCGCGTACAGCTGCCCTTTTTGTTTGACCGCGAAAAGTGGTGGCTCCATTGAATCAGGAGCTGCACATGATCAAAGAAACCCCAAACCCGCCAAAACCCGCCTCCACCTTCCCCTACGGCGACTACGCTCCCGAAAAACTGAAAGAAGCCGCCGATCGCGCAATGGACCACTACCTTAAGCCCGATGACGAACCAGACCCCCAGCCCTCGGTGCAGTTGTTCACCGTATCGGACAACATCGACACCGAAGCCCTGCTAGCCAACCTCAGCGAAACCCTGGCCTCGGCCAACGCAATGCTCAGCGAACTCGCATTCGGCCTGGAAGGTTCTCGACGACGGGTGGCATTGGGGGTGGCGCAGATGATTGAGTTGGGGGAGTTATTGGCGAACAAGGCCTTGGATCGGGTCGAACTCAGGACTTGATACCAAAGTAATCTGTGTGGCGAGGGAGCTTGCTCCCGCTGGGTTGCGAAGCAGCCCTAAAACCTGACAACCCGGAGTGTCAGGCAGATTGAGTTGCCCTGCCTTGGGGTTGCTGCGCAACCCAGCGGGAGCAAGCTCCCTCGCCACAAGAGCTCCTATCCACAGGAGCTCCTTGCCGCAAGAGAAGGGGCTACGGACGAATCTCGATCATCGTCCCATCCGGCACCAGGTTCCACACCTCGCGCATGTCCACATTACGCATGGCGATGCAGCCATCGGTCCAGTCCAGGGTATGGAACAACTGCTCTGGGTTCTCTTCCGAATCAGGCGTGCCGTGGATCATGATCATGCCCCCCGGCTCCACGCCTTCGCGGCGGGCGCGGGCGGCGTCGCTGATGTTGGGGTAGGAAATGTGCATCGACAAATAGAACCGGTCGCTGGTCTTGCGCCAGTCCAGCCAATAGAAACCCTCGGGGGTACGCTTGTCGCCTTCTATCAACTTGGGGCCTTTCTTGGCGCCCTTGCCCAGGGAGATGCGATACGTCTTGAGGGGCTTGCCGTCGTTGATCAATTGCAATTGATGGGCGGACTTGAGCACCAGGACTTTTTCGATGACCTTGCCGTTGTAGGTTCCCACGGCAGCGGCTTGGGACACAGCGGTAAACGACAGGCAGAACAGGACAAGCAACCAGCGCATTGAAACGATATCCCTAGAGGTGTCGCGGCTATATTGGATTTTTTAAGTGTTGGCAGGCTGAGCAAGCGGCGGTATCGACTCGGATCGCACCGGGTAATCCTCGGCTCGCCGGTCAGCGTAGAAGCATTCTAGGGTACGGCCCACCGTGCGGAAAGCCAGCTCGTCCCACGGAATGTCGGCTTCCTCGAACAATTGCACTTCCAGGCTCTCGGGCCCGGCGGCGAAATCCACGTCCACCAGTTCGGCGCGGAAGAATACATGCACCTGGCTGATGTGCGGTACGTCGATCAGCGTATAGATGTTCAAGTTTCGGACTCTGGCGCAGGCCTCTTCGGCGGTTTCACGGACCGCGGCCTGTTCGACGGTTTCGCCGTTCTCCATAAAACCGGCCGGCAAGGTCCAATAGCCGCGTCGCGGTTCGATGGCGCGTCGACATAAAAGCACCTTGCTGCCCCAAGTCGGTACGCAACCGGCCACGATGTTGGGGTTCTGGTAGTGAATGGTGTGACAGGTGTCGCAGACAAAGCGCAGGCGCGAGTCGCCCTCGGGTATGCGCTGGGTCACCGGGTTACCGCACTGGCTGCAGAATTTCATGCTTGGATTCCTGGAGGCTGCGCCTATCTTGGCGTGTGCGCACGGGTATCGGCAAGTTGTCGTTTCGCGACATGACGCCGTTTCGGGGCTTGGGCCGCTTGCGTGATTGGTGCATGATGCAAGGTAGCGAATAAATCGAGAAGTCTCATGCTGGACGAGCTACTGCATCGAGTAAGCAACCATACCCCACGCGATCTGGAGACCGATCGACGCTTCCCGGAAGCAGCGGTGCTGGTGCCGATTACCCGCAGCGGCGAGCCGGAACTGGTCCTCACGTTGCGCGCCAGCGGGTTATCGACCCATGGCGGCGAAGTGGCGTTCCCCGGCGGACGCCGGGATCCGGAAGACCCTGACCTGATCTTCACAGCCCTGCGCGAAGCCGAGGAAGAGATCGGTCTGCCGCCCGGCCTGGTGGAAGTGATTGGCCCCCTCAGCCCGCTGATTTCCCTGCACGGAATCAAAGTCACGCCGTACGTCGGCGTGATTCCGGATTACGTCGAGTACCAGGCCAACGACGCCGAGATCGCGGCGGTGTTCAGTGTGCCGCTGGAGTTCTTCCGCAAGGATCCGCGAGAACACACCCACCGCATCGATTATCAGGGATGCAGTTGGTACGTACCCAGCTACCGGTTCGGCGAATACAAGATCTGGGGCCTGACTGCAATCATGATCGTGGAACTGGTCAACCTGCTGTACGACGCCGATATCGACTTGCACACGCCACCCAAGAGCTTCATCAATACCTGACGCCCCGAGGACTTTCATGAAATACCGCCTGGGCGATGCCCGTGTCGAAACTCACCCGCAAAGTTGGGTTGCACCCAACGCCACGTTGGTGGGCAAGGTCCGCCTCGAAGAGGGCGCCAATGTCTGGTTCAACGCCGTGCTGCGTGGCGACAACGAGTTGATCCTGATCGGCAAGAACAGCAACGTGCAGGACGGCACCGTAATGCACACGGACATGGGCTATCCGCTGACCCTCGGCACCGGCGTGACCATCGGCCACAACGCGATGCTTCACGGCTGCACGGTGGGCGACTACAGCCTCATCGGCATCAACGCGGTGATTCTCAACGGCGCGAAGATTGGCAAGCATTGCATCATCGGCGCCAACTCGCTGATCGGCGAAGGCAAGGAGATTCCCGACGGTTCGCTGGTGATGGGCTCGCCGGGCAAGGTCGTGCGGGAACTGACCGAGGCCCAGAAGAGCATGCTCATGGCCAGCGCGGCGCACTATGTGCACAATTCGCAGCGCTATGCCCGCGACTTGGCCGAGCAGGAACAATGAACACGCCCGAACGCCCTGTGCCTTCGCCCTGCGTAAACATCTGCGCGCTGGACGATGACGACATCTGCACCGGCTGCCAGCGCACCGTGGCGGAGATCACCCTCTGGAGCCGCATGGATAACGATGAACGGCGTGGGGTCCTGGCGCTGTGTCATGAGCGGGCCAAGGCCAGTGGGTTGGTGTGGATGTTGCCGACAAAGCGCGGATTGTGAATACGTTCCCCTGTGGCGAGGGAGCTTGCTCCCGCTGGGTCGCGTAGCGACCCCAAAGCAGGCGACTTAATCTGCCTGACACACCGGGTTGTCGGGTTCAGGGCTGCTGCGCAACCCAGCGGGAGCAAGCTCCCTCGCCACAAAAGCTTTTTATCCGCAGTCCCGTCAGTACGACCGTCGCCCCAACCACCGATCCAGCCCCACCACCCCCAGCGCAATCGCGATAAACCCCGCCAATATCCCCCCGGCATTGACGAACACCTGTGGATAACCCAGGTTCGCCACGTCGATGAAGGGGTAGGGATAGGCCGCGAGTAAATCCCCGCGCAACAGGACGTAGCCGAAGTACACCAGCGGATAAATCACCCAAAGCCCGATATGGCCCAGGCGCAGGGTGCCTTTGGGCACACACCGCCACCAATAGATGAGGAACAGCACAGGCATCACGTCGTGCAGCAATTCGTCGGCGACGAATTGCCAGCCTTCGGGTTGCCAGAGGTGGCGCAGCAGCAGGTTATAGGCCAGGCCGACCAGGGCGATGCTCACCGCGATGCCGCTGCGTACGCTGGGCAGCAGGAACCAGCGTCGGGCCGCGGAGGGGCGCTGGGTCAGTTCCCAGGTCAGGACCACCGCCACCAACAAGTTGGTCAGTACCGTGAAAAAACTGAGGAAACTCACCAGCCCACCCAGCAGGCTCGCGCCCAGTTCCCAGCGCCCCAGCAGGATCAGGTAAAGCTGGATGCTCAATCCCGTCCAGCCAAGCAAGGCCTGCGTCGCCACGAAACCGGTTCGCCCGCTCACGATTCAGACGGGCCGCTTGGTACGCATCAGCTTGATGTAAAGACGCTCGACTTTCTCCCGCGCCCAAGGCGTCTTGCGCAGGAAAGTCAGGCTCGACTTGATGCTCGGGTCGCTCTTGAAGCAACGGATGTCGATGCGTTCGGCCAGGCCCGACCATTCGTAGTGCTGCACGAGGGCGTTGAGGATCTGCTCCAGCGTGACGCCGTGCAGCGGGTTGTTGTTCGGTTCGGTCATGGCAGGCCTGCGCGAAAAGGCTGTAAAGCCGCGCACCTTAGCCGAGGTGCTCTTTGGGGGGAAGCGTTGCCTTCATCCGCTCGCCTGAGTGGGGTAGCCGCTTGGCACACTGTTACCGAAACCGAAAGGCTCCATGTCAATAAAAGATCTTTCTCTATTTATGACAGGCCATTATCCTTGCGCCGCCTGCTGAAACGTTTCTTCTTGCGCGCCAGAGCCTCCGCATCCCACGCATCCCTACTGGATCCACCAACTCCCGCGCTCTGGCGCCAGGATAGACAGCGCTGTCTCTGCGTGAGGGGCCGTCGGGGCTCTCGTTCTCCCAGATGAGCGTGGCAGTGGAATTTGCTTTTTTTAACTGAACCATGCCCCCGAAGGATCGTCATCTAAAGTGACAACTTGCGCGGGACTTTTTTTAAACGTCACGGAGAAACACGCTATGAGCACTGAGGGTGCTTTGAGTCGAAGCCGTCTGTTACCGAGCCTGCTCGGCATTCTGCTTCTATTGATGGGCCTGGCCTTGCTGGCCGGGGGAATCAAGCTGAGCACGCTCGGCGGCTCGCTGTATTACCTGCTCGCTGGTATCGGCCTGGCGCTGACCGGCGTGCTATTGATCATGGCCCGTCGTGCGGCGCTGGGGCTGTACGCATTGGTGTTGTTCGCCAGTACGGTCTGGGCGCTGTGGGAAGTTGGCCTGGACTGGTGGCAGTTGGTGCCGCGCCTGGCGATGCTGTTTGCCTTGGGCATCGTCATGCTCCTGCCATGGTTCCGCCGTCCGCTACTGACCGCCGACGCTTCGCCGATGGGCACCCGTGCCTTGGGCGCCGCCGTGGTCATCGCCGGTATCGCCGCGCTGGCCAGTCAGTTCACCAACCCGGGCGAGATCAAGGGCCAACTGGACCGCGACAGTGTGCCGGGGATGACCAACACCGCACCGGCCATGCCGGACGGCGATTG
This sequence comes from Pseudomonas sp. Z4-20, assembly GCF_051131955.1. Classification (NCBI taxonomy): domain Bacteria; kingdom Pseudomonadati; phylum Pseudomonadota; class Gammaproteobacteria; order Pseudomonadales; family Pseudomonadaceae; genus Pseudomonas; species Pseudomonas sp. Z4-20. The sequence goes on from NZ_CP071641.1 coordinate 1,276,950, forward strand.
GAACTCCTACGGGCGCAGCGCCCATGGCGACCGCTATTCCCCGCTGGCGCAGATCACCCCTGAGAACGTCGGCAAGTTGAAGGAAGCCTGGTCCTATCGCACCGGCGATCTGCCAGGGCCGAACGACCCGGGTGAAACCACTGCCGAAAATACCCCGTTGAAGGTCAACGGTATGCTCTATGTGTGCACGCCTCACAGCCAGGTGATTGCCCTGGAGCCTGAAACCGGTAAGGAAATCTGGCGTTTCGATCCGAAGCTTTCCACGCAAAAAGCGGAGAACTTCAAGGGTTGGGCCCACATGACTTGCCGTGGCGTGACCTACCACGATGACGCCGTGTACGCATCCGCCGAACAGAGCCCGACCGGCATGGCCAGTGCTACGCCAGCCAGCAGCGTTTGCCCACGGCGGATTTTCCTGCCGACCGCCGACACCCGCCTGATCGCCCTCAATGCCGACACCGGCAAGATGTGCGAAGACTTCGGCGACAAGGGCCAGGTCGACCTGACCGCCAATATCGGCGGCTTCACGGCGGGCGGTTACTACTCCACCTCGCCGCCGGCAGTCACCCAGAACCTGGTGGTGATCGGCGGCCACGTCACCGATAACGTCTCCACCGATGAGCCGAGCGGTGTCATCCGTGCCTACGACGTGCACACCGGCAAACTGGTGTGGAACTGGGACAGCGGCAACCCGGACGACACCACGCCGATTGCCGAAGGCCAGACCTACACCCGCAACTCGCCGAACATGTGGTCTATGTTCAGCGTCGATGAAAAACTCGGGATGCTCTATCTGCCGATGGGCAACCAGACTCCCGACCAGTTCGGCGGATTCCGCACACCGGAATCGGAAAAATACGCCGCCGGCCTGACCGCCCTGGACATCGCCACCGGCAAGGTGCGCTGGTACTTCCAGTTCACCCACCACGACCTGTGGGACATGGACGTTGGCGGTCAACCGACCCTGATGGACCTGAAGACCGCCGATGGCGTGAAACCCGCCGTCCTGGCCTCGACCAAACAGGGCAGCATCTACGTGCTGGATCGCAGCAACGGCCAGCCGATCGTGCCGATCAAGGAGATCCCGGTGCCGCAAGGCGCGGTGGAAGGCGACTTCACCTCGCCGACCCAACCGATGTCCGACCTGAACTTCGTGCCGCCGGTCCTCAAGGAACGCGACATGTGGGGCGTGACCCCGTTCGACCAGATGCTGTGCCGGATCGACTTCAAGTCGCTGCGCTATGACGGCATGTTCACGCCGCCGTCGCTGCAAGGCTCGATCGTCTACCCAGGCAACTTCGGCGTATTCGACTGGGGTGGCATTTCAGTGGACCCGGTGCGCCAGATCGCCTTCGTCAACCCGAGCTACATGGCGTTCAAGTCAAAACTGGTGCCGGCGGCGGAAGTCGCTGGCGGTCCGGGGCGCAAAAGCGAAACCGAAGGCGTGCAGCCGAACAAGGGCGCGCCGTATGGCGTGATCCTCGAAGCGCTGCTCTCGCCCATGGGCCTGCCGTGCCAGGCGCCTGCCTGGGGTTACGTGGCAGCCGTGGACCTGACCAACAACAAGACCCTGTGGAAGCACAAGAACGGCACCGTGCGCGACAGCTCGCCGGTTCCGATCCCGCTGAGCATGGGCGTCCCGAGCCTGGGCGGCCCGTTCACCACCGCCAGTGGCCTGGCATTCCTTAGCGGTACGCTCGACCAGTACCTGCGTGCCTATGATGTGAAGAACGGCAAGCAACTGTGGGAAGGCCGCCTGCCCGCCGGCGCCCAGACCACGCCGATGACCTACACCGGCAAGGACGGCAAACAATACGTGCTGGTTGTTGCCGGTGGTCATGGCTCGCTGGGCACCAAGCAGGGTGACTATGTGATTGCCTACAAGCTGCCGGATTAAGCAGAACCGCGCCCAAGAAAAAGGCGACACCCTTGCGGGTGTCGCCTTTTTTTGTGCCGCGCGGAGTCTTTGTGAACGCAGGCCTTTTAGCTTCTGCTTTTGTGGCGAGGGAGCTTGCTCCCGCTGGATGCGTCAGCATCCCCTGCGGTGTGATGGCTGACAAAGCAAGGGGGCTGCTTCGCAACCCAGCGGGAGCAAGCTCCCTCGCCACGGGGTTTTGTGTACGAGGTCTTAGAGCTCGATCTTGACCGCTTGGGAAGCTCGGGTCGCCTTGGCGCGGGCGGCTTCGATCGACTCATCGCGCGCCAGGGCCACGCCCAAGCGGCGCTGGCCGTTGACTTCCGGTTTGCCGAACAGGCGCAGGGCGGTGTCCGGCTCGCCCAGGGCGGCGCCGAGGTTGGCGAAGGCGGTCTGGGTCGACTGGCCTTCCACCAAAATCACCGCCGAGGCCGATGGGCCGAACTGGCGGATCAGTGGGATCGGCAGGCCGAGAATGGCCCGGGCGTGCAAGGCGAATTGCGACAGGTCCTGGGAAATCAGCGTCACCAGGCCGGTGTCGTGTGGGCGCGGCGAGACTTCGCTGAACCACACCTGGTCACCCTTGATGAACAGTTCGACGCCAAACAGTCCACGACCGCCCAAGGCCTCGGTCACGGCTTTGGCGACGCGCTCGGATTCGGCCAGGGCCGCTGGGCTCATGGCTTGTGGCTGCCAGGATTCCTGATAGTCGCCTTTTTCCTGCCGGTGGCCGACCGGTGCGCAGAAGGTCGTGCCGCCGACGTGACGCACGGTGAGCAGGGTGATTTCGTAGTCGAAGTCGATGAACCCTTCGATGATCACCCGGCCCTTGCCGGCACGGCCGCCTTCCTGGGCGTAATCCCAGGCTTTCTGCACGTCATCGGTGCCGCGCAGCAGGCTTTGGCCCTTGCCCGATGAGCTCATCACCGGCTTCACTACGCACGGGAAGCCCAGGGTCTCGACGGCCTTGCGGTAGTCTTCGATGGTGTCGGCGAAGAAGTATGGCGAGGTCGGCAGACCCAGTTCTTCGGCGGCCAGGCGGCGGATGCCTTCGCGGTTCATGGTCAACTGCGCGGCGCGAGCCGTAGGGATCACGGTGAAGCCTTCGGCCTCCAGTTCCACCAGGGTCGCGGTGGCGATGGCTTCGATTTCCGGCACGATGTAGTGCGGCTTCTCGGCCTCGATCACTGCGCGCAGGGCCGCGCCGTCGAGCATGTTGATCACGTGGCTGCGGTGGGCCACTTGCATGGCCGGCGCGTTGGCGTAGCGATCCACGGCAATCACTTCAACGCCCAGGCGCTGCAGTTCGATTACCACTTCCTTGCCCAGCTCACCGCTGCCACACAACAAAACGCGGGTCGCGGTGGGCGACAATGGGGTTCCGATACGGGTCATCTGAAGGTCCTCAAACAGGAGCGGATCATCGAGGGTCGCGCGCCGGGCGAGCTTCCCATGGGAGAAAGCGCGGCATTTTACATGAACCGCGTCAGCCGGCGACGGGCTGTTTGCGCAGACGCCAGGCCATGATCAGCCAGACGGCCGTAACCCCGGCGAATTTCGAGAGCAGGGCGGTGATCACCACGGCTGGGGTCAAGGCGTCGATCATTCCAAAGAAAATGAACGTGTCGATGGGGATGCTCAGGGCCGAACTGATCCACAACCGGTCATGCAGCGGGCGCTTGGTGACCGTGAACACCAGCCAGTCGATGCATTCGGATACCGCGAACGCCGTGGCGCTCGCCAAGGCGATGGTCGGGTCCGAGGTGACGTAGGACAACACCAGCGCCGCCAGCATCGCCACGATGGCGCCATGGCCGAAGCGGGTCTGCACCATGTCCCGCAGGATAAACACCAGCCCGCCCCAGGCCGACCAGATGATGTCCAGGTGCGGCGCGGCCGAGAATGCGAAGTTGATCAGCACGACGCTGCCGATGTACGCGATCAGGAAAAGCATGGGGCGGGGTACCTGGTGGGTTGGGATGCAGGGCGAAACGACCGTGGCGAGGGAGCTTGCTCCCGCTGGGCTGCGAAGCAGACCCAAAACCTGGCAACTCGGTGGATCAGATAGGTCGAGGTGGCTGCTTTGGGGGGGGGGGCTGCTGCGCAGCCCAGCGGGAGCAAGCTCCCTCGCCACAAGGGTCATTAGTGTCAGAAGGTTACTTCAGCAGCAAGCCGTCCCTCAATCCTCCTCACTATCATTCAGCTTCCAATACCCCACCGTCTTCACAAAATCCTGGCCCAACCCTTTCTCCTCCAGCAAAACCTTGCGAATCTGCCGGGACACCTTGCTCTCGGTCGCGACCCAGGCGTACAGCTTGCCGCCGGGCATTTCCAGCTGTTGCACGGTACGGAGCAGGTTGTCCTGGCGACCCTCGCGCAACACCCAGATCACATGCACCTGCGCCGGGCTCTGGAGCACCTGCTGCTCGGCGCCGTTTTCCACTTCCACCACCACCAGGGCCCGCCGATTGGGCGCCAGGCCTTCGAGGCGGCGGGCGATGGCGGGCAGGGCGGTTTCGTCGCCGATCAGTAAATAGCTGTCGAAGATGTCCGGCACGATCATCGAGCCCCGGGGCCCGGCGATGTTGAGGTATTGCCCTGGCGCCGCTTGGGCCGCCCAGGTCGCGGCCGGGCCGTCGCCGTGGAGCACGAAATCGATGTCCAGTTCCAGGGTGTCCAGGTCATAGCGACGCGGGGTGTAGTCGCGCATCGGGGGCATCGGCCCCTGGGCCTTGTCGGTGCTGGGGCTGGGGCTGAAGTTTTCCAGGGCAGCCTGTTCCTCGGCGTTCTGCGGGAACAGCAGCTTCACATGATCGTCCGTGCCCAGGCTGACGAACCCGGCCAGCTCCGGCCCGCCGACGGTGATGCGGCGCATGCGCGGGGTCAGGTCGGCCACCCGCAGCACTTGCAGGCGGCGCCGCTTGATCTCGTGGTTGACACGGTGAATGGTGTTCGGATCGACTTCGGTCATTGCATGACTCCAAAACAGGTGGACGGTCGGGCCGTCGAGGGTGGCTTTGGCGATATAGACAGCAGTCTACGTCTGCTCGCGTCAATAGGCTGCCTTGCATCATCCCGCACGACGGTCGCGCTTCTATGAATAGACGTATGGCAGCGGTCAGGCTGTAGCGTTTTCTTTCATTTCAGCCGCGTCCTGTGCCGTGGCAGGCATGTAATCTTGGCCCTCTAGTTAAATGGAATAAGCGCTTTGCCAAAAAGTTGACCGGAAGAATATCAAGGTCTGTTTTTAGGTGGATCTAAAGCTATACGTAGGGAGTTTCTTACATCCAAAAACATCAATTAAATAAAATCGCAACTTTTTCTTCTTTTCGAGTACCGCTTTTACTACGTGTCTATAGGAAACGGCCTGCTTATTTTTAATTAAAGGGAGACGATCATGCTCCGGCGTTGAGGTGACACGCCAAGTTGCTGGTGGCCTGGAACCCAACCTCTCTCTCTTTATTGCTATGAACAGGTGTTAGACATGCTCAAACCACTCGTAACCGCCGCTTCCCTGACTGCCGTTACCTTGAGTTCTTCGCTGGCGTTCGCTGCCGATGACGCGCGCTCCTCCATCCACATCACCGCGAACATTCCGACCCAGCAGTTCCATGTGCAGCCTCGCAACCCGGACTTCGGTAAGGATGAAGTCATGAGCTACAACACGGTGACCGGCACCCTGACTTCGCTGCGCCAGACCTTTGATGTGAAGAATACCGACGGTTCGGTCAATGCCTACATCGAAGGTGGCCCGGCTTCGCTGTTCAATGGTCGTGATGCCATTGCCCTGACCACCGCGTTCAATGGCGTCACCCTGACCGCCACGCCTCAGGAAGTGGTGGACGACGCAACGTCGACACCGGGTACCCAGGCTGACATGACCATCACCCCGGCTCGTCCTCTGGACACCCAGAACGGCCTGTACACCGCCGACATGACCGTGATCTTCGATGCCGTGCCGCGTCCGTGATGCCATTTAACGCCCGGTGAGTTCATCCCGTCACCACGGGCGTTATCGCAGGTCGGCCGGTTCTCCCCAGCCGGTCGGCCCGCACCTGGAACAACCCGATAGCTCGCTGATTATGAGAATCCGTTGATGTATCCAATGACACCCATCGCGGGTGCGCTCGCGCTGTTGCTGTGCGCGAATGCATTGGCCGCGCCGACTGCCCCCGGTACGACGCCCACCAGTCTGTTGTCACAGGCCAAGGGTTTGCCGGCAGAGTTTGAAGCGCACTTCTTCGACGTACCACTGGCGGTTCGTGTTGAACTCAATCAACAGTATCTCGGTGAAGCCATGGTGGTCTTGACGCGGGATGATCGTATTACCCTGCTTGAATTTACCGACACTCAGGAAAGTACCCTGAAGGCGGTCGAGCGCGATCAATGGGAACACCTTCTCAAACAAGGCGTAGCACTGGGTGCCTGCGAAGCCAATTGTTCGTCAGGCCTGCTCGCTGTGCATTACAGTCTTGAAAATTCATTGGTGTCGATCCTCACCCGCGATGTGGAGCGCGGCACCGAAACCAAGCGTTATTACGATCAACCGGAAGGCGGCAGCTTCGGCCTGATCCTCAATAACCAACTCAACATCAATGGCGGCCAGGAGCAGGATACGGGCGGTCGCTATGGTCTCAATGCCGGTTCCAGCCTCGGCAACTGGAGCCAGTCGCTCGATCTCCAGCTCTCACGCCTGGGTGGGCCGGACGACAAGGTCTATCACGCCGTCCATGAGCTCTACACCCAACGAGAGATGGAAGGAAATTTTTTCCGCCTGGGTTATTTCACGCCCAGCTCCGATGGCTTGAACCGGCAGATCCGCGCGTTTGGCGCTAACCCGGACACCGCGCTGGGGGTGATGTACGGCAGTTCCGACAGCCTGGTCATCGACAATCCCAAGCCCAGCGTCTACCCCATTTATGTCACCGCCAGTCGCCAGGCTGCGGTGGAAATCTATCGCAATGGCCTGTTGATCAATACCCAGGCGGTCAGCGCCGGCTTGCAAAGCCTGGACACCCGGCCCTTGCCCGGCGGCATTTATGAAGTAGAAGTACGGTTGGTCGAGGACGGGCAAACCACCGCCACCAGCCAAGAGCTGGTCTATAAGCCCAACAATTGGAACAGCACCGAAGACCGCTGGCGCTACAACCTGTTCGCCGGACGGGAAACCCGGCTCTGGAGCAATTGGGAAGACCAACCCTCGGGTTTCAACACCGCGGGGATCGGCCTCAACTACCTGTTGCATCCTCGGGTGATCCTGGGGGCTTCCACGCGCCAAGTGCAGGACAAACTGCAAGTCGGCACCTCGGTGGACTGGACGCTTGCCAGCAACACCAGCCTGTATGCCAACGTCTACCAGACCGAGCGGTACGGCAACGGCATGGACCTGCAAGGCCTGTACAGCTACGGCCAGGGCAGCATCGTGGCCAGCCACAATCGCAGCTGGCTGGACACCCGCAACACCTATGAAACCCTGCCGGACGGCACCCGTATCCGCCAGCGCAATGTGTTCGTCGGCCATACCAGCAACTCATCGCTGTCGGTCAACCATCGCCTGAGCAACAAGACCTCCCTCAACGGCCGGCTCGCCTACAGCGAAGGCAATGTCCAGGGCACCGGCCTGGACCTGGGCTGGACCCAGCGCGCCAAGTTGCGCGGCAGCGATGCCAACTGGCGGCTGTCGGTGTTTGACCGCCCGGGCACTTCCAGCACCGCCGACAAGCGCAACCGTGGCCTGGACCTGAGTCTCAGTGTGGCCTTGGGTGGGCCGGGTGAGTACTGGTCGGGCAGCGTCGGTACCCGCACCTCGCGCGATGGCGAGCGGGACAACAACGCGTCGCTGTCGTATCGCCGCAATCTGGAAGATCACGTCCTGCAAAGCGTCTCCGGCACGGTGCTGGCCGACACCTATGGCGTGGGCCTGTCCGGCCTCGCCAGTTTCCAGACCGATTCGCTTTACGGCGACGGTTTCCTCCAGCGTTCGTCCTATAACGACAACCTCACCGGCGGCTTGAACCTGAGCAGCACGGTGGCCGTGGGCGGCACGAAAGCCGCGTTCACCGGCGTGCCCCAAGGGCGCGGCGCGGGAATGATCGTCGATGTGGAAACCGACCTGGACGAAATCGCCTTGCGCGCCGACGACTTGACCGGCGGCAGCACTGTGCTGCGTCCGGGCCGTAACTTCGTGCCGATCACCGCTTACAAAAACAGCATGGTGACCTTCGATTTCGAGGGCCTGCATCCGCCGGCGGCGAACATCGAGCCTTCCCGCACCCGCTATCACTTGAACAAGGGCGGCGTGGACTACCGCAGGATCGCTGTGATGCGCACCGTGACTGTATTGGGTCGCCTGCTCGACGAACAGGGGCAGCCGCTCAAGGGCCATCACGTGATCAACCACGCCAGTCGCGGGATCAGCGAAGTGGACGGGTTCTTCTCGATGGAAATGAATGCCGGCAACCCGACCCTGGAAGTGCGCTACGGCAATGAATTGTTCTGCCGTTTCCGTCTCGATCCCGACAGTGCCAGCCGCGAAGGGGATGTATTGATGATCGGCGATCTGCGCTGCACCCCGGATACCCTGGCCGACACGACGGTGGCCGAGGCTGGCAGTGCGAAACAACGCTCGTGAGGCCGTGGGAGCAAAGCTTGCTCGCGATTAACGATAACGCAGTTCACCTGAAGAGAGGGGGCGCCTGCATCGCGGGCAAGTCTTGCTCCCACAAGTGAATGGCCCACCTACTTATTTTGCGGCGATTTGTCTTGATTGTATGAGGTTGTATAAATGAAACCCTTATCGGTTGCAGTACGCAGCGTCGTCTCGGTGTTGTTGTTTGCGTGCGTGCCTGCGGCCAATGCCGTGAGCCGGGATATCACTGCCATATTCAGGCCCGATGCTTCGAAGCCAAACCTGAATCAATTTACCAATACCACGCCTATTTCTGGTTACTGCACCGACTTCCCGGCGGATTGCGCAGCGACGAAGATCTTCAGCATTCAGTTGCCTATCACCTTCAATTCGAGCCGCCCTATCCAGGCGAATCATACCGACTATCGGCAAGGCGCAACGTTCAAGGTGCCCGCCAATTGGCGTACCGCACACGTGACTCATGCGGTGACGGGTGAAACCGAAACCGTTGAAGTGCGTTTTTCAGGAATCGGCTCGAGGTATCAACTACCAACGAGCGTGCTGAACCTCATTGGTAATCCGGACATTAGCCTTTCGCTGGCACATAACCGGTTATGGGGTGGGTATGGTAATAGCTGGGTGAATCCCGGCTCACCTTGCGGATATACCGGTCGTGGGGGCTTTAACGCGACTTCATACCGTTTTTTCTGGAAAACCCGGGTCGAAGCAGCGTGCTCCAAAAAGGCGAGCTTTTTGATCCCGAGCTTTACCTACCAATATCTGGAATTTGCCTACGAGTTGCGCACCCCAAACCCCCTGAAAATGTCGAGCGGTCTCTACACGGGATCGCTGACCTATAGCGTTGGACCGGGCCAGGATCTCGACATGGGCGATGTCATGATTCCTTCCGATGCGATACTCACCCTTGATTTCAAGTTGACTGTCGAACACACCCTCAAAGTCGAAGTCCCCCCCGGCGGCAACCGGGTCGAGCTGGTTCCCCAGGAGGGTTGGCAATCCTGGCTGAACAGCGGCCGGAAACCATCACGGTTATTCCGTGACCAGCGCTTCCATATCTCAGCCTCGTCGCGTTTCAAGATGGCACTCGAATGCCAACAAATCAGTGGCAATACCTGCGCGGTTTCTGAAACCGGTTCTGGCCATACCGTGCCGGTCGACATCAGCGTGAGCCTGCCCAACGGCTTGACCGACGGTTCCGGCCAGCCGGTCAACCGCCGTCGGCTGCTGCGCGATGGCAGCGGCACCGAACTGTTCCAACCGGGCCAGTATATCGATCGCGGGCCGGGAACCCTGCACTTCGAAATCGGCCGCAACAGTGTCGAGCAGATGCTGGACAGCGGCGCCAAGGCCTATAGCGGGAGCGTCACGGTGATATGGGATTCGGAAGTGTAAGAAAGAGCTTGGTCTATTCAACGGATTTGAATGAGGTCGTACCCATGAAAGGATCACCAGTACTAGCAGGCTGTGTGGTTTCAACGTTTCTGGCTGCCGGCGCCCCCATGGCCAGTGCGCTAACCCGGGACATCAGCGCAGTGTTCAGGCCCGACCCGTCGAAGCCTCAGCAAAGCACATTCGTCAACACCACCCCGGTCAGCGGCTACTGCCAGCGTTATCCGGAGCAATGCAGGGCTTCGGGCATGTTCAGCATCTCGTTGCCTATCACGGTCAACTTGAGCCGGCCTATCCAGGCCAATCATGCAGATGCTCGGCAGGGTGCGATGTTCAAGGTGCCCGCCAGCTGGCGCCCGGTGCTGGTGACTCATTCGGGCACGGGGGAGACGGAAACCGTCGAGGTGCGCTGGTCGGGTATTGGCGCGCAACAGCGCCTTCCCGACGGCGTCGACACCTTGGTCGGTGGCGAGCCGAACCTCGCTCTCGCACACCGGATGTTGTGGGGCGGTGCGGCCTGGGACGAGGCCCCATCACCCTGCCAATACAGCGGCCTGGGGTTTTATTCCAGAGTGACTTACGACTTTTTCTGGAAGACCCCGACAGAAGGCGTGTGTGCCAAGACGGCTCATTACCCGATTCCCCAGATGAGTTATTACTCAATGGATTTTGCCTACGAACTGCGCACGCCCAACCCGCTGAAAATGTCGGCCGGGCATTACACCGGGTCGCTGACCTACACCATCGGGCCAGGGCTGGACCTGGACATGGGCGATGTCATGGTCGCGGATGACTCGGTGCTCACGCTCAATTTCGATCTTCAGGTCGATCACGCCCTCAAGATCGACGTGCCCCCCGGTGGCAACCAGGTAGAGCTGGTGCCCCAGGAGGGCTGGCAAGGGTGGTTGAACAGCGGGCGCAAGCCGACGCGGTTGTTTCGGGATCAGCGGTTCCATATTTCCACGTCCTCGCGCTTCAAGATGTCGCTGGAGTGCCAGTACCCCAACGGTAATACCTGCGCTGTCGCGGAGGCCGGCTCCGGGCATGCCGTTCCGGTGGATGTCAGCGTGACGCTGCCCGCCGGCCTGACCGACGCCAACGGGCAGCCGGTCAACCGTCGCCGGGTGCTGCGTGACGGCAGCGGCACCGAGCTGTTCCAGCCGAGCGTTTATATCGATCGTCGAGCGGCCAGCCTGTCATTCGAAATCGCCCAGGGTGACGTCGACGACATGCTGGTCGGTGGCGCCGGGACCTACACCGGCAACGTCACGGTGATCTGGGATTCGGAAGTTTGAATGGGCCTGCGACCAGCAGTGTCCAGTGAGTTGCTTTAGTGCATGAGGTTGAAGAAACGATGAAACGGTTAGTGGCATGGATTGGTTTTTTTCTGTTCAGCAGTGTGGCCCAGGCCGGGCCGCAGATTGGGGTCGGGGTGGTCTACGACTACCTGGACGGTGACAAGAGCACCTACATGAAGCGGGTGTTCAATGGCGGAACGTCGACGGCGTTCGTCAAGGTCAACATCCTGGAAATCATCTACAACGAGGACGGCACTTACCAGGAGGTGCCGCTGCAGAACCAGGTCAGCGCCCAGGCCAAGGACGGCCTGATGGCCAGTCCGGCGCGCCTGATCGTACCGGCCAACGGCATGCAGGGCACGCGGCTGGTGTTCATGGGCAACCGCGACAAGGAGCGTTACTTCCGGGTCCGTTTCGTGCCCGTGGTGCCCGAGGCGGAGGACGAATTTGCCATCAGCCAGGAAGAACGCGAGCAATACAAGAAGGACCGGGTCGCGGCGGGGGTCAAGGTCCTGGCGGGCTACGGCACGGTGTTTTTCGTGCGACCCAAGAACACCCGTTTCGAGACGGTGATCGATGACAACGCCAGCCGATACCTGATGCGCAACAACGGCAACAGCGTCGTGGTCATCGACGAATTCAAGGACTGTGACGCGCAGAAGGAAAACGACTGCCGACCCACCACCAAGCACCACGTCATGGCAGGTCGCACGTTTTTCTTTGAAAAGGAGTCGGGGCGTGAGTACCGCTTCACGCTGATCGAAGGCGGCGAGACGAAGTCCGTCGAAATCAAGGGTTGACGATTGCTGTCGCCGAACCGTCGCTGACGCCACAGGTAATGACCATGCTCAAGACACTTGCAAGCCCCCTCGCACTGACCACGCTGATGTTGCCCTGGCCTGCGGCCTGGGCGGCCGTGGAGCGGGAAACGTTCGAGCTCTATGTGACCATCCCGACGGTGGATTTCTATGTGCTGCCGCTCGATCCGCAGTTGGTCCAGCGCGAGCAACGCTTGCCGTTCAGCTCCATCACGAACGACCTCAGCCCGCTGCGGGCGACCTACGAGGTGAAGAACACCACCGGCGCCATCGGCGCGCGCCTGGGCGAAGAGGCCTACTTGTCCAACGGCCGTGATCGCATTGATTTGCGGGTGAGCTTCAACAACGTTGAATTGAGCCTCGATTCGACCCTGGTCGTGTCGGCCACCGAGGCCCGGCCGGGGCGGCAAGTGCCCTTGGAAATCGCCGCCATCAAGCCCGGCGATAACTACAGGCCCGGTGATTACTACGGCACCGTTCACATGGTGTTCGATGCCGTTGCGCCATAAGAGGCTGGATGTTTTGTCGGAGCAATCCGGCTTGCTCGTCCAAGGAGGGGCTATTGATGAACCACAATGAAAAAGGAGCTACACCCATGTTTAAAAAAATCATATCCAGTACGGTGCTGGGCGCTGTCGCCCTGGCTTGCCCGGCGGCCTTCGCTGCCGATGATGCACGCTCGTCCATCCACATCACCGCGAATATTCCCAACAAGCAGTTCCATGTGCAGCCGCGTAATCCGGATTTCGGAAAAGATGAGTACATGCATTACAACCCTGTGAGCTACGAGTTGAGCTCCATACGCCATACCTTTGATGTGAAGAATACCGACGGCTCGGTTCATGCCTACCTTGAGGGGCGCCCTGACCTGTCTAATGGCAGCGTGATCATTCCTGTGCGTGTTTGGTTCAACGACGTACAGTTGTCCTATGAGCCTCAAGAAGTCGTAGATGACGCCACATCCACGCCAGGTACCCAGGCGGAGATGGTCATCAACCCGGTTAATTGGGGCATCCATCGCCTACCTGGACTGTATACCGGGAACTTCACTGTCATCTTCGATGCGGTGCCTCGTGTAACTCTCTAACGACAGCCTGATCCGGCGGCGGCTAGTGCCCTTGTCGCGGGACGGTCTGCATTTGGTTCTGTAAAAAGGTATCAACCATGTTCAAGCAAATGGTCTCCCTGGTCGTACTGGCGGCCGCCGTCCTGGGCTCTTCGCCGGTATTGGCAGCTGATGATGCACGCACCTCGATTCACATCACCGCGAATATTCCCAACAAGCAATTCCACGTGCAGCCTCGTGACCCCGAGTTCGGTAAGAACGAGGTCATGCTCTACAACGAAGTGACCCAGTGGATGAGCCGCATACGTCATACGTATGATGTGAAAAACACCGACGGCTCGGTCCATGCCTACATTCTGGAAGGCCACCGGCCTTGGTTGAGCAACGGGAGGACTGCGATTGAGCTGGGTGTCACGTTCAATGATGTACGTCTGCGAGGTACGCCCCTGGAAGTGGTGGATGATGCCTCGTCCACACCAGGCACCCAGGCTGAAATGGTCATCTTTGCCGATGGCATGCCTGCCGATCGCGATCCAGGGGTGTATATCGGCAGCTTCACCGTGATCTTCGACGCGGTGCCTCGGGTAGCGATTTAGCTCACCGCACGGCGGTGCGGTCGCTCATGGGCCGGCCACCAACGGCTTGCACTGGGTTTGACTGCCCGGCTGCAAATAGGCCGACAGAAACGGCGCCATGCCCTTGAGCACTTGCACCGGCAAGGCCGAGGTGAACTTGAAGTTCTGGGCCGACGCGCCGGGGACGAATGCCGTCAGCGTGCCGAAATGGCTGTCGCCGATGTAGAACACGAACGTGGCGGTGCGGTTGATCGATTTGGAACTGATCACCCGCCCACCGGAACCGACCGCTTCGATACGGTTGTCACCGGTGCCGGTCTTGCCACCCATGGCCAGTGGCGTATCGTCGGCCAACTTGAAACTGCCTGCCACCCGTTTCGCGGTGCCGGCATCCACCACCTGGGACAGCGCACCGCGCAAGGCCCGGGCCACTTCCACTGGCATCACGCGCTTGCCGTTGTCCGGGTTACTGACCAATCGCGTTTCATAAGGCGTACCGACGGCGAACTGCAAGCTGTCGACGCGCAGCGCCGGCCGGCGGACGCCGTCGTTGAGGATCGTACCCACCAGCTCCGCGAGCGCGGCGGGGCGATCACCGGAGCTGCCGATGGCAGTGGCCAGCGATGGCACCAGGTGGTCGAACGGATAGCCGACTTGCTGCCAGCGCTGGTGGATATCCAGGAAAGCTTCGATCTCCAGCATGGTGCGGATACGGCTGTCGCGGGCGCTCTTGTGCCGGCTCTTGAACAGCCAACTGTAGACTTCCTGACGCTCGAACTGGCTGGCCTTGACGATCTGGCTGAACTTGGCGTCGGGGTTGTTCAGCAGGTAACCCATCAACCACAAGTCCAACGGGTGGACCTTGGCGATGAAGCCTTGGTCAGGCAGGTCATAGGCGCCGGGACCGTAACTTTGATAAAGCCGTTCCAGGCGTTCGTCGGTGAGTTTTTCGGCGCTCTTGGCCGACTTCAGATGCGCGCGCACGAAGCGGTTGAAGCTTTCCTGGCTGTCGTTGGGAAAGAAATAACGGTGCACGGCGGCGAGGCGGATTGCGGTAGGGCGCATGCCGTCGAGGAAGGTTTCCAGGCGCTGTGCGGTGTCCTTTTTCTGGTATTTCTTCCAGAACCTGAGCAGGAACGACGTGCCTTCGCGGTCGGCGAACTGGGCCAGGTATTCCTGGCGGCGCGGGTCCTTGTCGTCCTTGAGCAATTCGGAACTGTTGTTGGGGCCGGCGTAGGTGGCGTAGCGCACCAGGTCGCGCATCAGGCGGATAAAGGGCAGGTTGATGGATTCTCGCAAAGAGTCACGCAGCGTGGGTATGCGGCCGTCGTCTTCCTTGCGAAAGTTGTGGAAGGTGTGCAGCCCGCCACCGGTAAAGAACGACTCGCCGGGGCTGGCTGAATAAGTGCGGTCCAGTGCCGCTTCGAGCATCTTGGGCAGGCTGCGGTCGGTGTTCTGGATCAGATAGTCAACGGCCCAGCGGGACAGGCGGTCCTGCTCGGCGATCTCGGTTTTCTTCAACGCCGCCGGGGTTTGCTGGGCATAACGCTCATGCAGTTCGGCGATGATCTGCAGGTAAGTGGTGAGCACGCGCAACTTGGCGGTGGAGCCCAGCTCCAGTTTGCTGCCTTCGTTGATGTCGAAAGGCTGGTCGGTGCTGTCGGTCTGCACCCGCACGCGCGAGCCATCGGGGGTCAGTTCCAGCAGGGTGAAGCTGTAGCGCACCTGGGTGGTGCTGGTGGGGGTCAGCAGGCGTTCTCCCATCAGGCCGATCTCGGCGGCGAAGGCCGGGTCGGCCAAGCGCTTGAGGTAGTCGGTGGCCTGGGCCTGCAAGTCGCTTTGCAAGGTGCTGGTGGCGGAGAGGTCGAGGCGATCGAGGTCATACAGCGGTCGGTTGAGCAGCGCGGCGAGGCGACTGCGGGCGGCGCTGATGCCTTTGTTGGTTTCGTTGGGCTGGACGGTCGGGTCCTGGACCCAGTCGCGGTAGCTGACCTTGCTCGCCAGGGCCGCTTCGGACAGCGCGGCGTCGATCACGCCGTTCTGTGCCAGTAGGCGGATATGGCTGTCGGTCAGGCGCGCCAGTTCATCGTGGCCCTTGGACAGGTAATGGGACGGGCGCCGCTGGGCGATCATCAACGACAGCATTTCCCGCAGGGCCAGGCCTTTTTCCGCCAGGCTCTTGGGGTCGGTGGCGGTGCTGAACAGCCGCTCGTTGGCCCGCTTGAAGTCCGCGCCATACCAGACCCGCAAACCTTCCGCCATACCGTGGACTTCACCGTGCCCCGGCACGGCGGAGAGCGGTACGCTGTTGAGGTAGTCGCGGATGACCCGCTGCCGTGCCTCGAGGGTTTGCGGACCGGCCTGGTAAGCGCGGACGCTGGCGGAAATCATCTGGCGGATTTTTTCCGCTCCCGACACGGTCAGGCCTTCGGGCGAGTGCCGGTACTTTTCCAACTGCGTTGCCAACGTACTGCCGCCGGCCGATTGCCCCGGCAGGCTCAGCAGCTTGGCCACCTGCGACCACGCCGCCATGCCGAAGCGCGGCCAGTCCACCGCCGGGTTGGCGAGTGGCTGCTTGGGGTCGAGCAGGAAGCGGTTTTCGATGAACAACAGGCTTTGCACCACCACTGGCGGAATCGCGTCAAAGCTTGCATACAACTGCTGTGGATACTTGAACTGATACACCGGCGCGGCGCGGCAGTCGGTGATGGTCAGCCCCGCCTGGATCTTTTCCGCGTAGGGCACGAACAGGCCTTTGTCGACGTAGTCCATCAAGGCCGGTGAAAAACGCGCCTGGGCCTCGATCACATAATCGCGCTTGAGCAGGCGCGGCAGGAATTCCCCCAGGGCGCTGTAGCCCCACCGCTGGTCGAACGGACCGGCGCCCGGGTAGACGATGGCATCGCTGGGGCCCGGTTGTACCGAATAGGTCAGCGACGCGGCATATTGGCTGAGTTCCTGCGCCTGGAACCGGGACGTGCGCATCTCCTTGGCCGCAGCGATGCCGACCACCACCACGATAATCAGCAACAACAACCAGAACGCCCGCCAGCCATGCCGTGCGCGGCGATTTTTTTGAGGTAAAGGCGCTTCTTCCATACGTTCAGTCGGGACCACAGGTTTGTTCGAATCGGTTTGCCACAAAGCGCCCATAGTCGACTGATCCATTCACGCAGATTGATCGGACTTGCTTGAAGCTTAGACGGTGGTTGGCGTGGGGGAGGGGAAATTGTGGTTGGCACGTAAGTCGTTGAGTGATGAGGCCGTTGTGGCAAGGGAGCTTGCTCCCGCTCGGCTGCGCAGCAGTCGTCAGCTTTTGAAAGCTGAAAAGCGAGGGCGGCTTCGCCCCCCAGCGGGAGCAAGCTCCCTCGCCACAAGAGCGGTCAGAGCCAAATGGCGTCCCAGAGCGGATAGTTGCCAATGCACTCCACCAAGCCCGCGCGAAGAGGGTTGGCGATAATGTAGCGGGCGCAAGGCAACAGATCCTGATTGTCGCGGATGGCCCTATCATGGAATCCGTTTTGCCAGAAGGCCCCCTTCTTGCCCATGGCTCGATTGATTGCAAGGGTGCTTCGGGACTTGACCGTCTGCATCACGTTGGGCAGTTGAGCTTGTTCCAATTGCAGCAACCAGTGCAGATGATCTGGCATCACAACCCAGGCGAGCGAATTGACCTGACTTCGCTCATGGATCAGACGCATTTCTGCAACCAGCAAACGGCCCAGCTGCCAATCCTTGAAGATCGGTGTGCGTTGGTGAACGACTGTGGTGACGAGGTAACCTCGCCCCGCTTCTGATGAGCGTCCATGACGCAGCCTATGAGAGTTTGGACGTAGGGGATGCATTCCGTGGCTTCCTGTAGTTGGGGTACTCCTTGACGGTAGCTTCGCCCACGACGACCTGACGACCTGACGCCCTGATACATGAACGACTTTTCTGAAATCGCCGTAGTCCCCGTGGCGAGGGAGCTTGCTCCCGCTCGGCTGCGCAGCAGTCGTCAGCTTTTGAAAGCTGAAAAGCGAGGGCGGCTTCGCCCCCCCAGCGGGAGCAAGCTCCCTCGCCACGGGGGCGGTGGCATCCTGAAATCCTTGTGCTAGAGCCGTCGCCGTCTGCCAAGACATGACGCTGCACCATCGCTGTGCAATACTCTGCGCCGTTTTCTGAATGGCCGGTAATTCAGTCAATCCCTCTTGAAAATGCCGTTCCGGCTGAGGCTTATCCCTGAACTTCTCTGGTTTTACAGTGAAACTCTCTATCCCTGGCTTTTTATACTGCACGGCCCGCTGATCTTGAGGATTTTTCCTACAGGACGGTCTGCCCACAAGGCAGGCCCGGTTTCGGCAAAGGCTGCAAGCTCACCCGTTTGCGGCTTTTGGAGACTCGGTGGCTCATCCAATAACAAGACGAGGTTGTACTCCTATGCCTGTCGGCAATCATCTGCCCCATGGCGAGACCGCTCAGGGTGGTCCGCTCAAACGTGAACTCGGCGAGCGACATATCCGCTTGATGGCGCTTGGCGCTTGCATCGGTGTCGGGTTGTTCCTCGGTTCGGCCAAGGCCATCGAGATGGCGGGTCCGGCGATCATGCTGTCTTACATCATTGGCGGCCTGGCGATCCTGGTGATCATGCGCGCCCTTGGCGAGATGGCCGTGCATAACCCGGTGGCCGGTTCGTTCAGTCGTTATGCCCAGGATTACCTCGGCCCGCTGGCAGGCTTCCTCACGGGCTGGAACTACTGGTTCCTGTGGCTGGTGACCTGTGTGGCGGAGATCACCGCGGTAGCGGTGTACATGGGCGTCTGGTTTCCCGACGTTCCGCGCTGGATCTGGGCGTTGGCCGCACTGATCAGCATGGGCTCGATCAACCTGATCGCGGTCAAGGCCTTCGGTGAATTCGAGTTCTGGTTTGCCCTGATCAAGATCGTCACGATCATCGCCATGGTCATCGGCGGCGTCGGCATCATCGCCTTCGGGTTCGGCAACGATGGCGTGGCCCTGGGCGTTTCCAACCTGTGGACCCACGGCGGCTTCATGCCCAACGGCGTGTCCGGCGTGTTGATGTCCCTGCAAATGGTCATGTTCGCCTACCTGGGCGTGGAGATGATCGGCCTGACCGCCGGGGAAGCGCGCAATCCGCAGAAAACCATCCCCAACGCCATCGGCTCGGTGTTCTGGCGGATCCTGCTGTTCTACGTCGGCGCGTTGTTCGTGATCCTGTCGATCTATCCGTGGAACGAAATCGGCACCCAAGGCAGCCCCTTCGTGATGACCTTCGAGCGCCTGGGCATCAAGACCGCCGCCGGCATCATCAACTTCGTGGTGATCACCGCCGCGCTGTCGTCCTGCAACGGCGGGATCTTCAGCACCGGGCGGATGCTCTACAGCCTGGCGCAGAACGGCCAGGCTCCGGCCGGTTTCGCCAAGACCTCGAGCAACGGCGTGCCGCGCCGTGCGTTGCTGTTATCGATTGCCGCGCTGCTGCTGGGCGTGCTGCTCAATTACCTGGTACCGGAGAAAGTCTTCGTCTGGGTCACTTCCATCGCCACCTTCGGCGCGATCTGGACCTGGGTGATGATCCTGCTGGCCCAGCTGAAATTCCGCAGAGGCCTGAGCGCGTCCGAGCGTGCGGCGTTGAAGTACCGGATGTGGCTTTACCCGGTCAGCTCTTATCTGGCACTGGCGTTCCTGCTATTGGTGGTGGGGCTGATGGCGTACTTCCCGGATACGCGCGTGGCGTTGTATGTGGGCCCGGCGTTCCTGGTGTTGCTGACGGTGTTGTTTTATACCTTCAAGTTGCAACCGACCGGTGATCTAGCCGGTTCGGTGCGTTCGGCTTCGTAACGTGAGAGTGCTGTAGAACAAGAGCCCCGGTCGGAAATGACTGGGGCTTTTTGTTAAGTGAGGGTATCGAGCAATGTCGCTGAACGTCCGCGGCAGCTGCCATTGGGGCTGCTGCGCAGCCCAGCGGGAGCAAGCTCCCTTGCCACAAGAGCCGGTTCGTATTTATCCGGCCAATTTCATCTGCCGCACCGGCAGTTCCACCCGGAACGTCGTCCCCACGCCGACCTCGCTGCTCACGGTAATTTCGCCGTTGTGTTTCTTCACGATGCCGTAGGACAGCGATAACCCCAGCCCCGTGCCTTTACCGATGGGTTTGGTGGTGAAGAACGGGTCGAAGATTTTCTTCAGGGTTTCCGGTGGGATGCCCGAGCCGTTGTCGGCGATTTCGATCCAGACGGTGTCGCCTTCGACGCCGTTGCGCAGGGTGATGGTGCCGCGTTCCGGGCCGATGGCTTGGGCGGCGTTGACGATCAGGTTCATGATCACCTGGTTGATCTGCGACGGCAGGCATTCGACTTCCGGCAACGGGCTGTATTGCTTGACCACGTCGGCCTTGTACTTGATCTCGTTGGCGACGATGTTCAACGTCGAATCCATCCCCTGCTGCAAGTTCGCCATCTGCCATTCCTGGCTGGAGTCGACGCGGGAGAAGTCCTTGAGGTCCTTGACGATTTGCCCGACGCGGGCGATGCCGTCCTTGGACTCCTTGATCAGCACCGGAATGTCCTCCACCAGGAAGTCGAGTTCCACCTGTTCGCGCAGGCGCTTGAGTTCCGTCAGCAACTCCGGCGAGGTGATGGCTTGTTCGGCACTGCCGTAGGCCTGGAGCATTTCTTCGAGCTTGCTGAAGTACCCGCCGAGGGCGCCGAGATTGGAGGAAATGAAACCGATCGGGTTGTTGATTTCATGGGCGACACCAGCGGCCAGCTGGCCCAGCGAGGCCAGTTTCTCCGATTGCACCAATTGGCTTTCGAGCATCTTGCGTTCGTCGATTTCCATTTGCAGCAGCTCGCTGGCCTGCTTGAACGCCAGGGTGCGTTGCTCCACCAGGTCTTCGAGCTTGTTCATTTTCAACCGGGCGCGGGAGGTCATTTCCCATTTGGTGGTCAGGGTGTTGGCCATCTGCTGGACTTCGATATTGTCGAAGGGCTTTTTCAGGATCAGCAGGCGGTCGTGGCCATTCAGGCGATCGAGCAGTTCATCCCAGGAATAATCCGAATACGCGGTGCAGACCACCACTTGCAACTGTGGGTCGACTTTCCAGAGCTCTTCGATGGTCTTGGCGCCGTCCCAACCTTCGGGCATGCGCATGTCGACAAACGCCAGGGCATAAGGAAGCTCCTTGGCCAACGCTTGCTGCAATTTGGCCAAGCCCTCCTGGCCGCCGTAGGCCGAGTCGAGCTCGAACACCGTGGCGACGGGTTTCGGGGCTTCACCGAAGAGGGCGCTTTCCATGTCCTGCAGGTCGCTGTCGTTTTCCTCTTCCGGGGTCAGGATCTTGCGGAAGTCTTCATGGATGGCGGGCGTGTCGTCGATCAGGAGGATGCGCCGGTTGCTGATGCTGTTCATGGCTCACCCTCCGCGAGTTTCAAGGGCAGTTGCAGGACGAAGGTTGCCCCGGTTCCTGGCCCGTCACTGTGTGCGGTGAGCTGGCCGTTCATTTCTATCGCTGCCAGTGCGCAACTGTGCAGGCCGAACCCGTGGCCGTCCTTACGGGTGGTAAAGCCGTGGGCGAAGATGCGCGTCATGTTGTCCGCCGGGATCCCTTCGCCTTCGTCCTTGACGCTGATCTGCAACGTCTCGCCGTCCACGACGGCGGCCTTGAGCGTCATGTTTCGCGCATGGTTGGAAACGCCCCCCATGGCGTACTTGGCGTTGCTGATCAGGTTGATCAGGATCAGCAACAAGCGGTGCTTGTCGCCCATGATCCGCGGCACCTCGCCGTATTCCTTGAGCACCGTCACGTGGTGGCGGGTCAGGGCGCCGGAGTTCATGCGCAGGGCGTCCTCGAGCAATTCGCTGATCACCAGCGGTTCCATCAGGCTGTTGGCGCCGGCGTAGGATTGCTGGGTGGAAACGATGTCCTTGATGTGGTCCACGCTCTTGCTCAGTTGGGCCAGTTCATCGGTCATGCCTTGCTGTTCCACCGCGATGGCCTCCACCAATTGATTGAGGTAGCCGGGCAGCAGCTTGCCTTTTTCATCTTCGGTGAGGAAGTGCCCCAGGTCGTGGTTGTGTTCGTTGATCAGGTTCATCGCCTTGCCCAGGCCCAGGGCCTTGCTGCTGCGCAGTTTGCGGCTGACAAGGTCGGCGGATATGTTCACGCTATTGAGCACGTTGCCGACGTTGTGCAACACGTTGGTGGCGATCTCCGCCATGCCGGCCTGGCGGGCGGTGTCCATCAGTTCGCTCTGGGTGTCCTTGAGTTGGCGGGTGCGTTCTTCGACGCGTTGTTCAAGTTCGTCGTTGGCGGTTTGCAGGGCGTTGTTGACCCGCTTGATCTCGGCGAAGCTGCGAATCAACCGGATCGCCAGCCAGATCAGGATCAGCACCAAAAGCGTGGCGAACACCAACAGGTAAACGTGGTTGCGCTCGTATTTGGCGGCGGCTTTTTCCTGGTCTTTCTCCAGCAGATGGGTGATGGTATCCAGATGATCGGCCACGGGGATGGCGCCGATTCCGAGTAAGAGTTCGTTGACCTTTGGCTGTTCGCGCAGGATCACCCCAATGTGTCTGCGCAGCACTTCGATGGAGTTGAGCAGCCCCGTGGGCAGGCGCTCTTTGTTGACGTCCAGCTGGTTCAAACCCAGCAATACCTCGGCGGCTATCTCGGGGGAGCCGAGCTGGGCGAACTCCATGCTGCTGAGCAACAGGTCGTAGGTGTCGATGGCAACGTTCTGCAACTCCAGCCTGTAGGTGTCGGGCAGCCGAGCGAATTGGCCCTGGATGTCGTCCTCGCCAGTGGGCAGGAAGGCCAGGGAATTGCGCAGCACCGCGTTATGGGATTTGAACTGTTCCACCAAGCGGGTTTTTTCCTTGACCGCCTTGAGGTACGCGTTGCGCTGGGTCTCCCAGAGTGACGGCCCGTGGCGGCCCGGCTCCGATTCGATGGCGTCCAGGCGCTGCCACAGGCGCGCCATCTCCTGCAGCGGCGAGACCAGTGGATCGTAATTGTGGCTCAGGGCAATCCGCGCCTTGAGCACCTCGTTGTCCCAGATCGCGTCCTGCTGCTTGAGCAGGCGGATCAGGTCCCGGGATTCGATGTACGAGGCGGCCTGCTGGGCACCGGAATTGACGTACATGAACAGCAGGACCGAAGCCAGCAACAGGCCGATGAACGCAAGACCGAGACGACGCAGAGTGGTCATAGGGGCTTGCCCTCCGATTCGCCGGTCAGTGTCCTGAGGAACTCGACGATCAGGGTCGTATCGTTCTTGAGGGGCTCACGACCCAGTTGATACTTGAACATGACCTCTACCGCGCGCTCCAGGGTCGGCGCCGACCCATCATGGAAATACGGGGCGGTGACGGCCACGTTGCGCAGGCTGGGCACTTTGAAAACCTGGCGATCCGCTTCATCGCCGGTGACGTTGAAGCGTCCTTCGTCGGCCCGGGTGGGGTTGCCCCGGTCATTGATGTAGTCGCCCATGATTCCGAATTTCTGGAACATGTTGCCGCCAATGTTCACGCCTTGGTGGCAGGCGATGCAGCCGTACTCCTTGAAACGCTGGTAGCCGAATTTTTCCCGGGGCGTGAGGATGTCGGTGTCGCCCAGCAGGTATTGATCGAAACGCGAGTTCGGCGTCTGCAAGGTGCGCTCGTAGGCGGCCAATGCGCCCTGGACATTGGGTTTGGTCACGCCATCGGGATAGGCGGCCTTGAAATCCTTGGTATAGCCGGGGTCATCGGCGATGCGCTTGACCACCGATTCCCAGGTGCTGCCCATTTCCACCGGGCTGGTCACGACCAGATGGACCTGTTCTTCCAGCGTATCGGCGCGGCCGTCCCAGAACTGGTGGAAGTTCAGGCTGGCATTGAACACCGTGGGCGTATTGACCTCGACCGGTTTGCCATCGAAACCCACGGACATGGGCTTGTCGTCGGCGCCGCCCTTGTCCAGGCGATGGCAACTGGCGCAGGACAGTGTGTTGTTGACGGAAAGGCGCGGGTCATTGAACAGGCGTTGGCCCAGTTGGACCCGTTTGGGGTCCAGTGCCGGAACGGGAGGCAGCGGCTTGAGCGGTTCGTCCAGTGGCTCGGCGTGGGCGGTTACACTCCAACCCACCGGCATCCATCCCACCAGCAGGCCGAGAGCCAGAATCAATCCGTGTGACGCCATGGAGTGCTTTCCTTTGAAACTCTGGTTGATGAACCCGGATGCTCATGAAAGCGGGTTCGGGCGTTGTTCCCATTCGGCCATCCATTGGCTGAAGGCTTGCGGCTCCACGGCCTTGCTGAAGTAATAACCTTGGGCTTCCTCGCACTGGTGGCGCTTGAGGAATTCCAATTGCTCGCGGGTCTCCACGCCCTCGGCAATGATGTGCAAGTGCAAGCTCCGGCCCAGGCTGATGATGGTGCTCACCAGCTTGGCGTCGTTGCTGTCGATGCTCAGGTCGCCGACGAATGACTGGTCGATCTTCAACACATCCACCGGAAATTTTTGCAGGTAGCTCAGGCTCGAATAGCCGGTGCCGAAATCATCGATGGCCAGTCGTACCCCCAGCTGTTTGATGGCCTTGAGCGTGGCGACGGTCGTATCGATGTTCTGCATGAGCACGCTTTCGGTGATCTCCAGTTCTAACTGTGTCGGGTCCAGGCCGGTTTCCTTGAGGGTGCGTGCGATGCCATCGACAAAACCGCGCTGGCGAAAGTCGATTGCCGAGACGTTGACCGACAAATACAGCGGCCGCATGCCCTCGGCTTGCCAGCGACAAGCCTGCTGGCAGGCTTCCTGGAGCACCCACTGGCTGAGCGGCACGATCAGCCCACTGTCCTCGGCCACCGGGATGAAATCCGACGGGAAGACGAGGCCTTGGTCGGGACGGTTCCAGCGCACCAGGGCCTCGGCACCGACCACTCTGCCGTTCGTCAGGTCGAGCTTGGGTTGGTAGTGCAGCACGAATTCCTTGCGTTGCAGGGCCAGGCGCAGACCGGATTCGATGGTCTGTTGCTGGCGGGCCCGGCGGTTCATGTCTTCGGTAAAAAAACGGTAATCGTTGGGGCCGCTTTCCTTGACGTTGCGCATGGCCGTCTCGGCTTTCTTGATCAGCGCCACGGCATCGAAGCCGTCGGTTGGATAAACGCTGATGCCCAGGCTCGCCGTTACCGTC
This sequence comes from Pseudomonas sp. Z4-20, assembly GCF_051131955.1. Taxonomy (NCBI): domain Bacteria; kingdom Pseudomonadati; phylum Pseudomonadota; class Gammaproteobacteria; order Pseudomonadales; family Pseudomonadaceae; genus Pseudomonas; species Pseudomonas sp. Z4-20. Next base: position 1,301,831 of record NZ_CP071641.1, read on the forward strand.
AGGTCATGGCCGTCGATGGGGTGTGGAGCGTTGATGGCCGCCAGCAGTTTTTCCGCCACGCCCTTGGTCAGTTGTGGGTCGGCGATGTCCCCGAGGATCACTACGAATTCGTCGGAACCGTAGCGAAACACCGAGTCGGATTCGCGCACCACCGTTGCCAGCGTCCGCGCCACGCGCTTGAGCAATTCATCGCCGACCGGATGGCCCAGCGCATTGTTGATGCGCTTGAAGCGGTCCAGGCCGATGAACATCACCGCCAGCTGCCGATCGTGCCGGCGACATTGGGCCAGGGCCTGGGTCAGGCGATCACCGAGCAACATGCTGTTGGGCAGCTCGGTGAGCACGTCGTATTGCAGCAGGTGCGAGACTTTCAGCAGTTCCTGGACGCGCTCTTCAATGGTGCGCTCCAGGCTGCGCATTTTTCGCGCGGCGTCCTGCGCCAGTTGCCATTTCCAGGTCATGGCACTGGCCATCTGGCGAATTTCCAGGGTGTCGAACGGTTTCTTGAGGATCAGCAACTGATCGTCGAACTCGATGCGTTCGGACATGGTTTCCCAGGAATAATCCGAATACGCGGTGCACAGGGCGATCTGCAGGCGCGGGTCGGCTTTCCACAATTGCTCGATGGTTTGCAGGCCGTCCCAGCCCGGCGGCATGCGCATGTCGGCGAACACCAGCGCGTAAGGCTGGCCCTCGGCCTGGGCACGCTTGACCAGTTCCAAGGCTTCTTCACCCTGGTAGGCCGAGTCGATCTCAAATTGCAGTCGACTGACCTGCGGGGTGCCGAACAGCAGGCTTTCGGTGTCGTCCAGCGAGTCGTCATTGCCAGCGCCGGGGCTGAGGATCTTGCGAAAGTCCTGGTGAATGGCGGGCGTGTCGTCCACCACCAGGATTCGCCGGTTGGCAGGTACCGACATAGGGTTCATGGATTGCTCTCCGATAGCTCGCTTGCCGGCCGGGTCCAATGATCCGTCACCGGGACGATGGTGCCGGCCTTGAGCAAGGCGGCCGCCTGGTCGCTGTCGACCACGGTGCTGAAGTAATGCCCCTGGGCCTGCATCGAGCCGCCGCTGGACATCAGGGTGGTGCGTTGTTCCTGGGTCTCGACGCCTTCGGCAATGATGCCGATGCCCACGTCCCGGGCGAAGTTGATGATGGCCCGCAAGGTCGTGGCGTTCTCCGGATCGTCATTGGCGCTGTCGAGAAACCGCTGGGCGAGCTTGAGGTGGTTGACCCGGTAGGTCTTGAGGTAATCGAAGGATGAATACTCGGTGCCGAAATCATCGATGGCGACCTGCACGCCCAGTTCGCACAGGCGCGGCAGCACGTCGTTGTGGGTCCATTTGGTCTGGGCCAGGGTCGCTTCGGTGACGTCAAAGCGCAGGTCCCACGGCGCCAGCTCCCAGCGGGCGGTGGTGCGCAGCACGTCATAGATCAGTTCCGGGCCGGTCTTGAGCTGGGTCAGCGACAAGTCAATGGCAATCACCGGTGGCGCCACGCCCTGGTCGCGCCACTGGCGCATCTGCTGGCAGGCCTGGTCCAGCACCCAATGGCCGAGGCCGATGATGATCCCGGTCTTTTCCGCCGCTGGCATGAACGCCGCCGGTTCCAGCCAGCCCTGTCGGGGGTGGTTCCAGCGCACCTGCACGCCCATGCCGAGGATTTTGCCAGTGCCGAGGTCGACTTCCGGCAGGTAATGCAATTTCAGCTCGTTGTGCTCGATGGCGTGGCGCAGGTCGTTGGCCAGGGCGACCCGGTCGGTCACTTCCTGGTTAATCTCCTCGTTGTGGAAATGGTACTGGTTGCGGCCTTTTTCCTTGGAGCGGTAAAGGGCCATGTCGGATTGGGCCATCAAGCTGTCGGCGCTTTGGCTTTGCGCGGTGTACAGGCTGATGCCGATGCTCACGGAAATGCGAACGTCATTGCCGTCCAGCGAATAGGGCGCCACCAGCGAGTCGCGGATCTTGGCCGCCAGCGCGGCGCAGTGGGTCGCTTCGTGGACGTCCAGTTGCAAAATGGCGAATTCGTCGCCGCCCAGGCGTGCCACCACGTCGTTTTCCCGGGTGCAGGCCTTGATCCGTGCGGCGACTTCCTGCAACAGCAGGTCGCCGATGGGGTGCCCCAGCGTGTCGTTGATGCGCTTGAAGTGATCCAGGTCCAGGTAGAACATCGCGAACGGCGCGGCCCCCCGGCGCGCGCCGGCGAAGGCTTGGTGCAGCCGCTCGATCATGGTGGCGCGGTTGGCGAGCCCGGTCAGGCCGTCGGTGCGGGCCAGCAAGGCGATTTTTTCCTCGGCCAGCCGGCGTTCGGTGATGTCGAGGATGATGCCTTCGACTTCCAGCAACAGGCCTTGCTCGTTGCGCACCGGAATGTAGCGGTTCTCGACCCAGCGGAACGCGCCGTCGCCGGTGCGCATGCGAAACTCGATGGACGCCCCCGCCGTGTCACGGTCCAGAACGCGGACCATGGCTTCCTGGACCTTGCTCTGGTCGTCAGTATGGATCAAGGTCTGCGCCCAATCGGGTGAGCTGATCAACTGCGCCGCGACATGGCCGAACTTGGTGATGTTGTGGGAGATGTACATCAACGGGAACGGTGGTTCGCCGCGCAGGCGATAGAGGATGGTCGGGCTGTTCTGCACGATGATATTGGCGTCGGCCAGTTCCCGGGTACGTTCCTCCACGGCCCGCTCGAGCATGTCCATTTTCAACGCCGCGTCTTCGGTCATCTGCCATTTGACGGTCAACGTACTGGCCATCTGGCGGATCTCGATCGCATCAAAGGGCTTTTTCAGGATCAGCAGGCGATCGCCCAGTTCCAGGCGATCGGCGATGTCCTCCCAGGAATAATCCGAGTAAGCGGTGCATAGGGCCACTTGCAGCTTGGGGTCGACGCGCCACAGCCGCTCGATGGTTTCAAGGCCGTCCCAACCCGGCGGCATGCGCATGTCGATGAAGGCCATGGCGAAGGGCTGGCCCTGGGCCAGGGCCGTTTCCACTTTATTCAAGGCTTCCATGCCCTGGAAGGCCGAATCGAGCTCGAAATTCTGAACGGAAACGGCCACGGGGGCGCCGAACAGCGTTTCTTCGGCGCTGCTCAGGCTGTCTTCCGGGGCCGCTTGAGGGCTGAGGATCTTGCGAAAATCTTCATGGATCGTCGGCGTGTCATCGACGATCAGGATCCGCCGATTGGATCTGTCCATCGGCAGGCTCATGGCCGTGCACCGTCATGATGCTGACTGTAGAACCGTGGGAACATCTGATATCCCTTTCGCTGGCATGAGCATTCGGCCTGTACTTGGCCCTTCATGGGGTACAGCATAGTCGGCTCATCGGAAGCGTGCGGTGGGGTGGTGGCAAAATATGTCTAAATGTCGGTGATCTACTAGCCTGTCTCTCAGGGGTAAGGTAGAACGGTGGTCGTCAATAGGAGGGGGTGCCAATGGAAGATCAAGCGTCAAACGTTCCGGTCACGAAGCCGACGGTGTTGCTGGTCGATGATGAAGAGTCGATTCTCAACAGCCTGCGCCGGCTGTTGCGCAGCCAGCCGTATGAAATCCTGCTGGCCGACAGCGGTGCCAAGGCGCTGGAAATCCTCAAGGAGCGGCCGGTCGACCTGGTCATGACCGACGCACGCATGCCCAACATGGACGGGGCCACGCTGCTGGCTGAAATCCGCAGGCTGTATCCATCGACCTTGCGCATCCTGCTGACCGGCTACGCCGATGTCGACATGATGACCAAGGCGATCAACGAGGGGCAGCTCTATCGCTACCTCAGCAAGCCCTGGAATGATGAAGAACTGGTGCAGGCCCTGCGTCAGGCCCTGGCCCACCAGCATTCGGAAAGCGAGCGCCAGCGCCTCGAAGCGCTGAACCGCGAGCAGAACCAGCAACTCAAGACCCTCAACGCCACCCTGGAAAAACGCGTGGCGTCTCGCACCTCCGAATTGCAACAGACCGCCGACATGCTTGACCTGGCCTACGACGAGCTCAAGCGCAGCTATGTGACCAGTACCGAAGTGTTTTCGTTGATCGCCAACCTGCGCCTGCCTAAAGCCAAGCAGACCAACCGGCAGATCATCGAGCTGATCCGCGTCTACAGCCGGCTCAACTTTCTCGACGAGTCCACCGACCGCGACCTGACCATGGCCGCCGCGCTCTACAACATTGGCAAGCTGAGCTGGACCGACAACATGATGGTCACGCCGGCCGACATGTTGCACCACACTGAACTTGATCTGTACCGGGCCTATCCGAAGCAGAGCGAGTCGCTGCTGATGACCCTGGACCCGATGAAGGACGCGGCGCGCATCATCCGCCATCACCAGGAGCGTTGGGACGGCAGCGGTTTCCCCGAGCACCTCAAGGGCGAGGCCATTCCGTTTGGCTCGCGCCTGTTGAAACTGGCGGTGGACTTCATCGAGTTGCAGCGCGGGTTGATCCTGGAGCGGCAGATGAACAGCGACGAAGCGCTGGTCTACATCCGCAACTACACCGGCAAGCTGTACGACCCAAACATGGTCGAGGATTTCATCAAGGCCTGTGCCGAGTACCTGGAAGACGTGACCTTGTCCGACCCGACGGTGAAGGTCGCGACCACCCGCGAGCTGGCGGCCGGCATGGTCCTGGCGCGCAACCTCAATGCCGACAATGGCATGCTGTTGCTCAACGCCGGCAAGGTCTTGAGCGGGCCGCTGATCGAGAAACTCATCGCCTTCGAAGCGATGGAAGGGGCGCGCTACAGCGTGTTCGTCAAGATCCCCGAAGAGGAGGCGGACCCTACGGCGCCGAAGCCGATGCTGGGTTGAGACGCCTCTGGTGGAAGGCGTTGATTGCAGATGCGACGACAGGCTTTGCGCCTGCTGCCGCGATCTGTAATCTGCCCGGCATTTCCTGCCCGAGATTGTTGAACATGACCGCTTCTCTCATCCGTATCGCCGCCGCTCTGCTCATCGGCCCGGACGGTCGGACCCTGTTGGTGCGTAAGCGCGGCACCTTGGCCTTCATGCAGCCCGGTGGCAAGATCGAGCCGCATGAGCAACCGCTGCAGGCGCTGGCTCGCGAACTGGAGGAAGAGCTTGGGCTCGCGATCGATCCGGTACAGGCCCGCTACTTGGGGCAGTTCAGCGCACCGGCCGCCAACGAGCCGGGTTTTACCGTGCGCGCCGAGGTGTTTTTGCTGAACAGCGACGCCCCGGCTGTCCCCACCGCCGAGATTGAAGAAGTCCGCTGGATCGATCCGCTCGGCGCCAGCGACTTGCTGCTGGCGCCACTGACAGGCGAGGTAATCCTGCCGTTTTATCGAAGCCACTGCCTCGCAACCTGCTGATTCAAGGACTGACGCCCATGATTCCCTTGCCGGACCTGCTGATTTTCGCCGCTGCTGCGTTGCTGATGGTGCTCACGCCCGGCCCGAACATGATCTACCTGATTTCCCGTTCCATCTGCCAGGGCCGCAAGGCCGGCGTCACGTCCTTGCTGGGTGTGGTGGCGGGCTTTTTCGTGCACATGTTCGCGGCAGCGGCGGGGCTGACGGCGGTGTTCCTGGCCGTGCCGATGGCCTATGAAGTGCTGAAATGGGCGGGTGCGCTTTACCTGTTGTGGCTGGCTTGGCAGGCCTTGAAGCCGGGCGCGCGCTCGCCGTTCCAGGCCCAGCAGTTGCCCGCGGACTCGACGCGCAAACTAATCACCATGGGTTTTCTGACCAGCGCCCTGAACCCGAAGATCGCGGTGTTCTACCTCTCGGTATTCCCCCAATTCATCAGCCCGGAACACGGCTCGCTGTTCACCCAGAGCATCATCCTCGGGCTGACCCAGATCAGCGTCAGTTTCAGCGTCAACTTGCTGATCGCCCTGTTCGCCGCCGGGATTGCCTCTTGGTTCGTCCACAACCCGACCTGGCTGGCGGCGCAGCGTTACTTCATGGGGTTTGTCCTCGGTGCGTTGGCGCTGCGGCTCATGCTTGAGCAACGGCGTTCGGCGTGAGCATCCGGCGGCTGAAAGCGGGTGATGCACTGGCGTATCGCGAGCTGATGCTCCAGGCCTATGAGCTGCATCCACAAGCCTTCACCTCGAGCACCAGCGAACGGGCGGCGCTGCCCATCAATTGGTGGGAATCGCGCCTGACCAGCCGGGTCGATGTGATCCTCGGGGCGTTCGTGGCGGACGAACTGGTCGGTATCGTCGGCCTGGCCCTGGAGCCTCGGTTGAAGGCCCGGCACAAGGCGACGCTGTTCGGCATGTACGTTGCCGAAGGCCTTCGCCACGGAGGGCTTGGCGAACAACTGGTGCAGTCAGCCCTCAACGAAGCCCGTCGCCATGCCTTCCTGCGGCTGGTGCAACTGACCGTCACCGCCGGCAACGACCCGGCCGTCAAGCTCTACCAGCGCTGCGGTTTCGTGCTCTACGGGCTCGAACCGATGGCGATTCGTGTGGGCGAAGAGTATTTCGACAAGATCCACATGTGGCTTGAACTCTGAGCTATCTACCGGTTTGGGTGTGGAGCTTTTGTGGCGAGGGAGCTTGCTCCCGCTGGGCTGCGTAGCGGCCCCATTCTTTTGCAATCGCTACGCAATCGAGCGGGAGCAAGCTCCCTCGCCACAAAAAGCGGTCAGCGAACGGCACTGACACCGTCGAGGGTCGAGAACGACGTGTCCTTGGCCGTCAGCAAGAAATCGCGCATGTACGGCGCATCGAGCATGTCGGTGCGCACCGCCGCGTACAGTGTGGCGAACAAGCCTTTCTCCCCCAGCCGCTTGGCCTTCACATAGCCCCGTGAGCTGTATTCATGCAGCGCCCAATGCGGCATGCCGCACACGCCTCGGCCGCTGGCCACCAGTTGCATCATCATCACCGTCAGCTCGGACGTGCGCACCTGGGCCGGTTCGATGTCGGCCGGCTCCAGGAAGCGGGTGAAGATGTCCAGTCGATCGCGTTCCACCGGATAGGTGATCAGGGTTTCGCTGACCAGGTCTTCGGGCACGATGTACGCCTTGCCCACCAGTCGGTGCTGGTTGGCCACCGCGAGCATCGCTTCGTAGGTGAACAGCGGCACGTAGGTGATGCCGGCCAGTTCCAGCGGGTCGGAAGTCACCACCAAGTCGAGGTCGCCACGGGCCAGGCCCGGCAGCGGGGCGAAGGCGAAGCCCGAAGCCAGGTCCAGTTCGACTTCCGGCCAGGCATCGCGAAACTGGTCGATGGTGGGCATCAGCCATTGGAAGCAACTGTGACATTCGATCGCCATGTGCAAACGCCCGGCGGTGCCGCCGGCCAGCCGAGCGATGTCCCGTTCGGCGCCGCGCAACAAGGGCAGGGTGGCGTCGGCCAGTTGCAACAGGCGCAGGCCGGCGCTGGTGAATCGTACCGGTTTGGTCTTGCGCACGAATAACTGCATGCCCAGGCGCTCCTCCAGTTCCTTGAACTGGTGGGACAGCGCTGACTGGGTCAGGTGCAGGCGTTCGGCGGCCTCCACCAGGCTGTCGGCTTCACGCAGGGCGTGCAGGGTCTTGAGGTGACGGAGTTCAAGCACCGGGGTTGCTCCATGAATAAAACTTGTGATCAACACGAAAAGGTTGAGTTTGTCTCATGTAGGCCTGGCTGTCGACAATGGCGCCATCTTTTACAGAAGGACAGTCACCATGGCTCTGGCCCACACCCTCGGTTTTCCTCGCATTGGCGCCGACCGCGAACTGAAGAAAGCCCTCGAAGCCTATTGGAAGGGCGACCTGGCACCGACCGCCTTGCAGGCCGTGGGCCGTGAATTGCGGGCCCGGCACTGGCAGTTGCAGAAAGACGCCGGCATTGACCTGCTGCCCGTGGGCGATTTTGCCTGGTACGACCAGGTGCTCAGCCACACCTTGACCCTGGGCGCCGTCCCGCCGCGCTTTCACAACACCTTGGACGACAAGGGCCTGCCGACGCTCGACACCCTGTTTACCATGGCCCGTGGCGCCACGACTGCCTGTTGTAGCGCCGACCAGGGTCCCGCGCAACACGCCCAGGAATTGACCAAGTGGTTCGACACCAACTACCACTACCTGGTCCCGGAGTTCTCCGCTGACCAGACCTTCGCCCTGAGCTGGCAGCAACTGTTCGACGAAGTCGACGAAGCCCATGCACTGGGCCATCGGATCAAGCCAGTGGTCATCGGTCCGCTGACCTACCTCTGGCTGGGCAAGGCCAAGGGCGGCGACTTCGACAAGCTCGACCTCTTGGAGCGCCTGCTGCCGGTCTACGGTGAAATCCTCAATCGCCTCAAGGCCCAAGGCGTGGAATGGGTGCAGATCGATGAACCGATCCTCACCCTTGACCTGCCGCTGGCTTGGAGAAACGCCTTCGAACGGGCTTATCACATCCTTCAATATTCGCCGCTGAAGAAACTGGTGGCGACCTATTTCAGTGGCCTGCAAGACAACCTTGGCCTGGCGGTGAGCCTGCCGGTGGACGGCTTGCACATCGACGCGGTACGTGACCCAGAACAACTGGGCCAGGTGCTGGACCGCCTGCCGACCTACAAGATTCTCTCGGTGGGCCTGGTTAACGGTCGCAACGTCTGGCGCTGCGAACTGGAGCAGGCGCTGACGCAATTGCGTCCCGCCCAGGAACGGTTCGGCGACAACCTCTGGGTCAGCACCTCATGCTCGCTGTTGCACAGCCCGGTGGACCTGGAGCGCGAAGACAAACTCGACCCCGAGCTCAAGAGCTGGCTGGCGTTCGCCGTGCAGAAGTGCGGTGAAGTCGCGGTGTTGCGTGATGCGCTGAACGATCCGCAAGCTCCTGGCGTGCAACGGGCATTGATCCATGACCGGGAGATTCAAGTCAGTCGCGCGGGCTCGTCGCGCATCCACAACGCCGAGGTCCAGGCCCGTCTCGCGGCGATTGGGCCGCACGACAGCCAGCGGTGTTCAGCGTTTGCCAAACGCATCGAACAGCAACGTGCGCGGCTCAAGTTACCGACGTTTCCCACCACCTCCATCGGCTCTTTCCCGCAAACCCCGGCGATTCGCCTGGCGCGACAGGCTTACAAGCAAGGCAAGCTGTCGGCCAACGATTATCAGGAGGCGATGCGCACCGAGATCCGCCACGCCGTGCAGATCCAGGAACGCCTGGGCCTGGATGTGCTGGTGCATGGCGAAGCCGAGCGCAATGACATGGTGGAATATTTCGCCGAACAACTGGACGGCTACGCCTTCACCCGATTCGGTTGGGTGCAGAGCTACGGCTCGCGGTGCGTAAAACCGGCGATCATCTATGGCGACATCAGCCGGCCCAAGGCGATGACGGTCGACTGGATTCGTTATGCGCAAAGCCTCACCGACAAACCCATGAAAGGCATGCTCACCGGCCCCGTGACTATGCTGATGTGGTCGTTCCCCCGCGAAGACGTGTCACGCCAGGTTCAGGCGCAGCAATTGGCCCTGGCCCTGCGCGACGAAGTGGTCGACCTGGAAAAAGCCGGGATCGGCATCATCCAGATCGACGAGGCGGCCTTTCGTGAAGGCCTGCCGCTGCGACGCGGACAATGGCAGGACTACCTCGACTGGGCGGTGCAAGCGTTCCGCCTGAGCGCATCAGGCATAAGCGATGAAACCCAGATCCACACCCACATGTGCTACAGCGAATTCAACGATGTGATCAAAGCCATCGCCGACATGGACGCCGATGTCATCACGATTGAAACCTCGCGCTCGGACATGGAATTGCTCGACGCCTTCGAGGCGTTCGACTATCCCAACGACATCGGGCCGGGCGTCTACGACATCCACTCGCCACGGGTACCAGACACCGCCGAGATCGTCGCTCTGATGAGCAAAGCCGTGCAGCGCATCCCCGCCGAGCGGTTGTGGATCAATCCCGATTGTGGCCTGAAGACGCGGGCCTGGCCGGAAACCGAAGCGGCGCTGGTAAACATGGTGGCGGTGGCGCGACGGTTGCGCAGTCAGTTGGCTTGAACCGTGGTCCCTTTCTGGGGTGAGCCTGGCTTTGTGGCGAGGGAGCTTCGGATAACCACTCGGCAATCTTCATCAAACTGTCACGCAATTGTGGCAGCGCGCTTGAACAAACTTCATCAGACTCGCGCTCTACTGGGGTTCTGCGTTTTGGTGTTTGTTCATGCGTGTATTCATTTTCCTGGCCGCCTTGCTGTGCGGCCTGCCGTCGTTGGCGGCTTCTCGTTGTGATGTCAATGTCGCGACCCAACGGGTCGACCTGGACCAGGTAAGCCTGGCGTACCAGAGCATCGGCCGTGCGTCCGATCCAGCATTGCTGCTGGTGATGGGCCTGGGCGGGCAATTGATCCATTGGCCGGATGAAGTGGTGGAGGCCTTGTGCGAACAGGGCTTTAGGGTGATCCGCTACGACAATCGGGACGTCGGCCTTTCCGCCTGGCGCCAGGCCCCCGGCAGCGCCAACCTGACGTTCGAAGCGCTGCGCTACAAGCTTGGCCTGCCGGTGGCCGCGCCGTACGCCTTGACCGACATGGCCGCCGATGGCCTGGGGTTGATGGACGCCTTGGACGTGGAGAACTTCCATGTGCTGGGGGTGAGCATGGGCGGGATGATCGCCCAGCACATGGCCGCGATGGCGCCGCAGCGGGTCGAGAGTCTTACGCTTATCATGACCAGCTCCGGCGCCCAAGGCTTGCCCGCGCCGAGTGAAACGCTGGTGCAATTGTTGTCGCGGCGCAGCGCGCCGAATCGCCAAGTGGCGCTGGAACAGCAGGCCGACCTGCTTGCCGCGCTCGGCAGCCCGATGGTGGTCGATGATCGGCAAGCCTTGCTGCACCAGGCCGCCGTGGCGTATGACCGGGCCTTCAATCCCGAGGGCGTGAAGCGCCAGATCATGGCGATCCTGGCGGAGCCGAGCCGGGTGGCGCTGCTCAATCAGCTGCAGGTGCCGACGCTGGTGGTCCACGGCACCGCCGATCCGTTGCTGCCGGTGATGCATGGCGTGCATTTGGCGGCGCACATTCGCGGCAGCCAGTTGAAGCTGATTCCAGGCCTGGCTCATCGCTTTCAAGAGGCGTTCAAGGAACCGCTGCTGGGCGCGGTGTTGCCTTATCTGCAACAGCACCGTGAAGACACGTCGCACTGGGCGCAGGTCGAGCCGGCACAGGCGCCGAATCTGCTCTGACATTCAGGATTGACACGATCCCCTGTGGCGGGGGAGCTTGCTCCCCCGCCACAGGATTTGCAGTAATTTAGCTATCTGCGCCGGGCCTGCTCCACCAGCCATTCCATCAACTCCCGCAACGGTTCTGACGCCTGGGCTTTGCGCGGATGAACCAGGTAATAACCCAACCCGGTCGTGACCTTCAATTGAAACGGAATCACCAGCCGTCCGGCGCTCAGGTCGTCGCCGATCAGCGACCAGTCGCCAATCGCCACGCCCGTGCCCTGGGAGGCCATGGACATCGCCAGATCGAGGGTTTCGAAATGTTGGCCCTTGCTGACGTTGTTCAGGCGCACATCGGCCTCGGCCAACCAAGCGTTCCAGTCGCGCTCGTCGGTGGTGGGGTGCAGCAGCAAGTGCTGCTGCAGATCGTCAGGCGAGCGCAGCGGTACGGGACCTTCCAGCAACGGACGGGAGCAGACTGGCGTCAGTTGTTCGTCGAACAGATGCAGGCATGCCAACGAGGCGTCAGGCGGTGGCCCGTAGACCACCGCCGCGTCGAACGCCTCGCGCTGAAAATCCACCCCATGCCGGACCGTGGTGGTCAATTCCACCGGGACGTCCGGGCGTTCCTTTTGCCATTGCAGCAGGCGCGGCAGTAACCAGCGCATCACGCACGTGGGGGCCTTGAGTCGCAGGGCCTGGCGTTTTTCCCCGATCTGCGCCACCGCTTCGCCAATCAGGCCGAACACCTGCTGCACCCGGGGCAGCCACGCCTGGCCCTCGGCGGTCAGGCTCAGGCCTCGCGCCTGACGCTGGAACAGCGGGTAACCCAAATGTGCTTCCAACCCAGCGATCTGTCGGCTCACCGCGCCCTGGGTGATGTGCAACTGTTCAGCCGCGCGGGTGAAGTTGCAGCATTGGGCCGTAATCAGGAAGGTGTACAGCGTCGGCAGCGGAGGAAGCCGTTTCATTGGATTTGAGCCATGACGTGTGGACATGGCTAGTATGACTTTTTATCGATTGTTGCCGCCATGGCCCGACCGCTCCAATAGCGCCATCCTGAAGAAAAAAGGCATTGACGATGGCGACGTGCGGCGAGGTATTGGTCAAGTTACTCGAAGGTTATGGCGTGGAGCAGGTGTTCGGCATTCCCGGCGTCCACACCGTCGAGCTGTATCGCGGGCTGGCCCATTCAAACATCCGCCATGTGACGCCGCGTCACGAGCAGGGCGCCGGCTTCATGGCTGACGGTTATGCCCGGGTCAGTGGCAAGCCCGGCGTGTGTTTCATCATCACCGGGCCGGGCATGACCAACATCACCACGGCCATGGGCCAGGCCTACGCCGATTCGATCCCGATGCTGGTGATCTCCAGCGTGCAGTCGCGCAGCCAATTGGGCGGCGGGCGGGGCAAGTTGCATGAGCTGCCGAACCAGAGTGCACTGGTGGGCGGTGTGGCGGCGTTTTCCCACACATTGATGTCCGCTGCGCAATTGCCAGGGGTGCTGGCCCGGGCTTTTGCGTTGTTCCAGGCCGCACGGCCGCGACCGGTGCACATCGAGATCCCATTGGATGTGCTCGTCGAGAAGGCCGATGACTTGCTCGCCAGCACGCCGGTAAATATCAGTCGTGCCGGCGCCGCGCCCGCAGCCGTGGCGCAGATGGCGAGCCTGTTGGCAACGGCTGAACGACCCTTGATCCTGGCCGGCGGCGGCGCAGTCGACGCGTCGCTCGAATTGACCGAACTGGCCGAACGCCTCGCTGCCCCGGTCGCGTTGACCATCAACGCCAAGGGCTTGCTGGCCTCCAGTCATCCCTTGTTGATCGGCTCCACCCAGAGCCTGGTCGCGACCCGTGCCCTGGTGGCCGAGGCCGACGTGGTGCTGGCGGTCGGCACCGAACTGGCCGAGACCGACTACGACGTCACTTTCGCCGGCGGCTTCGAGATCCCCGGCGCGCTGCTGCGCATCGACATCGACCCCGACCAGACGGTGCGCAACTACCCGCCGAAACTGGCGCTAGTGGCCGATGCGCGGATGGCTGCCGGCGCCTTGCTCGATGCGTTGAATCGACAAGCGCTCGACGCGCGTCACGATACTTGGGGGGCGACTCGTGTTGCACGACTGCGGGCCGAACTCGACCGGCAATGGGACGCCCCGACTCGCGTCCAGGCCTTATTCCTCGACACGGTTTTGCAAACACTGCCCGACGCGGTCTTCGTCGGCGATTCCACCCAGCCCGTATACACCGGCAATCTCACCTTCAATCCAGAGCATCCGCGCCGCTGGTTCAATTCGTCCACCGGCTACGGCACCCTCGGCTATGCGTTGCCAGCGGCGGTCGGCGCCTGGCTCGGCGGGGGCGACCAGGGCGATGGTCGCCCGCCAGTGGTGTGCCTGATCGGCGATGGTGGCTTGCAGTTCACCTTGGCCGAACTGGCCAGCGCCGTGGAAGCGCGCACGCCAATTATCGTGCTGCTGTGGAATAACCAGGGCTACGAAGAGATCAAGAAATACATGCTCAACCGGGCCATCGAGCCGGTGGGCGTCGACATCTACACGCCGGATTTCATCGCCGTCGCCAAAGCCCTGGGCTGTGACGCCGAGGCCGTTGACGATGCGCCGTCATTGCGTGCAGCGTTGCTCGTCGCCCGCGGCCGGCAAGGTCCGACGTTGATTGAGGTGGATCAGGCACGGTGGAGCCGGCGTGCTGAAGGCTCGTAAAAAGCTGCTCGAAAAACCAGATCAAACGGTCATGCGCAACCGCGCGAGATCGCGCAGCGGCGGTGCGCCGAACAGGCGGCTGTACTCGCGGCTGAACTGCGAAGGGCTTTCATAACCGACCCGATACCCCGCCGCCGACGCTTCAAGCCCTTCGGCCAGCATCAGCCGCCGGGCTTCTTGCAGGCGCAATTGCTTTTGGTATTGCAGCGGGCTCATGGCCGTCATGGCCTTGAAGCGATGATGCAGCGTCGAGACGCTGAGGTTGACCTCCCGGGCCAGGTCATCGATGCGCAGCGGCTGTTCGAAATGGCCGTTGAGCCATTTGATCGCCTGGCTGATGCGATGGCTCTGACTGTTGGCAATGGCAATTTCGTAGAGCCGATAGCCCTGCGGACTGCGCAGCAGGCGATAGAGGATTTCCCGGCGTACCAGCGGCGCGAGCATGCCGATGTCCTTCGGCGTATCGAGCAGCCGCGCCAGGCGCAGCACGGCGTCGAGCATCGGCGTGTCCAGGCGTTCGACATACAGGCCGCGCCCGGCGGGGCGGGTCGGTACACCCAAGGGTCCCGCGTCGGCGATCAGCGCGGTGATTTCCGCCGGGTCGATGTCCAGGCGCAGGGCCAGGATCGGCTGCTCGGGCGAGACATTGGCGATGCATCCACTCAACGGCATCGAGACCGAGACCACCAGATAATGCAGCGGATCGTAATTGAATGTTTCGTCCGCCAGGCGCACCTGCTTACTGCCCTGGGCCATGATGCACAGCGCCGGTTGCGCCAGCACCGGGGCGAACCTGTGCGGTTGGCTGTGTCGCGACAGATTCAGCGAGCCGATGGCCGTGGCGTAGCTGCCATCCTCGCGGGTGTTGCGCTCGATGATCGAGGCCAGTTCGGCGCGCTGTTGTTCCAGGTAGGTGTCCAGCGGGACGGGGGCGTGGTCGAGTGGCGACATGCCGGGGATCCTCAAGTAAAACGGGGAGCGATGAGACAGAGCTTATGTTTGTGCAAGGCGTAGCGGTAGTCACATCCTGTTGAAAGCTTGCCTGATCCTGCACGACGGGTGGGGACTGGGCCGTGCAGCCCGGTCGAAACTTGCTTGAAACCTTTTGTTTCATCTGTCGGTGTTTTCAGCGCATCCGGGCTGGATGCGCTGCACTCGACGGGCAGGATCGTGCAATGGGTCGGCAGGAATCGACTAACGAAGCTGGCGTCGGGGCCTTTAACCTTTGATCCTGTCGCGGCCTGTCCCCGGCTGCACAACGGATTACCTGGGAGGGTTGAACATGACTACACAGATCCCCGTCAGTCACATGGCTTTCGTCCGCGCACGCGCCGGGTGCAGCCAGCCGCTCGGCGCGCGCCTGAGCACGTTGATCACGCCATCGCGCCAGGCGCCCGGTTGCCTGCACTTTGCCTTGCAGCAATCGCAATGCGATGCCGACTTGTGGCTGGTGTCTGGGCTGTGGGTCAACCAGCAGGCGATGGACGCCTATTTCAACTCGCCAGCGATGGCGATTTTCGCCGAGCTGGTGCAAGACCTGGTGGTGAGCAGCCTGGATTTCCACACCTTTCGCGAAGTGTCCGCCGCCCAGGCGACCGAAGGGTGCATGGCGAAGGTACACAAACTGGCCGGTTGAAGGTTTAATGACGGTCATTTTCCACCGCCAGGATGCGCGTTATGGCACGTAAAGCCTTTGACACTTTTGAAGCTGTTTCCGCTGTTGTACCCAAGGAGGGTGGCGGCTATTACGCCGCCATCGCCACCAAGGCCATCGGCAGTCCCGACAAGCCGCGTTTCAATAAAGTGCTTGAAGAACAGACGTTCGAGACTGCTACCAAGGCCGATGAAGCGGCCGCGGTGAAGCTGACTCACCTGAAGGGTGTCGACGACGAGGGCGGGTTGGTCTGGTAATCAGCATCACTGGCATTGCTTTTGTGGCGAGGGAGCTTGCTCCCGCTTGGGTGCGAAGCGCCCATCAAAACAGGGGCTGCTGCGCAACCCAGCGGGAGCAAGCTCCCTCGCCACGGGGAACTGCGTTGTTCTTATTGGGGGCGATGCATCCTGAACAACGCCTCGGGCCCCAGCTGGAAATAATCCGCCGGCCCGCCACCGCGCAAGATCGGCTCGGCGGCGGCAGTGTCGTATACCCCATCCTTCAACAGCCATTTGGCGATATGCACGGCGACCACTTCGCCGAGAATCAACCAGCTTGGCACCAGTGCCTTGTCCGCCCGCTGCAACTGAATGATCTGTGTGACCTTGCATTCAAAAGACACCGGGCTCTCGCTCACGCGCGGTACCTGGATCACCCGCGACGCCGCCGGCGTCAGGCCCGCCAGCTCAAATTCATTGACCTCTGGCGCGACCATCGCACAGCTCTGGTTCATCTGCTCGGCCAGCGGGCGCGTGGCCAGGTTCCAAGCGAACTCGCCGGTCTGCTCGATGTTGTTCAGGCTGTCCTTGCGCCCGACACTGGAGAAACCAATGATCGGCGGAACGTAGTTGAACGCGTTGAAGAAACTGTAGGGTGCGAGATTCAGGCGGCCCTCGCCGTCCTGTGAAGAAATCCAGCCAATCGGCCGTGGACCAATGATCGCATTGAACGGATCGTGGGGCAGGCCGTGACCGTTGGCGGGTTCGTAGTAATGGATATCGTCGGGCATGAAAGATGGAGGTCCGGTGCTGGTCAGAAGGATCCGACGATAGTGCAGGGACCAGACATTTTTGTCAGCACCGGTTGTGCTGGGATCAGTTGGTCAACGCCGCATCGCTATGGTCGGAACCATCGGCCGCCACGGCAGGTTCGATCGCGTGATTCTCATCCTTCTTCGCAACAACGGCGGAGCCGGCGCGCTCATGACTGCTGGCGATAAAAGCGGCAGTGCCGGTGCGCTCGAAGCCGTCGTCGGCGAAGGCGCTGCTTGCCAGTGCACTGAGGGTCAGGGCGAAGATCAGTTTGGGTTTCATGGTCATACTCCAAGCATCGATAGTGGATGAGGGGGAGGATGGAGTGCGGCCATTAAGTGGAAATTAATGTAGGAAACGACGCCGGCCTGGAACGAAAAAAGGGGCGAGCCCGTGCAGGTTCGCCCCTTTCGTTTGTACGAGCGGAGCTGTCAGTCAGTCAGGATCCGCGAGTGCTTGCGGGTGTCTTTCATGGTGATGTAGACCAGCAGCGATACCGCGATGCACGCCGTCACGTACCAGTAGTAACCGGTCTCCATGCCAATGCTCTTGAACCACAGGGCGATGTATTCAGCGGTGCCGCCGAAGATCGACACGGTCAATGCATAGGGCAGGCCGACGCCCAGGGCGCGGATTTCGGTAGGGAACAACTCGGCTTTCACCACCGCGTTGATCGAGGTGTAGCCGCTGACGATGATCAGCGCGGCCATGATCAGGAAGAACGCGCCCCACCAGGTCTGGATGGTGTGCAGGGTGGTGAGGATCGGCACCGTGAACAATGTGCCCAGGATGCCGAAGGCGATCAGGATCGGCCGGCGCCCGACCTTGTCCGACAACCCGCCGATCAAAGGTTGCAGGCACATGAACAGGAACAGCGTGGCGGCGGAAATGGTGGTGGAGTCGGAGATGCTCATGCCGACCGTATTCACCAGGTATTTCTGCATGTAGGTGGTGTAGGTGTAGAACGCCAGCGTGCCGCCCATGGTCAGGCCGACCACGGTCATCAATTCCTTGGGATGGCGCATCAAGGTGCGCATGGCGCTTTCCTTGGCTTTTTCTTTCTTGGTGAATGACTCGGTTTCTTCCATGCCGCGACGCAGGTACAGCGCAACGACTGCGCACAGCGCGCCGATGGCGAACGGGATGCGCCAGCCCCAGGCGTACAGCTGCTCGGTGGTGAGGGTCTGTTGCAGCACGATCAGCACGCCCAGGGCAATGAGCTGGCCGGAGATCAGGGTCACGTACTGGAAGCTGGAGAAAAAGCCGCGACGTTCCTTGGTTGCCATCTCGCTCAGGTAGGTCGCCGAGGTGCCGTACTCGCCACCGACCGACAGGCCTTGGAGCAAGCGGGCGAACACCAGCAGGATCGGCGCGCCGACGCCGATGGTTTCGTAGCCGGGGCTCAGGGCGATGATCAACGAGCCGAAGCACATCAGGTAGACCGAGGCCATCAGGGCCCGTTTACGACCGGCGCGGTCAGCGTACAGGCCCATCAGCCAGCCGCCGATCGGGCGCATCAGGAAGCCCACGGCAAAGATCGCGGCGGTGTTGAGCAGTTGGGCGGTGGTGTCGCCCTTGGGGAAGAAGGCTTTGGCGAAGTACAACGAGAAAGCGGCGTAGACGTACCAGTCGTACCACTCGACCATGTTGCCAACCGAGCCGCTGAAGATCGATTTGATTCGGCTGGCGGTGGTTCTTTCACGGGCGGGCACGGCAGCCGACCCAATGGGCAGGGCGTTGGAGTTGTCCATTGAAGGATCCTTCGTTTAATTGTTTTTGTGGAGCGCGTGGGAACGCAGCCTGCCAGGGCTATAGCAGGAGCTGTGCCAGGTGCGAGAAGGCCGGCCTAGAGGGGGTTGTAATGCTGGATGGGCGGAAATCCGCTCATTGCGGGTGGGGATGTGGGCGGGAATCCGCTTATGTCGATCGGGTGAAAACCGCCGGCCTTACAAAAACATCTCCCGACTCAGCCCATGCCGCTGCATCTTTTCATTGAAGGTGCGGCGCGGCAGTTGCAGTTCTTCGAGCACGGCTTTTACATCACCCTTGTGTCGGGTCAGGGCGGCGCGCAGGCATTGGGCCTCGAAGGCTTCCTGCTGGGCGGCGAGCGATTGCCCCGGTTCCGTGTCCAGGACGGGCGGTTGATCCAGCCCCAGCACCTGCCGTTCGGCGACGTTGGCCAGTTCGCGCACGTTGCCCGGCCAATCGTGGCTGAGCAGATGGCTCAACTGCGGACCGCTCAACGGCAGGGCGGGACGGCCGAGGCGTTCGGCGGCGCTGTGGGCGAAATGTTCGAACAGCAGCGCAATGTCCTCGCGCCGTTCACGCAGGGGCGGCAGGCGCAGTTCGGCGATGTTCAGGCGATAGGCCAGGTCCTCGCGAAAGCGCCCGGCCCGGGCTTCGTCCAGCAAGTCTGGTTTGGTGGCGGCGATGATGCGCAGGTCTACGTGGATGCTCTGGTTGGAGCCCAGTCGCTCGAGTTTTTTTTCCTGAAGCACGCGCAGCAGTTTGGCCTGCTGGGCCAACGGCATGCTTTCGATCTCATCGAGAAACAGCGTGCCGCCGTCGGCGTATTCGAGCTTGCCGATGCGCTTGCCTTGGGCACCGGTGAAGGCGCCGCTTTCATGGCCGAACAGTTCGGCCTCGAACAGCTGTTCGGGAATGGCCGCGCAGTTCAACGCGACGAAGGGCTTGCTCGCCCTCGGACCGAAGTCGTGCAGGCAACGGGCGACCAGTTCCTTGCCGCTGCCGGTTTCACCGCGGATCAACACATTGACCGGCAGGGTTGCCAGGTCCAGCACTTGGCGCCGCAGGTTTTGCAGCGCCCGGGAGGCGCCAAGCAGCGTGGTATCCAGCTTGACCCTGGCATCGGCCTGCTCGTGCAGTCGACGGTTTTCCAAGATCAGGAAACGCTTGTCCAGGGCCCGGCGCAAACTGCCAAGAAGGGCTTCTGGGCTGAAAGGTTTTTCAAGAAAGTCATAGGCGCCGTCGCGCATGGCTTCCACCGCCATCGGCACGTCGCCATGGCCGGTCAACAGGATGACCGGCAGGTCCGGGTCGCGCCGGCGTACTTCGGCCAGCAGCTCCAGGCCGCCAAGTCCGGGCATGCGCACGTCGCTGAGGATCACCCCCGGATAATTGTCCGGCAACTGCGCCAGGCAATCCTCGGCGCGACTGAACAATTGCACCTGGAACCCCGACAGGCTCAGCCATTGCTCGACGGCTGTGCGGATACTGGTTTCGTCATCGACGACTATGACCGAATCAAGCATGCAACTGCGCCTCCTGGTCGATGGGCAAGGTCACGCAGAATACCGCGCCGTTTTCATGGTTGTCCGCCGTCAGCCGCCCGCCGGATTCGTGAATGATTGCAAACGAAACCGCCAGCCCCAGGCCCAGGCCATCGCCCACGGCCTTGGTGGTGAAGAACGGGTCGAATACCTGGGCCAGGTGTTCCTCGGCGATCCCGTTGCCGCTGTCTGTCACGGTCAGGCTCCACAATTGGTCATCGGCCTGAAGACGCACTTCCAGGCGCTTGAGCGGTTGGTCGGCCATCGCGTCGAGGGCGTTGCGCAGCAGGTTGATCAAGACCTGTTCGAGGCGAATCGCATCGCCGCGCACCCACGCCGGGCGGGTCAGGTGCAAAACGGTGCTGACCTGCTCGTCGCGTAGGCGCGTGTCCAGCAGTTGCAGGGCCTGGTCGACCACCGCCGCCAGGTCCAGGCGTTCGCGCAGGCCGCTGGGGCTTTTGCGCGCGAACGTCTTCAAATGGCCGGTGAGGGCGGCCATGCGGGTCAGCATGTCATCCACCGGCTTGAGGGCTTTGTAGGCATCGTCGACCCGGCCGTGATCCAGCAGCAGGCGCAGGGTTGCCAATTGCATGCGTTGGGCGGTCAGCGGCTGGTTGATCTCGTGGGCCAGCGCCGCCGACATCTGCCCCAGGGCCGCGAGCTTGGCCGATTGCACCAGGCCGTCCTGGGCGGTGTGCAATTCGCGGGTGCGTTCATCCACCAGCCGTTCGAGTTCTTCGCGGCTGCGTTGGCGCAGTTTCGCCAGGCGCCAGCGTTGGTTGAGAAACAGCAGCAGGAACACCAGCGCCAACCACGACCCGGCGGCGGCGAGGCCGGCGTTGCGCAGGTCTTCGAAAGCGATCTGCGGACGGCGTAGCAGGTGCAAGGTCCAGCCTTCGCTGGTCAACGGCAGGGATTCCCAAAGGTAGTCCGCCGGGCCGTCGGGCGCCTCGACCCGGGACAAGTGACTGTTATCGTCAAAGCGTCGCAGCGGATCGAAGGTCAAAGGTTGTAGCGGTTGCTTGTCGTATTGGCGAGTGGCCTTGAGTTCGGCGCGGTCGCTGTCGGTCAAGGGTTGTAGATGGCGATAGCGCCAGCCGGGGCGGTTGGCGATGAAAATGATCCCCCGCGCATCGCTGACCAACAGCGTGTCGCTGCCCTGGCGCCATTCGCGCTCAAGCTCGGGGAACTCCAGCTTCACCACCATGGCGCCGAGGAACTCGCCGTTGTCGCCGGTCACCGCGCTGGACAAAAAATAGCCCGGGATGCCACTGGTCACGCCCACTGCGTAGAACCGCCCGGTGCCCAGAGTGCGGGTCTGGATGAAGTAAGGACGAAAACCGTAATTGTGCCCAACGTAACTGCTGGGCAATCGCCAGTTGCTGGCGGCAACGGCCAAGCCGTTGTGGTCGAGCAATTCCAGGGTGGACGACTGTGCGGCACCATTGATTTTTTCCAGCTTGCGGTTCAATGCATCCTGCTGCGTCGCGCCGACCGGGCCCTTGAGGGCATCGCGCAACTGCGGGTCCAGCGCCAGTACGGCGGGCAGGGCGCGGTAGCGTTCGATCAAGGTATGGAGGGAATTGGCGTACAGCGCCAGTTGTTGGCTGGCACGGCTGGCGTCTTCCTCCAGCGCCTCGCGTTCTGCGTGGCGCACGGCCAGGGTGGCGGCAATGATCGCGCCGGTGAGGATCAGCAGGATATACAACGACAGACGCAAGGGGCGTGGCATTGCGGGCATGTAAAAACGTCATGGCAGGACAGGGTCGGGCACGATAGCATGCCTCCGTCGGCCGTGATGCTCCTGCGCGCCGAGCCCCATCGAATCACGGTCTAGGGCCTTTGGCCCGCTTCAGCAAAAACTGATTGTCGGTGGTCCTGCTCTCTTTGTACGAAGCCATGCCTTTTTGCGCCCGATCGATATAGTCCAGGATCCCCCTGGTTTTTTGCTGCAGGGTTGAACGATGAATCGGTGCCGGTGTTTCTTGTGTCGTCATGTAGTTAACGTTAGGTAGCACTTCGCCCGGCTTTATAACGGTGGTTCCCAGGGTGTCAAAAGCCGCCTCGGTCGAGGTCCAGCGACTTTCCAGAGCCTCTTTCCATTCGGCGAGCATTTTGTCGATTTTCTGGATTTTCATGGGTGTCAGCCCCGTCTTGATGTCCTCGGCTTCTTGTGCTCGAGCAGCCAGGCTCAAGAAGTTCATGCCTGGAATAACCGAGCCCACGACACGGTTCATGAAAAAACTAGGGAAATCGCTGATGGAAAAGGTCAGGGGGGCGTCGCGAAAGCCAAGCCTACGGTCAATCGCCTCGACTGACATCGCCGATGTCTGCGGTATCAGTGGGCGGATCAAGCGTGCCGTTGGCAGGATGGCATCGGACAACGCACCGACCGTGTCGCCGCCGATATTTCCCCCAACGAGGCCACCCACATAAGGCATATCATTGAGACGCGGAGCCACGCTGGCAAACGCCTCACCTCCGACGAAGCCACCGGCAAACCCGAGGGCGCCGCCGATGGACTCACCCACCAGATTCTTCAGCAGATTCGTCTTGATACCTGACTGGGTGATGATGCTATCTATTTGCTTCAGGGCCGTGGCCGATTCTGTCCCCAATTCTGAAATAAAGTCCGAGTAGTTCATGATCTCCCACTTGAGTTTGTTTGTTCCTCCGTCATCCAGGTAGCGCACTGGGTTGTTTCCCACAAATGCATACATATTCAAGCCGTCCACATCCCTTGCCGGATCGGCACTGACCCAGCGCTGTAGCCACGGCGCGTAATAGCGCGCGCCGTAGTAGTAAAGCCCACTTTCGTCCATTTCCTTGCCAGAGTACCGAACGGTCTTGTAGCCGACTTCCACCAATGAGCGACCGGCCTGCCACGCGGTGCCGCCGAAGGGGTAAAAAAACTCAAGGCCGATCAGCCCGCCGTGACGGTCTAACTCTACGGTGTCGGAGCCCAGGTGATCATCGAGGCTGTAGCGCAACTGATCGGCTTCGATCCCGCCAGGTTGGCCGGTCTCCCAATGCAGGCAGCGGACATTGCCGTAAGCCAGCCCAAGGGTGATGACGTGGAGTGCTTCGCCGTCGCTGCAAATGCGTACCTCAAGGCCCGGCAGGTAATGTGTTTGCCGCACCATGCCGGTCGTGGCGTGGATCTTCCCGACCCGCTCACCTTGGCTATACAGGTAGGTTTCGTCATCGTTGAGCACACCATTGTCGCGCTCGATCACCGTGACATTGCTGAGCTGATCGCGAGGGTTCCAGGCAAGCTGTGGCGTACCGGGCTGAAGGAATAGCTGGTTGCCGTGGGCATCGAACAGCGTGTCGAAGTCCGGCTCGGGGTCGCCGTCCTTCCAGCGCACGCCCCGGTTGCTGTTTGGGTCGATGCGCATGATCTGGGTGTGATTGTTGCCCTCGCGAACATGGCGCAGGCGGGTCAGGTTGTTGCCCACGTCGTATTCATACCGTTGGGAATAATTGAAGAGACGGTTCGGGTCGATGGGAATGATCGGGGCCGGCAGGCCAGGTTGCAGGTGCGGTGTGTCGCCCTCGAAACCGCTGGCGCCGGTCAGGCGATAGAGCGAGTCATAAGTGAAGTCGCGATGG
Source organism: Pseudomonas sp. Z4-20 (assembly GCF_051131955.1). NCBI lineage: Bacteria > Pseudomonadati > Pseudomonadota > Gammaproteobacteria > Pseudomonadales > Pseudomonadaceae > Pseudomonas > Pseudomonas sp. Z4-20. The sequence continues at coordinate 1,325,253 of NZ_CP071641.1, forward strand.
CCATCCACGCGTTGGTTGGCGAAATGGACGGTGGTGACCGTGTGGTCCTCGATGCGCAGCACATTACCGACGGGGTCGTAGACGTAAGCCAGGTTCTGGCGCGGGGCTTCACTGGGTTTTCCGGCCTGTAGCGTGCTGAGCCGCCCGTCGGCCGGGTCATAGGTCCAGCGGCTGATGACGCCATTGGCCGCGTCCTGACGCTCGATCTGGCCGGCGGCGTTGTAATAGGCCGCCAGCAGCAGCGGTTGCCGCGCCGCGTCCTGCTTGAGTTGCAAACTCACCCATATAAGTTGCCCGGCAACGTCCAGGCGCATGTCCTGCTGATGACCTCCGGCATCGGTCTGGCGAATGAGCGCGCCGAGGGTATCGAAGGTTTGCTCGGTGACGTAGGCATCACTGGCGGCGATGACACGCGCCTGGCGCAGGGGCAACCCCAACAAGCCATAACTGTCGAGGTTCAAGGTGCCGGACGGGTCGGTTTGCTCAAGCAGTTGACCGCGCAGGTTATGGCCCGTGTCTGCCGTAGCATCGCCATAGGCGAAGGTGTCGACATTGGCCTGGCCGTTTTCCTCCAGGGCCACCGGGCGTAGCTGGTCGTCATACGACGTGCGCCAATGACTGCCGCGGGCATTCCATAATTGCAAGGTTTCACCCGCCAGCCCCGGCAACGCCAGGCGCCATCCGGCGTCGACGCTGTCGGTGTGCAGTGGCTCGCCCAGAAGGTTGTAGACCGTGGCCTGATTGGGTTTGGGGGCGTTGCCGAACAGGCGAGGGTCCCATTGTTCAACGAGTTGGCCGGCGACGTTGAAGCGTTGCTGTGTTATCAGCGCGGTTGGGGGGGGCGAGGCTTGGCTTCGCAGATACGCGCCGCGCCGCACCGCCAGGCCTTGGCAGTTGAAGGCAACGACATCTGGAGTGCGGCTGTGGATAGCGCTCATCGATCGAAGGGCTCCATGTCCAAGCAGAGAGGGTTCGTCACTTCAGCCAATATAGCTGCGAACACATTGGACCGAACCTGTCAGGTCTGACAGGGCTTCGGTGCGCACGGATGCTTGACGAGGGCGGCAACAGGTGCCCTGCCGCCAACCCGTCGAGATGTGCGTCAATGCGAGCTCACTAGAGCATGCTTTGCGTCTGCCTCAAGCGGCCAATAGTGGCTTCCATGTCTCTTCTTAGGGCCACACGAGTGATGCCGTTCGATTTTCCAAATAGCTTCTCCAGCGGTACAAAGGTCCCGATTGCGTCAATACCTGCCTCATCGTATAGCTGTTCGACGGTGCCCATTTCCTCATTCAATAAGTCGATCAGGCCAGTAATGTAGGTATGTGCAATCGCCAATTTTTCCTCGGTCAATTCTTGCCCCGCCCCGACGATTTCATGGACGATTTCAACGGCGCCCGTTGCCGTCTTTATCAACGCGGAAATTTCGGTGGAACCCGTAGTAGCTAAAGCTTTCAGGGCGGTTGACGTACCGGTGTTGACCGTTTCCTTGGCCAGTTTCGAAAGGCCCTTTGGCGTGGGGGACGTCGCCGCGTGGATGAAGTCTTGGGTTTTTTTCGCGGCATACTCGGGAAGGTGCATCATTTTGTATTCCTGCTTCTTCACGATTTTTTCCTTGCTCAGCTTACTGCTTTTGAATTTGACCGATGCACTTGCACCTGTTCTTTCAGCCAAGTAGTCCAGGCCAGCGCCGATGCCTTTGCCCACCGTAAAGCCCAAAAGGCCGAAGCCTATGGCGCCAGGTGGGCCCAGTGCACTACCGACTATTCCGGCCGCGACGCCAAAACCAATACTCACGCCATAATTTGTGGCCTGCACAGCCACATGACTGCCGATGCGTATCGCCGCCGATTGGGCAAGGGCCGAGCCCGAGCGATGATTGGCCAGTTGCGTTTGAGCTTCGAGGGCCCTTCTAGAGGACATCTTCATAATGTCGGTGAGCCTGGTGACGCCTGCGGTCAACCGGGAACGACTTCGGTACATTTGGTTTTGGTTCTTCGATTCTTCTTTCCTGGTGTTTTTCTCCGCTTGAGTTTCTACCTTTAACAACTTCATCAAACCGTCGCCGTCGGCGTAGGTCATCGGGTTATTGGTGACGAACCCGTACAGGTTCAATCCATCGATATCCCCCGCCGGGTCGGTGCTGACCCAGCGCTGTAGCCAAGGCGCGTAATAGCGCGTGCCGTAGTAATACAGCCCGCTTGTATCCATTTCCTTGCCCGAGTAGCGAATCGTCTTGTAGCCGACTTCCACCAATGAGCGACCGGCCTGCCAGGCGGTGCCGCCAAACGGGTAAAAAGACTCAAGGCTGATCAGGTCGCCAGCGCGGTCCAGTTCCAAGCTGCTGGAGCCATGAGGTTCATCGAGGCTGTAGCGCAACTGATCGGCTTCAATCCCCCCAGGCTGGCCAGCCTCCCAATGCAGGCAGCGGACACTGCCGTATGCCAGCCCAAGGGTGATGACGTGGAGTACCTCGCCGTCGCTGGAAGTACGTATCTCAAGGCCCGGCAAGTAGTGCGTTTTTCGCGCCATGCTGGTCGCGGTGTGGTTTTTTTCGACCCGCTCACCCTGGCTGTAGAGATAGGTCTCATCATCGTTGCGTAAACTGTTGTCGCGTTGGATCACCGTGACGCTACTGAGCTGATCGCGAGGGTTCCAGGCCAGCTCTGGCGTACCAGCCTGCAGGAACCGCTGGTTGCCATGGGCATCGAACAGCGTGTTGAAATCCGGCTCGGGATCGCCGTCCGTCCAGCGCACGCCCCGATTGCTGTTTGGGTCGATGCGCATGATCTGGGTGTGATTGTTGCCCTCGCGAACATGGCACAGGCGGGTCAGGTTGTTGCCGGTGTCGTATTCGTACTGCTGGGCATAGTTGAAGCGGCGATTCGGGTCGATGGGAACGATCGGGGCCGGCAGGCCGGGTTGCAGGTGCGGTGTGTCGCCCTCGAAACCGCTGGCGCCGGTCAGGCGATAGAGCGAGTCATAAGTGAAGTCGCGATGGCCATCCACGCGCTGGTTGGCGAAATGGACGGTGGTGACCGTGTGGTCCTCGATGCGCAGCACATTACCGACGGGGTCGTAGACGTAAGCCAGGTTCTGGCGCGGGGCTTCACTGGGTTTTCCGGCCTGTAGCGTGCTGAGCCGCCCGTCGGCCGGGTCATAGGTCCAGCGGCTGATGACGCCATTGGCCGCGTCCTGACGCTCGATCTGGCCGGCGGCGTTGTAATAGGCCGCCAGCAGCAGCGGTTGCCGCGCCGCGTCCTGCTTGAGTTGCAAACTCACCCATATAAGTTGCCCGGCAACGTCCAGGCGCATGTCCTGCTGATGACCTCCGGCATCGGTCTGGCGAATGAGCGCGCCGAGGGTATCGAAGGTTTGCTCGGTGACGTAGGCATCATTGGCGGCGATGACACGCGCCTGGCGCAGGGGCAACCCCAACAAGCCATAACTGTCGAGGTTCAAGGTGCCGGACGGGTCGGTTTGCTCAAGCAGTTGACCGCGCAGGTTATGACCCGTGTCTGCCGTAGCATCGGCATAGGCGAAGGTGTCGACATTGGCCTGGCCGTTTTCCTCCAGGGCCACCGGGCGTAGCTGGTCGTCATACGACGTGCGCCAATGACTGCCGCGGGCATCCCATAATTGCAAGGTTTCACCCGCCAGCCCCGGCAACGCCAGGCGCCATCCGGCGTCGACGCTGTCGGTGTGCAGTGGCTCGCCCAGAAGGTTGTAGACCGTGGCCTGATTGGGTTTGGGGGCGTTGCCGGACAGGCGAGGGTCCCATTGTTCAACGAGTTGGCCGGCGACGTTGAAGCGTTGCCGTGTTATCAGCGCGGTTGGGGGGGCCGAAGCCTGGTTTCTCAGGTAAGCGATTTGCCTGGCGGGCAGGCCACGGCCATCGACCGCCGCGACATTTGGGGTACGGGAATGAACGGTGCTCAAGGCATTCGTCTGCTCACGCACGTCGATTCCCCGGATCCGTATCGTTGTAATCGTGATCGCACTGGTACCACGGATGGTAGACATGCCAGGCCTCATGCCCCTTGGCATTGACAACCTTCACCAGCCGTCCGGGCGGATCGTAGAACTGTTGGTCGTGGTAGCCGTGTTCGCGTATGGAGGCATCGTTGATGTAGCGCCAGGCATCGGCGAAATAGGGGCGATAGACCCGCGTGACCAGGCCTTTGTTGTTGTACTCGACCCGTTCGCTGACGCGCCAGCGTCGGTCGGCCTCGTGCTCGATGGGAGGTCCTTGGTCGTCCACTTGCAGCGAACCGTCCGCCGCCACGGCATAGGCGTTCCCAGGTTCGACCAATTGCTTGCTTTGCAACGCGCGACCGAAACCGTCCACGGCGCTGAGCGCAATGCGGATCTGCCGCAATGGGTCATCTGGATAGCGATCGGCACTCAGCACCACGCTATGAGCCGGCTCCCGCGTGGCCGCCCGGATCAGCGTCCAGAGCAGTTCCTCACCGGCGGTACGCGTTTTGAGCCGGGCCAGGTGAACACGCGCCGACGCACGAATGTGCCCGCTGGGCAGCAGATAGCGGGCGCTGACCCACTCGTCGCGCTGCGTCGTCAGTACTATCGCCAAGTCAAGCGTGCCCATCCAACTCATGTCTTCTATCCGCACGGCGCTGGCCATGTCACCGAGGGTGGCCTCGGGGTTTTCGATGGCGTGAGCGGGAGACAGGTCTTCGGGCGGCTCGTAGTTATCGATGGCCTTGAAGCCAGTCGGCAGGCCATTCTCGGTACCATGAAAAGTCACCGCCAAGGGCACTCCGGCCGGGCCATAAAGTGCCTCTTGGATGTTGTCGTTGGCGTCGATGATTGTTTGCGGCAGCAGCGAGTGATAGTCGTATTCGACGCGGGTTGTGCAGCCGTCCGGTAACGTCACGGCGATGGGCATCAGGTGATAGTCGTCATAGTCGGTCGTTGTAACGCCATGACTCTGGGTTTCCTGCAAGGCGCTGATATGGAAGAAACCTTCCAGCGGCAGGTAGGTGGGGAAGCCGATTTTTTTCGACCACAGCTCTTGCGCGGCGTCCTTGGCTGGGTCTTCTGGCAGGAACAGCTTCATGGGTTCGAAGCCAATCGTCTCCAGTTGCTGGCGAATGTCGAAAGGCTCTGGCACGGCGTCGTAGGCGTCCAGGGCCTGTTTGTCGAACTCGGCCACTTCCAAGGGACCGCGCAACGCCGGGAATCGGATGTTGTCCGAGCCGTCGCTCAGGTAAGTTTGTTCTTCCAGGGCGATCAAGACCCGGGCGGCATCCCACTGAGGTGAGTCTTGGTGCGCGGAGAAAGATTCGTAGCTGACTTGTTGTGGGGTCAATCCGTCTGGAAGCTCGCCTTTGGGGCGTTGCAGCCCGTTGGTTCGAGCGCGCCAGGGCAGGCCCAGTTGCATGCGTGGTCCGGTCGCGTCAAACAGGTCCAGCGACTCGGCCCGGCTCTCGATGAGATGAAAAACCTGCTGCTGATCGTCATGGGCGTCGCGCCACCAGATGTTCTCGACATCATCGTCAAAGGGCGGATCGTCGGTCGCGGCCAGGCGCCGGGCGTAATGCACCACGAAGCTATGCACCGGCTGGCCATGGTGGTTCCACTCAAGTGTGATGCTGTGCTGGACTTGGGGGTCGTTGATGAAGCCGTCGTATTGGAGGCTGACTGTTTCCACATCCAGTACCAACAAGCTTCTATTGCTCGCATGCGGTTGACGCAGCAGGTAGCGTTGTTGCGTCACGGTGTACGGTTCGAGCAGGGTGATGGATTCAGCGTGATGGGTCTCGCTGCGCAATACGTGGCCGCCCAAGGCGTAGGCCATTTCCCGGGCGGTGTCGGGGTCGGGGGGGACGATTTGATCGGCCCCGTCCCGCCCATGGAAACGCGCCAGCAGCATGGGGCCCAGCTGCGGCGCGTCGTCGTCGGCCTCGAAACAGTCTTTGAGCGGCTGATCGACGGTACGGCCGGTGTGGAACCAGGTCTTGACCAGCACTGGCGCGGTAAAACCGCTGTCCAGGGCAGCGCCGGGTAGTTCGCTGTCGAGTTGATGCAGGCGACCGAAGCCGCGGAACTCCCGGTGAAAGCTGTCGTAGTTTCCCTCGAAATAGGCGAAGCGCTGGGTCAGGCAGTTTCCGGTGATTTCGTCCAGTTGTTGCTGGCGTGCCACCAATGGCAGGGCCATTGGCAGGTAGCAGGCCGGCGCCTGGCGCAATGTCAGGATACGTAGTTTCTCATCCAGCCAGAATTGCGCGCTGCTGCGATAGCTCAGGCTACTGCTGCAGCCCATGTTGTTGTTCGTGGCGCTGAGCAGGTAGGGCCGTGTCGCGACGAAATCGTAGCGCCAATGACGGGGATGCATGTCCGGCGCGTGATGAGGAACACTCAGGATCAAGCTGGCACAACCCAGGCCTTGCAGATCGGCCAGGGTGACTTGGCAGAGTCGGTCGTAACGCAGGCCCTCGGGCCAGGGAACCCGCAGCGGAGTTTGCTCAAGACCATTGCCACCGCGGTTGAAATAGATTTCGAAACAATCGCTTTGCAGATAGATCAGTGCCGGCGCCCCGGAGCCGTCGAGATCGGCGATCCGCACCCGCTCGGCGTCGAACTCGGTGTAGGTGAAGGGCAGTTTGCTCATTTCGAAGCCTTCGCCGAAACGCCCATGACCCAGGTTTGGCCAGCACTTGATTTCATCGAAGCGAATACGGCACAGCTCGGTGGTGTCGCTGCCCAGCATATTGCCGAACAGCACCAGCTCGCTGCGCACGTCGCTGAACAATGGCAGGTCGCTGTCCGGTTCATGAGGCACTTCCACGCCCGCGGCGAACCCTTCTTCGCGAAGGTTGGCGTACAGCCGCACGCTTTTGGGACCGATCATGGCCAGCGAGCGCAGACCGTCGCCGGCCAGGTCGCCCAGTTGCGCGGCGGGGTGCAGGAACTCAGTGGGGAAGGAATCAAAATCCTTGAAAGTCGACCAGCTGCGGTCCGGGTTGAGCGTATAAAAACCATTCATGCCCGGTTGGGCGATGACCCAATTGAGGTGGCCGCTGCCGGTCAGGTCGGTCAGCACCTGCATCGCCGCCGAATGATCGGCCGCGATCGGGATGCTCGGCAACAGTGACCAGGGGCCATAGCTGATTTCGTCAGGATCCTCGCCTGCGCCGCGTTCAGGCTCCCGGTAATACCAACCGTCGGCGTAGCGACACAAGAAACCTGGAACGCCTTCACCGTAAAGATCGACACACTGGTAGCGACGGCCGTCTTCCAGGCCGGGCATGGTTTCCAAGGCAAAAAATGCCTTGGGTTCAAGGTTTGGCTCAAAGTCGGTGTATTGAAGCTCCACCGGTGGGCTGTGTTCGACCCGGCCGTCGGCATCCCAGTCCTGATAATGGGCTGCGGTCAACAAACTGTAGCCAGCCCTGATGGTGTCGGTGTATTCCAGCAGCAATCGCCGCACCAGCGCCGGTTCAGCGTCGGTGTCGGCGGGAAACTGGTGGAACATCAGCACCTGGTGGCACAAGCGCCGCGTGCCCACCTCAAAACCGTAGCGGTACGCGTGAATCGGGTCGCTGCGCGGTTTCCAGGCATTCTCGTCGGGGGCCGTCCAGGTGGGTTTCTCTTCAAGTTCGAGGGAGCGTTGGCCGTAATCGAAGACGAGATGAAAGTGCCAATCCAGGTCGGCCGGATCTTCATTTGCGAAGCAATACAAGGTATCGCTGGCCGTGGCGTTGCCGTAACAGACCCGTCGCAAGTAGCGCTGGGCGCGATAGTCATGGGGGCCGTCGAACTCAGCGCGATCCTGCGTATATTCGTAATAGATGTGCTCGCCCAGCGGGCTGACTTCTTCCAATAACAGCCACTCGGCGATGTGCGACGGGGTTGGCGGAACGGTGATGCGTGATGTATTGGCGATGATCGACGCTGGGCTTTTTCCATAGCAATACACGTGTCCGTTGCTGCCCTGTACGCGCCAGAACGCATGGCTGGTGATAGACGTCCAGAGTTCGTAGATGTCGAAGGCACTCTCGATCCTGGGGTAATAGCGCACCACCGCGTAGGTCAGGTCGCCCACTGTGCGGCAGGTCTGCCCGTCAAGATCGGGCCACATATCCACCCCGTCGGGCCCGACCATGACATCGTCGTCGCCGTAGAGCGGCACGCCTTTGCTGGTTTTACGAGCGATGCTGGGGATTGGCAGATGCATGCCGATGCCGAATAGGCCGTTGCCACTTTGACTGTTGTATTGCAGGGCCAGAGAGGGTGTCAGAAGACGGGCGCTCGACACGGGCAGCGGCAAGGTCAGGGAGGCGGCACCCCGCGTGCCGACCGGGCCGAGGCTGTTGCCGATGGTCGCAATCGACGCGCCGCCGGCGATGGTCGGCGTGATGATCTGGAGGGGCGTTTGCTCTGCCATGGACGTTCATCCCTTTGATCCGCGCCAGGGTTGATTCCCGGCATGGCTGAGGATGCCAAGAGATCGCAGGGGTGTAACCTGTCAGATCTGACAGGCAGGCAGGTACAGCCGATGAACGGCTGTGTCCAAGCTGAATAAGATTTGAAACCCCCGTGGCGAGAAATAGGTTGTTTGAAAATATAAAAAAGGCCGGTGGGCATGTCGCTCACCGGCCTTTTTTCACAGCGCTGAAGTGCGTGTTATTGCACTTCCACCGCGAGGCTTTCGCTGATCTTCTGCTGCCAGATGGCGGGACCGGTGATGTGCACCGACTCGCCTTTGCTGTCGACCGCAACGGTCACCGGCATGTCCTTGACCTCGAACTCGTAGATCGCTTCCATCCCCAGTTCGGCGAACGCCAGGACCTTGGATTTCTTGATCGCCTGGGCCACCAGGTAAGCGGCGCCGCCGACGGCCATCAGATAGACGGCCTTGTTGTCCTTGATCGCTTCGATGGCGGTCGGGCCGCGCTCGGATTTGCCGATCATGCCCAACAGGCCAGTCTGCTCAAGAATCTGGCGAGTGAACTTGTCCATCCGCGTGGCGGTGGTCGGGCCGGCCGGGCCGACCACTTCGTCGCCCACCGGATCGACCGGGCCGACGTAGTAGATGAAGCGGCCCTTGAGGTCTACCGGCAAGGTTTCACCCTTGTTCAGCATCTCGACCATGCGCTTGTGCGCGGCGTCGCGGCCGGTGAGCATCTTGCCGTTGAGCAGCACGGTTTCGCCCGGCTTCCAGCTCTGTACGTCTTCCGGGGTCAGGGTGTCGAGGTTCACGCGACGAGCCGACGGGCCGGCTTCCCAGACGATTTCCGGGTAGGCGTCCAGCGGTGGCGCTTCCAGCGAGGCCGGGCCAGTGCCGTCGAGCACGAAGTGGGCGTGACGGGTGGCGGCGCAGTTGGGGATCATGCACACCGGCAGGGAGGCGGCGTGGGTCGGGTAGTCCATGATCTTCACGTCGAGCACGGTGGTCAGGCCACCCAGGCCCTGGGCGCCGATGCCCAGTTGGTTGACCTTCTCGAACAGCTCCAGGCGCATCTCTTCGATACGGTTCTGCGGGCCGCGGGCCTTGAGCTCGTGGATGTCGATGGATTCCATCAACACTTCCTTGGCCATCACCGCGGCTTTCTCGGCGGTGCCGCCGATACCGATGCCGAGCATGCCCGGTGGGCACCAGCCGGCGCCCATGGTCGGAACGGTCTTGAGTACCCAGTCGACGATCGAGTCGGACGGGTTGAGCATCGCCATCTTCGACTTGTTCTCGGAACCGCCGCCCTTGGCCGCCACGTCCACTTCCACGGTGTTGCCCGGGACGATGGAGTAGTGGATGACCGCCGGGGTATTGTCCTTGGTGTTTTTGCGCGCCCCTGCCGGGTCGGCGAGGATCGATGCACGCAGGACGTTTTCCGGCAGGTTATAGGCGCGACGCACGCCCTCGTTGATCATGTCGTCCAGGCCCATGGTCGCGCCATCCCAACGCACGTCCATGCCCACGCGCACGAACACGGTCACGATGCCGGTGTCCTGGCAGATCGGCCGATGGCCGGTGGCGCACATGCGCGAGTTGATCAGGATCTGCGCCATGGAATCACGGGCCGCCGGCGATTCTTCGCGCAGATAGGCCTCGTGCATCGCCTGGATGAAATCCACGGGGTGGTAGTAGGAAATGAACTGCAGGGCGTCGGCAACGCTCTGAATCAGGTCGTCTTGCTTGATCACGGTCATGAGTCGCGCTCCTCTCTAAGACGGGAACATTTTATGAGGCAGCTGTAAGCTTCAAGCTCCAAGCAACAAGCTGAAGCAGTACGCGTACTGCTTTGAACTTGCCGCTTGGAGCTTGGAGCTTACAGCTGGCCCCAGGTCAAGGCACGCCGGGCATGCTGGCGCGACGCTAAAAAGGCGCGGCAGTATATCGCAGGCGGGCAACCTATGGGAGCGAGGTTGCTGGTGATGGCAACCTGCGCGCTGAAGGGCTGGAATGCACCCCGTGGCGAGGGAGCTTGCTCCCGCTGGGCTGCGTAGCGGCCCCAAGATTTTGCGGTCGCTGCGTACTGGAGCGCCAGCCCGGCCGAGCGGGAGCAAGCTGCCTCGCCACGGGGGCAGCGTCGGGGCCGGCAGATGCGTCAATCTGGGCCATTGCTTTGACGCCATTTTTCTGAGCCAGAATTGAATGGTCATTTGCCGAACACGCCACTAAAGTGGCGTCTGGCCTGTAGCGTAGGACACCTCTATCAGCCCCCTTTCCCATGGTGAGTCACCGATTGACCCATAACGCCATCCAACGCCTTTTGCTGAAACGCTTCGCCCTGGCAGCCACGACTTATGCGCTGGCACTGGTGTTGCTGTGGCTGGCGTTTTTCAGTGGCCATTACCTCGACTCGTTGCGCGGCGTCGTCATCGGCAGCGTGTTGGTAGTGCTGTGCCAGGTCGGGTTGTTCACGCTGTTCATCTCTGGCCGCAACTTGCGCTTCGCCGACCCCAGCCTCACGGAAGTACAGGTCTGGATCGGCCTGGGCTGGCAGACCTGGATGATGGCGCACCTTGACCAGGCCCGGGGCCTGTTCCTGGTGTTCTATGTGCTGATCCTGCTGTTCGGGCTGTTCCACCTGACGCGACGGGCCTTCGTGCGCTGCGCGACGCTGGTGTTCATCAGCTTTACCGGCATCACGCTGTGGGACGGCTATTTCTTTCGGCTTTCCGATCCGACCCTCGCCGGGCTGCAAGTGTGCGTGTTGTTCATCGTGCTGGTGTGGCTGGTGTTGTATGCCCGCTACGTCCAGACCTCGCGCCAACGCATGCGCCAGCGCCGGTTCGCCTTGCAGGCGCACCAGGACACCCTGCGCGGCATGATGCGCCAGCTTGAAGACCTGGTGGCCACCGATGAACTGACCGGGCTGTTCAACCGTCGGCATTTCTTGCGCCTGGCAAGTCGCGAACTCAATACATTGCGGCCCGGCGTCGCCCATGGGCTGGCCTTGATCGATCTCGATCATTTCAAACGCATCAACGACTTGCACGGCCATGCCGCTGGCGACCAGGTGCTCCAGGCATTCGCGACCGTGGCCACGGCCTGCCTGCGTGAAGGTGATGTGCTGGCCCGTTATGGCGGCGAAGAATTCGTCATGTTGCTGCCAGCGTGCGACCCGGCGCGCCTGACGGCTTGTTGCGAACGCTTGCGGCTGGCGTTCAACGAAGTTCAGGTGATCGAGTTGCGCGTCGGCAGTCTCAGCCTGTCGGTGGGCATGACGATGCTGGAAATGGGCGATGACCTGGACAGCGCCTTGCAGCGCGCCGACCAGGCCTTGTACCGTGCCAAGCGGGACGGCCGTAATCGTTGCGCCGCCGCCTGGGAGAACATCGATGCCTGAGCTGAAAGTCACCGGCCGGCAATGGACGGTGACGGCGGGCGCCAACTTGCTGGACGCGCTCAACCAGGCCGGCGTGTCGGTGCCCTACAGTTGCCGTGCCGGCAGTTGCCATGCGTGCCTGGTTCAATGCGTGAGCGGCGATGTACGTGACAGTCGACCTGACGCCCTCAGTCCTGCGCAGCGTGACCAAGGTTGGCGACTCGCATGCCAATGCCAAGTCACCGAAGATGTGCAGATCCACACGTTCGATCCGCAACGCGACGGCCAGGCTGCCGAGGTGGTGGCAGTGGATTGGCTCGGCGCCGACGTGCTGCGCTTGCGCATCACCCCAGAGCGACTGCTGCGTTATCGAGCCGGGCAACACTTGGTGCTCTGGGCCGGTGACGTCGCGCGCCCGTATTCCTTGGCGAGCTTGCCCGGGGAAGACCGTTTCCTGGAATTTCACCTCGATTGTCGCGAACCTGGTCAATTCATCAGTGCGGCGCGACAACTGAAGGCTGGCGACCCGATTCGCCTCGGTGAACTGCGCGGCGGCACACTGCATTATGATCCCGACTGGCATGACAAGCCGTTGTGGCTGCTGGCGTCCGGCACAGGCCTGGCGCCGTTGTTCGGCATCTTGCGCGAAGCCTTGCGCCAGCAGCATCAAGGCGCGATTCGCCTGATACATGTGGCCCGTGACGCCAGCGGACACTATCTCGCAAAACCTCTGCAGGCCCTGGCGGCCAAACATCCAAACCTGAGCGTTGAGTGGATCATCGGGGCCGAGGCGCCAGCGGCACTGGCGCAACTGCGCCTGACGTCCCGGCAGACCCAGGCCTTGGTGTGCGGCCAGCCGGAACGGGTCGAGGCGTTTGCCAAGCGTCTGTACCTGGCGGGGTTGCCACGCAATCAGTTGTTGGCGGATGTTTTCCTCACCCGCGAGAACGGTGTGGGCTGATCAGTTTGCACAACAAAAAGCCCCGCCATGTGAATGGCGGGGCTTTTTGTTTTCCAGGCGTTGGTTTGTCAGCCGATCATCAAACCATCGGGTCGCCGACATGCAGGATCTTCATCCCGTTGGTGCCGCCGGTGGTGTGGTAGCTGTCGCCCTTGGTCAGGATGACCCAGTCACCTTTTTCCACCACGCCGCGCTTGGTCAGTTCATCGATGGCTTTCTGACTGACTTCGTGCGGCTCCAGCGAAGCTGGATCGAACGGAATGGTGTACACGCCGCGGAACATCGCTGCGCGCGCCTGGGTTTCGCGGTGTGGCGAGAACGCATAGATCGGCACCGAGGAACGGATGCGCGACATGATCAGCGGCGTGTAGCCACTCTCGGTCAGGGCAATGATTGCTTTGACGCCCGGGAAGTGGTTGGCGGTGTACATGGTCGCCAGGGCGATGCTTTCGTCGCAGCGGGTGAATTCCTTGCCGATGCGGTGGCTGGAAGTCTTGCCGGTCGGGTGCTTTTCAGCGCCGATGCAGATACGCGCCATGGCCTGCACCGCTTCGAGCGGGTAGAGGCCGGCGGCGCTTTCGGCCGAGAGCATCACCGCGTCGGTGTAGTCCAGCACGGCGTTGGCTACGTCGGACACTTCGGCGCGGGTCGGCATCGGGTTCTGGATCATCGACTCCATCATCTGGGTCGCGACGATCACCGCTTTGTTGTGGCGGCGTGCGTGCAGGATGATCTTCTTCTGGATGCCCACCAGCTCGGCGTCGCCGATTTCCACGCCCAGGTCGCCACGGGCCACCATCACGGCGTCGGACGCCTTGATCAGGCCATCGAGGGTTTCGTCGTCGGCCACTGCTTCGGCGCGTTCGATCTTGGCCACCAGCCAGGCAGTGCCGCCGGCTTCGTCGCGCAGTTGACGTGCGTATTCCATGTCCGCCGCGTCACGCGGGAAGGACACGGCCAGGTAATCGACTTCCATTTCCGCGGCCAGCTTGATGTCGGCCTTGTCTTTTTCGGTCAGGGCCGGGGCGGTCAGGCCGCCGCCGCGACGGTTGATGCCCTTGTGGTCCGACAGCGGGCCGCCGATGATCACGACGCAGTGCAGTTCGGTGGCGGTGGCGGTTTCGACGCGCATCACCACGCGACCGTCGTCGAGCAGCAGCTCGTCGCCCACGCCGCAGTCCTTGACCAGGTCCGGGTAGTCGATGCCGACCACTTGCTGGTTGCCTTCGGTCAGCGGGTGGCTGGTGGAGAAGGTGAACTTGTCACCGATCTTCAGCTCGATGCGCTTGTTGGCGAATTTGGCGATGCGGATCTTCGGGCCTTGCAGGTCACCGAGCAGGGCGACGAAGCGGCCGTGCTTGGCGGCCAGGTCACGCACCAGCTTGGCGCGAGCCTTGTGCTCGTCGGGCGTGCCGTGGGAGAAGTTCAGACGGGCAACGTCCAGGCCAGCCAGAATCAGCTGTTCGAGAACTTCCGGCGAGTTACTGGCCGGGCCAAGGGTAGCGACGATTTTGGTGCGACGGACGGACATGCAAGACTCCTCAAGTTCAAGCGCCAGCGAAGGCTACTATGGTCTTTGGGTGTAGTCATCGTTCATGTGCACTACTTATTCGTTTGTTTTTCGAAATGAACATTCCTGAAAATTTTTGCGCCTCTCAAGCGCGAAAGCCGAACATTGCTTGGGTGGCGAGGGAGCTTGCTCCCGCTCGGTTGCGCAGCGACCGCAAAATCTCAGGGCCGCTGCGCGCCCCAGCGGGAGCAAGCTCCCTCGCCACAAGAGCTCGTCCGATCCTTTTCAGGCTGAAGATTTTCCCATCCAGGTCGATAAACAGCTCAAGACAGGAGAACCTCCCCATGCGATTCGTGCTTTTTATTGCCCTGGCCCTGAGTATCACGGGCTGTACCCGTTGGTCGATGAACCACCACATGAACCTGGCCTACAAGGCCTACGAGCGTGGCAACTGCGAGCAAGTCATGCTCGAGTTGTCCAAGGTCGACCGCGCCAGCCGTGCCCGTCGCTACATGCAGCCGGAAGTCTCGATGATGCGCGGCCAGTGCCTGGAGCGGCAGAAACTGTTCGTCGATGCGGCGCAAACCTATCAATTCATCCTCACCCAGTACCCCAACAGCGAATACGCCTACCGCGCCCGCGCACGTCTCGAAACCCTGCAGAGCCTCGGCCATTACCCGACTCGCGGCGCCACGGCTGTTCGCCCCACATCGTTCTGATCGTGTCGCGATGAAACCATTGGCGCAAAACGATTGTCGGACCGATGACTGGCATCGTGTCGACCTGACGCTTATGCCTGCATGAGCTATATTTTTGTACAAGTCGTGACTAGAGCCTATGCTCTAATTTCGCAGCGTCACCTGAGACCGGCAGAAGTGCGCCAGCATGCTTGCAAGCGTCTGGCACCGGGCTCGGGGAGAGCGGGCTGGTGCAGGCTCGTTCCGAAGCACTCGATTGGCCGTGTACGCGGCTGTTCAAAAAAGCGATACAAGACATGTACAAAGAGCGTCGCATTGAACGACATCAGTTGTCGTATTTCCTTGAAGTGTTCAACGGTATCAACGATAAACCCATCGGTTTTCTGGGCAACGTCTCAGAAAACGGCTTGATGCTGATCAGCCATTTGCCGTTGATGGTCGGGGCACACTTCGACCTGCGCTTGAAGATGCCAGCCGACGACGGGCCGCAGCAGCATATCAAAGTGAAAGCCACCTGCCTGTGGTGCCAGGAAGACGTGACCCCACAACATTTCGACGCCGGTTTCAGCCTGCAAAGGGCACCGCCGGAGTACGGGCAGTTGGTGAGCGCGTTACAGCAGTATTTCTGTTTTTATCCGATGCCCGCATCGGCTTGAGCCGTCGACTGCTTGCCGGGTAGTCCGCTAAACCGTGGCGAGAAAGTTTGCTCCCTCGCCACAGGTGCGCCAGCGCTGTTACACAGCCATCAACGCTGTACCTTCGTCTCGCCATCCAGCAATTTCTCCAGCAACAACACCCCCATCTCGCCCATCTGGTGAATCGCCAGGGCCAGGTTGCGTGGGGCGCCTTCCAGGTCTTCGGATAAATCCAGAATCAGCGTGCTCACCGAGCAGAAGGTTTCGTAGGTGTGCACGAGCATGCCTTCGGGGTCGGCGTCCGGGGCGACGATGAAGCAGTCCAGCTGCCGCTGGGACTTGGCCGGTTTGTCGGGCTTGAGGTAATGGTCCAGGGCTTTTTGCGCGGCTTTGTCGAGGTTGATTTCTTCGGCGGTTTTTGCGGTGGGGCGTGAGGCTTTTTTCGGGGGATTGGGGGTTGGTTTGATCATCATCGGTCTCCGTAATGGGGCTGCCACCAATTCGCGACTAAACGAATGGAGGCGGCTGGACGCAGGTTAGTCGACCGGCGGAGACACGAAATCCGGCGCGCCCGAGGGCGCCCTGCGAACAGCCACCATCGAGTGCGGGCAGGGAGCCCGACTGGATGACGCTTGTGCACACCGTATCTGACCGCCGAGCGACTAAACCCGATCGCTGAGGTGTCAGCGACGCGAATCACGTTACGGGGCAAGGCCAAGGCGCACAAGTCGGCGGATTCTGGCGGATCTGTAGTCCGTTGCGCAAGGAGGTGTAGTCAGTTGGGCGCTTTCTTGCACCGAGGGACTGCCGCTGGTCAGACCTGTCAAGTTTGACAGGTGCAAAGGCCGCTCGTTGATACGCAAAATGCCGACTCAAATTACTTGGAAGCTAAATCATGAACAGTGCAACTCCAGATGACCTCAGTACCGAGATACTTTCTGGGCCTCAGCAGGAAGAGAGAGAAAAGACAAAGTCCGCGCTGGAAAAAGAGAGTGAAATTCTCAAGTCTCGCCTTATTAAAGAGAGGCACGATAACGTGTCTGTTCGAACTGATACGTTGACAGTGAATAAAGGCAATTTTAGAGGAGAGCTTACTTTTCAATACTCGTTCGTAGGAGGGTATTTCGATTTTAAAACGCTTCAATATAGAATTACGCGATTTAATGGTCAATCGGGGGGGAATAAGGCCAATATAAACCTGCATCTTTGGAATGAGCCGTCGGACTGGAGAAGTAATTCCCCTGATGCTATGTGGCAGGATGGTAAATGGCATAACTATGAGCGCGAAGCTAATCTTCGCGAGTGGGGCTGGATCACCGTGTGGGCGGAATTCATCTTTGATAAGGGGGGGGGTGATCCGTCTGGACCCACGTATAAGCAGTACTATCCTTCGATCTAATTAATTGGCGAACGGTGGGTGTTTCGCAAGGAGGTGATTATGAGTAAAAATAACGAACCCGTTCCGCACAGCGTGACCATTGTAAAGCCGGCTGATAATGCTTACGTTAGGAATGCGATGATTCCTGTTGAGGGCACATCACCGATCGCCTTGCCTATTGTGGTCCGGGTGTTCAAAGGCGATGTTCGGGTGGCTGAGCAGGCGGCCGCTTTGCAGAACAATCAATGGTTTGCTCAGATAACGGGGCCTCTCGAACCTGGGCAGTACAGGTTTGAAGTGACTCAATCAGGGCCTGTGAACGTAATAGTCAACCTGCGCGTCACCCCCGTCACCATCACGGACCCTCCCTCCGGAGACGTGCCAAACACGCAATTCATTGTCAGTGGTTCTGGTGGCGAGCAAGGTGTAGGGACGGTTACCCTGCATAATGCATCCAACGAAGCGCTGTTAAGTACCGCCACGATCAATAGCGCCGCCGGCAACTGGACAGCCACTGTGACCTTGCCCAATGAAACTCAAACCCTGACGTTCTATGCCAAGCAGAAAATCGGAAACTATGATTCTCGTTCAACCTCTGTAACGGTAGGCCTGGTCGTCCCTCCTGTGGTGATACATTCTCCTTCTGGAGGCGTGGCAGAAAATCCGTTCACCGTTACCGGAACAGGTGCCAATCACGGCGTGGGTGTCGTCACGGTTCACAACAATGCCAACGATGCGTTATTAGGCTCTGCCACGATTCATTCAAACGGCGATTGGACCGCTACAATTTCTCTGTCTACTAGCGAGACAACGTCCCTGACGTTTTACGCCATACAAAAATACGGAATCCGTAAATCCGTGAAATCCAATTTAGTCACGGTGATGGTACTTTCTACGCCGGTCATTACCAGCCCTGCCGCTGGCTCGTATCAAAATAGTACCTTTACACTTTCGGGCACCGGCGGTGCCCTGGGCGCTCAAGTCCATGTATTCAACGATAACGCCGTGGAAGTTGGTCATTCCGGCGTGTTAGCCGGGACTAGCTGGACCTGTCCCGTGACGGTGGATCCAGGTAGGCGATCGTTGGTCGCACTGCTGAGACTCAACGGTGAAGATTCAGATCGCAGTGAGCCCCGTGCGTTTGACGTCCGACCTGCCACGCTCACCAACGTCACTGTCACCGACCTGTCCGAAACCGCAATCAGGTTCTCCGGCTCAGGCTATACCGGCGCAACCGTCCAGATCACAGTCGTCAGCGGCCCGACCGTCGAGCCGCCGCCCGAGGTGCCAGTGGAGGACGACGGGTGGTACACGACGGCGACAAACTGGCCGTTTGGCAGCTACAGCCTGAGGGCGATTCAGAAGGTTTCCAACCATGCGGGTGGCTGGATTGAGTCACAACCCTACACATTCCCCGTCAATCGGGTGTTGCCCGATGTAAGCGAAGTGACCTACACGCAGGATTATCAACCAACGATCTCGGGTAAAGGTTTCACCGGAGCCTCGGTGAGGCTTGCCAACCCTGGCGGTGGCAGCGATGCCGCGCCCAACGCGCCGGTGAGCAACAGCGAATGGTCAAGTCGGGTATCACAGGTATGGGGCCCGACGTACAAACGAGAAGTCCATCTCAAGCAATCCTTGGATGGCCAGTCGTCACCGAACTGGTACAAGCTCGAGATCACCATCCCACCTTTGGCTCCGGTCATGGACCCACCAGTGGAAAATGGCCTCTCGCCAGATCTGAGCGGCACCTGCTGGCCCGGCGCGGTTCTGAAACTCAAATACAGCGACAGCAACACCGAGCACCCCGTCACCAATAACAATGGCAGCTGGAGTTTCCGGCGCGAGACGTCGTTCGAACCTGAAATCACTCACACCGCCACCCTCACCCAGACCGACGCCGAGCAAACATCGCCGCCAGCATCCAGGACGTTTACGGTGTCTGTGCCCATGCTCCAACCGGTCATCACCCATCCCGACCCTGGTGAGGTGGGCCGTGATGTGACCATTCGAGGGCGGGAGGGCATGGCCGGGGCGACGATGCAACTGCGCGACGCTCAATTCAACAGGCCTCTGGGCGAGCCAAAACTGCTCACCACTGATGGCGAATGGTTTATCGAACTCAGCGGATTGCAATTTCGTGATTACGTCATCGATGCGCAGCAGACATTGGGTGGACGGCCATCGGAGCCAAGTGATCCATTGGTTTTTACGGTAGTGCTGTTGCCTCCGGAATTCGACGTGCCGCAGCCGGGCGGGAAGCTGCCGCGCACCTCGCAATTGTCGGGCAGAGGCATGCGGAATGGGCGGGTCAGTGTCTGGCTACAAGGCCGAGACGAACCGTTGCGTGAAAACATTTCCGTGAATTTCAATGGCGATTGGGAAGCCGAGGTGACCTTGCCCGTTGGTGAGACCACCGTCCGGGCTCGGCAATTCTTTGTCGACGAGAACGGCAAAGAACAGACCTCAGCATATAGCGACTGGCTGACCTACAATGTTGTCCCAGCCGCTCCCTTCATCGAAACCCCGGCCATGGATGAGCACATCGGTCGGCGGGTCGTGGTGTCGGGTTTCGGCGTGCCGGGGGACACGGTGACGGTGAGGCTGGGCGATACCAAACTGAAAATACTGGGACGCAGCCCGGTCCTGGAAGACCGCACCTGGTCGGTGACCGTGACGCTCGATCAGCCCGGCGGTGCCCATGGCCTGGTGGCCGTGGCGGAAAGCGAGGGGTTCGAATCCGAGGATTCGGCGCCGCGCGCCGTGGTGCTGGGGACTTATCTACCTTCCATCGATGTGCCGGCGTCGGGACATTGGGTCGATAATCCGGTCGAGTTCGAAGGCCGGGGCAGGCCGGGTGTCGGGCAGGTGGTGAGTTGGTACAACCCCGATCGAGCCTTGGTCGCCGACCTTGGAGTCGATGCCGGCGCTTGGCAGGGCGAAGCGGTGTTGTCATTACCCAGCGGCGGTCATTGGTGCCGATTCAAGCAAACCCTCACGGACAGCGCGGGGGACGGCACGGTTTCCGATTGGATTGACAGCGGGCGCTTCGACGTCCTGCCTCCCTCTTCGCAACCCTGATGCTGGGCCGTCGACGGACGGTCTTATGAACTGTCAGATCTGACAGTAGCCGAGAAGCCTTCGTTGGCGCCAAATCTATCCCAGCAAACTCATGGCCGGGTCACATCACCAGGCCACTTAGGTCTATGTCGACTCAAGGAAACCCGTCATGGCGGACTCCCGGCCTGCTGTACAGCTAATGAATCAATTGATCAGCCAAAAGCAACTCGCCGAATACCCTGCGCTTCGAACATACATGGAGGCAGACGGCTCTATTTTCCCGCTGGTGGAAAAGGGCGTGCGGGGGCTGGTCAAGGATTATGGCGTGACGCCCGATGATGCCCATCGATTCATGCGCCGGGCCAACAGCATGGCGCTTTATGTGCGGCGCCAGTTCATCGAACACAATTTGTATGGTCGCGAGGTTGAGGGAGAAAGGAGGGGGAGCGGTTTGTTGTCGTTGGTTCAGGGTCCCAGTTTCGAGGAGTTATTCCGCCCCGACTTCGATAGCATGTGCCCACCGCAGGCGCTGGAATCATTGACCTCACCCGTGGCGTATCTGATTGAGCTATTGAGGTGGATAGAGCAGCGTATCGAGGCGGCCTCGAACGATCCGCTCAAGTTGCCGTTGCATGATCGGCGCAAAGACTTGAAACCGCTGGCTGTCGATTTCAATGCGGTGCATCAATCGGTGTCGGCGGTGAACATCATCGTCCCGGTGCTGGAAACCTTCATCAACGCGCATGAACCTCCAGAAAATCTGGAAGACGCCATGATCGAGGCGCGGTACCCCAACGGGCTACCTTATTATCAACATTGGGTCACGCTGGATACGGTCGCGCGCCAGCATGATTTGTCCGTGGGCGATTTTGCCCACAGGGTTGACCTCTCGTTTCCTTACTTTCTGCAGCGTCATGCCTGGGATGACGATGCGGGTCGTGCCTTGGCCCACGCGTCGCGGCTAGGGCCTTATCAACGAAAACTGCTGACGGAAGATCGGCCCCAAGAGGGGAGCCTAGAGGACTATTACGCCCTTAACTTCGGTACCGATAATCAGAATCTGTTCGCTAACCTCTACCAGGTTCCATTCTTTGGCGAGCGGACCAAACTGGATACACAAGGGCTTGAGGCCTTATTGTCGGTGCGCCGCTTCGCGCCCGTGCGCTCTGCTAACGTGACGTATACGGGAGCGGTATCTGGAGAACCGGAAAGCGGCCGCTCCGGTTCGGTTTACCTCAATGCCAACGCCCATCCTGCTGTTCAAATTACCGGTGACGACTCTGGCGCCGCATTTTTTCACCGGTTGTCAGTAGACCCCGCTGTCAACGTTGATCGGTACGACCGGATGAACCGCAAGGTGCGCCTGGACCAATGGCTGGCGCTGCCGAGCGAGCAGGTGGACGCGCTACTGGTGGCGGCCATCAATGCCGAAGTGCGCGGTGGCGCGCCGGCCAATGCTTGGTGGATCACCGAGCGAGTCGTACATGCATTGGGACTGTTTCAGTCGCTGCGCGAGCGATACGGGTGCAGCGCGCCCGACTTTACGGTGTTCATCGACACGTTCTCGATTTATGGTCGCGGCGAAGCACCTTCGCAATTCGATCAGATTTTCAATGATCAGGGCGACTATAACGAGCCCTTGATGCTTGATGGAGGAACCTTTCCAGTCATGCCCGACCCCGGGCAGTCCGACCTGACAGTCGCCAGGCTATGTAGCGCCTTGAATATCGATCAGAAAAGCTATGCCTATCTGGCCCAGGTGATTGCTGGCGCTCATGGTGTCCAGAACGGCAACTTTCAGCGCAACGCGGCGATTCTGTCCAGTTTCTACCGTTTGGTCAGGTTGCCCAGGTTGCTGGGGATCACACCGGTCGAAGGCGTCCTGATGCTGACATTGCTGGGCGGGAAGCCTTGGCTCGACGGCGTGGCGGGGGAGCCTCAAATCAATCCAGCCCGGGGCGAGTCACCCGATGTGCTCAACCTGCTATATGCCATGCAAGCCTGTACGCAGTGGTGCGCCGATCGCAACCTTCCGGTGCTTTGGATGTTGCAACAGGTCTCGCCCCCTCAAGCCCAGGCCACCACCGATGCTGAGCGCCAGTTTTTTGAGCAGGTGCTCAATCTACTTCCTGGCGCGCTATTCACTAATATGGAATTGCTGGTGGCCGGCGTGCCTCCGTTGGCGGGGGGCAACTGGCTGGATTTGCTGACGGCGCTGATCGATTCCGATGGGCTGGTCATTGCCTATTCGGGCACTGAACTCGAATACCTGGGCTTCGCGCGGCCAAGACTCGACGACGCGGTGAGGGATGGCCTGGGCGAAGCGTTCGAGCCCGAGCGTCCAGCCATTGTCGAAAGAATGCTCAGCGTGTTGTTACAGGTCCGGGCGGCCCAAGCATCAGTGGCCAAGGAATGCCTTGCGGTCTACGCCGGTGTCGATTCGGAACAGGCGTTACCTGTCTTGACCTGGGCCAATGCAACGGTGCATCGGTTGTTGCGTCAAGTGCTGGAACGGGCACCGCTACCCTCCGATAGCCAGGCGCCTGCCAGGGGGCGTAACGAGGAGCCTGATCCACTCCTTGCGCTGCTGGCGGATGTGCGCCGTCGTGGTGCCGTGGTGGCGAAGCTGGCGCTTGGCGCCGGGTTGTTGCAGGACTTCCTGGATTATGGCTATCGGGCCTGGCTGGGGCTGGAAGAGAGCAACAAGCACGCGTTCACGATGCGCACGCTTTATTATCTGACGTCGCTCACCCATGCCTTTGAGCTCAGTGAACAGCCCGCGCAGAAACTGCTCGATTACCTGCGTGAGGTCGACGCGTTGGATTCCGGGTTGGGGGAAGACGCGCTGGGGTTGGCCCAGCAAGCATCGTGGATCAGGCTCGCCGAGTTTTTTAACTGGAGCGTCCAAGAGGTGCGCGAATGCCTCAGGCACATCGATCCGGAATGTGAGGTCCTGAAAAATCTGACCCAGTTGGATTTGATGATGCGCGTTCGGGAACTGGCTGCGCATACCGGTATGGATGCCTTGACGATTTTCCTGATCGGGATCTTACCGGAAGAAATAAACAAACCGGCCTACAAGGAAGCCGCTGAGTACGCCTTGCTGAGCGTGACCGAATCCGGTGCGTCTGCGTTGACCTCCTCCACCGAGGATCTGAAGCAATTGGTCAACATTGCCGTTGACGTGGATAACACTCACGTCGTGGCTAATAAACCCAACGAGAAAATCACCTTCACCGTCACGCTTCGCGACCGCGCCGGGGCACCGTTGAGCGGTGTTTTCGTTCGGTGGAGCGCCACACTGGGGACCATCGAAGAGAAGGCGACTGGTGTCGAGGGGAACGTTGAGGTGGAGTTCAAACCTGGCAAGGTGATGGGCACGGAAACCCCGCAGTTTTGGCTGGACCTGTTCGAGCCGCAGTACGCGCCCACCATCCATGTCATCGCCGACGTTCAAACCCTGCAAGTTCCGCCACCGCTTCGGTCACCGGTGCCGTTGGGTGAGGTGGCGTACGGCCAGGAAATCGAACTCTACGGCACGTTGATGGACGGGTATGGAAACCTCGGAAAAACCAGCCTTGTGCAATGGTTCATCGAATCGTCAGAACCCGCAGATGGACAACTGGTTTTTCGGTCCAGGCAGGCATTCACCAACCAGGAGGGGCAGGCACGGTTGTTCGTTTCCAGCCCGACGGGTGGAACATTCGAAATCAGCATTTTGGCCGAGGGCAGTGAGCGCAAAGCCCACTTCGACCCCATTAAGTTTGCTAGCCAGGAGTAACGACCATGGCGCTGAATAATCTCGCTGAACTTCTCGAAAAGCGTCGTACTGCCCTGGTGGAGTACTGCTTGGGTCAAGTCAAGGAATCTGGCGGAAAATACAACTTTTTGCGAACCCCGGCAGACCTGTTCGAACTGCTGCGCATGGATCCGCTGGACAGCTACCCGGTACAAAGCTCTTGGGTCGCCGAAGCGACCAGCTGCGCTCAGCAGTTCATTCACGCCGCTTTCCGTAAGCTGGAGCCCGGCTACGAAAAAATCGAATTCGACAAGCGCGATCTGGCCACGTGGGAACTTTATAACAATTATCCGGATTGGGCCGCGCTGCAGCTGATTGCGATTTATCCGGAGAATTTCATCAACCCCTTTGTGCGGCGGCGCAAGACCAGCCTGTTCAAGGCACTGGAAAACAACCTCAACCAGACACGCTTGAACGCTGATTCCGTTCAGGCGGCGCTGCAAGATTACCTGCAATCCTTTGAGCAAATCTGCAACCTGGACGTGATCAGCGGCTATATGGATGGCGCCACGGCCGACCGTGCCGATTATTACTTTGTCGGTCGGCAGCGGGTGCCGCCTTTCCAATACTTCTGGCGCAAGGCAGAAGTTGAACTCTCTGCTACTTGTGCCGCGATCAATCCGGCGGCATGGAGCGAATGGCAACCCGCGGATATTCCGGCCGGCGCAATGGTGCTGGACATGCGTCCGGTGTTCTGGAGCGGTCGACTTTGCCTGGTATGGGCGCAGTGGCAAGCGAAGGTGCAGGGGCAGGAAGGCAGTGAAGGCTTGCCAGCCAGGTTGGATATCAATGTTTCTTTCATGGCGCAGAATGGCAACTGGTCAGCTCCGCTGAGCCTGCACAGCTCCGCGCGGGACCAGGATCCCCCTCCCCAAGGCGCTCGTCTGGTCGCGACCGTTTGGGCCGATCCAAATCATCCCCAGGGCAGGCTGGGGGTTATGCTGATCGGCGTGGATCCGGAGGTATTTGCGGTGCGTGATGTGCTGTTTCGTCCCGTGGATTGGGACGACGGCGGTTGGTTGGAAAAGGCTGTACTCTATCGGTTTACCACTGCCGAAACAGTTCAACATCCGCTGACGAATCAGCCGACGATGGTTATTTCCGATGCTGCGTCAGGCTCCTTGACGCCGTACTTGGGTTTCCAGGCGGTGGCGTTTCGTGTGGGTAATGACGACAAGTTGTTCGTGCAGGGTTTCTGTAGGCCAACGGGGCTGACTGGGGATCCTGTAATTCTAAAACTGGAACTTGATCAACGGGCAGGTGACGATCCGGACCCGATTGAACAAGAATTTGCTGTTGCGGGTGGCTGGAGTACGCAATGGCTGGAGCTCACGCGGGGGCAGGGCTCGTGGCAGGATCCGGTCTTTTTGTTCGGCGACGAAACAGGTGGCCCTGGGCAGAAACGATTTAAACTGACGATCAAAAACGTCACGGACTTCCCTCCCGTGACCCTGTCTAAAAACACGCTCGATGCGGCGCAGTTTCTTTCCCTCAACCAATCGGGGCTGAACCTTAAGTACACCCGTTTGAACTCGCTGTTTGGTCCCGAATTGGTGCAGCGTTCCAATATTTCCGTCGATGCGGTACTGGACTGGGATACACAATTCCTATCGGAACCACCTCCCCTGGGCGTGCCTGATTTTTCGGAGCCCAACGGTGCGTTCAACGGCGCCAACGGTTTATTTTTTTGGGAGCTGTTTTTTCATCTGCCTCACTTGGTGACCGCACGCTTGAATGCCGAGGATCGTTTTCTCGAAGCGCAGAATTGGTTGCATTATCTGTTCGATCCACAAGCGCCAGCTGATCTTGGGCGATCTCCCGTGGATCATCCAAAACCTCTCTACTGGCGCTGCCGACCCTTGTATGGTCCCGGTAACCTGGGTTGTGAAGCCGATGCCCCCACCGATCCCGATGCCATCGGGTATTCGGCGCCCCGGCACTTCCAGATTGTGGTGTTTACTGAATACGTTAAAAACCTGATCGCCTGGGGTGACTGGTATTACCGCCAGCTCACCCGGGAGAGCTTGGTGGCGGCCAAGCTGTGTTACGTCCAGGCCGAGTTCCTGATGGGCAAGGCACCCGAGGTCCGGACGGTGAACCGTTGGGAGACGAACACGGTGGAAGGGCTGTTGAACAAAAGTGCCTCGCGACCGGCGCTTGAGCAGTTCGAAAAAGAACTGGTGTTCAGCCTGGCGGATTTTCCGGCCACCGCCGAGGCGCCGCCTCTGTTGGGCTTGCTGGCAAACGAGCCGTTCAAGGCCCCGATCAATGAGCAATTGTTGGCGGTCTATGATTTGCCCGGCCAGCGCCTGTACAACCTGCGCAATAACCTCACGCTCGATGGCAAGCCACTGGACATTCCGCTGTTCAGTCCACCCACCGATCCCAACCAATTGCTACGTGACCTGGCGGCGGGTAGTGGTGGAGCAAGGCCCATGGGCGGGCGTCTGGTGGTCGGTGCGTTCCGCTGGCGCGTGACCTTCGAGACGGCGTTGCGCGCCGTGCAGAGCTTGCAGGAGCACGGTAGCCAGGTCCTGCATTTGCTCGAGCAGCGTGACCGGGCCGAGCAGGAGGAAATGCAGCAAAACCACCTGGTGGAATTGGGAAGCTACGCCCAGACCGTTCAAGAACAGAGCATTACCCAATTGCAAGCGAGCACGGCCGCGTTGGAACAAAGTCGCGCCATGGCCCAGGAGAGGGCCGAGGCGTATGCGCGGCGCTACGATGAAAACGTCTCGGAGGTTGAATACCAGGTCATGGAAAACCTGCAACTTTCGAAAAAGCTCGAATTGGCCTCCTCGATTATCAAACCAGCGGGGGCGGTCGTGGCGTCGCTGCCCACAATCTTCGGCATGGCCAACGGCGGCCATCGTCTGGACAAGACCATCGACGCGGTGAGTTTCGTATTGAGTGTCGCTGCGTCGGCGATGCAGATCGACGCGGATAAGCAGGCGACCACCGAGGGCTATCGCCGGCGCCGTGAAGAGTGGCAACTGCAACGCGATCAGGCGCTGGCGGAGGTACGGGCCATCGACGCCCAAATCACCGCACAGACCCACGCCTTGCAGGCCGCGCAAACTACCCTGGCGCAAACGCTGAAAGCCAACAGCCAGGCCTTGACGGTTTACAACTTCATTAAAAAACGCGCGAGCAATGCCGAACTGTTCGGCTGGCTACTGGGCCAGCTCAAAGCGTTGCATTATCAGGCTTATGACGCGGTCGTTAGCCTGTGCCTCGGTGCCCAGGCCGCGTTGACTGCCGAGACCGGCGATTACGATGCCCAAATCCCTTTGCCACAAGTCTGGCTGGACAACCGCCACGGCTTGACCGCCGGCGAGCATTTGCACGGGCACCTGTTGCGCATGGAGCGTGAATACCTGCAACGCCATGAGCGACGGATGGAGCTGGTCAAGACCGTTTCCCTGCGTCGGCTTTTCGATGATTCGGTCGAGCGTCAAGCCGGCGTTGATGGGTGGGCGGCCGCGCTGGCCCAGTTGCGGGGCCAAGGGATGCTGGAGTTCGCGCTCACCCAACTGCTTTTCGATCGCGATCATCCCGGGCATTACTGCCGGCAGATCAGTTCAATCGAAGTCGACCTGCCGGTGCTGACCGGCCCCTTCGAAAATGTGCGAGCCACCTTGCTGCAGATTGGCAGCATGATCGCCACCAAGGCGTCGTTGCAATCGGTGCGCTACCTGCATCATCCGACAGAGTTCGTGGCGCCTTCGGATGTGCTGTTCAACCTGCGCAGTGGTCAGCAAATAGCCTTGTCCGTCGGGCTGGGCGACAGCGGCATGACGGCGATGAAACCGGATGAGGGGCTGCTCAACCCCTTTGAAAATACCGGCGTTGTCTCACGCTGGATGCTGAAGTTTCCATGGCCGAATAATGACCCACAGCTACAGATGCTCGCATCTTTGACCGACATTATCGTGCGCATTCGCTACACGGCGAAAGCCGGTGAACCGACCTTCATACGGGCCGTCGAGGACCGGGTAGTCGAGGCGGAAACCCCCGATAGACTCAATCCCCTTCCGAAGGAGTAGCGTGTCATGGATAACGTGGTGAGAACCGATGAGAGTTTGGTGGTCAATGGGGATTTCGCCCAATCGTTCAGTCACTGGAGGAAGGGGCCAACCAATCCGAGCTGGCTGGGCATAGATAGCGAAATGTATAACGGGGAGATGATTCGCGTGCTATTGGCTGGCAATAGATCATCAGTCAGTCAGCCGTTGACGGCTCCGAAGGACCCAGGCAACCAGGCTCTCTACATCCTCACTTTTCTCTGCGAGGTTCGACACGCCGAAGAGGGTACATTGAGGATTGAAGTTGATGGACGGGAGGAGCAGCTGGATATCCCGTTATTGCCGGGCCCACCCCGCAATGCAAAGAAGGATCAGGCTCGACTGAAGAGCGGGGAGCTTCTGGAGTTCTTGCCGAAGGAGTATCGCGTCGAGCTGGATCTGTCATTCAATGAGCAGGATACGCTGATTGTCAGCGTATTCAGCCCGCCCAACGCATCCGGGGACTACACATCGGCGGTCTTTATCACCCGAATCAAACTCCATGTGCATCTGGAGCCTGTTGCCATGCAAGTGCTCAAGCTCGACGAGCAATCCCACACGCCAACCGGTCCGCTATATATATGCCTGGGGGCAACGGTGTCCCAGTCCCATCAACTTGAATTTGTGCCTGAGCCGGACAACGCCTGGCTCGGTACGCAGGCTGCGCTGACCAGCGACGACAATCCATTGGAAGCGGTTGAAACGACGCCGGGCTGGGGCGAGGACCAACCGTTGGAATTGCCTTGGACACTCGAATGTCCATTGATCGGTGAGGACGAGCCCTACCTGTTTTCGATGAATCTGCTCAACCAGTACACCGCCGACCCTTATCCGCTGCAGGTGTCGCTCGGGCACCACCGGTTGGTCTTCCTCGACGTGCGCGAAGCGGCGTATTACCCGGTGTTGGAATACGAACAAAGTGTTCGCCTGGGGGTTCAGGTTGGTTCGTATTACACCCGTCAGACTCTGAGTGGGCGGACCGTGAGCTGGACCGTCACGTCCGGCCAGATCAAAACGGTTGCCCTGACGGACGACCAGGGCTGGGCCTATTTCGATTATCTGCCGACCCAGGCCGGCGAGTTGGAAATCGAGGCATCGGTTGAAAGTCCCTATTACACTGCGGGCGTTGTGTCCCAAACCTTGACCGTCCGGGCCCTTGAGACAGACCCGTGGAAAAGTGTATCGACCGTTGTCGAGGGGGAGGAGACGCGTTGGGATGAAAAAACCGGGTACCCCAACCGAGGCACGGATTATGCGTTGGACTTGAAGGTGCCGGTGGCCAGTCCGTTGTTGGGTACGGATCTGTCGTTGCATTGGAGCGGCGACCCCCAGGAACAGCTGGGTGTTGACGTCGAGCCTGCGCTTGGAGATCCCGTCCCGATCACCGGCACTGAATTCGCTTGGACATTGACGAGCCAAGACCGCCTGGATGGTCGGTTCTACCTTGAGCTGGCCTGCTCCAAACTGTTGCTCCCTTCACCGAAAAAAACCATGTCGCTGGCGCGCAATCTGGTCAAGGTGGGCGAAGTCCGCGAGGCCAATAAGTTTCCGATCGTGGACGAAAACGAAAGCGTGCTGTTGCGGGTGCAAGGGGTGCACGTCATCGCTGCTGGGGACGGTGATCCGGTCATCAATGCATTGGTTGAATGGAGGAGTTCCGACGGACCGATCACCACCGTGCCCACCGGGGCCGGTGGCTGGGCGAGCTTACTGTACGAGCCGCAGACCCCTGGGGACAAAACTGTCACCGCCAGCATCAAGGCCCACGCCGAGGCCGTTGCGGTGGAGCATCCATTCAATGTGAAAGCGATCGCGACCAGCCCCTGGAAAAATGAGGTCACGATTCTCCTGGATGAGCTAGAAGTCGAGCGTAATGCCCTCGACGTGCTCTGCAGGCGCGGCCGGACCCATACGTTGAAGGTCGTGCCGAATAGCGGAAGTAGCTGGATCGGTAAAAACATCAGCTTGCATTGGCGAGGGGCTGCACCGGGTATCGGTCTGGTTCCAAGTGACCTTGAAACACCCAAGCCGCTGGCGGCCGTTGGGGCACAATGGAGCCTAGCATCACCCGTCAATGGCAGTACCAGCAGTCTGTTCGAGTTGGAGCTACGCCTTGAAAGTGTTTCCGTCGTCCGGGAATTGGCTGGGCGCCTGGTTTCCGAAAATCTGGCGGAAGAAGTGAGCCTGAGGCTCGACCAGATACCGGCGCAGTTGAATGACCAGACACTTTATCCATGCCTGGGGGCTCGCCACCGTTTCAGTATTTTGCCTAATGCGTTGAGTCCCTTGGTCGGGCTGGCATCAAGGTTGGTGTGGTCCGGGACGTCTGCTGAGCAGTTGAATGCGACCGTTCAACCTCCACTCGACAATGCACAACCTGTCAATGACGGTGGTGCAATCTGGACGCTGGACTTTACCGCCAGTGAGCAACCGGGGCAGTTTGCCCTTGCATGGGAACTGCCGCAGCTGGACTTCGCCGCAACCGCCAAGCCAATGATGCTTGCACATAACAGAGTCCGAATTCAGGACTGGCGCGATTCGCCGGTAGACCCGGTTGTGGGGCAAGACCCTGCGTGGCTGTGGGTACAGGTTTTTTCTCATTTCACCGAACTTGCTGTGGATCAGGTGCCGGTGAGTTGGAGTGCAGGGGGAGCGCCAACTGACGTGCCCACTGATGCCGCAGGCTGGTCTGGGTTTGCGCTGGAACCGTCCGACGCCCGACCTTATGAAGTGACGGCATCGGTCGTCAGTCTTTATGACGACTTCGAGGGTAGCCATTGTCTGACGGTCACCCCATTGGCAAATGATCCCTGGGCGGAGTTGACCGTTCAATTCGACGAACAGCCGCCGCAGCGCTGGGGTGACAAGACTTATTTCCCTCGTCGTCGAGGTACCCACAGCTTGATATTGCAAGCCCCGGACAATAGCCCTCTGTTCGACCATGAGGTGACATTGGGGCTGACCGGAACCGGACCTGCCGAGTTGGGGTTGGAGTTTTTACCGGCCGCGCTTGGCGTGCCGAAAAAACTACCCCAAGGGGGATTGAGCTACGCCTTCAAGGTGAATGATCTTACCGACGGCAGTTTCGCATTGCGCTTGTCGGCAACGCGACTGGCGAATCTGTCGCCTGCCAACGCGATGTCCGTGGGGGCCGGTTCACAGGCGCTGAAGCTGGTGCTGAGCGGCAATGTCCATCAGATCTTGGATTGGGAGAGCGAGCTTTATGCCGAGGTCAAATTGCTCTCGGCGATCAATGGTAAGCCGATGGCCGGGTGGACAGTGACTTGGCGCAGCCCCGATCTTGAAGAGCTCACCTCAGTGACCAACTGGTATGGCGTGGCTAACGTGCGCTTTGTCCCTATCACACCAGGCGCGGCCCAACTGACCGCTACGGTAGGCGATGTGGCGTATTCGGAATCGGTGGCGTTGTCCTATTTCCTGAACAACCCCCGGGAAATACAGTCGCTCACCAGCCCCAAGCCAACTGGACATCTGGGTGAGTTGGTTTCAGCGACTGTCACTGTGGTATCAGCATTAACCGGTGAGCCATTACCAAACGTAGAAGTTATGTGGAATTACCCTTACCTCTCGCTTGCTTCGACGAGTACGGACGATGATGGCAAAGCCCGAGTGGAGTTCAATTTGCCAGGCGTGAGACGGGGACTTTTAGAGGCCTCGGTACGGGGTGGGTACGCTGGGTGGGAGATTGAGCATATTGAATTTGAGTTGGTGCCCGATGAGACGACGTGGTCGAGTGAATTCACGCCTTACGTCAACAACACTCGAGTACAGTGGTCTGAAATAAAACTGAATGTATTTGCTGGACAGCGTTATACATTGAAGCTGGATTATAGGGATAGTTGGCTGATCGGCGATCCGCATGCCCGGATCCTTCTGGACTACAAGCCTGGCGAAGAGGCACAGAACCTTGTTATCGATCCGCCGTTGGGGCAGCCGGTTGCGATGGAGCAAGGGAGTAGTTCCTTGAGCTGGTCCATATCCGCCGACCAAGCGCAAAACAGGACCTTTGTGTTGCAGTTCGCCACGCCCTTGATGAGTGACATGCCAATGTCACCACCTGTGCCGGGGATTACACGCGATACAGATAGCTGGCTGGAAGAGTTCACGTTCTACCTGAACGAACAACTGTTCGATCTGGCTCATAGGGACCTCTACCTCAAAGATGGAACCACTAACACCTTGGAATTGAGAGTCAAGGAAGGCAGCAGTTTGATTGACTCAACCAGCGTTGATTTGTGGATGCAGGGGTACGAAGGCCTTGGGTTGGAGTTCGATCCCGGGTTGTTCCAGCCGCAGCCGGTAACGGCGGCCCCCTTGAGGTGGTCTATCTTGACTAAGCCAGCGCATTACGGGCCTTTCGTGTTGGAGTTACGCAGTCCAGACCTGCCCACACGGGCAATCAACGCAGAGGTAAATGTTTTAGCGTCAAGGTGATCGATCACCTACAAATCCCCCGCCTTCTTCCACTCCAGATACAACGTCACCAGCTCGGCCCCCAACTCCCCGGGCCGGGCTTGCAACACCGCCAACCCATGGGCACTCAGCCGTTCATGCAGCGTCGCCCGCGCGTTCAAATAATCCACCGTTCCACAATACGCCAGCGCCTCGGGCAAGGTCCGCACCGGCGCCTGGCGCAACCGGTCCAGCGCCTCTTCCCGCAGGCTCGCCACCAATACCCGATGCCGTTGGCCCAGCCGTTTGACGGCGGTCAGCAGTTCTTCATCGTCTTCGTCCCGCAGGTTGGTCACCAACACCACCAGGGCGCGGCGCTTCTGCCGCGTCAGCAGTTGCGTGACGGCGGCCTGGTAGTCGGCGGGGTGTTGGCTGCTGTCGAGGTCGTAGACGGTGTTGAGCAATACATTGAGTTGGCCGGTGCCTTTGACCGGCGCGAGATAGCGCGGCTGTTCGCTGGCGAAGGTGCTCAGGCCCACGGCATCGCCCTGGCGCAGCGCGGTGTAGCTGAGCAGCAGGCAGGCGTTGAGGGCGTGGTCGAAATGCGCCAGCTCGCCGTCCTGGCTGCGCATGCGCCGGCCGCAGTCGAGCATGAAGATGATCTGCTGGTCGCGTTCATCTTCGTATTCGCGGGCGATGGGCGTGCGGTGGCGGGCGGTGGCTTTCCAGTCGATCTGGCGCAGGCTGTCGCCTTCGCGGAATTCACGTAGCTGATGGAATTCCTGGCCCTGGCCCCGTCGTTGGCGCTGACGGATGCCGAGTTGGCTGAGCCAGTTGTCCACGGCCAACAATTGGCCGTCGTAGAGCCGGGCGAAGTCCGGGTAGACGCGGGTGTCGTCAAGCGCTTCGATCAGGCGTTTGTCGCTCCACAGGCCCAGCGGGCTGGGCAGGTTGATTTCGCAGTACTCGAAGGTGAAGTGTCCGCGCTTGAGCGGACGCACGCGGTAGCCGAGTTGGGTGAGCTGGCCCGGTTGTAGCTCAGCTGACAGCGGCAGGTGTTCGAAGCTGAGGCCGTCGGGCACGTGATCGAAAATCAGCGTTTCCAGCGGCTGGGTAAAGTCGTGGCTGATCGCCAGGCGCACTTCGCTCCAGCGGCCCAGCGCCAGGCTGCCAGGCATCTGCCGTTGTACGCGCGGCGAGGACAAGCGTCGCAGCCGCACCGCGTCGAGTATCGCCAAGGCCAGCAAGGCCAGCAGCAAGCCCCAGTTGATGGACAGCAGGGTGACGGGCAGCGCGACGCCCAACGCCCGCAAGGTGCCCAGCACGATGCCGACGGTCAGCAGGACAGCGAGCCAGGACAGCAGCAGGCGCGAGGGTTTCATCGCAACATCTCGGCTGCGCAAATCCCCGTGGCGAGGGAGCTTGCTCCCGCTGGACGCGCAGCGTCCCCTGGCGGTGTGTCAGATAGAACCAGGGGGCTACTTCGCAGCCCAGCGGGAGCAAGCTCCCTCGCCACAAAAAGCATGCCTGCCACAGAGAATATTCCTGGCACAGAAAGCGTGCTCGTCACAGGAGATCTCATCACAACCGCGGCGCCGGCACTTGGTCGAGCAGTTGCCCCAGCACCTGGTCCACCGACAGCCCTTCGATGTCCAGCTCCGGTGCCAGCCGCACACGGTGGCGCAGCACGGCCAGGGCGCAGCCCTTGATGTCGTCCGGCACCACGAACTCGCCCCCACGCAGCAACGCCCGGGCGCGGGCGCAGCGCACCAGTGCAATCGAAGCCCGAGGCCCGGCGCCCAGAGTCAGGCCCGGCCAGGTGCGGGTGCTGCGGGCCAGGCGTACGGCGTAGTCGAGCACCTGGTCGTCCATCGGCAGGTCGCTGGCAATGCGCTGCAGCGCTTGTACATCCTTGGCCTGCAACACCGTGCGCAACGGCTGCACATCAAGCATGTCGGCACGGGTCGAGCGGCTGACCTGGCGCACCATGTTCAATTCCTGGTCGGCGTCGGGGTAATCCATGCGCACCTTGAGCATGAAGCGGTCGAGCTCGGCTTCCGGCAGCGGATAGGTGCCTTCCTGTTCGATAGGGTTCTGGGTGGCGAGCACCATGAACGGTTGAGCGATGGGCAAGGCGCGACCTTCGAGGGTGACCTGGCGTTCCTGCATGGCTTCGAGCAGCGCGGCCTGGGTCTTGGCCGGTGCGCGGTTGATCTCGTCGGCCAACAGCAGGTTGGTGAACACCGGCCCCTTGCGCAGCTTGAACTGCTCGGTCTGCAAGTCGTACACCGCGTGGCCGGTGACATCGCTGGGCATCAGGTCGGGGGTGAACTGGATGCGCGCAAACTCGCCGCCGAAACAGCGCGCCAGGGCCCGCACCAGCAAGGTCTTGCCCAGCCCAGGAACGCCTTCGAGCAGGACATGACCACCGGCGATCAGCGCCGTGAGCACATCGTCGATCACCGCACCCTGGCCGACCACGGCCTTGTGCAGTTCGGTGCGAATCGCCTGTGCCAACTGACTGGCACGCTGGCGCTGTTGGACGGCGTGGGTCTGGCCGGCAGCAGGTTCGTTCTGTTCAGTCATAAAGCATTCCTAAGGGTTTGCAAAAGGGCGACCTGGCGGCAGAACTCGGCGCTGGACAGGCGCTGTTTCGGCCGGGGGCTAAGGGCCTGGCTGATGGTTCGGGTGGGTTGCCGGGTCAGGCGCGCAAGCACTTGCCATTGATCGGCCACGACCTGTTGCTCGAAGCCCGGATGAAGCTGGCGAGCCCGACGCAGTACGTCCTGCTGCAAGGTCTGCAGCAGCTGTTGTTGACCGTTGTGGCGCAGATGGAACGCGGCGCTGGCTTGCAGGTATTCTTGCAGTTGGCGGCGGGCCTTGGGCGCCGGTTGTTGCAGCGGACCCTGGCGCACTGCCGAACGCCAGAACCAAAGGGCAACCAGGGCCAGCAGCGCCACCAAGGCCTGGGGGAAATAGCGCAGCAGCAAGGTCAGCAGATTGTCATGGTCGGTATTGAACAGCAGTGTGACGTCGGTGTCGGCGCTCAGGTACCAGAGTAGCCAGGCGTTGTCGTATTGGTCGATCTGGTCGTTCTTCCACAGCTCGGCGTCGGTGAGCACGGTGATCGTGCCCAGGCCGTGGTTCAGTTGCATCAAATGGGTCGCCTGCGCACTGTTGGCCCAGGCCTGGACAAGGTTCAGCGGGTCTTCGAGGTGGAAGTCGGTGTCGAAGCCGAGATAGGCCGGCGCCTCTTCGTCCTCCAGGTACAGCTTGGTCAGTTTCGGGTAGGGATCCTTGATGAGCTCGGGATCGGGCTCCTTGAGGTCCTTGCTCAGCAACTGGCGTAGGCGCACGCGGTCCAGCAGCAGATCGCCGCTGCTGCTGGTGCTGTCATCCCATATCGCTTCGGCGACAAACAGCAAGCGCCCTCCGGCGCGGGTCCAGTTCAACAGTTGATCGGCGTCCCGTGGGGTCATGTTGCTGCGCTCGCCCAGCAGCAAAAGGCTGCGCTGGTGCGGCTCCAGGGTCGGCAGGACGTCCAGGCTGTTGGCGTGCTCGACGTTGATGCCCTGCTTGCGCAAGAAATATTCGGCGGCCAGGTAAGGGTTGGCCTGGGCCTCGGGGGAGGGGCCATGCTCGATGACTTCCTGATACGGCACGGCCTTCAGGTACAGGTAAATGGCCAAAGCACCGGTCAACGCGGCGACCACGGCCCCGACCAGCAACCCTGTGCGTCGGCTCATCGGGACGCCCCCGGGCCGAACAGCTGACGCCATCCATCGCACAGTTGCTGTTGCAGATGGGGCGGCGGGGCACGGTGCCCGTAGGCAATGTTCTGCCAGTGCAGCGTCAGGTTCTTGCTGAAGGCCAATAGCTGTTCGTGTTGGAGGTTTTCGACACGTTGCAACACTTGGCCTTCGGTATCGGCGGGTTTCAGAGGAACGTTGAATTCATGGTGCAAGCGGCTGAGCAATGCTCGATACAACAAGCCCAGCGCCTCTCGGGGAGCACCGGACCATAGCTGCTCGGCACTGGCCGCGACGTCGTCCGGCAGGCTTTCCTCACGAATATCCAGGCCGAACATTCGGGCTGGCGTGGGCCGCTCTGCGCGCAGGCGCTTCGTCGGGCGCAGGTTCACCAGGGCATTGAGTCGCTCGCGATAATGCCAGCCCAGCCACACGACCGCGCCCACCAGTGCGGCCCAGAGCATTACTTGGATCAGCGTGGCGAGGGTGTCGAAGCGTTTGGCGCTCCATTCGAACATCGATTTGAGCCAGCCCGGGGCTTTGCCAGCCTCGGCTGACTCGCTGGTCTGTTCTTCACCGAAACGATAACGGGTGACTGTTTCCGGATTCTTGAAGGGCGGGGCTTCCAGGATCGTCTCGATGCTGTCCCGGGAGGCCTCGCTGGTAAGCGGTTGGTTGAGCAGTCGGGGACTGTCGGGCGCGTTGCTGTCTTCGGCGGCCCAGACCGGTGGCGCCAGCGGCAGCAGGGTCAATGCCAGCAGTATCAGCATCGGAGCGACGGCGCTCAGGCGCTGGCGCAGTCGGCGGAATACCAATTCGATGTCCCAGGCCTCAAGCATGGTGCGCCGGTTCAGATAGAGGCTGAAGCCGCAGGCGACGTACACCGGCTCCCAAAGAATCAGCAGCAGCGGATAGAGCAAGTTGATCAGGTGTTCGAGCCATAACCAATCGTGCTCGGCGACGGCGATCAGCGTCTGCCAATCCCATTCCAGCTCGACCTGCTGCGGTATGAACAAATAGAACAGCGCCATCAGGCCGAACCACAGGGCCATTTCCAGGTGCACGCCAATGATGGTCAACCATTGCGCCGCACCGCCGTTGCGTTGAAGTAACACCCCCAAACGCTGCTCCCGCGCCTCACCGGCAAGCCCTTCGAGTTGCACGACGGGCATCAGGAAGCTGCGGCTCGGGCTCAGCCGGCGCCAGGTCAGGCTGGCGAGCAATTGGGGCTTGAGCAAAGCCGGCCATTGGCGCAAGGCCTGCTTCAAAGTGGGCGTCTCGCCAAACAGCGCCTTGGACAAGATGTACAAGGGCAGCCGGTCGAAGGCTGGTTTCAGCCACCAGAATATAAACATTACCAGGGACGGCGAATCCCACAGCAACAGTGCCAGCAGCGCATAGACCGGCAGCGTGACAAGTGCCCAACTGGTCATCAACAGCCACCGATGCCGCTGGCTCATCAGCACACCCAGGTCCATGGCTTCCCAAGTGGTGCGTGGACGGATGACGACGGTGGCGTCACTCAGGCGCATGGTGGTCTCGTCCGGCAAACAGCAGGTAACCGAGCACCAGCAGCCACAACAATGCGCCGACGGTGTATTTGGTGGCCGGCGTCACCGCGCTGGAGGACCAGTAGGCCTCGACGAATGCGGCGATCAGCAACAGCAATGTCACGCCGCCGATCATCAGCACGCTTTTGCCCGCGGCGAGCCGCAAGGCTTCACCGCGGGTGAGGCGCCCCGGCGCGATCAACGCCCAGCCCAAATGCAGGCCCGCGGCGCCGGCCAGCACGATGGCGGTGAGTTCGAAGGCGCCATGGCCGATCACGAAGGACCAGAACGTGCCGCCGGAGCCGACCTGGGTAAGGTGCCCGGCCACCGCCCCGATTGTCAGGCCGTTGAAGAACAGGAAAAACGCGCTGCCCAGGCCAAACAGCAAGCCACTGGCAAAGGTCTGAAAGGCGATGCCGATGTTGTGCATGATGTAATAACCAAACATGACCCAATCCTCGCTGGCGGCTCGCTCGATCGAACGTCCCAGGTGCCCCGCCGCCGGGTCGTACATGGCGCGCATCCCGCTGATTTCCTCGACGCTCAGGAGGCTATAGACCAGTTCGGGAAACAGATAGACCAATATCCCGATGCCGATCAGGCTACCCAGGAACATCAGCCCAGCCGCCAGGACGAACCGCCATTGTTCGCGCACCAATTGGGGAAAACCGGCCAGGATGAAGGCCGACAAGCTGGTCGAGGGGCGGCTGCGGTCCCGGTAGAGTTGCTGGTGGCCGCGCAGCGCCAGTTGCTGTAGCGCATCCACCAGCAGGCTGCTGTAGCCGCGCGCCTGTGCCAGCGCCAGATGATGGCAGAGCCGTCGATAAACGTGGGGGAAGTCGCTGCTCTGGGCGACGCTACGGCTGCGTTCCAACTGGTCGAGCAGCCGGGACAACTGGTCCCATTGCGCCTGGTGGCGACTTTCGAACAGGCTTTGCTTCATGTCGGCCCCAGCAGGCCGCGGGCAATGCCGTTGAGTTCGGCCACGGCGCCTGTCGGATGCACTTTCAGCGGCGTGGCGAGGATCGTTGCCAGTTCGGTGACCCGTGCCTCGGACAGTTCTGCCTGGCGCTCGGCGAAACCCAGCACGGCGCGTTGTTCAGCCAGGCCCAGGGCAAAAGGCGGCCGTATCGATCGGGCGGAAGGCAGTACGGGGCGTTTGACCGGTTGCTCGCGATAGACCACTAAAGTGCCGGCCGCCAAGTCCCCCAGGCGTTTGAAAGTAGGGTTTTGCAGGCAGCAGATTGCCCCGAAGGTGTAGCCGAAGGGCAGCATGTCGACGAAGCGCAGCAGGTTGCGAATCAGCGATGCGGACCAGCCGATCGGCCTGCCGTCGTCCTGCACAACGCGCAACCCCATCATTTGCTTGCCGGGAGAACGGCCTTGGTTCAGTACTTCGAACAGCACCATGTACCACCAGCTGATGACAAACAGCAGGATCGAACCCAGGCCGATCCCCAGCTCGCCGAAAAACGCCAGGACGATGAAGAAAAGGCCCAGCACCAGCCCACGTATGCCCAGGTCGATGGCGAAGGCCAGCGCGCGGGGCATCAGCCCCGCCGGGCGCAGCGGCAGGTCAATACCTTCGGGCGTTTCTACCTGGTAGCGCGTGTCCAGTGGCGGCGGCAGCGGCGCGTTCCTTTGCAGTGCTGGTGTCTCGGGCATGGGCTACCTGTAATGGACCGGTTTGGACGTTCGATCTCGGCCCAGATGCTAGCAGTCTTCTGGCGGGCACACGATACACGTGTGTGGGTCATTTAATGGCCTGCAACATGATTCAACGACGGCAATGCTGGCGGGCGCCGGGTTCGAACGCCTAGACTTCGCCAGTCCCCAGCTCAGGAACCCCCCGTGACTTCGATCTTTTGGTACGACTACGAAACCACCGGCATCAATCCGCGTTGCGACCGACCGTTGCAGGTGGCGGGGATCCGTACCGATTTCGAACTCAATGAGATCGACGAACCGGTAAACCTTTATTGCCGGCCCAGCGACGACATCCTGCCTCATCCGGCGGCCTGCGCGATTACCGGCATCACTCCGGCATGCCTGGCCGAAAAGGGCTTGAGCGAAGCCGATTTCATGACCCGTGTCCACGCGCAACTGGCCGCTCCCGGAACCTGTGGCGCCGGCTACAACACCTTGCGCTTCGACGATGAGATGACGCGCTACAGTCTGTATCGGAATTTTTTCGACCCGTATGCGCGGGAGTGGCAGGGCGGCAACAGTCGCTGGGACTTGATCGACCTGGTGCGCGCTGCCTACGCGTTGCGACCCGATGGCATTATCTGGCCGCAGGAGGAGGGTCGCGTCACCCTCAAGCTGGAACGCCTGACCGCCGCCAACGGCATCGACCATGGCCAGGCGCATGACGCGCTGTCGGACGTGCGCGCGACGATTGCCCTGGCCCGGTTGATCCGCCAGAAGCAACCACGGCTCTATGACTGGCTGTTCCAATTGCGCAGTAAACAGAAGGTGCTGGACCAGATCCGCCTGCTGCAGCCGATGGTGCATATATCCGGGCGTTTCTCGGCGGCGCGCAACTACATCGGCGTGGTGCTGCCGCTGGCCTGGCATCCGAAGAACCGCAACGCCTTGATCGTCTGCGACCTGCACCTCGATCCCCAGGGATTGCTGGACCATGATGCGCAGTTACTGCGTCAACGCCTGTATACCCGTCGCGAAGAACTGCTCGAAGGGGAGCTCCCGGTACCGCTCAAGCTGATTCATATCAACAAGTGCCCGGTCATCGCACCGTTGACTGTCTTGCGCGCCGAAGACCAGCATCGGCTGCAGCTGGACATGGACGGCTTTCAGGAGCGGGCGCTGCGGCTAAGTGACGCACAACAGCTCTGGCAAGTTAAACTCCAGCACATTTATGGGCCGGAAGACTTTGCTGCCAGCGAAGATCCCGAGCAGCAGTTATACGCAGGCTTCCTGGGTGATCGTGATCGTCGATTATCTGAACAAGTACGCCTGGCCGATCCCGCTCAACTGGCGCAAGAGCATTGGCCGTTCGACGACGAACGCCTGCCGGAATTATTGTTTCGTTACCGTGCGCGCAACTTCCCGGACACCTTGGAGCCGAACGAGCAGGAACGCTGGAAACTATTTTGCCAGCAACGCCTGTCGTCCCCTGAATGGGGGGCGCCTAATACCCTGGAAAGTTTTGATGAAGCAATGGCTGAGTGGATGGGGCTCTCCACGCCGTTGCAGCAAGAGGTACTCATGCAATGGCAGGGTTATAGCCAACAATTGCGTAAACGTTTAAGCCTTTGAACGGCCCTGCAGCGATTGAAGCCAGGACTTAACATGAGGGCATAAAAAAACGCCAGTAATGACTGGCGTTTTCGGGTCCGTAAGCGTCGCCCGTAAAGAGCAGCGCTGATCGGCGAGGCTTAGCCCAGCAGGGTTGCCCAGCCTTCTACGACGTCACCGCCCCACTTGGCTTTCCACTCTTTCAGCGTCTTGTGGTTGCCACCTTTGGTTTCGATGACTTCGCCGTTGTGCGGGTTTTTGTATTGCTTAACTTTGCGAGCGCGTTTGGTGCCGGTGGTTTTTACCGCGCCACGGGGTGCTTTGCTCGACTTGGCTTCTGGATCCAGCAGGGCAATGATGTCGCGCAGGGACTTGGAGTACTCGCCCATCAGCGTGCGCAGCTTGCCTTCGAATTCCAGTTCTTTTTGCAGTTTGTCGTCTTTAGACAGGTCGGCCAGACGTTGTTGCAGTTCTTCAATGGCTTGTTTTGTGGCGTTGTATTCGGTGATCAGGGACATTTGGACTACCTTATGTAGGACGCTGGTGACAAGGAGACAGTGCAGCAATAGTAATCAGACAGTTTCATCAAGTAAACATTTAAGCCGTGTTTATTTAATTAAATAGTGCAATGCCACGAAAACGGGCAATGCGAATTAATATATGACGCGTCTGTGCATCTGTTCACACAAATAGCCCTCGCTCATGGGGCAGGCTGCACGTCGTGGGCGGTCAAGAAGGGCTCGGCGCCTCATCGGTACTGCAGTTTTGCTGCGCAATGGCTAGAATGGCCGCCTTTTGCGAAGTTCTGGAGTTTCCTCATGCGCACTTTTCGGCTGGTGATCGCTTGCCCGGACCGCGTCGGCATCGTTGCTAAAGTCAGTAACTTTCTGGCGTCCCATAACGGCTGGATCACTGAAGCAAGCCATCATTCGGACAATCAAAGTGGCTGGTTCTTCATGCGCCACGAGATCCGTGCCGACTCGCTGCCCTTCGGCATCGAAGCGTTTCGCGAGGCCTTCGCCCCGATTGCCGAAGCGTTCTCGATGGACTGGCGAATCACCGATACCGCGCAGAAAAAACGCGTGGTGCTGATGGCCAGTCGCGAGTCCCATTGCCTGGCTGACTTGTTGCACCGCTGGCACAGCGATGAGCTGGATTGCGACATCGCCTGTGTGATTTCCAACCATGACGACTTGCGCAGCATGGTGGAGTGGCACGGCATTCCTTATTACCACGTACCGGTCAATCCGCAGGACAAGCAGCCAGCGTTCGCCGAAGTCTCGCGGCTGGTCAAGCAGCACGACGCCGAAGTGGTGGTGCTGGCGCGCTATATGCAAATCCTGCCGCCGTCGCTGTGCAGCGAATACGCCCATAAGGTCATCAATATCCACCACAGTTTCCTGCCGTCGTTCGTTGGTGCCAAGCCCTACCACCAGGCTTCGATGCGCGGTGTGAAGCTGATCGGCGCGACGTGCCACTACGTGACCGAAGAGCTCGACGCCGGCCCGATCATCGAGCAGGACGTGGTGCGTGTCAGCCATAGCGACAGCATCGAAGACATGGTTCGATTCGGCCGTGACGTGGAAAAAATGGTGCTGGCGCGTGGCTTGCGTTACCACTTGGAAGACCGCGTGTTGGTACACGGCAACAAGACCGTCGTATTCTGATTCCATGCAGAACCCTGTGGCGCGGGAGCAAGCTCCCTCGCCACAATGGTCCATGAGGACTTCGAGGGAGCAATAGCAATGACCGATCCCTTGGACAAGGCCACCGCCAAAGCCCCGGCTACGGTGGGCGAGGGCTGCCTGAGTCGTTACGATCCCGAAGCGCTGGGGCCGGAAGACGGCACGGAATTCCCCGACGCCGCCCAGCTGTGGGAAACGCTGCAAAAGCCGTCACCG
Organism: Pseudomonas sp. Z4-20; assembly: GCF_051131955.1. NCBI lineage: Bacteria > Pseudomonadati > Pseudomonadota > Gammaproteobacteria > Pseudomonadales > Pseudomonadaceae > Pseudomonas > Pseudomonas sp. Z4-20. Next base: position 1,368,021 of record NZ_CP071641.1, read on the forward strand.
CCAGACGATCCTGAACGCAAGCGTTGAACTGTCAGGCCTGCCGGAGCCTGATCAGTTTCTTGATCAAGGGGCGTCCGACCATCAGGAAGAACACCGGACCGCCGGCCACTAGATAGAAGTAATAGGTGACCGCCCGCCAGATCAGGATCGCCGCCGCGGCGGTGGATTTGCCCACCATGGGCGCCAGCAACGCCGCTGAGGTCAGCTCTGCCGCCCCTGCGCCGCCCGGTAGCAGGCTGAACTGCCCCGCGCTGAGGGACAGCATCTGGATGAGAAAACTCCAGGCCCACTGCAAGTCCGCTCCCAACCCTCTCAATGCCAGGTACAACACGCTGTAGCGCAAGGCCCAGTGCAGGCAGGTCAGACCGAACACCTGGAAAAGCGTCTGCCGGGGCAGTTTCAGGGTATCGGTAAAGGCCGCCAGGAAATTCAGGATCTTGCGACCCCAGCGCCGACGGGTCGTGGATTTCACCCTCAGATGACGCAGCAGCCGCGCCCCCAGCAGAATCAGCCGCCGATGATAGCGAGCTACCAGCGCGCAGCAGAGAAGCCCGCCGAACAACGAAATCGCGCTCAGTGCGAGCATCCATTCCATGCGCTGGCTGAGATTCTGGAACAAGGCGTAGAACAGAATGCCCAGCAAGGCGCAGAGGAAGAACAGCAGGTCGCTCAACTGATCCATCGCAAACACCGCGCTGCCATGGGCCGGACGCACGCCGTTGCGCGCCAGCAGCGCCATCAGCGTCAACGGGCCGCCACTGCCGCCGGGTGTCGCGCACATGGCGAACTCGGTGGACATCACCACGCCAATGCTCTTGAGCCCGCCAATGCGTCCTCGATGTTCACCCAGCAACAGGCGCAGGCGCACCGAGTTCAGGCCCCAGCAGAGCACGATCATGCCGAGCATGATCAGCAACAACGACAGCGGAAAGCGCTGCACGCGTGACCACATCTCGCCGCCGCCCAACAACATCGGAACCAGCAACGCCGTGAGCAGGGCGGCACTTAGCCATATCAAGCGTTTCATGCGGCGCTGCTGACCCGCAGGCCCTGGGTTGCCAGCCAGCCGGCCTTGGTCATCGGCACCCGGCCATCTTCGAGCAGACGTTCCAGGGTCTGCAGCCAATAGTCGCGGGAAAAGTCGTGACGCATATCCACCGGGTGCAGGCCCAGCCGAATCACCGGTGCCTGGCGCCAACGCTGTTGACGCTGATCGCTGATGATTTTCGACAGGCCCCGGCGCCAGGCACTCCGAGCGCTCCAGACCAGGCCTGGGGCATCGACCTGGGTGAAGTCCGGCAAGTGGTAAAGGTGCTGGGTGTCGCTGGTATAACTCAGGGGCAACTGGCGCAAGGCACGGCGGGTGCCCTCACTCATCAACCAGGCGGGCGCGACAAAGCCTTCCAGCGGCCATTGATAGCGCTGGAAGAGTTCAACGCCTGCGTGCAGACGGGTGAGGGCGGCTTCCTCGGACAAGTGGTAGAACTCGCCTTCATGGGTATAGATCCGACGCATGAACCAGTCCTTGGGATGAGCGGCGGGCGGGCCGTCGTCGCAATGGTAGTAACCATGCAGGACCAGTTCGTCGCCGCGTTCGACACGGCTGTCGAGCAAGCGTCTGAAGCTCGGATGATTGTCCAGAGCGTTGGCATGGTGGAAATCCGGCACCACCAGCCAGGTCATCGGCACTTGGCCGAGGGCGTCGACGGCTTCGACGAAGGGCTGGTAGTCGGGCCAGGTCTGCGGTGCGACGTCATGAAGCACCAGCAGCAGGCTGGGTGAAGGGGTCATCGCCATGGGTTTGACCTCAACCGTTTGCCAGCAGTGGCATCTCTGCGCCCAGCACGCTGTAGTAATGGCCCAACAGGCTGTTGACCACCGAATCCCAGGCGTAATGACGCTCTACGTGGCGTCGTGCCCTTGCGCCGCGCTGCTGACAGCCCTCGGCGAACAGTTGGCGCACCGCATTGGCCATGGCCTGTGGATTGTTGGGCGTGCATAACAGGCCGCACTCTTGCTGGACGATTTCGCTGAACGCGCCCGCCGCTACCGCCACCACCGGAATGCCGCTGGCCATCGCTTCGAGGATGACCAGGCCGAACGTCTCCTGGTCGCCGGCATGCAGCAGCGCGTCGGCACTGGCCATCAGCCGGGCGACTTGCGGCGCCGGGCAGAACTCGTCGATCACCGTGACATTGTCCGGCACCAGGGCGGGCATCGAAGAGCCCACCAGCAACAGGTGATAGCGCTCGCCCAGGCGTTGCATGCACTTGAGCAGCACCGGCAGGTTTTTTTCCTTGGAGCCGCGACCGGCGAAAATCAACAGCCGCGCGTCTTCGGCGATGCCCAGCTCGGCCCGCAGTTCCGGGTCTCGAGCGGCAGGGTTGAAGGTTTGCAGGTCCACACCCAGAGGCTGCACATGGACATTCCTGACGCCCAGCCCGGTCAACTTATCGGCCATGACCTGGCTCGGCGCCAATACCCGGTCGAAGTTGCCGTACAACTTGCTGACATAGGCTTCGATGTTGGGCGTGAACCAGTTCCCCATGCGGTTGCTCACCAGCAGGGGCAGGTCGGAGTGATAGAAACCGATCACGGGGACGTCAAGCTGCCGCCGGGCATCCAGGGCAGCCCAGGCGGTGAGATAGGGGTCGCCGACTTCAATCAGATCCGGTTGCAGGTCGCGCAGGACATTACGCCACGGGGCCAGGCGAAGCGGGAAGCGGTAGCCCTTGCCGAAGGGCAGGGGAGGGGCTGGAACCTTGTAGATGCCGTCCTGCTCGCTCAAATGCGCACCGGGTATCAGGAGGCTGTGGCGTATGCCGGGCCGATTGCCCAGGCGCCGGTGCTTGGCATCCAGATAAGTGCGCACGCCGCCGCTGGCGGGGGCGTAGAACATGGTGATGTCCGCTATATGCACGATGAACGTCCCTCCGGTCTGTGTTCTCCCTTGTTGACCTTTAGTAAGAATAGATGTTCGGTTGGGTTGTGGTGACGTAGCGATACGGCATCAGACGTGACGATGTTTTTGTTTCCAGCGCCAGGGTCTTAACGTCCCGGGCATGCTTTTATATAAGCGTGCAAAATGACGTCATATCGCAAACATCACGGGTGACCAAATGGCTGACTCATCGCAACTCATCATCGGGGCCGACCTTGCCGGCCAACCCGTGGCCCAGGCCATGCGCCTGGCGAACCGACATGGTTTGGTGGCGGGGGCCACCGGCACGGGCAAGACGGTCACCTTGCAACGCCTGGCCGAGATGTTCAGCGATGCCGGCGTCGCGGTATTCGCAGCGGACATCAAGGGCGATCTATGTGGCCTCGGTGCCGCCGGCAATCCCCAAGGCAAGATCGCCGAGCGCATCGCTGGCATGCCCTGGCTCGGCCACACGCCCCAGGCCTACCCGGTGACCTTGTGGGATATCCACGGCCAATCCGGTCATCCGTTGCGCACGACCTTGAGTGAAATGGGGCCGTTGCTGCTCGGTAGCCTGCTGGAGCTGACGGACAGCCAGCAAGCGGCGTTGTACGCGGCGTTCAAGGTGGCCGACCGCGAGGGGCTGTTGCTGCTGGACCTCAAGGACCTGAAGGCGCTGCTCAATCACCTCAAGGACAATCCCGAGCTGCTCGGCGACGATGCGGCCTTGATGACCACCGGCTCTAGCCAGGCCTTGATGCGACGCTTGTCGACGCTGGAGCAGCAAGGCGCGGATGCGCTGTTCGGCGAGCCGGCGTTGCAACTCGAAGACATCCTGCAACCGGCCAGTGATGGCCGCGGCCGGATTCATCTGCTGGACGCCAGTCGCCTGGTCCATGAGGCACCCAAGGTCTACGCGACGTTCCTGTTGTGGTTGTTGGCCGAGCTGTTCGAACAACTGCCCGAGCGCGGCGACGCGGATAAACCCCTGCTGGCGCTGTTTTTCGACGAGGCGCATTTGTTATTTGCCGGTACGCCCAAGGCGTTGCAGGAGCGGCTGGAACAAGTGGTGCGGCTGATTCGCTCCAAGGGCGTCGGGGTGTATTTCGTGACCCAGTCGCCAGGCGACTTGCCGGACGACGTGCTGGCGCAGTTGGGGCTGCGCATCCAGCACGGCTTGCGGGCGTTTACCGCCAAGGAGCAGAAATCCCTGCGGGCGGTGGCGGACGGTTTTCGACCGAACCCACAATTCGATGCCTTGTCGGTGCTGACTGAGCTGGGCATCGGCGAGGCCCTGGTGGGCACCTTGCAAGAAAAAGGCACGCCGGAAATGGTCCAGCGCGTGCTGGTGGCGCCGCCGCAGTCGCGCATCGGGCCGCTGACCGAGGCCGAGCGCGTCGCACTCATCGCCGGCTCAGCGTTGCAGGGGCGCTATGACAAACCCATCGACCGCGAGTCTGCCTATGAAGTGCTGATGGGGCGCAAGGGGTTGGAACCGCAGGCCGAAGCGGCGCCGGGAAAACCGACCGCGCAAGAGCCGAGCTTTACCGAAAAGGCCGGTGAGTTCCTCGGCACCGCGGCCGGCCAGGCGTTGAAATCGGCAATGCGCCAGGCAGCCAACCAACTGGGTCGGCAACTGGTACGTGGGTTGATGGGGTCGTTGCTGGGAGGCAGCAAGCGCCGCTAGTCAGGGCGCAAGCTGAGGGACAGGCGCCCAGAATACTCAGTCCTTGGGTTTGGCGTGCGCCGCCAATCGCTCCAGCGCCGCCCGCAGCTTGGGATCGCTGATGCCTTCGGCCGTGGCCTGGATGGTCGCGGCCGCATCGGTGGACAGGTCCAGCGTATGGCCCTTGACGGCGGCCTGTACGGTGGGCGGCTGAACCTTGAACAGGATCCGCGTCAGGTTGGCGAACTCATCGAAAACCTGCAATTGACGCAGCAGGCGCTTTTGCTGGTAGCGCAAGCGCGTGGCCCAGTGGCCGTCGGTGACGATCAGCAGCAAACTGCCTTCGCGCCATGACGCCACGTGGCAATGCTCGCGTGCGGCCGGCTGCAGCTGACTGTCCAGCAGCCGTTGCAGGTGGCCCAGGCGCTTGGCGTGGCCGAAGATCGCTTTCAGCGGTTTGGCTTCGCGCAGGAGCACGGCGGGCGCCTTGGCTGGAAGAGGGCGGAAGGCCATGAATGAATACCACAAGTGACAGAGGCGCCATGGTAGCAGAAAGCGTCCGATGCGCTCCGGGCGCAGCTGCCGAGCGGCATTTTACCTGCACAATCAATCAGTAACTTCTGCGTTTTGTGGGTTGAAGTTCGCGCAAAAGCCCTTATTTTAGGGAAGCCCCGTCACAGCGCTGTGCCAGCATCGTGGAATAACGCCACTTTCCTCACCATCGTTTCCGGGTAGAATGCTCGTTCGCATGCGGCCATGAGGGCTGCACGGGCGACTCATGGGGCCGCCCTCCATCCCTTTAGTGTGGAAGATCCTGCCGATATGTTTGCGCCTTTGTTAAAGAAACTTTTTGGAAGCAAGAACGAGCGTGAAGTCAAACGCATGCTCAAGACGGTACAGACTGTCAATGCCTTCGAAGAGCAAATGGTGGCCCTTTCGGACGATCAGTTACGCGCCAAGACTGCCGAATTCAAGGACCGCTTCGCCAAGGGCGAGACCCTTGACCAACTCCTGCCCGAAGCCTTTGCGGTCTGCCGCGAAGCCGGCAAGCGGGTCATGGGCATGCGTCACTTCGACGTCCAGTTGATCGGCGGCATGACCTTGCACGAAGGCAAGATCGCCGAAATGCGCACCGGTGAAGGCAAGACCCTTGTGGCCACCTTGGCGGTGTACCTCAACGCATTGTCCGGCAAGGGCGTGCACGTGGTGACGGTCAACGACTACCTGGCCCGCCGCGACGCCAACTGGATGCGCCCGCTCTACGAATTCCTCGGCCTGACCGTTGGCGTGGTCATACCGTTCCAGCCGCCAGAAGAGAAGCGTGCCGCCTACGCCTCGGACATCACCTACGGCACCAACAACGAATTCGGTTTCGACTACCTGCGCGACAACATGGCGTTCAGCATGGATGAAAAATTCCAGCGTGAACTCAACTTTGCCGTGATCGATGAAGTCGACTCCATCCTCATCGACGAAGCCCGTACCCCGCTGATCATTTCCGGTCAGGCCGAGGACAGCTCCAAGCTGTACATCGAGATCAACAAGCTGATCCCGCAGCTCACCTTGCACGTCGAGGAAGTCGAAGGCGAAGTGACCCAGGCCGGGCACTACACCGTCGACGAGAAGACCCGTCAGGTCGAGCTCAACGAAGCCGGTCACCAGTTCGTCGAGGAAATGCTGACCCGCGTCGGCCTGCTGGCCGAAGGCGAGAGCCTGTATTCGGCGCACAACCTGGGGCTGCTGACCCACGTCTACGCCGGCCTGCGTGCCCACAAGCTGTTCCATCGCAACGTCGAGTACATCGTGCAGGACGGCCAGGTCGTGCTGGTGGATGAACACACCGGTCGCACCATGCCGGGCCGTCGCTTGTCCGAAGGCCTGCACCAGGCCATCGAAGCCAAGGAAGGCCTGAACATCCAGGCTGAAAGCCAGACCCTGGCCTCGACCACCTTCCAGAACTACTTCCGCCTGTACAACAAGCTGTCCGGCATGACCGGTACCGCTGACACCGAGGCGTTCGAATTCCACCAGATCTACGGCCTGCAAGTGGTGGTGATTCCGCCGAACAAGCCGCTGGCGCGTAAAGACTACAACGACCTGGTGTTCCTGACCGCCGAAGAGAAATACGCGGCGATCATCAATGACATCAAGGAAGGCATGGCCCAGGGCCGTCCGATCCTGGTGGGTACCGCCACCATCGAGACCTCCGAGCACATGTCTGCCCTGCTCAACAAGGAAGGCATCGAGCACAAGGTCCTCAACGCCAAGTTCCACGAGAAGGAAGCCGAGATCATCGCCCAGGCCGGTCGCCCGGGTGCGTTGACCATCGCTACCAACATGGCCGGCCGTGGTACTGACATCCTGCTGGGCGGCAACTGGGAAGTGGAAGTGGCTTCCCTGGAAAACCCGACCCCCGAGCAGATCGCGCAGATCAAGGCCGACTGGCAGAAGCGCCACCAACAGGTGCTCGAATCCGGCGGTTTGCAGGTGATCGCTTCCGAGCGCCACGAATCGCGCCGTATTGACAACCAGCTGCGCGGCCGTGCCGGTCGCCAGGGTGACGCCGGCTCCAGCCGTTTCTACCTGTCGCTGGAAGACAGCCTGATGCGCATCTTCGCCTCTGACCGGGTGAAGAATTTCATGAAGGCCCTTGGCATGCAGCCGGGCGAGGCGATCGAGCACCGGATGGTGACCAACGCCATCGAGAAGGCGCAGCGCAAGGTCGAAGGCCGCAACTTCGATATCCGCAAGCAATTGCTGGAGTTCGACGACGTCAACAACGAGCAGCGCAAAGTGATCTATCACATGCGCAACACCCTGTTGGCCGCTGATGACATTGGCGAAACCATTTCCGATTTCCGCCGCGAAGCGCTCGACGCGACCATCAGCGCGCACATTCCACCGCAATCGCTGCCGGAACAGTGGGACGTCGCGGGCCTGGAAGCCTCCCTGCGCAGCGATTTCGGCGTGTCGTTGCCGATCCAGCAGTGGCTCGATGAAGATGACAAGCTGTACGAAGAAACCCTGCGCGAGAAGCTGCTGGCCGAACTGATCGCCGCGTACAACGAGAAGGAAGACCAGGCCGGCGCCGAGGCACTGCGTTCCTTCGAGAAGCAGATTGTGCTGCGCGTCCTCGACGACCTGTGGAAAGACCACCTGTCGACCATGGACCACCTGCGTCACGGTATCCACCTGCGCGGCTACGCCCAGAAGAATCCGAAGCAGGAGTACAAGCGCGAGTCCTTCACGCTGTTCTCCGAGCTGCTGGATTCGATCAAGCGCGACTCGATCCGGGTCCTGTCCCATGTCCAGGTTCGTCGCGAAGACCCGGTCGAAGAGGAAGCCCGCCTGCGCCAGGAAGCCGAAGCCCTGGCCGCGCGCATGCAGTTCGAACACGCCGAAGCCCCAGGCCTGGAAGTCGTCCAGGCGATGGAAGAGGGTGTCGATGTGGATGTCGCCTTGGCAACCACGCCGGTACGCAACGAACAGAAGTTGGGCCGCAACGAACTGTGCTATTGCGGTTCGGGCAAGAAATACAAGCATTGCCACGGGCAGATCCAATAAACCCGTTTCAACGCTGAACGACCCGCGCCGCGGCAGGTTTTCCCTGCCGCGGCGTTTTGCCATTTGATTCGCCGTCCTGATAAGGCGGCGTCGATAGACATCTAATTTAGGAGCGCATTCATGGCTGTTGGTCTTGGTCCGTTGCCAACGTTGCACCCGGTTGCCGGTTTTGAACTCGGTATCGCCTCGGCGGGCATCAAGCGCCCCGGGCGCAAGGATGTCGTGGTCATGCGTTGCGCCGAAGGCTCGACGGTGGCCGGCGTGTTCACCCTCAATGCCTTTTGCGCCGCGCCGGTCATCCTGGCCAAGCAGCGCGTGCAAGGACCGGTGCGTTATCTGCTGACCAACACCGGCAACGCCAACGCCGGCACGGGCGCGCCAGGCCTGGCCGCCGCCGAGCGCACGTGCGCCAAGTTGGCCGAACTGACTGGCGTCGATGCCAGCCAGGTGCTGCCTTACTCTACCGGCGTGATCGGCGAGCCGCTGCCAGTCGAGAAGATCGAAGGCGCGTTGCAGGCCGCCCTCGATGACCTCTCGGAAAACAACTGGGCGGCTGCCGCCACCGGCATCATGACCACCGACACCCTGCCCAAGGGTGCGAGCCGCCAGTTCCAGCACGACGGCGTGACCGTTACCGTGACTGGCATCAGCAAAGGCGCGGGCATGATCCGCCCGAACATGGCGACCATGCTCGGCTACATCGCCACCGACGCCAAGGTCTCGCGCCAGGTGCTGCAAGACCTGATGCTCGACGGCGCGAACAAGTCGTTCAACCGCATCACCATCGACGGCGACACCTCCACCAATGACTGCTGCATGTTGATCGCCACGGGCAAGGCCAACCTGCCGGAGGTCACCGAAGCCAGCGGTCCGCTGTTCGCAGCCTTGAAGCAGGCCGTGTTCGAAGTGTGCATGGAAGTGGCCCAGGCAATCGTCCGTGACGGCGAAGGCGCGACCAAATTCGTGACCGTGCAGGTCAACGGCGGTGGCAATCACCAGGAATGCCTGGACGTCGGCTACACCGTCGCGCATTCGCCACTGATCAAGACCGCATTGTTTGCCTCCGACCCGAACTGGGGCCGGATCCTCGCCGCCGTCGGCCGGGCCGGCGTGCCGGAGCTGGACGTGAGCAAGATCGACGTGTTCCTCGGTGACGTCTGCATCGCCAGCAAAGGCGCCCGCGCCTCCACCTATACCGAAGCCCAAGGCGCGGCGGTGATGCAGCAGGAAGAAATCACCATCCGCATCGAACTGGGACGTGGCGATTGCAGCGAAACGATCTGGACCACCGACCTGTCCCACGAGTACGTGAAGATCAACGCTGAGTACCGGACTTAAACCGCTCGGGACCGAGCTGCTCCCAACGCGAGTAAGGAATCACATGAGCCTGCACCTGATCATTGGCGACAAGCGCATTTTCTCCTGGTCCCTGCGCACGTATCATGTGCAATTGCCGGAAGTCGACGCGGACTACGTCGAAACCCTTTATCAATGGCCGGCATTCAAGGCTTGGCTGCAGGCTGGTCTGGAGGAAGTGGCGCGGTGAAACGAGTACACGTAGCGGCGGCGGTCATTCGTGACGCCAGCGGCAAGATCCTGATTGCCCGACGGGCCGATTCCCAGCATCAAGGTGGCCTGTGGGAGTTTCCCGGAGGCAAGGTCGAGGCGGATGAATCCGTTGAAACGGCCCTGGCCCGCGAACTACATGAAGAGCTGGGCATCGTCGTCGGCGCTGCCCGACCGCTGATCAAGGTGCGTCACGATTACCCGGACAAACAGGTGTTGCTGGATGTCTGGGAAGTCTCGACCTTCACCGGCGAGCCCCATGGTGCCGAAGGACAACCGCTGGCCTGGGTGACCACTCGGGAGCTTGCGAACTATGAGTTTCCGGCGGCCAATCAGCCAATCGTCGCGGCGGCCCGATTGCCGGGCGAGTACCTGATTACCCCAGAGGGCCTGGAAACCCCAGCCCTGCTGCGTGGCCTGCAGAAAGCTATCGCCGGCGGGATCAAGTTGGTCCAGCTGCGCGCGCCTAACGGCTATGACCCGAAATACCGCGACCTGGCGGTGGATGCCGCAGGGCTTTGTGCGGGCAAGGCCCAGTTGATGCTCAAGGGGCCGTTTGAATGGTTGGGCGATTTCCCCTCCGCTGGCTGGCACATCACCGCCGCGCAACTGCGCAAGCACGCGGCGGCCGGCCGACCGTTCGGCAAGGATCGCTGGCTGGCGGCTTCTTGTCACAACGCAGAGGAATTATCCATGGCGCAGCAGATGGACGTGGACTTCGTGACACTGTCGCCCGTACAGCCGACCCAGACCCATCCGGATGCACAGCCGTTGGGGTGGGAAGAGGCGGCGCGGTTGATCGACGGGTTCGATAAACCCGTTTATTTGCTGGGCGGGGTCGGGCCTGGCGAACAGCAGAAAGCCTGGGCGGCCGGGGCCCAGGGCGTGGCGGGGATTCGGGCGTTCTGGCCTGAGGCGTGAGTGATCAGTGCGCAGGCTTGGCTGCCGCCTGCCACAGCACTTCTGCAATTCCCTGCCGACGGGCAATGATCCGCGCCGCTACGAACAGCAGGTCCGATAACCGATTGATATAGGCCAGCCCCGGCCCCGCCAGCGGCTCCATGGCGTTCAGCTGTTGGCAACGGCGCTCCGCGCTGCGGGCCAGGCTCCGGCACACATGGGCCTGGGCTATCAAGGTCGAGCCACCGGGCAGGATGAAGTTCTCCAACGGCCCCAGTTCGTCGTTCCACACGTCGATGGCCGCTTCCAGGCGTTCGACTTCCGCCATATCCAGTGCTTGATACGCCGGCATCGCCAGCTCGCCACCCAGGTCGAACAACCGGTGCTGACAGGGCGCCAGCACTTCGACGAGTTCCTCCAGTGCCGGATACTGGCCCATTTCATTGGCCAGCCCGGCCAGCAGCAACCCCAACTGGCTGTTCAACGTATCCACTTCGCCGATGGCCTCAACCCGTGGATGGTCCTTCGCTACGCGGCGGCCATCGCCCAGCCCGGTTTCACCTTTGTCACCGGTGCGGGTGTATATCTTCGACAGGCGAAAACCCATGTTCAGCGCTCCACTTGCTTGTGTTCTTGCGCCACCATCGAAGTGCCCGCCAGGGGCAGGCGCAAGGTGAAGCAAGTGCCTTGGCCCGGCGTTGATTGCACTTCCATCTGGCCCTTGTGGTTGTTGGTAATGATGAAATACGACACTGACAGCCCGAGCCCCGTACCCTGGCCGATTTCCTTGGTAGTGAAGAACGGTTCGAAGGTGCGTTTGCGCACGTTTTCGCTCATGCCGATGCCATTGTCCTCGACCTGGATTTGCGCCCACGGCGGGTTCAGCCGGGTACGCAAGATGATGCGGCCGGGCTCGCCGTCGTCCTGGCGCTGGTGAATGGCCTGGGCGGCGTTCTTCAACAGGTTCAGCAGCACCTGCTCCAATTCGTTGGCCGTGCCGGGCACCGGGCCCAGGTTCGGGTCGAACTGGCGGATGATCGCCTGGCCCTTGAAGTCGAAACCAATCGCCAGGTCGAAGTCGTTGCCGGCGATCTCCACCGCCTGGTCGATCAGCGCCGGCAGGTCGCAGGGCGCCATTTGCCGGGTGCTGCGCCGGCTGAAGCTGAGCATGTGGGTGACGATTTTGGCGGCGCGGGCGCCGGCCTGCTGGATGCCATCGAGCAACTGCGGGATCTCCCGGCTTTGCAGGTAGCGATTGACCACCGGCAAGTCGATCCCCAACTGTTCGGCCTGTTCGAGGTTCTTGGGCAGTTCGGCCGACAGGCGTCGGCGGATGTTCTGCACGTTGTGCAGGATCGCCCCCAGTGGGTTGTTGATTTCATGGGCCATGCCCGCTGCGAGGCCACCCACCGAGAGCATTTTCTCCGATTGCACCATCATTTCCTCCAGCGACAGGCGCTGGGTGATGTCGTCGATGCGGATCACCACGCCCCGTCCGGCGCCGCCCATCAACGGATAGAAAGTCAGGGCGTAGTGCTTGGCTTCATCGTCCTTGGTCCAGGTGACGCGCTCGATCTTGGCGACCGTGTGCTGCTCGACCGTCTGCTTGAGCTGTGGCAGATAGGGCTTGAGCGGTTCGAAGGCGAGGAAGATCGGCTGGTTCAACGCCTCGTCCAGCCGAGTGCCGGAAAGGGCGCTGGCTTCCTGGTTCCATTGGGTGACATAGAGTTGTTCGTCGAGGGCGATCAGCGCCGACGGCATGGAGTCGATGATGCTGTTGAGGTAGTTCTGAAAGCCCGTGAGCTTTTTCTCGATCTTGCTGCGCACCTGGACTTCCAGCTCCAGCTTGCGGTTGGTGTGGCGGGTTTCTTCCGCCAGGCCCTGGGCCTGGTCATAAGCCGCCTGGGAATCGTCCCGGGCGCGCTTGAGCTGCTGCTCCCGGGCTTCGATACGCGACAGCATGGTGTTGAACGCCTCGGCCAGGCTGCCGATCTCGTCATGGTTGCCACGGCCGGCCCGCAGGGAATAGTTTTCCTCGCGGGTAACCTGGCGCGACAGCTCTTCGAGTTGGTGGATCGGCTGGGTAATCAGCCGCTTGATCTGCTGGGCAATGAGCAACCACAGCAGCACGCTGAAAATCAGGATGCCGAGGCTGGCGGTCAGGGTGCCGGTGTAGAAGGCGGTGGGCAACTCGCTGCTGGCGACCAGCAACAAATGGCCGGGTTGGGTGCCGGGACGGGGCAGGGTGATGACTTGGTTGCTACGAAATTCCCCGGCCTGCCAGGTTTGCATATGGCGAAAGTGTTCCGGCAACCTGAGCTTTTCGCCCTGTTGCAACTCGGCCAGGCGTTCACCCCGACCGTCATACAGCGCCGCTGCCCGCAGGGGCGCGTAACTGTTGAGTTCATCGAGCAGGCGCTGGGCGCTCTGCGGCGACTGCAACGCGTCGGAGATCAGGCTCGGGTTGGCCACCAGCCGGCCGATGGTCTGCAAGGCCTGCGGGGCCATGCTTTCCTGGGAAATGTAGTAGGCCGCGCTGATGAAGGTCAGGTTCGCCACCAGCAAAACGGTGGTCAACAATACCAACAGGGCCGCCAGCAGTTTCTGGCCGACCGGGAGGTTTTCAAGGCGCTGGCGCAATGGCATCTGACTCGTCGCTAAAAAGGAACACGTGGGCCAGCGTAGCCGCTGCTCAGTCGCTGGGCAATCCGAGGTTGTCCAAGTGGGCAATCAGGCGTTGGCGCATTTGTTCAAGATGCGGCACGGCCACCCCATGACGTTGTGCGACCGCGCAGGCATGGCCGAGCAGGTAGCTGATTTCGGTGCGGCGCTGGTTGGCGACATCCTGGTACATCGACGAATAGTTCTGAGCGGTGGCCTGGATGACCCGTTCGACTTCGGCCGGTAAGTCTTCGGCCGCCGCGGGCTGGCCGCAGCGTTCGAGCAGGTCGGTCAGTTCCGCGCACAAGGTTGCCACTTCGCAGTGGTGTTCCTGCAAGCCGCCGTTCTTGCAATGGTGCAGCACGGTGAGCGGATTGATCGCACAGTTGAGGGCCAGTTTGCGCCACAGGCGAGTGAGAATATCGGCGCTCCATTCATGGGGGATGCCAGCAGCGCTCAGGTCATCTAGCCAGACTGGCGCCACCGGGTGCGCGGGGTCGCCCAGCCAGGTGTAGCCATGGCCGGCGAACACCACGCGCCAGTCACCGTCGCGGAACGCGCCTTCGGTGCTCGAGGCGCAGATGCAGCGAGCCAGGGGGACGCGGTTCGCCACCGCATCCTGGCTGCCGAGGCCGTTCTGCAGCAGGATCAGTTCCGTCTCGGCACTCAGTCGATGGGCGACCGAAGCCACCGCCGCTTGCGCGTCATAGGCCTTGCAAGCCAGCAGCAAGCGCTGGATGGGTTCGGGGCTTTGCGCGGTTTCGCCGGGCACCGGGTAACACTGCGCCTGGCCCTGTTCCACCAGCGTCAGGCCGCCGCTGGCCCGGTAAGCCTGCAGCCGCTGCTCATTGCGCAGCACCAGCCGCACCGGCAGGCCGGCCCGGGCCAGGCGCGTCGCCCACAACGTGCCGAGGCTGCCGGCTCCCAGGACATGCCAGGTGGTGGACATCAGTTTTTTACTCGCTTTGGCGCTGGCATCTGAGGGGCTCGCGGTAACGACGGGAAAAGACCCGTTATAATGAGCCCGATTTTAACCACAAGCCAAGTGCGCGCCTTTGTCACGGGCGCGCCTTTTTATTTGGAGAACACTACATGCCGTCATTCGACGTGGTATCCGAACTGGACAAACACGAAGTCACCAACGCCGTTGAAAACGCCGTCAAGGAACTCGACCGTCGGTATGACCTCAAGGGCAAGGGCAGTTTTGAGTTCAAGGAAAAGGACCTGACCGTCAACCTGACCGCCGAGGCCGAGTTCCAGCTCGAGGCGATGATCGAAATCCTCAAGCTGGCGCTGGTCAAGCGCAAGATCGATGTGCAATGCCTGGAGGTCAAGGAAGCCTACGCCTCGGGCAAGCTGATGAAGCAGGAAGCCGTGCTCAAGGAAGGTATCGACAAGGAATTGGCGAAGAAGATCGTTGCCCACATCAAGGACGCCAAGCTCAAGGTACAGGCCGCCATCCAGGGCGAGCAGGTGCGCGTGACCGGCAAGAAGCGTGACGACTTGCAGGAAGCCATCGCCGCGCTGCGCGGGAAGGAATTCGGCATGCCCCTGCAATTCAATAACTTCCGCGACTGATCTCCGTTATACGGAAACACACAACATGCCGCGTGCAACAGGAATAAGGAGAGTTAGATGGACTTGAACGCTGAAGTGGACCACCTGGTCAAGGCTTCCCAGGCCTGGATACCGATGATCATGGAGTACGGCAGCCGCGTGCTGCTGGCGGTCGTCACCCTGGCTATCGGCTGGTGGCTGATCAACAAGTTGACCCGCAAACTGGGCGCACTGCTGGCCTTGCGCAATGCCGACTTGGCATTGCAAGGGTTTATCAGCACCCTGGCGAACGTCATCCTCAAGATTTTACTGATCGTCAGCGTCGCGTCGATGATCGGCGTGGAAACCACCTCGTTCGTCGCGGCCATCGGTGCGGCAGGCTTGGCGATCGGCCTGGCCTTGCAGGGCAGCCTGGCGAATTTCGCCGGCGGCGTGCTGATCCTGCTGTTCCGTCCGTTTCGCATCGGTGACTGGATCGAAGCCCAAGGCGTGGCCGGTACGGTCGACAGCATCCAGATCTTCCACACGATCATTCGTACCGGTGACAACAAGACCGTTATCGTGCCCAACGGCAACCTGTCCAACGGCATCATCACCAACACCAATCGCCAACCCACTCGCAAAGTGGTGTTCGACGTGGGCGTGGATTACCAGGCCGACCTGCAAAAGGCCCGGGAAGTGTTACTGGAGTTGGCCAAGGACGAGCGCGTATTGGCCGATCCTGCACCAGAAGCGGTGATTTCCACCCTAGGCGATAGCTCGATCACGGTGTCGCTGCGTATCTGGGTGAAAACGGCGGACTACTGGAACGTGATGTTCATGCTTAACGAACAGGCGCGGGACCGCTTGAAGGATGCGGGCATTGATATTCCGTTTCCGCAACGGGTGATTCGGGTTGTTCAGGAAGGGCCGGCGCAATAACGGTTTGAATGTAACTCGGCGCTGGGGTCAGGTTATGTTTAGCTAGCTTGCTATTTAACAAGTTGTGTTAACGCTGACATTGCACCAGGCATAAAAAAACCGCTCACCTGGATCAGGTGAGCGGTTTTTGTTTGTTGCGGGTGTCGCTATCGAATTAGCACTGAATTACAAGATGCTCAGTGGGTATTCGACGATGAAGCGGAAGTCGTTGTTGTCGCGGCCAACACCATCGCTGCCGCGGTAGAACGCGCTACGAACACGGAAAGACAGGTCTTTTGCTGGACCGCTCTGCATGACGTACTTGGTTTCGAAGTCAAGTTCGTGTTCTTTGTTGTCGCTGTCGTCGCCAATGGTGATGTTGTCACCTCGGACGTAGCGAGTCATGAAGCTCAGGCCAGGAACGCCGTAGGTCTTCATGTTCAGGTCGTAGCGAGCCTGCCAGGACCGCTCGTCTTCGTTGTTGAAGTCGGAGTACTGGATGGAGTTGGCGAGGAAGATGGTGCCGTTGCCGTCAACGCCATAAAGGTAGCCAGTATCACCGGTGGAGCGCTGATGAGCCACGGTGAACTTGTGGGCACCGATAGCATAGGCCGCTGCGAGGGACCAGATGCGGTTGTCGATGTTGCCGCTCAGTTCCCGACCTTGGCTCTCGCTGTCATAGCCGTTGAAGTCGAAGTTCAGAGATTGATCTTCGTTGATTGGCAGGGTGTAGTTCAGGTTGATGTACTTCTTCTTGAAGTAATCTTCAACGTCGGAGGCAGCCACGCCAGCGACGAAATTGTCGGTGAACTGGTAGGTAGCACCTGCAATGTTGGCGGAGGTCAGGCCAGGGTTGCGGATACCGGCATCGTTACGACCATTGATGCTGTCACGGCCCATACCAGTCTGTGAACTCAGCGAGGTGAAGCGACCAGCGCTCAGCTCCAGGCCTTTGATTTCCTTGCTGGTGATCAGGGTGCCGGTGGCAACTTCCGGCAGCAGACGGCTGTCGTCAGTCGAGAAAACCGGGCTGGCAACCACTTGATTACCGTATTTCAGAACGGTGTCGGACAGACGGAACTTAACCGCGCCACCAGCCTTCGACTGAGTATGTTCTAGGTCGCCATCGCTGTCCTGAGCGAACAGACCGTTACCGGCACGACCAGCACTGCCGTCGAAACGGGCGGAGCCGAATGCGAAGGCATCGACGCCTACACCAACGGTACCTTGGGTGAAGCCCGATTCGTACGTGGCACGTACACCAAGGCCAGCTTCTTCACGATAACTTTGCTCGTCGCTGTCGTTGTTCTTCCAATCGCGATTCATGTACAGCGCACGGCTCAGAACGTTCAAACTCTGATCTTCAAAAAAGCCCTTGGATTCTTCCTGGGAAGAGGCCACTGCGAACTGCGAGGTACTGGCCGATACAGCCAGTGCGATCATGCTCCACTTCATCACGCGCATCGTGATTTGCTCCTTTGGTTTTTAGAAGAGTACTGCCGTCCCACCTGTTTTTTTATCTGGGCGGCTCTTTCTTTTTGTGTCGGCGCAAACTTATATCACGCTGACATTCTTTGGCGATACTTGCCCATTCAACCTTTCAGCTTCTTTACGACCGTGTCGCCAATGGCTCGATCCCTGTCGTATTTCAGCTAGTGCGGCGCAATCGGATCCGCAACTTGTAGTTGCTTTTTTTTTCCGGCACCGGCGTAAAGAGTCCTTGGTAACTGCGCTTGAAGCTCCTTGAGGGCAACCTTGCCACTTTATTCATGAGCCTTCAGGTTCGCGCGTCCGGCGATTCCCCTGTAGGCGATGTGGGGATGAATGCAACAAGCATGCTCAAATCCCATTTCTGTTCACGTTTTTTTCACATTTCCCAATTGCTCGTAGCGAAACCTCATGAAACCGGGCTCCAAACGCCTTGTTTTAATTAAGGTTGACTACGAGGCCAGTGCCGTGATTGCCGCCCGGAAAGGCCGTGCGACAACCAAAAACGTTACCGGTTCACCCCACGAGTGAGTAGATCACGGATGCTTCGTGCACTGAGCGTAGACGCGCTGTGCGATTTTGGTGCAGAAAATCTTCTGGTTGTACGAAAAACTTACAGTGCGAATTCTCGATGCGGCGTCTATAGAGCTGTTTTGGCATCGCCGAGTATTCGCTGCGCTGTATTGGTGCGCGGCGTCGAAAGCAGGCGCCATGTCGGTTCATCATTCGCGATGAACCCGTTGCCGTTCACAGGTATGCTGACCCCCTGCGTCCGGTGCCGGCCTGCGGGCCAAATCGGGCTCAATCGATCATGTAAGGAGTACGCACGGTGTTTGCCTTAGATCCACGATTGCAACAAGACACATTGCCCATCGGCGATTTCCCGCTGTGCCGGTTGCTCATGTCCAACGACTCGAACTACCCATGGTTCATCCTCGTGCCGCGACGGGAAAATATCAGCGAATTGTTTCAGTTGGATGACGGTGACCAGCAACAGTTGTGGAAAGAAACCACGGCGCTGGCCGAAACGCTCAAGGACTCGTTCGATGCCGACAAACTGAACGTTGCAACCTTGGGTAACGTTGTCAGTCAATTGCACATGCATGTGATCGTGCGCAAGCGAGAGGACGCTGCGTGGCCCGCGCCGGTATGGGGCAAACATCCGGCGCAGCCTTATAATGCCGAGCAGGTGAGCGCCATTCGCGAACGCTTGCGAGCGGTCCTGACCGATGATTTCAAGTTCCTGGAGGGCTGAACCATGAACCTTGAAGAGCGTGTAACCGAGCTTGAAAGCCGCCTGGCGTTTCAGGATGACACTATCCAGGCGTTGAATGACGTGCTGGTGGCGCAGCAACGAATTGTCGAACGTTTGCAGCTGCAGATGGCCGCACTTCTCAAGCGCCAAGAGGAAATGGCCGGGCAGTTCGAATCCTTCGAAGAAGACGCGCCACCCCCGCATTACTGACCTGGGCCCGAACGACGGGCAATAAAAAACCGCGAGCAGCCAGGCTGCATCGCGGTTTTTTTACGCCTGGATCAGCGGCGCGGGAGCGCGGCGATCACGTCTTCGGCCTGCAGGCCCTTGTCGCGGTGCATGACCGAGAACTCGACACGCTGGCCTTCGACCAGGACGCGGTGGCCTTCGCCACGGATCGCCCGGAAATGCACGAAAATATCATCACCGGAATCGCGAGAAATGAAACCGAACCCCTTGGAGGTGTTGAACCACTTCACGGTGCCGGTATCGCGGTTGGACATGTCGTAGTTCTGCGGTGCGGCGGCCGGCGACGACTTCTTGTAGAAGCTGACGGCCAGGTGCAGCAACACAGCGAGCAATGCCGCGGCCAGGCTGGAAAGAATGGCGGGTTGGCCGCCGATTTCCGGCATGGGCGCCAGCAGGGTCAGGGTTTGCAACGCAACAGCCAGCACCAGCAGCGCACTGACAAGGTTTTGCAGTTGATGACGTGGACCTTTGTTCCAGTAAGGGATGACGGGTGCCAGGGTCAGGTTGAGCAGGCCGAAAAAGGCCAGGTACAGCGCGTCGGGATGTTGCAGGTAAGGTGTGGCTTCGGAACCCAGGCTAGGGATGAAGGACAGCAGCAGGGCAGCTGCGCCCATTAGCAAGTGGACGATTTTCAACATTTTGATTGGCTCACGGTTAAGACAGATCACAAGGAAGAGCTGGTCGGGGGCGGTTCGCTCCAGAACAATGAGAGGCGTAGGAACACGTACCCGAATCAGCCTATGCGCCATGCCCGGGAAAAGAGGCGTAGCGACACACTGCCTATTTAACAGCAAAGCCCCGGCCTTCTCAAACTCGTTACGGGGCCGTGACACGCTGTTCGTCGGCCGAAAAGCGCCGGCGGGGCGCTCGAAGGTGATCGGCAAAGGAGGTTGAATTTTGCGCCGCGCCGGAACCCTGCGCCGTCCCGGCTTGTCGGTTCAGGAGGGCTGGCGATTAGTCGCAGGCTACAGATGGCGACACCCGCTAGGGTGCAATGGCCGCTGTCGAATTCATCACCGTCAGGAGATCAAACACATGGCAATTGATATCGGTATCAGCGAAGAAGATCGCAAGTCCATCGTCGACGGGCTTTCGCGCCTGTTGTCGGACACCTACGTGCTTTACCTCAAGACCCATAATTTCCATTGGAATGTCACCGGGCCGATGTTCCGGACCCTGCACTTGATGTTCGAAGAGCAGTACAACGAGCTGGCGCTGGCGGTGGACCTGATCGCCGAAAGGATCCGTGCGCTCGGCTTTCCGGCGCCCGGCGCCTACTCGGTGTACGCGCGCTTGTCTTCTATAAAGGAAGAAGAGGGCGTGCCGGGTGCCGAGGACATGATTCGACAACTGGTCGAGGGCCAGGAGGCGGTGACGCGTACGGCCCGTGGCATCTTTCCTTTGCTGGACAAGGTCAGCGACGAACCCACCGCCGACCTTTTGACCCAGCGTATGCAGGTCCACGAAAAAACCGCCTGGATGCTGCGTTCGCTGCTGGAAGATCAATAAGTCTGTACAGGTGATGGTGCTGCCGTTGGCGCCATCGCTTGCCGTCGCGTGTAGGAAGGCATGATTTGTCGCCAACTCCCCGTTGGCTTGTCCTACGTTGATGGTCAAAAAGTCATCTGGAACTGGCGATCCAGTTGAGCTTCCATAGGGCCACAGGTCGGTTGTTCCGACTGAGGCTCGTATGGCAAAGGAGTGTCAACGGTATGATTCAAGGAAAAGAACCCAGGGGAAGTGCGCGCGAACGTTTGCTGTCCGTAAGCACCGACCCGTTCGTCAGAGGGTTTGACATGCAACTGGCCCGGCCCTTGGCCCGCTCTATCCGGCTCAACGGGTTCGCCACCTGTCTGCGGCTGGAACAAATCTATTGGGATATCCTTGGCGACATGGCCCAGCTCAATAGCTGCTCCGTCAGCACCTTGCTGTCCCATGTGGATCGTGAGGTGCATCTGCGTCACGGTGGCGTGCGCAATTTCAGCGGCTTGGTGCGTGTTGTCTGCGTTGTGCACAGCTTGAAGGAAGCTGAAATTGATCAGTGCGTGATCTAGTCCCCTCGCCAAGTGGGGTACGCAAGCCTGGAATGAACGACATTGCCGGCAATGACTGTGCGGTCTTACGGCTGCACAGGCTGCATTTAATGGATATAATCCCGCTCTTTGCCGCAAAGCCGCGCTTTGCGTAATAACCTGATCGCCGAGACAACCCCATGCCGATGTACGACTATCAATGTGCTTCCTGTGGTCATCAGATGGAAGCCATTCAAAAGATCAGCGCGGCACCGCTGGTCGACTGCCCTGCCTGCCAGGCGCCGGAGCTGAAGAAGATGCTGTCCATGCCAGGTTTTCGCCTCGGTGGTACCGGCTGGTATGAAACCGACTTCAAGACCGGCGCCAAGAAAAACCTGGCCGGTGGCGACAAAGCCGATTGAACTGAATACGCGCGAGTTCTTGCACAGGCAGGGCCTCCAACCGAATGTCGAATTACGAGAAGTGAAACCACTACCATGATGCGCAGCCATTATTGCGGCCAACTGAACGAAAGCCTGGAAGGTCAGGAAGTTACTCTTTGCGGATGGGTCCATCGTCGCCGTGACCATGGCGGGGTGATTTTCCTCGATATCCGTGATCGTGAAGGCCTGGCCCAGGTGGTGTTCGATCCGGACCGCGCTGAAACCTTCGCTACCGCCGACCGCGTGCGCAGCGAATATGTCGTCAAGATCACTGGCAAGGTGCGCCTGCGCCCGGCCGGCGCCGGTAACGCCAACATGGCGTCCGGCATGATCGAAGTGCTGGGCTATGAGCTGGAAGTGCTCAACGAGTCGGAAACCCCGCCGTTCCCGCTCAACGAATATTCCGACGTGGGCGAGGAAACCCGCCTGCGCTACCGCTTCATCGACCTGCGTCGTCCGGAAATGGCCGAGAAGCTGCGCCTGCGTTCGCGCATGACCACCAGCATCCGTCGCTACCTGGACGAAAATGGCTTCCTCGACGTCGAGACGCCGATCCTGACCCGCGCCACGCCGGAAGGCGCCCGCGACTACCTGGTGCCGAGCCGTACTCACCCCGGCAGCTTCTTCGCCCTGCCGCAATCGCCACAGTTGTTCAAGCAACTGTTGATGGTGGCCGGGTTCGACCGCTACTACCAGATCGCCAAGTGCTTTCGCGACGAGGACCTGCGTGCCGACCGTCAGCCTGAGTTCACTCAGATCGACATCGAGACCAGCTTCCTCGACGAAAAAGACATCATGGGCCTGACCGAAGGCATGATCCGCAACCTGTTCAAGGAAGTGCTGGACCTGGAATTCGGTGAGTTCCCGCACATGACCTTCGAAGAGGCCATGCGTCGCTACGGTTCCGACAAGCCGGACCTGCGTAACCCGCTGGAGCTGGTGGACGTGGCCGACCAGCTCAAGGACGTCGATTTCAAGGTGTTCAGCGGTCCGGCCAACGACCCGAAATGCCGTATCGCGGCCTTGCGTGTGCCAGGCGGGGCGAGCATGCCGCGCAAGCAGATCGACGACTACACCAAGTTCGTCGGCATCTACGGTGCCAAGGGCCTGGCGTACATCAAGGTCAACGAGCGCGCCGCGGGTGTTGATGGCCTGCAATCGCCCATCGTGAAAAACATTCCTGAAGCCAACCTCAATGTGATCCTCGATCGCGTGGGCGCGGTTGACGGCGACATCGTGTTCTTCGGCGCCGACAAGGCCAAGATCGTCAGCGAAGCCCTGGGCGCGTTGCGCATCAAGCTGGGTCACGACCTCAAGCTGCTGACCTGCGAATGGGCACCGATGTGGGTCGTCGACTTCCCGATGTTCGAAGAAAACGACGACGGCAGCTTCTCTGCGCTGCACCACCCGTTCACCGCGCCGAAGTGCTCGCCGCAAGAATTGGAGGCCAACCCGGCCACCGCTCTGTCGCGTGCCTACGACATGGTCCTGAACGGTACCGAGCTGGGTGGCGGTTCGATCCGTATCCATCGCAAGGAAATGCAACAGGCGGTGTTCCGCCTGCTGGGCATCAATGAAGCCGAGCAGGAAGAGAAATTCGGCTTCCTGCTGGATGCACTGAAGTACGGCGCGCCACCCCACGGTGGCTTGGCCTTCGGCCTGGACCGTCTGGTGATGCTGATGACCGGCGCCCAGTCGATCCGCGAAGTGATCGCGTTCCCGAAAACCCAGAGCGCGGCCGATGTCATGACCCAGGCGCCGGGCGTGGTGGACGCCAAGGCGCTGCGTGAGTTGCACATTCGTCTGCGTGAACAGCCAAAGGCTGAGTAAGGCTGGCACCTGAGAGGGCGCATCTTCGGATGCGCCTTTTCATTGGGGTCGATATTTCTGATTGCCGGCCACTGCGCACGCGCAGGGCGGGCAATGTTCCAAAGAGAAACGGAGCGAGTTATGGCAGGTCATTCCAAGTGGGCGAACATCAAGCACCGCAAAGAACGTCAGGATGCCAAGAGAGGCAAGATCTTTACCAAGTGGATCCGTGAGCTGACGGTCGCGGCCCGCCAGGGTGGCGGCGATCCGGGTTCCAACCCGCGCCTGCGCCTGGCGTTGGACAAGGCGCTCGGCGCGAACATGAGCCGCGACATCATCGACCGGGCCATCGCCCGTGGCGCCGGTGCGACCGAGGCCGACAACGTTGAAGAGCTGACCTACGAGGGTTATGGCCCGGGCGGCGTGGCAGTGATGGTCGAATGCATGACCGACAACCGCAACCGCACCGCGGCGGCCGTGCGTCATGCGTTCAGCAAATGCGGTGGCAACCTGGGCACCGATGGCTCGGTGGCTTACCTGTTCGAGCGCAAGGGCCAGATCAGCTTCGCCCCGGGCATCGATGAGGATGCGTTGACAGAAGCGGCCCTGGAGGCCGACGCCGATGACGTGGTCAGTCATGAAGACGGCTCGTTCGACGTGTTCACCTCGTTCGCCAGTTTCTATGCCGTGCGCAACGCCTTGGAAGCGGCGGGTTTTACGCCTGCCGACGCGGAAATCGTCATGCAGCCGACCACCAGTGCCGAACTGGACCTGGAAGGCGCCGAGAAAGTGCTCAAGCTGATCGACATGCTGGAAGACCTGGACGATGTGCAGAACGTCTACTCCAACGCCGACATCCCGGAGTCGGTGGCTGAACAGCTGGGCTGACAGGCGTAATGCCGCTCACTTAAGGTTTGCTTGAAATCATCGTGGCGAGGGAGCTTGCTCCCGCTGGAGTGCGAAGCGCTCCCAAAAAAGGTCTGCTGCGCAGCCCAGCGGGAGCAAGCTCCCTCGCCACGGATTCACTGCAAACCTTCGGTGAGCTGTATCCTTTTGCAACCGCATTACCTTTCGCAGGCGTTATGACTTTAATCCTTGGTATCGACCCCGGTTCGCGCATCACCGGCTACGGTGTGGTTCGCGATACCGGGCGCGGCTGCGTGTACGTTGCGTCTGGCTGCATCCGCACCGGCGCGGGCGAACTGCACGAGCGCTTGCAGATTGTTTATCGCGGCGTGCGCGAAGTCATCCAGACCTACGGCCCGGTGACCATGGGTATCGAAAAGGTCTTCATGGCCCGCAATGCCGATTCCGCCTTGAAGCTGGGGCAGGCACGAGGCGCGGCCATCGTGGCCGGCGCCGAGGAAAGCCTGGAGATCGCTGAATACACCGCGACCCAGGTCAAGCAGGCAGTCGTCGGGACGGGAGCGGCGAACAAGGAGCAAGTGCAAATGATGGTCATGCATTTGCTGAAACTGGTCAGCAAGCCGCAGATCGACGCCTCCGACGCCCTGGCCATCGCCATTTGCCATGCCCATACCCGTTCCAGCCTGTTGCCTCACGGACTGGGAGCTGCACGCAGTCGTGGCGGGCGCCTGCGTCTCTGATAGCATCAGCGCATTCATTCATGAACCCGAGCAAGTTGTGCCTGTGTCGTTGGCCTCCATGCCCGGGCAGTTATTCGCCAGCCAGCGGTTGGCAGAGCCCAAGGATCTGAAACGTGATTGGACGCTTGCGCGGCACTTTGGCTGAAAAACAGCCGCCGCACCTGATTCTGGATGTAAACGGCCTGGGTTATGAGCTGGAAGTGCCCATGACCACGCTGTATCGCTTGCCGTCGGTCGGTGAGCCGCTGACGCTTCACACTCATTTGGTCGTGCGCGAAGATGCCCAGTTACTCTATGGTTTTGTCGGCAAGCGCGAGCGGGATTTCTTTCGCGAGCTGATCCGCCTCAATGGCGTCGGCCCGAAGCTGGCGCTGGCCTTGATGTCGAGCCTGGAAGTCGATGAGCTGATCCGTTGCGTGCAATCCCAGGACACTTCGGCGCTGACCAAGGTGCCGGGCGTTGGCAAGAAAACCGCCGAGCGCCTGTTGGTCGAGCTCAAGGACCGCTTCAAGGCCTGGGAGGCGGTACCGGCGATGTTCGCCTTGGTGCCGAATCAGCCGAATCAGCCGGACGCGCTAACGCCAGCGGTCAGCGCCGAGAGCGATGCGGTCACTGCGCTGATCTCCCTGGGCTATAAGCCGCAGGAAGCCAGCAAGGCGATTTCCGCGATCAAGGAAAAAGGCTTGAGTACCGAAGACATGATTCGCCGCGCCCTGAAGGGAATGATTTAAGTGATTGAAGCTGATCGTCTGATCGCCGCCACGGGCGCGCCCCGTGACCGCGAGGAAATCCAGGACCGCGCGATCCGCCCCGTCAGCCTGGCCGATTACATCGGCCAGCCGACAGTGCGCGAGCAGATGGAGCTGTTCATCCAGGCCGCCCGTGGGCGCAGCGAATCCCTGGATCACACCCTGATCTTCGGTCCGCCGGGCCTGGGCAAGACCACCCTGGCCAATATCATCGCCCAGGAAATGGGCGTGTCGATCAAAAGCACCTCCGGACCGGTCCTCGAGCGCCCGGGCGACCTGGCGGCGCTGCTGACCAATCTTGAACCCCATGACGTGCTGTTCATCGACGAAATCCACAGGCTGTCGCCGATCGTCGAGGAAGTGCTGTATCCGGCCATGGAAGATTTCCAGCTCGACATCATGATCGGCGAGGGACCGGCGGCGCGTTCCATCAAGCTCGACCTGCCGCCTTTCACCCTGGTGGGCGCCACCACCCGCGCCGGCATGTTGACCAACCCGCTGCGCGACCGCTTCGGTATCGTCCAGCGCCTGGAGTTCTATAACAACGCCGACCTGGCGACCATTGTCAGCCGCTCGGCGAGCATCCTCGGGTTGCCGCTGGATCCGGACGGCGCTTATGAAATCGCCCGTCGGGCCCGGGGCACGCCGCGGATCGCCAACCGACTGTTGCGCCGCGTCCGCGACTTTGCCGAAGTCCGCGCCAAGGGCCACATCACCAAGCCAATTGCCGACCTGGCCTTGAACCTGTTGGACATCGACGAGCGCGGCTTCGACCACCAGGACCGACGCCTGCTGCTGACCATGATCGAGAAGTTCGACGGTGGCCCGGTGGGCGTCGACAGCCTCGCCGCGGCCATCAGCGAAGAGCGCCATACCATCGAAGATGTGCTGGAGCCGTACCTGATCCAGCAGGGCTATATCATGCGTACCCCTCGCGGGCGCGTGGTGACGCGTCACGCCTATCTGCACTTTGGCTTAAACATCCCGACACGAATGGGTGAGATGCCGGTGGTAGACGAATTCCTCGATGCGGTGGACGATTGAACGCGCTCTTTGTCCCGACTTTTTTCCGGTTCGTGCTGTCCCAGACGACGCCTGGAGCGTCAATGCATTCGAGAATGAAAAAACAGTTGCCGGCCGATTGGCAACCTGAGGAGTAAGCACTAGAGTATGCGCGCGCAAAACGGGCTGGAGTCGTTCGCACATCGCTGTCGCGTTTATTACGAGGACACCGATGCTGGCGGCATCGTCTACTACGTCAATTACCTCAAGTTTATGGAACGGGCTCGAACCGAACGGCTGCGGGAACTGGGTTTCGCCCAATCCGCGCTGGCAGGGGAGGACCTGTTATTCGTCGTGCATTCCAGCGAAGCGCGCTACCACGCGCCGGCGCGACTGGATGACGAGCTTGTGGTGACTGCCGATGTCATCGAATTGAACCGCGTCAGCCTGCGCTTCAAGCAGCAGGTCAGGCGGGCTGCGGATAATGTGCTGCTCTGCGAAGGGCAGTTTTTGGTGGCCTGTGTGCGCACCCATAGTTTGAAACCCCGGGCCATTCCCGAAGCTCTACGCGCGGCCTTTGCCGGCGTGAGCGGCGCGGGTACACACTCAGAGCAGGAGATAAAGCGTGGAAGCTAACGTCGTCGACCATTCCTCCATGTGGAGCCTGGTCAGCAATGCCAGTGTCGTGGTGCAACTGGTAATGCTGATCCTGGTAGCCGCATCGGTGACCTCATGGATCATGATCTTTCAGCGCAGCAACATGCTGCGCGCCGGTCGCCGTGCCCTGGAGAGCTTCGAAGAGCGCTTCTGGTCCGGCATCGACCTGTCCAAGCTGTATCGCCAGGCCGGCAGCAACCCGGACCCGGATTCGGGCGTCGAGCAGATCTTCCGTGCAGGTTTCAAGGAATTCTCTCGCCTGCGCCAGCAGCCGGGTGTCGATCCTGAAGCGGTGATGGAAGGTGTGGCGCGTGCCATGCGCGTGGCCATCTCCCGCGAAGAAGAAAAACTCGAACAAGGCCTGTCGTTCCTGGCCACCGTCGGTTCGGTCAGCCCGTACATCGGTCTGTTCGGTACCGTGTGGGGCATCATGAACTCCTTCCGTGGCCTGGCATCCGCCCAGCAAGCGACCCTGGCCACCGTGGCCCCGGGTATTGCCGAAGCGCTGATCGCTACCGCCATCGGCCTGTTCGCGGCCATCCCGGCCGTTATTGCCTACAACCGCTTCGCTGCCCGCAGCGAGACGCTGACCGGCCGCTACTACACCTTCGCCGATGAGTTCCAGGCGATCCTGCACCGCAAAGTGCACACCAGCGAAGAATAAGCAGGTATTTCCCAATGGCTTTAATCGCTCGAGCCCGAAAAAAGCGCAAGCCGGTCGCCGAGATGAACGTAGTGCCCTACATCGACGTGATGTTGGTGCTGCTGGTCATCTTCATGGTGACCGCGCCCATGCTCAATCAGGGCGTGAAGGTTGATCTGCCGAAGGTTTCCAGCGAAGCCTTGCCGCAGGACAACAACACCCAGGTACTGACCATTTCGATCAAGGCTGACAAGACCTATTACTGGAACCTTGGCAGCGAAGTCGATACCGAGAAGCAGCAGGACCGCGCCATGACCTTGCCGCAGATGACCGATGCGGTGACAAAGATCATCAACGCCGGTAACAGTAACGGCAAGCGCACCCAGGTCTTCATTCGCGGCGACAAGACCGTCGACTACGGTGCCGTCATGGGCGCCATGGGCGGTTTGCAGAAAGCCGGGGTCGGTAATGTTGGCTTGATCACCGAGGCCCCCTGATGCAGCAACAGCGAGAGCCGTCCGCCTCGGAAAGCTACTTCTGGCCCAGTGTCCTGGCAATCGGCCTGCACGTGCTGGTGTTCGGCATGCTGTTCGTCAGTTTTGCCATGACCCCGGAACTGCCGCCGGCCAAGCCGATCGTGCAGGCGACCCTGTACCAGCTCAAGTCGAAAAGCCAGGCGACTACGCAGACCAACCAGAAGCTGGCTGGCGAGGCGAAGAAATCCGCCGCGCGCCAGACCGAGGTCGAGCAGATGGAGCAGAAAAAGGTCGAGCAGGAAGCGGTGAGAGCAGCGGAACAAAAGAAAGAGGAAGCTGCTCAAAAGGCCGAAGAAGCCAAGAAGGCCGATGAGGCGAAGAAAGCGGACGAGGCGAAAAAGGCAGACGAAGCCAAGAAAGCCGACGAAGCGAAGAAAACCGCCGAGGCCAAGAAGGCAGAAGAGAAACAATTGGCTGATATAGCCAAGAAGAAATCCGAAGAAGAAGCCAAGAAAGCCGCTGAAGAAGAGGCCAAGAAAGCGGCCGCTGAAGAAGCGAAGAAAAAGATTGTCGAGGACGCGAAGAAAAAAGCGGCCGAAGACGCCAAGAAGAAAACTGAAGCTGAAGAGGCGAAAAAGAAAGTCGCCGAAGACGCGAAGAAGAAAGCCGCCGCCGACGCCGCCAAGAAAAAGGCCCAGGACGCAGCGCGCAAATCCGCCGAAGAGAAAAAGGCCCAGGCCTTGGCGGACCTGCTTTCGGACACGCCGGAGCGTCAGCAGGCCTTGGCCGACGAGCAGGGCGATGAAGTCGCCGGCAGTTTCGATGACCTGATTCGCGCCCGAGCGGCAGAAGGCTGGGCTCGTCCACCTTCAGCGCGCAAAGGCATGACGGTTGTGTTGCAAATCGGCATGTTGCCCGACGGTACGGTTACCTCGGTCAACGTCGCCAAGTCCAGCGGTGACGGTCCGTTCGACGCTTCGGCGGTCGCGGCGGTCAAGAACATTGGGCGATTGACGGAAATGCAAGGAATGAAGCCGAGCGATTTTGCTCCCTATCGTTCGTTCAAGATGACATTCACACCTGAGGATCTAGCCTTGTGAGAAACCTTCTTCGATCAATGCTTGTCGTTATCTGCTGCCTGGCAGGGATAGCGGTAGCAGAGGAAAAGAACATCCTGGTCACCAGCGGCAGCGACCGGGCGACGCCGATCGCCGTCGTACCGTTCGGCTGGCAGGGCGGTAGCGTCTTGCCGGACGACATGGCGGAAATCATCGGCAATGACCTGCGCAACTCGGGTTACTACGCGCCGATTCCCAAGCAGAACATGATCGGCCTGCCGACCCAGGCCAGCGAAGTCATCTACCGTGACTGGAAGGCGTTGGGCGCCCAGTACATCATGGTGGGCAGCATCGTTCCGGCCGGCGGTCGCCTGCAGGTCCAGTACGCGTTGTTCAACGTCGCCACCGAGCAGCAAGTGCTGACCGGCAGCGTGTCGGGCAGCGTTGACCAGTTGCGTGACATGTCCCACTACATCGCCGACCAGTCGTTCGAGAAACTCACCGGCATCAAGGGGGCGTTCTCTACCCGCATGCTCTACGTGACGGCCGAACGCTTCTCCGAGAAAAACACCCGCTACACCCTGCAGCGCTCCGACTATGACGGTGCCCGTGCAGTGACCCTGCTGCAGTCGCGCGAGCCGATCCTGTCGCCGCGTTTCGCCCCCGATGGCAAGCGTATCGCCTATGTATCGTTCGAACAGAAGCGTCCGCGCATCTTCATGCAGCACATCGACACCGGTCGTCGCGAGCAGATTACCAACTTCGAAGGCCTGAACGGCGCGCCAGCCTGGTCGCCGGACGGTACCCGCCTGGCGTTCGTGCTGTCCAAGGACGGTAACCCGGACATCTATGTGATGAACCTGGCGTCGCGTTCGATTTCCCGCGTGACCAATGGCCCGGGCATCAACACCGAACCGTTCTGGGGCAAGGATGGCTCGACCATCTACTTCACCTCCGACCGTGGCGGCAAGCCGCAGATCTACAAGACCAGTGCCGGTGGCGGCGGTGCCGAGCGCGTGACGTTCGTGGGTAACTACAACGCCAACCCTAAACTGTCAGCGGACGAAAAGACCCTGGTGATGATCCATCGCCAGGATGGATTCACCAATTTCAAGGTGGCGGCCCAGGATTTGCAGCGCGGTAGCGTAAAAATCCTCACTGATAGCACTCTGGACGAGTCACCTACTGTTGCGCCCAACGGCACCATGGTAATCTACGCCACCCGCCAGCAGGGCCGGGGAGTCTTGATGCTCGTGTCCATTAATGGACGCGTGAGGCTCCCGCTTCCTACCGCTCAAGGCGAAGTCAGAGAACCGTCCTGGTCCCCTTACCTGAACTGACGCGGCGCAATACGTTTTACTTAACACACTGGGGTTCATTAGGAGTTTCACGATGGAAATGCTGAAGTTTGGTAAATTTGCTGCGCTGGCTCTGGCCATGGCTGTAGCTGTAGGTTGCTCGTCCAAAGGCGGCGACAACGCCGGTGAAGGCGCTGTTGATCCAAACGCTGGTTACGGCGCTAACACTGGTGCAGTTGACGGCTCCCTGAGCGAAGAAGCTGCTCTGCGCGCAATCACCACCTTCTACTTCGAATACGACAGCTCGGACCTGAAGCCAGAAGCCATGCGCGCTCTGGACGTTCACGCCAAAGACCTGAAAGCAAACGGCGCTCGCGTTGTTCTGGAAGGCAACACCGACGAACGTGGTACTCGTGAGTACAACATGGCACTGGGCGAGCGTCGTGCGAAAGCCGTTCAACGCTACCTGGTACTGCAAGGTGTTTCCCCAGCTCAGCTGGAACTGGTTTCCTACGGCGAAGAGCGTCCAGTTGCTACCGGCAACGACGAGCAGTCCTGGGCTCAAAACCGTCGCGTCGAACTGCGTAAGTAATTCGTCATGCGAACGTGCCGTCGTGCTGTAACTGTCCTGGCTCTCAGCCTCGCGCCGCTTGCGGCGTGGGCTGCGGTTCCTGTGGTCGATAACCAGACCGGCTATGACAATAGCGGGAGCAGTTATCCGCCTGCAGGTTACGGTACGAACGGCGCCTATGCCGGGGGAGGGGTTTCGGCCCCTGTCTCGGCACAGGGCCAGCTGTTCAACCAACTGCAGCAAATGCAGGATCAGATCTCGCGCCAACAGGGTGTGATCGAAGAACTGCAAAATGATATTTCGCGCATGAAGCAAGAAAACCTGGAGCGATACCAGGATCTTGATCGGCGCATAGGAACCGGCGTTGCTCCTGCCGCGACTCCTGATAATTCTTCAGCCGGTGGCGATTTGAACGCCCCCGGTGCAGCCGCAGGCGCCGGAGCAGCCGCTCCAGCAGCACCTGCAGCCGGTGGTGAGCCGGCTGATCCGGCGAAGGAAAAGCTCTATTACGATGCTGCCTTCGACCTGATCAAGGCCAAGGATTTCGACAAGGCAAGCCAGGCCTTTACCGCTTTCCTGCGCAAATACCCCAACAGCCAGTACTCGGGTAACGCCCAATACTGGTTGGGCGAAGTGAACCTGGCCAAAGGTGACCTGCAAGGTGCTGGCCAGGCCTTTGCCAAGGTCTCGCAGCTGTACCCCAAGCATGCCAAGGTGCCGGATTCGTTGTACAAGCTAGCTGACGTGGAACGCCGCCTCGGTCACACCGACAAGGTAAAAGGCATTCTGCAGCAAGTGGTGGCCCAGTATCCGGGTACGTCCGCTGCCCAGTTGGCCCAACGCGATCTGCAACGCATGTAAGGTTGCTTGACCCGCTTGGAAGAAACCCGCGCTTGTCGCGGGTTTTTTCGTTAGAATTCACGCCCTTTTTCTGAAACACGCTTCTTGGGATCTACGCGTTGGCGGGGTTGCTTGAAGTGCCTGACGGAGGCGGACAGCCTGTTTAGCTGTTACGCCCGTGGCGACTATGCAAGACACATTGAGAATTACTGAAGTTTTTTACTCGTTGCAGGGTGAAACGCGGACGGCCGGGCTGCCCACTGTATTTGTGCGCCTCACCGGTTGCCCGTTGCGTTGCCAATACTGCGACAGTGCCTATGCCTTCAGCGGCGGCACCTTGCGAACCCTCGACGATCTTCTCGAACAGGTGGCCGGCTTCCGTCCGCGCTATGTTTGCGTGACCGGCGGTGAGCCCTTGGCGCAACCCAATGCCATCCCTTTGCTCAAGCAGCTGTGCGACGCTGGCTATGAGGTCTCGCTGGAAACCAGCGGTGCCCTGGACATTTCGCCGGTCGACCCACGGGTCAGTCGTGTCCTGGACCTGAAAACCCCAGGCTCCAAGGAAGCGCATCGCAACCGTTACGAGAACGTCCAGCTGTTGACCCCCAACGATCAGGTCAAGTTTGTCATCTGCTCAAGGGAAGACTACGACTGGGCCGTGTCCAAACTGATCCAGTATGGACTCGACCGGCGGGCCGGCGAGGTGTTGTTTTCACCGAGTCATCACGACCTCAATGCCCGGGAATTGGCCGATTGGGTCGTGGCGGACAATTTGCCGGTGCGCCTGCAATTGCAGCTGCATAAATATCTTTGGAACGACGAGCCGGGGCGCTGACATGATTGAACAAACCACGATTCCAGAAAAGCGCGCGGTCATCCTGCTGTCCGGTGGCCTGGACTCGGCGACCGTCGTGGCCATGGCCCGTGCAGACGGCTATAGCTGCTACACCATGAGTTTCGATTACGGCCAGCGTCACCGCGCCGAGCTTCATGCCGCCGAGCGGGTTGCCCGTGACCTTGGCGTGGTCGAGCACAAGGTGATCGGCCTGAACCTCAACGGCATCGGTGGTTCGGCCCTGACCGACAGCTCCATTGACGTGCCCGAGGCGCCGAGCGAAGGCATTCCGGTGACCTATGTGCCGGCGCGCAACACCGTGTTCCTATCGCTGGCGCTGGGCTGGGCCGAAGTGCTGCAGGCCCGAGACATCTTTATTGGCGTCAACGCCGTGGATTATTCCGGCTACCCGGACTGCCGCCCGGAATTCGTCGAGTCGTTCGAGCGCATGGCCAACCTGGCGACCAAGGCCGGCGTAGAAGGACAGGGCTTTCGCATCCAGGCGCCGCTGCAAAACCTCAGCAAGGCTGACATCATCAAGGCGGGGGTGAAGCTGGGCGTGGACTATGGCCTGACCGTTTCGTGCTACCAGGCCGATGATCAGGGCCGCGCTTGTGGCAAGTGCGACAGCTGCCGCCTGCGTGCGGAAGGCTTCGCAATGGCG
Source organism: Pseudomonas sp. Z4-20 (assembly GCF_051131955.1). NCBI lineage: Bacteria > Pseudomonadati > Pseudomonadota > Gammaproteobacteria > Pseudomonadales > Pseudomonadaceae > Pseudomonas > Pseudomonas sp. Z4-20. The sequence continues at coordinate 1,401,411 of NZ_CP071641.1, forward strand.
GGCGTAGACGATCCAACCCCTTATTTTTGATTTATTTCAAATTAAGTGTTGAATAGTCCTTAGAAATCAGTATTATACGCGCCACCACACAGAGGGTCGTTAGCTCAGTTGGTAGAGCAGTTGGCTTTTAACCAATTGGTCGTAGGTTCGAATCCCACACGACCCACCATTTTCTGTAGTTTTAAAAGTCTGGAAGGCCCACGCAAGTGAGGATTTCCGGATTTTTTTTTGCCTGCAGGAAAGTTCGCTGGCCTGATCGGAGTCAGCGCAATCCTTCCTCCGAACACACTTGCATGACCTGCTGGCGCAACCAGGTATTGGCACTGTCCTGGCTCGCTTTCTCGTTCCACACCATGTCCAGCGTAAAGTTCGGCAGGCCTGCCGGTGGCTGGCGCTCGGCGAATTTCGCTTTGTCGCAAAGCAATGCCTGGATGCGCTTGGGCAGCGTCAGGATAAAGTCGGTTCCGGCGACCAGGTTCAACGCTGCCACGTAGCTGTTGGCTCGGGCAACGATCTGCCGGCTATGACCCTGTCGATCGAGCCAGCCATCGATCATGTTAGTGTCAGACGTCCAAGGTGTCGGAAAGATATGCTTGCATGCGACAAAGTCCTCCAGGCTCAACGCTTCCTTGCGCCCCGAGAAATGTTTATCGACCACACACATCAGCTCATCTTCGAGCAGGGTCTGTGAGTGCAAGCCCTGGCTGTCGCCATGGAAGTTCGGGCCGAAACACACGACAAGATCGAAGCGATCTTCCTCCAATGCGCCCACCGGGATATCCCGCTGAAATTTCGTGATGTTGAGGACCACCGGAAAACGGCTGCCGATGAAGCGTTTAACCAGTTTCGGCAGGACCAGTAGTTCGAAATACTCCGGCGCGCAAACGGTGAAGGTTATTGCTGCCTGACGCGGATCGAACGCCTGCTTGCCCGAGTGGCATTGGTTGATCGTCTTGAGGATCTCAAGTATCTGGCCGTACATGGCGGCGGCTTTGTGGGTGGGGCACATGCCACTGCGGGTGTTGATGAACAGCTCGTCTTCGAAGCTGATGCGCAGTTTCTTCAGGCAGTAGCTCACCGTCGACTGGCTGACACACAATGCTTCGGAGACCTGGGTGACGTTGCCCTGTTCGTACACCGCGACAAACACCATCAAGTCTTGCATGTCCAGCTTTCTGAGCTGGTTACTAATGAGCATCGGTTGTTCTCGGCGCCATCCGTACGTACCGTCCCTGTCCCTGAACAAAGGGACCTTTATACTTGCCGTTACGGTCGATGCCTAGCCAATATGCCGCGCGTATTGCTTGGGATTGAAGCGCAACACCATTAGCAGCATCAGCGCCATTACTGCTGTGAGCGACCACCAGGCCCATTCGAAGCTGCCCGACTGATCGCGAATCATCCCGGCAATCAATGGCGAAAGCCCGGCGATCAGGTAGCCGATGCCCTGCACGAACGCCGTCAGCGCACCGGCACGGCGTGGACTTTCCAGATGGTCGAGGGACACGATCAGACTCATCGGGAACAGGCCGCCGATTCCCAATCCCAGTAGGCACGGCCATAGCAGGCTCAAGCGCTCCGGGCTGAGGATCATGCCGCAAAAGCCAGCCATGACCAGGGCCAGCAGCGCGACCAATACCAAGCGTTTATCCTGGCTGCGATTGGCTATTGCCGGCGTGACGAGGCCGGACAACACTTCCATCGCGGTGAGAAACCCCAGCAGCAGGCCGGCTTGCTGTTCGCTCCAGCCTTTTTCCACGTAATACGGCGCCAACCAGGCCAGGACGCAGGTGTAGGACGCGGTACCCATGCCGAAAAAGAGTGCCAGCAACCAGGCTCGGCCGCTGGTGAAGAACGACGCCTGTGGGCGCGCCGATGTTTCAGGCAAGGGCGTTACGGCGCGGCGTTGTGCGTACCAGCAGCCGAGTGCGACCACGGCCAGCAGCGCCCAAATCGCCAGGCCGGCGCGCCAACGGCCGGTCTGCGCCAGGACGAGGGGAGAGAACGACGCGGCAATGGCCGCTCCACCCATGATCGACGTGACATACAGCCCCATGAACAGCGAGACGTTGCCGGCGAAGCGCGACTTGATCAGTGCCGGCATCACAGCCTGGATCAGGGCGATCCCGATTCCGGCCGCGACCGCACTGGCGATCAATCCGGCGGCGCTGTCCAGATACCAGCGCGATGCCGTGGCGATTGCGATGATCAACAGCGACAGAACGACGGTGCGGCGTTCACCGATGCGCAGGGCAACGCGCATGCCCAGGAACATCGCCAGGCCCATCGCCATGACCGGCAGCATGGTCAGTAGCGATGCCATGCTGAAACTCAAGGGCACCTCGCCGCGAATGGCCGATAACAACGGCCCGACCGCAGCCATCGAAGGCCGTAGATTCAGTGCCACCAGCACGATGCTGACCATCAGCCAGACGGTGTGGGTGCTTGAGGTTCGAATGTTTTCCATGACAGAGCCTTGGCCAGAACAAAGCGCCATTAAGGCTGCGGCAACCTGCTTTGGGCAAACTGAAAACTGGCGGGGCTTATCGAATAATTAAATGCCGCCCACCCGGCCTTTGTGGCGAGGGAGCAAGCTCCCTCGCCACGGACTCATGGGGCGCGAGACGGTCATTCCATCGCCGGGCTCAGCGTCCCAAGCCACGCCACCAATCCAAGAATCATGACGGCTACTGAAAACTCCAAAGCCATGCTGCGCCGCAGCGCACTCACCGCGATGCGGTGATCGCCGGTCTGTCGGGCCTGTTCCAGCAGCGGAGTCAGGCGAAAACGGTTCAGCGCGGCGAACACCAGCATGACCGAGAACAAGATGAGCTTGAACGTCAGCAACTGACCGTAAGTGCTGTCGAACAGCCCTGCGACACTTGCGCCGACGATGAACAGATAATTGCCCACGCCTGTCACGCTGATGACTACCACGATCACCGCCCCGACGGTTTCAAACCCAGCCAATGCCCGGACCAGTATCGCCAGCTGAGGTTCGGCCTGGCGAAGCAGGAGGGCAAACGCGGCCAAGGCGCCGACCCAGCTGCCCGCCGCCCACAGGTGCAGGAAGTCGGTGATGAAGTGCCAGTTGCGGCGTGAGCCCTCATCCATGGCGCCGTGGCCTGCCCAGGCCAGCGTCGCCAGCGCCACAGCCCCGCCCAGCGTGACCAGGACCAGGCTGGCGGTCGGCCAAGGTTTATTGAGCGCCACGGCGAAACCGGCCAGCAGCAACGCCGCGATGCGCAACGTGCAAGCCAAGCCGACCTCGGTTTCCAGTACCATCATTTCAATGTGCGGCCACAGTTCGGCCCATGCCGAAGCACCGCTCATGGCCCAAGCCATGCACGCCATGGCGGCCAGGGACAGCAACCCGCCAAGCACCGCCGTGGTCACCAGCACCGGCGCGAAAGACCACGCCGTGCCCGACACCCGCTCCTGGCCACGCAGACTGTAGAGGCCGAACGCGGCCAGGCCGAACAGCAGCATGAGGTCCAGGTACAGGGCTAAACGCAGCGCGATGTTGATCGAGTCGCTCATCGACTCACTTCACCTTGAACGTAACGCTGCCGGTGATCGGGTGAGTGTCGGACGATACCGCGCGCCACTGGACCTGATAGGTACCCGTAGCCAGGGGCGCGTTTGGCGTGATGACCATGGTTTTCGGATCGTCGCTGCCGGAAACCCTGGCCGCCATGGGCATCGGCGAATGCGCCGCCATCCCGGGCATCGCGGTCATCACCAGCTTGGCGCCGGAGAACTTGGTCATCAGGTTTTCGGAAAAGCGCAGCTCGATTCTTGTGGGCGCCGCACCTTCGGCGCCTTCGGCCGGGGTCGAGGACAGCAGTTTCGGATGGGCCTGGGCCAAGCCACTGAACAACAGGCCGGCGGACAAGGCGACAGCGGTCTTGATGAATGACATGCAAGGACTCCTACAGCTCGTTTTTAGTTTTAAGTAAAGCAGGTCAGCGGATTAGAACCACAGGCGCACGCCTAGCACCAGGCGTGCTTCGCTGCGGTCTTCGCCTTCATCCTGGGCGTAGTCGGCGGTATTGCCGTAGACACGGTTCCAGGTGACGCCGATATACGGGGCGAATTCGCGGCGGATTTCGTAGCGCAGCCGCAGGCCGACTTCGGTGTCTGACAGGCCCGAGCCGACGCCGTGGGCGGGGTCGTTCTTGCCGTAGAAGTTGGCTTCGGCGGTGGGTTGCAGGATCAGACGGTTGGTCAGCAAGATGTCGTAGTCGCCTTCCAGGCGCGCCGCGCTCTGGCCGCCTTCGCCGATGAACGCGGTGGCCTCGGCTTCGAAGTTGTACAGCGCCATGCCTTGCACACCGAATGCGGCCCAGGTTTGCGGATCGCCTGGCTTGAAGTCCTGGCGCACGCCGGCTACCACGTCCCACCACGGGCTGACGGCGTGTCCCCACAGGGCCTGGAGCTCGGCTTCTTCAGTCTTGCCGTTGAGGCGCTCACCTTCGGAGCGCAGCCATAGACGATCGATGTCGCCGCCAATCCAGCCGGAGGCATCCCAGCTCAGGGCACTGCCGTCATTGGCGTCTTGCCATTCGAGTTGGTCGATGAGAAAAAACGAATGGATGGCGCTGTCATGTACCGCATGCCCGCCATGATCCTCATAGACGGCGGCGCGGTCGGCAGCGGTCAGCTGCGGGATTGGCGTGCGGCTGGTGACGGGGGCCGGCTGCATCGGCTCCATGCCCTGCATCGAGTCCATGCCCTGCATCTGGCCATGGTCCATGCCCTGCATCTGGCTGTGATCCATGCCTTGCATCGTGTCGCTCGCCGCCCAGGCCGAAACGCTGGTGCCGAGGGCCAGGGCGGCCACGGGCAGGGTAGGGTATTTCAACAGGCTGATCATGGTCGGCTCCTCATTCCTGCACCCGGACTTCACGGAACATGCCCATTTCCATATGGAACAGCAGGTGGCAGTGATAGGCCCAGCGTCCAAGCGCGTCGGCGGTCACGCGGTAGCTGCGCCTGGAGCCCGGTGGCACGTCGATGGTGTGCTTGCGGACCATGAACTGGCCGTTTTCATCTTCCAGATCGCTCCACATGCCGTGCAAGTGGATAGGGTGGGTCATCATGGTGTCGTTGATCAGCACGATGCGCAGGCGCTCGCCGTACTTGAGCAGCAGCGGCGCGGCGTCACTGAACTTCACGCCGTTGAACGACCAGGCGAACTTTTCCATGTGCCCGGTCAGGTGCAGCTCGATCGTTCGGCCGGGTTCGCGGCCGTCGGGGTCGGGGAATGTGCTGCGCAAGTCCGAATAAGTCAGCACCTTGCGACCGTTGTTGCGCAGGCCCATGCCCGGGTCGTCGAGCTTGGGCTTGGCGCTCATGGCCTGCATGTCTACCAAGGGATTGTCTTTCTCGGTGTCGGGATGCGAGAGCATGCTGTCGCCCTGCATCTGGCTGTGATCCATGCCCGGCATCGAGCCGTGATCCATACCGCCCATGCCCATGTCGTCCATGGTCACCAAGGGGCGAGGGTCCAGCGGCGGCACTGGCACTGACAACCCGGCCTTGGTGGCGAGGGTGCCGCGGGCATAGCCGGTGCGGTCCATCGATTGAGCGAACAGGGTGTAGGCCTCTTGGGTCGGTTCGATGATGACGTCGTAGGTTTCGGCCACGGCAATGCGCAACTCATCGACGCTCACCGGTGTGACGTATTGGCCATCGGACGCTACCACCGTCATCTTCAAGCCGGGAATGCGCACGTCGAAATACGTCATCGACGAGCCATTGATAAAGCGCAGGCGGATGCGCTCGCCCGGCTTGAACAGGCCGGTCCAGTTCATGTCCGGCGCCTGGCCGTTCATGAGGTAGGTGTAGGTGGCGCCACTGACGTCGGCGAGGTCAGTGGGGTTCATCTTCATCTCGGCCCACATCTTGCGGTCGGCCATGGTGGCGCCCCAGCCGTTCTTGCCCACGTCATCGATAAAGTCGCCGACGGTGCGTTTGTTGTAGTTGTAGTAGTCCGATTGTTTCTTGAGCTTGCGCAGGATGTCGGTGGGGTCTTCATCGGTCCAGTCGGTGAGCATCACCACGTAGTCCCGTTCGTACTGGAAGGGCTCGGGCTCCTTGGCGTCGATCACCAGCGGGCCGTAGACGCCGGACTGTTCCTGGAAACCGGAGTGACTGTGGTACCAGTAGGTGCCGTTTTGCCGGACCTTGAATTGATACACGTACACGCCGCCGGGCTCGATGCCCTTGAAACTCAGCCCCGGCACGCCGTCCATGTTGGCCGGCAGCAAAATGCCGTGCCAGTGGATGGACGTGGTGTCCTCCAAGCGATTGCGCACTCGCAGGGTCACGGTATCGCCTTCGCGCCAGCGCAGCAGCGGGCCGGGAATACCGCCGTTGATGGTTTGTGCGGTGCGTGGGCTGCCGGTGAAATTGACCGGGCTCTCGCCGATGAACAGGTCGAATTCGCTGCCGGTGAGTACGTTGGGCTGGCCGGGGCTGGTGACGGCCCAGACGGGCGGGCGCCAAAGGCCGAGGCCGCTCAGGAGGCCTCCCGCGGCCAGGCCCTTTACGAAAGTTCGCCTGGAAGTGTTCGATTGCATGCCTTGAATCCATCGCTCGATTTGAAGCAGGCACAGAAGCGCTGCCCTGTGCCGGTTGAAAAGAAGATGACACAGCCGGACGCGGCAAGTGATTACATTTCAGTCAGCTTGCTGGACGCGTCCGTTTCGGTGGCCGGGCGCAGGTCAGAATGATCTTTTGCAACGGCGGGATATTCTGTAGCCTTGCCGGCTTCACGCTGTCCCGTGCCTGATAGATACTCACTTTCCCGGCGGTACCCGAGTGGTCCGGAGCCGGGTGTATACTCGACTTTCGCGCAAATGCGCCCATAGGTCTTGCGAACATGACGCAAATTTCCGAACGCCTTCTAGTCCAGGCCCATCTCGATGCCAAGCAGCCCAAGCCGTTGACCGCCGAGCAAGAGGCCTGGTACCGCGCCGCCATTGCCGCCGAGCTCAAGGCTCAGGACGCGGTGCTGGTCGCGCACTTCTATTGTGACCCGATCATCCAGGCCCTGGCCGAAGAGACCGGCGGCTGCGTGTCCGATTCCCTGGAAATGGCCCGCTTCGGCAATGCCCACCCGGCCAAGACCGTGGTGGTGGCCGGGGTCAAGTTCATGGGCGAGACCGCCAAGATCCTCAACCCGGAAAAACGCGTATTGATGCCGACCCTGGAAGCCACCTGCTCCCTGGACCTGGGTTGTCCTGTGGACGAGTTCTCGGCGTTCTGCGATCAGCACCCCGAGCGCACCGTGGTGGTCTACGCCAACACCTCGGCGGCGGTCAAGGCCCGGGCCGACTGGGTCGTGACCTCCAGTTGCGCACTGGAAATCGTCGAGAGCCTGATGGACAACGGCGAGACGATCATCTGGGGCCCGGACAAGCACCTGGGCACCTACATCCAGCGAAAGACCGGGGCCGACATGCTGCTTTGGGACGGTGCCTGCATCGTCCACGAAGAGTTCAAGTCCAAGCAGTTGGAAGACATGAAGGCGCTGTACCCGGACGCCGCCATCCTGGTGCACCCGGAGTCGCCGACGGCGGTGATCGAGCTGGCGGATGCCGTGGGCTCTACCAGCCAGTTGATCGCTGCGGCGCAAAGCCTGCCGAACAAGACGCTGATCGTCGCCACCGACCGCGGCATCTTCTACAAGATGCAGCAGTTGTGTCCCGATAAGGTCTTTATCGAAGCCCCCACCGCCGGCAACGGCGCGGCCTGCCGTAGTTGTGCACATTGTCCGTGGATGGCGATGAACACCCTGGAGCGCACGCTCCAGGCGTTGAAAGACGGTAGCAACGAAATCTTCGTCGACCCGGCCTTGATCCCCCACGCGATTCGCCCGCTCAAGCGCATGCTCGACTTCACCCAGGCGGCGCGGATGAAGCTGGCGGGGAATGCTTAAAGGCAGCTTCGAGCTGCAAGCTGCAAGCTGCAAGCTAAGGTCACAATCGCTTGGCTTGTAGCTTGTAGCTTATTTTTTGCTTTTTGGAATCCGCACCAACTGCGTATCCGAGTAGATGTCATGCCAGCTGCGCTTGCGCTTGTCGAACAGCGCCCAGATGAAGCCTGCGCCCACCAGTAGCAACGACGCAATCGATACCACGAACCGCAACAGCGCCTGCCACAGGCTGATGGCGGTGCCGTCGGCGTTCTGTACGCGGATGCACCAGACCTGCATGCCCAGGGTCTGGCCGTTGTGGGTCCAGAACTTGGCGAAGAAACCGAACAGCACGAATAACAGCACGGTGGACAGCAGCGGGTCACCGTCCAGCGCGCCAGTGTCGGTGAGGGCGCGCATCTTTTCTTCGCCGAGGATCGCCATCTGGATCATCTTATAGACGCCGCCGGTCACGATCAGCAGCGCCGTGCACAGCAGAAAGTCATAAAACATCGCCGCCAGGCGACGACCCAAGCCGGCGGGAGGAAAGTCCCCCTGAGGGGTGAGCAGGTGTTTCGGCATGATGGTCTCGGCGGACAAAAGAAGCCATTTTACGGATTTACGCCCATAAAAAAGCCCCTGATATCAATCAGGGGCTTTTTAGTTCCTGAAAGCCTTAGGCTTCGGCTTGAACCTCGTCAGCCTGCATGCCTTTCTGGCCTTGCACGGCAACGAAAGTGACTTTCTGGCCTTCTTTCAGGCTCTTGAAGCCGTTGCCCTGAATGGCGCGGAAGTGCACGAACAGATCCGGACCGCTTTCAGGAGTAATGAAACCAAAACCTTTTTCGTCGTTGAACCACTTGACGGTACCGCTCTGACGAGTAGACATTTTCTTAATTTCCTTGACGCTAAATTAATGACAGCCTCTTTCAATGCGAAAGAGTACTGGGGCTGGGTTGCAGGAAAGTAAGATGACGTCGAACGGGATGTAGCTAACTTCGTAGGCTACTGCCCAGGTCACGATCCAAGCGACCCATGCAAACACAGTGACGAAACTCTACGCCAACTTCCAAGGAAAAAACAACCCCCTGCAAGACCCCGGTTTTGCTCAGTTTGCTGGCATTTCATATGTTTCGCTGGGGCAGGCTTATTCGCAAGGTTTGTCTACTTGTTCCGCACCGTTATAAGCCGGTCCACTATTGATACATGCACCTTTTTATGGCGGTTGCGTTACACATTAGTGCATGTATGACGCAACCGCGTTACTTATAGAAACAACTAATCAACCGCGGTAGTAGCGCTGTGGAACGAATGGCATTTTGCTTACAAGCAACGGTACCTTTTTTCCACGCACAATCGCCCAGACCGGCGTCCCCAGCGCTGCGTAGACGCTGTCCAGATACCCCATCGCCAAGGGGCCGCCCAGTGTCGGGCCGAAACCGCCGCTGCACACCGCGCCGATGATGTTGCCCGCTTCGTTGACGATCTCTGCGCCTTCACGCACCGGTGTGCGTTCCTGGGGCAGCAGGCCGACGCGCTTGCGGTTCACACCGCCCTGTTGTTGGGCGAACACGGTCTGCGCCCCGGGGAAACCACCGGCGCGGGCGCCATCGGCGCGTCGGACCTTGGAAATGGCCCATAGCAGGCTGGCTTCGATTGGCGTGGTCTCGGTGTTCATGTCGTGGCCGTAGAGACACAGGCCGGCTTCCAGGCGCAGCGAATCACGGGCGCCAAGGCCAATGGCCGCGACTTCCGGTTCGGCCAGCAGGGCACGGGCGAGTTTCTCCGCATCGGCAGCCGGCACGGAAATCTCGAAACCGTCTTCGCCGGTGTAGCCCGAACGGCTGACAAAACAATCCACGCCCAGCAACGTAACGCGTTGGAACTGCATGAAGGTCATCTTCGCCACTTCCGGCGCCAGGCGTGCGAGCACGGTGACGGCGGCCGGGCCTTGCAGGGCGAGCAGGGCGCGGGCTTCGAACAGCGCCTCGATGCTGCACTGGTCGCCAATGTGGGCGCGCAGGTGGGCCAGGTCCTGATCCTTGCAGGCCGCGTTGACCACCAGGAACAGTTCGTCATTGCCCAGGTTGGCGACCATCAGGTCATCGAGGATGCCGCCGTTCTCGTTGGTGAACATGGCATAGCGCTGCATGCCCACCGGCAGATCGATGATGTCCACCGGCACCAGGCTTTCCAAAGCCTTGGCGGCACCCGCGCCGGTCAGGCGGATCTGGCCCATGTGGGACACGTCGAAGAGTCCGGCCTGATCACGGGTGTGCTGGTGTTCCTTCATCACGCCCAGTGGGTATTGCACCGGCATGTCGTAGCCGGCGAATGGCACCATGCGCGCGCCGAGTTCCAGGTGCAGCGAATGCAGCGGGGTTTTCAACAGTTGTTCGGTGGACATATCAGCTCCTGATTCTTGAGAGGTGGCGCATCAGCATTCGATGATGTTGACCGCCAGACCGCCGCGGGCGGTCTCCTTGTATTTGCTTTTCATGTCGGCGCCGGTCTGGCGCATGGTGCGGATGACTTTATCGAGGGAGACAAAGTGATGCCCGTCACCGCGCATGGCCATGCGCACCGCATTGATGGCTTTCACCGAACCCATGGCGTTGCGCTCGATGCACGGCACTTGCACCAGGCCACCAATGGGGTCGCAGGTCAGGCCGAGGTTGTGTTCCATGCCGATTTCGGCGGCGTTTTCCACTTGCTGCACCGTACCGCCCAAGACTTCGCACAACGCGCCGGCAGCCATGGAACAGGCCACGCCGACTTCGCCCTGGCAGCCGACTTCGGCGCCGGAGATGGAGGCGTTCTCCTTGTACAGAATGCCAATGGCCGCGGCGGTCAGCAGGAATCGCACCACGCCATCTTCATTGGCACCGGGTATGAAGCGCATGTAGTAATGCAGCACCGCCGGCACGATTCCGGCCGCACCGTTGGTGGGCGCGGTCACGACACGCCCGCCGTAGGCGTTCTCTTCGTTGACCGCCAGGGCGTACAGGTTGACCCAGTCCAGCACCGACAACGGGTCGCGCAGCGCGGCTTCCGGGTTCTTGCACAACTGGCGGTGCAGCGCCGCGGCTCGTCGCTTGACCTTCAGCCCGCCTGGCAAAATCCCTTCGTTGCGACAGCCAGCGGCCACGCAATCTTGCATCACCTGCCAGATTTTCAGCAGGCCGGCGCGGGTTTCGGCCTCGGGGCGCCAGGCACTTTCGTTGGTCAGCATCACTTGGCTGATGGACAGGCCGTAGGTCGTACAATGGGCGAGCAGGTCCTTGGCGCTCTTGAACGGGAAAGTCAGCGGCGTGGCGTCCTCGACGATCCGGTCAGCGCCGGCCGCGCCTTCATCGACCACAAAGCCTCCACCCACCGAGTAGTACTCGCGGCTGCGCACTTGCAGGCCCGCCGCGTCGAAGGCGCGGAAGATCATGCCGTTGGGGTGAAAGGCCAACGGCTTGCGGATCATCGCCAGGTGCAGCTTTTCATTGAATTCGATGGAGTGTTCACCCAACAGGTTCAGGCGACCGCTGCTGCGAATCTGTTGCAGGCGGGCGTCGACTGTTTCGGTGTCCACGGTGTCCGGGTGCTCACCTTCCAGGCCCAGCAGCACGGCCTTGTCACTGCCGTGCCCTTTGCCCGTGGCACCGAGCGAGCCGTAGAGCTCGACCCTGACGCTGGCAGTGGCATTGAGCAGGTCATCACGACGCAGCCCTTCGGCGAAACGGGCGGCGGCACGCATCGGGCCGACCGTATGGGAGCTGGAAGGGCCGATGCCGATCTTGAACAGGTCGAACACGCTTAATGACATGGGGGGCTCCTGGGGGAGCAGCGACAAGCTGTGAGCTACAAGCTGCAAGAAGAGCCGTTCGGCTTTTAACTTGTAGCTTGCAGCTTGAAGCTCGTAGCTGCTTTTTATGCGTAACTTTCGATCGACGGGCAGGCGCAAACCAGGTTGCGGTCGCCGAACACGTTGTCGACCCGGCCCACTGGCGGCCAGTACTTGCCTTCGATCAACGACGCCACCGGGTAGACCGCTTGTTCGCGGCTGTAGGGGTGAGTCCACTCGCCGACCAGCTCCGCCGCGGTGTGCGGGGCGTTTTTCAGCGGGTTGTCGTCTTTGTCGAGGCTGCCATTTTCCACCGCGCGGATTTCTTCGCGAATGCAGATCATGGCGTCGCAGAAGCGGTCCAGCTCTTCCTTGGATTCGCTTTCGGTCGGCTCGATCATCAACGTGCCGGCCACCGGGAACGACATGGTCGGCGCATGGAAGCCGAAGTCGATCAGGCGCTTGGCGACGTCATCGACGCTGATGCCGCTGCTGTCCTTGAGCGGACGCAAATCGAGGATGCATTCGTGGGCTACCAGGCCGTTGCTGCCGGAGTAGAGCACCGGATAGTGCTCTTCCAGGCGGCGGGCGATGTAGTTGGCGTTGAGGATCGCCAGTTGCGAGGCGCGCTTGAGGCCAGCGCCGCCCATCATGCGAATGTACATCCAGGTAATCGGCAGGATGCTCGCGCTGCCGAACGGTGCCGCGCACACCGCGCCTTCCTTGCGCGTCATGTTGGCGTGGCCCGGCAGGAACGGCGCCAGGTGCGACTTGACGCCGATCGGGCCGACGCCCGGGCCGCCACCGCCGTGAGGGATGCAGAAGGTCTTGTGCAGGTTCAGGTGCGACACGTCGCCGCCGAACTTGCCCGGGGCGCAGAGGCCGACCATCGCATTCATGTTGGCGCCATCGATGTACACCTGGCCGCCGTTGTCATGAACGATGCCGCAGATCTCGCGAATGCCTTCCTCGAACACGCCGTGGGTGGACGGGTAGGTGATCATCAGCGCGGCGAGGTGCTCGCGGTGCTCAATGGCCTTGGCGCGCAGGTCTTCGATGTCGACGTTGCCACGGGCATCGCACGCGGTCACGACCACGCGCATGCCGGCCATGTTGGCGGTGGCCGGGTTGGTGCCGTGGGCCGAAGACGGGATCAGGCAGATGTCTCGGCGGTCTTCGCCACGGCTCTGGTGATAGGCACGGATCGCCAGCAAACCGGCGTATTCGCCCTGGGAACCGGCGTTGGGTTGCAGCGACACCGCGTCATAGCCGGTGGCGGCGCAGAGCATCGCTTCCAGCTCATCGGTCAGTTGCTGGTAGCCGGCGCTCTGCTCGGCCGGGGCGAACGGGTGCAGGGCGCCGAACTCGGCCCAGGTCACCGGGATCATTTCGCTGGCGGCGTTGAGTTTCATCGTGCAGGAACCCAGCGGGATCATGGTGCGATCCAGCGCCAGGTCCTTGTCGGCGAGCTTGCGCAGGTAGCGCATCAGCTCGGTTTCGGAGTGGTAGCGGTTGAACACCGGGTGGCTGAGGATCGCCGACTGGCGCACCAGCGCCGCCGGGATACGGCTTTGGACATTGGCGGCCAGGGCCGCGAAGTCTGGCAGCGCCTTGCCGTCGGCCAACAGGCCCCAGAGATTTTCCACGTCAGCCTGGCTGGTGGTTTCGTCCAGGGACAGGCCCAGGCGTTCGGCGTCCACCACGCGCAGGTTGATGCGTTGGGCGCGGGCCTTGTCATGCAGGGCGGCGGTCTGTGCGCCGGTGTGCAGGGTCAGGGTGTCGAAGAAGCTCTCTTGCTCCACGTTCAGGCCCAGCGCGCCCAGGCCCTTGGCGAGGATCGCGGTGAGGTGGTGGATGCGGTTGGCGATCTGAGTCAGGCCTTTAGGGCCGTGGTACACCGCGTACATGCTGGCGATGTTGGCCAGCAGCACTTGGGCGGTGCAGATGTTGCTCGTGGCTTTCTCGCGGCGGATGTGTTGCTCACGGGTCTGCATCGCCAGGCGCAGGGCCGGCTTGCCGAAACGGTCCACGGAAACACCGACCAGACGGCCCGGCATGTCGCGCTTGAACGCATCCTTAGTGGAGAAATAAGCCGCGTGCGGGCCGCCGAAGCCCAGCGGTACGCCGAAGCGCTGGGCGCTGCCGATGGCGACGTCGGCGCCGAATTCACCCGGTGGGGTCAGCAGGGTCAGGGCCAACAAGTCAGCCGCGACCGCCACCAGTGCGTTGGCGGCGTGGAAGCGTTCGGTCAGCTCGCGATAGTCGAACAGGTCGCCGTTGCTGGCCGGGTATTGCAGCAACGCGCCGAAGAACGCGCTCACATCGGTCAGTTCGCGCTCATCGCCCACCACCACGTCGATGCCCAGGGGCTCGGCGCGGGTGCGCAGCACATCAAGGGTTTGCGGGTGGCTGTGGACGGAGGCGAAGAAGGCATTGCTGCCCTTGTTCTTGCTCAGGCGCTTGCAGAAGGTCATGGCTTCGGCGGCGGCGGTGGCTTCGTCCAGCAACGAGGCGTTGGCGATCGGCAGGCCGGTGAGGTCGCTGATCAGCGTCTGGAAATTCAACAACGCTTCGAGACGGCCCTGGGAAATTTCCGGCTGGTACGGGGTGTAGGCGGTGTACCAGGCCGGGTTTTCCAGCAGGTTGCGCAAGATCGGCGACGGGGTGTGGCAGTTGTAGTAGCCCTGGCCGATGTAGGTCTTGAACAGTTGGTTCTTGCCAGCGATGGCCTTGATCGAGGCCAATGCATCGGCTTCGCTCTGGCCGTCGCCCATGTCCAGCACGCTGGTGCCCTTGATGCTTTCCGGGATGACGCTGGCGCTCAGGGCTTGCAGGGAGTCGAAGCCCAGGCGCTCGAGCATGGCTTGCTCGTCGCCTGCACGCGGGCCGATGTGGCGGGCGATGAATTCGTTGGCGGTGCCGAGATTAACGGTCATGTCGTGGCTCCTCAGGCTTCGGCGTTGGCTTTGATCAGGCGATCGTAGGCGTCTTGATCCAACAGCTTAGCCACTGCGTCGGCGTCGGTCGGTTTAAAGCGGAAGAACCAGCCGTCGCCCAGCGGATCTTCGTTGACCAGTTCCGGGCTGTCGCCGAGCTTGTCGTTCACTTCAAGTACTTCACCATCAAGGGGCATGTACACACCGCTGGCGGCTTTCACTGATTCAACCGTGGAGGCTTCGTCGCCCTTGGCGTAGGACTGCAATTCAGGCAGTTGCACAAAAACCACGTCGCCCAATGCGTTCTGCGCGAAGGCGGTAATGCCTACGGTGACGCTGCCGTCTGCTTCGGTGCGCAGCCATTCGTGATCTTCAGTAAAACGCAACTCGCTCATGGAAACTCCTGGGGCCAGATTTCGTCTGGTGGACGCGAAGAAAGGCGCGGGGCTTGGCCCGGCCGAATGACCATAGCCTTAGCAAGAACGTGGCCAATGTTTTAAATCTCTTATTTTTCAGTGACTTAAGTAGATTTTGAAAGGCGAAAGGCTTTTACTCTGTAGCGAAATCGCTACAGTATCCAGACAGGAGAAAATCACCCTGGGATCAAAGCCTTACCCAGCGCCGCTCAGCGCCCGGTGTAGCGATATCGTTCCGCTGTAGCGCTTTCAGTACGGTCGAGGTCGTTTTTAATGCGTTTTCGACCGTAACACGGCTAAGGCTTGCCGGAGATCCCATACTTGCGCAGCCGATGGGCGATCGCGGTGTGCGAGGTTTGCAGACGGCTGGCGAGTTGGCGGGTGGAGGGATAATTGGTGTACAGCGATTCGAGCAATTGCTTTTCGAACGTTTCGACGGCCTGCTCCAGGCTTTCGACTTCCACATCACCCTGACGCGCCACGCTGGTGCCGGCGATGTCCAAGTCGCCGATGTCCACCAGGCTGCTTTCGCAGATAGCGGCGGCGCGGAAGATCACGTTCTGCAGTTGCCGCACGTTGCCCGGCCAGCGATTGCCCAGCAGCGCCGGATAGGTACCGGGGGCCAGGCGGCAGACCGGACGCTGGATCTGCGCACAGGCCTGCTGCATGAAGTAACGCGCCAACAGCAGGATGTCCTGGCCGCGTTCGCGCAGTGGCGGGACTTCGACGTTGAGCACGTTCAGGCGGTAGAACAGGTCTTCGCGAAACGAGCCTTCGCTGACCATTTTTTCCAGGTTGCGGTGGGTGGCGCTGAGGATCCGCACGTTGACCTTGATCTCCCGGTCGCCGCCCACCCGGCGGAAGCTGCCGTCGTTGAGGAAACGCAGGAGCTTGGCTTGCAGGTAGGGCGACATCTCGCCGATTTCATCGAGGAATACCGTGCCCTGGTTCGCCAGCTCCATCAGCCCCGGCTTGCCGCCACGTTGTGCGCCGGTGAAGGCGCCGGGGGCGTAGCCGAACAGTTCGCTCTCGGCCAGGTTCTCCGGTAGTGCCGCACAGTTGAGGGCCAGGAATGGCGCGCCGTAACGGGCGCTGATGGCATGACAGGCACGGGCCACCAGTTCCTTTCCGGTGCCGGTTTCACCTTGAATCAGCAGCGGTGCATCCAGGGCCGCGACCCGCTGGGCCCGGGCCTTGAGGGTGCGGATCGCCGGGGATTCGCCCAACAGCGCGTCGAAGCCTTCGGCATGGTCGTGGTGAAGCGCCGACAGGCGCTCACCGATGCGATTGGGCTGATACAGCGTCAGCAGCGCCCCGGCGTCGGTGATCGGGGTGGCGTCCAGCAGCAGCGTCTGGCCGTTGAGGGTGATTTCCCGCAGCGGCAGGCGAAAACCATTCTCCAACAGGGCATCGAGCAATGCCGCATCACCGAACAGCTCGGCCACGCTTTCCCCGGCCGGCTCACGGCCGTAGAGGGCGATCAGCGCCGGGTTGGCGAGTAACACCTTGCCAGCGCTGTCCAGCGCCAGGACCGGGTCGGTCATCGCCGCGAGCAAGGCATCGAGCTGCAAGTGCCGGCGTTGGCCCGGCAGGATGTCCACCACGGTTACCGCCTGCACGCCGCGCACGCTGAACAGCGCCTCGCGCAATTCATCCAGCACTTGCGGGCTGAGGGTCGGGGCGTCGATGTAGACGTTGGGCGGCACCATCTCTACGGCATCCAGGTTGAGATTGCGACCGCCGAGCAAGGCCAGGACTTCCTGGGTGATGCCGACGCGGTCGATGAAACTGACGTGGATACGCATGGGGCGGCTTTGGGTTCTGGAATACGATGGGTGGCAAGTATGCCTTGGGGCGGGCTATTGGTGAAATCCCGGGGACACCGTTGCGAGCGCAGCAAATCCTGATGGCTGAGGGACGTTAGAGCCCCGCATCCCATTCCGGCGTTTCCGGAAACCTCTCCACCAGGAAATCCAGCAGGCTGCGCAACGCCGATGGCATGTGTTTGCGCGACGCGTATACCGCGTACATGTTCATCCGGCGAGGTTCAGCGTGGGCCAGCAGGCGTTCCAGTTCACCATTCTGGATGTGGGGACCGGCTTGATAGCTGGGCAGCATCGCCACGCCGGCGCCCGCTATCGTTGCTTGCAGCAGCGTGCTGGCTTCGTTGGCGCTGATGTTGCCCTGCACCGGCACCGAGACCGGTTCGCCGTCCTGCTCGAAATGCCAAAGGCTTTTGCCGACGTAGGAGTGGGTCAGGCAATTGTGCCGGCTCAAATCCTCCACGCGTTGCGGCGTCGGATGCTCGCGCAGGTAGCGGGGCGAGGCGCAGATTACCGAACGGCACACCGTGAGGCGGCGGGCTATCAGGTTCGGGTCGAGGTCGTTGCTCATGCGGATCGCCAGGTCGATGCGCTCATCCACCAGGTTCACCGTGCGGTCGAGCATTTGCAGGTCGACGGTCACGCCTGGGTAACGCCGGACAAAGTCGGCCATGGCGCAGGCCAACTGGGCCTGGCCGAACGAGGGGCTGGCGGTGATGCGCAGCAGGCCCCGTGGCGCGTCTTGCGGCGTGCTCACGGCGGCTTGCATGTCGCCGGACAGCTCGAGCATCTGCCGGCAACGCGGCAGGATCTCGCTGCCGGCGGCCGTCAGGCTCAGCTTGCGGGTGGTGCGGTGCATCAGCCGAGCACCAACCCAATCCTCCAGCTCCGCCAGATACCGCGACACCACTGGCCGCGAAAGGTCCAGGTGCTCGGCCGCCGCCGACTGGCTGCCCAGGTCCACCACGGTGACAAACACCCGCATTGCTTGTAGACGATCCATGATTTGCCCGCTTTCAGAAACAAACTGTGTTCCAGCATGGCATTTTTTGTAACGACTCTGGCAACTAAGCTCTGTTTCATTCCCTTGCGGGCCTTTGGACGACGGAGCATCTCATGACCGGATTCACCCCTATCAAGCGCTGGCTGCTGGCAACCGCCGCCCTGGCTTTCACGGCCCAGGCCTGGGCCGCCGACTTGACGCTTGACGTCTACAACCCCGGCGCGGCGGCGATTTTTCCGGTGACGTCAGTGTTGGTCAGTGGTGAAAAAGAAGCCATTCTCGTCGACGCCCAGTTCGGCAGATCCCAGGCTGAGCAAGTCGTCGAGAAAATTCGCGCCAGTGGCAAGCAACTGACCACGATCTACATCAGCCATGGCGATCCAGACTACTATTTTGGCTTGGAAACCCTCACCGCCGCGTTCCCTGAGGCCAAGGTGCTGGCCTCGGCGCCGACCGTCGAACACGTCAAGCACACCATGGACGGCAAGCTGAAATATTGGGCGCCGATCCTGAAGACCGATGCCCCAACCAAGGCCATCGTGCCCCAGGTGCTCAAGGGCGACAGCTTGACGCTGGAAGGCAAGCGCTTACAGATCATCGGCCTCGACGGCCCGCAACCGGACCGCAGCTTTGTCTGGATTCCATCGATCAAGGCAGTGGTTGGTGGCGTGGTGGTGGCGGAAAACATTCACGTCTGGATGGCCGACACCCAGACGCCGCAGTCTCACAAGGATTGGCTGGCGACGCTGGATAACCTCGAAAAGCTGCAACCGGCCACCGTGATTCCTGGACATTACCTGGGCGCAAGCGCCCGTTCCCTGGCCCCGGTGCGCTTTACTGCTGGCTACATCAAGGCGTTCGACGAGGAAACCGCCAAGGCCAAGGATTCCGCCGCGCTGATCGCCGCCATAAAAAAACGCTACCCGGACCTGGGGGAAGACAGCTCCCTGGAACTCAGCGCCAAGGTTGCCAAGGGCGAGATGAAGTGGTGACCCTCAACCTTTGATCGGGGCTTTTGTGGCGAGGGAGCTTGCTCCCGCTGGGCTGCGCAGCAGCCCCCATACCAGCAAATGAGTTGTACCTGGCACACCGCATGAACCTTTTTGCGGCTGCTTCGCAGCCGAGCGGGAGCAAGCTCCCTCGCCACGAATGTATTCATGGCTCCAAGACGCGTTGAAGTAATCCCTACGAATAACCATAGGAGAATCACATGAGCAAAATCGCAATCATCGGCGCCACCGGCCGGGCCGGCAGCCAACTGTTGGAAGAAGCCCTGCGCCGTGGTCACAGCGTGACGGCCATTGCCCGCAACACCGCGAAAATCGGCGAAAGGACCGGGGTGGTCAGCAAACCATTGGACGTATTGGACAGCGAGGCGTTGATCGCCGCCATCGACGGGCATGACCTGGTAATCAGCGCCGCGCACTTTGCCACCGTACCGGCCGACAAGGTCATCGCCCCGGTGAAAGCCGCCGGCGTCAAGCGTCTGCTGGTGGTGGGCGGTGCCGGTTCGTTGCTGCTGCCGGATGACAGCCGTGTCATTGACAGCGAGGGCTTCCCGGAGGAATACCTGGCCGAAGCCAGCGCCGGTGCCTTGTTCCTCGACGTGTTGCGCAAGGAGCAGGATCTGGACTGGACCTTTTTGTCGCCCTCGGCGGAGTTCGTCGAAACCGAACGTACCGGCCAGTTCCGTGTCGGCAAGGACCATCTGCTGTTCGATGCTGCTGGACGCAGCTGGATCAGCTTCGCCGACTACGCCATTGCGATGATCGATGAAGTCGAAACGCCGCAGTTTCCACGGACGCGGTTCACCGTCGGTTATTGATCACAGGGTTCAGCCGTGAAGCCGTACCCAGACGCTGACCAGCACCGTCGCCGCCATCAGCCAGGCGACGGCTGCTACGGCCAATGAGGCTTCGAGGCGCATGCGATCGATCATCACGTACAGCGTCGCAAGATAGACGAAGTACGGGATGATCGACCACATGCCGAACACTATGGTGGTCTTCAGGTCGTCCACCGAGCGGCCCTTGCCGACAATGTAGTGGGCAATCAGGGCAAAGGTCGGAAACAGCGGCACCAACCCGGCGATGTAATAGTTCTTGGTCTTGGCGAGCATCGCCAGGATGACCACCACGGCTGCGCCGAGCGCCGCCTTGAAAATCAGGTCCACAGGTTCACATCCCGGATCAATGGCTCAGGCCATATTTTTTGACTTTGTCGAACAGCGTGGTCTTGGCCATGCCCAGTTCCTGGCTGGCCTGGGTCAGGTTGCCGCCGCTGCGTTGCAACGCGTCCATCAACAGATTGCGCTCGAAGGCTTCCACTGCTTCGGCGAAGGCCAGGCCATGGCTGCCACTGCTGGCGCCGGACTTCTTGAACGCCGGCAGGCCCAAGGCGTAGCGTTCGGCGACGTTGCGCAGTTCACGCACGTTGCCCGGCCAGTCGTGGCTCATCAGGTTCGACAGGGTCTGGTTGTCCAGCTCCGGCACGGTGCGGTCGAAGCGCAGGGACGATTGCTGGAGGAAATGCTCGAACAGTTGCAGGATGTCTTCGCGCCGCTCGCGCAGCGGCGGCAATTCCAGGGTGACCACGTTGAGGCGGTAATACAGGTCGCTGCGGAACTGTCCGGACCGGCCCATTTCGTCGAGGTCGGATTTGGTGGCGGCGATCACCCGGCAATCCACGGCCACGCTCTGGTTTGAACCCAGGCGTTCGAGGGTGCGTTCCTGCAGCACGCGCAGCAGCTTGATCTGCAAGGGCAGGGGCATGCTTTCCACTTCATCGAGAAACAGCGTGCCACCGTCGGCGTGCTCGATCTTGCCGATCCGGCGTTTGCCGGCACCGGTGAAGGCATTGGCCTCGTGGCCGAAAATTTCGCTTTCGAAGAGATTCTCCGGCAGGCCGCCGCAATTCAGCGCGACGAACTGCTTGTCGTGGCGCCGACTGAAATCATGCAGGCAGCGCGCGACCAATTCCTTGCCGGTGCCGGTTTCGCCTTCGATCAGCACATTGGCCGACGTGTCGGCGACGTTGGCGATCAGCGCCCGCAGATGCTGCATGGCCGGCGAACGGCCAATGATCCGGCCTTCCAGCGAATCACGTTCGGCCAGTTGCCGCCGCAGCGATGACACCTCGCGGGCCAGGCTGCGCTGCTCCAGGGCGCGGCGGGCGACATCGACCAGGCGCTCGGGAGAGAACGGTTTTTCCATGAAGTCATAGGCGCCTTTCTGCATGGCGTCGACGGCCATGGAGATGTCGCCGTGGCCGGTGATCAACACCACTGGCAGGCTGCGGTCGCGGGCCTTGAGGCGGGTGAGCAGCTCCAGGCCATCGATGCCCGGCAGGCGGATGTCGCTGATGACGATGCCGGCGAAGTTGTCGTCGACCCGCTCCAGGGCTTCTTCGGCACTGCCCACGCCGATGCAGGGAATGTCTTCCAGGGTCAAGGCTTGCTGGCAGCCCAACAGGACATGGGGGTCGTCTTCGACGATCAATACGCTCAGGTCGTTGTTCATAGCGGCTCGGCAGGTGAAAGGCTTACCAACGGTAAACTGAGGACAAACGTGGTGCCACCGTCCTCCGGATGCTCGACGCCCAGGTGCCCGCCAGCGGCGGCGCTCAGGCTCGCCGACAGCGTCAGGCCAAGGCCCAGCCCCTGTTCGCCGGGTTTGGTGGTGAAGAACGGTTCGAACAGATGCTTGCGCGCTTGCGGGTCGATGCCATGACCGTTATCGCGGACCCGCAGGCGGTATTTGCCATCGCTGGTGTCGCCGACAAGCCACAGTTTCGGCTCGGGTTGGACCTGCATGGCGTCCAGCGCATTACCGATCAGGTTGACCAGGATCTGCTCCAGGCGCGTCTGGTCGATCTGCACCTGGACGTCTTCGAAAGCCGAGTGAACCTGGATGCCGAGTTTCTCAAGGCGTGCGCCGAGCAATTGCAGCGCCGCCTCGACGGCCTTGCCCAGGCTGGCTTGGCCCTTGTCGTCGCCGCGCCGGGCAAATGCGCGCAGGCTGGCGGTGATCCGGCCCATGCGGTCGATCAGTTCATTGATGGTCTTGAGGTTGGTGCTGGCGATGTCCAACTGGCCGCGCTCCAGGAAGCGCACGGTATTGCCGGACAGGGTGCGCAACGCCGCCAGCGGCTGGTTGAGTTCATGGGCGATGCTGGTGGACATCTGGCCGATGGCCGCCAGTTTACCGGCCTGCACCAGTTCATCCTGGGCGCGGCGCAAGGTCTCTTCGGCCTGCCGTCGCTCGCGGATCTGGCCCTTGAGCTGTTCGTTGCTGGCGCGAAGGTCAGTGGTGCGTTCGGTAATCCGACGTTCGAGTTGGTTGTTGGCCTCTTGCAACGCTTCGCGGGCGGCGAGGCGCGTGGCGATCACCTTGCGCCGCTCGTTCCAGGCGATCAACAGGAAGGCCACCAGGGCAAACGCCACGGCCACCAGGATGCCTTGGTTGATCGCTTGGCGACGCAGGTCTTCAAGCGGCGTGAGCAAGGTGAAATTCCACGGTGTGTCGCTCAACGGGCGGGTCTGTGACAGGTAGCTGATGGCCTGCTGTTCGGTGGCGATTTCGGTATTGGCGGGGAAGGTCAGTTTTTCCATGCCTTCGCCCAGCCGCTCCCGGGCCAGGGGGATCAGCTCATTCAACGGGAACCAGTAATATTGCAGGCTGCGGGCCAGGCGTTCCTTGGTTTCATCGCTCAGCGGGCGTACGGACTTGAGCCGTCGTGCCGGGTCGCTGGAGAGGATGATGATGCCGTTCTCGTCGCTGACGAAGGCCTCCAAGCGTGCCCGCTGCCAGCGTTCCTCCATGGCTTCGAGGCGTACCTTGACCACGGCCACGCCGATGATCTTGCCTTGTTCTTCCAGGCCATGGGCGAGGTAATAGCCGGGCTCGCCGTTGGTGCTGCCGATGCCGTAGAAGCGCCCTGGCTGGCCGCGTACGGCATTCTGGAAGTAGGCGCGGAAGGACAGGTCTTCGCCAAGGTAACTGTCGACATCGCGCCAGTTGCTGGTGGCCATGACCCGGCCGGTGGTATCCATGACGTAAATGGCCCGGCTGCGGCTACGCCGGTTCAGGCCTTCGAGGTACTCGTTGACGGTCTTGCGGTGTTCGGGTGTCGGGTCGTCGAGCAGTTGCGCGACGCTCGATTCAAGCTCCAGCAGGCTGGGCAAATAGGTGTACTTGCTGATTTCGCTTTCCACCGCGCGGGCATGCAGTTCCAGCTGGCGCTCGCCATTCTCGGCCAGGCCGCGAATGCCATAGTGCTCGCTGAGCCAGAAGCCGAGGTAACCCAAGCCGATCATCAGGGCAATGACCAAGGGCGGCAAAAATAGATGGCGGATCAGGCGGGGTTTCACGGCGAGTGATGGCGGCGCGGCGCGATAGAAGGTGGGGTCGCATTTCATCACAGAAGCCTTGGGTCAACCAGTGTGGCGGCGGTCGTCCTTCAAACGCGGCCTTGTGGGGAGGGAACCAGCTCCCTCACCACAAGGGCAAGCGTGTCTAAGGAAGGCGACGCTTAGTGCTGCAGGATTTTCTCAAGGAAATGCTGGGCGCGTTCGGAGCGGGCGCTGATGTCGCCGAAGAACTCTTCTTTCGGGCAGTCCTCGATGATCTGGCCCTGGTCCATGAAGATCACCCGGTTCGCCACTTTACGGGCGAAGCCCATTTCGTGGGTCACGCACATCATGGTCATGCCTTCGTGGGCCAGTTGCACCATCACGTCGAGCACTTCGTTGACCATTTCCGGGTCAAGGGCCGAGGTGGGTTCGTCGAACAGCATGACCACCGGGTCCATCGCCAGGGCACGGGCGATCGCCACGCGCTGCTGCTGGCCGCCGGAGAGCTGGCCAGGGTGCTTGTGGGCGTGGGCCGAGAGGCCGACGCGTTCGAGCAGTTGCAGGCCTTTCTTGGTGGCTTCTTCCTTGCTGCGGCCCAGCACCTTGATCTGCGCGATGGTCAGGTTCTCGGTGATGGTCAGGTGCGGGAACAGTTCGAAATGCTGGAACACCATGCCGACGCGCGAACGCAGTTTCGGCAGGTTGGTCTTCGGGTCGGCGATGGATGTGCCATCGACCACGACGTCGCCTTTCTGGAACGGCTCCAGCGCGTTCACGCACTTGATCAGCGTGGACTTGCCCGAACCCGACGGCCCGCAGACCACCACCACTTCACCTTTGCTGACCTCGGTGCTGCAATTGGTCAGTACCTGGAAGTCCCCATACCACTTGTTGATATTTTTGATAGAGATCATACGGCGAACCTTTTTTGCAGACGCTTGACCAGCAGCGAGGCGGCAAAGCTGATTGTGAAGTACACGAGACCTGCGATGATCAGGAACTCATTGGAGCGGCCGATGATGTCGCCATTGGCCCGCGAAGCATTGAGGAAGTCCACCAGGCCGACCGTGTAGACCAACGAGGTGTCCTGAAACAGGATGATGCTCTGTTGCAGCAACAGCGGAGTCATCTTGCGAAACGCCTGGGGCAGGATGATCAGGCGCATGACCTGGCCATAATTCATGCCCAGCGCCTGCGCCGCGCCCATCTGGCCCTTGGGGATCGACTGCACGCCGGCCCGGACGATTTCGCAGAAATACGCCGCTTCGAACATCATGAACGCCACGACGCAGGAACCGAACGCGCCAATAGGCGTGTCCTCGCCGGTGATCCAGCGCAGCACGAACGGCACCGCCAGGTAGAACCAGGTGATCACCAGCAGCAACGGGATCGAGCGGAAATAGTTGACGTAGGCGCCGGCGATGTTGGAAACCAGCTTGTTGTGGGACAGGCGCATCAGCGCCAGGATCGTCCCCAGGATGATCCCGCCGACCACGCCCAGGGCCATCAGCTTGAGGGTCATCACCATGCCATTCCACAAGCCGGGAATGGCGGGGATGATGCCTGTGAAGTCGAATTCCATTATTTACCCCCCACGGAGATCAGGCCGGGCACCGCGACTTTCTTCTCGACCATGCGCATGAGCAACATCAGGCTCATGTTCAGGGTGAAGTAGATCAGGGTCGCCAAGGTAAAGGCTTCGAACAGGTTGGCGGAGAACTCGGCGGTCTGCTTGGTCTGCGCGAGCAGCTCCATCAGGCCGATCAGCGACGCCACGGAAGAGTTCTTGAAGACGTTGAGGAATTCCGAGGTAAGCGGTGGAATGATGATCCGGTAGGCTTGGGGCAGCAGCACGTTCCAGTAGATCTGCGGCAGCTTGAAGCCCATGGCGCGTGCGGCGGATTCCTGGCCGCGCGGCAGCGCCTGGATCCCGGTGCGTACCTGTTCGCAAACTCGCGCGGCGGTGAACAGGCCCAGGCACACGACAACGCTCAGGTAGGCCGAGGTGGTCGGATTCAGGTCCTGTTTGTACCATTCCTGCATGTCTGCGGGCAGCAGGTCCGGTACCAAGAAGTACCAGATGAACAGCTGTACCAGCAACGGCACGTTACGAAAGAGCTCCACGTAGCAAGTCGCGATGCCCGACACCAGCCGGTTCGGCACGGTGCGCATCACGCCCAGGATCGAGCCCAGCAGCAGGGCAATGATCCAGGCGACGACGGCGATGGCGATGGTCCAGCCCAGGCCGGCCACGTACCAGTCGAGATAGATCTCGCTGCCCACGCCGGTGGACTTGAAGAACACACCCCAGTCCCAGTTGTAATTCATCAGGGTCTCCCCTCAGATCGATCGATGTACAAATATCTGCAGGGGGAAATCCTTTCCCGCCTAATCTTGACGATCAGGCACACACCGACGGCTCGACCTCACCGTTCGAGTGTTTCCATTATTGCCAGCAGGGAATGACACACTCTTGGAAGGGCTGGGCCCTTCCAAGAGGTAAGGTTAGTCAGAAATCAGGATTTTTTGTCGTCAGCCGCTTTGTCGGTTGGGGTGGCGATCAGGTCCTTGAGTTCGTCGCTCATCGGGAAGTTGAGGTTCAGGCCTTTTGGCGGGATTGGCTGCATGAACCATTTTTCGTAGATCTTGTTGATCTCGCCCGAAGCGTAGGTGGCCTTGATGGCGTCATCCACAGCCTTCTTGAACGGCTCGTCGCCCTTGCGCACCATGCAGCCATAGATTTCGTAGGACTGTGCGGTACCGGTCACGGCCCAGTCATCAGCCTTCTTGGCCTTTGCGGCTTCGCCGGCCAGCAGGGCGTCGTCCATCATGAACGCGACGGCACGACCGCCTTCGAGCATCTGGAAGGATTCGCCATGGTCCTTGGCGGAGATGACGTTCATGCCCATTTGCTTGTCGGCGTTCATGGACTTGAGCAGGCGCTCGGACGTGGTGCCGGCGGTGGTCACGACGTTCTTGCCTTTCAGGTCGTCAAAATCCTTGTACTTGGAATCTTTCTTGGTCAGCAGCCGGGTGCCGATCTCGAAGATGCCTACGGAGAAAGCGACTTGTTGCTGGCGCTCGACGTTGTTGGTGGTGGAGCCGCATTCCAGGTCGACGGTGCCGTTCTGCACCAGGGGAATACGGGTTTGCGAGGTGACCAGGTTGTACTTGACCTGCAGGTTCGGCACGTCCAGCTCTTTTTTCAGCGCTTCGACGACTTTCAGTTGGATGTCGTGGGAATAGCCGACCGGCTTGCCGGAAGCGTCCGCAATGTAGGAAAACGGGATGGAGGCGTCGCGGTGGCCGAGCGTAACGACGCCGGACTCTTTGATCTTTTTCAGCGTACCGGTCAGTTCGGCTGCGAAGACCGGAGTGCTGATCAGAGCGGCAGCAACGGCTGCGCCCAGGAGATGGGGAACGATGCGCATCGATATTTCCTCGACATTGTTTTTTTTATTCGGCCGGTTCAACCGGCCCTGAGTGCTTCGAATGCCTGGCAGCTCCTGTTGTGTTGGCGTACAGGCGTTCGTCTCCACGAGTGTAGAGCATGACTCGTGCCAGGCCAGCGACAAATGATCAACTAGTTGTTTTATAAGGAAATTAACGTTTTGTTTCAGCTTTTCGGCCGATAACTTATCCGGTTTGCCGAATTGACCGTCGGGTCGCGTTCGGAAAACCGAATGCGCCGCATAGGGCGTGTGCTTGGGGAAAGGGCGCCAGGCAGCAAAAAGCCCCCGTATCTTTCGATCCGGGGGCTTCATTTACTCAGCGGTGATTTCAGGCCGCTTCGATCTTGCGTCGGTTGTGCTCGACCTTGTCCAGGTACTGCTGCAGTTTCTCTTGTTCCGAGGCGCTGGTGAACAGGCCCAGCTTGCTGCGACGCCAGAGAATGTCCTGGGCATACACGGCCCATTCGTCGCTGCACAGATAGTCGACTTCCCGGGTGTAGAGTCCTGCGCCGATGTGTTCGCCCAGGTCGGCGAGGCTTTGCACCCCTTCAAGCATGCGCCAGGTACGGCTGCCATAAGTGGTGGCCCAGCGGCGGGCGATATCGGTCGGCAGCCAGTCGAATTTGTCGCGAATGGCCGAGCACAACGCCTGCGGCGTGGTCATGTTTTCGCCGCCGGGCAAGGTTTCCAGGGCGGTCCAGCTTGGGCGCATCTGTGTGAAATAGGGAGCCAGCTGCGCCATGGCCGATTCGGCCAACTTGCGATAAGTGGTCAGCTTGCCGCCGAACACTGACAGCAATGGAGCTTCTTCGCCGCCGCCAGAGAGCGCGAGGGTGTAGTCCCGGGTCACGGCGGATGGGTTGTCGGATTCGTCGTTGCACAGCGGGCGAACACCCGAATAGCTGTGCAGGATCTCGTCACGGCTGATCTGCTTCTTGAAGTGCGCGTTGACCACCTTCAGCAGGTAATCGGTTTCGCCCTCGGTAATCGCCACTGAAGCTGGGTCGCCGGTGTATTCGCGATCGGTGGTGCCGATCAGGGTGAATTGGTTCAGGTACGGAATGGTGAACACGATGCGCTGATCTTCGTTTTGAAGAATGTGCGCGTGCTCGCCTTCGTAGAGCTTCGGAACAATCAGGTGGCTGCCCTGGATCAGGCGGATGCCGTAGGGCGATTCGAGCTTCAGGTCATCGCGAATGAACTTGGCGACCCACGGCCCGGCGGCGTTGACCAGCGCCTTGGCATGGATGGAAAACAGACTGCCATCGGTGCGTTCCAGGTTCAGCTGCCACAGGCCCTTGCTGCGGCGAGCACTCACGCAGCGGGTGCGGGTGTGGATATGCGCGCTTTTTTCGCGGGCCGCCATGGCGTTGAGCACCACCAGTCGTGCGTCATCTACCCAGCAGTCGGAGTATTCGAAACCTTTGGTGATTTCGCTTTTCAATGCGCTGTCGGCGCCGAATTTCAGGCTCTTGGAACCGGCCAGTTGCTCGCGTTTGCCCAGGTGATCGTAAAGAAACAGGCCGGCGCGAATCATCCAGGCAGGACGCAGGTGCGGCCGATGGGGCAACACAAAGCGCATTTGCTTGACGATGTGCGGGGCTTTGGTGAGCAGCACTTCGCGCTCGGCCAGCGCTTCACGCACCAGGCGGAATTCGTAATGCTCGAGATAGCGCAGACCGCCGTGAATCAACTTGCTGCTGGCCGACGAGGTATGGCTGGCCAGGTCATCCTTTTCACAAAGGAACACCGAAAGGCCGCGACCGGCGGCGTCCGCGGCAATCCCCACGCCGTTGATACCGCCACCGATGACGGCGACATCATAGATCTCTGAGAGAGGGGGCGTAGGCAAGGTAGAAGTGGGCATCGGCTGGCCTCGGGCTCTTTTCGTAATATTTGAATTCGAACATAAATGTTCATTTGCGAAAATACTAGCCCATAAGTACAGCGACAGCCAGTCGAATCCGATTGAAAATACTGATCGAACGACGCTGAAGGAAAATTTTCGAACAAAAAGGAGTTGGGGAGGGCTCTTGTGGCGAGGGAGCTTGCTCCCGCTGGATGGCGAAGCCATCCCAATCAGGCCGACGCGTTTCTTCAGGCGAGCCGCATTCAGTAAAATTTGCGACGGTTACGCCGCCGAGCGGGAGCAAGCTCCCTCGCCACAGGGTAGTGGGGCTTCAGACCACTTCCAGCCGAATCTTGTGCTGGCTCAGCAATTGCGCCAGCGCCGGCACTGGCTGTTGGTCGGTCACCAGGCAGTCGATCAGGCTGATCGGGCCCAGGCGTACCATGGCGTTGCGCCCGAACTTGCTGGAATCGGCCGCCAGCAATACCTGCCGCGCATTAGCGATGATGGCTTGGGAAACCCGCACTTCCTGATAATCGAAATCCAGCAGGCTGCCGTCTTCGTCGATCCCGCTGATACCCACCAGGGCGAAGTCCACCTTGAACTGGTTGATGAAATCGACGCTGGCCTGGCCTACCACGCCGCCATCACGGCGTACGTTGCCCCCGGCAATCAGGACTTCGAAGTCATCCTTGGCGCTGAGGATCGATGCCACGTGCAGGTTGTTGGTGATGACTTTCAGATGGTTGTGATTGAGCAGCGCCCGGGCAATCGACTCGGTGGTGGTGCCGATATTGATGAACAGCGAGGCGTGATCGGGAATCTGGGCGGCGATGGCTTCGGCAATGCGTTGCTTTTCGTCGCGCATCTGGTCGGCGCGCATGGCGTAGGCGGTGTTTTCCACGCTCGAATCATAGGCGGCGCCGCCGTGGTAGCGGCGCAGCAGGTTCACTTCCGCCAATTGATTGATGTCGCGGCGGATGGTTTGCGGGGTGACGACGAATAGCTGCGCCATTTCCTCGATGCTGACATAGCCGCGTTCGCGGACCAGCTCGAGGATTTGCTGCTGGCGGGGAGGCAGATTCATGGGGCTTCCTTTGGGCTGCCGTACAAAATTTGCCCATGATGCCGCAGGAATCCATTCCCGACCAGTTTCAGATCCTCATCGTTCCCGGCTTCGGCTTACTCAGCGTCTTCGTGTGGCTCCCAATCGCGGGTGCGGCTGACGGCTTTTTTCCAGCCAGCGTAGAGTTTTTCCTTGGCCTGTTCATCCAGCTGCGGCTCGAACTCGCGCTCGATGACCGCTTTGCCGCGCAACTCGTCCAGGCTGCCCCAGAAGCCGCATGCCAAACCGGCCAGGTACGCTGCGCCCAGTGCGGTGGTCTCGCGCATTTTCGGGCGCTCGACCAAGGTGCCAAGAATGTCTGCCTGAAACTGCATGAGGAAGTTGTTGGCCACCGCGCCGCCGTCCACGCGAAGGGACTTGAGGCGTTCGCCGGCATCCTGCTGCATGGAATCGAGCACGTCGCGGGTCTGATAGGCGATTGATTCCAGCGTCGCCCGAATGATGTGATCGACTCGTACGCCACGGGTCAGGCCGAACAGTGCGCCGCGGGCATAAGGGTCCCAGTACGGCGCACCAAGGCCCGTGAACGCCGGCACCAGGTACACGCCATTGCTGTCCTTGACCTTGTTGGCGAAATATTCGGTATCGAGGGCGTCGTTGACGATCTTGAGTTCATCGCGCAACCACTGGACCGTGGAGCCGCCGTTGAACACCGCGCCCTCCAGGGCGTATGCCACTTCGCCGCGCGGGCCGCAGGCGATGGTGGTGAGCATGCCATGGTTGGATTTGACGGCTTTGTCGCCGGTGTTCATCAACAGGAAGCAGCCGGTGCCGTAGGTATTCTTCGCCTGGCCCGGTTCCACGCACATCTGGCCGAAGAGGGCGGCTTGCTGGTCGCCGGCGATACCGCCGATGGCGATGCCGCTTTTGGTGCGGCCGTAGATTTCCGAGGAAGATTTCACTTCCGGCAACATCTCACGAGGGATGTCGAGGATGTCGAGCATCTTCGCGTCCCACTCCAGCGAGTGAATGTTGAACAGCATGGTGCGCGAGGCGTTGGTGTAGTCGGTGACGTGGACCTTGCCGCCAGTGAATTTCCAGATAAGCCAACTGTCCACGGTGCCGAATAGCAATTCGCCGTTGCGCGCGCGTTCGCGGCTGCCTTCGACGTGGTCGAGGATCCACTTGAGCTTGGTCCCGGAGAAATACGGATCGGTGACCAGGCCGGTGGCTTCGCTGATGTACTGCTCGTGGCCGTCGCGCTTGAGTTGCTGGCAGATCTCGGTGCTGCGTCGGCATTGCCAGACGACGGCGTTGTAGATCGGACGCCCGGTGGACTTGTCCCAGACCACAGTGGTTTCGCGCTGGTTGGTAATGCCGATGGCGGCAACCTGGTCGTGGTGCAGCCCGGCATGGGCCAAGGCCTCTACCATGACCGCGCTCTGCGTGGCGAAGATTTCCATCGGATCATGTTCGACCCAGCCTGGCTGCGGATAATGCTGGACGAATTCGCGTTGGGCTGTGCAGACCACGTTGGCGTCACGGTCGAAAATAATCGCCCGCGAGCTGGTCGTGCCTTGGTCTAGGGCAATGATGTAGTTTTTATTCTCAATGTCGGTCATGTCGATTGCCTCGGGTCTTTCATAAAGGGAGACGTAGATAAAGAAGCCACGGCGCAGACCGGAATGGCAGGAGCCTGCGCCGACTGTTCAGGATGTTCTGGGCTTGCCGTCAATGGTCGGCTCTGCATCCTTTGTAGCAGCCACGGCGCCGGGCAGGTGACGGGCAATCAGCCCGCGGTAGGCGGCGGCACCCAGGCAAGCCCCCGCAATCGGTGCAAAAATAGGCACCAGAAAGTACGGGATGTCGCGTCCCCCGGTCAGGGAAATTTCACCCCAGCCAGCGAAGAATGTCATCAGTTTTGGACCGAAGTCCCGTGCCGGGTTCATCGCGAAGCCTGTCAGCGGTCCCATCGAACTGCCAATCACGGCGATCAGCAGGCCGATCAGCAGTGGAGCCAGTGGACCGCGGGGCAGGCCATTATTGTCATCGGTAAGGGACATGATCACACCCATCAGGATGGCGGTGATGATCGTTTCCACCAGGAAGGCCTGGCCGGTAGACAGTGCTGGGTGCGGGTAGGTAGAGAATACCGACGCCAGTTCGATGCTTGCTTCGGTGCCGCGAATCATCTGGCGAGACTGTTCGAAATCGAAGAACAGATTGCTGTACAGCGTATAGACCAAGAGCGCACCGCAGAAGGCGCCGGCGACTTGGCAGATGATGTAGAAGGGCAGTTTGCGTTTTTCGAAGTCAGTAAAAATACACAGCGCGATGCTGACGGCGGGGTTTAAATGGGCACCGGAAATACCGGCGCTGAGATAGATCGCCATGCTGACACCGACGCCCCAGATGATGCTGATTTCCCACAAGCCGAAACTCGCACCCGCGACCTTGAGCGCCGCAACGCAACCGGTACCGAAAAAGATCAGCAGGGCCGTACCGAGAAACTCGGCCAGGCATTGGCTGGAAAGGGAGGGTTGTTGTAAAGCAGTTGTCATTCAAACCTCGGTTCTTTTTGTTGTCCTGCGCGTCGGATACAACTCGTCAGCGCGTTTTCACCGAGGGCGGGATCCCCATCCTGCGCTCGGGCTGTTGCTTGAGACACGTGTTTCTGCTTTCAGTTTCGAAAAAATATAGACAAGAAACGCCGCTGTCAAAGGTCGAAAGTGAACCATCAGTCACTTTGGGATTATTCGTGGCGTGAATGACCGCCGCGAAGCCTTTTACCCGCCGATCGCATAGAATTCCTCACAGTCTTTTGGTTTTTCTGTCAGGAGTGGCCATGACCCCCGCGTTGGATCTGCTTAAGAAAGTGCGCGCCGAACATCGCATCCACAGCTACGAACACGATCCCAAGGCAGCGTCCTATGGACTGGAGGCAGCTGAAAAGCTCGGATTGGAGCCGGCGCGGGTGTTCAAGACCTTGTTGGCCGCCAGCGAAAAGGGCGAGCTGCTGGTGGCGGTGGTGCCCGTGGCTGGAAGCCTGGACCTGAAAGCGCTGGCCCACGCCGCGGGGGTGAAAAAAGTCGAGATGGCTGATCCAGCCGCCGCTCAACGCTCGACGGGTTATCTGCTGGGCGGTATCAGCCCGCTGGGGCAGAAAAAACGTCTTCGCACGTTTATCGATAATTCTGCGCAGCCTCTAGCCAGTCTGTTCGTCAGTGCGGGCAGGCGTGGTTTGGAAGTCGAATTGGCGCCTTTGGTATTGAAGGAACATACCGGGGCGGCATTCGCCGACATTGGGCGTCCCTGAATCCCTTGCCAAGATAATCTGAGGCTTCAGGTTTCATTGGGTGTCAAAACTTCCGTCCTGTGCTGTAGGGCAAAAATTGTGCTCATCTGTCACTGGATAAACGGTGCCGGTGCGGCTCATGCTCGCGCATCTATAAAAAGGAGAAGTGCCATGCAGCTCGCGTTTCATCAGGTCGATGCGTTCAGTGACCGGCCGTTTGGCGGTAACCCGGCGATGGTCTATCGGCTCGATGCCTGGCTCGCCGACGACTTGATGCAGAAGATCGCGGCCGAACATAACCTGGCTGAAACCGCTTTCCTGGTGCGTGAAAACCAGCAGTGGCACATTCGATGGTTTACTCCCACCACGGAAGTCCCGCTCTGTGGACATGCGACATTGGCCAGCGCCTTCGTATTGTTCGAGGTCTATCACGAAACCGCGCAGCGGCTGGATTTCATCTGCAAGTCTGGAGCGCTGAGCGTCAGCCGCGAAGGTGACCGGCTGTGGTTGGATTTCCCTGCGATAGTGCCGGCCGAATTGGGCGCTTCCCTGGCGGTCCAGAATGCCTTGGGGGTCGAGGCGGTGGACGTGCTGAGCTCCAACGAGCTGTTCGTGGTGTTGGAATCGGAGCAAGCCGTGCTCGACTGCAAGCCTGATATGGCAGCCTTGGCAAAGCTGCCGTGGCCGGGCGCTATCGTGACGGCGCCGGGCAGCAAGCACGATTTCGTCTCGCGCTATTTTGCCCCGGCGATCGGCATCAATGAGGATCCGGTCACCGGGTCGACCCATTGCAGCTTGATTCCATACTGGTCCAAGCGCCTGAACAAGCACGGTCTTACGGCGTATCAGTGTTCAGCCAGGGGCGGGGCATTGTTTTGTCGGTTGGAGGGAGAGCGGGTGAAGATCGGCGGGCATGCGACGCTTGTGGCGAGCGGGACGCTGTCCCTGGGTTGACTTGTGGCGAGGGAGCCAGCCCCTTCGCCACAAAAGCCTCCCGAAGCATTAGCTGGCCGCGCTGTGTCGCCGCACGCCGTTTTCCACCGGCGGCAGATGTGCCGCTGTGCTGCCCGAGGCCTGGAACAATACCAAGTGCTCTGCCGCCACTCGGACACCAACGGTCGCCCCGACCTGATGATCGGCATGGCTCGGGAAAATCGATTCCAATTGCGCGCCTGTCGGCAATTGCAGGCGATACAAGGTAGAAGCACCAAGGAACGTCTTGCCGACGATAGTGGCTGTCAGCTGGCTGTCTGGCGCATAGACGATATCGTCCGGGCGCAGCAGCACATCCACGGCGCCGCCGATCGGCCAGGTGTAGGCTCGGTTGCCGCGCAGCACGCCCAGTTCAGTTTGCACCGATTCCGGGCTGTTGAGTTGGCCGCGAATGAAATAACCCTGGCCAATGAAGCTGGCGACGTAAGGCGTCAGCGGTTCGTGATACAGGTTGTAAGGTGTATCCCATTGTTCCAGTCGACCTTCCCGGAACACACCGACATGATCGCTCACGGCAAAGGCCTCTTCCTGATCATGAGTCACCAGGATTGCGCTGGTGCCGCGAGCCTTGAGAATGTCGCGCACCTCATGGCTGAGCTTGCGTCGCAGCTCGCCGTCGAGGTTGGAAAACGGTTCGTCGAGCAACAACAGTTGCGGCTCGGGCGCCAACGCCCGGGCAAGCGCCACGCGTTGTTGCTGGCCCCCAGAAAGTTCATGGGGAAAGCGCTTGCCCAGGTTCTTCAAGTTGACCAATTCCAGCAGCTCTTCGACCACGCGATCCTTTTGAGGATGTTTGCGAATGCCGAAGGCCATGTTCTCGGCGACGCTCAAGTGCGGGAACAGCGCATAGTCCTGGAACACCATGCCGATACGGCGCTTCTCGGGGGCGAGGGTAAAGCCCGCGCGGGAAATGGTTTCCCCGGCCAGCTGGATCTCACCTTCATGCACGGGCTCGAAACCAGCGATGGCCCGCAAGGTCGTGGTCTTGCCGCACCCGGACGAGCCGAGCAGGCAGCCGATATCGCCGGCGTTGAGGTGCAGGTTGAGGTTCTGTACGACCCGTTGGTCCTGATAACCGCAGGCCAAGTTGTGCAAATTCAACAACAAGGAATGGCTCATGCGTGGTGGTACGCCGGCTCGACGAGAAATTCGAGCAGGGCCTTCTGTGCGTGGAGACGATTCTCGGCCTGGTCCCAGGCCACGGAGCGCGGATCATCCAGCAGGTCGAGGCTGATCTCTTCGCCACGATGGGCCGGCAGGCAATGCATGAACAGCACTTCGTCGGCCGCCAGGTCGAGCAGGGCGCGATTGACCTGGAAAGGCGCGAACAGCTTCAGGCGCTTGGCGGTTTCTTCTTCCTGGCCCATGGACGTCCAGACGTCGGTGCTTACCAGGTGCGCGCCGGTGACCGCTTGTTGCGGGTCGCGAACGAGGGTTACGCGGTCACCGGCCCGGGCGACAAATTGCGGATTGGGTTCGTAGCCTTCAGGGCAGGCGATGCGCAGCTGGAAATCGAATTGGATCGCTGCTTCTATATAGCTGTTGCACATGTTATTGCCGTCACCGATCCACGCCACGGTCTTGCCCTGGATCGAGCCCCGGTGTTCGAGGAACGTCTGCATGTCGGCCAGGAGCTGGCAGGGATGCAGGTCATCGGACAGGCCATTGATCACCGGCACGCGGGAATGGGCTGCGAATTGGGTCAGGGTGCTGTGGGCAAAGGTCCGGATCATCACCGCATCGAGCATGCTCGACATGACGATGGCGCAATCGCTGATGGGCTCGCCGCGGCCGAGCTGGGTGTCGCGGGGCGACAGGAAAATCGCCTGGCCACCGAGCTGGATCATGCCGGCTTCGAACGAAATGCGCGTGCGCGTCGAGGCCTTCTCGAAAATCATCCCCAGTACACGGTTGTTCAAGGGCTCGAACAGTACGCCGCGCTTACGCAGGTCCTTGAGCTCCACGCCTCGACGGATGACGCCGAGCAACTCATCGGGCGTGAAATCCATCAGGGAGAGAAAGTGCCTTGCGCTCATGATTGACTACCTTTTGTTACTGACCGCAGATACTCAAAGCCTTGTTTAATGGAAAAACGGGCGAGACCTGCGGCAAAAGCCGCACGGGGCGACGAAATTAGGGGAAGGCGCGATATTGACATTAAATGTCGCGTCTTACCAATAGGGCTACGGTTATAGGGGATTTCAGCGAAGTCACGGCAGGACTGCAATGACGTATTTAAAGCCGGTTTCCTGACAGCAGCAGCCCATTTGTACACTGGCGTGGCGGCGCTTGGCAAACAAGCCGGACGGGCGTGGGACGATAAACGCTCGGTTTTCGGCGGGCGGGCGTGGATTTCCCAGTGTCCGTTGTCGGATGTGAGATTTCCTAAACCAAGGGCCTGGGTTATAAATGAACCCCTATATGCAGGAGCCCCCAAATGGATTCGAAAGAGCGACAACTGATGGAATTGCTGGGGCTGACGGCGCGCTCCCTGACGCACCTGACCGCTTCGGTGACGTCCATGTCATTCGAGTTGTTGCGCAGCGACGACGAAGTGACCAAGGCCGCGGGTCGGCGGATGATTGATCGCATGGCCACTATCAGCAGTGGACTTGACGAGCATTGGCGCTTGATTGGCGAGTTGACGGGCGTACCCATCTCCCATGAGGAAGTGGAGACCATCGAGGAAATCCAGTTGCTGGCGCCGCCTCCCGAGCAGCCCTGAAATCGGCTGGCCTGATGCCCGCCGATTCACAGGACGAACGTCGCTGGCGCGGTAGGGGATCCCGGGCCATAGTTTTGTTCCCGCGGCCAAAAGCGGCCGCTACGAATAAAACAGAGACTGGCCATGACCAAGACTCTTCATCACCGTGCGTGCCATCTGTGTGAGGCCATCTGTGGCCTGACGCTCGAAACCACCGAAACTGAAGGCCAAGGCCTGGCGATCACCTCGATCAAGGGGGATCCGCTGGACAGTTTCAGTCGTGGACACATCTGCCCCAAGGCCGTCGCGCTGCAGGATATCCAGAACGATCCGGACCGGCTGCGCCAGCCCATGCGGCGGATGGGCAGCGAATGGCTACCCATCGCCTGGGAGGATGCGTTCGCGTTGGTGGCCGAACGCCTGGCAAGCATTCAGGAACGCCACGGCCAGAACGCGGTGGGCGTCTATCAAGGCAACCCGAGCGTGCATAACTATGGGCTGATGACCCACAGCAACTATTTTCTCGGTCTGCTGAAAACCCGTAGCCGCTTCTCGGCGACCTCGGTGGACCAACTGCCCCATCACCTGACCAGCCACTTGATGTACGGCCACGGCCTCTTACTGCCAATTCCGGACATTGACCACACCGACTTCATGCTGATCTTGGGTGCAAACCCGTTGGCTTCCAACGGCAGCATCATGACCGTGCCGGACGTGGAGAAACGCCTCAAGGCGATCCAGGCCCGGGGCGGCCAAGTGGTGGTGGTCGATCCTCGGCGCAGCGAGACCGCGGCCATCGCCAACCAGCATGTCTTCGTACGCCCCGGTGGTGATGCTGCGTTGCTGTTTGGCTTGCTCAACACGCTCTTCAGCGAAGGCCTGACTCGTGACGGTCATTTGCCGGTGGATGGCCTCGAAGAGGTGCGCCAGGCCGTTGCAAGCTTTACCGCGGAGGCGATGAGCCCTCTCTGTGCGATTCCGGCGACGCAGATCCGTCAGCTGGCGCGTGATTTTGCCGCCGCGCCGTCAGCGGTGTGTTACGGACGGATGGGCGTATCGACCCAGGCTTTCGGCACGCTTTGCCATTGGCTGATCCAGTTGATCAATCTGGTGACCGGAAATCTTGATCGGGTCGGCGGGGCGCTGTGCACCGAGCCAGCGGTGGATTTGGTGGCGAGCACCTCGGGCGGACACTTCAACCGATGGCAAAGTCGAGTGTCCGGGCGTCCCGAATACGCGGGGGAGCTGCCGGTGTCGGCCCTCGCCGAAGAAATGCTCACCGAGGGCGAAGGGCAGATCCGTGCGTTGGTCACCGTGGCGGGTAACCCGGTGTTGTCCACGCCCAATGGGCGGCAGCTGGAGCAGGCACTGGATGGCCTGGAGTTCATGGTCAGTATCGATCTGTACATCAACGAGACCACTCGCTATGCCGACCTGATCCTGCCGTCGACCTCTGCCCTGGAAAACGATCATTACGACACCACGTTCAATCTGTTCGCGGTGCGTAACGTCAGCCGTTTCAATCGGGCGATCCTGCCCAAGCCTGAGGGTGCGCTGCATGACTGGGAAATATTCGTCGGCCTGGCCAAGGCCTTTGCAGCCCGGACCGGCAAGGAACTCAAGCCGACCATGCCGCCAGCGCAGATGATCGATCTGGGGCTGCGCGCGGGTGCCTATGGGGATGCATCGCCGCACAAGCTGTCCCTGGCGACTCTGTTTGATCATCCCCACGGCATTGATCTCGGTGCGCTCAAACCCAATCTCACCGCAAGGTTGAAAACTGAAAATGGTCGCTTGCAGGCTGCGCCCGCGGTGATCCTTGCCGACCTGGCGCGCTTTGCCGTGTTGCGAGCGCCGGCATCCGATGAGCTGCTGATGATTGGCCGTCGCCATGTGCGCAGCAACAACTCTTGGATGCATAACTTTCATCGGCTAGTGAAAGGCAAGCCGCGCCATCAGCTGCTGATGCATCCCGATGACCTGGCGAGCCGGGGTCTTGTCGATGGGCAACGAGTCAAGGTCAGTTCGCGAGTAGGCGTGATCGAAGTGGAGGTGCAGGGCAGCCTGGACATGATGAAAGGCGTGGTCAGTCTTCCCCATGGCTGGGGCCATGCCCGACCGGGTGTGCAGATGACCATTGCCAGCGCGCAGCCCGGTTCCAGTGCCAATGACTTGACCGATGAATGCCAACTCGATGAGTTGTCCGGCAACGCGGCGCTTAATGGGGTTCCGGTGAAGGTGGCGGCTGCGTAGAATTGTCCTTGGGGCGGACCGAGCAGGGTGCTCGGCTTTCCGTTACAATGCGCCACCGTGTCGACATCTGTAGTCGCAAAGTTCAAGCCGAGGTGCTCCGTGGATATCATCGAAACGATCAAAGACCAGATTGCCAACAACACCATCCTGCTTTACATGAAAGGCTCGCCGAATGCGCCTCAGTGCGGCTTCTCGGCCAAGGCTGCTCAAGCGGTGATGGCGTGTGGCGAGAAGTTCGCTTACGTGGACATCCTGCAGAACCCGGAAATCCGCGCCAACCTGCCCAAGTACGCCAACTGGCCAACCTTCCCACAGTTGTGGGTCGGCGGTGAGTTGATTGGCGGCAGCGACATCATGACCGAGATGGCAGCTGACGGTTCGTTGCAGTCCGCGATCAAGGCAGCTGTAGAAGCGGCAGCGGCGAACAAGACTGAAGCTTGATCCATGACGGTTCTGTTCGCCGCACGGGGTGTGGTGGACGAACGTTGTGGGATGCCTGGAAATCCAGGCAACAAAAAGCCCCGCTCCTCGAAAGAGGGCGGGGCTTTTTTGTGGCTTGCTTTCGGGGAAGCTTATTCTTCACCCATCTGCGATTGCAGGTAATTCTCCAGACCGATCTTGTCGATCAGGCCCAACTGGGTTTCCAGCCAGTCGATATGTTCTTCTTCGGACTCGAGGATATCTTCGAGCAGCTCGCGACTGCCGAAGTCACTGACGGTTTCGCAGTGGGCGATGGCGGCTTTCAGGTCGGCGTGGCCGGTGCGTTCGATGCGCAGGTCGCATTCGAGCATTTCCCGGGTGTGTTCGCCGATGTGCAGCTTGCCCAGGTCCTGGACGTTCGGCAGGCCTTCGAGGAACAGGATGCGCTTGATCAGCTTGTCCGCGTGTTTCATCTCGTCGATGGATTCGTGGTACTCGTGCTTGCCCAGCTTGTTCAGGCCCCAATCTTCATACATGCGTGCATGCAGGAAGTATTGATTGATCGCGACCAGCTCATTGGCGAGGATCTTGTTGAGATGCTGGATGACTGTAATGTCGCCTTTCATGGTGAGGGCCTGCCCTGTAATAGCTGTGTATAAGGCGGAGTTTGAGCCGCCCATTTACGGGTGTCAAACCTAAGTTATTGAATAATAAATGAAAATTAATCGGAATAAGAATGTTTGTGTTC
Organism: Pseudomonas sp. Z4-20; assembly: GCF_051131955.1. Taxonomy (NCBI): domain Bacteria; kingdom Pseudomonadati; phylum Pseudomonadota; class Gammaproteobacteria; order Pseudomonadales; family Pseudomonadaceae; genus Pseudomonas; species Pseudomonas sp. Z4-20. Next base: position 1,441,472 of record NZ_CP071641.1, read on the forward strand.
CGCGTCTGGACGCTAAGCAATTGATTTACAGGCATAAAAAAACCGGACATTGAGTCCGGTTCTTCAAAAAGCTGGATTTATGCGGCAGTAAATTCTACCGGATAAGGGATCGAGGCCTGGGCGGTCTGCACTTTGGCGAGGGTTTCACGCACCACTTCCTTGGCAAGGCAGGCGCATTTACCGCATTGGCTGGCTACGCCGGTGGCCTGGCGGACTTCGCGGTAGCTGCAGCAACCTTCATAGATCGCTTCGCGGATTTGTCCGTCGGTGACGCCAGTGCAGAGGCATACATACATAAGTAAGAACCGTCGCTGGTTGTGACTCAATTGAGACAGATCTTAATGTTAACGAGAATGATTGTCAAAGTGGTTTCTAAAGCTCTTTCACCAGAGCGGCATCAGGCTGACGAACGGTTTGGTGGAGGTGCATGCCGCCAGGTGCTTCGGATTTTCGATGTCGCTGAAAAACCGTTGAGGACAGTCCAAATGTGCGGTGTATGATGGTCGGTCCTTGCAAAGCGGGTTCGTGTCACAGGGCTGTCGCCTGAGGGTGACAGGCTGGCGCGGACTCTGTTTTCACGTTACTACACCAGGAGATATCCAATGAGCGTACTCGTAGGCAAACAAGCCCCTGACTTTACCGTTCCAGCCGTCCTCGGCAACGGCGAAATCGTCGACAGCTTCACCCTGTCCTCCGCCATCAAAGGCAAATACGGCCTGGTGTTCTTCTACCCGCTGGACTTCACCTTCGTCTGCCCATCCGAGCTGATCGCACTGGATCACCGCATGGACGACTTCAAGGCGCGCAACGTTGAAGTGGTCGCGGTTTCGATCGACTCGCACTTCACCCACAACGCCTGGCGCAACACCCCGATCAACAATGGCGGGATCGGCCAAGTGAAGTACACCATGGCTGCCGACATGAAGCATGAAATCGCCAAGGCCTACGACGTTGAGTCCGAAGGCGGCGTGGCCTTCCGTGGCGCGTTCCTGATCGATGACAAAGGCGTGGTTCGTTCGCAGATCATCAACGATCTGCCGCTGGGCCGTAACATGGAAGAGCTGATCCGTCTGGTCGACGCCCTGCAATTCCACGAAGAGCACGGCGAAGTCTGCCCGGCCAACTGGAAAAAAGGCGACAAGGGCATGACCGCATCGCCTGAAGGCGTAGCCGCCTATCTGGGCGAGCACAGCGACAAGCTGTAAGCGCACGCGGCATAAAAAAACCGGCCCTTGATGGGCCGGTTTTTTTATGGGCCGGTTATCAGCTGCAATGCAGATATCTGTGGCGAGGGAGCTTGCTCCCGCTGGGGGGCGCAGCCGCCCTCAAAACTGTGTGAGCGCTTCGCACTCAAGCGGGAGCAAGCTCCCTCGCCACAAGAGCACAAGAGCACAAGAGCCAGAGCCAGAGCCAGGCTTAGCCGCTATCAGTCGTCGAAATCCTGCCAGCCGCCCATTTCCTTCCAGCGATTGACGATGCCGCAGAACAGCTCGGCAGTTTTCTCAGTGTCATAGCGGGCCGAGTGGGCTTCGCGGCCATCGAAATCGATGTCGGCTGCCTGGCAGGCCTTCGCCAATACGGTCTGGCCGTACGCCAGGCCCGCGAGGGTTGCGGTGTCGAAGCTGGAAAACGGATGGAACGGGTTGCGCTTCATGTCCAATCGCGCAACGGCGGCATTGAGAAAGCCCAAGTCGAAGCTGCTGTTGTGCCCCACCAGGATCGCGCGCTTGCAACCGTTGGCCTTCAGCGCCTTGCGCACGCCGCGGAAGATGTCGGTCAGGGCGGTTTCTTCACTCACTGCCATGCGCAGTGGGTGATCAAGCTTGATCCCAGTGAATTCCAGCGCGGCGGCTTCGACGTTGGCGCCTTCGAACGGTTCGACGCGGAAGAAATAGGTGTGGTCAGGGAAGACGAAACCTTTTTCGTCCATGCCGATGGTCGTCGCGGCGATTTCCAGCAGCGCATCGGTGGCGGAGTTGAATCCGCCGGTTTCTACGTCGACCACCACCGGCAGGTAGCCCCGGAACCGAGCGGCCATGGGATGGCGAGCGCCCCCGGAACCAGCGTTGCCGTCCAGTTCGTCGTCGAAATGATCTTCACTCACGCGTTTTCCTCCAGCAGGCGCCAGCGCAGTTTTTCACCGGCGCGCAGCGGGATGACAGTCAGCTCGCCAAAGGGCAGGCTGGCGGGGGCGGTCCACTCGTCGCGGACCAGGGTAATACAATCGGTGTTCACCGGCAGGCCGTAGAAACGCGGGCCGTGCAAGCTGGCGAAACCTTCGAGCTTGTCCAGCGCATTGCGCTGCTCGAACGCCTCGGCGTACATCTCTATGGCGGCGTAGGCGGTGTAGCACCCGGCGCAACCGCAAGCGGCTTCCTTGGCGTGGCGGGCGTGGGGCGCCGAGTCCGTGCCGAGGAAAAACTTGGCGCTGCCGCTGGTGGCGGCGTCGAGCAAGGCTTCCTGATGGGTGTTGCGCTTGAGGATCGGCAGGCAATAGAAGTGCGGCCGGATGCCGCCCACCAGCATGTGGTTGCGGTTGTACAGCAGATGATGCGCAGTGATCGTCGCGCCGACATTGGCCGGGGCTTCGTTGACGAACTGCACGGCATCGCCGGTGGTGATGTGCTCGAAAACCACCTTGAGCGTCGGGAAACGCTCCACGACGCGACGCATATGCTCGTCAATGAAGATTTTCTCGCGGTCGAACACATCGACATCGCTGCGGGTGACTTCACCGTGGATCAGAAGGGGCATCCCGACTTCAGCCATGGCTTCCAGCGCCGGGAAAATCTTGTCGATGCTCGTGACGCCGGAATCCGAGTTGGTGGTGGCGCCGGCCGGGTACAACTTGGCCGCGTGGACGAAACCGCTGGCCTTGGCCTCGCGTATTTCCGCGGGCTGGGTGCGGTCGGTGAGGTAAAGCACCATCAGTGGCTCGAAGCGGCTGCCAGCCGGGCGCGCGGCGAGGATGCGCTGGCGATAGCCATCAGCCTCGAAGGCGTTACGCACGGGCGGAACCAGGTTAGGCATGATGATTGCGCGCCCGAAGGTGCGCGCGACATCGGCGACGGTATGGGTCAACACAGCACCATCGCGAAGATGAATATGCCAGTCGTCGGGACGCAGCAGGGTCAGGCGGTCGGACATGGGGGGCTTCCAGGCGGGTCAAACTCTGGGGAATGCTACCGGAAAAGACCGATGCGGGCACCCGCTATCAAGTTTTGCCGCAAGTGACCGATAGCCCCTTCAGGTGTGCCACGATTCCGTGCGGTGTCTCGGACAGGCGTCATGCCACGTGTTTTTCGATTTCCGTATAAATGCCAGTGGAGCCTCCCGTGCGCCAGCGTTATCTAGCCTTGCTCAGTGTGTTTGCCAGCCTTCCCGCGATGGCGCTCACTTTCCAGACCCGTCTGGAGAGCATCGAGTGGACGGTCGAAGGCGACAAGTTCGAGTGCCGGCTGAGCCAGCCGATCACCGATTTCGGTAGCGGCGAGTTCGTGCGCCGGGCAGGCGAGCAGGCCACGTTCCGGCTCAAGGCCTATAACCCGATGATGGGTGGCGGCTCCGCGACGTTGCTGGCGGCTGCGGCGCCTTGGCAGCCAGGGCGGGGTGACATCAACCTGGGCTCGGTCAGGATCGGCAGCGGCGATGTGCTGTTCGACAGCTCCCAGGTACAGGCGGGCCGTCTGATCAGTGGGCTGATGGAGGGGCGTAGCCCTGTGGTCCGACGCAATACCGAGGACGGCCGGGTATCGGAGGTCCGCCTGTTGCCTGTGCGCTTCAACAAGGCTTTCAGCGATTATCAAGGCTGTGTAGCGAAACTGTTACCGAAGAATTTCGAGCAGATCAAGCAAACCCAGATCGGCTTTCCCGGCGAAGGGATTGAACTCGACGCCCAAGCCAAGGCGCAGTTGCAAGTCATGCTCGACTTCATCAAGGCTGACCCTAGCGTCAATCATGTCGAACTCGACGGCCATTCCGACAACAGTGGCAACCGTTTGACCAATCGTGAATTGTCGCGCCGTCGTGCGCTGGCGGTCATGGATTTCTTCAAGGCCAACGGTTTCCAGGAATCCCAATTCACCGTGCGTTTTCACGGTGAGCGTTATCCCCTCGTCTCTAATACCAACGCCGCCAATCGAGCCAAGAACCGGCGCGTGGTTGTGCATCTGGCGCGTGTGACGCCGACTCAAGCTCCGACGCCACAGCCGACGACACCGCCTGCGGCACCGGTAGGGGCGCCTGGCAAGGTTCCGACGCCGGTCGCTCCCACCAAAACTGCAGCCCCCGCTGCGGCGACGGCGCGAACCTCCTGATCCTGCCCTGATCGTCGCGGGCTCGACATAATCTGTCGCTTCGTCGTCATAAGCTGTCGCGCCCCTGTAAATTATTCGCGCTGGACGTTAGACTTCCCGGCTTTCCGTACAACCCGTGGAGTGATGGCATGGCGGACGTAAACAAGGTCGTTCTGGCGTATTCCGGCGGCCTGGACACTTCGGTGATCCTCAAGTGGCTGCAGGACACTTATAACTGCGAAGTGGTGACCTTCACCGCTGACCTGGGGCAGGGCGAAGAAGTCGAGCCTGCACGCGCCAAGGCTCAGGCCATGGGCGTCAAAGAGATCTACATCGACGACTTGCGCGAAGAGTTTGTCCGCGACTTCGTGTTCCCAATGTTCCGCGCCAACACTGTTTATGAAGGCGAGTACCTGTTGGGTACTTCCATTGCCCGTCCGCTGATTGCCAAGCGCCTGATCGAAATCGCCAACGAAACCGGCGCCGACGCCATTTCCCATGGCGCCACCGGTAAAGGCAACGACCAGGTGCGTTTCGAGCTGGGCGCCTATGCCCTCAAGCCGGGCGTGAAGGTCATTGCCCCGTGGCGCGAATGGGACTTGCTGTCCCGTGAAAAATTGATGGACTACGCCGAGAAGCATGCGATCCCGATCGAGCGCCACGGCAAGAAGAAATCGCCGTACTCGATGGACGCCAACTTGCTGCACATCTCCTATGAAGGCGGCGTGCTGGAAGACACCTGGACCGAGCACGAAGAAGACATGTGGCGCTGGACCGTCTCCCCGGAGAAAGCCCCCGATACGCCGCAATACCTGGAACTGACCTATCGCAACGGTGACATTGTCGCGCTGGATGGCGTGGAAATGAGCCCGGCCACCGTTCTGGCGACGCTGAATCGTATCGGCGGCGAACACGGCATTGGTCGTCTGGACATCGTCGAGAACCGCTATGTTGGCATGAAGTCCCGTGGCTGCTACGAAACCCCGGGCGGCACCATCATGCTGCGCGCGCACCGGGCGATTGAATCGATCACCCTGGACCGCGAAGTGGCTCACTTGAAAGACGAGTTGATGCCCAAGTACGCCAGCCTGATCTACACCGGCTACTGGTGGAGCCCGGAGCGTCTGATGCTGCAACAGATGATCGATGCCTCCCAGGCTCACGTGAATGGCGTCGTGCGGTTGAAACTCTACAAAGGCAACGTGATCGTCACCGGACGCAAATCCGACGAGTCGTTGTTCGATGCCAACATCGCGACCTTCGAGGAAGACGGTGGGGCCTACAACCAGGCCGACGCGGCCGGCTTTATCAAGCTCAACGCCCTGCGCATGCGCATTGCGGCGAACAAGGGTCGTAAGTTGTTCTGATCCGGCTTTAAAAAAAACGGCCTGCCATGAGCAGGCCGTTTTTTTATACATTCCTTCTATCGTTCCCCCTTTCGGCTCATCCCCGTGATGACTCGACTTCCCAGTTGATAACGCGGATTATCTGGCAGAACGCCTGCGCCTTTTACCAGGTGAACGACGTGGGCGATGGCTATCCTCGGAGGAGACGTCCATGCTTTTCGTGAAATGCTTGCTCTTGCGAAAATCTGAAGGTGAATACAGGGAACGGTAGTTGAAGTTCAACGTAGTGAAGAACAGAAGTAACAAGTAGAACGGAAAGCTGATCAGGAACCAAAGAAAGTATTCGCGATCTTGGTCATCCAGGAACGGCAGGGAGATGGCGGCGGAGCTTTCGGATAAAGTTGCTAGTATGGCGATAAGTGTCAGGGGGTTGGTAACGGTTCTCGGTGGTTTGTTCATGGTGGATGCTCATAAATAGTTTCATGCTCGAAGAGTAAAATAAGATTAAGTAGTATTGCGTGCTCTGAAGCGATAATAATATTGATGGTGCAATTGTTCTGTCGCCGATCAGATAGAATCTTTTATACAGAAACTCATTCCTCTGGGCGAAATTTTTGCTGTTGTCTATAAATAAATCAGTAACTATTTATGATAAATGGCTTTTTCCTGATGTTGCCGTCAGGGACGTTTTTCCGGGAAAACTCGCATTGTTTATAGGGTTTCCGGCTCGTCAGAATAAGCCGCTTCATGTCTGTGGAAAAAATCGTGGCACATCATCTCTCAGGTTATTTGTAGGATTTTTCTGTATTGCTTGTAGGTTATGTCTTTCGGTGCGAGCGGTCATGGGGGGCGGCATGCCAAGGCCGAAATGACTAGGCTATTGTGCGTGCTCTAAAAACTCGAACAGCGAATTGGATTTGCCCATGAATAAAGTGCTGATCGTGGATGATCATCCCGTCATTCGTCTTGCTGTACGTTTGCTAATGGAGCGCCATGGATATGAAGTTATCGCTGAAGCAGATAATGGCGTCGATGCGTTACAGATTGCCAGGGAACAAATGCCCGACATCGTCATCCTGGATATTGGAATCCCGAAATTGGATGGGTTGGAGGTCATTGCTCGTTTGACCGCCAATCCATCACCCTTGAAAGTATTAGTGCTGACTTCACAAGCACCCGGACATTTCTCTATGCGCTGCATGCAGACAGGCGCTGCCGGCTATGTTTGCAAGCAACAGGATTTGACCGAACTGTTAAGCGCAATAAAGGCGGTGCTGTCCGGCTACAGCTATTTCCCTAACCAAGCCTTGCATACGGTTCGTTCAAGCCTTGGGAATGCCAGCGAGTCCGATATGGTTGATCGCCTGTCCGCAAGGGAAATGATGGTCCTGCAGGAACTGGCTCGCGGAAAGACCAACAAGGAAATAGCGGATGGGATGTTCCTGAGCAACAAGACCGTCAGCACCTACAAGACTCGCTTGTTGTTGAAGCTCAATGCCCGTTCGCTGGTCGACCTGATCGAACTGGCACAGCGAAACGGCTTGGTGTGAGTTTCCGGCTACGCGTAATCAGTAAAAAGCCTCCATCAGGGAGGCTTTTACGTGTCAGAGATCAAAGTCATACTCGGCGAGTTGCTTCTGTAGGCGACGCTCTTCCAGCAGGTTATCGATGGTGCGGCGTTTGCTCAGGTTGGTTTTCGCCACTTCCACGACCGCAGGTTCCGCGTCGTCAGCCTCGACGGCGATGAAATCGTCTTCTACATCCAATTGTTCTTTGCCAGTACTCATGGGGTCGACTCCAGGCTAAGGATGCCATTGGCGCTCCTTATATCGATAAACCACCGGCGGGTAAAAAAGATTTTTTCAATCGACTTATCAATAAAAGCAATAGCGCCTCAATCGTCCGATGTCTTGTGCTTGTATTCGCAGAGGTCTTCGATCCGGCAACTCCCGCAGCGTGGCTTGCGCGCCAGGCAAACGTAACGCCCGTGGAGGATGAGCCAGTGATGGGAGTCCAGCAGGTATTCCTTGGGTACGAATTTCAGCAGCTTCTTTTCCACTTCCACCACATTTTTGCCTGGAGCCAAGCCGGTGCGGTTGCTGACGCGGAAAATGTGGGTATCGACCGCCATCGTCAACTGACGAAACGCCGTGTTGAGGACTACGTTGGCAGTCTTGCGACCGACGCCCGGCAGGGCCTCCAGCTCCTCCCGAGTCTGTGGGATTTCGCCCCCGTGGCGCTCAATCAACAGGCGACAGGTTTCGATCACATTTTTTGCCTTGCTATTGAACAGCCCGATGGTCTTGATGTATTCGGACAGCCCTTCAACGCCCAGAGCGTGGATCGCCTGAGGCGTATTGGCCACGGGGAATAGTTTGGCCGTAGCCTTGTTGACGCCGACATCGGTGGATTGGGCCGACAGAATCACCGCGATCAGCAACTCGAAGGCAGAGGAATAGGCCAGTTCGGTTTTCGGCTCCGGGTTGTCTTCATGGAAACGACGAAATATTTCCAGGCGTTTTGCGGCGTTCATGGGCGCGGCGGTTCCTCTTGGGGTGATGGGGCTTTGATAGTTTTCCAGGCTTGGTAAGCCGCCAGCAGCAAGCCCAGCAGAATGAATCCGCCAGGGGCGAGCAGGGCCAGTGGGACGCCCCTGCCGATCAGTTCCCGCAGAGCACCCAGGGTGATGATCAACAGGCCAAACTGTCCCGCCAGCCTGAGTTGGGCAGCCATGCGGGGCTCGACGATGGTTGTGTGGTCCAGCGCTACGCAGCTCACGGCGATCCATCCGATATACAGGCTCAACGCTGCGTGGCGCTCCAGCAGCCAGGCCTGTGCAACAAGGCCTGCGCATGCGGTCAGCGTCGCGGCCAGGACGACGGACGCAAGAAGCCGTTGGTTGGCCGTGAGGCGTTGCCTCAGCAAAATCATGGTGCCGCCATGGGGGAAGCTGATCAAAACCCAGGCACACCATAGAAGCAGCGAATTGATCAGCGAGTCGCTTGCGCCCACCAGGGGGACGAGCACCAGTCCACGGGTCCAGGCCGCAGGTTTATTCATGAACAACCGCTCCTGTCAGCCGAGCCTTGTTCTCGTCGAAGTAACGCAGCGCGTCGTGTACAGCCTGGAGCACAGCCCGGGACGTGACCGTCGCGCCAGCCAGTTGATCGAATTGGCCCTGATCCTTTTTCAAGGCCCAGCCGTTATCGGTAGGCGCCTGGAGTGACTTTCCGTGGAAGGTTTGCAGCCAAGTGTTCGGCCAGCCGGCGATCGCCGCGCCCAGGCCTGGGGTTTCCGACTGGCGCAGTGTTTTCACTCCTAGTAGTCGGCCTGTCGGGTCGATAGCGATCAGCAGTTCGATGCTGCCTTCATAACCCGATACTTGGCTGCGTAACAGTACTGCGCTGGGCCGGCCGGTGCGGGTCGCCAGGTAACCGCCCAACACGGTGCTGTGAGATAACGTGACCGGAGTCGCGAGGATGGGCCGCTCCAGCGGCTGATTGTCGTAGCGGTCGGCCGGCAGTGCGTCGAGCAAGGTTTTGCTGGCTATCGCTTGTCGCTGGGCTTCGATGCGCCCGGTGGTATTGATTTGCATGACATACGTGGCGCCGATGCAAAGGCCAGTCAGCAGTATCAGGATTACAATGCCCGTGACGTTTTTCATGTCACCGAACGCCTTTGTCGTGCCTCGACGAAGCGGTCCAGCGCGGGCGCGCCGAGGTTCATCAACAACACCGCAAACGCCACGCCATCCGGGAAACCGCCCCACGTGCGAATCAGATAGACCAGTAATCCTGCGCCGGCGCCGAACAACAGCCGGGCGAGCGGGGCCTTCGCGCCCGACACGGGTTCGGTCACGATAAAAAACGCGCCCAGCATGGTGGCTCCGGTCAGCAGATGAAACAGTGGCGAGCCATGGGAGTCCGAGCCCGAGCCGCTCCAGCACAGCAAGCTGATCGTGAACAAACTGACAAGCATGCCCACCGGGGCGTGCCAGCTGAATACCCGTTGTCGCAACAGAAACAGGCCCCCGGCGAGGAAGGCCAGGTTGATCCACTCGACACCGTGTCCACCCCAGCGACCGAACGCCGGGTCGCTGGCGAACAGCTCGTCGATGGTCAGGCTTCTATTGATCTGCAGGCTGTCCAATGCTGTGGCTGCGGCCCACCCGTCGGGCGCCTGGGCAATGCCAGCAACCTGCCGCAAGCCCTCGAGCAGGTCCATGCCGTGGAGCGAGGGCCATTGGCTCATGTACTGGGGAAACGCCACGAGCACCAGGGCATACCCCAACATCGCCGGGTTGAACGGATTGCTGCCGACTCCGCCCCATAAATGCTTGCCGAACAACAAGGCGCAGGCGACCGCTGTGACGATCAGCCACCAAGGGCAATACGCCGGCAAGGCCAAGGCCAGCAAGAGGGCGCTGACCCATGCGCTACCGTCGCTCAGGCCCGGCTTGAGTGGCCATCGCCGCAAACGCAACACCAGCGCCTCGACCGCCAGTGCGGCGAGGCCTGACAACAGCAAGTTGAGCAGCACGCCCCAGCCGTAGACCCACACCGACACCAGCACTCCGGGCAGCGCCGCCAGCAGCACTTGCCGCATGGCTTGTCGCAGTCGTTCGTCCACCGGGTCAGGTAGCGGCATGGGCGTTCACTTGCTGTTCGGCGTCTTTTACGGCTTGCTCCAACGCTTGCAGTTGCTCCTGCGATGCCGCGGCAGTCCGGGCCTTGCTCAGCTCTGCGCGACGCATCGCCAGCTGGATCTTGGCCCGCTTGAGCTCGGCGTCGTTTACCGGCATGGCGGCTGGCGCTGAAGCAACGGGGCAAGCGCTGTTTTCCAGTTGGGCCAGCACTTGCTCCGCCGTCTCGAACTGGCGTTGCAGCACGATCAGTTGCGACTGCTGCTCGAAGGTCGGCGGATGGCCGAACGCTTTCAAGGATTTGTTCAGTTGCGCCCGACTCATGGCCAAATCGATCTTGGCTTTTTTCAAGGCGGCATCGGCGCTGGCGGCTTTCTGTGCGCGCACTCGCTCCAGCGCTGCCTGCACCGGGTCAAGGGGCTGTGCCTCGGCTTGCTGGACGTTGCGCTGGGTACGGGCGAGACGCTCGGCCTGGCGCTGCTCTTCTTCGCGACGCAGGCGCGCGTTGCGTTGTTCAAAGCGTCGGCGGGCGTGATTGCGCTTGGCGGTTCGCGCCTGCTGTTCCTCGACGCTGAAGGCCAAGCCCCCCACGATCGGCAATACGGTTGCCATCGGCAATGGCCGCATCTCGATACAGTCCACTGGGCATGGCGCCACGCACAGATCGCAGCCAGTGCATTCGTCGACAAGCACGGTGTGCATCAGCTTTGCCGCGCCGACAATCGCGTCCACCGGGCAGGCCTGGATGCATTTGGTACAACCGATGCATTCGGCCTCGCGGATAAAGGCGAGCTGCGCCGGCGCCGAGCCGCGACTGACGTCCAGCTCCAGCACCGGGATCTTCATCAGCTCGGCCAGGGCCGTGATGGTCTCGCTTGCGCCTGGCGGGCATTTGTTGATGGGCTCACCCTGGGCGATGCCTTCAGCGTAAGGCTTGCAACCGGGATGGCCGCATTTACCGCATTGAGTCTGCGGGAGCAAGGCGTCGATACGTTGAATCAGGCTCATGTCTTGACCAGCCCGCGTAATCCGAGAAAGGCCACCGCCATCAGTCCGGCGCTGATCAACTGAATCGGCAGGCCTCGAAAAGGCTGGGGAATATTGTTACCCAGGACTCGCTGGCGCAAGTCATCGAACAGACTCAATACCAGCCAGAAACCCAGCCCGGCGCCCAGGCTCGCGGCAATGGCCTGGCCCAAGCCTGATCCCTCCCGGCTGTTGAGCAGGGTGACACCCAATATGCCGGCGTTGCCGAGCAACATGGGCCACAGGCCGTCGAATGGTAACAAGGGAAACGTGCGCGCCAGCCGCCGCAACAACGGCCCGATCAGCAATACGCTCAGGGGCAGCCACACGAATAACCGCAGCGACGCCAGGTCGGCCGGCACCAGCAGCCAATAATCGATCAGATACCCCAAGGTCCCCACTATCAGCATCAGGCATGCCGTCGCCAGGCCCAAGGCATGGACCTGGTCTCTGCCCTCGGCTGCCAAGAGCGGATCGACGCCCAGCGGCCAATGCAACACGAGGTTGTTGATCAGGGCCGCGCTCAATAGGGGCAAGAGGATTTCGGTCATGGGTATTGGGTGACAGTGCCTGTTACAAGAGTAGGCATTATCCGGCACGCCGTGAGAGTGAGCCAGATATGAAAATCCCACAGTCGCTCGACAGCCACCGTGGGATCGGTGCAGCGCGCCGTCGTGTTATTTGATTCGTTGGCCCGGCTTGGCACCGCTGTCCGGGCTCAGCAGGTAGATTTCCTCGCCGCCGGGGCCGGCCGCCATCACCATGCCTTCCGAAATACCGAAGCGCATTTTGCGCGGCTTGAGGTTGGCGATCATCATCGTCAGCCGGCCTTCGAGCTTGGCAGGGTCCGGGTACGCGCTCTTGATGCCGGAGAACACGTTGCGTTGCTCATCGCCGATATCCAGGGTCAGGCGCAGCAGCTTGTCGGCGCCTTCGACGGCCTCAGCCTTGACGATCAGCGCCACGCGCAGGTCGATGGCGGCGAACGCATCGAAATCGATTTCCGGCGACAACGGATCCTTGGCCAGTTCGCCGTTGCCGGCAGGGCCGCCGGTGTCGGTCTGGCTGGCGGCCAGGTCTTCCTTGGAGGCGTCGATCATGGCTTGTACCTTGGTCGGGTCGATGCGGGTCATCAGCGGCTTGAACGCGTTCAACTGATGGTTGCTCAGCAGAGTCTGGTGATCGTTCCAGGTCAGTGGCGCAACGTTCAGGAACGCTTCGGCATCGGCGGCCAGCAACGGCAGCACCGGCTTGAGGAAGATCACCAACTGGCGGAACAGGTTGATGCCCAGGGCGCAGATCGCCTGCACTTCGTCCTGCTTGCCTTCCTGCTTGGCCAGTGACCACGGTGCCTTGTCGGCGATCCAGGCATTGGCACGGTCGGCCAGCCCCATGATTTCGCGCATGGCACGGGCGAAGTCGCGGCCCTCGTAGGCTTCGGCGATGCTTGGCGCGGCGGCCAGGAAGGCCTCGGTCAGCTCCGGCGCGGCATTGCCCGCCACCAGCACACCGGCGTTGCCTTTGTGGATGAACCCGGCGCAACGGCTGGCAATGTTGACGACCTTGCCCACCAGGTCGGAGTTGACCTTCTGCACGAAGTCTTCGAGATTCAGGTCCAGGTCATCGACGCCACGGCCCAGCTTGGCCGCGTAGTAATAGCGCAGGTATTCCGGCGACAGGTGGTCCAGGTAAGTCCGCGCCTTGATGAAGGTGCCGCGGGACTTGGACATTTTCTGGCCATTGACGGTCAGGTAGCCATGGACGTTGATGCCGGTCGGCTTGCGGAAACCGGCGCCTTCAAGCATGGCGGGCCAGAACAGCGCGTGGAAGTTGACGATGTCCTTGCCGATGAAGTGATACACCTCGGCCGTGGAGTCCTTTGCCCAGAACTCATCGAAGTCCAGCTCCGGGGTGCGGTCGCAAAGGTTCTTGAAACTCGCCATGTAGCCGATGGGCGCATCCAGCCATACGTAGAAATATTTGCCAGGCTCGCCGGGAATCTCGAAGCCGAAATACGGCGCATCGCGGGAAATGTCCCACTCTTGCAGGCCAGAGTCGAGCCACTCGGCGAGCTTGTTGGCCACGGCGTCCTGCAACGTGCCGCTGCGGGTCCAGGTCTGCAGCATCTGCTGGAAATCCGGCAGCTTGAAGAAAAAATGCTGGGAGTCCCTGAGCACCGGGGTCGCTCCAGAAATCGCCGATTTCGGGTCTTTCAGGTCGGTCGGTGCGTAAGTGGCGCCGCATTTTTCACAATTGTCGCCGTACTGGTCTTCGGTGCCGCATTTCGGGCAGGTGCCCTTGATGAAGCGGTCGGCCAGGAACATTTTCTTTTCCGGGTCGAAGTACTGCGTGACCGAACGGGTCGAAATGTGCCCGGCATCACGCAGCTTCAAATAGATCTGGCTCGACAGCTCACGGTTTTCTTCGGCGTGAGTGGAGTGGAAGTTGTCGAAGTCCACCAGGAACTCGGCAAAGTCGGCGCTGTGCTCAGCCTGGACGTTGGCGATCAGTTGCTCCGGGGTGATGCCTTCTTTTTCCGCGCGCAACATGATGGCCGAACCGTGGGCGTCGTCGGCGCAGACGTAGATGCATTGATTGCCGCGATGTTTCTGGAAGCGCGTCCACATATCGGTCTGGATGTATTCCAGCATATGGCCGAGGTGAATCGAACCATTGGCATAGGGCAGGGCGCTGGTGACGAGGATCTTGCGTGGCTCGGACATGGGGCTCGGCTACTTGATGAAACGGAGGTCGGCCACTATAAAGCGCTGGCGGCTTTTTTTCACCCTTCGGGGCTGTTTCAGAGTGCTGCGCGGTTGTGGCGAGGGAGCTTGCTCCCGCTGGGTGGCGAAGCCGCCCCAAAGCTGTCAGCCAGGCATGCAGGCGAACTGCGTCAGCCCCATTGCGACTGCTGCGCAGTCGAGCGGGAGCAAGCTCCCTCGCCACAAGAGCGTTTGTCGTCCTTAATCGGGTCGCCACGACAGCATGCGCGGCGTAGGATAGCGGCCTGTTTTCAAGTCTTGCTATCGGAGTTGCCCATGAGCGCCGTCAATCGCGCAGCGGTGGAAGCCGTTCTTCGCCAATACACCGACCCCTACCTGAACCAGGACCCGGTGAGCGCCGGATGTGTGCGCGCCATCGATATCCAGGGGGATCGTGTCAGCGTCCAGCTGGAAATTGGCTATGCCGCCGACCTGTTCAAGAGCGGTTGGGCGCAAATGCTGCAGATGGCGATCGAGGGCCTGGACGGCGTGGCAGCCGCAAAGGTCCAGGTCAACAGCGTGATTGCCGCCCACAAGGCCCAGGCGCAGGTGCCTGGGCTGGCCAACGTCAAGAATGTGATCGCCGTGGCGTCGGGCAAGGGCGGCGTCGGCAAGTCCACCACCGCCGCCAACCTGGCCCTGGCCTTGGCCCGTGAAGGGGCCAAGGTCGGTATTCTCGACGCCGACATCTACGGCCCGAGCCAGGGCATCATGTTCGGCGTCGCCGAGGGCACCCGACCGCAGATCAAGGACCAGAAGTGGTTCGTGCCGATCCAGTCCCATGGCGTGGAAGTCATGTCCATGGCGTTCCTGACCGACGACAACACGCCGATGGTCTGGCGCGGGCCGATGGTTTCGGGCGCCTTGCTGCAGTTGGTCACGCAAACCGCGTGGGGCGACCTGGACTACCTGGTGATCGACATGCCGCCGGGCACCGGTGACATCCAGCTGACCCTGGCACAGAAAGTCCCGGTGGCCGGCGCGGTGATCGTCACCACGCCTCAAGACCTGGCCTTGCTGGACGCCCGCAAGGGCGTGGAGATGTTCCGCAAGGTGAACATCCCGGTGCTGGGCGTGGTGGAAAACATGGCCGTGCACATCTGCTCCAATTGCGGACACGCCGAGCATCTGTTCGGTGAAGGCGGCGGTGAAAAACTGGCAACTCAGTACGGCGTTGAGCTACTGGCCTCGCTGCCGCTGTCGATGCTGATCCGCGAACAGGCCGACGGCGGCAAGCCAACCGTCATCGCCGAGCCGGACAGCCAGATCGCCATGGTCTATCAAGAGTTGGCCCGCCACGTGGGCGCGCGGATCGTGTTGCAGGAAGCGGCGACGCCGGCGATGCCGAACATTACCGTCAGCGACGATTGATGAGCTGATCAGAGAGGGACACGAGCAAGCGCGTCCCTCTGCGGTGATGTCAGATCCGCAATCCGCCGTCCATTTCCAGGATGCGCCCGGTGTAGTAATCGTTCTCGAAGATGTAGGCGGCCGAATGGGCGATCTCCTCGGGTTTGCCCATGCGCTTGAGCGGAATTGCGGACGTCATCTTTTTAGGGCTTCGGGCTTCATGCCCAGGGTCATCTCGGTTTCGATAAAGCCCGGTGCGATACCCGCCACGCGGATGCCGTATCGTGCCAGTTCCTTGGCCCACACGAGAGCTGCCCGAAGGCGTACTGGAACAATATCTCAGTCACCCGACGGTTTTTAGACGGATTTCATAAAAGGAGTCATAAATTGAGCGTTGAGCCCGCTAAGCATGCACGAGAATTACTGCTCAAGGAATACCGTGGGATGCTCTCCACCCATTCCAAAGCCATGCCTGGTTTCCCGTTCGGTTCCGTGGTGCCGTACTGCCTGGATGATCAGGGCCGGCCGTTGATTCTCATTAGCCGCATCGCGCAGCACACCCACAACCTCCAGAAGGACGCCAGGTGCTCGATGCTGGTCGGCGAGCGGGGCGCTGAAGATGTGCAAGCGGTAGGGCGCCTGACTTACCTGGCCGAGGCGCAGAAGCTCGAGGACAGTGCCGCCATCGAGTTTGCCGCCGAACGTTATTACCGCTATTTCCCTGATTCGCAGAACTATCACAAGGCCCACGATTTTGATTTCTGGGTGCTCACCCCGGTGCGCCACCGTTACATCGGTGGCTTTGGCGCGATTCACTGGATCGATCAGATCACCTTGGCCAACCCCTTTGCGGGCAAGGCCGAAGCCAGCATGATCGAACATATGAACGCCGATCACGCCAAGGCCATCGCCCACTACGTGGACTTGGCCAGCCTGCCGAAAACCGAACCGGCGCAACTGGTGGGTATCGACAGTGAAGGCATGCACCTGCGTATCGGCGAAGGCTTGCATTGGTTGGCGTTTCCCGCACCTTGCAACACGCCGACACAAGTGCGCGAAGCGTTGGTTTACCTGGCTCACGCTGAGCAATGGCCGAAAAATCTGGAGGTCGGCGCTTGAATTCACGAAAGGGCGACGTCATTTAGGTTTTCATAGCAAGGTATTCTTGCGTTGAGGAACCATTTGATGCGCCCTTTTTTGTTGCTCTTTCTGCTGTTCCCGGTGTTGGAGCTGTTCGTATTCGTCAAGGTCAGCGGTGCGATCGGGTTTTTCCCGGCGCTGCTGCTGGTCATTCTCGGCTCGATGCTCGGCGTGTTCGTGCTGCGTATCGCCGGCCTTGCCACGGCGCTGCGCGCCCGTGAAAGCCTGAGTCGGGGCGAGCTGCCTGCGCAGACCATGCTCGAGGGCCTGATGCTCGCCCTGGGTGGCGGTCTGTTGATCCTGCCTGGCTTCATCAGCGATGTGCTGGGCCTGGTCATGTTGTTGCCAATCACCCGGCGGTTGGTGGCCAATAAAATGCGCCGGCGCGCCGAAGAACAGGCGATGCACCAGCGGGCCTTCGCCGACGACCTGCAGCCACGTGGCGGGCCGGCTCCGCGAGAACCCCTGGGCCGCGAGCCCAACGTGATCGAAGGCGAATTCGAACACCGCGATCCCAAGTAGCTTTCCAGTGACACGGCAGCCAGCCACACGGCACCTTCGGGTGCCGTGTTCGTTTGCCCGCTTGAAGAAAAAAATTCATACCCGGCCCTTGTAATCGGCTTGTACGCCCTTATGTATGGGTCACCGCAAGGTTTCCGGTGGCAACGCCGGACAGACTTCCGCGGTTCGCTTGGCGAACCGCACCCGGCACCGCCGGATTCGTTAAACCCGCCGGGACTACACCGGCCGATGAAAACCACAATTAGGAGAGATCGACAATGAAGCTTCGTCCTCTGCATGACCGCGTCGTCGTCCGTCGCAGCGAAGAAGAAAAGAAAACCGCTGGCGGTATCGTCCTGCCAGGTTCGGCTGCTGAAAAGCCAAACCAGGGTGAAGTCCTCGCTGTTGGCCCAGGCAAAGCCCTGGAAAACGGTGAAGTACGTGCGCTGTCCGTGAAAGTGGGTGACAAGGTTGTGTTCGGCCCTTACTCCGGCAGCAACACAGTGAAAGTCGACGGTGAAGACCTGCTGGTTATCGGCGAAAGCGAAATCCTCGCTGTTGTCGAAGGCTGATTCCCCGCTCATTTTCCCGCTACTACAAAGTATTTAAGGAATATCGATCATGGCTGCTAAAGAAGTTAAATTCGGCGATTCCGCCCGCAAGAAAATGCTCGCCGGTGTCAACGTCCTGGCTGACGCAGTAAAAGCGACCCTGGGCCCGAAAGGCCGTAACGTGATCATCGAGAAGAGCTTCGGCGCTCCGACCATCACCAAGGACGGCGTTTCCGTAGCCAAAGAAATCGAGCTGAAAGATCGCTTCGAAAACATGGGCGCGCAGCTGGTTAAAGACGTTGCCTCCCGTGCCAACGATGACGCAGGCGACGGTACCACCACCGCGACCGTACTGGCTCAGTCGATCGTCAACGAAGGCCTGAAAGCCGTCGCTGCCGGCATGAACCCGATGGACCTCAAGCGCGGTATCGACAAGGCAACCATCGCCATTGTCAAAGAGCTCAAGGCCCTGTCCAAGCCATGCGCTGACACCAAGGCAATCGCTCAGGTCGGCACCATCTCCGCCAACTCCGACAGCTCCATCGGCGACATCATTGCCGAAGCCATGGAAAAAGTCGGTAAAGAAGGCGTGATCACCGTTGAAGAAGGCTCGGGCCTGGAAAACGAACTGTCGGTTGTAGAAGGCATGCAGTTCGACCGTGGCTACCTGTCCCCGTACTTCGTCAACAAGCCGGACACCATGACCGCCGAGCTCGACGGTCCGCTGATCCTGCTGGTCGACAAAAAGATCTCCAACATCCGTGAGCTGCTGCCAGTGCTGGAAGCTGTTGCCAAGGCCGGCCGCCCGCTGTTGATCGTGAGCGAAGACGTTGAAGGCGAAGCCCTGGCGACGCTGGTTGTGAACAACATGCGCGGTATCGTCAAGGTCGTTGCCGTCAAGGCACCAGGCTTCGGCGATCGCCGCAAGGCCATGCTGCAGGACATCGCTGTCCTGACCGGCGGTACCGTTATCTCCGAAGAGATCGGCCTGAGCCTGGAAAGCGCTACCCTGGAACACCTGGGTAATGCCAAGCGCGTGACCGTGACCAAGGAAAACACCACCGTCATCGACGGCGCTGGCGTTGAGACTGACATCCAGGCTCGCGTAACCCAGATCCGTGCACAAGTTGCCGAGACTTCGTCCGACTACGACCGTGAAAAACTGCAAGAGCGCCTGGCCAAGCTGTCCGGCGGTGTTGCTGTCATCAAGGTTGGCGCCGGTTCCGAAGTTGAAATGAAAGAGAAGAAAGCCCGCGTTGAAGACGCCCTGCACGCGACCCGCGCAGCCGTTGAAGAAGGCGTGGTGCCTGGCGGCGGCGTGGCACTGGTTCGTGCCCTGCAAGCCATCAGCGAGCTCAAAGGCGACAACGATGACCAGAACGTGGGCATCCAGTTGCTGCGTCGCGCTGTTGAAGCGCCTCTGCGCCAGATCGTTGCCAACTCCGGCGACGAGCCAAGCGTAGTGGTCGACAAGGTCAAGCAGGGTTCGGGTAACTACGGTTACAACGCTGCCACCGGCGAATACGGCGACATGATCGAAATGGGTATCCTGGATCCAGCCAAAGTGACTCGTTCGGCCCTGCAAGCGGCTTCGTCGATTGCCAGCCTGATGATCACCACCGAGGCGATGATCGCTGAAATCAAGGACGACGCTCCAGCTGGCGGCGGCATGCCAGACATGGGCGGCATGGGTGGTATGGGCGGCATGATGTAAGCCAGCCTTACCCCTGTAGCGAAAAACCCCGCCTGCGAAAGCAGGCGGGGTTTTTTAATACGTTGGATTCACCCTGCGACGCGAATTCAGGCGCTGACGGGCTGAATGCCAACCGCACGCTCATCCTTGGAGGCCGGCCGGTAAAGAATCCAGCAATAACAACCCAGGCAAATCAGCCAACAGAACACTGCCGTCCACACGTTGTGGGAGAAAAAGTGCGCCCCTTGCATCATCCGGCCCACCGAAAACACCGTACCCAGCCCAAATGCGAAGATAAGCGCCTGGCGAGCCAGGCGTGGGCGGCGGTCACGCAATACGAAAAACAGCGCGAAGAGCGTAAAACCAGTGGCGGCGTGCCCGCCCGGCCAGCAGCGGCCAGGTTTTTGCGTCGCCGGACGCGGGCTCAGCAATTCACTGTAGGTTTCCTTGCCGCCAAATTCCTTCAGGCTCCAGGGGCATTGCACGGCCGTCACGGCTTTGAGCGGCGTGACAAAGGCAGTTGCCAGCGCGAGGGACAGGACCAGGCAACCCAGCTCCCGCTTGAAAGGCGCGAGTCGAGCGATAAAAAACGAAGCGACGAAGCCGAGGACCGAAAGTACCGAAAAGACGATGACCAGTTGTTTGGCCCGGTCGTGCAGGATGTCTTCTAGAAAAAAACTATGCCGGCCAATGAATCCACCATCAGCGGAGCTGTAGAAAAGCCTGGCCAATGTCATATCCAGCGTGGTCAATTCCAGCAGCACCAGGATGAGCGCGACTGCGACAGGAACACCCAGGGCGATCCGTAAGTTCAGCGGTCTGGAGGCGGGGCGCAGGGCGATGGAAACCATGGCGATACCTATGTGGGAAGTCTTCGTGGGCAGCAGGTGATGCGGAGTCTGTTCCCCGCGGCGTTGGCGAGGCGTGAATCCGTGGTGAAAAACTCGTCAATCCAGCTGGCTCTCTTCTGGGATTGCTCCCCGCTGGCCTGACACAAGCGGATACAACCCTAGCGGTGCGGCACGCTTGGCCTTAAGCTGCGCGGGCCACGACGATTGCCTACGTGCGCAGAGGAGATGCCCATGCGAATTCTATTGGTCGAAGACAACCGTGACATCCTGGCCAACCTGGCCGACTACCTGGGACTCAAGGGTTATACCGTCGATTGCGCCCAGGACGGTTTGTCGGGGTTGCACCTGGCCGCGACCGAACACTATGACTTGATCGTGCTCGATATCATGCTGCCGGGCATCGACGGCTACACCTTGTGCAAGCGCTTGCGCGAAGACGCCCGGCGCGATACGCCGGTGATCATGCTCACTGCGCGAGACCAATTGGACGACCGTCTGCAAGGCTTCAAATCCGGGGCTGACGATTATCTGGTCAAGCCCTTTGCCTTGTCCGAGCTGGCAGCGCGGATCGAAGCTGTCATGCGCCGCGCCCAGGGCGGCGGCCGGCGCGCCCTGCAGGTCGCAGACTTGAGCTACGACCTCGATACATTGGAAGTGACCCGTGAAGGGCGGCTGCTCAAGCTCAACCCCGTTGGCCTGAAGCTGCTGGCGGTATTGATGCAGAAAAGCCCTCACGTGCTGCGCCGCGAAATCCTCGAAGAAGCCTTGTGGGGAGACGATTGTCCGGACAGTGACAGCCTGCGCAGCCATGTCCACCAATTGCGCCAGGTGATCGACAAGCCGTTCGAGAAGCCGCTGCTGCACACGGTGCACGGCGTGGGTTACCGCTTGGCCGAGGGCCGAGATGGAGTTTAAGCAAAGCCTTGCCCAACGGATCATCATCGCTTTCGCACTGATGAGCGCATTGGTGGCGGGGGCTTTTGCCCTCGGTATCGTGGCAACGGTTCACCTGGTGGAAGAAAAACTGATTTCCGCCGGTCTCGGTGGAGACCTGCAACGCCTGCTGCTGATGGACAGTGTTTCCGACTGGAGTCATCGCCCTGAACCCGACCAATTGTTCTACTTCACTGGCGGCCCAGGTGATTTCGAGTTGCCCAAGGATTTGCGCCATCTCGACCGTGGCTTCCATGAAGTGTTTCGCGACCAACTGTCCTATCACGCGATGGTAGAGATCGTTGACGGCCGACACTACGTGTTATTGCAAGACCAGAGCGATTTCGAGGAGCGCGAACGCGTGCTCTTCGCCGTGGTGCTGGTGGGTTTCGTGCTCAGTCTGGCGTTGGCGGTATTCCTGGGCTGGGTGCTGGCACGCCGAGTGATGGCGCCGGTGGTTCGCCTGGCCCGGCAAGTGCGACATCGCGACCAGCTCCTGGGACTTGCTCCGCCGCTGGCCCCGGACTATGCCGCCGACGAAGTGGGCGAGCTGGCCGTGGCCTTCGACGCGACATTGGGACGGCTGCGCCAAGCCCTGACCCGTGAGCGGCTGTTCACCAGCGATGTCAGCCATGAGCTGCGCACCCCGTTGATGGTCTTGGCCACGTCCTGCGAACTGCTGTTGGAAAATCCGGCACTGGATCAGCGGGGACGCACTCAGGTCGAGCGCATCAACCGTGCCAGTGAAGAAATGCGCGAGCTGGTGCAGACCTTCCTGATGCTCGCCCGGGCCCAGCGTGAAGACAACGGCATGTCGCCCCGGGCGACATTGGGACAGGTGGCAGAAAACCTTCTCGGGGTCTGGCGCACGCCGATCGAATCCAAGGGCCTCACATTGGTCTTCGAGCCAGGGCACACCGCCGATACGCCGTATAACGCCACATTCCTGACTGCCGTCATGGGGAATTTGCTGCGTAACGCGTTGCACTACACCGATCAGGGCTTTATCCGCGTCTCGCTGACCGCCACGGGGTTCGTGGTCGAAGACAGCGGCGTGGGGATTCCCGAGGAAAAGCGTGAGGCGATGTTCGAGCCGTTCGTGCGCGGTAATGAAAAGCGCGGCGAGGGGCTGGGGCTCGGGCTGTCGTTGGTGCAGCGGATTTGCGAGGATCAGGGTTGGACGGTCAGCCTCAGCACGATGGAGCCTAACGGTTGCCGTTTCGTAGTGGATTTGAATCCGAAGGGATGACGGCTCGTCGAAAAAACTTGAAATGATTCCTCGGTACTTGACGGTTTTTTCACAAGGCGACGACACTCCGTTTCATAGGGTGGGCTGATCAATAACGGAGAGCCCCAATGTCCAAAGCCATCAAGTTGGATTTTTCAAAATGAAGCAGCTGCAGCGCCATTCGTCGTTCCAAGGCGCCGACTGGGAAAAACTGGTCTACTTTTACGAGACGGCGTTTGGCAGCGCTATCAAAGGTTTATAACGATGAAACTAGAAATTGCTAGAGGTTTATTTTTAGTCGGAGCCCTGGCAGTTACCTCAATGGCGGTGGCGGTGTGGGAACAGCCGCGTTCGCAGATCCTCAGTGCCTCCACGGTTGGCGCGCATTGCCCTGTGCCTCGCGTGGCCAAGACCAGCGAGGCGATCCGACCGGATGACGACTTGTTGCTGTTCATGTTCAGCCTGTCTCAAGGCATGCGGCCGCAGAGTTAAGTGTCATGGTTAAAAATAAAAGGCCTCGCATTTGCGAGGCCTTTTATTTTCCTGCGGATTCCATGCACCACAGGCGTCCCGTGATGCTCGTATCTCAGGCTTTGTCCGGTTTTGCCAACAAGGTATAGACGCAGGGCAATACGAACAAGGTGAACAAGGTTCCGACCGTCATGCCCGTGGCGATGACCATGCCGATGTCGAAGCGGCTTACCGCCCCGGCTCCTGTGGCCAGGATCAACGGCACCATGCCGAACACCATAGCGGCTGTGGTCATCAATACGGGCCGCAGGCGAATCGAGGCCGCTTGCTCCACTGCATCCCGCGGGCTCAGGCCTTGTTCCTTGCGCAGCTGGTTGGCGAACTCGACGATGAGAATGCCGTGCTTGCTGATCAATCCGATCAGCGTCACCAGCCCCACCTGAGTGTAGATATTCATGCTCGACCACCCGAGGAACAGCGGGATCAGCGCTCCGCAAATGGACAGCGGCACTGTTACCAGGATCACCAGCGGGTCCCGGAAACTTTCGAACTGCGCAGCCAGCACCAGGAAGATAATGGCCAGCGCCAGGGCAAAGGTTGCCCACAGCGCGCTGCCCTCCTGTACGAATTGGCGTGAAGCACCGGCGTAATCGAAGGAGAATCCCACCGGTGCTTCCTCGAGCGCAATCTGGCGCACGGTCTCGATGGCCTCGCCCATGCTCACCGTGGGGAAGCCAGAGATCGTGACGGCGTTTAGCTGCTGGAACTGGTTCAGTTGCCGCGGTCGGGCCCGGTCGCTCACCTTGATCAGCGTCGACAACGGTAGCAACTCACCCTGGGCATTCTTCACGTAGTAGTTGTTCAACCACTGCGGATTGTCCCGGAACGGTCGTTCGACCTGGGCAATGACCTTGTAGCTGCGCCCTTCGAGCGTAAAGCGGTTGATCTCGGATTCACCCAGCAATGTCGCCAGGGTTCCGCCCAGGTCCTGCATCGAGACGCCCATCTGGGCAGCCTTTTCACGATCGATGTCCACCACTACTTCAGGCTTGTCGAAAGCCAGGTCGATGTCCATGAAAGCAAATTTGCCGGACTCCACCGCGCGTTTTTTCACCCGGTCGGCAACCTCCAGGAGCGTCGCATAGTCTTTCGGCGAATTGATGACGAACGCGAACGGCAGGCCTTCGCCGGTTCCGGGCAGTGAAGGCAGGTTGAAACCGAAGATCTGCAGGCCAGGTACGCTTTCCAGCTTGGCCTGGACTTCAGGCAGGATTTCCATTTGGGTGCGGCTGCGTTCGTTCCAGGGTTTGAGCAGGAAACCGCCGATGCCCGATTGCACGCCGTTGTAGCCGTTGATCTGGAACGAGGAGTAGTACTCCGGAAACTCCTTGAAGATGGTAATGAAGTGATCGGTGTAGCTGTTCAGGTAGTCGAGGTTCGTGGGCTGCGGGGCGTTCGCCATCATGAAAATGATGCCCTGGTCCTCGTCGGGCGCCAGTTCCGACCTGGTGAACATGATCAACACCGGTATCAGCAGCAGGACGATCACCGCAAACACCAGGACCACCGGACGGGTATTGAGCGTGCCGTGAAGCATGCGCTGGTAACGGGTCTTCGAGCGTTCGAAGATCACGTCCAGTCGATGGGCCAATCCCGACGGGTTTTCGTCATGGCGCAGCAGCATCGCGCACATCATCGGCGACAGGGTCAGGGCGACGATTCCGGATATCACCACCGCTCCGGCCAGGGTCAGTGCGAACTCCTTGAACAGCGCCCCCGTCAGGCCTTCTAGCAGGCCAATCGGCGCATACACCGCCGCCAGCGTGATGGTCATCGAGACCACCGGCATGGCTATTTCGCGCGCGCCATCTATCGCGGCGTCGAACGGGGTCTTGCCTTTTTCGATGTGCCGGTGAATGTTCTCCACCACCACAATGGCGTCGTCCACCACCAGGCCGATCGCCAACACCATGGCGAGCAACGTCAGCAGGTTCATGGAATAACCCATGAGCTGCATGAAGAACATCACGCCGATCATCGACAGTGGAATGGTCACCACCGGGATGAGTACCGAACGCAGCGCGCCGAGGAACAGGAATACCACGACGATGACGATCAGCACTGCCTCGAACAGGGTCTTTACCACCTCGTCGATGGACGCCTGGATGAACAGCGTCGCATCATACGCGATCTCGGCCTTGAGGTTGGAGGGCAACTGCGCCTCCAGTTCAGGCATGATCTTGCGCACTTCCTTGATGACATCGAGGGGGTTGGCGCCCGGTGTTGCCTTGATGCCGATGTACACCGAAGGCGTGCCACCGAAGGAGCTGACGGTATCGTAGTTTTCGGCACCCATTTCCACCCGTGCCACGTCCCGCAGCAACACGCGGCTGTCGCCTTCGGTCTTGAGCGCAATCGCGGCGAATGCTTCTGCGGACTTGAGCTCGGTGTTGGCGTTAATGCTGGTGACCACGTACTCGCCTTTTACTTCACCGGCTGCGGAGAGGAAGTTGTGCTGGCGCACGGCATTGGTCACGTCGGCGGCGGTCAGGCCGAAACCGGCGAGCTTGACCGGGTCCAGCCACAAACGCATGGCAAAGACCTGGTTGCCGAGGATCTCGGCCTCAGCCATGCCAGGCAGTGTCGCCAGTTTGGGTTGGATCACCCGCGACAGATAGTCGGTGATCTGGGGATTGCTCAATTCCTTGCTGAAGAAACTGATGTACATCAGTGCCGAGGCGTCGGCGGCCTCGCGGCTGAGCACTGGGTCTTCCGATTCCTGGGGCAGCTCGTTCTTGACCTCGCTGGCCTTGGCCAGCAGTTCGGTGTAGAGCCGGTCGCTGTTGGAACCGATACGGGCATAGACCGAGATGACCGAAAAGTTCTGGCGGCTGACCGAGGTCATGTAGTCGATGCCCTCGGCACTGGCCAGGCTCTGTTGCATCGGTTGGGTAATGTAGCCCTGGATGGTTTCAGCGTTGGCCCCCGGGTAAGCGGTGGTCACCGTGATCAAGGCGTTTTCCATCTGCGGATACTGACGCAGGGGCAGCTTGCTCCAGGCCTGGAAGCCCAGCAGCACGATCAGCAGGCTGACCACGGTGGCAAGCACCGGACGGCGGATGAACGGATCGGTAAAAGCCATGGGGGTTCCTTGATCAGTCCGCGGGTGACGGGCTGTTCTGTTCGGTCAGGGTCTTGTCATCGCCGATGGCGATGGGCGTACCGTTGTCCAGTTTGATCTGGCCGGCAATCACGACCTGTTCGCCGCTCTGCAAGCCCTTGGTCACCAGCACCTTGCCGTCACGCCGCTCGCCGGTCTCGACGAAGCGCCGTTCGGCGATCAACAGCGGCTGGTCCTTGTCATCCATCTCGACACTGCCGTCGGCGGCTTTCTTTTGCGTGACCACGTACATGGAGTTGCCGTAGAGCGTGTAGGTCACGGCGCTTTCCGGCACGACGATGCCGGCGGCCACATCGGGCAGGATGACCTGCAGATTGGCGAACATGCCGGGCAACAATTTGCCGTCGGGGTTGGCGAGGGTGGCGCGTACCAGCACGTTGCGAGTGCTGTCCTCGACCTTGGGGTTGATGGCGCTGATGGTGCCGGTGAAGGCCTGGCCGGGGTAGGCCGAGACGCTGACGTTGATCGGCAGGGTGATAGCCAATCGAGCCACCGTCTGCTCAGGCACGTAGAAGTCCACATAAAGGCTGCTGAGGTCTTGCAAGGTCGCGATCACCGTGCCGCTGGCCAGGTAGTCGCCGACGTCCACCTGGCGAATGCCGATGGTGCCGCTGAACGGCGCGACGATGTGTTTCTTCGCCAACGAAGCCTTGAGCTGGTTGACCGTGGCCTGGTTCTTTTTCAGCTGCGCCGAGAGACGGTCGAATTCGCCCTTGGAAATTGCCTGGCTGCCCACCAGTTGACGGCCGCGGCCGAAGTCCAGCTGTGACAGGCCGAGGTCGGCCTGTGCGGTTTCCAGCAGGGCACTTTCGACTTCGCTGTCCAGTTGCAGGATCGGTTGGCCAGCCTTGACCTTCTGCCCGGACTCGAACTGCACCTTTTGCACGGTCCCGGCAATCTCCAGGCTCAGGTCAACGCCTTGCAGGGCCTTGAGGCTGCCAACGGTGGGCAGGCGAGACTGCCAGGGTTGCTCGGTGGCCTTGGCCACGGCGACGCTGACCGGCGGTTTGGGTGCAGAAAACATCTGGATTTGCTGGTAGATGGAGAAGGACTTGTAGCCCGCCAGCAACAGCACCACCAGCAGGACAACACCCAACATGATCAGCATGCGGCGTCGCAGCATGTTCCACTTCCTTGGAAAAGAGCCGAGAGGAGAAACAGATAGGCGGGCACATTACTCCGAGTGGGCGGTGTATTCCATATGCTGTTGGGCCTGTAATGCGTGGGATTATTCCGAAAAATAGGGAGCTGGGCTTCGATGGGCTTCGCTCCCCTCGCTCAGGCCAGATGCAAATGGTTGTCCCAGAGCCCCGCCGGCAGATCCAAGGGTTTTGCAACCAGTTGTGTCTGCGTGCAGTCGTAATAACGGCAACGGCCCTGGCCGGATGTCACGACAAACCCGTCGGCCACCGCACCCACTCCGGCGCAGTCCGGCAAGGGCGCGTCCAGGCGAATCTCGCCGCTGTCCAGGTCCCAGATGAAGAACCGGTTGCCCCGTGGCGCCGTCAGGGCCACCAGCCGCAAGTCGCTGTGCACGGCCACACTGGCGGTGTAGTGCCCCATGGCTTGCAACTGGCGTTCAGGCACTGGGAACGCTTGGAACGGTTGTCCCGGTCGCTTGATCGCCAGCAGTTGCGACGACTCGTAGGCGGCGCCCATGAACTGCTGGCCAGTGACGATGGTGCCGTCGCTGGCAATGCCCATGTGGCGCACGCTGTTCATCTGCTGGGGGAGGGTCTCCTTGCTCAACAGTGTGCCGTCTCTGCGCATCAGCACCAGGCTCGGCTCCATCGCATCGAGGTTCATCTCGACGCGACTTTCGGCCTCGGTGCGGATACCGCCGTTGGCCACCACCAAGGTCTCGCCGTCGGGCATCCACGACACTTGATGAGGGCCGATGCCGTGGGTGGAAATCTCACCACTGTGCGCCAGCCGCTCGCCCTCGAAGCGGTACACACCCAGCAGGCCGCGTCCCGGATCGCGGGTGTCGTTCTCGGTGGCATACAACCATTCGCCGCTGCGATGGATCACCGCATGGCCATAGAAGTGCCGGTTCGGCAATGAGCTGATGGTTTGCAACAGCGCACCGTCGCGCAAGTCGATCAGGTAGCTTTTGGTGCCTGGACGGCGGGCAACGAACAGCGCAATCGGCTGCGCTGGATGATTGATGATGTCATGGCAACGCTGGCCGACCTGGGTGGCAAACACCCGGGTGCCGTCCAGTCGATAGCCGACGGCGTAGTGCTTGCCGTCGCCATCGTCCCGTGCCGAAAGCAGCAGCGGACTCTTGTCCTTTTGCTTGAACAGCGTCCAGCCGCCCAGGGTAACGGCGCCCAGCAGCAAGCTGCCGAGCGCCAGAGCCTGACGTCGAAACATGATCAGTCACCGTCGTTGGCGTTGAAGCCCAGTTGAATGCCCAGCGCCTTGGCCAGTTCGCCTTCGTGCAGGCGATGGACGACGTTGAGGCTGTCATACAGGTCGTTGAGTTGTTGGCGCCCGGTATCATCGCTGAGCATTTCGGCCAGCGAGCGCTGGCTGCTGGCGAACAGTTTCAACGAGGCGTCGTAGGCGGCGTCGATCTTGTCGGCCAGCGGTTTCTGGTCACTTGGCAACAAGCCTCGCAGGCCTTTGTTGTCCACGCCGACCCACACGGTCCTGGCGGCGCTGAGGCTGGCTTCCAGTCCTTGCAGCGACGATTGGCTGCGCCAGGCATCGGCCTGGAACGGCTGCGGCACGCCCTTGCTCTGGCGGCCCATCGGCGTGCCGAGCTTCTTCTTCAGGGTGTCCAGGGCGGTGACCTGGACGCGCAGCAGATCGGCGATCGCTTCGTGGGAATCGGCATAGCGCTGGTTCGGGAATTTGCTCATCTGGGCGAGCATGCCGTCGTGGGTGTTCCAGCGCGACAGGATCTCTTCGGCGAGCTGCTTCTGGCGTTCGCCGATGGCGATGAGCAACGGGCAATACTTGGCTTTTTGCGTGCTGTCGGCCATGTCGATCTTGGCGTCGAACAGCAGGTATTCGTAGGCCGAAAGCCCTTGCACGACGACGCTGGACTTGGCCAGGCCGGCGGCGTCGATCTGCGGCTGGCTGTTGACCAGTTGCTCGACCTGACGGCCCACGAGGTTTTTCTTGTCTGGCCAGAACTGCACCTGCCAGGCGCGGTTGCCCTCGGCCAGCGGACCGATCAGCAACGGTTGTAGTTCGGCCCAGGCTTTTTGTGCCTTGAGAAAGTCGGCGCGGGCGCTTTCCAGGTTTTCCTTGCCCTGGCAGAACGCGAGGGCGCTGGTCGCCAACTGCCGATCGGCATCGACCCAACGGCTGTAGGTCGGCAGGATCACCTGTTTGGCAATGGCGGCCGACGTGACGGCTTGTGGGTCCTGGGGCGAGCAGGCCCCCAGGGCGATGGCGGCGAGGCTGGTGAACAACAGCTTGGGACGGAACATGTCGGGCTCCCGTTTCTGGAACGTACGTTTAAAGAGAATTGAGGAAGGCCAGCAACGCGGCGCGTTGCTCGGCATTGAAGGCTAAGACTTGTCGTTGCGCCGCCTGGGCTTCGCCGCCATGCCAGAGCACGGCTTCGAGCAGGCTGCGGGCGCGACCGTCATGCAGGAACTGGGTGTGGCCGTTGACGGTTTCGGTCAGGCCGATGCCCCACAGCGGCGGGGTTCGCCAGTCACGGCCGCTGGCCTTGAATTCGCTGCGGTTGTCAGCCAGGCCTTCGCCCATGTCGTGCAGCAGCAGGTCGGTGTAAGGGCGGATGACCTGGTTCGCCAGCTCCGGTTCGGCAGCGTTGGCGGCGGTGGTGTATGTGGGCGTATGGCAGGACTGGCAGCCGGCCTGGAAAAACAGGTTCTTGCCGGCCAGCACCTGGGGCGCATTCACCTCGCGACGGGCCGGTACGGCGAGGTTGCGGCTGTAGAAAAGTACAAGTCGCAAGATGTTGTCGCTGACTTCCGGCTCGCCTTCCGGGCCATTGCCATTGGGCGCTCGCTTGCAATCGACCTGGGCCTCGGTGCAGTCGTCGAAAGGCCGCAGGGTGGTGGTCAGGCCCATGTCGCCGGAGAAGGCGTGGACGTTCTGCTGATTGAGGTTTGGCTGTCCGGCTTTCCAGCCGAAACGCCCCAGCACGGTTTTCTGCTGCACATCGTCCCAGACCCGGTTGGGGCGCCCGGCGATGCCGTTGTTCTCCCGCGCCTGGGCCTCGGCATTTGCCAGGATGGCTTCGTCGGGGATGGCTTCCAGCAGACCCAGGCCGATCATTGGCGGGGCGACGCGGGCCGAAAAACGCGTGTCCGGGTGCATCGGGCCATAACCCAGCTGGGTAATCTGCAGGTTTGGCTTGCGCAGTTCCACGACGGTGCCGTCCTTGAAACGCACAGGGACGGGTGTGTAGTCGACCCGCACCTTGCCTTCCGGGGCGACGCCAGGTACGGACATGTCCTGCAACTGGCCGCCATACACTGGTTCTGGCACGACACCGAGTTGTTCGATGACCTTCGCATAGGACGGCGCATCGGGAATCGACAGGCGCACCAGCATCGACACCGCGTTGGCGGCATCTGGAGCCGGTGGGTGGCCGCGCCCGTCCTTGATGTGGCAATTCTGGCAGGCGTTGGTATTGAACAAGGGGCCGAGTCCGTCCCGTGCGGTGGTCGTCGAAGGGGCGATCACCCAGGGACTGCGGAAGAAACTGTTGCCGACGCTGAAATCCACGCGCCGCGAAGGCGGCAGGTTGGCCGAAGGCAAGGAGAAGGCGTTCTGATCGGCCTTGCGCACCGTCGCGCTGCCGCCGGACTTGGCTTCGCCGGGTTCGGCCTGGGTAAAACGCGGGGCGTCGTCGCAGGCACTCAGGCCCAGGGCCAGGAACAGTGCGCATAAGCGAAGAGACAACGACGGCATTGGGAATCCTGCGGGGACGAGTGAAACGCGGGCGCAAAGTCTAACAGGGCAGGGCAGTTTGAATAAGAGGAATTATCGTTTGGTTTGAGGGAGCAAGGTCCCTCGCCACAGCTCCATTTTAAGGTTGCACCACGGCCCCCGGCACCAGCGGCAGCTCGAGCGTCGCGATGAACCCGCCCTCCGGATGGTTGGCCAATACCAGCGCACCCCCGTGGCGTTCCGCCGCGCGGCGGGCGATTGCCAGCCCCAGGCCATGGCCGGCGGCGGTCTGGCCGGGGGCCCGGTAGAAGGGTTCGCCCAACTGGTCCAGGTGTTCGGCCTCCACGCCTGGCCCATGGTCGCGCACGCTGATCAGGATCCGTTCGCCCTGTTGCACTGCACGCATCTCCACGGGCTGCCCGCTCGGACTGAAACGCTGGGCGTTGCGCAGCAAATTATCCACAGCCCGCTCGATCATGGTCGGCCAGCCTTTAAGGGTGAGGTTCGGCTCCGCTGCCACCTGGACATGCTGTTCAGGCGAAGCCAGTTGGGTGTCTTTTTGCAGCGTGACCAACAGGGCGTTGAGATCGACCTCTTCGGCGCTGGCGTTGTCGGCATCGACCCGGGCCAGGACCAGGATTTCACTGATCAGCGCTTCCAGGCGATCACATTCGCGGGTCAAGCGTGGCCACAGTTTCTCCCGCTCCGCAGGATTGGCCCGTTCGGCGAGCGCCAGGGCGATGCGCAAGCGGGCGAGGGGCGAGCGCAGCTCATGGGAGACGTCTCGCAGCAATTGGCGCTGGCTGGCAATCAGGCTTTGCAGGCGCGCGCCCATGCGATTGAAGTCGGTGGCCAGTACACCGAACTCGTCCCGGCGGTTGGCCAGCTTGGCCAGGCTGTTTTGCTGGTAGGTGGCCTGCCCCAGATCATGCACCGCACCGCGCAGGCGACTCAGTGGACGGGTGATGGAGAAGGTCACCAACAGGCTGAACAGGGTCAGCACCACCAACGCGATCCCCAGTGCACTGAGGGGCAAGAGCAGGCTCTCGCGGTGCCAGGCGTCCAGTTCAGGATGGGGAATGCGGTAGATGAACAGGTATGTGTCGCCGGTTGTTGCGCTGGTGAACTCGTCGGTCAGCCGCCGCCAGGGCAGGCGCTTTTGCCGTGCCTCGAAGGCGGCGGCGCGAGGTGGGAAGGTGCCGCGCACCACCGGGTCACCGCTTTCGTTGAGCACTTGGACGTCGATTCGATATTGGCGCTTGCGTTGTTGCAGGATGTCCTGGGCGGCTTCTTCACCCTGGCTTTCATAGGTTTGCGTCCATTCCTCGGCCAGGGTGTTGAGACCCGGATGGCGGGTGAGAATCCATGCGTCCTGATTCAGCATGTGGCCCATGAGAATCGAAAGCCCTGCAACCAGGGCAATGGCCAGCCAGAAACTGGCCAGGATGCGCCAGAACAATGAACGCACGGATTTATCCTCACAAACCAGGAAAGCCCAACGGCGGTGTGCCGTTGGGCTGGGGGCGCTTCAAGGTATTATTGCGCTTTTTGCGGCTGTTGCGCTTTCCACGCCTTGAATTCAGCCCACTCGGCCCGACGCTCGGTCTGCTTTTTCTGGATCGCATCAAACTCTTTCTGTTGTTCAGGCTTCAACAGGCCACGGATCTGGGCATCGACCTTTTCGTGACGAGCCTGCATTTCGTCCTGCATGGCTTTCTGATCGGCCGGCGAGAGTTTGGCCAGGTATTTTTCGACCAGCTCGCGACGTTCGTGACGCTGCTCCCCCATGATCTTGCGGATCTGCTGGCGTTGCTCGTGGGTCAGGTCCAGCTGGCTGTACGGACCTTTGTCGTGCATCTGGCCGCCGTGGCGCGGTCCGTCCATCGGGCCCATCGGGCCGGGGCCTTCAGGCATGGCCATGGCGACGGTCGGCAGGGCGGCGGCGAACATCAGAGCGATAAGGGACTTGCGCATGGTGTTTCTCCTTGTCTCATTCCCGGTCAGTTCCGGATGTGTGCAGATTACGGAGATCAAGGTCAGCGGCGGTCAGGGGGGCGTAAAGCTTGGGTAAAGACGGTTTGATGCAGAGCTGACAAACAGCCTGCACAAACCCCGTGGCGAGGGAGCTTGCTCCCGCTGGGCTGCGTAGCGGCCCCCAGATTTTGCGGTTGCTGCGCAACCGAGCGGGAGCAAGCTCCCTCGCCACAAAAGCCCCGTTCGCCACAGTTAACCGTAGCGGCGGTGCATTGCTAGAGGCTGTAGTAGTAGCCCCGGCTACGCAGCGCCACGATCCGCGGCCGGCCGTCGGGGTGGGGGCCGATTTTCTTGCGCAGGTTGCTCACGTGCATGTCGAGGCTGCGGTCGTACAGGGTCAGCTTGCGGCCCAGGGCGAGCTGCGCCAATTCCTGCTTGTCCAGCGGCTCGCCCGGCTGCTTGAGCAATGCTTCGAGCAGGCGGCTTTCGGAAACGGTGAGGGTCTGTTGCTGCTCGTCGATGCTGACCACGCCGCGCACCGGGCTGAACGTCAGGTCGCCCAGTTCGATCTGGCTGGACACGGCCATCGGGTGGCTGCGGCGCAGCACGGCGCGCAGGCGGGCGGTCAGTTCCCGTGGGTCGCAGGGCTTGGCCAGGTAGTCATCGGCGCCCAGCTCCAGGCCAAGGATACGGTCCAACGGTTCACCCCGGGCCGAGAGCATCAGTACCGGCAACTCCGGGTGATCGTTGCGCAATTGCTTGAGCAGTTCCAGGCCGCTGCCGTCGGGCAGCATCACATCCAGCACCACTGCAGCAGGGGCGGTCTCGGCCAAGGCCTTGCGGGCACTTTGGCCGTCGTGACAGGCGCGGACCTGAAACCCTTCCTGGCCCAGCCAACTGCAGAGGAGCTCACACAGCTCCTGGTCATCATCTATCAGTAACAGCTCGCTCATGACTCACTCAATTTAGCCATTGCCGACGTTGTCTACGTCCACCGCTGGCAAAGATACCGCAGAGCAAGGCCAATAGCGCTACCCCGGCACCAATGACGAACCATTGCTGTTGATCGGTCAACAGGCGTGGCAGCGGGCTGGCCTGGGCTTCCTTGAGTTGCAGCTTCAAGCGCTGGTTTTCCTGGCGCAGCCGGGCCAGCACAGCGCTTTCGCGCTCGCTGTCGGCATTTTGCAGTTGTTTGCTCAGCTCTTCACGCTGGCGTTCACTGTCCTTCAAGCGTTGCTGCAATTCGGCGATCTGGCCGCCGGCGCTCAGGGATAACGGCGCCGAATGGCTGCCCTCGGCGCTTTCCTCGCCATGGGCGGGCGCTCCGATCGCCAACGATACCAACAACAGGCACAACGGACCTTTGCGCATTGCAACTCCTGAATTCCAATCGAGATTAGACAGGTTGTCGGCAGGCGCACGGGAAAAATGAGCAAATCGAGCGCAATGAGCCGCGCAGGCTCATTGCGCCAGGAGGGAGTTACGGCAGGACTTGCTTGAACGGCTTGACCACAACATCGGCGTAGACGCCGGCCGCCACGAACGGATCGGCCTTGGCCCAGGCCTGCGCGGCGGCCAGGGAGTCGAACTCGGCCACGATCAGGCTGCCGGTGAAACCTGCGGCGCCCGGATCATTACTGTCCACCGCCGGGTGCGGGCCGGCCAGCACGATGCGGCCTTCGGCCTTGAGCTGCTGCAGGCGCTCCAGGTGTTCCGGGCGGGCGGCCAGGCGTTTTTCCAGGGAGTTGGCGACGTCGGTGGCAATGATTGCGTAGAGCATGTCAGTCCTCGGTTTTTGGCGTGGTGGGTTCGGCATCGTGCAGGTGACGGGACAGGTAGATGCCCTGGCCGATCAGGAACAGCAAGGTCATGCCCAGGCTGCCGAAGACCTTGAAGTCGACCCAGTATTGCTGGAACGTGAATGCAACGAAGAGGTTGGCGGCGCCGCAGAACAGGAAGAAAACGATCCAGGCGATGTTCAACCGGGTCCAGATCACCTCTGGCAAGCTCAGGGCATGGCCCATGATGCGCTTGACCAACAGGCGGTCACCGATGAAGTGGCTGCCGATAAAGGCCAGGGCAAACAGCCAGTTGACCACCGGTGCTTTCCATTTCAGGAAGGTCTCGCTGTGGAAGGCCAGGGTCAGGCTGCCGAAGACAAGGCAGGCGATCAAGGTCAGCCACTGGCTTTTTTCCAGCTTGCGCTGGGAAACGAAGAGCGCGCCATAGACCACCAGGGAGCTGATGATCAGCACGGCGGTGGCGCTGTAGATACCGCCAACAGTCAACGAGTGACCGGCGATGTCGACGGTTCGTGGATCAAGTTTGTAGACGATGAAAAACAGCAGGAGCGGGATGAAGTCGATGAATTGTTTCACAGTGGCAGCCAGAAGCAGGATGTGGCGGCATAATAACAAACATCCTTGGCCGCGATAGGGCCAGCTGATTTGAGGTAACAAACTCTCGTGAATGTTGATTTGCACTGCCATAGCACGGCCTCCGATGGTGCCCTGGCGCCTGCGGTTCTGGTGGCGCGGGCGTTCGAGCACGGCGTGCGAGTCCTGGCCCTGACCGATCACGATACCCTCGAGGGCCTGGACGAGGCGCGCGGCGCCGCCACCGCGCTGGGCATGCAGTTGATCGATGGGGTCGAGCTGTCCTGCACCTGGGGCGGGGCGACCATCCATGTGCTGGGCTACGGTTTCGATGTGAATGCGCCGGCGCTGGTCCAGGCCATCGCACAATTGCGCGACGGTCGCTGGCTGCGCTCCGAGGAGATCAGCCGCAAGCTGGCCCTCAAGGGCATGCCCGGTGCGCTGGAAGGCGCCCGGCAAATCCAGCAGGCCCTGGGCGACAGCGGCAATGCGCCGGCCCGGCCGCATTTTGCCGACTGGATGGTGAGCGAAGGTTACGTCAAGGATCGCGCCGAAGCCTTCCGCAAATGGCTGGGGGCCGGCAAGCTGGGGGACGTCAAGCAGCATTGGCCCACCTTGGAGGAAACCGTCGCGACGCTGCGAGCCGCCGGGGCGTGGATCAGCCTTGCACATCCCTGGCACTACGATTTCACTCGCAGCAAGCGCCGCCGCCTGATAGCCGACTATATTCAAGCAGGGGGCCATGCCATCGAAGTGGTCAATGGCCATCAGCCGGCCGAGCAGGTCGGCAGCCTGGCGATCCTCGCCCGGGA
The DNA here is from genome assembly GCF_051131955.1 of Pseudomonas sp. Z4-20. Classification (NCBI taxonomy): domain Bacteria; kingdom Pseudomonadati; phylum Pseudomonadota; class Gammaproteobacteria; order Pseudomonadales; family Pseudomonadaceae; genus Pseudomonas; species Pseudomonas sp. Z4-20. The sequence continues at coordinate 1,477,481 of NZ_CP071641.1, forward strand.
GTTTGGGCTGCTGGTCACCGCCGGCAGTGATTTCCACGGCCCGGGGGGCTGGTCCGAGATTGGCGAATACCGCCCGTTGCCGGAAGATCTGCCACCACTATGGTGTAGATTCAAACATGATCCCGTTATCGCCGCCGTCTGAACAGGTAGAACACGTGAGTCAATTTTTCCAGATTCATCCGGAAAACCCGCAAGCGCGCCTGATCAAACAGGCGGTGGAGATCATCCGTGGTGGTGGTGTAGTGGTTTATCCCACCGACTCGTCCTACGCGATTGGTTGCCAGATCGGCGATAAAAATGCTGTGGAGCGGGTAAGACGCCTGCGCCAGTTGGATGACAAGCACAACTTCGCGCTCATCTGTAGCGACCTGTCGCAGTTGGGGCTGTTCGCCAAGATCGACACCGGCACCTTCCGCCTGCTCAAGGCTCATCTGCCAGGCCCTTACACATTTATTCTCAACGCCACGCGGGAAGTCCCGCGGCTGTTGCTGCACCCGAAAAAACGCACCATCGGCCTGCGTGTGCCGAGCCACCCGATTGCCTTGGCGCTGCTGGCTGAGTTGGGTGAACCGCTGATGAGCGTGACGTTGATCATGCCCGGCGAGACCGAGCCGTTGACCGATCCCTATGAAATGCGCCAGATACTCGAGCACCAGGTGGACCTGATCATCGACGGCGGTTTCGGCGGCATGTCGGCCTCCACCGTGATCAACCTCGCCGATGGCGAGCCCCAAGTGGTGCGTGTCGGCTGCGGTGATCCGACGCCGTTCATGGTCGAGGCCTGAATGTCCGCTGTTGAGACCGCCGTCGAAAGCGTCGACAGCCAGGCCGGCGCGCAACAGGAATTGCCCTTTGCCATGGTCTATGGCCAGGCGGTCCTGGAAATGCCCCTGGACCTATACATCCCGCCGGATGCGCTGGAGGTTTTCCTCGAAGCCTTCGAAGGCCCGCTTGACCTGCTGCTGTACCTGATCCGCAAACAGAACATCAACATCCTCGACATTCCCGTGGCGGAAATCACCCGTCAATACATGGGCTACGTCGAGCTGATGCAGTCGGTGCGCCTGGAGCTGGCGGCCGAATACCTGGTGATGGCCGCGATGCTGGCCGAAATCAAGTCGCGCATGTTGCTGCCGCGTTCGGCCGCGGTCGAAGAGGAAGAAGACGATCCGAGGGCCGAGCTGATCCGTCGCTTGCAGGAATACGAGCGCTTCAAGGCCGCGGCCGAAGGCCTCGATGGCCTGAACCGGGTCGGGCGCGACGTGGTGGTGCCCAAGCTCGATGCGCCTGAAGCGCGGGCGCGCAAGTTGCTGCCAGACGTGAGCCTGGAAGAGCTGTTGATGTCCATGGCCGAGGTCTTGCGCCGGGGCGATATGTTTGAAAGTCACCAGGTCAGCCGCGAAGCACTGTCCACCCGCGAGCGCATGAGCGATGTGCTGGAGCGGCTCAAGGGCGGCGGCTTCGTGCCGTTCGTCGAGCTGTTCACCGCCGAGGAAGGACGGCTGGGGGTGGTGGTGACGTTTATGGCAGTCCTGGAATTGGTCAAGGAATCCTTGGTCGAGCTGGTGCAGAATGAGCCGTTCGCAGCGATCCACGTGCGGGCCCGAGCCGAATAACGAGCAAATCAATGAATCTGACTGAACCCCGCGAGCTGGCGCCCTTGCTTGAAGCTTTCCTGTTGGCTTCCGGAAAGCCGCAATCGATGGAGCGCCTGTTCGAACTTTTCGAAGAAGGCGAGCGGCCCGAGCCGGCCGTGTTCAAGAAAGCCCTGACACTGTTGGGCAAGTCCTGCGAGGGGCGGGCATTCGAGCTCAAGGAGGTGGCGTCTGGTTATCGCCTGCAAATCCGCGAGAAATTCTCGCCCTGGGTCGGGCGCCTGTGGGAGGAGCGGCCGCAGCGTTACTCCCGGGCGATGCTCGAAACCATGGCGCTGATTGCCTATCGCCAACCCATCACCCGGGGCGAGATCGAGGATGTACGGGGCGTGGCGGTCAACAGCCACATCGTCAAGACGTTGCTGGAGCGCGAGTGGATCCGCGTCGTCGGCTATCGTGACGTGCCGGGCAAACCGGCGATGTTTGCCACCACCAAGGCTTTTCTCGATCACTTCAACTTGAAGAACCTCGACGACCTGCCGCCGCTGGCCGAGCTGCGGGAGCTGGAGCCAGAACCGATGCTCGGGTTCGACGACGCCCCGGTGCCTCAAAGCCTGCAAGCGTTGGCCGATGCCAGTGCCGAGCCTGAGGAGCCGAAGGAGGAGACCAGTTTCCATTCGTTGTTGCTGGAGCTGGACACCATGGAGGAGGGCCTGAAAACCGACTTCGACGATTTGCTGCGTGACGCTCCGGATATTGAGGACGGGACGGAACAACAGCCACAGCAAGTCGATGCAGTTGAACTTGCTGTCGAGCCTGAACCCGAACCCGAAGACGATATTCTCGGCGTTGCACAGGCACGGGAAAAGCTGCTCGCTGCGGTTGCCGCCCTCGAACCGCGCGAGCCCGAACCCGAGCTGAGCGACGAAGAGGCCGAGGCTCGCGCCCTGGCCGAAGCGATTGAAAACGAGCGTCGCCAGTTCGAAGATTGACCCGCTTGCCCATCCCGGGCTTGCGGCGTGACAGGAATTATCATGAGCGCCATCAAAGACCCCTGCATCAGCCTCTGCAAGTTCGACGATGATATTTGCATCGGCTGCGGGCGCAGCAAGCGCGAGATCAAGGCCTGGAAAAAACTCGACAAAGAAGACAGGCGCGTCGTACTCGCCGAAGCGGCGCTGCGCCTGATCAAGCTTGGCGCCACCGGTCGGCGGAAAAAGCGCTAAGCACTGTACGATCAGCTAGTCTCTGATGCGCGAAAGCCTCAACGAGCGTATGATTCGCGACCCTTTGGCGATCCCTTCGCCGAATGACCTGTTTTCAAAGCGTCAGGCCACGCCTGACCCGACCACACCGGGAGGTGCCCAGAAATGAAAGACCTAGACCAGAACGACAGCCAGGAAATCGGCCCAGCAGGCGAGAAGTTGCAAAAAGTCCTCGCCCGTATCGGCGTCGGCTCGCGCCGTGACGTGGAAGCCTGGATCACCCAGGGCCGCATCAAGGTCAACGGCAAAGATGCCACCTTGGGCCTGCGTGTCGACATGCACGACGCCATCACCATCGATGGCAAGGTGATCAAGCGCGAAGAGGCCGCCGAAACGGTGCGCCGCGTGATCATGTACAACAAACCCGACGGTGAAATCTGCACCCGTGACGACCCGGAAGGCCGTCCGACGGTGTTCGACAAGATGCCGCGTCCGAAAGAAGGCCGCTGGATCAACATCGGTCGCCTGGACATCAACACCACCGGTCTGCTGATGTTCACCACCGACGGCGAACTGGCCAACCGCCTGATGCACCCGTCCTACGAGATGGACCGCGAATACGCCGTGCGCGTGCGTGGTGAAGTCGATGACGAAATGATCGAGCGCCTCAAGGCCGGTGTTGTGCTGGAAGACGGCCCGGCTCGGTTTACCGACATCAAGCAGGCCCCAGGCGGTGAGGGTTTCAACCACTGGTACCACTGCGTGGTGATGGAAGGCCGGAACCGTGAAGTGCGCCGGCTGTGGGAATCCCAGGGCCTGGTGGTCAGCCGCCTGAAACGCGTGCGTTTCGGCCCGGTGTTCCTCAACTCCGACCTGCCGATGGGCCGCTGGCGCGAAATGACCCAGCAGGAAGTCGACATCCTGGCGGCCGAAGTGGGCCTCAAGCCTGTGGCAATGCCGCAGATGACCGCCAAGAGCAAGGACAAGCTGGATCGCATGCAGCGCAAGTCCTCGCGTCCGATGGGCAAGACCGAGCGCGTGCGTACCTTGCGCCCTGCTGCCGACGGCGCAGCGACCGGCCCGCGTCCTTCCCGTGAGCCGCAACTCGAAGGCGAACGCCCGGCCCGCAAGCCGGCGCCGCGCCAGGACGGCGAGCGCGGCCCGCGCACGCCACGTCCGGCCAACGGCCGTACCGAGCGTGGCACTGAGCGTGGCGAAGGTCGCGGCGCTCCGGCAGGTCGCGGCACACCGGTCGCCGACCGTCCGGCCGACACCAAGCGCCCGGCCAAGCCTGCACCGAAAAAGCGTCCGGGCATCATCCTGGCCGACCGTGACGCGCCATCAGGCAAACGCCGTGGCGCGCCGGCCGGTTCCGGCCAGCGTCCAGGGTTTGGACGCCGGAAGCCCGAGTGAGGCAGCTGTGAGTTTCTAGCTGCAAGCGGCAAGAAAAAACGCCAACCGTTGGGTTGGCGTTTTTTTTTGCTTGGCTGAATGATACGTTTCGGATAAGGCACACCCTCGGTGCCCGCTCTTTCTTGCAGCTTGCAGCTCGCAGCTCAAAACTGCCCCTAAAGCACAAACCGCCCATCAAACATCGGCTTATTGTCCAGCGCCAGCACACCGCCTTCAAAGATCAGGTCCAGATGATGGCTGCCCTTGGCCCCGCCGCCCAGCCCCAGGTGCAGGCCGCAGTGGCGTTCTTCGAAACCGGCATTGCGGGCGTACAGGCTCTTGACGCCTTCGTTGGTGCCGATTCCCAACTCCTCGATGCGCCGGTTCGATGGGTTGGCGTCCAGGTATCGGTTGAAATCGTGTTCCAGGCCCGGCACGTCGGTGGCAATTTTCTGAATGGTCGAATCTTCGATCCACAGCTCCAGCGGCGATTGCAGCACACCATATTTACGAGCGAACGGAATCGTGCTGAGAAACGTCCCGACGAATTTCACCTGGCCATTGATGGCGTCGCTGTGGGTAGCAATTTCGCCGGGGGCGAGGTCGTAGTTGCCGACGCCATTGATGTCGGTCCACTTCTTCACGCCGTTCAACGCCGTGTCGAAATATGAGCCGTAGCCATCTTCGAAACTCAAGGTCGCGGCTTGGGACATGCGGCGGATGAGGTGACTGTTGAGCCCGGCGATGCGTTGGGGGATGACGCTGAAGGTGTCGTAGAAATAGTCGCCGTAATCTTTGAACAGCAGCGATTTCTTCCAGTTGTCCGCCATCACGCTTTGCAGCGCACGGACAAAGTCCGGGCCGTCGGGACGTGGATTGGGCAGGGTGGAAGAGTCGTAGAAGAAAATGTACAGATCGCTCTCGGCAATGGCCTGTGCCAGGCGCTCGGTAGTTTCGAGATCCAGGCGCATGGCGCTGAACTGGAACGGCGAGCCACTGCCAGCCTGTTCGGCGATGGCACCGGTCAATGCTTCGTAGTCGGCGGTGTGGCCGAGCAATACCTTGGCGGGCTGGATGCCGGCCAGGGCGGGATGATGTTCGAGGTAGTAAAGGAAATGTGAGATGGCTCGTTGTGTGTCCATGCTTATTCTTCCCTGACGAATGATTGGCGTCCTGTTAGCAAAGTGGCGGAACCGACCGGCCGGATCAGCTCCGCCGGGTATCGCTTACAGAGGCCACATCGCCGTGCCGAACGGAACGACGGCGTCGGCTTGCATCATTTCGACGGCGGCTTCATGGGTCGGTGCCTCGAACCATTCATCCAGTTGCAGTTCGGTTTCCAAGTCTTTGTCCAGTGTTTGCATAGTGAATCTCCTAGATGACTTTTGCGGAAAACGCGGGCCGATTCGTGAGCAGAACCCGAGCGAACCGGCACCGCAAAAACTCGCCGGCACGATGCCGTGGCAAGTGGGGGAAAACCTAGTCGAGGGTTTTTTGGAATGCAAAAAAATAATCTATTTTTTTATTTTGAATTTTTTATTCCAATTTACGTGGGGGATTTACCCTTTGGAAAACAGTCATGTGGGCTTGTTTTTTTGTTAGGTAGCTACCTACCGTCAATTTGCGGTCATCCTTCGAAAACTTCCCGCATGGAAAGTCTACGTTACGGCTTGTAAAGGAATGCTGACGGTTTTGACCGTTGGAGCGGACCGGTATCGGCATTTGGAAGGGCTGTAAGAAAAAGCTGCCGGGTGGCCCGGCTTGACGCGTTTTTTTGCTACTTCGCAGCGCTTGTTTCAAGCCCGCGGGAAGGGTCAGATGCGCGCCAGACCTCAAGTGCGGGGTGAGACGCTGATCGGGTGGTGTCTGGCAGCGAGGGGACTGCAGTGTACAATGCGCCGCGTTTTACTGTGACCCTTCGCGTACCCACGCACTTTCAAGGTTATCCGCCTTGTTCACTCCGCCACGCCACAAGCGTGTCGGGTCCGATTTCGTCACAGATAAAAACAAATAGGTGACGCATGACCGTTGTAGAAAATACGCATTCTGGCGAGCTGAAGCGCGGCCTGAAAAATCGCCACATCCAGTTGATCGCCCTCGGCGGCGCGATCGGCACCGGCCTGTTCCTCGGCTCGGCGGGGGTGCTGAAATCAGCCGGCCCGTCGATGATCCTCGGCTATGCCATCTGCGGGTTCATCGCCTTCATGATCATGCGCCAGCTCGGTGAAATGATCGTCGAAGAGCCCGTCGCCGGCTCCTTCAGTCACTTTGCCCATAAATACTGGGGCGGTTTCGCCGGGTTCCTGTCGGGCTGGAACTGCTGGATCCTCTATATCCTGGTGGGCATGTCCGAGCTGACGGCGGTCGGCAAATACATTCATTACTGGGCGCCGGACATCCCGACCTGGGCGTCGGCGGCGGCGTTCTTCGTCCTGATCAACGCCATCAACCTGGCCAATGTCAAAGTCTTCGGCGAGGCCGAGTTCTGGTTTGCGATCATCAAGGTGGTGGCGATTGTCGGCATGATTGCCTTGGGCAGCTATTTGCTGGTCAGCGGTAACGGCGGCCCGCAAGCCTCGGTGACCAACCTGTGGGCCCATGGCGGATTTTTCCCCAACGGCGTGAGCGGCCTGGTGATGGCGATGGCGATCATCATGTTCTCCTTTGGCGGCCTGGAAATGCTCGGCTTCACCGCTGCCGAAGCCGATAAACCGAAAACCGTGATTCCCAAGGCCATCAACCAGGTGATCTACCGCATCCTGATTTTCTACATCGGCGCGCTGGTGGTGCTGCTGTCGTTGACGCCGTGGGACAGCCTGTTGACCACGCTCAATGCGTCCGGCGATGCCTACAGCGGCAGTCCGTTCGTCCAGGTGTTCTCGATGCTGGGCAGCAACACCGCGGCGCACATTCTCAACTTCGTCGTGTTGACCGCTGCGTTGTCGGTGTACAACAGCGGCACTTACTGCAACAGCCGCATGTTGCTGGGCATGGCCGAGCAGGGCGATGCGCCCAAGGGCCTGGCGAAGATCGACAAGCGCGGCGTGCCGGTGCGTTCGATCCTCGCGTCGGCGGCGGTCACGCTGGTGGCGGTGCTGCTGAACTACCTGATCCCGCAGCATGCGCTGGAGTTACTGATGTCGTTGGTGGTCGCGACGTTGGTGATCAACTGGGCGATGATCAGCTACTCGCACTTCAAGTTCCGCCAGCACATGAACCAGACTCGCCAGACGCCGCTGTTCAAGGCGTTGTGGTATCCGTACGGCAACTACGTCTGCCTGGCGTTCGTGGTGTTCATCCTGGGCGTGATGCTGTTGATCCCGGGCATTCAGATCTCGGTCTATGCGATTCCGGTGTGGGTGGTGTTCATGTGGGGGTGCTACGTGATCAAGAACAAGCGCAGTGCCCGGCATGAACTGACGATGGCGGCTACTGCCAAGTAAGCAATCTTGAAATACGACAAACCCGGCCAAGTGCCGGGTTTGTTGCATTAAGGCAAGACACCTGAAGATTCGGGGTATCCTGTGGAGCCTGATACCGGACACTTTCCATGCTGGTGATTTCCAACAACGTGCACCTCCCCGACGCGGAGATCGAGCTGACGGCTATCCGCGCCCAAGGCGCTGGCGGGCAGAACGTCAACAAGGTTTCGAGCGCCGTGCACCTGCGCTTCGACATTCCGGCCTCGTCCTTGCCCGAGTTCTACAAGGAGCGGCTGCTGGCGCTGCGTGACAGTCGGATTACCAGCGAAGGCGTGTTGATCATCAAGGCCCAGCAATACCGCACGCAGGAACAGAACCGCGCCGATGCCCTGGAGCGTCTGGTCGAGTTGATCCTCAGCGCCACCAAAGTCGAAAAGAAGCGCCGCCCGACCAAGCCGACCTTGGGCTCAAAAAAGCGCCGCCTGGAATCCAAGACCAAGCGCGGTTCGATCAAGGCCGGTCGCGGCAAGGTGGATTTCTAGTTCTTTTCCCGTTCTTGACGGTAGCGAGGTGCCTGGCGATACAGGTAGACGCTCAACGCCAGCCCGCCCAACGCCGCCAGCGCGGCGAACAGGAAGATCGAGGCAAAGCCGAACCCTGCGGCAATCGCACCGGCCAGCGGACCGGTGATGCCCAGCGACAAGTCGATGAACAGCGAATAAGCACCCACCGCCGCCCCACGACTGGAGGCCGGCACCAGGTTGACCGCTTCCACGCCCAGCGCCGGGAATACCAGCGAGAAACCAAAACCACTCAACGCCGCACCCGCCAGGGCCCACTGCGCATCCGGCGCCAACCACAACAGCAACAGACCGAGGGTTTCCACCGACAGGCAGGCGATCGCCACCCGGAACCCACCGAGACGGTTGATCAGGTTGCCGAACAGCAAGCGTGCGCCGATGAAGCTGGCGCCGAACAGGCTCAGGCACAGCACGGCGTTATCCCAGTGCTGTGTCGCGTAGTACAGGGTGATGAAAGTCGCGATGGTGCCGAACCCGATGGACCCCAGGGCCAGCCCGCAGCCGTGGGGAAGCACTCGTCCTAACACGTGCATGAAGGGCAGGCGTTCGCCAGAGACGATGGGCGCCGCGGTCTTGCGCCAAGCCAATGCCAGCCCCAGCAGGCCGAGCGCAATGATGCTGACGCCCATGCTCCAAAGTCCCAACGCATTGACTAGCCAAACCCCCAGCGGGGCACCGATCGCCAGCGCGCCGTAACTGGCAATTCCGTTCCAGGAAATCACTTTGGCGGTGTTCGCCGCCCCGACTCGACCGATGCCCCAGCCAATCGAACCCGAGCCCACCAGGCTTTCCGCACTGCCCAACACCAGGCGACCGATCAGCAGGCTGATCAGGCTGAATGTCGGCAGGTGTGGCGTCCAGGCAGACACCAGCATGAACACACCGCTCAGTCCGCAGCCGGCGAGGCCGAACATCACTGCGCGCTTGCTGCCCAGGTTGTCGATGATGCGGCCCGCATAAGGACGGCTGAGCAAGGTGGCCAAGTACTGGACGCTGATTACCAGCCCGGCGATCACCGCGCCGAAACCCAGTTCGCCATGGACGAAGCCGGGCAGCACGGCCAGGGGAATGCCGATATTCAGGTAGCCGATGAAAGTGAACAGGACGATGGAGACGACTTGCAGCGTGACCGCCAAGGGGCGCTGGGGATCTGGCATGGGTAAAAGGTCCACGGGGCAGCTGGATAGATAGGCTGCTTATGATAGCGGCGACCGTGGGGGTGGCGCCTGGAAAAGTAAAACTATTTGCCGGACGGCGGTTCGGTAGTGGGTTTGCCAGCGACCAGATGTGTGGTCACCAACGCAGCAAGGGCATTTTCCTCCGTGCCGAACCGAGCCAGCAGGGTGGCTTGTTTCTCGGGAGAAAGGCGGGTCCAGATATCGACCATTTTTTCCGCTGTGCCGATCAGCATGCTGGCCTGGGCTTCGCTGAAGGTAGGGGTGTCATCGGTCATGGTACGGGGCTCGGAATTCAGGCGGTGTGGAAAGCGCATCTTAGCGCTTTCCACACAGTCTGTTGGTGCGGGTGTATCAGTCGTCGCTGTCGGCCTGGCGGCGTTCAGTGGCTTGCGGCGGCTCGGGTTGCTGGGCGTCGGGTTGCCCCCCGGCTTGTAGCGTGGTCGTCTGCTCAGGTTCGTGCAGGCTTGGGAAGGGGAGATTAGGAATCTCGTGCATATCGCGCTCCTCGCAAAGTCTGTTGATCGATCGGGTAGATCCGCGCTTGTACAAAGCGCGGGCAGGATACCCCAGGAGAAATGACAAAAAGACTTTTAAATCCCGATGCGCGACAAAAGGGATTGTCTGGACAAGTCATGACCACCGGGGAAAAACGACGCCGCTACCGATGGTCGCCAAGGCTCAAGAACACTGGATGCGGGCCGATCCCATGTTCATATCTTCCACGCTCAGTTGCGACAGTGGACCCTGGACATGGAGGTCCTTTATTTGAAGAGATCGATTGCATGTTCCTACAAAAATCCCTGAGAGCCCAGATCCTTGCCTTGCTGACGGGTAGCCTGCTGGCGATGCTGTTGATCGCCCTGGCGTCCTTTCATTTCCTTTCCGATGGCATTCACAATTATCGCAACCTGATTGATGGCCCGTTGCGTGCGTCGCAATTGATCGACGAGGCGAACCTGCAATTCAAGGTCCAGGTCCAGGAATGGAAAAATGTGCTGCTGCGTGGCAAGCAGCCGGCGGACCTGGATAAATACTGGAAGCAATTCGAAGACCGTCAGCGCGATGTCCAGGGCATCCTTGGCGACTTGATCAAACACGACGGTGTTGCGGCGCAGATCAAGACGCGCATCGAACGCCTGCGGGGCGAACATGCGCAGCTGGGCGCGGCCTATCAGAAGGGCCGTGATGCGTTCGTTGCGGCAGGCGGCGACGCAGCAGCGGGTGACGCGGCGGTCAAGGGTGTCGACCGTGCGACCAGTGAGCAGATGAGCGAGCTGGTGGTCGAGCTGCATAAACTGGGTGATGAACAATCGGCGCTGATCAATGCCGGTGCCGATCGCACGATCATGCTGGGCACTGTGATCATGCTTGTCTCGGGGCTGCTGGTCTGGCTGCTGAGCCTGTGGCTGATCAACCGCAACCTGGTGCAGCCCATCCGTAACCTGATCGAATACGTGACTCAACTGAGCCGCGGGCGTTTTGGCGAACGCGTCACCAGCACCCGCCAGGATGAGTTGGGCGACCTGGCCCTGGCGGCGAATACGCTGCGCGATTTCCTCGCCGAAACCTTCACGCGCCTGCAACGCAGTGCGACGGAGCTGGACAGCGCCAGCGGTGAGCTCAATGCCATCGCCAGCCTGATGAGCCAGGGGACGAGCGAACAATTCGAACGCACCGATCAGGTGGCGACGGCGATGAACGAAATGTCCGCCACCGCCCAGGAAGTCGCCCGCCATGCCGCCGACGCCGCTCGGGCCGCCGATGAGGCCGATCACTCGGCGCAACAGGGCGAGAAGGTGATGCAAGGCACCATCCACACCATCACCCAGATGCGCGGCGAAATCGCCAACACCGCCACGGTCATTCGTCGCCTGGAAACCGACAGCGGTCGCATCGGCAAGGTGCTGGAAGTCATTCGCGGAATTGCCGAACAGACCAACCTGCTGGCCCTCAATGCCGCCATCGAAGCCGCTCGAGCCGGTGAGGCAGGGCGTGGTTTTGCGGTGGTCGCCGATGAAGTACGCAGCCTCGCCCAGCGCACGGCGTCGTCGATCATCGAGATCAACCAGATCATCCAGACGGTGCAAACCGGTGCGGTGGACGCGGCCCAAGCCATCGAAAGCGGGCAGTCGCGCAGCGAAGAAAGTGTCGAGCAAGTGACCCAGGCCGGCGAGATGCTCGAACGCATCACTCATGCGGTCGAAGCGATTCGCGACATGAACCGCCAGATCGCTACGGCTGCGGAAGAGCAGACCTCGGTGGCCGAGGACATCTCGCGCAACCTGACAGAAATCACCTGCATTGCCAGCACCAACCTGGACAACGTGCAGCGCACCGAAGCGGCGAGCCGGGATCTGCACGGGTTGTCCGGGCAGTTGAATGAAGTGACGGCGCGGTTGAGTGCCTGAGAGCGTTGACCTGTTTGCAATAGGGTCTGATTAACACCCGTGGCGAGGGAGCTTGCTCCCGCTGGGCTGCGTAGCAGCCCTAAAGCCATTCAACGCGGTGGGTCAGGAATAAAACGGTAGGCAGCTTTTACGACTGCTGCGCAGCCGAGCGGGAGCAAGCTCCCTCGCCACAACAGCTTATGCGAGCCCGAGGTGGACCAATCTCAGTAATCGCGCCGCTTGCGAAATGCCCAGCGGCCTGCAATCACGGTGAAGGTCGCCACCAGTGCGACCAGGATCCAGAAGCCGTGGTCATCACCGGCCAACGGCACGCCGCCGACATTCATGCCAAAAAAACCGGCAATGATGTTGATGGGCAGCGCCAGCACCGTGACCACCGTCAGGGTGAACAGCGTGCGGTTGCTCTGTTCATTGAGGTTGGCGGCAATTTCTTCCTGCAGCAATTTGATCCGCTCGCCAAGGGCGGTGAGGTCGTTGATGATCAACGCGAACTCCTCGGTGGATTTGCGCAGCTCCTTGACGTCTTCTTTCTGCAACCACTGCGGTGGGCGATTGAGCAGACGCAGCAACGAACCCGGCTCCAATGCCAGCAGGCGTTGCAGGCGCACCAGTATCCGGCGCTGGCTGCCGAGTTCGGCGCGGTTGTTGGACACGCGCGAAGACAGCAGTTGGTCTTCGATCTGGTCGACGCTGAGGCTGGTCTTGCGCACGATCTGGGTGAGCACTTCGCCTTGGTCGCGCAATAAATGCACGAGTAGTTCAAGCGGCGAGCGAAAGTGTTCCCCGGCCTTGACCGACGAGCGCAGCTTGTCGACCGAGTGCAGCGGTTGCAGGCGTGCGCTGACTATCAGCCGACTGTGGACGCAAACCCACAACGTGGACACATCCGAGGACACCAGGTTGCTGAGGTTGAATACCACATCGTTCACCACGGCCAGCAAGGCTGAGTCCACGTGTTCGATGCGGGTCGAGCGCGAGCCTTCGTGCAACGCTTCGAAAAACTCCACGGGCAAGGCCAGATGGTTTTTCATCCAGCGCTCACAAGCGGCATGAGCCAGGTTCAGGTGCAGCCAGAGGAATTCGTCGGCATCCTCCGGTTGCTGCAGGCTTCGCAGGGCCTGGGCCGAATCGATCTCTCGCCCGCGTTCGCCGGGGCGGAAGCGAAACCCGTAGAGCAGGCCGAACAGGTCCGGATCGCGGTGGCTTTGGTCGATGCTGTGGTTCATGAAGGCTCGCTGGCGGGAAGTGCCTGTCGTGGCGATGACAGGTTCACTTGAGCGGCATCATTGCAGGGTTTTTTGAAGGTTTTGTGACGGTTGAGCTGTGTTGCCCGGATCGGTAGCTATTTACAGCGTGCGCAAAAAAGCCGCGCAACTTGAAAGTTGCGCGGCTTTTTGATCGGTTAATTATCTTGTTTGTTGGAGAGCACTTTACCAGTGGTGGCGTCGAAGTCGATATCCCACTCTTGGCCATTGGCGTCGCGTACTTCAACTTCATATTCATAGCCGTTGAAGTGATTGTCCAGGTCGGTGTCGGTGATCGTGCCGCCCGGGTGCAACTTCAGGGCTTCGGCATTCATCGATTCCAGCGATTTGATTTTGCCGTCCTTGACCAACTGGGGAATCTGGTCGATGCGGACATCAGCCTGGGCCAAGCCAGCGGTAAGGGTCAGTGCAGCAGCAGTAAACAGGGCAGTCAACGTTTTCATGAGGTCTTTCCTTGGTGTCGTTAAAGGGTGATTCGTTTAAGTGGGTTCAGATTATCTGTGGCAACTTAATTCACCCTTAATTCGGAAAACTTGCAGCAACTGCCCCGATCCGGCCCTGATGCTTCAGTAGCCGTTCTTCTCCAATAGTTGCGCCACACTGCCGGTTTCGGGACGCTTGAAGTACTTGAGCAACTCACTGGCCCGGTTGGTGAAAATGCCATCCACGCCGGCATTCATCACGTTCTGGAAGTCCACCGGCTCATCCACAGTGTAGACATGTACCAGTAAACCTTGGTCATGGGTGTACTGGTTCATCCACGGCTGCACCAGGTCCGTGTAGCTCTGGCTGCCGCCATGGGTCAACGCCGCCGAAGGACCGGTGCCGATGGCGCCTTGGGCCTTGGCGTACTGGACCCATTGTTCGAACTCGGCCTTATCCTTGGGTTCCTGTTTGGCGTAGTACGCCGCCTTGTCGGTTTCGCCGGATTCGGCAAACGTCACCTTGGACTTGGGCTCGATATTGCCTTCACCGACCCACAGCAACAGGATTTTCGGCACCTTCGGCATTTCCTTGTGCAGCAGTTCCAGGCTGCTCTTTTCGAAGGTCTGCAATACCACCTTGCCCTTTCCTTGGCCTACCCCGATGGCGCCCTTGGCCAGCTTGGAGCCTGCCGGGCTCAACCAGCCACGATCTTGCAGCTTGTCCTTGAGGTCGCGCTCGATGCCTGGAAACAGCTTGGGCTCCTTGGTCTCGATGTACAGCCCTGGTTTGTGTTGCGGGTTGCCCTCGGCGATGTTGATGACTTCGTCCAGCGTCAGGATTTTCAGACCCGCGTATGAAGGACGCGCGCGGTCCGGGTAGGCCGCGTTGAACCAGCTGCCGGCGTCCAGCGTCTTGAGCTCGGCCATGGTGAATTCGTTGGCGGTCTTGTCCTTGCGCTCGGGAAACCTGGTCGCGACATCGGTGGTGCGCAACAGGCTGTCGTCGTGCAAGACGAACAGCACGCCGTCCTTGCTGCGTTGCAGGTCGAGCTCCAGATAATCGGCGCCCAGGTCACGCGCCAGTTTATAGGCCGCGGCGGTGGACTCCGGCGCGTCGAACGATGCACCGCGATGGGCGATGACCGCCGGGTGGGGGATACCTTGGAGGGTTGCCAGGGCCTTGGGATTCGGGACTTCGGCGGCATGTGCCTGACCGAAACCGAGCAACAGGCTCAGCATCAACGCGCTACGGGGGAGTGTGACAGGCATGTTCGAGGTCCTTTCGTGGGTGTAAAGACCTCTCTTTTAACAACTGAACGCGCTCGGCGCTATCGCCAGACCGTCATAAACCTGTGCGATGCAGATCTTTCCCACGCATTTTCGGGATGTTTTGAAGTAACCTTGGCGGCACCAGTTTCCCCGCCAGAGGGAAACCTCAAAATCTGTATTCGCTTGCCCTGCGTGTAAACCATCAATCAGACGTCCTGAGGTTTACCATGCGCACCACTTCCACATTCATCTGCCAGGCCGCGGACCAGCTCAAGGGCTTCGTCGGCCTGAACCGCAAGACCGGCCAGTACATTGTGCGTTTCAGCGAAGATGCCTTCGGCATGGACGTGGCCGACGACGGCATCATCCCCACCAGTGAATTCGTCTGGACTCCAGCGGCTGACGGCGCCATGACCCTCAACCGCGAGCGAATCCAGTTGCTGCTGGACCAGCACGTCGACGACCGGATCAACCTCACCGAACCGTTGCGGCTGTACATGGCCCGTAGCGATCTGCCGGAAATCATGGCGGTGCGGCAGTTGGTGGAAGGCTGAGCACTCGATGTTGAACTGAATAGAAAACCCTGTGGGGCCAACAAAGATTTTTGGAACGGCACGGTTTTGTGGCGAGGGAGCTCCCTCGCCACGAAAGCTTCCCAGCCACCACGCCACAGACTGATCAGCGCTCATGATATTTTCCTCGCGCAGGCTTCGACAAATGCGCGGACCAGCGGGGGCACCCGTCCTTCTAATGCGGCACGTTCAGGTTGGAACAGCGTGGAGACAAAGAACGGATGGTCCCGCAGCTCCACCGCTCGCAAGTCGTCGGCCGAATCCCGGGCAACGGCGTGCAGGCGCTGGCTCAGCAAGTCTTTTTCAAAATCCGGATTGACCCCGAAGCGGCAATGGTAGCCCTCGAACGCGGTCTGTCGGCCATAGGCCTTGGCAATCAGCGAGCCCGCCTCGAACTGAAGGCTGTCGATGGTTTCGACCAAGGCACAGCTCAGCGGCGTCAGCAGCGGCCGTTCAGCTTCTGGAGAGGTTTCACCATGAACGGCATCGGCCCAGCCCATCACATTACGGGCATATTCCAGCACAGCATGTTGAAAACCGCCGCAGGTGCCCAAGAAAGGGCGAAGCCGTTCGCGGGCAAAACGAATGGCTTGTAAGGCGCCGTTTTCGTTTTGGTAAGGGCTGCCGGGTACGCACCAGACACCGTCGAAGTTCTCCAGCACAGCGTTCTCGATAAGCGGTGTTGCCAGCCATTGCAGACGAATGGAATGGCCGGTTTGCTTGGCAGCCAGCTCAAGTGCGAGGGGGATCGCTCGATGCGCGGTGATGCGTGGGTCGTGGTCGCCGACCAGGGCGATGTTTAACGGATGCTGATTTTCCATGGGAGGTCCGCCGCTTGTTGATTCATGGTCGTCACTATAGATTGGCGTTTGTGCAATCAATATTGGCGTTTACCCAAGTGATCAATGCAGCGACGCACTATCGTCTCGACTATCCCGATCTGTCCCTGATCCTGGCGTTGGTCCGTGGCGGCTCGCTGGCCCGGGCCGCTCGGCTATTGCACGTGGATGTATCGACGGTGTTTCGTTCGGTACGTCGGCTGGAGGCGGCCCTGGGCCAGCCATTGTTCGAAAAGAGCCGTTCCGGGTATTTACCCACGAGCCTGGCCCAGGCGTTGGCCGAACAAGCCGAACGTGCCGAACAGGCTTTGGAGGCGGCGCGCGTCGGCGTGGAGCAGGGCGGCCAGGTAGTCAGCGGCACGGTGCGCCTGACGTGTACCGACGCGGTCCTGCAGGCATTGCTGCTGCCGGCGTTGGCGCGGTTCATGCCCGCTTATCCAGCGTTGACGCTGGAGCTGAGTACCTCGAACGACTTCGCCAACCTGAGCCGCCGCGATGCCGACATTGCCTTGCGCTTGACCCGTACGCCGCCGGAACATCTGGTGGGACGCAATCTGGGCAATGTGGTTTATCGGGTATGTGCTGGCGACGCGTATCTGCGCTCGACGAGTCTGCGGGACCTGGCGTCCATGACTTGGATCGCACCGGACGATTTCCTGCCTGATCACCCCACCGTGGCCTGGCGCCGCCAGCACTTGCCTGGGGTGGTGCCGGCCTATCGTTGTAATAGCATGCTTTCTGTCACCGAACTGGTGCGGGCCGGTTTGGGAGTGGCGGCACTGCCGGACTTTTTGATCGATGGCAACCAGGGCCTGACGCCCGTTGGTGAGCCATTGGCCGGGTATGACACGGCGCTCTGGCTCCTGACCCGACCGGACTGCCGCGCGTTGCGCTCGGTGGTGACGCTGTTCGATGAGCTGGGGCGCACTCTGCGGCGCAGCTGAGGTTCAGCGTTGGTAACAGGCCAGGAACATGTCCAACGCAGATTCGATCACCTGGGCCTGTTCAGGCGATGCAAGGCTCGGCTGGCCCATGGAAATCTGCGGCCAGAACGCGAATGTCTTGATCAGCCCATGCATCTGTTGGGCAGCAAATGCCGGGTCAACCGGTTTCAATCGACCGTCGGCCTGGGCCATGCGAATCCAGACGGTCAAGCCTTCTTCGCGCTCGCCCATACGCGCAACCATGTCTTGGGCCCGCTCCGGAGAGTGGATCGTTGCGGCGATGGCGATGCGCGCCAGGTCGAGAAAATTCTCATCCGCCAGCATGTGCAATTTGGCTTGAAGCAGCGTTCGAAGCTGATCGCGTAAAGGCTGATCCGTGGCGTAAGGGGTGAGCTGTTCTGCCGTGATGCTGTTCCATAGTCGATTCAGAATCTCGGCGAACAGGGCTTCCTTGCTGGGGAAGTGGTTATACACCGTGCGTTTCGAGACGCCGGCAGTCGCCGCGATCCTGTCCATGCTGGTGACCTCGAAACCGCTGCTGCGAAACTCCGCAATCGCGGATTGAAGGATCGCTTCGCGTTTTCGCTCGGTAAGGCGCTGCGGTACGGTCATGGGCATTTGTCGGTAGGAAAAAAGAAGTTACACCCGGCAGTTTACTTGCCCAGGAGATTCATGCAATCTAGAAACTACACCATGTAGTGTAGTTTTTGATTCAAGTGGCTGAGCGTGCATTGCAACGGCCATCCAGCGTCCCACGACGGCGAAGCGCAGCGCGCCGACGCCCTTGGAGTTATCGCACCATGACCAACCTTTCTTTTTCGACCGAAAATCCTTCGTCACGGCATGAACAGGGCAAATACCGCAATCATGCCGTTACGCCACGTGAGGGTTTTGGCACGACCTTGCGCGTCATCTGGAACATGGTCTTCCATAAACCGCACAACACGCGGCCCGCGGGCACCATCGACGTTCGACCATTGACTCGCGCCGCTCTGCTGACGGCGCCGAACCACAGCGTCTTCCGTCTCGGCCATTCCACCGTGTTGCTCAAGCTACGGGACAAATTCTGGCTGACCGACCCGGTCTTCTCCGAGCGCGCCTCGCCCGTGCAGTGGGCCGGCCCAAAGCGTTTTCATCAGCCGCCCATCAGCCTTGAGGAGCTGCCGCCGATCGAAGCGGTGATCCTTTCCCATGACCATTACGACCACCTCGACCATCACGCCATCCTGAAGCTCGCTGCCAAGACTCGCTATTTCCTCGCACCGCTTGGCGTGGGCGAAACCTTGGTCAAATGGGGTATCGACGCCGGCAAGGTGCGCCAGTTGGATTGGTGGCAAGGCACCGAGGTGGCGGGTATCGAATTCGTTGCCACGCCGTCCCAGCACTTTTCCGGGCGCGGCCTGTTCGACAGCAACGGCACGTTATGGGCCTCATGGGTAATGATCGATGGCGACACGCGAATTTTCTTCAGTGGCGACAGCGGTTATTTCGATGGTTTCAAACGCATCGGCGAGAAATACGGGCCCTTCGACCTGACGCTGATGGAAACCGGCGCCTATAACGTCGATTGGCCTCATGTCCACATGCAGCCGGAGCAGACCTTGCAGGCCCATATCGATCTGAAGGGCCGTTGGCTCTTGCCGATCCACAACGGCACGTTCGACCTGGCGATGCACGCCTGGTATGAACCTTTCGACCGCATCCTGGCGCTGGCCTGGGAGCGCAACGTTTGCATCACCACGCCGCAAATGGGCGAAGCATTCACCCTGACGCAACCGCAGCGTGGCCGCGCCTGGTGGCTGGACGTGGAGCCCTCGGCTTATCAGAACCAGACCGGCATGGCCTGACGCCCGGCTCGTTTATTCGATCATTGCGTAGTCCGACCGCTCCATCGGATCTGGCGTGGCGCCTTTGATATTCATGCCGCGTCCCGGAGCGAAACCCGGGAAGAACACCAACCCTTCGGCCTCCAGCCGGAAGGCCAGCGCCAGGCGCGTCACGTCAAGCAGCTCGCCACCGGCCTCGAAGCGCCGAATGGCCCGGACCGAGACGCCGGACTGTCGCGACAGCTCTTCGACACTCCAGCCCAGCATGGCTCGGGCCTGCTGGCTGTGAGCGGGGGTGAATTGATAGACCGCGATGCGTTCCAAGGTGGTTTTGATTGCGAGAGAGGCCATGGGGTGCTCCAAAGCGATGGATTCGAAAAATACTGTGTTTTTGTACAGTTGTTTTGAGTCCACTTCAATCTCATTTTTTTGATCAATGACCAGCGGTCTTCTCCAGCCAGGCACTCGGGGCATGTCCCAGTTTTCCACGATGTTCCATCTTGTTCCGACGCGGTTTTCTGACACAGTACGACGGTGTAATCCCACGGCAACCCGCTGAGTTTGCCGGTTGCGGTGGTTGGAGACGCAATAAAAAGCGTGGTGCTGCAAGTCACTTCTCGGACAACCCCGGCGCCTCCCGAATAATGAAGTGATCCAGGTTCTCGATATTGGCACTGAACACCCCGAACGTTTCTTCGGGGTTCTTCTTGCTCTGCACCTGCTTCAACTCCGGCGTCACGCCATAAAAGAAGCAATACAACGGCGCGTCACTGTCGATGGCGTGCTTGATCTCTGCCAGGAAAGCTTTGCGCTTGCGGTAGTTATCGATCAGCTTCTTGCTCAGGTAAACGTTGACCGAGTAAGGCTTCTTCTTCGCCTCGTCCGGCTGCTTGAACCAGACCTTTGCTTCGAAATCGATGCGAAAGCTCAGCGTGTAATCCTTAATCTCCTTGATCTTGCCCCAGTAAATCAAACCCTTGTTGTCCTGCAAGTAATCAATTTTCTTGAAGAACGACCCATAGGGCGCCGTGTGCTCGCCAATCTTCAGCGGCTTGCTCTTGAGCAGGTCCTTGTCCGCGAAGTTCGAGACGAAACACTCCACCGGGTGGGCGAAGACGCTGGTCTTGTCGGGTGTCGAGTCCTGGGCCGAATGGGCGTTGTCACCGTGGGACGATGGAAGATTCGACGTGGGCCGAGTCGCAGCAAGATCCTTCGGCTGATCCGACGGCTTGCGAATGTACTCACGCCGAGTCAGCAACAGCTCCGACGGAAAATGCTCTTCACGGCCATCATCCGTTTCTGCCTCGCCACTCTCCAGACCCAGCCCCGGCATCTTCGGACTGACATACGGGCAACCCTCGATATGCTGGGTAGTAGGTTGATTCTTGAAATGTGGCGTGCGGATGTAATTGACGTTCTTGGCGTTGAACGTCGTCAGCCGATTCTCCTCATCAAACGCCGCCCGACAGGCATCGTTGGGGCACTGAAAGCGCTCCTTGGCCGAATCGAAGGCCATGGTCTCGTCGAAATTCAGATCCCGAACGTCATAGATCGAAAGCTTGGCATCGAGGCTGAGGCAGTAGGCAGTGTCGAATTTCATCGGGGCTCGGGTCCGTGACAGGAGGTGTATTAATACCGAAGGACGCGGCGGGCTGCACCCAAAGTTTCAACGCACCACAAGACTCTGTGGGAGTGAGCCTGCTCGCGATTCCCAATCCCCAACCCGACCATCAAGCCTGCCCTCTACTTGCGCCCTGACAGCAACCCGTGGCGAGGGGATTTATCCCCGCTGGGCTGCGAAGCAGCCCCCGTTCTGCAGTTCCTTACACGGAGCAATCGGAACTATAATGCCGGTTATAGCCCGATCTCTCAGATAGTCGGCAATATAATGCCGAAAACAGCGACTAGGAACTTCGATGAAAGAGCCCACCGTCGAACAACGCAGGGAGATTATTGCCGACATCGTCACGCAGCATGTGACGGGATTTGAAACCCTGGGAACCGCTATCCGCCGACTACGGCTTGAAGTGACCGGGCTGGATCAGGAAACCTTTGCTGTCATGTGCAAGATGTCGACCAAGGCCCTGTACCAGATCGAGAAGGACAAGGGTAACCCGACCATCAACACGCTCGAATGTATTCTGAGAAAGTTCGGGCTGCGATTGGGGCTGACGAAGGCTGCAACATCCATCTACGCACCGCCCCCACAGAAACGAAAAACGGATCCTGAAACGCCTGTTCGCGGCGCTAATCCCCGACGCAAAACCGCAGCACAGCTTGGTAGCGTTGTTACGAAGACCAAGGATGGCGGCAAGGCCGATTAAGTGACAAACCTCAGGACAGTGACTAGAAGCGCCAGCTAGAACCTATCGAGCACTCAAGCTTGGTCCAGCTAAATCATTGGAGCGGTGTATGAGCGAGCAACTGCGAGTAACCCTACACGAAGCAAAGTCCCAGCTCTTTCAACTGGGTGCACGTGCATGGCGGGGCGACAGCGTGGTGATCACCAAGGCCGGCAAGCCTTATCTGGATCTGGTGCCCCATATCGATACACCGCAGGCGCGCAAGCCTGGGCGGTTGAAGGGGAAGATTTGGATGTCGGCGGAGTTTGGCCGTTCCTCCGAAGAAGTCATTGATGGTTTTGAGGGCGGCCAGCTTTGAGTTCAGACGAGCCTTCTTGCTCTAAGACTTCAGCAGACACCTCGGTTATGCAGGCCTCATCGAACTCCCGCATAGTGGCCATGTCGATAGCGCCGATTTTCAGCAGCGCTTCGGCCGAGCTGTGAATCGACTCGAAGGCCTCAGTTCTTATTTTTTTCGTCATTACATGTCTCCTTGGGTCTTTTTTCAACAGGCTGAACTGGCACTGGTGCTCTCAAACTCACGGAGCTTGCCGCGTCGCCGTCTCAACTCCCGTGGCGAGGGAGCTTGCTCCCGCTGGGCTGCGTAGCAGCCCCAATTCCATATCCCCAACAAAAAACCGCCGCCCGAACACGGACGACGGCTTCCGATTGAAGCTCAAAACCCTCGCATAATCCGAGAGGCTTTCCGCCACCAGGATTCATGCTGACTAAACGGATCATCCACCAACACCGCTGGCATATCCCGCAAACGAATCCATGGCTCATCCTGCCAGTGCAGCATGCACAGCGAAATCTTCGGCCAATCCAGCACACTCAACGTAGGTCGTTCCATCTTATGCGAGTAGCGTTCATCCCGCAGGGTAGGCACTACCTGATGCGTGATCCACTCACGCAGCAATCGATACTCAGGGCAGTAGTGATAAACCAGCAATGCATAAACGCCCGACTCGCTCAGCATCAGACGCTCTTCGGTCAAGCCGTGGATGTGCATGAGCATCATCCTGCGCTGGTCAGGGTCAAGCTTGCGGGTCATGCGTTCATCGAGGTGCTTGCTCATCAAGCGACCCAAATCGGAGGCGCTGAACCAAGCCTGGTTTTCAACCAAGAGGGCATGCAGATGGACGTTGTGACGGGTAAAAACCGCCGGAATGTAAGCATCAGACATGATGGGTCTCCGAGGTACACGGAGAACAGAGCTGCGCTTTCGTGGGCATAACAGATAACGAGGAGATGCGGCGTCAATACGGAACGATTCTGAGTTTTGCGTAGGGTAAAGGTAGCGTTCCGGTCCCAGAGTTAAACGCGGCTTTGGTGCTGCAGAAATATAAAAAACCCCGTTTTCACGGGGTTTTTAGTTAAGTCGCTGATGGTTCAACTTAGGACTTAGACATCAATCCCAGCTAAGCGCCCCACCCGTCTGATATTCAATCACCCGAGTCTCAAAGAAATTCTTCTCTTTCTTCAAGTCCATGATCTCGCTCATCCAAGGGAACGGATTCGTCGTCCCCGGATACTCTTCCTTCAACCCAATCTGCGACAAGCGACGGTTGGCGATGAACTTGAGGTAGTCCTCCATCATCGCCGCGTTCATGCCCAGCACGCCGCGAGGCATGGTGTCGCGGGCGTATTCGATTTCCAGTTGGGTCCCTTGCAGGATCATCTGGGTTGCTTCTTCCTTCATCTCGGCGTCCCACAGGTGTGGGTTTTCGATTTTGATCTGGTTGATCACGTCGATGCCGAAGTTAAGGTGCATGGACTCGTCGCGCAGGATGTACTGGAACTGCTCGGCGACGCCGGTCATTTTGTTGCGGCGGCCCATGGAGAGGATCTGGGTGAAGCCGCAGTAGAAGAAGATGCCTTCCAGGACGCAGTAGTAGGCGATCAGGTTGCGCAGCAACTCTTTGTCGGTGTCCGGGGTGCCGGTTTCGAACTTCGGATCGGAGATCGAACGGGTATATTTCAGGCCCCAGGCGGCTTTCTTCGCGACCGATGGGATCTCGTGGTACATGTTGAAGATCTCGCCTTCATCCATGGCCAGCGATTCGATGCAGTACTGGTAGGCGTGGGTGTGGATCGCCTCTTCAAAGGCCTGGCGCAGGATGTACTGGCGGCACTCCGGGTTGGTGATCAGGCGGTACACGGCCAGGACCAGGTTGTTGGCGACCAGGGAGTCGGCGGTGGAGAAGAAGCCCAGGTTGCGCATCACGATGCGGCGTTCGTCGTCGGTCAGGCCTTCCGGGGTTTTCCAGAGGGCGATGTCGGCGGTCATGTTGACTTCTTGCGGCATCCAGTGGTTTGCGCAGCCGTCCAGGTACTTCTGCCAGGCCCAGTCGTACTTGAAAGGCACGAGCTGGTTGAGGTCGGCGCGGCAGTTGATCATGCGCTTTTCATCGACGGCGACACGGGCGGAGGCGCCTTCGAGTTCGGCGAGGCCTTCGGCAACGTCGAGTTTATCGAGGGCGGCCTTGGCGCGAATGATCGCGGCCGAGTCGCTGGCCGTCACGGCACGGGCTTCGAGCGCGGCGGCACCGCCGGCGCTGTCGAGGCGGTCCATGTTGGCTTCAGAAGCGTGGCCGGCGTTGGCGCCTTTTACCGCGACTTCGCCGTCGTCTTCTTTGTCGAATTCGTCCCAGCTCAGCATGACGTGTCGTCTCCTGCGTGAGGGCCAGATGCCCATTGAAAGGCCTACTGGCCGCGGTGGATCTTGGAAAATCGTTTGTTGCAGCAGCTGACGCAGGCAATAAACAGAAAAATGTACGGGTTTACTGAAGCGGCTGTGAACGCACCGGCGTGTCGACCGTTGCGTGGGCTTCAGGCTGGTTTTGACCCCTGTAAGGGAATATTGCAGGCCCGTTTAAGGCGGCATTATAAGGACTTTTTTGCCTACGTGGTGCGGCGAAATAGCTCACAGAAGAGCTGGCGGGGGAGATATCCGCGTGGGAGCGAGGGTTTACAAGGCTTTGGTCATTGAAGATTTTTTTTGCATGGGGTGGATGACGGATTTTTTTGATCAGAAAATGATCGGTTTTTGCGGTTTTGCACTACATGTTGTGTTTTATGACGTTTTTTGGTTGCTTCAGACACAACCAGGCCCGACCGGAATCGGGCCTTGGAAAGCGCCAGTCGTGATCAATCGCTGGAGCAACCATTGCCCATGACGCGGTAGCGCAGGATGTGGCGCTGCCCCTTGGAGTCATCGTATTCCATTTGGGCTGGGACCACTTCGCAAACGTTCGGGATCGTACTCATGGAGATGACTTTGGCAATGTCCAGGTGAGTGGAGTAGCTGTAGTCCTCAATTGCCGGTTTTCGCTGCCCGGCTTTGATTGGGGTTTCGCCAGCCATTGCGGTGGCGCAAAGGCTGCCGAGGACCAGGGCCCATAAAGCTTTCATTTGAATTTCACCTTTTTTGAGGTCGAGTGGGGTCACGCCGCCTTTTTGGGGCTGCGTGTGGAGTAGATGTTGGGAAAGTTCGATCAACGGCCTTCGTGGGGGCTGTGTTGCGTCAATCTTGTTGCCGGTTGGCGAGGCTGATTTTAGGAGGCGAGGGCAGGGCTAAACAGTCTCGGTTTTGATAAACACTATTGATCGTTCTGGCAATAATCGGCTCAGGATGCACTGAGCATCTGGCGGATCCCGAGCAAGCGGGTTCTCGCAAAGGAGCGCTTGCAGGGGCGGAGTTGAAGGCTAGTACCGACATTTTGTAGGGACTTGTTACTACCATCGTCGAATGGTTCTATAGGCCCGCCCCGGGCTACAACGGGACCATACAAAAACAACTATTGTCACCGAGGTAAGAAAGATGAGTGCGGCTTCTGTGTATCCCGTTCGTCCCGAGGTTGCGGCCAATACGCTGACTGACGAGGCGACCTATAAAGCCATGTACCAGCAGTCGGTCGTCAACCCGGATGGCTTCTGGCGCGAGCAGGCCAAGCGCCTCGACTGGATCAAGCCTTTCACCACGGTGAAGCAGACGTCCTTCGACGATCACCATGTCGACATCAAGTGGTTTGCCGACGGCACCTTGAACGTTTCCTATAACTGCCTCGACCGTCACTTGGCCGAGCGCGGCGATCAAATCGCGATTATCTGGGAGGGCGATGACCCGTCCGAGAGTCGCAACATCACCTATCGCGAGCTGCATGAAGAAGTCTGCAAGTTCGCCAACGCCCTGCGCGGCCAGGACGTGCATCGCGGCGACGTGGTGACCATCTACATGCCGATGATTCCCGAAGCCGTGGTTGCCATGCTCGCCTGCACCCGGATCGGTGCGATCCATTCGGTGGTGTTCGGTGGGTTTTCGCCCGAAGCCCTGGCTGGCCGGATCATCGACTGCAAATCCAAAGTGGTGATCACCGCCGACGAAGGCATTCGCGCCGGCAAGAAGATTCCGCTCAAGGCCAACGTCGATGACGCGCTGACCAACCCGGAAACCAGCAGCATCCAGAAAGTCATCGTGTGCAAGCGCACCGCCGGTAACATCAAGTGGAACCAGCACCGTGACATCTGGTACGAAGACCTGATGAAGGTGGCCGGCACTGTTTGCGCGCCGAAGGAAATGGGCGCCGAGGAAGCGCTGTTCATCCTCTATACCTCCGGTTCCACCGGCAAGCCCAAGGGCGTGCAGCACACTACCGCCGGTTACTTGCTCTACGCGGCGCTGACCCATGAGCGGGTGTTCGACTACAAGCCGGGCGAGGTCTACTGGTGCACCGCCGACGTCGGTTGGGTTACCGGTCACAGCTATATCGTCTACGGCCCGCTGGCCAATGGCGCGACCACGCTGATGTTCGAAGGCGTGCCGAACTACCCGGACATCACCCGGGTGGCCAAGGTCATCGATAAGCACAAGGTCAACATCCTCTACACCGCGCCGACCGCCATCCGCGCGATGATGGCCTCAGGCACCGCCGCCGTCGAAGGCGCCGATGGCAGCAGCCTGCGCCTGTTGGGATCGGTAGGCGAGCCGATCAACCCGGAAGCCTGGGGCTGGTACTACAAGAACGTCGGCAAGGAACGTTGCCCGATCGTCGACACCTGGTGGCAGACCGAAACCGGTGGCGTACTGATCAGCCCACTGCCAGGCGCCACGGCGTTGAAGCCGGGTTCGGCCACGCGTCCGTTCTTTGGCGTGGTGCCGGCGCTGGTGGACAACCTCGGCAACCTGATCGAAGGCGCCGCCGAAGGCAATCTGGTGATTCTCGATTCCTGGCCAGGCCAGGCCCGTACCCTGTATGGCGACCATGATCGTTTTGTCGATACCTACTTCAAGACGTTCAGCGGCATGTATTTCACTGGTGACGGCGCTCGTCGCGACGAAGACGGCTACTACTGGATCACCGGTCGAGTGGATGACGTGCTCAACGTGTCCGGCCACCGCATGGGCACGGCCGAGATCGAGAGCGCCATGGTCGCGCACCCGAAAGTCGCCGAAGCGGCGGTGGTCGGTGTGCCGCACGACATCAAGGGGCAGGGCATCTATGTCTATGTCACCCTCAATGCTGGCGAAGAAACCAGCGAGGCCCTGCGCTTGGAACTGAAGAACTGGGTGCGCAAGGAGATCGGTCCGATTGCCTCGCCGGACGTGATCCAGTGGGCGCCGGGGCTGCCGAAAACCCGTTCCGGCAAGATCATGCGCCGTATCTTGCGCAAGATCGCCACGGCGGAGTACGACGGGTTGGGTGATATCTCCACCCTGGCCGACCCAAGCGTCGTTGCGCACCTGATCGAGACGCACAAGACCATGAACGTCGCCTGACGGTACCCGTAATACCGAAAAGCCCCGCCCGGCGTTTGCCGGGTGGGGCTTTTTTGTGCGCGTGGGATGGCCTTTGTGGCGAGGGAGCTTGCTCCCGCTCGGCTGCACAGCAGTCGCAACTCAGCCAATGCCGTCTGGCTGAAGGACCGTAGTGTCTGGTTTAGGGCTGCTGCGCAGCCCAGCGGGAGCAAGCTCCCTCGCCACGGGTTCGGTGGATGAATAAATATCGGCGTTTAAAGTAGGAGGTGCCTGAACGTTACCGGTGTTTTGAAATGTGTAACCAAAGGCGCCACGACGGGGCGATGTGAAACGCAAAGCCCCGTTATAGGGCGGCTCCGGGCGTCTCGGAAAACAAGCCGACACGCTGTGCTTGCCGGATTAGAAGGGTTTGCGAATAATGGGCCCGCTATTTGCAGCATGGATCGGTTCCCTTTCTTTTGCTCTTGCATGATTTTGCGAGGCTGTCAATGTGCTCGAACAGCTTTCTCGGTGCTTCTGTAATTTGTTGTCGCATTGAAGAAATATCGGCTTCGGGCCTGTCGTTAGAATGCCGATCACTCGCTCGTCGTGGCGTGCGTTGAATAAACGCGCGCATTTCGGACGCAGCACCAAAGTTCGTTCCACCCATTCGCATATTGGGCTGTTGCTCACTCTGCCGTTTTCGCCCTTTACCGATGGAGTCCCAAGATGAAGAAACTTGTGCTGCTTGGCGCCCTGGCACTGTCCGTGCTGTCCCTGCCAACATTCGCTGATGAGAAACCCCTGAAGATCGGTATCGAAGCGGCTTACCCTCCGTTTGCTTCCAAGGCTCCGGACGGCAGCATCGTCGGTTTCGACTACGACATCGGCAATGCGCTGTGCGAAGAGATGAAGGTCAAGTGCGTGTGGGTCGAGCAAGAGTTCGACGGCCTGATCCCGGCGCTCAAGGTCCGCAAGATCGACGCCATCCTGTCTTCGATGTCGATCACAGAAGATCGCAAGAAGTCGGTTGATTTCACTGGCAAGTACTACAACACTCCGGCCCGTCTGGTGATGAAGGCCGGTACCCAGGTGAGCGACGGCCTGGCCGAACTCAAGGGCAAGAACATCGGCGTACAGCGCGGTTCGATCCACGAGCGTTTCGCCCGTGAAGTCCTGGCCCCGCTGGGTGCCGAGATCAAGCCGTACGGTTCGCAGAACGAGATCTACCTGGACGTGTCCGCCGGCCGCCTCGACGGCACCGTGGCAGACGCTACCCTGTTGGAGGACGGCTTCCTCAAGACCGACGCGGGCAAGGGCTTCGCGTTCGTCGGCCCGGCCTTTACCGACGTCAAGTACTTCGGCGACGGCGTGGGTATCGCGGTTCGCAAGGGCGATGCGTTGAAGGACAAGATCAACAGTGCAATCGCTGCCATTCGTGAGAACGGCAAATACAAGCAAATCCAAGACAAATACTTCGCCTTCGACATCTACGGCAAGTAAGCACGTCCCGCCACTCGTGCGAAATGGCGCAAGCAACAGGATCTCTGCGGTTTGCGCCATTTTTTCATCCCACTTTCGAGGACCTGAATCATGTTGAAAGGCTACGGGGCTGTCATCCTCGATGGCGCATGGTTGACGCTTCAGCTCGCCTTGTCGTCCATGGCCTTGGCCATCGTCCTGGGGTTGATCGGCGTCGCGTTGCGCCTCTCGCCGGTGCGCTGGCTGGCGTGGCTGGGCGACCTGTATTCGACGGTCATCCGCGGCATCCCCGACCTGGTGCTGATCCTGCTGATTTTCTACGGCGGCCAGGACTTGCTCAATCGCGTGGCGCCGATGCTCGGCTATGACGACTACATCGACCTGAACCCGCTGGCGGCCGGTATCGGCACCCTGGGCTTCATCTTCGGTGCGTACCTGTCGGAAACCTTTCGCGGTGCGTTCATGGCGATCCCCAAGGGCCAGGCCGAGGCGGGCATGGCGTACGGCATGAACGGCTTCCAAGTGTTCTTCCGGGTGCTGGTGCCGCAGATGATTCGTCTGGCGATTCCGGGCTTCACCAACAACTGGCTGGTGCTGACCAAGGCCACCGCGCTGATTTCGGTGGTGGGCCTGCAAGACATGATGTTCAAGGCCAAGCAGGCGGCGGATGCCACTCGCGAGCCTTTCACCTTCTTCCTCGCAGTGGCGGCGATGTACCTGGTGATCACCAGTGTCTCGTTGCTGGCGTTGCGTCACCTTGAGAAGCGCTACTCGGTAGGCGTAAGGGCGGCTGATCTATGATCTTCGACTACAACGTCATCTATGAAGCCTTGCCGCTGTACTTCAGTGGCCTGCTGACCACCCTGAAGCTGCTGGCCCTGTCGTTGTTCTTTGGTCTGTTGGCCGCGCTGCCCCTGGGGTTGATGCGGGTGTCCAAGCAGCCGATCGTCAACATGACGGCCTGGCTCTACACCTACGTAATCCGCGGCACGCCGATGCTGGTGCAACTGTTCCTGATCTACTACGGGTTGGCGCAATTCGAAGCCGTGCGCGAGAGTTTCCTCTGGCCGTGGCTGTCCAGCGCGACGTTCTGTGCGTGCCTGGCATTTGCGATCAATACCAGCGCCTACACCGCGGAAATCATCGCCGGCAGCCTGCGGGCCACGCCTAACGGTGAAATCGAGGCGGCCAAGGCCATGGGCATGTCACGCTACAAGCTGTACCGCCGGATCCTGCTGCCATCGGCCTTGCGCCGGGCGCTGCCGCAATACAGCAACGAAGTGATCATGATGTTGCAGACCACCAGCCTGGCGTCCATCGTCACCCTGATCGACATCACCGGCGCCGCGCGCACGGTGAATGCGCAGTATTACTTGCCGTTCGAGGCCTACATCACGGCCGGCGTCTTCTACCTGTGCCTGACCTTCATCCTGGTGCGCCTGTTCAAATTGGCCGAGCGCCGCTGGCTGGGTTACCTGGCCCCGCGCAAGCACTGATAACGCATCGATCCGATCGACTGCTCAACGATTGACGTTTTGTGAGAACCGACCGCATGTACAAGCTTGAAGTCCAAGACCTGCATAAACGCTATGGCAGTCACGAAGTGCTCAAGGGCGTCTCCCTGAAAGCCGCCGCTGGCGACGTGATCAGCATCATCGGCTCCAGTGGCTCCGGCAAGAGCACCTTCCTGCGTTGCATCAACCTGCTTGAGCAACCCCATGCCGGCAAGATCTTGCTCAACAATGAAGAGCTGAAACTGGTCGCGGGCAAGGATGGCGCCATGAAGGCTGCGGACCCCAAGCAACTGCAACGCATGCGTTCGCGGCTGTCGATGGTGTTCCAGCATTTCAACCTGTGGTCGCACATGACCGCGCTGGAAAACATCATGGAGGCGCCGGTGCATGTGCTGGGCGTGGCCAAGGCTGAAGCGCGGGAGAAAGCCGAGCACTACCTGAACAAGGTCGGCGTGGCGCACCGCAAGGATGCTTACCCGGGGCATATGTCCGGCGGCGAGCAGCAGCGCGTGGCGATTGCCCGTGCGCTGGCGATGGAGCCTGAGGTGATGCTGTTCGACGAACCGACCTCGGCCCTCGACCCGGAGCTGGTGGGCGACGTGCTCAAGGTCATGCAGGCCCTGGCCCTGGAAGGGCGGACCATGGTGGTGGTGACCCACGAAATGGGTTTTGCCCGCGAAGTGTCGAACCAGTTGGTGTTCCTGCACAAAGGCATCGTCGAAGAGAGCGGCAACCCACGCGAAGTGCTGGTCAATCCGCAATCGGAGCGCCTGCAACAATTCCTCTCGGGCAGCCTCAAGTAGTCGCTCCCGTTACGCACTCGATTGGATCATGCTGCGCGCCATGCGCCAGATGGTCTAATTTGGTTGCAGCCGCTTTTGGCTTTAACACTGTTTTCGCTTCGGATTGCCCGCCATGACTGCCCATCGAATAGGTTTCCTGATTTGGCCCAGCACTAAAGCCTTGACGCTGGCGCTGGCCGAGGAGGCCTTGCGTGTTGCGCAGCGAGTGCATCCGGACGTGGTCTACGAGCTGTCGTTCCTGCAAGCCGAGCCGCCGACCGAAGGCGCCTGGCAATTGCCGGGTGAACCCTGGGCCGGCAAGCTCGAAGGCTTGCAGAAACTGTTCCTGCTGGCCGATGAGCCACCGACCACGCTGGCTTCGCCGCTAAGCAGCGCGCTCAAGCAGTTGGTGCGTGCTGGTTGTGTCATCGGTGGCCTGTCCGCCGGTGTCTATCCGCTGGCTCAGTTGGGCTTGCTCGACGGTTATCGCGCTGCCGTGCACTGGCGCTGGCAGGATGATTTCTCCGAGCGCTTTCCCAAGGTCATCGCGACCAGTCATTTGTTCGATTGGGATCGTGATCGCCTGAGCGCTTGTGGCGGCATGTCGGTGCTCGATCTGTTGCTGGCGGTGTTGGCGCGGGATCACGGTGCGGAACTGGCCGGCGCGGTGTCGGAAGAACTGGTGGTCGAGCGCATTCGCGAGGGCGGCGAACGCCAGCGCATCCCGCTGCAGAACCGCCTCGGCTCCAGCCATCCGAAGCTCACCCAGGCGGTGTTGCTGATGGAAGCCAACATCGAAGAGCCGCTGACCACCGACGAAATCGCTCAGCATGTGTGCGTATCGCGCCGGCAACTGGAGCGGATCTTCAAGCAATACCTCAACCGCGTGCCGAGCCAGTATTACTTGGAGCTGCGCCTGAACAAGGCGCGGCAGATGTTGATGCAGACCAGCAAATCCATCATCCAGATCGGCCTGTCCTGCGGATTCTCCTCGGGGCCGCATTTCTCCAGCGCCTATCGCAACTTCTTCGGCGCCACGCCGCGGGAAGATCGCAACCAGCGCCGCAGCAGCAGCCCGTTCGAACTGTCTTCGGTGCCGTCCGAGCGCGGCTGAGACTGGACGCGTCACGGGGCTGCAGCAAATCGTTATGCGGGCACCTCAAAGACATCGGCAACGTTTAAACTGCGCCTTTGCGACGCTATTTGTCGCATTGCCGTAAACCCGCGCAAAACGTGGGTTGGCGCTATAAGAAGTTGTCGCTTGGCGGCAAGGCCGGGCTGAAAACTGTCCTTACAATCCTTACCAAGCTCGCCAGTTCCAGGCGAGTGTTCCTCTTCAGGAGACTCCGATGTCCGTTGAGCAAGCCGCGGTACAACGCGCCGATTTCGACCAGGTGATGGTTCCCAACTATGCGCCTGCTGCCTTTATTCCTGTGCGTGGTGCCGGTTCCCGCGTGTGGGACCAGTCCGGTCGCGAGTTGATCGATTTTGCTGGCGGTATCGCAGTCAACGTACTCGGGCATGCCCATCCGGCGCTGGTCGGCGCCCTGACTGAACAGGCCAACAAGCTGTGGCATGTGTCGAACGTATTCACCAATGAACCGGCGCTGCGACTGGCTCATAAGCTGATTGACGCAACCTTTGCCGAGCGCGCGTTCTTCTGCAACTCCGGCGCCGAAGCCAACGAGGCCGCCTTCAAGCTGGCCCGTCGCGTTGCGTTCGACCGTTTCGGCAGCGAGAAATACGAAATCATCGCCGCGCTCAACAGTTTCCACGGGCGCACGCTGTTTACCGTCAATGTTGGCGGGCAGTCGAAGTACTCCGACGGTTTCGGTCCTAAAATCACCGGCATCACCCACGTTCCTTATAACGACCTGGCGGCGCTGAAAGCGGCTGTCTCGGACAAGACCTGCGCCGTGGTGCTGGAACCGATCCAGGGCGAGGGCGGTGTATTGCCGGCCGAACTGGCCTACCTGCAAGGCGCCCGCGAGCTGTGCGATGCGCACGACGCGCTGCTGGTATTCGACGAAGTGCAGACCGGCATGGGCCGCAGCGGCGAGTTGTTCGCCTACATGCACTACGGCGTGGTTCCGGACATCCTCACCAGCGCCAAGAGCCTGGGCGGTGGTTTCCCGATCGCGGCGATGCTCACCACCGAAGCGCTGGCCAAGCACCTGGTGGTCGGTACCCACGGCACGACGTATGGCGGTAACCCGTTGGCTTGTGCGGTGGCCGAGGCGGTGATCGACGTTGTGAACACGCCTGAAGTCCTCGGCGGCGTCAAAGCCAAGCATCAGAAATTCAAGGCGCGCCTGGAGCAGATCGGCGAGAAGTACGGCATGTTCACCCAAGTGCGTGGCCTGGGCCTGCTGATGGGTTGCGTGCTGAACGACGCCTGGAAGGGCAAGGCCAAGGACATCTTCAACGCCGCCGAGCAGGAAGGCCTGATGATCCTGCAAGCCGGCCCGGACGTGATCCGTTTCGCCCCGAGCCTGGTGGTGGAAGACGCCGACATCGACGCCGGCCTGGACCGCTTCGAGCGGGCCGCGGCGAAGCTGACGCAAGCCTGATTCACCCAGCTGGACCAGCTCCAATGGATGAGCGGCGCAGTGCCGCTCATCCATTGATGTTTTTTCTCTGTGTATCGACCTCAGGGTCGAACCGTTTATTTCAAGTTAAGGAGTGACACCATGCTGGTGATGCGCCCCGCGCAAATGGCGGATCTGGGCGAGGTACAGCGTCTGGCTGCGGACAGTCCGATCGGTGTCACTTCCTTGCCGGATGACGTGGAACGCCTGAGCGACAAGATCGCCGCAAGCGAAGCTTCGTTTTCCGCCGAAGTCAGTTTCAACGGAGAGGAGAGTTATTTCTTCGTCCTCGAAGACACCGCCACCGGCAAGCTTGTAGGCTGTTCGGCCATCGTCGCGTCGGCCGGCTATTCCGAGCCGTTCTACAGCTTTCGCAACGAAACGTTCGTCCACGCGTCCCGCGAGCTGAAGATCCACAACAAGATCCACGTCCTTTCCCAGTGCCACGACCTGACCGGCAACAGCCTGTTGACGAGTTTCTATGTGGTGCCGGAACTGGTCGGGTCGCCTTGGGCGGAGCTCAACTCCCGTGGGCGTCTACTGTTCGTCGCCAGCCATCCGGAGCGGTTCGCCGATTCGGTGGTGACCGAGATCGTCGGTTACAGCGATGAGAACGGTGATTCGCCGTTCTGGGACGCCATCGGTCGCAACTTCTTCGACCTCAACTACGCCGCCGCCGAGCGTTTGTGCGGGCTGAAGAGCCGTACCTTCCTCGCCGAGCTGATGCCGCATTACCCGATCTACGTGCCGTTGTTGCCGGACGCCGCCCAGGAAGCCATGGGGCAGGTTCATCCACGGGCACAGATCACCTTCGACATCCTGATGCGTGAGGGTTTCGAGACGGATCACTACATCGACATCTTCGACGGTGGCCCGACCCTGCATGCCCGTGTCTCGGGGATTCGCTCGATTGCCCAGAGCCGCGTAGTGCCGGTCAAGATCGGCGAACCGGTCAAGGGCGCCGGCCGCCAATACCTGGTCGCCAACGCCCAATTGCAGGACTACCGCGCCGTGCTGCTCGAGCTCGACTACGCGCCGGGCAAGCCTGTGACGCTGGACATGGACGCGGCCGAAGCCTTGGGCGTTGGCGAAGGTGCGAGTGTGCGCCTGGTAGCGGTTTAACGCCTTACAGCTGAGTTTCGCGGGTGGCGTGAGCGGCCCGTTTGAGGAGATAGCATGATCGTTCGTCCCGTACGCAGCAGCGATTTACCCGCTCTGATCGCCCTGGCCCGCAGCACCGGTACTGGCCTGACCACCTTGCCGGCCAACGAAGAGCGCCTGGCGCATCGGGTCGGCTGGGCCGAGAAGACCTTTCGCGGCGAAGCCGGGCGCGGCGATGCGGACTACCTGTTCGTGCTCGAAGACGATGACGGCCGCGTGGTCGGCATTTCCGCTATCGCCGGTGCCGTGGGCCTGCGTGAGCCCTGGTACAACTTCCGGGTCGGCCTGACGGTCAGCGCTTCCCAGGAACTGAACATCTACCGGGAAATTCCGACGTTGTTCCTGGCCAACGACCTGACCGGCAATTCCGAGCTGTGCTCGCTGTTCCTGCACGCCGACTTCCGCAGTGGCCTCAATGGCCGGATGCTGGCCAAGGCGCGGCTGTTGTTCATCGCCGAATTTCCACAGCTGTTCGGCAACAAGATCATCGCCGAGATGCGCGGCATGTCCGACGATAACGGCCGTTCGCCATTCTGGGAAAGCCTGGGTCGGCATTTCTTCAAGATGGAATTCAGCCAAGCCGACTACCTGACCGGTGTGGGCAACAAAGCCTTCATCGCCGAGCTGATGCCCAAGTTCCCGCTGTACACCTGCTTCCTGTCCGAAGATGCCCGGGCCGTGATTGGCCAGGTTCATCCTGACACGGAGCCGGCGCTGTCGATGCTCAAGAGCGAGGGCTTCAGCTACCAGGGTTACGTCGACATCTTCGATGCCGGCCCGGCCGTGGAATGCGAGACCGGCAAGATCCGCGCGATTAAAGACAGCCAGGCGTTGGTGCTGGCCATCGGCACGCCGGGCGATGACGCCACGCCGTTTCTCATTCATAACCGCAAGCGTGAAGACTGCCGCATCACCGCAGCACCGGCGCGCTTCGCCGCAGGCACACTGGTGGTCGATCCGCTGACCGCCAAACGTCTTCAACTCAACGCCGGCGATCAAGTGCGTGCCGTGGCGTTGTCTGCCGCTCGGGAGTCGAAATAATGAAATCGCTGTACATCGCTGGAAGTTGGCTGGAAGGCCAGGGCGACGTCTTTGAGTCGTTGAACCCGGTGACGCAGCAGGTGCTGTGGTCTGGCAAAGGCGCCACGGCTGCGCAGGTGGAGTCCGCTGTGCAGGCGGCGCGCCAGGCGTTCCCGGACTGGGCGCGGCGCTCGCTGGATGAGCGCATCCAGGTACTGGAAGCGTTTGCCGGCAACCTGAAGACTCATGCTGACGAATTGGCCCGTTGCATCGGTGAGGAAACCGGCAAGCCGCTGTGGGAATCGGCCACCGAAGTCACCAGCATGATCAACAAGGTGGCGATTTCGGTGCAGAGCTACCGCGAGCGGACCGGCGAGAAGAGCGGCCCGCTGGGCGACGCCACCGCCGTGCTGCGCCACAAGCCCCACGGTGTGGTGGCGGTGTTCGGCCCCTACAACTTTCCCGGCCATTTGCCCAAC
Organism: Pseudomonas sp. Z4-20; assembly: GCF_051131955.1. Taxonomy (NCBI): domain Bacteria; kingdom Pseudomonadati; phylum Pseudomonadota; class Gammaproteobacteria; order Pseudomonadales; family Pseudomonadaceae; genus Pseudomonas; species Pseudomonas sp. Z4-20. The sequence continues at coordinate 1,513,507 of NZ_CP071641.1, forward strand.
GGCCACATCGTGCCCGCGCTGCTGGCAGGCAACTGCGTGTTGTTCAAGCCCAGCGAGCTGACGCCGAAAGTCGCCGAGCTGACGGTCAAATGCTGGGTCGAGGCCGGCCTGCCCGCGGGCGTGCTGAACCTGCTGCAAGGCGCGCGGGAAACCGGTATCGCCCTGGCGGCGGATCCGGGGATCGACGGGCTGTTCTTCACCGGATCCAGTCGCACCGGCAATTTGCTGCATCAACAGTTTTCCGGTCGGCCGGACAAGATCCTGGCGCTGGAGATGGGCGGTAACAACCCGCTGGTGGTGGATGAGGTGGCCGACGTCGATGCGGCGGTCTACACCATCATCCAATCGGCCTTCATTTCCGCCGGCCAGCGCTGCACGTGCGCACGCCGTCTGCTGGTGCCGGAAGGGGCGTGGGGCGATGCCTTGCTCGAGCGCCTGGTGCAAGTCAGTTCGACCATCGAGGTGGGCGCCTTCGACCAGCAGCCGGCGCCGTTCATGGGCTCGGTGGTGTCCTTGGGCGCGGCGAAAGCGCTGATGGATGCACAGAATCATTTGCTGGGCAAGGGCGCGCTGCCGTTGCTGGCCATGACCCAGCCGCAGCCACAGGCTGCGTTGCTGACCCCGGGGATTCTCGATGTGACTGCCGTGGCCGAGCGCCCTGACGAGGAGCTGTTCGGGCCGCTGTTGCAAGTCATCCGCTACCAGGATTTCGCAGCAGCGATCAGCGAGGCCAACAATACTCAATATGGCTTGGCCGCCGGCTTGCTGTCGGATTCGCAAGCGCGCTACGAACAGTTCTGGCTGCAAAGCCGTGCCGGTATCGTCAACTGGAACAAGCAGCTGACCGGTGCCGCCAGCAGTGCGCCATTCGGCGGTGTCGGCGCCTCGGGCAACCATCGCGCCAGTGCTTATTACGCGGCGGATTATTGCGCGTATCCGGTGGCCTCCCTGGAGACCCCAAGCCTTGCCATGCCGGCTGCCCTGACCCCCGGCCTGCGGATGGTGTAAATCTGTCGCGAGCTTGCTCGCGATAGCTACGCCATCGTTGCTATTGATGCCTATAAAAAACAGATTCTCGTGGAGCCTCGCTGATGAAATCCTATGAAGTCAACTTTGACGGTCTAGTGGGGCCGACCCACAACTATGGCGGGCTCTCCTACGGCAACGTCGCGTCCCAGAGCAACAGCCAGCAATCCTCCAACCCCAAGGAAGCGGCGTTGCAAGGCCTGGCGAAAATGAAAGCGTTGATGGAAATGGGTTTCCAGCAAGGCGTGCTGGCGCCCCAGGAGCGTCCGGACGTGGCGGCCCTGCGCCGGTTGGGTTTTGCCGGCAGCGATGCCCAAGTCATCCAACAGGCGGCGAAAGAAGCGATGCCGCTGCTGGTTGCCAGTTGCTCGGCGTCGAGCATGTGGGTCGCCAACGCCGCCACCGTCAGCCCGAGCGCCGACACTGCCGATTGCCGTGTGCATTTCACCGCCGCCAACCTGAACTGCAAATACCACCGCAGCATCGAGCATCCGACCACCAGCCGTGTGCTGGGGGCGATGTTCGCCGACCCGCAGCACTTCGCCCATCACGCGGCATTGCCGGCGGTGGCGCAGTTCGGCGACGAAGGCGCGGCCAACCACACGCGTTTCTGCCGTGCATACGGCGAGGCCGGCGTCGAATTCTTCGTGTTCGGTCGCAGCGCTTTCGACAGCCGTTACCCATCGCCGCAGAAGTACCCGGCACGCCAGACCCTCGAGGCGTCCCAAGCCGTTGCCCGCCTGCACGGTCTGAGGGAAGAGGGCGTGGTCTATGCGCAGCAGAACCCGGCGGTGATCGACCAGGGCGTTTTCCACAATGACGTCATCGCGGTCGGTAATGGTGAAGTGTTGTTCTATCACGAGGACGCATTCCTCGAGACCGACAAGATGCTGGCCGAACTGAGCAGCAAACTTGCCAAGGTCGGTGGAAAACTCCAGTCGGTGTGCGTGCCGCGTTCGGCCGTTACCGTCGATGACGCCGTACGTTCCTACCTGTTCAATAGCCAACTGCTGTCGCGTCCCGACGGCTCGATGCTGCTGATCGTGCCGGAAGAATGCCGTGGCAATGAACGCGTCTGGCAATACCTGCAAGGCCTGACGGGTTCTGGCGGGGTGATTCGCGAAGTGAAGGTCTTCGACCTCAAGCAGAGCATGCAGAACGGTGGCGGCCCGGCGTGCCTGAGGTTGCGCGTGGCGCTCAACGAGACCGAACTGGCGGCTGTGAATCCAGGGGTTATCATGACCGCGCCGCTGTATGGGTCGTTGACCCAATGGGTCGAGCGCCACTACCGCGACCGCATGAGCGAAAATGACCTGGCGGACCCGCAATTGCTGCTTGAATGCCGGTCGGCACTGGATGAACTGACACAAATCCTTAAACTTGGCTCGGTTTATCCTTTCCAGATCAATTGAAAGCGCGCGCGACCTGACTACAGTCAAAGCAGGGCGCGTTGCCTTATCCCCAGACGAGAATGTAAAGACATGAGCGATACCCTGCAGCTGATCCTTGAAGACACCGACGGCACGCAACTGGAAACTTCCTGCACTCGCGTCGCAGTGATGTGGCAAGGCAAGGAACTGTGGATCCAGCAGGACGGCCGCGGCCAGTTGCTGATCGGCGTCGACGTCGAGGAAGGGGACGAGGAGTACGCCAACCTGTTGCTGCGTCCATTGGCGACCAACCTGGTCAGCCTGCAACTGGAAATGGAACCGGCCGACGTCGGCGATGATGACCATGTCCATGGCCCGGATTGCGGCCACGACCATTAAGGAACCCGCGCTATGCTCGCCCTCGGCAAACTGCTTGAACTGACGCTGGCCGGCCGTGAACCGGCGGAGAAGACTCAACTGACTGTCGAAGGCGTACGGATGCGCTGGTTGAGCGAGGGCGCGCTGGAGGTCAAGCCGCCCGAAGCCCGGGATAACGGCCTGGACCTGCTGCTGTCGGCCGGAATCCATGGCAACGAAACCGCGCCGATCGAATTGCTCGACCGTCTGCTGCATGACATTGCCCGTGGCGACCTGAAGCCGCGGGCGCGCATTTTGTTCCTGTTCGGCAACCCCGAGGCGATCCGTCGCGGAGAACGTTTCGTCGAGCAGGACGTCAACCGGCTGTTCAATGGTCGCCACGAATTGAGCGGCGGCCCCGAAGCGTTGCGAGCGTGTGAACTTGAACGGCTGGCCGCGAGTTTCTTCAGCGTGCCGGACCGCAGTCGTCTGCACTACGATTTGCACACCGCCATTCGTGGCTCGAAGATCGAGCAGTTCGCCCTGTATCCCTGGAAGGAAGGCCGTCCGCATTCACGTCGCGAACTGGCGCGCCTGCGCGCGGCGGGCATGGAGGCGGTATTGCTGCAGAACAAGCCGTCCATCGTGTTCAGCGCCTACACCTACGATCAGCTCGGTGCCGAGTCTTTCACCCTGGAACTGGGCAAGGCCCGGCCATTCGGGCAGAACAACGGGGTTAACGTCAGCTTGTTGGAAACCCGCCTGCAACAGATCATCGAAGGCAACGAGCCGGAGCTGGATGAAGGGCTCGATGGCTTGCAACTGTTCAGCGTCGCCCGGGAAATCATCAAGCACAGCGATAGCTTCCGCCTGAACTTGCCGGCGGACATCGAGAATTTTTCCGAGCTTGAAAAAGGTTATGTGCTGGCCGAGGACATCGCCCAGACTCGTTGGGTGATCGAAGAGGACGGTGCCCGGATCATCTTCCCGAACCCCAAGGTCAAGAATGGCTTGCGCGCCGGGATTCTGATCGTGCCGGCGACGGATGAAAACCTGGCCTGAGTCCAGCGTCGACTCGGTCGTGGGAACGAGCAAGGCCGCCCCACGATCGAATCGGCCTCAGACTGCCAGGGCGCGCTGCTCGCTGCGGCGCAATGCCCGGGTCTTGTGCAGCGTATCGGCGCAGGTCTTCGCTGCTTCCTGGCCCTTGTGCACGAAATGCTCGAAGAAGAACTTTTGGTGTTCTTCCCCGGCATGGAAGTGGTGCGGCGTGAGCACGACCGAGAACACCGGCACTTCGGTTTCCAATTGGACCTGCATCAGGCCGCTGATCACCGATTGGGCGACGAATTCGTGGCGGTAGATCCCGCCATCCACCACCAAGCCTGCAGCAACGATGCCGGCGTACCGGCCGGATTTTGCCAGCAGCTTGGCGTGCAGCGGAATTTCAAAGGCGCCGCCAACCTCGAAGAAGTCGAAGTCGCTTTCCTGATAACCCTGGTTGATCATCTCGGCGACGAAGCCTTTACGGCTCTGGTCGACGATTTCCTTGTGCCAGCAGGCCTGGATGAACGCGACGCGCTCGCCCGGATGGGTTTTGGTTTTACTGTCGATTGCAGTGGGTTGCATGTTCTGGTTCCTGTTTGTGTGAAAAACAGGGCGTCATGAATCGAAGGGGATTCGAGGGTACGCCGCGCACAAGACAGTCGCAGGCGGCCCTTGGGTGTCAATCCCGTTCTCTCTTCATCCGGACTATGACCGTCGGCCCCGGGATCGCACCGGGTCTGCTGACCTTGTCACTGCACCGCAAGAAAGTGGTGAGTGCCAAGCGCTCGCGGGCTATGCGCATTGCGCGCAATTACCGCCGGTGGGGAGTTGCACCCCGCCCTGAGAACGTTTTTGTCGCCGTGGTTGGTGGCGGCGGAGGATTTTTAACACATATTTCGGTGCAACGCATGGGCAACTGGCTTGATTATTCGTCACCATGCCCGCAGTAATTGTCATCCGAAAGGGAATTCCCATCTGAACCCGAGGCCAGATTCATGAGCGTTATCGACCTTCGCAGCGACACGGTGACTCAACCTTCCGCCGGCATGCTCGATGCCATGGCCAATGCGCCAACGGGCGACGACGTCTACGGTGAAGACCCGACCGTCAATCGCCTCGAAGCCGAACTCGCCGAGCGCCTTGGCTTCGCGGCGGCGTTGTTCGTGCCGACCGGCACCATGAGCAACCTGCTGGGGTTGATGGCTCATTGTGAGCGCGGCGATGAATACATCGTCGGCCAACAGGCCCATACCTATAAATATGAAGGCGGCGGTGCGGCGGTGCTCGGCTCGATCCAGCCCCAGCCTCTCGAAGTCCAGGCCGACGGCTCGCTGGACCTGGCGCAAGTGGCTGCGGCGATCAAACCCGATGACTTCCACTTCGCCCGCACCCGCCTGCTGGCCCTGGAAAACACCATGCAGGGCAAGGTCCTGCCCCTGGAATACCTGGCCCGGGCCCGGCGTTTCACCCAGGAACACGGCTTGGCGCTGCACTTGGACGGCGCGCGGCTGTACAACGCCGCGGTCAAGCTGAACGTCGACGCGCGCGAGATAACCCAGCATTTCGATTCGGTGTCGGTGTGCCTGTCCAAGGGCCTCGGTGCTCCGGTGGGCTCGGTGCTGTGTAGCAGCGTCGAGCTGATCGGCAAGGCGCGGCGGCTGCGCAAGATGGTCGGTGGCGGCATGCGTCAGGCCGGGATCCTCGCGGCGGCGGGGCTGTATGCCTTGGAAAATAACGTCCAGCGCCTGGCCGACGATCACACCAATGCCCAGCGGCTTGCCGAGGGCTTGCGTGCGGCCGGTTACGACGTCGAGCCAGTACAGACCAACATGGTCTACGTGCGGATGGGCGAGCGGGCCGAGGCGATCAAGGCCTACGCCGCTGAGCTAGGCATCCAGCTCAGTGCCGCGCCCCGTCTGCGCATGGTGACCCATATGGATATCAGCACCGCGCAAATCGGCCAAGTCATCGACACTTTCGTCGAATTTTCCCGCAACTGATCCTTTCAGCGGTCCAATTGACGGTTTCTATCGCATAAACACGCTGTACCCCACGCAAAGGGCCGATATAATGCGGCCCTTTGCCGTTGCTTCGTCTGTTGACGTTTTGCACAGGCCTTTGGCCGCAGCCTCCGTGGAAGAACCTAATGAAAAGCGCAGAAATCCGTGAAGCCTTCCTTCGCTTCTTCGAAGAGCAAGGCCACACCCGAGTAGCCTCCAGCTCTTTGATTCCGGGCAACGACCCGACCCTGCTGTTCACCAACGCGGGGATGAACCAGTTCAAGGACTGCTTCCTGGGCCAGGAAAAACGTGCCTACACCCGTGCGGTGAGCAGCCAGAAGTGCGTACGCGCCGGCGGCAAGCACAACGACCTGGAAAACGTCGGCTACACCGCTCGTCACCAAACCTTCTTCGAAATGCTGGGTAACTTCAGCTTCGGCGACTATTTCAAGCGCGACGCCATCACCTTCGCCTGGACCTTCCTGACCTCCGACAAGTGGCTGAACCTGCCCAAGGAGAAGCTCTGGGTAACGGTCTACGCGACGGATGACGAAGCCTATGACATCTGGACCAAAGAGGTCGGCGTCCCGGCTGAACGCATGGTGCGCATCGGCGACAACAAAGGCGCGCCTTACGCTTCCGACAACTTCTGGACCATGGGCGATACTGGTCCATGCGGCCCTTGCACCGAGATTTTCTACGATCATGGCGCCGACATCTGGGGTGGCCCACCGGGCTCGCCGGAAGAAGACGGCGACCGCTACATCGAGATCTGGAACAACGTGTTCATGCAGTTCAACCGCACCGCCGACGGCGTGTTGCATCCGCTGCCGGCGCCGTCGGTGGACACCGGCATGGGCCTGGAGCGGATCAGTGCGGTGTTGCAGCACGTTCATTCCAACTACGAGATCGACCTGTTCCAGAGCCTGCTCACCGCTTCGGCCAAGGCCATCGGTTGCTCCAATGACAACCAGGCCTCGCTGAAAGTGGTGGCCGACCATATCCGTTCCTGCGGCTTCCTGATCGCCGACGGCGTGCTGCCTTCCAACGAAGGTCGCGGCTATGTGCTGCGCCGGATCATTCGTCGCGCCTGCCGTCACGGCAACAAGCTGGGCGCCAAGGGCAGCTTCTTCTACCAGATCGTCGCGGCACTGGTGGCCGAGATGGGCGAGGCGTTCCCGGAACTCAAGTCCCAGCAGGCGCACATCGAGCGCGTGCTCAAGGGCGAAGAAGAGCAGTTTGCCAAGACTCTGGAGCAGGGCCTGAAGATCCTCGAGCAGGACCTGGCCGACCTCAAGGGCAACGTGGTCCCGGGCGATGTCGTGTTCAAGCTGTACGACACCTATGGCTTCCCGATGGACCTGACCGGCGACATCGCCCGCGAACGCAACCTGACCCTCGACGAGGAAGGTTTCGAGCGCGAGATGCAAGCCCAGCGCGTGCGTGCGCGTTCCGCCAGTTCCTTCGGCATGGACTACAACAGTCTGGTCAAGGTTGACGTGGCGACCGAGTTCACCGGTTACGCCGCGACCACCGGCTCGGCCAAGATTGTCGCGATCTACAAGGACGGGCAGTCGGTCGACATCCTGAGCGAAGGCCAGGAAGGCGTGATCGTGCTGGACAAGACGCCGTTCTACGCCGAGTCCGGTGGTCAGATCGGCGACAGCGGCTACTTGCAGGCGGGCAATTCGCGTTTCGACGTGCGTGACACCACCAAGACCGGCGGCGCGTTCCTGCACCACGGCGTGCTGGCCTCCGGCAGCCTGATGATCGCCGCCCCCGTGGCCGCTCATGTCGATGCCGAAGTTCGTCACGCGACATCGTTGAACCACTCCGCCACGCACTTGCTGCACGCAGCGTTGCGCCAAGTGCTGGGTGAACATGTCCAGCAGAAGGGCTCGTTGGTGGACAGCCAGCGCCTGCGTTTCGACTTCAGTCACTTCGAAGCGATCAAGCCGGAGCAACTCAAGGCGCTGGAAGACATCGTCAATGCCGAGATCCGCAAGAACTCCCCGGTAGAAACCGAGGAAACCGACATCGAGACCGCCAAGCGCAAGGGCGCGATGGCGCTGTTCGGCGAGAAGTACGGCGACAACGTGCGCGTGCTGAGCATGGGTGATTTCTCGGTGGAGCTGTGCGGCGGCATCCACGCCAATCGCACCGGTGACATCGGCCTGCTGAAAATCGTCAGCGAAGGCGGCGTGGCCTCCGGTGTGCGGCGTATCGAGGCGGTCACTGGCGCTGCGGCGCTGGCGTACCTCAATGCGGCGGAAGAACAACTCAAGGAAGCGGCGAGCCTGATCAAGGGCAGCCGTGACAACCTGATCGACAAGCTCTCGGCTGTGCTGGAGCGCAACCGCCTGCTGGAAAAGCAACTCGAGCAGTTGCAAGCCAAGGCTGCCAGCGCCGCGGGCGACGATCTGTCGGCCCAGGCCGTGGACGTCAAGGGCGTGAAGGTGCTGGCCGTGCGTCTCGATGGCCAGGACGGCAAGGCGCTGCTGGCGCTGGTCGATCAATTGAAAAACAAACTCGGCCGCGCAGTGATCCTGCTCGGCGGTGTCCATGAGGAAAAGGTCGTTCTCGTCGCAGGCGTGACCAAAGACCTGACTGGCCAACTCAAAGCCGGTGATTTGATGAAGCAGGCCGCTGCGGCAGTGGGCGGGAAGGGCGGTGGTCGTCCGGACATGGCGCAAGGCGGCGGTACCGACGCCAGCGCCCTGGACGCGGCACTGGCCCAGACCGTTGCATTTGTAGAGCAGGGTATTTAAGGCAGCGCTCCGGGCTCGCCAAGCGTGGGCCCGACCGCTGTTGATTGATTATTGGGCGCCCTTCATGGGCAGAGGCGGCTTTGAAATGGCTTTGATCGTACAGAAATTTGGAGGCACCTCGGTCGGCACCGTCGAGAGAATCGAACAAGTCGCCGACAAGGTTAAGAAATTCCGTGACGCGGGCGACGACCTGGTGGTCGTGCTGTCGGCAATGAGCGGCGAGACCAACCGTCTGATCGATCTGGCCAAGCAAATCAGTGGCGACCAGCAACCGGTCCCCCGCGAGCTGGACGTGATCGTGTCCACTGGCGAGCAGGTGACCATTGCCTTGCTGGCCATGGCCCTGATCAAGCGTGGCGTGCCGGCGGTGTCCTACACCGGCAACCAGGTTCGTATCCTGACGGACAGTGCGCACAACAAAGCGCGTATCCTGCAGATCGACGACCAGAAAATTCGTGGTGACCTGAAGGCCGGTCGCGTTGTGGTTGTCGCCGGTTTCCAGGGCGTAGACGAGCACGGCAACATCACTACCTTGGGCCGTGGCGGTTCCGATACCACCGGCGTGGCGCTGGCAGCAGCCCTCAAGGCTGACGAGTGCCAGATCTACACCGATGTGGATGGCGTCTACACCACCGATCCGCGGGTCGTGCCCGTGGCTCAGCGCCTGGACAAGATTACCTTCGAAGAGATGCTGGAAATGGCCAGCCTCGGTTCCAAGGTATTGCAGATCCGCGCGGTCGAATTCGCCGGCAAGTACAACGTTCCGCTGCGCGTTCTGCACAGCTTCAAAGAGGGTCCGGGCACCCTCATTACTATTGATGAAGAGGAATCCATGGAACAGCCGATCATTTCCGGCATCGCTTTCAACCGCGATGAAGCCAAGCTGACCATCCGTGGTGTGCCAGACACTCCCGGCGTGGCCTTCAAGATTCTCGGCCCGATCAGTGCCGCCAACATCGAAGTGGACATGATCGTGCAGAACGTCGCGCACGATAACACCACCGACTTCACCTTCACTGTGCACCGCAACGACTACCAGGCCGCTGAAACCGTGCTGAAAAAGACGGCTGTCGAGATCGGCGCCCGGGAAGTGGTGGGCGACACCAAGATCGCCAAGGTCTCGATCGTCGGTGTCGGCATGCGTTCCCACGCAGGCGTGGCCAGCCGCATGTTCGAGTCCCTGGCCAAGGAAAGCATCAACATCCAGATGATCTCCACCTCGGAAATCAAGGTGTCCGTGGTGATCGAAGAGAAGTACTTGGAGCTGGCCGTGCGCGCCCTGCACACGGCTTTTGAACTCGATGCTGCTGCCCGACAGGGCGAGTAAAGCATTGTCCTGAGGGCGCGGCATTGACCGCGCCCTTTGTTTTTCTGAATGGCGTGCCCCAAAACTGTTCTTTTGCGCGCGCTAGTCAATACTAGGCCTGTAGGCTGCGACCGTTTCGGTTGTAGGTCCCATGCCTTTTTTTTGCAGACTGTTGTCCCTGAACTGAATTGCGTGAGGAGAAAGGTATGCTGATTCTGACTCGTCGGTGCGCAGAAAGCCTGATTATTGGCGATGGCGAAATCACCGTGACCGTGCTCGGCGTCAAAGGAAACCAAGTACGTATCGGCGTCAACGCCCCGAAAGAGGTTGCTGTCCACCGGGAGGAAATTTACCTGCGTATCAAGAAAGAGAAGGACGACGAACCAAGCCATTAATTTTTATCGATTTTTATGTTTGCAAACGGGGATGAAGGTGGTTAATATACGCCCCGTGTTGCGGAGAGCTGGCCGAGTGGCCGAAGGCGCTCCCCTGCTAAGGGAGTACACCTCAAAAGGGTGTCGGGGGTTCGAATCCCCCGTTCTCCGCCATTATTCGTTTAGTGCGCTGTAGTCTGGCTTGATCGGTAAGTGATTGAAATTACTGAAAAAAGCGCTTTACAAAAAGATTCGGCGACCTATAATGCGCGGCAACAAATGCACTCGTAGCTCAGCTGGATAGAGTACTCGGCTACGAACCGAGCGGTCACAGGTTCGAATCCTGTCGAGTGCACCATTTAAGAGTTGCTTGCAGCGATGCAAATAACTTGGCTTCAACCAGTTGTGATCTGGTATAAAACCACAATCTGCACTCGTAGCTCAGCTGGATAGAGTACTCGGCTACGAACCGAGCGGTCACAGGTTCGAATCCTGTCGAGTGCACCAAACACCAAAAAGCCCGCATTCAATGCGGGCTTTTTGCTGTCTACGATTGCCTTTTATACATCCTTTCTCATCGAATACGATTTCTGCACTGCGGCCTTTCTTCGCTTTGTAGATATACCGCGTAGTCGAATTCCGAACCTTGATCGTGTCGGGTTTACCCAGCGCGTTGATCACATCGTGCTGGTTCATGCCGGCGATGATGCGTTGGTTGATGATGGCTTCGCGGCGCTGGCTGGCGTTGATCAGATTTGCGCAGTTGTCTTCGAACTGGCCGACAATGGTCGGTTCCTTGCGCCTGGTTTTGTTGCTGGATGTTTGGCGGGGTTCCGCTTCGGGCAGCATCGGCTCGGCGTGGCTCGGCGTGAACGAATGAATCTGCTGCAGCGTCAGGGTCTCGCCTGTTTCGCAACTCAAACTCGTAAACGTAACCTGCCCAGCGACGTTTTCGCAGCGGTGCACGGTTAGCCCGTTAGCCCATAAAGGCAGGCAGGGCAGGGCGGCGAGCAAAAACAGACAGTGACTTGGCGACATCATCCTGGCGTCCTCCTTGACGTAGAAATGAAAGGGTAGCCGCTGGGTTTTTGCCCCGGCGTGTGTTTTCTTTTCAAGATAAGTCGTCGTAAATGCAGAGGTTCAGCCTGTCTCCAGGTTTGTCTCGCAAGCGCTTGTTCTTGCCATGATTTTTTAACGTTTTACAGCGTCAAGCGGTGTATGATTGCGCCCGTCAGCCCCGCCGGGGCTTTGGAATATCTTCATGGACTTACCCAGTAGTTACTCAATATCCCGTTTTGCCAATCATGAATTGACTGATTGATCCTTCCGGCGTGTTCCACTGCTGGGAGTGGAGTTCGCCTATGACCGAAGTAGAAGTAAAAAAAAACGCAGGAAAGCCTTCAGGATCGCCTCGCTCAAGTCGTTGAGCTGCTGCATCGCCAGCGGGTCGTCGAAGACCTGACGCATCGCCAGGAAGGCCCTCACTCCGACCGGGTCGGGAACCTGGTCCACCGGCAGAATCTCGTCGAGTTGCAGCGCAAGCTCGATGACCTGCACTCGGCCGACGTCGCCTACATCCTTGAAGCCTTGCCACTGGAAGAGCGTCTGACGGTCTGGCAACTGGTCCAGGCTGATCGCGACGGTGACATCCTGCTCGAAGTGTCCGACTCGGTCCGTGAGACCCTGATCGCCGACATGGATGATCACGAGCTGCTGGCCGCCGCCAAGGAGATGGACGCCGACGAACTCGCCGACCTTGCCCCCGAACTGCCGCGCGACGTTGTCCATGAGCTGATGGAAGCCCTCGATGGCCAGCAGCGTGAGCGTGTGCGCTCGGCATTGTCCTACGACGAGGAGCAGGTCGGTGCGCTGATGGACTTCGAGATGGTGACCATCCGCGAAGACGTCAGCCTTGAGGTGGTCTTGCGCTACCTGCGTCGCCTGAAGGAGCTGCCGGGGCATACCGATAAACTCTTCGTAGTTGATTACGACGGCGTGCTCAAGGGCGTGCTGCCCATCAAGCGCTTGCTCGTCAATGATCCAGAGAAGCAAGTGGCCGAGGTCATGGCCAGCGATCCGGTGAGTTTTCACCCGGACGAAAATGGCTACGATGCCGCCCAGGCGTTCGAGCGTTATGACTTGATTTCCGCGCCGGTGGTGGACAAGAACGGCAAGCTGATCGGCCGTCTTACCATCGACGAAATGGTTGACCTGATCCGTGAGGAAAGCGAAAGCGAAGTCCTCAGCATGGCCGGTCTGCGCGAAGAAGAAGATATTTTCGCCTCGGTCTGGAAGTCCCTGCGTAACCGTTGGGCCTGGCTGGCGGTCAATCTGATTACGGCTTTTGTCGCTTCCCGCGTCATCGGCCTGTTCGAAGGCTCCATCGAGAAGCTGGTGGCGCTCGCGGCGTTGATGCCGATCGTTGCCGGCATCGGCGGTAATTCCGGCAACCAGACCATTACCATGATCGTTCGCGCCATGGCGCTGGATCAGGTCAGCACCGGCAATACCTCGCGATTGATGCGCAAGGAATTGGCAGTGTCCTTGATCAACGGCGTGATCTGGGGTGGGGTGATTGGCGTGGTGGCGTATCTGCTATATGGCAGCTGGTCGCTAGGTGTAGTCATGACTGCCGCGATGACGCTCAACCTGCTGTTGGCCGCGCTGATGGGTGTATTGATCCCGATGACCTTGGCCCGTCTGGGGCGCGACCCGGCAATGGGGGCCAGTGTGATGATTACCGCCGTGACGGACAGTGGCGGTTTCTTTATCTTCCTGGGCTTGGCGACGATTTTCCTGCTCTAAGTCGCTCATCAAGAAACCCGCCTGATTGGCGGGTTTTTTATTGGGTGATGATTCGCAGCGGGAGGCCGAATTCCGGGCCAAAAAAAGCCAGCACGAGGCTGGCTTTTACTGTCAAGGATGCGATCAGGACGCGTCTGCGGCCATTTCGGCGTCGTGAGCGATCAGCGAAACGAGGGCGTTTTGCTGGCGATGGGAAAGTTGCCGGAAGCGTTGCAGCAACTCGCGCTCATGCAGTGACAGCTCCGGGCTGTCCAGGCGCATGCTCAGCTCTTCACCCAAGGCACCTTCCTGAATCAGGCTTTGCTCTAGGCGTGCGATGATTTCAGAGTTCATGCTGCGGTGATGATTACGAGCCACCTCGGCAATGCGTTCCCGCATTCCGTCTGGCAGACGTACGACGAACTTGTCAGCCGTACGGCTGGAATAAATTGCCTGTTTCATTGGGCGCATATTTATTTAACCGGTTAGTTCAGGGGAGCGGTTCTCGGGATTGGCCGCAGGATGTCGATAGGACAAGTCCTACAGCCAAATGTTCAACCTGAATTGTTAAGAGGCCCGCATCATGCCTCAAAATTGCCAGATCATTGGCGCCAATTCTGTGACAAATTCTGATCCGCGTAAAGGCGTTATGCCAGTACCCTTCGTCAAAAAATGCGGACTGGTTTGAAAAAACACACAGGTTCCGCATTTGTGACCACTGCATCGTGTCGTTGTGCCATACCGTTGGGCGGATAACCGGTACGGAGCGAAACCCTCTGACGTCTTCGTTATGCATAGGATAGTGGCAAATGGCCGATTTACTAGGCCGCGCCGCCGTGAGGCGGATGAATGGCGGCTGGATTCTCAGCGGGCTCGGTCGCTGCGGCTACTGAGCCGTACCATTTGCCTACACTTAAAGACATGGACGACATGACAAACGCAGGGCTGGCCGTTAACATGCACGCCGTCCAACGCACCGCGTTTCTCGCGGTCGACCTGTGTCTCAGTAGCTCAATTGGATAGAGCATCCCCCTCCTAAGGGGAAGGTTGGCAGTTCGAACCTGCCCTGGGACACCATCTTTCTTTGCCTCTCCCTGCAAGTCTCTCTCGATCTCCTTAACGGAACGCCAACCGCTGCCGATAACCCGATGAGTCCCCTTTCCTGACGTCCCGAGGTTCAGGATTGACTCGCGATGTGCGCTGCGAGTGTCTATCCTCTGCGCGCGTCGCCGGCTGCGGGGCGGCGTTTCGTTGTTATGCCATTGGTTATTTTCTTACTTGCCTGGACATCCTCGATGCTCGCGTACCACCAAAAAAGTTTTCTGATCGTCGATGATTTCTCGGATTTCCGCAGTTCCGTCCGGTCCATGTTGCGTGAGCTGGGCGTCAAGGACGTGGACACCGCCGACACTGGTGAAGTGGCGCTGCGCATGTGCTCGCAGAAGCGCTATGACTTCATCTTGCAGGATTATCACCTGGGCGACGGGCGCAAGAATGGCCAGCAAGTGCTGGAAGACCTGATGGTCGAAAAGCTCATCAGCCATGAAAGCGTGTTCCTCATGGTGACTGCCGAGAGCAGCCAGGCGATGGTGCTCAGTGCCTTGGAGCACGAGCCCGATGCGTATCTGACCAAACCATTTAACCGTTCCGGCCTGGCCCAGCGCCTGGAGCGTCTGGAGCAGCGCAAGACGCTGCTCAAACCGATCCTGCAGGCCCTTGATCGTGGCAAGCCGATGGAAGTGCTCAACGCCTGCATCGCGCTGTGCAAGCAGGATCCGCGCTACGGACCGTTGTGCCTGCGTTATCGAGCCGATGCGTTGCGGGACTTGAATCAGAACGAAGCGCTGGAGCGCCTATACAACACCATTCTTGCGGACCGCCCATTGCCATGGGCGTACGCGGGGCTGGGAAAGTTGTTGTTCAAGCGCGGCCAGGTCCTTCAGGCCAAGGACGTTTATGAGAAGGCTCTGAAAGTATTCCCGATGATGCCGGCCTTATATGACGGCATGGCTGAAGTGCTGGTGGCGGAAGGCGATACGAAACAGGCGCAACACGTACTGGAAGAGGCGGTTCGCTTGTCGCCGCTGGCGGTGCGCCGGCAATCGTTGCTGGGCAAGCTGGCAATGACCAATGAAGACTACGAGACCGCATCGAAAGCCTATCGCCAGGCGGTCGGGCAGGGTGCGCAGTCGCGCTTCAAGGATCCGGAAAGCAATCTCGGCCTGGCCCACGCGTTGATCAGCAAGGGGAGCGAGAAAGGCCTGGACACGCGTACCCGGCTGGAAATCAACACGACGCTCAGCGCCGTGGCGAAGGAAAATCCCAGCGATCCGGGGTTACAGGTTCGGGCGCGCTTGATGAAGGCCACGAGTCTGCTGCTCAACGATGCCGAAACCGCCGAAAAGCTGACCGAGCAGGCCTTGCAGCGCCTCGACGGCATGGAACAGTTCATGAGCGCCGAAGCCGCTTTGCTGGTTGCCAAGCAGTTGCAGATGCTTGGGCAGACCAGCGCCGGCGAGTCGATGCTCAAGAACTGCGCAGAAATCTATGGCGATGACCCAGCCGTGATGCAAGGTATCGCCAAGCTCACCGATGACCCCAATATTCTCAATCAGGGCAATGCCGCCGCCGAACTGAACCGTGAGGGCGTGCGCGTCTACAAGACCGGCGCGTTGCCTGAGGCGCGAGAGCTGTTCCGTCGGGCGCTGAAGATGCAACCGAAGAACATCAGTATTGCCCTGAACCTGGCGCAGTCGCTGTTGCACGGCACCGATACCAGCGTGGAATCGGAGCTGCTGCAGGAATGCCGCGCCTGCCTGAAACTGGTGGGCATGATGCCCGACACCGATGCGCGTCATGCGCGTTATCAGAAACTGCGAAGCAAGGCATTTGGCGATGAATGACAGCGAACAGGCGCTCGATTTTTCCACGGTGATCGCGTCTACCGTGCACGACATGAAAAACTCCCTGACCTTGCTCATGCAGGCTCATACGCAATGGCTCGAGCGTTTGCCGGAACCTGATCGGCAGACGTCGGAGCAGGGCGTGATGGAGTTCGAATTCGCCCATCTCAACGGCCTGCTGGTGCAATTGCTCGGGTTATACAAGCTTGGGGTCAACCAGTTGCCATTGCATCCGGCTTACCACGAGCTGGATGACTTCATCGAAGCACAACTGGCCGGCCACCAGGAGGTGTTCCGCAGTCGCGGGATCATGGCCACCTACGAGGTCGACCCGCTGAGCCCACTGGGTTTCTTCGATCGCGAGCTGATTGCTTCGGTGCTCGATAACATGATCAACAATGCCATTCGCCACGCTCGCCAAGCGCTGTTGATCAGTGTGAGCGATGAGGCTGGGCAGTTGGTATTGACCATCAATGATGACGGCGAAGGTTACCCGCCCGAAATGATCGAGCGTCAGGCCGAGTACGTGCAGGGTATCAACCACAGCAGCGGCAGCACCGGGTTGGGCCTGTACTTCGCCGCGAGGATTGCCGGGCTGCATCAGCGTGGTGGCTTGAGCGGGCGCACCGAGATTGCCAATGGCGGTGTGCTGGGTGGCGGGGTGTTCAGGCTTTACCTGCCTTGAGCCCGTTGCGCCAATAGCCGGTGATGCACATCGTCTTCCTGGCGCCGGTGTTTATTGTTTCCAGGCGCTTGATATTCCGAACAGCTGGAGCCTATTTTGTACGGGTTGCCGTTCGCGGCCCGCACATAACAAGGATTGCGTCATGACGACCGATGGCCAGCGTTCACTCGCGCAGCGACTGACGGGCATTGATGAGATTGAATGTGTCACGCCGGATCTCAATGGCGTGCCCAGGGGCAAGGTAATGACCGCCGAGGGCTTTTTGGAGGGCCGGCGGTTGCAGATGGCGCGTGGTGTTCTGCTGCAATGCATCATGGGCGGTTATCCGCCGTCGCGTTTTTACGGTAGCGACGATGGCGACCTGGCGCTGGTCGCTGATCCAAAGCAGGTACATCGCTTGCCGTGGAGCCAGTCGCCGCGTGCCTTGGCTATTTGCGACGCCGATGAGCTGACCGGCGAAAGCTCGCGACTCTCCACGCGTGGCCAGCTCAAAGCGGTGATCGCCCGGTATGCAGCCCGCGGCTTGGCGCCGGTGGTAGCTACCGAGTTGGAATTTTTCGTGTTCGCACCCAACGCGGACCCTACCCAGCCATTCCTGCCGCCGGTGGGGCTCGATGGTCGCCGCGAAGACGGCCAGTCTGCGTTCAGCGTGAGTTCCAACAACGGTTTGCGCCCGTTTTTCAACGAAGTCTACGCATGCATGGCGGCGTTGGGTTTGCCGCGCGATACGTTCATGCATGAAATGGGCGTGAGCCAGTTCGAGATCAATCTGCTCCACGGCGATCCGTTGTTGCTCGCCGACCAGACGTTCCTGTTCAAGCACCTGCTCAAGGAAGTCGCCCTCAAGCACGGCCTGGCCGTGGTCTGCATGGCCAAGCCCCTGGCCCATACGCCAGGCAGCTCGATGCACATCCACCAGAGCGTGGTTGAGCTGGGCAGCGGTCGTAATGTGTTCAGCGACGAGGCGGGCGAGCCGACGGCGGCTTTCCGGCATTTCATTGGTGGGCAGCAGGCCGGCATGGCGGATTTCACCGCGCTGTTCGCACCGAACGTGAACTCCTACCATCGGCTGTGTCATCCGTTCGCCTCGCCAAACAATGCGTGCTGGTCCCATGACAATCGTTGCGCCGGGTTGCGCATTCCCGCCAGTGCGCCGCAGGCCCGACGGGTCGAGAACCGCTTGCCGGGCGCCGACGCCAACCCTTACCTGGCGATCGCCGCGAGCTTGGCGGCGGGCCTCCATGGCATCGAAAACCAACTTGAGCCGAGCGCTGTGATCCAGGGCGAATTCGAGGTGCCGGATAATTTGTCCCTGCCGTGTACCTTGCACGCGGCCCTCGAGCGTCTCAAGCGTAGCCAGTTGGCGAAGGAACTGTTCGGTGCCGAGTTCATCGAAGGTTACATCGCTTCGAAGACCCTGGAACTGACCAGTTTTTTTGACGAAATCACTCCCTGGGAGCGGCGTGTCCTAGCGGCCCAGGCATAACGAACCACCGCATTAGGGCTATCTTCAAGAGATAGCCCTCACTCACCTCAAGGAGCCGCTCGGAACGCCGATGCGCCAAATCTGGAAACCTTTTCGAGCGCTTTATTTTTCTTCGCTGATGATGCTCATCGGCTCGGGCCTCCTGAGTACTTACCTGGCCTTGCGCCTGGCCGCCGACCACGTCGACAGCCTGTGGGTCGGTGCGCTGATGGCCGCCAACTATTTCGGCCTGGTGCTGGGAGGCAAGATCGGTCACCGACTGATTGCCCGCGTCGGGCATATTCGCGCCTATTCGGCCTGCGCCGGAATCGTTGGCGCGGCGGTATTGGGCCACGGCCTGATCAATTGGCTGCCGGCCTGGATCGTGCTGCGGATGATTGTTGGCCTGGGCATGATGTGCCAGTACATGGTCATCGAGAGTTGGCTCAACGAGCAGGCAGAGGCCAAGCAGCGCGGGGTGGTGTTCAGCGGCTACATGATCGCCTCGTACCTGGGGCTGGTGCTGGGGCAATTGATTCTGGTCATGCACCCGGCCCTTGGGTTGGAGCTGCTGATGCTGGTGGCGTTGTGTTTCGCCCTGTGCCTGGTGCCGGTGGCGCTGACCCAGCGGATTCACCCGGCGCCCTTGCATCCGGCGCCGATGGAGCCGCGTTTCTTTATCAAGCGCGTGCCGCAATCGTTGACCACGGTGCTGGGCTCGGGACTGATTGTCGGCTCCTTCTACGGCCTGGCGCCGCTGTACGCTTCTCAGCAGGGCTTGAGCACAGAACAGGTCGGCCTGTTCATGGGTAGCTGCATTTTTGCCGGGCTGCTGGTGCAGTGGCCGTTGGGCTGGCTATCGGATCGTTACGACAGGGCGCTGTTGATCCGCTGCTTCGCGCTGATCCTGGTGGTGTGCGCGCTGCCGTTGGCCATCCTGCCGAAGGTGCCGCTGGAAGTGTTGTTCGTGGCGGGGTTCTTCTGTTCCCTGGTGCAGTTTTGCCTGTATCCATTAGCGGTGGCCTTCTCCAACGACCATGTCGAAGGGGACCGTCGGGTGTCGCTGACGGCCATGTTGCTGGTGACCTACGGCGTTGGCGCCAGTATTGGCCCGCTGGTGGCTGGGGTGCTGATGAAGTTGTATGGCAGCCAGATGCTCTACGGCTTTTTCGTCTTGTTTGCGTTGATCCTGGTGTGGCGGATCCGGCCGAAAGCGGTCACCAATCTGCATCAGGTCGATGATGCGCCACTGCACCATGTGGCCATGCCGGACAACATGACCAGCTCACCCTTGGTAGCGTGCCTCGATCCGCGGGTCGACGAGCAGGTTGTGCAGGAACAGATGCAGACGTCGCCCAATCCGGACGTCGAGCCCGAGCCCGAGCCGGAATTGGAGCCGGTCATCGAAGGGGCCGACGATGAACCTCCACCCTCCGATTTCACTCGGGCAAGGCCTTGAGCCAGGCATAAAAAAACGGGCAATCCCTCGTAAGGATTGCCCGTTTTTTCATGCCCGCGAAAAATTAGTAATCGTCTTTATCGAACTGGCGGGCTTCACGCTGCAATTGATACACGAAACGCTCGACCTGACGCTGCACCAAGCCGCTGATATTGTGAAAGCGAACACCGGCAAAGGTGGTATTGATCCGCTCTTCAAAATGCAGATAGCGCAGTTCCACCGGCGCGGTCATGCTGCCGAAAGGCAAGGCGGCGATAAAACGCTCGTAGACTTGGCCCAGTTGCAGTCGTTCGGTGATGTCGCCATCGAAGCGTAGCTTGCAGCCGGTTGCGGAGAGATCCAGCAACTTGCCGTTCACCGGGGACTTCAGCTTGTCGCCCCCCAACTCCACGTTCACCAGCTGCGCCAGTTTCAGGGCGGCGCGGAAGGCATTGCGACGTTGGTGATAAACCACTTCATCAGGCAGGGCGCCGCGGTAGCAGCGTCCGTCTTTCGACTCCTGGATGGTCAGCGCACCGTTGCCTTCCCACGCGATGCGCACGCCATCATGGAAACCCTCGACTCGAAACGGCTCGCCCGCCAGCAGGAAACGCTCGCCGTCACGGGGGATCATTTCATCCAGGGCCAGGGTATTGCGCTCGCGGTCGACATCCACCAGATAGCTCTGGAAGCGCTGGCTGCGCTCATGGAAGGTGATGATCAACGGGTCATGGCTATCTTGCAGCATCCGCAGGTTGCCGGAGATTTCCAGAGGGGTGTTGAGGACCTTCGGTGGCTGCGGAGCATCATCCGCGTTTGAGGCATTGAACACGGTGGGTCAATCTCCAGGCAAAATACGACTACAAAGAGCCAGCATTTTGCCAGCATGTAGCGCGCGTTGATAGTGCGCAGGCATCGTTCCCTTCACGCCTGGCTGAGCGGGCGGTGCTTGACCAGTTTAGCGGTCGAACCGCGAGCGTCATAAAGCGTAGGGATTTCACCACCATTGAGGATGCGCAACTGGTTGGCCGTAGCGGCCTGCTGCATCTGGATGGATTGGCCGATTCGAGCGTTGGCGGCCTGGCACTGGCTGAGCAAGTCAGTGAGCGCTGCGCTCTGGGATAACAGCTGATCGCCGATCGATGATTGAGTCGCCAGCTGCTCAAGGCCGCTATTGTCGGCGGGCAGGTTGAGGCTGGCGAGAATCTCGCTGCGCTTGCGGCCATGCTGATCGAGCAAAATGATCAATGCCTGTTTCTGCGCCAGAATATTTTCCAGCAGGGGCATGTCGCGACCGTGCAGTGCCAGGGATTCGGTCTGCAGCAGTTCCAGCAATTGTTGCGCTGGAGCGAAGTCGTCGTTGATCAGTTGCAATAAATGAGTGTCGTGCATGGCTGGCCTTGGGTCTTGAGCGTCCAAAAGCCTGGCGCAGGCGGCGGCCTAGCGCTGGGCTTCGAAGTTGAGCAGTTTGCTGGCTACACGGTTGCTGTCGACTTGGTAGCTGCCATCGGCAATTGCTGCTTTCAACTGCGCCACGCGGGCGTTGTCGACGACAGGTTGATCGCGCAGCTTATCAGTGACCTTTTGCAACTGCTGAGCCTCATTGCTGAGGTGTACCGACTCCCCGTTGCTGACAGTAGCTTTTTCGGCTGGCTTGGATTTGTCGACTTCGACGGTTTCCTTGCTGGCGCTGGTACGTGTGGTGCCTGTCGTGGGCGAAGAGCTGTTTAGACGGTTGAAATCGATGACCATGGTAAAAAACCTCTGGGTATTTGGACGCTTGCCATGTTTTCGGCCATTCCCAAATAAACTTTAGGCTCATTTATCAAATGAACGTGCGCACGTCTGCGCTTGCCTTTGCGTAAGGCACAGTCTAGGGAACACCGAGGTCAAGCGCCAGCCTGTCACCCTCCTTACATAGCCACTTCCACCTGGCCCGGCGCGATCACTTGCGCCTTGATGACCCGTTGGGAGTTGAGGTTTTTCACACGAATCTGTTCACGCATGCCGCCATTGGACAGGGCTTCGCCGGGCATCCGCACGGCCAGGGTGCCGCTGCGCGCGGTGATCACGACCTGATCGCCCTTGCGGACCACTTCGGCTTGTTCCAGGTGCACGAGGGTAACGACCTGATCAGTGACCATTGGTCGGACAAGCTTCTGCCCGATGGCCTGATCGACGGAGGTCAGGAAACCCTGGGTAATCTGGCTGACATCACGCTCACGCAGCACCACATCCTGAGGCTCGACAATCCCGGCGCGCTTGAGCGGGCGAGTAGTGGTGACAATCTCGCGAAACAGGCGCACTTGAGCGGGCACGAACACCGTCCAGGGCGCGGCGCTGTCACAACGAACCTTCACTGTGACGCGGCCCAGGGGCCTGGCCGGACTCTCCAGCGAGGCAGTCAATTCCTTGTCGCACATCGGCATCCGCAGGCGCGGGTCGAGCTGGTTGACTTCGATCTCGTAACGCCCTTCGGTTTGACTGGTTGCCAGATAGTCTTCTACGGTGAACTCAAGAAAGCCCTGAGTGACGCCGATAAGGAGATCAGGCAAGGTGACCGCAGCAGCACCAAGGGCAGGACCGCCCGAAGCGAGCAGGCAGGCAGCCAGCAACGCACCGAGCCAGTGGCGGCAGAGAGTGGTCAGGCGTCGAGAAAATGTCGTTTGTGCGTTCATGCCGGTTCAATAGCAAGCCCCGTGCCGTTTAGTGATGAATGCGCGTCGGACACATTAGCGTTAGGTAGGAGTCAGGGCATGGCGGGAGTGATGGATTCGGTAAACCAGCGCACACAGCTGGTCGGTCAGAATCGCCTGGAGCTGTTGTTGTTCCGTCTCGATGGCCAACAACTGTATGGGATCAACGTATTCAAGGTCCGCGAAGTGCTGCAATGCCCTAAGCTGACCCTGATGCCGAAGTCCAGTCCCGTCGTGTGCGGTGTGGCGAATATCCGGGGAGCGACCATCCCGATTCTCGACCTGGCAATGGCAACCGGTTCCGGCCGGCTGCTGGACCAGAGCAACCCATTCGTGATCATCACCGAGTACAACACCAAGACCCAAGGGTTCCTGGTGCGATCGGTGGAGCGCATCGTCAACATGAACTGGGAGGAGATCCACCCGCCGCCCAAGGGCACTGGCCGCGACCACTACCTGACGGCGGTGACGCGAGTCGACAACCAGCTGGTGGAAATCATCGACGTGGAGAAGATCCTCGCCGAAGTGGCGCCGACCCCGGAGGCGATCTCTGTCGGTGTGGTGGACGAAGAGACCCAGCACAAGGCGATTTCGCTGCGTGTGCTGACCGTCGACGATTCATCGGTGGCACGCAAGCAGGTCACCCGTTGTCTACAAACGATCGGCGTCGAAGTGGTCGCCCTGAACGACGGACGGCAAGCGCTGGATTACCTGCGCAAGCTGGTCGAAGAGGGCAAGAAACCGGAAGAAGAATTCCTGATGATGATCTCCGACATCGAGATGCCGGAGATGGACGGATACACGCTGACATCGGAAATTCGCAGCGACCCGCGTATGCAAAAGCTGCACATCATCTTGCATACTTCATTGTCCGGGGTGTTCAACCAGGCGATGGTCAAGAAGGTCGGTGCCGATGACTTCCTGGCCAAGTTCCGCCCCGACGACCTGGCTTCCCGGGTGGTCGAACGCATCAAGTCAGCAGATTAAAAGGTCGGGCGCGTTGTGCGCCCGGCAAGTCAATACAGAGAAAAGAGGCGGTATCTTGTCTACGGGTAATTTGGATTTCGAACAGTTCCGGGTCTTCCTGGAAAAAGCCTGTGGCATCTTGCTTGGTGAAAACAAGCAATACCTGGTGTCTAGCCGTCTCAATAAATTGATGGAACAGCAGGGCATCAAATCATTGGGCGAACTGGTCCAGCGTATCCAGACCCAGCCACGCAGCGGTTTGCGCGAAATGGTAGTGGACGCCATGACCACCAACGAAACCCTGTGGTTTCGTGACACCTATCCCTTCGAAGTATTGAAGAACAGGGTTTTGCCGGCGGCCATCAAGGCCAGCCCGGGCCAACGCCTGCGCATCTGGTCGGCGGCCTGTTCGTCGGGGCAGGAACCTTATTCGCTGTCGATGTCCATCGACGAGTTCGAGCGGACCAACATCGGCCAGTTGAAGATGGGCGTACAAATCGTCGCCACCGATCTGTCGGGGACCATGCTCAACAACTGCAAGACCGGCGAGTACGACAGCCTGGCCATTGGCCGTGGTCTGTCGCCTGATCGCCTGCAACGTTACTTCGATCCGAAAGGGCCGGGCAGATGGGTGGTCAAGGCGCCCATCAAGAGCCGCGTGGAGTTCCGCTCGTTCAACCTGCTGGACAGCTACGCCAGCCTGGGCAAGTTCGACATCGTGTTCTGCCGCAACGTGTTGATCTATTTCTCCGCCGAAGTGAAGAAGGACATCCTGCTGCGTATCCACAGCACCCTGAAGCCGGGCGGCTATCTGTTCCTTGGCGCGTCCGAGGCATTGAACGGCTTGCCGGATCATTACCAGATGGTTCAGTGCAGCCCTGGAATCATCTATCAGGCGAAGTGATGGGTGTGCGGCGGGTCGGACGTTTACTCGTTGGATAAATCCGCCAACGGATGCCGCCCCTCCCATGCCTTGTGGAAATGCGCCTCGACTGCGGCTTCGGGCACATGGTTGATGTCAGGCCAGTGCCAGCGGGGCTTGTGATCCTTGTCGATCAACCGCGCCCGTACGCCTTCGCTGAATTCCGGATGGCGGCAGCAGTTCAGGCTCAGGGTGTATTCCATGCGGAACACTCCGGCCAATGACAAATGGCGCGCGCGGCTGATCTGCTCCCAGACCAGGTGCGCCGTCAGCGGCGAGCCTTCGGTCATGGTCTTGGCCGCCCGGGCGATCAGCGGGTCCGGATGGTCCAGCAGCAAGCTGAGGGCTTTCCAGGCGCAGCGCACATCACTGACATCCAGCCATTCGTCGATTTTCTGCCGGCGCGGCAACCATTGCGCGTCCGGTAACTGACCAACGGCTTCCTGCTCCAACGCCTTGAGCAGGCTGTTGAGCTGCATCTGGGTTTGCTCCTGCCAGTTGAGCTGCAGAAGACCCTCGATCAAATCGTCCTGTTGCTCATCGAGCAGGAAGCGGTCGGCCAGGCCCAGGTCAATGGCGTCTCGGGCGTTCATGTGGGCGCCAGTCAGGCCGAGGAACAGGCCAAGCTTGCCCGGCAGGCGCGACAGGAACCAGCTGGCGCCAACATCTGGATACAGGCCGATGCTGATTTCCGGCATTGCCAGGCGACTGCTTGGCGTGACGATCCGCGTACTGGCGCCTTGCAGCAGACCCATGCCGCCGCCAAGCACATAGCCATGGCCCCAGCACAACAAGGGCTTGGGGTAGGTATGCAGATTGAAATCCAGCCGGTATTCCGCCGCGAAAAATTGCGCAGCCAGTGTCGGCACTTCGCCGGGTTGGGCGCGGCAGGCTTCCACCAGGCTACGGACTTCGCCGCCGGCGCAGAAGGCCTTGGCGCCGTTGCCGCGCAACAATACACAGACAATCTGCGGCTCTCTGGCCCAAGCGTCGAGGCGATCGCGCAAGGCGTTGATCATGGGCAGGGACAGGGCGTTCAAGAATTTTTCGGCGTCCAGGGTGGCGATGCCCAGGCGCGCTCCGTTGATGCCGGTGAGTTCTTCGAAGTGCAGATTCATCGTGACCTCGATCAGAAAATTGAATGATCAGTATGACTGCTGTGTGGGAAAGTGCCGGATCAGCGTCAGATCAATTGACAAGCTCTGTAGGCTTTCCTAGGGTGCGCCCATTGTTTTTTTCGAGTGCAACCATGACTGCCGACGATCGTATCAAACTCGAACCGAGCTGGAAGCAGGCACTGCGTGCCGAGTTCGACCAGCCCTACATGGCCGAGTTGCGCGAGTTCCTGCGCGGGGAATATGCGGCGGGTAAGGAGATTTATCCACCGGCCCCGCTGATCTTCAATGCGCTCAACTCCACGCCGCTGGACGAGGTCAAAGTGGTGATACTGGGCCAGGATCCGTATCACGGTCCGGGCCAAGCCCACGGCCTGTGCTTTTCAGTACAGCCGGGCGTGCCGACACCGCCGTCGCTGGTGAACATCTACAAGGAATTGAAGCGCGACCTGAACATCGACATTCCCAACCATGGCTATTTGCAGCATTGGGCTGACCAAGGCGTGTTGCTGCTCAACACTACCCTGACCGTGGAGCGCGCCAACGCCAATGCCCACGCCAAAAAAGGCTGGCAGCACTTTACCGATAAGGTCATCGAAGTGGTCAGCGAGCATCAGCCTCACTCGGTGTTCCTGCTGTGGGGCGCTCATGCGCAGAGCAAGCAGAAGCTGATCGATGCAACCAAGCACCTGATATTGACCTCGGTCCACCCGTCACCGCTGTCGGCCCATCGCGGCTTCATCGGCTGCGGGCATTTCAGCCGGACCAACAAGTTTCTTGAACACAATGGTGAGAAGCCGATCGACTGGCGATTGCCGCCGGTCTGAGTGGCAGGCCGAAAAAGCCCGTCGGACGATCAGACCGAATCGGGCTTGCGAGTCCAATACCTGAATAATGGCTCCGCCAGAAACAGCACGAACAACAGCCGCATGACTTGCAATGCTGTCACCAACGGCACCGATAACTGTAGCGTTTCCGCCGTCAGGCTCATCTCCGCGATGCCGCCGGGCATCATGCCCAGGGTCAGCGAACGCAGGTCCAGGTGAGTGAGAGTACTCAGGCCGAGGGCTGCGAGGGTGGCGATGAGCATCGTCAACACCGTGCCGATCAAGGTGCGACCCATGAACGACGGTGCCCGGCGGAAGAACTGCCGGTTGAAATGACAGCCCAGGCCGCTGCCGATCAGCCATTGGCCGATCTGGCTGCCGCCATCGGGCAGGCCGATGTGCAAATCCCAACCGATGCTCACCGCCGCGCTGACCAGCAGCGGCCCGAACAGCCAGGGGTTGGGTTGGCGCAAGCGTTCCCAGGCCCAGGCGAGCAGGGCGCCCGCCGGGAACAGGATCGCCAGCCACAACCAATCCACCGTGGCGGCATGGTGCAGCGGGGTGCCTTCGCCCAGCAGATATTTGAACGCGGCCGGCACGCACAGCACCACCACCAGAACGCGCAGGCTCTGGCCCGCGGCGACATGGCTGAGCATGGCGCCATTGCGGGCGCCGAGGTTGACCATCTCGCCGGAACCGCCCGGCATGCTCGAGAAGAACGCGGTGGCGCGGTCTTCGCCAGTGCGGCGCATCAGCCACACGCTCACCACGCTGGACACGCTGGTAATCAGCGCGCCGAAGAAGATCAGGCCGAAGTGGCTGAGGACTTGTTCCATCACCACCGGCGTAAAATGCAGGCCGATACCGATGCCCACCACCCATTGGCCGCATTTGCGGCCGCCGGGGATTTCCATCAGTTGCCAGGGAGTGAGACAGCGCACCAGGATGATCGCCAACAGCGAGCCGACCATCCAGGGCAAGGGCCAGCCGATCAGGCTGGCCAGGTAACCGCCGGCCAGGCCGACCAGCGGTGTTCCCCACCATTGTCTGAAGGTTGGCGCCTCAGACATTGGCCAGGGCACGACGCTGGGCGCTGCGACGACGCCAGATGCGCAGCAGTGGCAAGAACAACATGATCGCCGTGAGGATCCAGCAACCGAAGGTGATCGGACTCGACCAGAGGATTTCCAGCGCACCGTTGGAGATCGACAGCGCACGGCGCAGGTTCTGCTCCATCAGGCCACCAAGGATGAAGCCCAGCAGGACGGGCGACAGCGGGAAGTCCAACTTGCGCAGGATGTAGCCGAAGATGCCGATACCGATCATCAGGAACAGATCGAACGTGGTGGCGTGCACCGCGTAGACACCGATCCCAGTGATGATCGCGATGACCGGCACCAGCGCCCAGTTCGGCACGGCCAGGATGCGCGTGAAGATGCGGATCATCGGGATGTTGAGGATCACCAGCATGATGTTGGCGACGAACAACGAGGCGATCAGGCCCCAGACGATGTCCGGCTGTTGCTGGAACAGCAGCGGGCCGGGCGTGATGTTGTACAGCGACAGCGCGCCGATCATCACCGCCGTGGTGCCCGAGCCGGGAACGCCGAGGGTCAGCATCGGCACGAGTGCGCCGCAGGCTGCGCCGCCGATGGCGGTTTCCGGGGCCGCGAGGCCACGCTTGTCGCCTTGGCCGAACGTGCCACTGGTTCCGGCGATGCGTTTTTCAGTCATGTAGGCCACGGCACTGGCCAGGGTCGCGCCCGCGCCAGGCAATACGCCCATGATGAAACCGAGCACGCCGCAGCGGATGTTCACCCAGAACACCGAGGCCGCTTCCTTGAAGTTGAACATCATTCGCCCGGTGGCCTCCACCGCTTCCTGGCCGCGATGGGTTTTTTCCAGCAGCAACAGGATTTCGCTGATGGAGAACAGGCCCAGCACCAGCACGACGAATTGGATACCGTCGGTCAAATGGATGTTGTCACCGGTGAAACGGTACACGCCGCTGTTGGCATCGATCCCAACGGCGGACAGGAATAACCCGATCAGCGCGGCAATGAAGGTCTTGAGCGGTCGATCGCCGGCCATGCCGCCGAGGCAGACAATGGCAAACACCATCAGGACGAAATATTCCGCCGGTCCGAAGGCAATCGCCCATTTGGCCAGCAGTGGAGCAAACAGCACCATGCCGCAGGTGGCGATGAACGCGCCGATGAACGAGCTCCAGGCCGACAGCGACAAAGCCACCCCAGCCAGGCCTTGGCGGGCCATTGGGTAACCGTCAAGCGTAGTCATTACGGTGGACGCTTCGCCCGGGATGTTCAGCAGGATCGAGCTGATACGTCCGCCGTATTCGCAACCCAGGTAGACCGCCGCCAGCAGGATCAGCGCCGATTCCGGTGGCAGGCCCAAGGCGAAGGCGATCGGGATCAGCAGCGCCACGCCGTTGATCGGGCCCAGGCCCGGCAGCAGCCCGACCACAGTTCCGATCAGCGTGCCGCTCAACGCGGTGACGAGGTTATACGGCGTCAGCGCAACGCCAAAACCCTGGCCTAGATAATTCAGGGTATCCATATCAATTCTCCAGGACGTCGAGCAGGCCCAGGGGCAGCGGCACGTCCATCAGCTTGTCGAACAACAGATAAAGACCGATGGCCATCAGGCTGATGATCACCGCGCTCGGTACCCAGCGACCGCCATACAGGCGCGCCATCGGCACACCAATCAGAATGCTGGCGACAATGAAGCCCAGGGGCTCGAAGGTGCCGGCGAAGACCAGCAGGAGTAACACGCAGATGCCGATTTTCTGCAGGGTTTCGCGGTCCAGTTGCGGGTCGTCGTCGCTGTGCACAACGGGCGTAGGGCGAAACAGCATGTACAGCAGCGCCAGGCCCATCAGTCCCAGGATCAATAATGGAAAGGCGCGCGGGCCGACCGGTTCGTAGGAAAAGGCGGCCTGATAGGGCCAAGCCATCAGTGCCAGGCCGATACAGATCAGCAGCAGCACCGCGGCAAAAATACGTTGGATGGTGAGCATGACTAACTCCTGGGCGGCGCGGCCATAGTGCCAGCGCCGCCGCGAGAACAGAGACGGTTACTGGATCAGGCCGAACTCTTTGGCCAGCACCTTGTAATCAGCCACTTGCTTCTTCACGTAGGTGTCCAGTTCCGGACCAGTCATGGCAAACGGGAACAGCTCGCGCTGGTCACGCAGCTTGGCGAATTCTTCGGAAGCCAACAGTTTGTCGAAGGCATCTTTCCACCAAGCGTAGTCTTCATCGCTGACCTTCGGCCCGAGGTAGAAGCCGCGAACCACCGGCCAGACAATGTCGTAGCCTTGTTCCTTGGCGGTCGGAATATCTTTCATCTCCGGCTCTTCGATGCGTTTCTCGGCAAACACGGCGAGCAGGCGCATGTCGCCGCTCTGGATGTGCGGCATGGAGTCGGAAATGTCGGTACTGCCTACCTGGATGTGCCCACCGAGCAGTGCGGTGGCGATTTCGCCGCCCCCTTCGAGGGCTACGTAACGCAGGTCGCGAGGGTTGATACCGGCGGCCTTGGCGATCAGCGCGGTTTGCATCCAGTCCTGGCTGCCGACGGTGCCGCCGGAACCGATCACCACGGAGCCTGGGTCTTTCTTCAGGGCCTGTACCAGATCGTCGAGATTCTTGTAGGGCGAATCGCTTTTCACCGCGATGGCGCCGTAGCTGGTGCCCACGGCAGCGAGCCAACGTACTGCGCTTTCATCGAAGCGACCGAACTTGCCTTGTGCCAGGTTCAGCAGCGAGCCGCTGGACCAGGCCACCAGCGTACCGGCATCGGCCGGGCGCTGGGCAACCACCGCGTTGTAGGCCACTGCGCCGACACCGCCGGGCATGTAGGTGACGCGCATCGGCTTGGTCAGCAGCTTCTGATTGACCAGCGCGCTTTGCACCAGCTTGCACGTCAGGTCAAAACCGCCGCCGGGGGACGCCGGTGCGATGCACTCAGGGCGCTTGGGCTCGGCGAGCAGTTGCCCGGCGAACATCAGGCATCCGGCGGCCAGGGCTACTTTACGCAGTGATAGGTTCATTTTTTGTCTCCACAGGAGTTGTTGTTTTGTGTTGTAAATCAAGTAATGCCAGGGCGTGACGCCGTGCTGGTCCATGCGGCTGATCAACCGCGCGACAGCTCAAGCCGCACAGCCGCACCGTGACGTCGATGAAAAATCGGCGCGCGAGACGGCACAGGCAAGGGTAGTCTGGGCAAGGCGAGAAAGGCGGGTGGGCGGTGAAACCTGGAGCTGCATGAACAGCATGGTGAATACTCCGCTTATTGTTTTTATTCGGCGAAAACGCTTCGGGGCGTTTTTCGTTCGCAAGGTGTGTCGCGACCGGCAGTCGAAACTGTCCGTGGGAGGACTCTAACGGGCCAACCTTTCGCGAACCTTTCAAAAGGTTTCAGGATGTTTTTTGACTCCACAGTGGCGAATGCGGCTGTAAACTCCGCGCCAAAGAATGGCCCCGACCATCCCTGAATCGAGGAAAATCCCATGCGTGTCCTGCTCGTCGAAGACCATCTGCAGCTCGCTGAAAGTGTTGCCCAGGCCCTCAAGAGCACGGGGTTGACGGTGGATGTGCTGCACGATGGGGTAGCCGCCGACCTAGCGTTGAGCAGCGAGGAATACGCCGTGGCGGTCCTTGATGTGGGGTTGCCGCGCATGGACGGATTCGAAGTGCTGGCGCGCTTGCGAGCGCGGGGCAAGACCTTGCCGGTGCTGATGTTGACCGCTCGCAGCGATGTCAAGGACCGCGTCCACGGGCTGAACCTCGGCGCCGACGATTACCTGGCCAAGCCCTTCGAACTCACGGAGCTCGAAGCCCGGGTCAAGGCGTTGCTGCGCCGTAGCGTGCTGGGTGGCGAGCGCCAGCAGCGATGCGGAGGACTGGTCTACGACCTCGACACCCGCCGCTTCACCCTCGACGACGAACTCATGACATTGACCTCCCGTGAGCAGGCCGTGCTGGAGGCGTTGATCGCCCGGCCCGGTCGGGTGATGAGCAAGGAGCAGTTGGCGGCCCAAGTGTTTGGCCTGGATGAAGAGGCGAGCCCCGATGCCATCGAAATCTACGTGCACCGTCTACGCAAGAAACTCGACGGCCATGCGGTGGCAATCGTGACGTTCCGGGGGTTGGGTTATCTGTTGGAAACCCGCGATGCATAAGCCGGACAGCCTGCGTTGGCGGCTGCTGCGCAACCTGGCATCGCTGTTGGTGGTACTGATGCTCGCCAGCGGCCTGAGCGCCTATTGGAACGGTCGTGAAGCAGCCGATACCGCCTACGACCGCACCTTGCTGGCTTCGGCCCGGACCATCGCTGCTGGCCTTTCGCAGCGAGACGGCACGCTCAGCGCCGATGTGCCTTACGTGGCCTTGGATACCTTCGCCTATGACAGCGCCGGACGGATCTACTACCAGGTCAACGACATCCACCAGAAGCTGATTTCAGGCTACGAGAATCTTCCCGGTCCGCCGCCCGGTACGCCGCGCACCGATGACTATCCCGCGCTGGCACGTTTCTACAACGCTCGATATGAAGGCCAGAATGTGCGAGTGGTGAGCCTGCTCAAGGCCGTGAGCGAGCCGGAGATGAATGGCATGGCGGAAATTCGCGTGGCGGAAACCGAAGAGGCGCGGGTCAGCATGGCCCGGAGCCTGATGGCCGATACGCTGTTGCGGTTAGGCATGCTCGCCGTGGGTGCGCTGCTGTTGGTGTGGTTCGCCGTCAGTGCCGCGCTGCGTCCGCTGGAACGCTTGCGCACGGCAGTGGAGGAGCGTCAGCCGGACGACTTGCGACCTTTGCCGCTGGTAGAGGTCCAGCATGAGCTGTGGCCGCTGGTGAGGGCCCTCAATCATTTCACCGAACGCTTGCGCGGCCAGTTCGAACGTCAGGCGCAGTTCATTGCCGATGCCGCCCATGAGTTGCGAACCCCCTTGGCCGCGCTCAAGGCGCGCCTGGAGTTGGGCTTGCGCTCCAGCGAGCCGGCAACGTGGCGCGAAACCCTGGAAAGCGCGGCCCAGGGCACCGACCGCCTGACCCATCTGGCGAATCAGCTGCTGTCGCTGGCCCGGGTGGAAAATGGTGCGAGGGCGATTGCCGAGGGCGGCGCGCAGTTGCTCGATCTCAGCCAATTGGCCCGTGAACTGGGCATGGCCATGGCGCCATTGGCCCATGCGCGTGGTGTCGCATTGGCCCTGGAAGCCGAGGAGCCTGTCTGGTTGCGGGGCGAACCGACGCTGCTGAACGAGCTGTTGAGCAATCTGGTAGACAACGCGCTGGCCCATACGCCTGCGGGCGGGAATGTGATCCTGCGCGTCGCCGCACCGGCGATACTCGAGGTCGAGGATGATGGCCCAGGCATTCCCCTGTATGAACGAGAGCGGGTGTTCGAGCGCTTCTATCGGCGCAACCAGCAAGTGGCCGGCTCCGGCTTGGGCTTGGCGATCGTCGGGGAAATCTGCCGGGCGCATTTGGCGCAGATCACCCTGCATGATGGGCAGGAGGGGGGATTGAAGGTGCGGGTGAGTTTTATTCCTGGCTCGGACTGAGTCCGAGCCGAAAGCCACATGAAGGTGTGGTGGTTGCAAAATTTGTCAGTAAAACATCGACCGCGCCTCTTCGATGTCTGCGCACCGGTCCTTGTTGTCCAGGTCCAGGCCCAGCTTCTTGACCGAGGGCACTCCAAACACGTCGATCCTGCCCAGCGGGTTGTCGGTGTCACGGTGGCAATACAGTGAGGCGACCTGCACCAGGTCGACGTAATCGAGCTGCCTGGAGTCCCGGCTGAAATCCAGATACTGGCCCGGCAGTTTTACCAGCCTCTCTGGAAACTCCCAGACACTGAGCAGCTTGTCCCCCAATACGGGATGAATCGACTCGATGACGTGGTTAAGGCTGACCGGGTCCGAAAGCAGCTCATTGTTGTCCTCGGCATACGTCAGGATCGGCAGGACGCCAATCTGGTGGACCAGCCCACCCAATGCAGCCTGGTCAGGCTTGAGATGGGTGTAGCTGCGGCACAGCGCATAACTGACGCCCGCGATCTCCAGGCTTTTGCGCCAGACTTCGCGCATCTTGTGTTCCACGACCTCGGAGCGGGCATGGAATATCTGTTCCATGACCAGGCCGATGGCCAAATTGCTGCTGTAGTTGACCCCCAGCCGCGTGATGGCCGTGTGCAAGTCGGTTACTTCTTGGGTAGCTCGCAGCAGCGGGCTGTTGACGACCTTGATCAGGCGCGCCGACAGAGCCGTGTCGCGGCCGATCACTTTGCTCAGGTTGCTGACGCTGATTTCCGGGTCTTCGGCGGCCCGGCGAATCTGCATGGCCACTTCCGGCAATGTTGGCAGGACCAAATCGTCATTATCGATGGCCGCCACCAAGTCCCGCTGGACCTTATCCGCCAAATCGCTCATTTCGTTTCTCTAGGTGCTGCGAAAAATGTTGCGATCAACGCTGGATTTCGCGGTCGCGGTCCAGTTCGTAAGGCAAGTCCAGCAAGTGTAGCGCGGGTCCTTCCAAAGCACCGAGGTGCAGATTGCCATCTTCTGCTGCTTCGGCCTGCAAAACCGCCAGCAGTTCTATATTTTGTTCGGCACGGGCAGCAATCACCACTTCGCCGATGGAGCTGCCGTGAGTGGGGGAAAATAGCGGGGTGCCAGACTCTGGCAATTCATTGGCCTCCAGTTGCAGGCGATACAGCCGGCGCTTGAGTTTGCCCAGGTACTGCATGCGCGCGACGATTTCCTGGCCGGTGTAGCAGCCTTTCTTGAAGCTCACGCCGCCAACGGCTTGCAGGTTGAGCATTTGCGGAATGAACAGTTCGCGGGTGGCCGGCATGACTTGGCCGATGCCCGCGCGAATCTGGCCCAGCAACCATTGGTTCAGGTCGCTTTCGGCCAGAAGCGCGCGCAGGCGGGTGCGCAGCGTATCGGCCTGTTCGGCGCGAGCCCAGAGCTCGGCGCGGCCGGGAGAGACGCGAATGGCGATCAACGACTCATGGCGTGCAACGCTGTCAGTGTCGACCGGCAGCTCCAGGCCCAGGTCGCTGAGCGCCGTGTCGGCGTTTTCCAGTCCGAAGCGGACCCAGGCTGCGCTTTCATCGGTGAGCTTGGATTTGGAAAATACAGCGTATTTCTTCAAGTCCGCCAGTTGCGGCTCCAGCAGTTCGGTGGCCATCGCCATCAAGACACCGTCACCTTCGAGCAGGATCCGGAAGCTCGATTGCATCCGGCCTTTCTGAGTGCACCGGGCACCCAGGCTGGCCCGGCTGTCGCCCAGGTAGTTGAGATTGCAAGTCAATTGGCCTTGCAGGAATTTGCCGGCATCCACGCCGCGGACCGCGAGTACGCCTTCGTGGGACAGGGTGCAGAAAAAAGCGGAATCAGCCATGGGTCATCGCAGGGTAAAAAAGTCTGGTGGACATCATAAGGGGGCGCCCTTGAAATGGGTAGTTTACAAAGGATTGGCGTCGCCCGACCAAAGCCGTCTGTTGCGCCACGGTCGGGCCTGTATACTTGCGCTCTATTTGAGGAGCGCTCCATGGTTGAAGATGTTGAACTGAATCGCCTCTACTGGCACAGCCGCCGCGGCATGCTTGAACTTGACGTGCTGCTGGTGCCGTTCGTGAAGGAGGTCTACCCACACCTCAATGACGTGGATCGTGCGTGCTACGTTCGCCTGCTCGAGTGCGAGGACCAGGATATGTTCGGCTGGTTCATGGAACGCAGTGAGTCCGAAGACCCGGAGCTGCAACGCATGGTCCGGATGATCCTGGACCGTGTCCAGCCCAAGTAATCGCTTCGAATGCCGCTGGCACGTCTCCGGGCAGTTGCTGGCGGCCTACCTGCTGGCCCAGGTGTTCGCCCTGGGTTCGTCGTTGCTGTTGACTGTCCCGCCCGTGTTCACTGCCGTTGGCGTCGTGCTTTGCATGTGCCACGGCGCCTGGGTATTGCCGCGATATGTATTGCTGACTCATCGCCAAGCCTTTCGTGGCTTGCGTCGTGATGCCGATGGCTGGCAGCTCTGGAGCGCCAGTGGCGGCTGGCAAGCGGTGCAGTTGCGGCCCGACAGCCTCGCGTTACCCTTGATCGTCGTGCTGCGCTTTCGCCTGCAGGGCGAGCGACGGGTCCGCTCATTGTGCGTGCCCCGTGACGCGCTGGCGCCGGATGTCCACCGGCGCCTGCGCGTGCGGCTCAAGTTCAGCCGGCGTAGGTGGGCGGCACCAGAATAGTGTCCAGCGCTTCCGGCAGCAGGTTCGGGTAGTCGAGCGTGTAGTGCAGGCCGCGACTTTCCTTGCGTTCCATGGCTGAGCGAATCATCAGCTCGGCCACTTGCGCCAGGTTGCGCAGTTCGATCAGGTCGCGGCTCACCTTGTAGTTGCTGTAGAACTCATCGATCTCATCGAGCAGCAAGCGCACCCGATGCTGGGCCCGTTGCAGGCGCTTGTTGGTGCGCACGATGCCAACGTAGTCCCACATGAAGCGCCGCAATTCATCCCAGTTGTGGGCAATGATCACGTCTTCATCCGAGTCGGTGACCTGGCTGGCGTCCCACGAGGGCAGGGCGGCGGGAACGGCGACAAGGGGTAACTGCTCAAGGATGTCTGCCGCTGCGGAGCGTGCATAGACAAAACACTCCAGCAGCGAGTTGCTGGCCATGCGGTTGGCGCCGTGCAGGCCGGTGAAACTGGTCTCGCCAATGGCGTACAGGCCAGGCACGTCGGTGCGGCCTTGCTGATCGACCATCACGCCACCGCAGGTGTAATGCGCTGCGGGCACCACCGGGATCGGCTGCTTGGTAATGTCGATGGAAAACTCGAGGCAGCGTTCGTACACCGTCGGGAAATGGCTCTTGATGAACGCTTCGGGTTTATGGCTGATGTCCAGGTAGACGCAGTCGATGCCCAGGCGCTTCATTTCATGGTCGATGGCCCGTGCAACGATGTCCCTTGGGGCCAATTCCGCACGAGGATCGAAGCGCTGCATGAAACGCTCCCCATTGGGTAGCTTCAGGTGAGCACCTTCACCACGCAGGGCCTCGGTCACCAGGAAACTCTTGGCCAACGGGTGATACAGGCAGGTCGGGTGAAATTGGTTGAATTCCAGGTTCGCCACCCGGCAACCCGAACGCCAGGCCATGGCAATACCGTCGCCGCAGGCGCCGTCGGGGTTGCTGGTGTACAGATAGACTTTCGCCGCGCCGCCGGAGGCCAGGATCACGAAGCGTGCGCCGTAGGTGTCGACTTCTCCGGTGCCTCGGTTGAGGACGTAGGCGCCCAGGCAGCGGTCGCCGTCCAGGCCCAGGCGTCTTTCGGTGATCAGGTCGATCGCGACTCGCTGTTCCAGCAATTCGACATTCGGGCGCTGCCGGGCCTGGGCCAGCAAGGTCTTGAAGATGGCCGCGCCGGTCGCGTCGGCCGCATGGATGATCCTCCGGTGGCTGTGGCCGCCCTCGCGGGTCAGGTGGAACTCAAATCCACCGTCTTCAGTACCGGACTGCTCGTCACGGGTGAAGGGCACGCCTTGGTCGATCAGCCATTGGATGGCCTGCTTGCTGTGCTCGACGGTGAATCGCACCGCGTCGGGATGGCACAGGCCGCCGCCCGCGTTAAGGGTGTCGTCGACATGGGACTCAATGGTATCGGTGTCATCCAGCACTGCGGCGACCCCGCCCTGGGCCCAGAAGGTCGAGCCGTTGGCCAGGTCGCCTTTGCTCAGCACTGCAATGCGCAAGTGCTCCGGCAGGGTCAGGGCGAGGCTCAAGCCGGCGGCACCGCTGCCGATTACCAGAACATCGTGTTGGAACTGTTGGCTCATTTGAAGTTTTCCGCTCAAGGCGACCCGGTTTCGGGGTTGGCACCAGACAACCGCTACATCGGGTCGGGAAGCCACGCAGCCCACTAGTATATAGAGGGGGGGACCGGCACAATAGCCGGGTGTTCATGGCAATATGGAACCAGTGGGGCGGGAAAAGCGACGCGCTTCGTCGCAAGACGGTTTTCCTGATGGACGACAAGGCGGCCGTTTCGTCGATTAAGCGCAGTTTATCTCGTCACGCAAGGCCAATGTTTGCTTCGGAGCTCTATAAATAGCGGGAACTTTTGCCAAGCGTCCACGTTCAATAGACGGTTGCCTGCAAAAGGGAACGGCGTCGGGTTGGTGCAGGACTTCGGTTTGAGTCCTCCTCCGACAAACCCGGCGACAGATTATTCGCGCAGCCGGGGAATCTCGTGCTGCGCTTTTCGTGCGTGCCGGATCAGAGCACGCCGGAAACTTGCTTGGAAGGGGGAGAACTTTTGCGAAAAGCCCGAGTCTATGTTTGCAAGCCCGGTCAATTAGTAATGCAAGCCTCCTTCGAGCTTATCGAGGAGTGTTCATGCTAACCCAGGAAGAGGATCAGCAGCTGGTCGAACGCGTTCAGCGCGGCGACAAGCGAGCTTTCGATCTGCTAGTGCTGAAATACCAGCACAAAATTCTCGGGTTGATCGTGCGTTTTGTGCACGACACCCATGAAGCCCAGGATGTCGCCCAGGAAGCCTTCATCAAGGCCTACCGCGCACTTGGTAATTTTCGCGGGGACAGCGCGTTTTACACGTGGCTTTACCGCATCGCCATTAATACGGCGAAAAACTATCTGGTTTCACGCGGCCGTCGGCCGCCGGATAGCGATGTAAGTTCCGAGGATGCCGAGTTCTATGATGGCGATCATGGCCTCAAGGACCTTGAGTCACCGGAGCGAGCCTTGCTGCGGGATGAGATCGAAGGCACCGTCCATCGAACCATCCAGCAATTACCTGAAGATTTGCGTACGGCTTTAACTTTACGTGAATTCGACGGTCTGAGTTACGAGGACATTGCGAGCGTCATGCAGTGTCCGGTGGGTACCGTGCGCTCCCGGATCTTCCGCGCTCGGGAGGCCATCGATAAAGCCCTGCAACCGTTGTTGCAGGAAAACTGAGACAGCGGCGATAGCCAAGAGAGGAACGCCATGAGTCGTGAAGCCCTGCAGGAATCGCTGTCCGCAGTGATGGATAACGAAGCGGACGAATTGGAATTGCGTCGGGTATTGAATGCCTTTGACGATGTTGAAACCCGTGAGACCTGGGCTCGTTACCAGATCGCCCGGGCTGTCATGCACAAGGACCTGCTGCTTCCGCGTCTGGACATCGCTGCGGCCGTTTCTGCTGCATTGGCTGATGAAGCCGTACCGGCGAAAGCCTCTCGTGGTCCATGGCGTAGCCTGGGTCGACTGGCTGTGGCCGCGTCGGTGACCGTAGCCGTTCTGGCAGGCGTGCGCTTGTACAACCAGGATGAGATTGCCGGTGTTCAGATGGCCCAGCAATCCAACCAGCCAAGCTTGGCCACCCCACAGGTCAAAGGCCCTGCGGTACTGGCTGGCTACAGCGAAGGTTCGGAAGCTGCCGGCACCAATGGTGTCCTTCAAGGACAACCAGGCTGGCATGATCAACGCTTGCCCAATTATCTGCGCCAGCATGCCCAGCAGGCTGCGTTGAAAGGGACTGAAAGTGCACTGCCATACGCTCGTGCAGCCAGTCTGGAAAACCGTTAAGGAGGACCATGCGCGCCATACCTCTCTTATCGCTTCTGCTCGGTGGCTGGTGCGTTGTTCCAGCCCATGCAGGTGAGGCTCAAGACTGGCTTAATCGTCTAAGCCAAGCCGAGCAACAGCAAAGCTTCCAAGGTACTTTCGTTTACGAGCGTAACGGTAGTTTTTCCACCCATAACATCTGGCATCGCGTCCTTGATGGCAAAGTCCGCGAGCGGCTATTGCAGCTCGACGGTTCGGCACAGGAGGTCATGCGCATTGATGGACGTACTCAATGCGTCAGTGGCAGCTTGATTGCCGGGCTGGGAAATACGCCTGAAGGTACTGCGCGTGCGCTTGATCCGCAAAAACTCAAGAATTGGTATGACCTTGCCGTCATTGGCAAGTCGCGTGTGGCTGGGCGACAGGCAGTGATCGTTGCCCTGACGCCCAAAGATCAGCATCGTTATGGCTTTGAGTTGCATCTGGACAAGGAAACCGGTTTGCCGCTCAAGTCTCTGTTGCTCAATGACAAGGGCCAGTTGCTCGAACGCTTCCAGTTTACCCGCCTGAATATCGCCGAACCTTCGGACGGTGACCTGCAGGCCAGCGCCGAGTGCAAGGCCGTTGCGCAAGACCCTGATAAAGCCCCCGCGGTAAAGACCGCCTGGCATTCGGACTGGCTTCCGCCTGGCTTCGAACTGACCAGCAGCGTTGCGCGAAAGGATCCGGACACCAAGGTCCAGGTCAGCAGCTTGATGTACGACGATGGCCTGGCTCGCTTTTCGGTGTTTCTCGAACCGTTGAACGGTGCTACAGCTACCGACACTCGCACCCAGTTGGGGCCGACGGCTGCTGTATCTCGTCGTCTCACCACGCCGCAAGGCGAAATGATGGTCACGGTGGTTGGAGAAATTCCTATCGGTACGGCAGAGCGGATTGCGCTGTCCATGCGCTCCGACGTCGCGGCAGCCAAGTAGTCCATTGCTCAGGTGGCTCGATTGCGCATGAGGCCGGTAGCGCCGAGGCTTGATCGAAATGCCGAAACTTCCTGTCAGCATTTTCATTTGCAAAAAAACGATTTTTTTTCTATTAGGTCAGAGCCGCTCGGCTCTGGCCTTGTCTGTTTGCGGAGGATAAATACCAGCGTATCGTGCTCTGGTGTTTCTGCTCCATATCGCTTAACCATGCTCGTCGTAACGGGAGCCGTATGTCGATACCACGCTTGAAAACCTATCTCTCCATATTTGCCACCGTGCTGGTTCTCGGTCAGGCCGTTCCCGCGGTGGCGGTCGAGTTGCCTGACTTCACTCAGTTGGTCGAGCAGGCTTCGCCCGCCGTCGTGAACATCAGCACCACGCAGAAGCTGC
This sequence comes from Pseudomonas sp. Z4-20, assembly GCF_051131955.1. Lineage (NCBI taxonomy): Bacteria > Pseudomonadati > Pseudomonadota > Gammaproteobacteria > Pseudomonadales > Pseudomonadaceae > Pseudomonas > Pseudomonas sp. Z4-20. The sequence continues at coordinate 1,553,514 of NZ_CP071641.1, forward strand.
CGGAACGCAGGGTGATGGATCCGCAGATGCCAGACCTGGAAGGCCTTCCGCCCATGTTGCGTGAGTTCTTCGAACGCGGAATGCCGCAGCCGCGCTCGCCCGGTGGTGGCCGCCAGCGTGAAGCGCAGTCCTTGGGCTCGGGCTTCATTATTTCGCCGGATGGCTACATCCTGACCAACAATCATGTGATCGCCGATGCCGATGAAATCCTGGTTCGCCTGGCCGATCGCAGCGAGCTCAAGGCGAAGCTGGTCGGCACCGACCCACGCTCCGACGTGGCGTTGCTGAAGATCGAAGGCAAGAATCTGCCTGTGCTCAAGCTCGGCAAGTCGCAGAATCTTAAAGCCGGCCAGTGGGTGGTGGCGATTGGTTCGCCGTTCGGCTTCGACCATACGGTGACCCAGGGTATCGTCAGCGCCATCGGTCGCAGCCTGCCAAACGAAAACTACGTCCCATTCATCCAGACCGACGTGCCGATCAACCCGGGCAACTCCGGAGGTCCGTTGTTCAACCTCGACGGTGAGGTCGTGGGCATCAATTCCCAGATCTACACCCGTTCGGGCGGTTTCATGGGCGTGTCATTCGCCATTCCGATCGACGTTGCGATGGACGTCTCCAACCAGTTGAAGAGCGAGGGCAAGGTGAGCCGCGGCTGGTTGGGCGTGGTCATCCAGGAAGTGAACAAGGACCTGGCCGAGTCGTTCGGGCTGGAAAAACCTGCTGGCGCCCTGGTGGCGCAGATTCAGGAAGGTGGTCCGGCAGCCAAGGGTGGCTTGCAAGTCGGTGACGTGATTCTCAGCCTCAATGGCCAGCCGATCATCATGTCCGCTGACTTGCCGCACCTGGTGGGAGCCCTCAAGGCTGGTGCCAAAGCCAACCTGGAAGTGATTCGTGAAGGTAAGCGCAAGAACGTCGAGCTGACGGTTGGCGCCATCCCTGAAGAAGGCAAGGAACTGGATTCACAGCCCAAGTCTGGCGTAGAGCGCAGCAGCAATCGCCTGGGCGTGGCCGTGGCTGAGCTGACCGAGGAGCAGAAGCGCACGCTGGAGCTGCAAGGCGGCGTCGTGATCAAGGAAGTACAGGACGGTCCAGCTGCACTGATCGGCCTGCAACCGGGCGACATCATTACGCACCTGAACAATCAGGCCATCGGCTCCACCAAGGCGTTCACCGACATTGCCCAGGCACTGCCGAAGAATCGTTCGGTGTCGATGCGGGTCCTGCGCCAGGGACGTGCGAGCTTCATTACTTTCAAATTGGCCGAATGACCGGTTGATCGCTGAAAAAAACCGCCTCGAACGAGGCGGTTTTTTTATGTCTGGCGAATGCTCAGCCCATCATGTCCTTGACCATGCGCTCCTGCTCCATGAGCTCTCGTTGCCGGGCATCGATGCGCGACGACAACGGGAAATTGGTGCCGGCGCGCCGTTTGGCGAAGTCCAGCTGCTGGATGGCCTGACGGTAATCGCCCACCAGTGCGAAGTATTCGGCACGTGCTTGATGCAGGCCGATGATATTGCCTGACAGCCCGCGGGTTTCCGCCACCATGTACCAGACGTCCGGGTCGTCCGGGCGGTTCTTGAGCAGGGTTTCGAGGGCCTTCTCGGCGTCGGCGGGGCGGTTCTGCTTGAGCAACAGGTCGACACGCACTTGGTTGAGCGGATAATTGCCCGGGTATTGCACCAGCAGCCGGTCGACGCGAGCTTGAGCATCCGCCAGCTTGTTGCTGGTAATGTCCAGATCCACTTCGGCCAGGTTGTAGATGATCTCGTTAGGCGATTTCGCCAACAACGGCTTGAGGTTCTCGCGAGCCTCATTCAGCTGGCCGCCCTTGATTTGCGCGATCGCCAGGCCATAACGGGCGACATCGTTCTTCGGGTTTTCGTCCAGCAACGCGCGAAAACGCTTGGCGCCCAGCCCCGGCGTTTCTTCATAGGTCAACTGGACCCGTGCACGGATCAGTTGATAGCGCATGCTGTCCTCGATGCCCCCTGGCCTGGCCTGCTCGGCGCGGTTGCGGGTGTCGGCAATGCGCGATTCGGTGACCGGGTGAGTCAGCAGGAACTCTGGGGGCTTGGCGTCAAATCGGTACTGGCGCATCAAGCGCTCGAACATGGTCGGCATGGACCGCGGGTCGTAGCCGGCCTTTTCCAGGTTCTGGATACCGATGCGGTCGGCTTCCTGCTCGTTCTGGCGCGAGAAGCGCCGTTGTTCCTGGATGGCGGCGGCCTGGGTCCCGGCGATGGCGGCAATACCCGCGTCACCACCACCGGCGGCGGCAATCACGATGCCCGCCAGCAACGCCGCCATCATCGGCACTTGCATGCGCTGTTGGGCTTCAACGCCGCGGGCAAAGTGACGTTGTGACAAGTGCGCCAGTTCATGGGCCATGACCGATGCGTATTCGCCTTCGGTCTGCGCGTTGAGAAACAGTCCGCCATTGACCCCGACGATTCCGCCGGGTGCGGCGAAGGCGTTGAGCTGGGGGCTGTTGATCAGGATGAACTCCAGGCGCCGGTCATTGACCTGGCTGGTTTCCACCAGCTTGTAGACACTGGATTCGACGTAGTCCTTGAGCTGCGGATCGTTGAGTTGCGAGACCTGGCTGCGCAGCAGGGCCAGCCAGGCGCGACCCAGTTGATGTTCCTGTTCCGGCGAGACGATGGCAGAACTGGCATCGCCAAGTGACGGCAGGTCGTCGGCGAAGCCCGGTGAGGCGAGCAGGCAAGCGAGCGTCAGCAGGGTGGGGCGCAGAAATGTCATGCACGGAGCCTTAGTCGACAAAGACCTTACTGTAGCCGGACAGCGGGTCCGGGACCAGATATTCTAGGCGGCTCGACGACTGTTGCGGAGTGAAACAATGACCGATGCTGTAGCCTACGATGCCGAGTTGGACGCCAGCGGCCTGAACTGTCCGTTGCCGTTGCTCAAGGCCAAGCTGGAACTCAATCGCCTGGCCAGCGGCGCCGTGCTCAAGGTGATCGCGACGGATGCGGGCTCCCAGCGCGACTTTCGTACCTTCGCACGGCTGGCCGGTCACACGCTGCTGCGTGAAGAAGACGAAAACGGCGTCTACCGTTATTGGCTGAAGAAAGCCTGAAAACGGACAGCAATTCATAGGGATTTTTAATGTTCAAAGTGTTACGTGACTGGATCCAGCGCTACTTCTCCGATGAAGAGGCGGTGGTATTGGCCGTGCTGTTGTTCCTGGCCTTCACGGCTGTCCTGACGTTGGGAGGCATGCTCGCGCCGGTCTTGGCGGGGATGGTGCTGGCGTACCTGATGCAGGGGCTGGTCACAACGCTGGAGCGCTTGCGGCTGCCAGGCTCCGTGGCGGTGGGGTTGGTGTTCGCCCTGTTCATGGGGCTGCTGGTGGTGTTCCTTGTGGTGATCGTGCCCTTGCTCTGGCACCAATTGGTGACCTTGTTCAACGAGCTGCCAGGGATGCTCGCGAAATGGCAATCGCTGCTGCTGCTATTACCGGAGCGCTACCCGCACCTGGTCTCGGATGAGCAGGTGCTGCAAACGATCGAAGTGGTGCGCGGCGAGATCGGCAAGTTCGGCCAGTGGGCGCTGACATTCTCCCTGTCCAGCTTGCCGCTGCTGGTGAACATCATGATCTATCTGGTGTTGGTGCCAATCCTGGTGTTCTTCTTTCTCAAGGATCGGGAAATGATCGGGCGCTGGGTTCGGGGTTATCTTCCTCGTGAACGGGCGCTGATCACTCGGGTAGCCCAGGAAATGAATCGCCAGATCGCCAACTACATTCGCGGCAAAGTCATCGAGATTTTCATCTGCGGCGGCGTCACCTATATCGGTTTCGTCGCCCTGGGCCTCAACTACGCCGCGTTGCTGGCGCTGCTGGTGGGGATTTCGGTGGTGGTGCCTTACGTCGGCACCGTGGTGGTAACCGTGCCGGTGGCGCTGATTGCGCTGTTCCAATGGGGCTGGAGCGACCAGTTCATCTATTTGATGGCGGTGTACGGAATCATCCAGACACTGGACGGCAACGTGCTGGTCCCGCTGCTGTTTTCCGAAGCGGTGAACCTGCACCCGGTGGCGATCATCTGCGCGGTTTTGCTGTTTGGCGGGCTGTGGGGATTCTGGGGAGTGTTCTTCGCGATTCCCCTGGCGACGCTGTTCAAGGCAGTGCTGGATGCGTGGCCTAGCAAGGAACCGGTGGTGGCGCCGCTCTTGTAGGGGTCCTGGGCACATGGCGAGCCGACTCGCCATGTGCCCAGGCAATGACACCTCAGGCGTTATTCAGCGCCTGAGCCGCCGCCAGCACCGCTTCCACATGGCCCGGCACCTTCACGCCACGCCATTCCTGACGCAATACACCGTCCTTGTCGATCAGGAATGTGCTGCGGTCAACGCCCAGGTACTCCTTGCCATACAGCTTTTTCAGCTTGATCACATCAAACAGCTGGCAGACGGCTTCGTCCTTGTCGCTGATCAGCTCGAACGGGAATTCCTGCTTGCACTTGAAGTTCTCGTGGGACTTGATGCTGTCCCGGGAGACGCCAAACACCTCGGTGTTGGCCGCCTGGAATTGTGCGTATTGATCGCGAAAACCCTGGCCTTCGGTGGTGCAGCCGGGGGTGCTGTCCTTGGGGTAGAAGTAGATCACGACCTGCTTGCCTTTGAGGGCCGCGAGGCTGACGGTCTGCCCGCTGGTGGCGGGCGCTTGGAAATCGGTAACCGACTGGTCGATGGCAACGGCCATGAACGCTTCCTTACATTGGGTTTTGTGGGCGCCACGGTTCGATCAATGCGTCCAGGTTCATCGCATCGGCGAAATCCAGGAACTGATCACGCAGCCAACTGATCTGGGTGCCGGCCGGCAAGGTCACGGTGAACGTGGCGTTGAGCATGGTGCCGCCCGTTTGCGGGGCCTGATAAGTGTCGCACGTGAGGTTTTCCAGCTCGACGTGGTGGTCCATGAAAAACTGGCACAGCTCGTTGATGATGTCCGGGCGGTAGGCCGAACTCACATAGGCCACGTAGGGCAGGGCCTGGGGACGGTTCTCCAAGACAGCGCTGCGCACCACGTTAACGGTGAAGGCGTGCTTCTTGGCCAACACGGGCAGGCTACCTTCCAGGCGGGCGAGGGCGTCCCAGCTGCCGGAGATCTCGAGCACGAGCGCGCTGCATTCGCCATGACGGGTCAGGCGTGAGGTCACGACGGCGCAGCGATTTTCATGGCTGGCGCGGCACAGGACGTTAGTCAGCTCCATGGGGTTGGCGCCAAGGGCACTGATAACAAGGAATTGTTCGCGGACTGTGGGGGTGGACATGCAGCATTCCTAAAGCGATGAGCGGTCGGTATGTTTCAGCTCGACGGGGCGACAGCACTGGGAAAACGAACGGTTCAAGCCTTTTGCTTTTTTGTGGCGCTGCGTTGCGGGACATCACGCAAACACCTGTTCAAGAGCAGGATCGAGGCTTGTAGCGACGAAAACGGAGGCTGGAAACCGGCGTATGAGCTTATCGGTACCGATCAAAGGCTGAAGGGTAGCGAAAACCATCGCCAAGGGGAATGGGAGTTCGCTTGTACAAGCATCTTGGCGCCAGTACCATTACGGCTCTCTTTTTCCGGCAGGAGCGGTTTCATGATTGCGGGCAGTATGGTGGCACTGGTCACACCCATGGATGCACAAGGGCGTCTTGACTGGGCCAGCCTCAGCAAACTCGTGGACTTCCACCTTGAAAACGGCACCCACGCCATCGTCGCCGTCGGCACTACCGGCGAGTCGGCAACCCTTGACGTCAACGAGCACATCGAAGTCATCCGCGCCGTGGTCAAGCAGGTCAATGGGCGCATTCCGGTGATCGCCGGTACCGGCGCCAACTCCACCCGCGAAGCCGTCGAGCTGACCCGCAACGCCAAGGAAGCCGGGGCCGACGCCTGCCTGCTGGTCGTTCCGTACTACAACAAGCCGACCCAGGAAGGCTTGTACCAGCACTTCAAGCACATTGCCGAAGCCGTCGACATCCCGCAGATTCTCTATAACGTTCCCGGCCGCACCTCCTGCGACATGCAGGCCGAGACCGTTATCCGCCTGTCCACCGTACCGAACATCATCGGCATCAAGGAAGCCACTGGCGACCTGGCGCGTGCCAAGGCCATCCTCGATGGCGTGAGCCAGGATTTCATCGTGCTGTCCGGCGATGATCCGACCGCTGTCAAGCTGATCCTGATGGGCGGCAAGGGCAACATCTCCGTCACCGCCAACGTCGCCCCCCGCGAGATGGCCGACCTGTGCGAGGCCGCGCTCAAGGGCGACGCCGAGACCGCACGGGCACTCAACGAAAAACTGATGCCGCTGCACAAGGACCTGTTCATCGAGGCCAACCCGATCCCAGTGAAATTTGCCCTGGTCGAAATGGGCTTGATGCACGAAGGCATTCGCCTGCCGCTCACCTGGTTGAGCACTACCTGTCACGAACCGCTGCGGCAGGCCATGCGCCAGTCCGGCGTCCTGGTTTAATTGAGGAACTACACCGCATGAAGCGAATGGCCGGCCTTTCCGCACTTGCCTTGATTATCTCCAGCACCAGTGGCTGCGGATGGGTCTGGGGCCCGGATGGTTATTTCCGCGATCGTGGTAGCGACTACCTCGAAGCGCAACAGACTGCACCGATGCAACTGCCACCCGACGTCAGTGTCGCCAAGCGCCTGGATCCGCTGTTGCCGATCCCGCGCAACGTCGCCGACGACAGCGTCAAAGGGGAATACGTCGTCCCGCGTCCACAGCCGTTGACGGCCGTGGCCGATGCCAGTGACTACACCCTGCAAAAGAGTGGCGACTCAAGCTGGGTCATGGGCCAGCACCCGCCGGCCGAAGTCTGGCCCGTGGCGATCCAGTTCTTCCAGGACAACGGCTTCCGCCTGGATGAACAGCGTCCGCAGACCGGTGAGTTCACCACCACCTGGCAGCGCTCCGATGAACTGTCCGCGGCCATGGCCAAGCGCCTGAGCGCCGCCGGTGTCGCCGCCGACAGCGAAACCCGCGTGCGGGTGCGTATCGAGCCGGGCGTGCAGCGCAACACCAGTGAAATCTACGTGGTCAGTGCCGAGCGTCCTGCCGGCAGCACCGCCGACGTGGCTTTCACCAACCGTTCGGTGAACAACAGTCTCGACGCCGCGCTGGTCGACGACATGCTGGCCAGCATGAGCCGTAACGCCGAGCAGGGCGGTTCAGTCTCGATGCTGGCGACCCGTGACTACGACACGCCGAGCCGCGTCAGCCTGAGCGAAGACGGCAGCGGCAATCCGGTGCTCAACGTCGGCTCCGACCTGGATCGCGCCTGGTCGAGCGTGGGTCGTGCGTTGGAGCAGGGCGAATGGCGAGTTGAAGACATCAACCGCAGCCTGGGCCTCTACTACATCAACCTCGCCGAAAAAGCCGAGAAGAAAGACGAGAAGCCCGGCTTCTTCAGTGGTCTGTTCGGCAGCGCGCCGGACAAGGAAGAGATCGAAGCCCGTGCCGAGCGTTATCAGGTTCGCCTGAGCAAGGTCGGCGACAACGTCCAGGTGACCGTCGAGAAAAACATCAACACCGTGGCGCCGGCCGATGTGGCCCGCAAAGTGTTGGGCGTGATTCAGGACAACCTGGGCTGATCCGATGCGTTTTGCCGTTCTCGGCAGCGGTAGCCAGGGCAACGGCACGCTGATCGCCAGCGCCGGCACCTATGTGCTGGTCGATTGTGGTTTCTCCTTGCGAGAAACCGAGAAGCGCCTGTTGCGCCTGGGTGTTCACCCGGCGCAACTGAGCGCGATACTCGTGACCCACGAACATGCCGATCATGTGCATGGCGTGGGTTTGCTGTCTCGGCGTTACAATCTGCCGGTCTACCTGAGCCGCGGAACGCATGGCGGCCTGCGCAAACCCATCGAACCGGCTGGCTTCGTGGCCGGCGGCGAGCAGTTGCGCATTGGTGCCCTGGACATCAACGTGGTCAGCGTGGCGCATGACGCCCGGGAGCCGACGCAATATGTCCTCAGCGATGGCGAGCGGCGCTTCGGGTTGCTCACCGACCTGGGTTCGTATTGCGACAGGGTCATGGACAGTTATCGGGACCTCGATGCGCTGATGATCGAGTCCAACCATTGCCGCGACATGCTGGCGCGGGGGTACTATCCGTACTTTCTCAAGCAGCGGGTCGGCGGGGAACACGGACATTTGAACAACCACCAGGCGGCGTTCCTGGTGGCCGAGTTGGGCTGGCAAGGCCTGCAACACCTGGTCCTGGCCCATCTGAGCAGCAAGAACAACCTGCCGCAGCTGGCCCGGCAATGTTTTGTCGACACTCTCGGGTGCGACCCGGACTGGCTGCAACTGGCCGATCAAGATTCAGGGCTCGACTGGCGACATATCGCCTAGCCCACTACTTAGCAAGCGGAGCCCATCATGGAAAAACGTGAAGAACTCTACCGCGGCAAAGCCAAGTCGGTTTACAAGACCGACGACGCTGACCGCTTGATCCTGCTGTTTCGCAACGACACCTCGGCGTTCGACGGCAAGCGCATCGAACAGCTCGACCGCAAAGGCATGGTGAACAACAAGTTCAACGCCTTCATCATGCAGAAACTCGAAGCCGCCGGCGTGCCGACCCAGTTCGACAAACTGCTGGGCGACAACGAATGCCTGGTCAAGAAGCTGGACATGATCCCGGTGGAATGCGTGGTGCGTAACTACGCCGCCGGCAGCCTGGTCAAGCGCCTGGGCGTGGAAGAGGGCATGAAGCTCAATCCCTACACCTTCGAGCTGTTCCTGAAGGACGACGCCAAGGGCGATCCCTTCATCAACGAATCCCACGTCGTGGCCTTCGGTTGGGGCACCGCCGAGCAACTGGCGCGCATGAAGGAATTGTCCCTCAAGGTCAACGACGTGCTGACCAAGCTGTTCGACGATGCCGGCCTGCTGCTGGTGGACTTCAAGCTGGAATTCGGCGTGTTCAGCGACGGCTCCATCGTCCTGGGCGACGAGTTCAGCCCGGACGGCTGCCGCCTGTGGGACAAGGACACCAAGAAGAAGATGGACAAGGACCGCTTCCGCCAAGGCCTCGGTGACGTCATCGAAGCCTACGAAGAAGTCGCCCAGCGCCTGGGTGTACCGCTGTAATCGACGCAAGCATCTGATAGCACGGAAAAAATTTCGCCCGGGGGTTCGCTTCCGGCGAATGTGCTGGTATGATGCGCGCCACTGGAGAGATGCCGGAGTGGCCGAACGGGACGGATTCGAAATCCGTTGTACTGGCGACAGTACCTAGGGTTCAAATCCCTATCTCTCCGCCATAATTGAATACGACTAAGCCCCTGAAATGGTTGAACATTTCAGGGGCTTTTTCGTTTCTGGCGTTTTGTAAAACACCTTCGCTCAAGTCACCCCAGCCCGCCGTTCGTCTTAAATCCATCCGACCTGTAAGTTCTGACAGTAGGCAGCCTTCGCCGCTTGAAGTCTCATGGCTCCATGCCGAAAGGCCGCCCACCATTGTCAGGAGACATCATGGACATCCAATCTTCCGCCTTGAACGAATTGTTCAAGCTATTCCCTGTGATCATCATGGGGTGGGTGACGCCAGTGAAGCCGGCGGGTATTGCGCATGGCGGCATTCCCAAGAGCCTGTACGACAATCAGCCCAAGGGGTTGAGATGCCTGATCGACCCGTGGACCGAACTCCAGAAACGTTCCTGGACAATGGCGGTGGATGACCGAGCTGATTTGTACGTCAACGACGATCCATTTCCGGTGGATGGTAAGGACGTAGGGCCAGGAGAAGAACAGCTGCGCATGGAGCTGCATGTGCCCCATGGTCGGTTACTGAATGGTGTCAACCGGTTGCACTACAAAGTAACCCGTCCCAGTCAGAACGGTGTGTCATCAGGGGATTTGCTTGTACTTTATCACCTGCGGGCGCCGGGGGAGCCTGCACCCCAAGGCCTGGACCTGGTCATTCCAGTCGACGTGATTGCCGACGGAGTCAGCGGTGAACGGGCGGCGCAGGGTGTAGCGTTTGGTTTTACTTATTCCAATCGGCGGACCTACGACCGCATCAATTTCTTGATAGGCAATGCGACGGTTCCATTTGAAGTATTGGACGGTTTGGTGCCCGTGGTGCATACGCTCTTTACCGATACATTCATACAGGCAGGGGACAACCCAAACACGCCGCTTGAATTCAGGGTGACGGATCAGTTGGGCAACTCCAACCAGTCCTCAATCAAATATATCAATGTCCACCTTGGTCAGGTCGAGCAGGACCTACCAGCGCCCAACGTTGAAGGTGTTAAGGACGGCGGCACGCTCGATCCCTCTCAAACAACCCAGGTCTGGACCAGGGTGCCGGGGACGGCGTTGCTGGAAGGCGATGAGGTCGTTGTAACCTGGACGGATGAAAGCGGTGTCGCTCTTCCTTATGTATCTCCTCCAAAACCTTATACGTTCAATGACACGCAGCTAGGTTATCTGCGTTTTCCGATCGGCGCGGCTGTGGTGCAAAGGTTTCTCGACAAGAGCGTCAAGGTGACCTATACGCGGGATCGAAACGGGAGCATCACCGGACCGTCACTGCCGTTCAAGATGCGGGTTGAAACGCCTGTATTGCAGGAGCAGTTCAAGGTGATGGGCGCACGTTTCAACCGCACGACATATAGAGCTTCTGGTAGCTCACGGCTATTGAGTGCGTTGCGCGCCGACACGCTCCAGCCGCTGATGGTGGAATGGAAGTATGCGGATGAAATCAACTGGAGTGCACCTTCCGCTACCTGGCGCGACAGTCAACCATCCAAGCCATTGCAGGTACGTTCCAGCAGCCATGAGGCGACGTTGAACCCGGCGAATATTTTCGGCAACGGGGCCGATACGCTTACCGATGGCGGTGCAGCTTTTGTAGCCTTGCGCGACCAGGGCGATGTGGTGGGCTGGGGCAATCCGGATTTCGGCGCGGCACCTCCCGCCCTGAGCAATATTTTCGAAGTGAGCTGCACCCAGAGCGCTTATGCGGCGCTGGACAGTGGCGGCACTGTGCGGGTCTGGGGCGATTCGAACGCAGGCGGGATGATGGGAAGCGTATCGCCTTATGGCTTCGCCGAGTTGGCCGCCAATGGCAATGCATTTGCCGGACGCAAGACCAGCAACAATAGCCTGGTGGCCTGGGGGAGAGGTCAGGAGACGGATTTGATTCCTCCGGAACTGGGAGGGCTCCCCGGAACAACACATGTTTACGGCGCCTCCCAGGCATTTGCGGTTCGTCGTCTGAATAACCCTGTCGTGGCCTGGGGTCGAAATTTGGACGGTGACTACGGCGGCACGATGCCTGGGGACCTCGTTATCAATGATGCCGTGGACATCTTGGGCAGTTTCGCCGCTTTCGCGGTGTTGCGTGCAGGCGGCCGAGTGGTGGCCTGGGGCAATACTGCCTATGGCGGCACGTCACCGAATCTCTCCGGCATTGCTTCTCTGGGGTGTTCAAACGCCCAGGCGTTCTGTGTCCTGAATAACAGTCAGCAGGTGCAATCGTGGGGCACACCGGATTACGGAGGCGGCGGGATTCCGTCACCCAACAGCAACGTTGTCGAAGTCGTCAGCACTTGGCGCGCATTCGCCGCGCGTCGTGGCGACGGTACCGTAGGGGTTTGGGGGCGACCTAATGAAGGCGGTACCCATCCTGGAGGGCTGACAAACGTTGTGCAGATTGCCGGCAGTTCCGAAGCGTTTGCCGCGTTGTGCAGTGATGGCTCGGTCATAGCCTGGGGCAATGCGCTGGTGGGCGGCGGCGGGGGGCCGGTTTTGACTGACGCGCTGGCGATATACAGCAACTCCCACGGTTTCACCGCATTGACGACCAGTGGCGATGTGGTCAGTTGGGGGCATCCTGGCGGCGGTGGCAACAACGCCGCAGTGATCGGGCAACTGCGCAACAACGTCTCCTACTACCGCTCGCCACCGGCACCGAGGGCCCTGGCCGCCCAGGCTGAGCACGCCAGCAGCCACTCTTGAATCATTTTTCCGGTTCTTGATCCGTCTCGGCGCACCGTAAGGACGCCGAGTCCTCTCTACCTATGAGGCCTCATCATGTCCGGCACACCTGAACGTGCGGTAAACCTGCCTCCCCCGTCGGTGGATGAGGCGCCTGACGGCATCCTCGACCCTGCCGATATCCCGCTTGATGGTGCCCGTGTCCGGCTCAAGCGCTCTGCCGCCGATACTGGCTGGCAGAAGGCGTTTGTCTTCGTCGGCCCTACCTACAGTAATCAGCTACCCGTAGGAACGACGATCAAGGATGTCGTGTTCTATGTCGAGGCAGAGCATTTTGTTGCTGATGCGGACGGTATCGTAATCATCCGTTATGACGTGCTGATGAGCGATGGCAGCACGGAACCCTCGGATAATTTTGAACTGAAAATAGACGTTGGCTTTGAGGCGCCTGCGACACTCGATCTCAGCCAGGATAATTATGTCGCGGTGGCCGACAAGGCTCCGCTGGACGTACCGCCCTATGCCCGGATGACACGACCGGCGACCGGGGGCACCCCGCCCTATCGCTATGAAAGCAGCAACGAGTACGTGGCCAGCGTCGATGCCCAGGCCGGCGAGGTGACCGCCAGGGGCAACGGCCAATGCACGATCACCGCCACCGACAGCCTGAATCAGCCGCGCCAGTATGAGCTGACCGTCAAGGGCATCCGGCAAGTGCATTGGCTGAGTAACAGCGCCGATTGGCAGGGCATGACCGCGGCTTGTGCTGTCGCCGACCTGGACAGGGTCACGCGCTCGGACCTCGACCGGTTACGGGCAGTGTACAAGCACCCGGACATTGGTGAGGCGGTCGGGGAATATCTGGGTTGGCTGCCCTATTCGTTCTGGACCGGTGACGCGGCGGGGGCGGGTACCTATTGGATCTATGAAATGGACACCGGTGACAAGACGTCAGCCGATGCCGGCGCCCATCACCAGGCACTCGGTATTTCCAAACGAGTGTCATGACCGTTTGCTTGAGGGGGGCGCGACATGAACGACACGCCAGAGAACACTGCAGCAAACGCTTTGTTGCCACCACCTTCCGTGGAGGGAGTGGGTGAGGACGCGACACTTGATCCCGATTCGGTGCCCCAGGGTATCAGGGTTCAAATTCCCGCAGGCAGCTTGGTCGAGGGTGATCTTGCAGTGCTCAGCTGGGCGGACGCGGCAGGCGTCGTGACCGCTTACACGCGCGACAAGCCCTATACCTATAACGATGTGGGCCTACCTTTGTACTTCACCGTGGCCCAGGCAGAGGCCCGCCGGTTCCTCGACCAAAGCGTGGCGCTGAGCTACACGGTGCAGCGCTTGGCGGGCGGAGCAGACGAGGACTCTGATGTCTTCAGCTTTCGGGTGGCAAAGCTGCCGCTGCCTGCGCCGACGATTCTGAAGGCCGAGGACAACCAACTGAACCCGGACGACTTGTTAGGCAACGCCACGGTACTGATCCCACGCGAAGCCTGGCTGAGAGCTGGCGATGTGCTGCGGGTGAACCTGGCGGGCGCGGCGGATGCCGGCAGTACCGTGGTGACGCATAAGGTCCTGCCGAGCGAGGGCGGGCAAGCGTTGGAAGTGGCCATCCCGTACAGTGTGATCGACGCCAATGAAGGCCGGTCTGTCGTGTTGTCCTATACCGTCAACGGGGGCGAGCCGAGCCCAGAGGCCGTGTACTCAATCAAGCGGGACGTAGGCTCCGGCGAGCTGCGGGTCATGGGCGCGCGGTACAACCGTGGTTTGTATCGCTGTTCGGCATGTTCGCGTCGGTTGAGCGCATTTCAGGCGTCGACCGGGCGGCCAATCCTGGCGCAATGGCAATACGACGGTGACGACGGTTGGGTGGCCGGCACGAGTTTTCGTGACACCGACTCGTCCCGTCCGTTGCGCGTGCGAACGACGGATTTTCAGATCATCGTCAATCCGGCGAACGTGTTGGGTAATGGCCTGGATAGCATGCTGACGGGGGAGGCGGCGTTCGTGGCCCTCCGGGGCATGGGCGATCTGGTCGGCTGGGGCAACGCCATCGAGGGCGCGAAAATTCCCCCGACCATCATCAGTATGGACGACATGGCCGAGGTGAGCGCCACGGCGGGCGCCTACGCTGCGCGCCGGGCCAATGGCAATGTCGTTGCCTGGGGATTGGCCACCCATGGCGCGACCATGGGTGAGCTGTCGAGGCTGGACTTTGCCCAAGTAGTGGGCAATGGCGCGGCTTTCGCCGGTATCAAACGCAGTGGTCAATTGGTCGCCTGGGGAGATCCGGAACGCGGTGGGTTGCTGCCCGCGCCCATCGAGGGCTACACGGATATCGTCAGGGTGTGCGGCGGGGCGTCGGCGTTTGTCGCGATCCGCCGCACTGGCGAGATCGTGGCCTGGGGCGCTGCCGCCAGTGGCGGCGAGTTGGGCGAAGCGGTCGGGCAGTTGAACGATATCGACGACGTGATGGGCAATGACGCCGCGTTCTCGGCCCTGCGCAAAAATCGCCGGCTGATTGCCTGGGGAGGAGCGGAGCAGGGCGGTGCGCTGCCGGAAAAGATCGCCTACCTGGACGATATTGTCGAGTTGAGTTGTGCCAATGCGCAGGCGTTCGTTGCCCGGCGAGCCAGTGGGCATATCGTCGCCTGGGGCGCGGCGACTCACGGCGGCGTGTTGCCGGACGTGATCAGGGACCTGGACGATATCGTCGAAGTGGTCGCCAATTGGCATTCATTCGTGGCTCGCCGGGAAAATGGCCACGTGGTGGCTTGGGGGACGGCGGAAACCGGGGGCGAACTCAGTGACGAGATTGCCCGGCTCAACGACATTGTCCAAGTCGTCGGCTCATCCAGGGCTTTTGCCGCCCTGCGCAAGGATGGCAGTGTCATGGCGTGGGGCGATATCACTGTGGGCGGGGACGCGAGTCCTGTCGCCGAAGGGTTGACGGACGTCCAGGCCATTTATGGCAACACCCATGGTTTTACTGCCTTGACCGCAGACGGTCGGGTCGTGACGTGGGGCCATGCCGCAGGAGGGGGCGACAGCGATGCGGTGCGATCTTTGCTCAATGACCAGGTGGCTTGTTATCGAGCCGTCGAAGCATTGACGTAGCGGGCCTCGCGATCATGAGCCATTTCTTCAAGATATTGATGCTGTCATGGGCACTGCTTGGCGTGACAGTCCATGCCGCCACCGGCCCGGAAGTTGCGCAATTGCTTAACAATCGTTACCGCTATGCACCGCAGCAGTGTGCTGGTGGGAACCCTGCATATTTTTGCAGCGGGGTATTGGTCAGCAGTCTGGCGAGCGGGCTATCGCTCAAGTTCTGGGAGCATACGGACAACGCTCTCGTGGTCGGTGCCCGGAGCTTTTCCTATTTGCGACGAGACTTGGGTATACGCACCCTGCGCGAGAGCAATGGCATGGTCTTCAGCGATTCGATCACGGCTATCAGTCAGGGCAAGACTGTCGACGTGCGCTGCGCCTACCCTTTACCGACGACGATACACGGGCTTGAGGGTTGCGGGGCCGGCGGGACAGTGGACGATCCGGGTTCCTGCGCCGCGCAAGGGGTCAGCGATGCGCCTGGCTGGCTTGTGCATTTCCAGCAGCACGGCCAGCAGCTCGACGCGCAATGTTCGCTGAGCAGCCGGATCGCGACACAGTTTCGCGCCAGCCTGCTGGCCCACCAGCAGTTGGGGGGTGACTGGGTGACCCAGCCCAATCAGTTGCAGGTGCGCCTTTGGGATGCACAGGCGCCGACGCAGATTCCGGTGCAAGCGTTGTTTTATGACTTGAGTCAAACCGGCGGCTTGCGTGTGGCGCAGAAGAATCAGAACGATTATCACGCGGCCACCGGGCAATGGCTGCCGATCCTGCGCCTGGATATGTCGCGGGCCCGGGATGACGTCTTCGGCTTCGAGCTGTGGGACCAGATTTATATCGGCTATGAAGTGGCCGGGCGGTTGAACAGGCGCTATTTCGATACGGCGGCCACCTGTCCGGATGGTCGGGCATCGTTCTACTGCAATTGGGTGATATTGAGAGGAACCGATGTTTCGCCACTTTTTCATTCTTGGAATCCCAGCCCCGCTTCGAAAGAAAACAACGGTATTTCCATTACGCTCTTAAGGACCGATTCC
This sequence comes from Pseudomonas sp. Z4-20, assembly GCF_051131955.1. Classification (NCBI taxonomy): domain Bacteria; kingdom Pseudomonadati; phylum Pseudomonadota; class Gammaproteobacteria; order Pseudomonadales; family Pseudomonadaceae; genus Pseudomonas; species Pseudomonas sp. Z4-20. The sequence continues at coordinate 1,569,655 of NZ_CP071641.1, forward strand.
CTGGCCCCGAGGCCCGTCTGGCCTCAGGGGCTGCTGTTCAAGGAGATGGCAGCTCCGTCCGCGCATCCGCAGACATTGCGCTGCGGGTACCCCTACGACGGGCATACGGGATGGGGCACCGACGCCTGCCTGGTCAATGATGCCTGCGCCAATCTAGGGATCGACAACCTGGAAAAATGGACGGCGAAATACCACGCGAGTCTCTACCTGTCCTGCAGCTTCGACCCAACGGTAACGAACCTTCAGTTGATCGATGAGATCCGCAGAACGATCCCGATGCCTGAATACGACTGGAACGAATTCATTCTGGCGGCCTGGCCGGAGGATATTCCCGAGCAGTTGCCCGTCGACGCTCTTTTCTATAGCCACACGTCCTATTTCCCTCGGGATGGCCTGGCCGGCGCGCGTTATATCCAGGATGACTATTTCAAGAGTACGGGGCGCTTCTGGCCGGTCGTCCAACTGCGCCTTGGTGCCACGGACCGGCAGGTATTCATCTTTAATCCCGACGATCAATGCCTGGCTGGCAGTTGCGCCCCACCCCAGCAATCGTTCGGGGCTCAGGAAGCAGCAGATGCCTGGTTTCTCAAGCACGGACAATAGTGTCGGGGAGCGTCACGATGAGTAGTTATTCGGTTTGGCTCGGTAAAGGTCTGGTCCTGATGCTGGCACTGCTCATTTTCACGAGCCAGGCTGCAACCGGCCCGGAAGTCGCGCAATTGCTTAACAATCGGTACCGCTATGCACCGCAGCAGTGTGCCGGAGGACACCCGGCATATTTTTGTAGCGGGGTGCTGGTCAGTGGGCTGGCGAGCGGCTTCACCGTGAAATTCTGGGAGCATGGTCCCACCGCCGATGCCCTGGGCGCGCGTGACTTTTCCTATTTGCGCCGCGACCTGGGCATCCGCACCCTGACACAGCCCAGCGGGATGGTGTTCAGTGATTCGGTAACTGCCATCAGCCAAGGAAAATCGTTGGACGTGCTCTGTGCCTACCCGTTGGTATCGACGAATAGGGATAAATACGGCTGTGGCGCAGGCGGCAGCGAGGGTGATCCGGGCTCCTGCGCCGCGCAGGGCGTGAACGATGCGCCGGGTTGGCTGGCGCATTTCCAGCAGCAAGGCCAGCAGCCTGCGGCGCAATGTTCGCTGAGCAGCCGCATCGCGGCACAATTTCGCGCCAGCCTGCTGGCCCATGAACAACTGGGCGGCAGTTGGGTTGCCCAACCCAACCAAGTACAGGTACGTAATTGGGATCCCCAGGCCCCGACGCAAGTACCGGTGCAAGCGTTGTTTTATGACGTACATGGGGACAAGGGACTGCGCGTGGCGCAGTCCGATCAGAAGGACTATTACGCAGCCACGGGGCAATGGCTGCCGATCCTGCGCCTGGACCTGACCCAGGCCGACGGCTTGGTGTTTGGTTTTGATTTGCAAGAGCAGCTGTACGTGGGCTATCAGGTGGCGGAGCGGCTCAACAGGCGGTATTTCGATACGGCGCCGACCTGTCCAGACGGTCGTGCGTCGTTCTACTGCAATGGAGTGGTGTTGAGGGGAACCGATGCGAATACCGCATTCCATTCCTGGAATCCCAGCCCGGGATCTGTTCGGAACAATGGTGTTTCCACGACTTATTTGAGGGCCGATGCACACGTCCTCAGACCGGTTTGGCGTCAAGGGTTCCTATTCAAAGAGTGGGCCGCGCCGGCTACTTACCCGCTGACGATGGGTTGTGCCTATCCTGTCGATGCAGGTACCTCAAATCTGGCTGAAGCTTGTTCGTCCCACGGTGTGTGCCAGCAAATGGGGATCGACAGCGTGGCTACCTGGATGGAGCGTTATGGTACCTATCCCTATAACACCTGCAGTTTTTTGCCGACTGCGGAGCAGATCCAACTGACGATCGATATTCGCGTGCACATGGCGGATAGGGATTGGAATGAGTTCATGGTCAGGACCTGGCCGCAGGACATTCCCGAGCAATTACCGATCGACGCGGTGTTTTATGGCGATGCGCTTTTCGAGGGTAATGGGCCGGTCGGTTCACGCTATCTCCAGGATGATTACTTCCAGCAAACCGGTCGATTCATGCCGATTGTCGAACTGCGGCTGGATGCGCCGGATGCCCGGATATTTAGGTTCAGTCCGGACGACCAGTGTCTGAGCGATCGTTGTCCGGCTCCTCAGGTAAGAGCGGCGGGTCGACAATATTTCGGTCCGAACCTGGAGCGGTACCTGGATCCTTAACGATGTTGCTTCGTCCAACGGCGATTACTGTTTGTCTGTGTTCGGGGGGCGACGCGTGATTCTGTAAACCTGGTTTCAAGGAGGCATTCATGGGATTTAATTTTCTGCTGAGCAAGCTCCTGGGTCTGGTATCGATCGTATTTGTGCTGGCGGTCCAGGCCGCCACCGGGCCTGAAGTCGCGCACTTGCTTAATAATCGTTACCGCTATGCACCGCAGCAATGCCCCAATAACCAGCCGGCCTACTTTTGTAGCGGGGTGCTGGTCAGTGGGCTGGCGAGCGGCTTCACCGTGAAATTCTGGGAGCATGGTCCCACCGCCGATGCCCTGGGCGCGCGTGACTTTTCCTATTTGCGCCGCGACCTGGGCATCCGCACTCTGACACAGCCCAGCGGGATGGTGTTCAGTGATTCGGTAACTGCCATCAGCCAAGGAAAATCGTTGGACGTGCTCTGTGCCTACCCGTTGGTATCGACGAATAGGGATAAATACGGCTGTGGCGCAGGCGGCAGCGAGGGTGATCCGGGCTCCTGCGCCGCGCAGGGCGTGAACGATGCGCCGGGTTGGCTGGCGCATTTCCAGCAGCAAGACCAGCAGCCTGCGGCGCAATGTTCGCTGAGCAGCCGGGTGGCGGCACAGTTTCGCGCCAGCCTGCTGGCCCATGAACAACTGGGCGGCAGTTGGGTTGCCCAACCCAACCAAGTACAGGTACGCAATTGGGATCCCCAGGCCCCGACGCAAGTGCCGGTGCAAGCGTTGTTTTATGACGTACAGGGGGACAAGGGACTGCGCGTGGCCCAGTCTGACCAGAACGATTATTTCGCGGCCACTGGTCAATGGCTGCCGATTCTGCGTCTGGATCTGGCGCAGCCCGACGGGCTGGTGTTTGGTTTTGATGTGCAGGAGCAAGTGTACGTTGGTTATCAGGTGGCGGAGCGGCTGAACAGGCGCTATTTCGATACGGCCAAGACCTGTCCGGATGGGCGGGCATCGTTTTATTGCAATGGGATCATATTGAGATCGACCGAAGCCGTCACGGCGTTTCACGCATGGGATCCCAGCCCCCGATCAGAACAGATTAATGGTGTATCCGCCAGTTATGCACGGGCCGATGCTGTGATGCACTTGCCCGCCGGACCTCAAGGCTTGTTGTTCAAGGAATCTTCCGCGCCAGCGGCCCATCCGCTGACGCTGCGTTGCCTGTACCCGTTCGACGGTTATACGGGGAATCTGATCGAAGCCTGCACCGGGCGTATGGTCTGCGCAACGGGAGGTGTTGACAGCGTGGCGAGCTGGCAGGGCCGGTACGCCACGGCGCCTTATGAATCCTGCAGTTTCGATACATCGGCGGATATGGCCCAAGTGGTCATGGACATCCGCAACACGGTCGCGCACCCCCAGTACAACTGGAACGAGTTGGTGCTGGCGGCCTGGCCGAAGGACATTGCCGAGAAATTACCCATTGAAGCGGTGTATCACGGCCCCGGACTCAGGCCGGGAGATGGGTTGGCGGGAGCTCGTTATACCCAGGACGATTATTACCAGAAGACGAGGCGTTTCTGGCCCGTTGTACAAATGCGTCTTAACGCTACGGATGGCCAGGTATTCCGCTTCGATCCCGCTGAACAGTGTCTGACAGAGAATTGCCCACCGCCGCCGCAGGCTATGGGAGTCCAGGACATGGAGTCGTGGTTTCGCGAGCACGGACAATAAGCCATTCGGGAGAGACCACGATTATGAAGCGGGGCGATTACAAGCGAACTCAAAATCGTGGCCGGTCCCGTTTCCGCACCATTTGTCATCGAGTCGCCAAACCCAAGCCGCTCCTACGAATGACGCTTGGACTATAGGGCCGTCCTGCAGAGATCATCAATCAGACGATGCGTAGGACTCTTCCCTGAATTATGTGAGCGGAAAATGTCAGAAAAATCCCCGACGGTACTGCGTCCACCCCATACTTTTTTATCCAGCTCAACTCCCCTCCGCATCCTGCATAACCACAGCCCTTCACACCAAAACCTTTGTGACAATCAGACTAATGGGCTATAGCTCAAGACATGGCTGCCGATAGGTAGGTATTCCCCCGTGTAAGGAGTGACCCCCATGCCGCGATTTTTTGCCGACCTTGGCTTTCGCTGGAAGATCACTCTCCCAGTCGCCTTCCTGGCTGTATTGCTGGCGCTAATGGGGTGGACGGGCATGCGCGGCATCGGTCAAGTGACCGAGTCCAGCACGCAATTGACCAAACGTTATTTGCCGGCCATCAGCCTGTTGCTCAATGCGGATCGCGATCTTTATCAGGCGTTCGTCGCCGAGCGCAGTCTGCTGGATGGTCATGCAGACGTACACGTGCAGGCGCTGAGCGCCAGTCATGGCGAGAATGCCAAGCAGGCCTATGACCGCGTGCAGCAATATGCCGCGATGCAGCCCGGTGCCGAGGCGCTGGCGTTGGTCAGTCAGTTCAACGACAGCTTCGGAAAATGGATGCAGGTTTCGCGGCGGGTCATCGAGCAGTCTGTCGGCGACCCCCAGGGCGCCAGCGCCTTGAGTTTTAGTGACAGCGAGCGCCTGTTCGATACCATGCGTGATTCCATCGACAAGCTGGGTGAGCTGGAAGATGCCGCGTCGCACCGCGAGGGCGACGCGGCGATTGAAAACGGCGAAGCAGTCGGGGTGCATCAGGGCGTGATTCTGCTGGTCGGCCTGCTTGGTTGCATCTTGGTAATCGTTGTTCTGCCACTGGTAGTGCTGACCCCTATGCGCCGATTGTTGCAGCGAGTCGAGCAGATCGCCGAGGGCGGGGGCGATTTGAAAGGACGCCTCGAAGTGCGTTCGGCCGATGAGTTGGGCCAGCTCGGCAGCGCCTTCAACCGTTTCCTCGACAAGTTGCAGCCGTTGATCGCCGAGGTTGGGCGGGTGACCGGGGAGGTCGACTCCGCAGCGCGCGCCATGGCCAGCATGGCGGCGACAAATGATCGCTTGATCAGCAGCGAGCATGCGGCGCTCGACCAGGTCAGCACCGCTGCCACGCAGATGAGCGCGGCGGTGCATGAAGTAGCCCATAACGCGGCGAGCGCTTCCGAGGCCGCGCAGCAGGCGACGAGCCAGTCCCGCGACGGCGCCCAAGTGGTCAGCAGTACCGTCGATTCGATCCGCCAGTTGGCCCAGGAGGTGGAGAGCGCGTCGGGCACGATCGAGGCCCTAGCCCAGGAAACTTCCAGCATCGGCGCCGTGCTCGAGGTGATCCGTGGCATCGCCGAACAAACCAACCTGTTGGCGCTGAACGCGGCCATCGAAGCCGCGCGAGCCGGTGAGCAGGGCCGTGGTTTTGCCGTGGTCGCCGACGAAGTGAGGGCGTTGGCGGCGCGGACCCAGGATTCGACCAAAGACATCCAGGTTCGCATCGAGCGTTTGCAGAGCGGTGTTGCCAAGGCCGTGCAAGCCATGCAGGTCGGCAGCAACAAGGCGCGCGACAGCGTTGAACGCGCCGCGGGCGTCGATCAGGTGCTCAGCGGTACCGGCGGTTCGATCCAGCGGATCAACGACATGGCCGCGCAGATCGCCAGCGCGTGTGAAGAGCAGAGCAGCGTTACCGAGGAAATAGCCCGCAATATTTCCGACATCCGCGACTTGTCCAACGAAGCAGCCGCCAACTCCGCCCAAAGCATGCACGCCAGCCAGCAGCTTTCCAACTTGTCGAGAAACCTGGCAGAGCTGACCGGCCGCTTCCGTACCTGAGGCAGGTGCTGCCGTGTCCGTTGACGATCAGCTGCGAGCGTTGCATCAGGACGGTTTTGTCCTGATGCCCGTTGTGTTGAACGTCAGGCGAATCACCGACCTGCGCCGGCGGAGGTTCAATCCGGAGGTCCTGGCCGCCGCGACGCCTCGCCAGCGCCGGCTGCTGGGCGACCATCAGGAAGCGGAATACGACTGAACTTGGCCCAGTCAGATCCAGACATCATTGACCGCTGTTCGCTCATTGGTTTCTTCGCCGGTATTGATCACGCCCCGAGGTTCTATTAACAACAACTTCACTTCCTGCTTGGCACTGGGTTTGTGCTCGACACCTTTTTTGACGACGAACATTTCGCCCGCGCCAATCGTCACTGCACCCTCGCGAAAATCGATACGAAGCTCACCTTCCAACACGATGAAGGTTTCATCTGTATCAGCATGGGTGTGCCAGATGAAATCGCCTTCTAGCCGGGCGATCTTGAACTGGTAGTCGTTCATTTCGGCGACCACTTTTGGCGCCCACTGCTCGTGGAACAGCGCGTATTTCTGGGCGAAGTTAATGGGGGAGTAATGATTCATCGGACACGCTTCTCAACTGGAATATGAGCGCTACCTTATTGCCTTGGGGTGGGGCCGGTATTGGATGATCGTGCAGCTTTTTGCGCTGCTCGGCACAGGTCTTTAGCGCAGCATTTTCAGCCAGCGCGCAGGCGAGATGCCGAAGGCCTGGGTGTGGAGGCGCGTCATGTGGCTTTGGTCAAAAAAACCGCAGGCCAAGGCAGTTTCGCTCAACGGCATGCCGCGCAATACCAGGCGACGGGCTTGGCTCAATCGACGGTGGATGATGTAACGATAGGGGCTGGTGCCGTACAAGGCGCGGAAGTCCCGGGACAGGCTCCATCGGTCACGACCGCTGGCCTCGACCAGGTCATCCAAGGTTATTGGCTGGCCAAGGGCATCATGGATGAACAGCCTTGCGCGCTCCGCTGCAGGATAATCCAGCAACCTGCGTCCACGCCTGTTCCCTGCCGCAACGGCGAGTGCCTGGGCTACGTCGTAGATGGCATCGTCCTCTTCAAGCGGATCGAGGCGATGCTCCAGCGTGCTCAATAGCCTGCGGGTCGCGATGTTGAGTCGGGGGTCGTTCGACAGCCCGCCTTCGATGAAGGGCAATGGCCTGCCCCCCAGCACTTGCTGGATTAGCGCCGGTTCGATGTAGGACATCCTGTATCGAAAGCCGTCGCTTGTCCCGGCCTCACCGTCATGGACCTCGTCTGGGTGCAGTACGATGGTGCCGCCCGGCTGGCTATGACGTTTGCTGTGCCGGTAATTGAAGCTCTGGACGCCGGAAAGGGTGAAGCCGATGGCATAGGTGTCATGCCGGTGGGTGGTGTAGCCATGACCACTGAAATAGGCCTCGATGCGTTCCAGCTTCCCCGATTCAGGAGCGCGCAGCAGCCAATCGCGACAAATGCTTGATTGAGCCATGGGCATCGACCTCTCGCTGTTGTCTGTACACGATACCCGCCTGGTTCCACACGCCAAAGCAAAACAACGAAGTTGGTGTTGGACAGAGCTGCTCATTTCACCGAGCAGCCTCGCGATAATAGCCCTCGGGGGTCAGATTTCCTTCACGGGCGTCTCGCCGTGGGCGCTTTTGATCAACCCGATAACATGCAGGCAGTCAGCCTTGTTCACGTAGGATTCGCCGCTGGCGATGGTTTCGTGATTGCCGGCCCTCAAGCGCCAGCGCCACTGGCCTTGTCCGGTGTAGGGGGTGCCTCGGGTCTGTCTGTAGATTTCAAAATACATCGGTTCGCTCCCTGCGATTCATTCATTCAAGACACGTTTTGAACATGTCGTCGCAAGCCTAGCCAAGCTGAAAACTTTCGCAAAATGGCAATACGTTTCCAATGATTGTGGGATATTTCAGGGCATTGCAGAGCTTGCTCAAAATCGACTCGAACCAGGAGCCATGCATGAACCGCAACGAATTGCGCGAGCCAATATTGCCGGCTTCGCCGATGAATGGCTGGCCGAGATCGGTCGCAAGCGGCAGGTCGTGCTGTCGGTGCCGCAGTACAGCGCATTGCCGGCGCTACTGGCAGGCACAGACCTGATCGCCAGCCTGCCGGACTATACCGCCACCGCCATGGCTGCTTCCGGCCAGTTGTTCAGCGAACCCTTTCCCTTCAAGACGCCCACCCTGGACCTGTCCATGGTCTGGCTGAGCCACGTCGACAATGACCCGGCCGAGCGTTGGCTGAGGTCCCGTCTGGAGGCGTTCATGAGTGAGCGCAAGGGCCCGAGGGGCGAAACAAAACCTGCCTGAAACAGCAAAGTCGAGGTATGGTTGCGCCGATTGTCATCCCGATATCATCTTCGAAACGGAGTCGAACACATGCCTCACCTGCACATGGAGTACACCGCCAACCTGACCGAGCTGAACGCCGACGTCGCGCTGTTGCGCATGAACAACGCACTGGTGGCATCCGGTCAGTTCGCCGCCGAGTTCGACATCAAGAGCCGGGCCGTGAAAATCGAGACGTTTCGCGTTGGCACCGGCATGGGTGAGCGCGGGTTCGTGCATGTGAAACTGGCCTTGCTAAGCGGTCGTTCACCGGAGATCAAGAAGCAGTTGGCCGATAGCCTGCTGGCGGTGATCCAGGATCTGGGCCCATGGCCCGTCGGCGTCAGCGTGCAGCTGTGCGTGGAAGTGCTCGATATTGATCGGGGCCCCTACGCCAAGGCAGCCATCGGTCTTTGAAATACGGTGTGCACACGCAGTGGATCGAGTAGGCGATGGCTGTTTGAAGTGGCTATCTAAAAAATGATTTAACAGCAATTTTTTCACGAAAAATTGATGGCGGGCTATCTAAAGTTTGTGTTGCCGTAGGAAATGAGTTTTTCACATTTACTGCGCCAGCCTTATAAAGAACAACGCTCAGGAAGTCCCCGCCATCATGTTAACGATTAAAGCCGTGCGCCCCGAGTGGGTGACACTGGTCGCCAGTGCGTTTCTGTTAGTGGGCTTTAATCTGGTGCTCTGGCAACACCTGCTCACGATCACCGCATCGGACGGTCACGGAGTGTTGCTGTGCCTGGCCTTTGGCGTGATGGTGTTCTGCGCGTTCAACCTGGTGCTGACGCTGCTGGCGTTCCGTCCGCTGCTCAAGCCTGTGCTGGCGCTGCTGTTCGTGATCAGTGCCGGCGTGGCGTATTTCATGGCCCAGTATGGGGTATTGATCGACGCCGGCATGTTACGCAATTTCGCCGAAACCAATGCCACGGAAGTGCGTGACTTATTGTCGGTCAAGTTGTTTGCCTATTTGTTCTTATTGGGTGTCTTGCCGGCGTGGTTATTGTTCAAGACCCCGATAAACTATCGTCGCTGGCCCAAGGAGTTGTTAAGTAAACTGATTGTCGCGGTGGCCTCGGCTGCGGTGCTCGGTGGGGTTGCATTGAGCAATTACCAGGGCTTGTCTTCGTTGTTTCGCAACCACCACGAGTTGCACTTGATGGTCGTGCCAAGCAACTACATTGGCGCGTCGATCGGCTACTTGCGCGAGCAGGTCGCGTCAGCCAAGCAACCGTTCATTGCCTTGGGCGAGGATGCGAGTCGCAACCCGGCCTGGCAAACCCACGGGCGAAAATCCCTCACCGTGCTGGTCGTGGGGGAGAGCGCCCGGGCCGAAAACTTCGGCATTCTCGGCTATAAGCGCGATACCACGCCGAAACTGGACAAGGAGGCGGGGCTGATCGCTTTCACCGATGTGCATTCCTGCGGCACCGAAACCGCCGTGTCGGTGCCCTGCATGTTTTCCAATATGGGGCGCAAGAACTACGACGCCAGCAAGGCCAGGAACGAAGAGGGCCTGCTGGACGTGCTCAAGCGCGCCGGGCTGGAGGTGATCTGGCGGGACAATCAATCCGGCTGCAAGGGCACCTGCGACCGGGTCACGGTGCAGGACGTGAGCAATCTCAAGGACCCGAGCCTGTGCGCCAACAGCGAGTGCCGCGACGAGATCCTGCTCCAGGGCCTGCAGCATTTCATCGACACCCTGGACAAGGACACCGTGCTGGTGTTGCACCAGATGGGCAGCCATGGGCCGGAGTATTTCAAGCGCTATCCCAAGGAGTACGAGCATTTCACTCCCGTGTGTGAAAGCAACGCCCTGAACAATTGCAGTCGAGAAAGCATCGTCAACGGTTACGACAACACCTTGGTGTACACCGATCACGTGCTGTCGACGCTGATCGATCTGCTGCGCGCCAATCAGGACAAGGTCGATACCGCGATGTTGTATCTGTCGGACCATGGCGAGTCCTTGGGCGAATACAACCTGTTCCTTCATGGCACGCCGTACATGCTGGCCCCGGAGCAACAGAAGCACGTGGCGATGCTGGCTTGGTTTTCTGACAGCTACCAAAAGTCCTTCGCCGTCGATACCCATTGCCTGCAACTGAGTCGGGACAAGCCCCTGAGCCAGGACAACCTGTTCCATTCGATGCTCGGGCTGCTGGAGATCAACAGCAAAGTCTACAACCAGGATCTCGACTTGTTCGCCAGCTGTCGCGGTGCGGTGATTGACGGCGTGCTGGCCCGGGAATAATGCCTACACCTTTTTTTCACGCAGCGTTGTTTAACCTGTCCTTCAACCTTTTTTCATGAGCTGTGAGCATGCCCCGGCAATTCCCATCCACTGTCGAGCTTGAGTTCGCCAGGCAGCATGACCAGGAGCATGCGCAAATCTGCCGTCAGCCGGCGCCTCGCCGCTTGCGCCTGGCGTTCTGGCGTGACGAGCAGTTGGTGCGCAACGCCTTGAAAGTGGCGGGTGAGCCTGGGCTGGTGCTGGACGTGGCGTGTGGGGCGGGGCGGTTCTGGCCGGTCTTGGGCGAACATGCCAATCGGGTGATCCTGGCGGCGGACCCGTCGCCAGACAGGCTTGAGCACGCCCGCAGCCATCATGAAGGCGCATTGCTCGAACGGGTCACGACTTTCCCGAGTTCGGCGTTTACCCTCGGCCTGTCAGCCAACGCGGTCGACTGCATTTTTTGTGTGCATCTGTTTCTGCACATCAAGGCCAGCGAGCATCGCCTGGCCTTGCTGCACGAATTTCATCGGGTCAGTCGCGACACGGTGATCGTTTCGGTCCAGATCGAAGGGCGTCTCAAGCTCGGCAAGCCGACGCAGCGAAGCCTGGCCGATAAGGCCGACGTCGAAGCGCAGTTCATCGAGGCCGGGTTCACCGTGCTGTGGCACCAGGATTTCCTGCCTGGTTTCGCGTTGAAGCGGGTTTACGTATTACGCAAGGCCGGTTAAGTCTGGATGTAGGACTATTCTTGCGTTTGCGCAGGCAATTTCTCTCAAGCTCTTGCTCCGTAGATGCTCGCAACCGCCGACGGCGATATATACTGCGCGCCATTCTTCAAGGGAGAGCCGTGTGGCCATCGATATTCACTGGATTCGCGACAACGATAGCCTCGGTCAGTTTTGCGCCGAATGGCAAGCGTTGCCATTCGTCGCCCTCGACACCGAATTCATGCGGGTCGACACTTTTTATCCCATTGCCGGCTTGCTTCAGATCGGCGACGGCAAGCGCGCCTACCTGATCGACCCCTTGACCATCAATGACTGGAGACCCTTGGCCGCGTTGCTGGAAAACCCGGCGGTGCTCAAGGTGTTGCATGCCTGTAGCGAAGACCTGGAAGTTTTGCTGCGCCTGACCGGCAGCCTGCCCGCGCCGTTGTTCGACACCCAACTGGCCGCCGCCTACTTGAACCTCGGTTTTTCCATGGGCTACTCGCGGTTGGTGCAGGAAGTACTGGGCATCGAACTGCCCAAGGGCGAGACCCGTTCCGACTGGTTGCAACGCCCCTTGTCCGAGACGCAAATCAGCTACGCCGCGGAAGATGCTGTGCACCTGGCGGAAGTTTTCGTACAGCTGCGCCCGAAACTTTCCGACGACAAGTACGCCTGGGTGCTAGAGGACGGCGCCGAACTGGTGGCCAACCTGCGTCGCGAAATCGACCCGTACGAGGTGTACCGCGAGGCCAAGCTGGCCTGGAAGCTGTCCCGTGCGCAACTGGCCGTGCTGCGCGAGCTGTGTGCCTGGCGCGAGCGCGAAGCGCGGGCCCGTGACTTGCCGCGCAATCGCATCATCCGTGAGCATTCACTGTGGCCCCTGGCCCGCACGCAGCCGGATAACCTCGGCGCGCTGGCGAAGATTGAAGACATGCACCCGCGTACCGTGCGCCAGGACGGGGAGTTCCTGCTGGACCTGATCAAACGTGCGGCCAGCGTGCCTCCCGAGCAATGGCCACCCGCCGTGCCCGAGCCACTGCCCATCGAGGCGTCGGCGCTGCTCAAGCGCCTCAAGGCGTTGGGGCAGGCCGAAGCCGAGCGCCTGGGTGTAGCTCCGGAGCTGATGCTGCGCAAGAAAACCCTCGAGGCCCTGATAAAAAGCGGCTTTCCCGAGGGCCCTTACCAATTGCCCGATTCGCTGCGTGGCTGGCGCCGCGAGTTGATGGGCCAGGCCCTGCTCGACAGCCTGGCCACCGCCGGAGAACAGCCTTGAAACGTATCTGCTCCATCTATCGAAGCTCGAAGAAAAACGAGATGTACCTGTATGTGCTCAAGAGCGATGCCTTGAAGCGTGTGCCGGAGCCATTGATGGCGGCATTCGGCAAGGCGATCCATGCCTTTGACTTGGTGCTGAGTCCCGAGCGGGAGCTGTCTCGGGAGGACATCAACAAGGTGCTGGAAAACCTCGACACCCAGGGTTATCACTTGCAAATGCCACCGGCCGAAGACGAGTACATCGAGCATCTGCCTGAAGAGTTGCTACGACGCAACGACCCGATTTGACAATACCCCGGGCGCCCGTCTCGGGGCTCTTGAAACATTGAAACGATTTTGGCGATGGTCCGTGAGGACGGAGCGATACTCTGTCAGCGGCCGTCTGCACTGTTTTTGAAAGGTTGATTCATGCGCGTTCTGATTGCCGAACACGACCACGCGGTATATGCCCAGCTTCTGCGCCAAGCCGCACCCGATATCGAAGTGCTGACCAGCGGTGACTCCGCCGAGCTGGCGCGGCTGGCCAGCGACTGCCCGGTCTGGCTCGGCCAGCCTGACCTGTTGGCGACGCTGTTGCGTCAAGGCCACCAACCCCGTTGGTTGCAATCGACCTGGGCAGGCATCACGCCGCTGCTGGCCGAGGGTTTGACACGCGATTATCGACTGACCCGCGCCGTCGGTATTTTCGGCCAGTTAATGGCTGAGTATGTGCTGACCTACATGCTCGGCCATGAGCGCGAAGTGTTGGCGCGGTTGGTCAGCCAGGTGGAGCGCAAGTGGGACAATCGCCAAGGGCAAAGCCTGGCGGGGCGCAAGGTGTTGATCGTCGGGACCGGCGATATCGGTCAGTGCATAGCGCAGTTCCTGGTGCCGTTTGGCGTGCAGTTGTACGGCATCGCCAGCGAAGCCAGGGAGCTGGCGCCGTTCGTCGAAGTCGGCGCGCTGGAAGATTTGCCACGCCTGGTGGGCGAAGTGGATTACGTGATCAATCTGCTGCCGAACACCCCGAACACCCATGACATCTATGACGCGGCGCTGTTCAAGCGTTTCAAGCCCACCGGGTTGTTCATCAATGTTGGCCGTGGCGTGGCCGTGGTCGATGCAGACCTGGTGCAAGCCTTGAAAGAAGGGCACTTGGCCGGCGCGGTGATCGACGTCTGCCGCCAAGAGCCATTACCGCAGCGTCATCCATTCTGGACCGCGTGGGGCCTGCTGCTGACTGGTCACAGCTCGGCTCCGACCTCGCCGCCGATGATGGTGCAACTGTTCCTGGACAACCTGCGGGCGTATGAGGCCGGTGATGGGCTGCGTGGGGAAGTGGATTTCAGCCGGGGTTACTGATCCGCTGACTCCACCCAAGACTTGTGGACCCATCGTGGCGAGGGAGCTTGCTCCCGCTGGGCTGCGAAGCAGACCCAAAACCATTCAGCACGATGCATCAGGCAACGGCTGATATTTTTACGACTGCTGCGCAGCCGAGCGGGAGCAAGCTCCCTCGCCACGGGTCGCGGGGTCCTTACAGAGTGAAGTCGCCTTCGGCCACCCGCTCGCTCAACGGCCAGAGTGGTTTTGTCCCCCAGCTTGCCAATCGCCACGGCGGCGGAACGTGATGCAGCAACCTACGTCTCGGCGCCCGGCCTGACAAGCCCCGGTTACCGACAGTCGCCAATGCTTGGCCTCCAGAGGTCCCGGCACTAGACTGTCGGCCTTTTCACCACGCGATGTTGATGCTCGAGCCATGGCCGCCAAAGTCGAACCGTTCTGGATACGCAAAACCCTCGATCAGCTCGATCCCCAGGAATGGGAATCGCTGTGCGACGGCTGCGGCCTGTGCTGCCTGCAAAAGCTCGAGGATGAAGACGACAACAGCGTCTACTACACGCGCATCGCCTGCAAACTGTTGGACCTGAAGACGTGCCAGTGCACGGACTACCCCAATCGCCGCGACTTCGTCCCCGACTGCATCCAGCTCACGCCGGGCAAGGCCGATGAGTTCAAATGGCTGCCGCCGACCTGTGGCTATCGACTGGTCAGCGAGGGCAAGGACTTGCCGCTGTGGCACCATCTGGTCTGCGGCGATCGGGACGCCGTGCACCACGAACGCATTTCCCAATCGGGGCGCATGCTGGCCGAAGGCAGCGTGGCTGAAGACGATTGGGAAGATCACCTGATTTTTCGTGCAGGCTGAAATCCAACGGCATCGCATCACAGGGAGCGCCCATGGCGGCAGGATTGAAATGGATGCTGGCGGCTGCACTGCTGCCGTTGTGCGGGTCGCTGTGGGCGGCGCAGAAAGTCGACCTTGATTATCACGTCCACCTGTTGCCGCAACGCGATCAGGTCGAGGTGCGCCTGACCCTCGCGCGGGGCTCGGCGGTGCGCAGCCTGGATTTCGACCTCGGCGACGAAGGTCGCTACAGCGATTTCAAGGCGGACGGCCAATGGCAGCTCACTCCCGGACATGGCTCGCGAGGCGTTTGGCGTCCAGCCGCCGACAAGGCGAGCCTGACCTACCGCGTGCGCATCAGCGAATCGCGCAAGAACGGTTCTTTTGAGGCGCGCATGACCCCGGGATGGGCGCTGATGCGCGGCGATGACCTGGTGCCGCCGGCCAAGCTGGATCAGCAGGACGGCATCGAGTTGGTGTCGCGCCTGGAATTCGAACTGCCCGGCGGCTGGAAGAGCATCGAGACGTCCTGGCCGCGTATTGGCAAGCAACGCTTTCGCATCGATAACCCTTCGCGCTTGTTCGACCGGCCCACGGGCTGGATGCTCGCCGGCAAGCTCGGCAGCCGCCGCACGCGCCTGGGTGAGACCGAGCTCACCGTCGCTTCGCCCCAAGGCCAGGGCATGCGGCGGATGGACGTGCTGACGCTGCTGACCTTCATCTGGCCGCAAGTGCAGGCAGCGCTGCCGCGTCATCCTGCCAAGCTGCTGATTGTCGGTGCGAGCGACCCGATGTGGCGTGGTGCCCAGGCCGGTCGTGATTCGGTTTACCTGCACAGCCGTTCACCGCTGGTCAGCGAACGGGGCACCAGCCCGCTATTACGGGAATTGGTCCAGGTGCTGGCGCGCATCAACGATGACGATCGTAGCGACTGGATCGGCGAAGGGCTGAACGAGTATTACGCGATCGAATTGCTGCGCCGCGCTGGCGGCATGAGCGACGAACGTTATCAGGCCCTGAATGATCGCCTCGCCCGGGACAGTAAGGGCGTCACGACCTTGCGCGGCGAACAGGCGAGCCCTGCTATGGTGGCCAAGGCGGTGCTGTTGTTGCAGGAGCTGGACCGCGAAATCCGCCTGAAGACGCGCAACAAGCGTTCGCTTGATGACGTGCTACAGGGCGCGATGCGCTTGGAAACGGTGGATACCGAGGAGTTTGTCCAGCTCAGCGAGAGCATTCTTGGCGAACGTTCTACCGCGCTGGACACTCGGTTACTTCAGTAATTTCGCTTCATCGGTCGCACAGCCGAGATCAGAGCCCAGCCTTCGGCGAAACCAGCGAATCATTTCCGGTCACGGTGGCTGTGTCGGTCGCGGCCGTTGCATTGGCCTTCATGCGCGACAACTCATCGCCCGCCTGTTCAATACGGGCGCGGGCTTCGTGCAGATGCTGACGATTCCTTTCCAGCATGCTCTTGGCCGAGCAGTGCCCGGTGATGCCGCGGGCCAGGGCCATGCCGCCGATTGCCAGTTGAGCCAGGCCGAACACGCCGCCGCGGCGCAGGCCCTTGCCCATCATCAGCACCCCACCGGCCAGTGAACCAATGCGCTCCCAGCCGTGTACGTTTTGCGGGGTACGGGATTGAAAAGGGGTGGTCTCAACCGGCCCGAACGGATTGTTATCGCTCATGATCTGTCTCCAGTGTGGGGATTTGTATAAAGCTGACTGCCAGAGCGAATCCGTCGTTCCATCAAATTCGCGCCGATCAGCGGAATTGCGGACCCGAGCGCGTGTTGTTGCCTTTGGCCATGCGATCGTACAACACGACATTGACCGTGGCCGCCAGGTTCATGCAGCCGTTGGTGGGGATGTAGATTACGTCTTCGCACCAGTCGCGGATGTCTTTGTCCAGCGAGCCGTCTTCTGGGCCGAAGATGTACAAGGCCCGGTCCGGGTGCGTGTATTCGGGCAGCGGCCGGGCGCCTTCCACCAGCTCGACGGCCACCGGTACGCAGCCAAGTGGCAGGATCTTCTTCAGGTCGTCGATGCCGATCAGCGGGATGTCGTAATGGACTTTCTTGGTGTCGGTGACGAAGTCGGCGGCGCGTTCATAACGCTTGCCGGTATAGAACACCGACGCCACGCCGTAGCAACCGGCGGCGCGCATCACCGAACCGACGTTTTCCGGTGACTTGGGGTTGAACAGACCGATGCAGCTGTAGCGTTTGTTGGCCACGGACGGGGTGCCTTTGAGAAAAGGCGCGATTATACGGGGAATGCCGTTTACTTACGAAAAACGATACGCCCGTGGCGAGGGAACAGGCTCCCTTGCCCCCGATGGGGCCTGCTATTCGTCTTTTTTCATCAGTCCGGCCAATGCGGCGAAGGGGTTATGGGTCGCCTTGGCGATCTTCGGCGTGCTCAGGGAGCCGTCGCCAAAGTATTGCTGGTCGGTATAACGCGAGTGCTCGTTGTCGTGGCAGTACAAGCACAGCAGTTCCCAGTTGGAACCGTCCTGCGGGTTGTTGTCGTGGTTGTGGTCGCGGTGGTGAACGGTCAGTTCGCTCAGGCGCTTGCCGGAAAACTCACGGGCGCAGCGGCCGCAGACGTGGGGGTACATTTTCAGGGCTTTGTCGCGGTAGCCCATTTCCCGGTCGCGCTGGGCGTCGGCAAGGATGCGGTCCAGCTTGGCGGTGGTGGACGGTGGGGTGGACGAACTCATGGGTTCACCTCTGTGAAAAAGACTGATGACGGTTGGACAGAGTTTAGCTCAGCCCTTGAGCTTCTCGGCAATCCAGATGGTGTGGCGGGTGCCTTTGTTGCCGTGGGCGAAGACTTGCACCTCTTCAGCCTTGAAGCCGGCCTTCTTCAGCTTGTCGGAAAACTGCCGGTCAGCACTGGCCGACCACACGGCCAGCACGCCCTTGGGCCGCAGGGCTTTGGCGCAGGCGGCCAGGCCACCGGCCGAGTACAGCCAGCTGTTGGCTTTCTGGGTCAGGCCTTCGGGGCCGTTGTCGACGTCCAGCATGATTGCGTCGAAGCCCTGGGGCTCGGCTTGCAGCACTTTGGCGACGTCTTCCATGCGGATCACCGTGCGCGGGTCCGACAGCGGCCGTCCGGCCTTTTCGCCCAAGGGGCCGCGATTCCACTCCACCACGCCGGGAACCAGTTCGGCCACCACCACTTCGGCGCTCTTGCCCAAATGCTTGAGGGCCGAGGCGAGGGTGAAGCCCATGCCGAGCCCCCCGATCAGCACGCGCGAGCCAGGACGGCCGGCGACCTTGCGGCAAGGAATCTCGGCCAGGGCATCTTCGGAACCGTGCATGCGCGTATTCATCAACTGCCCGCCGTCACCGCCCTGGATCTTGATGACGAAGTCTTCGCCATATTCGAACAGGCACAGGGCACCGCCGTTGTCAGGGATGGGCGTGGTGTCGAGCAGAACGAAACGTTTCATGGAAATCTCATGGGAAGGGGCAGACTTGCCCGGTAGGGACTAGCCTCAAAGCAGACAATAGCCATGGAGCCATTGATGAAGTGCAGCATTCTAACGGCCATTGCCCTGGCGGCGCTCTCGATAAGTTATGCACAGGCCCAGCAGCCGACCATTCCAGTATCGCCGCCGGGCATTCCCGGTTCGCCCGGCACCGCCACGCCCATGCCGTACCCGCCGGTCGCGCCCAGTGGCTTACCCAAGGCCGGCCCCGGAAGTGGCGGCCCGCCCTTGTTGCCACCGATCGAAATGCCCAGGCCGCCAAAGGACCAACCGATACCGGGCCTGGAACCTAAGCCGCCGAAGGCCAAGTCGCCTGGTGGCTAGACCTGCTGCGACAGTAACTGTCCATCGGCCATGCGCAGGCGCTTGGACAGGGAGACGGCGAGGGCGCGGATGATCTTGGCGGCAATCTTCGGCGCGTCGTTGAGCATTTTTTCCAGGGAATCCTTGCCCAGGTTCAGCAACTGGCAATCAGTGGCTGCAATGCAACTGGCCGAACGCCGTTCGCCATCGAGCACGGCCATTTCGCCGAACGCCCGGCCGCTGCGCAGTGTAGCGATGGTGACGGGTTGGCCGTCAGGGCCGGTTTTTTGTACGGCCACTTGGCCGGTGTGAAGGATGCACATGAAGCTGCCAGCATCGCCCTCGTGAAATATCGCCTCGCCTTGGGCGATGGTGCTGATGCTGAAATAGCCCGACGCCGCGGCGAAGTCGACGGGCAGCAATTGGTCGAACAAGCCGCAGTCCATCAGCCAATCGCGAATCTGGTTGTTCAGTAAAGTCGGTTCTGACATGTCGTCACGGTCTTTTCTTGTGTTTACAGGGTCAGCCTGGCCTTGGGGGAGAACAGATGGGATGCCTGGCCAATGGAGCTAAGACCCGGCCATCCCACAGAGTTCCTCAGGCCCGTCCCAAAACCTTCAGGACAAATGCATATTCGAGCGCTACGTCACGCAATCCCTGATAGCGACCGCTCATTCCACCGTGGCCGGCGCCCAGTTCGGTCTTGAGCAGCAGCGGATTGTCATCGGTCTTGGTGGCCCGAAGTTTGGCCACCCATTTTGCCGCTTCCCAATACTGCACGCGGCTGTCGTTGTAGCCGGCGATAACCAGCATCGCCGGATACGCTTGGGCGCGAACGTTTTCATAGGGGGCGTAGGCCCTGATCCGATCATAGACCTGCGGCTCTTCGGGATTGCCCCATTCGTCGTATTCTGTGACGGTCAGCGGCAGCTCAGGGTCGAGCATCGTGTTGAGCACATCGACGAAGGGCACTTCGGCAATTGCGACCTTGAACAGCTCAGGGCGCTGATTGAGCACCGCGCCGATCAACAGGCCTCCGGCGCTGCCACCGCTGATTGCCAGCTGTTCGGCCGTGGTGTAGCCCTCGGCGATCAGGTGTTCGGCGCAGGCGATGAAGTCGCTGAAGGTGTTGTGCTTGTGCTCTTGCTTGCCGGCGCGATACCAGGCTTCGCCCAGCTCGCCGCCACCGCGGACATGGGCGATGGCGAAGGCGACGCCACGGTCCAACAGGCTCAGCCGCGCGTGGGAAAACCATGGATCGAGGCTCTCGCCATAGGCGCCGTAGCCATACAGATAGAGCGGTACCGGCTGGCCGAGGGCTTCACGTTTGACCACCAGGCTGATGGGCACTTGCGTGCCGTCCGGTGCTGTGGCCCAAAGGCGCTGGCTGACGTAGGCATCGGCGTCGAACGGACCCAGCACCGGGGTTTGCTTGAGTACGATCTGGTCACCGCTGGCAAGGTCCAGCTGGCGGATTTGCGCCGGACGGTTCAGGGCCTCGTAGCGCAGGCGAACGCGCTCGCTGACGAATTCCAGGCTGTTCTGCACGTGCAGGCTGTAGGCCGCGTCTGGCAATTGCACCCGATACGCCGGCAAGCCGTGTGGATGAACTTCGATGATCGGCAGACCGCCTTCGCGCAGGCTCAACGTCATCGCGCTGGCGTTGAGGCTCAGGCTATCGATCATCACCGTGTCGCTGTGGGGGATCAGCTGCTGCCAGTCAGCCTCGGTCGGCGCTTCGCCCGTATCGGCCGCCTGGTACAGCGCGTAATTGATGCCGTCGCGGTTGCTGCGGATGAACCAAGTCCACTGGCCGTCGAGCAAGCCGTGATCGACATCATATTCATGGTGCTCCACCCGTGGCGCCAGGCAGGTAAACGGCCGTTGCGGTTGTGTGGCGTCCAGCACCCAGATCTCGCTGGTGGTCTTGCTGCCCAGGGACAGGATCAGCTGGCGCTCCGAACTCGAACGGTAGCAGTGCAGGAAGAAACGCCCGTCCGGCTCATGGAACACCTCTTCGGCGGCCGTGCCGTCCAGGCGATAGCGCAGCAGCTTGTGCGGGCGGTGGGTGTCGTCCAGTTCGCCAAAGAACAGCGTCAGGCTGTCGTTGGCCCAGGTCATGCTGCCGTCGCAGTTTTCGAAGGAGAGTTCGCTGACCTTGTCGTTGGACAATTCCTTCACGAACAAGGTGTAGATCTCATCGCCCGTGGTATCCAGGCTGTAGGCCAGGCGCTGATGGTCGGGGCTGATGCTGAACGCACCCAGGGAAAAGAACCCACCGCCGGCCAGCGCGTTCGGGTCCAGCAAGAGTTGTTCATGGCTTTCATCGACGGTCAGGCTGTCGTCGGCCGGACGCGGGCAGCGGTAATGACGGGGGTATTCGTCACCGGCCGTGGTGCGGGTGTAATACAAGTACGGGCCCCAGGGCGAGGGCAGGGACAGGTCGGTCTCGAGGATCCGTCCCTTGATTTCCTGGAACAGCGTTTCGCGCAATTCGGCCTGATCGGCGAGTCGGGTTTCCTGATAACGGTTTTCGGCCTTGAGGTATTCGAGCACGGCGTCGGTGTCGCGCTCCTGCAGCCAGGCATACGGGTCGACACCGGCGTCCTTGCGGGCAATCGGTGCGTCGGGAACGTGGGCGGATAGGGGCATGAAAAAACTCTCGGGCTGGATACGAAAAGGGACAAGTGGCCGGTGACGTCAGTTCTGTTGCCGGACCGAAAAACTCACCATGCCAGCCAAGGGGCAGACACCGGGGCAGCCTGACGAGCGAAAAGCCGTTACTATAAGCGCCTCTTTGCCTGCCTTGCCATGGACACCATGACCGAGAACGACTATCTGATTGCCTGGGGCCTCTACGCCTTCGCCGCCTTGGGCTGCCTGCTGGTATGGATGCGCATGACCCGCTTCATGTGGCGCTGGTTGCGCGAGCCGCTGCGGCTGTTGATGGCGGTGCTGCTGTTCAGCCCGACCATCGTCGACCCGGTGAAGGAAAAGGTTGCGCCGGCGCTGGCAATTGTCGCCCTGGATGTGCTGTTCAAGGTTGGCAACAATCTCTGGCGCGCAGCGTCGGACCTGCTCATGTACGGCATGATCGCCTTCGGCCTCTACCTGATTGTCGTGCTGATCCGCTTCCCTATCGAACGCGCTTCAAAGGCCCGCAAGGAGCGAGCTGCCGCCGCGAAAGCCGCCGAGGCAGCCGAGCCTGACGACGAACCGCCGTTCGGCGTCGCCGGCGATGACCGCTACGGTCGCCCACCCGTGCCGAGCAACCCTCAGCGTTCGCGTATCGAACCGCGCCTGTAGCCAGGCCTCCCATTCCTCCAAGGGTTCGAGCATGTGTGAATTATTGGGCATGAGTGCCAATGTGCCGACCGACATCGTGTTCAGCTTCACCGGGTTGATGCAGCGCGGGGGCAAGACCGGACCACATCGCGACGGCTGGGGGATCGCCTTCTATGAAGGCCGCGGCTTGCGCCTGTTCCAGGACCCGGCCGCGAGCAGCGAGTCGGAGGTGGCGAACCTGGTGCAGCGCTATCCGATCAAGAGCGAAGTGGTGATCGGGCACATCCGCCAGGCCAACGTCGGCAAGGTCTGCCTGTCCAACACCCACCCGTTTGTGCGTGAGCTGTGGGGGCGAAACTGGTGTTTCGCCCACAACGGCCAGCTCGCCGATTTCCAGCCGGGCGTGAGCTTCTACCGCCCCGTGGGCGATACCGACAGCGAAGCGGCATTCTGTGATTTGCTCAACCGCGTGCGCCAAGCCTTTCCGGAACCGGTGGAAGTGGAGCAATTATTGCCATCGTTGATCGAAGCCTGCAGCGAATATCGCAGCAAAGGCGTGTTCAACTGCCTGCTCAGCGACGGTGACTGGCTGTTCTGCTATTGCTCGACCAAACTCGCGCAGATCACCCGGCGCGCACCGTTCGGTCCGGCGCGGCTCAAGGACGTCGACGTGATTGTCGATTTCCAGGCCGAAACCACACCCAACGACGTGGTCACGGTGATTGCCACCGAACCCCTGACTGAAAACGAAACCTGGACCCGCTACGAACCGGGCCAATGGAGCCTGTGGCGACGCGGCGAATGCGTCAGCCACGGCCGAACCGAATAAGGACGTCAGACTATGTTGCTCAGCTATCTACGGTTGGTGTTGTTCGCGGTGGGCCTGCTGGTCGGGGTCCAGGTGCCAGGCTTTGTCAGCGACTATGCCAAGCGGGTCGAAGCTCACCTGATCGAGGCGCAAACCGGGCTCCAGGGTTTCCAGGGCACCGCGAATCAATTTTTCAAGGGCGACATGCAGGCCTTGGTCGCGCATTACCGCGCCAGCGAGGACCCGATCTTTCGCAGCGATGCCGACAGCCTGAACACGTTGCTTGTGCGTCAGCAGGCGTTGGACAAGCAATTCCAGGCGATGCAAGGCCCGTGGTATATCCGCCTGCTGCAAGTGGCGCTGGCGGCCGATCCGGACATCCGCAAGGAAACCTGGAACGGCTACAGCTACCAGATCCTGCTGACGCCCGAGGCTATGATCTGGGGCATCAGCGGTGCCCTGTTGCTGTCGTTCGGCCTGGAATGCCTGTTCCGCCTGATCGACTGGGTCGTGCTGGGCGGCAAACGCCTGCGCCAGAGCCGGCCGATTGAAGAGCGCGACCTGCGCGGGCTCTGACCCGATTGTTCAGTGAGTTTCCTGTGGCGAGGGAGCTTGCTCCCGCTGGGCCGCGCAGCGGCCCCAAAACCAGACGCTGCGCAGTGTCTGGCTGATGATGCCCGGCAGTTTTGGGTCTGCTTCGCAGACCAGCGGGAGCAAGCTCCCTCGCCACAGAAGCGGTCCGCCTTTCCTGGCAATGCTCCGCCCAATCAAATTTTTCTTATGACCCGGCCAAGGTTTTATTCGTTGGACGCGATCGGCTGCGCGCTCAAGAATCGGGGCAACGGTCTCCACGCCAGCGTCGTTGAGACTCACAACAATAAAACCGTGGAGAACCACCATGAGTGCACCCGACACGCTCGGCGTCCCCCAGCCGCAGGCCCGTTCCGGCCCGTTCGACTGGTACCGCAACATCAACCAGCAGGAACGGCGCACGTTCTGGAGCTGCAAGATCGGTTATGCCCTGGACGGCATGGACACGCAAATGCTCAGTTTCGTGGTGCCGACCCTGATCGCCATGTGGGGCATCACCACCGGTGAAGCGGGGCTGATCCACACCAGCACGCTGATCGCTTCGGCCATCGGCGGTTGGGTCGCGGGTATTCTCTCGGACCGCATCGGCCGAGTGCGCACCTTGCAACTGACGGTGTTGTGGTTCGCCTTCTTTACCTTCCTCTGCGGCTTCGCCCAGAACTACGAACAGCTGTTGATCGCCCGCACGTTGATGGGCTTCGGCTTTGGCGGCGAGTGGACCGCTGGCGCGGTGTTGATGGGCGAGGTGATCCGCGCCAAGGACCGTGGCAAGGCGGTGGGCATGGTGCAATCGGGCTGGGCGCTGGGCTGGGGCATGACGGCGATCCTGTATGCGCTGTTATTCTCGGTCTTACCGCCGGAAGACGCTTGGCGCGCCTTGTTCATTCTCGGCATCGTGCCGGCGGTGTTCGTGATTTTCGTCCGCCGGTTGGTCAAGGATCCGGAAATCTACAACCAGACCAAGGCCCGGCTGACGCCGGAGAATCCGGCCAAGTTCTACGAGATCTTTGCCCCCGGCATCCTCTCCACCACCATCCGGGCTTCGCTGCTGACCACAGGCGCGTTGGGCGGTTACTACGCAATCACCTCCTGGCTGCCGACGTTCCTGAAAAACGAGCGCGGTTTGAGCGTGCTGGGCACCGGCGGATACCTGGCGATGGTCATCGTCGGTTCCTATGTGGGTTACGTGATCAGCGCGTACTTGAGCGACATTCTTGGCCGCAAGAAAAACTTCGTCCTGTTCGCCGTCGGCTCATTCACGATCGTGCTGCTGTACACGCAAGTGCCGGTGAGTAATACCGTGATGCTTTGGCTGGGCTTCCCCCTGGGGTTCTTCGCTTCGGGAATGTTCAGCGGCATGGGCTCGTTCCTCACTGAATTGTTCCCGACCCGCATCCGGGGCTCGGGCCAGGGTTTCTGCTACAACATTGGCCGGGCAGTGGCGGCGCTGTTCCCGCTGTTGATCGGTATTCTCAGCCAGAAGGTGCCATTGAGCGTCGGTATCGGTGCGTTCGCGGCGGTGTCCTACGGAGTGGTGATCCTCGCGGCCCTGAGCCTGCCGGAAACCCAAGGCAAGCAGTTGGAAGCCGAGTAACTGATAACCTGTGGGGCCAATGCCTCATAGCTAAAAAGAAAGAGCCTACAGGAGCGTTCACCGTGAACCGCCTGCTATTGAACTGCGACATCGGCGAAAGCTTTGGCAACTGGACCATGGGTCTGGACGCCGAGGTGATGCCCTTCATCGATTGCGCCAACGTCGCCTGCGGCTTTCATGCCGGCGACCCGAGCATCATGCGCAAGACCGTCAGCCTCGCGCTGAGCCACGACGTACGGATCGGCGCGCACCCGGCCTATCAAGACCTGGCGGGCTTCGGCCGACGTTCCATGGCCTATGGCGCCCAGGAATTGCAGGACCTGTTGCACTATCAGATCGGCGCCCTGGACGGTATCTGCCGCGCCCAAGGTGGCCGGGTCAGCTACGTCAAACCCCACGGTGCGATGTACAACGACATGATGGCCAACCCGGCGCAACTGCGCGCGGTAATCCAGGCAATCGCCGCTTATGACCGGCAGTTGCCGTTGATGCTGATGGCGACCCGGGACAACAGCGCCGCCCAAGCCTTGGGCGATGAGTACGGCCTGACGCTGTGGTTCGAGGCCTTCGCCGACCGAGCCTATGACAGTGCCGGTCACTTGGTTTCCAGGCAATTGCCCGCGGCGGTGCATCACGATCCCGAGATCATCATTGAGCAGGCCCTGACCATCGCCCGCGGCGATGCGCTAACGGCCAGCGATGGCAGCCCCTTGAATCTGCACGCCAACACCTTGTGCGTGCATGGCGACAACGCCAGTTCCGTAGCCGCCGTGCAGCGTATCCGCCAGGCCCTGGACGGGCAGAGCGCGCCATGAAGCCGCGCTTGGAAGTGGTGGCGGTGGACTGCCTGATGGTTCGCCTGTTCGATGAGATCGCCGAGACGAACATGCCGTGGATGCTCGCCGCCAGCGAGCGTTTGCGTGAGGTTTTTGCCGGCGACTTGATCGACCTGGTGCCGTCCTACACTACGTTGATGGTGCATTACGATTTGCTGGCCCTGACGCCGACCCAGGCCCGCGAGCTGATCGGCGAGGCGCTGAACAACCTTTCGCCGGACGCCGGCTCCGTCGGTCAATGCCATGTGTTGCCGGTGTGGTACGACCTAAGCGTCGGGCCCGAGCTGGTCCTGCTATCGAGCCGCAGCGGGTTGACGGTGGAGCAAGTGATCCGTCGCCACACCGAGCGTGAGTACCAAGTGTTTGCCCTGGGTTTCGCGCCGGGCTTCGCCTTCATGGGGCTGGTTGACCAAGAACTGGCCGCGCCGCGCCTCGACACACCGCGCAAACGCGTGGCGGCGGGCAGCGTCGGGATCGCCGAGCGCCAGACAGCGGCATATCCCGTGGTCTCGCCGGGTGGCTGGAACCTGATCGGTCGCACCCCGGCCAAACTGTTCGACCGTGAGCGCGACGGCTACAGCTTGATGCGACCCGGCGACACGGTGCGGTTTGCCGCCATCGATCACGCTGAATTCATCGCCCTGGGGGGCGACGACACTCCGTTGGAGGCCCAGGCATGAGTCGTTTGTTGATTGAGGCCAGCACACCGCTGTGCCTGTTGCAGGACAGCGGCCGTTTCGGCGTCAGGCACTTGGGCGTGACCCAGGGCGGCGCGGCGGATTGGCTGTCGATGAGCTGGGCCAATTGGATGTTGGGCAACGCGCTGGACGCAGCGGTGGTGGAGATCACGCTGGGCGGTTTTACCGTGGTGGCTGAAGAGGATTGTGTGCTGGCCCTGGCCGGTGGGGACCTGGGCGCGCGTATCGATGGCCAGCCTGTGGGGGCGTGGCGTTATTTTGCTTTGCGCAAAGGCCAGGTCCTGGCTTTCACACAACCGGTACTCGGCGCCCGGGCCTACCTGGCGGCGCCCGGCGGGTTCGACGCGCCCGCGATGCTGGGCAGCCGGGCGACGGTGGTGCGCGAAGAGCTGGGTGGCCTGGATGGGCGGGGGCGGGCGTTGAGTCGCGGCGAACACTTGAGTTATTCAGGCGCGGCGACGCCTCGGCCCATGCCGCACGCGCTGATTCCAGATTTTCAGCAAGCGCAGCCGCTGGATCTGATCCTCGGGGCGCAGAATGGTGCGTTCAGTGGAGGGAGCCTCTTCGACGCCTTCAATACGGTCTGGACGCTGGACAGTCGCGCCGACCGCATGGGCATTCGCCTGCTTGGCAAAACGTTGGAATATCAGGGCCCGGCGATGATTTCCGAAGGCATTCCGCTGGGGGCCGTGCAGGTGCCGCCGGACGGCCAGCCGATCGTGTTGCTCAATGACCGGCAAACCATCGGCGGCTATCCGCGCCTGGGTGCCCTGACGCCGCTGTCCCTGGCCCGGCTGGCGCAATGCCTGCCAGGGACGCCGGTGCGGTTGCGGCCAGTGGTGCAGGAGGTTGCGCATCGGCAGCAGGTTGAATGTCTTCAGGCGTTCTTGAAGGGTTGAAAAGCTTCGCGATCCGAAGGGATCGCGAAGAGTCATCACTGGCGCGAAGCGCTTATTTGGAGAGAAACCGCATCCCTTCCTCCAAGCCCCGCAAGGTCAGCGGATACATCCGGTCTTCCACCAACTCCCGCACGATGTTGGTCGAGGCGGTATAACCCCAGGTGTCCTTCGGGTACGGATTGATCCAGATGAGCTTCTTGTATTTTTCCATGAAGCGCTGCATCCACACATAACCGGCTTCTTCGTTCCAGTGTTCGACGCTGCCGCCGGCCTGGGTGATTTCATAGGGCGCCATTGCCGCGTCGCCGATGAAGATCACTTTGTAGTCGGCGCCGTACTTGTGCAGCAAGTCCTGGGTCGATGTGCGCTCCGAGGTGCGGCGCAGGTTGTTCTTCCACACCGATTCGTAGACGAAGTTGTGGAAGTAGAAGTACTCCAAGTGCTTGAACTCGGTCTTGCAGGCCGAGAACAGTTCCTCGCAGATCTTTACGTGGGCATCCATCGAGCCGCCGATGTCGAACAGCAGCAAGAGCTTGACGGTGTTGCGTCGCTCGGGGCGCATCTGGATATTCAGCAGGCCGGCGTCCCTGGCGGTGTGGTCGATGGTGCCGTCGATGTCCAGCTCTTCGGCCGCACCTTGGCGAGCGAATTTGCGCAGGCGACGAAGGGCGATCTTGATGTTGCGGGTGCCCAGTTCGACCTGGTCGTCGAGGTTCTTGTACTCGCGCTGGTCCCAGACCTTCACGGCCTTGCCCTGGCGCTTGCCGGCGTCGCCGACACGGATGCCCTCGGGGTTGAAACCGCCGGAGCCGAACGGACTGGTGCCGCCGGTGCCGATCCACTTGTTGCCGCCGGCGTGGCGTTCTTTCTGTTCCTCCAGGCGCTTCTTGAACTCTTCGATCAGTTTGTCCAGGCCACCGAGGGACTGGATCTGCGCCCGTTCTTCGTCGGTCAGCGAGCGCTCGAACTCCTTGCGCAACCAGTCTTCGGGAATCAGCGCCTGGAGGTGATCGTCGAGTTTTTCCAGGCCGTTGAAGTAGGCGCCGAACGCCCGGTCGAACTTATCGAAATGCCGTTCGTCCTTCACCAGGATCGCTCGGGACAGGTAATAGAACTCATCCATGTCGGCAAAGATCACCCGCTGCTTCAGCGCGTTGATCAGGTCCAGCAATTCACGCACCGACACGGGCACCTTGGCAGCGCGCATCTCATTGAACAGGTTAAGCAGCATGGCAATCGCCCTCGCTCTTGTTAAACGAAGAGGATCAGCGAGTGCCGCGACGGCTCATGAACGCCAGGCGCTCGAGCAATTGCACATCCTGCTCGTTCTTGACCAGGGCACCGGCCAGCGGCGGAATGGCCTTGGTCGGATCACGCTCGCGCAGCACCGCTTCGCCGATGTTGTCGGCCATCAGCAGCTTGAGCCAGTCCACCAGCTCGGACGTGGAAGGTTTTTTCTTCAGGCCCGGCACCTTGCGCACGTCGAAGAACACGTCCAGCGCTTCGCTGACCAGGTCCTTCTTGATGTCCGGGTAATGCACGTCGACGATTTTTTGCAGGGTAACGCGGTCGGGGAAGGCGATGTAATGGAAGAAGCAGCGGCGCAGGAAGGCGTCCGGCAGTTCCTTTTCGTTGTTGGAGGTAATGATGATGATCGGGCGCTGCTTGGCCTTGATGGTTTCGTCGGTCTCGTAGACGTAGAACTCCATCTTGTCGAGCTCTTGCAGCAGGTCGTTGGGGAACTCGATGTCGGCCTTGTCGATCTCGTCGATCAGCAGGATGACCCGCTCCTCGGACTCGAACGCTTCCCAGAGCTTGCCTTTCTTCAGGTAATTGCGCACGTCATGGACTTTGTCTACGCCCAATTGCGAGTCCCGCAGGCGGCTGACCGCATCGTACTCGTACAAACCCTGGTGGGCCTTGGTGGTGGACTTGATGTGCCAGGTGATCAGGCGCGCGCCGAAGGACTCCGCCAATTGTTCGGCCAGCATGGTCTTGCCGGTGCCCGGTTCGCCCTTGACCAGCAGCGGCCGCTCCAGGGTGATGGCGGCGTTCACGGCCAGTTTCAGGTCATCGGTGGCCACGTAGGCGCGGGTGCCTTCGAACTTCATCGGTATTTCCTCGAACGGAGTCGCCGGCCCGGCGAGGCGGGGCGCGCGAAATAGATATCGTGCCCGACTATAACGCGCGGCCCCGCCGACTGTGAACGCAGACGCTGTATTCAGTCTCTGAATGGGGCGTCACATGTTGACTCAGTCTTGGCGTCTTGCCAGTATTGCATATCGCCAATTTGGCGATACATTTCTGGATTCATATTTTTCTAACGATCAGCCGCACTTGTGGCGAGGGAGCTTGCTCCCGCTCGAGTGCGCAGCGCTCGCAGGCTTTTAGGGCTGCTTCGCGGCCCAGCGGGAGCAAGCTCCCTCGCCACAAGTGCGCTACACGTAAGCCACGTGTTGGTCGTTGGACTGGGTCAGGGCTCATCAGGCGCAACTGCTGGAGGATTGGCAACGATGCTACCCATGAAACGACCGCGGCTATTGGCCGTGCAGCCTTTATTACCGTGCATTCTCGAACTGACTTTTATCGATGGTCAGCAACTGACGCTGGACCTGAGCGCCGATGTGCAACATTTTCCGGGCCTGCGACCTTTGCTGGAGGAGGGCGCGTTTGAAGGCGCGGTGCTGGGTGACGACGGCTGGAGCGTCGAATGGCGGGCGCTGGATATTCAGATCGGCGCCGACACTTTGTACCTGGATGCGCTGGCGCAGAACGCCGAGGATGAAAACACCCGCATCTTCATCAGTTGGCGCGCCCGCACAGGCCTGCCGTTGAACCAGGCGGCCGAAGCGCTGGGGGTCAGCGCCCGTAGCATCAGTCGCTACAGCAGCGGTCGCGAAGCGGTGCCGCGTTCGCTGGCCCTGGCGTGCCTGGGCTGGGACTCGCTGCAGCGCGCACCAGCCGTAGCGGCGGCGGAACAGACCGGCCGTTATACCGTCACCGGCAAGGGTTAATCCTTGGAGGGCGGCGGTTGCTCGTAGCGGGTATTGAATGCCTGGACAAAACCATTGCGCAGGATCTGCAGGAAGGCTTCGAATGCACCAATGTCCTGTTGGTGGACGTTGCCGCTGAGTTCCACGCGGGTGGCAAACTGGTTTTTGCGCTGGTTCTTGAGGGCCGTTTCACCCCCTCCGACCAACGCTTCCCAGACGGAGCGGAAGATATTCTTGTTCTGGTTTTCCACGTCCTGCTGCCAGTCGAACACATCCACATCGCGCAGCAGCGGCTTGATATAGCCGCTGAGCTTGGCGTTGTTGGCTTCGGCTTCGACCACCAGGTCGCCGTGGCCGGCGTTGAAGTCAAACTTGCCGTAGGCCGCGGCGAAGTCGTTCAGGCGTTTGAGCTCGATGTTCCTGGCCCGCAGGCGGAAATCGAAGTCCTCGAAGTCGCTCAGCGGGTCGAAGGTGGCCTGGACTTCCAGGGGCGCATGTTCGGCGACAAGGGCCTTGCCCTCGAAGCGAGCGTCGCGCTTGCCTTCGGTGTCGACCACGTTGGTCAGGTTATGGAAAGTGGCGTTCACGTTGGTGGCCCGAAGGTTCACCGGCGGCTTGGAGTTGAAGTTGCGGAAGGTCACCTTGCCATCGTTGATCCGCACCTCGTTGAGGGTGATGGGCATCAACTTGCTCAACTGCTCGCGCCAGTTGGTGCCTTGACCGGTCTGTGAGTTTTGCCGGTTGGCGCCACCGTCGACGAAGTTCACTTCGGGATGGGCGAACTCCACCTCGGCCACGACCGCGTGGTCATGCCACAGTGAGTGCCAGCTCACGGACAAATCGACCAGTGGCGCGTCGACGAACGGCACCGGGACCTTGCCGTCAACCTTGACGATTCGCAGGCCATTGATCCGATAGGCGCCGCGCCAGAGGGCCAAGTCGACATCGGTCACTTGGCCACGGTAACTGCCCATGTCGGCCAGTTTGTCGTTCAGGTAGTTGCGCACCAGGTGAGGCAAGGCGAAATGCAAGGCCACCAGTAGCGCAACGATGGCGACGAAGGCCCACAGTGGCCAGCTGTATCGACGCTTCATGTCAGTAGTCTCCGTTGTTAAACCATTGACCGTTGTCACAGCGCGAACGTTCGCTGCAACTGGACGCCCTTGGGCAACAGGCTTACCTTAAAGCGCTAAATTCCTCTGCATTAAGGACCCGGTCATGAGTCGTATATACGCTGACAACGCCCATTCCATCGGCAATACGCCGCTGGTGCAGATCAACCGCATCGCCCCTCGTGGTGTGACCATCCTGGCCAAGATCGAAGGACGCAACCCGGGTTATTCGGTCAAGTGCCGGATCGGCGCTAACATGATCTGGGACGCTGAAAGCTCGGGCAAACTCAAGCCTGGCATGACCATCGTCGAGCCAACCTCGGGCAACACCGGTATCGGCCTGGCGTTCGTGGCGGCTGCCCGTGGCTACAAACTGATGCTGACCATGCCGGCGTCCATGAGCATCGAGCGGCGCAAGGTGCTCAAGGCCTTGGGCGCGGAACTGGTGCTCACCGAGCCGGCCAAGGGCATGAAAGGCGCCATCGAGAAAGCCGCCGAAATCCTGGCCAGCGACCCGTCGAAATACTTCA
Source organism: Pseudomonas sp. Z4-20 (assembly GCF_051131955.1). Lineage (NCBI taxonomy): Bacteria > Pseudomonadati > Pseudomonadota > Gammaproteobacteria > Pseudomonadales > Pseudomonadaceae > Pseudomonas > Pseudomonas sp. Z4-20. The sequence continues at coordinate 1,601,527 of NZ_CP071641.1, forward strand.
TGCCGCAGCAGTTCGATAACCCGGCCAACCCGGCCATCCACGAGAAAACCACCGGTCCGGAAATCTGGAACGACACCGATGGCGCCGTCGATGTGCTGGTCGCGGGCGTGGGGACCGGCGGAACCATTACCGGCGTTTCGCGGTATATCAAGAACACCTGCGGCAAACCGATCCTGTCCGTGGCGGTAGAGCCCGAAGCGTCGCCGGTGATTACCCAACGGATGGCGGGGCAGGAGATCAAGCCCAGTCCTCACAAAATCCAGGGGATCGGTGCGGGTTTCGTACCGAAGAACCTCGATCTGTCGATCGTGGACCAGGTCGAACGGGTCACCGACGATGAGTCCAAGGCCATGGCCCTGCGCTTGATGCAGGAAGAGGGGATTCTCTGCGGCATCTCCTGCGGCGCGGCGATGGCAGTGGCTGTGCGCCTGGCGGAAAAACCGGAAATGCAGGGCAAGACGATCGTCGTGATCCTGCCGGATTCGGGCGAACGCTACCTGTCGAGCATGCTGTTCAGCGACTTGTTTACCGAGCAGGAGACGCAGCAGTAACCGAACATCACGACGTTGGTAATGATTGTCGATGCTTCAGCCAAGGTTCAGGTGGCGCCTGTTAAAAGTGTTTATTGCGCTTTACTCAATAGAGAATGTTACGTCAGATGGTTTTTACCCGGGCCATGAGTATTTAGCATGGCCCTCGGCTACGTCGGGCAGTTGGCGTTGCGTAAGTGGTTTCTACAAGGAGCTGTTCCATGACCATTTCGTTTGTTGCCAAGGCCTCGGTGTTGCTGCTGTTTCTGGGCAGTACGCTTTATGTGCATTTGCGTGGCAAGGCGCGTTTGCCGGTGTTGCGCCAGTTCGTCAATCACTCTGCGTTGTTCGCCCCCTACAACGCCTTGATGTACCTGTTTTCCGGCGTGCCTGCCAGGCCGTACCTGGATCGCAGCAAGTTCCCTGAACTGGATGTGCTCAAGGACAACTGGCAGGTGATCCGCGACGAAGCCATGCACCTGTTCGACGAGGGCTACATCCGCGCCGCGGAGAAAAACAACGACGCTGGTTTCGGTTCGTTCTTCAAGAAGGGCTGGAAGCGTTTTTACCTCAAGTGGTACGACAAACCGCTGCCTTCGGCAGAGCTGTTGTGCCCCAGAACCGTCGAGCTGGTAAATCGCATCCCCAACGTGCGAGGCGCGATGTTCGCGCTGCTGCCGGGCGACAGCCACCTCAATCCTCATCGCGATCCGTTCGCCGGGTCGCTGCGTTATCACTTGGGGCTGTCCACGCCCAATTCCGACGATTGCCGGATCATCGTCGACGGGCAGATCTATGTCTGGCGCGACGGCGAAGACGTCATGTTCGATGAAACCTATGTGCACTGGGTCAAGAACGAAACACCCGAGACTCGCGTGATCCTCTTCTGTGATGTCGAGCGGCCCCTGAGAAATCCGTTGATGACGCGCTTCAACCGCACCATCAGCGCCTTCCTCGGACGCGCCACCGCACCGCAGAACCTGGACGATGAGCACGTCGGCGGCATCAACCGAGCCTATGCTTGGAGCAAATCGTTCAGCGACGCCATCAGTGGCCGGGTCAAGCAATTCAAGCGCAAGCACCCCAAGGCCTATCGGGTGATGCGGCCCGTGCTGGCGGTGGCCGTGTTGACGGCGCTGGGGTATTGGTTGTTCGTTTAAACATTGCGTAGCTCATGGGGCGCTGGTTATAGTCAGCGTTCTCCGGGTTTTCGAACCCGCCTTCCAAGAGATCGGCTCATGCCTGCATTCCCTTTCACCGCGGTTGTGGTTCCAGCGTTCAACGCTGGCGTCGTGCCGTGCGGGAATCCGCCGCCTGAGCAGATCGGTCAATACCCCCCACCTGTCAGTTGCTCTGCGGTGTACGCCTGCGTATCTCCGCCGGGTGTTGGCATCCAGGGCTGATCGGCGACGGTTGCCGTTCCCTGTGCCCGCCTGAAAAAACGACTGGATTTCAGCTTCGGCTGAGTTGGCTTTTTGCCTGACTACAGGTGGTTTTCATGTTTCCCTTTTCCAAAAACGCCTTATTGGCGACGGCTTCCACGAGCCTGTTCGTTTTGCTGTGGAGCAGCGGGGCGATCTTTTCAAAACTGGGCCTGGCCCACGCGTCACCCTTCGCTTTCCTGCTGATCCGTTTTGCTATCGCGTTGTGCGCGTTGGTGCTGTTGATCCCCTTGCTGAAATTCAAGCTGCCCCGGGCCGGCAAGCCGATGCTGTACGCGGCGGCGACCGGCTTGGTGTTGTTGGGGGCCTATCAGATTTTTTATCTGCTGGCGCTGCAGCTGAACGTTACCCCCGGCGTGATGGCTACGCTGATGGGCGTGCAGCCGATCCTCACCGTGGTGCTCATGGAGCGCCAACGGTCCTGGCAACGGATGTTCGGCTTGGCGCTGGGCTTGGTTGGACTGGTGATGGTGGTGTACCAAGGCATCGGCCTGGCGGGCATGTCCCTGGCGGGCATGCTCTGCGGGTTGCTGGCGCTGGTGAGCATGACGGCGGGTTCGATCATGCAGAAGCGCATCACCGACAATCCGCTCGGCACCCTGCCGGTGCAATACCTGGCCGGGCTCATCCTGTGCGCGGTGTTCGTGCCGTTCCAGTCGTTTCACTTCGAACACAGCATGGGTTTCATCGTGCCGGTGCTGTGGATGGGGTTGGTGGTATCGGTGCTGGCGACCTTGCTGCTGTATCGGCTTATCGCCCGGGGCAATCTGGTCAACGTGACCAGTCTGTTCTACCTGGTGCCGGCGGTGACAGCGATCATGGACTACTTGGTATTTGGCAACCGGCTGGCGTTGTTGAGCTTGCTGGGGATGGTGCTGATTATCATCGGGTTGGTGTTTGTGTTTCGTAAGAGTCGCTAGCTGATTCCTGGCGGACCAATGCCATCGCGAGCCTGCTCGCGATGGCATTTTCAGGTTCGCCGAAAGATTAGCGGGCAGCAACCTCAATCGGTTTCGCCGCTCCAGGCTTGAGCACCAGCCACAACGCCGCGGCAATCAACACTCCGCCATACAGGTGCGCCATTCCCAACGGTTCATCCAACAACAGCGCCCCCCACAGCACGCCGAATGGCGGGATCAGGAAGGTCACGGTCATGGACTTGACCGGGCCGATGGAACTGAGCAGGCGGAAATAAAGAATGTACGCCAGCGCCGTGCACACCAGTCCCAATCCCAGCAGCGACAGCCAGACGCTCCAGCCGCCCCAACTGGCCGGTGGTTGGCTGATGACGCTGTAGCCAAACAGCGGCAGCAGAAAAACCGTGGCGCCAAACATGCTGCCCAAAGCCGACAAGCGACTGTCCAGCCCGCCTTGGTGATCGAGCCAGCGACGGGTGAGGAAACCGGCAAAACCGTAGCAGGTGGTGGCGAGCAGGCAGGCGAGGGCGCCCATCAGCAATTGCAGGTCGAAGGCCACCGGGCCGGCGCCGGTCAGGATGCCGACGCCGAAGAGCCCGAGGAACACACCACTGACCTTGGCCAGGGTCAGTTTTTCACTGAAGAACAACCCGCCGATCAACACCCCCATCAGCGGTGTGGTGGCATTGAAGATCGCCGAGTAGCCGGCCGGCAGGACTTGCGCGGCCAGGGAGTAAAAGGTCGCCGGGATGCCGGAGTTGATCAGGCCCAGCACCATCACGATTTTCAGTTTGCCGCGGAAATTCCAATCGATACGCATCAGCGCGAGGATCACCAGCAGTCCGACGAAGGCGATGGACACGCGAAAAAACGCCGTGGGAATCGTGCCAATCACTGGGGCAATAATGCGCATGAAAAGGAAACTCGCCCCCCAGATGGCGGCCAGTGATAGCAAACGCAAGATATCGACGGGGTTCACGGGGATTTCCTTCCTTGATGGGGTCGCAAGTGTCGCCGCCCCCAAGACCAATGGCAATGGTTGCGTTGCCGCGCAATTGGCCTCTAAGCTCAGTCGCCAATAACAAGCATGACCCGCCGAGGTTTTCCCTATGTCGCAGCCATGGCCCGCCACCGATATCGCCCGTTCGATCCTCGACGGCTTCGACGATTATCGTGAGCATTTCCGGCAGATCACCGACGGTGCCCGCGCCCGGTTCGAGCAAGCGCGGTGGCAAGAGGCGCAGACGGCTTCGGCGGCGCGCATCAGCTTGTACGAAGAAAAAGTCTTCGAAACCGTGGCCAGGCTGCGCGAGGCCTTCGCTGCCGAAGCCCTGATGGATGTCGGCTGCTGGCCCCTGGTGAAAAGCGCCTATATCAGCCTGATCGACCTGCGCTTCGACGATGAGCTGTCCGAGACTTGGTACAACTCGATCTTTTGTGGCCTGTTCAGTCATGACCTGATCAGCGACGGCACGATGTTCATCCACACGACCCGGCCGAGCCTGCGTCGTGCCCGCGCCGCCCAGACTCGTACCTATAGACCCGAAGGGCAGCTGGACAAGATGCTGGCGCAGATGTTCGCCGATTATCGCTTCAGCGAAGACTACGCCGACCTGCCTGGTGACCTGAAACGCCTCGAAACCCAACTGCGCGAGAACCTGCCGGACTGGGTCTGCAAAGACCCCGAGCTGACAGTGGAATTGTTCTCCTCGGTGCTTTATCGCAACAAGGGCGCTTACCTGGTGGGGCGCATCTACACCCGGGACGAGCAATGGCCGCTGGTGATTCCTTTGCTGCACCGCGAGGGTCGGGGCATCCAGATCGACGCGCTGATCACCGATGAGGCGCAGGTGTCGATCATCTTTTCCTTCACCCGTTCGTACTTCATGGTGGACGTGCCGGTGCCAGCGGAATTCGTCGGTTTTCTCAAGCGCATCCTGCCGGGCAAGCACGTTGCCGAGCTGTACACATCCATCGGCTTCTACAAGCATGGCAAGTCGGAGTTCTACCGGGCCTTGATCAATCACCTGGCGAACACCGACGACCAATTCATCATGGCACCGGGCGTGCGCGGCATGGTCATGAGCGTGTTTACCTTGCCGGGCTTCAACACCGTGTTCAAGATCATCAAGGACCGGTTCTCGCCGTCGAAAAACGTCGACCGAGCCACGGTCATCGAGAAATACCGGCTGGTAAAAAGCGTCGACCGGGTCGGGCGCATGGCCGATACCCAGGAGTTCGCCGACTTCCGCTTTCCCTTGAGCAAGTTCGAGCCAGCGTGCCTGGAGGAACTGCTGGAGGTGGCACCGTCCACGGTGTCGGTGGACGGCGACACGGTGTTGGTCCGCCACTGTTGGACTGAACGCCGGATGACGCCGCTGAACCTTTACCTTGAAAACGCCAACGAAGCCCAGGTGCGCGAGGCGCTGGAGGATTATGGTCTGGCGATCAAGCAGTTGGCGGCCGCCAACATCTTCCCTGGCGACATGTTGCTCAAGAACTTCGGCGTGACCCGCCATGGCCGCGTGGTGTTCTACGATTACGACGAAATCTGCTTCCTCACCGAAGCCAACTTTCGCCACATCCCCCAGCCGCGCACGCCGGAAGACGAAATGGCGTCCGAGCCCTGGTATTCCATCGGGCCGCTGGATGTCTTCCCCGAGGAATTCCCCCCCTTCCTGTTCGCCGATGCCGGACAGCGCAAGCTGTTCGATCAGTTGCATGGCGAACTGTACAACGCCGACTACTGGAAAAGCCTGCAAGAGGCGATTCGGGCAGGGAAGGTGATCGACGTGTTCCCGTATCGGCGCAGGGGATAGGGGCAGCTTCGAGCTTCAAGCTTCAAGCTGCAAGTTCGAGTTTCAGGCCAGTGCCGCTTGCAACTTGCAGCTTGCAGCTTGAAACTTGCCGCTGCTCCTATTCCCCTTGCGTACGTGATGACTGACCAAGCCCCCGCTATCGACAAACTGTTGAAAAACCTCGATCACGCCATGCTCGCCGACCGTAACCGGTTGCGGCGGCAGTTGTTCGAGCTGCGCAAGAAGCCCGACGAGGCCAAGCTGGCCCAGTGGGTGGCGCGCATGCAAGCGTCGTGCGACCAGGTGTTGGCGCGCAAGGCGAGCCTGCCGCTGATCCGCTACGACGACAATCTGCCGATCGCCGCCAAGCGCGACGAAATCAAGGAGGCGCTGCTCAAGCACCAGGTGTTGATCATCGCCGGCGAGACCGGCTCGGGTAAGACCACCCAGTTGCCGAAGATCTGCCTGGAAATCGGTCGCGGCCAGCATGGCTTGATCGGCCACACCCAGCCGCGCCGGATCGCTGCCCGCAGCGTCGCGAGCCGCGTGGCCGAGGAGCTGGGCACTCCGTTGGGCGCGCTGGTCGGTTATCAAGTGCGGTTCGAGGACCAGAGCGACGCCAATACCCTCATCAAGTTGATGACCGACGGCATCCTGCTGGCCGAAACCCAGAACGACCGCTACCTCGAGCGCTACGACACGATCATCGTCGACGAAGCCCACGAACGCAGCCTCAACATCGACTTCCTGCTTGGCTACCTCAAGACCCTGCTGCCGCGCCGTCCGGACCTGAAGGTCATCATCACCTCGGCGACCATTGACCTGGAGCGTTTCTCCAAGCATTTCGATGACGCGCCGATCGTCGAGGTCTCCGGTCGCACCTTCCCGGTGGAAACCTGGTATCGCCCGCTGACCCTGGAGCAGGACGAGGAGGGCAATCGGGTCGAGGACGACTTGACCGTCGACCAGGCGATCCTCGCCACCCTCGATGAAATCGCCGCCTACGAACGTAGCGAGCGCCGCAGCCCTGGCGATGTGCTGGTGTTCCTGCCGGGCGAGCGGGAGATTCGTGACGCGGCGGAAATGCTGCGCAAGGCCCAGCTCAAGCACACCGAGATCCTGCCGTTGTATGCACGCCTGTCGCCGGCCGAGCAACAGCGGATTTTCCAGTCCCACCCAGGTCGCCGTGTAGTGCTGGCGACCAACGTGGCGGAAACCTCGCTGACCGTGCCGGGGATCCGCTACGTGATCGACAGCGGCACCGCGCGCATCAGTCGCTACAGCTATCGCGCCAAGGTCCAGCGCCTGCCCATCGAAGCGATTTCCCAGGCCAGCGCCAACCAGCGCAAGGGCCGTTGTGGCCGGGTCGAGCCGGGGATCTGCATTCGACTGTACAGCGAAGAAGATTTCCTCGGCCGGCCGGAATTCACCGACCCGGAGATCCTGCGTACCAACCTGGCGGCGGTGATCCTTCAGATGCTGCACCTGCGCCTCGGCGAGATAACGGACTTCCCGTTCATCGAGCCGCCGGACGGCAAGGCCATCAGCGACGGTTTCAATCTGCTGCAAGAGCTCTCGGCGGTGGACCGCAACAGCCAATTGACGCCGTTGGGTCGGCAGTTGGCGCGGCTGCCGGTGGACCCGCGCATGGGCCGCATGCTGCTGGAAGCGGCAAAACTGGGCAGCCTCCAGGAAGTGCTGATCGTTGCCAGCGCCATGTCGATCCAGGACCCGCGCGAGCGCCCGCCGGAACGCCAGCAAGCGGCCGACCAGGCCCACGCCCAATGGAAAGATGCCGACTCGGACTTCGCCGGGCTGGTCAATCTATGGCGCGGTTTTGAAGAGCAGCGCCAGGCCCTGACCGCCAGCCCGCTGCGCAACTGGTGCCGCAAGAACTTCCTCAATTACCTGCGGCTGCGTGAGTGGCGCGATTCCCATCGTCAGTTGAGCCTGATCTGCCGCGACATGCAGCTGAGCCTCAATAAAGACCCGGCCGACTACCCGAAACTGCACAAAGCGGTGCTCTCGGGCCTGCTGAGCCAGATCGGCCAGAAAACCGAGGACGGCGATTACCTCGGTGCGCGTCAACGGCGTTTCTGGGTCCACCCGTCGTCAGGCCTCGGCAAGAAGCGTCCGCAGTGGCTGATGACCGCCGAGTTGGTGGAAACCACCAAGTTGTACGCGCGCATGGTGGCGAAAATCGAACCGGACTGGATCGAACCGCTGGCCGGGCACCTGATCAAGAAAAACCACTTCGAACCCCATTGGGAGAAGAAGCGCGGGCAAGTGGTGGCCTACGAGCAGATCACCCTGTTCGGGCTCATCGTCGTCGGTCGCCGGCCCGTGCACTACGGGCCGGTGGACCCGGTGGTGTCCCGCGAGCTGTTCATCCGTGAAGCGCTGGTGCGCGGCGAGATCCAGTCCAAGGCCAAGTGCCTGAGCGCCAACACCCGCCTGCTGGAACAACTCGACGAACTGGAAGCCAAGGCGCGCCGGCGTGACATCCTGGCGGACGAGGAAACCCTCTTCGCGTTCTACGATGCGCGCCTGCCCGCGGAGATCCACCAGACCGCGACCTTTGATAGTTGGTATCGGATCAACAGCCAGAAAGATCCGCAATTGCTGATCATGCGCGAAGAAGACGTGCTGGCCCGCGAAGCCAGCGAGGTCACGGCCACGCAGTACCCCGACACTTTGCGCGTCGGCGAGCTGACCTTGCCGTTGAGCTACCACTTCGAGCCCAACCACCCGCGCGACGGTGTGACCTTGCGTGTGCCGGCGCCACTGCTGCCGATGTTGCCGCCGGAGCGCCTGGAGTGGCTGGTGCCGGGGATGATCGAAGCCAAGTGCATTGCCCTGGTGCGCAACCTGCCCAAGGCCTTGCGCAAGAATTTCGTGCCGGTGCCGGATTTCGTCAAGGCCGCGCTGCAACGCATGACGTTCGCCGAGGGCTCGTTGCCCCAGGCGCTGGGCCGCGAGTTGTTGCGCATGACCGGCGCGCGGGTCAGTGACGAAGCCTGGGCCGAAGCGGCGCAGCAGGTGGAGAGCCACCTGCGCATGAACCTGGAAATCGTCGACGGCCAGGGCAAGTTCCTCGGCGAAGGCCGTGACCTGGCCGAGCTGACCGCCCGCTTTGCCGAAGCCAGCCAGGCCGCGTTGGCCGTACCGCAAACGGCGAAAAGCCAGGCGCCGGTGGAGGCGAAAGTCTTTGCGCCGGTCGCGGAGAAAACCCAGCAGAAGATCGCCGGGTTGTCGATGACGGTGTATCCGGCGCTGGTGGAAGAGGGCGGTGTGGTCAAGGAAGGGCGCTTCCCGACGCCGGCCGAAGCCGAGTTCCAGCACCGTCGCGCCTTGCAGCGCTTGCTGATGCAGCAACTGGCCGAACCGGCAAAGTTCCTCCGAGGCAAGCTACCGGGCTTGACGGAGCTGGGCCTGCTGTACCGTGACTTGGGCCGCGTCGACGGCCTCGTGGAAGACATCCTGTTGGCGAGCCTCGACAGCTGCGTGCTCGAAGGCGAGCCGAGCCTGCCCCGTGACGGCGCCGCACTGGCGGCCTTGGCCGAGCGCAAGCGCGGCGGCTGGACCGAGCACGCCGAACGCTTGGCGAAGCTGACGCTGGACATCCTCAAGCTCTGGCACGGCCTGCAAAAACGCTTCAAAGGCAAGATCGACCTGGCCCAGGCCGTGGCCCTCAACGATATCAAACAGCAGCTCAGCCACTTGGTGTACCCGGGCTTCGTACGCGAAACCCCGCATCAGTGGCTCAAGGAACTGCCGCGCTACCTCAAGGCCGTCGAGCAACGCTTCGAGAAACTCGGCAGCCAGGTGCAGAAAGACCGGGTCTGGAGTGGTGAGCTGTCCAACCTCTGGGCGCAATACCAGGCTCGCGCGAGCAAACATGCCCAGGAGGGCAAGCGCGATCCGCAGTTGGAGTTGTATCGCTGGTGGCTGGAAGAATATCGGGTGTCGCTGTTCGCCCAGCAACTGGGCACCAAGGTGCCGATTTCCGACAAGCGCCTGAGCAAACAGTGGGGACAGGTGGACGCTTGACCGTCCGGCTCCTGTGTTGTGTCTTCAGCAACGGAGAATGGGCCAAACGCCAGCGTTTATGGCAAACTTCGCGCCTATAAATGCCGGTCCCGTGGTCTTGCGCTTCAAGACCACGGGCGGATCGGAATAAAGCGATGCCTGGGCTGCTTCCCCTGGATGGGAAAAGTCCCTTTGTGTGTTGGTACGTCGGTGCCAATACTTTCTGCCTGAACAGATCAGAGACACGACCATGCATAACGTCGTCATCAGCGGCACCGGCCTGTACACCCCGGCCAACAGCATCTCCAACGAAGAGCTGGTGCAGTCTTTCAATACCTATGTCGCGCAGTTCAACGCCGACAACGCCGAGGCCATCGAGCGCGGCGAAGTCCAAGCATTGACCGAATCCAACGCGGCGTTCATCGAAAAGGCTTCGGGCATCAAGAGCCGTTTCGTGATGGACAAGGAGGGCATCCTCGATCCGCAACGCATGACGCCGCGCCTGCCTGAGCGTTCCAATGACGAGTGGTCGGTGCTCTGCGAAATGGCCGTAGGCGCCGCGAAACAGGCCCTTGAACGCGCCGGTCGCAGCGCCGCTGACATCGACGGCGTGATCGTCGCCTGTTCCAACCTGCAGCGGCCTTATCCGGCCATTGCCATCGAAGTCCAGGAAGCCCTGGGCATCGAAGGGTTCGGTTTCGACATGAACGTGGCCTGTTCCTCGGCGACGTTCGGCATCCAGTCCGCCGCCAACAGCGTGCAACTGGGCCAGGCCCGGGCGATCCTGATGGTCAACCCGGAAGTCTGCACCGGGCACCTGAATTTCCGTGACCGCGACAGTCATTTCATCTTCGGCGACGCGGCCACGGCGGTGATCATCGAGCGGGCCGACCAGGCGACATCGCCGTACCAGTTCGATGTGGTCAGCACCAAGCTGCTCACCAAGTTCTCCAACAACATCCGCAACAACTTCGGCTTCCTCAACCGCGCAGCGGAGGAGGGCGTCGGCACGCGAGACAAGCTGTTTGTCCAGGAAGGCCGCAAGGTGTTCCGCGACGTTTGTCCGATGGTGGCGGAACTGGTCGGCGCTCATTTGGCAGAAAATCAGCTGAACGTCGGCGAAGTGAGGCGTTTCTGGCTGCATCAGGCCAACTTGAGCATGAACCAGCTGATCGTGCGCAAACTGCTGGGACGCGAGGCCACCGAGGAAGAAGCCCCGGTGATTCTCGACCGCTACGCCAACACCAGCTCGGCCGGTTCCGTGATTGCATTCCACATGTATCAGGATGACTTGCCCAGCGGCTCGGTGGCAGTGCTCAGCTCGTTTGGCGCCGGCTACTCGATTGGCAGCGTGATCCTGCGCAAGCGTTGATTTGTCCTGATTGATTTCCCGTGGCGAGGGAGCTTGCTCCCGCTGGGCTGCGCAGCAGCCCCCTGCGTCCTATCTGATGCATTGCGGTGCCAGATAAAGTTTGGGGCTGCTATGCAGCCCAGCGGGAGCAAGCTCCCTCGCCACGAAAGCAGCTTGATCGCTGCTTCACCGCTCTAGCTTGCCGCTTGCAGCTTGCCTCTCGAAGCTGCCTCATTTGTTATTCCGATTCGAAGTAAAAAGTTCCGCTGTCATAAAATCTTTATGTGATAGCAACTTGCCTGACACACCCCGTCGCCAAGATCCCCTCCCAACACCAGCGGGCCCAGTTCCGCGTGTTTTCTAACGCATAGACTACCAACTAGGGGAATTCTTCGATGATCCGTAAGCACTTCGCAGGTGTTGCCGCCAGCGCACTGGCAATGGCAGTAACCGCCCAGGCTTTCGCCGGCACCGTCACCACCGATGGCGCCGATATCGTGGTCAAGACCAAGGGCGGCCTTGAGGTCGCTACCACTGACAAAGAGTTCAGCTTCAAGCTCGGCGGTCGTTTGCAGGCTGACTACAGTCAGTTCGACGGGATCTACACCGACAATGGCAATTCGGCAGACGCCGCCTATTTCCGTCGTGCTTTCTTGGAACTGTCCGGCGTGCTGTACACGGATTGGGCATACACCATCAACTACGACATGTCCCATAACACCGGCGATTCCGATAACGGCTACTTCGACGAGGCGTCTCTGGCCTATAACGGTTTCAAACCGGTTTCCATCAAGGTTGGCCGTTTTGACCCAGACTTTGGCCTTGAAAAAGCCACCAGCTCCAAATGGGTCACCGCGCCTGAGCGAAACTCCGCCTACGATCTGGTCGATTGGGCCATGGACAAGCAGAACGGTATGGGTATCCAGGCATCCAGCACTTTCGCTGATTCGTTCTATGCTTCGGCCGGCGTGTTCAGCAAGGACAATGACGATGCTGACGGCGACAGCGTCAAGCAAGTCAACGGTCGTTTTGTATTCGCGCCGATGCACGAAGCCGGCAACGTGCTGCACTTCGGTTTGAGCGTGGCCTCCCGTGACGTCTCCGACACTGCGTTCGATGCTCGTTATCGCTCCCGCCTGGGCATGCGTGGCGTTGAAACCCTGGGCGGCAACGATGCCGGTCCTAACGGCAACCGTCCGGTCCTGGGCGGCGCGAACAACTCGCCGGCCGGTTCGTACGACACTGACACCGCCTTCGGCCTGGAAGCCGCTTTCGCTATGGGGCCAGCGTCGATCCAGGGTGAATACATCTCGCGCAAGACCAAGGCTGACAGCGACGCCTTCGAAGACCTCAAGGGCCACGGCTTCTACGTCCAGGGTGCCTACACCCTCACCGGCGAGTCCCGTGGTTATAAAGTCGGCAAGTTTGACGCGATCAAGCCACAGAACAAATCCATCGGTGCCTGGGAAGTGTTCTACCGCTACGACAGCATGACCGTCGAAGACGACAACATCACCACTGCCTCGGCGACCCGCGAAGTGGGCGATGCCGAAGCCAAGGTGCACAATCTAGGTGTGAACTGGTACGCCAACGAAGCGGTGAAAATCACCGGTGCCTACGTCAAGGCCAAGACCGACAAGGTCACCAACGTCAACGGCGATGACGACGGCGATGGTTTTGTTGTCCGCGCTCAGTACGTGTTCTAAATCGCTTTGACTTGATACACCGCTGCACTTTCATCCGTTATGCTCCTTTGAACCCCGCCTCTGGCGGGGTTTTTTTATGCCCGACCGGCCTGGATCGGCGATACTCGGGTAATCCGCCGCCTGGATATCGAGGAACTGCATGCCGCTTCACGTCCTGGACAGTCTGTCCGCCATCGCGCCACATGAGTGGGACGCGCTGGTGCCCGCCAATCAACCTTTCCTGCGCCACGCCTTTCTAAGCGCCCTCGAAGACAGCGCCAGCCTGGGCGCGCATTCCGGCTGGCAGCCCGAGCACCTGTTGCACATGAAAGACGGACGGCTGCTGGCGGCCTTGCCCAGTTATCGCAAATGGCATTCCTACGGTGAGTATGTGTTCGATCACGGCTGGGCCGATGCCTGCGCCCGGGCCGGCATCGAGTATTATCCCAAGCTGTTGACGGCGGTGCCGTTCAGCCCGGTCAGCGGTCCGCGGTTGTTGGCGGCGTGTGTGGAGGATGGCTTGGAATTGCTCGGTAGCCTGCCGGGTTATCTGGAAATCGAAGCGCTCTCCAGCGCCCACATCAACTTCACCGATCCTTTCACCGACGCGGCGCTGGCTGGGCAGGAGGGCTGGCTGCAGCGGATCGGTTGTCAATACCACTGGCAGAATCGCGGTTACCGGGACTTCCAGGATTTCCTCGATGCGCTCAGTTCCCGCAAGCGCAAGCAGATGCGCAAGGAACGCGAGCAGGTGGCAGGGCAGGGCATAGAATTCGAGTGGCTTGAAGGCCATCAACTGGACGAGGCGCAGTGGGATTTTGTCTACGCCTGCTACGCCAACACCTACGCGGTGCGACGGCAGGCGCCGTACCTGACCCGGGCGTTTTTCAGCCTGTTGGCCGAGCGCATGCCTGAGGCCATTCGCGTGGTCCTGGCCAAGCAAGGTTCACGGCCGGTGGCGATGGCGTTCAGCCTGGTGGGTGGCGACAGCTTTTATGGGCGGTACTGGGGATGCCTGGCGGAGTTCGACCGCCTGCACTTCGAAACCTGTTTCTACCAAGGCATGGACTATGCGATCGCCAACGGTCTGCAGCGCTTTGACGCCGGGGCCCAGGGCGAGCACAAATTGATTCGCGGGTTCGAGCCGGTGATTACCCGCTCGTGGCACTACTTGCGCCATCCGGGCCTGAAAGCGGCGGTGGCGGATTTTCTCGCGCGCGAGCACGAGGGCGTGCTGGCGTATGCCGAAGAGGCGAAAGCAGCACTGCCTTATCGGCAGTGCTGAGGTTGCTAATGGTCACTACAAAACCTTGTGGCGAGGGAGCTTGCTCCCGCTGGGCTGCGCAGCAGCCCCAATAAGGCTGGTGTCCAACCCATTTATTGTGTTGGAGCCTAGATTTTTGGGGGCGCTTCGCACCCCAGCGGGAGCAAGCTCCCTCGCCACGGGTTCTTCATCACCTGGCCCGGTCAGTCGATCCCCACGAATCCACCCGTCTGGTGCTGCCAAAGCCGCGCATACAACCCACCATGGGCCAGCAGTTCGGCATGGCTGCCGGTCTCGGCGATGCGGCCGTTTTCCAGCACCACCAGGCGATCCATCCGGGCGATGGTCGAGAGGCGGTGGGCGATGGCGATCACGGTCTTGCCTTGCATCAGCGTCTCGAGGCTTTCCTGGATCGCCGCCTCGACTTCCGAGTCCAGCGCGGAAGTCGCTTCGTCCATGATCAGGATCGGCGCGTCCTTGAGCAGTACCCGGGCGATGGCAATGCGTTGGCGCTGGCCGCCGGAGAGTTTGACGCCGCGTTCACCCACATGAGCGTCGAAACCGCTGCGGCCTTCGGCGTCCGATAGCAGCGGGATGAACTGATCGGCACGGGCCTTGTGCACCGCTTCCCACAGTTGTGCATCGGTCGCGTCGGGCTTGCCGTAAAGCAGGTTATCGCGAATCGAACGGTGCAGCAGTGAGGTGTCCTGCGTGATCATGCCGATGCGCTCGCGCAGGCTTTCCTGGCCGACGTGGGCGATGTCCTGGCCGTCGATGAGGATGCGCCCGCCTTGTACGTCGTAGAGGCGCAGCAGCAGGTTCACCAGCGTCGACTTGCCCGCACCGGACGGGCCGATCAGGCCGATTTTCTCGCCCGGCTTGATGATCAGGTTCAGGTCGCCGATGACGCCGCTTTTCTTGCCGTAATGGAAATCCACATGCTCGAAACGCACCTCGCCCTGGGCCACGGCCAGCGGCTTGGCCTCGTCGCGGTCGGTGACGCTGACGGGCTGGGAGATGGTCTGCAAGCCATCCTGGACCATGCCGATGTTTTCGAAGATGCCGGTGACCACCCACATGATCCAGCCGGACATGTTGACGATGCGAATCACCAGGCCGGTGGCCAGCGCAATGGCACCGACGCTGATCAACGATTGCGTCCACAGCCACAGCGCCAGGGCGGTGGTGCCGACGATCAGCAGCCCGTTCATGCTGGTGATGACGACGTCCATGCTGGTCACCACACGGCCGGCCAGCTGAGCCTTTTCAGTTTGCTCCTCGATGGCTTCGCGCGCGTATTGCTGTTCGAAGTTGGTGTGGGCGAACAGCTTCAGAGTGGTGATATTGGTATAGCCATCGACAATCCGCCCCATGAGCTTGGAGCGGGCATCGGAGGAGACCACGGAGCGTTCCTTGACCCGAGGCACGAAATAGCAGAGCGCGCCGATGTAGCTGGCGATCCACATCAGCAGCGGGATCATCAGGCGCCAATCGGCTTCGGCAAACAGCACCAGCGAGCTGATCGCATAGATCAGCACGTGCCACAACGCATCCACCGCCTGCACCGCCGAGTCGCGTAGCGAGTTACCGGTCTGCATGATGCGCTGGGCGATGCGCCCGGCGAAGTCGTTCTGGAAGAAGTTCAGGCTCTGCTTGAGCACGTAGCTGTGGTTTTGCCAGCGGATCAGGCTGGTCATGCTGGGGCTCAGGGTCTGGTGCACCAAGAGGTCATGCAGGGCCACGAAGATCGGCCGGAACACCAGCGCCACCACGGCCATCCAAGCCAGCTCCACGCCGTGGAGCTTGAAGAAGTCTGCGCTGGGCGTGGCCTGGGTCAGGTCGATGATGCGACTCAGGTAGCTGAACAGCGCGACTTCTATCAGCGCGCCGATCAGGCCCACCAGCAGCAGCGCGGCGAAGCTGGGCCAGACCTGTTTCAGATAATAGGTATAGAAGGGCAGGACGCGGTTCGGCGGGGCCGAGGTCGGCGCATCGCGGAAAATGTCGATCAGTTTTTCAAAACGGCGGTAAACCATGGGGTGCATAGCCCGGGCGGGGGCTCTCCTTTTTTGCGGTAAGCGGCGCGGGGTTGCCGGCGCCGCTCAAGCTTGCCCTGTGCGTTTAGTCGATGCGCTTGGCCGACTTGATGATCACAGGATCGATCGGCACGTTTTGCATGCCTTGCTTGGTGGTGGTCTGGGAGTTGACGATGACGTCCACCACGTCCATGCCCTTGACCACTTTGGCGAACACCGCGTAGCCGGCGTCGCGGCCCGGATCGAGGAACGCGTTGTCAGCCACGTTGATGAAGAATTGGCTGGTGGCCGAATCGGGATTGGAAGTGCGGGCCATCGACAGGGTTCCGCGAACGTTGTGCAAGCCGTTGCTGGCTTCGTTCTTGATCGGCGCCTTGGTGTCTTTCTGTTGCATCTGCTGGGTAAAGCCGCCGCCCTGGGCCATGAAGCCTGGGATCACGCGGTGGAAAATCGTGTTGTTGTAGAAGCCGCTGTCAACGTACTCAAGGAAATTCTTGGTACTGATGGGCGCCTTGACCGGGTCCAGTTCGATTTCGATCTGGCCGTTGGTGGTATCCAGCAAGACGTGTGGCGCCTTGGCTGGTTGCGCGGCCATCAGGTTGGCGGCAAACAGGACGGAGCCGGCGGCGAGGGCGATTTTTTTCAGCATGGGTTCAATGATCCTGGGTAGTGGAATCGATAGCGGTCAAGAATTCGAGCAGGGTCTGGTTGAAGCGTTCGGGTTGATCCAGCGGTGTAGCGTGCCGTGAATCGGCGATGACCGCCAGTCGTGCGTCAGGCAACAGTTTCACATAAGCCTCTTTCAGCGCCACCGGGGTGTAGTCGTGGTCGGCGCAAATAATGAGGGTTGGACAGGCAACCTGGGAGAGTCGTTCCTGCACGCCCCAACCGACAATGGCGTCGAAACTGGCGAGATAGGCACGTTTGTCGTTCTCTGCCCAACGCCGGGCCATTTCCAGGCGCAGCTCGGTTTGTTCGGGCTTGGGGAACAACTTCGCACCGAGGGCCTTGCCGATGGTTTCAAGGCTCAGCAGGCGCATCAAGCTCCAGCGCTTGAACCATTGCCAGCAATCGTCGGGCGTGCGGACCTTGACTTCAGGGGCGCTGTTGACGATGCACAGGCTCTTGACCCGCGCGGGTTCATCCACCGCCAGCTGGAAACCAATCATGCCGCCCATGGACCAGCCCACCAAGTGCACCGGGCCGAGATCGAGGTAGTCGATCAGGGCGCCCAGGTCGGCGCTGAAGCCTTCGATGCTGTAGCGCTCGCGGGGCTTGTCGGAGCGACCGTGGCCGCGCACATCGGGCACGATCAGGCGATAGCGGGCGGACAACACCGGGATCTGTTTTTCCCAGTCCCGCGTGCTTGAACCCAGCCCGTGGACCAGCACCAGGGGCGCGCCGTGGCCGTACTCCTCGTAATGCAGGTTGTAACCTTCGTGCTCGAAATAGGCCATCGGTGAAGTCCTTGTCAGGCTTGTTCAGGGGCGGCGAACGGCGCATCCAGCGGCGCGGTGTCGAAGGTGCGCAGCAGTTCGATCAGGATTTGCGTGGCCGGGCCCAGGGGTTTTTCCTTGTTTGAGAAAAGATAGAAGGTCGAGTTGCGGCTGCCTCCCTGTTCCAAGGGTAGACGCTTGAGCACGCCCTCCGTGAGTTCTCGTTCGATCATATGACGGGGCAGCCAGGCGAATCCCAACCCGCTGCCGACAAAACTCGCGGCGGTGGCCAGGCTGCCTACGGTCCAGCGCTGTTCGGCGCCGAGCCAGCCGACATCCCGGGGTTGCTGGCGACCGGAGTCGCGGATGACTACTTGCAACTGGCTTTCCAGGTCCTGAAAGTTCAGCTCGCGATTGAGGCGGTGCAGGGCGTGTTCGGGATGGGCCACGGCGATGAACTCCACATCGCTCAGTTCCGCGCCCAGGTAACCGGGAATGCTGAAACCGCTGATGGCCAGGTCCGCCACGCCTTCGAGCAGCACTTCTTCGACCCCCGACAACACTTCCTCGCGCAGCCGCACCCGGCAGCCACGGCTTTGCGGCATGAATGCCGTCAAGGCGCGAACGAGGCGGGCGTTGGGGTAGGCCGCGTCGACCACCAGGCGAACTTCTGCTTCCCAGCCTTGCTCCATGTGATGGGCCAGGTCTTCCAGTTGGCTGGCCTGTTTCACCAATTGCCGGGAGCGGCGCAACAGCACGCCACCGGCTTCGGTCAGCACGGCCTTGCGCCCGTCGATGCGCAACAACGGTACGCCGAGCTGATCCTGCATGCGCGCGACGGTGTAGCTCACCGATGACTGGGAACGATGCAGCACTTCGGCGGCCTGGGCAAAACCACCGTGGTCCACCACCGCCTGCAACGTTCGCCACTGATCAAGGGTCACGCGGGGCGCTTTCATGTTGAGCTCCTCTTGTCCTAAGCTGGCGGTCCCCTGGTGGAGACTGCCGAATGAAGAAAATCTGTTGTGCGTTGCTGGCCCTGTTGCCATTGACCGCGTTCGCCTACCCGATCGAAGTGGAAAAACACCTCAACGGCCTGAGCATCGACTACACCGCCTACGACACCGATGCCGATATCGGCTCGATCCAGGTCAACAACTACGGCAGCACCGACGCGGCTTGCACCGTGGTGTTCCGCAACGGTCCCGAAGCGCCGCGCACCCGCAAGATCGAAGTCGCCGCCGGCAAATTCAAGAACGCCACGGCCAAGTTCAACCGCAACATCATCAAGCTGCGCATCGAGCTGACTTGTAAGCCGAAGTAGCCAACCGCGGGCAGCATCGTAAAGCGTGCTCCGCTTATAAACGAAAATATCGATGCATTACAGCAATTTTTTGCGCTTTTTCATCGATATGATCGCGATTAACCTTCACTCCATCGACTGACAACATTCTCAGATGGAGCCTACAAGCCATGTCCCGCGTCCTGATCATCGAAAGCAGTGCTCGCCAGCAAGATTCGGTTTCCCGCCAGCTGACCCAGACCTTCATCAACCAGTGGAAAGCCGCGCACCCGGCCGATGAGATCAGCGTTCGTGACCTGGCCGTCAATCCGGTGCCGCACCTGGACGCCAACTTGCTGGGTGGCTGGATGAAACCGGCCGAGCAGCGCAACGACATCGAGAACGCTTCGCTGGAGCGCTCCAACCAACTGACCGACGAGCTACTGGCCGCCGACGTACTGGTGATGGCCGCGCCGATGTACAACTTCGCGATTCCCAGCACCTTGAAAGCCTGGCTGGACCATGTGCTGCGTGCCGGCGTGACGTTCAAGTACACCCCCACCGGTCCCCAGGGTTTATTGACCGGCAAGCGCGCCTTCGTCCTGACCGCCCGCGGCGGCATCCATGCAGGCGGCAGCACCGACCACCAGGAACCGTACCTGCGCCAGGTGATGGGCTTCATCGGTATCCACGACGTCACGTTCATCCATGCCGAAGGCTTGAACCTGGGCGGTGACTTCCAGGAGAAGGGCTTGAATCAGGCCAACGCCAAGCTGTCCCAGGTCGCCTGATCCGTTAATCCTCGGGTAATCGCCAAGTGGTCTAGTGACTTGGCGCTTCCCTTCAAACCGTTTTGCGCATCGAACCTCCCTTCGCACTTATTGCTCCCTGAGTGCATCAGCCCGATTGAACGCTTAAGCGAAATCGGGCTTTTTTTTGCCTGCGATCGCATGGCTCCCGCCATTCAAAACCGTTATCTTCGCCGCCATTCGAAACGAGGGCGGTATGGGCTATCTACTTTTTGTGACATTGATCCAGGCGTTTTCCTTCAGCCTGATCGGCGAATACCTGGCCGGACACGTCGACAGTTATTTCGCGGTGCTGGTGCGGGTCGTGCTGGCGGGGCTGGTGTTCATTCCGTTGACGCGCTGGCGCCAGGTGGAACCGTCGTTCATGCGCGGCATGCTGCTGATCGGCGCCTTGCAGTTCGGCGTGACTTACGTTTGCCTTTACCTGAGTTTCCGAGTGCTGACGGTCCCAGAGGTATTGTTGTTCACCATTCTCACGCCGCTCCACGTGACCTTGATCGAAGATGCCCTCAACCGCCGCTTCAATCCCTGGGCGTTGATCGCGGCGCTGGTGGCCGTGGCCGGCGCGGCGGTGATTCGCTACGACCGGATCAACCCGGATTTCTTCATGGGGTTCTTGCTGCTGCAACTGGCCAACTTCACCTATGCGGCGGGGCAGGTGTTGTACAAGCACTTGGTAGCGCGGCATCCGAGTGACCTGCCGCATTACCGACGTTTCGGCTATTTCTACCTGGGCGCGCTGATGGTTGCGTTGCCGGCGTTCCTGCTGTTCGGCAAGGCGGATTTCTGGCCTGAAGCGCCGTTGCAGTGGGGCGTACTGGTATTCCTCGGGCTGGTTTCCACCGCGCTCGGTTTGTACTGGTGGAACAAAGGCGCTTGCCTGGTCAACGGCGGCACGCTGGCAGTGATGAACAACCTGCACGTGCCGGTGGGGCTGCTGGTGAACCTGTTGATCTGGAACCAGCACGAGGCGTTGGGGCGGTTGCTACTGGGCGGGTCGGTGATACTGGCGGCAGTGTGGATCAGTCGGTTGGGGGTTCGCCGACCTCAGCCTTCGCCCTGAATATCGTGGTGGTTCAGACCACCTGCTTCTCCGTCTCCGGCAGGTGGCTCGCCCCCAGCACTGCCGGCAGCAGTCCCGAGCGCAAATCCGTGCCGCTTGGCTGCTGGTACAGGTTCAATCCAAACTCCGGCATCACCGCCAGCAGGTAATCGAAAATATCCCCCTGGATGCGTTCGTAGTCGGCCCACACGGTGGTGCCAGTGAAGCAGTAGATTTCCAGCGGGATGCCTTGGGCGGTGGTTTGCAGCTGCCGGACCATGCAGGTCATGTTCGGCTGGATCTCGGGGTGGCTTTTCAGATAGGCCAGGGCATAGGCACGAAAGGTGCCCAGGTTGGTCATCCGCCGGCGGTTGGCTGACATCGCCGCGACGTTGCCCTGGGCTTCGTTCCAGGCCTTGAGCTCGGCCTGCTTGCGGCCGATGTAGTCGGTCAGCAGGCGCACCTGGGTCAGGCGCTGTTCCTCCTCGTCGTGGAGGAAGCGCACGCCGCTGGCGTCGATGAACAGGCTGCGCTTGATCCGCCGCCCGCCGGATTGCTGCATGCCGCGCCAGTTCTTGAACGACTCGGACATCAGGCGCCAGGTCGGGATCGAGACGATGGTCTTGTCGAAGTTCTGCACCTTGACCGTGTGCAGGGTGATGTCCACCACGTCACCGTCGGCGCCGACCTGGGGCATCTCGATCCAGTCGCCGACCCGCAGCATGTCGTTACTGGTCAACTGCACGCTGGCGACGAACGACAACAGCGTGTCCTTGTAGACCAACAGGATCACGGCCGACATCGCACCCAGGCCCGACAGCAGCAACAGCGGCGAACGGTCGATCAGCGTGGCGACGATGATGATCGCGCCGAACACATACAGCACCATTTTCGTCAGTTGCACGTAGCCTTTGATCGAGCGAGTGCGGGCATGCTCGGTGCGGGCGTACACATCCAGCAGGGCGCTGAGCAGGGCACTGAGGCTCAGCACCATGAACAGGATGGTGAACGCCAGGGCGACATTGCCCAGGAAGACCGTGCTGGTCTTGCTCAGTTCCGGCACCAGGTGCAGGCCGAACTGGATGATCAGCGACGGCGTCATCTGTGCCAGGCGATGAAAGACCTTGTTCTGGCGCAGGTCGTTGACCCAGTGCAGGGCCGGTTGGCGCCCAAGCAGCTTGGCGGCGTGGAGGATCAGGTAGCGCGCTATGCGCCCGAGTACCAGGGCGATGACCAGTAGCAACATCAGGGCGAGGCTGGAATGCAGGAGCGGATGCTGGTCAAGGGCACCCCAGAGGTCTTGGATGTTGACCCAGAGTTGTTTGATGTCCATGGACGAGACGGTTCTTCTATAAAGACGCGACGGGGCGATTAGAGCATTTAAGCCCGTTCAAGTGACCGTTGTTGCAATAACGGCTGATAAAAATGCACTGATTTGCCGCCGTTTGTACAAAGAAACTCGGCCTTCGCGCTCGAAACCGTTACCCTATGCAGCTGTTTTTTTGCATTTCTTCGAGGTAGCACCCGTGTTTTCCCAATTCGCCCTGCACGAACGCCTGCTCAAAGCCGTGGCCGAGCTTAAATTTGTCGAGCCAACGCCGGTGCAGGCAGCGGCTATTCCGCTCGCGCTCCAGGGGCGTGACCTGCGGGTGACGGCGCAAACCGGCAGCGGCAAGACCGCCGCGTTCGTGCTGCCGATCCTTAACCGCCTGATCGGTCCGGCCAAAGTTCGCGTCAGCATCAAGACCCTGATCCTGCTGCCGACCCGTGAGCTGGCCCAGCAGACCTTGAAGGAAGTGGAGCGTTTCTCGCAGTTCACCTTCATCAAGTCCGGCCTGATCACCGGGGGCGAAGATTTCAAGGTCCAGGCTGCCATGCTGCGCAAGGTGCCGGACATCCTCATCGGCACGCCGGGGCGGATGATCGAGCAACTGAACGCCGGCAACCTCGACCTCAAGGAAGTCGAAGTGCTGGTGCTGGACGAAGCCGACCGCATGCTGGACATGGGCTTTGCCGAAGACGTGCAGCGCCTGGTGGAAGAGTGCACCAACCGCCAGCAGACCATGCTGTTCTCCGCCACCACGGGCGGTTCGGGCCTGCGCGAGATGATCGCCAAGGTGCTGAACAACCCCGAGCACTTGCAGCTCAACGCGGTCAGCCAGCTGAACGCCACCACCCGCCAGCAAATCATCACCGCTGATCACAACCAGCATAAAGAGCAGATCGTGAACTGGCTGCTGGCCAACGAAACCTATGAAAAGGCCATCGTGTTCACCAACACCCGGGCCATGGCCGACCGCATCTATGGCCGTCTCGTTGCCCAGGATTACAAGGCCTTCGTTCTGCACGGCGAAAAAGACCAGAAGGACCGCAAGCTGGCCATCGACCGCCTCAAGCAGGGCGGCGTGAAAATCCTCGTCGCCACCGACGTCGCGGCCCGTGGCCTGGACGTGGATGGGCTGGACATGGTTATCAACTTCGACATGCCCCGCAGCGGCGACGAATATGTGCACCGTATCGGCCGCACTGGTCGCGCCGGCAACGAGGGCCTGGCGATCTCGCTGATCTGCCATGGCGACTGGAACCTGATGTCGAGCGTCGAGCGCTACCTCAAGCAGAGCTTCGAGCGTCGCACCATCAAGGAAGTCAAAGGCACCTACGGCGGACCGAAAAAGGTCAAGGCCTCGGGCAAGGCCGTTGGTGTGAAGAAGAAAAAAGTCGACGCCAAGGGCGACAAGAAAAAAACCGGCGCCAAGGCCCCGACCAAGCGCAAGATCGCCAACCGCCCGAAGACCGACGCCTTGTCGCTGGTCAGCAAGGACGGCATGGCCCCGCTCAAGCGCCGCAAGCCAGAGGCGCCGGCGGCTGAGTAAAATCGGCGTTAGCGCTTGATGAAAAAAACCGGACCTTGGGTCCGGTTTTTTTATGAGCAGTTGAATCTGACGCAAAACCCTGTGGCGAGGGAGCTTGCTCCCGCTGGGCTGCGCAGCAGCCCCAATAAAAGCACCCCGTTTGCCCCTGGCACACCGAGTACTGACTTCAGGGCTGCTTCGCACCCCAGCGGGAGCAAGCTCCCTCGCCACAGAAGCGGGATGTGCTGAGCTCGGCGCTCACTCCGCCTTCTTCTGCGCCTCCTCCAGTTCCCGCAGGCGATTATCAATCAACTCGCACTTGTCCGGCACCTTCTTGCTGGATGTCTCCATCTTCATGGCCTGCAGTTCGTCATTCATCTCCTTGGCCTTGGATGGATCCTGCTCGGTGAGCTTGGCGACCTTATCCGCCAGTTGCTCGCGCTTGATGGTCGCTTCTTCGGGCGTGCAAGCGGCCCAGGCGGGCAGGGCGCAGGTGAGGGTGGCAGCGAGGGTGAGTGTGATCAGGGTTTTCATGGCTCGGGCCTCGTATTCCTTTGTTGGGCAGATAAACGGTTGAGGCTGATGGCGGGGAGAAAGTTCAGTGATTGCAAGGTGGGCTGCTGATCGAGGGAGTCCTGCGGCCGCTCCGGATCTTTCGTACTGCCGTAAAGGAGGCGTCTGATTTCAGATGAGCGGTCGCAAAGATTTCCCTCAAAGGGCGGGACGGCTGGTTGACGCCAAAATGATGGCTCGTTATTTGTCGGCTTAAAGCAAGCAACTGCTGCGCAGTCGAGCGGGAGCAAGCTCCCTCGCCACGGAAGCGGTGATCGACTTGAGGATTGTGCTTAGTCGCATCAGCAACCGTGGGGTTTTTCTCTTTCGTATTCATCGTGATGCGGCGTCAGTCCCCCGTTTCCTACTACGACCTGTTTGCCATCTTGTCTGTCCGTTTCGCAGGAGGTTCCCACCTCTGCGCAGGACGTTTCGCACTTTTTTACAGGATACGTCTGATTTCAGATGAACGGTTACGACAGTAATCTTCGGGGAAGAGGCGTCATGCGTCGAATACGGTTGCGCCTTTTGAGCTGTTTCCAATGTAGTGATCCGATGGTCATTCCATCGAGCTACCGGGGCTGTGTATTTCTGCAGAGGAGAGTACTGTGTATGTACGTAAGTAAGTACAGATGGTCCCATGCTGTTTGAATGGGACGAAGCCAAGAACCGGGCCAACATTCTTAAGCACGGCATCGACTTCAACGACGTGCCGGGCATTTTTCAGCATCCGATGCTGGTCTTGCACGATGACCGAAGGGCCTACGGCGAAGAGCGTTGGATCACTATCGGATTGATCAAAACGTTGATTGGCGTGGTCGTGTACACCGAACGACGGGGCGATGTGATCCGCTTCATCTCCGCCCGAAAAGCCACTAAGCAGGAGGCCATACGTTATGTCGAAAACATCGAAAACTGACTGGGAGCGCTTGGCCAAGTTGGATGACGCGGACATCGATACCAGGGATATCCCCGAATTGGATGAGGACTTCTTCCGTCGCGCCGAGCTGCGTGTGCCGGTAAAGCAGTCGGTGACTATTCGCCTTGATGCCGATGTGGTCGAGTGGTTCAAGGGGCAGGGCACGGGCTATCAGACGCGCATCAATCAGCTTCTTCGCCAATACATGCAGGCTCAGCAGGGCCATCGTCGGTGAGCCAATTGATGCTATGAAACGGGTGGCTGAGAAGTCGCCCGTTGTCGTTAATTCTGTTACCTGCGCCCGCAGCTCCTCCGATTTCATCAAACCTATCGCCCAGCGCTGTGGTTAAGGCAAAACTGGCGACTGCTACGCAGTCGAGCGGGAGCAAGCTCCCTCGCCACGGATACCGCGCTCGACTGGGCGGCTGGCCCATCAGCCATGGCAGCAGCCACGCGGCTTGGCCTCTTCGTATTTATCATGATGCCGCACCCAATCCATGATCTCCTCTTCGTTGCGACCCTTGGGTGTCAGGTCGAGGTAGTTGTAGGCGCCGACCAGGATGTCGAGGCCGCGGGCGTAGGTGGAGTAGGTGTGGAAGATGTCGCCGGTTTCGTTGCGATAGAAGACGCTCAGGCCGGGGAGTTCGCCTTCGGTGGTGTCGGTTTTTTCGTAGTTGTAGGTGGCTTTTCCGGCGGCGGTGTCTTCGGTCTTGAAGCTGACACCGAAGTCGTAGTTGAAGTCGCAGCCTTCTGACGAGACCCAGTCGAAGGCCCAGCCCATGCGGCGTTTGAAGGGCTGGAATTCGGCCAGGGGCGCGCGGGAGACGGCCACGACGGCCACGTCGTGGTGGGCCAGGTGTTGGTTGGCGCCGTCGATGTGGTCGGACAGGAACGAGCAGCCTTGGCAGCCTTCGGTCCAGGCGGGGCCGAACATGAAGTGGTAGATGATCAGTTGGCTGCGACCGCCGAACAGGTCGGCCAGGCTCAGTTCGCCGTGCGGGCCTTGGAAGCGGTAGGGCTTGTCGATTTTTACCCAGGGCAGGGCGCGGCGTTCGGCGCTGAGTTTGTCCCGTTCGCGGGTGAAGGCTTTTTCGTGAGCCAGGTGTTGGGTGCGGGCGGCGAGCCATTCTTCCCGCGACACGACTGGATGGTGTTCGATGTTCATGGGCTGCTCCTCAGAGATTCGTTTATCGACGGTTGCTCTGCCTAGTCGTTTGGTTGGCGTCGGATTCGACATGCCGTTGGTCGGCTCGGGGAGAGGACCGGTCGTGAACCCGGCTGAACGGCGCGGCGCCGCCTCGGTCACAAAACAAGTAGGCATCTCACTCTTTAGAGGATGGACCTGGATGACGACTTATAACTGGGACTTGATCGAACGGTTGCTGCACGAAGTGCAGAACGGCGCCGGCCACAGTTTTACCCCTCGGCCCTATGCGGAGCAGTACGCGGCGGCGAAAGCGGCTCAGGGCGAGGAGATCGAGAACCTCGATCATTTGAAAGCGGTCGCCGGGGAGTACGAGAAGTTACTGCTGGAGCGCGGCTATATCGAACCTCGTCCGGAGGAAGAGGGCGGCAACGGCGAGAACTTTGTGCTGACGCCGCGTGGCTCGCGGTTGTTGAGCCTGATCGACAGCAGCATCCCGGGTAATGACCATCCGCGCCAGGTGCTGGATGAACAGGAAGATGCGCTGGATGAGTTTACGTTCGATGATTTGGCTTCGAAGGCGCAGATTGCCTAGATCCAGCGCTATATCACCTGGGAGCGGGGCTCGCCCGCTCCCAGGTGATGGCCTGTCCTACCGTTGCGCTACCTTCAAGCATTTCAAATCACTGAAGTCCCTTTTCACCCCGTCGATTTTTTGCAACAGCCGTTCACGCTGCTCCGCGGTGCTGTCGCCCATCAGGTCCACCAGCAGATTGCGGGCCTGTGCTTCGGTCTTGTTGTAGGCCTCCCGGTAGGCGGGAGTCCATAGACTTTCGCGGTTGACCAGCAATTGCTCGATGCGTTTGGGAAAGTCCGGGCTGTGGCGCTGGGCCACGGCTTGGCTGAATTGGTTCTGCCAGTGAGCGCGGTTGGCGATCCATTGCTGGTTCTGGTCGCCGAGGGCGGTGGACCAGGCTTGTACCCGTTGACGCTGGGCGTCGTTGAGTGGGCCGATCCAGTCATTCAGGCGTTTTTCCATGCGCTCGGCACGTTCCTTGATCTGCTGTTGCAGCGTCGGCTTGAGGTATTCCCGTTGGCGTTTGCGTTGGTCTTTGACAAACGCGGCGTCCATGTCCGCCACCTGTTCATCGCTCAGGCCTTGCAACAGCTCGATAGACGACGGGGTGATTTCCCGGGCGGTTTCGGCGATGGCGGCCTTGGCCTCGCGGGTGCGTTGCTGCAGGGCTTCGTCGGTTACCTGGTTGGTTTGCACCATAGACTTCAGGCGATCGAGCCAGTCAAGGTAGCCGGGCAATTGCGTGCTGCAATGCCAGCTCAGGTGCTCCTTGAGGCGATCGTCGAACCAGTCTTTTTGCTCGCCGTTGATCTCCAAATAGTCGTTGAGCGTCCAAGGGATGATCAGGTCAAGGTTGCGGTACGCCAGCCCGACGCGGCTGCAAGCGGTGAGCACGAGAAGCATGGCGATAAACATGGCGGTGCGGGTTAACCAGCGCGACATGAGCGAGTCCTTGCAAGGGCGTAGGTGCTTTGTTTGAGCATGGCAGGCGCGCCGCAGTTCAGCCGATTGAATACGTAACGCTTAGTAAAAAGGATGGGCCATCTTCAGTGTGACCAGTCCGTCGCACTCACTGTTGTGACCGGAATACGCCGAGCAGCTGTTGCCGCTGAGGCTAGAGTCGCTGTAGATCAGGTCCAGGTCGATGCCTTTCCAAGGCCGGGAGATTTTCAACGACCAGTCGCTGAAGCTGCTGATGGAGCCGTTATCCACAGACACCGGCGAGTTGAGCTGGTGGGTGGTGTATTTGGCGCTGATGCCAATGCCGAACGGCACGTTGCCGCCCAGGTCGGCAAACAAGGTGCTGTTTTGTTTGTCCGGGTCATTGCTCAGGGCTGCGCCGAAGCGACTGCCGAGCAGGGTCAGGCCGCCATAGAACTCTTGGCTGTCGAGCGTATCGACGGTGGGGTAGCTGTAATGGATAAGGCCGACTTCATAACCGAGGGTCTGGTCGAAGGGCTGTTTGAAACCCATGTAGGAATCGACTTCAAGATCGGCGGACACTCCCGCGCTGGGCGACCACTGGCCGATATACCAGCCGCTGTCATGGCTCAGGTCCAGGCCGCCGTGGAACGAACCGGTGCTCGATGGCGTGACAAGGCCCTGGGCCATGCTACGGCTGGGCGTGGTGCCGAGTTTAAGGTCGAAGTCACCGAGCTCGCGCTGGAACACCTGCCCTTGGACGAGAGGACAGGCCAATAGGCTGATCAACAGCACGACCGTGTGAATGCGCATGCTTCACTCCGTGAATAGCGAGGAGCAGGGGACCGTAGCCAAGCTGAAACGCTTGAGCTAGAGAGGTGCAAGCATACCGGCGAATGCTCGACTGCGATGGCCGTTCGTCGATTTTTGCGCGAAGGGGGGGTAAGCAGAGGGGTTCCAGTCCAAGCGCTTCGAGCGTCAAAGCGCTTTGGGACCAGGTGTTACGAAGTTTACTTCTTGCCCAGGCTGATCTGCTTGGACGGGCCGAATGTCTGGCCGCTGACACCTTTGGCAATTTGCTGGATTTCACCGCCGGACTTGAGGAACGCAGCGATCTGGTCGTTGATCGACTCGCTGGTTTCAACGGCTGGAGCTGGCTTTGATTTGCTGTTGGATGCTTTTACGCGCATGACGACCATTAACCTGTAGATAATTAATTGGGCCAGGCATCGTACAGGAAATACTTGACAATTGCTTGGCAAATATCCTCCTGAATTATTATCGCTGAAACCGGAATATCGGCTGGGTTATCCGTATTTATGACCCTAAGTCGCTGTTTTAAATAAGATCACCTGAGCAAGCCCAGCGCCGACGGGAAGCGACGCGAACCGTCGGCCGTCTGACGAATGGCCACGCCTTGGACGAAAACCCAGGAAAATCAAAGGCCGCGCGGCGAAGCTCGTCGTCGGCCACGAATCGCGCCGCAAAACCGGGTAGAATGCCGCCCACGCAATGAGGGTTTTGGAAATGGCTTTAGTCGGGCGCTACAACAGTTTGCAAGTGGTTAAACATACCAACTTCGGTTTATATCTGGACGGTGGGGCGGACGGTGAAATCCTGCTGCCCAATCGTTATATCCCCAAGGATATTCCCAGCGAAGATGAAGACTGGCTGAATGTTTTTATTTATCTGGACAGCGACGACAAACTGATCGCCACCACTGAAAAGCCGAAAGTCCAGGTGGGCGAATTTGCCAGCCTGAAAGTGGTTGAAGTCAACAGCATCGGCGTGTTCCTGGACTGGGGGCTGCCCAAGGATCTGCTGCTGCCGTACTCCGAAGAGAAACGCCAGATGACCGCCGGCGAATATTGCGTGGTGCATGTCTACCTCGACAAACACACCCGCCGCATCACCGCTACGGCGCGCTTGGACCGTTATCTGGACAAGACCCCCGCCAACTATACGCCTGGGCAGGAAGTCGATTTGCTGGTGGCCGAAGCCACTGATATGGGCTTCAAGGCGATCATCAATAACAAGCACTGGGGCTTGATCCACAAGAACGAAATCTTCAAGTTCATGCGTGCCGGTAAAGAGGAAAAGGGTTTCATCAAGGAAATCCGTCCGGACGGCAAGATCAGCCTGAGCCTGCAGCCGGTGGGTCAGGAAGCGGCCACCAGTTTGAACGCCAAGATCCTCGCCAAGTTGCGCGAGAACAACGGCACGCTCCCGGTCAGTGACAAGAGCGACCCGGTATTGATCACCAGCCTGTTTGGCGTGAGCAAGGGCAACTTCAAGAAGGCCATTGGTGCGCTGTACAAGAATGGGCAGATTGTCATTCATGCCGATCGTATCGAGTTGAGCTGATCGAACGCAGCCTCCCGGGTTTATGAGCTTGTGACCTTGTGGCGAGGGAGCTTGCTCCCGCTGGCCTGCGTAGCGGGCCCCGGCGATCTTCCTGACGTACTGTGGTGAAAAATAGTTTTGGGGCTGCTTCGCAGCCCAGCGGGAGCAAGCTCCCTCGCCACGGTTGATTCTCGCTGTATACAAAAACCTGCACCTTAAACATGCACCTGCGCTCTGTTCGCGGGCGTTCGTCTGTGCTCGTTCGGTTTTTACCTGCGCTGAACACCACGGTTTGTCTCACATCCAGCGCCTGTGGCACGCATTCTGCCTGGGAACCGGTATACAAACCATGCCAGCTCCCGTGCGCAGTGTGGTGGACAATCAACTCGGGGGCTCGGCGGTATCGAAAAGGAGCCCCGCGATGTCCGAACAAATGCCCAACGGCTATAGCCCTCGTCTCTATAACGAAGACTTGGGCCCGCTGCCGCAGAAATGGAATTGGTACAACATCTTCGCGTTCTGGATGAGTGACGTGCACAGCGTCGGCGGCTATGTATTTGCCGCCAGCCTGTTCGCCTTGGGCTTGGCGAGTTGGCAGGTGCTCATCGCATTGTTGGGCGGGATTTGCATCGTGCAGTTGATCGCCAACCTGGTCGCCAAGCCGAGCCAGCAGGCGGCGGTGCCTTATCCTGTCATTTGCCGGCTGGCGTTCGGCGTGTTCGGAGCGAATATCCCGGCGGTGATCCGAGGCCTGATCGCCGTGGCCTGGTATGGCATCCAGACCTATCTGGCCTCGAGTGCGCTGATCATTGTGGTGCTGCGGTTTTTTCCTTCGATGGAAGTCTATGCGACGCCGCATTTTGCAGGTTTGTCCTACCTGGGCTGGTTTGGTTTCCTCGGCTTATGGTTTGTCCAAGCGCTGGTGTTCTGGACGGGCATGGAGTCGATCCGTCGTTTCATCGACTGGGCCGGGCCGCTGGTGTATGCGGTGATGTTCCTGTTGGCCGGTTGGATCGTCTGGAAAGCCGGTTGGAGCAACATCAGTTTTACCTTGGCCGAGAAGTCCCTGTCCGGCTGGCAAGCGTTCGGCCAGGTCATCGTGGCGACGGCCCTGGTGGTGTCGTACTTTTCCGGTCCAACCCTGAACTTCGGTGATTTCAGCCGTTACTGCCGGAGCATGTCTGATGTGCGCCGGGGAAATTTCTGGGGGCTGCCGGTGAATTTCCTGGCGTTCTCCCTGGTCACCGTGGTGATTGTCTCCGGGACCTTGCCGGTATTCGGGGAAATGCTTCACGATCCGATCGCTACGGTGGCGCGCATCGACAACGATGTCGCCGTCTTGCTCGGGGCGTTTGCCTTCGTGACCGCCACCATCGGCATTAATATTGTCGCCAACTTTGTGTCCCCGGCCTTCGACTTTGCCAACGTCGCGCCGAGCAAGATCAGTTGGCGCGCCGGTGGCATGATCGCGGCGGTGGCGTCGATTTTCATCACCCCGTGGAACCTGTTCAACAACCCTGAAGTGATCCACTACACCCTGGACGTGCTGGCAGCGTTTATCGGGCCGTTGTTCGGCATTCTGTTGGTGGATTATTACCTGATCAAAAAACAGCAGATCGATGTTGATGCCCTGTTCAACGACGGCCCGAGCGGGCGTTATTACTACAGTGGCGGCATCAACTGGACCGCCATCAAGGCGTTGGTTCCGGCGACGTTGATGGGGGTGGCGATCACTTTCACGCCGCTGCTGCAACCGATGGCCAACTTTGCCTGGTTCACCGGATGCTTTCTCGGCGGGGCGCTGTATTTCGTCCTGGCGCGGCGCGAGCCGGCAACGTGGCCGGCCAAGGCGTTGAGCCCTGCCGGCCAGGCCTGATCAACGCATGGCGGTCTGGGTGCAAGGCTTCACTGCGCCGCGGTTGGTCGGTCGCAGCAGCAGGCCGCCGGCCAATACCAAACCGCTGCCGGCGACGATCAGCGCCGGTTGCAGGCCGCCGCTGAAATGGCTGCTCAGCGCCGCCAGCAATGGACCGCTGAGCTGGCCTACGGCAAAGCAGGCGGTCAGCAGCCCGATGTTGCGCTGGGTCGCGTGGGGCGCCAGTTCCCTGGCACGCATCACCATCAGTTGCATGCAGGCGAGGAACGGCGCGCCACAGAGAAACACACCCATGGCCAGCCCCATGCCGCTGCCCAGCAGGCAGGCAAATACGCCAGCGGCTTGCAACCACAATGTCGCCATCAACCAGCGACTGGTGGTGTTCGGGTTCGGTCGACGCAGGCTCACCAGCAGCACGCCGGTGGCAGCGGCCAGGCCGAAGCAGGGCCAAAACAGATCCGCCTGCCACTGCCCATGAAATTGCGCCGAAGCCATTTGCGAGAGGAAAGTCGCCGGAATGATGTAGCCCACACCATACAAGGCGTAGACCACGCAGAGCCGGGCGATGCCGCTGTTGCTGGACGCGGCGATGGGCGCTGCAACAGTGGCCGTCGGTACGGGTTTGGGCAGGGCCGGCAGGATCATCAGCAACATCACCAGCGCTGCGCCGGCATACACCAGCCACAGGGTATCGGATGTCTGGCCCAACACGTTCGAACCCAAGGCCAGCAAGCCTGTAAGAAAAATCCCCATGCCCGGCCCGGCAAATACCAACGCGCCCAGCCGAGGCCGTCCCGCTGCCGCCGCCAACGGTTGGCTCAACGCGGTAATCATCACCATCACCCAGGCACTCGCCACGCCGGTGCCGAAGCGCAGCGCCAGGTGCGGCCAGAACCCCCAGGCCCAGAACGACGCCAGCGTCAGTACTACGCACAGCCACAGGCCTCCCAATAGACGTCGCTGCACCTGTTGCGGACGACGGGCGAACATGGCATCCAGCGCACCGAGCAGATAACCCAGGTAGTTGGCGGCTGCAATCAGACCGGCGGCGGTCAAGTCGACCTGACCTTCGCCGATTAAATGAGGTAATTGCGGTGTCAGGGCGAAGCGGCCAATGCCCATGGCCATCATCAAGGCGATGAAACTGGCGAGCAGGTGAATCAAGGGCGACATGGTCGATCTCCAGCGTCGAGGCGAATGACCGTCAGGCTAGAATCGATTGACTTTCATTAAAAATGAATAATAGTGAGTAACTTGTTCTTTTTTGGAGAAGGTCGTGGAGTTCAGCCAGTTACGGATTTTCCAGGCGGTGGCCGAAGAAGGCTCCATCACCCGAGCGGCAGAACGCCTGCACCGGGTGCCGTCGAACCTTTCGACCCGGCTCAAGCAGCTCGAAGAGCAGTTGGGCGTCGACCTTTTCCTGCGTGAGCGTCAGCGTTTGCAGTTATCGCCTGCGGGAAAAGTCCTGTTGGACTATGCGACCAAGCTGTTTGCCCTGCACGACGAAGCCCATGCGGCGGTGCAGGGTGGCCAGCCGGCTGGAGATTTTGTGTTGGGTACCATGTACAGCACGGCGGCGACGCACTTGCCGGACCTGTTGGCCGGTTACCACCGGGCTTACCCGGCGGTGAACCTGCAAGTGCAGTCGGGACCAAGTGGCGAATTGCTGGAAGGCCTGCTCACCAATCGCCTCGACGCGGCGTTGGTGGATGGCCCGCTGGAGCTGGCGGGGTTGGATGGCGTGCCGTTGTGCGACGAGCGGCTGGTGTTGATCACCGAGGCCGATCATCCACCGGTGCGCAGTGCGCTGGATGTCCAGGGCCGCGCGGTGTTCACGTTCCGGCGCGGCTGTTCCTACCGGATGCGCTTGGAAGCCTGGTTTGCCCATGATCACGCAACCATGGGCCGGGCGATGGAGATTGAGTCGTACCAGGGGATGCTGGCTTGTGTGATCGCCGGGTCCGGGGTGGCGTTGATGTCCGAGTCGATGCTCGCCAGCCTGCCAGGCCGGGAACGGGTGACGATGCATCCATTGGCCGAGCCGTTTGCCAGCGCAACGACCTGGTTGATGTGGCGCAAAGGCATGGTAGGCGCCAACTTGAACGCCTGGATTGAACTGCAACAACAAGCCTGGCCGCGTGCGCCAATGATCACGGCGCAATCGGCTTGAACTCCCAGGTTGGGATTTGGATCAATTCAGTAACAGATCATTGCAATCTGTCACGAGCATTGCGTAGGACTTCGGACTATTATCAGTGCGAAGGGGCCACAGAAATCTGCCGCTCGCACCACCCTGAGGGGGCACCACGATGAAAGAGAAAATCCAGAACTGGCTTCACGACTTGGGTGTCGCGCTCGGCCTGATCGAACCGCCGATGCAGCCGATACCGATCCGCACCGACGACGAGCAACGCCGCCGCCAGCCGCGCCGCCGGTAAACCCACCGATTTTGGAGAGATCGCAGTCTCGGGCTGTTTCAATTGAAACAGCCCGAGACTGCGATCTTTTTTTTGTTTTGACGGGACAGATGCAGGAAAAAAAAGGGCATGGCCACCGACGCCATCCCCCTCGAAGAAAACCTTTCCTAGTGCTTGATCAAGCGGCCTTAGCCACCACATTCGAACGTGGCGACAACAGGCTCACCAGCACAAAACTCACCAGCGCCACGCTCAGGCTGTAGTAAATCGGCGTGTTCGCATCCAGGCCGTCCTTGAACATGAAGAACAGCGCGGTGAGAAAGCCCAGCGACATGCTGGTGATCGCGCCGGCCGTGGTCGCGCGTTTCCAGTAGATCGCGCCGATCAGCGGGATCAGCATGCCGCCCACCAGCAGGTTGTAAGCCAGGGTCAGGGCGCTGATCACGTCGCTGACCACCAGGGCGATGCCCAGCACCACCACACCCAACAGCAGGGTCGCAATGCGGTTTTCATGGACGTCGCCGTCGCCGCTTTCTCGGCCCTGACGCAGACGCGGCAACAGGTCCTGGACCACCGTTGTGGACGCTGCCAGCAGGCCCGCCGCGGCGGTGGACATCAGCGCCGCCAGCGCTGCGGCGATTACCAGCCCGCGAATGCCATTGGGCAGGCTGGTCTGCACCACGCTGGCGAAGGCGTTGTTGACGTTTTCCAGGTCCGGCAGCAACACCTTGGCGGCCATGCCGATCAGCGCACCGGCCAGGCCGTAGAGCACGCAATAAAGGCCGGCGGCAGTGCCGGCGACTTTCGCCACGCGCTCGCTGCGAGCGGTGAACACCCGTTGCCAGATGTCCTGGCCGATGAAGATGCCGAAGAAGTAGATCAGGAAGTAAGTGAGGATCGTGTCCCAGCCGATCGCGGTGAAATCGAAATAACGCGCCGGCAACGCCGCCACCATCGCATCCCAGCCGCCGGCGTCGACGATGGACATCGGCATCAGCAGGAACACCAGGCCAACGGTCATGATCAAAAATTGCACGATGTCAGTCAGGGTCAGCGACCACATGCCACCGATGGTGGAATACAGCACGACGACACCGCCGCCCACCAGGATCGAAGCCCAGAAGGGCAGGCCGAACAGCACCTGCATCACCGTGCCGATGGCGATGGTCGAGGTGGCGCCGATCATCAGCGCATACACCAGCATGATCAGCGCGCTGGCGTGACGAGCCGCCGGGTTGTAGCGGCGCTCCAGCACTTGGGTCACGGTGTAGATCTTCAGCTTGAGCAGCGGCTTGGCCAGGAACAGGCTCAGGCCGACGATGCCCAGGCCGATCGCGCCGCACAGCCAGAACCCGGAAATGCCGTGGACATAGCCCAGGCGCACGGTGCCGATGGTCGATGCGCCGCCCAGCACGGTCGCGGCCATGGTGCCCAGGTAGAAACCCGGGCCGAGGTTGCGCCCGGCGACCAAGTAGTCGTCACGCGTCTTGGCGCGGCGCATGCCATACCAGCCCAGGGCGATCATGCCGGCGGCATAGATGAGAACGACGATTAAATCCAAAGCCATGATGGCGTGTCTCCGATTGTCTTTTTATGTGGGGCGAGGCTGCTGGCATTGACACCGCAGCCTCAATGCGCACGGGCTTTCGTGGCGAGGGAGCTTGCTCCCGCTCGACTGCGCAGCAGTCGCCGCTTTTCAAGTCAGAAAACCTGGGGGTCGCTGCGCAACCCAGCGGGAGCAAGCTCCCTCGCCACGGGAATTGGTCAGTCAGGCGGCCTGTCGCAGTTCTGACGGGTTGAGCGGATCAGTGCTACGCGGATCCTGCGGCCCATACACCGCCGCCGGCTCTGGAAACAGTCCCAGCAGCGCCAGGTAAACCACCGACGCCAGCCCCAGGGTCACCGGCAGGCTGACGTCGATACCGCCGGCCAGTTCGCCCAATGGCCCGACGAATTGCCCCGGGAGGTTGACGAAGCACAGCCCCACCAATGCGCTGGGAATCCACGCCCCCAGGCCCCGCCAGTTCCAGCCGTGGCTGAACCAGTAGCGCCCGCCGGTTTCGCCGCGGGTGAACACCTGCAAGTCGTCCGGGCAGTAGAAGCCGCGGCGCACCAGCAGGCCGATGATCATGATCACCATCCAAGGCGTGGTGCAGGTGATGATCAGCACGGCGAAGGTCGAGACGCTCTGCACCAGGTTCGCGGCGAAGCGCCCGATAAAGATGAAGGCAATCGACAGCACGCCGATCAGCAGCGTCGCCTTGACCCGCGACAGCACGCGGGGAAAGACGCTGGACATGTCCAGCCCGGTGCCGTACAGCGACGTGGTCCCGGTGGACATGCCGCCGATCACCGCTATCAGGCACACCGGCAGGAAGAACCATCCCGGCGAAACCGCCAGCAGGCCGCCCACGTAGTTGTTGGCCGCGATGTAGTCCGGTGCCTTGATCGCCACGATGGTGGCGGTGGCAAGGCCGAACAGGAACGGAATCAGCGTGGCCAACCGGGCAGCGATCACCGCCAGCATGATGCGCGGCTTCGGCGTATCTCGCGGGATGTAGCGCGACCAGTCGCCCAGGAACGCGCCGAAGGAAATCGGGTTGCTCATGGCCACCAGCGCGGCGCCGATGAAAGCGGCGTAGAAGCCCGGCTGGCCGAGGCTGACCGTGCCGGCGAACTGGCTGTCGAAGCTCGGCGCGAAGGCGAATATGCCCAGCAGGAACAGCAGGCTGGCGGCCCACACGGCGATGCGGTTGACCCACAGCATGAAGCGGAAGCCGTAGATGCACACGGTCAACACCAGGAGTGCGAACAAGCCGTAGGCCAAGCCCAGGCTGAGGTCGGTTTCCGGCACGCCGATCAAGCGCTTGGCGCCGCCGATCAGCGCATCGCCCGAACTCCACACCGACAGCGAGAAGAACGCGATAGCGGTCAACAGCGAGAGGAACGAGCCGACGATTCGCCCGTGGACGCCGAAGTGCGCACCCGAAGACACCGCGTTGTTGGTGCCGTTGAGCGGGCCGAACAGGCCCATCGGCGCGAGGATGATCGAACCGACCAACACCCCCAGCACAATCGCCCAGACTCCGGCCTGGAACGACAGGCCGAACAGCACCGGGAAACTACCGAGCACGGCGGTGGCAAAGGTATTGGCGCCGCCGAAGATCAGGCGAAACAGATCGCCCGGACCGGCGGTTCGTTCATGGTCGGGGATCTGTTCGACCCCGTTGGTTTCAATCTGCGTAAGGCTTTTATCGTTATTGTTATTCATGATCTGCTCCGATCATCGAGGCGCGTTCATCGGATGTGAACGTTGCCTGCTTGGCTAAGGGGGTGGCAGCCCTTCCGGCATTGCGGACAAATGTTCATGACAGGCCAGCCATAGGCCTTGTTGTTCTTGGCGAAACACAATGGTTTCGCGCTCCTGGCTAAAGTGAAGCTCCCCTTGCATGCGCAGCTCGGTGGCCACGTCATGGATGAAAATCGCCACGTCCCCTTGCAGGCTGACGAAGGCGTTGCTCGAGGTGCAGTTCAGCACCTCGAAACCCTCCTCGGACCGCCAGCGGTCCCACAAGGCCTGGTAGGCCTCGCGTGACAGCAGCGGCTGTTCGAGGGTGTAGAACACGAAACTCGCATCGGCCGCGAACGCGCCGAAGTAAACCTCGCGGTCATTGCGGGCGAAGGCCGATACCAGCTCGGCGGCGGCCTTGAGAACCTGATCCCGATGGCTCATGGCGGCGCCTCAGCGATGGACCACGCCAGGTAGTACGCAGAGCATCTCGTACAGCAGGTTGGCGCCCAGCAGCGAGGTGTTGCCGGTGGTGTCATACGGCGGCGAGACTTCTACCAGATCGCAACCGACCAGGTCGAGGCCCTGGCAACCACGGACGATTTCGATCGCCTGGATGGTGGTCAGGCCGCCGATTTCCGGGGTGCCGGTGCCAGGCGCCCAGGCTGGGTCGATGCCGTCGATGTCGAAACTCAGGTACACCGGGCCGCCGCCGACTTTCTCGCGCACTTCGGCCATCAGCGGTGCCAGGGATTTGTGCCAGCACTCTTCGGCCTGGACCACGCGGAAGCCCTGGTTGCGGCTCCAGTTGAAATCGTCGGCGGTATAGCCCTGGGCCCGCAGACCGATCTGCACCACGCGATCGCAGTCGAGCAAGCCTTCTTCCACGGCGCGACGGAAGGTGGTGCCGTGGGCGATTTTCTCGCCGAACATGTGGTCGTTTACATCGGCGTGGGCGTCGATGTGCACCAGCCCGACCTTGCCGTGCTTCTTATGGATCGCCCGCAGGATCGGCAGGGTGATGGTGTGGTCGCCGCCCAGGGTCAGGGGGATGACGTTGTGTTCGAGAATCTGGTGGTACGACTCTTCGATGATCCGTACCGCGTCCAGCAGATTGAAGGTGTTGATCGCCACGTCGCCAATGTCCGCCACCGCCAGCGAGTCGAATGGCGCGGCGCCGGTGGCCATGTTGTAGGGGCGGATCATCACGGATTCGGCGCGGATTTCGCGGGGTCCGAAACGGGTGCCGGCGCGCAGGGAGGTGCCGATGTCCAGCGGTACGCCGACGAACGCAGCGTCGAGGCCGGCAGCGGTTTGCAAATGGGGAAGTCGCATCATGGTGGCGATGCCGCCGAAGCGCGGCATTTCGTTGCCGCCCAGTGGTTGGTGAAGAATCTTGTCCACGGGTAGGGCCTCATCGTTTGTTTTATTTATCAGGGGCCGATTCTGCGAAAAGCTTTCGCCGTGAAGAATCGCTGGCGGCAAATACTTAGTTCAGATTTTTCTAAACTAATGGCGGGCGGGGCGATAGACTCCGCAGCAATGCAATTCCGGGGGATATGAACACCCCCCTGTGGCGAGGGAGCTTGCTCCCGCTCGATGGCGCAGCCATCGCAAAACCAGCCGACGCGGTCCGTCTGATGCGTCGAGGTGAATGGTTTGGGGCTGCTTCGCGGCCCAGCGGGAGCAAGCTCCCTCGCCACAAGAGCGCTACAAACCCCTGAGTAATTTGGAGACCCCCATGGCCAACGCTCTACCCGACCTGAAACTGCTGCGCATTTTTGTCAGCGTGGTCCGGCACCAGGGGTTCGCCAATGCCCAGCACGAGCTCAATCTTTCCACGTCGGCCATCAGTACCTACATGAGCCAGCTCGAATCGGCCCTGGGCCTGGTGCTCTGCCATCGCGGGCGGGGCGGGTTCAGCCTGACCAGCAAGGGCGAGTTGTTCCATCAGGAAACCCTGCGCCTGTTGGGCGAGCTCGAAGGGTTCGAGCAGTACGCCGCAGCGCTCAAGGGCGAACTACGCGGGACGCTGAACCTGGGGGTGATCGATTCCACCGTCAGCGACAAGGCCCTGCCGTTTGCCGAAGCCATCGGCGCCTACAGCCAGGAACATCCGGCGGTGCATTTGCACTTGTCCGTCATGAGCCCTTACGAACTGCAGCTGGGCGTTCAGGACAATCGCCTGGACCTGGCCATCGGCGCGTTCTCCACGCGCATGAGCGGCCTCGTCTACATGCCGCTGTACCGCGAGCAGCACTGGCTGTATTGCAGCAACCGCCACCCGCTGTTCAACGAGCGGCGCATTCCCGAGCAAGTCATCACCCAGCAACGCATGGTCGGGCGTGGTTACTGGAGCCAGGCCGAACTGGCTCGCCATGGCTTCAAACACAGCGCGGCGACGGTGGAGAGCATGGAAGCCCAGTTGATCCTGGTGCTGTCCGGTGCTTATGTTGGTTATTTGCCCGAACATTATGCCCAGGCTTGGGTCGACAAGGGCGACTTGCGCGTGCTGCTGCCGGCGACGTTCGGCTATCAGGCACCGTTTTCGATGATCGTGCGCCGTGGCCGCAGCCGCGAGCCGTTGATCCAGACCTTCCGTGACTTGCTCAAAGCGCAACTGAATCAGGCATGACCATGTCCAGAATCCAATGCCCGCGTTGTCTCCGGCCGCAAAGCCACTGCCTGTGCCCGCTGATCCCCAGCCTCGACAGCCGGACCCGGGTCTTGTTGTTGCAGCACCCCAGCGAAGTGAACCATGCGTTGAACACTGCCCGGTTGGCGGCGTTGGGGCTCAACAATGCCGAACTGATCGTGGGCGAGGTGTTCGAGGATTTGCCCAGGCTGCTCGATCAACCGGGCTATCAGGCGCGGTTGTTATTTCCTGCTGACGATGCGCAGCCGCTGCAAGCCTACCGGCCGCCCGATGATCCGCTGCTATTGGTCGTACCCGACGGCACCTGGCGCAAGGCACGCAAGCTGCTGCACCTCAACCCGCTGCTGGCGGCGTTGCCGAGGGTGACGCTGGCCGAAGGCAAGGTATCCCGTTACCGTTTGCGCAAGGCGCCAGGACCGGGGGCGTTGTCGACGGTGGAGGCGATTGTCCAGGCGCTGCAAACCCTCGAAGCGCCGGCGAGCTTCGAGTTGTTGCTCAAGCCGTTCGAGGCGTTGATCGAAGGGCAGATCGCGGCGATGGGCGAAGAAACCTACCAAAAGAACCATGGAGGGGAATAGAGTCCCCTGTGGCGAGGGAGCTTGCTCCCGCTCGGCGGCGCAGCCGTCGTGAAACCTGCTGGCGCGGTCTGCCTGACACAACGAGGTGAATGGTCTTGGGGCTGCTGCGCAGCCCAGCGGGAGCAAGCTCCCTCGCCACGGGATCGGCGTAAATCCGGATCAGCGCTCGCGCATCGCCTCGGTCCGTGCCTTCAACACTGGTTTGAGCAAGTAATCCAGGACACTTTTCTCCCCGGTAATGATATCCACCGTGGCCACCATCCCCGGAATGATCAGCAGCGGTTTTGCATCGCCGCCCAAGTGATTTTTATCGGTGCGAACCTGAATCAGGTAGAAGCTGTTGCCCTTGTCGTCGGTGATAGTGTCGGCGCCGATCAGTTCGAGCTTGGCGCTCAGGCCGCCATAAATCGTGTAGTCGTAGGCGCTGAACTTGACCATGGCTTTCTGGCCTGGATGGAGGAACGCAACGTCCTGGGGACGGACCTTGGCTTCGATCAGCAGGTTGTCTTCCAGGGGCACGATTTCGATCATGTCGCTGCCCGGCTGGACCACGCCGCCGATGGTGTTGACCTTGAGCTGCTTGATCACTCCGTGCACCGGCGAAACCACCGTGGTGCGGGTGACACGGTCGTCGATGGCGATGCTCGAGGCGGTGATTTTTGACAGCTCGGTGCGCTTCTCGTTGAGCTCCTTGGCCGCGTCGGAGCGGAAGGACTGTTCCGATTCGTCGATCTTGCTCTTGATCTCGTTGATCGCCGATTCGGCCCGTGGGATTGCCAAGGTCGTGGCGTTGAGCGAACCGCGTATTTCCACCGCGCTGCGCTTGAGCCGCAGGATCTCCACCGGCGAAACCGCCCCGGTGCGCACCAGCGGCGCCGACATGTTCATTTCTTCCTGAAGCAAGGCCAGGGCCGAGCTGAACTGGCTTTGCTTGGAGCGAAATTCCGCAAGTTCCTGGGTCTTCTGCCGCAGTTGTTCAGACAGTGTGCGTTGCTCGCTGGCCAGACGTCGCTGGCGTTGCTCATGCAACGAGCGCTCGTCTTCGGCCACTTGCGGCGCCTTGGCGATCACCTCGGCCGACAGCTTGAAGGGACGGCCTTCTGCCTCGGCCGACAAGCGCTCGACTTGGGCCGTCAGGGCGTAACGGTCGGCCTCGCTCTCGCCCTTGTTCGACAGGAACCGCGTGTCGTCCAGGCGCAGCAGGGTATCGCCCTTGTTCACCATCTGGCCTTCGCGCGCGAAAATCTCGGTGACGATGCCGCCCTCCAGGTTCTGGATCACCTGGATCTTGCTCGATGGAATGGCTTTGCCCTCACCGGTGGTGACTTCTTGCAGCACCGCCAGTTTGGCCCAGACCAGCCCAGTGATAATCAACCCGGCGGCCAGCCACACGGTGACCCGCGAGCGACGGGGCGAGTCCTGCAGCGTGGCGCTGGCGGTTTCCGGCATGAACTCGCTTTCGGCGCTTCTGCTGAAACTGCCGAAGTAGCTGCGGGCGGCTGAGTCGGGTGTTTGAGCGGACATGGGGCGGTACCCGTTGGTTAAATGAAATGCGCTAGGCGCTGCTTTTGTGGCGAGGGAGCTTGCTCCCGCTGGGCTGCGAAGCAGCCCTAAAAACATTCACCTAGTGTAACAGGTAGATCGCGCGGGCAGGTTTCGCGACGGCTGCGCCGCCGAGCGGGAGCAAGCTCCCTCGCCACAGAGTATGTGTTGGCGGCTATACCGCAGCAGACCCCACCCGCCCTTTGCGCAGTGCATCGATCACCGCTTCCTTGGGCCCATCCGCCACGATCCGCCCGTTATCCAGCACCACCAAGCGGTCCACCAGACTCAGCATTGAGGTGCGGTGGGTGACCAGCAGCACGGTCTTGCCCTGTACATGGGTGTGAAGCTTTTGCCGCAAGGTATCTTCGCTGCTGTTGTCCATGGCGCTGGTGGGTTCATCGAGCAAGAGGATCGGCGGATCGAGCAGCAGCGCGCGGGCCAGCAGCACGGCTTGGCGCTGGCCACCGGAGAGCAACTGCCCGCGCTCGCCCACCGGGCGGTCGAAACCTTGTGGATGCTGGCGGGCCAGTTCCGTAACGCCGGTCAGCTCCGCCACTTCCAGCATGCGCGCGTCGCTGATATAGCGGGCGCCGAGGGTGAGGTTGTCGCGCAGGCTGCCGGCCAGCAGCGGCAGGTCATGGGCGACATAGCCGATCTGCTGCCGCAAGTCGGCGACGTCCAGTTGCCGCAAGTCCAGCCCATCGAGCAGCAGTTGGCCTTCCTCCGGTGCATAGAAACCCATCACCAGGCGCGCCAGGGTGCTTTTGCCCGAGCCGCTGCGGCCGATGATCCCGACCCGTTCGCCAGGCTTGAGGCTGAAGCTGACGTTGGCCAGCGCCGGGGTACTCTGGCCGTCGTAGTGGAAGGTCACGCCGTTGACGTCCAGGGCGCCCTGCAATTGGGTGCGGTCCAGGGGGCGCTGTTTGGCATCGCGCTCCTGGGGCAGGGCCATCAAGGCATCGGTGCTGCGCATGGTGAGCTGGGCTTGCTGGTAGCGGGTGATCAGGCCGGCGATCTGGCCGAGCGGCGCTAGGACGCGGCTGCCGAGCATGTAGGTCGCCACCAGCGCGCCGACGCTGAGGTTGCCGGCGATGATGCTGTAGACCCCAGCGACGATGGTCGCCATGCCCGCCAGTTGCTGTAGGAAGA
This sequence comes from Pseudomonas sp. Z4-20, assembly GCF_051131955.1. NCBI lineage: Bacteria > Pseudomonadati > Pseudomonadota > Gammaproteobacteria > Pseudomonadales > Pseudomonadaceae > Pseudomonas > Pseudomonas sp. Z4-20. Next base: position 1,644,966 of record NZ_CP071641.1, read on the forward strand.
GGGTGCCATTGGTCGCCAGCGCTGAAAGGTTGCGCGCATGGCTGTCGAGGCGGGTGAGGGCGCCGTGGGTGCTTTCCCATTGATGTTGGCGCTCGCTTTCGGCGCTGCAGGCCTTGAGGGTTTCCAAGCCGCCGAGGGTTTCGATCAGCAGTGCCTGGCGCTGGGCGCCGAGGGCCAGGCTTTTCTGCACGGTGTCGCGCAGGCGGGCCTGGATGATCATGGCGAAGACGATGGTAATCGGAAACGCCACCATTGGAATCACCACCAGCCAGCCGCCGAGCAGGCCGATCACCACCAGCATCAGCAGGGCGAAGGGTAGGTCGATCAGACTGGTGAGGGTCACGGCGGTGAGGAATTCGCGCAGGCCCTGGAAGTCATGGATGCTCTGGGCGAAGCCGCCGATGGTCACGGGCTTGGCTTTCATTGCCATGCCGGTGATGCGTTCGAACAGGGTGGCGGAGAGAATCACGTCGGTTTTCTTGCCGGCAGTGTCCAGCAGGTGGGCGCGAACCACCCGCAACACCAATTCGAACCCGGTGCCGATCAACAGCCCCACGGCCAGTACCCATAACGTCGACGTGGCCTGGTTCGGTACCACGCGGTCGTAGGTCTGCATCACGAACAGCGGCACCATCAGGCCCAGCAAGTTGATCAGGAAACTTGCCAGGATCGCGTCGCTGTACAACCAGCGCGACAGTTTCAACGTGTCGCGAAACCATGCCTCGACCCGCGGCACCAAGGGCGCGCGCAAGTCTTCGAGTTCATGGCGTGGCCGGGCGAACAGCGCCTGGCCACTGTAGTCGGCGGCCAGTTCCTGGCGACTGACCCATTGCTCGCCGCCATCGGCTTCGCTGGGCAGGATCAGCGCCTGACCGTCCTCGCCCCAGCGCCGCAGTATCGCGCAGCGACCTCCGGCCAAGATCAGCATGACCGGCAAGTTGAGCGCGGAAATATCGTTCAGGTCGCGACGCAACAGTCGCGCCTGCAAACTGGCCCGGGCCGCTGCGCGAGGCAGCAGGTCCAGGCTCAAGCGTTGGTGCGCCATAGGCAGCCCGGCGCTGAGGCTGGCGCGACTGACGGTCGCGCCATGGAGTTTGCAGAGGATCAACAGGCCGTCCAGCAACGGATCATCGAAGTTCAGGCGCGGATCGGCGCCGGGGATTACCGGTTCCATGCGGGTCATGCTGATCACTCCCACTGGATTACTTCAGTTCCGGCAACCGTGCCTGGTTCTTGACTTCGGTCTGCGCGACCGCGTCGGCTGGCAGGACGATCCGTTGTTTTTGCAATAACAGGCCCATGTTCGCCAGCACCCGGTACATCGAGTATTCCTCGGTGTAGCGCACCTCGGTGTAGCGACGGTTGGCGTTGTACAGCTCGTTTTCGCTGTCGAGCAAGTCGAGCAGGGTCCGCTGGCCAAGGCCGAACTGGTCTTGGTAGGCGGCGCGCACGCGGGCGGTGGTGTCGGCGTATTCGCGGGCCGTCGGGGTCTGCTTGCGGGCATTGAGCATCGCGTTCCAGGCCAGGCGCGTGTCTTCATTGAGCTGGCGCAGGGCGTTGTTGCGTATGTCCATGGCCTGGTTGATTTGGTGGGCGTTGGACGCCAGCCGCGCCTTGTCGCTGCCGCCGCGGAACAGGTTGTAGTTCATCACCACGCCGAGCCGCCAGTTGTTGTCATGGCCTTCTTCGCCGCCGAGGTTGTTGTTGGCGCCCACGGCCGCTTCGGCGTCGAAGCGCGGGTAGAACGGCGACTTCGCCACTTCGTATTGGCTCTCGGCGGACTGCACGTCGGCCTGGGCCGATTTCAGGTAGGGATTGTTGTCGACCATGCTTTGCTGGGCTTCGCGCAGGTCGGCGGGTATTTCGCCTTTGGTCGAGGGCGGCGCTTCCAACTCGTCAGGCATGCGCCCGACCACGCTGTAGAAGTTCGCCTCGGCGTCGGCGAGGTCGACTTGGGCAGTGTCGTAGTTATTTTCCGCCAGGGCGCGACGGGCATTGGACTGGTCGGAGTCGGCGGTGCTGCCCACGCCCCGCTCGGTGCGTAGGCCGATCTGATCGTTGACCCGCAGGTGCGCTTGCAGATTGTTCTTGGCCAGGGTCACCAGTTCGCGACGCTTGAGCACTTCCAGATACACCTCGATGGTGCGCAGGGCCAGGTCCTGGGCAGTGCCCTGGGCGTAATAGGCTCGGGAATTGACCACGCCTTTGGTGCGCTCCACTTCATTGGCGGTGTTGAACCCGTCAAAAATCATCTGCCGCAGGCGCAGCTCCGACTGGGTGTAGGTCAGGATGTTGGTGTGGTGGTTGCCCAATGCCCGGGTATTGGTGTTATCGCTGTAGCCGCGGCCATAACCGGCGTTCAGATCCAACGATGGGAAAAAGCCCCCCCTGGCGACCTTGACGTCTTCATTGGCCGACAAACGGCTGTCCACCCGTTGCGCCAGTTCGGGGTGGGTCGCAATGGTGCTCTGGATCGCTTCGGTCACGGACATGGCCTGCACCTGAGAAGAGCAGGCCATGGCCAGTAAAACCGCGCTGTAGAGGGGAGTAAGAACGCGCATGGGGAGCATCTCCTGAGGGCTGTTGTGCTTCGTTGTCGCCAGAATATTGACGTTTAAAAGATCAAAACCGTTTCAACCTTGTAACAACACAGCTAAGAACATCCTGAGGAAAACCTAAGAAGGATTTCTCATAAGCTTTATTCCGAAAAAAACTTATGTGCTCTGAGAAATCCAGCACATTGTTCAAATCGAAAGCCGCAGAAACTAAGGGTTGTGACGGCTTTTAGGCGTCAATTAAAAGTTCCATGCAAATTTTTAAACGATGTGAAGACGTGCAAAAAGGTTGAGCGAAGAGGCGGTTTAAGCGACGGTTTTTTGTCATTGTGGCGAAAGGCTAGCGCTTCGGACGCTCGCGAAAGCTGGCAGATTTTCCAGATTCTGACGGTGACCTGAGCACGCTTCTTCACCCAGACAGGTGCTGACTGCGGTCGGCAGGAGGGGATGCACATGGCAGCGCTCATCGGTACCGTCAGCAAGGTGGTAGGGCAGGTTTTCGCGGAGGCTGCCGGTGGGCTGCGGCGCCCCCTGGTCGAAGGCGATCGGCTGTATGCCGGCGAGCATCTGATCACCGGGGCCGAAGGCGCAGTGGCAGTGCAGTTGCAGAACGGCCAGGAATTGACCCTGGGCCGCGAGAGCAACCTGAGCCTGACCCCGCAGTTGCTCGCCAACCAGGCGCCTCATGTCGACACGCCTGACAGCGTGGCGCCGACCGATGCGCAACTGACCGATGTACAACAGCTGCAGCAAGCCATCGCCGCCGGTGCCGACCCGACCCAGACGGGCGAGGCCACGGCTGCGGGCGCCGAGGGCGGCAACCCGGGCGGGGTAGGCGGCGGGCACAGCTTTGTATTGCTGGAAGAAGTCGCCGGGGAGGTTGATCCGCTCATCGGCTTTCCAACCGCCGGCTTCAACGGGATACCGGAGTTTCCCCAGCTGGAGCTGGCCGCTGACCCGGATGGAGACGGCGATGATGCCACCGTGCCGCCGGTAACGCCCGAGACGCCGGATAATCCCGTCACCCTCGACGGCCTGACCATCGATGGCGGTGAACTGACCGCCCACGAGGCCAGCCTTGCCGACGGCACGGCGAGTAACCCAGGCGCCTTGGTGCAAAACGGTACGTTCACCCTCTCGGCTCCCGACGGCCTGAGCAGCCTGAGCATTGGCGGCATCAGCGTGATTGCCGGTGGCGTGCCCACGGGTTTCCCGCAATCCATCACCTCGGCGCTGGGCAATACGCTGACCATCACCGGCTACAACCCGGCCACTGGCGTGGTCAGCTACAGCTACACCCTGACCGACAATGAAACCCATCCGACGGGCGACGGTGCCAACAGCATCAGTGAGCAATTTCCGGTGGTGGCGGTCGATACCGACGGTGATACGGCCAACGGCACCCTGGATGTCAACATCACCGACGACGTGCCCCAGGCGATCGATGACAGCCACGCCAGCACCGCGTCGCAAACCCTCGTCAGCCTGACCGGCAACGTCTTGCCCAACGATCATCAGGGCGCTGATCGCATTCCCACCGGCCCCGACAGCGGCCCGATCATCGGCGGCACCTTCACCGGCACCTACGGGACGTTGGTCCTCAACCCCAACGGCACGTATACCTACACGCTGAACACCAGCGACCCGCAATTCGTCGCGTTGCACGGTGGCGGCAGCGACACTGAAACCTTCCCCTACACCCTGACCGACGCCGACGGTGACACCAGTACCGCGAACCTGGTCCTTCAAGTCCATAACAACGACGACCCGGTGGTTATCGCCGGCCTCGACACCGACGGCGGCGAGCTGACGGTGCAAGAGAAAAACCTCGACGACGGCAGCAGCCCCGACGCTTCGGCGCTGACCCAAAGCGGCACCTTCACCGTGACCGCGTTGGACGGCGTGCAAACCCTGAGCGTCGGCGGTATCAGCGTGGTCAGTGGTGGCGTTACCGCCGGTTTCCCGCAATCGATCACCACCGCATTAGGCAACACACTGACCATCACCGGCTTCAACGCGGTTACCGGCGTGGTCAGCTACAGCTACACCTTGCTCGACAACGAAGCGCATCCCAATGCGAATGGCGCCAACAGCCTGGGCGAGCAATTTGCCGTGGTGGTCACCGATGACAACGGCACCACTGCGAACGGCAACCTGGACGTGAACATCATCGACGACTTGCCCAAGGCCCACGCCGATTCAGCCTCGGTTGAGGAGGGCGGGACGGTCAGCGGCAATGTGCTGAACAACGATGAGGGCGGTGCCGATGGTCCTGCGGCGAGCGGTGCGGTCATCGGCGTACGGGCGGGCGGCGATACGTCGACCTCGGCCGTCGGCGGCCTCAATACCCAGATCAACGGCGCCTATGGCTACCTGACCCTGGATGCCAACGGCAACGCCGTTTACCACAGCAACCCGAACGTCGTCAGCGCACCGGGTGCCACTGATGTGTTCACCTACACCGTGCGCGACGCCGATGGCGATGAAAGCACCACGACCATCACCATCGACGTGCACAACAGCTGCCTCGTCGCTGCGCCGGATCATGAGATCAGCGTCCATGAACGCGCGCTCGACCTCAACCAGGATGGCCAGGACCTGGCCCCCGGCACCGTCACTGGCAGCGCGCCGAACGCCAGCAGTGAAACCGCCAGCGGCAGCCTCGTGGATGCGGTGACCGGTGCGGTCGGCGCCGTCAGCTTCGCGCTGATCGGCAATGCCACCGGCGCCCATGGTCAGTTACTGCTCAACCCGGACGGTTCCTACACCTACACCCTGACCTCGCCCGCAACGACAGCGCCCGCCGCCAACGACGGGCCGAACGTGCTGAGCGAAAGCTTTACCTACCAAGCCACTGATTCACTCGGCAACAGCGTCACCAGCACCATCGTCATCAACATCGTCGACGATGTGCCCAAGGCTCATTGCGATACCGCTGCGGTGGTGGAAGGCGGGACGGTCAGCGGTAATGTGCTGGACAACGACGTGCTGGGCGCGGACGGCGGCGCGGTGCTTGGCGTACGTGCCGGCAACGATACTTCAACGCCTGTCACTGGCGGCCTCGACACGCAGATCAACGGCACCTACGGCTACCTGACCCTGGACGCCAACGGCAACGCGGTTTATCACAGTAACGCTGACTCGGTCGGCGCACCGGGTGCCACCGATGTGTTTACCTACACCGTGCGCGATGGCGACGGTGACGTAAGCACCACGACCATCACCATCGATGTGCACAACAGTTGCCTGGTCGCCGAAACCGACCACGACGTCACCGTCCATGAAAAAGCCCTGGACCTGAAACAGGACGGCCAGGACCTCGCGGCTGGCACCGCCACGGGCAGCGAGCCGGGTGCCACCAGCGAAACCGCCACGGGCACCTTGGTCGGTTCGGTGACCGGCGCGACCGGTGCCGTAACGTTTATCCTGGTGGGAGACGCCACCGGCGCCCACGGCCAGTTGCTGCTCAATCCCAACGGCTCCTACACCTACACGTTGACTTCACCGGCGGCGACTTCGCCCCATGTCAACGACGGCCCGAATGCGCTGACCGAAAGCTTCACCTATCAGGCGACCGATTCCCTGGGCAACAGCACTACCGGCAACCTGGTGGTGAGCATCGTCGATGACGTGCCCAAGGCAGCCGCGTCTGAACGTTCGGTCACGGCGACGGAGATCGATTCGAACCTGCTGATCGTGCTTGATGTGTCCGGCAGCATGAAAGATCCCTCAGGCGTGTCGGGGCTCTCGCGAATGGACTTGGCCAAACAGGCGATAAACGCTTTGCTCGATAAGTACGACGACATGGGCGACGTGAAAGTCCAGCTCGTGACCTTCAGCGGCAGCGCCACCGACCAGAGTTCCGTGTGGGTCGACGTAGCAACTGCCAAGACGCTGATCTCGACGCTCAAAGCGCACGGTGATACCAATTACGATGCGGCCGTGGCGGTGGCTCAGACTGCGTTCGCAACCTCCGGCAAACTGCCCGACGCACAGAACGTTGGCTATTTCTTCTCGGACGGCAAGCCGACCTTGGGCGAGATCGGCTCGGCGGACGAAGCCGCTTGGAAGGCTTTCCTCGACGCCAACAGCATCAAGAACTACGCCATCGGCCTGGGCAGCGGCGTCAGGGATGTCCACCTCGATCCGCTGGCCCATGACGGCAGCACCCGCACCGATACCGACGCCGTGCTGGTCACCGACCTGAACCAACTCAACTCGGTGCTTTCCGGCACCGTGCAGGGCGTGCCGGTCACCGGCAGCCTGCTGGGCGAGGGCGGCTCGTTCGGCGCCGACGGCGGGTTTGTCAAAAGCCTGGTGGTGGACGGCACAACGTATGGCTACAACCCGGAGGCCAACGGTGGCCAGGGTTCACTGATCGTCAGCGGTGGGGCCAACCACGGCACCTTCAATACCGCGACCAACACGGTGAGCATCGCCACAGATCATGACGGTACCCTGGTGGTCAATCTGGATACCGGCGCGTTCAGCTACACCTCGCAGACCACCACCGGCACGCTGATTACCGAGCACATCGGCTACACCATCAGCGACAACGACGGCGACCTGGCCAGTTCCAACCTGGTGATCAAAGTCGTGCCCAACAGCCCACCGGTGGCGGTTGAGGACAATGTCATCACCAATGTGCTGTCGGGCAATATCGTCATCCCCAGCGAACTCTTGCTGGGGAACGACAGCGATGCCAACGGCGATCCGCTCACCGCTTCACCCACGGGCTTCAATACCGGCTGGATCGCCAAGGGCGCGGATTTCACCGGCACCAGCGGCACTGCCAGTTTCACCGGCAACAATGCCCAGGCGATCAACCTCAACCGCAGTGCCTTCGTCGCCAACGCCGCGAGCATGACGGCGGTGCTGGTGGTCAGCGGCGCGCTGGGGGCGGTGTCGAACAACAACGCCAACGATGAAGACCGGCTCAACATCACGCTCAAGCAGGGCGAAACCCTGACGCTGGATCACAACCTCACGGCCGGTCGCATCGCCATGGAGTACTCGTTGAACGGCGGGCCGTTCATCGCGATCAACGATGGCGCCTCGTTCACCGCGGCAGCGGACGGCAACTACCAGATCCACGTCACCAACATCCCCAACCCCGGCAATGGCAACGCCAATGCCTCGGAAAACTACCAACTGACGATGACCGTCAACTACGCCGGCGCCCAGGACCACACGCCGGATTACCACGGGACCTACACCACCAGCGACAATCATGGTGGCAGCGACAGTGGCGGGGTCGGCATCAGCTACCAGGCAGGCCATACGCTCACCGGTACAAGCGGGGACGATGTGCTGCTGGCCGGCAATGGCAACAACGTGCTCAACGCCGGCGATGGCAATGACATTCTCAGTGCGGGCACCGGCAACAACACCTTCAATGGCGGCGCGGGCGGCGACTTGCTCTACAGCGGCAGCGGCAACGACCTGCTCGACGGCGGCAGCGGCAACGACACCGCCAGCTACGCCCATGCCAGCGCGGGTGTCACGGTGAACCTCGGCCTGCTTGCCGCACAAGACACCCTCGGCGCAGGCACCGACACCCTGGCCGGCATCGAAAGCCTCGTCGGCTCGAACTTCAACGACACCCTCACGGGTAACGGCGCGAGCAATCGCATCGACGGGGGGCTCGGCCATGACGTGCTCAATGGCGGCGGCGGTGATGACATTCTGATCGGCGGCCTGGGCAACAATACCCTCACCGGCGGCAGCGGCGCCGACACCTTCCAATGGCAGGCAGGCAACAGCGGCCACGACGTCATCACCGACTTCACCCCAGGCCTGGACAAACTCGACCTGTCCCAACTGCTACTGGGCGAAAACGGCAGCGCCGCGTCCCTCGACGACTACCTGCACTTTACCGTCACCGGCACCGGCGCATCGGTCATCACCAGCATCGATGTCGGCAGCACCGCCGGCGCCACGCCGAACCAGACCATCGACCTGGCCGGTGTCAACCTCGCCAGCCACTACGGCGTCACGCCGGGCTCGGGGGGGATGATCGGCGGCGCGGACACGGCGACCATCATCAATGGGATGCTCAATGATCATTCGTTGAAGGTGGATACGGTGTGAAGTGAGCTGAAATGACAAAGCCCGGCGACGTGCCGGGTTTTGTGTACTTGGGACGGTTATGTTCACCGTAAAACCGTTTAGAACTTGTCCAGCACCTTACATTCGAAGCTACAGCCTCTTTATTGCCGGAAACACGTTACTGCCTGGATATATTTTTTCCTCAGGGATGTCCGAATCCAGGTTGACAGCCCAAGCCGTACCATCTGTCCACACGTTGGTCGATGACCAATACCAACCCGGAGGCCAACCCAATGCGATGGCTACAGGCCCGTGCGAGGGAAAGTACAGCGCCCAGAATCTCTTCATCTGCGTCATGTCCAAGTGAACTTCCGGATCAGGTCTGGCAGCGGAATAGTTTGCGTCCCACCACATCCCATCGACTCTTTCGACCCACCTGACGTTTGAAAATGTGATTTGGTAGGAAACCGTGTTTTTGTTTGCATCGGTGGCTGTGATACGCGCCACGCCATTCCCTGCCGCTCGCACCAGGCCGGAGCCACTGTCAACCATGGCGATGTTGTTATCGGACGACGTGTATACGTAAGGAGCAGTTCCCCCCGTAGCGGTACGCATATACGTTGCCGTGGCGTCATCGGGGGGCATTGTGGGTGGCCGCCCACGCACTATGAAATAATCTGACGCAGATTGACTGTAATCTGAGGGATCAATCGATAGCGGCACCCCCTCGAGGTCGATCTTCAAAAGTATGGGCACCGATTCGTTGGAATTGCCCAGTCGGTCTGTCACCCTGTACCAAAATGGCAGCACGGGCACCCCGGCCTCCGCAGTGCGGCCCGTCATTGCTTCTTTGAATGTCTGAGTGAACAGTGTGTCCACCAACGGAGGCGCGGGTGCCGTTACGTTGTGTAAGCGGGTCACGGTACCCAGATTGAATTCAATTTCGTCAAGATTTCGCTGATAAGTGTATTTAAAACCAAACGGCACACCCGCTTCCGCCTGCTGGGCGGTGATGGTCTCATTTGCGCGGATCTCGGGCGGCAGTTCCAGAACCATGTTGGTCTCCGGCGGCTCTCCGGGAGACAGCGAGTGATAGAGCACCTGCAATTCCTCTGAGGACTCTGCATTTTGACTGACACGGGTGACTTCGTAGTGCAACTTGTTAATCCCATTAACCAACTGCCTATGGGGAATGTACAATCCGATACGGTCTTTTTCTTCCCCCTTAAGGACGGTATGGCTGGCGACGGGGGTCCGCCCGTTATTCACGTAAAGCTCAACTTGATCGTATGCCGCCATTGTCAAAGAGCGGCGTTGTAGTTCGGTCCATGGATCGACCACGCATAGTAAGCCGTTGGGATTATTGTCATAAATGCTTTTGGGAATACCTCCGTGTGCAATGTCTCCCGGTTCGAATTGTTTCCAGCCAGGAATCCACACGGGGAACAGTTCGAACAACTCGTTCCAGTCGGAAGATTGAATATCCATGTTGTTCTCCTGCCAAGTAATGATTGTGATCTTTGAACTCGCTTATCTAATCCTTTGGCCGGAAGGCTGACTACTGTCAGGTTTGACAGGTGCGCGCCGGTTTCGGACGAGCGGTTGGGCAGGCGGGGCGGTGATCATTAACGTGCTTGCGAGGCGTCCCACAATAAGTGTCGCGGCTTCAGGTGGGCCGTTGTCGCGAGCAACTCGCAGCCACAGAGGTCGGCGTGAGTCACGCTACCAGTTCATGCACCAGCAAACTGAGCGTCGACGAATATTCGTATGCTCGCGCGGCCGACCGCCACAAGGCGTAACTCACCCTGACACGCTGCCCCATGTTGGGCATGACACACTCGACACCTACCGTGAAACGCACTGGTTGGTCTTCGACAACGTCCGTGACCGTCAGCCGGCCGCGAGTGCATCCCGACGGAGTGGTCCCTTGCCAGCTAACAATCAGAACGTCGTTGCGGGTCATCTGCGGATACTCGATCAGCACATGAACGGTTTCGAACACTCTGGACAGGTCGAGCACATCCGTTGGAGCTTCCTCCACTCTCGGGCAGGGCAGCGTGGCGGATTCGCAAGGGACGTGAGGCGTTGCTTGGTTGTTCAATGAAATGTCGGAAGAAAATGGAGTCGAGATATTTGACATGACCACGCTCCTTGCGAGGACAACGCTCTGGATTCAAGCAGTTTGGGTGTGATCTGATTGAGCCTCTGCGGCATCGGCCTGGCTACTGTCAGGATTGACAGGTGCGGATGGTTTTTGGACGAGCGGTTGAAGCGATAGGTATTTCGCTCAACCGCGCCCTGTTCAGTTTGTAAAATTGATCCTCCATCCAATCGAAGACACATCTTCATTAAGCCAATAACCTGGCTTGGCACGGCATTCCTTGAAGCCGCCCTCGGCGCGAGGCACTTGAACTGACCACTCTCCATTTAGATTCGCGGTGACAGGCTCTAGAGCGACGGTATTCACCATGACCTGAACCGGGACGCCAGGTACCGCGAATCCGCTCAGGGTGACAAAGGCCCCGGAGGTTGAGTCGCCATTGGGTATTGAATTGCCGCCTGGGTCCCTGGCAACCAGGATGCTCGGTCGAAGAACGGATCGAACCCAGATGTGGGAGATTTCATAATCGTTTCCTCCTCCCGTCGCGACGTGGCTGAGGATTCTGAAGGCGATCTCTTCATCAGCCGAAATTTCCGGGAGTCTGCCGGCGAGCCCCACCCAGTCTGCACTGCTGATTGGAGTCGCCGGGGTTAGTTCTGCTTGTGTACTAGTTTCCAAGGACAGGATTGGCACAACCTGTTCGTGTACGATTCGGCGAGTTCGAATGGCAAACTCATAGGCCATGAATTTTCTGATTTGAAGCCTCTTGAACAGAATGATCCCGTTGCTTGCCTGGCTATAGGTCATGTTGTGCAGTACCCAGCCTTCTCCAGGGGCCTGGTACCTGAGCAAGTCGTCTGGGTGACTTGCAGCCGGGCCCTTGTTCCACCCGTCGTAATTTTTTTCGAATGTCGAGGTGCTATTGAAGGATTCGACAATTGTCAGTACCCACGTATTGGAATCTGTTCCACCTGGCCGTTCACGGGCAACCAGATTGCGGACGCCACCTATTTCAAGCGTGACGGTCACACCTCTCCACGCACCAGACGCGTCGCTCTGAGCAGTGCCGACCTGTGTGAACCCATCGTATATTCCTACCGTGCTTGACGGAGCTGCTTTTCCGTAAACCACTACCTGCCGATACAGCGTGGTTGCGCCTTGCACAATAGCAATGCCGTTGCCGTCCTCAACCCCGAGGATTACTGGCACTTCACCCGGGCCGCCTTGCCCGATAACAGTCGCATGTGCGGTTCGCGAGGTCCCCCGCAATTCAATGCCTCTCAACAGTTCATATGACATTTCTACGGTGCTGTTCGGGATGACTTTATCCTTTGGAATCTCAAGTATGCAGGGGATTTTCTGTCCAAACTGATCCGTTTCTACGGTGCCTGTCACGGAGAAAGTGACATCCGGCTGGCCGGCGACTTTCGTGACGTAGATCGCCTCGATCGTATCCCCCGGCATAAAATGCGGGTCGCTGGTCAAGATGATCAGCCACAGGTCGTCGCCCAGCTTTTCGAGGTCGATGAGGCTGGGATCGTCGTCCGACTCGCCGAGAATTTCCCGCGGGATGGGTGCCGGCAGTTGCACACGACGGACATGAATATCCATATATTCTTCTGACGACTGGTTGGAGTTACCCAATTGGTCAGTCACTCTGAATTGAAGCGCCGCCCTGGGATTGTCCCCCGCCCGTAGGAATTCTTCGGTGCCCAGAATCTTCACCACTGGGCTCGGAAGATCCGGTACATCAAATAGTTCGTCCGTGAGGCCTATAGAAAAGCTGATGTGGTCGTAATTACGCCGATAGGGATAGGTAAAACCAAACTCCACGCCCCGCGCAGCCTCCTCGGGGCCGACCCCTGTTTTAATCACCTCTGGCGGGATTGTGAGAACCATGTCTGCGCTAGGATCACCCGGTGCCTTCAGGTGATACAGCACGTTCACTTTACTGGAAGGGCTGCTGATATTTTCGCTGGGACGCTGCACCGTGTAGTGCAGCTTGTTCACCCCGTCCCTCAATCTCCCTTTGGGGAGGTCGAATAAAAAGTACTCTTGATTTTCCTGTTCCGGCTGGACGGTGAAACCTGCTTCAGGGATCCGCACGTCGTTGACATACACCTCAACGCGATCAAGCACCGCCATGGTTCGAGGGCCGCTTTGAAGAGGCGTCCATGAGTAGATCATGCACTGCAATCCCTCATGATAAAGGGCTATAGGGATACCGGCGTAAGCGGTACCTTCCGGTAGCACTGGCCTTACCCACCCAAAAATGTAGATAGGCACGAGATCGAATGGGTGGTTCAAGACGGACGATGGGATATCCATAAGGTTACCTGGCAAATGACGGGCGTGAGACCTTCCGGTGCAGGATCATGAGACTTCAGGCGGGGAAGGCCGGCAACTGTCAGAACTTACAGGTGCGGCCAGGTTATCGACGGAAGGTAGGTTGAAATTTGCAGGGCGGGCTCCGCAGGTCCTTGCTCCGTGGGGGCGCGATTGACAGGTGCGGATGGTTTTTGGACGAGCGGTTGGGGGATGTACCGACAAACACTCAAGCTGCGTTCAGCATCAGCGCAGCGTCTTTTGCCTGAGGATATAAATCGTCACCAGCACCGCGCTGGCCAGCATGAACCCGCGCGCCCACGGCAGTGGCACCAGATAACAGGACAACAGGATGCTCGCCCACATCAGGCCGATGGCGTAGACCTTGCCCTTGAGCGGGATGCCGTTGCCGCTGAGGTAGTCGCTGATCCACGGGCCGAGGCGGGGATGTTCCACCAGCCATTGATAGAAACGCGGCGAACTGCGGGCGAAGCACGCGGCGGCCAGCAGCAGGAAGGGGGTGGTGGGGAGGACGGGAACGAAGATGCCGATGACCCCCAGCACCACGCTCAACCAGCCGATGGCCAGTAGAGCGTAACGCAGGATCAGCGGGCGGTTGCCGACGGGCGAGGGCACCCGGTCACTCAGTGGTGGCGCGGCTTGAGGATCGCCGGTTTCTCGTCCGGGGCGTTGCACAGCAGGTACAGGGCGGTGAGGGCTTCGGGGATCTGGACGATCATGTCATCCATCAGGTTCGCGTCGGCGGCGATGTCGGAGAACTCCGGTTGCTCGTCGAACAGGCCGGAACCGACCATGATCGGCAGGAGCATTTCGCTGACTTCCTCTTCGGCGGTTTCGAACCAGGCCGCTTCGCGCAGGAACACGCCTTCCATGAAGCCGATGCACCAGCCACGCAGTTCCGAATCGTCCGGGTCATCGCCCAGGTCCAGTTCGCACGGCAGTTCGAATTCTTCGTCGGACGCCAGTTGACGGGCGATGTGGGCCTTGAGGCCAACCAGTGTGGCTTCGATCTCGGCGCGCTGGGCTTCGTCCGCGTAATGTGGCTCTTCGGCGAACAGGGCATCGATCCATTCACGCTCCGGCACCGATTCTGCGCAGATGGACAGGGCGGTCAGATAGCCGTGAGCGGCCACGTAATCCAGCGCCTCTTCGTGCAGCTCATCGGCGTCGAGGAAGACTTGCAGGCGGGTCAGTTGCTCAGCGAAGGACATTACGGGCTACCTTGGGGAATAAACAATGCGGGAATTCTAGGCCTTCTTGAGCGTCCAGGCCAGCCGCGTGGCGTATTTGCTTCTCGGTGGTGTGGCTGGACGCGCCGGTATCAGTCGGGTGCGCAGCCCTTCAACACCAACCGAATGATGGTCTGTGCCGCCGCTTCATAATCGGCTTCATCGAGCTTGGCTTTGCCCGTTACTGCGCTAATCTGCCAGTCGAAGTCGGCATAGGTCTGGGTGGCGGCCCAGATGCTGAACATCAGGTGGTTGGGGTCGATGGGGGCGATCTGGCCGCGGTCGATCCAGGTCTGGATGCAGTCGATGTTGTGCCGGGCCTGGGCATTGAGTTGTTCAACGAGGTCGGCGCTCAGGTGCGGGGCGCCGTGCATGATTTCGCTGGCGAAGACTTTCGAGGCGAAGGGCAGGTCGCGGGAGATGCGGATCTTGGAGCGGATGTAGTGGCTCAGCACCTCGCCCGGCTCGCCGTCGGCGTTGAAGGGCGTGGAGGCCTGGAGGATCGGCTCGATGATGCTTTCCAATACCTCGCGGTAAAGGTTTTCCTTGGATTTGAAGTAATAGTAGACGTTGGGTTTGGGCAGGCCCGCCTTGGCCGCGATGTCGCTGGTTTTGGTCGCGGCGAAGCCCTTGTCGGCAAACTCTTCGCTGGCGGCACGCAGGATCAATTCTTTGTTGCGCTCGCGGATAGTGCTCATAAACCCTGGGGTTCCTTGCCGGTTCTGGCGGTGGCGCATGGTAGCACCGGGCTCGCGCGGCGCTCAAGAATGCCCATGCAAGCACCGCTCGCGCTATGCTGCGCAGCATTATTTATTCAAGGAGTCCCTT
Source organism: Pseudomonas sp. Z4-20 (assembly GCF_051131955.1). Classification (NCBI taxonomy): domain Bacteria; kingdom Pseudomonadati; phylum Pseudomonadota; class Gammaproteobacteria; order Pseudomonadales; family Pseudomonadaceae; genus Pseudomonas; species Pseudomonas sp. Z4-20. The sequence continues at coordinate 1,660,073 of NZ_CP071641.1, forward strand.
CATGGCTGGAAGCAGTTTGCTGGTACTGATCGACGACATCGCCGCCGTGCTCGACGATGTCGCGCTGATGACCAAGATGGCGGCCAAGAAAACCGCTGGTGTACTCGGTGATGACCTGGCGCTCAATGCCCAGCAAGTGTCCGGTGTGCGGGCCGAGCGGGAGCTGCCGGTGGTCTGGGCGGTGGCCAAGGGATCGTTTATCAACAAGCTGATCCTGGTGCCCTCGGCGCTGGCCATCAGTGTTTTCGTGCCCTGGCTGGTGACGCCGTTGCTGATGGTCGGCGGCGCCTACCTGTGTTTCGAAGGGTTCGAAAAGCTTGCCCACAAGTTCCTCCACAGCAAGGCTGAAAACCAGGCCGAGCACGCGCAATTGGTCGAGGCGGTGGCCGATCCGGCGGTGGATCTGGTGGCCTTCGAAAAGGACAAGATCAAGGGCGCGGTGCGTACCGACTTCATCCTCTCGGCGGAAATCATCGCCATCACCCTAGGCACTGTCGCCGATGCGCCGCTGACCCAGCAGATCATCGTGCTGTCAGGCATCGCCATTGTCATGACCGTCGGCGTCTATGGCCTGGTGGCCGGTATCGTCAAGCTCGATGACCTGGGCTTGTGGCTGACCCAGAAACCGGGCCAGGCCGCCAAGAGCATCGGCGGGGCCATCCTGCGCGCAGCGCCCTACATGATGAAGAGCCTGTCGGTGATCGGCACGGCGGCGATGTTCCTGGTTGGCGGGGGCATCCTGACCCATGGCGTGCCGGCGGTGCATCATTGGATCGAAGGCGTGGCAGCCAGTGCCGGCGGCGCCGGTTTTATCGTGCCGATGCTGCTCAATGCCGTGGCCGGGATCGTGGCGGGTGCGGTGGTGCTGGCGGGGGTGATGGCGGTGAGCAAGGTCTGGAAGACCTTCAAGAAATAGAGCAGGCGCCCAAGAACCACCGTGGGGAGCCAGTCTGCTCCCACGGTGGTCGGTCGGCTGATGTTTACTCGGCGATCTGCAACTTGCGCGATTCGGTGTACACGTAGCGCACTTTTTCGTACTCGAACGGCGAGTTCAGCTGGCCATAGCGGAAACTGGTCTGGTAGCGCTTGTCCACGCCACGCAAAAGCAGCAGTTCCGGGTGGTTGGAACTGACCTCGGCGACGTTCAGGAAGTTGATCGCCGACTCGGCCGTGTAGTCCACCAGCAAGCCCGAGGTATCGCGCAGGTTCGACGGGCCGAAGATCGGCAGCACGAAGTACGCGCCGCCGGGCACGCCGTAGTAGCCCAAGGTCTGGCCGAAATCTTCGCTCTGGCGCGGCAGGCCCATGGCCGTGGCCGGGTCCCACAGGCCGGCGATGCCGACGGTCGTGTTGAGCAACAGTCGCGCCGTGGTTTCCATCGAACGCTTGCCCTTGAATTGCAGCAGGCTGTTCATCAGGTTCGGCACGTCCCCCAGGTTATTGAAGAAGTTGCTGACCCCCGTACGCACGAAGCTCGGCGTGACGTAGCGGTAGCCATCGACGACAGGCAGGAAGACCCATTGGTCGAAGCGGTAGTTGAAGTGGTAGACGCGACGGTTCCAGGATTCCAGCGGGTCGTAGACGTTCAGGGCGTTGAGCGTCGAGCGTTCGAATTCACGCTGGTCCAGGCCGGGGTTGAACTTGAGCTTGGACAGCGGTTCCTTGAAGCCATCCGAATCCACCACCACGGGCGCGTTGGCCTTGCTGTTATCGGCGTGGACCATGCCAGCGCTCATTAATGCGGCAATAAGCAGAAGGTATTTAGCCACGGAAGAACTCCAGCATGGCGTCGCTGTTGACGCGATAGTTAAGGTTGCCGCAATGGCCGCCCAGTGGGTAAACCGTCAGGCGATCACCAAAGGTCTGGCGCAGGAAACCCAAGTCGCCTGGGCCGAGAATCACATCGTCGGCGTTGTGCATGACCGCGATCTTCGGGCTGGCCTGCAGATAATCCTTCAGGGCGTAGAGGCTGACCTGATCGACCAGTTGCAGCAGGCTGCCGCCGTCGGTGCGCGCGCGCCACATCGGAATCACTTGCTCAGTCAGGTAGCAATCGAAATCGCATTGCAGCGCGCGCTTGAGGAACGGCGTCAGGCTGGTGCTTTCAGTGATCGGGAACTTGGGCGGGATGATCAGGCCGCGACGGTTGATCAAGTCCGAGGTAAACGCGATGTCCGCCGCCGAGAAACGGAACGAGGTGCCGATCAGCATCGCCATCTGTTCGTTACTCAGGTGTTGCTTGGACTGCTGGAAGTCGTAGAGCAGGGCATCGTTGAGGTCGATGTAGCCTTTTTGCTGGAAGTAGCGGGTCAGCTTGTTCAGCACCAATTCATAGAAAGTGGTGCTGCTGTTGATGCCCTTGACCTCGGTCTGGACCAGTTTGTCGAGGTTGGTGATCGAGGTGTAGAGGTTCACCGGCGGGTTCAGCAACAGGACTTTCTTGAAGTTGAAACTGCGCCGGGTTTCGTCCAGATGCGCGACAAACGCCGCGTCCAGGGCGCCCAGGCTATAGCCGGTCAGGTAGTACTCGGTGACGGGAAGTTTCGGGTTTTGCGCGCGCACCGCCTGCATCACCCGGTACATGTCTTCGGCATCTTCCTTGGTGATACCCGGGGTGGCGAATCGCGAGGCCGCGCTCATGAAGTCGAAGCTGGTTGGCGACGACAGTTGCACCACGTGATAACCGGCCTTGTAGTAAAGGCGCTTGAGGTACTCGTTGAGCGTGCTGTCGTACCGTGCGCCGGTGCCGGCGATCAGGAAGATCAGCGGCGCGGGTTTGTCCTGGGTAGCCATGCGGTAAGTGAGGCTTTTCACCGGCCAGAAGTTGTCCGGCAGGATGAATTCGCGTTCCGGGCGCAGGGTCAGGCTCTGGTCCGACTGGTTGATGTCCTCATTCAGCGGCAGCTCCGGGCGCAGCTCCGGCGGCGTGGTGGCAATGGTCGCCTCGAACGGGTTGGTCAAGGGGTAGCCATAGCTGGCGGCGTCGACATCCACCGCCAGCGCGGACGCACTCAAGATAAGGCCGCCGGCGAGGGCAGCGAAGCGCAAGGAACGGAGCATGACTGGATCCCTTAGAGGAAGGTGCCGAATGAAGTTCGCAGCCTATGACCACCGAAGCGAAGCCAAGTGCCATGACGGATGCAAAACAAGCGCGGGCGGGGCGCGATAGTAGCGGGACGATACACGGTGAGACGTGGTGACCGCTAGTGACTCGGCGGCTCGCTTGGTTCAGACATGCAAGATTTGATCGAAATTCGCGGGCTGAAACGCCTGGAATGGCTTGCTGGCTTTCTGATGTCGTTTCTCGCTGCCTCAGCGTCGCAGACAGAGCAGGTTCCAGATCGGCGCAGGTTGATGATCAGCCTGTCAGTACTCCACTGGCATTCGAACCGGTTTGCAGGCGAGCGTGATGGGGGCGCTGTGCACCATAACAATACGTTGACGCTGCTCGGCATCCGCCGGGCGCAGCACTTTCGGGGAAGTAACGATGAAGATGCGACGACTCTTGGGCGCAGGTGCCGCACTGGTACTTGCGATCAGCTCCACCCTGGCCAACGCCGAAACCAAAACCCTGAGCATTGGCTACGTTGACGGCTGGTCCGACAGCGTCGCGACCACCCACGTGGCCGCCGAAGTGATCAAGCAGAAGCTCGGTTATGACGTGAAGCTGCAAGCCGTGGCGACCGGGATCATGTGGCAAGGCGTGGCCACCGGCAAGCTCGACGCGATGCTCTCGGCCTGGCTGCCAGTGACCCATGGCGACTATTGGACCAAGAACAAGGATCAGGTGGTCGACTACGGCCCGAACTTCAAGGACGCTAAAATCGGCCTGATCGTGCCGGAGTACGTCAAGGCCAAGTCGCTTGAAGACCTCAAGACCGACGATTCCTTCAAGAAACGCATCGTCGGCATCGACGCCGGTTCAGGTGTGATGATCAAGACCGAACAGGCCATCAAGGACTACGACCTGACCGGTTATCAACTCAAGGCCAGTTCCGGTGCCGGCATGATTGCCGAGCTGACCCGCGCCGAGAAGAAAAACGAATCCATCGCGGTCACCGGTTGGGTTCCGCACTGGATGTTCGCCAAGTGGAAACTGCGCTTCCTGGAAGACCCGAAGGGCGTCTATGGCGCGGCTGAGACGGTAAACAGCATCGGCAGCAAAGGCCTGGAAGCCAAGGCGCCGGAAGTGGTCGCGTTCCTGAAAAAATTCCAATGGGCCTCGAAGGATGAAATCGGCGAAGTGATGCTGGCGATCCAGGAAGGTGCCAAGCCTGACGCCGCCGCCAAGGACTGGGTCGCCAAGCACCCGGACCGCGTGAAGGAGTGGACCGGCAAATAACCCGCCTGGTTGGGTGATTTCCTAAGGCCGCACGGCTCGCGTCGTGCGGCTTTTTTGTGCCTGGAATATTTGATCCTTGCGGTGCCCCTATGGCGGGCTGCGCGAATGTGCTGGAAACCGGCAAGGCAGTCATGTCGTTCTAATACTAAGGTCGTCTGGAACCTGGCCTTGAGCCGCATAGAGTAGCGTCGTTCCAACTTAATTTGTGCTGCGAGGATAAAAACAATGAACGACAGCATTTACCTCTCGATTCAAAACAGCCCGCGCTTCAAGGAGCTGGTGAAAAAGCGAGAGAAGTTCGCCTGGATTCTCTCGGCGATCATGCTTGGTTTGTATTCCGGCTTCATTCTTCTGATTGCCTACGGGCCTCACATCCTGGGAGCGAAGATCAGTCCCGAGTCGACGATTACTTGGGGTATCCCCATCGGGATTGGCCTGATTCTCTCGGCTTTCGTCCTGACCGGTATTTACGTACGACGTGCCAATGGCGAGTTCGACGACCTGAACAATGCGATTCTCAAGGAGGCTCAGCAATGATCCGGCGTCTACTGGCTCTATTGAGCATCGCAGCGTTTGCACCGGGCGTCTGGGCGGCTGATGCCGTGGCGGGGGCCGTGCAGAAACAGCCCCTCAACGTCGCGGCTATCTTGATGTTCGTGGCCTTCGTCGGCGCGACCCTGTACATCACGTACTGGGCATCCAAGAAAAACAACTCGGCGGCCGACTACTATGCGGCCGGCGGCAAGATCACCGGCTTCCAGAATGGCCTGGCAATCGCGGGCGACTACATGTCGGCGGCGTCCTTCCTGGGTATTTCCGCGCTGGTGTTCACGTCCGGTTATGACGGCCTGATCTACTCCATCGGCTTCCTGGTGGGCTGGCCGATCATTCTGTTCCTGATCGCCGAGCGCCTGCGCAACCTGGGTAAATACACCTTTGCCGACGTGGCGTCCTATCGCCTCGGGCAAACCCAGATCCGCAGTCTGTCGGCTTGCGGCTCGCTGGTGGTGGTAGCGTTCTACCTGATCGCGCAAATGGTCGGTGCCGGCAAGCTGATCCAGCTGCTGTTCGGCCTGGACTATCACGTTGCGGTGATCCTGGTCGGCATCCTGATGTGCCTCTATGTGTTGTTCGGCGGCATGCTGGCGACCACTTGGGTACAGATCATCAAGGCGGTGCTGTTGCTTTCGGGTGCTTCGTTCATGGCCTTGATGGTGATGAAGCACGTCAACTTCGACTTCAACATGCTGTTCTCCGAGGCTGTCAAGGTACACGCCAAGGGTGAAGCGATCATGAGTCCGGGCGGCTTGGTGAAGGATCCGATCTCGGCCTTCTCCCTCGGCTTGGCGCTGATGTTCGGTACTGCTGGCCTGCCACACATCCTGATGCGCTTCTTCACCGTGAGCGACGCCAAGGAAGCGCGCAAGAGCGTGCTGTACGCCACTGGCTTCATCGGCTACTTCTACATCCTGACCTTCATCATCGGCTTCGGCGCGATCCTGTTGGTCAGCACCAACCCGGCCTTCAAGGACGCGGCAGGTGCCTTGCTGGGCGGTAACAACATGGCGGCGGTGCACCTGTCCAACGCGGTTGGCGGCAGCATCTTCCTGGGCTTCATCTCGGCGGTGGCGTTCGCGACCATCCTGGCGGTGGTAGCGGGCCTGACCCTGGCCGGTGCCTCGGCGGTGTCCCATGACCTGTATGCCAGCGTGATCAAGAAAGGCAAGGCTAACGAGAAGGATGAGATTCGCGTCTCGAAAATCACCACCATCTGTCTGGCGGTGCTGGCGATCGGCCTGGGCATCCTGTTCGAGAAGCAGAACATCGCGTTCATGGTGGGCCTGGCGTTCTCCATCGCGGCGAGCTGCAACTTCCCGGTGCTGCTGCTTTCGATGTACTGGAAGAAGCTGACCACCCGTGGCGCCATGATCGGCGGCTGGCTGGGCCTGGTCAGTGCCGTGGGCCTGATGGTGCTCGGTCCGACCATTTGGGTGCAGATCATGGGTCACGAGAAGGCGATCTTCCCGTATGAATACCCTGCGCTGTTCTCGATGGCCATTGCGTTTGTGGGTATCTGGTTCTTCTCCATCACCGACAAGTCGGTTGAAGGCGCCAATGAGCGGGCGCTGTTCTTCCCGCAATTCGTGCGTTCGCAGACGGGTTTGGGTGCGAGTGGAGCAGTGAGTCACTGAGGCAGTTGTGAGCTGCAAGCTGCAAGCTGCAAGTTAGAGGCAGTGCTATGTAGAGAGATACCCCTGTTGTGAGACAGGGGTATTTTTTTTTGCTTTTTGCTTTTTGCTTTTTGCTTTTTGCTTTTTGCTTTTTGCTTTTTGCTTTTTGCTTTTTGCTTTTTGCTTTTTGCTTTTAGCTTTTAGCTTTTAGCTTTTAGCTTTTAGCTTTTAGCTTGCAGCTTGCAGCTTGCAGCTTGCAGCTTGAAGCCAACTAAACCCCAGCCAAAAAAAACGGCCTCATCAAGAGGCCGTTTTTTCTTGGCTGGGGTTTAGTGCCGGTCTTCCAGCTTGGTGATGTCACGCGACTCGTAGCCGGTGTACAACTGGCGTGGGCGGCCGATCTTGTACGGGCTGGAGAGCATTTCCTTCCAGTGGGAGATCCAGCCGACGGTCCGCGCCAGGGCGAAAATCACGGTGAACATACTGGTCGGGATGCCGATCGCCTTGAGGATGATCCCCGAGTAGAAGTCGACGTTCGGGTACAGCGAGCGCTCGATGAAGTACGGGTCGGTCAGGGCGATCTCTTCCAGGCGCATGGCCAGTTCGAGTTGCGGATCGTTCTTGATCCCCAGTTCCTTGAGCACTTCGTCGCAGGTCTGCTTCATGACGGTGGCGCGTGGGTCGCGGTTCTTGTAGACCCGGTGACCGAAGCCCATCAGCTTGAACGGATCGTTCTTGTCCTTGGCCTTGGCGATGAACTTGTCGATGTTCGAGACATCGCCGATTTCATCGAGCATGGTCAGTACCGCTTCGTTCGCACCGCCGTGGGCGGGGCCCCAGAGCGCGGCGATACCGGCGGCGATACAGGCGAACGGGTTGGCACCCGACGAGCCGGCCAGGCGTACGGTGGACGTGGAGGCGTTCTGCTCGTGGTCGGCATGGAGGATGAAGATCCGGTCCATGGCCTTGGCGAGCACCGGGCTGATCGGTTTGATCTCGCACGGGGTGTTGAACATCATATGCAGGAAGTTCTCTGCATAGGTCAGGTCGTTGCGCGGGTACATCATGGGCTGGCCCATGGAGTACTTGTAGACCATGGCCGCCAGGGTCGGCATCTTCGCCACCAGGCGGATCGCGGAGATTTCGCGATGCTGGGGGTTATTGATGTCCAGGGAGTCGTGGTAGAAGGCCGAGAGGGCGCCGACAACGCCGCACATGACGGCCATCGGGTGGGCATCGCGACGGAAGCCGTTGAAGAAGGTCTTCAACTGCTCGTGAACCATGGTGTGGTTCTTCACGGTGCTGACGAACTGGGCCTTTTGCTCTGCGGTTGGCAGCTCGCCGTTGAGCAGCAGGTAGCAGGTTTCCAGGTAGTCCGATTTTTCAGCCAGTTGCTCGATCGGGTAGCCGCGGTGCAGCAGGATGCCGTTGTCGCCGTCGATGTAGGTGATTTTCGACTCGCACGAGGCGGTCGACATGAAACCTGGGTCAAAGGTGAAACGGCCCGTGGCCGTCAGGCCCCGTACGTCGATTACATCGGGACCAACGGTGCCGGTTAAAATGGGCAGCTCGACGGGGGCTGCGCCCTCGATGATCAACTGCGCTTTTTTGTCAGCCATGTGGCCTCCTATTAATGCTTGGAATCATCAGACAGACCCCCCACGCAGGGCCCGCACCACTATAGTGAGATAAATCCGAATGTCAATTTGCCTAAAGTCTTGCTCCAGAAGGCTTTAACCGGACTTTTTCCGCGAAATTGACTGCCATTTACGCCTTTTATGGCGCTTGTGCAATGCGCTATTAGGGGAAGGTGAACGCGTTGTCATTAGTAGCCTAACTGTCTATACTCGGCCACCGACCGCCAGGGGCTTTTGGGCCTGCTTTCTTGGGGGTCGTCACTCCCTGGGTGGTGAGTACCTGACCAGTGCGCGCCCCAACAACTTTGCCCTGATTGTTAGGGGCTCTTCAGTGTGAAAAAAAAGCCGTGAAAAGCCAACGACCTGTAAACCTAGACCTAAGGACCATCAAACTCCCAGTCACTGCTTACACGTCCATTCTTCACCGTATTTCCGGTGTCATCCTCTTCGTCAGCCTGGCCATCATGCTTTACGCATTGGACAAGTCGCTCGATTCGGAAGAAGGCTTCGGTCAGGTGAAAGCGTGTCTGACCAGTCCGCTAGCCAAGCTAGTGATTTGGGGCATCCTGTCCGCCTTGCTGTATCACCTGGTAGCCGGCGTGCGCCACTTGATCATGGACATGGGCATCGGTGAGACGCTGGAAGGCGGCAAGCTGGGCTCGAAAATCGTTATCGCCGTTTCCGTGGTGGTAATCGTTCTGGCAGGAGTCTGGATATGGTAACCAACGTCACGAACCTCTCGCGTTCTGGCCTTTATGACTGGATGGCGCAACGTGTGTCGGCGGTCGTTCTCGCGGCTTATTTCATTTTCCTGATCGGATATGTAGTAGCCAACCCCGGCCTGGGCTACGCCCAATGGCACGAACTGTTTGCAAACAACTGGATGCGTATCTTCAGTCTGCTGGCACTTGTCGCACTCGGCGCTCACGCCTGGGTCGGCATGTGGACCATCGCCACCGACTACCTGACGCAGATGGCGTTCGGCAAGTCGGCGACTGCCGTACGTTTCCTCTTCCAGGCAGTATGCGGCGTTGCGATGTTCGCTTACTTCGTCTGGGGTGTGCAGATTCTCTGGGGTATCTGATTCATGGCTAACATTCCAACGATTTCTTTCGACGCCATCATCATTGGTGGTGGCGGTGCCGGCATGCGCGCAGCGCTGCAGCTGGCACAGGGCGGTCACAAGACTGCCGTGATCACCAAGGTTTTCCCGACCCGTTCGCACACTGTGTCCGCCCAGGGCGGCATCACTTGCGCCATCGCTTCGGCCGACCCGAACGATGACTGGCGCTGGCACATGTACGATACCGTCAAGGGTTCCGACTACATCGGTGACCAGGACGCTATCGAATACATGTGCCAGGAAGGCCCGGCTGCTGTTTACGAGCTGGACCACATGGGCATGCCGTTCTCGCGTACCGAACAGGGTCGTATCTACCAGCGTCCGTTCGGCGGCCAGTCGAAGGACTACGGCAAGGGCGGCCAGGCCGCACGTACTTGCGCGGCGTCCGACCGTACCGGTCACGCACTGCTGCACACCCTTTATCAGGGCAACCTGAAAGCCGGTACCGTGTTCCTGAACGAGTACTACGCTGTCGACCTGGTGAAGAACCAGGACGGCGCTTTTGTCGGCGTGATCGCGATCTGCATCGAAACCGGTGAAACCACCTACATCCGCGCCAAGGCCACCGTACTGGCGACCGGCGGTGCAGGGCGTATCTACGCGTCCACCACTAACGCCCTGATCAACACCGGTGACGGCGTCGGCATGGCACTGCGTGCCGGCGTGCCGGTACAAGACATCGAAATGTGGCAGTTCCACCCGACCGGCATCGCTGGCGCCGGTGTGCTGGTCACCGAAGGTTGCCGCGGAGAAGGCGGCTACCTGATCAACAAGCACGGCGAGCGTTTCATGGAGCGTTATGCGCCGAACGCCAAGGACCTGGCCGGTCGTGACGTTGTGGCTCGTTCGATGGTTAAAGAGATCATCGCCGGCAACGGCTGTGGCCCCAATGGCGACCACGTGATGCTCAAGCTCGATCACCTGGGCGAGGAAGTGCTGCATAGCCGGCTGCCAGGTATCTGCGAACTGTCCAAGACCTTCGCCCACGTCGATCCGGTCGTTGCGCCAGTTCCGGTCGTTCCAACCTGCCACTATATGATGGGCGGCGTTGCCACCAACATTCATGGCCAGGCGATCACCCAGGACGCCGAAGGCGTGGACCAAATCATCCCTGGCTTGTTCGCAGTAGGTGAAGTGGCTTGCGTATCCGTCCACGGTGCCAACCGCCTGGGCGGCAACTCGCTGCTCGACCTGGTGGTGTTCGGCCGTGCTGCCGGCCTGCATCTGGAGAAAGCGCTGACCGACGGTATCGAATACCGCGACGCCAGCGACACCGACATCGACGTGGCCCTCAAGCGCCTGGCCGGTCTCAACGAGCGTACCGAAGGCGAAGACGTCGCCACCCTGCGTCGCGAGCTGCAAAGCTGCATGCAGAACTACTTCGGTGTGTTCCGTACCGGCGAATACATGCAGAAGGGTATCGCCCAGCTCGCGCAATTGCGTGAACGAATTGCCAACGTGAAGATCAACGATAAGTCGCAGGCGTTCAACACTGCCCGTATCGAAGCGCTGGAATTGCAGAACCTGCTGGAAGTGGCCGAAGCCACCGCCATCGCGGCAGAAGTACGTAAAGAGTCCCGTGGTGCCCATGCCCGCGAAGACTATGAAGACCGTGACGACGAAAACTGGCTGTGCCACACCTTGTACTTCCCGGGTGATAAGCGCGTCACCAAGCGTGCCGTGAACTTCTCGCCGAAGACTGTTCCGACTTTCGAACCAAAAGTCCGGACTTATTAAGGGTGACCGCTATGTTGAAAGTCAGTGTTTATCGCTACAACCCTGATCAGGACGCTGCGCCGTTCATGCAGGACTTCCAGGTCGATACCGGTGGTAAAGACCTGATGGTGCTGGACGTGCTGGCCTTGATCAAAGAGCAGGACGAAGGTTTTTCCTATCGTCGCTCGTGCCGCGAGGGCGTTTGCGGCTCCGACGGCATGAACATCAACGGCAAGAACGGCCTGGCCTGCATCACGCCATTGTCGGCTGTGGTCAAGGGCAACAAGCTGATCGTTCGCCCGTTGCCAGGTTTGCCGGTCATCCGTGACCTGGTCGTTGATATGAGCATCTTCTACAAGCAATACGAGAAGGTGAAGCCATTCCTGCAGAACGACACGCCGGCTCCGGCCATCGAGCGTCTGCAGTCTCCGGAAGAGCGTGAAAAGCTCGACGGTCTGTACGAGTGCATCCTGTGCGCCTGCTGCTCGACCTCGTGCCCATCCTTCTGGTGGAACCCGGACAAATTCCTGGGCCCGGCCGCCCTGCTGCAAGCGTATCGCTTCCTGGCAGACAGCCGCGACACCAAGACGTCCGAGCGTTTGGCCGCACTGGATGACCCGTTCAGCGTATTCCGCTGCCGCGGGATCATGAACTGCGTCAACGTCTGCCCGAAAGGCCTGAACCCGACGAAGGCCATCGGTCACGTACGTAACATGCTGCTGCAAAACGGCGTGTGATTCAGCTGCTGTACCCGTAGAACCGCTGTACCCGTAGAGGCGAGGGCGTGGGCTTCAACCCACGTCCTGGCTATAACCAGAACAGCCACTCACAAAGCGGCAGTTCTTATTTTGAAGAAATGAGACAAGCAGGGGCATCCGGGCTGGTACCCGGACTATCAGCGTGATCCTAAGTGGCTTGTTTTAGTCGCTGCACTCGGACTTCTGCAAGTTTGCTCGGTGTTTTCGCCGATGGTGTTCCCCAAATCGAGGGTGACCAAGCATGCAAGAAAGCGTGATGCAGCGCATGTGGAACAGTGCCCACCTCTCCGGTGGTAACGCTGCCTATGTGGAAGAGCTCTACGAGCTCTACCTGCACGACCCTAACGCTGTGCCAGAAGAATGGCGCACCTACTTTCAGAAGTTGCCAGCTGACGGTAACTCTGCCACTGATGTTTCGCACTCGACGATTCGCGATCATTTCGTGCTGCTGGCAAAGAACCAGCGCCGCGCCCAACCGGTGTCTGCCGGCAGCGTGAGCTCCGAGCATGAAAAGAAGCAAGTTGAAGTACTGCGACTGATCCAGGCCTACCGGATGCGCGGCCACCAGGCAGCCCAGCTGGACCCGCTGGGGCTGTGGCAGCGTCCTGCACCTGCAGACCTGTCGATCACTCATTACGGCTTGACCAATGCCGATCTTGATACGACCTTCCGTGCCGGCGACCTGTTCATCGGCAAAGAGGAAGCGAGCCTACGCGAAATTCACGAAGCGTTGCAGCAGACATATTGCCGCACCATCGGCGCTGAATTTACGCACATCACCGATTCCGAACAGCGCCAGTGGTTCCAGCAGCGTCTGGAAAGCGTTCGTGGTCGTCCGGCTTACTCCGCGGATATCAAGAGTCACTTGCTCGAGCGCGTCACCGCGGGTGAAGGTTTGGAGAAGTACCTGGGCACCAAATACCCGGGCACCAAGCGTTTCGGCCTGGAAGGCGGTGAAAGCCTGATTCCAATGCTCGACGAGCTGATCCAGCGTTCCGGTTCGTACGGCACCAAGGAAGTCGTCATCGGCATGGCCCACCGTGGTCGCCTGAACGTACTGGTCAACACCTTCGGCAAGAACCCGCGCGAGCTGTTCGACGAGTTCGAAGGCAAGAAGAAGGTCGAGCTGGGCTCCGGTGACGTGAAATACCACCAGGGCTTCTCGTCCAACGTGATGACCACAGGTGGCGAAGTGCACCTGGCCATGGCGTTCAACCCGTCCCACCTGGAAATCGTTTCCCCGGTGGTCGAGGGTTCGGTTCGCGCCCGCCAGGATCGTCGCAACGACCCGACCGGCGAGAAGGTGCTGCCGATCTCCATCCACGGTGACGCGGCATTCGCCGGTCAAGGCGTGGTCATGGAAACCTTCCAAATGTCGCAGACCCGCGGTTTCAAGACCGGCGGCACCGTGCACATCGTGATCAACAACCAGGTCGGTTTCACCATCAGCAACCCGCTGGACTCGCGTTCCACCGAGTACGCAACCGACGTCGCGAAAATGATCCAGGCGCCGATTCTCCATGTGAATGGCGATGACCCGGAAGCCGTGCTGTTCGTGACCCAGTTGGCCATCGACTACCGCATGCAGTTCAAGCGTGACGTGGTGATCGACCTGGTCTGCTACCGCCGTCGCGGCCACAACGAGGCCGACGAGCCAAGCGGCACCCAGCCGCTGATGTACCAGCAGATCGCCAAGCAGCGCACCACCCGTGAGCTGTACGCCGAGCGCCTGACCCAAGGCGGCGTCCTGGATGCCGCGCGCGTCCAGGAAAAAGTCGATGAATATCGCAACGCCCTGGACAACGGCCTGCATGTGGTAAAGAGCCTGGTCAAAGAGCCGAACAAGGAGCTGTTCGTGGACTGGCGTCCGTATCTGGGCCACGCCTGGACCGCTCGTCACGACACGCGCTTCGACCTCAAGACCTTGCAAGAGCTGTCCGCCAAGCTGCTGGAAATTCCGGAAGGCTTCGTGGTCCAGCGCCAGGTTGCGAAAATCTACGAAGACCGGCAGAAGATGCAAGCCGGTGGCTTGCCGATCAACTGGGGTTACGCTGAAACCATGGCGTACGCGACCCTGGCGTTCGAAGGTCACCCGATTCGCATGACGGGCCAGGACATCGGTCGCGGTACGTTCTCGCACCGTCACGCTGTCTTGCACAACCAGAAAGACGCGGGTACCTACATTCCGCTGCAGAACCTGTACAAGGGCCAGCCACGTTTCGACCTGTACGATTCGCTGCTGTCCGAGGAAGCCGTCCTGGCGTTCGAATATGGCTATTCCACCACCGAGCCGAATGCGCTGGTGATCTGGGAAGCCCAGTTCGGCGACTTCGCCAACGGTGCCCAGGTGGTCGTCGACCAATTCATCACCAGCGGCGAGCACAAGTGGGGCCGTCTCTGCGGCCTGACCATGCTGTTGCCACACGGTTATGAAGGGCAGGGGCCGGAGCACTCTTCGGCACGTCTGGAGCGTTACCTGCAACTGTGCGCCGAGCACAACGTCCAGGTTTGCGTACCGACGACCCCCGCGCAGATCTACCACCTGCTGCGTCGTCAAGTCATCCGTCCGCTGCGCAAGCCGCTGATCGTGCTGACACCGAAGTCGCTGCTGCGTCACAAACTGGCGATTTCCACGCTTGAAGACTTGGCTGAAGGCTCGTTCCAGACCGTCATTTCGGAAATCGACACCCTGGACGCGGCAAAGGTGACTCGCCTGGTCCTGTGCAGCGGCAAGGTCTACTACGACCTGCTGGAAAAACGTCGTGCCGAAGGCCGCGAAGACATCGCCATCGTGCGTATCGAGCAGCTTTACCCGTTCCCGGAAGAGGACCTGATGGAGGCCATCGCGCCTTACACCAATCTCACCCATGTGGTGTGGTGTCAGGAAGAACCGATGAACCAAGGCGCGTGGTACAGCAGCCAGCATCACCTGCGTCGCAGCATCGGCAACCATAAGAAGGGCCTGGGCCTGGAGTACGCCGGTCGTGATGCTTCCGCTGCACCTGCGTGTGGTTATGCGTCGATGCACGCCGAGCAGCAGGAAAAACTGCTGCAAGATGCCTTCACTGTTTAACGCCTTCGCGCTGACTGAAACCGAATTTTAAGGACCCACTGAAATGGCTATCGAAATCAAAGCCCCGTCATTCCCGGAATCGGTTGCCGATGGCACCGTTGCCACCTGGCACAAGAAACCAGGCGAGGCCGTCAAGCGTGACGACCTGATCGTCGACATCGAGACCGACAAGGTCGTGCTGGAAGTATTGGCCGAAGCTGACGGCGTGCTGGGCGCCATCGTTGCCGAAGAGGGCGCTACCGTTCTGTCGAACCAGGTCCTGGGCTCGATCGAAGAGGGCGGTGCTGCCGCTGCCGCTCCAGCCGCCGCTGCACCGGCTGCCGCTCAGGCCTCTGCGCCTGCTGCTTCGGGCGAAGATGATCCAGTCGCAGCTCCCGCTGCTCGCAAGCTGGCTGAAGAGAACGGCATCAACATCGCTTCCGTTGCCGGCACCGGCAAGGGTGGTCGTGTGACCAAGGAAGACGTGGTGGCAGCCGTTGCCGCCAAGAAAGCCGCTCCAGCCGCCGCACCGGCCAAGCCTGCCGCGCCTGCCGCCGCTGCTCCGGTGTTCGCTGCCGGTGACCGCGTTGAAAAACGCGTTCCGATGACCCGCCTGCGTGCCAAGGTTGCCGAGCGTCTGGTTGAAGCCCAGTCGAACATGGCGATGCTGACCACGTTCAACGAAGTCGACATGACCGAAGTCATGGCGCTGCGTTCGAAGTACAAGGATCTGTTCGAGAAGTCTCACAACGGCGTACGCCTGGGCTTCATGTCGTTCTTCGTCAAGGCTGCCACCGAAGCGCTGAAGCGCTTCCCGGCCGTCAACGCGTCGATTGACGGTTCCGACATCGTCTACCACGGCTACGCCGACATCGGTGTTGCGGTCTCCAGCGACCGTGGCCTGGTGGTTCCGGTCCTGCGCAACGCCGAACAGATGAGCCTGGCCGAAATCGAAGGCGGCATCGCCACCTTCGGCAAGAAGGCCCGTGACGGCAAGCTGTCCATCGAAGAGATGACCGGCGGTACGTTCACCATCACCAACGGTGGTACATTCGGTTCGATGATGTCGACCCCGATCGTCAACCCGCCACAAGCGGCTATCCTGGGCATGCACAACATCCTGCAGCGTCCGATGGCGATCAACGGTCAAGTCGTTATTCGTCCGATGATGTACCTGGCACTGTCCTACGATCACCGCTTGATCGACGGCAAAGAAGCCGTGACGTTCCTGGTCACCATCAAGAATCTGCTTGAAGATCCGGCTCGTCTGCTCCTGGATATTTAAAAAGCAGCTGCTAGCTGCAAGTGGCAAGCCTCAAGCTCAAAGCGAGCGGGAATGGCTTCTCTTGTGGCTTGCAGCTTATAGCTTGTAGCTAAAAGGAACTTTTTCATGACTCAGAAATTCGACGTGGTAGTGATTGGTGCGGGCCCTGGCGGCTACGTAGCGGCCATCAAGGCTGCGCAACTGGGCCTTACCACTGCCTGCATCGAGAAATACACCGACAAGGAAGGCAAACAGGCCTTGGGCGGTACTTGCCTGAACGTCGGTTGCATTCCTTCCAAGGCGCTGCTGGACAGCTCCTGGAAATACAAGGAAGCCAAGGAAAGCTTCAACGTTCACGGTATTTCCACCGGTGAAGTGAAAATGGACGTTGCTGCGATGGTTGGCCGCAAGGCTGGCATCGTCAAGAACCTGACCAGCGGTGTCGCCACCCTGTTCAAGGCCAACGGCGTCACCTCGATCCAGGGCCACGGCAAGCTGCTGATGGGCAAGAAAGTCGAAGTGACCAAGCCGGACGGCTCGGTTGAAGTGATCGAAGCCGAAAACGTCATCCTGGCGCCAGGCTCGCGTCCGATCGACATTCCACCGGCTCCGGTCGACCAGAACGTGATTGTCGATTCCACCGGCGCCCTGGAATTCCAGACCGTGCCAAAACGCCTGGGCGTCATCGGCGCTGGCGTGATCGGCCTCGAGCTGGGTTCGGTATGGTCGCGCCTTGGCGCTGAAGTGACCGTGCTCGAAGCCCTCGACACCTTTCTGATGGCCGCTGACGTCGCCGTCTCCAAGGAAGCGTTCAAGACCCTGACCAAGCAAGGCCTGGACATCAAGCTGGGCGCTCGCGTGACCGGTTCGAAGGTCAACGGCGAAGAAGTCGTGGTGACCTACACCGACGCCAACGGCGAACAGACCATCACCTTCGACAAGCTGATCGTTGCGGTCGGCCGTCGTCCGGTGACCACTGACCTGCTGGCTGCCGACAGCGGTGTGGAAATCGACGAGCGCGGTTTCATCCAGGTTGACGATCAATGCGCCACCACCGTACCGGGCGTCTTCGCCATCGGTGACGTGGTCCGCGGCATGATGCTGGCGCACAAGGCGTCCGAGGAAGGCATCATGGTCGTCGAGCGCATCAAGGGCCACAAGGCCCAGATCAACTATGACCTGATCCCTTCGGTGATCTACACCCACCCGGAAATCGCATGGGTCGGCAAGACCGAGCAGGCCTTGAAAGCCGAAGGCGTTGAAGTTAACGTCGGCACCTTCCCGTTCGCCGCCAGTGGCCGTGCCATGGCCGCCAACGATACCGGTGGTTTCGTGAAAGTCATCGCCGATGCCAAGACGGATCGCGTACTGGGCGTTCACGTCATTGGCCCAAGCGCTGCCGAGCTGGTACAGCAAGGCGCGATCGGTATGGAATTCGGCACCAGCGCTGAGGATCTGGGCATGATGGTCTTCTCCCACCCGACCCTGTCCGAAGCCTTGCACGAAGCGGCCCTGGCCGTAAATGGCGGCGCCATCCACGTGGCCAACCGCAAGAAGCGTTAATAGACAATAAGAAACCACGGCGGTATGGCCCGTCGTGAGCCTTGCGAGCAAGACTCACCGCGGAATATCCGCTGGACGCAGCCTTGCGTAGTGACACCGGTTCACCGGAACGCTACGCAAGCAGCAGTCACAGGTGGTGCGGCACCACAACGGTGCAGCACCGAATGCGCAGTACCTAACGAAGACGGTAATAAGCATGAATCTTCACGAGTATCAGGGTAAGCAGCTGTTCGCTGAGTACGGCCTGCCAGTATCCACCGGTTACGCGGTAGACACCCCGGAAGCGGCAGCAGAAGCTTGCGACAAAATCGGCGGCAGCGAATGGGTTGTCAAAGCCCAGGTTCACGCCGGTGGTCGCGGTAAAGCGGGCGGCGTCAAGCTGGTTCGTAGCAAAGAAGACGCCAAAGCCTTCGCACAGCAGTGGCTGGGCAAGCGTCTGGTGACTTACCAGACTGACGCCAACGGTCAGCCAGTCACCAAGATCCTGGTTGAATCGTGCACTGATATCGCTAAAGAGCTGTACCTGGGCGCTGTCGTTGACCGTTCGAGCCGTCGCATCGTGTTCATGGCTTCCACCGAAGGTGGCGTGGACATCGAGAAAATCGCTCACGACACCCCTGAGAAAATCCTCAAGGCCACCATTGATCCGCTGGTTGGCGCACAGCCGTTCCAAGGTCGCGAGCTGGCCTTCCAGCTGGGCCTGGAAGGCAAGCAAGTTGCTCAGTTCGCCAAGATCTTCGTAGGCCTGGCCAAGCTGTTCAAGGACCACGACCTGGCGCTGCTGGAAGTGAACCCGCTGGTGATCAAGGCCGACGGCGACCTGCACTGCCTCGATGCCAAGATCAACATCGACGCCAACGCCATGTACCGTCAGCCTAAGCTGAAGACTTTCCACGATCCGTCGCAAGACGATCCGCGCGAAGCGCACGCTGCCAAGTTCGAACTGAACTACGTGGCCCTGGAAGGCAACATCGGCTGCATGGTCAACGGTGCTGGCCTGGCCATGGGTACCATGGACATCGTCAACCTGCATGGCGGCAAGCCAGCCAACTTCCTCGACGTGGGCGGCGGTGCTACCAAGGAACGCGTAACCGAAGCGTTCAAGATCATCCTGTCCGACACCAACGTCGCTGCAGTACTGGTCAACATCTTCGGCGGCATCGTTCGTTGCGACATGATTGCCGAAGGCATCATTGGCGCCGTGAAAGAAGTCGGCGTGAAAATCCCGGTTGTTGTTCGCCTTGAAGGCAACAACGCTGAGCTGGGCGCTAAAGTACTGGCAGAAAGCGGTTTGAACATCATCGCTGCTACCAGCCTGACCGACGCTGCTCAACAAGTCGTTAAAGCTGCGGAGGGCAAATAATGAGCGTCCTGATCAATAAAGACACCAAGGTTATCTGCCAGGGTATTACCGGTTCGCAAGGTAGTTTCCACACCCAGCAAGCCATCGAATACGGCACCAA
Source organism: Pseudomonas sp. Z4-20 (assembly GCF_051131955.1). NCBI lineage: Bacteria > Pseudomonadati > Pseudomonadota > Gammaproteobacteria > Pseudomonadales > Pseudomonadaceae > Pseudomonas > Pseudomonas sp. Z4-20. Next base: position 1,679,162 of record NZ_CP071641.1, read on the forward strand.
GATGGTTGGCGGCGTAACGCCGGGCAAGGGCGGCACCGAGCACCTGGGCCTGCCTGTCTTCAACACCGTCAAGGACGCTGTTGCAGCCACTGGCGCTACCGCCAGCGTGATCTACGTTCCGGCTCCTTTCTGCAAGGACTCCATCCTTGAAGCAGCGTTCGGCGGCATCAAGCTGATCGTCTGCATCACCGAAGGCATCCCGACCATCGACATGCTGGAAGCCAAGGTCAAGTGCGACGAGCTGGGTATCACCCTGATCGGCCCTAACTGCCCAGGCGTGATCACTCCAGGCGAATGCAAGATCGGCATCATGCCAGGTCACATTCACTTGCCAGGCAAGGTCGGTATCGTTTCCCGTTCCGGCACCTTGACCTACGAAGCCGTCAAGCAGACCACTGACGCCGGTTTCGGTCAGTCGACTTGCGTCGGCATCGGCGGTGACCCGATCCCAGGCTCCAACTTCATCGACATCCTGAAGCTGTTCCAGGAAGACCCGAAGACCGAAGCGATCGTCATGATCGGTGAGATCGGCGGTTCCGCTGAAGAAGAAGCGGCTGCCTACATCAAGGCCAACGTGACCAAGCCGGTTGTTTCCTACATCGCGGGTGTGACTGCTCCTCCGGGCAAGCGCATGGGCCATGCTGGCGCAATCATCTCTGGCGGCAAAGGCACTGCAGACGAGAAATTCGCTGCGCTGCAAGACGCAGGCGTGAAAACCGTGCGTTCGCTGGCAGACATCGGCAAGGCCCTGGCCGAGCTGACTGGCTGGGAAATGAAGAAGTAAGCTTCGGCTGACCCCTTCGTTCCAGCAACAAAGGCCACCTTCGGGTGGCCTTTGTCGTTCCAGAGCAGCGCCAAGCTTCAAGCGGCTAGCTGCAAGATAAATGCTTGCAGCTCGAAACTTGTAGCTTGCTGCTGCTTTTATTACGTAAACGCGACAAGGAAATGTCGTGTATCGGATAGTTCGCCCTGTAACAGTGCGTTTTTCACCCAGATTCGTTAGTCTGGCGGCCATTTTGCGATCGCGGCCCACAAGGAAGCGACGCGCTAAACGGGTTGGTCCCATACGGATCGGCAGCATTTCCCTCACCCTTCAGGGAAATCCCTCTCTAAATTCCGATTCAGTAGTGTGGTTTCCTTAATGAAAGTGTTGAAAGGCCAGGACATCCTGGCGCTTGGTTTCATGACATTTGCCCTGTTCGTCGGGGCTGGCAATATCATCTTCCCGCCTATCGTTGGTTTGCAGTCCGGGCCGCATGTCTGGATGGCGGCGCTGGGCTTTTTGATCACCGCGGTCGGGCTGCCGGTGATCACCGTCGTTGCGCTGGCCAAGGTCGGCGGGGCGATGGATGCCTTGAGCAGCCCTATCGGCAAGATCGCCGGTGGTTTGCTGGCAGCGGTGTGCTACCTGGCTGTCGGCCCGCTGTTCGCCACACCGCGCACCGCCACGGTCTCGTTCGAGGTCGGCCTGGCACCGCTGACCGGCGAGAGTCCGCTGGCGCTGTTTCTTTATAGTGCGGTGTACTTCCTGCTGGTGTTCTTCATCTCGCTCTATCCGGGCCGCTTGCTGGACACCGTCGGGCGCTTTCTCGCCCCGCTGAAGATCATCGCCCTGGCCGTGCTCGGCATCGCCGCGTTTGCCTTGCCTGCCGGCGATATCGGCGTGGCGACACCGCAATACGTGGCGGCGCCGTTTTCCCAGGGCTTCATCAATGGCTACCTGACCATGGATACCCTCGGTGCCCTGGTATTCGGCATCGTCATCGTCAACGCGATCCGTTCCCGAGGCGTGGAGTCGCCTGCCTTGATCACCCGCTACGCGATCATCGCCGGGCTGATCGCCGGAGTGGGCCTGGCGCTGGTCTACGTCAGCCTGTTCCGCCTGGGCTCCGGCAGCCACGAAGTCGCGGCGCACGCAACCAATGGCGCGGCCGTGCTGCATGCCTACGTGCAACACACGTTCGGCAGCCTGGGCAGCGGTTTCCTCGCGGTACTGATCTCCCTGGCGTGCCTGGTGACTGCGGTCGGCCTGACCTGCGCCTGTGCCGAATACTTCAGCCGCGTCCTGCCGCTGTCGTACAAGACGCTGGTGATCATCCTGGCGGCGTTCTCGCTGCTGGTCTCCAACCTCGGCCTGACCAAGCTGATCGCCTTCTCGATTCCGTTGCTGACGGCGATCTATCCACCCTGCATCGTTCTGGTTGCCCTGAGCTTCTGCAAGGACTTCTGGCACGAGCAGGGGCGCATCGTCGGCCCGGTCATGCTGGTGTCGTTCCTGTTCGGCTTGATCGACGCTCTCAAGGGCGCCGGGTTGGCGGATTGGCTGCCGACGCAGCTGGCCCACCTGCCGCTGAGCGATCAGGGCCTGGCCTGGCTGGTGCCTTCGGTCATGACCCTCGTGGTCGCGGTGGTCTGCGATCGGTTATTGGGCAAGCGCAGCGAAGCACTGGCTTAAGCGGCTTCGAACAGGCTAACCCGTAGAACGAAATGCCCCGTATCAATCGATACGGGGCATTTTTTATGGGTGCAGTGTCTTTTTCCTTGAGCTAGCGTCGAATGGAGTGTCCTGAGTCCGCAAACACGGTTCCAGCGTTCGTTATTGTCATACAGGGAATTGCATGTCATTCATCCAAGCCAACCTGATTCATCTTCTCGCCGCCGTATGGTTCATTATCTGCTGGGCTGGCTACACCCGTTACGCTTCCTGGAAAGCGCGCGATACGGCGTGCCTGGCCAGCGTAATGCACCTGTACCGGGAAGATTGGATGCGTCGCATGTTGCTGCGCGATAACCGCATCGCCGATGCCAGCGTGATTGGTAACCTTGAGCGCAACGCGTCGTTCTTCGCCTCCAGTACGCTGATTATCCTTGCCGGTATCCTCACGGTATTGGGCGCGTCCGACCGTGCGGTGTCGTTGCTCGCGGACCTGCCACTGGTGCAGCAGGCTTCCCAAGGCATGGCAGAGGTGAAGCTGCTGTGCCTGGCGCTGGTGTTCGTGTATGCGTTCTTCACGTTCAGTTGGTGCATGCGCCAGTACAACTTTGCCGCGGTCCTGGTGGGTTCGGCGCCGATGATCGGTGAACGGCATGTGTCCGAGCAAGAGCGCAAGGCCTTTGCATCAAGAGCGGCACGGGTCATCTCCATGGCGGCCAACCAGTTCAACTTCGGCCTGCGCGCTTATTATTTCGGCATGACCATGTTGGCGTGGTTCGTCAGCCCCGTGTTATTCATGTTGATGAGCGCCGGTGTGGTGTTTGTGCTGTATCAGCGCGAGTTTCATTCGGATGTACTGGATGTAATGGTCTATACGCCTACCGAAGCGCCAACGTCGGACGCCGGCAAGGAAACCGCGTGATGAAGCGTTGAGCCACCCAAATTGCAGGCAAAAGAAAACCCGCTCCAGGCGGGTTTTCTTTTACTGCTAAAACCGTATCAGTTGGTTTTAGGCGCGGTAGCAGGGGCTTGTTCCTGCTGGGCGGCGCTGTTCGATTCAGACTGAGCTTTGGCGGCTTCGGCGTTTTCTTTCGCCGCGTCGTTCACTTTATCCTGTGCTTTGTTCATGTCTTGCTGAGCTTGCTCAGCGTGTTGGTTGGCATCTTGAGCTTTGTCCTCGGATTTTTTATCGCAGGCAGCGAGACCGAGGGAGGCGGCCAACATCAAGGCAATAGCAAAAGTCTTACGCATGGGGTGTTTCTCCTTATGGAAATAACTACTGGCCTTTTGAGCAACCCCCCTCAGGTTAAGTTCCTCTTTTGCGACAGATATATAACTTTGCAAGGTTGCGGAACTTTAGCGCACCCGCCTGTTGCCAGGCCTATCAACAAACAAGGGCATTGATGAACATGGCTGAAGATCCCGTTTTTGAGCGTGCGACACGTTTTTTATCCGCGCTGCGGCATTGTCAGGTCCTGGGCTTGAAGTTGCACAGCGCCAGTTGTGATGGGCTGACGGTCATCCTTCCGTTCAGCCCGCAAATCGTCGGCAACCCGCTGACGGGCATCATCCATGGTGGCGCGTTGACTTCATTGATGGACACCGCCTGCGGCATGTCGACCTTATGCGTGCTTGCGCAATTCGAAGTCTGTCCCACCCTCGACTTGCGCATCGATTACATGCACGCCGCCGAGCCCCACAAGGACGTCTACGGCTTCGCTCAATGCTACCGGGTGACTCCGGATGTGATCTTCTCTCGCGGTTTCGCCTACCAGGACGACCCCGGGCAACCCATCGCTCATGTGGTGGGCACGTTCATGCGCCTGGGCGAGCATGCTCGGGGAATGGGGAAGGGCGGCCCGATGACCGCCGTGGCCCAGCCATGACCGACATCACCGAGGAACAACTGCGCCGCGCCTGCGAACAGGGCGACTACGCGCTGCTGCTCGCTTCGATTCCCTATGCGCAGCTGATTGGCATTGAATGCACGCGACAGGGCGACGAACTGCTGTTTTGCCTGCCGGCCAACAAGGACAACATTGGTAACCCTTTGCTGCCAGCCATTCATGGCGGTGTGATCGCCGGTTTCATGGAGTTGTCGGCTGCCGTTCATCTGCTGATCGCCACCCGTGCGCCGGGCGTGCCGAAGATCATCGATTTTTCCCTGGATTACCTGCGCGCCGGGCAGTTTCGCGACACCTATGCCAAATGCCAGGTATGGCGCCAGGGGCGGCGCGTGGCCAACGTGGCGATCACTGCTTGGCAGGAAAGTGAGGCCGAGCCTATTGCAACGGCGCGGGCCCATTTCAAGATCCCTGCGCCTTCCAAGCCGACCGGCCCTTGAAATCATCACCGTTGCCCCCACCTTCAGGACATCCCGCCGCCAATCTCTGCGAGGCGGACACCACCATCCACTTGGAGTTTGATGACCATGAGCGTGGAAACTCAAAAGGAAACCCTGGGCTTCCAGACCGAGGTGAAGCAACTGCTGCACCTGATGATTCACTCGCTGTATTCGAATAAGGAAATTTTCCTTCGCGAGCTGATCTCGAACGCCTCTGACGCTGTCGACAAGTTACGTTTTAAAGCACTGTCCAAGCCAGAGCTGCTGGAGGGCGGTGCTGAGCTGAAGATCCGTGTGAGCTTCAACAAGGACGCGAAAACCGTCACCCTCGAAGACAATGGCATCGGCATGAGCCGCGAAGAGGTGATCACGCACCTGGGCACCATCGCCAAGTCGGGCACCGCCGACTTCATGAAAAACCTGTCCGGCGACCAGAAGAAAGATTCCCACCTGATCGGCCAGTTCGGCGTCGGTTTCTATTCCGCATTCATCGTCGCCGATCAGGTCGAAGTGTTCAGCCGCCGTGCCGGCCTCGCTGCGAGCGAAGGCGTGCATTGGTCGTCCAAGGGCGAGGGCGAATTTGAAGTCGCCACCGTCGACAAGGCTGATCGGGGCACCCGCATCGTGCTGCACCTCAAGTCCGGCGAAGACGAGTTTGCCGATGGCTGGCGCCTGCGCAACATCATCAAGAAATACTCCGACCACATCGCGCTGCCGATCGAGCTGCCGAAGGAAGTCACCGCTGCCGAGGGCGAAGAAAAGCCTGAAGTGGAATGGGAGACTGTCAACCGCGCCAGTGCCCTGTGGACCCGTCCGCGCACTGAGGTTACGGACGAGGAATACCAGGAGTTCTACAAGCACATCGCCCACGACTACGAGAATCCGCTGAGCTGGAGCCATAACAAGGTCGAAGGCAAGCTGGAATACAACTCGCTGTTGTACGTGCCGGCCCGTGCGCCGTTCGATCTGTACCAGCGTGAAGCGCCACGCGGCCTGAAACTGTACGTGCAGCGTGTGTTCGTCATGGACCAGGCCGAGTCGTTCCTGCCGCTTTACCTGCGCTTCATCAAGGGTGTGGTGGACTCCAATGACCTGTCGCTGAACGTCTCGCGGGAAATCCTGCAGAAAGACCCGATCATCGACTCCATGAAGTCGGCGCTGACCAAGCGCGTCTTGGACATGCTGGAAAAACTGGCCAAGAACGAGCCGGAGCAATACAAGAGCTTCTGGAAAAACTTCGGCCAGGTGATGAAAGAAGGCCCCGCCGAGGACTTCGCCAACAAAGAGAAAATCGCCGGCCTGCTGCGCTTTGCATCCACCCAGGGTGACGATGGCGAGCAGATCGTTGGCTTGGCCGATTACCTGGCTCGCGCCAAGGAAGGCCAGGACAAGATCTACTTCCTCACCGGTGAAACTTATGCACAGGTGAAAAACAGCCCGCACCTGGAAGTCTTCCGCAAAAAAGGCATCGAAGTGCTGCTGTTGACCGACCGCATCGATGAGTGGCTGATGAGCTACCTCAACGAGTTCGACGGCAAGAGTTTCGTCGACGTGGCCCGTGGCGACCTGGACCTCGGCAACCTGGATTCGGAAGAAGACAAGAAAGCCGCCGAAGAAGTCGCCAAGAGCAAGGAAGGCTTGGTCGAGCGGATCAAGACGGCCCTCGGCGATGCCGTTAGCGAAGTGCGTGTTTCCCACCGCCTGACCGATTCTCCGGCGATCCTGGCTATCGGTGAACAGGACCTCGGTTTGCAGATGCGTCAGATCCTCGAAGCCAGCGGCCAGAAGGTCCCGGATTCCAAGCCGATCTTCGAATTCAACCCGGCTCACCCGCTGGTGGAGAAGCTCGATAACGAGCAGAGCGAAGAGCGTTTCGGCGACTTGTCGCACATCCTCTTCGACCAGGCCGCCCTGGCGGCCGGCGACAGCTTGAAGGACCCGGCGGCATATGTCCGTCGCCTGAACAAGCTGCTGGTTGAACTGTCAGCTTGATCAAGTGAGACAAAACCCGCTTCGGCGGGTTTTGTCATTTCTGGTGTTCAGTCAAAAAGGAGTCCGTCATGAGTGAGGTTACGGTTCGTTCGCTGGTCTATCAGATCGATGGTCAAAGTTATGAAGGTCGTCTGGCCTTCGACGTCAACCAGCAGGGCCCGCGTCCGGGTTTGCTGATGGCGCCGAACTGGATGGGTGTCGGGGCGGGTGCCGAAGACATCGCCAGATCGGTGGCGGCTAATGGTTATGTGGTGTTGATCGCCGACCTGTACGGGCAAACGGTGCGCCCGAGCAATGCCGATGAGGCCGGGGCGGCGATGATGCCGCTCAAGAACGACCGGGCCTTGTTGCGCAAGCGCATGCAGGCCGCGTTCGAACAACTGCAGAGCCAGGGTGACGCAGAGGTCGATACGGCGAGACTGGCCACGTTCGGCTTCTGCTTCGGTGGCTGCTGCGCCCTGGAACTGGCGCGAAGCGGTGCGCCGCTGAAGGCCACCATTTCCTTTCACGGCACCCTGGATACACCGGACCCGGCCGATGCGCAAAATATCAAGGGCGCGGTGTTGGTGATGCATGGCGCGTCCGACCCGCTGGTGCCGAAGGAACAACTGCCCGCGTTCGAAGCTGAGATGAGCGCCGCTGGTGTGGACTGGCAATTGCTCAGCTATGGCGGCGCGGTGCACTCTTTCACCGATCCACAAGCCAATGTGCCTGGCAAAATGATGTACAACGCCAAGGTCGCCGGGCGCGCGTTCCGGTCGATGCATAATTTGCTGGATGAAGTGTTCAAGGGCTGAATGCACCCAATAACTGTAGTGAGGGAGCAAGCTCCCTCACCACGGGATGGGTGTGTAGCTAGGGCAATTCGATCCGCTCGCTTTCCCCCGGCACCGTCGGCCAGTCCCCGGCCGCCCAGCGCCGGCGGGCTTCGTCGATGCGAGCCGGGTCGCTGGAAACGAAATTCCAGTTCATTCGCCGTGGCCCGTCCAGCGGAGCGCCGCCGAACAGCACGGCGTGACAATCGCTGTCGGCAAACAGCGCCATCTCTTCCCCCGCTGGCAGTATCACCAGCGAATGAGGCTCCAGCGGTTCACCGTCCAACTGCGCCTCGCCGCTCAGGACATACAGTGCGCGTTCTTCATGCTCGGTCGGGATCAGCAGCGTCGTCGCGGTTTGCAGGTTCAGTTCGGCATACAGCGTAGGCGACAATACCGGGACCGGCGACTCCAGGCAAAAGCCTGACCCGGCAATCATGCGGATGCTGACGCCCAGGTTGTTGCTGACCGGTAGGGTCTGGCCCGGATGATGGCTGTAGTGCCCTGGCCCTTGCTCATGGGACTTGGGCGAAGCCAACCAGACTTGCAGGCCATGCATGACGAAGGCGCTGCCCAGCAATGAGTCAGGGGTGCGCTCGACATGGGCGATGGCGCTGCCCGCCGTCATCCAGCTGACGTCCCCAGCCTCCACCACCTGATCGGAACCCAGGCTGTCCTTGTGTTGGAGTGTTCCCTCGAACAGGTAGGTGAGGGTGGACAGGCCAATATGCGGATGCTGGCGGACGTTCATGCCTTTATCGGCCGGGTAGGAGGTCTGCAGCATGTGGTCGAAAAACACGAAGGGTCCGACGTTGCGGCATTTGGCGGACGGCAGCGGCCGCAGAATGGGCTGGCCTTCCACATCTTCTGCACGGGGGCGAACGATCAGGGGAGCGGTCATGAGGGCTTCCAGGTTGAACGACGAATGCGCAGAGCATAACCCGAGCTTACAGAGAGCGGCAGCGGCGGCTTGAACCCGGGCGGGACGGCCGGGTCTATGCTGCTCATGGCTTTTTTGGAGAGTGCTCGTGCCTTCGCCCCGTCTGATCTTCGCTTGCCTGTTGGCCATTACGAGCAGCGGCGCCGTGGCTCGTGAATATGTCTACAGTGATGCGCACCTGCATTATGTTGACTTCTTCCAGGAGTCTGCCGGCATGCCCAAGCTGCTCAAGGCCATGGCCGACAACCGCATCGAGCACGTCATGATTTCCGGCGTGCCGGTGGCGAAGAAATGGCATGAGGATGAACCCAAGCGTCCTCGCTACTACGCCGGTGATGATGCGGACGCCTATTGGTACAGCGCCACTGACGTGATTGTCGCAGCGGCGGTCAACAAACTGCCCGCCGAACAACGCCGGTATTTCCATCCATTCCTGTCCGGGTTCAACCCCAACGACAAGAATTCCGCTGCACATATCCAGCGCATGCTCGATCTGTACCCTGGGCTGTGGCAAGGCATCGGCGAAGTGTTCACTCGCCATGACGACTTGACGGCGCTGACTTCCGGCGACACCCCCCGCGCTAACAACGAGGCCATGACCCGGATCTATCACCTGGCCGCCGAGAACGACCTGCCGGTGATGCTGCATTCCAATATCACGTCCAAGCGTGAGAGAAATCCGCTTTACCTGGCGGAAATAGAAGAGCCGTTGCGTAATCATCCGCACACACGGTTCATTTGGGCCCATGCCGGCACTAGCATGGAGATTCATCGGCACCAGACTCAGCTGGATTTCCTGCTGCCCACGCTGACGCGGATGCTCGAGTCCTACCCCAACCTGTTCATCGACCTGTCCTGGAGCATGCTCACGCCTTACTTGCTCGACGAGGCGGGCAAGCCCAGGGTTGAATGGGTAAAGCTGGTGGAGCGCTTCCCTGAGCGCTTCATGCTGGGGTCTGATGTGGTAGGACGCTTCAACAAACTGGGTAAGGAGCTGCGCAGCTTTGCCCCGTTCCTGGATGCCTTGCCGGAAGACGTGGCGAGGAAAGTGGCGCGGGATAATTTCCTCGCGGTATTGCCTCGCTCAGTGGCCCGCTGAGCTCCCTCGCCACAGGTTAGCCATTTGCCCGAGTTATCGGTGGCAGGGTGCATTGGCTTTGTCATCAGCCTGTCACCCCGGCGTCATACCCTCGCGCTCATCTCAATCAAGGAGCGCAATATGCATCTCACCCGTCCAAGCGCGCTGCTCGCGCTGTTGATGACCTGTGGCCTGGCCCAGGCGGAAGTCCGTGTCGAAGGCCCGGTGGAGTACGGCGTGTTTGAAGGGCCACAAGCCGAGTTGCAATCGGGCGAGCGAGTCCTGCGTCGCAGCAACGAGCAGATCCGTCAGACCGAAAGTGTGCCGGCCAAGCTGGGCACCAAATTTGGCATGCGCTATCAGTTGGCGGGCAAGGTCGCGGATGACCAACCGTTGACACTGCTGTACTTCACGCCGGGCATTCGTACTCCCGATGGCGTGCGGCACGACAAGTTCGAAGTTATCCAGAAACTGGTGCCCGGCGCGCCTCAGGACGTGATGGCGTATGAGTTCACCGAAAGCCATGAAGTGGTGCCGGGGGAGTGGCGGTTCATGGTGTTCCAGGGTGACCGACTGCTGACGCAGCAGCGGTTTGTCGTGCGCTGAACACGTACTGAGCAGGCAAAAAAACGCCCCGAACCAGTCGGGGCGTTTTTGTGTGCGGCGTAGCGGCGGGGCTTACTAGCCCTGCCAGCGCTTCATGACCAGGGTGGCGTTGGTGCCACCGAAGCCGAAGCTGTTGCTCATCACGGTGTTGATGGTGGCGTTTTCGCGAGTCTTGGTCAGGATCGGCAGGTCCGCCACTTCCGGGTCCAGCTCGTCGATGTTGGCCGAACCGGCCATGAAGTTGCCTTCCATCATCAGCATGCAGTAGATCGCTTCGTGAACGCCGGCGGCGCCCAGGGAGTGACCCGACAGGCTCTTGGTGGAGCTGATGGCCGGTGCTTTGTCACCGAACACCTCACGCACGCCTTTCATTTCCGCAACGTCGCCGACCGGGGTCGAGGTGCCGTGGGTGTTCAAGTAGTCGATCGATGCATCGACGGTGGACATCGCCATTTGCATGCAACGCACGGCGCCTTCACCGCTCGGGGCAACCATGTCGTAGCCGTCCGAAGTGGCGCCGTAGCCGACAATTTCCGCATAGATTTTTGCGCCACGGGCGAGGGCGTGTTCCAGCTCCTCGACCACGACCATGCCACCACCGCCGGCGATGACGAAGCCGTCACGGTCGGCATCGTAGGCACGGGAAGCTTTTTCCGGCGTGTCGTTGCGCTTGCTGGACAGGGCGCCCATCGCGTCGAACAGGAACGACTGGCTCCAATGTTCTTCTTCGCCGCCACCGGCAAAGACGATGTCCTGCTTGCCCATCTGGATCTGTTCCATGGCAGTACCGATGCAGTGGGCACTGGTGGCACAGGCAGAAGCGATGGAATAGTTCAGGCCCTTGATCTTGAACGGTGTGGCCAGGCAGGCGGAAACGGTGCTGCTCATGGTCCGCGTGACGCGGTACGGACCTACGCGCTTGACGCCTTTCTCGCGCAGGATGTCCAACGCTTCCATCTGGTTCAAGGTCGAGGCGCCGCCGGAGCCGGCGATCAGGCCGGTGCGCGGGTTGGACACCTGCTCTTCGGTCAGGCCGGAGTCAGCGATGGCGTCCTTCATGGCCAGGTAGGCGTAAGCCGCCGCATGGCCGACGAAACGGTAGATCTTGCGATCGATCAGCTCTTCGAGGTTGAGGTCAATGGAGCCGGAAACCTGGCTACGCAGACCCATTTCGGCATATTCCGGGTTGTACCGGATGCCAGGGCGACTTGCACGCAGGTTAGCGGAGACGGTCTCTTTGTCATTGCCCAGGCACGAAACGATGCCCAGACCAGTGATAACGACGCGGCGCATGCGGATAACCCTTAGAAGTTGTCAGTGGAGGTGAAAACGCCGACCCGAAGGCCTTCGGCGGTGTAGATCTCGCGACCGTCGACAGCCACCGAACCATCGGCGATGGCCATGTTCAGCTTGCCCTTGAGGACGCGTTTGATATGAATGTTATAGGTGATCTTCTTGGCGGTCGGCAGAACCTGACCGAAGAACTTCACTTCGCCCGAGCCCAAGGCGCGACCGCGACCCGGCAGGCCCTGCCAGCCGAGGAAGAAGCCGACCAGTTGCCACATGGCATCCAGGCCCAGGCAGCCCGGCATCACCGGGTCGCCTTCGAAGTGACAGGCGAAGAACCACAGGTCCGGAGTGATATCCAGCTCGGCGACCAATTCACCTTTGCCGTACTTGCCACCCTCTTCGCTGATATGGGTAATGCGATCCACCATCAGCATGTTCGGGGCGGGCAGTTGCGCGTTACCTGGGCCGAACAGCTCACCGCGACTGCAGCGCAGCAGATCTTCCCGAGTAAAGGCGTTTTGTTTGGTCATGCGAGCTCCTCAATAGTCCCATGCGGCAGGGTGGGGCAAATCTTCCCGGCCGATCGAAGCGTTCATGCCTCGAGTCGGCAGCCTACTCATAGACTATTGCGTTGTAGTGAAAGTCACAGCACACGGGAAATGAATGTACACCTGTGCACTGAAATGGTTATTCCTTTCCCGATCGAGGCGTGTCCGGGTGCCTAAGACTGCCGCACTTTCGCTTTTCACGCCAGTCACAGATCGTCCAAGAGACCGCATTCATCCCACCCAACGCTGCAGAATCTGCTGCAGGTCAACCCGTTTGAAGGGTTTTGCCAGGTAATCGTTCATGCCCGCCGCGAGGCACGCTTCGCGGTCGCCCTGCAACGCGTTGGCCGTCAGCGCGATGATGGGCACCTCGGCGCAGCCGGGCAACTGGCGAATCTGGCGCGTGGCTTCGTAGCCATCGATCACCGGCAGTCGGCAGTCCATCAGGATCGCTTCGAAAATCAGGCTCTCGGCGCTGCGTACCGCCTGGGCGCCGTCCGTGGCAACGCTCACCTTGAAGCCCAGGCTGCGCAGCATCGCTTCGATCACGGTCTGGTTCACCGGGTTGTCTTCTACCAGCAAGATGTTGCGGCCTTCTCCATCGCCGTTTCCAGCAGGCAGGCGCGGGACCAAGATCGGCGGGGCCAGGCGCGACAAGGCCAACGGGATTTCCAAGGTAAACACCGAGCCCTGGCCCTCCTGGCTCTGGGCACGCAGCGTGCCGCCCATGCGTTCGGCCAGGGTGCGGGCGATCGGCAGGCCCAGGCCCGTGCCGCCGTAGCGCCGGGAAATCGAACTGTCGGCCTGTTGGAAAGCGTCGAACATTCGCTCCAGGCTCTCGGCTGGGATACCGATGCCACTGTCGCGCACCGTGCAGGTGAACCACAGCAACTCGTGATCCAGGGCCTGCCATTGGCATTGCACGGTGACCCGTCCCTGGTCGGTGAACTTCAGTGCGTTGCCGATCAGGTTCACCAGTATCTGTCGGATACGCGTCGGGTCGCCTTGTACCCGCAGCACCTTCATGTCGTCAGGGATCAGCAGGTCCAGGCCCAGCTTGCGTTGCGCGGCGCTGTGCTGGAACGATTGGGCACAGCTGCCGACCAGTTCAGACAAGTTGAAGGGGATATGTTCCAGTTCCAGCGCCGAACGTTCGATGCGCGAGAAATCGAGGATGTCGTTGATCACCTTCAACAAGTGCTCGGTGGATTCCGACGCCAGCGCGGTGTACTCCTGCTGCTCATCGGTCATCTGCGTGGTTTCGAGCAGTTGCAGCATGCCCAGCACACCGTTCATCGGCGTGCGCAGTTCATGGCTCATCATTGCCAGGAATTCCGACTTGGCGCTGTTGGCTTTTTCCGCTTCCTCCCGAGTCTTGATCAGTTGCGCCATGGCCTGGTGCTGTTCGCGGCTGGCTTGCTCCAGACCGTCCGCCAGATTGTTGATGTGCCGCGACAACGCGCCCAGTTCGCCGTCGTCGACGATCGGCAGTGGGGTGCTGTAGTCGCCTTGCTGGATGGCCTTGACCGCGTTGCCGATGTCGCGAATCGGCTGCGATAGGCTCGCCGCCAGGCGACGCGCCACCAGGAAGGTGAACAACAGGGCAAACAGTGCCAGGATCGCCGCCTTGAGCAAGATTTCCTGTTGGCGCTGGCTGAAGGCATCGCTGGACATGCCGACGATGACACGGCCCAGGTAGTCCTCGCCGGGCATCTCGATGGACGGGCCGGCGCTTTGCAGGAAATCATTGTTCAGGGCAATGCGCTGCAGGCGAACCGGGGCCTGGAACACCTCCACCTGCCGGGAATGGCCGCCGGTTTGTGCGGGTTGCTCGACGTACACAAGCACCCGCTCCGAGCGATCCTGGACTTCCAGGAAACGCACGTGTGGCGTGGCAAGAGTGGCCGTGAGCAGGCTTTCCAGTACGTCGTTGTTGCCGGAAATCACACCGTATTCCGCCGCGGGGGCCAGTTGGTTGGCGATCAGTTGCCCGGTGTGGTTGAGTTCCTGGCGCAGGTCCTGGATACGCACGAAGGTGAAAAAGCTGATCAACAGCACGGTCAGCAACAAAGCCGGGCCAAGCGCAATGAGCTGGGTGCGGGTATTGATGTCCCAACGGCGACGCAAGGTCATGGGCGATGTTCTCCTTCTGCCAACTGCGTAGCGACGGATTCGGCGTCAATCGGTTCGATCCCCAGCGAGCGGGCGACCTGCTGGTTGCTCAGAATCTTGAAACGGGCCGGATACAAGGCGCGTGGCCAAGTGGCGGTGGGGCGGTCGAGCAGGTCGTCAAGAATCGCCAGCCAGTCTTCCTGGTCGCTGTAGGTGCTGGCCAGGCTGCCGGCCTTGACGAAGGCGGCACTTGGGCCGATCAGCGCCCGTTGGCGGGCATAACTGCTAAGCAGCACGTTTTTCACGGTCTTGGGGTTGTAAAGGTCGGGGTCATCGAGGCCCAGCAAGACATCGCTCTGGCCCAACAGTCTTTGCAAGGGGCGGCTGTCGTTGGTGTCGTCCCAGCGTTCGCTGACGATTTCCAAGCCCAGGGGCGTTGCGGCCTGGCGAAGGTCCTGGAGCAGGAACTCGCTGTGCCTGTCGAACAGCACGCCGACCCGCCGTACTTGCGGCAGGACCTTGCGAATCAGGCGCAATTGCCGGGCCATCGGCGGATCGCTCCAGAGCAGGCTCAGTTGATCGGGCGTCGCCTCGCCGAGGCGCTCGCGGGCTTGTTGGCGGCTGATCCGCAGCACCAGGGTGGCCGGCCCGTTGGGCGTTTGCAGGCGCCAGTCGAGGCCCGGCAGGTCCAGCAGGACCAGGCGCATGTCGGCGGGCAAACGGTCCGGTGCCGGCAGGCTGTCCAGGCGTGCAAACCGCACGCGGTCCTGGGGACGCCGGGCCTGTAAGGCTTGGGTAAACGATTGCACGCCGGGGCTGTCCTGGGCGCCGGTCAACAGAATCTCGGCGGCCCGCGCCTCAAGGGTGCCCAGTAGGCTGGCGAACGCCAGGCACAGTAGCCACCACAGGCGGCCACAAAAGGGCGTCTTGCTCGGTTGGCCGCGGAACATCTAGAAGGACAACTCCGCGCTGAAATACAGCACATGACGGGAGTCGTAGCGGTTGTCGACGAACGTGGTCGGCTGATCGTCGAGACGCTGTTGCAGGATGCCCGCCAGCTCCAGGCTGGCCTTGCCCAAGGGGATGCGCCGGGCGAGGCGGGTGTCGACTCGCTCGTAGCGGTAGCCGTTGAGGGCATCAGCGGCGTAATAGAAGACCGCACTGTTCCAGCCTCGGCCCCAGTCACGGAGCCAGCCGGCCGAACCGCTGTTGCGGGCGGTCAGTTGTTCATCGAGGGGGTTGCTCGCCAGGGCGTCAACGTAGGCGTAGGTCAGGCGCAGGCGATCGGTGCGGGTCACGCGCCAGTCCAATTGGGTCTCGGCGCCAGTAAATTGCGATTCGTTGCTGTTGCTGGCGATGTACTGATTGTTGCGTAGCGGTTCGCTGATCATGCCGGTGATTTCGTCATGGAACAGCTTCACATCGACCGCCAGGCCCAGGTCCATGAAATAGCCGTTGTAGCCCAGCTCCCGGGAGCGCATGTGTTCCTGTTCCAGGTTGCCCGGGCCGCGGGTGCGGACGAAATAACGGGCGCTGTCCTGGCCGAACGCGGCGGGCCGCAGGTTGGTCACCTGGTAGCTCCAATTGACATTGTTCTCGAACATGTCCGGCGAGCGCACGGCCTCGGAGTACACCGCACGCAGTCCGTGTCGCGGGGTGATCAGGTAGTTGACCGCCATGCGCGGGGTCAGCGAGCTGCCGGTCAGGCGCGTGTCTTCGAACATTGCACCGCCCTGCAACAACCAGTGCTCGCTGGCCCGCCATTCGAGCTGGCCGAACAAGCGCCAGGTAGTGTCGTCGAGCGTACCGTTGAAGTAGGTTTCGGAATCGGCGCGGTCGTAGCGATAATTCGCCCCGGTGACCAGCCGCAGGCTGTCGGACAGGCTCAGGGTGTCCTGGATTTCCAAGTCATAGCGCGATTCTCGGGCGCTCTGGTCGATGTCGCCGCACAGGGTGCGCGAGGCGCCGTTGCGCCACTGGTCGATCACTTGATTGGCCAACGCCTGTTCCTGGGCCGTGCCGGCAGGCGCACCCGTGCCGAGGAAGCTGGGAATGTTGCGTGCCAGCTTCTCGGCGTAGTGGGGGTTGAGCTGCCAGAGATCGGTCAATTGCGGGCTGAAGGACACCTCGGCGTCACAGGCGCGCCAGGTTTGTTGGCGATCCCAATGCTGGATCGAGCCTTGCACATAAAGACTGTGATTGGGGTTCAGGTCCAGGTTCCAACGCAGCGAGCCGGCGTAATCCTTGGCGACGACGTCGGAGTTGTCACCTGCCGCGGTAATCCCGGCGAAAACCGGACGATAGGTATAGGGACGTTGATTGGTCCCGTCCTTGGCGTTCAACTGCCAGTCGATGCTCTGGCGTTCGTCCAGGGTCTGGCTGACCGACAGGTTGAAGCGGTCCAGGCGTCGGCTGTCGCGGTAGTTTGCGCCGTTGCGGTCACTGTCAAAACCGTCGTCTTCCTGGCCTGACAGTGAAAGTCGCCAGTCTCCGTGCTCCCAGCCACTGCCCTGGCTCGCGTACCAGTCGCCGATCCCGCGCTGACCCCGGGTTATTTTCAAGCGTGTACCGTGGCTGTCGACCGGGGCGCGGGTGATGATGTTGACCACCGCCATCAGGGCGTTGGCGCCGTAGCTGACGGTGTTGGGGCCGCGGAAGACTTCGATCCGATCGATGTCTTCCATGGCCACTGGGATATCGCTCCAGTCCACCGTCGCGAGGCCGGCGCGGTACACCGAGCGGCCGTCGATCAGCACCTGCATGCGTCGCGCTTCGCTGGCGCTGGTGCCGTGGTAGTTCGCCGTGGCCTGGTTGCCGCTGAGATTGCCGACCATCATGCCCGGCACCAGACGCAACAGTTCGCTGATGTCCCGGGCGCCGCTGGCCTTGATCAGTTCGCTGTCGAGCACGGTCATGCTGCCCGGCACCGCCGCTGGCGATTGTTTCAGGCGCGTGGCGGTCAGTATCTGGGGCAAGGGCTGGTTGTCCACGAACAAGTCGTCGGCCATCACTGGCGCACTGATGATCAGCGCCAATAGCAGTGGTGAACCTGAACGGGAAGGGCCAGCGAGCACGGCACAGCCTTTGATAAAGGAAGGGTGGCGGGCATGTTAACCGAGCCGAACGACTTTTCCATTCACGTTGACAGCATTTTCCTGGAAATTGAAGGTCTGCCTCCTACGGCTGTGGCTATTTACTAACGGGGCTGGTCGCGATCTGGCCGCTCCGTATAATGCCTGGCATTGCCACTTGGTACGGAAGAGCGGATTGCATATGACTGAACAGCGCCCGATTGCGGTCCTGGGAGGCGGGAGTTTCGGCACCGCCGTGGCCAACCTGCTGGCGGAAAATGGCCACGCGGTACGCCAATGGATGCGTGACCCGGAGCAGGCCGAGGCCATCCGCGTGAACCGGGAGAATCCGCGTTACCTCAAAGGCATCAAGGTCCGGCCTGAAGTGGAGCCCGTCACTGACTTGCAGGCGACACTTGAGGGCAGCGATCTGTTCTTTGTCGCCTTGCCCTCCAGCGCCTTGCGCTCGGTATTGGCGGCGCATGCCGAACGCTTGAGCGGCAAATTGCTGGTGAGTCTGACCAAAGGCATCGAGGCACAGACCTTCAAGCTGATGAGCGAGATCCTCGAAGAGATCGCCCCCAAGGCGCGCATCGGCGTGATTTCCGGGCCGAACCTGGCGCGCGAGATCGCCGAACACGCACTGACCGCCACCGTGGTCGCCAGCGAAGATGAAGAACTCTGCCAGCGGGTCCAGGCGGCACTGCATGGCCGCACCTTCCGGGTCTACGCCAGTGCTGACCGTTTCGGCGTGGAGTTGGGCGGGGCGTTGAAAAATGTCTATGCAATCATCGCCGGCATGGCGGTCGCGCTGGGCATGGGTGAGAACACCAAGAGCATGCTGATCACCCGGGCGCTGGCGGAAATGACCCGCTTTGCCGTCAGCCAGGGCGCCAACCCGATGACCTTCCTCGGGCTGGCCGGGGTGGGCGATTTGATTGTCACCTGTTCCTCGCCCAAGAGCCGCAACTACCAGGTGGGTTTTGCTCTCGGCCAAGGGCTGAGCCTGGATGAGGCGGTGTCGCGCCTGGGCGAAGTGGCCGAGGGGGTCAATACGCTCAAGGTGCTCAAGGCCAAGTCCCAGGAAGCCGGCGTCTACATGCCATTGGTCGCCGGGCTGCACGCGATTCTGTTCGAAGGGCGGACGCTGGAACAGGTGATTGAACTGTTGATGCGTGGCGAACCGAAGACCGATGTCGATTTCATTTCCACCAGCGGTTTCAACTGATTCTATTGACCGCAAGCAGGAGCGAACCATGAATGATCCGAAAGGGCAGCCTCGATACGAATCCATCCTGCTGCGTGTGCTGTGGATGGTGATTTACCTGCTGGTCTGGCAGGTGGCGCAATTCATCCTCGGCGCCGTGGTGCTGATGCAGTTGATCTACCGGTTGATCTACGGCGCACCCAGCGCCGGCCTGATGAATTTCGGCGACAGCCTGAGCCAGTTCCTGGCGCAGATCGGCCGCTTCGGCACGTTCCACAGCGACCAGAAACCCTGGCCATTCGCTGACTGGCCAACCCCACGCACACCAGAAGGCGAGGTGCCTCATGCCGTAGCGCCGGCGCCGCATCCAGTCCGCGACGAGGAGCCAAAGCTATGAAACTATGGGTATTGCGTCATGGTGAGGCCGAGCCCCACGGCGTTCGTCCCGATCCGGAGCGGGTATTGACGGTGCATGGTCGAGAAGAAGTGCTGCGCAGCGCCGGTCGATTGATGGGTGAACCATTGCGGGCCATTTACGCCAGCCCCTACGTGCGCGCCCAACAGACCGCCCAACTGGTGCGTGAAGCGTTGGGGTTCGAGCCTGAGCTGATTACCGTGGACTGGCTGACGCCCGAGACCCGACCGACCGATGTGCCGAAACATCTGAAGGATCAGGACGACGTGCTGTTGGTCAGCCACAACCCGCTGGTGGGCAGCTTGCTGGGCTTGTTGCAGCACGGTCACTTGCAGCAGCCCGAGCAGGTGCAAACGGCTGGGCTGGCCGAGCTTGAAGGTGACCTGCCGTTGGCCGGTGCGATGACGCTCGAAAGCCTTAAGCATCCCTGAAAAACCACTTGCCGGAACATAAAAATCAAAAAGGAAGGGCAACGATGAGTCTGTGGCGCACCATCCCCAACATCGAACAGTTGAACGCTGCCGGTAAGAACACCATCAGCGAAGTGCTGGACATCCGTTTCGAGTCGTTCGACGACGAGTCCCTGACCGCCAGCATGGTGGTCGATCACCGCACCCACCAACCGTTCGGCCTGCTGCACGGCGGCGCTTCGGTGGTGTTGGCCGAAACGGTCGGCTCCATGGCCGCCTACCTGTGCGTGGATACCAGCAAGTTCTATTGCGTCGGTCTGGAGATCAACGCCAACCACCTGCGCGGCGTGCGCAGCGGGCGAGTCACGGCCACGGCTCGCTCGGTTCACCTGGGCCGCACCACCCAAGTCTGGGACATCCGCCTGGTCAACGATGACGGCAAGGTCAACTGCGTGTCGCGCTTGACCATGGCGGTGGTACCGTTGGGTGAGCAGCCGCCGGGGCGCTAAAAGCTACAAGCTACAAGCTACAAGCTACAAGCTACAAGCTACAAGCGAAGCAGGCCTGCGTTTACTGGCAGCGTGAGGCTTGCAGCTTGCAGCTTGAATCCAGCTGTCATCATTCCTGTCAGTTACGGTCATTGCCCCAGCGTCGGGTTCTGCGCACAATCGGTCGCAGTTCTCGCAATGGATCGGCCTACATGTCGCAACAGGTGTTTTTCGCCCACGCCAACGGTTTCCCTTCGGCCACCTACGGCAAGCTCTTTGCCGCGCTAGCGCCGCAATACGAGGTTGCGCACCTTGAACTGCACGGCCATGACCCGCGATTTCCGGTGGATGACAACTGGAACAACCTGGTGGACGAACTGATTCATCACCTCGAACAACAACCGGAGCCGGTATGGGGCGTGGGCCACTCTCTAGGCGGCGTACTGCACCTTCACGCAGCGTTGCGATGCCCTCGGCTGTATCGGGGCGTGGTCATGCTTGATTCGCCGGTGCTGACCCGCGCGGACCGTTGGGTGATCCTCGCCGCCAAGCGCCTGGGCTTCATCGATCGCCTGACCCCGGCCGGGCGGACTCTGGGCCGGCGCGAGGAGTTCAACGATCTCGAATCGGCGCGGGCCTATTTTGCCGGCAAAACGCTGTTTCGCGGTTTCGATCCAGAATGCTTCGAAGCGTACCTGCAACATGGCTTGCAGCCCATTGGCGACCGGTTGCGACTGCGCTTCGACCCGGCCACGGAAATCAGCATCTATCGCGGCGTGCCGCACACCAGCCCAGGTCGGGCTCTAAAGCTACAAGTGCCGCTGGCGGTGGTGCGAGGCCGGCAGAGCCGGGTGGTAATGCGTCACCACACCCGTTCGGTGGGGCGCATGCCCTTGGGCGAATCCCTGAGCATGCCGGGCGGCCACATGTTTCCTCTCGAATACCCCCAGGACACGGCCACCTTGATCAAGGACCTGCTCCAGCGCTGGGAAGGGCAGCGAGCATGAATGCCGTCGAAGAGGTTCGCCTGAGCCTGCCTCACATCGAACTGGCGGCCCACCTGTTCGGGCCGGAAGATGGCCGACCGGTGATCGCCTTGCATGGCTGGCTGGACAATGCCAACAGTTTCGCCCGGCTGGCACCCCGACTGAAGGGTGTCCGAGTCATTGCCCTGGACATGGCCGGTCACGGTCATTCCGGGCACCGCCCGCCTGGCGCCGGCTACGCCCTGTGGGACTACGCGCATGACGTGCTGCAAGTCGCCGAACAACTGGGCTTGAAGCGTTTTGCCTTGTTGGGGCACTCCATGGGCGCGATTGTTTCGCTGGTGTTGGCCGGCGCTTTGCCGGAGCGGATCACGCACTTGGGCTTGATTGATGGAGTGATTCCTCCTACGGCCAAAGGCGACAATGCGGCGGAGCGCATGGGCATGGCCTTACAAGCGCAGCTGGAACTGCAACAAAAACGCAAACCCGTCTACAAAACCCTCGACCGGGCCATCGAAGCCCGTATGAAAGGGCTGGTGGCGGTCAGTCGCGAGGCAGCCGAGCTGTTGGCCCAGCGTGGGCTGATGCCGGTGCCGGGGGGCTACACCTGGCGCACCGACAACCGACTGACCTTGCCCTCACCGCTGCGCCTGACCGATGAACAAGCCATGGCCTTCGTGGCTCGGGTCGCTTGTCCTGCTCATCTGGTGGTGGCGGCCGACGGCATGCTTGCCCAGCACCCCGAGTTGCTGGAGCGTCTACCCTTCAGTCATGAACAGCTGCCTGGCGGTCATCATTTGCACCTGAACGACGAGGTCGGTGCCGCGCTTGTAGCAGACTGTTTCAATCGGTTCTTCTGCGTTCCTTGACTTGCGCCGGGCAAGTGTCGAGGCTGGGCGGGTTGAAAGGGAGCCAACCATGACAGACAACCACCCACTCGCCTTGCTGCGCATTGACGAACGCCTTTGCGTCGCGCGGATCCAGGCCAAGTCCATCCGATGAAACCGACCATTCACTCATTCGTCCTGCTGGCGCTGGCCTGTCTCAGCCCGGCATCGCTGGCCGCCGATGTGCCCGGCAGTCGAGACCTGGAACGCGTGCCACGTATGCCCGACGCGCAGATCGTCGATTACCGGCAAACCAGCGACCTTGAGCGCATCTACCCGATGGGGGCGATCCGCAGGATCAGCGGCCAGTTGCGTTTCGACGGGCAGGTCGATGCCCGTGGCAACGCCACGTCAGTGACCTACGAACTGCCGCCGGAACATTCCGCCACCCAAGCCTTTACCACTGCGCGCGAAGCCTTGCAAAAGCAGGGTGCCGAGCTGTTGTTCTGGTGCCAAGCTCGCGATTGCGGCGAAAGCAGCCTGTGGGCCAACGACGTATTCGGCAATGCCAAGCTCTATGGCGCCGATAACGGTCAGGCCTACCTGTTGCTGCGCCTGGCGCCGCCTGCGGACAACACACTGATCGCGCTGTATGCGATAACCCGTGGCAACCGCAAGGCGTACCTGCACATCGAGCAGTTCGAAGCGGGCGCGCCCTTGGGGAACGTCCTGCCGACATCGGCGACACTGCTGCGCCAGCTCAAGGACACAGGCGTGCTGGATTTGCCGCGTCTGGCCGGCGAGCCGGATGACGCCTGGTTGCGCTTGCTGTCCCGGGCCCTGAACCTGGACACGGGCCTGCGAGTCAGCATCGCCGGCCCGCACGCCGAGGCTTGGCGCCAGGCCTTGGTCGATCAAGGTGTCCGCGCGGCAAGAATGGAGGCGACCAGGAGTGACGTCACTGGCCTGCACCTTGAACTGCTGCGATAAGCTATCTGGGGGAGTGCGCTTGACGACCTTATCCCGGCCTTGTTCATTTTTCGGGACCGTCCATGCTCAATAACGATCGGCTGTTGGTGCAGATCCTGCTCCTGGTGTTGTTCGGAGCAAGCCTTTGGGTAATGGCTCCGTTCTGGTCGGCGCTGTTCTGGGGCGCCGTGCTGGCGTTTGCCAGTTGGCCGCTGATGCGCTTGCTGACGCGTTGGGTCAATGGCCGTGAATCCCTGGCGGCGGCGTTGCTGACGGTAGGCTGGATGTTGCTGGTGGCGGTGCCGCTGGTGTGGCTGGGGTTCAACCTGGCCGATCATGTGCGCGATGCCACGGCCTTCATCAGGGACGTCCAGGTCGACGGCCTGCCCGAAGCGCCCGAGTGGCTGGCCGGTGTGCCATTGGTCGGCGGACGGCTGGTGACGCTCTGGGACAGTATCGACCAGCAAGGAGCGGCGATGATGGCTTCCGTCAAGCCGTACCTGGGACGGGTCGGCAACTGGTTGTTGGCCCGCAGTGCGCAAATCGGCGGCGGGATTCTCGAATTGACCCTGAGCATTGTGTTCGTGTTCTTCTTCTACCGCGACGGCCCGCGACTGGCGGCGTTTGTCCAAGGGCTGCTGGAGCGGCTGATCGGCGACCGTGCCGGCTACTACGTCGAACTGGTGGCCGGTACGGTCCAACGAGTGGTCAATGGCGTGATCGGGACCGCGGCGGCCCAGGCCGTGCTGGCGCTGATCGGCTTCCTGATCGCCGGGGTACCGGGTGCCCTGGTACTGGGGATCGTCACCTTCCTGCTCAGTCTGATTCCCATGGGGCCGCCATTGGTCTGGATCCCCGCCACCGCCTGGCTGGCGTGGAAGGGCGAATACGGAATGGCGGTGTTCCTGGGCATCTGGGGGACCTTCATCATCAGCGGCGTGGACAACGTGCTCAAGCCGTACTTGATCAGCCGTGGCGGGAACCTGCCGCTGGTCATCGTGTTGCTGGGGGTGTTCGGCGGGCTGATTGCATTCGGTTTCATTGGGCTGTTCATCGGTCCAACCTTGCTGGCGGTGGCGTACAGCTTGCTGACGGACTGGAGCAAGAGCCACGCGCGGCAGGACATATAGAACAAGCTGTGGCGAGAGGGATCGGGACACGAGCCTGCTGGTGAAAGACCCGTGCGTGGGCGTTTGACGATTTAACGATCATCGGGTCCCGCACGGGCGCTGGTTCCGCTACAATGCGCGCCGATTTCGACTTGCCTGAGAGCCCACTCATGTCCGCCTGCCAGACGCCCATCATCGTCGCCCTGGATTTCCCCACCCGTGACGCCGCCCTGAAGCTGGCCGACCAGTTGGACCCCAAGCTTTGCCGGGTCAAAGTCGGCAAGGAGCTGTTCACCAGCTGTGCCTCGGAAATCGTCGGTACCTTGCGTGACAAGGGTTTCGAAGTGTTCTTGGACCTTAAATTCCACGACATCCCGAACACCACCGCGATGGCCGTCAAGGCTGCCGCGGAGATGGGGGTGTGGATGGTCAATGTGCATTGCTCCGGTGGCCTGCGCATGATGGCCGCGTGCCGCGAAGTGCTCGATCAGCGCAGCGGTCCAAAACCGCTGTTGATCGGCGTGACTGTGCTGACCAGCATGGAGCGTGAGGATTTGGCAGGGATCGGCCTGGACATCGAGCCTCAGGAGCAAGTGCTGCGCTTGGCGGCGCTGGCCCAGAAAGCCGGCATGGACGGCCTGGTTTGTTCAGCCCTGGAAGCCAACGCCCTGAAGTCGGCCCATCCATCGCTGCAACTGGTGACGCCGGGGATTCGTCCGGCGGGCAGCGCCCAGGACGATCAACGCCGTATCCTGACACCGCGCCAGGCATTGGACGCCGGCTCCGATTATCTGGTGATAGGCCGCCCGATCAGCCAGGCGGCGGATCCGGCCAAGGCGCTGGCGGCGGTGGTGGCCGAACTGGCCTGATCCAACACTGCAGATCGTGCGGGAGCGAGCAAGCTCGCTCCCGCTTGTCTCGCTTCAGACCTTGAGAACCAGCTTCCCGAAGTTCTCGCCACTGAACAATTTGGTCAGTGTCTCGGGAAACGTTTCCAGCCCTTCGACGATATCTTCCTTGCTCTTGAGTTGTCCCTTGGCCATCCAGCCGGCCATTTCCTGCCCAGCCGCGGCGAACTGCGACGCATAGTCCATAACCACGAAACCTTCCATACGCGCGCGGTTGACCAGCAGCGACAGGTAGTTGGCCGGGCCCTTTACCGCTTCCTTGTTGTTGTATTGGCTGATCGCACCGCAAATCACCACGCGAGCCTTGAGGGCCAGGCGGCTGAGCACCGCATCGAGGATGTCGCCGCCGACGTTGTCGAAATAAACATCTACGCCTTTGGGGCACTCGCGCTTTAGGCCTGCGTGGACGTCTTCGCTCTTGTAGTCGATGGCGCCGTCAAAGCCCAGCTCATTGATCAGGAATTTGCATTTATCGGCGCCACCGGCGATGCCCACCACACGGCAACCTTTGATCTTGGCGATCTGCCCGGCAATGCTGCCCACTGCACCGGCGGCCCCGGAAAGCACCACGGTTTCTCCGGCTTTGGGCGCACCGACATCCAGCAGGGCGAAATAAGCAGTCATCCCGGTCATGCCCAGCGCGGATAAATAGCGTGGCAGCGGCGCCAGTTTCGGGTCCACCTTGTAGAAACCTCGTGGCTCGCCAAGGAAATAATCCTGCACGCCCAGCGCACCGTTGACGTAATCCCCGACCGCAAATCCCGGATTGTTCGAAGCGATGACCTGGCCCACGCCCAACGCCCGCATGACTTCACCGATGCCGACCGGCGGGATGTAGGACTTGCCTTCATTCATCCAGCCGCGCATGGCCGGGTCGAGGGACAGGTACTCATTCTTGACCAGGATCTGGCCGGCTGCCGCTTCGCCGACGGGGACTTCTTGAAAGGTAAACGTCTCACGGGTCGCGGCGCCCACCGGGCGTTTGGCGAGCAGGAACTGGCGGTTGGTCTGGGCAGTCATGACAGGCACTCAAAATGAATGAAGCCTTGTTGATAGACCCTCCAGGCCTGCGCCGCAAGGTTTGCCGATACAGCGAATGCAGGTTGATCCAAGCCAGTGATAGTGCGACGGGCGCTATTATCACTGGCGCTCATGCGATGCCAACCGGCGGTTGGATAGTGCTGCCGTGCCGTTGCGATCGGTGGCTATATGCGGCAATCAGCGGTAATTCTTCGAGGCATTGACAATGAGCATGACGTTTTCCGGACAGGTTGCGGTGGTGACGGGCGCGGCGGCGGGCATTGGCCGCGCCACGGCTCAGGCATTCGCGGCGCAAAACCTCAAAGTGGTCGTTGCCGACCTTGACGTGGCGGGCGGCGAGGGCACGGTGCAGTCGATCCGCGAGGCGGGGGGCGAAGCTGTGTTCGTGCGTTGCGACGTGACATTGGAAAGCGACGTGCAGAATCTGATGAGCGCAGTGATCAATGCTTATGGACGCCTCGATTATGCCTTCAACAACGCGGGCATCGAGATCGAGAAGGGCAAGTTGGCTGACGGTACGCTGGATGAATTCGACGCAATCATGAGCGTCAACGTGAAGGGCGTGTGGCTGTGCATGAAGTACCAATTGCCACTGCTGTTGGCCCAAGGCGGTGGAGCTATCGTCAATACCGCCTCGGTGGCAGGGCTCGGGGCGGCGCCAAAAATGAGTATCTATGCCGCGTCCAAGCATGCCGTGATCGGCCTGACCAAGTCGGCGGCCATTGAGTACGCCAAGAAGAAAATTCGCGTGAATGCAGTTTGCCCGGCAGTGATCGACACGGACATGTTCCGTCGAGCCTACGAGGCGGACCCGAAAAAAGCCGATTTCGCCAACGCAATGCACCCGGTCGGGCGCATTGGCAAGGTCGAGGAAATTGCCAGCGCGGTGTTGTATCTGTGCAGCGATGGCGCTGCATTCACCACGGGACATTCCTTGGCAGTGGACGGTGGGGTCACTGCGTTCTGACGCCAACTACGTAAGATAGGGCCCGCATTGCCCGCGGGCTTTTTCTTTTGGCGCCGAAGGTTCCCTTGATAAGGGCGCCAATGTATTTCAAAGAATGAGAATCAGGTGGTTTTGCGCCGATGTCGTACATCGTCCGGCGGCGGCCTGTGCTTAACTGTTTGTGGAAATAAAACAAACGCTTAGGAGCTTGTTTACTCATGGAGTTGAGAATCGACCGGCAGGCACTGGTACCTGTCGTGCAGCAAATCGTCGATGCGCTGGCCAGTTGGGTTCGACAAGGGACGGTTGAACCGGGCACTCGCCTGCCATCGATCCGGCAACTGGCGCGGGAGAACCTGCTCAGCCAGGCCAGTGTTCACGACGCCTACCAACGCCTGGTTGCCCAAGGCGTGCTGGAATCCCGTAATGGCTCGAGTTTTTTTGTCGCCCTCGCCCCTTCGGCAGTGGGGGAGCCGGCAGGCAGCGTCTGGCTCCAGGACGCACTGTCTGCCCCGCCCCGCCCGGCCAGCGACGCGCAACAAGAGCTGAAGCTGGGTTGTGGCGGCCTGCCCGAGAGTTGGCGCGAAAGCGACGATCTGGGCTATGCGATCCGTCAGGTAACCCGAACAGACATGGCAGGCCTGTTCAATTACAGCACGCCGCTGGGGTTGCCGGCCCTACGCGAGCTTCTGTCCAGGCGACTGAAGCAGTTCGATATCGACGCCGATAAGAACCGGATCCTTACGACTGCGGGCGCCACCCACGGGCTTGACCTGATCGTGCGCACCCTGCTGCCACCAGGATGTTGCGTGGTAGTGGAGAGTCCCGGCTATTCGAACCTGTTCGATCTGCTCAGGCTGCATAAAATAGACATGATCGAACTGCCCAGGACCCCACGCGGACCGGACATCGACGCCCTGCAATGCCTGCTGGCGATCCATCGGCCCTGCGCTCTGTTCGTCAACAGCGCCTGCCACAATCCTACCGGGAGCAGCCTGGCTCCAGCCGTGGCCCAGCAGCTGCTGCAACTGACAAAAAAACACGCCATGCTGGTTATCGAAGACGACGTCTATGCCGATTTTCAAAGTTCGATGCGCCCGCGCCTGGCGGCGCTGGATGCCGATGTGGTTTACCTGGGCAGCTTTTCAAAAACCCTGAGCAGCTCGTTGCGAGTCGGCTTCGTGGTCGCCGGGCCGGCCACTATCGCGCGCTTGAGCGAGGTCAAGGAGATCACCAGCATGGGCGGTTCTCGATTCTGCGAATCGGTGCTGGCCAATCTTCTGGCCAACGGTGCCTATCGCAAACTGGTCCAACGCCAACGGCAGCGACTGAGCGTGGATATGGCAGTGGCTTTGCAGCTGCTGGAGGACGCCGACTGGAAAGTGTTTGGCAAGCCGGCGGGTGGCTTGTTCATATGGGCGCGTGCGCCATTGTGTGACTATGCTGAGTTGCAGCGGCTGGCCAAACGGTGCGGTATACAGCTGTCGTCGCGCACCGCATTCAGCCCTTCGGGCACGGACACTGACTGGCTGCGTATCAACGTGGCCTATGCCCGAGATCCCAAAGCCTTGGCGTTCTTCCGAGCGACGGCTCTGGATCGACCTCAAGTGTCCTGAAAACGACGCGGCTGTAGCTTTTTGCCATTATTCCGACGCGAGCATCTTGTGTTGCGGGGCGTCTCGTTGCGAACCTGCAATCAACACACACTGGCAGAGGATTGGGCGCAATGATTTCGGCCGTGCAAGGACGTTTTGCCAACCTGGGTATGGCAAAGAAACTGGGTATCGGGTTCGTCCTGGTATTGCTGCTCACCGCAGTAGTGGCGGCTATTGGCGTCTGGTCCCTGCAAACCATCAGTTTTCGCTTCGATGGCTTGAAGCAGATGTCGTCCCTCAACAACGAGCTGCTCAAGGTCCGGCTGCTTGAACAGGAATACGCCTTGCGCTCCGATCCCAAGACCGCCGATGCCTTGCGCCAGGGTGTTGACGGGCTGGTGGCCCTGGCAAACGAGCTCAAGGCACAATCGGCTGCCAACGTGCCAGTGATGGAAGATGTGGAACAGGCCCTGGCGGCCTATCGCAAAGCATTCGATGAGTTCGTCGGGCTGAGCCAGAGCAAGGATCTGGCCCTCGAAATGGCCAGTTGGTCAGTCTCCAGCGTCGCCAACAACCTGGATGTGTTGCAGGCTGGGTTAGCCGATGACGGCGCCTACACGTTGAAGGAGTCGGAAGGCAAGGAGGGCGCCGAGTTCATCGAGCAGGCCAATCAGGTCAGCGAAGTGTCGCGGATGATGTTGCAGGCCATGAACGAAGCGCGCGTTCGCCTTGATCAGAGCCGCAAAGGCAGTGATGAAGCCGCTGGACAAGGCAATATAGAACAGGCCGAGCAGGCCATGAAACTGGCCGAAGGGCTCAGGAGCGCCGTCAAGGATCCAGGCTACCAGACCGTGCTCAACGAAGTGGCCGGGCATATTGGCGGGTTCAACCAACAGCTCGCCGAATACACCGGCCTGTTGGCCAACGAAAAGACCGTCTACCAGCAACTGCACGAGCGCGCCGATCAGGTCGTGGCGCGGGTCAACCAGGCCTACGGCGCCGAAGACAGTGCCATGCAGAGGGAACTGAAGAAGAACTCGCTGATGATCATCGGCTCGTCGGCCTTGGCGCTGCTGGTGGGATTGATCGCCGCTTGGGTCATCACCCGGCTGATCGTCACGCCGCTGCGCAGTGTCATTCGTGTCGCTCAGCAAATTGCTTCGGGTGACTTGAGTGCCAAGGTCGAAGTGACGCGTCGGGACGAGATCGGCCAGTTGATGCTCGCGATGCAACAGATGGCCGCCGGCTTGAGCAGCATCGTCAGTGGATTGCAGGCCGGGATCGAGCAACTGGCCAGCTCGGCCCAGTCGCTGTCGTCCGTGACCGAACAGACCAACTTGGAAGTCAGCAGCCAGAAGGAGGAAACCGAGCAAGT
Organism: Pseudomonas sp. Z4-20; assembly: GCF_051131955.1. Lineage (NCBI taxonomy): Bacteria > Pseudomonadati > Pseudomonadota > Gammaproteobacteria > Pseudomonadales > Pseudomonadaceae > Pseudomonas > Pseudomonas sp. Z4-20. Next base: position 1,708,668 of record NZ_CP071641.1, read on the forward strand.
GGCGACGGCCATGAACCAGATGACCGCCACCGTGCACGACGTCGCCCGCAATGCCGAAGAGGCGGCGCAAGCGGCTCAGACGGCTGACGACAAGGTCGAAAGCGGCCAGCAGGTAGTGCGCCAGAGCATGGTACGCATCGAGCAATTGGCCGACTCGGCCACACTGGCCAGCACCAGCATCGAAAGCCTGAGCGCCGAAATACAAAACATCGGCAAGGTCCTGAGTGTCATCAAGAGCGTGGCCGAACAAACCAACCTGCTGGCGCTCAATGCCGCGATCGAGGCGGCTCGGGCGGGCGAACAGGGCAGGGGATTTGCTGTGGTGGCCGACGAAGTACGGGCCTTGGCCAAGCGTACGCAACAGTCCACTGAGGAAATCGAGCGACTGGTGAGTGCTTTGCGCTCAGCCGCCCAGACCTCCGTACAACAGATCCAGAGCAGCGGCGACCTGGTGAAAATGGCCGTCAGCGATGCACTACAGACCGAAAGCGCCCTCGGCAGCATCGCGGCAGCGGTGTCGCTCATCCAGCAAATGAACCAGCAGATCGCCGCGGCCGCCGAGCAACAGAGCTCAGTGGCCGAAGAAATCAACCGCAGCGTCACCAGCATCCGGGCCAGCGCCGATCAGTCATCCGTGGCCATGCAAGGCAACGCCGCGTCCAGTATTGAACTGGCGCAGCTGGGCGCTGAATTGAAGGGGATGGTGGGGCATTTCAGGTTGTGAATGGGGGCGGCGACAGCAATCCAACCTTTGCAACTGATTCGGCTACCGTGAGCAGTCTTGCTCTCACAGAAGAAACGCGGCCATCCAGAGACAGGTCGGCTATAAGGCCGCCTCGCGGAGGACGTTGATTTCGGCGCCCCGTTAACCACGCTGGCCGAACGCAGGTATTGCGCAGTGGGCATCCCGGCATGGATGCCGGGATAGCTGCGCTGGGCCATGGATGGCCCTTCGCAGCGGGCCCACGGAGCAATGCCTGCGTTCGGGTACACCGAGCCTAGGCGAGGTGCCGAGTGGTGGGGCAAAGCGGTTTTGGTTACTTTTGACGCTTTTCAAAAGTGACTCGCCGTAAGGGCGAAACCTTAAGCAGCCGTTACCGCGGCAACGGATATACACCCAATCCCAATCCCAATCCCAACTCCAACCTCAATCGTAAACCTTCTTCTTCTTCCACTCGTCGTTCGCTTCGTCGTCCTTCAAGCCTTCCGTCAACTGATTCACCTCACCCTCGACCGGCTGAGTGCTGGCCAGGACCTGGGCATTGGCCCGAGCCAGGAGCTTCTCCAGATAGGCCAACTGCTCGACATAGAGCTGAGGCTCCTGCTGCTTGCGCAGATACTGCACGCCACGCTCGAACGCCAGGCGAGCCTGCCCCGGCTGTTCCTGTTGCAAAGCCTGCTGGCCAAGGTTGTTGAAGAATTCGATGTGCAACAGCACCAGGATATGCCGCACTTCACGGATCCAACGCTTGGCCTCATTGGACGGCAGGAAACCGTCCTGGGCAGCGCGGGTGATCTGGCCGTGCAAGGCCTCGAGCAGAAACCGTACATCCTTGGCCTTGGCTTCGGTCTGGATCGGTGCCGGCGGGTTGCTCACCGGGATCGATTCACCTTGGGCCGCCAATGCAGTCAGTTCGTCCAGGCGTGCCTTGACCGCAGCATTGGTCTTGTCCAGATTGAGCAAGCGCTGGCAGACGTTGAGTTCAAGGCGCGTGATCAACAGTTTCAGGGCCGGAGTCATCAGCTGGCCGGGGAAGGTTTCGGTCAGCTCGCCGCAACGACGCAAACGGTCGTTGAGTTCAACCTTGGTGCGGGCCTTTTCCAGCTTGTTGTTTTCCACCACATGGTTCATGTAGCCAATGGCGATCAACAGCGCGATCCCGGCTACGACGAGCAGGGTGATCATGAGTGGTGTCACCGGTAAGACCTCTTTATTAGCGTTTGCATGTCATGAGTGTAGTGGCTTGGCTTTTAAGCGCATAGGCCCGAACGATGCGATTAGACGGGCGTCGTGCTGTTTATGGAGTATGTAGCGCCATAGATGCACATTGCCATCATTTGCCGTGTGCGACTATAACGTCTTGGCGGGCGACAGAATATAGGCGTCAGGGACCGGGCGGGCAAAATCCGCAAATCCGCCCCAAACCTGAGGAAGTCATTGATTTAAATAAATTTATATCTGGGGGTTGACGACCCTCCAATCCGTCCATAGAATGCGCGCCACTTACAGCGTAAAGCACTCAGCCAAACGCGATAAGCAGTGAATGTTGTACGTGTGTCCCCTTCGTCTAGTGGCCTAGGACACCGCCCTTTCACGGCGGTAACAGGGGTTCGAGTCCCCTAGGGGACGCCAATGCGGGAATAGCTCAGTTGGTAGAGCACGACCTTGCCAAGGTCGGGGTCGCGAGTTCGAGTCTCGTTTCCCGCTCCAATTTTAAGCAGCGTTGCTTTCGGGCAGTGCTGAGTGAAGCCAGAGCCGATATCTTAGGATGCGGGTTTGGGCACTGGAATACACACCATGTATTTCAGTTAGCGTGTCCCCTTCGTCTAGTGGCCTAGGACACCGCCCTTTCACGGCGGTAACAGGGGTTCGAGTCCCCTAGGGGACGCCATTTGCGGGAATAGCTCAGTTGGTAGAGCACGACCTTGCCAAGGTCGGGGTCGCGAGTTCGAGTCTCGTTTCCCGCTCCAAATTCAAAAAACGCCGCTCATTGAGCGGCGTTTTTTTTTGCGCGCAGGAAAAGTCTGTCCCAACTTCAAGGCTAAGTATCGCGCGCCCACTGCCAAACATGGCTCGATAAAAAAATCAAAAAAAGACCCGCAGAGTTTTAACTCATGCGGGTCTTTGTCGTGCTGTTTGCAATCAGTGCTTACTGTCCTGATCCGACATGGCCAGCAATTGTTTTTCCTGGCTCCAGTCGAAAGGCTCGTCGTTTTGCTCGGCTTCGAAGCGACGTTCCTCAAGGGCCTGGTACAGACCGATTTCTTCGTCGGGCATGTAGTGCAGGCAATCGCCGCCGAAATACCACAGCAGGTCGCGAGGCACCAGGTGGGCGATCTGTGGATAACGCACGATGACCTGGCACAGCAGATCCTGGCCCAGGTACTGGCTTTGGATCGGGTCGACCGGCAGTTGCGCGCGCAATTCGTCAAAGCGCTCCAGGAACAGCGCATGGCTTTCTTCGGGAACCTGTTCGGCCTCACCCACGGCGACCAGGATGCTGCGCAAGTGGTCAAGCAAGACGAGGTGATCGGCAACGACGTTGGACACGAGATAAGTCCTCAAGAGCAAAACGGGCGCAGGAGTATAAAGCCCCTGCGCCCGCTTTTACATGGCAGCGATCAGATCGCCGACAGGGTTAACGAACTTTCGCCTCGGCGAGCATCAGTTCCTCCTTGTCGAAATCATCCACGTCGATGACCTGGCGGCGTGCCGCTTCAGCTGCGCGCAAAGTCTGCGCCTCACCGGCTTGCAGGACACCCGCTTCCAGGGCTGCGTCGATGAGGTGTTCACCGGGCGCCGGGTTGAGCTGCCCGTGCTTGAACGCGCCCTGCAGTTTTTTGTGCAGCGGCTGGGCGGCGGCCAGCAGGTCGGCGGCATGTTGCAACGCTCCGACTGGGTCGTCCGTCGATTGCGGGCGATAACAGCCTTGTAGCAGTTCCTCCAAGGTTGGATCGCCCTTGGCCCGGCCGATCACGGCGGCTACCTCGGCGTCCAACCTGTCGCTGGGGCCCTTGTGGCGCCGGCCGAAAGGGAACACCATCACCCGCAGCAGGCAACCCAGCACGCGGTTCGGAAAGTTCGCCAGCAGTTCGTCCAACGCCCGCTCCGACTGGCCCAGGCTTTCTTCCATGGCCCATTGGAACAGCGGCGCCATATGGTCTGGCGAGTCGAGATCGTGGTAGCGCTTTAGAGCTGCAGACGCCAGGTAAAGGTTGCTCAATACATCACCCAGGCGTGCGGACAGGCGTTCGCGACGTTTGAGTTCGCCGCCGAGCAACATCATGCTCAAATCCGCCAGCAGGGCGAATGCTGCCGCCTGCCGATTGAGGGCGCGGAAATACCCTTGGCTCAAGGCATTGCCCGGCACGTTGTCGAAATGTCCCAGGCCCAGGTTCAGCACCAGGGTGCTGGCGGCATTGCTGACCGCGAAGCCGATGTGCTTGAGCAGTAAGCCGTCGAATTCGATCAGCGCCTGGTCCTGATCTTCCCGGGTCGCCAGCGCCATTTCCTTGAGTACAAACGGATGGCAGCGGATTGCACCCTGGCCAAAGATCATCAGGTTGCGCGAGAGGATGTTCGCTCCTTCGACCGTGATGAAAATGGGTGCGCCTTGCCAGCTTCGGCCCAGGTAATTGTTCGGGCCCATGATGATGCCCTTGCCGCCGTGCACGTCCATGGCGTGGCTGATGCACTCGCGACCGCGTTCGGTCAGGTGGTACTTGAGGATCGCCGACAGCACCGAGGGTTTCTCGCCGAGGTCTACCGCATTGGCGGTCAGCATGCGCGCGGCATCCATCAGCCAGGCGTTACCACCGATCCGCGCCATGGCCTCTTGAATACCTTCGAAGGCAGCCAGCGGTACGTTGAATTGTTCACGCACCTGGGTGTATTGGCCTGTCACCAGGCTGGTGAACTTCGCCGCGCCGGTGCCTACCGCCGGCAGGGAAATCGAGCGCCCGACCGACAGGCAGTTCATCAACATCATCCAGCCCTTGCCGAGCATGGCCTGGCCGCCGATGAGGAAGTCCAGCGGGATGAACACGTCCTTGCCCCAGTTCGGCCCGTTCATGAAGGCGGCACCGAGGGGCAGGTGACGGCGACCGATCTGGACGCCGGGTGTATCCGTCGGGATCAGCGCCAGGCTGATCCCGAGGTCCTCTTCGTCGCCGAGCAGGTGGTCGGGATCGTAGGCTTTGAAGGCCAGGCCGAGGAGGGTGGCGACCGGGCCAAGGGTGATGTAGCGCTTTTCCCAGTTCAAGCGCAGGCCCAGGGTTTCCTTGCCTTCCCATTCGCCTTTGCAAATGATGCCGGTGTCGGGCATCGCCCCGGCGTCGGAGCCGGCCAGCGGCCCAGTCAGGGCGAAGCAGGGGATATCGTCACCACGGGCCAGACGCGGCAGGTAATGGTTGCGTTGTTCATCGGTGCCATAGTGCAAGAGCAGTTCGGCCGGGCCGAGGGAATTGGGGACCATCACGGTGGAGGCCAGGTCGCCGCTGCGGGTCGCCAGTTTCATCGCCACCTGGGAATGGGCATAGGCGGAGAACCCCTTGCCGCCGTATTCCTTGGGGATGATCAGCGCGAAGAAACCGTGTTCCTTTATATGGGCCCAGGCCTGCGGCGGCAGGTCCATGGCCTGGCCGATCTGCCAGTCGCTGACCATCGCGCAGAGCGCTTCGGTAGGGCCGTCTAGGAATGCCTGCTCTTCTTCGGTCAATTGCACCTTGGGGTAGGCCAGCAACATGTCCCAGTTCGGGCGGCCACTGAAAAGCTCGCCGTCCCACCACACCGTGCCGGCGTCGATGGCATCGCGTTCGGTCTGCGACATGGGCGGCAAGGTCTTCTGGAACCAGTCGAACATCGGTGCGCTGAAATATTTGCGGCGCAGGTCTGGCAACAACAGCGGGGCAGCGACGACGGCGAGCGCCAGCCACAGGATCAGCATCAGCCAGCCGGGGGCGTGGCTGGAAACACCCATGACGAGCAAATAGACCGCGACGATGCCCAGCGCGGGCAGCGGGGCGGTGCGACGGTGCGCCAGCCAGGCTATTCCAACGACCAGCACCAGTATCCACAACAACAGCATAAGTGATCCTCCGTGAACCAAGGCAAACCGACCTTCAGAGCTTAGACGGCCCCTGCAAAACCGGCGGTAGGCGCGATGTGACTGTTTTCGTGGGAAACCCTCGACACATTGCGCCAGTCTGGTTGGCAACAGCCGTGGGAAATCGTTCGTTGTCAGCGTGAGAAAACGCCATTGTCTGGCCGAAACGTCGTTATCGCCGAGCCAGGGCTGATATGGATTGGAGACCTGCCGGGCGATTTGAGCCACGGCTGATCCGGCGTATGCTGCTGCGGCATTTATCCAATGAGGAAGCCGTGATGCTGAAGATCTGGGGCCGGAAGAATTCATCGAACGTGCGCAAGGCGTTATGGTGCGCCGAAGAGCTGGGCCTGGTTTACCAGGCCATCGACGCGGGCGGGGCGTTCGGTGTGGTGGACACGCCTGAGTACCGTGCGAAGAATCCCAACGGCCGTGTCCCGATGATCGAGGAGGACGGCTTCGTGCTATGGGAATCCAACTCCATCGTCCGCTATCTGGCCGCTCGTCATGCCCCGGGTTCGGCCTGGTACCCCGCTGACGTTCAGGCCCGAGCCCGGGCTGAAAAATGGATGGACTGGACCACCTCCAGCTTCGCTGCGCCGTTTCGCACGGTATTCTGGGGTGTGTTGCGCACCCCTCCCGAGCAACAGGACTGGGCGGCCATCAACGCGGGAATCAAGGAGTGCAGCGACTTGCTGGCGATGGTGGAGCAGGCCTTGGCCGAACAGCCTTACCTCTCGGGTGAAGAAATCGGCATCGGCGACATTCCCTTGGGCAGTTTCATTTATGCCTGGTTCGAGATGCCCATCGGGCGCCCCGACCTGCCTCACCTGGAGGCCTGGTATGCACGGCTCACGCAGCGTCCAGCCTATCGAAAAGCCGTCATGACCGCGTTGACTTAATACTTACTATCGACACACTTCACTGTACTTGTGCGGCGACGCCACTCACCATTGCCTTCGTGTGCCGTGGTTGTATTGCTCGCCGCACGCCCTTATCTATTCTTTTCTTCCCCTTCTTGGTGCGTAATCCGATATGAGTTCCGCTCTGTCCATACGGCAGTTAACCAAAACCTACGGCAACGGTTTCCAGGCCCTGAGTGGTATCGATCTGGACGTTGCCGAAGGTGATTTCTTCGCCTTGCTTGGCCCTAACGGAGCAGGCAAGTCCACCACCATCGGCATTCTTTCCACCCTGGTGAATAAGTCCGGCGGTACGGTAAATGTCTTCGGCCATGACCTGGACCGCTCACCCGCCGCGCTCAAGCGTTGCATTGGCGTGGTGCCCCAGGAATTCAATTTCAACCAATTCGAAAAGACCTTCGACATCGTCGTGACCCAGGCCGGCTACTACGGCATCCCGCCGAAGGTCGCCAATGAGCGCGCCGAACAGTACCTGACCCAACTAGGGTTGTGGGACAAGCGCGACGTGCCGTCCCGTTCTTTGTCCGGGGGCATGAAGCGGCGCCTGATGATTGCCCGCGCGCTGGTGCACGAGCCGCGCCTGCTGATCCTCGACGAACCGACCGCGGGTGTGGACATCGAGCTACGCCGTTCGATGTGGACCTTCCTGACCGAGCTGAACCAGAAAGGCATCACCATCATCCTCACCACGCACTACCTTGAAGAAGCCGAGCAGCTGTGCCGCAACATCGGCATCATCGACCACGGCACCATCGTGGAAAACACCAGCATGCGCCAGTTGTTGAGCCAGTTGCATGTGGAAACCTTCCTGCTGGACCTCAAGCATGACCTGAGTGTCGTGCCGCAGCTCGTTGGCTATCCCACCCGGCTGGTGGACGGCCACACACTGGAAGTCCAGGTCGACAAAGCCGCTGGTATCACCGGGTTGTTCACCCAATTGGCGCTACAGAACATCGAAGTGCTGAGCTTGCGTAACAAAACCAATCGCCTTGAGGAGTTGTTCGTGTCCCTGGTGGAGAAAAACCTGGCGAAGGTGGCGGTATGAGTTCCGAATTGCGCCCCAACCTCATCGCTCTCAACACCATCGTCTACCGAGAAGTCCGACGTTTCATGCGAATCTGGCCGCAAACGCTGCTGCCGCCGGCCATCACGATGGTTCTGTATTTCGTCATCTTCGGCAACCTGATCGGCCGGCAGATAGGCGACATGGGCGGCTTCACGTACATGGACTACATCGTGCCGGGACTGATCATGATGTCGGTGATCACCAACTCCTACGGCAACGTCGTGTCGAGTTTCTTCGGCAGCAAGTTCCAGCGTTCGATCGAAGAACTGATGGTCTCGCCGGTTTCACCTCACACGATCCTGATCGGCTTCACCTTGGGCGGCGTGCTGCGAGGGCTGGCGGTGGGTCTGATCGTGACGCTGCTGTCACTGTTCTTCACTGACCTGCAAGTGCATCACCTGGGGTTGACGATCCTGGTTGTAGTGCTGACGGCGACGATCTTTTCGCTACTGGGTTTCATTAACGCCGTGTTTGCGCGCAACTTCGATGACATTTCCATCATCCCGACCTTCGTGCTCACGCCGTTGACCTACCTGGGCGGAGTGTTCTACTCGATCTCCCTGCTGCCACCGTTCTGGCAGACCGTATCGCTGGCCAACCCGGTGCTGCACATGGTCAACGCTTTCCGCTACGGGATCCTTGGGGTTTCGGACATTCGCATCAGCATTGCGATTACGTTCATGGTGGTGGCGACCGTGGTGCTTTATGTGGGGTGTGCGCGGTTGTTGGTGAGTGGGCGGGGGATGCGGACCTGAGCCGGTAGTTTCATGCGCCACCCTCTCGAGCGGAACGAAAAGGCCTCCAATTGTTGGAGGCCTTTTCGCATTTCACATCCGGCTTTTCTTACGTCGCCGCCACTGCCGCGTCACCCACCATCGCCAATACGCCATGGTGACAAAATAAGCCAACGCGCCAAGCACCAACCCCGTCACCACAGACCCCAGCAAAAACGGCTGCCACAATGTCGACAACTGGTTAGTGATCCACTCCCAGGTCAGCTCATCCGGCAACGTCCGGGCTGGCACGTCCATCAGCCAGGCGCCGGTTTGATAAGTGCAGAAGAACACCGCAGGCATCGTGATGGGGTTGGTCAACCAGACCAGGCTCACCGCAATCGGAATATTGCCACGCACCGTGACGGCCAGCGCCGCGGCCAACAGCATTTGCAACGGGATCGGCAGAAACGCGGCGAACAGGCCGACGGCCATCGCTCGTGCCACTGAATGGCGATTGAGGTGCCAAAGGTTGGGATCGTGAAGCAGAGTACCGAGAAAGCGTAAGGACTTGTGTTCCCGAATGCTCGCTGGGTCAGGCATGAAACGTTTGAATAGGCGCCGGGGCATAAGGCTTCTCGGTGGGATCAAAGCAGTCAGGTCGCAAGTATGTCCGGATTCTACGGCCGGCAGATTCAGACTTTGTGACAATTGATAACGCGCGCGGTGCCATGAACCGGCTAAGCCTGAGAGGGAACTCTCAAGGATGAGCTTATGCGTACAGCAATGGTCGCGCTTGCATTGGGGCTGCTGGCCCCGATTTTTCTACCGGTATTGCCGCCGCTGTGGCTGATCGCAGCCATGTCGATATCGGCATTGATGGTGTTGCCATCGCGCCTTTACCCGGTGGGCTTCTTTTTCTTCGGGCTGGCTTGGGCCTGTTTCTCGGCGCAGCTTGCATTGGACGACCGGTTACCCGCCGCGCTGGAGGGTGAGACCCGTTGGGTCGAGGGGCGTGTCGTCGGCTTGCCGCAACAGAGTGACGGCGTGGTGCGCTTCGAACTGGCCGACGCTCAATCCCGACGCACACGCTTGCCGACGTTGATGCGCCTGGCCTGGTACGACGGGCCGGCGGTCAACAGCGGTGAAAAATGGCGCCTGGCGGTTAAGCTCAAAAGGCCCGCCGGGCTGCTCAATCCCCACGGCTTCGACTATGAAGCGTGGTTGCTGAGCCGGGGCATTGGCGCGACCGGCTCGGTCAAGGATGGTTGGCGGGTGCAGCCGGCCGAAGGCGCCTGGCGCGATGGGGTGCGCCAGGCGCTGGCAAAAGTCGATGCCCAGGGTCGCTCCGGCGCGCTGATGGCGTTGGTTCTAGGCGACGGTGCCGGTCTGGCCCGGGAAGATTGGCAGGTGCTGCAAGACACCGGCACTGTCCATTTACTGGTGATCTCCGGACAGCATATCGGCTTGCTTGCCGGCCTGGTTTATCTACTGGTGGCCGGCGCGGCGCGTTATGGCGTATGGCCGTCGCGTCTGCCGTGGTTGCCCTGGGCCTGTGCGCTGGCTTTTGCCGCTGCCCTGGGTTACGGCTTGCTCGCCGGGTTCGAGGTGCCGGTGCGGCGGGCCTGCGCCATGATCGGGCTGGTGCTGTTGTGGCGCTTGCGCTTCCGGCAGGCGAAGCCTTGGTGGGCTTGGCTGTTGGCCTTCGTTGGAGTGCTGGTGCTGGACCCGCTGGCGAGCCTGCGGCCAGGGTTCTGGTTGTCGTTTGCCGCCGTGGCCATATTGATGTTCACGTTTGGCGCTCGCCTGGGGCCCTGGCGTTGGTGGCAGACTTGGACCCGCGCCCAGTGGCTGATTGCGCTCGGCCTTTGCCCGTTGTTACTGATACTGGGTTTGCCGGTCAGTCTCAGCGGTCCGTTGATCAACTTGCTGGCGGTGCCCTGGATCAGCTTGTTGGTATTGCCTGCGGCCCTGCTTGGCACGGCGTTGCTGCCGGTCCCGTTCGTGGGGGAAAGCCTTTTATGGATCGCCGGTGGATTGCTCGATCTGCTATTCAAGGGGCTTGCCTTGGCAGCCGGGCGAATACCGGCTTGGGTACCGCCCGCCTTGCCGCTATGGGCCTGGGCTCTTGCGACGCTCGGCGCGTTGTTGCTGTTGTTGCCCAGGGGCTTGCCGTTGCGGATCCTGGGTTGGCCGATGTTGTTGCTGATCGTTTTTCCTCCATGGGAAGAAGTGCCCCAGGGGCAGGCCGAAATCTGGCAACTGGACGTTGGCCAGGGGTTGGCGGTCCTGGTGCGCACCCGTCGCCATGCCTTGCTATATGACGCGGGGCCGCGCTTTGGCGACGCCGATGCGGGCGAGCGCGTGGTGGTGCCGACGTTGCGCAAGCTCGGCGTGCGCGGATTGGACCTGATGTTGCTCAGCCACGCCGATGCAGATCACGCCGGCGGCGCCCGTGCCGTGCGCAACGGGCTACCGACGACTCGGGTGATCAGCGGCGACCCCGCTACGCTGGCCGTCGATCTGCAGGCGGGCCCGTGCGATAGCGGTGAAGGCTGGGAGTGGGACGGGGTCAGGTTCGAGCTCTGGCGATGGGCATCGGCTGTCGAAAGTAACCAGACGTCCTGCGTCTTGCTGGTCGAGGCCGGCGGCGAGCGATTGTTGCTGACGGGTGACATCGACACCCATGCCGAGCGCGCCTTGCTCGACGGTCCATTGGGGGCGCCGACCCAATGGCTGGCGTCACCGCATCATGGCAGCCGCAGCTCATCGTCGATTGCGCTGCTGGCGCGCCTGCAGCCTCATTCGGTATTGATCTCCCGAGGGCGAAACAACGCATACGGCCATCCGCATCCGTGGGTGATGGAGCGCTATCGAAGGTTGGGCATGACAATCTATGACAGTGCCAAACAGGGTGCCATTCGTCTGCAACTGGGCGCGTTCGGGCCGGCGCACACCCTAGCCGGCGAACGTCGATACTGGCGTGAGCCGCCACCCGCTGGCCCATCGACGCAGCATTGATCTGGCTCATCGTTCTTGCCGTGTTGTCGGCCGGGCGGGTCTGCACGGCGAGTCTGTATGATAAAGTGGCGCACTTTTTCGAGGGGGCTGTCACTGTGTGGGAATTGGTCAAATCCGGCGGTTGGATGATGTTGCCGATCATTCTGAGTTCCATCGCGGCATTGGGTATCGTTGCCGAACGCCTGTGGACCCTGCGGGTCAGTCGCGTGACCCCGGAGCATCTGCTCGGGCAGGTCTGGGTCTGGATCAAGGACAAACAGCTGAACAAGGACAAGCTCAAGGAGCTGCGAGCCAGTTCGCCTTTGGGGGAGATTCTTGCGGCGGGCCTGGCGAATTCCAAGCATGGTCGCGAGATCATGAAGGAATGCATTGAAGAAGCGGCCGCGCGGGTCATTCATGACCTGGAGCGCTACCTCAACGCCCTGGGTACCATCGCGGCCATGTCCCCATTGCTGGGCCTGCTGGGCACTGTGCTGGGCATGATCGATATTTTCAGTGCCTTCACCGGTTCTGGCATGACCACCAACGCCGCGGTGTTGGCGGGGGGTATTTCCAAGGCCCTGATCACCACCGCCGCAGGCCTGATGGTCGGTATCCCAGCCGTGTTCTTCCACCGATTCCTGCAACGCCGCGTCGACGAGTTGGTGGTGGGCATGGAGCAGGAAGCCATCAAGCTGGTCGAGGTGGTGCAGGGCGACCGTGACGTGGACCTGGCCGGGGGCAAGCAGTGAAATTCCGCCGCAAACCACGGGAAAACATCGAGATCAATCTCGCGTCGCTGATCGACGTGGTGTTCATCCTGCTGCTGTTTTTCGTCGTGACCACCACGTTCACCCGGGAGACCCAGCTCAAGGTCGAATTGCCGCAAGCGGTCAGTGGTTCGCCCGCCGAAGACCAGCAGTTGAAGAACCTGGAAGTCACCATCAGCGCCGAAGGCGCGTTCTCGGTGAACAACCATTTGCTGCCCAAAAGCGACCTGGCGAGCCTGATCGAGGCCCTGCAGAAGGAATCCGGCGGTGACACCAGCCTGCCGTTGTCCATCAGCGCCGACGGCAAGACCCCTCACCAATCCGTTATCACCGCCATGGACGCGGCCGGCAAGCTCGGCTTCAGCCACCTGCGCATGACGACGGTCGAGGCGGCGCCGGCGCCCTGATGGCCATGTCCGATCGATTGCTTGCCGCGTGGTACGAAGGTCACCCGGCCCTGACGCTGTTGCGACCGCTGGAATGGCTGTATCGACGTGTGGTGGTGAGCAAGCGCGAACGCTTCCTGGCGGGCGACGGCGAGATCTACCAACCCCCCGTGCCGCTGATCGTGGTCGGCAATATTACCGTTGGCGGTACCGGCAAGACGCCGTTGATCCTGTGGATGATCGAACATTGCCAGCGCAGTGGCTTGCGGGTTGGCGTGGTCAGTCGTGGCTATGGAGCCAAGCCGCCGCAACTGCCTTGGCGGGTCCAGGCCGAGCAGGGCGCCGACATCGCGGGTGACGAGCCGCTGCTGATCGTCCAGCGCACCGGTGTGCCGTTGATGATCGACCCTGATCGCAGTCGCGCGGTCCGCGCGCTGCTGGAAGCCGAGCCGCTGGACCTGATCCTGTCCGACGACGGCATGCAGCATTACCGCCTGGCCCGGGACCTTGAACTGGTACTGATCGACAACGCCCGCGGCCTCGGCAACCGCCGTTGCCTGCCTGCCGGTCCGTTGCGCGAACCGGTCGAACGCCTGCAATCGGTCGATGCGGTGTTGTACAACGGCGCCAGCGCCGACCGCGAAGACGGCTTCGCCTTCCAATTGCGACCCACCGCCCTGGTGAACCTCGCCAGTGGAGAGCGGCGCACCCTCGACCACTTCCCAGCCGGGCAGGCCCTGCACGCCGTGGCCGGTATCGGCAATCCGCAGCGTTTCTTCAAGACCCTCGAAACGCTACACTGGCGGCCTATACCGCACGGGTTTGCCGATCACGCCGAATACAGTGCCCAGGCCTTGAATTTCACGCCAACCCTGCCAGTGGTCATGACGGAAAAGGACGCGGTCAAGTGCCGTGCCTTCGCCGCGCCGCACTGGTGGTACCTGGCGGTGGACGCCGCACCGTCGCCAGCCTTCGCGGCCTGGTTCGATAGGCAATTGATGCGCCTGTTGCCGGATCGGCTCTTGCCTTAAAATCTTTTACCCAGGGGAATTCCATGGACACCAAATTGCTCGATATTCTGGCCTGCCCAGTTTGCAAAGGCCCGCTCAAGCTCAGCGCCGACAAGACCGAACTGATCAGCAAGGGTGCCGGCCTGGCCTATCCGATTCGCGACGGCATCCCGGTGATGCTCGAGAGCGAAGCCCGCACCCTGACCACTGACGAGCGCCTGGATAAATGACCACAGCCTTCACCGTCGTCATTCCGTCGCGCTTCGCCTCGACGCGCCTGCCGGGCAAGCCGTTGTTGTTGATCGCCGGCAAGCCGATGATCCAGCACGTCTGGGAACAGGCCAGCAAAAGCAGCGCCCAGCGCGTGGTGGTCGCGACTGACGATGCGCGCATCGTCGAAGCCTGCGAGGCGTTTGGCGCCGAAGTGGTGCTGACCCGCGAAGATCATAATTCCGGCACCGATCGACTGGCGGAAGTCGCCACGAAACTGGGCCTTGAACCCGACGCCATCGTGGTCAACGTACAAGGCGACGAGCCGTTGATCCCGCCCAGTGTGATCGACCAGGTCGCGGCTAACCTGGCGGCCCATCCCGAAGCGCGCATGGCGACCCTGGCTGAGCCGATCGACGACGTGCAAGCGTTGTTCAATCCCAATGTGGTCAAGGTGATCAGCGACCTCAATGGCCTGGCCTTGACCTTCAGCCGCGCGACGTTGCCCTGGGCGCGGGATGCCTTCGCGCAAAGCCGGGACGTGATGCCCGAAGGCGTGCCGTACCGCCGCCATATCGGCATCTACGCCTACCGCGCCGGCTTCCTCCACGACTTCGTGGCCTGGGGACCGTGCTGGCTGGAAAACACCGAAGCGCTGGAACAGTTGCGTGCCCTGTGGCACGGCGTACGAATCCATGTGGCCGATGCACTGATCGCTCCGCCGACCGGTGTCGATACCGCTGAAGATCTTGAGCGCGTTCGGCGCTTGCTGGAGGCCTGATGCGGGTTTTGTTTGTCTGTCTCGGCAATATCTGCCGATCGCCCACGGCCGAAGGCATCTTGCGCCACAAGTTGCGCGAAGCCGGGCTGGACGCTCAGGTGGAGGTCGCCTCCGCCGGCACCGGTGACTGGCACGTCGGCAAGGCACCGGACAAGCGCAGCCAGGCCGCGGCCCTGAGCCGTGGCTACGACTTGTCGGCCCAGCGCGCCCAACAAGTGACGCGCGCCGATTTCGCCGCCTATGACCTGATCCTGGCGATGGACAGCAGCAACCTGCGCAATCTCAAAGTCCTGCAACCGACCAATGCCAGGGCTGAACTGGACCTGTTCCTGCGTCGTTACGAGGCGGAACTCGATGACGTACCAGACCCTTACTATGACGGTGAGCAAGGTTTCGAGCAGGTGTTGGATTTGATTGAACGTGCCACGGATCGCCTGGTGGTCGAACTGAAGGGGCGGTTATGACCTTGCACGTCCAGCCGGGTGTCAGCCTCAAGCCATTCAACAGCTTTGGCGTGGATGTCGCCGCCCGGTTGTTCGCCCAGGCCCACAACGACGAGGATGTCCGTGAGGCCTTGGCCTACGCCGCCGAGCAAGACATGCCCCTGTTGGTCATCGGCGGCGGCAGCAACCTCTTGTTGACCGGCGACGTGGACGCGCTGGTGTTGCGCATGGCCAGCCAAGGCGTCCGCCTGCTCAGTGATGACGGCGAGCGCGTGGTGGTCGAGGCCGAGGCGGGCGAGCCATGGCACGCTTTTGTCCAGTACACGCTGGCGCAAGGTTGGTCGGGGCTGGAGAACCTCAGCCTGATTCCCGGTACGGTGGGTGCGGCACCGATGCAGAATATCGGCGCCTACGGGGTGGAGATAAAGGACGTCTTCGCTGGCCTCACCGCGCTGGATCGTGACACCGACGAGCTGCGCGATTTCACCCTTGAGGAGTGCGGTTTCGCCTACCGCGACAGCCTGTTCAAGCAACAGGCCGGGCGCTGGTTGATCCTGCGGGTGCGTTTCGCCCTCAGTCGTGCCGCGCACTTGCATTTGGAGTACGGCCCGGTCCGCCAGCGATTGACCGAACAGGGCATCGATCAGCCAACGCCCACGGATGTGAGCCGGGCCATCTGCAGTATCCGCAGCGAAAAACTGCCAGACCCAGCGGTGCTGGGCAATGCCGGCAGCTTCTTCAAGAACCCGTTGGTGCCGGCCTCCCACGTGGCGCAACTCAAGGCCCGATACCCGGACTTGGTGGCTTATCCACAGCCCGACGGCCAGATGAAGATCGCCGCTGGCTGGCTGATCGAGCACGCCGGCTGGAAGGGGTTTCGCGAGGGCGACGCCGGGGTGCATAAATTGCAGGCGCTGGTGTTGGTCAACTACGGCAATGCGACCGGCCTGCAACTGCTTGAACTGGCTCGGCGCATCCAAAAGGACATTGCCGAACGTTTTCAGGTCGAGCTGGAAATGGAGCCCAATCGGTACTGACCCGCGCTTCGCAATCGCCGGAAAAAACGCCCTGGACAGGCTGCACAAAACCATTTGTGCAGGATTGTGCAGGGCGTTTTGCTTGATCCTGGGTTAATTTAACGGGCTGGCGATGCGAGCATACGCATCCCTGAGGCCCGGTGCAGACGCGTGCTCGCGTGTGCACAAGAGAGCCCGATTAGCCTGAGCCAGTCTGCGACACCGAACCGATAACCAAACGGCAGATGGCTCGACCCCATAACTCGATGACGATGCGGGCGTGCCCATGATTACCCTGAAACTCAATGGAAAAGATCACCAACTGGATGTGACCGAGGACATGCCGCTGCTGTGGGCGATCCGTGACGTGGCCGGTTACAACGGCACCAAGTTCGGCTGCGGCATGGGCTTGTGCGGCGCCTGCACCATCCACATCGACGGCGCCCCTGCTCGCAGTTGCATCACGCCGATCGGCTCGGTGAAGGGGCAAAGCGTCAGCACCATCGACGCGCTTCACGTCGACCCGGTCGGGCAGGTGGTGCAGAAAGCCTGGCTGGACACCGCGGTAGCTCAGTGCGGTTTTTGCCAGGGCGGGCAGATCATGTCTGCTACAGCCCTGCTCAAGACCAACCCCAACCCCAGCGACGAGCAGATCGAAGAAGCTATGGTTGGCAACCTCTGCCGCTGCGGCACTTATAACCGGATCAAGACCGCGATACGCCAAGCCTCCACTCACCTGAAGGAGGCCAAGGCATGAGCCGCTTGCCTGATGATTTTGTCCTGAGCAACCTCAGCCGTCGTGGTTTCCTGAAAGGTGCGAGCGCTACCGGTGTGCTGGTGCTGGCGGCCACGTGGGGCCTGCCGGATGCCTTCGCCGAGGAAAAGAAATTTGGCGCCGAGGGCATGCCCAATGGCGCGGTCGACGACCCCAAGGTCTACTTGAGCATTGCCGCCGACGGCAGCGTGACGGTGATCTGTAACCGTTCCGAGATGGGCCAGGGTGTGCGCACCAGCCTGAGCATGGTGGTGGCCGACGAACTGGACGCCGACTGGGCGCTGGTCAAGGTCAAGCAGGCACCGGCAGATGAGGCGCGCTTCGGCAACCAGGACACCGACGGCTCGCGCAGCATGCGCCATTGGTACGAGCCGATGCGCCGTTGCGGTGCCGCCGCGCGGACCATGTTGGAACTGGCCGCCGCTGCACAATGGAACGTGCCGGTAGGCGAATGCCGCGCGCAGCTGCACAAAGTGGTGCACCAGCCTTCCGGGCGGGAGCTGGGTTATGGCGCCTTGGCTGCCGCAGCCAGTGCCTTGCCGGTGCCGCCCCGCGAGAACCTGCGCCTCAAGCAGCCTTCGGAATTTCGTTACATCGGCAAGGAGGCGAGCCGTGCCATCGACGGCGCGGACATCGTCAACGGTCGCGCAGTCTTCGGTGCCGACGTGCATTTCGACGGCATGCTCTATGCCGTCATCGCGCGGCCGCCGGTCTATGGCGGCAAGGTCAAGAGCGTCGACAGCAGCGCGGCGTTGAAAGTACCAGGCGTGGTCAAGGTGCTCCAGATCGAGGGGCGCCCATTGCCTTCGGAATTCCAGCCTCTGGGCGGCGTGGCGGTGGTGGCGAAAAATACCTGGGCGGCGATCAAGGGCCGCGAAGCGCTGAAAATAGAGTGGGACGACGGCCCGAACGCCGGTTACGACTCCATTGCCTATCGCAAGGAACTGGAAGCGGCTGCTCGCCAGCCTGGAAAAGTCCTGGGCAGCACCGGTGATCTCGATGGCGCATGGGCCAAGGCCGATTCGACGTTGGAAGCTTCGTATTATCTGCCGCACCTGTCCCAGTCCCCAATGGAGCCGATGGTCGCCGTCGCCCGGTTCAAGGATGGCCAATGCGAAGCCTGGGCCCCGAGCCAGGCACCGCAGGTGACCCGCGAACGTGTCGCCGAACGCCTGGGCATTCCTTTCGAGAAGGTCACGGTGAACATCACCTTGTTGGGCGGTGGTTTCGGACGCAAGTCGAAACCCGACTTCGTCGTCGAAGCCGCCGTGCTCGCCAAGGAGTTTCCCGGTCAGGCGATACGGGTGCAATGGACCCGCGAGGATGACATCCACCATTCGTATTTCCACACCGTATCGGCCCAATACCTGAAGGCCAGCCTGAACCAGGACGGCATGCCTTCCGGTTGGCTGCATCGCACCGTGGCGCCGACCATCACCGCGTTGTTCGCTCCGGGCATGACCCACGAAGCGCCGTTCGAAGTAGGAATGGGCGTGACCAACATGGCCTATGCGATTGCCAACATGCGCCTGGAAAATCCCGAGGCAGTGGCTCATACCCGGGTGGGCTGGTACCGCTCGGTGTCGAATATTCCCCACGGTTTTGCGATCCAGAGCTTCATCGACGAATTGGCCCACAAGGCCGGCCAGGATCCTCTGAAGTATCACCTCAAGTTGCTGGGGCCGGACCGCAAGATCAATCCGAACAGCCTGAACGACGATTGGAACTACGGCGAATCCCCCGAGCGTTATCCCATCGATACGGCGCGGATCCGTACTGTGCTGGAGACTGCCGCAAAAGCCGCCGGCTGGGGGCGCGAACTGCCCAAGGGCCGGGGCTTGGGGCTGGCGGTGCACTACAGTTTCGTCACTTACGTCGCGGCGGTGATCGAAGTCGAGGTCAAGGATGACGGCACGGTGATCGTGCACAAGGCCGACATTGCCGTGGATTGTGGGCCACAGATCAACCCCGAGCGCATCCGCTCCCAGTTCGAAGGCGCCTGCGTCATGGGCTTGGGTAATGCGATGGTGGGGGAAATCAGCTTCAAGGACGGCAAGGTCCAGCAAGATAACTTCCACATGTACGAAGTGGCGCGCATGTCCCTGGCGCCCAAGGAAGTGGCGGTGCATCTGGTCACGCCGCCGGGTGAAGTGCCCTTGGGCGGCGTGGGTGAGCCAGGCGTGCCGCCGATCGCACCGGCGCTGTGCAACGCGATTTTTGCAGCCACCGGCAAGCGTATCCGCGATCTGCCCGTGCGTTATCAGCTGCAAGGCTGGCAACAGGCCAAAGCCTGATGGACAGCGTTGACCTGAATGTCCTGCGCAGCGTGCTGGCGTGGCGCCGCGCCGGGCAGCGCGTGGTGTTGTTCACCGTAGTCCAGACCTGGGGCACCGCGCCACGGCCTCCCGGCGCCATGCTGGCCCTGCGCGAGGATGGCGTGGTAATCGGTTCGGTGTCGGGCGGTTGTGTCGAAGATGACTTGATTGCCCGGTTGCACGACGACCGGATTCCGGCGGACGGCCCGCCGGTGCAGTTGATCACCTATGGCGTCACCCGCGAGGAGGCAGCGCGCTTCGGCCTACCGTGCGGCGGCACCTTGCGCCTGACGGAGGAGCGAGTGGGCGATCCACAGTGGGTTGCCGACTTGCTGGAGCGTTGCGAGGCCCATGAGATTGTCGCCCGGGAATTGACCGTCGCCACCGGTAGCGTGTCGTTGGTGCCGGCCAGTAAAAGCGATGCTTTAGTGTTTGATGGCGAGACACTGCGGGCGATTTATGGGCCGCGTTGGCGGCTGCTGTTGATCGGCGCTGGGCAGCTGTCCCGTTACGTCGCGGAGATGGCCCGGCTGCTGGATTTCGAAGTGCTGATCTGCGATCCGCGCAAGGAATTCGTCTACGGCTGGGAAGAGCAGCATGGCCGCTTCGTGACCGGCATGCCCGACGAAGCGGTGCTGAGCATCCAGACTGATGAGCGCACGGCGATCGTGGCGCTGACCCATGACCCGCGCCTGGACGACATGGCCTTGTTGACCGCCCTCGATTCCAAGGCCTTTTATGTGGGCGCCCTGGGGTCGCGGGTCAACAGCCAGAAACGCCGGGACAACCTGGCTCAGCTAGGCTTGTCGGCACAGGCCATCGAACGGCTGCATGGCCCTATCGGCCTGCACATCGGCAGCCATACACCAGCGGAAATCGCCTTGTCGTTGCTGGCGGAAATCGTTGCCATCAAAAATGGCATCGAACTGCGGCAGAAGAAACCGCTGTAAGCCACAAAGGAGCAGGTTATGACTGGGTCCATTGGCGTGATCATTCTTGCGGCGGGATCGGGTCGCCGTTTCCGTGAGGTTGCCGGTGCCGACAAGGATAAGTTGCTGGCCGATTGCACCGGGCGTGACGGTGCGGTGCGCTCAGTGATCGAACATGTGCTGGCCAATTTACCGTCCTCCCTGGAAAAGCGCGTGCTGGTGACCCGCAACGATCGTCCGCAGGCCATTCGCATGGCCCAGGCCTACGGGTGCGATTACGTGGAGCTGGACTCGCCCGGCCTGGGCGACAGCATTGCCGCCGGCGTCCGGGCGTGCCCGGACCTTGATGGCTGGCTGATCGTGTTGGGCGACATGCCGTTCATCTTGCCGTCGAGCTTCGAAGGGGTGATGGCGGGGATGCGCGAGGATGGCGTCAGCGTGCCGGTGCTTGCCGGGGAGCATGGGCATCCGGTGGGATTCGGTCGCGCGTTGGGTCCGCCACTGATGGCCTTGACGGGTGATCGCGGCGCCAAGGTGCTGTTAGCCGGGGCGCACGTGGTCCACGTGCCGGTGGACGATCCAGGTGTGACGTGGGATGTCGATGTGCCTGAGGCACTGGTTTTTAGATAACTCACTCGATCAGATCCACTGAGGCATAAAAAAGCCCCGCCTGGCATCACCAGGCGGGGCTTTTTACTGGGCGATGGAATCAGGCGTGAGGTTTAGGCTCGTGCTCTTTTTCCAGGGCTTCAGGGTGGTGCGGTGCAACTTCTTCAGCGGACTGCTGAGGTTCGTCGATCGCTGGCTCTGCTGCGGTTTCGGCAACCGGGGCAGGGGCTTCGACGGCTTCCACGACTGGCGTCGGTTCGGCGGCAGGCGCCAGGGCAGCGGCAGCGGCAGCCTGTTCGGCTTCCTTCTGCAGGCGCTCGGCTTCACGCTTGCGACGGCGCACTTCACGCGGATCATTCGGAGCGCGGCCATTCGGAGCCAAGGCGCTGACAGGTGCAGGTGCCTCAACCGGGGCCGGAGCTTCGACAACCGCAGGAGCCTCGATCACTGGCGCAGGCTCTTCCACCGAGGCAGCTTCGACCTCCGGAGCAGGCTCGATCACTTGCGCTTCTACGGTTTTCACCGGCTCAGGCTCGGCGATTGGCGCTGGCGCTGCGGGTTCTGCGTGCCAGTTGAACGTCGTCTGCTCTTCACGAACAGGTTCGGGCGCAACTTCCTCGGCCGGGGTTTCCTGCACCGGAGCTTCGACGGCAGGTTCGGCGGCGGCCACTGGCTGCTCGACGACCGGTGCCGGCTCGGCGGCGGCTTGGACTTCAGGCTCTGCGTCGGGAACCGGCGCGAGTTCCACTTCCGGCGAAGCGGTGGCTTGTACTGGCGTGGTCGCTTCGACGACTGGCGCTTCAACCGGGGCGTCTTCCACCGCAGCGGTGGCGCGTTCAGCCTGCTCGTGTGCCTGGGCTTCGGCCGGGGCGCTGATCGCGCTGCTGGCCACTGCCGCGGTGACGGCCAGGCCTGCGGCCAGATCCGCGCCGCTTGGCGCTTCGGCGTTCTCGGCGGATTCGGACTCTTCCGAACCTTCGATCACGTTGCCATTAGCATCACGTTGACGCTCGCGGCGGTTGCTGCGACGACGCTGGCCACGGGAGCGGCGGCGTGGACGATCGCCTTCGGCATTGTCCTGGCCGTCTTCCTGCAACTGCTCTTCGCTGTTCAGCACTTCTTCTTCGCTGGCAGCGGCGGCTGCCTGCTCGGCGCGTGGTTGACGCTCTTCACGCGGCTGACGCGGTGCGCGCTCTTCGCGAGGCTGGCGGGCCGGGCGCTCTTCAGCCGGTGCGGCGCCAGCGGCGGCAGCTGGTGCGGCATCCAGTGGCTCACGCAGTTCGCGGACACGTTCTTCACGTTCGCCACGCGGCTTGCGGTCTTCGCGCGGTGCACGCGGCTGACGCTCTTCACGTGGAGGACGCGGTGCGCGCTCTTCACGGGCTACGGTTGGAGTCGCTGGCGTTTCCTCGCGGGCTTCGCGTGGCTGACGCTCTTCGCGCGGCTCGCGTGGCGCTCGTTCTTCACGGGGCGCGCGTTCTTCGCGCGGCTTGCGCTCTTCGTCACGGCGACCGTTGCGATTGCGGGTCTGCTGGCGACCGTTACGGCGCTCCTCGTTGCGGGCCGGACGCTCGGTAGCGGCAGGCTTGGCGACGACGGCCGGAGCGGCAGGCTCTTCCTTGGAGGCAAACAGGCTGACCAAGGATTTCACCAGGCCCTTGAACAGGCTCGGTTCTGGCGCGGCCGCTGGGGCAGGGGCCGGGGCGGCGACTTCGGTCGGGACCGGAGCGTTGGCGCGGGCTGGGGCAGTCTTGACCGCCGCTTCCTGGCGAACCAGGGTGCGAGTCGCCGCAGCGGGCTGGACTTCTTCCACTTCGGCAGCGGCAGCAGCGATTTCGTAGCTCGACTGGTTGGTGTGGGCTTCCGGGCTGTCATCGCGCAGGCGCTGCACTTCGAAGTGCGGCGTCTCGAGGTGATCGTTCGGCAGGATGACGATACGGGCCCGGGTGCGCAGTTCGATCTTGGTGATCGAGTTGCGTTTCTCGTTGAGCAGGAACGCTGCCACTGGAATCGGCACCTGGGCGCGGACTTCGGCGGTGCGGTCTTTCAGGGCTTCTTCTTCGATCAGGCGCAGGATCGCCAAGGACAGCGATTCAACGTCACGGATGATGCCGGTGCCGTTGCAGCGAGGGCAAACGATGCCGCTGCTTTCACCCAGCGATGGACGCAGGCGCTGACGGGACATTTCCAGCAGGCCGAAACGCGAGATACGACCGACCTGTACGCGGGCGCGGTCGGCTTCCAGGCACTCACGGACCTTCTCTTCCACGGCGCGCTGGTTCTTGGCCGGGGTCATGTCGATGAAGTCGATGACGATCAGTCCGCCGATGTCGCGCAGGCGCAACTGACGGGCGATTTCTTCGGCGGCTTCAAGGTTGGTCTGCAGCGCGGTTTCTTCGATGTCGCTGCCTTTGGTGGCGCGCGCCGAGTTGATGTCGATGGACACCAGGGCCTCGGTCGGATCGATGACGATGGAGCCGCCGGACGGCAGTTCGACGACGCGCTGGAAGGCGGTTTCGATCTGGCTTTCGATCTGGAAACGGTTGAACAGCGGGACGCTGTCTTCGTAGAGCTTGATCTTGCTGGCGTACTGCGGCATCACCTGGCGGATGAAAGTCAGGGCTTCGTCCTGGGCTTCGACACTGTCGATCAGCACTTCGCCGATGTCCTGGCGCAGGTAGTCGCGGATGGCGCGGATGATCACGTTGCTTTCCTGGTAGATCAGGAATGGCGCGGAGCGATCCAGCGAGGCTTCTTTGATGGCGGTCCACAGTTGCAGCAGGTAGTCGAGGTCCCACTGCATTTCTTCGCTGCTGCGGCCAAGGCCGGCAGTGCGCACGATCAGGCCCATGTCGGCGGGGGCGACCAGGCCGTTGAGGGCTTCACGCAGTTCGTTGCGCTCTTCGCCTTCGATGCGGCGGGAGATACCACCGGCACGCGGATTGTTCGGCATCAGGACCAGGTAACGGCCGGCGAGGCTGATGAAGGTGGTCAGGGCGGCGCCCTTGTTGCCACGTTCTTCTTTTTCGACCTGGACGATGACTTCCTGGCCTTCGCTCAGGACGTCCTTGATGTTGACGCGGCCTTCAGGGGCCTTCTTGAAGTATTCGCGGGAGATTTCTTTGAGGGGCAGGAAGCCGTGGCGCTCGGAGCCGAAATCGACAAAGGCAGCCTCAAGGCTTGGTTCGATGCGAGTAATCCGGCCTTTATAGATGTTGGCCTTCTTCTGCTCGCGTGCACCGGATTCGATATCCAGGTCGTAGAGGCGCTGGCCGTCTACCAGTGCAACACGCAACTCTTCGGGTTGAGTTGCGTTAATCAGCATTCTTTTCATGTAGTACCGTCGGTTTCCGGGCTGCCGGAAACGGCGTTCGGCACACACGACTTCTCACGGTCGGTGTCAGGTGCGTCCTGGTAATGGCGGGCCATTCCAGTGTCCAGCGAGTTCGACCCAATGATGGCGAAGTCGCGACGGACGCGTCCTGCTTGCTGGTACTCAAGCACTCAGTCAGGAGGAGGAATCAACCGGCGTCTGTGGACGAGATGAAGCGTCTAAATATAAGCCTAATGCTACACAGTCCGACGGTTGTACATCTCCACCCTACACGTATCCCTGATAATTCGGGTGCTGCCGCGCGCAGAATCCGCAGCGGGTTGGCATTTACCGTGAGCTCCGAAAGGGGAGGTCACGCATCATGGCTAATTTAGGCGTTGTTTCCGAAGCTCTCGCTCGGGGTCGTTCCCAAGTGACTGCACTTTGTGAACTGGCCATGAATGTGGCGCGCAAGGCGAGTCAAAACTCTGCTTTGCGGCGTATTTCAGGCCTCATGTCACCTGCGCTCGTTACACTCGAAAACTCTACCGTTACGTAGCAAAAGCCCCGTAGGACGGCCTCTCGTCCTCGTGAATTGCGTTGGTCAGGGCCGGTTTTTAACCGCTAGTCCGCTGGCCAGCCACTTTTGGCGGCGTTCGCGACTATAGCAGCAATGATTAAGTGCTTCAATTCCATAAAAAATTGTTATCATCGCGGCCATGACAACTACTGCCCCTTCGACCCCTGGCGTTCAACTGCTCGAGGTCTCGCCGGAATATGCCGGCCAACGAATCGATAATTTCCTCCTTGCCCGGCTCAAAGGCGTGCCCAAGACCTTGATCTATCGCATCTTGCGCAAAGGCGAAGTGCGGGTGAACAAAGGTCGGATCAAGCCCGAGTACAAACTCCAGGCCGGCGACGTCGTGCGCGTGCCGCCGGTTCGGGTGCCCGAGCGCGACGAACCGGTGCCCTTGGCGCAAGGTTTGTTGCAACGCCTTGAAGCCTCGATTGTCTTCGAAGACAAGGCGCTGATCGTGGTCAACAAGCCCGCGGGTATCGCGGTCCACGGCGGCAGTGGCCTGAGCTTCGGGGTGATCGAAGCCTTTCGTCAGTTGCGTCCGGATACCAAGGAGCTGGAACTGGTCCATCGCCTGGATCGCGATACCTCCGGTCTGCTGATGATCGCCAAGAAGCGCAGCATGCTGCGGCATCTGCACGAGCAGTTGCGCGGCGATGGTGTCGACAAGCGCTACATGGCGCTGGTGCGTGGTCGTTGGGATACCTCCGTGAAGCAGGTCCGTGCGCCGTTGCTCAAGAGCAACTTGCGCTCGGGTGAGCGCATGGTGGAAGTCAACGAGGAGGGTAAGGAAGCGCTTACCGTATTCAAGGTGCTCCGTCGCTTCGGCGATTTCGCCACCATGGTCGAGGCCAAGCCGGTGACCGGGCGCACGCACCAGATTCGCGTCCATACCCTGCATGCCGGGCATTGCATTGCCGGTGACAGCAAATATGGCGATGACGATTTCACCAAGGAAATCCGCGACCTGGGTGGCAAGCGCCTGTTTCTCCATGCCTATATGCTGACCGTGCCGCTGCCCGACGGCGGTGAGTTGAAATTGCAGGCTCCCGTGGATGACATGTGGGCCAAGACCGTGGAGCGGTTGAGTGCATCCTGATTACAAGCTGCTCATATTCGATTGGGACGGCACTCTGGCCAACTCCATCGGTCGGATCGTGGAGGCGATGCATGTCGCGTCGGACCGCACGGGTTTTCCCTTGCGTGACGATCTGGCGGTAAAAGGCATCATCGGCCTTGGGTTGCCGGAGGCGATTCGCAGCCTGTATCCGGAGATCGACGATGAGCAATTAATCGTTTTTCGCCAGCATTACGCCGATCACTACATTGCACTGGAAGCCGAGCCTTCGCCGTTGTTCGAAGGCGTGGCGCAGACGCTTCATGCGTTGCGGGGCGAGGGCTATCGCCTGGCGGTCGCAACTGGCAAGGCTCGGCGCGGGCTGGATCGGGTGTTGAAGGCTCACGGCTGGGACGATTATTTCGACATCACCCGAGCCGCGGACGAAACCGCCAGCAAGCCGCACCCATTGATGCTTGAGCAGATCCTTGCTCATTGCGATATGCGGCCCGAACAGGCGCTGATGGTCGGGGACTCGTCGTTCGATCTGCAAATGGCGCGCAATGCTGGCATGGGCTCGGTGGCTGTCAGTTATGGTGCCCAGACGATCGAGGCGCTAAAGGCCTTCGAGCCGTGCCTGGCCATTGACCATTTTCCTGAGTTGCACGCCTGGCTGAGCCGGCGTGCCGATTAAGTTTTGACGGGGATGCATGCATGACGGATGAATGGAAGGCACCGGCCAAGGCAAACGCCGAGAACGGTGATGATAAAAGCTGGAAGCTGCTGGAAAAGACTCTGCTGGCCAGTGTCCAGGAGCAGCGCCGTTCGCGCCGCTGGGGCATTTTCTTCAAGCTGCTGACGTTTGTTTATCTTTTCGCCGCGCTCATGCTGTTCACACCGCTGATGAGCCTGGAGAAAAGCGCCGCGGGCGGTTCGGCGTATACCGCGCTGATCGACATCGAAGGCATGATCGCCGACAAGGAGCCCGCCAGCGCGGACAACATCGTCGGTAGCCTGCGGGCAGCGTTCGAGGATCCGAAGGTCAAGGGTGTGGTGCTGCGCATCAACAGTCCGGGCGGCAGTCCGGTACAGTCGGGTTATGTGTATGACGAGATCGTCCGGTTGCGCGCGTTGCATCCGAACATCAAGGTCTACGCGGTCATCGCCGATCTCGGTGCGTCCGGGGCCTATTACATTGCCAGTGCGGCAGACCAGATCTATGCCGACAAGGCGAGTCTGGTCGGTTCCATCGGTGTGACGGCGGCGGGTTATGGTTTTGTCGGGACCATGGAAAAGCTGGGTGTCGAGCGCCGGGTCTATACCTCGGGCGAGCATAAGTCGTTCCTTGATCCGTTTCAGCCGCGCAAGCCTGAAGAAACCGCGTTCTGGCAAGGCGTGCTGGACACGACTCACAAGCAGTTCATCGCTAGCGTCAAGAAAGGGCGGGGCGAACGCCTGAAGGACAAGGAGCATCCGGAGTTGTTTTCCGGGTTGGTCTGGTCCGGGGAGCAGGCGTTGCCGCTGGGCTTGATCGATGGCCTGGGCAGCGCGAGTTTCGTGGCTCGGGACGTGATCGGCGAGAAAGAGCTGGTGGATTTCACCATCGAAGAATCGCCGTTCGATCGCTTCTCGAAAAAACTGGGCGCAAGCATTGCCGAGCACCTGGCAATGTGGATGGGCTTCCAAGGCCCGGCGTTGCGCTGATTTTTTGAAAGGCTGCGCACCTGAAAGGCGATGCGGTCCCTGTGGCGAGGTATTCAGGGAATCTGCGCACCCTCGGCCAGCAACATATCCACCAGGCGAATCAACGGCAGTCCGATCAGGCTGGTGGCGTCCGGGCCCTCGGTGCTCTGAAACAGGCTCACGCCCAGTCCCTCGGCCTTGAAGCTACCAGCGCAGTCGTACGGCTGCTCCGCCCGCAAGTAGCGCTCAACGCGTGCCTGATCCAATGTCCGCATCGTCACGGTAAACGGAACGCAATCGACCTGGCAGTTGCCTGTCTGGCTGTTAAGCAGCGCCAGGCCCGTCAGGAACGTTACGCGGGCGCCGCTGGCGGCCAGTAGTTGTTCACGGGCGTTTTCGAAGGTGTGGGGCTTGCCCAGGATGCGCTCGTCGAGCACGGCGACCTGGTCTGATCCGATGATCAGGTGCGCCGGATGGCTGGCGGCTAGCGCCAAGGCTTTTTCCCGGGCCAGGCGTTTTACCAGTTCGAGCGCGGATTCATCGGCGTGGCGGCTTTCGTCGATGTCCGGTGAGCTGCAGACGAACGGCAGCCCCAGGCGGGCGAGCAATTCCCGGCGGTAGACCGAGCTTGAGGCAAGTAATAAAGGCAGCATGGGCGTCTCCAGGAGGCAGGAGCGAATTCTAGCGAGGCGCGCAAGTGACGGACAGGGCTGAATTTCCTTTGACATGGCCCGGTGCATCCCTATAATGCTGCGCCTATGTTGAATGACCCGATTCCACCTCACGTTGACCCGCGCAAATTGGCTGACCGTGGCACCACCCTTCAAGGTGAACTGCTGCTGGCCGATTTGAAGAGACTCTGCGACCCGCTTTCCGACAATGTCGGTACGGTCCAGGCCAAATTCGTTTTTGAACGAGATGAACGTAAATCTGTGGTCATCCACAGCTTTATCGACACTGAAGTCAAAATGGTTTGCCAGCGTTGTCTTGAGCTGGTCACCCTGCCGATCCATAGCGAATGCAGTTACGCCGTGGTGAAGGAGGGTGCGAATACCCAGTCGTTGCCGAAAGGTTATGACGTGCTGGAACTGGGCGAAGATCCATTGGATCTGCAGTCACTGATCGAGGAGGAGCTTCTGCTCGCCTTGCCCATTGTGCCTGCTCATCATCCGGAAGAATGCCAGCAGCCGGCGGGAGCAGATGAGCCCGAACCGAGCGAGGACGAGGTAACGCGGTCCAACCCGTTCAGTGTATTGGCGCAGTTAAAGCGTGACCCAAACGTTTAGGAGTTAATCAATTATGGCTGTTCAGCAGAACAAAAAATCCCGCTCTGCCCGTGACATGCGCCGTTCGCACGACGCTCTCGAGGCTAGCACCCTGTCTGTAGAAAAAACCACCGGTGAAGTTCACTTGCGTCACCACGTATCGCCAGAAGGCGTATACCGTGGCCGTAAAGTGATCGACAAGGGCGCTGACGAGTAATCACTTGTCCGCTCAAGTCATCGCGATTGACGCAATGGGCGGGGACTTCGGTCCCCGCAGCATTGTCCAGGCCAGCCTTGCTTGCCTGAATGCCACGCCCTCGCTACACCTGACCCTCGTCGGTCAACCCTCTCTCCTTGAAGAAATGCTCAGCGGCCAATCGGCTGTGGATCGCGCGCGCCTATCGATTGCGCCTGCGTCCGAAGTCATCACGATGGACGAAAAACCGGCCCAGGCTCTGCGTGGCAAGCCTGACGCTTCGATGCGGGTGGCCCTTGAGTTGTTGCGAGACGGTAAGGCCCAAGCGTGCGTCAGCGCGGGTAACACCGGTGCGCTGATGGCGCTGTCGCGCTACGTACTCAAGACCCTGCCGGGTATCGATCGCCCGGCGATGGTGGCTGCGATCCCGACCCAGCGCGGCTTCTGCCAGTTGCTGGACCTGGGCGCCAACGTCGATTGCAGCGCCGAGCACCTGTTGCAGTTCGCCGTGATGGGCTCGGTTGCGGCGCAGACCCTCGGCATCGCCCAACCTCGCGTGGCGCTGCTCAATATCGGCACCGAAGACATCAAGGGCAACCAGCAGGTCAAGCTGGCGGCGACGTTGTTGCAGGGCGCGCGCGGTATCAACTACATCGGTTTCATCGAGGGCGACGGCTTGTACCGTGGCGAGGCCGATGTGGTGGTCTGCGACGGCTTCGTCGGCAATATCCTGCTCAAGTCCAGTGAAGGCCTGGCAACCATGATCGGCCAGCGCATCGAGACGTTGTTCAAGCAGAGCCTGGCCTCGCGGATGGTTGGCGCCCTGGCGCTGCCGTTGATGCGGCGACTGCAGGCCGACCTGGCGCCGGCGCGGCACAACGGGGCGAGTTTCCTGGGGTTGCAGGGCATTGTCATCAAGAGCCATGGCTCGGCGGGCGTGCAGGGTTTTCAAAGCGCGATCAACAGGGCTGTGATCGAAATCCAGGAAAACCTGCCGGAACGGCTTCATGGCCGCCTCGGGGATTTGTTAACTTAGGCGTTTTCGTCCGACAATGCTTAAATGTGACCGGTCGGTTCAACCGGCCATCCAACTGTCAGTTTCCTAGCGCCCCCAGGGGCGTCAATTTTTGACGACAAGATCATTAGGGGCTTTGTTTTCATGTCTGCTTCCCTCGCATTCGTCTTTCCAGGACAGGGCTCGCAGTCCCTCGGCATGTTGGCCGAGTTGGGCGCGCAATACCCACTGGTCCTTGAAACATTCAAAGAAGCGTCCGATGCGCTCGGCTACGACTTGTGGGCACTGACCCAACAAGGGCCGGAAGAACAACTCAATCAAACCGATAAAACCCAGCCCGCCATTTTGACCGCCTCCGTTGCGCTGTGGCGCCTGTGGCTGGCCGAAGGCGGCCCACGCCCGGCGTTTGTCGCCGGTCACAGCCTGGGCGAATACAGCGCCCTGGTGGCCGCTGGCAGCTTGAGCCTGGGTCATGCGGTCAAGCTGGTAGAGCGTCGTGGCCAGCTGATGCAGGAAGCCGTTCCGGCCGGGAAGGGTGGCATGGCCGCGATCCTCGGCCTGGACGATGCCGATGTGCTGGCCGCCTGCGCTGAAGCGGCACAGGGCGAAGTAGTCAGTGCAGTGAACTTCAACTCCCCGGGCCAAGTGGTCATTGCCGGCGCCAAGGCGGCCGTCGAGCGCGCCATTGAAGGCTGCAAGGCCCGTGGCGCCAAGCGCGCCATGCCGCTGCCAGTCAGCGTGCCGTCGCACTGCGAGCTGATGCGCCCGGCCGCCGAGCGCTTTGCCGAATCCATCGCCGCGATCCAGTGGCAAGCGCCGCAGATTCCCGTCGTGCAAAACGTCAGCGCCGACGTGGCACCGGATCTCGAGACCCTCAAGCGCGATTTGCTGGAACAACTCTACAAGCCGGTTCGCTGGGTCGAAACGGTGCAGGCCCTGGCGGCAAAGGGCGCGACCGAACTGGTCGAGTGCGGGCCTGGCAAAGTGCTGGCTGGCCTGAACAAACGCTGCGCCGAAGGCGTATCGACTTCCAATCTCAATACCCCAGACGCTTTCGCTGCCGCTCGCGCAGCGCAAGCCTGAACAGGAGAAGCTTGCATGAGTCTGCAAGGTAAAGTTGCACTGGTGACCGGTGCAAGCCGTGGCATCGGCCAGGCCATTGCCCTGGAATTGGGTCGCCAAGGCGCCATCGTTGTTGGCACCGCGACTTCCGCTTCGGGTGCCGAGCGTATCGCCGCGACCCTGAAGGAAAACGCTATTCAGGGCACCGGCCTTGAACTGAACGTGACCAGCGACGAATCTGTCTCGGCGGTGTTGGCAAGCATTCAGGAACAGTTCGGTGCGCCGGCGATCCTGGTCAATAATGCTGGCATCACCCGCGATAACCTGATGATGCGCATGAAAGATGACGAGTGGTTCGACGTTATCGATACCAACCTGAACAGCCTGTATCGGCTGTCCAAGGGCGTTTTGCGTGGCATGACCAAGGCCCGTTGGGGTCGGATTATCAGTATTGGCTCGGTGGTGGGTGCCATGGGCAACGCAGGCCAAGTAAACTATGCTGCGGCGAAGGCTGGCCTGGAAGGTTTCAGTCGTGCGCTGGCGCGTGAAGTGGGTTCGCGCTCGATTACGGTAAACTCGGTTGCACCGGGTTTCATCGACACCGACATGACCCGTGAACTGCCAGAAGCACAGCGTGAAGCCTTGTTGACGCAGATTCCGCTGGGTCGTCTGGGGCAAGCTCAAGAAATCGCGTCGGTGGTCGCTTTTCTTGCTTCGGACGGTGCGGCATACGTGACTGGGGCTACAATCCCGGTAAACGGCGGGATGTACATGAGTTAAATGTGACGGATTGCTTCAAAAAAATGTCATACGAGCTGTCTAAAATCCGTTATAAAGCTGCAATCTATTTATAGGCGGCGGGCCCCAGGGTTCGAGGAGTGAAGCTTTCGGTTGAAAAACTGAAAAGTCTTTCTATACACTTACCCACCGGCCAGCTGCCTGAATTTGTCCATTAGGAGTGAAAACAAGGTATGAGCACCATCGAAGAGCGCGTCAAGAAAATCGTTGCCGAGCAACTGGGCGTCAAAGAAGAAGAAGTTGTGAACACCGCTTCCTTCGTTGAAGACCTGGGTGCCGACTCCCTTGACACTGTTGAGCTGGTGATGGCTCTGGAAGAGGAATTCGAGACCGAGATTCCTGACGAAGAAGCTGAGAAGATCACTACTGTACAAGCTGCTATCGACTACGTTACCAGCCACCAGGCGTAATCGTTTTTAGTCGTCGCTAGCTGTCATGGAAAAACCGCACTGCCGTTACGGCGTGCGGTTTTTTCTTTAGGCCTGATGCAAAGTCGTCATTAGAAAAAGGAGAGTGCTGTGTCGCGTAGACGCGTCGTAGTCACCGGTATGGGTATGTTGTCGCCACTGGGCACGGATGTGCCGAGCAGCTGGCAGGGCATTCTGGCTGGCCGTAGTGGCATTGGTCTGATCGAACACACCGACCTTTCTGCCTATTCCACCCGTTTTGGCGGCTCGGTAAAGGACTTCAATGTCGAGGAATACCTGTCGGTCAAGGAAGCTCGCAAGCTTGACCTGTTCATTCAATACGGTCTGGCAGCCGGGTTCCAGGCGGTGCGTAACGCCGGCCTGGAAGTCACTGACGCCAACCGTGAACGCATCGGCGTGGCCATGGGATCGGGTATTGGCGGCTTGACCAATATCGAAGAAACCAGCCGCACGCTGCATGATTCGGGGCCGCGACGGATTTCTCCGTTTTTTGTGCCGGGCTCGATCATCAATATGATTTCCGGATTCCTGTCCATCCACTTGGGTGCACAGGGGCCGAACTACGCCATTGCCACCGCTTGCACCACGGGTACCCACTGCATCGGCATGGCCGCGCGCAACATCATGTACGACGAAGCCGACGTGATGATTGCTGGCGGCGCCGAGATGGCCGCCTGTGGCCTGGGCATGGGCGGTTTCGGCGCGTCCCGTGCGCTGTCGACCCGCAACGATGAGCCAGCCCGGGCCAGCCGGCCGTGGGACAAGGGCCGTGATGGCTTCGTGCTGTCGGACGGTGCCGGAGCGCTGGTTCTCGAAGAGCTGGAGCACGCCAAGGCGCGCGGCGCGACCATCTATGCCGAACTGATCGGGTTTGGCACCAGCGGCGATGCGTATCACATGACGTCGCCGCCGCCCGATGGTGCCGGTGCTGCCCGTTGCATCACCAACGCCCTGCGGGATGCGAAGCTCAACGGCGAACAGGTGCAGTACATCAACGCCCATGGCACTTCGACCCCGGCCGGCGACTTGGCCGAAGCCCAGGCGATCAAGACCGTGTTCGGCGACCACGCCTACAAGCTGGCTGTCAGCTCTACCAAGTCCATGACCGGTCACCTGCTGGGTGCAGCAGGGGCGGTGGAAGCGATCTTCAGCGTGCTGGCGATCAATAGCCAGGTGGCGCCGCCGACCATCAACCTCGATGAGCCGGACGAGGGTTGCGACCTGGACTTCGTGCCGCATACGGCCCGTAGCATGGACATCGATGTGGTGTTGTCCAACTCCTTCGGCTTCGGCGGAACCAACGGCTCGCTGGTGTTTCGCCGGTTCGCCGGTTGATGGAAAGCTGGGTCGACGGTCAGCCGGCTGACGCTCTGTCGCTGAAAGATCGCGGCCTGGCCTACGGTGATGGGTTTTTCGAAACCATCGCCGTGCGTGACGGCAAGCTCGTTTTGCTGGAACGCCATCTGCAACGCCTCGCGCTGGGGTGCCAACGGTTGGCAATCGGTGTCGATCAGGCGGTGTTGAACGCCGAACTGCGAGCCTATGCGCAGCAGCTTGGCGATGGCATCCTGAAACTGACCGTGACCCGCGGTGACAGCCTGCGGGGCTACGCCGCCAATCCTTTGGCCCAGGCCCGCCGCATCTTGCAGGGCAGCCCGCCGGCCGCCTATCCGCTGGCCCATGCCGAGCAAGGCATTCAACTGTTCCCCTGCGTTACACGCCTGTCCGAGCAACCGCTGCTCGCCGGCCTCAAACACCTCAATCGCCTTGAGCAAGTGCTGGCCCGCGCCGAGTGGAGCGACACCGAGCACGCCGAAGGCTTGATGCTGGATATGTCCGGGCGGGTGATCGAAGGCGTGTTCAGCAATCTATTTATGGTGCGCGACGGAGCGCTGATCACGGCGGACTTGAGCCGTTGTGGTGTCGCCGGGGTGATGCGTGGGCAATTATTGTTTCAAGCCGAGTCTCAAGGCATCGCCACGCAAATCACCGATATCAGCCTCGAACAGCTGCACCAGGCCGACGAAGTCTTTGTCTGCAACAGCGTGTATGGCGTGTGGCCGGTACGCGGATGCGGTTCGGCGCGCTGGTCGGTTGGCCCGCTCACCCGTAAACTGCAGTCCCTTGCCCGTGCGCTATTGGAAGCCTGATTCGTGAGACGTAAATTCTTGTTGCTGCTAGAGACCGGACTGGTTCTGGCGGGGCTGTTGTTGGGCGCTTCGGCCTGGAAAATTCATTCAGCTTTGCAGCAGCCTTTGAACATCGCCCAGGAAGAACTGCTCGACGTGCCCAACGGGACCACGCCAACCGGCACCTTCAATCGTCTCGAAGCTGATGGCCTGATAAAGGATGCGTTCTGGTTGCGGGTCTACTGGCGTTTCAACCTCGCCGGCCAGCCGTTGCATTCCGGTGAATACCGGATGACGCCGGGGATGACCATGGAAGGCCTGATCGGTGTTTGGAAGCGCGGCGAAGTGGTGCAGTACAGCGTGACGCTGGTAGAGGGTTGGAACTTCCGTCAGGTTCGCGCTGCGCTGGCCAAGGCTGAAAAGCTCGAGCAAACCGTTGCCGGCCTGAGCGACAGCCAGGTGATGGAGCGTCTTGGCCATTCCGGGGTATTTCCCGAGGGCCGGTTCTTTCCGGATACCTATCGATTCGTGCGCGGTACGTCGGACGTCGACCTGCTGAGAAAAGCCTACGATCGGCTGGAAGATGTGCTTGCCAAAGAGTGGGCGCAACGCGCTGCCGATGTGCCGTACACCCAGCCCTACCATGCATTGATCATGGCGTCCCTGATTGAAAAGGAAACCGGCGTGCCCCAGGAACGCGACCAGATTGCCGGGGTATTCGTGCGCCGCCTGCGCCTGGGCATGCTGTTGCAAACCGATCCCACCGTGATCTACGGCTTGGGGGAGCGCTACACCGGTAAGCTCACCCGGGCCCATTTGAAAGAACCGAATCCCTACAACACGTACCTCGTTCCAGGCTTGCCGCCAACGCCCATTGCGATGGTCGGGCGTGAGGCGATTCATGCGGCATTGAACCCGGCCGACGGCAACAGCCTTTACTTTGTCGCGCGCGGCGATGGCAGCCATGTCTTTTCCGATGACCTGGAAACGCACAATAACGCGGTGCGCGAATATCAGCTCAAGCGCCGTGCCGACTACCGCTCCAGCCCGGCTCCAGCTGCGCCGGAAGATTCGGCGCCGATTCCCGCCGCATCGCCTGATACCGCGCCCGAAGCCGTGCCTCAGGTGTCGCCGCAGGAACCTGCCCCTGAACCGAACGCCAGCGAGCCGCCGAGCCCGCAATGACACTGAATTAAGGATCGCCCGTGACTGGCTTGTTTATAACGCTGGAAGGCCCCGAAGGCGCCGGCAAGAGCACCAACCGCGAATACCTGGCCGAACGCCTGCGGGCATCGGGCGTCGAGGTCGTGTTGACTCGTGAGCCGGGCGGTACGCCGTTGGCCGAGCGGATTCGCGAGGTGCTGCTGGCACCTGCCGACGAAGTCATGAACGCCGATACGGAACTGCTGTTGGTGTTCGCAGCCCGGGCGCAGCACCTGGCGGAAGTGATTCGCCCGGCGCTGGCCCGTGGTGCCGTGGTGCTGTGTGATCGGTTTACCGATTCGACCTACGCCTACCAGGGCGGAGGCCGAGGCTTGTCACTTGAACGTATCGCTGCGCTGGAGTCTTTCGTCCAAGGCGACCTGCGGCCCGACCTGACCCTCGTTTTCGACCTGCCGGTGGAAATCGGCCTCGCACGCGCAAGTGCTCGCGGTCGCCTGGATCGCTTCGAGCTTGAAGGACAGGCGTTCTTCAATGCCGTGCGCAATGCTTTCCTGGGGCGCGCCAAGGCCGATCCTGCGCATTACCTGTTGATTGACGCCGCTCAGCCGTTGACGCAAGTCCAGCAGTCATTGGACAGCTTGCTGCCGCGTTTGCTGGAGCGTACCCGTGGCTGAAGCCTATCCCTGGCAGGACGGCCTCTGGCAACAGCTGGCCGGTCGTTCGCAACATGCCCATGCCTATCTGTTGCACGGCCCAGCCGGTATCGGCAAGCGAGCCCTTGCCGAGCGCTTGATGGCAAGCTTGTTGTGCCAGGCTCCGACGGCCTTGAACGCCTGCGGTGAATGCAAGTCGTGCATGCTGCTCAGGGCCGGCAGTCATCCTGACAACTATGTGTTGGAGCCGGAAGAGGCGGACAAGGCGATCAAGGTCGACCAGGTCCGTGACCTGGTCAGTTTCGTGGTCCAGACCGCGCAGATGGGCGGGCGCAAAGTGGTGTTGATCGAGCCGGTCGAGTCGATGAACATCAACGCCGCGAACGCACTGCTCAAGAGCCTCGAAGAGCCTTCCGGCGATACGGTGCTTTTGCTGGTCAGCCACCAGCCCAGCCGTTTGCTGCCGACCATCAAGAGCCGTTGCGTGCAGCAGGCCTGTCCGTTGCCCAGCGAGGCGATCAGCCTGCAGTGGCTGGGCCAGGCATTGCCCGGGAGCACCGATGAAGAACGTGTCGAACTGCTGACCCTGGCCGCCGGTTCACCGCTTGCCGCCGTCAGCCTCCAGGCCCAGGGTGTGCGGGAGCAGCGGGCGCTGGTGGTGGACGGCGTGAAGAAACTGCTCAAGCAGCAACAATCTCCGACGCAACTGGCCGAGGGGTGGAACGCCATTCCCTTGCTGCTGTTGTTTGATTGGTTCTGCGACTGGTCGAGCCTGGTCCTGCGTTATCAGCTCACCGAGGACGAGGCAGGCCTGGGGCTGGCAGACATGCGCAAGGTGATCCAATACCTGGCGCAAAAAAGCAGCCAGGATAAAATCTTGAACATTCAGGACTGGATCCTTGCCCAACGTCAGAAGGTGCTGAGCAAGGCCAACCTCAACCGCGTGTTGCTGCTGGAGGCACTGTTGGTGCAATGGGCGAGTTTGCCTGGTCGTAACTGACAGAGAGCGCCTAGACTCAGCTCAATTGCAGCGGAGATCAGCATGAACGAACCTGTCAGTCCCGGGCCACGCAATGGCATCTTGTCCCTGACCATCAAGGACAAGTCCGTGCTTTACGCCGCCTACATGCCCTTCATCAAGAACGGCGGCCTGTTCATTCCCACCAACAAGAACTATCGCTTGGGCGATGAGGTGTTCATGCTGTTGAGCCTGATGGACGAACCGGAGAAAATCCCGGTGGCCGGCAAGGTGATCTGGATGACTCCCAAAGGCGCCCAGGGCAATCGGGCCGCTGGCGTCGGCGTGCAATTCAATGAAGGCGACAACTCCGCCCGCAGTCAGATCGAAACCCACCTGGCCGGAACCCTCAAGTCCGACCGTCCTACCCATACGATGTAGCCTGGCCCCTTATGCTTGTAGACTCTCATTGCCACCTCGATCGCCTCGACCTTGCCGCCCATGGCGGCTCCCTGGACGCTGCGCTGGATGCCGCACGCCAACGGGGCGTCGGCCACTTCCTGTGCATTGGCGTCAGCGCCGACAATGCGGCCGACGTCAAAGTCCTGGCTGAACGTTACGAAGACGTCGATTGCTCAGTCGGTATCCACCCGCTGGATGTCCAGCCCGGTGCTGCGCCGGCCCTGGACTGGCTGCTGCGTGAGCTGGACCACCCCCGGGTGGTCGCCATTGGCGAGACCGGCCTCGACTATCACTACGAACCGGAGGCCGCCGACGTTCAGCAGGCTTCGTTCCGTCTACACCTGGAGGCTGCGCAACAGACGGGCAAGCCAGTGATCATTCATACCCGCGGTGCCAGGGCCGATACCCTGGCCCTGCTGCAAGAGGCGGCGTTGCCCCAGGCCGGTGTGCTGCATTGTTTCACCGAGGATTGGGACATGGCCAAGGCCGCGCTGGACATGGGTTATTACATTTCCCTGTCCGGGATTGTCACGTTCCGCAATGCCGATGCCCTGCGCGATGTTGCAAGCAAGGTGCCGGCCGATCGCTTGCTGGTGGAAACGGACTCGCCTTACCTGGCGCCGATACCGTATCGCGGCAAGCCGAACCTTCCGCAATACGTGCGGGAGGTGGCGGAGTTCCTGGCGATGTTGCGCGGCGAATCCTACGAGCGTTTCGCCCAGCAGACCACGGAGAATTTCAAGCGCCTGTTTCCATTGGCCCATGTCCGTTCGGTACGGGCTTGAATCGCAGGCAAAAAAAACCCGGGTTCTGGGGGGTGAATCCGGGTTAAGACCATTAGGAGTAAAACAAAGGCACGCGGTCCGTTGGTACCTTTATCGGCGCGTCACTTGGGGGAGATGTCGCGCCGACAGTTCAAGTATTGATCACTATGGCGACGCGTCCAGTTTAGCCGCGGTGGTTTTTAAACAAATTTGGAATACGTTCGCTTCGGATAAGTTCTCACTGCCATCCAAGCGTGCCGTTACGGTGCGGGTGGTGGCGTACAGGGGGAGTCGGGTCCGCACGGTTTTTAGAAGAACTGCCGCCGAGAGCGGATGATCCGTGCATTTTTGCGTAAGTTAGGCATAATACCCGGCTTCGAATTTTGACCCTTCAGACCTTTTTTCTTATGCATAAAGAACCCCGTAAGGTCCGTGAGTTTCGTCGCCGCGAGCAGGAAATTCTCGACACCGCGCTCAAGTTGTTCCTCGACCAAGGCGAAGACAGCGTCACCGTCGAGATGATTGCGGATGCCGTGGGTATCGGCAAAGGCACGATCTATAAACACTTCAAATCCAAGGCGGAGATTTACCTGCGCTTGATGCTCGATTACGAGCGCGATTTGAACGAGCTGCTGCATTCAGCCGATGTGGACAAAGACAAGGAAGCCCTGTCCCGGGCCTACTTCGAGTTCCGCATGCGCGACCCGCAGCGTTACCGCTTGTTCGACCGCCTCGAAGAGAAAGTGGTCAAGGGTAACCAGGTGCCGGAGATGGTTGAGGAGCTGCACAAGATCCGTGCCTCGAACTTCGAACGCCTGACCTTGCTGATCAAGGGCCGAATCAGCGAAGGCAAGCTCGAAGACGTGCCGCCTTATTTCCACTACTGCGCTGCCTGGGCATTGGTGCACGGCGCGGTGGCGCTGTATCACTCGCCGTTCTGGAGCAATGTGTTGGAAGATCAGGAAGGCTTCTTCCAGTTTCTGATGGATATCGGCGTGCGCATGGGCAACAAGCGCAAGCGCGATACGGATACACCGAGCAGTTGAGGCATCCAGCTGCTTAATTGCGCCATGTCCGCTTACATGGCGCGGCGCCCCAGGAATATACTCGGGCTGGGGTCTTGCGGAAATTTGATTTGTAAGTCAAGTTTTGCGGGCCCGATTTTTCTTTCGCCGGAGTGATCCATGATCGTTGACCGTCAAGGCAGGCGTTTTCGCAATTTGCGGATCAGCCTGACTTCAGCCTGCAATTACGCCTGTACCTACTGCGTGCCTGATGGCAAGCGGCTGGTGGCTGCGCAGGATGAGCTGTCGGCCGAGGCGATGGCGCGGGGCGTGGCTTACCTGATCGAAGCTGCCGGTATCGAGCGGTTGCGCATCACCGGGGGCGAGCCGCTGGTCAGTCCCAAGCTTGAGCGCTTCATGACGGCGGTCGGGCAGATGGGGCTGGACGACATCAGCCTGACCACCAACGGCCAACTGCTGGCAAAAAAACTGCCTTTGCTGGTGAGTGCCGGCATCCGCCGTATCAACGTTTCCCTCGACACCCTGGATGCTGGCGCGTTTCGCAGCATCGCCCGGGGTGGCGACCTGGCGACCGTGCTGGACGGCATGGAGCAAGCCCGGGCGGCGGGAATGAAAATCAAGGTCAACATGGTGCCGTTGCGCGGGCAGAACCTCGATCAGGTGATGCCGTTGCTGGAGTACTGCCTTGAGCGCGGCTATGAGTTGCGTTTCATCGAGCTGATGCGCATGGGCCACTTGGCCAAGGACTCGAATGCATTCCTCCAGCAGTTCGTCAGCCTCCAGCAACTGCTGAGCCTGATTGGCGACCAATACGAATACCTGCAGGCCGATGCGCCGGTGGATGCCACCGCAGTGCGTTATGAGATTCCGGGGCTGGGGCACTTCGGCGTGATCGCCAACGAAAGCGTGCCGTTCTGCCGTACCTGTTCGCGGCTGCGGCTGTCTTCGACGGGTTGGTTGCACGGCTGCCTGTCGTCGAGCAATCGTCATTTTGTCGGCGATCTGCTGGACAAACCCCGCCATCAGGCGCTGCCGGCGCTGCAGCGCTTGCTGGTCAAGGCGCTGGGAGACAAGCAGGAAGTGGCATTCTCCGGCGGTGCAACCATCATGAAAATCATCGGCGGCTGATCGGGGATTTCCGAGGCAATAAATCCAACCATCCTGCGAGCTGGCGCAAAAGCTGCATCCCGTGGCCATTCGCCGGTTTTCCGTCACCGGTCTTTGGAGGGTAGGATGCGTAGCCTGTTTTTGCTGCTGGCCGTTTTGGCGCTGGGTGGCTGCATGAATGTCAGCGACATGGGGGAGGGTGTTCGTTATCACATGAGCGATGCCGGCCTGTTAGACCATAGCGACAGTCGTCGTGTGAACAACCTGCGCATCCAGCCGGATTCCTTTATCTATATCGCCCAGGGGGCCTTCGCTCCGCCAGGCAGCGCCTATCCACGTCCCAACGTCGTGGCTGAAGAAGCCTTCAACGGTTTCGTTGAATATTTCCCCATGGTTCGTCGCGCCCGGGTCCCCGAAGGGCTTGACCAGGCTATGGGCGAAGCGCGTGCCGCCGGCGCCCATTATTTGCTGTATACCCGATTCGCCAAGGCGGACAACCGCATCGGCACTACCGACGAATGGCTGGATGAAGAGGCTGTGGATCGCCTCGGCGTCGATACCAGCGTGATTCAGATCATGTTGATCGAGACCAGTACCCAGTATTTGATTGATACTGCACGTATCAAGAGCCGTGGCGGTTTGCTGACGTTGCACGACAAGCAGCCACAAGACCTCATCGCCGCGCCCTTGCGTGAGTATGCCCGCAGCCTGCTGGGGATGAGCGACGAATAAACAGAAGGAGTCACCATGAGCGGACCGCAAAAAGCCAATGACCTGTTGGGACAGATTCCCAAGACCAAAGGCTTGCCGCCGGTCCACTTGTGGAACCCCGACTTCTGCGGCGACATCGACATGCGCATCGCCCGTGACGGCACTTGGTACTACCTGGGGACGCCCATTGGACGCAAGCCGATGGTCAAGCTGTTCTCCACCATCATTCGCCGCGACGGCGATGATTACTTCCTGATCACTCCCGTGGAAAAAGTCGGCATCAAGGTGGACGACGCCCCATTCGTGGCTGTGACCCTGGAGGTCGAGGGGCGGGGAGAAGGGCAGTTGTTGCGCTTTACTACTAATGTCGATGAATCCACCGAAGCTGGATCCGAACATCCGATGCGAGTGGTGATCGATCCCCAGACCCAGGAGCCCGCTCCGTACATCCATGTGCGCAGCAACCTGGAAGCGCTGATTCACCGCAACGTCTTCTATCAGTTGGTCGAGCTGGCGGTCAGCCGCGAGATCGACGGCCAGCGGTGGTTGGGCGTCTGGAGCGGCGGCGTGTTCTTTCCCATAGGCCTCGAACCCTGATCCTCAACCTTGGAAGGGCAAAAATTCAAATTGACACTCAATCATATGATGATTAGCGTGGGCGCCTGATAAGAAAAGCCCACGGGGTGTTCATGTCCAGCAGTTTTCATGCGTCGACCGTCGATTGGCTGGGTGGCTGGATTGCCGCTGGCCAGGTCAAGCCTGGGCAAACCATCAAGGTCGAGGCCGACTTGGGCGAGCAGTTGGGCGTCAGTCGCACGGTCATCCGTGAGGCCATCAAGACCTTGGTCGCAAAGGGCATGCTGGAAGTGGGGCCGAAAGTCGGCACGCGGGTATTGCCGGTGCGCCGTTGGAATCTGTTCGATCCCCAAGTAGTAGGCTGGCTGTCACGCAGTGGCCTGCCGGAAAATTTCGTCGACGATCTGTTGGACCTGCGCCGCACCATCGAACCCATGGCGGTGCGCTGGGCCTGCGAACGGGCGACGGCCGACCAGGTGCAGGCGATCCGCTTGGCCTATCATGCGCTGGAACGGGCGGTGGACAGTGGCGCTGATTACAACCGCGCCGATCAGTTCTTTCATGAGTGCATTCTGGCCGCCAGCCACAATCAATTCATCGAACAGATGGTCCCTGCATTGGGCGCGCTGCTGGCGGTCTCGTTCGAGGTATCGGCTGCCGATCCGGACGAACTGCGCCGCACCTTGCCGATCCACAAGGAGATCGCCGACGCCATCGCCGCCCGTGACGCGGCGCGAGGCGTCTGGGCCTGCATGACCTTGATCGATAATGCAGACTTGGCCATCAAGCGTTTTTACCCTGATGTCATGGCCGGTCGAACTGACAACGCCGGGAAAGCCGGGAACGGGAGGTTTCAATGAGGTGGACGGCGCTCACGGAGCATCGGGCAAAATTGGGCGAAGGGCCATTCTGGGATGAGCCGACCCAGGCGCTTTATTGGGTTGATATCGCCGGCAAGCAAGCGCTGCGCCTGATCGGCGCGAACGTACAGATCTGGCAGATGCCCGAGCACGTTTCCGCCTTCATCCCGACCCAGAGCGGCGATGCGTTGGTGACGTTGAGCAGTGGTGTCTATCGGCTGGACCTGGATTCGCCTGGGCTGGAACCACGCCTGAAGCTGTTGTGCATGGCCGATCCCCAGCCAGGCAACCGCGCCAATGAAGCCCGTTGTGATTCGCTGGGCCAGCTCTGGCTGGGCACCATGCAGAACAACATTGGTGAAAATGGCGAAGACCTGCCCATTGAGCGGCGTTCCGGCGGCTTGTTCCGTGTCGGAGTCGATGGTCGGGTAATGCCGCTGCTGCGCGGGCTGGGCATCCCCAACACATTGCTGTGGAGTCCTGACGGCACGACGGTTTATTTCGGCGAAAGCATGGACGGGACGCTGTACCGGCACTTCATCTACCCCGATGGCAAGCTGGCGCCCGCTGAAGTCTGGTTCGGGCCCCATTCCCGTGGCGGGCCGGACGGTTCGGCGATGGATGCGCAAGGGTACGTCTGGAACGCCCGCTGGGATGGCAGTTGCCTGCTGCGGTTGCACCCGGACGGCTACGTCGATCGGGTGATCGAGTTGCCCGTCAGTCGCCCCACCAGCTGCGTATTTGGTGGTAAAGACCTCAAGACGTTGTACATCACCAGCGCGCAAAGCCCTGTAGGCCATCCGCTTGACGGTGCGGTGCTGTCGATGCGAGTGGACGTGCCGGGAGTGGCTTGCACAAGGTTTGCCGGATAGATCCCAAAATATGGGATGTAAATATATATATTGAGATTATTTGGCGGTCGGGTTTATAGTCGGCTCCATCAGCAATACGCACTCACACTTAAAAAAACAAAAGGTGAAGCGATGCATCGAGTTCCCCCCGGACGCCCCAGCGGCGTTCGCCAGCTACTCATCGCCCTGCAGTTTCCTGACCGGTCACCCGTGGTTGCCCGGTTTTTCTCGTGCCTTACCACGGGAGCCCAGGTCCATGGCTGAAGCGCTTTGCTTGCCACCGGTGCCGAAGCCGCCGCAGGGCGAACGGTTGAAAGGCAAGGTCGTGCTGCTGACCGGCGCTGCCCAAGGCATTGGCGAGGCGATCGTTGCTGCGTTTGCTTCACAACAGGCGCGGCTGGTGATCAGCGACATCCAGGCGGAAAAAGTCGAGGCCGTC
The DNA here is from genome assembly GCF_051131955.1 of Pseudomonas sp. Z4-20. Lineage (NCBI taxonomy): Bacteria > Pseudomonadati > Pseudomonadota > Gammaproteobacteria > Pseudomonadales > Pseudomonadaceae > Pseudomonas > Pseudomonas sp. Z4-20. Next base: position 1,752,532 of record NZ_CP071641.1, read on the forward strand.
GCCGCCCATTGGCGTGGCCAGGGCGCGGACGTACAGGCGCTCAGAGTCGATGTTTCGAACCAGCAGGATCTGCACGCCATGGCCCGTCGCGCCGTTGAACTGCACGGTCGCATCGACGTGCTGGTGAATTGCGCCGGGGTCAATGTGTTTCGCGACCCCTTGGAAATGACCGAGGAAGACTGGCGCCGCTGCTTTGCCATAGATTTGGATGGCGCTTGGTACGGTTGCAAGGCGGTGCTGCCACAAATGATCGAGCAAGCCGTGGGCAGCATTATCAACATCGCGTCGACCCATTCGTCCCACATCATTCCCGGTTGCTTTCCATACCCGGTGGCCAAGCACGGCCTGCTCGGTCTTACCCGCGCCCTGGGCATCGAGTACGCGCCCAAGGGTGTCCGTGTGAATGCCATTGCGCCGGGCTACATCGAGACTCAATTGAATGTCGATTACTGGAACGGTTTCGCCGATCCCCATGCCGAACGCCAGCGTGCACTGGATCTGCACCCGCCTCGGCGCATCGGCCAGCCACTCGAAGTGGCAATGACGGCGGTGTTCCTGGCCAGTGACGAAGCCCCTTTTATCAATGCTTCATGCATCACCATCGATGGTGGACGTTCGGTCATGTACCACGACTGAATATTCTTGGGTTGCGGTGGGAAACTTCGCCTGTAATCCAATCATCATACGATATGACTATTTAGACCTATGCTGTGCAGTAACACGATTTGACCGGCCAGCCTGCGCATTTCCACCAACGTGGAGCAGATCCCTGGACGTTTTGGCTTTCAATAAAAAAAACAAGGAGTCAGCTATGAAACATCGTCGTGGGATCCGTTCCCTGTGTCGTGCCGCCCTGGCGGTTACCGCGTTCAGTCTCAGCAGCCATCTGCTGGCGGACGATGCGGTAAAAATTGGTTTCCTGGTCAAGCAGGCCGAGGAGCCCTGGTTCCAGACCGAATGGGCGTTCGCCGAGAAGGCGGCCAAGGACAAAGGCTTCCAGTTGATCAAGATCGCCGTGCCTGACGGCGAAAAAACCCTTTCAGCCATCGACAGCCTCGCCGCCAACGGCGCCAAGGGCTTCGTCATCTGCCCGCCAGACGTGTCCCTCGGCCCGGCCATCATGGCCAAGGCCAAGCTCAACGATCTGAAGGTGATTGCCGTCGATGACCGTTTCGTCGACGCCAACGGCAAATTCATGGAAGACGTGCCGTACCTGGGCATGGCTGCGTTCGAGGTGGGCCAGAAGCAAGGCGCCGCGATGGCCGCCGAAGCGAAAAAACGCAACTGGGACTGGAAGGACACCTACGCGGTGATCAACACCTTCAACGAGCTGGACACCGGCAAGAAGCGCACCGACGGTTCGGTCGATGCCCTGAAGAAAGCCGGGATGCCGGAAGACCATATCCTTTATTCCGCGCTGAAGACCCTCGACGTTCCCGGCAGCATGGACTCCACCAACTCGGCACTGGTGAAGCTGCCAAGCGCTGCGAAAAACCTGATCATCGGCGGCATGAACGACAACACCGTGCTGGGCGGCGTGCGCGCCACCGAAGCGGCGGGGTTCAAGGCAGCCAACGTGATCGGTATCGGCATCAACGGCACCGACGCCATCGGCGAATTGAAAAAGCCTGACAGCGGCTTCTTCGGTTCGATGCTGCCAAGCCCGCACATCGAAGGCTACAAGACCGCCGAAATGATGTACGAGTGGATCACCGCCGGCAAGGAGCCGCCGAAGTACACCGCCATGGACGAGGTGACGCTGATCACCCGGGAGAACTTCAAGCAGGAGCTGGAAAAAATCGGCCTGTGGAACTGACGGTCGGTTGATTCAAAAGCGGCTCTGGTCACAGGCGTGACCGGGCCGCTTGATCTCTGTAAGTTCGAGGTGGTTATGCAAGCGCAAACAGCGACACGGCAACACAACATCGGCGGCAGCTTGCGGTTCAACGGGATCGGCAAGTCCTTCCCTGGCGTGCAGGCGCTGGCCAATATCAGTTTCGTCGCCCATCCGGGGCAGGTTCATGCCTTGATGGGCGAAAATGGCGCGGGCAAATCCACGCTGCTCAAGATCCTCGGTGGCGCCTACATTCCGAGCAGCGGCGACTTGCAGATCGGCGAACAGACGATGGCCTTCAAAGGCACCGCCGACAGCATCGCCAGCGGTGTGGCGGTGATTCACCAGGAACTGCACCTGGTGCCGGAAATGACCGTCGCCGAAAACCTGTTCCTTGGTCACTTGCCGGCGCGTTTCGGCCTGGTCAATCGCGGTGTGCTGCGCCAGCAGGCGTTGACGCTGCTCAAAGGCCTGGCCGACGAAATCGACCCCCAGGAAAAAGTCGGGCGCCTGTCCCTCGGCCAGCGGCAACTGGTGGAAATCGCCAAGGCCTTGTCCCGTGGCGCCCATGTCATTGCTTTCGACGAACCGACCAGCAGCCTCTCGGCCCGGGAAATCGACCGTTTGATGGCGATCATCGCCCGCCTGCGGGACGAGGGCAAAGTGGTGCTGTACGTCAGCCACCGCATGGAAGAAGTGTTCCGCATCTGTAACGCGGTGACGGTCTTCAAGGACGGTCGTTACGTCCGGACTTTTGAAGACATGAGCGAATTGACCCACGATCAACTCGTCACCTGCATGGTCGGTCGCGATATCCAGGACATCTATGACTACCGCCCGCGGGAGCGCGGCGCTGTGGCGCTGCAAGTGAAGGGCCTGTTGGGGCCGGGCTTGCGCGAACCGGTGAGTTTCGAGGTGCACAAGGGCGAAATCCTCGGCTTGTTCGGGCTGGTCGGTGCCGGGCGTACCGAGCTGTTTCGCTTGCTCAGTGGGCTGGAGCGCCAGAGCGAGGGAAGCCTCGTCCTGCACGACAAGGAACTGAAGCTGCGTTCGCCACGGGATGCCATCGCCGCTGGCGTGCTGCTCTGCCCGGAGGACCGCAAGAAGGAAGGCATCATTCCGTTGGGCAGCGTGGGCGAGAACATCAACATCAGCGCGCGTCCGTCCCACTCGACGCTCGGTTGCCTGTTGCGTGGCGATTGGGAGCGGGGCAACGCCGACAAGCAGATCAAGGCGCTAAAGGTGAAGACCCCGGCGGCGAGCCAGAAAATCATGTACCTGTCCGGCGGCAACCAGCAGAAGGCGATCCTCGGACGCTGGCTGTCCATGCCGATGAAAGTCTTGCTGCTGGACGAGCCGACACGCGGCATCGACATCGGCGCCAAGGCCGAGATCTACCAGATCATCCACAACCTGGCGGCCGATGGCATCGCGGTGATTGTGGTGTCCAGCGACCTGATGGAAGTGATGGGCATTTCCGACCGGATCCTGGTGTTGTGCGAAGGGGCCATGCGCGGCGAGTTGCCACGTGACCAGGCCAACGAATCCAACCTGCTGCAACTGGCGCTGCCGCGCCAACGCGTTGCCGACGCGGCGAACTGAGAGGTAATCATGACCATTCAAAACAATGCACTGCCAACGGCACGCAAACCCCTGGACCTGCGCCGCTTCCTCGACGACTGGGTCATGCTGCTGGCGGCCATCGGCATCTTCGTGCTCTGCACCTTGATGATCGACAACTTCCTGTCTCCGCTGAACATGCGCGGCCTGGGCCTGGCGATTTCCACCACCGGCATCGCCGCCTGCACCATGCTGTATTGCTTGGCGTCCGGGCACTTCGACTTGTCGGTCGGTTCGGTGATTGCCTGTGCCGGTGTGGTCGCGGCGGTGGTGATGCGCGATACCAACAGCGTGTTCCTGGGCGTGAGCGCAGCGCTGGCGATGGGGCTGATCGTCGGCCTGATCAACGGCATCGTGATTGCCAAGCTGCGGGTCAACGCGTTGATCACGACGCTGGCGACCATGCAGATCGTTCGCGGGCTGGCCTACATCTTCGCCAATGGCAAGGCGGTGGGTGTGTCGCAGGAATCGTTCTTCGTCTTCGGCAACGGCCAGTTGTTCGGCGTGCCGGTGCCGATCCTGATCACCATCGTCTGCTTCCTGTTTTTCGGCTGGCTGCTGAACTACACCACCTACGGGCGCAACACCATGGCCATCGGTGGTAACCAGGAAGCGGCGTTGTTGGCGGGGGTGAACGTTGATCGCACCAAGATCATCATCTTCGCCGTGCATGGCTTGATCGGCGCGCTGGCCGGGGTAATCCTGGCGTCGCGCATGACCTCGGGCCAACCGATGATCGGCCAGGGCTTCGAGCTGACCGTCATCTCGGCTTGCGTGCTGGGTGGGGTTTCATTAAGTGGTGGCATTGGCATGATTCGCCACGTCATCGCGGGTGTGCTGATCCTGGCGATCATCGAAAACGCGATGAACCTGAAGAACATCGATACCTTCTACCAATACGTCATCCGCGGGTCGATCCTGCTGCTGGCGGTGGTGATCGACCGGTTGAAACAGCGCTGATAACCCTCCGCGGCAGGCCTGCTCGATGGCGTCGTCCTTGACGCCATCGTTCATCCCGCCTTGCGCAACGCTTCGACCAACTCTTGCTTGCGCATCTTCGAACGCCCGGGAATGTTCTTCGCCCGGGCTTCTTTCATCAGGCTGTCCACGGTCTGGGCCTCATGGGAGGCTTTGCTGGTACGCGGATGCCCTTCGCGGGTCTTGGCGGCACGACGGGCCGATTCCTTGCGATCGGATTGCTTTTCCCCGACGGACTTTTTCTTCCCGGACCCACCGGAGCGCTCGCCGCCGCCCGATTGCTTGTTGACCGTAGCCCAGGCCCGAGCCTCGGCCTCATTCTCAGACAGACCTTTTTGCTCGTAGCTTTTTTCGATGTGCTCGGCCTTGCGCTTTTGCTCGTCGGTGTACTTCTCTTTGCTTCCACGAGGCATGAAGTGTTCCTCCTCAATGTATGAGCAGAGCGGCGGCCCGTACTACTGGCTCGCGCCACCTTCCGAGCCGGAACCGCCGGTGGTGGTTTTCGAACCCACGCCGGTATCGGCATTGTCAGGGGCGGTGGAGTCCGGGGTGTTCATGCCGCCCTGGCGACCGGTGTCGTTACCCTGGACGCGTGGATCGGTTCCCGTGGCGGGCGGCTGGCCATTGTTCAAGCCACCGGTACCGTCGGTGTTCAGCTTGGGCAAGCCTTGCGTGGCGGGCGAATTCGGAGCCTGGACCGGGTCGGTCGGCCCGGTGCCAGAAGTCGACGCTGCCAAAGCAGCCGAAGATAGCAGTGCAGCGAATGTGAACGCAGTCAGCCTTGAATAAATCATGGTGTCGCCTCCATTTTTGGAATGCTTGCCTGATTTTTGGCCGCGCTGGAGCGAGGTTGGTGCCTGGGCGGCGACGAATGGCACACTGGAAGCCTTGTCCAGAAGATGTGACGAGCACCGCGTAGCGGCTTAGTATGGCGCTTTCAATTGGCTACAAGGCCCGTTCATGTCGATCGAGATCCGTCCCGCGCAACCTAGCGATGCGCCTCAAATCCTTGCCTTCATCACTGAGCTTGCCGATTACGAGAAAGCCCGCCACGAAGTCATCGCCAGTGTGACCGATATCGAGCGCAGCCTGTTCAGTGAAGGCGCAACCGCCCACGGCTTGATCTGCCTGCGTGATGGCGTGCCCATCGGTTTTGCGGTGTTCTTCTTCAGTTACTCCACTTGGCTGGGCAGCAACTGCCTGTACCTCGAAGACTTGTACATCACTCCCGAACAGCGCGGTGGCGGGGCGGGCAAGACGCTGCTGCGACACTTGGCGAAGATCGCCTGTGACAACGATTGCGGTCGCTTCGAATGGAGCGTGCTGGACTGGAACACGCCGGCCATCGAGTTCTACAAGTCCCTCGGCGCGCAACCGCAGGAGGAGTGGGTGCGCTATCGGATGGACGGCAAAGTGCTCCGGGATTTTGCCAACGGCAACTGATTTACGCGTATGCGCTGGACGCGTACTCGGCAAATCCGCGGCGTTGTTCGAGCCGCTTGCAGTAGGCGGCCACCGCCGGATAGTCCGGACGCTCCATGGGCGTCTGGCGCCAGCGATGCGCGGACAGGCCGATAAGCACGTCGGCGAGGCAGAAATCCGCGCCGGCCACATAGGCTTCGGTGCGACTCAGCTGATCCTCCAGCAACCCCATCGTCTTGTTCCAGCGTTTAACCCCGGCGGCGATGAGCTGTGGGTCCTGGAAGTCCGGGTGTTTGCGCACCAGTCCGTAAAACGCATCGCCCCATGACGGGTTGAGCTCCGTGGCTTGCCAGTCCATCCACTGTTCTACACGCGCCCGTGCGGCAGGCTCGATGGGGAGCAGATCGCTGCGCCCATGTTTGCCGACCAGGTAGCGGCAAATGGTATTCGACTCCCAGAGCACGCCGTTCTCGTCAATGATCACCGGCACCTGGGCGTTGGGGTTGAGCGCCAGGAAGGCCGGGTCATGGGGCGAGGCAAAGCCGCTGCCCCAATCTTCGCGTTCGTAGGAAAGGTCCAGTTCCTGACAGGTCCACAGTACTTTTCTGACGTTGATCGAGGAGGTGCGGCCGAGGATCTTCAGTCGATGTTCCATGTTCTTTCCTGAGTTTTTGGCGTCCGATCAAAAACGTAGCAGGGTCTGGGACGGATGGCGACTATCACTGATATATCCCAATATATGGGAGTGATATTTATATATTGAGATTTTCCCGTGCTCGGGTTTATAGTCCGTCTCACTCACTGCCAAATAAACAGAACAGGTGAAGCGGATGCAGGCGCAATTGATCGCGCTCGATTGGGGAACTACCTCATTACGGGCTTACAAACTCGCCGCTGGTGGCGAGGTGCTCGAACAGCGTTCGCTGTCGTCGGGGATCATGCAGTTACCGTCCGGGCCGCGAACCGTGGCCGGCCGGGAGTGCACCGATGGGTTCGAGCTGGCTTTCGATGAAGCCTGCGGCGACTGGCTCGATGCACAGCCGAGCCTGCCCGTCATTGCTTGCGGCATGGTCGGCAGCGCCCAAGGCTGGCGCGAAGCGCCTTACTGCGACACGCCTGCAAACGTAGCCAACCTCGGACATTCCCTACAAACCGTTCGCAGCCTTCGCGGTGTCAATGTGCACATCGTGCCCGGCGTGATCCAGCGTTCACGCTTGCCCAATGTCATGCGTGGCGAAGAAACCCAAGTGCTTGGCGCCTTGCACAGCCTGCCGAACGAAGCGGTGCTGATCGGCCTGCCGGGCAGCCACTCGAAGTGGGCGGAAGTCACCGATGGCTGCATTGTGCATTTCGACACCTTCATGACCGGCGAGATCTTCGCCGTGCTCAGCGACCACAGCATCCTCGGCCGTACCCAGCAGCGCGGCGCGGCGTTCGATGGCCTGGCCTTTGACCGTGGCGTGCAGGTGGCGCTGTCGGCGGAGGGGCAGATCGGCCCGTTGTCCACCGTCTTCAGTGCCCGCAGCCTGGGGCTGACCGGCGAACTTGGCGCCAGCGCCCAGGCCGATTATCTCTCCGGCCTGTTGATCGGCCATGAGCTGACGGCCCTGGCCGCGGCGCAACGCCAACGACGCAACAGCGTGCACCTGCCGACGGTGGTGCTGATCGGCAACTCTCAACTCTGCGCCCGTTATCAACGGGCCCTCGACGCCTGCGGTTTCGCCCGGGTGACCTTGGCCGAACAGGCCACCGAACGTGGGTTGTGGCAACTGGCCGTGGCGGCCGGGCTGCTCGACGCCGCCGCATTGCGTTAAACCTGACTGGAGGTCTGACATGCTCACACAAGCATTGGCGCAAAACGGGCTGATCGCGATTCTGCGCGGCCTGCGTCCCGAAGAGGCAGCCGCTGTCGGCGAAGTCCTTTATAGCGCTGGATTCCGCGTCATCGAGGTACCGCTCAATTCCCCTGAACCGTACGAAAGTATCCGCATCCTGCGCGACACCTTGCCGGCCGATTGCTTGATCGGTGCAGGGACCGTGCTCAGGGCGGAACAGGTCGAGCAGGTAAAAGCCGCTGGCGGCCAAGTCATCGTCATGCCCCACAGCGATCCTAAGGTGCTGCGGGCGGCGAAAACGGCGGGCCTGTACCTGTCGCCCGGCGTCGCCACGCCCACCGAAGCCTTCGCCGCGCTGGCCGAAGGCGCTCACGTGCTGAAGATGTTCCCGGCCGAGCAGATGGGCCCGGCGGTGGTCAAGGCCTGGCTCGCGGTGCTGCCGGCCGGGACCGTATTGGTGCCGGTGGGCGGGATCACCCCTGACAACATGGCGGTGTTCGTCGAAGCCGGCGTTAAGGGGTTCGGCCTCGGTTCCGGGCTGTTCAAGCCGGGCCTGACAGCGGACGAAGTGGCAGTGCGCGCCAAGGCCTACGTCGCCGCGTGGAATGCCTTGATCTGAAGACTTTTCCGGCGCCACGCGCGCTGCATCCGATAAGAGAGACAAGAAGATGAAAATCACCAAGCTGACCACGTTTATTGTTCCGCCGCGCTGGTGCTTCCTCAAGGTCGAGACCGATGAAGGCGTGACCGGCTGGGGCGAACCCGTGGTCGAAGGCCGTGCCCACACGGTGGCGGCTGCCGTCGAGGAATTGTCCGACTACCTGATCGGCAAGGACCCACGCAATATCGAAGACATCTGGACCGTGCTCTATCGTGGCGGCTTCTACCGCGGCGGTGCCATCCACATGAGCGCCCTGGCCGGTATCGATCAGGCGTTATGGGACATCAAGGGCAAGGCCCTGGGTGTGTCGGTCAGTGATCTGCTGGGCGGTCAGGTGCGTGACAAGATTCGTGTGTACTCGTGGATCGGCGGCGATCGTCCGGCCGACACCGCCCGGGCGGCGAAAGAAGCCGTGGCGCGGGGGTTTACCGCGGTGAAGATGAACGGCACCGAAGAGCTGCAGTTTCTCGACACCTTTGAAAAAGTCGACCTGGCCCTCGCCAACGTAGCCGCGGTGCGCGACGCCGTCGGGCCGAACGTCGGCATTGGCGTGGACTTTCATGGCCGCGTGCATAAGCCAATGGCCAAGGTGTTGATGAAGGAACTCGACCCCTACAAGCTGATGTTCATCGAAGAACCGGTGCTCAGCGAAAACTACGAAGCGCTCAAGGAACTGGCGCCGCTGACCAGCACACCGATTGCCTTGGGCGAGCGGCTGTTCTCGCGTTGGGATTTCAAGCGTGTACTCAGCGAGGGCTACGTGGACATCATCCAACCGGATGCCTCCCACGCCGGCGGCATCACCGAAACCCGCAAGATCGCCAACATGGCCGAGGCCTACGACGTGGCGCTGGCGCTGCATTGCCCGTTGGGCCCAATCGCCCTGGCGGCATGCCTGCAACTGGACGCGGTTTGCTACAACGCGTTTATCCAGGAGCAGAGCCTGGGCATTCACTACAACGAAAGCAACGACCTGCTGGATTACATCAAGGATCCGCAGGTGTTCGACTACGACAAGGGCTTCGTGAAAATCCCCAACGGTCCGGGCCTGGGCATCGAGATCAACGAGGAATATGTGATTGAGCGCGCGGCCATCGGCCACCGCTGGCGCAACCCGATCTGGCGCCATGCCGATGGCAGTTTTGCCGAGTGGTGAGTGCCTAGACGCCCCACATTCCATGTGGCGAGGGAGCTTGCTCCCGCTCGACTGCGCAGCGGTCGCAAGAATTTTGACCAACGAACCCAGGGGCTGCTGCGCCCGAGGCGTCGGGCCGGCCCAGCGGGAGCAAGCTCCATCGCCACGGCGGTTGACGTAGCTGCTCATAAGTTTCGCCCTCAATAAACATAAAAAGAGGCACCTCACATGCAAGCGCACACCCTGAACGCGCAGGCGTCGTTGGTGACGCCCAGCCGCAAGCGTTTTTTCATCATGGTCCTGCTGTTCATCACCGTGGTGATCAATTACCTGGACCGCAGCAACCTCTCGATTGCCGCTCCTGCAATGACCAGTGAGCTAGGCATTGATCCGATTCATGTCGGGCTGATTTTCTCGGCGTTCGGCTGGACCTACGCCGCCATGCAAATCCCCGGTGGCTGGCTGGTGGACCGGGTGCCGCCGCGCATTCTGTACAGCGTGGCGCTGCTGTTGTGGTCGGTGGCCACGGTGATGCTCGGTTTCGTTTCCAGTTTTATTGCGTTATTCGTCCTGCGCATGGCGGTCGGTGCGTTGGAAGCACCGGCTTATCCGATCAACAGCCGCGTCGTTACCACGTGGTTTCCAGAGCGTGAGCGGGCCACGGCGATTGGTTTCTACACGTCTGGACAGTTCGTCGGGCTGGCATTCCTGACACCGGTCCTGGCGTGGCTGCAGCATGCCTTCGGCTGGCACATGGTGTTCGTCGCGACCGGTGCCGTCGGTATTCTCTGGGCGTTGATCTGGTACGCGGTGTATCGCGAGCCGCGGGATTTCAAAGGCGCCAATGCCGCCGAAATCGAGCTGATCCGCGAAGGCGGCGGGCTGGTGGATATCCAGGCCGAGACGGCGAAGGTCAAGGCGAAATTCAGCTGGACTGACTTGGTCATCGTCCTGACCCAGCGCAAGCTTTGGGGCATTTACCTGGGACAGTTCTGCCTCAACTCCACGCTGTGGTTTTTCCTGACGTGGTTCCCGACCTACCTGGTGAAATATCGCGGCATGGACTTCATCAAGTCTGGCCTGCTGGCGTCGTTGCCGTTCCTCGCGGCGTTTGTCGGCGTGCTGTGCTCCGGGTTCTTCTCCGACTGGCTGATCCGCCGCGGCACCAGCGTGGGGTTTGCGCGCAAGCTACCGATCATTGGCGGGCTGCTGATTTCCACCTCAATCATCGGTGCCAACTTCGTCGAGTCGACGCCGCTGGTGATCGCGTTCCTGGCCCTGGCGTTCTTCGGCAATGGCCTGGCCTCGATCACTTGGTCGCTGGTTTCCACCTTGGCACCGGCGCGGTTGCTCGGCTTGACCGGCGGGGTGTTCAACTTCATCGGCAACCTGGCGGCCATCGCCACGCCGATTGTCATTGGCTTCCTCGCCAGCGGCGATTCGTTTGCCCCGGCCATTACCTATATCGCTGTCCTGGCATTGGCTGGCGCGCTTTCCTACATCCTGCTGGTCGGGAAAGTCGAGCGCATCGAGTTGTAGTCCCGTGGGGCGGGCGACCATAATGCCGCCCGTTCCCTCGCTCACTGTGAAAGGCCGGATATGCAAGACGCCCCAAAAAATACCAAGGACGCAGCGCCCACGGGCACGCAGACATTGCTGCGCGGCCTGGGCGTGGTCCAGGCGGTCGCCAGCGGAGCCCGCGACTTGAAGGAAATCGCCCGGCTGATCGGGACCACGCGCAGCACCACTCATCGCCTGGCCAGTTGCCTGGTGGATGAACGTTACCTGCGCGTGGTGCCGCAAGTGGGCTACCTGCTTGGGCCGAAGTTGATTGAATTGGGTTTTCAGGCGCGGGAAGAGCTGCCGCTGGTGAGCCTGGCGGGGCCCTACCTGGATGAACTGTCGGCGCTCACCGGTGACACCGTCCACCTGGCGATTCGCGAGGGCGACGAGGTCTTGTACCTGCTGAAGAATCCCGGACGCAATGGCCCGGAAATGCGCTCGCGCGTCGGTCATCGCATGCCGTTGGCGCGCACCGGCATCGGCAAGGCGCTGATGCTCGATGACCCGCAGGACCAATGGAAGAGGCTGTATGAAATCAGCCTGCCGGCAGGTGGGAAGAATCAGTTCTGGCCGCTGCACCAGGAGCAGTCTTGGGAGCAGTTCCAGCAGCGAATGGTGGAATACGTCGCGGGGGGCTATGCCTACGACCTGGAGGACAACGAACCGTCGATTCGCTGTGTAGCGGCGCCGATCCGAGACGCGGGCAAGCGCATCGTCGCCGGTATCAGCATCGCCAGCACCGTGCCGTACATGCCGCTGGAAAAAATGGCCGAGCTGATTCCCCTGGTCAAAGGGGTCACAGCCCGGCTATCGGCGGAGTTGGGCGCCAAGGTTTGACGAACGTCAGGCCTTGAGCGTCGCCATTTCGATGACGAAGCGATACTTCACGTCCCCGGCGATCATGCGGCTGTAGGCCTCGTTGATCTGGCGGATGTCGAGCATTTCAATGTCGCAACTGATGTTGTGCTCGGCGCAGAAGTCCAGCACCTCCTGGGTTTCTGCGACACCACCGATCAGCGAGCCGGCCAGGACACGGCGACCCATGATCAGTTTTGCCGCATGCACTGGCGGTTCGACCGGTTCGACCAGGCCCACGATGATGTGCACGCCGTCGAAACGCAGCGTGTCGAGGTAGGGGTTGAGGTCGTGCTGCACCGGAATGGTGTCCAGCAGGAAGTGGAATCGTCCGGCCGCCGCGGCCATTTGTTCGGCGTCGGTGGACACGATCACATGGTCCGCGCCTTGGCGACGGGCTTCTTCGGCCTTGCTGGCCGAGCGGGTAAACAGGGTCACCTCGGCGCCCATCGCCTTGGCAAACTTGATGCCCATATGCCCCAGTCCGCCCATGCCCAGCACACCGACCTTGTCACCGGCTTTTACGCCATAGTGCTTGAGCGGCGAATAGGTGGTAATGCCGGCGCAGAGCAGCGGTGCGGCACTGGCTGGATCGAGTGTCTGCGGGATGCGCAGCACAAAGTGCTCGCTGACCACGATGCTCTCGGAATAGCCGCCCATGGTGTGGCCGCCGCTGATGCGGTCCGGGCTGGCGTAGGTCTGGGTCATGCCTTCGAAACAGTATTGCTCCAAGTCGGCGCGGCAAGCCTCGCACTCGCGGCAGGAGTCGACCATGCAGCCCACCCCCACCAAATCGCCTACTTTATGGCGAGTGACATTCGCACCGACAGCGGTGACTTTTCCGATGATTTCATGGCCAGGCATCAGCGGATAAACGGCGATGCCCCACTCATTGCGGGCCTGGTGGATGTCGGAATGACAGACGCCGCAATACAGGATCTCGATCGCCACGTCGTCGGCGCGCGGGCTGCGGCGCTCGAACTTCATGGGGGCGAGGGGCGTGGTGGGCGATTGAGCGGCGTATCCGATTGCTGTGTACATGATGGACCTCGCTAAGCAGTGAACGGTGAGGTGGTCCATTCTGGGGGTGCTCGCGGCAGGCGGCGATGGCGATTCCTACGTCTGTCATGCCTAATCCTCCGGTCTTGGCCAGGATCTGATCCTATGTGTCGCCAGACCTGCGATCATGGGTTCATCCCCTCTTCCGGAAAGTTTCTGCCCATGTTGTTGACCCGCCATCTCGATGCCAACGCCACCCTGGTTTCCCTGATCGAACCCTTGGCGACCCGTGACGGTTTTGTCCCGACGCAACTGCCCGGCGTGCATGCGCTTCGGGCCAGCCAGGACGTCGCTCGTGGCCCGCAGCTGTACGAGCCGAGCCTGGTGATCATCGCCCAAGGCAGCAAACTAGCGTACCTGGGGCCTCGCACGCTGGAATATGGTGCCGGGAATTATCTGATCCAGGCCCTGCCGGTGCCGTTCGAATGCGAAACCTACGCCTTGCCCAATGCTCCGCTGCTTGGGGTTTCCGTTGCGATCGATCGAGCGATGTTGGGGGAGCTGGTGTTGGCGATGGGGCTGGTACCGGGGCGGAACCTGGCGCCGCAGACGCCGGAATCGATGACGTGCGCAGTGCTCGATGACGCCATGCGTGGATGCGTCGAGCGCTTGCTGCGCTGCTTGCACGATCCGCTGGAATGCCAGGTCATGGGCCAGGCACGGCTGCGGGAACTGTTGTTCGTCGCACTGCGTGGCCCCCAGGCCGATGTGTTACGCGCACTGGTGGAACAACAAGGGCAATTCGCCCGGATTGCCGCTGCCCTGAGCCATTTGCACGCGCATTTTACCGAGCCGCTGAACGTCGAGACCCTGGCCAGTTGCGCGCACATGAGCGCCTCGACCTTTCATGAGCATTTCAAGCGCAGCACGTTGCAGACGCCCGTGCAGTACCTCAAGCGGCTGCGCCTGCTCAAGGCCCAGCGACTATTGCTCACCGAGGGCATGGGCGTGGCCGAGGTCGCTCATCAGGTGGGATACCAGAGTCCGTCGCAGTTCAGTCGGGAGTACAAGCGCTACTTCGAGCGTAATCCTGGGGAAGAGCGGGCAGCCTGATCCTTTGACGGAAGCGGCGCTGCTTTAATTGTGCACAACAAAAAGGCCCCCATTGCGGGAGCCTCGATGTTCAGCGTGTCGGCTTACATGTTCGGGTAAGTCGGACCGCCGGCGCCTTCCGGCGATACCCAGGTGATGTTCTGTGCTGGGTCCTTGATGTCGCAGGTCTTGCAGTGCACGCAGTTCTGGGCGTTGATCTGGAAGCGTTTTTCGCCGTCTTCCTTGGTGATGACTTCGTACACTCCAGCCGGGCAGTAGCGCTGGGCCGGCTCGTCGTACAGCGGCAGGTTCTTGCTGATCGGGATGCTTGGGTCGGTCAGCTTCAGGTGGCAAGGCTGTTCTTCTTCATGGTTGGTACCGGAGATGAACACCGAGCTGAGTTTGTCGAAGCTGATCTTGCCGTCCGGTTTCGGGTAGTCGATTTTCTTGCAATCGGCCGCCAGTTTCAGGCAAGCGTAGTCCGGCTTGGTATCGCGCAGGGTGATTGGTAGCTTGCCGCCGAAGATGTTCTGGTCGAGCCAGTTGAAACCCCCGCCGATAATCGCGCCGTATTTGTGGATCGCTGCGCCGAAATTGCGGCTGGCGAACAGTTCTTCGTACAGCCAGCTGGCCTTGAACGCGTCGACATAGCTGTTCAGTTCGTCGGCACCTTCGGAGCCGGCGAACAGCGCATCGGCCACGGCCTCGGCGGCGAGCATGCCGGATTTCATCGCCGTGTGGCTGCCCTTGATCTTGGCGAAGTTCAGGGTTCCGAGGTCGCAACCGATCAGCGCGCCGCCCTTGAAGACCATTTTCGGCAGCGAATTCAGGCCACCCTTGGCGATGGCGCGTGCGCCGTAGCTGACGCGCTTGCCGCCTTCCAGGTATTGCTTTAGCACCGGGTGATGCTTGAGGCGCTGGAATTCGTCGAACGGCGACAGGAACGTATTGCTGTAGGACAGGTCGACGATCAGGCCGACCACCACTTGGTTGTTTTCCAGGTGGTAAAGGAAAGAGCCACCGGTGTTTTCGGTGCCCATGATGTCCAGCGGCCAACCGGCGGTGTGCACCACCAGGCCTGGCTGATGCTTGGCCGGGTCGATTTCCCAGATTTCCTTCAGGCCGATGCCGTAGTGCTGGGCGTCGGCCTCGCTGTCCAGGTTGAAACGCTTGATCAACTGCTTGCCGATATGGCCACGGCAGCCTTCGGCGAACAGTGTGTACTTGCCGCGCAGTTCCATGCCGGGGGTGTAGAGGCCTTCCTTCGGATTGCCTTCGCGGTCGACACCCAGGTCGCCGGTGATGATCCCGCGCACCACGCCGTTCTCGTCGAACAGCGCTTCCTGGGCGGCGAAGCCTGGGTAGATTTCCACACCCAGGTTCTCGGCCTGCTGGGCCAGCCAGCGGCACAGGTTGCCCAGGGAAATAATATAGTTGCCTTCGTTGTGCATGGTCTTGGGCACAAAGAAGTCAGGGATTTTGCTCGCGGTCTCGGCGTTCTTCAGGACATAAATGTCATCGCGCTTGACGGGCGTATTCAACGGGGCGCCGAGTTCTTTCCAGTCCGGGAACAGTTCGTTCAGGGCGCGCGGTTCAAACACCGCGCCGGAGAGAATGTGCGCACCGACTTCGGAGCCTTTTTCGACCACGCAGACGCTGATTTCCTTACCGGCTTCGGCGGCCTTCTGTTTCAGTCGGCAAGCGGCAGACAGGCCAGCGGGGCCGGCACCGACGATGACCACGTCGAATTCCATGTATTCGCGTTCCACAGGCTATCTCCTACTCAAGGCTCTACAGTTTTTTCTAATTGGAGGTTTGGCGATGCATCCGTCGTTTCTTTGGCCAGGCGACGAAAGCGACAATGAATGACCCGCGCTTCTCTCTTAAGCGGCGCATTATATCTACACCACTCTCAGGGTCCAATACAAACGTTTGTTTGAAATTGCCGCAGCCCAGATAAATCACTGACGTACGGCTTATGACTGACCATTTTGCCGTATTGACCGGAATAGGCGTTCCGGTCAAGATACGGGCGGTTTTGCGCTCGCCGTAGGCTGACTGTTGGTTTCAAGAGCACCTCTAAAGACAGGGCGAAGGCAGCACAAAGTGACGAGTTGCGTGGTTCGGACGCGCAGTTTACACGCCGCGATAATGAATGACTCATCGGTCATCACTGACGAATGGTCTTCACTCCCGTGAGCAAAGGTCATGTGTGGTTCATGCCGGCGTTTTTAGAGGTGCCCTTGCGCCCATGATCATCAACCGCCAGGTTCGCCCGGGCGGCTTTCTTTTCACCGGAGAGTAACGAGGAATCCATGAAGGTTCTTGTAGCTGTCAAACGAGTGGTCGACTATAACGTCAAGGTTCGCGTCAAGGCGGACAACTCCGGCGTCGACCTCGCCAACGTCAAGATGTCGATGAATCCATTCTGCGAAATCGCCGTAGAAGAAGCCGTACGCCTGAAAGAGAAAGGCGTGGCGACTGAGATCGTCGTCGTTTCCATCGGCCCGACCACCGCCCAGGAGCAACTGCGCACCGCGCTGGCGCTGGGTGCCGATCGCGCCATCCTCGTCGAATCCGCCGAAGACCTGACTTCCCTGGCCGTGGCCAAGCTGCTCAAGGCCGTTGTCGATAAGGAGCAGCCACAGCTGGTGATCCTCGGCAAGCAGGCCATCGACAGCGACAACAACCAGACTGGCCAGATGCTCGCGGCATTAAGCGGCTATGGTCAGGGCACCTTCGCTTCGAAAGTCGAAGTGTCTGGTGACAGCGTTGCCGTGACTCGCGAAATCGACGGCGGCGCGCAGACCGTTTCGCTGAAGCTGCCGGCCATCGTTACCACCGACCTGCGTTTGAACGAGCCGCGCTATGCGTCCCTGCCAAACATCATGAAAGCCAAGAAGAAGCCGCTTGAAGTGCTGACTCCGGATGCTTTGGGCGTTTCCACCGCCTCCACCAACAAGACCCTGAAAGTCGAAGCGCCGGCTGCACGCAGCGCAGGCATCAAGGTCAAGTCGGTGGCTGAACTGGTCGAGAAACTGAAAAACGAAGCGAAGGTAATCTGACTATGACTATCTTGGTAATCGCCGAACACGATAACAAGGCGCTGGCTCCGGCCACGCTGAACACTGTTGCTGCCGCTGCCAAAATCGGTGGCGACGTGCACGTTTTGGTCGCCGGGCAGGGCGCGAGCGCCGTTGCCGAAGCCGCCGCGAAAATCGCTGGCGTGGCTAAAGTGCTGTCGGCCGACAACGCCGCCTACGCGCACCAACTGCCGGAAAACGTTGCGCCGCTGGTTGCTGAGCTGGGCAAGGGCTACAGCCACATCCTGGCTGCCGCCACCTCCAACGGCAAGAACATCCTGCCGCGCGTTGCCGCTGCGCTGGACGTCGACCAGATCTCCGAGATCATCTCGGTAGAAAGCGCCGACACGTTCAAACGCCCGATCTACGCCGGTAACGCCATTGCCACCGTGCAGTCTAACGCTGCGGTCAAGGTCATCACCGTGCGCGCCACCGGTTTCGACCCGGTTGCCGCCGAAGGTGGCTCGGCTGCCGTTGAGGCAGTGGGCGCTGCCCATGACGCCGGCATCTCCAGCTTCGTCAACGAAGAACTGGCCAAGTCCGATCGTCCTGAACTGACCGCTGCCAAGATCGTCGTTTCCGGCGGCCGTGGCATGCAGAACGGTGACAACTTCAAGCACCTGTACGCCCTGGCCGACAAGCTGGGCGCTGCCGTCGGCGCTTCCCGCGCGGCGGTCGACGCAGGTTTCGTGCCCAACGACATGCAGGTCGGCCAGACCGGCAAGATCGTTGCGCCACAGCTGTACATCGCCGTCGGTATCTCCGGCGCGATCCAGCACCTGGCCGGCATGAAGGACTCCAAGGTGATCGTTGCGATCAACAAGGACGAAGAAGCACCGATCTTCCAGGTGGCCGACTACGGCCTGGTGGCGGACTTGTTCGAAGCCATCCCTGAGCTGGAGAAGCTGGTCTAATCCAGCGTCTTCACTTATAAAGAGCCCGGCCCTTTGGCCGGGCTTTTTATTTTCTGCACTGTTTATTTGATGCAAGGGGAGCAAGTCGCCATGGATCTGCGTCGTTGGACCCGCTGGTCGTTGCTGTGGACATTGGCGGTCATGCCGGGCCTGTCTGTCGCCGCCGGCAAATGTGAACGACTGATCGCCACCGGCAGTCCGGACGCACCGCCTTATCTCTGGCAAGACCCTCAGGACCCCAAGCACCTGATTGGCGCCGGTGCCGACCTGCTGGCGCACGTCGCGACGGAGCTGGGGATCAAGATCGAGCTGCTGTATGCCGGCAAGCGCGCCCAGGCGCTGGACGAAGTGCGCAGCGGGCGCATGGACCTGCTCACCGACGCTCCACTGACAGCCGCTGGGCTTGAAGCGTTGGATTACGTCCATCCGCCGCTGTTGGAAAATGATTACCTGGTCTGGACTCGCAACGACTCGACGCTGGTCATCAACCAGCCCGGAGACCTTCATGGGCATCCCGGCGCGCTGTCGGAAAAGGCTCGAATGACCCAGGGATTTGGCATTTTCGCCGAGCAGCAATTGTCCCTGATCCGTACGCCGAACCTGACCCAGGCCTTTCAGAAATTGCTCTTGGGCGAGGTGGAATATGTCCTGGCGGGGCGCTATTCGGGCTTGGCGACGGCGCAGACATTAGGCTTGGCCAACGATCTACAGGCCGCACCGCAACCGGTGGATAAACCGGGATTGTTCCTGGCGGTTTCCCATAACTCCGCCTGCAATGACCCATGGTTGCGCGGACAGCTGGCGCAAAAGATGACAGAATTGGCCGCGTCCGGCCTGACGGAGGCTGTATTGCAACGCAATCTGGAGCGTTGGAAAACACAGTTGAAGCCTCCTGTCAGTGCCCCAAAACAGTAGGGAATATTAGTGACTATTCGACCTCTTTTCGCTGCCCTGGCCGTTCTGGCTCTGGCGGGTTGTGCAGCCGATCCGGCGCCGAATGAACAGATCCGCCTGACTGAACAGGCCATCGAGCAAGCCCGTGCGGTGGGTGCCACCACCGAAGAAGTGCCCGAGTTGAAACTGGCCGAAGAAAAGTTCGCTCGTGCCAAATCGAACATGGCCGACGAATCCTACAAGAAGGCGCGCATGCGGGCCGAGCAGGCCGAGCTGGACGCGCGCCTGGCCGAAGCGAAGGTGCTGAGGCTCAAGAGCCAGGAGCAACTGAACGTGCTCGATACGCGCATCAAGCGCTTGCGCAAACAGTTGAGGGAGGATGCCCAATGAATCACTCCCATGTTTTCGGTGGCCTGCTGATTGCAGGTCTCGCGAGTTTGTATGGCTGCGCCGGCCAGCGCAGCGAGGCAGTGCTGGAACAGGCCAGCGGCGATTTCCAGAAGGTCAAGGAAGACGCCAACGTGCTGCGTGCCGCGCCCCGGGACGTGATCCGCGCCGGCGAATCCTTGGCCCGTGCCGATCGCTTGTCCAGCTACTGGGGCAGCGGTGAGGATGTGCAGCATTACGCCTATCTGAGCCAACGCTATAGTGCGATTGCCCGGGAGCACAGCAATCAAGTGCTCAACGAAGAGCGCGCGACGAAGCTCGAGCTTGAGCGCCAGCGTCTGCAATTGGCCTTGCGCGAGTCCAAGTTGCTAAGTGTCCAGCAGCAGGGCAAATGGCTGGAAGAGCAGATCATGGCGATGGCGACAACCCAGACTGATCGCGGCCTGGTGATGACGCTCGGCGACGTATTGTTCGACACCGGCGAAGCTGAGCTGAAAAACTCGGCCAATCGCGTGGTGCTCAAGATCGTGCAATTCCTTCAGCTCAACCCCAAGCGCGTAGTGCGTATCGAGGGCTACACCGACAGCACCGGTGGCAAACAGGAGAACCTCAAGCTGTCCCGTGACCGCGCGCAAGCGGTGGCGGACGTGCTGGTGGACCTGGGAATCGACGAGAAGCGTATTCAGGTCGAAGGCTACGGCGATCAATACCCGGTGGACGTCAACGCCTCCGAACGTGGCCGGGCACAGAACCGTCGGGTTGAAATTGTGTTCTCCGACGAGAAAGGCCAGCTCGGCGCCGCCCGCTAAGGGCTGCGGCTCTGGAAAACCCGGCCCCTATACAGGCGCCGGGTTTTTTTGGGCTCGGCGATTGTCCGGCAAGCGGTACAGTTAGAGCTGTCACTCCACTGTACTGTCGAGTAATCTGGCAACTGTCCCAGTACACTTCTAAACTGTTACGGTATCGTTTCCGACAAGAATAAAATGCCCGTAAAATCGAGTGCTGCGTCATGACCAACCTCTTGCTCTACCAACGTATTGCTCAACAGCTGGCTGAAGACATCCGGCGCGGTGTGTATCAGCCCGGTGAACGCGTGCCTTCGGTGCGCAAGATGAGTTCGCAGCTCAACGTCAGCCATGCCACCGTGCTGCAGGCCTACGCCAACCTTGAAGACCAGGGCTTGATTCGCGCGCGGCCGCAATCGGGCTATTACGTGCACCAGACGCCGGCCCTGACCGCGCCGACGCCGGACATTGCCCGAGTGGAGCGTCCGGGGCTGGTGACGCGCAGCAGCATCATCCAGCAGGTACTGGTCGAGTCGCGCCGCGAAGGCGTCTTTCCGTTGGGCGCAGCGGTGCCGAGCGTCGATTACCTGCCTGTCCGGGCATTGCATCAGCAGTTGGCCAAGGTCACGCGTTTCCACAGTCCACGCGCGTTCAGCTACATGTTCAGCCCCGGCTTCGAACCGTTGCGCCGCCAGGTGGCGATTCGCATGCGCGATGCCGGTGTCGTGGTGGATCCTTCCGAAGTCGTGATCACCCATGGCTGTGTCGATGCGCTGCAGATGTCGTTGCGCGTGCTGACTCGACCTGGCGACCTGATCGCCGCCGAATCGCCAACCTATTACGGTTTGCTGCAACTGGCGGATCTGCTGGGGCTCAAGGTGATCGAGATCCCGAGTGATCCTGTCACTGGCATGAGCCTTGAAGCCTTGCAACTGGCGGCCAACCAATGGTCAATCAAGGCGCTGGTCCTGACTACGCGCCTGAGCAATCCCCTCGGCGGCACCATGCCTGAGGAGCGGCAGAAGCAGCTGCTGCGCCTGGCGTCGGACTTCGACATTCAGATCGTCGAAGACGATATCTATGGCGAGCTGATGTTCGAGCAGGGCCGTACCAAGGCGCTCAAGGCCTACGATCGATTGGACCGGGTGATCTACTGTTCGAGTTTTTCCAAGACGCTGTCACCAGGCGTGCGCATTGGTTGGATGATCGCCGGCAAGTTCCAGCACGAAATCCAGCGGCTCCAGACCTTCAGTACCCACTCGGCGTGCAGCGTCACCCAGATGGGAATCGCGGCCTATCTGGAAAACGGCGGCTACGACCGACACCTGCGCTATATCCGCCAGGAGTACCGCAAAAACCTCAGCGCCTTCCAACTGGCGGTGCAGCAATACTTCCCGGAAGGCACGCAAATGAGCCGTCCCACCGGAGGTTTCATCCTGTGGGTCAGCCTGCCGGGGCGGGTCAACACTCAGGAATTGCATGTGCGGGCGTTGCAACAAGGCATCAGCATCGCGCCAGGGCTGATTTTCAGCAACACCGAGCAGTTCAACCATTGCATCCGGCTCAATTGCGGCACACCGTGGAACCGCGAGGCAGAGCGAGCGTTGATGACGCTGGGGCTGCTGGCCACTCAATTGTGCCAAGAGACAGCCAACGGGTTTCTATAGGAATCAGTGGCTTGGTTTGATGCGCTTGTCAGCGCCTCATAATCGGGCGAGCATGGAGACTCTGCCGCAAATGTCGTTGTGTCTATGAAAGCTATTGGTCCTGCTGCCTGGGTTTTGATTGGCCTGTTGAGCGCCTTCCATGTCGCAGGCGTTGCCGTGGCGGCTCCAGCGCAGGAAAAAACCACCGCTAGCGCCAAGAAGGACACGCCGAAGAAAGCCGCGGTGGTCAAAAAGTCCCCTGCTAAAAAATCCGCCACGACGAAGAAAAAACGCGCGCCCATCGCCTCCAAGAGCAAATCGGCCCGTGAGGTTGCCAAGACGCCTTTGCCGCCGGCCAAGCTTGACCTGAGCCTGCCGCACGATATGGTCGATGAGCTGCAACCACCGGGCAAAGTACCGTTACCCAAGCGTGAGCCGTTATTGCCGTCGATGTTCGGCGAGAAGCCCGGTCCGTTCCAACTCAACGGTCGCCTGCTGAGCAACGAGATGCAGCTGCCGCTGCGCAACCAGGAGCGCAACGAAGTGGAAGGCGCCGCGCTGGAGTTCGAATTCAAGCAATAAGCGCTGCAAAACACTGCTGTTCGTCGCTGACCGTCCGGTCACCGGGCGATGTACGAAAAAACACGCGGCTGGCAATTTGAAACAACTGTTTTAGTCGTTACTCTGTCTTCTGTTACCAATCATTACCTGTCGTAAGGATATCGTCCTCATGGAATGCCGTGAAGGCTGTGGCGCCTGTTGCGTCGCCCCGTCCATCAGTTCGCCCATTCCGGGCATGCCCCAGGGCAAACCTGCGGGCGAACGTTGCGTGCAACTGTCGTCCGCTAATCTGTGCCAGATCTTTGGCCAACCGGAGCGTCCGGCGGTGTGCTCGGCATTCGAGGCCGATATCGAGGTCTGTGGTTACAGCAGTGACGAAGCCATTCGGCTGATCGGTTGGTGGGAGCAAGTCACGGCAGCGTAATGCGTCAAGATCGGAACTTCGAAAACAAGGAAAACAACTATGGGTTCGCTGCATCGTATGGCTGTGTTGTGTGGTTTGACTGTGTTCTTGGCGACGGCTACAGCCCAGGCTGAGGATTGGCAGGTTGCCAAGGAAAAGGAAGGTATCAAGGTTTCACTCAGTGAAGTCAGCGGTTCCAAGTACAAGGCCTACCAGGGCGTGACCGTCATGAAGACCACCATGGCGAAGTTGCGAGCCTTGCAGGAAGACGTAGCGGGCGCCTGTGCCTGGATTCATGAATGCAAGAGCCAGAAACTGCTCAAGCACGAAGGCGGCAAGAGCTGGACCTACACTCAATTCAACACACCATGGCCGGTTACGCCCCGTGACTCCGTGCTGGAGGTCACCACCGCCGAAGGCGCCGATGGCAGCCTGACTCGCAACCTCAAGGGTGTCCCCACCTATGCCCCTGAAGAGAAGGGTTTCGTGCGCGTGACACAAGTCGACGGTTTCTGGAAGTTCACTCCCAAGGGGGCGGACCAGGTCGAGGTGATTTACCAGGTCCATACCGAGCCGGGTGGCGACGTTCCGTCCTGGCTGGCTAACAAGTTCGTCGTGGATGCGCCGTTCAATACCCTGAAAGCGTTGAAAGAACGCGCCGAAAAATAATCCTGATCACTCTAAGAAAAACCGCCCTTGAGGCGGTTTTTTCGTAGGTGCCGCCTACGAACTCAGCGGAACGATTGTTTCGCCGCCAATGTCGAGATAGAGGTAAGCCCGGCCATTCCATCGATCAAGGAGACACTGATGCAAAAGTGGGAAATCACCTTCGTTGACGATCACGGCGAAACGATCGCCGAGCAGTTTGATTACGCCCAGGAGCCCACGATGGAACAAGCGGCACAACTGATTCGGGAGAAGCTGGTGCCTCTCTCGAAAGAGCTTGACCTCAACGATTTGGAAGGTCGCACCGACGACCCCACAGTCAAGAGCCTGAAGACCCAAAACAGTATTGAAATCATCAGCATTAAATCGGCTTCATGAAATTCATTGTCTGGTCCCGCTTGGCAGCCGCACTGACTTGAAGCTACTCTGCAATCGAGATCAGCGAAAGGATCGCCAAGGTCCGGTCTTGTCAGCTACATGCTTGTGTCCCGACGGTCATTTGATGCCGTATCGCTTGTAACGCAGGTTGCACGCACGGGAGGACGGAAAGTCTATCCATCGGTTCTGAGGAGGACGTTTCATGAGCACAGCCTATCAAGAAGACATCAGCACCAGCGTGTTGCGCCGCATGAAAGAAGGCGGTTTCGATTTTTCCCAGTTTCATCCCATCGAGTTCTACGCCATTTTTCCCGACGAGGAACGGGCACGGCGCGCGGCAGGTCATTTTCGGGGAGAGTCGTTGAATGCGCAGATCAGCGCCCGGGATGATGGCGCCTGGTCATTGGAGCTGAGCCGGGTGATGTACGCCACTTATGACGACATTGGCGACTTCGAGATGAACTTCGAAGCCGTGGTCGAACCTTTGGGTGGCATCATCGAAGGGTGGGGCGTCAAGCAGGAGATTCGGCGCCTGCAAGCCTGATACTTTCCAACAGATCCACAGCAACGGCTGGCCATCGTGTCGGCCGTTTTCATGTGTCTAGTAACGCCTGGCGAACTCCTGGCGAGCGCGCCTTTGTGGGGGAGGAGCAGCTCAACCCAATGGCCAACTTACTGCTTCAATGGCTGCTTGCGCCCCGCCATGTGCTTCAAATACCCCACTAGCAAATCCAACTCCGCGTCCGGCAGCACCGCCGCCGCGAACCCGGGCATTTTCCCCTGGGGCCAACGACGCAGGCTTTGCGGATCCCGTATGTAGCGCTTGAGGAAGTCTCCCGAGAAATATTCTGTGGGATTGAAGGGGATGTTCAGGTCCGGACCGAACTGCGCGTCACCCGCGCCGTTGAGGCGATGGCAAGCCAGGCAGTTTTTCTGGAACAACTCGAAACCTTTATTGACAGGATCATCCTTGGCCAGGGTGGGCGAGGGCAGTAGCGCCGGGAAACGCTCGGCCACCGCCGACAGGCGCTTGATGGTCGCCACTGCGTAGGGCCATTGTTCGGGGCTGATATGGCCCGCTTGGGGATCGGTCCAGACCAGGTAGAAAGGGCCGGCGCCGTGCTTGCCTTGCCCCAGCGGCGGCCAAGGTTTGGCCGGGTCTTCAATCGCCAGCCACGCTCGGGCGCCGTTCGTGTTGAGCAGCGGCGCCGCAGGCATTTCGGCTGCAAAGCCGTCCAGCGCCACGGCCTGAAGATGGTCGTCCGATCGGACTCCGGTCAACAGTGCGGTCAACGGCACGGCCTGATAACTCATGGGTTTCTTGTAGGAAACATCTTCAATGATTTGGACGGTTTGAACTTCCGGATGCTTGAGCAGCTCTTCGGTTTGCCAGGTGTGCGCATTCGTACCCAGTTCCAACACCAACTGCGCGGCGTATGAAGGCGTGCTGAGCAGCAGCGCCCCGATCAATGTGAAAGCTTTCAAATAAGTCGCCGTCCATGTCGAGGGGGAGTGCAAAGGTTGGCACAACCACCGTTGTCGGAACAACGATCCGTCTCGTATTTATCGGTGATGCGACTTACTGAGGGTGCGGACACCACGTGCCTGGATCAGCCGATCACCTTGGTGATATTCGGCAGAATCAACAGCAGCGTCGTGGCAAAGAGAATGAGTCCGGCTTGACGAACTTTCGAATGTTTGAACATGGCTGGCCCGCCTTTTTGTTATTTCCTGAGGCCAGCCTGCATAACTCCATCTCGGCTGGCGTTGCACTTCCTGTTGCACAAGCGCCTCGGCAAAACCCGACGACTTACTTGTATACGTTTACCTTAGGGTCCACGGCTGCTATGGCTTAGATCCAATTCATATCAACTTGAGCTGTGTCGCTATTAAAAAGGCATGAGGCCTATTGCCAGCTTCTTGCCGGGCCTTTTGCTAGACAGCTTGCTTACCTGAACCGGTTAACCCGATAGCTCGCTACCGTTCGTCTGGGCGTGGCTGTCAATGCCGTTGAGCACTGTGGTCATTGCATCCAGCGCCGCTGGGCTTAAGGTTGGAGGGGTTTGTTCCATGCCGATGGCGGTTCGAGGATGTCATGACCCAAGCTTATATTTTCGATGCATTACGCACGCCTCGCGGCAAGGGTAAACCCGACGGCGCGCTGTACACCGTCAAGCCGGTAAACCTGGTCACTGGCCTGCTTACTGCGTTACGGCAGCGCATGAGCCTGGACACCCGTCATGTGGATGACGTTGTGCTCGGTTGCGTGACGCCAGTGGGCGACCAAGGCGCCGACATTGCCAAGACCGCTATTCTGGTGGCCGACTGGGACGTGAGCGTACCCGGCGTGCAACTCAACCGCTTTTGCGCCTCGGGACTGGAGGCCGTGAACCTGGCCGCGATGAAAGTGCGCTCCGGTTTCGAAGATCTGGTAGTGGCTGGCGGCGTCGAGTCGATGTCGCGTGTGCCGATGGGCAGTGACGGTGGCGCATGGGCGCTGGACCCGCAATCCAACCTGCACGGGCATTTCGTGCCCCAAGGCATTGGTGCCGACCTGATCGCCACTCTGGAGGGTTTCAATCGCGAGGACGTCGACGCGTTCGCCATGCAGTCCCAGCAAAAAGCCGCGCGGGCCCGTGACGACGGTTCGTTTCACAAATCGTTGGTGGCGGTGCGGGACCAGAACGGAATCGTGTTGCTGGACCACGACGAATTCATCCGCGCCGACTCAACGCTTGAAGGCCTGGGCAAGCTCAGGCCGAGTTTCGAAGCGATGGGGCAGGCGGGCTTCGATGCCACGGCGTTGCGGGTTTACAGTCATGTCGAGCGGATCAATCATGTGCACACACCGGGCAACAGTTCGGGCATCGTCGATGGCGCGGCGCTGATGCTGATCGGTTCCCAGGCCAAGGGACGGGAGCTGGGCCTGGAGCCTCGGGCGCGAATCGTCGCCACTGCCGTCACCAGCTCCGAGCCGACCATCATGCTCACCGGTCCGGCCCCAGCCACCCGCAAGGCCTTGGCGAAAGCTGGGCTGCGGGTGGAAGACATCGACCTGTTCGAAGTCAACGAAGCCTTCGCCTCGGTGGTGCTCAAATTCATCAAGGACATGGCCATCGACCCGGCCAAGGTCAACGTCAACGGCGGCTCCATCGCCATGGGTCACCCTTTGGGTGCCACGGGCTGCGCAATCCTCGGCACGCTGCTCGATGAACTGGAGGTGCGTCGCCAGCGCTATGGCCTGGCGACTTTGTGTGTCGGCGGTGGCATGGGCATCGCCACCATCATCGAACGCCTCTGAGTCCCGACTTCAAGGAACACTTTTCATGATCGACGCCATTCGTTACGAAACCGGCGAGGACCGGATCGTCGTCCTCACCCTGGACATGCCAGGCCAGAGTGCCAATACCATGAACGCGATCTACCGCGAGGCGATGGCCGTTTGCGTAGCTCGCTTGACCGGTGAAAAAGATTCGATTGCCGGCGTGATCGTCACCTCCGCCAAAAAAACCTTTTTTGCTGGCGGCGACCTGAACGAGCTGATCAGGGTCGGCAAGCACGAGGCCCAGGCCTTCTACCAAACGGTCTTGGGACTCAAGGCGCAACTGCGGGCCTTGGAAACCTTAGGCAAGCCCGTGGTCGCGGCCATCAATGGCGCGGCCCTGGGCGGCGGTTGGGAAATCTGCCTGGCTTGCCATCATCGCGTCGCGTTGGATCATCCGTCGGTGCAGATCGGCTTGCCGGAAGTCACCCTCGGCCTGCTGCCAGGCGGTGGCGGTGTGGTGCGAATGGTGCGCCTGCTGGGCCTGGAAAAGGCCCTGCCGTATTTGCTTGAAGGCAAGCGTGTGGGTCCGCAACAGGCGCTGCAGGTCGGCTTGATCGATGAGCTGGCGGCGGACCGCGACGAACTGCTGGCGAAATCCCGGGCCTGGATTCTCACCAACCCGAGCGCGGCTCAACCATGGGACAGCAAAGACTATCGTATGCCAGGCGGGACCCCGTCCGACCCGGCAGTCGCTCAAATGTTGGCGATCGCGCCTTCGATCCTGCGCAGCAAGACCCAGGGCTGCTTGCCGGCTCCGGAGAAAATCCTCTGCGCCGCCGTCGAAGGTGCACAGGTGGGGTTTGACGCGGCGCATCTGATCGAGACCCGTTATTTCGCCGAGTTGGTCACCGGCCAAGTGGCCAAGAACCTGATCGGCACCTTCTGGTTTCAACTCAACGAGATCAAGGCCGGCGGTTCCCGCCCAGAGGGTTTCACGCCTTATCGGACAAACAAAATCGGCGTGCTCGGTGCCGGGATGATGGGGGCCGGCATCGCCCATGTCAGCGCAATGGCTGGCATCGACGTGGTGCTCAAGGACATCGACCTGGCCGCAGCGCAAAAGGGCAAGGCCCGCTCGGCGGCGTTGCTGGACAAAAAAGTCGCCCGTGGCCAGCTTGCCGATGGACAGCGTAATGCCACGCTGGCGCGCATCCATCCCACCGACAGCGATGCCGATCTGATCGGTTGCGACCTGATCATCGAAGCCGTATTTGAAGACCGGGCTTTGAAATCCACCGTGTCGGCGGCAGCCCAGGCGATGGCAGGGCCTGACGCGGTGATCGCTTCCAACACTTCGACGTTGCCCATCAGCGGCTTGGCGATGGCGGTGCCGGACCCGGGCAAGTTCATCGGATTGCACTTCTTCAGCCCAGTGGAAAAAATGCCTTTGGTTGAAATCATCAAGGGGGCGCGGACCAGCGAGGAAACCCTTGCCCGGGGCTTCGATTTCGTCCTGCAAATCGACAAGACCCCGATCGTGGTCAACGACAGCCGCGGCTTCTTCACGTCGCGGGTTTTTGGCACCTTCATCAATGAAGGCATCGCGATGCTTGGCGAGGGTGTGAGTGCGCCGATGATCGAAACCGAGGCGCGCAAGGCCGGGATGCCGGTCGGGCCCCTGGCTGTTTCAGATGAAGTTTCCCTCAGTCTGATGAGCCATGTCCGCACGCAAACGGCCAAGGACCTGCAAGCAGAAGGGAAGACGCCGATTGAGCACCCAGCGTTCGCCGTGATTGACTGGCTGCTCGAGAAAGACAAGCGACCGGGCAAAGCCGCCGGCGCCGGTTTTTACGAATACCCGGCCCAGGGACAGAAATACCTCTGGCCGAAGCTCAAGCACCGCTTCGAGAAGCCCGATCGGCAAATCCCGCCTCAGGACATCCGTGATCGCCTGCTGTTCATCCAGGCCTTGGAGACCGTGCGCTGCGTCGAGGAGGGCGTCGTCACTTCGACGGCGGACGCTAACCTCGGCTCGGTCTTCGGCATCGGCTTTGCGGCCTGGACGGGCGGTGCGTTGCAGTTCATCAACCAATACGGTGTGCAGGCGTTCGTGGACCGTGCCCAATCCCTGGCCGATCAATACGGTGAACGTTTCTCACCGCCCGCCCTGTTGCTGGAAAAAGCTGCGAGCCAGGCGCTGTTCTGACGGGGAGGGGGCTTGCCTTGGGGCGGTGTTTCAAGGCAGGCTCTGGGTGTGCAATATTCCCATCATCCTGTCAGGTATTTTTTATGTCGCTACGCATCTGCATTTTGGAAACCGATATCCTGCGTCCGGAACTGGTCGACCAATATCAGGGTTACGGGCAGATGTTTCAGCGCCTGTTTTCGCAGCAGCCCATTGCGGCTGATTTCACCGTGTACAACGTGGTGGAAGGGCAATACCCCAGTGACGATGAGCAATTCGACGCCTATCTGGTCACAGGCAGCAAGGCCGACTCCTTCGGCACCGATCCCTGGATCCAGACCCTCAAGACCTACTTGCTGGACCGTTACCAGCGTGGCGACAAGTTGTTGGGCGTCTGCTTTGGCCATCAGTTGCTGGCGCTGCTGCTGGGTGGCAAGACCGAGCGGGCGAGCCAAGGCTGGGGCGTGGGCACCCATCGTTATAAGCTCGCGGCCAAGGCGCCGTGGATGAGCCCGGTAATGGAAGAATTGACCTTGCTGATCAGCCATCAGGATCAAGTCACCGAGCTGCCAGCAAATGCCACGGTCATCGCTACAAGCGATTTCTGCCCCTTCGCGGCCTATCACATCAACGATCAAGTCCTGTGCTTCCAAGGCCATCCGGAATTCATCCACGATTATTCCCGGGCCTTGCTGGAGATCCGCCAACAGCACCTCGGCGAACAGATCTATAGCCAGGGCGTGGCGAGCCTTGAACATGAACATCACGGCACGACCGTGGCGGAGTGGATGATGCGTTTTGTGGCTCAGAAGCAGCTTTAAGCTACAAGCTACAAGCGCTGCAAGCCCGAACTTGCAGCTTGAAGCTCAAAGCTTGCAGCTGCTCCTCTCTTACAACCATCCCGACCGCTTGAAACTCACCCACAACGCGGTACACCCCACCCCGATAAACCCCAGCACCAGGAAGTAGCCGTAGTGCCAGGTCAACTCCGGCATATTCTCGAAGTTCATCCCATAGATCCCGGCGACAGCCGTCGGGAACGCCAGGATCGCTGCCCATGCCGCGAACTTGCGTTGCACCACGCTCTGGCGTGACGCTTCGAGCAGCACACCAATCTCGATGGTCTGGCTGGCAATGTCCGCCAGGGTCGCCAAGTCTTCCATCTGCCGGGTGACGTGAATCTGCACATCACGGAAATACGGGCTCATATTCTTGTCGATGAACGGAAAGTCCAGCCGCTGTAGTTCTTCGCTGATTTCCACCATCGGCGCCGCGTAGCGACGCAGGCGCAGCACGTCGCGGCGCAAACTGTGCAGATTTTGGATGTCTCGCTCGTTGAGAGCGCTGCACAGCACGTTGCGCTCCAGCTCATCGATCTCGGCGTGAATGGCTTCGCCCACTGGCTGGTAGTTTTCAATGACGAAATCGAGGATGGCGTAGAGGACAAAATCTTCCCCGTGCTCCAGCAGAATAGGACGTGCCTCACAGCGTTGCCGGACGTGGGCGTAGGACGCGGAGTGACCGTTGCGGGCGGTGATGATGTAACCCTTGCCGGCGAAGATATGGGTTTCGATGAACTGCAGCTTGCCGTCCTGGCGTACCGGCGAATACGTGACGATAAACAGCGCATCGCCAAACGTCTCCAGCTTCGGACGGCTGTGTTTCTCCATGGCATCTTCAATCGCCAGCTCATGCAGGTTGAACTGGCGTTGCAGGTTGGTCAGCTCCAGCGTGCTCGGCTCTTCGAGTCCGATCCACACGAAATGTCCTGGTTTTGCAGCCCAGGCGCTGCCTTCGTCGAGGGTAATGTTGGTGACTTTCTTACCGGCGCTGTAAACCGCAGCAGCAACGACTCTACCCATGATGATGGTTCACTTCTTCTTGGAAATTGGCAGTGGCAGGCACGTGCAGCTTAGCGCGCCATGGTGCTTGAGAGTCAGCAAAATCCGCTGAGTTCGCTGGTAAAGGAAAACCCGCCATGGAGGCGGGTTTTTGGCTCAGGCGGCTTGCAGCTGCCGATCCATCGTCTCGATGCACTCGCGCATCTGTTCCCGGCATTGGGCGACGAGGCGGGGCATGTCATCCATGCTCAGGCCTGCCGTAGGAATTGCCGGTAGCGAGCGTATGAGAATGTCACCACTGCGCCAGCGATTGAGGCGCATGTGCTTGATGTAGCTGCTGACACACACCGGGACAATCGGCACCCCGGCGGCGATCGCCATTTGAAATGCGCCTTTCTTGAACGGCAGCAGCTCTGCGCCGAGGTTGCGCGTACCTTCCGGAAACACCCAGATAGACGTGTTCTCGTGCTGGAGCGTATGCGTGGTGGTCAGCATCGACTTGCGCGCCTTGATCGCATTGCCGCGGTCAATTAACACGTTACCGGCCAACCAGAACAATTGGCCAAACAGCGGCACCCACTTCAGGCTCTTCTTGCCAATGCACACGGTACGACGCGGCACCACGTTGCCGAACACGAACAGATCATAGTTGGACTGATGATTGGCGATGATCACGCAACCCTGGGATTTATTCACCAGCGTGTCCACCTCGGCCTTCACCCGCAAGCGCAGGATCCACATCGCAGGCAGTGCATACAGCCTGGCGCATAAACGGCTGTTGTCGGGGTTGAACGGCCGGCACAGCCCCAGCATCACGCCAAGCACACCCGCCAGGACAAAATGCAGGGCCATCAACGACATACGCAGTGCAAACAACATCTACAGGCCCCATTGGGACAAAAGGTGGCGCAGTGTACGGATGTGCACTGTTTTCAGCAATTGTCCCTAAAGAGGTAGGAGATGGCCGATGTTTAAGTATTTGTTTCGCCGCAACTTGAAAGAAGCGGGCTAGAGCGGTTGCCGGATTTTTACTCGACATGTGTAGGACAAAGCGCTGGCCGCTCCCTGAATAATTTGGGGGTCAGCCCATATATTCCTGATCCAACAGAATCGCGCTGTCCAAAGTGTCCAGCAGCGCCTTGCGGACCTTGAGCTTGGTGTTCTTGTGCGCCGTCATGTTGATCTTCTTCAGCTGGCGCGCCGCCTCCAATGCCGCGGCTTGCAACTCGTCGGCCGAGACCACCTTATCAAGGAAACCGGCGTCCACGGCACTCTGCGGATTGAACATCTCTCCATTGATGACCGAGCGGTGAAAGGCAGACTTGCGCAAGCGATCGCGGGCTAGCTCGATGCCGGCGTGGTGCATGGTCATGCCGATTTGCACCTCGTTCAGGCCGATTGTGAACGGCCCGTCTACACCGATGCGGTAATCCACCGACAGCAAAAGGAACGCGCCCTTGGCCACTGCATGCCCCGAGCATGCGACGATGACGGGATAGGGGTGCGACAACAGGCGACGGGCCAGGGTGGAGCCGGACGCGACCAGGCTCACCGCCTCCTTGGGTCCGGCGGTCATCACTTTCAAATCGTAACCGCCGGACAGAATACCCGGCTGCCCGGTGATGATCACCACTGCGCGATCGGCCACCGCCTGGTCCAGCGCGGTGTTGAACGCGATGATCACGTCAGGCGAGATAGCATTGACCTTGCCGTTGTTCAAGGTCAGAGTCGCAATACCGTCGTCGAGGTGGTAGGCAATCAGGTCGCTCATGGCGCTATTCCTTGTAAGAGAAGTGGAGCAGACGTTACCCACCGCCGCAGGCCAGGTAAAGCGCCGTGACTGACTCGCCGGTCAGCCGCGCTCCCGACAAACAGCCCGGTCCGCCCGGCAGGCCGCGCCTGCTTCTATAGCGCAGCAACCAGACAAAGCCAGAGTTTGGCCGGTTTGCCATGCCTCGGCGCGTTTGAAATGCCAGCCAGCCTTAACCACATGAAAATTCTGAAAAAAACCTTTGCCATCGGAAAAGCTTTCGACTACATTAGCGCGCCTCGACAGACTGAACAGTTTGCCGAGACACGGTGAAGTGTCCGAGTGGCTTAAGGAGCACGCCTGGAAAGTGTGTATACAGGAAACTGTATCGAGAGTTCGAATCTCTCCTTCACCGCCACATTCTGCAAACACAAATCCCTGATTTTCCTAGAGAAAGTCGGGGATTTGTGGTTTTTGGTATCTGAAAAAAGGAGATGTGGGACCCATGGTGGGAACGGCGATAGGGCGTTCGCCCATCAGCCCAAGACGGAATGGGGGTTTATGCTCCCTCGCTCTGGATTCTTGACGGTTGGAAGCGTCCATTTAAGCTGTGCAGAGGGTTAAGAAATGTCACGTAGAGCCTGGTACGAAGGGGCCGTGGTCGCAATGACCACATCCTAGTCTTAGGTATCCATGAAATCATCAGTGCGGGTCCGACGTATTACCGGAGCGGCAGCATTAACGTGATAGGCGAAAGCCCAGGGCACGGTATAAACCCAGCATATTTGGCATAGAAGTCTGATAGCCGCTCATTAAGCGGATGCACGATCATAGCGGTAGAACCAATGGTGGCAGACGCGGTGATCGCCCTCTCGATCGCATCCTGCAGCAGGTCAATCGCAAAGCCTTGGCCTTGAGCCGCCAAAGTGATCCCCATCCGCCCCAACAGTGTCACCGGATGCACGCTTGGCGAGTTGCGTTGATGGCTCTTTGGGACAACGTTTTCCCGGGCTATCGATCCGCTGGATAGGGTGTAGTACCCCGCCACGACAGGCGTATCCTTACGGCAGACCACATAGACCACGGCCTGTTTTGCGACCTGAGCTTTGCGGGCATGCCTTTGAAGATAATCGTTGATCGACGCCACGCCAGAATCGAATTCATCCAGGATGTGTTCGTCGTTCAGCTTTTCGGGAGCCCTCAGCTCCACCGTTTGGGCCTTTCGAGAAGTTGATGTAGACACTCGTTACCTCGAATCGGGTTGGCTTCCATTGCCTGTTCAAATGCGTCAAATGCCACGTCGTCGAGAAGGAACAGGCGCTTATCCAAGATGACTTCCTCTGCTTTCTGACAAGCAGCCTCCAAGATAAAGCTGGTTCGATCACGACCGGACATGGCAGCAGCCAGATCGATCAGGTTCCGTTTTTTTTCGTCCGCTCTCATGTTGATGGGAACGGGCTTTGATCTTTCAACATTTTCAATATTTACGGACATGTGATTTCCGCCTTGGATACGTTCCAGTACTGCGCTTAATATGATCTCTCGTTCGAAAGATCTAACGTTCAAATTGAAGCCGTGTTGGGGCTCCAAATGAATGCTATACCTACGTATAGCTATTGTCTATACGTGTGTATCGATTGGCTATACGGTCTGCCTCCTTGACAACCGCCGCCCAACCCACTCCGCGACCTGCGTAACGACGGCGTTTCCGGCACTGAAAGCCTCCCCAAGCTTGGCCGCATCCAGCCTGAGGCAAAACCCATGTTTTGTGGTTTTCGGCGTCCGAAAAAGGGCGATATGGGAAAATCCAGGACTGGAATGTTTAACGCGGCTCAGCGATATCCAACGCCCTATTTGCTAGCAGTCCATTGTCAGAATAGCCAATCAAAAAGCACCACTCGGCCACCGTAATGTCTACCGCCCATACGGACCCAACGGCCAGGATACTCCATGACCCACCCCCGAATCGGCTTCGCCTGCCAATACCGGCACCCAGATCGCGGCCTTTCAGTCAGCGCCTTGAAAGCAATCGAAAGCCCATTAAATCCTCGCACCACGACGTTGCGCTGGATGGACGGCGTCGCTCCCCAGGTCGCCCGCGACAAGCTACTGGAAGTGGTCGCCCACAATCTCGACGCGCAGTTGCGCCTGATCGCCTACGTTGCCGAGTTGCCGCCTACTCTGCGCATGCTTCGCCTGAGCAGCGACCTGCTGCCGTTCTACAGCCATCCGAAAGTGCGCGGGTTTTATCGGGACCCGGTTATTCAACGTCAACTTGAAGAGCGTTTCGCTGCGATTGGCGAGGTGGCGCGTTCGGCGGATGTCCGATTGTCTTTTCACCCTGGCCAATACTGCGTGTTGGGTTCGGATAAACCATCGGTGGTGGAAAACAGCATCGCCGAGTTTGAATACCACGCCGACATGATTCGCATGATGGGCTACGGACGGCGCTTCCAGGATTTCAAATGCAACGTGCACATCGCCGGGCGCCTGGGAGGCGAGGGGATTCGTGGGCTCTGGCCGCAACTGACGGAAGTGGCACGCAATTGCATCACGTTTGAAAACGAGGAGAAGACTTACGGCGTGGATGATTGCCTGCAACTCGCTGACCTTGCCCCCGTCGTGCTGGACATCCATCACTGCTGGATCAACGAGAACGATTACATCGCGCCGGACTCCTCGCGAGTCGATCGCATCATCGAAAGTTGGCGTGGGGTTCGGCCCACCATGCATTACTCACAGCCTCCGGAGCGCCTTCAAGAGTTGGGTTTCGATGCAGACCGCAAGCTTGAGATGGAGGTATTGTTGAAGGCCGTTTCCAAACGTGATTTGTACGGCCACAGCGATCGGATGTGGAATGGCTGGACGAACACCTACGCGCTTGGGTTCCTGGACCGTTTCGACATTATGTTGGAGGCGAAAGACAAGAACCTGGCGGCGCAAGCGTTCTATGAAAATGTCGCGCGGCCATATCTTGATGCATTGTCCACTTAAGCGAACTTCAGGCCACTGAACAGCATCATGCAACCCCACAGCAGTATCGGGCAAAAGCTTAAGGGCACATGCCGGTAAGGTTCTTCCTGAAGACCCTCACCCACTCAATTGCTATGAGGAGCATCATGATGAAATGGATGAGTTTGGCTTGGCGCGTCCAGGTTCTCGCTTTGTCTTTAATATTTTCAACGGCCCACGCCTGGGCTTCGCAGAATACTCAAAACACCAACACGGATCTGGTGCGCCAGGCATTCGCTAATTGGCAGCAAGGCAAGGGCACAGTGTTCGATCTGCTGGCGCCAGATGCCAAATGGACCGTGGCCGGCACGAGCCCCGTTTCGGCTGTCTACGCCAGCAAGGCTGAGTTGGCCCAAGCCGTGCGGCCAATTACCGCGAGGCTGGCAACGCCAATTGTCCCTACGGTGCGCAGTATCGTTGCCCAGGGCGATGTCGTGGCGGTTCTTTGGAATGGAACGGCCACGGCGCTGGATCACAAACCCTACGACAACACCTATCTGTGGCACATGACGTTCAAGAATGGCCAGATCGTTGAAGTGACGGCTTTTCTGGATACCTACGCCTTGGACGACCTCATGCGACGGGTGAAACCCGCGCAGTGATGGCCTGTCGGAAACCGCGTGCTGGGCTATATTGTTCGAGCGCCCGTTTGATGGGCGCGTTGCCAATTCCCTTGCGCAACGCGCCCTTTCTGTTTGAGCCCCCGCCGCTTGCGCCTTTGAAATCTTTCCACATATGAATGCTCCCGGCAGTCATCAAACAGAAGTTGTGAAAAAACACAACAAGAGTACCATCGGCCCGAAGACAAGGACGCCCATGGATATACTCACACCATCACGTTTTGGCGACGCTGCGATTCTCTACCCAAACGATAAGGCTGGGCTTGATCGTTGCCTGCGCATTTTAAGGATGGCGCGCCCCAAAGGGTTCTCGGACCTGCAAAAGCTTTTCGGTGTGCACGGTGTCGACTTGTTCAAGCCCAGAGCTGCGATGAATTGGGTGGTGATCGACGTGGGTGGCAATAATCTGAGGGTGATAGGCGGAGTCAACTTCACCCGACAGAAGTTCTACGTCAAACACATCTACACGCATGCTGATTACGACGTTGCCAACATCTGGTATGCAAGAAACAAAGGGGTAAGACGATGAGCGCAGCCCGGACCGACTTTCAAACCGTGATCGCTACGCTTGGCGAGCTACACGCGGTACTGGATCGCCTGCGCGGTGAGTTTGTGCACGGCATCAAAACTCCTGCCGACTATAAGCGTGCGACGGACTTGCTCGATGCGCTCACCGATGGGCACGAGCTGAACAGAACCGAAGAGAGAATTCTCGTTGAACTTGAGGATGAGATCCTGGCCTACCAGAGCGACTCCGACCAGTTTCGCGAATCGAATGCCGCTTTTGAGGCGACCTGCACGCCTGTACAGCTGATCAAGGACCTTATGGAGACGGTCGGGCTCACCGGTTCAGACCTCCCTGAAATCGGCGATAAAACGGCGGTGTCCAAAGTGCTCAATGGCGATCGGCCTATCAGTCACAAGATGGCGTATGCGCTGGCCGAACGATTTGCGATGGAGCCGAGTGC
Organism: Pseudomonas sp. Z4-20; assembly: GCF_051131955.1. Lineage (NCBI taxonomy): Bacteria > Pseudomonadati > Pseudomonadota > Gammaproteobacteria > Pseudomonadales > Pseudomonadaceae > Pseudomonas > Pseudomonas sp. Z4-20. Next base: position 1,789,884 of record NZ_CP071641.1, read on the forward strand.
TTTCTTGACCGCAGGCTCGATAGAGGCGGCTCATATCGAAACTGTTCGTCTTCCCGTCGGTAAAACTTCAGCGTATCACCGCTTTCGCAACGACCCGTTGACCGCCCATTCAGTGAAAGAGCCCAGCGCTGGTGAATACAAAGTGGTGGCTTCGAAGGGCCGCAAAAAAACAGTCGAAGAGCCTGACAAAGGGTAGGGCAGTCATCTGCTGATTAAGGGCCGGGGCCAGTTGACGACTCACGGGAAGTCAGGATGATACGCACCCCCATCACCACCCCAACCAACACGGCTGCGAGACCTGACGCCTCCAGGAGTGTCGGCAGCCGGCCATGAAACCCCAAGCCGAGTAACGTCGCGAACAATGACTCCAGGGCGATCAACTGCCCGGAAAGCACCATGGGCAGGCGCCGGGACGCGGCGTTCCAGGCCCAGGCCCCGACAACGGATGACATCAGCGCAATCCCCAAACCCCAGAGGTATAAATCCCCTGCAACGGAAACACCAAAACCCAGGCTCGGCAGTTTGAGCAGGTCGAGCGCCTGTACCGCCGGCAGCAAGCACAAGGTGCCGATTCCGGCGCCAACCATCATGAGGCCGGTCCACGCGCCTGATGCGTGGGCTGGCAGCGTTAGCAGGGCGTGTTGGTTCAGCCAACTGAATACGAGCCACAACACCACGGCACCGATTGAAAACAATAAACCCAGCAGCCAGGTACCGTCGCTTGCAACGGGTTGATGGATTGCGCCCAGGTTCGACAGCAGAAGTCCAACCGTCAAGAAAACCAGCGGTATCGCCAATTTGCGCCATGGCAGGGTTTTGGTCGTGGCGTTGCCCAGCAGTGCCAGCAAGACCGGCACCATGCCAATAAAGGCCGGGGTCAGCACCGGCCCGCCGAAGATGATGCCGGCGGCGATGCAGGCGCTATAGCCCAGGTAGCCGATCACGCCCAGGCCGGCGGCCAGAAGCACCTGATCGCGGCGCAGCAGACGAAGCTGGGCCCGATAGAGCAGCACGACACCCAGGCCCAGGGCACCGGCGATCAAGAATCTTACGATCAACAAGTCATAGATCGTGTAGGCACCGGTGACGTAAGGCGCAATGAAGTTCAACGCCCAGCTCAGCGTCGCGACCACGGCGAGGGCCAATCCGACGATGAGATTTGAGCGGGGCTTCACTATCACGCTGGTTCCCCGATACACCACCAATGAACGTCGACTTCATCATCGCACTGGGTTACGTCGTGCCCATGCTCGATGAACGATTCGGGCACATCCAAGGCAAGTTTGTCGCTCAAGCGTAGCGGTGCAAGAGCGTTGTGCTGTCCCAAGAATCTCAAGTAATAGTCACGGTCATAAAACACCGTAACTTCACTTTGGTGGACCCAGGGCCAAGTCAGCAGGCAGGCAACGCGGTAGTACCCTTGGCTACGATCCGCTGCACGAGAAAGATGGGCGGCAGCTTCGAGCAACTGTTGGATACAGAAAGCCTGCACTTCGATGTGTGCTTGTGGACCTTGTACGAGCGAATCGATGACGGGGATTTTCCAATGCGCGTAGCGTTCGCTTTCATGACGGTGAGGGTAGAAATGGCCGTCAAATGTCGCGGCCCAGCGCTCCAGCGAGCGGAGACGGCGGGGGATACCTCGGAGTTTTCTATCGCTGAGGGCAATTTGTCGCAAGGCGATGTCCTTATACGGTTCAATGGTACTGAGCGCCTCCAGTGTAGGCCGCGAAACGATGTGATTGGCCTTCGCCGTGGTTGGATGTGCAACTTGGTTTTTCCGACCTACGCTGGCAGCATCCGCTCCGCAGGACGCCATAACGTTAAAAAAGGAATTCACCTTGGACCCCATCCCCGCCTTCCAAACCCGCCGCCTCATCCTCACCCCCCTTGAGCTGACGGACGCACCAGCGATTCAACAATTATTCCCACACTGGGAAGTGGTTCGCTACCTCGACTGCCGCGTGCCCTGGCCTTACCCGGATGATGGCGCGCTGACGTACGTGCGCGACCATGCGCTCCCCGCTGTCGCCGCCGGGCGCGAGTGTCACTGGATGATCCGTATTTCAGGGGATCCGACACGGATCATCGGCAGCATCCATTTGTACGACGAGCCTGGCAACAATCGAGGTTTCTGGCTGGCCCCAAAATGGCGGTAGGCTTCAGCGGCGATTGGCGTCCAAATCCGTTAACGACGATGTACAACAGCGGACCGATTGATACGAAGATGGCCGTTATCAGGATGTAGGGCAGCAATGATATGAGCGACCTGCCTTTCAAGCGAGTGTCCCGGTACATCCAGATGCATGCCATGCAAGCGAGTAGATAAAGATCGATGACGACCTGCGCGGTGTCCGGGCGAGACATGAGCCCGAGTCCGAACGCCAGGAGCGATTGCTCGGCGAGCAACACAGTACTCGCCGTGTACATTGAAAAAAGCAGTAGCGCGATAAGTGCAACGTAGGGTCTTTTCACTTTGCCTCCTTGGACTCGTTCATGATCAGTGGAAGTAGGCTAGTGATTCGACCGTCATGGTTTCAATGACCTCTGAGGTCATCGACGCCGCTCACCCTGCAATGCCAGAGTCAACGGATGACCAGTCGACCTTTCTCTCGAACAACGCCGCCAACCTCGGCCGGAGCGCAACTACGTCACTTGCGCCAACAGGCCGGACTGAGTCAGTTGGACTGCGCACTGATAACAGGGCTATCTCAGCGTCACCTTAGTTGCATCGAGACGGGGCGCGCGAAGCCAAGTCCCGGCACTCTGCATAACTTGTTGACCGCCCTGGATGTACCGTTGGAACGATGCAACGACATCTTCCTCGCCAGCGGCTACGCCCCTCGCTACGAAACGACACCGCTCACATCATCGACGATGGAAGTGGTGCGTGATGCCATTGAACACATCCTTCGCGCCAATAACCCTGCGCCGGCGATTGTCTTGGGGGCTCAATGGGACATCCTTGGCGCCAACGCCAGCGCGGGAGTGTTGTTCGATCTGGTTGGCCTTGCCAGAAACGCAGAAGAGGGGCTCAACCTCTTGGTGACACTGCTGCAACCCGCTGGCTTGGGCGATCATTTGAGTAACGCCGAGGAAATAAGACTAGTGGCTTGGCAACGAGCATCCAGGGAAGCCTTGAGTAATCCAGCGCTGGCTGAGATTCTGAAGAGCCTGCCGGCCCCAGACAGCGCTGCGGCCCTGGCTGACGAACTGCCTCCGCTGTTGCTGACACGAGTTGATTCTTCCCAGGGGGAGCTGCGGTTCATGTCGACGTTCACTACGTTTGGCATGCCGCTCGACATCACGATGAGTTCATTGCGTATCGAGCATTTGATTCCTGCCGATGCCAAGACCTGGGAGGTCATGGCCAAGGCGTATGAGCAGACGCAACAGAAACAATGATCAAGGAAGAACAATGGTTCATCTAGTAGAAGCGGCCGTTAAAACAGGGCGAGTCGATAATTCAATCTCCAGCAGAGCGTTTACATGCAACTGAGCTTTCAAAAGATGCATGCCAATGGCGACGACTTCGTCATCGTCGACGCGCGAAACGCCGTTAACCCAATGACAAGTGCCATGGTCAAGCGACTGGGTAATCGGAACCGGGGCGTGGGCTTCAACCAACTCGCAGTGCTGCTCGATTGCGACGATGCTGATGCGCGCGTGATGTTCTGGAACGCAGATGGCTCCGCGCTGGACGTTTGTGGCAGCGCGACGCGAGGAGCGGCGGACCTGCTCATGCGCGCAGCAAATGTCAGGTCGATAACCCTGCGCACCAATCGCGGTTTGCTTACCTGCAAACGTACGCCAACCGGCGACATTTCCGTCGACATGGGCGTGCCGCTTTTCGGCTGGTCGGACATTCCCTTGGCGCAAGAGCTGGACTCCACTGTCTTGCCACTGGCCGGCAGTCCAGCCGCATGCAGCATGGGAAATCCCCACTGCACCTATTTTGTCGATGATCTGGCCAGCGTTGATATCGCGAAGATAGGACCGGCCATCGAAATCAACGCACTATTTCCACTCAAGACCAACGTTCATTTCGTCCAGATCATTGATCGCACACATATTCGGTTGCGCATCTGGGAACGCGGGGCGGGTATTGCGCTGGGCTCAGGTTCTTGCTCTTGTGGCGCGGCTGTTAATGGAATTCGTCGTGGTTTGTTGGACGGTTCCGTCGAGGTTGAATGTGATGGCGGAAGCGTGACGGTGCAATGGGATGGTGTTGGCTCGGCCTTTCTTATCGGGCCGGTGGAGGCGAGTTTTTCGGGAACGATGAGTCAAGGCTGAGTCGGTAGGCTTTCCACCCCGACATAGCAAGGATCCGCAGGAGGTTCAGCTTGCTCGCCAACGCGGCAGCGAGTTACACACGGTCTTAATATTTACACACTGCGTGGCGAGGGAGCTTGCTCCCGCTTGAGTGCGCAGCGCTCACAAAAGGGGCTGCTGCGCAGCCCAGCGGGAGCAAGCTCCCTCGCCACAGGTTGTCGGTTTGCAGGCTTATTTGGCGGGCAGGCTTATAAAGTGGAACCTGCCGGTGCCGCATCCAATCGACGGGCAATCACATCCATCACATCACACCCATCACGCAGCGGGATGCAGCACAGCTGTGCCAGGTCTTGAAGGGTCGCGGGATCGATGGTCAGTTCATCACGCATCGCCTCTCCAAGAATTGTGTGGCGGCACGGATTCGGTAGGCTGCTGAGTCGAGCAGGATGTGTAGTGGGGCGGTGGTATCATTGCCATGGCCGTAAGTATCTGAGCTGTATGCCTTACAACTCAACAAGCCCGCTACTTACATCAGGGCCAAATCCCAACGATATGTAGGATATTTCTGTAGCCTCATTGCCCGTGTCTGCCCCTCACCCCCCATTTGCCCCTCCGGCGCATCCCACAATCCAATCGCGCATTCCCACACAGCGGGGGATAATACGGCCCTGCTTGGGGTTACAAGCGCTATCCTCGTTGGTATTGGCGTCTCAGAAGGATCGAACGCAATGACAGATTGGCTCCAAAGCTACGGAGAAATGGTTGAGCGGGTCCGCCGCCATCCTTGGGAAGGCACGCCGCTCGGGGCGCCTGGGCAGTGGCCCGATGTGCTGAAGACCACGGTGGCGCTGAGTCTTGCTTCCCATTTTCCCCAGGCGATCATCTGGGGCCCCGAGCTTGTCACGCTTTACAACGATGCGTTCCTGCCCATCCTCGGCAGTAAACCCGACGCGCTGGGCCGGCGATTCGATGAGGTCTGGCAGGAAGCCTGGAGCGAGATCGCTCCGATCATGCAGGCGGCCTTTGAGGGGCAAGCCACCTTTATTGAAAACTTCCCGCTGGTGATTGAGCGCGGTGGTGGCCCTGAACGGGCCTATTTCACTTTCTGCTACAGCCCCATTCGTGACCAGTTCGGCAAGATCGTGGGTGTGTTGGATACGGTCACCGAGACCACCTCCACGGTGTTCATGACTCAGCGGCTCGCCGTGCTTGATGCCATTGGCAGCGCCGTGGCGAATGCCACCGACCCGCAGACCATCATGGCGATCACTACGCGCATTCTGGCGGCGCACTTGAACTTGTCCAATTGTGCCTACGCGGACATGGATGAAGACGAGGACGGTTTCACCATTCGCGGCGATTGGGCGAGAGCCGGGTCGCCGAGCATCGTCGGACATTATCGACTGGCGGATTTCGGTCGACTGGCCGTCACCAACCTGCGGGTCGGCAAGCCATTGGTGGTGAACGATAACCTGGCGGAACTCGAGCCGGAGGAAGCGGCAACCTTCCAGTCGATTGGTATCGCAGCCACCATTTGCGTTCCGTTGATAAAGGACGGGCGTTTGACCGCACTGATGGCAATCCACGATAGAACGCCTAGGGTCTGGTCTTCCAACGATCTGGCGTTGCTGATGGAAGTCACGGAGCGATCCTGGGCCCACATCGAGCGTGCCCGTGCGGACGCCGCGGTGCGTGAAGGCTTGGCCGCGCTGGCTGAATTGAATGCTACCCTGGAGCAACGGGTCGAGGAACGCACCACGCGGCTGAAGCAGACCGAAGCGGCGCTTCATCAGTCGCAGAAGCTCGAAGCCATAGGCCAGCTCACCGGCGGTGTAGCCCACGATTTCAATAATCTGCTGACAATCATCCGCTCCTCCGTCGATTTCCTGCGTATGCCCAATCTGTCTGATGAGCGCCGACAGCGCTACATGTCAGCTGTTGCCGAGACGGTGGAGCGCGCGTCGAAGCTGACCAGCCAGTTGCTCGCGTTTGCCCGCCGCCAGCCTTTGAAACCGGAAGTCTTCGAGGTGGGCAAGCAGGTGCAGAGCCTGGGGGACATGCTGGAAACCGTGACGGGCGCCCGAATACCCGTCAAGGTCGAGCTGTGTGACCGGCCTTGTTATATCCGCGCTGATTTAAGCCAGTTCGAAACGGCCATCATCAACATGGCGTTGAACGCCCGGGACGCCATGAACGGCCAGGGTACGCTGTGGCTCAGGCTCAATTGCGGTGCCGGCATACCGCCGATCCGTGGCCATGCCGGGGCCGCGCAGGCTTTTGCTGCCATCGCCCTGGAGGACACAGGCACCGGGATCGCTCCGCAGATACTCGAACACATCTTCGAACCGTTTTTCACCACCAAGGAGGTGGGCAAGGGTACGGGGCTGGGGTTGTCCCAGGTGTTTGGTTTCGCCAAGCAGTCGGGTGGCAACGTCGACGTTTCCACCGTTGTCGGAAAGGGGACCCTGTTCACCTTGTATCTGCCGGAAGTGGAAGTTGAAGAAGTGCGTTTACCTCCCATGGAGGAAACCCCGCAGTTGAGGTTGGAAAAAGGCCGACGGCGGGTATTGATCGTGGAAGACAACCTGGAAGTGGGGCGTTTCGCCAGTCAGATTCTGCAAGACTTGGGGTACGAAACGGCCTGGGCGACCAACGCTGAGCAGGCACTGGAAATGGTCGGCCAGGATGCGATGGCGTTCGATGCGATATTTTCCGACGTCCTTATGCCTGGCATCAGTGGCATTGCGCTGGCCAGGCAGCTGCGCCAGTGTCGCCCGGACCTACCCGTGGTGTTGACGTCTGGCTACAGCGAAGAGTTGGCTCGTAGCGGGCATGAGGGCTTCGAGTTTTTGTCCAAACCCTATTCCGCCGATCAGGTTTCCCGTGTCTTGAGCCGGACGATGCTGGGCGCCGAATGAATGTTTTCTTTTTGAAACAGCGCGTTCCATTCGTCGGTCAAGGGTGTCAACGAACAGCCAGTCTGTTGATGACCGACTAGTCTCTTAGCCGTGAGGATCGATATTTCCAGGCGATCGTTTGTTGCCGGTATCGACCTTGATGAAAGGGGAAATGCGATGGGAGCACCGTACAGCGAGGAAAACGGAGCCGCGTATCCGGTCAACGAAGGACTGCAGTGTGGCCAGTCGGCGTATCGGGCAGACTTTGGCGATGAGCCAATCAGGTCCATCAGGACGAAGGTTGCCAAAGTGCAGCGAGGGGAAAGGGCCAAGTTTTTGCCCAAGGTTCCTATCAGGAAATAACGTAAGCACAGCCCCGTCACCGAATGGGGCTTTTTTTTGCAGAGAATTGGACGTTTCGTAAATATTTTTAATCTTTTTCCTACAGACAATTGCTTTCACGTTTCTTTCACACTCCCGCGCGTAGTCTCAGCTCATCCGTTAGAAAGCAGTACCTGCCCGTTTCCCCAGCGGGCTTTTTTTTGCCTGTCATAAAACTACCCCTGCATTTGTGGTCCAACCGTCATGGCTGACGCGGTTTGGCGTACACTCGCGCCCGCGCGCACCGGCTATCTCTCCCCGATGCGGCATTCTTGAGGTTTTTATCATGCGTTTGACTTTGTCCACCTTGGTGCTGGGGCTTGTAGTCGCTCAGGGCGCAATGGCCGCTGGCGACGGTACCGCTGCGGTCGGCGGTGGTCTTGGCGGTGTCTTGGGTAACGTGGTCGGCCAGCAGATGGGCGGCAGCGCGGGCGCTGCGATTGGCGCCGGTGTCGGTGGCGCAGCCGGCAGCGCGGTGGGGGCTCGAAAGGGCAGCCGTACGGAAGCGGCCATTGGCGGTGGCCTGGGTTCGGCCGGCGGTTCGATTGTGGGCAACCGCCTGGGCGGTTCTACCGGGTCGACCATTGGCGCGGGCGTCGGTGGTGCGGCTGGCGCAGCGTTGGGCAGCAACCTGTCCAACGATAACGATGGCCATTCCGGTGGCAAGAAGCACAAGCACAAGCACAAGAAAAAACACCGCTGAGCGGACGCTTGATGAAGAGACCCGGCCTAGTGCCGGGTTTTTTCTTATTGGGTATTTCCCGGAACGTTTGCCCGACCACCGCCTCGAACGCATACACACTTGCAATAGTGAGGTCTGCCATGACGCCGGAAACCGAAGGCAAGGAAGAAAAAGGCCCCTCGGGCGTTCCGTTCATCAACGATCCGGGCGTGAATGACCCGGGCAATGAAGATCCAGGTTCGCTGATGGACGACGCTCAGGTTCCGCTGATCGAGGATGAAGATACTGAGCACGAAGATGAATCCTACGATTGAAGCTGCCCAAGCGCAGCACCGATGTCCTCGTAAAACTGCTGACCAGGAGATTTGCCATGACTGCCGACTCGCCTGTCCCAGACGACGATGAAACCCCGGAATACCCGCTGCCATCGCCAACCGACTCCCTGAGCCGCGATCAGCGTCCACCTGACGACGAGGAGGCCGGTGTAGAGCAAGTACCAAGCGATGACCCGGATGTCGAGGCGACTCCGGACGACCCGGACATTGCCGGTGACGATGCTTCCGGCAAGCCAAGCTGATTGCCCATCCGCCCGTCGATTTTGCGGCACCATCGGCCGGAGGTGGTTGCCAGACATCAGGTAGTTATCTGAAAAGGAGACTTACCATGATGAAGTCAAATATGACGGCTTTGGTGCTTGCCGGAATTCTTTCGGCCAGTTCAGTGGCGGTGTTTGCCCAGTCCTCGAACGACGCACCCGTAGATAAGGGGGGAATGCCGCCTTCTACCCAGATGGATGCCGGTTCCACCACCGAGACCAATGGCAACGCTCTTCCGCCGGGTTCAGTGGGCGGAGGGAACGGTGGCGATGCCAGCGGCAGCAGCACCAGTCCGGGAACCGGCAGTGGCTCGACCAGCGGTGGCAGCACGATGGGCGGCGGATCTTCCGGCTCAAGCAGTGGAACCGGTAGCAGCAGCGGTGGCAGCTCAAGCGGCGGCGGATCAGGCTCCGGTTCGGGTGCGTCCGGCGGCTAAGGCGCAGCCCATTGTCAATCACCGCTGTGTTCGTGGCGAGGGAGCCCGTCGCTGACCGGTCAAGTAGCAGCTCATTCCTCGCCACCTCGTTACGAAAATTTCCCATTGCTTGCATCCTGCGCGCCTCGTTATTCTGCTGAATCCTTTAAGGCGAACACGTTGCGCTGGCCGCACCTGAGCCATCCCTGGAATGTTGTGTTGATAACGGATCAGATGCGATGAATGCACCGCTGAAAAATTTTGGCCCGATCAAGGCTGTGATTTTCGACATGGATGGCCTGCTGTTGGACACCGAAGGCATCTATACAGAGGTTACGTCCATCATTGCCGAGCGCTACGGGCGTACGTTCGACTGGAGCCACAAGCAGAACATCATCGGGCGCGGCGCGGGTGACCTGGCTCGTTATGTGGTCCAGGCGCTGGAGCTGCCGATCACTCCGGAAGAATTCCTGGTCATTCGCGAACCGCTGATGCGCGAACGTTTTCCTCATGCCCTGGCGATGCCCGGCGCTGAAGAGTTGGTGCGCCACTTGAAGGCCCATGACGTGCCCATTGCGGTAGGAACCAGTTCGGCGCGCCAGTCGTTCGAGCTGAAAACCACGCTGCACCGGGACTGGTTCGCGCTGTTCGATTTCATCGTGACGGCGGATGATCCGGAAGTGGGCGCGGCCAAACCGGCGCCGGATATCTTCCTCACCGCGGCCCGTCGCCTCGGCGTTGCGCCGAAAGATTGCCTGGTCTTCGAGGACTCGCCGTTCGGCGTGACGGCGGCCAAAGCTGCGGGCATGACCGCTATCGCAATCCCCGACTCGGCCATGGCTGACGAGAAGTATGCCCATGCCGACGGGATCATTCGCTCGCTCAAGCTGTTCCAGCCAAGCCTGTGCGGTTTGCCAGAGATGGAATGGGCCTGACGACACACTGCGAGGCAACGCAAAAAACGCCGGTCATGGCTCAACCATGACCGGCGTTTTTGTGTGCCTTGGGATCAGGCGCCAAAGCCGCCGTCGATGGTCAGGCTGGCCCCGGTGATGTAGGCCGCTTCCGGGCCCGCCAGATAGGCGACGAAGCTGGCGATTTCTTCCACCGTGCCGTAACGCCCTATAGCCATGAGGTCCATCAGGCTGGACGCGAAGTCGCTGTCTGCTGGGTTCATGTCAGTGTCCACCGGGCCGGGTTGCACGTTGTTGACAGTAATGCCGCGGGGGCCGAGGTCGCGGGCCAGGCCCTTGGTCAGGCCCACCAGCGCGGATTTGCTCATGGCATAAGTCGCGCCACCGGCGAAGGGCATGCGGTCGGCGTTGGTGCTGCCGATGTTGATGACTCGACCGCCTTCGGTCATGTGTCGAGCGGCTGCCTGGGTAGCAATAAACACGCTGCGCACGTTGATGGCCAGGGTCTGGTCGAAGTCTTCAAGCTTGAACTCGTCCAGCGGTGCCATTGCCAGGATGCCAGCGTTGTTGACCAGAATGTCCAGCCGGCCAAAAGCGTCCACAGTCGCATCGACGGCGCTGCGGATGGCGTCGGCGTCAGCGCTGTCAGCCTTGATCGCCAAGGCTTTGCCACCGGTGGCGATGATGCTGTTCTGCAGTTCTTCGGACTTGGCGGCGGAACTGACGTACGTGAAGGCGACTGCAGCGCCTTGCGCAGCGAGGCGCTTGACGATGGCGGCGCCGATGCCGCGGGAACCGCCTTGGATCAAGGCGACTTTACCGTTCAGTGTCTGATTGCTCATGAAGGTCTCCAAAGGTGCCGAGGCGAGGTGCCACGGTTGATGGGGCGAGTATCAAGACTCGGCGATCGGCTGTGTAGACCTCCTTTGATATAGTCTGTGTAAACAAAAAGTTTATAGTGAGCGCCATGGAGACTTTCAGCAGTATCGAATGCTTTGTCCGCAGCGCCGAGGTCGGCAGTTTTGCCGAGGCGGCGCGACGCTTGAGCCTGACCCCGGCGGCGGTGGGCAAAAGCGTCGCCAAGCTTGAAGCGCGCCTGGGCGTGCGGCTGTTCCAGCGCAGCACTCGCAGCCTGACACTGACCGAGGCCGGCCAGTTGTTCCTGCGGGAAGTGGGCAGCAGTTTTAATACGATCCAGAACGCCGTCGCCAACCTGGCCAGCGCCGGTGGGCAGCCAGCCGGTACGCTGAAAGTGAGCATGGGCACGGCGTTCGGACGATTGTTTGTCGTGCCGTTGCTGGGGGAATTCCTGCGGCGGTACCCGGCGATCAACCCGGACTGGCATTTCGACAACCGCCAGGTGGACCTGATCGGGCAGGGCTTCGACGCGGCCATCGGGGGTGGGTTCGAGCTGCCTCAAGGCGTGGTGGCGCGCAAACTGGCGGTGGCTCATCGGGTGCTGGTCGCGTCCGAAGATTATCTACAAAATCATGCTGCGATCACTGAGCCGCAAGACCTGGCGCACCATCAAGGCATCCTGATTCGTTCGCCACAGACCGGGCGTGTCCGCTCCTGGCAACTGACCCATCGCAACCGGGAACATAGCCCGCTGATGCTCAGGGCGCGCATGACCATGAGTGACTCGGAAGCCGACTGCGCGGCCGCCGCCCAAGGGTTGGGGATTGGGCTGGTGAGCATGCCTATCGCCATTCCTTTCCTGGAGTCCGGGGGGTTGCAGCGAGTCCTGCCAGACTGGTATGTCGATGACGGCAACATCTCCATTTATTACGCCGAGCACAAACTGCTGCCGGGCAAGACCCGGGCGTTTGTGGATTTCATTATCGAACAGTTTGCCGAGCAGGGGCTTGCGCAGCGGTTCAGCGCGGTCTGAAGTTTGAACTCATCGCCCAAACCGACCCGGCCAGCCAATGATAGTCTTCGGCCGAGGCGTCGCATAGGTGCGTACTTTTGATGTCGACAACCCTAATCGCACCAGTGATTCGGCGATGGTCACTGCTGCGGTTACCCCATCGACCACCGGCACGCCAGTGCGCTGGCGGATCTGTTCATCGAGCCCGGCCATGCCGCCGCAACCCAGGCAGATGACCTCGGCCTTGTCCTGGCTGACCGCCAGTTCGGCCTGATGCACGATGGCTTCGAGTGCCCGTTGTGGATCCTGCTCAAGTTCCAGCACTGCCAGGCCACTGGCCCGCACCGAGGCGCAGCGGTCGAACAGTCCTGAGAGTTTGAGGCGGTCCTCGATCAGCGGTACCGTGCGGTCCAAGGTAGTGACAACCGAATAGGCATGACCGAGGAACATCGCGGTACTGGCGCCGGCATCGGTGATGTCCACAACCGGCACGTTGAGCAGCTCCTGCAAACCTTCGCGGCCATGTTCGCCATAACCGGCTTGGATGACCGCATCGAACGGCTGGTCGTAAGACATCACCCGGTCCATCACGGCGATCGCTGCCAGATAGCTTTCAAAGTTGCCTTCGATGGAGTCGGCTCCGAAATGCGGCGTAAGCCCGATGATTTCGGTGCCTGGCGCGGCCACTGCCTGGGCTTGCCGGGCGATGGCCTGGGTGATGGACTCGGTGGTGTTGACGTTGACCACAAGAATTCGCATGAGCTGTCCCTTTTAAACACATAAATAAGCGGCCCGCACCTGACGGGCCGCTGGTCATGGATCAATGGCTGACGTTATCCACGGCGATGGATTCGCCACTGACGTCCTCGTAGTACGGCTGGCGCTTGGCGATGATCAGGTATAACAACCCTGCAATCGAGGCGCCAATCAGCCAGGAAAACGCTGAGACGCTGTCGAAACCGGGCACCAGCGCCAGGATAATCGCGATCAGCGCCGCGGGAATGAACGCCGCCACTGCCCGCAGGTTCACGCCGTTGCTGTAGAAATACGCACCATTTGGGTCCTCGCTGTACAGTTGTGGCACGTTGATGCGGCCTTTTCGCAGCAGCCAGTAGTCGACCATGATCACGCCGTACAGCGGCCCGAGCAGGGCGCCGAGGCCGGACAGGAAATACACGATCACCAACGGGCTGTTGTACAGGTTCCACGGCAGGATCAGCACGGCTATGGCGGCGCTGATCAGCCCGGCGCGGCGAAAGGTCAGGTATTTGGGCGCCAGGTTACTGAGCACGAAGGCCGGGGCGACGAAGTTGGCCATGATGTTCACCGCTACGGTGACGATCAGGAAAGCCACGCAACCGAGTACCAGGAAAAAGGTGTTGGGGATCGAGGCGATAACCTGGGTTGGGCTCTCGATGATCTGGCCATTGATCTGGAACTGCGCACCGCATAGCAGGATGGTGATGGCAGCGAACACCAGAATATTGACCGGCAGGCCCCAGAAATTTCCGACAATAATCGTCCGACGGCACGGTGAGGAACGGGCGAAATCGCAAAAATTCAGGATCAAGGTTCCGTATATCGCCAGCCACAGGGCACCACCGGCGAATATGTTGCGCCACATCTCGCCGCCGGTCAGCGGTTCACGGATCGACCATGCGATGGTGGCATCGGCCTGGAAGTACATCCATCCGGCCAGCGCCGCGACCGTCACCAGGATGACGGGGCCGGCAAAGCCTTCATAACGGCGAACCATTTCCATGCCGTAGGCCAGGATCACCAATTGCACGAACCATATCGCCACGAAACACACCCAGCCGAGGCTCGACAGCCCGAGGATCGAGTTGTGATCGTACTCGGCGAAGCCTGGGTGGATGGCGGTCAACAACACGCGGAACACCACGGACGCCAGGTACGTCTGGATACCGAACCAGGCGATGGCAATGACTGCCCTGATCAGTGCAGGAATCTGCGCGCCATGAATGCCGAAACTGATCCGACTGATGACAGGAAACGGCACGCCGGTCTTCTGGCCCATGTAGCCGGATAGATTCATGAAGCCATACACCAGCGCTGCGCCGATCCCCAGCGAGAGGAGGATTTGCCAAGCGCCCAGGCCCAACGCATACAGGCCTATGGCGAACGAATAATTGGCGATGTTATGCACGTCGTTCGTCCACAGGGCAAAGATGCTATAGCGGCCCCAGCGTCGGCCCTCGGCCTTGGTCGGTGCGAGATCCTTGTTGTGTAGCCTGGGGCTCAACGTGGGAAGGGCTGCGGTTGGGTCATCAAAGGCAGTAGTTGGGGAGGGCAGATCCAGCGCGATGTTATTAGAGAGACTTGTACGCATTCCGGCAGGCTCCTGATTCTCAGGGCCGCGATGACTGTGCATGAGCGCGGGGCTCGGCAGATCTTCGTCGCGGCGGGGTGAGCAATCATTGATTACGGGGCATCTGCAGCCTGTACGGGATAGGGCGCTTCAGGCTGGCGGATCTAAAGTGTGTGTACGTTTTGTTGTTAGTTGTATACAAAACGTCTTCCACCTCAAGCCAGATTTATGCCAGCCTTGAATCTAACCCGTAGCTTGCTAATTTCATTTTGTTATTGATTAAAGATAAGTATTTGAAATAGCGCAGGTAAAAACTGACCATTCAAACAGGTAATTTTACAAAAGAGGCAGGGAAGGGAGAGTCGAGACGGAGAAGGAATCGAAGCAAGTTGTAACTTTTTAGCGCAGTGATGGAATCAATGCACACAAAAATGCCACTTGTGGTGACATTTTTGTGTACAGGAAACTGCGTGCTATCAGACCACCTTGGACTTGGCGATGATGTTGCCGGCATGCAACCCGCATTCTTTCTGCGTGGCTTCTTCCCACCACCAGCGGCCTTCGCGCTCGTGCTGGTTCGGCAGGACCGGACGGGTGCAGGGTTCGCAGCCGATGCTGATGAAGCCGCGCTCGTGCAGGCTGTTGTAGGGCAGCTCCAGCATGCGGATATAGCCCCAGACTTCTTCGCTGGTCATTTGCGACAAAGGGTTGAACTTGTACAGCGTGCGTTCCGGGGTAGAAAACGCGGTATCGATTTCCAGCACCGCCACCTGGCTGCGGGTGCCGGGGCTCTGGTCGCGGCGCTGGCCGGTGGCCCAGGCGCGGACATCGGCCAGTTTGCGCCGCAACGGTTCGATTTTGCGAATCCCGCAGCACTCGCCGTGGCCATCCTTATAGAAGCTGAACAAGCCTTTTTCCTTCACGAAGGGTTCAAGTTTCGTGTAGTCCGGCGAGACCAGCTCGATCTCGATCTTGTAGTGCTCGCGCACCTGATCGATGAAACGATAGGTCTCCGGATGCAGGCGACCGGTGTCGAGGCTGAACACCTTGACGTTCTTGTTCAGCTTCCAGGCCATGTCCACCAGCACCACGTCTTCGGCGCCACTGAAGGATATCCACAGGTCGTCGCCAAATTCGGCGAAGGCCAGCTTGAGGATGTCCTGCGGGGACTTGTTGGCATAGGTCGTGGCGAGTTCCACGACGTCAAACGTTGGGCTCATCAGGGCGGTTTCCTACAGGTCGGTGGCGCTGGGCGCTCTATATGGGGCTGATGGTAACAAAAAGCTGCCCGGGCTGGCGCGCTCCTGTGCGTTGCGCAGGTCTCGGCGAATGGCTAGAGTCGGCAGTCCTTTGGTTCGCTCAACCGATAAACAGCAAAAAATGGGAGTGTCTTGTGGAAATTGCCTGTCTCGACCTGGAAGGTGTGTTGGTCCCGGAGATCTGGATCGCCTTCGCTGAAAAAACCGGGATTGAATCCCTCAGGGCAACCACTCGGGACATTCCCGATTACGACGTGCTGATGAAGCAGCGATTGCGCATCCTCGACGACCATGGCCTCAAGCTCTCCGATATCCAGGAAGTGATCGCCACCCTCAAACCACTGGACGGTGCCATCGAATTCGTCGATTGGCTGCGCGAGCGCTTCCAGGTGGTGATTCTCTCGGACACATTCTATGAATTCTCCCAGCCGTTGATGCGTCAGCTGGGCTTTCCAACGCTGCTCTGCCATCGGCTGATCACTGACGACCACGGGCGGGTGACTGGCTATCAGTTGCGTCAGAAGGATCCGAAACGGCAGTCGGTCCTGGCCTTCAAGAGCCTGTACTACCGTGTAATTGCGGCGGGGGATTCCTACAACGACACCACGATGCTGGGTGAAGCCGACGCGGGGATTCTGTTCCATGCGCCTGACAATGTGATCCGCGAATTCCCGCAGTTCCCGGCGGTGCATACCTTTGCCAAGTTGAAGCAGGCGCTCATCGAGGCTTCGAATCGCCCCTTGAGCCTGTAGACCTGAGCGGGTTGATCGTTCCTACGGGAGCGTAGGAGCGATCACTGGAGTCCTAGAGTTCCTGCAGGGTTTCGAGCAGGACCCGGACCTTGGTCATCGACTCCTGATACTCCGCCTCCCACTCCGAGTCCGCGACAATCCCGCCGCCTCCCCAGCAACAGACCTGCCCATCCTTGACCAGCAAGCTGCGGATGGCAATGGAGCTGTCCATTTCCCCGCGCACGTCCAGGTACAGCAACGAGCCGCAATAAAGCCCGCGTCGGGTCGGTTCGAGTTCGTCGATGATTTGCATGGCGCGAATTTTCGGCGCGCCGGTGATCGAACCGCCGGGGAAGCTGCCGGCGATCAAGTCCAGGGCATCCCTGTCAGCATCCAGCTCGCCGGTCACGCTGCTGACCAAGTGATGCACATTCGGGTAGCTTTCCAGGCTGAACAACTCCGGCACCCGCACCGAGCCAACGCGGCACGTGCGGCCCAGGTCGTTACGCAGCAGGTCGACGATCATCAGGTTTTCCGCCCGGTCTTTCGGGCTGGCCAGCAGCTCGGCGGCGTGGGCGGCATCCTCCCCAGGCGTGGTGCCGCGAGGCCGGGTGCCCTTGATCGGCCGGGTTTCGACGTGGCGTTCGCTGACCTTGACGAAACGTTCCGGCGACAGGCTCAGCACCGCACCGCCGCCCGGCAGGCTCTGGAAACCGGAGAACGGCGTCGGGCAAGCCGCCCGCAGCGCCTGATAAGCGACCCAGGCATCGCCTTGGCAGGGGGCGCGAAAACGTTGGGCAAAGTTGACTTGATAACAATCGCCGGCCTGGATATAGGCCTGGATACGCTCGAATGCTTGCCGATAGTCCTCGGCGCTGAGGTCGGGCGTCATCGGGCCTTGAAGGTTGAACGCAGTGACGGGCGGCGGGTTTGGACGGGCGAACAATTCGATCAGTCGCTGGCGTTCGCTTTCGCTGCAGTGGGGATGGAAGACCAGTTGGCTAGTGCGGACCTGGTGATCGGTGATCAGCGCCCAGTCGTACAGGCCAAAACGCGCGTCAGGCAATTGCAGGTCGTCCTTGGCGTGGGACGGCAGGACTTCAAGGTGTCGGCCGAAGTCGTAACTCATGTAACCGATCAAGCCGCCGGCGAAGGGCAATTGGACCTGGGCCGGTAGGTCTGCGCGGCCCAGTTGCGTCAGATGGAGCCGAAGGCGGTGCAGGAAATCACCGCCACGTTCCTCCGGCAATACCATCAGTTGCTCCAATGGCCAGGCGCTTAGCAGGTCATAACGACCGCGTTCGGCACTCGGTCGGCCGCTGTCGAGCAGCACGCTGCCTGGGGCATGGCGGATCGCCGCAAAGTATTCGGCGGGATCGGCGCGATAGGGCAGCGAGTGTACGGAGCAGGTTGGCATGGGCGGGGCGGGTCAGCCGTTCAGGCGGGGGGGGGGGCGATTGTAATCCCCTGTAGGATTTGCTCCTAGAGGGATGTCGGTATTGAACATCTGAAGGCGCATGGAACCCGTGGCGAGGGAGCTTGCTCCCGCTGGGTTGCGCAGCAGCCCCTTGTTCAGATGAACGCGATCAACCTGATGCATCGAGGTGCCGGGCTTTGGGGTTGCTTCGCAACCCAGCGGGAGCAAGCTCCCTCGCCACGGGGGGCTATCTTCGATCCTCAGCTTACTTCAAGCCTCAACCCTCAACCGGCGGAATATGCCCAAACAACTCCTGGGCAAACGCCACGCGTTCTTCCACGGTTTCGATAACACCCCGGGCCTTGAGTTCTTCCAGGCGTGCTTCAACGGCATGGGTGCGCAAGGTCAGGCCGCAGTCGTTGGCAATCTGGATGTTCAGGCCCGGCCGGGCGTTCAGTTCCAGGATCAACGGGCCTTTTTCCTGGTCCAGGACCATGTCGACACCGATGTAGCCCAGCCCGCAAAGTTCATAGCAACCGGCGGCCAGTTTCATGAAACCGTCCCAATAGGGCAGTTGCACGCCGTCCACTGCGTTGGTGGTGTCGGGGTGTTTAGTGATGATGTTGTTCAGCCAGGTTCCGCGCAGGGTCAGGCCCGTGGCGAGGTCAACGCCGACGCCAATGGCGCCCTGGTGCAGGTTGGCCTTGCCGCCGGACTGGCGGGTCGGCAGTCGCAACATGGCCATCACCGGATAGCCCATCAGCACGATGATACGGATGTCCGGCACGCCTTCGTAGCTGATGCTCTTGAAGATCTGGTCTGGGGTCACACGGTATTCGATCAGTGCGCGGTCACGGTGTCCGCCAAGGGAGTACAGACCCGTAAGGATGCTGGAGATGTGGTGCTCGATTTCTTCGTGGCTGATGATTTTGCCAGACACGGTTCGATAGCGACCCTCGAAGCGGTCGGCGATCACTATGATGCCGTCGCCCCCGGCGCCCTGGGCCGGCTTGATCACGAAATCGGTACGCCCCCCGATGATTTCGTCGAGCTTGTCGATTTCCTTCTCGGTGGAAATCACTCCATACAACTCCGGTACGTGAATACCGGCAATGATTGCCCGCTCCTTGGTGATGATCTTGTCATCGACGATGGGATACAGGCTGCGCTTGTTGTACTTGAGCACGTAGTCGGCGTTACGCCGATTGATGCCCATGATGCCCCGGGCTTCCAGGGCCTTCCAGGTTTTCCACAGGCCGAACATCAGGAGTCAGCCTTGACGAAGGCCTTGAACCGCACCAGCTCGGTCAGGCGATAACCACGATAACGACCCATGGCCAGCATGAAGCCCACCAGGATCAGCAGGATCGCCGGGAAGGTGAACACGAAGTACACCAGCTCCGGCACGCTCATGATCAGGTGCGCCAGCGACGCGGCGAACAGCGTGCCGATGGCGACTTTCATCGCGTGGCCGGCGCCGCGTTCTTCCCAGGTGATGGACAGGCGTTCGATGGTCATGGTCAGGATCACCATCGGGAACAGCGCCACCGACAAGCCGCGCTCCAGGCCCAACTTGTGGCTGAACAGGCTGATCGCGGCGATCAGCACCACCACGAACGTCAGCACCACCGAGAGCCTTGGCAGCATCTGCAGCTTGAGGTGCTCCAAATAGGAGCGCAGCGACAGGCCCAGGGTGGTAATCACCGTGAACAGGATGATGCCGAAGCCCAGCTGGGTTTCGCGGAAGGCCAAGGCGATCAGCACCGGGGTGAACGTCCCGAGGGTCTGCAGGCCGATCAGGTTACGCAACACCAGGATCACCAGCACGCCAATCGGGATCATCACCATGATCATGAACGTCTGCTGGGTTTGCAGCGGCAATCCGTAGAGCGAGTACTCGAGGAAGTTGGCGTCGGTGTTCTCGTCCGTCAGCTTGGCCAGGCGAATGGCGTTCATTTCGCTGTTGTTCATGCTGAAGGTGACGGTGGCTTTCTTGCCGCCATCGACGGTGATCAGGTTCTCGTCGCCGGTCCACCACAGCAGGCGGTCGGTCGGCAGGCCTTGCTCGCCGGAGTCGGGGTTGAAGTACAGCCAGTCGGTGCCGTTGAAACTGCGTAGCCACAGTTCAGGCGTCTGCGGCTGGTCGGCGACCAGGCGGATGGTATGGACTTTTTCCACCGGCACGTGGGCGATGGACAGCACCAACTCGACGATTTTGGCTTTATTGCTCGACGAAGGATCGCCGGCCAGCAGCAGCTTGACGTTGTCATCGTTGAGGTTGTTGACCCGCTTGATGGCTTCGCTGATAAACGTCTCGACATCCGCCGAATGCTGGCGGATCGGCGCCAGCAATGCTTCGGCGGCCAGTTTTTCCGGCCCCTCGACGGCGATGCTGTCACGGAAAGTCGGGCCCTTGACCTTGGTTTTCTCGGCGCTGTAGCGCTTGGTCAGCACCAGGCGGTAATACAGGGTCTGGTTGCCTTTGGCGCGACGGGCCGACCACGTCACTTTGCGGTTGCCGTCGACCCGGTTCACCGCCACGCCGTAATTGTTGGAAATGAAACTCTCATTGAGGCTCACATAATCGCGGCTCAAGGGCGGCACGAACATCTGGATTTTCACCGGATCCTTGGCGTTGGGCACGAATTCGACCTTGGCGTCGATGTTCCACAAGTCGTCGGTGGCGTCTTCGGTGACCGGGATGCCGAGCACGAAAATCTGATAGGCCGTCACCGACAGGCCCAGCACCACCAGGATGGCGATCAGCATTTTCAGATGGAGGGTAAGGGAGCGCATTGGAATTACTCTGCGGTATGAGCGGCATTGGCGCAGGCGGGTTTGCCGGCAGCGTATTTAAGACTGGGGTCGACCAGCGCATCGAAACGCTTGAGCGCTTCGGAGCCGATCAGCAACGGGTATTGGAAGGCGCTGCGGTCGGTCAGGTTCACTTCAATGCTGCGCAGGGCGGAGCCCATGCAGATGTCCAGTTCAATGACCGGCCGGGCCGTGTATTTCTTGCCTTCTTCCGGGTCGTAGTCACCGGCGCGACGCTTGATCTTGCTGACTCGGGCCAGCGGGCGTTCGATGGGGTGAGAATGGGCCGCGTCGATGGCCAGGTAGAAACGCACCCAGGATTCGCCATTGCGCTTGAAACGCTTGATGTCCCTGGCGCTGAGGGATGCGGTCTTGGCGCCGGTGTCGAGCTTGGCGGCGACCTCCAGGTCGATGCCTTGCAGCGCTGCATATTCGTTGAGGCCGTACACGGTTTTTTCACCCGCCGCGGCAAGCCCCGGCAGGCACATGAAATAGAAAGCAGCAGATAAGGGCTTGAGTGTCATAGATCCTGGTGCGCAGCGTTCCGTTTATCGGTTCAGGCCCTGGCATTACTGCACAAGCTCCTAGGTTGCCTTCTCTATATATAGGGAGAGCGGCAATTGCGGCGGCATTCTAGCACGGTGGTTTTCTGACGCCACCGCTGGCCGGGGGCTACGATGCTTCTGAACGGTGGTTATCTCAGGAGCGTTTATTAGGCGATTGTCGACAATCCATAATTTTACTTTGACGTTTATAGATTGAGCGGGTAGTTTTTGCCGTATTGATTTGTAAGGTGTCGACAATATGCTCGATCAGCTCGAAACACCGGCGGTTGCCCCGGACGACACGGAAACCCTGTCCGAGAACGTCTTCCGGCGTATCCAGGCCGCCATCGTCAAAGGCGAAATCGCCCCCGGCAGCAAGATCTCCGAGCCCGAGCTGGCCCGGACCTACGGAATCAGCCGCGGGCCGCTACGCGAGGCGATCCATCGCCTGGAAGGCCAGCGCCTGCTGGTGCGCATCCCGCATGTTGGGGCGCGGGTGGTGTCGCTGAGCCATGCCGAACTGCTGGAACTCTACGAAATCCGTGAATCCCTCGAAGGCATGGCCTGCCGTCTGGCGGCCGAGCGCATGACTCTGGAAGAAATCGACGAACTGCGCCGTGTGCTGGAAACCCACGAGCGCGATGCGGCGTTCCAGGCCGGTGTCGGTTACTACCAGCAGGAAGGTGATTTCGATTTTCATTACCGGATCATCCAGGGCAGCGGCAACCGCACCCTGACGCAAATGCTCTGCGGCGAGTTGTACCAACTGGTGCGCATGTATCGCATCCAGTTTTCCACCACGCCAAACCGTCCGCGCCAAGCCTTTGCCGAGCATCACCGGATTCTCGACGCCATCGCCGACCGTGATGGCGAACTGGCTGAGTTATTGATGCGCCGGCACATCGGCGCTTCCAAACGCAATATCGCGCGCCATTTCCAGGACAGCGCCGCCACTCAACGAGGTGAGTCATGAGTTCCAGCAAGAGCACGCCAGGCCAGCGTTTTCGCGATGCGGTCGCCGCCGAGCATCCATTGCAAGTGGTCGGCACCATCAACGCCAACCATGCGTTGCTGGCCAAGCGCGCCGGCTTCAAGGCAATCTACCTTTCGGGCGGCGGCGTGGCGGCCGGCTCCCTTGGCGTGCCCGACCTGGGGATTACCGGCCTGGATGACGTGCTGACCGATGTGCGCCGTATCACCGACGTCTGCGATCTGCCGCTACTGGTGGACGTCGACACCGGGTTTGGTTCCTCGGCGTTCAACGTCGCCCGTACGGTCAAATCGATGATCAAGTTCGGCGCGGCGGCGATTCATATCGAAGACCAGGTCGGCGCCAAGCGTTGCGGCCATCGTCCAAACAAGGAAATCGTCTCGCAGCAGGAGATGGTCGACCGCATCAAGGCCGCCGTCGATGCCCGCACCGACGACAGTTTCGTGATCATGGCGCGGACCGATGCCCTGGCGGTGGAAGGCTTGGAGTCGGCCCTGGACCGTGCGGCCGCGTGCATCGAGGCCGGTGCCGACATGATTTTTCCCGAAGCCATCACCGAATTGGACATGTACAAGCTGTTCGCCAGCCGCGTGAAAGCGCCGATCCTGGCCAACATCACCGAGTTCGGCGCAACCCCGCTGTACACCACCGAGCAACTCGCCGGGGCCGACGTGTCCCTGGTGCTGTATCCGCTGTCGGCGTTCCGCGCGATGAACAAGGCCGCCGAGAATGTCTACACCGCGATCCGCCGCGACGGCACGCAACAGAATGTCATCGACACCATGCAGACCCGTATGGAGCTTTACGATCGCATCGACTACCACACGTTCGAGCAGAAGCTCGATGCGTTGTTCGCGGCGAAGAAGTAAGGCGCGGCTCCCCGACAAATTCAAGAAAATGGAGATAGCACAAATGGCCGAAGCAAAAATACTCAGTGGCGCCGGGCTCCGTGGCCAGGTGGCCGGGCAAACCGCATTGTCCACCGTAGGCCAGTCGGGTGCCGGCCTGACCTATCGCGGCTACGACGTTCGCGACCTGGCGGCTGATGCACAATTTGAAGAAGTGGCTTACCTGCTGCTGTACGGCGAACTGCCGACCCAGGCGCAACTCGACGCCTACACACGCAAGCTCAGCCAATTGCGCGACTTGCCCCAGGCGTTGAAAGAAGTGCTAGAGCGCATTCCTGCCGACGCCCATCCGATGGATGTGATGCGCACTGGCTGCTCGTTCCTGGGCAATCTTGAACCAGAGAACGACTTTTCCGAGCAGCACGACAAGACCGATCGCCTGTTGGGCGCATTCCCGGCGATCATGTGCTACTGGTACCGCTTCAGTCACGAAGGCCAGCGCATCGAGTGCGTGACCGACGAAGCCTCCATCGGCGGCCACTTCCTGCAGCTGTTGCACGGCAAAAAGCCGAGCGAGTTGCACGTCAAGGTCATGAACGTATCGCTGATCCTCTACGCCGAGCACGAATTCAACGCCTCGACCTTCACCGCCCGGGTCTGCGCTTCCACACTGTCGGACCTGTTCTCCTGCATCACCGCTGCCATCGGCTCGTTGCGCGGCCCGTTGCACGGTGGCGCCAACGAAGCGGCGATGGCAATGATCGAGCGCTTCAGCTCGCCCCAGGAGGCCATCGAAGGCACTCTCGGCATGCTGGCGCGCAAGGATAAGATCATGGGCTTCGGCCACGCGATCTATAAGGACAACGACCCGCGCAACGAGGTGATCAAGGGCTGGTCGAAAAAACTCGCCGACGAAGTGGGCGACACGGTGCTGTTCCCAGTGTCCGAAGCCATCGACAAGACCATGTGGGAGCAGAAGAAGCTGTTCCCCAATGCCGACTTCTACCATGCCTCGGCGTACCACTTCATGGGCATCCCGACCAAGCTGTTTACGCCGATCTTCGTTTGCTCGCGCCTGACCGGCTGGGCCGCCCACGTGTTCGAACAACGCGCCAACAACCGCATCATCCGACCGAGCGCCGAATACACCGGCGTCGAACAGCGCAAGTTCGTGCCAATCGAACAACGCTGAGCGGGAGGGCTCACGCGATTACCAGGATCGTTCCCAAGCTCTGCGTAGGAACGATCCTGGTCGTGGCAAGCGCCTTTCTGAAACCACCGTGACCCGAGTCCTGACGATGAACACAGAATTTCGCAAATCGCTGCCCGGCACTTCGCTGGATTATTTCGACGTTCGCGCTGCCGTGGAGGCCATCCGCCCCGGCGCCTATGACGGCCTGCCATACACCTCACGCGTGCTGGCGGAAAACCTCGTGCGCCGCTGCGATCCGGCCACGCTGCGCGAGTCGCTGCTGCAACTGATCGAGCGCAAGCGCGACTTGGATTTCCCGTGGTTCCCGGCGCGGGTGGTGTGTCATGACATTCTTGGCCAGACCGCCCTGGTGGACCTTGCTGGCCTGCGCGATGCCATCGCCTTGCAAGGCGGCGATCCGGCGCAGGTCAATCCGGTGGTGCCGACCCAACTGATCGTCGACCATTCGCTGGCGGTGGAGAGCGGCGGGTCCGACCCCCAGGCGTTCGCGAAGAACCGTGCCATCGAAGACCGGCGCAACGAAGACCGCTTTCACTTCATCAACTGGACCAAGAAAGCCTTCAAGAACGTCGACGTGATTCCGCCGGGCAACGGGATCATGCACCAGATCAACCTGGAAAAAATGTCGCCGGTGATCCAACAGCGTGACGGCGTGGCGTTCCCCGACACCTGCGTCGGCACCGACAGCCACACGCCCCACGTCGATGCCCTGGGCGTGATCGCCATCGGCGTCGGCGGCCTGGAAGCCGAAAGTGTCATGCTCGGTCGCGCCTCATGGATGCGTCTGCCGGAAATCATCGGTGTCGAGCTGACCGGCAAACTGCAGCCGGGCATCACCGCCACCGACATGGTGCTGGCACTGACCGAATTCCTGCGCAAGCAAAAAGTCGTCGGTGCCTGGCTGGAGTTTTTCGGCGAAGGCGCCAGTGCCCTGACCTTGGGCGACCGCGCGACGATCTCCAACATGGCCCCCGAATACGGCGCCACGGCGGCGATGTTCCATATCGATCAGCAGACGATCGATTACTTGAAGCTCACCGGCCGCGAAGACACCCAGGTGCAGTTGGTGGAAACCTATGCCAAGCACGTGGGCCTGTGGGCGGATGGCCTCAAGGGCGCGCAATACGAGCGCGGCCTGACCTTCGACCTGTCGTCGGTGGTGCGCAACATGGCAGGTCCCAGCAACCCCCACGCCCGCGTCGCGGTATCGGACCTGGCTGCCAAAGGCATTTCCGGCCAGTGGGACGATGTGCCCGGGCAGATGCCCGACGGCGCGGTGATCATCGCTGCCATCACCAGTTGCACCAACACCAGCAACCCGCGCAACGTGATCGCCGCCGGCCTGCTGGCACGCAACGCCAACCGCCTGGGCCTGGCCCGCAAGCCGTGGGTCAAGTCGTCCCTGGCGCCGGGTTCGAAAACCGTGGCGCTGTACCTGGATGAAGCCGGCCTGACGACCGAACTCGAGAAGCTGGGCTTCGGCGTCGTTGCGTTTGCCTGCACCACCTGCAACGGCATGTCCGGCGCGCTGGACCCGCTGATCCAACAGGAAATCATCGACCGCGACCTGTACGCCACCGCGGTGCTGTCGGGCAACCGCAACTTCGACGGGCGCATCCACCCGTACGCCAAGCAGGCGTTCCTCGCTTCGCCGCCGCTGGTGGTGGCTTACGCCATCGCCGGGACCATCCGCTTCGACATCGAGAAGGATGTGCTGGGCATGGTCGACGGCCGCGAGATCCGTCTCAAGGACATCTGGCCGAGCGACGAAGAAATCGACGCGGTGGTCAAGGCATCGGTAAAACCGGAGCAGTTCCGCCAGGTGTACATCCCGATGTTCGCCATCCAGGAAGACACCGGGCCTAAAGTCACGCCGCTATACGACTGGCGCCCACAAAGCACCTACATCCGTCGTCCGCCGTATTGGGAAGGCGCACTGGCCGGCGCGCGACCGCTCAAGGGCATGCGTCCGCTGGCGGTGTTGCCGGACAACATCACCACCGATCACCTGTCGCCGTCCAACGCCATCATGCTGGACAGTGCCGCCGGCGAATACCTGGCGAAAATGGGCTTGCCGGAAGAAGACTTCAACTCCTACGCGACTCACCGTGGCGACCACCTGACCGCGCAGCGCGCCACCTTTGCCAACCCGAAACTGTTCAACGAAATGGTCCAGGAAAACGGCAAGGTCAAGCAGGGCTCCCTGGCCCGGGTCGAGCCGGAAGGCCAGGTCATGCGCATGTGGGAAGCGATTGAAACCTACATGGAACGCAAGCAGCCGTTGATCATCATTGCCGGTGCCGATTATGGCCAGGGTTCGTCGCGGGACTGGGCGGCCAAGGGCGTGCGCCTGGCCGGTGTCGAGGCGATCGCCGCCGAAGGTTTCGAACGCATCCACCGCACCAACCTGGTGGGCATGGGTGTATTACCGCTGGAATTCCAGCCCGGCACGGACCGCAAGACCCTGGGCATCGACGGCAGCGAAATCTATGACGTGATCGGCGAGCGCACCCCGCGAGCGACGCTGACCTTGGTTATCACTCGCAGGAACGGCGAGCGCGTCGAAGTGCCGGTGACCTGCCGTCTCGACACGGCCGAAGAAGTGTCGATCTACGAAGCCGGGGGCGTGCTGCAACGCTTTGCCCAGGATTTCCTTGAATCGGCGGTTGCCGTTTAAATCGTTTGGGTGGCCAGTATCTGGCCGCCTTTTTTCAGGAGTTAGAGCACATGGCTCACTCGCCGCAAATCAAGATCCCCGCGACCTACATGCGTGGCGGCACCAGCAAAGGTGTTTTCTTCAGCCTGCAAGATCTGCCCGAAGCGGCCCGGGTCCCGGGTCCGGTCCGGGATGCCTTGTTGCTACGGGTGATCGGCAGCCCCGACCCGTACGAGAAGCAGATCGATGGCATGGGCGGCGCCACGTCCAGCACCAGCAAGACCGTGATCCTGTGCAAGAGCACCCGGGCCGACCACGATGTCGATTACCTGTTCGGCCAGGTGTCCATCGATAAACCGTTCGTGGACTGGAGCGGCAATTGCGGGAACCTGTCGGCGGCGGTCGGTTCATTCGCCATCAGCAGTGGTTTGCTGGAGACCAGTCGCATCCCGCAAAACGGTACCGCCGTGGTGCGGATCTGGCAGGCCAACATCGGCAAGACCATCATCGCTCATGTGCCGATTACCAACGGCGCGGTGCAGGAAACCGGTGACTTTGAACTCGACGGCGTGACCTTTCCAGCGGCCGAAGTGCAGCTGGAATTCATGGACCCGGCAGCCGAGGAGGAGGGCGGTGGCGGCTCGATGTTTCCCACCGGCAATCTGGTGGACGACTTGGAGGTGCCGGGCGTCGGGACACTCAAGGCGACCCTGATCAACGCAGGCATCCCGACTATTTTCATCAATGCCCGCGACGTCGGTTACACCGGCACTGAGCTGCAGGGTGCGATCAATGGCGATCCG
Organism: Pseudomonas sp. Z4-20; assembly: GCF_051131955.1. Classification (NCBI taxonomy): domain Bacteria; kingdom Pseudomonadati; phylum Pseudomonadota; class Gammaproteobacteria; order Pseudomonadales; family Pseudomonadaceae; genus Pseudomonas; species Pseudomonas sp. Z4-20. The sequence continues at coordinate 1,817,517 of NZ_CP071641.1, forward strand.
AAAGCCCTGGCGATGTTCGAGACAATCCGCGCTTACGGTGCCTTGCGCATGGGGCTGATCAAGCATCTGGACAAGGCCGCCCAGCGCCAACACACGCCTAAGGTAGCGTTTGTCGCCTCGCCGGCGGACTACGTTTCATCCAGCGGAAAAGCCGTGGCGGCCGGCGACGTCGACTTGCTGGTGCGGGCACTGTCCATGGGCAAGCTGCACCACGCGATGATGGGCACCGCCGCCGTTGCCATCGGCACCGCCGCCGCCATTTCCGGCACTCTGGTGAACCTGGCAGCCGGCGGCACCGAACGCACCGCCGTACGCTTCGGGCACCCGTCCGGCACCCTGCGCGTCGGCGCCGAGGCCAGCCAGGTCGGCGGCGAATGGACCGTGAAAAAAGCCATCATGAGCCGCAGCGCGCGGGTGCTGATGGAAGGGTTTGTGCGGGTGCCAGGGGATGTCCTGACCTGAATCAATCTTTGCGGGAGCTCGCTTCCTCGGCTGATTGCGTTGTTGCCGTCAGTCCTTCGTCAACGCGGCGACGACCAAGGCCACGTTACCTTCCAGCTCCGCCACCGGATCGGCGCCGTCGGTACTCAACACCAACAGTTGGCTACCGCCTTCTACAATGGCCGCTTTCAATGCTTGCGACGGCTCTCGGTGATGCAGGACCAGCGCGACGTCGTTGTCTTTCAACGTGGCGGCCAGCTGCTTCAGGGCATCGGGTGTCCAGTCGGCATCGGGCCGGGCATCGGTGCTGATCCCATCCAGATTCAACCCGCTGATCAAGTAGCCAAAATGCTCGCTCAGGCTTACCACACTCAAGTTGTCAGCCCCGGCGAGCCTTTTTTCGCTGTCGGCGCTGAGCTTGAGCAAGCGTTGCTTGAGCGTCGCGAGGTTGGCGTTGATCTTCGACTTGGCCGTCGGGGCCAGGCGCACCAGGTCGGCGGCGATCACATCGGCCATCCGGCCAAGGTTATGGCTGGCCATCCACGGCTGGCTCGCCAGGCCATCGGCCATGCCCGGTTGCACGGCGATACCGGGCAGGGCGCCGTCCACCGGGCGCGCCGCGTCGACCTCGACAATGTGGATATTGCTGCGCCGGGCCATCGGATACAGCGGATCGTCCGGCCACAGCGAGCGCAGGCCGATCACCGCGTCAGCCTCACCGGCGAGTTTGCCCAGTGCCGCGGCGCCACGCCCGCTGAAATATGCGCTTTGCCGGGTACCGGGTAGATTGTCCGGCGCGGCCCGGTCCAGGCTGACATCGGTGCCCTTGAGCAAGGCGTCGCTCAAGCCGTAGGTGATCGGCAGCGAGGCAAGCAGACGGACCTTTTCGTCAGCAAATGACGAGGTGGCGACGACGCCGCACAAGGTGAAGGCCAAGGCCAGTTGTCGTAATGAAAAAAACATTTATCCAAGATTCCCTTTCAGTTGGGGGACAACCCCTCGGGCGATGGCGGCAAGGGCGAATGCGATACCGGCCACCAGAATGATCGCGGCACCGGATGGGATCGGCAGGTCGAAGACAATCGGCGCCAGGATCCCGCACAACGTGCTGACGGTCGCAATCAAAACCGAGCACCAGAAAAAGCCTTTCAACGATTGGCTGAGCAGACGCGCGGCCGCGGCCGGAATCACCAGCAGCGCACCGACCAGAATGGCGCCGATGACCTTCACCGCTGCCACGGTGATCAGGGTCACCAGCACCACGAATAGATAGTCCAGGGTCTTGACTGCGACCCCGCGTACCGCCGCCAATTGCGGATTGAAACTGGCGAGCATGATTCGGTTGTACAGCGGCAGCGCCAGGGCCATCACCAGCGAGCCGACCACCGCCAGCACCACGAGGTCGTTGCCATTGACCGTCAGCACCGAGCCGAACAACACGTTTTCCAGGATGTGCACATTGATCTTGCCCGCCAGGATCAACAGCAGGCTGGCGCCCAGGGCCAGGGACACCGAAAGGAAAACGCCGATCAAGGTGTCCGGCGCCAGGCCCGTGCGGTTGCGCAAGTAATTGAGCAAGATGCCGAACAGCAGGCAGTAGCCGAACAGGCTGCCGTAGGGCCCGGTGTAGGGTTCGCCGAGCAATATACCAATGGCCACGCCAGTCAGCGCCGCATGGCCCACCGCCTCGGAGAAAAACGCGAAGCGCTTGACCACTACCAGCGTGCCAAGGCCGCCCAGCACCGGCCCGATCAATAGCCCGGCCAGCAAGGCATTGACTACGAATCCATAGGCGAGCGCCTCGGGCAGATAACCGGACGAGGCCCAGCCCTGGATCATCAAGCGAAAGGCTTCGTAACTCATCCGGCGGCGCTCCCGTTCGTGCGTGGATGGGTGGAAAACAGCGTCAGCAGGCGTTCCGGTGTCAGGGTCTGGCGCGGCGGGCCATCGAACAGAACGCGGCGATTCAGGCCGGTGACGCGGTCAGCCAGGCGCCCGACGGCTTCCAGGTCGTGTTCGATCCACAGCACCGTGATTCCGGCCTGGCGCCAGTCTTGTAGCAATTTTTCAAACACCTGGATGCCTGCTTCGTCCAGCGCCGACATCGGTTCATCCAGCACCAGCAATTGCGGTGAAGGAATCAACCCCTGGGCCAACAACACCCGCTGGCGCTCGCCGCCGGACAGCGCGCCCATGCGCCGCTTGCGCTTGTCCTGCATTCCGACCCGCTCCAGGGCCTGGCCGATGGCGCCAGCGTAGTGTTTGCTCAGGCCGAGAAAGGCTGGCCGTCGCTGACACATCGCCGCCATGAAATCATCCACGGTCATGGGCAGGCCCCGGTCGAATTCCAATGCCTGGGGCACGTAGCCGATCACCCCAGGCTCGCCCGGCCATCGCAGGCTCAAGCGGCCCTGATGCGGCATCTGCCCGAGCAAAGTCTTGATCAGCGAACTCTTGCCACCACCATTGGGGCCGACCAGCGCATGGATGCTGCCCGGTTGCACTTGGAATGCCACGCTGTCGAGAATCGTGGTGCGACCCAGGTTGAGACCCACGTCGGCGAACTCGATCAATGGTCCGGCGTGTGGCTGGATAAGGGTTTCCTGGACGGTCATGCGCCGGACTCCTGGATCGCTCGGACTACCGTGTCGAGGTTGCCGGTCATTTCCTTTTCGTACTTCTCGGCGCTGTAGTCGCCGTACGAGATGTGCGAGAGCGGGTACAGCTTCACCCCCGATTCACGCTGGATGGTGTCGACGTAGGTGGACGGGAAGTCCATCTCCGAGAAGATCACTTTCACGTCCAACTCACGCAGTTGGTCGATGGTCTTTTTCAGTTGGCTGGGGCTGGGCTCGATGCCGTGGGCGGGCTCGACCACGGCGGTGACTTCCAGACCGAATTCGCGCAACAGGTAGTCGTAGGCGGCGTGCACTGTGGCGACCCGCAGTTCGGCATTCGGCGCCTGGGTCAGCTTGGCCAGGGCGGCGGCACGCATCTGCCGCAGGCGCTTGCCATAGGCGCGGGCATTCTGCGTATAGGCCTTGGCATTGTCCGGGTCGAGCTTGCCCAATTCCCGGGCGATATTGTTGACCTGGGCGATGGACGCGCTGATGGACAGGAAGGTGTGTGGGTTTACGACTTTGCCCGCGCCTCGTGCGGCGGTGCCCGTGGCAGCCAGCAAGGGTACGTTTTCGTTGGCTTCTATGACCTTGACGCCCGGGGTTTCGCTGGCGGCGATCATGCGGTCGGCGAAATCGTCGTGGCCGACGCCGTTGAGCACGATCACGTCCAGGCCGCCGATGCGCTTGATGTCTTGCGCGCGGGGTTCATAGGCGTGAGGGTTGAAACCTGCCGGGATCAACGGCACCACTTCGGCCTTGTCGCCGACGATGTTGGCCACGTAGCTGTAATAAGGGTGCAAGGTGATGCCGATGCGCAGGCGCTTGGATGTTTCGGCGCTCGCCAGTGGGGCGACCAGGCAAGCGAGCAGGCCGATCAATAGCAGGCGCAGCAAGGGGCGGCGTTGAAATGCAATAGGCATGGGCAAACGGTCTTCTCTCGAAAAAAGCGTGGGGTCAGTGCCGGTGCTGGCGGGTTACGCCGGCATCGAATTGCGCGACGATCTGTTGCCAGCCGGCGGCGGACAAGGCGGCGTCGTCCAGTGCCGTGGGGGCCGTCGGAGAGTTGCTGCGGTTAAGCCAGATGTCCGGGGCGGCGTCGGACGCTTCGCTGATGCGCATCAGAAAGGAGCCCGAGACCGACGGTTTGGTGCTTGCGCCGAAGTAGGCCTGTTCGTTCAACAGCTGCCAGGCGTGGTCGCCTCGACTGACGGAACTGGCGTCGTGGGCGAACGGCGCAAAGCCTTCGTCGGCCAAGGCTTGCGGGCCGGGGAGGGCTGGCTCGCTTTCGCGCAGAAGGCGGATCTCATCCAGCGTCACCCGCAGGTCGGCATAGATGCCTTGCTCGGCGGCGCTGAGGTCGCGGCGAGCATCCAGTTGATAGGTCTCCAGGTGCGCGACGTCCTGGGTTTCCCCGTGCCAAGCCACGACCGAGCCGGCGCCCAGTACGATGATCAGGCACAGCAGCAACACGTAAAGGGTTTCATGTCCGGCACCGGCGGGGCGGATGACTTGGGTAACAGGTGCGTTCATGGGGCCTCGATATCGGCTTGGTCGATTTCCACTACGTGGCCGGGACCTGCGTCGAAGAGCACGTAGAATTCAGCGTTCGGCTTTTTGAAGGTCAGGGTCGAGTCGGCGCCGAGCTTGCCCGGGACCAGGATGGTTTCGTCGTAGCCAATCACGTCCAGCGTCACCCCTGGGGCACCGCTGCCGTCGGAAAAACCGCCGGTGCATTGGATCTGTTCGGCATCGATGGCTTTACATTCGCACATCGGGTTGTGGGCCTGCGCGCTGGTGGCGAAACCTGCGCACAGCAGCAGCGCCAGGCTGTTGAGAAAGGCGCGTAGGGTCATGGTCGGGCTCCTTGGGTTTGCAACCAGGCGACGGTGGCCGGTGAGGCTTGGCTCAGGGGAATGGAAGCTTGATGCATCGAACCGTCCCAGCCTTCAAGGGTGATCCACAGTTCGGCGTCTGGCTGGGTCTTCTTCGGCACTGGCAGCAGGGCGCCCATGCGATACGGCGAGCCGAAGAAAATCACCCCGGCAGCCCGCAGGCTGCGCGGTTTGCCGATGCGCAAGTAGGTGGCCTTGACTTGGCTGATGCAGCGCTGGCAGAGGGCGGCGTTGAAGTGTTTCATCGGGCCGGCGGGCCCTTGGGTGCGAGGCGCTTCGTTGCGAAACTCCGCCAGGCGCAGGCTCCACGGCCCGACCTGGACCTCGCCGACTTCACGCTCGCCAAGCCCTCCGTCTCCTCGGAACAGAGCCGCTTCTGAAAAATACTTAGGCATGAAACCCAGGGGAATCAACAGCAACAACACGTTGAGGTGGAAACGCCATTTGTGCCAGAACTGGCCCAGGCGTGAGGGTGATGTTGTCGTGGTGGACGGGTTCACAGGTTGCCCTCCGGCGAGTCACGGTGCAGGGACGGCTGTAATAAAGGCGCGGCCAAGGCCTGTGGTGCGGGTTTCTGGCCGCGCTTGAAGGCGTTGGCGGTGGCCAGGGCGGTGCGTTTGGTCCAGATCAACAGGCCACTGAGGACCATCAGGCTCAGGACCAGACCAAAGAAGAACCAGATAAGCTTGATCCACAGTCCGCCGAAGTCCCCGGTGTGCAACGGGCGCATCGATTCGGTGACGAACTCCAGCGCCGTACGGTCCGATAACAAGCGCGAGGCATCCACGTCACCGTTATAGGGATTGATAGTCGCGGTCTGGAACATCAGCGGATACCAGCCGCGACCGCCGATTTCCAAATGGCTGTAGGCGTTGAAGGGCAGGCTGACGAAGCTCGCCTCCAGCCCTGGGATTCGCTGCTGGGCGATCTCGATGGCGCGATCCAGGTTCAGCTGTGGCGGCGGCATGCCATTGGCCGAGAGCGGAACGCTTTCGCGGGCCACTACCGGGACGACCGGTGCACTGGAGATGGAAATCCCGTTGTCGGCGAGCGAAGCCTCGATCAGGAACCAGACACCTGTGACGGAAATGACCGCAATGAACCAGATCGACCAGATGCCGCTGAGCCGATGGAAGTCGCCCCAGAAAATACGGGCGCCGTGGCGGATACGCAGGGTCGGACGGAAGAAACCCTTCCAGAAACGCTTGTAGACCACCAGCCCGGTCACCAGGGACGCGAGCAGCGGCAGACCGAGGAAAGACACCAGGTACCAGCCCCAACTGTAACCGTTGGTGAATGGCACCAGCCACCAGCCATGCAGTGCACGTGTAAAGGCCTTGAAGTTGAACGCCGGGGCCGATCCCTGGATGACGCCGCTGTAGGGGTTTACGTAGACGGTGTCAGGGCGGCCGTCGGGGTAGGTGACCTTGGCCTCCAGGGCGAAATGCGATTCGTCCGGACGCACGATGCTTTGCACTTGGGTCTGCGGTTGGGCCTGCTTGATGGCGGCAATCACCTGGTCGTAGCTGAGCAGCGGGGCATCGTCCGAGGGTTCGCTGGCGCGCATTTCAGGGTTGACCAGCCAGACAATCTCCTGGCTGACCACCGCCAGGGTGCCGGTGACGCAGACTATCAGCACGAAGAACCAGATGGGCAGCGCCAGCCAGCTATGAACCAGGAACCACAGTTTTGAACGGGATTTCTTGGACATGATTGAGCGTCTTGATTCGATGAAAGGTTCTGTGTCACGGGCTTCGTAACCCCATGAACCTTGGGAAAACAGGCCGTGGCTTTTGCCGACGCGGCCTGCTGCATCTAATTAAGACGAATGAGCAGCCGAAATCCCGAAAGGGAAGATGAAAGAAAATGTTTCGCGTTTACGATTCAGGTCTTTTTGGCGAGGAAACAGGTTCCCTCGCCAAAAATACCTTGGGCGAGTCAGCCCTGCTGTTGGAACATCTCTTCGGCTCGCTGCTCGATCTGTTCCTGGCTCAGATCCTCCTTGTGCGTCGCCAGGAACCACAGATGCCCATAGGGATCTTTCAGAGTCCCGGTGCGATCACCATAAAATTGATCCTTGACCTCGGAAATCACCGTGCCTCCGGCTTCAATCGCTCGGGCAAAGGCACTGTCCACGTCTTCGACATATAAATGCAACCCCACCGATGGCGATCGGTCCGGGTTGCTCAGTGGGCCCTGATCGCAAGGCGTGCCGAGCATGATCGGATAACCGTTGATCCGCAGTTCGGCATGCCCGATACCCCCATCGGGCATGGCCAGGCGCATCACCTCAGTGGCATCGAAGGCTTTTTTATAGAAATCGATGGCTTCGGCGGCTTTTTGAATGCCCAGGTAGGGCGTGATGCCATGGAAACCTTCGGGAATGGCTTTGACGCCCATGACATTTCTCCTTAGTTGTGAAGGGAGGCGAAGAAAGTCTTCGTCGATTTGCGCCCATCCACTATAGGCCGGCCATCGCGGCCGGGCTCATGTCCCGACGAACGCCTCAAGGTTCGTCCAGCAAATGCGCCCCAGGTCCACGCTTGCCTAATACATCACCATGATTGCGCAGCGGGCAATTCTCCATCGATAGGCAACCGCAGCCGATACAGCCGTTGAGCCGGTCGCGCAGCGCAACCAGTTGATTGATGCGTTCATCCAGGTCCCGGCTCCACTGCGCCGACAACGCCTCCCAGTCGGCGGCCGTTGGCGCGCGGTTGTCCGGAAGGGTCTTCAATGCCTCGCCAATTTCCGCCAGAGGAATACCCAGGCGCTGGGCGACCTTGATGAGCGCCACGCGCCGCAGGACTTCGCGAGGGTAGCGACGCTGATTGCCCGGGTTGCGCGTGCTTTTGATCAGGCCCTTGGATTCATAAAAATGTAGCGCCGTGACCGCCACACCGCTGCGGGCGGCGACTTGGCCGACGGTGAGTTGCTTGTGAATATTGAGAGGCGTTGACAACTGAATCACCGCTTGACCTTGACTTAAGTAGAGGTTTTACCCTGCAGGCCTTCGGATCGCAAGATTCGCCTTACGTGGACGGGGGACCTTTCATGCAATCTTCAAGTAATAACCGCAGCTTCACGCAACTGATCGAATTCGATATCGAACCGCAGTCGCTGCAGGCGCTGGTGACCGCCCTGACGAAGCAGACCGAGCGTCTGGCCCGTGACCACCAGGGCTTCCTCAGTGCCAGTATCCAGGCCAGCGAGGACGGCCGGCGGGTGCTCAATTATTTGCAATGGCAAACCCGCGAAGCCGGTGAAGCGGCGTTTCGACGTTTCGAAAACGGCGAGGAAAATTTCTGGCAGTTGATTCAGGCGCATCGGGCCAAAGCGGTGACGTTCGGCTCGTTCCAGATACTGCACGACATCGAGCGCAGCCTGGATAACGCGCTGCAGTGCCGGTGGTTCAGCCAAGCGCAACGAGAAATCCGAGAGGGCGATACCCACTATCAAAACCGTTGATTTCTGCCGTGCCGGGTCGGCGGGTAGCCTTTGTTCATCGCCCAACTTCAGAACATCGGACTCCCGCCATGAATCGTATCCTTGCTGTCTTGCTGCTGTTGACTGCCACCGTATTGAGCGGTTGCGCTTCGTCGTCCCCGGAGTTGCGTCCCTACACCGCCGAGGAATCTCGCGAGCTGGCCCTTGAAGCCTTGAATCGCCGCGGCCTTTCGTTTGACGAATACCACGCGAAGAAAGCCGAGCTGCTTGGACCTTCGCAGAAGAATGTCGGCTTTGATGAGCGTGGCGAAATGAATGCCGAGCAGACCGTCCAATTGCCTGGCCGGCCAAGCTGAGGGACTGTACCGCTCGAAGTTTTGCCTAACTGTCCATGGGTTTGCGCCGGGACGTGGGGTAGGGTCACTAGCTGACTGCCCCGACGGATTGACCTGCCATGACCCTCTCGCTTGACCTGCTGCTGGGCTTCGCCCTGTTTGCCCTCGTGACCTCGATCACGCCAGGCCCCAACAACACCATGTTGCTGGCCTCGGGTGTCAATTTCGGTTTCAACCGCACCATCCCTCACATGCTGGGCATCACCTGCGGGTTCTTTTCCCTGGTGTTGGCGGTGGGCCTTGGCCTGGGCGCGGTGTTCCAGGCATACCCGTTGCTCTACACCGTGCTGCGCTACGTCGGCGCGGCGTATCTGATGTACCTGGCGTGGAAGATCGCTCATTCCGGTCCCGTCTCTGACAGTGGAACCGGCGACAATAAGCCGATCAGCTATTGGGGCGCGGCGGCGTTCCAATGGGTCAATCCCAAGGCCTGGATCATGGCCATCGGTGCCATCAGTACTTACACGCCTCTGCAAGGCTACTTTTTCAACGTGGTGGTGATCGCGACGGTGTTTGCCCTCATCAATCTGCCAAGTGTCAGCTTGTGGGTGGTTTGCGGCAGCCTGTTGCGCAACTTGTTGCGTGATCGTCGATGGCTGCGCCTGTTCAACTGGGGCATGGCGCTGCTGCTGGTCGCATCGCTGTATCCGTTGTTGCTCGAAAGCGTGAGCTGAGGGCTGAGCTTCGACGCGATGCCTGCTAAGCTCGCTTCTCCAGGAGCGTTCCTACGCACTTTTAAACGAAGTCCGACTTCTTTAAGGTCTTGATCAGGTATAGCTTGTCTCGAACCCAACGAGGGCATCCTGATCCCGGAGCAGGCTCTGCGAGTTTCTTATGAATAAGCGTCCTTTGTATTTCGATTATGCCGCCACCACGCCGGTGGATGAGCGAGTTATCCAGGTCATGGTCCAGTGCCTGGGGTTTGACGGTAATTTTGGCAATCCGGCCTCCAGTTCCCACGCCTTCGGACAGGAGGCCCGGCGTTCCGTGGAACAGGCGCGCCAGCAGGTGGCCCACTTGGTTGGGGCTCAGCCCGGGCAAATCGTCTGGACGTCCGGCGCCACCGAATCCAACAACCTGGCCATCAAGGGCGTGACCCAACTGCGCGGTGCGCGCGCTGGCCATGTCATCACCAGCCTGATCGAACACAAGGCGGTTCTCGACACCGTCAGGCAGCTCGAGGAAGGTGGCGTCGCGGTGACCTGGCTGGCGCCGGGCGCCGATGGGCTGATCAGCCCGCAAGCGGTTCACGAGGCGTTGCGTGACGACACATTCCTGGTGTCGCTGATGCTAGTGAATAATGAGTTGGGCACCCTCAACGATGCCGTTGCCATCGGCGAAATCGTTCGGGAGCATGGCGCGTTGTTTCATATGGACGCGGCCCAGGGCGCCGGAAAGGTGAGCATCGACCTGGCCCGATGGCCGGTGGACCTGATGTCGTTTTCCGCGCACAAGGTCTACGGTCCCAAGGGGATCGGCGCACTTTACGTCGGTGATCGCGCGCGCTCGCGGCTATCGGCCCAGATCCATGGCGGCGGTCATGAAGGTGGCTTGCGCTCCGGGACCCTGGCCACCCACCAGATTGCCGCGATGGGCGCGGCATTCGAGCTGGCGGCGCAATCCTTTGATGAAGAACTTGCTGACATCGCCCGGTTGCGCAATCGTTTGCTTGAGCCTTTGCTGGCCTTGCCCGGTGTGTGTATGAATGGCAGTGCCAACCGCCGCATTCCCCATACGGTGAGCCTGACGTTCAACGAAGGTGAGTTCAACCCGACGACGCTGGGAGCATCGATGGCATTTTCCGCGACCTCGGCTTGCAACTCGGCGCAAAACACCCCATCCCACGTGTTGCTCGCCCTTGGGCACGATGCGCGTGCGGCCGGGCGGACCATTCGTTTGAGCCTGGGTCGCTTTACCAGCGAACAGGATATTGATGAGGCGGTGCGATTGATCAAGGCAGCCTGCGCTACCGCGCCGGCTTTCTGGGCGACAACCCCCTGAGCCGAACGTATTCGGCATCGAACAATAAAATTGATTAGCAGGAGTGATGATGAGTACCCAGCTTTCGACCCCAGGACAGGTTCTCCAGCGCCTGGCCCGAATTCGCCAATTGATGAGCCAGGAGGGCATCCATGCGCTGTTGGTGCCCTCCGCCGACCCGCATCTTTCGGAATATCTGCCGGGTTACTGGCAAGGGCGCCAATGGTTGTCCGGGTTCCATGGCTCGGTCGGTACATTGATTGTGACCACGGATTTCGCCGGAGTCTGGGCGGACAGTCGTTACTGGGAACAAGCCACCAGGGAACTGGAAGGCAGCGGCATCGATCTGGTCAAGCTCATCCCCGGACAGCCCGGTCCGCTGGACTGGCTGGCCGAAAACACGCCTGAAGCAGGCGTGGTGGCGGTCGATGGGGCGGTCATGGCGGTGGCATCGGCGCGAACCCTGAGCAGCAAGTTGCAGGAGCGTGGCGCACGGTTGCGTACCGACATCGATCTGCTTGCCCAAGCCTGGACCGATCGTCCGAGCCTGCCTGATCAACCGGTCTACGCCCATTTGCCGCCGCAAGCCACGACCGGCCGTGTCGAGAAAATTGCCCAGTTGCGCGAATCGCTCAAGGAGCGTGCTGCGGACTGGCATTTCATCGCCACCCTGGACGACATCGCCTGGCTGTTCAACCTGCGCGGCGCGGATGTGTCGTTCAATCCGGTGTTCGTTTCCTTTGCCCTGATCAGCCAGCAACAGGCGACGCTGTTCGTGGACTTGAACAAGGTCGACGCTGCGCTGCGTTCCGCTCTCGAGCAGGACGGCGTAACACTGCGCGACTACAGCGAAGCGGCGGCTGCGTTGCGTGAAGTGCCGAGCGGCGCGAGCCTGCAGGTCGATCCGGCACGGGTCACGGTCGGCTTGCTCGGCAACCTGGACAGCGGCGTGAAACTCGTCGAAGGGCTCAACCCCACGACGCTGGCCAAATCGCGCAAAAGCCCGGCCGATGCCGAGCACATCCGTCGAGCCATGGAGCAGGACGGAGCGGCACTCTGCGAATTTTTTGCCTGGCTGGAAAGTGCCTGGGGCCATGAGCGCATCACCGAACTGACCATCGATGAGCACCTGACCGCAGCGCGCAAGCGCCGGCCGGAGTTCGTCTCCTTGAGCTTCAACACCATCGCAGCGTTCAATGCCAATGGCGCGATGCCTCATTACCACGCCACGGAAGAAGCGCACGCGGTCATTGAAGGTGATGGCTTGCTGTTGATCGATTCGGGCGGCCAGTACCTTGGCGGTACCACCGATATCACCCGCATGGTGCCGGTCGGGACACCGACGTCGGAGCAGAAGCGTGACTGCACTCGCGTGCTCAAAGGCGTGATTGCCTTGTCCAGGGCCAAATTCCCCAAGGGCATTCTGTCGCCTCTGCTGGATGCCATCGCCCGGGCGCCGATCTGGGCTGAACAGGTGGATTACGGTCATGGCACGGGCCACGGCGTCGGTTATTTCCTTAACGTTCACGAAGGGCCGCAGGTCATTGCCTATCAGGCCGCTGCCGCGCCCCAGACCGCCATGCAGCCGGGCATGATCACCTCCATCGAGCCGGGTACTTATCGCCCGGGCCGCTGGGGTGTTCGCATCGAGAACCTGGTGTTGAATCGTGAGGCGGGCAGCAGCGAGTTCGGCGAGTTCCTCGCATTCGAAACCCTGACGCTGTGCCCGATCGACACCCGTTGCCTGGAGCCGTCGTTGCTGACCCAGGATGAAAAGGACTGGCTCAACGCCTACCATAGCGAGGTTCAGCGTCGCTTGAGTCCGCTGCTCAATGGCGCTGCGCTGCAATGGCTGGACACGCGGACTGCGGCGATCTGAGGCGAAGGGATCAGCCGAGGGCTTCACGGACGAAGTCCAGCCGATCCTGGCCAAAAAACAGTTCCGCGCCCACGAACATGCTCGGGGCGCCGAACACCCCACGTCTAACAGCTTCTTCTGTGGCTGTCTTGAGCGCTTCCTTGATCTGCTCATCTGCGGTCAAGGCCAGCACATGATCAGAATCAAAACCGCCCTCGCTCAGGACCGCCGCCACGGTTGCCGGATCGTTCAGGTTGCGGGCATCGACCCACAATGCTCGGAACAGACAATCAACAAAAGCCTCGAAACGCTCGGGCTGGCGCAACTGCATGCCAGTCACGGCGCGCATCAGCAGCAACGTGTTGATCGGGAAATAGGGGTTGAGCTTGAAATCCACGCCGTAACGTTTGGCAAAGCGATTCAGATCCTTGAACAGGTAAGGTCCTTTGGCTGGCACGGTCACCGGCGATGCGTTGCCCGTTGCCTTGAATATGCCACCGAGGAGCATCGGACGGTAAATCAGTTTGCTGGCGGTTTGTGCGCAAAGCGCGGGTAGCTGGGTGTAGGCCAGATAGGTGGTCGGGCTGCCGAGATCGAAGAAAAATTCCACAGATTTATTCATGAGCGTTGCTCTCTTATTGGTACAGGAAGGGGGTCTACCAGCGTTCGCTCCAGGGGCGCAGGTCCAGTTCGAAGGTCCAGGCATCGCGAGGCTGGGAGTGCAGATACCAATAATTTTCAGCAATGTGCCCGGGGTCGAGGATGCCGTCCTCATCCTTGGTTGCGTATTTTTCCGGGAAGTTATTGCGGATGAAATCAGTGTCGATGGCGCCGTCGACCACCACATGAGCCACGTGGATATTCATCGGCCCCAGTTCACGCGCCATACTCTGGGCCAGCGCGCGTATGCCGTGCTTCGCCCCGGCAAACGCGGCGAACCCAGATGCGCCGCGCAATCCCGCCGTGGCCCCGGTGAACAGAATCGTTCCGCGCTGGCGCTTGACCATGCGCCTGGCCACTTCCCGCGCGTTGAGAAAACCTGAGAAACATGCCATCTCCCAGATCTTGAAATACTTGCGCGCTGTCTCTTCCAGGATGCTGCACGGCACGTTGGCGCCGATATTAAATACAAAGGCTTCGATCGGGCCGAGTTGAGTCTCGATTTGCTCGATCAATGCAATGACGTCGTCTTCCTTGCGCGCATCGCAAGCGAATCCGTGGGCTTCGCCGCCTTGGGCTCGAATGTCGTTGACCAACGGTTCGAGTTTGTCGGCGCTGCGACGCGTCACACATGCGACGAAACCTTCCTGGGCGAAACGCCTGGCTATAGCGCCGCCGGTGGCATCGCCCGCACCAACAACCAGTACGATCTTCTTGTTATTCATGGTCAGTCCTATAGATAAACGATCGTTAACTAAACGAACGTTATGCTAAGGTTTGGTGGACGTCAAGGCGAGTACCAAGAGGCAGGACGATGCGTTATTCAGTCAATCACAAGATAGAAACCCGCGAAAAGCTGCTCGTTAGCAGCGCCATGTCAGCCAAGAAGTCGGGTTTTTCGACGGTAGGGGTTGATGGCCTTATGAAAGCGATCGGATTGAGCGGCGGTGCGTTCTACAGTCACTTCTCATCCAAGGACGAGCTTTTCAAGGTCATTATCGAGCGAGAGCTCGCCCACAGCCTGGACCGGTTGAGCGGCGACGGGGTGATGGACTCAGCGAAACTGCAGCGTTGTCTCAAGCAGTACCTGAGCATGAGCCACGTCGAGCAACCCGAAGCAGGGTGCGCCTTGCCGGTACTGGGACCGGAGATTGCGCGTTCGGATCTGGAGGTTCGTGAAGCGGCACAAGCGTGGATCTGCCGTTTGCACGAAAGTTGGGCGCAAATACTGGGAAGCGGCAGCCTTGCGTGGGCGATCCTGTCGCAATGCGTGGGAGCGTTGGTCGTTGCGCGAATGCTGGCGACACCCGAAGTGCAGCGCGATGTCCTCAAGTCCAGCCATGATGAAATCAGCCGCCAAATAGCCGAGCGGCCGTTCGATTGACCTGCGCTTATTTGCAGATGACGATCATGCTGCGGCTGGTGTAACCGGCGGGGTTGAGTCCGAAGGGATAATCCCCCGGTTCCTCGACGGCGTCGCCCGACTTGGCGATGACCTTGTAGTTTTTTGGGGCGCATGAATTGGCGGCGGTAGCAGCACACTGGTCCCAAGATGACGTCAGGCCAGAGCAATTGATGTGCAAGCCTTTTTTACCGCGTTTGATTTCCGTTTTCGATGTCGCCGCGCAGCCCGCAACCGCAAGTACGGCGATCAATATCAAAATTCTTTTCATTCCCGTCCTTATGCCGTCGTGGATCTTCTGTCTACGTACGGCTGCGTTCGCTTTTGCTTGAAGCGGTCATGACGTCCTGTATGAAAAATCCATGTCTGACATTAGGTTACGGGGCTAAACATGGCCTAAATGGCCAGTAAATACCAGAGCTATGTAAAAAACTGCTCAATCTGCCGCAACGGCGGGCTTTGCGGTATCGCCCATGGTCAGCGTCGCGCCGATCGACGCGAGGATAATGCACGTGATGGCGGTCCACTGGGCCAGGGACAGATACTCTTGGAGGAATAACAGGCCCGACAACGCACCGACCGCGGGCTCGACGCTCATAAGGGTTCCGAACGTACGCGCGGGGATCCGGGTCAGGGAAATCATCTCCAAGGTATAAGGCAGCGCAGTGGAGAGTATCGCGACTGCAATGGCGACCGGGATAAGGCTTGGCGTAAGTAGCGCGGCCCCGGCATGGACAATGCCGATAGGGGCTACAAACAAGGCGGCGATCATGACGCCCAATGCAGCGGTCTGCACGCCGTTATCTGCTCCCGCCTTCTGGCCAAACAGAATGTACAGCGCCCAACATACGCCTGCTCCCAGGGCATAGCTGGCTCCGGTCAGATCGATGCTGGCGCTGGCAGCGCCGGTTGGTATGAGTAACAGCAGTCCAATCACTGCCAGGGCAATCCACAGGAAATCAATTGCTCGGCGAGAGGCGTAGATGGCTACGGCCAAGGGGCCGGTAAACTCCAGTGCCACGGCAATGCCCAGTGGAACCGTGCGAAGCGACATATAGAAGAGGAAATTCATACCGCCCAGGGCCAATCCGTAGATGACCACGGTGCGCAGGGACTGGGCGGTGAGTTTGGCTCGCCAGGGTCGTAGCAGCAGCAACATGATGAGGCTGGCAAAAATGAGTCGCAGCGTAGTGGTGCCTTGGGCGCCTACAACCGGGAACATGCTTTTGGCGAGGGAGGCTCCAGACTGGATGGATGCCATGGCGACGAGAAGCAGGGCAACCGGATATAGGGTAGCTACCAGGCTGCGATTGGGAGAAGTCATTACAGGGTGTCATCCAAGAAAAGGCGGGAAAGACCGGTTTGCGCAATATAGTGCGCATTTCAAGCGATACCGTCTATATATAAGACGGATTGGGGCCCATTTCGGTCCGGAAAGCTGGGAAAGCGAAATGAAGGGTTGACGGCAAATCCTGGGTGTCTATAATTCGCCCCACTTCCGGCGCAGTCGAAACGGAAAACTCCTTGAGTTTCAACGAGTTAAGTAGGTTTCGATGTAAGCGTGCTTCAGTTCATTGAGGCACGGAAGGAGCGGGTAGAGCGGCGTTGTTTGGCTCTATCGGCGGTTCGATCTTCTCGGTCGAAAGCGGAGAAAAAGAGGTGTTGACAGCAGCGACTAACGCTGTAGAATTCGCCTCCCGCTAACGAGAGATCGGAAGCGCAAGTGGTTGAAGTTGATAAGGAAACTTTGAAAACTTCTAAAAATAACCGCTTGACAGATACACAAGGCGCTGTAGAATGCGCGCCTCGGTTGAGACGAAAGACTCAGCCAACCGCTCTTTAACAACTGAATCAAGCAATTCGTGTGGGTGCTTGTGGAGTCAGACTGCTAGTCAACAGATTATCAGCATCACAAGTTACTCCGCGAGAAATCAAAGATGTAACCAACGATTGCTGAGCCAAGTTTAGGGTTTTCTCAAAACTCAAAGATGTTTGAACTGAAGAGTTTGATCATGGCTCAGATTGAACGCTGGCGGCAGGCCTAACACATGCAAGTCGAGCGGTAGAGAGGTGCTTGCACCTCTTGAGAGCGGCGGACGGGTGAGTAATGCCTAGGAATCTGCCTGGTAGTGGGGGATAACGCTCGGAAACGGACGCTAATACCGCATACGTCCTACGGGAGAAAGCAGGGGACCTTCGGGCCTTGCGCTATCAGATGAGCCTAGGTCGGATTAGCTAGTTGGTGGGGTAATGGCTCACCAAGGCGACGATCCGTAACTGGTCTGAGAGGATGATCAGTCACACTGGAACTGAGACACGGTCCAGACTCCTACGGGAGGCAGCAGTGGGGAATATTGGACAATGGGCGAAAGCCTGATCCAGCCATGCCGCGTGTGTGAAGAAGGTCTTCGGATTGTAAAGCACTTTAAGTTGGGAGGAAGGGCATTAACCTAATACGTTGGTGTCTTGACGTTACCGACAGAATAAGCACCGGCTAACTCTGTGCCAGCAGCCGCGGTAATACAGAGGGTGCAAGCGTTAATCGGAATTACTGGGCGTAAAGCGCGCGTAGGTGGTTCGTTAAGTTGGATGTGAAATCCCCGGGCTCAACCTGGGAACTGCATTCAAAACTGTCGAGCTAGAGTATGGTAGAGGGTGGTGGAATTTCCTGTGTAGCGGTGAAATGCGTAGATATAGGAAGGAACACCAGTGGCGAAGGCGACCACCTGGACTGATACTGACACTGAGGTGCGAAAGCGTGGGGAGCAAACAGGATTAGATACCCTGGTAGTCCACGCCGTAAACGATGTCAACTAGCCGTTGGGAGCCTTGAGCTCTTAGTGGCGCAGCTAACGCATTAAGTTGACCGCCTGGGGAGTACGGCCGCAAGGTTAAAACTCAAATGAATTGACGGGGGCCCGCACAAGCGGTGGAGCATGTGGTTTAATTCGAAGCAACGCGAAGAACCTTACCAGGCCTTGACATCCAATGAACTTTCCAGAGATGGATTGGTGCCTTCGGGAACATTGAGACAGGTGCTGCATGGCTGTCGTCAGCTCGTGTCGTGAGATGTTGGGTTAAGTCCCGTAACGAGCGCAACCCTTGTCCTTAGTTACCAGCACGTTATGGTGGGCACTCTAAGGAGACTGCCGGTGACAAACCGGAGGAAGGTGGGGATGACGTCAAGTCATCATGGCCCTTACGGCCTGGGCTACACACGTGCTACAATGGTCGGTACAGAGGGTTGCCAAGCCGCGAGGTGGAGCTAATCCCACAAAACCGATCGTAGTCCGGATCGCAGTCTGCAACTCGACTGCGTGAAGTCGGAATCGCTAGTAATCGCGAATCAGAATGTCGCGGTGAATACGTTCCCGGGCCTTGTACACACCGCCCGTCACACCATGGGAGTGGGTTGCACCAGAAGTAGCTAGTCTAACCTTCGGGAGGACGGTTACCACGGTGTGATTCATGACTGGGGTGAAGTCGTAACAAGGTAGCCGTAGGGGAACCTGCGGCTGGATCACCTCCTTAATCGACGACCGCAGCTGCTCCATGAGCTCCCACACGAATTGCTTGATTCATTGAAGAAGACGATAGAAGCAGCTTTAAGCTCCAAGCTGATAGCTCACAGCTAACAGTTACAAGCTCGAAATTGGGTCTGTAGCTCAGTTGGTTAGAGCGCACCCCTGATAAGGGTGAGGTCGGCAGTTCGAATCTGCCCAGACCCACCAATTTTGTAATGGGGCCATAGCTCAGCTGGGAGAGCGCCTGCCTTGCACGCAGGAGGTCAGCGGTTCGATCCCGCTTGGCTCCACCATAAACTGCTTCTGAAAGCTTAGAAATGAGCATTCCATCGACGTGATGGTGAATGTTGATTTCTAGTCTTTTGATTAGATCGTTCTTTAAAAATTTGGGTATGTGATAGAAAGATAGACTGGACGTTACTTTCACTGGTAACGGATCAGGCTAAGGTAAAATTTGTGAGTTCTCTTAGTTGAGGAATTCGAATTTTCGGCGAATGTCGTCTTCACAGTATAACCAGATTGCTTGGGGTTATATGGTCAAGTGAAGAAGCGCATACGGTGGATGCCTTGGCAGTCAGAGGCGATGAAAGACGTGGTAGCCTGCGAAAAGCTTCGGGGAGTCGGCAAACAGACTGTGATCCGGAGATGTCTGAATGGGGGAACCCAGCCATCATAAGATGGTTATCTTGTACTGAATACATAGGTGCAAGAGGCGAACCAGGGGAACTGAAACATCTAAGTACCCTGAGGAAAAGAAATCAACCGAGATTCCCTTAGTAGTGGCGAGCGAACGGGGACTAGCCCTTAAGCTTCTTTGATTTTAGCGGAACGCTCTGGAAAGTGCGGCCATAGTGGGTGATAGCCCTGTACGCGAAAGGATCTTAGAAGTGAAATCGAGTAGGACGGAGCACGAGAAACTTTGTCTGAATATGGGGGGACCATCCTCCAAGGCTAAATACTACTGACTGACCGATAGTGAACTAGTACCGTGAGGGAAAGGCGAAAAGAACCCCGGAGAGGGGAGTGAAATAGATCCTGAAACCGTATGCGTACAAGCAGTGGGAGCCCACTTTGTTGGGTGACTGCGTACCTTTTGTATAATGGGTCAGCGACTTATTTTCAGTGGCGAGCTTAACCGAATAGGGGAGGCGTAGCGAAAGCGAGTCTTAATAGGGCGTCTAGTCGCTGGGAATAGACCCGAAACCGGGCGATCTATCCATGGGCAGGTTGAAGGTTGGGTAACACTAACTGGAGGACCGAACCGACTACCGTTGAAAAGTTAGCGGATGACCTGTGGATCGGAGTGAAAGGCTAATCAAGCTCGGAGATAGCTGGTTCTCCTCGAAAGCTATTTAGGTAGCGCCTCATGTATCACTGTAGGGGGTAGAGCACTGTTTCGGCTAGGGGGTCATCCCGACTTACCAAACCGATGCAAACTCCGAATACCTACAAGTGCCGAGCATGGGAGACACACGGCGGGTGCTAACGTCCGTCGTGAAAAGGGAAACAACCCAGACCGTCAGCTAAGGTCCCAAAGTTATGGTTAAGTGGGAAACGATGTGGGAAGGCTTAGACAGCTAGGAGGTTGGCTTAGAAGCAGCCACCCTTTAAAGAAAGCGTAATAGCTCACTAGTCGAGTCGGCCTGCGCGGAAGATGTAACGGGGCTCAAACCATACACCGAAGCTACGGGTATCACGTAAGTGATGCGGTAGAGGAGCGTTCTGTAAGCCTGTGAAGGTGAGTTGAGAAGCTTGCTGGAGGTATCAGAAGTGCGAATGCTGACATGAGTAACGACAATGGGTGTGAAAAACACCCACGCCGAAAGACCAAGGTTTCCTGCGCAACGTTAATCGACGCAGGGTTAGTCGGTCCCTAAGGCGAGGCTGAAAAGCGTAGTCGATGGAAAACAGGTTAATATTCCTGTACTTCTGGTTATTGCGATGGAGGGACGGAGAAGGCTAGGCCAGCTTGGCGTTGGTTGTCCAAGTTTAAGGTGGTAGGCTGGAATCTTAGGTAAATCCGGGATTCTAAGGCCGAGAGCTGATGACGAGTTACCCTTTAGGTGACGAAGTGGTTGATGCCATGCTTCCAAGAAAAGCTTCTAAGCTTCAGGTAACCAGGAACCGTACCCCAAACCGACACAGGTGGTTGGGTAGAGAATACCAAGGCGCTTGAGAGAACTCGGGTGAAGGAACTAGGCAAAATGGCACCGTAACTTCGGGAGAAGGTGCGCCGGTGAGGGTCAAGCACTTGCTGCGTAAGCCCACGCCGGTCGAAGATACCAGGCCGCTGCGACTGTTTATTAAAAACACAGCACTCTGCAAACACGAAAGTGGACGTATAGGGTGTGACGCCTGCCCGGTGCCGGAAGGTTAATTGATGGGGTTAGCTAACGCGAAGCTCTTGATCGAAGCCCCGGTAAACGGCGGCCGTAACTATAACGGTCCTAAGGTAGCGAAATTCCTTGTCGGGTAAGTTCCGACCTGCACGAATGGCGTAACGATGGCGGCGCTGTCTCCACCCGAGACTCAGTGAAATTGAAATCGCTGTGAAGATGCAGTGTATCCGCGGCTAGACGGAAAGACCCCGTGAACCTTTACTATAGCTTTGCACTGGACTTTGAATTTGCTTGTGTAGGATAGGTGGGAGGCTTTGAAGCGTGGACGCCAGTTCGCGTGGAGCCAACCTTGAAATACCACCCTGGCAACTTTGAGGTTCTAACTCAGGTCCGTTATCCGGATCGAGGACAGTGTATGGTGGGTAGTTTGACTGGGGCGGTCTCCTCCTAAAGAGTAACGGAGGAGTACGAAGGTGCGCTCAGACCGGTCGGAAATCGGTCGTAGAGTATAAAGGCAAAAGCGCGCTTGACTGCGAGACAGACACGTCGAGCAGGTACGAAAGTAGGTCTTAGTGATCCGGTGGTTCTGTATGGAAGGGCCATCGCTCAACGGATAAAAGGTACTCCGGGGATAACAGGCTGATACCGCCCAAGAGTTCATATCGACGGCGGTGTTTGGCACCTCGATGTCGGCTCATCACATCCTGGGGCTGAAGCCGGTCCCAAGGGTATGGCTGTTCGCCATTTAAAGTGGTACGCGAGCTGGGTTTAGAACGTCGTGAGACAGTTCGGTCCCTATCTGCCGTGGACGTTTGAGATTTGAGAGGGGCTGCTCCTAGTACGAGAGGACCGGAGTGGACGAACCTCTGGTGTTCCGGTTGTCACGCCAGTGGCATTGCCGGGTAGCTATGTTCGGGAAAGATAACCGCTGAAAGCATCTAAGCGGGAAACTTGCCTCAAGATGAGATCTCACTGGGACCTTGAGTCCCCTGAAGGGCCGTCGAAGACTACGACGTTGATAGGCAGGGTGTGTAAGCGCTGTGAGGCGTTGAGCTAACCTGTACTAATTGCCCGTGAGGCTTGACCATATAACACCCAAGCAATTTGCTGATCCTGCTCGCAGGGCGCCAGATTGCGGTGTGTGAAGACGAAACGAACCGAAAGTTCGAATCTCACAAAAACACCGAAGCTATCACATACCCAATTTGCTGAAGCGAGGCCAACCGGCCACGACTCAGTACCCGAATTTCTTGACGACCATAGAGCATTGGAACCACCTGATCCCATCCCGAACTCAGCAGTGAAACGATGCATCGCCGATGGTAGTGTGGGGTTTCCCCATGTGAGAGTAGGTCATCGTCAAGATTAAATTCCGAAACCCCTATCTGCTGATGCAGGTAGGGGTTTTGTTTTTGTGTCAAAAAAATAGGATGACCTAACGATCATCCTCTTCAGCGTCCTTCAATCAAGCCCCAGGCACGGGGCAGCTCAAATCGCCCTCCTTGCATTTCAGATAAGTCTTGAGCGTCTCGATACGCGCCTTCGTAACGGCTGTAATACACTCATTGTGGATCATTGGATAGGCGCTACCGCCTTTAACGCCGGACGCAGAAAAGCTGCACTCAGCGTCACGAAAGCCCATCCAGGCACGTTGCGCCTTGACCAGCAGTTGCTTGGCTTCGGCATTGTCCTTCAGGCGCGCTGTGATTTGCTTGTACAAGCTGTTCAGCTCCTTGTCGGCGGCCTTGTTCTCTTGGGCCGAGCACTGGTTCAGGTCACCTTGGCTCGTGGCGTCGGTGCAATCTTCAGCGTGGACTGTGGCGATGAACAACAGCGGGATCATGGGCAGAAGCAAGCGGCTGGACATTATCTATCTCTCCTTGAGGGGTAAAACTGCCGGAGGAGTGTACCCAAACAACGCATCGATACAACTTTCCGGTTGGCCTTGCGGTCTTACAGGCCTACTGTTGAACACAGGAGGTGATCCATGCATTTATCCGATCGTATCGAAAGAAAGATCCTACTTAAGGCGCCGCGCTCACAAGTCTGGCGCGCTCTGGCCAATGCTGAGACCTTCGGCCAATGGTTTGGTGTAAACCTCGCCGGCAAACGGTTCGTTGCGGGTGAGCGCACCCAAGGGCAGATCACCTATCCGGGGTATGAGCATCTTGTCTGGGATGTGGCGGTGGAACGCGTCGAGCCCGAGCGGGTGTTCTCATTTCGCTGGCATCCTTACGCCGTCGATCCGCAAACCGATTATTCCCAGGAGTCTGAAACCCAAGTGCAGTTCGAACTTGAAGACATGAATGGAGGGACTTTGCTGAAAGTGGTGGAGTCGGGTTTCAACTGCATTCCCGAGGCGCGCCGACTCAAGGCCTTCCGCATGGACAGTCGCGGCTGGGATGAGCAAATGGCGAACATTGAAGAGTTTCTGAACAAGTCATGAGTGGCTACCCAGGTATCGATACCTGACGGGACTAGGGGTTTCCGGAAGGTGGTGTATGGCGAATGTCTTACGCTCGGTGGTAGCTATCTCCTCTATTTCACTTTGGATCCGAGGCGTAATCTGAACTCATCCACTGAAGCACAGGGAGTGCTCAGGATCAGGGAAGATCGGCCTTGCAAGGATTGCTATCGACAGGGAGTCGTAATGGTCTTGGAAAAACCCGCTTAGGCGGGTTTTTTTTCGTCCTTTAAAAGATCAAGAGGCGTTGTATAGCCAAACGCTTACGCCGCGATGCTGCGTTGTCGTCTTTGCGCATCAAGGTGACGAGGCTAATCTATGTTTACCCACTGAGCACAGGGAGTGTTCGGGGTCACGGATGACGGGGCCAGGCATGGAATGCCAGACAGGAGTCGAACTGGTCCTCAAAAAACCCGCCTAGGCGGGTTTTTTTTGTCTTGAAGAAAGTAGGTCCTCATGCTTGTCTTGCTGCAAGGGTTCAGAGGGGGGAGTCGGGTGCGGTCGTTAGTTGGAAACTGCCCTGCGTTTGCCTGATCCTGTTTGCGTGCAGGATCAGGCGCTGCTGGCTTGCAACGCCATGGCACGCAGGCGGGCGATGTCCTTGCTCGGCGAGGCGCCGAATAGACGGCTGTATTCACGGCTGAACTGCGAAGGGCTTTCATAGCCCATCTTGTAGCCGATTGACGAAACGTCGCTGTTCTCCGCCAGTAAAAGTCGCCGGGCTTCCTGCAGGCGTAACTGTTTTTGATATTGCAGCGGGCTCATGGCGGTCACGGCTTTGAAACGATGATGCAGTGCCGAGGCGCTGAGATTGATCATCTGCGCCAGGCTTTCGATGCTCAGCGGCTCGGCGTAATGCGTGTTGAGCCACTCGATGGCGCGGCTGATGCGGTGGGTCTGGGTGTCAGGAATGGCAATCTCATGCAGCCGTCGGCCTTGGGAACCCCGCAGCAATCGATAAAAAATTTCCTGCTGGGCCAACGGAGCGAGGGTCGCAATGTCGTCCGGACTGTCCAGCAGCCGCAGCAAGCGCAACATTGCGTCGAGCAGGGGCTCATCGATTCGGTCGAGAAACAATCCGCGATCGGCTCTCTCGGTTGGCACGCCGATTGGGCTGGCGTCGGCGATCAGCCGGCAGATTTGTGCCGGGTCGATGTCCAGGCGGATGCACAGGTACGGTTGATCTGGGCTGGCCTCGATCACCTGGCCGGCCAACGGTAGCGTCACCGAGACCACCAAATAGTTAAGCGGATCATAAACGTAGCGTTCGTCCGCGAGCGTGACCTCCTTGCGCCCTTGAACAATGACGCACAGCCCTGGCTTATGCACGACGTGCAAGGCTTCGGTGGGATGGTCGCTCCGGATCAGGTGCAACGCCTCTATAGCCGTGGAGTGAACACCATATTCCGGCGCGAAGCGCTTCATCAAGTTCGCCAGTTCGGCGCGACGCAGGTCTACGCCGTTATCAGGCGTGATGGTGATGGAGGTGGATACCGACATGCCGATCAATCTCCCTGCCCAATTCAATGGATCGCGCTAGTAAAGCCGATTGCAACCGCGACGACCAGAGGCGTTATCGTTACAGGATCGTGCAAGTGCGCAGGAGAATCCGGCTAACCCAAGCGTCGGAAGGTTTCTTAATCTGGACCTGTTAAAACGCTCCCTCCGGGGCCAACGTATCCAGACGAGGAAATCATCATGTCCGATATTCAAAACAAAGTAGTGGTCATCACTGGCGCAAGCAGCGGGATTGGCGAGGCGGCGGCGCGGTTGCTGGCCGCCCGGGGTGCTTCTGTTGTGCTTGGCGCTCGGCGCGTGGACCGCTTGCAAGCGCTGATGGAGGAACTTCAAGCCGCGGGCCAGCAGGCCGCCTGCCGAGCCGTGGACGTGACCCGTCGTGACGATGTCCAGAGCCTGATCGATTTCGCTGTCGAAAGATTCGGACGGGTTGATGTCATCGTCAACAACGCCGGGGTCATGCCGCTCTCCAAGCTCGAGGCGCTGAAAGTCGAGGAATGGGATCGCATGATCGACGTCAACATTCGTGGCGTGCTTCATGGCATCGCCGCCGGTTTGCCTCTGATGCAGCGCCAACGCAGCGGCCAGTTCATCAACATTGCTTCCATCGGTGCCTACACCGTCAGCCCCACGGCCGCTGTGTATTGCGCGACGAAATTTGCTGTGCGGGCGATTTCCGAGGGCCTGCGCCAGGAGGTCGGTGGCGATGTTCGCGTGACGGTGATTTCACCCGGCGTGACCGAGTCGGAACTGGCCGAAAGCATTTCCGACGAAGGCGGACGCGCCGAGATGCGCGAGTTCCGCAAGATTGCCATTCCCGCCGAGGCCATCGCCCGGGCCATTGCCTACGCGATCGAGCAACCGGCGGACGTGGACGTCAGCGAACTGGTGGTGCGGCCGACGGCCAGCCCGTTCTAAGCCAAGCACTTTATTGGAGTGCCTGCTTGATTTCCTTACGCCGATTCCAACCGCGCCGCAGCCCGCTGGGTGATCTGCGAGCGCACCCGGAACGACTCCGCCGAGCGCCGGTGGGCCTCTTCGAGCACCTGAGTCGGTGCGCTGTCCGGGGAGCCTGCGGCGAACGGTGGAGCGGGAGCGTATTCAAGCTGCAGTTGGACCAGCTCGGCGGTGTCCTGGTCGAACAGCTCTGCTGCCAGGGTCAAGGCAAAATCGATTCCTGCGGTGATGCCGCCGCCGGTGAACAGGTTGCCGTCGCGGACCACGCGATCGTTGACCGGCGTCGCTCCCAAGGGCTGCAACAAACTGTGGAAGGCCCAGTGGGTGGTGGCACGTTTGCCACGCAACAGTCCCGCCGCGCCGAGTACCAGCGAACCGGTGCACACCGAAGTGATGTACTTGGCGTGGGCCGCCTGGCGCTTGATGAACGTCAGGGTCTGCTCATCTTCCATCAACGGGCCGACGCCGCTGCCGCCGGGGACGCAGATGACGTCGAGTTTCGGGCACTCTTCGTATGTGGTGGTTGGCAGCAGGACCAGTCCGGTGCTGGAGGTGACGGGCGCCAGGTCTTTCCAGATCAGGTGGATTTTCACATCCGGCAACGAGGCCAGCACGTCGTACGGGCCGGTGAGATCCAGCTGCTGGACCTGAGGGAATAACAGAAAACCGATCTGCAACGTCATGTCGCTTTCTCCTTTGAATAGTGCCCGAAGGGTGGACGGTTTTAGTTTAGGTCCGTAGTCTTTGGCTTATTCGCCAATAAGCCCTCGAATCACGCCAATATGCCCGATCAGCCGAAAACCGTTCATGTACTGGCCTTCGCCAACGTGCAAGTGCTTGATGTCACCGGGCCCTTGCAGGTGTTCGCGTCGGCCAACGATCTGCTCCGTGGGCAAGGCCTGCCGGTGCCGTACGCGCCGACTGTCATTGCCGCCGGAGGTGGGGCGGTGATGTCGTCGGCGGGGTTGGCGCTGATGGCCGAGCCGCTGCCCAGCGAAGCCAGCGACACGCTGCTGATCGCCGGCGGTTGGGGCGTGTACGAAGCCGCCGAGGATCCAGCCTTGGTGGCTTGGGTCAAGGCACAAGGGCTGCGTTCGCGCAGGGTGGCGTCGGTGTGCACTGGGGCGTTTCTGCTGGCGGCCAGTGGATGGCTGGACGGACGCCGGGTGGCGACTCACTGGACCCGCTGTGAACAACTGGCCCGGCAACATCCAAAACTACAGGTCGAACCCAATCCAATTTTTATCAACGACGGTCCGGTGTGGACCTCCGCCGGGGTCACCGCCGGGATCGACCTGGCGTTGGCGCTGGTCGAAGAAGACTTGGGCCGAGCGGTGGCCCTGGAGGTTGCGCGGCACTTGGTGGTGTTTCTCAAGCGCCCCGGTGGGCAATCGCAATTCAGCGCTACGTTGGCGCTACAGAAGCAGGGCGGTCGCTTCGATGAGTTGCATGCCTGGATTGCCGAAAATCTCATCCAAGACCTGGGCTTATCGAGCCTGGCTGCCAAGGTCGGCATGAGTGAGCGCAGCTTTGTACGCCACTACCGCACCGAGACCGGCCAGACCCCGGCCCGTGCCGTAGAGCTGATTCGCGTGGAAACCGCTCGGCGCCTGCTAACCGACAGCACCGTGCCGATCAAACGCGTAGCGGTGCAGTGTGGGTTCGGCAGCGAGGAAACCCTGCGTCGAAGCTTCATGCGCGCGATGGAGGTAACCCCTCAGGCCTATCGCGGGCGTTTCGCGATCAGCCCTCAAGCAGATCCAGCAGTGCCTTGAGCGTGGCTTCGGGCGCCTCCTGGGGAATATTGTGGCCGACGCCGGCCAACACGCGACGTTCATAATGCCCGGTGAAATGCCCCGCATCGTCGTCGTGTTCGGACGGCGGACCCACGCCGTCATTGGCCCCGCACAGGGAAATGCTCGGCACACTGATGACGGGTTGCGCCGCCAGCTTTTCTTCCATCCAGTCAAGGGTCGGGTCCCCCGGCGCGTACCCGAAACGATGGCGGTAGGAATGAATCACCACCTCGACAAAATCCGGGTTATCGAATGAAGGGGCGGTGAGCGGATACAGCTCGGCGCCGCGTTGCCAGGTCGGCGACCACAGGCGCCAAAGCAATTGGCACAATTCACGCCGGTTTTGTCTCAGGCCTTCGACGCCCCGGGCGGTGTGAAAGTAATATTGGTACCACAGGCGATGTTCATCTTCGGGCCCCAGCGGTTGGCTCGAATGAGCAATGTCCTGCAAGTTATAGCCGTCGCCCGTGACCAGGCAGCGCACGCGTTCGGGCCACAGGGCGGCGACGATGCAGGCGGCGCGGCCCCCCCAGTCATAGCCGCACAGCGCCGCTTGCGGGATATCGAGCGCCTGCATCAGGTCCAGCAGGTCCTGGGCCAGTGCCGCTTGCTGGCCGGAGCGGGCGATAGCGGGGTTGTTGAACCGGGTCGGGCCATAGCCGCGCAGGTACGGCACGACAACTCGATAACCGCGTTGGGCCAGGGCCGGCGCAACCTCGTCAAAGGCTCGTGGGTCGTAGGGAAATCCATGCAGCAGAATCACTGGCTCACCGCTGGCGGGGCCGTGTTCCTCATAGGCGATGCGCAGCAGTGGCGTCACCGCAAAATTCACCTGGGGTGCAGCTGTCATGTTGGCCTCCGGCATCGCTCGGTTGTGGTCAGGCGGGTTCCTGGTTCACGTATTTGGCGCGGTCCGGGGTGAAGGTCACGACCATGTTCGTGCTGGAACAGGTCAAGGTCCGTTCCTGGGTCAGATCGATGTCCAAGTCCTCGCCGCGCAGGCCCTGCCATTGGGCCAGGTACTTGAGGCAACCGAATTTTGCGTTCTTCTTCAGGCTGCGGCTGACGCCGCCTTTCCAACCCAGCACCGGCAATTCACCGGCCAGGCAACGGTGTGCCAGTTCAGGAAATCTCGCCGCTCGATCGCGGCCGATTTCCCAGCATTTGATCAAGCCTTTGTCCTGGTCGTTCCACAGTTCTTCCCGGTTCAGGCCTGTTCGAGGCGCGGTGGTGATGGAGCGTCTGATGTGCATCATGTCGGATCCTTGAATCGGGTTTATCGGGCAGCTCCGCTGCACCCGTGAGTGCATCGATCTTAGGAGGGGTTTGCGGGGCTGGCAACTTGAGGACATGGACTGAGTGCGATTGCGCCAGCTTTTTTGAGAAAAACACCGGACACCCGTGGCGAGGGAGCTTGCTCCCGCTCGGCTGCGCAGCAGTCGTCGCTTTTCAATCCGGAAATTTTGGGGTCGCTGCGCAACCCAGCGGGAGCAAGCTCCCTCGCCACAGGAGTTACGTATTCCTACAAAAATTGTGATGAAGCGGAATTTTCCGACGAGTCGTGGCGGTTGGTGGTTCGGAAGCGCCGGGGATAGGCTTTGTCCATCGCTGCAAAATCAGCGACCGGGCTTGGTCACCCGTTCGAAGTCAGGCGCACACGTGCAACTCTGCATCTTGGCTCTTTTGCCGGTATGCTTTGCGGCGGGCTGTGCGCGGGGCACTCTCGAGTGCGCCGGGTGCCTGACTTCCCGGTTGACCAACCTGCGTATAGCCCACCACCCTCGTTTGGTCACGAGGTGGGTGAGTTCCTATTAAGTCAGGAGTTTCACAATGGTCAAGATCACCCCCAATCCCCCCAAAAAAGCCGAGAACCTCTCCGCCTACACCCGGCTCGACACAGAAGAGCGCCGCGAAGCGGCTGATCGCGCATTACGCATTCACTTATCGCCCGACACCCCAGCCAAGCCCGACACCCAGCAAGGCCAGGTCTTTTCCGTGGTGCCCGGTCTCAACACCGAATCCCTGCTGACCACCCTCAGCGAAACCCTGGCTTCGGCCAATGCGATGGCCAGTGACCTGGCATTCGACCTGGAAGGTTCACGGCGGCATGTGGCGTTGGGGCTTCAGCAGTTGATCGAGCTGGGCACCTTGCTGGTCAACCGTGCGCTGAATGACATCGAACTGGCCGAGCCAACTCAGTAGTCGAAACACCGTCCAACCCGTGGCGAGGGAGCTTGCTCCCGCTCGGCTGCGCAGCAGTCGTCGCTTTTCAATCCGGGAAACTTGGGGTCGCTGCGCAACCCAGCGGGAGCAAGCTCCCTCGCCACGAAGTCCGAAGTGTTGAGCACCGCTCAAGGCTGCCAGTGATTTTTCTCCCCGCTCAACTTGCGGTCCAAAAAGCTCGCCGCGCTGATCAGCGCCAAATGGCTCAACGCCTGGGGCAGGTTGCCGAGATGGTAGCCATGGCTGTCGAATTCCTCGGCATACAGCCCCAGCGGATTGGCATAGCGCAGCAGTTGCTCGAACTCCAGCTGGGCTTTCTCCACGCGGCCGGCGCGGGCCAAGCATTCGACGTACCAGAATGAGCAAGCGACGAACGAACCCTCGGTACCGCTGAGGCCATCAATGGGGCTGTCGTCGTTGCGATAGCGGTACACCATGCCGTCGCGCACCAGGTCCTTTTCGATGGCGTCCAGCGTCGACAGCCAGCGCGGGTCGCGGGCGCTGACGAAGCGCACCAGCGGCATCAGCAACATCGAACCGTCGAGCGCGGTGCTGCCCAGGCGCTGGACGAAATGCTGGTGTTCGTCGTTCCAGAAATTCGTCCAGATGTCTTCATAGATGGCCTGGCGAGTCTCGTCCCACCGTGAGAACGGGGCGGGCAGGGAACGTTTGCTCGCCAGGCGAATGGCGCGGTCCACCGCGACCCAACACATCAGCCGCGAATGGAGAAAGTGTTGCTTGTCGCCGCGCATCTCCCAGATGCCCACGTCCGTGTCCCGCCAGATTTCGCAGACCTGATCGACCACATCAACGGTGTGCTTCCAGCCTTGATGGGAGATGGCTTCGCCGTATTTGTTGACCAGATACACCGCGTCCATCAGCTCACCGAAAATATCCAGCTGCACCTGCTGGTAGGCCAGGTTGCCGATGCGCACCGGCCGAGCGTTGCCGTAGCCGCTCAGATGGGTCAATTCGGTTTCCGGCAGTTCGAGCCGGCCATCCAGGCCGTAAAGGATATTGAGCTTGGCCGGTTGGTCGCGGCAGTCGCTGACGCGGCCGCGCAGCCAGCGCATGTAGGCGTTGGCCTCGTCGATAAAACCCAGGCGCATGAACGCATAGACAGTGAACGAGGCGTCGCGGATCCAGGTGTAGCGGTAGTCCCAGTTGCGCTCACCGCCGCGGCTTTCCGGCAGGCCGAAGGTGGCGGCCGCGATGATGGCGCCCTGCTTGCGCGAGGTCAGTAGTTTCAGCGCCAGCGCGGAGCGATTGACCATCTCCCGCCAGCGTCCACGGTAGTTCGATTGGCTGATCCAGCCGCGCCAGAACGCCAGGGTTCGCTCCAGGCACAGGGCGCTGGTGTCGTCCACCAGACGCGCATCGTCGATGCCGCCCAGCAGGAACTCGGCGGTCTGGCCTTGCTCCAGGGTGAATTCGGCTGCCGCGGCCTGGCCGTCCAATGTCATGGCCTGATCGGCGCACAAACGCAGGCTCGGCTGTTGAGGGGCCTCGAAGATAACGTGGTCACCGTCCCTGCGCGCGGTGGTCGCCGCGCGGGAATAATCATGGCGCACCGCGCAACGCATGCGGAAGGTCGCGCTGCCGACAGTCATGCGCACCCTGCGCATCAACACGGGCAAATCGTCCTCGCTGTCGCCGATGGGCAGCAGGTCGGTAATCTCCACCACCACGCCGTCGCTCAGCCAACGGGTTTGCAACACATTGGTGTCGGGCAGGTAGATTTGCTGGCGGCGGGCATCCTGCAGGTCCGGAGCGAGTTGGAAGATGCCCGCTTCGGGAGTGTCCAACAGCGAACAGAAGATCGACGGGCTGTCGAACTCCGGCCAGCAGAAAAAATCCACGCTGCCCCGATCGTTGACCAACGCAGCCGTGCGCATGTCGCCAATGATGCCGTGGTTTTCGATGGGACTTTGCGGTTCGTCATGATCAGCCATTGCCACGGAACCCCGGATAAAGGCTCATCCCGCCGTCGATGAACAACGTGGTGCCCACCACATAATCGGACAGGTCCGACGCCAGCCAGACCACCGCATTGGCGACATCGTCGACATCGCCGACCCGGCCGTAGGGAATCAGCTCCAACAGTTGCTGTTCTTTTTCACCTTCCATGGCCTCACGGTTGATGGCCGTGCGAATCGCGCCAGGGGCGATGCTGTTGATGCGGATTCGCTGGTGGCTGGTCTCCTGGGCCAGGGTCTGCATGAGCTGGTCGATGCCGCCCTTGGAAGCCGCGTAATTGACGTGGCCGGCCCAAGGGATGCGCTGATGCACCGAACTCATGTGGATGATCTTGCCGGCAGCCCGGGACACGCCTTGGCGAATGCCCTGGCGGTTGAAGATCCGCAGGGCGGCGCGGGCGCAGAGGAATTGGCCGGTGAGGTTGACGCCGATCACCGTGTTCCAGTCGTCCAGGCTCATATCGACGGCGGCGGCGCCTTTTTGCAGGCCGGAGTTGGCCACCAGAATGTCCAGCGTGCCGAAGGCGTCCAGGGTCTCGGCGAACAGTCGCTCGACGTCCTGTTCCTTCGACACATCGGCACCGATGGCGATGGCGCGGCCACCGCTGTCGTTGATTTCACGGGCCAGGTCTTCGGCCGGGCCGGCGCTGGAATGATAGTTGAGTACCACGGTGGCACCGGCCGCCGCCAATGCCTTGGCCGAGCCGGCGCCAATGCCGGAGCTGGCGCCGGTGACCAAAGCCACTTGTCGGGCGAGGGAAATCTGCATGGGACTAGCACCTTGAACTGAGGGCACTACTTGCTGACTGGCGGCAGGCCCGGAGAGTTCATTTGCGGGCGACGGTCTTCACATTTCCTCCACAGTTTCGCGCTTCCGCGGCACGGGCCTTTATGGCAAGTTGCAGGCCCTTGTTGAGGCGACATTCATGGCAAACCCCTATCGCGAACTGTTCACCGCTCCTGGCAGCCGCGGCTTCGTGCTGGCGGGGATGATCGCGCGCATGCCGATCTCGATGACGGGCATCGGCGTGATCACCATGCTTGCGCAGCTCAAGGGCGGTTATGGATTGGCCGGCGCGGTGGCGGCGACGTTCGCCTTGGCGACGGCGTTCTGCGCGCCACAGGTGTCGCGGTTGGTGGACCGTTTCGGCCAGGGACGGGTCTTGCCATTGGCGGCGCTGATCGGTGGCGGGGCGTTGTTGCTGTTGCTGCTGTGCACGCGATTGCAGGCGCCCCATTGGACGCTGTTCCTGTTCGCCGCCCTCGCTGGCTGCATGCCGAGCATGTCGGCGATGGTGCGCGCGCGCTGGACCGAGGTCTATCGCGGCCAGCCGCAACTGCGCACTGCCTATGCGCTGGAGTCGGTGCTGGACGAGGTCTGTTTCATTGTCGGGCCGCCGCTGTCGGTGGGGCTCTGCGTGGTGGCGTTCCCGGAGGCGGGGCCCCTGGCCTCGGTGGCGCTGCTGGCGATCGGCGTGACAGCGTTTGTCCTGCAACGCAGCACCGAGCCGCCGGTGCATCCGCACCAGGCGCATCACCAGGGCTCGATCATCGGTTCCAGCGACGTGCTTCTGCTGCTGTTACTGATGGTCGCCATGGGCGTCATCGTCGGGGTGGTGGACGTGGTCAGCGTGGCGTTCGCCCAACATCAGGGGCAACCGGCGGCGGCGAGCATCGTGCTGTCGGTCTACGCCATCGGCTCCTGCCTGGCCGGCTTGGCGTTCGGGGCGCTGCGCTCGAAAGTGCCGTTGCCGCGGTTGTTCTTGTACGGCGGGGTGGCGACTGCGCTGACGACGCTGCCGCTGTTGCTGGCGAGCAATATCCTCGGGTTGTCGCTGGCGGTGTTTGTCGCCGGTTTGTTCTTCGCGCCGACGCTAATCGTCGCCATGGCCTTGGTCGAGCGCATCGTGCCACCGGCCCGGCTCACCGAGGGCCTGACCTGGCTGGTGACGGGCCTGAGTATCGGCGTGGCGATCGGCGCGGCGGGTTCGGGTTGGCTGGTGGATACGTTTGGCGCGCGCAGTGGTTTCTGGTTGGCAATCGCTGCCGGGGCGGTGGTGCTGGGGGCTGCGGTGCAGAGTTATCGGCAGCAAACGTAAATCCCTTGCCACAGGGAATATGTTCAACCGTCACCAACCCCGCCCCGAATTCACCCAGAAGTTCACCGACAGCGATGTGGACACCGACTCCACCTGGTGGAACCAGCCCTCCGGCAAAAACAACAGGTCGCCAGCCTCCAGCGGCACCCGCAGGAACGTCACGTCCCGGGCGCGAGGGAAGCGATCATAGTCCGGCGCGTCCGGGTTGAAGTCACAACCATCGAGCCCACCCTGGGGCGCGGTCGACCAAGTGCCCAGGGCTTCGCGGTGATGGGGCGCGGCGAGGGTGAAGGTTTTCTGGCCCCAGACCTGGGCGAACAAGTTGTCGGTATCGTCGCGGTGCAACGGCGTGAGGGTGCCCTTGGGACCGATCCAGATGCGCGGCGGGATGAACAGTGAAGGGTCGAAGTAGGGCGGGTATTTGATCTGCTCCAGCAGTTGCGCCGGCAGGATGTTGTTGCCCATGTAGGCCGGTGGTTCGCCGTCGGCGGTTTTGACCGCCGGGCTGTCGAGGGAGGCAATGAAGTCGACCATGGACGTTGAGCGGAAATCCCGCTCCGTGGAGAAGGTCTTCTTCACGTAATCGCCATGACGGGTAATGCCTTGCAACTCGGCAAAGTGCACCAGGGATTCCTCCCGGCTGAGCTTGAACAACGGCCAGTCCTGCAACGCGTCGCTGATGACCAGCGGGATGCCGTGGGGCAGGTAACGTGCCTGGAACTCCTGCACCGACAGTTCGCTGCGTGGCCGGCGTTCCACGCTGCGTTGGGTTGGCAGGCTGGCGGTGAGGGCTTCGCTCAAGCGCGACGGCGTGGGGTAGCGCTTGTTCATGTCGACCTTTTCCACCGCGCGGGCGCCGTGACGGGCATGGTCGATGATCTGCGGCAGCAACGTCGCCAGGCCCATATTGCCGCCGATCTTCAGGCGACCGCTGGCAAA
Source organism: Pseudomonas sp. Z4-20 (assembly GCF_051131955.1). Classification (NCBI taxonomy): domain Bacteria; kingdom Pseudomonadati; phylum Pseudomonadota; class Gammaproteobacteria; order Pseudomonadales; family Pseudomonadaceae; genus Pseudomonas; species Pseudomonas sp. Z4-20. The sequence goes on from NZ_CP071641.1 coordinate 1,852,048, forward strand.
CAGTTCCTCGACGTTAGCCATGCCGGCCATGATCCCGAGAAAGTCTTTTTCCGCGACTTCGATGGTGACGTCCGGGCTGGCGTGTCGGCCGGCCTGGGTGCGGCTGCTGGCCTTGACCTCGGACCAGTACGCCTGGTGCGGGCCGAACACGAATTGGAAAACGCCTTCGATACCAACGGCGCCGGCGTTGGCGAACAGTTTGCCCAGGATGGTTTGCAGGTCCACGGCAGTCACTCTTGTGGGTTTCGGTCCTAGCAGGTAACGAGGGCCCACGAGCTAAATTTAGCCCTCGCTGCTGACCGGCCCCCTAGCGCGTCGCGACGATGAACAACCTTGGAAACGGCAACAGGACCGAGCCATCGTCCAAGGCGGGATAAGCCTGCTCGATGGCCGCGAGATATTGGCGAAGGTATTCCTCGCGCTGCGCCTCATCCAACGGCTCGAGGAACGGCCGCAAGCCGCTGCCCTTGAACCATTCCACGACGCCCGAGGCACCGTCGGCCAACGGGTGGTGATAGGTGGTGCGCCAGACATCGACGCGGCTGCAATGGGCTTTGAGAATCGAATAATAGGTGCAGGCGTCGGCCACTTCCGTGCGCGTGTCCGCCGCGCCGGCCAGTTGGCTGGCCCAGGGACTGTTGGCGGCGATGTCGCTCATCAAGCGATGGGAGGGCTGGTGCAAGTTGTCGGGCATCTGGATCGCCAGGCTGCCACCCGGCGCGAGCTTGTCCACCAGCGACGGCAACAGCGTGGCGTGGTCGGGCAGCCATTGCAGCACGGCGTTGGCGAAGATCAGGTCAAAGGGACCGCCTTCATGCCATCGTCCGATATCGGCAGTGGCGAATGTCACGCCGGGCAGGCGCTTGCGGGCGGCTTCGATCATGTCGGCTGAGCTGTCCAGGCCACGCACCGTGGCGCCGGGGAACCGGTCCACCAGCAGTTCGGTGGAATTTCCGGGGCCGCAGCCCAGGTCGATCACCTCGCGCGCCTGCACAGGCGCGATGGCCGCCAGCAGATCGCGGGCTGGGCGGGTGCGTTCCTGTTCAAAAGCGACATATTGTTGGGCGGACCAGCTCATTGTGTTCTCCTTGAGGGCAGACCAAAGCCATTGGGCGTGCAGTATAAGGCGCATCCGGGCGAGGAGGCCGCTGACTAATTCTTCACGACCCGGCCTCGTTATTCCTTTTATACAAACGATCGGAGAAAACCGCAGTGACCCAATTGACTCTCCTGTGCCTGCCGTATTCCGGCGCCAGCGCGATGGTTTACAGCCGTTGGCGGCGCAAGGTGCCGCAATGGCTGCAGGTGCAGCCGGTGGAGCTGCCGGGGCGCGGTGCGCGTTTCGGCGAGCCGCTGCACACTGAGATGGGCCCGTTGGCGATGCAGTTGGCGCGAGAGGTGTTGCCCACGTTGCAAGCGCCCTATGCCTTGTTCGGTCACAGCCTGGGCGCGTTGCTGGCTTGCGAAATCGCCCATGCCTTGCGGGAACTGGGCTGCCCCGAGCCGGTCGCACTGTTCGCCTCGGGTACAGCGGCGCCCACGATGCGTGCCGATTATGATCGCGGCTTCGCCGAAGCGAAAACCGACGCTGAATTGATCGACCAATTGCGCACCCTCAACGGCACCAGCGAAGAGGTGCTGGCCAACGAAGAGCTGATGTCCCTGACGCTACCCGTACTGCGCGCCGATTTCCTGCTGTGCGGGCGTTACCAGCCCCGGCTTCGACCGCCGCTCAGTTGTCCAGTGCACGTGCTCGGCGGAACCGCCGACAAAGCCACCACCGAACAACTGATCGGCTGGAGCCGGGAAACCCGCGGCAGCTTCTCGGTGGACATGCTCGCCGGCGGACACTTTTTCATCCACGAGCACGAGGCCAAGGTGCTGCGGCTGATCAAGGATCAGTTGAGCGTGCATCATCGGCGGCACGGGTTGGCGATCAGCGCCTGAATCCCTCCCGTGGCGAGTCAGCAAGCGCCCTCGCCACGGGTTTGTTCCTTCCTGACACAAATTCCCAATCGCTAATTTTTCCGGTTTGCATTCGTTTCATAGGGACGACATGCCTTTGTGCCTTGTGCCCACTGATTCCGGATACCCAGAAATGAATGCTGAAGACGCCTTGAAACTTGCTCGCCGGTTTATCGGGTTGCCCTTGGACAAGCGCCAGATGTTCCTGGCAGCGCTGGACAAGGAGGGCGTGGAGTTCAGCCGTTTCCCTATTCCCCAAGGCGTCGAGGCTGACGACCGCCAGGCCCTGTCTTACGCCCAGCAGCGTATGTGGTTCCTCTGGCAACTGGACCCGCAAAGCGGCGCCTACAATTTGCCCGGTGCGGTCCGACTCAAGGGCACGCTGAGCCTGCCAGCGCTGGAGCAAGCCTTCGCCAGCCTGGTGGCCCGCCACGAAACCCTGCGCACGGTGTTCCAGCGCCAGGCCGACGACAGCCTCCTGCAAGTACCGGCCAATGCGCCGCTGGTGATCGAGCAACAAGACCTCGGCAACTTGCCCGCAGGCGAGCGCGAGCAGGCGGTGCGCCAGGCGGCGGAAGCGCAATCGATGCGGCCCTTCGATTTGTCGAACGGCCCCTTGCTGCGAGTCGAGTTGCTCAAGCTCGATGAGCAGGAACGCGTGTTGCTGCTGACCTTGCATCACATCGTCTCCGATGGCTGGTCGATGAACGTGCTGATCGATGAATTCATCCGCTGCTACGACGCCCATGAAGCGGGCCTGGAGCCGCAATTGGCTGACTTGCCGATCCAGTACAGCGATTACGCGCTGTGGCAGCGCCGCTGGCTGGAGGCCGGTGAGCAGGCGCGGCAGCTGGCGTACTGGCAGGCGCAATTGGGTGATGAACATCCGGTGCTGGAGCTGCCGACCGACCATTCGCGCCCGGCCATGCCGAGCTACCGTGGCAGCCGTCATGAGTTTGCCATCGATGCCGCATTGGCGGAGCAACTGCGCAGCACCGCCCAGCAGCATGGCGTCACGCTGTTCGTGCTGTTGCTCAGTGCGTTCAATGTGCTGCTGCATCGCTACAGCGGCCAGTCGGATATCCGCGTCGGTGTGCCGATCGCCAACCGTAACCGTGACGAAATCGAAGGCCTGATCGGCTTCTTCGTCAACACCCAAGTGCTGCGCACTGAGCTGGATGGCCAGACCCGGGTCGACCAGTTGTTGCGCCGTGTCAAGGAGACCGCGCTGGGTGCCCAGGCTCATCAGGACCTGCCGTTCGAGCGCCTGGTCGAAGCCCTGAAGCTGGAGCGCAGCCTCAGCCATACGCCGCTGTTCCAGGTGATGTACAACCATCAGCCGCAGGTGGCGGATGTCACCAGGATCCGCACGGCATCCGGGCTGGAATTGGGCATGATCGAGTGGCAGGCCCGCACCACGCAATTCGACCTGACCCTGGACACCTTTGAGAAGGCCGGCACGCTGCACGCTGCGCTGACCTTTGCCAATGACCTGTTTGAGGCGCCGACCATCGAGCGCATGGCACGGCATTGGCTGCGCGTACTGACGGCGATGATCGCCGACCCGTCGCAGCGCATCGGCGAGTTGCCGTTGCTCGATAGTGACGAGTACAGCAGCCTGGTCCACGGTTGGAATGCCACCGCCCAGCGCTACCCCACCGACTTGTGCATGCATCAACTGATTGAAGCCCAGGTGGCGCGCACCCCGGATGCAACGGCGCTGGTTTTTGACGAACAAAGCCTGACCTACGCCGAGCTCGATGCACGCGCCAACCGACTGGCTCATCTGCTGCGTGAGCGCGGTGTGCGGCCGGACAGCCTGGTGGGCATCTGCGTCGAGCGCTCGGTGGAAATGGTCGTTGGCCTGCTGGCGATCCACAAGGCCGGCGGCGCCTACGTGCCGCTGGACCCTGAGTATCCGCAGGAGCGCCTGGCCTACATGATCGAGGACAGCGGCGTCGCCTGGTTGCTGACCCAGCGCTCGTTGGCGGCGGGGCTGCCCACCGATGGCGTCGAGGTGATCACGCTCGATCAGCCGGCCGATTGGCTCGACGGCTACAGCGAGCATCGCCCCGGCATCAGCGTCAATCCGCTGAACCTGGCCTATGTGATCTACACCTCCGGTTCCACCGGCAAGCCCAAGGGCGCGGGCAACAGTCACGCCGCCCTGGTCAATCGCTTGTGCTGGATGCAGCAAGCCTACGGCCTGGATGGCAGCGATGCGGTGTTGCAGAAAACCCCGTTCAGCTTCGACGTGTCGGTGTGGGAATTTTTCTGGCCACTGATGACCGGTGCGCGCCTGGTAGTGGCCGCGCCGGGTGCGCACCGCGACCCGCAAGAACTGATCGAGACCATCAACCGTCACGGCATCAGCACGCTGCATTTCGTGCCGTCGATGCTGCAGGCGTTCATCCACGAGCCAGGCGTGGAAAGCTGCGAAGGCTTGAAGCGCATCGTCTGCAGCGGTGAGGCGCTGGCGCTGGACGCCCAGCACCAAGTGTTTGCGAAACTGCCGAACGCCTCCCTCTACAACCTGTACGGCCCGACCGAAGCGGCCATCGACGTGACCCATTGGACCTGCGTCGACGAAGGTGCCGATTGCGTGCCGATCGGCCAGCCCATCGCCAACCTGCGCACCCATGTGCTCGATGCCCAGCTGTCGCCGGTGCCGTGGGGTGTGCCGGGCGAGTTGTACCTGGGCGGGGCCGGGCTGGCGCGCAATTATCACCAACGCCCGGGGCTGACGGCGGAGCGTTTTGTGCCGTGCCCGTTCCATGACGGTGCGCGTCTGTACCGCACCGGCGACCAAGTGCGCCAGCGCGCCGACGGGGTGATCGAATACCTCGGTCGCCTCGACCATCAGGTCAAGCTGCGCGGCCTGCGCATCGAGCTGGGCGAAATCGAAACCCGCCTCATGCAGCACCCGCTCGTGCGCGAGGCCGTGGTGCTGGTGCAGGACGGCAAGCATCTGGTGGGTTACCTGGTGCTGCAAGACGGCGACCCCCAGGAGACGTGGCAGCAGGACCTCAAGGCCTGGTTGCTGGGCAACTTGCCGGAATACATGGTGCCGACGTACCTGATGCCGTTGCATAAGTTGCCGGTCACCGCCAACGGCAAACTGGATCGCAAGGCCCTGCCACAGCCAGACGCCGCGCCTCAACAAGCGTTTGTGGCACCACAGGATGCGCTGCAAACCGCCCTGGCCGAGATATGGCAGGACGTTCTCGGGGTGGCGCGCGTGGGGCTCGAAGACAACTTCTTCGAGCTGGGCGGCGACTCGATCATCTCCATCCAAGTGGTCAGTCGTGCGCGACAGGCCGGTATCCGCATTCAGCCCCGTGATCTGTTCCAGTACCAGACGGTGCGCAGCCTGGCGTTGGTGGCCAGCCACGACAATCACAGTACCTTGGATCAAGGGGCGGTCACTGGCGACGCCGTGCTCGGGCCGATCCAGCAGCAGTTTTTCACCCAGGCGATGCAGGCTCGCGAACACTGGAACCAGTCGCTGTTGCTGACTGCCCGGGAGTCGCTGAATGCGCACTGGCTCGACGCGGCGCTGACCTGCCTCATCAATCATCACGACGCCTTGCGCCTGCGCTTTGTCGAAGGCGCCGACGGTTGGCAGCAGCATCATGGGCCGCTGGTGCAAAGCGCCGACGTGTGGCAACGCGATGCCCGGTCCGTCGACGACCTGAATGCATTGTGCGACGAGGCACAGCGCAGCCTGGACCTGCAAGACGGGCCGCTGTTGCGCGCCATGCTGGTGAATCTGGCCGACGGTAGCCAGCGGTTGGCGCTGATCATCCATCACCTGGTGGTGGACGGCGTGTCGTGGCGCGTGCTGCTGGAAGATCTGCAGCAAACCTACGAGCAGCTGGCGGCGGGCGGCGGCGTGGCGCTGCCAGCCAAGACCAGTGCGTTCAAGTGCTGGACAGCGCGGCTGAGCGCCGAAACGTCGCGCTTCGACGGTCAGTTGGCTTACTGGAAAGCCCAGCATCACGGGGCGCGGGATCTGCCTTGCGAGCGCCCGCAGGGCAGCCTGCAGAATGTTCACGGCGCCAAGATCGAATGGCGCCTGGACGCCGAGCTGACCCGGCAATTGCTGCAACAGACGCCCGCGGCCTATCGCACGCAGGTCAACGACCTGCTGCTGACTGCGCTGGCCCGCACCATCAGCCACTGGAGCGGGCAGCCCGGCACGCTGATCGAACTGGAAGGCCATGGCCGTGAAGAGCTGTTCGATGACATCGACCTGACCCGCACGGTCGGTTGGTTGACGAGCTTGTTCCCGGTGAAGCTGACCGCCACCGACGACCTCGACGGCTCGATCAAGGCGATCAAGGAACAACTGCGCGGCGTCCCGGACAAAGGCCTGGGCTACGGCGTGCTGCGTTATCTGGCGGCGCCTTCGGTGCGAGCTGAATGGGCGGGCCTGGCGCCCGCGCGCATTACGTTCAACTATCTGGGCCAGTTCGACCGTCAGTTCGATGAATCGGCGCTGTTGGTACCGTCCAGCGAAGGCAGTGGCGTCGCCCAGGACCCAACGGCTCCGCTGGCCAACTGGCTGACCGTGGAAGGCCAGGTGTACGGCGGGGAACTGGCGATGAGCTGGGGTTTCAGCCGTGAGATGTTCGACAGCGCGACGGTGCAACGGCTGGTCGACCAATACGCCATCGAGCTCAAGGCGCTGATCGAGCATTGCGCCAACCTTGCGATGCCGCAAGCCACGCCGTCGGATTTCCCCCTGGCGCAGATCAGCCAGGCGCAGCTCGACCAGCTGCCGATGCCGGCCGGCCAGCTCGATGATATTTATCCGCTGGCGCCGATGCAGCAGGGCTTGTTATTCCACACGCTCTACGAACAGGCCGCGGGCGAATACGTCAACCAACTGCGGGTGGACGTGCAAGGCCTCGATGCCGAGCGCTTCCGCACGGCGTGGCAAGCCACCGTCGCGACGCAGGATATCCTGCGCAGTGGTTTCGTCTGGCAGGGCGAATGGGAGCAACCGCTGCAGGTCGTCCACAAGCAGGTGCAGTTGCCCTTCACCGCGCTGGACTGGCGCGAGCGAGACGAGCAGACCCAGGCCCTGACGGCGCTGGCCAATGCCGAACGCGCGCAAGGTTTCGATCTTGGCCAGGCGCCGCTGTTGCGCCTGGTGCTGGTGCGCACCGGCGCCGAGCACTGGCATCTGATCTACACCCATCATCACATCCTGATGGACGGCTGGAGCAATTCGCAGCTGCTCGGCGAGGTCATGCAGCGCTACAACGGACGCCCGCCCGCCAGCACCGTCGGCCGTTATCGCGATTACATCGGCTGGCTGCAACGCCAGGACGGGAAGCTCAGCGAGGGCTTCTGGCGCGAGCAACTGGCCGCGCTGCAAGAGCCGACCCGACTCGCCCGCGCAGCGTTGGACAGCGATAGCCAGGGCGGCCACGGCGATCGTTTCCACACGCTCGACGCGCCACGCACACAGGCGCTGGAAGCGTTTGCCCGCGAGCAAAAAGTCACCGTCAACACGCTGGTGCAAGCGGCCTGGCTGCTATTGCTGCAACGCTATACCGGGCACCCGACCGTGGCGTTTGGCGCGACCGTGGCCGGGCGGCCGGCGGACTTGCCCGGCATCGAGCAGCAGGTCGGGTTGTTCATCAACACCTTGCCGGTGATCGGCACGCCACGTCCCGACCAGACGGTCAGCCAATGGCTGCAAGCGGTACAGGCGCAGAACCTGAGCCTGCGGGATTTCGAACACACGCCGCTGGCGGACATCCAGCGTTGGGCCGGGCAGGGCGGCGAGGCGCTGTTCGACAACATCCTGGTATTCGAGAACTACCCGATTGCCCAGGCCTTGCAGCAAGGCACCGGTAGCGACGTCACCTTTGGCAAGGTGGCCAATCTTGAGCAGACCCACTATGCCCTGAGCGTGGCGGTCACCCTCGGTGAACAACTGGCGCTGCATTACAGCTACGAGCGCCGGCAGTTCGCCGACGAGGTCATCAACCAGATCAGCGCTCATCTGCTGCATCTACTTGGACAATTCAGCCAGGGTGCCGAACGCAGGCTGGGTGAAATCGCCCTGGCGAGCAGCGCGCAACAGGCGCGGCAACAGGCCGACAACCGCCCGCAGCCGTATCCGGTGGACATCGCCGTGCATCAGCGGATCGCCGCGTTGGCGACCGAGCGCCCGCAGCGCACGGCAGTGATTTTCAACGGCCGGCACTTCAGCTACGGCGAGATAGACCAGCGCGCGAACCAGTTGGCCCATGCCCTGATCGCCCGTGGCGTTGGTCCTGAAACCCGCGTTGGGGTGGCCCTGCCGCGCAGCGAAGGGGTGATCGTCGCGCTGTTGGCGGTGCTCAAGGCCGGCGGCGCCTACGTGCCGCTGGATATCAGCTATCCGCGAGAGCGCCTGGCGTACCTGATGGAAGACGCCGGTCTGGCCTTGCTGATCAGTGACACGTCGGTATCGGCGCAGTTGCCCGTGGACGAATCGTTGCCGCTGCTGGAGCTCGATCGTATCGATCTGCGCGAGCTGCCGGCCAGCGCGCCGCACGTCCAACTCGATCCGCAAAACCTCGCCTACGTCATCTACACCTCAGGTTCCACCGGCAACCCCAAGGGCGTGAGCGTGGCCCACGGTCCGCTGGCGATGCACTGCCAGGCCATCGGCGAGCGCTATGAAATGCGCGACAGCGATTGCGAGTTCCATTTCATGTCGTTCGCTTTCGACGGTGCCCATGAACGTTGGCTCACCAGCCTGACCCACGGCGCGTCGCTGCTGATTCGCGACGACAGCCTGTGGACCCCGGAGCAAACCTACAACGCCATGCGCGAGCACGGTGTGACGGTGGTGGCGTTCCCGCCGGTGTACCTGCAACAACTGGCCGAACACGCCGAGCGCGAGGGCAACCCACCGAAGGTGCGCATTTACTGCTTCGGCGGCGATGCCGTGCCCAGCGCCAGTTTTGAACGAGTCAAGCGCGCCCTCGATCCGGATTTCATCATCAACGGCTACGGCCCGACCGAAACCGTGGTCACGCCGCTGATCTGGAAAGCAGGCCGCGAGGTGGCGTGTGGCGCCGCGTACGCGCCGATTGGTAGCCGCATCGGCGACCGCAGTGCCTACGTGCTCGACGCCGATCTGAACCTGCTGCCCCAAGGCATGGCCGGTGAGCTGTACCTGGGCGGCACTGGGCTGGCCCGCGGTTACCTGAACCGTCCGGGCCTGACCGCCGAGCGCTTCGTTGCTGACCCGTTCAGCGCCGACGGTCTGCTGTACCGCACCGGCGACCTGGTGCGCCAGCGCGTCGACGGCACTTTCGATTACCTGGACCGTATCGACAACCAAGTGAAGATCCGCGGTTTCCGCATCGAGCTGGGGGAAATCGAAGCCAGCCTACAAGCCCTCGACGGCGTGCGCGAAGCGGTGGTCGTGGCCCAGGAGGGCGCTGCCGGCAGCGGCAAGCGCTTGGTGGCCTACGTCGTGGCTGCAGAAGCTGCGCGTGGAGATTTCGCCGAGCACCTGCGCGAACAGCTCAAGGCGACATTGCCGGCGCACATGGTCCCGGCTTATCTGCTGCTGCTCGAACGCCTGCCGCTGACCCCCAACGGCAAACTCGACCGCAAGAACCTGCCCAAGCCTGACGCCAGCCAATTGCAGCAAAGCTACCTGGCGCCGCGCAGCGCGTTGGAGCAGCAATTGGCGTCGATCTGGCAGGACGTGCTCAAGCTTGAACGCGTCGGCCTGCGGGACAACTTCTTCGAACTGGGCGGCGATTCCATCGTCTCGATCCAGGTGGTCAGCCGCGCCCGCCAGGCCGGGATTCATTTCACGCCGAAGGATCTGTTCCAGCATCAAACCCTGGAAATGCTGGCGACCGTGGCCCGCCTGGGCGAAGCCGCCCAAGTCATCGATCAGGGCCCGGTTACCGGTGAGCTGGCGCTGTTGCCGGTGCAACGCTTGTTCTTCGAACAAACGATCGCGCAGCGTCATCACTGGAACCAGGCGGTGATGCTCAAGCCGACCGAGCGCCTGGATGCGCGAGTGCTTGATCAGGCACTAAACGCGCTGGTGCTGCATCACGATGGCCTGCGTTTGAGCTTCACCGAGCGGGGCGAGGGTTGGACGGCGCGCTACCGTGCGCCGGCCAGCCATCGCGACGAATTGCTCTGGGCCGTGGACGCGCCTGATGCACAGGCCTTGCAGAGCATAGCCAACGAGGCCCAGCGCAGCCTGAGTCTGCAAGACGGGCCGCTGCTGCGTGCGGTCTTGGCGACGCTGGCCGATGGCAGCCAACGGCTGTTGCTGGCGGTCCATCACCTGGTGATCGACGGCGTGTCGTGGCGAATCCTGTTCGAGGATCTGCAAAGCGCTTACCGCCAGTTAGCCAGTGGCGCAGCCTTGCAGCTGCCGCTCAGGACCCATTCGGCGCAGGCCTGGGCCGAGCGGCTGCAAGGTTATGCGCGCAGCAACTCGCTGCAGCAGGAATTGACCTTCTGGCAAGCCCAGCTCGAGGGCGTCGATGCGCGGTTGCCGATGGATAATCCACACGGCGGGCAGCAGAACCGCTTGGCGATGACTGTGCGTACGCGACTCGACGCCGCGTTGACCCGACAACTGCTGCAAGACGCGCCCAAGGCCTATCGCACCCAGGTCAATGATTTGCTGCTGACTGCCTTGGCGCGGGTCATGGTGCGTTGGACCGGTGCCGACAGCGTGCTGATCCAGCTCGAAGGCCATGGTCGCGAAGCCCTGTTCGACGATGTCGACCTGACCCGCACCGTTGGCTGGTTCACCAGCCTGTACCCGGCCAGGCTCACGCCACGGGCGGACCTTGGCGATTGCCTGAAACAGATCAAGGAACAACTGCGGGCGATTCCCGACAAGGGCCTGGGCTTTGGCGCCCTGGCCCACCTGGCGGATGACGCCACGCGGGCGCTCCTGGCCCGACTGCCGACGCCAAGCCTGACCTTCAACTACCTGGGGCAGTTCGACGCCAGCTTTGACGAAGCCGACGGCGCCTTGTTCGTGCCGGCCGACGAAGCTGCTGGCGATGAGCTGGACGCCGAAGCGCCACTGTCCAACGTGTTGGCCTTGAACGGCCAGGTGTTCAATGGCGAGCTGAACCTGGGCTGGACCTTCAGCCGCGAGCAGTTCAACGAGGCCACCATCCAGGCCTTGGCCGATGAATATGCGGACCAATTGCAGCGGCTGATCGAGCATTGCTGCCAGGGCGGACACCACGGTGTGACGCCGTCGGACTTCCCGCTGGCGAGCCTGGGTCAGCAGCAATTGGACGGGCTGCCAATGCCGACAGCGCAGATTGTCGACCTCTATCCGCTGTCGCCGATGCAGCAGGGCATGTTGTTCCATGGCGTGTACGGCGACGCCAGCGGCGACTACAGCAACCAGTTGCGCCTGGATGTCGAAGGGCTGGATCCGCAGCGTTTCCGCCAGGCCTGGCAGGCTGCCGTGGACGCCCATGACATATTGCGCACGCGCTTCGTCTGGCAGGGCGACCTGTCGGCGCCGGTGCAAGTCGTCAGCAGGTATCTGGAGCTGCCTTACAGCGTGCATGACTTGCGCGGCGACCCGCAGCCCGACCAGGCCTTGCAGACCCTCGCCGATGCCGAGCGCCAGCAACTGGACCTGAGCGCGCCAGCCCTGATACGCCTGATGATCGTGCGCCTCGACGAGCAGCGTTATCACCTGATCTACAGCCACCACCACATCCTTATGGATGGCTGGAGCAATTCGCAGCTGCTCGGCGAGGTGCTGCAACGCTACAACGGTCAATCTGTCGCGGCGTCTGGCGGTCGTTATCGCGACTACATCGCCTGGCTGCAACGCCAGGATGCAGCAGCCAGCGAAGCGTTCTGGAAACCTGCGCTGCAACGCCTGGAAGCCCCGACGCGGCTGGCCGATGCGGTCGTCAAACCGGCCGAACTGGGCACCGGCTACGGCGATCACGTGCAGGTGTTGGATGAAGCGTCGACCCGCCGCCTGGAAGCTTTCGCCCGAGCCTCGAAAGTCACCGTCAACACGCTGGTGCAAGCGGCATGGCTGCTGCTGTTGCAGCGCTACACCGGCAAGGCCACCGTGGCGTTTGGCGCGACGGTGGCCGGGCGTCCGGCGGATTTGCCCGGCATCGAGCAGCAGATCGGCCTGTTCATCAACACCTTGCCGGTGATCGCCAGCCCGCGGGCCGAGCAGTCGCTGGACAGCTGGCTGCAAGCGGTGCAGGAACAAAACCTGGCGCTGCGCGAGTTCGAACACAGCGCATTGCTGGACATCCAACGCTGGGCCGGGCAGGGCGGCGACGCGCTGTTCGACAGCTTGCTGGTGTTCGAGAACTACCCGATCGCCCAGGCTCTGGAGCAAGGCGCGCCGGACGGTTTGCGCTTCGGCTCGCCAATCACCCAGGAGCAGACCAACTACCCGCTGACGTTGCTGGTGGGGTTGGAGCGGCAGTTGTCGGTGCACATGAGTTATCAATTGGCGAGCTTTGCTCCGGATACGGTTGAGCGGTTGGCGGCGCATCTGGCGCAGTTGCTTGGGCAGATGACCACGCAAGGCGAGCGCTGCCTGAGTGAACTGTCGATGCTGGAATTCGATGAGCATCAGCGCCTGACCCATGATTGGAATCCAGTCGATGCGCCGTTCGAACAGGACGTTTGTGTTCACCAACTGATCGCCCGCCAGGCGCAATCCACTCCTGACGCATTGGCCGTCACCTTCGCCAGCACGCGCCTGAGCTACAGCGAACTCGACGGCCGCGCCAATCGCCTGGCCCACAAGCTCATCGAGCTGGGCGTCGGCCCGGAAGTGCGGGTGGGCGTGGCGATGCCGCGTTCCGAACAGTTGTTGATCGCCTTGCTGGCGGTGCTCAAGGCCGGTGGCGCCTATGTGCCGCTCGACCCCGATTACCCGGCCGAACGCGTGGCGTACATGCTCGATGACAGCCGTGCGCGGGTGCTGTTGACCGAGCAGGCAGTAGCGGCGACGTTGACGGTTCCGGCGGGGACCGAAGTGTTGCTGCTGGACCGGATTGAGTTGACCTCCTATCCGTTGAAACCACCGGTTATAGCTGTCACGCCAGACAACCTCGCCTACGTCATCTACACCTCCGGCTCCACCGGCAAACCCAAAGGCGTAGCCATTGCCCATCGCAATGTGCTTGCGCTGATCGACTGGTCGAAATCGGTCTACCGCCGCGACGACATCCAAGGCGTACTCGCTTCCACCTCGGTGTGCTTCGACTTGTCGGTGTGGGAGCTGTTTGTCACGCTCGCCAACGGCGGCTCGTTGATCATCGCCCGCAACGCCCTGGAACTGCCGCAGCTGCCGGCCCGCGATCAAGTCCGGCTGATCAACAGCGTGCCCTCGGTCATCGCTGCGTTACAGCGCAACGGCGAGATTCCGGACAGCGTGCGCATCATCAACCTGGCCGGTGAACCGCTGAAGCAGAGCCTGGTGGAGACGCTGTACCAACAGCCAGCCATCGAGCACGTCTACGACCTTTATGGTCCTTCCGAAGACACGACCTACTCGACCTGGACCCGTCGCACTGCCGGCGGCACGGCGAACATCGGTCGCCCGCTGAAGCACACCGCCAGCTACCTGCTGGACGCAAACCTGCAACCGGTGCCCCAAGGCGTCTCGGCGGAGCTGTACCTGAGCGGCGCGGGCATCACCCGGGGTTACCTCGGGCGGGCGGCGATGACTGCGGAAAAATATGTACCCAATCCGTTTTCCACGACCGGCGAACGCCTGTACCGCACCGGTGACCTGTGCCGTTATCGCGCCGATGGCGTGCTCCAATACCAGGGCCGCCTCGACCATCAAGTGAAGATCCGTGGCTTGCGCATCGAGCTGGGGGAAATCGAGGCGCGGTTGCTACAACAACCGGCGGTGCGGGAAGTGGCGGTGCTCGCTCAGGACGGCGCGGGCGGCCAGCAACTGGTGGCCTACGTGGTCGCTTCGGCTCAGGAGGCGGACGCCAGCACCCTGCGTGATCAGCTCAAGGCCAATCTCAAGACAAGCGTGCCCGATTACATGATCCCGGCGCACTGGCTGTTCCTCGAACAACTGCCGCTGACCCCCAATGGCAAGCTCGACCGCAAGGCGTTGCCGAGCATAGAGAGCGCACGTTCGCAAAGCAGCTACGAAGCGCCTGTCAGCGAACTCGAACAGCAAGTCGCGGCGATCTGGGCCCAGGTGCTCACCGTCGAGCGCGTGGGCTTGCACGATCACTTCTTCGAGCTGGGCGGCCACTCGTTGCTGGCGGTCACCGCCGTCTCGCGCATGGCCCTCGAACTGGGGGTGAGCCTGACCCCGCAACTGTTATTCCAGCACCCGGTCCTGAAGGATTTCGTCGCGTTACTCGACAGCGGCGACCGGCCAATCAATGAACAGAAACTGAACAAGCTGGAAGCCCTGCTTGATGAAATGGAGGAAGTCTGATGGACAAGAGTGTTGCTTTGAGGATTGCCAAGCGCTTTATCACTCTGCCGCTGGACAAACGCAGGCTGTATCTGGAAAAGATGCTCCAAGAGGGCGTCTCGCCGGCCAACCTGCCGATCCCCGAGGTGCGTTCCGGGTTCGAACACATCCCGCTGTCCTATGCCCAGGAGCGCCAGTGGTTCCTGTGGCAGATGGACCCCCACAGCTCGGCTTATCACATCCCCACGACCCTTCGCCTGAAAGGCCGGTTGGACGTGCCGGCCCTGGAGCGCAGTTTCAATGCCCTGGTCGAGCGCCACGAGAGCTTGCGCACCACCTTCAGCGAAGACGGCGAACAAGCCATCCAGATTGTCCACCGCCAGATGCCTTTGCGCATCGCGGTGGAGACACTGGCGGCCGGTTCGCCGACCAGCCAGGACAGCGCCATCAAGGCCTTCGTCGAGCGCGAAACCGCGCGCCCCTTCGACTTGCGCCAAGGGCCGATGTTGCGGGTGTCGCTGTTGAAAATCGCCGAGGATGATCACGTGTTGGCGCTGATCCAGCACCACATCATTGCCGATGGCTGGTCGATGCAAGTGCTGGTTGATGAGCTGGTGCGCCATTACGCGACCGATACCGCCGGCCAGCCATTGCGCCTGCCGGCCCTGGACGTGCAGTACGCCGACTACGCTATCTGGCAGCGCCATTGGCTGGAGGCCGGCGAGCGCGAGCGTCAGTTGGCCTATTGGCTCCAGACCCTAGGTGACGAGCAGCCGGTGCTTGAGTTGCCGCTCGATCATCCGCGCCCACCGGTGCAGAGCTTTCGTGGCGCGCGCCTGGACTTGAAGCTGACAGCCGAACTGGCGACAGCGCTCAAGCAACTGGCCCAGCGCGAAGGCGCGAGCCTGTTCATGGTCTTGCTGGCCTCGTTCCAAGCGTTGCTGCACCGCTACAGCGGCCAGCCGCAGATTCGCGTGGGCGTGCCGACCGCCAACCGCAACCGGGTCGAGACCGAAGGGCTGATCGGCTTTTTCGTCAACACCCAAGTGCTCAATGCCCACGTCGACGGACAGCTGCCATTCGATCGCTTGCTTGCCCAAGTCAAGCAGTCGGCCATGGCCGCCCAGGCCCATCAAGACTTGCCATTCGAGCAACTGATCGAGGCGCTGCAACCGGAGCGCAGCCTCAGCCACAGCCCGATCTTCCAAGTCATGTTCAACCACCAGAACGCCGGCGCCAATCGAAGCCGGCGGATGCACCTGCCGCAACTGCGCGTCGAAGATTTGCTATGGGAAGGGCGCACCGCCCAGTTCGACTTGACCCTCGGCACCTATGAAACCGAGCAGGGCATTGCGGCGGAGCTGACTTACGCCACCGACCTCTTCGACCCCCTGACGATCGAACGCCTGGCCGAGCACTGGCAAAACCTGTTGCGAGGCATCGTCGACGCGCCACACCAGCGCATCGGCGAACTGCCGCTGCTCGGCCCGGCGCAACAGCGCCTCACGCAACAACAATGGCTGCGCGTGGCCGACCATAGTGCCGAGGCCGTGTGCGTACACCAGCGCATCGCTGAACAGGCCCGTCTGAATCCCGAGGCACTGGCGCTGACTGTCGACGGACACGCCCTGAGCTACAGGCAACTGGATGCACGTGCCAACCAACTGGCTCACCGCTTGATCGAGCTGGGCGTGACGCCAGGCCAATTGGTGGGCATCGCGGTGGAGCGCAGCGCCGAAATGATTGTCGGCCTGTTGGCGATCCTCAAGGCCGGCGGCGCCTACGTGCCGTTGGACCCGGCGTACCCGGAGGATCGCCTGGCCTACATGATCGAGGACAGCGGCATCGGTTTGTTGTTGACCCAGGCCCGCTTGGTCAATCGATTGCCGATCCCGGCGACGCTCCAGACCCTGCTGTTGGATCAGCCGGACGCCGCGCTGCAAGACGCCGCTCAAACCTCTCCGGCCGTAGCGCTGACCGGCGAGCACCTGGCTTACGTCATCTACACCTCCGGCTCCACCGGCAAGCCCAAGGGCGTCATGGTGCGCCACGGCGCGCTGGGCAATTTCATCAGCAGCATGATCGCCCAGCCAGGCCTCGCGGCCGGCGACCGCATGCTGTCGCTGACGACGTTCTCCTTCGATATTTTCGGCCTGGAAATCTACGCGCCATTGTCGGTCGGGGCTAGCGTGGTGCTGACCGGCCAGAACGTCCACCAGGATCCGCAAGCGGTGCTGGCGCTGATCGAACAGCACGACGTCAGCGTGCTGCAAGCCACGCCGTCGAGCTGGCGCATGCTGCTCGATCATGAACAGGCTTGGGTGCTTGCCGGGCGTACTTTCCTGTGCGGCGGCGAAGCATTGCCGCTGGAGTTGGCCCAGCGTCTGCTGGCGCTTTCGCCGAAGGTCTGGAACCTCTACGGTCCGACCGAAACCACGATCTGGTCGGCCGTGCATCCGCTGAGCCTTGAGTGCGACCGTCCATTCCTCGGCAAACCGCTGGACAACACGGCGCTGTACATCGTCGGCAGCGACCTGAGCCTCAATCCCCCTGGCGCGCCGGGTGAGCTGTTCATCGGTGGCGTCGGCCTCGCCCGTGGCTATTTCCAGCGCCCGGCATTGACCGCCGAACGCTTCGTGCCGGACCCGTTTTCCACCACGGGCGAGCGGCTGTACCGCACCGGCGACCTGAGCCGTTATCGCGCCGAAGGCGTGGTCGAATACCTCGGCCGCCTCGACCATCAGGTGAAGATCCGCGGCCTGCGTATCGAGCTCGGCGAGATCGAAGCTGCGCTGCTGGCCCAGGACAGTGTGCGCGAAACCGTGGTGGTCGCCCACGAAGGCCCGACCGGTGCGCAACTGGTGGGTTATGTGGTGCCAGCCAACGGCGAATTGCCTGAACCGGATGCCCCGCTGCGCGCCGCGCTCAAGGCCGCGCTCAAGGCGCAGCTGCCGGAATACATGGTCCCGGCACACCTGTTGTTCCTGGCGCAACTGCCGCTGACACCCAATGGCAAGATCGATCGCAAGGCCTTGCCGGCGCCCGAGGCCAGGGATTTGCAGCAGACCTACATGGCGCCGCGCAGTGAGGTCGAGCAGCAAGTGGCGGCGATCTGGCAGGACGTGCTCAAGCTTGAGCGCGTGGGGCTGGAAGACAACTTCTTCGAGCTGGGCGGGCACTCGCTGCTGGTCACCCAAGTGGTCTCGCGAGTCCGTCGGGCGCTGGGCATCGAGGTGCCGCTGCGCAGCTTGTTCGAGCACAGCACGTTGCGAGCGTTCGTCGCGGCCTTCGCTACAACGCCCGGCGAACAAACGCCGGTCATGGTGCCGGTGTCGCGTGACGCGCCGCTGCCGTTGTCGTTTGCCCAGGAGCGCCAATGGTTCCTCTGGAAAATGGATCCGGACAGCGCCGCCTACAACATCCCGACTGCGCTGCGGATGCGCGGCACGCTGGATAAAGTCGCGCTGCGCAAGAGTTTTGCGGCGTTGGTGGAACGTCATGAAAGCTTGCGCACCGTGTTCGTCGAAGAGGATGGACACACCTGCCAAGTCATTCGTGGGCAGGGCCGGGTTGATTTCATTGAGCAGTGCCTGGAGGGGAACGATGAGGCCGCTATCGAGGTTTTCCTCGAGCAGCAGACGCAACGTCCGTTCGATCTGCTGAGCGATGCGCTGCTGCGCGTGGCGTTGCTGGAGGTGACCGAACAGGATCACGTCCTGGTACTGACGCTGCACCACATCGTCTCGGACGGTTGGTCCTTGCAGGTGATGGTTGATGACCTGATGGGCCTGTACTCGGCGTTCGCTCAGGGCCACAGCGCGCAACTGCCGCCGCTGGCGGTGCAATACGCCGACTACGCGGTCTGGCAGCGGCAATGGATGGCGGCCGGTGAACAGGATCGCCAACTGGCCTACTGGACCGCGCAACTGGGCGGCGAACAGCCGTTGCTGGAATTGCCCACCGACCACCCGCGCCCTGCGCAGCAAAGCCAGCGGGGCGCACGTCTGCCGATTGTGCTGGACCGCGCCTTGAGCGATGACCTCAAGGCCCTGGCCCGGCGAGAAAACGTCACGCTGTTCGTGCTGTTGCTCGGCGCTTTCCAAACGTTGCTGCATCGCTACAGTGGTCAAGCCGACATCCGTGTCGGGGTGCCGATCGCCAACCGCCAGCGGCTGGAAACCGAGCGGCTGATCGGATTCTTCGTCAACACCCAGGTCCTGCGCAGCGAGTTTCACAGTGACCTGAGCGGTGCCGCATTGTTGCAACAGCTCAAGAAGACGGCCTTGGCCGCGCAGATGCACCAGGACCTGCCCTTCGAGCAACTGGTCGATGCCTTGCAGCCGCAACGCAACCTGAGTCACAGCCCGCTGTTCCAGGCGATGTTCAACCACCGCAACGAAGCCGACTCGGCCTTCGTCGACGCCTTGCCGGGTCTTCGCATCGAACCCGTCGGCTGGGCGCAGCGCACCGCGCAATTCGACTTGAGCCTGGACACCACCGACAGCTCGCAGGGCTTGCACGCAGCCTTGACCTACGCCACGGACCTGTTCGAGCCGGCGACCATCGAACGCATGGCCCGGCATTGGCTCAACGTGTTGCAGAGCATGGTGCAAGACCTGCATCGCCCCGTGGCGCAATGGTCGCTGTTGGACGATGAAGAGCGCCGGCACATGCTCGTTGACTGGAACGCGACGGCGCAATATTACCCTCTCGACCACAGCGTCCAGGCGCTGATCGAGGAACAGGTGCGCCGGACTCCGGACGCGCCGGCACTGGTGTTTGGCGAACAACGCCTGAGCTACAGCGAACTCAACGCTCGTGCCAACCGGTTGGCTCACCGCTTGATCGACCAGGGTGTCGGTCCCGATGTGCTGGTGGGCATCGCCGTGGAGCGTTCGGTGGAAATGGTGCTGGGGCTGTTGGCGATTCTCAAGGCTGGCGGCGCCTACGTGCCGTTGGACCCTGAGTATCCACGGGACCGCCTGGCCTACATGTTCGAAGACAGCGGCATCGGTTTGCTGCTGACCCAGCAGCCTCTGCTGGAATCGTTGCCGATTCCGGACGGGCTGCGCTGCCTGGTGCTGGACCTGCCTGACGATGGGCTATACGCGACCCGCGAGCACAATCCGAATGTGCAAGTCCATGCCGAAAACCTGGCGTATGTCATCTATACCTCCGGCTCCACCGGCAAGCCCAAGGGCGCCGGCAATCGCCATGGCGCGCTGGTCAATCGGTTGTGCTGGATGCAGCAGGCATACGGCCTCGTTGCCTCGGACAGCGTCCTGCAAAAAACGCCGTTCAGCTTCGACGTCTCGGTGTGGGAATTCTTCTGGCCGCTGCTGACCGGCTCTACGCTGGTGGTGGCTGCGCCGGGTGCCCATCGTGACCCGACGCAACTGATCGAGCTGATTACCGCGCAGCGCATCACCACGCTGCACTTCGTGCCGTCGATGCTCCAGGCATTCCTGCAAGATCCGCGCGTGGCGCAATGCACCAGCCTCAAGCGGATCGTTTGCAGTGGTGAAGCGCTGCCGGTGGATGCCCAGCAACAGGTCTTTGCCAAACTGCCGAACGCCGGCCTGTACAACCTCTACGGTCCGACCGAGGCGGCTATCGACGTCACCCACTGGACCTGTGTCGAAGAAGGCCGCGACAGCGTGCCGATCGGCCAGCCGATCGCCAACCTCGGCACCTACATCCTCGACGACGAATTGTCGCCGGTGCCGGTGGGCGTGATCGGCGAGCTGTACCTGGCGGGCGAGGGGCTGGCGCGGGGCTACCATCGGCGCGCGGCGTTGACCGCCGAGCGCTTCGTCACCGGGCCGTTCGGCCATGGCCAGCGCTTGTATCGCACCGGCGACCTGGCGCACTACCGCGCCGATGGCGTGATCGAATACGCCGGGCGAATGGACCATCAGGTGAAGATCCGCGGACTGCGCATCGAACTGGGCGAAATCGACGCGCGCCTGGCCGAGCACGATGCGGTGCGCGAAACCGTGGTCCTGGCCCAGGACGGCACGCTACTGGTGGCTTACGTGGTCCCGACGCGCGCCGAGTTGCTGGCCGCCGACGACGCCGTTCGCCAAGCGCTGCAAGCTCGCTTGAGGGAACATCTGAGCCAATCCTTGCCCGACTACATGGTGCCGCAACACTGGGTGTGGCTGGAAAAAATGCCGGTCAGCCCAAACGGCAAGCTTGAGCGCAAGGCGCTGCCCAAGGCTGATCCAAGCGCGAGCCCCAAGGGCTACGTTGCAGCGGTTACCGCCGTGGAACAAACGTTGGCCGTGATCTGGCAAAACGTGCTCGGGCGCGAGCGCGTAGGGGTGACCGACAACTTCTTCGAGCTGGGCGGCGATTCGATCATTTCAATTCAGGTGGTGAGCCGCGCCCGTCAGGCCGGGATCCATATCAGTCCCAAGGACTTGTTCCTGCACCAGACCATCCAGGGCCTGGCCAGCGTCGCGACGACGGGGCACGGCGGGCCTGTCGTTGACCAAGGCCCGGTCACCGGGCAGACGCTGCTGTTGCCGTTCCAGCAGTGGTTTTTCGAACTGGCCATGACCGAGCCTCATCACTGGAACCAGTCGGTGTTGCTCAAGGGCTTGCGACCCGTACACGCCGGGCATCTGGAGCAAGCGTTGCAAACCTTGGTTGCGCATCACGACGCGTTGCGCCTGGGCTTCGCCTGCAAGGACGGCGTCTGGAGCGCTCGCCATGGCACCCTGGCCGAGCAGCAGGCGCTTTGGCAGCGTTCGCCGCTGTTGTGGACCGCCGAGGTGGCCGATGCGTCGGCCCTCGAAGCGTTGGCCGAACACGCCCAGCGCAGCCTCGAACTGCAAAATGGCGCGCTGATGCGCGGCGTGCTGGCGAGCCTAGCCGACGGCAGCCAACGGTTGTTATTGGTGATTCACCACCTGGTGGTGGACGGCGTGTCCTGGCGCATTCTGCTGGAAGACCTGCAACAGGCCTATGACCAGTTGCAGGCCGGCCAGGCGCCGACGCTGCCAGCCAAGACCACGGCCACGCAGACCTGGGCGCAACGGTTGCAGGTGTATGCCGGCAGCGCGGCGTTGCAGGCCCAGATGGCGTATTGGCAGGGACAACTGGAAGGTGCTTGCCACGACTTGCCTTGCGACCGTCCGCAGGGCGATTTGCAAAGATGCCGTGGGGTGCAGGTCCAGACGCGGCTGGGCAAAGACCAGACCCGGCGATTGCTGCAACAGGCGCCGGCGGCTTACCGCACCCAGGTCAATGACCTGCTGCTGACCGCACTGGCCCGGGTGATCGGCCGCTGGACCTCCCAGGAATCGACCTTGATTCAACTGGAGGGCCATGGCCGCGAGGCGCTGTTCGATGAGTTGGACCTGAGCCGCAGCGTTGGCTGGTTCACCAGCCTGTTTCCGGTGCGCCTCACCCCGATGGCAACTGCCGAAGGCTCGATCAAGGCGATCAAGGAGCAACTGCGGGCGATTCCCGACAAAGGGCTCGGCTTCGGCGTGTTGCGTTACCTGGGCGATGAACCGACGCGTCGCACCCTCGCAGCGCTGCCGGTACCGCGCATCACGTTCAATTATCTGGGCCAGTTCGACAGCGATTTTGCCGATGACGGCGATGGGCTGTTTGTTCCCGCCAGCGAATCGGCGGGCGCGGCGCAGAGTCCGTTGGCGCCGCTGGATAACTGGTTGAGCCTCAATGGCAGCGTCTATGCGGGCGAGTTGAGCATCGACTGGACGTTCAGCTCGCAGATGTTCGACGAGGCGACGATCCAGGCGTTGGCCGTGGAATATGGTCGAGAGTTGCAAGCGTTGATCGACCACTGCTGCGAACCGCAGCACCGCGGCTTCACGCCGTCGGACTTCCCCCTGGCCGGATTGCACCAGTCGCAGCTAGACGCCTTGCCGCTGGTGGCGCGAGAGGTGGAGGACATCTATCCGCTGTCGCCGATGCAGCAGGGCATGTTGTTCCATACGTTGCTAGAGCAACAGGCCGGCCACTACATCAACCAGATGCGCGTCGATGTCGAAGGGCTCGACGTCGAGCGCTTCCGCCACGCCTGGCAAGCGGCAACGGATGCCCATGATGTGCTGCGCAGTGGTTTTGTCTGGGAGGGTGATTTCAAGCGGGCGTTGCAAGTGGTGCACAAGCGCGTGGACCTCGTTTTGCAGCTGCATGACGGACGCTCACAGGCTGATTTGCCTGAGTATCTGGATGCTCTCGCAGCGGCCCAGCGGCAACAAGGTTTCGTCCTGGAGGCAGCGCCGTTGCTGCGGTTGGCGGTAGTGCGCGTGGCCCAGGATCACTATCACTTGATCTACACCAGCCACCATATCCTCATGGATGGCTGGAGCAATTCGCAGTTGCTCGGCGAAGTATTACAGCGCTACAGCGGCCAGTCAGTTGCCGTGTCTGGCGGTCGGTATCGCGACTACATCGCCTGGCTGCAACGCCAGGACGCAGCAGCCAGCGAAGCGTTCTGGAAACCTGCGCTGCAACGCCTGGAAGCACCGACGCGGTTGGCCGATGCGGTCGCCAAACCGGCCGAGCTGGGCACCGGCTACGGCGATCACGTCCAAGTGCTGGACGAAGCGTTGACCCGCCGCCTGGAAGCTTTCGCCCGAGCCTCGAAAGTCACCGTCAACACGCTGGTGCAAGCGGCATGGCTGCTGCTGTTGCAGCGCTACACCGGCAAGGCCACCGTGGCGTTTGGCGCGACGGTGGCCGGGCGTCCGGCGGATTTGCCCGGCATCGAGCAGCAGATCGGCCTGTTCATCAACACCTTGCCGGTGATCGCCAGCCCGCGGGCTGAGCAGACGCTGGACAGCTGGCTGCAAGCGGTGCAGGGACAAAACCTGGCGCTGCGCGAGTTCGAACACAGCGCATTGCTGGACATCCAACGCTGGGCCGGGCAGGGCGGAGACGCGCTGTTCGACAGCCTGCTGGTGTTCGAGAACTACCCGATCGCCCAGGCTCTGGAGCAAGGCGCGCCGGACGGTTTGCGCTTCGGCTCGCCAATCACCCAGGAGCAGACCAACTACCCGCTGACGTTGCTGGTGGGGTTGGAGCGGCAGTTGTCGGTGCACATGAGTTATCAATTGGCGAGCTTTGCTCCGGATACGGTTGAGCGGTTGGCGGCGCATCTGGCGCAGTTGCTTGGGCAGATGACGGCCAATGGCGAGCGCTGCCTGGGTGAACTGTCGATGCTGGAATTCGATGAGCATCAGCGCCTGACCCATGATTGGAATCCAGTCGACGCGCCGTTCGAACAGGACGTGTGCATCCACGATTTGATTGCTCGCCAAGTCGACGCTACTCCAGACGCGCTAGCGGTGACCTTCAATGATATTCGGCTGAGCTACAGCGAACTCGACGGCCGCGCCAATCGCCTGGCCCACAAGCTCATCGAGCTGGGCGTCGGCCCGGAAGTGCGAGTGGGCGTGGCGATGCCGCGTTCCGAGCAGTTGCTGATCGCCTTGCTCGCGGTGCTCAAGGCCGGTGGTGCCTACGTGCCGCTCGACCCCGATTATCCGGCCGAACGCGTGGCCTACATGCTCGATGACAGCCGTGCGCGGGTGCTGTTGACCGAGCAGGCAGTGGCGGCGACGTTGACGGTTCCGGCCGAGACTGAAGTGCTGCTGCTCGATCAGCTCGACCTTTCACGCTATCCATTGGACGCACCACAGAGCAGCGTTAAACCCGACAATCTTGCTTATGTGATCTACACCTCCGGCTCCACCGGCAAACCCAAAGGCGTGGCCATCGCCCATCGCAACGTGTTGGCGCTGATCGACTGGTCGAAATCGGTCTACCGCCGCGACGACATCCAAGGCGTACTCGCTTCCACCTCGGTGTGCTTCGACTTGTCGGTGTGGGAGCTGTTCGTCACGCTCGCCAACGGCGGCTCGCTGATCATCGCCCGCAACGCCCTGGAACTGCCGCAGCTGCCGGCCCGCGATCAAGTCCGGCTGATCAACAGCGTGCCCTCGGTCATCGCTGCGTTACAGCGCAACGGCGAGATTCCGGACAGCGTGCGCATCATCAACCTGGCCGGTGAACCGCTGAAGCAGAGCCTGGTGGAGACGCTGTACCAACAGCCAGCCATCGAGCACGTCTACGACCTTTATGGTCCTTCCGAAGACACGACCTACTCGACCTGGACCCGCCGCACTGCCGGCGGCACGGCGAACATCGGTCGCCCGCTGAAGCACACCGCCAGCTACCTGCTGGACGCAAACCTGCAACCGGTGCCCCAAGGCGTCTCGGCGGAGCTGTACCTGAGCGGCGCGGGCATCACCCGGGGTTACCTCGGGCGGGCGGCGATGACTGCGGAAAAATATGTACCCAATCCGTTTTCCACGACCGGCGAACGCCTGTACCGCACCGGTGACCTGTGCCGTTATCGCGCCGATGGCGTGCTCCAATACCAGGGCCGCCTCGACCATCAAGTGAAGATCCGTGGCTTGCGCATCGAGCTGGGGGAAATCGAGGCGCGGTTGCTACAACAACCGGCGGTGCGGGAAGTGGCGGTGCTCGCTCAGGACGGCGCGGGCGGCCAGCAACTGGTGGCCTACGTGGTCGCTTCGGCTCAGGAGGCGGACGCCAGCACCCTGCGTGATCAGCTCAAGGCCAATCTCAAGACAAGCGTGCCCGACTACATGATCCCGGCGCACTGGCTGTTCCTCGAACAACTGCCGCTGACGCCCAACGGCAAGCTTGACCGCAAGGCGTTGCCGGGCATCGAGAGCGGGGTGCAGCAAAGCGATTACGCGGCCCCGGCCAGCGAACTCGAGCAACGCATCGCCGACGTCTGGCAAGCGGTGCTGGAAGTGGAGCGAGTCGGTCGCAACGACCATTTCTTCGAGCGCGGCGGTCATTCGTTGCTGGCGACCCAGGCCATATCCCGGTTACGCAAGCTGACGACTTATCCATTGAGCCTGCGCGACCTGTTCGATCACCCGCAACTCAAGGCGTTGGCGGCAGTGATGAGCGCTGGCGACGAGGGTTCGGTGCGGGCGGGCGACTCCAGCCAGGTCCGGCTCAAGGCCCATGGCCCACGGCAATCGGCGCCGCTGTCGCTGGTGCAACGGCGGTTGTGGATCGCCGAGCAGCTGGCCGGCGGCACATCGGCGTATGGCATGCCCATGGCGTTGCGGCTGTGTGGCGAGTTGTCGGTCGAGCGGCTGATGAGCAGCTTCGCCGAAGTGACACGCCGTCACGCCGTGCTGCGCACCGCCTACGTCCAGGACGACGAAGGCGACCCGGTGGCACTGATCGTCGATGAGGTCCAACTGGATTTCCCGCTGATCGATCTGTCCGACCTCTCGCCCGGTGCCCAGCAGGAACACGTCGCCCAGGCGACGCTGGACAATGCGCGTACACCGATTGATCTGGAACAGGCGCCGCTGCTGCGCGGACGGATCCTGCGCCTGGGCCCGACCGAGCATGTGTTGTTGTACGCCATGCACCACATCATCTCCGACGGCTGGTCGATGGGGCTGTTGATCAATGAGCTGGTGCAGGTCTACGAGGCGTCCTCGCGCAACGAACCGATGCCGCTGGCGCCGTTGGAGGTCCAATACCACGACTTCGCCTTGTGGCAGCAAGCGCTGGAGGAACAAGGCGTGCTGGCGCGCCAGGCCGATTACTGGAAAGACCGGCTCGACGGCTACAACGGCCGTCTCGATCTGCCACTGGACAATCCTCGTGGCCCGACGGCGTCCTATGAAGGCGATGCGTTGCAGTTCGAGCTTTCTGCCGGGCTCAGCGCCGCGTTGCGGCGAGTATCCAGCGCGGCCGGTGTTACGCTGTACAGCACGTTGCTGGCGTCGTTCCAGGTGTTGTTGCATCGACTCTGCGCTACGCAGGATCTGGTGGTCGGTGCCGACGTGGCCGGGCGCGAACAGCCCGAGCTGGAGCGCCTGATCGGTTTCTTCGTCAACGTCCTGCCGCTGCGTTCGCGCTTCGTCGCCGACGCCACTTTCGGCCGATTCCTCGCGCAGACCCAGGACGACCTGCTCGGCGCGCTGGAGCATCAGGACCTGCCGTTCGACCAGATCGTCGAGGCCTCGGGCGTCCCGCGGCACAAAGGCATGAGCCCGCTGCTGCAGGTGTTGTTCGTGATGAACAACGTGCCGGTGCGCAGCCGCGCCATGGCGGGCTTGAGCGTCGAGTTCCTGCCGGCGCTGCAGACCCATTCTAAATTCGACATGGCGTTGTTCGTTGACGAAGGAGAAGGGCAATTGCGCGGTAATTGGCAATTCGCCACAGGCTTGTTCGGACATGAGCGCATCCAGTACCTGATCCAGGCCTGGACGGCCCTGTTGGAACAGATCGTCGCTGATCAGGACATTCAATTGGGAGCTATCAGCATGCCAGTCGACAACGTGGCGACAGCCGCCACGCCTGCCAACGTCCCGGGGCCCAAGGCCGACAAACTGGGCAAGTTTCTCAAGCGCGCGGCGACTCCGGCTGCCCGGCCTCGACCGGCGTTGGTGCGCGAATCGCTGGTGGCCGCGCCACAGCGCTTCCCGCTGATGATGGAGCCTGGCGAGCCACACTTGGACGTCGTCGAGTGGATCCAGCAGAACCGGCCATTGATCGAGCAGAAGCTGGCCGAACACGCCGGCATCCTGTTCCGCGGTTTCGCGCTGGACGGCATCCAGGGCTTTGAAGCCTTCGCCGAAGCGATACAACCGGGACTGTACGGCCAATATGGCGATCTTCCCAAGAAGGAGGGAGGCAAGAACACCTACCGT
The DNA here is from genome assembly GCF_051131955.1 of Pseudomonas sp. Z4-20. Lineage (NCBI taxonomy): Bacteria > Pseudomonadati > Pseudomonadota > Gammaproteobacteria > Pseudomonadales > Pseudomonadaceae > Pseudomonas > Pseudomonas sp. Z4-20. The sequence goes on from NZ_CP071641.1 coordinate 1,879,207, forward strand.
TCCACGCCGTACCCGGAACGCAAGATGATCCTGTTCCACAACGAGAGCTCCCACCAGGACCGCTGGCCGCGCAAGCAGATGTTCTATTGCGAGCAAGCCGCGCCCGTAGGCGGTGCGACGCCAGTGGTGGACTGCCGCTTGATGTACGAAAAGCTTCCTGCAGACCTTCGCGAAAAATTTGAGGACAAGGGGCTGCTGTACGTGCGCACCTTCACCGACAAGCTCGACGTGTCGTGGCAGCACTTCTTCAAGACCGAGGATCGTTCTGAAGTGGAGACGCGCTGCCGGGCCGGTGGCATTCAATGGCGCTGGCTCGATAACGATGAGCTGCAAACCCGCACGCCGGGGCCGGCGATCATCACGCACCCGATCACCGGGGAGAAATCGTTCTTCAACCAGGTGCAGCTGCACCACGTCTACTGGCTGGAGCCGGACGTGCGCCAGGACCTGTTGTCGATGTACGGCCTGGAGCGCATGCCTCGTCACGTGTATTACGGCGACGGCACACCGATTGAAGACGAGGTGATGGCGCGTATCGGCGAGTTGTACGAGGCCTGCGCGGTGCGTTTCGACTGGCAGAAGGGCGATGTGATCCTGCTGGACAACATGCTCGTGGCCCACGCCCGCGACCCGTTCGAGGGGCCGCGCAAGATCGTCGTCGCCATGGGCGACATGTATGACCATGCCAGCCTGCAACGACCTGCCTTTGGGCAAACCCCGCGGGGCGCATTCAATACCGAGGAAACCGGAGCATGAACGAGGTGATGATGGACGCGCAGGATCCGGGTTTCGCCCTGACGCCCGAGCAACAACGGGAAGTTGAATGGCTGACGGGCACGGTGACCTGCGGCGAGGCCTTGCGCTGGTTCAGTGTGGTCATTGACGGCGATCTCGATTCGCAGCGATTGCAGGTCGCTTTCGATACGGTGGTGGCGCAGCAACCCATGGTGCTGGCGGGCCTGGCCAAGGTCGGCGGTTTCCACGGACTGCGTCAAGCCGCCGCCGATGCCGGGCGCTTCCCGCTGACGGTACAGGCCAGCGAGCAGCGCGCCGATGAAGTCCGGGCGCAGATTGACGAAACCCTCGGTCGCGCTTTTGTGCTGGGCGAATCGGCCAGTGTCCAGGCCGTGCTGTATCGCCTGGCGCCACGGCAATGGCAATTGCTGCTGGGCATCGCTCGTTACAGTTCCGATGCCCGATCGATGAGCCTGTTGCTGGAACAGGTACGGCAAGCGTACGCGGGCCAGGCGTCGGAAGACGAAGCGCCGGGCGAGTTCGCCCAGTATCTGGAATGGCGCAGCGAAGTGGTGCTCGATGAAGACGCCGCCACTGCGCGGACTTATTGGCAGCAACACCTGCAAGGCTTGCAGGCGGATATCGACACACCGTGGCTGGCCGCACGCAGCACCGCCAGCGGGACAGCTAATGCGCAGGTATCGCTGAGCTTGGAACCGGCCCGGCGCGACGCCTTGCAACGCTTGGCCGACCAACTCGGCCAACCGCTGGCGACGTTGCTGCAAGGCGCCTGGTGGGTATTGCTGGGGCTCCTGAGCGGCCTCGAACAGGCGCTGGTCGGCGTGCGCCACGACAGCCGAGGCGACTACGAGTACTTCGCCAATGCCATTGGCGTGTTCGAAAAAAACCTGCCGCTTTGCGTTCCGCTGCCGGCCACCGCGCCGTTCAGCGAGTGGCTGGTGGAGCTGGCGGCACGCCTCGAAGCACATCGCACCTGGCAGGAATACTGGGCGACGGAGCTGGCGCCAGACGCGGCGTATCCGGCCTATGGCTTTACGGTAGGCCGGGCGCCGATTACCAACAGCAGCGGGGGTTTGGCCTGGGCGGCTGAGTCTTTACCCGCGCGGGACGACGGATTCGAGGTGCTGCTGCACGTTCAATTGGACGACGCCCAGCGGCTTGATTCGGTGAACCTGCATTACGCCGCCTCGCTTTATTCGTCTGCGGCGACCACCACCGTGCTGGAACAATTCGACGTGCTGTTGGCTTCGATCCTCGCGGCTGCGCAAACACCGCTGGCGCAGCTCAACTTGCTCGGGCCTGAAGAGGAACAGCGCTTACGGGCAATCAACCCGACGATGCAGGCGCTGGTCGATCAGCGCTACCTGCCGCAGCGTATCGCGGATCAGGCGCTTGAGACGCCGGAAGCGATTGCCCTGACCGACGCCCATCGATCCCTCAGCTACGGCCAGTTGAATAGCCAAGTCGAGCGCATCGCCCAGGGCCTGGTGAACCAAGGCTTGGGCGAGGGTTCGATTGTCGCGCTGGCCTTGCCGCGCTCGGTGGACCTGGTGATTGCGATGCTGGCGAGCTGGCGCATCGGGGCGGCGTATCTGCCACTGGATATTCAGTGGCCCCAGGCCCGTCAGGCGTTGATGCTGGAGCAGGCCGGCGCCGCTGTGGTGCTGACTGATGCGCTACATGTGCCTGACTGGCAGGAGCAGCCATACACCGCGCTGACGGTGGGGGGGCTCGACTTGTCGAGCGCGCCGTTGCCGGCGCTCATGACCAAGGGCAACGACATCGCCTACGTGCTGTTTACCTCCGGCTCCACCGGCGTGCCCAAGGGCGTAGTGATCGAACATCGGCAACTGCTCAACTACACCGCCCAGGCCAGCCGGACGTTGGGGCTTGGGCAGTGCAGCAGCGTCGCGTTCAGTTCCACCGTGGCGGCGGATCTGGGCAACACGGCGCTGTTCGGTGCGTTGTTCAACGGCGCGACCCTGCACGTCGCCACTGATGAGCAGATGCAGGACGGCGAGTTGTTTGGCAGATTCATGCAACAGCAACAGATCGACTGCCTGAAAATCGTCCCGTCGCACCTCGCGGCGCTGCTCGACAGTGAGCACGCCACACTGCCGCGCACGCTGGTGCTCGGCGGCGAGCCGATTGCGCCGACGTTGGTCGAGCGGATCAAACGCTTGCGCAGCGATTGCCGGGTGTTCAACCACTATGGCCCGACCGAAGCCACGGTCGGGGTGATGATTCATCCGTTGTCACTGGACGGCGCAGCCGATGATTGTTCGGCGCTGACCCACGTGCTGGGCAACAATCAGGTTTACATCCTCGACGCTGATCGGCGCCTGGCGCCGGTGGGCATGTTGGGCGAGTTGTACCTGGGCGGCGCGCAATTGTGCCGGGGCTACCTGAATGCCGAGGCGCACGGGCAAGCGTTTATCCAGAGCCCGTTCGACCCGGCGCAACGCCTTTACCGAACGGGCGATCTGGCGCGTTATCGCGCCGACGGCGCTGTCCAGTTGCACGGTCGCCGTGATCAGCAGGTCAAGGTGCGCGGGTTCCGTATCGAACTGGCGGAAATCGAGGCCGAACTGCTGCGCGTGCCGCAAGTTGCCGAAGCGCTGGTGCTGCCGGCCGCGTCGGCCGAGCAGGGATTGTTGGCGTTCGTCGTGGCCCGGCAAGGGCAGTCTTCGGGCGTGCTGGACGCCGCGCGTGGCGAACTGATCGCCCGGCTGCCCGGCGTGATGGTGCCGCAGCATCTGCAATTGATCGAACGTTTCCCACGCCTGGCCAACGGCAAGATCGACCGCAAGGCGTTGCAGCAACTGATGATCGCGCCGAGCAACCACGAAGACCTCGCGCCACGTGATGCGCTGGAGCAATTGCTCTCCGCGCGCATGGCGCAGCTGCTGGGGCTTGAACGGCTGGGCATCGACCGCGACTTCTTCGCCGCCGGCGGGCATTCGTTGCTGGTGATCAAGTTGGTGGCCGGCATTCGCAAGTTGTTGCAGTGCGACATCCATCCGGGACTGGTCTTCGATCATCCGACCGTGGCGTCGCTCGCCATGGCGTTGCGGGCGGAGGAGAGCGCTCCGGGGCAGCTGGAAAAAATCGCCCAGGTGCGCCTGCGCATGGACGCGATGAGCCCCGAGGAAAAGGCCCGCCTGACCGAACAGGCTCGGCAACTGCAAGCCGCCAAGGCTGCGCAGGGTAGCTGACATCCCAGCCAACATCTCACTCAACAACAGGCCGACGCCCGCGAGCGTCGGCTTTTTTTTAAGTTTATGCGCGAATGATAAATAAACTCATTCCGGTTTTTCCCAAGTGCTGCGTCTTACTAAGGTATGCGGGCAAATCGGCTCGGGCAGGGCAGCCCAGGCGCCGGTTGTGTCCAGGAAAAAATTAAGCCGTCGTCCAGCCGGACGACCGTGCCCGGGGAGGGGCCGGTCGGCCACGCACCGATGCATTGCCCCAGGCAATCGACGGTGCGGGTTCACCCGTGCTGGCGAGCGGCAGGCCCTTTGGCCCCATGGACTTTTCACCTTTACCAATAATAGAGAGCGCGATGTCGGCAATTCATGAGTTGAAACCGTTGTTCAAGGCACTTGTCATGTCCCGCGGCCTGCGTTCGCGCCGGATGTTGACGGGGCTGGGTCTGGTCTGCGTTCTGCCATTTAGCGCCCAGGTGATGGCTGAAGATGTCAGCCTCGACATCCCGGCACAACCGCTGCCGCAGGCGCTGCAAGCGTTCGGCAAGCAGACCAACCAACAAGTGATCTACAACGCCGACGAACTGGCCGGCCTGAGGAGCAACCGCGTCAGCGGCAGGATGAGCCCGCAGGCGGCCATCGCCGAATTGCTCAAGGGCACCGGCGTGCGCCACAGTTTCGAGGGCAACACGTTGATGCTGACAAAGGGTTCCGCCGCCGGAACCCTGGAACTGGGCGCGACCACGGTAAAAGCCGCGGAACTGGAGGCGACGACCGAAGGCAGCCAGTCCTACACCAGCAACGCCGTGACCATCGGCAAGGGCACCCACACCCTCAAGGAAATTCCCCAGTCGATCACCGTGATGACGCGCAAGCAGATGGATGACCAGAACCTGGTCAACCTCAAGGACGCCGTCAACCAGACCACCGGCATCGTCGGCCTGCAGGGCGTCGGCCAGGGCATGATCCTGTCGTCGCGCGGTTTCCAGATCGATGACTGGCAGTACGACGGCGTGCCGATTCCGCGCAACACCTACTCGCTGGGCAACTGGGCGACCCAGGACTTGATCTTCTTCGACCGCCTGGAAATCCTCCGTGGCGCCTCGGGCCTGCTGCAAGGCACCGGCAGCCCAGGTGGTGCCGTCAATTTGGTGCGCAAGCGCGGCCAGAGCACCCCGACCGTGACCCTGACCGGCAAGGCCGGCTCGTGGGATCACTACGGCCTGCAACTGGACGCTGGTGGCCCGCTGAACGAGGCCGGCAACATTCGCGGGCGCTTCGTCGCCGACGAAGACCAGAGCAATTCATTCGTCGACCATGCCTGGAGCAAGACCCACTCGCTGTACGGCGCGCTGGACATCGACCTGAGCGAAGACACCACCCTGGGTTTCGCGGTCAGCCAATCCAACGGTGAATCGCGCGGCAACATCCGCGGCCTGCCACGCTACGCCGACGGCTCGATGCCGGACGTGTCGCGCTCGACCTACACCGGCGCGCGCTGGAACCGATCGGAAATCGACGTCACCACCTACTACGCCGATTTGGAGCATCGCTTCAATGAGGATTGGGCATTCAAGGTGGGGGGCGTGTATATGAGCGAAGACAACCAGGCGAAGAATCAGCGGACGCAAAATGCCCTTGTCGGTCTCAATCCCGATGGCACCGGTGTGCAATATGCCCACTTCTTGACTGATTTCCAGTCCACCAAAGTGGGGCTGGACATGAATCTGGTCGGCAAATTCGAAGCCCTGTCGATGGAGCAGGAAGTCATGCTCGGCGGTAACTTCTCCCAGTTGGAAACGGATGACAAATACGCCCGGACTTTCAACGCCAGCAGCGACACGATCTTCGATCTGGACAACGACCGCCCGGACATCAGCTATGACAGCTTGATCAACAGCCCGACTGGCCGGGGCGTCCTCAGCAAGTATGACATCCGTCAAAAAGGCCTGTACGGCACCTGGCGCGTCAAGCCGGTGGACGATCTGACGCTGATCCTGGGCTCGCGGGTCAGTTGGTATGACTTCAGCTACAAATCGAAAATCCAAAACTCAGCCGGTATCACACGCGTCGACCCAAGCACCGCAACCGAAACCGGGGTGGTCACGCCCTATGCCGGCATCGTCTATGACCTGAGCCGCGAATGGGCGGTGTACGCCAGCTATACGGATGTATTTCAGCCCCAGACCAACCTAGATCCTAGCGGTTCGGTGCTCAAGCCCATCGTTGGTACCAACTATGAGGTCGGCCTCAAGGGTGAGTTGATGGATGGTCGGGTCAACACTTCGTTGGCTGTCTTCCGCTACGATCATGAAAACCGTGCCGTCAGAATTCCAGGCTGTACTGACTTGAACTGCTCCAGTGCCTCTGGGACCGTGCGCAGCCAGGGTATCGAGGCTGAAATCAGCGGTGAAGTGGTAGACAACTTGCAGTTGTTCGCCGGCTACACCTACAACACCACCAAGTACCTGAAAGACACCGCCAGTAACGAAGGCAAAGTCTTCAGCACCTGGACGCCAAAACACATGCTGCGCGTGTGGGGCAACTACCAGTTCACCGGCGACTGGAGCCGTGTCAGCACCGGCTTGGGCTTCACCACCCAAAGTCACACACTGGTTTACGACTATGATCGTGAAATCCCAGGTTACACCGTATGGAACGCCCGTGTCGGCTACAAGTTGACGTCGGAAATCGATCTGGCGCTCAATGCCAACAACCTGTTCGACAAGACCTACATCACGCCGGCTTACAACCAGCTCAATGGCAACAATAACTTTGGTGATCCGCGTAACTTGATGTTCACCGTGAAGTACACGCCGCAGTTCTGATCATCGCGAGAACAAAAAAACCGACCCGCCATGTGCGGGTCGGTTTTTTTATGGGGTTAGTCAGCCCGTCCAGCAAGTTGCCGGGAGAACGCAAAACCCTGTGGCGAGGGAGCTTGCTCCCGCTTGAGTGCGAAGCGCTCACAAAAAGGGCTGCTGCGCACCCCAGCGGGAGCAAGCTCCCTCGCCACGGGTTATGTGCTGTTCTTCTTTGCGGTGCTATGGCTGTTGTGCCGTGCCGGCCAAAAACACCTCGACCAACGAATCCAGCAACCCCTCATCAAAGATCATGCCCCGATGGCGCAACGGCGAATGCACCGAGCACTGTAACTCGCCAGTCAAGCTATGTTCCCTGACCAACGCCTCGCAAAACGCCAGTTCCTCCGGCGTCTTCTCCGCCTGGGTCCACCAGCAGCTCGGCCTTACCCGTACCGGCTTGAAAGTGAACCCCTCAAAGGCCTCCAGCAACCGATCATGCACCGAGAACGCCTGGGCGTTCATGACCTCTTCCTTGACGCTCTGCACGATCGACAGCAAGTCGCCTCGCTCAGGCTCGATCTGGCCGGCGGCCCACTCATGGAAGGCCTTGACCGAGCTGTCAGGGTGTTCCCGTCGATAGGTCGCGGTACGTTCCGTAAGGGCAGGAAACAGCAGGTCGAAATACTCAATGGCCTCATGCAGATCCTGCGAAGCCGGGTCGGTTTTTTCCTGCGCAAGCAATTCCCGATGACGTTGCAACGTCACGGGATACAGCTGTTCCGGAATCGTGCTGTCCACCAGCCCCAGGAAACCCACCGTGTAACCCTGGCTTTCCAGCGTCGCCGCGATGTCCAGCGCAATCGTTCCACCCAAGGACCAGCCCATCAAGTTATACGGGCCCTGTGGTTGGGTCGCGAGGATTTCCCGGCTGTAGTCGGCGATCATTTCGTGCCATGCCTCGGGGCCTGCATGGGGTTCGCTGAAGCCGCGGTGCATGACGCCGAAGGTGCGCGCGCGGTTTTGCAGTTTGCGCGCCAATGGCTGGTAGCAGAACACAATGCCCCCGCTGGGGTGCAGGCAAAACAGCTGCGGGGCGCTGACGGGGGCGTTGTTCAAGGCGACCAGGCATTGTGTTTGTTCGCGGTGTTTGTGCGAGATGAACAGCGCCAGTTTGGCGACGGTCGGGTTGGCCAGCAGTTCTTGCAGGCGCACCGTGATATTGAGCTGTGCCTTGAGGTTGGCGATCAGTTCGATTGCCAGGATCGAATGCCCGCCAAGCTCAAAGAAACTGTCGTCGATGCCTACGCGCTCGACCTTGAGGGATTGTTGCCAGAGCTGCGCCAGGGCTTCTTCCAACTGAGTGCGCGGCGCCAGGTAATGCGAACGCCAAAGATGGGCACCAGGTTCCGGCAGGGCCTTGCGGTCGAGCTTGCCATTGGCGTTGAGCGGCAAGCGATCGATGAACAGCAGGTGGCTGGGCACCATGTAGTCTGGCAACTGCGCCTTGAGCGCGACCAACAGTTCATCGCGCAGCTCGGCGGTGGACGGTTGCGCTGCGATCACGTAGGCGATCAGTTGCAAGCCGCCCGCGCCTTCATGGGTCAGCACCACGCAATCCTGAACCGCTGGCAATGTTTGCAGGCGCGCCTGGATTTCCCCCAGTTCGATGCGGAAGCCGCGGATCTTGACTTGATGGTCCAGGCGCCCGATGTATTCGATGCTGCCGTCGCTGCGGTAGCGCGCCAGGTCTCCGGTGCGATACAGGCGGCCACCCGGCAGCGGGTCGAACGGATCGGGGATGAAGCGGCTGGCGGTGAGGTCGGCGCGCTGATGATAACCACGGGCCAGGCCGGCTCGGCCGACATGCAACTCGCCGGTGCAGCCCTTGGCGACCGGATTCAGATGCGCATCGAGCAAATACCAGGACAGGTCGATGATGGGCTCGCCGATAGGGCTGGCGGCCTCGCTGTGCAAATCGTTCATCGTCAGCGGACGCCAGGTGACATGCACCGTCGTTTCGGTGATGCCATACATATTGATCAACCGTGGCGCCTGGTCGCCGAAACGTTCGAACCAGGGGCGCAGGCTCTGCACATCGATTGCTTCGCCGCCGAAGATCACCTGCCGCAGCCGGTGGACGAGAGGCTGCCGAGGCGCGCAGGCGACCTGCAACAGCGACCTGAAGGCCGAGGGCGTCTGGTTGAGCACCGTGACGTTTTCCTGGCAGAGCAGGGCATAAAAATCTTGCGGCGAACGGCTCACGGCGTGGGGCACGATGACCAGCCGTCCACCGTGCAGCAGGGCGCCGAAAATCTCCCACACGGAAAAGTCGAAGGCGTAGGAATGAAACAGGCACCACACGTCCCGGTGATCGAAATTGAACCAGTGCTCGGTGGCCTGGAACAGTCGGCTGACGTTGTGGTGCGCGAGCAATGCGCCCTTGGGCTTGCCGGTCGAGCCCGAGGTGTAGATGACATACGCGAGGTTATCCGGATCCATCGGCACATTCGGATTGTGCTCCGGGTAGGCATTGTCGGTATCGAGCGGATCCAGCAGCAGGCACGTCACGCCAGCGGGCAGCGCCAGTGAATCGCGCAAGTGAGCCAGGGTCAGGACTAGCGTGACACCACTGTCCTGGATCATGTAGGCCAGGCGGTCGGCCGGGTACGCCGGGTCCAGCGGCACGTACGCGCCACCGGCCTTGAGAATCGCCAGCAGGCCAATGATCATCTGCGGTGTTCGCTCGACGGCAATGCCGACCAGTACGTCTGGCCCGACGCCTTGTTCGATCAGCCGATGGGCCAATCGGTTGGCCTGTCGGTTGAGCTCGGCGTAGCTGATGTGCTGCTCTTCAAAGGTCAGCGCGATGGCGTCGCCGGTGCTGGCGGCGTGGGTTTCGATCAACCGGTGCAGGCACTGTTCGCTGCGCAGTTGGCTCGGCTGGCGGTTCCAGTCGGCCAGGGTTTTTTGGTGTTCGTCGGCGCTCAACAATTGCAGTTCGCCAAGGGCGCATCCGGGCGTCTCGATCAGGCCTCGCAACAGGTTCTGCCAGTGCTCAGCCATGCGCTCGATGGTTTCTGCGCGGTACAGGTCTCGGCTGTATTCGAACGTTGCCAGCACCTGTTGCTGGGAATAATCGACGTCCAGCGACAGGTCGAACTTGGCCTGGTTGTCACCGGTATTCAAAAACTCCAGCGCCAGTTGACCCAAGCCTGGCGCCGACGGTGAGGACGAGCCCGTGCGCCAGTTGAACAAGACCTGGAACAGCGCACCGGCGCCCTGTGCACCGGGACGTTGCAGCTGATCCAGGATCAGCTCCAGCGGATAGTCGGCATGTTCCAGCGCGGCGAGCGACTGGGCGCGCAGGTCCCTGAGGAAATCCCGCGCGCCGCGGGTCGAGTCGATCCGCGCCCGATACACCTGGCTGCTGACGAAAAAACCCACCAGCTCCTGGCTTTCGTGGCTGTTGCGGTTGGCGTTGGGAACGCCGACGGTGAAATCGTTCTGGTTGCTGTACCGAGCCAATAACAATTGCCAGGCCGCCAGCGCCACGACAAAAGGCGTAAGCCCCTCTCGCTGACAGAACGTATCCAAGGCCTGGACCATCGCCGGGGTGAGAGACGCCTGCACGCGTCCGGCCATGTGTTGCTGATTCGCGGTGCGCGCAACGTCATGAGGCAGTTCCAATGCCGGCAAGTCATGGCCGAGGTAGTCGCTCCAATAGGCGCCACTGCGCTGGCAGGCTGGGCTGCGCACATAGTCGCCGCGCTGCCAGGTCGCGTAGTCGGCATATTGCAGGGGCAACGACGGCAGCGGTGACGGATCGCCCCGCAAGGCCTGGGCATAGGCCTGGGTCATGTCCTGCATCAGGATCGTGTTGGACCAGGCATCGGAAACGATGTGGTGCATGTTGAGCAACAACACATGCTCATCACTGCCCAGCCTGAGCAACGTTGCCCGCATCAGTGGCGCCTGGGTCAGATCGAACGGTTGCCGGGCGTGCTGTTCGATGCGCTGTGAAAGCGCCTGGTCCCGTGCCGGCTGATCGAGCGCGGCGAGGTCCTCCCGGTGCAGGGGCAGGCGGGCGTTACGCTCGATTACCTGGGTGACGGCACCGTCGATTTCAGTGAATGCGGTGCGCAGGATGTCGTGCCGGTCGATGACGCGGTTCAATGCCTGTTCCAAGGCGTCGGCATTCATTTCGCCGGTCAGGCGCAGGGCACGTGGCAGGTTGTAGGCAGATCGGAGCGGATCCCGCTGTTGCTCCAGCCACAGGCGTTGCTGGGCGAAAGACAAGGGCGCGCGGTCCAGCCTGCGGCGGTTGGACCGGGCGTGCATGTCATCAGCGGCCTCGTCGAGCAGCAGTGCCAGCAGATCATCGTCTAGCAGTTCGTTCATGGTGTTCTCGCGGTCAACAAACATTGCGTCGGCAGGTTCAGGCGAAGGCTGCCGGGGTCTTTTCACTGATGACCTGGCCGGCCTGCATCCGGACCAGTTGGTCGGCGATGTCGAAGTAACGATCATCGTGGGAAATGACGATGATGGTTTTGCCCAGGGCCTTCAGCTCCGGCAGCAGCTCGGTGTAGAAAACCCGCCGGAACACCGGGTCCTGGTCGGCGGCCCATTCGTCGAAGACCAATACCGGGCGCTCTTCCAACCAGGCGTTGAGCAGTGCCAGGCGCTTGCGCTGTCCGGTGGAAAGATCGGTGGTGCTGAACACGCCGTCGTGAATGCTGACCTTATGGGCGATCTCCAGGCGCTGCAGGTAGCGGTTGGCGTCTTCAGGCACCTGTTGATCGCCTTGCACCAGTTCATCGAACAGGTAGTAGTCGGCGAAAATCGTCGTGAACAATTGGCGGTAATCGTCGCGGCCGGCAGCCAGTACCGGCTTGCCGTCCAGGAGGATCTCGCCGCCCTGGGGCGAATAAAGCCCCAGCAGCAATTTGATCAACGTGGTCTTGCCTCCGCCGTTCTCGCCGACGATGAACACAATCTCGCCCTGGGCGATGGAGAGGTTGACCGGTCCGAGGGCGAAGGCCTGGCTGCCATCGACCGCTGGGAAGGCGTAATGCACGTCACGCAATTCAAGCTGCTGGAGCGTCGGCTTGGGGACGCCCTTGTCGTTGAGCAACAGGTGCGGCTCCGGCGAGGAAAACTGCTCGGCCAGTTCGGCGATGCGCTTGAAGGCAATGTTGGCGCGGCTGATCACCGGCAGGGTCATCACCAGGTATTCCAGCGGCCCCTTCATGTACAACAACACCAGCACAAAGCCGCTGAGCACCGCTTTGTCAGTGCCCAACCACAGCGATTGCAAGGCCAGGACCAAGCCGATGACCACGAAAAACAGCATCGAGCCGAAGGTCTTGGCGATCACGAAAGTGTTGACCGAGCGGATGTTGGTGTCGCAGATCTGGTCGGCGGTGGCTTCGATACGCTGGCTGAACATGCGCTGGCGGCGTGGGCGATGAATGCGCAATTCCTTGGCGCCGGCGGCGATTGCGCTGTAGTGCTTTTGCAAGGCGTCTTCGGCCTCGCGGGCCGCTTCGAACCCCCGGATGCCACGGGCCCGCGCCACGTATTGGATGACAGTGCCGATCACCAGCGCGACCAGCAACAGCGCAAACATCGGCAATGACAGGTAGGCCAGGTAGCCCAGGCAACCAAGCGTGACGGTGAAGGCGATGGCCAGTGGCGCAAAGGAAAACGCGAAGTTGCTGACCATGTTGACGTCGTGGGTCAGTATCGGGATGAGCCGATGACTGCGGAATCGCTCGATCTGCTCGATGGGCGCCAGCAGGACTTTCTGGCCGAGGGATTTGCGCAGGCTGGCGATGATGTTCTGGCCGACGTGGTTGGTGCCGATGTCCGACAGAATTGACGTCAGCAGCGCCGCCACGCACAGGCCGGCGAAGGTTGCCAACACCTGCGGCGTCGGCCCGGCATCGGCGTTCAAGGCGTCGTTGATGGTTGCCAGCAGGGCGGTGATGCTCAGTCCGCCCAGCATGCCGAGCAGGATCGACGCCACGACAATGAGCCGGAACGGCTTGAGCAGGCTGAGCACTTCACGCAGGGCACCGCGGGAGTTCGAGATCATGGGAGTTCCCTTTTCTGGGCCGGTGATGGCAATGGTTAAAGACACGGGCTAAGTGGCGCTAGGCGGGTAGGCACGGCTTACATATCCCGGGCGACCCGGAACCCCAGCCAATCGCCGCGTGCGTCGACATACACCGCATTGCGGTTGCCCGAACGGGAAAACACCGGCGCTTCGCCCCAATCGTTGCCACGAATGCGCCGTATCTTGCAGTTGCCTGTCAGCGCGGCGCGGCCATCGCTTGGGGCGCCGGCGTAGTTCTCGTTGAAGCAGTCGGCGGTCCATTCGTAGATGTTGCCGTGCATGTCGTACACGCCGAAGGCGTTGGGCGCGAAGCTGCCGGCCGGGGCGGTGAAGTTGTAGCCGTCGGCCGCGCCATAGGTGTTGGCGTGCTGAGCGATGCTGTAGTCCTTGCCTTCATCGAAGGGGAAGGGGAACGGGCCGGAGCTGCCGCCGCGTGCCGCGTATTCGCGCAGGGACTCGCTGACCAACCGGTACTGCTTGCCGGTCTTTTTCGACAGCCAGGCCACGTAGGCATTGGCCTCGGCGAAGTCCATGCACACCGCCGGGTGCCGGTCGGTGTACTGCTTGCGCGGGTCGCTGCCCTGATAATCCGGGACGCCGGCCTTGCAGGCGCGACCGGGACGCTTATCGCCATCGGGCATCACGTAGCCGCTGTCTTGAAGGAAGGCGAACCACTCGCCTTCAAGCACTTGGAAGCGGCTGATCGCCAGCGGCTTGGCGAACGTCACCGGATGCATCGGCCCCTCGTCGGGCTCGCGTCCCACTTCGTCTTCCGGGGTGCCCATCTGGAAGGTCCCAGTGGGCAGCACGACCATTTCCGGGCAATCCTTGCAGTCGCGAAAGACCTGGCCCGGTTGCGCGGCCTGGGCGCCGGAGGGCAGCAGGGCGGCGAGGGCCAGTGTCGGGAGTAGCTTCAACGAAAAACTGTTCATCCGTCTCTCTCGATAAGTCAGGTTCAGAGTGTCTTGCCCAGCAAGGTCATGAAGCGATCGATCTCGGCTTCGCTGTTGAGCAGCCCCGGCGCGGTGCGCACCACCGGCCCCGCGTCGCGGTGCACGGCGTCGGCGATCACGCGGTTCTGCATCAGGTAGGCGGCGATTTCGTCGCTCTTGCGCTTCTTGACACGGAAGAAGGTGAACCCCGCCGACAGTTCGGGGCTCAGCGGCGTGACCAGTTCGATTTGCGGCAGTGCCAGCAGTTGTTTTTTCAGGTAGCTGTTGAGGGCGTGAATGCGCGCCTGCACCTCGGCCTTGCCCAGTTGCAGGTGCAACTTGAAGGCCTCGTCCGCCGCCCAGCGATGTTCGAAGGCGTGGTAACCGCCAGGCGTCATGGTGGTGGAAAACGCCGTGGCCTCGGAGAAGGTCGGGATGATCGGCGTGACGTACCTGAGCTCTTCGCTGCGGCTACACACCAGGCCGGTACCGCGCGGACCGAACATCCATTTGTGGGTGCCGGCGATGAAGAAATCGCAATTCATCGCCGGAAAATTCAGGTCCTCGACGCCGAAACCGTGCACGCCGTCCACCACATGAATGATTCGCTGTTCATCGCTGCGGCCCTGGTTGTGCTTGTCCACCAGGGCGCCGATCTTGTCGATCGGCAGCTTCACGCCGCTGCCCGAATGTACCCAGGTCATGCCCAGTACGCGGGTTTCGGGGCGAATGTTGCGGTCGATGGCCGTGAGGATCTGTTCATGGCTGGCGTCGTGGGCGTTGTCGAACAGCTTGATCTTGCGCACCCGGGTGCCGTCCCGTTGCTTGCGCAAATCGAGAATGGTGTGGGTGGCGTAGTGTTCATGGGCGGTGGTGAGGATTTCCTGATCGGGCCGTACATGGACGCCGCCGTAAATCATCGCCAGGCCTTCGGTGGTGCTGCCGGTCAGGGCGATCTGTTTCGGGGTCGCTTGCAGGTAGCGACCGGCCCAGGTCCGTACGTTTTCCTCACGCTCTTGAGTGACGCCCAAGTCCCAGTCCATCAACAGCCCCGGGTTTTTATCCAGCGCGGCACGGTGCCGTTCGATAGCCTCGCGCACGGGGCGCGGGTGGGTGGTGATCAGGAAGTTGGAGAAGTGCAGGTAGTCCGGATCCTGGTTGAACAACGAGCGCAACTGCGCCCATTTGTCCTGAGACAGCGGCGGCAGTGGATCGGCCACGACTGTGGATGGCAGGCTGGCGGCTAACGGCAAGCCAGCGGCGAGAATCCCGGCCTGCTTGAGAAACGTGCGGCGTTCGTTCATGGCTGGCCGACCTTCTGGGTCGAGGCGATGGCGGGGCGGGCGGCTTTCTGGACCTGATCCCAGACCCGCAGGAAGTTGCCGCCCCACAGCTTGGCGATGTCGGCCTCGGAGTAGCCACGTGTCAGCAATTCGGCGGTGACGTTGCGGATGTCGCCGACGTTCTCCCAGCCTTTCACGCCGCCGCCTTCGTTGAAGTCCGAGCTGATGCCGACGTGGTCGATGCCGATCTTGCGCACGGTGTAGTCGATGGCATCGCCCAGGTCCTTGAGGCTGGCCTTGGGTTCGTCTTCGAGGATGCCGTAGAGCTGGCCGGCGTATTCGCCGAACTTCTGTTCCGGCCATGCGGCAATGATCGGGTCGCCCGGCATCAGCGCCATCGCCAGATTGGGCAGCGGCGGCAGGCCGAAGCGCTCGCGCAGGGCGTTGAGTTTGTCCTGAGTCTTTTGCGTCAGCGGGCGCAGGTATTGGGAAAAACCGACAATTTGCACCACGCCGCCGCTGGCCTTGATCAGCTGCATTTCCTTGTCGCTGAGGTTGCGCGGGATGTCGACCATCGCCCGTGGCGCGGAATGGGAGGCCACCAACGGCGTACGGCTCAGTTGCGCGACTTGCTCCAGGGCCGGGGTCGACATCTGCGACACGTCGATGATCACCCCCAGGTCGTTCAGGCGTTTCACCGCTTGCTTGCCGATGTCGGAGAGACCGCCGAGGGCGTCCGGCGAATCATTGAAGAACGGCAGCGGCCGCGAAGAGTCGGCCCAATCGTTATTGCCGATGTAGCTGAAGCCGAACATGCGCATGCCCCGCGCCGTCCAGAGGTCGAGCAGGTTCAGGTCGTTGCCCAGTGGATAGGCGTTGAGCATGCTGATGAAGATCGCGAACTTGCCTTCGCCGTGCAGGCGCCGGAAGTCATCCGGGGTGTAGGCGATGGCGACCTGGTTGGGAAAGTCCCGGACCATGCCGGTGATGATTTTGTAGCGCACTTCCTGCTGGTTGCGCGCCTCCTCGACGAAGCCGGCGGTGGGCTTGTGCGGGGCGTTGGGGCCGTTCCAAAGCTCGGGCCAGCCGAAGATGGTCAGGGCTGCGCCAGACAAGTGGCCACGATTGGCTTTCACCAGGTCGAACTGGCCGCTGCCGTCCTTGTCGGCTTCATTGCCGGCGGTGCCGAAATCCAGCGGCACGGTGATGTGGCTGTCGAAGGACAGCAGGCGTTCGTGCAACTCCCTGGCCTCTTTCATCACTTTGACCGGGTAGCCGGGATTGTCCCGCCACCAATGGTCCCAGGCCGCGAGCCCGCCACCGACGACCAGCGCCAGGGCCAGGGGCACGCCGATGAACAGAGCCTTTTTCGAACGTGGTGTTGTCATTGCCGATCTCAGTCTGGTTCGCCTTGGAAGAACAGGCTCGAGGGCCTTTGCTATCTGGGGGGAACGAGCGGTCGGGCGGGAAATTTAGGCGCCTGCATCATCGCCATCGTCAGCAGCCGAGCTGTTCTCTTGCCTTAAATTTGTCCGCTCAGCCAACGTTCTAGCTTGGATAAAGCCCGCCCCAGGGTGAACACAGGTAAGGCAATGACGATTTCTCGACGATGGTTCATGGCAGGCCTGGCGCTGACCGGTGCCGCCGTGCCTGCGGTGTATTACGGGCACCGTGAACTGACCCGGCCGGACCCGACCATCACGCCCGGCGAGGCTTCGTTCGAGGTGGCGGACGTGGCGGGTCAACGCCGTGCCAACACGCTGCGCGGCATCTGGACGATCCGTTTTACCGGACGCGATGCCGGGCTCGACGGGCTGCCGGACGATGGCCTGCAGGTGTTTCTCGACATTGCCCACAAGGGCCGTGGCTTGGTGGGTTGCCTCGACACCGCCGAGCGCCTGCGCGCCGGGGACGAACCGCGCTACCGCGTATTGGGCGACCTGGCCGGCAGCGATCCGAAGCAGCTGAGCTGGCGATTGATCGGCGCCGAGCATGACGCGCCGGATTACGAATTCATCATGACCCTGGACGAAGTCTGGGCCGGCTTTGGCAATGCCGGCACGGCCACGCTCAGCGGGCGGGTGTTGCGCCTGGATCGTCCGTTGGCGTCGCCCGAACTCGACCATCAGTTTGTTGCGGTCAAGCAGCGTTTCCCCGAAGCCCGGGAACGCATACCGCTGAGCCCGGCGTTGCTGGCCTGGCTGGTGTCGCCCGAGCACCGGCTGTTCCATCAGCTCTGGCATGCCTCGCGGGACAAATGGCACACCCTGGACGAAGACAAGCGTGATGCCTTGCGTGGCATCGGCTGGCAGCCCGGCCCGAGAGGTCAGGAACGTGACGCTCGCGGCAAGCGTAAGGACCGCAATGGCTCGGGCGTGGACTTCTTTTTCATGCACCGGCACATGCTGGGCACGGCCCGTTCGTTCCAACCGCTACCGGCGTGGCCACGCTTTCCGTTGCCGCAACCGGAGCTGGAACGTGATCGCCTCGGGTTTGCCCGGTATTTCGACAACGTCGATGGCACGGCGCTGCCGCCGACCTGGCTGGCCCGTGGTGATGAGCAGTACGCCCAGTGGGTCAGCGACATCAAGACCGCCGAGACCTATCACAGTAATTTCCAGGTCTGGGAATCGCGCTATCGTGACCCGCGCTACCTGTCGAAATTGACCTTGGGCCAGTTCGGTTCGGAAGTGGAACTGGGCCTGCACGACTGGCTGCACATGCGCTGGGCCTCGGTGCCGCGTGACCCGTCCAACGGGCACCCGGTGCCGTTCGCCCGCGATCCGGCGGACTTCGCCCAGCGTTGGTTCGAGCCGGAAAACGACTTTCTCGGTGACCCGTTTTCTTCCCACGTAAGTCCGGTTTTCTGGGCTTTCCACGGTTGGATCGACGATCGCCTCGAAGATTGGTATCGCGCCCACGAGCGTTTCCATCCGGGCGAAGTGAGCCGGCTCGAGGTCAACGGCGTGCCCTGGTTCGCGCCCGGTCGCTGGGTGGAAATCGCCGATCCCTGGCTGGGACCGGACACCCACGGTTGCAGCACCACGCCGGGGTTGCAGGGAGGACGCTCGGTAGAGATGGACCCGGAAACCATGAAGCTGGCGTTGCGCATTACGTTTGGCAGCGATGACGACAAGCTGGCGCAGCTGTTCCGCCGCGTGCCGCAACGGCCGTGGTATGCGCGTAATTTCAAGTCCAAGCCGGTATGAACCCTGGCTTGGACTGACCGAGCCTGGGCTCTGTGGTGACGGCTTTTGTGGCGAGGGAGCTTGCTCCCGCTGGGCTGCGTAGCGGCCCCAGAATCTTGCGGTCGCTGCGCAACCGAGCGGGAGCAAGCTCCCTCGCCACGGGTATCGTTTTATATTGAGGAGGTTCTAGCGCGGCGCGGCGATGTCCAGGGCGCGGTTGGCCAATAGCTCACCGAGTTCGATCATCTGCTGGATTGCCAGCGCGAAACTCCGTCGCGAGCCTTCCAAATCAAATGCCAATTCGCTGGCCATAACGTTGACCGAGGCGAGGGTTTCGCTGAGGTTGGCCAACAGGCATTCCATGTCCGCTCCTTCCGCCACGGTGATGCTCGGCTTTAGATCGGCGCCACCCGCCAACCCCCACCCAACGCCTTGTACAACGCCACGCTCGCCTGCACCCGCGCCAATCGCAATTGCACATTCATGTCCTGGGCGGCGTAGAGCGTGCGTTGGGTTTCCAATACGGTGAGCAGGTCTTCGGCGCCGGCCTGGTAGCGGCTTTGGGCGATGTCGAAGGCGGTCTGGGCCTGGTGCAGTTCTTCGGTCTGCCATTGCCGTTGTTGATCCAATCCGTTGATGCTGTTCAGGGCTTTTTCGACGTCGGCGAAGCCGTTCACGATCGCTGCGCGATAGGTTTCCAGCAATTCTTCTTGCCGGGCGCTGGCCCTGTCCCGTTCGGCCCGCAGGCGGCCGTTGTTGAAGATCGGTGCGGTCAGGCCGGCGCTGAGGTTGTAGACGTTGTTGCGCAGCAATTGATCGGCGATGTCGGCGCCAGTGGCCAAGCTCACGCCCAGGGTGACCGAGGGCAGCATGGCGGCGCGGGCCACGGTGATATCGGCCTGAGCGGCGGCGAGGCGTGCTTCGGCGGCGGCGATGTCGGGGCGGCGGCGCAGCAGCTCGCTGGGCACGCCGGCATTGATGGCGGGCCAGTGCAAGCGGTCGAACGGTTCATCGTCGAGCTGGAGTGACTGCACCGGTTGGCCCAGCAACGCCGCGAGGGTGATCAACGCTTCGCGGGCTTGTTGTTGCACTTGCGGCACGCGGCGTTGTTGGGTCGCCACCAGGCTTTTTTGCTGGGACAGCTCCAGGGCCGTGGCGCTGCCGGCGTCGTAGCGGGTTTGCACCAGCTTCAAGACGTTTTGTGCGTTGGTCAGGTTCAGTTCGGCGATCCGCTGTTGTTCGCGCAGCGATAAGGCTTGGGTGTAACTGTTGGCGACGCCGCTGAGCAAGGTCAGCTCCACCGTCGCCCGGTCGAACTGGCTGGCCGCCAGCGTGCTCAGCGCACTGTCCCGGGCCGCCCGCTTGCCGCCCCAGAAATCCAGCTCATAGCTGGCGCTGAGGTTGGCGTCGTAGTAGTCGATGGTGCGGTTGTCCCGGTCGACGTCCAGTTGGCTGTAGCCTTTGCCGCGCAACAATTCCTGGCGATTGCCGTTGAGCCCGGCCGTGACCGCGGGCAGCAACGGCGCGCCGGCGATCACCGCGCTCGCCTGGGCCTGGCGCACCCGGGCCATGGCCGCGGCCAAGTCGAAGCTACCCAAGCGTGCCTGTTCGATCAATTGATCGAGTTGCGGACTGCCGAAATGCGTCCACCATTGTTGGTTATCCGCTCGGCTGCCAGGGGTGTCGAGGCTCTGCCAGGCCTGGGGCGGCTGGATGCCACTGTCCGGTGCCGCCGCAGGAGTGGCGCAGGCGGCCAGCAACAGGCTGGCGGCCAGAAGGGTCAGGTGCGCTTTCATAGGGTGCGGTTCATTCACTGGTGAGGGCCGCGACCGGGTCGAGGCGAGCCGCCTTGCGGGCGGGCATGAAACCGAAGACGACGCCAGTGATCAGCGCGCAACCGAAGGCGCCGAACACCGCCAGCCATTCGAAGGCCACGGCGATCTTGCCCAGCAGCAATGCGCCGCCCACCAGCAAGGCCAGGCCGATGCCAGCCAGTCCACCGACCACGGAGAGCATCACCGCTTCAGTCAGGAACTGGCGCAGGATGTCGCGCTGGCGGGCGCCGGTGGCCATGCGGATGCCGATCTCCCGAGTCCGTTCGCGCACCGTCATGAGCATGATGTTCATCACGCCGATGCCGCCCACCAGCAGTGAAATCGCCGCAATGGCCCCGAGCATCAGCGACAGCGTGCCTTGGGTGCGGGCCTCGGCCTGGATCATCGCGGCGTTGTTGGTCAGCTCGAAATCCTGCTTGCCGTCATGCAGGCGCAACAGGGTGCGGGAAACGGCGTCCTCGGCTTCCTTGACCTTGCCGGCGTCCCGCGCCGCGATCACTACGTATTCCGGATGACGTGTGCCGAACAAGCGCACGCTGGCGGCGGAATAGGGCACCGCGATGCGATTGTCGGCGTCCGAGTCGCCAGAGCTGGCGCCTTTTTCGGCCAGCACGCCGACGACCTGGAACGGTACGTTTTCGATCAGGATGTAACGGCCGATGGGATCGACGACATCCTTGAGCAACTTCTGCCGGACCTTGTAGCCGATCACGGCTACCGCTGCTGCGCTGCGTTCGTCGGCTTCGCTGAAGTAACTGCCCTGGGCCACCGGCCAATTGAAAATGGTCGGGAAGTTGGTGTCGTTGCCGCCCACATAGCTGGTGTGGTCGAGGTTGCCGAAACGCACGTTGGCGTTGTTGCCGTTGACCGGCATGATGCGCTGCACTTCGGGCAGGGCGGCGAGGGCGGCAATGTCGTGTTCGCTGATGATGCCCTTGGTGGCGCGCGGATTGGGTGCCGTGCCGTTGAGGTAGATAATGTTCGAGCCGAAGGCGCCCATCTGGGCCATGACCTGGCGCTTGCTGCCTTCGCCCACGGCCAGCATCACCACCACCGAGGCCACGCCGATGACGATGCCGAGCAAGGTCAGGGCGGTGCGAAAGCGGTTGATCCACATCACTCGCCACGCCGCTTGTACCGCGTCGATCAGCTCACCTTTCCAGGCACCGTTGTGCTCGCTGCCGGCGCTCAGGCGCTGGCGCAGGTCCACCGCTTGCAACGCGTTCGGATTGGCTTGTGGGGCGGTCGGCGAAGCGGTGGCGCTGTCGCTGATGATCAGCCCATCGCGGATTTCGATGATGCGTTTGGCCCGCGCGGCCACGTCGCGATCGTGGGTGATCAGGATCACCACGTGGCCCTGGCTCGCCAGTTCGTCGAGCAACGCCATGACCTCGATGCCGCTCTGGCTGTCGAGGGCGCCGGTGGGTTCGTCGGCGAGGATGATGTGGCCGCCGTTCATCAAGGCCCGGGCAATCGACACCCGTTGCTGTTGCCCGCCGGACAGTTGATGGGGACGGTTACCGGTTCGGCTGGCCAGGCCCAGGCGCTCGAGCAGGGCGCTGGCCCGGGCATGGCGTTCGGCGGCGCAGGTGCCGGCGTAGATGGCCGGCATCTCGACGTTTTCCTGGGCGGTGCCGGAAGGAATCAGGTGATAGCCCTGGAACACGAAGCCGAACGCTTCGCGCCGCAGCCAGGCCAGCTCGTCACTGCCCAGGCCGGCGACGTCTTCGCCGGCGAAACGGTACTCGCCGCGGGTGGGGCGGTCGAGGCAGCCGAGGATGTTCATCAGCGTGGATTTACCGGAGCCGGACGCCCCGACAATCGCCAGGAACTCCCCCGCATGGATCGACAAGTCGATGCCACGCAAGACTTCCACCCGTGGGCTGTCGCCGCCGCCGTAGGCCTTACGAATGTCCCGCAGTTCGATCAGGGGCGTATCCATTTCAGCCTCCGCTGCCGCTGGCCGGGCCGATCAGCACCCGGTCGCCTTCGCTCAGGCCGTCGAGAATCTGCGTGCGCAGCCGATCGCTGACACCGGTGCGAACGGTGCGTGGCTCGACGTCGCCATTGTCGGCCAGCACCCGCACCTGGCCGGCGTCCTGCAAGGCGGCGATGGGCACGGTCAGCACGTCCATGGCTTGGGCGGCGACGAAAAACACCTGCGCGGTCATGTCGGTCATCAGCGCGCGGTCTGCGTTGTCCACATCCAGCAAGACGGTGTAGAGCACCACTCGCTCGCTGCCGCTGCGCCCACCCGTGGGGCTCCCGCCCTGGCTGGCCTCCAGCGGGCGTGGCGGCACCGGGAGGACCTGGCGAACGGTGCTGCTCCAGCGGCGGCTGCCGCCGGACAGGGTGGCGAAGTAGGCGGTCATGCCCGGCTTGACGTGGCCGATGTCGGCTTCCGAAACTTCGGCCCAGACCGTCATCGGCGACAGCCGGGCGATGCGCAGGATCAATGGGGTTTGCTGCTGGGCGTTGAGGGTCTGGCCTTCCCGGGCACCGATGGCGACGACGGTGCCGCTCATCGGCGCATAGATGCGCGTGTAGCCCAGCTCGGCCTCGTCGCTGCGCAGGCTGGCCTGGGCCTGGCGGATCTGGGCCTGGAACATGTCGATGCGCGCCTGGGTCGCCCGCACTTGCGCCAAGGCGGTCTGCACGTCTTCTTCGCGGGTGGCGCCGCCGGCCTTGAGTTGCTGCTGGCGGCGGAATTTCTGCTGCGCCAGGTCGTGCTGGGCGCGCTGTTCCTGGAGCTGGGCCTTGAGGTTCTCAATGGAAAAGCGCCCGGCGTCGAGCTTGGCTTTTTGCGTGGACGGGTCGATTTCTACCAATAGCTGGCCTTCGTGGACCTCGTCACCGGCTTCGACATGGATTTTCTGGATCTGCCCGGACGCCTGGGCGCCGACGTCGACATAACGCCGCGGTTGCAAGGTGCCCAGGGCAGTGACGCTGTTTTCGATATCGCCACGGGTGACCGGCGCGGTGACCAGGGGCACACGGTCGGGCACGACCGCCTGCCACGCGGCGAAGGCCACGGCCGGAAGCAGGGCGAAGGTCAGGAGCCAGGCGGGTCGGGTAGGGCGGGGACGTTTCATGCAGGGTTCCGGCCGGTGATATCGGGCCCGTCCCAGGAAGGGCAGGGACGGGGGCTGTTCTGGTAGACGAGCGTTCCGGGCAGGAATTTAGCGGGTGCCAGTTGAACGACATTAACCCCGTGGCGAGGGAGCTTGCTCCCGCTGGTCTGCGAAGCAGGCCCAAGGCAGGCAACACCTAAAAATTGTGCACTCAGGTTTTGGGGCCGCTTCGCGCCCCAGCGGGAGCAAGCTCCCTCGCCACCGAAGCGGGTCTGATGCGTCACCAGATGAACGAACCCGCCTTGATACAAACCAAAGCTTTAAATCTATATGAGAATTACTATAAATTACGCGATTGAATTTGCCATTATCGTGCCATGCCCTTTTCCGGCATGTCGGGTGGCACAGGGATAGCTGTCGCAGCCATTGCGCACGGGAGTCATGTTGGAAAACTACTATCGCGAACTGGTGTGTTTCCTGAACGCCAGGCTAGGCAACCGCCAGGCGGCCGAGGATGTGGTGCATGACGCCTACGTGCGGGTACTGGAGCGCGCCAGTGATACGCCCATCGAGCAACCCCGGGCGTTTCTCTACCGCACGGCGTTGAACCTGGTGATCGACGGGCATCGGCGCAACACCCTGCGCCAAGTCGAATCCCTGGATGTGCTGGACAGCGAGGAACGCTTCTTCACCCCATCGCCGCATACCAGCCTCGACCACGGCCAGCGCCTGGGCATGCTGCAACGGGCCCTGGCCGAGTTGCCACTGCTGTGTCGCGAGAGCTTCCTGCTGCGCAAGCTCGAAGGCTTGTCCCATGCGCAGATCGCCGAGCGCCTGGGCATTTCCCGGGCGTTGGTGGAGAAGCACATCGTCAACGCGATGAAGCACTGTCGGGTGCGCGTGCGGCAGTGGGACGCGCCTTGATTCACCTTCACTGATCGCGCAGCGGTAAATTTCCCCACACCGTCCTCGTTCCTCTCAACAGACGACTTGACGGCCTTACGCGGGCCGGGCGAGTCACCCAGGCTTTCGCGCCCTGTTGAGGGGCTTCTCCAGAGGACACTGGACATGACTCAGGCAATTGCTGCGCCCAACGTTCACGACTTGATCGGCATCGGCTTCGGCCCCTCGAACCTGGCGTTGGCCATTGCGCTCCAGGAGCGCGGCCCGGTCCAGGGCGAGCTGGATGTGCTGTTCCTCGACAAACAGGCCGACTATCGCTGGCATGGCAACACCCTGGTGACCCAGAGCGAGCTGCAGATCTCGTTCCTCAAGGACCTGGTGACCCTGCGCAATCCCACCAGCCCGTATTCGTTCGTCAATTACCTCAAGCACCATGGCCGCCTGGTTGATTTCATCAACCTGGGAACCTTCTATCCGTGCCGCATGGAGTACAACGACTACCTGCGTTGGGTCGCGGCGCAGTTTGCCGGGCAAAGCCGCTACGGCGAAGAAGTGCTGCGCATCGAACCGGTGCTGCACAACCAGCAAGTCGAAGCGCTGCGGGTGATTTCCCGTAGTGGCCAGGGTGAGGAATTCGTACGCATCACCCGTTCGGTGGTGGTCAGTGCCGGTGGCACGCCGCGTATTCCCGAAGCGTTCAAAGGCTTCAAGAATGACGCCCGGGTCTTCCACCATTCTCAATACCTGGAGCGCATGGCGACCCAACCGTGCGTGAGCGGCCAGCCAATGAGCATCGCCATCATCGGCGGCGGGCAGAGCGCGGCGGAGGCCTTCATCGACCTCAACGACAGCTTCCCGTCGGTGCAGGTCGACATGATCCTGCGCGGCTCGGCCCTCAAGCCGGCGGACGACAGCCCGTTCGTCAACGAAGTGTTCTCGCCGGAATTCACCGACCTGGTGTTCCAGCAACCCCACAGCGAGCGCGAGCGCCTGGTCAACGAGTACCACAACACCAATTATTCGGTGGTGGACATCGACCTGATCGAACGCATCTACGGGATTTTCTACCGGCAGAAAGTATCGGGCGTGGCGCGCCACGCGTTCCGCACCCTCACTACGGTGGAGAAAGCCACGGCCACTGACGCGGGCGTGGAACTGGCGGTGCGCAACAACGCCACCGGTGAACTGACGGTGCGCCGCTATGACGCCGTGGTGCTCGCCACCGGTTACGAGCGGCAGATGCACCGCACCTTGCTGGAGCCGCTGGCGTCGTACCTGGGAGATTTCGAGGTGGATCGCAACTACAAGTTGATCACCGACGAGCGCTGCAAGGCCGCGATCTATATGCAGGGTTTCTGCCAGGCCAGCCATGGCCTGAGCGACACCTTGTTGTCGATCCTGCCGGTGCGTGCCGATGAAATCGCCGGCTCTCTCTATGAACACGGCAACCATCGCGGGCAGAGGCATTCGGTGGGCGACCTGAAGCTGGCCACGGCGTAGGGCTCGGCAACGAAATAGCCCAATCCCACGCTCGCCGGGAAATTCCTCAGAAATTTCCTACACTCTCAACGTGCCTACTGGTTTCGGCTAGCGGGTACGTTGACGGTTCGCTGTTCCCTCGCTTTGGCAGTTCGAACC
This sequence comes from Pseudomonas sp. Z4-20, assembly GCF_051131955.1. Classification (NCBI taxonomy): domain Bacteria; kingdom Pseudomonadati; phylum Pseudomonadota; class Gammaproteobacteria; order Pseudomonadales; family Pseudomonadaceae; genus Pseudomonas; species Pseudomonas sp. Z4-20. The sequence goes on from NZ_CP071641.1 coordinate 1,904,938, forward strand.
TATCAGCCGGTCGCTAGCCTGTAGCGCTCCGGGCCGATTTCGCCAAGCGAAACCCTGATCCAATGATGCTGTTCCTGCGCACAGGCCTGGCGGCGATATGGCTGGGCTTAGCATGTGTGGCGCCGCAGGTGGGTGCCGAACCCGAGTCGCTGCGCGTGCTCGGGCGTTCCACCGTGAGCGACTATTCCGCCTCCCTGGACGAGGCTGATCGGCGCTGGCTGCGGCAAAAGGGCAGATTGCTGCTGGGGGCCTCGGCGCCGGATTATCCGCCGTTCAGTCTCACCGCAAATGGCCGGGATTATGAGGGATTGACGGCCGATTACGCCGAGTTGCTGGGGCAGCTGCTGCATGTCGAGATCCAAGTGCGGCGTTACGCGTCACGGGACGCATCGCTCCAGGCGTTGCGCGATGGGGAGATCGATCTACTCGGCACCGCCAACGGCTTCGAGGCCAGCGATCCCGCGCTAGTCATGTCCCAAGCCTACGCCGATGACCTGCCCACCCTGGTGGCCCGCGTCGACGACAGCGAGGATGTGCCCACGGACCTGGCAGGCAAGCGGGTAGCGATGCTTTATCACTACTTGCCACCGGACCAGGTCGAGGCGTTCTATCCGGACGCCACTTTGCAGTTGTTCCCCTCGACCTTGAGCGCCATTGGCGCCGTAGCGTTTGGCCAGGCCGATGTTTACCTGGGAGATTCGATCAGCGCCCATTACCTGATCAGCAAGAACTACCTGAACAACGTCCAGTTGGTGGATTTTTCCCGTATGGAAGTGCAACCCTTCGCCTTCGCGGTCAGTCGCGACAATGCGCGGCTGTTGCGCATCGTCAACGCCGGCTTGCAAGCCATTCCCGTTGGCGAGCGCATGGGGATCCTGCGGCGCTGGAGCGCCGGCGGGGCGAGCGTGGCGGGTCAGCCAGCGGTACATTTCAGTGTCAACGAACAGCGCTGGCTCGACGCACATCCGCGGATCAAGGTGGCGGTCAGCGAACATTTCCTGCCGCTGACTTTTTTTGACGAGCAGGGCCATCTGCGCGGTATCGGTGCCGATGTGCTGGCCAGGATCAGCCTGCGTACCGGCCTGAAATTCGACATCCAGCGTGGCGACTCGGTTGACGCACTGATTGGCCTGATCGCCAGCGGCAAGGCCGACGTGCTGGCGACCGCCATACCCAGCGCCGAACTTGAGGATGAGTTGCGTTTTACCCGACCGTACCTGACGAACCCGTTCGTGCTGGTGGTGCCCATCAAGGCCAGGGACGCGCTGACGGTGGATCGGATGGCCGGCAAGCGACTGGCACTGGTGCGTGGCAACGTACTGCGTGAGTACCTGCTGGAGCAGTTCCCCGGTGTGCAACTGGTGTTGGCGCAAAACGCGGCCGACGCCATGGCCATGGTCGCTGCGGGCACGGCGGATGGCGCGATCAATTCGTTGATCAGCGCCCGCTATATGATTTCTCGCCAGTATCGCGACTCGCTGCAAGTCACCAGCACCGTGGGCACGGTGCCCGCGCGCGTTGCCCTGGCAACGAACCGGGACGCGCTGGAGCTGTATTCAATCCTGGACAAGGCGCTGCTGAGTATTTCCCCTGAGGAGATGGATGAGCTGACCAACCGTTGGCGCAGTGAAGTGGTGATCGACGACAGCTACTGGCTGCGCAACCGCACCACCATCGTCCAAGGGTTTGCCATCGCCGCGCTGCTGTTGTTGTTGACGTTGGGCTGGGTTGTCTACTTGCGGCGGCTGCTGGAGCAACTGCGCGTGGCCAAGGCCAGTGCCGACGATGCCAACCGGGCCAAGACCACGTTCCTGGCGATCATGAGCCATGAAATCCGCACGCCGATGAACGCCGTGATCGGCATGTTGGAACTGGCGTTGAAAAAAGCCGACCAGGGCGTCATGGACCGGCCCGCCCTCGAAGTTGCGTCGAGTGCTGCCCAAGGCTTGTTGGATTTGATCGGCGACATCCTCGACATCGCTCGCATCGAATCGGGACGGCTGTCGCTGGTGCCCGAGCGGGCCAACCTGCGGGCCCTGACCGAGTCGGTAGCGAGAATGTTCGAAGGCCTGGCCCGGCAGAAACAGCTGCGTCTGCAACTGGACCTGGATGCGGCAGGCAATCATGACGTGTCGATTGACCCGCTGCGCTTCAAGCAGATTGTCTCGAACGTTCTGAGCAATGCCATCAAGTTCACCGATCAAGGCTGCGTGCGCCTGAGCTTGAAAACCGAACCGACGCGTGACGGCAAGCGTCTGGACATTCACCTGCGGGTCGAAGACACCGGCGCCGGAATATCCGCCCAGGACCAGCGACGCCTGTTCAGTCCGTTCACCCAAGTTGGCGACAATACCGAAGCCGCTCGCGGCGGTTCCGGGTTGGGGTTGGTCATCAGTCGCACCTTGTGCGAAATGATGGGAGGCAGCCTGCGGCTCAGTAGCGTGCCGGGGCAGGGCACGCAGGTCGAGATCCTGCTGGAGTTGCCGTTGCTCGAAGCCGTGACCCAAGCGCCTGCGGTCAAGGACGAGACGGTGGCGCCGGCCCAGGTGCTCAACCTCCTGGTGATTGACGACTACCCGGCCAACCGCTTGTTGTTGTCCCAGCAGATCAATTACCTGGGTCATGTTGCGCATGAAGCTGAAGACGGCGCCCAAGGTTTGCGTGTGTGGCGCGCCGGGCACTTCGATGTGGTCATCACTGACTGCAACATGCCGCTGATGAGCGGCTACGAACTGGCGCGCGCCATTCGCAACGAGGAGCGGGTCCAAGGCTTGTCGCCAACGAAAATCCTCGGGTTCACGGCCAATGCCCAGCCCGAGGAAAGAGACCGGTGCCTTGCGGCGGGCATGGATGATTGCCTGTTCAAACCCATCAGCCTCAAGCAACTGGATGCCTGCCTGGTATCGATCACGGCCGGTTCCGCCGCGGAGCCGGCCGCGGCCACTGACGACTTCGATTTGACCAGCCTGGAACAACTGACTGGCGGCGACAGGATTTCACTCAGCAAGTTGATGCAAGCGCTGATCGATAGCACTGCGTTGGACAAGGATCGGTTGCAGCGATTGTTTTCGCATCACGACTTGCCCGGGTTGTCCGACCTGGCGCATCGGATCCAGGGCGGGGCCCGGCTCATCCAGGCACAGCGCCTGATCTTGGCTTGTGAGGCATTGGAAAGCGCCTGTCGGGCGGGCGACGTCTCGTCACTCGGCGACGCGGTGGACCTATTGCGCCAGGCGATGGAGCGCCTGGCCGAACGGCTGGAAACTCACATGGCGAGCACAGGCCTTGTCACCGGGGCGCAAAGTGGTGCGTTTGATCCTTCTTCGGGCAATCAGGACTGATCCGTGGCTCCCGGAACCGCAGGTCGTTTGGCGATTTTTCCGCCTGTTTTTAGGATTCGTCCTACAGCGTCGCTAAAAACCTTCCTCTAGCCTGACGCGACTTAACGTTCCCAAGCCGGTTCGTAACTGTCGCGTTGCCATTGGAATGCCTGCCATGCCAAATAAAGCACTACGTATCATGATTGCCGACCCATTGCATTTTCATCGAATGCAGCTGGAACGCCTTTTCAATCATCTGGGCTATTTCCGCATTGCGCCGGTGAGTGACGTGCACGAGTTCCTGACGTTGGTGGACTATGGCTGCGAGCCGTTCGACCTGGTTGTCGTCAACGCCAGTTTGGCAAAGCGCGCGCTGGACCTGCCTGGGTTCTGCCTCGATAACCTGCAAGTCCGTCATGGGCTGATCTATAACGCTCAGGAACCTCCGCTGGGGACGTTGCCCGCCGGTCGGCGAGCCTGTTTGCAGATGATGACCGCCCATTTACCCGATGCTGTTTCGCTGCGGCGCCTGATGAAGGGCGTCGATCCCGAGGCCAGCGAGTCGGCCCAACCCTGGGAGGCGCCGTCAGGCAGGGGCACGGCGGCTGATGTGCGCCGTTAGTCGGCACTGTCAGATCTGACAGGTGGCGCGACCAATCACCTGTGTAACAGTCCGGTGCAGTCATGGCGTCGGCGCCGTTTGCATTGACTCGGGGAGCTGTATTGAAAAAAGTACTGATTGTTGATGACCACCCTGTCATCCGAGGGGCGCTGCGGCTTGTCTGTCAGAACGAAGGATTCACTGAGGTTACGGATGTCAGCAGCACGACCGATGCCAGGACGCGCATCAAGGACAACGTTCCGGACGTGGTGATCCTGGACCTGGTGATGAACGGTTTCGATGGCCTGGACTTGCTGGCCTGGATCACTGGCCAGTATCCGGAGTGTGCCGTGCTGGCGTTCACCTCCCAGGATGCCCCGCATTTCTGCAATCGCTGTATCTCGGCCGGGGCCAGGGGGTTTGTGACCAAGAAAAGCGATCTGAAAGAGCTGATCAAGGCCATTCACGCCATCAAGTCCGGCTATTCCTATTTTCCCCAGATGGCCGTCAGGCTGGATTTCCAACAACAAACCGAGCAGCAAGCGCTGGAGAGGCTGTCCACGCGCGAGCTTTCCATTTTACGGATGCTGGCGATGGGCATGCGAGGCAAGGACATCGCCGAGGCGTTGTTCCTGAGCCCCAAGACAGTCAGCACCTACAAGACCCGCCTGTTGGAAAAGCTTGGGTTGAATTCCCTGGTGGGCCTGTCGGAGTTTGCCAAGCGCAATCAGCTTTGAAAATCACTGTTCTGTAGATAGAACGCTAAGACCGATTTTTGCAGTCTGGTGCACCAGCGGTATGGGTTTTAAGCTGTGTCCATCGAATCACAACACCTGATTTGGAGACGCAGCTTGAAACAGATCATTGGCCTCTACACCAGTCCAAGGCCGCACTGGGTCGGCGACGGCTTCCCGGTGCGCACGCTATTTTCGTACGACAACCTGGGCAAGCACATCAGCCCATTTCTCCTGCTGGACCATGCGGCCCCCACCGAGTTTGCGCCCACCCGTGAACGTCGTGGCGTCGGTCAGCATCCTCATCGCGGTTTCGAGACCGTGACCATTGTCTACCAGGGCGAGCTGGAACACCGTGACTCCACCGGCAGCGGCGGCAAGATCGGCCCCGGAGATGTGCAGTGGATGACCGCCGCCTCTGGGATCATTCACGAAGAGTTTCATTCCGAAGCGTTTGCCCGGCAGGGCGGCTTCATGGAAATGGTCCAGTTGTGGGTCAACCTGCCAGCCAAGGACAAAATGGCCCCGGCCGGCTACCAGACCCTTCTCAAGGGGGACATCCCGAACATCGTCCTGGAGGACGCCGCCGGCAGCCTGCGGCTGATTGCTGGTACGTTCCAGGGCCATCAAGGCCCGGCGAAAACCTTCACCCCCATCGACGTCTGGGATATCCGCCTGAATGCCGGCAAGGACCTGACGCTCGACCTGCATGAAGGCCGCAGCACCGCGCTGGTCGTGCTGCGTGGCTCGGTCCAGGCCAATGACCGCGAGCGGGTGGAGGCGGGGCAATTAGCCCTGTTCGAGCACGCTGGTGATCAATTGAACCTGCACGCCGACACAGACGCGGTATTGCTGCTGCTCAGCGGCGAACCGATCGATGAACCCATCGTCGGTCATGGTCCGTTCGTGATGAACAGCGAGCAGGAAATCCACCAAGCCTTCGAGGATTTTCATTCCGGGCGCTTCGGGGGTATGGACGGCTGAGGCAGCGCGCGCTCCTACAAGGTTTTTCGGCGATCTCTACAGCCGGCTGATTCTGTGCCAATCTTCCCGCCAACGACCTTCTGGAGCTGTCCCCTGATGCTGTCCCTGATCACCGATCACCCGCTGCTCAGCGCCCTGGCGTTGCTTATGCTCGACTTGCTGTTGTGGCGGCTGGTCAGTGTTGATCGGACCTATTGGAAAATCGGCGGGCGGCTGGTGATTTTTTCGTTGTTCAGCATGTTGCTGTTCAGCGAAGGGCTCAATCCCATGGAACCCGCGCAGTGGGTCGACGATGTGCCGCGGCACTTGGCCGCGACCGGTTTGCAGATTGCCTGGTGGCTGTTCGCCGCGCGGACCCTGACGGTCATGATCGGCGCGGTCATGATGCAACGGGTCGGCCATACCGGGCGATTGCTGCAGGATCTGCTCGGCGCGGTGATCTTCCTGGTCGCGGTCATCGCGGCGCTGGCCTACGTGCTGGATTTGCCGGTCAAGGGCGTGTTGGCGACGTCCGGTGCGATGGCGATCATCGTCGGCCTGGCCTTGCAGAGCACGCTCAGCGACGTGTTCTCCGGGATCGTGCTCAACACCACCAAGCCCTATCAAGTCGATGACTGGATTTCCATCGATGGCACCGAAGGCCGGGTCACCGACATCGATTGGCGGGCGACACGGTTGCAGACTTCCCAGGGCAGTATGGCGGTGATTCCCAACTCACTCGCGGCGAAGGCCAAGATCGTCAACTTCAGCCGGCCCAGCGATATGCATGGCTTGGCCGTGAGCCTGCAGGTCAGTCCTCACGCGCGTCCGCAAAAGGTCATCGACGCGCTGGAGCGCGCAATGATCGGCTGCCGCGCGCTGCTCGCCAGCCCGGCGCCTTGCGTGACGCTGAAAAGCACGGGAAGCGCTGGCGCGGAATACGAGATCAGCGGGTTCGTGGCTTCAATGGGGCAGAAGCGCGAGGTACGCAATCAATTGTTCGACTTGGCGTTTCGGCATTTGCAGGCGTCGGGCGTCAGCCTGTTGTCCACCGGCGAAAGCACCGCGGCGATGGGCGCATCGCGTCCCCGGGCGCTGTTGGAAAGCTCAAGCATTTTCTCTACGCTGCGCCCGGATGAAAAGGATACCTTCAGCCAGAACATGACGTTGCAGACCTTTCGCGCCGGTGACATGATCCTGCCCGCCGGTGAGGTCAGCGACCATTTGTTCATCATCGAAACCGGCGTGATCAGCGTCACCCTGATTCGCAACGGCCAGCCATTCGAAGCCGCGCGCATGGGGCCGGGCGAGGTGATTGGCGAAGCCGGAATTGTCTCCGAGCAGGCCACCCTGGCAAGTTTCTCGGCCAAGACCTTCTGTACACTTTATCGCATCGAGAACAGTTACCTCAGACCCTGCCTGGATGCCCGTCGCGACATCAACGACGCGATGAAAAACCTGCTGGACGTGCGCATCCACCTCGCCCAGAACCTGACCCGCGACGTGCCCAAGCCGATCGCCAAGAAGCGTTTTTTGCAATGGCTGCGCAGTCGGGTCTGACAAAAAAGCTTGCGGTCAATTCCATAGGTAAATCCCGGTCTCCATTGGCCACCCGAACTTCCCAACAATTGGCTATTTGTCCCGCGCCTGTGCAGGACTAACGTAGCGCCACACCTCAATTGTCCAGGAGTTCAAGATGCAACCACGTATCGATTTCTACGCCGCTTCCCCTGATGCCTACAAAGCCATGCTGGCCCTGGAAACCGCGGTCTCGAAACTGGGCCTGGAAAAGTCGCTGCTGGAGCTGGTCAGGCTGCGTTCCTCGCAAATCAACGGCTGCGCCTTCTGCATCGACATGCACACCGCCGACGCGCGCGAGAGCGGCGAGACCGAACGTCGGCTGTATGCCGTGACGGCCTGGCGCGAGGCGCCATTCTTTACCGGCCGCGAACGCGCCGCCCTGGCCTGGACCGAAGCCCTGACCCGTTTGAGCGACACCCATGCTCCCGACGCAGACTACGGATTGCTGAGCGAGCACTTTACGCCCAAGGAAATGGTCGACCTGACCGTGGCAATCAACGCCATCAATGGCTGGAACCGGCTGGCGGTGGGCTTCCGGAAAATGCCCGAGATGTAAGGCGCCCAATTGTTCACTGGAAAATTGCGGGAGCGCTCTGGAGCGCTCCCTTTTTTTTATCCATCGCCGCTGCGTTTGGCCAAGGCATTGGCCAGTCATCCCGCGCCGGGAACTTCACCCGTTTGATCTTCTTCTACCTACAACAGGCGGCGTCAGCCGTCTTTTGCAAAGGAGTCGATCATGCAAGTTCAAGTCAACAGCAACCATATCGAAGGCAGTGCCCGATTGCAGGAGTGGGTCGGCAGCACGGTGGTGGACGCGCTGCAGCGTTTCGAAGATCAACTGGCCCGCGTCGAAATCCACGTCAGCGACGAGAACGCCCAGAAGGGCGGCGCCGCGGACAAACGCTGCCAGATCGAGGCGCGCCTGCAAGGCGTTGCGGCCATCTCCGTTAGCCACAAGGCCGATAGCCTGGAGCTGGCGGTGGAGGGCGCCGCCGAGAAAATGCTGCATGCGCTCGATCATCAGGTCGGCAAACTCAACCCTGCCGTCGAATCCATGGGGCGCGTGACTGCCCCTGTGGATGAAGCTCCGCCGGAAATGGTAGACGCCATGTTGGAGGAGGATTTCCTCGAAAACCAAGAGGCTCGTGGCAAAGAATAAGGAGACAATCATGACCGCTCATCAACCCTTCAGCCGACAAGTGCTGGCCGAGCTCCTGGCGTTCGACGAACAGCCGAGCCTTTCGTTGTATATGCCCACACACCGCACATTCCCGGAGCGCAGCCAGGACCCGATTCGCTACAAGAACCTGGTGCGCGAACTGCAAACCCAACTGGAAAACCAGCACCCTGGCCTCGATTGCACGCCGTTGCTCGAGCCTTTTCATGCGCTGGTGGACGACCAGGCGTTCTGGAACTCCAATCGCGACGGCATCGCGGTGTTTGGCGCCCGTGACTATTTCAAAGTCATCGCTGTGAACCAGCGTTTGCCGCAATGCGCCTTCGCCAATAGCCATCCTTACCTCAAGCCGCTGCTGCGGCTGGTCCAGTCAACCGAGCGATATCAAGTGCTGTGCCTGACCCGTAATGAGGTCTGGTTGTACGAGGGCTCTTGCGAGCAGCTGGAAAAAGTCGAGTTGGCCGAACAGGTTCCGCGTAACCAGAACGAGGCCTTGGGCGACGACTTGACCTCGGGAGACCAGCAAGGCTTTCCCAACGGTTTCAGCCGCAGCAGCGAGCGCGGCGATCCGATGATGCATGAGTCCGCCGGCGGCGGTAAGCAAGATGAAATCAACCTGGACCGCGAGCGGTTTTTGCGCGCTGTGGACAAAGCCATCCTGCAATACCATTCGCAACCTTCGGGGCTGCCGATGATTGTCGTGGCCCTGCCGGAAAACCAGGCGGTGTTCCGTGCCGTCAGCCATAACCCGAACGTGCTGGCGCAGGGCATCGAAGGGGATCCTTCGCGGTTGGGCCTGGAAGAGTTGCGGGTCCAGTGCTCGAAACTCATGGCACACAGCCACGCTGACCGGGTGGTCGACAGCCTGAATCGTTACGGCGTCGCGGTGGGGCAGGGACGGGCGATGGACAACCTGGCCAACATCGCCAAGGCCGCTTGGGAAAGTCGTGTCGCGTTGCTGCTGGTAGAGGCCGAACGGCAGGTTCCCGGTCAGCTCGACCCGGACAAGGGCAGGCTCATCATCGACGAAACCGGCGACGAACAAGCCCCGGATGTGCTCGATGAACTGATCCTGGCCGTGACCCGGCAAGGCGGCGAAGTGGTGGTAGTCCCGCCCGAGCATGTCATGCCGACCGATAGCGGAGCGGCGGCGGTGTGTCGGTTCTAGCCGCCCTGGCGTTGCAATGTATCCCGTGGCGAGGGAGCAAGCTCCCTCGCCACGGGTGAATCTACAAGGCTTCAGACCTTCAACACTTTCCCGCTGACCGCCACCGCCACCAGCGACATCGCAATCAAACCGAACGCAATGCTCAGGCTGCTGCCATGGGCGACAAAACCGATCAATGCCGGCCCTGCGAGGATGCCGGCATAGCCGATGGTGGTAATGGCCGGCACCGCGATGGCTTCGGGCATCAGTGTCTGTTTGCCGACGGCGGTGTACAGCACCGGCACGATGTTCGAGCATCCGGCACCGACCAATGCGTAGCCCAATAGCGCTGCTTGCCACATCGGTGCGACGGTCGCCAACAAGAAACCCGCTGCTGCGATCGCCCCGCCGAAGATAATCACGCGCTTGGCACCCAGGCGATGCACCACCGAATCGCCCGTCAGCCGGCCGACCGTCATGGTCAAGGCGAATGCGGCATAACCCAGCCCGGCGTAGGCGCTGTCCACGCCGCGCTCGGCGGTCAGGAACACCGCGCTCCAGTCCAGCACCGCGCCTTCGGCCAGGAACACGATGAAACACAGGATACCGATAAACAGCACCACGCCATGGGGGATGGCAAACGCCGGTCCCGAGCTTTCACTGCCGTAGGGCAACAGGTGCGGCGCAGCCTTGAACAGCGCCACCAGCAGCACTGCGTTGACCACCAGCGTCGCCCCTAATGGCGAAAGACCCAGGCCGAGCAAGGCGCTCACACCCGCCGCGCCGATGATCCCGCCGAGGCTGAACATGCCGTGGAAACCCGACATCATGGTCTTGCCGCTGGCCCGCTCGACGATCACCGCCTGCAGGTTCACGGTCGAGTCCACGGTGCCGAGCCCGGCGCCAAACAGGAACAACGCGGCCACCAACCAGGGCAGGGAGGTCATCGTTGCCAGCAACGGCAAGGCCAGGCAGATCAGGATCGTGCCGCCGCTGAGCACCCGACGGCAGCCGAACCGCGTCGCCAGCGCGCCGGAAATCGGCATCGCCAGGATCGACCCGACCCCAAGGCACAGCAGCAGCAACCCGAGGGTGCCTTCATCCAGATTCGCCCGCACCTTGGCGTAAGGCACCAACGGCGCCCAGGCGGCGATGCCGATACCGGCGATGAGATAGGCGATGCGGGTGGACATCTGTTCCAGGCGTCCGGGAACAAAAGTGGGAGGAGGTGTAATTGCGGTCATGAAACGTCCTTGGCTTTCGTGCGGTGCGGTGATGCAGGCGGGGGCCTATGCTTGCATATCCACTGACCTCGCTGCGACCCCAAGGTGCCGACGCGATGTTCGCACCCACCACAAGCTTTGCCCCTGTGGGCCCAGCCGGCATAAAGTGGCGATCCTTTCGCTGATTGACCGGATCAGGTGCATGACACGATTTTATGATGCGCGCGGCAATATTTATGGCGTGGTTTCACCGCGGCAGGTCCGTGCCCATGGCATTGACTTGCCGCTGTCTGCCGCCCAGGCCGCGCAAACGCGTGAAGCCTGGAGCACCACCGCCGTGCAGGCCTTCTGCGGTTGGGCAGCGGGAAAGGCGCCGCCGGACGCCAAGGCCCATCGTAGCGACGGCCTGCTGGTCGGCCCGTTCCAGGACGCGCCGCCCTTTGATCTGCTGATCGTCAATACCGACGGCACACTGGCCGAGCGCAGCGGCAATGGCCTGACGATTTTCTCCCTGTCCCTGCAAGAACGAGGGTTGCTGCCGGAGGATGATGGCTGCGTGCTACAGGTTCATCACGACAAACACGACGGTGGCTCACCCCTGCAAACATCGGTTCGTGTCGCTGAGTTCGAAGGTGTCCAAGGCTTCTGGCTGGACTTGGGCGCACCGTCGTTCGGTCCCCTGGCCGTCGATGCCGACGGCACGGAAAACGTGACGTTCAACCAGTGCGACGTGAGTCGCGTGCCATCGCTCCATGCATTGAACCTGGCCTGGCGCTACAGCCAGTTCGTGCGCATCGGCAATCCTCATTGCGTGACCTTGGTGGATGACGCGGCCGCGCTGCCAAGCCTTGCACAGATGCGCGCCGAGCCGCTGTCGCAAAACCTGACTCGTATTGCCTATGCGGCGCCCGGCGGGACGGGGATGCCTTGTTGGGCGGGGGTAAACCTGCAGTGGGCATCGCCCGCGGCCGAGGGACGGATCGACGCTCGGGTGTTCGAGCGGGGCGAAGGTCCCACCGCGTCGTCTGGCACCAGCGCCAGCGCCGTGGCCAGTGCTGCTTGGCGGGTGGGCTGGGTGAAGGCCGGGCCGGTACGCGTCGTGATGCCCGGCGGCACTGCGCCGATCCTGCTGGAGGAACAGGCGGGTGAATTGGTCCGGGTCAGCCTGTTCGGCACGGCGCGGCTTCTGCCATAGCGTATCAGCGCGCCCATGACGTTTTCACTGGCAAGCTCCCGCTCGCCGACTTTGCACTTCAGCCCAACTGCGGTCCAAATTCCACCGCCGGCATCTGCCGTTTCATCAGCACTTCGCCGTTGCGGATCGAGTAGACGGGCAGGCCTTGGCTGCGGATCACTTCGTAGTCACTGTCGGCTGAGAGGATCAGCAGGTTCGCCGGGCGCCCGGGTTCCAAGCCGTAGCGCTCGCCCAAAGCCATGGCCTGGGCGCTGTTGTCGGTGACCAGGTCCAGGGCGCTTTGCAGGTTGCGGTAGCCGAGCATGTGGCAGATATGCAGGCCGGCTTCGAGCACTCGCAGAATATTGCCGTTGCCCAGTGGATACCACGGATCGACGATGGAGTCCTGGCCGAAGCACACGTTCATTCCGGCTTCGAGCAGCTCATTGACGCGGGTGACGCCGCGGCGCTTGGGGAAGTTGTCGAAGCGCCCTTGCAGGTGAATGCTTTCGGTGGGGCAGGATACGAAGCTGATGCCCGAGTGTCCCAGCAGGCGGAACAGTTTGGCGCAGTAGGCATTGTCGTAGGAACCCATGGCCGTGGTGTGGCTGGCGGTCACCCTGGCGCCCATGTCGCGGCTGCGGGCTTCTTCGGCGAGCACTTCCAGGAAGCGCGAATGCGGGTCGTCGGTTTCGTCGCAATGCACATCCACCAGGCAGCCGGTGCGCTCGGCCAGGTCCATCAGGAATTTCAGCGAGCTGACGCCCTGGTCGCGGGTGTATTCGAAATGCGGAATGCCGCCCACCACGTCGGCGCCCATGCGGATCGCTTCTTCCATCAGCTCGCGGCCGTTGCGGTAGGACTCGATGCCTTCCTGGGGGAAAGCCACGATCTGCATGTCGACCAGATGACGACTTTCCTCGCGCACTTGCAACATCGCCTTGAGCGCGGTAAGCGCCGGATCGGTCACGTCGACGTGGGTGCGCACATGCTGGATGCCATGGGCGGCGAGGGCCTGCAGGGTTTTCTTGGCGCGGGTCTTGGTGTCTTCCTCGGTGATGGTGGCCTTGCGTTCGCCCCAGCACTCGATGCCCTCGAACAGCGTGCCGCTCATGTTCCAGCGCGGTTCACCGGCGGTGAGGGTGGCGTCCAGGTGGATGTGGGGTTCGACGAAAGGCGGCACCACCAGGTTGCCGCCCGCGTCGAGGTCTTCGGCCGCCAGGGTGGGGGCCTCGGTCTGGCGGGCGATGTTGGCGATCAGGCCGTTTTCCAGGTGCAGTTCATGCAAGCCTTCGCGGTTGCGCAGGCGGGCGTTGATGATGTGCATCGGACAATCCTTATAGGTCTTGGAGTGGCGCGGTGGCGGTGCGGCTACCCAGTACGCCGATCAATAGCACATACGTTAGCGCGCCGGTGGCGATTCCTACCAGTGGCGCGATCCATGGCGAGTTGAATGCCGCGAGGGTGCCGACGCCGTAGGCACATAAGCCTGGCCAATTGAACGCCGGCAGTTGCGCCTCGGCCAATCGAGGATAGCGACCACGCCAGCGGAAGAAGAAATCGGCCATGATCACGCCGCCAATGGGCGGGATGACCGTGCCGAGCAGAATCAGATAAGGCACCAGCATGTCGTACATGCCCAGTAGCGCGAGCAGCGTGCCGATCACCGCGCCGGCCAGTGTGACCGTCCTGCGGCGACGGGTGCGCAGCAGGTTGCAGCCGGCCACGGCGAAGTTGTAGATGGTGTTGTCCTGGGTGCTCCAGATGTTGAGCAGCAACATGGCCATTGCGGCCATGGCGAAACCCTGCAACAACAGGACTTCGACCACGTCCGGCTGCTGATAGACGATGGCTCCGTAGGCACCGATCAGGACCATCAGGCCATTGCCGATAAAGAAGCCAATCAGGCTGGCCAGGACCGCGACCTTCGCCGAACGGGAAAAACGTGTCCAGTTGGTCGCCTGGGTGGCACCGCTGACAAAGGTGCCAAACACCAGCGTGATCGCGGTCGACCAGTCCAGGCTGCCCGTAGGTACCACCGCCAGCAGGCCATCAAGGCCGCCGACCATAACCGTCGCTACCCACATGGACAGCATCAGCAGCAACATCATCGCTGGCACGGCGATGTAGGACAGGATTTCCAGCCCGCGATAGCCAATGTAGGCCGTGGCGCAGAACCCCAGCCCGAACAGCACCATCAGCCCCAGCACGGTCCCCTGGCTCAGTTCGAAATACTTGCCCAGCACCACCGCCGCGGTGGCCGTGCCCCAGGCGTACCAGCCGATTTGAGTGAAACCCAGGATCAAGTCGCTGAGCTTGCTGCCCACCTCGCCGAAACAGAAGCGCCCCATCAACACCGAATTGAGCCCGCTCCTGAAGGCGATGTAACCCAGGCCTGCGGCATACAGGCCCAGCAGCAGGTTGCCAATGACGATGACGCTGAGCATCTCGGCGAAACCGAACGCCACGCCCAGCTTGCCTCCGGCAAACATGGTCGCGGTGAAAAAGGTGAAGCCCAACAGCACCATGGCCGTGGAGGCCAAACCCTTGCGCGCATGCATCGGCACTTCGCTCAAAGGATAGTCGTTGCCCGGATCGTTCTGAGTCATGTGGCGGTCCTTGCGGAAAAAGGAAAAACGCAAGCGTGCAGCGGCCGTGCCAAACCAGCGATCGCCGGTTATGTATAGCCAAGTTGTGGATCCGGTGGGGTTCAAGGAGCAAAAGCGGAGCAGGGATGATTCAAGTTGGAACACGGACCGTCCGGCTCAGAGGCCCGCTTCCACGAAACGATGCGTTCAGGTCTGAACGTGCACCAATAAGAATCGCAACAGCGCCGCGACGATGGCTTCCGGCGCGTCTTCCTGGACCAAGTGCCCGGCGTTCGGCACCGGGTGAAACTGCGCGCCCGGAATCATGGTGTGCAGCGCCCTGCCGCGTTCGATGGGGATCCATTGGTCGTCCTCGCCCCAGAGTATTTGCGTCGGGCAGCGCACTTGCGGGTACAAGTCCTGGACCTGATCGGTGTAGCACTCGTCCATCTGCGCAATCTGCCGATAGAGCGCGGCCTGGCCGGTCTCGCCGAGCCATGGCTGTACATAGGGCGCCAGTTCTTCGTCCGGGATGTCTCGTTTTATTGCGCCGCGGATATACGTCGGCACGATGGCTCGCTGGATATAATCGGGCAAGCCGCTGAACGCCGCTTCATGTTGGCGCACATGCTGGACAAAAGGTGAACCCCAGGGCGATAAGGCCACCGGGTCGATCAGCGTAAGGCTTCGGTAGTCCTTGCCATCGAGCAGATGCGCCCGCAGGGCGGTGGCACCACCGAAGTCATGGGCCACTACGTCTGGACAGTCCAGGTCCCAATGCTCAAGCAGCCTTTCGAACAAGCGGTTTTGCACGCCGAGAGACACATCGGCGTCAGGTTGCGCGGACTGGCCGTAACCCAGCAGGTCGAAGTAATGGACTTTATGCGAGGCAAAGAACAACGGGGCGATCCGGTGCCATACATAAGAAGAGAATGGTGTGCCGTGGACAAACACCAGCGGCGGGCCGTCGCCTTGGACGGCGTAGCGGATGGGATGTCCGTCGAAGTTGTAGACCTGATCCAGCGGCCAGTGGGTCATGATTGTGTCCTCTTGGCATGTTCGAGCCAGAAAGCATAGACACAAAACCCTGACGTGAGTCTGCCAACAACAACCTGTGTGAGGGGACTTGTCTACTCGCCGTGATAGATGCAACCGCTGGTGCAGGTCTCGTGGATACGAATGGCGCTGAGTTCCGGCAGCAACGGCTTCAACTCGTTCCAGATCCACTTGGCCAAGACTTCGCTGGTGGGGTTTTCCAGGCCTGGGATGTCATTAAGGTAGTTGTGGTCCAGGCGCTCGTAGAGCGGCTTGAAGATCGCCTTGATTTCCGAGAAGTCGCGAATCCAGCCGGTGTGCGGATCGATGTCGCCACTGAGGTGGATCGCCACCTTGAACGAGTGACCATGAAGGCGACCGCACTTGTGGCCATCCGGCACGTGAGGCAGGCGGTGGGCGGATTCGAATGTAAATTCCTTGAAGATTTCCACAGATTTGGCTCTTTGAATGGGCGGGCGCGAGGCAGGCGGCGCAGTTTATCAGTTTGATCCAGGTGTTGCGCGAGCGTGCTGACTAAAGGGTCAGCAAACGCACCTGTCTTAGCGGGTCTTGGCCGAATCGTAGACGCTGCTGCGCTCGCGCTTACCGACTGCTATGACCAGAATGACAATTCGCTCATCTTCGATGCGATATACCAGTCGATAGCCAGCGCCGCGCAATTTGATCTTGTAGCAGTCTTTCATTCCATGAAGGGCGTCGCCCGGCACGCGGGGGTGCCCTTGCCGTTCCTGAAGTTTTTTCAAAAACTGTAAACGGACGACACCGTCCAGTTTCTTAAGCTCTTTGAGTGCCTTCGGGTTCCATTCGACAGCATAATCAGTGCCCATTGGCGATAGCAGCCTCAGCCTCGCCAATGAGATCGTCCATCGACACGCGCACGGGCGTGTCGTTGGCCTCAAGCCGGGCCTTCACCACCTGGGCCAGCTCCAACTCATCCAGGCGCTCGATCATTGCTTCGTAGACGCTTGCCGGCACCATGTAGCCCATCACGCGATTATGGTTCAACACGGCCACTGGCGAACCGTTAGCACCGTTGAGGACGGCGGACGGATTTTTTTTCAGTTCCGATACGCTGACGGCCACATCAGCCAAGACGATTTGCATGGGTAGGCTCCTATAATGGACTTTATTCTGGTCTTTTTTGGGTCGTCCAGGCAAGCGCAGCTCATCGCAACATCCGACTCTAGGCGCCCACGTACCTCTGTGTTGCGCGAGCGTGCTGACTAAAGGGTCAGCAAACGTTCGCCCAATCCACCATTGGCGGTCAGCTCGAGGAATTCGTCACCCAGCCGGCGGCTTTCGTCCATCGCTGTGCTCCAGTATTTGCGGCGGCTCGCGTCATCGCCCATGAAACGCTTGAAGTCGTTGCGGTCCGGCAGTTTGCCGAACGGCAGGCGGGACAGGTATTCGCGCGACGGCGCCAGCAGCAACACGTCCTGCAGGCGCTCGATGTTGCCGCGACGCCACGGCAGGCCCTTGTCGAACCAGCCGGGGATGACCCGATCGGTAAAGTGCGGATACAGGACGATGTCCTCGCCGCTGTAGGGCAGGTCGAGGTGGTAATCCAACAACCCGCCATCGCGGTAGGTCCCGGCACCGGCGCCAGGCAAGTCGCGCACGCCTTCCATCACCATCGGGATCGAGCCCGACGCCAGCAACGCCTGGCGCAGGTTGCCGGCCACCAGCGGCACGAAGCGCGACGGGAAGTCGGTCAGCGGATGCAGCGGTGGCGCCAGGCGGGGATCGTGCACGATCAGCCGTTCGAAATGCCGGGACAGCCGCGCCCGGCCGCGCAGGTTGTCGGCAATCACCGACGACAGGCCCAGACCCAGCCGTGCGCGGTGATCCAGTGCCAGGCTGCCGTGGCTCTTGACCACCATGATGTTGAGCCGGTAATGCGGGTTGTCGAGAATGCTCAGGTCGCGACCGTCAAGCAAGTCATCGAGCATGCGTTGCGAACTCTGGCTGACCCCAGCCATGGTCACGCCTTTGGCAAAGCTCTGTTCGTTGTACAAGCTACCCAGGCGGCGGATTCCTTCTGCAGCGTCCGGCAGGCAGGCGCTAGCAAAGCGCCATGAACCCACCGAAGCGCCGATCAACGAACGCTCTCGCGGGGCGGCGGGCAGCCATTCGCCGAACAATGCCAAGTCAAGCCCCTGGATACCCAAGGCCTTCGGACCACCGGCGGCGCCCGGAAGGATGCCGACGTCGGCGGGCTTGAGGCCGGCCTGGCGGATGCGCAGGAAGGCGCGAGGGCCGGCCTTGAGCGTGAGGGCAGGGTACTTGATGTGAATGGCGGTCATACCGATCTCGAATACAGGCAAGCGGGTGATTATAACGACACACCTCGCAGATTTGGCTTGGGTCCAATGATGGCAATTCAGTTTCAGTTAAGTTCCTGCCGATACAGTTGTCCGGTGGAGATTATAAGAAGGAGATAACCCGTGAACCGTCTGACTGCCTTTTCCATCGTGACGCTTCTGGTGATCAGTACCGGGCTGGCTCAAGCGCGAGACCTCAGCGCCGCCGAAGCCCAAAACCTGTTGGACGCTGGTACCATCCAGCCTTTCGAAAAACTCAACGCCGCCGCCCTGGCCGAACACCCTGGCGCCACCCTGACCGATACCGAGCTGGAGGAAGAGTATGGCAAGTATCGTTACAAGGTGGACCTGCGGGATGCCAAGGGCATCGAGTGGGACCTGGAACTCGACGCCGTCACCGGCAAGGTGCTCAAGAATCATCAGGATACGTAATGAAGTTTAATCAACGCACCCGGGGCCGCTGGGCGCTGGTGCTGCTGACATTCTGTTCGCTGGCCGTGGCGCGGGACCTGGATCAGGACGAAGCCTTGCAATTGCGCCAGCAGGGCGTGATCTTGCCGCTTGAGCAACTGCTGCAGCAGGCGCTGGACCGGCATCCGGGCGCGAAACTGTTGGAGGCCGAGCTGGAAGAAAAACACGGCGTCTACATTTATGAAGTCGAGTTGCTGGACACCGATGGCGTTGTGCGCGAATTGGACCTGGAGGCCGCGACCGGCCGTTTACTCAAAGATAAGGAAGACTGATGCGCCTGCTTTTGGTGGAGGATCACGTTCCCCTGGCCGACGAACTGATGGCCGGGCTTGCCCGACAGGGCTACGCCGTCGATTGGCTCGCCGATGGTCGCGACGCGATTTACCAGGGCAGTAGCGAGCCCTATGACCTGATTATCCTCGACCTTGGCCTGCCAGGGGTGCCCGGGCTTGAGGTCCTGGCCCAATGGCGTGCCGCAGGCTTGACCGCCCCGGTGTTGATTCTCACCGCCCGCGGATCCTGGGCGGAGCGTATCGAAGGGCTCAAGGCCGGCGCCGATGACTACTTGACCAAGCCGTTCCATCCCGAGGAGCTGCACCTGCGGATCCAGGCGCTGTTGCGTCGATCCCACGGCCAGGCGAACCAACCGACGCTCCAGGCGGCTGGGCTGCACCTGGACGAAGGCCGGCAGTGCGTGATTCGTGACGGCGCGGAAATCCAGCTGACCGCCGCCGAGTTTCGCTTGTTGCGCTATTTCATGCTCCACCCCGAGCAGATCCTTTCCAAAAGCCATCTCGCCGAGCACTTGTACGACGGTGAGACCGAGCGAGATTCCAATGTGCTGGAGGTCCACGTCAATCACCTGCGGCGCAAATTGGGGCGCAGCGTGATCGAAACCCGTCGCGGCCAGGGGTACCTGTTCGGCGGGCAGGCGCAGTGAGATCCATCCAGCGGCGCTTGAGCCTGGGCTTGATCGGCGTGATGGTCGTGGTCGGCCTGGTCCTGGCGCAGACCAGCCTGTGGCTGTTCGAACTGGGTTTGCAGCGCTACCTGGAAGCGGGATTACGTAACGACAGCGAGAATCTGCTGGTGGCGCTGGTCCGGGGTCCGCAAGGTTTGCAACTGGACGAGCGACGTTTGTCTCCGGCTTATCTTCGGCCCTTTTCCGGGCATTACTTCCGCATCGATTTTGCCGACACGCATTGGCGCTCCCGCTCCCTATGGGACCAGGAGCTGCCGCGGCTCGATCATCCGGGGCTGCACAGCAATCTGCAGCTGGGGCCCGAGGGCCAGAAACTGCTGGTGCTGCGCACCGACTATCGGCGCCTGGGCCAGGCGATTTCCATCAGCGTGGCCCAGGACTACACGCCGGTCCGTGACAGCTTCCTGCGGATGCAGCAGATTGGCGTTGGCCTCGGCTTGGCGGGTTTGCTGCTGATCCTGTTGTTGCAGCGCTTCACCGTGCACCGCGCCCTGCGTCCTTTAGAGAAGGCCCGGGAACAGATTGCCCAATTGCAGCGCGGGCAGCGCTCGCAACTCGACGAACAAGTGCCCAGGGAACTGGAGCCGCTGGTGGCGCAGATCAACCATTTGCTGGCCCATACCGAGGACAGCCTCAAGCGTTCACGCAACGCCCTCGGTAACCTGGGCCATGCCTTGAAGACGCCGTTGGCGGTGCTGCAAAGCCTGGCGTCGAACGAGAAGCTCGATCCGTATCCCGAGTTGCGCAAGCTGCTGCTGGAACAACTTGAGCAGGTTCGCCAGCGCCTGAACCGCGAACTCAACCGCGCCCGGCTGTCCGGCGATGCCTTGCCCGGCGCGCACCTGGATTGCGACGCCGAACTGCCGGGGCTGCTGGCGACCCTGAACATGATCCATGGCGAGCATCTGCACCTGGCTTACATCGCACCGCCCGGCTTGCACCTGCCTTGGGATCGCGAAGACCTGCTGGAGTTGTTGGGCAATCTGCTGGACAACGCCTGCAAATGGGCCGACGCCGAAGTGCGCCTGAGCGTGATCGAAACGGCCGAGGGCTTTAGCCTGCTGGTGGAAGACGACGGTCCCGGTATCCCCGAGGATCGCCGCGACCAGGTCTTCAGCCGCGGCACGCGCCTGGATGAGCAGACCGACGGCCATGGCCTGGGACTGGGCATCGTGCGCGACATCGTTGATACCTGGGGCGGCACGCTGGCGTTGGGCGACAGCGAGTGGGGCGGGTTGAAGGTCGTGATCCAACTGCCTCGGCGTTGATCCGGGTGCAGGGCGCCTTTGTGTGAACAAGCAAGCCCGCACACGGGACATCTGGAATGAATGCAAAACCCGCCGCATGACCCTTGCAGCTTGCCGCCGCTTGCTGCAAAGTCGCGACCTTTTTGTCCGGTGGCTTTCCATCGCTGTGCTCTGAGGTAACGATGATAAATGCAGTAATTGCCGCGGTTGGCGTCATGCTGGTGCTCAGCCTGTCCCGCGTGCATGTGGTGATCGCGCTGATCGTGGGCGCACTGGTGGGCGGCTTGATGGGCGGCCTGGGCATCGAGGCGACACTCAAGGCGTTCAATGCCGGCCTTGGCGGCGGCGCGACGGTGGCGTTGTCCTACGCCTTGCTCGGCGCTTTCGCGGTGGCAATCGCCAAGTCAGGCATGGCCCATGCCCTGGCCGACAAAGCCCTGGCTATGGTCGATCGTCAGGACGCCGCGGGCGGTTCGGGCGTCAAGTGGGTATTGATTGGCCTGCTGGGCACCGTTGCGGTCGCTTCCCAGAACATCCTGCCGATCCACATCGCCTTCATTCCGCTGCTGGTGCCGCCACTGCTTTATGTGCTGACCAAGCTGCAACTGGATCGTCGATTGATGGCCTGCGTCATGACCTTCGGCCTGATCACGCCCTACATGTTCCTGCCGGTGGGCTTCGGCAACATCTTCCTCAACGAAATCCTCTTGGCCAATATCGCCCGCAGCGGTGTGGACGTCAGTGGCATCAACGTCACCCACGCCATGGGCATCCCGGCGCTGGGCATGGTGTTTGGCCTGGTGCTGTCGTTTATCACGTATCGGAAGAAACGCGTCTACGACCTGAAGAAAATTGCCAAGGCCGAGCAAGTGGCCGTGCGCTACAACCCGCTGAGCCTGATGGTGGCGGGTCTGGCAATTGCGGCGGCGTTCGCCATTCAATTGTTGTTGGACTCGATGATCATCGGCGCCTTGGCTGGCTTCCTGATTTTCTCGGTATCGGGCGTGGTGCGCTGGCGCGAGACGGACGACCTGTTTACCGAAGGCATGAAAATGATGGCGATGATCGGCTTCATCATGATCGCCGCCTCGGGGTTCGCCGAAGTGATGAAGGCCACCGGCGAAGTGCAGAGCCTGGTGGAAACCTCCGCGGCCTGGATCGGCCACAACAAGGGCGTCGGGGCATTGCTGATGCTGTTGGTGGGCTTGCTGGTGACCATGGGCATCGGCTCATCGTTCTCCACCGTGCCGATCCTGGCGACGATTTTCGTGCCGTTGTGCCTGCAGCTGGGCTTCAGCCCATTGGCGATCGTCTGCATCGTCGGCACCGCCGGTGCCTTGGGCGATGCCGGCTCGCCTGCGTCGGACTCGACCCTCGGCCCGACCTCCGGCCTGAACATCGACGGCCAGCATCACCACATCTGGGACACCGTGGTCCCGACTTTCATCCACTACAACCTGCCGCTGCTGGCGTTCGGTTGGGTGGCGGCGATGGTGTTGTAACTCACGTCGCAGTCCGCTCCTTCGCCAGCAGGCTCGCGAAGGAGCCTCCAAACCCAGCGTCCCGGTTTCTCGCCCGCTCGGCGTACCGTCTCACCTTGTCCTACAGTTTTCCCGCGTAGTGCCGTTAACAGGTCTAACCACGCCATAAAACTTACAAGAGTGAACAGCATGCGCCTGAGCTTGAAGGCTAAAGTCCTGTCCCTGGCAATACTGCCGGTATTGCTGTCCGCGGTGATCATCAGTCTAACCACTGCGTTCATCTTGAAGGAACAGGCCAGCAAAGAAGTCCAGCAGACCCGCGAACGCCTCCTCAGCGAGGCCAAGGCTACGCTGCAGAATTATGTCGCGGTCGGCCTTACCGCCATCAAGCCGCTCTACGACGCCGCCGCACCCGGTGATAACGAAGCGCGCGCCCAGGCAATCAAGCTGCTGTCGAATATCAGCTATGGCAAGGACGGCTACTTCTTCGGCTACGACTCCGAGACCATTCGCCTGTTCAAGGCCAACAGCCCCGATGGCGTGGGCAAGAGTTTCAAGGACAACCGCGACCCGAACGGTGTCTATGTCAACCGTGACCTGGTGAAGGTCGCCAAGGACGGGACGCATTACCTGGAATACAGCTCGCCGCTGCCCGGCAGCAAGGACCTGGTGCCCAAGCTCGGCTACACCGACTACCTGTCCAAATGGGACATGGCGGTCGGCAGTTCGGTCAACCTGGACGGCATCGAAGCCCAGGTGGCGCTGGTGGAAGCCAAGGTCCACGATCGCCTGCAAGGCGTGATCCTGAGTATCGTCGGGATCGCCGCCGTGGTGTTGCTGGTGATCGCGGTGGTGGGCCTGGTGCTCGCCAATACGATCCTGCGTCCTCTGCACTTGATGAAAGCCAACCTCGATGACATCGCAGCGGGCGAGGGCGACCTGACCCGGAGGTTGACCATCACCAGCCAGGACGAACTGGGCCAACTGGCCGGCTCGTTCAACCGCTTCGTCGACAAGATCCACGGCCTGGTAAGGCAGATTACCGACATGACCTCGCAACTGACCGGGCTGGTGACGCAAGTGTCCGAGCAGGCCCAGCGTTCCGAGCAGGCCATGGAGCGCCAGCGCCACGAAACCGACCAGGTCGCCACGGCGATCAACGAGATGTCGTCCGCTGCCCAGGAAGTCGCCCGCAGTGCCCAGGGCGCCGCCGTCGCGGCCCAGCAGACCGACGAAGAAGGCCAGTCTGCCAAACGCGTGGTCGCCGGCAGCATCCAGCAAATTCATGCGCTGGTGAACGATATCCGCAGCAGCGGCGTGTCTTTGGACAGCCTGCAGCAGGACGTGGCGTCGATCGTCAGTGTGCTTGGCGTGATTCGTTCGATCGCCGAGCAGACCAACCTGCTGGCGCTCAACGCTGCTATCGAGGCCGCGCGTGCCGGCGAGGCGGGCCGGGGTTTTGCGGTGGTCGCCGACGAAGTCCGCGCCCTGGCCAGCCGAACCCAGCAAAGCACCCAGGAAATCCAGGGCATGATTGACCGCCTGCAATCGGGTACGCATGCGGCGGTGGAAGCGATGCGTCGTTCCAGTGAGGCCGGCGATGGCACCTCGGAGCGGGCCAACGAGGCGGGCGCCTCCCTCGACACCATGGCGCAGCTGATCGGCACCATCAACTCGATGAACGCCCAGATCGCCAGCGCCGCCGAAGAACAGACCGCGGTGGCCGAGGAAATCAACCGCAGCGTGCATCAGATCGCCGTGGCCGTGGACAGCGTCGCCGACGAAACCCAACTCAGCGCCCAGACCTCCCGCAGCCTGGCCGACCTGGGCCAGCGCTTGGGCAAACTGGTGGGGCAGTTCCGGATCTGACATCGGTGCGGCGGGAGCTGCCGAAGGCTGCGATCTTTCGATCTCGATCCAGATGTTTTCACCCGGGCAACCGGGTCCTATCGGGAAAGAAGGATCGCAGCCTTCGGCAGTTTCTGCCGCAATTACCTTGCATCACCGAGGCGCACATCGCGCATCAACAACCCAAACCGCAAATCCACCGCATCCGGGATCGGCACGTACACCACGTGGCCATCCCCCGGCGCCACGTCGATGGCCTCTTCAATCCCCAGGGCCAGGTTGGCATGGTCGAATTCATTGTTGCGCACCCGCAGGCTATAGCGGGGCTGGCCGGCGTATACCGCGTCGGCGCCGTAGGCAAAGGCGTAGCGCATGTTTTTCAGGGTGCCGGCAGGGGCGAGGAGTTCGGAGGCTACGAGGGGCATGGTGGCGTCGAATCGCAAAAGCGCCGAGGGTACGCCGAGGCCTGCCGGACGGTATTGATCTGGATCAGTGCGGCGCAACAGACGCGACGGCACTCCGGCGAGTCCTGGCTGACTAACGTTTATCTGCCAAGGACATGGAAAGCAAATGAACCGCAAGAATCTCCAAGACAAATCCCAGATGCTGTTGCTGATCCTGGTCAGCATCGCCTTCGTCTGGATCCTGCTGCCGTTCTATGGTGCAGTTTTCTGGGCGGTGATCCTGGGCATCGTCTTCGCGCCGCTGCAGCGGCGCCTGCAACTGAAACTCAATTGGCCGCGTAACCTCACCACGCTGGTTACCCTGACCCTTTGCATGCTCATCGCTATCTTGCCGGTGATCGTCATCAGTACCTTGCTGGTTCAGGAGGGTGCGGCACTCTACAAGAGCCTGGAAAGTGGCGAGCTGGACGTCGCCGATTATCTGGCCCGCTTCAAGGATGCGCTGCCGCCTTATTTTCAACATTTGCTGGACCGTTTTGGCCTGGGCAACTTGAGTGGGCTGCGCGACAAAATCGTCAAGAGCGCGATGCAGGGCAGTGAATTCTTCGCCACCCAGGCGTTCAGTTTCGGCCAGGGCACGTTCCAGTTCCTGGTGAGCTTCTTCGTCATGCTCTATCTGTTGTTCTTTTTCCTGCGCGACGGTCCTGAACTGGTGCGCAAGGTCCGTTCGGCCATTCCCCTGGCGGAGCACCAGAAGCGCCGTCTTCAGCTGAAATTCAACCGGGTCGTCCGGGCGACCGTGAAGGGCAACCTGCTGGTAGCAATCACCCAAGGCGCTTTGGGCGGCTTGATTTTCTGGATCCTCGGCATTCCGACGGTCCTGCCCTGGGCGGTGCTGATGGCATTCCTGTCGCTGTTACCGGCCGTGGGGGCGGGCATCGTCTGGGCTCCGGTTGCGGTGTATTTCCTGTTGGCGGGTTCGATCTGGCAGGGCGTGGTGCTGACGTTGTTCGGCGTATTCGTGATCGGCCTGGTGGACAATTTCCTGCGCCCGATCCTCGTGGGCAAGGACACCAAGATGCCGGACTACATGGTTCTGGTCTCGACCCTGGGCGGCTTGGCGGTGTTCGGGTTGAACGGCTTCGTCATCGGGCCGCTGATTGCGGCATTGTTCATGTCCTGCTGGGCCTTGTTCGTCGAAGGCAAGCCGCGGGTGCAGCTGCCTTAGGCATTCAGCACATAAGGACCGATACGTTGCGACAAAGCCTGGGCGGCGGGTAGCGAAGTCAGCGGGCCGCTGATCGTCACGCCGTCCTGCACCAGATACCAGCAAGCCAACAGACCACGCTCCCTGAGCCGGGCGGGGACGGCACTGCCAATCACAGACATGATTTGAACCTTGGGCATGGGAACCTCCATCAATCGATGGGGTTACCTTACGACTCAACCGGGATGACAGAAAATCAACCGCTTCAATAGTAGGAATCGATGCCGCTCAATCGACGACCAGATCGAGCATGTGCACCACTTCCTGCTCATTGAGCACGCCCTTGCGGACCAGGTTTTCCGCTAGCAGGGAAAGGAACTTGGCGCTGCGGTGGCCTTCCAGGTGCTTGAGTTCGGTCAGCGCGTTGTACACCTTGCTGGAGGTGCAGATTCCAACGATGCGATGGGGATTTTGGGTTGGCATGGCTTCGTCCTTGTTGTTATGAAAGCTGTTCGGCGGACAGCGGCAGTTTGCGGCACTGCCATGACGCTCAGGTGACAGCTCGGTTTTCTGGAAAAAGAAAGCAGGATTCAGACCATAGTGCCTTGTTGGCGCCAAACTATTGTTCCGGTAGCGACCCCAGGCAGGCGGTATGCGGCCACTCCATCGAGACAACGCCCACAAAAAAGCCCCTGGACCTTTCGATCCAGGGGCTTTTTTATGTTGCTATCTGGCTCCACGACCTGGACTCGAACCAGGGACCCAGTGATTAACAGTCACTTGCTCTACCAACTGAGCTATCGCGGAATGGCGCGTATGTTACTGATTGGAAAAGAGAAGTCAAGCATCTATTGCCCGGCGGCACATTCCTTTCGCCTATCGAAGGACCCATCAACGATTGGCAGTTACTGCAATGGCGAGAGAGGGCTACCATGGTTGCCCGGAAGTGGCAGGATGCGCTGCCGGCCATTCGCCGACTTTAAGGTACGCACCATGAACCACCTGTTACCCTCTCACCCAGCCCACCGCGCCGAGGTGTGCCTGTGAGCATCGCCCAGATCAGTTTGCCCAAGGGCGTGGGACCTCACGCCGAGAAACTCTACGACGCCATCACCCAGGCCAGCACCGCCGAGGAACTGAACCGTGCCGGTGGCAAGGCCGAGGGTTTCGTCCTGGGGCTGGAAAGCACCAAGGCCATCAAGAGCCAGGTGGCCGAGTCGTTGTATGTCATCTACGACGATGCGGCGAGCCAGCGGGCGACGGAGCTGTAGCCCCGACAAGTGTCATGCCTGACGCTTTTGTGGCGAGGGAGCTTGCTCCCGCTGGGCTGCGCAGCAGCCCCAAAACAGTCAACTCACTCAGCCTGATGCACCGAGGCGTCTGGCTTCAGGGCCGCTTCGCGCCCCAGCGGGAGCAAGCTCCCTCGCCACGGGTTGTGCATGTGCTTAAAAAAAAACGGGAAGCCCAATGGCTTCCCGTTTTTTCATCCAGCCGAAACCGTCAGATCACCTGAACGATGGCCTTGGTCACCGCATCGATGTTGTTCTGGTTCAGCGCGGCCACGCAGATGCGGCCGGTGTCCAATGCATAGATGCCGAACTCGCTGCGCAGGCGCGTCACTTGTTCAACGGTCAGGCCGGAGTAGGAGAACATCCCGCTCTGGCGTGCGACGAAGCTGAAATCGTGATGCGGTGCGGCCTTGGCCAGCATGTCGACCATCTGGTCACGCATGCCGCGAATGCGCAGACGCATTTCGGCCAGTTCGGCTTCCCACTGCGCCCGCAGATCAGGGCTATTGAGCACGGCGGCGACGATGCTGGCGCCGTGGGTCGGCGGGTTGGAGTAGTTGGTGCGGATCACGCGCTTGACCTGGGACAGCACGCGGGCACTTTCTTCCTTCGATTCGCTGACGATCGACAGGGCGCCGACGCGCTCGCCGTAAAGTGAGAACGACTTGGAGAACGAGCTGGAAGCAAAGAAGGTCAGTCCCGACTCGGCAAACAGGCGCACGGCCGCGGCGTCTTCGTCGATGCCTTCGCCAAAGCCCTGGTAGGCCATGTCCAGGAACGGCACGTGGTTCTTGGCCTTGACCACGGCCAGCACGTTTTTCCAGTCTTCCGGGCTCAGGTCCACGCCAGTCGGGTTGTGGCAGCAGGCGTGCAGCACAACGATCGAGCGATCGGGCAGGGCGGTGAGGTCTTCTAGCAGGCCGCTGCGATTCACGTCGTGAGTGGCGGCATCGTAATAACGGTAGTTCTGCACCGCGAAGCCGGCGGTTTCGAAGAGTGCGCGGTGGTTCTCCCAACTTGGATCGCTGATGGCCACGACTGCGTCAGGCAGCAATTGCTTGAGAAAGTCGGCACCGATCTTCAATGCGCCGGTGCCGCCCACGGCTTGGGTGGTGATGATGCGACCGGAAGCGATGAGCGGGGAGTCCTTGCCAAACAGCAGGGTCTGGACGGCCTGGTCGTAGGCGGCGATGCCATCGATCGGCAGGTAACCCCGGGCAAGGTGTTGAGCCACGCGAGTCGTCTCGGCTTCAACCACGGCGCGCAGCAATGGAATACGCCCCTCTTCGTTGCAATAAACACCCACGCCCAGGTTGACCTTATTGGTACGAGGGTCGGCGTTGAAAGCTTCGTTGAGGCCCAGGATGGGGTCGCGTGGTGCCAATTCGACAGCAGAAAACAGGCTCATTATTGCTCGGCTCTGAATGGAGAGTGAGGGGACGTGTCGCGCTCCAGCCGAATGCACTAGAGCGGTGCACAAACGGGGAGCTAGTATAGAGGCCATCACGGGGCAGGGCGACAGGCTATTCGGTCTTTACCGTAAGTATTTTCGATTTTTTTCGACCGTTAGTCCCTTCTGCGCATCAAAGTCTTCAAAGCGTGTAGGACGTTCGTCTTGAAAGCGAAGGCATTCACCTCCACATTGTATGCATTCCAGCTTTTTCCTCGATCGACGTCAGTCGTTTCGGTCTTTCTCGTTCCTGTCGCCTGGCGACAGGAGTGAACCCAGGGGTTATGTCATGTCTGAATTCCAGCTAGTTACCCGATTCCAGCCGGCCGGCGATCAGCCGGAAGCCATCCGCTTGATGGTCGAAGGCATCGAGGCCGGCCTGGCGCACCAGACGCTGCTGGGTGTGACCGGCTCGGGCAAAACGTTCAGTATTGCCAACGTGATCGCCCAGGTGCAGCGCCCGACCCTGGTGCTCGCTCCGAACAAGACCCTTGCGGCGCAGTTGTATGGCGAGTTCAAGGCATTTTTCCCGAATAACGCGGTGGAGTATTTCGTCTCCTACTACGACTACTACCAGCCCGAGGCCTACGTGCCGTCGTCGGACACCTTCATCGAGAAGGATGCCTCGATCAACGACCACATCGAACAGATGCGGCTATCGGCGACCAAGGCGTTGCTTGAGCGCAAGGACGCGATCATTGTCACCACGGTGTCGTGTATCTATGGCTTGGGCAGCCCGGAAACGTACCTGAAGATGGTGTTGCACGTGGACCGCGGCGACAAACTCGACCAGCGCGCCTTGCTGCGTCGCCTGGCGGACTTGCAATACACGCGCAACGACATGGACTTCGCGCGGGCGACGTTTCGGGTGCGCGGCGACGTGATCGACATCTACCCGGCGGAATCTGACCTGGAAGCGATCCGCATCGAGCTGTTCGATGACGAGGTGGAAAGCATCTCGGCCTTCGACCCGCTGACCGGCGAGGTCATCCGCAAGCTGCCGCGCTTCACGTTCTATCCAAAGAGCCACTATGTGACACCGCGCGAAACCCTGCTGGACGCTATCGAAGGGATCAAGGTGGAGTTGCAGGAGCGCCTGGAGTACCTGCGTTCGAACAATAAGCTGGTGGAAGCCCAGCGCCTGGAGCAGCGGACCCGGTTTGACTTGGAAATGATCCTCGAACTGGGTTACTGCAACGGTATCGAAAACTACTCGCGCTACCTGTCGGGCCGTCCTGCGGGCGCGCCGCCGCCCACGTTGTATGACTACCTGCCGGCCGATGCCTTGTTGGTCATCGACGAATCCCACGTCAGCGTGCCGCAGGTCGGCGCGATGTACAAAGGCGACCGTTCGCGAAAGGAAACCCTAGTGGAATACGGTTTCCGCCTGCCGTCGGCGCTGGATAACCGGCCGATGCGCTTCGACGAATGGGAAAGCGTCAGCCCGCAGACCATTTTCGTCTCGGCCACCCCCGGCAACTACGAAGCCGAGCATGCCGGCCGCGTCATCGAGCAATTGGTCCGGCCGACCGGGCTGGTCGACCCGCAGATTGAAGTGCGCCCGGCGCTGACCCAGGTCGACGATCTGCTCTCGGAAATTACCAAGCGCGTGGCACTGGAAGAGCGAGTGCTGGTTACTACGCTGACCAAGCGCATGTCCGAAGATCTCACCGATTACTTGGCCGACCATGGCGTGCGGGTGCGTTACCTGCACTCGGACATCGACACGGTGGAGCGGGTCGAAATCATTCGCGACCTGCGCCTGGGCACTTTCGACGTGCTGGTCGGCATCAACCTGCTGCGTGAAGGCTTGGACATGCCGGAAGTGTCGCTGGTGGCGATCCTCGATGCCGACAAGGAGGGTTTCCTGCGTTCCGAGCGCTCGTTGATCCAGACCATCGGTCGCGCCGCGCGTAACCTCAACGGTCGCGCAATTCTGTACGCCGATCGCATCACCGGCTCCATGGAGCGGGCCATCGGCGAGACCGAGCGTCGCCGCGACAAGCAGATCGCCTTCAACCTCGCGAACGGCATTACGCCCAAGGGCGTGTTCAAGGACGTCGCCGATATCATGGAAGGCGCCACCGTGCCCGGCTCGCGCAGCAAGAAGCGCAAGGGCATGGCCAAGGCCGCCGAAGAAAGCGCGCGCTACGAGGCCGAACTGCGCTCACCGAGCGAAATCGCCAAGCGTATCCGGCAGCTGGAAGAAAAAATGTACCAACTGGCCCGGGACCTGGAGTTCGAGGCGGCGGCGCAGTTGCGCGATGAGATTGGCAAGTTGCGTGAGCGCTTGCTGACTGTCTGAGTTGGCGACGGCTTCGATGGCCCTGCCGCAAGCGTGCTTGCGGCAGGGCCATCCGGTTTGACGGTTACCGACTCATATCCGCTCTCACTGGAGCCCGCCCGCCATCGCCTGTTACCATTCGCCCCCTGTTTCATCTTCGCTTTTATATTCTTTCCGAGACATGCCATGACCACCGTCCGTACCCGCATCGCGCCGTCGCCCACTGGCGATCCCCATGTCGGCACCGCCTATATCGCCTTGTTCAACTATTGCTTTGCCAAGCAGCACGGCGGTGAGTTCATCCTGCGGATCGAGGACACCGATCAGTTGCGTTCGACCCGCGAGTCCGAACAGCAGATTTTCGACGCCCTGCGCTGGCTCGGCATCGACTGGAGCGAAGGCCCGGACGTCGGCGGTCCACATGGTCCGTACCGCCAGAGCGAACGTGGCGAGATCTACCAGCAGTACTGCCAGCAACTGGTGGACATGGGGCACGCCTTCCCGTGCTTCTGCACCGCTGAAGAACTGGACCAGATGCGCGCCGAGCAAATGGCTCGCGGTGAAACCCCGCGCTACGACGGCCGTGCGCTGCTGCTGTCGAAGGAAGAAGTCGACCGTCGCCTGGCCGCTGGCGAGCCTCACGTGATCCGCATGAAGGTGCCGAGCGAAGGCGTCTGCGTGGTGCCGGACATGCTGCGTGGCGATGTCGAGATCCCATGGGATCGCATGGACATGCAGGTACTGATGAAGACCGACGGCCTGCCGACGTACTTCCTGGCCAACGTGGTCGACGATCACCTGATGGGCATCACCCACGTCTTGCGCGGTGAAGAGTGGCTGCCGTCGGCGCCGAAACTGATCCTGCTTTATGAGTACTTTGGCTGGGAGCAACCGCAGCTGTGCTACATGCCGCTGCTGCGTAACCCGGACAAGAGCAAGCTGTCCAAGCGCAAGAACCCGACCTCGGTGACGTTCTACGAGCGCATGGGCTTCATGCCCGAGGCGATGCTCAACTACCTGGGGCGCATGGGCTGGTCGATGCCGGACGAGCGCGAGAAGTTCTCGCTGCAGGAAATGGTCGAACATTTCGACCTGTCGCGCGTCTCCCTGGGCGGGCCGATTTTCGACGTCGAGAAGTTGTCCTGGCTCAATGGCCAATGGCTGCGCGACCTGCCGGTGGAAGAGTTCGCCGCTCGCGTGCAGAAATGGGCGTTCAACCCTGAATACATGATGAAGATCGCTCCTCATGTGCAGGGCAGGGTTGAGACGTTCAGCCAGATTGCGCCATTGGCCGGCTTTTTCTTCGCCGGTGGCGTGACCCCGGACGCGAAGCTGTTCGAGTCCAAGAAGCTCTCGGGCGATCAGGTCCGCCAGTTGATGCAACTGATCCTGTGGAAACTCGAAAGCCTGCGGCAGTGGGAGAAAGACAGCATCACCGCGACCATCCAGGCCGTGGTCGAATCGTTGGAATTGAAATTGCGCGATGCCATGCCGCTGATGTTCGCTGCGATCACCGGCCAGGCCAGCTCGGTCTCGGTGCTCGACGCGATGGAAATCCTCGGGCCAGACCTGACGCGTTTCCGCCTGCGCCAGGCCATCGATCTGCTCGGTGGCGTGTCGAAGAAGGAGAACAAGGAGTGGGAAAAACTGCTGGGTGCGATCGCCTAAGCGGTCGGTGAGGCTGGACATGCCCCGGTTTTGCGGGGTATGTCGGTAAGTGATTGTTATCCCGGCAAAAAACTTTCAATTTCTTTGAAAATAAATTTGACAGCTCTCCGATACGCCCTTAAGATTCGCCCCGTCCTCAGCGATGAGGGGCTATAGCTCAGCTGGGAGAGCGCTTGCATGGCATGCAAGAGGTCGACGGTTCGATCCCGTCTAGCTCCACCAATTTACACTTCAAGGTCTGGCCACACCGGCCTTGGAGCGATCGACACTCAGTGTTGATCAGTTGTATAGAAGGGTTTGCGTCCCCTTCGTCTAGTGGCCTAGGACACCGCCCTTTCACGGCGGTAACAGGGGTTCGAGTCCCCTAGGGGACGCCAGTTTTACAGAAGCGATGTTGCAAAATGTCGCTCCGCCGCGAGGCGAAAATCCGGGGCTATAGCTCAGCTGGGAGAGCGCTTGCATGGCATGCAAGAGGTCGACGGTTCGATCCCGTCTAGCTCCACCAATTTACACTTCAAGGTCTGGCCACACCGGCCTTGAAGCGATCAGTCCTCAGCGCTGATCATGTTCAGAAGGTTTGTGTCCCCTTCGTCTAGTGGCCTAGGACACCGCCCTTTCACGGCGGTAACAGGGGTTCGAGTCCCCTAGGGGACGCCACGATTACCCGCTCTGCGGGATTTATAAGGGTCATTCAATTCTTGAATGGCCCTTTTGTTTGTCTGGCGTTCAGCCAATTTCCCATCCTCAACGAATATGTCTGACCAGCGGTCAAAGATTCCGCTTGCAGAAATTTATTACATGGATAATATTTCAATCGTAATATTCGGAGGCAACGATGAACGATAAAAAGGCACAAACCCGTGAACGCATTCTCAAGGCCGCCAGCGATGCGCTGATCCAGCGCGGGCCGGCCGAGCCGAGCGTGGGCGAGGTGATGGGCGCGGCAGGGCTGACGGTGGGTGGTTTCTATGCCCATTTCGAAAGCAAGGATGCCTTGATGCTGGAGGCGTTCAAGCAATTGCTCAGTCGCCGCCGTGGCTTGATCGCCGATATGGATGCCGAGCTGACCGGTGAGGAACGGCGCGCGTTGGTTGCAGCGTTCTACCTGTCGCGCAAGCACCGCGATTCCACCGAGCAAGCGTGCCCGATCCCGGCGTCGGTCGGCGAGCTCGGGCGGCTGCCGGATGCGTTTCGTGAAGTCCTCAATGAACACATCGAGCTGATGGTCGCGCAATTGGCTGCCAGCCCGGAAGAAGCCGACAAAGCTTTGTCCGACATCGCCTTGATGGTCGGCGGCCTGGCCCTGGCCCGGGCGTTGGGCCCGGGCGAGTTATCGGATCGTTTGCTGCGCGCTGCCAAGTCGGCGGTGCGCTGAGCTAAGGCGCAAGTCCTGGAGATGAGCATGGACAGGTTGAGCTGGATTCGTGGTGTCAATGGCACGCTTGGCCGGATAGCCCCGCGCCTGGTAGCGAAAAAAATGCGCAAGGTGTTCATGAGTCCTCGGGCCCTGCCACCGCGGGACTGGGAACTGCCATTGCTGGCCTCGTCCGAGCGCATCACTTTGCGCTTCGGCCTGTCTGCGTTGCGCTGGGGCAAAGGCCCGGCGGTGTTGCTGATGCACGGCTGGGAAGGGCGGCCCACTCAATTCGCGGCGCTGATCACCGCGCTGGTAGACGCCGGCTACACCGTGGTGGCGCTGGATGGACCGGCCCATGGACGTTCGCCGGGGCGCGAGGCCAATGTCCTGCTGTTCGCCAGGGCGATGCTTGAGGCCGCCGCCGAGCTGCCGCCGTTGCAGGCGGTGATCGGCCATTCCATGGGCGGCGCCAGTGCCATGCTTGCAGTGCAGTTGGGCTTGCGTACCGAGACGCTGGTCAGCATCGCCGCGCCGGCGCGTATTCTTGGCGTCCTGCGTGGATTCGCGCGGATGATGGGCTTGCCGCCCCGGGCACGTTCTGCCTTCATTCGCCAGGTGGAACAGGACGTGGGCATGCAGGCGTCGAGGATGGATGTGGCGCTATACCAGCTGGATATTCCAGGGTTGATTGTCCACGCCGAAGACGACAACTCAGTCTCGGTCAAGGAGTCGCAATTGATCCATGAAGCCTGGTTCGACAGTCGCTTGCTGCGCTTGCCCCAGGGTGGGCATCAGCGAGTGCTGGCCGATCCCCGTGTCATTGATGGTGTGTTATCACTGTTGGCCGGGCGCAGTCTGCAGGCGCGGCAATCGGCCTGAGCTTCCGTTACACTGCCCCGATCCATATTTGACAGGAGACGGGCATGGGCTGGGATCGGGCAACGCCGTTCATCATTGATCTTCAAGTGAGTGCCGAAGACATCGATGGGCTGGGCCACGCCAATAACGCGGTGTACGTCACTTGGCTGGAACGCTGCGCCTGGCGCCATTCCCAACGCCTGGGCCTGGATTTGGTGGAATACCGGCGGCTGGACCGGGCCATGGCGGTGGTGCGGCATGAAATCGATTACCTGGCGGCGGCCTACGAGGGCGACGAGTTGCAGTTGGCGACCTGGATCGTCGATTGGGACCAGCGGCTGAAAATGTCTCGGCATTTCCAACTGGTCCGCCCCAGTGATAACGCGACGTTGTTGCGCGCCCAGACTACTTTTGTTTGCATCGAACTCTCTACCGGCCGCCCCAAGCGCATGCCGCCGGAGTTCATCGAAGGCTATGGCCCCGCGCTTGTCCCTTGTTGAATTACCGATTTGGTAAGCGAAATCCGCTAAACTGCCGCACGTTTTTTCGTTGAGTGTGTTTTTCATGCAAATTGCCCTGGCGCCCATGGAGGGGTTGGTCGACAACATCCTGCGGGACGTCCTGACCCGTGTTGGCGGAATCGATTGGTGCGTCACCGAGTTCATCCGTATCAACGACCGCCTGCTCACACCGGCTTACTTTCATAAGCTCGCCCCGGAATTGTTGACCGGCGCTCGAACGGCGGCAGGCGTACCGCTGCGGGTGCAGCTATTGGGTTCCGACCCGGTGTGCCTGGCGGAAAATGCCGCCCTGGCCTGCGAGCTGGGCTCTGAAGTAATCGACTTGAATTTTGGCTGTCCGGCCAAGACCGTGAATAAATCCCGAGGCGGTGCGGTGCTGCTCAAGGAGCCGGAGCTGCTCAACCAAATCGTCGAGCATGTACGTCGTGCCGTCCCCGGGCATATCCCCGTCACCGCCAAGATGCGCCTGGGTTTCGACAGCCCGGACGGCGCGCTGGTCTGCGCCACGGCGCTGGCCGAAGGCGGTGCGGCACACATCGTCGTGCATGCGCGGACCAAGACCGATGGCTACAAGCCCCCGGCGCATTGGGAGTGGATCCCCCGCGTCCAGGAAGTGGTCAAGGTACCGGTGTTCGCCAATGGTGATATCTGGAGCGTGGAAGACTGGCGCCGTTGCCGCGAAATCAGTGGCGTGGAAGACATCATGCTCGGACGCGGCCTCGTTTCCCGTCCCGACCTGGCCCGGCAGATCGCCGCTGCCCGGGCCGGCGAGGAAGTGGTCGAGATGTCCTGGGCCGAACTGCAACCGATGCTCCAGGACTTCTGGATGCAAGTGGTCGAACAACTGACGCCACGCCAGGCGCCCGGTCGATTGAAGCAATGGCTGGCGATGCTGACCCGCAATTACCCCGAGGCGGTTGAGCTATTTACCGCCCTGCGCCGGGAAACCGATCTGGACGCAGTGGGGCATTTGCTGGGTGTGAAACGCACCGAAGCGGCCTGAAAAAAATTTCAGAAAAAGCTCTTGAAAAGTTTTTGGCGGTCCCTAGATAAGGGTTACGCGATGCCGAATTCGGGTCGCGGAGACAAAAAAACTTGCTGAACTTTCAGGAGATTTGAATCATGAGTACTGCATTTTCCTTGGCCCCTCTGTTCCGTTCCTCGGTGGGTTTCGACCGTTTCAACGACCTGTTCGAAACCGCGCTGCGTAACGAACCAGGCAGCAGCTATCCACCCTACAACGTGGAAAAACATGGCGATGACGAATACCGCATCGTGGTCGCCGCCGCCGGGTTCCGCGAAGAGGACCTCGAGCTGCAAGTGGAAAAAGGTGTGCTGACCATCAGCGGCGGCAAGCGCGAGGCCAGCAACGACAGCGTGACCTTCCTGCACCAGGGCATTGCCCAGCGTGCGTTCAAGCTGTCCTTCCGGTTGGCGGATCATATCGAGATCAGGTCTGCGGGCTTGAGCAACGGCCTGTTGAGCATCGACCTGTTGCGCGTGGTACCGGAAGAGGCGAAAGCCAAGCGCATTCCCATCAACGGTGCGCAGCAGAAACCTGCACTGGAAAACTGATGCATCGCAGTTGAAGAAGGGCGCCGAATGGCGCTCTTCTTTGTTTTTCGCAAGCAGTGAAGGATTAATTGTGGCGAGGGAGCTTGCTCCCGCTGGGTTGCGAAGCAGCCCTGAAACCAGTCACCTCGGTGTGTCAGGTTGGTCTTGTTCGAACATTTTATTTTTTGGGGCCGCTGCGCAGCCCAGCGGGAGCAAGCTCCCTCGCCACAAAAGCTACCCAAGCCACAACACCTACGGCAACAACCGCTCGAACGCCTCCAGCGGCAACGGTCGGCTGTGCAGGTAACCTTGGTACAAATGGCATTCAAGCCCCTGCAAAAACTGCAATTGCTCCAGCGTCTCCACCCCTTCGGCAATCATTTCCAGGTTCAGGCTGCGGGCCATGGCGACGATGGCGCGGATGATTTCGGCGTCGTTGGGGTCGCTGGTGGCATCGCGTACAAAGGACTGGTCGATTTTCAGCGTGTCCACCGGCAGCCGCTTGAGATAGGTCAACGATGAATAACCGGTGCCGAAATCGTCCATGGCGAAGCTCACGCCCATTTTCTTGAGGCGGCGCATCTTGCCGATGGTGTCGTCCAGGTTCTGGATCACGATGCCTTCGGTGATTTCCAGTTTCAGCATGCAATAGGGCAGGCCGTGGCTGGTGAGGCTGTTTTCGATGCGTTCGACAAAGTCGCTCTGGCGGAACTGACGAGGGCTGATGTTCACGCACAGCTTGAACCGTTGCGGGTCGACCTTGCCCTTGGCGATCAGCTGTTTGAAACCGTCGCAGGCTTCGTCGAGGATCCAGGTCCCTACCTCCAGGATCAAGCCGCTGTCCTCCAATACCTTGATGAATTCGTTGGGCGATTGCGCGCCCAGGTCTGGGTGATGCCAGCGCACCAGGGCCTCGGCGCCAACGATGCGGTTGTCGCGGGCGTCGACCTGCGGTTGGAAATGCACGCTGAACTCGTTACGGGCCAGGGCCTGGCGCAGGTCGGTTTCCATGCGCAGCCGCTCGCTGGCGGCTTTTTGCATCGTGGCGTGGAACATCTGCGAGGTGTTGCGGCCCGAGTCCTTGGCGCGGTACAGGGCAATGTCGGCGCGCTTGAGCAGGTCGGTAGGCGTGGAGCCGTGGTCCGGAATCAACGCCATGCCGATGCTCGGGGTCACTTGCAGCCGTTGGCCGTCTAGAAACATGGGTTCCGAGAGCAATTCACGCAGGGTATCGGCGAGGGTCTGGACCTGCTGGGTGACCGCGCCGCGCGTACCTTCCAGGCCGCTGAGCAGCACGACGAATTCATCACCGCCCAGCCGCGCCACGGTGTCCTCGAGGCGGACGCTGGCTTCGAGGCGCGCGGTGATGATTTTCAACACCGTGTCGCCGACCGGATGACCGAGCGAATCGTTAATGTGCTTGAAGTGATCCAGGTCGAGGAACAGCAGGGCCCCGCGCAAGTTATGGCGCTTGAGCAAGGCGATCTGCTGGCTCAACCGATCCAGCAGCAGCGCCCGGTTGGGCAGATTGGTCAGCGGATCGTGGTAGGCCAGGTGGCGGATCTGCGCTTCGGCGTTACGCAGCAGGCTTACGTCCCGGGCAGTCAGCAACAGGCATGCGGTCTCGTTGAGCGTGATGGGCTCGACCGACACTTCCACCGTAAGGGTTTCCCCGCGTTTGTTGCGTCCAAGCATTTCCTGATGCAGGACGCGGCCCTTGAGCTGCAATTCAGCCAGCAACGCCGCGCGCTGTTTTTCCTCGGCCCAGATGCCGACTTCATAGACCGTGTGGCCAATCACCTCGTCGGCGCGGTAGCCGGTCAGGCGACAGAAGCCGTCGTTGACCTCCAGGTACCGGCCGCTTTCGAGTTCGGTGATGGTGATGGCGTCGGGGCTGGAGTGGAACGCCTTGGCGAACTTCTCTTCGCTGGCCTTGAGCGCCGCTTCGGAGCGTTGCTGTTGGGTAATGTCCCGAAGGGTGGTGACAATGCAGGGCTGGTTGCCGACGTTGATCTGTCGGCTGGAAATGACACAGGTCAACGGCTGCCCATTCTTGTGATGGACCACCATGGCGACGTTGCTCAGCGACTGCTCGCGGATCACCCGTTCGATGCGTTGCAGGCTGCTGCCCGAGGCGTCCCACAGGCCGATCTCCTCGGCGCTACGGCCGAGCACATCATTGGCCGCCCAACCAAAGGTCTGGGTGAAACTGGAGTTGATTTCCAGGAACCTGCCGTCGTCCTGGTGCGTGACGCAGATCGGGTCGGGACTGACCTGGAACAGGGTGGCGAACTTCTCCTCCGAGGCCGCCAGGCTCTGTTCGCGCTCTACCTGGTCGGTGATGTCCAGCAGGGTGCCGGCCATGCGCAAGGGGCTGCCGTCGTCGTTGCGGTAGAGGCGGGCGCGGCTCTCCAGATAGCGGGAGCTGCCGTCCGGCAACTGCACGCGGTAGGTCAATTGATAGTTGCCCGCCGGGCCTTCCCGCAGGCTGCGGTAGGCGTTGCGCATGTTGTTGCGTTCTTCGGTGGGCACGCCCTCGAAAAACGCATCGAACGATTCATGAAATGCCATGGGCTCCAGGCCATGAAGCTGCGCGGCCCGCGCCGAGCCGTAGAGCATGCCGCTGGGGATGTGCCAGTCCCAGGTGCCCAATTGCGCCGAGTCAAGGGCCAGGTCCAGGCGTTCCTGGCTGTCCTTCAGGGCCTGTTCGGCGAGCTTGCGTTCGGTGGTGTCGAGAAAGGTGCTCAGCAGATATGGCTGGCCTTCGAGCTCGACTTTCTGGGCGCTGAGAATGCCGTTGTGAACCTGGCCGTTGCTGGCCCGAAACTCCACCTCCATGCTCACCAGTTCGCCCTTGGCCTTGGTCGCTTCCACCAGCTTCGCCCGTTGCCTGGGGTCGACCCACAAGCCCAGTTCCAGGGTCGTACGGCCAATCACATCATGCACCGGCCAGCCGAACAGGCTTTCGAAATACTGGTTGGCTTCGCTGATCAGCCCGTCTTCCTGGCGGGTCAGCAGGACCATGTTCGGGCAAAGATGAAACAGCGTGGCGAAGCGTTTTTCCGAGCTGCGCAACGCCTGTTCTCGTTCGCGCTGGTGGGTGATTTCACGGATCACGCCGATCATGCGCGGGCGGCCGTGCTTGTCGGGCAGCACGCTGCCACTGATTTCCAGCCAGTGCAGGCTGCCATCGGGCCAGACGATGCGGTGATGCATCGCCTGTTCCAGTGGCGCACCGGCCACCGCCGCGTGAAAGGCGCGCATGGCCTTGGCGCGGTCTTCGGGCAAGAGCAGATCGAGGTAGTCAACGTCCGCTGGTAACGGTTGGCGCGGATCGAAGCCGAACAGCGCCTGGGTGCCTCGCGACCAACTGATCTGTCCGGTATCGATGTCCCAAGACCAGGCCCCCAGGCGCGCACCGTTCAAGGCCGCCAGCAGTTGTGGCGCGCTGTCCCAGCTTTGCTCGGACCGTTTCGGGTCCAGGGCCTGGATGCGTGGCAGGGGCGGGAGGTGGTCGGCGGGTTTGGGCATTCTCTAGCGGGCCTTGGCAGGTGGGGCGTTAGGCACAGGCGGCGCGGCCCTATAGGAGTAGCACAACTTATGCCCTTGTCCCTGGCAGATCGACTTGTGCATCCAATAGAGCCATGAAAGCCCGTGCAGCGTTCGACAGCGTCCGTTCGGTGTGCAAGATATAGCCTAGCTGGCGACTGAGCTGCATGCCCGGCAAAGGCACGCGCGCCACCTGTTCATCGAGCATGGTGCGCGGCAGAACGCTCCAGGCCAGGCCGATGGAGACCATCATTTTTATGGTTTCCAGGTAATTCGTGCTCATCGCGATGTTCGGTGTCAGGCCCTGGGCTTCGAACAGTCGTTGCACAATGTGATGGGTGAACGTGTTGCCACCCGGGAAAACCGCCGGATGCAGGGCGATGTCCGCCAGGCTCACCGCGCGGTTTTCCAGCAATGCGTGTTCCGGCGCCACCACGAAATCCAGCGGGTCGTCCCACACCGTCGTCGCTCGCACCAATGAGTGAGGTTCGGGGGCGAGGGTGATGACCGCCAGCTCCGCCCGACCATGGAGGATTTCCTCGTAGGCCACTTCCGAGTCCAGGAACTGAATATCCAGCGCGACCTGTGGGTAGCGTCGGGTGAACTCCCTTAATAACGGCGGCAGTCGATGCAAGCCGATGTGGTGGCTGGTGGCGAGCGTCAGGCGGCCGGTCACTTCGCCGGTCAGGTTGGTCAGGGCCCGGCGGGTGTCGTCCAACACGTTGAGGATCTGATAGGCCCGTGGCAGCAGGGCCCGACCGGCTTCGGTCAGGCCGACTTCCCGGCCCAGCCGGTCGAACAGGCGCACCTTGAGTTGCTGTTCCAGCCCGGCGATGCGCTTGCTGATGGCCGGCTGGGTCAGGTGCAGGCGCTCGCCAGCGCCGGAGAAACTGCCGGTTTCGGCGATGGCAATAAAGGCATTGAGATTGGCAAGGTCCATGGCGTTTCTGGTCGGATTCCAGTTAGTTATGCAAAGCATGAAAAATATGAATTTGAGTTATTTAATGTAGCCTCTTACCATCAGCCTCACAAGCCAAGGGGTTATTGATCCGCTCAGGACCCAGGGCATAGAAACAAGCTGATGAGGAAACCGTCTGATGGCCGGCAAAACGCTCTACGACAAGCTCTGGGATTCGCATTTGGTCAAGCAGCGCGACGATGGCTCGGCGCTGATCTACATCGATCGTCACATCATTCACGAAGTGACCTCGCCGCAAGCTTTCGAAGGCCTGCGCCTGGCCGGGCGCAAGCCTTGGCGTATCGATGCCAACATCGCCACCCCGGACCACAACGTACCGACCACCCCGGAGCGCAAGGGCGGCATCGAGGCCATTGCCGACCAGGTCTCGCGCCTGCAGGTCCAGACCCTCGACGACAACTGCGACGAATACGGCATTGTCGAATTCAAGATGAACGACGTGCGCCAGGGCATCGTCCACGTGATCGGCCCGGAGCAGGGCGCGACCTTGCCGGGTATGACCGTGGTCTGCGGCGACTCGCATACCTCGACTCACGGTGCCTTCGGTGCGCTGGCCCATGGCATCGGTACTTCCGAAGTCGAGCACGTGCTCGCCACCCAGTGCCTGGTCGCCAAGAAAATGAAAAACATGCTGGTGCGCGTCGAGGGCAAGCTGCCGTTCGGCGTGACCGCCAAGGACATCGTCCTGGCCGTGATCGGCAAGATCGGCACCGCCGGCGGCAATGGCCACGCCATCGAGTTCGCCGGCAGCGCGATCCGTGACTTGTCGGTGGAAGGCCGGATGACCATCTGCAACATGTCCATCGAGGCCGGTGCTCGCGTGGGCCTGGTGGCCGCCGATGAAAAAACCGTGGAATACGTCAAGGGCCGTCCGTTCTCGCCAAAAGGCGCGGAATGGGATATGGCTGTCAAGGCCTGGAAAGACTTGGTCTCCGATGCCGATGCCCAGTTCGATACCGTGGTCGAGCTCGACGCCACGCAGATCAAGCCACAAGTCAGCTGGGGCACTTCGCCGGAAATGGTCTTGGCGGTGGACCAGAACGTACCGGATCCGGCCAAGGAAATGGACCTGGTCAAGCGTGACTCCATCGTCCGTGCGTTGAAATACATGGGGTTGAGCGCCAACCAGGCGATCACCGACATTCAGCTGGACCGCGTGTTCATCGGCTCTTGCACCAACTCGCGGATCGAAGACCTGCGCGCCGCTGCGGTGATCGCCAAGGGCCGCAAGGTCGCCTCGACCATCAAGCAGGCCATCGTCGTGCCGGGCTCCGGCCTGGTGAAAGCCCAGGCCGAAGCGGAAGGGCTGGACAAGATTTTCCTCGAGGCCGGTTTCGAATGGCGCGAGCCGGGATGCTCGATGTGCCTGGCGATGAACCCGGATCGCCTGGAGTCGGGCGAGCATTGCGCCTCGACGTCCAACCGAAACTTCGAAGGCCGTCAAGGCGCCGGTGGCCGCACGCACCTGGTGAGCCCGGCGATGGCCGCGGCGGCGGCCGTCAACG
This sequence comes from Pseudomonas sp. Z4-20, assembly GCF_051131955.1. Classification (NCBI taxonomy): domain Bacteria; kingdom Pseudomonadati; phylum Pseudomonadota; class Gammaproteobacteria; order Pseudomonadales; family Pseudomonadaceae; genus Pseudomonas; species Pseudomonas sp. Z4-20. The sequence goes on from NZ_CP071641.1 coordinate 1,947,477, forward strand.
GCCGTTTCGTCGACGTCCGCGAATTGATCTGAAGGAGCGCAGCATGAAAGCTTTTACCCAGCACACCGGTCTTGTCGCGCCTTTGGATCGTGCCAACGTCGACACCGACCAGATCATCCCCAAGCAATTCCTGAAGTCGATCAAGCGCACCGGCTTCGGTCCGAACCTGTTTGACGAATGGCGCTACCTGGATGTCGGCCAGCCGTACCAGGACAACTCCAAGCGGCCGTTGAACAAGGATTTCGTGCTCAACGCCGAGCGTTATCAAGGCGCCAGCGTGTTGCTGGCTCGCGAGAATTTCGGCTGCGGTTCGAGCCGCGAGCACGCGCCATGGGCCCTGGAAGAATACGGTTTTCGCAGCATCATCGCGCCGAGCTATGCCGACATTTTCTTCAACAACAGCTTCAAGAACGGCTTGCTGCCGATCATCCTCAGCGACGCTGACGTGGATGAACTGTTCCAGCAGGTCGAGGCCAATCCGGGCTATCAACTACAGGTCGACCTGGCCGCCCAGACCGTGACCCGTCCCGACGGCAAGGTGCTGGGTTTCGAGATCGACGCGTTCCGCAAGCATTGCCTGCTCAACGGCCTGGATGACATCGGCCTGACCTTGCAGGACGGCGAGGCGATTGCCACGTTCGAGGCCAAGCACCGGGCGAGCCAACCTTGGTTGTTTCGCGATGCTTGATCTTGCGTAACGAGTAAAGACGCCAGCGACACGAAACCATAAGGACATCCCATGACCAGCGCCGCCCACAGTCAGGTTGTACAAAAGCAATTCGGTGAACAGGCCTCGGCCTATCTGAGCAGTGCCGTGCACGCCCAGGGTGCTGAATTCGCACTGCTACAGGCGGCGTTGGCCGGTCGCGGCGATGCCCGCGTGCTGGATCTGGGCTGCGGCGCCGGCCATGTGAGTTTCCACGTGGCGCCGCTGGCCGGTGAAGTGGTGGCTTATGATTTGTCCCAGCAAATGCTCGACGTAGTCGCCACGGCGGCAGCGGAGCGTGACCTGGGCAATATCAGCACGGTACGTGGCGCCGCCGAGCGCTTGCCGTTTGCCGCCGGCGAGTTCGATTTCGTCTTCAGCCGCTATTCAGCGCATCATTGGAGCGACCTGGGCCTGGCGCTGCGGGAAGTTCGTCGGGTGCTCAAGCCGGGTGGGGTGATGGCGTTCATCGACATCCTGTCGCCGGGCACGCCGCTGTTCGATACCTACTTGCAAAGCGTCGAAGTGCTGCGCGACACCAGCCATGTGCGCGACTATTCGGCCGCCGAGTGGTTGCGCCAGGTCAGCGAGGCGGGGCTGCACACCCGTAGCACCTCCCGTCAGCGCTTGCGCCTGGAGTACCCATCGTGGGTCGAGCGCATGCGCACTCCGGAAGTGATGCGAGCGGCGATTCTTGAGTTGCAGCGCTCGATGGGCGATGAAGTGCGTGAATATTTTCAGATTGAGGCCGATGGTTCGTTCAGTACGGATGTGCTGGTGCTGTGGGCCGAGCGATAACATTTTTTCCGGCCATGCCCAGAGGCGTGTCCCGACAGAGCAAATGAGGAAAGCATGAGCAAGCAGATTCTGATTCTCCCAGGTGATGGCATTGGCCCGGAAATCATGGCCGAGGCGGTCAAGGTCCTGGAGCTGGCGAACGATAAGTACGGCCTGGGCTTCGAACTCAGCCACGACGTGATCGGCGGCGCGGCCATCGACAAGCACGGTGTGCCGCTGGCCGACGAAACCCTGGACCGTGCCCGTGCTGCCGATGCCGTGCTGCTGGGCGCCGTGGGCGGCCCGAAATGGGACAAGATCGAACGTGACATCCGCCCTGAGCGCGGCCTGCTGAAGATTCGTGCGCAACTGGGCCTGTTCGGCAATTTGCGGCCGGCGATCCTTTACCCGCAACTGGCCGATGCCTCGAGCCTGAAGCCGGAAATCGTCTCGGGCCTGGACATCCTAATCGTCCGCGAGCTGACCGGCGGTATCTACTTCGGCGCCCCGCGTGGCACCCGTGAGCTGGACAACGGCGAGCGCCAGGCCTACGACACCCTCCCGTACAGCGAAAGCGAAATCCGCCGCATCGCCCGGGTTGGCTTCGACATGGCTCGCGTGCGTGGCAAGAAGCTCTGCTCGGTGGACAAGGCCAATGTGCTGGCTTCCAGCCAACTGTGGCGCGAAGTGGTCGAGCAGGTGGCCAAGGATTACCCGGATGTCGAACTGAGCCACATGTACGTCGACAACGCCGCCATGCAACTGGTGCGCGCGCCGAAGCAGTTCGATGTGATCGTCACCGACAACCTGTTCGGCGACATCCTGTCCGACGAAGCGTCGATGCTCACCGGTTCCATCGGCATGCTGCCGTCGGCCTCCCTGGACGCCAACAACAAGGGCATGTACGAGCCGTGCCATGGTTCGGCGCCGGACATCGCCGGGCAGGGCATCGCCAACCCGTTGGCGACCATCCTGTCGGTGTCGATGATGCTGCGCTACAGCTTCAGTTTGAACGATGCCGCCGACGCGATCGAAAAAGCCGTCAGCGTGGTCCTGGACCAGGGCTTGCGCACAGGTGATATCTGGTCGCAGGGTTGTACCAAAGTCGGTACGCAGCAAATGGGCGATGCAGTAGTCGCCGCGCTGCGGAATCTGTAATCTTTCGGGCCCACCGCTTCGACGGTGGCCCACTTTTGTATAGGTGTAGTTGCGATGAAACGTGTAGGTCTGATCGGTTGGCGCGGCATGGTCGGTTCCGTGCTCATGCAGCGAATGCTGGAAGAGCAGGATTTCGATCTCATTGAGCCGGTGTTTTTCACCACCTCCAACGTTGGTGGCCAGGGCCCGTCCGTGGGCAAGGACACCGGTGTGCTCAAGGATGCCTACAGCATCGAAGAGCTCAAGACCCTCGACGTGATCCTGACCTGCCAGGGCGGCGACTACACCAGCGAAGTGTTCCCCAAGCTGCGTGAAGCCGGCTGGCAGGGTTACTGGATCGACGCCGCTTCCAGCCTGCGCATGCAGGACGACGCGGTGATCATCCTCGACCCGGTCAACCGCAAGGTCATCGACCAGCAGCTGGATGCGGGCACCAGGAACTACATCGGCGGCAACTGCACCGTCAGCCTGATGCTGATGGGCCTCGGCGGCCTGTTCGAAGCCGGCCTGGTGGAATGGATGAGCGCCATGACCTACCAAGCGGCGTCCGGTGGCGGCGCGCAGCACATGCGAGAGCTGATCAAGCAAATGGGCGTGACTCACGGCGCCGTTGCCGATGAGCTGGCGAACCCGGCCAGCGCCATCCTCGATATCGACCGCAAGGTCGCCGAGGCGATGCGCAGCGATGCCTACCCGACCGAGAATTTCGGCGTACCGCTGGCCGGCAGCCTGATCCCCTGGATCGACAAGGAACTGCCTAACGGCCAGAGCCGTGAAGAGTGGAAGGCCCAGGCCGAAACCAACAAGATCCTCGGTCGCTTCAAGAGCCCGATCCCGGTGGACGGCATCTGCGTGCGCATCGGCGCCATGCGTTGCCACAGCCAGGCGCTGACCATCAAGCTGAACAAAGACGTGCCGATTGCCGACATCGAAGGCCTGATCAGCCAGCACAACCCTTGGGTCAAGCTGGTGCCGAACAATCGCGAAACCAGCATGCAGGAGCTGAGCCCGACCAAGGTCACCGGCACCCTGAACGTGCCGGTGGGGCGTCTGCGCAAACTGAACATGGGGTCGCAATTCGTCGGTGCCTTCACCGTTGGCGATCAACTGTTGTGGGGCGCGGCCGAGCCGTTGCGTCGCATGTTGCGGATCCTGCTCGAACGTTGATCGGTTGCTGCCGTGAAAGAACCCGCGCCTTGTGAGAGGTGCGGGTTTTTTTATGGGCCGGCAGCGGTTTTCCTGCGCTCAATTGCTTGCCCGCCAGCCACCCGGTAAAGTGCCGCTCCCCACGTGTTACCTGAGGTAGACCCATGAGCCAGTCCTTTGATATTGCCGTGATCGGCGCCACCGGTACTGTCGGCGAAACCCTAGTCCAGATTCTCGAAGAGCGGGATTTCCCGGTTGGCACCCTGCACCTGCTGGCCAGCAGCGAATCGGCGGGAAGCTCGGTGATGTTTCGCGGCAAAAACGTGCGGGTACGTGAGGTCGATGAATTTGATTTCAGCAAAGTCCAGCTGGCGTTCTTCGCGGCCGGACCGGCGGTCACCCTGAGTTTTGCCCCGCGTGCCACGGCTGCCGGTTGTGCCCTGATAGACCTGTCCGGCGCGTTGCCGCCAGAACAGGCGCCGCAGATTGTGCCGGAGGCCAACCCGAAGAAGCTGGCTGGCCTGCGCAAGCCGATCCAGGTCAGCAGCCCCAGCGCCTCGGCGACGGTGTTGGCCGTTGCATTGGCGCCGCTGCGCGAATGCCTGAAGATGGAACGCATCAGCCTGACCGCCAGCCTCGCCGTGTCCGCCCAAGGGCGCGCGGCGGTGAGCGAGCTAGCGCGCCAGACCGCCGAGTTACTCAACGCTCGCCCACTTGAGCCGAAATTTTTCGACCGGCAGATGGCATTCAACCTGCTGGCCCAGGTCGGTGCTCCCGACGAACAGGGTCACACATCGCTGGAAAAGCGCCTGGTGGGCGAGTTGCGCCAGGTGTTGGAGCAACCTTTGCTAAAGATTTCCGTCACTTGCATTCAAGCCCCGGTGTTTTTTGGCGATAGCTTTAGCGTGACCGTGCAGTCTGCCCGTGCCGTTGACCTGGCGAAGATCAACGCAGCTCTGGAAGCGGCCCCTGGCGTCGAGCTGGTAGACGCAGGCGATTACCCGACCCCGGTGGGGGATGCGGTGGGGCAGGACGTGGTTTATATCGGACGCGTGCGCGCCGGTATCGACGACCCGGCGGAACTAAATATGTGGCTGACGTCAGATAACGTGCGCAAGGGGGCGGCGCTCAATGCGGTGCAGGTGGCTGAGTTGTTGATAAAAGACCTGCTGTAAAAGATACTTGGCAACAATTTGTCGAATGGTTCTAGCTGGGCGCTATGCTTGGTCAGAATGCTGAAGGCGAACCTCCCTCCCGGGGACTTCTCCTGGGCATGAGTGAAACGATCGCGCGCGCCGTCGCTTCGGGGCTGCGCGCAATGCCTTACGGCAGCGGCATCAACACCTTCTCGCTGGCCGAGGAATGTTCAAACAAAGGAAGAGGCTATGGTTCAAGTTCGCAAACTGGTGTTAGCAATAGCGGCCGCCTCGGCGCTGTCCTCCGGTATGGCGCAAGCGCTCGGGCTCGGGGAATTGACCCTGAAGTCGCCGCCGAACCAACCTCTTGTGGCTGAGATCGAGTTGCTCGATGTCCAGCAGCTGACGGCCGCCGAAGTCGTGCCAAGCCTGGCTCCGGCCGAAGAATTCGCCAAGGCCGGCATCGATCGCCAGGCGTTTCTCAATGACCTGAGCTTCACCCCGGTGATCAACGCCAACGGCAAGAGCGTCCTGCGGGTGACGTCCAGCCGGCCAATGACCGAGCCCATGGTCAAGTTCCTCGTTCAAGTAATGTGGCCCAATGGCCGTTTGCTGCGCGACTACAGTGTGCTGATCGATCCGTCCAAATTCTCGCCGCAGGCCGCCGATGCCGCCCGGGCCAAGCCGTCCCAAGTGGTCTCTTCGCCAGTCACCGGCGCCACCAAGCCCTCCCAATACACCACCACGCCGCGCGACACCCTGTGGGAAATCGCCGCCAAGGTGCGCAATGGCGGGTCCGTGCAGCAGACCATGCTGGCGATTCAAGCGCTGAATCCGAACGCATTCATCAACGGCAACATCAATCTGCTCAAGACCGGCCAAGTCCTGCGCCTGCCGGACCCAGTGCAAAGCACCGCGTTGCCACAACCCCAGGCCATCGCTGAAGTGGCCGCGCAGAATGCCGCCTGGCGCCAAGGGCGTCGGGGCGTGGCAGGTAACGGTCGACAGCAGTTGGATGCCACCAAGCGTGGCGCTAATGAAGGCGCCCCAGCCCAGGCGGCCGATCGCGATAACCTGAGCCTGGTTTCCGCCGAGTCGGCGAAGGCCGGCAACAAGGGCAAAGGAGCCGCTGGCGATGCCCAGGTTCTGAGCGACAAGCTTGCGGTGACGCAGGAGAGCCTCGATTCGGCCCGCCGCGACAATGAAGAACTGAAAAGCCGCATGGCCGATCTGCAAAGCCAGCTGGACAAGCTGCAGCGCCTGATCGAGCTGAAGAACAATCAACTGGCCAAGATGCAGGGCGAGGGCGTCGCGGTTCCTCCGGCCGGCGAGTCGACTCCGACGATGTCGGCAGAGTTGACCCCTGGGCCGTCGGCACAAGCGCCGACAGCAACGCCAGCACCCGAAGCCGCCCCAGAGGCGACTCCGCCGGCCACTCCGGTCGAGCCGACACCTGCTGCTTCCGATGAGAAAAAGTACAACGACCTGCTGACCAATCCGATCCTGTTGGGGCTGATCGGCGGTGGCGCGTTGGTCCTCTTGCTCCTGCTGTTGTTGCTCGCCCGTCGCCGCAAGGCCCAGCAGGAAGCAGAGAAACATCTGCGCATGGCCCGAGCCCTCGAGGAGGAGGCCGACTTCTCCCCGGAGCTCGATCTGCCCCCGAGCAGCTTCGAGGGCATTGACGTTCCACCGCCAAGCGTAAAGCTCGAGCCCAAGCCAGCCCCGGCGCCCGTACCCAAGCCCGCTCCGTTGGTTGCGCCGGTAATCGTCACGCCACCAATCGCCGCACCGTTGGTGGCACCGGCCGCGGAGCCTTCCGATGACGATGTGTTGCCCCAAGCCCAGTCTCACATCGACCGCGGTCGCTTGAACCAGGCCGCTGACCTGCTGGAGCAAGGCATCAAGGCCGAGCCCCAGCGCAGCGACCTGCGGCTGAAATTGATGGAAGTCTATGGCCAGCAAGGCGACCGCGATGCCTTTGTCGCCCAGGAGCGCCAACTGGTTGCCAACGGCGAGAACTACGCCCAGGTTGAACAGCTCAAGAGCCGTTTCCCGGCCATGGCGGTTGCCGCCGGCGCAGGCTTGGCCGCTGCGGCAGTCGCCGCCGAGCTGGATGCTCAATACGTCAAGTCGCTGCTGGAAGACACGCCAGCGACCAATGAAGAACTCGACAGTGCCTTTGACTTGAGCCTGGACGATCTGGAGACACCGACACCTGCGGTGTCGGAGCCTGCTGTCGAGCTGGACGCATTTCCAGCCGACGACGACTTGGACTTCGAGGCGCTGCTCAAGCAGCAGACCGAAGCCAATCAGGCTAACGAAAGCCTCGACGATCTGTCGGACTTCGACCTGGACCTGGGCGCCGATGCTCCGGCGCCAGCCTTGGCTGATGAAGACTTCCTGCTGGACCTGGACGACGATCTCAAGGGCTTGGACACGCCAGTTGCCGACACGCCTGCCCTGGATGACACCCCGTCCGACGATCTTGAGCTGCCAGCGGATTTCGATCTGTCCCTGGCCGACGAAATGGACGCCCAGGACCGGCCGAAAGATGCTTTCGAGTCGGAGTTGGATGATGTCAACGCCGAGTTGGATCGCCTGTCCGACAGCCTGAGCCAGCCAACCTTCACCGCCGAAGACGCCTTGGCGAGTGCTGGCGATGAACCGGAAGACTTCGACTTCCTCAGCGGCACCAACGAAGTGGCAACCAAGCTCGACCTGGCCCAGGCTTATATCGACATGGGCGACGACGATGGCGCCCGGGATATCCTTGGCGAAGTCCTCAACGAAGGCGATGCCACGCAGAAGAGTGAAGCGCAGGAAATGCTCTCGCGCCTGGCGTGAGCCAGCGGTAGACCAACAACGGCAGCCGATGAGGCTGCCGTTTTTGTTTGCGTGCGATTCATCGTGGCGAAGGACCAGCGGTTGCACTGGCATCCCGTCGCTCCGGGCTTATAATGCCCGCCTTTGCGTATCTCAGCAGGCTGTAATTCCTTGGCAAACATAGACAACCCGGCCGCCGAAATGGCGGCCGACGGCTTTTTCCGGATCGCCCTGGGCGTTGAATACAAAGGCTCGCGCTATCGCGGCTGGCAACGTCAGGCCTCCGGGGTACTGACGGTGCAGGAAACCCTCGAAAACGCGCTGTCCAAAGTCGCCGACTCGCCCGTGTCGCTGCATTGCGCCGGCCGGACCGATGCCGGCGTGCATGCCTGCGGCCAGGTGGTGCATTTCGACACTCAGGTCGAGCGTTCGATGAAAGCCTGGGTGATGGGCGCTAACATCAACTTGCCCCACGACGTCAGCGTCAGTTGGGCCAAAGCCATGCCTGCACACTTCCATGCGCGCTTCAAGGCCATCGCCCGGCGTTATCGCTATGTGATCTACAACGACCAGATCCGCCCGGCGCACCTGAACGAAGAGATCACTTGGAACCACCGCCCGCTGGACGTCGAGCGCATGGCCGAGGCCGCGCAGTGCCTGGTCGGTGTCCATGATTTCAGCGCCTTTCGCGCCGGCCAGTGCCAGGCCAAGTCGCCGATCAAGGAGCTGCATCATTTGCGCGTGACCCGTCACGGCAAAATGATCGTGCTCGACATCCGTGCCAGCGCCTTCCTGCACCACATGGTGCGCAATATCGCCGGTGTGCTGATGACCATTGGCGCGGGTGAGCGGCCGGTGGAATGGATCAAGGAAGTGCTTGAAAGCCGCATCCGCCGTTCCGGTGGCGTCACCGCGCACCCGTTTGGCTTGTATCTGGTGCAGGTGCAATACCACGATGAGTTCGAGCTGCCGGAGCGTTACATCGGGCCACATTTCCTCACGGGGTTCTCGGAACTCGACGGCTGACGGCCTTCGTTGCATTTGTTACCATCCGGGACTTTCACGGATTTGCTTGAGGTTTTACCCACCATGCCGGTCGTTCGCAGCAAGATATGCGGAATAACCCGCGTCGAAGATGCGCTGGCAGCGGTCGAGGCCGGTGCGGACGCCATCGGGCTGGTGTTCTACGCCAAGAGCCCGCGAGCGGTGACGGTGCAACAGGCGAGGGCGATCATCCGGGCGCTGCCGCCGTTCGTCACGCCGGTTGGCCTGTTCGTCAACGCCAGCCGTTGCGAGCTGGGCGAGATACTCGATGCGGTGCCGCTGGCCCTGCTGCAGTTTCACGGTGACGAGACACCCGCCGATTGCGAAGGTTGGCATCGCCCGTATATCAAGGCGTTGCGGGTCAAGGCCGGTGACGACATCGCGGCCAGTTGCGCGGCTTTTGCTGGTGCCAGCGGTATCTTGCTGGACACCTATGTGGAGGGCGTTCCTGGCGGCACCGGCGAAGCGTTCGATTGGTCGCTGGTGCCGCAAGGCCTGGACAAGCCGATCATCCTCGCCGGCGGCCTGACGGCGGAGAACGTCGCCGCAGCCATCGCCCAGGTTCGCCCCTATGCGGTGGACGTCAGTGGCGGGGTGGAGCAGGCCAAGGGCATCAAGGATCCGGCGAAGATTCGTGCATTCATGGCGGCAGTTCGCGGCAGCCAGTAGTCAATGTGACGGCTGGCAGACTGCCGCCGTCCATACCTGCACTGTACAAAGCAGGCAGGCGCCGCCTCCGGGTGGGCCGATAGCGTAGGGGCAATCGCCGTGGAGCGGTTGCCGGGATGGCAGGGGATGGTTGGGCTGGACGCAGGTCATGTTTCGCGCTGACCGCGGTGGTTTCTCAATCCTCGCCGCACAATGAATTTGAGCTCAAGGGCATACGCGGGGCCGCGAACCAAAGCGTTCGGGCCGCCGGTACTGGAGAAAGAAAGCATGAGCAACTGGTTGGTAGACAAACTGATCCCTTCGATCATGCGTTCCGAGGTGAAGAAAAGCTCGGTGCCTGAAGGTCTGTGGCACAAATGTCCTTCCTGCGAGGCGGTGCTGTACCGTCCCGAGCTGGAAAAGACCCTGGACGTTTGCCCCAAGTGCAACCACCACATGCGCATTGGCGCGCGTGCCCGTATCGATATTTTCCTCGACGCAGAAGGTCGTGTAGAACTGGGCGCTGACCTGGAGCCAGTCGACCGCCTGAAATTCCGCGACGGCAAGAAATACAAGGATCGCCTGACCGCTGCCCAGAAGCAGACCGGTGAAAAGGACGCCTTGGTATCCATGAGCGGCACCCTGCTGGGCATGCCGGTGGTGGTCTCGGCTTTCGAATTTTCCTTCATGGGCGGCTCGATGGGTGCCATCGTCGGCGAGCGCTTCGTGCGTGCTGCCAACCATGCCCTGGAAAATCGCTGCCCAATGATCTGCTTCGCCGCTTCCGGCGGTGCGCGGATGCAGGAAGCGCTGATTTCCCTGATGCAAATGGCCAAGACCTCGGCGGTGCTGGCGCGTCTGCGTGAAGAAGGCATTCCGTTCATCTCGGTGCTGACCGACCCGGTCTACGGCGGCGTTTCTGCCAGCCTGGCTATGCTCGGCGATGTCATCGTCGGCGAGCCGAAGGCGCTGATCGGCTTTGCCGGCCCGCGTGTGATCGAGCAGACCGTGCGCGAGAAGCTGCCGGAAGGCTTCCAGCGCAGTGAGTTCCTGCTGGAACACGGCGCCATCGACATGATCATCCACCGCCAGGAGCTGCGTCCGCGCCTGGGCAACCTGCTGGCGCAACTGATGGGTCTGCCGACGCCGACCTTCGTCGCCGCACCGATCGAGCCGATTGTGGTTCCACCGGCGCCTGCTGGCCTATGACCCAACGTACCCTGGGCGACTGGCTTGCCTACCTCGAGCAGTTGCATCCATCGGCCATTGACATGGGGCTGGAGCGCTCGCAAACGGTAGCGTCCCGCATGGGACTGGCCAAGCCGGCGCCCCGGGTCATCACGGTCACCGGCACCAATGGCAAAGGCTCGACCTGCGCCTTCGTGGCTTCGTTGCTGCGTACCCAGGGGCTGAGCGTCGGGGTCTACAGCTCGCCGCACCTGCTGCGCTATAACGAACGGGTCATGGTCAATGGCGTCGAAGCCACTGATGCCGAGCTGTGCGAAGCCTTCGCGGCGGTGGAAGCCGGGCGAGGCGAGATTTCCCTGACCTATTTTGAGATGGGCACCCTCGCAGCGTTCTGGTTGTTCGCCCGTGCCGGCCTGGATGCCGTCGTGCTGGAAGTCGGCCTGGGCGGACGGCTGGATGCGGTCAACCTTGTCAATGCGGACGTCGCGCTGGTTACCAGCATCGGCGTGGACCATGCCGATTACCTGGGCGATACCCGCGAATCCGTGGCGTTCGAAAAAGCCGGCATCTTCCGCCAGGGCGCGCCCGCGCTCTGTGGCGACCTCGATCCGCCGCAGCCTTTGCTGGACAAGGTTCGCGAGCTGTGCTGCCCATTCTTCCTGCGCGGACGGGATTTCGACCTGGCGATGACCGAGCAGCATTGGCAGTGGCGCGGCACCGATGCCAAGGGCAACCCGGTGGAGCTGCACGATCTGCCGCTGCTCGACCTGCCGATGGAAAACGCCGCGCTGGCGCTCCAGGCTTACTCGTTGTTGGGCTTGCCTTGGGACGCCGGGCAGATTGTGCAGGCGTTGCAGGCAACCCGCGTCGTCGGTCGTCTCGACCGCCGCTCGTTCGATTGGCAAGGCAAGCGCATCAACCTGCTGCTGGATGTCGGCCATAACCCCCATGCGGCCCAGTACCTGGCCGAGCGCCTGGCGCGACGGTCGGTGGCAGGCAAGCGTTTGGCGGTGTTCGGGCTGCTGTCGGACAAGGACTTGGATGGCGTTGTCGACGCGTTGAATGCTAGTGTCCAGCATTGGGCCGTGGCGCCGCTGGATTCACCGCGCTCGCGTCCGGCAAGCGAGTTGCAGGCAGCGCTGCAGCGTCGTGGCGCTTCGGTTGATGCCCATGGCAGCGTGGCTGACGCGTTGGAAGGGCAGTGCGCCCTGGCGACGGCCGCTGATGAGATCCTGCTGTTCGGATCATTTTTTTGCGTTGCCGAGGCCCTTCAATGGCTAGCCCGGCGCTCCACGGAGGAAGCTGCAGATGGCATTGCTGGATAAAGCGTACAAGCAGCGCATGGTCGGGGCCTTGGTATTGGTGGCCCTGGCAGTGATTTTCCTGCCGATGCTGTTTTCCCGTCAGGACGAGCAGCGCCAGGTCACGGTTGATGCGCCCGCCGCGCCCCAGGCGCCCGCCGTGCCGCCGGTACAGGTCGAGCCGGTGGCGGTGCCCGAGCCGCAGGCATTGCCTCAAGAGCCTGTTCCGAGTGACGAGGAACTGGCCGGGCAATCCGCTGAGCCTTCCGCGCCGACTGCCTCCGCCCCCGCTGCTGTAGCGCCTGCTCCGTCGGCGCCGAGCAAGCCGGTCGTTGCGCCAACACCTGTTCCGGCCACACCATCAGTCAAGCCGCCGCCAAGCCAGCCGATCACCCCCGCCACCAAGCCGGACACCACGCAAAGTCGCGTCGATGCCAACGGTCTGTCGGTCAGTTGGTCAGTGCAACTGGCGAGCCTCACCAGCCGCGAAAGCGCTGAAAAACTGCAGAAAAACCTGCGCAGCCAAGGCTATAACGCGTATATCCGTTCCGCCGATGGCAAGAACCGGGTGTTTGTCGGCCCGCTGATCGAGCGTGCCGAAGCCGACCGCCTGCGTGACCTGCTCAATCGCCAGCAGAACCTCAAGGGTTTCGTGGTGCGTTTCCAGCCAGAGCGCGGTTGAACGGCCATTTAGCTGATTTGAGCCATGCAGCTTACCGACAGCCCTGCGCTCTGCTAAAATGCGCCGCCTTATCCGTCTGTAGGCTGCACCGTGCCATTTACCTGGGTTGACTGGGCGATCGTTGCAATCGTCGCCATCTCCGCATTGATCAGTCTGAGCCGCGGCTTCGTCAAGGAAGCCCTCTCGCTACTGACTTGGATCATCGCGGGAGTCGTAGCCTGGATGTTTGGTGGCTCGCTGTCCCAGTACCTCGCCGGATACATCGAAACCCCATCGGCTCGCGTGATCGCGGGCTGTGCCATCTTGTTTATCGCCACCTTGCTGGTGGGCGCAATGATCAATTATCTGATCGGCGAACTGATTCGCGTCACCGGGCTTTCCGGGACGGACCGGTTCCTGGGCATGGCCTTCGGCGCGGCGCGTGGCGCGTTGCTGGTGGTCGTGGCCGTCGGGCTGCTGAGCCTGGGGCCGGTACAACAGGATACGTGGTGGCAGGAGTCCCGGCTCGTGCCACAATTTCTATTGGTCGCAGACTGGTCCAAGAACCTGATCCTGGGTTGGAGCAGTCAGTGGCTTGCCAGCGGTATCAGCGTACCCGCTGAAATACCGTTCAAGGAACACCTCTCGCCGATGGCCAAAACGCCGCAGTGAGTGTTGTTCAGTTCAGATCCATTAAGTAGGGGTTGCGTCGCATGTGTGGCATCGTCGGTATCGTCGGTAAGTCGAACGTCAATCAGGCGCTGTATGACGCGCTAACCGTGCTCCAGCACCGCGGCCAGGACGCTGCCGGTATCGTGACCAGCCATGACGGCCGGTTGTTCCTGCGCAAGGACAATGGCCTGGTGCGCGACGTGTTCCATCAGCGCCACATGCAGCGCCTGGTTGGCCACATGGGCATTGGGCATGTGCGTTATCCGACAGCAGGCAGCTCGACGTCGGCCGAGGCCCAGCCGTTCTACGTCAACTCGCCGTACGGCATCACCCTGGCGCACAACGGCAACCTGACCAATGTCGAGCAACTGGCCAAGGAGATCTACGAATCTGACTTGCGCCACGTCAACACCAGTTCCGACTCGGAAGTGATGCTCAACGTGTTCGCCCACGAGCTGGCCCAGCGCGGCAAGCTGCAGCCGACCGAAGAGGACGTGTTCGCCGCCGTGACCGACGTGCACAACCGTTGTGTCGGTGGCTACTCGGTGGTGGCGATGATCACCGGCTACGGCATTGTCGGTTTCCGTGACCCTCACGGCATTCGTCCGATCGTATTCGGCCAGCGTCATACCGACGAGGGCGTCGAGTACATGATCGCCTCCGAAAGCGTGTCCCTGGACGTGCTGGGCTTTACCCTGATTCGCGACCTGGCCCCGGGCGAAGCGGTCTACATCACTGAAGACGGCAAGCTGTATACCCGCCAGTGCGCGACCAACCCGAGCCTGACCCCGTGCATCTTCGAGCACGTCTACCTGGCGCGCCCGGACTCGATCATCGACGGTATCTCGGTCTACAAGGCGCGCCTGCGCATGGGCGAGAAGCTGGCCGACAAGATCCTGCGCGAGCGTCCGGACCACGACATCGACGTGGTCATCCCGATCCCGGACACCAGCCGAACCGCCGCCCTGGAGCTGGCGAACCACCTGGGCGTGAAGTTCCGCGAAGGCTTCGTGAAGAACCGCTACATCGGCCGTACCTTCATCATGCCGGGCCAGGCTGCGCGGAAAAAATCCGTACGCCAGAAGCTCAACGCGATCGAGTTGGAATTCCGCGGCAAGAACGTGATGCTGGTGGACGACTCCATCGTGCGCGGCACCACCTGCAAGCAGATCATCCAGATGGCCCGCGAAGCCGGTGCCAAGAATGTGTATTTCTGCTCGGCGGCCCCGGCCGTGCGCTACCCGAACGTCTACGGCATCGACATGCCGAGTGCCCATGAGCTGATCGCTCATAACCGCACGACCCAGGAAGTCGCCGACCTGATCGGCGCCGACTGGCTGATCTACCAGGACCTGCCGGACCTGATCGAAGCGGTCGGCGGCGGCAAGATCAAGATCGAGCAGTTCGATTGCGCGGTATTCGACGGCAAGTACGTCACCGGCGACATCGACGAGGCCTACCTGAACCGGATCGAGAACGCGCGTAACGATGCGTCCAAGGCCAAGACTCAGGCGGTCAGCGCGATCATCGATCTGTACAACAACTGATTAACGAACCGGCCCTGAGGGGCCGGTTTGCGTTTAACCGATTAAGGAGTGACAGCATGAGTCAGGATTGGGATGCCGGTCGGCTGGACAGCGACCTCGAAGGCGTAGCGTTCGATACCCTGGCGGTTCGCGCGGGTCAGCACCGTACACCGGAAGCCGAGCATGGCGATCCGATGTTCTTCACCTCCAGCTACGTCTTCCGCACCGCCGCCGATGCTGCGGCGCGCTTTGCTGGCGAGGTGCCGGGCAACGTCTACTCGCGTTATACCAATCCGACCGTGCGGGCTTTCGAGGAGCGCATCGCCGCCCTGGAAGGTGCCGAGCAAGCCGTCGCCACCGCCACCGGCATGGCCGCGATCATGGCGGTCGTGATGAGCCTGTGCAGCGCCGGCGATCATGTATTGGTGTCGCGCAGCGTCTTTGGCTCGACCATCAGCCTGTTCGAGAAGTACTTCAAGCGCTTTGGCGTGGAGGTCGACTACGTACCCCTGGCGGACCTGTCCGCCTGGGATGCCGCGGTCAAGGCCAATACCAAGCTGCTGTTTGTCGAATCGCCGTCCAATCCGCTCGCCGAACTGGTCGACATCGCCGCGCTGGCGGAAATCGCCCACGCCAAGGGCGCCATGCTGGTGGTCGACAATTGCTTCTGCACCCCGGCGCTGCAACAGCCGCTCAAATTGGGCGCGGACGTGGTGGTGCATTCGGCCACCAAGTTCATCGACGGCCAGGGCCGTTGCATGGGCGGCGTTGTCGCCGGTCGTGGCGAGCAGATGAAAGAAGTGGTGGGTTTCCTGCGCACTGCCGGGCCGACCCTCAGCCCGTTCAACGCCTGGATCTTCCTCAAAGGCCTGGAAACCCTCGGCCTGCGCATGAAAGCCCATTGCGCCAACGCCCAGCTCCTGGCCGAGTGGCTGGAGCAGCAGGACGGCATCGAGAAAGTCCATTACGCCGGGCTCAAGAGCCATCCGCAACACGATTTGGCGGCGCGCCAGCAACGCGGTTTCGGCGCGGTGGTGAGTTTCGAGGTCAAGGGAGGCAAGGAGGGCGCCTGGCGCTTCATCGATGCCACTCGATTGATTTCCATCACCGCCAACCTGGGTGACAGCAAGACCACCATCACGCACCCGAGCACCACGTCCCATGGCCGCCTGTCGCCACAGGAGCGTGAAGCGGCGGGCATTCGCGATAGCCTGATCCGCGTTGCGGTCGGCCTGGAAGACGTAGCGGACCTGCAAGCCGACCTGGCCCGCGGGTTGGCGGCCCTGTGATCGAGCTGGCAACGCCGCCGAGCGGTATTCACGGCCGGGTTGCCCTGGTGACGGGCGCCGCGCGGGGGATCGGCCTGGGCATTGCCGCTTGGCTGATCTGTGAAGGCTGGCAAGTGGTGCTGACCGATCTGGACCGCGAGCGTGGTTCCAAGGTAGCGAAAACCCTGGGCGACAACGCCTGGTTCGTCACGATGGATGTGGCGGACGAGGCGCAGGTCGCCACCGGTATTGCCGAGGTGCTCGGACAGTTCGGGCGGCTCGACGCGCTGGTGTGCAACGCGGCCATCGCCGACCCGCACAACATCATCCTGGAAAGCCTGGACCTGGCTCACTGGAACCGGGTCCTGGCGGTGAACCTCGGCGGGCCGATGCTGCTGGCCAAGCATTGCGCGCCTTACCTGCGTGCCCACAACGGCGCCATCGTCAACCTGGCCTCGACCCGCGCCGCGCAATCGGAGCCCGACACCGAGGCCTATGCCGCAAGCAAGGGCGGTCTGTTGGCGCTGACCCACGCCCTGGCGATCAGCCTGGGCCCGGAGATCCGCGTCAACGCGGTCAGCCCTGGCTGGATCGATGCGCGGGACCCATCACAACGTCGCGCAGAGCCATTGACCGACGCCGATCATGCCCAGCATCCGGCGGGCAGGGTAGGCACGGTAGAAGACGTGGCGGCGATGGTGGCGTGGTTGTTGTCGCGCAACGCCAGTTTCGTCACGGGCCAAGAATTCATCGTTGACGGCGGCATGTCCAAGAAGATGATTTATCAATGAAGAGCAGCTACAAGCGGCAAGTTTTGAGCTGCAAGCAGGGTGGTGCGGCTCCACTGCTTTTGACCTGTCGCTTGAAGCTCGCCGCTTGAAACTGTTTTTGAAAAAAATCCAACGCTGCTATTGACTTAGCTTCGGTACCTGCGTAAATTTCGCGGCCTCAACGCAGCAAAGGGTGATTAGCTCAGCCGGGAGAGCGTCTGCCTTACAAGCAGAATGTCGGCGGTTCGATCCCGTCATCACCCACCATGTTTCTTGAGAGTCTTGCGAAAGCAAGATGGAAGCTGTCAAAAGCCTCCACCGACGCGCAGCGGTAGTTCAGTCGGTTAGAATACCGGCCTGTCACGCCGGGGGTCGCGGGTTCGAGTCCCGTCCGCTGCGCCATATTTTCCGAAGCAGGTTCGCCTGGTTCGAGATTTAAGCCCAAGGGTTTAGATCAGACGAGTTAACTGGACGCAAGTCCATAGCGATACGCAGCGGTAGTTCAGTCGGTTAGAATACCGGCCTGTCACGCCGGGGGTCGCGGGTTCGAGTCCCGTCCGCTGCGCCATATCTGCTTCGAGGCCCACTGAACGCCTTGAAGCTAAGAAGAAAGCTGCAAAGTTATCTTCTAGTCGATAGCAAGGACCCTGGTCGAAAGACCGGGGTTTTTTGTTTTCGGAATTTGAAAGATTGGAACAGGCCCCGTGGCGAGGGAGCTTGCTCCCGCTGGGCTGCGAAGCAGCCCTTGTTGTTGGCCGCTTCAGAACCCCAACTTATCCCGCAACCCGTAATACCAAGCCCCCAACGCCGCAAAAGGCGTACGCAACAACTGACCGCCTGGGAAAGGGTAGTGGGGCAGGTCCGCAAACGCATCAAAACGCTCAGCCTGACCACGCAGCGCCTCGGCCAAGACCTTGCCCGCCAAGTGCGTATACGTCACGCCATGGCCGCTGCAGCCCTGGGAATAATAAATGTTATCCCCCAGCCGCCCGACCTGCGGAAGACGCGACAGCGTCAGCAGGAAATTTCCGGTCCAGGCGTAGTCGATCTTCACATCCTTGAGCTGCGGGAACGCCTTGAGCATCTTCGGCCGAATGATCGCCTCAATGTTCGCCGGATCCCTCGCGCCATACACCACGCCGCCACCGAAGATAAGGCGCTTGTCGCCGGTCAGCCGGTAGTAATCGAGCAAGTAGTTGCAGTCCTCCACGCAATAATCCTGGGGCAATAGGCTGCGAGCCAGTTCATCGCCCAGCGGCTCGGTGGCGATTACCTGCGTGCCGCACGGCATGGACTTGGCCGCCAGCTCCGGCACCAGGTTGCCCAAGTAAGCGTTGCCCGCCACGATAATGAACTTGGCCCTGACCTTGCCCTGCGGGGTATGCACCACCGGACTGGCGCCGCGCTCAATGCGCACCGCCGGCGACTGCTCATAAATGATCCCACCCAGCGACTCCACCGCCGCTGCTTCGCCCAAGGCCAGGTTGAGCGGATGAATATGCCCGCCGCTCATGTCGAGCATGCCGCCCACATACTCATCGCAAGCCACCACCTCGCGAATACGTCGCTGATCCATCAGTTCCAATTGGGTATGACCGAAACGCTCCCATAAACGCTTCTGCGACTCCAGATGGCCCATCTGTTTAGCGGTGAGGGCGGCGAATACACCACCGTTCTTCAGATCACACTGAATCTGATACTTCGCCACCCGCTCGCGAATGATCCGCCCGCCCTCGAACGCCATGTCGCCCAGCAACTGCGCCTGCTGCGGACCGACGCTGCGCTCGATCACATCAATGTCGCGGCTGTAACTGTTAACGATCTGCCCGCCGTTGCGACCCGACGCGCCAAAGCCCACCTTGGCCGCCTCAAGCACGGTGACCTTGAAACCGTTCTCCAGCAAAAACAGTGCAGACGACAGGCCGGTATAACCGGCGCCGATCACGCACACATCGGTTTCGACGTCATCCTGCAGGGCAGGGCGCGAAGGCGCCGGATTGGCCGAAGCGGCGTAATATGACGCTGGGTAGGCTGTGTTCGCCATTCTGGAACCTCTGTTTTATATTTTTTACGAATGCAGCGATCCTACCCGAGTTAAAAATCCGCCGCCAGCCACCCCCCAAATCTTCGGTGGATTACCGAAATTAAATATTTTGCATATTCATAGGGTTAGGTGAAAAAAAAGGTATTGACACCCCTCCGGAATTCCGTAGAATGCCGCCTCACAGCAGGCACGTAGCTCAGTTGGTTAGAGCACCACCTTGACATGGTGGGGGTCGTTGGTTCGAGTCCAATCGCGCCTACCAAACAAAATCCGCTCTGCTGGGCGGTCTAGAAGGGCTCACCGAAAGGTGGGCCCTTTTTTGTTGGATGCGTTCCAAGCTTTCCCAAAGCTTTTACATCCCACCTCACAACGCTCATTCGACGTCCAACCCAACGTATCCAATCGCCGTAGTGTCGGATGTTGAGTTGTCGAGTACATAAGGAAATGGTCATGCGAGTCGTCACTTTCGTAACTTTTCTAGCACTTGCTGGTTGCTCTGGAATACCTTCGGTTCCATACGAAGAGCCTGCTCAATCGGAGGGAATGGCGCGTGTTCGCGTTATTACGAACTCCGACGTGTTCGGCGATAGCATCACCGGCAGTTGTGCTCCTGCTACCCGGCATAAAATGGCTGAAGCCGGACGTTTCGGGCGGGACGGGACGGCGAACATCAACTATCCGCAGTACCCCCAGAAGTCGGCGAGCCTTGGCATGCCGCAACGAGTTTTCCCTACTCTCGCTCAGTACGTCCCTGCCATTCGGATGGGCGAAGGGGCTTACAAAGAAGTCGTAACCGAGTATCGCGTTAGGACTGATCTGCCATTCCAAATGGCGACCCTAGGCGCGACCGTTGGTGGCAATGGCAACTCTTACTGGGCCTGCGCTGACCAGGCGCTTGTTTACACGCTGGGACCAGGGAAGGACTACGAAGTTTTGGTAGGGGTGAGTAGCAGACCAAACAAAGATGGTCAGCAGCCGCTTGTTTGCATGTTCGCGGTTTTTGAACTCGCCGCTTTTCCTGGCACTTCAATTGTGATTCCCAAGAAGCTGACGCCTGCTGCGCCTCCGCAGGAAGTCTGCAAAAACTAATAAGAGCAGCCCGGCCATCAAGCCGGGCTTTTTATTGTCCGCTCGTCGACGCCATAGCACTTTCATTCAGAGCGCTGCCTCTCAGCTATATAGCGCAGATTCCGCGCATTAGAGGAGACATAGCATGGTGGATGACAATAACGGCCCCGAAGCGCCGTACTCCGGGCCAGATGAGAAGACGCCCGACGCAGGCGAAGGCCATGGATCCGGGCTGGAGCAAGCTAAGTCTGAGCCGAAGCAGGGCACTGGCGAGAGACCGGAGGACTGGAGCCCGCCTCCTGGCAACCCGGGTTCTGACCAAGACGCCCAGACGAATCGTGAGAATGGTGGTGCTAAGTAGATTGCTGAACAGCATGACGTCGGATAACCCGGCCATCGTGCCGGGTTTTTCGTTGCCTTTCAATTTACATGAAGGAGCAGCGCTCGCGTTAATCGAGCTGCGGAGGAAAAAGGGACAGATTTATCTTGCTTTGCTTCGCTGAGAGCTTCCATCGAACGGATTCGATCATAAGGAGAACGGGGACTGACTACGATTGTGAGACGGTCCGATTATAAGTGAGCTCACAATCGTGGTTGTCCCCGCTGTGCAATCCGTTCGTCAGGCAGGTGAATGATTAGCCGCATGCCCAGGCTGCGCATGAAGATCAATGCCTAGCGCATGAATAACCTTGAGTACGGTATCGAATCTCGGTTTTGATCCGGGTGCGAACGCCTTATATAAACTTTCTCGCCCCATGCCAGAGTCCTTAGCGATCTGCGCCATGCCTCGGGCCTTGGCTACATAGCCGATCGCTCGGAGAAACTCCTCGCTATCACCATCAGCCAGCACCTGAGAAAGGTACTCACTGATTGCTTCGTCGCTATCGAGTAGTGCCGCCATGTCAAATGTTGTCAGGTGTTGGCTCATGTTCAAATCTCCTTTGCCAATTTCTTAGCTCAGAACCTTGGTCTGTCCCCAGTCTTTTGTCCTCAGTCTTTGCGGTTTGTCTGTATAACCGCGCCATCCTTTTTAGGGCGGCTTCGCCACCCAGCGGGAGCGAGCTCCCTCGCCACGGGGGTTGCGGCGTCGCGGCTCAGGCAGCCAAAGGCCAACCAATGCGTGCTGCACGGCGCAGACTCGCCTTAACAACCAAGCGGTGAAACGGGGCAATGACGAAAATGTAGGCCCGGCCCAGACGGTTGTGGCACTTGACCACGGTTGAAAAAACCAGTTGGCGAGTACCTTCCGGCTCTGCCTCTTCAAAGCAGAGGATCGATATCCGGAAGTCGAGGTGCTTGTCGTCCTCGCCCAACACGATTTCAGTCTGGTTCGTGCTGTAGACCTTGAAGATTTGAATCCGATGAGCAAGTGTCGCCAGATGTCTGGCTGTCTTGAGCCCAAAACAGGCAACGACAGTGTCTCGGACTTTCATGAGCCATCCGATCCAGGATGGCTGGTGGGAAAGGATGAATCGCGCGAGCAAGTCTGGATCGCTGGAGGTGCCCGCAGGGAGCTGAATCGCAAAAGCGTCTGCCAGGTTCGTCGACGTGTAAAGGTGAGTGACGCCGGACCTCAAGGGGACCGGCACGGACTTGATGAGCTCAACTTCTCGGGGCATCGGGGATCTCTTCCTGAGTTCTAACTACCAATTAGATGACATGCCATGTCGCGTTTTTTGTCGGGAGGCGGCAACTTCTCCTTGTCGGATACTGAGCCCGATCAGCGCATCATACAGCGCCTGCTGCCCAGCGGGCAGGACAGGGAGCAACGTCGCACGGCGCTTGTCGGCATCGAACCAGGATTCAACCAACCATCCCACCAGATAAAGCGCCGAAAGGCATCCGCCAGCAGTTGCAACGTTGCCCTGGCAAACAAGGGGGTTGATCCACGGAGCAGGGGTCAGGGTGGGAAATGCATGGGTCAATTCCAGTGCCGATGAAAGAGGTATCCGGTCCTTTTTGGGAGGATGCCGCCCAGCGTCATCATGACGCTGTGGATGCTTGGCATTCCTTTCTTAATATCCCTACGGATTTCGCGGCGGATCCGCCTTTTCCCTAAGCGGAAAAACGAAGCAGGGCACGGTTGTGAGATGGGCCAATGATATAGCGCCGTAAACTCCCCCTGCCCGTCGTTCCACAAATTGAAACTTCTACTCTGACGAGGCGATCTCCTAAGTATTGGCTAACAGGAGATCGGGTATGAAGTGCTATCTATGCGGGCTGGAAGCGCAGCAGTGCGAAGAAGATCAAGGCGGTGAACGCGTCGACTGCGCGGATTGCGGCACGTACAAAATTTCTAGCCTGGTTTTGAAAGAGCTGGGAACCAAGAACTTCAATTACCCGAAAATGCGCGATGATTTGCATCGCCAGCGGCAGTTCAACGCTACATCTGTTGCCGAGATCAATACCGAGACGGCCATCTGGTCTTGAGCGTGGCGCTTCGCAGCGAGCGCGTCCGATGCCATCGCCAAGGCTTCGTAGATTGCCTATGCGGACCCTCCCTCCAGTATCATCACTCAGATGCCGGTTTGTATTGTCCGAGCGACGGGCAATGCCTCAGGAAGGATCACCCAATGCCAAAAAAACAGCCCGATGAAAAACCGGCAGCGACTGCCGCCGAAATCGAGCGTTCAATCCTGGCGCTCAACAAAATGGCTGAGCGCCTGTGGGGGGATGGCCGAGAAGTTGAAGCGCAGGCGCTTTTAAAGGCGCTGGATGCGTTGAACCGTGCGCTTGATCGTATAAGGATCGGGGAAAGTCGCAGAGTGCTTCATTGAAGACCGGCTTGGTGCAGGCTTCATAGCGTCCCGTCAGCGCCTAACTGAATTCCCCACGTTGCTTGAACTGCTCCGTCGCTTCAATCAGCGCACTGATGATCCCCGTCTCGGAAGGCGAGTGCCCGGCATCGTTGACCACCGTCAGTACCGAGCCTGGCCACGCCTTGTGCAGGCGAAAGGCCGAGTTCGGCGTCGCGATCATGTCGTGCCCGCCCTGAATGATTCTACAGGGCAGATGGGCGATGACCTCGATGTCGCGAATGAGTTGATCTTCCTCCAGGAACAGTTTGTTCTTGAAGTACCAGGCATCCAGGCACCCCATGCCGATGCTGGTCTGATCGTCCGAAGCTTGTTCTTCCACGCCGTCAGGGTCGTGGCGTAATAACGAACAGCTGGCGGAATAGCGCACCCAGCCGCGGATCGCTTCCATGCGGAGCTGCTCGTCGTCGCCGGTCATGCGGTCCAGGTAGGCCTCCAAGAGGTCGTGCCGTTCGGCTTCGGGAATGAAGTTCACGAAGTCTTCGTGGGCACGGGGGAAAAAGCGTCGCATGCCGTGGATGAACCAGTCGATTTCGTCGCCCGTGCCCAGGAAAACCCCTCGCAGAAGGAAGCCAAGGCAGCGTTGCGGATGCGCCTCGCCATAGGCCAATGCCAAGGTGGTGCCCCACGAGCCACCGGTGATCAACCATCGATCGATTCCCAGGTGCTCCCGTAACGCCTCGATGTCGTTGACGAGTGCCTGGGTGGTGTTGTTGCGCAGTTCCGCCAAGGGCGTCGAGCGAAGGGAACCGCGCTGATCGAACAATACGATGCGGTAATGATCCGGGTCCCAAAATTGCCGTTTGGTCGGCGGAGCACCTTCTCCGGGTCCCCCATGAAGGTACACGACCGGCACACCGTCGGGGTTGCCGCTCTCTTCCCAATAAAGCGTATGCAGGTCGTCGACGGGCAGCATGCCGCTGCGCCGAGGATGCTCGATGGGTGGGAATTGGCTGTAAGTGATTTCTCGGGGGGCGTCCATTGGGCGGCTCCTTCTGTGCGCGTTGTTCGACAAGGTTTCTTTCAGTTTCGAAAAGAGCCGCGAGCCGCAAGTTCACGCGCGGATCTGCCGCACAGGACAAACGGAAGGGCGCCAAGTCATTGATAACACGGCACAAACGGCCGTCTGTCGGCCCAGGCAATCTTTTGTCGTTCAGTTCGAGTCACTGCTAATGACACCGCAAGCACGAGGAACAGGTGATGCCCTTAGCCCCCGACGACTATGACGAGCTGTTCGCTCGGCCAGAATCAGCCTCCACCGAGGCTGGGCACGTCGACCTTGATTGTCTGATCATCGGCGCTGGCCCCGCCGGGTTGACCACCGCCGTGTATTTGAGTCGCTTCCATCGGCAGGTCTTGGTGGCCGACGGTGGTCGCAGCCGCGCGAGTCTCATTCCACGGTCCCATAATTATCCGGGATTCCCACCGGGCATCTCTGGAAGGGACTTGCTCACCCGGCTGCGAGAGCAGGCCTTGCGCTACGGCGCGATCATCGAATCGGGAAGGGTGAAGCGCCTGATCAAGCACCGCGCAGGTTTCGTCGCGCAACTGAACGGCCGGGAACTGATTGCGCGCCGCGTCGTATTGGCGACCGGAATCGTCGACACGCTGCCCCACATGGAGCGCCCCTACGATGCGGTTGCGCAATCGGTGATCCGCCTCTGCGCAATTTGCGATGGCTACGAAGTCAACGGCGACAACGTCGCGGTATATGGCGAAGCGAGCTGCGCAATCAGCCACGGATTGTTTTTGCGCAACTTCACCGACCGGGTGACGGTGTTGGTTTATGGCGACAGCCAAGCCTGCGAAGAAGCCGTTGCGGTGGCGAAGCATGCCGGCATTCGCCTCATTGGCGATAGGGTCGAGCACATCGAGGCCAGCGACGATCAGGTCCAAGTAAAAACCTGCAAGGGCCAGAGCCTCTGCTTCGACATTGTGTACCCCTCACTGGGTTCGCAGGTGTGCTCCGAACTGGCGGTGCAGCTCGGCGCCGAAACCGACGAGCAGGGTGCGCTATGCGTCGACGCGCATCAGGCGACTTGCGTCGAAGGTTTGTACGCGGTTGGAGACGTCGTTGATTCGCTCAAGCAAATCAGTGTCGCTACCGGCCAGGCGGCAGTCTGTGCAACGGCGGTGCATAACAGCCTGGAAGTGCGGTTGTGGGATCGCGCGCGTGACAAGAGAACGCCTTTGGATTCGATTTGAACCTCAATCGGTAGGATCACTTTCAAACCGGAACACTCAATCGCCTTAGCGTATCTATCGGCAACATCATCGGAGTGCTCGGCAGTGGACGTGTACAGGATTGAATTCGAGAACGACCGTTGGACCCTCTACAAGTCCCATGGCTACAAACCGATCCTGCAGGCCGACAGTCATGACGCGTTGATTGATCACGTACTTGCCTTGACGCAAGGAAAGGGCGCCGTCGTCCGGTTCACTGCAGAAGGCGGTGTGCGCGAGCTGCGGGTGGGTGACATTCAAGAGGACGGACTGTAACGGGCTGTTGAAGACGTGAAGAGTTTGAACTGCCGACGCCATGGCCTGCCGAATGCCTATCACCAAGAGGATATGCCCATGACTGACGAACAGAAAAAAGAACCGCCCAAGGACGACACCCCCGCCCATTCCACGGAGCAGGAGCGTGAGCGTTTGAAAGACTTCAACAAGGACGGGATACCGCCGGGTTCTTCCTGACTGCAGCGGCGCCGTCCGCTGATGCACTTTATGCAAGCAACCAAAGCCCTTTACCGGACCACGCAGATCCAGTGATGGTCATGCCGGTACGGGGCGCGGATAAATGCCACGTCGGATACCAGTACCATGCCGCGATCCTGAAGGGCTTCGGTGAGTTGTACGAGTGTCTCTGCTTCGATAGTCATTGCTGTTACCTCGTCAGATTACTGCGTTCATAATTGTTGACCGAACGCCGCAACGGGTAATTCATTTTTTCTAACGAGCTTATCTAAGGCACTAAGCCGATGGGGCAGGGATTGTTTTTTTCGAGAATAAGCCCCACAGCCACGTGGGGCTTATTCATTACTTCTTCAGGTGACGGCGAACATCATCGGCCATCGGTCCAACGGTTTTTACCGCGGCCTTGAGTTCGTCTTCGGTTACGCCGAACTCTTTTGTCCAGTATTTCATTTCCCAATCTTCGGAAGTGCTGATGCGGCTCCGGTCTTGGGGCCCGCGATTGCTCAAGTTGTCAGCCATTGTCGAGTTCCTTTGAGAAGGCCTGGTAACGCCAGGCGACTCTCAATGGACAATCAAGCGGGGCTGTTTGCGCAATTTTTATGGCTGATGTCAGAGGCGCATGCCTTTAAGCGGATTCCAGCCTTGCTCACCTTTTACTTCTTTCAAGTAGTAGGCGTAGTTGGTCATGAGCGCGTACATCATCGACATGGCGATGTTCAGGCCCATGCTCAACGGTCGGGGGAAATCCATGCCGATGATGGCGAAGACCACGCTCAACAGGATGTTGATTGCCAGGAAGGTACCCAGCAGGGCGAGGTTCTTCTTCCACAGGCCCAAGACGAACAGGTAGATAGGCCCGAAGAAAAACGCAATGACGTTGGCGTTGATCAGTATTTTCTTCTTGAAGTCAGGCAGTGTCTTGACGGCTTCCTTATAGCGCGGGTCGTTTGGCGCGCCATGGGCGTCAAAGAAGGCGAAGCGTTCCTGCCATTTGGCGCTGTATTTGTCGGTGCCTTGTACTTGTTCAGTGCTGCTCATTTTCCCGTTCCTTATGTTCCATGAAAAGTGGATTTCTTCCGAGAGTCCTGCGCTTCTGTCTTTAGCCTTGAACCCGAAGCGTTGCGCTGCCCGCTTTATAAGCGTTTGCGCACAGAAATACCGCACCGGTCGTTTAAATGGCTAGCTGATCTGTGATGGACATCACGATAGTCCTGCGCGCGAGCAAGGAATGCTCAGGAAGACGGCGGAAACGGGAAAAGGCAGCTCATCCTGAATCGCCCGTTTATCAACGGGCGACAGGTTCATCCAGCACTCAGGTCAACACTCAGAGCATGGCCTCCGCAAAAACATGGTCTTGGGTCATCGTCAGAAAGTGCAGCGGCATGTCCTGCTTTGCTTGTGGGCACGGCATTTCAAAACTGCCAACTACCTGGCTTTCAAGTGCGTTCAGCCGCATCGACTCCTCTTCCTTTAGTTTTGCCATTCTCGCGTGGTTCGCTGCGATTTCATTGAGAGTTGACACGGTACATCTCCAGTGGCTGACCAAGCATGAGAATTTGCTGCCGCGCCAGAAAGACGTCGTCCTGGGGCTGCTACGACGTTCCGGTGCAAACCTTGCGCCAGAGGCAGCGGCGTTATGCGGGCCTCTTTCCCCAAGCGACCAGCGGCATGAATCGATGGCTGTCGAGGCCGGCAACGTTTCAACTTTGCCTCAGAAATAAGTCACTGATAATACAAACCCATCCTTGGGCATGAAGTGCGTGGACGGTGCAGGCAAGCGACGCGCAGCGTGATATGGAACTAATATCACCGTGAGTCTCTATATCTTTACAGGGGACATCCCCTTTTTCGAGAGAACTGCCATGTTCAAATCGCGCTCGTTGATTGCTGCAATGACCTGTTTTGCCTTGGTCACAGGTCCTGGAATCGTTGTTGCGGACCCGGGTAACGGCAAGGGAAACGCTCAGTTCGATCAAGGTCAGGGGCAAGGAGGCAAGGGCGGGCAGGGCAACAAGGGTGGCCAAGGTAATGCCGGCAACAAGGGCAACCAGGGAGGCAAGGGCAACCAGGGCGGTGGCGGCGATTGGCATAACGGTCCAAGCGTCGACCGTGGCGGCATTCTTGGCGTGATTGGTGGTTATCGGGATTACTGGAACCCTGCTCCGGCGTTGCCGCCGGGCATCCAGAAAAACCTCGCCCGCGGCAAGCCGTTGCCACCGGGCATCGCGAAGAAGCTCGACGGACGTTTATTGGGACGCTTGCCGCACTATGACGGTTATGAGTGGCAACAGGTCGGCACCGACTTGATCCTGGTGGCGATCGCCAGCGGCATCATCTATGAAGTGCTCAACGGTGCGTTCGATTAACTTGGTGTTCCAACGAATCGCAGCCTCTTCGGAGGCTGCTTTCGTCTCAGCTTTCAAGCTGTCGCAGGCGTTTGTACAGCGTATTGCGGCTGACCCCGAGCCGTCGCGCCAGGTGTGAAATATTGCCGCCCACTGCCTGCAACTGGCGGTTCAAGTCCTCGGCATCGTTCAGGTCCACGGTCAGCGGTTCCGGTGTTTCCACCGGCTCCATTTCCAGGTCAACGAAGAAATCGTCGGGCAGATGCTCCGGCCGGATCGGCTGTTCCTCGGCCATCGCCAGGGCCACTTGCAGCACGCTGCTGACTTGCCGCAGGTTGCCCGGCCAAGGATGGCGCTCGAACAGATCGAGGACTTCGCGGCTCAGGCCGGCCCATTGGGTCGGTTCGCGGTGGTGTTCCCACAAGCGTTTGAACAGTGCTTGCTTGTCGCTGCGCTCGCGCAGCGGCGGCAGTTCCAGGGTCAGGCCGCCGATGCGGTAGTACAAATCTTCGCGAAATCGCCCCAGTTGCACCTGTTCACGCAGCGAGCGGTTGGTGGCGGAAATGATGCGGATGTCCACCGGGAACAGCTCGGCGCTGCCCACCGGTTGCACGCAACGCTCCTGCAATACTCGCAACAGGCGGGCCTGGGTTGGCAGGGGCATGTCGCCGATTTCGTCGAGAAACAGCGTGCCACGATCGGCCTTGCGGATCAGGCCGATGCTGCCCTTCTGGTTGGCGCCGGTGAAGGCGCCTTTTTCATAACCGAACAATTCCGATTCCACCAGCTCGGCGGGAATCGCCGCGCAGTTGACCGCGATAAACGCCTGCTTGCAGCGCGAACTGGCCTGGTGCAAGGCTTTGACGAAGACTTCCTTGCCGACGCCGGTCTCGCCGTGGATCAACAGCGGAATGTCTTTTTCCAGCAAGCGCTCGGCCTGGCGCACGGCTTTTTCTACCCGGCTGTCGCCCAAGTGCAGGGTGTTGAGGCTGATGGCGGTATTGGCAGGGGCGTGTGTAGGCGAGGGCGTCGGGTCGGTGAAGATGCGCGGCTTGATCAAAACCTGCTTCGGCCGCCTGAGCAGGCACTGGAATCGATTGCGTCCGGACGCCTGCAAGGCGAACGGCAGGCCGTCGGGCTGGTTGAGCAATTCCATCAGCGAGACCTTGAACAGGCTTTCGATGCTCACCCGCGACAGGCTGAGGCCCAACAGGTTGTCGGCGCGGCGGTTGGCCGAAAGCACCTGGCCGCTCTCATCGAAAATCAGCAACCCGGCCCATTGGCTGTCGAGGTTGTTCAGTCCAGTGTTGAAGGTCAGTTGGAAGTGCTCACCGCGAAACAGGTTGAGGATCAGCCGGTTCTCCACGGTCTGGCTCATCATCTTGACCATGCCCAGGGTGTGGGATGGCGGCAGGTAGCTGTCGCTGGAGACGTCCAGCACCGCGATGACCTTGCGCTCGGCGTCGAAGATCGGCGCCGCGGAGCCGGTCATGAAGCGGTTGGCCTTGAGGAAGTGTTCATCGTGTTCGATGTGCACAGCCTGTTCGCAAGCCAATGCGGTGCCGATGGCGTTGGTGCCCGTGCAGCGTTCCATCCAGCTCGCCCCGGCGCTGAAGCCATGGGCCAGTTTCGGCTCGATGAAACGCTGGGTGCCCCAGGACGTCAGCACCTGGCCCTGATTGTCGGCCAGCATGATCAGGCAATTGGAATTGCTCAGGATGTTCTCGTAATACGGCAGGACTTCCTGGTGCGTGGTCTGCACCAATGAATGCTGGCTTTCCAGCAACTGGGCGATGCCCTCGGCGGGCAGTTGGTCGAACGCGGGCACGCTCTGGTGATTCAGGCCAAAGGCGCGGCAGCGGGACCAGGAGGCTTGGATGATGGCCTCGTGGGTCAAGGCAGGAGCAGGTGCGGCCATGGGGCACTCTCGTAGGTGCGATTTTTTATTGTTGTGGCAAGTCTCGCACAGACTCCATGTGCTGGGGCAATCGCGCCTCCATCGACTGGAGGCCAGGCTAACCGAAAGCGTTCATTCAGTGTTGTTCAAAATTGTTCATTGTCAACCTGCCCATTGTTCAGTTGTTCATTCCTCATTGTTCACTTGTGTTCATCCGCGAATGCCATTTTCCGTTTAACAGAAACCTATTCTAATAAAATCATGGGCTTGCGATTTCTGGCACGGCTTTCGCTTTTGCACCTGGGTCGCTTGACTCCAAATAATAAAAAGGCCGAGCCATGTCATTACAGCTTGAGCACATCTGTCGCACCGTCGAAGGCCAGACCTGGATCGACGATGCCAATCTGAGTTTCGAACCCGGATCCTTCAACGTCCTGCTGGGCCGCACGCTGTCCGGCAAGACCAGCCTCATGCGCTTGATGGCTGGGCTGGACAAGCCCGACAGCGGTCGCATCCTGATGAACGGCGTCGATGTCACCAAGCGGCCGGTGCGGCTGCGCAATGTATCGATGGTCTATCAGCAGTTCATCAACTACCCGACCATGACCGTTTTCGAAAACATCGCCTCGCCGTTGCGCCAGGCCGGTGTGTCCGAGGAGATTATCCAGGGCAAGGTCCTGGAAACCGCGAAGATGCTGCGGATCGAAAAATTCCTCAAGCGTCATCCGCTGGAGCTGTCCGGCGGCCAGCAGCAACGCACGGCCATGGCCCGTGCGCTGGTCAAGGACGCCGAACTGATCCTGTTCGACGAGCCGCTGGTGAACCTCGATTACAAGCTGCGTGAAGAACTGCGCCAGGAAATGCGCGAGCTGTTCCAGGCTCGCCACACCATCGCCGTCTACGCCACCACCGAGCCGAACGAAGCGTTGGCCCTGGGCGGTACCACGACGATCCTGCATGAAGGCCGGGTGATCCAGAGCGGCAAGTCGTCCTCGGTGTATCACCAGCCGCAAACCGTGCTGGCCGCCGAATTGTTTTCCGAGCCACCGATCAACCTCATGCCGGGACGCATTGCCGGCAATGAGGTCAGCTTCGCCAACTTCGTGCACTTCCCGCTGAACGTCGACCTGCGTCCGGTGGGCGAGGGCGAGTTCCGTTTCGGCGTGCGCCCCAGCCATATCTCCCTGGTGCCGAGCAACGATGACGACCTGGAGCTGGCGGTGACCGTCGAGGTGGCCGAGATCAGCGGTTCGGAGACGTTCCTGCACGTGCGCAACGAACACTTCCTGCTCGTCCTGCATTTGCCCGGCGTGCACGAATACGACGTCGACGCACCGATCCGCATCTATATTCCGACCCACAAACTGTTTGTCTTCGATGCCCAGGGCAAGCTCGTCCAAGCCCCCGGGCAGCGCATTGCGAGGGTTGCCTGATGGCCGAAATTCGTTTGCAGAACCTCGCCCACAGCTACACCAGCACCCCGGCGGGCCCCGAAGACTACGCGATTCGCGAGATGAACCATATCTGGGAACAGGGCGGTGCCTACGCGCTGCTCGGGCCTTCTGGCTGCGGCAAGTCGACCTTGCTCAACATCATCTCCGGTTTGCTCAGCCCCTCCGAAGGGCAGGTGATGTTCGACAGTAAAGTGGTTAACGACCTGACCCCGGAGCGCCGCAACATCGCCCAGGTGTTCCAGTTCCCCGTGGTGTACGACACCATGACGGTGTTCGACAACTTGGCGTTCCCGCTGCGCAACCAGGGCATGGCCGAGGCGCGAATCCACACCAAGGTGCAGGAAATCGCCGAGGTCCTCGACCTGCAGAGTCTGCTGGATAAAAAGGCTCGCAACCTCACCGCCGACGAAAAACAGAAAGTCTCCATGGGCCGCGGGCTGGTGCGTGACGATGTGTCCGCGATCCTGTTCGACGAGCCGCTGACGGTGATCGACCCGCACCTGAAATGGAAATTGCGGCGCAAGCTCAAGCAGATCCACGAGCAGTTCAACATCACCATGGTCTACGTCACCCACGACCAGCTGGAAGCCTCGACGTTCGCCGACAAGATCGCGGTGATGTACGGCGGCCAGATCGTCCAGTTCGGCACGCCTCGGGATTTGTTCGAGCGCCCGAGCCACACCTTTGTCGGCTATTTCATCGGCAGCCCCGGCATGAACCTGATCGAGGTCACGGCGCAGTCCGGCGGCGTCGGTTTTGCCTCGACCCACTTGCCGCTCTCGGACACTTTGCAACGGCGTGTCGCCGAAGCCGAGGGCAAAAGCCTGAAGGTCGGTATCCGTCCGGAATTCATCCATGTCTGGGACGGTCCTTACGACGACGCGATGCGAGCCGAGGTCGTGCACGTCGAAGACCTGGGTACCTACAAGATCCTGACCCTGAACCTCGATGGCGCACCGCTGAAAGTGCGCCTGGCCGAAGACAAGCCGGTGCCGGAAGGTACGGCGTACATCAGTTTCCCGGCCCAATGGCTGATGGTCTATGCCGATGAATATCTGCTTGAGTCCGCAGGCGAGGTGCAGCCATGAACAAGGTGCAGAACAACAAGGCCTGGTGGCTGGTGCTGCCGGTATTTCTGCTGGTGGCCTTCAGCGCCGTGATCCCGATGATGACCGTGGTCAACTATTCGGTGCAGGACATTTTTGACCAGTCCAGCCGCTACTTCGTCGGCGCCGACTGGTACCGGCAGGTGCTGCTCGATCCACGCCTGCACGATTCACTGCTGCGCCAGTTCATCTACTCGGCGTGCGTGCTGCTGATTGAGATCCCGCTGGGGATCGCCATCGCCCTGACCATGCCGACCAAGGGCAAATGGTCGTCCCTGGTGTTGATCATCCTGGCGATTCCGCTGCTGATCCCGTGGAACGTGGTGGGCACCATCTGGCAGATTTTCGGCCGCGCTGACATCGGCCTGCTGGGTTCGACGCTCAACGCCATGGGCATCAACTACAACTACGCGGCCAACACCATGGACGCCTGGGTCACGGTGCTGGTGATGGACGTCTGGCACTGGACTTCGCTGGTGGCACTGCTGTGCTATTCGGGGTTGCGGGCGATTCCAGACGTCTACTATCAAGCGGCGCGGATCGATCGTGCATCCAGCTGGGCGGTGTTCCGCCACATTCAGTTGCCGAAGATGAAAAGCGTGCTGCTGATCGCCGTGATGCTGCGATTCATGGACAGCTTCATGATCTATACCGAGCCGTTCGTACTCACCGGCGGCGGGCCGGGCAACGCCACGACGTTCCTCAGCCAGACCCTGACGCAGATGGCCATCGGTCAATTCGACCTGGGCCCGGCGGCGGCGTTTTCCCTGGTGTACTTCCTGATCATTCTGTTGGTGTCCTGGCTGTTCTATACCGCCATGACGCACTCCGACGCCAACCGTTGAGGCCCGCACAATGAGCAAGAGAAAGCTGATTCCGCTTTTGATCTACATCCTGTTCCTGCTGGTGCCCATCTACTGGCTGCTGAACATGTCGTTCAAGAGCAACACCGAAATCCTCGGCGGCCTGACGCTGTGGCCGCAGGATTTCACCTTCCAAAACTACAAGGTGATCTTCACCGACCCGAGCTGGTACACCGGCTACCTCAACTCGCTGTACTACGTCAGCCTGAACACGGTGATTTCCCTGGCGGTCGCGCTGCCGGCGGCCTATGCGTTCTCGCGCTACCGCTTTCTTGGCGACAAGCACCTGTTCTTCTGGCTGCTGACCAACCGTATGGCGCCACCGGCGGTGTTCCTGCTGCCGTTCTTCCAGCTGTATTCATCAATTGGGCTGTTCGACACCCACATCGCCGTGGCCCTGGCTCACTGCCTGTTCAACGTGCCGCTGGCGGTGTGGATCCTCGAAGGCTTCATGTCCGGGGTGCCAAAAGAAATTGACGAGACCGCCTACATTGACGGCTACAGTTTCCCCAAGTTCTTCACCAAGATATTCATTCCGTTGATCGGGTCCGGCATTGGTGTCACGGCATTTTTCTGCTTCATGTTCTCCTGGGTCGAGCTGTTGCTGGCCCGGACATTGACCTCGGTGAATGCCAAGCCGATCGCGGCGGTCATGACCCGCACGGTGTCGGCGTCCGGTATCGACTGGGGTGTGCTGGCGGCGGCGGGGGTGTTGACCATCCTGCCGGGCATGCTGGTGATCTGGTTCGTTCGCAACCACGTGGCCAAGGGCTTTGCCCTGGGCCGGGTCTGAGGAGTCGATGATGGAATGGATGAACTGGACCGCCCCGACGGCGGCATTCTTTGGGGTCATCGCCTTGCTGCTGGCAGGCATGACAACATGGGAACTGCGTTCGCCGAGTATCCCTCGACGTGGTTTCCTGCCGATTGCCACGACCCGTGGTGATCGGTTGTTTATCGGTCTTCTCGGTAGCGCCTACCTGCATCTGCTGGTAATCGGCGTTACCGACTGGAGCATCTGGATAGCGTTCGCGTTGTCTTTGGTGTGGCTGTTGGCAGTGATGCGGTGGGGCTAGTCGCAAAGGTTCGACGAAAGCTCTTAAACCCAAACAGGAGGTCTCTATGTTCGATAAAAACAATAAGCTGCGACATAGCGTTTCATTGGCAGCCATGCTGGCACTCAGCGGGCTGAGCGCTGCGGCCTGGGCCGACGCCTATGAAGACGCCGCTAAAAAATGGATCGGGAGTGAATTCAAGCCGTCGACCCTGACAGCCGAGCAGCAGCTCGAAGAACTCAAGTGGTTCATCAAGGCTGCCGAACCGTTTCGCGGGATGAAAATCAACGTGGTGTCGGAAACCATCGCCACTCACGAATATGAATCCAAGGTACTGGCCAAGGCGTTTAACGAAATCACCGGGATCCAGCTGACCCACGACCTGCTCCAGGAAGGCGACGTGGTGGAGAAGCTGCAGACCCAGATGCAGTCGGACAAGAATATCTATGACGGCTGGGTCAACGACTCGGACCTGATCGGTACGCACTTTCGCTACGGCAAGACCGAGTCGATCACCGACCTGATGGCCAACGAAGGCAAGAATTTCACCTCGCCGACACTGGATCTCAAGGACTTCATCGGCATTTCCTTCACCACCGCGCCGGACGGCAAGGTCTATCAACTGCCCGACCAGCAGTTCGCCAACCTGTACTGGTTCCGCGCCGACTGGTTCGAACGTGCGGACCTGAAGGCCAAGTTCAAGGAAAAATACGGCTACGAGCTGGGTGTACCGGTGAACTGGTCGGCTTATGAAGACATCGCCAAGTTCTTCTCCGAGGACGTCAAGGAGATCGACGGCAAGCGCGTCTACGGCCACATGGACTACGGCAAGAAAGACCCATCCCTGGGCTGGCGCTTCACCGACGCCTGGTTCTCCATGGCCGGCGGTGGCGACAAGGGCCTGCCCAACGGCTTGCCGGTGGACGAGTGGGGCATTCGCGTCGAAGACTGTCATCCGGTCGGTTCCAGCGTGACCCGCGGCGGCGACACCAACGGCCCTGCGGCCGTGTTCGCCACCACCAAATACGTGGACTGGATGAAGAAGTACGCGCCACCGGAAGCGGCGGGCATGACGTTCTCCGAATCCGGACCGGTGCCGGCCCAGGGCAACATCGCCCAGCAGATTTTCTGGTACACCGCATTCACCGCCGACATGACCAAGCCGGGCCTGCCGGTGGTGAACGCCGATGGCACGCCGAAATGGCGCATGGCGCCTTCGCCGCGCGGTCCGTATTGGGAAGAGGGCATGAAGCTGGGCTATCAGGACGTGGGGTCCTGGACGTTCATGAAGTCCACGCCTGAGAAACAGAAACTCGCGGCCTGGCTCTATGCGCAGTTCGTGACGTCCAAGACCGTATCGTTGAAGAAGACCATCGTTGGCCTGACGCCGATTCGTGAGTCGGACATCAACTCCCAGGCGATGACTGACCTGGCGCCGAAACTCGGTGGCCTGGTGGAGTTCTATCGCAGCCCGGCCCGCGTGCAATGGTCGCCGACTGGGACCAACGTGCCGGACTATCCACGCCTGGCACAACTGTGGTGGAGCCACATCGCCGAAGCTGCCAGCGGCGAGAAGACTCCGCAACAGGCCCTCGACGGCCTGGCCAAGGATCAGGACGCGATCATGACCCGTCTGGAACGCTCCAAGGCCCAGGCCACCTGCGCACCTAAGATGAACCCTGAGCGCGACGCGCAATACTGGTTCGACCAACCGGGTGCACCGAAGCCGAAACTGGCGAACGAGAAGCCTAAAGGCGAAACCGTGAGCTACACCGAGCTGTTGAAATCGTGGGAGGCGGCACGCAAGTAATGCTTCAAGCGTGACAAACGAACGGCACCGAAAGGTGCCGTTTTTTTTTGCCCGCGAGCGGAATATCAGGGGAGCTGATGCTTTTTCCTACAAATGTTTGAACGATCAGCAGGCGTCAACCGGCCTTGGCCGAACTGGCGCCAGCGCGTCCTGCGACAGGCGACGTTGTGGTTTTCATCAATGTATCCAGTGCCTGCCGATAAGTCCGGCCCGCCAGGCTCATGCTGTTGTTGTGCGTGGCCCCCGGCACCAGCAACAGGTGCTTGGGCTCGCGGGCGGCATTGAACAACTGCTCGCTGAAGCGCGGCGGTACATAGCGGTCGGCGGCGCCGTGGACGACCAGCAACGGCATGTTGATCTCGCCGATCTTGTCGATGGAATCGAACTTCTGCGACAGCAACCAGCGCACCGGCAAGGAGGTGTTGGCCATCGCGGTGGCGACATCGCCAAGGGACGTGAAGGTGGATTCGATGACCAAGCCCCGGGCCGGCACGACGCTGCCATTGCTGGCGGCTTCCTGGCCCAGTTGCGCCGCGAGGTCGACGGCGACCGCGCCGCCCAGGGAGTGGCCGTAGATCAGCCGAAGCGCCGGGTCCGGTTGCAGCACTTCGAGACGCTCCCAAGCGATTCGCGCGTCCTCATAGACGCTGGCTTCCGACGGCAGGTCGCCCTGGCTCTTGCCGAAACCGCGGTAATCGATGGCCAGCACCGAATAGCCCAGCGCCCTCAGTTGCTGGATGCGAAACAACTGGCCGGTCAGGTTCCACCGCACACCATGCAGGTACAGGATGGCCGGGGCATTCTTGCGTTCGGCCGGCCACCACCAGCCGTGGATATTTTCCCCGGCCTTGAAGCTTTTCGGCTTGAGATCGAACTCCTGCACCCCGCTGGGGAGCCCGCTGAACCAGCTTGCGGTCCCCGGCTCGATGCGAAACACCAATTCGCGCTCCTTGTGCTGCAACACGGCGCAGCCCACCGGCAGGCCGACCACCAGCGCAGCCATGAAAAACCAGGCCAGCCAACGTTGCTTGAGGCGAGAGAGAAAAGATGAGGACATCGACGCGATTCGCTACTTGGGGCAGAAGCTGCGTTTTAGCAGATTCCTTCCAGGGTACGCTGGAATTTCGGACGGTGTGCTTGCGACTGCTGCGCAGCCCAGCGGGGACTAATCCCCTCGCCACGAGGGCCTCGTTGTGCCTCCAGACGGTAGGTAACCCGATCGAACTCTCACCGTTTCGCCCGACTCGAAAACTCGACACCTATCAATATCGAGGACGAAGCCATGACGCCTGAGCATTCCAAAGGGCAAACACCCGTCGGCAACGCTGCACCCGCGAAGGACGCCGTCGGCGAGCCGGTGCCGGTGGTGGAACGCGACGTGCAGCGCCCCGATCCGGCGACCGACAAGGTGGATAAAACGATCACGCCGAAGTCGATCAAGAGCCACGAGCAGGACGCTGAAAAACTGCAGGACAAGGTCCGGCAAGTTGAGAAAAAGCTCGACCGATAAAGGGCGGCCGCCATTCGTCAGATACGCGGGAACGAGCACGTCAATGCCAAGGAGGTCGGCGTTCGCGCTGACCAGGATATGCCCTGGGAGCTGAGGTGAACTCGTGGCGAGGGAGCTTGCTCCCGCTGGGCCGCATAGCGGCCTCTTGTCACGGCATATCCCCCAGGTCGAGCAGCTCGATCCCGCGCCCACTCTCGCCATACCCGACCTTCGGCACTCCCGCCAGACGCCTGTGCAGCACGTGGGTCAGGGATTTACCGGGAGCCAGGCTGGCGTCGCCAAAATCGCCGTCCAGATGCAGTGGGTGAACGATCACCTCAAGCGAGCCATGATCCGGTGGCGCCGCGTGGTGCAAGTCGGCGGGGGTGCAGACGAAGTCCGCTGTTGCGCCGCAAAGTCGACGCAGGCGACGGTTGAGCAGTGTCTTGAAAATCCGTTTGGGCGTGGTCAGGTTCGGCCCTAGGTTGCGGGCCAATCGCATTGGCACGCCTTGACGCGCGGCGAAGCGTGCGACTGCTTCTCCGATGGGCCAGATGTTGTGGACGTGCTGGTGCGAATCCAGGTGGCTGGGGCGCAGGCCGCGGTCCAGGCAATGTTGCCACTGCGCCTGGAGTTCTTCTTCCACCGCCGCCAGATCTTTTGATCTCAGACGCAAGCAATAACGCGACAAGTTGAGGTCGAACTCGCCGCTGACGTCGCAGAATGCCGCCCGTGAGGTGATTGAATGGCTTAGCGGCGACCCATAGCTGAGGTTGAAATGCAGGCCGATACGCCCTTCAAGCAGAGGGTGCAGGGCCAGCTCGCATGCCTGGTCGAAAGCGGGCATGTTGGCCATCGCCGTAGCGGAGCTGATCACGCCTGCTTCGAAGGCTCGCAGGATCAGTTCGTTTTCGCTGAAGCTAAGCCCGAAGTCGTCAGCGTTAACGATCACTTGGCGAGGCATGCGTATTCTCCGAAGGCTTGTTGGGAGACGATGCCGTCGTCGCGGTCGGTCTGGCCCGGCGCTTTCCCAGCCAAGGCTTCAGGCTTTTCCATAGCCGCAAGGCAAGTCCAAGGAACAAGCCGTCGGGCTGCCAGGAATAGAAACTCCAGCGCCAGTGCTCCAGCTGTCCGGTCATGCGTTCGTGCAGTTGATGACTTGAATTCTCCAGGCTGACCCGTGATGCATCGATCCAGCGCCAGTTCTCGTCCAGTCCCCAGCGAATCCACTCTTCGAGCAGTACCCGGCCGCTGCCCAGGTCGGCATGCTGCGGCAGGAACGCCAGGTTGTAGTCGTACAGGCGCCCTTGGTCCAGCAGGCCGAGGCGATAGCTGATGCACTCGCCGTTGAGCTCCAGCATCACCACCCGCACTTGGCCTTGGGCGGCGAGGGCGGTAAAGGCGTGGTTCATCCATTGCCGGCGCCTCGGGTCGGCGAAGATGCCAACGCCTTCCTCGCCTTTCCAGCTGGCCGCCTCGACATCGGCGAGGGCTCGCAACAATTGCCCCATGCTGATGGCGTCCGGTGTCACCCGGCGAATCTCGGCACCGCAGGCGGCGATCCGCTTGCGTGCGCGGCGTAACTTGTAGCGCGGATCGCCAGAAATTTCCTCGCGGTCGCTGTCGCTGATCAAGTGCACCGGCACCCGACAACTGAGCCGCCGCTCCCCAGTGGAACTGAGCGCCATCCAGGCACTGAGGACGCTTTGCTCACCGACCGGCTCAGTCACTTCATTCAATTGCAGCAGGGCGTGGGGCAAATGCTGACGAATCTGCATCAATGCCTGGCCCATGCCTTCGGCGTCCAATTGCGCCAGCAAAGCAATGCGGTCGGCCAGCGGATAACCCAAGTGACGCAGCACCCGGAACGGCAACCCGCCGATCCGCTCGCGCCCCGATACCAGCGGCAGGCAAAGGCACAAGGTCTGCTCTTGCCAACCCAGCAGCAGGTGCAGTTGCTGGTCGGGTAGCAGGGCAAATTCCGCTGCTTGCAGCCAGGCCAGGGTATTGAAGGGTGTCGCGTCGGTCACTTGGGTACGCAGCTGTTCATAAGCTGTGGCAGGAAAATCCGCTGCGCCCAGGGAGCGACACCATTGGAACCGGATCGCCATGGCCATCAGGCCGTTGCAGTCGATGCAACCGGCGGGGCCGGTTTACGAAAGCCGTCCAGTACCGAGCCGCTGTAGAATGTGTCGCGGAAAAACCGCCAGCGCCCGAACAAGCAATACACGTGGGTGATCTGGCCGCGTTCCTGGCAGTCCATGCGTATATGCATTTTGATCGCTGGGGTGTTCTGCAAGTCGCAGACATCGACCATTTTGCTGCAACCCTTGTCTTCCATGATTTTCCACATGTCCATCTGTACATCCGCCGACAGTTGGGTTCCCCAGTACGCGCGGATCATCTCGCCACCGAACTGAAAGTACTCGCCGGGCTTGATCGGGAACCAGCAGCCATAGAAGTGATGATCGAAATAGTCCCGCATGCTGGCCCAGACGAAACCCACGGTGTCGCCCTTGTCGTCCAGGTACATCAGGCCGGTGTAGCCCTCGGCCGCCAGCTCGCGCATGGTTTCGACACGGTCGCCGAAATGCCGGGTAAAAGCGTCGGCATTGGCGACTGTGATGAACTCTCGGCGCAGCGGTGGGTAAGGCCTCAGGTTATGCGACCTCAATGGAATCTTCACATCGTGTTCCAGCCACACCAGTTGCGAATGGAAAAACACGAAGCGGCGTACCAGCAGCTTTAAGAGGGAGCGCAGGCCTTTTTTCTGAATGCGATCACGCAATTTTTGCAGAACGTTCATGGAGCCTCCTGACGGGTGGCAGGTTGTGGGAGAAGGGAAGCAGTCCAACTCAGGGCGAACACGGTTTCCCCTGGCAGCAGGAAACCGACTTGGCCGGCCTTGCAGTCGAACGGGACGTTGCGGCTGATGTTGTCGGGGCCGAAATACACCAGGCTCGCGCCGGGTTGCGGGCAGGCCGCGCCCTCCAGGCTGACTTGATGGGCGCGGGTGCTTTTGTTCACGCCCAGCAGACTGCGCTGTGGCCCGGTGGCCATGGCCAGCGCATCGACTTCAAACGCATCGTTGTCCAGGCGCAGAACCTGGTCGAGCCAGTGTTGCTGGATGAATTGCTGGGCCAGGCCCACCGGCTTGATCTCGAAGCGCTGGGTTCCCAGGATCCGCACCATGCCCTTGGGGTATTGCGGCTCGTCGGCGGACATGAACCAGTTGAGCATGTCCAGCCAGCCGTCGGCGGAGGCGTTGATCGCCACCGACGTCCACCACAGGGCGGCGTAGTGGGTTTCCTGGTCGTAGGGGCTCAGGCTCGAGCCGCTGGACATGTTGGTCTGGTCCAGCAGCAAGGCCTTGCGCGGCCGGCCCTGGCGGTCCAATCCCACCAGATCGGCGGCCTGCCGGACGCTGTCGCGATACGTCCGGGTGGCCAGTAAGTCGCGGACCATCCATTCATGCCAGGCCAGGGCGTCGATCTGATCGCCGGACGTTTCCAGCAGGCGCCGCGCCCAGTCGATCCCGCGTTTTTGCACGGCGTTTTCCGCCAGCGGACCGTTGGTGAACCGCGAACTGGCCGGTATGGCGATGCGTACCCCGGCGCGTGCGTTGGCGTCGTCGGCGCGGACCTGGTCGACCATGCTGTCGAACACTTGCTGGTAACTGGCGAAGTCCGGGTAGTTGAGGTTCGGTTCATCGGCGAAACTGAGGTAGTGGATGCCTTTGCCACCCAGGGCCCGAGTCGATTTGAGCCAGGCTTGCAAGCCGCTGTTGCTGGTTCGATCGGCCCGCAGATCGGCCTGGCGCTGGCTGCCGGCCAACAAGGTGATGTCCCGGTCGATGCCGAAGCGGTCCTGATACAAGCGCCGGAAAGCATCTTCATGATCGGCCCTGGCCGCGGTGACATCGACGAGGCTGTAGTAGGTGGCGGCTCGGGGCTTGAGTGCATCGAGCACGGCGTAGCTGGACGGCGGCGGCAATACGTAGGGCAGGGACATGCCCAATCTTGGGGTCGTGCCGAGTACCTCGTCGTGGACCTTCAAGTGGGTTTGCCCGGGATCCTCGCGCAACGGTTGCAGGTGCGCCGGGTCTTGGGCGAACAGGTTGGCCGTGCCGTCCAGCCAGAACGCCAGCTTGCCATTGCCTTGCACCTGCAAGCGCCAGGTCTGTTCGACGTCGGCTGCCGGCAGCGCCACTTGATCGAAATGCCAATAGGCGCGGTACGGCTTGAGGTTCAGTTGCAGCTGTTTGCCATCGGCGACGCGCCGGGCTTGCAACGCGCGCACGCCGTTATGGAATTTGCCCGCCAGCACTGCCTGCTCGCCAGCAGCCACTTTGAAATACAACTCGTCGCCGTCGTGGACTTCGGCGCTGAAATGCACTTTGGCCGGGGCGAACAGGGCGTGGGTGCGGGCATCGTGTTCGACCCCATAGCGACGGAAACTGTAGCCGGGAATTTCCAGGCGATAACTGGCGACGCCCGGCAACAAGGGCCACTGCTGCTCGCCACGCACCTGAGCGGCCTCGACCAGGCGTTCACCGACGAGTTGCCCTTGGCCGTCGAGCAGGTACAAGTGTTCGGTGTTGGCCTCGGCCTGCCAGGCCGGCACCCAGCGCACGGTCACCCGATCCGCACGGTCGGTTTGCAGGTACAGGCTGCCGTCGCGGATACCGGTCCATTGCATGGACGCGCCGTGGGCCAGGCAGCCCAAGCTGCATAGGCACAAGCACAAGCCGGTTTTCCACCCGTGGACTGACACCCTCGCAAGCCTGCTCACGATGGCGGTTTGACGGATAACCGCACTCATGCCGATTTCCCCAGGAGCATCTGACGCATCGGCAGCAGATCGCTTGGCAGGATGATCAACGTCTGCCACAGCAACACGCCGCTGAGACGGCAATACATCATCAGCATGGCAACGGTCACACCCAGATAGGCGATGGACGAAGCGGCGGCAGCGCCGACGATGCCATAGCGGGGAATGAACACCAGGTTGAGTGCCAGGTTCGCCAGCGCCCCGGCGCCCATCAGCAGCGATACGCTGCCGGGACGATCCTTGCCTAGCAAGTCGAGGCGCAGGATGCTTGCGTAGCAGAGTCCGAACAGCCCCGGCAGCAAGGCCAGCAGGGCGGGATAGGCCGGTTGATAGACCGCGCCGAACAGCGTGACGATCAGCCATTCGCCCACCAACGCCATGCCCAGGCAGGCGCCGAGCATCACCGTTGCGGTCAGGCGCAAGGCCAGCGGGGTCAGGCGCTGCATGTCTCTGTCTTGCTGCAGCAGGCGTTTCATCAGCGGAGTGGTGACCGCTTCCGGCACGATCAGCAGCAGCTCGGCGGCGGCGCTGGCCATGGCGTAATGTCCCAACGCGGTGCTGC
This sequence comes from Pseudomonas sp. Z4-20, assembly GCF_051131955.1. Lineage (NCBI taxonomy): Bacteria > Pseudomonadati > Pseudomonadota > Gammaproteobacteria > Pseudomonadales > Pseudomonadaceae > Pseudomonas > Pseudomonas sp. Z4-20. Next base: position 1,990,337 of record NZ_CP071641.1, read on the forward strand.
CCAACAGTGCACCGATGAACAGGAAGTCCGAACGCAGCATCACTTGCTGGAACAGCAAATCCGGATGGCTGCGTGCGCCGTAGCGCAGCAGTTCGTTCTGACTGGCGCGATCCCAGTGCAGGGTGAACGCGTGATCGCGGCGCAACCACATCCAACCGGCCAGCACCACCAGGCTCAGGCCTGCCAGCCAACTGATCAGCGCCGCTTCCAGCGCGGTGTCTTTCCACATCCAGAACAACGCCACGAACAGCAACAGCGGCGCCAGGGATTCCATCAGCCGCAAGGCATTGAACGCGCCCACGCCGCCCGAGGCATTGTGCAGGGTCAGCAGGCCGCTCTTGAGCACCGTCAACGGTACGGCCAACAACAGCAGCCATGCCAGCAGGCCCAGCTGCGTGGTGATATCCAGTTCGCCGCCGAATTCGCGTACCAGCGCCACCACCAGCAACGTCAGCAACCCGGCCAGCAGGCAGCCGAAGACCAGCACCTGACTGAGCAGCAAACCCATCGACCGTTGCTGCGCGGCCTGGTAACCGACGGCACTGTTCAGCCCGCCGCTGGTGGCGGCGCTGATCAGGTCCGGCAGGGTGCTGAGCAGCGCGAACAGCCCGCGTTCGCTGGGCCCGAGGATCCGCGCCAGCAGCACGTTGCGCAGCAGGCGCAGGCCGATCATCGCCAGGCGCGTGCCCATGCTCAGCGCCAAGTGCCTGAGGTAATGAGCGCGGCTCATGGGCGTGCCCCTCGACGAATGCGCCAGGCCAGCAGTTCCGGGTGACAGGCGTTGCGCTGGCTGACGCCGAAGCGCGGCAGGTTCAAGGGATCGCCGTCGTGGCGATACAGCCCGGCGTCGGTGCCCAGGGCAAAAGGAAAACCATGGGCCGCCACCTGCTCGCGCACACGAGCGTCATTGTCACCGTTGGGGTAGCAATACACCGGCAAGGGTTGAGCGCAGCCGTTTTCCAGAGCCGTCCAACTGCGGGTCAGTTCTTCGTGCAGGCGCTGGTCATCCAGCCCGGTCAGAATCGCGTGGCTGGCGCCATGGGGGCCAAAGCGCACCAGCCCGGAATCTTCGAGCATGCGTACTTGGGTCCAGTCCAGCGCCTGGGGTTGGGAACCTTGTGGGCAAGCGTCGGTGAGGTCGCTCAAGAGGCGTGGGTCGAGGCTCTTGAGGCTTTGCAGATAATGCAGCAGCGCCAGGCTGCGGCGCTCGTCATCAATGTCATCGAGCAGCACCGGCAACGGCCGGCCGACGTCGTGCAAATGCTCGATCAGAGCGTTCCGCGCCACCTGGCCGTGGCTGCCCCAGAGGGTTTCGCCGATGCTTTCCCACCAGAAGTGCTGGCGGCTGCCGACGAAATCAGTGGACAAAAAAATGCTCGCCGGCACCTGGTACTGGCGCAGCAGGGGAAAGGCGTTCATAGCGTTATCGCGCCAGCCGTCGTCAAACGTCAGCGCCACCCGTGGGCGGTTCGGAACGCTTTCCGGGTCGGCCAGCAACAAGCTCATCAAGGGCACGCATTCAAAATGCCGTTGCAGCCAGATCAACAAATGCTCGAACGCATCAGGTCCCACGCACAGCTCGTTGCGATGGGGCAGCTCGGCGGCGCGGTCGTTGTTCAGCACTCGATGCAGCATCAGGATGACGCCGGCGCCACGCAACGGGTGGCGGCCCAGGGAAGTGTTCAGGTATAGCCAACCGCCGGTGCGCTTGAAGACGTGTTTGATCGACATCGGCCGTACTCCTTAGCGATTCTGCTCGGGGTTCCATTGGCTGTAGCGTTGGCCGCGCAGGAACTGCCACAGGCCGATGCTCATGCCCGCCAGCGTGACCAGCACGAACGCAGCCAGGCGAAAGGGCCGGGGCAAGCGGTGGCCCGCGTCCATCAAGCCGATCAGCGCCATCGCGTAGCCCAGCAGTTGCGCCACCAGGCTCAGGCGATAGAACCCATGCTCGTTCCACAGCCAGGCATTGCTCAGCAGCAGCGGCAAGAGCAACACCGGCGCCAGGCGGCGGATCAACTTGTGGCTGATCAACCCAATGGCGTAGAGCCCATGGCGCAGCGGATTGAGCAGCTCCCGGCGCTGGGCCAGGCTCTGCAACCCGCCGACGGTGACCCGTTGGCGACGGCGAAACTGCTTGTCGGCTTCGTCCACGCCTTGATCGGTCACCCGGGCCCGTGGCGCGTAGACGATGGACTTGCCCAGCGCCGGCGCACAGGTGCTGAGAAAGAAGTCATCGTTGACCTGCGCCGGAATCGCTTGGTACAGCGTCCGGCGCAGCGCCAGCAGGGCGCCGTCGGCCGAGACCATGCAGCCGGTGCGGCTTTCCACCCGCCGCAGCCAGCCTTCGTAATGGCGGTACAGGCTGTCGCCCAGGCTCAGGCCCTTGCCCGGCACGGGGATTTCCATATGCCCGGCGCAGGCGCCGACTTCCGGATCGCCCAGCGGCGCCAACAAATGACCGAGGGTGTCGTGGGCCCACCGGTTATCGGCATCGGTAAACACCAGGATCTCGCCATTGCTGTGGGCCACACCGGCATTAAGGGCGGCGGCCTTGCCTTGGCGTGGCAGGTCAAGCACGGTGACGCGCGAGTCGATGACCTTGCGCGCGCAGGCCACCGTGTCGTCGGTCGAGCCATCGCTGGCGAGGATGATTTGTAGCGAGCGCGCCGGATAGTCCTGGGCCAGCAAGGTGCGCAGTTTCTCTTCGATATGACGCGCCTCGTTGTGGGCGGCGATGACAATGCTGACGTTCATCGGCAAGGCCGTGCCGTAGCGCCGGATCGGGAACAGCGGGGCCAGCAGGCTCAGCATCAGCGGATAGCCGAGGTAGGCGTAGACGGGCAGCAACAGGCAAGACCAATAAATGAATTCAGCCACGGGCAGGTCTCCTGACGTTCCATTGACATAGATTGAGCAGCAACGCAGCGCCGGTCAGGTGCAGGCGCATCCCATGCAGGATCCACAGTTGCAAGGCCAGGCGCGGGTCGCGTTGGCTCTGGCGCAGGCTGAGGACCAAGGCCGGCAAAGCGGCGATAAGCAGCAACATCAATCCCAGGCGCGCCTGGCCCTGGAGCAGGGCAACCAGCGCCAGGAAATCCAGGCCCCAGGCGCCAATGGACAACGCGGGGAAACGCAACAGGCGCAGGCTCGGCCCGTGGCTGCGCAGCAACTGCCAGTGACTGCCCTGGCGCCACAATTCCTTGCTCATCCATTCACGCCAACTGCCTTCGTAGCCCCAGTGCAGGGCCACGCTTTCGTTGACCAACAGCAACTGCGCGCCGGCTTCGCGCAAGCGCAGGGAAAAATCCTTGTCTTCGCCGGTGCGCAGGGTTTCGTCGAAGCCTGCGACCTGATCGAACCAGGCGCGGCGCATCAGCAGGTTGGCACTGGGCAACCACTGCACCCGATGCAAGGGGCGTGAACCGGGACGCTGGCTGCGGCGCTGCCAGGCTCGCGCGAACCACGGCGCGTGTCCGGGCGTGTCCAAATCAAGGCCCAGCACATCGCCCTGGCGGCCTTCCATTTCGACCAACAGCTTGAGCCAGTCGGCGGGCATTTCCATGTCGGCGTCGATGAACGCCAGCCAGTCACCGCTGGCGATCGCCGCGCCACGGTTGCGCAGGGTGCCGATGTGTACGCCGGGCACGATCAGCACCCGCGCGCCGAGCTCGTTGGCGATGCGCGGGCCATGGTCATCGGAGCCGTTGTCGACCACGATCAGTTCGCATTCCAGTTGCGCCTGGCACGCGGCCTCCCGCGCTGCCAGCAGCGTGCGGCCGATGTGCCGGGCCTCGTTGTACATCGGGATGACGATACTGACGCGGCTCATGAGCGGGCCTCCGCTGGCGCGGCCTGTTCGGCGTCGTAGCGCAACACGCTGGTCAAGGCGAGCATGATCCACAGCAACTTGTGATTCGGTGCGCTGAGGAACATCAGGAACAACGCCAGCGACAGGAAACTCATGCCCAGGTGCGTCAACAAGTCCGCTTGCGCCCAGTCCCGGCGCTGGAGCCAGAGTTGGCGCGCGCGCATCAGGTTGTAGAGGCCCAGGCCGATCATGCCGACAAACATCAACCCGCCTGGAACGCCGATCTCGCTGAAAATTTCCAGGTAGGTGTTATGCGCCCGGCGATACAGGTCGCCCAATTTGCGATTGGCCGAGAAGGCCTTGGCGTAGCCAGTGGGGGCGTAGTGCAGGGGAAACGTCCCGGGGCCCGAACCAAGTATCGGGTTCTCGCGGATCATCTGGCTGCCCACGAGAATGTACGAGGCGCGGCGGCCCAGGGATTCGTCCTTGTGAGCGCTGGCGCCGGCACTGAGGATGCTCAACGATTGGATGCGCGCCACGTAACCGGCGGGCATCACGGCGATGGTCGCCGGGACCAGGAGCGCCAGCCCGAGCATGGCGAACCCCAGGTGCCGAGGACGGATACGCGGCAATTGCGCCCGATAGTGATACAACCCGATCACCAGACTGAGCAACAGAACCACCAGCCCGGACCGCGATTCGGTCTTGGTCATGCCGCCGAGCAAGAGGATGAAACCCCCTCCCCAGAACAACCGGTGCAACAGGTTCGGGCTGCGCAGGACCAGCAACAGGGCCAGCGGCACGGTGAAAGCGATCAACAGCGCAAACGAGTTAGGGTCTTCCAGCAGGCCGGAGGCGCGGCCCTGGTCCTGGTATTTAGCCGAAAACATCGCGAGCACGCAGGTGGTAGCGACGCTGACGGTCATCATTCGGGCGAACAGGTCCAGGTTCAGTTCGCGACCGATCAGCAAGGTGATCACGAAAAGAATCAGCCCCACCGTCAGCTCTCGCAGATGGGTCATGGACAAGTCCATGTTTTCTGAGATCAACAGGCTCAGGCCATACAGCATCATGAAGCCGATCAGCGGCTTCCAGATATTGCTGCGCAGGCGAGCCGCTGGAATCTGGTGCAAGGCCAGTTGCAACATCAGGATCAGGATCAGCGCCACGCCAAAAAACTTGCTGCCGGAAAACGCGTTGTCCTTGAACAGGCCTTCGAACGGTACCAACGCCGCTATGCCCAGCAAACCCCAGCCGGGCTTGCGGTACAACACGGCGACGCCGACCAGCCCCAGCACCGCACCCGGTGCGAGAAACGGATATGGACTGGCCAGCAATGCCAGGCACACCAGCCCCAACAGACTGACGATCGAGAGCGGGACAATCATGGCTGAGCCTCCCGTGCCGTGCGGATGTAGAGCTGCGACCAGCGTTCGGCCAGCGTACGCAGGTCGTAGCGGTCGCTTTGGGTGCGGCGCGCGTTATCGGCCAGGATCCGCGCCAGGGGCGGTTCGCTGAACAGCGTTTCGATCTGCTGCGCCAGCTGCGCGCTGTCGGCCGGCGTGGCGAGCAGGCCGTTGTGGCGGTCCTGCAGGACATCGGGAATGCCGCCGACGCCGAACGCCACCACCGGCACTCCGGCTTGCATGGCTTCGAGCAGGATCATCGGCGTGCCTTCGGTGCGTGAGCTGATTACCAGCACATCGAGGCGGCTCCACCATTCATTCATGTCGGTCTGGTAACCGGGCAATTCGATGCGCGTGGGCAGCCCGGCCTCGGCGATGCGCTTGAGCAAGGGCTGGCGTTCCGGGCCGTCGCCGAGCATCACCGCGTGCAGCGCCGCATGCTGCTGGCACAGCGGGATCATCGCGTCCAGGAACAAGTCCGGACCTTTCTCGCTGCTCAAGCGCCCCACATAGCCGACCCGCCAGCGCTGCCGGTCGTCGCGGTGGGGCAGCGGCGTCGTCTTGGCTGGCAGGCCGTTGGGAATCACGTCGAGTTTTTCCGCCTTCACGCTGGCCTGGCGATGCAGTGCCGCAATGCTTTCGGCCACGCAAACTACGCGCTTGACCGGCGCGGTGCGGCACAGCTGCAGGCTCAGCCAGGTGTAGAAACGCTGCTTGGGACTGCGCGGTGTGAAGCCGTGCTGGGTAATCACCAGCGGCAGGCGCAGCAACGTGGCCGCGGCCCAGCCGAACAACAGGCCCTTGAAGTTGTGCGTATTGATCAGCGGCCGATCTGCGCGCCGTTGCCGCAGGTGCTGCAACAGCTCGCCCCAACTGGCGCAGTGGCGGCAATCGACCCCGGCCTGGCGGAAACGCGTGATCAAGGTCGGCGGCGCCGCCAGGAACAACACTTGGTGTTGTCCGGGCGTGGCCAGGCAATGATCGAGCAACATCCGCTCGGCCCCGTAGAAGCCACCGCTGTCGAGCAGATGAATGATCGACAGGGGGCTGCTGCGGTGGGACGGGCCGAACGGCGCGTTCAATTTTTCACCCAATGGACAAGGCTGGGCAGGCTCCAGTTGCGATGCGGGTTGAGCTGCTCGGGCGACTGCTCGTTGATCACCAGCAACACCGGCAGGTCCAGTTGTTGGCCAATCTGCGCTGGATGCTTGAAGCGATGGTCGAAGAACTCGCGCACATAGACCAGGGCGATCGCCAGCAGCAAGCCGCTGAACAGGCCGAATGCAATGATCAACATCGGCTTGGGAAACGCTGCGGCGGTGGGTTCGAACGGCGGGCTCAGTACTCGCGCGTTGGACAGGTCGTTGTCCAGCGAACGAGCAGAGCTGGCTTCGGCGAACCGCTGGGCATAGGTGGAGAACGCCGCATGCAGCGCGTTGATCTCGGTGTCCATCTGCCGCAGCTTGCTCTGGGTTTCCTGCAACTGGTGGATGCGCTCCTTGAAGACGGCGATTCGTTCGACTTTCTGATTGATCACTGAACTGACCACCGCCAGGTCGGTGGTGCGTTCCTGGATGCGGTTGCTCACCACTTTCAAAAATTGCTGGCGAGTGCGCATGATCTGCTCGCGAGCCAGCAGCATCGGTTCGCTGCTGGGCTGGAAGATCGCCAAGTCGTTCATGTAACGGCTGACCTGGCTGGTCAGTTGCTCGCCCAGTTGTTTGATTTCACGGTCTTCGAAGGCGATGTTGTCCACGGTGGTGGTGAAGGTGAACGGGAAGGTGTAGTCGTTGAACCGCGAGCTGTTCGCCGCCGCCAGGCTGGTCTTGAGGTAGTCGAGCCAACGTTGGCTTTGCAACAGGCGATCCTGATACAGGTTCAAGGCCTGCTCTTCGGTGTTGATGGCGTTCAGGCGGAAGGTGATTTCTTCCTTGGGGTCAGAGGAACCGACGCCTTCAAGCAGCCCCAGGCGGTTGCCCTCCAGGCCGTCAAGGCGCGTCTGGTATTGGACTTTTTTCTGTTCGTAAAAGGTCTGGGGCAATTCGATCGATTGCAGTGCCTGGCGGCCGGTGAGGTAGTTCTCCAACAGTTGTGCCACGAACCGGGTGCCCTGGGCCGGGTCGCCGAAGCTATAGACGATGGAGATGACGTTGGAGCCGGGCAGGGTCTCGATCTTGAGATTTTCGATGGCCTCGTCGGTCAGCGTATCCAGCAGGGTGTCGCGTACCGGATCGACCTCCAGCCCCAGGCCGTCGCGCAGCGGGTTGATCACGTATTCGCGCAAGGGCTGGGTGACGTAGCGCTTGAGCGGTTCGCTCACCCATTTGTCGAGGACGCCAGGGCTTGGGGTGTATTCGCCTTGGTCGCGCAGGGTCTTGATGGTCTCGCGAATCAACGCCGGCGAGCGGAGGATATTGCTTTCGGTTTCCATGTCCGCCAGGGACGGTGGAATGAAGGTGGCGTTTTCCTGGTTCAGCGACGTGGTGGCGTCGCCCTGTGAGAGTTTTTTCGATTGGACGATCACTTGGGCAGTGATGTCGAAGCTCTGCTTGAGCATCAACGGCAATACCAGGGCGATCACCGCGAAAACCAGGAAGACGCGCTTCACCCACTGCTTGTTGGCGAAGAAGATCCTGAAAAACTCATGCAGATAATTTTCCTTGGGGTTCATGGTCGGTCACCTGGGTTTCAGTTGTCGCTGCCTTTGTTGTCGACGCGGTAGCCGAAGCTGAACCCCACGCCCTGGAACAGCACTACGTCAGCCAGTTGCCTGGCCAATTCGCCGGCACTGGCAAGCTTGGTCTTGGGAACGAAGAGCATGTCCTCCGGTTGCAGGTAGGCGATCTGCGAGGCGTCGCCGCTCAGGGCTTTTTCCACGTCGTAGTGACGGGCTTCGACCTGGTTGCCGTTGCGGCGCATGATCACCACCGAGTCGAGCCTGGCCTTGACGTTGGTGCCACGGGCCAGGGTCAGCGCTTCAAGGACCGAGATCGGCCGGCGGATCGGGTAGGAACCAGGTTGGGCCACTTCACCGAGGACATAGATCTCGTTGCCGGCGGTGGACTTGAGCAACACGTCCACGGTCATGTGGCCGGGCAGTTGGGCATAGCGCTCGTTGAGGAAGGTTTCCAACTGGGTGACGGTCATGCCTTGCAACGGCACGGCGCCGATTTCCGGGAAGCTGGCGTAGCCATCCCGGCCCACGATGATTTCCCGGCTCATACCGGTGCTCGGGTGGGTCAAGGTGTTCCTGAGTGTCGTTTCGCCGGCCAGCGGGCTGGTCACCAATACGGTCAACTGGTTGCGATTGGGCTGGAACAGCATTTTCTGGTCATAGGCCCGCTGCACCGCCAGGCGGGCTTCGTCGGTGGTCAGGCCGGCGACCTTTACCGAGGTGTTGGCGCCCGGCAGTTCAATGCTGCCGTCGGGCATCACCTGCTGCGTGCCGTTGAGCTGGCTGGCGGCGGTGAAGTTCAAGGCCACCTGGTCGCCCGGCTGCACGCGATAGGCCTGGGAGGAAGTGGTGCTGATGTGAAAAATCACATCCAGCACATCTTGCGGCCGCAGGGTCTGTTCGACCTTCGGCATGTCGGTGGCCTGGGCGTTGGCCGGCGCGGCGGTGAGGATCTGCACCGGCATCGAGCGGGTATCGGTTGTGCTGGAGCAACCGGCAAGCGGCAGCAACAGCAGGACAAGCATTCTGGCGTTCATCTCGTCATCCTTTTGCAGGCTTACAGGTTGTTGTAGAGCCATTTGGGCATGAAGTACTTGCGGCGATTGAACACGCTGCCGACCACTTTCGCGCCGGCCTGGGCCAGTCGTTGTCGCGCGGCCTGGGCCACTTCCCAGCGGGTGTCCTCGCCGCGCACCACCAACACCACGCCGTCCGCCTGAGTGCTGATGACCAGGGTGTCGGTGGCCGAATACACGGCGTCGGCGTCGATCACCACGAAGCGGTACTGCGTCGCCAGTTGCCTGAACAGTGGGCGCAGTCGCTCGGGTGTCAGGCGTTCGGCGTTGTGGCCCAGGCGGCCGTTGGGCAGCACGTCGAAGGGCAGGCTGGAAACCCGCACCACGCAGTCTTGCAACAACGGCGGGGTAAGGCTGTTGAAGAGCAGGTCGCTGAAGCCGCGCTCTTTTTGCAGCGACAGTTGCTGGGTGAGGTTGCGCGGCGATTGGCTGGCGTCGACCAGCAGCACGCGCCCGCTGCTCATTTGCGCCAGTTGCGCGGCCAGTGCCATGGCGCTGGTGCTGGTGCCGGTGCCGGTATTGGCGGCTGTCAGAAGAAGGATCCGCAGATCCGGGTCGAGCACGGTCGAGGTCAGGTTGGTCTCGCTCGGGCTGGCTATGGTCAGGATATTCGTCGAACCGTCCATTTAACTCGCTCCGTGGCCGCTGAAAACTTTGAAGGGGGTGATCATCAGGATCTTCAAATCCAGCAACAGGCTCTGCTCGGCGATATAGCTGAGGTCCAGTTCCACGCGCTGATCGAAGTCGATATTGCTGCGCCCGGAGATCTGCCACAGGCCGGTCATGCCGGGGTAGATGCTCAGGCGCACGAGATGGCTGTCCTTGTAACGGTAGGCGTTGAACGAGGTCGGCCGGGGGCCCACCAGGCGCATGTCGCCGGTGACCACGTTGATCAGGTTCGGCAGTTCGTCGAGACTGCTGCGTCGCAGGAACCGGCCGATGGGGGTAATGCGCGGGTCGTTATCGATCTTGAAGTCGATGGCATCGGCGCCGTGTTTGTTGAGATGGCGCAGCGACTCTTTCAACGCCTCGGCTTCGGCGACCATGGTGCGGAACTTGTACATGCCGAAGACGCGACCGCGGTAACCGGTGCGTTTTTGCACGAACAGCACCGGCCCGGGGCTGGAAAACTTCACCAGCAGTGCCAGGCCCAGCAACAGCGGGCAGAGCAGCATCAGGATCGCCAATGCGCCCAGGCACGCCACCACGCGGTTGGTGCGCGAGACGGTCCAGGGCCGACCGCTATCGCGACCGGTCAACCAGCCACGCCCTTGGCGATGGATGGCCGCGTCCAAGCGTCTGCGATGCTCGGGGTCGACACGCTTGTCGCGTCCGGAGCCGCTGATAGGTATCTGTTGCTCATGTCGGGTCATAGACGCCTCCGCTGAAGTTCTGCCGCACCCAGCGTGCGGGCGGGTTGTGGGTAGTAATCGAGGAACCAGTCAACGAAGCGTCCCAGCCCATCTTCCAGTTCGACACAAGGCTGGAAGCCGGTGGCCCGGGCCAGGTCGCTGGCATCGGCGCAGGTGTTGAGCACGTCCCCCGGTTGCAGGGGCAGCAGCTCGATCCGGGCGGCGCGACCCAGGTGCTTTTCCAGCAACGCCACGTAGGTGCGCAGCGCCACCGGGTGCTGCCCGCCGATGTTGTAGATGCGCCATGGCGCCAGGCTGCTGGCCGGGTCCGGTTGTTCGCGATCCCAGTGCACGGTCGGGTAGGGCGCGCGTTCGAGCAGCCGGGCGATGCTTTCGATGATGTCGTCGATGTAGGTGAAGTCGCGTTCGTGCTCGCCATGATTGAACAGTTGCAGCAGCTGTTCTTCGGCGATGGCTTTGGCGAACTGGATCGGCGACATGTCCGGCCGGCCCCAGGGGCCGTATACGGTGAAAAAACGCAGGCCGGTGCACGGGATGCCGAACAGGTGGCTGTAGCTGTGGGCCATCAGCTCATTGGCTTTTTTGGTCGCCGCGTACAGCGACAGCGGATGATCCACGCCGTCCTGGACCGAATACGGTGTGCGCGGGTTGGCGCCGTACACCGAACTGGAAGAGGCGTAGATCAGGTGCTTGACCGGATGACGGCGGCAACTTTCCAGAATGTTCAGGAACCCGGTGAGATTGCTGTCGACATAGGCGTGGGGGTTCTGCAGCGAATAGCGCACGCCGGCCTGGGCGGCGAGGTGAATCACCACGTCCGGGCGATGGGATTGGAACAATTCGTCGATTGCCGCCGCGTCGGTCAGGTCAATGCACGCCAAGGGAAACTCGCCGGCCTGGGCTTTTACCCACGCCACGCGGTCGTGTTTGAGCTGCGGGTCGTAGTAATCGTTGAAATTGTCCAGGCCGCACACGTCATGGCCGTCGCGCAGCAGTCGCAGCACGCAATGGGCTCCGATGAAGCCGGCCGCGCCGGTCACCAGGATGTTCATGCCCGTGGCCCTTGGGCGGGGGCGCTGGGCACCGTGTGCAGCAGGCCGATGCCGCGATACAACAAACCGGCGGCAGCCAGGTGTTCCGGGTTGTACAGGTTGCGCCCGTCGATGATCACCCGCGCGCGCAGCTTGCTGGCGAGCAGGTCGAAATCCACCACGCGAAAATTCTTCCACTCGGTGCAGATCACCAGCGCGTCGGCGTCCTCCAGTGTGTCGTCGCGAGTGGCGCACAGGTTCAGGTCTTTGCGATAGCCATAGAGACGCCGGCATTCGGACATGGCCTCCGGATCGTAGGCGTGGACACGTGCGCCTTCGCGCCACAGCGCTTCCATCAGATAGCGGCTGGGAGCTTCGCGCATGTCGTCGGTGTTGGGTTTGAAGGCCAGGCCCCAGACGGCGATCGATTTGCCGGCCAAGCCGTCCGGGAACTGCTGGGCGAGTTTCTCGAAGAGGATGTGCCGCTGGCTGTCGTTCACTTCGGTGACGCTGCGCAGCAGGCGCAACGGCATGCCGCTTTGCTCGGCAGTGTGCAGCAAGGCGCGCAGGTCCTTGGGGAAGCACGAGCCGCCGAAGCCGCAGCCGGGATAAATGAAGTGATAACCGATGCGCGGATCGGAGCCGATGCCCTTGCGCACCGCTTCGATGTCGGCGCCCAGGCGCTCGGTGAGGTTGGCCAGTTCGTTCATGAAACTGATGCGCGTGGCGAGCATGGCGTTGGCAGCGTACTTGGTCAGCTCCGCGCTGCGGTTGTCCATGAACATCAGTTTTTCGTGGTTGCGGCAGAACGGCGCGTAGAGCTCGCTCATCTGATCCCGTGCCAGCGGATCGGCGGTGCCGACGATGATCCGGTCCGGGCGCATGCAATCGGCCAGGGCGCTGCCTTCCTTGAGAAACTCGGGGTTGGACACCACACGCACGTTCAGCTGCTTCAGGCCTCGGCGGGCCAGCGCCTGGCGGGCGCATTCGGCGACTTTATCGGCCGTGCCCACCGGTACCGTCGACTTGATGATCAAGGTGCGGTCGCTGTCCATGAAGTCGGCGATTTGCCGCGTGACGGCCAGCACATGGCTCAGGTCCGCCGAGCCGTCTTCATCGGCGGGGGTACCGACGGCGATGAAAATCAGCTCGCCATGATTGACCGCATCGCTGGCCTGGCAGCTGAACGACAACCGACCGGCCTTGATGTTGTCTTCAAGCAACCCGGACAACCCCGGCTCGCTGATCGGCGGTACGGCTTGCTGCAGTTGCCGGATTTTGTTCGGGTCGATGTCGACGCACAGAACACGGTGTCCGACATCGGCCAGTGCCGCCGCCTGGATCAGCCCAACATACCCCGTACCAAATACGCTCACGTCCATTTTCGGCGCGCCTCGTAAACCGGTTGATGTAACTCGGATGAAACTGTTTAGAGGGGTATAGCGCAGCTTCAGAAAAGCGTGTCAGCAAAATGACAGTTGTCAGTGTTGGCAAACTCGACGGCGTGGGGCTTTTTGATATCAAGTCATTGACAGACTTGGAAAAGCGCCGATTTTAAAGGGCTGTGTCGACGTTTAAGTAAGCGATGAACGGTATAGATCCATAGATTTTCATATTTTAAGGGCGTCAAAGTTGTCACTTTTGGGCTAACTTTTTTTTGACGTATCGACCGTTCATCGTCTTTCTTGCGCTTTGGAAACCCGCTGCTAGTGTGCAGAAAACAAACCTCGTTTCACGCCGCGATTGCGCCGAGAAAGACATGACCCGATACCTCAAGGAACTGCTGCTGGTGCTGTACTTGTTCAGGGGCCATGACTATTACCTTGAGCGTCTGGCGGCGTTGGGTTTTGGCTTTGCGACAGTGCTGTTTGGTGCGATGTTCGTTGCGCTGGTGCTTGCGCTGTGGTTGACCGCTTACATTCGCCAGGCATTGTTGAGGCATCTGTTTGCCATGGCGATGTTTGTCTCGGCGGTGTTCTTCGAGGTGTATACCCGGGTCACCGACAGCTACCTGACCTATAGCCAGTTCGTCTCGCTGGTGTACTCGGGCGGCTTCATCGAGGAAGCGGCCTATCAATATCGCGAGGTCATTGTCAGCGCAGTGGCCGGTGGTCTGTTGCTGCTGCTGGGGGTCGCCCTGAAGCCCCGGCGTCGTTTGCCGTTACCCGCTTTCGTACCGGTCGCCGCGCCCTTGCTGGGGGTGCTGTTGCTCAGTGGCGTGCTGTTCGCCAGGGCGGGCGAGGGCGCGCGCGGCTTGCCGGTGATGTACACGCCGCTGGCCTACCTGAACCTGTTTGTCTACGAAGCCTTGCACGACACCGTCGGGCCTCGGGAGCCGGTCAGCCTTGGCCGGCAACCCTCTTTGATCAACCACGATATCGTGCTGATCATCGACGAAAGCATCGGCGGCAATTACCTCGATATCAACACGCCGTCTGGTGTGCCCAGCGGGCTCAAGACGCCGCCGCCCGGCGTGGATATTTTCAATTATGGCTATGCGGCGTCCGTCGCCAATTGCAGCGCCGACACCAACGTTACCCTGCGTTATGGCGGCACGCGCGCCGACTACATGCGCATCAACAGCACCCAGCCGTCAATCTGGCAGTACGCCCGCCATGCCGGGTTGCGCACCGTCTATATCGATGCACAGCGCACCGGTGGCCACTTGCAGAACTTGATGACGGAGCTGGAAAAACAGGACATCGATGAGTTTGTCCAATTCGATGCGGCGCGGGTGCGCGACCGTGACATGGCGGCTGCCGCCAAACTGGTGGAACTGCTGGGCAATGACCGCGCCGAACTGGTGGTGGTCAATAAGGTCGGGGCGCATTTTCCGGTTCACGACAAATACCCTGATGACTTCATGAGCTACCGCCCAGCGTTGCCGCGCGGACAATTCGAGGACGTCGCCGACACCGGCAAACGGGACGGTTTCAACGGCGAGGAGGATGATTGGGTGCTGTATCGCAACGCCTATCAGAACACCTTGCTGTGGAACGTCGGCGAGTTTTTCCGGCGAGTCTTCCAACAGGCCGATTTGAGCCGCGCTGTGTTGATCTACACCTCCGACCATGGCCAGGACCTTCATGAGCGTGGCAACCCCGGGCTCAATACGCATTGCGGTGGCGATCCGGTGGACGAGGAGGGGTTGGTGCCGCTGGTAGTGATCCAGGGCAGCCAACTGCGCAGCCTGGATTGGTCCGGCGCCTTGGCGCAGAACAAGGACCGCTCCAGTCACTACAACATTTTCCCGACGTTGCTGCAGTTGATGGGCTACGACGCTGCGGGGATAGTCGCCCGCTATGGAAAATCCCTCAGCCAACCGACTGAAGACGACTTCACCTTCAACTACCGCTTCAACGCACGGCTGGGGGCCAAGCCTGCGTGGAAGCACATCGACCTGAGCAACATCGTCACCGCGAAGCCGGCCCCAGCCGAAGTGGCAGTGGGACATTGAGGAGAAGCCTACCGTGTCGTGGCAATCGGCCTGGGTGGCAACGGGTCGTACAGCAGCGTAAAGCCCCGGTCGCGTAGCGCGCGGCCAATGAAGCGCGAGCCCACATCGTTCAAGTGCGCGTCATCCCGGTAGAGCAGTTGCCCGTCGACGATCGGGCTGCACAACCCGGCTGGGCATATCACTTGATTGGGATCGATAAAGCGCACGTTGGGCAGCTTGGCGCGTATTTCTGTCCAATAGGCCGTCATCGTCTCCAGCGGGGCCGAGCACTGGCGAGCGGGGTGGAACATCAAGCGCCGTACCGGGCAGGTGGCAGCCTTGTCGATCTTCTGGTTGCTGAGGATGACGATGACCTGGCCTGTGTGATGCGCCACTTGCCTGATGCTCGCTTCGATAACGTCGCCTACCGTCGCGTCCCTGGGCCAGGCCCCGGCCAGTACGACATAGGCGTATCGGTTCTGCTCGATCAGTTCGAACACCCGCTCATTGCGTGCCACGCAACGGGCCCCATAGGCTTGCGCCATCCTGGCGCCGTGGCCGAAGATCGGCGGACAGGCGTCCAGCGTGTAGTCCATCAGTGCGATGCCGTTAGGTTCGGCCAGGACGTCGACCATGCCGGTGAAGTGATTGGCGAACGAATCACCCACCATCACCCCGTCGATCCGAGCCTTGCGTGCACCGAGCAGGCAACGTGGATCGGGCTCGGCGCTGTACCGCGCATTAGGCATATGGCAACCGTGACGAAGTTTGTTCGGTTCGGCCAGGGACATTGCCTCAAGCGTTCGCACCTGCGGCACGAAACGCTGCGGGAAGCCTTGCCATTGCAGGCTCATGATTGCCAGCGCGGTGAGTCCCAGCGCCGGAATCACGAAGCGGCGGGCGAGCACGCGGGAAAATGTCATCAGCGCTCCGGTTCGCCGAAACGGGATCTCGACAAATCGCCAGGAGCACCAGGACAGTAAAATCGCGGTGGCCACCACACTCAGGCCCAGCGGTAGCGACATGTCGATGCCCAAGTACTTCAAGTAAGCAATCAACGGCCAATGCCATAGATAAAGCGAGTATGAAATCAGGCCGATGAATACCATGGGTCGGTTGGTCAGCAGGCGGGAGCGGGTATCGCCGCTGCCAGCCAGGATCAGCAGCGCCGTGCCCAGGCAGGGTATCAAGGCGTTCAGGCCGGGAAAGGACGCGTCCGGGCTCAGTGCCAGCAAGGAATAGACAATCAGCCCAGCTCCCGCCAGGGCATAAGCTCGACTCACCGTGCTGCCCAGCGAGCGAGGCTGAGAGAGATAAATGCCCAGCGCCGCACCCAACAGCAGCTCGAAAAATCGTGTGGGCAACAAATAGTAAGCGGCGGAGGGAACGAGCTTCGTGGCGTACTCCGAAACGCCCAGCGTTACGACAATGCCGATGCCGAGGATCGGTAGCAGGTAACGTGGTGCCAATCGATAAAGCGTCAGCAGCAGCAGCGGCCAGAGCAGGTAGAACTGTTCTTCGATACCCAGCGACCAGGTATGCAGCAGCGGGGCTTCTGCGGCGTCCGCCGCGAAATAATTTCCATACTTCATCCAGATATAGATATTCGAAGCGCCCAACAGCGAGAACAGTGCGCTGATATTGAGCCGGGTCAGGTCGGCTGGGGAAAGAATGAACCCCCCTGCAATCACGCTTGCCAACAGTACCGTTGCCAACGCAGGCACGATGCGGTTGATGCGCCGCTGATAAAAACGCTTCATGGAAAAGATGTTCTGCTTGATCTCGCCAAACACCTGGGAGGTGATGAGAAATCCGGAAATGACAAAAAAGATGTCGACCCCGACGAACCCGCCCGGCAGCAGGGTGGCGTTTAGGTGGTGGGCAAACACGGCGATCACCGCAACAGCGCGAAGACCATCGATATCGAGGCGATACTGGATAGGGGGCATGTCGGCGATCGTCCATGAAGGAGGCAATCCAAGGTCGTCATATTTATGACGATTGCGCCGACAGCTAAAAAACGGCGTGTGTTAGTCATTGATCAATAGCAGAAAGCTGATGAACTGCAAGGCGAGACGGGGCAGATGGGTTGGGCTGCGACAAACGGTTGCGCAAGGGCGCGGGTCACGCTCCGGTGTTGACGACATGCAAATTCGCTATCCTGAGCCCTACGTTTATCCGACGAGCCTTTCCATGCTTGAAGTTCGCGAAGTGTTCAAAAGCTACGCCACACCCCAAGGCTCCCTGCCCGTGCTGCAAGGCGTCGACCTGACGCTGGCGCCCGGCAGCAGCCTGGCGCTGATGGGCGAATCAGGTAGCGGCAAAAGCACCTTGCTGCATTTGGTCGCCGGGCTGGACAAAGTGGATAGGGGCAGCATCCGCAGCGGCGATTATCAGCTCGATGGCATGAGTGAAAACCAATTGGCGAATTGGCGCCGTACGGAAATCGGCCTGGTGTTCCAGCAGTTCAACCTGATCAGCAGTTTGTCAGTGGAGGACAACCTCGCATTCCAGGCGCGTCTTTGCGGCCGTTTCGATGCCGACTGGCAAACGCATCTGGTGCAACGGCTCGGCCTTGCAGACCTGTTGCGGCGCTATCCCGAGCAGCTTTCCGGCGGACAGCAGCAGCGGGTGGCGTTGGGCCGGGCGCTGGCTTCCCGACCGCCGTTGCTGCTGGCCGACGAGCCCACCGGCAGCCTCGACGAAGCCACCAGCGACGAGGTGCTGCATCTGTTGTTGGAACTGCTGGACGGCACTCCCACCAGTCTGTTGATGGTCACGCACAGTCAGCGGGTGGCCGCGCGCCTGGCCCATCGCGTGGTGTTGCAAGGCGGACGCCTGGCGCAGGTGGCCCAGGAGTGATGATCTTTCGCCAGACCCTCAAGGCCTTGCTCAGCCATTGGCGCCGGCACCCGGTGCAATTTTTCAGTGTCTTGACCGGGCTTTGGCTCGCCACCAGTCTGCTCACCGGCGTGCAGGCGCTGAACAGTCAGGCCCGCGACAGCTACGCCCGGGCCAGCCAGCTCATCGGCGGCGAACCCCAGGCCAGCCTCACCGCACCCGGCGGCGGTACGTTTACCCAGCAATGGTTTATCGACCTGCGGCGCCACGGCTGGCCGGTGTCGCCGGTGTTGCAGGCCCGAGTGACGCTCCAGGGCCACGAGGACCAGCGCTTGCAACTGATGGGCATCGACCCGGTGTCGCTGCCTCCCGGTACGGCGGTGGCGGGGCAGGCACGCGAGATGAGCGACGTGGTGGCGTTTTTCAACGACCCCGGTCGTACCTGGATCGCGCCGCAAACCTCGCGGGCGTTGGGATTGAGCGAGGGCGAACGCCCGCGGACGGTCGAGGGCCGACTGCTGCCGCCGCTGCATGTCCAGGCGGACATGGCCCCGGGAATGCTGCTGATGGACATCGGTTATGCCCAACAGGCCTTGGGGCTCACGGACCAATTATCACGGTTGTTGCTGCCCGCCACGTTCAACGCGGTCTTGCCTGAGGCGTTCGACGGGCGGTTGCAGTTCAAGCGCGCCGATGAAGAAAACAACCTGTCGCGCCTGACCGAAAGCTTTCACCTCAATCTCGACGCCCTCGGTTTCCTGTCGTTCGTGGTGGGGTTGTTCATCGTTCATGCCGCCGTCGGCCTGGCCCTGGAACAGCGTCGCGGTTTGCTGCGAACCCTGCGCGCCTGTGGCGTCAGCGCACGCATGCTGGTCACTGGCCTGGCCTTCGAGCTGGGCATGCTGGCCTTGCTCGGCGGGATCGCCGGAGTGCTCAGTGGTTATTGGCTGGCGAGCCTGCTATTGCCGGATGTCGCGGCCAGCCTGCGCGGTTTGTACGGCGCCGAAGTGGCCGGGCAATTGAGTCTCAGCCTAGGGTGGTGGCTCAGTGGCGTTGGCCTGAGCCTGTTCGGTGCGTTGCTGGCCGGCGCCGACAGTTTGTTGCGTGCGGCGCGCCTGCCCTTGTTGGCCCTGGCCAACCCCCAGGCCTGGCACCAGGCCCATGCACGTTGGCTGCGGCGCCAGGGTTGGGTGGCAATGTTGGCGGCGCTAATTGCGCTTTCGGCGCTGCTCTGGGGCGACAGCCTCAGCAGCGGTTTTGTCCTGATGACGGCTTTGTTGCTCGGCGCGGCGCTGGCGCTACCGGTGTTGCTCAATGGTGCGCTGGACCTTTTATTGCGCCGCAGCCGTTCGGTGCTGGGCCAATGGTTTCTTGCTGATTGCCGCCAACAGTTGCCGACATTGAGCCTGGCGTTGATGGCGCTGCTGCTGGCGCTGGCCGCCAACATCGGCGCGGGCAGCATGACCTCGGGGTTCCGGCAGACCTTCAGCGATTGGCTCGAACAACGCTTGAGCGCCGAGCTTTACATCAATCCGCAAACCCCGGCCCAGGCGGGCGAGCTGCACGCCTGGCTCAAGCAACAGCCCGCCATTGGCGCCGTGTTGCCCAACTGGCAGGTCTCGATTGCTTTGCAGGGCTGGCCCACCGATGTGTATGGGGTGGTTGATCATCCGACCTATCGCCAGCACTGGCCGTTGCTCGAATCGGTTGGCGATCAGCCTTGGTCGCAACTGGCCGGGGGCGACACGCTGATGCTCAGTGAACAGCTGGCCCGGCGCCTGAATGTGCGGGTCGGCGATGCCGTAACGTTGCCGACCCCGAAAGGGCCTTGGTCGCCGCGCGTCGTGGGGATCTACGCCGACTACGGCAACCCCAAGGGACATGTGCTGGTCAACGCCGAACACCTGTTGGCGCATTGGCCCGAGCTATCACCGAATCGTTTCAACCTGCGCGTCGAGCCCTCGGCGATCCCCTCGTTACTGGCAGCGTTGCAGGCCCGATTCCATCTGGACGACAGTCACATTGTCGAACAGGCGCGGCTCAAGGGCTGGTCGACCCAGGTATTCGAACGCACCTTTGCCGCCACCGCCGCGCTGAACAGCCTGACCCTGGCGGTGGCTGGGGTGGCGCTGTTCATCAGCCTGCTGACCCAGAGCCAGAGCCGTCTCAGCCAGTTGGCGCCCCTCTGGGCGCTGGGCATAACGCGGCGGCAACTGATGCTGCTCAACCTCGGCCAGACCTGGCTGCTGGCATTGCTGACCTTGGTATTGGCCTTGCCGCTGGGCATCGCCCTGGCCTGGTGCCTGGACGCCGTCATCAACGTCCAGGCGTTTGGCTGGCGACTGCCTTTGCGGATATTCCCGCTGCAACTGGCGCAACTGCTGGGCCTGGCCATGCTCGCCACGCTGCTGGCGTCGGCTTGGCCGTTGTATGCGCTGTACCGCACGCAACCGGCGGATTTGTTGAGGACCTTCGCTCATGAAAATTAGAGTCGGTCTGCTGCTGTTGGCGCTGCTCAGTGGCTGCGATGACTCCCAAACCACACAAAAAGGCTTCGCCGGGCTGGGGGATACGGCCATCGCCTACGCGCCGGTGGTGCCGGGGCGGGTCTTCAGTTTTCCGGCTGACCACGGCGTTCATGAGGGGTTTCGCATCGAGTGGTGGTACGTGACCGCCAACCTGAAGGACGCCCAGGGTCGGGATTTTGGCGTGCAATGGACGCTGTTTCGCAGCGCCCTGGACGCCGCGCCCGCCGCCAGCGGCTGGCGCAACCAGACGATCTGGCTCGGTCATGCCGCGGTCACTTCCGCCACCACGCATCACGCCGCCGAGCGCTATGCCCGGGGCGGAGTGGGGCAGGCCGGCGTGCAGGCGACGCCTTTCGATGCCTGGATCGACGACTGGCAGTTCAGCACGAAAGCCGCAGGGGCCGATCCGCTGGCGGACATGCGACTGAAGGCCGGTGACGCGCGCTTTCGCTACGACCTGCGGCTGACCTCAAGCCGCACGCTGGTGTTACAGGGCGAGCAGGGTTTCAGCCAGAAATCCGAGCAGGGCCAGGCTTCGTACTACTACAGCCAGCCGTTTTTCCAGGCCAGCGGCGAACTTGAAATCGACGGCCAGCGCTATACGGTCAGCGGCCCGGCCTGGCTTGACCGTGAGTGGAGCAGCCAGCCGCTGACCGCGAACCAGACCGGCTGGGACTGGTTTTCCCTGCACCTGGACACCGGCGAACACGTCATGCTCTACCGCATGCGGCACAAGGACGGTGCGCCATACCTCACGGGTACGTGGATTGACGCCCAAGGCCAGGCGACAACCCTCAACGCTGGTGAAATCAGCCTCACGCCACAAGGCACCGTCGAGGTCGCCGGCCGTTCAATGCCGGTGCGCTGGTCCATCAGCATTCCCGGAAAACAGCTCGACATCACCACCCAGGCGCTGAACCCCAACGCCTGGATGGACCTGCGCATTCCCTATTGGGAAGGGCCGGTGCAACTGAGCGGCAGCCATGGCGGCAACGGCTATCTGGAAATGACCGGCTACTGACAATCGCCGGAACTCCCCGCGCAGGTCGCCCCTCATAGCTTATGAATGCCTCGCGGGAGCCCGTCATGAGCGATGACCTCAAACCTCCGTCACTGGCCGACTGGCAGCGGCTGTTCGACGACAAGGCTTACTTCCAGCAGTCGCCGGATGCTCATTTCACCGAGCTGGTGCGCCTGGCCGATGATCTGTTTGGCCAAGGGGCGATAGATCTGGAAGGTTGGCAAACTCTCAAGATCAAAGCCGAGGAACTCCACCAACGCTCGCCAGATGCCAACGTCGCGCAGGAAGTGGCAGACCCTGATGCCTGATTCCAAGGCTGACAACCCAAGGAGTTCACGATGAAGTCCAGCCCCGATCAAACGCAACACAACCCCGACGCCCCGGGCTTGCCCGGCGAAGTGGAACGTGACAACGACGCGCTGCGGCCCAACGACCCGGCCAAGCGCAAACAGCAGCAAGGTGACGCCGAAGCGCAGGAAACCGATGCGCAGAAAACGGCGCGGCGCGATTAAGTTTTTACAGTGAGCGAGTAAGCTGGCTCGCCACGTATTGTGAATAATTATTTAAGCGGCGCTCGGGGAAATACCGTGGAAGCTCCACTATCATTGTCCCCGTTCGCCCAGTGCCTGGCTCTTTACCAGCGCATGGAATGCCGAGGCCGTCGCACTGGGCGAACACCTGCATGGCTTAGCCCGCGACCGGGGAACGCCAGTCATCGGAGCCTGAGGTGCCACTGACTTCGTGGGTCCAGGTGATCTTGCGGTAGGTGAAGTGGACGTCCTCCAGATGGGTGAAGTGGCTGTTGCCCGGATCCTGGCAGTTGAGCATGTAGTCTTTCATGTCGACGATGATCGCGTCCTCCAGGGTGGTGGTGTAGTAGTGTTCCTGGGTGCCCGACGCCGAGGTGCGGTACCACTGGATTTCAACCTTGGTCAGGCGCTCACCGCTGGTCAGGGCTGCGAGCAGCAGCGGCGAGGCTTTGTCGTAGACCTTGGTGATCACCAACGGCTTGTGCATGCGCTGGCCGGTTGGCTGGCCGGACTGAGGGTCGCGCGGGATGGTGACCTGGTGCTGGAAACCCTGCACCATGACTTGGTCTTCATGGCCTTCCTGGTAGGTGTTACCCACCGAGTCGGCGGTAAATGCGCCGGCGGTGATCAGGCCTTGTTTGGTACCTTCGATGGACATGTAAGCGGGGGTAGCCAATGGATGCTCTCCTTCCTGGATAACTGAAGCCCGGGGCGCGAATCGCCTCGAGGCGGCTGAGCGTTATCAAGAGCTATGCCATTTATAAAAATGTTCTGAAAATCAAAAGCCTACGTAAATTTATGGTTCAGGCATCAAGCCAAAACCTGAAAATATACGTAACGGACTGCGCCGTGCGGGACGATTCATTGCCCACGCAGCACCGGGTGCCTTATTGCCTGGGCAAAACGGCAAAATCCGAGGGGTTTTGATAACCCGATGCGCAAGTTCTTACGCCTTTGTCCTTCGGCCGTTTCCTACGCTTTCAGGGCAAGCATGCATTCGTCGATGGAACGCTGTTGCGTCTCGGCATACAACCCCAACTCGTCGATAGTCGCTTGTCCCAGCGCGGCTTCGAACGCGTGTCGATTGGATTGTCCGGCGTAGTGGCTCTGGGCTGTGTCACCCAGGTTCGACTGGAAAATGCCGGCGGCACTGACCGGCAAGAAATCCTCGTAGACCAAGGGTTCGGCACGCAGGTATTGCTGCTCCAACAGGTGCTCCAGCGAGGCCGGCTGATCGATAGTGCCTCTGGCGGCGAGCCCCAGCGGCGTCACGAAATAGCGAAAGTAGGCCAGTGCCTGCCGGCGCAGCTCATCGTGGGTATCCGGGAAC
This sequence comes from Pseudomonas sp. Z4-20, assembly GCF_051131955.1. NCBI lineage: Bacteria > Pseudomonadati > Pseudomonadota > Gammaproteobacteria > Pseudomonadales > Pseudomonadaceae > Pseudomonas > Pseudomonas sp. Z4-20. The sequence goes on from NZ_CP071641.1 coordinate 2,013,394, forward strand.
TGGATGAAGTGTTCAGCCATCAGCGTGTTGTAGCGTGCGGCATTGGCTTCGTTGGGAAACGCCCCGAGGGCGTCGCGCGCGGCGTTCAGCAATTGGTCGTAGAGCGCGCGGCCCTTGGGGGTAAGGGCGGCGCCACGTTGTTCGATCTCGCCAAAACGTGCGCTGTGGCTGCCTTGGGACGCAGGCTGGTCGGTGAACGCGACGGGCTCGTCGAGCGCCTTGAAACTGGTCTGGCGCAGCAGGATCGGGCACTGGCGACGGGGCGGTCCTTCGACCACGGCTTTGGGCGTGATGCCATGCACCGGCATCTGCTCCTGGACAATGTCGATGTCCAGGGTGCGCGGCGTCAGATGATTGATATGGGGCCCCTTGAACGCCACCACGTCGGCGATCAGGCGGTGCTGGGCGCTGAGTTGTCGATACTGTTCGGCGGTGACGGTGGCGCTGTGGTGCCAACGAAAGGTTTCCAAGGCCTGTAGGACGAAGTCCTCAGCCTGGGGTTCGGTCAGGCCACCCTGGCGTTCGGCGAGGTCGATGAGCTGCAGGGCGCTGGGGGTGAAGATTTGCCGTTTAGCCAGCACCGACTCGGCAAAGGCTCGAAGCTCGGTGTTCTCGATCAGCTCCAGGCGCAACAGCGAGGTAAACACCCGGAAGGGGCTGATCTGCAGCGATGTTTCATGCACGGCGCGAAACGCCGTGGAATGCACCGGTACGCCGGCGGGCGTGAGATCGTAATAGCCCACCGGTTGCATGCCCATGACCGCGAACAGGCGGCCCAGGGTCGCCAGTTCGGCGGCGGTGCCAACGCGAATGGCGCCGTGGCGTTCCAAGTCCAGGCGCTGCAGTTCGCCGGTGTTGCGCAGGTGTTCGGCCAGTGACGGGTCGTTTGCCAGTACCCGGGCGTTGGTGTGCTCCACCAGGTTCATCAATGCGCCGTACAGCGGCACCTCGTCGCGGTACATGTCGGACATCGCCCTGGAGAAGCGTTGGCGGATCAAGTCGGGGCTGACGAAGCTCATCGTAAGAATTCCTGGCGAAGGCTGTGGGAAAGTTGGACGAAAGATCGCAGCCTTCGCCAGCGCCGACAAACGAAGAATCTTCAGGACTTCATTCTGCCAGGGACTGATCCACCAGCTCGATCCAATGCCGCACCGGCGTGCGACCGGCGCTGTCGAGGTGACTCTGGCAACCGACGTTGGCGGTGACGATCAGCTCCGGACGGCCGCTTTCCAGCGCGTTCAGGCGGTTGTCCCGCAGCTGTCGGGCCAGGGTCGGTTGGGTCAGCGAATAGGTGCCGGCCGAACCGCAACACAAATGCCCGTCGGGCACCTCGGTCAGGTTGAACCCCAGCCGTGCGAGCAGGGCTTCAACGGTGCCGCCGAGTTTCTGCGCGTGCTGCAAGGTACAGGGACAATGAACGGCGATGCGCTGGCTCCTGGCGGCGCAGATTTCTTCCAGCGGTTCGTTGCCGAGCACTTGCACCAGGTCCAATGCCCGCTCGCTGACCTGACGGGCTTTGGCGGCATAGGCGTGATCGTGTTCCAGCAAATGCCCGTAGTCCTTGATGAATGCCCCACAGCCGCTGGCGGTCTGGACGATCGCTTCGGCACCGTTTTGCAGGTGCGGCCACCAGGCGTCGATGTTGCGGCGGGCGCGGTCCAGTCCGGTTGATTGGGCGTCCAGATGATAGTCCAGCGCGCCGCAGCAGCCGGCTTCTGCGCTGGCAATGACGCTGATGCCGAGGCGATCCAGCACCCGTGCGGCGGCCGCGTTGGTGTTGGGTGACAAGCCCGGCTGCACGCAGCCTTCAAGCATCAGCACAGTGCGAGCGTGGCGCACCGCCGGGCGTTCGCCATGCGGCGCCGAGGCCCGGGGCAACTTGGTGGCCAGGTTTGCCGGCAACACCGCACGGAACACTGCGCCCAGGCGCAGCAGCGTCTTGAACCGCTCGGGGCTGGCGGCCAACCCCCGCAGGCCGAGGCGCAGTGCGCGTTGGCTGGGCGGACGAGGCACGGCCGCATCGACCACGGCGCGGCCGATGTCCAGCAAATTGTGATAATCGACGCCGGACGGGCAAGTGGTTTCGCAGTTGCGGCACGACAGGCAACGATCCAGGTGCAGTTGGGTGCTCGCCGTAGCAGGCTGGCCTTCGAGCACCTGTTTGATCAGGTAGATGCGTCCGCGCGGGCCGTCCAGCTCATCCCCCAGCAACTGATAGGTCGGGCAGGTGGCGTTGCAGAAACCGCAATGCACGCAACTGCGCAGGATCCGCTCGGCTTCCTCGGCACGGGGCAGGCGCTTGCTTTCGTCACTGAACCGAGTCTGCATCTAGAACTCCGCGTACATCCGGCCAGGATTGAACAAACCCTGGGGATCGAGTTGTGCCTTGAGTTGACGGTGATAGCGCAGCAGCGCCGGGGCCAGCGGCTGGAACGGCGTGTCGGTGATACCTGGACAATAACAGGTGGCATGCCCGCCCAACTCTCGCGCCAGTGTCTGTACCGTGTCGGCATCGGTTTTCAGCCAGCGCTGCGCACCCGCCCAATCGATCAGCTGCGCGCCGGGCAGGGCGAGGGGACCGATAGGGTTGGGCAACGACAGGCGCCACAGCGGCAAACCTTCATCGAAGAACGGCAGGCGATGTTCGTTCAGCGCTGTCCAGTATTGATCGTCAACGACTTCACCGCCCAGGCGCTGATGCGCCGCGCTGACTGAACCTTCGCCGCCCTCCAGGCGCAAATTCAGACAACCGCCCTCGTGGCTGGCCGCGCTGAGGGGCAAAGGTTGTCGGCCCCACTCGGCGAGTTTTTCCAGGGCTTCGGCGCTGTCCATTTCCAGGCGAATGCTCAGGTGGTGGCGAGGTTTTGGCAGTACTTTCAGCGAGACTTCGGTGATCACCCCCAGGCAGCCGAAACTGGCGGTCAGCAGACGCGACAGATCGTAGCCGGCGACGTTTTTCATCACCTCACCGCCAAAACGCAACAACGTGCCATGGCCGCTGATCAGGCGCGTGCCCAGCACATAGTCGCGCACCGAACCGGCCCAGGGGCGGCGCGGTCCCGACAGCCCGGCGGCGACCATGCCACCCACCGTGGCATCCTCGCCGAATGCCGGTGGTTCGCACGGCAGCCGTTGCCCGGCTGCGTCCAGGGCGGCGAGCAGTTCGCGCAGCGGGGTTCCGGCCCGGGCGGTGACGACCAGTTCGGTGGGGTCATAGTCAACAATACCGCGATGCGCTCGGGTATCGAGCACTTCGCCAGCCACGTCGTGTCCCAGGAAAGCCTTGCTGTTCGAGCCCTGGATGCGCAGCGGCGTGGCATTGGAACGGGCGCGGTTGACCTGCTCCAGGAGCAGGTCGCTGGCGTCACGGTCGACTTCGCCGATCATCAGAAACGCTCCAGTTCAGGGAACGGCAACTGCCCGCCGTGGATGTGCATGGCGCCGAATTCAGCGCAGCGGTGCAGGGTGGGGATGTTCTTGCCAGGGTTGAGCAGGCCGAGGGGATCAAACGCCGCTTTCACGGCATGGAACAGGTTCAGTTCGTCGCTGTTGAACTGCGCGCACATCTGGTTGATTTTTTCCCGGCCGACGCCGTGCTCACCCGTGATGCTGCCGCCAACCTGGACGCACAGTTCGAGAATTTTCCCGCCCAAGGCTTCGGCGCGCTCCAGTTCGCCCGGCTGGTTGGCGTCGAAAAGAATCAGCGGGTGCATGTTGCCATCGCCGGCATGGAAGACGTTGGCGACCCGCAAACCATACTCGACGCCCAGGCTGGCGATGCGCTGTAGCACTTCGGGCAGGGCACGCCGGGGAATCGTGCCGTCCATGCAGTAATAGTCCGGTGCCAGACGGCCCACCGCCGGAAAAGCATTCTTGCGTCCGGCCCAGAACCGCAGGCGCTCGGCTTCGTCCCGAGCCTGGCGCACCTCGGTCGCCCCGGCCTGTTGCAGGACATGGCGCACCCGTTCGCAATCATCCTGGACATCGGCCTCGACCCCGTCCAGTTCGCACAGCAGGATCGCGTCGGCATCCACCGGGTAGCCGGCGTGGATGAAATCCTCGGCGGCGCGGATCGCCAGGTTGTCCATCATCTCCAGGCCGCCGGGAATAATGCCGGCGCCGATGATATCCGCCACTGCCCGCCCGGCCTTGTCCACCGAATCGAAACTGGCCATTAACACCCTGGCGACCTGGGGCCGGGGCAGCAACTTGACGGTCACCTCGGTGATGATTCCCAGCAGTCCTTCGGAACCGGTGAACAACGCCAGCAGGTCCAGGCCCGGCGAGTCCAGGGCTTCGCTGCCCAAGGTCAGGTGTTCGCCTTCGATGGTGAGGATTTCCAGCTTCAAGAGGTTGTGCACCGTCAGGCCGTACTTCAGGCAATGCACGCCGCCGGCGTTTTCCGCGACATTGCCACCGATGGAGCAGGCGATCTGTGACGAGGGATCCGGCGCGTAGTACAGACCGAACGGTGCCGCCGCCTGGGAAATCGCCAGGTTGCGTACGCCTGGCTGAAGTCGCGCGGTGCGCGCATCGGGGTCGATATGCAGGATCTGATTGAAGCGCGCCATCACCAGCAGCACGCCGCTTTCCAGGGGCAGGGCGCCACCGGACAAGCCGGTTCCGGCCCCTCGGGCGACCACCGGGACGTTTTGTACGTGGCACACCTTGAGCAGGGCCTGTACTTGCTCGACTCGCCGTGGCAATACCACCAGCATCGGCGTGGCGCGATAGGCCGACAGTCCGTCGCATTCGTAGGGCCTGAGATCTTCGTCGCGGTGGAGGATTTCCAGGTCCGGGATCCGTGACTGCAAGGTGTGCAGCAGGGCCTGTTTGTCCACTTTGGGCAATGGGCCGTCGAGGTGTTCGTCGTAGAGGATGTTCATCTGGATCGATACCTCAGATCTTGCGTTGTGCTCACTGCCCCAATCCCTTCAAGAAATCCCGGTACAACGCCGCGGTTTTGCCTGGTCGTTCAACCATCGGCATGTGGCCGACCCCGTCCCAGATCTCCACGCGAAGGTCGGCAATGCCCTTGCTCCAGACCGGTACGCTGCTGACGTCGATCAGTCGGTCCTTGCGTCCCCAGAGCAGCAACGACGGCGCGCGGATGCCAGCCAGGTGTGGCTCCATCGGCGGGCTGGCGCGAAGGTCAACGAAGATTTCCGCCAGTTCCTCCCGGCGCTGTTCGTAACGCTGGGCGATCGCTGCCAGCACCACGCTGGGCAACCAGGGGGGCGAGGCCATGGTCATGGCGTAGAACGGCGCGAAATCATCCCGCGAATAGACCAGGAACGGATTGTGCCCGGCCGCCAGGTGACGCTCCATGTCGCTGGGCTCGGGAGCGGTGACGCCGGACGGATCGATCAACGCCAGGGTCAACACCCGTTCCGGCGAAGTCGCCGCCAGCCATGCCGCGAGGTAGCCCCCCATGGAATTGCCGATCACGTGGACCTTGTCCAGGCCACAAGCGTCGAGCAATTCGATCACGCGTCGGGCCTGGGTGGGGATGTCGTAGCCTCCGCCGGCCTTGAAGCCGGTTTCGCCATGGCCGGCCAGGTCGGGAATCACCACCCGGTATTGGCTGACAAAATGCCGGGCAAAGCGCAGCCAGAGATTTTTGTCAGCGCTGTAGCCGTGCAGCATCAGGATGCTGCCGGACGCTTCATAGGGACCACCCTGCCAGGTCGATACCGTCATTTCACTGATGGGCACGGTGATCTTGCGCAATCGATAGAGGCGTGCTTCCAGGGCCATGCCCAAGTCATACAGCACGTGGCCGATGCCTGGATACGTCAGCCAGCTCCAGGCGATAAACACGGCGAGGACTACACACAACACCAGCATCTCTTGCCCTCCATGGGTCACGTTAGCGTTTGACCAGCCAGCCTCGGCGACCGATCAGCCTATATAAGTGAAATAAGTGAAGCTGAAACCTGGGATATAGCGACGACAGGGACGCGTCTGCTTTGATACCCGCTGTGTCGGCCAGTGAATTCCCTTTCTCATGTATAGCCAAAATCCGCGGCGAGCCACGTTTGTCCGTAAGAATAAATACCCCTTCATCCAGTGATGGCTATTTGACGTCATCCTGATAGACTCCGGTTATCCCATCCCGGCGCCCCGGGAGTCCTGCGGTGCAGAGGCCTCTATGCAAAAAACGGGAAGAAAGGGACTCTCGCTGGCCAGGAGGCTTTACACGTCGCGCATCCTCGGCCTGGCGCTCGGGTTGTTGGTAGTGAGCGCCGCCGTTTATCCCCTCGATCCGGCGCCTTGGGTTTGGGGTTTCATGCTGTTCAATGGCTTGCTCTGGCCACACGTGTCCTATCAGTGGGCCCGCCGTGCGGCGGTGCCGTACCACGCCGAACACCGCAATCTGTTGATCGACGCCTTCCTTGGCGGCTTCTGGGTCGCCGCAATGCAATTCAATCCGCTGCCCACGGCTGTCACGCTGGCGATGATGGCGATGAACAATGTCGCCATCGGTGGCCTGCGTTTCCTGCTGGTCGGCGCCGCAGCCCAAGTGAGCGGCATCGCGCTGGGCGTCTTGATATTCCCGTTGGCCAGCGTGCCCATGACCAGCCCGGCGCAGCTCTACGCCTGTCTGCCGCTGCTGTGCCTTTATCCGCTGGCGCTGGGCTGGATCTGCTTTCGCCAGGCCCACACCCTGGGCCGGCAAAAGCGTGAGCTATTGGCCCTGAGCCGTACCGACAGCCTGACCGGCTTGCTCAACCATGGCGCCTGGAAGGACCGACTCAACGAAGAGTTCCAGCGGCACCTGCGTCATCCATCGGACGCAACCCACGGCGCGATTGCGCTGATCGACATCGATCATTTCAAAGCCATCAACGACACCTACGGCCACGGCGCCGGCGACGTGGTGCTGCGCCAGCTCGGCAAGTTGCTCAGGCAAAACCTGCGGGCCACAGATGTGATCGGGCGTTACGGTGGCGACGAATTTTGCGTGATCCTGCCGGACCTGACCCTGCACAACGCCGTTCAGGCCATGGACGGTTTGCGCGAACGTTTTGCAACGCTTGGCTACGACCAGGATCCGACGTTAAAAGTCAGCCTGAGTATTGGCCTGGCGGCATTCAACCCGGCGTATGGCGACGCGACCGCGTGGCTCAACGACGCTGACCAGATGCTTTATGAGGCCAAGACAGGTGGGCGCAACCGGGTTGTCTTTCAGCGGCATCGGCTGGTGTTGGAGGCGTCGGCGGTCTAGAGCCCTTGGATATTCTCGGGTAGGGTGCCAAATGACTTCCCCGATGAAACAAGGATGAACTCATGACCGTTACCGCTCTTTGCTCCCGTCTGGCCATCAATCTCGGCCTGAGCCTGGCCCTTGGCGCCTTGGCCCCCGCTGCCTTCGCGCAGCCCCATCAGCAAGTGCTGGCCGATGCCGAGCAGTACAAGGGCGAGGCCCTGAAACTGTTGGAACGGCTGGTCAATATCGACTCCGGTTCCGGCTATGTGCCGGGTTTGACCCAAGTCGGCGACATTGCGATCGATGAGTTGCAGAAGCTCGGCGCGACTATCGAAAAGGTGCCGAATTCGGATGGCACCCAGCATGTCCTGGCGACCTTCAAGGGCACCGGCAAGGCCAGGATCCTGCTGATGGCTCACATGGACACGGTGTTCAAGGAGGGCTCCGCCGCCGAACGCCCGTTCCATATCAAGGATGGCAGGGCCTACGGGCCGGGGGTGATGGACGACAAGGGCGGCATCGTCGCCGGGATTTATGCCTTGAAGGTGCTGAAGAACCTTGACTTCAATAACTACGCGCAAATTACCTTCCTGCTCGACGCCAGCGAAGAGACCGGCTCGGACGTCGCCACCGACCTGATCAAGAAAACCGCCAAGGCCCATGATGTGACCCTCAACCTTGAACCGGGTCGTCCGGCTGACGGCCTCGTGGTATGGCGCAAGGGCAGCGCGACGGCGCTGGTGGAGGTCAAGGGCAAGGCGGCCCACGCCGGAGTCGCGCCGGAACTGGGGCGCAATGCGGCGATGGAAGCGGCGCACCAGATTCTGCAACTGGGCAAGCTCGGCGACGCGGAAAAGAAGACCACCATCAACTTCACTGTGCTCAAGGCTGGCGACCGGACCAACGTGATTCCTGACCAGGCCACCGCCAAGGCCGACGTGCGGGCAGCGGTGCCGGAAGAATTCGACCGTATCGAAAAAGACCTGGCACGTGTTTCCAAGGACAAGCTGATCGCCGACACCGAAGTGACCACCAGCCTGCAACGCGGCTTGCCACCGATGCCGCAGACGAAGGAATCGGATCGGTTGATGGCGATGGCCCAGGGCATCTATGGCGAACTGGGGCGCAAACTTACCGAGGAAGGCAGTGGCGGGGCGGCGGACGCCAGCCTTTCCGCCGGTGTGGGCACGCCGACGCTGGATGGCTTTGGCATCGTTGGCGGCAACATCCACACACCGGAGGAGTACGCCGAAGTCGAGAGCGTGGTGCCGCGGATCTATTTGTTGTCGCGGATGATCATGGAGTTGGCGGGGCGGTAGTACGCCATGACGCAGTTGCTCTTGTGGCGAGGGAGCTTGCTCCCGCTGGACTGCGTAGCAGGCCCAAGTTTCTGGTTTTGAACCAAATTCTTGGGGCGGCTGCGCCACCCAGCGGGAGCAAGCTCCCTCGCCACGATGTAAGCGTTTATGCCGACGGACGTGCTTCGACGTTATCCAGCGCTCGATTCGCCAGCATTGCGCTTAGTTCGATCAGTTGCAGGATGCCGAGGGCGATGTGGCGCCTTGAACCATCCAGGTCGAACGCCAGGTCGCTGACCATGGCGTTGGCCGAAGCGAGGGTTTCGCTGAGGTTGGCGAGCAGGGCTTCGGTGTCGACACCGTTGATGATGGTGAAGAGTGCGCTTGGATTGGCGCCCGGTGGGTTTGGGGTCGCTTTGAACATAGATGAACTCCTTGGTAATTGGAGCTGCAACCCTTTGCTACCAAACATTGGGTAGCGGCTATACGCAGGTTGGTAGACCGGGTACCAAGGCAAACCCAGCGCGCCATAAGGCGCCCCACGCACAGCCGCCATAAAAAACATGCGGAGCTGTGCGCCTTAGTTTTACCCGGGCTACCAAACCCGATCGCTGATTCTTCAGCGACCGAGCAACAGTAAAGCCCGCCCTCAAGGCGCACAAGCCGGCGGATTCTGGCGTAGTTGTAGGCAATGGCGCAAGACGCGGTGGTTAGGTCTTACGCGGTGGTTGATGCGATAAACATCCAGGCTTTTGTGGCGAGGGAGCTTGCTCCCGCTGGACTGCGCAGCAGGCCCAAGTTTCTGGCCTTGACCCAAATTCTTGGGGCGGCTGCGCCACCCAGCGGGAGCAAGCTCCCTCGCCACAGGATTTGCGTTGCGCGCCTTGGACGGCGTTCAGTAAACCCAAACCTCCACCCGCCGATTGCGAACCCGTCCTTCGTCTTCATTGTTGGCCGCCACCGGCATCAACGCGCCGAACCCGCGGACCTCGCGCAGGGCCACGCCATATTTGACCAGTTCCCGGCGCACTGCCATGGCGCGCAGTTTCGACAGCAGGTCCGCTCGCGCCGGATCGTCCTTGGCGTCGCCAAAACCGACCAGGGTCACGCGCCGGTCGGCTTTGCCGTGCTGCTTTATATAGTCGAGCACGCGCCCCAGGTCTTGGTGGGCCTTGTTGTCCAGGCTGGCGCTGCCTTCTTCGAAGCGAAAATTCACCGTCAGGCGTTGGGCATGGCGGCTGAGGGCCTGGTAACCCTCCGGCATCAGTGCATTCGGGGTGACGGACATGGCGTGGACGGTCTGGGCAATGAAGCCGTTGGCCGCGACGATGGCCTGGCCTTGTTCACTTTGGGTGAAATCGACCAGGGCCTCGGCCCATGGATTGGCTTGTAGCGGCGGCATGTAAAAGAACAAGCGTCGGGACAAGGGGTAGTCCTCGGTGGCGATCAGGTTGTTCAGTGGCAACATGGGCTGGGAGTCGCCGTCGACGATCGCCAGAGGCTTGGCTTGGCGCACGTAGGGCAAACCGATGAAACCGATACCTTGCGGGTCCTGGCTGACAGCGTCCGACAACTGCTCGCTGGACTCGAAGCGCTGGGTCGTAGGATCCAGCCTCTTGCCTTGTCGGCTAAGCACCAGCTCCTTGAAGGTGTCATAGGTGCCGGACTGCTCGTCCCGCGCATACAAATGAATCGGCCCGCCGACGCCGCCCACGGCTTCCCAGGTCTTCGCCTCGCCGCTGAAAATACGCGCCAGTTGAACGGTGTCGAGCTGACGCAGCAGATTCTGGGGATGAAGAATAATCGCCAGTCCGTCTATGGCGATGACCTGCTCGGCCATCGGACTTTTCAGATCACCGAGGGCCGCCAGGTCTTTCAGCTCGCTGTCCTTGATCGGTCTTGAGGAGGCCGCCAGGTCGGCGCTGTCCTGCTTGAGCGCGGCGAACCCGGTACTTGAGCCGTGGGCCGCAATGTCGATCTCCACGCGCCGGCCATCGGTGGTTTGCCCAACGACTCGCTGCTCGTTGTCGCGGCCGGTTATTTCGGTACTGACCTTGAGCAGCCCTTGGGTTTCCATTAGCCCCTTGACCAGCGCTGGCCCCAGCGCCGCGCCGATGGTATTGGAGCCCTGGAGGCGCAGGGCGGGGCCGTGTTGGGGAATGGGCAACTGATCGGCCCATGCCAGCAACGGCAGCCAGAGCCCCATGAAAAACACAACGTGCAGCCGCATGCCGGCACCTTCTGAAGCGAGGGAAGTGCCGGAAGATTAAGTCAGTCAGATGACTGAAACATGACAGGGTTGCGACGCGCCCGGCTCAGCTCAACTGCAACCAGATCGGCGCATGGTCCGAGGGTTTTTCCATGCCCCGCAGCTCGTAATCCACGCCAGCATCCTTGACCCGTGGCAGCAGGCCTTGGGAGGCGAGGATCAGGTCGATGCGCAGGCCGCGCTTGGGCTCGTCTTCAAAACCGCGGCTGCGGTAGTCGAACCAGCTGAAGCGGTCGGTGACGTCCGGGTTGAGATGGCGGAAGCTGTCCACCAGGCCCCAGTTCTTCAGGCGGGCCATCCATTCGCGCTCTTCAGGCAGGAAGCTGCATTTGCCAGTCTTCAGCCAGCGCTTCATGTTGTCCGGGCCGATGCCGATGTCGCAGTCTTCCGGGGAAATGTTCACGTCGCCCATCACCACCAGCGGCTGGTCGTTGCTGAAGCGCGTTTCCAGCAGTTGCTGCAGATCGTTGTAGAAACGCTCCTTGGCCGGGAATTTGGTGGGATGGTCGCGGCTTTCACCTTGTGGGAAATAACCGTTCATGATGGTCACCGGCACGCCGTTGGCGTCGGCGAAGGTGCCCCAGATGAAACGTCGTTGGGCGTCTTCATCGTCGTTCTCGAAGCCTTTGTGCAAGGTCAGCGGCGCCTGGCGCGAGAGCAGGGCAACACCGTAATGGCCCTTTTGCCCGTGGTAGTGCACGTGATAACCGAGGGCCTGCACCTCGGCCAAAGGAAATTGTTCGTCGTGGACCTTGGTTTCCTGCAACCCGATCACGTCCGGCTGGTGTTTGTCGATCAGTGCCGCCAGCTGATGTGGGCGGGCGCGCAGGCCGTTGATGTTGAAGGAGACGATCTTCATGGTCGGCTGTCCTGGCAAAACTGCGATGCTAGCTGACATGTGGGAGCGGAGCCAGCGTGGCAGTAGGGCAAATGCGCTGCTAATGTCCTTGGCTTGTAGGAACGATCGCAACCCTATCGGGTTCGTACTCAATAAGAGCTGGGCCTCACCGAGCCCCGCCCAGGAGATCCAACGCCATGCCTGACACCGCCACCGCTGATATTCACATGCTCGACAGCGGCTATTCCCGCGAAGCGCGTTCCTTGCTGTACCAGGCCTATCGCCATGAGCCAACCTTCAGCTACCTGTTCGAATCCGAACGCCCCGGTTACGAACAGCGGGTAAGGGCGACCGTGCGTGAGCTGGTCAAGCAGCATTTCCTCCAGGATCTTCCAGCGATCGGCCTGTTGGTCGATGACCGCCTGATCGGCATCGCGTTGATTGCCCCGCCACAGCGGCGCCTGGGCATCACCGAAAGTTGGGCCTGGCGCCTGCGCATGGTCTTGAGCACGGGGTTTCGCTGCACTCGGCGTTACCTGGAATATCACGCGGCCGTGCTGGCCTGCCTGCCGTCGGACTCGGTTCATGTCTTGCCGCTGCTGGGGGTTCATCCGCAGTTCCAAGGCAAACACTACGGCGAACAGTTGCTTGAGGCGGTTCATAACTGGTGCGCGGTGGACGAGCATTCCCAAGGCGTGGTGCTGGACACCGGCAACCAGCGCTACCTGGAATTTTATAAACGCCAGGGTTATGAAGAAATCGGCGAAGTGGCGGTAGGACCGATCCGCGAGCATGTGTTCTTTCATGCCAACCCGCAGGTTCTGCAGAGCGCGACGGCATAATCGGACGAACTTTTGGGAATCGTCCGGCTCTATCAGGCTCCCCACCTCGTGTTAGCATCCGCGCCATGAATTTCCCAGGACGAATGACCAGTGGCGCGCTGTTGCTGTCCCTCAGCTGCGCGGCGCTGGCCCAAAGTGAATTGGACGTACGGGTCAATCCGTCCAATGACGCACTCAAGGCCAACATAGAAGGTTATATCGGTGGCCTGGGCGATCGTGACGAAGATGCATTGCTGCGCTTCAGTCGCGGCGCCGAGGAGCAGGCGCGCAAAGCGGCCCAGGCGCTGGGCTACTACCAACCGCAAATCGACAGCGAGGTGCAGGCTGGCAAGGCCCCGCGCCTGATCCTCACCATCGACCCCGGCGAGCCGGTGCATCTGCGCAACGTCACGATCCGCATCGACGGCCCGGCGGCGTCCCTCAAGGCTTTTCGCGTGCCCGACAACGCGGGCCTGAAGTCGGGCGCGGTGCTCGATCACGGACGCTATGAAGACGCCAAGCGGACGATCCAGAACCAGGCTTCGCGGTATGGTTTTTTCAGTGGACGATTCGTCAGCCAGGCATTGCGCGTGGACCCACAAGCCGGCATTGCCGATATCGAATTGATCTACGACAGCGGCCCGCGTTATGCCCTCGGCCCGGTCAGCTTCGAGGGCGACACGCCGTTCGATGAAGACCTGCTGCGGCGCATGGTGCCGTTCAAGGCCGGCGCGCCTTACGATTCCGAACTCATTGCCGAACTCAACCAGGCGCTGCAGTCGAGCGGTTATTTCGAGGGCGTGCGCGTGGATGCGGCGCCCACCGCCGCGACCGATAACGTGATCCCGGTGGCGGTCAAGCTCGAGACTCGCAAGCCGCGGACCATGGGTCTGGGCTTGGGTTTTTCCACCGACGTCGGCCCTCGGGCCAAGGCCAACTGGACGCGGCACTGGGTCAACCCCCAGGGCCACAGCTACGGCTGGGAAGCGGAAGTGTCGGCGCCCCGGCAGAATATCGGCCTGTGGTATGACGTGCCGCTGGACCCGCCGCTGACCGACAAGCTGCGCTACGCCGGCGGCTATCAATATGAAGAATTGTCCGGCACCGACACCCTCAGCAAATTACTGACCGTGGGGCCGGAATGGCACAGCAAGTTGCCCAGCGGTTGGCAGCGGGTGGTGTCGCTCAAGTGGCAGCGCGAGGAATATCGCCTTGGCGACGATTCGGGCCTGAGCACGCTGCTGATGCCAGGCGTCAGCTATTCGTACCTGCGCAGTGATAACCGCATCGACCCCCATAACGGCTACCGCCTGCAATTGGACACCAAGGTCGCCAAGGAAGGGCTGGGCTCGGACAATAACCTTTTGTATGGCACCGCCATGGTCAAGGGCCTGACCACTGTGTTCGACAGGCACCGCCTGCTGGCGCGGGCCCAGATCGGCGGCAGCGCCACCAATGGCTACAAGTCCATTCCGCCGTCGCTGCGCTTTTTCGCCGGTGGCGACCAGAGCGTGCGGGGCTACGACTACCAGAGCCTGTCGCCGGAAAACTCCGAGGGTGATCGCATCGGTGGCCGCTACATGGTGGCGGGCAGCCTCGAGTATCAGTATTCCGTTGCGGAAAAATGGCGGGTGGCAACGTTTGTCGACCAGGGCAACTCTTTTAACAGTCTCGATCTGCCCAGCCTCAAGACCGGCGTGGGCATTGGCGTGCGCTGGGTGTCACCGGTCGGCCCGATCCGCCTCGACCTGGCCCATGCGCTGGACGACGACGGTGGCATTCGATTGCACTTTTCCATGGGGCCTGAGCTGTGAAGCGCGGTTTGAAGATAACGCTGCTGGCACTGGCCGGGTTGCTGGCGACGGTCGTACTGGCCCTGGGCATCTTGCTTGGCACTGCGTTCGGCAGTCGCTGGGCTATCAGCCTGGTACCCGGGCTGACGGTGGAGAATTTCCAAGGGCGGTTGGGCGGACAGTGGGGCGCCGACCACGTGCTGTGGCAGCAGGACGCCAGCCGGGTAGAGGTGGATCGGCCGGTATTGGCCTGGTCGCCGTTGTGCCTGCTGCGCATGACGCTGTGCATCGAACAGCTCAAGGCCGATCAGGTCGCCTTGCAATTGCCTACCTCCACCGATGAGCCGAGCAGTGGTCCGATCAGCTTGCCGGACTTGGACTTGCCGCTCGCCATCGAACTGGGTGACGTGCAGATCGGCAGTCTGTCGTTCAACGGCAGCGAGCAGCTCAAGGGCCTGCATCTGGCGGCTCATTGGACCGCCGAGGGTTTGCAGATCGATTCGCTGCAATTGCAGCGCGACGAACTGAGCCTGAATCTGTCCGGCCTGTTGCAGCCGCGTGGCGATTGGCCGTTGAGCGCTGCTGGCCGGTTGACCTTGCCGGCACCGGGCGCGACGCCGTGGTCGCTGGAGCTGAAAGTCAGTGGCGATTTGCTCAAGACCCTCGTCCTCAGCGCCGACAGCCTTGGTTATCTGCAAGGCCATCTGGCCGGCGAGCTGCAACCACTGGCGGACAACCTGCCGGCGAAGGTGCGCATCACCGCCGACGGATTCAAGGCCAGCGCCGATCTGCCAGACACGCTGGTGCTCAATCAGCTGGAGCTGACCGGCGAAGGCAATCTTGAAGACGGCTACCAACTGCTCGGCAAAGCGACCCTGCCGGCCGAGAAAGGTCCGGTGGCGTTGCTGCTGCAAGGCAAGGTGGACGCCAACGGTGCACAAATCGCCGGCCTGGATCTTGATGCCGGCGAGCAGCAAAGCGTCAAGCTCTCCGGGCAATTGGACTGGCACGAAGGCTTGAGCGCCGATGCGAAAGTCGCCTGGCTGGATTTCCCCTGGCATCGCCTCTATCCGCTGATCGACGAGCCGCAAGTCACGTTGCATCGTTTCAACGGCGAAGTTTCCTACACCGACGGTCAATACCTGGGCAATTTCCAGGCAGCGCTGGACGGGCCCGCCGGGGCATTCAACCTGAGCAGTCCATTCAGCGGCAACCTGGCGCAAATCCATTTGCCGCAGCTCAAGCTCGACGCGGGGCAGGGCAAAGCCGAAGGGCATCTGAACCTGCAGTTTGCCGACGGCATCGCCTGGGATACCGCGTTGCAATTGTCATCCATCAATCCGGCGTATTGGCTCGCGGAGCTGCCTGGCACCTTGGCCGGGCCTTTACGCAGCCAGGGCTCAATCAAAGACGATGCCCTCAGCCTGGACGCCAACCTGGACCTGAAGGGAAAACTGCGCGGCCAACCGGCGCTGTTCCAGGCCACGGCGGCGGGGGCAGGCGAGCAATGGAACCTCAGTGCGCTGGATATCCGTCTGGGCGATAACCGCATCAACGGCAGCGCCAACCTGCAACAGAAACTGACCGGCCAGATCGATATCAAACTCTCGCGGCTGGCCCAACTCTGGCCGCGATTGCGCGGCCAGGTCATGGGGCGTCTCGACTTGGCGGGGACACCCAAGGCCCCTCAAGGCAAGCTCGGCGTACAAGGCACCCAGCTGGGATTCCAGGACAATCATCTGCAAAACCTGAGGGTAGACGCGACGCTCGACAACACCCAGCGGGGCAAAGTCGATCTCAAGGCCAGCGGCATTCGGGCCGGTGAAACGTCGCTCGGCGTCTTGACGGTCAGCGGACAAGGCGACATCAAACAGCAAAAACTCAACCTGGATCTACAAGGGCCGCAGCTTGAAACCACCCTGGCCCTGGATGGCGCGCTCGACCAAGGCAACTGGCGTGGACGCCTGTCCAATGGCGACATACAGGCCGGCGGCCAAGCCTGGCGCTTGCAGGCCCCGGCCAAGCTGGAACGTTTGGCCAATGGTACGCTGAACTTCGGCGCCCATTGCTGGCGTTCCGGCCAGGCCAGCTTGTGTGGCGAAGACCAGCGGCTGATGCCGGAGCCGAAGCTGCGCTATCACCTCAAGCAGTTCCCGATTGAAAGCCTGGCCCAGTGGATGCCCAAGGATTTTGCCTGGCAAGGGCGGCTCAACGCCGATCTGCAACTGGACCTGCCGGCCAGCGGCCCGAACGGCCGCGTCCTGGTAGATGCCAGTGGCGGTACCTTACGGATTCGAGACAAAGAACAGTGGCTGGATTTCCCGTACCAGACCCTGACGCTGAACAGTCGCCTGACTCCCACGCGCATCGATACGGACCTGGTTTTTGCCGGGGCGAGGCTCGGCGAATTGACGCTCCAGGCGCGGATCAACCCGTTGCCGGCCAATAAACCCTTGAGCGGTTCGTTTCGACTGAGCGGCCTGGATCTGTCGGTCGCCCGGCCATTCGTGCCGATGGTGGAAACCCTGACCGGTCACCTGAACGGCAGCGGCACCCTATCTGGCGGATTGCTCGCACCGCAGGTCAACGGCAGTTTGCTGCTCAGCGACGGCGAAGTGTCCGGCCCGGAACTGCCGATCAGCCTCGAAGCCCTGCAACTGCGGGCGATGATCGCCGGCGAAACGGTCAGGCTCGACGGCGGCTGGAAAAGTGGCAAGAGCGGGCAGGGCAGCTTGACGGGGACTATTGGCTGGGGCGAGGCGTTGTCCATGGACCTGGCCCTCAAGGGCTCGCAACTGCCGGTCACTGTCGAACCCTACGCGGTGCTCGATGTGGCGCCGGACCTGAACATCACGATGCAAGGCGAGCGACTTTCGATTGCCGGCAAGGTCCTGGTGCCCAAGGGCGACATCACCATCCGCGAATTGCCGCCATCCACCGTCAAGGTCTCGGATGACACGATCATCGTCGGCCGCCAGACCGAAGAGGGCGAGGCACCGATCGCCATGGCGATGGACATCGACGTGATCGTCGGCCAGGAAAAGCTCGCCTTCTCGGGCTTCGGCCTGACAGCCAACGTGAAGGGCCAGGTGCACATCGGCGACAACATGGACACCCGTGGCGAACTCTGGCTCAACGACGGTCGCTATCGAGCCTACGGGCAACGGTTGACGGTGCGTCGGGCGCGCTTGTTGTTCGCCGGGCCGATCGACCAGCCCTACCTCGACATCGAGGCGATTCGCCAGACCGATGATGTGATTGCCGGCATTCGCTTGAGCGGCAGCGCCGAGCAGCCGACCACGCAGATCTTCTCGGAGCCGGCCATGAGCCAGGAGCAAGCCTTGTCCTATCTGGTATTGGGCCGACCCTTGAGCACCACGGGCGAGGACAACAACATGCTTGCCCAGGCGGCGTTGGGCCTGGGCTTGATGGGCAGCTCCGGCGTGACCACCAGCCTGGCGAATAACCTTGGGATCGAGGATTTCCAACTCGACACCCAGGGCAGCGGCGAGGCCACCAGCGTGGTCGCCAGCGGTAACCTCTCGGAAAAACTCAGCCTGCGCTACGGCGTCGGAGTGTTCGAACCGGCCAACACCATCGCGTTGCGCTACAAGCTCAGCAAAAAGGTCTACCTCGAAGCCGCCAGTGGCGTCGCCAGTTCGCTGGATATCTTCTACAAACGCGATTTCTAAGGCCTTCCCGCGAAAACTTCCTGTGGTAGCTCGCTACCACGGATGCGTTCGCGTTCGTGCGGCTATGCATAGGCAGCTAACTATTTATTTGACATTTGCTGCCTAAGCAGTAATATCTCGACATACATTCACTGCCTAGGCAGCAAACCGTCTTCAGATAACGGTATCCAGATGAAACATTTCACCCCGGACGAATTCCACAATTGCCATCTCGGCATGCTGCTTGGCCGCGCCGCGTCGCTCAAGGACCGGATCATCGACACGCACATGGAACCCGTCGGCATCACCGCCGCGCAGTTCAAGGTGTTGATCATCATGGCCCAGCACGGCATCGACACACCGGTCGAGCTGTGCCGATACCTCTCGCTGGACAGTGGCTCGATGACGCGGATGCTCGATCGCCTGGAGCAGAAAGGTTTTCTGGTTCGCCAACGCTCGGCGCAGGATCGCCGCCAAGTCCGGTTGGTGTTGACCGACGCCGGCCAGGCCCTCGCCGATCGCCTGCCGTTTATCGGTGCCGACGCCATGAATCAATTGGCCTGCGCCATCAGCCGCGAAGAGCTGCAAACCCTCGAAGACATCCTCAAGAAAATACTGCTCGCCGCCGGTGATCCCATCACCGTCCTGCGATTGGGGGGAAAATGAAACGTCAAACCTTGCGTGCCCGCTTGGGCCTGGTGCTGCTGGCCATGAGCCTCGCCGGTTGCGCCAGCTACAGCGGTCTGGAAACCGAAGGTGTCAGCCTCGAGGCCAAGCGTCTCCAGGCCGGCCAATCGCTGACGGGCGTCACCTTGTCGCCGGCCTCGTGGCCGAAAAGCGATTGGTGGAAAAGCCTCGGCGACCCGCAACTCGACGGCCTGATCCGTGAAGCCCTGCGCGACAGTCCGGATATGCAGATCGTCAGCGCTCGGGCCCACCAGGCCAGCGCCGCCGCCTACGCCGCCAACGCCGCGCGCATGCCAACCCTGGATGCCAGCGGCAGTGTCAGCCGTTCGCGCCTGGCCCGTGATCAGGACCCGCAAGGGCAGGGCGGTGCCTACAGCACGCTGCGTTCGCTGAGCGTGGATTTCAACTACAACTTCGACCTCTGGGGCGGCCAGCGAGCGGCCTGGGAAGCCGCGCTGGGCCAGGCCCGCGCCGCCGAGATCGACCGCCAGGCCGCGCAACTGACCCTGGCTGCCGATGTGGCCCGGGCCTACAGCGACCTCGGCCAGGCCCACATCATTTATGACTTGGCCAATGAGGACCTCAAGCGCACGCGACAGATGCTCGACCTGGGCAAGCGCCGTCTCGGCGCGGGGATCGACAGCGAATATCAATTCCAGCAGACCGAAAGCCTGGAGGCGAGCGCCGATGCAAGCCTGATCGACGCGGAAAAACGCCTGCAAAGCGCGAAAATCGCCTTGGCCGTATTGCTGGGCAAGGGGCCTGATCGTGGCAACGAAATCGTCCGGCCGAACGTACTGAAGGGCAGCGCCGTCGCCTTGCCGTCGAACCTGCCGGCTGAATTGCTCGGACGACGTCCGGACCTGGTCGCGGCGCGCTGGCGGGTCGAGGCGGCGAGCAAGGACATCGCGGCCGCAAAGACCCATTTCTATCCCAACCTCAATTTGAGCGCGGCGGCGGGTGTGCAATCGCTGCTGGGCGACGCCATGTTCGGCTCGGCCAGCCGTTTCTTCAACGTCGCGCCAACCGTGTCGCTGCCGATCTTCGATGGCGGTCGCTTGCGTGCGGACCTCGATGCCCGGGACGCCGACTACGACCTGGCGGTGGCGCAGTACAACAAGAGCCTGGTCGCGGCCCTCGGCGATGTCAGCGACACCATCAACCAGTTGCGCGACATCGGCCGGCAGATCGGTGCCCAGCAACACGCCGTGGACATCGCCCGAAATTCCTACGACACCGTGGTCCAGCGCTACGGCTCGGGCATCGGCAATTACCTGGACGTGCTGAGCATCGAGCAACAGTTGCTCCAGGCCCAGCGCCAACTGGCGACCCTCAATGCCGAGCAGATCGATTTGTCGATCCAATTGATGCAGGCCCTGGGCGGTGGTTTCGAGACCCAAACCGTGGCTTCGGCCACACCGGCCGCCACCGCGCCGATTCACTGATTCGAGGTACCTGTCATGGCAACTGCCGAAACTACTCAAGAAACTCAACAGGACAGCGGCAACCCGCGCAAGCGCAAGGTGATGCTGCTGGGCCTGGCCCTGATTGTCATTCTCGCCGCCGTAGGTGTCTGGGCTTGGCACGAATTGTATGGGCGCTGGAACGAAAGCACCGACGATGCCTACGTCAACGGCAACGTCGTGGAAATCACCCCCCAAGTCACTGGCACGGTGGTGAGCATTGGCGCCGATGACGGTGACCTGGTGCGTGAGGGCCAGGTGTTGGTGCAATTCGATCCGAACGATGCCGAAGTCGGGCTGCAAAGTGCCCAGGCCAACCTCGCCCGCACCGTGCGCCAGGTGCGCGGCCTGTACAGCAACGTCGATGGCATGAAGGCGCAGGTGCATGCGCAAGAGGCCGAAGTGCAGAAGGCCCAGGAAAACTACAACCGACGCCGGAACCTGGCGGCCGGCGGGGCGATCTCCCAAGAAGAACTGTCCCACGCCCGGGACGACCTGACCTCGGCGCAGAACGCCCTGGCCAATGCCCGGCAACAGCTCAAGACCACCAGCGCCCTGGTGGACGATACCGTGGTGTCGTCCCATCCCGACGTGCAAGCCGCCGCCGCGCAATTGCGCCAGGCCTTCCTGACCAATGCCCGCAGCACCTTGATCGCACCGGTGACCGGTTATGTCGCCAAGCGCACCGTGCAACTGGGCCAACGGGTGCAACCGGGCACGGCGTTGATGGCGGTGATCCCGCTGGATCAGTTGTGGATCGACGCCAACTTCAAGGAAACCCAACTGCGCGACATGCGCATCGGCCAGCCGGTGGACATCGAGGCCGACCTCTACGGCAGTGATGTGAAGTTCAGCGGCACGGTCGACAGCGTTGGCGCCGGGACCGGTAGTGCGTTTGCCCTGTTGCCGGCGCAGAACGCCACCGGTAACTGGATCAAGATCGTCCAGCGGGTGCCGGTGCGCATTCATATCAATGCCCAAGAGCTGGCCAAGCATCCGTTGCGGGTCGGTCTCTCGACGCTGGTCAACGTCGACTTGCATGACCAGAGCGGTCCGGTATTAGCCCAGCAACCGTCGCAGAAAGCTTCGTTCAGCACCCAGGTGTATGACCGGCAGTTGGCAGATGCCGATGCGATGATCACGCGCCTGATCCATGAGAACAGCGCCGCGGCGAGCAAGACCGCGCAGCGTTGAACCCTCTACGTCGAACCCTGTGGGAGGGAGCTTGCTCCCGCTCGGCTGCGAAGCAGTCGTAAACCGGTGGGTGCGGTGTGTCTGATGTTCCGCGTTCGGCAGGTTTGGGGCCGCTTTGCGGCCCAGCGGGAGCAAGCTCCCTCGCCACGTGTCTGTCGCAGGCCTTAAGTGACAGCATTCCAGTCCGGGCGGGCTTGCGTCGATTTTACTACCTCTGCTTCATAGGATTTTCGCAATGAGCAATAACGCGTCCTTCACGCCGCCAAGCCTGTTGCTCAGCACCATCGGGTTGTCGCTGGCGACGTTCATGCAAGTGCTCGACACGACCATCGCCAACGTTGCCCTGCCGACCATTTCCGGAAACCTGGGCGTCAGTTCGGAGCAGGGCACTTGGGTCATTACTTCGTTCGCGGTGAGCAACGCCATTGCGCTGCCGCTGACGGGGTGGCTGAGCCGCCGGTTCGGCGAGGTGAAACTGTTTTTGTGGGCGACGATGCTGTTCGTCCTCGCCTCGTTCCTGTGCGGAATCTCTACCTCGATGCCAGAGTTGATCGGCTTTCGCGTGGTCCAGGGGCTGGTAGCCGGCCCCTTGTATCCGATGACCCAGACCTTGCTGATTGCCGTGTACCCGCCGGCCAGGCGTGGCATGGCCCTGGCGTTGCTGGCAATGGTCACGGTCGTCGCGCCGATTGCCGGGCCGATCCTCGGCGGTTGGATCACCGACAGTTACAGCTGGCCGTGGATTTTCTTCATTAACGTGCCTATCGGGATTTTCGCGGTGCTGGTGGTGCGCCAGCAGCTCAAGGCGCGCCCGGTGGTGACCAGTCGCCAGCCGATGGACTATGTCGGCTTGATTACGTTGATCATCGGTGTCGGTGCATTGCAGGTCATCCTCGACAAGGGCAACGACCTGGATTGGTTCGAGTCGAATTTCATCATTGTGGGCGCGCTGATTTCGGTCATCGCCCTGGCCGTGTTCGTGATTTGGGAAATGACCGACCGCCATCCGGTGGTGAATCTGCGGCTGTTCGCTTATCGCAATTTTCGTATCGGCACCATCGTGCTGGTGGGCGGTTACGCCGGTTTTTTCGGCATAAACCTGATCCTGCCGCAGTGGTTGCAGACCCAGATGGGCTACACCGCCACTTGGGCCGGCCTGGCGGTGGCGCCTATCGGCATCCTGCCGGTCCTGATGTCGCCCTTCGTCGGCAAGTATGCGCACAAGTTCGACCTGCGCCTGTTGGCCGGGCTGGCGTTCCTGGCGATTGGCCTGAGTTGCTTCATGCGCGCCGGGTTCACCAACGAAGTGGATTTCCAGCACATCGCCTTGGTGCAGTTGTTCATGGGCATCGGTGTGGCGTTGTTCTTCATGCCGACCCTGAGCATCCTCATGTCGGACCTGCCGCCCCACCAGATTGCCGATGGCGCGGGACTGGCGACGTTCCTGCGGACCTTGGGCGGCAGCTTCGCGGCGTCGCTGACGACTTGGATCTGGATCCGCCGGGCCGACCAGCATCATGCCTACCTGAGCGAAAGCATCAGCACCTTCGAGCCGGCCACGCGTGAGACGATCAACCAGCTCGGCGGGGCGAGCACGCCGGTCTACGCCCAGCTGGAGCAGATCCTCAACAGCCAGGCATACATGCTCTCCACCGTGGATTACTTCACGCTGCTGGGGTGGGCGTTCATGGGGTTGATCCTGCTGGTGTGGCTGGCGAAGCCGCCGTTCGCGGCGAAGGCCGGGCCTGCCGCCAGCGGCCATTGAAATTAAATTGCCGGCCCCGCAAGGGACTACTGGTGGCTGGGGGTGTGACTGGGGATTGGGTCAGGTGCCGGCAGTTGTGGCGGCGGGGCAAAACCGAACGGCGCCAACGCAAACCCTTGCTCATCGACCTGCAACGCCCAGCCCTGCTTGTCCCAATCCCCCAGCACGATGCGCCGGGCGGCCTGTTCGCCCAGTTGCAGCCTGTGGATGGCGGGGCGGTGGGTGTGGCCGTGGATCAGCGTCTTCACGCCGTATTGCTGCATGATCCGCGGGACCTCTTCGGGCGTGACGTCGACGATGTCGTTGGCTTTCATGCGTGTTTGCGTGCGGCTTTCGCTGCGCAACTTGCGCGCCAGTTTCTGGCGGCTGCCCAGTGGCAGGTGACGCAGGATGAACAGCGTAAGCGGGTTGCGCAGCCAGCGCCGCAGTTTCATATAGCCGACATCACGGGTACAGAGGCTGTCGCCATGCATCAGCAACACCGGCTCGCCGTTGAACTGCACGACACTCGGGTCCTTGAGCAGGGTGCAGCCGGCCGCTTTGCAGAAAGCCTGCCCGAGCATGAAGTCACGGTTGCCGTGCATCAGGAAAATGGCCGTGCCGCTGTCGCTCAATTCGCGCAGGGCCTGGCAGATGGAACGCTGGAACGGCGTCATGGCATCGTCGCCGATCCAGGCTTCGAAAAAATCGCCCAGAATGTACAACGCTTGCGCCGAGCGGGCGCGTGTGGCGAGTAGATCCAGAAACGCCCGGGTGATGTCCGGGCGCTCCTCTTCCAGATGCAAATCTGAAATCAGTAGGATCACTCAACGATCTCGGCTTTCTCGATGATCACGTCTTCTGCCGGGACGTCCTGGTGGCCGGCCTTGGAAGTGGTGGATACGCCTTTGATCTTGTCGACCACGTCGGTGCCTTCGATCACTTCACCGAATACTGCGTAGCCCCAGCCCTGTACGGTCTTGCCGCTGTGGTTCAGGAAGCTGTTGTCGGCGACGTTGATGAAGAACTGCGCGGAGGCCGAATGCGGCTCCATGGTACGGGCCATGGCAACGCTGTACTTTTTGTTCGGCAGGCCGTTGTCGGCTTCGTTCTGGATGCTCGGGCGCTTGTCTTTCTTTTCCTTCATGCCTGGCTCGAAACCGCCGCCCTGGATCATGAAGTTACCGATGACACGGTGGAACACGGTGTTTTCGTAGTGGCCGGCGTTGACGTATTCGATGAAGTTGGCCACGGTCAGCGGCGCTTTCTCGGCGTTCAACTGCAGAACGATGTCGCCGAAGTTGGTGGTCAGTTTGACTTTGCTCATGGTCGGTACTCTTTCAAGGAATTCGTGGGTTCGGGGCGCAAACGCCCGCAACCGGTCTGGCTGCAATCGGCCAGGTTGGGCAGTTTAGCGTGCCGGGCACGAATTTCGAGGCTGTTTTTCATCTGGCCGTCGATTAAATTCAATCCTTTGCCGGCCTGGCCTGTCAGGTGCTTGACAGCATCGGCTATGATACGGGCTTTGATTTATCAGGCCGCACCCGGCCGCGCACTTGTACGTTCAAGGATCCTATGAGCAAGCCCACTGTCGACCCTACCTCGAATTCCAAGACCGGCCCGGCCGTGCCGGTCAACTTCCTGCGCCCGATCGTCCAGGCGGACCTGGATTCGGGTAAGCACACGCAGATCGTCACTCGCTTCCCGCCGGAGCCCAACGGCTACCTGCACATCGGCCATGCCAAATCCATTTGCGTGAACTTCGGCCTGGCGGAGGAGTTTGGCGGCGTCACGCACTTGCGTTTCGATGACACCAACCCGGCCAAGGAAGACCAGGAATACATCGACGCGATCAAGAGCGACGTCCAGTGGCTGGGTTTCCAATGGGCCGGCGAAGTACGCTACGCCTCGCAGTATTTCGACCAGTTGCACGATTGGGCGGTGGAGCTGATCAAGTCCGGCAACGCCTACGTGTGTGACCTGACGCCGGAGCAGGCCAAGGAATATCGCGGCAGCCTGACCGAACCGGGCAAGAACAGCCCGTTCCGTGACCGCAGCGTGGAAGAGAACCTGGACCTGTTCGCCCGCATGCGCGCCGGTGAGTTCCCGGACGGTGCCCGTGTGCTGCGTGCCAAGATCGACATGGCCTCGCCGAACATGAACCTGCGCGACCCGATCATGTACCGCATCCGCCATGCGCATCACCACCAGACCGGTGACAAATGGTGCATCTACCCGAACTATGACTTCACCCACGGTCAGTCGGACGCCATCGAAGGCATCACCCATTCGATCTGCACCCTGGAGTTCGAAAGCCATCGTCCATTGTACGAGTGGTTCCTCGAGAAGCTGCCGGTGCCGGCCAATCCGCGCCAGTACGAATTCAGCCGCCTGAACCTGAACTACACCATCACCAGCAAGCGCAAGCTCAAGCAGTTGGTGGACGAAAAGCACGTCAACGGCTGGGACGATCCGCGCATGTCGACGCTGTCGGGTTTCCGCCGTCGTGGCTACACGCCGAAGTCGATCCGCAATTTCTGCGAGATGATCGGCACCAACCGTTCCGACGGCGTGGTGGATTTCGGCATGCTCGAATTCAGCATCCGCGACGACCTGGACCACAGCGCACCGCGCGCCATGTGCGTGCTGCGGCCGCTGAAAGTGGTCATCACCAATTACCCGGAAGGCCAGGTCGAAAACCTCGAGCTGCCGTGCCATCCGAAAGAAGACATGGGCGTACGCGTCCTGCCGTTCGCGCGGGAAATCTACATCGACCGCGAAGATTTCATGGAAGAGCCGCCAAAAGGCTACAAGCGCCTGGAGCCAGCCGGTGAAGTGCGCCTGCGTGGCAGCTACGTGATCCGCGCCGACGAGGCCATCAAGGATGGCGACGGCAATATCGTCGAGCTGCGCTGCTCCTACGATCCCGAAACCCTGGGCAAGAACCCGGAAGGTCGCAAGGTCAAGGGCGTGATCCACTGGGTGCCGGCCGCCGCCAGCATCGAGTGCGAAGTGCGCCTGTACGATCGCCTGTTCCGTTCGCCGAACCCGGAAAAGGCCGAGGACAGCGCCAGTTTCCTGGACAACATCAACCCTGACTCCCTGCAAGTACTGACGGGTTGTCGTGCCGAGCCTTCGCTGGGCAACGCACAGCCGGAAGACCGTTTCCAGTTCGAGCGCGAAGGCTACTTCTGCGCGGATATCAAGGACTCGAAACGCGGTGCTCCGGTGTTCAACCGTACCGTGACCTTGCGCGACTCCTGGGGTCAGTGATCAAGTCTTAAGGGAAACCCTGTGCTTACGATCTACAACACGCTCACCAAGAGCAAAGAAGTCTTCAAGCCGCTGGATGGCAACAAGGTCCGCATGTACGTGTGCGGCATGACCGTGTATGACTATTGCCACTTGGGTCATGGCCGCAGCATGGTTGCCTTCGACCTGGTGACTCGCTGGTTGCGCTTTAGCGGTTACGACCTGACCTATGTGCGCAACATCACCGACATCGACGACAAGATCATCAATCGGGCCAACGAGAACGGCGAATCGTTCGATGCGTTGACCGAGCGCATGATCAAGGCCATGCACGAGGACGAGGCGCGTCTCAACATCCAGAAGCCCGACCTGGAGCCGCGCGCCACCGACCACATTCCCGGCATGCTGACGATGATCCAGACCTTGATCGACAAAGGTTATGCCTACGCACCGGGCAATGGCGACGTGTACTACCGCGTCGCCAAGTTCATGGGCTACGGCAAGTTGTCGCGCAAGAAGATCGAAGACTTGCGCATCGGCGCGCGCATCGAAGTCGATGAGTCGAAGGAAGACCCATTGGACTTCGTACTGTGGAAAGGCGCCAAGCCGGGCGAGCCGAGCTGGGATTCGCCGTGGGGCGCCGGGCGTCCGGGCTGGCACATCGAATGCTCGGTGATGTCCACCTGCTGCCTGGGCGAGACCTTCGACATTCATGGCGGCGGCAGCGACCTGGAATTCCCGCACCACGAAAACGAGATTGCCCAGAGTGAAGCGGCCACCGGCAAGACCTACGCCAACGCCTGGATGCATTGCGGCATGATCCGGATCAATGGCGAGAAGATGTCCAAGTCCTTGAACAACTTCTTCACCATCCGCGACGTGCTCGACAAGTACCATCCGGAAGTTGTGCGTTACCTGTTGGTGTCGAGCCACTACCGCAGCGCCATCAACTATTCGGAAGACAACCTCAAGGATGCCAAGGGCGCCCTGGAGCGTTTCTATCATGCGTTGAAAGGCTTGCCTGCCGTACCGCCTGCCGGTGGCGAAGCGTTCGTGACGCGGTTTACCGAAGTGATGGACGACGACTTCGGCACGCCGGAAGCATGCGCAGTGCTGTTCGAAATGGTGCGTGAGATCAATCGCCTGCGCGAGAGCGATGTCGATGCGGCGGCGGGCCTCGCAGCGCGTCTGAAGGAATTGGCCAGCGTGCTCGGTGTGTTGCAGCTCGAAGCCGACGATTTCCTCCAGGCCGGTGCCGAAGGCCGCGTCGACGCCGCCGAAGTCGAGGCTCTGATCCAGGCACGCCTGGCTGCGCGGGCCAACAAGGACTGGGCCGAATCCGACCGCATCCGCGACCAGCTCACCGCTATGGGCGTGGTGCTGGAAGACGGGAAGGGCGGGACGACCTGGCGATTGGCGGACTGATTCCAGAAACACGCAATACCCTGTGGGAGCTCGCGAGCTCCCACTTTTTTGTGTCCGGCGTGACAATCATTTCTATATGAGCCAGCACCGTCAGGTCGTTTCGACGTTCTCTCTGACAGGAATCTTCATGCGGGGGGCTTGATGGTGGTGTGAGCTTGAGCTGATTGGCCACGTACGGCGGCTTCCCCGCCATTAAAACGAAACGTCTGACAGCCATGCTACGAGACATGCCAGTAGTATCGGTTTCACGAGCTGGACGGACATCTAAGGCGGGGGAGGGACGTAGGGTGAGGCGCGCGGCCTGAATCTTTAGCCAGCCATTGCGGCGATGCAAACGGGCTGGCTGCGGACTGCGGCAAGGCTCAGGGCGTTTGCGGCTTGTCAGGGGCGGTGAGGCCGGCCTGGATGCGCTGATAAATTTCCTCGCGATGCACCGCCACGTTTTTCGGGGCGTTGATGCCGATCCGGACTTGCTGGCCACTTACGCCCAGAATGGTGATCGTGATGTCGTCACCAATGTTTATGCTTTCACCGACTTTGCGGGTGAGTATCAGCATGGTGTTCTCCTTGATTGCTTTATAGGGCACCTGATTCAGACAGTGCAGATGTCGGTACTGCTTATAGATTAGTGCTAAGTGTCACAATGTGGGTGCCTCTTTCTGACGTGCAGATACAGCATTAATTCCCAGGGTGCGACTATACAGAGACGTCGGACAGGATTCTCGTGTTTTGCGCACTGTTAAGGGCCTTATTGGCGAGTGTGGGTGCTAAAATCCCCTCCTCATGTCTTCCGGGGGAATCGTTGTGCGTAAATTGGCTTGGGTAATCGCGGTATTGGCGCTGGCGGGATGTGGAGAGGGACGCGACGTCGAAGCCCCCAAGCCGAAACCGGCGGCAACCTCCACACCGTCAGCCGCTGCCGCGCCGCAGTGGGCAGTCGAGGTCCGAGGCGAAACCCCCCAGGCTGTGAGCGACCTCACCGGATGGTTGATCGAGCATAGCTTCATGTCCACGGTCGTCAGGGAGAATGGCAAGGACCGGGTCCTGGTCGGACCGTTCAGTTCCAAGGCTGAAGCCGAAGCGAAGCAGGCGCAAGTCACCGCCGCCTTGGTACGTGCGAAGAAGCGCAACATCGAGGCCTTGGTCGTGGATTTCCCGCCAGCACGATAACCAGCCGTATAAACAAAAGGCCCCGGATGCATGACATCCGGGGCCTTTTGTTGGGTGGCCTGGTCAACCGCAGGTTTTCATATCCACCGGGCCGACAAACTCGTTCCCTCGCCCCATGACACATGCCACGCTCTGGTTGCGCTGGCGTTCCCAGGCCTGCACGGGATAGGTCTTGTCCCAGGCTTCGTACAGCCGCCGATCCTGTTTGGAGAGGCGTAGGCCGTACTGTTTGCTCATGTAGAAATACGTCCTGGCAATCATCCCTCGAATCGAAGGGCGGGGCATGACCTTCTTGGCCTTGAAGTCCACCTGGGTCAGGCATGAGCCATATTGGCCTTTCTGCACCGGTAGCCAGCCAAAGCTGAAGTTGCTGCGATCGCCATTGACCTCGCCAATGCTTGGAACCAGGTTGTGAAGATCAGCCTCGGCCCGTTGATAGACCGGGTCGTAGCGGGTGCAATGCTTGCGTCCGCCCTGTTGCCAGCATTGGCGCTGATGGCCGATCTGCCAGGCCGGGACGATGTGCTCCCACTCGATGCGCGCGGCGCGCTTCGCGTTTTTGCGCGGTACATAACCGCAAGCCGAGAGGTTCACGCGGTTACCGGTGTATTTGCAGCCACAATAAAACTCGGTGGATTGTGGCGCATAAAGTTTCCAGGCGACTTTCTTCGCTTCGTTGAAAGTGCGGGGAGCTCCGGCGTGTGCGCCCACGGCGACAAACATCAGCAATAAAGCAAAACAGCGAACACTCATCAGGCTCAATCTTCCTTCGGCACAGCCCAGAAAACCTGCACACCACCGTCGTCGCGATAGGCAAGGGTGACGTTGTCGTTCTCGTCGATTTCTTCCAGCAAGCGTTCCCATTCGTCTACCGGCTCGTCGGGAAGGCGGAAGATCAGCGCGGCCTTGGCTTTTTGTGCGGTAGGCGAATTGATGATTTTCGAGACCCGCAAGCCGAGTCTTGCATAGGAATCCAAGGGAGTAGTTGCAGCGGAGGGCGTGGCCACAGGATTATCCTTATTAAGCTGTACGTGCATACAGTATTTAACTGTAGGCATTTACGCAACTGCTTAAAATTCAAGAAAATCGTCTGACAGCGCTTTTCGGATTTTGGTGTGGGAGAACTGCATTTTTTTAGCGAGCCAAGTAGGCGCAGGTGCCACCTGCTCTTAGGAAGCGGGTGGCGAAGAGGGCCCGACCGGAATCGGTCGGGCGGGGACGATCAATATTCCCAGAACATTCGCTGCAATTCCTTGCTGTCTTGGGTCTTGGTCAGAGCGACCATCGCCAGGATGCGCGCCTTCTGAGGGTTCAGGTCGTGAGCCACGACCCAGTCGTACTTGTCGTCAGGCTGTTCGGCGTTGCGCAGTACGAACCCACCGGCGTTGACGTGGGACGAACGAATGATCTGCACGCCATCCTTGCGCAGTGCCTGCAGGGAAGGCACTACGCGTGAAGACACCGAACCGTTGCCGGTGCCGGCGTGAATGATCGCCTTGGCGCCGGATTGAGCCAGGGCCTTGTAGGCCGTGTCGCTGACATTGCCGTAGGAATAGGCGATTTCCACTTCCGGCAGACTCTTGATAGTCTTGATGTCGAATTCCGAGTCCATGGTGTGACGCTTGGCGGGCAGGCGGAACCAGTAGGACTTGCCTTCCACTACCATGCCGAGTGGACCCCAAGGGCTCTTGAAGGCTTCAGTCTTGATGTTGACCATCTTGCTGACATCGCGGCCCGACTGGATTTCATCGTTCATCGTCACGAGGACACCCTTGCCGCGGGCTTCCTTGCTGCTGGCGACGGCCACGGCATTGTAGAGATTGAGCATGCCGTCCGCCGACATCGCCGTGCCGGGACGCATCGAACCGACGACGATGATCGGCTTGTCAGTTTTTTCCACCAGGTTCAGGAAGTACGCGGTTTCTTCCAGTGTGTCGGTGCCATGGGTGATGACAATGCCATCGACGTCCTCGCTGTCGGCCAGTTCGGCAACGCGCCGACCCAGTTGCAACAGGTTTTCGTTGGTAATGCTTTCCGAGGCGATTTGCATCACTTGTTCGCCGCGGACGTTGGCCAGCTGGCTGAGCTCCGGTACGCCAGCGATCAGTTTTTCAATGCCGACCTTGGCCGCCTGGTACGTAGCGCTGTTGGCCGAGCTGGCACCGGCGCCGGCAATGGTGCCGCCAGTGGCGAGGATGACGACATTGGCGAGCTTTTGCTCAGTCTGGGTTTCTTTCGCCTGGACGGCGTTGGGCAGCAACAGCAGAAGGGCCAAGGCGCCCGGAACGAAAGTCTTTAAGGCAGATGTCATTATTCTTCTCTCTAGTCATGATGGATTCATCTAGATGCTCCGGCAGACCTGAATGCCGGGAGCCCAACTGCCAGAGCATGATCCGTACCAGCGCGGCTATAGCGTGTGAGCTGCGGTTAAACGCTTGATATTCATAACGATGCGTAGTGGACGAGGCGCCTGCGTAAAAAGCCTGTGGACGGGTTTCCGAATATTCAACGTGTTTATCGTTCGGTTACCCGAAGAGGCATTGTCTGAAGGAAAGAGGTTTGTTGGTCGCGCTAAAGAAAATGCCCCAGCGGACGATCTTCCTTGTAGGAATTCATTCATGGAGCGCCACATGTCCTTTTCAATCGGCTTCCCAAATGCCGCAGCTCTCACCATTGGCGGCAAGTCCGCGAGCACGTTGAAAGCTTTGAGCGAGGCGAGCGCCGACGCAGCCGACAAGGCCCTTGGCGAAACGAAAGAGCCTGGCAAAGTCCGCGCGAACCTGGCTACCGAAGCCGAAAGCAAGACCGAAAAAGGCGCCAGCACGGAAAGTGTCGCGACACAAATACTGCTCAAGCGCATGCAGGAGCTTCAGCAACAACTGCGTGAACAACAGCAACAATTGGCTGCTGCGCAGGCGCGTGCGTATCCGACGCCTGAAGCCAAAACTACCGCTATCATGGCTATTCAGGGGCAGATCGCCGATACCACCGGCGCGCTGCAGCAGGTGACCGGCAGCTTGATCAAGGAATTGGCCAAGGAGTCCAGTTCCGGTGCGCTGGTCAATACCACTGCCTGACGCACGACGTTGCGGCCCAAACCGGAACGTTGACAAAACCGCGATGCTTTACCATAGTTCATTCCACGCAAACGTTTGCGCGGTTGTCGTGCGACGATTTTGCTCACAATAATCATAAAATCGGAGTGAACCCATGAAGCTGCCATTCGCTGGACGCCTTCTCGCCGTTGCCATGTTCGCGGCCGCATCCGCAGCGCTGCCTTTCTCCTCGGCGCTCGCCCAGACCCCCGAAAAACCCAAGGTCGCCCTGGTCATGAAATCCCTGGCCAACGAGTTCTTCCTGACCATGGAAGACGGTGCCAAGGCTTATCAGAAGGAACACTCCGCCGATTTCGAGCTGATCTCCAACGGGATCAAGGATGAAACCGACACCGCCAACCAGATTCGCATCGTCGAGCAGATGATCGTGTCCAAGGTCGATGCGTTGATTATCGCGCCCGCCGACTCCAAGGCCATGGTGCCGGTGATCAAGAAAGCCGTCGACGCCGGCATCACCGTGATCAACATCGATAACCAACTCGACCCGGCAGTGGTCAAGAGCAAGAACATCACTGTGCCGTTCGTAGGCCCGGACAACCGCAAGGGCGCACGCCTGGTGGGTGAATACCTGGCCAAGCAGCTCAAGGCCGGTGACGAAGTGGGCATTATCGAAGGCGTGTCGACCACCACCAACGCCCAGGCGCGTACCGCAGGCTTCAAGGATGCGATGGAAGCGGCCCAGATCAAGGTCGTCTCCCTGCAATCCGGTGACTGGGAAATCAACAAAGGCAACCAGGTTGCCGCGTCGATGCTCAGCGAATACCCGAATATCAAGGCGCTGCTGGCCGGTAACGACAGCATGGCGGTCGGCGCGGTATCGGCGGTGCGCGCCGCCGGCAAGGCGGGCAAGGTGCAGGTGGTCGGCTACGACAACATCAATGCCATCAAGCCGATGCTCAAGGACGGTCGCGTTCTCGCGACGGCCGACCAGTTCGCCGCCAGGCAGGCAGTCTTCGGCATCGAGACGGCCTTGAAAATCCTCAAGGGCGAAAAAGTCGACAGCGGCACCAACGGCGTTATCGAAACTCCGGTCGAGCTGGTGACCAAGCCGTAATCCTGGCGACACAACGGCGCTCGCCCGTCCGGGCGGGCGCATTGGAGAGTTTGTTATGTCCGTTCGCGATCCGAACGCTGTCCTTTGCGTCAGCGGTATCGGCAAGACCTATGCGCAGCCGGTACTGAGCGATATCAGCCTGACCTTGATGCGCGGCGAAGTATTGGCGCTGACCGGCGAAAATGGCGCTGGTAAAAGTACCTTGTCCAAGATCATCGGCGGGCTGGTCACGCCGACCACCGGGCAGATGCAATTCCAGGGGCAGGATTACCGTCCCGGCAGCCGGGCCCAGGCCGAATCGCTGGGCGTGCGCATGGTGATGCAGGAACTCAACCTGCTGCCGACCCTTTCCGTGGCCGAAAACCTGTTCCTCGACAATCTGCCCAGCCACGGCGGCTGGATCAGCCGCAAGCAATTGCGCGCGGCGGCAGTCGAGGCCATGGCCCAAGTGGGGCTCGATGCAATCGATCCCGATACGTTGGTCGGTGAGCTGGGAATCGGTCATCAGCAGATGGTCGAGATCGCCCGCAACCTGATCGGCGACTGCCACGTGCTGATCCTCGACGAGCCGACCGCCATGCTGACGGCCCGTGAAGTCGAGATGCTGTTCGAGCAAATCCTGCGCCTGCAAGCCCGGGGCGTATCGATCATCTATATTTCCCATCGCCTCGAAGAGCTGGCGCGGGTGGCCCAGCGCATTGCGGTATTGCGCGACGGCAACCTGGTCTGCATCGAGCCGATGGCCAACTACGACAGCGAGCAGTTGGTGACGTTGATGGTCGGCCGGGAGCTGGGCGAGCACATCGACCTGGGCCCGCGCCAGATTGGCGCACCGGCGCTGACCGTCGCGGGCTTGACCCGTTCCGACAAGGTTCGTGATGTGTCCTTCGAGGTTCGTAGCGGCGAAATCTTTGGCATTTCCGGGCTGATCGGGGCAGGGCGCACCGAGCTTTTGCGGCTGATCTTCGGCGCCGACGCGGCGGATAGCGGCACCGTGGCGCTGGGTTCACCGGCCAAGGTCGTCAGCATTCGTTCACCGGCCGATGCGGTGGCCCACGGCATTGCGCTGATCACCGAGGACCGCAAGGGTGAAGGCCTGCTGCTGACCCAATCCATCGCGGCGAATATCGCTCTGGGCAACATGCCGGAGATCTCCAACGCCGGCCTGGTCAATGGCAGTGCGGAACTGGCGTTGGCGCAGCGGCAGATCGATGCCATGCGCATCCGCAGCTCCAGTCCGACTCAGTTGGTCTGCGAACTGTCGGGCGGCAACCAGCAGAAAGTCGTGATCGGCCGCTGGCTCGAGCGCGATTGCTCGGTGCTGTTGTTCGACGAGCCGACCCGCGGCATCGACGTCGGTGCCAAATTCGACATTTATGCGCTGCTGGGTGAGTTGACTCGCCAGGGCAAGGCGTTGGTCGTGGTGTCCAGTGACTTGCGCGAACTGATGCTGATCTGTGACCGGATCGGCGTCCTGTCTGCCGGCCGCCTCATCGATACCTTCGAGCGTGACAGCTGGACCCAGGATGATTTGCTTGCCGCCGCGTTCGCCGGCTACCAAAAACGTGATGCGTTGCTCAATGAAGCAGCGCCTAGGGAACTCTCATGAAAACCGCACCTGCCATCGGCAAATCCAATGGCAACTTCTTTGGCCTGGGGACTTACCTGGGCCTGGCCGGTGCCTTGCTGGCCATGATCGCGCTGTTCTCGGTCCTGAGCAGCCATTTCCTGTCCTATGACACTTTCAGCACCCTCGCCAACCAGATCCCGGACTTGATGGTACTGGCGGTCGGCATGACGTTTATCCTGATCATTGGCGGCATCGACTTGTCGGTGGGCTCGGTGTTGGCGCTGGCGGCATCGACCGTCAGCGTTGCGATCCTCGGCTGGGGTTGGAGCGTCTGGCCGTCGGCCTTACTCGGCATGGCCGTTGCGGCCTTGGCGGGTACGGTCACCGGTTCGATTACCGTGGCATGGCGCATCCCGTCGTTCATCGTTTCGCTGGGTGTGCTGGAAATGGCCCGTGGCCTGGCGTACCAGATGACCGGCTCGCGCACCGCCTATATCGGCGACTCTTTTGCCTGGCTGTCCAATCCGATCGCCTTTGGTATTTCACCGTCGTTCATCATTGCCTTGCTGGTGATCTTCATTGCCCAGGCGGTGCTGACGCGCACCGTGTTCGGTCGCTACCTGATCGGCATCGGCACCAATGAAGAAGCCGTGCGCCTGGCTGGCATCAATCCGAAACCCTACAAGATCCTGGTGTTCAGCCTGATGGGGCTGTTGGCCGGACTCGCGGCGTTGTTCCAGATTTCGCGCCTGGAAGCGGCGGATCCGAACGCGGGCTCAGGGCTTGAGTTGCAAGTGATTGCCGCCGTGGTCATTGGCGGGACCAGCCTGATGGGCGGCCGGGGTTCGGTCATCAGCACCTTCTTTGGTGTGTTGATTATCTCGGTGCTGGCGGCTGGCCTGGCCCAGATCGGTGCCACCGAGCCGACCAAACGCATCATCACCGGCGCAGTCATCGTGGTGGCGGTGGTGCTCGATACGTACCGCAGCCAGCGCGCCAGTCGGCGGGCTTGAGCCATGGCAACCATCAAGGATGTGGCGGCACTCGCGGGGATCTCCTACACGACCGTCTCTCACGTAGTGAACAAGACGCGGCCGGTCAGTGACGAGGTGCGGCGCAAGGTCGAGGCGGCGATCGAGCGGTTGGACTACGTGCCGAGTGCCGTGGCGCGCTCGCTCAAGGCCAAGACCACGGCAACCATCGGTCTGCTGGTGCCCAACAGCCTCAACCCGTACTTTGCCGAGCTGGCCCGAGGAATCGAGGACTACTGCGAGCGCAATGGCTATTGCGTGATCCTGTGCAACTCCGATGACAATCCGGACAAGCAGCGCAGCTATCTGCGGGTGCTGCTGGAAAAGCGTATCGATGGATTGATCGTGGCCTCGGCCGGAGGCGATGTCGGCCTCGCCGAGGGGCTGGCCAATGTGCGCACGCCCATGGTGATCGTCGACCGTGGGCTCGATGGCGTCGACGCCGACCTGGTGCGCATCGATCATGAGTACGGTGCGTACCTGGCGACCCAGCACCTGCTGGAACTGGGGCATCGCGACATTGCCTTTATCGGCGGTCCGGCGGATACCAGCGTGGCGCAAATGCGCCTGGCGGGTTACTGCCGTGCGTTGAAAGAGGCGGGGATCGAGTTGCCTGTCGAGCGCATGCTTGAAAGCGATTTCACCAGCACCGGTGGCTACCGTGCCGCGGCCCAGTTGCTTGAACGCCGGCCGCCCAGCGCGATTTTCGCGGCCAACGACATGATCGGCATCGGTGCGCTGCGTGCCGCCGCCGAGCGTAATGTGCGGGTGCCCAGCGAACTGTCGATCATCGGCTTCGATGACATCCAGATGAGCCGTTATGTCTACCCGGCGTTGACCACGGTGGGGCAGTCGATCCTGCAGCTAGGGGAGATGGCGGCCGAAGTGCTGTTGCTGCGTATCGCGACACCGAGCCTTGCCACGGACCAGCGGATCGTCACACCGAGCATTGTCTTGCGAGAATCGACTGCACCGTTGTCGGGTACATTCGCCCAATACCGCTGAACCGAATTGATGAGTAATGATGTATGCCAGCAAAAGTAGTGGTAATAGGCAGCCTGAACATGGACTTGGTGACCCGGGCGCCGCGTCTGCCTCGTGGTGGTGAAACGCTGATCGGAGTATCTTTTTCCACCATCCCGGGTGGCAAGGGCGCCAACCAGGCGGTGGCCGCCGCGCGCCTGGGGGCGCACGTGTCCATGGTCGGTTGCGTGGGCGGCGATGCCTATGGCGAGCAATTGCGCGGCGCGCTGTTGGCCGAAGGCATTGATTGCCAGGCCGTCCGCGTGGTGGAGGGTTCCAGCGGCGTTGCGCTGATCGTGGTCGATGACAACAGCCAGAATGCGATTGTTATCGTCGCCGGCGCCAACGGTGCGCTTACCGCCGAAGTCCTGGACAGTGTCGACGAAGTGCTGCAACGCGCCGACGTGGTCATTTGCCAGCTCGAAGTGCCGGATGCCACGGTGGGCCACGCCCTCAAGCGTGCCCGTGAGTTGGGTAAAATCGTCATCCTCAACCCCGCGCCTGCTTCCCATACATTGCCGGCCGACTGGTACGCCTGCGTCGACTACCTGATTCCCAACGAAAGCGAGGCCGCGGTGCTGAGCGGACTGGCGGTGGATTCCCTGGAAACCGCCGAAGCCGCCGCGACACAGTTGATCGCCGCCGGTGCCCGCAAGGTGATCGTGACCCTGGGCGCCCAAGGATTGATGTTCGCCAACGGTTCAAGCTTCGAACACTTCCCCGCGCCGCGGGTCAAGGCGGTTGATACCACGGCGGCGGGCGATACGTTTGTCGGTGGGTTTGCGGCTGCCCTGGCCAGCGGCAAGAATGAGATCGAGGCCATTCGTTTCGGCCAGGTCGCCGCTGCGTTGTCGGTCACCCGCGCTGGCGCGCAACCCTCCATCCCTTCACTGCAAGAAGTACAGGCGTTCGAATCATGAAAAAGACTCCGTTGCTGAACATCGCCTTGTCGCGACTGATCGCCTCCCTCGGTCATGGCGACAAAGTGGTCATCGGTGATGCCGGCCTGCCCGTGCCGACAGGGGTCGAATTGATCGACCTGGCGCTGACCCATGGCGTCCCAGACTTCGTCAGTACCTTGAAAGTAGTGCTCAGCGAAATGCAGGTCGAGAGCCATGTGCTGGCTGAGGAGATCTTTGATAAACAACCCTCGGCCCTGGCCACGCTGGAGGCGCTGCATGCCGAAGGCGCGTTGGGCGCACGGGAACGGGTCCGCCACGAGCAGTTCAAGATCCTTAGCCGACAGGCGCGGGCGATTATTCGTACGGGAGAATGTTCTCCATACTGCAACGTGGTGCTGGTCGCCGGCGTCACGTTCTAAGTTTCATCCACCCTGCACAAGGAGTGCGCCATGCACCGCTATGCTCACAAAATGCATCAACTGTTGCGGAGTCTGCTGCTTTTGTCATTGATCACGGCTACAAGCGCCCAGGCGGCGGAAAAAATCGATCTGATCATCGATACCGATCCTGGCGCCGACGACGTCGTTGCGTTGCTGTTTGCCCTGGCGTCTCCCGAAGAGCTGCATATTCGCGCCCTGACCACGGTGGCGGGCAACGTGCGGCTGGACAAGACTTCCCGCAACGCGCGCCTGGCCCGGGAATGGGCGGGGCGCGAGGACGTCCCGGTCTATGCGGGCGCGCCCAAGCCGATGATGCGCACGCCCATCTATGCGGAAAACATCCACGGTAAGGAAGGCCTGTCCGGCGTGACCGTGCATGAGCCGAAGATGGGACTGGCCCAGGGCAACGCGGTCAATTACCTGATCGATACCCTCAAGGCCGCCAAGCCGCACAGCATCACCATCGCCATGCTCGGTCCGCAAACGAACCTGGCCCTGGCGTTGATCCAGGAGCCGGACATCGTCCAGGGCATCAAGGAAGTGGTGATCATGGGCGGTGCGCATTTCAATGGCGGCAACATCACCCCGGTGGCCGAATTCAACCTGTACGCCGATCCCCAGGCGGCGGAAGTGGTCGCCAAGAGTGGCCTGAAGCTGACCTATCTGCCGTTGGACGTGACCCACAAGATACTCACCAGCGAAGCGCGCCTGAAGCAGATCGCCGCGCTGAACAACACCGCCAGCAAGTTGGTCGGCGATATCCTCAACGAGTACGTGAAGGGCGACATGGAACACTACGGCATGACAGGCGGGCCGGTGCATGACGCGACGGTGATTGCCTACCTGCTGAAGCCGCAATTGTTTACCGGCCGCTCGGTCAACCTGGTGGTGGATAGCCGTGAAGGTCCGACTTTCGGGCAAACCGTGGTCGACTGGTATGACGGCTTGAAGGCACCCAAGAATGCTTTCTGGGTGAAGGAGGGCGATGCCCAGGGTTTCTTCGACTTGTTGACCGAGCGATTGGCGCGTCTCAAGTAGCCGATCTCGGGGTGGGCCCGCAGGCTTGCGCCTGCGGGGGAGCCTCAGTCGATCTCTTCAATGACGCTCGGGTAGCGTTCGAACGCCTGCTGGACAAAATCCTGCGCGGCTTGTGTTCCCAGCTCCTTCACCAGCAGCTCGATGCCGATGATCGCCAACTCTTCCGGGCTGCCCGGGCTGTATGAACTGTGGCCCTGCGCCCATTTGGCATTGATGGTGGCTTCGATGCTGACGGTGCTCATGTCGGGGCTCGCAGGGTTGTGAGGTCTGTAGGCTGAGTTAACCATTTTTGCATCGGATTTGGCAGTGCGACTTAGGCATCAGGAGGGCGCTGTGCGACACTTGTCTTTTGATTTTTCCGGGAGCCCAGCCGTGCAGATCGACCTGAATGATCCTGATGGGCTGACAATTGAAGCGGTTCGGCAATTGTTGGCTTCAGCCAGTGACGACGAGCACACCCAGCTACGTGTGACCAAGGGTGGAATCGCCTATCTTTCATCGGGCGTCGTGGGTGGCGCCGACATCGACGGGTTGCTGTTTCGGCTGGAAACCTGGGCGAAGGAGGCCGGATATGTCGGAAGGGTCGCGGCCAGCGATGAGGTCTGGGTCACGCAGATCTACAACGCACTTAAGGAAAACTGGCCGAAGCCACCTTTCGATTACATCGACATCTACTGAGCGCATTCATATTCAGTCACGATTGAGTCATGAACAGAACAGGGGGCTCAGGCAAACTGCCGATTTTGCGAGTGAGGGCATGATGATGGCCTTGGTGTTGAAACCAAGT
This sequence comes from Pseudomonas sp. Z4-20, assembly GCF_051131955.1. Classification (NCBI taxonomy): domain Bacteria; kingdom Pseudomonadati; phylum Pseudomonadota; class Gammaproteobacteria; order Pseudomonadales; family Pseudomonadaceae; genus Pseudomonas; species Pseudomonas sp. Z4-20. The sequence goes on from NZ_CP071641.1 coordinate 2,053,190, forward strand.
TTCGTCCGGGTTGTCGCACGCTCTCTGGTTAATTCATCCAAATAGGAGGCTTCATGCCTTGGAAGCTTGCGTCATTGAGTACTTTGCTGGCCGCTGCGCTCTTGAGCGGTTGCAGCAGCACCTCTGAATCGACCCCTGAGCCTGTGGCGTCCGGCACCAGCGACAGCCGCTGTGCAGCAAAGGCAGCCGAGTTCGCAATCGGCAAGCAGGCTTCGCCCCAATTGCTGGAGCAGGCACGGACCAGTGCCGGCGCGCAGTATGCGCGTATCCTCAAGCCCAATGACATGGTCACGCTTGAGTACCGCTCCGATCGCCTGAACCTCAATACCGATGCCGGCCTGGTGGTCAATCGAGTGAGCTGCGGCTGAGCGGTTTTCAATAGACCATAAAAAACCCCGTCACATGGACGGGGTTTTTTTAGCGCACCGAGAAATTACTCTGGGCGAACTTGTGCAGCTTGCATACCCTTTTGGCCTTTCTCAGCCACGAAGGAAACGGTCTGGCCTTCTTTCAGGCTTTTGAAACCGTCGCTTTCGATAGCTTTGAAGTGTACGAACAGGTCGTCACCGCCACCTGTAGGAGTGATGAAGCCGAAGCCTTTTTCATCGTTGAACCATTTAACGGTGCCGGTTTGGCGATTAGACATGGTGTATCTCCAAGAAACATATATTTTCAGTGTACTGTGCTGCTCAGGCCAACTGGGCACACCGGGGTATCATAGTCGAAATGTTCGATTTGGGAGCCCCCCGCAGGCGCTGTTTGCCAATCAGTCGTGTTTTCTTTACCACCTGATCCGCCTGAAAGGCCCGGTTTCAAAGGCTTTCAGTCGAACGTAAAGACGATAAAAAAAGCTGTAAAACCTGTAGAAATCGTAGAAAAAGGCGGTTATTCAACCCTTTTTATCGATGCCGAGCCGAACCCAGGCGCTCGATGACTCATTTTTTTGCCGGAGGGTTGGCCTTGCATTTGGCGATCTGGCCGAGCGCTTTCTGCTGCAATTCGGGGCTGGCCTTATTGTCCATCAGTGCCTGGATATCACTCGCCGGATAGGATTTGATCGCATCGGCGCCACAAGCACAGTGGGCCTTGGCTGCGGCCGCGCCAATCTGTGGGGTCGCCGCTTGAGTGCACTGGGCCATGTATTTTTCACGCTCACCCTTGGGCCAGTCGGCGTGGGCACTTAGCGGAAGCAGCAGGGCGAGGGGGGCGACTACTGCCAATAGGGTATTCAGACGCATGCGGGGATGCTCCATTCTGGGGTCTATGTCTTGTTATCTGAGGCGCTGCAGACGCTTCGGTTCAGCACTCTGGCATAAAAATCGTTAGTTTACGCCGGCTTCAATCCAGACGCGGCGATGACCGTTCATCTGTGCTAGCATGCCGGGCTCGGGTATTTTTCAGGCTCCGCAGGACGACAGGTCCCGGTGGCGGTAAATGTTCGATTAACCCTGATTTGAATCCCAGTCACTCTGGTTCGGTTTTCCCGGTTGGCCGCAAGGCTCCTGCCGCTGTAAGGCAGGCGTTCGTCAGTGAATGGCCTGGACTGGATCTTGTACTGGCTCATCCCAACCCACGTGACCTTTGGTAGGGGTCACCACTAGGAGAGGAGGCGCCATGCCAACTATTACTCTTCCCGACGGCAGTCAACGTTCGTTCGATCATCCGGTTTCCGTTGCCGAGGTCGCCGCATCCATTGGTGCTGGCCTGGCCAAGGCCACCCTGGCCGGCAAGGTCAACGGCAAGCTGGTCGATGCCAGCGACGTCATCGACAGCGATGCCACGCTGCAAATCATTACGCCCAAGGATGCAGAGGGGCTGGAGATCATTCGCCACTCTTGCGCGCACCTGGTCGGTCATGCGGTCAAGCAGCTGTACCCGAGCGCGAAGATGGTCATCGGGCCGGTCATCGACGAAGGCTTCTATTACGACATCGCCTTCGAGCGTCCTTTTACCCCGGACGACATGGCCGCCATCGAACAGCGCATGCAGCAGCTGATCGAGAAAGACTACGACGTCATCAAGAAAGTCACCCCGCGTGCTGAAGTCATCGAAGTCTTCAAGGCCCGTGGCGAGGACTACAAGTTGCGTCTGGTGGAAGACATGCCGGACGAGCAGGCCATGGGTCTGTACTACCACGAAGAATACGTCGACATGTGCCGTGGCCCGCACGTGCCGAACACGCGTTTTCTGAAATCCTTCAAGCTGACCAAGCTGTCCGGCGCCTACTGGCGTGGCGATGCGAAGAACGAGCAGCTGCAGCGCGTCTACGGCACGGCCTGGGCCGACAAGAAGCAGCTGGCGGCCTACATCCAGCGCATCGAGGAAGCCGAAAAACGCGATCACCGCAAGATCGGCAAGCGGCTGGGCCTGTTCCACACCCAGGAAGAGTCCCCGGGGATGGTGTTCTGGCACCCGAACGGCTGGACCCTGTACCAGGTGCTCGAGCAGTACATGCGCCAGGTCCAGCGTGAGAACGGCTACCTTGAGATCAAGACGCCGCAGGTGGTCGACCGCAGCCTGTGGGAGAAATCCGGGCACTGGGCCAACTACGCCGACAACATGTTCACCACCCAGTCGGAAAACCGCGACTACGCTATCAAGCCAATGAACTGCCCTTGCCATGTGCAGGTGTTCAACCAAGGCCTGAAAAGCTACCGCGAGCTGCCGATGCGCCTGGCCGAGTTCGGTGCTTGCCACCGCAACGAGCCGTCGGGTGCCCTGCACGGCATCATGCGTGTACGTGCATTCACTCAGGACGACGCACACATTTTCTGCACCGAAGAGCAGATGCAGGCCGAATCTGCTGCCTTCATCAAGCTGACCATGGACGTCTATCGAGACTTCGGCTTCACCGAAGTAGAGATGAAGCTGTCCACTCGTCCGGAAAAGCGCGTTGGCTCCGACGAGCTGTGGGATCGCGCCGAAGCGGCCCTGGCCGCCGCCCTCGATAGCGCGGGCCTTGCGTACGATCTGCAACCGGGCGAGGGGGCTTTCTACGGTCCAAAGATTGAATTCTCGCTGAAAGATTGCCTTGGTCGCGTCTGGCAGTGTGGTACCCTGCAGCTCGATTTTAACCTGCCGATCCGTCTGGGCGCCGAATACGTGTCCGAAGACAACAGCCGCAAGCACCCGGTCATGCTTCACCGTGCGATTCTCGGTTCCTTCGAGCGTTTCGTCGGGATCCTGATCGAACACTACGAGGGCGCGTTCCCCGCGTGGCTGGCGCCGACCCAGGCAGTGATCATGAATATCACTGATAAACAGGCAGATTTTGCCGCTGAAGTCGAAAAAACTCTCAACCAAAGCGGATTTCGTGCCAAGTCCGACTTGAGAAATGAAAAGATCGGCTTTAAAATCCGCGAGCATACTTTGCTCAAGGTTCCCTTTCTCTTGGTTATCGGAGATCGGGAGGTCGAGATGCAGACTGTCGCTGTGCGTACTCGTGAAGGTGCTGACCTGGGCTCGATGCCCGTCGCCGAATTCGCTGAGTTTCTCGCGCAAGCGGTTTCCCGGCGTGGTCGCCCAGATTCGGAGTAATTATTATTAAGCGTGAAATGAGACAAGATAAACGAGCTGCACCGAAAGCCCCGATCAACGAGAATATCTCGGCACGCGAGGTTCGGTTAATTGGCGCTGATGGCGAGCAGATTGGCATCGTCTCGATTGATGAAGCGCTTCGTATTGCTGAAGAAGCCAAGCTTGATCTGGTAGAAATTTCCGCAGACGCAGTCCCGCCTGTTTGCCGGGTGATGGACTACGGCAAGTCGATCTTCGAAAAGAAGAAGCAGATTGCCGCGGCAAAGAAAAACCAGAAGCAGATTCAGGTAAAAGAAATCAAGTTTCGTCCAGGGACGGAGGAAGGGGATTACCAGGTAAAACTGCGCAACCTGGTACGTTTCCTGAGTGATGGGGACAGGGCCAAGGTATCCTTGCGATTCCGCGGCCGTGAGATGGCCCACCAGGAGCTGGGGATGGAACTCCTCAAGCGGGTTGAACAAGACCTGCTCGAGTACGGTTCGGTCGAACAGCATCCTAAGATGGAAGGACGCCAGCTGATCATGGTCATCGCCCCGAAAAAGAAGAAATAATCAACAGGGCACGGCAGGCCTTCTGATTATGTTTATCAACTGAATGCGGAGTATCCGAACATGCCAAAGATGAAAACGAAAAGTGGTGCTGCTAAGCGGTTTCTGAAAACTGCTAACGGTATCAAGCATAAACACGCTTTCAAGAGCCACATCCTGACCAAAATGTCGACCAAGCGTAAGCGTCAGCTGCGCGGTAGCAGCTTGCTGCACCCGTCCGACGTTGCAAAAGTCAAGCGTATGCTGCGCCTTTGCTAATTTTTGGTTAAGAATAGAGGAAGTAACTCATGGCTCGTGTAAAGCGTGGCGTCATTGCCCGTAAGCGTCACAAAAAAATTCTGAAACTTGCTAAAGGCTACTACGGCGCGCGTTCCCGCGTATTCCGTGTTGCCAAGCAAGCGGTAATCAAGGCAGGCCAATACGCCTACCGTGACCGTCGTCAGAAAAAACGTCAGTTCCGCGCTCTGTGGATCGCTCGTATCAACGCTGGTGCTCGTGTTAACGGTCTGTCCTACAGCCGTTTCATCGCTGGCCTGAAAAAAGCGTCCATCGAGATCGACCGTAAGGTTCTGGCTGATCTGGCAGTGAACGAAAAAGCGGCGTTTGCTGCGATTGTCGAGAAAGCTAAAGCCACCTTGGCTTAAGTACCCCCGGCAGTCACCCGGGCTCACCTCTGTGGGTCCAGGTGCCAAACGTCATAAATAGGGGAAGAGCCTTAAAGCTCTTCCCCTATTTTGTATCTGGAGTCTGTACATGGAAAACCTGGACGCGCTGGTCGCTCAAGCACTAGAGGCTGTGCAAAGCGCTGAAGATATCAATGCCCTGGAGCAAATCCGGGTTCACTACCTTGGCAAGAAAGGCGAGTTGACTCAGGTGATGAAGACCCTGGGGAACCTGCCGGCCGAAGAGCGTCCGCAGGTCGGTGCGCTGATCAACGTCGCCAAGGAACGTGTCACAGAGGTTCTCAATGCACGCAAGGCGCTGTTCGAGGAGGCCGGTCTGGCCGCCAAGCTCGCCGCTGAATCCATTGACGTGACCCTGCCTGGCCGTGGCCAGACTTCCGGTGGCCTGCATCCGGTGACCCGGACCCTGGAACGCATCGAGCAATTCTTCACCCACATTGGCTACGGCATCGCCGAAGGCCCTGAGGTCGAAGACGATTATCACAACTTCGAGGCGCTCAACATCCCAGGCCATCACCCGGCCCGGTCGATGCACGACACCTTCTATTTCAACGCGAACATGCTGTTGCGCACCCATACCTCGCCGGTACAGGTCCGCACCATGGAATCGCAGCAGCCTCCGATCCGCATCGTCTGCCCAGGCCGTGTGTACCGCAGCGACTCCGATATCACCCACTCACCGATGTTCCACCAGGTCGAAGGCCTGCTGGTGGATCGCGACATCAATTTCGCCGACCTGAAAGGCACCATCGAGGAATTCCTGCGGGTGTTCTTCGAGAAAGAGCTGGCCGTGCGTTTCCGCCCTTCATACTTCCCATTCACCGAGCCATCGGCAGAAGTCGATATGGAATGCGTAATGTGCAGCGGCAAAGGTTGCCGTGTCTGCAAGCAGACTGGCTGGCTGGAAGTCATGGGCTGCGGCATGGTTCATCCCAACGTGCTGCGCATGTCCGGGATCGATCCGGAAGAATTCTCGGGCTTTGCCTTCGGCATGGGCGTAGAGCGCCTGGCCATGCTGCGTTACGGTGTGAATGACTTGCGCCTGTTCTTCGACAACGACTTGCGGTTCCTTGCGCAATTTCGCTAGGTCGCAACCCGTAACGAAACTATTAGGAGAGCAGGATGAAATTCAGTGAACAGTGGCTGCGCGGCTGGGTAAGCCCGCAGGTAAGCCAGGACGAGCTGGTTGCTCGCCTGTCGATGGCCGGTCTTGAGGTCGATAGCGTGACGTCGGCCGCCGGTGCATTCAACGGTGTGGTCGTGGGCGAGGTGCTGAGCACCGAGCAGCACCCTGACGCTGACAAGCTGCGGGTTTGCCAGGTCAGCAACGGCGCGCAAACGTTCCAGGTGGTTTGTGGTGCGCCAAACGTGCGCCCCGGCTTGAAAATTCCGTTCGCCATGATCGGTGCCGAACTGCCGGGCGACTTCAAGATCAAGAAAGCCAAGCTGCGCGGCGTCGAGTCCAACGGCATGTTGTGCTCCCAGGCTGAACTGCAGGTTGGCGAAGGCAATGATGGCTTGATGGAGCTTCCGGCCGATGCGCCGGTAGGCCAGGACATCCGCCAGTATCTGGGCCTGGACGATGCGAGCATCGAGGTCGACTTGACGCCGAACCGTGGCGACTGCCTGTCGGTGGCCGGCCTGGCCCGTGAAGTCGGCGCCTTGTATGCCGCGCCTGTCACGCGTCCCGTGGTCGCGCCGGTCCCCGCGGTGCATGACGAAGTGCGTCCGGTCGACGTACTGGCGCCCGCGGCCTGTCCGCGCTACCTGGGTCGCGTGATCCGTAACGTCGACCTGTCCAAGCCGACGCCGCTGTGGATGATCGAGCGCCTGCGTCGCTCCGATGTGCGCAGCATCGACGCGGCTGTCGACATCACCAACTACGTGATGCTTGAGCTGGGCCAACCGCTGCACGCCTTCGATCTTGCCGAAATCAACGGCGGTATTCGCGTGCGCATGGCCGACGAAGGCGAGAAGCTGGTGCTGCTCGACGGCCAGGAAGTGACCTTGCGCAGCGATACGCTGGTGATTGCCGACCATACCCGCGCCCTGGCGATTGCCGGCGTGATGGGGGGCGAGCACAGCGGCGTCTCCACGACCACTCGCGACGTATTCCTTGAAAGCGCCTTCTTCGACCAGATCGCCGTTGCTGGCAAGGCTCGCTCGTACGGCCTGCACACCGATGCCTCGCACCGTTACGAGCGTGGCGTGGACTGGCAGCTCGCCCGTGAAGCCATGGAGCGCGCCACTGGCCTGCTGCTGGAAATCACCGGTGGCGAAGCCGGCCCGATCATCGAGGCCGTCAGCGAACAGCACCTGCCCAAGATTGCACCGGTCACCCTGCGTGCCCAGCGCATCACCCAGATGCTGGGCATGGCAATGGACCCGGCTGAAGTCGAGCGCCTGCTCAGTGCCCTGGGCCTGACCATCCGCGCGGACGGGGAAGGGCAGTGGCGCGTCGAAGTGCCAAGTCATCGTTTCGATATCAGCCTGGAAGTCGACCTGATCGAGGAGCTGGCTCGCCTGTACGGCTACAACCGCCTGCCGGTTCGCTATCCGCAAGCCCGCCTGGCTCCGCAAGCCAAGGCTGAGGCCCGTAGCGACCTGCCGGAGCTGCGTCGCCTGCTGGTGGCCCGTGGGTATCAGGAAGCGATCACCTACAGCTTCATCGATCCACGCCAGTTCGAGCTGTTCAATCCGGGCGTCGCGCCGCTGTTGTTGGCAAACCCGATTTCCAACGACATGGCGGCTATGCGCTCATCCCTTTGGCCAGGCCTGGTCAAGTCGCTGCAGCACAACCTGAATCGACAGCAGGATCGCGTACGCCTGTTCGAAAGCGGCCTGCGCTTCGTGGGTCAGCTGGACGGCCTGAAGCAAGAGCCGATGCTCGCCGGTGTGGTCTGTGGCAGCCGCCTGCCGGAAGGCTGGGCGCAAGGTCGCGATGTCGTGGACTTCTTCGACATCAAGGCCGACGTGGAAGCAGTGCTGGGCTTCGCCGGCGCGCTCCACGCGTTCACTTTCGTACCGGGCAAGCATCCGGCGCTGCACCCTGGGCAAACCGCGCGCATCGAGCGGGACGGGCGTGAAGTTGGCTACGTCGGTGCCATTCACCCTGAACTGTCAAAAACCCTGGGCCTGGATCGTCCGGTCTTTGTTTTCGAGCTGGTCCTGGCCGAAGTCGCCCAAGGAAAAATGCCGAAATTCCAAGAGTTATCGCGCTTTCCTGAAGTGCGTCGTGACCTGGCCCTGGTGGCTGATGTCGGTGTCGCGTCCAGCGCTGTGTTGGCGGTAATTCGTGAAAATGCAGGCGACTGGCTAACGGACCTCAGGCTATTTGACGTGTATCAGGGTAAAGGTATTGATCCGCATAGAAAAAGCCTTGCAGTCGGCTTGACCTGGCAGCATCCATCGCGCACTCTTAACGACGATGAGGTGAATACCGCAACGCAGAATATCCTCACCTCGCTCGAAAACAGGTTGAACGCCACGTTAAGGAAGTGACGTATGGGGGCTCTGACGAAAGCTGAGATGGCGGAACGTCTGTATGAGGAGTTGGGCCTGAATAAACGGGAGGCCAAAGAATTGGTCGAACTGTTTTTCGAAGAAATCAGGCACGCTCTCGAAGACAACGAACAGGTCAAATTGTCCGGTTTCGGCAATTTTGACCTCCGGGACAAACGTCAGCGGCCTGGCCGCAATCCGAAAACGGGAGAAGAAATCCCGATCACGGCTCGCCGTGTGGTCACCTTTCGTCCAGGGCAGAAGTTGAAGGCCCGAGTTGAGGCTTATGCTGGAACCAAGTCATAACGACGAACTACCCGTCATCCCGGGCAAACGCTACTTCACCATTGGTGAAGTCAGCGAGCTGTGTGCGGTAAAACCGCACGTGCTGCGCTATTGGGAGCAGGAGTTTCCTCAACTCAACCCGGTCAAGCGCCGCGGAAACCGCCGGTATTATCAGCGACAAGACGTACTGATGATCCGGCAGATCCGCGCGCTGCTGTATGACCAGGGGTTCACCATTGGCGGCGCACGCCTGCGCCTTTCCGGTGATGAAGCCAAAGACGATACAACCCAGTACAAACAAATGATCCGCCAGATGATCGCCGAGCTCGAAGACGTGCTGGTGGTGCTCAAGAAATAAATTTCTGCTTTTAAATACTTCCAGTTTTCAAAAGCTTGCGATATATTCCTGAGCGTTCCGTTGAGAAGCGGAACAAGATTCACGCCTAGTCGGGGCGTAGCGCAGTCCGGTAGCGCACTAGCATGGGGTGCTAGGGGTCGAGTGTTCGAATCACTCCGTCCCGACCATATTTTTCAATGACTTAGGCCAATGTTCACAGCATTGGCCTTTTTCATGGGCGTGACTTTTGCGGGACTATGCTTTTCATTGTTGAACCTGCCTGGGCCACTACCCCAGCGTTTCCCGATACTGCGCTTCATCGACTTCAGTCAAGGTCGCATAGCCGTCGTAGTGGTAGATTCGATACTTGTCCCGGGCATAACGGTCGGTCAGGAATTCCAGAGTGGCCAGGTCGATACGCTTGGCGCTCAGTGGGCGTCGGTGGCAGAACAACTTGCGCGTGCCCAGTTGCAGGAAGTCGGGATGCGGTACGCGGACTTCATCGGGATCGAATGCCACATCCAGCGGCTTGCCTTCCGAGAGGATCAGATCAGGGCTGATGGCATAGGTGCCTAAAAAACGGGTATCGCAAGGACGTAGCTTTTTCTTCGCCTCGCCGTAGTAATACACCAAGTCCCGGTCCTTGGCCCAGCCGTGCCCGCAGGACTCGAAAGTAGCGACTTGCGCCTTACGAATCGGTTCGGGGGGCTGATAAAAAACCCGGTGGCAGAACACGGTTTTTCCGTCCGTCAGGTAGGGCCCGCCGAGTGAGCGGAAGTGCTCCACCGGTTCCTGGGAAAACCGCTCGGGCACTTCCGTTTGCGCATTATGGAACGGGATCAGATACAAGCCTTGGACATCGCCGCACAGGTGCGTGTCGAGCAATTTGAAACTTGCCGCGTCCAGTCCGTTGATAACGCGCCCGTGGAAATAGACCTGGCGGCCCCGTTCAAAACCGAGACCGATGGCCTCTAGCGGCAGCGTATCTGCCTGTATTTGCGGTTCTTCAGGCTGCGCCTGCAAGCGGTGCCACCAGTAACCTTTGAGCTGCGGATGGGCCTCGAAGTAGGGCGCCCATTCCTGCTGCATCGCTGCGTCGATGATTCCGCCAGAGCCCAGCGGGCCATGCTTGTCACCCGCCAGCACCGGCGAGTGATCCTGCTCATCGCGGTAGAGCTGGGTCACGACGAAGCTTTCCAGCTCGACATCCAGGCGTTTCTGGTGTCGGTAGACGTGCCGGTGGTCACAGTAATAATCGAACCCCAAGTGTCGAAAACTCGGGCCATGGGCGTCACGCAAGCGCGTGCCGGCGGCGTAGACGTACAGGTCGTCCACGGCAAAATACTCATCCTCGTATTCGCTGGCGCCGACCACGCGGCCGCCCTCATCGAACGTTGGCTGGCAGCACTTGAGCAGGTGGAAATCGCCAACGTAGCGAATGCTCTTGCCGGTCAGGTAATAGGCGCGGTGCCGGTCCTTGGCGTAGCGTTCGTTGAGCACAGAGAAGGTGGCCAAGTCGGCATTGTCGATGCGGTAGAAGTATTCATAGGAAATGCTCGAGCCTTGCTGCGCTTGGACGATGATCGATTGTCCATCGGTTCCCCAGCGTTGGGCGAGCATTCGGAAGTCGTCAGGGTTTCTGATTGGCAGCGGCGTGCCGTCTTTCTGGTGCAGGGGTTTGTAACCCTTGTAGACCTGATCGTCGATCACTCGGTAGGACGGGTGATTGCAATACCGCACCCGCGTCGTGGCGCTGGCGATGAATTGTCCCTGCAGAAAGATATTCACCCCGTCGCTGAACAGGGCAGAAGCTGAAGTCACCGAGGCTGGCGACGATGCCAACAGGGCCAGGCTTTCGGACCGTGCCTCCGGGACTTGGGTGATCGCGTACTCGCCGAACCAATAGGCGCCGGTTTCGTCACGCCAGTACTGATAGCCGAGGCTTTCCAGGCCCTTGTCGAACTGAAACGCCAACGTTTGGAGCGCATGGTAGCCGTGGCGTTCACGGTAGGCTGGGAGCAGGTAGTAATCGCGCAGCGCATTGCGCAAGACCCAAGGGTTGCGGCGGTGCCGCCAGACCGGCTGGCCGGCCAGCAAGGGCGAGGGCGGATAATGTCCATCATTGGCGCATCGCGCCAACTCGCCTGGGTGTGCGCCTTCAAGATTGAGCATGATGTACACGTCGGGCACTTGCCCGTCGCCCAGCAGCACGCCGTCCATGAACGCGAAGCCTTGGTGCCATTCAAGATCCAGCAGCTCCCAGTCAGCGAAGGGTGCCTCGATGCCTGTCATATCGTTGGGGCCTGAACGCCGTGAGTATTGGCTCGAGAACTAACATTTTTGCGGCGATCTCGCCAGCTTGGCCATCCAATCATTTGCCGCCCCTTTGCATAGTCGACCTATTCATTGGGGCTGCCGAGGCGCGCCGATGCCGAAGAGATGTTGATCACCACGCCGCCCGGACCGTTGTGCCGATAGGACATGCGCTTCACCGCCTGCTGGGCGCAGAGAATCGGGCAAATGGAGGGCAGTTGGCTATATTAGCCGATGATGAGGATCCCGCTAACGATCACGGCGCACGCCAGGAGGCGGCGGGTGGTGAGTGTCTCGCCGAGGAACAGGTAGCCGATCAATGCTGCGAACAGCACGCTGGTTTCGCGCAATGCCGAAACCGCGCCCAAGGGCGCTGCGTTCATGGCGTAGATGACGATTCCATAGGCCAGCAAAGAGACCAGCCCGCCGGCCAGGGCGGTCAACATGCCGGGCCGGACGGAGAATAAACTGCGAGCGTCGCGCAGACCGATGTACACCACAGGCATCATCACGCCCCACAACGCGCACATCCATACGGTGTAGGCGAGCGGCGCGCCGGAAAGCCTGGCGCCAATACCGTCGGTGACGCTGTAGGCGGCGATGAAGCAGCCAGTCCCCAGCGCATAGGGAAGGCTGGGAACCGACAGTTTGCGGCCCCTGAAAGCCAGCGAGATGATCCCGCCTGACACCAGCGCAATACCGAATAACGTAGCGGGGGCGATGGTTTCTCCGGCGAAGACGGCGGCGCCCAGAGTGATCAACACCGGCGACGATCCACGGGATATCGGATAGACCTGCCCCAAGTCGCCGACCCGGTAGCTGCGCACCAGAAACAGGTTGTAGCCGACGTGCAGCAGCGCCGAAAGCAGCGCATAGCCCCAACTGGCAGGCGCCGGTGGCGGCATGAACGCCGCGGCGATGACACTGGCGATGGCGACAGCGATGCACATCATCGTCATCGACCATAGGCGATCGGCGCCACCGCGCAGGAGTGCATTCCAGCTGGCATGCAGGAGCGCGGCGAAAAGAACCAGAAGAACGATGTGGATAGGCATGCGCCGATGTTAAGCAAACCAACGCCGGGCCTACAGCGAAGTCTCCTCATCGCTTCATGAGGAAACGTTCATGCCTCACTCATAGGAACGTTGGACTTTCAGCGCCTCACTCATCAACCACTGGCGAAAACTCACGATGTGTGGCTGCGATTCGATGCCTTTTGGACAGACGAAATAGTAGGCAAGCGGTGAGGAGAATGGCACATCGAACAGCCGCACCAGACGGCCATCGCTGATTTCGGTTTGAACATGCCCGCTGCGCACCAAGGCAACGCCCTGGCCGAGCAAGGCTGCTTCGACCGTCATGTTGGTATCGCCAAACCTGACGCTTTCCTTGAGTGGCAAAAATTCCAGCCCGACCTTTTCGAACCAAGCCTCCCATTTCGGCACGAGCTCGGCGCCGTCTCGGGTCAGCAGCGGGTAATGCAACAATTCGGCGGGGCTGCGCGGTGTCCCGAAGCGCTGCAGCAGATCGGGGCTCGCCACCGGGAACACCTGCTCGCCGAACAGGTATTCCGAATAGAGCCCGGGGTAACTGCCCTTGCCGAGCCGGATCGCGACGTCGGCCTGGGCGTTGGAGAAATGAATGATTTTGTCCGTGGTGTCCAGCGAAACCAACAGCTCGGGATGCTGGCGGGAAAGATTCGGCAAACGCGGCAGCAGCCATTTCAGGGCGAAGGAATAGGTGGTGCTGACTTCGAGCCGGACTCGGCCTTTTTGCTCGCGCAGATCGGCCAGGGACGCCTCAAGGCTCATGAAGAACTCCCGAACGATGGGCGCCAGCGTAGCACCCGCCGCCGTGAGGCTTAATGATTTGCCACGCTCGAACAACTGCAATCCCCAAAGCGCTTCCAGATGCTTGAGCTGGTGACTGACCGCGCTTTGGGTAACGTGCAGCTCATCGGCGGCAGCGGTAAAGGTCGCGTGCCGGGTGGCTGCTTCAAATGCACGCAATGTAGCGGTTGGCGGCAGATCTCTCATGTGTACGGTGTCCCGGCGCTGCGTCAGAAATGCGCATCATGAGCGCAGGCTCATGATAGTGCATCCTGTCTTCAGCTGTGGATGGGCAGGGACAATCCAAATAGCACAAAAAATCCTCCACAGACTTTATTGAAACGGCGACCGGTGCGAGCCAGCCAAGGTCTGACTCGGTGCGCTGCGCTGGCCACCAGATACTCAACGGCGAACTCGACGACGGCGTAGGTCAGCGCGATGGCGATCGTCTGTACGACAATGTTTCTGTGCGGATCCAGGAATGGCGGGATGAATGCGGTGAACAGCAGCAGGGCCTTGGGATTGGAAATGGCTGACACCAACCCTTGGCGGAACAGCGACGAAGGTCGCAAGCTGTCTGTGCCGGTTGCCTCAAGGCTGACCGGTGGAGATCGCCACAGCCCGAAGCCCAACCAAATCAAATAGAGACCGCCGACGATTTTCAACGCGGTGAACCAGGTGGCCGACGCCTGGATGAGTGCGCCCAATCCCAACGCGCAAAGCGAAAGCACCAACGCGAAGCCGAGTACGCCGCCGGTGATGGTGAACAGCGTTTTGCGGCTTCCGTGAATCGCTCCATGGGTCAGCGCCAATAACGCGTTGGGACCTGGGACTACCGCTATGCCGCAGCAGGTAACCAAGTAAAGCAACCAAGTCTCAAATGGCATGATCCGATCCTGATGTGTTGATCCTGACGCGCATCCTGCGGGTGAACTGTTGTCATGGAAAGCGCATTATTCACGTTGTGCATGCTTCTATCATCAGGGCGTTGAGGCTTCAGGCCTAGTAGCGTTGAGGCGGTAGCAGGATCGAAGATCAGCTGGGGAGCCGTTGATTCGGCCCCCGCGACGCAACTGTCAGCCCTGGACCCGATACCGCTCGGCCACCGTCGACTGCTTGATTTGCGCCAACAACCCTTGCCGCGCAGCCTGTAAGGCGTCCCATTGAGCGCCGTCCTGCAGGGGCGGAATGGTCACTGGTTCGCGGCGATCGAATCCGACCAATGCGGCATCGACCAGGTCGCCGACTTCCATGATTTCGCTGAGGCCGTTGATGTCGATGCCCGCGCGGTCCCAGATTTCGGTGCGGGTGGCGGCGGGTAGAACGGCTTGTACGTAAACGCCCTTGGGCGAAAGCTCCAGGCTGAGCCCTTGGGAGAGAAACAGCACGAATGCCTTGGTCGCACCGTAGACCGTCATGCCGAACTCCGGCGCCAGGCCGACCACTGAGCCAATGTTGACGATCGCGCCGTCGCCGGCGTGCGCCAAGCGGGGGGCGATGGCGCTGGCCAGTCGAACCAATGCGGTGGTGTTGAGCGAAACGAGGTGCGCGACGCTGTCGGTGGTCTGTTCGATGAAACTGCCGGATTGGGCGGCTCCGGCGTTGTTGATCAGAATCCCGATGCTGGCGTCGTCACGCAGGCGCGCCTCGACGGTGTGCAGATCGCCAGTTTGGGTCAGGTCGGCCTGGAGCACATCGACGCTGACGCTGTGTTCGCTGCGCAGCTCGGCCGCCAAGGCTTGCAGTCGCGCGTTGTCGCGGGCAACCAGCACCAGGTTGTGCCCGCGTTGCGCAAAGCGCTTGGCATAGACAGCACCGATACCGGTGGAAGCGCCGGTGATGAGAACGGTTGTGGGAGTGGTCATGAGGTGAGTCTCTTCAAGGATTCGAGGACAGCGTTGCGTTGGTGATCTTAGGATGATGATCAGAATCTAAACTGTCAATGAATATGATTACGACCGGCATCTATGTATGATGCAGGCATGATTCGAACGGCTACGAGGTAATAAACATGAGAGTGACCAAGGCCCAGGCCCAGGCAAACCGGGAGCACATCGTCGAGACGGCTTCGGTGTTGTTTCGTGAGCGAGGCTTTGACGGCATAGGCGTGGCGGATTTGATGGCTGCCGCCGGCTTCACCCATGGCGGTTTCTACAAACATTTCGGTTCGAAAAGCGACCTGATGGCTGAAGCGGCCGCGAACAGTCTTTCGCGATCGCTGGCAGGCGCTGGCGAGA
Source organism: Pseudomonas sp. Z4-20 (assembly GCF_051131955.1). Taxonomy (NCBI): domain Bacteria; kingdom Pseudomonadati; phylum Pseudomonadota; class Gammaproteobacteria; order Pseudomonadales; family Pseudomonadaceae; genus Pseudomonas; species Pseudomonas sp. Z4-20. Next base: position 2,068,460 of record NZ_CP071641.1, read on the forward strand.
TGGACGTGGCTGAGTTCTTCCAGATGTATGTTTCCAAGGAGCACCGTGATGCGCGGGGCAATGGTTGCACCCTGGCGGCGCTGTGCGGCGATGCGGCGCGTCAATCCGACGGGTTGAAGGCCACGTTCGCCAGCGGCATGGAAAGCACCCTGGCGTCACTTGCAGAAAAACACGACGCCGGGCCGCAAGCGCCTGACGGAGTAGAGCGGGCGGCCATGATCAGTCTGTTCGCACAGGCCGTCGGCGCGCTGATGTTGTCGCGGGCCTGCCCGGACGACGCTCCGCTGGCAAATGAAATACTCGAGGTCTGCCGTGCCCGGATCCTGGCGTCCTTGCCAATGTCAGAGGACAAGCGGTAGGGCCATCGCCTACCGCACTTCAATCAGAAGATGAACTTGAACAGGGCGATGACCACGATCAGGCCGATCAGGAAGATGATCCCAACGGTACCACCAAGAAACTTCAACATAAGAACACTCTCATCAGATGGGCTTAATTTTCTAGACCCCTGGCGAGCGTGCTCGGTTCGGTAAATTTTCTGGCGTCAATCGCTACGAAGAGGTGAGAGGGGAAGGCGCCGTTCAGTGAAGCGCCAGGGACCTCGGAACAGAGACATGTTCGAATTTTGCAATGGTCTTGATCCAATAACGCCGGTATTCGGTCTTGTCCGGCGCCAGCGGTTTATAGCTTGACCAGGGATGCTCCGCCTTCAAGCGGGCCCGATAAGCCTCCCATTCTTTTTGCTCGGCCACTTCCCTGGCTTTGTTTCTGTCATCGAACCAACCCAGGACATAGGGCTCGCCCTGATCCGAGCCGTTCGCTATCAGCAGATAAATTTCAGTCATTACGATCCCCATCGTCATCCAGCAACCCAGGTCACTGGGGTCTTGTCATGGGTATCGGCCGTCGGTTCTGGTTTTTGAGGATTAAAGATCAAGGACCAGGTCGGAAGTGGGCTTGCTGCAGCACAGCAAACGCAGGCCTTTGTCGATTTCCCGTTGCCTGATGCCGCCGTTGTGGTTCATGTCTACCGTGCCCTGGAGCAGGGTGGTCTTGCAGGTGCCACAAACGCCCTGGCTGCAGGAGGAGGGCACGATCGCACCGGCTTTCTTGGCGGCAGACAGCACGGTCTGATTGGCCGGCATGCTGAACGTCTTGCCTGAGCGCGACAGGGTCACGGTGAAGACATCTTGCTGGTTGAACGAAGGAGCCTGCTCGATCAACGGTTCGTCATTCAGCACGGCAATGTCAAAGCTTTCCTGATGGTAATGGGCGAAATCGAACGCCGCTTCCTTGAGCAGCGTCTTGACCGCTTCCATGTAGCCCTGGGGACCGCAGGTAAAGATTTCCCGTTCCTTGTAGTCCGGCACGTGTTGGCTCAACAACGACAAGTCGAGCCGGCCTATCGGTTGTTGCCATTGAGTGGTGTCGCCGAGCCCTTCGCAAACACTGATGACCCGCACCCCCGGCATGGCAGCCTGCATGCGCGTCAACTCTGCATGGAAGATGATGTCGGTGGGCGTGCGGGCGCTGTGTACAAACACGATGTCGAGGTTGCCGGCCATGTCGCAGGCAGCCCGGGTCATCGACATCAGGGGCGTTACGCCGGAACCGGCGGACAGGTACAACAACTTGGTCGCCGGATGACCGACCGGCGTAAAGCTACCCGCCGGGCCGGAGGCCTTCAGGCGGTCGCCGGGCTTGAGGTGGTCATGCAGCCAGTTCGACACCGTGCCCCCCGGCACGCGCTTGACGGTAATGGAAAACGCAAACGGCCGGGTCGGGGAGGACGACAGGGTGTAGCAGCGGGCAATGGTCTGCCCACCAATGGTCGGCGAGAGGGTGATGAATTGACCGGGCTCGAAGCTCAGCGCGCTGAAGTCCGCACAGCGAAAAATGAAGGTCTTTACGTCATGGGTTTCCGGGCGTACGGCGCAGCATTGCAGGGTTTTCTGTTCACCGCTGTGCCATTGCGCGCCGAACGTGCCCCAGGTGGCCGGGTCGGTGAAACGCTGGACTACGCTGGCGCTTGCGGGGCGTGTCGGGTTTTCGTAGGTCGTCATGTTCATTCCTCACACGCCATGGGCGGCCAGACGCGCCGCGTACCAGCGGGAGAACTGGTCGACATAGGTTTCGGTAAAGGCCGAGAGCGGCCCGGGCGTGTAGGCCGGATCCTGGGTGCCGCTGTGGGTGATGCCGACGAGGTTGGCGTCTTGCTGGTTGGTCGCGACCCAGACTTCGGTCAGCTTATCCAACTGGTAATCGACGCCTTCGACGGCATCGGCATGGACCAGCCATTTGGTGCGCACCAGGGTCTTATCGGGTGCCAGCGGGATGATGTAAGAAACCACGGCGTGGTCGCTCATGACGTGGGCCCATGAGTTGTGCGTCCAAAGATGCACGTCGCCCAAGTCGCGGCGCGTGAGGTCGCCAAACAGTCGGGTGCACGCCACGCGGGTGTCCAGGGTCTGGGATTCGCCGTCGCCGGCAATGGCCAGTCGCTGCGAGCGGAACTGGGTCACGACGTCTTCGCCCAGGTGTTCGACGGCCTCGCAGATATAACCTTCGCGCTCCCAGTTGGCCTTGGTCTCGGCGTTGCGGCGGTGATACTCCGCCAGCGCCTGGAGTGAATCCTCGCCCAGCCCGTCGGTGCAGAAACCGAAATCTTCGGGCAGGAAAGAGGCGGTCAATTCCGGGTGGGTGGCGGCGCAGTGATAACACTCGCGGTTATTCTCGATCACCAGTTTCCAATTGCCGTTCTCGATGATTTCCGATTCGTAGGCGATCTTGGAGTGGGCAATGTCATATTGGGCGAAACGCGGTGTCATGACCTGGTCAAGGTACAAGATGTCTTCTGGCGGTTCGTCGCCCAGGCAGACGAAGACATGGATGCCGATCACCCGAGTGTGCACCGGAATCAGGCTTTTGCATTTAGGGTCGAACGCCTGGCCCATGTGTGCCGCATGTTTCAGGCTGCCGTCCAGGTCGTAGGTCCACTGGTGATAAGGGCAGACCAGCATGCCCACCGTCGACTTGCCGGCCGGTTTCAAGCGAGCGCCGCGGTGCCGGCAGACATTGCGAAACGCCTGCACATGCTCGTCATCGTCGCGCACCAGGAGGATGGATGACTTGCCAATGTCGATGGTCGAGACATCACCGGGTTCGGGGACGTCGCTGGTGACCCCCACCAGAATCCAATGCTGGGTAAAAAAGATATCGACGTCGGTTTCAAAAACATCCTGGCGACCAAACAAACCGCCCGGCATGCCATGGCCGGGCGTGCGGTCGGTCAGGAGTTCACGATGGGTCTTCACGGTATTAATTGTCATTATGGGTCTCGCTCAAACGCAAAGTTGATCAGGCGGCGAGTACAGTTTGGAAAGGTGGGATAAGGCCGTCAATGCGCTTTATTTTCACGCTCGCATAACTTTGCGTTATGCGTAAAGCAGGCCTTAAAAAGCTATTTAATCAAGGGTTTAGGTAACTGTCGTCGCGCAGCCAATCGATCAGCGCCTGGGTGATGGGCTCCAGTTTTCGACCGCTCGGAATAACCAGGTAATAAGCGTCTTTTGGCTTGACCACGTAAGGCGTAATTCTGATCAGCTCACCACTGTTGAGTCGATGCGCGATCAGTCGACTCCATCCCAGTGCAATGCCGTGGCCTTGGATGGCCGCCTCGATCGCATCGTTATAGGAACTGCAGCGAAATGAATAGGTGAGCTTGGGACGCCCATCGCCGAGTTCCCGGCACCAACGGTTCCAGGTCATCCAGCCTTCCAGGGTGGAATCGGAGTCAATCAGCGCCGTGTCCAAAAAATCGGTGACGGACGAGGGGGCCGCGTTGGCGGCCAGCCAGGCTGGCGCGCAAACGGGAAACACTTCTTCATCGAACAGGAAAAGCGAACTGCCATCCTCCCATTTCCCATTGCCGAAACGGATGGCCAGGTCGACGTCATCCCGGTATGAACTGGGGGAGACCTGTTGGGTCAGCAAGCGCAACTTCAACTTCGGTTGCAGGGTGCGCAGTGCAATCAACCGGGGGAGTATTCTCGAGTGGGAAAACGCTTGCGTGCAGGCGATGGTGATCTCTTGCTCACCAATGCCCTCGGCAATTTTGTCGAAGACACTGGCCATGCGATGAATGGACTCGGCGACGACCAGGTGCAGCACATAGCCTTCGTGGGTCAGCTTGATCGACCGATGAAGCCGATGGAACAGCTTGGTCCCCAGGGTATCTTCCAATAACCGGATCTGTTTGCTGACGGCCGCCTGCGTCACGCCCAGCTCTTGGGCGGCCAGGGTGAAACTGGCCAGCCGCGCCACGGCTTCGAATTCCAGCAACGCCGTCATCGACGGTATCAACCGCCGATAGCCCTTGACCTTTTTATCGATATCGCTGGGTTGCATAGGTGTGTTCCAACGCCGTGCCGGGTGACTCACGCCACCGAAGATTCTCGTGCGGGCTCATCGGGCACGGGGTGCGACAGGTTGTGCCCCAGCAGTGCCCGATACAGGTCATCGTCGCGCAAGATGCCCAGGACGGTACCGGCTTCATCCCGCACGATCAAGGGATGGCCCGTTTCGTAGCGAATCTGCAGGGCGGCGCGCGATGATCTCGCACACCAGAGTGGCGAACGTCACCTGGGCCAGGGTTTCCATGGTTTCCTGCCAGTAGTGCTCAATACCGTCAAGTCAATAGAATGTACTCATGTGTACATTAAGGGATCATCAGGGTACATTTCTATTACGTATTTGAAGAAGGAGGCGCACGATGCCGCAGGTAGGGAAGGCCCGTAGTAAGGCCCAGGACGCAGGCTGGCGGGGCTCGCCGGAGGGCTGGCTGGAAGCGGCCTACGAAGCTCTGAAGGAGTCGGGCATCGATGCTGTCCGGGTCATGCCGCTGGCCAAGCGCCTGGGCTTGTCACGCACCAGCTTCTACTGGTTCTTCGAAGACCGCGAGCAACTGCTGGCTGCGTTGCTATCGCGTTGGCGGGAGACCAATACGGGAGGCTTGGTCCGGCAAAGTGAAAGCTATGCCGAAAGCATCTCCGAGGCGATCCTGAATGTGTTCGAGTGCTGGCTTAACCCTCAGCTGTTCGACTCGCAGTTCGAGTTTGCCGTGCGCAGTTGGGCGCTTCAGTCCGCTGAAGTGGCTCAAGAGGTCGCGGCGGTAGATGAGCAGCGAATGAACGCCCTGGCAAGCATGTTCAAGCGCTTTGGCTATGACAGCCAAGGCGCTGACACCCGGGCCCGAACGATCTATCTGACGCAGATTGGCTACATCACCATGAACACGACTGAGCTGATCACCGTGCGCTTCCAGCGCATTCCTCATTACGTGAGCATCTTCACCGGTAAAATCCCCAAGCAGCGCGAACTGGATCGTTTCTACGGGAAGTTCGGCTATGCCGAAAAAGAGCCGGGGGTTTTCGTTCCCTTGACCGACACGTTCGACGAGGGCACCGCCGATGATCAATGAAACCCTGGGGATCATTGGCGGAACCGGTTGGTTGGGCGGCGCGATTGCCAAGGCAGTGTTGGCGAAGGCACTGCTGCCGGCAGGCAACCTGGTCATTTCCAACCGTTCGGGCAGTCACCCATTGGCACAACAAGGCGCCTGCCTGGTCACGGATAACCAGGACTTGGTCGATCGCAGCGACGTTATCATCATTGCGGTTCGCCCCGAGCATTTCACCCGTCTGAATATCAACGCGACTGGCAAGACCGTTATCTCCCTGATGGCCGGGATCAAGGCACAAGTGATCGTCGCGCAGACCTCCCCTGCGGCGGTCGTGCGGGCGATGCCCAACGCGGCGGTGGAAATCGGCCAGTCCTTCACGCCTTGGTATTGTGCTGGAGAGGTAGAGGCGACAACGAGAAGCTTTGTGCAGCGCGTGTTCGAATGCGTGGGTACGGCAGCTGAGGTTCAGGAAGAGGACTTCATTGATTACTTGTCCGCACTCTCGGGCACCGGTCCGGCCTTTCCGGCCTTGCTGATGACTGTGTTGGCCAATCAGGCGATGGCAGCCGGCATCCCTGGCGACATCGCGCAGCTTGCCGCGAAAAATGTCGTGGTCAACAGCAGTCAATTGCTGGCGAGCCGCGACGCCCAGCAAATGATCGATGCTTTGGTCGCCTACCGTGGTGTAACGGCCGCCGCTTTGCAGACGATGACCGAAGGGCATTTTGAGGAGCAGGTCGCAAGGGCGTTGCAGGCAGGTGCCAGCGTGGCTCGCAAGGGGCTCTAAGCCTGATAGAACGAAGCCCTTCACCAGCGCATAAAAAAATGCCCCTGATCCCTGGGATCAAGGGCACCACTTCAAATGTCTTTCACCAGCCGCAAGGCATCGTAGATCGCCGCATGGGTATTGCGCGCCGACACCGCGTCGCCGATCCGGAACAACTGGAAACGGCCTTCGGGGTTGGTCACGATATTTTGGGTTTTCCCGGCAATCAGATCCTGTTGTTCGACCGCACCGTTGTTGTTCGAATGCGGGCGCAATTCGAAATACAGGTCATCCAGGGGCAGGGTGCCGTGGTTGACCACCACCTGATCGACCACCCGCTGCTTGTGCACCTGGCCGTAGTCGCTGCCGAAGTTGACCACCAGGCGACCGTCGCGTTTTTCCACGGAGTCAACCCGATAGGTGACTGTGAAGGTGACGTCCAGGTCTTGCAGGCTGCGCATGTAAGGCACCAGGTTCATTGCCATCACCTCCGGCGCGAACGAGCGGTCCGGCGTGACGATCTCCAGTTTTGCGCCGCTGTTGGCGATCACTTCGGCCGCCTGTAGCGCTGCGTGGTCGCCCGCGTCGTCGAAAATCAGCACGTTCTTGCCGGGCTTGATGTCGCCGGAAATGATGTCCCAAGTCGACACCACCAGTTCATTGCCGTGCTTGAGCACCTCGGTGTGCGGCAAGCCGCCGGTGGCGACGATCACCACGTCCGGCTCTGCGGCCATGACCGTCTCGGCCTCGGCCCAAGTGTTGAATTGAAACTTCACGCCCAACCGCTCGCATTGCGCCATGCGCCAGTCGATGATGCTGATCATCTCGCGCCGCCGCTCGCTCTGCGCGGTCAAGCGGATCTGTCCACCCGGATGATCCGCGACTTCGAACACCGTGACCTCGTGGCCACGTTCGCCGGCCACCCGTGCCGCCTCCAGGCCCGCCGGGCCGGTGCCGATCACCACCACCTTGCGCTTGACCGCCGCCTTGGGGATTTCGTGGGGCATGGTTGTTTCGCGCCCGGTGGCGGCGTTGTGGATGCAATACGCGGCGCCGCCCTGGTAGATGCGGTCCAAGCAGTAATTGGCGCCCACGCATGGGCGGATTTCCTCTTCACGCTTTTCGATGATCTTGCGCACGATGTGCGGGTCGGTCATGTGTGCGCGGGTCATGCCGATCATGTCGACCTTGCCGGAGGCGATGGCGTGCCGCGCCGTGGCAACGTCCGGGATCTTGGCCGCATGGAATGTCGGGAAGCCCGTAGCGGAGCGAATCTCACCGGCGAAATCCAGGTGCGGCGAGTTGCGCATGCCTTGGATCGGAATCACGTCGGTGAGGCCGGCGTCGGTATCGATGTGCCCACGAACGACGTTGAGGAAGTCCACCAGGCCGCTGTCCTTGAGCATGTGGGAAATCTGCAGGCCGTCGCTGGCGCCAAAGCCGCCGGGCAGGTCTTCGTCACCGGTGTAGCGCACCCCGAGCAGGAAATCCTCACCGCAGCGCTGGCGGATACCGCGCAACACCTCGAAGGTGAAGCGCATGCGGTTTTCCAGAGAACCACCGTAAGGGCCATCGAGATCGTTGGTCAGTGGCGACCAGAACTGATCCATGAGGTGCCCGTACGCCTGCAGTTCCAAGCCATCGAGGCCGGCGGCCTTCATGCGTTCGGCGGCGTCCACATAATCCTTGATGATCCGGTCGATGTCCCACTCTTCCATTTTTTTCGGAAAGGCCCGGTGGGACGCTTCGCGGCGATGGGACGGTGACACGACCGGGAGCCAGTCAGCCTTGTCCCAGCGGGTGCGCCTGCCCAGGTGGGTCAGTTGGATCATCACCGCCGCGCCGTGTTCGTGGCATTCGTCGGTCAGGTCCTTCATCCATTTGACCACTTCGTCCTTGTACGCCAGCACGTTGTTGAACACCGGCGGGCTGTCACGGGAAACAGCGGCGGAGCCCGCCGTCATGGTCAGCGCCACGCCGGCCTTGGCGCGTTCGACGTGATAAGCGCGGTACAAATCCTTCGGCATGCCGTCGACAGGATAAGCGGGCTCATGGGAGGTGGTCATGATCCGGTTCTTGAGGGTCAGGTGCTTGATCTTATAGGGCTGCAGCAGAGGATCACTGGACATGGTGTTGCTCCGGGAACAGAACATCAGGCTTGGTTTTGACACAACGGTAGGTCGAATGTTCACGTGTGTCAACGATTGGGACACACATGTACATTTTTCTTGCCTGACGGAAAAACCAGGATTACCATCCAGTCGAAACAGGGATGTTCCAGATCGTCCAACCGGTCACCCCATCGTCACGATCAACCAGGACGCTGAAGCGCCGATTGCGCAACTGGCGGATTACATGCTGGTGGCGGACCTGTTCGAAGCACTGCCGGCGCTCGAAAAAGCATTTTGAATTCAAGACGTTAAACGACGAACCCGTGGCGAGGTAGCAAGCTCCCTCGCCACGGGTTTATCGACAACCTTGAAAGATTCAACCCGCCAACGGGCGAAGGAGGGTAGGCCACACTCGATAGCCGTGATTTTCATAATTAGAACTTACCCATGGCCGTGCGCGGCCGCGATGGGAAATGAATGCTTCTGCTGCCCTGCCAATAACTATTAATACAGTCTGCGGAGATGCACATGATGACGTTATCCAATAAAACTTTTATCGGCTGGTTTGCCGGCCTTGCATTGGCCTGCGGCAGTCTGATCGCCCACGCCGAGGAACCCACGCCCATTCGTATCGGTTGGGTGAATTGGTCGGATACGGAAATCGCTGTAAAGCTGGCCGATACCGCATTGCGCGACCACTTGAAGCAACCGGTCAAATTGGTGCTCGCCGATATTGGCATTCAGTTCCAGGCCTTGGCCAACGGCAATATCGACCTGATCCCGATGGTTTGGCTGCCGAGCACTCACAAGTCGTTCTACGACAAATACAAAGACAAGCTCGAAGACCTCGGTGTGCTGTATGAAGGTCGGATCGGCATGGCGGTGCCAACGTCCATTCCCACCAGCGAGCTGGCCAGTGTCGAAGACCTGAACAAGCCTGAAGTGCGGGAAAAGCTCGGCGGCAAGATCCTGACGTCGGAAGTGGGCAACGGCCAATACAAACTCACTGAGAAGGCCATCAAGGAGTACAAGCTCGATGGCTACAAGATGGTCGCGTCTTCAGAGTCCGGCATGCTCAGTGAGTTGGATCGCAACAACAAGCGGGACAAGTGGTCGTTGGTCAACGCCTGGAGTCCTCATTGGATGTTCGCCAAGTGGCCACTGCGTTACCTGGATGACCCGAAGCAGGTGTTTGGCGGCGCCGAGCAGATTCACGCGATTGCCCGCAAAGGCTTTAGCGCCGAGCATCCCGATGTCGCGCGGTTCTTTGCCAACTTCAAGATTCCCAAGGCCGACCTTGAGAAGTTGATGTCGTCCGCCCGTGACAGTTCGGCAGACAAGGTCGTTGCCGAGTACTACGCCGCCAACAAGCCCCGCTTCGAAGCGATGTTCGGCAGCCAGACCGCTGCCGTGACACCGGCCCAGTAATGGCCGCTATCCGATAGTTGTGTTGCCATCCGATGCCCTTGGTGAAGGGCATCGAATGCATCGAACGAATATTCAGGCGATACCCTTGAAGACCACGACTTATCGTCGCTTTACCCTGGATGAAGCGGTCGACTGGGTGAAGCACCTCTGCGAAGCGAAGGGCTGCTCACCCGCGGTTGCCGACTCACTGGCCCACGCCACCGTGGCTGCGCAAGCGCGCGGTAACCAGGCCGTGGGGTTTCGGCATCTCGCCGATTACTTACCGGGTTTTTCATCCGGACGCATTAATCCACGTGCCGAGCCATGCATCTCCCGGGCCGGCGCGATTATCTTCAAGTCTGATGCCCAAGGCGGAATTGCCCAGCTGGGTGTCGATCGGTGTTTCGATTCGCTGTGCGATGCCGCGCACGCCAATGGCATGGCCGCCTGAGCCAATGCAACAGTTTCACCAGCGGCGAGCTGGGCGACTACACGCTGCGGTTTGCCCAGGCCGGGCTGATTGCCTTGGCAGTCGCAAACGGACCGGCGCTGGTGGCCGTTCCTGGCGCCAAGGGCAAGACCTACTCGACCAATCCGCTCTCATTTGCCGCGCCCTCGGCCGATGGCATCCCCCTGTTGTTCGACCAGGCCTGCAGCGCCGCGGCATTCGTGAACATCGCCCACGCCGCCTCGACGGGCAGCGATATTCCCACGCAATGGCCAACGCACAGAATGATGGGATCGATGTTCCCGTTGATTTGCTGGAACAGTTGAGCCGTCTGTAGGCCAGTTCGATACGTTGCTTGGGAAATGGGATCGAAAATGGTGATGAACAGCACTGAAGTTCCAGCGTCGGGTGGAAATCGGTAGCCTTCGTGCAACAGGCGAGATTACGCCGTGAAGCCTGGCGCCTCATTGGCCGACGCTATATTTCGTAACGACTTTCCTTTGATGGCGGAAAACCGAAAAGCGTGCTGTAGCACTTGCTGAAGTGAGGGGTGGAGACGAAACCGCAGGCAATGGCGACATCCGTGACGGTCAGCCTGGAGTTCTGTAGCAGGCGCCGTGCCTCGGTCAGCCGAAGCTCCAGATAGTAGCGTTGGGGAGACATATTGATCTGCTTGCGAAACAGGCGCTGGATCTGGCGCTTGGAAAGCTGAACGCATTGAGCGAGCAAGTCCAGGCTTAAAGGTTCTTCAAGGTTGCATTCCATCAACGCAATGACTTCTCGCAGACAGGCACTGACTTTGCGATCCAGGACCTTGGCCGAGGTACGAAACCGAGACTCATGGTCCAACAGGTCAAACACCGCGTCCGCGACTTTCGGGTCGAGGGCCGCGTAAAGCCACTTCATCATGATCTGAAAGGCACCGGCTGGGTTTGATGCCGTGAATCGGTCCCTGTCGAACACCACCGTATCCAGCGTTACCGTGGTCTTGGGCGAACACTCCGACAAGGCCATTCGTTGCTCGGCATGAATAGCGCATCGGTAACCATCCAGCAGTCCGGCCTTGCCCAAGTACCAGGCGCCGTTCCATAACCCGCCGAGCGCAATGGGCAGGTTCGCCAGTTTGGTCAGCAGCGTTACCAGCCCGCCGGGAAGTACCCTCGGCGTGCGTAGCCCGCCGCAGACAATCATCAAGTCCAGCGCCGCGATCCTGATATCGGTCAACGGTGTGTCTGGCCTGATGGGGATTGCCAGGTCGCTGATCACTTCAGAGTCGTTGCGACTGAAGGTATGGATTCTTATCGACCCGGGCTGAATGAGGTTGGCGGTCACCAGCACGTCCAGGCAATGAGTGAAACAGGTCAGGGAAAAGTTATCGAGCAACAGGAATCCCACGCTCGATGTTTTCTGGGGCTCGATCATCGGGTTCATGACGTGTGCTTCGTATCCCGCAGGAAACTCTCATCGAAAGGGTAGTGGGTGAGTAATTCATAACCGGTCTGGGTCACCAGCAATTGGTTCTCCAGCTTGATGCCATCCCGTCCGCCCACCTCACCGACATACGCCTCGACGCACAGGGCCATGCCCGGCTGCAGTTCGCCCTCGTATCCGTAGGATTCCAAGTCCTCTGGGTAGCGAATGCTCGGGTATTCGTCACACAGGCCGACGCCGTGATAAAGCACGCCATAGCGTTGGGCCCGGCACGGTTCGGGCAACCGGTGCGCCTTGGCGGTCAGCTCGGTGAAGCGTACGCCCGGCTTGATCAACTCGGTGTTATGGGCGATATGGTCATGGGCGATCCGGTACAGGCGCTTCTGTTCGGCCGTGGGCTCCAGTCCCCCACAGATCCAGCTGCGAGACATGTCCACGCACATGCCGTAGGTGCCGATCAGATCCGTATCGAAGGACAGCAGGTCGCCGTCGCTCAATACCCGTGGGCCGGACTCCTGGAACCAGGGGTTGGTGCGAGGACCGGAACTGAGGATGCGCGTCTCGATCCATTCGCCACCGCGACGGATATTGCCGGAATGCAGCGCGGCCCAGACATCGTTTTCGGTCGCGCCGGCGCGCATTGCCTGGTGCATTTCGGCCACTGACGCTTCGCATGAAGCCACCGCACAGCGCATCGCCTTGATTTCATCCGGGCCCTTGATCATGCGCGCGAATTCGGTGACTTCCTGGCCGCTGCAAAGCTCGATCGCCAGGGCATCCAAGGCGCGCACGCCGGCGACTTCGACTCGATCGACCGCAAGCCGGCGGTTGGCTCCGGCGTGTTGGCGCAGCAATTCGTCGAGTTGCGCGGCGAAATGCCTGGCATGCCGATCCGTGTGCTCACCGGTCTCGAAAAAGAAAAACGATGCGCCACTGCGCAACTCCGTCACCAGTGGCAGATGGGCGCTAAGGTGATCGCAACCATGGAAGTCCCACAGGACGACATGCCCGCTGGCGGCGACAAAGCATGCCCGTGCGGGGTTATGTGTCGTCCACAGTTGCATGTTGGTGGTATCGGTCGCGTAGCGGATATTCAGCGGATCGAATAACAGGATGCCACCCAGGTCACGGGCGACCAGTTGATCGACTATCCGTTGTAATCGGTACTTGCGCAGGGTGGGTAACTGGGGCGGCTCCAGGCCCAAGCTCTCCCACTCGGCAAAAGCCAGCGCAGTAGGGCCGATTTCGACACGGTCGTTGTCATTGACGGAGCCGTCTTTTTTTAATGCAGTTGCACGCTGCCTGGCGGGGTCGATGCGCCGAGCATTGGCTGGAACTGAAAAAGGTGAAGTGGTCATGAAGGGATCCATACGCTTTAACACCTAATCCGATCACCGCTTGCGTGGAGCGGTGACCGGTGTGCTGAACGCTGTCAGTACAGCCCGTGCTCGATCAGGTTACGAAGCATCGATCCAAATGGTTTTAAGCTCGGTGTACTGATCGTGTGCCCAGACGGATTTGTCGCGACCACCAAAGCCAGACTCCTTGTAACCACCGAACGGCGTGGAGGCGTCGCCTTCACCGAAACAGTTGACCGTGACCACGCCCGCACGAATCTCCCGCGACAGACGCAAGGCGTTACGCAGGCTGCCGGTATAGGCGGATGCCGCCAGGCCGTAGACCGTGTCGTTGGCAAGTTCGATGGCTTCGTCGATCGTGCTGAAGCTGGTGACGCTCAATACCGGCCCGAAGATCTCCTCGATAAACAGGCGACTGTCACGTTCGACCCCATCAATGATCGTCGGCTGCACGAACACGCCGGACTCGGTCTCGCCACCTTGCATCACGTTGAGTTTCTGCTCGGCTGCATATTCCAGATAAGAACGCACTTTATCGAAATGCGTTTTGCTGATCATGGCGCCGAGGCGATTTTCCGGATCCAGTGGGTCACCCATTTTCCAATCGCGCAGGTGCTTGCTGATCAGTTGCAGCAGTTCATCCTTGACGTCTTCATGAACAATCAGCCGCGAGGAGGCCGAGCAGTTTTCGCCCATGTTCCAGAACGCGCCGGCCGTCACATACTGGGCAACCTGATCGAGGTCTTCGCAGTCATTCATCACCACGGCGGGGTTTTTCCCCCCCAGTTCAAGCACCACGCGCTTGAGGTTCGACTCGGACGCGTACTTGAGGAACAACCGGCCCGTGTCGGTAGAACCGGTGAAGCTGACCATCGCCACATCCATGTGGCGACCGATTGCCTCGCCAGCCTCCCGGCCGCCGCCAGGGGTAATGTTGAATACGCCTGGCGGAATACCGGCCTGGTGGGCCAGCTCGGCAACACGTAGCGCGGTCAGGGTGGTTTCCTTGGCCGGCTTGACCACGATGGAACAGCCAGCGGCCAGGGACGGACCAATCTTCCAGGCCAGCATCAACAAGGGGAAGTTCCAAGGCAGGACCAGGCCGACGACACCGATCGCTTCGCGCACCACCATCGTTACGGCACCGTGGCCGGTCGGCGCGGTACTGTCGTACACCTTGTCGATCAATTCCGCATGCCAGCGCAGGGTATGAATAGTATCGGGCACATCGACGTTCTGGCATTCGCTGACCGGCTTGCCACTGTCCAGGCTTTCCAGCACGGCAAGCTCATCGGCGTTGTCTTCCAGCAATTGGGCGAAACGCAGGAGCACCTGCTTGCGTGCGCCGGGCGACAGCTTATGCCAGCGACCATCCTCGAACGCCTGCTTGGCGGCAGCCACGGCAACGTCAACGTCACGGGTATCGCAAGCCGCTATCTCTGCAAGCTGTTCACCCGTGGCCGGGTTCGTCGTGATGAAGGTTTTTCCAGAGAGGGCATCGCGGAACTCGCCGTTGATGAACGCCTGGGTAGGAAATTTCAACTGGGCGGCGATGGCCGCGTACTGTTCTTTGCTCAGTAAATCAGCCATTTCAGACACCTCCAGTGATCTGCGCGATGTTGCGCTTGAGCTCGGTGACGACGCCTTGCAGCGCCTGCTTTTCCTCAAGATCCAGGCCGTGCAGCGGGGCGCGCAGGCCGCCGGTGCTCAAGCCGTTCAGTTCACACCCGTACTTGATGGACTGGACAAATTTTCCGCCTTCCAGGAAGTCCATCAGCGGCATCATCGCCGCCATGATGCGGCGGCCTTTGTCGAAGTCTTTCTCGACCACGCAGGCCTCGTACAACGCGACGTGCTCGCGGGGAATGAAGTTGGAACCGGCGCACACCCAACTGCGGGCGCCCCAGGCGAAGAATTCCAGGGCTTGATCGTCCCAGCCGCAAGACAGCGCGATGTGCGGGTACTTGCAGGCCAAACGGTGCATCTGCGCCATGTCACCGGAGCTTTCCTTGATGGCGACGATGTTTTTTACATCGCGCACCTCATCAAAGAATTCCACGCCCATGCTTACGCTCATGCGGCCTGGATAGTTGTAAAGCATGATGGGGAGATTGGCGGCGCGGTCCACTGCCTT
Source organism: Pseudomonas sp. Z4-20 (assembly GCF_051131955.1). Taxonomy (NCBI): domain Bacteria; kingdom Pseudomonadati; phylum Pseudomonadota; class Gammaproteobacteria; order Pseudomonadales; family Pseudomonadaceae; genus Pseudomonas; species Pseudomonas sp. Z4-20. Next base: position 2,083,576 of record NZ_CP071641.1, read on the forward strand.
GACATGCAGGGCGATCTCTTTTTGCGTTGGCAGTGCATAGGGCGGTGAGCCCACCAGCAGCGCATCGGCCTTGATGGCCTTCGCCGCTTCGGCGTAGGCGACCGAGTCTTCAGTGCGGATGGCGCCGGTCCCCACGATCAGCGGCAGACGACCGCGCAGCACGTCCTTGGCCTGGGCGGCCAGGTCGAAACGCTCTTGGGCGGTGTGAGCATAATATTCGCCGGTTGAACCGCCGATAATGATGCCGTGGACCTTGGAGTCCACCAGATACTCCAGGACTTCGGCGAAGGCGGTCTTATCGATACTGCCGTCAGAGGTCAGAGGCGTAACGGCCGGTGTGTAAATGCCTTCAAATTTCATTAATCTCGCTCCAGTTAGTGTCACTGCCTATCAAGCGGCGCTAGATCGATAGCGTCAGCGCAGCCCATTTTTTAAACTAAGGGAGGCCGCCTGCTGAAGATCGAACAAGTGGACTCAACTTCTTCAAGTTTGGCGGGCCGGATCAACTTTCTTTACCCGCTCGGTACTGTCCCCAGCGCAAACTTATATTGACGCCCGCGGAAACCAGCGGTGCGGGTGGGTTAGGGCAGGGGCCGGGTGATTTCAAGACGAAATCAATGAGCTCGGATTGTTCTCCAGCCAGCCAATCAGCCAAGAGTTTGCCGGTTGCCGTCCCGCGGGTAACGCCTAATCCGTTGCAACACAGTGCCCCATAGACGTGGGGTGAAAGTTCGCCGAAATAACCCATATGGTTACGTGAAAGAGCCAGTGCGCCACCCCAGGTATATTCGAAGTTCATTTCAGGCAGCATGGGAAAGCGTCGTTCGAAAGAGGCCTGATGCCTGGCGACAAAGCGTTTCAAATATTTTGAGTCGCTGCGGCCATCCGGGTTAAAGCTGAAACTGTTACGGATCAAAAGACGGTTATCCGGTGTGCGACGTACCGTGGTACCGAATGGATCCGCAGGAATGATGCCCCAATAAGGCCGGCCGCCAAGGCGAGCTTGCTCTTGCTCGGTCATGGGACGGGTCAGGCTGGCATAGGTGAACACCGGTAGCATTCGCCCTTTCAGAAAGCCGAAACTCATGCCAAAGGCATTATTGGTCAGGATCAGTTTGTCGGCGGTGATTGAGCCCCCGGCGTGCTTGAGCACCGTCTTGGTGCCGTACTCGACATGGGTGATCGCGGTGTTTTCATACAGCGTCACGTTGCTGGGGAGGCTGTCGGCCAGCCCTTTGACCAGCGCCGAGGGCTGAAGCAAAGAAGTCCCTGGGGTAAATAAGGCTTTGCGGTAGAAATGCGTGCCGATATGTTCGGGTAGTTCGCCAGCCTCGATCATCTGGTAGGGCTGATCGAGCTTATCGAGTCCGCGACGGTAAGCCTCCAGGACAGCGATGCCTCGTGGTTCAACGGCCGCCTGATATTTACCGCAATGCTTCATCTGGCAGTCGATGTTGTGGCGTTCAACCAGCTCTTTTAGATAACTCAAGCCACTGAGATTAAGTTTCAGCGTTGTTTTGGCCGTGGCGATATCGCCAATGTAATCTTCAGCGGCGATGTCATGTGGCAGGTCGATAGCGAACCCGGCATTACGACCGGAAGTTCCAAAGCCCACTTCCTGAGCGTCGATCAACACGATCTGATCGTCGGGGAAGTGAGTGGCGAGTTGACGGGCGGCGGCAAGCCCCGTGAAGCCGGCACCGACAATGACCCAACGGGCGCTGCTATGGCCTTGATGGGCGGGCCTGATTGGGCGCCCTTTGCTCAAGTGATACCACCCGCAAGATTGATCATCGGCAGGTAACGAAGAGACTTTTAACATTTCAAGATCCTGTTCATTCAACCGATCCGACGCCAGTCATGCAAAAAAAGGGTGCGCGATAATTTCACGTGAGCTGAGTAACCAACGGACGTAAGTGTCAAGACTTTGCAGTTTCAATTAACGGTGTTGTGAGGCGACGTGCTGCGACGAACGCAATGTCATTAAAGGACGGGGCAGTCAGCGACGTGCCCCACCTCGATAGGCTTATTATTTGCTCGCTTGTGTCGCCGCTGCGCGAGCTGATTGCAACCATGCGTCAAACTGCTGCCGATGGGCGGCCACCCAGTCCTTGGCATGACGACGGATATCAGCCGGCTTTTTCTCGCCCTGTTGCATTTTCAAGTTCTGGGCACTTTCGTCGGCGGTGGTAATTTGCATCACCGAAAGGAATTTCAAGGCCGCCGGGTTTTTCTCGGCGAAGTCTTTGTTCAACACCGCCTCGACTTTATCTACCGCAAAGCCGAGATTCTTGCCGTTGTACATCGTGTTGACATCGTTCTTGCCCTCAGGCAAGTCGGTTTTCGGTACTTCCAGCCATACCACATCCTTGTCTTCGACCAACACAGTGGCGATCCACTGTGGAACCCAAGTGAAGTAAAGAATCGGCTGACCTTCCTTATAACGAGTGATGGTGTCGGCCATCAGTGCGAAATAAGAACCCTGGTTGACGTTTATCGATTTTTCGAGGCCGTAAGCCTTCATGTGATGAGCGATAACCAGCTCGCAGCCCCAGCCAGGATTGCATCCCGTCATGTCCGCTTTGCCGTCGCCGTTGGTGTCGAACAGTTTGGCGATTTCCGGTTTTTTCAGATCGGTGATGTATTTGATGCCATGGGCGTCAGCGGTCTTTTTGTCAATCAAATAACCTTGGAGTACGCCGGGCATGATGTCGCCCGCCTTGACCATGGCCTTATCGCCCCCGGCCTGCTGGTAGAACTTATCGTGCAATTTGTCCCACAAATGCACCGTAAAGTCCGCATCACCACTGCCAAGGGCCATCATCATGACGCCGTACTCGGTCTCCTTGGGTTCCTGCACCTTGTAACCCAGCTCTCGAAGACCTTCCATCGCCACTTCACCGCGGAATCGTTCCTCAGCGATAGAAGGGAATATAGGGGTAACCTTTACACCGTCGCCCGGTTGGTTCGCCGAGGCGTTCGCGCACAGGGACGTAGCCACAATGGCGAGTGCTGTAGCGCAATTGAGAACGCTGCGGGAAAGCTTGAATTCAGACATTTTCGCGTACCTTTTTTGGTTTTATCTTCGTGGGCGGCAGATCGAATACGAGGGGTTAAGCTGTCTTGCTCCTTCCCACCGGTTGTTTCGCTCCAAACAAGCGCAGAACAACGCCGACAGGACCTGTGTGATACCAGCGCAGGCTTGGGTCGGCCCCGGTGCGAGCACCCATGGCCTGGGTCAGTCGGTCAAGGAAGATGGCGAGCAGCACCAAGCCAGTCCCGCCGACCGTAGCCAAGCCCATGTCCAGGCGACCGATGCCGCGCAGGACCATTTGGCCCAGGCCGCCCACCGAGATCATCGAAGCGATGACCACCATCGACAGCGAGAGCATCAGGGTCTGATTGAGTCCAGCCATGATGGTGGGGGTCGCCAGTGGCAACTGGACGCGGGTCAGCATCTGCCGAGGCGTGCAGCCAAAAGCGCGGGCCGCTTCTATCTTGTCTTCCGGTACTTGGCGGATGCCCAGGTTCGTCAGGCGCACCAGAGGGGGGAGGGCGAAGACAATGGTCACCAGGATGCCCGGCACGTTGCCGATGCCGAACAGCATGACGACAGGGACCAGATAAACGAACGCCGGCAATGTCTGCATGGCATCGAGTACGGGGCGCAAGATCCTTTCCAGGTTGTCGCTACGGGCGCAGAGAATACCCAGGGGTATACCTAGCAAGGCGCAGAAGAATACTGAAGTCAGTACCAGCGCCAGCGTGGTCATCGACTCGGACCAGACACCGATCAGGCCCAGCAGGGTGAGCGTCACAAAACACAGCAGAGCCATGCGTTTACCGGCTAGCTGCCATCCCAGCAAGGAAGACAGAATGATCCCGATGCTGGGTGGGATGCTCTGCAACGTGTACTCGACGCCGTTCAGTACCTGGTCAATCGGCCAGCGGATGGCGCGGAACACATCGCGAAAGTTGTGTACCAGGAAATTGAGGGTGCTTTCCACCCAGTCACCCAATGGAATAGTGAGGACTTGAAACGGGTCGAGAAAACTGAACTCGGACATCAGGGTTTACCTCTTCATCATCACCGCAGCGGCGTTATGAAGGCCGCAGGTACTTCAGGTCAGGGACGCGCCGGCGTAGAGGGGCGCGCCTGTATTAGTGGCGGCTCAGCGTTTGCAGTAACTCACTCTTTGACAGGGTCCCGGTGAGCGCCCCCGAACGGTCGAGTACAGGGACCGGATAGGGCAGGTTGGCGGCGATTTCCAGTACTTCGTGCAGGGGGGTATCGGTAAATACCGGGTGCTGTTGGTGCTGGGTGTAATGCGTGCTGCCACCAGCGCCACTGGCATCGATATCCACGACCCCGAGCAATTGCCCGCCTTCATCAATCAAGTAACCAAACGGTAGGCCGGCCTTGAACTGTGGCGCTTGGCCGTTCAGCTTGCGAACCCATTCAGGATCGAGCTTGGCCACGTCGCCTGCCTTGAGAATCCGGGAGCTGTCGAATCCTTTGAAGAACGTACGTACATAGTCATTGGCCGGTTGACTGATCAACTCTTGAGGTGTGCCGATCTGTACCACCTGGCCTCCCTCCATGATCGCGATGCGATGACCGATGCGAACGGCTTCCTCAATGTCATGGGAGATGAAGATGATGGTGCGCTTTTGCTCGGCTTGCAGGCGGATGAGCTCTCCCTGCATCTCGCTGCGGATAAGCGGGTCCAAGGCGGAAAAGGCTTCGTCCATCAGCAGGATGGTCGGGTCGTTGGCAAGCGCGCGGGCCAGGCCTACCCTTTGCTGCATACCACCGGAAAGTTGATGCGGATAACTGTGCTCCTGTCCGGCTAGACCGACTTGACTGAGGGCTTCCCTGGCGCGGCTATGGCGCTCCTTTTCAGCGATACCGGAAATCGCCAGGCCGAAGGCGGTGTTTTCCAGGACACTCATGTGGGGCATCAAGGCAAAGGATTGGAACACCATGCCCATCTCTTTACGGCGGACATCAAGCAGGGCTTTATCAGCCAGCCCGGTAATTTCGCGACCGTTCAGATAAATGCTGCCGGAGGTGGGTTCGATAAGGCGGTTGAACAAGCGCACCATCGTCGACTTGCCAGAACCCGAGAGCCCCATGATCACAAAGATTTCGCCACGCTTGACGGCAAAGCTGGCGTCGAAAACACCAATAACCTGGCCTGTTTTCTCAAAGACATCTTGTTTGCAGGCGCCGGCGGCGAGCATTTTCATTGCCGCGTCGGGTTGTGCGCCAAATATTTTAAAAACGTTCTTAACAGAAATGATTTCGTCTGAACTAGTCATCGCGTCCCTCCTTTGCGTGTAACGCTACAAGCGCGCGAAATCGAATCGAGTTCGAGCGTTGATAATTTAGGCGGGCAGGAATAAATGATTGATGTGCGCATGACATTTAACCTTGTTTTTATTGTTTGCCCTTGGGCTCGGGCTTTTTTTCAATCTATAAGTATCCCGGTCTTAAATCCAACAACATTTACAGGGCTTTATGGATAACCTAACGTTATCGAGGCCTGTCGAAACGACCGCCTTGGCGCGATCACGACGCTTTGTATGGCCTGGTCCAGGCGATTGAGTTACGCTGCGCGGCTTTCGCGGAGGAAAGGAGTGTGAGGGCTTACCATGCTCAGCAGACACGTTGACCCCGATACATTACTACTCAGAATGCCTTCCCTCAGGGCGGTCAGAGCATTTGTCGCCGCCGCCAAATATGAAAGCTTCACTCGGGCAGCCGAGGCACTCTGTGTATCGCAAGCAGCGATCAGTCGGCAGATTCGCGAGCTTGAGGATTCGTTGGGCGCTCAACTGTTCATGCGCGCCGGGCGGACTGTAGAACTCACCGCCGAGGGGAAGATTTTTTTTGAGGCGGCGCAACTGTCCTTCGTCAATATCGCACAGGCGGCTGAAAGGATTCGTACCACGCCGACGCAGAAGCACATCCTGACTGTTTGTTGCTCGCCGGCATTCTCTGCATTGTGGCTGACAGAACATCTTCCAGAGTTTCGTGCGACGAACCCGGATATCGAGTTCAACCTGATCACTACTCAGAACTTTGTGAATATGGAGCCTGGCGTAGAACCGGACATCATCATTTCAAAGATTCGCAAGGTAGGGGACGGGTATAAGAGCTATCAGTTGTGCCACGATATTATTTATCCTGTTTGCTCTCCCGTATTCCTGGAGTCGCACCCCGAACTGACTTCGCTTGAAGGCGTTCGCGATTCTTCGCTACTCGATCTGAGCCCCTATGGACGCTCGGGGGTGGCTGAGCATGTGGACTGGGGGGTATGGCTGGCTTTTCTGAACATTGATATTGATGAGCGTCCTGGCGACTGCCCGCCTATTTTTCATGCCAATGATTACAACCTGATCATGAACATGGTCTTGACCCATCAAGGTGTCGCACTGGGCTGGAACCAGCTGGTCGGGGCCATGGTCGAGAGAGGCCAGCTTGTTCGCCCCGTCGAGCAGCAGGTGACGCTTCGAAACAGTCTCCATTATGTTGCCTGTAATGAAAGGACCGAATATGAAGATGCCTGTCGGAGAGTGCGCGACTGGATCCTTTCGAAGTTTTCCAGATGGGCCGTATGAATTTCCCCCCCGGCAGGCTCCTCTCGGCCGCTAGCGAAATGTAAACAGGGTATTGTCCGGGTTCACCGGGTCATAACGCCAAGTTATCAGTTGAACAACGAAAATGTAGTTTTGTCGAGCGGATTGGCTATCGTACTCTTCGTGTTAAACATGGCTGATACATGCGTGTTCAGCGGCTGCGTTGGGCGATTTTCTGCGCTGTATCCGCCGGCCATGACAGCGTTTTCTGGGCGTACTTGCCATTAACCGTCAGGTTGATGTGTAGAGGATAATAATGAATATCAAAGCATCCGTGATCGACCTGATTAAAAAGCGCAAGGCCCGCCACGCGCTTCCACGCGAACTGTATATCGAGCCCGATGTTTTTCGCCAGGATCTCGAGCAGATCTGGCACAAGGATTGGATCTTTGCCGGGCATACCTTTGAGCTTGAAAAACCCGGGCAATACTTGACGTTGCAGATCGGTGACTATCCAGTCTTGGTCATCAGGGACAAGAGTGGCCAGGTCCGGGCTTTTCACAATGCTTGCCGCCATCGTGGCTCTAAAGTTTGTGAGCACGCCCAGGGCAAAGTTGCAAAACTGGTCTGCCCTTATCATAAGTGGACTTTCGAACTGGATGGCAGCCTTTTGTTTGCCGGTAACATGGGCGCCGATTTCGACAGGACTCAATACAACCTGAAACCTGTTCATTGTGAAGTTGTTCATACCTACATTTACGTATGCGTCGCCGACGAGGCGCCCGAGTTCGAAAGTTTCAGGAACTCTGTAAGTCCTTTCATCGCCCCGCATTTCCTGGATAACTGCAAGGTGGCTTTCGAGTCAAACCTCATAGAAAAGGGTAACTGGAAGCTCGTCTTTGAAAACAATCGCGAGTGTTTCCACTGTGACGGTACGCATCCGGAGTTGATGAACTCTTTTGTCGAGAATCTTTCGGTGGCAGGCGTCGGGGGCGAAGATGATCCCGAACTGACGGCGCACTGGAATCGCTGCGAAATCGCCGGTATGCCCAGCAAGCTGGTCATGGACCCGAATGGCCGTTTTCGTATGACACGCATTCCGCTTTCCGCGGGCGCGGTGAGCTACACGATGGATGGTAAACCGGCTGTGACGGGACGCCTGGATAAAAGCGGCGAGCCGGATATCGGCGCGTTGCTCTACTTTAACTACCCATCTACCTGGAACCACTTTCTTGGCGATCACGCATTGAGCTTCCGGGTCCTCCCGATCGGACCTGGCGAAACACTGGTGACGACCAAATGGCTGGTGCCCAATACCGCCGTAGAAGGTGTTGACTACGAGATTGATCGGCTGACGAAGGTCTGGCTTGCCACCAACGATCAAGACCGTCGTCTGGTGGAAGGCACGCAGGCCGGTGTGACCTCGCCGACTTACGAACCGGGACCCTTCTCGGACATTGCGGAAAATGGTGTATGCCAGTTTGACGATTGGTATTGCGAAACCATGCTGACGCGCCTCCAGGCCCAGATTCCACTTAAATCGGTGGGTTGATTTCCCGGCGACGATGGCCGGCGCTTTCTGCGTCGGCCATTGCTATTGCATGCAAACAGCCCGAAAGGGTTGTTGGCGCATCCGATCAAGAAGAACAAGAAGGGACTCAACTCAATGTCCGCATTCGCTTTTTCCGGTCTCAACCTGGCCGTGACCACGCCGTTTGATGGCCAAGGCAAGATCGACTATCCACGCTTCGAGACGTTGCTCGAACACTATCTGGCTGCTGGCGTACAGGGTTTTGTCCTGAGTTCCGGGACGGGCATGCACGTCTACCTGAGCCAGGAAGAGTCCAGGCAGCTGGTTGCCTTTGGTGCCAAGGTCATCAATGGGCGTGCTCGCGTCATCGTGCAAACTTCTGCCTTGTTGGCGGAGGAAGTGGTGCAGCGCACCCGCCATGCCGCTGAATGCGGCGCCGATGGCGTCATGGTGCTGCCACCGTTTTTCGAAGGCCCCACCGACGACCAGGGCATCGTCGATTTCTACGCCACGGTGTCCGAAGCTGGGTTGCCGATCATTGGTTACAACGTGCCCCAGGCAGTGGGCGTGGAAGTGACCCCTTCGCTGTTTCGCCAGTTGAGCCAGATTCCAAACTTCGTCTCGGTCAAGGACAGCAGCGGTGATCTCGCCGCCCAGGCCTCGCTGATCCGCACGGGCCTGCCGACGATGAATGGCGCCGACGCGCTGGTGCCTTACGCGCTCTTGGCCGGTGCCGCGGGCCTGATCTGGGGTGGGGCGAACATGGCGCCGCGATCTTGTGTTGCGGTGGCGAAGGCTGCCATGGAACTGGATTGGGCGCGAGCCCGGGAGATCTGGCGGTCGATCGAGCCGGTGATGTCATTGATCTGGCAGGGTGATTATGTACAGTCGGTCTATGCCGCTGCCCAGATCAGCGGTTATGGGGCTGGGAATCCGCGTCGGCCCTTGGCGCGTTTGTCCGTCGATAAAATCGACAGGCTCACGGTTGCCCTTGCGCCGTTGATCGCCCTCGAGTCAGACCTCGCCTGACGACGGCGCCCGGGCGTACGATTACGCGAATGGCGTGCCGGGCATGAATGATGCCTGTCGTCACGAAGCCGCAGTCTCCCCGCAATGGAGTGGTCTATGAGCAGTCAGTTGGACAGCGCGGCGCGTGCTTGCGATGTACCCAGGCCTGGGCTTGGCATTGTCTTGTGTTTGTTGTCCATGCTGATCTTCGCGGGCCAGGATGGGGTGACCAAGGTGCTGGTCAAAGACTTGCCGGTCGCGCAGCTGGTCATGGTGCGTTATTGGGTGTTCCTGGCATTTGCAGTGGGCTATAGCGTCTATCAGGGCACACTGCGCACCGCCTGTCGAAGCCGGCACCCCTACCTGCAGATCATTCGTGCGCTGATCGGGGTGGGTGAAATCGCGTTGTTTGGCCTAGGACTGCGCTACCTCGGGTTGGCTGAGATGCATGCGCTGTATGCGGTGTTTCCCTTGATGACCCTGGCGCTGGCCGGCGCGTTGCTGGGCGAATTCATTGGGGTGCGTCGATGGATTGCCGCTGCCACCGGCTTCATGGGAACGTTGATTATCCTTCGACCCGGTAGCGGAGTTTTCGAACTGGCGGCACTGATCCCGTTGGTGGCGGCCCTGGGGTTCGCGCTGTTCAACGTACTGACACGCCGTATTAGCCGGGACGATTCGTTTGCGACGAACCTGCTTTACATGGGCTCCATCGGCGCCTTCGTCATGACGGTATCCGGCCTTCCCGGATGGGTGGCGCCGACGCCGATGCAATGGGGCCTTATCGCGGTGCTTGCCACCACCGGTGTCGTGGCCCAGCTGCTGCTTATCCAAGCGCTCAGGTACGCAACGGCCGCGACGCTGCAACCGTTCAATTACACGCTGCTGGTGTTTGCCACGTTGATCGGCTTGTTCGTGTTCGGCGAGCTTCCGGATATCTGGACCATCGTAGGAGCGTGCACGGTGATTGCCGCTGGTCTGTACGCGATCCGGGCGAAAGGGTAGTGCGCAGGATGGATCGGGGCGTGAGCCGTCCTTGGCTCAGCGATGTCGATTAGAACTTGAAGCGCCCAACCAAGCCCTTGAGCTGCCCGGAAATATCGGTCAAGCGCCCCGAACCGGTCTGTGCCGTATGGGCGAACTCCTCGACCAGCTGCGCGTCGGAATGGATCTGCGCGATGTGCCGGTTGATGTCTTCGGCCACTTGGTGCTGTTCTTCCGCGGCCGTGGCGATCTGGGTGTTCTGGTCGCGAATCGAGTCCACCGACGTGCGGATCTTGTCGAAGCTGTCACGGGCCTGCTGGATACGCTCGACGCTGGTTTGTGACACTTGCAGGCTGTTCTGCATTTGTTGGGTCACTTCCTGGGTGCGCCGCGCGAGGTTGCCGAGCAGGCTGTCGATCTCGCCGGTGGAGTCGGCGGTGCGCCGTGCCAGGGCGCGCACTTCGTCGGCCACCACGGCAAAGCCACGGCCCTGATCGCCTGCACGCGCCGCCTCGATGGCGGCGTTGAGGGCCAGCAGGTTGGTCTGCTCGGCGATCGAGCGAATAGTGTCGAGGATGGTGTTGATGTTCTTGCTGTCCTGTTCCAGCGCCTGCATGGTCTGGGTCGACTTCTGCAGGTCCTCGCTCAATTTCAATACGCTGCCGGTGGCTTCGCCAATGTGATGCTGGCCGTCGTGCACGTCGCGGTAGCCGGTATCCGCGCTGACGGCGGCCTGGCTGCAAGAACGGGCCACTTCGTTGGCGGTGGCGACCATTTCGTTGAAGGCGGTGCTCACCAGCTCCACGGCCTGGCGCTGGCGCCCGGCGGCATCGTTCATGTTCTGGGCCACGTTGCTGGTATCGGCCGCGGCAGTTTGCAGGTCGGACGAGGCGCTGCCGATGCGCTGCATCAGTTGCGCGATCATGCCCAGGAACTGGTTGAACCAGCCCGCCAGAGTGGCCGTTTCGTCCTTGCCCTGCACCGATAGTTTGCGGGTGAGGTCACCTTCGCCTTCGGCGATTTCCTGCAGGCCATTGGCAACACCGCGGATCGGCCGCACGATCACGCTGGCGAAGCTGGCGCCGACAATGGCGAAGACCACGGCCAGCGCGGCGGCGATGGCGGCGATCAACCAGGTCAGGCTCGAGGCCTCGGCCATCACTTCGTCGCGTTTGATCAGCCCGATGAAGCGCCAGCCCAGGCTTTTGGAGGTCACGATGTTAGCCATGTAAGGCACGCCATCGATTTCGATCTCGGTGGCACCATCGCTGCTCTTGGCCAGCGCGGCGTAATTGGGACCCAGATCGGCCAGCGGCTTGAAGTTATGCTTGGCCTCGGCGGGGTCGACCAGCACGTTGCCGCTGGCTTCCACCAGCATCAGGTAGCCGCTGTCGCCCAGCTTGATGTTCTTGACCAGTTCGGTCAGCTGCTTGAGCGATACGTCGAGGCCGACCACGCCGACCAGTTTGCCGCTGGCGTCGGCGACGGTGTGCACGATGCCGATCAACGACACGTCGTCCGGCGCCCAGTAATAGGCATCGGTCTTCACGGTGGTGCCAGGCGCCGCAATGGCTGCCTTGTACCAAGGGCGCGCGCGCGGGTCGTAGTTGGAAATCTTCGGATCATCCGGCCAACTGGCGTAGCCGCCGTCCGCCAGGCCCAGGGACAGGTAGGCGGTGGTTGGGTGGCTCTTGGCAAACTGGTCGAAAATCTCCAGCAGTTGTTTGTTGTTTTCGGTCAGCGGGATTTGCGCGGCGTCAGCGCCGGAATAGTTCTTCAGGTCCTTGGCTGCGACGATCCGCGGGTCCTTGGCGAAGAATTCGACGTTCTGCATGATGCCGTCGAAGAACTGCTTCATGCCGTTGTCGATCTGGCGGATCTCGCGGCTGCTGCTGTCCAGGAAGTTGGCTTGTGCCGCGTCGCGCAGGTTCAATACCACGAGCACCGCCACCAGGATAACCGGGAGGCAGGCAATGGTCGCGAACGCCCATGTCAGCTTCTGTTTGATATTCATGACTTCTCCCGCAGGTATTTATCGGTATTGGAACGGCGGAAACATTAGCGAGCGTTGCGAACTTGGAAGGGAAAGCGCCCATGCCTACTCTGAGGCTATCGACCAATGTCGTATTCCCTTGAGTTGGCCACCTGTCGGAGGTCGTTAACGCTGACAGTGATGTCGCGCAGACGATTGTCGCCCGTGCGGTTAATCGCGAAGATGCTATCGCTCGGGGACTGTTTGCCCGAGTCCAGTCCCGATCGCCTTCCTGTCTCACGAGGCCCCATGCCCAGCGCATTCGAAAGCGTACTCAAGAACAAGAACATGGCCTATCGCCCTCAAGGGGCTGTGCCTGTCGGACAAGCGCCGGTCCGCGTCGCGTTTGTGCTGATGGACAATTTTTCAATGATGTCCTTTACCGGCGCGGTGGACGCGCTGGTCACCGCCAATCTGATGAGCGACGTGCCGCTCTATGAAGTGCTGACAGTAGGCGCATCGGGCGGCCAGGTGACGAGTGACCTGGGCATCGTCATTTCCACCGATACCGAGCTGACGCAATTGCCGGATAACCTGGACGTGCTGATCGTTGCGGGAGGCTTTCGCGTGAAATTGCAGGGCACGCCCTTGCTGCGGCGCAAGCTGCGCGCCAATGCGGCATCGGGGACGATAGTGGGTGGGCTGTGGAACGGCGTGTTTTTCGTCGCGGATGCGGGCTTGCTCGACGGTTTCGAATGCGCGGTCCACCCGGAAAGTCGCGCGACGATGACCGAGATGTTCCCCCACGTGAAAGTCTTGAGTCGTGCCTATGTGGTGGACCGCGAGCGGGTCAGTTGCGCGGGCGCCAACAGTTCGCTGCGCATGATGCTCCAGCTGATCCGTCGCACGGGCGGGGAGGCGTTGGTGGGGGCGATCGAGGAAATTCTTCGTTGCGACGAATCAGGCGATGACGCCACCGATCTGCCGCCGATCTTCGTCGAGACGGATCCGACGCTGCCGGAAAGTCTCAAGCTGGCGTTGGAGCTGATGTGGCAGAACGTCGAGGAACCGTTGACGATCGATGAGCTGGCGGCTTGCGTCAAGGTTTCGAAGCGCCAGCTGGAGCGGCGGTTCTGCCGGTTTCTCGGTGCGACGCCAACCCGCTATTACCTGGAGCTGCGCCTGACTCGGGCGCGCCAGCTCATCCAGCAAACCAATCGATCGGTCACTGAGATCGCCGTCGCAACGGGCTTCGTCAGCTCCCCGCATTTCCAACGACGCTTCCGGGATTTTTTTGGCGTTCCGCCCGGCAGCTACCGCACGGCATTCGGGCGAAAGCAAGTGTCGCAGTGAGCGGCCTTCAGGCCGCGCGCGTCTTCTGAACGACGTACAACGCGATACAGCCTGTGGCACACAGCCAGATGATCGAGCCGCAGGCGGCCGCTATCAAGGAAAAATCAGAATCCAATTCGAGCATCCCTGGCACGGCGTACGCGAACCAAAGGAGAGAGATCAAAACGTAGGCCAGCGACGACATCAGGAGTTCGAATATCTTTTTTGCGTGCATCAAAGTTCCCCGCCCGCCGACAAGGGCAGGTGTTCCAGGCTATCAGTCAGGTTGTCTTTTTTTCTGTCTGGGCAGAAATAAAAGCTGTCTCATTAGTTGATGGCGCATCGCTGCAAGGCTTGCCGATCAACTACGCAGACATTCCATGTCAGAGAGCTAGCAGGAAACTTCGCTCTGTAATGACATCCGCACCTCTGCGAATGGCGACGCCACAGGCTAGTGGCGTTGGGTTCAGCTTTTATGGTCCGACAGTTTGTCCGCTGGCAACTCTTTCGTCTGTGTGGCGGTCAGGGTTTTGCCTTTGCAGAGTATTCTCGCCACCTCATCAGCGATCGAACCCTCGACGATTCGCCCTTGCATCTGGTCGAATTCGGCTTTTTCCAGACCTTCGAGACTGTTGTACATGCCCATATGGCGGACGTTTCTATCGGTGCAATCGAGTTCAAGCTTGGTGTAAGTGGTGAAATAGGTACCGGTTCTTTTTACCGTCGCCTGGACAGCCGTCCCACTTTCAACAAACGAGACGATGGCGTACTCGGCATTCGAGTCATCGTAGGTGTATTGAATCTTCTGTACGTCTGCACTCGCTTGGCATACTGCGAAAGCAATGCCTATCGAAATAACCTTTTTCATTTCTTTTCTTCCGTGAAATGAGCTGTACTAAGCGATGATGGCCAAGTGAAATCATTTTGCTTGGCTTGAGAGGCCGAGTCAATATGGCAGTGTGATGACAGATCCTGGCCGCTGGTCGGACAGCGTCAGTGCTTCGGGACTTTAGGCCTTCGCCGCTGGCGCCGCAATACGAAGGGCGAAACCCTATCGCGGCGTTTGCGCTGGAGAGCGAGTGAGGCCATGAGTCCCTGTGGGAGCGAGCGGGTCCCACAGGTTCATCGATAGCGTCACGGCGTGGGCCTCATGGCATTTGCGGCAGTTCCTGTGGGCGCAGGTCAAACACCAGCACCTCGGCGTCTTTGCCGTTGGTCAGCGTCAACACTTGCTCATTGCGCACTCGTACGCCATCGCCTTCTTGCAACGCCACGCCATTGAGCTCGACGCTGCCTCGGGCGACATGCACATAGGCGTAGCGATCAGTGGCCAACGTCAGTGTGGCGCTTTCCTTGCCATCGAACAGGCCGGCATACACCCGTGCGTCCTGACGAACATGCAGCGAACCTTCGGCGCCGTCGGGGGAGATGATCAGTTGCAGGCGGCCGCGTTTCTGTTCGGTACTGAAATGTTCCTGCTGGTAGCGCGGCGTGGCACCTACGACATTGGGCACGATCCAGATTTGCAGGAAGTGCACCGGTTCGTCGGCGCTGTGATTGAACTCACTGTGGGCCACGCCACTGCCGGCGCTCATCAGTTGCACATCGCCCGGACGAATGACCGAGCCTGTCCCCAAGGTGTCCTTGTGCTCCAGCGCGCCTTCGAGCACATAGGAGAAAATTTCCATGTCCCGATGCGGGTGCTGGCCGAAGCCTTTGGCCGCGGCGACGCGGTCGTCGTTGATGACCAGCAGGTCGGAAAAACCCTGTTGGTTGATGTCGCGGTAGTGGGCGAACGAAAAGGTGTGGAACGAAGTCAGCCAGCCGTGACGGGCGATACCGCGTTCAGTCGCTTTGCGAAGGGTCAGCATGAGGATTCTCCTGGTTTCAGTGGGCGGTGGCCGTGGCCGTTCGCCGGGTACAGAAGAAGGTTAATGGTTATCAGGCTGTTCAATAAGCGGCTTAATGGGGAAATACTGTCCGTCCTGAGTGGACAATCTCGCCGACGGTGCTTCGCTTCGTCATAATGCCCGCCAATGTCCCGTTGTCACCCTGTGGCCGAGCTGGCAGCAGTGTCCTCCCGATTTTGGCGTCTTATCCATGAAAACCGTTGCGATGGTGTTATTCCCCGATTTCCTGCTGCTCGACATGGCCGGGCCTCTCGAAGTGTTTTCCATCGCCAATCGTTTTCTCGGGCCGGATCAACACTATCAGTTGCTGACCCTGGGCACCGAGCGAGGCCCGCTGCGGGCCTCCAATGGTGTGACGGTCCAGGCCGACATCCATATCGACCAGGCTTGGGCTGCCTACGACATATTGTTGGTGCCGGGCGGCCCTGGCGCCTACAACGATCGGCATCCAGGTTTGCACACCTGGCTGCGGGCCTCGGCCCAACGGGCCACTCGCTACGGTTCGATCTGTACCGGCGCCTTTGTGCTCGGTGAAGCGGGCCTGCTGGACGGGCACCGCGTCACCACCCATTGGCACTACACCGAGCGGCTGATCCAGCGCTTTCCCAAGGCGTTGGTCGAGACTGACAAGATCTTTTTGCAAGACCGGCGCCTGATCACGTCGGGCGGCGTCACGGCCGGCATCGATATGGCTTTGTCCATCGTCGCCCAGGACCATGGGCGCAAAGCCGCGCTGGATATTGCCAAGGTATTGCTGGTGGTGATGCAGCGTCAGGGCGGGCAGGCGCAGTTCAGTCCGTCGGTTGCGGTGATCGCGACCCAGGATTCGCCGGTGACGCGCGTACAGAACTACGTGATGGAGCACCTGGAGGAACCCTTCACCGTCGAACGCATGGCGGCCCTGGCCGCCATGAGCGCTCGGCATTTTGCCCGGGTGTTCGTCCGGGAAGTCAAGATGACGCCCATGGAGTTCCTGCAGGGCGCGCGTATCGATCGGGCGCGGCAGTTGCTTGAATCCACCGACTTGCCGCTCAAGACCGTGGCCTTTCGCAGCGGGTTCGGCAGTGTCCGGCACATGCGCCTGCTGTTCAGTGAAAAACTCGGCCTGACCCCGGTCCAGTACCGGCAGCAGTTCAGTTGAGCCTCCGGTGTCCGTCCTGGGCACCGTCATGTCCGTGATGGGTCCTGTGCCAGCATTGTTCTCCCGTCGATGGCTGCCAAGATAACGGCGAACCCTCTGGAAAGGATGCGCAAGAGCCAGGGCAGACGTGTGCGGCGTTGCGCAGCGATCTGCCTGGACCGGTCATCTGGCGCAGGATCGCTCATGAACAGTTTCGTCAAACCCTGCACCGAGCCCACGGTGTGCTTCGGTCCGTTTGTCTTCCATCGCCAGCAGCGACTGGTCACCCGTGACGCAAGCCCCTTGGCGCTGGGCGGTCGCGCGCTGGACATTTTGCAAGTATTGGTAGCGCACGCCGGGGCCTTCGTCAGCAAGCAAACGCTGATTGCCCGCGTCTGGCCCGACAGCGTGGTTGAAGACATCAATCTGCGGGTGCATATCGCGGCGCTGCGGCGAGCGTTCGGCGAGGGCCGTGACGGCCAACGCTACATTCTCAATCATCCCCGCCAGGGCTACTGCTTTGCCGTGCCGCTGGCGTTGGAGTCAGTTGCGCAACTCCCCGACACGCCGCCGTCCGAGCGGCACAATCTGCCCGCGCGCCTGAGTCCGGTGATCGGTCGCGACAAGGTGCTGGGCCGCTTGCTGGTCGAAGTGCCCCGCCAGCCGCTGACTACCGTCACGGGTCCGGGCGGTATCGGCAAGACCACCGTGGTGCTGCGCACAGCTGAGCTGTTGCTGGAGCACTTTGCCGACGGCGCCTGGTTCATTGATATGGCTGCCATCAACGACCCGGCGCAGGTCCCGGTGCGGATTGCCCAAGCCCTTGGCCTGGCCGGCGGGGCCTTGGCCCAGCGACTGCAACCCTGTCGGATGTTGCTGGTGCTCGATGGCTGTGAACACCTGATCGGCGCCTGCCGGGAACTGGCCGTGACGCTGCGGGCAACGGCGCCGGGCGTATCGCTGCTATTGAGCAGCCGCGAAGCCCTCGATCTTGCTGACGAAAATGTCGTGCAATTGCCCGGCCTGGCTGTGACATCGCCCCACGAACCCTGCCACCAGATATTGGCCTCCCCGGCGGTACAACTATTGATTGATCGGGTCGGCGCCCGGCAGCAGGATTTCAAGCCGAGTGAGCGCGACCTGATCCCCTTGGCGCGGATCTGCCGGCGCTTGGATGGGTTGCCGCTGGCACTGGAATTGGCGGCGGCGCAAGTGGATGTGCTGGGCGTGGCCGGGGTTCTCGAGCAGTTGAACTACGGTCTGTCGCTGCTGAGCCATGGACGTCGCACAGCCGAGGCGCGCCACCGAAGCCTGGAGGCGGCCCTGGATTGGAGTTTCGAACGCTTGAGTGACGATGAGCGAACTGTTTTCCAACGCCTCGCGGTGTTCGAATTGCCGTTCACGCTCAAGGCGATGATGGCCGTGGCCAGTTGCTTGGAAGTGGAAACCGGTCGATTGCCCTGGCTGTTGTCACGGCTGGTCGCCCAATCGCTGGTGATGGTCGAGCAACGGGCCGAAGGGATTCGTTACCATCTGCTGCGCACCACCCGCGCCTATGCCTTGGAAAAACTGCGCGGCAGTGGGCAATGGCAGCTCGTGCATCGACGCTACGCGCTGCAACAAGCGTGGCAGACGCACCGGTCACGACCCGAGGCGCCGGGCCAGCGACTGGAGCAGCGCGTCGGCTTCTTTTAGATCGGGCGTGTCGAAGCCTTCGGTGAAGCGTCGATAGACGCGGGCGAGCACATCCTCTGCGGCCTCGTCCTGGTCCTGGCGCTGCCACAGTCGGGCCAGCGACAGAGCGCAGCGCAACTCCCAGGCGAGCGCGCCTTGACGCCTGGCCACGTCCAGCGCGGCCAGCAGCAGCGCTTCGGCTTGGCTTTCGACATGCGGGTCATTCTGCGCCAGCAAGGCTTGAGCGTTGGCCCGCAGGATCTCCGCCGAACACCAGCCTGCGGCGCCGCTGTGGGCGCGTTCGATCTGCTGCGCACTGACAGCCTCTGCCCGCAGCGTCACGACGATGTCCTCGATCAGGCTGGTGGTGGTCGGGTACGTCGCCAGGGGTGCGCCGTCAAATGCGCGTTGGTAATGGCAGGCCCAGTCATGGAACAGCATCACCGAATGCTTCCTGGCCTGGCACTTCAAGAGATCGAGCCGTTCGCGGGCGGTCAAGTGATCGCCAGCGTAATGGGCGATTACGCAACCGGCCGTCGCCAGGGTGTAGCAGATCGAGGTCCCGTGGTTGATCTGCAGGGCGATTTGCAGCGCCAGGTCGGCGGTGCGCCGGGCTTTTTCGGCGAATCCTTGCAGCCAGAGAATGCGCGCCAGGATGGTCAGCGCCGCCACGCTCTGTTCGTATTGCACGCCGAAACCGTGGGTGAAGCGGCTCAGGTGGCCGTTTTGGGCCAGGCGCTGGATGACCTGCTCGGCATGGTGCCGCGCAGCGCCCTGATCGCCGGTGAAATGCAACGCCAGCACCCGCAACCGTTGGGTGCTCAAGGACAGCACCGGATCGCCCGGCAGCCCCAGCCGGTCGAAGGCCAGCCATTGTTCCAGCGCCTCCTGGTAGCGACCGCGGCTGAGATTTACCGTCATTTGGCCCGACACTGCCCGCAGCTCGCCGGGTAAATCGTGGCATAACCGGGCCCATTGCCGGGCCGTGACGAACGCCTCGACGGTGGCAGGTGTACCGCCCTCGGTGTGGTAGTTGAAACTGGCGTGGGCCAGCTCCAGGGCGAGGGTCAATTTCGGGCACGGCGAGGGGCCGGACCTGAGCAATTGCCGGGCCTTGCTGACGTAAAGCCCATGTTCCTTGAGCAGCGACAGTTCTTGCCAGAGGGGCAGGGTGCGGGCGGTCAGGCGGATCGCCACGCTGTGGGAGCCGTGCGGGCCCAACCCTCGGTCCAGCGCCGCGCGGATGTCGTCACGGTAGGTCGCGTAGCGTTCGATCCAAAGCCGCGTGGGCGTGGTGTGCCAATCTTTCTCGGCCTGCTCCATGAGCGTCAGGCAGCGCTCGGCGTGACGCTCCTGGCTGGCGGCGAGTTCGCCTGCGTCGATCAACTTCTCCAGGGCATAGCTTCGGGTGGTGTCCAGCAGGCGATAACGCACCTCTTCGTCGCCGATCTCGACATTCAGCAGGGATTTGGCGACCAACTGACTGACCGACACCAACACTTGCTCGGGCGCTACATGCTGGCCAACGATGACCGCCGCGGCCGAGACGAGATTGAAACTGCCCATGAACACCGCCAGGCGTCGCAAGCACGTCTGCTCGCACGTGGTCAGTAGCGCGAAGCTCCAATCCAGCGTGGCGCGCAGCGTCTGTTGGCGCGGTGCGCTGGCGTGAATGTCATGGTCGAGCAGGGCGACGCTGTCCTGCAACTGCCGGCAAAGCTCTTCCAGTCCCAAGCGCCCCACCTGGGCCGCGGCAAGTTCGATCGCCAGGGGAATGCCATCCAGCCGCTGGCAGATGTCTACCACCATCGGCACTTCATGATCGGTCAGCTCGAAATCGTCCTGGCTGGCCATCGCCCGCTCGGCGAACAGTTGCAGCGCCGGGTAGGCCAGGGCTGGATAACCTTCGATGACCACGCCCCGTGGCGGCAGCGCCAGTGAGTCGAGGCGTTGCACGTGTTCGCTTTCGGCGCGCAGGCCTTCGCGGCTGGTGGCCAGGATGTGCAAGTGAGGCGCGCCACGCAGCAAGGTCTCGCAGAGCGGGGCAACGGCGTCGATCAGGTGTTCGCAGGTGTCGATCACCAGCAACAAGTGACGCTCCTTGAGCGGCCGGATCATGGCCTCAAGCGGCTCGCCGTCCTGCAGCGATAGATCGAGCAGGGCGCAGAGATTGGGCGCGATCATGGCCGGGTCGTTGAGCGAGCCCAGGTCCAGCAGATAAGTGCCGTCGCGGTAATGGCCGATCAGCCGCTCGGCGACCCGCAGGGCGACGGTGGTCTTGCCGATGCCACCACTGCCAACCAGGGTAATGAAGCGTTTTCGCGGCAGCTGCGCCACCAGCGCCTCGACCATGCCTTGACGGCCGATCATGCGAGTGCGGCGCGGCGGCAGGTTGCGCGCCAGCGAAGGGTGCGGGATACGCGCCAGTTGTTCGGGCGATTCGAACGTCACCGGCGCGACAAAACTGTAGCCGCGCTGCGCCACGGTGACGATGTAGCGCTGGCCGGCTTGCCCATCGCCCAAGGCCTTGCGCAGTGCCGCCACGTGAACCCGCAGATTGGTGTCTTCCACCACGCTCTTGGGCCAGACACGAGCGATCAGTTGCTGCTTGCTCACCACTTGGCCGGCGTGTTCGAGCAGCACCAGCAGAATCTCCACCGCTCGCCGTCCCAGGCGCAACGGTTGCCCGCCCTCCAACACCAGGCGCTGGCGCGGATGGACCCGGTAAGGGCCGAAATGCACTGTCTGTTCGACGGGCAGGCTGAGGTATTGGCTCATGGTGCGCTCATTGTTCTGTTCCCCTGGTCAGGGGTTGTACCTGAGCATATTCCTCAGGTTTTGCGCCAAGCGCAACGGCAAGGCGTTCTGTTCCAACCAAGCTCCCTCGCCACAAAAAGCGCTCTCCAGTAGCTTGTTAAAACCTCAGTCGCGAAAAAATTAACAACGTTTAACTCACGCCAATACCTCCTGTGACCGGACCATGAAGCCTCTATCCACCTCAAGGAGTCATGTCATGAGCACGTTCATCACCCGCGACGGCACAGAGATCTACTACAAGGATTGGGGCAGCGGCCAACCGGTGGTCTTCAGTCACGGCTGGCCGTTGAACTCCGACAGTTGGGAGGCGCAGATGATGTTCCTGGCCTCCAACGGCTATCGGGTGATCGCCCATGACCGTCGGGGTCACGGACGTTCCAGCCAGCCCTGGGACGGCAATGACATGGACACCTACGCTGACGATCTGGCCGAACTGATCGAGCGCCTGGACTTGAAGAACGCCGTGCTGCTCGGTTTCTCCACCGGCGGTGGTGAAGTGGCGCGCTACATCGGTCGTCATGGCGCCGCTCGCGTCGCCAAGCTTGGCCTGATCTCGGCGGTTACACCGCTGATGCTCAAGACTGCGGCCAACCCCGGCGGATTGCCCATCGAGGTGTTCGACGGCTTCCGCCAGGCCTCACTGGCCGATCGTTCTCAGCTATACAAGGATGTGGCCAGCGCGTTTTTTGGCGCCAACCGCCCGGGCGCCAAAGTCTCCCAGGGCATGATCGACTGGTTCTGGATGCAGGGCATGCTCGCCGGCCACAAGAACACTTATGACTGCATCAAGGCGTTCTCGGAGACCGACCTTTCCGAAGACCTGCGCAACATCGACGTGCCGACCCTGGTGGTGCATGGCGATGACGACCAGGTGGTGCCGATCGAAACCGCTGGCGTCGCTGCCGCCAAGCTGCTCAAGAACGCGCAGCTGCTGGTCTACCCGGGCGCGCCCCACGGCCTGACCGACACCCACAAGGACCGCTTGAACGCGGACCTGCTGGCGTTCATCCAGGGCTGAGGCGTACCGGCGCGGGCCTGCGCCTGCGCCGGTACTCGGCATTCAACAGGAACGACACCCATGAACCGCAACGATTTACGCCGCCTCGACATGAACCTGCTGGTGATCTTCGAGGCGCTGATGTTCGAGAAGAACCTGACCCGCGTCGCCGAAAAGCTGTTCATGGGCCAGCCGGCGGTGAGCGCGGCGCTGGGGCGACTGCGGGATCTGTTCGATGACCCGCTGTTGATCCGTCATGGCCGCGGCATGGAGCCCACGCCGCGAGCCCTGGCGATCCTGCAGGAGCTGCAACCGGCCATGGACACGATCTCCGGCGCGGTCAGCCGGGCCAAGGCATTCGACCCGTCCACCAGTTGCGACGTGTTTCGCATCGGTCTGTCCGACGATGCCGAATTCGGCTTGTTCCCGCCCTTGCTGAGCCAACTGCGCGAAGAAGCCCCGGGCATCATCGTGGTGGTGCGGCGGGCCAATTTCCTGCTGATGTCGTCGCTGCTGGCCAGCGGTGAAATCAGCGTCGGCGTCAGCTACACCACCGACCTGCCGGCCAATGCCAAGCGCAAGAAACTGCGGGACATCCCCTGCAAGGTCTTGCGCGGCGACAAGCGTCCGGAGCCGCTGACGCTGGATGAATACTGTTCGCGTCCCCACGCCATGGTTTCGTTCTCGGGCGACCTGAGCGGCAACATCGACCTGGACCTGGCGCGCATCGGCCGGGCCCGCAAAGTCGTGCTCGCGGTGCCGCAATTCAGCGGCTTGCGCGCACTGCTGGCCGGCACCGAGCTGATCGCCACCGTGCCGGACTACGCCGCCTGCGCGCTGGTGGAAGGTTGCGCCCTGCGCGCCGAAGACCCGCCGTTCGAGATCAATGCCGCCGAGTTGTCGATGGTCTGGAGCGGTGTGCATGACAACGACCCTGCCGAACGCTGGTTGCGCTCGCGCATCGCCACGCATATGTCCCAACCGCTGCCGGCAGCCGCCTCGACGGACCCGGCCGGAGCTCACCGATGAACACCTTTGACGAACGCCGCATGCAGGACCTGGGCTTGCTGTTCCTGCGCCTGAGTGGCGCGCTGTTTCTGCTGTGGGTCCATGGCCTGCCAAAACTTTTGAATTACAGCACCGAGCTGAGCCGCATCGAAGACCCGTTCCACCTTGGCGCCGCCCCGACACTGATATTGGCGATCTTTGCCGAAGTGCTCTGCCCGTTGCTGATCATGGCCGGCGTGCTGGTGCGCCTGGCGTGCCTGCCCATCCTGTTTCTGCTGGCGGTTGCGCTGCTGGTGGTGCACCCGCAGTGGAGCCTGGAGGAAGGGCAGTTCGGCTGGTTGCTGCTGATTATATTTACCAGCGTGTTCATTGCCGGCCCTGGTGGCCTGGCGATCAATACGCGTTTTGCTGGAGTGCGTCACCATGCCTGAATCTCAAACCATCAAGTCCACCGCACCGAACGCGACACCCGGTTTTGACGAAATCGTCACCCTGGTGGTCAAGCACCGGATCAAGGCCGGCCAGGACGGTGCCTATGAAGCCTGGCTGCGACGCATCGTCAGCGTCGCCGGTCAGTGGCCCGGGCATTTGGGCGTGGACGTGGTCCGGGGCAAGCAGGGCGGGTTGTCCTTGTTTACCTGCGTGCTGCGTTTCTGCTCCACCGACGCCATGCAGCGCTGGCTCGATTCCCCCGAGCGCCGTGAACTGGTGGAAGAGGCCGCGCCCCTCTTGGCCGATGGCGACCAGACCGAAGTCGCGCCGCATAAAGAGTTCTGGTTCGCCCCGCTGGCGGATGCCTCGGCGCCGCCGCCGCGCTGGAAGCAATCGGTGGTGACGCTGCTGGTCATCCTGCCGCACACCTTGCTGGTGCCGTTGCTCTGGGGGCCTTTGCTGCAACTCAACGCGTTTCTATCCAACTACGTGGTCGCGACGTTCCTGATCACCGTGACCATCGTGCTTTCGGTGGTGTACGTGTGCATGCCGCTGGCGACGCGCTTGTTCGCGCCGTGGCTGGAAGCGTCCATGACCCACGAGCATCTGGAGCCGTAAGCATCGCCGATGCTTTTGTGACAAGCACTGTTGTGGCGAGGGGATTTATCCCCGTGGGATCGCGAAGCGATCCCTCTAAATGTCGCCGCCTATCGATTCATTTATCGTCAAAGGAAATCCCATGAACGCCGATCTGATTCTGTTCAATGGCCAATTTCATACCGTCGACCGCGAGAAACCTCGTGCCAGCGCGGTTGCCATCAGCCAGGGGCGCTTCGTCGCCGTGGGCACCGACGCCGAGGCCATGGCCTTGCGCGGCAGCGGCACCCAGGTCGTCGACCTCAAGGGTCGCACCGTCATTCCCGGGCTCAACGACTCGCACTTGCACTTGATCCGTGGCGGCTTGAACTACAACCTGGAGCTGCGCTGGGAAGGTGTGCCATCGCTGGCCGACGCCTTGCGCATGCTCAAGGACCAGGCCGATCGCACACCGACCCCTCAATGGGTACGGGTGGTGGGGGGCTGGAACGAATTCCAGTTCGCCGAAAAGCGCATGCCGACCCTGGAAGAACTCAACCAGGCGGCTCCCGATACGCCAGTGTTCGTCTTGCACCTGTATGACCGCGCCTTGCTCAATCGCGCCGCGCTGCGCGTCGCCGGTTATACCCGCGACACGCCGAACCCGCCCGGCGGCGAGATCGTTCGCGATGCCAACGGGAACCCGACCGGCATGCTGGTGGCGCGGCCCAACGCGATGATCCTTTACTCGACGCTGGCGAAAGGGCCGAAGTTGCCGCTGGAATATCAGGTCAACTCCACTCGCCAGTTCATGCGCGAACTCAATCGCCTGGGCCTGACCAGCGCCATCGACGCCGGCGGCGGTTACCAGAACTACCCGGACGATTACCAAGTCATCGAGCAGTTGGCCCGCGAGCAGCAGTTGACGGTGCGCATCGCCTACAACCTGTTCACCCAGAAGCCCAAGGAAGAGCTCACTGACTTCAAGAACTGGACCGGCAGCGTCAAGTTGCACCAGGGCGATGACTTCCTGCGGCACAACGGCGCCGGTGAAATGCTGGTGTTCTCGGCGGCGGATTTCGAGGACTTCCTCGAGCCGCGTCCGGACCTGCCGCCAGGCATGGAGCAGGACCTGGAGCCGGTGGTCCGCCATCTGGTCGAGCAGCGCTGGCCGTTCCGCCTGCACGCCACGTATGACGAATCCATCAGCCGTATGCTCGACGTGTTCGAGAAGGTCAACCGCGACATTCCGTTCAACGGCCTGCCCTGGTTCTTCGACCACGCCGAGACCATCACGCCGAAGAACATCGAGCGGGTCCGCGCGCTGGGCGGTGGCATCGCCATCCAGGACCGCATGGCCTTCCAGGGCGAATATTTTGTCGACCGCTACGGCGCCAAGGCCGCCGAAGCCACTCCGCCGATCAAGCGCATGCTCGCCGAAGGCGTGCCGGTGGGAGCTGGCACCGACGCCACCCGCGTGTCGAGCTACAACCCGTGGACCTCGTTGTACTGGATGGTCAGCGGCCGTACGGTTGGCGGTCTTTCCTTGCATGAAGAAGGCCTGCCGCGCCTGACCGCCTTGGAGCTGTTCACCCACGGTAGCGCCTGGTTCTCGTCGGAGCAGGGCAAGAAGGGCCAGATCAAGGTCGGCCAACTGGCGGACCTGGCGGCCCTGAGCGCGGATTTCTTCAGCGTCGAGGAAGAAGCCATCAAGTGGATCGAATCGGTGCTGACCGTGGTGGACGGCAAGGTGGTCTACGCCGCCGGCGACTTCGAAAAACTCGGCCCGGCCAGCGTCCCGGTACTGCCCGACTGGTCGCCGGTAGTCAAGGTCCCGGGCCACTGGCGTCCGACTTCACCGTTGCAGGCGCAAGTTCACCAATGCAGCGGGCCGTGCAAGGTGCATTCCCATAGCCACGAACGGGCGCGTTTGTCGAACGTGCCGGTCAGCGACTTCCAGGGGTTCTGGGGCGCGTTTGGCTGTTCGTGCTTTGCGTTCTGATTGACACACCCATTTCTCTACATCCATCCAACGGAGTCATCTCATGAGCAACGTTCCCGCTTACAACCGTCTGAACAAGGACGACGCGGTGGTCCTGCTGGTCGACCACCAGACTGGCCTGATTTCCCTGGTCCAGGATTTTTCGCCCAACGAGTTCAAGAACAACGTACTGGCGCTGGCTGACCTGGCGAAGTTCTTCGGCCTGCCGACCATCCTGACCACCAGCTTCGAACAAGGCCCCAACGGCCCGATCGTGCCGGAGCTCAAGGAAATGTTCCCGGACGCGCCGTACATTCCGCGTCCAGGCCAGATCAATGCCTGGGACAACGAAGACTTCGTCAAGGCGATCAAGGCCACCGGCCGCAAGCAACTGATCATCGCCGGCGTGGTGACCGATGTCTGCGTGGCGTTCCCGACCCTGTCGGCCCTGGCTGAAGGTTTCGACGTATTTGTCGTGACCGACGCCTCGGGCACCTTCAACGAAACCGTGCAACAAGCCGCCTGGGTGCGCATGACCGCTGCCGGCGCGCAGATGATGAACTGGTTCTCGGTGGCGTGTGAGCTGCATCGCGACTGGCGCAACGACATCGAAGGGCTGGGCAACCTGCTGTCCCAGCGCATTCCGAACTACCGCAACCTGATGAACAGCTACTCGGCGCTGACGGCCAAGTAAGTTGTCGACTGGCTGAACGATGCCCGCCGATGTGCGGGCATTTTTCGTTCTGGCCGACCACCGCAGGTTTTGTATTTGGGTTGAAATCTCCCTATAAAGGCTGTGACTGTCCACCCCTGGAATGACAATGAACCCCTTCGAAGAAATGCGCATCTTTGCCCAGGTCATGGAGTCCGGCAGTTTCACTGCGGCGGCGGACAAGCTCGGGCTGTCCAAGCAGTTCGTCAGCCGCAAGCTCATGGAGCTGGAGCAACGCCTCGGGGTGCGCCTGCTCAATCGCTCGACGCGGCGGCTGGACGTGACGCCCTTGGGCCAGCGTTACTACGAGGCGGCGCTGCGCCTGCTCAGTGAAGTCGAGCAAGTGGAGCAGGGCATCAGCGGCCAGACCAGCGAGCCGCGCGGGACCATTCGGCTCAGCGCCCCGTTGTCCTTCGCCGTGGCGCACTTGGGCAGCCTGCTGCCGCTGTTCCTGCAGCGCTATCGGGATGTCAGCGTCGAAGTTGACCTGAGCGACCGTTCGGTGGACCTGCTCGGCGAAGGTTATGATCTGGCGCTGAGGATTGGCGTGCTGGAGGATTCGACACTGATTGCCCGGCGTATTGCGACCATCGAACGGGTGTACTGCGCCAGTCCCGCCTACCTGACGCAACGGGGCATGCCAACGCGACCTGAAGACCTGCGCAACCACGATTGCTTGCCTTACGGGCACAGCCGTCAGGTGCAGTGGCGATTCGAAGGAAATGGCAAACCGTTGACGCTGGAAGTGGTGGGGCGAATGCGCGCCAATAACGGTGACCTGCTCAGGGACGCGGCCATTGCCGGCATGGGCATCACGTATCTGCCGACATTCATTCTCGGCGAAGCGTTAAAGGACGGTCGCCTGGTCAAGCTGCTGGAGGGTTTCGAAACCGAGCCGTTGGCCCTGTCGGCGGTCTACCCGCAACATCGCCAGGGCTCTCGGCCAGTACAGGCGTTGGTTGAGTTCCTGCGCGAGCAGATGCAATAAAGGCGTAGACGCGCACTCAGCCGTCCTGGGACGGCTGAAGCTCAAAGGCGCTTGATCAAGCGGCCAGGTTGGCGCTGAACTCTTTCTTGTACTGGGCTTTCACGGCTTCCATCTGATTGCCCAGCTCATCGAGTTTAGCCTTGCCGAGGATCTTCTGGGCTTTGGGGAACATTTCTTCCTCTTCCTCCTCGATGTGATGCTCCAACAGTTCTTTGACCACTTTCACGCGACCCGCGAATTCAGGCTGGGAAGGGTCGGTGTTTTTCAGGTCTGGCAGCACCAACGAGTCTACGGTGCGGTGTTCTTCCTTGGCCTCGTAATACATCTCGGCCTCTTCCTTGTCACCCGCCTCTTTGAAGGCTGGATAGAGAATTTCTTCTTCCAGGCGTGTATGGATAGACACTTCCATTTCAAGCTTGGCCAACAGTTCGGTGCGTTTCTTGAGCGCGCGGTCGGTGGACTCGCTCAATTGGGACAGGATGCCCTTTACGCGTTCATGGTCGGCTTTCAACAGGTCGATGGCGTTCATATGTAGCTCCTGGCAATTCACGGATGCGGGCAGGCTTCAAGCGCCGACGCCGCGTACCAGGTAGATTGCATCGGCCGTGCCAGCCGAAGCGCTTATAAAAATCCTTTTGAAACAGCGAGTTAAGGTTTCTTCGATTTTTTTCGTCGTGCAGGCTGCATGAGCGCTGGGGAAAACGCCTTGCACTTTGCGCTAAGCAGGATGCCAGCATTCAAGCAACGCCCCCATACGCCAAAACCACCAGGCAAAAAAAACCCGTATCGGCCGATACGGGTTTTTTGTGTGGCTACAGTCTTTGCTCAATCAACCTGTCAAACCCGCCTGCTGAACCAACGTCAGCAACGGCTGCGGGTACACGCCGAGGAAGAACGCCAACATGGCGATGGCCAGCAGCATCACGCCGCCTGCCTTCTGCTCCCAGTGCAACTCGGCGTCGTGGCGACGCAGGTTCGGTTCCATCAGGTACAGGGTGACCATCACGCGCAGGTAGTAGAACACGCCGATGGCACTGCCCAGCACCAGGGAGCCGACCAGCCACCATTGGTGGGCCTCGACGCCGGTGGCGATGATGTAGAACTTGCCGATGAAGCCGGCGGTCAGCGGGATGCCGGCCAGGGACAGCATCATCACGGTCAGCACGGCGGTCAGGTACGGACGGCGCCAGAACAGGCCGCGGTATTCGTACAGGGCGTCGGCGTCGCGGCCGTTGTACGGCGAGGACATCAGGGTGATCACACCGAAGGCGCCGAGGCTGGTGATCACGTAGGTCACCAGGTAGACGCCGATGGCTTCGACGGCCAGGCCTTTGCTGGCGATCAACGCGATCAGCAGGTAGCCGAAGTGGGCGATGGACGAGTAACCCAGCAGACGCTTGAGGTTGCTCTGGGTCAGCGCCAGCAGGTTGCCGAACAGGATCGACGCGATGGCGATGATGGTCAGAACGTTGCTCAGTACGCCGCTGCTCGCCACTGGAGAGATCTGGAACAGCCGCACCATCACCGCGAACACCGCCACTTTCGAAGCAGTGGCGAGGAACGCCGCCACGGGGGCCGGGGCGCCTTCGTAGACGTCCGGGGTCCAGAGGTGGAACGGTACCAGCGACAGCTTGAACGACAGGCCGATCAGCATCATGCCCAGGCCCAGTTGCGCGAGCGGGCTTGGCAGGCCGGTGGCCGCCAAGGCCTGGCCGATGCCGACGAAGCTCAAGGTGCCGGCGTCGGCGTAGAGCAGGGCCATGCCGAACAACAGAAACGCGGAACCGGCTGCCGACAGCACCATGTATTTGATGCCGGCTTCCAGGGAGCGCTTGTTGAAGAAGGCGTAGGCCACCAGGCCGTAGACAGGCACCGACAACAGCTCCAGGCCGATGAACAGGCTGGCCAGGTGCTGCGCGCTGACCAGGACCAGGCCACCGGCGGCGGCCATCAGGATCAGCAGGTACAGTTCTTCGCGGTTGCCTGGGTAACCCGAACCGCCATCACCCAAGTAGGCATGGGCGAGGGTAACGCAGGCGAGGGTGGCGACCAGGATCAGCGCCATATAGAGGCAGGCGAAACTGTCGATCTGCACCAGCGGCGTGACCGCCAGGGGCGCGACTTTCAGGGCCGGCAAGATCGACAGCAAGGCCAGGTTCAGCCCCGCCACCGACAGCAGGAAGGTCTGCGAGTGATTGCGCCGCCAGGCGATCGCCAGCATCACCACGATGATCGTGGCGCTGGTGATCAGCAGCGGCGCAAGCGCGATAAAGTGTTGAATCGTGAATTCCATAGCGCTCTTACCGGGCCGAAGCGAGTTGAGAGAAGGCGGTGCCAAGCCACTGCTGCACGCCATGCATCGTGGCGGCGGACGTGTCGAGGAACGGCTGCGGGTAGACGCCGAGATAAACCAGTAGCACCGCAAGGCCAAGCACCATGATCAATTCGCGACCGTCCATGCCCCGCAACACTTCGTCCGACTTGGTCGGACCGAAGTAGGCGCGGTGGATCATGATCAGCGAGTAGACCGAACCGAACACCAGGCCGGACGTGGCAATCGCCGTGATCCAAGGTGCGCTGACGAACGAGCCGATCAGGATCAGGAACTCGCCGACGAAGTTGCCGGTGCCCGGCAGGCCCAGGGACGCGGCGGCGAAGAACAGGCTGATCGCCGGCAGGTAGGCGATGCGCGACCAGATGCCGCCCATTTCACGCATGTCCCGGGTGTGCAGGCGCTCGTACAGCTGGCCGCTGAGGATGAACAGCGCCGCCGCCGACAGGCCGTGGGCCAACATTTGGATCACCGCGCCTTGCAGGGCGAGCTGGCTGCCGGAGTAGATCCCGATCAGCACGAAGCCCATGTGCGAGACGCTGGAGAAGGCGATCAGGCGCTTGATGTCGCTCTGGGCAAACGCCAGGAACGCACCGTAGAAAATCCCGATCAGGCCCAGGGTCATGGCAATCGGCGCGAACTCGGCCGAGGCATTCGGGAACAGCGGCAGGGCGAAGCGCAGCAGGCCGTAGGCCGCCGTTTTCAGCAGGATACCGGCCAGGTCCACGGAACCGGCGGTCGGTGCCTGGGCGTGGGCGTCCGGCAGCCAGGAGTGAAACGGCACCACCGGCAGCTTCACCGCGAAAGCGATGAAGAAGCCCAGCATCAGCACGTACTCGGTGGTGCGCGACATCTGCACTTTCAACAGGTCGGCGTAGTTGAAAGTAATCACGCCGGTGTTGTTGAAGTTCACCAGCACCAGGCCAAGGATCGCCACCAACATGATCAGGCCGGAAGCCTGGGTGAAGATGAAGAACTTGGTCGCCGCGTAGATCCGGGTTTTCTTGCCGTCCGAAGAACTATGACCCCAGAGCGCGATGAGGAAGTACATCGGCACCAGCATCATTTCCCAGAAGAAGAAGAACATGAACAGGTCCAGCGCCAGGAACACGCCGACGACACCGCCCAGGATCCACATCAGGTTCAGGTGGAAGAAACCGACGTGACGCTGGATCTCTTTCCAGGAGCAGAGTACCGAGAGGATACCCAGCAGGCCGGTCAG
The DNA here is from genome assembly GCF_051131955.1 of Pseudomonas sp. Z4-20. Lineage (NCBI taxonomy): Bacteria > Pseudomonadati > Pseudomonadota > Gammaproteobacteria > Pseudomonadales > Pseudomonadaceae > Pseudomonas > Pseudomonas sp. Z4-20. The sequence continues at coordinate 2,114,754 of NZ_CP071641.1, forward strand.
CAGGATCATCAGCAGCGACAGGCCGTCGAGGGCCAGGTGCACGCTGATGCCGAAGCGCGCGATCCAGACATGCTTGAATTCAAGCGCCCAGGTCGGGTCGGCGCCAGGCGCCGGTGCAAATGAATAGTCGCCGGTCGCCCACAGCCAGAGGCCGAGCGCGAGTTCCAGGGACATGGTCAGCAGCGCAATCCAGCGCGGGAGGGTGGAGCTGGAGCGCTCCGCCATCCAGCACAGCAGGCCGCCGATGAAGGGGATCAGGATTAGCCAGGGCAGAATCATGACGGGCTCGTTTCCTTTCGCAAGTTCGCAAGGTTCATATCAGACCGCTACCAGCACGATGGCGCCGATAACCAGCACGGCGCCAGCCGCCATGGAAGCCGCATACCAACGCAGTTGACCGGTCTCGGTACGGCTCAGGGCAGTGTGGCCGCCCTTGGCCATGCGCGGGATCAGGCCAATGGTCTGGTCGAGCGGGTCTTTGCGCAGAATGTGGCTGATCGCAAGGTATGGCTTGACGAACAGTTTGTCGTAGATCCAATCGAAGCCCCAGGCGGCGAACCACCAGGCTGAGAGGAAACGCCCGATGCCGCTGTTGGCGATGGTCGTGACGAAGCGGCGCTTGCCGAGGAACAGCAGGGCCGCCAGCAGGATTCCCGCCAGGGCGATGGCACCCGAGGCGATTTCCAGGCTGTGCTTGGCTTCGCCGCCGGCATGACCGACGCTTTGCGGCAGCACATCGGCCAGCGGCGGGGTGATCATGGCGCCAACGAAGGTCGACAGCACGATCAGCACCGACAGCGGCAGCCAATGGGCGATGCCATGGCCGGCGTGGGCTTCAGTCTTGGCTTCACCATGGAACGCGATGAAGATCAGGCGGAAGGTGTACAGCGAGGTCATGAACGCACCCACCAGACCTGCGTAGAGCAGACCCTGGTTACCGCTGGCAAACGCTTCCCAGAGGATCTCGTCCTTGGAGTAGAAACCGGCGGTGACCAGTGGCAGGGCCGCCAGGGCCGCGCCGCCGACGATGAAGCTGGCGTAGGCCAACGGCAGTTTTTTCCACAGGCCGCCCATCTTGAAGATGTTCTGCTCGTGGTGGCAGGCCACGATCACCGCACCGGAAGCAAGGAACAGCAAGGCCTTGAAGAAGGCGTGGGTCATCAGGTGGAAGATCGCGCCTTCCCAGGCACCGACGCCCAGGGCCAGGAACATGTAGCCAATCTGGCTCATGGTCGAGTAGGCGAGGATGCGCTTGATGTCCGTCTGGACCAGGGCGGCAAAACCAGCCAGTACCAGGGTCACGCCGCCGACGACGCCGACCAGGTGCAGGATGTCTGGCGCCAGGGCGAACAAGCCGTGGGTACGGGCGATCAGGTAGACGCCGGCGGTGACCATGGTTGCGGCGTGAATCAGCGCTGAAACCGGGGTCGGACCGGCCATCGCGTCCGCCAACCAGGTCTGCAGCGGCAGTTGCGCGGATTTACCGACGGCGCCGCCCAGCAGCATCAGGGTCGCCAGGACGATCCAGAAGTCGCCGGCCTTGAAATGCTCAGGCGCACGTACCAGCAGTTCCTGGATGTTCAGCGTGCCCAGTTGCTGGAACAGGATGAACAGGCCGATGGCCATGAACACGTCGCCGATCCGGGTCACGATGAAGGCCTTGAGTGCGGCGTTACCGTTGTTGCGGTTGCTGTAGTAGAAACCGATCAGCAAGTACGAGCACAGGCCCACGCCTTCCCAGCCGAAGTACAGGAACAACAGGTTATCGCCGAGCACCAGGAACAGCATGCTGGCGATGAACAGGTTGGTGTAGGCGAAGAAGCGCGAATAACCGGCCTCACCGCGCATGTACCAGGAGGCGAACAGGTGGATCAGGAAACCCACGCCGACCACCACGCCGAGCATGGTCACCGACAGGCCGTCCAGGTAGAGGGCGAAGTTCGGTGTGAAGCCTTCCACCGCCATCCACTGCCACAGCACCTGCACATACGCGCCACCTTCCGGCGGGGCAACGTTGAATTGCCAGATCACGTAGGCCGTGACGAGGGCGGACAGGCCGATGGAGCCCACGCCAACCAGCGCCGAAAGGTTTTCCGACCAGCGTCCACGAGAGAACGACAGCAGCAGGAAACCGATAAGGGGAAATACGAAAGTCAGGAAGAGAAGGTTCATCCGCGCATCTCGCTGGCAGCGTCAATATCGAGAGTGTGGAAGCGGCGGTACAGCTGCAACAGGATCGCCAGGCCGATACTGGCCTCGGCGGCTGCCAGGCTGATCACCAGGATGAACATGATTTGTCCATCCGGCTGCGCCCAGCGAGCGCCCGCGACAATGAACGCCAGGGCGGAGGCATTCATCATGACCTCCAGGCTCATCAGCACGAACAGTATGTTGCGGCGGACCATCAGGCCGACCAGACCGAGACAGAACAGGATGCCGGCAACCGCCAGACCATGCTCGAGAGGGATAGCAGGCATGTGATTACTCCTTCGCCTCGTTACGGCCCAAATGGAATGCCGTGACGACTGCGGCAAGCAGCAGCATCGAGGCGAGTTCGACCACCAGCAGGTACGGACCGAACAGGCTGATGCCCACGGCCTTGGCGTCTACGGTGGTGTGGCCGATGGCCTGGCCGCTCTGGTGGGCGAACAGCACATACAGCAGTTCACCCAGCAGCAGGGCGGACAGGATCACCGGTCCCGCCCAGATGCCGGGCTTGAGCCAGGCGCGTTCCTGCTGGATCGCCGCAGGGCCCAGGTTGAGCATCATCACCACGAACACGAACAGCACCATGATGGCGCCGGCGTAGGCGATCACTTCCAGGGCACCGGCAAACGGTGCACCGAGGGCGAAGAAGGTCATGGCCACGGCGATCAGCGAAATGATCAGGTAGAGCAGGGCGTGCACGGGGTTGGTGTTGGTGACCACACGAAGTGTGGAGACCACCGCGATACCCGATGCGAAATAGAAAGCGAATTCCATCTTTCTTCCTTAAGGCAGCAAGCTCTTCACGTTGATCGGTTCGGCTTCGTTCTGCGCGGCGCCTTTCGGCTTACCGGCAATGGCCATACCTGCAACACGATAGAAGTTGTAATCAGGGTTTTTACCGGGACCGGAAATCAGCAGATCTTCTTTCTCGTACACCAGGTCCTGACGCTTGAAATCGGCCATTTCGAAATCCGGCGTGAGCTGGATCGCGGTGGTCGGGCACGCCTCCTCGCAGAGTCCGCAGAAAATGCAGCGCGAGAAGTTGATACGGAAGAAGTCCGGGTACCAGCGACCGTCTTCGGTCTCGGCTTTCTGCAGCGAGATGCAACCGACAGGGCACGCCACGGCGCACAGGTTGCAGGCCACGCAGCGCTCTTCGCCGTCGGGGTCGCGGGTCAGGACAATGCGTCCGCGATAACGCGGCGCCAGGTAGACCGCTTCTTCCGGGTATTGCAGGGTGTCGCGCTTGCGAAAACCATGGCCGAAGATCATGACCAGGCTTCGCAGTTGGGTACCGGTACCCTTAACGATGTCGCCAATATATTTGAACATGGGTCAAATCCTCACTGAACCGCGGCCGCAGGCGCGTTCATCAAAACGATCGCAGCGGTCACCAGCATGTTGATCAGGGTCAGCGGCAGGCAGAACTTCCAGCTGAAATCCATCACCTGGTCGTAGCGCGGACGAGGGATCGAGGCGCGCAGCAGGACGAACAGCATGATGAAGAACGCGGTCTTCAGGGCGAACCAGACGAAGGACAGTTGCGGCAGGATGCCGAACGGACCGTGCCAGCCACCGAAGAACAGCGTCACCAGCAGCGCCGAGATCAGGATGATGCCGATGTACTCGCCGACAAAGAACATGCCCCATTTCATGCCGGCATATTCAATGTGGTAACCGTCGGCCAGTTCCTGTTCCGCTTCCGGCTGGTCGAAGGGGTGACGGTGAGTCACGGCCACGCCAGCGATGAAGAACGTACAGAAACCGAAGAACTGCGGAATGATGAACCACAGGTTCTGGGCCTGGTATTCGACGATGTCGCGCATGTTGAACGAACCGGCCTGGATCACGATGCCCATGAGCGACAGGCCCATGAACACTTCGTAGGACACGGTCTGGGCCGAGGCCCGCAGGCTGCCGAGCAGGGCGAACTTGTTGTTGCTCGACCAACCGGCGAACAGCACCGCATACACCGACAAACCGGCCATGGCGAAGAAGAACAGCAGGCCGATGTTCAGGTCCGCCACGCCCCAGGTCGGGGTGATCGGAATGACTGCGAAAGCAATCAGCAAGGCGCTCATGGCCACGACCGGTGCCAGGGTGAAGATCACCTTGTCGGCAAACGGCGGGGTCCAGTCTTCCTTGAAGAACATCTTGATCATGTCGGCGGCGATCTGGAACATGCCGAACGGGCCGACGCGGTTAGGACCGTAGCGGTCCTGCCACCAGCCCAGCAAGCGACGTTCGACGAAGCTCAGCAACGCGCCGCAGACCACCACGGCCAGCAGGATCACGATGGCCTTGAGGACCGTCAGGATCACGGCGATCACTTCAGGGGTGAACCAGCTCATTGCGCTGCCTCCTGCAGACCGTCGACGGTTTTGCCGAAAATCGCCGGTGGGATACCGGCCAGACCGGCCGGCAGGGCCACCAGGCCGGCGCCCAATTCTTCATTGATGCGCAGCGGCAGACGCAGGGTCTGGCCGGCCACGTTCAGGCTCAGCAGGGCGCCGTCATTGACGCCCAGGCGATCGGCTTCGGACTTGGCCAACGACACGTAGGCCGCAGGGATGCGTTCCTTGACCGGCTCGGCCTTGGAAGAGTTTTCTTCGCTGCCGAACAGGTGATGGAACGGCACGACCTGCCAAGTCCCCGGTGCCGGGTTGAAGGCGCGCGGCACGCTGGCGAACCAGCCGAGGCCATCGCCCTGGCTTTCGATCAGGCGGGTGCCCGGATCACCGGCGCGCAGGTGACCACCGACTTCGTCCTGGAACTTGTTCCACGCTTGTGGCGAGTTCCATCCTGGCGACCAGGCGAACGGCACTTGCGAGCGCGGTTCGGCGGAGCCCGAGTAACCTTCCATGGAGAAGGCGAACGCGGTGTCCTTGTCTTGGGAGGTGCGTGGTTCGTGAACGCTGATGTTGGCGCGCATCGCGGTGCGGCCGGAATAGCGCAGCGGCTCACGGGCCAGTTTCAACCCCTTGATACGGAACGCGGCGGACGGCGCGGCGTCGACGATGCGGTTCAGCTGTGGGCTGCTCGAGGCAACGGCCGCGGTGACGTGGTCCAGCTGCGTCCAGTCGATCGGCTGGTTCAGCAGGGTGGCGCGCAGGGCGTGCAGCCAGCGCCAGCCCTCATGCACCAGAATGCTGGCGTCCAGGTAAGTCGGGTCGAACACCTGGAAGAAGCGCTGGGCGCGACCTTCCTGGCTGACCAGCGTACCGTCGCCTTCGGCGAAGCTCGCCGCCGGCAGCACCAGGTCGGCGCGGTCGGTGGTGGCGGTTTTCTGATGGTCGGCGACGATCAGTATTTTCGCGGCATTCAGCGCGGCGTCGACCTTGGCGTTGTCAGTGCGGGTGAACAGGTCGTTCTCCAGCACCACGATGGCGTCGGCGCTGCCGTCGATCACCGCTTGCAGCGCGGCGTCCACCGATTCGCCACCGAGCATGGCCAGGCCGAGGCTGTTGGCTTCCGGCACGATCAGGCTGATGGAACCGTTCTTCTCGCGCAGCTTCAAGGCCTTGGCGATGTTGGCCGCGGCTTCGATCAGCGCCTTGGAACCCAGGGAAGTGCCGGCAATGATCAATGGGCGCTTGGCCGCCAGCAGGGCGTCGGCGATGCGTTGGGCGAGGGCGGCGGCTTCGCTGTCCAGGCCATCAACGGCCGGGGCACTGGCGTCCAGGGCGTGGGCGACGGCGAAACCGATGCGCGCCAGGTCGTCCGGAGCGGCGTGGACACATTCTTCGGCGATGTCGTCGAGCTTGGTTTCAGCGAGGCTGGCGATGAACAGTGGGTTCAGCGCGTGCTGGCCGATGTTCTTCACGGCCGCGTCGAGCCACGGCTGGACGCGCATGGCGTCGGCCATGTCCTCGGCCTTGCCCTTGACCGACTGGCGCAGGGACAGGGCCATTCGGGCGGCGGTCTGGGTCAGGTCTTCGCCAAGGACGAACACCGCATCGTGGTCTTCGATGTCGCGCATCGTCGGCACGGGCAGCGGGCTGTCCTTGAGCACTTGCAGCACCAGGCGAATACGTTCCAGCTCGCCGGCTTCGATGCCGCTGTAGAAGTGCTCGGCGCCGACCAGTTCACGCAGGGCGTAGTTGCTTTCCAGGCTGGCGCGAGGCGAACCGATGCCGACGATGTTGCGTCCGCGCAGCAGTTCGGCGGCCTTGTCCAGGGCTTCGTCCAGGCTCAGCTTGGCGCCGCCCGCGAGCAGCGGCTGGCGTGGGCGATCCTTGCGATTGACATAGCCGTAGCCGAAACGGCCACGGTCGCAGAGGAAATACTGGTTCACCGAACCGTTGTAGCGGTTCTCGATGCGCCGCAGTTCGCCGTAGCGTTCGCCCGGGCTGATGTTGCAACCGCTGGAGCAGCCGTGGCAGATGCTTGGCGAAAACTGCATGTCCCACTTGCGGTTGTAGCGCTCGGAGTGAGTCTTGTCGGTGAACACACCGGTCGGGCAGACCTCGGTGAGGTTGCCGGAGAACTCGCTTTCCAGGGTGCCGTCTTCAACGCGACCGAAGTACACGTTGTCGTGGGCGCCGAACACACCGAGGTCGGTGCCGCCGGCGTAGTCCTTGTAGAAACGCACGCAACGGTAGCAGGCGATGCAGCGGTTCATTTCGTGGGAAATGAACGGGCCGAGGTCCTGGTTCTGGTGGGTGCGCTTGGTGAAGCGATAACGGCGCTCGTTGTGGCCGGTCATCACGGTCATGTCTTGCAGGTGGCAATGGCCGCCTTCCTCACAGACCGGGCAGTCGTGAGGGTGGTTGGTCATCAGCCATTCGACGACGCTGGCGCGAAACACTTTCGCTTCTTCGTCGTCGATGGAGATCCAGCTGCCGTCGGTGGCGGGGGTCATGCAGGACATGACGATCCGACCACGCTTGTCGTTCTCGTCGGTGTACTGCTTGACCGCGCACTGGCGACAAGCGCCAACGCTGCCAAGGGCGGGGTGCCAGCAGAAATAAGGAATGTCGAGGCCCAGCGACAGACATGCCTGTAACAGGTTGTCTGCGCCATCGACTTCGAGCTCTTTGCCGTCTACGTGGATAGTGGCCATGGTTCAAAGTTCTTCGTTGGCCCGGTGTCAGCGGGCGTGGCTAATGGAATCTTGTTATTCGTCCGAATCCAAACAGCCTCGGTAAAAAGGCGTCATCGAACGAAAGGCAAAGGGCACGGACCCTTCGCCTTTTTAAGCATCGTTACGCGCCGACCATGGTCGGCGTGATCACCTGGTTGAGATCGCCTGCGCGGGTGGGCGCAATGCCGGCCTCGAATTCAGGGCGGAAGTATTTGATCGCGCTGCCCAATGGCTCCACGGCACCCGGTGCGTGTGCACAGAAGGTCTTGCCTGGGCCGAGGAAACCCACCAGCCCCAGCAGGGTCTCGATGTCGCCGGGCTGGCCCTGGCCGTTCTCGAGGGCCATCAGCAGCTTGACGCTCCATGGCAAGCCGTCGCGGCAAGGCGTGCAGAAACCGCAGGATTCACGGGAGAAAAACTGCTCCATGTTGCGCAGCAGGGAAACCATGTTGACGCTGTCGTCCACCGCCATCGCCAGGCCGGTACCCATGCGGGTGCCCACTTTGGCGATGCCGCCGGCATACATCTGGGCGTCCAGGTGCTCCGGCAACAGGAAGCCGGTACCGGCGCCGCCGGGCTGCCAGCACTTGAGCTTGTAGCCGTCGCGCATGCCGCCTGCGTAATCCTCGAACAGCTCGCGACCGGTGACGCCGAACGGCAGTTCCCACAGGCCAGGGTTCTTGACCTTACCGGAGAAGCCCATGAGCTTGGTGCCCATGTCTTCGCTGCCGTCGCGGGCCAGGGATTTGTACCAGTCCACGCCGTCGGCAATGATCGCCGGCACGTTGCACAGGGTCTCGACGTTGTTCACGCAGGTCGGCTTGCCCCACACGCCTACGGCGGCAGGGAAGGGCGGCTTGGAGCGTGGGTTGGCGCGGCGGCCTTCCAGGGAGTTGATCAACGCGGTTTCTTCACCGCAGATGTAGCGCCCGGCACCGGTGTGGACGAACAGCTCGAAGTCAAAACCCGAGCCCAGGATGTTCTTGCCCAGCAGGCCCGCGGCCTTGGCTTCTTCCACGGCACGGTTCAGGTGCTTGGCGGCGGTGGTGTACTCGCCGCGCAGGAAGATGTAGCCACGGTAGGTCTTCAGCGCGCGTGCGCTGATCAGCATGCCTTCGATCAACAGATGGGGCAGTTGCTCCATCAGCATGCGGTCCTTCCAGGTGTTGGGTTCCATCTCGTCCGCGTTGCACAACAGGTAGCGGATGTTGATGGTCTCGTCCTTAGGCATCAGGCCCCACTTCACGCCCGTCGGGAAACCCGCGCCGCCGCGGCCCTTGAGGCCGGCGTCCTTGACGGTCTGGACGATGTCGTCGGCGGCCATGTCGGCGAATGCCTTGCGCGCGGCGACATAGCCGTTCTTGGCCTGGTATTCGTCCAGCCAGACCGCTTCGCCGTCGTCACGCAGGCGCCAGGTCAGCGGGTGGGTTTCGGCCGAACGCTGGATGCGGTTGGCGGGCCCGAAGGAAGTCAGGGTCATACGTAGCCCTCCAGCAGTTTGGCGACGCCATCCGGCTTGACGTCACCAAAGGTGTCGTCATCGATCATCAGCGCCGGAGCCTTGTCGCAGTTGCCCAGGCAGCACACCGGCAGCAGGGTGAAGCGGCCGTCGGCGGTGGTCTGGCCCAGGCCGATGCCCAGCTTGCTCTGGATCTCGTCGACCACCGACTCGTGGCCGCCGATGTAGCAGACCATGCTGTCGCAGACACGAATGATGTGCCGGCCCACTGGTTGGCGGAAAATCTGGCTGTAGAACGTCGCGACGCCCTCGACGTCGCTGGCCGGGATGCCAAGGATCTCGCCGATGGCGTAGAGCGCGCCATCAGGCACCCAGCCACGTTCCTTCTGGACGATCTTCAGGGCTTCGATCGAGGCCGCGCGCGGGTCTTCGTAGTGATGCAGCTCGTGCTCGATGGCCGAGCGCTCGGTTTCGCTCAAGGCGAAACGGTCTGTCTGGATAAGCGTGCTGTTCATGCTTAGCGGTCCACGTCGGCCATAACGAAATCGATACTACCCAGGTACGCGATCAAGTCCGCGACCATGCTGCCTTTGATCACCGAAGGGATCTGCTGCAGGTGCGGGTAGCTTGGGGTGCGAATCCGGGTGCGGTAGCTCATGGTGCCGCCATCGCTCGTCAGGTAATAACTGTTGATGCCCTTGGTCGCTTCGATCATCTGGAAGGATTCGTTGGCCGGCATGACCGGACCCCACGAAACCTGCAGGAAGTGCGTGATCAAGGTCTCGATGTGTTGCAGCGTGCGCTCTTTGGGCGGCGGCGTGGTCAGTGGGTGATCCGCCTTGTACGGGCCTTCCGGCATGTTGCGCATGCACTGGTCGATGATCTTGATGCTCTGGCGCATTTCCTCGACGCGAACCATGCAACGGTCGTAGGCATCGCCATTGGCCGCCAGCGGCACTTCGAACTCGAAGTTCTCATAGCCCGAGTACGGGCGCGCCTTGCGCAGGTCGAAATCCAGGCCGGTGGAGCGCAGGTTCGGACCGGTGACGCCCCATTCCAGCGCTTCCTTGGTGTTGTAGGCGGCGACACCGACGGTACGGCCCTTGAGGATGCTGTTCTGCAAGGCGGCCTTGGTGTATTCGTCCAGGCGCTTGGGCATCCACTCGACGAAGTCCTTGACCAGTTTTTCCCAGCCACGCGGCAGGTCGTGGGCGACACCGCCGATGCGGTACCAGGCCGGGTGCAGGCGGAAGCCGGTGATGGCTTCGATCACGGTGTAGGCTTTCTGGCGGTCGGTGAAGGTGAAGAACACCGGCGTCATGGCGCCCACGTCCTGGATATAGGTACCCAGGAACAGCAGGTGGCTGGTGATACGGAAGAACTCGGCCATCATGATGCGAATCACGTTGACCCGGTCCGGCACCGTGATGCCCGCCAGTTTTTCCACCGACAGGACGTACGGCAGGTTGTTCATCACGCCGCCGAGGTAATCGATTCGGTCGGTGTACGGAATATAGCTGTGCCAGGACTGGCGCTCGCCCATCTTCTCGGCGCCACGGTGGTGGTAGCCGATGTCCGGGACGCAATCGACGATTTCTTCACCGTCCAGTTGCAGGATGATGCGGAACGCACCGTGGGCCGAAGGGTGGTTCGGACCCAGGTTGAGAAACATATAGTCCTCGTTGGCGCCCGAACGCTTCATGCCCCAATCTTCGGGCTTGAACCGCGCCGACTCTTCCTCGAGCTGTTGCTTGGCCAGCGTCAGGCTGTAGGGGTCGAACTCGGTGGCGCGGGCCGGGAAGTCCTTGCGCAGCGGGTGACCTTCCCAGGTCGGCGGCATCATGATGCGGGTCAGGTGCGGGTGGCCCGGGAAGTCGATGCCGAACATGTCCCAGACTTCGCGCTCATACCAGTTGGCATTCGGCCAGATGCCGGTCACGGTCGGCACGCTGAGGTCGCTTTCGGACAAGGCGACCTTGATCATCACGTCACTATTACGCTCCACCGACAGCAGGTGGTAGAACACGGTGAAGTCGACGCCGTCGGGCAACCCTTGGCGCTTGGTGCGCAGGCGCTCGTCCACGCCGTGCAGGTCATAGAGCATGACGTACGGCTTGGGCAGGTTGCGCAGGAAAGTCAGCACTTCGATGAGCCTGGCACGGGCAACCCAAAGCACCGGCATGCCGGTGCGGGTCGACTGGGCGGTGAACGCCTCTGCGCCAAAGCGGTTGTTCAGTTCGACGACCACATCCTGGTCGTCTGCCTTGTAAGGCGGGATGTACAGAGCACTGCCTGTAGTCATGGTTATTTATCGCTTTCGGTCAACGTAAAGAATGAAGCCAGGTTCTCGTTTCTTCTACAGAGCAGAACTGGATCAGACTTCGTCGGGGCTGCGCAGATTGGTGACTGCGATTCGCTGTTCGCGGCGCTGTTCCTTTTGCGACGGCATGTCGGCGCGGTAGACGCCTTGATCGCCGACGACCCAGGACAGTGGGCGACGCTCCTGGCCGATGGACTCCTGCAGCAACATCAAGCCTTGCAGGAACGCTTCGGGGCGGGGCGGGCAGCCGGGCACGTAGACATCCACCGGGAGGAATTTGTCGACCCCCTGGACCACGGAATAAATGTCGTACATGCCGCCGGAGTTGGCACAGGCGCCCATGGAAATGACCCATTTGGGCTCCAGCATCTGTTCATACAGGCGCTGGATGATGGGGGCCATTTTCAGGAACGGCGTACCGGCGATAACCATGAAATCCGCCTGGCGCGGCGATGCCCGGATCACCTCGGCGCCAAAGCGCGCGATGTCGTGGGGCGCCGTGAAGGCAGTGGTCATTTCCACGTAGCAGCACGAAAGGCCGAAGTTGTACGGCCAAAGGGAGTTCTTGCGACCCCAGTTGACCGTGCTGTTCAGCACGTCTTCGAGCTTGCCCATGAAGATGTTCTTGTGGACTTGATCTTCTAACGGATCGGAGACGGTTTCCCGCTTGCCGATCGGATACTGCTCGTTAGGAGCATCGGGGTCGATCCTGGTGAGATTGTATTGCATTGCCAAAGCCTCATTGTTTCAGCTTCGCCTGCCGCTTACGCCGAGCTTCCGGAGCCCAATCAAGCGCCCCCACCCGGTAAAGGTAGACAAGACCTGCCAACAGAATTGCTATGAAAACGAGAGCTTCGACGAATCCGGTCCAGCCGCTTTCGCGGACGGACACAGACCATGCAAAGAGAAAAAGGGCTTCGATATCGAAGATCACGAACAGCATCGCGACCAGATAGAATTTGGCTGAGAGCCGCAAGCGGGCGCCACCGGTAGGCAGCATGCCGGACTCGAACGGTTCATTCTTGCTGCGGCCCCAGGCTTTTGACCCGAGCAGGCTCGACACACCGAGCATGAAGGCACACAGGCCGACAACGCCCAGAAGGAAAATGGCAAAGGCCCAGTTGTGGGCCATGAGTCCTGTCGCTTCGGGCATGCTGGAAATCCTTAACAGAGAGCAAAGGTCTCTGAGCTTGAAAAGAAATAACGCAGTGACGATATGTCGCAGCAATCAATCGCGGTGATTTTATGGCTAAACACCGGGCAAGTAAAATTCCAATGGCGAAATTATTTATTGGAATAAGGACATAGCGCGCCTCCGTGACCTCGCAGCCCCGGCCCAGTGGGGATTGGCTGTTGTTCGCCGATGAGTATTTTGTTCAGGATGTAACAATGAAAACGCCTTTCAAATGATAATTATTATTATTTGGCTGGTCTTTGTCCTGCGCAGTCCGTCAACGACTGAGAACTTGTCTTATATAGCAGCGACTGCAATTGTCAGCGCCGGCCGTTTTACTCTTTTTCAGACTGTCCGATACTGCGTTCGATCAATTTTTCTGCCGATTCACTCATTTTCCTGTGGGAAGGTGAGTATGTCGCCTGTCGAAGCGTAGGCGAAAAAAAGCCCCGAACCAGTCGGGGCTTCAAATCGTCGGCTTTGCGGTTAGTTTTTATTCGGTCCGCAAGGGCCGTTTACGCGATAGATCAGTGGAACTGTTCTTCTTCGGTCGACCCGGTCAGCGCGGTCACGGACGAGGTGCCACCCTGGATCACGGTGGTCATGTCGTCGAAGTAGCCGGTGCCGACTTCCTGCTGGTGGGCCACGAAGGTGTAGCCTTTGGAAGCGTCAGCGAACTCTTGTTCTTGCAGTTTCACGTAGGCAGTCATGTCGTTGCGGGCGTAGTCGTGCGCCAGGTTGAACATGCTGTGCCACATGTTGTGAATGCCGGCCAGGGTGATGAACTGGTGCTTGTAGCCCATGGCGGACAGCTCGCGCTGGAACTTGGCGATGGTCGCGTCGTCCAGGTTTTTCTTCCAGTTGAAGGAAGGCGAGCAGTTGTACGACAGCAGTTGGTCCGGGTATTCCTTCTTGATCGCTTCGGCGAAGCGACGGGCTTCGTCCAGGTCCGGCCTGGCGGTTTCGCACCAGATCAGGTCGGCGTACGGGGCGTAGGCCAGGCCGCGGGCGATGGCCTGGTCAAGACCGGCGCGCACCTTGTAGAAGCCTTCCTGGGTACGTTCGCCAGTCACGAATGGCTGGTCGTACGGGTCGCAATCGGACGTCAGCAGGTCGGCCGCGTTAGCGTCGGTGCGCGCCAGGATGATGGTCGGCGTACCGGCAACGTCGGCAGCCAGACGGGCAGCGGTCAGCTTCTGCACGGCTTCCTGGGTTGGCACCAATACTTTGCCGCCCATATGGCCGCATTTTTTCACCGAGGCCAGCTGGTCTTCGAAGTGAACGCCGGCGGCGCCTGCCTCGATCATGCTTTTCATCAGCTCGTAGGCGTTCAGTACGCCGCCGAAACCGGCTTCGGCGTCAGCCACGATCGGAGCGAAGTAATCGATGTAGCCTTCGTCGCCCGGGTTCTTGCCGGCTTTCCACTGGATCTGGTCGGCGCGACGGAACGAGTTGTTGATGCGCTTGACCACGGTTGGAACCGAATCCACCGGGTACAGCGACTGGTCGGGGTACATGGATTCGGCGGAGTTGTTGTCCGCCGCCACTTGCCAGCCCGACAGGTAGATCGCCTGGATGCCGGCCTTGACTTGCTGTACAGCCTGGCCGCCGGTCAGGGCGCCCATGCAGTTGACGAAATCTTTCTCGGGACGGAAGGCTGGCTTGGCGCCCTGGGTGACCAGGTTCCACAGCTTCTCGGCGCCCATTTTCGCAAAGGTGTGCTCAGGTTGAACCGAACCACGCAGACGGACGACGTCAGCAGCGGAGTAATTGCGCTTCACGCCTTTCCAGCGCGGGTTTTCAGCCCAGTCTTTTTCAAGGGCTGCAATTTGCTGTTCGCGTGTCAGTGCCATGGAGATAAACCTCGTCGCATAGGTCTGGGGTGGAAAATTCCTGCTCCTGCCGACCAGGGGGTTGGCGTACAAGTCGGTTCAGGCGGGGAGGCGACGGGATGAACGATGGGCTCGAGGGGAAAGTGAGCAGGTAGGGGCGAGCTGCGGGCGCATTCGGGCGTCGTGGGCCTTCATACGAACTCAGTGTGATGCCGGGTTACCTAGTTACGCTTCCGTCCCTCGGGACAACTTCGTTCCAGTCGCAACCTCGTCAAACACACCTTGTGGGCGGTACAGACACGAATCGGCTCGCAGGGTAGTTGCAAGCGTCGACCCGAAGGCCCTTGCCAGGGCCCCTGATTAGCGGGAGCGAGGCCATCATGCCTTCGGTTTTTTGGCTCGTCAAACGTTTTGTAGTGCTTTTTTCAGAGCACTACATCTTTGGTCTAATGAGACTCGTCAGTCAGTTTTTGGTGCTTTAGTTCAGGGTGTCGACCTTGACCCGCAGAACCATGTCATCCCGGCCCTGGGTCGAGTAGCTGCGGGTCAGGCCCTGTTTATCGGCTTGCGTCTGGCGATTCACGCCGGCCAGGGTGATCCATTCACCCAAGCGGCCGCTGACAGTTGTGTCGGTACTTTGCACGTTCACTACATCGGGACGTTCCTGGCTCATGCGGTCACGGTTGGTACTGATGTTCAGATGAACGGTCTCGCCGGTGACACTGGCCGTGACATAAAAACCTTGGGTGACGTTGCGGTATTCGGTCTGGCTTTGCAGGCGACCGTAGCCGTCGGTCTGGTTGCTGGTGAACGGCACGCTCTGGCCCACCTGGATCAGCGCCGGCTGGCCCTCGCTGGCCTGGATCTGCTGCACGCCGCCGTCACGGCTGGCGGTGCTGCGGTTGATGATGCGGGTCTGGCTGGGGGCGGCGCCGTTGATGGAATAGCCCTGGTCGCCCTGCAGGTTGTTCTCGTTGGTGTCCACGGTGATCAGCAAGCGCTTGGGGGCGGTATCCAGTTGAGCCAGGAATTGCCGAAGCTCGGCGATCTTGCCGGGCTCGGCGTTGACGATCAACTGGTTGCCATAGGCGCTGACCTGGCCGTCCTTGCCGATGAAATTCTGCGCCACCGGTAGCAAGTCCGCGCTGGTTCGGTAGTTCAGCGGCACGATTTCGGTGGCGGCCAAGACTGACAGGCTGCAACCGAGCAGCAAGGTGGTCAGCAAGGTACGTAGGGACATGTCCATTTCTCCGCGAGACAAAGGCTAGATATTGCCAGTTTGTCGGCCCCGGGTGGGGCAAGTTGAATGGTAGACGGCAAAACGCCCCGGCATCGGTGGATGGCGGGGCGTTTTGAGCGCTGCAGGATGCTCTTGTGGCGAGGGAGCTTGCTCCCGCTGGGCTGCGCAGCGGCCCTCGTTTTTTGGGGTCACTGCGCGACCCAGCGGGAGCAAGCTCCCTCGCCACAGGGTATTGTGTTGCTGCTTCCAGCGGTGTTCAGACCGAGCGCCGGACCATGTCGACATGAGGAATTCCGGCTTCCAGGAACTCCTCGCTGACCACCGCAAACCCCAGTCGCTCGTAGAACGACGTGGCGTGCACCTGGGCGCTGAGCATCTGCTGCTTGAGCCCGCGCTTCTCGGCTTCGGCGATCGCCGCATGCATCAGCGCATCGCCGACCTTCAGGCCGCGCCAATCCTTGAGGACCGAAACGCGGCCGATATGGCCGTCAGTCAGCAGGCGCGCGGTGCCGATGGGGAAGTCGCCTTCGAAGGCCAGGAAATGCACGGCGTCCTGGTCATCCGAATCCCACTCCAGCTCCGGTGGCACGGATTGCTCGGCAATGAATACCGCTTCACGAATGCGCCGGATCTCGGCGATATCCTTTTGCCAGTCTGCGACACGAACGTGGATTTTATTCATCGGCGAACCCCAGGCTACCTTGCTTGACCAATTCATGAATGAGGCCGCGACCATCCTCGTCGGCCAGCCAGGGGCCGAGGTTCTCGATGTGCAGCGCGTCGGCGGCGCAGATCATCTTCAACAGGTCACGCAGCTTGCCCGGCAGGTAGCGGCTCTGGCCGCTGGCGAACAGCAACAGGTCGTCATCGACTTCCGACCAGGCCAGGCGAGCGCTCGGGTTGCGGATGATCACCGCGCCCTGTTCCAGGCTGGCCAGCAGGTCGTCTTCTTCCATCTCCGGACCGACCACCAGTTCCGGGTAGCGCGGCTCGGTCATGAACTGGCCGAACCAGGTCAGCAACAGGCGTTCGTCGCTCATGTGCTCGGCCAGCAGGCCTTTGAGTCGGTCGAGGGCGTCGTGCTGGATCTGGTGCGGGTCGGCGACAGGTCGCGCATCGGCGTCGGTGTAGCGCTCTTCGTCAGGCAGGAATTGGCTGAGGAAGTCAGTGAAATGCGTCAGTACCTCGGCCGCGCTTGGCGCGCGGAAACCCACCGAGTAAGTCATGCAATCATCCACGGCGACGCCGCAATGGGCCAGGCGTGGCGGCAGGTAGAGCATGTCGCCCGGTTCCAGGACCCACTCGTCGGTGGCTTCGAAATCGGCGAGGATGCGCAGGTCCGCGTGCGGCAACAGCGGGCTCTCGGAGTCGCACACCTGGCCGATTTTCCAGTTGCGCTTGCCATGGCCTTGCAGCAGGAACACGTCGTAGTTGTCGAAATGCGGGCCTACGCCGCCACCGGGGGTGGCGAAGCTGATCATCACGTCATCGATGCGCCAGCTCGGCAGGAAGCGGAAATGCTCCAGCAGCTCGCTGACTTCCGGGACGAACTGATCGACTGCCTGTACCAGCAGGGTCCACTCGCGCTCCGGCAGCTTGCTGAATTCGTCCTCGGCGAACGGGCCGCGACGCAGCTCCCACGGGCGTTCGCCGTGCTCGATCACCAGGCGCGACTCGATCTCTTCTTCAAGCGCCAGGCCAGCCAACTCGTCGGCGTCGATCGGGCTTTCGAAGTCGGGGATGGCCTGGCGGATCAGCAGCGGTTTTTTCTGCCAGTAGTCGCGCAGGAACTCCCGTGCCGTGATACCGCCCAGGAGTTGCAGTGGAATATCAGGATTCATGTGTAACCTATTGAAAAAATATACTTCTCAGACGCGAATAAAAACGCCCGGCGCGGCCGGGCGTCTCAAAGATGAAGCGGTGTATCAGATACGCTTGGCTTGTGCCGCTGCGTTGCCGATGTAACTGGCCGGTGTCAGCTTCTTCAGCTCGGCCTTGGCCTCGGCAGGCATGTCCAGGCCATCGATGAAAGTCTGCAGCGCTTCAGGGCTGATGCCCTTGCCACGGGTCAGTTCTTTGAGCTTTTCATACGGGTTTTCGATGTTGTAGCGACGCATCACGGTCTGGATCGGCTCGGCCAGGACTTCCCAACAGGCGTCCAGGTCGGCGGCGATTTTCTGCTGGTTCAGTTCCAGCTTGCTGATGCCCTTGAGGCTGGCCTCATAGGCGATGACGCTGTGGGCAAAACCCACGCCCAGGTTGCGCAGCACGGTGGAGTCGGTCAGGTCGCGCTGCCAGCGGGAAATCGGCAGCTTGCTCGCCAGGTGTTGGAACAGCGCGTTGGCGATGCCCAGGTTGCCTTCGGAGTTTTCGAAGTCGATCGGGTTGACCTTGTGCGGCATGGTCGAGGAACCGATTTCGCCGGCAATGGTGCGCTGCTTGAAGTAACCCAGGGAGATGTAGCCCCAGATATCACGGTCGAAGTCGATCAGGATGGTGTTGAAGCGGGCGATCGCATCGAACAGCTCGGCGATGTAGTCGTGCGGCTCGATCTGGGTGGTGTACGGGTTGAAGCTCAGGCCCAGCTCGTCTTCGATGAAGGCGCGGGCGTTGGCTTCCCAGTCGATGTCCGGGTAGGCCGAGAGGTGGGCGTTGTAGTTGCCCACGGCGCCGTTGATCTTCCCCAGCAATGGCACGGCGGCAACCTGGGCGATCTGGCGCTCCAGGCGGTAAACCACGTTCGCCAGTTCCTTGCCCAGGGTGGTCGGCGAAGCCGGTTGACCGTGGGTGCGCGAGAGCATCGGCACGTCGGCGAAGCGGATCGCCAGCTCGCGGATGGCCTGGGCGGTCTGGCGCATCAGCGGCAGCAGCACGTCGTCACGGCCTTCGCGCAACATCAGGGCGTGGGACAGGTTGTTGATGTCCTCGCTGGTGCAGGCAAAGTGAATGAACTCGCTGACGTTGGCCAGCTCCGGCAGCTTGGCGGCCTGCTCCTTGAGCAGGTATTCGATCGCCTTGACGTCGTGGTTGGTGGTGCGCTCGATCTCTTTGACGCGCTCGGCGTGCTCCAGCGCGAAATCGTCGGCCAGGGTGTTGAGCACCGCGTTGGCTTCGGCGGAAAAAGCCGGGACTTCGCCAATGCCAGGGTGGGCTGCCAGGCGCTGGAGCCAGCGCACTTCAACCAGGACGCGGGCGCGGATCAGGCCGTACTCGCTGAAAATCGGGCGCAGGGCCTGGGTTTTGCCGGCGTAGCGGCCGTCTACAGGGGAAACCGCAGTGAGCGAAGAAAGCTGCATGGGGTGTTCTCGGACAGTCGGGCAACGAAATGGGGCGCGTATCATACATGAAAACAAACGCCGGTCCGTCGCCAACTGACCGGCGTGTTACGCGTAATAAGCTAATAAAACAGGTTGAGGCGGCTTATTCGTTGCGCATCAACGGGTAAAGCTCTTTCAACAATTTGCGTCGGCTAATCACCAGTTGCCAGCGATGACCACCGAGCTGCCGCCATAACCGCGCCGAGCGAATCCCGGCCAACAGCAGGGCGCGGATCTTCGAGGCATTGTTCGGTTGCTGCAGGTTGCGCATGTCGCCATGGACCTGGATGCGCTGGCGCAGGGTGCTCAGGGTGTCCTGGTACAGCGCGCCGCAGGCGGCGATCACGTTTTCATGGGACGGCCCGAAGTGCTCGACCTGGGACTGGATCTGCGGCAGGCGCTTGCCAATGGTTTCGAGCAAATCGTCGCGCTTGGCCAACTGGCGCTCCAGGCCCAGCATCGACAGGGCGTAGCGCAGCGGCTCGCGTTGCAGGGTGCTGGGGTCGCGCTCCAGGGCGCCGATCAAGGCGCGATAGCCTTCGCGCAGGTTCAGGTCGTCGCCGCCGTAGACTTCCAGCGTGTCCTTGGGGTCGCGCACCAGCAGGCTGCCGAGCATGCAGCCCAGGCCGGCTTCGGTGGTCTGGCCGGTCTTGGCGATCCGGTCCACCAGCACGGCGGCGAGAAACACGCCGCCCAGTGCCGTCAGTTGTTCCTGGATCGGCGTCATGCCTTGTTGCTCCAAGGCTCTGCGACTTCGATCACGCCGCCGCCCAGGCAGATGTCGCCGTCATAGAACACCACGGACTGGCCGGGTGTGACCGCGCGCTGCGGATCATCGAACGTGGCGCGATAACCGCTGGCGGTTTTTTCCAAGGTGCAGGGCTGGTCGCTCTGGCGGTAGCGAACCTTGGCCGTCAGGCGACGCGGCTCGCTGAGGTCGATCGGGTTGACCCAATAGATGTCGGAGGCGAGCAGGGCGCGGGAGAACAGCCACGGATGGTCGTTGCCCTGGCCGACGATCAGCTCGTTGTGCTCCAGGTCCTTGACCAGCACGTACCACGGCTCTTCGCCGGCATCTTTCAGCCCGCCGATGCCCAGGCCTTGGCGCTGGCCGATAGTGTGGTACATCAAGCCATGGTGACGACCGATGACTTCGCCTTCGGTGGTCTTGATCTCACCCGGCTGGGCCGGCAGGTATTGCTTGAGGAAATCGCTGAAACGGCGCTCGCCGATGAAGCAGATCCCGGTGGAATCCTTTTTCTTGGCGGTGGCGAGCTGGTGTTTCTCGGCGATCGCGCGCACTTCGGGCTTTTCCAGTTCGCCCACCGGGAACAGGGTCTTGGCGATCTGCTCACCGCCGACGGCATGCAGGAAGTAGCTCTGGTCCTTGTTCGGATCCAGGCCCTTGAGCAGTTCGGTGCGGCCGTCGATGTCGCGGCGGCGCACGTAGTGGCCGGTGGCGATCAGGTCGGCACCGAGCATCATGGCGTAATCGAGGAACGCTTTGAACTTGATTTCGCGGTTGCAGAGGATGTCCGGGTTCGGCGTGCGCCCGGCCTTGTATTCGGCCAGGAAGTGCTCGAACACGTTGTCCCAGTACTCGGCGGCGAAGTTGGCGGTGTGCAGCTTGATGCCGATCTTGTCGCATACGGCCTGGGCGTCTGCGAGGTCGTCCATGGCGGTGCAGTATTCGGTTCCGTCGTCTTCTTCCCAGTTCTTCATGAACAGGCCTTCCACCTCGTAACCCTGCTCGATCAGCAGAAGAGCGGAAACGGAAGAGTCCACGCCGCCGGACATGCCGACTATGACGCGCTGCTTGGGGGTATTCGAAGAGGCTGGATCACGCATAGGAATTCAATGTGTGTCTTGAAAAAGGACGCGATTCTATCAGGCCCGGGCGCGCAAGGCTAAAGAGAAGGGCGGATCAGCGCCAGACTGTGGCGATGGCCGGCCAGGTAATCGTCGATGCAGCGGATGACCAGTTCGCTGCGCCAGCTGTCGCGCTGTGCCAGCAATTCGTCGCGGGTCAGCCACTTGGCGCCGAGGATGCCGTCGTCCAGTTGATAATCCGGGTGGTGTTCCAAGGCTTTGGCGGTGAAGCAGACCCGCTGGTAGGTCACGCCGTTGCTGGGAGCGGTGTACAGGTAGATGCCCACGATGCTGGTGGGCTCGACGTCCCAGCCGGTTTCTTCGAGGGTTTCGCGCACGGCGGCTTCGATCAGGGTTTCGTTGGGGTCCAGGTGGCCGGCGGGTTGGTTGAGTACAGCGCGTCCGCCTTTGGATTCTTCCACCATCAGGAAGTGGCCGTTGTCCTCGACGATGGTGGCGACGGTGATGTGGGGGTGCCAGTTCATGGGGCTCCTTTATTTCTCAGGTTGGGATGTGGGCTGCGGTGGGGGTGTTCGCGATGATGGGCTGGGAGCTGGCCTTGATCGAGTACATATCCATTGCTGCGGTAACGGCTGCTTATGGTTCCGCTTTTACAGCGGGTCACTTTTTTCAGACGCCAAAAAAGTACCCAAAAAGGCTTTGCCCCACCACTCGGTGCCTCGCTTAGGCTCGGCATGCCCTCACTCCGGCCATCGTGGTTAACGGGGCGCCTGAGATCAAGATCAAAAGCGAGGCGGCCTGACAGCCGGCCTGGTTCTTGGTGGTGCCGCGTTTCCCCTGTGGGAGTAGGTTGTCAGGGGGAAATGGGGGGTGCCAGAAACACAAACCCCGGCACAAGGCCGGGGTTCGTGGTGTTTCATTGCAGCGTTACACCAGCGCAGCAATCGCCGCGTTGAAGGTGTTGCTCGGGCGCATGGCCTTGCTGGTCAGCTCAGGGTTGGCGAAGTAGTAACCGCCGATGTCCACTGGCTTGCCCTGGACGGCGTTGAGCTCGGCAACGATTTTATCTTCGTTGTCGGTCAGGGTCTTGGCCAGGGTCGTAAACTGGGCCTTGAGGGCTGCGTCGTCATCCTGGGCGGCCAATGCCTGGGCCCAGAACAGGGTCAGGTAGAAGTGGCTGCCGCGGTTGTCGATGCCGCCGACCTTGCGCGAAGGCGATTTGTTGCGGTCCAGGAACTCGCCAGTAGCCTGGTCGAGGGTCTTGGCCAGCACCAGCGCTTTAGGGTTGTTGTAGGTCACGCCCAGGTGTTCCAGGGAGGCGGCCAAGGCCAGGAACTCGCCCAGGGAATCCCAGCGCAGGAAGTTTTCTTCCAGCAGTTGCTGGACGTGCTTGGGTGCCGAACCGCCGGCGCCGGTTTCGAACAGGCCGCCACCGTTCATCAGCGGCACGATCGACAGCATCTTGGCGCTGGTGCCCAGTTCCATGATCGGGAACAGGTCGGTCAGGTAGTCGCGCAGCACGTTGCCGGTCACCGAAATGGTGTCCTTGCCTTCGCGGGTGCGAGCCAGGGTGAACTTCATCGCGTCGACTGGCGACATGATGCGGATATCCAGGCCGGAGGTGTCGTGATCCTTCAGGTAAGCCTGGACCTTCTCGATCATCACGCCATCGTGGGCGCGCATCGGGTCCAGCCAGAAGATCGCCGGGGTGCTGCTGGCGCGGGCACGGTTGACGGCCAGCTTGACCCAATCCTGGATCGGCGCGTCCTTGGTCTGGCACATGCGGAAGATGTCGCCAGCCTCGACGTTCTGCTCCAGCACGGTGCGACCGTTGTTGTCCGAGACACGGACGACGCCGTCGGCCTTGATCTGGAAAGTCTTGTCGTGGGAGCCGTACTCTTCGGCTTTCTTGGCCATCAGGCCGACGTTCGGCACGCTGCCCATGGTGGTTGGGTCGAAGGCGCCGTGTTGCTTGCAGTCTTCGATCACCGCCTGGTAGATGGTGGCGTAGCAGCGATCCGGGATCACGGCCTTGGTGTCGTGCAACTGGCCGTCGGTGCCCCACATCTTGCCGGAGTCACGGATCATGGCCGGCATCGAGGCGTCAACGATGACGTCGCTCGGCACGTGCAGGTTGGTGATGCCCTTGTCGGAGTTGACCATCGCCAGCGACGGACGAACGGCGTAGACCGCCTGGATGTCGGCTTCGATCTGCGCCTGCTGCTCGGCCGGCAGGGCCTTGATGCGGGCGTACAGGTCGCCGATGCCGTTGTTCAGGTTGAAGCCGATCTGCTCCAGCACCTGGGCGTGCTTGGCCAGCGCGTCCTTGTAGTACTCGGCGACGATCTGGCCGAACATGATCGGGTCGGAGACCTTCATCATGGTGGCTTTGAGGTGGACCGACAGCAGCACGCCTTTTTGCTTGGCATCTTCGATTTCAGCGGCGATGAAGTCGCGCAGGGCTTTTTTGCCCATGACTGCGCAATCGAGGATCTCACCGGCTTGTACGGTGGTCTTTTCCTTCAGGACGGTGGCAGTGCCGTCCTTGGCGATCAGCTCGATTTTCACGCTGCCCGCGGCGTCGATCAGGGCGGCTTTTTCGCTGCCGTAGAAATCACCGGTGCTCATGTGGGCCACGTGGGACTTGGAGTCGGCAGCCCAGGCGCCCATCTTGTGCGGGTGCTTGCGAGCGTAGTTCTTGACCGACAGCGGCGCGCGGCGGTCGGAGTTGCCTTCGCGCAGGACCGGGTTCACGGCGCTGCCCTTGACCTTGTCGTAGCGGGCGCGGGCTTCTTTCTCGGCGTCGGTGCTCACGGTTTCCGGGTAGTCCGGCAGCGCATAGCCCTGGGCCTGCAGTTCCTTGACCGCGGCCTGCAGTTGCGGCACCGAGGCGCTGATGTTCGGCAGCTTGATGATATTGGCTTCAGGCGTGACGGCCAGGTCGCCCAGCTCGGCGAGGTGGTCGGCTACGGCTTTGTCACCCAGTTGCTCGGGGAAGCTGGCCAGGATGCGCCCTGCGAGGGAGATATCGCGGGTCTCCACGGCGATATCGGCCGAAGCGGTGAAGGCTTCGACGATCGGCAGCAGCGAATAGGTGGCGAGGGCAGGCGCTTCGTCGGTGAAGGTATAGATGATCTTCGAGCGGGTGGGCATATTCGGATTAACTCTCTTCTTTGCTAAAGCATGCGCAGAAACTCGAGGGGCGCCGGGTAAGCGCGTTCGTTCAAAGTCATCCGTGAGCCGAATGTCGAGGTTTCTTCGCGGTGATGTTGGGTGCATCAGTCGAGCGTCAAGCGGTCGGCCCGCGGTAACGGACCGGCTTTCAAATTGGCGGAAAGTCTCGTAATAGAGCCGTCAGCCATCGTGACCCTGTGGTCAGCGGCGGCATTATACATAGGTAGCTGGCGATCTGCCGACGGTTCATAGGCTTCCGCACACGTCCATTGGTCTAAACGTCGCAGGTCGCAGGGCTGGGCTATGCTCAAGTTTGGCGCTTTTCCCTTGGTTTTCAGGCTTGTACGCGGCGAAGTCGATTAATTTGCCCGGCATGGGCCGAACGTAGGGTTTGCGTGCCGATACAACTGGGGTACGCTCGAACGCAGCCAGATGTTCAATCCAAGCAATGGAGTTCAGCATGGGGTATCAAAAGATTCAGGTTCCGGCCGTCGGTGACAAAATCACCGTCAATGCAGACCATTCTCTTAATGTTCCCGACAACCCGATCATCCCCTTCATCGAAGGCGATGGCATTGGCGTTGATATCAGTCCGGTCATGATCAAGGTTGTCGACGCCGCGGTTGAGAAGGCTTATGGCGGCAAGCGCAAGATTTCCTGGATGGAAGTCTACGCGGGTGAAAAAGCGACCCAGGTCTACGACCAGGACACCTGGCTTCCCCAGGAAACCCTGGACGCGGTCAAAGACTATGTGGTTTCCATCAAGGGTCCGCTGACCACCCCGGTCGGTGGTGGTATCCGCTCGCTGAACGTAGCGCTGCGCCAGCAACTCGACCTGTATGTCTGCCTGCGCCCGGTGCGCTGGTTCGAAGGCGTGCCCAGCCCGGTCAAGAAGCCTGGCGACGTGGACATGACGATCTTTCGCGAGAACTCCGAAGACATTTATGCCGGCATCGAATGGAAAGCCGGTTCGGCCGAGGCCACCAAGGTCATCAAATTCCTGAAAGAAGAAATGGGCGTCACCAAGATCCGCTTCGACGAAGATTGCGGTATTGGTGTCAAGCCGGTTTCCAAGCAGGGCACCAAGCGTCTGGCGCGCAAAGCCTTGCAATATGTTGTCGACAATGACCGCGATTCGCTGACCATCGTGCATAAAGGCAACATCATGAAGTTCACCGAAGGTGCCTTCAAGGAATGGGCCTACGAAGTAGCGGCCGAGGAGTTCGGCGCCACCCTGCTCGACGGCGGGCCGTGGATGCAGTTCAAGAACCCGCGGACCGGCAAGAATGTCATCGTCAAGGACGCTATCGCCGATGCGATGTTGCAGCAGATCCTGTTGCGTCCAGCTGAATATGATGTGATCGCGACCCTTAACCTCAACGGTGACTATCTCTCCGACGCCCTGGCAGCGGAAGTGGGCGGTATCGGTATTGCGCCGGGCGCCAACCTGTCAGACACCGTGGCGATGTTCGAAGCCACCCACGGCACCGCGCCCAAGTATGCAGGCAAGGACCAGGTCAACCCGGGTTCGCTGATCCTGTCGGCGGAGATGATGCTGCGCCACATGGGCTGGACCGAAGCGGCCGACCTGATCATCAAGGGCACCAACGGCGCGATTTCGGCCAAGACCGTGACCTATGACTTCGAGCGCTTGATGGACGGCGCCAAGCTGGTGTCGTCTTCTGGCTTCGGCGATGCGCTGATTTCGCACATGTAAGCGCGTCCAGGCCAAAAGAAAATGCCCGGTTCGAGCGATCGAACCGGGCATTTTTCTTGGATTGGGGTAGGGCGTCAGTGGTTTTCGGTGACGCGAGCCCTGGCGGCCACGGGAGCGACTTCGACCTCGACGGTGACCGGGGTGATCGCGATGGCGTGCACGCCTTTCGGTCCCTGGATTTTATCGAATGTTACTTCTTGCCCGGCCTTCAAGGTTTTGTAACCGTCCATCTGGATGGCCGAGTAATGGGCGAAGAGATCTTCGGGTTTCTCTTCGGGTTTCTCTTCGATTTCTCGACGTTTTTCTTCGTTGATGAAACCATAGCCCTTGGCATTGTTGAACCATTTGACCTTTCCGTTGAATCGCATCCCGGTGCCCGACATACCAATTTCCCTCTGCAACACACCCCGCCAACGGAGTATCATCCTGATCATCCGCCGTCGATCAATGGAAATCGGATTGACTTCGCGGACCTTTTTAACCCACGGTGGGCTCTATTGGTTGTAACACCGATTTCCCGATAGTCAAGGTGATCGGGCAGTAGCGGTTGAAATCGCCTGCAAGTGACCCCATCACTGTATTCGCTAACTAAACGAACCTTTCTTTCCATGCATGCAATCAGCCAGATTCGACTAACATTCAATCAGGATCGCCCGGATCAACATGACGACGATTCCGCAGGCATTGCTGTTCAGGAAGCCAAGCCTGCGTTACAGGCGCCACCGATGTACAAGGTGGTTTTGTTCAACGATGACTACACACCGATGGATTTCGTCGTCGAAGTGCTCGAGGTGTTTTTTAACCTGAATCGCGAGCTGGCGACCAAGGTCATGCTGGCCGTCCATACAGAGGGGCGGGCAGTATGTGGAGTGTTTACCCGCGACATCGCCGAGACGAAGGCCATGCAGGTCAACCAGTACGCCCGGGAAAGCCAGCATCCGCTACTCTGTGAAATCGAGAAGGACGGTTAACGCCGACCACTTGGGTATGAGGTGAAGCTATGTTAAACCGCGAGCTCGAAGTCACCCTCAATCTTGCCTTCAAGGAGGCTCGTTCGAAGCGTCATGAATTCATGACCGTCGAGCACCTGCTGCTGGCCCTATTGGATAACGAGGCTGCCGCCACCGTTTTGCGTGCCTGCGGCGCGAACCTCGATAAACTCAAGCATGATTTGCAGGAGTTCATCGACTCCACCACGCCATTGATCCCCGTCCACGATGAGGATCGCGAAACCCAGCCAACCCTGGGCTTCCAGCGTGTCCTGCAACGTGCTGTCTTTCATGTACAGAGCTCGGGCAAGCGTGAAGTGACCGGAGCCAACGTGCTGGTCGCGATCTTCAGCGAACAGGAAAGCCAGGCGGTTTTCCTGCTCAAGCAGCAGAGCGTTGCACGCATCGATGTCGTCAACTACATCGCCCATGGCATTTCCAAAGTGCCGGGGCATGGCGATCACTCCGAGGGTGAGCAGGATATGCAGGACGACGAGGGCGGTGAGTCTTCTTCTTCGGGCAATCCGCTGGATGCCTATGCCAGCAACCTGAACGAACTGGCGCGCCAGGGGCGTATCGACCCGCTGGTCGGGCGCGAGGCGGAAGTCGAGCGCGTGGCGCAGATCCTGGCTCGGCGTCGCAAGAACAACCCGCTGCTGGTGGGCGAGGCGGGCGTCGGCAAGACCGCAATCGCCGAAGGCCTGGCCAAGCGCATCGTCGACAACCAGGTGCCGGACCTGCTCGCCAATAGCGTGGTGTATTCCCTCGACCTCGGCGCCTTGCTGGCCGGTACCAAGTACCGCGGTGACTTCGAGAAGCGCTTCAAGGCGTTGCTCGGCGAGCTGAAGAAGCGTCCTCAGGCGATCCTGTTCATTGACGAGATCCACACCATTATCGGTGCCGGGGCGGCGTCGGGTGGCGTGATGGATGCGTCCAACCTGCTCAAGCCGTTGCTGTCGTCGGGTGATATCCGCTGCATCGGCTCGACCACGTTCCAGGAGTTTCGCGGGATCTTCGAGAAGGATCGTGCCTTGGCGCGGCGCTTCCAGAAGGTCGATGTGTCGGAGCCGTCGGTGGAAGACACCATCGGTATCCTGCGCGGGCTCAAGGGCCGCTTCGAGCTGCACCACGGCATCGAGTACAGTGACGAAGCCCTGCGCGCCGCTGCCGAACTGGCCTCGCGCTACATCAATGACCGGCATATGCCGGACAAGGCGATCGATGTGATTGACGAGGCGGGCGCTTACCAGCGCCTGCAACCGGTGGAAAACCGGGTCAAGCGCATTGAAGTACCGCAAGTCGAGGACATCGTTGCGAAAATCGCGCGCATCCCGCCAAAACATGTCACGAGTTCCGACAAGGAATTGCTGCGTAACCTGGAGCGCGACCTGAAGTTGACGGTGTTCGGCCAGGATGCGGCCATCGACTCGCTGTCGACCGCAATCAAGCTGTCCCGCGCCGGTCTCAAGTCGCCGGACAAACCGGTGGGTTCGTTCCTGTTCGCCGGGCCTACCGGTGTCGGCAAGACCGAGGCGGCGCGGCAACTGGCCAAGGCGATGGGCATCGAGCTGGTGCGCTTCGACATGTCCGAGTACATGGAGCGTCACACCGTCTCGCGTCTGATCGGTGCGCCTCCAGGTTATGTCGGTTTCGACCAGGGCGGCTTGCTGACCGAGGCGATTACCAAGCAACCGCACTGCGTGCTGTTGCTCGATGAGATCGAAAAGGCGCATCCGGAAGTCTTCAACTTGCTCCTGCAAGTCATGGATCACGGTACGCTGACCGATAACAACGGGCGCAAGGCGGATTTCCGCAACGTGATCATCATCATGACCACGAACGCCGGTGCCGAGACCGCGGCGCGCGCTTCGATCGGTTTCACCCATCAGGACCACTCGTCCGATGCGATGGAAGTGATCAAGAAGAGCTTCACGCCTGAATTCCGCAACCGCCTGGACACCATTATCCAGTTCGGTCGCCTCAGTCATGAAGTCATCAAGAGCGTGGTGGACAAGTTCCTTACCGAACTTCAGGCGCAGCTCGAAGACAAGCGCGTATTGCTGGAAGTCACCGATGCGGCTCGCAGTTGGCTGGCGGAAGGTGGTTACGACGTGACGATGGGCGCGCGGCCGATGGCTCGCCTGATCCAGGACAAGATCAAGCGTCCGCTGGCCGAGGAAATCCTCTTCGGCGAACTGGCCGAGCATGGCGGTGTAGTTCACATCGACATCAAGGACGGCGAGCTGACGTTCGACTTCGAAACCACGGCCGAAATGGCCTGACCGTTACCTGCATCAAGCTAAAGGCGCCGAAAGGCGCCTTTTTTCTGTGTGTTGGGATCGTTCCCACGCTCCACAAACAAAAACGCCCGACATGAGCCGGGCGTTTTGTATTGACTTGTTAGCGAGCGCGGTAAGTGATGCGCCCTTTGCTCAAGTCATAGGGCGTCAGCTCGACGCGCACTTTGTCACCGGTAAGAATACGAATGTAGTTCTTGCGCATCTTGCCGGAGATATGCGCGGTTACGACGTGCCCATTTTCCAACTCCACACGAAACATGGTGTTGGGCAGGGTGTCGACGACAGTGCCTTCCATTTCGAAGCTGTCTTCTTTCGACATGCAGTAAAGCCCTCGGTATCCAGTGAATGGCCCGGTGCAACTGCGCCAGGCAAAAGCGGCGTGCATTGTGCCCGAAAAAGGGGGGGCAAGCCAAGGGGTTCTTGGGAGGTTCATCAATGAGGCTGGCGCCGGGACCGAGCAAGAACCCGCGAGCTGCCTTAGTTCAAGACAACCCACCGCTGGTTGATCAGCAATTCAATGGGCCGATATTGGGTCTTGTAGTTCATTTTTTTGCAGTTCTTGATCCAGTAGCCCAGGTAGACCGCTTCCAGGCCCAGGCGCCGGCATTCGTTGATTTGCCAAAGGATCGCGTAGCGTCCGAGGCTGCGTTTTTCTTCGTCGGGCTCATAAAAGGTGTACACCGCCGACAGTCCGTTGGGCAGCAGGTCGGTGACGGCGATGGCCATCAGCTTGCCTTCGAGGCGAAACTCATAGAACCGTGAAAACGGCAGGTCGCGTACCAGGAAAGTCGAGAATTGGTCCCGGCTGGGTGGGTACATGTCGCCGTCGGCGTGGCGCTGTTCGATGTAACGCTGGTACAGGTCGAAATATTCTTCGCTGAACTGTGGCTTGGCCGGCCGAACCTGTAGGTCCGCGTTGCGCTTGAAGATGCGCTTCTGCTGGCGATTGGGGGTGAATCGAGCCACAGGGATGCGCGCGGGAACGCACGCGTTGCAATGCTGGCAATGGGGCCGATAGAGATGATCGCCACTGCGACGAAAACCCATCTCGGACAGGTCTGCGTAGACGTGCACATCCATAGGCTGGCTAGGGTCGAGGAACAGCGTCGTGGCCTGCTCCTCAGGCAGATAACTGCAGGAGTGGGGTTGAGTGGCATAGAACTTCAAGCGCGCCAACTCAGTCATGATCGACCCTCGGAAATAAACTTCAATTGAAGTGTAAGCCAGGAGCGCGAATATCGCTCAGCAAACCCAGGAGGCACGGTTGGGCTGATCCAGGTGGGCCTTCAGGTAACCGGCGAACGCTGCGCGCGGAATCGATCGCGCACCCAGGCTGTGCAGGTGCTCGGTGGGCATCTGGCAGTCGATCAGCACAAAACCCGCTTCCTTGAGGTGTTGGACCAGGGTGGCGAAGCCGAATTTCGACGCATTGTCGGCCCGGCTGAACATCGACTCGCCAAAAAAAAGTTGCCCCATCGCCAGGCCGTACAGGCCGCCCACCAATGCGCCCTGATCCCAGACTTCCACCGAGTGGGCGAAGCCGCGCTGGTGCAATTGCAGATAAGCGGTCTGCATGGCGTCGGTGATCCAAGTGCCGTCGGCATAATCGCGGGGTGCGGCGCACGCCTTGATGACCGCGGCGAAATCCCGGTCGAACGTCACTTCGTAGCGTTGCTTGCGCAACAGCTTGTTCAGGCTGCGCGAGACGTGCAGTTCGTCGGGAAACAGCACGGTACGCGGGTCCGGCGACCACCAAAGGATCGGCTGGCCCTCCGAGAACCAGGGAAAGCAGCCGTGACGATAGGCCTGGATCAACCGATCGGCGGACAGGTCGCCGCCAGCGGCCAGCAGGCCGTTGGGGTCGCGCATGGCCTTTTCCAGCGGTGGAAAATCCAGTGTGTTGCGTTGTAACCAGGTCAGCATTGTTATCCGAACTTGCAGAAGGGGAGGGTAGCGGACTCTGTTCGGAGCCCGCCCTAGAGGTTAACCGTCAAACGGCCGGGATGTCATCGAGATACTTCTCTGCGTCCAGAGCGGCCATGCAACCCGCGCCGGCGGACGTAATAGCCTGGCGGTAAACATGATCGGCCACGTCGCCTGCGGCAAATACACCTTCAATATCGGTTGCGGTGGCGTTGCCTTCGCTGCCGCCGCGCACGATCAGGTAGCCGTCGCGCATCTTCAACTGGCCTTGGAACAGATCGGTATTGGGTTTATGCCCGATGGCGATGAACACGCCGGCCAGGGATAGCGTGCTGGTTTCCCCCGTCTCGCTGTGCCGCAGGCGCGCGCCGGTCACGCCGCTGGCGTCACCCAGCACTTCGTCCAGGTTCTGGTTCCAATGCAGGCGGATGTTGCCGCTGGCGGCTTTTTCGAAGAGTTTATCCTGGAGTATTTTTTCCGAGCGCAGCTTGTCCCGTCGGTGAACCAAATGCACTTCCTTGGCGATGTTGGACAGGTACAAGGCTTCTTCCACCGCGGTATTGCCGCCGCCGATCACCGCCACTACCTGGTTCTTATAGAAGAAACCGTCGCAGGTCGCGCAAGCTGAAACGCCCTTGCCGGCAAAGGTTTCCTCCGAGGGCAGCCCGAGGTATTGAGCCGAGGCACCGGTGGCAATAATCAGCGCGTCGCAGGTGTAGGTGCCGCTGTCGCCGACCAGTTCGAACGGACGCTGTTGCAACTTGGCGGTATGGATATGGTCGTAGACGATCTGCGTGTCGAAGCGCTCGGCGTGCCGTTGCATGCGCTCCATCAGCACCGGTCCGGTCAGGCCTTCGACGTCGCCAGGCCAGTTATCGACTTCAACCGTGGTCGTGAGCTGGCCACCGGCCTGCATGCCCGTAATGACGACGGGTTTGAGGTTGGCACGGGCGGCGTAGACAGCCGCGCTGTACCCGGCAGGGCCGGAACCGAGAATAATCAGGCGTGAATGCTTCGCTTCGCTCATAAAAACACCTCATAAGCCTTTGTCACAAAAGAGAATGCATGCTCAAATTGGCGCCCATCAACCCCTGTTTCTGGCTATGCTGTCGCCGAGCGTACGAGCAATGCCTCGGGCGTGACAAACCCGTACAATGCTTGAGTTTTGAACGCAGGAGCGGCAAAAGATCAAATCTTCGGCAACACCTGCGGTTTTCCGGACGCATGTCACAGTGGTAAAAGTAGTACCGGTTGTGCACGTTCACTTTTTTACCTGCTCGTCATGGGCAGTTTTTTATAGTCATTCAACAGATGGACGCGCCATTGGCGCAGGAAAAGAAGCGTTTTGAAGAAATCCACCGCAGCACCCAAGACAGTCGTTCCGCTCTGGCGCCAACAATTGCACTACCGGCTCAAGGAAGGTGCGTTGATCGCCATCGGTGCCTT
Source organism: Pseudomonas sp. Z4-20 (assembly GCF_051131955.1). Classification (NCBI taxonomy): domain Bacteria; kingdom Pseudomonadati; phylum Pseudomonadota; class Gammaproteobacteria; order Pseudomonadales; family Pseudomonadaceae; genus Pseudomonas; species Pseudomonas sp. Z4-20. The sequence continues at coordinate 2,146,766 of NZ_CP071641.1, forward strand.
GTGCCTGTTCCTGATGATGGCCTTGCTGACGTACGGCAAGGACGATCCGGGCTGGAGCCATAACAGCAAGATCGAAGACGTGCAGAATTTCGGCGGTCCGGCCGGTTCCTACAGCGCCGACATCCTGTTCATGGTGCTGGGCTATTTCGCCTACATTTTCCCGCTGCTGCTGGCGATCAAGACCTACCAGATTTTTCGCCAGCGCCATGAGCCCTGGCAGTGGAGCGGCTGGCTGTTCTCCTGGCGCCTGATCGGCCTGGTGTTCCTCGTACTGTCGGGTGCCGCGCTGGCCCATATCCATTTCCATGCACCCACTGGCCTGCCGGCCGGGGCGGGTGGCGCGCTGGGGGAAAGCCTCGGCGACCTGGCCAGGAATGCCCTGAATATCCAAGGCAGTACCTTGCTTTTTATCGCCCTGTTCCTGTTCGGCCTGACGGTGTTCACCGACCTGTCGTGGTTCAAGGTCATGGACGTCACCGGCAAGATCACCCTCGACCTGATCGAATTGATCCAGGGCGCGTTGAACCGCTGGTGGGCGGCACGCAACGAGCGCAAGCAACTGGTCGCGCAGCTGCGCGAGGTCGACGACCGTGTCCATGACGTGGTGGCCCCGACGACGCCGGACAAACGCGAGCAGGCCAAGGTCAAGGAACGCCTGATCGAACGCGAGCAGGCCCTGAGCAAACACATGTCCGAGCGGGAAAAACAGGTGCCGCCAGTCATCACCATGGCCCCGACCAAGCCGCCCGAGCAAAGCAAGCGCGTGCAGAAGGAAAAACAGGCACCGCTGTTCGTCGACAGCGCGGTGGAAGGCACCTTGCCGCCGATCTCGATTCTCGATCCCGCCGAGAAGAAGCAACTCAATTATTCCCCCGAATCCCTGGCGGCCGTTGGGCACTTGCTGGAAATCAAGCTCAAGGAATTCGGCGTCGAGGTTTCGGTGGACTCGATCCATCCGGGCCCGGTCATTACCCGTTACGAAATCCAGCCGGCGGCCGGTGTGAAGGTCAGCCGCATCGCCAACCTCGCGAAGGACCTGGCGCGGTCCCTGGCCGTGACCAGCGTGCGGGTGGTGGAGGTGATTCCGGGCAAGACCACCGTGGGCATCGAGATTCCCAACGAAGACCGGCAGATCGTGCGTTTCTCCGAAGTGCTGTCCACGCCTGAGTATGACAACCACAAATCGCCAGTCACCCTGGCCCTGGGGCATGACATCGGCGGCAAGCCGGTTATCACCGACCTGGCGAAGATGCCCCACCTGCTGGTGGCCGGTACCACCGGTTCGGGTAAATCGGTGGGGGTGAACGCGATGATCCTGTCGATCCTGTTCAAGTCTGGCCCGGAAGACGCCAAGCTGATCATGATCGACCCGAAAATGCTTGAATTGTCGATCTACGAAGGCATTCCGCACCTGCTTTGCCCAGTGGTCACGGACATGAAGGACGCGGCCAACGCCCTGCGCTGGAGCGTTGCCGAGATGGAGCGCCGCTACAAGCTGATGGCGAAGATGGGCGTGCGCAACCTGTCGGGCTTCAACGCCAAGGTCAAGGAAGCCGAGGAAGCCGGCACGCCGCTGACCGACCCGCTGTACAACCGCGAAAGCATCCACGACGAAGCGCCATTGCTGCACAAGCTGCCGACCATCGTCGTGGTGGTGGACGAATTCGCCGACATGATGATGATCGTTGGCAAGAAGGTCGAAGAGCTGATCGCCCGTATCGCCCAGAAGGCCCGTGCGGCCGGTATCCACTTGATCCTCGCGACCCAGCGGCCATCGGTGGATGTGATCACCGGCCTGATCAAGGCCAACATTCCAACGCGCATGGCATTCCAGGTGTCGAGCAAGATCGACTCACGGACGATCATCGACCAGGGCGGCGCCGAACAACTGCTGGGCCACGGCGACATGCTCTACATGCCGCCCGGTACCAGCCTGCCGATTCGGGTCCACGGCGCGTTTGTTTCCGATGACGAAGTGCACCGCGTGGTAGAGGCCTGGAAGCTGCGCGGTGCGCCTGAATACAACGACGACATCCTTGCCGGTGTCGAAGAAGCCGGCAGCGGTTTCGAAGGCAGCAGCGGCGGCGGCGATGACGACGCCGAAACCGACGCGCTTTATGACGAGGCGGTGCAGTTCGTCCTGGAAAGCCGCCGGGCTTCGATTTCCGCCGTACAGCGCAAGCTGAAGATCGGTTACAACCGCGCCGCACGCATGATCGAAGCCATGGAAATGGCCGGTGTGGTGACGGCGATGAACACCAACGGCTCGCGCGAAGTACTGGCGCCGGGCCCGATGCGCGACTGATGACCCGGGCGGCGTGGTGACACGCCGCTCGACCCCCCACGAATTCATGAGGACTCCCATGCGCCTGATTCGCATGCTGCTGTTGCCCGTATTAGCCGTGACCACTTTGTCGGCCCATGCCGGCGAAAAGGACGTGGCCCGCCTGACCCAGTTGTTGGGTGGCTCCCAGACCCTGACCGCGCGCTTCTCGCAATTGACCCTTGATGGCAGTGGTACTCAATTGCAGGAAACGGCGGGAGACATGGCCTTGCAGCGTCCGGGCCTGTTCTACTGGCACACCGATGCGCCGGCCGAACAGTTGATGGTGTCGGATGGCAAGAAAGTCTCCCTGTGGGACCCGGACCTGGAACAGGTGACCATCAAGACTCTCGACCAGCGCCTGACCCAGACGCCAGCGCTGCTGCTCTCCGGTGACATTTCCGAGATCAGCCAGAGTTTCGAGATCACCTCCAAGGAGGCCGGTGGCGTGATCGACTTCACCCTCAAGCCCAAGACCAAGGACAGCCTGTTCGACAGCCTGCGCCTGTCGTTCCGCAACGGCCTGGTCAACGACATGCAACTGATCGACAGCGTCGGCCAGCGCACCAACATCCTGTTCACCGGGGTCAAGGCCAATCAGCCGATCGCCCCGTCCAAGTTCAAGTTCGACATCCCCAAGGGTGCCGATGTGATCCAGGAATAACCCAGGCCTGGAGGTTGCATAAGCAGTGATGGACCTGTTTCGAAGCGCCCCGATAGCCCAGCCATTGGCCGCCCGCCTGCGCGCAACCAATCTGGATGAATATGTCGGCCAGGAACACGTCCTCGCCCGGGGCAAGCCCCTGCGCGAGGCCCTGGAACAGGGGGCCTTGCACTCGATGATCTTCTGGGGGCCGCCGGGGGTGGGCAAGACCACCCTGGCGCGGCTGCTGGCGGAAGTCTCGGACGCGCATTTCGAAACGGTGTCGGCGGTGCTGGCCGGGGTCAAGGAAATCCGCCAGGCGGTGGAAATCGCCAAGCAGCAAGCCGGCCAGTACGGCAAGCGCACTATCCTGTTCGTCGACGAAGTGCACCGATTCAACAAGTCGCAGCAGGATGCGTTCCTGCCCTATGTCGAAGACGGCACGCTGATTTTCATCGGCGCGACCACGGAGAACCCTTCGTTCGAACTCAACAACGCCTTGCTGTCCCGCGCGCGGGTCTATGTCCTCAAGAGCCTCGATGAGGCGGCGATGCGCAAGCTGGTGCATCGCGCGTTGACGGAAGAGCGCGGCCTGGGCAAGCGTCAGCTCAGCCTCAGCGATGAAGGCTTCCAGATCCTGTTCAGCGCCGCCGACGGCGATGGCCGGCGCCTGCTCAATTTATTGGAAAACGCCTCGGACCTGGCCGAAGACAACAGCGAGATCGACGTCGAGCTGCTGCAAAGCCTGCTAGGCGATACCCGGCGCCGCTTCGACAAGGGCGGCGAGGCGTTCTACGACCAGATTTCGGCGCTGCACAAGTCGGTGCGCGGCTCCAACCCGGACGGCGCGCTGTACTGGTTTGCGCGGATGATCGACGGCGGCTGCGATCCGCTGTACCTGGCCCGACGCGTGGTGCGCATGGCCAGCGAAGACATCGGCAACGCCGACCCCCGCGCCCTGAGCCTGTGCCTGGCGGCCTGGGACGTGCAGGAACGGCTCGGCAGCCCGGAAGGCGAACTCGCCGTGGCCCAGGCCATTACCTACCTGGCCTGTGCACCGAAAAGCAACGCCGTGTACATGGGCTTCAAGGCGGCGATGCGCAGCGCCGCCGAGCACGGTTCCCTCGAAGTCCCATTGCACCTGCGCAACGCGCCGACCAAGCTCATGAAGCAACTGGGCTATGGCGAAGAATACCGTTACGCCCACGACGAGCCCGACGCCTACGCCGCCGGCGAAGACTATTTTCCCGAAGAACTCGAGCCCCAGTCGTTCTATCAACCGGTGCCCCGTGGCCTGGAATTGAAGATCGGCGAGAAGCTCAATCATTTGGCACAGCTGGACCGACTGAGTCCACGGCAGCGGAGAAAACCTTGATCCCCTTGATTCTTGCGGTCTCTGCCGGTGGCGTCGCCGGCACGCTGTTGCGTTTCGCCACGGGCAACTGGATCAATGCAAATTGGCCACGGCACTTCTATACCGCGACGCTGGCCGTTAATATCGTGGGCTGTCTGCTGATCGGCGTTCTTTACGGCCTTTTTTTGATTCGTCCCGAGGTGCCCATCGAGGTGCGCGCGGGATTGATGGTCGGCTTTCTTGGCGGCCTAACGACTTTTTCATCCTTTTCACTGGATACGGTGCGCTTGCTGGAAAGCGGGCAGGTGCCGCTGGCCCTGGGCTATGCGGCCATCAGCGTGTTCGGCGGGCTGCTCGCCACCTGGGCCGGCCTGTCCCTGACCAAACTTTGATAACGAGAGACCGACATGCTCGATTCCAAACTGTTACGTAGCAACCTTCAGGACGTAGCGGACCGCCTGGCATCCCGTGGCTTTGCCCTGGATGTCGCGCGCATCGAAGCGCTGGAAGAACAGCGCAAGACCGTCCAGACCCGCACCGAAGCCCTGCAGGCTGAACGTAACGCGCGCTCCAAATCCATCGGCCAGGCCAAGCAGCGCGGCGAAGACATCGCGCCGCTGATGGCCGATGTCGAGCGCATGGCGAACGAGTTGAGTGCCGGCAAGACCGAACTGGACGCGATCCAGACCGAACTGGATTCGATCCTGCTGGGCATCCCGAACCTGCCTCACGAATCGGTGCCGGTCGGCGAAGACGAAGACGGCAACGTCGAAGTGCGCCGTTGGGGCACGCCGAAAACCTTTGATTTCCCGGTACAGGACCACGTGGCCCTGGGCGAGAAATTCGGCTGGCTGGACTTCGAGACCGCGGCAAAGTTGTCGGGCGCGCGTTTCGCCCTGCTGCGCGGGCCGATCGCCCGTCTGCATCGCGCACTCGCGCAGTTCATGATCAACCTGCACGTCACCGAGCACGGCTACGAGGAGGCCTACACGCCGTACCTGGTCCAGGCGCCTGCCTTGCAGGGCACCGGCCAGTTGCCAAAGTTCGAGGAAGACCTGTTCAAGATCAGCCGCGAAGGCGAGGCGGATCTGTACCTGATCCCGACCGCCGAAGTGTCGCTGACCAACATCGTCGCTGGCGAGATCGTCGACGCCAAGCAATTGCCGATCAAGTTTGTCGCCCATACGCCGTGCTTCCGTAGCGAGGCCGGTGCGTCGGGCCGTGATACCCGCGGCATGATCCGCCAGCATCAGTTCGACAAGGTCGAAATGGTCCAGATCGTCGAGCCGTCGAGATCCATGGAAGCCCTGGAAAGCCTGACCGCCAACGCCGAGAAGGTCCTGCAATTGCTCGAGCTGCCGTATCGCACCCTGGCGCTGTGCACCGGCGACATGGGCTTCAGCGCGGTCAAGACCTACGACCTGGAAGTCTGGATCCCGAGCCAGGACAAGTACCGCGAGATTTCCTCGTGCTCCAACTGCGGTGATTTCCAGGCCCGCCGCATGCAGGCACGTTTCCGCAATCCGGAAACCGGCAAGCCGGAGCTGGTCCACACCCTCAACGGCTCCGGCCTGGCGGTGGGCCGTACGCTGGTGGCGGTGTTGGAAAACTACCAGCAGGCCGACGGTTCGATCCGTGTGCCGCAAGTGCTGAAACCGTACATGGGCGGCATCGAGGTCATCGGCTAAATGGACTATTTGCCACTGTTCCACAACCTGCGCGGCAGCCGCGTGCTGGTGGTTGGCGGCGGCGAGATCGCCTTGCGCAAATCTCGCTTGTTGGCCGATGCCGGTGCGTTGCTGCGGGTGGTTGCGCCCGACATCGAGCCGCAATTGCGGGAGTTGGTCAGTGGCAGCGGCGGTGAATGCATCCTGCGCGGTTACGTGGAATCGGACCTGGACGGCTGCGGCCTGGTCATCGCCGCCACCGATGACGAGCCGCTCAACGCCCAGGTCTCGGCCAATGCTCACAAGCGTTGCGTGCCGGTCAACGTGGTGGACGCACCGGCGCTGTGCAGTGTGATCTTCCCGGCGATCGTCGACCGTTCGCCCTTGGTCATCGCGGTGTCCAGCGGTGGTGACGCGCCGGTGTTGGCGAGGCTGATCCGCGCCAAGCTGGAGACCTGGATTCCGTCGACCTATGGGCAACTGGCCGGGCTGGCGGCGCGTTTTCGCACTCAGGTCAAGCAGCTGTTCCCGGACGTGCAGCAGCGCCGGGCCTTCTGGGAAGAAGTGTTCCAAGGTCCTATCGCCGACCGTCAATTAGCGGGGCAGGGCGGCGAAGCCGAGCGCCTGCTGCGGGAAAAGATCGACGGCCAGGCGCCGAACGCGCCGGGCGAAGTCTATCTGGTGGGCGCCGGGCCGGGCGATCCGGACCTGCTGACCTTCCGCGCCTTGCGCCTGATGCAGCAGGCGGACGTGGTGCTTTACGACCGCCTGGTAGCCCCGGCAATCCTGGAACTGTGCCGACGCGACGCCGAACGCATCTACGTCGGCAAGCGCCGTTCCGAACACGCCGTGCCCCAGGACCAGATCAACCAGCAATTGGTTGATCTGGCCCGGCAAGGCAAGCGCGTGGTGCGGTTGAAGGGGGGCGATCCGTTCATCTTCGGCCGCGGCGGCGAAGAAATCGAAGAACTGGCGGCCCATGGCATCCCGTTCCAGGTGGTCCCAGGCATCACCGCGGCCAGTGGATGCGCGGCCTATGCCGGGATCCCGCTGACCCATCGCGACTATGCGCAGTCGGTGCGTTTCATCACTGGCCATCTTAAGGACGGCACCAGCGACTTGCCGTGGGTGGACCTGGTCTCCCCGGCGCAGACCTTGGTGTTCTACATGGGGTTGGTGGGGCTGCCAGTCATTTGCGAGGAGCTGATCAAGCACGGTCGCGCGGCGGACACGCCGGCAGCGCTGATCCAGCAAGGCACGACTTCGAACCAGCGGGTATTCACCGGCACCCTGGCGGATCTGCCACGCCTGGTGGCCGAGCATGAAGTCCATGCGCCGACGCTGGTGATTGTCGGGGAAGTGGTGCAACTGCGCGAGAAACTGGCGTGGTTCGAAGGCGCCCAGGGTCAGGTCTAGAGACCGCGCTGATCGTTCCCCACGCAGAGCGTTGGGAGCGATCTCAAGCTCGCCAAATCCCTTTCCCACTCAACCGTTCCCGATCATGCGCCACCCTGAAGTCCTGCTTCGGCCCCTTAGGCACGATCCCATTCGGGTTGATGGTCTTGTGGCTGCCGTAGTAGTGGCGCTGGATATGTTTGAAATCCACGGTCTCGGCGATCCCAGGCCATTGGTACAACTCCCGCAGCCAGTTCGACAGGTTCGGATAGTCGGCGATGCGCCGCAGGTTGCATTTGAAGTGGCCGAAGTACACCGCGTCGAAACGGATCATCGTTGTGAACAAGCGGATGTCGGCCTCGGTCAGGTACTCCCCAGCCAGGTAGCGGCGGGTGTCCAGCAGGGCTTCCAGACGGTCCAGTTCGGCGAACAGCTGGTCGAAGGCTTCTTCGTAAGCCGCTTGGGTGGTGGCGAAGCCGGCGCGGTAGACGCCGTTGTTCACCGCCGGATAGATGCGCTCGTTCAACGCATCGATATCGCCGCGCAGGCGCTCTGGGTAGAGGTCCAGGTTGTTGCCGGTCAAGCCATCGAAGGCTGTGTTGAACATGCGGATGATTTCCGCTGATTCGTTGTTGACGATGCGTTGCTGCTGTTTGTCCCACAGCGCGGGCACGGTGACGCGACCGGTGTAGTCCGGCGTATCGGCGGTGTAGCGCTGATGCAGATAGTCGAAGTGGTCGAGCTTGTCGCCCGTCGAGCCGTGAGCCTGGTCGAAGGTCCAGCCGTTTTCGAGCATCAAGTAGCTGACCACCGAGACGTCGATCAGATTTTCCAGGCCCTTGAGCTTGCGATAGATCAGCGTGCGGTGCGCCCAAGGGCAAGCCAGGGACACATATAAATGATAACGCCCGGTCTCGGCGGCGAACCCGCTCTCGCCGGAGGGGCCGGCGCTGCCGTCGGCGGTGATCCAATGGCGGCGTTGCGCCTGCTCACGCTGGAAACTGCCGTCCTTGCTCTCGTACCACTGATCTTGCCAGCGGCCTTCAACTAACAAACCCATCTCGACATCCTCGCTCAATATTGCTTTGAGACGAGTCTATTCCGATAGGTTCGAACTAAAAGCGCAAAGGTTGGACGTTGATGATCGGCTAAATCGATCTATTTCGCGCATCCCAATATTGCCGGGCGCGGTCGAAAGCCGCTTCGCGAGTCAGCCCCAGGCCGCGCAATGCCAGGGCCATGGTGGCGATCAGCGCCAGTTGCGGGTAGCTGTCTTCGACGTCGCCGCGCCAGACGGCTTTCAGGTGTTGCGGGTCGAGGTTGTCCGGTTTGACGTGGCGCTGCTCGGACAGCCGTGGCCATTCTTCGTCCCAGCTGGCGCCGCCAGTGGTGCCGTACAAATGGCTGTCGGCGTCCGGGTTGATTTCGATTTCGCCGCCGTCGCCCTTGATCACGATGGCGGTATCACCGAGTAATCCGCTGGCATCGCGATGCACGGCCTGGTAGCCAGGATGGAAAATGCTTTGCAGGCCGCAACGGGCGCCCAACGGGTTGAGGATTCGCGCCAGGGAGTGAATCGGTGAGCGCAGGCCGAGGGTGTTGCGCAGGTCGATCATCCGTTGCATTTGCGATGCCCAGTCCACCAGCGGCATGAACGCCAGGCCGCCGTTGTCCAGCGCCGTGCCCACCTGTTGCCAGTCGCGACACAAGGGGATATCCAGCAAACCAAGCAACTGTTCCGTGTAGAGCCGGCCCGCCGTGTGGGCGCCGCCGCCGTGCATGAAGATTCGCACGCCGTTCTGCCCGAGGCATTTGGCCGCCAGCAGGTACCAGGGCAGGTGGCGCTTCTTGCCGGCATAGGTCGGCCAGTCGAGGTCAACCGCCAAGGTCGGCGCTACCAGGCGTTGGCGCAGGGCTTCGGTGAAGCCGGCCATTTCCTCGGCGCTTTCTTCCTTGTGCCGCAACAGCATCAGGAATGCGCCGAGCTGGGTCTCTTCGACTTGCTCATCAAGCACCATGCCCATGGCTTCACGGGCTTCTTCGCGGGTCAGGTTGCGCGCGCCGCGCTTGCCTTTGCCAAGGATGCGCACAAATTGGGCGAACGGGTGTTCGACCGGGGTTTCTAGGGTCAGCGCTGGAAAGTCGGTCATAAGCAATTCGTCGGTTTGGGCAGGCCCGCCAGCTTGGCGGCGAGTTTGGCGGGAGTGCCTTTGAACAATCGATTCAGGTGCAGACTGTTGCCCTTGTGCACGCCGAGTTTCAGCGCGGTGTACTTGATCAGCGGTCGGGTCGCGGGGGAAAGCTGGAATTCATCATAAAAGGCCCGCAGCAATTGGAGCACTTCCCAGTGCTCGGGGCCCAGCTCGATGCCTTCGGCGGCGGCCAGGGCCGTGGCGACGTCGGCCGACCAGTCGCGCCGGTCGGCAAGGTAGCCGTCTTTGTCCAGCGCGAGGGTGCGCTCGCCCACGGTCAACGCATTCATAGCCAACTGTTGACCTTGTCATGCTGGATCGACAGCTCCACAAAGGCCGGGTAGTCGATGGCTTCGGCCCAGTCTGGAACGGGCAGGGCACGGGCCTGGGCGTCTTGCGCGAGTACGAACAACTTGCGACTGCCGGACTGCAACGTTTCAAACGGCACGGTGCCAGGTTGCAGCGCATACGTCGCGTCGCCGCACAGCAGCAGCGCATCCTGGCTCCCCAGCAGCCGCAAGCAACTGGCGAGGCGGTTGTCGCCGAAGGGCGAATGAGACAACACATGCAAAGTCGACATCAGAGGGTGATCACCTGGTCGTATCGGTCAATGAGCGCGGCGATGTCCGTTGCGCTCAGTACGTTCAAGTCGGCCAGTGCCAGGGCATCGGTGGCGAGACCGCGTTGTGTCGCGCTTTCGGCACAGATAAACAGGTCTTCGACGCCAAACATCGGCAATGCCTGCAAATTGGCACTCAGGTCCTTTTGCTGGACGGCCTTGGCGTCCTGGCCGGCGACGAGCTGGAACACGCCGTCATCGAGAAACAGCAGGCCGATAGGCAAGTCGAATGCGCCGCCGGCCAAGACGATATCCAGCGCTTCCCGGGCGCCAGGGCCGGACCATGGCGCCTGGCGGCTGATCAGTAATAAAGACTTGGCCATCACGCGCCTCCAAAACAGATCAAGCGGTCGGCGTCCTGGATTGCATCGTGCAACTGGCCCAGCCCGGACAAGGCCCAGGGCGCCTCGACGCTGACCGCCGGACGCTGGTAGCGCTGGGCTTCCTCGTTATTGAGCACGCCACGCCGCAACGCCGCCGCGATGCACACGACACCGTCCAGCTGGTTGTCGCTGACAAACGTGTGCCATTGCCGGGGCAGGTCCTGTTCATCCTGGGGGGAGACGATGCTGTTGGCGGCGTTATAGACGCCGTCCTGGTAGAAAAACAGCCGCACGATCTCATGCCCACCGGCCAGCGCGGCCTGTGCAAACAGCAAGGCGCGACGCGAGGAGGGCGCATGGGCGGCGGAAAACAGCGCGATGGCGAACTTCATGACAGACCCGATCTGTAGAACTGCGGCCATGATAAAGCTTTATCGGCGGTGGGGCGATTGCTCGGCGGATCAATGAACCCGAGTGGCGCGGGAGCGAGCTCCCTCACCACGGGCTCAGCCTTGGCTTTTGAGGCCATTCAACTCGCAATACTCCGCCCATTCCATCCCCGCCATCTCCGCCACTTCCCGGTGCACCTCCAGGCGCTGGGCCTGGTATTCCTGCGGCGAGGCGGCGGTAAGCTGCAAGGTCAGCTCCCAGGCAAACAGGCCCAGGCGCTCGGCCTCGGCTTCGAACGCTTCGTGCAATCGCTCAGCGCGGTATTGCGCCGCCGTCTCGCCCTTGACCTGAGCCAGCAGCGGGTTGAGATTGTCCAGCTCGATGCGCAGCTCGGGGCGCTGGTCGAGAAAGATTTCCAGGGCTCGTTCGTGTTGCTGTTCGGTTGCCGCCATGATCACTCCTTCGGGGATGAAGATTGCTTCTTGCTGGCCTTGGCCGCTGCCGCCAGGCATTCGAGGGCGAACTGTTCGGTGTAGGTCATCTGGATCGGCGTGGTTTCGCCCTTGACGGTGCGTTCGCCGTCCAGAATGTAGCGGATTCGCTTGTCGGTGACGCCGATTCGCTTGGCGATCCAAGAGGGTGTCTGGCCGATCTGGCTGATCAGTTTGTCGGCGTATTCGGCGGTGGGTTTGTAGAACTCGGCGTTGGGTGTCATGGAATGTTCCGCGATGGCTGGAGGCAATGGCGCGACAGGTTGCGCGAATCGTGGGGCGCTGTCGCGTGTAAATTTGATTAAAGCCGCCCGGACGCCCGGGTGGCAGTGCTACAGTCCGTTTTTTTTCAATGAGTGAACGCAATGCGAATGCTGATGGTGGCCATGGCCGCAACCCTGCTGGCCGGCTGCGCAGGTTCGGCCATGGAACAGGCCCGGACCCAAACCCCCTACAAGACCCTGGCCTCCGACAAGCCAGAGCAGAATGTCGCCCAATGCGTGAAGTTCGCATGGGAGGACGAAGCGGTGTTCGGGGTCGATGCTGGTGCCTACCTGCAGCCGGGCAAGAAAGGCGGCTCGACGGTCTACACCCGCTCGGCCGAATCATTTGTCGATATACAAGCCAGCGCCACGGGCACGGCATTGAATTACTACGCCAAGCACGAGGATTTCGTCGCCAAGCGCCGGTTGGCCGCGCTGGCGACGTGTCTCTAGTCGACGGTCAGGCGCTTCTGAAAGAAGAAGCGCTGATGTCCCGGCGGGTAGTCATCGATCTGGCCGCACTCTGTAAAGCCGTGCTTGCGGTAAAAATCCGGGGCCTGGAAATCGAAAGTGTCGAGCCAGATACCCACGCAGTTCTTCTCCCTGGCCAGCGTCTCGGCCATCTGCATCAGCTCTGAGCCTGTGCCTTGGCCCCGGGCCTGTTCCGGCACCACCAGCAATTCGATATAGAGCCAACGAAAGAACACCCGGCCATACAGCCCGCCGACGATTTCGTTGTGCTCGTCCCGCACCAACCAGGCGACCAATTCAGGGGCGCTTCCGCCGGTCTGGGCGGTGTTGTAGGCCCGTAGCGGGGCGAGGATGGCCTGGCGTTCCGCGTCGGTGGGGGCGTCCGTGCGTTCGATTCGCAGCGTCATGGGCGATGTCCTTGTTCAATAAAAAGCAGCGCACGAGCCTATCTCAAAGGGTACTTTGCCGTCACCCGGTCGTCGGCGGACAGGCGCATTTGGTAAACCGAGCCATACTGCCTAATGCTTTTGAAGCGATCCCGACCCTTAGAACAAGAAGAGACCGACTCATGAAGTTCGAATCCCTGGCCCGGACCCTCATCGCCACTTCACTCACCCTTAGCTGTTTCCATGTGCACGCCGCGTCCCAAGCCCCGGTTGCCGCCGAGAACGGCATGGTGGTGACGGCCCAGCATCTGGCGACTCACGTCGGCGTCGACGTCCTCAAGAACGGTGGTAACGCCGTGGATGCGGCGGTGGCGGTGGGCTATGCGCTGGCGGTGGTCTATCCCGCGGCGGGTAACCTGGGCGGTGGGGGGTTCATGACCCTGCAAATGGCCGATGGCCGCAAGACCTTCCTCGATTTCCGCGAAAAAGCCCCGCTGGCCGCCACGGCTGACATGTACCTGGACAAGGACGGCAACGTCGTTCCCGAACTCAGCACTCGCGGCCACTTGGCGGTAGGGGTGCCAGGCACCGTGTCCGGCATGGAGCTGGCGTTGAAGAAATACGGCAGCAAACCCCGCGCCGAACTGATCGCCCCGGCGATCAAGTTTGCCGAGGAAGGTTTCGTCCTGGAACAGGGCGATGTCGACCTGTTGGAAACCGCCACCGAGGTGTTCAAGAAGGACATGCGTGATTCCGGCGCGATCTTCCTGCACAACGGCGAGCCGATGCAGGCCGGGCAGAAATTGGTGCAGAAAGACCTCGCCAAAACCCTGCGGGAAATTTCTACCAAGGGCGCCGACGGCTTTTACAAAGGCTGGGTGGCCGACGCCCTGGTGACGTCCAGCCAGGCCAACAAGGGCATCATCACCCAGGCCGACCTCGACAAGTACAAGACCCGCGAGCTGGCGCCGGTGGAGTGCGATTATCGCGGCTACCACATCATTTCCGCTCCACCGCCCAGTTCCGGCGGCGTGGTGCTGTGCCAGATCATGAACATCCTCGATGGCTACCCGATGAAAGACCTGGGGTTCCATTCGGCCCAAGGCATGCACTACCAGATCGAAGCCATGCGTCACGCCTACGTCGACCGCAACAGTTACCTCGGCGATCCGGACTTCGTGCAGAACCCCATCGATCATCTGCTGGACAAGAACTACGCGGCAAAACTGCGGGCCGCGATCGAGCCGCAGAAGGCTGGCGACTCCAACAAGATCAAACCCGGCGTGGCGCCCCACGAGGGCAGCAATACCACGCACTATTCGATCGTAGATCAATGGGGCAACGCCGTTTCCGTCACGTACACCCTCAACGACTGGTTCGGCGCCGGCGTGATGGCGAGCAAGACCGGGGTAATCCTCAACGATGAGATGGACGACTTCACCGCCAAGGTCGGCGTGCCCAACATGTACGGCCTGGTGCAGGGTGAGGCGAACGCCATCGCGCCGGGCAAGGCACCGCTGTCGTCCATGAGCCCGACCATCGTCACCAAGGACGGCAAGACCGTAATGGTCGTCGGTACGCCCGGCGGCAGCCGCATCATCACCGCCACCTTGCTGACCATTCTCAACGTGATCGACTACGGCATGAACCTGCAGGAAGCGGTGGATGCGCCGCGCTTCCATCAACAATGGATGCCGGAAGAAACCAACCTGGAAACCTTCGCCGCCAGCCCCGATACGCTCAAGCTGCTGGAAAGCTGGGGCCACAAGTTTGCCGGCCCGCAGGACCCCAACCACATTGCTGCGATCCTGGTGGGCGCGCCGTCGCTGGGTGGCAAGCCCGTGGGCAAGAATCGCTTCTACGGCGCCAACGACCCGCGCCGCAATACCGGCCTGTCGATGGGCTACTAACCGTTCGCAGAGGGACACATGAATACCGCATTGCTGATCATCGACGTCCAGGAAGGGCTGTGTGCCGGCGAAGAAGAATGCTTCGACAGACCACGCCTGATCCGGACCATCAACGACCTCAGTGCCAGGGCTCGGGCCGTCGGCTTGCCGGTAATCCTGGTCCAGCATGAAGAGCTGGAGGGATCGCTGGCCTACGGTTCCGCTCCCTGGCAGTTGGCTGATGGCCTGGCTACCGGGGCGGACGACCTGCGGGTGCGCAAGACCACAGCGGACGCGTTCTACCAGACCGATCTGCTGGCCCTGTTACAGGCCCGGGGCATTGATCGGGTGGTGATTTGCGGGCTGAAAACCGACCACTGCATCAATGCCACCGTACGTCAGGCTCATACATTGGAATATGAGGTTGTCTTGGCCGCCGACGCTCATTCCACGGTAGCCAACGGCAGCCTGCCGGCCGAGCAGATCATTGCCGATCACAATCAGCAACTGGGACGGCTGAGCAGTGCGGTCTCGCGGATCGATGTGATATCGGCGGCCAGGATCCGCCTGTAGCCGATATCCACTTGGGTCTGGGCCGGCAGGGCAGTTCAGGATGCGGGCAGGCTTGTGTGGCGAGGGAGCTTGCTCCCGCTCGAGCGCGAAGCGGTCGCAAAATTTTCGGGGCGCTGCGCCCCCAGCGGGAGCAAGCTCCCTCGCCACAAAGGCCATTGCCACAAAGACCATCGTTTATGGATTACGAAATCAACGCAGCAGCGCAAGCATTGGCGGCGGGAGACCCGGTGGCCGCGCTCAATCGTGTTGCCTTGCGCAATGATGCCCCGGCTCTCGCGCTGCGTGGCATTGCCATGGCGCAGTTGGGGGATCTGGCCAACGCCAGGGCCCTGATGCGTCGTGCGGCGGCTGCCTTTGGGCCCAAGGAAGCCGTGGCCCGGGCAAGGTGCGTGGTCGCCGAAGGCGAAATTGCCTTGGCGTCCCGTGACTTGACGTGGCCGACGAAGCGCCTCGACGCCGCGCGGGCGGTGCTCCAAGCCCATGGCGACCGGGCGAACGTAGGGCACGCCCATGCCATCGAGATCCGCCGCCTGCTGTTGCTCGGTCGACTCGATGAGGCCGAGCGCAGGCTTGCTGATCTGGATCTGTCCTGCCTGCCTTGCGCATCGCGGGCAGCTTGCGAGCTAGTGGCTGCGGGCATTGCCATGCGCCGGCTAAAAACGCGAATCGCCCGTGCCGCTCTCGAAAGGGCTGGGCAAGCGGCACGGCAAGCGGGCATCGGCGCGCTGAACGCGGAGATTGAAAGCGCCTGGCAAATCCTCCAAACGCCTGCGGCGCGCCTGATTGCCCGAGGCCAGGAGCGCTTGCTTATCCTGGAGGAGGTTCAAGCGATGCTGGACAGCGCGGCGCTGGTGGTGGACGCGTGTCGGTATGGAGTGAATGGCGCGGGTATTCAGGTTTCCCTTTCACGGCGCCCGGTGTTGTTTGCCTTGGCGCGAGAGCTGGCCCAAGCCTGGCCCGGCGACGTGTCGAGGGAAACGCTCATGGCCCAGGCCTTTGGCTTGAAACTGACGGACGAGTCCCATCGCGCGCGGCTGCGGGTTGAAATGGGACGGCTGCGGACGGCGCTTCGCCCGATGGCTGGGGTGCTCGCAACGAAGCGCGGCTTTACCTTGGCGCCGCATCATGCCGACGAGGTCGTGGTGCTGGCGCGCGTCATCGAGCAACCCCACGGCGCAGTGCTGGCACTGCTGGCGGACGGTGAAGCGTGGTCGAGTTCGGCCTTGGCGTTGGTTCTCGACACCAGCCAGCGCAGCGTGCAACGGGCCTTGGAAACCCTGGCCGCCCGCGGCAAGGCGCAATCGATTGGCCGCGCCAGGGCTCGTCGCTGGACCGCGCCGCCGATGCCTGGATTCGCGACGGTATTGTTACTCACTGCGTTGCCAGCCGATCGTTAGGATGCAGTCACACCCACCGACGAGGCGAGCGAGATGAAACAGTCAAAAGCACAAATCCTGCGTGAATACGGTCCTTTTCCGGGCGTCGATTGCGTGCACGGCGTAAGCCATGATGGCGAGCGCGTCTGGTTTGCTTCAGGCGAGAAGCTGCACGCCCTTGATCCTGCCAGTGGCGAGACCGTGCAGTCGCTCGATGTCCCAGCCAATGCAGGCACGGCGTTCGACGGTGAACATCTTTTCCAGATCGCTGGCGACAGCATCCGTAAGATCGACCCGCACACCGGCCAGGTACTGGCGACGATTCCGGCCCCCAACAGCGGTGACGATTCGGGACTGGCGTGGGCCGAAGGGTCGCTCTGGGTCGGCCAGTACAAGGCGCGCAAGATCCTGCAGATCGACCCGGCCGACGGGAAGATCCTGCGCACCATAGAATCCAACCGCTTCGTCACGGGCGTGACTTGGGTCGATGGAGAACTTTGGCACGGCACTTGGGAAAACGACGAGAGCGACCTTCGGCGCATCGATCCGCAGACCGCGCAAGTGCTCGAAAGCGTGACCATGCCGCCGGGGACCGGCGTGTCGGGGCTGGAATCCGATGGGGCCGACCGGTTTTTCTGTGGCGGGGGTGGCAGTGGCAAGGTGAGGGCGGTGCGTCGGCCAGTGTGAAATTGGCAGGTTTTTCGTAGACCGTGTGGCGAGGCAGCTTGCACCCTCGCCACAATGTTTTTCAGACCGCTCAACGGTGCGGGTCAATCGCGAGCAGCCACAGCCACCTTGGCCCGCTCAACCTTGCGCCAGGTAAGCAACACAATGCCCGCCACCACGATCGCGCCGCCGAACACTTGGCCCGGATTGAGCATCTGGTCCAGCACCAGCCAACCGATCAGCAAGGTTGCCAGTGGTTCGATGTTCATCACCGGGGCGTTGCGTGGCATGTCCAGGCGCGGTACGCAAATGAACAGCACGATGAACCCCGTGCCGTAAAGCACCACCAGGGTGGCCAGGGCGAACCAGCCGGTGCTGGTGGCTGGCAGGTCGAGGCCGCCAGGCAGTGCGCCGGTCAGCCCTGCGAGGTTGACGCTGCTGAACACGATGAAAATCGTCAGCAGGCTGCGCACCGAACCGCGGACTTGGGACAACTTGTGGTCGGTGATCCACAACGCGCAAGCGAAGACGCACGCGGCGCAGAATGCCAGGCCAACGCCCAACAGCCACTGTGGGCCGACGTCGGCCTGGGACGACAATCGCGCCGGTACTTCCAGCACGAACACCAGGCCGACCAGGATCATCCCCATCAACGCTGCCGTGCGGGCGGTGGGGCGTGGGCCACCGAGCGCCCAGGTCAGCAGCGCCAGCAAGATCGGAAACAGGTTGCCCACCAACAGGGCCAGCGCCACCGGCACCCGGGCGACGGCCGAGTACAGGCACAGGCTCTGGGCTGCGATCAACAGCCCGAGGACGAATTGCCAGCGCCAGGCACCAGCGGGCAGGCGCAGGCTTTGACGTTGCCACAAGACCATCGCCGCCAATACCAGCAGCGTCCCACCGGAGCGCATCAGGATCGCCAGCAAAACGCCGGCACCGTCATCGAAGGCCGCCCGCGCGGCCACATGGTTGCCGGCGAAGGCACACCCCATGCAGAGCAGAATGAGCACGGCGATATGGCGCGGGAATGGAGCAGGGGCATCGGATGCAGCGATGGAGCGGGTCATGGCAGGTATCTCAAAGGCAGGCCGCCGAAGCAGCAATGCCTCGGAGGGGTCTATTTTTAGTTATAGGTTGTCGTACAACTCTGAAGTGTTTGTACCGGATCAAGCAGACACAGACAAGTCTCGGTTTTCCGAGCTATCGCAGTCTGCGTGGCGAGGGGGCTTGCTTCCGTTCGGCTGCGAAGCAGTCGTCGTCTTTCGATTCCAGACGCGGGCGTACATCCGATAACGATTTGCTGTAAAACAACTAACCGCTGCGTTGTTTCCGGCACCGGTCCTTTTGACCTTCTCGCGGAGCAACCCATGCGCCTGGCTGATTTCATTGTCGACAACATAGAACCGATCCTTCAGGCCTGGGAGGATTTCGCCAGAACTATCACCCCGGCGTCGATTGGCATGGATTCGGTGGCGTTGCGCGACCATGCCGAGCAGATGCTGCGAACCATCGCCGTTGACCTGCGCACCCAGCAGACCCCCGAAGAGCAGATTGCCAAGTCCTTGGGCGACGCTCCGGCGGCAGAGGCCGAAACCGCCGCTGAAACCCACGCGGTCATCCGCCAGTCGTCCGGGTTCACCGTCGAACAGATGGTTTCGGAATACCGTGCGCTGCGCACCAGTGTGCTGATGCTCTGGATGCCCCATGCCCAACTGGATCAAGCGAAGGCGATGTCGGATGTGATCCGCTTCAACGAAGCCGTGGACCAAGCCCTGGCAGAATCGGTCGTCAGCTATTCAGCGGCAGTCGACGCGGCGCGCAATCTGTTTCTGGGGATCCTCGGGCATGATCTGCGCAGCCCATTGGGCGCCATCCTGCTCGGTTCCGAAGTGCTCCTGCGCGCGGGCGACCTGCCGGCCAAGGCGACCAAAATTTCTTCACGCATCTACACCAGCGTCAAACGGGCGAACAAGATCGTCGGCGATCTGCTGGACTTCACGCGCACCCAGCTGGGTTCTGGCATCCCGGTACAGCGCTTCAAGGGTGACCTGGTGGCGGCATGCGAAGGCATGGTGGAAGAGGCGCGCGCCTATCACCCGGAAAGCACCATCAACTTCGAGACCCGCGGTGCGCTCGAAGGGCTGTTCGACCCGTCGCGGATGGAACAGGTGTTTTCCAACCTGATCGGCAACGCGGTCCAGCATGGCGCAGCGGGTGCACCGATCACGGTTTCGTTGAGCTGCGAAGGGGATGAAGCCGTCATCGCGATCAACAACCAGGGCAAGCCTATCGAGAAGGACGCCATCGACAGCATTTTCAATCCGTTGGTCCGGCAGCTGCGCAGCGGCGATATGCAATACGGCCCCACGGCGGGCTTGGGGCTGGGCCTTTACATCGCCTCGGCGATCGTGTCGGCGCACCAGGGTACGATCGAAGTCCATTCGAAGGTGCGCGGGGGCACTACGTTCACCGTTCGGATTCCCCTTCACTCGGAATGAAGAAGCAGTTGAACGCACGATATTTACTTGTACGATGTCCTATCACGAGCTAAAACTAACGTCCCGTCCAATAATAAAATTAACGGAGACGTACGATGGATGCTTCGCAACCTGCAACCGCCGATCAAGGGCGCCGGATTTTCCTGAAAAAATCCCTGGTGGTCTCGGCCGCCGCCGCGACGCTCGGACAGCTGCCCGGGCTCGCCCAGGCCGAGCCGCTGAGCCAGCGTTACCCCGATCCTCTGGTGAACATTCTCGACCCCAGCTTCATGGACCTGCGCCTCTTCAACGCCAGCGTGGAAAAGCTCGCCACCGGGCTGCGCTGGGCGGAAGGGCCGGTGTGGATCGGCGACGGTCGATACCTGCTGGTCAGTGACATCCCCAACAACCGCATCATGCGTTGGGACGAGGTCACCGGTGGGTTGTCGGTGTATCGCGAGAACTCGAACTTCTCCAACGGCATGTGCCGTGATCGCCAGGGCAGGCTGTTGGTCTGCGAAGGCTCGACCACGTCAAGCGAAGGGCGGCGAGTCACCCGCACCGAACACAATGGAACCCTTACCGTGTTGGCCGACAGTTTCGACGGCAAGCCGTTGAACTCGCCCAATGACATCGTCTGCAAACGAGACGGCTCGGTCTGGTTCACCGACCCACCGTTCCAGACCGGCAACAATTACGAAGGGCACAAAGTCACCCCGGCGCAACCCCACGCGGTGTACCGCATCGACGGCGAAACCGGCAAGCTCAGCCGGATGATCGACGACCTGGCGGGGCCGAACGGCCTGTGTTTCTCCCCGGATGAAAAAACCCTCTACGTGGTCGAAGGCCGGGCCAAGCCCAATCGCCTGGTCTGGGCGATCACGGTCAAGGATGACGGCACCCTGGGCGAGCGCCGCAAGCATATCGAAGGGTTGGACTACGCGGCCATCGACGGGATCAAGTGCGACGAGGGCGGCAACCTCTGGTGCGGTTGGGGCGGCAACGGCGACCCCAAGGCTGACCTGGAAAAACTCGACGGCGTGCGGGTGTTCAACCCTGAAGGCAAGGCGATTGGGCACATCTCATTACCGGAGCGCTGCCCCAACGTCTGCTTTGGCGGGCGGGAAGGCAACCGGCTGTTCATGGCCGGCAGCCACTCGCTGTATTCGTTGTTCGTGAACACCCGGGGCGCGACCTTCGCCTGATTTCCTCGGCACGACGATGAGGCGGGGCGTCCTGGACGCCCCCCACTTCACGCCAACTTCACGTTCATGGTGATCTGCGCCGTGAACACCTTCTTGCCGTCGACGTCATGGATGTCCACCGGCACGATCTTGTCGCCTTCCGTTGCCCAGTCCAGGGCGTCGCCATCCGCTACCGCCGTCACGTCGCTCTTGGCCTTGGCCAGGTACTGCACGGTCATGCCTTTAGGAATCCAGCGGGCGCCCGCCGGAATGGACACGTTGGTCATCATGCCGGCGGCCAGCTCGGCGGCATTGCACATGGCGATGGCATGGACGGTGCCCAAGTGGTTGGTGATTTCCTTGCAAAACGGCACCTGCACCGTTGCTGCGCCCGGGCGAAGCGCCGTGACCAGCGGGTTGATGGTGGAAAAGTAGGGCGCCATCTGGCAGGCCATTTTGCTGAATGCATCGGGACCTGCGCTGTTGAACATGCCGAGAACCTGGTTCATGTGAAGCCTCTCTGATAGGGAATTACGGAATGATCTTCCGTTACAGAATAATATTCTGTGACGGAACGGTATTCTGTTGTCGGCGAATCTGTCAAGCTGCGCGCACTTCGTCCCAGGCAGAACGTGTGCCTGATCTTCCAACGAACCGGTTTATGCCAAGCATGCAAACAGCAGATCTACTCGAACGAGCCTTCCCCGGCAGAAGGGCCGAACTCAAGCGAGACATCTTCAGAAAGGCCTTGGCGCTGTTCAATGAGCAGGGCATTGAGGCGACCACCATTGAAATGATCCGCAACGAATGCCAGACCAGCGTCGGTGCCATCTATCATCATTTCGGCAACAAGGAAGGCTTGGTGGCGGCGCTGTTTTTTACCGCGCTGGACGATCAGACGCGCCTGCGCGAGCACTGCCTGGCCGAGGCGACGACCGCCGAGCAGGGCTTGCAAGCGCTGATCTACAGTTATGTCGATTGGGTGGACGCTCAGCCTGAATGGGCGCGTTTCCAGTATCACGCCCGCTTTGCGGTGACCAAAGGGCCGTTCAAGGATGAACTCGCCAGCCGCAACACCACACGCAACCGCCAGCTCTGGCATTGGCTGAGCACCGCGCAGCAGGGCGAGGCGATCAAGCGTTATCCGGCCGAGCTGATGTTCTCGCTGATTATCGGCGCGTCGGAAAGTTATTGCCGGGCCTGGTTGTCCGGGCGCGTGCCCACCAGTCCCAAGGTCCACCGGGAATTGCTGGCACAAGCGGCGTGGCGGTCGATCGTCGGCCCCTGAGGGCTATAGCGTGCAGCTCCAGAGTTCCACCGCCGGTTGGTCGGTGTTTGGCGGTCCCAGCCAATGACTCATCGGCTGGCAATGGCCGGCGTGACACAGTTGGTAATCACCGGCTTGGGGCGTGCGCCCCAGCTTCAACGGTTGCAGCGGCGGCAGTTGGCGGAAGAAATGCCAACTGCCGTTTTCCAGCCGGGCGCCCTCCGGAATATCCATGCCGGCGCCGTTGCCCTTTACCCTGGCCTCGCCCAAGACCAGGCCCGCTTTGGTAACGCGATAATCTTCCTCCCAGCGGACCTTTTCGATGGTGTGATTCCACGCCAGCGTAAAGTCGCTCACTTGCACTTGTGCCCAGACCGCCCCGGACAGGCCCAGGCACAAGCCAATCACGCCAAGGCCCGCCCGACGCGGCGCGCCCGCCAGAGGTGCTGGCCAATCAACAAGGCGCCCAGGACAAAACCGATTTCATCGGTCAGCGGCAGCGCCACCACCAGCAAGGCACCGGCGGCGAAACACATCAGCCGTTCCCAAATAGGCATCTTCTGTTGCAGGTAACCGGTGGACGCCATGCCCCACAGGCCGACGGCGAGCAGCGTCTTGACCAACATGTAGGCGGTCATCCACAGATTGTCGCCTTGCAGCATCAGCGCTGGGTTGTAGACCGTCATGAACGGAATGACGAAGCCGGCGAGGGCGATACGCACCGCCCAGAAGCTGATCTTCAGGCCACTTTCCCTGGCGATGGGGGCGGCGGCGAAACAGGCCAGGGCCACCGGCGGCGTCAGGTCGGCGAGGATGCCGAAATAGAACACGAACATGTGCGACACGATCAGCGGCACGCCGAGCTCCAGCAGGGCGGGCGCGGCGATCGAGCTGGTGATGATGTAGTTGGGAATGGTCGGGATGCCCATGCCCAATACCAGACAGGTGAGCATGGTCAGGATCAGCGAGAGCAGCAGGTTGTCCTTGCCGACGGCCAGGATGTAACCGGCGAAGGTGGACGCCACGCCCGTCAGCGAAACCACCGCGATGATGCTGCCGACCAGGGCACAGGCGATCCCCACCGGAACTGCATGTCGGGCGCCGTCGACCAAGGCATGCAAGCAGATGACCAGGGTTTCCCGTGTGCCTTTCATGAACCAGCAGGTCACGACCAACACCCCGACCACCGCAAATACGACACCGATGCCCAGCCGGAAAAAACCGACGCAAAGAATGCCCAGCGCGACCCAGAATGCACAGCGCAGGGCAAAACTCGACACTTTGAGAATGATCGCCGAGCCGAGAATCACAATAGCCGTCAACGCCAGGCCCACCATCCCGGAAAACAGCGGCGTGCGTCCGGAAAAGAGCAGGTAGACCAGCACCGCGAGCGGGATCAGCAAATACCAGCTTTGCTTGACCGCGCCCCAGGCGCTGGGGCATTGGTCCTTGGGCAGGCCCTTGAGATCGGAGCGCTTGGCTTCCAGGTGCACCATCCAGAACACCGAGCCGAAATACAGGCACGCGGGTATCAGGGCCGCCTTGGCAATTTCCACGAACGGCACGTTGATAGTCTCGGCCATGATGAATGCCACCGCGCCCATCACCGGCGGCATGATCTGGCTGCCCATGCTGGCCGTCGCTTCTACACCGCCGGCGAATGCAGCCTTGTAGCCGAAGCGCTTCATCAACGGGATGGTGAATTGGCCGGTGGTCACGACGTTGGCGATGCCCGAGCCAGTGATGGTGCCCATCAACGCTGACGACACCACGGACACCTTCGCCGGGCCGCCCAGCTTGTGGCCGAACAGGCCCATGGCGAAATCGGTAAACAGCTTGATCATGCCGGCCTTTTCCAGGAAGGCGCCGAACAGGATGAACAGGAAAATATAAGTGGCCGATACGTAGGTCGGCGTGCCGTACAGCCCTTCGGTACCGAACGCCAGTTGGTTGATGATCTGGTCCAGGCCATAGCCGCGATGGGCCAGGTCGCCCGGCAGGTATTCGCCGAACAGGCCATAAGCGAGGAACAACCCGCAGACGATCGGCAGGGCGATGCCCATCACCCGCCGCGCCGCCTCGAACACCAATACGATCAAGATGACGCCGATCACCGTGTCGGCCGTCGTCAGGTCGCCGGAGCGCTGGATCAGGTCGGCCTCGAACACCCATTGATAGAGCGCCGTCGCCACGCCCGCCAGGCTCAACGCCCAGGCCAGCGGCTGCCAGGGCCGTTGCTTGCCATAGGCCGGGTAGCTGAGGAACACCACCCACAACAAAAAGCCCACATGTACCGCCCGCAATACGATGCTGGACACGGGGGAAAATGCCGCCGTGACAATTTGAAACACGGAAAACAGCAACGCCACGTAGAACAGCGTCCTGGGCCAATCCCGCGGGTCCGTGGCGATGCCGTGCTGGTCTTCACTCATAAGGTGCCTGCCTGTTGTCTGTAGCCGGTGCGAAACACGACACGGCAACGGCGGCCAGCGCCGTTGCCGCCCCAGGGGACTACAGCGCGCCCACTTCCTTGTAGTAGCGTTCGGCGCCAGGGTGCAGGGCTATCGGCAGGTTCTTCGCGGCGTTCTTCAGGGAAATGTCCTTCGCCGCCGAATGGGACGTGCCCAGGCGATTGAGGTTGTCAAAGAGCAGCTTGGTCATCTGATAGGCCACTTCGTCCGGCACATCCTCGTGGGTCACCAGGATATTGGTGATAGCGACGGTGGGCACGGCGTCGGTTTGGCCGTCGTAGGTGTTGGCCGGGATTTGTGCGCTCAGGTAGGCCAGATTACCGATTTTTTCCACGACATCGGTGGGAATCGACACATAGCTCAACGCCATGGTCGACGCCAAGTCCCGAATCGCGGCCATGCCCAGGCCGGAAGACTGCAGCGTGGCATCCAACTGGCGGTTCTTGATCAGGTCCACCGATTCGGCGAACGGTAGGTATTGCACCTTCATATCGCTGTAGGTCAGGCCCGCTGCCTTGAAAATTGCCCGGGCATTGAGCTCGGTGCCGGATTTCGCCGCGCCGACCGAGACGGTCTTGCCCTTGAGATCGGCCAGGGTCTTGATGCCCGATTCCTGGCTGGCGACGATTTGTATGTAGTTGGGGTAGGCGCCCGCGATGGCCCGCAGCTTGGTCAAGGGCGCCTTGAAGCCGGCGTCTTCCACGCCATTCTTGGCGTCCGCCACCGAGTCGCCCAAGGCAAACGCCAACTCCCCGCGTCCGGCTTGCAGCAGGTTCAGGTTCTCCACCGAAGCCTTGGTGGCCTGGACCGACGCCTTGGAGTCCTTGATGCCGCTGCTATAGATCTGGGAAAGCCCGACGCCAATCGGGTAATACACGCCGCTGGTGCCTCCGGTCAGGATATTGATGTACACCGGGGCGGCATGAGCGGTGGTAGTGATCATCAAGGCTGCGGTGGCGGCCAGGAGGGTGAAGCGCTTGTTGATTTGCATGGAGACTCTCCGTCTTGTTATGGCTTTTGCAGAGTCTTTCCACTGTAGTCGAAACGGGCCTGATGGCGAGTCGACAAGTCCGATGTGCCTGATCAGGCCATGCCGGAGCCTGGCGCTGCGCTGCTGCCGCGCACGGTCAGCTCGAACGGCAACAGCACGTGCCGCTGTGGGATGGGCGTTTGCTCGATCAGGGCGATGAGCATCTCTACGGCTTTGTGACCAAAGGTTTCAGCCGGCTGGGAAATGGTGGTCAGCGGCGGATCGCAATACGCGGCGAACGGGATGTCATCGAAGCCCACCAGGGAAATGTCCTCGGGCACCCGCAGGCCCATTTGCTTGATGCGCTTGAGCGCGCCGATGGCCATCTCATCGTTTTCGCAGAACAGCGCGCTGGGGCGCTCGGCCAATGCGAGCATGGTTCCGGCACCGTCGTATCCGGCCTTGAGGGTGAAGTCGCCGTGGCAGATCAGCTCAGGGTCGATGGCGATGCCGGCGTTGCGCAGGGCATCTTGGTAACCGGCCACGCGGTCGAGGGTCAACGGGCTGCTGCGGGGGCCTTTGATAATGCCGATGCGGCGGTGGCCGAGCCCGATCAAGTGATCGGTCATGGCCTGGGCGGCGCTGCGGTTGTCGAGGCTGATGGTCGGGTAGGGCGCGTCCTTGACCACTTCGCAGGCATTGACCAATGGCAACGCGTCGGTGCCGGGAGGGAGTGATATGAACGGGTCGCATGCCCGCAGTTGGATCACCCCGTCAGCCTGGTGGGCGTAGACCAGCGCGGCGAATTCCTGCTCGATGGCTTCCCGGCCCTGAGTGTCGCACAGCAGCAATCGATAGCCGGCCGCTTGCGCCGCCTGTTGGGCGCCGCTGATGACCCGGGCGAAAAAGGTATTGGCGATTGCCGGGACCAAGATCACCAGGTTGCCGGTGCGCCGGGAGCGAAATTGCACCGCCATCAGGTTCGGCCGATAACCGGCCTGCGCCACCGCCGCGTTGACCTTGTCCCGGGTCTCGGGCAGCACACGCTCGGGGGATTTCAGTGTCCTGGACACCGTGGCCACCGAAACACCGGCCAGCCGGGCCACCTCACGGATATTTGACAAGATCACCTCGATTCGGCGCCTGCAGAGGCAGGCATGGCCGCGAGCTTACCGCAGGTTCGACGCCTGACAAACGCTCTCGGTGTCGCTTGGGGTTTGACACGCGGCAAAACCAAGCCTAGATTTCTCGCCATGATGTAACCGGTTACATCTACAGTCCGGACAGAAGAGAGTCACGATGAATCCTGTAGCACCGAAAATAAGAATGGGCTTCGTCGGCGGCGGAGCGGGGGCGTTCATTGGCCAGGCCCATCGCCAGGCTGCGGGCCTGGACGGCGGTTTTGAACTGGTGTGCGGCGCGTTCAGCCGCGACCCCGACAATAACCGTGAGACCGGCGGAGCCCTCGGGCTGACCGCGTCCCGGTGTTATCACGACTGGCAGCACATGCTTGACGCCGAAGCCGTGCTGCCGCTGGATCAGCGCATGGAACTGCTGGTGATCGTCACGCCCAATCACCTGCACGCGCCCATTGCCCGCCAAGCGTTGAGAGCCGGTTTCCACGTGTTCAGCGAAAAACCCGCAGCGCTGAACCTCAAGCAATTGTTGGCGCTCAAGGAGGACTTGCAAGGCAGCCGCTGCCTCTACGGTCTTGCCCACACCTACTTGGGTTATCCCATGGTCTGGCAGGCGCGAGAGATGGTGCGCTCGGGCGTGATCGGCCAAGTGCGCAAAGTGTTTGTCGAGTATCCCCAGGGCTGGCTCAGCCAGGATCTCGCCGCCCGAGGCAACAAACAGGCGCAGTGGCGCGACGATCCCGGACAATCCGGGCTGGGCGGTTGCATCGGCGACATTGGCACCCATGCGTTTTCCCTGGCGGAGTTCGTCGCGGATCAGCGCGTCCAACAGCTTTGCGCCACGTTGGGCACGCATCTCCCGGGTCGGCAATTGGACGATGACGCCGCCATGTTGCTCAAGATGGAGGGCGGCGCCAGCGGCGTGTTGATCGCCAGCCAAGTCTGCGCCGGTGAAGAAAACCCGTTGAAGATCCGCGTGTATGGCGACAAAGGCGCCTTGGAATGGCGCCAGGAAGAGCCGGCGAGCCTGATCCATCGCGCCTTCGATCAGCCCTTGCGCATCCTGCGTAGCGGCATCGGCCAACCTTGGCTGTGCGAGGCGGCGAGCCGGCGCATGCGTTTGCCCGCCGGGCACCCCGAGGGCTACCTGGAAGCCATGGCCAACCTTTATGGCGATTTCGCCCGGGCCATTCGTGGTCGAGTCGAAGGCCCTGACGTGCCTGGTGTTTGCGGCATCGAAACCGGCTTGCGTGGCATGGCGTTTATCGAAGCCGCCATCCTCAACCACCATGGCGATGCCAAGTGGACCGCGGTGAAAACTGGAGGATCGCTGTTGTGAACAGGCCTGACGAAACACCCGGCGGCCTGCGCGGCCCGGCTATTTTCCTGGCGCAGTTCATGGCCGATGAAGCGCCGTTCGACACCTTGGCCAACATCGCCCAATGGGCCGCCTCCCAAGGCTACAAAGCCATTCAACTACCGACCCTGGGCAGCCGCTACATCGACTTGGCCCGAGCTGCCGAGAGCCAGGAGTATTGTGACGAACTCAAGGCCACCTGCGCCCAGGCCGGCGTGCAGATCAGTGAGCTCTCGACGCACTTGCAAGGGCAACTGGTGGCGGTGCACCCGGCGTTCGACGCGCTGTTCGACGACTTCGCCCCGGCCCACCTGCGCGGCCAACCCCAGGCGCGCACCGAGTGGGCCATCGAGCAGCTGAAACTGGCCGCCCGCGCCAGCCAGCGCCTGGGCCTCACGGCGCACGCGACGTTTTCCGGAGCATTATTGTGGCCCTATATGTACCCGTGGCCGCAGCGACCGGCGGGCCTGGTCGAACAAGGGTTTGCCGAACTGGCCCGGCGCTGGCTGCCGATCCTCGACTGCTTCGACGCGGCCGGCGTGGACCTGTGCTACGAAATCCACCCCGGTGAAGACTTGCATGACGGCGCCTCGTTCGAGCGTTTCCTCGAGGCCGTCAATCACCATCCGCGAGCAGCGATCCTCTACGACCCCAGCCACCTGTTGCTGCAACAGATGGATTATCTGGGCTTCATCGACCGCTACCACGAACGCATCCGCATGTTCCACGTCAAGGACGCCGAGTTCCGCCCCGACGCCCGCTCCGGGGTCTACGGTGGTTATCAGGGCTGGGTGGATCGTCCTGGCCGGTTCCGCTCACTGGGCGATGGCCAGATCGATTTCAAATCGATCTTCAGCAAGTTGACCCAGTACGACTTCAACGGCTGGGCGGTCCTGGAATGGGAGTGCTGCCTGAAGGATTCGCAACAGGGCGCGGCCCAAGGCGCGGCGTTCATCCAGCGGCACATGATCAGCAAGACCCGCAAGGCGTTCGATGATTTTGCCGGTGTCTCGGCGGATGAAGATTCCAATCGGCGGTTGTTGGGGTTGCCCCCAATGCCAATGACATAACCCCCGTGGCGAGGGAGCTTGCTCCCGCTGGGCTGCGAAGCGGACCCAAACAGGCTGGCGCGGTTTTCCAGAAACACCGCGCCAGCAGGTTTTACAACTGCTGCGCAGCCGAGCGGGAGCAAGCTCCCTCGCCACAAAAGCAGGCCACATAAGCAGAACAAGGCTTTGTTTCAACAAGAACAACAATAAAACGGTGACGGTCATGACCACGATGAATGCACGCCTGAGCGTGATGATGTTCCTGCAGTTCTTTATCTGGGGCGGCTGGTTCGTCACCCTGGGGACTTTCCTGTCCAACACCCTGGGCGCCAGCGGCGGGCAGATCGGCATGGCTTTCGCCACCCAATCCTGGGGCGCGATCATTGCGCCGTTCGTGATCGGCCTGATCGCCGACCGCTACTTCAATGCCGAGCGCATCCTGGCGGTGCTGCACCTGATCGGCGCGGTATTGCTGTATCAGCTCTATTCGGCGGCGGATTTCAGCGCGTTCTACCCCTTTGTGCTGGCGTACATGGTGGTCTACATGCCGACGCTGGCCCTGGTCAATTCGGTGGCGTTCCGGCAGATGCGCGACCCGGCGCTGGAGTTCTCGCGCATTCGGGTCTGGGGCACGCTCGGTTGGATCGTCGCCGGCGTAGTGATCAGTTTCGTATTCGCCTGGGATTCACGCGAAGCGATTGTCGCGGGCGGCCTGCGCAATACCTTCCTGATGGCCGCCATCGCTTCGCTGGTCCTCGGGCTCTACAGCTTCACGCTGCCCGGCACGGCGCCGCTCAAGGAACAAGCGAGCGCCGGCGGCGTCAAGCAATCGCTGGGGCTCGATGCATTGGGGCTGCTCAAGGACCGCAGCTACCTGGTGTTCTTCATCGCGTCGATCCTGATTTGCATTCCCTTGGCGTTCTACTACCAGAATGCCAACCCGTTCCTCGCCGAAACCGGCATGACCAACCCGACGGCGAAGATGGCCATCGGGCAGGTGTCCGAGGTGTTATTCATGTTGCTGCTGCCGCTGTTCATCCAGCGCTTCGGCATCAAGTTGGCGCTGTTGGTGGGCATGTTGGCCTGGGCGCTGCGCTACGTGCTGTTTGCCTATGGCAACAATGGCGACCTGGCCTTCATGCTGTTCACCGGCATCGCGCTGCACGGCATCTGCTACGACTTCTTTTTTGTCACGGGACAGATCTACACCGACGCCAAGGCGCCAAAACACCTGCGCAGCTCAGCCCAGGGGTTGATTACCCTGGCGACCTATGGCGTAGGAATGTTGATCGGTTTCTGGGTGGCGGGGCAGGTGACCGATCACTTTGTAATAGAGGGCGGCCACGATTGGAACAGCATCTGGCTGTTCCCGGCCGGTTTTGCGCTGGTGGTGCTCGTGTGTTTCCTGCTGACCTTTAGCGGTCGGCAGGCAGTGGTTGCGCCGTCCAAGGCTTGAGCGTGGGAAGAACGCCAGTCACTTGTGGCTGGCGCTCAGTTTGGTGTAGGTCACTTTCCCGCCTTCACTGGTACTGCCCTTGTTATCCAAGGTGTAGACGCCGGCCTTGAAGTAGAAATCGTAGCCTTGCCAGGACTTGTCCAGCTTCACCTGTTTGCCGCTCTTGCCGATCAGCATCGTGAGCTGGCCTTGCTTGTCCATTTGCAGGGTGTACGAGAAGGATTTGTGCAACGGCACCTTGGGCACGGTGAAGATCACAGGACTTTTCTTGTCCTTGGGCTTGACCCGGTATTCCACATCAATGTTGCCGATGCCTTTTTCGTAGCGGTAAACCAGTTTCAATAACGGCGTCGGGGCATTCTTGGCGTGAATCTGCGCCACCACCACACGGCCCTCCGAAGGCACCTGATTTACCGACAACTCCCCCTTGAGGGTGTTGGTGCCGCTGTTGTAGCGCCAATTGCGGTGTTTTCCGTCTTTGCTGGTTTCCCGCAGTTCGGACCGCGGGTAGTCGCTGTTACCGGTATGGGAACCGGTGACAGGCGCCCAGAAGATGATCCTCTGGCCGTTATTGTCGAAATACTTGTTTTTCAAGGTGGGCATGGCTTTGGTCGCCACGACCTGCGCCGGCGTTTGCACCGGCAGGGTAACGCTCCAGACAGTCACGTCAATCATGATGAAACCCTCCAACGGGACCGGCCGTATCTGGCGGTCGTCAAGACAATAAATTGCCTTCCGTGGCACAGTTTTCATGCTATCGACGGGAGTCTGCTTCGCTGGAGGCCCAACTGACGGATGGCTCTGCGGTGAGCCTTTCAGGCCCGTAACTTGGGGCGATGACGTTGTGTCTTTTTATTGCTGATCGGTTTAGAGTACGCGCCGCCCGAGAGACGGATCCCGGGCGTTTTCCCATGGAGCATCAAATGAATCAATTCAGCAAAGTTGTTGCCTGCGCATTGTTCGGCCTGGCCCTGGCGGGCTGCACCGGCACCCCGATGAAAACCAAGCAGTACGACAGCAGCCAATACACCGTGGTCGGCCACAGTGAAGCCAAGGCCACCGGCCTGCTGCTGTTTGGCGTGATCCCGATCCGCCAGAACAACCGCTTCGTGCGCGCCCAGGATGCGGCGATCAAGGCCAAGGGCGGCGACGCCATGATCAACACTCAGGTCCAGGAAAACTGGTTCTGGGCCTGGGTCCTGACCGGCTACACCACCTCGGTGTCGGGTGACGTGGTCAAGCTGAAGAACGTTCAGTAAGCCTGACCTGGTAAGTACGCTTACCCGTGGCGAGGGAGCAAGCTCCCTCGCCATAAAAAGCTTGTTCAAGCCGTTACTTTCCTCCCACCACCATATGACTGAACGGCTCGACATACGCCTGCAACGTCACCAGCCCGCCCACCAGAATCGCCAGCACCACCGAGTGGAAAAACACGTAGCGCAGGATTTCCCCTTCGTGGCCGTACCAGCGCGTTGCGGTAGAGGCGACCACGATCGACTGGGCGTCGACCATCTTGCCCATGACCCCGCCGGAACTGTTCGCAGCGGCCATCAACACCGGGCTGATGCCCAACTGCTCCGCCGTCACCCTTTGCAAACCGCCGAACAGCACGTTGGACGCCGTGTCCGAACCGGTCAGCGCCACGCCGAGCCAGCCCAGCAGGGTGCCAAACATCGGGTAGAAAATCCCCGTCGCGGCGAAGGCCAGGCCCATGGTGGCGTCCAGGCCCGAATAGCGCGTGAGGAACCCCAACGCCAGCATCGCCACGATGGTGATCAACGAATAACGCACCACCCACAGCGTTCGCAGGTAGTGGCGCGCCAGTTGCGGGATGGAATAGCCCATCAGCAAACCGCCGAGAATCGCCGCCAGGAAGATGCCACTGCCGGTGGCGGTGAACCAGTTGAATTTGTAGACCGCTTCCTCGGTTTTAGGCTGGGGCACCACGGGCGGGACCTTTTCGATCTGCTGGTGGATGGTGCCGAACGTCACTAGCGGCGAGAAGATCGGATTCGCCTCGCGCATCGGCTTGCCCTGGGGATCGAGCCGGGCCGATTGGGTCTGGGGATCGATGGCCGGGCGCGTATCGAACAGGTTCTTGAAGCCTTGGGTGCCCCAGGCAAATACGAACACCGTAAGAATGATCCATGGCATCCACGCGCGCAGCACGGCGGGACGGGCGTCGCTGCCGAATGCGCCGGTGGCGACCGGTTGCTGTTGCTCGCTCGCGTCGATCCTGGAGTCATCATGCCGACCGGTCAACGCCGCCGAGGTGTGGATCGTGGCCGGTTTCCAGACCTTGAGAAACCCGGTCAGGCACGCCATGGAAATCAACGCGGCGATCACATCCACCAACATCGGCCCGTGGTAGTTCGACACCAGGAATTGCGGGATGGCGAAGCTGACGCCGGCCACCAGGATTGCCGGCCAGACCTCCAGCATCTTGCGCCAGCCAGCAAACGCCCAGATCAGCCAGAACGGCACAATGACCGAGAAGAAGGGCAATTGCCGGCCGACCATCATCGACAGCTCCATCTCATCCAGCCCGGTCACCTTGGCCAGCGTGATAATTGGCGTGCCCAGGGCGCCGAACGCCACCGGCGCGGTGTTGGCGATCAACGCCAGGCCGGACGCGGCGAGGGGCGAAAAACCCAGCCCGATCAGGATCGCCCCGGTCACCGCCACCGGCGTGCCGAAGCCCGCCGCGCCCTCGAAGAACGCGCCGAAACAAAAGGCGATCAGCAGCAATTGCAGACGCCGGTCGTCGGTGATGCGCGCCAGGGAATCCTGCAAGACCTTGAACGAGCCGTTCTCGGTGGTCAGCCGGTGCAGGAAGATGATGTTGAGCACGATCCAACCGATGGGTAGCAGCCCGTTGGCCGCGCCATACAACGCCGCCGAACCGGCCATGTCCGCGGGCATGCCGAAAGCGAAGATCGCAATGAGTAACGCCGAAGCCAGGGCATACAACGCCGCCAGGTGCGCCTTGATATGAAAGAACGCCAGGGACGCCAGCATCACCACCACCGGGACCGCCGCCAGGAGTGTCGACAGCACCGCATTACCGAAGGGATCGTAGACTTGTTGCCAGACCATGTTCCACCTCTGCTTTTTATTGTTGGAAGTGCAGGCCCCGGGGGGATTGGCAGAGAAGTATAGGCGGGGATTCGATGAGGGATTGCCAGGCAACCCCCCGTGGCGAGGGAGCTTGCTCCCGCTGGGTGGCGAAGCCGCCCCAAAAGTTTCTGCCTTGGCAAAAAACTTGGGCCTGCTGCGCAGTCCAGGGGGAGCAAGCTCCCTCGCCACAGGGGGCTGTGCAACGGCGGCTAGCGGGCTTCGACGTTATCCAGCGCGCGATTGGCGAGCATTGCGCTCAGTTCGATCAGCTGCTGGATGCCCAGGGCAATGTGTCGTCGCGAGCCGTCCAGGTCGAAGGCCAGGTCGGTGACCATGGCATTGGCCGAGGCGAGGGTTTCGCTGAGGTTGGCGGTAACGGCGCAAGAAGACGTAGCCTGATGCAGAAGGATCCTACAACTGAATAAACACAGCCCCATTGGGCTGGAGTTCGGATCAACAAAACACCGATGTTGAACCGGGAGCCAGCCTTAACAAAGCTCCCTCGCCACGAGAGTGGTTCGCAAGACCAGAAGTATTGTGCGCTCAGCCCTTCGCCGCCATCGCTGTCACTTCCACCTTCATGCCTTCCACCGCCAGCGCCGCCACGCCCACCGCGGCGCGCACTGGCCAAGGCTTGGCGAAGAAGCGTTTGTACACCTCGTTGAACGCCGCGCGATTGGCCATGTCGGTGAGGTAGATGGTCAAGTGCAACACGCGGTCCATGGAGCTGCCGGCGCGTTCGAGGGCGGTCTTGAGCGCTTGCAACGTGCACTCGCTCTGCAGGGTGATGTCGCCCAGCTCCAGGCTGCCGTCGGCGCGGGTCGGGATCTGGGTAGAAACCAGCAGGCCGCCGAAACCGGCGACGTCGGAGGAGATCGAGTCTGCGTCCGGGTCTGGGGTGAACGTGATGTCGTGGTTCGCCATGAAAGTCTCTAGCTCGAAAAAGAAAAGGGGCCAGTCGCTGCAAAAGCGACTGGCCTGCCAGTTTAGCGTCGATCCCCGCGCCGCTAGCGATTTCCTTCACTTCATCGGGCAACCGTCAGCGCCGGCCCTGAACCATCCGCTTGGCGGTCAGCACGTGTTCCAGTTGCGGTTCAGTGACCGCTACATGCGCGGCCATGTGCCGCGCCTGTTCCCAATCCAGGTCGGGGCGCAACCATTCGAGTGCATTCTCGCCCGTGAAGGCCAGCAGCCGCTGTTGTTGATTGGCAGTGTCGCCGTAGGTCACCAAGGCCAGTCCGTCACAGCCGTTCGGCCTTTCGCTGGCCTGGGCCAGGGCCGCGAGAAAAATTGGCGACGATTGTCTTGAGGTCGTATAGCTCAGGCGCTTGGCCTGGTGTTGCGCGGCCGTGTCCGACGCTTCGTACCAGCCGTCCACCGCCACCAGCACGCGACCGTCGTGCTTGATCCGGTCAAACACTTTGGAGCGCATCACCAGGTGCAGGGGCAGGTGGGTCAGCGGCGGCATCGTGCCCATCGACCAGACCGGCGACCACCCCCAGCGAACCTTGATGCACTCCAACCGCCCGCCACGGTTGCGGATGGCGCTGACCTGCATGTTCGGCTTGATCACGGTTTGTCGGTCATGAAGCGTGGGTTCCGCCGCGGCGTGAAGACAGTCAGCCGACAGGCTTGGGGGGTGGCTGGCGCCGAACGTATCCCGCTGGGCAAAAAACGCCAGGGAATCCTTGGAAGAAACTGGTTGAACGAAACATTCACACATCACGAAAACTCCAGGCAGACATAGGCAACACCCCGCCGTGACAGCCGCTGGTCCGAGCCATGATCGGTTGGCTGCGGCGGTGTTATGTACCTCCGAGCCGGGGCGTCAAAGCTTGGTTCGAAAATCCTGATCCTGACCGGATGAGCGGAAAATCAAACGGCATTTCATCCATTTATCCGACCGCTCATCGTCTCGGTGCAGAGCCGCGCATTTTCCAAGGGTCGTTCGTTTTGCTACCCGATGCCGCGTATCGGCGGCGTATCGCGTGGCCTCTGATGAAGGAGATCGACCCATGACCCATATCGATAATCTGCTGGATAACAAAGGGACTCCCCTCGATAAGCAGACCTTTACCTGGCGCGACCTGGCCGGCAAACCCATCAGCAAGCTGGACGACGATGCGTTCACGCGGGTGCGGGTGATCCTGATGAACGGCGTTGAATCCGACGCGCTTCGGCTCAAGCATTTTGGCGCGCGTTTTCACAAGGAACTGCAATCGCCCTTGGCTCAGGTCAGGCGTGCCGAGCAGCATCAAATGACCGCCATCAACTGGTTGCTGTCGGCGGACCATTCGCCTCTTGAAACCACCGTGGCGTATGAGCAGGTTGCGATCGAGGTGACTGCCGCCGTTGCCCAGAACGAACCGGATCCTTACCAGGCGCAAACCTATCGCTTTGGCCTGCTGGAGGATTTTGACCACCTCTACCGCTACGCCGCGATGCTCGATCGGCTGGAAGGCAAGGATGCCAACAACATCCTGCAAGGCTACACGGACATCGTGCCCGGCCGGCCGACCAGCGAGCATCACCGCGCCCCCGGCGACGACTTGCGCGACAACTACAAGAAAGAAAACGCCGCGCTGATCACCAAGATTCACGCCGCATTGATTACCGGGGCGGAATACCAGACTCACGATTACTACATGAACATCGGTCCGTTGTTCGCCGATCCGGTGGCGCGCGCGTTGTACGCCGAAATTGCCTCGGTGGAGGAGCAGCATGTTACCCAATACGGCTCGCTGCAGGACCCCAGCGAAAGCTTCATGGAGAAGTGGCTGGTGCATGAGGCGATGGAGGTCTACACCTACGCCAGCTGCGCCGAGCAGGAGGAAAATCCCCGGATCAAGGCAATGTGGGAACGCTTCGTCGACTACGAACTGGGCCATTTGAACCTTGCCTGCGAGCTGTTCAAGAAGTACGAACGACGCGACCCTGCTGAAGTGCTCGGCGGCCAGTTGCCCCGCATGATCGAGTTCAAGAGCCAGCGTGATTTCGTGCGCGAGACCCTGTCGCGCGAAGTGGATTTGCGTGCCCACGGCATCGACTACGTGCCCAAGGAGCGCGAAGGTCATGCCTCGCTCGACTATCGTGCCCAACTCAACAGCGAAGGCGTGCCCGCCAACGTCGCCTCCGCCGGCTACACCTTCAAGCCCGGCACTGAACTCAACCCAGTGGGAGAAGAACAATGAGCGAACGTCAAGTGACCATCGGCATGAATCGTACCGGCGCGCAGATGTCCCCCGAAGACACGGCTCGCCAACTGGAAGCCACCCGACTGTTCCCGGCGGACGTGCCCGGCGATATGAGCGACTACACCGCCGAACGCGAGCGCGCCATTCGCGAGGCCGACCTGATCGGCTCGGTGCCGGCCCCCGGCTCGGTCAAAGGCATGGTCAAGACCGCGCTGGACAAAACCATCGGCAAGGCGCCGGAAGTGTTGCTGGATAAACTGGGCGAGCGCCTGGCCTTCGAGCGCACCGGCGTGCGCTTGTATGAAGCGATGGTCGCCAAGGCGACGTCCGCGCCGGGAGCCGATCCGGCGTTGGTGGAGACGTTGCGGCAGATCCAGGCCGAGGAGCTCGAACACATGAACATCGTGCGCGAAGCCATCGAAACCCTCGGCGGCGACCCAACAGCCATGACGCCCTGCGCGGACGTGGCGGGCGTCAAGGCCATGGGTGTCCTGCAGGTATTGACCGACCCACGCACGACAGTGTCGCAATCGATGAGCGCGATCCTGACCATCGAACTGGAAGACAACGCTGCCTGGGAATTGCTGATCGAGCTGGCGAAGAAGGGCGGTCATCCGCTGATTGCCAAGCGCTTCGGCCACGCCTTGGCACAAGAAGAAACGCACCTGGCGACGGTGCGCAACTTCATCAAGCAAGACCTGCTCTCGCAAGTGAGCTGATCCTGCTTTACGCCTGGTTCCACCCTGCCACTGCGGGGTGGGCCTTGCTCACTTTTAAAGGACAACCGCCCGTGAGTGAAACTGATCTTGAGATGGAATTGAAAGCCTGGCGATTGTTGCTTGAGGACGATGCGTATCGCCTGGACTTTCCTGAGGATTATTACAACACGTTGATTCGGCGTGCTGATGAATTGGTGCTTCACGAATTTATCAGCCTGGAGGATTGGCAGTTGCTCAAGGACGCCGCGGACCAGGCTTATCGGCTGACGGTTGAGATGCTTTCGCGCAACCAGCGCGATTGTTTGAATGTGGGGGGGATGCGGTTGCCTCGGGGGTGAATTTCTTTGCCGATTTTCGCTGCTGGTTTTGGTGTGTATATCCGGTTTTTTGGTAGCGGCTGATTATGGTTTCGCTCTTACAGCGACTCACTTTTGTGAAGCGCAAAAGTAAGCAAAACGCTTTTGCCCCACCACTCGGTGCCTCGCCTGGGCTCGGCATGCCCTCACTCCGGCATTGCTCCGTGGGCCCGCCGCGAAGGGCCATCCATGGCCCAGCGCGGCTATCCCGGCATCCATGCCGGGATGCCCACTGCGCAATGCCTGCGTTCGGCCATCGTGGTTAATGGGGCGCCCCAGATCAAAATCAACAACGAGGCGGCCTGACAGCCGACCTGGTTCTTGCGGTCGTAGCCCAATCAAAATTGTGGGAGGTTGCTAGCGAAGGCAGTTTCACAGTTGATGAAGATGTTGTCTGTGCCTGCCTCATCGCGAGCAAGCTACCACAGGAGGAACGCGGCCCTACCAAAAATTAGGTCGGCTATCAGGCCGCCTCGTGGTGGACGTTGATTTCGGCGCCCCGTTAACCACGACGGCCGAACGGAGGCATTGCGCAGTGGGCATCCCGGCATGGATGCCGGGATAGCCGCGCTGGACCATGGATGGCCCTTCGCGGCGGGCCCACGGAGCAATGCCGGAGTGAGGGCACACCGAGCCCAGGCGAGGTGCCAAGTGGTGGGGCAGGGGCGCTTTGGTTACTTTCGCGCCTTTCGAAAGTGACTCGCCGTAAGGGCGAAACCATAAGCAGCCATCACCAAAAAAACGGATATGCCCCCAATCCAAACCCACCCGTGCGTCCTAAACCAAATCAACTCACCCTTGCTCAATACTCCGCATAACCACCTCCCGCGGCTCGATCCGAGGGAAATTCAAGCACTGCCAGCGCCACGCATCTTCCAGCATCCGCTCAAGCCCATGACGCGCCGTCCAACCCAATTGCCCGGCCGCTTTCCCCGGATCCGCCCAGCAACGAGCAATATCACCAGGTCGCCGCGGTTCGAAAGCCAGCGGCACCGTCACCCCAGTGACCCGCTCGAAAGCACTGACCACCTCCAACACCGAATAACCGCGCCCGGTGCCCAGGTTCCAGATATGCACCCCAGTCTGCTCGCGCAAGAACTCCATGGCCCGCAAATGCCCGTCGGCCAAGTCCATCACATGGACATAGTCCCGGATCCCGGTGCCGTCCGGCGTCGGATAGTCGGAGCCAAAAATCCGCAGCACATCGCGCTCGCGATTGGCTACCTGCAACAGGTAGGGCAAGAGGTTGTTAGGGGTTTGCGTGGGCGTCTCTCCCAACTGACCGGAAAAGTGCGCGCCGATGGGATTGAAGTAGCGCAGCAGCCCCACGGACCAGCGCGCATCGGACGCCGCCATGCTTCTCATGACGTGCTCGGCCATCAGTTTCGACTGGCCGTACGGATTGGTCGGCTGCCCGGTCGGGCAGGTTTCGGCGATGGGCATCTGGGCGCAATCGCCGTAGACCGTCGCCGATGAACTGAACACCAGGTTGAACACGCCGGCTTCGGCCATGGCCTGGCACAGCGTGACGCTGCCGCTGACGTTCGTGTCGAAATACCTCAGCGGCTCGCGCACACTTTCACCCACGGCCTTGAGCCCGGCGCAGTGGACGACGGCCTCGATGGGGTACTCCCTGAATACCCTGTCCAGCGCGCGACGGCTTCTCACGTCGACCTGGACAAAAAACGGTTCACGGCCCGTCACGTCCGCAATGCGCTGCACTGTTGCCCGGGAGCTGTTGCACAGGTTGTCGAGGATCACCACCTCGTCACCCCGGTTCATCAACTCGACCGCCACGTGAGCACCTATATAACCCGCACCACCCGTCACCAAAATCATCACTCGATCCCCCTCGGTTATCCCTGTCCTGGTGTCTGTTGGGCAAGACACTCGGCGTTGTCCGGCGGTCTCTCTCGGCAGTGGTGCGCGTTTGAGACATCAGCCTGTTCTGTTGAGTGTGGTGGCGAGTGCCAGGAGTTCAGAGCAGTTGACTGATCGGTGTGTGCACTTTGTCGGCTGGCTTCAACAAGATTTGGAACGGCATCGAAATCGCGTTTCTCCAACGTCCACAAGGCAGCGCGTGAGGGATGTGTTCAGGCCTTGTCTGGCAGGCAGGTCAGTGCCAGGTCCCGCCAGGAATTGTGCTCGATCCAGCATCGGTCTCTAGGAAAGGAAAGTCATATGAATCAACAAGAACAGCTTCTTCCCCAACACGGCGCCGCTGCCGCCACGGGCTTGCGACCTACGCTTCTGTGCCTGTCGCACTTGCGCTGGGGCTTTGTCTACCAGCGTCCCCAACACGTGATGTCGCGATTGGCCAAGGACTACGACGTGCTGTTTTTCGAGGAACCGATATTCGAGGGCCGGCAGTCAGCGCACCTGGAAACCTACGCGGTGGCTGAGGGTGTGACGGTGCTGGTGCCCAG
Organism: Pseudomonas sp. Z4-20; assembly: GCF_051131955.1. Classification (NCBI taxonomy): domain Bacteria; kingdom Pseudomonadati; phylum Pseudomonadota; class Gammaproteobacteria; order Pseudomonadales; family Pseudomonadaceae; genus Pseudomonas; species Pseudomonas sp. Z4-20. Next base: position 2,186,966 of record NZ_CP071641.1, read on the forward strand.
GCTTCCCGAAGGGCTGGGTGAAACCCAGGTGATAGACGCGCAGCGTGAGTTGCTCGATGCCTGGCTGGCCGAGCACTGGCCGAATGAATTGATGCTCTGGTACCTCACGCCGATGAGCCAGGCCTTCACCGATCACCTGGAGCCTAACGTAGTGATCTTCGATTGCATGGACGAGCTCTCGGCCTTCAAGTTCGCGCCGCCCGCGTTGGTGGAAATGGAACGCCGGTTAATGGCCAGGGCCGATGTGGTGTTCACCGGCGGCTACAGCTTGTGGGAGGCCAAGCGGCAACATCACGACAACGTCCACGCCATGCCCAGCAGCGTCGATGTGGCGCACTTCGGCGCAGCCCGGCAGCCGATTCCCGACCCGGCGGACCAGGCCGATATCGGCCATCCGCGGCTGGGTTTCTTCGGCGTCATCGATGAGCGTTTCGATATCGAGCTGGTGGGCGAGCTGGCGGCGCTGCGACCGGATTGGAACATCGTATTGATCGGGCCTGTCGTGAAGATCGATCCGCAGACGTTACCGCGCCTGTCGAATATCCATTACCTGGGCGCCAAGCAATATGACGAGCTACCGGCCTATCTGGCGGGTTGGGACGTGGCGCTGATGCCGTTCGCCCTGAATGAATCCACCCGGTTCATCAGCCCCACCAAGACGCCCGAATACCTGGCGGGTGGTTGCCCTGTGGTGTCTACGCCGATTCGCGATGTGGTCAACGGCTACGGCGAAAGCGGCGTTGTGGCCATTGCCGATACACCCCAGGCCTTCATCGAGGCCATCCAGGCCGCGCTGGACCTGCGGACCCAGCCAGGGATGATCGCGCAATACGCCGACAAGGCCTTGGACGGCATGTCTTGGGACAAGACCTGCGCCCAGATGAAGGAGCAGATCGAATGCCAACGATAACCCTCGGTACATTCCAAGACAGCGCGCCGTATGACTACCTGATCGTCGGTGCCGGTTTCGCTGGCAGCGTGTTGGCCGAGCGGCTGGCCGAAGGGTTGGGCAAGCGCGTCCTGCTGGTGGATCGTCGCGATCACATCGGTGGCAACGCCTATGATCATCTGGACGAGGCGGGCGTGTTGGTCCACCGCTACGGCCCCCACATCTTCCACACCAATGCCCAGCGCATCGTCGATTATCTGTCGCGCTTCACCGAATGGCGACCGTACGAGCATCGGGTCCTGGCCCAGGTCGATGAGCATCGCGTGCCGATTCCCATCAACCTGACGACGCTCAACACGCTGTTCGGGCTGTCCATGGATGAAGAGGAAGCCGAAGCGTTCCTGGCGCAACGGGCAGAAGCTGTGGACTCGATCCGCACCTCGGAAGACGTGGTTATCAACCAGATCGGGCGCGAACTCTACGAGAAGTTCTTTCGCGGCTACACCCGCAAGCAATGGGGCCTGGACCCTTCGCAACTGGACAAGTCGGTGACCTCGCGAGTGCCGACACGCACCAACACGGACGATCGGTATTTCAACGACCAGTTCCAGATGATGCCCTTGCACGGCTACACCCGGATGTTCGAGCGCATGCTCGACCATCCGAACATCGACGTGCTGTTGTCCACCGATTTCAGGATCGTTCGCGAACGCATCCCTCATCGTGAGCTGGTGTATTGCGGGCCTATCGACGAGTACTTCGATCATTGCTTTGGCCGACTGCCGTACCGCTCGTTGCGTTTCCAGCATGAAACCATCGATCAAGAGCAGTTCCAGCCGGTGGCGGTGGTCAATTACCCGGACGAGGCGGTGCCCTACACGCGCATCACCGAATACAAGCACCTCACCGGCCAGCAACACCCGCGCACCAGCGTGACCTACGAGTTTCCCTGTGCCGAGGGCGACCCGTATTACCCAGTGCCACGAGCGGAGAACGCCGAGCTGTACAAACGCTACAAGGCGTTGGCTGACGAAACGCCGGGAGTGACTTTTCTCGGTCGGCTGGGCACCTACAAGTACTACAACATGGACCAGGTGGTCGGCCAGGCGCTCGCGTTGTATCAGCGCATCGCCGAACAGGAAGGTGTCGAGGTGAAGGCCCACGAAGTCGAGCCAGGTTGATACCTGGCTTCACCCGCGCAGAGGGAGGCAGCAGCGTGCAGGAAAGAATCTTCAACAGTTTCGTGATGGCCGGCTATGAATGCTCGACCCAACGGCGTGCCGATGGGCGTCGGTTGGACATGCTCGCCGCGACCCGCCACGACCGATGGACAGAACAGGATTATCGCCAGCTCGCCGACCTCGGCATTCGTTGCGCCAGGGACGGCCTGCGTTGGCATTTGATCGAGCAGCAGCCGGGCCGATACGACTGGAGCAGCTTCTTGCCGATGCTGCGCGCGGCCCGACGTTGTGATGTGCAAGTGGTCTGGGACTTGTGTCATTACGGCTATCCCGACGACCTGGATATCTGGCGTCCTGCCTTCGTCGAGCGGTTTGCCCGGTTCGCCGGCGCTGTGGCGCGACTGATGCGCGACGAAGGAATCGAGATCCCGTTCTATTCGCCGATCAATGAAATCTCGTTCTGGAGTTGGGCCGGCGGGGATGTCGCCTATTTCAATCCAGGTGCGCAAGGTCGGGGCACGGAACTCAAGCACCAGCTGGTGCGGGCGAGTATCGCGGCCATCGAGGCGATTCGCGAGGTGACTCCCGGGGCGCGGTTTGTCCAGTGCGATCCGCTGATCAACGTGCTTTCCTCATCGCGCAGAGCCGAAGATGTCGAGGCCGCCGAGGCGTATCGCCAATCCCAGTTCGAGGCCTGGGATCTGCTCACCGGTCGAAGTTGGCCGGGGCTGGGCGGACGAGAAGAGTACCTGGATATCCTCGGCGTGAATTTCTACCCCCATAACCAGTGGTTCCTCCACGGTGATCGGATCGAGCAGGGAAGCGCGGATTATCGCCCGTTGGTGGGCATGCTCAGTGAAGTCCACCAACGTTATCGCAGGCCCTTGTTGCTCTCGGAAACCGGGGCCGAAGACACTGCCCGCGTGCCCTGGCTGCACGCCATCGGCGAGCAACTGGCGTTGGCCATCGGGCGCGGTATGCCGATAGAGGGCGTGTGCTGGTACCCGTTTCTCGACTACCCGGGCTGGGACGATGATCGCTACTGTCCCACCGGTGTGTTTGGCTATGCCGACAGCGAGGGCAGCCGCGCGTCTTTTCATCCGCTGCACAGGGCGATGAAAGAGCTGCAGGCGCGTTTTGCCTCAGCCAAGGCGACTGCGCAGCTGCAATGAACGGGGAGCGGCAATGAAATGAACAGTCAGCCCGCGCAAGGATTGCCGTTGCCCAATACCGCGATTGCCTTCTTGTGGCGGTACGTCACCCTGAGGCCGTGGCATTTCGCGACGTTGTTCCTATTGATCGTCGGCGCTGCGAGTTGCGCCGTGGCGGTGCAGTTCGGCATGAAGCTGCTAGTCGACGCCATGGCCCAGGGCAGGGGGGCCGCCGCTCACGTGTGGCTGCCGTTCACGGTGTTCATTGCGCTGATCGTGGTGGAAAACCTGTTCTGGCGGTCGGGTGGCTACCTGGGTTGCCGCACCGTGGTCGCCAGTTGCGCGGACCTGCGGATCGACCTGTTCAATCATCTGACGGGCCACCCGATGCGCTATTTTTCCGAGCATTTTGCCGGGGCACTGGCGAACCGGATTTCCTCGGCGGGGGCGGCGGCCGGGTCGATCTATGGTGGCCTCGCCTGGAAAATCATTCCGCCTTGCGTTGATTTCATCGGCGCCGTGGTGGTGCTGTTTACCGTGCGATTTTCGATGGGCATCGCCTTGATTGGCGCCGTGGTCGCCGTGGCCTCGCTGATCACCGTGATGGGCTTGCGTGGGCGCAGCCGGCATATCGATTTCGCTTCGCAGTCGGCGCGGGTCGGTGGTGAACTGGTCGATCAGGTGTCCAATGTCTGGACGATCAAGGCGTTCTCTGCCCGCCACCGCGAACGGCGCCGACTGGAGCAGGCGATTGGCGTCGAGGCCAAGGCCCAGCGCCGTAGCTGGATCTACCTGGAAAAAGCCCGGGTCCTGCATGACATCTGCTTGTCGATCATGGCCGGCGGCATGCTCGGTTGGTCGATTCTGTTGTGGCAGGACGGGCAGATCACGCCGGGCGATGTGGTGATGGTCAGCGCCTTGTCGTTTCGCATCTTGCACGGCTCACGGGACTTGGCGTTGGCGCTGGTGGACACCTCGCAGCAGATGGGCGTCATCGCCGAAACCCTGCGCATCATCGTCCAACCTCACGCCCTCAGCGACACCCCGGCGGAGCTGGCGCCTGGGCGCGGCAACATCCAGTTTATCGACGTCAGCTACAGCTACACCGACGGCCGTGGCGCAATCAAATACCTGTCCCTCGACATTCCGGCCGGCCAAAAAGTCGGGATCGTCGGTCCTTCGGGGGCGGGCAAGTCGACGCTGATCAATCTGGTCCAACGCTTGGACGATGTGCGTAGCGGGGTGATCCTGATCGATGGGCGGGACGTGCGCTCGGTCAGCCAGGACAGCCTGCGCGGCCAGATCGCCGTAGTGCCGCAGGAGCCGGCGTTGTTCAATCGGACCATTTACGAAAACATCGCCTACGGCCAGCCCGATGCCACCGAGGCGCAGGTGATCAACGCAGCCCGCCATGCCTATTGCGAAGAATTCATCCGCAGCCTGCCGCAAGGGTTCAACACCTTGGTGGGCGAACGTGGCGTGATGCTCTCGGGCGGCCAGCGCCAACGCCTCGGGTTGGCGCGGGCCTTCCTCAAGGACGCGCCGATCCTGATTCTTGACGAAGCCACCTCGGCGCTGGACTCCGAATCTGAAGCCAAGGTCCAGATGGCGCTGGATGACTTGATGCGCGGCCGCACTGTGCTGGCGGTGGCACACCGGTTGTCGACGATCGCGCGGTTCGACCGGATCCTGGTCCTGCAGGCCGGAAGAATTGTCGAAGACGGTTCGCCCGATGAGCTGCGCCAGCGCGAAGGACCGTTCCAGACGCTGTGGCAGGCCCAGGGAATGGAGTTGGGCAAGCCCTAGTCGCTTGTGAGCGATCCCGCAGGAACGTGCCTGCGCCCCGACCCCTCAGCTACCGCGGTTCTCATTGATGAAATCCACAAACGCCCTCAGCGGCGAGGGCAGGTAACGGCGTCCGGGGTAGTAGAGGAATGGTCCGGTAAAGCGCTGCCACCAGGGTTCGAGCACTGGCTCGAGTGCGCTACTGTCCAGGTGCGGTCGAAGCCAGTCCTCGAACAGGTGGACGATCCCCAGCCCATCCACCGCAGCCTGCACCGCGAGGTCCATGGCACCGCCGATGCGCACGATCAGCGGGCCGTTCGGTTCGACGCTGATGGTCTCGCCGTCGCGCTCATATTCCCAGAGCGGCAACGCACCGCTGGGAAACTTGCCCGCCAGGCAAGCGTGTTGCAGCAAGTCTCGTGGATGCTCGGGCCGGCCCCTGGCGTCGAGATACGCCGGTGAGGCAGCGGTCGCGAAGCGTTGGAGGCGGGGACCGATGGGGATCGCGATCATGTCCTGTTCAAGACGCTCGTCGTAGCGAATACCCGCGTCACACCCGGCGGCGAGCATGTCGACGAAGCTCTCTTCGGTGACCACTTCCAGGCGGATGTCGGGATAGCTTTTCAGAAATGGCGCGACGATTGAAGGCAACACCAGCCGGGCGGCGCTGACGGGGACATTCAACCTGAGGGTGCCCGAGGGACGGTCGCGAAAATCGTTGACGACGTCCAGCGCGGATTCGACCTCGCCCAAGGCCGGCACGATCCGTTCCATCAACCGTGCGCCGGCCTCGGTCGGCACCACGCTGCGGGTGGTGCGGTTGAGCAGGCGCACGCCGAGTCGGCTTTCAATTCGGCGTACCGCGTCGCTGAGGCTGGAGGCGGATTTGCCGCTGAGCCGGGCGCCTTCTCGAAATCCCCGCGCATTGACCACCGCCACAAAGGCCAGCAAGTCTTGAATATCCGTCGCCATTGTTCTCTCCGTCGTACAACCCGTTCGGATTGCACCTGATTATCAGTGGAGTGGTCAACGCCTATAGTCGGCTCACACAGACTAATTCAAGGGGTACGCGATGAGCAGGGCAGACAAGGCAGGGACTTTTTTACTGGGTAATCGTACGGTCAACCGCATGGGCTACGGCGCGATGCAACTGGCGGGGCCGCAGGTCTTCGGACCGCCCAAGGACCCGGCGGCGGCCATCGCCGTGCTGCGCGAAGCCTTGGCGGCCGGAGTCAATCACATCGATACCGCCGATTTTTACGGGCCCCATGTCACCAACCAACTGATCCGCGAGGCGCTGCACCCTTACGCCGACGACCTGGTCATCGTGACCAAGGTCGGTGCTGTTCGTGGCGCCGATGCGTCATGGAACGCAGCCCAGAGCCCCGCCGAGCTGACCCGTGCGGTGCACGACAACCTGCGCAACCTCGACGTCGAGGTGCTGGACGTGGTCAACCTGCGGGTCATGGGCGATGTGCATGCGCCCGCTGAAGGATCGATTGAAGAGTCCTTCACAGCATTGGCCGAGTTGCAGCGCCAAGGCTTGATCCGCCATCTGGGCCTGAGCAACATCACGGCAGCGCAAGTCAGGGAGGCCCAAGGCATCGCCAAGGTGGTCTGCGTGCAGAATCACTACAACCTGACCCATCGCGACGATGAACAACTTATCGCCGACCTGGGCCGCCAGGGCATTGCCTACGTGCCGTTCTTCCCACTGGGTGGCTTTACGCCGCTGCAATCGGAAACGTTGTCGAACGTTGCCGCGCGCCTGGAGGCGTCGCCGCTGTGCGTTGCGCTGGCATGGCTGCTGCAACGTGCGCCGAATATCCTGCTGATTCCCGGTACGTCGTCAGTGGCTCACCTGCGGGAAAATATCTCGGCCAGTGAGCTGCACATTCCGGCGCCTATGTTGGCTGAGCTTGACGCCATGGTTTAGCCGCAGCCCCTCCGGGCAGTCTCCATTCGCCTGAAAAATCGAACAGGGTCCAGCCGGGCGATGTCCCAGACATATCGTTGTCAGGCAAGGATTTCGTCATGGCAGACCCTTCTATTCCCGGCCACCGCTGGGCTGATTCAACCTTGGCTTTCTTGCGCGAGGGCTACCCGTTCATACGCAAGCGTTGCGTCGCCTATGGCAGTCCGGTTTTCCAGACCCGACTGCTGGGACGGCGCACGCTGTGCCTCAGTGGGCTGGAAGCGGTGGAGCTGTTCTACGATGCGCGGCGCTTCGTCCGGACCCCCACGTCGACGCCGGCGCCGCTGCGCAACATCCTGTTGGGCGCTGGCGGCGTCCAGGGTCTGGATGGCGCACCTCATGCGCGACGCAAGCAGCTGTTTCTCGACGTGCTGGACAAGGAAAGCGTAAACCGCCTGGTCGGCCTCTACGAGGCTCACTTGAGCGAAGCGGCGGCGAAGCTTGCGGCGAACCAGCCGATCGAATTCCTGCCGTGGATCGAGGCGCTGCTGTGTCGATCGGTCTGCGAGTGGGCCGGCGTGCCAATGATGAGTGATCGGCAAATGCACCGGTTGACCCGTCGGCTCGCCTCGCTGATCGATGGCAACGGCCGCGTCGACTGGCGGATGCCGGCCGCCTGGATGCGGCGCAAGGCCTGCGAGGCCCAGGCGGCGCGCTGGATAGAAAACTGTCGGCAAGACCCGGCGCCAGCATCGCAGCAGACCCCGCTGCAACAACTCGCATGGCATCGCGATGAGCAGGGCCAGTTGCTCCCACCGCGGATAGCGGCAGTGGAGCTGCTAAATATTTTGCGTCCAGTGGTGGCGGTGGGGCGCTTTCTGTTGTTCGGGCTGATCGAGTTGGAACGCCGGCCGCAATGGCGCGCCAGCATTGCTCGCGATGACGCTGCGGCTTGGGCTTTTGCCGAGGAAACGCGGCGCTTTTACGCGTTCTTTCCAATGGTGGCGGCGTTTGTGCGCGAGAGTTTCGAGTGGCGAGGCTACCGCTTCGAAAAAGGCACTCGGGTGCTGCTCGATCTGTTTGGCTCCAACCGTGATCCGGCGCACTGGAAAACCCCGGAAAGCTTTGCGCCCGAACGTTTCGGCCGGTGCCCCATGAGAACCTCTGTCATCAGCCAGGGCGGCGGGGATTACACCTATCACCGCTGCCCGGGCGAGCCGCTGACGCTGGCCCTGATGCAGAAAACTTTCGAACATCTGTGCCGCCACGTCCAATGGCGGCTGGTGGTGAAAGAAGTCGATTTTCAACGCCTGCCCATGTTGCCCAGGGAGCCGGTGCTGATGTCAGTGGTGACCGGCTAGCCACGCGCCTCATCCGTCTCGTTTCGATGGTGTTCCGGCCAGCTGTCGACGGGGCGGGCGCGGTCTTCGTTGAACATCTCGGTGAGCAACGCGTTGGCGCGTCGGTAGGCGTCGTGCCGGAACGTGAGGTCATCTTCCGGTTGGGCGACGATTTCCTCGAGCATCTGCAGATTCAAGCGGCGGAACTGATCGGCGCGTTCGCGCGCCTCGTAAGCGCCGACACCCATCTGCACCAGTGCCCGGCGACCCAACGCCAGCGCGCTTTCGAAGGTTTCCCGCTCGGCAACCTCGACACCCATCTGCCGCAGGTTGATCAGGTGGCCCATGTCCCGCGCGCGGACGACCAGTTTCAACGTGGGGAAGTGCTCCTGGGCCAACCGGGTCAGCGTCAGGTTGTCTTGCTGATCGTCGATCGCATTGATCAGCACCGCCGCCTGTGCCGCGCCGGCCGCGTGCAACAGGTCGAGGCGCGTGGCATCGCCGTAGAACACTTTCACGCCGAATTTGCGCAGCGTCTCGATGTTGTCAGGGTCGTGATCCAGGACCACCACCTCGACGCCGCAGGACATCAGCAAACGTCCGGCGATCTGTCCGAAACGGCCGAAGCCGGCAATGATCACCCGCGGGTTCTGCTGGTCGACGAGGTCGGATTCCTGGCGGTCTTTCTTGCTGGCCGACTCGATCCGCTCCAGCAGCAGAATCAGCAGCGGCGTCACGCACATCGACAGGGCCACCGCCAGCGTCAGGCTCTTGCCCCACTGATCGGTCAGGATGCCGGCCAGCGTCGCGGCGCCGAACACCACAAAGGCGAACTCGCTGCCCTGGCCGAGCAATACCGCCTGCCAGGAACGCTGGCCGTCGGGGACGTTGAGGAAGCGGCTGACGGTCTTGATCACCAACAGCTTGATCAGGATGAACCCGAGGGTCAGGGTGATGACTTTCAGCGGTGAATCGATCAGCGTGCCGAAATCGATCGACATGCCGACGCCGATGAAGAACAACCCCAGTAGCAGGCCCTTGAACGGTTCGATGTCGCTCTCCAAGGCGTGGCGGTATTCAGAACTGGCCAGCAGCACGCCGGCGAGGAAGGCGCCCATGGCCATCGACAGGCCGGCTTCTTCCAGCAGAAAGCCGAAGCCGAACACCAGGAACAGCGCCACGGCACTGAAGATTTCACGCAGGCCCGAGCGAGCGGCGAAGCGCAGCAGCGGTCGCGTCACGTAACGCCCGAGCAGCACGACGACGCTGATGGCGGCGACGATCTTGACGATCGACAACGCCAGGGCGGTGCCCGACGGTGTATTGCCGTGGGCCGACAGCAACGGGATCATGGCGACCAGCGGAATGGCCGCGATGTCCTGGAACAGCAGCACGGCAAAGCTGCTGCGGCCCACGGCGGTCGCGGTCAGGTTGCGTTCGCTCATCGCCTGCATGGCGATGGCCGTGGAGGAAAGGCTCAGGGTCAGGCCCACCAGCAGAGCGGCCGTCCAACCCAGCCCGAGGGCTGCGCAGAACGCCGCAATGGCGGCACCGCAAGCGAGCATCTGTAGCGCGCCGCCACCAAACACCATCCGACGCAACGCCCACAGGCGTTTGGGATCGAGCTCAAGGCCGATGATGAACAGCATCAGGACCACGCCGATTTCGGCGAACTCCAGGATGGCCTTTACGTCGGTAATCAGCTTCAGCCCCCACGGACCGATCACGCAGCCGGCCAGCAGGTAACCCAACACCGGGCCCAGGCCGAAACGTACGGCAATCGGTACGATCAACGTCGCCGAGGCCAGGTAGATCAGCATTTCAATCAGGCTATGGGTCTCCATATCAATCTTCCTTCCAGGCGGCCAGGCGTTCGCCGTAGTGTTCGATTTGTGCGCGTTGGGCGTCGGATTCGGCGGCATACGCGCCATGCACGACCACCGGCTCCAACCAGCGCATGTGGCAGTAAAGTGCGGTCGCCTGGAGGGGCTGGGCCAGCACGCAAAAGCCTGGATAGGCGCCCATCTGGAAATGATCGTGTTCGCCGCCGGTGGTCACCGCCCAGAGCAGGCTTTTGTCCGTGAGGGCCGTTGCGCCTTTGCCGTACGCCCAGCCGTGGGTAAACACCTTATCGATCCACAATTTCAGCAGGGGCGGCATGCTGTACCAGTACATCGGATGCTGGAGCACGACCAGGCCTGCCTGTTCGACGGCGCGCTGTTCGGCCTCGACGTCGATGTCGAAGTTGGGATAGAGGTCGTAGAGAGACCGTATCACCACGTGCGGATTGGCGGACGCGCGCTTGAGCATTTGCTGGTTGACCCGCGACTGGTCGGGGTAGGGATGGGCGTAAACGATCAGGATCATCAGGCAATTCCAGGCGACTGGGTCCAAGGCAAAGGCCGGACATCCTACCGGGGAAGGCGCGTGATGTTTAGGGCATTGTTCGCCCAGGAGTCAATTGAGCGGGAGCGTGACTTTGACCTCCAGGCCACCATCGCGCCGATTCCTGAGGGTCAGCGTGCCGCCATGCTCCAGCACCGTCGCCCGCGCCGCCGACAGGCCCAGGCCGACGCCGCCGGTGTTCTTGTTGCGCGAACCCTCGATGCGAAAGAATGGCGCGAAGACTTGCTCGTGAAATGGCGGCGCGATGCCCGGACCGCGGTCGAGGACGCGGATCTCGACGCAGTCCGTATAGGCCTTGAGCTGGACGCTGGGCTCGGTGCCGTATTTGATCGCGTTGTCGATCAGGTTGGTCAGCGCACGTTTTATCCCGATGGGCCGGCCTACATAGACAAACCGCTGGGCGCCCTCAAAGTAGACCTCGATACCTGCGTCCCTGAAGTCATCGACGACAGTGTGCAGCAGTTCTGCCAGGTCGAATGCCGTGGCGTGCTCGAGCCGCGCTTCGTCGCGGAAGAACTCCAATGCCGCGTTGACCATCGCCTGCATTTCATCGACGTCCCTGAATAATCTCGATTGCTGTTCGGCGTCCTCGATGAATTCCCCGCGCAGGCGCATGCGGGTCAACGGTGCCCGCAAATCATGGGAAATAGCCGCGAGCATTTGTGTGCGGTCCTGGACGAAATGCTTGAGCTGGGCCTGCATGGCATTGAACGCCAGGATCGCCTGGCGGATCTCGAAGGGGCCGACGACCGGGATGGGCGGCGCCCGGAAATCCACGCCGAAGCGCCTGGCGCCCTCGGCGAAGCGTTCCAGCGGTGTCGCCAGGTGCCGCGTGGCAATCAGGGCGACGATCAATGTCGAGAGCAGGATCAGCGCGATAATGATCAGGTTGCGCTGCCATTCCCCCAGGCCCCAGCTGCGTGAGGCCACGGAAAGGTCCACCCAGGTATGGTCGGCCAGCTCGATGATCAGGGCGTAGCGCCGAGCGGGATCATCGGTGGGCCAATCGCCCGGCTCGTAGGCTTCTACGCGGGCGTCGGGCCTGCCCAGTTGACGACGCAAAAACGCCGAGCCCTCGCTGAACTCTGGGTCGTCGACGATGGGCAACCGCGCCTCTTCACGGCGCTGCAACCACTGCACGCTGAGCCCTTGGTCGCTGGCGGCCTTGGCAATGTCGAGCCGTTGTCCGGAGTCGACCGAGTCGATGATGCGGGTGATGGCCGCCGCCTTTTCCATCAGGCCGGTTTCCATCAGGGGAGGGCGCGCCCAGGCGCCGGCCAGCAGGGAAAACAGCTCGTTGAGGGCCAGCAGCGTCAACATTGCGAGCATCGTGGTCAGGGCGATCCAGCGTGCGACCGTGTCCCGTGGCCGAGGCACTTTGGTGCGCTGGCTGATCATCGCTTCACCACGTGGGGACTGAACAGGTAGCCGCTGTTGCGGACGGTGCGGATCATCGATGGGCCCGTAACGTCGGACTCCAGTTTGCGCCGCAGTCGGCTGACCTGGACATCGATGCTGCGGTCAAACGCATCGAAGGTTTCGCCACGAGCCATATCTAGCAACTGCTGGCGGGTCAGTACGCGGCGCGGGTGTTCGGCGAAGACCAGCAGCAATTCGAACTCGCCGGTGGACAGCGGAATCATGACCTTGTCGGGGGAGCGCAACTCGCGGCGGGTGACGTCCAGCTGCCAGCCCTCGAATTCCAGCACCGGCCGGGAGATATCGCCCAGGCTGCCCCTGGCTTCGCCGGTACGCCGCAGGACGGCGCGGACCCGGGCCAGCAGCTCGCGGGCGTCGAAGGGTTTGGTCAGGTAATCGTCGGCGCCCATTTCCAGGCCGACGACGCGATCGCTCAACTCGCCCATGGCGGTGAGCATGATGATTCCGACCCGGTGTTCGGCCCGCAGTCGCTGGCAGAGCACCAGGCCGTTGTCGCCCGGCAGCATGACGTCGAGGATGATCAGGTCGGGCATCCGCCGCTCGACCGCCTGCCACAGCGCCGCGCCGTCGGCGGCCACTTCGACGCTGTAGCCATGTTGTTCGAGGAATTTGCGCAGGAGGGCGAGGACTTCGAGGTCGTCGTCCACCAGGAGTAGATGGCTCACAGTGGTCACGTCGGGCAAGGGATACAGGAGGCGATACTAGGGTCAATCCGCCGCTTGCGTCATATATTTCAATCTGGAAACAAAGCGACCGGCGCGCAACATTGCGGAAATCTTCAGGCAAGAAAACAGCGGCAGGCTTGCATCGATGTCAGCCAATGAAGCTGTGCACTGAACCCTGTGGCGAGGGAGCTTGCTCCCGCTTGAGTGCGAAGCGCTCATGGATTTTTGGGGGCCGCTTCGCGACCCAGCGGGAGCAAGCTCCCTCGCCACGGGTTTGGTGTTCGGCTTTCAACGGGTAGGCACTCCTTATTCCTCGCCGAGATAATTCTGTATGCCGATCGCCAGACCCGCGCCGCTGCTTGCTCGATCCACTGTCATCGTTGCGCTGGCGGCGTTTGCCAGCGGTTGCACCAGCACGCCCCCGGCAACGCCAGGCAGTTGCCAGCCTGCTCCCTACGCCGTGCACGACCCCGTCGAGCCGGTGAACCGCGGCATCTTCGCTTTCAACCGCACGCTCGACGATTACGCGCTGGCCCCCGTCGCCCGGGGTTATCGCAAACTGCCGGACATGGTCCAGACCGGCGTGCACAATTTCGTCGCCAACTTCGGCGAGCCCAAGGTGTTCATCAACGATCTGTTGCAAGGCAACGGGCAGCGCTCGGTCACCACCTTGGGGCGGTTTGTCATCAACACCACCGTGGGCATGGTCGGGCTGATCGACGTGTCGGGCAAGATGGGCATCGAGCGCCACGAGGCCGATTTCGGCCAGACCTTCGGCGTCTGGAACATCGCCCCCGGGCCGATTGTCGAGCTGCCGTTGTTTGGCACCGGCAATTTGCGCGATGCGACCGGCAAGGTGGTGAGCTTCGCCGTGGACCCGTTCGGCAGCAACAGCGATACCGTCGAGACGTTGGGCACGATCAAGACCGTGGGTGGTGTTGTCGATGGTCGCGCCGAGGCGTTGCCGCTCACCGACAAGCTGCAAACCCAACCCGATTATTACGTGGCGCTCCGCGACGCGATCGCGCAACGGCGCGCCGACTTCGTCGCCGACGGCAAACTGGGCTCCGTGCAAGACGAGCCGCAATGCCAGGAAGAAGGGGCCGCGGATGAATAGCGAAGCGCTGGTCCTGCGCCGTCGGGTGAAAACCCTCGGCCAAGGTGCTCTGCATTGCCACGAAGTTGAGCTGCGGCTTGCCGAGGATGGCAGTCATGTGTTGCTCAGCCGCTATGTCGAACGATATCGGCATGAGCAGGCGGGTTTGAACGCGGTCCAACACTATCGCGTGCCGGTGGCGAGCATGATTCGCTGGATGATCAACCATGGCGAGCAGGGGAGTGTCCCGTGAGGGCTTGCCGTAGTGGCGTTTTCCCATACCTCAGGCCTGGAAACATTTTTACATACTCCCGGTTTAATTTTGGTTGTACGATGTCGTACGAAATATGATGGACTGTCGCCGTTCGCACAAAAAAAATAACGGAGATCCATCCATGTCGAGCATTCCTTCCGTAGAAGGCAAGGCCAGTGCCCCCGCGCGAGGCCGCTTCACACGACTGTTGAAGCTACTTGGCCCCGGTATCATCGCGGTACTGTCCTGGCTGGGCGCCGGCGACCTCATCACCTCTTCCGTGGCCGGCGCAAACTACGGCTACGCCATGATGTGGGTGTTGGCGGTGTCGCTGCTGCTTCGATACCTGATCGTCAACATCATCGCGCGCTTCCAGCTCTGCAATAACCAGGGCATGACCATCCTGCAAGGCTACGCGCAACTCAATCCGTTCTTTGCCTGGTTCCTGCTGGTGTATGCGCTGCTCATGGGGCATCTGATGAATGCCTACATGATCAAGGGCGCCGGCGAGGCCTTGGCCATGCTGCTCAAGACGGACTACGCGCTGCTCTGTTCGGTGGCGGTGGTGCTGGCGGTGTGGATGCTCGTCGGTCGCAATATCTACACGATGATCGAGGGCGTGATGAAGGCGCTGCTGGCGATCATGACCCTGGCGTTCCTGGCGCTGGCGGTGATGTCCGGGCCGGATGTCGCCGGTATCGTCAAAGGCACCATCGGCTTCAGCATCCCGCCCGATGAAGGCGTGCACGGTGCGCTGCTGGTGGCGGTGTCGGTGATCGGTGCGGTGGCGGGTTCCATCGCCAACTTCGTCCACCCCTACGTCATGCGCCAGAAAGGTTGGGTCGGGCCGGAGCACAAGCGCATCCAGCGTAACGACCTGCTGTTTGCGGTGTTCGTCGGCATCGTCATCAACCTGGCGATCTGGATCGTCGGCGCGGAAATCCTGCGGCCCAACGGCATTGAGGTCAACACCCTGGGCGACTTGGGCAAGGCCCTGGAAATCTTCTTCGGCCCGATCGGTTGGTACGTCTTCTTCATCGGTGTCTTCGCCACGTTGTTCGCCAGTATTTCCGGCAAGACCACGGCGTTTCCGATGCTCATCACCGACGCCTTCCAGCACGTCAAGCCCGAGCGTCGCGAGCGTTATGGCAAGGAATTCCATCGCGACCCGATGCACAAGTGGTTCATGCTGTTCATCCTCGTGACACCGCTGATCTGGTCGCTGCCCGGCATGCCGGACTTCGTGACCCTGACCATCGGCGTCAATGCGCTGAACATCATTGGCTTGCCGGTGATTTCCCTGGGCCTGTTGATCATGTCCAACCAGAAGTCGTTGCTGAGCAAGGAATACCGCAACAACCTGTTCGAAAACATCGCCCTGGTCTTTGCCACTGGCCTGGCGCTGTGGGTTGCATTCCAACTGGGTGTCGATCTGTTCACCTGAGGCCTGGTCATTCACCTTCGCGGGGGGCTGCTAGACTTTACCGTCCAGTCCCTTTCGGAGAAGCGCAATGAACAATAAAAACAGGATCTGTCTCTGGTACGACGGCACTGCGCAGGAAGCGGCGGAGTTCTATGCAAGGACGTTTCCCGACAGCGCAGTGAACGCCATCCATCATGCGCCGGGCGATTACCCGGCCGGCCAGCAGGGCGATGTGATCACCGTGGATTTCACGGTGATCGGCATCCCTTGTATCGGGCTCAACGGCGGCGCGATGTTCAAGCACAACGAGGCTTTTTCGTTCCAGGTCGCCACCGATGACCAGGCCGAAACGGACCGCTTGTGGAACGCGATCATCGACAACGGCGGCCAGGCCAGCGCCTGCGGCTGGTGCAAGGACAAATGGGGTGTGTCGTGGCAGATCAGTCCCCGCGTGCTGGTCGATGCCGTCATCAGCACCGACAAGGCCGCCGCCAAGCGTGCCTTCGAAGCCATGATGACGATGACCAGGATCGACATCGCGGCGATCCAGGCAGCGGTGAAAGGTTGACGCTTCGCCATCGCGGACCTGCTCGCGATGGCATTGCTTTGTCGTGCGTAGGTCAACGCGTTACCTGTCGCCTTCAGGCAATTTGGCGATCACCTTGATCTCGAACTGAAAACCATACAGCCACGTCACGCCTACGGCCGTCAGCGTCGGGTGCGGCGCGTTGCCCCAGAATTCGGGCACGACGCTCCAGACCCGCTCGAAAATCGACTGCGGGTCGACCATGAAGACCGTGACATCGACCACATCGTCAAAGCTGCAATCTGCGGCGGCGAGTATCGCCTTGAGATTGTTGAAGGCGCGGCGGACCTGGTCTTCCAGCACGGGCTCGGGCGAGCCATCCTCGGTGCTGCCGACTTGCCCGGACACGAACAGGAAACCATTGGAACGAATCGCCGGCGAATAGCGGTTGCGTTCGTATAGCGCCTGGCGTCCGGGTGGGAAAACTACGTCACGCGGTGTCATGGGGACCTCCGGAAATCATGTGGAACGACGCGAATTCATCGTTGACGTCACTCTAGGGGCTTGTCCCCGGGCGATAAACGAGCAACCTTGGCGCTCACTGTTTGTGAATTCCGAACAATCTGACGGAGGTGGCGGGGAAGATGGATCGTTTCGATGCGATGCAGGCGTTTGTTCGAGTGGTGGAGGCGGGCAGTTTTACCAAGGCGGCGCAAACCCTGCACATGAGCAAGACCACCGTGACCCAACTGGTGCAGCAGCTCGAGGCACGCTTGCGGGTCAAGTTGCTCAACCGCACGACGCGCAAGGTCAATGTCACCGCTGACGGCGCGGTCTTCTACGAGCGGGCGATTCGCCTGCTGGCTGACATGGACGATGCCGAGACCAGCCTGTCCAGCGCTCAGGCGCTGCCTCGAGGGCGTCTGCGGGTGGATGTGCCGAGCCCGCTGGCCGCGATAATCCTGGTGCCGGCGCTGCCGGCTTTTCATGCCCGCTACCCGGACATCCAGATCGACATGGGCGTGAGCGATCGCATCGTCGACATCATTGATGAAAACGTCGATTGCGTGGTGCGTGGCGGCGAACTGACGGATCAGTCGCTGATCGCCCGGCGCGTCGGCGACCTGGCCCTCGGCGTCTTCGCCGCGCCGAGTTACCTGGCGCGCGTGGGCACGCCCGTCCATCCCCGGGAACTGGAGGATTCCGAGCACCGCATCGTCGGTTTCCTCTGGGCACGCACCGGCAAAGCGCTGCCTTACGCCATGCACAACCACGACGAGCGCCTGCACATCAAAGGGCGTTACGTCGTGGCGGTCGACGATGGCAACGCTTACCTCGCCGCAGGCCTGGCGGGGTTGGGAATACTCTGGCTGCCCAGCTACATGTCACGACTCCACGAGGCGCAGGGTACGCTGGTGCCGCTGTTCGCAGGCTGGCGCCTGGACCCGATGCCGCTCTACGTGGCTTACCCGCCGAACCGTCACATCAGCGCCAAGTTGCGAGTGTTCATCGACTGGGTGCTCGAGCTGATGGCGCAACATGCACCTATTCTTGATCGGCACACGTCATGAAAATTCTCGATAGCAGAGGAGATGCACAATGGACCGATTCACCGGCGGTTGCCTGTGCGGCAACATTCGCATTGAAGCTTCGGGGCGCCCATACCGGGTCGGCCTTTGCCACTGCCTCGATTGCCGCAAGCACCTTGGCGCAGTGTTTTACGCCGCCGCGGTGTTCCCCGAGGACGCGGTGACGATCACGGGCGCAACCCGGGACTATGCCGGGCGCCATTTCTGCCCCACCTGCGGCTCATCCCTGTTCGCCCGCAGTGGCGACGAGATTGAACTGAACCTGGGCACGCTGGATGCGCCCGACCAACTGATGCCCACCTACGAAAGCTGGACCGTGCGCCGCGAGTCCTGGCTGCCGGCGTTTGCGCTGGCCCGGCACTACGAACGTGATCGTGAGGGCACGGGGCGGTTCGAGGAGTAGGGCAGTCACTCGAACCCGACAATCGCCTTGATTTCCAGATATTCCTCAAACCCATGCACCCCATATTCGCGTCCGTTTCCCGAACGCTTGTAACCCCCGAATGGCGCCATGGGATTCCAGGCCGGGTAGTTCAACAGCACTTGCCCGGCGCGGATGCGCGCGGCCACGGCGCGGGCCTGATCGAGGTCCTGGCCTTGGACATGGGCGCCCAGGCCGTAGACGGTGTCGTTGGCGATGGCCACCGCTTCATCCACCGTGTCGTAGGGGATGATGCACAGCACCGGGCCGAAGATCTCTTCCTGGGCGATGCGCATGCCGGTGCTGACGTGGGAGAACACCGTTGGCCGGGTGTAGAAGCCTTTCTCGAAACCCGCTACGCGCCCCGGACCGCCGCAGAGCAGTTTTGCCCCTTCAGCCAAGCCCGCTTCGATCATGGCCTGCACGCGCTTGAACTGTGCCTCGTTGGCGATCGGACCCAGTACGGTTTCTTCCGACAAGGGGTCACCGACGATGATCGCGTTGGCGGTGGCGGCGGCCAGCGCCTCGACTTCCGCCAAGCGGTTGCGCGGCACAATCATTCGGGTTGGTGCGCTGCACGACTGGCCGACGTTGCGGAACGCCGACAACACCCCCGGCGGCACGGCTTTGGCGAAGTCCGCGTCGGGCAGCAATATATTCGGTGACTTGCCGCCCAGCTCCTGGGTGACGCGCTTCACCGTGGCGGCGGCAGCTTGCGCGACCAAGGCGCCCGCGCGGTTGGAGCCGGTGATGGAGATCATGTCGATGTCCGGGTGTGCCGCCATGGCCGTGCCGACCTCGGCACCGTTGCCATTGACCAGGTTGAATACGCCGGCGGGGAGGCCCGCGTCATGCACCAACTGGGCGAAAAACAGGGCGCTCAAGGGCGACAGTTCGCTGGGCTTGAGCACCACGGTGCAGCCGGCGGCTATCGCCGGCGCGGCCTTGGCGGTGATCTGGTAAAGCGGCCAGTTCCACGGCGTGATCAGGCCGCAGACACCAATGGGTTCATGCACGATGGCCGTGCCGTTTTCCACGTGCTGGAAGCGAAAAGAACACAGCACATCGCGCGCGACCCGAACGTGCTCGGCGGCCAATGGCACCTGCATGGACCGCGCGAAACCGATGGCCGCGCCCATCTCCAGGCATAGCACCTGGGCCAGCGCTTCCTTACGTTCGAGCATCAGCTCGTGAATCTTGCCGACGATCAATGCACGGTCCGCCACCGGCGTCGCGGCCCAACCGGGAAACGCCGCGCGAGCCGCCGCGACGGCGCGGTCGACGTCTTGGGAGGAGCCTTGGGCAACCTCGGCGATCATTTCTTCGGTGGCGGGATTGATCACCGATAGCGTCGTCGATCGGGCTGGCGACTGCCAGCGTCCATCGATATAAAACTGCCCGGTGGTTTGTGCAATATTCGAGGTTTGGGTGGTCATCCAACGGGCTCCTGAAGCAGTGACGACGTAGCCGAAAGCAGGCCGTGATTCTTCCCGATAAACTACCAAAGCGGTCCTGGCGGGATGTGCCGTTGTTGAGCCCGACAAAGAACAATCTGCTGTATCTGCCAGGCTAACTTCGCAAAAAATGTAGCGACATCGCTTCCGGGGGGGCTGAGGTCTATTTCATGCCCTTAACCGCCACCGGCCAGCGCTTCGATTTCAATCAGGTACCCGTGATGCAGAGCCGGCACGGGGACCACTGCACGTGCGGGTCGATGGTCGCCCAGGTAGCGCGTGTAGATCCGGTCGAACGCAGGCCAGTGCTCAATGCCTGCGATGTACACCGTCACCTTCAACAAGTCACTTGGACGCCGGCCCGCCGCGCCGAGAATCGCCATCAAGTTATCCAGGGCGACGGTCACTTGCACCTCGAAGGGCTCGCCAATGCGGTGGCAGCCATCGGCGCGTATCGGCAATTGTCCCGAGACATACAGCATGCCCTGGTACGCAACCGCTTGGGAGTAATGTCCGCCTGGCGCTGCGGCATCAACGGTCTGGATAACATCGATTTCACCAGCCATGCAGGCGACTCCAGGTGTGCACCTCGCCGGTGGCTTCACAGGCGTGGTAATGGGGGAACTGCGCGCCAGTGGCGCAGGCATGGTTGGGCAGGATGCGCAGGCGGTGGCCGATCGGAAAGCGCGTCGTGATATCGACGCCCGTGGCGTCAGCGAGGGTGATGATGCCGTGTTCCTGATTGGCGCCCGTGAGCAGTGCGCCCTCGATCCATTCGCCGGCTTCGGTGCACACTTGTCCATAGCCGAAATCCCGCTGCTGACGTTGGGTCCCGCGGTCGCGGCTCATGGCCATCCAGCCAGCATCAGTGATGATCCAGCCTTTGTCGGGCTGATGGCCGATGACGGTGGTCAGTACGCTCAGCGCCAGCTCATCCGGCTGGCAGACGCCAACGTTCTGCATCACCAGGTCGAAGAACACATAGACGCCAGCGCGCACTTCGGTCACGCCCTCCAGGCTCAGTGCCGACAGCGCCGTGGGCGTCGAACCGATGCTGACCTGCGGGCAGGCCAGCCCGGCTTCGCGCAGCCGTTGGGCGGCGCTGACGCAAGTGCTGCGTTCCTGTTCGGCCAAGGCTTGCAACGCCTGAGGGGTGTCGAGTTCGTAGCTGGAGCCGGCGTGGGTCATGACGCCGCAAAGCTGCATGCCGCCGTCGTTGAGCAACCGTGCGATGGGGATGAGCGAGTCGTCATCGACCCGCAGGCCGGATCGATGGCCGTCGCAGTCGATCTCGATCCAGACGTCGAAACGCGCGTCGTGCTGCTGGGCGAAATCAACGATGGCCTGCGCTCCCGCCAGGCTGTCGGTGAGAATGCCCAGGCGGCAACCCTTGCGCTTGAGAGCCAGGGCTTGAGGCAGTTTGCCGGGCGCCATGGCGACGGCATAAAAGATGTCCTGGATGCCCGCCGCGAAACAATGTTCCGCTTCCTTTAAGGTGGACACGGTGACGCCGCTGGCCCCGGCGTCGAGCTGCGCCTGGACCACCGGCAGGCATTTGCTGGTCTTGATGTGGGGGCGCAAGCGCACGCCCAGGGCGTCCATGCGTTGCTGCATGCGCTGGATGTTGTGGCCCATGCGCGTGACGTCGATGAGCGCGGCGGGGGTATCGAGTGTGGTGATTGAGGCTGGCATGGGCAGGACTCGGGTGGATGGGACTGGTGTGACTCTACTCAATCAGCGTGAAGTCGTGGTTCAATGCGCCATCATCAATCATTAAGTTGAACTGAATGATCAGCCTCGAAGACCTGCGCATGACCGTGACATTGGCGCGTTCCGATTCTTTGAGCGCTGCCGCCAGGGCGCTGGATGTCTCGCCCCCCGCGCTGTCGATGCGCCTGCGCAAGCTGGAGGCATTGCTCGGCCTGACCCTGGCCAACCGCGACGCGCGGCGCCTGAGCCTGACGGCCGACGGCGAGCGTTTCGCCCAACAGAGTGCGAGCTTGCTGGAACAGCTTGAAGCGCTACCCGAGTCGTTCAGGCGCCGCAATGATCAACTGGTCGGCACTCTCAGGTTGACGGCGCCGTTCGGCTTCGGTCGTCAACGCGTTGCGCCGCTGCTGGCGCGTTTTGCCCGGCTGCATCCGCAGTTATGCCTCCATCTCGATTTGCGGGAAACGCCTTGGCCCGATCGTCACGACAGCGATGCGGTGATCCACATCGGCAACCTCAGCGACAGTCTTTGGGTCGCCCGCCCCCTGACCTCGAATGAACGATGGCTCTGCGCGAGCCCGGCCTATCTGGAGCAACACGGTATGCCTACGTCACCCGAGCAACTCGCCGGGCACCGCTGCATTTGCATCCGTGAAAACGACGAGGATGTCACGCTGTGGCACCTGCGCAACGAGCAACGGCGCAAAACCCTGCGCATCAAGCCGGCCTTGATGAGCAACGATGGCAGCGTGGCCCGGCGCTGGGCGGAGGAGGGCCTGGGGCTGGTGTTACGTTCGCAGTGGGACGTCAGCAAATCCGTGACCGAAGGACGGCTGGTGCGCGTGCTCGCGGACTGGCGGTTCGACAGCGCACCGATCAATTTGCTCGTGCCCTCGCGCACGTTGCGCAGTGCGCGGGTGGAGGCGTTGGTGAGCTTCCTTGAGGCAGAGCTGAAGGTCTGAGGCACCGTTAACGAGGCAGCGCTCGTAATCTCAAAAGCACCGGCCCGCGGCGCACCGTACACAGCGTTTGCAATCGTTTATGCAGCCAGCGCAAATCGTGACGGGACGCCGGCGGCGCGCGCCTGGGTCTGGTCCGCCCGACCAGTTCGTTGAATGCCTGGACCAGTGAGGCCTGGTCGCCGATGCCCTTGAGCTTGCGGCGCAACTTCCCGTCTTTATAGAACAGCACAGTGGGCGTCCCGGTGACGTGTGGATGCCGGGGCGACTGGTCGGTGCTCAGTTTGTAGATCACGGCGCGGTTTACGAAGGCTTCGGCGACTTTGCAGAACAGCGGGTCGGCCATGCCGCAGGCGTAGCAGTGCGGATGGCCGAAATAGAAAATCACCGGGCGCCAGGTCTTGAGGGCGTTGCGGTAGTCCGTTTGGGTCGTGACGTGGGTAATGAGCGAACTCATGGCTGGCTTCCCTGCTATCGAGACGGTGCCTGAAACGATAAGCAACAGGCCCCGGCATCGCTACTGTCAGAGTTGACAGTTAGACGGCCCCGTTTCGGTGCGACGGGTGTACCCGGCACTCGCCGGCGCTTCGGGATGGGGCCTTGCTACCCGGCAGCCGTAGCCAAGGGTAGCAACGCACTTTCGCGTCGCAACGCCGCTGAGTCGTGGATTATTTCTATCTGGCTGATTTCCTTCGCTTTCCATTTATCCCTCCCCAGGGCCGAAAGGCTGTGGCACACTTTCTGCTGTCTATTCCGTTGTTACATACCACGTTCCGGTATAGCGGAATAAACTCACTTTGGAGTGCTTGCCATGCAACGCCGACCTTCCTTGTTCAAAGCGTGTGTTTTTTTCTTCGCAGCCACGACGGCTGCCATGGGTGTCGCCCAGGCGGCCGACAGCAAGCTCGACAGCGTACTGCAACGCGGGAAATTGATCGTGGGCACCGGCAGCACCAACGCGCCGTGGCACTTCCAGGGAGCGGATGGCAAGTTGCAGGGGTTCGATATCGACATTGCGCGGATGGTCGCTAAAGGGCTGTTCAATGACCCGGAGAAAGTCGAGTTCGTCGTGCAGTCGTCCGATGCGCGGATTCCCAACCTGCTGACCGACAAGGTCGACATGAGTTGCCAGTTCATCACCGTCACCGCCAGCCGGGCCCAGCAGGTGGCATTTACCTTGCCGTACTACCGCGAAGGGGTAGGCCTGCTGCTGCCGGCCAACAGCAAGTTCAAGGAAATCGAAGACCTCAAGGCCGCTGGCGACGACGTCACCGTGGCGGTGTTGCAGAACGTCTATGCCGAAGAACTGGTGCACCAGGCACTGCCCCAGGCCAAGGTCGATCAATACGACAGCGTCGACTTGATGTATCAGGCAGTGAACTCCGGCCGCGCCGATGCCGCTGCCACCGACCAATCCTCGGTCAAATACCTGATGGTGCAGAACCCTGGGCGCTACCGCAGCCCGGCCTATGCCTGGAGCCCGCAAACCTACGCCTGTGCAGTCAAGCGCGGCGACCAGGACTGGTTGAACTTCGTCAACACCACCCTGCACGAGGCCATGACCGGCGTGGAATTCCCCACCTATGCGGCGTCGTTCAAGCAGTGGTTCGGTGTCGAGTTGCCGTCGCCCGCCATTGGTTTTCCGGTTGAATACAAATGACCCTGTGAGCCCGGAGCGCCACATCAAGGCGCTCCGACTAAGGTATTGCCGACCATGAATTATCAGTTGAACTTTGCCGCCGTCTGGCGCGATTTCGACACCTTGCTGGCGGGGCTGGGCCTGGGCCTTTCCCTGGCGCTGGTGTCGATCGCCATCGGTTGTGTGATCGGCCTGCTGCTGGCGTTTGCATTGCTGAGCAAGCATCGCCTGCTGCGAGTGCTGGCCTCGGTGTACGTCACGGTGATCCGCAATACGCCGATCCTGGTGTTGATCCTGCTGATCTATTTCGCCTTGCCAAGCCTGGGCATTCGCCTGGACAAGCTGCCATCGTTTGTCATCACGCTTTCGTTATACGCCGGGGCCTACCTGACCGAAGTGTTCCGCGGCGGGCTGGTGAGCATCCACAAGGGACAGCGTGAGGCGGGGTTGGCGATCGGCCTGGGCGAGTGGCAGGTGAAGGCCTACGTCACCGTGCCGGTGATGTTGCGCAATGTGCTGCCGGCGCTGTCGAACAACTTCATTTCGCTGTTCAAGGACACGTCCCTGGCGGCGGCGATTGCCGTGCCGGAGCTGACCTATTACGCCCGCAAGATCAACGTGGAGAGCTACCGGGTGATTGAAACTTGGCTGGTGACCACGGCCCTGTATGTCGCGGCCTGTTACCTCATCGCCATGCTGCTGCGGTATTTCGAGCAGCGCCTGGCGATCCGCCGTTAGGAGTGTTCCATGTACGAATCCCCCAGTTGGTTGCATGAGTTGTGGGTCGCCCGGGACACCTTGCTCGCCGGTTTCCTGACCAGTGTGCAGTGTTCGCTGCTGGCGATTGTGTTGGGTACCTTGATCGGCGTCGTCGCCGGGCTGGCGCTGACCTACGGGCGGGCCTGGACGCGCGCGCCGTTTCGTTTCTACGTCGACCTGATTCGCGGCACGCCGGTGTTCGTGTTGGTGCTGGCCTGCTTCTACATGGCCCCGGCGCTGGGCTGGCAGATCGGCGCGTTCCAGGCCGGTGTCCTGGGCTTGACGCTATTTTGTGGTTCGCATGTCGCCGAGATCGTGCGCGGTGCCTTGCAGGCCTTGCCCCGTGGGCAGATGGAAGCGAGCCAGGCCATCGGTCTGACGTTCCACCAGGCGCTGGCTTACGTGCTGTTGCCCCAGGCGTTGCGACAGATCCTGCCGACCTGGGTCAATTCCTCCACGGAGATCGTCAAGGCCTCGACCCTGTTGTCGGTGATCGGCGTCGCCGAATTGCTGCTCAGCACCCAGCAGATCATCGCCCGGACCTTCATGACTCTGGAGTTCTACCTGTTCGCCGGGTTTCTCTTTTTCATCATCAATTACGCCATCGAATTGCTCGGGCGGCACATTGAAAAGCGGGTGGCCTTGCCATGACTGACGTATCCCTCTCAAACGCCCGACCGCTGCTGGACATTCGCGGCCTGCGCAAACAGTACGGCCCGCTGGAAGTGCTCAAGGGCGTGGACCTGAGCATGCAGCGCGGCAACGTGGTCACGCTCATCGGTTCCAGTGGTTCGGGCAAGACCACGCTGTTGCGCTGCGTGAACATGCTGGAAGAATTCCAGGGCGGCCAGATCGTGCTCGACGGCGAGTCCATCGGTTATGACGAGGTGGCCGGCAAGCGTATCCGCCATCCCGAAAAAATCATCGCCCGACATCGGGCGATGACCGGCATGGCCTTCCAGCAATTCAACCTGTTCCCCCATTTGACCGCGCTGCAGAACGTCACGCTGGGACTGCTCAAGGTGAAAAAACTGCCCAAGGATGAAGCGGTGGCCTTGGCTGAAAAATGGCTCCAGCGGGTCGGCCTGCTGGAACGGCGCGATCATTTTCCCGGTCAGTTGTCCGGCGGCCAGCAGCAGCGCGTGGCGATTGCCCGGGCCATCGCGATGAACCCGAGCCTGATGCTGTTCGACGAAGTGACTTCGGCCCTGGACCCGGAGCTGGTTGGCGAAGTACTGAACGTGATCAAGGGGCTGGCCGAAGACGGCATGACCATGTTGCTGGTGACCCACGAAATGCGCTTTGCCTTCGAGGTGTCCGACAAAATCGTCTTCATGAACCAGGGCCGCATCGAAGAGCAGGGACCGCCGAAGGAACTGTTCGAACGCCCCCAATCGCCACGCCTGGCGGAATTTCTCAAGAACACCCGTTTTTAAATTCAATTCAACAAGGAGATAACCATGAGCATTACGCGATACGGCACTGGCAGCACCGCAGGCGGTGGCCAGCCACGGCCATTCGCCCGCGCCGTGGAGGCCGATGGCTGGCTGCATGTGTCCGGCCAGGTGCCGGCGGTGAACGGCGAGATCGTTGCCGGGGGGATCGTCGAGCAGACGCACCAGACCATGAAGAACCTGGTGGCCATTCTCGAAGAGGCCGGCTACGGCCTGGAGGATGTGGTGCGCTGTGGGGTATGGCTGGATGACCCGCGGGACTTCTGGAGTTTCAACAAGGTCTTCGGCGAATACTTCAGCCCTGAACACGCCCCGGCCCGCGCCTGTGTACAGGCGAGCATGATGGTCGATTGCAAGGTCGAGATTGATTGCATCGCCTACAAGAAAAAGGCCTGAACACGATATTCTGGCGAATTCGCTTTTGTGGCGAGGGAGCTTGCTCCCGCTGGCCTGCGCAGCAGGCCCATCTTTTTGCGACTGCTGCGCAGCCGAGCGGGAGCAAGCTCCCTCGCCACAATAAAGATACATGCGATTATGGGTGAAATTTCAGGAACCGCAGACATGACCGAAGACACCATCAAACGCCGGGCTAGAGGATTGGATCGGGCGTTCGATATTCTCGATTTCCTCAAGGAAATCGGCCAGCCGCTGCGCCCGAACGACATCGCCAGCGGCATCGGCAGCCCCAAGTCCACGGTCTACGAACTGGTGGCGTCGCTGCTGGAGCGGCGCATCCTTGAGCCGGTGGGCAAGGACGGTCACGTCTACCTGGGCCGCCAGTTGTATTTTCTCGGGCAGGCGCACCTGCGGCATTTCGATTTGAGCCGCGAGGCCGATCAGGCCCTGCAGGAAATCGTCCGCCAGACCCGGGAAACGGCGCAGATGTGCCTGCTCAACGGGCGCAAATACACCGTCGCGCTGATGAAGGAAGGCGAGCGGCATTTTCGCATTTCGTCGGACGTCGGCGAGAACGCGCCGATCCCCTGGACCGCGTCCGGGCGCCTGCTGCTGGCGCATTTGAGCGACCAGCAGATCGTCGACCTGATCGATCCCGACGACTTCATCCTGCCGGACGGCGAGCGCCTGCCCCTTGAACAGTTCCTCAAGGAAATCCGCCAGGCCGGCATTGATGGATTTTTCTCCTTCGACAGCGTTGCCGACACCTTTACCCATTGCTTCGCCGCCCCGGTCAAAGACCCCAATGGCGTGGCGATTGCGACCCTGTGCATCGTCGCCCCAAGGGCCGACGCCAAGAACAATTACGCCGACTACCGCCGGGTGCTGATCGAAAGCGCCAACAACCTGGCCCGTCGCATCAACGAATAGACAGCCGAGGCTGTATGAGGAGTTCGAACATGTCTTCTGCCATTGATCATGCCGGCGTCGAAAAGGGCGCCGCTCTCCTGGGCGCCCATCTGCTGCACGATGTCAGTCTGCCGGCCCTGGTGCTGCATCGCGAGGCGCTGGAGCACAACATTCGCTGGATGCAAAAGTTCGTCAGCGACAGCGGCGCCGAGCTGGCGCCCCACGGCAAGACCAGCATGACCCCGGCGCTGTTTCGTCGCCAGATCGAAGCCGGCGCCTGGGGCCTGACCCTCGCCACGGCGGTGCAGACCCGTGCCGCCTACGCCCATGGCGTGCGCCGGGTGTTGATGGCCAATCAGTTGGTGGGCCGGCCGAACATGGCGCTGATCGCCGATCTGCTGGCCGACTCGGCATTCGAATTTCACTGCCTGGTCGATCATCCAGACAACGTCGCCGAGCTCGGGGCTTATTTCGCCTCTCGCGGTGCGCGCTTGAACGTGATGATCGAATACGGCGTGGTCGGTGGTCGTTGTGGTTGCCGGACCGAGGCCGAGGTGCTGGCCCTGGCAGAGGCCATCGGCGCGCAACCGGCGCTGGCATTGACCGGTATCGAAGGCTACGAAGGCGTGATCCACGGCGACCACGCCGTCAGCGGCATCCGTGCGTTCGCCGCGTCCCTGGTGGGACTGGCGATGCAGTTGCAGGACAGCGGCGCGTTTGCCATCGACAAACCCATCGTTACCGCCTCGGGTTCGGCCTGGTATGACCTGATCGCCGAGTCGTTCGAAGCGCGCAATGCCCACGGACGTTTCCTCAGCGTGCTGCGTCCCGGCAGTTACGTGGCCCATGATCATGGCATCTACAAAGAGGCGCAGTGCTGCGTACTGGAGCGGCGCAACGACCTGCACGAAGGCCTGCGCCCGGCCCTGGAAGTCTGGGCCCACGTGCAATCGTTGCCGGAGCCGGGCTTCGCGGTGATTGCCCTGGGCAAGCGCGACGTCGCTTACGACGCTGGGTTGCCGGTGCCGCTCAAGCGCTACACGCCCGGTTCGGATTCGGTGGCTGGGGACGACATCAGCGGCTGCAAGGTGACGGCGGTGATGGATCAGCATGCCTTCATGACGGTGACGCCGGGCGTCGAGTTGCGGGTTGGCGACATCATTGCGTTCGGTACCTCCCATCCGTGCCTGACGTTCGACAAATGGCGGGTGGCGTGCCTGGTGGATGAGGGATTGCGGGTGGTCGAGAGCATGGAAACCTGTTTCTAACGTTCAGACCGATTCGTGCCCAGACCTCCTCGAAACACCAGGATTTATCCATGACAGCTTCAACACCTCGCATTGCGCTGATCGGCGAATGCATGATCGAACTGCAAGAACGCGCAGACGGCAGCCTGCAACAGAGCTTCGGCGGTGACACGCTGAACGCCGCGGTGTACCTGGCCCGGGCCTTGGGCGACAAAGGTTCGGTGGATTACGTCACCGCCCTGGGCGATGACAGTTTCAGCGACGCCATGTGCCAGGGCTGGGCGGTTGAAGGTATTGGCCTGGGCATGGTCCAGCGCTTGCCGGGGCGCCTGCCGGGCTTGTATTGCATCCAGACCGATGCGGCCGGTGAGCGGCGCTTCCTGTACTGGCGCAACGAGGCGGCGGTGCGCGAGTGCTTCACCACGCCGGCCGCCGCGCCGATCCTGGCGGCATTGCCTGGCTATGACGTGCTTTATTTCAGCGGCATCACCCTGGCGGTCATCGGCGAGCAGGGGCGGCGCAAACTCATCGAGACCCTGCTCGAGGCGCGCCGGCGCGGCGCGCAAGTGGTGTTCGACAATAATTACCGGGCCAGGCTTTGGCCCTCGGTCGAAGCCGCCCGCGCGGCTTATCGCAGCGTGTTGCCCTACGTCGAGCTGGCGCTGTTGACGGTGGATGACGAACAGGCGCTGTACGGCTACGTCGACAGCGAGGCGGTGTTTGCCGCGTATGCGCAACTGGGCACGCCGGAAGTGGTGCTCAAGCGCGGCGCCGAAGCCTGTCTGATCCGTTGTGACGGTCGGTCTTACGAAGTGCCTGCCCAGCGGGTCGAGCGGGTGGTGGACACGACGGCGGCGGGTGACTCGTTCAGCGCCGCCTACCTGGCCAGTCGCTTGCTGGGTGGCAGCCCGGCGGAGGCGGCCGAGGCCGGGCACCTGTTGGCGAGCCGGGTGATCCAGGTACCGGGGGCGTTGATTCCCAATTAGTCAGCGGACTTTCTCTGTGCCGAGGGAGCTTGCTCCCGTTCGGCTGCGCAGCAGCCGCTAAGAAGGGGCCTGCTTCGCCCGAAGCGTCGGACCGGGCCAGCGGGAGCAAGCTCCCTCGCCACGGGTGTCCACCAGTCCTGATCAAACGGGTTGGTTCGCAGCTCAGGATCGCTTCAATCCCGGTAAAAAACCTGCACCAGGTGATAGCCGAACTTGCTCTTGATCGGCCCGTGCACCACTCGCAGCGGCTTCTTGAAAATCACCGCGTCGATGGCACCGACCATCTGCCCCGGCCGTACTTCACCCAGGTCACCGCCGCGCTTGCCGGAGGGGCAGGTGGAGTATTTCTTCGCCAGGACGTCGAACGCCTCGCCCTTGGCGATGCGTTGCTTGAGCTGTTCGGCTTCTTCGGCGGTTTTCACCAGGATATGGCGGGCTTGGGCTTTCATTGCAGCGGTGACCTGAGCGGTGCAAAAGGGCGGCGATTATGCCTCAAGTCACTTGCCATGGTTGATCATCGCCCGAATTTTGGTGGCCAGCAGATCCAGGGTGAACGGCTTGGCGACCATATCCATGCCTTGGTCCAGGAACCCTTGGCGCTCGGTGGCTTTCTGCGCGTAACCGGTCATGAACAATACTTTCAAGTCGGGCCTGTGCTGGCGGGCAACTTCCGCCAACTGCCGGCCATTCATGCCCGGCAAGCCGACATCGGTCACCAGCAAATCGATGCGCTGCCTGGACTCCAGCAACGCAATGGCCTGTTTCGCCTCTTCGGCTTCGAGCGCGGTATAGCCCAAGGCGTGCAGCAGATCGAGCACCAACATGCGCACCGCCGGTTCGTCTTCCACCAGCAGCACGGTTTCGCCGGCGTTGGCTGCCGGTGTGTCGGTGGTCGCCGGTTCGGTAGCTTGCTCGAGCGGCGCAACGTGCAGCCGCGGGAGGTACAGCTGCACGCGCGTGCCTTGGCCTGGCACGCTGTCCAGGCTCAGGTGCCCACCGGATTGCTGGGCAAATCCGTAGATCATCGACAATCCCAGGCCGGTGCCCTGGCCGATGGGCTTGGTGGTAAAGAACGGATCGAAGGCCTTGGCCAGCACCGCAGGCGTCATGCCGCTACCGTTGTCGCGCACGGCGATCATCACGTAATCGCCAGCTTTCACCGGTTCCAGTGTGTTGATGTCTTGGCCGTCGAGGTAGACGTTGGCGGTTTCGATGGTCAATTCGCCGCCGTCAGGCATCGCGTCCCGGGCGTTGATCACCAGGTTGAGCAGGGCATTTTCCAGTTGGCTGGCATCGGTGCTGACCGGCCACAGCTCACCGGCCATTTGCAGCCGCAGGACAATGTGATCGCCCGTGGTCCGGCTCAGCAAGTCTTCGAGTGAATGCACCAGGGCGTTGGCATCCAATGGCTTGCGGTCCAGCGACTGGCGCCGGGAGAAGGCCAGCAGGCGATGGGTCAGGGCGGCGGCGCGGTTGGCCGAGGAAATGGCCGCTTCGGTAAAGCGGCCTATCTCGGCAGCACGGCCGGAGGCGATGTAGCGCTGCATCAGGTCCAGGCTGCCGAGAATACCCGTGAGCATGTTGTTGAAGTCATGGGCGATGCCGCCTGTCAGTTGGCCCACCGCTTCCATTTTCTGCGCATGGCGCAGCGCTTCCTCGGCACGCTCGCGTTCGAACATTTCGCTTTGCAGGCGATGGTTGGCTTCGGCCAATTGCTGGGTGCGGGCAATGACCCGTTCTTCCAGCGTTTCGTTGAGGTTGCGCAGGGCTTCCTCGGTTTTCTTGCGGTCGGTCTCGTCGATCACAAAGATGTAGAAACCGTTCACCGCTCCGTCACCGCCACGGCGGGGCAGGTAGTTGATCAAGGCATGGCGCGGCCGGCCGTCACGGTGGGCCGATTCAACGGTGAAGCTGCACGGCTTGCCTGCCAGGGCGCCGGCGATCTGTTCGGCGCGGGCCGCGTAGGCTTCTTCGCCGATGACTTCGCGAATGGTCTTGCCGTACAGCTCCTGCGGGGTCAGCCCATACCAGTTCAGGTAGGCGCTGTTGTTGAGCCGGAAGCGTTCTTCGCGATCGACGTAGCTGATCAGCACCGGCATGGCGTTGATGATCAACTGCAGTTCGGTCTGGCTCTGGCGCAGGGCGTGTTCGGTGCGTTTGCGTTCGGTCAAGTCCAGCGCCGCGCCGAGAAAGCGCTTGGGCCGGCCATGCCGATCCTTGTAGCAACGCCCGCGCACGAACACCCAGCGCAGCTCTCCGTCAGGCTGCAGCAGGCGGTATTCCTCGGCGTATTCGGTGCCATGGGTGATGCAATGCTTGATGCTGCGCGCGACCATCGCCCGGTCTTCGGGATGCACGCCTTCGAGGTAGGCATTGATGGGTAATTGGCGCGACAGATTCGGATCGACGCCATGGAGCAGGGCGAAATGCGCGTCGGCGATGAAGCGGTCTTCGCGGATGTCCCAATCCCAGGTGCCCAGCGCATCGGTGGCCGCCAAGGCCAGTTGCAAGCGTTCTTCGCTTTCCTGCTGGGCCTTGAGGCTGGCCTCGGAGCGCCGCTCGAATTCCTGGGCCAGGCGTCGCCGTTCGCTGGTCTCGATGGCGGTGATCAGGATTCCCGCTACGCTGCCGCTCTCGTCATGCACCGGGCTGTAGGTCAAGTCCAGCCAGACATCACATAGTCGCCCGCTGAACGGCATGCGCCACTGTTGGTCGCGGCAGGTGCGCATGCGGCCCTGTAACACGCTGTGATAAATCCCTTCGGCCATTTCCCGCAGTTCGGGCCAGGCCGTGTAGGTGGGCTGGCCGAATGCCCGGGGATGTTTGTCGCCGACCAGCCGGGCGTAGGCGTCGTTGTACAGATGGGCCAGCTGCGGGCCCCACAGCACGGCCATCGGCATGGGCGAGTGGAGCATGATGTCCACGGCGGTGCGCAGGCTCTGCGGCCAGGTTTCGATGGCGCCCAGCGGGCTGGAAGTCCAGTCCAGGCGGGCGATCACCTGCTGTATGTCGCTGCTGGCGGGTATTGCGTTCATCACGGGAATTCCTGGATGTCATGTCGATGCTGCGGCTTCTACTATCCTCTGGAGAGGTAAGCGCGGGTTGATCTGAGGTTTTTCCGGCTCGGGTCAGCGTGTCCAATGATGTTAGAGGAAGTATTTCTGACCATGGAAATTGATCCTTTATTACGAATCCTGGCCAGCCAGGACGGCTCCGACCTCTACATGTCCACCGGCGCACCGCCCTGTGCGCGTTTTGAAGGTGTGCTCAAGCCGCTGGGCAACCAGGCGTTCAAGGTCGGCGACATCGCCGGGCTTGCCGAGTCATTGATGGACGCCGAACAACGCCTTGAGTTCGATCGAGAACTGGAAATGAACTTGGCGATTTCCCTGTCCGGTGTCGGGCGGTTCCGGGTCAACATCTTCAAGCAACGCAATGACGTGTCCATGGTGATACGCAACGTCAAGTTGGATATCCCACGTTTCGAAGACCTGAAACTGCCGAAAGTGCTGCTGGACACAATCATGCAGAAGCAGGGGCTGATGCTGTTCGTCGGCGCGACGGGGTCAGGCAAGTCGACGTCCCTGGCGGCGTTGATCGATTACCGCAACCGCAACAGCAGCGGCCACATCATCACCATTGAGGACCCGGTGGAATATATCCATCGGCATAAAAAATCGATCATCAACCAGCGGGAGGTCGGGGTCGACACCCGCAGCTTCCATGCCGCCCTCAAGAACACCCTGCGCCAGGCGCCGGATGTGGTCCTGATCGGCGAAATTCGCGACCGGGAAACCATGGAGCACGCCCTGGCCTTTGCCGATACCGGTCATCTGGTGATTTCCACCCTGCATGCCCACAACGCCAACCAGGCTCTGGACCGCGTGATCAATTTTTTCCCGGAAGAACGCCGGCCGCAACTATTGAACGACCTGGGCAACAACCTCAAGGCGTTCGTCTCCCAGCGCCTGGTCCGCACACGCACCGGCCAGCGCCGGGCGGCGGTGGAGGTCATGCTGGGTTCGCCGACGGTGGCCGACCTGATTCGCCGCAACGAGTTTGGCGAACTCAAGGGGATCATGGAAAAGTCAGAGGAGCTGGGGATGCAGAGCTTTGATCAAGCGCTGTTCAACTTGGTGGTTGAGGGCGCGATTGATGAGGAGCAAGCACTGAAAAATGCCGACTCGGCGAACAACTTGCGTTTGCGCTTGAAGCTGCATGCCGAGTCGGGCGCGACGCCACCGGCCGATCCGCCGGCGGGGGAGTGGGGACTGATGGATTGATTGGCCGGACGCCGCGCTCCTGGCCTCAGGTCGCAAGCTCCGGTCGCCCGCCAAACTGCTCCAACGCTTCGGGATTGGCCAGTGCGTCGGTATTCTTCACCGCCTCGCCATGCACCACGTTGCGCACCGCCAACTCCACCACCTTGCCGCTGATGGTTCGCGGAATGTCGCTGACCGCGAGGATCTTCGCCGGCACATGCCGTGGCGTGGTGTTGGCTCGGATGACCTGGCGAATCTTCTGCTCCAAGGCATCATCCAGCGTCACGTCATCGCGCAGGCGCACGAACAGCACCACTCGCACATCGCCTTGCCATTGCTGGCCGATGGCGACGCTGTCCAACACCGCGTCGACTTTTTCCACTTGCCGGTAGATCTCCGCCGTGCCAATGCGCACGCCGCCGGGGTTGAGCACCGCGTCGGAACGCCCGTGGATCAGGAAACCGCCGTGGGGCAGTTCTTCGGCGTAATCGCCCTGGGACCACACGCCCGGAAACTGGCTGAAATAGGAGGCGCGAAGCTTTTCCTGGTGGGGATCATTCCACAGCCCGATGGGCATGGCCGGAAAATGCCGGGTGCAGACCAGTTCGCCTTTTTCGCCGATCACCGCTTCGCCGGCCTCGTTCCAGACCTGCACCGCCATGCCCAGGCTCTTGCCCTGCATCTCGCCCCGGCGCACGGCTGACAGCGGATTGCCGTTGACGAAACACGACACGATGTCGGTGCCGCCCGACATCGACGCCAGGCAGACATCGGCCTTGAAGTCG
Source organism: Pseudomonas sp. Z4-20 (assembly GCF_051131955.1). Taxonomy (NCBI): domain Bacteria; kingdom Pseudomonadati; phylum Pseudomonadota; class Gammaproteobacteria; order Pseudomonadales; family Pseudomonadaceae; genus Pseudomonas; species Pseudomonas sp. Z4-20. The sequence continues at coordinate 2,221,606 of NZ_CP071641.1, forward strand.
CGGTACACGTAATCGTAACTGTGGGGCGCCAGGGCCGAGCCGGTGGACAGGATCGTCCGGAGACTGCTCAGGTCATGAGCCAGCCGTGGCTTGATACCTTGGCTTTCCAAGGCCGCCAGGTATTTGGGGCTGGTGCCGAACACGCTGATGCGTTGTTGGTCGATCAGCGCCAGCAGGCGTTCGGGGCCGGGGTGGAACGGCGAACCGTCATAGAGCACCACCGCGCTGCCCACGGCCAGGGCCGACACCAGCCAGTTCCACATCATCCAGCCGCACGTGGTGTAGTAGAACAACCGATCCTCAGGGCCAAGATCGACGTGCAAGCCATGTTCCTTGACGTGTTGCAGCAGCACGCCACCGGTGCTGTGAACGATGCACTTCGGCACGCCAGTGGTGCCGCTGGAATAGAGGATGTACAGCGGATGATCGAACGGCACACTGGCGAATTCCGGCTCGCCGCCGGGCTCGTAAAAAGCGTCCCACAGCGCCACGTTAGCCTGGGTCTTGAAATCCTCGGCGCATGCATCGGGCCGGGCATAAGGCAGTACGATCAATTGCTGCAAGGACGGCAATCGCTCAAGGATTTCGTTGACCTTCGGTCGTTGGTCGATGAGCTTGCCGGCATAGCGATAACCGGCGCAGGTGATCAGCATCTTGGGCTCGATCTGGCCGAACCGGTCGACGACGCCCTGGGTGCCGAAATCCGGTGATGAGCACGACCAGATCGCTCCCAGGCTGGTGGTGGCGAGCATGCTCACCAGCGTCTGCCAGGTGTTGGGCATGCAAGCGGCGACCCGGTCGCCTTGGGTCACGCCGGCGGCCTGCAAGCTTTTTTGCAAGCCAGCCACGTGGCCGGCGAGTTCGGCCCAGGTCAGTCGTTCTTCATCGCCGTTCTCATCCAGGGCAACCACCGCCACGGCGTTATCGCGACGGCGCAGCAAGTGTTCGGCGAAATTCAACGTCGCCCCCGGAAACCAACGGGCGCCGGGCATTTGCGGGCCTTCCACCAGCACCTCGGTGGGTGGCTGGTGAAAGCGGATGTCGAAGAAGTCGACGACGGCCTGCCAGAAGGCTTCGCGCTGGTCGATGCTCCAGGCGTGCAGGGCCGGGTAGGCGCTCAGTTGCAGAGCGTGCCGTTGGTTGATGAACTGGCAAAAGGCGTTCATGCGCGACTGGGCGATGCGTTCGGGGCCGGGTTGCCAAAGGATGTCGGACATGGTGTGCCTCTTGTTTTTGGGGCTTACAAATAGTTCAGCACAAGGCGCTGGATGTGGCGAGGGAGCTTGCTCCCGCTCGGCTGCGTAGCAGACGCCTCTTGGGCCCGCTTCGCCCGAAGCGTCGGACCGGGCCAGCGGGAGCAAGCTCCCTTGCCACAAAAGCTCGGTGCAGCGGGGTTACTGCGCCAACCACCCACCATCGATATTCCACGCCGCGCCCCGCACCTGGCTGCCGGCTTCGCTGCACAGGAACAGCACCAGCTCGCCCAGTTGCGGCGGGGTGACGAACGCCAGGGACGGTTGCTTCTCGGCCAGCAGGTCATGCTGGGCCTGCTGTGGGTTGACGCCGGTGGCGATGCGATCGTCGATCTGCTTCTGCACCAGCGGCGTCAGCACCCAGCCCGGGCAGATCGCGTTGCACGTAACGTTGCTGGTGGCGGTTTCCAAACCAACCACTTTGGTCAGGCCGATCACCCCATGCTTGGCGGCGACGTAGGCCGCCTTGCCCACCGAGCCCACCTGGCCGTGCACCGAGGCGATATTGACGATCCGCCCCCAGCCCTTGGCCCGCATGCCCGGCAGGCTCAGGCGGGTGGCGTGGAACACCGAGGACAGGTTGATGGCGATGATCGAATCCCAGCGTTCCACCGGGAAATCTTCCACGGCGGCCACGTGCTGGATCCCGGCGTTGTTCACCAGGATGTCCACGCCGCCGAACTCGCGTTCGGCGTAGGCAAGCATGTCGGCAATCTGCGCCGGGTCGCTGACGTCGGCCGGATGATGACCGACCTGGCCGCCGAACTGTTTCACCTCGGCGATCACCGCCGAGGCATCGCCAAAGCCGTTGAGGATCAGGTTGGCGCCGGCCTTGGCCAAGCTGAGGGCGACGCCCAGGCCGATGCCGCTGGTAGAACCGGTGACCAGGGCAGTCTTGCCCGAAAGAGCGGTTGTCATGGGAACCTCACACAATGCCAGTGGCGTAGAACACACCGATCACGAAGAACACCGCGAGGGTCTTGATCAGCGTAATACAGAAAATATCTTTGTAAGCCTCACGGTGGGTCAGGCCGGTCACCGCCAGCAAGGTGATCACCGCGCCGTTGTGCGGCAGGGTGTCCATGCCGCCGCTGGCCATGGCAGCCACGCGGTGCAGCACTTCAAGCGGAATGTTGGCGGCATTGGCGGCGCTGATGAAGGTTTCCGACATGGCTGCCAAGGCGATGCTCATGCCGCCCGACGCGGAGCCGGTGATACCCGCCAGCAGCGTCACGGTCACGGCTTCGTTGACCAGTGGGTTGGGGATGTTCTTCAGCCAGTCGGCCAACACCAGGAAGCCCGGCAAGGATGCAATCACCGCGCCGAAACCGTATTCCGACGCGGTGTTCATGGCCGCGAGCAACGCACCGCCGACCGCACTCTTGCTGCCTTCGGCCAGCTTGCTGCGAATGGCCCGGAAGCCGAACAGCAGCACCAGGACGATGCCCACCAGCAGCGCCGCCTGGACCGCCCAGATGGCGGTGAGTTTGGCGATGTCGCTGGTCACCGGCGTCGCCATGCCCGGCAGTGCCAGGCTATGGGATTTGCCGTACCACTGCGGGATCCACTGGGTGAACAGCAGGTTCATGATCCCCACCGCCAGCAGCGGCGAAACGGCGAGCCACGGGTTGGGCAGCTTGATGTCTTCGGCGGTCTCCGGCTCATTGCGCAGCTCGGTGCCGTAGCCTTCGCCCACGCGCTGGGCCTTGTTGCGCTGGCGTTGCAAAAACAGCATGCCGAAGCTGAAGACGAAGATCGTGCCGATCACTCCCAGCCAAGGCGCGGCCCACGCGGTGGTGTTGAAGAACGTGCTGGGGATGATGTTCTGGATTTGCGGCGTGCCGGGCAGGGCGTCCATGGTGAACGAGAACGCACCGAGGGCGATGGTGGCCGGGATCAACCGCTTGGGGATATTGCTCTGGCGGAACATCTCGGCGGCGAATGGGTACACCGCGAACACCACGACGAACAGCGACACACCGCCATAGGTCAGCAGCGCGCAGACCAGCACGATCACCAGCATGGCCTGGCGCGTCCCCAGCAGGCGAATCGCCGTCGCGACGATGGAACGGGAGAAACCCGACAGCTCGATCAGCTTGCCAAACACGGCGCCAAGCAGGAACACCGGGAAATACAACTTGATGAAGCCGACCATTTTCTCCATGAACACCCCGGTGAACGCAGGGGCAACGGCGGATGGATCGGTGAGCAGGACGGCGCCGAGGGCGGCGATCGGGGCAAAGAGGATGACGCTGTAGCCACGGTAGGCGGCAACCATCAGCAGCGTGAGGGCTGCCAAGGCAATGATCACACTCATGGTGTGTCTCCTGGATTGTTATTTTTGTGGGGTGATGCTGTGGAGCGAGCTATAGCGATATCTGTGCCAGATCGCTAAGCATTTGAAATATATAAAAATTATTTGTCAGGAATGGAAGAGTCCAAATAGTTTGTCTCTATTTGGAGATTTATAGGGAAGAGGTTGGCTACTTCCCGAGCAGGCTTGCTTTCAGGCGAGACGATCTTCGGCTCGTGCGTCTAGATAATTCCGGGAGTGAGTCCGCCAGCGAAGCGCTTCGCCAGGTTGTCCTGTTTTAGAGATACAAAGTCTCCTTATTGAGACTCTGCAATCCCCAGCGCCAGCATTTTCTTGTACAAGGTCGACCTTCCCAGCCCCAGGCGCTCGGCCGCCTCGACAACCCGGCCACCGCATTGCGCGAGCGTGGTTTCGATCAGGTGCCGGTCGAATCGCGCCCGGGCCTGGCTGAAGGTCTCCTGCGGCAATGGTTCCAAGCTCGGGTTGGCGGTGCGCACCACTGGCGTGAAGGTGCCGATGGCGGCGCGAATGTCGTCGGCAGTGAGTATCAGGTCATCGCTGAGCAGCGCGGCCCGCTCCAGCACATTGCGCAGTTCTCGAATGTTGCCCGGCCAGGCGTGCTGGCCCAGGAGGTCGAGGGCGTCGTGGTTCAGTTCGTGCTGGCTGCGCAGTTCTTCGAGGATCGCTTCGCTCAGGGCCGGCAGGTCATCCAGGCGTGCGCGCAGCGGCGGCACTTGGATAGGCAACACATTGAGGCGGTAATACAAGTCCGCGCGGAACTCACCGCGCTTGATTGCCGCCTCAAGGTCAGTGGATGTCGCGGCGATGATCCGGACATCGCTTTGCAGCACCTCGTTGGAGCCTACCGGTTCGTATTCCTTTTCCTGCAGCACGCGCAGCAGTTTGCTTTGCAGCGGCAACGGCATGTCGCCGATTTCGTCGAGAAACAAAGTGCCGCCCTGGGCAATTTGCAGTTTGCCGGCGCGGCCCTTGCGGTCGGCGCCGGTGAATGCCCCTGGGGCGGTGCCGAAGAATTCGGCTTCGAGCAGCGACTCCGGGATAGCCGCGCTGTTGATACTGACGAACGCCTTGTGCGCCCGCGGCGAAGCGCCGTGGATCGCCTGGGCCAGCAGCTCTTTACCCGTGCCGGTTTCGCCCAGCAGCAGCACCGGCGAGTCAGTGCTGGCGCTGCGTCGGGCGCGGCGCTTGACCTCGAGGCTGGCCGCGCTGGTGCCGATGAAATGGGCGAAGTTGTACTTGGTCTGGCGTGCCCGCAACAGTGAGCGCGTGGAGGCCAGTTCTTCCTGCATGCTCAGGTAGCGCTTGAGCATCGGCGACAGGCTGTGCAGCTCGTCGAACAGGGCAAAACCGATGGCACCGATCACCGCGCCGGCGTTGTCGTGAATCGGTAGGCGCATCACCACCAGCGGCTCCTTGGGCGTATCCTGCATGTCCAGCAGGATCGGCCGTCCGGTACGCACCACCTCACGCAGCAAGCTTGAAGGAATCACACTTTCGCAGGCACGACCGATCGCCTCGGCCGCCGAATTCAAGCCGAAGCGACGGGCGTAGCGTTCGTTCATCCAGACGATATTCGCGTCGCGGTCGACAATCACCGTGCCTTCGCTGGACTGTTCGATGATCTCGAACAACGAGCGGATCGCCAGCGTGCGCACGCGCTTGTAATCCTTGAGGCTTTCGGTGGGGTTCATCGGCCATTTCCCAGGAAGGAGAAGCTTGCGGTACGGAATCGGTCTTCCGGCGGCATTATGCCGGGGCACAAAGGCGGATCAACCTCTCTTCTGATTCGTCGTGGTTGAGCGTCCAATAAAATTGTACAGTTGGCTTATCTTGTACATGAATTGGTTTTGGAACGGCCCATGAATAAATTCAACCCCAAAAAGCTCAAGCTTTCCAAGTGGACGGCTTGCGCGCCGGTCAATCGCGAGAAGCATTTTCTCGTGATCCAGCTGCTTTGCGATGAGCAGGGTGCGCCGACTCAGGTTGAGCTGCAGGCCGTTCACAGCGCGCGCGTGGAACTGATGGATTGGCGCGAACTGTGTGACAGCAAGCGTTGGAAAATGGGCTGGAGCTGATTACCGATTGAGGGGTTGCTTGTACAGAAATAAAAAACTGTACAAGTTTTGTTGAGTGATGGCTTAATAATATCCAGCCAAGGGCAAGGCTTTCAGACGCCACTGCCACGCATTCAACGCCTCCGGGAGCTGTATCCATGTTCATTCGTTCACGCAAGCATAAGGACGCCTTGCACGAAATCCAGGCCAGGCAGGCAACGCTTGAAGCGGAGCGGGCGGCGCTTCATGGCTCGATGGCGATCGTCGAGTTCACGGCAAAGGGGGAAGTGCTCGACGCCAGCCCGCTTTTTCTGAAAATGACCGGCTATTCTCTCGACGAGGTCCTGGGCAAGCATCACTCGATGCTCTGCGAACCCGCCTATGGACGGAGTCGAGAAAGCGCGGCGTTGTGGCAACGGTTAGTACAGGGCGAGTCCGCCGAAGCTCGGTTTTTACACCTGCGTCGCGATGGCGGCGGGCTGTGGGTAGAAGCCAGCTACGCCCCCGTGCGCGATGACGACGCAGGCGTTCAGCGCATTATTCAGGTTGTGCGCGACGTCAATGACCGTGTGCTCCGTGCGCAAACCGAATCCAGTTTCATGCAGGCGATAGACCGCTCAATGGCGGTCATCGAGTTTGACCTGAGCGGCACCGTGGTGCGGGCCAACGAAAATTTCCTCAAGGTCATGGGGTTTCGCCAGGAAGAAGTACTCGGCCAGCATCACCGCCTGTTTTGCAAACCCAGCGAAGTGCAGGACGAAGCCTATCGTGGCTTTTGGGCCGCGCTGAACCGTGGCCAATACATGAGCGGGCTTTTCCAGCGCGTCGACAAACGAGGCGCGACGGTCTGGCTGCAAGCGACCTACAACCCGCTCTACGATGCCAATGGTCGTTTATATGGGGTGGTCAAGTTCGCCACGGACAACACCCGCGAGGTCGAGCAGCGCCAGACCGAATCAAAAGCGGCGCGACTGGCCTTCGAAACGTCCCGCAAGACCGATGAACACACGCAGTTGGGCACCTCGGTGGTCCAGCAAACCGTAACGGTGGTGCAGAGCATTGCCGATGAGTTGCAGCAAGTCGCCCTAGGCATCGGTGCCTTGAGCGCCCAGTCCGAGGAAATCGGCAGCATCGTCGATGCCATCCGCGGGATCGCCGAGCAGACCAACCTGCTCGCGCTCAATGCGGCAATCGAAGCGGCCCGCGCCGGCGAACAGGGGCGCGGTTTCGCGGTGGTGGCCGATGAAGTGCGCAACCTTGCCCGCCGCACCAGCCAGGCCACCGTGGCCATCTCTGAAGTTGTCGGCAAGAACCGCGAGTTGGCCAAGCAGGCGGTGACCAGCATGCAGTCCAGTACGCTCAAGGCAGAGCAGGGCGTGAAGCTGGCGAATCAGGCGGGCACAGTCATCCTCGATATCCATCGCGGTGCGCAGCAGGTGGTCGAGGTGATTGGCGAGTTTGCCCACGCCATGGACCAGCGCGGCGAGGCCTGATCGAGTCAGGCCTGCCCCGGATGCGCCGCCGCCAATAACTCCTTGGTGTAGGGATGTTGTGGCGAGTCGAACACATCGTGGCTGGCGCCTTGCTCGACCACCTTGCCATCCTTGATCACGATCATGTCGTGGGCCAGGGCGCGCACCACCGCCAGGTCGTGGCTGATGAACAGGTACGTCAGGCCGTGTTTTTCCTGGAGCTGGCGGAGCAGGGCGACCACTTGTTTCTGCACGGTACGGTCCAGGGCCGAGGTTGGTTCGTCCAGCAGCATCAGCGCCGGCTTGAGCACCAATGCGCGGGCAATGGCGATGCGCTGGCGCTGGCCGCCGGAAAACTCATGGGGATAGCGGTGGCGGCTCTGCGGGTCGAGGCCGACTTCCTTGAGAGCCTGGATGACGCTGGCTTCGCACTGCTCGGCGCTGGAGCGGCTGTGTACTTCAAGTCCTTCGCTGATGATCTGTTGCACCGACATGCGCGGGCTGAGACTGCCGAACGGGTCCTGGAACACCACCTGCATCTGCTTGCGCCACGGCCGCAGTTCTTTTTGCGACAGATGCTCCAAGGCCTGGCCCTGGAAGCGAATGCTGCCTTCGGATTCGATCAATCGCAGGATCGCCTGGCCGAGGGTGGACTTGCCGGAACCGGATTCGCCGACGATACCCAAGGTCTTTCCACGCTGGATGCTCAGGCTGATGCCGTCCACCGCGCGTAAATATTCCTTGCGCCGCAGCAGCCCGCCGCCGAGCGGGAAGCTGACCCGCAGATCCTCCACCTGCAGAACCTCTTCGCGTTCGTCCCGGGGCAGGGCTTCGCCTTCCGGTTCAGCGTTCAGTAGCTCGCAGCTGTAAGGATGCCTGGGTGCGCAGAAAAGGGTTTCGCAAGGCGCTTGCTCGACGATTTCCCCGGCTTTCATCACACATACGCGCTGGGCGATGCTGCGCACCAGGTTGAGGTCGTGGCTGATCAGTAACAAGGACATGCCGAGCCGTTGCTGCAACGATTTGAGCAGCAGCAGAATCTTGCGTTGTACCGTCACGTCCAGCGCAGTGGTCGGTTCGTCGGCAATCAGCAGTTCCGGCTCGCAGGCCAGGGCCATTGCGATCATCACGCGTTGGCGCTGGCCTCCGGATAACTGATGGGGGTAGGCCTTTAGCCGTTCGGCGGGTTTCTGGATACCGACGAGGGCGAGCAATTCGAGGATGCGCTGGCGTGCGGCCTTGCCACCCAGGCCCCGGTGCAACATCAGGGTTTCGCCGATCTGTTTTTCAACGCTGTGGAGTGGATTGAGCGAGGTCATCGGCTCCTGGAAAATCATCGCGATCCGGTTGCCGCGCAGCTCCCGCAGCGTCTTGGCCTCGGCGCCGACCAGCTCCTGGCCACGATAGCGAATGCTGCCGGTGGTGCGCGTGCCCGTGTCGGGTAGCAATTGCAGGATCGAATGGGCTGTGACCGATTTGCCCGAGCCTGACTCGCCCACCAGGGCCAGGCATTCGCCGGGGCGGATGTCCAGGCACAGGTTTCGTACTACCGTCTGGTCGTTGAAGGCCACGCTCAGGTCGCGGATTTCGATCAGGTTGTCGCTCATATCAAGGTTCCGCTTCATGGCTGTTTTCAAGCGCGTGGATCAAAGGCATCGCGCAATGCCTCGCCAATGAACACCAGCAGGGACAGGATCAGCGCCAGGGTGAAGAACGCCGTCAATCCCAGCCACGGCGCTTGCAGGTTCTGCTTGCCCTGGGCGATCAACTCACCCAATGACGCGCTGCCGGCCGGCATGCCGAAACCGAGGAAGTCCAACGCTGTCAGCGTGGAAATCGCCCCGGTGAGAATGAACGGCAGGTAACTCAAGGTGGCGTTCATGGCGTTGGGCAGGATATGCCGCACGATCACCTTGCGGTCGGTCAGGCCCAAGGCCCTCGCGGCTTTCACGTATTCAAGGTTGCGCCCGCGCAGGAATTCGGCGCGGACCACGTCCACCAGGGCCAGCCAGGAAAACAGCGCCATGATCCCCAGCAGCCACCAGAAATTCGGCTCGACGAAGCCGGACAGGATGATCAGCAGGTAAAGCACCGGCAGTCCGGACCAGACTTCCAGCAGGCGTTGCCCGAGCAGATCCACCCAGCCACCGTAGTAACCCTGCAAAGCCCCGGCGGCGATGCCAATCAGGGCGCTGATGGTGGTGAGGGCCAGGGCGAACAGGATCGATACTCGCGCGCCGAAGATCACCCGCGCCAGCACGTCCCGGGCTTGGTCATCGGTGCCCAGCCAGTTGACGGTCGAGGGCGGGCTGGGGGCCGGTTGGTTGAGGTCGTAGTTGGGTGTGTCAGCGCTGAAGGGGATGGGCGGGAAGAGCAGCCAGCCGCCGTCCTTGTGAATAAGGTCCTGCACGTAGTTGCTGCGGTAGTCAGCCTGGAACGGCAACTGGCCGCCGAATTGCTGTTCGGTGTAGCGCTTGAATACCGGGAAATACAGCGAGCCCTGATGGCTTACCACCAGCGGCTTGTCGTTGGCGATCAGTTCACCGCCCAGGGTCAGGGCGAACAGCCCGAGGAACAGCCACAGCGACCACCAGCCACGACGGTTTTTCTTGAAACGCTCGAAACGCCGCCGGCCCAACGGGGAAAGCTTGAACATCAGGCGTTCCTCGCGGCGAAGTCGATGCGCGGGTCCACCAGTGTGTAGCAGAGGTCGCCGATGAGTTTGATCAGCAGGCCGAACAACGTGAAGATGAACAGCGAGCCGAACACCACCGGATAGTCCCGTGACACGGCCGCCTCGTAGCTCATGCGCCCCAGGCCGTCGAGGGAGAAGATCACCTCGATCAGCAATGAACCGGCGAAGAATACGCTGATGAACGCCTGGGGAATGCCCGACACCACCAGCAACATCGCATTGCGAAACACGTGGCCGTATAGCACCCGACGTTCGCTCATGCCCTTGGCCCGGGCGGTGACAACGTACTGGCGGGTAATTTCGTTGAGAAAGGAGTTTTTGGTCAGGATGGTCAGGGTGGCAAAACCGCCGATAACCAGCGACGTGACCGGCAATACCAGATGCCAGAAGTAATCGGCGATCTTGCCCAGGGTCGACAGCGATTCAAAGTTGTCCGACACCAGCCCGCGCACCGGGAACCAGTTGAGCGAGGTGCCGCCGGCGAACATGACGACCAGGAACATGGCGAAGAGGAACGCTGGCATGGCATAGCCGATGATGATCGCGGTGCTGCTCCAGATATCGAATGCCGAGCCGTGGCGCACGGCCTTGCGAATGCCCAGGGGAATCGACACCAGGTAAGTGATCAGTGTCGCCCAGAGCCCGAGGGAGATGGTCACGGGCATTTTTTCCAGGATCAGGTCGGTGACCGTGGCACCACGGAAGAAGCTCTTTCCGAAATCCAGGCGGGCATAACCGGTGAGCATCAGCCACAGGCGTTCATGGGCCGGTTTGTCGAAACCGTACTGTTTCTCGATGTCCTTGATCAGTTGCGGGTCCAGGCCACGGCTGGCGCGGGAGCTGCCGGTCATGGCGGTGCCCGAACTGCCGACACTGGCGCCACCGACGCCTTGCAGGTGGGCGATGGCCTGTTCCACGGGCCCGCCCGGTGCGGCCTGGACGATGACGAAGTTCACCAGCAGGATGATCACCAGCGTGGGGATGATCAGCAGCAGGCGCCGCGCAATATAACCCCACATCAATGATGCCCTCCCGGTGTGCCACGCTTGATCCGTTCGGCGGTCATCTGCTCGTTGGTCAGCGGCGTGGTGCTGACTTCCCACCAGCTTTCGATGGCCTCGTCATTGCTCGCCTGGACTTTGGGCATGCCAAAGCGGTTCCACCACACGGTCGAACTGCCCGGCGGATAATAGTTGGGGATCCAGTAGTAATTCCATTGCAGCACCCGGTCCAGCGCGTGGGCATGGCGGAGCATGTCGCTTTGGGTGGTGGCCTTGACCAGGCCGTCGATCAGGGCATCAACGGCGGGGTCCTGCAGCACCATGTAGTTGTTCGCGCCCGGGTCGTTGGCCGCCGCCGAGCCAAAGTAATTGTGGAGCTCCATCCCCGGCGAAGTGCTCACGGGGTAGCCGGTGATGATCATGTCGTAGTCGCGGCTCATCAGGCGATTGACGTACTGGGACGAGTCGATGCGTCGGATGCTCATGTCGATGCCGATCTGCGCCAGGGTTCGCTTGTACGGCAGCAGCAAGCGATCGATACCGTTCTGAGTGACCAGGAAGGTAAAACTCAGGGCTTCGCCTTCGGCATTCACCAAGCGGTCGCCGTCGGGTTTCCAGCCTGCCTGCTCCAGCAGCGTCAAGGCTTGCAGTTGCTTGTCACGGATGACGCCGCTGCCGTCGGTCTTCGGTGCCTGGAATACCTGAGTAAACACCTCATCGGGTATTTTGCCGCGCAACGGTTCGAGGATCGCCAGCTCACCCGCATCGGGCAGTTGCCGGGCGGCGAGGTCGGTGTTGGAAAAGTAGCTCTGTTGACGCACGTAGAGATTGCGCATCATCTGGCGGTTGCTCCACTCGAAATCCCAGAGCATCGCCAGCGCCTGGCGTACGCGACGGTCCTGGAACTGTGGACGCTGCAGATTGAACACGAAGCCTTGGGCCGGCTGGGGCGCTTGGGTGGCGAGGTGGGCTTTCTGCAAGCGGCCGTCGTGCAAGGCCGGGCTGTCATAACCGATGGAGAAACCGGTGGCGGAAAACTCACGGTTATAGTCGTAGGCGCCGCCGCGCAGGACCTGCCGGGCGACATCGGTGTCGCCGAAGTATTCAATACTGAAACGGTCGAAATTGTAGAGCCCGCGGCTGACCGGCAGGTCCTTGCCCCACCAGTCGGCATTGCGCTCGAAGGTAATGCTGCGCCCCGAGTCGACTTTGCTTATGCGGTACGGGCCGCTGCCCAAAGGCGCTTCGTAGCCGCCTCCGTTGGCAAAATCACGGGTCTGCCACCAATGCTCGGGAAAGACCGGCAGGGTGGCGATGTCCAGGGGCAGGGTGCGATTTTCGTTGTTCTTGAAGTCGAAGCGAACGGTGCGTTCGGACTCCACTTCAACGCCTTTGACGGCGGCAAACTGTGTGCGATAGCGCAGGCTGCCCTGGGTCATCAGCAGCTCGAAACTGTAGCGCACGTCTTGCGCAGTGATGGGCTTGCCATCGGCAAAACGGGCCTTGGTATTGAGGTAAAAGCGCAGGGACAGGCCATGCTCGGCGCGTTCCATCTTCTCGGCGACCAGCCCGTAGACGGTGTAGGGCTCGTCCAATGAGCGCTGGGCCAGCGGCGAATAAAGCATCCCATCGACCTGGCTGACACCGATGCCTTTGTCGATATATGGCAGCACATGGTCGAAGTGGCCGATTTCCATGGCTGAGCGGCGCATCGTGCCGCCCTTGGGCGCCTGGGGGTTGGCATAGGCGAAGTGGCTGAAGCCTTCGGCGTACTTGGCCGGCTCGCCATACACCGTCAGGGCATGTTCGGGGGCGGCATTTACGCTGGCAGCGCCTGTCAGCAGGACCACCGCGATGAATAGCCAGGAGGGAAACGCCAGTCGCATTGTCAGCCTTAAAGCCGGGTGATTGATGACCACGATTTGTACGCGAGCGGCGTGCTGATCGCCAGCCCCTCGAGCCATAAACATAACGGCCCACCGTAAGGCGGGCCGTCATGTAGATCAATCGGGATCAGTCCTGGCGGCTGGTCACTTCCAGCAAGTGGTAGCCGAACTGGGTCTTGACCGGGCCCTGGACCACGTTGATCGGGGCGCTGAACACCACGGTGTCGAATTCCTTGACCATCTGGCCAGGACCGAACGAACCCAGGTCGCCGCCCTGACGGCTGGACGGGCACGAGGAGTTGGCCTTGGCAACTTCGGCGAAATCAGCGCCGCCTTCAATCTGAGCCTTGAGTTCGTTGCACTTGTCTTCGCTGGAAACCAGGATGTGGCGGGCAGTGGCTTTGGCCATGGGAAACTTCCTTTCAGTGTCTTTAAAAGTGCTCAGCCTACCGGAATCAGTACGCGCTTGTTGTCAAAATTGCGTCAAAGCCCGACGATTCGCAGGCGTTCGGCGTGCTTGATATAGATCTCCGTGGAGTTGGTTAGCTGTTGCTGGCCCGCGCTGGCCGTGTGGTTGATGGCGCCTAGGTGGTCCATTGGATAGTCGGAGCGAATGACCTTGCCCAAATGCGAGCTGAACCGTCCGACGATGCCGTCGTTCTGCCCGGCCTCAGTGATGAAGTATTCGGAAAAGGCCCGGCAGAAAGCATGCAAGGTGTCTGGCGCGTCAGCGCAGGTTGGGTCAGCAGCGTCTTGCACCGTGCCGCTCCAGGAGTAATAGCGAACGCCGTTGACCAACTGCGGCCCATTGCCCCCCCAAGTCTTGGGCAAACCCTGGGGGTATTTGTCATTGAACGCGCCTACGCCTTCGGTGGTGAGCGCTGCCAGTGCCGCGATGGCGTTCAGCGGGAGCTGCGCCTGGCCGCTGATCAATGAGATGAAATCGGCGAAAAGGGTGGCGACCCGATTAGCCACATGCTCCGGCAGACGCCCAGGCGTGAGCGCCTTGCGCAAGTAATCCGCCAGCTCGGACCCGTGGTTGGGCCCGCTGACCGAGGTCACCGAGGCGACGCTGTCAGGCGCCAGCGCGGCAGCATAGCGGGCGGCCAGCGCACCCTGGCCGTGGCCGATCAGGTTGACCCTGGCCGCGCCGGTTCCGTCCAGGACCCGTTCAATCTGTGCGAGCAACTGTGCGCCGCGTGCCTCACTGGAATGGGTGGCCGACAGGTACGGGATGAACACTCGGGCGCCGGCGGTAAGCAATGCCTGTCTGATGTCGTGGAAGAGTTCGAACGTACCGATTCTGTCGAACCCAAACAAACCATGTACCAAGAGGATGGGAAAGCGGGTGGTTGCATTCCGTTGCATGTTCGTACCTTTTTCGAAGAGGTTCACGTGGAGTTACCGCGCCACTCTAATCCAGGCCATCACTGGGCGGTGTAGGACGAAACCGCTGCTAGCTGCGGAAAGTGGAGTAAATAACGCGGGATATTTTCCTGAGAAGTCGGACCGCTCCTACGATCGCTAGATGCTTCCGATGGCGATTGCCCTTTGGAGCGACAGGTACTGGCGCAGGAGGCCACGCCCGGTGTCGCCTTGTCCGACTGTATGTTTGGGCACAAGCGTTTCTAATGGTGCTTCCGGTGCCGTTCCCAGGATACGGCGCCTTTATCCAAAGGACTGGAGTCTGGAAAAATGACCATTGAATTGCCTGCTGGCAAAAGCAGGCCTCCATCGCGCCGGCCATCGGCGCCCGTATTTGCGAAGGCCAGAGGAGGCGTAATAGATCCCGCTTGGCGCAAGGCTGTCATCACGGTCAAGGCGTACCCGATGATGACGTGTGGCGATGAAGTGCTGCTGTATTGGCATGGACTCAATAACGAAGGCGAGCCTTACCAGCACGAAGTTCGCCGGTTTGTCACGGAACGACAGGTTGGGCACGACGTCGTTTTTGTAGTGCGCGGACGCCATATCGCTGAGTTGGAAGGAGGCTCGCTGGACATTTCCTATCTGGTAACCGGCAGACAAATTCCGGCCGCCTGGGTGTCACAGTCTCTTCAATTGGACATTGGCGATGTGTCACCGCGCTTGTTGCCACCCATCGCGGATGATGCGGTCGGCGGCAGTCTTGACCCGGGACGGGTACCGGAGGGGACGTCGTTGACAGTGCGGCCCTATTCGAAAATGGCGGCAGGAGATCGGTTGATCCTCATCGCCATTCGGGATTCCAAGCCGTTGTGGCGGGATGTGCTGGATATCGAGGCCCATGCGGTGGGCCGTACGGTATCGTTCTGGATCGAACACTCGCTCATTGCTCCTCACCTCGGGCACTCGCTGACCCTGGCCTATGTCGTCAGGCACGGGCATTCGGTGCGCCGTGCCGAGCCGTTGTCTATCCGGATAGGTCCTCTGCTGCGTCCCGCCCTGCAAGCGCCCCGTGTCCAGGAGCTAAGCGAGGACTGGCTGCACGTCGACGCGCTCCAGGGCCCGGCGACGGTCGTCATCGACGGGGTTGGGCTGGAGGCGGGCGAAGGGGTCTGGTTTCAGTGTAACGGGGCCGGCTTCACTGTCTACGAGCGGGAAATCACCGAGGCGACAGCAGGCCAGCCGGTGGTCTTTACTGTACCGATTGAATTTTGGCAGGCGCAACGCAACAGATCAGTGAGCGTGTTCTATCAGGTTGAGCGTCTGGATGATGTCAGTCAGCGATCCCCGGACCTTACTTTTCAGGTTCGTTGAGCAAAGCCCTACCTTTCAGGGAGGGCTCCCAACGCAAGCTCAGATCCCCAGCCGCAATCTGCGATGCGCCTGGCGCAGCATTTGCTCGGTGGACTCCCAGCCCAGGCACCCGTCGGTGACCGATACGCCGTAGCGCATCGCCGGGCCTAGTGGCTGGCAGCCTTCGAACAGGTGGCTTTCCAGCATCATCCCGATCAGGGCGCGGTTGCCTTGCAGTCGTTGTTCCAGCACATCATCAAACACCTGGGGCTGACGCAACGGATTCTTGCCACTGTTGGCGTGGCTGCAATCGACCAGGATGCGAGCCGGGATGTTGAGGCGCGTGAGATCGTCGCGTACCCGGGCCACACTCTGGCGGTCGTAGTTCGGTCCGCCATGGCCGCCGCGCAGTACCAAGTGGGTGTCGGGATTGCCTTGGGTCTGGATGATTGCCGGATGTCCCTGGCTGTCGACGCCGAAATGCCGGTGGGAATGGGCAGCCGAACGCATGGCGTCGCAGGCGATGCCAACCCCGCCGTCCGTACCGTTCTTGAAGCCGACCGGCATGCCCAGGCCGCTGGCCATTTCCCGGTGAATCTGTGATTCGGTGGTGCGGGCGCCGATGGCGACCCAACTGAGCAGGTCGTCGAAGTAACCGGCGGCCATGGGTTGCAACAGTTCGGTGGCGACGGGCAAGCCCAACTGCAGCATTTCGCGCATCAGCTCCCGGGACACGGTCAGGCCGGTGGCCATGTCGTCGCTGCCATCCAGGTCAGGATCGTAGGCCAGGCCTTTCCAGCCCACGGTGGTGCGGGGCTTTTCCACGTAGGCGCGCATGACCAGTAGCATGCTGTCGCTCACTTCATGGGCCAGGCGTGCCAGGTTGGCGGCGTATTCGAGGGCGGATTTCGGGTCATGGATCGAGCAGGGGCCGACGATGACCAGCAGGCGGGTGTCTTCACCGTCAAGGATCGCCCGGATGGCCTGGCGATGGACGCTCACTTGATGGCTCAACGCGGTGCTGAGCGGTAATTGGTGCTTGAGTTGCAACGAGGTTGGCAGACGCAGGGTCAGGGCTTCGTTGGCAGGGTTGAGCGTGGACAGCGGCAAAGCGGCGATGGACGAATTCATGATCTGGCTTCCTGGGCGAGCAGCGGGGTCGTTCCCGCGCCGGCCCTACTGGGGTGTTCGACAATTGGCCGTAATGGCCGGCAATGTTGGCTTGCCACCGGTAGGTGACCGATCGGAGGCGGCAGACTGTCCCGAGCGGTGGCTGGTAAATCGCCAGGCGGAAAAACTGTCGTAACGGTAATAAGTGGCGTAGTTCATGGCTCGATCCTCAAATTGTCGGGTGTCGCGAATGTCAGGGGCCGGAAAAACAAAACCCCCGGTCGGGAGGCCGACCGGGGGTTTGGAAAACTCTGGTAGGCGACCCGTTTAAAATGGCCGCCGGTTGGGTATCAGGCGCGCCAGTGGCTAAACCAATACCCAAAATAAAAGCTGACTGGAGTTTGAACGCTGTTCGCCCGGGCAGCCGCAACCGAGCGCGGGGCGCTGGCGGTGTTAAGCGGTGAAAGGGCGTTGAACATGGTCTGTCTCCGATGAATGGTCCGAGCTTACCCGAGCGTGGTGCGGGCGTTCAATAACAAAATTCCATCGGCCATGCGAAAGCATTTACCGCGCTTGAAGCCGACTGGCTTTATGACAGACTTATGCCAGGCAGCATGGGGCAGGGCAAGGCCTGCCAGTGCCAGCACTTTGACGAGGTTTCCATGAGCTTTGAATGGCGTGCGGCCGAGGCCAATGACATCGAATACGCCCGACAACTGACTTGCGACAATATGCTGCCCTACTATCTGCGCCATGATTTGCTGTGGCAGGACGAAGCGTTCGATCTGGCCTGGGTCATTCGCCAGAATTGGATTATCCAGCGTGACGGCCAGGCGCTGGGTTTCGTCAGCCTCAGCCGTGACGCTCGTGCCCTCTATATCCGGGAGCTGCAGATCGACAAGGCGTTTCGCCGGCAGGGTGCCGGAACCTGGGCGATCGGACAGGTTTGGGATCTGGTGGGGCTAGAGCGGCGGGCGGCGTTGCGCCTGACGGTATTCAACGATAATCCAGCCAGGGCTCTCTATGAGCGTATGAAACTGCGCATTGTCGGTGAGGATGAGTGTTTCTTGAGAATGCAGCGAGACGTCGATGCCTGAATCCTCGGATGTCAGGCCAGCGAAGATGTGTTGTAACTTTTATCTGCCTGTTTGCGCTAGGTCTGCCGAACGCTTTTTTGCTAAGGTGTGGGCAACCCATATAAGACCAAATCGTGAGGTGTCTGCTTGATTAGGGTGTTAGTGGTCGACGACCATGATCTCGTCCGTACGGGCATTACACGAATGCTGGCTGACATTGATGGCCTGCAGGTAGTGGGCCAGGCTGAATCCGGGGAAGAATCCCTGATCAAGGCACGTGAATTGAAACCCGACGTGGTGCTGATGGACGTCAAGATGCCGGGCATCGGCGGCCTTGAGGCCACGCGTAAACTGCTGCGCAGCCATCCGGATATCAAGGTCGTTGCGGTGACCGTCTGCGAAGAAGATCCGTTCCCCACCCGGTTGTTGCAGGCGGGCGCCGCGGGTTATCTCACCAAGGGCGCCGGTTTGAACGAGATGGTCCAGGCCATCCGCCTGGTATTTGCTGGGCAGCGCTACATCAGTCCGCAGATCGCCCAGCAGTTGGCAATCAAGTCTTTCCAGCCGACCAACGATTCGCCCTTCGATGCGTTGTCCGAACGAGAAATCCAGATTGCGCTGATGATCGTCGGCTGCCAGAAGGTCCAAATCATCTCCGACAAGCTGTGCCTGTCGCCCAAGACCGTCAATACCTACCGTTACCGTATCTTCGAGAAGCTTTCGATCAGCAGTGACGTCGAGTTGACGCTGCTGGCGGTGCGCCATGGCATGGTCGACGCCAGCGCCTGACAATGACTGAACTGTTTGATCCAAGTGCCTTCCTGTCCACCTGTAGCGGCCGTCCCGGCGTGTACCGCATGTTCGACAGCGAGGCGCGCCTGCTTTATGTCGGCAAGGCCAAGAATCTCAAGAAGCGCCTGGCCAGTTATTTCCGCAAGACCGGCCTGGCGCCGAAGACTGCCGCCCTGGTAGGGCGTATCGCGCAAATCGAAACCACCATCACCGCCAATGAAACCGAGGCGTTGCTGTTGGAGCAGACGTTGATCAAGGAATGGCGTCCGCCGTACAACATCCTGCTGCGCGATGATAAATCCTACCCGTACGTGTTCCTGTCCGACGGGGCGTTTCCGCGCCTGAGCATTCATCGTGGAGCCAAGAAGGCCAAGGGACGCTATTTCGGTCCTTATCCCAGCGCCGGGGCGATTCGCGAAAGCCTGAGCCTGCTGCAGAAAACCTTCTTCGTCCGCCAGTGCGAGGACAGCTATTACAAGAACCGCACCCGGCCGTGCCTGCAACACCAGATCAAGCGCTGCAAGGCGCCTTGTGTCGGGCTGGTCGAACCCGATGTCTACGCCGAAGACGTGCGTCACTCGGTCATGTTCCTGGAAGGTCGCAGCAATGCGCTGACCGACGAACTGTCGGCGGCCATGGAGGAGGCTTCGGTCAACCTCGAGTTCGAGCGCGCCGCGGAACTGCGTGACCAGATCGGCCTGCTTCGCCGCGTGCAGGATCAGCAAAGCATGGAAGGCGGCAGCGGTGATGTCGATGTCGTAGCCGCATTTATCAACCCGGGCGGCGCCTGCGTCCACCTGATCAGCGTGCGGGGCGGCCGAGTGCTGGGCAGCAAGAATTTCTTTCCCCAAGTGGGGATCGAGGAAGAGGTGTCCGAGGTGATGGCGGCGTTCCTGGGCCAGTACTACATCAGCAGCCCGGAGCGCGACTTGCCCAGCGAGTTGATCGTCAACGTCGTCCACGAAGATTTCCCCGCGCTGATCGAAGGCATTGATAAGCTCCGTGGTCGCGAGCTGACCATCAGCCACCGCGTGCGCGGCACCCGGGCGCGCTGGCAGCAACTGGCCGTGACCAACGCCGAACAGGCGCTAGGCGCGCGCTTGGCCAATCGCCAGCACGTTGCAGCGCGATTCGAGGCGTTGGCTGACGTGCTCAACCTGGATGAGCCGCCACAGCGACTGGAGTGCTACGACATCAGCCACTCCAGCGGCGAGGCGACCGTCGCCTCCTGCGTGGTGTTCGGTCCGGAAGGTCCGATCAAGTCGGATTACCGACGCTACAATATCGAGGGCGTTACCCCGGGCGATGACTATGCAGCCATGCACCAGGCGCTGATGCGGCGCTTCGGCAAGCTGAAGGACGGGGAGGGCAAGTTGCCGGACATCCTCTTGGTGGACGGTGGCAAAGGGCAACTGTCCATGGCCCGCGATGTGCTCAACGAGTTGTCGGTCCCGGACCTGATCTTGCTCGGCGTGGCCAAGGGTGCGACGCGCAAGGCCGGATTCGAGACGCTGTACCTGAACGACGCGGCCCATGAGTTCACTCTGAAAGGGGATTCGCCGGCGCTGCACCTCATTCAGCAGATCCGCGACGAAGCTCACCGCTTCGCCATTACCGGACACCGTGCACGTCGTGGCAAAACCCGCCGTACCTCAACGCTGGAGGGCGTGGCAGGGGTTGGCCCGACGCGCCGACGCGATTTGTTGAAACATTTTGGTGGATTGCAGGAACTGTCTCGTGCCAGCATCGAGGAGATAGCCAAAGCACCCGGTATCAGTAAAAAGCTCGCAGAGTCGATTTATGCAAACCTGCATAGCGAGTAGAATGCCCGTCAACCTCGTAGCCAGTTGTGCCGATGAATATCCCAAACCTGATTACCGTTCTACGCGTCCTGCTCATCCCGATCTTCATATTGCTGTTCTATTTACCGTATCACTGGAGCTACGTGGCCTCCGCCTCGGTCTTCGCCTTTGCCGCCGCGACCGACTGGCTCGACGGCTACCTGGCCCGACGCCTGGAACAGAGCACGCCATTCGGCGCGTTCCTCGACCCGGTGGCCGACAAGCTGATGGTCGCGGTGGCCCTGGTGCTGCTGGTGCAGGAACACGGCAACCTCTGGCTGACCCTGCCAGCGGCAGTGATCATCGGGCGGGAAATCGTCGTATCGGCCCTGCGCGAATGGATGGCCGAGCTGGGTGCTCGCGCCCAGGTCGCGGTATCGAACCTCGGCAAATGGAAAACCGCCGCACAGATGCTGGCCCTGGTGATCCTGCTGGCCAACCCGTCGGACTTCACCTTCTGGGTGCTGTTGGGTTACGGATTGCTGTTGGTGTCCGCTGGCCTGACGCTGTGGTCAATGGTCCAATACCTGCGCGCCGCCTGGCCGCACCTGCGGACTGACGTCGATCCGAAATAAACTTTTTTGAATCAAAGGGTTGACGGCGTGTTTCGATTCTATAGAATGCGCCACACCAAGACGCGGGAATAGCTCAGTTGGTAGAGCACGACCTTGCCAAGGTCGGGGTCGCGAGTTCGAGTCTCGTTTCCCGCTCCAAATATTGCGCTACAGAGTTCCACTGAATTCTGTAAGTGATTGAAATAAGGGCCTTTAGGCCCTTTTTTCGTTCCGGCGGGAACCACTGAAATCCAGCACTATCCGGTGCGTTTAAGTCCAGAATTGAGTCCAGGATTCTGACGAGCACTGAATCGGTTTAATGCTGGAGCAGATTGTGTAGCGAGATGAGCATCTGGCCCTGACTCTGTTCAGGAGCTCGCGATGGCACTCTCAGAAATGGCAGTTCGGCATGCCCGAATCACCGGTAATGACTACACCCTCGGTGATAGTGATGGTCTCACTCTCAATGTGACGGCCAGAGGCGGAAAAGTCTGGCTCTTCCGTTATTACTGGGCGGGCGTGCAGAAACGCATGTCTCTCGGTAGTTATCCGCAAATCAGCCTTAAAGAAGCCCGTGTCCGACGTGATGAGGCGCGCGCCTTGGTTGCCCAGGGCATCAACCCCTACGAGCATCGTAAACAACAGCGACTAGCTGTTCATGCTGCGAAGGAGCACACCTTCGAAGCGGTGTTTAATCAGTGGGTGGAGTTCCGCAGGCTAAGCCTGAAGGAAGGACGCCAGAGCACGCTCTCGCAGATCTTGAGAATCTTCAGTAAAGACGTCTTGCCCATGCTGGGCGGGCGGTCCATTTACGATATCAATCGTCACGATCTGCTGGATTTGCTGAGCAGGATTGAGCAGCGCAAGGCCTTAACGACCGCCGAAAAATGCCGGACCTGGTTCAACCAGTTGTTCCGCTATGCGTTGGTGAAGATCGAGGGGCTGGAACACAACCCAGCTTCAGATCTTGATGTGGTCGCATTTCCCAAGCCTCCAGTGACGCACAATCCGTTTCTCCGAATGGACGAGCTTCCGGCATTGATGGCTGCTCTTCGAAACTACGGTGGCGCCAACCAAACTCGGCTTGGCCTTCGGTTGTTGTTGCTGACCGGTGTCCGCACGGGCGAATTGCGGTTGGCGACACCCGACCAGTTCGATCTGGAGAAGCACTTGTGGGTCATACCGGCGGAAGTGGTGAAACAACTCCAGCTAGCGATGCGGAAGCCAGGTAAGCAGACTCAAAATGTACCGCCTTATATAGTGCCGCTGTCGGTTCAGGCGCTGGAGATCGTGCGTCACTTGCTGGACCAGGTTGTCCCCGCACAGCGCTACTTGTTTGCGCATCGAAGCGACCTGAGCAAGCGCATCAGCGAGAACACGCTGAATGGCGCGTTGCGTCGGATGGGGTATGCCGATCAACTCACCGGTCATGGGATGAGGGCGACGATCTCGACGGCGCTGAACGAGATCGGGTATCCAAAGGTTTGGGTGGATGCTCAGCTTTCTCATGCTGATCCGGACAAGGTGAGCGCGGCCTACAATCACGCGGAATACGTGGAGCAGCGCCGGACCATGATGCAGGACTGGGCGAACCGTCTTGATCTTTGGGGGCAGGGCCAGCTGAAAGCGGCTAGCTCTCCGCTTACCATCCGGTTGGAGGGTGCTGCTTCGCTGCCGTCGCTGGAAAGCGCGAGCGCAAACTCCATTCAGTTCAACGGCATCTTTCCAATGACAACCGTCTCGGTGCCCAAGGCTTCGGTTAGCGGCGAACCAGCTCTTATCGTGCCGCACCAGTCGCCTGTCGTACCTCTTTCGGTCCCGACTGAAATGCCGCATAAATCTCACGTGTCTGACATCCAGCGCGAACGCGCCGAGATGCTTGCCATCTATGAGGCCGCTAGTAATTTACCGTTAATTGTTTTCGCTAAATTGGCTGGTAAATCCCGAGATCAGATCAATCGTGATATTAAGGCTCGGCGTCTGCTGTCCCTCAGCCTGGGGAATCGTGGTCAGCGCATTCCGGATTGGCAGCTTGATCCACTGCGGCACAAGTTGGTACTTGCTGCGTTAGCGAGGTTTCCGGATACCGGTGCGTGGAGGCTTTATCGGGCGGTCTGTGAGCCTCATGAGCGACTTAAGAGGCGTGCGCCAATCGATGTGCTCACTCCGGAGAATTTCGACGCGACTGTGCGGATCGTTTGCAGCGCCCTGAGCCCAAGCTGAGTTGCTGTCCTAGCGCGGTGACAAATGGGCGTCACCGCTTGCTTGAGTACTGCTTGGCACGGAACTGTAGTCGAGGCCTGCCGACGGTGTTATGCGTCTAGTCGACCTGATTCCGCTGCAATACCGCGTGTTGGTCGCCGGCCTTCTACCATGCGTTTTAGTCGCCGCTTCGGCGGCCATCGCCTGGATGGTCCAAGGCTGGCAATACGGTCAGCAGCTGGAAAAAAAAGCCCGGCAAGGCCTAGCTCAGCGGTGAACTGGTGATAATGAACTGGGAAACCGGAAGCACTAGAAAGGTTGTTTTGATGGGAGATGCTCCTCAGCAACGGCTCATTTCCTGATCGCCCGGGCTGACCCGCTCAAGTCTAGGGGAGCAGACTGTCAGCTCCCCGGTTTGAAATCAAAAAAAGAAGCCTGGGCAACCAATGCCCCATCGTTCCAGCAGCTCAGAGATCCTGATAAGCAATACAACAGTCGCCGTCAATAAAATAACTATGTTCATTTCTTCTTCTCGCAAAGAAACTCGCCACGCTGATAAGCGCGGTGTTTGTGGACGTTGGGTAGGGCTGTTAATAAACTAAATGTTTATCGGCTCGGTCGTCAACGGATGTTTTAAGAAATAATTAAATGAGACGACGACATACACCTTAAGCCCTCCTAAAGCAGGGCGGCTGCGGTGGTGTGAGGGTATATACGCCTTTAGCCCTAGGGCCAAAGATGTCCGGTGGTAGAGGAGATTCAATAGTGTAGTTTCATAAGCTGTTAACAACACTTTACGTGTAGATCTCCTGCTCTATTTTTCGCTTAAGATTTCGTACTATGTTGTTCCACGAAATTATAATTTTGTTGAAGTGCCCGATTTTATTGGGTGCGGTAGCCTATGTGTAGGAATAAGTTTCGCAGGGCAGGTGTTACACGAAAAGTGTAAATAACACCATTTCTGTGGATCGAATAAGGAAACCGATTGGATCAGGGCTGCCCCCTGATTGCGAACATTCCCCACGGCCTGGTCAACCCCGAACCACTCGAAGACCTCGCTAGGTTCGCCCTGCAGCAGCACAATTTGTTCGGGGCGCTCTGTGGGTGTGGCGGGGTCGATCCATTCCCGCGCCAGTTCCGCATTCAGCGCCACAGGGCAGCGATCATGGATTTTCACGATGCCTCCCTGGCTGTCAGCGGTGATGATCACGAAGCCGTCATGCTCCAGCGGCTCCCAGGCTCCCGTCGGGTACTGACCGATGGCAGCGCACAAAATCGGCGCTAGGTCCTTTCGGCGGATCAAATACGGCTGCTTTTTTGGCCCGCCTTCATCCACCCATTCCAACCAACTGTTGATTGGAGCCAGTGCTCGGTGCGGCCAGATCGACTTGTAGTAAGGACCGTGCGCAACTTTCTCGACCCTAGCATTCACCGGGGTTCTATCCTTCGCCCAATGCAGCTTCGAGCCCCAACGCACCATATCGGCGTGTAGAACGTCACCCCCCTGATGGAAGAGTGCGAACTGATTCGAGGGTGCGCCGTTATAGCGTCCCAAGGGCTGATCGCCCACGGTACTGACCATGGCATTCGGCATGCTCAGCACGCGGGTGAGCTCATGGCTTCCGGTGTACTGGGAGAGTCTTCCGCCATGTTCAGCCCTCTGGTTAACGTCAGCGTAGTCCAGCGGGCGATCCGTCTACGAAGCACAGGTGAGCGGCGCACGACCGTGACCTGTATCAGCGTGGGCCTGCTCAGCCATCTGTCCGAATATTCTTACAAGAAATTGACCGCAAAACTTGTACAACGTTAACTGTATATATGTACAGGTTTCTGGAAGTGATCCGTCATGAGCTTTTCGATTTTGGGCCCTATTGCCGAGGGTGGCTTGAAGCTGCCCTTGTGTTCGTTTCGAGTGCCCGCCGGGTTTCCATCTCCGGCGGCGGACCACATCGAAGCGCACATCTCATTGGATGAGGTTCTGAACATTCGCGCCCCGCATGTCTACCTGGTCTCAATCGCCGGGGAGAGCATGCAAGGCGCCGGGATTTTTGAAGGTGATCTCGCGGTGGTGGACCGCGCTCTGGAGCCTGCGCACGGCCACATCGTCGTGGCATTGCTCAACAACGAGCCCGTATGCAAACGCCTTTGCATTCGCGGCAGGGAGGTGATTCTCCTTTCGGAGAACCCAAAGTACCCACCGAGGTACGTGCTTGAGGGCGACGAGCTGGTGATTTGGGGCGTCATCACATGCAGCGTGCGCAGCCATGTCTAAACCCCAGCCAGTTTTCGCCCTGATCGACTGCAACAGCTTCTACGCCAGTTGCGAGCGCGTGTTTCGACCCGACCTGGCCCGCGTGCCCATCGTGGTGTTGAGCAATAACGACGGCTGCGTGATCGCCCGCAGCTACGATGCCAAGCCCTATGTGCAGATGGGCGAGCCGTATTTCCAGATCAAGCACAAGCTGCATAAGCACGGCATCATCCCGTTCTCTTCGAACTATGCGCTCTATGGCGACATGAGCGAGCGGGTCATGACGCTCATTGAATCATTGGTGCCTGCCGTCGAGGTCTACAGCATCGACGAAGCCTTTGCAGACCTGACCGGCATCGACGGCCGGGATGCCCTCGGTCGGAAGATCCGCAGCCTGGTACTGCGCTGCACAGGCATCCCTGTTGGGGTGGGGATCGCCCACACCAAAACCCTGGCAAAGCTGGCAAATCACACCGCCAAACGGCTTCAGGTGGAAACCGGCGGTGTGGTCGATATCTGCGACCCGTTCAAGCGTGACTGGGTTCTGCGCAACACCGACGTGTCCGAGGTCTGGGGCGTCGGTCGCAAGATGAAACTTCACCTGGACGCCATGGGGATCAAGACCGCGATGGACCTGGCGAAGGCCGACCCATGGACGCTACGCAAGAAGTTCAGCGTGGTGATCGAGAAGACCGCCCGGGAGCTGAGCGGTACGCCGTGCCTGGAGCTGGACGAGCCGGACCCGCCGCAGCAGGAGATTTGCTGTAGCCGGATGTTTGGCAAGCGGCTCACGGAGCTGGCACCCATCAAGGAGGCGGTGGCCACCTACATGATGCGCGCCTCGGAAAAGCTCAGGGCACAGAAGTCGCTGTGCAAGAAGATCCGCGTCAGCATCCGCACCGGCATGTTCAACCCCGAGGAGGCGAAGTACGCCAATGGTGTACTGATTGACCTCCCGTATCCCACCGATGATGTACGGCTGCTGACCAAGGCGGCGGTGGACGCGCTCGACCGAGTGTTCCGGCCAGGTTTCAAGTACAGCAAGGCCGAGGTGTTATTGATGAATCTCTGTCAACAGGGGGAGTACACCGACGATCTATTTGCCACTTCCCAACCTGCCGACGCCACGAAGCTGATGGCGGTGTTGGACCAGGTCAACGGTCGATGGGGTAGGGGGACGCTTCGCTCAGCCAGTGTGCCCCTCAACCCGGACTGGGGAATGCGACGAGACATGATGAGCCAGAGCTACACCACCAAGCTGGACCAGCTTTGGCAGGTGCACTGTAGGTGAACTGATGCCTGCACCAGCCGCCCATTGAGGCGGCTTTTTTCGCCCGAAGGAAGCGCACCGAAATGGGGCGAAATGCGCTGGCAATGGCGTGCTTCACACCTGGCGCGCGCCGTCGTCCCCCCACCTCGCCTGCGGCCTAAATGGGTCATTTTTTCCGCGGACCTGCGGGCCGCTTACGACGGCGCAGGCCGGGCGTTTGCTTGGCGTTTTAGAGGGGGCAAAAACCTGCGAAACCCTGCGAAGGTGTATGTTTTTCGCAACGCTTAGAAGAACGCACAGATAGCTGAATTCAGAGGTGCCTCGGGAAAAAGGTTAGTTTTTTTTAAGGGGGGGTGATGTGACTTGGTAGGCCCGTGTTTGTTGGGCTTGAGACCTAACTTTGAGGGGTTAGATTAGGTTAGGTTAAAGGTTAGTAACTCATAAGTTACTGTTTTTGAAGGGATTAATTTATTGAATATTTAACACTAATAAAGGTTAGTAAATAACCAGACCTAACCAAAAAGCTAACCTTGCCAACCCTTTGAAAAGCCATAACAAACAAGCCTTCCAGAGCACCTAGCAAAAAACTTACCCTCCTAACCTCTTTCCCGTGGGTCAACATTAAAAGCGCAAAAAGCGTAAAGGGGAAGGCGCTAGCTTTGGTGCGTCCAAGTTCTTGCACACAACTTGGTGCACAGTCACCAACAGCATTCGGTAGTAGTCGCCAGCCCGCGCACGTCATATCGGCACGCTGTGAGCCTGGAAATGGGGAGCGAATAGAGGGAGCCGAGCCCTCGTTATCAGCCGCGAAGCAGATTAACGAGGTAAGGAGTAGGCATAAAGCCGAAGACTTGAGGCCTAGGATAATCGGCGTCTGAGTTTGACACCCCAACTAGCAATGATATTCGATATCGTGAAGAGCTCTTCGTTCGCGTCCTTGTCCAGAAACTCTTGTATTTTATACGTGGAAGTATTTTCAAGAAATTGCTTAGTTTGCTCAGTGAGGCTATTTAACTTAGCGCAGATGTAAGTGTGATCTCCTAGATGATAAAAATCTTTCCAGAAAGTATCACCATGATGCATGTCTTGTTTTTTTGCCTGTTCTACTAAGAAACCATTTTTGTGATCAGGGTATTTTTTGAATTTTATAGGGTTCGCATGTTTAAATAAATGCCCAAGATACTCCTTGGCAAATAAGTGTTCGATTATGGGGATAGGTATTAAGTTTTCAATTTCATGTGCATTTAATATTTCTAAACGGGAATTTCTATTCGGGCCCTTAGGGTAGAGGGCGAAATGTTTGGCTGTTTCGCCTAGTGGTCCTTTTGGATGCTTTATGTCACTGTCTAATAAGCAAACGAAAAGCCTGCTTTCGCTTAGCAACCGCTCAAAAGTTTTAATTGTGTCGGACCCTCCACCCCCATGTGGCTCAATATTTATCTCATATACAAGGTTCAGATTTTTCCGGGAGGAGAAAATTGCCTTAGCAAATAGAGTATAGACCTTTGCATCAATTTCATTTTCGGTAAGTAACACAGGCTCTAGCAAGAATTTTTCGTCTAGAATGATTTCATATCCGACAGTCAATTGTTTTTCGGTACTTAAGAGTTTATGTTTGTCCGAGAAGTCAACGACCACTCGAAAATCGAATTCGGTTATCAGCAGGTTTTTCGAGAATCTTGAAAACGTCTTCAAATCCACGAGCGCGCGCTTTGCGTAATCACTAAAACACGTTTTTTTGAGGAGGGCTTCGATTAAATCTATTGGCATCCATAGTACTTGGTTTCCACGACCATAGGCCCAGAGTAAACATTCTAATGCTGACTCCTGTGAATGGTTAAGTTTTTCTATTTCATCTATTTTTTCTATTATAATAATCATATTAGGCAGACAGGAAACCAGCAGGCCAATTCATCAGATAACCTTCGTCGTCAAAACCTGACATTGTTATCTCGGTGCAGTCATTTTTATTTTTTTCAAAGAGCGCGATGCTGATGTCGGAATCTTCTATTACTCCACGTCTGATGCTTTCTCCTATAGCTTCAATCATTTGACTGCTATGGGTTTCTATAACGATTCTAAAACCAAAATTTGTAGCTAAGCTAACTACCTTCGCTATGGCTAGGCCGAATCGATATTGAAGAGCAGGGTGCAGGTGGAGCTCAGGTTGTTCAATCACAAGGGTTCGAGAGTTTGCATCGGTGAAGCCTAGGTGCCGTCTTGGCACTGCTCCCACCGTTTCTAGCCATATGGATACAATGACTGGCAATATTTGAGAATAGCCAAAACCCATATCGCTTATGTTATGAAATTTTGCGTCATGCTCTTCTTTTATTTTTAATTCATAATGTAGGCCGGACGCTTCAAGTTCCAATTCAAAGCCGAAATTATCAGAAATCCATTTGCTCAGATTTTTCTTCATTCGAGCGTCTAACGAATTAATCACCATCGGGAGATTTTCTCCTTTGTGATCAACTTCCCCAATTTCGAGATCTTGATGTCTATAAAATCTCTCAGCGGACGCACGAACTGGACCTAAATATCTGACTCCGCTGAATAGTCCTTTAAAGGATTTATCTGCGGCGGTTAGGATTCTAGGAAAGTTGCGAATTATTAGATAGAAGAAAACTGTTTCTGGGATTTCGTTAGGTAGTTCTTTCAAATGCATGTGAAATTTTTTATCGGCGGGGAATATTTTAGTCAGTTCCCTTCCAAGTTTTCTTATTTCTACTAGCTTAATTTGTTCGAGCTTTTGCGAGAGAGATTTTGTTGTAGAAGTGTATTTTTTTAGATAGCTTAAAAGCGCTTGTTGGGCACCTTTTTTAATGGTTTCTTCGTCCAGCTGTTTCACCATATTGCCTTGTGCATCGGTGGAATCTTTTATTCCGTATATGTTTGTTGGGAGAATACTGCCTTTTGATGTTATATATAAATTCGAAAATGCCAGCTGGTTAAGTTGTTTTTTTTCAGAATCTTGGCTGTATTGTGTACATACCATGTCCTGAACCTGTCCCGCGCAATAGTTTACAACGATCTCAGTATTGTTGATTGTTATTACAGAGTTAGATTGAACCTGTTTGTCTGTTCTAAGATCGAGTCCTATCGAGATGTCCGTATTAACTTGTAAGGTCTCTTTTGTGAGTGATGTAAGTGCGTTGAAGAATTGTGATTCATACAAGTATTTGTCAGAATAATTTGTTTCAATGTCAAGCTCGCAGTTGAAATCAAAATAGATCTTGGTGGAGCCGTCGTGGACTGCCGTAGTTAAATCTCCAAAGTCTACATAAGATCCATACCACAATATCGGTGATCTAGTGTTTGATTCTACAGATTGGCGGAGTAGAGGATATGTTCGTAAAAACGTACTTTTTCCACAACTGTTTCGACCAACAAAAATATTGATTTTTTTTATCGGGATCAGTTGGGTTTCTGCGCCGAAGCTTCTAAGATTTCGAACGCCGAAGGAGTTGACGTGGCTCAAGGTTTATGACCTGTATTGACAGATGAATAATGATTATATTAAGGTTTTGACTTAGTTGTATATTTAACTAGTCATACATGGCTTTCGAACTCTTTCGAGATGTATAGCCTATCGAGTCTCTATAAAATTTCGGTCTATACATTTTCAATATTCAATCCTTTGAACGGTTAGAAATGTCCAGCCTATTCGAAGCCAGACGATACCTGAATATCATTCACAAAGCTTGGTCGAGTCAAGGCCAATGCCCCCAAGCCAGAATATCAAGTATAAGGGCCCCTATCGGTAGGAGAGGCGATAGTCAGTTCCCGCCCTGTTCACTGAAACCTAGCCAAGACCTTTACTCTTAAGCCGTGCCAAGCCTTGTTTGATATGGCCTGCATTTTCGCCAATCTCCTCGAGTGCCCCACGAACATTATTGCCTACAACCGAGCAGCCTTGCTGCTCCACCCACAACGTAAGCTCCATTACGGCAGCCTCCAAGGCTAGCTGATTGTGATAGATCCTATCCAGCACATCCGGCAGCGAGTAGCTCCCTGACATTGATCACCCCCTTTTTCAGAAAACTCAAGCATAGCAACGGCAGTGCCGGTAAGAGAAACCACAAAGCGATAGCTTAAAATCTGCTATGGAGCAGTCAGAAGCGTAGCCCGATTAAATCCGGTAGACGAATGTTTAGATAGGATCAAAAGGCAAAAAAATCGAACTCCGTCGTGGAGCCGCTACAGCCGGCGAAAAGGGCAGGGCCTAAAAGTGGTGAAAGATGATGGTACGAAAGTGGTACGGGGTTTTTTATGATGCTCTACAGGGCTCATATTACAAGGCCTGTAGAGTTAGCAGTTCCAATCCATCATTGGACGCAAAGCCCGCTAGGACGGATAATGGGGCGATCAAGCAGCGAGGGTTCTCCAGGGGCCAACTCTGCGTTTCGAACCCATCAATGGGCAGGATGTTCAGTTTTTTTCGATTTTAAGGAAGGGATTGTCGGGCGGAATTAATTCAAAAAGTAGCTTCGGTTCCTCAATCAGATATCCCTTGAGGACGGTTTTCTTCCTTGGACCTTGCACGTGGCATGTCCAGATGTTTAGACCATTGTCTCGCTTCCTATGAACCCTCAGCTTCTCGAACTGCTTTTGCACCCAGCGCCATGCCTCAATCTCCTGATCTGAACCCTGCGAAACGCCTGGAAACTCCTGCGCATAGCGTTGGAAGAGACCAGGCGTGACCAGAAATACGCTGCCATCCACCGTGTGGATTATGGCCTTGCTGTCGTTGATGATCAGTTTGTGGCTCAGAATGCCTTCCTTGACCCAATTCAGGAATGCCTGGCCTGGGTTATCCGATTGAAGCGTTGAAATTTCGATAGCACTTTCTGACAGTGCGTCACTGGCCTCAGGCTTTTCCAACTCGAACATGTCCAGCAGCGTGCCGAGGTAATCGCCATCCTTTAGTACCATGGGATCCGGCTGCGGTTGGCTTTGAGCTGATCCTGCACTGGCTGTCTCAGGCGCTGGTGTTGGTATCTGGGTGTCAGTTGAGTGGTCATGGGCTGCAATGCTCACCGTTCCGCTGAAAGCCTCGGGCCGGTCTTCGTTCCCCCAAATCAGCGCCGGTTGAAGGCGCAGAAAGGTGAAACTCTGCTGCCAATTTCCCTGTGCCACAAGCGCGGTCCAGATGGCTTTGCCTTCCGGTGTGGACTCCACCAATCCATGCGATTGCAGCTCGTCAAACACCGCGAGATTGGACGAGGGAATGCCTTCAATCGATTGCGACAGCAGATAGGCTCGTAGCCTGTCCGTGACCGTCTTACTGACGAGCCAGAGTGCGTCCTGGGTCAGCCATCCCGCGGCACCTGGCTGGTTGAGTTTCAGTTCGTGCTGAACCAGATGACGCAGTCCGCTGATTAAGTGATGTTGCAGCGAATGAGTCGGTGCCTGCAGTGCCTTGCTCGGATTACCACCGATATTCTGCGCAGTAGAAACGCGGTCGGCCTGCATCACCAACTCACCGAGCACGCCGGCACGTTCGTACTGGCCCGCCAGGACATAAAGCAGGCTGGCCCAGAGCGATGGAAATCCACTGAGCCAATCGAGGATTGTGCGGTCGAGAATTCGGGTGTAGAGCAATCCTGCAGCCGCGCCGTGCAGGTGGTAGTCGCGCCCCTTGAGGTAGCGGAAACGATACGGCTGATCCAGGGACCCCTGCCAAGGATGCCAAACACGGCCATCCTGGCGTTCGATCAGCAGGTCCACGGCAATCTTGCCGATGTCATGAAGCAACGCGCCATAGGCGATGCCAGCGGACCAAGCGTCGGTTTGGGCGGCTTGGTCTTCGGGCGCGGCCCCGGTCGGCAGCAGATACGACTGACGCAATTTCAAACTACAAGCGACCAGCTCCAACCCATGGTCGAGCATGCCGCCAAGATAAGCATGGTGGTGCGTCTCGCTGGCTGGAAGCTGCTGGACCAGTTCGGCGTAGCGATGGATCGGATTTAAATAGAGCTGGCTGAATTGCGGATGGGAGAGGGCGGTGTACTGCCAAATGCGATTAAGCAACTGGCGACGATGCTCGGCTGCTAACAAGCTCTGGGACGATTCGATGGGCAGGTACCCATCGGCGACGTTTACGGTTGGTGGCGGAGGAGGCTTTTGCCTTTTGTGCCGAAACAGACTGAGCATCATGGTCCTCCCGGGAACTGGCAGAGTCAGTGGCCTTTTAGCCTTTTCGGATAGGGCTCTTACCCTTGACTCCCCATTCCCTTCCAACCCTTACCGGTCCTTTTGACGCGGTTCCCTTTGTGCGGCAATTGGAATATCGATTTGTCCTGGTGCCGTTTTGTTGGATGCGCATGCTGGTACGAAAAAGGAAAGTGTCAGTACACTGCGGTGCGAATTTTATTGGGGCATGCCATGAACCTCACTGACGCCACGCTCGTGCTGCTGCTCGCAGCACGTATCCATGGAACAGACGAAGCCGTCAGGGCCTCGGCGAAAAGCGTGGTCAAGAAGCTTCCGCGCAGCAAACGCGATCTGATCTACAAGGTGATCGACAGCCGAAGTCCACTTGAGCTGGTGGATTACCTGGCTGAGAATCTGGATACGTAACGGCGTGCTGCCGTTACGGGATTACCTCATGTTCTTTGCGTCAGAGCTCCGCGGTGTAGGGATTTTTCTGGTCATAGAAAAAAGGTCCAACTCGTGTTGGACCCTATGAAGCGTTTGCAGCAGTGAGGTAACGATCAAGCTCCATCGTTCATGCATCGCGAGTTATCCATTACCGTCTGCTTCTGTTGCTGCTCCATGTTGAGCACATACTCCGAAGCGCATCGGGCCTGGCCACTGGCGCGGAAAATCGCGCGGTTGTCAGCCTTGAGCAGGCCGAGCCAGGAATCGATGTAGCCCTCGTGCCGAAGCTCTCCCTGTATACCGGCGTAGGCACATAAAAAAGCGGCGCCCATTTCGGCGATCAACTCTTCAAATGCATAGCCTGGCGAGCCAAATGGACTAGGAGAGGTCACGCCTTCGCGCTGCAATCGAGAGTGGTGCCCGGTCCAGTGCGTCAGCTCGTGAAGTGCGGTGGCGTAGTATCCACCTTGATCGTGGAATTGCGCTTTTGTTGGCAGTTGGATGAGATCCCTGATCGGGTGGTAAAAAGCTTCGTCGGCAATTCGATGAATGATGTTTGCGCCCGAACTTAACAATAGATTTTCCGCCGCGCTGTTGGGGAAGAAGGGATCGCTCGGTTCCGTCTCGAGTGAGTTTTCGTTGAGCGTTTCGAGCCCCTCCGTTTGCTCGATGTTGAACAGAAAGTGCGTCCTGAGGATGCCAAAGTGAGCGACCTTGGGCTGGCCGTTTTCATCAAGTACGGGTTGGCCTGATTCGTTCTGTTCCTCGCGCTCCATCGGTTTGTAGAGCACCGCCAGGGTGCTGTGCTCACCCTTACGGATGTGCCCGCCGGCTTTTTTGGCTTGGTTGAAGGTCAGCCAACAATCTTGAGTGAACCCCTGCAACCTGGCCTCAGCCCAGAGCAACGGTAAATTGATGCCTGAATAGGGACGCTGCGTGATAGCGTTGATCGGGTAGGGTTGGTGATGATTGACATCGGCTGAGCCACTTGAGGACCAGGGCTTGATCCAAGGGGCTACGCCTTGGTCCAGCGCGGTAACAATCTTGTCAGTTACGTCTTGGTAGATATTGCGCATGGCATTTTCCTCGACAGAACACGGAGGAACGCCTTGCCCGTCGGGAGGGTTCCCCGGTGGGTGTTGGTTGGATTGGATGCAGGACTGCGCCAGTCTAAGTGTGGATCAGTGGCAAAGTCTGGCCATTTGCGGTCAGCGTCGCTGCTCTTCCGCAAGCGCTATCAGTATGGCGTTAGGTTGGTCTGATGCCTGAAACAGGCTGAGGCTCAGTCGCAGCAATGGTTCATGATCAGCATCACTTGCTGAGACGAACTTAGCTACCTCAAACACCACGAAGGGTGCGTTTGGATCGGCCAGGTGAGCTTTGAAGGCTGCGCGTACGACGTTGCTCAGCCTATCGAGCTGCAGTTTTTCGGGATGATTTGAACCATCGAGCAATACTGCGTGTTGCCACGCGTTTGGAGTGAACACAACGGGCAAGCGCAGAGTGTTCAGTGCTTCGGGTGTGAGTGAGTCGGACATGGTGTGCCTCCGTTGATAGCGCGAAGAAACCTGTCCCATAGGG
Source organism: Pseudomonas sp. Z4-20 (assembly GCF_051131955.1). Taxonomy (NCBI): domain Bacteria; kingdom Pseudomonadati; phylum Pseudomonadota; class Gammaproteobacteria; order Pseudomonadales; family Pseudomonadaceae; genus Pseudomonas; species Pseudomonas sp. Z4-20. The sequence goes on from NZ_CP071641.1 coordinate 2,256,300, forward strand.
GAAAGAATTTCCCCACGGTGGGTTGAAGAAAACAAGAGGGGGTAGGTGCCGAGCTCGAAAGACGCTCGGGAGAGCATTAGGCGTTCATCACCGTGAAACGTGACCGTGCGAGCCACCGAACGCTAATCGCACTTGGGGGGAACCATCACCGGAGTGACGTAGCTTTGAAGGTTCTGGCTACCTGGGAAGGTGCTGTCGATAACAGCGATCCGTACCCTCTATGTAGCTGGATGATATAGATGGGTCAACGGCCATAGAGGCGCTGGTGCACGAGCTGCGTCTTCTGTCTTCCAGTGAAGAGTTTTCGGCTAGGTAAACTGATAAACGGTCAGGCATGGGCGGTTTTCGGTAGTAGGCTATTACTCCTATCTCAACCATGAAAACGCTCAGAAGAGGGCGAGACCATGCCGACTCAAAACCGTGTTGAGGTTTCCCGCGTCCACCACTGGGCATATACCTGTGGCATGTCGATAAAACGCGGGTATCGCAAGTTGAAAGCATTTGAGTCCCGCACTGCTGAGCGTGCGGTGACGGCAGGTATGCCCGCAGGCAAGCTGCTTGTTCGCGGGAGTTTTTTAATCTTCAAGTTGGCAGTTGCTGCAGGACTGCTTCTAGTTAGCTTATGGCTCACAGTGTCGGTGATAATCCTTATCGCCTTGTGTTGGGCCATCGCGAATGGAACACCTATCAAACCTAAGGATGCTCTCCGTTACAAAGCATATGGCGATCCATATGGTGAGTATGAGTATGGTCGCGCACCCGGTCAGCCTGATTTAAAAGACCTTTAGTCGAGCTCTTCACTCCCTACTTTAAGGCCTTTCCAGCAGACATCAGAGCTCCAGTGCCCTTTGCACCAGCGTCCTGCGCTTGAGCTGCTCCTTTGCTAAGCATGCCGTCGGCGATTGAGCCAACGCTATACCCAGCCCAGCTCATTGCGGCTAGAAAGACCATCGGCAGCACGATGAACATCGCCCCCATCACATACTCAATCACCTGCGCCGTGACGGTCCCGTCCATAAAGCCGGATGTGGGCAGCGACAGCAGCACCTGATTGGACGCCGACACTTGGTTGTACAAGGTATCGAGCATGCTGGAGTCTACCCAGCGGGCTAACTCCCACCAGAAGGTCAGCATGTGCAGCGTGAACAGCGCAAACGTCACCGTCATGACGGTCTTCAACTGGTAGGTACTGACCAACAAAATCAGCGGTAGGCTGATGGTGACGCCCATGATCAGGAAAGCCTGCACCATCGGCAGAGCGGCGCGTAGCGCGTTCATCGCCGGGAAGTTGCTGAAGGAGCCGAGGGCAAGCCCAGTGTTGGTGGCCAGGTTATTAAGCCCTTGATTGATCGACCCGCCGCGAGCGCTGGAGCCGTAGTCCTGGTACACCTGTCCGGGTGACATGGACATCGATTGCTGGCGCGGGCTGACCAGTTCACGCAGGGTGGCATCCTCGATTTCGTTGCTCGAACGGCCAGTTAACCAGCCTTTCAGCTGAGTCAGCAGCGACGGATCAACTTGCTCGATCAACCGTTCGCGCAACCCGATACCGCTGTCACTCCACCATTGTTTGCAAGTGGGGTAGCCCGCGCCATTCTCCAACCGTGGCAAGGAAATATCTCGGGTTTCATCGTAGGGCCAACTGACTCGCGGTGTCCGTGAGCGATCGGTGTCGTAGTAGCCCGGAGTGTCGAGAAAATAGCTTGAGCCGACCCAGGACGCATCATGACTTTGCACCTTGTCTAAATGTGGACGATTGGTGAACAGCCGAGAGCGGGAATAGCCGTAGCAGTCGCGAGTGAAGTCGGCGACTTCCTGTAGCAGTACCTGGTTATCGATGCGAGAGCTGTCGATCTCCATGCGCATCTGCCGTATGTCCGGTGCGCAGGGGATGGAGGCGGTGGCCGCTGCGGTCACTCCTTTACTCAAGGCGTGCACCAGAAACCACCAGATTGGCACGTTGGCAGAGCGTTCTCCGATGGTGTTGAAAGTGGTGCCCCAGGCGGTTTCCGCTGGCTTGGCCACGCTGACACCGCAGCGTTGGCTGGCTGCATCGTCGAACGCCATTGAAGCGAGGTTTAGCGGAAAGACCGGCGCGCAGCCGAACAATACGACAATGTAGGCCAGCCACAGCCGGTTCTCGATTCGAGGTACCGAGAGCAATCCTTTGTTGCCTTCATCCGCGCCTTGCTGGCGGGCCGACAACCACTCTTGCAAGATGATCGCGCCGAAGGGCGCAGCGAACAATCCAGTATCATATATGACGTTCCAGATACCGTTGTTGATGATCCAGGCCAGCAGGGAAAGGTAAAACTCTAGATAGCTGTTAGTGCTCATAAGCATGGTGGGACCTCACAATCGAGTAAGCTCGACGCAGGTAAACAGCAAGAGCCCTAATGTCCCGGCGCGTTTCACGCGCAGTCGGTCCTGTGGTCGATGTCGGTAGCGCCTCAGCAGGTCCCACCAGAGTGCAAAGAGGACGCTGTAGAGCAGGGCGCGCCACCACCGCAGATAAGGCCGTATCGATTCCAGGGCTTGCTGCCAGACCTCGAAACTGCCCAGCGCAGTGCGGCCGATCCAAGCGATCAGTGCGGCGGTCAGGATCATCACCGCGGCAGTGCCCAGACTCGAAAGCAAAAGTGAATAGCGATGAGCGTTTCATGGCTCACTTGCGCCTGGCGTCAGCATCGTTGAGTCGACCAGGTTCGGGGTCGCCTTGCTCGACGGTACGCGAAGCATCGGCACCACCGGCATGCCGGTCCAGCACCAGACTGGCGGTATTGGTGGTGAGCATCTGCCGGACCTGCAGCTCGGTCTGCAGCAGGCGTATCTCGCGCTCCAGTGTGTCGATGTTTTTCGTCAAGGCCGTTTGGGCCGGTTCGGCGGAAGCGATGTTAGGTTCGTGGCTGCCTGCCAGCAGCGTGCGCAATAGCAGGAGCGCTTTGTCGAGCACGCTGGACAGGGCCGTTTCACTGGCGAGGCGCCGCGCCAGTATTTCCTGATCAGGGTCGTCGCGTAGGGCTTCGATCACACCCCGGGTCACCGGCAGCATCGGGCTGGAGGCTTTGCTCAGATTGTCAGGGGTAGGCGGCAGAGAACCGGACAGCAATCCTTGCAGGGTCTTGAGATGTTCACCGTAGGCCTCCTGGATCAGCGGCGTCAGTCCGCTGCCAGCGGTAGCCCGCAGAGTCTCGCAGGTGTCGCAGGTCGCGACTTCGGTCTCACCCAACACTCGAACAGCCCATTCGGATTCCTCTTGGGGTGAGGTCCACGCCTGGCAAATAGCGCCGCCCAGGCAATCACTGCTACTGATCGAGGCGCTGTCATCCACCGACCGGTTATGCAGCAGGTTGTAGCCCGCGCGCACCACATCGGAGGTTGCCCGGATGGGTGTTTGTCCGCTACCTCCAGCCTTCTGCCCGCCAACCCAAGACACCCCATTATTGCCGTTACGGGCCTCGGTGTTTTTCACCGCGGCCACCGCATCACCGCCGGTTTGTTCGAGGTTGCCCTGCATCTCCTGGTTCTTGGCCAATGCGCCCCAGCCGGCTTGACCGACTTTGTCCGCCATCTTCTCGGCCATGGCCTGACAGGTCAGTTTGGAACGATCGAAGTCAATGCGGCCTTGCATCACTCCGTTACTCAGTAACTCATAGAGACCGGGATTGGCGCGCTGGATGATCAATGCCGGCAGCGACATGACGGCTTGGGTCGCGTTTTGCACGATGCTGCCCATGATCTGCTGGAAACCTTCGGTGACGCCGTTTAGTTGGTTTTGCAGGGTGTTGGTGAGGCTCATGTTTCCGCACATCATGTTCGCCTGCCAAGACCCACCGACACCGAGTCCGTTGGGGCGATAGAGCGAGCTCGGCGAGCCCGCTGCCGAGCCGCCACCGATGGTGTACATCACCCGATCATCGAGTACTTCGCCTTGAGTACCCAGGCGGTAATCGTCCTCGACTGCATGAGCATGAGTGGCAACTGCGAGCAGTCCACAGAGCAACAGACTCATCGTGTCGAACGAGGATCGTGTGAGAAGCAGGCTCATGAAGCACCGCCTTCGAAGTCGATGCTGAACAAAAAGGTCTGTCCTTCACGCTTGCAGCAGCTATAGGGGCGCCACAGCGACCAGGCATAGCCGCCATCCGCGCTCTGCACAGGACCGCTGGGAAAGATGGCGCACGTGGGTTGAACCAGAGGGTAGAGCAATTGCCATTTGTGGGTCGAAGCGTCATTTTCAATGATCGGACCGGGCGGCCAGTAACCGTCGCGTGGAAAAGGTGTGAGCGGCAAGTACACATGTGGCTGCCAGTTGCGAGTAATGAAATCACCCGCCCGTTGCGCCATCACCGCAGCGGCTTTGAAGTCGTCGGGTTGTACCAGAAATCCTTGCCGGGGATAGACGTTGCCCCACATGTTTCCCGCGATCTGATGACCGATTTCACGGACCCCCGGTATCAGCGACTCGGGGTAAAGGCTTTCCGGTATGCCCAGGCGCCAGGCCAGCGAGTCCAGAGTGCTCAGGTAGTAGGGCATGAACGCAGTGGAGCCGCTGGCGCAGGCGTAACCGGATTGCGAAGCCAGTTGTGTGGCGACCCAGCCACCAGGGTGACCGATGCCATCGACGTTCTTGAAGCGGGGTAGGTTGTCGCGCTGGGTGTTCGGCGTGATCAGGTTTCCGCCACCTTCCGCACCATTGATGGGAGCGGAGAGGGTGCCCATCTCGGTCCATGGATTATTGCCGGTGGTGGCGTAGCTCGAAACCACCAGCTCAGGAATGAAATGACGAACCTTGGTCGAGGTTTTGACTGTGCAGCCGAAGGGTGTGCACAGGAGCCAGAAACAAATACCGACGACTCTGTATTCGAGACAGCTTGGCGAAAGCGCAGAGGACGTAATGTTGCCGGTGTCCAGCGCCATGCTTGGGCCGCACACCAGCAGCACGCTCAGCGCCAATGGCCGTAGCTTTGTGGGCGGGATTAACGAGCAGGCAACGGGCATGATCCAGGCTCTCGGTGTATGGCCCGGGCAGGTTCGGTTAGGAACTGAAGAATGTCAGTGGGAATTATGAAGGCGGATCTGTCGGATTTGTGAGACGTGAAACTATTATTTGACGTGAAGGGTGCTGCGCAGGATATCGGGTTCTACAAGTAGCTGATCCGCCGTAACTTCGAAAATATTGGCGAGTTTGCATAGGACCAGCAGCGACGGATTGCCCGTGCATCGTTCGATTTGACTGACGTAGGTACGATCCAGCTCGGCCATGAGCGCCAATTGCTCCTGGGTAAGGTTTTTCACGCGTCGCATCAAGCGGATGTTTTCCGCCAACTGCAGGCGGAGTCGTTCGAAGTCTTGAGTCATGCGCGCAAATTGCGCCTTGAGGGACTCTCAATCCACGGGATATAGTCTACATTGGCATTGATCTAGGCTATTTGATGCCCTTGCCTGTTATCGAGCGTTCATTTGGTGTCGTTAAGATTTCGGGGCTGGACTGCGCGTCTAACAATAAATCAGAAATCTAGGGTGTGTATGGACGAAAACTACGTTTCAATTCCTGCGGCGGATGGTTGCTCGAGCCTTCTGACACCTTGGGGCAACGAATTTGCCCCAATGATCGAACGTGGCGTGCAATGCGCCCAGGCTTGGCTTGATACGTCCGGCGAGATTCCACTGTGGTGGGAATTGGCGCAAACGCGCAAAACCTTTCCTGTCGGTGACTGCCAGGATGCTTTTGAAGCTGGTTTTTTGTTGAGGATTCAGCAGCGGCTAAGCAGTGTGCCACCCAGCCCAAATCAAGGCAGAAAAGAACTTCCCTAAAGACGCGTTCAAACACAAAGCTCGAACCGCTCCCAGAGTTCAGCCAGCGTTTCGGCTGCTGAAGCCCCAATACCAGCGCTCTCGAAGAGTTGGTATTGGGTAATCGCCACCAGCGTCTAGTTAACCGCGTCTTTCAGCGATTTACCGGCTTTGAAACTAGGCGTCTTCGAGGCCGCGATCTTGATGGTGGCCCCCGTTTGAGGGTTACGTCCGTCGCGCGCTGCACGTGCTTTGACCGCAAAGGTGCCAAAACCCACCAAGGCGACGTTCTCACCGCCTTTCAACGCAGTGGATATGATGGTTGTGAGGGCATCCAGTGCGCGTCCGGCAGTGGACTTCGAGAGGTCGGCGGAGCTCGCTATGGCCTCGATTAGATCGTTTTTATTCATGTGTGACTCCTTCCGCTTGGCTGAGTGTCGACGAGTAATCTACTCAGATAGTTCTTGGATATCTACCACAAAACCGCACTCCAGCCCTGCCCAGACGTAACGCTATCTGGTCTTCAAATCTATTCTAACGTCCCGATTCCTCGGGCCTGGTCAATACGCTCAGCTACCTGGAAAGCCGCTTCCAACTCCGAGCAACCGTTCTCCTGCATCAACCTCCAGCGCTCGGCTTTTTCCTCGGGCTCCGTCATGGCCAAGGCGAGATAAAGGCTGGGTGGTACGGCTCGAAACAGCGTTTCGAGTTTTTTCGACAGCACGACTCCCTCGGTGTATTTCCCTGGCTCCTTACTGGCGGAGAGCAACAAAGCTTTCTGTGCCGGCGTGAGTTTCTTGAATCGTGCGATTTCTTCGATTTCCGCAGGCGGCATATTCAAACAAATCCACCATTCGATCATGTTGAGCATGGTCTGCGCGGCAGTGGGAAAGTCGGCAAGGTTTTGCGTCGCCAGCCAGAACCAGGCTCCGAGCTTGCGCCACATCTTCGTGCCCTTGACCACGAAGGGCGCCAGCAGCGGGTTCTTGGTGATGATGTGGCCCTCGTCGGTGACCATGATGATCGGTCGGCCTAGGTACTGGTCGCGCTCGGCAAGGTTGTTCACGGTGTTCATCAGGCTGATGTAGCTGATGGACATCTGTGCCTCGTAGCCTTCGCGAGCGTAAGTGGCGAGATCGACAATGGTCACATCGCTCTCGGGCCAAGGTGTGCCTTCGCGATCAAACAGTTCACCTTCGAAACCCTGGCAAAACAGGTCGATGGACTCGCCCATTTCCTGGGCGCGCTCGCGCCGTTTTTCCGGTAAGTTCGGGTCGGCGGCGACGCGCAGCAAGGCGTTGCGTACGTCGCGGGTCAGTACCTGGCGCTCCGCTGCGACACAGGTCTGTGCCGCATCTAGGATGCACTCGCGGATCATGCTGCGATCGGCTCGACTCAGGCGCGCTTCTTCCTTGGCTTCGCCGCCGGTGATCATCAGGCGGGCGGTGATTTCCAGTTCGCCGAGAACATCGCGCTGGTCTTCGCGACTGGCTACCGCCTCATCGTCCAGCTCATCGATCGACACGCTCACCACCTGATCCGGCTGTTCGACCAGGCGCCAGGCATCGGCGAACGGGGCGAGACTGACCGAGGCGCCAGGTTTCAATTGGACCTTGTTGACTGACAGGTCCTGTGTCGCGAAGTAGTCGCCCTGCAAACCAAACGAATTGCCGGCTTCGACGATAAACAGGCGAGGGCGGTACACCGCCATGACCTGCATCAGCAGGGTAACCAGGGTGGCCGACTTGCCGGCACCGGTCGGACCGAACAACAGCAGATGTCCGTTCATGGCCCGGTCCAGGTGTGACAGCGGATCGAAGCTCAAAGGCGAGCCACCACGATTGAACAGGGTGATACCCAGATGACCGGTGCCGGTGCTGCGGCCCCAAACCGGAACCAGGTTCGCCAGGTGCTGGGCGAACATCAGGCGGGTGTACCAGTTGCGTGTGTCGCGGGCCGGGTTGTAAACCATCGGCAACCAACGCAGGTAGCTGTTGCAGGCGGCGACCTCATCGCCTTCACGTACCGGTTGCAGCCCCGCGCCCAACAGCGCGTTGGCCAGGCTGACCGAGCGCTGGTGCAATTGCTGTTCATCGTGACCGTGCACATAGAACGCCAGGGTGCCGCGGTACAGCTTGTGCTGGCGACCGATGATCGCACGAACCTCTTCAACATCTTGGCGGGTCTGGGTCGAGGCCAGGTTTTCACCGATGGCTTTGCGCGCCAATCGGTTTAACTGGTCTTCGAGCACATCCTGCGGCTTGATCACCAAGGTCAGACTCATCACCGTGCCTTCGGGTAACTGGTCGAATAGAGCATTGGCTGCATCACCCTTACGGGTTTCTCCGGTGAGTTGACCAATCGACGGTGCCCGTCGCAGTTTGTCCACTACCATGACCCGATGGGGTTGCCCATCGAAGTACCAGAGTCCCCGTTGCACATCCGAGCACGGTTCGTTGAAGAACAACCGTTCGGCGAAGTCGTGATCGAAGGGCAATTCCAGCGACTCGCCATCAGCAGGCTCTGGATAGGCAACACGTTGGTAAAAGCGCTCGGGCGTTTCATTCGTGAGCCTGGGTGCCGGATTGAACCAGGGCAATAACCAGGCATACAAACCGCGGCCATCAACGCGTACCGATTGCACGCCGCACGCCTGCAACGAAGCCGCAATACGTTCGCAAGCCTGCTGCAGGAATTGGACAGGGGTGAGTCCCGTCTCGTCGGCACCAGACTCAAGCCAGCGATAGACCACCAGGCGCACCCGGCGGTTATTGCCACGCCAGGGCAGGCGCGTCACCATCTTATCCTCGAACAGCCCGCCGGGCTTGGCGATGAACTGCAGATGGCGGCGAGTGAGTTCTAAGTAGGCCTCGGTGAAGATCGTGCCTCGGGCGCTGTCCTGAATATAATCGGTGAGACGCGTCAGGTAGGGGGTGAAGTCGTTGTCGTCCTGGCAGAAAAACTGCGCCACCCAAGGCGCTTGGTCCAGTTCGTCAAAGCTATCCTGCAGGGCGTCTTCGAGAGCATCGCGGGCTGTCACAAGCCAATCGGGTTCGCGCCCTTCAGTGCCGATGGGCAGCAACTCGAACACCGCGCCCACCGAGCGATTGTCATCGAGCAGAAAACACTGCTCGATGTCGAGGTACTCCACCCAAGGCAGGTGATCGGTGAAGCTGGGGTTGTGCGCGTAGAGTGCAGCTTCATCGGCCAGGGTCGCGCGAGGGCGCAATGGGTTGCGCCAGGCCTTCCACGCAGAAGTGCGCTTGCCCGAATCGGCGGTACGCACTACAGGTCTTCCTGACGTTCACCCGGCAATGCGTACTGCACCCGTTGGTAGAACGGAAAGATGGTGGAGTAACCCGGGACCGGCGCTTGTTCGGTACCACTCAGATGCGGATACACGTACAGAACCAGATCGGGATTGGGCAGGCGAGGGAACAAATTGTGGATCTCGTTCGTCGCTGTGCGCGTGTACGGCTCCTGGAGAGCAACGGAGAAATCTGCCTGGTCCAGCGGACGGCGTAACTGCTCCCGAGCATCCAGCAGTTGCTGCTGAGTACCTTGCGAACCGGCGCCGTTCCAGATCTCCAGCATGGTTTGCTCGCCATGGGGCAGTAGCGTCTCCTTGTCGGTGGAGCACCCCGTCAGGACTAAGCAAAGCACGCTAATCCAGGTCAGGCAGAGAAGCATGGTTTTTTTCATGGCGAACGCTCCGGCCCTTTGGCTCGTAGTCGATGGTGATCTCATGATCGAGGTGCAGGACGACCTGTGCAGCCGGTGGCACGTACACAGCAGCAAAGGTCTCGCCATAGAGTTTGTTGATCCACTCACGGATGTCGCTAACCCCACCACTGAGAATTGAATTCAGCGCGCTATTGCCGCTGCTGCTGGTGATCCCGAGCGTACTGCCGCCCGAACTGATCACGCTGCTGTTGTTCTGCTCATCCCCAAGCAAGGCGGCGACACCGGCGCCGGCGGCAGTGATCAAACTCTGGCTGCCGAGGTACTGTTGAGCGTTTGAGCGGCGCTCACCAGCGATGCAAGGAATGCCATACGGATCGGAGAGGTAACCGAGTCCGCCGCGAATCTTGTCGGTGTTTGAGCTCTGGGTGGTAGAGGCATTGCGACTAGCTACTGCCTTCGGCTGAGGCACCGTGCGGATGGTGCCATCGGTAAACACAAAGGTTATTGACTCGACCTGTCCGCGTACGCAAGACAGAGTCCAGTCACCGGACGCCGTGCCGCTCATTACGGCGCCCGCAACGTCCGGCAGATCGATGCCGTTGGCTGTCAGGTTCTCCGGACCAACCAGCACCTTGAAGGGGTAGGGATCATTCACGGTGCCGTCCACTGGGACTCGGCCAATCAGCGCGGTCATGGCGACCGAGCCCATCAATGTCGCGTTTTCGGGAATGGTGTAGACCGGCTTCGCGTCTTCGGTACGATCAGCGGAGCGTGTCAGGTCACGTTCACCCTGGGTGACCTCTCGTAACTGCTTCTGGCTGCGGTCGATGGCATTGTCCTTCAAACCCTTCAATGAGCTGAAGGCAGTAGGCAGACTCAGAGCGGAGGCGGTCTTGGTTTTGCTTCGGGCGTCGGTGGGCAGAGCATCCGAGGGCTCAATCCACTGCAGTGCATCATTGGCAGAATGCTGCTCTTCGAACTGAGCACCGTCGCCCGGCTCAAGCCCCAGTCCGATCGGCATATCCTTGCCTTTGCCGGTCAGCCCCGACAACTGTTCCTGCAATTGCGTCAGCAGACCGCGAGCCTGACGACTGTCTTGTTCCGCTTTGAGTCGGGCCTCATTGGCTTGTCGGCGGCTTTCGTCGACCTGTTGGGTTACGCTGCCAAGCGCGGTCTGGATGCGCGAATCGACACTATTTTCCCGCTCACGAAGGCGGTTGTTCTCCGTCTGCAGCGAATCGTTGTGTTTTTTCAGGCCGAGCATATCGCTGCGCATGGCCTTCACCTGGCCGACCAAGGTGGCGACCGTGTCGCGTGGGGTATCCCCCGCAATACCGAGCGACTTGGCCTGCTCGGCGGATAACTGGGGGTTGTCCTGAGCAGGCGGACTGTCTGACGAAGGCGAGGTACCACCCGTAACCGAAGTTTTCAGGATGATGAACACCACGCCTAGCAGCACAGCCGGTACCAGCCATTTGAGCAAGGCGTTAGCTTTCATCGTCAGCACCTCGCGTAATGGGCGGAAGCAGCACGGCGCGTTCGAGGCCGGCACCCTGCGTGACAAGGTAGGCAACCGTGGTGTCTTCAGGGCTGCCGACAGGCCCGAGGAAAGCATGCTGGAAAGCCGCGGCAAATAGCTTAGCCTGTAGCCGACGTGGATCGAGTTGCACCGTCGCTGAACCACGGTTGCGCAACTTCACTGCTGTAACCCAGTAGTCACCGAGTTGCCAGGCGGCGATGGACATGCTGGACACGTTTTCGGTCGGCAGCAGGGTTGGCAGTTCTGTGCGCAGCTTTAGCGGGACGCGGCGTACGCCGGGCAGGGACTCCACGGTACGTAGAGGTGCGTACAGGCTTTGCGCGGCGTAGCGCGTCAAAGCGACTGGGATTGGCGTACGTTCTGGAGCAGGGACGGTGCTGGATTCAGCCTCGGTAGGCTGCTCCTGAGCATTCTTGAGAATACGCACGGGCTCCAGCGGTTGATCACCAGGCATGGCCGCGATATCCAGCAGGATGATCTCGCCCGTCGCGACCGATTGCAGTTGCAGACGAGTAGGTGCAATGGCTTCCGACGCGCGCAAGTACAGCGTGCCGCCGGTTGACTGCACGCGCAGCTTGTCCATCAGGGTTGAGGGCAAGCCGACTCGAACATCCTCATCGACAAAGACCACCCGCTCCTGATTGATCACCAGCGGGACCGCGAGGGGGAGGCGTTCCCAACGCATCAACTCGATGGCCTGCGCTGCAGCTCCCCATAACATCAGTGCGACGGTGAGTCCCAGGGTAGCAATCCGCTTCATGGCTCACCTCCAGGCAAGGAAATTTTTTGCGGCGTGCCCTGATAACAATCCAGTGCCAGTCCCCACTTGTTGCGTTCGGGGTCCAGGTCGAAACGCACCACGCGCAATGGATAACGCACCACCACCCGCTTCACCGGTTCGGCGGCGTAATACTCATCGGCGTTGAGGTCGAGCTTGACCAGCCAACTGTCACGGTCGAGTTGCTTGACCCGGAGTTCCGGATCTTCGCTGTAGCCTCTGCCCAGAATTTCGTAGACGCCACGCACTCGCTGACGCAGTTCGCCGGCGGCCTTGCGATACTCGTAGTCGCCGTCGAGGAAGGCCTTGCAGGCGGGGGTCAGATAGGACTGCAAGCTATAGATGGCGCGGCGGTAATCCTGTTCGCCATCCGAAGGCCAGCGGTTGAGTTGACCAAAGATGTACAGGGCGAAGGCATACACATTTTCTGAGGGGATATCCCACCACTTGCGCGTGCTGCCCGAGCGCAGATCCGGGGGGACATGTAGAGTCAAATCAGTCGGTGCCGAGCGCCAGCCATACCAGAGTCCGGCGCAGACCAAGGCGAGGATCACCGTCGCCAGGCGCAGGCTGAAGATATGAGCCTGTTGGGCATCCACCTTGTTCCTAAAACGGCTCATGGTTTCCACCGGGACAGGGCGGGGCGCAGTCGACGCGAACGGCGAACCGTCCAGGCGCCGGTATGGAGAATTAAACTTCCGCGGCCGAGGCGCCAACGGCTGGCGAGTATCCACTCGAGCTTGCGGTACAACCAGGTCTCGGGACGAGCCCGTTTGGCCCGGCGCAATAGCGTGCCACCGGCCAATAACACCACCGCCATGCATCCGATCATACTGGTCGGAGCCACAGCTATGGAGGAGGTGGCAATCGCCAGAGGAACACCCAGCACCAAGCCGAGGAATGCACCGGTACCGAGCGCCACCCACATCTCGTTATTGGTCAATCCGCGCAGTACGGCAGGATCCCGATTGAGTCGCTCCGGCAGGAAAACCAAGGTGCCGTCGGCAAGATGTTCGATAGTGTCGTTCATGTCGACCTCACAGAATCGCGGCTGCCTTGGTCAGGAACCAGATGATGATCACCACCAGCAGGGCGCCGATGCCGACCACCGCGCCGAGATCTTTCCAGGTCTTGCGTTGGTTCTGCACGTCGGCATAGACGGTCAGGGAGTGCCAGGCCACGCCGAGAAACGCGAGCAGAGCGATCAGTAGACCAAGCAGGATGCCGCCGTCGTAGGCGTAGTTTTTAATCGTCTCGATCAACCCGGATCCTTCCCCGCGCGAAGGCGCTTCCATGGTGGGAAGTTCGGCGAAAGCCAGGCTTGGACCGAGCACCAGCAGCAGTCCGATCAAGCGTTGGGTCGCACGATCACGCAGGTTGTTTTTCAGAGGGGCAAAGCACTTGAGCATGGCGGCGATCTCCTGGATTAGGACAGGGTGAAGAACATCAGAACGAGTAGGGCGAGCAAGACGCGCGCGGTACTGCCGCCGAAGGCTCCAAAACGCACACTGCCTGCCGCCCAACCCCGGTAGGCCGTCCACATCACCCAGGCGCACCACAGCAAAGCCAGAACCAGAACCAGGGACAGCCACAGCGTCGAACTGCTCTGCGGTGCGAAGCCGGCGGCGTTTTGGAATGCTGCGATCTGAGCGTCAGTCATGCTCATGGCGAGGGCTCCGCAATCGGAGTGTCGAGGCGATAATCGCCGACCAGCTCATCGGGGTCGCGGGGCTGAGCACGGGACGGGGATAGGTAACTCCGCACACCTTGGTGGATGCGCTGGATGTCTTGAACCAGGCGGGGATAGTCGAAGCGATAGCGATCGTCTGGTTCAGCCGTGCTGGCTACCTTAGCTCGCGTCGCAAGACGTTCGAGAGTGCCGAGTTGCCGCTGGATAAGGCTGAGTTGATCCTGCTCATGAGCCGAGTCGGCATAGCTACTGCCGTGAACGATAGCTAGCGAGAGTAGTAAGCAGCGAAAGGCGGTAGTTGACATGGTCCTATCCCGTATGGAGCTGGGAGCAGAATCAAGTCAGGGGGCGAATTATTCAGCAGTAAACGCGAATTAGGATGTATCGCTTTTTTGGAGGAGAACCGAATAGGTTTACTCGCACATACATCGGCAATCGATTCTGCGCAAAAGAGAAGGCTCAGACAGCTCTCAGTCCAAAAACGATGTGTTTTTCATGAGGCAGTGAGTGGGTCGGCTCATGCATAAGGCAGTATGGGTGACGAAGAGCGAATCATCGCTTAGCATTGGAATGTTCGTTTCTCATTACTCTCACCTGAAGGAAGTTTTCATATGTCTCGTTTGGCTGAATTTCGTAAGCTTGAGCAACAACTCGCCGAACAGCTCGCAGAGCTTGAGTCGATGAAAAGTGATTCCGGCTTGAAAAAAGAAATGGAGTTTGAAAGTAAATTGCGGGCGTTGCTTGGCGAGTACGGCTTCAGCTTGAAGAACATCATTAGCATCCTGGACCCAGAGGCTGGCCGTCGTTCCTCAGCACCGAGAGCAGCCCCTGTAAAGCCAGCCCGTAAAGCTCGCGATGTGAAAATTTACAAAAATCCGAACTCTGGTGAGCTGATCGAAACCAAGGGAGGTAACCATCGGCAGTTGAAAGAATGGAAAGTCGAGTTTGGCGCGGACGTTGTAGAGTCGTGGCGTACTCAGTAAGATCGATTTGACCAGGGCTTTGCAAGGGCCCTTTTTTGCTACTGAGGATGCTGAATCCTCAGTGCGAATCTTGGTCCCACTTCTGCACCCATCTTCAGAGATATTTCTTAAATGTCGTTGCTGTGATTGCTACTGTGATGCCAAGCATGACGGCACAAGGCAAAAATACAACCATAGGATTGAGCGAAAAGGGCAAGGACAGGTAAATTATCCAAGGCACGATCAGCAGAGGTATCACTGCTCGTTTAGCGCGGTGATAAACAAAACTGCTTTCTCGCCCAGCTCCAAACTTGCGCAGGTCGCGGCGCATCAAGCCATCGACAAAACCAGTGAGCATGGCCAACAAAAATAGTGGTGTTGCCAGGACTAGAATGGTCAGGCGCACCACGAAGGTAAAGGCCACATACACAGCGGCCATTACGAAGTCCTCGATGCTTACGTAGAGCTGGTTGATCCAGCTCCAGAAGCCGTTGCCCTGGCTCGACACCCGCGCCTGCCGTGCGAAGTCCGCGAAGCCAGTCTTGACCAATAACCATTGATTGAGAAAATCCAGCCACTGGACAATCGTGTGTCCGGGTTGTTGGATGATGAGTGAAGATTTGAAATGTATGCTGAGCCAACTCAGTTCACTGGTTAGCATGGCTTGGCTGTGTCTCCAACCCTGATCGCTCCAGAACAGCAGCAGACCTGCGAACTCGATGAATATCGAGAATAGCAACGAGGCGATCAGCAAGCCAATGATGCGTAAAACCAAACCAATCGCCGAGACGATTAGTCCCGGGCGCTGGATCGGTTGTGGCGGCGTGTTCTGTACGGAAGTTGCCATCGTTTACTCCATCGCGCGCCGTCAAGTGGATGCCGCCACGGCGCCCGCCGAATACGTGTTTGGTGAATCGAAACCTG
Source organism: Pseudomonas sp. Z4-20 (assembly GCF_051131955.1). Lineage (NCBI taxonomy): Bacteria > Pseudomonadati > Pseudomonadota > Gammaproteobacteria > Pseudomonadales > Pseudomonadaceae > Pseudomonas > Pseudomonas sp. Z4-20. The sequence continues at coordinate 2,271,674 of NZ_CP071641.1, forward strand.
TGGCGAGGCAGGGCTACCCCACCTGATCCAGATCGAAGTTTGTGGTTGGACCGCCTCCGCTTGCGCTCCACCATTGCCCTGCTTGTTCGTTATAGGTGGCTCGCATCCGCTGAGTGAGCTCCTGCAGGTCCTTGGGCATGGCATCGTCGTTGGAGGGCTTAGGCAAAGGCATGCGGACTTTCCAGAGTTGGCCGCCGGCCTGGAAGGAGAACATCTGCCCCTTGGGCAAACTGACGATATTCGCTGGTTCGATCAGTGGCACACTGGTGCTGCTGACGCGATCCTGCGAAGACGAAGTGAAGTCTGTATTGGCCTCAGGATCGGAGGTGTCTGTAGCGCCCGAGACCAGAGTCTTGGTCAGAACGTTGACCTTGGGTAACTGCTGGGTGAGTAACTCCGCGGTAGCGGTTTCACGCACGCGTAGCATCTGCAGGGTGTTGAAATTGCCGATCACCTGGCCGGCCTTGGCCCGGTTACCGATTCGCGCTTCGATGTCGCTGAGGGTCTGGGTGTAGGCCGTCACCTGAATGCCGGCGCCACCTCCCTTGTTTATCAGCGGGATGAACTCGTCGCCCATCAACTCGTTGAACTCATCGGCGTGCAGGTTGATCGGTAGCTTCTCACTGCTGCTGCCTGCGGGCAGGCCGTGGTCAATGCCATGTTTGTAGATGTGGCCCGCAACCGAGACCAAGTCGGCGAACATGGAATTGCCCACGGCGGCAGCCACCTCGGCATCGGTCAGCGCATCCAGGCCGACATAGACGATGCCGCGCTTTCGGATGATTTGCATCCAGTCGAAGATCGGCCGCGGATCATCCAGATCGGTGTAGTTGGGGGCCAGTAGCTGGGCGGTCTTGCCGGTGGTGAGTTTCTCCAGCAGCGGCAATAGCGAAGCCACGATTTTGTCGAAGTAAGTACGGTCGTAGCGTACCGCCGAACGCAGTCCGTCCAGTACCGGATCGAATACCCGTTTCACGGCCAGGTACTGCTCGATGGCCACCACGCGCTTTTCGCGCCCGACCATATGCCGGGGAATATTCTTTTCGGTCAGCTTGCCTTCAAGCTGGACAATCACTTCCCACGCTTTTGGGTCGGTCTTGGCGAAAAACTGCTGGGCGTATTCTATGAACAGCGCGTCGATGTTGACCACATGTCGCTGAATTTGCAGGTAGTCCGGACGTCGGCCCAACTCGATTAGGGCGCGGGCGATGATGTTGACGAAACGCCAGGCGAACTCGCGAAACGCCGCCGAGTTACCTTCACCACTGAGCTGCCCAGCGATGCGCGACGCCACTTCCGAGATGCGCCCGAAACGTCCCACAGCGTTGTATCGGGCGGAGATCTCCGGCCAACCTAAATGGAACACATAGAACTCTTTTTCCCGACCGGCGCGTTTGGCTTCGAGGTACATGCGTTTGAGCAGGTCGGCGTCACCCTTTGGATCAAAGACAATGACCACCTCATGTTCTACTCGGTGTATGTCCTGGGTGATGTACACCTCAGCGAGTCGCGTCTTGCCGACACGAGTGGTCCCCAGCACCAGGGTATGTCCGACCCGTTCATCCAGCGGCAGACTGACTTCCGTTTCGTCGGGCTCAACCCCATGCAACAGCGGTGAGCCACCGACTGGGGGTAAAGGGCGCAACGGATTAAAGGCGCTGTCCCAGGCCGTGGCACGGGCCAGTGTCGAGAGCGGAAACGGTGCATGTTCTAGGCGACGTTCGAGTCCACGTGACAGGCGGTAACGGGTCGGTTGGTCGACGTAGTGAGCGACGGCCGGATCCTGGGCCTCGACCAAGCGCTGGGTGTGCAGGCGGGTCCAGCGAAAGCCGCGGCCCATGAACAGACGTTTGCGGCTCACCGGAATCTGCCGGCTGGTCAGCTCGTAGCGAGGCAGTCGGCGGATATTGCGCCGATAGCGCAACACCTCCCAGGCTTGTCGGAGGCGGATCAAACCGAACAGGGCATAGGCCAGAGCCGCAATCAGACCGATCTCGGGTGATAGGGCCACGGCCCAGGGCGAATACACGCATAACACCGCCGCGGCGACGCAGATCGCCACGGTATACAGCTCGACTGCGGGCCGGAGTTTGGACTCCATCGTATGCTCGGCCATGACCCAGACTCACTGTTCCAGTGAGGTGGCTGTGATTAAGACAGGGTAGTGCTCAATTTTCAGGCGAGAGGCGATGTCGTTGCCGTTGACCGGCAGGATGGTGATGCCCGGCGCGGCTGCTCGAATTCGGGCCAGGGCTTCAGTATCGGTCACTTCGACGGCGAGGCCGGCCGCCCCGATTTCTTGCAGTTTAGTCGCACGCTGATGCAGCCAAGCCAACGATTGGGAATCCTCCCCGACCAGGAAAAATGGCTGCAAGCCCGGCATGTCCAGGGTGCGAGTTGTGATTTGGCCTGGGCTCAAGTGAGAGCTGCGCACGGGCAGTATCCAGGTTTCATCGGCAAATGCAGATAGGTCTGCATGTATGGCCCGAGCAGGCTGGGTCTTGTTGTTTATTGGCTGCCTGGAAGCTTCAAACTGGGGGCGGGTGAAACCTCCAGGCTGAACTTCTGCAAACGACAGTCCCGGCTGGGCGAGCGCAGCCAAGAGCACGGCGAAGTAATACGCACTGGGAATTCGCTTCATGGTGGTGTGCCCTGTTTAAAGGAAACCTGCAATCGTTCGAGTTGTTGAGAAAAACCGGCGCGGTAACGCGCGGCCGGCGTTCCTCCTGCCGGGCGGTGATATCGGCCAGCAGCTGACACCCAATCACCGGTGACGGCGTGATGCTCTTGCAGCAGCGCGGCAGTCACGACCAGATTGCGGTAGGGTTCGAGGGCTTCGCAGGGACTGGAAAAATGCTGTCCGTGATAACCCAGGTTGATTTGCCCAAGCCCGGCATCGACCCGCTTGGCGTCATACCGAGCAAGCGCCTGAAGCAAGGCGTGACAGGCGGTCTGACGATTGGCGAAACGGTAAGGGCTACCGGCAATATTCAGCGTCCAGGGCCAGGGCAGCAGTCGACCAGGGAGGCGGGCGCCACTCTCCTGCAGCGCAATCGCGAACAGCACCGTTGAAGGAATGCCGGCGTCATGCGCCGCTAGTTGATAGGCAGGCGGTGGAAGTTCGTCAGCCTGGGCTGCGAGCACCGTCAGCATGAGCGCAAGTCCACTCAGTCTAGGCGTTGCCATTGTCCATTCACCTGCTGAAATGTGACCGGTAATGGTCCCGGGGCACCCAGGCTGAACCAGCGACCACGGTCATGGTTCAAGGTGATTTGCCGACGTTGAACCTTGCTCGGATCAATGCCTGCTTGCCGGGCCCAGCCACGAACATGTTCATCCTCGCCTTGGCTGCCCACCAGGTAGATATCGAACGCCGTGCCACCGTTTTGCATTCGTTGTGCTTCAGCGGTGCATGCAGGGCAGTGGTCCTCAACAAACAGCGCTTGTCGCGGCTCTAGCGATGAGCTGGCAGGGGGCGGGGATGCCATGCCCTGAATCGGCAACAGCCCTGGAAACAGCTTGACCCAAGCCGCGGTGTAAGCGTTTTGGTAAGCCAACTCGCGCTCGGCGCGTTTGGCTTCCAGCGCTACCTGCAATTCGGCATAGCGCTGGCGCTCTTGGTCGGTCTCTGCCTCGACGCCGAGCGCAGTCAGCGGGTCGAGGTTAGGGCTCCAAAAACCACGCGGGCCGGCTTGGATTTGTTCGAAGCGTGTCCATTCCTGCTCCGTAAGCCCCCAGCTCGTCGCCTGTTCAGAATGCGAACGCCCCAGCGGCGCGGACTGTGTGTCCTGGACCTGTGACGGTGTCGGGACGGGATTGGCCATCGCTGCGATTGTGGTCAATAGAGAAACGAGACAGACGACGGCGGGCAGTAGCGCTCTGTTCATGATCGCGTCTCAAGGGAGTTGCACGGTCTGGTCTGGCTGAGCGGCCACAGCGAAGACGGCCGCGTTCGGCTCCAGCACTTTCAACTGCCATGTGCCGAGCTGCTCGCCGCTGTGCAGCAACTGGATATCATTGGGCGAGCGACTATCAGGCGGAGCGACCGCCAGAAAGCGCTCGCCACCGCGAGACTCGACACCCAGTACTGAGAATGGCGGCGAGAGCGGGGCAGGCTTGGCGCGAGCGGCTTTTTTCGGCTCGGCCGAGGAAGATGTTGGTGGTGGGAGTGATGGCTGGGTTTTGAGGTCCAGGAGTTGCTGCTCGACGTGCTCAAGTCGTGCGTGTAGCGCGATCATATCGGCTTCGGTGGCACGGTCTGCCAGACCGTCGCGTAACTCCTGTATCTCTTGCGCCCATTGATCCAACATCGGATCGAGGGTATTGGCCTGTTGCTCACCGGTATTCACCATCTGCCTCAGGTCTTTCAGTGCGTACTGCAGCTTCTCCTGTGCGTCCAAGAGGGTGCTTGAATCACGTTGCAGGGTATCCAGGGTCTGTAGGCGTTGCGCGTTCGCATTTTCCAGCTCGGTCATGCGTTGATACTGGTTATACAAACCACCACTCAGCCCGGAGACCGCCAGGCAAAGTGAGCCGACAATGAGGGTTTGAAACGTCGTGGCTTTCATGGGCGTGCCTCCGGCTGATGGGACGAGGTTGGTGTGACCCGCACCGTGCCAGCATCATTTTTCTCCCGTTCGAAGCAGACCGAACGGCTGACCTCATCGGTCGTGAGTTGCCATGCGGGGCCAGCCAGCACTTGTAGCGCGTTGCGCAGTGAGATCGGGCCGAGCCGGTAATGGGCGGCGGGCAGAGGCTGGGTAAACAGCATTTTTACTGGTTCGGCGGCGGGGCAGAGCGAATAACCCGAGCGCTGCAGCACGTAGTGCATCGCTTCCTGTACCGAAGGATTCAGGTTGGACGGAATGCTCACGTCGACAATTTGAGCGAGAAGAACACGTTGTTCCGGGGTGGGCTCGGTGCTGACCAGCATATAGCGGCCATAGCGGAGCTCTGACGGATGACTCTCTTCGGCTGTACTCCTTGAAAGCTGGGCCCGATTGGAACCACCGGCATTCTCTGGGCAAGTCGGCAATGGGGTTGGGATGTGCGCGGTGCAGGCACTCAACAAGCCCAGCAGACAGACAGGCGTGAAAAAACGCTCCATGGAAAAAACCTCATGTCAGATTCAGTGCAGAACCTGACATGAGGTGAAGGAGCGATTCAGTGAGGAAGTCGATTCAAGGTGGATCGTGTTAACGCTGAACGCGTTGCTATTCATCAAAAATCGCGAGCCCATCCAAAACGGCAGCGTCGGGGTCGAAGATCAACAACCTCACATCCGCCAATGCCGCCAGATACAGTACGTTGACCAAGGCTTCCGGCGTTCCGGCGTCGAGCTGCTGTTGCCTCAGCGATGCGTAAGGACGGTCCTCGATTTTCACTAGGTTGTAGTCGGTCCAGGGCGTGCCGATCAGCTTACACCCGACGCCATTGCAGTCTGGCAGGGCAAAGGGTTCAAACAGCAGTCCTGTTGGCTTGGAGACGGCATTGCCAACCCGGCTTTCCAAGTGGTGCAGGGCTTCGTCAGTAAGGTGTGCGGTGCTGATCTCCCAGGCTCGACTGTAGTGTCCGGTGTCGAAGTTCAAACGATGGATCATGGCTTGGGCTTCTGCCAGGGAGTACAGGTCACCGACGTGATGTCGTTCGTTGAGCATTTCGCCAGTCACGGCATAGATCACTTGCCGCACCAGCCCGGTGGACTGGAAGTGTTCATCCAATTCATCCGGAATGGCCTGACCCTCGCTGATCAGAGCGAAGTCGTCGTTGAACAGGCAGGCGAACAGTTCCAGCGCATCGTCGAGTAGATGAGCTTGTGAGTCGTGTATGGAGCGAAAGCAGGGAGGGCAGTCGTTTGCGTAGGTGATCAGTAGCAGCCGTTCGATAGATAGATTGTCATAGCCGCGAACGAATGGGTTTGAGGCCCCCAGCATGTCTGGGGTTTGGGTAGTGGAGTTCATGAGTATTCTCCAGGATGAAAATGAACAAGGCGCCCGAAGGCGCCTGTAAGGGTTAAAGCCAACCGTATTCGGCAAGAGAAAGTGGGCGACCTTCACCTACGATGAAGTGATCCAGTACGTGAACCTCGATCAAGGCCAAGGCCTCCTTCAAGCGTGCGGTCAAGACGCGATCTGCCTGGCTGGGTTCCGTACATCCCGAAGGGTGGTTATGAACAAAAATGGCAGCAGCTGCGTTATGTGCGAGGGAGCGCTTGACGACTTGGCGGGGATAAACGCTGGCGCCATCGATGCTCCCGTGAAAGAGGATCTCGAATGCCAGAACGCGATGGCGGGCATCGAGAAAAATTACACCGAAGACTTCATGCTCTTGTGGCGCAAGATGAAGTTTTAGGTATGAAGCCACGGCGTCAGGCGACGTCAGGCTGGGGCCGCGGGTGAACAGCCGACGATCCAGAATGTGCAGCGCTTCGTCGATCAGCTGGTTTTCCTGGGCGATGCGATCAGCCTCGACATCCGAGGTTTCGATCAGGGTGAGTTGGGTGCTCATGGGATACCTCCGAAGGGAACAATCCGGGGGTACACACCCGAGGGGAGTGGTGTCCCCGAGGTGGATATAGAGTGACCGGCATTGCCGAATGACGCGCTGTTTACAGCCGAGTGAATCGGTGGCGTTGTCCGTGCAGGTGTGAATCACAACCGTCGCAGGGCAATGGAGAGGCAGTTCTTATACCCTGGCCAGTTTCGGGATCGAAGTCGGCACTGATGGGCATTAGCCGAACCAGCCCGCGATGGAGACCGGCGATGCGTTTCTCGATTTCATCCGTCGTGTAGAAGAGCGATAACGTGCTGTAGTCCTCGTAAGCCGCAGCGAACAGGCAATCGTCGCAAAGCCAGAAGGATTCCATGTGGGTTCTCCTGTGCGGTTTGAAGAAAGGCGCTCGATTGAGCGCCTTGATGTAAACATCGTGGATTGTTCAGGCGGACTGAACAGTACATGTGGCGACACGGCGGGCCGTGCGGGGAGTGGGTGCAGATTCAGGTTCAGCCCTGGACTTCGCTGGGGTGTCGGTATCCTCGGCATCGGCATCAGCCGACTTTGGGGATGGCTCACTGTTTGGCGTTTGCTCAGCAGGTGCTGTTGCCTCCTGCCTGGCAGGCGCTTTGTACTCGAATACGCTGTTGACCTTGATCCAGTCTATGAAGAGCAAACGACCTTTCAGGCTGGCGCCCGGTTGGCCTTGTTTAGCGCCTTTCTCATAGAGAAATGGGTCAATCCACAGGTCGCCGATACGGAATGACAGCAAGACCTTTTTCTCGGCATTGACGGCATCCATATAGAGGCGGATCAAGCGCTCAGCTTCGCCCCCAGCGACTTTGCAGTCGAAGCGGGTGTACTCGACTGCATCAGTGGCGCCGTGCAGAGCCGCGATATCGCAGGCCATGAACGGCTGGCCGCGGCGGACTTGTACTTCACGAACACGGTTGAGGTAGCCGATACCGACGGTGTGCAGATTGAAGTAAGTAGTTGCTTCTTGAGATTGGTTGGCGTGGGCCATGGTGGTTCTCCTGTTTCAAGGGAAAACGGCGACGCACAGCCCCTGACGGGGAAGTGAGTCCCCGTCAGGGTGGGTTAGGTGAAGGCGAACGATGAACGACTCGTCACCGGCAAGCCGATGACCATCAGATCGATGCGCCTGGAGGATAGGGGGGCAGCAGAGGAGAAATCCGCAGCATATCTGCGGACCTAGGGTAGTGGGCATTCATCACCGCTGAAGCGGTAATCGTGCGAGCCTCCGAATGCTGATCGCACTTGGGTAAACCACCACAACCGTGGCGTAGCCTTGAAGGTTCAGGCTACCTGGGCTGGGCTGTCAACGACAGCGAACCACGCCCTTTGTATAAGCCTGTCACAGGGGAGCGTCAAGACGCCGTAAGCTGATTTTTTTAGGCCGGAATTCAGTGGCAATCACTGGACGGAAGAAAGTGAAGAGTAGGCCTGGCGGGGTGCCAGGCGAGGAACAGAAAAGCCACCTTAGGCGGTCTGACGCAGTCAACAAGCTCCTCGCAAAACTTGATTTAACTGCGCCATGATTCGCCAACCGACCCTTATCGTGGCCTGGGTCGGAATACGCTGGCACGCATCCGCGCACAAAGGGTGCCCAGTGTTTCCCCGGCGGGCTCCGGGATTGAATGCGATCGCCGTAGCGGATGACCGCTAATGCCTGGCAAAGGCAACAGTGGTCATCCGCCACATTGACCCGGTCGAGCACAAAGCGGGAATGAAATTCCAACATAAGAGAAGGCTCCGAACTTAGGGAGTCCGACCGAGCTACCCGGAGCGAATCGGTCTTGGGTCGCCGTAGCGATGATCCTGAGGCACTACAGCAGAGCGGGTGTGACGACGTCAAGCCAGTGTGCTGAGAGGTTATTTGCTACTGAGATGAGCGGCCAGCCGTTCGACGGTCGTCAGGATAAAGGCACGGTCGCGTTCTTGAAGGCCGCTCAGCAGGCCCGCGATCATCTGGCCCTGGTCGTTGGGGCGAGTGCTCGACTCCGTCAGCAGTTCATCCATCCGGCAGTCGAAGATGTCTGCCAGTTGCATCAGCTTGACCACGGAAAGCTCCACTACACCCCGCTCAAGGCGCGAAATGGCTTCGCTGCCGATCCCCAGGCGTTCAGCGACCTCTTCCTGGGTCAGATTACGCTGAGTGCGGTGCTTCGCGATCATGCGTCCGATTTGGGCTTGGGTTGGATGTTTATGTGCCAAGTGATGAGTTCTCCAATTCAACCCGAATGGTTGAGCAAAGACCCGTTGACATGAACATCCTTAGCGGTTGAGTATCGACTTATAGGGTTGTTATATTGACTGAAATAGCTATTTGTCGCGACGTGACATCTATTCCTCCAGGAATCAGAGGCCGAAGTGACCAGCGGGACTGAGTGGCCTAATAGGGCCTGAGGGAGGTGAGGTTGAGCATGGATGAGCCGCGCGAGAACGACATGGACCTGATCTGGGATCGAACACTGGAGCTGTTCATCAAGATCCATGACTGCCCTAATAGCCCCGAACATCTCGACAGCCTTGTTCATTGGCTAAACGAAGATCCTGCTCACCTGAAAGCGTTCAACGAACTGGGGCAGATATGGATCGCGACAGGCATCGCCTTGGCCCGTGAAATCGGACGACCGCTAGACGAGTTGGAGAAGGATCAGGCGCCGTTGATGATGCACTGACAGCACCCCCGAGGGTCATGTGAACGCCAATGGCGCCTCATGGACGACGCGTACCTTTGCTGATCGGCACAGTGCCTTTGCAGTCCGGGTACTGGGAGCATGACCAGAACGGCCCTGATTTTCCCTTACGCCTGAGCATTGAGGTATTGCAATTGGGGCAAGCCGGCCCGGCTTCGACCGGTACCGACAAAGTGAGCGCTCCGCAGTTTGCGATCAGCTGCGTAATCCAGTGCGCCTGCTTGGCAACGAATGCATCCAAGGTCAGACGTCCCGCTTCGATTTCATCCAGAGCCTGCTCCCAGATCGCTGTCATACCCGGATCCGCGACTGCAGCGGGCACCGCCTCGATCAGGGTATGGGCCGCTGCGGAGGCCATCAAAGCTCGTTTTTTCTTCAACAAATAACCGCGATCAATCAACCCCTTAATGATACCGGCACGTGTGGCTTCGGTGCCGATACCGGTGGTGTCCCGAAGTTTCTGTTTCAGGCGTGGATCGTTGACCAGCTTGGCCACATTTTTCATTGCCTTAATAAGATCGCCCTCGGTGAGCGGTTTGGGCGCAGCGGTGCGCATGGATTTGAGTTCGACGTCGTCCACTGCGCACTTCACACCCTGTTGTAGAGCGGGCAACACCTGGGACTTTTGACTGGGTTCATCGTCTTCGGTGCTGTCGGAGGGCAAGCCTTTCCAGCCTTGGACGAGGATCCGTTTGCCAACAGCAGTCAGACACTCGGCGCCGCACTCCAGTTCGACCTCGGTTCGACCAAACTCGTGATGCGGCAGGAATTGCGCTAGGTAATGGCTACGAATCAGTTCGTAGACTTGGCGCTCTTGTTCAGACATTCGCCCAAGGTCCGCCGGCTCGGTTGTGGGGATGATGGCGTGGTGCGCGGTGATCTTGGCATCGTTCCATGCTCTTGAGCGCAATGATCGATCGACGCTTCCGAGCGCTTGACGTAACGCGGGATCCATTCTGAGCAGGGCATCCAATACCGCGGCTACTTCGTTGAACATGCTCTCTGGCAAATAACGGCAATCGCTGCGCGGATAGCTGGTGGCTTTGTGGCTTTCATACAAGGCTTGGGCGATGTTCAGGGTTTCCTGCGCGCCGAGTCCCAACTTGCGTGAACAGACTTCTTGCAGTGTGCTTAGGTCGAAGGGCAGGGGTGGCGCTTCGCGCAAATGCTCAGTCTGCAGCGAGACTACGGTGGCGGTCTTGCTGCTAGAAATCGCTTGGACGGTCTGACTGGCAAGCGCCTGCTGCAGGCAGCGACCGGCTTCGTCACGTCCTGAGCTGGGTGGTATCCACGACGCGATGAAGGGTTGCCCCATTGAAGACAGGTGCACATCCACCACCCAGTACGGCACTGAGACGAAGCTGGCAATCGCGCGATCTCGATCAACCACCAAGCGTAAAGTGGGCGTTTGGACGCGTCCAACGGACAGTACGCCGTCATAGCCCGCCCGCCGCCCTAGGAGCGTAAACAAGCGACTGAGATTCATACCAATCAGCCAATCGGCGCGGCTGCGGGCGAGGGCTGAGTGATAGAGCGGGAAGGTCTCCTGACTAGTCTTCAGCGACGACAGTGCCTTGCGAATCGACGCCTCGTTGAGTGCGGATAACCAGAGGCGCTCAACAGAGCCACGATAGTTGCAGAGCTCCAGTAACTCGCGGGCAATCATTTCACCTTCGCGATCGGCGTCGGTCGCGATGACGACGGTGGAGGCTTCACTGAGCAACTGCTTGATGACCTTGAACTGTGCCGCGGTCTTGGGTTTGACCTCAACCCTCCACTGCGCGGGAATGATCGGTAGATGATCCAACGACCAGGATTTGTACTGATCGCCATAGGCTTCAGGTGGGGCCGTTTCCAGCAGGTGGCCGATACACCAGGTGACGGTTGTCTCGGGTCCGATCAAGCAACCATCGCCACGTCGGCTAGCTCCGAGAACCTTGGCGATATCACGACCTTGGGAGGGTTTCTCGCAGAGAAAGAGACGCATAGAACTGCTCCGGGTTGAGTTCGGAGCAGCGTGTTGGAAACAGCAGCGGCGAGCTATGAGAAACCTGAATGGCAGGTTCCTCATATTAGTCGGTGAGGGCTGTCTTGATTGGGGGCGAGGCTACTACCCTGTGGTCACGTGGACGACAGTGCTTCACGAGCGGCGAGTAATAACAGGCTAAGAACTTCGCGCAAAGGCGCAATTTTTATGCCTCAAGTCAGTCATGCCGATGGTGGCTGCCCTCTGCGCTTTTTGGACTTCGGCGCAGGCGAGCTGGCTTGGTCTGTAGCCTGCCCGACGGGAGCCGCAGACGAGGCTGATTCACTTGAGCGCTCCCGCATGACCACGTTCTGCACGCGATGAGGCAAGATGCCGACACGACGCGCCTCGATCTTGAAGGTCACCCGCGCGTTATCTTCACTGTCCTCCCACTCTTCGCGCACGGTGCGCCCTTCGACCAACACGCGCATGCCTTTCTGATACAGCGTGCTCCAGTGCTCAACCTCGCGGTGCCAGAGCTCGACCGGCGCCCAATAGCCGCCTCGATCCTCATAGCTGCCATCGCGAGGCACGGGGTTGTCGAAGTACACATTCAGGCGCAGCAAACGCCGTGGCTCGTCATTGCCTGACGGGAACTCCTGGAACTCTGGCGCACTGCCGATGTTGCCTTCGCCGACGAAAAAGGTACTCATCACGATATCTCCACTGCTGGTGTGAACTGGCGCAGCAGCCGTTCGGCGCTGGCCATTTTGATCGCGCAGGTTGAAGCCTGACGGTAGAGCGAATGCACCACGCTCATCTGCAAGTTCAGTGCAATGCGCTCGCATTCGAAACGGTGTAACCCCTCGCGTACGGCTTGCGGCAAGGCCTTGTTGGAGGCTTGGCGTTCCCAGACCGCAACGCCCATACGGGCGAAATCACGGGTGCGCCATCGCAAAAAGGTGCTGCCCGCACTGGTGTTCTGCAGCACCAATCGAATATCCAGCAGCGAGTAAGGCGGTTGTCCGGCCTGCTGCGCCACAGCCTCCATCAGACGACGTAACTGCGCCTCGGTTTCCCTCGCCACCTGCGCCAGGTATTCCAGCTCCCCCTTACCCTTAAAAGGTTTTAAAAGGCCTTTTAGGTAGGCAGCATGTTCGAGCTGTCGATAGGCATCCGGTGTGAGTGTTTCGAGGGGCATTGGTTGAGTCGGGATGAGGTGCCTCATACTTCGTCCTCCGGCTCATCGACTGTCGCAGAAGGCTCTACCGCGTTCTCCGTCAACGCGTCAGCGTCATCCACCGCCACACCACCACGACGAATGATTGGCGGCGCGAACTGGGAGCGGCGATGCCCCTCAAGGATGTCCGTAGGGGGCAAACCCATTCTCTCGATTGCCGCCAGAGCACGAGCGTTGTTCGCCGCCATGTCATCACGGGTGACGCCAGCATGCCGATAGCGCTGGGCCTGGCCGAACAGGCTACGCAGCAAATGGGCACCGTCGTCGATCCAGGCTTCCATGTCCCGGCGACCGATCAAGGCGGTGTGATGGGCCAACAGGGTATGTCGCACCAAGGTGTCGTAGTCAGTCAGCAGGTAAACGGCGAGGAAGCCCAGTTGGCTGCCGATGTACAACGGCAAGGTGACGGGATGGATGTTGAGGTTGTCGCCCATGTCGATCTGCGTCGGCAGCTCTTGTCTGATCCGGTCCAACTGCTGGGTCAGTTCCAGCATCCCAGCCTTGGCCTGCATCAATTTTTCTTCGAGCTGCACGATCGCCCAGTCGGCATAAGGATCGTCCTGCGCTGCGGCCTGTTTGATCAGGTTGGTGACGCTGATGTAGCCGGCCATGCCCATGATCGAGTGGACGCCTTCGCGTGCGGTTCGACCTTGCCAGATTCGGGCGGCGTGGTGGGTGTGCAGTGTCAGGGTGATGCTGCTGCGCAATGAGCCCAGGTTGAGCTGATAGTGATCGGCCACGGTGTCGTCCTCGCATAGGCTTGGACGGGAACGTTGCGACATACGAAGGTAAAGGACATCCGAAAAGCTGAATGCTGTCTGTTCGATTTGGTTCGAGACGGTTGATTTCGAGACGCTCGTCAGTGATGCCAGTGGCATCAAATCTACTGACGTCCAGGGCGTTTGCTACGCAGCTGGCGTAGTTCATGCAGGCTCGCTTGGGCGAGGGCAGAGGCGGGTTCGCCCTTTTTCTTAAGTTGGCGCGGGGGAGAGAGTGGCTGCTCTGTCATGGGTAACGATTCAGCCTGACCTGCCCAAGGGTGGAAATCGCCTTTCAGCGCCCGCTGGATCAGGCCCATCAGATACGCCGCGGGTTTGCGGACGCTTCCTGCCGCACATCGCGCGCCCGCTTCGTTGAGCACCGCCTGCCGATCTGCTGGTTTCAGCTTGTTCAGCGTCACGGTGACGGCCTGCCGCTCGCTTGGACTCAGGTGCAGCGGATCGGGCCAGTGCAGGTTATCCACTGCTGGGGTCGCGCGCGGTACAGTACATATACTTTCTTTTAATACAGTACAGGCGGCATTCGGATTCCGAACGGTGCCGGAAACATTGGCGTTCGGACCCAGTTCGGATTCCGAACTAGGCCCCGCACGATTCCGAACGAGGTGGTCGCCACCCAGTTCGGAATCATGTAACGCTTCATCGGACGCCTTATCCAATCCTTTTTTTGTCCAATGGTCGCCCCAACTGTCGAGCCGGGTGGGGAGCCGACCCAAATCGATATCAGTGTCCTGACGAATTTCTTCCAAAACATGCTGAGCGACAATTCGCACAGCCTTGGTTGCATGATCGAGGGCGTGTCCGACTAGCTGCAGGTAATCCTGATCCAGCTCCATGGCTTCGGCGGGCGTTAACGGTTCATCGTGCAGGACGTACAGAGAACCTTGTAAGCGCCCGCTGAGATGATCGCGGCCACGACTCACCAAACTGAGCCAGCGGGTCAGCCTGAGCATCGTCAAGACGCGAGCGATGGTTTCACGGGAGGCTGACGCACCGTAGGGTACGCTCGACAGGTAAGGTTGCAGATCTTCATAGCGCGGTGTGACCACACCCTGGCCTTGCAGCATGAGTCGAAATACTTGCCATGCATTACGCTCCAATGGCGTCAGCCGACAATCCAGCAGCAAGCGACGCGGCACGACTTCGTGTGATTGGCCACTGAACAGGAAGCCAACTTGCAGGGCCTGGTTGGAAGGATGTTGAGTGGTGGGGGGTGCGGGCCAACGTTCACTTAGTTGTTGGGTGCATTGCTGCAGGACACGTTGCCAGCGACCGGACGGGGCAGTGTTCATGTTCCGTTGCTGTAATGGTCGATCTGCTGCCAAACGATGGTCAAGCTGATCTGTTGCTCTTCTGCCAACATCATCATGGCGTCGAGCTGATCCTCAGCACCGTCCTCAGCGCGTAGTTGGCACCAACGCTGCCAGAGCGCATGTTCCTGTGCTTCGCTCAAGCTCTGGGGGCGGCCCTTACGGGTTTCTATCTTGAGCAGACGTCGGCGCAGGGCGGTTTCCGAATGCGCCAAACCGAAGTACTGGTACATGATGGCACTGCTGGCACCGAGCTTGAGCGCTCGGTTGATCAGGCGCTCGTTCTGTTCGTCACGTTCGGCCTGGTCGATCAACCGATGTAATACCGGCGAATCAATCTTGACCTCAACCCAGGGGACGGTGGCATGGGCCAGGCGTGACAGTGTGGTCGGCGGTAATGATTGCAACAGGTAGATGTCCTCTTCACCCAGTCCGAGTGCTTTGCAGCGTTGCAGATTACCCAGGCGCAACTCGTGAAGGACTTGGGTCAGCATGGCCTGGTTGAGCACATTGAAGGACAGGTTCATGGCAGCTCCTTCGGTGAATCGTCTTCATGAGTAAGCGTTAGGTCAATCAGACGACGGGCCAGACGGATCAGGCGATACAGCTTAATTAACAAGCTGTCGGGCAATCGCTCCAGTCCTACGTCCACGGTGGGACGATCGGCCAGCGGGAGTTGATAGACCCCCAGTAGCAGTTGCCCGAACAGGGCTGAGGGCAATTGCTTGCGATCCTCCCAGTTCACTTCGTCTTGGGCACGCAGCAGGGCCAAGAGCATTAGGTGAACGCCGGCCGCACGAGGCGCTGCAAGATCAAGTTGCTCGATGCTGAGGGCGAAGCCCAGGCCATGTTTCTGGTCGATGATGCTCTCGGGATGTCCGGCATAGGCCGCCATTTCCCGAGCCAGTCCGGCAATGGCTAGACGTAGTTGTTCGGGGGTATCCAGTGTGGGTGCGATGATCCAGATGTCGTCGATCGGGATGGTTTCGACGGTCTGTGCTGTTTCGGGGGCAGCGGCGCGCTCAATTTGTTCGCGGATCTGCTGGACACGTGACGGAGAGCTGACTGCTGATACGACATTCGTTACGGGCAGCGTGAGCTCCTCCTCTCGCTCTGTTTCGGTCTGCGTCCAGGTTTCAGCTGATTTGGAATGCGGATCGGAGGGGGGAGGTTCGGCCGCGGGCTCATCGACGCTCGGCAGAAGGTTGTTCTCCGAGGGCGTGACGACAACGCCGGGCGTCTGAATAACCCGTTGGATATCGCCCAGCTCCAGGGCCAACATGCGGTAGGACTGTCCGAGTAAGTGACTCATGCGTTCGAGCAGTTCATCCTGGACTCGCTCAAGGTCGAAGGACTCTGGGTCGGCATCAAATTGCCCTAAGGTGTCGAGCCAAAGCTCGGGAAAAGCGATGGCGTCGGTTGGATAACGATTCCAGGTTCGTTCAGCCTGGCTACGCAGACCAATCAGGCGTTCAATTTTTGGTTTTCCCAACCCGGCATACAGGGTTTGTGGAATGGCGGGCAGGAGGTGTTCGAGGGTGTCGAGCATCCGGCTGATGTGCGGCTGTGAAATGGGGTAGCCCCCAGCGGCAAGACGGCGCGCCAGCTCTCGTTGCGAGAGTGTCGCTCCATCTAGTTCGAACATGGTTTTGAGTTTGGCTACCGCCAGAGCACGCTCAATGAAGGTGAGTTGGCCGTGCAGATCGCTTTCAGCCAGATGGCCGAGCAGGGCGGTGATTTCATTGCTCCAGGGGCGGAACAGGCAATGAATGCGGAAGAAGCGTTCATCGCGGGTTTCCTGCCACAACTCGCCGAGAATCGCCAAGCGCGTATTACCGCCGTTGCGGATGATGAAATAGGTTTCTCCCGGGCGGCGGGTAATCGGCGGTGGTTGATCCAGCCCGCGTTCACGGATCGAGGCCTTGATATCATCATAAAGTGGGTTACGGATGAAGCGAGGGTTGTGTTCGTAGGGCCGCAATTGCTCCAGAGTGACCAGCATAGGCGTATCAGTGAGTGGATCGGACAACCGCCCCAGTTCTGGACCGCGAGGGAAGTGGTCCTGGTGCAGTTTTTCTTTGATTTCCTCCTCAGTGAGCTTCTTCATTGGAGCAACCTCAGTTAACGCCGGGTGCGCAAATGGTCACCAACCTCGAACTTGACGATCTCGGCAGTGCCCGAGCCTTCGAAATAACGAGACAGTTCCGCGAGGAACCCACCCATGGCTGAGCGTCCGCCTTGTAGACGAAAGACCACTGTGTAGTACTCCTCGCTAGGTGGGCGGCGGGGGTGAATGGATGGTTGAACGATGATGGGAAGCTGGTCCAACATCAAAAGACTCCTTGCCAAACGCAGTTGGCCTCAACGTCGATCAGACAAAATTTCGTTTCGAGAACTACAGCTTGGCAATTCACTTCATCGAACCTCCGCGCTTGCTCAAAGTAGCTATCGCTGTGCGCCATTCCGGGAACAATTCGATGGCCAGTGCTTGCATGGTTTCCAGTGCCGATGGCGAGCATCGTTTATGGGACCGGCGCGTCGCGATCCGGTGGACTGGCAGGCCGAGGGAGGCAGCATTGAGATACGCCACTGCGTCTGGAACTACCGTGTCTAGCACTGAGATGTTGGTAGCCCCAGCGAAGGTCTCGCGCAGACCCCTAATGATCATCCGGGTGTCAACCCTAATAGCGTTCACCTGGTTCAGTAACAGTCGCAAGCGGGGTGGTGGTATGCCCAAGTGGCGAAACGGATCGAGTTCGCTGAGCAGCTTCAAGGTGCCACGGCGCAGTTCGCGGGCGGCGAGCATTTCCGGCGTGATGGGAGAAAGGGCGAGATCGGAGGCCAGGATGGCCATCTCCAGAAGCACGCTACGTGCGCCTTGGGTGTCGATCAACAACAGGTCGTAACGGGGACGGAAATGGTCGAGCAAATTGCGCAGCCGTAATCGCCCGTCAGGGGCGTGCAGCAGCAAAGTGCTCAGTCGGCCTTGGTCGTCGTTGGAGAGGATCAGGTCGAGACCGACGACCTCCGTCGTGGAAATTATCTGCGCAGGATCTGTTTGGTTGAGTGCAATGAGTTCGTACGCACCGGCGATGGCCTCGTGTTTCAAGGCGTAATAGCTGGAGAGGGTCGGTTGGCTATCCAGATCGAGCAGCAGGACGCGTAAGCCCGCATCCGCCAGCAGACCGCCGAGATTGGCTGCCACTGTGGTTTTGCCTACTCCACCTTTAGTGGACACCGCTGATACCACACGCATCTCATCAGGCCTGCTGCGCCAAACGCTCAGTGATCCACTGTTCGATTTCCAGCGAGTCCCAGCCGACGGCGCGCAATCCGATGCGTTTGGCTTGAGGGAATTTACCTTCCTTCATCAGGTTGTAGATGTGCGCACGCTTGAAGCCGGTTTTTCGCTCCACTTCGTCACGCCGCATGATGTGACGTTCGGCCGGTGGTTGAGGGCTGTCAGTGAGCGAGACGGATGAGCTGGACATGCTGGTCACTCCTGGCGCCGCTTGGCGCGTGGTGGGAAGTGACCTGCAGTGAATAGCAGAAAATGAGATTAGTCATTGCAATGCAATTGACGATATTGCAATACAACCTTACCGCCTAGCTTGGGCAAGACTCCGACGAGCCGCCGCAAATTTTTCATCCAGTGAACGCTTACCTAGCCCAGGAACGTCGCCGTAATGGGCGGTTATGGAGTCGACGATTGAGGCTTGGCTGTTGAATATCGAATGACGTCTTCCTGCTTCGGAGGAGCCGAGCATCGTTTCGAGTAGCGCTCCAATGATGTTGAGAAAGCTGGCTTTGCTATGCTCGCTCACATCTTTTTTATCCTCAGCAAGCGCGCTAAGACTTTCGCGTTCCAGTCCCGCAGCGGTCAGTTCGTCCATTAACTCCTGCAGTCTCGCTTCGGTTACTTTTAACCGTACCTGAAGGGCTTCCCTATCTGCCTGCAGAATAAGGTAGGTGTCATAGCGGACAGCCTCGTCAGTAGCGGTTGGATGAAAAAGAAAGGACGGTCGCTGATCTGGATATTGATGGGATATCCATGACTTTAGGTCCGAATGTCGGATGGTCAGCAATTTGAAGTCGACAGGTGTGCCTGGCGTAACGGTGGTGCCTAAAGCACCGTAGCGCAACTCCTGATTTCGTATGGCATCCAGGATTATCTCTAATTTCTTGTAAAGGCATGGCCATTGCGGGAAGGCTGTGATAACACGCTCAGGGCTATCCCAAACTAACCCGAGAATTTTTGCCTCGTAATCCATCAAGTCACACCAGCGTATGGCCGCCTCGATGGGTCTGTAAAAGAGCTTTTCGTAGGGGTTAAAACTACTAGGTCCGTGCATTAGGGGTAGCTTCCTATTAAAGGGCAGCCCCGCTAGGTAATGTCGAAAGATCTAAACATCGTGCCCTAGGCTTCCGTGCGGTTGCTGTCCTGTATTGCTCTGATTATTTGCAAGTTTTTTATATCCTGGCTTGTTGATACGTCGAAGTTGTAGGAGCGTCGCCGCGGAATATGTGTTGTTAGGCTCAGGCTCCCGCGGGGTTTACCTATCAGGTTGAGCGGCTTGCTTCGACATGAGGTTCATTTCAATGTCGCGTAAACGGATGTGACACCGCATCCTTGAACCATCTAGTTCTCCTTGGGACCTGAGCAATCTGAACCAAGAAAACGGCCGATTAAGGCCGTAGGTAGAATGAACAGAGGTGTGTCCGTATCGTGCGTTGATGATTACTTTTGGCTGCCTTCAACTCTCCATAGCCTGAATGTCGTCATACTTGGTTTCTTTGGTGCTAGCATTGTGCACATCGTGTAGCGAAACGGGGAGATGCCGCGAATCTCGCTTGCTGAGCAGCGTTTTCAAGGACGGGGCGACAGCCGGGTCACGCGCCTGGATAGCACAAATCAACTGGTGTGTTGCTTCCTTGCTAAAACGAATTTGCTGAGCGCGCTTTTGGTTGCCTGGATGCGTGGGGACGTATGTCACGAGCAGCTCTCGGTCCTCATCTCCAAATCGCACCTCGGAAAGTATTTGTATATGAGCAATAGTAAAAATCATCTATTAGTTAACGATCCCAGGCGAACGCGACGCCGCTAACCTGAGGCCTACCTCCCAGTCATGTGGATAGAGGCGGTCGCCCCTAGGGGATCGAGGGCCATCCGCGAAAGCCTGGCGGCAGATTGCAGGGTGCATTCGCTATCTGACAGGCACTAGGCACTTGGACGATTTCCCTGCGGGGTGCAGGTGAAACCAATAAAATAGCCATTGCTCCGAATAGACAAGCCAACAACGTGATTGTCTTTATTCTTGTTTTCATTTCTTCGTCTCTTGAGGGCACAAATTAGCTACAGGCTGCGATGTCTGCAGTTGAATTAGTCCTATCTTTCGGTAGTGCGGATAGTTTTTTGACGAACGGTGCGACATGGCCGGACCACAGGTTTGGAACCCCCGAATACAGGCTAGGGAGTGCGCGGTTCAAGGAAGTGAATAACTCGTTACGATCAAGGCGCAGCGGTAGTTGGCCGCTACGCATTGAGGCCTGTTGGTGCTAAGCCGCACTGAAGGTTCTGTGGGGGTCAATTACAAATTTCTTTGGCACACCGGCATCGAATTCGCCGTAACCCTCTGAAGCCTGGTCCAGACCGATGACCTGCACTCCCACCACTTCTGCGATATTGATGCGGTCCCACATGATCGCCTGCATCAGTTGGCGGTTGTACTTCATCACCGGCGTCTGGCCTGTGTGAAAGCTGTGGGATTTGGCCCAGCCCAAGCCGAAGCGAATGCTTAGGCTGCCCATTTTGGCCGCAGCATCCACAGCGCCCGGGTCTTCGGTGACGTACAGGCCGGGAATGCCGATTTTCCCTGCCACGCGCACGACCCCCATCAGCGAGTTGAGCACAGTGGCCGGTGCCTCGCGTTTCGCACCGTCATGGCCGTGGCCGCGGGCTTCGAAGCCCACACAGTCAACCGCACAATCCACTTCCGGTTCGCCTAATAGTGCGGCGATTTGCTCGTGCAACGGTGTGTCTTTCGACAGGTCGATAATTTCAAAGCCCTGGGCTTTGGCATGCGCCAAGCGGATGGTGTTGATATCACCGACGGTCACCACCGCAGCACCGAGCAAACGTGCCGACGCAGCTGCTGCCAGACCGACCGGACCGGCCCCTGCGATGTACACAGTACTTCCCGGACCGACTCCTGCGGTAATGGCACCGTGGTAACCGGTGGGCAGGATGTCGGACAGGCACGTGAGGTCGAGAATTTTCTCCATGGCCTTGTCGCGGTCCGGCAATTTGAGCAAGTTGAAATCGGCGTATGGCACCAGAACATATTCGGCCTGTCCGCCAGTCCAGTCGCCCATGTCGACGTAACCGTAGGCGCCACCGGCACGGGCGGGGTTGACGGTTAAACAAACGCCAGTGTGTTGCTCTTTGCAGGAACGACAGCGACCGCAGGCTACGTTGAAAGGTACCGACACCAGGTCGCCAATCTTCAGACTTTCAACGTCGCTGCCTTTTTCGATGACTTCACCTGTGATTTCGTGCCCCAGAACCAGACCAACCTGAGCAGTGGTACGGCCTCGCACCATGTGCTGGTCGGAGCCGCAGATGTTGGTAGAAATCACTTTGAGAATAACTGCGTGCTCGATCTTTCGACCCCGAGGGTCTTGCATCTTCGGGTAGTCGATTTTTTGCACTTGCACTTTTCCCGCGCCCAGATAAACCACACCACGATTATCAGACATATCCTGTTCTCCTTTATTGTGAGTTGGCCGACGTTTAATGCTTCGTTAGGGCTTGCACAGTGCGTGCGTCAGGCTTATTCGGGCATTGCGATCAGCTGAGCCTGGGCCTGTTCATCTTTCTTCAACTTATTCAAAACCCACCGCATTTGGGACAAGGCATTGTCAAAAGCGATGGGGACTTGCGTTGGATTCGGGGTGTGTTGTAGGACGCGGGCTTGAGCCTCAATCATGATCCGATCTTCTTCGAAGGCCATGCGGGCAATAGCGATCATGTCATCGGCAAGTTTCTCGCTGCATCCGGCAAGCGCATGGCGATTAGGCGCCCAAGAGAAAAAGTATCTTGAGTTAGCGTCATCGGTTGGCGTGATGGCCTGGCATGTCACGTCGTGAGTAATGGGCGCTACGTCCTGCGGTTTTTCACCATTGAATTGCTCCAGGGTTCCACGCGGAAAACTATACGAATTCATCACCATTACGCCCGGAGCCAAATAATCGTAGGCCGTAAAAATATCAACCGTGTCGGAATTCACGACTCCTTTGATGTGATTCGGTGTGGGTTGGGCAGGTAACCAACGTTCTACACGTACTCCGCGATCGAGCCGGCTAACCTTCGGTCGAACGTGTGCCCAATCTATGCCCATGCCGAAGCTTTCTGGATGGAGGAAATAGAGGTGCGAAAAGTCCAGCAGGTTGTCGTTAACCAACTGATAGTTGGCTTGATACTCGATGCTGCCTGATCGGAAAATCCAATCTGGATGATCATGACCTACAGCTGGAGGGATAAGCGTGGGATCTGCCTGCTGTGGGTCGCCGAGCCAGACCCATACCCAACTGTCTTGTTCAATGACAGGGAAGCTACGGACGCATGTCTGCGTAGGGATGGTGTCTTGACCAGGTATCTCGGTGCATTTGCCTGAACTGTCAAACTTCAGGCCGTGGTACATGCAGCGAACGGAGTCGCCTTCTTTTCTCCCGATAGATAACGGCGCCGAGCGATGGCAGCAGCGGTCCTGGAGAGCGGCGATGGCACCATTCTCCATGCGATAGAGCACGATTGGCTCATTGATAATGGTTCGAGCAACCAGCCCGTCAGTCACCTCATAGTTCCACGCTGCCACATACCAGCAGTTGTGCAAATACATAAATCCTCCGGTGGCTTGATGTTGTATTTGTATCGCCAGCTTATGAATGCGAGGATTAGTCTTCTATGCCGTATAGCATCGTTTTTCGGCTGAATTCATCACATTGGGGGAGCGCGTGGATCTTCTAGGCGAAGTACTTTTATCTCTTAAGGTAGAGGTGAACTCGGGGGGCATCTATGCGCTGGGGGATCCGTGGGGGCTAAGGGTTCCCGGCTTTTCTGCCGCCAGCGCCTTCACGTTGTGTTGCCTTGATGCCCCGCTGTGGTTGACGGTTTCGGGACAAGCCCCAGTTCGGCTCGAGCCGGGCGACTCGGTTCTGATATTGCACGGAGCTGCGTATACGGTGGCCTCGAGCCCTGACGCGGACTGCATCGATTTGATGGACTACTGGTATGCGAGAGGATTACCGCTGCTGGTCGCCGGAGAACGACAGTCGGCTCCTATTTCCGGACTGGAATTGGGACAGGGCGAAAAGAAGGGGCGGATGATGATTCTCGCCTTTTTACTTCAGGCCGCGGACAGCAATCCGTTGTTACGGTCATTGCCCCGGATGATTCACCTGCACGGAAGTGCCAGTGGCATGTTCCCCTGGATGAATTCAATGCTGGAGTTTCTCGTCAGCGAAGATACGGCCAACCGCGCCGGTTACGTGGCGACTGCTGCACATCTTTCAAACTTGATTTTTACAAGTTTTATCCGAGCGCATGCGCTGTCAGTTCCAAGGGAGAGTAGCGGCTGGCTGCAGGGGCTGGCGGATCGACGCATTCGCCAGGCTCTGGTTTCCATGCATGCGCGCCCCGGTGAGCACTGGACCACCGAGTCGCTGGCGGAAGAGGCGGGAATGTCTCGTCATACCTTCGGTCGCCGCTTCACTCGTCTGGTGGGTCAGTCGCCCATCGATTATTTGATAGATCTTCGGATGCAGGTGGCGGCGGAGCATCTGCGCGCCGGCAATCCGGTTGCTCGGGTGGCTGAAGCCGTGGGGTATCAATCGGAGCGTGCCTTTCGCGAGGTGTTTCGCAGGCGATTTGGAGTACCTCCGTTGCGCTATAGCAAGGCATAGTCATCGGTGTTGAGCAGAGGGCCAACCCTTGCGCAACGATTCGATCAAGTGTGTTGGATCATCGTTCTGAATCAGCAGCGCCAACATCAGGTTGGCACTGCGGATAAGGGCGTTTGCTCTGCGGCTCCGGTTAGTCTGCCTGGCCTAACAGGCCGCCACCGTCGATAACGATTTCGGTACCGGTGATGTAGGAAGACGCTGCAGAGGCGAGGAGGAGCGCAACCCCCTTGATTTCTGCGGGCTCCGCAACGCGATGCTGCGGGTTTCCCGCCTCCAGCAACCGCCGCATTTCGGGATCGTTGACATGCCCATCTGCGATATTGGTAGCGAATGCACCCGGGGCAATGGCATTCACCTGAATGTTGTACCTGGCCAGCTCCAAAGCGGCTTGACGCATCAAATGGGAGGCGCCGGCCTTTGCCGGGAAGTAAGACGTGCCTACCCAGGCGGCATTGAGATAGCTTGCAATCGACGTGGTCACCACGATCTTGCCGGAACCCTGGGGTTTCATATGTCTGGCTGATTCCTGCAGACAGTACAGCACGCCATTCAGATTGATCGCCATGACTCGCTCCCAATTGCTGAGGTCGAGGTTTTCCAGGCTACCTTGCAAAAGTCGCTGCCCCTCGCGCCCAAGAAAACCAGGACCCGAATCGATCCCTGCATTCGCGAACACCACGTCCAGTCTGCCGTAATGATTGACTGTGTTTTGAAATGCATTGGCGACGGACGCCCGGTCGCTGACGTCCACGAGTTCACCACGTACGTCAAAGCCGCGGCGAGTGAGCGAAGAGACCGCGTCATCGAGGAAATGGGCATTGATATCCATCAGGGTGATTTTTGCACCATTTTCTGCAAGCGCTTCTGCGCAGGCCAATCCGATACCGCTTGCTCCACCAGTGACTACACAAACTCGACCGGATACGTCGAACAAACCTGAGGCTGTACTCATCTCAAATCTCGCTGTTTTTGTATTGGATGGGTAGTTGTTATTACCGAGAGGCGTGTCATGCAGCACCTATCGGATGGCGGTTGGATCGACGCGCCAGCCGTTTTGCCTTGGGCCACGTGAACTTGGGTGTCTGCTTGCACCGACATGACGACCTGCCTTACTGCGGCGCCGGAAGGCCAAACAGGAGAGCGCAAGAGCTCTAGCCTGCGATATTGGACAAATAAGAAGGTGACGGGCGTTAGCAGATGTTCGCGGGTTAGCCGCACGCCTTGGCGAAGTGGGGGAGATTCAAGCAAAGGCGGGTCTATCTTTGGATAGGTGTTCCCGGTCGTGCCGACTCCTTACGTTCGGCTCACAGCGGCTAACTGGCGGCTGGATAGGACTCAAAAGTCAGGCTTCACCAGCCTGGTCAAAATACGAGCCTTACCGATAATCGGAGAACAATAATAATGGCGATTAATAAAGACCGTATCTGTTTCAACGCTGGAAAAAAAGGCGAATTTACATCGACGGCGTTGCCCACCGCTGCATTTCTGGGCATCGCGTTAGCAACGCTCAGTACCAGTTCAGCTGTTCGCGCAGCACAGTTCGAAGTGGGTGAAGTCGACGTTAACTGGACCAACACCCTCAAGTACTCCCTGGGTTCCCGCCTCGGTGAATCCAATGATAAAAACCTGGCCAATCCGAACGTCGATGATCCTGATCGGAATTTTGATAAAGGATCATTGATGATGAACCGGTTTGACTGGTTGAGCGAATTCAATGCGCGTTGGAAAAACTTTGGACTGAGTCTGAGTGGCGCGGCCTGGTACGACAACGTTTACAATCGCAGCAACGATAATAACTCGCCAGCGACATTCAACCCGTACTCAGTCAGCAACGATCATTTTACCGACCAGACAGAAAAGTGGGCGGGTAAGAAAATCGAACTGATGAACGCCTTTATATCCGGTCAGTTTACGCCGATGGATGTGCCGGTCAGTATGCGTTTAGGTCAACACACGCTGATTTGGGGCGAAAGTCTGTTTTTTACTGATAACGGGATCGCTGCCGGTATGGCACCTGTGGATGCTTATAAAGCGTTAAGCGTCCCTAATATTAAAGCGCAGGAAGTGTTCCTGCCGACCAACCAGCTTTCGATGAGTGTGCTGTTATCCGATAGTTGGGTAGTCGAAGGCTACTACCAGTTTGAATGGGAAAAAACCCGTATCCCCCCGGCGGGCAGTTATTTGTCGTCAGTTGACCTTTTGGACGAAGGCGGTGAACGAATTATCGCGGGCCCTGGTGCCTATTTTTATCGTGCTTCCGATAAAGAACCGGACGCTGCGCAATATGGGGTGTCCGTGCGCTGGCGACCAGTCGACTTGAACCTCGATATCGGCGCTTATGCACTTCGCTATAATGATAAAACTCCCCGTGTCAATACCGTCCCTTCCGGCGGCTTTGATCCGGCAACGGGTTCGATTGGAGAGTACTTTCTCGACTATAAGGAGAAGATTGGACTGTATGGTTTAAGCGCCAACATGTCGTACGGCTCGCTGAACCTTGGAGGTGAGGTATCTTATCGCGATGGTGTACCGCTTCGGGCAAACGGCAATGTACTTGTCCCGGATGTCCTGGGTAACACGTTGCACGCCCAAGTATCGGCAATCTGGGTCGGAAACGCCGGGCCCGCGTGGGATGGTGTCAGTATCGCCGCGGAGTTGGCAGGACATAAACTGCTTGAGGTCACCAAAAACAAGGAGCAACGTGATACCAGTTTAGATGATTCGGTTTACGGTATTCGCGGCGTCACCACCTTTCAATACTTCCAGGTGATGCCAAGTCTGGATATCGAACTTCCAATTGGTCTTGGCTATAACTTTAAAGGTAAGTCTCCGATTTCCGCGGCCTTTAATAATTATGGTAGTAACGAAGGGGGCGATCTCACTGTCGGCGTGGTCGGTACTTACCAGCAGGACTGGAAGTTGGGGCTTAATGCGACCCACTTCTTTGGTAGCGAGTCGGGCAATTACTACTCGGGGCGTGATTTCCTGATGGCGTCTGTCAGTCGATCCTTCTAAATGCAATCAGGTATTTTTTCATGAATAATCACAGTGTGAAATTTCTGCTATCGGCTGCGTTTTTCGTAGCGCTTATCAATAATCCTGTTCGAGCCGCTGTAACCCCTGCGGAGGCGGCGAAATTGAATAGCGAGCTTACGCCGCTTGGTGCCGAGCGATCGGGCAACGCATCAGGTAGTATTCCTGCGTGGTCGGGTGGTTATAAAGGCATGCCTGCTGGCCACAAGCCGGGCAGTATGAACAGTGATCCGTTTCCAGACGAAAAACCAGTTTTGGTTATTAACAGCAAGAACTCCGCAGCCTACAAGGATCAACTATCTCAAACGGTGCAGTTGCTGTTGCAGCAAAATCCCGAGTGGCGCCTTGATGTATACCCAACGCATCGCACCGCGTCGGCTCCCGAGGCTTTTTATAACTACACGAAAACCAATGCTACTACGGCGCAGCTCAGTGGCGATGGTGTGGGTGTCACCCATGCCTACGGTGGTATCCCATTCCCATTACCGAAGAATGGTTCAGAAGTTCTTTGGAACCACTTCCTTTCCTGGAAAGGAGTCGGAGTGGAAATGGAGGGTGGAATGTATATGGTCGATAGCAAGGGGCGTTCTTCGTTGACGGCTGCGTTAAAAATGGACGGCTTCTATCGATATGCGTTACCTGGTGGCGAAAAGGATTTTGATGGGTTCTTTCAATGGCATCGATCGTTAACCACCGCTCCGGGTCGTAGTGCAGGTGAGGCATTGATTGGCATTTGGCCGCAAGACTTCACCAGCCAGCAGCCAGGCTCATGGCAATATATGCCGGGTCAGCGCCGGGTTAGAAAGCTACCTAATGTACAGTTTGATACGCCAAACTTTCTGATGTCCGGCTTGACTCAGTTCGATGAGGCCTATGGATTCTTCGGTTCCCCAGAGCAATACGATTGGAAGTTGGTCGGGAAGAAGGAGATGTATATTCCTTATAATACCAACAAGCTTTTTTCCGTTACTCCGGGGGAGTTGTTGACTCCAAAAGTGCTTAATCCGAATGTCATTCGTTGGGAGCTGCATCGGGTTTGGGAGGTTGAGGCGACGCTTAAGCCTGGCGTTCGAAACGTTGTGCCCAAGCGCCGTGTCTATATGGACGAGGATACATGGGCCATCGTTATGGCAGACCTTTGGGACTCTCAAAACAAGCTCTATCGCGGTGCGATCAACTACCCGGTTGTTAACTATGATCTGCCCGGTGTGGTGATGCGACCTTTCATGTCAATAGACTTTCAACAACAGGCTTATACCTTGGGCGAGTTGGACACCAAGTACCTTCCGGTCACCCCGAAGCCTCGTTCCTTTTATTCCGCTGAAGCATTGGTACAAGACGCCCTGCGTTAAAACCATGGTCCGGGCGACCTACGGTCGCTCGGACATTACTGAGCGGAGCTATTGCTCAAGGGGGGCATAAGATGGTTTATCCGATCGCGCGCGCAGCTAATTGGTTGAGCGCACTGTATCTGGTTGTCGCTGCATATGGCGCAAGTGCCGAGCAAGGGCGACCCGCTGTGTTGGACCGTCCTGCCCGTGAAGTACTCCAGCCAGCTTCAACGTTTCTTCTGGGCGTGACCAAAGCAGGCGAGCGCCTGGTAGCTGTCGGCGAGTCGGGCCGTATCGTCCTCTCAGATGACCAAGGTCAGAGTTGGCGCCAAGCCAAGGTGCCCACCAGTGTACTGCTTACGGCTGTCGAGTTCGCGGATGCAAACGTTGGCTGGGCAATCGGTCATTCAGGTGTGGTACTTCGCACTGAGGACGCTGGCGAAACCTGGAGTCGCCAACTGGATGGTGTTCAAGTCGCTCAACTTATCCATGACGCCGCCTCCCGATCAGCTACGGGTGCCCCAGGGATCGCCAAGGGTATTAGCGTCGATCAAGCTGAGCGTTTGATTAACGATGGCCCGGACAAGCCTTTTCTCGCCCTCCATGTTGAGGACAGGCAAAAAGTCACGATAGTAGGCGCCTTTGGCTATGCGCTGAGCACCCTGGATGGTGGTAAACACTGGGCATCTCTGGACAGACAACTCGATAACCCGATGGGCCTGCATTACTACGGTATAGCTAAAACGGATGAGGGCCTGTTGCTGGTGGGCGAACAAGGCATTGTTGAGCGTCAGATCACGGCCGAAGAGTTTCACCGTGAGACCCCGTCCGAAGGAACATTGTTTGGCATTCTGTCTCCTGGCAATCACGTCTTTGTGGCTTATGGATTGCGCGGGAAAGTGTTACGCAGCCTGGACGACGGAAAGACTTGGAATGAAGTCAGCAGTGGTATTGAGGCTTCCATTCAAGCGGGGGCGGTACTTCAAGATGGCACCCTTCTGTTAGTGGCGGAAAATGGTCAAATGATCTCCAGTCAGGACCGAGGACGCACTTTCAATTTGCTGTCGGTTCGGGGCTTGCCCACTGCTTACGTTCTTCCAGTTTCCGCCAAAAATTTGATTGCGGTGGGGCCTCTCGGGCCACAAACCGTCTCTGCGCCGTGAGATTCCAGACATGAAAATTGAGACAACCTCGGCGACAAAGGTCGAAGATTTTGATCCTGCTGCCGGTACGCTTCTTGAGCGGGTTTTATTTAACAATCGCCTGTTTGTCGTGATGTTCTGCGCGTTAGTAACGGTTTGCCTGGGGTGGAGTGCTCGTCATATTGACCTGAATGCAAGCTTCAAGGCAGTGATTCCTAATGATCACCCGTATATCCAAAACTATTTCGCTAATGAGGCTGATCTGCAAGGCCTGGGAAATACCCTCAGAGTGGTGGTTTCTACCCAGGGCGATAGCATTCTGAACGCTGATTATTTAGAGACCTTGCGAAAAATAAACGATGAAATTGTCACCATTCCCGGCGTAGAGCGACCCTTTCTGCAGTCCTTGTGGACTCGAAGCACCCGTTGGTTGATGGTGACCGAAGTGGGTATCGATGGCGGCCCGGTTATGCCGGATACCTTCGATGGCAGTCCTTCCAGCCTGGAACAGTTGAGGCTTAACATTCTTCGTTCGGGAGAAGTCGGAAAATTGGTGGCTGCCGACTTTCGGTCGAGCGCTATCGTTGTTCCCTTGTTGGATTATGACGCGCAAGCGCAGAAGGCGCTTCACTATGGTGAGCTATCCAAACAACTGGAAAGCATCAGGAGGAAGTACGAAGGTGAGGGTGTCAATATTCATATCGTTGGCTTTGCAAAAGTCGTCGGCGATCTGATTGATGGCTTGAATCAGATATTAGTATTCTTTGCAATTGCCGTCGCCATTGCGGCTGCGATGGTTTTTTGGTTCACCCATTGTGTGCGAAGTACTTTGTTGGTTGTGACCTGTTCCCTTATCGCTGTGGTTTGGCAGTTGGGGATCTTACCGTTGATTGGCTTTCGCCTGGACCCCTATTCGATTCTAGTTCCGTTCCTCATCTTTGCCATTGGCATGAGTCACGGTGCGCAAAAAATGAATGGTGTGATGCAGGATATTGGCCGCGGCATGCATCGTCTTCATGCGGCCCGCAATACCTTCAGGCGTTTGTTTATGGCCGGCTTCACAGCGTTGGTTTGCGATGCGGTCGGCTTTGCAGTGCTGTTCATGGTCAATATTCAGGCGATCCGCGAGTTAGCCATCGCTGCGAGTATCGGCGTGGCCATTTTGATCTTCACCAATCTAATCCTGCTACCCGTCCTGTTAACCTATACAGGGGTCAACGATCGTGCGGCCAAACGGGCTCTTGTCCAAGAGCAAAATTCCCTGGACGCGGCTCATGGAAGGCGCTCCCTGTGGCGAGTGCTGACACTCTTCACCCAGCGGCGCTGGGCTATTGGCGCCATTGCCTGCGCAGTGATATTGGCGGTAGCCGGTTTAGTGGTTGCGTCACGCTTGCAGGTGGGGGATCTGGATGCCGGGGCACCGGAATTGCGTGCCGATTCTCGATACAATCTGGATAACGCCTATTTGACCAGCCATTACGCGACCAGCAGTGATGTCATGGCAATTATGGTCAAGACGCCCCCTGATCAATGTGTTAACTACGAAACGCTGGTGAAGGTCCGCGATCTGCAAATCCTTTTGGGACAATTACCCGGCGTCGAAGCCACCAACTCCTTCGCCAACCTGGCCAGGCAAATGACTTCTGCTTACAGCGAAGGCAGTTTCAAGTGGGCAGAAATTCTGCCCAATCAAGCGGCCTTGAATTCGCTGATTGGTCAAACGCCTCGGGGGCTGCTTAACACCAATTGTGATCTGCTCACCGTGTATGCCTACCTGAAAGACCACAAGGCGCAGACACTCCAACAAACGGTGGAAGTTGTTGAGGCTTTTGCCAAGGAGAACGACACCGCAAACGTGAAGTTCTTGCTCGCTGCGGGGAACGCAGGCATTGAGGCGGCGACCAATCAAGTGGTCAAACACCACAACTACTTGATGCTGGTCGGGGTCTATCTCGTCGTCATTGTGCTTGCACTGGTTGCATTTCGCTCCTGGCAAGCGGTGGTAGTCGCAGTGGTACCGCTCGTATTGACAAGTATTCTTGCCGAAGCGCTGATGGTTTGGGTGGGCGTCGGGCTGAAGGTCGCTACGCTACCCGTAACGGCTTTGGGAGTAGGAATCGGGATCGACTATGCGCTGTATATCTTAAGTGTGACGTTAGCCTGGATACGTATGGGGGCATCACTCAGTGAAGCGTACTACCGTTCACTGCTGTTCGTGGGGCGAGTGGTGATGCTCACGGGCGCGACATTGGCGGCGGGCGTTGCGACTTGGGTGTTCTCACCCATCAAGTTTCAAGCCGATATGGGTATGCTGTTGGCCTTCATGTTCCTTGTAAACATGTTCGGTGCGCTGATCTTGCTGCCCGCGTTGGCCAGTTTCTTTCTGAAACCACAGCTTCAGGCTCGCGAGAGTCAACATGTCGCCGTTGAGTCTTGCGAGTTCGACGAGCTACAAGAGCCTCAGAGTCGGACATGTAGTCGTGCGTCGCTGAAAGTGAGAGGCGTCTAAGCAAGCATCGTTCAATCAACGCCGCACTGAGTGCGGCGTTCTTTTTGAATACTGCGGGTGGGTGATGCCGCACTTGTTTACGGCTCTCGGCGGTGGATGGCCCGAGGTTTTGTCGAAACGCTGGAAGTCGGACATTGCGATGGTGTTGCGCGCTTATTGATTAATCGCGCAGCAGGAATTCACGAACGGCATGGCGAGCGGTTTCGGATTCGTCCAGTACCAGGTGCCCTGCATTTCCCACTATGTTCACTTCGCAGTGGGGAAGGGCTTGTTGCCAGTGTCCGGCTTGGCCGACCGGAAGAATTCTGTCTTCTTTACCCCAGACAACCAGGGTAGGCGTTTGAATTTTCTGCAGGGTCGAAGGCATCGCGGTATTTATCATTTTCCCGTTGAGTAATAACCGGCAGGCTGAATCTCCTTCCTTCTTGCGCATGGCATTGAATTCTTCATCTGGCCCTTCAGGGAGGTAGGGCGCCAGGCTGCTGACATTGTGTACCAGGTAGTTGGGGATCTGCTCTGGCGGAACTTTACTCAGGTCAGTGGGCGGATGCTCTTTCACATCAAGGCCGGCGGGACACGCGAGCACTAACCGATTTACGCGCGAGCCATGCTGCGCCGCAAACTCGGCAGCGAGGTATCCCCCAAGCGAGGTTCCGACCAGGTGAACGCGATCCAGGCCCAACACGTCAAATAGCTTGGCGTAGTGATCGACATAACCTTGAATTGAATCAATTCGAGGGTTGATTGCCGACGCGCCGAAACCCGGATGATAGGGCAGATACGTCGTAAAGTACTTGTCCCACTGATCGGAAAACCCTATTCCATGCCAGGTTCCGGCTCCATGGAAATACACCAACGACTCACCCGTTCCGTTTTGATATACGACAGTTCCGGTGTTATCAATGTTGAATTTTTTTCGGATGTAAGTGCGGTGATCAACCCTGCGGTCGCCGAATGGAAAGCTGCTCATAAAATGCACTCCTGATGGTAGGTCCGCTGAATAAGTACGAAGAATGGAGGCGTAGCGTTATGGAAAAACGCACCTTCGCTTCATATTTCGTCCACGCCGCGTCGACGCCATAGGCATCCAGTTCAGTATCGAGATCAGACTTTCTTCCCCTCACCTATCTTCCGGCAGGCGTTGTCGAAAAATGCTTGATGGGATTCTAGGAATGAGCAATGACAATGGGCTCATTCACCTAAACAAACGGATCAGCCTGGATCTGCAGCAGATAGCCATTCGCGCTGCACAGGACCTCCGCAGTATTCCACTACCGAGAAAATAACAATGCGAAACTTGGTCGATCTGTCAATTGGAAGGAAGTTATTACTCGCTTTTGGTTTTCTGCTGATCATCGCCTTAGGTGTTGCCGGGTTAGGGTTTTACAGCATGTTTGCGATATTCCAGTAGGGAACCTTCATCACCCTCATTTCTGATATTAATGCCCGGCAGTTAGAAGTACAGATCGCTCAAAGGGACTTTGGCCTCACTCGCTCGGCAGAGGCTGCAAGGCAAGCGCAACAGTTGATCAGTGAACTCAAGCACGAACTTGATCGCCTGCGGGTCAGCCAACCGGGACATTCCTCTGCGGATGTTCTGGGTGAAATGGCGTCGTCAGCGGGACACTATGCTCAAAACCTGGATGATTTGGTCCGCCTGACCGATTCCGTCGGCCTATTTGCTGGGCGTGAGGAAATCGAGGCGCTCAACACTGGCCTGGACAAAGATGCTGGGCGGCTTCTCGAGTCAGGAGAGGAGGTCTACTCCGCACAAAGCCATGAAATGCTTGCTTTGAAAGCACACATATTCCAATCGCTCGGCGCCAGCGTGCTTCTGCTCCTCTTCGTCGCGGCAGGCTCTACCTTCGTGCTTCAGGCCCAAATAGTGGGTCCTTTACGAAAGGCGGTAGGGGTACTGCAAGAAGTTGCAAAAGGAAATCTGGCGGTTCGGATGGACAGCCATCGTCGTGACGAAATAGGTCAGTTGTATGCTTCCATGCAGCGAATGTGTGACGGATTGCGGGGGCTGATGACTGGAATCGGCGATGGCATCCATCAACTTGGGCAGGTTGCGCAGGCGTTTTCTGAATATGGCATTGCCAGTCAAAATACAGCCCATGTTCAGGCGCAAGAGTCCGAGCAAGCTGCCTCGGCGATGACGCAGATGGTCGCGAGCGTTCAGGAAGTGGCTTATAACACGCAGCAGGCCCGAGAGGCCGCAGAGTTGGCGGAACGTCAGGCAACAGCCGGAGTGGACGTTGTCGGTGAGACGGTACGGCAGATTGATCGACTGGCGCTCGGCGTTGAGCGCTCTACCGAGTCGGTGGTTCGCCTGGAGACGGAAAGCAATCGAATCAGTGGCGTGCTTGACGTCATTCGATCAGTGGCAGAACAGACCAACCTGCTTGCCCTCAATGCGGCAATCGAAGCTGCGCGAGCCGGTGATCAGGGACGCGGCTTTGCCGTCGTGGCGACGGAAGTGCGAGCCCTGGCCAGGCGGACTCAGGAGTGCACTGCGGAAATCGACCTGCTTACACATAGCTTGCAGAGCATTGCTGGCGAAGCCGTTGCGCAAAGTCGGGAAAGTCTCACGCTCACCCGGCAAACCGTAGAACTCGCAGGCAAGGCAAGCACAGCGCTTGGAGAAATCAGTATCGCAGTCTCGCTGATTGAGCAGATGAATCAGCAAATCGCTGCCGCGGCAGTACAACAGCACGCAGTGGCAGAAGATGTCGGGCGCAGTGTTACACGGGTGCGGGATTTGGCGGACAGCACTGCTTCGAATGTGAAAGGCAGCGCCCAATGCGGTCTCACCCTCACGCAATTGAGTGGCGAACTACAACAATGGGTTGGCAGCTTTAGTGTGAATTGAAAGCCGGGGTTGGCCCTGGCGCGTAATGCCAGTGCGCAAAGGAAGTTTGGTGGCGCAACAAAAAGAGGAGCTTGGTAGCTGGTCAGCCATGAATTTGCTGACGCTATCGCGCTCCTAAAGTCCTGAAGTGGACGATTTGTCGAACGGCTATGGGCACAATTCCCGTTATTTGCCAGTCTGCTTTTTGTTTGCAGGCTCGGCGAGGTAGCGCGCCAGGGAGTCCAACTCAATATCGTTAATTTCTGTTTTGCGGAAAAATGGCATCACCGAAATGCCATTGCGAACGAAGTACTTGACCAGTTCTGGCGAAAGGTCCGAGCGGTCCTCGAGGCTTGCTGGAACGGCTCCTTTATATCGCGCATCCAAGGCCGTAGTGCCGGGATAGACCTCCCCTCGAGAGTGGCAAGGAGCACACCACTTCTCATACACCAACTTGCCTTGGCTTTCTGCGGCGTCTGCGGTTATGGCCCAGCTTAGCGGCGCACTTGCGAGGAGGGCCAGGAGTGACGGCTTCATGGTTTTTTCTCCTGCCGTAGATTCTTCGGCCAAATTCCATAGCGCCCCGGAGAGATGATGCCATTAGGGTCAACGGCATCCTTCAGCGTTTCATGGAAGCGCAATAGAATATTGCTGTTGAAGGAGTAGGTGTCCATGACATCGCCCTGGAAGGCGGTGGCGGTTCGGTACTCACCCCAGCCATTTTCCGCGGCGATTTTGATCAATGCGCGAAACGCTGCCCGCGTCTGTTTGTTCTTTGCAGGATCTTTTGAGATCCAGAACGGGATGATGAAAACAAAGCACCGTTCCCAGCAGGGGACGGGGACGTTGAGGGCGAAAGCAAATGGCACGCCGAGTTTCCGAGCGGCTGTTCCGAGCACTTCATTGATTTTAAGAATGGCTTCACCGTCTCGGGGAATTATCGGGGAAAACCACGCATGACCTTCGGAAGGTGGTGCGGGATTCCAGTGAGAGCGTGCACCGATCGAAAAGGCGCGCATGTTGGGAACGCCAAACTGAGCGGGATATTGCACCTGCTTTTGCTGCTCTGGCGACAGGGGCAGATCGTAATACTCACTTTCCTCAAATTTGGCGTCAGGAATTGCTTTGCGAAAGCGTTCCTGGACATATTCCCATTGAGCGCGAATGATTTTTTCGGGACCGTAGAAAGTGAAGGCGCCATTCCAAAAAGGGATGCCATGTTGCTTGCCGTAGCCTTCATACTCTTGCGGTTTCGCGCCGCGGTCCGCCAGTGCTTTGTACTCGGCATCGCGCGCCACCGGCCCGTGAAGCAGGAAGTCGTGCAGGCCGGCCAGACTTGGCGATCCCAGCAGAGGGCTGTTGATGTCCGGAAAGCCGGTAAAGATCTTTTGATTCTCCATCTCGGTCATGATGTCCACCAACGGTATGAGGTCCCGATAGCTGGACAGGTGCACTGTGCCTTTTAGAAATGCCTCTGGTTCAGGCATCAACCAAAATCCCATCTTGGTCACAATGCCAAAGTTTGACTGGCTGAAAATGCCGTCAACCCAAGGACCAAAGCCGGTCTTGTAGAGCTGCCAGGTCTCTGCGCCAGGCATCGCTCCCATACCCGTTCTCATTACCTCGCCATTGGCCAGCACCACTTCCATTCCACAATGAGCATCGAAGTGGTTGCGAAACTGTGCAGCCGTATAACCTGCTCCGCGATCTACAGCGTTCCCTAACATGCTCCCCCAGCCTGGGTCAGGAACATCCATCCACAACTTGATGTTTTTTTCCTGCAGATAACGGTAAAGGTCGAAGTAGCTGACCCCTGGCTCTACGACGCAGTAGGCCTGCTTCTCGTTAACCTCCAGGATCCGGTTCATTCGCTTCAGATCCAGTACCACCGAACCTGAACAGGTGGGTGCTGACCCTCCATAGCCCAGGTTTTTCCCTGTGGAGATCGGATACATCGGGATTTTGAACTGGTTGGCGATGCGCATCAGTTGCTGAACTTCTTCAGTACTTGATGGAGCCACTGCCGCCGATGCGAGAATTTCTTCGGCCTCTCCCCAATAGGGCGAGTAAGAGTCGCGATACAGATGCAGGCCTTCCTGGCTGGTAAAGACCCATTCGTCTCCTACCACTTGCCTGAATTTACTGAGTGCCTGGGCGAAGTCTTCGGCGCTGACGCCGGGCGGGGTTTGCATATCTATACCTCGTAAATCGAACTGTGATGTGTCAGCTGATCAGCGGAGCGATAACCCAGCTGACGAGTGGACTGACAAGCAGGCTGGCGTCAGCAGTCCCTGAAATGATGCGATGCGAGCTGCACGAACCCGGAGTACCACGC
This sequence comes from Pseudomonas sp. Z4-20, assembly GCF_051131955.1. Lineage (NCBI taxonomy): Bacteria > Pseudomonadati > Pseudomonadota > Gammaproteobacteria > Pseudomonadales > Pseudomonadaceae > Pseudomonas > Pseudomonas sp. Z4-20. Next base: position 2,308,343 of record NZ_CP071641.1, read on the forward strand.
CACGAGCAGACACCGGCCAGCCTGGCCATGCGCTCGCTCCAATCCGGGCCCTCCAGAAGCTGGCTCAATGGCTGAAGCAAATGCTCTGTCGTTTCAATCTGATGGCTTAGCTGATTGTTCGGCAAAGCTTCATGAGTGATGCGCAGGACAACTCTCATGCCGCGGTCCTGAGCAAGGCGCTCAAGGCAAAAGAGCGGTTGCGGGGCTGTCATGCCTGCAATGATTGTGGGATGCCGGCGCCACTGTGGGTCCAGTGTTTCAAACCACAGGTCGGTGATATCTCCGTCGATCATGTGGTGGGGCAGACCATTGCGTGCTGCCTCACTACCAAAGCGTTGGCTCGCCTCGAACCGGTTATCAGCGATGACTAAGTCGGGTTGGCGCAGCGCAGCAGCGTCGAGGCTTGCGGCAATCACGTTGGAGTTGAAACCGGCAACCACACCGCAGGTGAGCCCAACTTTCAAAAAGTCACGGCGGTTCATTCGGATTGCCATTTAGCGATGATTACAGCGCGGATTCGCTCAGGCAGAAGTACCTGAGGTCCGTCGCCGCCATTTGAATTGAGTGGGCAACAAAAAAAATCGGAATGGGTCATGAGGTCCTGCGCTTCTGATTGTTGTTATCGCCCGCTGCATTGCTGCAACTGGGCAGATCCATGCAGTAGTCCGCAAGCACTGATTTTGATGAAGACCGCGTGAGCTGCACCTATCGAAAGATAGCGACGTGCACCTGTCGCGAATCTCGCAAGGTCCTGGTGAGCCAACGCTATCTTTGGGTAGGTCATCCCCTAAGCCGTTCAGGAGTAAATGCAGACTGCGTCGCGCGAACAGTCTCGGATTTGCGGTCTTGCTCGCAGACTGCTCTGCGCTGTCCACAAGGAACAACGAACCGGAGTTTTAGATGGCCACAGGTAAACGAGTCATTATCGTCGGCGCAGGACCGACAGGTTTAATCACGGCGCTGGGGCTGGCCCGTCAGGGCGCGCAAGTCACCGTTATCGACCGAGAGCGAGATATCCTGCGTTGGCCCCGGGCGATGGTGTATCTGTCATCTACGTTGAAGGTGCTGGATGAGCTTGGTTTGCTTGAATCCGCTCAGAAAGTCGCGGCGTGGGGTTATGAATACAACCTGCGTTTTATGATGTCGGGCACTGTTGGTCGCCTCAATTTTCGCGATGTTGAAGACCTCACTCCTTATGCCTATAACCTGCATTTTGGGCAGGATCTGCTGGCCGAGATTGTGTTGGAAGCATTCCTGAAACTGCCTGGCACTGCCCTTTTATGGGATACCGTTTTCGATACTGTGCTGGAAAGTGATGAGCAGGTTATGGTTTCCGTGCTGACTGCCGAAGGGCCGCGCACGCTTGAAGCAGACTGGTTAATTGGCGCCGATGGTGCCCGCTCGAGTGTCCGGAAAGAATTGGATATCGCATTTGAGGGGTTCACCTGGGACGAAGTCTTCATGGCAACCAATGTCATCTATGACTTTGACAAGCACGGCTACGCACCCTCCACAATGCTTGCGAACGGTGATAACTGGGCGGTGATTGCCAAGATCGACAATAACCATCAGTGGCGAATTGCATATGGCGAAGCTGGCGAATTGTCCGAGGAGGAACGTCTTGCTCGAATCCCCGAGCGTATCCAACAATTTTTCCCGGACCCGGAGCAACCGTACGAACTACTAATGGCTAATTCGTACCGAGTCCACCAGCGCTCCGCCAGTACCTATCGCCAAGGTCGTGTGTTGCTTGCAGGTGATGCTGCCCATGCGACTAACCCTATAGGTGGCCTGGGGTTCACCAGTGGCATTCAAGACGCCGACATGTTGAGCAAGTGCCTGGGTGGGGTCATCAATGAAAAGTATGCCGATGACGCGCTGGATTGGTACGCCTATGAGCGTCGCCGCTGTTTCCTCGAGATCGCCAACCCTACAGCGATTGAGATGAAACGCCGCACGCAGGAAAAGAATCCAGTCAAACGTCAGGAGGATGAGGACAACTTTTTCACGCTGGTGAACGATCGCGACCTGCGACGCCAAGCGTTGACCTCGGTCTTCAACCTTGCTGGTCGTGATTATCGCGCCGATTGGAACGAGGTATATCTGAAAGCCGATGAAACCGGGACTACCCCAAAGCTCGGCGCTCATGGTGGGATTGTCTTCTCGCAAGAGACACACTGACTTCACCTGACCTATCCGGGCTGTCCCCTGCGCAGCAGGTGGAGGGGACTGCTCGATATCCGTCCAGGACGGGCAGGATGCTTGATAACCGATCGTTAATCTTCACCGTTATCAGCGCAATATGCCGAGTTGGCGCGCCCGATCAGCGGCCTGCGTGCGACGACGGACGCCGATCTTGTCGTATATCTGTTGGAGGTACCATTTCACCGAGCCTTCGGTCATCCCTAATTTGCCGCCGATCTCCCGATTGAGCAGGCCCATGGCGACCATTTCCAGAATATCGATCTCGCGGCTATTCAGCGCTCCAAGGATGGGCGAGGGTTCGCTCGTGTCGAGGCTTGGCTTGAGGGTGACGCCCTCGGATCCTTGCATACGACTCAGCAAGTCAGTCGCAAAGGCATCGGCAGGTTCCTTACTCAATACCGCATTTTTCAGTTGTTCTCGAAGCAGGCTTTCCAGCCACGGTCCTTCATCAAGGAATACGCGGATGAAACCGCAAGGGGCTGCTTGCAATATCGTTCTGCGTAACATGCGCTGAGCTGCCCTATGGTCTCCGGACAGCACCGAAAGGTGGGTGATCAGTAAACCCCAGCGAATCATGTTTCGTATCGCGTCGACATTTTCAAGATACCGGTGCCAAAGCTTTGCCAGGTTCAATGCCTCTGGTAAGCGATCTTCGGCCTGCGCAATTCTGATCCACGCTATGGCGCGCGCTTCGTCACGAGTATTTGCTCGTGTGCTGGGCGAGACGTCATTGATTGGGCATCGTAGTCCATTGCGCCGACCAAGGCGGATGACTTCGTCGGTATCTCCCCGGCGCAGTAACCACTTCAGGCGCTCGGCCAAGGTGAACAGTCGCAGGCGTTCGAAGTTATGCTCAGTCGCAAACACATCCGCCTCATCCAGCGTGGAGAATGCAGCGGCTTGATTGCCTTCAATCATCAAAAGACGAGCGCGGGTCAACCAACCGGCAATTGCCTGATCGACGTAGCCGATAAATGTTGCTTGAGGAAGGTAGTGGTCCAGCAAACTTGCTGACTGTTCCAATTCATCGCGCTCGTAGTGAACTTTGGCCAGCAGCACAGCGACCATCGCCGCCAGGGGTGAGCTCTTGCCGGCAAGGTGTTCTGCGGTTCTGAGAGCGTTATTGAGTGCCTGGATCGCTGCGTGTGTTCGGCCAACCATCAGTCTTGAGGGGCCGACAACCGCGTTGTGAAATACTTGGCCCAGGTCGTTGGGCAAGCGCTTCAGGTGCTCCGTAGCCAAAGCATTTAAGCGCTCCACATCGCCCAGTTTGTAATGTTCGCGCTGAGCACTGATCAGCGCCGTGTAAAGGCTGGCCCGTACTACGGGATGGGCGTCGTCGTAAGACTCAAGCAGGGCCTGGGCACGCACTTGCACAGTGGACAGGTCGTCACTCATCAGTGCCCGCATCAACTCACGGTGTTGAAGTAAGTAATTGAGCGAACGCAGCTTCTCTTCCGGTAGCAATTTGTCGCGTTCTAACTGATTGATGCGCTGACGAGCCTTCTCCATCAGTTCTGCGCAGGTCTCAAATTGCCAGAGCATTTCAAGCTGCCAAACCTGCGCGAGAAGGATGTAGGGGAAGCGCCCGATGATCTCTCTCGGCAGTTTATCCACCATTTGCCAGGCATACTCCTGGGTCGCAAAAATGTCCTGACAATGGGTGTCCATGATTTCTGCTGCACGGTGCATTTCTCTCGCAGCGAAGGCTTGATTGAAGGCCTCCAGGTGATCGCCTTGCTCGGAAAACCAGTCGCTGGCGCGGGCGTGCAGGGACAGGAGCAGTCCGCCGTCCTGTTCGCGTAATTCCCTCCTCAGGAATTCAGCGAACAGTGGGTGATAGCGATACCAGGATTGCTGGTCGTCTATGGGGGTCAGGAACAAGCCAAGACCTTCGCATTCGCGCAGCAATTCTTGACTGTGCTCAATTCCTGTCAGTAGATGGCATAGCGGGGCGCACAATCGCTCCACCACAGAGGTGCGCAAGAGAAACGTTCGAATGACTGCAGACTGTCGATTGAATACGTCCTGAAGAAAAAACTCGGCGAACTGTCGTCTGTCGCCGGAGAAGTGGGTGAGGTTGTGGATCAACTCCGGATCGCGACGGAGTTGGATGGCGCTCAAAACCAGGCCGCCGGTCCAACCTTCGAGGCGCCTGCCCAGCGTATGAAGCTGGCGTTGATCGATTCCTTGAACGCCATGCAATTCCAGTAGTGCGCTGGTTTCCATGTCTGTCAGATAGAGATCGCGTACGCCGAGGTCGAATACCTTGCCGTGCATTCGAAGTCGCGCTACCGACAGGCAGGGTTCACCGCGGAAACTGAGAGCAAAATGGAGGTTGGCGGGCGCTCGCTCAATTAGCATGGAAAGGACCCGGACGGAATCGCTGCCCGCGAGTTGATGAACGTCATCAAAAATCAGATAGAGAGGCGTCGCCAGGTGCCCATCCAATAAGGCGAGCAAAGCGTTGAGAGCATCCATCAACCCCGTGTCGCCAACTCGGGTCAACTGCCCTGATAGTGCTCGGGGTTGGCCTGCCAGCTCAATCATCGCCTTGAGATACGCGGTGAAAACCGAGAGTTCACGCTCGGAGCTGTCGATAGCTAACCAGGCAACGCGTTTACCCTGCGCGCGTAAACTCTCGCAGTACTGCGCAAGTACGCAAGTCTTGCCATAACCTGGTGGGGATTGCAGCAGGATCAGCGGGGTGTCGATCGCCTCCATCAGACGGTTCTGGAGGTGTGGCCGCGGGATGAGTTGAGCGAAGCTGGGAGGGTGCAACTTCGAACTGAGCAGAGCGATGTTTAAAGAATCCTGGGGTTCCCGAAGGAACTTATGCTTATCACCGCGCATACGCAGCAAGCCTCCAAAAAGTACGGGTCGATGTGTTCGACCTCTTGTAGAAATGGTCTGTATACGGAGGCCAAGGGGCAGGGTAGCGCCTCGATACTATCACGCAGACATTGTCCTGCGACCCTCAGCGTCGCTCGATTTGGGGGGCTTTGTGTAAAGCAACAATGTCGTTGGTCGGGTCGCCCTCAAAGGGGAAGTACCTGCGCACCATTGGATCGTGTCCTGGGATCACGTGATCCGGCGAGTCGGCCAGGGAGAGTATTTTTTGATATCCATCGAGCATGTCGCCTACGTGGAACACCACAGGGAATGGCGATTCTTCGATCATATTGTCGTAGTAGTGACTCGCATCCGAGGCCAGGACCACCCAGCCGCGCGACGTATGGACCCGCACGGCCTGCAGTCCCTGGGTATGACCACCAATGTGGATCAGCTCAACGCCCGGAGTGAGTATTGTGCTGCCCTGATGAAAGACGACACGTTGTTGGTAGACGCCCCGTACGATATTGATCACATCATTCACATTGAAAGGGTGACGTAGGGGGGAGTAGCGCATGTAACGGCCTGTCGCGTAGTGCAGCTCCGATTCCTGGAGATGGAACCGGGCGTTCGGTAGCAAATCCACGTTGCCGGCATGATCGTAATGCATGTGGGTAAGGATGACTTCGCGTATGTCTTCGGGAGTTAAACCCAGTAGCTGTAATGCCTGAATTGGGCAGCGCAGCAGCGTTCGCCCGCGAGCATCAGCCGCAGCCTGATTAAAGCCGGTGTCCACCAGGTAGTGATTGGACGAGCCGCGAATTACCCAAACGAAATAGTCCATGGGCATCGGACCATCGTGTGGATCTGGAGCTATAAAGTTGTCGCGGCGCGAGCGCTCGAGATGTGCATAGCGCACGGCAAATATTTCGTACTCAGGCAGTGGGCGCATCATTTTGACCTCGGCTGCAGAGCAGATGGTTTGCTCCGCGTTTTGGCGATAGTGTTCTGCGTTTCGCGGACGCCTGCTTCAGCCGGATAATGGTTATGGTTAGAGTCGCGAGCACGCAGTGGAAGTGCTCGCTGAGTGCTGCAATGTTGAGGAGTCGAAATCCCGTCAGGCAATGCATGGCTTCGACGGGAGTATCAGCTGTCAGGAGTTTTGTGCATCCCACGCGGCGATCGCTTCGCTGGCTACACGAAAGGCGGCCAAAGCCAGTGGCACGCCACAATAGATGGCAGCCTGCATCAGCACTGCACGAATTTCTTCTTTGGTCACGCCATTGGTCAAAGCACCTTTGACGTGTACGGACAGCTCGTGGTGTTGGCTCATCGCAGTCAACGCTGCAAGGTTTACGATGCTTCGAGTCTTGAACGACAGCGTGTCGTCGCCCCATACTTCGCCCCAGCAATACCTGGTCACCAGTTCCTGCATCGGCTTGTTGAATTCGTCAGCGCTGGCCCACGACTTTTCAACGTGTGCAGCACCCAGTACCGCCTTGCGATTGGCAAAGCCTTTCTCGAACGTTTCGTTACTCATCGTCATCTCTCCGTATAGTCAGACTGCGGAAACCTTAGGCACTTCGATCCCGGCCCATTGCTCGAGCACGCAGACCATTCGGGTAAAGTCGGAACTGTCACCGTAGGCAGCGCGAGTCATATTGAGCATTTGGCGAACGGCACTGCCGACCGGCATTGGAATACCCATCGCTTCAGCTTCATCCAGGCACAAACGTGTGTCTTTCAAAGACAGAGCAGTCGTGAAACCGAAGTCGAAGGTGCGCGGCAGCACCGCTCGAGGAAGCTTGTCGACAGTGGCGCTATTACGGCCACTGCCAGCATTGAAGACATCCAGCATTACTTGAGGGGCTAACCCGGCTTTGACGCCCATCACCAGTGCTTCGGAAGAAACCGCCAGCGCAGTGACCGAAACCAGATTGTTGACGAGTTTCATCGTCTGCCCCAAACCCGCACCTTCTCCGCAGTAAATCGCTTTACCGAGCAGATGGAGCGTCTGGGCGATTTCATCAAATGCCGCGCCGGGGCCGGAGACCATTAGAGCCAGCGTGCCCTTTGCCGCACCCGCAGCGCCGCCACTGACAGGGCAATCAAGGGCGATGATTTTGTGCGCTGCAAGTTGATTGGCTACCTCCTTGGCGACCCGTGGGCCAGTGGTCGACAAGTCGATATAGACACGTACTTTTTTGCCTTCGACTACGCCATTTTCACCCAATGCGACTTTCTCAACGATTTCGGGGGTGGGCAGGCTTACAAATACGATTTCGGCCTTACTCGCCACATCCGCCGCTGACTCGGCACGCTGCGCTCCGAGTGTGGTCAGGCGATTTACCGCGTCGTTATTCAGGTCAAACACCGTCAAGGCTAATCCGGCTTGGACAAGACGCGTGGCCATGGGCTCACCCATGGTGCCGAGTCCGATAAAACCTATGTTCATAGTTGATGCTCTCTTTACCAGTGGTGAAGCAACTGTTCAGGGGATGAGTCGCCTGTGTGCTCCTGTTCCGGTTTGCCACACGGCAACGGACACGGAGTGAGCGAGGTCATGGCCAGGGCATGCGATCTGGCGACTGGGCTGATTCAGGCTGTTTCGTTGCAAGTCGCATCGCACTTCTCAGCAATGTCCTGCTGATCATGATTTCGTCGTCGCAGACTTCATGACTTCGCCCGGGGTAAACCTTCAGTTCGGCGTTGGCGCCCATGGCATTGAAGACTGCCAACGTTTGCCTGGTGCGGTCTAAAGGGACCCAGGGATCTTGATCTCCATTGCTGAGCAATACAGGCATTCCTTCAAGGCAACCGGTTGTTTCCCAACGGGTTTCCTCCGGTCCGATCAGTCCGCCGGTGTACGCCACCAATGCGGCGAAGCGTTGCTGTTTCCTGAAGACGTACTCGCACGCCAGACAGGCGCCTTGCGAGAAGCCGACGATCGCGATGTTTTCGTTTGCAATCCCGCGTTCATTGAACTCGCTCAGCAACTGATCGAGTCGCTCCAGAGCGAAGTCCAGACGTGGTTGGTTATTCGCCAGAGGCTCCATGAACGGGTTGGGGTACCAGGAATTATCCGCGGCATCCAGCGCGATACATGGCATTTCCGAAAGGTTCAGTCGACTAGCGATAGTCAGCATGTCGCTGGATGACTGCGTTCTGCCGTGGATGAATATCGCCACCCAGCCAACGCTCTCAGGCGCTGGACCTGAGCAATGGACGGGTAATGCCAAGTGTGGGTTTGCGCTCATGTCTCCCACCTCTATCAATATTTCAGTGGTTCGAGGTAAGCGATGATCTCTTGTGCCCTGGCCCCTAGTTGGGGAGGGATCTGGATGGATTTACCGAGCGACTCGAAGGGCTCGTCAACGGTGAATCCGGCGGGCTTGGAAACAGTCGCTTCGAACAATGCTCCGCTGGGTGTGCGGACATAGACGGAGTCGAAGTAACCACGGTCTTTGCGGTCAGAGACATCGGTGTAACCGAGGCCTTCCAGATGCAACTTAACGTTGCGTTGCACGTCGAGGTCCGCCACCTCGAACGCGCAGTGGTGAACAGTACCTTCCCCGTATGCCCATGAACCTTGGGGCAGGTCCGGTTCAAGTTGATAATCGATGACCGCACCGCTGCCGCCGTTGCCTACTTCAAAGCGGGTGAACCGTCCGTCCGTATTGGTCCTGGTGCCGTTCCATCCGTAGTGCATGAATTCCGAAGAGTTCTCCAGGTCTCGCACAGACACCGTAATGCCGTGCGTTCCACGAATGCCGAACCCGGAAGGCACAACACCATTTGAATAGGGCTTGCGATCATCATCTGCAATACCTACCAGCTCGTAACAAATTCCACAGGGGTGGGCGAAATGAAGAAGGTTCTCTCCGAAACGCTCCTGATACTCGGGTTTGAAACCGTGGCTTTCCAGATGTTTTGCCCAAAACACAAGCGATGACACCGGAACGGAAAGCGCGAGGGTCTTGATTTGTCCACTTCCCGAGCGTCCCTTTCGACCGGATTGGCGCATCGGAAAGCATGTCACCAACGTACTCTCCTCGCCGATATCGTTTCCGTAGTAGAAGTGGTAGATCGGATCGTTACCGTCGTAGAGGCCGGTTTTCTTGACGCTCTTCAAACCCAACACTTTTGTATGAAAGTCGTAGTCATCCTGAGCACTACCCACGTTCAGGGTGATGTGGTGATGGCGCAAAATATGGGGATTGAGTTCCATGTCGTCTCCTTTTTCGTTCTTCACGAGCGAGTTGAATTATCGAGTTGCCGATTACGGCCGAGTACCGGCCCAGGCGTTGGCCAGCAATTCGCCAATTGCTTTCGGCTCAATTGCACGTGGATTCCAATAGGGCGACGCGCAGGCAATATCGGTCGCTTTTGCAAGGTCGGATTGCTTCAATCCCAGCTCGGCAAGGCTGGTGGGAACCCCAAGGCTTTTGGCTAAATCGAACAATCCGCGAGGTGCGTTATCGACACCCAGTGCGGCTGCAATTCGAGCCATGGCCGCCGGCGCGGCGTCAAAGTTGTAGGCGGTTGCATGGGGCAGCACTGCTGTGTGAGTTTGGGCATGCGGAAGGTTGAAGGTACCGCCCAGCGTATGGCACAACTTGTGGTGAATGGACATTCCGACCGCACCAAGACATACGCCGCACGCCCACGCGCCATACAAAGCGTCCGAGCGCGCCTCTCGGTCTTGCGGATTCTTGATGATGCGCGGCAGAGCCCGGGCAATCGCTGCAATGCCCTGTTCTGCAAGCATCGAGATCAGCGGATTGGCGTCTTTCGCGTACAGCGCTTCCACAGCATGGGCGATTGCGTTGAGCCCACTGGTGACGGTCATCTCAGCCGGTAGTCCGAGGGTTAGATCGACGTCATACACGATGACTTCAGGCAGGACCTTCAGGGTCTTCTGAGTGGTTTTAATACCGTTTTCAGTGTGACCAATAATAGGCGTGGCTTCTGATCCGGCGTAGGTTGTCGGAATTACGATTTGCGGCACATCAGTGTGCAGCGCAATGGCTTTTGCAAGTCCGATTGTGGAGCCGCCACCCAGCGCTACGACGCAATCCGCCTCGGCCTCTCGAAAAATTTGCAGGGCGTGGAGTGTGACATCAGTAGGCGTGTGCATCGTCGCATTCGCATAGACACCAACAGCCAGATCACCCAACTGCGCGGCCAAGTGTTCGGCTTGCGTCTGTTGCTCAGGCGTACTGAGCAACAGCGCGCGAGCACATCCCAGGCCCCGGATCTCGTCCCCAACCTGGCTCAAAGTGCCTGATCCAAAAATCACTCGCCCGGGCAGGGCATTGAAAACAAATGGTTGCATCCATCTCTCCGCAAAAAAGGTATTCACCTCGGATTTTGAGGTGTTACGCGTCGATGCTGGGTGGACCGGAGCATGGAGATGGCGGGGCGACCTCCAGCCAAACTGGGGTCAGCTGAGGACATTGCCTGACTGTTGTAAAGTCTGCACTCCGGTCCGTGTCCAGTGTTTCTCTTATCCAGACTGGAGATTCATGCAGCAGGGCCAGGCAATCACCTATCAAAAGATAGTGTGGTGAATCATGAGTTAGCGCAGTGTTGTTTAGGATGCCATCAGGGGCAGTCCTACGGATTTCAGATGGCTTGGAGCAGGCCATCGGGTTGGCAAGTTTTCCGGGCTGTGGCGCCAGGTGATACGCTGGCCAGTAATACCAATCGTTAGAGCAGACGATAGATGAGGTCTGCATGTGCTACGACCTGAGGAGGCTGAGTTGAAAGATCGTAAAGATGCCACGGTGGTTTCGCCCATTCGAGAAGCGCAGGCGAGAATGACCAGGGATCGAATTGTAGAAGCGGCCTTTCAGGCATTCTCGGTCAAAGGGTATCAGGCGACATCCGCTACGGAGATCGCTTCTGCCGCAGGAGCCAGCAGAGCGACCTTTTATCTGCATTTTGCTACGAAGGCGGAAATCATCGTTGATGTGATCGAGCGAAACCAGACTGAGCTGTTCCAGCGCTATACCCTTTTTGCCAGAGAGTGCTGCGGCACGGAGAGAGATATCTGTGTTTGGCTGATGGGCAACATCGAGAGTTGGAAGGGGGAAAGCCTTCACTACCAGGCCATGGAGCAGGCTGTTGCCACTGAGCCCAAGGTCGCGCAGCGATGGATCGATAGCATCAGTGAAGCCGCCACTCGATTCACACGCGAGCTTGATCCAGCGTCCAACGCGAACCATTTCAACGATAATCATCGCGCAGTATTGGCCTTGATGATTCAGTTCGAGAGGGTGATGTTTTTTTCGGTTGTCGGCAATCTGCTCGACGTAGAGCCCTTCTGTCGCGTCCTGGCCGCCCAGTGGTGGGCCGTCCTTTCCCGCATCCGCGGATAATTTTCTAACGCATCCTTAGCTGGAGACACCGTTTGTCACCGGGTAGAAAATTTCGCCTAAAATAGACACCTGTCTACTCAGTTGTCTATTGACAAGTTACGTTGCCTGAAACAACATGAATTCAATCCCAAAACAACTCCAATCAGAGGATTAATCATGTTTCAACTGAACGCGTGGTACGTCGCTTGTACCCCTGATGAGTTGGTCGAGAAACCCCTTGGCAGGCAAGTCTGCGGCAAGAAGATGGTGTTCTTCCGTGGCGCTGATGACCTTGTATGCGCCTTGGAAGATTTTTGCCCGCATCGCGGGGCCCCACTCTCTCTGGGGTATGTCGAAAACGGTAATCTGGTCTGCGGCTATCACGGTCTCGCTATGGGCTGCGATGGGCATACCGCTTCCATGCCCGGGCAGCGGGTCGGTGGTTTCCCCTGCATTCAAAAGTTCGCTGCGGTTGAGCGATACGGTTTCATCTGGGTCTGGCCAGGTGATCAATCGTTGGCCAACGCCGACGAAATTCATCATCTTGAATGGGCGCAAAATCCAGAGTGGGCTTACGGCGGCGGTCTGTATCACATCGCCTGTGACTATAAACTCATGATTGATAACCTCATGGATTTGACCCATGAGACTTATGTTCACGCCTCCAGCATCGGACAGAAAGAGATTGATGAGGTCCCTTGCAAAACGTCCGTCAATGACAATGAAGTTGTGACCGAGCGGCACATGCAAAGCATCATCGCGCCGCCATTTTGGAAGATGGCGCTTCGGGGTAACGATCTGGATGAAAATGCCCTGGTCGATCGCTGGCAGATCTGCCGATTTACTCCTCCGAGTCACGTGCTCATCGAAGTGGGTGTTGCCCTTGAAGGAAAGGGTGGTGTTCATGCGTTACCTGAACACAAAGCCTCTTCCATTGTGGTGGACTTTATCACTCCGGAAACCGAGACTTCTATTTGGTACTTCTGGGGCATGGCTCGCAATTTCAAACCAGGCGATAATGAACTGACGGATACAATCCGTGAAGGTCAGGGGAAAATTTTCTCGGAAGATCTGGATATGCTCGAACAACAGCAGAAGAATCTGCTGCTGTATCCGGAGCGTGCGCTGCTTAAACTTAATATTGACTCGGGCGGTGTTCAATCGCGGCGAGTGATAGATCGCCTTATTTCCGCAGAAGTCAGTTAATTAAATAAAACCCTTCAGTGACGTTATTCGCGTATTTGCCTACTGTCTGTGGGTGGGTGTCACCTTTTTGAAATAGCAGGAGATCTGACCGTGATAAGTGTCAGGATTGCCGACCGTAAGTGCGAAGCCCATAATATTTTCAGTTTTGAACTGGTGTCTGCCGGTGGAGAGGCGTTGCCACCTTTCAGCGCAGGCTCCCATATTGACATCCATCTTCCCAATGGGTTGATTCGACAATACTCGTTGTACAATAGCTCGCAAGCGGACCACAGCTACAAAATTGCCGTCTTGCTGGCCCCCGAGGGGCGCGGTGGCTCTAGCGCGATGCACCAGTTACAAATTGGCCAGGAATTAAAGATTAGCCAGCCTCGAAACTTGTTTCCTTTAAGCCATGAGGCGAAAAGGACGCTGTTGTTTGCTGGAGGCATAGGTATCACGCCGATACTTAGCATGGCTGAGAGACTGTCTCAGATAGATGCCAAATTCGAATTACATTACTACAGTCGATCCTCGGAACATGCTGCATTTGCTGAAAAACTAAAAAATTGCAGTTTCTCTGATCGGGTCAACCTGTATTTCGACTCGGAACCGGATACCAAACCGGACCTGGCCTCGATGCTGGCAAACCGAACCCTTGATGAACATCTCTTCGTCTGCGGACCCACCGGTTTCATGAACTTCGTCCTGGATACCGCCCGCACTGTAGGCTGGGGAGAGGCCCGGCTGCATAGAGAATATTTTGCCAACGAGGCCGCTGATACTAATTTAGATCAAAGTTTTGAAATCACTATTGCCAGTACCCAACAGGTATTGAATGTACCTGCAGAGCGCAGCATCCTGCAGGTGCTGATGGAGAACGACATTGAAATCCCTTACTCCTGTGAGCAGGGTGTATGTGGAACCTGTCTTGTGCGGGTGCTGGAAGGCACGCCGGATCATCGTGACCTTTATCTTTCGGCTAGCGAGAGAAGTGCGAATGATCAGATTCTGACATGTTGTTCCCGAGCGCGTGGGAAAAAGCTCGTGCTGGATATTTGATCGCGCCCCCGTATCTATTGTTGGCTGTCGCCGGCAACGCAAGATTTTTGAACGTTTAAATAAAGTGACGCTGGATCGTGATTGAGATGCGTAATTCAGGCCTGTGCGCACCTGCGCTATTAAAATAACTATAGAGGTTCCTATGAAACTTGAAGGAAAAGTCGCTTTTGTTACCGGTGCCGCATCGGGTATTGGTGCCGCAACGGTTGAGCTTTTTGTATCAGAGGGTGCTACTGTAATTGCCACAGATCTGTCCCTGGCAAAGTTGATCGACAAGTTTCAAGATCCACGGATCGAGTGCGTGGAGTTGGACGTGAGTAATAGTCAACTAGTAAGTGCAGTGTTTTCCAGCGTTAATAAAAAATATGGCAAGCTCGATATTCTCATTAACGCTGCCGGCATCAATGCACCGACCAAGGAAGCTAACGATAAGTTGGTGAAGGCCAATATCAGCGCTTTTGAAGCAGCTGCTCGAGGTGAGCGATTTCTCCCTGCGTTTCTCGAAGATACGACAGATGAAGAGTTCGCTAAAGTCCTGGCTGTCAACCTGGCCGGTACTTTTTATTGCCTGAGGGCAGCCGCGCCACTCCTGAAAAAAGCCGGCGGCGGGTCGGTAGTCAATATCTCGAGCGTGGCCGCTTTGGTCGGCGTGCCCATGCCTCTTTATTACCCTGCTTCAAAGGCCGCTGTCCTTGGCATGACCCGTTCAGCTGCCGGCGAGTTGGCGCCTCACAACATTCGTGTCAATGCGGTAGCCCCAGGGGCCGTCGATACCCCGCTGCTGAGTTCACAGCCTCCGGAAATCATGGAGAAAATCATCGCAATGCAACCTATCCCAAGAGCCGCACAGCCATCGGAAATTGCCCAAACATTGCTGTTCCTCGCCAGCGACGATGGAGCGTATTACACGGGGCAAACGCTCTGCCCATCCGGCGGCATTTACATGTAATCAAACCCTTGGGTAGGAATAGTCACATGCCAAACAACAATAAATGTTTTGACCCTGCTGCTTTGCAACGCCTGGACGATGCCATCAAGAATGATATCGGGTCGGGGCTGTACGACGGCGCCAATATAATCCTGGCACGCCATGGTCAGATTGGCTATGAAGCCTCGATTGGCTGGGCCGATAAAGAGAGCGGTCGACATTCCACGCCGGATGATATTTATCGGGTGTTTTCTCTCACCAAGGCGTTTACAAATGTCATGGTGCTTCAGGCCATCGACAGGGGCATCTTGTCACTGACCACCAAGGTCGTAGACTTGATTCCCGAGTTCTATGGCCGGGATCGATTCCGCAGCGGGCGCAAAGACAGAATCAACCTGGGGCATCTGCTCACTCATCGTGCTGGCCTGGTTCCGACGCCTTGCCCGCTTCCCTACGACCAACTGGGCGATATGAATGCCGTGGTTGATGCAATCTGTCAGCTGGATGTGACAGGCGAGCCCGGGGTGACACTCAATTATTCCCCGACGCTGAACCACGTACTGATGGCTGAAATGGTTCGGCGCGCCAGTGGCGTAAATCGGTTCAAAGATCTACTGCAGAGCAATCTCTTCGATTCCCTGGGAATGTCCAGTACCGCTTTGGGGGCTCCTGATGCGTGGAGCGATCGGTATGTCCCGATCAGAGCCAGGTTTCCTGATGGTGGCTGGCTCTCGGTGGCAGATATCGAGGTGATGAACGACATCATCAACAGTGAGGCTGAGATGCCTTGGGTTGGGGCGGTATCAACAGCCAGAGATGTGTTCAAGTTTGCCGAAATGCTGCGCTCTGCCGTCAAAGGCGCTGAGGGCACGATCATAAGCTCGGCGATGATGGACGTCGCAACGACCAATCAGACGGGTGACCAGCCAAGCGACCTCTATAAAGCGCTGGCGGAAGCACGGGGTTGGGAAGTTCCTCCTGCCAACTTCGGCTTGGGGTTTGCACTTTCAGGATCCGGTCTCTATCCGTCCTATTTTGGACCAACTACCAGCCCCCGGACATTCGGAAACTACGGGGCTGGCTCCACGCTTTTCTGGGTTGAACCGGCACGGCAAGTCACATTCGTATGCCTGACCGCCGGGATCATGGAGGAAAGTGAAAACCTTTTGAGATTTCAGCGCCTTTCAACCTTGGCTATCGCTGCAGCCATCTAATACCTCTCTCCAGTTTTCCTCAAGGCAGGAGCCCCACCATGAGTCGTTGCCCTTTTAATCACTCCGCACCGGCAGAGTTCGACCTCTTCAGCAATTTCTATTTGAATGATCCTGCAGCTGTGTTCCAGGGCGCCAGGGAAAATACCCCGGTATTTTGGTATGAGCCCATAGGTGCATGGATCATTACTCGCCGCGCGGATGTTGACGCAGCTCTGATGGATTGGGAGCTGTGGTCATGCCAGTCTAACGGCGCGTTCATTGAAATCCCGGCTGAGTACTCTTCGATCGTGAGTACCGAGCTCATGAGCGAGATCATGATCGGTATGGACCCGCCTAAGCATACGGCTGCTCGCAAAGTCGCTCAGAAGGGTTTTCTCAAGCCCAATATCGCCAAACTCGCACCGGAAATTGAGGCTCGTGCCAACAAAATTCTCGACAAGCTGGCGCCTGCCGGCGCAGCAGAGTTCATGGAGAGCTATTGTCTGGAATTGACCACTCAAACCTTGATGGCGCTCTTGGCGCTCCCTCCAGAACATGAAGGTTTCATCCGCCAACTGCGAGACGATCATTTCCGTGTTCTCGCCAGTGGTCGTGAACCGATACCTGAACCGGAACGTTCAACCGTCTGGCAGCGGTACGCAGCGGCACAAATTCATCTGCGCAAACTTGTTGACGAGCGACGGGAAAGTGAAGAGAGCGATATCATTTCCATTATGGCGAGCGCGCGCGAGCCTGATGGGTCGCATGCGCTTTCCAAAGAGCGAATCTCAATGCACCTGACGGAATTTGCTGCGGCGGGAACAGACACCACTGCCCAAGCGATGGCAAACGGGATCACCTTTTTATCTCAGCACCCTGATCAACTGGCAGATGCACTTGGTGATCCCTCCCTGTGGCCGAAGGTCTTCGAAGAAACGGTTCGACGCAGGCCATCCGCTCCGTTCTCTTCGCGTGTTGCGACCAGGGACACTGAGGTGGCTGGGGTAAAAATCAAAAAAGGAGACTTCGTGTGGCTTGCATTGGTGAGTGCAAACACCGATCCGGCCGGTGTGGTCGACCCGATGGCTTTCAATATCCATCGCGAAGTGTTGGATGAGCAGAGTCACTACGCCTTCACCAAAGGACGCCACACTTGCCTGGGTGCACCTCTAGGACGCCTCCAGGGAGCGATTGGCCTGCGCGTTGCCTATGAACGTCTGAAGTCGCTCCAAACCAAGCCTGATCAGGCACCGGACTTTCTGCCGCTGGCACTGCTGCCGATTCGTCGTTCCCTCCAAGTCCAATGGGATGCCACATAAAAAATCTATTGGTAAAGAATGCTCTCGCAGGCCCGAATACCAAGATAGCCTCGCGGTTCGGTGACCTGCGCGATCAAGACTACGTATACATCTAATAATAATAGTCCGGAGTCACTTATGTACTGCGCCAAGCGAATTTCAAAAATTACTTCCATCGCTGCGATATTGATTATTTCATTAAATGTGAATGCCGCAGAATCAATCTCCCCCGCAGGGCCTATCGGAGGAACCGATATACGATCCGCATTACTTCCTCCGCCGGGTAACTACGGCGCTGCTGTCACGGGCGGTATGAATATTGATAAGTGGTATTCGTCCGGCGGGGGATCAATGGATGCGGATGGGCATGTCTACTTTGCTGGTACAGGATTGCTGCACGTCTATAACCAGACCTTTTTGTCTGGAACTATCGCTTCCAGTCTCTACCTGGGGGCGTTAGAAACCTGCTTCGGTATTTCCAAAGTGTCCTGTGACTCAGGTATTCAAGACATCTACTCTGATGTGTTCGCCTGGAGTCTGTTTAATCCGTCGAAAAATTTCTCACCTGATAGCCCCATACCCTATGGCACAGCGTATTGGGTCGGACTTGGCTTGAATATTCCAACCGGAGATTTCAAGAAGGACCGAGTGCCCAACGTAGGTTCTAATTTTTACACTCTTTCGCCAAACGTAGGCATCACACATACCATACCCAGCATTTTACCCAAAGGGGCAGGGGACGCTACAGAGCTAAGTGCGAGGCTCTTCTTTAATTACTATACTGAAAACCCTAATACTGATTACCAGTCGGGCTATGTCGTAAGCCTGGATTTCGCGGGCACTCAACGTAGTGGATCATGGCAGTACGGTATTACGGGGACCGCCTATAAGCAGCTTAATGATGACACGCTCAATGGCGAGCATTTGGGCAATGGCGGCAATCGCGCTGCGTTACTCAGCGTGGGTCCATTGCTGGCCTATGATTTCAAAATTGATGGTAAACCATACAATTTTATGGCCAAGTTCCTCACCTCGGCTTGGGGGGAAAATACTACCGGGGTAAGTGGTCTGACACTTCGTTTGGTTACCGAATTTTAAAGCATTATCCAGTTATTGAGTTTCACGCGACGTTTAAATGGACCTGCTGAAAATTTTTCTGAGTGATGCAGGCTCTTACGCAGGCGGCGGTACATTGCCGCCGAAAAATCGTTCCTGAACGTATTGGTCTTCCTTTCTACGGTATAGGGATATGAGTTTCAGGCAGCTATCCCATCGTCCGACGGCGATATCATTCTTGCAGAGTCCTTGACCCGATACGCCCACCTGATGCTTCCCGCTGCCAGCCACCACCCAGTGCCTTGAACGTGGCCGCGGCGGCTTGAGCCGACTAGGTTTGCGCCTGGGCCCCGGCATCGGAGGCCGCCAGAAGATGTTCATCCGCATCCAGCACTTCGATCAGGCTGACCACGCCTTTTTCATAGGCGATACCAGCGCAGGTGTGGTTACCCACAACGCCCTTGAGCGTGTGGAGTTTGCTGATGGCACATTCTGGACTTCTGCGGATATTGCCGCGACGGGGTTGAGCCAAGTCGGCACAGCAACTGTAGAAACCCTAACCGGTTGGTCCGGCAATGACATCATTCATGGTGGGGACGGCAACGACGCCCTGTCAGGCGGCGCAGGCGCCAACCAGCTTTACGGCGATCCCGGGGACGAAATCATCACGGTTGCTACCGCCTCAGGGGAAACACTCGGTTGGCGGTACCGGTAATGACACCATGATCGGTGGTTACTACGCCGACACCTACGTGTTCAACCTGGGGGATGGTAAAGACGTCGTTACAGACGACGATGGTGGCTACGTCGCGACTGATACGGTTGCATTCGGAGCAGACCTAAGTCCTCAGGATTTGTGGTTTAGCCGTAGCGGTTCGAACTTGGAAATCCGAGTCACTGGGGCTACTGATAAAGTGACAGTCAACAATTGGTACCTAGGCACGGCTAACCAGATTGAGGTCTTCGAAATGGCCGACGGCAAAGGTCTTTTGAACAGTCAGGTTCAGAACCTGGTCGACAAGATGGCATCGTTCGGAGTGCCACCGGGAGCTGAAACGAGTCTTACTATAGATCAACCTGCACAACTAGATTTGGTACTGGCTGCGAACTGGAAATAGCGTTCTCGAGGTATTTAAGTAGTTTTCCAA
Organism: Pseudomonas sp. Z4-20; assembly: GCF_051131955.1. Lineage (NCBI taxonomy): Bacteria > Pseudomonadati > Pseudomonadota > Gammaproteobacteria > Pseudomonadales > Pseudomonadaceae > Pseudomonas > Pseudomonas sp. Z4-20. The sequence continues at coordinate 2,327,606 of NZ_CP071641.1, forward strand.
TAGTCGTTCTGAACTAGCTCTCCTGCGTGGGTTTACTCTCAGCGGGCGAGGAACAGCCGCTGTGATACGTTAAAAAAGAGGCTTCGGTCTCTTTTTTATCCGTTTCCCTGCCCTTTCAAACAACCCCCAGATTTCTAGCCTCTAGCCCGCGCTGTCGGCGTGCCTGCTGATCGCCGTAATTTTATACTGAATCTGAGCAACTGATGTCTGACCTGGGCTGAGAAGGGCAAAACATGCCGGATGGAAGCGGCTAACAATGGCTTTTACACACTCTGGCCGCTCTGCCACTCATGGTGACAAGCCGTGTTGGTCAAAACCGAATGCATTCGTTGGTCAGAACGAATGCAAATGACCGGTCAGGTTAAATGCAAACAGGTGGTCAAGTGGAGCGTAATTTCGCAGTTATGGGGGCGAAATGCACGGTCAGGCGTATCAGCTTATCGAGGATTGGTTGAACTCTGCGGATGAGCTAGATGTGGATTTGATTTTCACTGCTCCATAAAGTCGTTTTCAGATGCGCTTGTCATGCGTGAGACCACAGTTTTGAATTTAGGAGCGCCCTCTAACGCATCGTTAAGGCTTGGGTATTTTCCATCGACCTCGACCCCGCACCATATGGTACCCATACGTGATGGTCACTGGCGGCATACGTCGATGTCCGGTTGCCGAGAGCGTCGTGCAGAGCGGTGTCGACATGGTGGGCATCGGAACCGCGTTGGCCATCGATCCTTACCTGCCGCGTGACTGGCTACGCATTTCGCACGCGTCAGTATCGGCGTTGGGTGGAGAGGCGTTCGATGTGAGTTGATGTTTATTCAATGCTTGATGAGCCAAGGGGAGGACACTTTTGTTGTTGAACTGCAATGGGATACGATTCAATTGGAAATGACTGCTTCATAGCAGCCAATACCGATGGGGCCGCGCGCTAAGGCAGTTTTTCTTGGAACAACGCACTTACCCACTCGACGAATACCCGCACATTGGGTGAGAGATGACGGCGATCTGGAAACAACACGGAAACGGTCTTCGGCTCGACTGGAACATCCGGCAGAACCTCCACCAAACGGCCACTTTCGATGTATCGCTGCAACGCCGGGCGCAGCCCTTGCACCATCCCAATCCCCGCCAATGCGCAGTAAAGCAAAGCCTCAGCGTTATCGACGACAATGCCGCTGCGCATCTTCACATTAATAGCGTTACCGTTGGCCCTGAAGCGCCAGGGCATGATCTGGCGGCGCTGTTCAACCATGAAATTGACTGCCAAGTGCGCCTGCAAATCATCCAGCGTATCTGGTAAACCATGTTTCTTTATGTAGGCGGGAGCCGCGCAGGTCACCAAAGTTACCTCGCCGATACGTTTGGCAATCAGGCTCGAATCATCGAGATCACCGAGCCGCACGGAACAATCGATGCCTTCTGCGATAAGGTCGTTCAGGTTGTCAGTGGCTCCCAAAGATATTTCCAGGCCAGGGTAGCGCTCCAGGAACTCGGGCAGTCGCGGGATTATGACCGCGTGACCGAGTACGGTCTGCATGTCGATCCTGAGCTTGCCTCGCGGCGGACGAGTCGGCGAAAACCAGTCCAGTGTGTCTGCTAGTTCAGCGAGTAATTTCCGGCTGCGGTCATAGAATTCATCGCCAGCTGGCGTGGTGTTCACTCTACGCGTGGTGCGGTGTAACAGCTGCACGCCCAATTCGCGCTCTAGATTCTGGATGTTCTTAGAGAGCGCCGGGCGATGTACATTGAGCGCCTCGGCCGCTTTGGTGTAGCTGCCATGCTCAACCACTGCCACGAACATTTGCATGGCTTCAATCAGGTTCATCGTCAATCTCCATCTACCTGCGCATCGGGCCAGACCTACTCTGCATGATGATAGCGAAGCCGGGCTGCCTCTCTCTTAGGCACCAAAAAAAAGCCCTCATGGCTTGAGGGTAGGCAGCGATGGCGTACGGCAGCCAAACTGACTGCCGCAGCATTTTACTCAGTCGACCACTACGACGATTTTGCCGATTTGCGCATTCGATTCCATTCGGCGGTGTGCTGCCGCGATGTCAGTAAGCGGGAAGACCTGGTCGATGACGGGCTTGAGTTGGCCGCCTGCCAAGCCTTTGGTAACGAACGCCTTGGCATTGGCCAGCTTTTGCATATCCATGGTGATTTCGAATAGCTCGTAGCCGCGCACGGTCAGATGCTTGCCAAGAATGTCAAAGACTGGAACCGGGATATCGCGATGATCCAGGGCGCCGTATTGGAAGAAGATTCCCGTGTTGGACATAGACTTGATCAGTTTGGTTGCCTCGGGGCCACCAACGGGGTCGAAAACAATACGCGCACCTTTGCCACGAGTGATCGCTGCCACCTCGGCAATCAGATCTTCTTCCTGAGTGGCGATGACATGTTTTGCACCCGCATTCAGCAATGCCTGACGTTTGGCACTTGTGCGGGTAAGGGCCACCGGGATGGCTCCTTGCATATTGGCGATCTGGATCGCTGCCAGCCCGACACTGCTCGATGCAGCCGGAATCAGCACGGTTTCACCAGCCTGTAGATTTCCGTACTCAATCAACGCGCCGTACGCAGTGACAAACATCATCCAGCTGGCCGCTGCCTCCACGAAGCTGAGATTGGACGGATGCTTGACGACAGCATGCGCAGGCGCATTGACCACCTCACCATACATGCCGTAATCAGCGAAGGAGAACGCCGGCACGACACTTACTACGTCACCAGGAACAACGTCGCGGACGTCACTGCCAACCGCGCGGACAATCCCGGCCGCTTCATAGCCCAGCTTCGCCGGGAACTGGGGCTCGATCACGTACTGCCCCGTGCGGTACATGATTTCAGCACGGTTCAGGCCGATGGCTTTGACTTCGATCTGAACCTCGCCGCTTTTCGGCTCCGGTACTGCGAATTCATCGAGGGTCAGAACATCAGCGTCACCAGTACGGTGAAATTGGACAACCTTGGACATGGCACACCTCATTAACGGCTACTTCTGAAAAGATATGCTAATGCTACTGACCTTCTTGCCTGTGAAAGAGCGCTGATCGGCTCATAGATTGGTACTCAAAAAGAACCAATACCAGGCCGGTAGTGTCTAGTCCTGAAATAGGTTTACACCTGTTTCATCTCAAAGCGCCCGATGCACCGCATCGGGCGTTTTGTATTTCAGAGCCAAATGAGGTCGCTTACGGTTATAAATTTCTATCGACTCCTCGACCATGCGCTTGGCTTGGGCAAGGTCTTTGGGACGGTGTAAAAGAAACTCCGTTTTCAGAATCCCATTCACCCGTTCCGCTAGGGCGTTCTGGTAGCAGTCATAGCCATCAGTCATCGAGCATTTGATGCCGTGCTTGGCATGCAGCCTCTGGTAGAGATCAGAACAGTATTGCGAGCCCCGATCAGAGTGATGTACCAGCGGCTGATTGCTTCTTCGATGCCGAAGGGCTTTGGTCATTGCCTGGATGACTGACTCGGTATGCAGGCTTTCATGCACATGATGGCCGACTATTTTGCGCGAGAACGCATCAGTGACCAGGCTCACATAAGCGACGCTTTGTTCGGTAGGCAAGTAGGTTATATCTGCTACCCATACCTGTTCAGGACCCGTGGCAGTGACTTGGTCAGGGCCGGGTTTGAGCCGATTCGGATGTCGACGGAAGCGATGATGACTATCGGTAGTCTTGTGATAAGCGCGTTTGCGTAGGACCAGTTGTCGATGGTCTCGCAAGATAGCGAACAACCGATCTCGACCTACCGTTCGCGTCAGTTCAGGTTCGGCTTGCATAAGGCCATGCAGCTTACGAGTGCCCAACCGGGGCATTTCAAGACGAGTCTCCAATACAAATCCCAGCACTCTTTGCGTATGTCTGGCTTGTGCGTCGTAAGCTCGATTGCGCTTGTAGTAGGCCTGCCGAGAGATGCCTAGAAACTGGCAAGCCCTGGTAATGCTCAGGCCTTCGATTTGCCCTTGGGTGAGGACTTGCCGGATCGCTTTTTTACGACAGAAACACCGTAATCGTTTTTCAGCACGTCAACGACAGCTTCAAAAAATTGGGCTTTCTGGTTGGCAAGGGCCAGCTTTTCTTCCAGCTCCTTGATTCGCTGCTCTGGTGTCAGCGGCAAATTTGGCTCGGCCATCGGTCGGTTCCTCTGGGCACGGATGGAGGCGCCTTGACTCCAGTCCTGCCGTCCATGCTTGCGTAACCACACCAACACAGTCGACCGACCCTGAATCCCATAACGCCGTTGAGCCTCTTTATAACTCAGTTCGCCCTTTTCAACTTGATCGACGACCGCCAATTTAAAGCCCAGCGTGTAGTCACGCTGACTGCGCCTTTTTCCTGATTCCATTGGTTCCTCCTGAGGATAGGTCAGAAGGTGTAAACCTTATTCAGGACGAGACATAGGCAATAAAAAGGCCACGGAGATACCATGGCCTTTTTCACTCCGCGGGCGCCTATTCAGGGTTCAAAGGTAACAGGGTTTCGGTACTCAACGGGCACCCAGCTGTAGCCTTTTTCTTCTTTACGCAGATGCCCAATACCAGGAAAGGGCAAGTGAGCCGCGGCCACCAACCAGCGCTCCCTGGCAGCCTCAGCGAACAGCCGTGTGCGAGATGCAACGGCGGCTTTGGGATCGACGTCCACCGCGATGGTTACTTCCGGATGCGGCAATTGCACAGAATGCACATGCACAATGTCGCCCCAAAGCAGCAGCTTTTCGTCTCCCGAACTGAGCAGGTACGACGTGTGGCCAGGGGTGTGACCATTTGACGGCACGACCTGAATTCCTGGGGTGATGGAGTCTCCCTCATTAAAGGTTTTGAATTTTCCTACATCTGAATAAGGTGAAATTGCATCGCGCGCCATCTTGAAGAACGGGCGCTGCTCCTCAGGCAACGAGCCCTCCTGCTTTACGTCGAGCCAGTACTTCGCATCTCGGTCTGCGGCCCAGACGGTTGCGTTAGTAAAGGCTCGTTTGCCGCCTGGCAGCGTCACCCCGCAGGCATGATCAGGATGCATATGCGTCAGCAGCACTGCATCAACCTCTTCGGGCCTATAACCGGCAGCACGGATGTTGTCGACCATCCGCCCCATGGTGGGGCCGAAGCAATCAGACGAACCCGAGTCGATAAGCACCAACTGTTTCCCGTCATCGACAAGAAAGGCATTGACCGCCGTCTGTACGAACGGAGCCGCCTTCTGATACTCATGCAGGATGTGCTCGTGGATCTTTTCCTGCGACATGCCCGCGAGATGCTTCGGGTTCAGATCGATATAGCCGTCGTATACAGCAGTCACAGTGGTGTTGCCGACCATCTGCCGGTAAAAGCCGGCTGCCTGCTGATGTTGGTTGGCCGGAGCTGCGAGTGCAGCCTGCGATGCGACAGTCATAACCGCTATTATGCCGAGCGTTTTCAGACGCGGCGGTAGATTCAGTGTACCCATGACAAACTCCACAATTAGGCACTATTGCCTGATGCGAAATCGTATGGGCGCGCAAAGTACAGACCCATAGCGTCAATGGAATCAGATTGGTAAGCAAAACCGACACATTCGAACGAAGGAAGGCTATGAAGAGGCATGGCATATTGTAGTGGTCTAATGAAACCGGACACCCATTTAGGCGAGAATGCTCGCCAGATCGAGGTGTCAGATGACCAAACAACGCCGCTCCTTTACTCCTGAATTCAAACGCGAGGCTGCCGACCTCGTGCTCAAACAAAACTACAGCTACATCGAAGCCAGCCGTTCACTCGGCATTGGTGAGTCGGCATTGCGCCGCTGGGTTGACCAGATTCAGAAAGAACATAAAGGCATCACCCCGCAGAGTAAGGCTCTGACTCCGGAACAGCAAAAAATTCAGGAGCTGGAAGCCCGGATTGCTCGGCTTGAGCGAGAGAAATCAATACTAAAAAAGGCTACCGCGCTCTTGATGTCGGAAGATCACGAGCGTTCGCGCTGATTGACCAGTTGAGTGCACATGAGCCGGTTGATTGGCTGTGCAAGGTACTTGACGTCACGCGCTCGTGTTACTACGCCCAGCGCCTGCGGCGCCGCACGCCCGATGTTGAACGGCTTCGATTGCGAAGTCGCGTCAGTGGGCTGTTCTCGCAAAGTCGCAGCTCTGCGGGCAGTCGCAGCATCCTGTCGCTGATGCGTGAAGACGGTGAGCAGATCGGTCGATTCAAAGTGCGCAGCTTGATGCGCGAGCTTGATTTAGTCAGCAAACAACCCGGCTCCCATGCCTACAAACGAGCAACAGTAGAAAGACTGGATATCCCGAACACATTGAACCGCGAGTTCGACGTGCCAGCGCCCAATCAAGTTTGGTGCGGCGATATCACCTACATTTGGGCGCAAGGAAAGTGGCATTACCTGGCTGTCGTCCTGGATCTTTGTACGCGTCGGATCGTGGGCTGGGCGCTGTCGGAAAAGCCAGACGCTGAGCTGGTGATCAAAGCGCTGGATATGGCTTACGAGCAGCGTGGCAGGCCTTCGGATCTGCTATTCCACTCGGACCAGGGATCGCAATATGCAAGCCGACTCTTTCGCCAGCGGTTGTGGCGATACCGCATGCGACAGAGCATGAGCCGACGAGGAAACTGCTGGGATAACGCACCGATGGAGCGCGTATTTCGCAGCTTGAAAACAGAATGGATACCGACCGTGGGCTATCAAACTGCGCAGGAAGCACAGCGCGATATCAGCCATTTTTTGATGCATCGCTACAACTGGATTAGGCCTCATCAATTCAACGATGGGTTGGCCCCAGCGCGGGCCGAGGAAAAACTTAACGTCGTGTCCGGGATTAGTTGACCACTACATATTGTCTTCAGTGAGGCGGCAAGATGTGTCGCGCTCTACTTGATTGTTCAGGGTCAGAAATTGTTCCAGACGCGCTTTTAGCACCTCTGTGGGTCGCTTTCCGGTATTCAAGCGGTAGGTCATGGCAAACCGGGCAGCATGTTGGAGGCGGCTAAACGGTCGGTCGTGAATCACACCAAGGCAAGACGGTGGTTTTGCAGGAGCATCTGGGGCAGGTGAGGGTGACAGGGAGCGACATGAGCATGGCGACGTCCTGCAATCTTCGGTGCTGCAAGATTGCTTTACGGGGGCGACAGCATATGTCGCTGGACTTCGATGTCTCCTACAGCCCTACGACAGAGATCGTGTCTCTGTGGCGGATGTCAGAAATTTTTACTAGGTCGGCGTGTATGGGCGGTGTGAGATTGTTTTGCCGTCCGATTGGCTGTGGGGGAATCAAATGGTTAGCCAGAAGCGCCCCTGTTTGGCCCTTGATACCCTTCTAAAGTAGACCGGCGTGTTGCTTTTCTCGAATATTGGCTAACGGCTAGGTGACATTGCTCTTACCTTGATGAGCCAGCCGTCCTTAGTCCGCTTCTATCATTCTAAGATTGCCATGGCTGCCATCGAAAACGTCACAGTGAGTTCGGCGGCGGACGAAGAGCACTCGTTCCACAAGACTGAGAGAGTCATCGATCAGAAAGATCATGCTAGTCAAATGCAGAGCTCATCACTGCCGGGAGATGTGGGTGTCTCTGCTGGTAAGACATAGCGTTGATTTCGAGTCTGATTACGTTGGGTGACGAGGCGGCGTATCTGGCGCGCGTTGAGCCGCACCATCTGGCATAGCGTGCGCCCCAGCGGCGGATCTTGAATCAATGGCGTAAGGCAGACACTCGGCGTCAGTGCGTTGCGAGCAGGTCAGGCAAGAACAGCGTTAAGGCGGTGGAGCGTCATAGCCGGGCTGGCGTAGGATGGCGCCTGCGTTTCACACCCTGACTTTCCCTGAATAAGGTTCGAAATCATGCGGCGTATGATCTTGCTGATCGGTGTACTACTAAGCTTTAACGTGTTGGCGCAGGATTCAGCTCAATCAAAAGTTCTGAATCAACCCAAGGATTCAAACCAACCGGTGGTGAAGTGGACCCTGCTGGATCAGAACGATAAGGCGTATACCTTGAACGACAGCGCTCAAGTGCTGTTGATAGCGCGCAGCATGTCGGCCGCAGAGTTGCTGGATGCGGTGATGGAAGGTCAACCGGAGGGCTACCTGGAAGCGCGCCACATTGTGTACGTAGCGGATATCGAGAAGATGCCTTCACTGATCAAGATAGTGGCGGTACCGGCCATGCGTTCGGCCAAATACAGAATCATGCTGGACCAGGACGGCAGGGTTGCCAACCGCTATGGCGGCGACCGGGATACCGTTCAGTGGCTTGCCTTGAACAATGGCGCGGTCGTCAGTGAGCAGCGTTTTGCAGACGCCGAAAAATTGAAACAAGCAATTGCCGAGCGGGCCAAGTAAGCCCTACGGTCTTGCGCTACGTTGTCGCAGCGCTTTTTCGAAGATCATCCGCATATACCCGATGATCATTGGAGAAGGGCCGTAGACTTCCCGCAAATGGCTTTCGGCGTTGACGAGGTGAGCCTTAAGCTGTTCGCGGACTTTTTGCTCGCCGTAAAGCGCAACGAACGTCGACTTGCCCTCGTCCTTGCCTTGATCCTTGTCGCTGTCCGGGCAATGATCCCTGAGATCGTCATACATCTGGAACGCCTGACCTAGCTCCATGGCGAAGTTCTGCAGGATCGGGCGTGTGCTCGCTTTTGCATCACTGATCAGCCAGGCCATGTCCATGATCGCGCTAAACAATACCCCCGTCTTCAGGTTGTTGGTCAGCGCAATTTCCTCGGGGCCCCGGTTTTGCTGGCCTTCACGTAAATCCTTGAACTGGCCCTTGACCAGCCCCTGCATGCCTACGGTATTGGCCATCACCTCCACCAGTTGCATGCGGATCGCCGGGGTCAGATCGCTAATTCCGGCAACAACCCCGAATGCGCGGCTGAGCAGGGCAACGGCGGCAAGAATCGCCACGTCTTCGCCAAACTTCAAATGCACGGTCGGACGCCCACGGCGTAATCGCGCGTTATCCATGCACGGCATGTCGTCCAGCACCAGTGACGCTGCGTGGATCAATTCCACGGCGCAGCCCAGGTCCAGTGCCTGATCGCCGCCGTGTCCCAGGCCTTGCGCAGCGAGTATCAACAGAATCGGCCGCATGCGCTTGCCGGGCGCCAGCGTGGAGTCACGCATGGCAAGCGCGACCAGATCCCGCTCGTCGCTGCTGCTGGGCAGCAATTGGTCCAGACGCTGTTCAATAGCCGCGCGCACATCTTTCAGGAGTTCGGTAAACCCAAATTCGACGGTTGCGTCAGGCTCGATTGCCATCGGTCTTGACCTTTGCTTTAAGGGTGATCAATGAAGGGTGATCAGCTTGCTGGCTGGCCACGTGATGCGTCTTAAACTCTGAACGACTTTGAATAACCAGTGCCTCAGTTATAGTCATTATTGTACGTAACTTGTACTAGCATCTTAATCTTGTACAACCTGGCTCAACACAATGACCACGCGCGCCGCAAAATGATTCAACCGAATTGGAGCTTCCATGACTGAGCACCCCCTGAGTCGGAGAAAGGATGATCATCTTAATATCGTGCTGGACGGCCGTGGTGTGCGTCATGACCCACGACAGGGTGGCGGCAGCGGGCTGGATGCCTTTCAGTTCGAGCATTGTGCGTTGCCGGAGCTGGACCTGAACGGCATTGACCTCACCAGCGCGCTGGTTGGGATCCCCCTCAGAGCGCCCTTGCTGATCAGCTCCATGACCGGTGGGGCGCAGCGTTCTGCAGCGATCAACCACCATCTGGCCGAGGCCGCCCAAGAGCTTGGTATCGCCATGGGCGTAGGTTCGCAGCGCGTCGGGCTGCGCAGCGGCAACGATCAGGGCTTGACCCGTGAGTTGCGGCGGCTGGCTCCCGATATCCCGTTGCTGGGCAATATCGGCGCGGCACAGCTCTTGGAAAGAGATGGCCAGGAACTGGCGCGCCGCGCCGTGGAGACCTTGCAGGCGAACGCTTTGATCATCCATCTGAACCCGTTGCAGGAAGCCGTTCAGGCCGAAGGTGATTGGGATTGGCGAGGTGTGCTGGATGCTATCGGATTGACCGTGCAAAGTGTCGGCGTGCCGGTGATCGTCAAGGAAGTCGGGGCGGGCATATCGGCATCGGTGGCGGTGGCCCTGGCGGATGTCGGGGTCCGCGTGATCGACGTGGCGGGCACCGGCGGCACCAGTTGGGCGGCGGTGGAAGCTGAGCGCGCCAGCAGCCCCGCCGATAAAGAGGTGGCGATGGCTTTTGCCGATTGGGGCATATCGACGTCCACCAGCCTGGTCAGCGTGCGTGAGGCGTTGCCCGGCATGACGCTGATCGCATCCGGCGGCATTCGTAATGGCGTGGATGTAGCCAAGGCGCTGTGTCTGGGGGCTGACCTGGTGGGGCAGGCGGCGGGAGTGCTGCGCAATGCGACGGTATCGACAGCGTCGGTCATCGAGCACTTCAACATCATCATAAAACAGCTGCGCATTGCCTGTTTTTGTACGGGCTCGGCAGATCTGGCGGCATTGCGTCAAGCCAGATTACTCTCGTCGGTCGACCGCTCATGAGCCATTTCGGCGTGGTGACCCCGGCGTTCCATAGCCACTTCCAGGCCTTTCAGGCGCTGGCGGTAGAACTGTTGAACCGTGGGCATCAGGTCACGTTCTTCCAGCAGCCCGACGCGCGCCGTTGGCTGGGTGATCCGCGTATCGGTTTTCATGCGACGGTTGCTGGCAGCCATCCGCCGGGCAGCCTGGACGCTTCGTTGCAGCGCGCGGCCAGCTCGAATAACCCGCTGACTTTGCGGCGGGTCATTGCCGATATGTGTGCAACCACAGGCATGCTGTGTAAAGAATTACCCGCAGCGCTGGCTTACAGACAGGTCGATGCGCTGCTCTGCGATCAGATGGAAGCTGCCGGTGGGCTGGTCGCCGAGGCCTTGGGCCTGCCTTATGTCTCGGTGGCTTGCGCGTTGCCGGTCAACCGCGAGCCTGGCTTGCCGCTGCCGGTGATGCCGTTTGCCTACGGCAGCGACGAACGTAGCCTACGCATGTACGCCGGTAGCCAGCAGGTTTACGATTGGCTGATGCGACCCCTGGGAGACGTGTTGCGAGGTGCATGTCGACAGCTTGCCATCAAGCCTCGCGATGCGCTGCATGAATGCCTTTCACCGCTTGCCCACATCAGCCAGACCCTTGCAGGATTTGATTTTCCTCGTACGCAGCAGCCCGCGCATTTCCATGCCGTAGGACCGTTGCGCCTGCCTTTTTCGAGTGCCGGGCAACCTTCGCCAGGCGGCGAAGCTTTTGAGTGGCAGATTGATAAAAATCGACCCTTCGTCTTTGCCAGCCTGGGCACCTTGCAGGGCGGGCGCCTGGGTATGTTCCGGCGGATTGCAAAGGCCTGCCGCCGCTTGGACGCGCAGCTGTTGGTCGCCCATTGCGGCGGGCTCGATTCGGCCCAGGAACGCATGCTTCTCGAGGGTGGCGCGACCTGGGTCACTGCGTTCGCCCCCCAGCAAGCGGTGCTTGAACACGCCGATGTAGTCGTGACCCATGGAGGTCTCAACACCGTGATGGATGCCATTGCCACCACTACGCCGATGCTCGTCATGCCCATCGGTTTTGACCAGCCGGGGGTGGCGGCGCGTGTCAGCTACCGAGGCCTGGGCCTGAAGCTAAACCGCTGGGCGAGTGCCGCCACCATTGCTGATGGGCTGGCCCGGCTGTTTGTTCTTCCACGAGAGCCTTTGCAGCGGATGGCGGCTGAGTTGCAGCACGCCGGTGGCACCCGCAAAGCGGCTGACATCATCGAGGCGGCGGTGCGCAGCGGTAAACCTGTGCTGACGCAGGCGGTGGCATGATCTATGACCTGATCCTTACCGGTGGTGGGCTGGCCAATGGGTTGATTGCCTGGCGACTCAAGCAGTTGCGCCCTGAGCTACAGGTGCTCTGCGTTGAAGAGCAAGCCCGGATCGGTGGTAACCATACCTGGTCCTTTCACGACTCGGACTTGACGGCAGAGCAGCATCAATGGATCAGGCCCTTGGTGGTGAAAACCTGGCCCGCCTACGATGTGCATTTCCCGGGGCGTTCGCGTCGGCTGAACAGCGGTTACGCCAGCATCACCTCGGAACGCTTTGCCCAAGTGATCGAACCCGCGCTCAGCGAAGGGGGGCGGGCAGGGTTGCGTGTGGCACAGCGGATTGAGCAGGTCACCCCGACCTCGCTGTTGCTGGAGGGCGGCGAGCAGTTGCAGGCCAAGGCCGTCATTGACGGGCGTGGCGTCCGGCACAGCGAACACCTGGTGCTGGGTCAACAGGCGTTTCTGGGCCAGGTGCTGCAGCTACAGGCCCCTCATGGGCTGGACGCGCCGATTATCATGGACGCCCGGTTGGCTCAAAGGCAGGGCTATCGTTTCGTCTACGTCTTGCCGTTTTCAGCCGACACGGTGCTGGTGGAGGACACCCACTATGTTGACCGCCAGAGCTTTTCTTCAGAGCAACTGCGCGAGCATATCCGTGATTATGTGCAAGATCGCGGATGGACCATTGCTCGCTGCCTGCGCGAAGAGCAAGGCGTGTTGCCGATCACCCTGGCAGGCGACTTTTCCGGCTTCTGGCGCGAGGCGGCCGGCCAGCCGCGTTCCGGTTTGCGAGCCGGTTTGTGCCATTGCACAACGGGTTATTCGTTGCCCCTGGCGGTTCAACTGGCGGACTGGTTCGCCCGCCAACAGAACCTGCAAGCGGACGCCTTATACCTTGGCATTCGCGCATTCGCCGAGCAGGCGTGGCGGCGCCAGGGGTTTTACCGTTTGCTTAATCGCATGCTGTTCCTGGCAGGCAAACCCCAGGACCGCTGGCGGGTGATGCAGCGTTTTTACGGGCTGCCCGAGGGGCTGATCAGGCGTTTCTATTCGGGCGACAGCACTTTGCAAGACAAGCTCCGGGTGCTGATCGGCAAGCCGCCTGTTCCCATTAATGAGGCCATGCATGCGGCACTTCGCTGCCTGCCTCGGCATTACAAGGATCGAGCATGACCCAGGGAAAAAGTGCGATTGTGATCGGCGCCGGCTTTGGTGGCCTGGCACTGGCAATCCGGCTGCAGGCGGCGGGTGTGCAAACCACCTTGCTGGAAAAACGCGACAAGCCCGGCGGCCGCGCCTATGTGTATCACGACGAGGGATTTACTTTCGATGCCGGGCCGACAGTGATTACCGACCCTACGGCCATCGAAGAATTGTTCGCAGCGGCAGGCAAAACCATGCGGGACTACGTTGAGATGCTGCCGGTCTCGCCGTTCTATCGTTTGTGCTGGGAGGACGGTACGCAGTTTGACTATGCCAACGATCAGGCCGAGCTGGACCGTCAGATCAGCAGGCTCAATCCCAAGGATGTGCAGGGCTACCAGCGGTTTCTGGCGTACTCAAGGGCGGTTTTTCGCGAGGGTTATCTCAAGTTGGGCGCCGTGCCGTTCCTGTCGTTTCGGGACATGATCAAGGCCGGGCCGCAGCTGGCTCGGCTGCAGGCGTGGCGCAGCGTCTACTCGATGGTTTCCGAGTTTGTCGAAGACGAAAAGCTGCGCCAGGCGTTTTCGTTTCACTCCCTGCTGGTGGGCGGCAATCCGTTTGCCACCTCATCGATCTACACCTTGATCCATGCGCTGGAACGCGAATGGGGCGTGTGGTTTCCCAAGGGGGGGACGGGGGCGCTGGTGCATGGGCTGGTCAGGCTTTTCGAAGACATCGGCGGGCGTGTGGAGCTCAATGCCGATGTCGCCAGCATCGAGGTGCAAGCGGGCAAAGCCAGCGGCGTGCGCTTGAAGAACGGTCGCCTGCTGCAAGCGGACTGCGTCGCTTCCAATGCTGACGTGGTGCATACCTATGAGCAACTGCTGGGCGGCCATGCCCGTGGCATCAAGGAAAGCGCGCGCCTCAAAGGCAAGCGTTTCAGCAATTCCCTGTTCGTCATCCATTTCGGCCTCAAGCGGCCGCAACCCCAGCTTCAGCATCACACGGTCTGCTTCGGGCCGCGCTACCGGGCGTTGATTCACGAGATATTCAATGGCGTTGAGCTGGCTGAGGATTTCTCGCTCTACCTGCACGCTCCCTGCGTCACGGACCCGAGTCTGGCCCCGCCGGGTTGCTCCAGCCACTACGTACTCTCGCCGGTTCCGCATCTGGGTAACGCGCCCATCGACTGGGAGGTGGAAGGCTCACGCTACCGGGATCGCATTTTCGCGTATCTGGAGAAACACTACATGCCCGGCTTGCGGGACGATCTGGTGACCAGCCGGATTTTCAACCCGAATGATTTTCGCAATGAGTTGAATGCGCATTTGGGGTCGGCGTTTTCACTTGAACCGGTCCTCTGGCAGAGTGCCTGGTTCCGGCCTCATAACCGCGACGCGAGCCTTGGCAACGTGTACCTGGTAGGCGCGGGCACTCATCCCGGTGCGGGCGTGCCCGGTGTCATCGGCTCGGCAAAGGCCACGGCAGGTTTGATGCTGGAGGATCTGCATTCATGAGTCGCGATGCAGATCAGCACCGGGTCCTGCTGGAGCACGCCGAACGCAGCATTGCCGTGGGCTCGAAGAGCTTTGCCGCAGCCTCGCGTTTGTTCGACCCCTCGACCCGGGCTAGCGCCGTGATGCTTTATGCGTGGTGTCGGCATTGCGATGACGTGATAGACGGCCAGGAGGCGGGGCATTCGGCGACCGTGTTGAGTCAGTTTGACATTGACCGGCGCCTTGCCGACCTTACCGCTCAGACTCGGGCGGTGTACGCCGGGTTGCCTGTGCAGCACCCAGCCTTCGCAGCGTTCAGAGAGGTGGTGGCCAAACACAGCATTCAGGAGCGCTATGCCCTGGAGCATCTGGCGGGTTTTGCGATGGATGTACATCAGCGCCGTTATCAGAGCGTCAACGATACCTTGGACTACTGCTATCACGTGGCCGGGGTCGTCGGGCTGATGATGGCCCAGGTCATGGGTGTCAGCGACCAGAGGACATTGGACCGAGCCTGCGATCTGGGCATGGCGTTTCAACTGACCAACATTGCCCGCGATATCGTCGAAGACGCTGCCGTCGGCCGGTGCTATCTGCCACGCGACTGGCTGGATGAGCTTTCGATCCCCGAAGCGTCACTCGCCGACGTTCAGTATCGGCCCGGCCTGGCCATTCTCGCGCAACGGCTGGTGCAGACGGCCGACCCTTTTTACGCCAGTGCCGAGGCGGGATTAAGCGCACTGCCGTGGCGTTCTGCGTGGGCGGTGGCGACTGCGTCGGGTGTCTATCGGCAGATTGGCATCAAGGTCGCAAGACGGGGCGAGCATGCCTGGGACACGCGGGCATCGACCTCAAAGGTCGACAAGTTGCGGCTGGTGCTCAGCGGCCTGTGCCGCGCCGTTACTGCTCGCGGGCGTCACTGGCCCGAGCGTTCGCCGAGCCTGTGGCAACGTCCGGATCATTCTTGTGAAGAGGCCCACCATGCAGATCGCGCAACTGAGCCCGAAGCGCAGCGGTAGTTGGGGCATAGAGAAAGCCGAATGAGACACAGCGGTCCTTGCCCGACACCGCATGGTGCATCAAGTGCGCTTGATACAGACGCTTGAGATAACCGGTGCGAGGGACATATTTCAACGGCCAGCGTTTGTGGACTAGCCCATCATGGGCCAGAAAGTACAAAAAACCGTAAGCCGTCATCCCGGCCCCTATCCATTCCAGTGGGCGGATGCCCTGTGTGCCAAGCGCGATCAGCACGATGGCGAACAGCGCGAACACGATCGCGTACAGGTCGTTTCTCTCCAACCAGCCGGTGCGGGGTTCATGATGGGATCGGTGCCAGCCCCAGCCCCAGCCGTGCATCACATATTTGTGCGCAAGAAATGCAAAACCCTCCATACCGATAAGGGTCGCGAAAAATACCAGTGCGTTTGTCATCAGGCGGTTCATCTGAGCAAAGACACAGCATCGGACTGCGCCGAGGCGGTGAAGGTTCTAACATCTGACAGCGCGATGCTGGCCCCTGTAAAGGGTAAATTTCAGCTTGATATCACGACCATTTTCCCACTGCATGGCGAAGCAGGCGGCTTCCTCACGCTTGCACTCAAGCCGGCAACAGGCTGTGTGTAGCGATCTAATGATTCCGGACATCCATTTAGGCGAGAATGCTCGCCAGCTAGAGGTGTCAGGTAACCAAACAACGTCGTTCCTTTCAGTGATTCAAACGCGAGCCGCAGGCATTGTGCTCGATCAAGGCGATAGCCATATCGAAGCCAGCCGCTCACTTGGTGTGGTCTAGCTCGCGTTGCGCCGCTGGGTTAACCAGTTTCAGCAGGAGCGCACCGGCGTTAATCCTAAGAGTAAAGCGCTGACGCTTAGGCGCGTACGACCGCGTCCTCGCGCAGTCTAGGTCCGATTTGCCGCTGATCGTCAATGAAACAGGCAGTTATCAAAAGCTACTCTGGCATCGCCTCTTATTTCGTCCGCTTCTGATTGGCTTATCATATTGCAATGCACGTAGCCCCCTAGCATCGCCATCAACTGATCATAGCGAAATAGTGTGGCTCCATGACCCAATAATATGGCCTGAATTTCTGCTTCCGCGTACCGCATGACCTTGTGGTGGAGACGTTCGTCATTATTCATATCTGTCTCCTAATGTCCTTCCACAGTGGACTTACAAAATCACTCTTGCGGTGCTTACGGATGAACGGTAGTCCACCGCTACCACCCAACTGCGCGCGAGGCGCAACGTCCTTTGCGCGTGTTGGTTGTCGTGATGCAATGAGGCCAATGAATAGGCACTATGCCATAGAGGCGAAGCGATAGGAGCCCTTAATGGCGGGCTTCTGAAATGATCTAATAGTTCTGCTAATTCGAGTGGAGAGAGGCGGTGCTCCGTACGTTGCCAATCGTGCAATTACGCCAGAACCAGCCATGGGTACCCGTCAGAATGAGCCGTGAATTCGTCCTTGTAGCCTTTGACCTGCCTTGCTTTGGAGTAGGCCCTTTCTCCGTTGTAGGGTTCGCCATGGGTGTCGTGGTTCACAGGGCCGCCGGACGCATTCCATTCATAGCTGGCAGTTTAGTCCTTGAGCATTTCCAGTTTGATTTCTGTCCCTTCAGCTAGTTGTAACGTGACGGTCATTTCATCTGTCTTCTGGGCTGGGCAGCGGGTAGCGGGTAGCGGCGCAGGTTGAGCTGCAGGGGTGCAGCTGCAATCTGCATGACCGGAGTCTTTTGCACTGGCTGCGGTGCTGCATCGGCCGACGCCTCCTGGGCCAGCGCGATCTTCATTTCGCCCATCTGCGTCAGGCCAGTGCGCGGCCCACGTCCGTGGGATCAATGGGAATTCCGACGGCATGACGACGGTGACCAACAAGCCGACCGCAACCAGCAGGCATGAGACGACGCAAACTGGGCGGCGAAGAGCGCAGGGTGGTCTTCGCCATGGGCGGAACGACGCTGCAGCCGGCCACTCGGGGTCTGTGCCAACGAATAACGGAATAAATGCGGGTTGCAGCGCCGTGCTTTTCTGCGCCTGCACCCGAATCCATTTATGGACAAGGTTTGCATTGATGCTATGGCTGAGTGCGATGCTGGCAACCGAAGCGCCGGGCTGGACACACTTTTGAATGACCTGAGCCTTGAAGGATTTGGAATAGGAACGGCGTGTCGGCGGCATGAAATACCCGCTTAAAAAGTCTAGAACTGGTGCCCACTTAAATTTAAGTGCACACCATGTCTTGGCTTTGCGGGGCTGGGTAGATGACTTGCTCGGACGGTTACCGAGCGCGAGCGTACGGTATCGGTTGCTTGCTTCTCTGCCTTAGAAACGAATAGCCTCAAGTACACCTCGCCAGCATGCCCTTATCGTGCTGGCCTGACCCAGACCAGATAGGAAATGGAGTTCCAAGTGCGAATAATTGCTGCATCACTGCTTGTTCTGAGCATCTCGGGCTGCTCCTTCATCGAAGAAGCCTTCCTGTCTCCCGGCGAGAAGATAAACAGGGCCTTTCCGCCAAGCGCCCCTATTCGCGCTACAGAAGAAACGTTGCGCAACCTGATGGATAACGATGAGTCCGCTCAAGAGAAACTCTTTACCCAATATGAGGCGCTGCGGGAAATTCGCGGCCTGAGCTGCGGCAAGAGCCTCGCAATCTCCAGGTTAGACTCGGTGGAGGACACTGGGAAACTGCCGGTGAGCCGCGACTGCCTGATTGCTCAGGATGAAATTCTGCTGCGCTTCCTTCAGATCAAGCACGTTGAGTGGAGGATATCGCAGGCTGCATTGCGCCCCATAGCTCCTCTCGAAGCGCCCACTTTCGTTTCGCCCGGCCTTGACGTCACTTCGGGCATATCGGCACCTGCGGCCGGAGTCGCTGTTCTCCAGGGCACTCGTGGCGAACTGCTCTCCATTGAAATGCCGAGTGGCAAGCCCATCGCCAACTTGCCACCGCTCAGTGCCGCCCGGTTCCACGACGCATTGCTGTCGCCCAACGGCCGGGTTCTGGCACTGCCAGGCGGCTATGGCCAAGGGGTAACCTTCTTAGACACGGAAACCGGAGCGGTGCTCTGGCAGGCCAGGAAGGCCTATAACGTGCTCGCTTGGCTGGCAGAGCTCTCGGCAGCAGTGGCAATAGGCTCGGACGGCCAACTATTTATTATCGACTTCCAGGGCGGCGAACTTACCGCCGTACTGCCCGCACTAAAGCGTCAGAGCTGGGCCCTTCCGCTTCCAGACGGCAGGGTTGCGATAGGCACGGGCCGCGCGCTTTCGCTCGTTGCCTACGAGCGCGATGCCAATGGCGTACGGGGAACAATACTCAAAAGCCTCACAATCAAGACAGGCCCAGGGGTCACCTCTTCGCGGCCCACATCAATGCTTGATGGGCGCGCCCTGTTTTTTGTGAGTATGCGAGACCTGATGAAACTTGACCTGGAGTCTGGCCAAGAGACACTTTGGAAAACCGGAGAGTTCATCGGGAATCGGTACGCCAAGCTAAGCGAATCCACGGTTCTGGTGGACGCCTTCGACCGTCCTGTAAAAAACCGGCCATGGGTCCTGAATATTGAAGACGGCTCGCTCTCGCCTGTCGAAACGAAAGACGGTAGCGTTGGGATCATTAATGAACTCTATGGCAGAGCCGGCTTTATGCGGCGCTCACTTGACGGAGTATGGTTCGGTCTCCATTTGCAACAGAGCAAATCGATTGCGCTCGCTGACTTTCTCAGCAACCTTAACCTAGAGCGACAGATGGCCAAGCTCGAAGCCATGACACAGCAATCGTCGACCTCTGCTGGCCAGACCATGCATGGCGGTGGCGGGTTACGTGCGTTCCCACCTGCCTACACTGCTCAGCAGCCTCTCGAGCATCGGAGTACCGCAATACCCTTTGAGGACATTGCCAAGGACGCGCAAATCGAAGGTGTTGGCGTTTATGAGTCCTCCAACACCCTACCCAAAGGGCCGGGTAACAGACCCGGCAGTATCAGCCTTGCCATTCGCCCGACAGCCAGACCTTTGATTCTCGTTCTGAGCTCCTACGAATCCGTAACCTGGCGGATCAGTCCGCAAGACAGAGACAGCATCAAACTCATACTGCTTTCCAGCTATTACCCCTCTAGTGTTGAGGGGGCTGGCGATGCGCGGACAGTTGTCATCAACGGAGGTTTTGCTTATAGCCGCGAGGGCGAGAACTACGCACATTTACGGAAAGCAGTGCTGGCCCAGACCGGCAGAGATATTCAGATTTTCCAAGGAAGTTATCAGGGGGGGCGCTTTTCTGTCGGGGGACGATAAATCAGCTTCTAGCGTAATGGCTGTCTCAATCAACCAAGACAGCAAAATGCGCTATCGACCCAAAGCGGACGCAGTGGCAAGGGGACACCCTTCCGCCTCCGTCAAATTAGATCTCGGACGCGGCTTTTACAGCGCCGACATAGGATGCTGAGCTGAATTTAAATGGGCCAACGTTAAGTATTACTCGAGGTTCCTCATATCCATTTTCGTAAGCAAATTCCTCCCAAATAATCTCGCTACGACACCCGCGAATCTGCACTGAGTAGGCTCCGCATCCGATGTCGCCACACTCTGGGCAGATGTAAATCAACACCCGATATGGCTCCACCTCTGACTGACCGCATCGAAGGAGGCTATCGGCAAAAAGGAGATTTTGTTCTGAAAAACCCGATACGAAACCGCTCATGAAGTCAGAGTGGCCACCATCAGCGGTCACTAGAATTTCTAATAAAGAACTGTCGTCAATTCGAAAATCGGAAAAGCAACGCTCAACAGTGGTACAGCCGTTTGATGAACCTCCAAGGCGAACTGTGCTCTTAGACGTCAAAGTGCTGAGCTGCATGGTGTGTTCCTGCGAAAAAAATCACGATTAGACACATTGGGCGTGAACCAGGCAATACCAGAGGTCACCAGCGAATGTCTGCTCATGGCCGTGAGCGACCGCTTACGGACGTCCGCTTTTGGCCGATTCTGTTGAAAAAGTCGGATTTTCAGATCACCTGAACTCAGGTACGACCACCACCGAAGAACCAACTCACCACTTTGAGTGGTTTCTCGGCCCTTCGTTGACCTTTGCTGCGTTGTTATTGGGTTAGTTTGAGGTTTTTGGCTTAGTGCAGGCGCACCTATCCCGTGACCGGTGGACCTTGAGAGGTAAACTTGGCCAGCCGGCGCAGGTTCTGCACCGCAGCGGCCAGCGTGAACTCATCGGTCGCACCGCTCATGCCACGTAGTCGCAAGCGATCCACTTTCAGGATGCGTTTGAGATGGGCAAACAACATTTCGATCTTTTTACGCTCGTGGCGAGAGCGCACGTACTCCGGCGTCGCTGCGATGCGCCGAGCCACATCACGAGCGCCTTCATGGACGCTGCGAGCGATCTTGCGAAACGCAGTGTTGGGGCAACACTTGGCCTTCATTGGACAGACTACGCAGTCGGCCTGTCGGGATCGGAAAATGATGGTGTTGGCTTTTGTGACGTGCGAACGCTCGTTCTTGAAGGCTCGCCATTCGCTGCGTAATACGTTGCCGGCTGGGCAGCAATACTCCTCGGCCTCTGCATTCCAGTGGAAATCGTTACTCGAAAAGCTGTCGTTCTTGCGCTCAGTTTTATCCCACACCGGCACATGCGGTTCGATGTATTTTTCCTCCACCATCCAGGCCAGCATCGGCGCTGTACCGTAAGCGGTGTCGCCAATGAGGCGCTCTGGCTTGATGTCGAACTGTAACCGTCCAAGCATCTCACCTTGCATGGGGACATCTACGTTTTTACTGGTCTTAGCGATCTGATGAATCCCATGGTTCCTGCAAAAAAATGACGATTTCTTTCCGCTATTGCGATAGGCCTATGCTAAGTTCAGATCAGTTGTGAATGGATTTTTCGGTTATGGAGAACGCATCATGCTCGCAGTAGGCGAGCATGTTCGCCAGCACGGCTCGGACTGAAGTCGTAAACGACCGCCGCCAGATCGGAGAACTGACTGGTGGCATAGGCCCAGACGTAAGCGCGATGAGTTTTCTTCGCGCCAGGCGTCAGCATTTGTACCGGCGTTTCGTCAGCGTGAACGACGCCGTGCGTCAGCACGGCGTCGCGTAGCGCATCAACCAGCGGTTGAAGTTGCACGCTGCAGTTGCCCACCCACTGCGCCAAGGTCGAACGAGCGATGGACAGCCCGGCGCGGCCAAAGATTTTCTCTTGGCGATACAGCGGTAGATGGTCGGCGAAGTTGGCTACCATGACGTGGGCCAGCAGGCCCGCTGTCGGGATGCCTTTGTCTATGACGTGCGCCGGTACCGGCGCCTGGATCAGTGTTTCGCACTGCTCGCAGGCCCATTTTCCACGGATATGACGCTCGACAGTGAAGACGCCCGGTGTGTCGTCGAGCTTTTCGCTGGTACCTTCGCCGATACGCTTGAGGGCGCAGCCGCATTGGCAGTGGCTGTGCATAGGCGGCGTAGAACGGCGTGAACGCGCCCAGCAGCGAGGTGACGACGGTGCAGATCTTGCCGTTGTCGTTCAGGTTCTTGCCGGCTTCCTTGAGGAAGAAGAAGGCGGTCTTGGAATTGACTGCCGTCATCTCGTCGTATTCGGCCTCACTGATCTCGGCCATGGGTTTCTTGAGCACCTTGCCGACGGTGTTGATGGCGATGTCTGGCTTGCCTACAGCGCTGATGGCGTCGGCAAACAGCTTCTCGACGGCACCTGCTGTGGTTAGATCTGCCTGCAGCGTCACGGCTTGCGCGCCGCTGGCCTGGATGGCTGCGACAGTCGCGTCGGCATCGGCTTTGGAGTAGGCGCTGTTGTAATGAATGGCGATAGCCTTGGCGCCTTGCGCGGCCAGGTCGCGAGCGATGAGGCCGCCAA
Organism: Pseudomonas sp. Z4-20; assembly: GCF_051131955.1. Taxonomy (NCBI): domain Bacteria; kingdom Pseudomonadati; phylum Pseudomonadota; class Gammaproteobacteria; order Pseudomonadales; family Pseudomonadaceae; genus Pseudomonas; species Pseudomonas sp. Z4-20. The sequence goes on from NZ_CP071641.1 coordinate 2,349,956, forward strand.
GGTTCTTGGCTCCGCCAGCGATCAGTACTACCTTGCCCTTGATGAAATGGTCTGCCATGGGGAAATCTCCTGCACGGGTGGAAGGAGTTTCAGCGTAGGCGCCCGTATGCGTTGGATAAATCAGGCTTGGCTGGATGGATTATCCATAGAATCCGCCTAATCGTAGGTCGTTCAAACATTGCCGTCGAGGCAGCGCCATCTGGTGTCCGTTGTGGCCAGTACATTCTTCCTCTGATTGATATGGCGAAGTGGACCAGAGGTTTAACTTGAGCTGAGCGACGTGTGCAACCGTGGTGGTTTCCAGGCGAGGGGTGAGCGCAACTTTTCGCGTCGCCATAGTTAGCCCCATTCCTAGGCGGACAGGTTTTTTCGACCATTGGCTTCACGGATCGTGTGAAGCGCGTCGCGGACGTTGTCGCCAGTCTCGGCATGCCCTTGGCTCTCAACCCATTAGGTCAGTTCCAATGGCGCAGTCTCTAGGGCAAGTTGGTTGTGGTGCAGGCGTTCAAGAGCGGGGAGGGAGTATTAGGAGGAGGGCATAGCTTCGACTTTCTAGAGAGTGGGGAGCTTAGCGGCGGGAATGTCTTGCAGCAAAAAGCCCGCGCATGGCGGGCTCTCTGTATGGGGTCAAATCCTTTTGTCCTTTCAATCTGCACTCCGTTTTGTGAACACTTCGTGAAAAGCATGTCGATGGAACGAAAATACCGGCACTCCCGCTGGCCGATGGCAAATTTTGCCGCAGGCCACGCAGGAGATTTTTACGGTCGCGCCTGCTCCTCTTTCAATCCAAAGTGGGCTTTCAACCATGGCCAGTAAGTGCTCCGGCCAGCGGTGCCTACAAGAATGGTCATGCCTTTGAGGTCTTCAAGGCTGGTAACGGCAGTGTGCGCAAGGATACCTTGTGGATCTCTCTGAAAGACCGAGCCTACCGTGACAGCCGGCACTCCCTGTTCTCGGGTTTTCAGGATTGGGAATATCAGAAGAATCCATAATGCAATCAGCCTTGCCGGCGATGAGGCGTCGTCAGTTCATGGCAGCAGGAACAGGGACTGTCGTCGATGCCCCGTTAATGCATGCCTGGAATGGTTGACTGAGCCGCCGAACCGCAAGCGTCCGGTGGCGCTCAGGGGGCCCGCAACGCCTCAGCTCAGCTCAGTTTGCTCAGATACGCCGGCACTGGCTGCTCAGGTAGTACGGACAGCACTTTCAACCGCTGCAGCATGCGTTGGCGGGCGCGGTAAAGGTGTTCCTTGAGATTAAGTGCTGCTGCGTCGAATGCGCCATGCAAGAGCAGCTCTAAAATCAAACGGTGCTCGGCCAGCATGGCTTCGTCGGGGCCGAGGCCCAACTGGCTGTAAAAAATCCGACTGATGATCCTGGGACTTTGGGCCTGCCGGATCAGTGTTGCGATCTTGCGATTGTTTATTCCGGCGAGGCAGTGGTAATGCAGGTCTTCTTCAAGTTGCTCGATGCATGCCAGGCTGCAATGTGGGTTGTTCTGTGCCTCTTTAACCCGAGCCAGCATCGCTTCAAGGGATTCCCGGCTGAGCCCTGGTGCGCTCTGGCGTAACGCCTCGGGTTCAAGGCAGGCGCGCAGCTCGTAGTCCTCGGTGACCTCCCTGGCGGTGAGCGGGCCGGCGAGCCACTGGGAGTAGGGTTCCTTTTCTACCAGGCCGCGGTCGCGCAGACGCATCAATGCCTCACGTATCACCGCCCGACTGACACCGTAATGTTCCGCGGCCATTTGCTCGTCGAGTCGATAATGCCCAAAGGCAATACAGGTCGATAAAGCCGAGCCTATCTCGTCGAACATCCGCTCGCCCAGCGGCCGCGTATCGACCAGTTCTTCGCTGCTATCAAGGCCCAGTTGCTTGTGGGTCACCGTCAGCCGCAGTGGCTCCACTTCAACCCCCTTCGGGTTGACCAGATAACCGCGGCCATCGAATCGACTGATCAAGCCTTCCTCATGCAACAGGTCCAACGCTTTGCGCACCGGTACGCGGCTGGTTCCGAACAGGTCGGCCAGAGGGGCTTCGAGCAGGACGAGCCCTTGAGCCACCTCTCCATCAACGATGGCGTTGCGCAGGACCTGGCGGATCATGGCGTAGCGGGATGCAGTGCGGTAATCCTCGGCGGTCATCGATCTCATACGCTTCTCGAAAGGCGGGGGAAGATTCTCGCACAAGTCGGTTGTCACCGTGGACCACGTCATTTGTGCGCGCTCGTAGGGCTGTTGTTACTGTTCTGCACCAAAACGGATATTTTTTAATTAATACATTATTTGTGTCGCTGGCGGGGGTCTGCATGGAAGCCACTGCAAAATGGGAGTATCCCCCTGCTTGGAAAGGTGTCTAGTCCGTAGCCAGACGTTGGTTGCTTGCTCAGGTTGCCGCTCTGGCATTCCTCCGGTATTCAGTTTGGCACGCTATCTGCTCTATAAAACGTACATTTTAATAATGAATACGTTTTTGGTGAATCAGATGTCCTACGCCAGTCCTCAATTACCGCTTGAAGCCGATGCATTGGCCATGGCGGATGCATTCGCCTCGGGTAGCAGCGACCCGGTCAAGGCATTGGAAGAAATGCTGGCCAGGGTGGCGGAAGTCGATGACGTGTTCATCTCTCTTTGTTCGGCGCGTGCCTTTCGCGAAGCCCACTCATCAGCCGCACGCTGGAAGGCTGGACAGCCGGCAAGCGCACTAGACGGCGTTCCCATTGCCTGGAAAGACCTGTTCGACGTCGCAGGCAGCCCGACTACCGCAGGCGCAGCCGTGCGCCGCGACATTACGCCAGCGCTGCTTGACGCTAATGTCGTAGGTCTACTGGCGAAAGCCGGAATGGTCAGTGTCGGCAAAACAAACCTGAGCGAGTTTGCTTACTCAGGCCTTGGACTCAATCCCCATTTTGGAACGCCGCACAATCCAGTTGGGCTTGATCAACCACGCATTCCGGGCGGCTCGTCCTCAGGCTCAGCGGTCGCGGTCGCGGCGGGAATCGTGCCGATCGCCATGGGCACGGACACCGCTGGATCAATCCGAATTCCGGCAGCTTTCAATGGGCTGGTGGGGTTTCGCAGCAGTTGCAGACGTTACAGCCGCGAGGGCGTCTTCCCGCTCGCGCATACCCTCGACAGCGTGGGACCTCTGACACGCAGCGTGCGCGATGCCCTGGCGATCGACGACATCCTGTGCGGGCGCAGCAAGTCGACATCACTCATCCCCCACAGTTTGGCAGGGCAGCGTTTTTGGGTCGATCAGGCGGTCATCGATGATGCACGCGTTGAACCCACGGTGTGTGACAACCTACTGAACTGCTTGAGCGTGTTGAAAGGTCTCGGTGCGCTGATAGATCTGCGACCGTCGCCAGCCTTTCAAGCGACCCTTCAGCTTATCGAGCAGCACGGCTGGCTTGGCGCCCCTGAGGCTTTTGCTTTGCATCAGCCTTTGCTCGACAGCGAGGCCGCCGCCCGACTCGATCCCCGCGTGCGACGCCGTCTGGAAGCCGCACGTGCATTCCCGTCCAGCCAGTTGATCAACCTCCACAACGCGCGAAACCGGCTGCAGCAACAAATTGCCGATGAGCTGGATGGGGCGTTCTTGATAACGCCAAGCGTATCCCATGTGGCGCCACCACTGGCGCCATTGGAAGCCGATGACGAACTGTTCGTGCACACCAATCTCGCTACGTTGCGCCTGACCATGCCCGGTAGCTTGCTGGATATGCCGGGTGTGTCGCTGCCGAGCGGCTGCGATGCGCTCGGTTTGCCCACCGGCATGTTGATAAGCGCGCCTGCGGGCGAAGATTTTCGATTGTTGCGCGCGGCGTTGGCAGTGGAAGCCGCGTTGCGCCAGCCCTGAAACATCCCACGACTGATCTGATAAAACCGCAGGAGAACAATGATGGCTAAAGAAATTCTGTGCGCCTTCGGCGTCGACGTAGACGCCGTGGCAGGCTGGCTGGGCTCATATGGCGGTGAGGATTCACCTGACGATATTTCCCGTGGCCTGTTCGCCGGCGAAATTGGTGCTCCGCGCTTGCTCAAGCTGTTCGAGCGTTACGGCTTGCGCACCACCTGGTTTATCCCCGGCCACTCGATGGAAACCTTCCCCGAGCAGATGAAGGCCGTGGCCGATGCCGGCCACGAAATCGGCGTGCACGGCTACAGCCATGAAAACCCGATTGCCATGACTGCCGAGCAGGAAGAAATCGTCCTCGATAAGTCCATCGAGCTGATCACCCAGGTCACCGGCAAGCGCCCCACCGGTTACGTGGCGCCGTGGTGGGAATTCAGCAAGGTCACCAACGAGCTGCTGCTGAAAAAAGGCATCAAATATGACCACAGCCTGATGCACAACGACTTCCACCCCTACTACGTACGCAAGGGCGATAGCTGGACCAAGATCGACTACAGCCAGCATCCCGACACCTGGATGAAACCCTTGGTGCGCGGCGAAGAAACCGATCTGGTGGAGATTCCGGCCAACTGGTACCTCGACGATTTGCCACCGATGATGTTCATCAAAAAAGCGCCCAACAGCCACGGTTTCGTCAACCCGCGTCACCTCGAGGAAATGTGGCGCGACCAATTCGATTGGGTCTACCGCGAACACGAATACGCAGTCTTCACCATGACCATCCACCCCGATGTATCCGGTCGCCCACAAGTGCTGCTGATGCTCGAGCGCCTGATCGAGCACATCCAGAGCCATGCCGGCGTGCGCTTCGTCACTTTCGACGAAATCGCCGATGACTTTATCCGCCGCCAACCGCGTACCTGAAATCCACCCACCCTCCGAGGCGCGATTCATGTCTATCTACAACAAGCTTGACCTGACTGGCTGGAAACCCCGGCAATTGACATCCCAGGAAGTACGCTTCGCCACCTGGATCGCCTTCTTCGCCTGGGTGTTTGCGGTGTATGACTTCATCCTGTTCGGCACCTTGCTGCCCGAGATCGGCCGGCACTTTGGTTGGGGCGAAGTGGAGCAAGCTGAAATCGCGACCTGGGTGGCAGTGGGTACTGCGGTTGTCGCGTTGGCCATCGGGCCGCTCGTCGACAAACTGGGGCGACGCAAAGGGATTATTTTTACGGTGGCCGGATCCGCGCTGTGCTCGGCGCTCACCGCGATTGGCGGGGCGTGGGGCAAGTCGCCGCTGATTCTGATCCGTTCGTTGGGCGGCCTGGGCTATGCCGAAGAAACCGTCAACGCCACCTATTTGACCGAGTTGTATGGCGCCTCGGAAGACCCGCGGCTGACCAAACGTCGCGGCTTTATCTACAGCCTGGTGCAGGGCGGCTGGCCAGTCGGTGCGTTGATCGCGGCGGGATTGACCGCACTGTTGCTGCCGATCATTGGCTGGCAGGGCTGCTTCATCTTCGCCGCGATCCCGGCGGTGGTGATCGCAATCATGGCGCGCAAGCTCAAGGAGAGCCCGCAGTTTCAAATCCACCAGCGCATCACCGAGTTGCGTAAAAGCGGCGCGGTGAAAGAGGCGCAAAACGTCGCCGTGACCTACGGCGTCGACTACGACGAACACAGCAAGGCTGGCCTGAAAGCCGCTTTCCGTGGCCCGGCCCGTCGCGCCACCTTGGTGATCGGCGCCGCGCTGTTGCTCAACTGGGCAGCGATCCAGGTATTCAGCGTGTTGGGTACGTCGGTGATCGTCAGCGTGCACCACATTTCGTTCGAGAACTCGCTGATCATCCTGGTGCTGTCGAACCTGGTGGGTTACTGCGGTTACCTCAGCCACGGCTGGATGGGCGACAAGATTGGCCGTCGCAACGTGATCGGCCTGGGCTGGATGCTCGGCGGCCTGTCGTTTGCCGGGATGCTGTTCGGCCCGAGCAACATGGCGATGGTGGTCGGGCTGTACAGCCTGGGCCTGTTCTTCCTGATCGGGCCTTATTCGGCGGCGCTGTTTTTTATCAGTGAAAGTTTCCCTACCAGCATCCGCGCCACCGGTGGCGCGATCATCCATGCCATGGGCCCGATTGGCGCGGTGGTCGCAGGGTTTGGCGCCACCCAGGTGTTGTCCGCCGGCAGTGACTGGCAGACCGCCGCACTGTGGTTCGGTGCCGTGCCGTGCTTCTTGTCCGGTGCCCTGATGTTTGCCGCACGCCACGTGCGCCCGGAAACCGTTCAGTGAGGAGTTTTAGATGAGCCGTAAAGTTGCCTTGATTACCGGTGCCGCCAGCGGCATCGGCCAAGCCCTCGCCGTGGCCTATGCGGGCAGCGGCGTGGCGGTGGTGGGCGGGTATTACCCGGCCGATCCCCATGACCCGCAGACCACGGTAGCCTTGGTGGAAGAAGCCGGTGGCGAGTGCCTGATGCTGCCGCTGGACGTGGGCGATACCGCTTCGGTGGAGGCAATGGCCGAACACGCCGTGCAGCGCTTTGGCCGCCTGGATTACGCCGTGGCGAACGCCGGTTTGCTGCGTCGTGCGCCGTTGCTGGAAATGACCGATGCACTGTGGGACGAGATGCTCAATGTCGACCTGACGGGGGTGATGCGCACCTTTCGCGCGGCGATTCGGCATATGGGGGAGGGCGGTGCGTTGGTGGCGATTTCGTCGATTGCCGGCGGCGTATATGGCTGGCAAGAGCACAGCCATTACGCAGCGGCCAAGGCCGGCGTGCCGGGGTTGTGTCGTTCGTTGGCGGTGGAGTTGGCAGCAAAGGGCATTCGGTGCAATGCGGTGATCCCAGGGTTGATCGAGACGCCGCAGTCATTGGATGCTAAGAACTCTCTCGGGCCGGAAGGCCTGGCGAAAGCTGCGAGGGCGATTCCGTTGGGGCGAGTAGGGCGGGCGGATGAAGTGGCGTCGCTGGTGCAGTTCCTGACCAGTGATGCGTCGAGTTACCTGACCGGGCAGAGCATCGTGATTGATGGCGGCCTGACCGTGCGCTGGCCCGATTGAGTGAGGAACTGAGCATGAAACCATTGCATAACCGACGCGCCGTGATCACCGGCGCCGGCAGCGGTATCGGTGCCGCCATCGCCCGCGCCTACGCCGCTGAAGGCGCGCGCTTGGTGCTGGCCGACCGCAACGCCGTCAGCCTCGCCGAAACCGCGATCACCTGCCGCAACCTCGGTGCCGAAGTGCTGGAGTGCCTCGCCGACGTAGGCACCGTTGAAGGCGCCCAGGCCAGTGTTGACCGATGCGTCGAGCACTTCGGCGGAATCGACATTCTGGTCAATAACGCCGGCATGCTCACCCAGGCACGTTGCGTCGACCTCACTGTCGAGATGTGGAACGACATGCTGCGCGTCGATCTCACCAGCGTATTTGTAGCCAGCCAGCGCGCCTTGCCGCATATGCTCGTCCAGCGTTGGGGGCGGATCATCAACGTTGCTTCGCAACTGGGCATCAAGGGCGGTGCTGAACTCACTCATTACTCTGCAGCCAAGGCAGGAGTGATCGGCTTCACCAAGTCCCTGGCGCTGGAAGTCGCCAAGGACAACGTGTTGGTCAATGCCATCGCTCCGGGGCCGATTGAAACGCCATTGGTCGTCGGGATCAGCGCCGAGTGGAAGCGCGCCAAGGCTGCCGAGTTGCCCCTCGGCCGTTTTGGCCTGGCGGATGAAGTGGCGCCCACCGCTGTGCTGCTGGCCAGCGAGCCGGGTGGCAACCTGTTCGTTGGCCAGACCCTCGGCCCGAACTCCGGCGATGTCATGCCATGAGCGGGGTGTAGTCATGTGCGGACTCTGCGGTTTGCTCGGCGAAGACGTACATTGGAGCGACCCTCTGGGCGATGAACTGCCCAGGCGCCGCGAACGCCTGCGTCGCATCGCCGCGATCAATCAGGTACTGGCAGTGTTCCGGCTTAAGGTCGAAGACTTTCAGGGCACCTCTTATTTGCTGCTCGGCGCGACCGGCAAACAAGAGTTGGCGAGTGGCCTGGATCAACTCTGGCGAGCGGCTGAAATCATGCTCGGTCGCCCGTTGGATCCCCTGGACCCGCACCTGTTGGATCACTTGGAGTCAGCCGTATGAGCATTGCTCTCAACGTCATCACCGGTTTCCTCGGCAGCGGCAAAACCACCTTGCTCAAACGCCTGCTGCAAGGCGAAAGCCTCGGCGATACCGCTTTGCTGATCAATGAATTCGGTGACGTCGGCATCGATCATCTGCTGGTGGAAGAAGTCGCCCCGGATACCGTGCTGCTGCCCAGTGGCTGCGTGTGTTGCTCAATCCGTGGCGAGCTCAAAGACGCGTTGCTCGGTCTATTGCAACGCCGTGAGCGTGGCGACATCCCGGCGTTCAAACGGGTGATCCTGGAAACCACCGGCCTGGCCGACCCGGCGCCGATCCTCGCCACCTTGAACAACGACGTGCAACTGCGCGGACGTTTCCATATCGGCCTGGTGATTACTCTGGTGGATGCGAGCCACGCCATTCTGCAAGAGCGCCTGCATCCGGAATGGCTGGCCCAGGTCGCCGCCGCGGACCGCTTGCTGTTGAGCAAGACCGACGTGGTGGAGGACTGCGCCCCACTGCGAGCGCACCTGCAAGCGCTCAATGCCGGTACGCCGATCCTCAATACATCCGATGTCCACAGTGGCGATCAACTGTTGCTGGGTGAAGGTTTACGCAGTGCCGAACCGACACTGGAAGTCAGTCGCTGGCAACTGCATCGCAGTACCAGCGCCACCCACGGCGCCGCGCAAGTGTGCAGCCTGACCTTCGACCAGCCGTTGGATTGGGTCGGCTTCGGGGTTTGGTTGTCGATGCTGTTAAGATGCCACGGCGAACGAATTCTCCGAGTCAAAGGGCTGCTTAACGTGAACACCAGTGACGCCCCCATCGTCATCCATGGTGTGCAGCATTGCCTGCATGCCCCGGTGCACTTGCCTGCCTGGCCGGGCACTGACCGGCAGTCGCGTCTGGTGTTTATCCTGCGTGGTCTCGACCCCGCGCTGCTGCGGCGCTCCTTTGATGCGTTCTCCCAGCGGTTTGCCGCATGATCACACTCCGCGTCCTCGGCACCTCAGTGACTTTGCTCGAATGCTTGCGTGTTCGCGCTGAACAGGAATTGGGCATTCGCCTGGTCTATCAGGTGCACGATGTCGAGCAGGCCCAGCGCATCGCGGTGATGCAGCCCGACAGCTACGACCTGTACGACCAATGGTTTCACAACGTCGACTTTGTATGGCCGGCCCGGGCGATCCGGCCCATCGATACGCGGCGCATTGCGTTGTGGCATGAGATCAACGACCTGCCCAAGCGCGGCCGCCTGTCGGCCAACGATCGGTTGGGCAGCGGCAGCGTGCCTAGCGAGCGCTTATTCGTGCAGCATGATGGCAGTCTCGGCAGTACCGTCACTGAGCGAATCAGCATGCTGCCCTTGACCCATAACGCCGACAGTTTCGCCTACCGCCCCGAGCGCTTGCCCGAGGGCTTTCGCCACGACAACGAGAGTTGGGGGTGGTTGCTGGACCCCGCGTGGCACGCACGCACCGCGCTGCAAAGCGATGCTGCCATCGGTGCCCTGGATGCCGCACTGGCGGTGCAAGGCGCGGGACTGGCGCGCTTCAAAGACATCGGCAATATGAGCATCGAAGAGATCGATGTGCTGGCCGATATTTTGGTGCGCAAACAGAGGGAAGGTCACTTTGCGGCGTTCTGGTCCGATGACGAGGAGGCCGCGCAATTGATGCTCAGCCCGAACATCGATATCCAGAGCTTATGGTCGCCGACGTTGATGCGCCTGCATCGCGCCGGGGTCAAGTATCGCCTGGCGGTGCCTCGCGAGGGCTACCGCGCCTGGTTCGGCGGTTTGTCATTGTCACGCCACGCCCAGGGCCCGGTGCTGGATGCGGCTTACGCTTACCTCAATTGGTGGTTGTCCGGCTGGCCCGGCGCGGTGATGGCGCGACAGGGTTACTACATCGGCAACCCGGCGCGCAGCCGCGACCATCTGAGCAGCGCCGAGTGGGATTACTGGTACGCCGGTCAACCTGCGCGAGAGGAGTTGCTGGGCAGTGATGGTTTGCCGCTGATTGACATCGGTGATGTGCGCGATGGCGGTTCCTATGAGCAGCGCATGGGGCATATCGCTGTGTGGAACTCGGTGATGGATGAGCACAACTACTTGGTGCGTCGCTGGGGCGATATATTACGGGCAGGGGCGAAGAGTTCTCGCAGACCGGCGAATGGCGGGTCTTGCTGACGCAAGAAATCGCTGCCGTCGCGCCGGTTGGTGAATGGCAACATCAGCGACTGGTGCATATATTACGGACTCGACATTGGTATGGATCTGACCATGGACTGGAAACTGGAGCTCGCCGCTCGCCAACTGTATGTCTTGGAACTTGCTAACGGAAAGTTTTACGTGGGGCAGGCAAAGGATTCAAACCGTCGCATCAAAAAGCATTTCAGTGGTACGGGATCTCAATGGACACGCCTCCATCCACCCGTGCGCGAAGTGCGCCGGGTCGACTTGGGAGAGATTGATTACAGGACCGGGGAGTTGGCGGAGAACGAAGCAGTTCTCGCGCTGATGCGCATTCATGGGTATCAGAATGTTCGAGGCGGTTTCTTTACTAATTTGAGCCATGAGCTCACCGTCAAGGCCCTGATCAGTCATGGCCACCATGACGTGGTAGGTGCAATACCTGGCGTGGAAGCCTTCAACAGCGTCGCGTCCGCGATGGCCGCAGGACAACCACCCTGCGATGTTGTCGGCCCCGCAGAGTTGGGGAATGGCGGGGAGTACTCGCTGTTCGTGTTACTGCTGGAGGGGGACCGGTATTTTGTAGGCTACAGCAGCAACCCGGTCGCACGCATTCGTCGTCACTTCGCGGGCAAAGGTTCGGAATGGACCACGAGGTATAGACCTGTTGAGGTTCTAAGCGTCCGATCTTTGGGAGTGGTCGCCGAGTCGGAGGCCGCGAGTTTCGCCGCCAAGGCTACGGTAAGTTTGATGCGTAGAGTAGGGTGGCAGCATGTGCGGGGCGGCCCATGGTGGAGCGTTGACTCCGAGGCAACGCTCAAGTTGCTGGTGGGGCGCGGCGTCGGCGAAATTCCACCCTCTGTTCCATAGTCTCTGTGGATGGGGGGTGGATTTAGATTTCTCCTGAAGCAAATAGAGCTCAGAGAGTTCAGCAATCCTTCCAACCAGGGTTCAGTCGTAACCAGCAGCTTCCAAGATAAGCTCACTAACTTCGCGCGGGTGCGAGATTATCGAAAGATGGCTGGCCGGCAGCTCTATGGTCTTCGCTCTCATCCTCTTCGCCAAAAATCTCTGGAGCTCGGGATTGATGGTACGGTCTTCGCCCGAAACGGCGTAGTAGGCAGGTTTCGAGCGCCAGGCTGCTTCTGTGACCGTGCCTGCCAGCAAGGCCTTCTGAAAGGGGTATTGCATTGCGTAAAGAACCTTTGCCCTCAAGGGAGGAACATCACCGGCGAAATCCCGCAGGAACGCTTCTTCGGTAAGCCTGCCTTCATCACCGTCATAGATGATCCCCGCGGTGGCGGGCGGAGTCGGGTACTTTTTCGCGAGCGCTGCGAAGTCTTCGTTCGCGTCGGGTGCTCGGGCGGCGATGTAAACAACGGCCGAGACATTACGATGCATCCCGGCGTGGGTGACGACCATTCCACCGAATGAGTGTCCGACCAGAACAGTCGGGCCATCCTGGCGGGCGAGTACGCGCTCTGCTGCTGCAATCGATTGAGGCAGGGTCGTCAGAGGGTTCTGAACGGAAGTGACAGTAAGCCCCTTCGACTGCAAGAGGGGGATGACGTCGTTCCAGCAAGAACCATCGGCAAAGAGGCCGTGCACAAGAACAATGTTCCTGGCTTTAGGCGGACGACCTAATGCAGGAACTGCCATGCCATTTGTCGCAAGGATCGCAACCGCTGTTGCTCCGATGAAAGTTGCCGAGAACGTGCGCCGATTCATGACCATTTTCGATTTCCTTTCTTGGCTTGGGTTAGGGGCAGAGACGGATTCGTTCCTCTTCCAGGCGCTGACCGAGGGTTCAAGAACCAGCCAAGATGCTTTGCTGCCAGCGGGCTCACGACAAAGACAATGAGGCTTACCGTGATTGGCGTTAGAACCAGTGTCCGATGCCATACAGGCCAGTTGTCAGCCAGCGGGCTCAGTGCGTAGAGCAGAAGTGTCACGATGGGGTACACGAATACCGTCATGACGACTGCCATTCTGATTCTGGATGGCCTGATCGGAACGAAGACGGGTCTGTCATTTGCTTGCAAACGCTTTGAATCGCAAGTCACGGCCTTGGATGTGTTCAAGTCGCCAGCCTCCTAATAGTCGGCGCTAGGCCGCTGGCGAAAATTCTTGTACCAGGCATCAAGGCGCGGATGATCGGCACCGAAGGCCAGGTCGAATCTCTCCCGGCATGTTTGAAAGATTGAAAATACCGTGCAGTCAGCGATCGTAGGAGTGTTTCCCGCCAAGAACTCGTTGTCTGCGGTAGTCATCTCCAGAACATCCAGTATTTCGGTGACGTATCCAAAGAGCTTGTCGGCAACCTCCGATGAGGGGGATGGCTCCTTGGCAGGAAAAGATTGGGTCACGTTCCACAGCCAAAGCTGAGACCGGACCACCAGCTCGGTGCCCAGGCGTTCAAGCGACCGAACTTTTGATCGCGAAATGACGTCTGTCCCGATCATTGGCGTGTCGGGATACAGCTCCTCCAGATACTCGACGATGGCGGCAGAGTCGGTGATTGGCACCCCCTCATCCGTGAGGAGGGTCGGGGCTCGTCCGCTGGGATTGATTGCAAGGTATTCGCGCGACTTGTGCTCGCCTCCCGCGTAATCAAGCTCATAGCGCGGAATGTCAATTCCCTTTTCGCTCAGGTAGATGATGACGCGCCGCGGATTCGTGCCCTTTTGAAATTGGTAAAGGAGCATACGATCCAACCTCCCGAGTTTGTATTTCGATCACTTGTTGCCCCAGAGATTACTCGCAATATATCCTGTTACAATGGGGTTTTTATACTGTTACTAAAGTGATGCCATGCGAGGTGTGCAGTGACGTCTGATCGATTAACTCGCGTACCGGCCAGACAGGCGCTGTCGGACTTTATCCGCCAGTGTCGCGAGCGGACATCTCCAGAATCGCTTGGCCTGCCGCAGGGACGCCGCCGTCGAACCAATGGCCTGCGCCGTGAGGAAGTCGCCGCGTTGGCGGGTGTCGGCTTGACTTGGTACACTTGGTTCGAGCAGGGGCGCGACATAGCGGTGTCGGACGACTTTCTCCAGCGATTGGCGCGGGGACTTCGGCTCGACCGAGCCGAACGGGAGCATCTTTTTGCACTGGCTGGCCGTGAGACATTTGCGGATCGGGCTGAAAGTGCCGAGCTTCCTCAGTCATTGGTAACGATGATTAATGCTCTCGATCAAGCGGCCTACATCATGGACAGCTCCTGGGATGTGCTGGCCCATAACGAAGCGGCAAGAATCCTGTTTGAAGACTTCACATTGCCTCGACCGAATCTGCTGCGCATCGTGTGCTTTTCCGACCACTACCGGCAGAAGATTCAAGACTGGCAGTACGCCGCGAGGCTTGTACTGCTCAAGGCGCGCCATGACTATCTGACGGGAGGGAAGAGCCCGGTTCTGAAGTCCATCCTCAACGAGGTTCTTCAAGCCGTCCCACAAACGGTGGGATGGTGGGATGATCCTGAAATCCTCCAGATCGGCGATACGGACATTACGCTGCGCGATGCACAGGGCGGTTGGCGAAGCTATCGCATCAACATTCTTGTTTCCAAGGACAGGCCTGGCCTTCGCATCGCCTTCTACGATGAAAAAACATAAAGCGGTCAGCCTTTCAGTTGCAAATTAAGGTCGACGCAGATCTTCGTTGATGTTGGTTTCAGGGAGGTCGGTGTCCAACAGCTTTACGACCGGATCGTGTCTCTTCGGCAAAAGTTGGAAAACTTTTACTCGGTCAGTGCGCGCTCAGGTGTTGTGAGATTAATTACCGCACAGTTGTCCTTGGGAGGAACCCGTAGCCCGACGCCCCCTCTTAGCTCTTGATACCCTTCAAAAACAAGTCCAGAATCAAGTTTCTTTCTGCCCCGTCAAAAAAAGTAACCCCTTAGATTTCAACGAGTCGGACACCAGATGCAAGTCTCGTTTCCCGCTCCAATTATTTATCTATAGACTTCCATTGAAGTAGGTAGAAACCAAAGAAAGAGGCTTCGGCCTCTTTTTTAGTTCCAGTAAAGTCTATTCTGTTACATCAATATCCACGAATTTTTAGTACATTTTTTAGTACATCAATTCGACGCTTGGTAAATCAGTTTTTAGAGCTGCTTGGCACTCCGAAAACGGTACAACCCTCCTTCATCCATATGAGTGGAGTTAGTACAATGGTCCTTACCAATACGGCGGTCCGACACGCCAGGCCTCGCGCCAAAAACTACAGCCTTCCTGACTTTGATGGCCTTGCGCTTTTCGTGAATACGAAAGGCACCAAGAGCTGGCACTTCCGTTTTTCTTGGGCGGGCAAACAGCCTCGTATTTCGCTCGGTACTTATCCTGAAATAGGTCTACGCGATGCTCGCGCTCTGTGCGATATCGCCAGGGCGCTGGTCGCGAAGGGTCTCGATCCCCGCGATCAGCGACGCCTTGAGCGCAATGCCAAACGATGTGATGCAGATCTTCAGCCCTAGGGGGGATAAGGGCGGCACCGCCCGATCTGACGTCGCGGACTGCTGGGAATTCAAGCAGTGCTGAACTGGGTTGCCAACTCTTTCGGTCTACCATTGCTGGTCTTTAGCTCGCCCGCACACCGGAAAGCCAAGATCGTATCCTTAGACTTTTCGTCCCAGAACCACCGTGCTGATCGACGGCATGGCGTGCTTCCCTCAAACCTACCTATGCATCCAGATGAATGGAGCTTAGGCTCGATCTAGGGTTATCAAGACTATGCTAGGATTAGATAGCTCAGATAACTGGTGAGGAGATTTTCATGAGCGTTACAGAGCAGTTGGGCGTTTCCACCTTGGTCGGTACGCCTAAGGAGGCTCGGGCCAGCTTGAGCCGCTCGCATGCGGACCGAGTGCTGGTCGTGTCTTTCGATCAGGTCAACCTCAATGTATTTGAGGCCTTGGCGGAAAACTTCGCCAATGTGGCCTCCTCAATGTATGAGGTGCTGCAGGAGCGTCAGGACCCGAAGTCGCTGGAGCGACTGGCCGAGGTCTTTGTGACGCGTAAGCCGCCGTCGCCTCGCCTGCTCAAGGAAGCGGCAATGCTGGTCCAAGCCCGTAAAGCGGTATTGGAAAGTGGTGACTGGCTGACCGCCGCGGACATCGCCCAGGTGGCACAGTTGAGTACACGAAACCCGAGTGCCCAACCCAACAAATGGAAAAAGCAGGGGCAGATCTTTGCCATCAGTCACGGTGGGGTCGATTATTTCCCGGGTTACGGCTTGGATCCGGATGCGTGCTATCGGCCGTTCAAGGCATTAGCCAAAGTTATTGAGGCTTTCGCTGGCCACAAGGACGGCTGGGGTATGGCTTACTGGTTCCGTTCAGATAACAGTTTTCTGGGGGGTAAAAGGCCCCAGGACCTGTTGGCATCGGCGCCTGATCGGGTGATTGCTGCCGCACTGGATGAGATCCAGGGCATTGTCCATGGCTAAGCAGCGTACCGAGTCCAGTGAGGGTAGGGCGACGCCTCCCACGGATTTGGCGGCGTCCGTTACCCCAGTGCCTGCGGCTACGTTGCACGTCACTTTCACCGTGATCGCCAAAGGCGATGTGCTTCACCGTGTGCACCAGGATAAGTATCAGCCTGATCAATTCAATCCTGGTGTGCACGGCAACGCACGCTTCAGCCCGATCCAGGATGATCAGGGGCGGGCGATTCCCACCTTGTATGGCGGCACGACAGTCGATTGCGCCTTGATGGAGACCGTCTTCCACGACGTTCCCCATACGGCTGGGTTTAAGAGCTTCGACAAAGGCAAGCTGGCTGGACAGGTGCATTCTACCGTCCAGGTTAGCCAACCGCTGCACCTGGTTGATCTGTCCAGCGTGCCACTGCGGAAACTGGGCATCACGCGCAAACAATTGATCGACACTGAGAAAGATCAATATCCTGCGACGCGCAAATGGGCCGAGGCAATCCACCGTCAGTGTCCAGATGCGCAAGGACTGTCTTGGGTGTCGCGACAAGATGATTCGGCACGTGCGGTGGTGCTCTTCGGTGACCGGATTCCTGACGGTGCGCTCCGCCCGCAGGGGACGTCCCGCAGCTTGACCGGCGACTCGACTGTGTTCGACACGGTGCTTAATCTGGCAGAGCGGATCGGGGTCGTTATCATCGCGGGAAAAAGCTGAGTCGAAACGACCGAGCAATGGCCTTCGAATTCGCTCTCTGAGGTGGATTGCGATCCCCTAATCTTAAGATCTCGCTGATGCCGGCGGGCTTTAAAGAGGCGTTGGAGGTGGTTTTCGTACGGGCCTGGTGAAGCATCGACGTTTAACAGGTCTGGTGTGCATCCCATGAACGAACGGTGCTTGTCTCAGAGCGCAGAATTAACACGATGGCTGGCTCCGCGCTGGCCTTGGACACGGAGCTCGTTATGATTGCCAGCCAACCGTTGAATGATGAACTTGTGAGCCGGCTGGAAGAAAAAATCCCAACCATGGCGAAGGGCGCAATTCATGCCGCTTATATCAATATGCTGGCGGCCGGACTCAGTGTGATGGAAATCAGGAATGGCATGCTCGTTGAAACAATGGCCGATGGTCAGCACACGGTTATTCGGATGGCCAAGCCCAAGCATAAGGTAGCTTCGGGCAAGATTATCAAGGTGCGCCACCTTTCATAGCTAGAGGTTGAGCGCCTGTATCTTAACGACGTCGCCGCGCTGCGTGCGAGAAGTCTGATGCTTCGGCCTGCTCAGTCTTTGTACTGTATAGGGAAGAAAGCCATCAAGCTCGCCGGTGCATTGGGTCGTTAAAATCAGTGACCGTTGGCTCTCAGCTTAGCCAAGCCCTGTTTGATGTGTCCGGCGTTCTCTCCGAGGGTCTGAAGTGCACCTCGGACATTCGCGCCAATCTCTGTTGCACCTTGATCCTCTACCTTCAAGGTCAGCTCCATCACCGCCGCCTCCAAGGCGAGCTGATTTTTGGACAGCCGCTCAAGAACATCAGAAAGTGAATATTCGGTGGGCATTGTTTCGACTCCAATGGAAGACTTAAGAGCGTAGCAGCGGGAGGGACGGAAACTGAAGGGCGGTAGGTCAAGAGAGTACTTGTTGAGATTCAGTGGCAGCAATCGGCCAAGAGCAGTCGTTCAGGACAGTGCAACGGCTGATCTTTGCCTCCGCGAAAGGAATGACTGAGGTATCTTGTCAAGCTGCCGATCCGCTTGAGACTCCAAGGAAGCCAATGCTCAGTTCACTCGTTTCAAATGGTCAGGTACAAGCGGCTGATCGCTCAGAACTGATGGCCCCCTGGTGGAGTTTCACGAAAACAGTCTTGGCTGCTACGGCCCTATCGTTGGTGCGTGACGGGCTGGTCGGATTGGACCACTCTGTTCTTGGTCAGCCTTTTACGCTACGCCAGTTACTACGGCATGAGGCCGGTCTGCCTGATTACGGAGAACTTGCGGAGTATCACTCCGCCGTTAAAAATAGTGAGCCAGCCTGGCCGGCCGATGAAATGATGCAACGCCTTGACGGTGCTCGACTCCGATATAGTCCCGGAAACGGTTGGCGTTACTCGAATGTCGGCTACCTGCTTGTCGGCAGGCTAATTGAACGGCTGACTGATCTGAAGCTTGATGAAGCGGTAATTCAACGGACACTTTCTCCTCTGGGCTTATTGGGCGTTCGCTTTGCAAAAACGCGAGCAGACTTCCAAACGACCCACCTTGGAAGTTCCTCAAATTATGATCCTGCCTGGGTTTACCACGGCTTGTTGATCGGCCACATTTCGCACGCAGCGTTATTTCTGGATCGACTCTTTTGTGCAGACCTGCTCCCCACGGACTTGCTTCAGGAAATGCAAAAAGCACGAACATTGGGCGGCCCGATTCCCGGTCGCCCTTGGATCACGCCGGGCCATGGCCTTGGCGTGATGCAAGGGTCGATTGATGGCGGGTATTCGCTATGCGGGCACACCGGGTGCGGACCGAGCAGTGTCATTGCTGTCTACCGTCTCTGCGACGGCGACGCATCGGCTTGTTGTGCTGCTTTTGACGTGGGGTCCAGTGAAGGCTTCGTCGAAGCCATCGTCGTCGAGCAGCTCATGCAAGTTCTGCGTCAGAAGAGCTGACTGCATTAAACGCCTTTTGGCGTCGGTCAAAGGATTTGCCGAATGACCGCCTTGGGTCGATAGCTGCCGGTCGCGAACGACCGCTTTCGAACCAAAGGGGACACCATTTGCCGGAAGAAATCGGCGCAAAAGCAGCTTCCGATCAACAATCGAATCTCAGCTTCTGTGATTCACACCTACAAGCCGCATAGGAGTTCGCGCCTGACCTGAAGAGCAATTGCTGCGAAGCCCTTTCCAGTGCCGCGCTTGCGGGGCGCGTAGTCCTGATTAGCAGAAACATCCTCCCATTGACTCACCGATTCCACGTACCTATGAGTGTTATCGGTATTAATTTCAAACTCTATGAACCGCTCTGCGTGAGTGAGCAAAAGACCATAAAGGTTGGGCATACCGGGAAAGTCGACTTCAAGATCTAGTACGACGGTTTCTGACCATCTAATGCCTTCCGACTCGCCATGGTTTTTTAAAGCGAGGGGAATCCCTCTGGCCAACCAAGCTTTGGCGGTTACCATGAGTCTGTGGGCCACACGAGCATTTTGCTCTTGCACGTTCAGTTGCCGCTTTTTTTTAACAGACGCTCAATGTCCACTTCAATCTCCTCAAAATCGTCGCTTCCAGAGTGACGATGACCTATCAAACGCGCAACGACTCAGGCGATTCCCATCTCCACGCTGCTACCCGGTCCGCGCGAGGCGTAGCGACATCCCGATGTCTTACCGAAAGACGTCTTTCGACCCAAAGCTGACCTTCAGGTGGGTTAATTTTTGTCATCTCGTGAATGGCATCTTCAAGGACTTTGCGATCCGAGCTAAAATTTTTATGCATTTTTCAGAAACAACGAGCGGTGGTTCGTTAATCATGTAAAGCAGGTGTTCGAACGCTACTCCAGCCTCGTTGTGATCGACATAATCCAGAACGATTTCACCACCATTCTCTAAACCTGCCTGAGCTAATGCATGGCCTTCCGTTATAGGGCCGAGCTGTTCGTATGCAATGGACATCAGCGTCGAGACTTCCTCAAGTGCCTCAACGAAATCGGCCCTCAAGTCGTTGCCAAGGTGGGTCATAACAAACATTCCTTCGATTATGGTGACCTGCGTTCCGTTCCCGTCTGGTCGATTGTTGCCCAAGACTTGGTCTTTGGGCACGCGCTTGGGCAGCTAAGGTCGACTATCCGCTCTTGGGTCACGCTTTACCCATTTCCTCGTACGAAGCATCGACGAACGTGATGTGCTCCTCCCAAGCAGCTTCAGCTAGATCCCGGATAATTTCAGCGAGCGTCTCAACATCCACCCCCTGAGCTTCGATGCAGGCCAAGCGTCCGGGCGACCAGTCGATGACGGAACACTGTGGATACTTCCCTAGCAGTGCGGACAGCGCTTCCTGAGGCGGCTCTTTGTGGGTATACATGAAGTCAAAGTACGGGGCACTGGCATTCTGAAGCGGGTACACCAGAGCCCAAGCATTTGATGGGCCGGGAAAGCAAATATGGACGTTACGATGCGCCCATTCCGGCCCACTGTGTTTGATGTGGCGAAGAACTTCGATGATCGAATGACAATCGGCTATTCGGATCATGCGATCAGGGTCAAACGTCCAGCCAGGTCCAGGCGGGGTTGTTGCGTTACTGGTCAGTGGTGCAGTCATTCTTGTTTTTCTCTTCATCGCATTACCTTAGGTTCGAACGCCTGCTCTCGGCCGAAAGCCGGCGGGTCAGGGGTTGAGCAGCTCCATGATGTGGGTGGCATGGACATCTTCTGTTCGCATGAAGCCGCAGCGCAGGTAAAACGCATCGCCTCGAGAAGTATCGGTGGAAAGACGCACCTTCTGAAAGTGAAGAGCGGCGTGTGCAACCAACGCCTTCACCAGCGCGTGACCGACATGTTGATTTCTTGCCGCAGGCGCCACGTACACTCGCCGTAGCCTTGCGGTATTGGGCTGATTATAGGGATCAACTGATAGCCCTCCGATACCTATCACTTGCTGGTTCGAATACGCTGCCATGAGACATTCACCGGGCGCGTTGAAGCGATTCTTTCCTGAATGCCATTCCGAAATCAGGCGCGTCAGAAATCTGAACCCTTCTGCAATTGCCTCTTTCTCCAAATTAAGAACTTCCGCCGGCAGATACGTAATGTGTTGAATTTCGATTGGTTTCATTCATCGTCTCTGATTCGTGTTAATCCTTTTTGGCTGATCGAGGGTGCATTGGGCGCTTGCTATGAGCGATGCGAGTGGCAGACACCGCCCAGGAGCAAACACTCAAAAAGCGTGCTGAACGATCAGGCTGTCATGTCATGAAATCATCCAGCTGTCGTACCATCCGCACATCGACAGAGCGGAGGTTGATATGGGAAATGGTCAGGGCAAACGAGTCGTTATCATTGGTGCAGGCATCGTTGGCGCGTCATTGGCGTATCACTTGGCAGACAAAGGCGCGAATGTCACCTTGGTAGAGGCTGAAGATATAGCTTCGGGAGTAACTGGTGCCTCATTCGCTTGGCTCAATACCTCACACCCCGAACCTGACCCAATTGCGCAACTTCGCGGTTCTGCCATCAAGGAGTACCGCCGACTCGAAACACAGCTGCCTGGTCTAGAGATACGATGGACAGGTGCCTTGTCTTACAGCGTGAAGGCGATTGGAGCGCTGCCGATCTCAGGTCATCAAGCTTTGGCAAAGCTGGTGTCTCGATCGCAGATTCTAGACCTGGAACCAAATCTCAAAAACCCTCCGCTGTCTGCTATATATGATATGCGGCTGAAGAAGGAGCGCTGGACGCAGTGGCGGCTACGTATACGTTGATCGCAGGTGCCCAGGCGTATGGGGCGCAGATTCTCACTCAGACGCGAGTGCTCGGTTTTGCAACCCAGAGTGCAACGGTGACCGGAGTCAAAACAACAATGGGCATCATCGATGCCGATATTGTCGTACTGGCAGCCGGAACAGGCATCACGAAGCTGACAGACATGCTTGGAGTGTCCCTGCCAATAGAGGCCTCGCCTGCTATTTTCATCCGTTACAAGTCACAACCCAACCTCGTGCACACCCTCATCTCCAGCCCTGAAATGGAAGTCAGGCAAGATTCGGATGGTGCGTTGCTTGCGGCAGAAGATTACCTGGGCGACGCCATGGAAAATGAGCCGGCAGCGATAGCGCTTCGAACTGCCAAGACAATCCAGGATGAACTCCATGGTGTTGTTTCCATACTCCCGGAACAGGCTAGTGTCGGACTCAGGCCCATGCCTGCCGATGGCATTCCCATCATTGGCTATCTACCAAAAGTGGATGGCGTCTACGTTTGTGCAATGCACCCTGGAGTTACTTTGGCGGCGATAGTAGGACGCCTGGCCAGCGAAGAGATTATCGATGACAAGGCGTCCAGTGCCCTTTGCTCTTGCCGGCCCGACCGTTTTTTTCAAGCGTAGGGGATTCTCTTGTGGGGCAGCAATTGGCCGATTTCTGCCGCTAGTGACGGGCAGCAATCGGCCAGAAGTAGTCATCCCAACAAGAAAAATTGCTGCCCTCGCAAATGGTTAAATTCACAACCCAATGCGGATTTTCGCCACTGGCAATCAATGTCCAATCGCCGCCGCTTAAATGTGGTGTTCGCATTTTGCTCGTCTGAAGATTAGGTAAAACGCGTCAGAACTATTGCCCCGTCGATCACTTCAATGGTCAGTAAGTCTCCGATGGTCAGTCTTAAACTGGCGAGTAGGTCCGACGGCAGGTCAATGATGGTCTCCTGGAACCTCCAAAGAGAGTAACCCAGTGAGGGACCCGAACAATACACCAGTCAATTGAACGCAATTTTGGTGGAATTCAGATCGCTTGGCGAAGCATCATGTCGGTGGAGTCGCACAGATGATCGGTTTGTTGCGCGACTGCATCGGTCGGCGATACGCTAAAAATACCTAGAGGTGTAGGGAATCATACCGAACCCCTTTTTCTGACAATGCAACGTTTCTGCTGCTTCGTGGAACGTCGATATATCTAAGCCAGGATGACAATGAAGATCGTCGCCGCGAAGTCGCTCTGAACTCGCAATGCATTTCGCGCGATCAACGCGGACGTAAAACCAATCGCAGCCCGCCAGCGGGGCATATCCGGCTCAAAAATCCGTCAAAGCCAACCAGGCTCAGGAAGGCATAGGTTCACGAAATATCGCTGGCATGCTCAACGCTTGACGCCAGCTATATGGGGTTGTGCGCGATTACAACAATACTCGTTACGACTAAATTATTTATGATCTGAAGCTAAAACAAGCGGCTGGGGCATTGAGCCCTGACGATCTTGTGGCGTCCGCAGCGTAATTAAAAAAGGATTACGACCCTTCCCGAGATTTTTTGCCTCGGAGCCCGCAAGGCCATTCATCGCCTAGGCAGTTTCCAAGCTTTACTCCATACTTTTTACAGCTATGATCGAGCGAAGATAGCATATTGCTACCTTCGTATTCGTGCCAGGCTAGCTCGCTTGGCATATGCATGGAAGCGCTATGAAGAACTCAGGTGTGGACAATTCATTACCCGAAAGCCCGGAGGCCGCCGATACTGGCCTTGCATCCTTAAAGATGCATTCGCGTATTCATCAGGTTTCTGCTTCGGCGCGAGAGTTTGGCAACGTTGGCCAGCGCCTATCCCGAGCGAAACGCCTTCGAGCAGCTCGAAAACTGAACCTTAAGGCCAAAGCCGCTAACGCTACGACCGACCGAATAGCCCGAACGCCACAGCAAGCCTCAGCTGCGGGTAATAACGGCGGATCTTTCATCGTCGCGCTTCTCGATAAAGGACAGGCATTAATCCGCGAACCACGGTCAACCCGCTCCGCACTTCAGAACTGCTGGACCGAGCCGTTTCTATCTATATACCCTGAAGTAGTGATTTCCAAAAAGTCCTCACGTTATTGCCTCACATGCTTCATCCCTCCGACTGTCAAACACCTCTATCAGTTTAGAGAAATTCTGTTTGTTTTTGTCGTCTTGCAAATATTTTCTCTGCTCAGCCATTTGGCATTTAAAGTCGGAACTGCTAAGAAACTGATATGGGGGCATCATGCATAAAAGTCCTGTAGGTGGGGTTTTTTGTGAACTGCTTATTTTGAAATTCTTCAAGGAAGGCATCTATGAATTTAGAGGGGATGGCAAATGGAACGACGAATTCAATGGGTTTATTGACACCCACCTAAAAGCACAAATATAAAATTAAGAAGACAGGATAAGTTGCGCCCTCTCTATAGACCTTGATAGCAGGAGTAATAACACATGAAAATAAATAGCTTACTGGTGACTGCGGTGGCGCTGTGGAATATCTCCGCAGCCCATGCTAACTCCGAGATTTCGAACATAGACTCATTCGAAAAGAGCTACGTAAGCTGCATTGGTACACGTTTTAAAGATAAATGCTGGGACAAAGCGTTTGTTGGCCACTTTGATAAGTGGCAAAAAAACGAAGCGACGATAATAAGCAAAAGCCAAGAAGCCTATCTTGCCTGGTTGAATGGGCATACAGTCTATAAAGTTCATATCGGCCCGAGTGTGCAGCGCGCGGGAGTATTTGAGAGCAGGAGCTACCTGATTGAGAGAGACGATGGTGAAATCATTGGTCTTCAGGTGGGATATCGAAAAATCGTTGGCAGTTGGTACATCTATGCATTGCAAGGGGGACCAGACGACAAGTTTATTCGTTCAATACTCGATATGCCCGCTCCAAATACAACCTCCGCGAATTAAGAAAAGGAATATCTAAATGGTGCAGTCAGTTGTTTTTAATTTTAAATATGACGCCAGCGGTCTTTCAGCGAGCGGAAACATTAGTGATGCAAATGGAAACACGGGAACGATAAACTACAGTGACGGTAAGACGAGCTTCGGCTTTTCTCATGATCAACTAAATGGCGATGGATCGGTTAGCCAGGCAAAAATTTCATTTGAAGCAATTAACGGATTATCTGGAGGTATAAATCTAAAAGATCAAAACGGCTCAATTGGTGTCACTGCGGGCGGCAATGAAGTCGGTGTCGACTTCAGCGGATTTAATAACGCTTCAGCTTGGAATTTTAGTGCTAACACGGATGGCACGATCGGCGGCTCTGCTACACTTAAAGATGGGAATGACACTTACTCTTACAGTGCAGGAACCACAGCTAACTCTCTAACCATAGAACATCTCGGGCCAGATGGTACCAAACAGGAGTACAGCATTGACTCAGAGGGCATCTCTGCAGAACTTTCAAGTGGTAGCGGCGACTCCCTTGGGAAATTTGATTTCAAACTAAACACCGATAACACATTCAAGTTCAGCGGATCCTATAAAGATGAGGAAGGATCCTCAGGTGGAGACGCTCCTTGGCTAGATCTAAGTCCCATTATTAATTTCATGTTTCCTCTTGCACATGGAGCTGAATTCACAGATTCAGAAAAACAGCATTTCGTCGATCAGTTTAACACTGCGGAAATAACACGAAGCCCACTGGTTTTGGACTTGGATGGAGATGGGGTAGAAACAATCGGTGCCAGCCAAGGTATTTACTTTGATCACGACAAAAGCGGTTTCTCAGAAAATACTGGCTGGGTTGGCAAAGACGATGGGCTATTAGTGTGGGATAAAAACAAGAATGGGGAAATTGATGACGGCACCGAACTGTTTGGAAATAATACAGACTTGAGAAGCGGCCAGTCCGCTCAAAACGGATTTCTAGCATTAGCAGATCTTGATGACAACTTGGATGGAAAATTTGACTCCAGAGATAAGGCATATGCCGAACTTGGCGTATGGATTGACAAAAATTCCGATGGGGTTCTTCAGCAGGCAGAGTATTTAACTTTAGCTCAAGCAAACGTAAAGTCAATCGACCTGTCCTACTCGGATAAAAATCAAAGTAATACGACATTACCATATGCTTCTGACGCAAATAATAACCAGCACCGGCAGACAGGCTCATTTACAAAAACGGATGGCACGACCCATGCCATTGAAGATGTTTGGTTCGATGTTAATTCCACCGATACGATCGACAACAACTTAATAAATATCAGTCCAACAATCGCTTCCTTGCCGGACATCGCCGCGTTTGGCGATGTCCATAGTCTTCACCAAGCAATCGCAAGAGATTCAACCGGTGCGCTACAAACATTGATTGAGAGTTTTACCACAGAGGCGGATCCCGACGTCCGGAGATCATTGCTTACCAACATCATTTACTTATGGGCTGGAGTTGCTTCCTCGGACCCTCATAGTAGAGATAATAGCTTATATGGTAATGCGATGGGTGACTCCCGAAAGCTATTAGCTCTAGAGAAATTTATGGGCGATGGTTTCATCGGCACTTGGTGTTGGGGAGAAAAAGATCCAAACCCCAATGGTCCAGCTGCGGCGTTACTGCTTCAAAGCTTCGATGAGTTGTCGGGGTTAATTTACAGCAAACTGATGATGCAAACCCATCTTAAAGACATCTTCACCGACCTCACTCTCACAATATCTGGAGATGGTGCAGAGTGGAACGTTTCGTCTGCTGTTAATTATCTGAAAGACGAATACGCTCAAAACTCGAAAAACGGGATCGCGTTGGCGCAAGAGTTTTCAAAGTACTTAGCAAATGCTGGAGCGATCGGATCTGAAATCAGTGCCGAAATGAGGAAATACGGCAACGATACCGGATCTGCTATCGAAATAGCTCTGTTAAATTTCGGATTTGCGAGCTTCCCAGTAGGAACAGTGAACTCCGACATGTTGATCGGAACAGCCTCTCGAGACTTGATCCTAGGCTACGCGGGTGATGATCACTTGTACGGTGGC
The DNA here is from genome assembly GCF_051131955.1 of Pseudomonas sp. Z4-20. Classification (NCBI taxonomy): domain Bacteria; kingdom Pseudomonadati; phylum Pseudomonadota; class Gammaproteobacteria; order Pseudomonadales; family Pseudomonadaceae; genus Pseudomonas; species Pseudomonas sp. Z4-20. The sequence continues at coordinate 2,376,014 of NZ_CP071641.1, forward strand.
GCCGGTGATGACTATCTGTCAGGGGGGGCTGGAAGTGACTACATGATGGGGGGCGACGGTTCTGATACTTATGTTTTTAACAAAGGCGATGGGAACGACTTTATTTTCAACGCGGATTCGGACGCGAAAGGCACACGACCAGATATTCTTTTGTTTGGAGAGGGGATATTACCTCAAGATATATTAGCAAGAAGGAGTGGGTATGATCTTCAATTTTTCATCACTTCAGGCGAAGTCACAGAGTCTATAGTAATTCAAAGTTATTTTGACAATAGCTTGACTAATAATGGATATGCGTTAGACCAAATCATATTTAAAAATGGAACCATTTGGCTTCAAGAAGATATTTTAAACCTTTTAACGCACGGCACACCTGGTGCGGATGTGTTACAGGGTACGGATAATGAAAACTACCTCGACGGAGGAGCCGGATATGATCAAATATATGGCGGCGCGAGTAATGACATTCTAGTCGGTGGGGACGACGGGGACCTTCTGAAGGGCAATGGAGGAAATGATACGCTAATAGGCGGAAGTGGAGCGGACACTCTAATTGGTAATTCAGGCAATAATATATTCGACGGCGGTCTTGATAACGACTCCTATGAGAGTCTAGGTGGTGGTTCAGATACCTATATCATGAGAAAAGGCGATGGCAATGACGTAGCGTCGGGTCTTGCCAACGAGATAATAATATTAGTCGAAAATAAACTTATTGACTCTTTAAGTTTCACAAAACTTAACTCTTCATTAATAATTACAATTGACAAAGACCCGCTGAACAAACTAGAGATCCAAGGATTTTTCTCGGAGCTTGGAGCAAATAAGGGCATTACCCTTAAGGACTTTAGTGGTGCATCGCAATATTTAGCACCCTCCGAATTAAATGCAAAGGTGGTGGTAGGCAGCGCTCAGAATGAGACGATCGAGGGTTTTTACAGTGACGATACAATCAACGGCCGTCAAGGGAATGATATTATATCCGGCTACTTAGGCAATGACACCCTGGAGGGTGGCGAAGGCAGCGATCAATTATCGGGCGGGGGGGGGAATGACACCTATGTATTTGGTCGCGGCGACGGCCAAGACAAGATAGACAACTATGATAAAAGCGGAGCGGTTAACACGCTACGGTTCGTTAATGCAGCCAGCAGTGACATTGTCGTCTTCAGAAATGAATTCGATTTAGTCTTTCGTCTTAAAGGAACTTACGACCAAGTCAGCTTTTATTATTACTACGCTGAATACGATTCGGTCAACGGTGTTGCTTACGACGCCAAAATTGATGTTGTAGAGTTCTTGGATGGTACCAAATGGTTCGAAGCAGATATTGAAAACGCAGTTCAACTCGGAGCAGACAATAGCAGTCCTACTTTTATTGCGTCCCCACCAAAACTGCGCGCAGTGATAGGTGAGGCGTTTTCCTACACCATCCCCAAAGACCTAATCATTGATCCCAACGTTGGGGATACAGTGTTCTATAGCGTTGAAGGGTTCAACGGAGAGGCACTTCCGGCCTGGCTGAACTTTAACCGTGATACTCGGACCTTGTCGGGAACTCCAAGTGCGGGCGACCAAGGTATTCCGCGACTCTTCTTGTGGGGACGGGACAACTATGGCGCCGGCACAGCCTACGATCTGGTGCTCAATGTAACTGGCCCCAATCATAATCCTACACTAAATGCGCAGATAAGCGATCAGTCGTTAGCTGAAGGGCTAGCGTTTACGTATAGCATCCCGAGCAATACATTCAGTGATTCGGATGCTGGTGATTCGTTAACTTTGACCGCAACATTAGAAGACGGATCACCATTACCGAGTTGGCTTACATACAACCCAACCAACAACACATTTAGTGGTATTCCGCCAGCCGGGGCAGTAGGAGCGACAACTGTTCTGATAACAGCTAGGGACACCATGGGAGCGGCAGCGACAGACATATTCAAATTTATCACTACAATACAAAACCTGACGATAAACGGGACGTCTTCGAATGACACATTATCGGGAAGGTCGGGGAACGATACAATAAATGGTGGAAACGGGAATGATCTGCTTTACGGCCGCGACGGAAATGACCGCCTTGACGGGGGTAGTGGGAATGACACCATGTTCGGAGGAGCAGGAAACGATGTTTACGTGGTTAACAGCGCTTTAGACGTACTCAACGAAAACGCAAATGAGGGCAGCGACACCGCAGAATCGTCGATAACGTATACCTTGAGTTCTAACATTGAGAACCTGATACTGACTGGAACCACGGCGATTAACGGTACAGGCAATACCCTCGCAAATACACTCACAGGGAATTCCGCGATTAATACGCTGACTGGAGCTGCTGGAAACGATACGCTAGATGGTAAAGGTGGTGCTGATAAATTGATTGGCGGTACAGGCGACGATGTGTACATCGTCGACAATGTTGGAGATGTCATCACTGAGCTTCTCAACGAAGGGATAGATTCTGTCCAAAGTTCGGTCACCTACACACTCGCCACTAATGCCGAAAATCTCACTCTGCTGGGTACCACTGCAATTAATGGCACTGGAAACTCATTGAATAATTTCTTACAGGGAAACTCGGCTGCAAACACCTTAATGGGTGGCGCTGGCAACGATCGGCTGGATGGACTTGCTGGTTCCGACAAACTCGTTGGTGGCGCTGGAGATGACACATATGTGATCGATAGTACTGGTGACACCGTAACGGAAAACGCAAACGAAGGGATTGATACTGTCGAAACCAGCATTACATATACGCTAGGCAGCAACCTTGAGAATATCACCCTCAGTGGTTCCAACGCGATAAACGCGACTGGCAACTCACTTAATAATACTATTACAGGAAACCAGGGCAATAACATTTTGTCAGGGGGGGCAGGCAACGATGTCCTGATCGGCAACGCCGGAAGCGATACATTGAACGGAGGAACCGGGAATGATACCTACCAACTCTCTCGAGGGTTCGGCTCAGATACCTTAGTTGACTCAGACGCAACAAGTGGAAATCTCGACTCTGTATACTTCATGAATGACATTATGTCCGATCAACTGTGGTTCTCCAAGGCGGCCGGGTCAAACGATTTGAAAATTGCTGTGATTGGCACCTCAGATAATTTCCTTATCAAAGATTGGTATGTATCATCCGCGAACCATGTTGAACAGTTAAAAAGCGCAGATGGTAAAACGCTGACAGATAGCAATGTTCAGAACTTAGTAAATGCGATGGCGTCTTTTTCTCCTCCTGCTCAAGGCGAAACGACTTTGAGCGCGTCTTATCACACCGCACTGGATGCAACGATAGCTGCAAACTGGAAATAGAAACGTGCCTCAATGCGCTTGCCCATTGGACGAGCGCATTGAGCCGTTTTTAGTCATGAATTTATTCCAGCAACATTATCAAAAAACATGTGTAAGCGTCTAAGGGGCACTCCCCCACTTTGCTTCCCGCTCCAGACCCAATTTTTTGGTGGAGGGACAATCGCATCTCCGAGGGAATAGGACCAACCACTGCGCCTCTGGCCAAGTTCGGCCGCTATCTTCAAGAGGCGAAATAGACAATGCGCCTGAATCTGGTCACGCCTGTTTACAAAATTTTAAGCTGTGGATGTTAGAAGGTCGCAGCCTAGGAAATATCTAAAGGTAATGGATATGATGCCGATACCTGTCTTAACACATAATTATGAGCAGCTCCGCTATCACATGGAATGTAGATGACCTTTTCTTACTTGTTACGGTTAGGAATTCTCGGTAGTGCGTGCGCTTTTGCCCAGCTGGGAAACGCCGCCACCAACGCTAGATTCACTCACGCCGACTTGATGGGCGTTTACAAGGCCGCGGTGATCAATGATGCCCCACTGGCTGCAGCCCGACACGCCTATCTGGCGCAGCGGGAAGCACTACCTCAAGCTAGGGCAGGATTACTGCCCAGTCTTACAGCTGGCGCCACATCTGAAGTTACTCGCCTCGAACGCGATGAGCCGTCTCTTAGTCGCGAGCGCAGCGGCACCACGTTCAGGGCAAACCTCAGCCAACCATTGTTTCGGCTTGATCGTTGGTACCAGGTGCAGGCCGCGGGTTACACGGTGACTCAGGCAGGGCTGGAGCTATCCGCGAAAGAGCAGGACATAATTTTGAGTGCCGCCCAAGCGTACTTCGAAACTTTACGTCAGTTGGATGCATTCGCTGCCACAAAAGCAGAAGAAGCAGCGTTGCTGCGGCAGCGTGATCAGGCGCAAGGTCGGCTGGAAGACGGTGCTTCCAGCATTACCGATGTCTACGACGCCCAGGCAGCCTACGATAACGCGCATGCAAATCGGCAACAGGCGCAGAGGAAGGTCGATGATGCCTATGAAACGCTGGCGCGCTTGACCAAGCAAGAATACACCTCAATCTCCGGGATTGGTCATACACTCCCCGTCGCCCCCCCAGTTCCTAATGAGGCACAGGACTGGGTGCAAACTGCGATTCGGCAAAACTTGGAATTGCAAGCAGCAGGGCGAGCCGTAGATGCTGCAGAGCAAACTCTCAACCAGCGAAAAGCTGGACACGCCCCGACTCTCGATGCTGTTGCATCGTATCGAAAAGGGGATAACGACAGTTTTGGCTATAGCAATCCAACTGATTTCGGTAGCAATGGCTACCGTGACAACGTTGCACAGAGTTCGGTTGGTATTGAGCTGAACATACCGCTCTACTCAGGTGGAATGACAAACTCTCAGATTAAGGAGTCTACGGAGCGTTTGCTCCAAAGCCAGGACGAACATGAAGACCGTCGCCGCGAGGTGGTACTGAATACTCGCAACGCCTTTCGTGGAATTAATGCGGACATTGAGCAGATCGTAGCTCGTCGGCAGAGCATCATTTCCGGCCAAAAATCTGTCGAGGCTAACCAGGTAGGAGTAGACATCGGCTCACGAAATATCGCGGATGTGCTGACTGCGCAACGACAGCTCTATGCCGTCGTCCGTGAGTACAACAATTCTCGGTATGACTACATTCTCGATAATTTGAAGCTGAAACAAGCCGCTGGAATACTGAGCCCTGAGGATCTTCTGGCGTTAGCGGCGTACCTGAAACAGGATTACGACCCGTCCCGCGATTTTTTACCACCGAACGCCTTTAAGCCGTCTATCGAATAGGTGATTATCAAGTTTACACATTACTTTTTAAGACTATTATCCGATCGGAGGTAGCATATTGCTACCCTCGTATTCGTGCCAGGCTAGCTCGCCTGCCACATGCATGGAAGCGCTATGGACAACGCAGGAGGGGGTACTTCAGTGCCCGAAAGAATGACGAACATCGATACCGGTCTTGCATCGTTGGTAATGCTTGCGCGTTTTCATCAGGTTTCAGCTTCTTCTGAGCAATTGACGCACGAGTTCGGCAACGTTGGCCAATGTCTGTCACAGGCCGAATTAATTTTAGCGGCACGAAAATTGGGCCTTAAGGCCAAAGCCGCTAACACTTCGCTCGATCGATTGGACCGAACACCGTTGCCTGCCATAGCGGCAGATAAGGATGGCGGGTATTTTATTGTCGCTCGTCTGGATCAAGGAAAGGTCTTAATCCACGACCCCCGGGTGGCCCGGCCAGAAATTATTACGTTTGAAGCACTTCAGGACCGCTGGACCGGGCTGCTTCTGTTGATACGTTCGGAATCAGCGACTCCTGGTGAAACCTCCCGTTTTGACTTCACGTGGTTCATTCCTGCGATTGTCAAATACCGCAAGCTGCTTGGCGAAGTCATGCTGGTATCTTTCGTCTTGCAGATATTTTCTTTAATCACCCCTTTGTTCTTTCAAATCGTCATGGACAAAGTGCTAGTGCATCATGGGTTGACGACACTCGACGTGATCGCTGTAGGCCTTGCAGGGGTCATGTTGTTTGAGTCAGCCCTTTCTGGTCTACGTACTTATGTATTCGCACACACGGCCAGCCGGATTGATGTGGAGCTAGGCTCGAAACTTTTTCGCCATCTCATTACATTGCCGCTTTCGTATTTTCAGGCGCGTCGAGTGGGTGACTCCGTAGCCCGAGTGCGTGAACTGGAAAACATCCGTAACTTCCTGACTGGCAACGCGATCACCCTGCTGCTGGATGTACTCTTTTCCGTGGTGTTCATTGCAGTGATGTTTTACTACAGCGGATGGCTGACGCTGATAGTCCTAATATCGCTACCCCTGTACATCTTGGTTTCACTGCTCATTACCCCAATACTGCGCAAACGGCTGAATGACAGCTTTGCTCGCGGCGCTGAAAACCAGGCTTTTCTTGTGGAAACCGTCAATGGAATTGACACGCTGAAGTCAATGGCTGTTGAGCCTCAGGCGATCCGGAAATGGGATAACCAGCTGGCGGGATATGTCGCGGCGGGATTTAAAACTCAGAATCTATCGGCTATTGCCAATGAAAGTGTTGCACTTATAGGAAAGCTGGTCACCGTTGCAACTCTGTGGCTCGGAGCACGCCTGGTTATTGATGGTCAGCTCTCGGTTGGACAGTTGATTGCGTTCAACATGCTTGCTGGACGCGTGGCTCAGCCAATCATGCGGCTCGCACAGCTCTGGACGAATTTCCAGCAGACTGGAGTATCGGTACAGCGCCTTGGTGACATTCTGAATTCTCGCACTGAATTCTCTAACGCAGCGCGCAGCGCACTTCCTCCCATCAAAGGTCGCATCGAATTCGATCAGGTGCATTTTCGTTATCGGCCAGATGGTTCTGAGGTGCTGCGCGGAATCAATTTAACCATCAATGCAGGCCAGGTTATTGGGGTGGTAGGCCGCTCAGGTTCTGGCAAAAGCACGCTGACACGTTTACTGCAACGCCTTTATGTACCTGAGCGTGGTCGCGTTCTAGTAGACGGAATGGACCTGGCCTTGGCTGATGTGTCCTCGCTGAGGCGACAAATCGGCGTGGTGTTGCAGGACAACATGCTGTTTAACCGCACTATTCGAGAAAATATTGCATTGAGTGATGCTGGGGCTCCTTTAGACGTCGTGATGAAAGTCGCAACGCTGGCCGGCGCACATGAGTTCATCCTGGAGCTGCCCGAAGGTTACGACACCATGGTCGGCGAACATGGCGCCTCGTTATCGGGAGGGCAACGCCAACGTATCGCTATCGCCCGTGCACTCATGGGGAACCCGCGGATTCTAATTTTTGATGAGGCTACCAGTGCTCTGGACTATGAATCTGAGCGTATTGTTCAGCAGAACATGCAGGCCATATGCAAGGGTAGAACAGTGATCATCATTGCCCATCGATTGTCTGCTGTTCGCGACGCCAATCGCATCGTTGTCGTGGATCGTGGGCAGATCGTTGAGCAGGGAACGCATGCAGAACTACTGGCTCATCAGGCCGGCCATTATTCGCGTCTACATCGCTTACAGCAGGGAGGCAGCCATGTCTGATAATGAATCAACGGGCTTGCTGCACCACTATCGACGAGTTTGGCGCCAGTCCTGGAGCCGCCGAAAAGAGATGGATGCCCCTACGCGCCTGGCACATGAAGTGCAATTCCTGCCAGCCTCTCTGGAACTGCAAGATAAACCAAGCCATCCCGCGCCGCGGATTTTCATGTGGACAATTATGACGTTTGCAGCCTTGGCTTTGCTCTGGGCTTGCTTCGGCAAAATTGATGTAGTTGCGACCGCCACTGGAAAAATCATTCCGAGCGGTAAAACCAAGATCATCCAAGCAAGTGAAACGGCGGTGATCAAGGCTATTCACGTACGTGATGGACAATCAGTTAAAGCCGGTCAACTACTCTTGGAATTGGACTCCACTTCCGCGGATGCCGACGTAGGACGTGTTCGAGGCGATCTGCTTGCCGCTCGTGTGGATAGCGCACGAGCATCGGCCATGTTGGAGGCTATTAACCAGCGCACGTCTCCTCGGAGTTTGGAAGGCACTATCCCAGAAGCGGATCCTGCACATGTTCTCGCTGCCGAGCGTTGGCTGCAAGGTCAGTATCAGGAATACCGCAGTAGCCTCGACCAGGCCGACGCGGAAATTCAGCAGCGTCAGGCTGATATTCAATCTGCACGAATTCAGGTAGCCAGCCTGCAGAAAACGCTACCCATAGCAGTGAAGCTCGCAGACGACTATGAGCGCCTCCTCCAAAAACAATATATTGCGCGACACGCTTACCTGGAAAAAGAGCAAGCCCGCCTTGATCTTGAACGCCAACTCAGCGTCCAGCAAGCCAGCGTTCTGCAGTCCACCGCTGCACGCCAAGAGGCTGAACGTCGCCGCGATGGCATTGTGGCCCAATCTCGACGAGCAATGCTCGACCTACTGCAACAAGCCGATCAAAAAATTGCAACGTTCAGCCAAGACTTAACGAAGGCTCGCTACCAAGAAGCCCTCACTACGATCGAGTCGCCCGTGGATGGAACAGTTCAGCAATTGGAAGTTCATACCGTGGGAGGCGTGATCACACCCGCGCAACAATTGATGGTTCTGGTACCCGATGGCCAACCCGTCGAAGTCGAGGCCATGCTTGAAAACAAAGATGTTGGCTTTGTACGAGCGGGGCAGGCAGTGACCGTAAAAGTCGAAACCTTCACTTTTACAAAGTACGGTACGATTAATGGTGAGGTAATTAGTGTATCTCGGGACGCTATCGAAGATGAGAAGCGTGGGCTGGTATACAGCAGCAAAATTCATCTAGATAAAGAAATACTGAATGTTAACGGTACGGATATTAAATTATCTCCAGGGATGGCTATAACAGCGGAAGTGAAAACCGACACGCGCCGCGTGATTGAATATTTCCTTAGTCCGCTGCAGCAGCATGTGAGCGAGAGTTTGAGAGAAAGGTAACCAGTGTTTGGAATAATGTTACGCCGATCATCCTAAATAATAGATCTGAAATACCAGAAACCTGTACGTTCCAGGTATAAAAAGTTTTCTAATCTTGGGTTTTGAGTAATAGCTAACAACTCACTTGGTTATTTTTTGCCGACGCGCCCCTAGATCTCCAGGCGCGGAGAGACTCTCAATTTCACCGTTGAGAACAACATGTGGGTAACACGCTCCGCGGACGGAACTATCATAAATCCATCGTAGAAAACAAACGCAGTGTAGGCAGTCTTCAGTACTTCGTTTAGCGGGATACATAACTATGAACACCCGAGCGGACGTTGACGCATACATAGTTGTCGGTGTGAGGGGCGAATGACCGTTCAGGCATGAACTCCGGACGTTCACCGTATAACCGCAACGGGTCGAAAGCGGACCACGTAGAACGTCTGCTTTTGGCCGATTCTGTTGAAAAAGTCGGTCCTTCCAGACTGACGGGCAGTAATTGGCCGAAAGTGGTCGCTACTAGGGTTCCAACCCAGCCCGGAGGATGTTTCTTGTTATATCCCTCCCATCTCTATTTTTGTGATAAAGACTGGTGTTTTTCAGGGTTGTTACGCCAGGGTTATCCTGGGCCGTCAGCGCAATCCCTTGCTTTCGAACAACTCCACGAGCCACTCCACGAAGACCCTCAAGCTTAAGAATCATTTGAGCACATCCCTCGGAGTATTTTCTCTCAGCACAAGTGCTTCATCTTCCTTCCTGCAAACTCCGAGTAGAACGTCGCTGGAGCCCCACTATCTGGGCTCAAGTTTTCTTTCTCGTGGCCGCGATTGACGGAAGAAATAAATAATTCACACAACTGTAATTGAAGTCGTCTGGCAAATGCCTAGCATGCCTCTCTTGTCGTGATATCAAAAAGCCACGACACAGGGATGAACATGTGCTTACTTATTACTGCGGCGAGGTTTTGCCTGGCTTTGCTGTGCCTCTCTCCGCTTACCCTTGCTCTCGCCGCGCCGACGCCCGGTGACACCGACCTGATCCTCGAGCGCCAGAACCGCTTGCTCGAAGAGCAACGCCGGCGTCTCGAGGAACTCAAGGACTTGCCAGGCAAGGAGGCGCAACCGGCCCAGCCGACGACGCCTGCCGAGACCCGCTGTTTCACGATCAAGACCATCGAACTCAAAGGCGCTGACAGCCTGTCCGCCAGCGAGCGCGAGCAGTTGCTCAAGCCCTACATCGGCCAATGCCTGGGCGTGCCGCAGCTTAACGAACTGCTCAAAGTCATCACCGACCATTACATCGAGAAAGGCCTGGTCACCAGCCGCGCCTACCTGCCGCAACAGGATCTGTCCGCCGGGCATTTGAGTGTGTTGGTGGTGGAAGGGCGTCTGGAAGGCCTGAAGGGCGCCGAGAACAGCCGGTTATCACCGCTGGAGCTGGCGATGGCGTTTCCCGGCAAGGCCGGCGAGTTGGTCAACCTGCGGGAAATCGAACAACTGGTGGACCAGCTCAATCGCCTGCCCTCGAACCAGGCAAAAATGGAGCTGACCCCCGGCCAGAACGTCGGTGGCAGTGAAGTTCAGGTGACCAACGATCCGCAAAAGCCCTGGCGTGCCGGCCTGTCCCGCAGCAACGACGGCCAGCGCAGCACCGGCGAGCAACAGTGGGGCACCAGCTTTGAATGGGACAGCCCGTTGGGGTTGGCCGACCAGTTGATGTTGCGCGGCGGTCACGATGCGATGACCGACCACCAGCACACCTCCAACAACGCCATGCTTTATTACAACCTGCCCTGGGGCTGGTGGAACTTCAGCTACACCTACAGCCAGAGCGAATATCGCTCGCAGATCCCAGCCAACGGCTTCAACTTCAAGCAGACCGGCGACAGCCAGAACCATCAGTTGCGCGTCGAGCGGGTGATCCATCGTGACGCCGTCAGCAAGACCTCCCTCAACACGGGCCTGGCGTACCTGCGCACCAACAACTTCATCGAAGACAGCAAGCTCGATGTCAGCAGCAATCGCCTCAGCGAAGGCCAATTCGGCATCAACCATGGCCGCCGGATCGGCAACGCCTTCGTCAACCTGGACCTGGGCGTGCAGCAAGGCATCGGTGCCTTCGATGCCCAGGGTGATAACGACCCGGGCCCCGGCCAGGCCGACGCGCGTTACCGCAAGTACACGGCCACCGCCAGCTACCTGCAACCCTTCAAGGTGTGGGGCGAGTCGTTCAGCTTCAGCAGCCTGATGACCGGCCAGCGCAGCGAAGACGTGCTGTTCAGCCCGCAACGCATGAGCCTGGGCGGGCAGTCGTCGATTCGTGGCTACAAGGACCAATCGTTGTCCGGCGACAGCGGCGGCTACTGGCGCAACGACCTGCGCTGGAGCCGCCCGGTGACGCTGGAATGGCTGCGCCCGGTGTTCGCCGAATACGGCACCAGCCTTGGTTATGACCAAGGCGTGATCCGTGGCGATCGCTACAACGAGGATCAGCACGGGCGTATGTCGAGCAACTCGCTGGAGCTGTTCGCCCGTGGCCAGCACCTGAGCGCCAGCGTCACCTTCGCCCATTCCCTGGAACGTCCGGATGCCCTGACCGAGCGCGAAGCGCCGATCTACTTCCGCGTAGACGTATCCATTTAATCTGCTGCAACGAGACCTGATCATGGACGACCGCCAATACGCCTTCCTGGCCCGCCAACCTTCTGCTGCCCTGGAAAACCGCGAGCGGTTTCTCGGGATGCCCAAGCGCGGCCTGGCGTTCCTGTTGGCCAACGTCATGTTCTGGCAACCGATGTGGGCCCAGGCCGACGGCATCGTGGTCAGCGCCCCGGGCACCGGCCTGGATCGGGCCGGCAATGGCGTGCCCATCGTCAATATCGCCAAGCCCAACGCCAACGGCCTGTCCCACAACCAATTCAAGGACTACAACGTCGGCAGCAACGGCGTAATCCTCAACAACGCCACCTCCCGTACCCAGTCCACGCAACTGGGCGGAATCATCGTCGGCAACCCGAACCTCCAGGGCGCGGCCGCCACGACCATCCTCAACGAAGTCAACGGCGGCAGCCCCAGCCAGTTGCGCGGCTACACCGAAGTGGCCGGGCAATCGGCCCACGTCATCGTCGCCAACCCGTATGGCATCAGCTGCAACGGCTGCGGTTTCATCAACAGCCCGAAAGTGACCTTGAGCACCGGTAAACCAATCGTCGAAAACGGTCGGCTGGATCGTTATCAAGTGGACCAGGGCAGCGTCGCCATCGAAGGCGCCGGTCTTAACGCGACCAACGTTGACCACTTCGAAATCATCACCCGCAGCGCCAAGATCAATGCCGAGATCCAGGCCAAGAACCTGACGATCGTGGCCGGGCGTAACGACGTCAACGCCGACACCCTCAACGCCACCGCCCGCGCCGATGACGGCAGTGTAAAGCCGGAACTGGCGATCGACTCTTCGGCGCTGGGCGGGATGTACGCCGGGGCGATCAAATTGGTCGGCACCGAGGCCGGGGTTGGGGTGAAGCTGGACGGCAAGCTGATTGCCAGTGGCGGGGATATCCAGCTCGATGCCAATGGGCATCTGAGCATGGTCGATACCTCGGCCAGCGGGGCGGTCAACGTCAAGGCGGCAAGCCTTGATGCGCAGGGCCCGGTTTATGCCGGCACGACGCTGAATGCGCAGACTCAGGGTGACTTGACCAACCAGCAAACCTTGGCGGCGCGGGACAGCATCACGTTGAATGCCGGTGGGCAGCTAACCAACAACGGCATTATCGAAGTCGGGGTGAATGCCGACACCACGCGCAATGCCTCGGGTGATGTAAGCCTCACGGCACAAAGCCTGAACAACAACGGCAAGAGTATTGTTGCCAGCCGTAACCTGACGGCGAATGTTGCGCAGACGTTGACCAACCAGGGCGGGACGCTGAATGGTCAGGCCGGCGTGCAGATTTCCACCTCGACCCTGGATAATCGCCAGAAAGGCCGGGTGCTGAGCCAAGGCGGACTGGCTGTCACCGCTAACCAGGTTTCGAACGCTCAGGGCGGCTTGATCAGTAGCGCCGACAACCTGAGCGTGAATGCCGGGTCCCTCAATAACAGCGGCGGTGAGCTGTCCAGTTCGACTGTTGGTACGGTACGGGTAGCGTCTTTGGATAACGTCGCCGGTTTGATCGGTGCCGGACAGAACCTGAGCATTACAGCCAGTGGCCAGTTGAACAATCAGGGCGGGCGTGTACTGGCCCAGAGGGATTTGCAGATTGGCGCGGCTGCGCTGGATAACAGCCAGCAGGGGGCGATGGTCAGTCAGGGTACGTTGGCCTTGACTGCGGGCACGCTGGATAACCGTCAGCAAGGCAAGGTGCTCAGTGCGGGGGCACTCACTGCCCAGATAGCGGGGCAGATGCTCAACCAAGCCGGGCTTTTCAATTCAGGCGGCAATCTTCGGTTGACCACCGCTGCGCTGGATAACCGCAATGGTGAAGTCTCCAGTCTCGCGAATCTGACCTTGAATGGCAGTCAGGCGGATAACAGCGGCAACGGTCGGATCCTGGCAAACGGCGACATTACCCTGTCGCTCGACAGCTTCGACAATCAGCGAAAAGGCCTGGTTGCCGGGCAGCGCGATCTACAACTCAATGTCGGGCAGTTGGATAATAGCGATGCCGGCAGCGTGTATGCCAAGCGCAACCTCAACCTGGTCGTGACCAAGCAACTGAACAACACCCAAGGCGCGCTACGCGGTGACGGCACACTCACTGCGCAGGCGGCGAGCCTGGGCAATAACGGCGGCAGTATTTCCAGCGTGGGTGGTTTGAGTGTCACCAGCAGCGGCGCCCTGGCCAATCAGGGTGGAACCTTGCTCACCGACGCCGGATTGACCCTGACCAGCGGCAGTCTCGACAACAGCCAGCAGGGTCGTATCGCTGGTAATGGTGTAGCGCTCAAGACGGGGGCCCTCGCCAACCAGCAGGGCGGGCAACTGACCAGTACCGGCGCACTCCAGCTCACGGCGAGTGAGGTGGACAACAGCCGCGCAGGCCGTATCGCCAGCGCCATGGCATTGACTGCAACGGTCACTGGCCTTGATCAACACGCGGGCGGTCAATTGTTCAGCGCCACTGATGTCAGCCTTGACCTGAACAGAGGGCAACTGAATAACAACGGTGGTTTGATCACTGCACCGGGCCAGTTGCTGTTGAAAAATCTCAGCACTGTCGGCAACCAGAGCGGCGAAATCTCCAGTGCCAAGGCATTCATCCTGGCGGCGCAGAGCCTCGACAATACCGGCGGCAAACTAGTCAGTGATCAAGGACTGAACGTACGCATCGATCAGGCGTTGGCTAACGTCCGCGGAGTCATCTCCGGGCATGGCGTCGACCTGCGCGCGGCTCAGTTGGACAACACTGACGCCAGCCTCAGCAGCGATGCTGACTTGAACCTGCAACTGAGCGGGGCATTGCTCAACCGCAATGGCGAGCTGTCCAGCGCCGGTAACAGCACGATCAGCGCCATGACCCTGGGCAACGGTGGCGGCCAGATCACCGCCGATCAACGCCTGAACCTGACCATCAGCGGTGCCCTGGATAACCAGGCCGGTACGCTGGGGGCCGGACAAGGCTTGGGCGTCAGGGCCGAGAGCCTGGATAACCGCCAGGCAGGCAGCCTGGTGACGGACGGTAACCTCGACCTCACCCTCGACGGGCTACTGAATAACCAGGGCGGCGGCAGTCTGTTGGCCAAGGGCTTGATGAGCGTGCAAGGCCTGAGCCTGGACAACCGTGGTGGCCGTCTTTCGGGGCAGAATCTGCTGACGTTGCGCACGACCACGACGGACAACCGTGGCGGTGTCATTCGCGCCGACAAGGACCTGCAACTCTTCGTCGATCGGATGGACAACCGCCAACAAGGCTTGCTCACCAGCAAGGTCGGCATCGGTTTCACCGGTCAACGTCTGGATAACCAGGGCGGCTTGCTGAGCGCCGTGGGGTTGGTGCACTTGCAAGCCGGCGTCGTGTTCAATAACGCTGGGCGTATTGCCAGTCAAGGCGACATGGTCGCCAATGTTGATGCGCTGACCCAGCAGGGTGGTGAACTGGTCGCCCAAGGCACGCTGACATTGACCGGTGCCTCGCTGGATAACAGCCAGGGTGGTTTGGTCGGGGCAACAGAAGCGCTGAAACTCAATGTTGGCAGCGTCGACAACCGCGCGGGCGAAATCTCCAGTCAGGTCGATGTCGGTCTCACCGGCGATCAACTGAATAACAGTGACGGCGGCAAGGTGCTGGCGGGCACCGCACTGGGGCTCAAGGTCGCGCGCCTGATCAATCAGAACAAGGGTCTGCTGTTTGGCAGCACCCTCAACCTGACCGGCACGCGTCTGGACAATGGTGGGGGCACGCTTGCCGGCCAGCGTGACCTGTTGCTCAACCTGACGGCCGACTTGGACAACCGTGCCGGCCTGCTCAGCAGCGAAGGAACCCTGACCCTCGACGCCGCCAGCCTGGACAACGCCATGGGCAGCCTGTCCAGCGCGGCGGCGCTGAAGGTTGCCACCACCGGGGCGCTGAAAAATCAGGGCGGCTCGATCAATACCGACGCAGGGCTGACGCTAAATAGCGCCACCCTCGATAACCAAAACGGCGGCGTGCTGTTCGGCAAGGGCGCAACGCGGGTCACCACCGGCGCCTTCGACAATAGTCATGGCGGTCGCCTGACCAGTGCCAACACCCTGGACCTGACTGCCGCCCAAGTGACCAACCAGGACACCGGCCGCATCGCCAGCGCCATGGCCTTGACCGCCTCGCTCACGGGCCTCGACCAGCAGGGCGGGGAGTTGTTCAGCAACACGGCGCTGAGCCTCGACCTGAACCACGGCCAGTTGAATAACCAACATGGCTTGATCAATACTCCCGGCGCGCTGCTACTGAAAAATCTCGACGGTGTCGTCAACCAGAATGGGGAAATTTCCAGCGCCCAAGCCTTCACCCTCGGCGCCCGGACGCTGGACAACAGCGGTGGCAAGCTGCTCAGCAATCAGGCGCTGACGTTGCGCTTGGCGCAAGCACTGAACAACATCAACGGCATCATTTCCGCAGCCGCGTTGAATACCCGCAGTGCCAGCCTGGACAACACTGGCGGCTTGATCAGCAGCCGCGATGAGCTGGACCTGCAAGTCGACAACCACTTCACCAACCATCAGGGCACCGTGGTCGCCGATGGCTATCTACTGCTCGATGCCGTCACGGCGGATAACAGCCAGGGCCAGATCGCCAGTAAAAAAGACCTGAGCGCGACCCTTGGCAGCTTGCAGCAGCAAGGCGGGCAATTAATCGCCCAAGGCAAGCTGAGCCTGACAGGCAATAGCCTGGACAACCGCGCCAATGGCCTGGTCGGTGCGACCGCTGCACTGGACATCAAGGTTGGCAACATCGACAACCGCGGTGGCGAACTGTCCAGTCAAGGGGCATTGCGCCTGGTTGGTCAACAACTGGACAATAGCGACAGCGGGCAGATTCTCGCCCAAGGCACATTGGCGCTGAAGGTCGATCAAATCATCAACCGCAACAAAGGCCTGCTCTCGGGCAAGGCCGGCGTGAGCGTGATCGGCACGGGACTGGATAACACCTCAGGCGCCGTGCTCAGCGCGAAGAGCATCGACGTCGACCTCGGTGCCACGCTGGACAACAACCTGGGGCTGTTCAGCAGCGAAGGTTCACTCGGCGTTCGGGTGGGGAGCTTGATCAACACGGCGGGCAGCCTGTCCAGCGCCGGCACGTTGAGCGTGAACAGCATCGGGGCGATCAGCAACCAGGGTGGACAACTGATCACCGACGCCGACCTCACCCTGCACAGCGCCAGTCTCGATAACCAGCGCCAGGGCAGCATCAGCGGCAAGGGCGCCGTGAGCGTCACCACCGGTCAGTTCAACAACAGCCATGACGGACAACTGACCAGCGCCAGCACCCTGAATCTCGACGCAGGCAAGGTCACCAACCAGGACAATGGCCGGATCGGCAGCACCGGCGCCCTGACTGCCAATGTCACCGGCCTGGATCAACAGGGTGGTCGTTTGTTCAGCAGCACCCGCCTGGACCTGGACCTGCACAACGGCCAGTTGAACAACCAGAATGGCTTGATCAATGCGCCGATTCTGGTCCTGAAAAACCTCACGGACGTGGCCAACCAAAACGGTGAAATTTCCAGCGCCCAAGCCTTCACCCTGACGGCGGACCGCCTCGACAACAGCAACGGCAAATTGCTGAGCAATCAAGGCATCACGCTGCGCATCGCCCAAGCATTGAACAACGTCAAGGGCTTGATCGCCGCTGCCAGCCTGGATGTGAAGGCGGGCGCCCTGGATAACAGCGGTGGCACCCTGAACAGCCGTGGCGATCTATTGCTTAAGGTCGACGGTGTGTTGACCAACAAGGGCGATGGCCTGGTCAATGCGGCGCAGGCACTGGACATCAGTTCCGCCGATCTCGACAATCAGGGCGGTCAAGTGCTCGCCGTCACCGAGCTGACGCTCAACGCGACGGCCCTGGACAACAGCGGTAACGGCCTGATCAACAGTCAGGGTACGTTGAGCCTGACCGCCAACAGCCTGGACTCCAGCGACGGCGGCGAAGTGTCGGCCCAAGGCGATATCGGTTTGAGCCTGAGTGCATTGACCCAGAACGGCGGTCGCCTGCTCGGCAATGCCGGCATCTCCCTCGACCTGGGCGGTGGTGACCTGAACAACAGCAGCGGTTTGATGACTGCCAAAGGACCGCTGACCATCAGCCGGTTGCGCGACCTCAATAACCGCCGCGGCGAAATCTCCAGCAGCCAGAGCTTCACCCTGGCCGGACGCACCCTCGATAACACCGGCGGCAAGCTGATCAGCAGCAACCTGCTCAGCCTCGACGGCAACAGCCTGCTCAATCAGAACGGCCTGATCTCTGGATGGCAAGGACTGCTGGTCAACGGTTCCAGTCTCGACAACCGCAACAACGGCACGCTCTCCAGCCGCAATGGAGACGTCGGCGTCACCCTCAGCGGGGCACTGCTCAACAGCGCTACCGGTGCGCTGGTCGGCCAGAATAAACTCACTGTCAGCGCCGCCAGCCTGGATAACCGTGGCGGGATTCTTTCCAGTGGCAGCGACCAGACCCTGACCGCCACCGGCGGTTTGCTGAACAACGCCCAAGGCGGCTTGATCGACAGCGGCGCCATTCTGGTCATGAACGCCATGACCCTGGGTAACGCCGGCGGTACCGTCAACGCGCAAAAAGCCTTGAACTTCACCGGCACCTCCCTGGATAACAGCGATGGCAATCTGATCGGTAACGCTGCTGTGACCCTGGACTTGCTCGGTGCCTTGACCAACACCAGCGGCAAGATCGCCAGTGTCGGCCCACTGCGGGTGGAGCGCGCCACGCAGATCAATAACCAGGGCGGCCAGATCGCCAGCCAGGGCTTGTTGACCTTGCTCACCAATGGCCTGGACAACCGCAATCGCGGCACCGTCGTGGCCAGTGATTTGTTGGTCTTGAATACCTCCGGCGTAGTCCAGAACGACGCCGATGGCTTGATCTACAGCCAGAGCGGCGGCGTGGACATCGACGCGGCCAGCCTTACCAACGGCAAGGGTGTGGTGCAAAGCCAAGGGGATCTGAAACTCACCGTCGATGCGGACATCGATAACCAGAGCGGTAGAATCCAAGCCAAGGCCGGCGATGTAACTATGGTGGGTCGCCATTTCGATAACCGTGGCGGCGTGCTCGCCAGCCTGCAAGGTGTGCTCACCACGCAACTGACCGGTGTGCTGAAAAACGGCTATGACTTGAACAACAACCGCCAGGGCGGCATCACCCAGGCCCAGCGCCTGAACCTGACCGCTCGGGGCGGCCTCGACAACTATGGCGGACGCATCTCCGCACAAACCGGCGACGCCATCGTCGTCACCCGAAACTTCGACAACCGCAACGGCGGCCTGTACGCCAAAGGCAAGGTCAACGTCACCGGTAACGATTTTGATAACAGTGGCGACAACGACGGCCAGATCGCCGGCAGCCAGATCGACCTGGACCTGACCGGCGCGATGAACAACCGGCTGGGCATTATCGAAAGCGACAGCACCTTGGCGATCAAGGCGGCGAGCCTCGACAACCAGACGGGTAAGTTGCGTGCGTTGGGTACCAGCGGCAAGACCAACTTCCAGATTGGTGGTCTGTTCGATAACCGCAGCGGTACGTTGGAAAGTGCCAATACCGATTTGAACCTCGGTGTAGGCAACTTGCTCAATGCAGATGGCAGCATCCTCCACGTAGGGAGCGGCAACTTCGGCGTCGCCACTACCAACGTCATCAATGCTGGTGGAAGTTTCGTCACCCGTGGCGCTTTGACCCTCAATGCTGATAGCTGGACCAACACCAGCGTCTTGCAAGCTGGCACGCTGAACGTCAACGTCAATAACTTCACCCAGACTGCAACCGGACAGTTGCTCGCGACGACTTCTCTTGTAGGCAGTGGCGGTACCTGGCGCAACGACGGGCTGATCGCCAGTGACGGCAGCCTGAGCCTGAACTTGGGCGGGACCTATTCTGGCAATGGCCGGGTCAGTAGTTTGGGCACGCTAGGCTTAACCGCTGGGCAATTGAACCTGGCCAGCTTGGGCAGCATCGCAGGTGGCGGGACCACCTCGGTAAGCGCCTCGGGCCAGTTGAACAACTACGGTCGGATCACTTCCAACGCTTCACTGACGGCCAACGCCGGTGTTTTGAATAACTACGGGACGTTAGGTAGTGGGCAGAACCTGACAGTCAATGCGTCTTCATTGCTGAACGATCATGGCTTGGTCTTTAGCGGTGGAAACATGGCATTGCGGGTGACCGACTTCAACAACCTGTATGCCGATGTCTACAGCCTGGGCGGGATTGATATTGCGGCTGACAGCGCTGGGAACCGGGCGCGATTGGTGTCCAATCGTTCTTCAACCATGGAGTCAGCCGGGGATTTTTCGCTTTCGGCGACGACGTTTGAAAATACAAAGGATCGTTTTACATATACCTCGAGCAAAGTATCGGGCGCATTGAGTGTGGCTTGCCTTCGCGATTGTTGGAGCGATGAAAACGGGGAGAGAACCTTCCAGGGATCGGGGACATACGTGCTGACCGAGAACTTTGAAGCGACCGCTAGTGAGGATAGCGCAAGTTCATCGTTGACCTCTGGGGGAAACATACGGATAGCAGGAGGCAGGGTTTCGAATCTTTACAGCACGATTTCGGCGTCGGGTAACATTTCGATTACGGCTGATGATTTCCAAAATCAGGCGGCTCAGGTCGGGCCCTACTCCGTGAAAAGTACTTATGACGCTCAGGGAAACATGGCGAGCGTCGTGACCGATGATTTCTTTTTCTACAACCAGCGAAACAACCTTGCCTTTCCCACCGTTGAATACGAATGGCATGGGGAAATCTACGGAGGAAGGCCTCGTGAGGTTAAACATTATCAGATGGTGCCTGTAGCCCATCTGGTACCCGAATCAGACAGCGCCTCCGGCGGCTATGTCGAGGTGTTCTGGTTCGATAAAAACTATGAGGTGGAGACAGAAGCCTCGTTAGGAAGCCAACCCTATCTGATGTACGCCCGCTCAGGGCTGAATGACGACGATACCTACTTCCACTCCGGTTCGCTGTATGACAGGAACAATCTCGCGGACGCTCCAGCTTGGCTTAACTCAACGCCTCTGATCAGCCGCGAAGTTACTGGCACCCTAAGCAGCTCACCAGCCGTCATCCAGGCTGGAGGACAGGTATCGATCAACGCTTCTTCTTCCATTAACAACAGTCTCATCACACCATTCACCGCAGTAACCCAAGGTCGTGACAAGACATCCAATACAGCTGTCTCCTCAACGTCCCAAGCGGTGTTCATACCCGCCAGCCTGCTGCCCCCCGAATTGCGTCAATCCCAGGTCAACCCCTTGGCCTTACCAGGCTTCAGTCTACCCACCGGCCAAAATGGGATGTTCCGCCTGAGCGGGCAGGGCGTTAGCAGTACGCTGGCTACCCAAGCGAATGTCGCTGCGCCAAACTGGACCTTCACCGGCGCCAGTGTTGCACAAGCTCAACGCAACCAGAGCGTGCCGGACGTTCAGGCCCGTGATATCCAACTGGGTACGGGTACTCAGGTTGCGGCAGCCAACCGTCAAGCGATAGCCGACGTCCGTCAAAGTACGAGCATCAACGGTAACGCATCGACCATCAGCGTCAGTGCACCCGGCGACTCAGGGGCCAATGGCACCCTCGCACCGGGACACACGCCGAATTCATCCGGTATCACAGTTGTTGGTGGCGTGGGCGGATCGAACCTTGCGGGCCAACCTGCTGTAGTCGGCGTACTCCCTGCCTCTCAGCTGTCAACCACGGTCCCATCGACCGTTCTCGCACAAATGACCACGCCAGGTAGCCAGACGATTACCCGCGTCCAAGGTTTGCCGAGCAACGCCAACCAATCCAAGCCACAAAAATACCTTATCGAAACCAACCCGGTGCTGACAGAGCTCAAGCAGTTCATGAGCTCGGATTATTTGCTGGCGAACCTGGGCTACAACCCGGATGACAGCGCCAAACGCTTGGGGGACGGGTTGTATGAGCAACGACTGATCCAGCAGGCCGTCCTGGCTCGCACCGGTCAGCGTTACATCGACGGTCAGACGACAGACGAAGGCTTATTCAAATACCTGATGAACAACGCCGTAGCCAGCAAGGACGCGTTGAACCTGAGCCTGGGCGTCACGCTAACCGCCGAGCAGGTCGCGGCGCTGACCCATGACATCGTCTGGCTTGAGGAGCATGAGGTCAATGGCGAGAAGGTGCTGGTGCCAGTGCTCTACCTGGCGAACGCCAATCAGCGCTTGGCCGCAAATGGAGCCCTGATCCAGGGCAAGGATGTTTCGCTGATTGCCGGCAAGGACCTGACCAACTCAGGTACCTTGCGTGCGACCGAAAATCTGGCCGCTATTGCCGGCACCGATCTGGTCAACAGCGGTTTGATTCAGGCGGGCAATCGCCTCGACCTCTTGGCTGGTAACGACCTGGTAAACAAGGCGGGAGGGATTATCTCCGGGCGCGATGTCAGCCTCACCGCATTGAAGGGCGACGTCATCAATGAACGCAGCGTCCATACCTATGACTCTGAGGTAGGCCGCTGGGATCAGCATCGGGAGTTTCTCGACAGCGCGGGTCGGATCGAAGCTGCGAATGACCTGACAATCAAGGCAGGGCGCGATGTCGCCAACATCGGCAGTACCTTGCAAGCCGGTCGAGATATGTCTATCAGCGCCGGTCGGGATGTCATCATTACCTCAGCCACCGAGCACAACACCGAGGAAAAAGGCAAAAACGACACTAAGGAGCAAATCACTCAATTTGAGTCACGCCTCATCGCGGGGCGCGACATATCGATCGACACCGGTCGTGACCTTACCATCGTAGCCAGCCAGCTCGAGGCCAAGCGTGACATCGCTATGGCTGCGGTGGAAAACATCACCGTGAGTTCGGCGGCGGACGAAGCACACTCTTTCTACAAGACTAAAAAGGTCACTGATCAGAAAGATCATGTCAGTCAGGTGCAAAGCTCGATCTCTGCCGGTGAATATGTAGGTCTCACTGCAGGTAAGGACTTGGCGCTCATTTCGAGTCGAATTACGGCGGGGGATGAGGCGTATCTGGTGGCTGGTGGAGATTTGGGGTTACTGGCTGCGCAGGACAGTGACTACTCGCTTTATAGCCGGAAAAGTAAAAGCAGTTTAGGTACGCGCACCAAGCGAGACGAGATTACCAAGGTCGTCCATGTCGGTAGTGAAATCAGCACAGGCGGTGATCTCACCTTGATTAGCAAAGGCGATCAAAGCTACCAGGTGGCCAAGCTGGAAAGTGGAAATGATTTGCTATTGAAAAGTGGCGGTTCGGTGACCTTCGAAGGTGTGAAGGACTTGGATCAAGAGAGTCACGAAAAGAGCAGCACCAGCCTTGCTTGGAATTCAATGAAGGGCAAAGGGCACACCGACGAGACGCTACGCCAGAGTCAACTCACGGCGAAAGGCCAGGTGGTAATCGATGCAGTAGACGGGCTCAAGATCGATATCAAACATATCGACCAGAAATCAGTTACCCAAACCATCGACGCAATGGTTAAGGCCGACCCGCAATTAGCTTGGCTCAAGGAGGCTGAAAAGCGTGGGGATGTTGATTGGCGGAAAGTGAAAGAGGTACACGAATCCTTCAAATACAGCAACTCCAGCCTTGGGGCGGGGGCGATGCTCGTCATCGTTATCGTCGTCACGGTGCTGACGGCCGGCGCTGCCAGCGCGGCGGTGGGAACAGCGGCAAGCGCGACGGCGGGCTCCGGAACTGTAATGGCTGCAGCAACTACCGCAGAAGCGATAGCCGCAGGCGCCCAGGCAGTCGCAGCTGGCTGGGGCAACATAATGGTCTCGACAGCGCTTACTTCGGTGGCAAGCACTGGTGCGGTGAGTCTGTTTAATAATCAGGGAGATCTGGGAGGCACATTAAAGGATACGTTCAGCAACGACAGCCTAAAAAACGCAGCCATAGGCGGTTTAACTGCCGGGGCGATCAGTTACGTAGACAGCAATTGGTTTCAGGCGCCCAATGGTGCTACCAATGGTGGCTCAACGGTTACAAGCGCTGGTCCGATCCAAAACCCTGGCTATTCAAAAGACATGCTCAGTTGGGCCAATGCCCAACAAACGCTCCTTCGCAGCGGGACGCATGCTTTGATAAACAGCGGTGTTACGACTGCTATCAATGGGGGGAGCTTCGGGAAGAACCTTGGTGGCGCTCTCTTTGGGGAAGGGCTTGATCTAGCCGCTGCGGCGGGTAACAAAGGCATCGGGGATCTCGCAGCAAAACTGAAGGTAAGCCCGGGAAGCGCACAGGCAATGTTCCTTCATGCTGCATTGGGAGGGTTGATTTCTGTTGCCAGTGGGGAGAGTTTTACCAGTGGAGCCATCGCTGGCGGTGTAGCAGAAGGCTTGACTCCGGTGGCAAATGAGATCCTAGCCCAGCATGTGAGTGAATATTTCAATGCCAATGATCTGAGCGAGCAAGGAAGCCAGGCGAAGATTACCACCGCACAGATTATTGGATTACTCTCGGCAGCAATGGCGGGAGGTAACCCAGGTACAGGAAGCTTGATTGGCGGGGCTGGAGAGAAATATAACTCCCAAGGCCACTATGACGATGACGATTCAGATGGGGCAATGGCCAGTGATGCCTCCGGTGCGGCGGAGGAGCTGAAGGATGAACTGGATGTTTTCAACGATCACGCTTCGAATGGGGGAGTAGATCTTCTCAGCCCGATACCCGGAAATGGTCTGCCGATTGTTGGTGGAACAGGAGGGAGCGGTAGCGGTGCAAAAGGAACTCTTACACCTAAAGATTTTCCAGAGGTGGCTGGAAAAATCAGTCAAAAGCAGCTTAGACATATCGCAGGGAGACCTGAACTTGAAGCTAGAGGAGGGGGAGGATACTTGAATAGTGTTGATGATGCTCAACGAGTGCTAGATGCTTACCGTATAGGAAACGTCACGATTTTAGGTAAAAATGCTCAAGGGTTTCCCATTGTTAAATTTGAAGGTGTAACGGGGACAAATGTTAATGCTGGTGTTGGTATAGCCGGTCAGCCAACCAATATTTTTATCATCAAAGGTACAAAGAGTCCGAGTATCGTTCCAACTAACCCAAACTGGAGTAAAAAATGAATACTGCAGATGAGCTAAAAGCTTGGAATCATCAGGTTTTAATGCTGATCCAGGCAATGTTGGGGGCAGTCACTCCGAACTTTAGGATGGTGGTTTTGTCTCGCGAAGGTGAGGAGTGGGTGATAAGTTTTTATTTCGAGAAGGATGTGGGGGACGACATTGAAGAGGTAGAGGACATAATATGCCAATACACCGCCTATCAAGACTCTAATTTGAAATGCAGACGGGAGGTTATAATAAGCAGAGAAAAGCTACCTAGTCTATCGCAAGCTGATAGGGTTGTTTATCGTCGAAAGGAGTATTGTTAAATGACCTGGATTTCCTTCTATAGCTGACAGGGGCAACGAAAATTGATAATCAATCTACAAGCCTGATCCTATAGTGCATGGTTAAGCGCCAAAATTTGGACTGTTTCAATGCCCAATAGTAATCAAGCATATGTATGTCCGGTATGCGGATATCCTGATCTTAATGAGCCGGTGTATGACAGTTTTGGCTGTGCCTCGTACAATATTTGCCCATGCTGCGGGACGGAATTTGGATATGATGACTCGACAGTCGCTCATTCCGATTTGCGCGAAAAGTGGGTTTCTAAGGGGATGCAATGGTGGAGTAAGCATCAGCTCAAGCCTAATGATTGGGATCCGGCCAGGCAGCTAAAAAATAATTAGATGCTTTGTTTATTGGTGCAAAAGGAGAATGGAAGTGGGGAAAATTCAAGGGGATTCGGAATGGCCACTCCGTTTATAAGCAATAGTGTTGTTCTTCTATCTATCTCTTACTGTGCCAATACGCACGAGATCAACTACGTTTTTTTGGTTGATCGCATTGAGATAAGGCAGGGAGGAGAGTTGCATGAGGCTGCTGGTATAAAAGGCATTAAGTGTAGCGTTGAGTTGGAGCGGTTTTTATTGGCGCTAATGCCGTTTGATCGAAGCGTATCGAAAAAACTTTGTTGTATGTCTTGGGCTTGCGCCGAAGGTGAGAGAGTTGATCTTCCAGTCCCTCTGCTACTGTTGGGTTTTAAACCTTAGGTGTACCTTGGTGAGGTGTAATATTGTTTTTCGAACGACTTCTTATTGCCGATATTCGCGTGCTCAACTACATTGGGTGGTGGTATCGGAAAAAACCAATGAGTTAGTTGTAAGAAGCTTTTGGTATGAAAAGACTTAAGCGTAGGGCGAGTTGGATCAGTTTGTATTGGGCCTGCTGCCGGTTGATCGAGGTGTGTCGAAAAAAACAATCTATTATAGCTTGGGCATTACAGGGCAAAAAAATGACCATTGACCTTCCAACCCCTCTTGTAGCGTTGGATTAAGACGTAACGACTCTCATGAAAATGCCTCTCTACACTTTTCTACGGACCAAGCAGCTTCAGTTGACCGAAGATAGACGACAGATTGCGCTCAGCGCATCTATAGACGATGGCGGATACGTAGATGCGGAGGCCACGGAGCGGTTGTTCGATGCGATTAAAGCGAAGGGTGTGCCGGTCGCGAAAAGCGAAGGCCTGATAACGCCACCTGCTGCACCGGTGCCGATGATTATTCCTATCGTCATGCCCAAGTCATATCGGTGAAAAGGGCGGTTTCGCTGAGAAGGGGAGCGATGTTGAGTTAAGAAGGAGACCATTTGAGCGGAAATACTCAGCTGGATACCAATGGCTCTTTATTACCTTGTACGGGGTTCACTTTTTAGCTCTTGATACCTACCGGGAACAAGTCCAGAATTAAGTCTTTTCCTGCCTCGGCAAGAAGAGAAACCCCTTAAATTTCAATGAGTCGGACACCAGATACGAGTCTCGTTTCCCGCTCCAATTATTTTGCTATAGACTTCCATTGAAGTATGTAGAGATCAAAAAAAGAGGCTTAGGTCTCTTTTTTGGTTCCAGTAAAGTCTATTCTGTTACATTGGCATCCGCGATTTTTTAGTACACTTTTTAGTACATCAATTCGACGCTTGGTAAATCAGTTTTTAGAGCTGCTTGGCCCTCTGAAAACCGTACAACACTCCTTCATTCTTATGAGTGGAGTTAGTACGATGGTCCTTACCATTACGGCGGTCCGACACGCCAAGCCTCGCACCAAAAACTACACCCTTCCTGATTTTGATGGTCTTGCGCTTTTCGTGAATACGAGGGGCACCAAGAGCTGGCACTTCCGTTTTTCTTGGGCGGGCAAACAGCCTCGTATTTCGCTCGGTACTTATCCTGAAATAGGTCTACGCGATGCTCGCGTTCTGCGTGATATCGCCAGGGCGCTGGTCGCGAAGGGTATCGATCCCCGCGATCAGCGACGCCTTGAGCGCAATGCCAAGCTGTTGGCCCGGGAAAAGCACCTTATTAGGTCGATGTGATGCAGATCTTCAGTCCTAGGGAGCAGTGTTGTTTGGACGTAGAACCAGTGGCTTCTTGAATCGTCAGGCCGCCTCGAATACTGAAGGCGGCCTTTTGTCATGCGGATGTATCGGCAGTCATCTGGGGATGGGCGGGCAGCAGGTCCATGACGTTGCAGAAGAGATTACGCTGCCTCCAGTCATTGCGATCACCGATCACATACAGCCGACGCTTGGCTCGGGTGGCGGCGACGTTGAGGAGGTTGGGTTGAGAAACTACCCAATTGCGAGCACCGGCGTTTTCGCTGTTACCGCCCAAGACGAGGATGATGACTGCGGCTTCCTTGCCCTGCATGGTGTGGATGGTGCCTCGTACGATCTTCTCGGGGAGGCGGTCCTTGAGCTGGTTGCGCACGTCCTGAAAAGGTGTGATGACGGCGATACTTTCGGGTGGTACGCCGTCGGCATCTAGCAACGCGAGCAGATGTTCGAGGGCGTGCCCTTCGTTGTCGATCCAATTGCCGGAGGAGCGACCGCTCGCGTGCACCCAGCCGGTGGGTAGGCGGGCTGGCGTCTCCTTAGCTGGGGACGGGGCAATGGTGCCGTAGACCATTGCGCCATCGTAGGCGATGCGGTTGGCCAGGTCGAACATTGGCTTGTCGCAGCGCCGGTGCACCACCAGCGGCAGGCCGACCCAGCATTTTTGGCCTTGTGGGCCGGCCATGCGACCCCAAGGGGTGGCATGGTCGGCAAGGGTTTGGGCGGACTGACGGTTGGGCAGCCAGTGGGCGTCTACCTGATAGCGGGTGCGCATGTGCTCAAGCACGGCGTCGGAGACGGTGACGATGGGCTCCAATTGCAGCGGATCACCGACCAGTACGGCACGGCGCGCGCGCCATAGCGCGCCCACCGCAGCCTGCGGGGTGGCCTGGCCAGCTTCGTCCACCAGCAACCAGCCGATCTCGCCGCAACCGAGGCTACCGAAGGAGCGGGCGAACGAGGCAAAGGTGCTACTGAGCACCGGCACCACCATGAACAGCGATGCCCAGGCCGAGCGCATCACGGCTTGGGACACGCCACGATAACGGCTTCCAGTCAGCAGGCTGGTGATGAAGGCCAAGTTATTGCCCAGGCGCGAGGCTTCGATCTGGAAGAAGGCACGGTGTAGCTTGAGCGCTTCGATGAACACTTTTGACCGAGCCTGGCGCCAGCCTTCGAGGATCCAGGGTTCGAGCAGTTCGATGTCGCTGCCTCTGCCGAGCCGGCCTTGCGTGAGCCAAATCAGCAGGTGTTCGGCCTGGCCGGCCTGGGCAACGCTGCGAGCCTTGTCGATTTGCAGGGTGGCGTGGCGTATGGCTTCGTTAATCTCCTGTTCGTCCGTGGCCAATTGTCGATTGAGTTGGCTGAGCTGGGCGCTGAGTCGCTGCAGTTGGCGTTGGACGCTGTCGAAGGCCTCACGGGCCAGGGCATGGGCGCCGTCGAGCAGGCGTTGCCGGGCGGACCAAGTGCGATGAGCACCCCATAGGCTGAACAGGTTGACGAGCAGGGCGGGCTTTTGAACAAGGTGCGCTTCGAGGGCTTGGAGTTCACGCTGCAGTTGCTCACGGGCGGGCGTGAGCTGCCGGGTTTCAAGCGTGGTTTGTTCCTCGTCGAGGCTGTGGCGCTGCGTCAGACGGATCTGACGCTCCTGTTCCTTCTGCCTGATCCGCGCCTTGGCACTGATCACGGCCTGGATCCGTTCCAGGATGTCGCTGACCTGAGCACGCAGCGCCTGTTCGGCGTCCTTGGCGGCTTGGTACTGTTTGACGGCGGCGCGCCAGAGGGTAGCTTTTTCGGCGGGCGCGAGCAGCTTCATCTGCTGCGCCTGCTCGTTCAGCCACTCACGCATGCCTTTGGGCGCCGGCTCGTTGTCTGCTTCCGGGTTGTCGAGCATGGGCTCACCGGTGTAGAGGTCTTCGTCCGGGGTTTGGCTGTCGAGAGGTTCCAGGTCTAGAGGCGCAGGCTCGTTTTCTGACTTCGTCGCTTTAGAAGGACGTTTGCCATAGAAGAAGCGTTCGACAAACTGGGTGCGCTTGGATTTGCTGCCCAACGCTGCAGAGATCAGGCCCCAGGCAGGCTTGCCGCTGGTAAGCCCGGCGAGCTCGCTGAAATATTCGGCATTGGGCAACCAGGACGGGTCGATTTTGTCGCGCTGGGGTAACTCGAGAGTTACGTTCTCGACGGCACCGTTGTTGGAGGAGGCTACCACCATCTCGAAGCCGAACAGGCGCGGGTCAAGTTGATAAGCATAGCGCTCGCGTCCGCCATCGTTGGCAGATTCGCGGCCATTCTGGACGAAGGCCTCCGAGGCCCTGCTCAGCGAAGCCAACACATCGGCTCGCTGCGTCACCACGGCGGCGATCAGGTCGCGCAGCAGGGTTGTCTTCCCGGTGCCTGGCGGGCCGTTGACGCCCATCACGCCGGTGTCGTTGCCCAAAGTCTGCAGCAGACTGTTGACCGCCAGTTGCTGGGAGTGCACCAGGCCCAGGTGCCGTTCGGCAGGCCAGCAACCGACGGCGTAGCGCGAGGGGGCGAGGCGATCGATTAGCGCAAGGTCCGCGCGGGGCTGGTCGAGATGCAGCCGCTGGCTGGAGTCGTGCAGGCTCAGATAGCGGGCTAGCGGTTCACTGGTCTTGCCGTGGGCCAGGGCATCGGCCACGTCGGCCAAGTCGCTGAGCAGGAAACTGTTGAGCGGATCGTCTTCCTGTTCGGGCTTGTCCGGATTGATCGGCGCCGAGCGGAAGCGATGCATGCGCGGCTTGTCGCCGAACAACGCATCGAGCCCAAGGGTCTGGCGGATAAGCTCGGTCATGCTTGCCAGGTCGGCAGCCATGACCACGCCCCCAAGCAGGCTGTTGGCCTGTTCGCGAAGGAACTCCTGGGTTTCGTCGAAGCCTCGAGTCCAATCCTTATGGTTGATGGCGCAGCCGACAAACCACGCCTCGCTAGACAGCACCAGGCTGTCGATCACCATCATGCCCTGGCCGTTGAATTTCAATGCGAACAGGGCTGACTGTCGACGCTGCGGCTCCTTGTAGCCTTGGTCTGCGCCATAGAGCGCCTCCAACTGGCGGGATACATCCAGATTGTCGTAGATGTGTGCGTAGAGCGTGTGGCTCCATGCTCGTTTGTCGGGCAGGGGCCGCCTGCTCAGGGGGTTGGCTGGCATCCATGGCAGAATCTGGGCTGAGGCGGGGATGTCTTGGAAATAGGGCTGATAGTTGCTGTCGCGCTTCTTCAGCTTGGGAACCGCCTGAGGTTGCAGTAGCTCGACGGCGTGCCAATAGCGCACGATGTTTTGCGGATTCATTGACGTCCTTGAAGTGCTGGTTTGGATTCCTGATGGGAAGGATATCAGGCATGGAGCATCGCTTCCTCGTGCGGCGCGCGGAAGCGCTGCTGACCGTGGGCCAGACCGTCAATCTCATGTCTGATTCGGACAGTTACGATGGCTCGATCCAGACAAACGTTACTGCCCAATCTGCTTACCGCAACATCCGTCAGGCAAGTCGAATTTGTTTGGAGCACTCGCCGCTGGGACTCCGGTCACCACAGAAAGCGAGTTCGATTCAGAACTCGGTAGCGGGCAGATCACCCAGCGTATGGTCGCCCAAGGCGTGAGGCTCAGTTTGGCGATCATCACTGTCGAGCCTACACCTGAAGGCAGCGCTGAAATAAAGCTTTACACCCTTAAAGGTTGGAGTTCGATTGGGGTTAAGGCGCCTACGTTGGACAGGC
This sequence comes from Pseudomonas sp. Z4-20, assembly GCF_051131955.1. NCBI lineage: Bacteria > Pseudomonadati > Pseudomonadota > Gammaproteobacteria > Pseudomonadales > Pseudomonadaceae > Pseudomonas > Pseudomonas sp. Z4-20. Next base: position 2,406,713 of record NZ_CP071641.1, read on the forward strand.
TTCGTTCGTGGATCAAAGGCGATCAATCCTCGCTAAGCACCTTTACTTTTCACCGCCAATTTTGGGTTATGACTTGCAGATCGAAATCGGCCGGCAACGTTATCTGGAGGAGCGCTGTCACCTTCTCATCATGCTGACCAAGTCCCGGGAGGAGGCAAGGGATTTGGAGCGACCTAAAGAGAAGAGCGGGGACTATCGATTTGGAGGAAGGGTTAAGGCTGAGCCTTAGTGCCATCAGCTACCTCAGCTTTCGGCATCTCTTTGTGTCCATCGTGCTCGGTATACCCCCATCAAAACCCCAGAGCCGCTTCAATTGCCAGAGTCTCCCTGTAAGCTCGATTTATGAAGCTTGGCTGTTCCTTTTTCGGTCAGGTCGTTGCACTGCTCTCGCCCAGGCGGGCGGAGATGTGGGCAGGCAGGTCAAGTCAACAAAGAAACCTTTGATATTGTTGCACTAAACGTAAGCTCCATATATTTTGTGCGCCCTGGATTGGGACGGTGATCTTTTGTAGGACTACTGTCGGTGTCGTCAAAAGGATTTGTTTATGTACCGTACCCGAGGCGTGTTTCTTCTCGCCTGCTTGCTACCTTTCTTTTTGCAGGCTGCGCCCATGGAAGGGCGAGCTGACTTGATGGGCGTTTATCGCCAGGCTGTCTTGCATGATTCAGACCTTGCCGCCGCCCGCGCTGACTTTGCCGCCCGGCAGGAGTCGGTGCCGCAAGCCCGAGCCAATCTGTTACCCGTCATTACTGCTGGCACTACGGTGGAGTCCACTCGCTTAAATCGTGCCCAGCCTGAGCTGCTGCGTGAGCGCAGTGGAACTACTGTGCAGGCCAACCTTAAACAGCCAGTATTCAATGCAGCTTTTTGGTTTGAGCTCAAAGCAGCGGAGGCGAGTACCGCACAGGCGGCGCTGGAGCTGTCCGCCAAAGAGCAAGAGCTTATTCTCAAAACGGCTGAAGCCTATTTTGAAACACTGCGCGCGACCGACGAACAGGCGGCTTCTGTCGCGGAAGAGGTCGCGCTCAAGCAGCAGCTTGATCAAGCGCAAGCGCGACTAAAGGGTGGGCTGGCGAGTATTACGGATGTCCTGGATGCCGAGTCGGCTTACGACAACGCTTTTGCCAATCGCAAATTGGCCCGGCGAAAAGTAGACGATGCTTTTGAGCAGTTGATCCGCCTGACCAATATGAACTACGCGAGCATCGAGGGGATGCGGCATCAACTGCCAGTGTCTGCACCGGTGCCCAATGACACCCAATCTTGGGTCGACGCAGCGGTTGGACAAAACTTGACGCTATTGGCGAGCAACTATGCCGTGCGGGCAGCGGAGCAAAGCCTGAACCAGCGCAAAGCAGGACATGCGCCCACCGTGGACGCTGTCGCCTCGTATCGCCGCGGAGACAACGATAGCTTTGGCTACAGCAATCCCAGTGATTTTGGTCTGGATGGTTATCGCAGCCAAGTCGCTCAAAGCAGTGTAGCGCTGGAAATGACGCTTCCCATTTTCAGTGGTGGTCGCACCCATTCGCAGTCACGTGAGGCGTATGACCGGCTGACACAAAGCGAGGAACTGAGGGAAAGTCAGCGTCGAGAGGTCGTGCTCGATGCACGTAACTTTTTCCGTGCGGTCAACTCCGACATTGAGCAGATCAAAGCTCGCAAACAAACCATCATCTCCAGCCAGCGTTCGCTCAAAGCGTCTAAAGTCGGTGCCGATGTCGGAACGCGCAATACGGTCGATGTCCTCAATGCTCAGCGTCAGTTGTTCAAGGCGGTACGCGATTACAACAACGCGCGGTATGACTACATTCTCAATAATCTGCGATTGAAAGGGGTCGCAGGCACCTTGCGTGCTGAGGACCTCCTGGAACTGGCCGGTTACCTGAAAGCGGACTATGAGCCGCAACGTGATTTTCTTCCTCCCGAACTGATACAAGCCTCAGCGTCAGGTGGATCTTAGACGTCCATAACGTCATTCAACTCAGCTCATTAATGCCATTGCACGGAAGCGCTTATGCAACAACAAGGGACAGAGCCGGCTAACCAGACAGCCGTGCTTGATACGGGGCTGGCGTGTCTCGCCATGCTGGCGCGCTTTCATAACGTTGCGGTTTCTCCGGAACAGCTTTCCCACGAGTATGTCGAAGACGAACAGCTGTTCGCAAAGGCTGAGATACTTATGGCTGCCCGCCAATTGGACCTGAAGGCCAAGGCGGTTCGCACTACTTTCGAGCGGCTGGATAGAACACCATTGCCCGCCATCGCGTGTGCAAACGATGGCAGCTTTTTTATCATTGCCCGTCTTGATCAAAACAACATCCTGATTCACGATCCAAAATCCCAACGGCCGGAATTGATCAACTCGCAGCAACTTCGATCACGTTGGGGGGGCGAATTGGTGTTGTTACGCTCCCAATCCTCAGTGGCCGCTGAGCTATCCAAGTTCGACTTCACATGGTTTATCCCGGCCATCGTCAAGTATCGAAAACTGCTCGGCGAAGTGTTGCTAGTGTCTTTTGTCCTGCAGATATTTTCGTTGCTGACGCCCTTGTTCTTTCAGGTGGTGATGGACAAGGTGCTGGTTCATCACGGCCTTACGACGCTGGATGTGATCGCCATCGGCCTGTTGGGCATTATGCTGTTCGAGACGGTTTTGAGTGGATTGCGCAGCTACGTATTTGCCCACACCGCCAGTCGCATTGATGTCGAGCTGGGCTCGAAATTGTTTCGGCACTTGGTGACGCTGCCGCTTTCGTATTTCCAGGCGCGCAGGGTGGGGGATTCGGTCGCGCGGGTCCGTGAGCTTGAAAATATCCGCAGCTTCCTGACCGGCAACACTATTACGCTGGTGCTGGATGTCTTGTTTTCTGTGGTGTTTATCGCGGTGATGTTTTTCTACAGCGGCTGGCTGACCCTGGTGGTGCTGCTGTCCTTGCCTCTGTATATCGTGGTTTCGCTGCTGATCACCCCAATGTTACGCGCCCGGCTGAATGAAAGTTTTGTACGTGGCGCTGAAAACCAGGCGTTCCTGGTCGAGACGGTCAACGGTATCGACACGCTCAAATCCATGGCCGTTGAACCGCAGATAACGCGCAGATGGGATAACCAGTTGGCGGCCTATGTCAGCGCGAGTTTCAAGACGCAAACCCTGTCGACCATTGCCAACGAAAGTGTTTCTCTGATTGGCAAACTCGTCACCGTCGCAACGCTATGGCTGGGCGCGCGATTGGTGATCGACGGTCAACTTTCGGTGGGTCAGTTGATCGCATTCAATATGCTGGCGGGGCGTGTGGCGCAACCGATCATGCGCCTGGCTCAGTTGTGGACCAATTTCCAGCAGACCGGTGTTTCTGTCCAACGCCTTGGCGACATTCTCAACACGCGTACTGAATTGTCCCAGGCGACTAGGAGCGCGTTGCCGGCCCTCAAGGGCCGCGTCGAGTTTGACCAAGTGCACTTCCGCTATCGTCCGGACGGTTCAGAAGTCCTGCGCAGCGTCAGTCTAGTCATCGGGGCTGGAGAGGTTATCGGCGTCGTGGGGCGCTCCGGCTCGGGCAAAAGCACCCTTACGCGCCTGTTACAGCGTCTATATGTTCCGGAGCGAGGGCGTGTAATGGTGGACGGCATGGATTTGGCCCTCGCCGATGTCTCTTCGTTACGTCGACAGATCGGTGTGGTCCTTCAGGACAACATGCTGTTCAACCGTAGTGTCCGAGAAAATATCGCGTTGACTGATCCCGGTGCGCCGCTTGAGGCCGTTATGCAGGCCGCAAAAATGGCGGGTGCACACGATTTTATCCTGGAGCTGCCCGAAGGGTATGACACGGTCGTTGGGGAACATGGCGCTTCGTTGTCGGGCGGACAGCGTCAGCGCGTGGCGATCGCAAGGGCGCTGATCGGGAACCCCAGAATTCTGATATTCGACGAGGCCACCAGCGCATTGGACTATGAGTCGGAGCGCGTCATCCAACACAACATGCAGGCCATCTGCAAGGGACGAACCGTGATCATCATTGCACATCGGTTGTCCGCTGTTCGCGATGCCCATCGTATCGTGGTGATGGATCGCGGGCAGGTCGTCGAACAGGGCACTCACAGCGAACTCCTGACTCACCAAGCGGGGCACTACTCTCGCCTTCACCGTTTGCAGCAGGGATAGTGCCCATGAGCGAACCTTCAGCAACACATGAGCTGGTGCAGCGGTATCGGCTCGCCTGGCGCCGGGCCTGGCGCCAGCGTAAACAGCTTGATGCACCTTCGCGCCTGGCTCATGAGGTGCAGTTTTTGCCGGCCGCATTGGCCTTGCAGGACCAGCCCAGCCATCCGGCGCCGCGTTACATTCAATGGGTCATCATGTTCTTCGCGGTGCTGGCGTTGGCATGGGCCTGCCTTGGGGAAATCGAAGTCGTGGCGACGGCACGGGGAAAAGTTGTCGCCAGCGGCAAGAGCAAGACCATACAGCCGAGCGAAGTGGCGGTAGTCAAGGCAATACATGTTTATGACGGTCAGTCGGTCAAGGCCGGTGATGTTCTGGTGGAGTTGGATACTAGTGCGTCCGGTGCTGACGTAAAACGTTTTAGAAGCGACGTGCTGGCCGCGCAGGTTGATAGCGCGCGTGCCAGCGCCATGCTTGAGTCCATTCGTAGCGGCAAGGAGCCAGGATCCCTGGCGGGCTACATGCTGGAGGCCGAGCCGCAACAGGTCCTGGCAGCGCAACGCTGGCTGAATGGGCAATACCTGGAGATGCGCAGCTCCCTGGATCAAGTCGATGCCGAAGTCGAACAGCGTACTGCCGAGATTCAATCAGCCAATGCCATTGTCAGTTCTTTACAACAGTCAATTCCGATCACGCGGCGCCTGGCTGAAGACTACAAAATGTTGCTCGATCAGCAATACGTCCCACGCCACGCCTACCTGGAGAAGCAACAGGCGCTGCTGGACCAAAATCGCGATATGGCCGTGCAGCAGGCACGTGTGATCGAACTCAATGCCAGCCGCAAGGAAGCCGAACGGCGCCGTCAGAGCATCCTGGCTCAAACCCGTCGTGCGATGCTCGATCTGCAACAGCAATCCGAACAGAAAGCCGCATCGCTTACCCAAGAGCTGCGCAAAGCTGAACAGCGCGATCATTTGATGAGCCTCACCGCCCCCGTCGACGGTACGGTTCAGCAGTTGGCTATTCATACTGTCGGCGGGGTGGTCACGGCCGCACAGCCCCTAATGGTCGTGGTGCCGAGTGATCAGCCTGTCGAAGTCGAGGCCATGCTGGAAAACAAGGACGTTGGCTTCGTGCGCGCCGGACAAAGTGTGACAGTCAAGGTGGAAACCTTCACCTTCACTAAATATGGAACGGTCGAGGGTGAAGTCATCAGCGTGTCCAACGACGCGATTGAAGACGAAAAGTTGGGGCCGATCTACAGCAGCCGGGTCCGCCTGCTGACTGATTCTATTCAAGTCAGAGGCCAACGAGTGCCGTTGTCTCCTGGGATGGCTGTCACAGTAGAAATCAAGACCGATCGACGCAAAGTCATCGATTACTTCCTAAGTCCGCTGCAGCAGTACGCCGATGAAAGTCTACGAGAGCGGTAAAAACAAACGTCCACAAGGGAAACTCAATGAGCGAAATTAAAGCGTTCTTATACGGACTGTACGACGTCGTGATTTTTCCGTGTTGGATAGCATTGTTCATATGTTTGATAAAGATGAACAAGCGCTTCGCCGGCCCTCTGTTTGTCTGGGGTTGCAGCGTCCCTGTCACGCTTTATTGCTACATCGTTTACATCATGGATGGCGACCGGCCTTGGGTTCATTGGTCGGTGGTGGCGCTCGACTTTCTTGCGTTTTCCCAGTTGGGTTGGTTAGGGGCACTCCTGATGGTCGGCGGATATCTGGCCAAAAACGACGGCTTTAAAAAAGTGGCAGTCTGGACCTCGGCGATTTCCGTCGCAGCGCATGGCTTTTTTCTTATCGTTGGGCTGGTATGGAACGCGCTATCGGCATAGACGATAGGCATTCAGTGGTTGAACGTTCTATTTGCTGGAGTGTGATGTGCACGGGACGAAAAAAATATACTGGCTCACGGCGTTTTGCACGCTAGTGGCCGTACTGATGGGTTGCCGCTTCTGGCTGATTTCCGAGTCGCAAAAAGTGCATTGGGTTGTCGAACTCGTCGGCGGTGCAGAAAACCTGCGTGCGTCAGAGGCTTCCTTGTCGGAAAGCGATGCGCTTTACATAAAGTCGCTGTACCTGTCGCCAGATGAACAGATGTACAACCGCATCCGAGCGTTGAACCTTTGCCAGGACATGAACGACGCGTGCGTGACCACCAGTTTGACCGTCGCCAATTTTCTGATGATCAATACCGCTGATGTGCAGGCCGCGAGAAATACCGTTGAGCAGTATGCACGTTACAACGTTCTGCAAGCGCAGCCTTGCCCAGCCAAATATGAAACATCCGTGGTTATCAAGAATAACGAGTATCTCTCTACGTTGCCGATGGCGGATGCAAAGCGTTTTGCCGAACAGCAATTGGAAAAAATTGAAGCATCAGGCGGACTGGTTTTCTCGTTAAGAACCCCTGAGTGTCATCGTTATTTTGCAGCGCACCCATCGATGGCTAGAGGTTATCTGGCGCACATGGCGCTGCTGGTCAGGGCGGCTCAAGGAAAAAGGTCGGCGGCGTGGTTGTATTTGTTATCCCGTCCGGGCGTTTACGCAATCATCAAGTAAGAAGGAGCTTTAAATGGCACAAGGTGCACAGCAGGCAGCAAGTGGAGCGGCGCAAACGCTTCCAGAAGCACTGGATGAGTTGAGCAAGACTAAGGACCAGTTGAACAAAGCGCTGGAAGCGACGGGAGTTGCGGATAAGGTTTCACGCTACAACACCTTGGTCGACTTGACCACATCCATGGGGTTGATCGCCTACATATTCGATGACAAATACAACGGTTCCAGCACCGAAACGGATGTTCATATTCTGGAAGCCTTCAAGTTGCTGAAAATTCCAGGCATCACGGGGGTCCAGGACAAGACAGTGGATAAAGGCATCAGCGGCCTTCAATACGTTCTGGAATTTACCGGAGAGGGTAAAGACAATGACGTGGCGTTGGGCGGGCTTCTATATGCACTGGCCTTATTCAGTAAAAGCACCAAGGAGTCACGTGATCGCGAATATGGCCAGTCGCCCTCGCTGAACGCATGGTATGACGCGCTGGGTAACGTCACGAAGTTTATCGATGACACTGTTGCATCATTTGATTTCGACTCGTCCACGATTCCCGGATCGAATTTTTCCAGCCCAGCCGCGCGTTCAGCTGTAGAAAGCGCGATGGCCAGTCGTATGGACGAATTTTTCTTTGGCATTCCCGCCAGCGCGAGTGCCTTTGATCTGCATGTCAATAGTTCTGGTGAAATTATACGCAAGAGCGCGACAGATCATGACGTTGCCGCCGCGCAAGTCACCAACGGCCTAGTCACCAGTGGAGGCGGCTGGAACCTGAACTACGACCCCAACAAGCTCAACCTGAATCAATATCAGGGTAACTGGGTCAACAATACCTTTACCGCCGCCGCTACCCAGATACTGGCGGACGGTTACCGCCCAGGCAACGTCAATACCGCTAAGGATGTATTCGATTTCAGCTTGCGCAACGCCAGCCAAAGCCTGACCTACGGCAGCACCTTGGCGGCACTGTTGAACTCCGGTGACGCGCGTGCGCGTTTGACACTTCCGACCGATCCATTGCTGCTGGACTTGAACGGCGACGGTGTGCGCTTGACGGATTACCTGAGCGCGCCGGTGTTTTTCGACGCCGATAATGACGGGGGCAGCCTCGAAGAAACCGGCTGGGTTAACCCAGAGGACGGCATTGTAGTCCTTGATGCCAATGCCAACGGTAAGATCGATAACATCAGCGAGACCCTGTCCGAATACTTCGGCGGCAAGGCGGGCACCAACGGTGAAGCCGGACAGAAGCGCTTCGCCAACGGTTTTGCCGCATTGGCCAGCCTCGATAGCAATGCCGATGGTGTATTCGATGTACGGGACTCGTCCTGGTCAAGCGTGAAGGTCTGGGTCGATGGCAATCACGACGGTAAGAGCTGGAATGACATAAATGGCAACGGCTCACTCGACGCCGGCGAAGCAAGCGAACTCAAGTCCTTCAGCGACCTGGGGATCACCCGGATCAACCTGGATAACCAAGCTCAAAGTGGCGAAGTCAGGGATGGCAACGAAGTGCTGGCCCACGGCACTTTCGTGCAGAATGGCCTGACGAGGGAAGCCATTGCAGCCAACTTCCTGGCCAACCCCAACGGACATACGTTTACCTCTACCGCGGCCGGCACGGTCGTATCGACTCAGGGTTCGGGCCAAGTCGCGGCCGTCAAAGGGTATGTGTCGTCTTCGACCACGGGTGAAACCATCGACGTGGCGCAAAAAGGTGTCGCCAACGCGACAGGCGGGTTGGGCAACGATGTGCTCCAAGGCGATGCCCAGACCAACTGGCTGGCCGGCGGTCAGGGCAGCGATACCTTCTATGGCGGTGCAGGCGACGATGTGCTGCTGGTCGACGGCGATGATCTGTCGACTAACGTCCATGGTGGCGACGGCACTGATATTGTCCAAGTCATTGGCGAAAAGGGTGTCAGCCTCAACTTGGCTGACGCCAGCATAGAAATCGCTCAGGGCGGTCGTGGCGATGATGCATTCATTGGCGGCGGCAACAGCACCGTCTACATGCGTGGTGGTGATGGTGACGACGTGCTGGTTGGCGGTTCTGCCAACGATGCGCTCTCCGGCGAGAACGGCGATGACACTTTGTTTGGTGGTGCAGGCAACGATGTGTTGCGTGGTCATCGCGGCGCTGATCGGATTGACGGCGGGTCTGGGAATGACTTGATCGATGGCGGCCAGGACGATGACAATCTGAGCGGCGGAGTCGGTGACGACATTCTGTTAGGCGGTGCCGGTGATGATCGAATCGACGGTGGCGAGGGTACCGATGTCCTCGAGCTGTCCGGCGACTTCGCCGACTATCGGATTACCCGTGCTGCAGACGGCGTTTGGATCAGCGATACCGTTACAGGACGCGACGGGACCGACTTCCTGAAGAGCGTCGAGAAGGCCAGTTTCAAAAATCTCAAGCTGGTGGAGATTCCGACAGACACCAGCGCGGGCATGGAAAATCCTTTGTTGGTCAAGGATGTGCTGAGCCAGAATAAGGCCGGTGCCAGTTTTGATCGCACGCGGGCGCACCTGATCGGTCAAGAGCAATTGCTGCGCAACGACCTGGACTGGCAACACGACACCTTGCACATCACCGGCCTGTTCGATGTGGTGGGCGGGACTGCGAGCCTCACCCAGGCCGGCGATGTGCTTTTTACTCCTGATGCTACGTTTACCGGGATCATGGGCTTCAAGTACACCGTGGCCGATGCCAAAGGTAATGAGGCTAGCGACATTGTCGACATGGCCACGGGCGAAAGCGCGACTATGCGCGCCGCTGTCTACCTCAGGACGGCGGACCTGCCCAGTGATCCGTTGGTTACCGATCAATGGTATCTCTCCCAGGCGAACATCCTGCCGGTCTGGAAGGACTACACGGGCAGAGGCGTCAAGATCGCCCAGATCGAGACCAACAGTCCGTTTGGAACCACCAAGGAAGTGCTCGACTATCGTCATGCCGACTTGAAAGACAATATCGACGAAGACTGGTTGGCCAATGCAACGCCGGGACAACTGGCGGGAGAAGGCAGCGAGGGCAAGTTCAGCGAGCATGCCACATTGGTCGCGGGTGTGATGGTCGCCGCGCGCAACGGCGAGGGCAGTGTAGGGGTAGCATACGATGCCACCGTTGCCGGTTATTGGATCAATAAAGACGACTTCAGCAACATGTCACGCATGCGTGAATATGATGTGGTGAACCACAGCTGGGGCAGTGAGTCACACTTTGATTTGAGGTTCTCGCCGGCCACATTAGGGGAGATGCCCGCAGCGTACCGTGAGGCCATTGGGCTGGGGCGCGATGGCTTGGGCACCGTCATTGTGACCGCGGGTGGTAATGATCGTGACAAGGGTGGCAACACCAATTATTCCAATCCCAGCAACACCCGCAGCAGCATCGTGGTGGGCGCTATCAACGCCACCTCCGATCTGGGTGCGTTGCAGGCGGGGGGCAAGCCCTTCTCCAACCCTGGCGCCAGTATCCTGGTTAGCGCACCAGGCTCCAACGTAACGTCTACCTCGCGCTTGGTGCAGAACGATAACGGCTCCACGTTTGGTAGTGATAACGGAGTGTCCCAAGGCACCAGCTTTGCCGCACCTATCGTGTCGGGCATTGTCGCACTGATGCTCGAAGCCAACCCGGAGCTGGGCTACCGCGACGTACAGCAGATCCTTGCGCTGTCAGCACGCAAGGTGGCGGATGCGGGAACCGTCTGGCAGGACAATGGTAGCCAGAAATGGAACGGCGGTGGTATGCACGTCAGCCATGACTACGGTTACGGCGAGGTCGATGCCCGCGCTGCCGTGCGCCTGGCGGAAACCTGGCATACCCAGCAGGTACTGACCAATGAGTTCAGCCTGTACAAGCCTTTGGAGTCTGGCGTACTCAATCTGGCAATTACCGATGGCCAGCAAGCCGGGATAAGCCATTCGTTGACGCTGGGGAACGTGGCCATCTCGGCGGAACATGTTGAAATCAAAGTCAACCTCACCCACGACAATCCGGGTGACCTGATCCTCAAGCTCATCTCGCCATCGGGTACTGAATCGATCCTGATGAATCGTCCGGGCAAGGCGCCGGGTAGCGCTGCGAATGATCGTGGGGACGCTGATTTTTCCGGTGAAAAAACGTTGGACTATGTTTTCTCTACCGCGTTGTTGCGTGGTGAGGCCGTACAGGGTGAATGGACGCTGAAAGTCATAGACAGCGTGACCGGGGCGACCGGTACCCTAAACAGCTGGAGCATGAATGTGTGGGGGGCTATCGACACGCACGATGATCAATATGTCTATACGGACGAGTATGCGCAGTTGGGGGTATCCGGCACCCGTGGAACGCTCAACGACACCAATGGCGGTAAAGATACGATCAACGCAGCAGCGATAGGTCAGAAAAGCTATATCAACCTGTCGAAAGGCGAAGCGACTCTCGCCGGCACGCACCTGACCATTCAGAACCCCGAGCAGATCGAGAACGCCATCGGTGGTGAGTTTGCCGATGAACTTCATGGCAATAACGCCAGCAACATGTTGGTCGGCGGCAGTGGCGATGATGTGCTGTATGGCGGCGCCGGCCGCGATTTACTTTTGGGTGGGAAGGGGAACAATACCCTGGCAGGCGGGGCCGATCTCGATTATTTCGTGATCGAGCGCGCCAACGGTTCCATCCAGACCATCACTGATTTCATGGTTGGCACCGATAAACTGGTGCTGTCTGGCTTCTCTGACTTCGGTCACGGGCTGATCAATACCACTCAACAAGGCGCGGATGCGGTGATCAGCTTGTCTGGTGTGCAGTCTATTCGGCTGAAGAATGTCGACGCAGCGCAAGTGAACGCCGAAGATTTCTTGATCCTGGATACCGCAATGAGCTTGGCCGAACTCACCAAGTACGGCGCTTATGGCTTCGGCGTCAATAGTCGTGAAATACGTCTGGCTGACTCTGTCCAGGGTGAAGACTATTCCGCCCTCTCAGGTGGGCAGCGGGTGTTTGGCGGCACTGGCGCCGATATCATTCGTGGCGGCAGTGGTGCCGACGTGTTGGTTGGCGACAATACAACCGGCGGTACGCGAGGCTCCAACGATTTCATCGAAGGCGGTGCCGGTAATGATGTAGTTCGCGGCGGTGCGGGCAACGATGTACTGCGCGGAGGCTTGGGCCAGGACTATGTCAGCGGTGACGCGGGGGATGACGTCATCTATCTGGAAGGCGATCAGGGCAGTTTCGAGCTGGGCGGCTGGACCTCGCCTATCATCACTTGGGACGGAGCCCGACTGACCGGGGCTGCCGTCGCGGGCGGCGCTGGGAATGATCGTTTTGTCGTCGAAAAGACCTCAGGGCTTCCCATCGATCTGTTAGGTAATCTGATTGAGGATTTTGAGTTTTCCAATCCCAACGAAAAAATCGACCTTTCGCAGATTAATTCCGTGGGCTCGATGGCAGATCTTGCATTCAGCGAATTGACCGTAAACGGCCAACATTATTTGCGCGTGATGCTGGGGGGAACAGGTGCTTCGTTTATTACCCTCAAGGGCGTGACTTCGTCTCAACTGTCGCCTGGTAACTTTATTTTTGGCAGCGGTTCCGGTGGCACTTCCTCGGTTCCCGCTACAGGCGGCATCATTGCAGGCAAGGAGCTGCACATGACTGTCACGAACCCGACCCCATTGAAGCCGCTGATTGACCGCGAACTCACTGGCGAACTGGTCGCCGTACCACAACCGGTGCTGGGTGGCAGTGATACGGTACTTCCAGAGTTTGACCTCGGAATTATCTATTGGGCAAACGCCACCGGCGAACGCGTGGCGGGCACTTTGGGCACCGATACACTTTACGGAGGAGAGGGAAATGACGTCCTCAGGGGCGAGAACGACTTGAGTGACACGGCAGTTGGCAGTGCAGACAGGCTGTTTGGGGGAGCAGGCCACGATGTTGTTTACGGCGGCGCTGGTGATGACGTCTTGTGGGGCAACAATGGGATGGATTATCTCAACGGTGGTGCAGGAAACGACACGCTGTATATCGAAGGTGATCGGGGAGACAACTACACCGGTGAACTGGACTTCGAACTGCCACTAATCACCGTGGAGGGGGTTGTACTGACTGGGGCGGCTGTAGCTGGTGGCGCGGGTAGCGATCGATTCATCGTCGACGATTCCTCCACGGACGGGCTGGTGGGCGGCCTGATCGAAGACTTCGAAGTTACGAACCCCAGCGAAAAAATCGATTTGTCAGAGTTTAGTTCTTTACGCTCGTTTGCGGAGCTGAATTTCAGCGACCTGATGGTAAACGGACAGCAATACCTCCGGGTCTGGCTGGGCCCCGTGGGAGAAGATAATTCATACATCACTCTTAAAGGGGTCACAGCGGATCAGCTGAGCGCGGACAGTTTTATCTTCGCCGAACGCGCCTATAGCGACCCCTACATCTTTCGCGATGGCGACGGGACGCTGGTGGGCAACGCTGGCGGCAATACGCTTGCAGGATGGGATGGGAAAGGGATTCTGGAAGGACGCAGCGGAGACGATACCTATATCGTCGATGATGCAGGTGACATTGTCCGAGAGGTCAGTGGCGGAGGTTACGACCGCGTAGAGTCTTACATCAGCTACGTCTTGCCTGACGAAGTCGAGGAGCTGGTACTGGAATCCGGCACGAACGGCACGGGCAATGCATTGGCAAATCGACTGGTGGGCAACGCACTTGCCAATATCCTGGACGGTGGCGCTGGGTCCGATGTCATGGTCGGTGGAAAGGGTAACGACACCTACATCGTCGATGAGGGAGCGGACCGCATTGTGGAGCTGTCAGGTGAGGGTATCGACACGGTCAAGGCTTCTGTCTCCTTTACCTTGTCTCCCGATCTGGAAAATCTGATTCTCACGGGCACTGCCAACATCAACGCCACCGGTAACGCCGCGAATAATCAGCTAACGGGCAACGGGGGCAATAACCGCCTGGATGGCGGGATGGGCAATGACTGGCTGAGCGGCGGCGCGGGCAACGACCTTTACCAATTTGATCGCAACGGAGGCCAGGACGTCATTGATGACTTTGACTCTGCGGCGAATACCGATGTGCTGCAATTCGGTAGCGGAATTTCCGCTGATCAGCTGTGGTTTCGTAAAAACGGCATGGACCTAGAGGTTAGTATCATCGGCACGGCAGACAAGGTGACGATTTCCAAATGGTCATCCTCGGATCAGGCTGGTACGCAAAAGGCTCAGCATGTCGAACAGTTCCGAACCGCCGATGGCAAAGTCCTGCTGGACAATCAGGTCGACCAACTGGTCGGAGCAATGGCCGCGTTTGCACCACCGGCAGCGGGGCAAACGTCACTGCCGAACAATTACAAAGAGGCGTTGGATACTGTGATTGCCAGCAACTGGCAGTAACGGGAGGGGGGCCATATTCGGAGGTATGGCTCTCTTAAGCAATTTCGATGGCATCAATTAGCTGAGTACTCTCAGACTTGATCTGACAGTCACCGGATTTTCGGTCGTGGGCTGTCAGGTCAAATTTGTGGGACCTGAAACCGTCGGATACTGACTATTCGAATAGCTCTGCTATTTCGTGGCTATTGATACACCCCCGAAGATAAGTCCAGAATCAAGTCTTTTCCTGCTTCGGCAAGAAAAGAAACCCCTTAGATTTCAATGGGTCGGACGCCAGATGCGAATCTCGTTTCCCGCTCCAAGATTCAGAAAAAAGCCACTCAGATGAATGGCTTTTTTTGTGCCTTGGATTTCCTAATATCAATGGTTGTATGGCGATCGTCTGTGTTGTTTCTGCACTTACCCTACTGCTTGTGCCTCGAAAGAACACGCCGGCTTGAGGTTCGAGGTCTTCGCATTGGTCGCTTTCGTAGTATTGGACGAGTCTAGGCTTAGTGGATTTCCGCAGAACGGACGGATGCGCTAGAGACTAAAGTGTCGTTTTGATAGCTTCGTGGCCCGAATACCTATCCTTTAGGTACGTTCCGTTAGACGGGCAAGGAAGCACATGCGAGCACTACTGAAATACAGGACACGAGTCGGTACGTTTAGATGAACAGCTAGATCAGTTGGGGGAGGAGCGTTCAAATTAATCGGCGGCGAACTGGTCGATCAACCCAAGACGAGGAACATATGTTTTTGGCCGCAATAAAGCGCCTGGAGCGATCACTGCGTTTGCGCCAATCTTGCAGCCATCACCCACCAGCGCTCCGAATTTGCTGACTCCTGTCTCGATCACATAATCTTCATGGCGGATTTTTATATCAGCCCCGTTCAGTTCGTTACGATAATTTGCGATGATCGCACCGGCTTCAACATTTACAGACTCGCCAATCAATGAGTCACCAACGAAATTGAAGTGTGCAAGCTTACTGCCATCCAGCATGAAGGTGCTTTTCAGCTCACAGCTGGGGCCAACAATGCAGTTTCTCCCGAGATACACACCTCCACGAAGGTAAGCGCCCGCGGCTACGAAACAGCCCTCGCCGACGATCACTGCGCCCTTCAGTACGGCTCCTTGCTCAATGACGGCGGTTTCATGAACAGCAATATCGCCTTGACGCCGGTATCCCGCGCCAAGCGCTTCAAGCAATGCCAGGATCCGATTCTCGCAATCCTGAGTCACCGCCCAAGGGGCAGCAGAGCCCATGCCCAGCAATGGCCATTGCGCGATGTAATCGTCGACTTTTGGTGATTTCATAAAAGATCTTCCGAAAAAGTGAGCTTGGTTATGCCTGCCTTGCACCCATTGAGCGTTATCACGCAGATGTTGCGCCGGCGTTTTGATTCATTCGGGAGCCTTCACAAGCACTGCCGGTTCCCTATTGCTCAAGCGTGCTCTTTAAGCCCGCGCACATCACCCAAGGAATCGCGCTGCATCGACTGCAGGTTCTTTTCGATGGTTTCGCACAGCGCTTCCATCTGAATCTGATGTTCGCTGTGGCGAAACGGGCTCTGCAGATCGGTGCCGATGCGCTCGATTGCCAGCAGCATAAACCCAACCACGGTCGAAGCCAGCGGCGTGAACCAGCCCAGGGATTCCTCCAGTCCAACCGGCACAATCAGGCAGAACAGCGAGATAAACAGCCGTGGAAAATACACATAAGGGTAGGGCAGCGGCGTATTCGCGATCCGCTCCATGCCGCCCTGGCTGTTGGACAGGTCCACCAGCGTCGACTCAAGACGCGCCAGGCGAATACTGTCCAGATGCCCGGCCTGGTATTCCCGCGCGAGCAAAGTCGCCGAGCCGGTGAGGATATCGTTGGCAAAGTTATTGGTTGTGCCACTGCGGGCAAACTCTTCGGCCGGAATAAACGCCTGCACCTCTTCGGGGCAAGGCTGGCCTTGCAGATGTGCGGCGAGGCAATTCACATAAGCGACGTGGCGGCGCAACAGCGTCGACTTTACCGGATTCACCTCGCTGCCGGCATCGTCCAGCAGCGTCAGCACCTGACGGGCGAAGCTGCGTGAGTTGTTGATCATCGTCCCCCACAGCGTCCGCGCTTCCCACCAGCGGTTGTAAGCACTGCTGTTGCGGAAACTGATCAACACCACCAACGCCGAGCCGAGCAAGGTCAGCGGCATCAGCGGCAGGTTCAGCTTGGCGTTGAGAAATAGCATGAAGTCCACCGTGACGGCGATGTCCCAGAGCAACAACCAGAACAACGCCCAGCCCACATAGCCCATGGTCTTGACGATCAGACGGTAATTTTTGACGATGGCAGCTTTCAAACGGAACCTCGTGGCGAGCAGTTAGCTTAAACGCTTAAGCTCGGACGATGCTTGGGGGCAAAGGTTCGGTTGGCGCGGGGAGCATGACATTTTGGTCGATGTATGCGCAAAGGTCGAAATGTTGTTTGCCCACCTCAAAGGCATCCTGAAATTGGGTCGCCTGCGACTACGACTCTTAATGGAAGGGCACCAACATCAAGCCACAACGTCAATCAATGTGGACTAGAGTTATCCCGTCTAAAACATCCCGAAAGAGGACTGCGCAATGGAAGATTCGCTCCGCTCCCCCCAGGACTCGCCACTAAAGACGGGTCTGGTCACCGCAGGCTACACCGGTGTAGATGAGCCCGGTCGCATAGTGGCGGACGCTGATGGCTCTATCTGGTTCGCGGGGTACAGCTCATCCTATTCCTTCGATGATTATCATTGGACGGGCGACTACAGGGCTACCCTGAGCAAGTTCAATCCTGATGGCACTGTCGATACGAGCTTCAGTGACGATGGCAAAAGCTTTTTAGGCCCTTACGTCAGCTATTGGTATGGCGGTGCTGCCGAGTTTGGCGGCGGTGCAGCGGTGCAGTTAGGTGGAAAGTACCTTGTGATCGACTCAGGCTCCAAGGCAACGGTATCGCGATTTAATATCGACGGTGCCCTTGATAAAACCTTTGGCGAAGGTGGCAGGGTGGTTACCCCAGTGGGCGACGATGCGCAAAATGCAATCGCGGTGCTGGCAGACGGTAGCATCCTGGTAGGTTTTTCTGCTGTGGACGACGAAAATTACACGGAAATTTCGCGCCTTACGCCAGACGGTGAAATCGACCTGAGCTTTGGCGGCGACGGGCGCCTGGAGATTGCTGGCGTAGGAAATTATTCTCCCTTCGGATTGACGCTCCAGCAGGACGGCAAGGTTCTGTTGACTTCCACTCAAGGCATAGTCCGTGTGAACGCTGATGGAACATTGGACAGGGAATTTGATGCCGACGGCATCGCGTCCTATTCGAAGGGTTCCGCTTCAGGGGTCACCGTACAGGCCGACGGAAAGGTTCTCGTCCTCGGCAGTTTCGAGAATGGGGCGGGCATTTATCGCCTTAATCCCGACGGCAGTCTCGATACTACCTTCGGTGGCAGTGGGCAGCTGGCCGACGGTTTCGCCGCGCCGGGCGTCAGTGGAAGAGATGCCGTGGTGCTTGCTGACGGTCGAATCCTCGTTTCCGGGACAGTTTCCACCTCTGCTGATGGGACCAATCTTGGCATTATGCGGCTGAACCCGGATGGCAGCCTTGATACAACCTTTGGAAATCCTGACGACGGCTACAGGCACCTTACCGGCGGTACGGAGGATAATCTGTTAGTAGGTACCCACTCCTACAACGATGCAATTTCAGGTGGGGCCGGCAACGATCTGATCGATGGCCGTGGTGGCCGCGACCAGCTCACCGGGGGCGAGGGCGGTGACGTGTTCCGCTTCCAGTCGATGACCGACAGCTTCCGAACCGCTGATACTGCCTTTAGTGATCGAATCCGCGACTTCAATGCAGACGAGGATATGCTGGATCTTTCAGCGCTTGGTTTTACGGCGTTGGGTAATGGTCATGGGGGAACGCTGGCATTGAAGGTGAACGAGGAGGGCACGCGGACCTACCTGAAGAGCTACGATGCTGATCCCGACGGCCAGCGCTTCGAGCTTGTGTTTGATGGCGACCTCAGTCAACGGCTGGATGCAAACAACCTCCTCTTTACACCCGGCCTCTTGAGTGGAAGCGACGCCAACGATTCCCTCTTCGCGCACGGCTGGGCAGAAACGCTCATGGGATTGGCAGGGAACGATACGTTGACCGGCAGCCTGGGAAATACCTTGCTTGATGGCGGCGCGGGACGGGATTTTTTAACGGGGGGCGGTGGCATTGATACGTTCCACTTCGGTTCAGTGAGCGACAGTTACCGGACGGACGCGGTAACTTCTGCAGATCGCATTTTTGGCTTCGAACAAGGCGTCGATAGGATAGATGTCTCGGCCCTGGGCTTCGTCGGCCTTGGGAGCGGTCACAACGGCACTCTTCAAGCCAAGACAAACGCAGATAACACGCTTACCTATCTCAGAAGCCTGGACACCGATGAGTCAGGTGCCAGATTCGAGGTCACGCTGCAGGGTAGTTATCAGTTTCAGAGTGAGTCGTTCATTTTCGCTTCGACACACGCTGGCATTGAGGAAATACAGCTGTTGGGTATGTCACCGGACTACACCCTGGCTTGATTCGGTCAAGGGATGAGCAACCCTTCGAGGGTATGAAACTGCGACTGCTCAATGGCACTTATTCAATGCTGCTTTTGTAGGCCTGCTCGCGGGTTACGAGACGGTCAACCTCGCTCAGGGCGTTGTGGTTTTTCCTGGATGACCGCGTTCCTGTTTGTGCGCTTCATCCAATACAAGCAGCTTGATCGGGTACTTAACACCTACGTAGCGATGATTGATAGGCGGGTCGGTCTGGTGTCGCTATCATTTCGCAAGGATCAAAATCATGTCCCACCAACAGCCTGGAATTCGCTTCTCTGATGTCGAAACAGCTGTGCCTTCGACCCCAGGGCTTTATCAGATCATCGCTGACGACGGCGAGCTCCTGAAGGTCGGCATCAGCGGTGATCTTCGTAAGAGACTGATACAGCATCAGCTCGGGCGTAATTGCAATGAGTAGGCTATGGTTCAAGCGGGCGCGTGTCGTAACGTGCGTGAATAGCAAAACAAAATAAGGATAGGTTATGCACTCATCCGCTATTTTTGCTACGGCTGCGCCTGGTCGTACGCTGCTTCTCTCGCTCGGTCTGCTTGCTGCGGGTATCACCTCGGGCGCATGGGCTGAGGATTATCCCCACGCTCAGGAACCGATTGGCACCGTGGAGCAGATCTATGACGGCGCCATGCTCCCTGATCTGGCGGTCAGTACCTACCGCAACATCGACCGGCTCTTCCCCACCCACAGGATTAAAGCCGGCGATCACCCGTATGCGCTGCCGAAGTCAGACAAACAGTTGCCCAACGTTCGCTTCACTGTCGGGGACAAAAAGTACGACCTGTATGACTTCGTTGCACTGGACAGCATCACGGCGATGCTGGTGCTCAAGGACGGCGAGATCGTTTTCGAGACCTACCAGCGTGGCAACACCGAGAAAACCCGATGGATGTCGATGTCGATAGCCAAGTCCATCACCTCCACGCTGGCGGCTGCAGCGATCAAAGACGGCCTTATCAAGAGCCTTGATGCGCAAGTGGTGGATTACGTTCCCGAGCTCAAGGGCAGCGCCTACGAAGGCGTGACCGTGCGCAACGTGCTGATGATGTCTTCGGGCGTGAAGTGGAACGAGACCTACACCGATCCGGCGTCCGATCGTCGCGCGCTACTCAAAGCGCAGATAGCGCAGAAACCGCGTTCGGCCATGGCGTTGATGGCCAGTTTGCCGCGAGCGGCCGAGCCCGGCACGGCCAACACTTACAGCACTGGCGAAACGCAGGTACTCGGCGAGATCGTCCGTGGCGCTGTGAAGATGCCGCTGGCCGATTATCTATCGCAGAAGATCTGGCAGCCGTTCGGTATGGAGAGCGATGCCCGGTGGTGGCTCGATTCGCCTGACGGCGTGGAAATCGGTGGCAGCGGTATCAGCGCCACGCTGCGCGATTATGGACGCTTCGGGCTGTTTTTCATGAACGGCGGCAAGATCAATGGCACGTCGATTCTGCCCGAAGGCTGGGTCAAGGAGGCGACGCTGCCGACCACCCTCAAAGGCGGCAAGTCCCTGGACTATGGTTACATGTGGTGGACGGCGTGGACCGAGCCGTCGGTGAAAGACGGCGCCTATTCGGCGGTCGGTATCCAGGGCCAGAACATTTACGTCAACCCCGCCAATAACGTGGTGATTGTCACCTTCGGTGCCCAGCCCAAGCCGGTTGACAAAGAGCCGATCGACCCGATGGTATTCTTCGATGCCGTGGTAGCTGCGTTGAAGTAAATTCGCAAATTTCTTGCGTTCTATGCGCGATGCACACATATTTGCGCCATGAAAGATATCAAGCTCGAAAACATAGTTGGAGCGCTGTCGCTGGCGATTTCCGATTCTATTCATCAAGGCACTCAAGACGAGGCGCCTGAAGTCGGCCCGGCAGCTGCTGCTATTGCGTTGCTCAATCATGAACCCGGCCTGTCTATAGAGCGCTTGAGGCGAGCCTTGGGACTGTCTCATCCTGGGGCTGTGCGTCTGGTCGATAGGCTTGTCACGCAGGGCGTTGTGGAACGTAGGCAAGCAGAATCCGATCGTCGCTCCGTTGCGCTCCACCTTACTGCCGCAGGAAATACGAATTGTGCTGCGGTGTTAGCTGTACGCCATGAACGTATTGCTCGCGCTTTGGAGGTTCTTGACCCGGATGAGCGTGAAATCCTGGGTCGGATAACTGAAAAACTACTACGCAGTTTGGTGCGTGATCTTGATCAAGCCTATTGCGTTTGCAGGCTGTGCGACCCGGCGGCTTGCAAAGACTGTCCGGTTGCGGATGCGGTGGGTCAGGCTCATTGATTCCATTAGGGGCATGCTGTTTGTAATCGGCATAGCGCATTTTATTGACCCCCTTTCTTTTCGGATTGGACAAAGCGAGCACGCTGCAAGCCCTCTGTGAGAATCACCAGGCTCACGCCTAACAACGCAACGTCTTTTATCAGGAACGTGCCGAGGAAGTTCAACCATGGAAAACCTCCCGATCCAACCTCCCATATTGGCAATGCAAACATCGTGGAAACGGTCGTGAAGAAGGTCAGCGCTGCTAATAAGCCACCTGCGATAGCAGCCCGAGCCGACCAGGGTGAGGCGATGAGCAGCAGTGCAGTAAAAATCTCGACTACACCCAATAAGTACGAGGCTCCGGTTTCGCCAAACGCTGGGTAAAGCCAGGCAAGCCATGGGGTGCCGCTGATCAGGGGGACGAGTGCCTGCACCTCGATCTGCGTGAACTTGAGAAGGCCAATCATCAGCAGGGGAAGGACAACGCCGGATAGGGTAATGGTCCGGCTTAGCTTCCCGAGCTTCGAAATATTAGCAGTGGCGGTGGTCTGGCTGGTGACGCTCGTGATGTGCTGCATGACGTTCTCCGATGACTGATGTGTGCGTGAAGCATATATCAGCGATCGGGTTTTGTATGCTTCGTGCATATAATGTTTGGCTATGGGGACCACACTGTAGATCTTGTTGGCGCGTTATCCTTGGCGTTGTCGATGCTGTTTTGTCAGGTGTGCAGAACGAGGTACCTGAGCTACGTTTACCCCAGCGACACCAATGGTCGCACTAGAAAAGGCACGCATTATGCTCAACCGCACACGGTTTCATCTCGCGTCCATACTGACGGCCGTTCTGTTCACCGGAGCCAGCTACTCGCTGCCGTCCACCGCAGCGCAACCACCACAAATCTCGACCGTGGATGCTGCATCGACACATAAACCCGCGCTCGCCGGCGTCTATGCCTTCAACCTAGGCAAATTCCGCGTCATTGCCCTTAGCGACGGGACGCTGCCGCTGGATCTGCATCCACTGCTTAGAGGCCTCAGCGCCAAAGAGATAGACGCAATGCTGCGACATGGATTTGCTCGCAACCCGCTGGAGACGTCGATCAATGCCTACCTCATCGATACGGGCTCACACGTGGTGCTGGTCGATACCGGCGCTGGTGAATTGTTCGGTAGCGTCGGCGGCAAGCTGCCCGAAAGCCTGGCTGCCGCGGGTTACCAGCCGGCTCAGATCAGCGATGTCCTGATCACCCACATCCATACCGATCATACCGGCGGCCTGACACGCGGCGGCCAGATGATGTTTCCCAATGCGACCATCCACGTCGGCCAGGCAGACGTCGACTTCTTCCTGGATCGTGCCAACCTGGACAAGGGTTTGAAGCCGGCGTACCTGGAAGAAGCGTTGAAGACTGTTGGTCCCTATCAACGTGCAGGCAAGCTGAAGACATTCGCTGCCGAATCTGAAATCCTCCCAGGCATCACCGCCATCCCCACCCCGGGACATACACCGGGCCACAGCTTCTTTCGAGTAGTAAGCGAAGGCGAGAGCATCGATTTCTGGGGCGATATCATGCACGTCGGTCTCATCCAGTTCGCCCGCCCAGAGGTGACTATTACCTTCGACGTCAACCAGGACGCTGCCCGCGCCCAGCGGCTGGAGCAATTCGAAACAGCCGCGAGTGAACAACGGTTGTCAGCAGTCGCTCACTTGCCATTTCCGGGTATCGGTCACATCAGGCGCGAAGCCGGTAGATACGAGTGGGTACCCGCCCAGTATCGCAATCGCGACTAATACCGCAGGCCCGACTGACGACTCAATCCAGGCGTCTTGCCCGTGATGCGCTTGAATGCGCGACTGAAAGCAGCCTGAGAGGTATAGCCCAGGCGCTGCGCCACCTCCTCAATCGGCAGTCTTTCGAGCGTCAACCACTGGCTCGCAAGCCGCATCCGCAATTCGGTGACGTAGCGCAGCGGGGCCATCCCAATGGTCATCTGGAAACGGTCCGCGAAGACTGAGCGCGAGGTATTGCATTGCTCCGCCAGCTGCGCAACGGTCCAATCGTGTCCCGGTTGTTGATGGAGCGCGAGAAGGGCATTTGCCAAGCGTGGATCGCGCAATGCGGCGACCAGGCCAGAGGCATTACCGCAGGCGCACTCCACCCAGCCGCGAACGACCATGGCGGCCACCACGTCGGCCAGTCGCGCGAGGATGCCGGCGAAGCCGACACGTGCGGCGCTGACCTCGCGCTCCATGGTGGTCAGGATAGGCACCAGTCCGGGGTAACGCTGGCCGCCGGCATCAATCAACATCAGGCCCGGCATCAGGCTGCCCAGGCCATGGATACTGCTCAATTCAAACTCCATGCAACCACTGAACAAAAGGGTGGCAGGCGTGGGGCTGGCATCGGTTCCGGTATCCACCGCGCTGACGGTTTCACCGAGGGGGGCGCCGTCTAAACCGTCGATGTCCTGAACAGGCACGTCCGTATGGGAAAGCAATTGATGGGCCGCACCGTGGGAGATGAATACGGCGTTGCCGGCAGACAGCGCATACGTCGTCCCGTCCTCCATCCGCAGCACCGCATTGCCGACCGCCAGGAAGTGAAACCAGGCATGCCCAGGTTTGGCAGCGAAGCCCAGGCCGAAGGCTGGACCGGCTTGGATACGCCGGTACTCGACGCCACGCAGGCGCATGCCGCGCAACAGCTCATTGATGAGTTCCGAGGAGAGAGCAAACTGATCTGTTGGCATCGTTAGGTGTTTCAGTCAAAAAATCGAGGTTTTCGATCATAGATCATCCAGATCCTCGCGCCTAGACTGCGGGTCGCCATTCAGATTGGAGATCCGTGCAATGACTGACCTTGTGTGTAATGCCGTACCCGACAGCCGTCCCGGCGCCGGGCTGGATGTAGAGCCTGCAGCCCCCGCGTGGATGGCCGTATTCTCGTTGGCAATGGGCGTGTTCGGATTGCTGACCGCAGAGTACCTTCCGGCGAGCCTGTTGACGCCGATGGCTACCGATCTGGGTGTGTCCGAAGCGCTGGCTGGCCAGGCGGTCACGGTGACAGCAGTGGTGGCACTGTTCGCTGGCCTGTTGGTCCCAGGCCTGACCCGCAGTGTCGACCGTCGCTGGGTGCTGCTGGGTTTTTCCACGTTGATGATCGCGTCCAATCTTTTGGTCGCCGTTTCCTCCAGTTTCGCGGTGCTCTTGGTGATGCGTATCTTGCTCGGTATCGCCCTTGGTGGGTTCTGGAGCATGGCGGCAGCGGTGGCGATGCGCTTGGTGCCCGGTGCGTTATTGCCTCGAGCGCTCTCGATTATTTTCAGCGGCATTGCTATCGGGACGGTGGTTGCGGTTCCGCTGGGCAGCTACCTGGGCGGACTCTATGGCTGGCGCAGCGCATTCTTTGCAGCGGCGGCGGTAGGCGTGGTGACCCTGGCTTTCCAGTCGTTCACGCTGCCGCGCCTTGCGCCGCGCAGGCCGGCACGCCTGCGCACCGTACTTGAGGTGTTACAGCGCCCAGGCATTGCCATCGGGATGTTCGGTTGTGTGCTGGTGCACAGCGGCCACTTTGCGATGTTCACGTATATTCGGCCATTCCTCGAGGGCACCACCGGCATCGGCCCGCAAGTGTTGTCGCTGATGCTGCTGGGTTTTGGTGTGGCCAACTTTGTCGGCACGCTGCTGGCTGGGTGGCTGATTCCCCGTCATCCGCTGGCCACCCTGGTGTTGATGCCCGCGCTGGTGGGCGTTGCGGCACTGGCGTTGGTCCTGTTGCCGGCGTCGGTGCCAGGGCAGGCGGTTCTGCTGGCGGTCTGGGGCCTGGCCTTTGGTGGTGTGCCGGTGGCGTGGTCGAACTGGGTCGCCAGCGCAGTACCCGATCAGGCTGAAAGCGCCGGGGGCATGGTGGTGGCGTCTGTGCAGTCGGCCATCGCAACGGGCGCAGCCGCTGGCGGTGTGATGTTCAGCCTCGGGGGCAGTGCAGGTGTATTCGTAGCGGCGGCCGTGCTGATGCTGCTGGCCGCGTTGCTGATTGCGCTGTGTGTAAGGGTTCCTTCTGCCCCTGGCAGTGCCCAGGCCAGGCCGGCGCTGCACCTTTGATCCGCCTCCCAAAGCCGCCCCGATCCTGTCCGTAACCCGGAGATACAACATGAACAATGCGACGTCCCACCAAGGACGCCTGAGATCCTTGCGCGCGGCAGGTATAGGCAATGCGCTCGAGTGGTTCGACTGGACGCTGTACGCAACCTTTTCGGTGTACCTGGCACGCAACCTGTTCGACAAGGGCGATGCCCGCTCGGCGATGCTCGCGACCCTGGCCGTGTTTGCGGTGGGTTTTGTCGCTCGTCCCATCGGTGGATGGTTGTTTGGTCGGCTGAGCGACCGATTGGGGCGCCGGACCATCATGGTGACCACGATGTTGTTACTGGCGATCAGCAGCCTCGGCATCGCGATGATCCCTGACTACCAGAGCATTGGCCTGTATGCCTCGGTCGCGCTGTTGTTTTTCCGGCTTGTGCAAGGGCTCGCACATGGCGGCGAAACAGGCGTTTCATACACCTATGTCGCCGAGATCGCCCCAAGCAAACACCGTGGCCTATGGTCCAGTTCGGTCTACGTCGGGGTGACGCTCGGGGTGATGGCGGCGACGGCGGTGGCGGCGCTGCTCACCTGGCTGCTGGGTGCGCAGGCCATGGGTGACTACGGCTGGCGGATCGGCTTCGCCATCGGTGGACTGCTCGGCGTCTATGCGCTGTTTTTGCGCCGCGGTGCGCAGGAGTCTCACGTGTTCGTAGAGCAGCAGGGCCAGGCTCGACCGCCGCGCAAATTGTCCAGGGGCGAGATGCTGCGCGTCGCGCGCAACATCGTCATGCTCGCAGCGGCCGCCAATGTCACCTACTACGCGTGGGTCACGTTCGGCGCTTCGACGGCAATCGCCCAGGGCATGGACGCCACGGGTGCCTACGTGGCCAGCCTCTTCGCGCAAATCCTCTGTGTGTGCTGGCTGCCGATCTGTGGAATGTTGTCCGATCGTGTAGGTCGCAGGCCCATGGTCATCGCCTGGGGCCTGGGCGTGATCGTGCTGACCTATCCCATCTCGATCATGGTGACCACCGAACCCTATACGCTGTTCCTGGCCCAGGTCCTTGGGCTAGGCGCCTGGTCGTTGATCGCGGCGATTTTCCCCGCAGTGTTGTCCGAGCAGGTGCCAACCCAGGCGCGGGCGCAAGGCGTTGGGTTGGTGTCGTCGGTGTCGGTGGCGATCTTTGGCGGCACCGCACCCTATCTGCATAGCTATCTCGGCGGCGCCGACCTTGGCTATCTGTACATCTGCTACGTCATGGGGTTGGGCCTGGTCACCGTCCTGGCAGGTTTTCTTATCGATGAAACGGCGGGCATCGATCTTGCGCGCATCGAGGCGCCCGGCGTTCGAGTGGCTGCTGGCTCACGGTCGTCGTTGGCCTCTCAGGACTAGATCCGTTGGCTTGTTGATCCGCAGCATCAGCCGACCCAAGGAGTGCAATTCAATGAACTCAACAGACCTTGAAAAAACCACTGCACGCGGTGAACGACCGGGCGCCGGCGTGACGGTCAACCAGACTTCGGGGCCACGTCAGGCCGCGCGCGAGACCTGGGTCGAAGTCCCTTCCGAGTCGGGCTCGGCGGCTGCTTGGTGCTACTCGGATCGCCGATCCTACAGCCCGGGCGATTCGGTGTGCCTGTATCTGTCTTCGAACCGCCCGCAAGTCAGACTCAGGATCTACCGTGATGGAGCCATCGCTCGCACGTTGCATGAAACCGACAGCCTTGACGCTCGATTCCACCCGGTGCCCGAACGCGCCTATGAGCAGGGGTGCCAATGGCCGGTATTCTGGCATTGGTCAATCCCGGCTGATGCCGAGCCGGGTGGCTATGTAGTGGAAGTACGCGATAGCGCTGAAAGCGTGCTCGGGCATCACCTGTTCATCGTCAAGACGGCGCACAAGCGCGCCGATGCCTTGGTGCTTGTCGCCGCCACATCGACATGGGCCGCTTATAACGACTGGGGCGGCGCTAATCATTACTTCGGTCTCCACCCCGGCACGCCGCGCGGCCGTGCGCCGTTGCTGTCGGCACAACGCCCTTGGGCGCGGGGGCAAGTCTGGCTGCCCGAGGATGCGCCGCGTTCTGTCAACGCGACCCGGCAACGCAAGCCCGGGCCGGCGCGTTACGCATTCATTGAATGGGCATCCCTTAACGGCTACGCCAAGTACTACGCGCTGGCGGGGTGGGCCTCCTACGAAAGACCGTTTGTGGTTTGGGCCGAACAGCAAGGCTATACGGTCGACATCCTGACCCAGGACGATTTGCATCACGACCCGCATGCGCTTGAGGGCTATCGCTGCGCGGTCTTTGCAGGGCACGACGAGTACTGGACGCGGGAAATGCGCGATCACGTCGATTTCTTTGTCGAGGAGGGCGGCAAGGTCGCGCGCTTCGCTGGCAATTTCATGTGGCAGATCCGCTTGGAGGATGAGGGCCAACGGCAGGTCGCCTACAAGTACGATGCCGGAGCGCTAGATCCGGTCGCGGCTACCGACCCTCGTCGGCTAACCGGCGCCTGGGAAGATCCGCGAGTGGATCACCCCGGGGCGAGGACGTTTGGGGTCAATGCATTGCGGGGGATATATGGCGGCTTTGGAGGAATGGCACCGCGCAATCCTCGCGGGTATACAGTCTTCAGGCCTCGGCACTGGGCCTTCATGGGCACGGGCCTGGGGTACGCGGACATGTTCGGAGACGAGGCCAACATCTTTGGCTATGAGGTGGATGGCTTGGAGTACACGTTTGTTGACGGCCTCCCAGAACCGCTCGGCACAGACGGTGCGCCCTGCGGATTGCAAATCCTCGCCATGGGCTGGGCGACCAATGCCGAACACGGCCGATCCGAGGATGCCTATTCGTTCATGCTCGGCGATGGCGATGCCCGGTTTCGGGCTTCCATCCTGGCGCCCGACCTTAGCGAGGCCAGCATCGATCTGCATAGCCGCGGGGCGGGCATGGTGGTGCACTTCCATAAAGGTCGAGGTGAGGTCTTTACCGCCGCCACGTGCGAATGGGTACATGGGCTTATGCAGGCAGACATTTACACCGTGATGATCACCAAAAACGTGCTCGATCGTTTCTTGCGCAATCCGTAGGCCGTCAGTTGGAACGCTTTTTCCGGCACGGCCACTCAAGCGTAAGGATGTCGCCGCTCATACCGGAGTCATTTGCATTCTTCTATCTGCCGATCACTAAGAGAACAGTGCCATGGATACGCTTAATGTAGGTGCAAGCCGCGAGCTGGCTCGTGTACCTGATGAGATACAGCAGGAAACAACGCAACAGACCTCTCGCTCCTCGAGCCTCAGCTCCACAGGGGCAGCGATGAGAACGCGGCTTGAAAACCATTTCGAGGCTCACCTTGAAAGAGAGGCGGGCTCCGATCGACCCGCTGCCTCTGCTTCGAGCGCCCGCAACGCGGAGCTGAACGCCATTCGTGATGACCGCGCTCAACGATTAGAGGCAGGGGGCTATAACGTCCATGACATGGAGAAGGCGGAAAAAAACGCAGCCAGAGCCGACAGATTGTTTGCGTCAATAAAATCGGGGATGGGGGGGACGCCCTTTGCGGCGCTGACCGAGGCAGGTAATTTCGAACCGTCCATCCTCCAGGTAGCAGGCAAGCATGGCAATACAGTACGCCAAGCGGCTATAGAGAACGCTATGTCATGCTTGTATGCCGGTATGGCGGATGCTGCCGGTAACAAGACGATCGCGGGCCTCAAGCCGGGTTATTACCTTAAACCCGAGAGCGATACGCTGCACCCGGCGCTTCAAGCATCAGTGGCGCAAAAGCTGCTGGCGTTGGACAAAGGTCCATTGCGTAATGCTTTCGACGAAGCCAATAAGTGGCTTACCGGGTTTGCCGTACGTAATACCGCAATGTACGCATCAACGCTTGCCATGACGGCGGCTGGCAAAGAAGACCTGGATGCAATCCTGCAACCCGCCCTACGGCCGGTCACGGCTATCATCGTGGGTATCGCAATTGAGCATTACAACGTCAGCCGCGATCGCACGAACCATTTGGCTGACCCTGCAATGCTCTATGGTCGTCGGGATGCTGTACCGCAAGGGCAGCCTCATAAGCCTATTGATCAAGATACCGAATGGCTGGATGACTTCGAGACTTTAAAGGATCTCAATGCCACTGCCCTGGTCAAGATGGTCTCCGCGCGGCTGGGCGAAGGCGCGGCTACGGCTCTGAATGCGGTCATCAGCGGCGATGCCTTGAAAGAGATAGTGGATCCGGTCAGTGTGGTAGGAAATGGCCTGCTGATTGGCGGTTTTTCTGCAATGGGCGCGGCTACAACCGCCACAGCCAACCTGGCGAAGTCCAGCGAGCTGGGAAAAATGGCGGCTACCGCAGCCTCGGAGGCGGTAAAAAACGTATTGGGTACCGTGGCTTTCGGGTTGTGGGCAGCTGGCGCCTCGTTGGGTGGATCAGTGCCGAAAAAAGCCGTTGCTGCGGTCGATGCCCATGTACCAAAAGCAGTAGAAGGGACCGCAGATGCAACTGGCAGGCTGGCGGTCAAAGGAGGCGAGCTTGCAGTCAAGACCTCGCTCACCGGCGCCAGGTTCGCCAAGGAGACAGCTGTTTCAGCGACCCACCACACAAAAAGTGCAGCTCAAGCGACAGCGGATGGAGTCATGGGCGTCGCTAGCGGCATTGGCTCCGCCTGGGACAAAGGCATGGGAGCCCTGAGGCAACGCGCAGCGCCCACCGCCCAAAGCCAAGCCGCTCAGGGTCAGAACATCCCCATGCAGCCGCTCGCGGCCACGCAGGCGCAACCCTCGTCCTCAGCGCCCGCGCGTCCGCCTGCTCAGGATGATGGCGATATCGTGTAGCAGCCGTCCTCGTCGCTCAGTGTAGTCTTTGCGTAATGTCCAAGGATCGGACATTGGCAAGGCGTCTAAGGGCCACGGCGCCGTGATGCAGTGCAACTTGAGGAGAGGACGTCATTGAAAAGTACATGGCTGGCGACGATCGTTGCTTGCGTCATCAGTGTGAGCTTCTGGCTGGCGGCGTCATGGTCGGCGGGAGTGAAGGAGCCTTGGGACGCGCAATGTTATTGGGCTGTTCTATATCCTGCGTCCCTGGCGCTGACATTGACGCTGGGCCTGCTGTTTCAAAAACGCGGATGGCTGGCCGGTCCCATCGTAATGTTCGGGCAGATTCCATGCGTGATGATGACATCCGAAGCGGGGCCGCTACTGGCAGTCGGTATTTTGTATTGCGTCTTGCTTTCGATCCCGGCAGTGATGCTGTCTTGGGGCGCGCGCGCGATCTATCGGCGGTTCGCCGCTGGCTGATGCAGACCGACGCGGTGAGCACGCGGCGCGAAATTGTCGAGACGAACCCGCGCATCCCCTTGTCTCGATTCTGCTGGGGAACGACCCGCGGTGCTTGTAAGTCTACCTGTATCAGCTGATCAGTAAGGTACAGCGCAATGGATAAGACAATCACGGTGGATCAATTGGCCACCACTGACCTGAGATCATTCAACGAGATATGGCTCGACGGGACTCATACCCAGCTATGCCTATGGCGTGGCGCCCAAGTCTTCACCCACGAAATGATGAGCGAGGGCACCCACGATCAGAATGTTCGAAGCCTGTGCTTGCAGTGGGTCAACCTTGACGATCAGGTCGCCGTGGCCAGCATTGAGCTGCTCGCCCGCGAACGGCTGAAAGAGATCGGGAAGGAGGGCGAGTTTTATCCGGCTGAGGAAGCGGACACCCATCAATAGTCGCTGCCTCTTATGAAGCCGTTGGGATGGTGCCGCCATCAATGACAAATTCGCTGCCCGTGATGGAGGCCGCGCGAGGCGAAGCCAGGAAGGCAATGAGGTTCGCCACTTCCGCAGGTTTGGAGGGCCGGCCGAGTGGAATACCGCCTAACGCGTTCATGATCATCTGCTTGCCACCTTCATAGTCGGTACCGGCTTCTTTCGCCAGGCGCTCGGCCAAGGCGACCGACGCCTCGGTTTCAACCCAACCCGGCGAAACCCGGACAACACGTACACCTTTTGGCGAGACCTCTTTCGACAGGCTTTTGCTGTAAGTCGAAAGCGCAGCCTTGGCAGCCGCGTAAGCGGTCGTTGCTTCGGGCAGCGGCAGCCGGTTCTGAATGGAGGTCACGTGAATGATGACGCCCTCGTTTCGTTCGAGCATGCTTGGCAGCAAGGCACGATCGATACGTACGGCTGGAAGCAGGTTCAGATCGAGCTCGCGTTGCCAGTGGTCCTCCTCCAGTGCAGCAAAGCCACCACCCGGTGCCGACGAGCCACCCAGTACGTGGATGATGACGTCGACGTCTCCCAATATTCGCCTCGTCGCGGCCACCAATTTCTTACAACCCTCCCGGGTCGATAAATCAGCCGGAACGCAAAAGTCTGGAGGCATCTCGATGTTTGCCTGGCGAGCCGAGGTCAGGACTTTTGCGCCTTCGTCGAGCAGCAGCTCAACCACCGCTTTGCCGACGCCCTTGGTGCCGCCGGTAACCAGAATGCGCTTGCCTTTCAAATCAAGATTCATAGCGAAATCTCCTCTCTGATAATCAATTGATGACACCCGGTGATCTTGCCGCTCACGGGATAGTTTGCTCAACTGGCATAAACGTAATGGCTAATCCCGATAAACAGGACAATAAAATGCCGGATCTTCGTGTTGGACTTAACGAGTTGGAGGCGGTGACGGCCGTGGCGCGTCGGGCCTCGTTTCGA
Source organism: Pseudomonas sp. Z4-20 (assembly GCF_051131955.1). Classification (NCBI taxonomy): domain Bacteria; kingdom Pseudomonadati; phylum Pseudomonadota; class Gammaproteobacteria; order Pseudomonadales; family Pseudomonadaceae; genus Pseudomonas; species Pseudomonas sp. Z4-20. The sequence continues at coordinate 2,438,526 of NZ_CP071641.1, forward strand.
CAAGCCGCTATCGACTTGAGTGTTTCGACGACTGCGTTGAGCAATACCATCGCCAAGGTGGAGTCGAACCTTGAAACGCGGCTGTTCAATCGCACGACACGCAGCGTGTCGCTCACCGAGGCCGGCAGGATGTACATGGAGCAAGTCGGGCCGGCGCTACAGGATGTTCGCGCGGCGCTCGAGGCGGTGCGCTCGCACAATGTCGGACCTTCGGGAATCTTGCGCATCAATGCATTTGCAAGTGCCGCTCGTACGACCCTGATGCCGCTGATTCTGGAATTTTCGCGGCGTTACCCGAAGGTGCACATCGATCTGGTTACCGAAGGGCGTCTGGTGGATATCGTTGCTGACGGCTTCGACCTCGGCGTGCGGTCTGCCAATCTGGTACCCAGCGACATGATTGTCGTCCCGCTGGGCCGACCACAACGGTACGCCATCGTGGGCTCGCCAGCGTACTTTGAGGTGCACGGCCAGCCTCGGACTCCAGCTGATCTACTCACTCATCAATGCTTACGGATCCGCCTACCCAACGGAGCCATTTATCCGTGGCATTTGGAACGCGACGGGGAGGTCATCAGGTTGGATGTGAACGGGCCATTCACGCTGGACGAGCCAGGCCTTGCCAAGGCGGTCGTTGGGGCAGCCGTGGCCCTGGGTTTTTTCATGGAACAGGACGTTCAAGTCGAAATCGAGAACGGAGAGTTTGAACGGGTGCTGGAGGATTGGACGCCAGCGCGAGACAACGTGTGTTTGTATTACCCGAACCGGCGCAACCCTTCGGCAGCGCTCAAGGCGTTTACCGACTTGGCCCGTGCCAATCTGGTTGGCAACGAGAGGCTTCGGCCGCCTGCATGAAGTTCATAGGTTGTAAGTGGCTCGTATAGCCTCCACGGCCCGCTCGCCGATCACCACGCACGGGGCCATCGTATTGCCGCTCGTGACATGCGGCATGATGGAGGCATCGGCAATGCGCAGGCCCTGGATGCCGTAGACGCGCAGTTGACCATCAACGACGGACATCGCGTCTTGGCCCATTTTTGCCGTACCGCATTGGTGCCAGTAAGTCACGGCAGCGTTGCGCGCGTAGTGTTCGAGCGATTGGGTGTTCAGTTTTCCAGGCAGGCTTTCATTTTTTACCAAGCCCTTGAAGGGGGCCTGCGCGCCCAGCTCCTGGACAAAACGGATGTTTTCCAGCGCGTTGCGCCGATCGGTGGGATGCGACAGCGTGTTGGGTTCAATGATGGGGGCATCCGTCACATCCGGGCCGCTGAGCGTGACCTGTCCGCGACTTTCCGGGTGGGCAAGGCCGGCGAACATTGTCCAGCCATGTGCAGGAACGCCGAGTAATGCGGTCTCTGCGCTGGGCACTGGAAACTCGACCTGGCAGTGGAACATGTCAGGGAGATGCAAAGTACTCTCGCTGCTCCAGTAGAGCGTTGCCTCCGAGCCGCCATAACCCACCGGTTGTGGCGTCATGTATTCGAAAATAACCGCAAAGGACACGTGATCTTGATGATTGGCGCCAACGCCGGGGAGATGCTGGACGACAGGAATGCCATGGCGCTGCAATTCTTGCTCCGGCCCCACTCCCGATTGCATCAGGACCTTAGGCGTGTTGATCGCCCCCAGGGAAAGAATGACTTCGTGAATGGCGTAAAAGCACTCGATCTGCCCATTGTGGATGGTTTCCACGCCGATGACGCGTTGCTCCTTCAATAGCATGCGGCTGACCAGCGTATCAGTCAGAACCGTGAGGTTGGGCTGGCCATAGCGCGGCGCAACGTAGGCGCGGTAGATGGAATTACGCCGGCCATCCTTGACGATGAGATCGTTCAGCGCCACACCTCCGCGGCTTTCCATCATGGCGCCGTTCGGGTTGTCAAAAACAGGTACACCCATTCCGGCAGCCGCACTGATCATGGCGTTCGCAATCGGTTGGGCGTTTCGTACAGGTGCGACATGCACCGGTCCGCCCTTGCCGCGACGGACTGAATCGCAGATGCCCCAATAGTCTTCCACGCGTTGATAAATCTTCAGGACCGATGCGTAGTTCCACGCAGGGTCACCACTGTGCGCTGCGAAATCTTCCCAGTCGTTTTTATGGCCGCGGGCCCACAACATGACATTGACGCTGGACCCGCCGCCCAATCCACGGCCCATATTCAGCGGGATTTTCCTGTCGTTGAGATGAGGGTTTGCGGCACCCACGAAGTTCCAATCGCGCTCGGTACCAAGGTTCAGGGGCCAGTTCCCCGGCTCCAGCACGTGGGGGTGGTCATCGCTGCCTCCGGCCTCGATGAGCAATACCTCGACCTCGGGATTCTCGGCCAGCCGTCCGGCCACGACGGAACCGGCGGTCCCCGCTCCACAGACGATAAAATCGAAAGGGCGCTTTTTCAGCTCGCAATTCATAGGCATGGATGGGTTTCCTTGGACGGTGTGGTATTGCATCGCCGATGCGATGACTGCTGCGGGGGGAGCGCGTTGCATCCCAGCTTCCGGCCAACCTGTCCTGAAACCGGTGGCAATCCATTGGGCACGGCAGCTCTTCCTTCGATCTCAGCGCAGAAGGGGCCTGGAACTATTGGCTCTTCAGAACCGCCTGGATGATGACTTTTGCGACATCTGCCGGGCGGGATTGTTGTGGCACGTGGCTGGCTTCGATTTCGGTGACCTTGGCACCGATCTTCTTGGCAAAAGCGCGTTGCAGATCAGGCTGGATCATCCGGTCCGCCTTGGCCACAACGTACCAGGTTGGCTTGCCTTTCCAGGCGGCGGCGCTGGTTTTGTCATCGAAAGCCGAGGCTCGGATCGGTCCTTGCGTCGCCGCCATTACCGCGGTTTGCTCTGGGGAAAGATCCTGGGCAAAACCGGTGGCCATGCCCTCGGCGGTCATGTACAGGAAACCATTTTTGTCGGCGGCGATGTCTTTCACGCCGGACGGGGCAGGGTAGTCCTTGCCGAGGTCTTTGCTGGCTTGACCGGCATCCGGAGCGAACGCGGCGACGTACACCAGGCTGCGTACTTTCTTGTCGGCGCCAGCCTCGCTGATGACGGTACCGCCCCAGGAGTGGCCGACCAATACGACGTCGTTCTCCTGGTTGTTCAGCACACGCTGTGTGGCGGCGACATCGTCCGCCAGCGAGGTCAACGGATTTTGTACTACGGTGACCTTGATGCCTTCCGCCTGCAGCAGCGGGACGACCTTGCCCCAATCGGATCCGTCGGCGAAAGCGCCATGGACGATGACGACAGAAGGTTGCTGTGCCGCGGCATGGACCGCGCCGCCGAACAATGAACAGGTCATGGCGAGTGAGAGGGCAAGGGCCTTGGGTTTGAACATGATGCGATCTCCTGTATGGGGTGAGCGCAGTTTCAGCGATACTCGGCGGCTGAGGTATCGGTCATTTATCCGAGGCCATCAACAATGTTCAATCGGATGCCCTGAGGAAACGACATGTCGGCAGGTGACTGTATCGAATTGGAAGACGCCATCCTGGCGTTGTCCATGGTGGGCGACCTGAGCATGGGGCAGCCTTTCGATCAGTCCCGCCGCACCGCCCGATTGGTGCAAATGCTCGCGCAAGCGTGCAATGGCGCTGGCGAGCACACCGAGATCGGACGCCAGGTGGCCTTGTTGCGCTGGTCAGGGTGCACCGCCAATGCGCAGGGCTTTACCCAACTGCTGGGCGATGATGTCGAGGGCCGCAACGCGATGCTGACGCATACCCTCAGCGCGGCGGGCCAGCGAGCGATGCGCAGGTCCACGCCGCTGGCGCAGATTCATTGCGAGGTCTCCGGTGACATCGCGCATACATTGGGCTTGAGGACTGAAGTCGAACACGGGCTGCGTCATGTGTTTGAGCAATACGACGGCGAAGGAAGGCCGTCTGGCCTGCGTCATCCACGGGTGCCGGAGGTGGTTTATCAAGTGTTGCTCGCCGGTGATTTGGAAATCCTGTCCCGCAGTCACGGTCTGGAAGTGGCATTGCAGTGGATTTCCAGCAAGCGTGATCGACGCTATCCAGCAGCGCTCGCTGCCGAAATGCTGCGACACGCCGAAGATTGGCTCGCTCAATTGCGCACGCCACAGGTGGCTGCTTCGCGGCAAACCGCACCATCGGTGCCATTGACCCTTATCGGCGATGTGATCGATCTCAAGTTGCCCTGGTTGTCGGGGTATTCGCGACGTTCTTCGGAGCTGGTCCAAGAGGCCGCCAGGCTTTCGGGGCTGCCAGAGGCATCAGTAGACGACCTCGGCCAAGCGGCGCTGATCCATGGGCTTGGCCGCGCAGCGGTGCCCAATCGAGTCTGGAATACTCCGGGTGCGTTATTGGAAGGCGATCTTGAGCAGGTGCGGTTGGTGCCTTACTGGACGTCGCGAGCCTGTAGCCAGATATCGGCGTTGACCGTGTCGGGCCAGATAGCGGCCCACGCCTACGAGCGACTGGATGGCAGTGGTTACTTTCGCAGTCTTAACGGTGACGCGCTGCAAAGCGAACATCGCTTGCTGGCCGCCGCCCTGGCTTGGCAAGCGTTGCTGAGCGAGCGACCGTGGCGGCCGTCCTTGAGTCAGGACGATGCCGCCCGCTTGTTGCTGGACGAGGCGGACCAGGGACGCTTTGACCGACGAGCCTGCCAGGCGGTCATCGCGGCGGCGCGCGGGGACACGATGATGGCTGCCTGCAGGCCAAGCGGTGGCCTGCTTTCCGAGCGTGAAACCGAAATTCTACGGTGCATCAGCACGGGAGGAAGCAACAAGGAAGTGGCGCGTCAATTGGGCATCAGTCCGAGCACGGTCCGCACCCATGTGGAAAACGTGTTCCGTAAACTTCAATGTACCACCCGTGCCGCGGCGACCCTCAAAGCCCTGACGCTAGGGTTGATTTAAGTGAACTTTTACCCTGCGGATTTTTCCACTGCTCAGACGTTGTGCGAAGGCATGGCGCTCGGATGTCTATGCGAAATAACATCACTCGGCAGAGCCTTCAATGAAAGCAGATACGTCACCCTCCAAGACCTCTTTGCGTCGCGCTGTCACGGGGCCGATGCTGTTTCTGTTCATACTTGGCGATGTGCTGGGCGCTGGCGTGTACGCGCTGGCGGGTACCATCGCCGGAGAGGTCGGCGGCGCGATCTGGGTGCCGTTGTTGATCGCGTTGTTCTTCGCAATGTTGACGGCAGGTTCGTATGCCGAACTGGTCTCGAAGTACCCTCACGCAGGCGCAGCGTCGGTGTTTGCCGAAAAGGCTTTCAAGTCACCGCTGATATCTTTCCTGATCGGTTTTTGCATGCTCGCCGCGGCGGTTACAAGTGCTGCGGGTCTCTCACTGGCCTTCGCTGGGGATTACCTTGCGGCGTTCATTGAAGTATCGCCCCACGTTGCGGCTCTGATCTTCTTGTGGGTGATTGCGCTTTTGAATGCGCGAGGAATCAAGGAATCCCTCGGGGCGAATCTGGTAATGACCGTGATCGAGCTGTCAGGGTTGATGTTGGTGATCATTGCGGCGGGTTATTTTTTCAGCTCTGGCGAAGCCGAATTGGGGAGGACGCTGGAATTCAAGCCTGGGGTCAGTCCGATGCTCGCCGTGTTGGGAGCTGCGCTGCTCGCATTCTATTCGTTCGTGGGTTTTGAGACGTCCGCCAATCTTGCGGAAGAGATCAAGGATGTTCGCAAGGTATACCCTCGTGCCTTGTTCGCCGCGCTGATGACAGCCGGCGTCGTTTACATGGCCGTTGGGGTCGCGGCCTCTTCGGTATTGCCGACGGAGAAACTGCTCGCCACCTCAGCCCCGTTACTCGAGGTGGTTCGGGCCTCCGGGCTTGACATCTCGCCTCGAATATTTGCGTTTATCGCTCTCATTGCAGTGGCCAATGGGGCGCTGCTCACCATGATCATGGCCAGTCGACTCACTTATGGAATGGCCAATCTCGGGCTATTGCCTGAATTTCTGGGAAGGGTGCTGCCGCATAGGCGCACTCCGTGGGCGGCTATTATCGCAACGACGCTCGTCGCTATCGCACTGACGCTTACGGGGACTTTGGCGACGTTGGCGCAAACCGTGGTTCTGCTTTTATTGTTCGTTTTCCTCAGCACCAACATCGCCGTGTTGGTGTTACGCAAGGACAAGGTTGCGCAGGAGCATTTTCGGATTTCCACCTGGGTACCCTTGCTGGCTATCGTGTCTTGTCTCGTATTGCTGAGTCAGCAAGACCTGGGCACTTGGCTACGAGGCGCGGCACTTATCCTGGTGGGTATGCTGCTGTATATCTTTGCTCGAATGACCGCGCCTGTTGTCGTAAAACCGAACTAGCCGGGAAGGCGTTGCAGTGCGCGCGTGCTTGGCCACAGCAGCGCGGCCAGGCCGATGGCATAGACCACCGCAAACAGCACGTAGGCGATACGGGTGGAAAACAGCTGGGGCGTTTCTGTTGGTAATGGCGATACACCGAGCCCGAACAGAATAAGGAAGGTGATCAGCCCACCGCCGAATATCTTGCCAGTGGCGTTGCCGATGGCGGCTTTGCCGGCAAACAGCAGGCTTACCAGCAACAGGATCAGCGCCACCAGCCACAGGGTCGGGCGAAGTTCAAACAGCGTGAAGGCCACGGACGCCGCCACCCCGCCCAGCAAGTTGACCAACACCAGGCCGAGGGCGGTGCGGCTGCTCATGCCCAGGGAGAACTGGCTAAGCAACGAGGCCACCGTGATGGGTACGACTATCGCCGTGGCCAGCCGGGGATCGCTCAGGCACAGCGCAACCATCGCCAGCAAGATCGCCGCGCTGGCCAAGGCCTGGCGAATCACCAGCGTCAGCTCGCGCGGCTGGGCGATTGCCTGGTCGGCATATTCACCTGCAGGGTCAGGCAGCAGCGCATGGGCGCCCCAGGTCAGCAGCAAACCCAGGCCGACCGCCTTGACCAGTACAAGCACAATGGACTCGCCCAGATCGCTCTGGGCGATATCGAGCATTGGCACCACAATGGCGATCACCAGCATCAGCGCCGGTCCCGCGCCGCCAGGTTGTCGGCCTTGCGCGGTAAAACAGGCGAGATAAAACAGCCAAAGCAGCGGCAGCAGTACCCACGGCCGCTCACCGAACATACCGGTCATGCACACCAGCAGCGCGCCGGTCAGCATACTTACCAGCAACGTCATCAACCCTTGGGACAGCGCTGGCGCGCGGCGGCTGGCCAAGAGAAACTGGATGGCGAACAAGGGCGCGAGAAACGGCAAGATATCGCCCATGACCAGACCCGTGCACAAGCCCACGGTCACTGCCAGGGCGACACGCAATCCCTGGCGCTTGATCCGCAGCACCTCCAGCGTCGCTTGCCCATCAATTGACATAATTCAGCCAGGCGCCCAGGCGTGTCATGAAGGCCCCCAGCGCGTTAGTGATGGGATTGTCATCGGTATAGATCACCACGGTCACTTGCGAACCGTAACGCGGGCCGATCGGGTGCGGTTCCTCCACTATCAGGCGTACCGGAAAACGCTGCGGGTCACGCACCCAACCACTCTGGTTGCGCACCGAGGGCAGGGCCGAGTTGCTGCTACCTTGTTGCGCGACACCCCAGCCGACGCTTTCGACGCGGCCCTTGAACACGCGGCCCGGCAATACATCGAAGACCAGCTCCGCCGGATCGTCGGCCTGCACATGTTCCAGGCTGTTTTCCTTGAAGGCGGCAGACACCCATACCGTGCCTCTGTCGATGAAGGTCAGAGCCGGTTGGCCGGCGCTGACGACCTGGCCCACGGCGAGCTGGAGATGGGTGATCACGCCATCGGCGGGTGCGATGACCTCGGTACGCACCAAGTCGAGTCGGGCCTTTTCCAGCGAGGCCAGGGCTTGCTTGAATTGCGGGTTGTCGTTGCCTTTGGGCCCGAGTTGCTGGCGGGCCCGTTCCAGGTCGGCCTGGGCTTTGCTCACGGCCGCCTCGGCGGAGCCCAACGAGGCTTTCGCTTCATCCTGGCGGGCGGCGGCGAACACCCCACGCTCGACCAGTTGATTCACCCGTCGGGCTTGCTCGCGTATGTTGTCGCGCTGCGCTCGCGCCGACACCAACTGCGCCTGGGCGGCATCCACCGAGGCGGTGCTGGCGCCCACTGCCTGGCCGCTTTCCTCCAGCCGCGCTTCAGCCTCGCTGACGACCAGCCTGTAGGGTTGCGGGTCGATGCGAAACAGCACTTGGCCGGCCTTCACCCGGGCATTGTCGAGCACCGCTATTTCCGTCACACGGCCACCCACTTCGGCAGCCATTTCCACCACATAGGCTTGCACCACGGCTTGCGACGTCGAGGGCGTGCGGCGCTCCATGAAAATGGCGAGGGTGAACAGCACGGCGATCAACACCGCAACGCCCAGCGCAATGCGCCGTAGCGGATTGGCTGGCGGAGGCTTTTCAGGAAGCGCTTCAGTTTGTAACTCAGGCTCGACGGAACTGGGCGAGTCGGGCATATCGGTACCTGCAAGTCGTGGTCATTGAAGAAAACTGATAGAGCGCCGGGGCGGCGATCCCGAGGTTGCCTCAGATCGCGTCGGCGGTGGTGACCCGTGCGGAGCGGATAAACAGCGCGCGCAGTTTCTCCCAGAAATTGCCCCCCAGGACGAAGAAGCTGCCCACCAACATTGCATCAGCAAGCAGTTGCAACGCCCAGCTATTAGGACGTAGACCGGGTGCTAAGGCATCGACATAAGGTTCAAGAAAAGAACACACCAACGGCAGGCAGAACATCACCAGGCCAATACGGTGGCGGGTGACGCTGACCTCCTGCTCGACGCTGGGCACAAGGCCCGACACATAGCCGAACACCTTCTGCTTGAGCTCTTGAAAACCTGCCTTGCCCATCACCGCGATAGCCAGCAGCAACAGCACTTTGTTGATGATGAACAGCGCGCCGGTGATCGCCGCGATGGTGGAGCGGGGTACATCCGCAGCCGCTGCCAGCGGCACCAACAACCACAACGCGAGCATCAGGCAAAGAATGGCGATGCCCGCCTTGAAGCGCCATTTCGCGGAATTTGACGTTGCCGGGGGCTGTGCCGTGGCCATGCTGCGTTACCTTCTTCGAATTTTTATTGGTTAGGGTCTGGAGCGAAGCAAAGCTTAGCAGCTGGACGGCTAATGCGTGACTAGCGGCACCCTGCATGATGGGAGTCTGTAAGGCGCCGCTGAGAGCAATCAGCCCGCTCGCCCATTACTTCGTCCAGGCCCCGGGCGAAGCGGGCACCTTGAGACTATGCTCACGGCCACTGCAGGCACGTGAGAATGGCATGAACACTAAGTCGGTCAACATCTTGTGGGGCATCGCCGGCTGCTTGACCGGACTGGCGATCGTCGCTGCCAATCCAGCCCAAGCCGCCGGCGACGGCATCGCCCGCGGCCCTACCGCGAGCCATAGCATTGCCTTCAGCAATTCCTACACGGGCAGCGACTTTCGCAAAGTGATGGTGCGCAACTGGCAGGAGATTGCGGCCCAGGCGCAAAAGGATGGCTTGATCCGCGAGGCTCCGGTGGTCAGCGCCAATAATTCGGCGGCAAGTCGAACGCGCCCAACGCAATGCGCTGCGCCTGATGAATCGGGTGAACGACATCCTCGACTTCTCCAAGGCCGAAGCCGGCAAGTTTGAGTTGTGTCCTACCCCGGTTGATTTGAACAAGGCGGTAGGGGTGCTGGCCGAGGACGCCGCGATGGTCGCCGAGGGCAAAGGCTGCGCCTTGACCTGCAGCATCGATCCCGCGCTCGGCACGGTGTTCCTGGATCCCCGGCACTTCGAGAAGATTCTGCTCAACCTGGTGAGCAATGCGATCAAGTTCACGCCCGCCGGCGGCACCGTGCACCTGGCAGTGACGCCACTTGATGGCGAGCGATTTGAACTCGCGGTGCAGGACTCGGGCATTGGTATCGCGCCGGACAAACTGCCGCTGCTGTTCCAGCGTTTTTCCCAGATCGACAATTCCGCCACGCGTCACTACAGCGGCACAGGCATCGGTCTCGCCCTGGTCAAGGATCTGGTCGAACTGATGGGGGGCGAAGTCGGCGTCAACAGCGAGCCCGGACGGGGTTCGTGCTTCTTTGTCCGGCTTGCGCTGGGGGTTGAGCAAAACATCCTGCCGGCCGAAGCCAACCATAGGCACGAGCGATCGTCACCGGGCATGACCAGCACGATAGAGCAGCGCCACCTGCGTTTTGACGATGGACGCCAGGGCAGTCGCAACGACCGCGCTTCAACGCAAGGCGCGGACCACGAGCAGCACCCGGAACACGCCTTGCGATCCAGAGTGCTGGTGGTGGACGACAGCCCGGAAATGCTCAGCTATCTCAGTGAGCTTCTGCAAAACGATTACATCGTCGCCACCGCAACGGATGGAGAGCAGGCCTGGGCGCTCCTGCAGCTTCGACCCGTCGATGTGATCGTCTCGGATGTGATGATGCCCAAGCTCGACGGCTTCGGCCTGACCGCCAGAATCAAAGCCAGCGCCGGTTTTGCCCATTTGCCGGTGATCCTGGTGACCGCCCGCGGCGGTAGCGATGCCTGCATTTGCGGGCTGGAAAGCGGCGCCGACGACTATATCGCCAAACCCTTTTCGCCGCTGGAGCTCAAGGCTCGCGTACGCGCGGCACTGCGCATGAGCCAGGTGCAAAGCGAACTGCAGGCAAAATCCCGCCAGGCGGGCATGGCCGAAATCGCCACCACGGTGCTGCACAACGTCGGCAACGTTCTCAACAGCGTGAACGTCTCGGCAGAACTGGTCAGCAGCCTGATGCGCACCTCCAAAGCCCAGGGGCTGGGCAAGGTGGCCCAACTGATGAACGAACACATCCATGACCTGAGCGACTTCCTCACCAAAGACCACAAAGGAAAGATGCTGCCTGACTACCTGCGCAAGCTGGCGGAGGTGGTGACGGCAGAGCAACAGGGCATCATCGAAGAGCTCGGACAGCTCACCAAGGGCATTGACCACATCAAAACCATTGTCGCTGCCCAGCAGTCCTATGCCGTCGCGGTCAGTATCGTCGAGACCGTGCCGGTCGCAGCGTTGATCGATGATGCCTTGCGCATGAGCGCCGGATCCATGGAGCGCCAGGGGGTGGCGGTGGTCAAGGAAATTGCCGACTTGCCCCTGCTGTCGTTGGACCGGCACCGGATGTTGCTGATTCTGGTGAACTTGATCCGTAATGCCAAACAGGCGTTGGGCGGTGTGATCGATCGCAGCCCGTGCATCACGTTCAGCGCCGCTCTCATCGACGGGCCAATGTTGCGTATCACGGTGGCCGACAACGGCAACGGGATTGCGCCTGAGCACCTGGCGCGGATCTTTTCCCATGGTTTCACTACGCGCAAGGACAGTCACGGTTTCGGCCTGCACAGCTGCGGGCTCGCCGCGCAGGAAATGGGTGGCAGCTTGAGCGTGCACAGCGATGGGGCTGGACAGGGCGCGACCTTTACCCTCGATGTGCCTCTTGATGTTCCGCTGGATAAGTCATGAGCACCGAAGTGGCAGGTTTCTACTGTGTTGACCGGTCTGGTTTGCGCCCGTCAGCCGGATCAGTCAAGGGTAAGGGTGGAATAGACAGCGCAGGCGGCAACGCGAGGCATGTTGCGCTGCCGCCCCCGGTAGTCGATCGATGTCAGGACATCGATTCTTCGCCGCCCGGCCAATCTTTCGTCGGGATGTCGCTGATCGTGCCTTCTTTGACACCGTCGATGCCGTAGCGCTCGATCGAGCCGCCGAGCACTTGGGCGAAGTCATCAGCCTTGGCCTGCTGCTGGCCCTCCCTGACCAATCCGGGGATCAGCGCGGCGAGCACGGCGACGCCCCCGGCAAGGACACCCAGGACCCCGGCTGCACCGGCAATACCGGACATGTAGGGGATCAGCCGTGGCAGGCTGGCGCTGAGCAACCCAAGGCCGCCCTCTACGGCTGACGCCGCACCGGCCAAGGCGCCCAGCGCGCTGGCCGTGATGCCGAAACCACCGGTCAGCTTGTCGCCGCGGCGAATCGCCTGCACGCCGTCGAAGATCCCGTAGGCACCCATCGCCATACCTGCCAGCCCACCCAGGCCTTTTGCGCTGTCCTCGAACCTGGTGGCAATGATCTTGGCGTTCTTGCCGTCCTTGACGTTGTCCTTGAGCTGCTGGAGCAAATCGCTGGGGAGCTTGCCGGTCCGCATATCGTCGATCGACTGTTCTCCGTTCTTGATCGCGGTATCCAGGTACTCCTTGTAAGCCTTGGTGCCGCCTTCGGTGAGCACGGTGGCGGTCATGACTGAGCCGGTGGCAATATCGACCATGTTCCTTTCGGTCAGCTTGCCTGCGCCCTGTACGCCACGGGAGATAGTCACGCCAGCCAGGAACAGGCCGCTGACTCCGTGCAGGACGCCGCTGCTGTACGCGCCTTTGCCATCGCCGCTGGGGTCGAATTTGGTCAGCGCGTTCATGCTGTCCAGTGACTTGATGCCCTGGCGGAACATGTCCCAGTTGCCGCGAAAACCCGCGAGGATTTGATCGGTCGTGGTCATGGTGCCGTCTTTGTTCATCAGCAGTTCGGGTGATTCCCGACGTATTTCATCAATCAGCTTGCGCACTTTTCCTTCGTCGAGCTCTGCGCCGCCATCCTTGCCATAGGCCGCTTTCAGGTCATCGAAGGTTGCTCCTTTGAAGGCGTTTTCCTGAACGATGCTGGAGAAATTATCGTTCAGCTGCTTGTCGAGCGTGCCGGTGAATTCCGGGTCCAGCGCGCCGTTGTAGAGCGCCACTTCCATGCTGAAAGCACCGGCAGCCGCTTCCGGCGTTTCGGTCTTGAGCAGCTCGCGCAGACGATCGCCCGAGGCCAGCGAGTCTTTGTAGTAGGCCTTGAATTCTTCACTGTGGGAGGACTTGCCTACGCCTGCCTGGATCTCGTCGGCCTTGTCGATGCCCAACATCGTCTGGAGGCTGCGCGCAGTGGCATAGAAGTCCGCCAGTGCCTTGGGTTGATCAACCTTGCCGTCCTTGGTAGCGGCGTCCCAGGCTTTGTCCAGCGCCTTGCCGGATTTGATCTGGTCCTCGTAGGTTTTGGTCGCCGCTGCCTTGAGCTCCGGGCTGTCATCAAACAGCTCTTTCATGGCTTTATCGCCGCGGGTCTGGAGAAACTCAGCCGTAGGCTTGTCCTTCTGGAGGATGGCGATGTGGTCGTTGATGTCCTGCAGCACCTTGTCCGGTTCCCAGAACGCGCCGGAGCCGTTGGCAATGGCTACCTTGCCGTAGTCGTCGCCCCACATCCCAGCGGTGGCGCCGTCGATCACCAGTTTTTGCGCATTCTGCAGGTCCATCAGCACGGCGGCTTTTTGCTCTGCCGTGTATTTTTCGGGGTGCTTGAAGACATCTGGGCCCAGCTTGCTGGTGTCGACATTGTCGGTCACGTTGCCCGATACCACGCTCGACAGCATGCTAGTCAGCCCAGGGGCATCAGCCGGGGCGGTGTTCTTCAGCCAGGCTTGGATGTCGGCCTTGCTGACCTTGCCGTCGGCGCTATTGGCCAGCGGATTGCCGGCGGTGTCGAGCATTTTGAACGCGCCCGGCTGGGACCAGAACTCCAGCGCTTCTTTCTCCTTGGCGCTGAGCTGGGGGTTGGCGTCCTTGTAGTCGCTGATGTTCTGTTCGGTCAATGTGCCGTCCGCGCCGGTCTTGCCGCGAATCGAGTCGTACTTTTGCTCAAGGATGGCGGCGTACTGGGCGATTTGTTTGGAGCCTTCGTCGGCGTCGGGTTTGGCCTTGAGAAAATCCTTGAAGCTGGCGATATCTTCGCTGGCCTGGGCCTTGGGCAGTGACTCGAAGCCGAATTTGCCGAAGTCCTGCAAGCGTCCTGCCTCGGTGCCGTGCCTGGCTTCGCCGCTTTTGGTAAAGCCGTCGACACTGCTGTTGGCAACGTCGCCGCCGCTGAGCACCTTGCCGCTCTCATCGTAGCCTACGACGCGGTCAAGCACCTGGCTGGCCCGGAACGCGGCGTCAGGGTCATTCTCGAAGTCGCCGACACGTTCCTTGAGGGCATCTTTTACGCCGCTCTGGTTACCGAGGTTCTTAAGCAGGGGATTGGCGTCGATGATATCGCTGGCAGAGCGCTTGTCGCCCTCCGGAAGCTCCCAGACGATGCCGGCTTTTTCACCTGCCTCGCGAGCCTTGGGATCGCTGCCAACGTTGGCGGCAGTTTCAAGTTTGCCGTTGAGGCTGTCGAAGCCGCCCTTGCCGAAATCCTGCAGGCGACCGGCTTCAGTGCCGTGTTTGGCCTCGCCGCTTTTGGTGAAGCCATCGATGCTGTCGTTGTTGACATCCTTGCCCGCCAGGCGTTCGCCACTTTCGTCAAAACGTACAACGTGGTCCAGCACCTGCTTGGCGCGATAGGCGGCGTCCGGGTCATTCTCGAAGTCGCCGACCTGCTCCTTGAGCATGTCCTTGACGCCACTTTGGTTGCCAAGGTTCTTCAACAAAGGGCTGTCGTTGATGATCTCCTGCGCGGAGCGTTGGTCATTCTCCGGCCTTTCCCATTGGATGCCCCGTGCATCGGCCTTTTCACGCACGGCCGGGTCATCGCCAACCGTGTCGACGTTTTTCAGCTTACCCTCGAGGTTCTCGAAACCGTATTTGCCGAAGTCCTGCAGGCGCCCGGCTTCGGTACCGTGCTTGGCTTCGCCGCTCTTGGTGAAGCCGTCCACTCTGCCATTGTTGACGTCTTTGCCGGCCACGCGGCTGCCGCCTTCGTCCAACTGCTCAATGTGTTCGAGCACCTGTGTCGCGCGATAGGCCGCATCGCGGTCGGTTTCGAAATCCCCTACGCGCTCCTTGAGCTTGTCTTTCACGCCGCTCTGGTTGCCCAGGTTCTTCAGCAATGGACTGCCATCGATGATCTCCTGTGTGGAGCGATGATCGTTTTCAGACAGTTGCCACTCGATACCGGCTTCCTTGGCCTTGGCGCGCTGAACCGAGTCGCCCCACTGGGCTTCGGATTGTTTTGGTACTGGGTGTTTTTTCAAATCCGTCACGGTGAGAGACATCGTCAGGCTCCTGTATTGATGAGTATCAAGGCAGTCACTTGTTCAGAACAGGGGACTGCGTAAATGCAAACTGGCCGGCCATGGCCCCGCGATGCAATGGCCAATGAATACGGCTGTTTATTATTTGTTCACTGTATTAAATATCAGCGAAGCACGATCAATAGTGTGACGTAGCACACATATTAATTCTGAGCCTTGGCAGGCGCGTTACAGTGTCCCAATCATTTGATAACGCCGACAAAGTTACGCCGCTTAGCGCCGAGCTGAACGCCAGTGAGACCGGGACATTATCAGAACGATGTGCAAAGGAGGGCGGGCACACGCAGGTTTCACAACATTTCACAACCTTTGCAACCCTGAAGGATCGCTCTATCTAGAGGGTTATGGGGGAAAACACAGCCATTGGTATTGAAGAGCCAGTACTAAGCGGAAACGACCGCCAATAAATATAAAGTTCCAATGTGTAGCAAGGAAATATTTTGAAATATGTTGTGCAGATGTTTTTCGGTGAAGGCTAAATGATATTGCGCAGCGGTCTGATAGTTATGGGGGCGAGGTTTCACAAGTTTTCACAGCCTCGATTAGTTTCACCTGCGTAGTATCGATTCGTGCAGGGCGGTGAGCTGAAGTTTAATTGTAATAAAGCTTCCTTACTGTGATGCCTGAAGTACGAATACGCCGCTTTGCGGCTGAAGACATCCCATCTAAAGCAAGGAGATCCAACATGAGTGAAGTCCCTCCAGCAAGCTCCGGCGGCGGCGCAGATGCAGCAATCGCGAAAATGGAAGCCACGTTCAACATGGCTATCGAGAAGTCGGCAAAGATCACCGAGCTGACCACAGCCAAAAAAGCTGAGCTCGATGCGACCAAGCAACGTCCGCAGAACTGACGTCGCTGCGCGGGCAGCCGCAAGGCTGCTCGCCTACCTGGCCCTTACGCTGCATTTCACTCTACGTTTTTCGGTGTCTGACTCGCCCTTGCCTGCGCGCACCACTCGGGTAACCCGATATGACAGCCCTGATTTCCCTGACCCCCGCGCCTGGTTCATCCGCTGCGGGAAAGAGCGCTCCACTGCTCAGCATCACCCACGGCCTGCATCAAGGGGTAACGCTCTCCCTCGACAAAGCCGCCTACATTATTGGCAGTGCCGGTAGCGCTGATCTGTTGCTCAGTGACGCCGGCATTGCTGAGCGACACATGGCCCTGCGTTTCGCTAACGGCCAAGTGGCGGTCGAAGCCCTTGGCGGCGACGTCATCGTCATTGGGAGTGATGCCCAGGCGCTCAGGATTCCCATCGGCAGCGGCCACCGCACGCGTTTTCCTCTGGCTGTGCGCATCGGCGATGCTCGCCTGACCCTGAACGATGCCGGCGATCTATCCAAACCCGTGGACCCCGTCATGCGCGCCTCGCGACGTGCGCCGCAATGGATCATCGCGTTGCTGTTGATGTTCTTATGCCTCGGCGCGTTTGCCTTTCGTGGTCAACCCGTTTCATCCCTGGAGCCGCCGACGCGTAGCCATCTGAGTGCGCCCGTCGAGGCAAAACAGCCGAACACCGCAACGGCAGCGCAAGCCGCGACCTGGCTTGAGCAACAACTGGCGGCAGCCCGTCTGAACCAGATAAAAGTCAGCCAATCCGATGGCCAGCTCGACGTGCAGGGCCGCTACGATCCGGCACAGAAAAGCCAGTGGATGCGCGTGCAACAAGCCTATGACGGTCGCTTTGGCCAGCAAGTGGTGCTGCATTCCGATGTCGCTCCTCGCGCCGAGGTCGCCACGCCACGGGTACGTTTCCAGGCAGTCTGGTTCGGCACTAACCCTTATGTCGTCAATGAGAGTGGCAAGCGCTTGTACCCAGGCGCCGCCCTGGCCGATGACTGGACGTTGGAGCGCATCGAAAACGACCAAGTGATTCTCGCCCGGGGCGAAGAACGGTTCACCTTCACCCTATGAAAATCGACCCGCGTCCACTGCTGCCGACCACCACCGGGAAAACCCCCGCGACCGACCCTGTCCAACCGGCGAACCTGCGTCAGGGCGCGCGTTTCGAAACGGTCCTGAGCAAGCGTGAAGTCCTGGCGCGTCGCTCATTGCGCGGCGATGTCGAGCAGTCTTCAAGTGTCGACGGTATCGCTGCACAGCTGTTCGGCAGCACCCGTTCCCTGGAGATTCTCGAATACGTCCTGCACAACGTCCTGCCGGGCCTGGACGCAGAGACGCAGGTGAAGACCCTGGCCCATGAACTGATCAGCGAGGAAATCGACATGCGCCGCAGCCTGGAGCAACAGCGCGCCGAGGTGCAGGCCTGATGCGCCACGAAATGCTCAGCCGCCAAGAGCAGGATGCCGTCGAGTTGCTCAAGGGCATGGGCGAGCTCTATCGCCGTGGCGGCCAGCCGCAAAAAGGCTTGGTGATGCTGCTGGTCGCGGCACATCTAGCGCCGGCCGATCCGATGCTGCTGCGGGGGCTGGCGATGGCCTTCACCGACAGCGCCCAGCCGGCCCGCGCATTGAATGCGTTGGACCGGTTGGTGGCGGCCGAAGGCGAATCGCCGGGCGCGTTGTTGCTACGCAGCCGCGCGTTGTGGGGCGCCGCGCGCAAGGAAGAGGCGCGCCAGTGCTTCAAGCGCTATCTGACCGCCCGCAGGGCCGCTCGATGATGCGGGTCATGAACCACCTGAATGCCCTGGCACGCGTCGCCGCCACGCGCAGCGATGTGATCATTGTTGCGTTCATGCTGATGGCCATCGTGATGATGATCATCCCGCTGCCCACTTGGCTGGTCGACGCGCTGATCGGCATGAACATTGCGCTGAGCATCCTGATCCTGATCGTCGCGTTTTATATTTCGCACTCGGTGGAGTTCTCCGCGCTGCCACCACTGATCCTGCTCAGCACGCTGTTTCGCCTGTCCTTGTCAATCACCACCACGCGCTTGATTCTGCTGGATGGCAACGCAGGTCACATCGTCAAGGCCTTCGGCGATTTTGTCATCGCAGGCCAGGTGGTGGTGGGCCTGGTGGTGTTCTTGATCATCACAGTTGCGCAGTTCGTGGTGATCACCAAAGGCGCCGAGCGCGTGGCCGAGGTCGCGGCGCGCTTTACTTTGGACGCGATGCCGGGCAAGCAGATGAGCATCGATAACGATCTGCGTAACGGCGACATCGATCAGCCCGAAGCCCGTCGCCGTCGCTCGCGACTTGAGCGCGAAAGCCAGATGTTCGGCGCCATGGACGGCGCAATGAAATTCGTCAAAGGCGATGCGATCGCCGGGCTGGTGATTCTCTCGGTCAACCTACTGGGCGGCATGCTGATCGGCATGCTCGAGCGGGGTATGTCATTCGGCGACGCGGCGCACACCTACTCGCTGTTGACGGTGGGCGACGGGCTGATCGCGCAGATTCCGGCGCTGCTGATTTCAGTGGCGGCGGGGACGGTGGTCACCCGCGTCAACAGTGACAACGCCCAAGGCAATCTCGGCACGGAAATTCTCCAGCAACTGGGCGCCAGTCACATGGCGCTGGGGTTGACGGCGTTGATCCTGCTGGGCGTTGCGTTGCTGCCAGGTTTCCCCGCGCTGGTGTTCATCGGCCTGGCAGCGGTGCTTGGGGGCGCGGCATTCGTCATGTATCGCCGTGGCCGGGTGGTCGAGGTGCCTGCCGTTGAAACTGTCAGCGAAGCGGCTGACGATCAAGCACCCGTGCCCGAACCCTCCCAGGTGCTCGGCAAGCCGCTGGATAGCCGGCTGTTGCTCAGCATGGGCTCGGCGTTGGGCCTGGCGGCGCCGGAGTTGCCGCTGGGCCAGCGACTTGAAGCCTTGTGTCATGACATCCGCGCTGACCTGGGGATCGAAGTGCCCGTGCCGGAGCTGTATGTCGATCCGTCGATGCCGGCCAACCGCGTTGTCATTGAGCTCGAGGGCGTGCCGGTCAACGAAGGCGACTTGCCCCCCGACTGCCTGTTGCTCAAGGACGACCCGGTGCATGCGCACTTGCTCGACATTGCGCTGCTGGAACACGATTCGCCCCTCAGCCGTCGGCCGGCGCATTGGATAGAACGGCATCATCGGGACAGCCTGCAAGAGGCCGGCATCGGTTTCATGCTGCCTGACGAGGTGCTGCGTGCCATGGTCGAGCGCACGGTGCGCCGTTACGCCGCGGATTTTCTCGGCATCCAGGAGACCCGAGCGATCCTCGAGCGCATGGAAGGCCTGTACAGCGAGTTGGTCAAGGAAGTGCTGCGCATCGTGCCGTTGCAACGCATCGCCGAGGCCCTGCGCTTGCTGGTCGCTGAAGGTGTCTCGATCCGCAATCAGCGCGCGTTGCTCGAGGCCATGGTCGAATGGGGCGCGCGGCACACCGATGCACCGGATCTGGCCGAACAACTGCGCGCCGCGCTGGCACGCCAGATCAGCCACCAGTTCGCCGACCGCAACCGGGTCATCAGCGCCTTCGTGCTCACCCCGGGCCTGGAAGAACAATTGCGCGCGAGCACGCGGCGTCTGGAGAACCCTGGCGACTCATGGCCCGAACACACCAACCGCGCGTTGCTGACACAAATGCGTCACGCCTGTGAGCGCTTGCCTGAAGAAGGCCAGGCGGTATTGCTGGTGCATCCCGAGTTGCGGCGTGGCATGCGTCGCCTGGTGGTGCGCGGCGAGCTGGAACTGGCGGTCCTGTCGTTTCGCGAGCTGGCCGGCGAGTACAACCTGCAAGCGCTTGGCACCGTCAGCCTGAATGAAATTACGCATCGACGCCCAGCCAGCGGCGTCCCGATTACTCCGATGGCGAGCGCCTCATGACGTGTTTTGTGCAGTTTCGTGGCTTCTGGATAGCCGCCGTTGCAGCGTTGACGCTGCCCGTGATCGCCTGCGCGCAGACCATCGCTGAAGGCAGTACTGGCAACCTCGACCTGGCGTCCGGCGAAGGGCGCATCTTGAACTTCACGGCACCGGTTGACTCGGTGCTCGTCGCAGACCCCGGCATTGCCGATTTGCAGGTGGTGTCGCCCGGGTTGATCTACGTGTTTGGCAAAGCCCCCGGGCAGACCAGCCTGATCGCCTTGAGCCCCGATGGCGAGCAACTGGCGGCGTTGAGCCTGTCCGTCAGCAGCGGTACCCAGGCCATCAGTCGCCCGTTGAAGGCGCTGCATCCCGGCAGCAGCGCGCAGATCTCGGCAACCGGTAATCGAGTCGTGGCCAAAGGCAGCGTCAAGAGCGTGGGCGAGGCCACTGACTTGAACGCGCTGCTGAGTACCGAAGGCCAGGATTTCAAGAGCGCAATCAACGGTGCGTCATACGAGGGCTCGGCGCAGGTCAACATCCGCGTGCGGTTTGCCGAGGTGTCGCGCTCGGAACTGCTGCGCTACGGCGTCAACTGGAACGCATTGTTCAACAACGGCACGTTCTCCTTCGGCCTGCTCACGGGCGGGGCGCTGGCGGCAGAGGCGGCCAGCGGTGGCTCCAACGTGATTAGCGCCGGGCTGGCGTCGGGCAATGTGAATATCGACGCGATGCTTGAGGCGCTGCAGAGCAACGGCATCCTCGAGATCCTTGCCGAGCCGAACATCACGGCCATGACCGGCCAGACCGCGAGTTTCCTGGCCGGGGGTGAAGTCGCCGTGCCGGTGCCGGTAAACCGCGATCTGGTCGGCATCGAATACAAGCAATACGGCGTGTCGCTGCTGTTCAGCCCGACGGTCTTGCCCAACGACAGAATTGCCCTGCAGGTGCGTCCTGAAGTGAGCAGTCTGATGGCCTCCAGTACGGTCAGGGTGGGCGGTTATCAAGTGCCGTCGTTCAGGGTGCGGCGCGCCGATACGCGGGTTGAGGTCGGCAGCGGCCAGACCTTCGCGATCGCCGGGCTGTTCCAGCGCGAAAGCAGCCAGGACGTCGAGAAAGTCCCCATGCTTGGCGACATGCCGATCCTCGGCAATCTGTTTCGCTCCAAGCGCTTTCAGCGCAATGAAACCGAACTGGTGATTCTGATCACGCCGTATCTGGTGCAACCGGTGCGTGGGCGAACCCTTGCCACGCCACTCGACGCTCGACCTGCGGACACCACCACGGCATCGGCGGGGCCGCGCAACGGCGGGATGTTCGGCTTCTACATGAATTGAACAGGGAGCAACCATGAATCGTGTACTGCTGCTGATAGGCCTGGCGTTGACGCTGCTGGCGGGTTGCAAGACCCAGCTGACACCCGCGAGCTACTCGCCGGATTACCAGGCGCTGACCCGCGCCGACGGCCGGGTCGAACTGGTGCCGGTGGAGTGCTTGAAGCCTTCGGTCGAGGATCAATCGGGCAACGATGAAGAAGCGCACGTGCCGTTATTGCCACCCGGCTGCGCCAACAACCTTACGCTTTTGCAGATGGTCGAGCAGCGTTCGGATCTGTTCCAGGGCAGGGCGACCGGTCCGACCATGGCCGCGCCCGTGGGGCGTGCGGCGCAGGTCTACATTGACGGTTATGACCGCGAGGAGCTGCGCCGGCGCCAATCCGAGCAGCAGGCAAGGGCCGACAAGCAGGAGCGCCAATGACTGTCCTTCGCCTACTGAGTATCGACCAGCCCCAACTCGCGCGCCTGGGCTTGCGGGTCTTTTATGGCCTTGATACGGCGCGCTTCAACCAACAGGTCGTTGCGCTCTTCGTTGGAAATGTCGTCCAGGGTGCGGATGTCATTTTCGCGGCCGGCGAGCACGCTGATCAGCAGCGCGTTGCGTTGGTGACGGGGCAGGGCGCGTGCGGACTCGACGACGCTATGGATAGTGTCCAGCGCCCGTTGCGATTTGCCGCCCAGGGCGTAGGCCAGGGCGAGGTTGCAACGGGTGTCGAGGTCGTTGGAAGCCATCGTGAGGCTCTGGCTGAACGCCGCCTGGGCCGCGTCGGGCTGGCCCCGCAGAATCTGCGCGATGCCCAGCCGGTTGAACGCTTCGGGTTGATCGGGTTGCGCACTGGCCTGGGTCAGCACCGTCACCGCACGGTCCAGTTTACCTTGGCGCAGTTGTGCGCTGCCCAGGCCGAGCAAGGCGGCTGCGCTGTCTGGTTGGCGTTCCAGCGCTTGTTGATAGGCGCGCTCGGCGCCTCGCGCATCACCGTTGGCCAGTCGTGCTTCGCCCAGTTTGAGCCAGGCCTCGATTTGCGCCTGCGGCAGCTGCGTGGCCTTTTCATAAAGCCCGGCGGCGGTCACGGTGTCGCCGCGTTGTTGCAGGTCGGCTGCCAGCCCCATAAAGCGTTCGTAACTGCCGTCGGCGGCGGGCGGGGTGCTGCAGGATGCGAGCGTGACGCTGCCAAGCAAGATCAACGTGGGGGCAAAGCGACTGGGCATGGGAAAGACTCTTGGTTCGAGGACGGCGGGGCAATGGCTCGATCAGCGGCGGGGGCCGACCAACCGAAACGGCTCACCCGGCGCGCGCTTCATTTTATCGAGTTGAAGCGCAATAGCGAACGTTATGTGCGCGGTGTTTCCCGTTCCACCGCCGGCAGATGTGGGGGACGCCGTCATGGGTAATCCTTCATTCAAAAACTGGTTTTTCTGGGCACTGACGGCGGTTCTGGCCTCGACCGGCGTACGCGCCGCAGACGCGCCGACCGGCGATGCGCCGCAGTGGTTCGCCGAGCCGTATGCCTACGTGCTGGTCGAGCAGGATGTGCGCGCCGCGCTGGAGGAGTTCGGCCACAACCTGGGGCTCATCGTGGTCATGTCGGACAAGGTTCGTGGCAAGTCTCGCAGCAAGGTTCGCGGCGAGTCAGCGGGGGATTTCCTGACGCAGCTGTGCAACGTCAACGGCCTGAGCTGGTACTTCGACGGCAACATTCTGTACCTGAGCGCCGACGCTGAAAACGCCACGCGCCTGTTCAAGGCCCAGGGGCACGACCTTGAGCAGCTTGAAGATTACCTGGGCAGCCTGGACGTCTACGGCAAGCAGCTGTCGTCCCGTGCAGGCCCCGATGGCGATGAGCTGTTCGTCTCGGGACCACCGGCGTACCTGGGCATGGTCCAGCAGCATGTCGACCACCAGCAACGCCACGTCATTGCCCCCGTCGCGCGGGAGCGCGGTGTGCGCGTATTTCGTGGGGGCGTGGTGACCCTGGAAGCCAGCCACTGAAACCCGAAAAGCAAAAACAGCAAGCCCATAACCCACTGGTAAGGAGCAATACGATGTCAGTCAGCCCTGTCGACAGCACCACCCATGTTCCCCCGACGCCGGAAGCGCAGTTCAATGCCGCAGTGGACAAATCCAAGGCAGAAATGAGCGATGACGAACTCACCGAAGCCCTGATCACCCAAGCCGTTACCGTCGCCGGGCAGTTCATCATCATGCCCAAGGCCCAGGAAATGCTGAACGAAGCCCAGTCGTCCGAAGACGACGAAGAGTAGGCCGCCGCCATGACCGCAAGTCTTGCAGCACCCGCCACGGCGGCATTGCCGCCGTCAGGCGTACAAACCTCGCAGAACCTCTTCGAACACATGGCCGGAAATGCCAAGGGCATGCCCCAAGGCGCTAGCCCGCATCAGATCGGCGAAGGCTTGATGGAGCGCCTGAACGGATTCATCGACCGCTCGCGCAGTTTCTCCGAACGGGCCGATGCGCTCACCAATGGCTCACCGCCCGGCGCTGCCTCGGGGCCGGGTAATACACCAGCGGTGGCGTCGGCACAAAACCACGCCAACAGCGGGCAGCCGCCGAAAAAGGTCGGCGAACAACAGGTCGATCAGATCGTCCATTCGCTGGGCAAGATGTTCGACTATTCCATCGAGACGCAAATGGTGGTGCGCGGTGCAACGCAGATATCCGGCTCCGCCAACACGCTTTTGAAAGGTCAATAAGCCATGTCCCATCGCTGCCGTGCCCTGCGTTTGACGATCGTCGTTGCCTTTGCTGGATTGTTGCAGGCCTGCGATATCGACCTGTACACCAACCTGGGCGAGCGCGAGGCCAATGCCATGGTTGCCGTCCTGTTGCGCGACGGCGTTCCGGCCTCGCGCAAGGTGCAGGAAAACGGCCAACTGACGGTGGTGGTGGACGAAAAACGTTTCGCCCAAGCCATGGCGTTGCTCGATGAAGCAGGGTTGCCGGGCCAGTCGTTTTCCAACCTGGGCCAGGTCTTCAAGAGCAATGGCCTGGTGTCATCGCCGGTCCAAGAGCGGGCGCAAATGGTCTACGCCTTGAGCGAAGAACTGTCCCACAGCGTGTCGGAAATCGACGGCATCATCTCCTCTCGGGTGCACGTCGTGTTGCCGGACAACGACTTGCTCAAGCGCGTGATATCGCCTTCCTCGGCATCCGTGCTGGTGCGCTATGACCCGGCCACCGATATCAATCAATTGATCCCGCAGATCAAGACGCTGGTCGCCAACGGGATCTCCGGCCTGAGCTACGAAGGCGTTTCGGTGACGGCCATCAAGGCCGCTGCCGCCGGCCAACGCAGCGGTGCCCAGCCGCGCCTGGCGACCTTCCTGGGCATGTGGATGCTGGAAGACAATCTGCCCCGGGCGCGGCTGATCTTCGGTTTGCTGCTGCTCTGCACCCTGGGGCTTGCCGGCGTTATCGGTTGGCAGCACTGGCAGCGGCGCGGCGCCCAGTCGGTGTACGTGCTGGAAGACGCGCAATGACAGCAGCTCCAAGCCCCCAGCAGCAAGCCTGGCAAACCTTGCTCGAGCAACCGCTGAGCTTCGTCAATACGCGCCATCTGCGTGAGTGCTGGTCGCAGCCGCTAACCGCTCAACAGCAGGCGGCGCTGTACACCATGCCGCGTTTCCAGGCGCGGCTGCTCCAGCAGTTGATGGGCCATTTCCGCCTGCCGGCGCTGGCGCTTGTGCCGCCGCCGGACGAACAGGATCTTGCGGTGCTGTTGCTCTCTCCCGAAGCGTTCAAGCGCTTGCCGCGTCTGTGCGGCGCGATCTGGCACGCGCAGACGTTGAGCCGCGAAATTCGCAGCGAACGGGTCAACTTATTGCGCGATGCGCTGGGCAGCGAGGTGTTTGCGCTGGCCCTCGCCCATCGCTCGCTGGCGGGCGCTGCGGACCTGTTGCGCGAACCTGCCGAGTTGCTCGACGCCATTGACCACGATGGCGCCCGTTGTCTGACGGCCTGGCTGCAGCGCCAGCCGGCCGGGTTGCGTGACTGGCTCCGGTTGCGTCTGGAGTTGACGCAGGTCGACGACTCGCCTGCTACAGGCGACGCAAACATCGTGCGCCGCGCCGCCGCAGCATTTGGTCCGCCAGACGGAGAGGTGGCCGGATGAGCGAACTACCTACCCGTCCAGCAGCGCGAATTCTTCGTGCCGAGCAGGCCGACCTGTGGGTCGACGGCTATGCCTTTGTCCAGGCCGCGAAGGAAGAGGCGCAGAACCTGCGCAACGACAGCGCGCGTTGGCTGGAACAGGCTCGCGAGGCGGGCTTCGAAAGCGCTCGCCAACAGGGCGCCGAGGAAATTGGTGCGTTGCTGGTCGAGACGTCGTTGAAGGTCGATACCTGGTTGTCTGGGCTGGAAGCGTCCATGGCCGACCTGGCCCTGGGCATCGTGCGTGAAGTGCTCGACGACATGGACGATGCTGAGCGAATTGTGCGTTGCGCCCGCAAGGCACTGAACGCGTTTCGCCAGGATCAATCCTTGAGCCTGTTGGTACCTCGTCGGGACGTCGAGGCGGTACGTCATCGCCTGAACTCGGAGCTGGATAGCCTGCCACTGATCACGGTCGAAGCCGACGATCAATTGGCGCCCGGCCAGGCGCGGCTGAGCAGTCCTGTCGGTTCTGTGGAACTGGGGCTGGAGGCGCAACTGAATAACCTGCGCCGCTACCTGCTGCCGTTTGCAGAAGGTCAGCAGTCGTGAGCGTTGAAGTGGCGGCGATTATTCCACGCCTGGCCGAACGCCTCGGCGAAGCGCGGCCGCGGCCCATGAAAGGCACAGTGCGCAGCATTCGCGGCGTGCTCTTGCGGGCCAGTGTCGCCGGCGTGCGCATCGGCGAGCTGTGCCAATTGTGCGATCCGAGCAGCGGTCGCCGCCTGGCGGCGGAAGTCATCGGGTTTGAGCAGGACGAAGCCATTCTGTCGCCCATCGGTTCGATGGAAGGCCTGTCGACCCGCACCGAAATCATTGCCACCGGCGAGACGCTGGGGGTCAGCGTCGGCGACGCGCAGTTGGGCCGGGTGATCAGCCCGATGGGTGATTATCTGGACGGCGACGGGGTCCTGCCCCTGGGAATCATGCGGCATTACCCACTGCATGCCGAACCGCCGCCGCCGTTTTCCCGACAACTGATTGTCAAACCCATGTCCCTCGGCGTGCGCTCAATCGATGGTTTGCTGACCCTGGCCCAAGGGCAGCGCATGGGCATCTTCGGCGAGCCGGGCGTAGGCAAGTCTTCGCTCCTGGCGAGCATTGTGCGCCACACCGACGCGGACGTGATCGTCATCGGCCTGATCGGCGAGCGGGGCCGGGAGGTGCGCGAGCTGTTGGATGTGCAACTGGATGCCCAGGCACGCGCACGCACCGTGGCGGTGGTCGCGACCTCTGACCGGCCCGCCGCTGAGCGGGTGCGCGCGGCATACGTCGCCACGGCGCTGGCGGAATATCACCGCGATCAGGGCCGCGATGTGTTGCTGCTGATGGACAGCCTGACCCGGTTTGCCCGTGCGCAACGGGAAATCGGCTTGGCTGTGGGCGAACCGCCGACCCGGCGCGGGTATCCGCCGTCATTTTTCTCCGCGTTACCACGTCTGTTGGAGCGTGCAGGGCCTGGCCCGGTCGGCAGCATCACCGCGCTGTACACCGTGCTCACCGAAGGCGACGTATCGATGGACCCCGTCGCGGAAGAGGCGCGCTCGATTCTCGACGGGCACATTGTGCTCAGCGCTGAACTGGCCCAGCGCAATCACTTCCCCGCGGTGGACGTGTTGCGCAGCCGCAGCCGCTTGATGGACCAGGTTTGCAGCGATGAGCAGCGTCACCTGGCCATGCGCATCCGCGAACTGATGGCGCGACGCAATGAAATCGAAATGCTTATCCGCGTCGGTGAATACGCCACCGGCAGCGACCCGCTGGCCGACGAGGCCATCGCACGGCATGCCGCCATCGAAGCGTTCATGCGCCAGGGCGCGGCTGAACCGAGCAGTGCCGAACAGACGCTCAGCCACATGCGCAAGGTTTTGGCATGAATCCGGAGGCTTTATGAAGACCAATGATTTACGCAGCTTGCAGGCCTTGCGTCAGCTGCGCGAGCAGCGTGCCGCCAGCCAGTTGGCCGCTCAGCAGCAACGGTGCAGCGACACGCATCATGCCCTCGATGACGCCAGGGACAAATTGCACTTGCATCGCGAATCGCTTGCTCGCGAGGCTGAGCGCATCTACGGGTCTTTCAGTGACGGGCTGTCGATCAATGCCTGGCACGCGGCCCAGGAACATCTGAACGAGCTGGCGGATAGTCGGCATCAGTTGGAAGAATCGGTTGAGCGGACTGCGCAGTTGCTCGAGGTACAGGAGCAGGAGCGCGAAATGTTTCGCGCTGCCCGCATGGCGCGGCAGCGTCAGGCCGATGCCTGCGACTCGCTGCTTGAGGGGCGTCTGCAAAGCGAGCGTCGCGCCGGGGAGTCTCGGGACGATGCCGAGGATATTCCTGCTGCGGCGCCTGGGGGGCCGGCATGACCTGCCGCGAGCGCGAGTGCTGGGCGCCGGAGCCCGGCACCGATACAGCGCTGAGCGGATTGCCCATCTACGATCCGCAATGGCTGACGTTGCACAATCGCCTGCATCGCCCCCGCGCACCCTGGCAAGGGCACTGCGCCGACCAGCCGGTCAGCGTGCTGTTGGCCGGTGTCACCGCGCCGGTCGAGCCATTGCTCGACATCCATTTATCGCTGGGTGATCACCCGCTTGTGTTGCAACTGCCGACTCCGGCGTTGGAGCTGCTCGGGTTGGCGGATTACCCGCTGGAGCATTTGCAGCGGTTGCCCGGCGCGCTGCTGCTGGAATTGGCTTTGCTCAGCCTGATCGAACCGCTGGAGCAACTGACCGGCCAGTCATTGCGGGTTATGGATCCAGAGGACGTGGCTGACTCGCCGCCTGTGCTGAGCCTGATGCTGCAGGTGGAGGTTGCCCAGCATTCACCGTGGGCGGTGCCGCTGCATATGAGCGCTCACGCCGCCCGCCTGATCGCCGAACTGTTGGATCAGTACGCCGCCCCCGCCACCCAACCATTGGCTGCGCTGTATTTGCCGCTGGCGGTGGAGGGGGGCGAGGCCTGGCTGAGCGTGGCCGAGCTGCGCAGCCTGCGGCCGGGTGATGTGCTGATGCTGGAGGACTGGCCCGAGGCGCAGGTTCGGCTGGTGCTCGGCGCTCATCGGCAAGCTCGCGCTGAACGCGATGGCGAGACCTTGAAGCTGCTTGAAAAACTGACTGCCGTTAACTTCTTGAAGGAACATCCCATGTCTGTAACAACCGTCGGGTCCGATTTGGACACTGCGCTTGACACCACGCTGGACGACCTGCCGCTCAAACTGGTGTGTCAGGTCGGCAGCGTGGACCTGTCGCTGGCGCAATTGCGTGAGTTGGGCGCGGGAAGCCTGGTGCAGCTGGCGCCGCAGATGCATGCCGGCGTCGACCTTATGGTCAACGGCCGACGCGTCGGCCAGGGCCAACTCGTGAAGATTGGCGACGGTCTGGGCGTGCGTCTTCTGAGCTTCTGCACGCCATGAATGGCTACCAGCCCAACCTGATCGAAATCATTCTGGTCGTTGCCACCATCGGCCTTATTCCGCTGGCCGTGGTGACCCTGACGGGTTTCATGAAGATATCCGTGGTGCTGTTTCTGATTCGCAACGCCCTGGGTGTGCAGCAGACGCCGCCGAACCTGGTGCTGTATGGCATCGCCCTGATCCTTTCGGTGTATGTGACGACGCCGTTGATTGGTGACATGTATCGCCAAGTGGAAGGGCGAAACTTGAATATGGAAAACGTCGAGCAACTGCGCGAGCTCGGTGATGCACTCAGGCCGCCGTTGCAGGCACATCTGTCGCGGTTCGCCAACGAAAGCGAGCGCGGTTTTTTCGTGCAGGCCACCGAAACGATCTGGTCGCCTGAAGCCCGCGCAGACCTGCGCGACGATGATCTGGTGGTATTGGTGCCAGCCTTCGTCAGCTCTGAGCTGACGCGCGCGTTCGAGATCGGCTTCCTGCTGTACATCCCGTTCCTGGTGGTGGATCTGCTGGTCGCCAACGTCTTGATGGCGATGGGCATGTCGATGGTTTCACCGACGCTCATATCGATACCGCTGAAGATTTTTCTCTTTGTTGCCTTGAGCGGCTGGTCGCGCTTGATGCATGGCCTGATTCTTAGTTACGGGTGAAATCATGGGGCAGGATGTTTTTCTTTCGTTGATGAACAAGGCGTTGATGACCGTGCTGTTGCTGTCAGCACCCGCGCTTGGTATCGCCATCGTTGTCGGCCTCGGCGTGGGGTTGCTGCAAGCGCTGACGCAAATCCAGGACCAGACCTTGCCGCAAGTGGTGAAGCTGGTTGCCGTGCTGCTGGTGATCGTGTTCGTCGGGCCGCTGTTGGCCAGCCAGGTCGCCGAGCTTGGCAGTGAAGTGTTGGATAACTTCCCGTTGTGGACGCGCTGAGCCTAAATGGATGCCAACGTCGCCAACGCCTTCCTCGAGGTTGCGTACCCGGTCATCAGCTCGGCGGCACTGGCGGCCAGCCGTGCCATGGGCGTGGTGCTCATTACCCCGGCGTTCAATCGCCTCGGCCTGACCGGCATGATCCGCGGCTGCGTCGCGGTGGCGATCGCCATTCCGATGTTCGTGCCGGTATTCGGCGCTTTCACGGCGTTACCCGAGCACGGCAGTTTTTTTCTCGCGGGCTTGATGGTCAAGGAGATGCTGATCGGCGTGCTTATCGGGCTGTTATTCGGCATTCCGTTCTGGGCGGCCGAGGTGGCGGGGGAGCTGGTCGACCTGCAGCGCGGCTCGACCATGGCGCAACTGGTCGACCCGTTGTCGTCCGGCGAGTCCAGCGTCATGGCGACGCTTTTGACGGTGATGCTGATTACGCTGTTCTTCATGTCCGGCGGCTTCATCATGTTGGTCGACGGCTATTACCACAGTTACCAGTTGTGGCCGGTAACGGCGTTTACCCCGTTGTTCGCCAGCTCGGCGCTGATGGCCGTGCTGTCGATTCTCGACCAGGTGATGCGCGTCGGTGTGCTGATGGTTTCGCCGCTGATCATCTGCTTGCTGGTAACCGACCTGATGCTCGCGTATCTGTCGCGGATGGCGCCAAGCCTGCATATTTTCGACATGTCGCTGCCGGTAAAGAACCTCTTTTTTACAGTGTTGATGGTGATCTACATCGGCTTCCTGATTCCGGTGATGCTCGACCAGTTGGGCGAATTTCGCGGTACCGTGGAGTTCCTCAAAACCCTCGCAGGTTCGTTATGAGCCGTTGTTCATCGCGGGCCTTGCATGGGCGATAGCAGCGAAGAAAAATCCCAGCCGGCCACGGACAAGAAACTGCGTGATGCAAGGCAGAAGGGGCAGGTCGCCAAAAGCCAGGACCTGGTGTCCGGGATGGTCATCCTGTTCTGCACACTCTGCATATCGATCCTGTTGCCGCGAGCGCAGGCTCAAGTAGCGGCGTTGCTGGACATGGTTGCGCTGCTGTACATCGAGCCGTTTCACGCCGTCTGGCCTCGGGTGCTGGACAGCGCCGAGCAGCTGGTGCTGACGATCACGTTGCCGGTGGTTTCGGTGACGGTAGGCGTGGTCATCGTCACTAACATCGTTTCAATGCGCGGCGTTGTATTTTCGGTGGAGCCGATCAAGCCGGATTTCAAGCGCATCAACCCGGCTGAAGGCTTCAAGCGTATTTTTTCGATGCGCAGTTTCGTGGAATTCCTCAAGGGGCTGGTGAAGCTGGTCATGCTCGCCTTGGCATTTTACGTGGTCGGCCGGCATGCCTTGCAGGCGCTGATGGAATCATCGCGTTGCGGTGCCGGATGTATCGAATCGACGTTTTACCTGGTGCTCAAGCCCTTGATGCTGACCGTGCTGGCCGCGTTTCTGCTGGTCGGTTGCGTCGATGTGCTGATGCAGCGCTGGTTGTTTGGCCGCGACATGAAAATGACCCGCAGCGAGCAGAAACGCGAGCGCAAGGATGTCGACGGCGACCCGCTGATCAAGAGCGAACGTCAGCGCCAGCGTCGGGAAATGCAGGCATTGGCGACCAAATTGGGGCTGGGTCGTGCCTCGCTGATGATCGGCACCGGCGGCGGCTGGGTTGTCGGTGTGCGTTATGTCCGTGGCGAGACGCCCGTTCCCGTTGTGGTGTGCCGCGCCGAGCCGCAGGACTCGTCGGCCATGCTGGCGGAAGCGGCGACCTTGGGTATCGCCCACGGCTTGAACGCCAAGCTGGCCGCTGATATTGCCAAGCGTGCGGTGCCCGGTGAACCGGTGCCTGACTCTACCTTCCAGGCCGTGGCCGACCTGCTGGTGGCGGCGCGGTTGATTTGAAAGTTCAACCGGCGTTGCAGACGCGCGTCTTCAAACGGTCAAGGTCCGCGGCAATGCGCGTCGACCAGAAATGCGCATCCTGGTTGTCAGCCTCGTTCCACGCATCCTGCAGCACGCGATGTGACAGCGGGTGGCCTTGCTTGAGCAGAAGCTGCGCCTTGATGCGCAGCAGTTCCGGAATAAACCAGCGCTCCTCGCGGCTTCGCGCGGTTTGCAGGGTTTCATCGATAATCGCCAGGCTGCGGTGCTCCAACCCGAGCATGGCCAACCCCAAGGCGTATTCGCTGCGAAGCAGGCTATAAAGTGGGCTGCCTCCCTGGTCCTGCAACTGTGCCAGGACTTCGCCCAGGCGCGGCACGCCTTCTTCCGCAGAGCCCTGGCGGATTAGCAATATGTGCTCGAAACACCGGCTGAACTGGCGCCACAAATAAAGATCATGAGCTTCCAGGCTGTCTTGCAGCACCGACAGGTAGTCGCGCGCCTTTCGCTCATTCCCCACTAATAAAACAGTCGGAATCGCGCCGACACACAACGTGTACCACAGCGTGGCTGGATGATTGAGGCTGATGGCCTGGCTGACGCTTTTTTCCAGGGTCGACAGCGCCGCCGCGACATCCCCTTGCAGCAAATGGATCTTCGCCTTCAGCGACCGCGCGGCGATACGTTGGTCGAAATGCAGGTCGATCAAGTGGGTGTTCGTCGAGAGTGGGGCGCTCAGGGCTTCGACCACCGAGCGCCGTGCATCTTCAAGCCGACCCATGTGGAACTGCGCATTGGCACGCATGCGCAGGCCGAGCAACTGACGCTCGCTGTGGGCCGCGCCTTGGCTTGACGCCACATACCGATCGGCCAGCTCAAGTGCGGCAATGTATTGATTCGCGCAGCTTCTATCGTGCCACAGGCCCCACAGCGCACGCAGTTGATGCTCGGTGTCATTGAGCATCCGCGCGTCTTCGCTGACTTGCTGCCATGCCTTGCGGATTTCGGCACCGCCACCAAAGGTAAGCATCATGACGCTGGCCGAGGCGGTCAATAGCAGCATGCGTTGGCGTTGCTGGATTGGCGCACCGTCGTAGATGGGCTGCAGGCCGCGGTTGACCCAGTCGTAGTATTCAGCGCTGAGTGAAAGGCGCAACCAGAGCGGCAAGCTGGCCAGCGTCAGCTCCACCGCCAATCCGTAGTCGCCTCGCGATGAATACGCCCAGTTAAGCGCAGCGCGAACGCTGTCGACTTGTGTCCCATACCGAGCGAGCCAGGCCTGTGGGGTGGTGGTGACGAGGTCTTGTACAGACGCATTCAACTCATCCAGCGTCCAGTTAGCGTGACACCGTGCAATGGTGTCGGTTTCATCCTGCGCCGCGAGTTTCTCTGCGGCATAGAGGCGGGTGGTTTCCAGCAGCCGGTAGCGTCTGGCCGAGCCTTGCCCGCAGGAGATCACCAGCGACTTGTCCACCAGGTTTTCCATCAGTTGCGCCGGGTCCTGGTTATCGACGGCAATCACGGCCTCTACCGCGCGCAAGGTGAACACGCCGGTGAACACCGACAGTCGGCGAAGCATGGCTTGTTCAGCGGCGCAGAGCATCGCGTGGGTCCAGTCCAGCGCGGCCCCCAGGGTGCGATGCCTGGGGAGCGCGGTACGCTGACCGGTCATTTGCAAGCGAAAGCTGCCGTCAAGCATCTTCACCAGAGGCTCGATACCGAATGCTCGTACCCGTGCGGCGGCGATCTCGATAGCCAGTGCATTGCCGTCGAGTTTGCGGCAGATAGCGGCAGCGGCAGGGACGTCCTGCTGCGTGAAGACGTAACCCAGATCGTGCGCTGCGATGCGCTCCACCAGCAGCGCGATGGCGGGGTAGCCCAGCGCTTGCACCGTGTCCAGGCGGGCATCCGGCGTTGGAAACGGCAGGGCGGCCAGGTCATGCACGAACTCGCCTTCGGCGCGCAGCGGCTCGCGGCTCGTGGCCAGCACCGAGCATTGCCGGGCACCGCGCTGGATCGTTTCGATGGACTTGGCGATTTCTTCGAGGACGTGCTCGCAGTTGTCCAGAATGAGCAATGCCTGGCTGGTGGCGAGGCTACTGGCGACCACGGTTGACGGGTCGGCGGCCGTGCAGTCGATCCCCAAGGCTGCGGCGATGACGACGTGCACCAACTGACCGCGACTGACCGGGGCGAGATCGATAAAACTGACGCCTTGCGGATATCGCTGCCGCATCCGGTTCGCCAAGGCCAGGGCAACCGTGGTCTTGCCAATGCCTGCATGGCCGGTGATGGTCACGAAGCGGCGCTGCTCGAGCTGTTTTTCCAGCGTGTCCAGCAGTTCTTCTCGGCCGAATATCCGCTTTATTGGGTCTTGTAGTTCAGCGTTTGCAGGCTTGTCGGGCTGCCTGGCGGAGTTCGGTAGCGTGGTTATCGGCGCGGCGAAACGATAGCCGCGACCCGGCACGGTGGCGATGTAGCCGAGGTCGCCATTGGCGGCGAAGGTGCGACGTAAAGTCAGGATCTGCGCCCGCAGATTACATTCCTCGACCACCACCCTGGGCCAGACGAGGGTGAGCAATTGGGCTTTCTCCATCAACTCACCGGCACGCGTGGCCATGGTGATCAACAGGAGCAGTGCGCGGCTGCCAAGCGGGACGGGCTCGCCGTTTCTCAACAGCAAATGATGCTGTGGGATCAGGACGTATGCGCCGAAACAGATCGCGTTGTCAGGTACAGGAATGTTCTGGCTGATGTCGCAAAGGGTTTTTTCCGGGCCGGGACGGTCGAGATTCATCGTATACCTATCAGACTGACGTCTTAACAGCGCAGGGTGAGTGCGCCTTTCCATGTTCAGTAGGTCACTGGCAGCATCCGGGAGAATCATGACTGTTTTGGTATCGGCTGAAACATCGGCAGTTGTGGGCGTTGCCGAAATCCCGGATCTCAATACCTTGGAAATTGAGGGTGAGATTTTCCGAACCTTCGGTTGCTCAAACGTATCAGAAGAAGCAGGACAGGCGCTGAATGTAATCCCTGGACACCTGAGGCCGAGGAAAATCTCCCCAGGAAAATCTCAGGATAAGCCTCGGTGTTGAAGCGTGAACATGCGACCAGGTCGCTCGTCAGGAAGTCTCCATGGCGCAACAAAGCCGTAATGACAACATCATCGTAATTGGCGCTTCCAGCGGTGGACTCGCGGCGTTACGCGAACTGCTTGCCCATCTTCCGAGCGACTTGCGCGCTGCGATCTTCATTACGATGCACATAGGCGATCGACAAAGTCTGCTGCCACACCTTCTGGCGGGGGCAAGTTCCATGGGCATTGATTTTGCGATGTCCGAAGAACCGATAGAGAGCGGTCGTATCTACGTCGCGCCGCCGGACAGGCATCTGCTGATCAAACGGGGAACGTTGCAGTTGGCCCTCAGCGCCAAGGAAAACCATTCCCGCCCGGCGATTGATCCGATGTTTCGCTCCGCTGCCATCAGCTACGGGCATAGGACAATCGGTGTCGTGCTGACCGGTGAGCTCGATGACGGTGTCGTCGGCCTTCAGGCGATCAAGGCCTACGGCGGCATGGCATTCGTTCAAGATCCGCAGACAGCCGAAGCCCCCTCCATGCCGATGAATGCGCTTCGGCATGTTGAGGTGGACGGATGCTTGCCGCTCGATGAACTGGGAAAGACCCTGGGGCAGACCATCCAGCAGTGGGTAACCGAAGCTGACTCGCCTTGGGAGCCGAGGCGTATCGAGCCTTTTGCCACGGAAAACGACCTCACTGAGGATCTGAGTTCAGGCGGCGCCTATGCCTTGGAGGCGGTAGGTGAGAAGGCTGGGATATCGTGCCCTGAATGCGGAGGCGCGCTGTGGGAGCTGGGGTCCACACCGCTGCGTTTCCGTTGCCACACCGGCCACAGCTATACCTATACCGTATTGTCCAAAGCCCAGAATGAAACGGTGGAAGAAGCGCTCTGGGTCGCGATTCGAGCGTTGCATGAAAAGCAGTTGCTGTTGGGCCGACTGATTCAAAACAGTAAGGATTCCGGACGAAGCGCCGCCGTGCAGGAGTATGAACTGAGCAACGAAGGTCTCGAGAGCCATAAGGCGACGCTTCGAGCATTGCTGGCGAAGCTACGCCCCATTTGAGCCATGTTTGCCGGCAGTCAGGCGCGCATCAGGGCAACGAGTGCAGGGACAGTGAGTACGGCGGTGTAATAGCCCATGAACTGCACGCCGATGTTGAACCCCAGGAAGCGTGAAAGAAATCCGCCCAGCAGCCCGATGGTAATGATGACCAGCAACCCCAAGAGGCCACCTTCCCAGATACCAATCACCAGGATCAGGCCAACGAACGTCGAGATCACCGCTTCGTGGCTGATTTTGCGCGACACGTAGGAGGCCGCTCTGTGCGCGTAATTCATGGTGAACGGGTAAGCAATCAGGATGGCAACGACGACTGCCAACATGCCGTATCCCAGGAACTCCCAAGTGCTCAGCAGTGAGTGCAAGTTGTGCACCTGACCGGTCGCTGTGTCGACGCTAAAGCGCGGGGGCGCATTGAAGAGTGGCGCTGCCGGGCCCGCTGCAACAGGGCTCAGAGGCAGACCAAAAGCGATCAGCGGGATCAATGCTTCAGCGATGTAGGTCGATTCGGTGACCCCGTTTCGCGCGGTTATGACGGTGGTCATGCGGTGGTAGACGTGCTTGACCCTGGAACCGACCACTTCGCCCATGATGACGGTCATGGCAACCGGGCTGAACACGAAGGTGGCGCTGGAGACCACGGCTGTGACGGCGGTCCACAGGCTTTGTTTGCGGTCCAACACCCTGAGCGGATTTGGAAAAAAACCGCCCCAGCTTTTTACGTCGGGCGATAGGGAAAAAGTGCGCACCTCTTGGCGTCGCATGGTCGCTCGCTCGGCAGGTGCGAGCATGCAGAACAGCGCGGCGATCAGCGGACCGATGGCAATGCCGAGGAAGTAACTGACACTGAGCTTGACCCCATACTGCCCGGTGACGCTTTGCAGGCCGACGATCACCATGACGAAGGGGATCAGCGTCAACACAGCCGCCAGGCGGCCTTTGGAGAACCATGCAATGGCAATCGCCGCCGCCAGGAACACCCAAGGTGCCGCGCGCTTGATCATGTCACCGAACGGCGCGAGCATCACGGCGAACAGCACGGCCATCGGCACAGCGATCAACGCAGCAATGACCGCTCCCGAGATCATCTTGCGCAGCGCAATGTGGGGCACGCCCAGGTTGCGCAGGAAGTTGGCTTCGCGCATCAGTGGCGTTGCCATGGTGTCGCCCGGAATACCCAACAGGGCCGTCGGTACGGCGTGGGTCATGTGTTTGGCCACGGCGCCTGCCAGGAAGAATGTCAGCACCCCTGCGGCAGGCACGCCCAGCAGAACGACCAGTAACGTCAGCGGGGCGAGCGTAGTGGTTTCATCGCTACCTGAAATGAGTCCGATCCCGGCGAACACAATGGCGCCCAGGATACCCATGCCCAACGCTATCAGGACCTGATCCAGCAACGGTTCGATCATGACCGACCCCCATTGATGCTCACCGTGCTGACAGTGGCTGCGGGGGCATCGAAGCTTTCCGAGGAGGCCTGAAGACCTTTCTCGTAGTCAGCGAACAGATCATAAAGATCCAACTCGCGTAGCTCCGCCAGCGTGGCGGGTGGCAGGTCGCTCAGGCGGCCAAGGGGGCCGTATTCATTCTGCAACTCGAGCAGGATCTTCGAGCGCCATGCCGGATCTGCCACAATCTCTACGACATGACGCTTGGGTTTGAACAGCGCGGCACTGATGGCTCCGCCTGCCAGACAACCGACAATCCCCACCAGCATCGCGTACGCGCGGGCCATCTGCGCGGACGCTACCCAGCCGACAAGCAGGTGCTGCGCCAAGAAGAAAGCACCCAGGCTGACGACTGCGCCGATGCCCATGGAGTACAGCAGGTGGCGACCGTCTACCGTGTCGCCCCATACTTCAAACAATTCGGCTTTCATAAAGGTTCTCCCATCGCCCCTGCGGGCTTTTATTGTTATGAACGTGAAGAGAGATGTGACTTGGTTCGTTTCTACGAGACGGTCCTGATCATGACTGTGCACGCATTTGCTTGAGCAGTTCAGCCGCTTTGTCTGAGCGCACGTCACCAGCCTCGACCATTTGCTTGACTAGCCAGTTGATCTCTTCACCTCTGGCGCCAGCGGAAAGGGCAATGTTGCGCGCGTGCAACGCCATGTGACCGCGTTGGATTCCTTCAGTCGACAGTGCGCGCAGCGCGCCCAGGTTTTGTGCCAGGCCGACGGCCACAGCGATTTCGGCGAGTTCCTGCGCGGTCTTCACACCGAGGATGCGCAGCGACAATTGTGCCAGTGGGTGAGTCTTGGTGGCACCGCCGACCAGGCCGACAGGCATGGGCATTTCCAGGGTGCCGACGAGATGCCCTTTGGCATCTTTTTCCCAGGTGGTCAGCGAACCGTAATGGCCGTTGCGGCAGGCATAGGCGTGTGCACCCGCTTCGACCGCGCGCCAGTCGTTGCCCGTGGCGACGATCAGCGGGTCGATGCCGTTCATGATCCCCTTGTTGTGAGTGGCTGCCCGATAAGGATCGACGACGGCGAAGTTGTAGGCATCGAGAATCCCTTCGATAACGTCCTCGCCTTTGAAGGCTGTAGTTGCAAGCAGCCCAGGCGCAATGCGGATCTGGGCTCGGGCAAGACGCAGGTCGGCCAGGTTGGACAAAATCCGCAGTCGAACCGTGCCGCCGGTTATTGCTTCCATCAGCGGGGCTACCGCTTCAGCCATTGTGTTCACGGTATTGGCACCCATGGCGTCGCGCACGTCGACGATGAGGTGGGCAACCAGCATCGGCCCACGAGGGCTCTGGGCGAAGGTGTGCACTTCGATGTCGCGGCAACCACCGCCCAGCGTGTTCAGCAGTTGGTCCTTGCGGTTCGCCAGTTCGATGATTTCGTCTTTGCGGCGCAAGAGACTCAGGCGGGCATTGAACGGATCTTCGATGTCGACAATCTGTACCTGGGCGCGCATCAGCGGCAGGGAGCTGGACGTCTGGAAACCACCGGCCTCGCGCGCCAGCTTGGCCATGAATGAGGCAGCCGCGACGACCGAAGGCTCCTCGACCACCAGCGGCACGATGACGTCGCGACCATTGATCTGGAAGTTGCTCGCGACGGCGTAGGGTAATTCGAATTTGCCGATGACGTTCTCGATCATGCCGTCGGCTATTTCCAGGGGCAGGGCGCCGGCATCGCGTAGCAGGGCAATATCGGCTTCTGGCAGCTCGAGCAGCTCTTGCAAGTGACCCAGGCGTTCGGCGGGCGACATGCTGCGGAACATGGGGAGGCGGGAGTCGATACTCATATGGCGAGTCCTGATGCAGTTATTGTTGTTGAATGGTTGTCACCCTATGCGCATGTGTCTTGGCGAAAAAGGTACAGTTTGGACAGACAGTACCTAAGCTGTACCCTCTGCGATTCATTCACTCAGGATTCCTTTCGATGTCACGGCTGACACTTGCCCAGCAACTGGCGGCGTCATTGGTCGAGCAAATCGGCAATGGCACCTACCGAGTCGGTGACCGCTTGCCATCACTGCGCGAATGCATGCGCTTGTTTGGCCATTCGAAAAATACCGTGATCAACGCTTATGAATCGCTGGCCTCGCAAGGGCTTGTCGAAGCGCGCCATGGGCAGGGCTTCTTCGTCAAACAAGGCGCACCGAGCAACAACGAACCCGAAGAGCCACTGCCGTTCACCCGGGCGATGGACACCATCTGGCTCATGCGCCAGCAATTTGTCCGTGAGCCCAGCCAATCGCCACTCGGCGAGGGTTTTCCGCCCGTCGAGTGGCTGATGGATTTGCGGCTGGACAAGTTCACCCGGCAGATCATGCGCATCGGGGTCACGACACTTTTTCGCTACGGGAATCGGCTAGGGAATGCCGCTCTTCGCCAACACCTGGTGCAAAAACTCGCGACCTATTCAATTGCCGCCAGCCCACGCCAGATCGTCACCACCCATGGGGCGAACCACGCATTGGATCTGATCATTCGCCGTTTTGTTGCCCCGGGGGATTACGTGTTGGTCGAGGATCCCGGTTATTACCCGCTGTTCGGCAAGTTGCAATTGCAAGGAGCGCTGATGCTGTCCGTCCCAAGATTGGCGGATGGGCCGGACATGGAGGTGCTGGAACAGCATCTGCTGGTGCATAAGCCAAAATTGTTTTTCATGCAGTCGGTCGGGCACAACCCGACGGGTTCCGACATCTCACCCGGCAAAGCCCATCGGTTGGTTCAGTTGGCGCAAGCGCACAACTTCATCCTGGTTGACGACGACGCGTTGGCGGATTTCAAACCGGCATCGGCCATCAAGGTGTCTGCGCTGGACCAGTTGAGCCGATCCCTGTACGTGGGCAGCTTTTCCAAATCGGTTTCTGCGGCATTAAGGGTTGGGTTTATCGCCGGCAGTAAGGATGTCATCGACGAACTGGGTGACCTGAAAATGCTGCTGCATACCAGCACATCGGAGCTTTGTGAGCGAACCGTGGATGCGATTCTGATGGAGGGGCATTTCCTGCGACATCTGATTCGTCTGCAAGAACGGCTGAAGACTGCAACCACGCAAGGGTTGCAGATTCTGGACGAAATAGGCGCCGAGGTATTTGTTCGTCCTGAGCAAAGCCTGTATCTATGGGTCAGGTTTGCTCACATTGACGATGCCAGGGAACTGACGCGACAACTGCTTCCAAAGGGTTTCATGATCGCCCCTGGACACATTTTTTCACCGGAGCAATCGCGTATCAACCCATGGACGAGGTTGAATGTTGCGTACCTGAATGATCCGTTATTCAAAGCTGTCTTGGGCTTTCGGCCATAGGCAGTCCCCGGTCTTTCGCCTCGTCAAATCCAGGTCCGAGACCTTGCGCAAGAACTGAGTGCAGCTTTTCGATTTTATCGAACATTATCTTCGAAATTAGACGTCTATTTAGACAAGTGGCGTCCGGGCACAATTCTCCTCAT
Organism: Pseudomonas sp. Z4-20; assembly: GCF_051131955.1. Taxonomy (NCBI): domain Bacteria; kingdom Pseudomonadati; phylum Pseudomonadota; class Gammaproteobacteria; order Pseudomonadales; family Pseudomonadaceae; genus Pseudomonas; species Pseudomonas sp. Z4-20. Next base: position 2,479,116 of record NZ_CP071641.1, read on the forward strand.
TGCGGCTCACCACGGTGGTGAGTCCTTCCAGAGGAAACAGCCATGACTCAATCCATCGCACACGCCAATACCGCTCTCAACGCTGCATCCGCCAGCACCGTCGTTGCCTCGGCCTCGTTCGCGGGCCGGGTGCTGTTGAGTGCGATCTTCCTGCTGTCAGGCATCAGCAAGATCAGCGCGCCGGCGGCGATGATCGGTTATATCGAATCGGTAGGGTTGCCGTTCCCGACTTTGGCGCTGGGGCTTGCCGTCCTCGTAGAAGTCGCTGGCGGCCTTGCGCTGATCCTGGGTTACCGCACACGACTGGTTGCTGCCGCGCTCGCTGTGTTCAGCATTGGCACCGCGCTGGTGTTCCACAGCCAATTGGGCGATCAGAACCAGTTCATCCACTTCTTCAAGAACATCGCGATGGCCGGCGGCTTGCTTCAGGTCGTCGCTTTCGGTGCCGGCCGTTTCAGCCTGGACGCGCGTCGCGGCTGATCGTCGCGGCCCAGACAGTTCCCAACTTGATTTCGAGGTGAAAGATGAAAGCGATACGCGTAGCGCAATACGGGCAACCAGAAGGTTTGACGTTCGAGCAGATGCCATCTCCGGTCCCGGGCAAGAATGAAGTGCTGATCGAAGTGGCAGCCAGCGGGGTGAACCCGGTCGATTGGAAGGTGCTTTCTGGCGCGATGAAAGCGTTCATCCCGCTCCAATTGCCCTATACGCCGGGTGTCGAAGTGGCCGGTCGCGTCGCGGCGTTGGGCGAGGGTGTCACCGCGTTCTCGGTCGGCGACGAGGTGTTCGGCTTCATCAACATCGTTGGCGGTTATGCGACTGAGGCAGTGGCCAGCGTCGATCGTCTGGCGCGTCGGCCGAGCCGGTTGCCGGCGCTGCAGGCGGGCGGTGTACCGGCGGTGGCGCTGACGGCTTGGCAAGCATTGCATGAGCATGCCCGGATCAGGCCCGGCCAGCGCGTGCTGATTCATGCCGCAGCGGGCGGGGTCGGCAGCCTCGCGGTGCAGATGGCACGGATAGCCGGCGCCACCGTCATAGCCACGGCTTCGGCGCGCAATCACGAGTATCTGCGCAAGCTGGGTGCCGCTGAGGTGATTGACTACAACCAGGTGCGTTTCGAGACGGTGGTCGATCCGGTCGACGTGGTGCTCGATCTGGTTGGTGGCGACACCCAGGCACGGTCATGGGCGGTGTTAAAACCCGGTGGTGTATTGGTGTCGCCAGTGAGCCCACCCGATGCCGGAAACGCCCAGGTTGCTGGCGCCCTCGGTAAACATTTCGCGACGCGTTCCGATGGCGCGCAGTTGGAGCACATCGCGGCGTTGTTCGAGTCTGGAGAGTTGGAGATTGAAGTGCAGGTGTTGCCTTTGTCCCAGGCCGAAGAAGCGCTGCGCAGGAGCTTGTCAGGGCACACTCGAGGCAAATGGGTACTCGACGCCAGTCGATAAGACAGCATCGAACCGGGCGCTCTGGCTTCTCGCCGGGGCGCCCGGTCATGCCTGGCGATAGGCGCTGGGCGTGACGCCCACTTCACGGCGGAACACCTGGGAAAAATGGCTTGGGCTCGAATAACCGACTTCAAGGCCTATATCGATGATGCTGCGGTCCGTCTCGAGCAGCAGGTGCCGAGCGCGGCTCATGCGCAGGCGGATAAAGTACTGCGAAGGCGACAGGCCCGTGGCGCGCTTGAACATTCGGCTGAAGTGGTACTCGCTCAGGCCAGCGATCTCGGCCAAATACGCAAGGCTGAAGTCGTTATCCAAGTGGTGATTCATCGCGTCGATGACCCGGCGCAGCTTGTACGCCTGGAGCGCGTTGCTGCGCCGGTTTCCATTGTGCCCATGGAGATAGCGGCGTACCAGGTGAACAGCCAGCGCCTGGGCCAAGCCGTGGGCAAACAATGGACTGGGCTGGCGCTCGTCGATGAGCTCGCCGCGCAGTTGATCCATCATGAAGCTCACCCGCTCATCCCGGTCGCCGGAAATATCGAGGAAAGTGACGGGGCCAGCCTGCTCACCCAGGACTTCGCGCGCGGCCTGATCGATCAATGACAAACCGAGGTACAGGTGCATGACCGTGAAGGTGTCGCAGCCTTGTGTTTGCCAGCGCATTTCGTAAGGTTCGTCGGTATTGGTGAGATAAAAATCACCGGCGCGGACGTCGACGGCTTCCCATTCACCCCCCAACGGTCGCTCCTCGACCCGGGCGGCGCCCGCTAGAACCAATACCAGCAGAGGTTCGGCCACGGCGGGTACCAGTATTGGCTCGGTAATCGAGTGGTGACTGAACAACTGCACCAGCACGTCCTGAACCTGCGGATGCGGCGGCATTACCTGCGGCTGGCCGGGCATGTAATGCCGCATCGATTCGGCCGTGACGCGGTGATGGTCGTGAAGGGGCGGTGTATCCGGTTCAGTCTTGCGCATCCCATGCTCCGTCGGCAACGCCCTGCGCCGCCTGTGCCTTGAATCGCTCGATCAGCCAGTTGGCCGCGGGTCCTGGCGGGGTGTCGGTGCGGTAGATGATATCGAAGGTGTAGTCGCCGCCGGTGCAGTCTGGCAATTGGAGCTGCACCAGTCGTCCACTGGCCAGGTCTTCATGCACTCGATCGATCGGCATGTTGCCCCAGCCAATCCCTTCGCGCAGCAACATGTGCTTGGCCCCCAGATCCGCCAGGCGCCACGTGCGCGTGCCGACGACAGCGAACTCCTGGTCCTGGGTCAGGCTGGAGCGATCAGTGAGGACCAACTGCACGTGGGCGCGACCGGCACCCGGCGAATTGGGCGCCGATGCCGCCAGCGGATGGTCGGGAGCCGCGACCGGGATCAGCGCCACGCTGCCCGCGCCGATGCGCTCGATCCCGTCAATGCTGTTGGTCAGTGGGCCGCTCACACCCAGCGTCGCTCCGCGATCGAGCACCCGTTGCGCCACGGCGCCGAGGGCTTCCATGTGCAGGTGCAACGATACGGTCGGGAATTGCTCGCGAAAGGCCTTGAGCGCGTCGACCACACGTTCGCCGGGCAACATGACATCGAGCACCAGATGCACCTCGGCTTCCAGGCCGTGCAGTAGCCCGCGGACCTTGGCCCGCAAACCGTCTATTCCATTGTAGATAGTGCGCGCTTCAGCCAGGACGGTGCGTCCGGCGTCGGTCAACTGCGGTTTGCGGGTGGTCTTGCGGTCGAACAGGGAGACGCCCAGCTGCATTTCCAGGTTGGCAATCGAGTAACTCACCACCGATGTGGCGCGATGCAGTTTACGCGCCGCGCCGGCGAAACTGCCGACATCGACCACGGTGAGAAACACTCGTAGCTGATCGAGGGTAGGGGTGCCCGGGTCCGAAATCATCACTCATCTCTTTAACGTTTCGACGCATATTATCCGCGTTCCGCTGATAAGCCAGCGCAGGAACGCTGTCCGCCGCCTGATCCTGCTGTGTTCTTGTAGCGCCGCTCTAACGCTCAATCAGCTCACGTACATGCTTGGCAATGGCCAGGCACGACGTCAGTCCGGGGGACTCGATGCCGAACAAGTTGATCAGCCCCGCAACGCCATGCTCGTGCGGACTGCTGATCAGGAAATCGCAGGCAGGCTCGCCAGGCGCCGAGATCTTCGGGCGAATCCCGCTATAGCCAGGTTGCAGGCTGCCGTCCGGCAAGCCCGGCCAGTAATCGCGAATGGCTGGATAGAAGCCGTCTGCGCGAGCCGGATCGACCTGATAATCCTCGGTTTCGATCCATTCGGTGTCCGGGCCGAAGCGTGCCTGCCCGCCCAGATCGATAGTCATGTGCACCCCGAGGCCATCGGCTTCCGGTGCCGGGTAGATCAGGTGCGTGAAGGGCACAGGCTTTGACACGCTGAAGTAACTGCCCTTGCACAAGTAGTCACGTGGCACCGCGTCGGGCGCCAATCCAGCGATGCGCCGGGCTAATGCCGGGGCCTGCAGGCCCGCCGCATTGATCAGTCGGCGACAGGCGAGCGCCATGGGGGCCTCCCCACCGACGTCAAGGAGAAAACCATCGGCGGTCACTTTCGCAGCGAGCAATGGGGCATGGAACGCGATGCTGGTGCCGGCTGCCTCGCAATCCCCTTGCAGCGCCAGCATCAGCGCATGGGAATCAACGATGCCAGTCGAAGGTGAGTACAACGCAGCAATGCATTCAAGGGCCGGTTCCAGAGCGGTGGCCTGATGACGGTCCAGCAGGCGCAGATCATCTACACCGTTTTCACTCCCTCGCTGGAGCAATACCTGGAGCTGGCCTACTTGCGCGGCAGTGTTTGCGACGATCAGTTTTCCCGTTCGACGCGTATTGACTCCGTGGCCGTCGCAATAGGCGTAGAGCGCATGCCTGCCCTGGACGCAGAGTCGGGCTTTCAAACTCCCGGGGGGGTAATAGATCCCCGCATGGATGACCTCCGAGTTACGCGAGCTTGTGCCAATACCGATGGCTCCCGCGGCTTCGATCACCAGCACTTCGTTGCCGGCCCGGGCCATTTCGCGCGCGACAGCAAGCCCCACCACGCCCGCACCCACCACCACGCAATCGATATCGACACTCACGTCACAGCTCCTATGAATGCTCACGCACTTGAGTACAAATAAAAATTGTGCTTTTGAAAAATTTATATTGATTTTTTCTAGAGTGGTGCGGCTTTAGCATAAATCACCTACAAGAAAAGTTGGGCAACGCGTGCGATGCCCAATCTCACAAAACCATGAATAGCTGTATCGGAGCCCTGATGAGTCTTTCTCCTTTCCACCTCGCAATCCCGGTTTATGACCTCGCTGCAGCCCGCACCTTCTACGGAGAAGTCTTTGGCCTTTGCGAAGGGCGCTCCAGCAGCCAATGGGTCGATTTCGATTTCTATGGCCATCAATTGGTGATCCACCAACACCCGAAGACCGCTTCTCAAGAGAGTGTCCACAGTAACCCGGTGGATGGTCACGACGTACCGGTTCCGCATTTCGGGATTGTTCTCGAGTGGGCGCAATGGGAGGCCCTGGCTGAGCGTCTCAGGTCCTTTGGCACCGAGTTTGTGATTGAGCCCTACATTCGTTTCAAGGGGCAGGTCGGCGAACAAGCGACCATGTTCTTGTTCGACCCCTGCGGTAACGCGCTTGAGTTCAAGGCGTTCAAGGATATGAGTCAGCTCTTCGCGAAATAATACTGTCGATAGCGGGCTGCGCTTATCGTCTGGTTGCCGGGGGAGGCGTCAAGGTTTCTTCAGAGCCTGCTCGGTAATCAGTTGGACCAGCGCTTTTACCGGTTCGGTGAGGCTGCGGCGGGCACGATGTACCAGGCCGATATCGCGGTGGAACGTGCGCTGTTTCAGGTCAATGGCGCGGACCTCTGCCGGCCATTCCTGAAGGGTGGCGGTTTCGGGCACCAGGGCCACGCCGACGCCGTTGGCCACCAGCTTGACGATCGCATCCAGCTCGTCGAGCTCGCACACTTCATGCAATACAAGGTGGGTTTGTCGCAGGAAGCGGTCTACCTGCCGGCCGCCGAAAGAAGATCGGTCGTAACGAATGAATGGCTGGGTTGACACCAACTCCGACCAGTCGTCGCCCGGCATATCGGCCGGGACGATGAGGCGATAGGGTTCACGTGTCAACGTTGTCCAGCGCAAGTCACTTTGAAGCGAGAAGGGCGGGCGGATGATCGCTGCCATGTCGATTTCACCGGCATCCACCTGATTGACCAGATCCATGGAAAGGCCCGGAATGACACGTGTCCTGCACTGCGCAAACTGCTGATGAAAGTGAGCAAGCGCTTGCGGTAGGAATGAGCGTTGCACAGAGGCAATCGCGCCAATCGTTACCAGGACGCTGGTGGGCAGCCCGACGTTTGTCGTGCCCAAATGTTGGAACTGACGCACCAGGTCCTGCCCTTGCAGCAGCACCTGTTGCCCCATTCGGTTGAGCTGGGCGGACCGTCCTGTGCGGTCAAACAGCTCGACGCCGAGCTCTGCCTCAAGGCGTTGCATTTGCGCACTGACAGCGGCCTGGGTAAGCCCTATCTTGCTGCCGGCCGCGGCGAAGGTTCCCTCTCTCGCCACCGCAATGAATGTTTTCAGTTCTTTGATCATGCTCAAAGATTAATGATGTTGTCGTGGCAAATACATCTGTTTTTTTGTTGTCAGGAGGCTTGCAAGGTGAGTCAGCCGAAGCATCCCACGCTTGATCGCCGCCAGGCCGTCAGGCAAGCCGTCGATGCCGGCACCCAACAGACCATCAAAGCACCTTCACGGCGCGGCCGATGTATTGCACCGGTCCTGTAGGTTTCCCCGTGGGCGAGCCATTGGCACTTTCCAGCGTCAGTTCGAACAGTTGATGGGGTTCCAACGGCGGTAGCTTATCGAGCGGGACCGACAGCGTTTGTCCAGGCTGGACCAGGCCCAGGGATACCGGTGCCTGCCAGTCGTCCGCTTTCGTCCAGAATTGCAGCGCCTTATCGCTGGGGACGTGGGCCACTGCCAGCGGTATCAGCTGGATTTTCCTGGAGTCGGTCGCCTGGATGACCCAGCCTGGCGCCTGGTCTTGCGGCGCTACCAGCACCACGAGGTAACTGGTTGGGTTCACTGCAGTCGTGCGTGTCAGCAACAGCGTTCCGAGCAGCAGTGTCGCAACGATGCCGGCCCCGGCGAGCCCGCGCCATAACGGCAGAAAATTCCACCAGGACGTGGACCGTGCGGCAGCCGGCGCGCGCTGGTCATGATTGTTCAGGCTGTTCTGGATGCGCCTCCAGACACGCGGCTCAGGTGTTTGCGGTTCCGCCTGCTCGGTCAAGGCAACCAGACGCTGCTCCCAGGCATCGACGGCCGTGCGCAAGGCGGGTTCGTGCGCCAGGCGCTGTCGAACCTGCTCGCGCTGTTCGGCCGGCAACGTTCCCAGGACATATTCGCTCGCCAGTTCTTCGATGTTTTCGGGGGTATCACCCTCGGCACTCGTCGTCATCCCATGCACTCCCGCAATGCCACCAGGCTACGTTTGATCCACGCCTTGACGGTTCCCAGCGGTGCGCCCACTTTCTGCGATATTTCGGAATGAGAATAACCGTCCACGTACGCATGAAGGATGCAGTTGCGCCGGGCCGGCTCCAGTTGTTCGAGGCAGGTATAAATACGACCTGATCGGGCCTGGTAATCGAAGGTGTCGCTGTCCGGCCCTTCGACGGACGCCAGAGCGTCCAAGGCCATTTCGCTGTGCTCGTCGATCTGGATTTCCTTGGCGTTATCGCGCACCACATTGAGCGCCAGATGCCGGGTGATGCTGAATATCCAGCCACGGGCCGAGCCTCTGCGCGGATCGAAACTGGAGGCGCGGGTCCATATCTTGATAAAGACGTCATGGACGATGTCTTCCGCCAACGCGTTATGGCGCACGATTCGCTGGGCAACGCCCATCACGCGTGCGCTTTCCTGGTCGTACAGGACGCGCAGCGCCTTCTGGTCGCCTTGGGCGCATGCCGCAAGGCAGGCTTCATAGTCAAAGTAGGGTTCGGGCAAGGACACGTTTCCAGCCATTGGCAGCGACATGACCCCAAGCCCGCAGGCCAGGGGGTTTCATGGGAGTAGAGTAGCCGACTTTGCCCTGAGCAGTGGCCGTCGATCGTGGTCTATTGGGCAGCCCAGAATATATAGTCAGCCTGATACTTCACCACTTCGCGCTTGCCTTTGTTGGCGCTGGAGCATTCAGTCATCGGCGCTACGCCACCCTTGACGGCCAGCCGTTGGATGTAACTGACCCCGCTCATTGCGCCTTCGCCTTCGGCGGGGTTGGCCTTGACCAGCTGCAAGGGGAGGTCTTTGGGGCCGGCCGATGCTACTGCCAATTGTGTGCCGGTGATTTTGGAACCGTCGTTGGCTTGCCAGGTGGCGGGGGGGCCGAAATAAGTACCGATCGCCTTGCCGCTTCGATCGTTCAGTAGTGCTTTAGGGCCGATAAAAAACCATTCTGTCTGCCCTGCGGCATTGGCCTTGTCACGGCATTCGTAAGTGATTTCGCCGACTCCCGCGGTTTCGAGCGCGATCTTATGCCCGGCCGGAACCTTGATATTTTCGGGCAAGCCCGCTTGCGCGTAAGCCGCAGGCATCGCGACGAACAAGCAGCCGGCAGTCAGTGCGGTGCTGACAATGCAGAACAATCGTTTAGCGTTCATACAAGCTTCTCCAGAGGATTTGATCAGCGCAGCGGCTTCAATGGCTGCTACATGTACTACCCTCTGGAAAGCGGATTGGATGCACCTGGTTGAGAAAAAAAGCTAATCGCTGGATCCGCTATGTCCTGTTGATGTTAATCGGGTCCTTGAGCGCCTGCCCGCAACCCGTTTGACCGCAGGAACTTACCTGACGCCGGGGACCGATGGGAGCAGGAATTCAAGCGCCTCGTCAACCAACAGCCCTGGCACCTGCTCTGCAATGTAATGCCCTGACGGCAACGCTTTTCCTCGCACGTCAGTCGCTACTTTTCGCCATTCGCCGAGCGGATCGAAGCAATGGCCGACGGCGCCGTCAGCCCCCCATAACGCAAGCAATGGCGTTGAGAGTTTCTTCCCGGCTTGCAGATCGCTCTTGTCATGCTCCAAATCGATACTGGCACTGGCCCGGTAATCTTCACACACACCCTGCGCGGCGCCAGGAAGTGCCAGGCATCGCAAGTATTCAGCGAACGCTGCGTCGGTAAAAGGCGCCATACCAGCGCTGCGAGCGCCCATGACGCTACGCAGGTACAGCTCTGGATCAGTCTCGATGAGGGTCTCGGGAAATGGCGCGGGGCGAATCAGGAAGAACCAGTGCCAATAGGCTCGGGCGAAAGCTTCATTGGTCTGTTCGTACATCGCCAGCGTCGGAGCGATATCCAGGGTGATCAACCGCTTCACTGCATCGGGATGGTCCATCGCCATGCGAAAGGCCACCCGTGCACCTCTGTCGTGAGCCATTACGTCGAACTTTACGAATCCCAGTTCGCGCATGAGACCCAACCCGTCCAGGGCCATCTGCCGTTTGGAGTAGGTGAAGTGCTCGGCGTCGCTTGCCGGTTTGTCGCTATCGCCATAGCCACGAAGATCCGCCGCGACCACGGTGAAATATTTCGCCAGGGGCTCGGCGACCTTGTGCCACATAACGTGAGTCTGCGGGTGCCCGTGAAGCAGTAGCAAGCCATGGCCGCTTCCACCCTTGCGGTAGTTGACGGTTATACCGTTGACTTGGCATCGGCCCGATTCAAATGAGGCAAACATCGCTTGGCGCTCCTTCTGATTGTTGCGCCTATTTTAGAGCGAGCGATCCTTCCTGCCAGGGCGCAGCGTGTGAGCGCTTTCTTCACGAATCGTGTGCAACCTCCATGGCCTCGGCATAACCGCGCGGTGGTGTGGCAGGCGTGGCACAGCTGTCGCGGCAAATGCGACAACTGTCGCATGTCGACGCAACCCGTAACCCGGCTTGAAAGCCCGGTAAAACGGGGTCTGCACCGATTCTTCAAACGGTGGCATGGGGGTTGCTCCTCTCCTGGTGCGCAGCGCAATGGCTTCGCTACTAATAAGAATCAGGAGTTCCCCCATGACACAGATTGGCCTCGCCGTGCCTACTGCTTCTCGGAGCGCGCCCCTTCGTGTTCCGCTCAAGACGCTATTTGTCGTGCTGGCGCTTACCCTCGATGCCGCGCCGGGCTGGGCCCAGGACATGCCAGCGAATGTCGACGGCAAGCGCATCATCGCCGCCGATCAGGAGCCCGGTAACTGGATGAGCACCGGTCGCACCTACGACGAACAGCGCTACAGCCCCCTGAAGAAAATCAGCGACCGGAACGTCGGCCAGCTGGGGCTCGCCTGGAGCTACAAGCTCGATCTGGATCGGGGCGTCGAGGCCACGCCCATCGTGGTCGATGGTGTGATGTACACCACCGGTCCGTTCTCCGTGGTCTACGCACTGGATGCGCGCGACGGCAAACTGATCTGGAAGTACGACCCCAAGTCCGACCGCAACCGCGCCGGCGAGGCGTGCTGCGATGCGGTCAACCGTGGCGTCGCGGTCTGGAAGGGCAAGGTCTACGTGGGTGTGCTCGATGGTCGCCTGGAGGCCATTGATGCCAAGACCGGCCAGCGCGCCTGGTCGGTGGACACCCGGGCCGATCACACGCGCAGCTACACCATCACCGGTGCCCCTCGCGTGGTCAACGGCAAAGTGGTGATCGGCAACGGTGGTGCCGAGTTTGGCGTACGCGGTTATGTCACCGCCTACGACGCCGAAACCGGCAAGCAGGCCTGGCGTTTCTTCACGGTGCCGGGTGACCCCAAGCTGCCGCCGGAAGACAAGGCGATGGCCATCGCCGCCAAGACCTGGCATGGCGATGCCTACGTTGCCCAAGGCGGTGGCGGCACGGCCTGGGACTCCTTCGCGTTCGATCCGGATCTGAATCTGCTGTACATCGGCGTGGGCAATGGCTCGTTGTGGGACCCGAAATGGCGCAGCCAGGCCAAGGGCGACAACCTGTTCCTGTCCTCGATCGTCGCCGTCAACGCCGACACCGGCGAGTACGCCTGGCATTACCAGACCACGCCGGGAGACGCCTGGGACTACACCGCCACCCAGCACATGATCCTGGCGGAACTGCCGATCAACGGCAAACCGCGTAAGGTCCTGATGCAGGCGCCGAAGAATGGGTTCTTCTACGTGATCGACCGCGCCACGGGCGAGCTGCTGTCGGCCAAGGGCATCGTGCCGCAAAGCTGGACCAAGGGCATGGACATGAAGACCGGGCGGCCGATCGTCGATGACGAGAACGCCGCGTACTGGAAGGACGGCAAGCGCAAGTTGGTCACGCCCGCGTTCTGGGGCGCCCACGACTGGCAGCCGATGTCCTACAACCCGAACACCGGCCTGGTGTACATCCCGGCGCACATCATGTCCGCCTATTACGAACACATCCCCGAAGCGCCCAAGCGCAACCCGTTCAAGAGCATGTACCAACTGGGCCTGCGCACCGGGATGATGCCCGAGGACGCCGATGGGTTGCTGGAAATGGCCAAGGGCTGGTCGGGCAAACTCATCGCCTGGGACCCGGTCAAGCAGCAACCGGCCTGGGAAGTGCCCTACGTGACGATTTTCAACGGCGGCACCTTAAGCACCGCCGGCAACCTGGTGTTCGAGGGCAGCGCCGATGGCCGGGTGATCGCCTATGCCGCCGATACCGGCAAGAAACTCTGGGAGCAGCCAGCGGCCAGTGGCGTCATGGCCGCGCCGATGACCTACAGCGTGGACGGTGAGCAATACGTCACCTTCATGGCCGGTTGGGGCGGTGCCTTCTCGACGTTCGCCGGTGCCTTGTCCTTGCGCGCCGGGGTCCGGCCGTTTTCCCAGGTGTTGACCTACAAACTGGGCGGCACCGCCAAGCTCAACGAGCCGGCACCGCTTGCCGACACCCCGCAACCGCCGCCATTGACCGGTGACACCGCCGCGGTTGACGCCGGCGGCAAACTTTATGACGGCTATTGCTCGCAGTGCCACGGCATCCATGCGGTCAGCGGCGGCGTGTTGCCGGACCTGCGCAAGCTGACGCCGGAAAAACACCAGATGTTCCTCGGCATTCTCTTCGGTGGCCGAGTGCCCGACGGCATGCCGTCCTTTGCCGACGCCTTCACGCCGGAACAGGTGGAGCAGATCCATCAATACCTGATCAAGCGCGCCCACGACCTGCAGCAGGAAGGCGGCGTCTGGAAAACCTTCAGCGCCAAATGAACGCCCGCGACGCAGGGGGGCCGCCTCTGCATCGTTTTCGACACTGTCCGCGAGAGCAAGCACATGACCGAGATCATCGATTACCAGCACTTCATCGCCAACGCCTTCGTTCCCGGCGACCCCAGCATCGAAGTGCGCAACCCGGCCAACGACCGACTGTTGGCGCGGGCGCCCGAAGCCAGCGGCGAGCACGTTGAAGCGGCTATTGCCGCGGCGCGCAAGGCGCAGAAAAGCTGGGCGGCCCGACCGGCCATCGAACGCGCCGGCTACCTGCGCAAGATCGCCAGCAAAGTGCGCGACAACGCCGAACGACTCGCCCACATCATCACCGCCGAGCAAGGCAAAGTGCTGGGGCTGGCGCGGGTGGAGGTCAACTTCACCGCCGATTACCTGGACTACATGGCCGAATGGGCACGCCGTCTCGAAGGTGAGGTGCTGACCAGCGACCGCGTCGGCGAAAGTATCTTCCTGCTGCGCAAACCCCTGGGTGTGGTGGCCGGTATCTTGCCGTGGAACTTTCCGTTCTTCCTGATCGCTCGTAAAATGGCGCCGGCCTTGGTGACCGGCAACACTATCGTGATCAAGCCCAGTGAAGAAACCCCGATCAATTGCTTCGAGTTCGCCCGCCTGGTGGCCGAGACCGACCTGCCGGCCGGGGTGTTCAACGTGGTCAGCGGCACGGGGGCGACAGTGGGGCATCAACTGACCAGCCATGCCGGCATCGATCTGATCAGCTTTACCGGCAGCGTCGGCACCGGTTCGCGGATCATGGCCGCGGCGGCGCCGAACATCACCAAGCTCAATCTGGAACTGGGGGGCAAGGCGCCGGCTATCGTGCTCGCGGACGCCGACCTGGAACTGGCGGTCAAGGCCGTCACCGCGTCGCGGGTGATCAACACCGGGCAAGTCTGCAACTGTGCCGAGCGGGTGTACGTCGAACGCAAGGTCGCCGATCAGTTCATCGAGCAGATTGCCGCGTCGATGGCCGCGACCCGGTACGGCGACCCGCTGGCCGAAGACGATCTGGACATGGGGCCGCTGATCAATCAGGCCGCGCTGGACAAGGTCGCGCAGATGGTCAAGACCGCCACGGGGCAGGGCGCCGAAGTGGTGACTGGCGGCGCCGTGGCCGACAAGGGCCAGGGTTTCCATTACCAGCCAACCGTTCTGGCCGGCTGTGGCAGCGACATGGCGATCATGCGCCAGGAAATCTTCGGGCCGGTGTTGCCAATCCAGATCGTCGATGACCTGGACGAAGCCATCGCCCTGGCCAACGACAGCGAATACGGCCTGACTTCATCGATCTACACCCGCAGCCTGGGCGCGGCCATGCGCGCCAGTCATGAACTGGATTTTGGCGAAACCTACATCAATCGCGAGAACTTCGAAGCGATGCAGGGCTTCCATGCGGGGACGCGCAAGTCCGGTATTGGTGGCGCGGACGGCAAGCACGGTTTGTATGAATACACCCACACCCACGTGGTCTACATACAAATCTGATCCATGGCCTGGGCCTAAAAAAATGCCGGCGCCCCGCCTGATGCTGTCCGAGGGAAACGGCCATCCCGTGGCGAGGGAGCCAACTGTCTTTAACTTCTCCTCCGACTAACGGCTGGCAGGTTGGTCTTGCCATGGTTTTCCATCCCGAACCATGGCATTCAGCCTGATCAACAACACACGCATACACGCAACCAACGCTACCTTTGAGCATTTTCCCGCTGCCCGAAGGCGGGCATAACGGTTTTTGAAATCATCGTTGTGGCGGACCATAACCAAAGTGCTCATGTACACCGCTCGACGTAGCCTTGATCTCCCTCCATAGATGCGCCTAACACCTCGCTTGGCCCCGCTGTCGTTGTTATAGGGGGCTACACCAGCCAACGCTGCGACCTGTCCACGGCTCAGGTCTCCCAATTCTGGCAGGTAGCAGAACAAGCTGCTGATGGTCACCGGGCCAACCCCTTTGATCGAGCGCAAACGCTCCATTAGTTCGGCATCGATTTGCCGGCTTTGCGCGGCTATACGCTTATCCGCGGCGGCGATCATCTCTTTGAGTTTGGCATTGAGTTCCCTATAAGCATCCAACACGTCTGCCTCTTGCGCTTGTTGAATACGGCGCCGGTTATCGTCCCGTTGCTGGATGAAGACATCACGCTGATTAACCAACTCGGTAAGCTTGTCGCGGGCCTCATCGGGGAAAATGAAGTTTTTTTCCTCCAAGGCCGAAGCAAACGTCGCCAGCATTCGCGCGTCAATGGGATCGGTTTTAGCGCGCTTGCCCATAGCCTGCGCAAACTGGCGAGCGCGAACCGGGTTGATTCGCTGAACCTTAAAACCGGTCTTGGCTAGCAGCCGCACCGACAGCTTTTCATAGCCGCCTGTCGCTTCAACTAGAACACGCACAACCTGTCTCTCAGCAAGCCAGCCAGCCAGTTTGGCGAGCCCTTCGGCGGTGTTAGGCACACTCAGTTCGCCTGCCTGGGGAAATAGCGCGATTTGCAAAGTGGCTTTGGACACATCAATTCCGGCGTAGGCAGTCATGAGTAAAACCTCTAGGCTTAGGGGCGAGAGGTCACTCTGGTCTGGCTCACGCTTGTTGTTCGAGGTCGGACTCAGTCAACTGTTCGAGCTTGGAACCAGAGTGAAAAGAGTGGATGGCAGCTTGGCTCCCTCACGTGCTCAAAAGGCACCGCTGCTCATCAGCTGCCATTCACCCCTCTCATCTCTGACATTACCTCAGTTAAAGACACAAGCTTGCTCCCGCTGGGTTGCGAAGCGACCCCAAACCTGGCGAAACGCGGAGCATCAGATGCACCGCAGCCGCTGGTTTACGACTGCTTCGCAGCCGAGCGGGAGCAAGCTCCCTCGCCACGGGGCTGTCGAAAGCCTTCGAGTAGCATCAGGGCTGATCGTTAGGCGCGATGACGCCGTGCTTTTTCATCTTGCGGTACAGCGTCGAACGCGAAACGCCGAGCTCGGTGGCGGTGGCGCTGATGTTCCAGCGTTGTCGGCGCAAGGTGCTCAGCAGGTGACGGGCCTCTTCGCCCCCGAGTTGTTCACCCAGGTTGCTGGTCAATGGTCGGGCGCTGCCGGGCAGTGGCAGCCTCTGTGGTGCCAGCAATTCGCAAGGCAGGCAGTCCAGATCGATCACGCCGTCTTCTGCCAGGGCCACCGCGTAACGCAGGCTGTTGAGCAACTGGCGGATGTTGCCGGGCCATGGGTAATCGAACAGGCATCGGCGGGCATCGGCGTCCAGTCGCAAGCCGCGGGCGCCGGTCTGGGCTGCGAGCAGGGTGTCGATCAGCTCGGCTCGGTCGCTGCGCTCGCGCAAGGCCGGTAGCGCGAGGTTCATGCCGGCGAGACGATAAAACAAATCTTCGCGAAAGCGCTTCTCGCCGATCATGTTGTGCAGATCCTGATGGGTGGCCGAGATCACCTGGACATCCAGCGTCACCGGCGCCTCGGCCCCCAGTGGTGAGATCTCGCGCTCCGCCAGCACGCGTAGCAAGCGGGTTTGCAGGTGGGCAGGCATGTCGCCGATCTCATCGAGAAAAAGGGTGCCGCCGTTTGCCAGTTCCAGCTTGCCTTTCATGCCTTTCCGGTTGGCGCCCGTGAAGCTGCCGGCGCGATAGCCGAACAGTTCGCTCTCGATCAACGTCTCCGGGATAGCCGCGCAGTTCAACGCAACGAAAGGCCCGGCGCGACGAATGCTGGCATGGTGAATTGCACGGGCAAAGGCCTCCTTGCCGGTGCCGGTCTCGCCGGTGATCAGGATCGCAATGCCCTTGTCGATCACCTTGCGCAGGCGCCGCACGTTCTGTTGCAACCGGGCATCGCTACCTGCGAGTTGCTGCAGGTCCGGGTGAGCCTGGAGGGCGGGGCGAGCGACAGGCAGCGGGCGGTGCTGTTCGCAGGGGATGCGCAGGCCGACGTCCAGCAAGGCCTCATCACGCAGGCCACGCAAGCGCACCCCCTGGGCGCCACCCTTGGTCAGCTGGAGCAGTTCGTCCACCGTGGTTGGGAGCAGGCTGTCGATGCGAGCGCCGAGCAATCTGGGATTGTCGGCCAAATCCCAGGCGACAAACGCGGCACGGTTGGCCCCGATGATGCGACCGCTTTCATCCAGGGCGAGCAGTTGCTCGTTGGCCAGGTCGGCGATTTCATCGATGGGTTTGAGGGACAGGGTCAGGCGGTCGCGGTAGCTCTGGCGAAAATGCGCGTTCTCGATCAGGCGTGCGTACATGATCACCAGTTGCAGCGTGAGGTACTGGCTTTCCCGAGGACCTTCGTTGTTCATGCAGGTCGCATTCAGGCAACCGCGCAACAAGCCTTGAGCGTCGAAGATCGGCGCCACCGAGCAGCTCAGGCGGAAGTTGGACGCCAGGAAGTGCTCTTCCCGGTGAATGATCAGCGGTTGCGCCGCCGCCAGGGTCGTGCCGATGCCGTTGGTGCCGACCTCCGACTCGTCCCACCGCGCGCCCACCACCAGCCCGGAGCGGGTGTAGGCGTCGTGCTGGCTGGGCAGCCGGGAATCGAGGGTGATGCCGTGTTCGTCGCTCAGCAGCACGGCAAAGCCGGCGGGCACCACGCGCCGGGCCAGGCCGTTCACACCCTGGCTGGCGATGGAAAGATATTGCTGATGCTGTTCCTGGTGACGACGGATGTCCTCGGCGCCAAGGATATTCTTGCGGCTCGCCGCGCCCGGATCCAGCCGGTGCTGCACGACGCTGCGGTACCAGGACTGTGCAATGACCCCATCGGGCCTGAGGCCGCGCCCGGAAAAATGGTCGTTGACGAACGCCGCGAGTTCGCTGGGGATCGTCTGCGTGTCATGCAGGGTCATGAAAGGCTCCATCAGCGGTGAAGCCCAAGAGGCTTCACTGGGATCTTGTTATTAGCTATCTACCATAGACGCTGAAGCGTGAATTTTCAGCCTCCCAGGTTTTACCCGCTTAACGCTGATACGCCAACAACCGCCGCTCTGCCAATCGGAACACCGCCACCAGCGCACACGCCAGCAGCATGTAAAGCAGGGCGGCGATGCCATAGGCCTGGAAGGTCTTGAAGGTGGCCGCGTTGACATCCGCGGCGATTTTAAGGATGTCGGGAACCGTCGCGGTAAAGGCGATGGCCGTGGCATGCAGGACAAAGATCACTTCGTTGCTATAGGCCGGGAGTGCCCGGCGCAGCATGCTCGGTACCAGCACCAGAATGAACAGTTGGCGGCGGGTCATGCCCAGCGCAAGGGCGGCTTCGATCTCGCCGCGTGGTGTCGTGCGTAGCACGCCGGCGAGGATTTCGATGGTATAGGCGCAGGTGTTCAGGGCCAGGGCCAGGATCACGCAATGCATGCCGTCACGAAAGAACCACCACAGGCTCGGTGATTCCCTGATGAGGCTCAGGCTCGCCAGGCCGCTGTAGATGATCAGCAGTTGCACGAACAACGGGGTGCCGCGAAACACCAGGGTGTAGAGCTGGATCGCCAGGGCCAGCCAGCGGTTGCCGTAGGTGCGAATCAGCGCCAACGGAATGGCCACGAGCAAGCCGCTAACGGCGGACGTCACCAACAGCCAGAGCGTGACGGACAGGCCGCTCCAGCGATAACCGTCCGACCAGAGGAAGCTCGGTCCGAACTCTTTCAGAATCTCGATCATGACACCCTCCGCTGCGGCTCAAGGCTGTAGCGTCGTTCCAGATGTTTGAGCACCAGGTTGGAAAGGATCGCGAAGGCGAAAAATATCACCGCAACCACCAGATAGAAGAACATCTGTCTCGACGTCGCATTGCCCGCCTGTTTGGCCACCTGAACCATGTCGTTGAGGCCCAGCAGTGATATCAGGCCGGCACTTTTCAACAGCACTTGCCAGATATTGCCAATGCCGGGCAATGCGAACCGCATCATCTGCGGCAGGCGGATACGCCGCAGCACTTGCCAATGGCTCATGCCATAGGCGCGGGCTGCTTCGAGTTGGCCGAACGGAATCGCCTGGAAGGCGCCGCGAAAGGTTTCGGCGCAGTAGGCTCCGTAGATGAACCCCAACGTGCCGATCGCGGTGCCATAAGGGTTCAACTGGAACGATTCGCCGCCAAACGCTTCCGCCATCTGGTTGAGTCCGATCTGCGCGCTGTAGTAGATCAGCAGCATCAGCACCAGGTCAGGGACACTGCGCACCAGCGTGGTATAGACCGTGGCCACCAGTCGTAAAGGTGCCAGTGGCGAGAGTTTCGCCAAGGCGCCGAGCAGGCCCAGGACCAAGGCAACACAGGCAGCCCACGTGGCCACCTGCACGGTCAGCCACGCGCCCTGGAAAATCAGATAGCCGTATCCCTCGAGAAACATGCTGTCAGGCTCCACTCGAGTGGTTCACTTCGGTGAGATATCGAAGTCGAAGTACTTCCTGGCGATGCGTTCATAGGTGCCGTTCTGGTGGATCCGTTCGAGCGCCTGGTTGATTTCGCCGGCCAGGGCGGTGTCGCTTTTGCGCATGCCGATCCCGGTGCCCGGGCCGAAGATCTCCGGTGACTTGACCACCTCGCCGGCATAACCGAAACCCTTGCCCATGGGCTTCTTCAATAAGCCTTCGGCCACCGCGATGGCGTCGTCGAATGCCGCATCCAGCCGACCGTTGATCAAGTCCGAGTAGGTCAAGTCACTGCTCTGATAAGGCACAACTTCCACGCCCTTGGCGCCCCACATCCGCTTGGCATAGACTTCGAAGACACTGCCCTGCTGCACGCCGATGCGCTTGCCACGCAGGGATTCGGCTGTCGGCTGCAACGGGCTGCCTTCAGGGGCGACCAGGCGTGCCGGGGTGTCATAGAGGGTGTTGGAAAAGGCAATTTCAGCTTTGCGTTCTTCGGTGATCGACAGGGCCGAGAGTATCCCGTCGAACTTCTTGCCCTTGAGGGCCGAAACCATGCCGTCGAAGGCGTTTTCCACCCACACGCAACGCCGTTTCAACTCGACGCAGAGGCTTTCGCCCAACTCGATATCGAATCCGGTCAGCGTGCCGTCCGGTCGCTTGGACTCGAACGGCGGGTAGGTGGGATCGACCCCGAAACGTAGCTCTTCGCTGGCGGCCCAGGTCATCAATGGACTGGCCAGGAGCATCAAACCGATCAGACATCTTTTCATCGACAGGGTATCCACGACAGGTGGGTGGAGCCGTCCCGGGCATTGGCCCGCGGCAGCAGGGTTCAGCCTTGAAGGTTCAAGGCGCGTTTGAGTTGTTGGACGCGCTCGGCGTCGACGGCTTGACCATGGCCAAAGCCGCCGTTCCAGCCACACACCTGTCCGGCGTAACCGACACCCTCTGACAGGCAGTCGGCGAGGCACTGGCGTGCCTGCCAGGCCAGCAGGAACGCGGCGATAAAACCGTCGCCGGCGCCCATGCTGTCGACGAACGTGCAGGGCAGCGCAGGTTGTTCGTACGTCCCTCGGGCGTCGACCGCGATGGCGCCTTGAGCCCCCCGCGTGATGACCACTACCGCCGGGCCCATGGCCCGCAGTGAGTTCGCCAACTCGACGGCTTGTTTTGAGGAGTGCTCGGCCGCCGAGAAAAAAGCGATGTCGACGTGCTGGATCAGCGCCTGCCAGTCGAACTCGACCCAGTTGTCCGAGAAGTCGAAGGACAGGCAACCACTGGCCTGGCGAACCTGGGCCAATTGATCTTGCAGGCCGCTGTAGAGGCTGCTGTGGGCCAGCCCAAACGTCCCGATATAGGCCAGGTCGTCGGCATCGAGCCGCAGTTGGCGACACACGCCAGGGTCGCTGCCGAGAAACACCCGCTCGCCATCGATACTGTCGACACACGCCCAGCCATTGTTTCCCGCCAGCATTCGGCAACGGGACGCATCGACGCCTTCCTGTTGCAGGCAGTCGAGCAGGTACTGGCCTTGCCGGTCATCGCCAACGCGGCCCAGGTAGGCACTGCGAACACCCAGCCGGGCGGCCATTACCGACACGTTGAGTGCATTGCCACCGGGGTATTCGATGTTCCGGTCCAAGTACACGTCCATGGTGTTGTCGCCGACCGCGATCAGGCTGGCCATGCTCAGTACTCCGTTTTCCACATGTAGCGGCGCGTCGACAGCGGCTGCTCGTGCCAGACCGCGAGATGAGCGGCGATGCGTTCCACGGCGATGCCGACGATGTAGGGCGCGACAATCGCGCGGATTTCGGGATCGATGCCCTCCATCGGGAAGTCCTTGGCGTCATAGACCATGACCCGTTCGGTGTAGCGCTGGCAGAACCGCACCACGCGTTCCATCTGCGCCCGGCTGGGGTCTTCACCCACCAACAGGAGCAGCGGCGTGGTCGCGTCGATGGCTTCGAACGGGCCATGGAAAAACTCCGCGGCCTCCACCGGCAGGCAGTGCAGCCACTGGCTTTCCATCACCACGCAAACGCCAAATACATAGGCCGTGGTGAACATCGGGCCCGAGGCGAGGAAATACATCACGCGATCATCTTTATACAGGCGTGCCTCCTCGGTGGCGCGCCGGTCGTTATTGACCGCAGCCTCGGCGAGGGCTCGCGGCAGTGCCTTGAGCGAGCGAGTGAGTTTGTCCAACAATGGCCAGCCTTCGCGCTTGGCGAGGATCCCGCCGACCAGCGCCTGGAGGATCATGAAACAACCGAAATACGCCTCATCGGTACGCCCCAGCAGGAAGCAATGTTGGACCGCCTGGGCCAGCGGCAGCTCGGCGGTTTGCGTCACGCCTACGGTGAGGCAGGGCTTGTCCTGCAGGAAACGGGCGGCGGCGATGGTTTCCTGGGTCGTGCCGGATTTGGAGGCAAGGACCACCAAGGTGCGTTCATCCAGGCGCGGCGGATTGATATCGATGAAGTCGGCCGGAAAATAACGCCGCACTTCCAGTGTCTGGCTGTAGCGCTCAAGCCAGTACTGCAAGCCGAGCATGATGCGGTTGGGGGCGCCGCAACTGACGAAGTAGATGCGGTCGATTCGCGTGGCCAGCTCTTGGCCGAACTGCTGGGCGTCGTCGACGATTTGCACGGATAGCTGCAAGGAAGAGATGAAGGCTTCCTGGTTGAACTGGATCGCCATGTGAGCTCCTGGGGCTTTGTTACGGTGAATCATGTGCTGTTCATGGTCACCATTTAGACCAAAAGCTATACCACGAAAAATACCATTACAAGGCTTTTCCTCCATGGTCTAATGAGCGCGCGGAGCGGTGCTGAACGCCTGCTCAGGGCCGTTATTTCGCTGGCATCTTAAGGTTGGCGGGTTTGCGACGGTTTTCCGCTGGGTGTCGTTGCAATGCCGTGGCTGAAAAAATAATCCAGGATGTAGACCATGAAAGTAGCTCCTCCGAAGTCCTCCGATGTGGCGCATCTGGCGCCCGAACGCAAGCAGGTGGCCTGGCAGGCCGTCCAAGCACTGCTGGAAATGCTCGAGCGCCCGGAGTTCGGGCCGACTGAGCGGATCCCGGCGGAACGGGACCTGGCCGAGCACTTGGGCATCAGCCGGATGACGCTGCGAAAGGCCTTGCAGACGCTGATCGACCGT
The DNA here is from genome assembly GCF_051131955.1 of Pseudomonas sp. Z4-20. Taxonomy (NCBI): domain Bacteria; kingdom Pseudomonadati; phylum Pseudomonadota; class Gammaproteobacteria; order Pseudomonadales; family Pseudomonadaceae; genus Pseudomonas; species Pseudomonas sp. Z4-20. Next base: position 2,500,385 of record NZ_CP071641.1, read on the forward strand.
GGGGTCCTGGAGCGTCGGGGCAACCGTGGCACCTTCGTGACCGCGCCCGGTGTCGAGCGACCACTCAATACCGTCGCGCGCAAAGGCATCGCCGAAGTCGTCGAGCAGGCGGGGGCGCGGCCCGGGAGTAAATTGCTCTACTTCGAGCAAACCCAGGCCAGCGCGCGCGTGGCGAAACTGCTGAAGATCCAGGAAGGCGACCCGTTGCTGACCATCAGGCGTCTGCGCACCGTGGATCAAAAGCCATTCTGCATCGAGACCAGCTACATCCCGGCCGCCCGTGTGCCGGAACTGGTGGCGGGCGACCTGATTGAGGGGGCGTCGCTGTACGCGTTGCTGCTATCGCGCTACCAGATCGAAATCGAAAGCGACGAGGGCACGCTGAGCATCGCCACGATGAACGATCAGGAGGCGCGCTTGCTCGACGTCGAGCCTGGGACGGCTGCGCTGGTCTATCGGGGCGTGATATTCGATCGCCAAGGGCGGCCGGTGGAATACCTGGTGTCGGTCAACCATCCCCAGCGGGTGGTGTTCAAGTTGGCCGACAGTCGGGTCAATAGCGACTTGCTGGTGGAAGGATAGCAGCGGCGATGTCCCAGATTCGCCATATCTGGGTGGCAGCCGCATCAATCACCATCCCGGTAATAGGCCTTCAACGTATCGACGAATTCCTCGGCCAGGCGTGTCCTGGTTTGTGCGGCGGGCCAGATTACGTAGGTCGGAAAAAGGATATCCGGGATGAACGGTCTGATCACGATTTGCCGGTGCAGATAGTCCTTGGCAACCAGCGGATGGGCGAGGGTGATGCCCATGCCGAGCGCTACCATTTCACAGTTGATCGCACTGTATTGCGCTTCGACCGCCATCACCCGCTCGACGCCGGCCTGTTCGAATAACCCGTCCACCTGTGCGCGCGTTCCGTCGCCGTGGCAGAGCGAAACAAAGGGTTGCCCTTCGAGATCCTCGAAGGTGATCTGCGCTCGTTCAGCCAGCGGATGCGCGCCAGGCAACACGCACACGGCTGCTCGCTCGGCGAGCAACTCGACGTGCTGGCTGTTGACATCGCCGGGATGGACCACGATGCCGATGTCGCAGAACTGCGATTTCACCCATTGCTCCACCGTCGGCGAAGAGTTCACGTGCAGTGACACCGTGAGTTCCGGCCGAGTGCTGGTGAAGTGCTTGATGACCGCCGGAAGCAAGCTCAGGCCAGTCGATGGTACGGCCGCCACGCGCAAGCGCCCGGTGCCCAGGTTGCGAATGTTCTTCGCCGAATGCTTGAGGCTGTCGAGGCCGACATAGGCACGTTCCACTTCATGAAAGAACGCCTGGCCTTCCTGCGTTGGGATCAGCCGTACGCCCGCGCGCTTGAACAGCGTCAACCCGGTGCTCAGTTCCAACTGGGCGATCAACCGGCTGACGTTGGGCTGCGAGGTATACAACACCTCGGCCGCCGCGGTCATCGAGCCCAGTCGCATGACGCTGCGGAATGCTTCGATTTGCCTGAGATTCACACCTGCCTCCCCATATCAAATATGAATAACTCGCCCGCATATTCTGATTTGACCCTATGGATGGTGCATCCAATACTCCAGACCAGCAACCCATAGCGCACATGAAGATGCGCCTTCGGCGTGATGGATTCGCCGAACATGCAGCGTGCTGCATGGCTTCGATTGACGCCGAAGCGACTGACGCATTGTTCGATCTGCCCCACGCACTTCGGAGATAGTCTGTGAATAGCCATAACTCGCCTTCAGCCACATCACCGTTTCGCCCTCTGAGCCGCCTCGCCGCCGCTGTCACCTTGGCCCTCGCCGGGTTGGGCAGCGGCGCCGCTTTCGCCGAACCGACGCTTTATCTCGCCGGTGTAGGCGGCTCCACCGAGCAGATGTACAAGACCAAGGTCATCCCCGCGTTCGAAAAGCAGCACAACGTCAAGGTGGTCTACGTCGCCGGCAATTCCACCGAAACCCTGGCTAAATTGCAGGCCCAGAAAGGACGCCAGCAGATCAACGTGGCGATGATGGACGACGGGCCGATGTACCAGGCGCTGCAAATGGGGCTCTGCGCAAAGCTCAGCGACGCGCCGATCTACAAAGACCTGTATCCGTTGGCGCGAATCAGCCCCGAGGCGACTGGGATCGGGGTGGTCGCCACAGGCATTGGCTACAACGAGGAGGCGTTCAAGCAGCGTGGCTGGACCCCGCCGGACTCCTGGGAAGACCTGACCAATCCGCGCTACAAACAGTTGCTGGGCATGCCGCCGGTGACCAACACCTATGGCTTGCACACATTGGTGCAGATGGCCCGGTTGCGCGGCGGCGGCGAAAAGAACATCGACCCTGGCTTCAAGGCCCTGAAGGACGAGATCGGCCCCAACGTCCTGGCCTGGGTGTCGGCGCCGGGTGAAATGGACGGCATGATGCAGAACGGCGACGTGGTCATGGCGGTGTATGGCAGTGGCCGTGCGGTGGCGTTGCAGGGCACCGGTTTTCCGCTCAAGTTCATCTACCCGAAAGAGGGCGGTATCGCCTTGCAGGTCGCCGCCTGCGGCATCACGCCCAACGCCCAGCCCGAGCTGTCGCAGCAATTCATCCAGTACGTCCTGTCTCCCCAGGTGCAAGAAATCCAGGCCCGGGAAAATGGCTTCGCGCCGGTCAACCAGACCGTCACCCTTGAGCCGGAGATTGCCGCACGGATGCCTTATGGGCCGGAGAAGGTCAATGCGCTGATCCAGGTCGATTGGGACACGATCAACCAGCAGCGCAGCGAATGGACGACACGTTGGAATCGCACGGTCGAACGCTAGCAGCCACTGGCTCGGATCCTTCTCGTAACCATTCTGGAGGCGCAGGCCCGGCCTGCGTGGCACGCCAATGGCATTTCTCACGCTCGAAGGCATCGTCAAGACGTACGGCAGTTTCAAAGCCATCGACGGCTTGGACCTGGAGGTCCGGCACGGTGAGTTCATCGCTTTGCTCGGACCCTCCGGGTGCGGCAAGACCACCACGCTGCAATCCATTGCCGGCTTCGTTCAGCCCACGCAAGGGCGGATCGTCCTCGACGGGCGCGACATTACCCACGTGCGGCCCGAGCAACGGGGGCTGGGCATCGTTTTCCAAAGCTACGCATTGTTTCCGCACATGACTGTTGCGCAGAACATCAGTTTCGGCCTGGAAATGCGCGGCGTAGCCAAGGCCGAACGCAGCCAGCGCGTGGACGAGGCGCTGGCGCTGGTGCGCCTTGACGGCCTGGGCGAGCGTTACCCCAAGGCACTCTCCGGAGGGCAACGCCAGCGGGTGGCAATTGCCCGCGCCCTGGCCATCCGCCCGAACCTGCTGTTGCTCGACGAACCGATGTCCAACCTCGACGCCAAGCTGCGCGAAGAGATGCACATCGAACTGCGGGCGATCCAGCGCGACCTGGGTATCACCACCATCCTGGTGACTCACGACCAGGTCGAAGCCATGACCATGAGCGACCGCATCGCGGTGATGCAAAAGGGTCGGATCGTGCAGATCGACACCCCGTATGAAGCATACGAGCGCCCCCATTCACCCTTCGCCTCGGCGTTCCTGGGCAAGACCAACGCCTTCGCCGGTGCCGTGCAAACCCGTAACGAGCGGTGTTGCCACGTGCAGGTCAAGGACACGCTGTTGCATGTGCCCCATGAAGACCGGACGCTGGGCAATGAAGTCAATGTCTACATCCGCCCGGAGAAGATTCGCCTGGCGCAGGCCGGCCACGGGCGTCTGAACGGGCGTATCCGCTTGCGCGTGTTCCTTGGCAATCTTTGGCTGATCGCGGTGGAAACCCACTTGGGCATGGTCCACATGACCCAGCCGAACCTCGGCACTCCGCCGCCTGACGAAGGCCATGAAGTTGGCCTGGATTGGTCCGACGACGATCTGCGCCTGTTGGACCGGGAGGTTGCCCATGGCCAGGTATGATGCCGAACATGTCGGTGCCGCGCCCTGGTTGCTCAGCGGCCCGGCGTTGCTGGTATTCGTCGCGTTGCTGCTGGTGCCTTTGCTCCTGACGGCGGTGTTGTCGCTCAACCTGTTCAGCGACACCGAGGGGGTGTTGCCGACCTACAGCCTCGGCAACTACCTCGAGGTATTCAAGGACGGTTACTTCCACGACATCTTCCTGCGCACGGGCGGCCTGGCGCTGGCCGTCACCGTGTTGTGCGTGCTGCTCGGCGTACCGGAGACCATCATCATTGCGCGCATGGCGCCGCGCTGGCGCTCGTTGTTCCTGCTGGTGGTGCTCGGGCCGCTGTTGATTTCGGTGGTGGTGCGAACGCTCGGCTGGGCGATCCTGCTGGGCAACAACGGGTTGATCAACGATGCCTTGCAGGCGCTGGGGATTACCGACCAACCGGTGAAAATGCTCTTCACCCAACTCGGTGTGATCATCGCGCTGACCCATGTGCTGGTGCCGTTCATGGTGATCGCCGTGTGGGCCACCTTGCAGCGCCTGGACCTGCAAGTGGAGTGGGCCGGATTGTCCCTGGGCGCATCGCGCCTGACGGTGTTTCGCCGGATCATCCTGCCGCAGATCATGCCCGGCATTCTTTCCGGTTCGATCATTGTCTTCGCCCTGGCGGCGTCCGCCTTCGCCACGCCGGCGATCATCGGCGGGCGACGCCTGAAGGTCGTGGCGACCGCGGCCTATGACGAATTCCTCGGCACCCTCAACTGGCCCCTCGGCGCCGCCATCGCAATGCTCCTGCTGGTTGCCAACCTGATCATCATCCTGGGTTGCAGCAAGTTGGCCGAGCGCCGCTTCAAGCAAGTCTTCGAGTAACCGGCCATGCACAAGAACGGATTTTTCTCACTGCTGTTCCATCTGTTGTTCATCACCTTCATCGTCGCTCCGCTGGTGGTCGTGATGGCAATCGCCTTTACCGACAAGGGCTACCTGTCGTTGCCCACCGACGGCTTGTCGTTGCGCTGGTTCCGGGCGCTGCTTGAAAACCAGGAAATGCTTGATGCCTTCTTCCTGTCACTCAAGCTGGGCCTGGTGTCGGCCACCGCTGCGACGCTGCTGGCGGTCCCCGCGGCGTTGGCAATCAGTCGCTACGAGTTTGCCGGACGCAGCACACTGACCGGCTTCCTGCTCTCGCCATTGATGATTCCGTCCGTGGTGCTGGGCATTGCGTTCCTGCGGTTTTTCTCGATGGCGCAGATTGGCGGCTCGTTCTGGGCGCTGAGCATCACCCATGTCATCGTGGTGTTGCCCTATGCCTTGCGGCTGACGCTGGCTTCGACCATCGGTCTTGAGCGCGACATCGAACAGGCGGCGTTGTCGCTCGGGGCGCGGCGCTGGACCGCTTTTTATCGAGTGGTGTTGCCGCGTATCCGTACGGGGGTGATCGGTGGCTGGATGTTGGCGTTCATCCAGAGCTTCGATGAGTTGACCATGACGGTATTCGTCGCCACACCGGGCACCACCACCTTGCCGGTGGCCATGTACAACCAGATCTCCCAGACCATCGACCCTCTGATCACGGCGGTTTCCACGGTCCTGATCATCGGCACGTTGTTGTTGATGCTGGTGCTCGATCGCATGGTCGGGCTGGATCGGGTATTGATCGGGGAAAGCAAATGAGCCAGGACAGGCACGACGTTGTGCAGTCGGACGTGATCGTCGTCGGCGGCGGACTGGTGGGAATGGCGGTGGCCTACGGCTTGGCGCGCGAGGGTGCCGAAGTTCAGGTGCTCGATCAGGGCGATGATGCATTTCGTGCGTCACGGGGCAATTTTGGCCTGGTCTGGGTCCAGGGCAAAGGCCATGACCTGACGGATTATTCACGCTGGACGCGCTCCTCGGCCACGCGCTGGCCGGCGTTTGCCCAAGCGTTGCTGGCCGACAGCGGCATCGATGTCCAGCTCAAGCAACCAGGCGGCTTCCATATGTGCTTCAACGACGAAGAACTGTTGGAGCGCCAGTCGCGCCTGCAGACCTTGCAGGATGCGTTGGGTGAATACCCTTTCGAAATGCTCGATGCCGCCGAGGTAAAAGCGCGCCTGCCATTGATCGGTCCTGCGGTGATCGGCGCCAGCTATACGCCCCAGGACGGCCACGTCAATCCGTTGAAATTGCTTCGCGCCCTGCATGCCTCGGCGCAGGCCAAGGGTGCCCGATTGCAGGGTGGCGTGCAGGTCGAGCGCATTGATTATGCCCCCGGTGAGTTTCGTGTGAGGGCCGGGCGCCGCAGCTTCGTCGCGCCCAGGATTGTCCTCGCGGCCGGGTTGGGCAACGCGACGTTGGGGCCTCAGGTGGGCCTGCACGCACCGGTGGCGCCCAATCGCGGGCAAGTGCTGATCAGCGAGCGGGTCCGGCCGTTCCTGCCATACCCGACGCTTAACGTGCGCCAGACCGATGAGGGCACCGTACAGCTGGGCGACTCCATGGAGGAGGTGGGCTTCGACGACAGCACCTCCACCGAGGTGCTGGCCGCTATTGCCCGGCGCGGTGTCTCGACCTTCCCCTTGTTGCGCGACGTTCGGCTGGTCCGGGCCTGGGGGGCCTTGCGAGTGATGAGCCCGGACGGGTTCCCCGTCTACCAGCAGTCGAGCGTGCATCCGGGGGCGTTCGTCGTCACCTGCCACAGCGGCGTCACCCTGGCCGCCGCTCACGCCCTGCGTATCGCGCCGTGGATCATGGGTGGGGCCCGGCCGGCGGAGCTGGCGGTGTTCAGCGGCGATCGTTTTCTAACTGACAAGGTATTTTCACATGCGCACTGATCCGCTCTTTCAACCGATTGTCAGCGAAGGCAGGCCGACGCGGACAGTGAGCCTGACCTTCAACGACCAATCGCTGAGCGTACCGGCCGGTACCAGCGTTGCCGCCGCCTTGCTGATGAGCGGCATCAGCCGATTTCGCGCCACGCCGGTGAGTGAGTCGCCCCGGGCGCCGTATTGCATGATGGGCGTGTGCTTCGAATGCCTGGTGGACATCGACGGCGTGCCCAACCGCCAAAGTTGTTTGGTGGAAGTGGCCGAGGGCATGCGCGTGCGCTCCCAGGAGGGCGCGCGGGACCTGGCCTATCAGCCAATGGATATCCAGGCCGTGGAGCAACCGTCATGAATCATGAAACCGTTGATGTGGTGGTGATTGGCGCCGGACCTGCCGGCATGGCGGCGGCGAGCCGGATGGCCGAGCTGGGTTTGCACGTGGTGCTGCTGGATGAGCAGGGGAGTCCGGGTGGGCAGATCTACCGGGGCATCAGCCTGGCGCCTTTGTCGCGACGGGACCTGTTGGGAGCCGATTATGCGCAGGGCAACGAATGGGTCCAGGCCTTGGCCGCTTCGAGCGTGCGTTATGAAAAAGCCGCATCGGTGTGGCAGGTGACGCGGGATCGCCAGGTCAGTTATCTGCGTGAAGGGCGCCTGTATACGCTGGACGCCAAAGTCGTGCTGTTGGCAACCGGCGCCATGGAGCGGCCGTTTCCGATTCCCGGTTGGACCTTGCCCGGTGTGATGAGCGCCGGTGCGGCGCAGATACTCTTGAAAAGTTCGGGCCTGGCACCGAGCGAACCGGTGGTATTGGCCGGCTGTGGTCCGCTGTTGTACCTGCTCGGCTGGCAGTACCTGCGCGCCGGTGTGACGATCAAGGCCTTGGTTGACACCACGCGCGCCGAAGATTACTGGCGCGCCCGTCGTCACCTGTTCTCGGCCCTGCGAGCCTGGCCTTACCTGCGCAAAGGATTGGACCTGATGCGCAGCCTGCGTGCCGCCAACATCCCTCACTACAGCGGCGCCGAACACTTGGCGATTGAAGGCGACGAGGCGGCGCAAGCCCTGACATTCAGTGTGTCCGGCAAGACGCACCGCGTCGCCACGCGCTGCGTATTGCTGCATCAAGGCGTGGTGCCGAATATTCAGTTCAGCCAGGCGTTGCGCGCCCGCCACGAATGGGACTCGCAACAGCTGTGCTTCACCCCAGTCAGCGATCCATGGGGGGAATTGGATGTGCCGGGGGTCTACATTGCCGGGGACGGCGCGGGTATTGGCGGGGCGCAGGCGGCGGCGTTGCAGGGGCAACTGACGGCGCTGGGGATTGCCGCGCAGCTCAAGGCGATCAGCGGCTCCGATCGCGATGAACAGGCGCGCCGTTTGCGCCTGCAACTGGACGCCAACCTGCGGATCCGGCCTTTTCTCGACGCGCTGTATCAGCCCAAGGAGCACAACCGGATTCCCGCCGACGGGGTAATGGTTTGCCGCTGCGAGGAAGTGACGGCGGGTGAACTGCGCGCCTTCGTCGCCCTGGGTTGCGCGGGTCCTAATCAGGCCAAGGCGTTTGGTCGTTGCGGCATGGGGCCTTGCCAGGGGCGCATGTGCGGCCTGACCGTGACCGAAGTGATCGCCAAGGCTCGCGGCGTTTCGGCGGCCGAGGTGGGGTACTACCGGATTCGGCCGCCGATCAAGCCGATCACCCTGGGGGAACTGGCCGGTGAGTAAGGCAAGCGAACGCGGGGCGGACGTGCTGATCATCGGCGGCGGCATCCATGGCCTGAGCACGGCGTTGTTCCTCGCACAGGCTGGCGTCCAGGTGACCGTGCTGGAAGCGCAGTATTGCGGTCGCCACGCCTCGGGCGTCAACGCCGGCGGAGTACGTACCCTGGGACGCCACGCGGCGGAGATTCCATTGGCGTTGGCCTCGCGAGACCTTTGGCACAACCTTGAAAGCACCTTGGGCGATGACGGCGGTTTTGTCCCCAGCGGCCAGCTCAAATTGGCGGAAAACGCGGCAGAGCTGCTCGAGTGCCGGCACCGGGTCGAGCACCTCCAGGCGTTGGGTTTCGCCCATGAAGTGTTGATCGATCAGCATCAGGTGTTCGAGAAAGTGCCGAGCATTTCAAGGCATGTGACCGGCGGCATCTGGGTCGAGGACGATGGCTACGCGGTGCCTTACAGGACCGTCACCGCGTTTCGCCTGGCTGCGCAGAAGCGCGGGGTACGGATCCACGAGAACACCCCGGCGCAACGGATCGAACAGGCCGGCGCCCGATGGCAGGTACGCACCGAAATTGGCTGTTTTAGCGCCGGGCACCTGGTGGTGACGGCAGGCGCCTGGGCCGCCGAGCTGGCGGCACAAGTTGGCGAGCCGGTTCCGGCGCATCCCGAAGGCCTGATGTTGATGGTCACCCATCGGGTCGCGCCGTTCTGTGTCCCGGTGCTGGGCGCCACGACGAGGGCCTTGTCGTTCAAGCAATTCGCCAACGGCACGGTGGTGATTGGTGGCAAGCTGATCGGGTCACTGGATTTTCTCTCGCGCCATGGCGAGGTCGACATGGCGCGCTTGGGCAGCAGCGCACGGACTGTCACCGACTTGTTCCCGCATTTGCAACACCTGGGCGTCAATCGCGTCTGGGCCGGTGTCGAAGCCTTTACCGCCGATGACCTGCCGGTGATCGGCGCCAGTCGCAAGGCCAGCAACCTCAGTTACTCATTCGGCTTTTGTGGCAGCGGCTTTCAGATGGGCCCTGGCACCGGCCAACGCCTGGCCCAACTGATCCTGGGCGAACACTCGGACATCTCCCTGGAACCCTTCGCCATCGATCGTTTCGACGTTGCCGCAAAAGCGGCAGCTTCAGCTATCCAACCCACCTCAACCCTGTCGCAACACTAAGGAGTTCACATGCTGGATATCACCCGGATTGAAACCAATCAACGCATGAGCCGTGTCGTTCAATGCAATGGCCTGACCTTTCTCGGCGGCCAGACGGCCACTGACCGGACCCAGGACATCAAGGGCCAGACCGCCCAGGTATTAGCGAAAATCGACAGCTACCTGGCCCAGGCCGGCCTGGACAAGACCCGCATTCTCAGCGCCCAGGTCTGGCTGTCGGACATCCAGGCCAATTTCGCCGGTATGAACGAGGTGTGGGACGCCTGGGCCCCGGAAGGTCATGCACCGGCGCGCGCCACCGTGGAATCGCGTCTCGCGGCCCCGGACCTGTTGGTGGAGATCACCGTTATCGCCGCCAGTTGATTGCCAGCGGCGTCATTGCTCACTGCCAGTCTTTCGCGACGTCGGTGAGCATTTCATGAATCAATAGCCCGAACCGTTGCGTGAGCAGGCTCTGCGGCCTGTCTGCCGGCAGCAGCAGATAGGTCGAGAAGCGTATCTGCGGGCGGAACGGGCGTGTTTCGATGCCGGTGTGCAGGTACTCCAGCGCCACGATCGGGCTGACGATACTCACGCCCAAGCCCAGTCCCACCAGTGAGCAAGCGGTGGCTGCATAAGGTGTTTCCAGGCTCAGCTTGCGGTGGCTCCGGTCCTCGGGAAACGCCCGGTCGACCCGGGCGCGAGAGCCGTCATTTTGCGACAGCGAAATGAACTCCTCACCTTTGAGATCCTCCGGCCCGATGCACGTCAGCGCGCCGAGTCGGTGGCCCTTGGGAAACACGCAAACCCCTGGCACGTCGCAAATTGCCTTGGTCGTCACCCCTGGCATGTCCTCGCCGACGTACGACGCCAGCCCCAAGTCGCAGAACTGCGAGGCCGTCCAATGACCGACCATCGGTGAGTCGTTGGTATGCAGCGATATAGCGACGTCAGGGTTCTCCTGGCGAAAGCGCTGGATCACCCGCGGCAGCACCGTCAGCGACAGTGAAGGGACTGCGGCGATGCGCAAGCGCCCCGTGCCGGCGCGCCGGATGTTCTGTGCCGACTTTTCAAGGCTGTGCAGGCCGATGAACGCTCGTTCGACATCGGCGAACAGCGCGGCCCCCTCATCGGTCGGCAGCAAGCGTCCGGCGACCCGTTCGAACAGCTTGAAACCGGCGTTGCGCTCCAGCTGGGCGATCAATCGGCTGATGTTCGGCTGAGAGGTATGCAGGGACTCGGCTGCGGCGGTCATCGAGCCACTCAACATGACCGCGCGAAAGGCTTCGACTTGTTTGAAGTTCATGGCGTCCCATATCAATTCGGTATGAATGACTAATGAATTGTCATTTGTTTGCATGAGCTACAGGCTTTATAAATTCATTACATCGACGTGAACGCCAAGGCGGGAACGGCGATGCGGTTCGAGCATACGGCAGTCATAAGCATAAAAAAACGCCGCTCTTTATCTCATTTCTGCCCTTGTATTTCATGGTGTCGTCCAGCCTCTGCGCCGTTCGATACCGATATGTAAACCAGGAGGCATCATGTCGTTTTCATTCAAGATTCTTGGCAGTGCGCTGACGTTTTCGTGCCTGGCGCTGGGTGGTCTGGCCCAGGTCCACGCGGCCGAGCTGCCTGCGGTTCCCGATGAGATCAAGGAGGCCGGCCAGCTGCGTGCCGGCGTGCGCTGCGATCAACCACCCTACGGCTTCCAGGACGGAGGCGGCCAGTTCGCTGGCGTCGAAGTGGAGATGGCTCGGCAGATCGCATTGTGGTCGCTGGGTTCGAAAGACAAAGTGTCGTTCACCTGTGTCACGGCGGAAAACCGTGTTCCGCAATTGCTTGGGCGCAAAGTCGATTTCCTGATTGCGACCCTCGGCGTCACCCCTGAACGCCTGCGGGTGATCGACTTCACCACGCCGTATCGGTGGGGCGCCAGCGACGTGGTGGTGAAGAAGGACAGTCCGATCAGGAAGATCTCCGACCTCAAGGGCAAGACCCTGGCCACCCTAAAGGGCTCGGTGCAGGCCAAGTGGTTCGAGGACCATATGCCCGAGGTCAAGACCTTGCGCATGAACAGCGCCGCCGATGCGCTGCAGACCTTCCGCCAGGGCCGGGCCGATGCCTACACCCACGATGCCGCGACGCTCGTGGTGGTGGCCGACAACGACAAGGACGCGCGGCTGCTCAACGAGCCGTTCCAGATCTCCGATGCCGCAATCGGCGTGCGCAAGAACGACGAGGCCTGGCGCGATTACCTCAGCGCCGCCATCGCGCGCATGCACGAGGAAAAGCTGTTCCGTGGCTGGATCCAGCAGTTCGTGCCACAGGGTATCCAGGGCTACTACATAAGCGTCTTCGAGCAGCCCAAGCCTGCCGAAGCCCTTTGAGCGGACGTCAGCCATGGATTTCGATTTCAACTACCTGCTGGCCCAGTGGCCGGCGCTGCTCGACGGCGTGCAGATGACGTTGCGGGTGTCGGTGCTCGCCATCGTTTGCTCGTTGCTCATCGGTGTACTGGGCGGCGCGGCGCGGGTAATGAAGGTGCCGGTGCTGGCGCAGGTCGTGGCGTTGTATGTGGAGCTGATCCGCAATACGCCGATCCTGGTGCAGCTGTTCTTCATATTCTACGGGCTACCGGCGATTGGCATGGGCCTGTCGCTGTTCTGGTCGGGGGTGTTGTGCCTGTCGCTCTGGGCAGGGGCCTATCAGATCGAGAATGTGCGGGGCGGGCTGGCAACCGTGGAGCAGGGCATGCGTGAAGCCAGCGTTGCCCTGAGCCTCAAGCCGGCGCATTACTTCTGCCTGGTGGCCTTGCCCATCGCCTTTCGGACCAGTCTGCCGGCGATGTTGAACACCGCCATTTCACTCCTGAAGAACTCCTCCTACCTGCAGGCCATCGGCCTCGCCGAACTGACATTTGTCGCGGTGGATCGCATCGCCACGGATTTTCGTGCGATCGAAATGTTCAGCGCCATCTGCGTGATCTACCTGGCGCTGGTGGGAATCCTGGCACTGTTGACGGGACGGCTCTCGGCCCGCTTGCAACGACCTTTCCAACACTGAGGCCGGCATGAATTTTCTGATCGAAAACTGGGCCTTCGTTTGCAAGGGCCTGTGGATGACCGTGCGCCTGGCGCTGGTGGTGTTGCTGTTCACCACACTGATTTCCATTGTTCTCGGCGTGTTGGCGACCCTCAAGAGCCGGCTGTTGCGATGGACGATCCACGCTTACGTCGAGCTGTTTCGCTCGATCCCGCTGATCGTCAATGTGTTCTTCATCTTTTTTGGCGCGCCGATGCTGGGCCTGGACCTGAGCCCGTTCGCTGCGGTGACCACCGGCCTGACTCTGTGGGGCAGTGCCAATGGGATAGAGATCGTGCGCGGTGGCCTGGAGTCGGTGGCTCGCCATCAATGGAAAAGCGCCTGGGCGCTGGGCCTGCGGCCCTGGCAAATCTACTTGCACGTGATCGCGCCACAGTCGATGCGCGCCATTCTGCCGGCGTACACCGGTCTGCTGACCATGCTGGTACAAGCTACGTCCCTGGGCGCGCTAGTGGGTGTCGGCGAGTTTCTCAAAGTCGGCCAGATCATCATCGAGCGCGACACCGTCATGACCGGCGTCAGCCCCGCGTTCACGGTCTACGGCCTGGTGCTGCTGGTGTATTTCGTCATCTGTTCACTGCTGAGCTGGCTCAGCCGTTATCTCGAACGTCGGCTGGGTCGCCCAGTGACGCGTGCCACTCCTAAAGAGGTTTCAACATGCAAGCATCCAAAGTCAGCCGGCGCCTGAAGGAAGCCACCGCGCCGGAAGTCAACGAGTACATCTACCGGCCGCGCCTGCAGGGCTTCGCCGAGGGGTTCGACCTGCTGGGCAACATCAACAAGGCCCATATCGTGATGCTTGCCGAGCAGGGTCTGATCCGGGACGAGCATGCCGCCGTGTTGGCCAGGGGCATTCTCGAAATGGAGGCGGCCGGACCTGGCGAGGTGACGCTCGACCCGTCCCGTGAGGATGCCTACTTCAACTACGAGGCGCACCTGATCGGGCGGATCGGCACCGACATCGGCGGTCGCCTGCACACGGGCCGCAGCCGCAACGACATCCTCGCCACGCTTGACCGGCTGCGCTGCCGTGAAGTGCTGATGGACTTGATCGATGCCTTGCTGGAAGTCCGGCAGACCGCCGTCAACAATGCCGAAGTGTTCGCCGATGTGGTGATGCCGGGCTATACCCACCTGCAACCGGCGCAACCGATTACCTACGGCTATTACCTGTCGGCGGTGGAGCAGGCGTTGAACCGCGATTGCAAGCGCCTGGTCCAGACCCTGGAATCGATGAACCAGAGCCCGCTGGGCGCGGCGGCCTTCGCCGGGACCCCGTTCAACATCGACCGGGGGCGTACCGCCGAACTGTTGGGTTTCGACGGTTACCTGGACAATGCCCTGGACGCCGTCGGCTCGCGGGATTTCATTCTCGAAAGCCTGTCGCACCTGAGCCTGCTGGCGGTGTTCTGGAGCCGCGTGGCGCAGGACTATTTTGTCTGGAGCACCCACGAATTCAGCCTGATCGATTTTCCCGACAGCGTGGCGGCGACGTCGAGCATCATGCCGCAGAAGAAAAACCCCACGGTGCTGGAATACCTCAAGGGCCGCAGCGGGCATATCGTCGGCCTGCTGATGGGGGCGAGCATCAGCATCAAGGGCAGCAACTTCTCTCACACCGGCGACGGCAACCGCGAGGGCACCCGTGGCTTTTGGGAGGCCGCCGAAGAAAGCCTGCGCTGCTTGAAACTGCTGGATCTGGTGTTGCGCACCGCGACGCCGAACATCGAGCTGGCCGTGCGCCGGGCGGGCGAGGACTTTTCGACCGCCACCGGCCTGGCCGACCTGATCGTGCAGGAGGCCGACCTGTCGTTCCGTGAGGCCCATCATGTGGTGGGCGCGGTGGTGCGCAGGGCCATGGATGCAGGCCTGTTGGCGCACCAGATCGACACCGCCATGGTCGACGCCTGCGCCTTGGAGCAACTGGGGCATGCGCTGAACCTGCCGGCGCAGAAAGTGCGCGATTGCCTCGACCCGACCGCCAACGTACAGGCGCGGACTTCCGCGGGCGGCCCATCGATGGCGTCACTCAAGCCGAGTCTGCTTCGCGCCAACGCCCGCATCGCCACGGAGCGTCACGCCAACCAGGCCCGGCGTGATCGCCTGGCGGCGGCCCATGAGCGTTTGCAAGCGGCGACCCGGGCGCAGGCGGGGTTATGAAAACGATGCTGACGGTACGCGGGCTGCACAAACGGTTCGGTGAGCACGAGGTGGTCAAGGGTGTGGACCTGGACGTCGCTGAAGGCGAAGTGGTGGTGATCATTGGCCCCAGCGGCTCAGGAAAATCCACGTTCATTCGTTGCCTCAACAGCCTCGAAGCGCCCTCGGCAGGCACCGTGGTCATTGGCAACGGCGAGTCGATCAAGGCCGGTGACCGCAAGGCGCTGGCGAAGCTGCGGGAGGAGGTGGGCATGGTGTTCCAGGACTACACCCTGTTCCCGCATATGTCGGTGATGGCGAACATGATCCTCGCGCCGGTCAAGCTCAAGCGAGCATCGAAAGCCCAGGCCCAAAGCGATGCGCTGGCGCTGTTGGACCGCGTCGGGCTACGGCATAAAGCTGAAGGATATCCCTCCGAGCTTTCGGGCGGCCAGCAGCAGCGGGTAGCGATTGTCCGCGCCTTGGCCATGAAGCCCAAATTGCTGCTGTTCGATGAACCCACCTCGGCGCTGGACCCGGAAACCGTGGGCGACGTGCTGAACGTGATGAAGGGGTTGGCCGCTGAAGGCATGACCATGATCGTCGTGACCCACGAAATGGGTTTCGCCCGGGAAGTGGCGGACCGGGTGGTGTTCTTCGACGGTGGGCGGATTGTCGAGATGGGGCCGCCCGCGCAAATGTTTACCGCACCCAAGGAAGCGCGGACGCGGCAGTTCCTGCAAGCGGTCCTTCACTAGAACAACGGGGGAGTTTGTGATGAATGAAGTGATCGGAAGCATGATCCGCATGGAGGGCGTGCACAAATGGTACGGCCAGTTCCAGGTGTTGAAAGACATCAACCTGAACGTCAGCCAGGGCGAGCGGATCGTGCTGTGCGGCCCGTCGGGCTCCGGCAAATCAACGACCATTCGTTGCCTGAATCGCCTTGAAGCGCACCAGCAAGGCAAGATCGTCGTGGACGGCAGCGAGCTGACCTCGGACCTGAAACAGATCGAGACCATCCGCCGTGAAGTCGGCATGGTGTTCCAGCACTTCAACCTGTTCCCGCACCTGACCATCCTGCAGAACTGCACCCTGGCGCCAATGTGGGTGCGCAAGATGCCCAAGCGCGAGGCCGAGGAAATCGCCATGCATTACCTGGAGCGCGTACGCATTCCAGAGCAGGCGCACAAGTACCCGGGCCAGCTCTCCGGCGGTCAGCAACAGCGCGTGGCCATCGCCCGTGCCCTGTGCATGAAGCCGAAAATCATGCTGTTCGACGAACCGACTTCGGCACTCGACCCGGAGATGGTGAAAGAGGTGCTGGATACCATGATCGGCCTGGCCGAAGACGGCATGACCATGCTCTGCGTGACCCACGAAATGGGCTTCGCTCGCACCGTGGCCAACCGCGTTATCTTCATGGACAAGGGTGAAATCGTCGAACAGGCCGCGCCGAACGACTTCTTCGACAACCCGCAAAACGACCGCACCAAGTTGTTCCTGAGCCAGATCCTGCATTGATCGAGGTTGCGCCGCAGGCCAAGGGCGGAGGTTAGGAAACGGCTTCCTTGACGGGGCGAGTGGGTACGCCCCGATAGAACGACAAAATGGCGAGCAGGGCATCCGCTACGTTGATGGGAGCTGAGCTTCGATCGCTTGTTTGTCGACAATCGACCAGACCTCGCGGATCCTGCCGTCCTCGAATGCATAGAAAACGTTTTCCGTGAAGGCGATCCGCGCGCCGTTGACCGCAAGACCCAGGAACTCGCCAGCCGGCGTGCAATTGAACATCAGGCGAGCCGCCAACTTGGGTGGGTCGATCACCAGTAATTCACTTTCAAAGCGCAAGTCGGGAATGTCTCGATAGTCCGATTCCAGCATGCTTCGATAGCCATGCAATCCTAATCGTCTCGCGTTGTGGACCACCTCCGGGTGCACAAAAAGGCCCAGGTTCTTCCAATCCTGTGCATTCAGGCAGGCGATGTAGTCGGTATAGATATCTGCAAGATTCGAGGTCATGGGAACTGATTCTCCGCTACGTGTCTGTTCCAAGAGCATAGCCATGCGTCGGCAGGTTCACTGAGCGCGCCCCTCGGCATTTTTACCAATGTCCATGCTGTGCAAGGGAGGAAGAGTCATCGCGTCTCTCGTGAGAACCGGGGCAGGAAGGATGTTACAAACTTAGTATTCCCTTTCGGGTTGATGACAGCAGAAGCGACTATCCTTGCGGACACTGAAGGTAAACGTTGCATCCATAAAAAAAAAGAGACGCCATGTCAGATTATGATCGCGCCAGCGCCCCCTACCCAGGCATCACACGCGGTGATCGAACCTGTTTGATCAGGTCTCGGTTGCTCCGGATAGTTTCAATGACGCTTCTCGGTGTTTTTACAGCAATGCCCAGCTACGGCCAGGACCTGCCAACCTCGGCGGGTGAGGAAAATTCTGCGGTGACCGTGGCTCAAGCGCAGGACATGGTAGCCAAGGCCACCCTCGGCGCCGTTCCCTGGAGCGGTCCTGAAACCGGCCCGCGCGCCCAGCGCGGCAAGAGCATCGCCATCGTCGCGGAAGATATGCGCAACGGTGGTATCGTCGGTGTCGCCCAGGGTGCTCGCGAGGCAGCCAAGGCGATGGGCTGGACGCTGAGGGTTTTCGATGGCGCTGGAACACCGGCCGGGCGCGCCAAGGCCTTTTCCGATGCCCTGGCGGCGAACCCCGACGGCCTCATCCTGTGCGGTGCCGATGCCCTCGAAAACAAGGCGGCGCTGGGCGTCTTCGCAGCAAAGGGCGTGCCGGTGGTGGGTTGGCACGCCGGGGAGCGTCCCGGGCCGATTGACGGTACGCCGATGGCCATGAACGTCACGACCGACCCGCTCGAAGTGGCTCGCATCACGGCCATGGCGGCGGTGGCGCAGTCAAACGGCAAGGCCGGCGTGGTCATCCTGACCGATTCCAGATACAGCATCGCCATGGCGAAAGCCAGGGCCATGGAGAAGGTCATTCGGGCCTGTCGGGAATGCGCGATGCTGGAGGTGCGCGATGTCGCGATTTCCGAGAGCCGCGAGAAAATGCCGGCGATCACCAAGGAACTGCTTCAGCGCCATGGCAAGCGCTGGACCCACGCGCTGGCCATCAACGATATCTATTTCGATTACTCGGTTGCCGCCTTGAGCAGCGCCGCGATACCCCGGGACGGCATCAGCCTGCTGTCCGCCGGTGACGGCAGCGCGTCGGCGTTCCTGCGCATACAGGAAAAAAATTACCAGACGGTCACCGTGGCCGAACCGCTCAACCTGCATGGCTGGCAGGTGATCGATGAGTTGAACCGGTTGTTGGCAGGTCAGCCGGTGAGCGGCTTCGTCGCACCGGTTCACTTGGTCAATGCCGACAATATCGCGTTCGACGGCGGGACGAAGCTCCTGTATGACCCGGCCAATGGTTATCGAGACATCTATCGATTCCAATGGAATCGCTGAGACCTGGACGTTGCTCACGGAAGAGGGGACTTGCCGTCTCCTTTGCCTTCAAGGCCTGTCTAAAATAATTTCACCCACCTGTCGATTCCGGCCGTTGCCATTCGACTAGTCCGTAGAGCCGCCACACGGGCGGCTTGATCCATCCATTCTCAGGAGGTTCGAGCATGCGATTTATGGTGATCGTCAAGGCCAGTCCGGAATCGGAAGCTGGAGAAATGCCCAGTGAAGAACTGCTGGCGGCCATGGGCGCCTACAACGAAGAACTGGTCAAGGCCGGGGTGATGCTCGCGGGCGAAGGCCTGCATCCCAGTGCCGAAGGCGTGCGTGTGCAATTTTCCGGCAACGACCGGACCGTCGTCGATGGGCCCTTTGCTGAAACCAAGGAGCTGGTCGCCGGCTTCTGGATCTTCAAGGTCCAGTCATTGCAGGAGGCCATCGACTGGGTCAAGCGCTGCCCCAATCCGATGGTCGGCGACAGTGAAATCGAAATCCGCCAGATCTTCGAACTTGAAGAGTTCGGCGAGACCTTTACCCCCGAGTTGCGCGAGCAGGAAGAACGCTTGCGGGCGCAGATGTCCGGTCAATCATGAAATCGGAAACAGGAGATCCCACCATGAGAATCATCCCTTACCTGACCTTCAACGGCCAATGCAAGGAAGCCTTTGCGTTGTACGAGGATGTGCTTGGCGGCGAGCTGTTTTCCATGTCCTTTGCCGAGGCGCCGGAAGACGTCGGCATGCCCAAGGACCCGGACCTGATCATGCACACTTGCCTGACCGTGGGCCATTTCAGCCTGATGGCCTCCGACTGTCCGCCGGGCCAGCCGTATGGCAAACCGCAAGGCGTGTCGGTTTCCCTCAATGTCGACAGCGCTGACGAGGCCGAGCGGCTCTTCAACGGCTTGAGTGCCGGTGGCAGTGTGCAGATGCCCTTGGCGAAGACGTTCTGGGCGGAGCGCTTTGCCATGTTCGAAGACCGTTTCGGGATTGCCTGGATGGTCAATTACGAGGGGAAGCAATAAACAGGAATCCTGCATCGGGCTGTGCAATAGCCATGTTTCCCATTACGCTGAAAACCCCGTACCCGGAAAAGCACCCAGCAGCGTGAAGAAAATCATTCGAGTCGATGACCTCCAGGTGTTCGTGACCACCACGGACGCCGGGAGCTTTTCGGCGGCGGCGCGGTTGTTGGACATCTCTCCGGCATTGGCCAGCGTCGCGGTGCAGCGGCTGGAGGCGAGCCTGGGGGTGAGGCTGTTCGTGCGCTCTACTCGGCGGCTGCGTTTGTCGGACGACGGTGTGCGTTACCTGACCCATGCCCGGCAAGCGCTGGAGGCGCTGGGGAATGGCGAGTTGGCCCTGGCACAGGGGCGCGACGAAATTGCCGGGACGCTACGGCTTTCCATGCCTTCGGATATCGGGCGCAACCTGCTGCTGCCGTGGCTGGATGAATTCCAACAATTGCATCCCAACGTGCTCTTGCAATTGCGTGTCAGCGACCAGGTGGCCGATCTGTTCACCGAGCACCTGGACGCGAGCATTCGCTATGGCCAATTGGCTGACTCAAGCCTCGTGTCCCTGGCGCTGGCGCCTTCCAACCGCAGGACGGTGTGCGCATCCCCCGGCTACATTGCACGCCATGGCCTGCCGAAGACCCCTGCGGAGTTAAGCCGGCACAATTGTCTTCGTTACGTGATGGGGGAACAGACTTTCGAGCGCTGGAGTTTCCAGACGCCCGAAGGGATGGAAACGGTCCAGGTCATGGGCGATCGCATCAGCGACGATGCCGATATCGTCAGGCGTTGGGCGGTGTCGGGGCTGGGGATCGTCTACAAGTCCAAGCTCGATGTCGTGGACGATATCCGCAGCGGCCGCCTGGTGGAAGTTTTCCCGACGGACTACGGCCAGCCTGCGCCGCTCCAACTGGTCTGCGCTCATCGAACCTCGTTAACGCCTGCGCTCCAGGTGTTGAGGTCTTTCCTGGCCGCGCGCCTGGAGCGTTATATCAGCGGATGAGCGGGACGCGAGGCCCCGCACTTGTGGGGCAGCCCCGACAATCAATCATGCGCGAATCCAGCGGGCTCCTCGACACGTAACAACACCCGGGTCACCCGGCGCTCTTCAACTTCCACGACGGTCATGCGCCAGCCTTGCCAGCTGAGGGTGTCGCCAATGATCGGCAGGCGATCCAGCAGGCTCATCACCAACCCGGCGAGCGTCTGGTAATCCTCCGTCGCCTCGACCTGGAAGCCGATATGCTCGCGAACCTGACTGAGATTCAGGGCACCGCTGACGAGAAAGCCGCCTTCCTGAGGGACGATGTTCGGCCCTTCGATTTCGCTGGCGTCCGGTAATTCGCCGGCAATGGACTCGAGGATGTCGGTCATGGTGAGCAGGCCCACGAAGTCGCCGAACTCGTTCACCACGAACGCGATGTGAGTCGACTCCTTGCGCATTTGCTCCAACGCGTTGAGGATCGTGAAGCTGTCGAGCAGGTTGATGGCTTTACGCGCCATGGCTTCCAGGTTCGGCGGGTTGCCCGCCAGTATTTCCTTGAGAAGTTCTTTCTTGTGGACGAAGCCCAGGGGCTCATCCACGCGTCCTTCCCGAATCAACGGCAAGCGCGAATACGAAGAGTGCATCAGCGCCGTACGGATCTGTTCCGAGGTGTCCGTCAGGTCAAGATGGTCGATTTGCGCACGAGGCGTCATCACCTGGCGTATCGGGCGCTCTGCCAATTGCAGCACGCCACTGATCATGACCCGTTCGCGTCGATGGAAAACCTGTTCGTGTTCACCGTCGGCCAGCATGTCGGCGATCTCTTCGCCCACTTCATCGGCACCCAACTGTTTTCCGCCCAGCAGGCGCAGTACCGCATGGGCGGTACGCTCACGCATCGGCCGCAGGCCTTGCAGGCTTTTCTTGCGACGCGAGCGCGCCAATTGGTTGAACAGTTCGATCAGGATCGAGAAGCCAATCGCCGCATACAAATAGCCTTTGGGAATGTGAAAGCCCAGGCCCTCGGCGGTGAGGCTGAAGCCGATCATCATCAGGAAGCCCAGGCAGAGCATGATGACGGTGGGGTGGCCGTTGACGAATTTCGTCAGCGGCTTGCTCGCGACGATCATCAAGCCGATGGAGAAAATCACCGCGATCATCATGACCGACAGGTGCTCCACCATGCCCACGGCGGTAATCACCGCATCCAGGGAGAAGACCGCGTCCAACACCACGATCTGCGCAACGATGGGCCAGAACATCGCATAGGCGGCATTACCGGCGCGTTGCGTCACGTGGCCCTCAAGCCGCTCGTGCAATTCCATGGTCGCCTTGAACAACAGGAACACACCGCCGAACAGCATGATCAAGTCCCGACCCGAGAACGTCTTGTCGAACAGTTCGAACAGCGGGTTGGTCAGGGTCACCATCCAAGAGATGCTGGCCAGCAGGCCAAGACGCATCAGCAGCGCGAGGGACAGGCCGATGACGCGGGCACGGTCACGCTGCTCGGGCGGGAGTTTGTCAGCCAGGATGGCGATGAATACGAGGTTATCGATGCCGAGCACCAGCTCCAGCACAATCAAGGTCAGCAGGCCGAGCCATGCCGTGGGGTCAACGATCCATTCCATGGGTTATGCGTTCCCTCGCACGATCAGTACAAGGGGAGAAGGCTGCGACCGGAAGGTGCCCGGCGCTGGGGGGCGGAAAACAGTGTCATGGGAAATGCGACTGGGAGGTTCCTGAAGCGTGTTCATACAGACCTGGAAATAATTTGGGGAAGAAATCCTACAACGGTTTCCAACACTTCATACGAGACGATTTATTACAGGATCTGACGGAGCGACAGCCTGAAGCGCTCGTCCAGGCAGTCCTCCGTCATTGGGGAAGCCCATAGCGTTCCCCTTTTTACGATGCATTGCCGAGCATTCAAGCTTGGCCAGCGGCCTCGCGGACGAAATCATCGTAGGTGCGTAGAGGGCGTCCCAGAATGGCTTGCAACCGTTCGACCGTCCCGTCTTCGGCCTGCATGCCGAATGTCTGGATGCCGGCCATCATCAGGCGCATGTCGTACGCCAGCCAGCTGGGGCCGAACGATGCCATCTGTCCTTCGAATGCGGCCACGTCGTCACCGCCATAAGCGACTTCGCGACTCAGTGCCAAGCTCCAGGCCTGTGCCACGGCTGCACTGGTCAATGCTTGCGGGCCGACCAGTTCCAGCGTGACACGGTCCAGGGCAGTGGGGGCCCGGTCGCGTCGCAGCAACTCGGCGACGGCGATATCGGCGATGTCGCGCGCATCGATCATCGAGACGCCCTTCGAGCCGATCGGCATCGGGTAGACGCCGTAGTCACGGATGGTCTGCTGGACCATGAGCTCGTTCTGCATGAAGTACGCCGGGCGCAGGATAGTTGCCGGAACGCCGTGACTTTCGATCATCCGCTCGACCGTATGCTTGCCGGTGAAGTGCGGTACGTTGGTGAACTTGTCGGCATGGATCACCGACAGGTAGACGATGCGCTCGATACCGGCTTCGCGCGCCAGGTTCAGCGTGATCAGTGCCTGTGTCACTTCATCGGGCGTGACGGCGTTCAGCAGGAACAACGTACGCACCGATGAAAGCGCGGCACGCATCGAAGGTACGTCGGTCAGGTCTGCGATGACTTCGGTGACGCCTGCCGGGAAGTCGCGCTTGCCGGCCTGGCGCACCAGGGCTTTTACCTCGGCGCCCGCTTCGGCGAGCCGCGCAGTGATGAGTGAACCGATGGTGCCCGTGGCGCCGGTGATCAAGATGCTCATATGTATCTCCTGTCGTGGGATAAAGGGAATGCGTTTCCCGATGACAAGACGATAGGCTGTTGCAGGTGTAAAGCGAAGACGCCAATATGTAGACACATCGTCCCAAAAATGGAACACCATGAACCTGAACGCGCTGATCGATTTCGCCTTGGTGGCCACCAATGAAGGGCTTGGAAAGGCCAGCCGAGCGAGCGGCAGGTCGAAAGCTACCTTGTCGCGGCGCATTGCCGACTTGGAGGAGCAGCTGGGTGTCCGGCTGATCGAGCGCAGCGCCCGTGGCCTGAAGCTCACCGAGGCTGGGCAGATGCTGATTGCCCGAACCGAAGGCCCGTTGGGCGAGGTGATCGAGGCCATGGCGGCGGCGCAGGAAGGGCTGTCCACGCCGCGCGGACGCTTGCGAGTGGCTGCCCCGGTGTTGTTTTCGCAACTGGCGATGGGGCGTATTGGGGCTGAGTTCTGTGCGGCCTACCCGCAGGTTTCGCTTGATGTCGTGGCGGAGGATCGGTTGGTCGACCTGGTCGAGGAACAGTACGATGTGGCCATCCGGATCAACCCGAGCCCGGACAGCAGTCTGGTCGGAAGGTGTTTCGCCAAGGACCGGTTGGTGGTCGTGGCCGCGCCAGGAATCGCCAAGCCGACACCCGGTGCGGTCAGGCCGGTTCCCAGTATCGTGTTCTCGAACTTCCAACCGACCCACTGGAATCTCGATGACGGGCGCTTGATCCTGGAGCCTGTCCCCAAGCTATGGTTTTCCTCGTTCCTGATGATTCGCGACGCGGCTATCGCCGGGGGCGGGGCGGCACTCATTCCGCAATCCATCGCCGGACGTCAACTTGCACGTGGCGAGTTGGTTCAATGGGGGACGGTATCGGGGGTTGAAGCGCAGCTCTGGGTATTGCACACGTCCAGGCGCCTGGCGGCACCGAAAGTTCGCGCATTCGTCGATTTCATGTGCGCCAGGTATCTGGACATGTCATTGGTGCTGGAAGGATAAAAGACCGCACGCCAACTTAGGGTAACGGCTGTTCCTTGGTAGAGACGACCGCTTCGTAACTTCCTGCGGGCGATACTTCGTTTGTGACCCACAACCGCTCACTGCGGCATTTATACTTAACGCCTTTGCGCGGCACCATTTCCCTGGCTGTGTCGACGCACATTTCCCTGGAGGAGTAGGTGGCTCCGGTTTTTCGCTCTTCCACACATCCTTCCATGCCACTACAGATCGTCATGACAAGAAAATAGACAGTCATCATCCTAATGTTGCTCCATCGAGCGATGCGGTTAGTTACGTCCTGTGTCAGCGCCGATGAGCGCCTGAACGCACAGTGATACCCGGCGGATGATGAGCTTCTCCCCGAATCTGGAGCAACGGGACGCCAGTGCCACCTGTCGGAAAAATGGCGCATTATTTAAAAGTTTTTATGGGTGCCATTTTTGTGACGGTTTGTTGGCGCCACGAAGGCTGCCATGAAGCGTTTTCTATACCCCTGCGAAGCGGTGTTCAGTTGGCATATTCAGTCGGTGAAACGGAGGTTTTATTTAAAGTAACTCAGCGTTCCTAACGCGAAGGAACGGGCCTTGGCGCATATGTTTAGACGTCCATAGTTGCAGATGGAGAACGTCGGAAGTTATCAATGAACCTCGCAAAGTTGCAGCGAAAGGGTGTTTGCGGACGGGGCTATATGGACAAAATCTGTCCACTTGTCAACGTAGTTTCAGCCCCTATTATTGGCGCACTGAGTCGCCAAGAAGAGGGTGTTATGGGGCAGTTATTTGAAGGTTGCATAAAAGTCATCGTTCCCTGTGGTTCTTTGGGGGCGGGCGTTCGCGAAGAAGAAATTGCTTATGGGCTCGCGGCGGGGGCGCAAGTCATCGCTACGGACGCCGGCTCAACCGATAGCGGTGCGGCTTATCTTGCACTTGGTAAATCCAAGAACAACCGAGGCGCGGTCAAGCGCGACCTGACAATCTTGATGAAAGCCCAGGCGCACTCCGGCGTGCCGATAATTGTCGGCACCGCAGGGCAGGCAGGCGGTGATCTCAACTTGGATTGGACGCGAGATATTGCCCTTGAAATTGCTGCAGAGTTGGGCGTTTCGCCAAAAATTGCGCTCATCTATTGCGAGCAAGACAAACAGACCGTTAAAAAACTGAACGCTGAAGGCCGTATCAAGCCGCTGCCGCCTCATGGAAGTCTGGAAGACGCGACGGTAGACAGTTGTGAACACATTGTCGCGGCGCTTGGGGTGGAACCCTTTCTCGCGGCCCTCGATGCTGGCGCGGACATAATCCTGGCGGGTCGTTCCACCGATACTGCGGTCATCGGCTGCTATCCCATCTGGAAGGGCGCACCTTGGGGGCCTTCCTGGCACGCCGGCAAAATCGGTGAATGCGGCGTGCAATGCGCCGTCAACCCGACGCTTGGGTCGGGCATCCTGCTAAGTGTCGATGCGAACGGCTTCGAAGTCGAACCCTTGAGCCAAGACAATCAGTGCACCCCCCATAGCGTATCGGCCCACATGCTCTACGAGAACAGCGATCCGTTCCGGTTGATCGAGCCAGGCGGCATCTTGAATGTTGCCCAGGCGCGTTATACCGGGCTGAATGGCCGCGCCGTTCGAGTGGAGGGCTCGCGCTGGGAAGAAATGCCCTACACCATGAAGTTGGAAGGTGCCTCGGCTGGTTTATATCAAACGATCATGCTGGTGGGCATCCAGGATCCCGATATGCTCAATGATATCGATGGTTTCCACGATCGTTTGCTCGAAGCCCTCTATAAAAGAACGCGCCAGTCCATACCGGCCGAGGAGTTGGGCGAGTTTCATATTTCCCTGCGGATGTACGGATGGAACGGCGTCACGGGTGCAGCGCCTGCGGTTGGGACATTGCCCCCGCCTGAAGTGGGTATGTTGTTTGTCGCCACTGCCGCGACCCAGGAAATGGCCAATACAATTGCTCAAGCCTGTAATCCGTATTTTTTCCATTACCCCAGTGTCATGGGCAAGGAACTGCCTTCCTATGGGTTCGCCTTTACACCGGCCGATATACCTCGCGGGCAGATATTCGAGTTCAAGTTGAATCACGTCGTGCAACTTGAAGATCCATTGGAATTGGTTCGTCTGAAATGGATTGATCTATCAGATAAGTCGACGGCTATACAGGAGCTTGCACAGTGATCAAGTTGCGTGATGTCTGTCGGCATGTCCGATCCAAACAAGCGGGGCCGTTCTGGATTACGTTCGATATCTTTTTCAATGGGCGCGAGAACTTTGAGCGTTATTCCGATTGCGCCGCACTTTCCCCCGCGCAATTTGCAAGGCTCTACGGCACCGACCCCGAACGGGTCAAGCGCATTGCCGTGCCCGACCTGGAAATGGTCAAGATCTCTTATCCGCGGGCAACGCCGCAGGGGGGCATGGTCGAGCGCGACATGCATGCCGGCCAGCAATACGTCCGCCTGCTCGACGTGATGGTCGATTAAAACTTCCTACGCCAAGTGGCGCCTTGATTTGTTCGCCTCACGGACGAGGCCTGACCCACCCATACCTGAGGTAACCATGACGGACTCGACCGTTGCTACGCGGCTGGCGCAATACGCCCACGAATTCAGGAAGCAAAGGCTGCCCGCAAAAATCATCCACCTGGTACGCCAGCGCTTTATCGATAGCCTGGCCTGCGTGCTGGGCGCCTACGGGGCTGACCCGGTAACGGCTGCCGTGTATTACGCCGCCGCCAACACCGCGAAATCCTCGAGCGTCTTCGGCACGGATCTAAAAACCACGCCGGAAATCGCCGCCTTCGCCAACGGCCTGATGGTCCGCTTCCTTGACTATAACGACGGCTACATGGGCAAGGAACCGGGCCACCCCAGTGACAACATTCCCGCCTGCCTCGCCGTGGCCCAGGCCGAGGGGGCAACGGGTGCCGAACTGGTTTCGGCGATTGTCCTGGCCTACGAGATCCAGATGCGGTTGCAGGATGCGGCCAGCTTGAACAAGCGTGGCTGGGATCACGTCAATTACATCAACGTCGCGATGGCGGTGGCGGCTTCGAACCTGATGAAACTCGACGTGGTCCAGACTGAGCAAGCGATCAATATTGCCCTGAGCGGGCATCTGGCGATGCGCCAGGTGCGCAGTGGGTCGTTGTCAGACTGGAAGGGTTGCTCTGCAGCCAATGCCGCACGCAACGCCATTTTTGCCGCCCAACTGGCGCGCCATGGCATGACGGGGCCGTCGCCGGTCTTTGAAGGTGAGATGGGCTTCTTCAAGCAGGTTTCGGGGCCATTCGAGCTGGATACCGACCATTTTGGTACGCCTGACAATGGCGATTACGCCATTTGCCGCTCCCTCACCAAGACATTTCCCACCAATGGCGAGCTGCATACGGCGGTCTGGGCTGCGCTTGATCTACGCAAACGGATCGACGGGGTGGACGAGATTGCCGCCATTACCATCGAAACCTCGGAATTCAACCGCCGGGTGCTGGCCGATACGCCGGAGAAATGGTTGCCCAAAACCAGGGAAACGGCGGACCACAGCTTGCCTTACAACGTCGCCCGGGCATTGCTCGATGGCGACATCACGATAGGCTCGTATTCTGCTGAAAAAATTGCCGACCCGGCGGCGATTGCCTTGATGGACAAAATTGTCGTCGCTGAGGATCCGGCGCTGACTGCACTGTTCCCACGGCACCTGGCCAATCGTATCAGCGTGACCCTGGTGTCAGGCGAGCAAGTGGTGAGTGAGATGATCACCGGGC
This sequence comes from Pseudomonas sp. Z4-20, assembly GCF_051131955.1. NCBI lineage: Bacteria > Pseudomonadati > Pseudomonadota > Gammaproteobacteria > Pseudomonadales > Pseudomonadaceae > Pseudomonas > Pseudomonas sp. Z4-20. The sequence goes on from NZ_CP071641.1 coordinate 2,528,289, forward strand.
CCGGATCCGTCGAAACCCCGATGAGCGATCGTGATTTCGAGCGAAAATTCGTACGCATGGCAGCGCCGCATATCGACGCAACGGCCCAGGCCCGGGTACTGGGGTTCGTTACCCGGCTTGAAGAACAAGACGAGTTCGAATCGCTGTTCGCGGCGATGGCGGTCTCGTAACGGGATTGGCGCTCCCAAGGGGGCTCAACGGCGCCCGATTTTGGTCGCCGTCGGCAAGGTCCCCGTATACCGCGCGCGAGGTCGAGCGTCGTGGTGTTGGTTGTATTGCTCGCTGGCGTGGGCTATCCAACCGATCGAACGCCCGACGCCCGCCAGGGAGATTTCCTGTCCACGCAATCCCAGTTTCCGGCCAATGAAGCTCACCATGAGAATGAACTCCGGCGGATAGGCAACGAGTTCCGAGGCCACTGAAAAGGCTTTCTGCAGCTTGGCAAACTCGCTGTCGCCATCAAACACCGCGGTCAGCGCTGCCAGTAGATTGCTGGCGCGTGGGTCGTTGATTGAATGGACATTGGCGCCGAACCCGACGATATGCCCCTCCTGGCTGTAGCGCTGCAGAATGGGTTGGGCAGGGTCTGGGGCCGTGCAGATTTCCTCGATCATCCTGCTGGCGGCTTCATTTCTTCCGTAGGCGACCTTATGACCCCTGGCCGCTGCAAGCCCGGCGATCACCGCGTAGTAAGGCGTAGCGCCGGTCGTGGCGGCGACGCGGACGCTGTGGGTGGCGTGGTCCAGTTCATGATCGATGCTGAGAATCAGCAGGCGCCGGATCAGCTCGGCATAGGCAGGCGGGGCGCCGCAGGCCTCGGTGATGAATTCATGCAAGGGTTGCGTGCTCGGTTCGGTCGCACCCACGACCAATGCGGCAAACCATCTCACGACGTCGGCGCCCGTGCGGGCGTAACTGTCAGTGGAAAGGTCGAACGCCTTCGGGTTTTCTCGCTGCACCAGGGGGAACAGCGCGATGGCTTTCTCTTGTGCGGACATCTGCTCATAGATCTTCAACAGCTTGGCAGCATCCTTAGGCGCACGAGGCAATGACGTGCCGAACGCCGAAGGCACTTGCCAGATCAATTCGGCGACGTCTTCAACCGTTGCGTGATCAGCCAGTTCGAGGACGTCGTGTCCCCGATAGAACAGCCCATCATCGGTGATCAGCGTAATCGCACTGTCCGACGGCGACGAGCGTTTCGCAGCCTGTTTCTCGCCCGCCGGGACTTTTACCAAACGCTGAATGTCCTCGGCCCAGTAACGGCGTTTGGGCGAACCGGCAATCTTGATCGAGCGGATGTTCTTGCGGCTGACATAGGCGTAGAGCGTTGGAAGGCTGACCCCAAGCAGGGCCGCGGCTTCCTCTGCCGAGAGGTAAAGGTTTTCTTGATCTGGCATGACGAATCCGATCAGGTTGATTAGGTTTTATACATGTTTATTAAATATAACGAGATTTCATCAATGTCTATCGGCGCGTCAATTTTTTCCGATCAGGGCAAAAATTGTGCGCAGGGTTCACGATTGATCAGGCGCCAAACAGCTGGATGTTGACGAAAAAAATCAAGATTTACAGCCATTCCACCCCTATGTAGATTTCGGCTGCGCAAGAGCTGTTCACATTGATTTTCGATGACATCGATAACAATAAAAACGAGAAGGTGACACGCATGGCTTGGTTAGGTTTCGCAATGGTCGTCACGTTTATGGCATTGATCATAAGCAAGCGACTTTCTGCCGTGACGGCACTCATCCTCGTTCCAGTTGCTTTTGGACTGGCCAGTGGGGCAGGGCCGGAATTGGGTGGCATGGTGATGAACGGCGTGAAACAGGTCGCGCCCACCGCACTGATGTTGATGTTTGCAATCTTGTACTTCGCAATCATGTTCGACGCCGGGCTGTTTGAACCCGTCGTGCGAAAAATCCTCCGCTACGTAGGCAATGATCCGCTTCGCGTGGTGCTGGGCACCGCGCTGCTGGCCACGGTTATTTCTTTCGACGGGGATGGCGCAACGACGGTGTTGATCGTAACGACGGCGTTCCTGCCGCTTTACCTTCGCCTCGGCATGAACCCGCTGATTCTCGCGCTGATGCTTCTGTTGACCAATACCGTGGTCAACCTTATTCCCTGGGGAGGGCCGGTGGCGCGAGCCGCCAGTGCGCTTCATCTTGATGTCGCTGAGCTGTTCCTGGGCTTGGTGCCAGCCATGTTGGCGGGACTGGCCTATGCGTTCGTCGTCGCCTTCTGGATCGGCCGCAAAGAGCGGCGGCGTTTGGGTTGGACGCCCGCGTCCAACGTCGCCACAGAGGCCGACCCCGCATTACCCATCCTGCAAACCGAAACGCACAAGCCTAAGCTTTTCTGGATCAACCTCGCGTTGACCGCGGGGCTCATGTACGCCATGGCGACAGGCCTGGCGCCTTTGCCGATGTTGATGATGGTCGGTTTTTCCTTGGCGCTGCTGATCAACTATCCGCGCCTGGCGGAGCAGAAGGCCAGAGTCGCGGCTCACTCGGAAAGTGTCCTGATGGTCATCGCCCTGATATTCGCGTCAGGTGCATTCACCGGAATCTTGTCAGGCACCGGCATGGTCGATGGCATGTCCGAGAAGATCGTGCATTTGATCCCGGAAAGCGGCGGCCAATATTTCAGCATCATCACCGCGCTTGTCGCCTTGCCGCTTAATTTCCTGTTATCCAACGACGCGTTTTTCTTCGGGATCTTGCCCGTGCTCGGGGCCGCCGGCGCCGAATACGGCATCGACCCCATGCACATCGCTCGCGCATCGGTACTGGGTCAGCCGGTGCATGCATTGAGTCCATTGGTCGCGGCGGTTTATTTGATCAGCGCAATCATTAAGCGCGACATGGGTGACATGCAACGCTATTGCCTGCTCTGGGCCATAGGCAGCAGCCTTGTGCTGATTGTTACGGCTGTTATTACCCGGGCAATTATCTGATTCATTGATTCGCTACGCCAAAGTTTAACGGACGCCCTGTTCGCGTCTGCTCACGTCAAAATAAAAATAATAGATGAGGTGGTCGATGAAATCGATTAACGCCGTCGCGATGACGTTCCTGTCAACATTGTTTATGTCTGATCTTTGTCTGTCGGCGACGATCAGTCATCCGGACAGGTTTCAGCATGAGGGAAAGTTGAATGCCTATCTTCGCTCGATGTATATCAATACGCGGATATCCAATGACTTGATCGAGGACCGTTTTGGTGGTTTTCCGGATGGCTCGGAGCTGGGTGGGACAGGGGTCGGCGCAATACTGGACTATAACTCCGGTTATTGGGCCGGGGTCGTAGGGTTTGACGCCTCGTTGTATGGCGTGGCGATGATTGATTCAAAAGACAATGGCCGAAACTTGTTTGACGATACCGACGGTACCAACGGCGGTTTCGCAAAAGTTGGGCAGAGTTACTTCAAGTTGCGTTATGAAGGCAACGGTTGGGATGCCGACACTCAAGTCGGCCGGGGCCGGTTCGATGCGGGGACATTGGTCACGCTCGATACTCGAATCGTTCCCGGTTCCTACCAGGGTGGCCGCGCCCATTTGAATTTTACCGAGATGGGGATCGGTCCGCTGCCCGGTACGCTAGGGTTTGAAACCGCCTACATCAACCGCACATCCCCTCGGGACAGGGAAGAATTCGAACACCTGCTGAGCCAGACAGGCGAGGAAATAAAGGATCTTTATACCTATGGCGTCAAGTACGACTTGAAGGCCATCGAGCTTGGTTTCGACCAAGGTGTGTCGCGAGACTTCAATAAGAACACGCGTTATGGGCTGACGCTCAAAGCGCCGCTTGGCGATAAAGCCGGCATCGTGTTCGACACTCAATATTATGAATTCGAAAAAGCCGGGCCGATCTGGGAGCGTGATTGGCAATCTGGCCAGGCCGCCTATGACGATGACGCGACGTGGCTGAACATCAATGTTGGTTTGTTGCTCGACACACTTCGCCTGGGTGTTTCATTTTCCGAGACGCACGCGCAGTTGAGCAACGGGCAACTGGGTTACGCCTACTTCGACCACGGCGACAACGTCGACGGCAGGATGGACGCGTGGACACGCTCGGGTAATGATTTCAATAACGATGGCGAACGAACCTGGCAACTGGGCGCTGAATATGACTTGAGCGGACATTCGTTATGGGGTGCTCCATTGGACGGTTTCAAAGTCATGGCTATCTACAAGCAAGGTGAGTTTGACGCCACCGATCCCTTTAGCGGCCGGCGCACGGACGTGACCGAGCGGCAGAATGAATACCGTCTCTATTACCGCTTCGATGAAAAGGAATACGCGGGACTTTCGGTGGGCTTGATTTATATCGACTATCGAATTGACCAAGACTTCGTCGCCCTTATCTCCGCGCAAGCCGACAACGTCGTCAGCGGCTCCGAGGCCCGCGTGTATCTGGATTACGCGTTTTGATCATTGGATACCTGCATCGGGAGGCCCGAGATGTTTGAACCTCGCCATAAAGTAGTGGTGACACAACGATTCTTCGACGCCATGGCCGGCGACTTCCTCAAGAACCATGGCTGTGAGGTGGTCGTCGCGGAACTGGCTCCGGGGCAAGCCGATGGTGACTTGAGTGAACGCCAGCTGACGGACCTCCTGTCGGACGCCGATGGCTGGATCGTCGGGCACGCGAACATCACGTCCAGCCTGTTGGCTTCGCTCCCACGCTTGCAGGTCATCGCCCGTCGCGGCGTGGGCTACGAACGGGTCGATACGGCAGCGGTGGCAGCGGCGGGGAAGGTGGCGACCATCGCTATCGGCGGCAACGACGCGAGCGTCGCCGACCACACCGTCGCGCTGATGCTCGCCGTGTGTCGTCAACTCAAGCAGTGCCAACTGGGGTTGGCCGCCAACGACTGGTCGATTCCTCTTGGGGGCGATTTGTTCCGTAAAACCGTGGGCGTCATCGGGTTGGGCCGGATTGGCCGGGGCGTGCTGCAGCGCTTGTCCGGCTTTGAAGTCAAGCCGCTGATTTATTCCCCTCGCCCGGGTAGCGCCCAAGCCGGCGGTTGCTTTGTCGACTTGGAAACACTGCTCAAGGAAAGCGACTTCATTACCCTGCATGCACCGCTCAATCCACAAACCCAGGGGCTGATCGATGGCCGTGCGTTGGCACTGATGAAGCGCGGCGCAGTGCTGATCAACACCGCGCGCGGCGGATTGGTGCGCGATGCGGATCTACTCGATGCCCTGCGGGAAAAGCGCCTGGCAGGGGCGGGACTCGATGTTTTCGAAAGCGAGTCGGACCCCAGGCTTTCCTCGGTCACTGAACAACTGATCCAGCTCCCGAACGTCATCGTCACACCCCACGCCGGGGCGTCCACGGTCGAGGGGCTCAACCGGACCAACCTGATTGCCGCCCAATGCGTTGCAGCCGTCCTGGAAGGCCGCAGCCCGCCCAGCCATTGCGTCATCGCTGACGGACGTCGCTGCGAAGGTCAGGCATGAGTCGCGCTGGAAACCCGCCGGTGGACGCACGGCCGCCGGTTCATCCGGATTTGCTCGCGGTGGCCACGGCGCTGCATGAACAAGGGTTGCTGCCGGTCGTTCAGGGGGATGTGCAAAGCGTCCGTGCTCAACTGGAACGGATCAATGCCTGGGCGGCACGCCGCAGCGTGCCGCTGTCCTACGAACGCACCTTGGGGTTCGCCGTCGATGGCCGGACGGTGCCCTGCAAGCTCTATTGGCCGGAAGGCGATGAGACGCCTTGCTTGATGTTCTACTGCCATGGCGGTGGATTCCGCCACGGGTCGCTCGCCGGCTGGGACGCGCCGCTGCGCCAGTTGGTGCGCGACAGCGGCCTGGCGGTGCTGTCCATCGACTACGCGTTGTCGCCGGAGTATCGCTTTCCGGTCGCATTCAACGAAGTGCTGGCGATCGTCAGCCGGGTCATCAAGCTGGGGACGATCACCGATTGCCCGGTACGCGGTTATGCCTTGGGCGGAGATTCGGCAGGCGCCAACCTCGCCCTGGGCGCTGCCATCGCGCTGCGTGATACGGGAATCGATGCGCTGCGGCAGTTGTTGCTGTTCTACGGCAGCTACTCGCGGGACATGACCTCCGATTCCTGGCTGCGGCTAGGCGGATACGCTGGCCAGAACCTCTCGGTCGAGACGATGAGTGCCTATTGGGCGAGCTACCTGGCCAGTGATGAAGATGACTGGCGCGTGCAGCCGATCATCGCCGACTTGGCGGGCCTTCCGCCGGTGCGGTTGGTGGTTGGCGAACTGGACCCGTTGCTGGATGAAAATCGCGAACTCGCGAGCCGACTGAAAAGCGCGGGCGTGGCGACGAGCCTGCGAGTGCTCGCAAACATGACCCACGGGTTTGTCCGGTTCAACGAGGTGGCCCCCGTTGCGCGCAACGTCATTGCTGCGCAGGGCAGCGCCTTGCGCAAGGCTCTTTCCGGTCAGGCGAACGTTTCATGAATATTTTCCGAATCGCGTCCCTCACACGCCTCTGCATCGGTGCATTCGTTGGCGTGACGGCCAATGTCATGGCGGCCGGTACGCTGCCGGTCGGCCCTGCGGCAGGCGATATGACGCTGTCGCCGTTCTATCGCTGGGCGGGGCCGATGCCCGGATTGCCCGGTGCGGTGCTGCGAAGCGAGACCCTGCCGGTGCAGCCGCAGATGCCCGCCGCCGCTCAGGCGTTGCGCCTGCTCTACAGCTCCACCGACTCACGCTGGGACTCCGGCCTCGTTCCGGTCAGCGGGGCGTTGTACCTGCCGGCGGGCAAGCCTCCCGCCGACGGCTGGCCGCTACTGGCCTGGGCCCACGGTACGCTGGGGATCGCCGATGTTTGCGCACCGTCCTGGGCGGGATGGCGCGAGCGTGATTCGGCCTACATCAACCGCTGGCTGGCCCACGGGTTCGCTGTTGTCGCCACCGACTACCAAGGCCTGGGAGGGCCGGGGCCGCATCCCTATACGTTCTGGCAAGCCGAGGGGCGCTCGGTGCTGGACTCGATCCGCGCCGCCCGGGCAATCAGGCCAGGGCTCATCGCCAAGCGCGTGATCGTCGCCGGACAATCCCAGGGCGCAGGGGCGGCGCTGGGCGCGGCGATCCTCGCTGGCAGCTATGCACCGGAACTCCCCATCTTCGGTGCGGTGCTTACCGCCGCGAACAGTACGTTCCCCCAAGGGCCGATTACGCTGGCGCCACGCCAGTCCAATACGCTGTTCCTCGCGTTGGCGTCCGGCGCCCTGGGCGACGACGGCCCACGGATAGAGGACATCCTGACGGACGATGGCCTGGAACTGCTAAGGGTCGCCCGGCAGGGTTGTACCCGGGACATCGCCGCCAAATCCAAGGAATTGCAGATCGGTTCATTTGCCGAGCTTCTGACCATCGCTCCCGAAGCGTTGACTGCGTTGCGCACCCCGATGACTGATATGCCCCAGGCGTCGGTTGCTTTCCCATTGTTCATTGCCTCGGGCCAGGCAGATCGAACCATCACGCCGGAACGGCAGTACGCAGTCGCGGCGGCCTTGTGCGCCGCCGATAACGACGTCACCTGGCGCACCTATGAAGGCCTGGGCCATGACGGCGTGCTTCATGGCTCGTTGAAGGATGCCTTTGCCTTTGTCGAGGCCTGGCTCGGCGGGGCAGGCCATGGCTCCAATTGCTCCACCCTGCAAAGGCCCGGTCCGCCGGGTGCGAGAAATCCGGACGCGCCGTTCAACGGTGATTGAGCGAGCAAGGCGTTTGGTAGATGGACACATGAGTGCAACGAATGTCGGTCCAAAGCCTCATATGACTAATAAGCGCCGCCCCTGAGCCCAGGGGCGGTGCGACTTTTTCATCACGACAGGCGATTTTTTTATGACGATGGCTGAGAAAAATCATGTCGACTGGCTGGTCGAACAATCGATGCTTCACGCTGCGAGACAGCGAGCCAAGCTTTACTCGGGGCAAGGTCGCTTGTGGCAGCAACCCTTCGCCCATACCCGTCCTCGCGATGCGTCTGCACTTTCGTCGGTGTGGTTTACCGCGTATCCGGCCTCCATCGTCACCCGTGAAAATGGCACGGTGCTCGAGGCGCTGGGAGACGAAACCTTGTGGCACGCGTTGTCGAAAATCGGTATCCAGGGCATTCACAACGGGCCGTTGAAAAGGTCTGGCGGGCTTCAGGGCACCGAGTTCACGCCAACCATCGATGGCAACTTTGACCGCATCAGCTTCGACATCGACCCTGCCCTGGGTACCGATGCGCAGCTCCAAGCGTTGACCCGCATGGCCGCCGCGCATAACGCGGTGGTCATCGATGACGTCATCCCGTCCCATACCGGCAAGGGCGCGGATTTTCGCCTGGCGGAGATGGCCTATGAAGACTATCCAGGGCTCTACCACATGGTCGAGATCCGTGAGGAGGACTGGCCGCTGCTGCCCGAAGTCGGGGAGGGGCGCGATGCGCAGAACCTCACCGCGCAGCAAGTGGACGCCCTTCGGGACAAGCACTACATCGTCGGCCAGTTGCAACGGGTGATCTTCTTCGAACCCGGCGTCAAGGAAACCGATTGGAGCGCGACACCGGTCGTCATGGGTGTCGATGGCAAGCCGCGGCGCTGGGTCTATCTGCATTACTTCAAGGAAGGGCAGCCGTCGTTGAACTGGCTTGACCCGACATTCGCCGCGCAGCAGATGATCATCGGCGACGCGCTGCACGCCGTAGATGTCATGGGGGCGAAGATCCTCCGTCTGGATGCCAATGGGTTCCTCGGCGTGGAGCGCAAGCTCGATGGTACTGCCTGGTCTGAAAGCCATCCGCTGTCGATTACTGGCAACCAATTGCTCGGCGGTGCGATTCGCAAGGCAGGTGGTTTCAGTTTCCAGGAGCTGAACCTGACCTTGGACGACATCGCTGCCATGTCCCACGGCGGGGCAGACCTGTCCTACGACTTCATCACCCGCCCGGCCTACCAGCATGCGTTGCTGATGGGCGACACGGAATTCCTGCGCTTGATGCTGCGCCAGATGCACGCCTTCGGCATCGACCCGGGATCGCTGATCCATGCGTTGCAGAATCATGACGAACTGACCCTGGAGCTGGTGCATTTCTGGACGCTGCACGCCCACGACACTTACCTCTATCAAGGCCAGACCTTTCCCGGCAGCATCTTGCGCGAGCACATCCGCGAACAGATGTACGAACGCCTGTCCGGCGAGCATGCGCCGTACAACCTCAAATTCGTTACCAATGGCGTCTCCTGCACGACAGCCAGCATCATCACCGCCGCCTTGGGCATTCGTGATCTCGATGCGATCACGGCGGCCGATATCCAGCAGATTCGCCAGGTCCACATCCTGCTGGTGATGTTCAACGCCATGCAGCCGGGCGTGTTCGCCTTGTCGGGTTGGGATCTGGTGGGCGCATTGCCGTTGCCGGCGGAACAGGTCGAGCACCTGATGCGCGACGGCGACACGCGCTGGATTCATCGCGGTGCCTACGACCTGGCGGACCTCAACCCGCAAGCACCGTTGTCGGCCGGTGAGATGCCCCGCCCGAGAACCTTGTACGGCAGCCTGCCGAGCCAATTGAAGGATCCAGATTCCTTCGCTTCGCAACTGCGCCGGATCCTCGCCGCGCGCCGCGCCTACGACATCGCCGCCAGCCGCCAGATACTCATACCGGACGTCGAGCATCCGGGGCTGTTGATCATGGTCCATGAACTGCCCGCCGGCAAAGGCACGCAAATCACCGCGCTCAACTTCGGCTCGACGGCCATCACCGAAACCCTGCACCTGCCCGGTATCGCACCGGGGCCGGTGGTGGACATCATTAACGAGCGGGTCGAAGGGGACCTTACGCCCGAGGGTGAATTCACTATTACGCTGGATGCGTTCGAAGGGTTGGCGCTGCGGGTGGTGAGCAGTTCGCCGATGATCTAGCCGGGCCCGGCAGAGGATCAGCGGGGCTTGGTCCAATATTGGCGGACGGCCCCTTGTGGTCCCTGCACCGGATCCTGATCAGGAAACGGTAGCGCGTCGATGTTTGCCAGCTGAGCCTCGCTCGGCGCTTCGCGGCAGATGTCGGCCTGCTGGCCCGGTGGATACGCTCCGACGACCAGGAAGTCTTGGCTGGAACCCAGGTTGCAGTGCCCGGTACCGGCGGGTAGCAGCAACACATCGCCGGCCTGAACGTCGATTACTTGACCATCGGGACCGCCGATCATCAGTCGCGCCTGGCCGCTGGCAACGCCCAGGACTTCGTGGCCTTCGGTGTGGTAATGGTGGAAATCGTAGATTCCGTAGCGCCATTGCGGCGGCCAGCCGTTGCTTCGAAAGGTCTCTTCGAGATGGGCAGCCAGATCGCCTGTCTCGGCAGCCACCGCCTCAACGTAGATGATCACCGGAAGGCGCGGGTTGTTGGGCACCCAATCGTTGCGTTCCAGCATCAAGGTCTGGATGGAATCCGATACCGCGTTCAGTGTGCTCATCGAAACGTCTCCCTGCACGCTCTAATGGGCTAGACGTTATTGACGATACAAGAGTTCAACGCCGCTGACCGGTGCCGCCGCTCAACGCTTCTCCTTCATGATCCGCTCGACTTCGCCCGAGGCCTTGAGCGCTTCGAACGCGCGCTGGGCCCTGGCGACAGTCTCGTCCGGCGTGCTCAGGCTGAAAGCCAGATAGACCCTGTGGGGCTGTTCCTCAAGGGCATAGACTTCCTCCAGCAGATTGAAATCCATCTGGGCATCCTGGCTCATCAGGCGTGCGGTGTTCTCCGGCATCGGCACCAATTGAACCTGGCGGTTCAACAATTTCTGAAAGTTGTCGTGGTTGTTCGCCGACACGACCAGCCGGCTGAACCCACGTTCTTGCAGATAGATCTGCTTGGCGTCATTGCGTATCACGCCGATGCTGTACTGCTTGGCCTCTTCAAGGTTGCGGACAGTGATGGGGTCGGCGTCGCGCAGTTTGTAGAGGCGGCTGGTGGAACGATGGATTTCACCGACCCACTTGAACAGCTGTTCACGGGCAGGGGTGCGATCCAGTGGGAAAATCAGCACGTTGGGTTCTCGCAACGCCATCTCGTAGGCCCGCGCCCAGGGATACAGCGCCATGCGAAAGTCGCTGAGGTTGGCCTGTTTCAGCGTGTCGGACGCGATATGGATACCGGGGCCGACCAGTTTGTCATCGCGCAGATAAGCGTATAGCGAGTCCTCGGTTACGACTTCGATGGTTTCGGCCTGGCCGTTGAGGCTGATCAAGGCCAGGAGTACGCAGGAGCAGAGCATCAGAGAGTGGCGCATACAGACCTCGACGTTGACGATGATTCAGAGGGAAACGCGATTGCGTCCCTGGTGCTTGGCTCGATACAACGCCTGGTCTGCGCGCTGCATCAGTTGGTCGAAATGATCCATGGCCTCGGGGTCCAGTTCGGCGACGCCGATGCTCAGCGTGACAAACGGCGAGACCGACGAGCCGCTGTGGGGCAGTTCCCGCTCGGCCAGGGCGATGCGCAGCCGTTGGGCCGCGTCGCAGGCCTGTTGTGCATTGATGTTGGGCAGTAAGACGACGAATTCCTCGCCACCGACGCGCGCGACCAATTCGCCGGAGCGCCCGAACACATCACGCAGGGTTTCGGCAATCTGCTGCAAGCACTGGTCGCCGTTCATGTGGCCGTAGGTGTCGTTGTAGATCTTGAAAAAATCGACGTCGCACATGAGCACGGCCAACGGCGTGTGGTGGCGGACCGCGCGGCGAAATTCGATTTCCTTCAGTTCGTCGAAATGGCGACGATTGGCCAGCCCCGTCAGGGCATCGTGACGCGACAGGGCTTCGAGGGCCTGGTTGGCCGCCCGCAGTTCCGCCGTGCGCGCCTCGACCAGTTCAACCAACTGATCGCGGCTGGCGGCGATTGCCAGTTCGTCCGAACGCTGGCGCTCCAGGTGGGCGTGGAGATTGTCCTGCAACTCGTTGACCTGGGATTCGAGCAGGCTCAGTTCGTCCTGGCGGTCCACTGAGCGTTGCAACTTGAGGTGATGCTTGAGCGTTTGCGGCGCGAGCTCGCCCAAATGCCGGGCAATATGCACCACGTGGATCGTCACCAAGCGGTTGAACATGGTCATGACTAGTCCGGCGAGCAGCATCGATTGGATGATCTGAGTGATGACGATGCTGCGTGCTTCACCCCACAGGCGCTTCCAGAGCAATTGGTTATCGCCTTCAATGGTCAGCTCGCCGACTTTTTCATGCGCTCCGAGATAGGGTTGAGCGATAAGCTGGCGGTGCAGCACCGGGGCCGCGCCCGCATTGCCGGTGGTGTAGCGATTGCGTTCGATGGTTTCTGGCGAACGGCCGGGCCGCAGGACATTGAGCACCACGCGTCCGACCGGCGCGGCATTCGCGACACTGTTGAGTTGCTTGTCCAGGGATTCGCTGTCCATTTCCCAAATGGCATGGGCCAAGGTGTCCTGGAACACCTGGTCGATCAGGCCAAGCTCGGAATTCATTTCCGCCAGGTTGCTTTCCCAGGCCAGCCAGGTGCGCCACGTCACCATCGCCAGGGTAAAAAACAGGCAGAACAACAAGGTCGCCAGCACCAGGCGCCGTCCCAGGGAGCTGAGTACCTTGGTCGGTGATCGGTGAGAGGAGCCCGGTCCGAAGTTGCTGTCCATCTCATAACCACTTGCGCGCAATGGCGTCGTAGACGCCGTTGCGACGAATGGTCTCCAGGCCGACGCGGAATTTCTCGACAGTCTGCTTGGGCGTGTTGCGGCTGAACGCCATGCTCAAGCCGCCGGCGCTGAGCTCGGGCAGCGGCAGCGATTTGATCAGTACTTTTTCCGGATCTTCGCCATTCTGGCGAGTCAGGTACAAGGCGTTGAGTTCGTTTGAAATCCACAACGCCACATGATCGACCTTGAGCTTGCGGTAGTTATGTTCGTATTTGCTGCTGGACTGCAATTCCTCGCCGATGCGAAAACCCTTCGAGACGAGATACTGCTCTCCCACGTCTTGGTTGACGGTCGCGATCTGGTGACCATGGGCATCGGCCAGGGTATTGAGTTTCACTGGTCGCTCAGCCAGTGAGTAGATATACCACTGGGTCGGCGCGATGGCGCCGATCCATTGGAAAAGCGACTCGCGCGCGGGGGTGCGGACGATCGAATAGATCAACACGTTGCTTTCATTGAGCGCCAGTTCGTAGGCACGCGCCCAGGGCATGGGCTGGATCGAAGCCTCGACGCCGACTTCCTTGAGCACGGCCTCGACCACCTCGGTGCTCATGCCCGTCACTCGACCGTTCTGGGTCATGTTATAGGGCGGCAACTCCTCCGTCACAATGCGCAACGGCGGCTCAGCTGCGATGGCCGATGCCGATCCACCTGCAACCAGGAGCACCAGGGCAACCATCATCAATAAACGGTTAAGCTGCAGAACCATTGATCATTACCCTATGCAACCAGCAGAGCCTGGCGAGGCCGGAGGGCCGCCGTCACAAGGGTTATCGGCCAGGCGGGAGACTGCTTGAGCGGGCCTTCAAACGCAGGGGGCGGACCGCTCTATCACGTGGCCGCCAGAACGTATCGCTGGTGAACCTTACGTCGATACAGCACTCACTTGTCAGGTGGCTGCCTTGGCTCAGCCAACTGTCTTTTGCCGATAAGGAATTCGCATGGATCACACCTCGACCTCGCACGTCCGTCCCGTAGAGCGCGAATTCAGTCCGCGCGCGGTCATCACGGGAATCGTGCTTGGCATCCTCCTGACGCCTTCCAATGTCTACGCGGGATTGAAGATTGGCTGGTCGTTCAACATGTCGATCATCGCTCTGCTGGTCGGCTATGGCATCTGGCAGGGTTTGGCCAAGCACTCGGCGTCGGGGCTGCCCTGGACGCTGCATGAAAGCAACATCAACCAGACCGTAGCGTCGGCTGCGGCGTCGATCATTTCCGGTGGGCTGGTGGCGCCCATTCCGGCGTATACCTTGCTGACCGGCCAGCAACTGGACGCGGTGCCGATGATTGCCTGGGTCTTCTCGGTGAGCTTCCTGGGCATCTGGATCGCCTGGTACCTGCGGCCCTCGCTGCTCAACGACAAGGCGCTGAGGTTTCCCGAAGGCATGGCGACCTTGGAAACCCTCCTGCACATCTATAACCATGGTCATGAAGCGGCAACGCGCTTGAAGGTGCTGCTGGGGGCGGCGCTGCTGTCCGGCGTCGCCAAGTGGGTCGACACCTTTATGTGGGCCATCGCGCGTTGGTCGCCGAGCGCCCAATTGGAGCGCCTGACGTTTACCGCCGATCCTTCGCTGTTGCTGGTGGGGTTCGGCGGCATCATCGGCATTCGCGTCGGCTTGACGCTGCTGCTCGGCGCGTTGCTGGCATGGGGCGGGCTGGCGCCCTGGTTGCTGGACAATGGCTTGGTGCAGTTGCCGTCCGGCAGCAGCGGCCCGCAGTTCGCCGTGCTGGTGGAATGGTTGCTGTGGCCGGGCGTGAGCCTGATGGTTTGCGCGACGCTGGCGTCCCTGGCGATTCGCTTGTGGGCGTTGCACACTTGCACCAAGGCCAACGGCGGCGCGACCTGGGTGATTCCCAAGGCCGGGCCGGCGGTCGGTTTCCTGTCGGCGATCATCTTGGTGGTGAGCCTGCAAGCGCTGCTGTTCGGTATCAATCCGTGGATGGCGCTGCTGACCATTCCCTTGGCGATCTGCCTGGCAGCGGTGGCCGCCCGTGTGGTCGGCGCCACGGGTATTCCGCCGATCGGCGCCATCGGTCAATTGTCCCAGTTGAGCTTCGGCATCGTTGCGCCAGGGCAGGTGCCGATCAACCTGATGAGCGCCAATACCGCCGGCGGTTCGGCGGGGCAATGCACGGACTTGATGAATGATTTCAAGGTCGGCCGGGCGATTGGTGCCACGCCACGCAAGCAATTGATGGCCCAGACCCTGGGAATCTTCATCGGCAGCATCGTCGGCGTGCTGGCCTACCTCGCGTTGATTCCTGACCCGCAGACCATGCTGCTCACCGAAGAGTGGCCGGCCCCGGCGGTCGCCACTTGGAAAGCCGTGGCGCAAACCCTGACCCTTGGCCTGGACTCATTGTCAGTCAGCATCCGCTGGGCGATCTTCATCGGCGGTGTCGTCGGTCTGCTGCTGGGCATCCTCGACAGCTTGTTGCCGGCGCATCGCGCCCGCTACCTGCCCAGTACGGCGGCATTGGGCCTGGCATTTGTCCTGCCAGCCTCGGTGTCGCTGATGATGGCCCTCGGCGCCGTGCTCACTTGGTTGGTGAGCCGCGGCTGGCCGAGCCTCACCGAACGCTTCGCCATCACCGCGGCGGCGGGGTTGATTGCCGGGGAAAGCATTACCGGGGTTGGCGCTTCGTTGTGGGAGATGGTTGGGAACCTGTGAAGGACCCCGTGGCGAGGGAGCTTGCTCCCTCGCCACGAAAAGGTTTGGTGGTGCAGCGAGTCAATGAGAGTGCCGCGGCTCACCGCTGCGGGCAATCACCCTAAGGTGCAACGTGGCCGGCTCCAGGCACCCTCCCGTGGAAAGCTGCCCGACCAGCTGCCGGTACAGTTCCTGCCAAGGCGTTTGCGACGGCGGGATACTCGGGGTCCACTCGCTTCGGCGCCGTTCCATCTCGGCGTCGTCGACCAGCAGGTTCACGGTGCGGGTGTTCAGGTTCACTTGCAGCCGGTCGTTGGTCTGCAGCAGCGCCAGGCCACCGCCCACGGCAGCTTCCGGGGACATGTTGAGGATCGACGGGCTCGCTGATGTGCCGCTCTGACGACCATCGCCGAGGCAGGGCAGGGAGTCGATGCCTTGTTTGATCAGTGCCGCCGGCGGGGCCATGTTTACCACCTCGGCGCTGCCTGGATAGCCGACGGTGCCGACACCGCGAATCACCAGGATGCAGCGCTCATCGATGTCCAGCGCCGGGTCGTCGATGCGCGCGTGGTAGTCCTCCGGTCCTTCGAAGACGATGGCCCGGGCTTCGAAGCTGTTCTCGGCGCCGGGTTCGGACAGGTAGGTCTTGCGAAAGGCTTCGCCCACCACCGACATCTTCATGATCGCACTGTCGAAAAAATTGCCGCTGAGCACGATGAAACCGGCACGGTGCTTGAGCGGCGTGTCGAAGGGGTAGATGACGTCGGTGTTGCTGGTCAGGCTGCTGCCGACGATTTCGCCGATGGTCCTGCCGCTGACCGTGGCGCAGTCTTCGTGCAGGCGCCCGGCTTTTTTCAGCTCATGCATGACCGCCGGCACACCGCCGGCGCGGTGGAAGCCTTCGCCCAGGTACTTGCCGGCGGGCATGCAGTTGACCAGCAGCGGCACGTCTTCGCCGATCCGTTGCCAGTCATCCAGGCTCAGCTCGACGCCCATGTGCCGGGCGATGGCGATCAGGTGTGGCGGGCAGTTGCTCGACGCCCCCAATGCCGAGGCGACGGCGATGGCGTTCTCGAAGGCCTCGCGGGTCATGATTTGCGAAGGGCGCACGTCCTGGCGGACCAGTTCGCAGATGCGCTTGCCGGTGGCATAGGCCATTTGACCGCGCTCGCGATAGGGCGCCGGAATGCTCGCACAGCCGGGCAGTGACATGCCTAGCGCCTCAGCCAGGGCGTTCATCGACAGCGCGGTGCCCATGGTGTTGCAGTGACCCACCGACGGCGATGCCGCGGTGGTCATTTCCATGAAACCTTCGTAGTCGATCTCGCCGGCGGCCATCAGGTTGCGCGCATGCCACAGCACCGTGCCGGAGCCGATCAGTTCGCCCTTGTGGTGGCCGTCGAGCATCGGCCCACCGGACAGGACAATCGCTGGCAGGTCGGTGGTCGCCGCCGCCATCAGGCACGCCGGGGTGGTCTTGTCGCAACCGGTGGTCAGCACCACGCCATCCAACGGATAACCGTGGAGGATTTCCACCAGTCCCAAATAGGCCAGGTTACGGTCCAGCGCTGCGGTAGGCCGGCGCGACTGTTCAGCGATCGGGTGCACCGGGAATTCCATGGGGATGCCGCCGGCGTCACGAATGCCGGCCTTGACCCGTTGCGCCAGTTCCAGGTGATGGCGGTTGCAGGGTGTCAAGTCGCTGCCGGTCTGGGCGATGCCAATGATCGGCCGTCCCGATTGCAGCTCTTCGCGGGTCATGCCGTAGTTCATGTAGCGCTCGACGTACAGGGCGGTCATGTCGGCGTGGGCCGGGTCATTGAACCATTGCTCGCTGCGCAGGCGGCGTTTTGGCGTGTCACTCATGATTCATTTCTCTCTTGTAATTGGTTGAATCGACGATCTGTCGTTGCTCAGCGACCCAGCAGCCCTCGCGCGGCGAGATTGCGCAGCAAGGCGCCGATGCCGAAGGTCCAGGGTGTGGCGTCACAGCTGTGGGTCACTTGGTTATGCAGGCTGCCGAGCAAGGGGCTGCTGATGCTGACCCGGTCACCCAGTTTGTGGGTAAAGCCGCTGCCGGGCTGATCCCGGTCCTCGGTGGGGGCAAACAGAGTACCCAGAAACAGCAGGAAGCCATCCGGATAATGGTGGTTGGCGTTGAGTGTCTGGCCTGCAAGGTCCTGCGGGTCACGGCTGATTTGATTCATCGAACTGGAACCCTGCAGGCGGTAGCCGTCTTCGCCTTGTACCCGCAGATCGACTTCGCAGGCGCGCACATCGTCGAGGCTGAAGCGTTCGTCGAACAGCCGAATGAACGGCCCGATGGCGCATGATGCGTTGTTGTCCTTGGCCTTGCTCAGCAACAGCGCACTGCGGCCTTCAATGTCGCGCAGATTAACGTCGTTGCCGAGTGTGGCGCCGTGGATCTGGCCACGGCTGTTCACCGCCAGCACGACCTCGGGCTCAGGATTGTTCCATTGCGAGGCCGGGTGAATGCCGATCTGGCTGCCACTGCCGACGGCGGCCAGGACCGGCGCCTTGGTGAAGATTTCCGCGTCCGGCCCGATGCCGACCTCCAGGTACTGCGACCACATGCCCTGTTCAATGAGGTACGCCTTCAGACGCATGGCTTGTTCGGAGCCCGGCACGATCGAGCGCAAGTTATCGCCGATCACGCTGTGCACCGTGGCGCGCACGGCTTCGGCCCGGGCCGCGTCACCGCCGGCCTGTTCCTCGATCACCCGCTCGATCATGCTCGCGGCGAAGGTCACGCCGGCGGCCTTGATCACCTGTAGGTCCAGCGGCGGCAGCAAGAAGGGTTTGGACAGATCGGCATGCAGGCCGGTGTTGGCCAGCAGCGCTTCGACGCTGGCGATGAAGCTGCCCGGCGTTTCTCTCACCGCTGCCAATGGCGAGGAGCTTTCCAACAAGTCGCTCAAGGTCGCGAAATGCTCCGACAAGTCGAACACCCCGTCGCTGCGCAGCACGATGGGCGAAGGCCCGGCAACGGCGCCAGGCACCCAGGCACGACCAATCAGGGTGCCGGCGACGCCGTCGACCGGCAGGGTGTTCTCGGGAGTAAGCATGAGCGACATGGGCAAGCTTCCTGGTTCATAAAGCATTCACGCTAGGGCGCGCTGCCGATGAACTCCAATGAGATATATTCAATATCTGATAACGTCCGGTTATTACTCGTTGAGGAGCACCCATGTCCGACTTGTCCTTCTCCAGCTTCTGCGGCTGGCTTAAATTCCGCCATCTGCTGCTGATCGACACCTTGGGGCGTACCTGCAACATGCATCTCGCCGCCCAGCAAATGAATCTCAGCCAGCCGGCGGTGAGCAAGATGCTCAAGGAAATCGAAAGCCTGCTCGGCTTCGCCCTGTTCGAACGCCGCCCCCGAAGCATGCCGCCCACCGCCCTCGGCGAGCACGTACTGCGTTATGCGCAAATCGCGTTGAACGACGCGCGTTCGTTTGTCGAGCAGATCAGCAGCCTGCGCGAAGGCGGTCATGGCTACCTCAAGGTCGGCGGCATCTTTGCCGCGACAGCGGTGGCGTTGCCCGAGGCGATCCTGAAGATCAAGCAGCGCTGGCCTTTGCTGTCCATCGAAGTGGTGGAGCAGACCAGCAACCATCTGATGGAAATGCTTGAAGAGAAAAAGCTCGACCTGGCAGTGGCGCGCTTTACCGATCAAAGCCAGCAGCAGCGCTACGATTTCCAGCCCCTGGCCCCGGAACCGTTCTGCATCGTGGTGAACAACCGCCACCCGCTGGCGGACGCCGGGCCAACATCCTTGCAGCAACTGGTGGACCAGCCGTGGATCCTCTATCCGGTCGGTACGCCGATCCGCGCGCGCATGGAGCTGGCGTTCGCCGAGGCAGGAGTGGGCATGCCGCGCAACACCATCGACACCATCTCCATGCAGACCTTTCTCCAAGTCCTGAAACGTGGACCGATGATCGGCATGTTGCCCAATGCCATGGTCGATCCGCTGCTCGAGAGCGGCCAACTCAAGACCCTCGACACGCCGCTGCACCTGGTGCCGCAGGACTACGGCATCCTCACGCGAAAGAACGAGCCGCTGATAGGCGCCGCGCTGGAGTTCGCCGAGATCCTCAAGGACAACGCCCGCCTGGGCGGTTGAATCCCTGTGGCGAGGGAGCTTGCTCCCGCTGGGCTACGAAGTAGACCCCTGGATTCCGATAACAACGGGTTATCAACTAATCCAAAAATGCCATTGGGAATGAATCGCTCCCCGACAGTAGAGTCCTCGTTCAATCGCCGGATGATTCGCTCATTCGACGTGACCCAATAAAAACAATCAGGGGTTACTCATGCAAACCATCTCCGAGCATTTGCCCGCACAGGCTCCCGCCGGCGGCCTGGATTTCGAAGACCGGACCTACCGCAAGGTGATCTGGCGGATCCTGCCCGTGTTGCTGTTGTGCTACATGGCGGCATACCTCGATCGGGTGAACATCGGCTTCGCCAAGCTCGACATGCTCGCCGAGTTGCAATTCAGCAACACCGTGTACGCCTTGGGCGCCAGTATGTTCTTCTGGGGCTACTTCCTCTTCGAAGTCCCCAGCAACCTGCTGTTGCATCGCTTTGGCGCGCGGTTCTGGATTGCGCGAATCATGCTCAGTTGGGCAGTGATTTCCATGGCCGTGGCCTACACCGTGCCACTGGCGGGTTTTTTCCACGTTGAATCGAGCACGATGTTTTATGTGCTGCGCTTCCTCCTGGGGATCTGCGAGGCGGGCTTCTTTCCTGGCGTGATTCTCTACCTCAACTACTGGTTCCCGACCCATCGCCAGAGCCGCGTGATGTCCGGATTCCTGCTGGCGTTGCCGGTCAGCCTAACGCTGGGCGGGATACTGTCCGGCTGGCTGATGAACAGCATGCAAGGCGTGCACGGCATGTCCGGCTGGCAGTGGATGCTGATCATCGAGGGTATTCCTTCGATCATCATGGCCTTCGTGGTGATCGTCTGCCTGGCCGACAACATCGACAAAGCCAAGTGGCTTTCGGCGGCGGAAAAGGCCTTGCTCAAGGCCAATCTGCAAACCGATAACCAAGGCAAGGCCACGCGCCTGGGCGAAGTCTTCTTCAACCCCCGGGTGTGGTTGCTGGTGCTGATCCTGCTGACCTTCAACACCGGTTTCTACGGCCTGGCCTTCTGGATGCCGTCGATCATCAAGAGCACCGGCATCACCAACAGCCTGCACATCGGTTTTCTGACCGCCATTCCTTACTCGGTGGCAATCGTGGCGATGCTGCTCAACGCACGCCACTCCAACCGCACCGGCGAGCGGCGCCTGCACGCGGCCATTCCGGCCTTCATCGGCGGCGTTGGGCTGATCCTCAGTGCTTTCTTCGCCGATAACCTGGTGTTGTCGATCCTCTTTCTCAGCGTCTCCGCCTCGGGGATCCTCAGCCTGATGCCGATTTTCTGGACCCTGCCGGGCACCGTGCTGTCGGGCGTCGCGGCGGCCGCCGGGATCGGCATGATCAACGCCATCGGCAACCTCTCGGGCTTCACCGGATCGATGATCACCGCCGTGGCGGAAACCCTCACCGGCAACATCAACAACGGCACTTATGTACTAGCCTTGTGTCTTTTGGTCAGCGGCGGGCTGATCCTGGCGATCCCAGCCTCGATGCTTGGCAGGACACCCAAGACCGCGCCCACCGCCGCGCAACTGGAGACAGCATGAGCCTGCAAAACAAGCGTGTGCTAGTGACGGCGGCGGGGCAAGGCATCGGCCTGGCCAGCGCTATAGCCTTCGCCCAGGCCGGTGCCGAGGTGTTTGCCAGTGACATCGACATCCGCGCACTCGCAGGCATCGAAGGGGTCACGGCGCTCACGCTGGACGTTACGTCGGCCAGCGCCATCGACGCCGCCCGCGACCAGATCGGTGGCCTGGACGTGCTGTTCAACTGCGCCGGCTACGTGCACAGCGGCAACATTCTCGACTGCGACGAAGCGGCCTGGGCGCGCTCGATGGACCTCAATGTCACGGCCATGTACCGCATGATCCGCGCGTTCCTGCCAGGCATGCTGGCGCGAGGCGGCGGATCGATCATCAACATGTCGTCGGTGGCCTCCAGCATCAAGGGCGTGCCCAATCGTTTCGCCTATGGCACCAGCAAGGCAGCGGTGGTGGGACTGACCAAGTCCGTCGCCATCGACTTCGTCAGCCAGGGCATCCGCTGTAACGCGATCTGCCCCGGCACGGTGGACTCGCCTTCGCTGCGCCAGCGTATCGCCGACCAGGCCGCCCGGCAGGGGGTCGATGAAGCACAGGTCTATCGGCAGTTTCTCGACCGCCAGCCCATGGGCCGTATCGGCGCTACCCAGGAGATCGCGCAACTGGCAGTGTACCTGGGCAGCGATGCGTCCGCCTACACTACGGGGGCCGTGCACATCATCGACGGCGGCATGAGCCTCTGAACCCCGGCTTTCACTTGAACAGGAGCACTCCATGAAACTGTTGCGTTACGGCGAAAAAGGCTCGGAAAAACCCGGGCTGCTGGATGATGACAATCAGATCCGTGACCTGTCGGGCCACGTGCCGGACATCGCCGGCCAGGCCCTGGCTCCTGAAAGCCTGGCAAGACTCGCCGCCATCGACCCGCGCAGCCTGCCGGTCGTAGGCGGTCAACCGCGGATAGGCGCCTGCGTCGGGCAGGTTGGCAAGTTCATCTGCATCGGCCTGAACTACGCCGACCATGCCGCCGAATCGAACATGGAGGTGCCGAAAGAGCCGATCATCTTCAACAAGTGGACCAGTGCCATTTGCGGGCCGAACGACGACGTCCAGATTCCCCGTGGCTCGCTCAAGACCGACTGGGAAGTCGAGCTTGGCGTGGTCATCGGCAAGGGCGGGCGCTACATCGACGAGGCGAACGCCATGGAGCATGTCGCCGGTTACTGCGTCATCAACGACGTGTCGGAGCGCGAGTGGCAGTTGGAGCGCGGCGGCACCTGGGACAAAGGCAAAGGCTTCGACACCTTCGGCCCCTTGGGTCCGTGGCTTGTGACCCGCGACGAAATCGCCGATCCGCATGCGCTGGACCTGTGGCTGGAAGTCGACGGCCATCGCTATCAGAACGGCAACACCCGAACGCTGATCTTCAGCGTGCCGCAACTGATCGCCTACCTGAGCCGGTGCATGAGCCTGCAACCCGGCGACGTCATTTCGACCGGGACGCCGCCGGGCGTGGGCCTGGGCATTAAGCCCAACCCGGTGTTCCTGCGTCCGGGGCAGACCATGCGCTTGGGCATTGAAGGCCTGGGCGAACAGCGTCAGGTCACGGTGCAGGCGGACTGATACAGGGATTCGCAGCTGCTATCGCGGGCGTGCTCGCGACAGCGGTGGTTCAGTGACCGGGATTCAGGAAGCGCGTTATGTCTTGGGGGACTGTCCACGCCCCGAAAAATCCTCGAAGATGCGCGACTGATTTCCACGGAATGACGCCATCCATGAGCGAAGACGCCGTCGCGCGGTTCACCCGCTTCCATACCCCTAATCCAGGCCTCGCCCCACGGGAGCAGGCGCCGATGCTTGCGCAGGAACTGGCCTGGGCGCGTGAACGTGCCTTGATGCACCGCTTCAGCTGGTTTGTGGTGCTGGTGCCGCCGTTGAGCATGGGCCTGGTGCTGCCGGGCTTGGTGTTCTTATCTACCCTGGCCCTTGTCCAAAAGTTATTCGCCCCGGACATGGATATCGACCGGATCGTCGGTGACTCCTTGGGCTGGCTGGCGCTGGCGACACTGCTCTTCGTGGCGGGCTGGGCACTGTCCAATTACCTGCGCGACTCGCGCGACCCGACCCACCATTATTGGCAATCGATGCCCGATCACGGGCTGGTCGAGCTCGAACGCCATACGTTGGTATCGGGCCTCAGTCTCTGGGCCAACGACTTTGACCCGGATTGCAACAGCCTCATGCTCTGGAAGAACGACAAACTGGTGCGCGTGCAAAGCTCGGGCGTGTCGCAGTGGGTCCTGGCCATGACCGAGGCCGGCCACTGGCTGGTGCTCAAGGACGAGTTTCCCGGTGACTTCTGCTATGGACGAGTGGGGCAGATGGCCACGCCGGACAAGCAGATGCAACCCCGGCAGCAACTGGCGATCGCCTTCGCGCCCGGTACCCAGTTAGCGCTTGGTCAGCGTTTCGAGGGCGCGCCTTTGCCAATGACGCAGACGTCTTATTGGATGTCTGCCGATGAGATCAAGCGCCTCGCGGAGGTCGCCCATCACTGGGTCTTTTTCCCGCCGGACCGTTACGCCGTGGTCAACGCCCGCGACGCCGGTTGGGTGCAGCGACTAGTGGACAGGGCCCTTCATGAGTGACGAACTCTACAAGCAAAAGCTCCGTTTCCAGACGCCTGATCCAGGCTTCGGCCCTCGCGAGCAATCTCCGATGCTCCCACAGGAGGCGGCCTGGGCGCGCGAGCGTGCATTCATGCACCGCTTCAGCTGGGTCATGGTGCTGGCGGCGCCGGTGAGCATTGGCCTCATGCTGCCGAGCTTGGCGTTCGTGATTGTCCTGGGTCTTGTCGAGAAATGGTTCGTCCCGGGCCTGGACATCGACCGGATCATCGTCGGATCCTGGGGCTGGCAGGTGTTGGCAACTGTGCTTTTCGTGGCGGGCTGGGCATTGTCCAATTACCGGCGCGACTCACGCGACCCGATCAAGCGCTACTGGCAATCGATGCAGGATCGAGGGGTGGTCGAGCTTGAGCGCCATACGCTGATTTCGGGTATCAGCCTGTGGGCCAACGACGTTGACCCTGATTGCAGCAGCGTCATGCAATGGAAGAACGACACGCTGGTGCGCGAGCAAGCCTCTGGCGTGTCGCAGTGGATCCTGGCCATGACCACGGCCGGCCACTGGCTGGTTCTCAGGGAGGAGTTTCCCGGCGCCTTCCGCCATGGACCGGTAGGGCGAATGCCTGCGCCCGACGAGCGGATGAAACCCCGGCAACAATTGGCGATCACCTTTGTCCCCGGGACCCAGGTGACGCTGGGCGAGCGCTTTGACGGTGCGCCTTTGCCGCTGACGGACTCTTCGTACTGGATGTCCGCCGATGAGTTCTCGCGCCTCGCCGAGGCATCCCATCGCTGGACTTGTCTGCCGCCGGACCGTTACGCCGTGGTCAATGACCGGGACGCCGATTGGGTACAGCGACTGGTGGCCACGGCACTAGGCGGTATCGGGCCACAGCCTGGGCGACCCGCCGTCATGGCTGAGCGTCCACCAACGTGACGCGGTGATCTCGGGGCGCGAGCGCACCGCCCGCCGGGAAGCCTTCAAGGGCAAGTAGGCCAGCAGCGCCTCAATCGCCTTTGCGACACCTGACCCGCTTCATCACCACCACGAAAAACACCGGGACGAATACTATCGCCAACGTGGCGCTGATCATCCCGCCGATCACACCGGTGCCAATCGCCTGCTGGCTCGCCGAACTGGCGCCCGTGGCGATTGCCAGTGGGACCACGCCGAGGATGAACGCCAGCGAGGTCATGATGATCGGCCGCAGGCGCAGGCGTGCGGCCTGGAGCGTGGCGTCGATCAGGTCATGCCCATCGTCGTACAGGCTCTTGGCGAACTCGATGATCAGGATCGCGTTTTTTGCGGACAGGCCGATGATGGTGATCAGGCCGATCTTGAAGAACACATCGTTGGGCATACCGCGCAACGACACGGCCAGGACCGCACCGAGCACACCTAGCGGTACCACCAGCAGCACCGAGGTCGGAATCGACCAACTCTCGTACAGCGCCGCCAGGCACAGGAACACCACCAGCAGCGACAGGCCCAGCAGGATTGGCGCCTGGCTGCCGGACAAGCGTTCCTGCAATGACAAACCGGTCCATTCCTGGCCCAGGCCCGTCGGCCCCTGCGCCACCAGCCGTTCGATTTCGGCCATCGCTTGTCCGGTGCTGTAGCCGGGGGCCGGCTCGCCGGAAATGCTCACCGCCGGATAGCCGTTGTAGCGGGTCAATTGCGCCGGTCCCTGGGTCCAGCGGGCCTGGACGAACGCCGACAACGGGACCATTTTCCCGCTGCTGTTGCGCACGTGGATCTTCAACAGATCCTCGACCTGGCTGCGTTGGTCGCCCTCGGCCTGGACCACCACGCGCTGCATGCGTCCCTGGTTCGGAAAGTCGTTGATGTAGGCCGAACCCACCGCCGTGGACAACACGGCGCCGACATCCGCGAAGGAAATGCCCAAGGCATTCGCCTGTTTGCGGTCGACTTCCAACTGCACCTGCGGCGCCTCCGCCAGGGCGCTTTCACGCACGTTCATCAGTATCGGGCTTTTTTCGGCGGCGGCGAGCAACTCGCTGCGGGCCTGCATCAAGGTGGCATGGCCGAGGCCGCCGCGGTCCTGCAGACGGAACTCGAAACCGCTCGAAGTGCCCAGGCCGTCCACCGGCGGTGGCAACACCGAAAAAGCCATGGCGTCCTTGATCTGGCCGAAAGCCTGGTTGGCGCGGTCGGCGATGGACGCCGCCGAATCCTCGGTGCTGCGCTGCGACCAATCCTTCAGCGTGGTGAACGCCAGGGCCGCGTTCTGTCCACTGCCGGAGAAGCTGAAGCCGAGGATGACGGTGCTGTCGCCAACCCCAGGCTCGCCGGCATTATGCGCCTCGATCTGCTCCACCACCTGCACCGTCCGATTCTTGCTGGCGCCCGGCGGCAGTTGGATGTCGGTGATGGTGTAGCCCTGGTCTTCCACCGGCAGGAACGAGGAGGGCAGGCGACTGAACAGCAGGCCCATGCCCACCAGCAACACGCCGTAGATCAGCAGATAGCGGCCGCTGCGTTTCAGTGCATAGGCCACCCAACCTTGATAGCGATCGCCGAAGCGGTCGAAGCCACGGTTGAACCAACCGAAGAAACCGCCTTTGGCGTGCTGCTCGCCTAGGGCGACGGGCTTGAGCAAGGTCGCGCAAAGCGCCGGGGTCAAGGTCAGGGCGAGGAAGGCCGAGAACAGGATCGACGTCGCCATCGACAGCGAGAACTGCTGGTAGATCACCCCCACCGAGCCCTGCATGAACGCCATTGGAATGAACACCGCCACCAGCACCAGGGTGATGCCGATGATCGCCCCGGTGATCTGGCCCATGGCCTTGCGCGTCGCTTCCTTGGGCGACAGACCTTCCTGGGCCATGATCCGCTCGACGTTTTCCACCACCACGATGGCATCGTCCACCAGGATGCCGATGGCCAGTACCATGCCGAACATCGTCAGCACGTTGATCGAGAACCCCAGCGCAAGCATTGTCGCAAAGGTGCCCATCAGCGCCACCGGCACCACCAATGTCGGAATCAAGGTGTAGCGGATGTTCTGCAGGAACAGGAACATCACCGCGAACACCAGCAGCATCGCCTCGCCGAGCGTATAGATCACTTTGGTGATCGAGACTTTGACGAACGGTGAGGTGTCGTAGGGAATCTTGTATTCGACGCCGGCCGGGAAGTAGCGCGACAGTTCGTCCATCTTGTTGCGCACCAGGGTCGCGGTGTTCAGCGCGTTTGCGCCTGGTGACAGCTGTACCGCCACCGCAGTGGACGGCTTGCCGTTCAGGCGCGTGGAAAACTGGTATTCCTGGCTGCCGATTTCCACCCGCGCGACATCGGCGATGCGCACCGTCGAGCCGTCGGGGTTGGCCTTGAGCACAATGTCGGCAAACTCCTGCGGGGTAGAAAGCTGGCCCTTGACCATGATGGTCGCGGTGATTTCCTGAGTGCTGCGGCTCGGCAGATCGCCGAGGCTGCCGGCCGAGACCTGGGCGTTCTGCGCCACGATGGCGGCGTTGACGTCGGCCGGGGTCAGGTTGAAACCCAGCAGTTTCTGCGGATCGATCCAGATGCGCATGGCCCGTTCGGCGCCGTACAGCTGGGCCTTGCCGACACCGTCGAGGCGTTTGATCTCGTTCATCACGTTGCGCGCCAGGTAGTCGCTGAGCGCCACGTCGTCGAGCTTGCCGTCGCTGGAGGTGAGGGTGATCAGCAGCAGGAAACCGGCGGACACCTTGTCCACCTGCAAGCCCTGCTGGGTGACCGCCTGCGGCAGGCGCGACTCCACCGCCTTGAGGCGGTTCTGCACGTCGACCTGGGCCAGTTCCGGGTTCGTCCCCGGTTGAAAGGTCGCGGTAATCGTCGCGCTGCCGAGGCTGCTCTGGGATTCGAAATACAACAGGTTGTCGGCGCCGTTGAGTTCCTCCTCGATCAGGCTGACCACGCTTTCATCCACCGTTTGCGCCGAAGCGCCCGGGTACACCGCGTAGATCTCGATTTGCGGCGGAGCCACGACCGGGTACTGCGCCACCGGCAATTGCGGAATGGCCAAGACCCCAGCCAGCAGGATAAACAACGCGACGACCCAGGCGAACACCGGACGGTCGATAAAAAACTGCGGCATGGCTTAGTGTCCTGCCTGTGGCCCGGGAACCTGGGCGAGGGGGAGAGGGGAGTCGTCGACTTGGACCTGTTCACCGGGGCGGGCGTGCTGCAGGCCTTCGACGACGATGCGATCGCCCGGTTTTAAACCTTGCGTGACGATCCAGCGGTCGTTCTGCGCGGCGCCCAGTTGGACCGGTTGCTGGCTGACCTTCTGCTCTGCGTCGAGCAGCAACACCTGGGCGACGCCGGCGCTGTCGCGCAGGATCGCCCGTTGCGGCACGGTGATCCCCTGGCTATCGACCGCCTGTTCCAGGCGCACGCGAATGAAACTGCCGGGCAGCAGGTCCAGGTCCGGGTTGGGAAACTCGCTGCGCAGGGTAATCTGGCCGGTGCTTGGGTCGACGCTGAGGTCGGTGAACAGCAGCTTGCCCGGCAGCGGATAGAGGCTGCCGTCGTCCTCGATCAAGGTGGCCTTGGCTTCGCCCTGACCGACTGCTTGCAGGTTCCCGGCGCGAAAGGCCCGGCGCAGGTCGTTGAGTTCGCGGGTCGACTGGGTGAGGTCGACGTGGATCGGGTCCAGTTGCTGGATCAACGCCAACGGCGTGCTTTCGTTCTGTCCCACCAGCGCGCCTTCGGTGACCAGGGCCCGGCCGATGCGCCCGGAAATCGGCGCGGTCACGGTGGCGTACCCGAGGTTCAGCTTCGCCCGTTCAACGGCCGCCTTGTTGGCGGCGACGTCGGCTGCGGTCTGGCGTACGTTGGCCCGGGCGTTATCGTAGTCCTGGCCGCTGATGGCTTTGTCGTCAACCAACTGGGCGTAGCGCTGCTCTTGTAGACGGGCCTGGAACGCATTGGCCTCGGCCTTGCGCAACGCCGCCTCGGCACTGTCGAGGTCGGCCTTGAACGGCGCCGGATCGATGCGAAACAGCACCTGGCCTTGTTTGACATCGCTGCCTTCGCGAAACACTCGCTGCAAGATCACGCCAGCCACCCGCGCCCGGACTTCGGCGACCCGTGGCGCGGTGATCCGGCCGCTCAGTTCGTTGCTGATCGACAGCGGCCGGGGCTGGACGGTTTCGATGCGCACGCTGGCCAGTGGCGCGGATTCTTCCGGAGTCGAGGCGCTGTCACAGCCGCTCAGCAACGCCCCGACCAACAGGCCCAGTGTGACGACAGGAATCTTGGACATGGTGCTTCCCCAATATTGAACCCGGCATGGTAGGGGGCCGGGGCAATGGCAGGGGTGAAGCTTTGTAAGGGGCTGTGAATTTGTGTAATGGCTGTCCTTGAACGTCGACCTGTGGTTAGCAGCCACCCATCCCGTGGCGACGGCCTTTGCTATTGCTGCGCATGCCAGCCCAACTGACTGGAAATCTGTTGGCTGGCATGCATCAGCTGCTTGACGTAATCCTGCTTCAATTCTTCCCTGAAGCGAAAACACGGGAATGAAACGCTCATCCCGCCGATCACGTGGCCAAAACGGTCGCGGATCGGTGCCGCCAGGCAACGCATGTTGTCTTCGAACTCTTCGTGATCCTCGGCATAGCCTTGCTGGCGAACGGTGTCCAGTTCCTGCAGGTACGCCTCGACGGTGGTCAAGGTATTGGCTGTGCGCCGCTCGAAACTTTCCTGTTCAAGGTGCGCCAGCAACTCGTCCTCTTCGAGCCAGGCCATCAGCACTTTACCAATGCCCGTGCAGTACAACGGCGCCCGGCGGCCGATGCGCGAGTACATGCGCAGGTTGTACTTGGAGTCGATCTTGTGGACGTAGACGATGCTGCCTTCGTCAAGAATCCCCAGGTGGACGGTCTCGCCCGTCAACTCGTTGATCCTGCGCATCCCGGGCTCCGCTTCCCGGACGATGTCCAGGTGGGGCAGGGCTTGGGCACCCAGTTCAAATAGCCGGACGCTGAGACGATAGCGATCTTCGGCATCCTGCACCACATACCCACGCGCCTTCAGCGACTGCAGGAAGCGGTAGACCGTGGCCTTGGACATGTCCAGTTTGGTGGCGATTTCCGAGACGCCGCTTTCTTCCGGATGTTCGGCCAGCGCTTCGAGCACGGCCATGGTCCGGCCGACCGCCGACACCAGATCGTTGTTTGGGATGACGCTGTTGTCCATGAAGGCTCCAACGTGAAAGTAAAACCCAAGGATATACGCAAGAAGAACAAAACGCTGTTTCATTTTTGCTTGACGAGGCGAGAAAACTGACTAGACTCGGGCCTTGAGATAAAAATGAAACGCCGTTTTAAAAACAACAAAGGCGCGTGCTGATGGATGTAACGCTTAACCACGACCCGCAAAGCCGTTTCGCCCGTCCGTTGAAAGTGGCGCTGCTGGGTGAGTGCATGATCGAGATGCGCGGTGAGCCGGGTGCGGCAATCACGCAAACGTTCGGTGGCGATACGCTCAACTCCGCAGTCTATTTGGCACGGTTGAGCCCACGGACCACCATCAGCGTGGATTACCTGACGGCGGTCGGCAGTGACGCGTTCAGCGACGCCATGCGCCAGTCCTGGCTGGACGAAGGTGTCGGTGACGGCCATGTCCGGGTGATCGAAGACGCGCTGCCAGGGCTGTATTTCATCCAGACCGATCCACAGGGCGAGCGGCGTTTTCTCTATTGGCGTGGGGAATCGGCGGCGCGGCGCATGTTCGACGGCCCCGAGGCCCAGGCCATGCTCGATGCGCTGGCCGATTACGACCACGTCTACCTGAGTGGCATCAGCCTGGCGATCCTCATGCCAGAAGGGCGCGCACGCCTGATCCAGGCCTTGCAGGCGGCTCGCCGAGCCGGCACGCGCGTCGTCTTCGACAACAACTACCGCCCCCATCTATGGCCCGATCCAGAAACGGCTCGGCAGGCCCACCGCGACCTGTTGCGCCTGACCGACCTGGCCCTGATCACTTGGGAAGACGATGTCCTTCTATTCGGTTATCGCGACGTGGATGCCTTGTTCATGGATTACGCCCAAGCGGGTGTCGGCGAAGTTGTCCTCAAGCGTGGCGCCGCCAGCTGCCTGATCCAATGCCCCGCCGGGCGCTTCGAAGTGCCCGCGCAAACCGTCGCCCGTGTCGTCGACACCACGGCGGCCGGTGATTCGTTCAGTGCTGCTTACCTGGCCTGCCGCCTGCGTGGCGGCGATCCCGAGCAGGCTGCCCGTTGGGGCCATCGCCTGGCGGCCCAAGTCGTCCAATACCGAGGTGCGCTGATTCCCCAGGCGGCCATGCCGACCATGGGCGCGTCCTCACTTCCTTCTGTTGCACAGGTCTGACTTTATGAAAATCGTTGAAGCGCGCGTCATCGTTACCTGCCCGGGCCGCAACCTGGTCACCCTGAAAATCGTTACGGATGAAGGTATCTACGGCATTGGCGACGCCACGTTGAATGGCCGCGAACTGGCGGTGGTCGCTTACCTGGAGGAGCACGTCCTGCCTGCGCTGATCGGCCGCGACGCCCACCGCATCGAGGACATCTGGCAGTACCTGTATCGCGGCGCGTATTGGCGCCGCGGGCCGGTGACCATGACCGCCATCGCCGCTGTCGACGTCGCACTCTGGGACATCAAGGCCAAGGCGGCGAACATGCCCTTGTACCAATTGCTCGGTGGCAAGAGCCGTGAGCGGGTGATGGTCTACGGGCACGCCACCGGCAAGGACATCGAAGGCTGCCTGGACGAAGTCGCCCGTCACGTCGAGCTCGGCTATAAAGCCGTGCGGGTGCAATGCGGCGTGCCCGGCATTGCCACCACCTACGGCGTCGCCAAGCGCAGCGGCGAGCGCTATGAGCCGGCTGACAGTGACTTGCCCGCCGAACACGTCTGGGACACCGCCAAATACCTTAACTACGTGCCCAAGCTGTTCGCCGCGGTGCGCGAACGCTTTGGCGACGACCTGCACATTCTCCACGACGTCCACCATCGCCTGACGCCCATCGAAGCCGGGCGCCTGGGCAAGGCGGTGGAACCGTACAACCTGTTCTGGCTAGAAGACTGCACGCCGGCGGAAAACCAGCAGAGTTTCCGCCTGATCCGCCAACACACCACCACGCCGCTGGCCGTCGGCGAGGTGTTCAACTCCATTCATGACTGCCGAGAGTTGATCCAGGAACAGTTGATCGACTACATCCGCACGACGCTGGTGCATGCCGGCGGCATTACCCACGTGCGGCGCATTGCCGATTTCGCCGCGTTGTTCCAGGTGCGCACAGGCTTTCATGGCGCCACTGACCTGTCGCCGGTGTGCATGGGCGCGGCGTTGCATTTCGATACGTGGGTGCCGAATTTCGGCATCCAGGAACACATGCCTCACGAAGAACGCATCGATGAAGTCTTCCCCCACGCCTATCGCTTCGAGGACGGCCATTTCACGCCGGGCGAAACACCTGGGCATGGCGTCGACATCGATGAAGACCTTGCCCGCCGATACCCCTACAAGCGCGCCAGCCTGCCGGTCAATCGTCTTGAAGACGGCACGCTCTGGCATTGGTGAAACGGTTCCAACCATTTGAGGACACGGGGCGAAGGCCCCGTCAGGAGTGACCGATGAAAGCGTTCCAGGTAAGAGCACCCTTCGAGTTCGGGCTGGCCCAGGTCGACCGACCCGAGGTCGCCCGTGGCGAGGTCCAGGTCGATGTCGCTTATGCCGGCATCTGTGGTTCGGACATGCACATTATTCATGGGCAGAACGCGTTCGTGCGTTTCCCCCGCGTCACCGGCCATGAATTCTCCGGAGTGATCCGGCAGGTCGGTGAAGGTGTCGAGCACCTTCAAGTCGGCGATCGGGTGTGCATCGATCCGGTGATCAGTTGCGGTACCTGCTATCCCTGCCGCATTGGCCGGCCCAATGTCTGCACTCGGCTGCAAGTGATCGGCGTACACCGTGACGGCGGCTTCAGCGAGCAGGTCTGCGTGCCAGCCGAGAACGCCCACCGCTTGCCCGATTCGATGTCCCTGAGCCACGGCGCCCTGGTCGAGCCTTACTCCATTGCGTTGAACGTACTCGACCGCATGCAGCCCCATCCGGGCGACAGCGTGTTGATCTACGGCGCTGGGGTGATCGGCCTGACCCTGGTGCAAATGGCGCGGGCGCTGGGATTGACCGACATCACCGTCACCGACGTGATCGACAGCCGCCTGGAAACCGCGCGGGCATTGGGCGCCAGCCGGACCCTCAACGGCCAAGAAGTCGACGTCGAGGCCACGATGCGTGAATTGACCCAGGGTGAAGGCGTGCCGTTGATTGTCGATGCCGCCTGCATTCCGGCGCTGATGCCGCAGATGGTGCGCCTGGCCTCGCCGGCCGGACGCATCGGATTGCTGGGCTTCAATGCCACGCCCAGCGATCTTGTGCAGCTGGAAATGATCAAGAAGGAACTGACCTTGGTCGGCTCGCGCCTCAACAACCGCAAGTTTCCCCAGGTGATCGAACTGATCGCCAGCGGCAAGTTGCAGGTCCAGGACCTGATCAGTCATCGCGTCAGCTTCGACGAGATGCCCGGCGCCATCGATCTGATCGAGAAGCACCCCGAGCAAACCCGAAAAGTGCTGGTGGAGCTGACGAACGCCCATCAGTGAGCCGTCTGTACCGCCGTTTCATCGTGCCTGTCATAGGCATCCTCACCGAATAAACACAACAAGCGGGAGGTTCCACCATGTTTGGTCAAGGACGTAGCTTAATCATCATCATGCTGTTCCTGGCCGGGGTGATCAATTACCTCGACCGGTCGGCATTGTCTGTGGCGGCGCCTTTCATCCAGAAGGACTACGGTCTGAGTACGGGTGAGATGGGCATGATCTTCAGCAGCTTCTTCGTCGGTTATGCCGCCTTCAACTTCATTGGTGGCTGGGCCGCCGACCGTTACGGCGCCAAGACCACGTTGTTGCTGGCCATGGTCTTGTGGTCGTTGTTCAGCGGTCTCACGGTGCTGACGGTGGGCTTTGCTTCGCTGGTGCTCATCCGGATCCTGTTCGGCATGGGCGAAGGCCCGCTGAGCGTCACCACCAGCAAAATGGTCAACAACTGGTACACCCCCAAGCGTAGGGCTCGTGCCCTGGGTGCCTCGATGTCCGGCACGCCGCTGGGCGGGGCGATTTCCGGCCCGGTGGTGGGCTTTATCGCGGTCACCTACGGTTGGAAAGTATCGTTCATCATCATTATGTTGGTCGGCCTGATCTGGGCGGCGATCTGGTACAAGTTCGTCAAGGAGAAGCCTGAAGGCGAGGGCGCCGAGGACATTCTGCGGGCCGAGGGACAGAGTGAGCTGGCGTCGCAACCGGTGTTCCCGCTGCGGTTCTACCTCAAGCAGCCGACGGTGCTGTTCACCTCCCTGGCATTCTTTTCCTATAACTACACGCTGTTCTTCTTCCTGACCTGGTTCCCCAGCTACCTGACCATGGCCCATGGCCTGAACGTGAAGGACATGAGCATCGCCACGGTCATCCCTTGGCTGCTGGGTTTCCTGGGGCTGGCCCTGGGCGGGTTCATTTCCGACTTCGTGTTCAAGAAGACCGGGCGGATCATGTTCTCGCGCAAGGTAGTGTTGGTGACCTGTCTGCTGGCCTGCGCCGGGTGCATCGGCGTCGCCGGGGTGGTGAAGACCTTGTACCCGGCCGTTATCCTGGTGGCCTTGGCGGTATTTTTCCTCTATCTCACCGGGGCGATCTACTGGGCGATCATCCAAGACACCGTGCCTGCGGCGCGGGTAGGCGGGGTCAGCGGCTTCATGCATTTCCTGGCCAATACCTCGGGCATCATCGGGCCGACCCTGACCGGGTTCATCGTGCAATTTACCGGCTCGTTTACCAGTGCTTTCCTGCTGGCGGGCTTGCTGACGATCATCGGTGCGCTGTGCGTGGCGCGTTACGTCAAGCCGCTGGCAGTGGCGGGTGTCGCACCGCAGGCCGATGCCGGCCAGCCACGCCCAGCGCTGAATCATCCCTGAAAGGAGGACGCCCATGTCGCTCATCCAACGGATCTCCGCCACGGGCCAGCCCAGTGAAATCGGGATCGTGCACCTGGGCCTGGGAGCCTTTCACCGGGCTCATCAGGCGGTGTACCTGCAGCGCCATCTCAATCGCCACGGCACGAGCGAATGGGGGCTGTGCAGTGCCAATATTCGCTCCAACCGCACCTTGGTCGAGCAGTTGCGCGACCAGCAAGGCCGCTACCACGTGGCCGAGTACCCTGACAGCGAGCAAGTGGTGCTGCGGGAAATCAACGTACTGCGCGAAGCCCTGTACGCCGGTGCGGGCGCCAATGAACTGGAGCAGTTGCTGCAGCGCATGGCCGCGGCGCAAACGCGGATCGTCACGCTTACAGTCACCGAAAAAGGCTACTGCTTGAGTCCGTCCACCGGGCAATTGCGCAGCGAAGATCCATTGATCGCCCATGACATCGAGCACCCACTCGCGCCGCGTTCGGCTCCCGGCATTGTCCTGGAGGCGTTGCGTCGCCGTCGCGCCGCTGGCGTCCCAGCCTTCACCGTGTTGTGCTGCGACAACATGCCCGACAATGGCCAGCGCACCCGCCAGGCGGTCGGCGCGTTGGCGGCGCTGCAAGATCAAGCGTTGGCGCAATGGGTCGAGCAAGAAGTCGCGTTCCCCAGCTGCATGGTCGACCGCATCGTGCCGGCGATGGATGACGAGTCTTTCCGTCGGCTGGAGCAACAACTGGACTGCGACGACCGCGCGGCGGTGGTCTGCGAAAGTTTCAGCCAATGGGTGATCGAAGACAATTTCCCCCTCGGCCGTCCGGACTGGGAAGTCGAAGGCGTGCAAATGGTCGCCGACGTGCGTCCGTTCGAAACGATGAAGCTGCGCATGCTCAATGGCAGCCATTCGTTGTTGGCCTACGTGGGGCTGCTGGCGGGCCATGAATCGGTCTTCGACGCTGTCAGCGATGGGCGGTTGGCGCGCTTGATCGGACGCTACATGGCCGAGGAAGCCGCGCCGACCCTGGAGATGCCCGCAGGCATCGATCTTTCGGTGTATGCCAACGACTTGCTGGCGCGTTTTGCCAACGACAGCCTGCAACATCGCCTGCGCCAGATCGCCATGGACGGTTCGCAGAAACTGCCGCAACGCTGGTTGCTCGGCGCGCAGCAGTTGCTCGACCAGGGGCGCGGCATCGACTGCACTGCGCTGGGCCTCGCGGCGTGGATTCACTACTGCACGCAGCCGTTGCCCGGTCGTGCGGCGCACGTGGTCGACGATCCCTTGAGCGCGACCTTTGCCGATCTTGCCGGACGATTCGCCGGCGCAGCGCGGGTGGACGCTTTTCTTGCCCTGGACGAAGTCTTCCCGCCAACGTTGGTGGATCGCCCGGCGTTTCGTGAGGCCGTACACCGCGCCTACAGCGCCTTGGCCCGAGACGGCGTCGACAGCCTGTTACACAGCTTTGCCACACCCAACTGACAAAAAGGAAAACAACATGGAACAGACATGGCGTTGGTTTGGCCCCAAAGACCCGATTTCCCTGGCGGACGTTCGCCAGACCGGTGCGACCGGCATCGTCACCGCATTGCACGAAATTCCTAACGGTCAAGTGTGGCCGGTGGAGGCTATCGCGGCGCGCAAGCAGATGATCGAAGCGGCCGGCTTGAGCTGGTCAGTGGTAGAAAGCATTCCGGTGCACGAAGACATCAAGCGTGGCTGTGGGCGGCGTGACGAGTACATCGCCAACTACCAGCAAAGCGTGCGCAACCTGGCGAGCTGCGGCATCGATATCGTCTGCTACAACTTCATGCCGGTGTTGGACTGGACCCGTACCGACCTTTTCCATGAGCTGGCGGATGGCGGCTGGGCATTGCGTTTCGATCAGACCGCGTTCGCCGCCTTCGATCTGTTCATCCTCCAGCGCCCGGGTGCGCAGGCCGAGTACAGCACCGAGGATATTCAGCAGGCCAAGGCGTACTCCGAGCAACTGACGCCAACTGAGCGCGAAACCTTGATCAACACCCTGATCGCGGGTTTGCCCGGCGCCGAGGAACATTACAGCCTGGATAACTTCCGGGACTTGCTGCGCACCTATGCCGACATCGACGAGGCCAAGTTGCGTGAACACCTTGAGTATTTCCTGCGGGCGGTGATCCCGATCGCGCAGGAGGTGGGCGTGCGCATGGCGATCCACCCGGACGATCCACCCCGGTCACTGCTCGGCTTGCCGCGTATCCTCTCCACTGCCGCAGACGCCCAGTGGCTGCTGGACGCCGCGCCAAGCCCGGCCAACGGCCTGACGTTCTGCACCGGTTCCTATGGCGTGCGCGAAGACAACGACCTGGTGGCGATGGCCAAGCAGTTTGCGCCATACATCTACTTCACCCACCTGCGCTCGACCCGCCGGGAAGCCGACCCGCGCAGCTTCCACGAAGCCCATCACCTGGATGGCGACGTCGACATGGTGGGAGTCATCAGTGCCTTGGTGGCTGAAGAGCGCCGCCGCGAGCGCGAAGGCGGTCCACGCTTGCCGCTGCGCCCGGACCACGGCCATCAACTGCTCGACGACCAACAACGCAAAAGCAACCCCGGCTATTCATTGATCGGCCGCCTCAAAGGCCTGGCGGAAATCCGCGGCGTAGAACTGGCCGTGCGCCGACAGTTGGGTTAGCCAGGAATAATTAGTCGGGGACAGGGCTAACACCCGTGGCGAGGGAGCTTGCTCCCGCTGGGCTGCGCAGCAGCCCCCAACCAGACGCCTCGGTGCATCAGGCAGATTGCATTCAAACTGATAGGGGTCGCTGCGCAACCCAGCGGGAGCAAGCTCCCTCGCCACAAAAGCCCCTCGGTTCTTGTTTTCCGAGTGTTTGCCAGATTGGACTGACCAGTGTCGAGAAGTGGGCGTTGTCTAGCCGAAGACCGTCACGCGATTGCGTCCGGTCTTCTTCGACGTATACAGCGCCTGGTCGGCCCGGGCGATCAGCTCGGCGTGGTCATTCGAGGGTTCGCTCAGGTCGGCGACCCCCAGGCTGATGGTGAAACGGATGTCCTGGCCGTTGTATTGCACCAGCAGCTCCTCGACGGCTTTGCGCAGGCGCTCGGCGAAAACCCGCGCGCCCTCCTTGTCGGTGTCTGAAAGCACGACGCCGAACTCTTCACCGCCATAACGCCCGGCCACGTCGGACTCACGCACATGCTCATGTAGCAGCCTTGCGACGTTCTCGATGACCTTGTCGCCCGCCTGGTGGCCATAGGTGTCGTTGACCCGCTTGAAGTGGTCGATATCGAGCATCACCAGGCTCAACGCATTGCCGTAGCGCTGATGCCGGGCATAGGCGGATTTCAGGCTGCCTTCCCAATGACCGCGGTTGTACAGGCCCGTCAGGCGATCGGTGCTGGAGAGCAGTTGCAGTTGTGCGTTGGCGGCCTGGATCTGGTGCCGGTTGGTGGCGACGTCAGTGACGTCATAGATCACAAGGCAGATATGGTTGATGCGGTTGTCGGGCGAGCGCAGTGGCAATAACGTGGTGTTCTGGTACATGAACTCTTCCTGGCCGGTGATCGGCTGGTAGCTCTTGAACCGCATCAGGTAAGGGCGCTGCTCCCAGACCGTGAACGCGGGCGTACCGAGGGTCGCGACGCTCTCCACTTTACGGGTGAACCATTGGCGATCGATCTCAGGGAACAGATCGAAGAAGTTTTGATTCTGAGCGTCCTTGGGCTGAACCCCGGAACGGTTTTCCATGAAGGTGTTCCAGACTTGCACGCGATACTCGCGGTCGAGCACCACCACCCCGACGTCGATACTCTGAACGATGGCCAGCAACCAGTGGAATTCGTTCAGATCAATGGATTCGGTCATGGGCTCAGTTCATCAGGTAGGCGAGTTTGTGGTTCAACCGTTCGATGGAGTCTTCCGTGAACAGCAGCAACAGGTCGAAGCGAATATTCTGCCCTTCCAGGCTGTAGCTGATTTCCACCGCCAGGGTCTTCTTCCAGTGTGTGCGGTTGGCGCGGATCAGTTCCTCGATGGCCGCATGTTGCCCGAGGATCTGCGGATGGCCTTGGGAGAACACCACGTCTATCTGCTCGGCGATGCTGCTCAGGCAAGCACCGATCAGGATGCTGGAAAGGTCCACCAGCATTTCAAGGTCTGAATAGTCGGCGCTCTCGCGGTGCATCAATTGCCCAATGTCGGCAATCTCGGAGTCGTGGAAGATCAGCAGGGCTTCGCCGGCGATGCCGCCGCCGATAAACCCCTGGCAGATGGCAGTGAGCTGCTGGGAGCTGCCGACGTCATTCAACGCCATGTGCAACTCGCCGACTTCGAGGATGTTCACGTTCGGCACCGGCAGTTGCACGAAGACGCCCAGCACCTGGGCGATCAGGGCCGCGGCCTGACCGATGGCGACGTTGACGGTCTCGCGAAATGCATCCTGAAAACTGATGGCCGCGTCCGGTGCCGCTCGACTCTGCGGCGGCGCCTTGCCGGGCTGGGTCAGTAGCCCCACTCGGGTAAGCGTCTGGCGCAGCTGGTTTTCATCGAACGGTTTTTTCAGGAACGCCAGCGCACCCAATTCAAGCACGCGGCGCACCGCCTCATCCTGCACGTCACCGGAAATCACGATCACCTGCGCGTTCAACCCTTCGGCCCGCAAGGCGCTCAAGACCTGGTAGCCGTCCATCTCCGGCATGGTCAGGTCGAGCAACACGACCTGCCCCAGGCCTTGGCGGATGGCTTCCATCGCTTGGCGACCGTTGGCGGCCTCGGTGATCGACACCGGCCAATCTGACGGCAGCGCACGCAATACTTGCTTGCGCGCCATGGTGGAGTCGTCACACACGACCAAGGGAATCAGCGGCACTGGAAAGTCCAAGGCGGTTCAATGGCGGGGGAGGTGTTTCGTACATCGTTCATAGGCAGCAACGGCCCTCTGATTGTCGAACGGGGAGTTACGAACGGGGTATCAGGCATAACGCCCTGTCTTTTTAAAACTGGACCATTAAGTCAAGGGCGTCAAATGCACTTCGTCATTTGGCGCAGCTGCGCCGGACTCACACCAAGGCGTTGCTTGAACGTCGTCGTCATGTGCGCCTGTGAGCTGAAGCCGCAGGCGAGGGCGATTTGCGTCAGTGTAGTCGATGTGTCGCTTATCAACGCCCGGGCCTTGGCCAGGCGTCGATCGATCAGGTAGCCATGGGGGCTTTGGCCCGTGGCGTGCTTGAAGGCCCGCATGAAGTAGCCTTCGGACAGTCCCAGCAATTGCGCCATGGCCGGCACGCCCAGCGGTTGGTCGAGGCCCGCATCGATGAACTCATTCAGCAGGCGCATCCGGCTGTCGGTCATCGAACCTTGGCGCATTGCTGGCGAGTGTTTGTCCGGTGCCGAGCATTGCGCCAACGCCAGGGCCCAAGCCTCCCAATCGTCGTCGATCGAGCCGTGCAGCAGCGCGCGCCGCATGCGTTGGGCGAGGGCGATGGCGCGTGGGTCGAGGCGATTGTTGAAGGCGCGATCTCCCGCCAACGCCTGCCCGTCGGTACGCATCACGCGCAGGTACTCGCCGCCCTGGGATGACTCCGAATAGACGTCACACTGGGCCGGGACGAACGCCAAGCCATTGGGCATGGCGATGAAAGGCTGTATCCGGTCGCTGCCGATGGCGTGCACGCCTCGCTGGCTGTCGAAGGCGAAGCCAATCGCCGCCTGGGTCGCGACGTAGCGGGTGGCATAGGCGCAGCCGGGAAGCAATTCGATTGCCCAAGGGCCGACCTCGATACGACGGGTCGATTCAGTCGGGCGCGGCAACGGCGTGCGGTTTCGGTGGCTCATAGTGCTCATAGTAGTGAAGCAGCGCCGCAAAAGTCAGGTCAGTTTTTTGAAAGCCCTGGTTCGGTGTCCCTGGCTAGACTCGGCGAAACCTCAGGAGGTCCACCTATGTACGCACTGACTCATGACGACATTGAACAAGCCGCCCGCCAGGTCTACCAGGTCATGCCCGCCACGGCCCAGTACGCCTGGCCCTTGCTGGCGCAACGGCTGGGTTGCACGGTCTGGGTCAAGCATGAAAACCATACCCCCACGGGCGCTTTCAAGGTGCGTGGCGGTATCACCTTCATGCATTGGCTCAAGCGTGAACACCCGGAGGTGAACGGTATCGTCACCGCCACCCGGGGCAACCATGGCCAGAGCCTGGCGCTGGCAGCCAGCGCGGCGGGGCTGAAGGCGTTGATCGTGGTGCCGCAAGGCAACTCGGTGGAGAAAAACAATGCCATGCGCGGTTTCGGTGGCGAGGTGATCGAATATGGCCGCGATTTCGATGAGGCTCGTGAAGAAGCGGCACGTCTGGCGCAGGCACAGGGCCTGTATCTCGTGCCGCCATTTCACACCGAGTTGGTCAAAGGCGTCGCCACCTATGCCCTTGAACTGTTCGAGGCAGTGGCAGACCTGGACACCGTCTACGTGCCCATTGGCTGCGGCTCGGGCATCTGCGCGGTGATCGCCGCACGTGACGCCTTGGGCCTGAACACCCAGGTGGTGGGCGTGGTGTCCACCGAGGCTACGGCGGCGAAACGATCGTTCGAGGCGGGCACGATCTACGAAACCGCCTCTGCCGACACCTTCGCAGATGGCCTCGCCGTGCGCAAACCGATTCCCGAGGCTTTCGCCATCTATCACGCCGGGGCGGCACGGATCGTAGCGGTCAGCGATCAGGAGATTGCCGAGGCGATGCGGGTCTATTACACCGATACCCATAACCTGGCCGAGGGGGCCGGCGCTGCGGCTTTGGCGGCACTTATCCAGGAGCGTGGGTTGATGAAGGGCAGGAAGGTCGGGGTGATCCTGTCGGGAGGCAATGTCGACAGGTCGGTGTATGCCGAGCTGATTGGATAATGAGTGACTGTATTACGATCGGGTCATGCGTTGTCAACCCGCTTTCGGATGCGTAAGCTGCCCCCATGAACCAGCCATCAGTTACCTCGCCCGGCGCTCGCGGCCCAGTCGATCACGACATTCGAGATCAGATCGTCGCGGCGGCCAATGAACATTTCAGCCAGTACGGCTACGCAAAGACTACGGTTTCCGACCTGGCCAAGGCCATCGGCTTTTCCAAGGCGTACATCTATAAATTCTTCGATTCCAAACAGGCGATCGGCGAAGCCATCTGCGCCAACTGCCTGTCCACTATCGTTGCGGCCGTCGAACAGGCCATCAATGAAGAGGGCCTTTCAGCAACGGAGCGTTTTCGTCGGCTGGTCAAGACCGTGGTTGCCACTGGGGTGGACCTGTTTTTCAACGACCGCAAACTCTATGACATCGCGGCGTTTTCGGCCTCGGAGCACTGGCCCAGTTCGCAGGTCTACAACGCGCAGATCAAAAGCTTCGTGCTGCAGATTGTCCGCGAAGGGCGCGAGCTCGGCGAGTTCGAGCGCAAGACGCCGCTGGACGAAACCGTAGACGCCATTCACCTGGCCCTGCGGCCATTCGTCAATCCGTTGCTGCTGCAATACAACCTCGATTTCGTCGAGCAAGCCCCCACACTCACCTCCAATCTCATCCTGCGCAGCCTGATGCCCTGAGCGTTGGCTGAAGGCCGCTCACGTCGTGAAAAAGTGACCGTTCTGGAAAACGATCACCTTGTCGCTACGGGTCGCTCTTCAGTCGGTTGCCAGCCACCACCCAGCGCCCGAAATGCCGCGACCGCCGCCCGTGCCGACTCCGTTCGCGCCTGGGCATGGGCATCGGAGGTGCGCAGCAGCGTGTCGTCGGCGTTGAGCACATCGATCAGGCTGGCGGTGCCTTTCTGATAGGCAACGGAGGATGACTGCCGGGCCTGGGTCAATGCCGTTTCGCCCTGGGCGAGGGTGGTCGCCTGGGTTTGCCGATTGACCAAGGCGCTGAAGGCATTTTCGACTTCTTCGGTGGCGCGCAATACGGACTGGCGATAAGCGGCCAGCGCTTCGGCCTCCTGGCCTTTTGCCTGATCGATCTGAGCGTTGATTCGGCCGAAATCGAAAAGCCTCCAGCGCAGGCCCAACACACCCGCCGACTGGCTGGCGCCGCTGCTGAAAAGATTGCCACCGGACACTGCCGTGGCGCTGCCGAGCAAGGCGCTGAGGGAGAACTTCGGATAGTACTCGGCGACGGCCTCGCCGATGCGCGCGTTGGAAGCCGCGAGGCGCCGCTCCGCGACCATCAGGTCAGGCCTGCGCCGCAGCAGGTCGGCCGGTGTTCCCGTTGCCGTTAGCTGTGGGGCAAGAGGAATATCCCGTGGTGCAGCCAATTGCGGGCGATGGGTGCCTGGCGGCGTGCCGAGCAGGACATCGACTGCGTTCATGGCCGCATCGAGCCCAATCTGCAATATCGGAACCGTAGCCTGCACTTGCGCCAATTGCCCTTCGGTCTGCTGGACCTGATAGCTGGCGGCAAGGCCCTTGCTGTAGAGCAGCTGGACTTTTTCCAGCAGGTCTTGCTGCGTTCTGACTTGGCGGTTTGCGATGTCCAATCGGGCCTGCAATCCGCGCACGGTCATGTAGGTGTCGGCAATTTGTGCGGCAACGGCGAGTCGCGTGGCGGCGACGTCCGCCTCGGACGCCTGGTAATCGGCCAATGCCGCTTCGCGTCCGCGTCGCAGGCCGCCGAAGGCGTCAATCTCCCAACTGGCGCCGAGGTTGAGTTCGTAGGAACTTCCGTACCGGTCGTAACCGGGTGTTGAGTCCAACACTTGGCCGAGCGGCGTTTCCACCGACTGATAAGCGCGCGCGGCTTGGCCGCTGATGTTCCCCGACGGTAGCAAAGCGGCATTGGCGGCGCCGAGGCCCGCCCGTGCCTGCGTGAGTCGCGCCGAGGCCTGTGCCAGGTCCAGGTTCTGTTCAAGAGCCTGGACGACCAGTCCGTTGAGCGTGGGATCACCAAAGCCTTCCCACCAGGCGGTCCAGTTGGCCTGTGTGCTCGCGGAGCTCTGTTCGACCGGAGACTGTTCGACCGAAGACTGGCCCAGGTACCGACTCGAAAGCGGGGCCTCGGGACGCTGATAGTCCGGGCCGACCGCGCAACCCGCCATCAAGCTGGCGCTCATCAAAAGGGCAATGGGACGCAAGGGTGGCATTGAGGTTCCTTGGGCTGAAATCGGTGTGACCATATTACGATAAGGTCACATCCTGTCAATCCGGTTTCTCTTAGCCTGTGGGAAGGGTCGTTCGATTGCCTAGAGCCATTAGGTGAAAGTGAGTGAAAGGACTCGGTACGAGAAGGTTGTGACGATTGACATAAATGGTCACCAGGCTGAGAATGCGACTCCCATCCTGTCCGTTCAAGTAAGGGACCCTATGTTCCGGTACCGATCCGTCACCCTTGCCGCTTGCTTGTTGCCACTCGTCCTGACGGCGTGTGGCGAGTCATCCACCGCGAAGGATCCGCGCACGCTTGCGCCGTTGGTGAGGGTGGCTGAAGTCCAAGGCTCGTCCGTGACTTCTCGTACGTTTTCCGGTGTCGTCACGGCGAGGGTTCAGAGCGACTTGGGTTTCCGCGTGTCGGGCAAGGTGCTCGAGCGTCTGGTCGATACCGGCCAGAGGGTTAAAAAGGGACAGCCGCTCATGCGCCTGGACCCGATCGACTTGGGGTTGCAGGCGCGGGCGCAACAGGAGGCTGTCGCCGCCGCTCGGGCCAGGGCCAAGCAGACCGCTGATGACGAGGCGCGCTACCGCGATCTGGTCGCCGCCGGCGCTATTTCCGCTTCGGGCTACGACCAGATCAAGGCCGCCGCCGATACCGCCAAGG
Organism: Pseudomonas sp. Z4-20; assembly: GCF_051131955.1. NCBI lineage: Bacteria > Pseudomonadati > Pseudomonadota > Gammaproteobacteria > Pseudomonadales > Pseudomonadaceae > Pseudomonas > Pseudomonas sp. Z4-20. The sequence continues at coordinate 2,572,801 of NZ_CP071641.1, forward strand.
CGCAGCTCAGCGCCGCGCAAGCGCAGTCCGACGTGGCCCGCAATGCCTCCGGCTACGCCGTGCTGCTTGCTGACGCGGACGGCGTCGTGATGGAAACGCTCGCCGAGCCCGGGCAAGTCGTCATTCCTGGGCAAATTGTGGTCCGGCTCGCGCGGGCCGGGCAGCGCGAGGCCGTCGTGCAGTTGCCCGAGACCCTGCGGCCGGCTGCTGGCTCCACCGCCCAAGCGACGCTTTATGGCAACGCCAAGCAGGTGGTGAGCGCCAAGCTGAGGCTGCTGTCGGATTCGGCCGATCGGGTGACACGTACCTTCGAGGCACGGTATGTGCTGGAGGGCGCGCTGGCTGATGCGCCGCTGGGTTCGACGGTGACGCTTCAGATCGACGAGGGCGCTCAAACAGGGCATGCGCTGCAAGTGCCGATTGCCGCCGTTCTCGACTCGGGCAAAGGCACCGGTGTGTGGGTCATTACCGCAGAGCCGGCGAAAGTTGCCTGGCGTCCCGTCCAGGTCCTCGCCTTGAGCGACGATGCCGCGCAAGTCTCGGGCGACTTGAAAACGGGCGAGCGGATCGTCGCGCTGGGCGCCCATCTGTTGCGTGAAGGAGAAGCGGTAAGGCTGGCTGGGCCGGGCGATGTGAACGTCGCGAGGAATCGCCCATGAGCTTCAACCTTTCGGCGCTCGCCGTCCGCGAGCGCTCCATTACCGTGTTCTTGCTGTTGCTGATCGCTGTCGCGGGCGTCCTGGCCTTCTTCGAGCTTGGGCGCGCCGAAGATCCACCGTTCACGGTCAAGCAACTGACGGTGATTACCGCATGGCCGGGCGCGACGGCCCAGGAGATGCAGGATCAGGTCGCCGAGCCGTTGGAAAAACGCCTGCAAGAACTGAAGTGGTACGACCGCACGGAAACCTATACCCGCCCGGGGCTGGCGTTCACGATGGTATCGCTGGTCGATCGCACGCCACCGTCGCAGGTGCAGGAAGAGTTTTATCAGGCGCGCAAGAAGCTCGCCGACGAAGCTATCAAACTACCGGCCGGTGTCATCGGGCCGATGGTCAACGATGAGTTTTCCGATGTGACCTTTGCCTTGTTTGCCCTCAAAGCCAAGGGCGAACCGCAGCGACTGCTGGTCCGCGACGCCGAGGCGTTGCGCCAACGGCTGCTGCATGTTCCGGGCGTGAAGAAGGTCAACATCATCGGCGAGCAGCCCGAACGGATCTTCGTGTCTTTTTCCCATGATCGGCTGGCGACGCTGGGCGTATCCCCCCAAGAGATTTTCGCCGCCCTGAACAGCCAGAACATGCTCACGCCCGCCGGCTCGATCGAAACCGCCGGGCCACAGGTCTTCCTGCGCCTGGAGGGTGCCTTCGACAAGCTGCAGAAAATTCGTGATACGTCCATTTCAGTCCTGGGACGCTCGCTGAAGCTTTCGGACGTGGCGACCGTTGAGCGCGGCTATGAAGACCCGGCCACGTTCCTGGTGCGCAACGGCGGCGAAGAGGCGCTGTTGTTGGGTGTGATCATGCGCGAGGGCTGGAATGGCCTGGATCTGGGCAAAGCGCTGGACGCGGAGACGAACTCGATCAACGAGGGCATGCCGCTGGGCATGACGCTGAGCAAGGTCACCGACCAGTCGGTGAACATCGACTCGGCCGTCGGTGAGTTCATGGTCAAGTTTTTCGTCGCGCTGTTGGTGGTGATGATCGTGTGTTTTGTCAGCATGGGCTGGCGCGTCGGTGTGGTCGTCGCGGCGGCGGTACCGCTGACGCTGGCCGTGGTGTTCGTGGTCATGGCCGCCACCGGCAAGAACTTCGACCGCATTACCCTCGGTTCGCTGATCCTCGCGCTCGGGCTGCTGGTGGACGATGCGATCATCGCTATCGAAATGATGGTGGTGAAAATGGAGGAGGGCTACGACCGGATCAAAGCCTCGGCCTATGCCTGGAGTCATACGGCTGCGCCGATGCTGTCCGGCACGCTGGTGACCGCCATCGGCTTTATGCCCAACGGCTTTGCGCAATCGACCGCTGGCGAATACACCAGCAACATGTTCTGGATCGTTGGCATTGCCCTGATCGCTTCCTGGGTGGTCGCGGTGGCGTTCACGCCGTACCTGGGCGTGAAACTGTTGCCGGACATCAAACAGGTCGAAGGTGGCCACGCGGCCATTTACAACACCCGCCATTACAACCGCTTTCGTCGGGTACTGACGCGGGTCATTGCGCGCAAATGGTGGGTGGCCGGTACCGTGATCGCGACATTCGTGGTGGCGATCCTCGGCATGAGCCTGGTGAAGAAGCAGTTCTTCCCCACCTCGGATCGGCCAGAGGTGCTGGTGGAAGTGCAGATGCCCTATGGCACGTCCATCGAGCAGACCAGCGCCACCGTCGCCAAGGTCGAAGCCTGGCTACAAAAGCAGGACGAGGCCAAGATCATTACCGCCTATATCGGCCAAGGCGCACCGCGCTTCTACCTGGCGATGGCGCCGGAACTGCCCGATCCGTCTTTCGCCAAGATCGTCGTGCTGACGGACAGCCAGCAATCGCGCGAAGCCCTCAAGTTCCGTCTCCGTGAAGCGGTCGCCGAAGGGCTTGCACCGGAGGCGCGTGTGAGGGTGACCCAACTGGTGTTCGGCCCGTATTCGCCGTTTCCGGTGGCCTATCGCGTGATGGGGCCTGACCCGGCAAAACTGCGCGAGATCGCCAGCCAGGTCCAGGACGTCATGCAGGCGAGCCCGCTGATGCGGACCGTCAACACCGACTGGGGGCCGCGGGTGCCCACCTTGCATTTCAACCTGGATCAGGACCGCTTGCAGGCCTTGGGACTGACCTCCAACGCGGTCGGGCAGCAGCTGCAATTCCTCCTCGCAGGGGTGCCGATCACGGCGGTCCGCGAAGGCATTCGATCGGTGCAGGTGGTCGGTCGCGCCGCCGGTGACATTCGTCTGGATCCCGCCAAGATAGAAGGCTTCACCCTGGTGGGCGCGACGGGACAGCGGATTCCGCTGTCCCAGGTCGGCGAGGTGGATGTGCGCATGGAGGACCCGATCCTGCGCCGTCGTGATCGCACACCCACCATGACCGTGCGCGGCGATATCGACGAAGGCCTGCAACCGCCGGACGTTTCCAGTGCTATTTTCAAGCAACTGCAACCGGTCATCGACAGGCTGCCCAGCGGCTACCGGATCGAGCAAGCGGGGGCCATCGAAGAATCGGGCAAGGCCGGCAAAGCCATCGTCCCGTTGGTTCCAATCATGGTCGCGATGACGCTGCTGATCATCATCCTGCAAGTCCGTTCGGTCTCGGCGATGATCATGGTGTTCCTCACCGCACCGCTGGGTTTGATCGGCGTGGTGCCGACGCTGCTGATTTTCAACCAGCCGTTTGGTATCAACGCGCTGGTCGGCCTGATCGCCCTGTCGGGCATTCTGATGCGCAATACGTTGATCCTGATCGGGCAGATCCATCAAAACGCCAAGGAAGGCCTCGATCCGTTCCACGCGGTGATCGAGGCCACGGTGCAACGGGCCCGTCCGGTGCTGCTCACGGCGCTGGCGGCAATCCTCGCGTTCATTCCGCTGACCCATTCGGTGTTCTGGGGGACGCTGGCCTACACACTGATCGGCGGCACGTTCGTCGGCACCATCATGACGCTGGTGTTCCTGCCGGCGATGTATTCCATCTGGTTCAAGATCCGTCCTGAGACGAAGAGGGCTTCATGAAAAATCGCCAAGATCAAACACGCATCGTCGTCACTGGCGTCGGTATGGTCGGCCCCCTGGGTTGTGCCGTGGAAGAGGTGTGGAAGCGCTTGTTGGCCGGGTATTCCGGGATTCGCAACCTGTCCGATGACGTCGTCGAAGGAACCGGCGTTGCCGTTGGCGGGCAGGTGCCTTCCCTCGAAGAGGATGGGATTGCCGGCTACGACCCGGAACGCCTCATCGCGCCCAAGGACCGCAAGAAGATGGATCGCTTCATCGAGTTCGCCCTGGTGGCCGCTCACGAAGCCCTCGAACAAGCGGACTGGCATCCCGTCGATGCCATCGATCAAGAGCGGACCGCGACGATCATTTCCTCGGGCGTGGGTGGGTTCGCCACGATTGCCGAGGCCGTGCGCACCACGGACAGTCGTGGCCCGCGCCGGTTGTCGCCGTTCACCGCGCCGGCTTTCCTGGCCAATATGGCGGCCGGGCAGGTGTCGATCCGGCATGGTTTCAAGGGGCCGCTTGGCGCGCCTGTCACGGCTTGCGCTGCTGGTGTGCAGGCCGTTGGTGACGCCGCCAGGCTCATTCGAAGTGGCGAGGCGGACATCGCCATCTGCGGCGGCACCGAAGCGGCGATAGACCGTGTGACCTTGGGTTGTTTCGCAGCGGCCCGCGCGCTGTCGACGGGGTTCGCCGAGCGCCCGCAAGAAGCTTCGCGGCCCTTCGACCGCGAGCGTGACGGCTTCGTCATGGCCGAAGGCGCCGGGCTGCTGGTGATCGAATCGCTGGAACACGCCCTGGCCCGTGGCGCCAAGCCGCTGGCGGAGCTGGTGGGTTATGGCACCAGCGCCGATGCCTATCATTTGACGGCCGGGCCGGAGGATGGCAACGGTGCACGGCGCGCCATGGAGCAGGCGCTGCGCCAGGCTGGGGTCAGCCCCGCCGAAGTGCAGCACATCAACGCCCACGCGACGTCGACCCAGGTCGGCGATGCCGGTGAACTGGCGGCGATTCGCGCGGTATTTGGCACCGGCTCGGGCGTGGCGATCACGTCCACCAAGTCCGCCACTGGACATCTCCTCGGAGCAGCGGGAGGCATCGAAGCGATCTTCACCGTCCTCGCGCTGCGCGATCAGGTCGTGCCGCCGACGCTGAACCTGATTCATCCCGATGAGGCGGCCGGCGGGCTCGATCTGGTCGGTTTGAAAGCTCGGAAAATGCCGATCACCCATGCGCTGTCGAACGGGTTCGGCTTTGGTGGCGTCAACGCCAGCGTGCTGTTTCGGCGCTGGGAAGACTGATACCGATCAGCGCCGCAGGACGAACAGGAGCAGCGCGACCAGGCACGTCAGCGCCTGGATCGCGCCCAGCGTCGTGACGGGTGAAAAGCTCAGCACAGAGGCCAGCCAGGTTGTCAGCGCAGCCGCGCCCATGGAGAGAAACCCCAGCAGCGCGGAGGCCATCCCGGCCTCCTTGCCAAACGGCCCCATGGTGATGGCCGTGCCCAGCGGATTAGCCAGCCCCATACCCCAAAGAAACGTGACCATCGCCACCGCATACCAGCCAAGGCCAGGATCGGCGGAGCCGACCAGTAGCAAGCCGCCGCCGACCATGGCGCAGGCAATGCCCAGCAAGGCGATGGTTCGCGGACCGTGGCGGTGCGCCAGGCGTGGTGCCGCCATACCGGCGGCGAATACGACGAACACCGTTGAAGCGAAATACAAGCCAGCCTGCACCGACGTCAGGCCGATGCCTTTCATCAGGATCGCGGGAGCAGCGGCGAAGGAGGCGAACAAGCCGCTCAGCAGCAGGCTCATCGACAGGGCCGGCAGAATGAAGCGCGTGTCCATCATCAACCTGGCATAGGCACGCAGCACGCTGCCGGTGGAATACGGCGCCCGGCGGTCGGCGGGATGGGTTTCTCCAAGGTCACGCACATAGAAAAAAGCCAGTACCACGGCGGCCAATCCGACGAGAATGAAGATGGCGCGCCATCCGAGTGTGACCGACAGTACGCTGCCGGCCAATGGCGAAAAACCTGGCGCTGCGGCGGTGGCGACCATCGTCAGCGACAGGGCGCGCGCCAATGTTTCGCCTTCGAACAGGTCGCGTGCAATAGCGCGCGACAACACCGAGGCTGCGCAAACGCCCAATGCCTGGACGACGCGTCCAGCGATCAGCAGATCGAGGGACGTGGCGAAGCCTGCAATGACGGTGCCGGCCACGAACACGGCAAGTCCACCCAGCACCAGTCTCTTGCGCCCATAGCGGTCGGCCAACGGACCGACCAGCAATTGGGCGAACGCAAAGGTTACGAAGAAGCTGGAGAGGGTCAGGCCGAGTTCGCGGGCGGTCACGCCGAGTTCTTCGCCGATGACCGGGAACGCCGGGAGGATGATATTGGTGGAGAGCATGCCGATCGCCGCGAGGCCTGCGAGCAGCGCCACGATTCGGCCGGTCAGGGGTTGGCTTGATGCATGTGCCGGCGCCCCTGCGACTGCTGTAGCACTTCCAGTTTCCATGGGACATCCCTCTTGGCCGGTTTTTACGAAGCTTATGATGATCGTAATATGACGATCGTAATCCCATGAGTCAAGTCAAAAGAGTCTTCAGAGCGATCGGTGCGGTAGGGGAGTTCGAGGGGGCGCAGAGAGGCGTTCGTACAGTATGAAATGGCTCGGTCGCCGCTTGTCAGCGCCGACCGAGCCGGGGGAGGTTACCAGCGGAAGTTTACCGAGGTCACCAATTCGCGTTCGTCGCCATAGCGGCAAACGGCTGCCTCACAATAGACGTATTTTTTATTCGTCACGTTGTTGGCGTTGAGGGCGATGTCCCAGTTTTTATCGATCTGGTAGCTCGCCATTGCATCGAAGAGCGTATAGGCGGGGATCTGGGAATCGATAAGCGAGGCCTGGGTAGTTCCTTTGTAGCGTGCCCCACCGCCCACCTTCAGTTGGGGGACGCCGAACAGGGCAAAATTGTAGTCCGCCCACAAGGCGGCCTGATGGTAAGGCGTGTCCTCGCTGCGCTGGCCGACTTCGCTTTGGACCTGGCTCTTGGTGATGCGGGCATCGGTGTAGGCGTATGACGCGATGACCGTCAGTTGAGGCGTGACGTCTGCCTTGGCCTCCAATTCCAGGCCACGGGAGCGCTGCTCACCAATCTGCTGGGGATTGCCGCCAGCTTGGTCGCGTTTCACGACATTTTCCTGCGTCAGCTCGTAAACCGCTGCACTAAGCAGCATGTTGCTGCCAGGGGGTTGGTAGCGGATGCCGATTTCGTATTGCTTGCCTTCGGTAGGCGCGAAGGTCCTGTCCGTTGCTTCAGCCACTGCGACCGGGAAGAACGATTCGCTGTAGCTGATATAAGGGGCCAGGCCGTTATCTGCCTGGTAAACCAGGCCGGCGCGCCAGGTGGTGGCTTCGTCGCCCTGGCTCAGCTTCAGGCCGTCCCTGAATGCTTCCTGATCCTGGTCTGCCCAGTCGTGGCGACCGCCGAGCAGTAGCAGCCAGTGATCATCGAACTTGATCTGATCTTGCAGGTAGATGCCTTTCTGGAACGTGTCGATCTGCGAACCACGGTCGCGGTTTCGGCTCTTGTCCACAACAACCGGCTGACCGTAGTTGTAGTCACCGATGTTGATAGGTGTCGAGTTGGCCCGGAAGTTGTGCGAGTCGTACGACGCGTCGTAGGTATCAGCGCCCACCAGGAAAGTGTTTTCAATACCTGCGATGTTCCAACGCGTCTCGATATTCGTGTCGCTGGCTAACGCACGGGAGCGCTCACGCCGGTCACTGTACTGGCGGCGCAGGACGCCGGTATTGACCGCTCCGTTGATAGCAGCCGGGCTGGTCTGGGCCTGCATGTATTTCCACTTCACATCCGCTTCGTAGTAACGCATTTTGTTACTGATGCGGGTGTGTTCATCAAACCGGTGTTCGAACTCGTAGCCGACGGCGGACATCTCGCCATTCATGTCGTCGTAGTCGGGCTCGCCGATGAAGTCGTGGCGACCGATGGTGAACGGGCCGTCGCCCACACCCTTGACCAATTGATAGGGCAGCGGGGCGGAGAAGCGCGTGTCACTTTTCTGGTAGAACGAGAGCAGGGTCAGCGACGTGTCATCGTTGGGGCGCCAGGTCAGGGCCGGAGCGATGTAGAGCTTGTCGTCGTTGATGTAGTCCTGCTGGGTGTCGCTGTCGCGCTTGAGCATGGTCAAGCGGTAGCTGAGGACCTCGCTGTCGCCGAGCGGGCCGCTGAAGTCGGCGGTCAGTTGCTTGCGATCATGGTTGCCGTATTGCAGCCCCAGTTCATGCAGCGGGGTTTCGGTTGGACGCTTGCTGACGCCGTTGACGAAGCCGCCGGGCGAGAGTTGGCCATACAGCACCGAGGCCGCGCCACGGATGACTTCCACGCGTTCCAGGCCATAGGGTTCCTGGACGCCATCATAGGAGTTGTATTGCAGGCGCATGCCGTCGCGCAGCGAGCCGCCGGTGGCGGACTCGACGTCGAAGCCACGAACGCGGAACCGGTCCGACGTGCGGTTGAAGCTGCTTGGCTGGCTGGTGAAACCCGGCGTATAGCTCAAGGCGTCAGCCATGGTGTCCGATTTGCGATCGCGCATTTCATCGGCAGTGACCACGGACAGCGATTGCGGCGTTTCAGTGATGGCCGCGTTGGTCTTGGTGGCGCTGCCATTGCGCAGGGCGACCTTGCCGGCGAGAGGCGCCGTCGGGTTTTCAACGGCGGCGGCATTGATATTGATTTCGCCGAGTTGAAGAGGACCTTTGCCGGACGCCTCTTCTTGAGCAGCGATCGCCTGCGCTGAAAAAATACTCCCCAAAGCCAATGCCAAAGTGCTCAGGTGAAACGCTGGATGACGCGAGGCGTAGCGTTTTTCGGTGCCAACTGTTGTTTTTCTTTCGAGCATCGAGGAAGTCCTTGGGGTTGTTTTTCAGCTTCGCAAGCCTGTTGTCCTGGTCCAGCGGCATCAGGCAGACGAGCAAGGTTAGTGTCTACTGGCCATAATCTGACTGTGAATGATAAGGGTTTGCATTAATATTGTCAGGCTTGTAGGGAAATTATTTTCGTTTCGACATATTCTGTGCCCCACTTTTTTGCCCCGGCCGGTTTCCAACGTGGTGTCATTGCAAAAAATGACCCAGGGGCAATGCGCGCTGGACGATTCGATTAGGCCCTCTTGGGCATGGAGGGACGATCATGCTGAAGGCCACAGACGTGCGGCTGAGCTATGGCGAGCAACAGATTCTCAACGGTGTCAGCCTGGAAATTCCCGAAGGCTGCTTCACCGCGTTGATCGGGGCCAACGGATGCGGCAAGACCACGCTGTTGAATGTACTGGCGCATATGCTGCGACCGAGCGCCGGTGACGTGCATCTGTCCGGGAAAACCCTGGGGCAGTATTCGCGCCGGGCACTGGCGCAACGAATGGCGCTGTTACCGCAGCGCACCACATCACCCGCCGGCATGACCGCACGAGAACTGGTGATGCAGGGGCGCTTTCCCTGGCAGAGCTGGTGGCGCCAATGGTCCGAGCAGGATCAACTGGCGATTGACCGCGCCATCGACCTGGCGGGCATCGGCCCTTTGCTTGACCGTTCCTTGGCAACCCTGTCGGGCGGGCAATTGCAACGCTGCTGGATTGCCATGACCTTGGCCCAGGACACCCCAGTCATCCTGCTGGATGAGCCCACCACCTTTCTCGATATCGCCCACCAGATCACACTGCTTGAATTGCTGGAGGACCTGCGTGAGCAAGGCAAGACCATCGTGGCTGTGCTGCATGATCTGAACCAGGCTGCACGTTACGCCGATCACCTGGTGATGATGCGTGAAGGGCGGTTACTGGCCCAAGGGTCGCCCGCCGAGGTTTTCACCCAGGAGAATCTCAAGGCGGTCTTCGACCTGGATGCGCACATCATTACCGACCCTTATTCCGGCGATCCGTTATGTGTGCCGCAAACCAACCGCAGTCGTCCATTGGCCGTGCGGGAGGCCATGTGAGACACGGTCTGCGTTTGCCGGTGTGGCTGGGCCTGTTGATCGCCATTGCGCTGGCCGCGCTGCTGCATCTGGCCGTGGGCGCAAAGAGCATTCCCTGGAGTGACACCTGGCAGGCCTTGGTGGCCTATGCACCGGGCAACGCCGACCAGAGTGTCATTCGCGGCAGCCGCCTGCCGCGTTTGCTGGTCGCCATGCTGGTAGGTGCCAGCCTTGGATTGGCCGGCGTAATCATGCAGGCGGTGGGTGACAACCCGTTGGCTGACCCTGGAATTCTTGGCATCAACAGCGGTGCGGCATTGTTCGTGGTGTTCGGCTTGCTGGTTTTGCCGGGCCACGACCTGTCGATGATCCCGCTGTTTGCTTTCAGTGGCGCCCTGGTGGCAGCCATTGGCGTTCTGTTGCTGGCGGGAAGGGGGCACAATCCGATTCGACTGACCCTGTCCGGCGCAATGATTGCGGCGTTGTTCAGCGCCATCACGTCTATCTTGTTGTTGCTCGACCAACAGGGGCTCGACAGCCTGCGTCGTTGGCTCACCGGCTCCATCGGTGTAACCGGAGGCTCGATGCAAGCGTGGGTCTGGCCTTACGCCGTGTTGGGCATGTTTTTGTGCCTGGTCAACGTCCGTGCGCTGAATGCCCATCGGCTGGGGCCGCAAGCCGCGGCCGGCATGGGCGTCAACTTGCTGAAAATGCGCTTGTTCGGCCTGGCCTCCGTGGTGTTGCTATCGGGATCCGCCGTGGCCCTGGCGGGGCCCATCGGTTTTGTCGGATTGGTGGTGCCTCACGCTGCGCGCTTGTTGTTTGGCGATGACTATCGTCGCTTGTTGCTAGCCGCGCCGCTGCTTGGCGCGCTCCTGCTGATTCTGGCGGACATCGCCGCCAGGACCGTGGTGCGTCCTTTCGAGCTCAATACCGGCATCGTCACCGCGTTGATCGGCGGGCCAGTTTTCGTCCTGCTGGTATTGAGGAAAGTCCAATGACGCGCTTGGGATTGGCCCTGCCCAGGATGCTGCCGTTGTTGCCTTGGGTAGCTCGACCGATCGACTTGATCTCGGTGCTGGCGCTGCTGGTTGCCTTGGTGGCCTTGTCGTTGTATGCGTTGACGGTCGGCAGTTATTCCTTGGATGTTGCCCAGGCTTGGCAAGCGCTTGTGTCGCCCGATGAGGTCAATTCGACGACACGCAACCTGCTGTGGGAGCTGAGGTTGCCCCGTGTTGCGCTGGCAATCCTCGCGGGCATGGCCATGTCGCTTGCCGGCCTGTTGATGCAGTCGTTGACGCGCAATCCCCTGGCGGCACCGGGCCTGGTCGGCGTGGAGTCCGGCGCCAGCGTCACGATGTTGCTGATCATCGTGCTCTGGCCCACGCTGCTGCCGCTGGAGCTTTACCCATTGGCGGCACTGGCAGGCGGGTTGGCCGTGGCGTTCTTCGTCGCGCTGCTGTCGTGGCGCCAGGGCATCTCACCGTTGCGCTTGATTCTTGTCGGCGTCGGGTTGACCGCCATGCTCAGCGCGGTCGCCGACCTGCTGATCACCTACGGCAACATCGATCAGGTCGAGTCCGCCCTGATGTGGTTGGGCGGCAGTTTGCACCGGGCCGGCTGGACGCAGGTTCATAGCCTCGGTATCTGGTTGTTGCTGGCAGGCGCTCCATTGCTGTTTTTTCACCGTCAGTTGAACCTGCTGCAGTTGGGTGAAAAGGTCGCGCTCAGCCGAGGGCTGAACGTCACCGGCGTGATGATTTTCCTGTTGCTGTGTAGCGTGATGCTGACGGCGGCAGCCGTGGCGAATGTCGGCACCATGACCTTTGTCGGCTTGGTAGCCCCTCATCTGGCGCGGCAACTGGCGGGCGATCGCCACGGCGCCCTGATGCCTTTGTCGGCCTTGATGGGCGCGCTGCTGGTGTTGGCGGGCGATACGCTGGGCAGGGGCGTTTTTCCACCCTTGCAATTACCGGCGGGGCTGGTTGTCGCAATCATCGGCGCGCCTTATTTGATCGTGCTGCTGGCGCGACAACGCAGTCGCTGAAACACAGCGATGTTCATATTGAAGTTATCTGGAGGCAAGTGCGTGCGGTTGAAAGGAATGTTCCCAAGGTTGCTCGGCATGCTATGCGTGCCGCTGGCATTGCTGTCCATGGACGCTGGCGCGGCTGAAACCAAAGTGTTCGAAAACAGTTTCGGTCGGGTCGAGGTGCCTGTTGAACCTCACTGCATCGTGTCCTTGCATGATTTCAGCCTGACCACCCAACTGTTGGAGCTGGGCATCAAGCCTTGCGGCTCGACAGGGCGCAAGAAGCTTTTTTCAGACGTGCTGTTTCGCGGCGCGCAGGAGCGCTTCGATGTGACGGGCATCCAATACATCGGCTCACACCAGTCCCCCGACCTGGAAGCCATTGCCGCCTTGAAGCCTGACCTGATCGTGGGCCTTTCGTATCACGCCGACCTCAAGGAAAAGCTCAGCAAAATCGCCCCGGTGGTGCTGTTGCCCTCCCGGGAAAGCGATATCAAGACGTATGCCAAGGAACTCGCGGAACTGGTCGGCAAGCAACAGCGCTATGAGGAGATGCTGCGCGAATACCAATGGGTGGTCAGCGAGTTCAAGAAGCGCGTCAAGGACCCTTCGCGTATTACGGTCACGACGCTTGAAGTCTATACCGACGGGTTCCAGCTGATCGGCCGTGGCGGGATGGATGACGTCATCGCTGATTTCGGCCTGGGTCGTGTCGCCGCGTATCGCGAGGCGCGCCAGAATGTGCCCTACAGCCTGGAGCGAATCGGTGACTTCGACAGTGATTTCATTATCGACACTTATGAGCAAATGCTCGATTCGGAAGCCAGCACGGCAGCCTTCCGTCAGTCACCTCAATGGCGGAATCTGTTTGCCGTGAAGAACCGCCAGTTCCTGTACCTGAACCGCAGTCGCTATGCCGATACGATGCAGGGATTATTGGGCTCCGCCTATTTGTTGATGTCTCATATCGCCGAGCGGGAGAGTGTGCTGCAGGACAAGTGAAATGTATCAGCCGTCATACAAATGTCATTAATGACAATGATTCTCTATTGCGGTTGTTACTCGTTTGTATTAGTTTGTGCTCTCGAAAAAAACACGCTCATCGGAATGGCGAGGGATTACTAATGGAAACTGGTTTGGCGCGTGCACAGGTTCAATCCATGGAAGGCGTACCGGGCAACGAACAGACCTTGCCGTTCATCCTTGAAGCGCCCGCCGCCGGTGCGGTCTGGCAGGACAGCCGAGCGCAGATCCTGCAGGCAGTCGAGGCCCAGTTGCCACGTGTGGGCGGGATTCTGTTTCGCGGTTTTGCATTCAATGGGGAGGCGGATTTCGAAGCGTTCGCCCGCAGTTTCGGTCATGAACTCCTGACCTATGACTACGCCTCCACACCGCGCACCAAACTCAATAACCGGGTATACACCTCCACCGAATATCCGGCCCACCAGATTATCCCGCTGCATAACGAACAGTCCTATTCCCTCAATTGGCCGATGAAAATCTGGTTCCACTGCGTACAGGCTTCTCCTGTGGGCGGTGAAACCCCAATAGCCGATAGCCGCATGGTCTACCAGCAACTCGACCCGGCTATCCGCCAGCGTTTCGCCGAGAAGCGCCTGATGTACGTGCGCAACTACGGCAACGGCCTCGACTTGCCCTGGCAACAGGCGTTCAGCACCGAAGACCGCTCGCAGGTCGAACATTTCTGTCGTGCCAACCAGATCCAGTTCCAATGGAAGGACGATGGCGAGCTGTCCACGCGCCAGGTCTGCCAGGCCGTGGCCCAGCACCCGATCACAGGAGAGTGGGTCTGGTTCAACCAGGCGCATCTGTTTCATATCTCCAATCTCGCGGCACCTGTGCGCGAGACCCTGATTTCCATCGTGGGCGAAGAGGGCGTCCCGCGTAACGTTTTCTACGGGGACGGTTCACCGATCGAGCTGGAGGCCCTTGACCATGTCCGCGAAGTATTGCAGCGCTGCCAGGTGAGTTTCCCCTGGCAGGCGGGCGATGTGCTGATGCTCGACAACATGCTCGTTGCCCACGGTCGCTCGACATTCCAAGGCGCGCGCAAAGTTGTCGTCGCCATGGCGGAACCTGCTTCGGCGGGTTGATCCCCTCTCTTTCAGAGCCGTTGCAACAGACGGCTGATTTCGAACAAGCAAAATGAAGGACAACTCATGCTCGATCGCCTGATGCATCGCTGCTGGCTGCGTGGAATTCGCCTGTCGGAAGCTGAAGGTCAACTGATCATCACGCCGGGGCCGCAGGGCGCTCTGACGGATGAACTTGAAATCGAGCTCCGTTCGCGAGAGCACGAGGTGTTGCAATGGCTCGCCCGGCATCCCGATTATTTTGATGCGCGGCCACTGACCGACAATGAGCAGGCGCTCTGGTTTCTACAGCGACTGGAGCCCGACAGTTGTGCCTATAACCTTGCTTACGCAGGACGAATCAAGGCGCAGTTCGTAACGGAGGACTTGCCCCGGCGCCTACAAGACGCCTGGGCCACGATTCAGCGGCGTTACCCTGTGTTGAGCATGGCCTACGGCGAACGCAGCGGCGACCTGGTGCAGTGGAGTCGTGGTGAAAATATCCAGCCGTTGGAGTGGGTTGCCTTGCAGGCGGCGGACACCGACACCTTGCAGCAACGCATTGCCGAACTGGCCGACCGGCCTTTCAATCTCCAGGCCGGGGAAGTCTGCCGAGGTGTGGTGCTGAGCAACGCCCGGGATGGTCATACCGAGCTCACGCTGGTGTTGGTGATCCATCACATCGCCGCCGATCCGGCCACGTTCTATATCGTGCTCAATGAGCTGTTCGCACAGGTCGATGATCAGCCGTTGCCGGCGATCAACCCTGATGCCTATCGCGACTACAACAGTGAGCTGCATGTGCGCAGCGAGGCGACTGAAGTTGCGGAGCTGGCTTGGTGGCAGGCGCAACTGAGCGAAGCCCCGACGCTGGATTTGCCGACGGATTTCGCCTTTGGCGGTGACCGGTCATTCGAAGGAATGGAGCTGCCGGTTCGCTTCGATCTCGCCACCACGGCGAGAATCCGGGCCCTCGCCCGAGAGTGGGGCGTAACGCCGTACGTCTGGTGGTTCTCGCTGTTTCAACAGTTTCTCGGGGTGTTGTCCGGGCAAGACGATTTTGTTCTGGGTACGGCCGGCGGTCTGCGCTTGCGACGCGAACACCTCAGTTTGCCGGGCTATCTGGTCAACTCGCTGCCGGTTCGCTGTCGCTTGCAGGCAGATCTTTCAAGTCGTGACTGGGCCCGAGAGGTGGACGCCACCGTCAAGCAGGCCCTCGCGCACCGACACTACCCGTTCTCGCGCCTGGTCAAGCAGTTGAACTTCGAGCGTCAGGCGGGCAAGGCGCCGCTGTTCCAGCACATGTTCACGCTCAACAGGGCACGTGCCGCGCCTTTTCATCAGTACCTCGATCGCCTGCTGTCGGAACAGCGTGGAGCGGCCCATGAACTGAACATGGTCGTGGTGGATGAGGAGGAGGGTTTCCTCTGTCGGTGGCGTTACAGCAAAGCCTTGTACCGCCACGAAACAGTCCAGCGTTATTGCGATCAGTTCGTTGCGTTGGTCCACGCGGTCATCGAACAGCCGGACGAGCCGTTTGCCCAGCTCGATTGGCTGCCGCCCGCGCAACAATCAATCCTTCACGGCGCGGACATGCCAGTTCCGTTCAGCAACGCCTGGCAGGCGTTCGTGCAACAGTGCAAGTCCGAGTCAATCGCCCTTCAGGACGAGCAAGGCACTCTCAGCTATGCCGAACTGGGCCGGGCAGTAGTGGCCCGTGGCGAGCGCTTGCAAGCGGGCGCAGACCTGGAGAATGCACGCATCGCCTTGTGCCTGCCCCGCAGCCGCGAATTGGTAATGCACATGCTCGCGGCCTGGCAGTGCGGCGCCACCTACCTGGCCGTCGATCCGCAGTGGCCGCAGTCGCGTTTGCAGGATATCTGCGAGGATGCCGCGCCCAAGATCTGGATCGGCGAGGGCCTGCGTCCCGACTGGCTGCCGGATGCGGTGCTCTGGCTGTCGTTGCCAGATGCCGAGCTGTCGAGCGAATCGCCGATGCGCGCGTCGATTGATGCTGACCTGCCGGCCTACATCGTCTACACCTCCGGTTCCACGGGCCGGCCGAAGGGCGTGGCGGTCAGTCAGGGCAACCTGATTCATTACGTGACGGGGTGTCTTGAGCGCCTGCACCTGCCCGCCGATGCCAGCCTGGCAAGCCTTGCCAGTTGTGCCACTGACCTTGGGCATACGGCCTTGTTCGGTGCTTTGCTCAGCGGCCGCCGCTTGCGGCTCCTGGCCGAGGAACTGGCGTTCGATGCCGAGGAGCTGACGGCTGTGCTTGAACGCGAGCCCGTGGATTTGCTGAAAATCGTACCGTCGCACCTCAACGCCTTGCTGGTCGCCAACGATCCGCAACGCTTGTTGCCGCGCCAATGCCTGGTAACCGGCGGCGAGGCCCTGGGTCATGAGCTGGTGTCGCGCTTGCGCGCATTGAGGCCGGAGTTGCGTATCGTCAACCACTACGGTCCCAGTGAAACCACCGTCGGGGTGTTGACCCATGAGGTCGATATGGATGGCGCGGCACCGCTGGGTCGACCGCTGTCTAATGTCCAGGTCAGCGTGCGTTCGCCCGACGGCCGTTTGTTGCCGATCGGCGTGAGTGGCGAGCTCTGCGTGCAGGGCAAGACGGTTGCGCTGGGGTATCTCAGCGCCAGCGATGCAGACCGCGCCCGCTTCGGTGAGCATGGCTATCGCACCGGCGACCGGGTACGGCTCAATCATCAAGGGCGGGTGGAGTTTCTCGGCCGGCTCGATGAGCAGGTCAAGATCCGCGGCTACCGGGTCGAGCCGGCGGAAGTCGCGGCACGGCTGCGGGCAATGCCGCATGTGAGCGACGTCCAGGTGCTGAACAGCCCGTCGCGGCTGACGGGCAACCGCCTGGTGGCGTTCCTGGTCGCGCCGTCGAGCGCGTTGCCTGATATCCAAGCCACCCTGCAAGCGCAACTGCCGGACTATATGCAGCCTGCCCAGTGGCATTGCCTCGATGGGTTTGCCCTGTTGCCCAACGGCAAGGTCGATCGCAAGGCATTGCTGCAGTTGGCCGAGCAAGCGCCGGCCACCGCGCAGGCGACGGTTCCAACCGAGGAGTTCTTGGACGCGGTCGAAAGCGCGTTGCTCGATATCTGGCGCGGGCTGCTCGGCAATCCCGACCTGGGGCCCGATGACAATTTCTTTGCCCAGGGCGGCGACTCGATCCTTGGCCTGCAGATCATTGCCCTGGCGCGCCAGCAAAATATCCTGATGACGCCCAAGCAGCTGTTCGCCGAACAGACCGTGCGGGCCTTGGCCCGAGTGGTGCAGACGCCGCAGCGCAGCCTCGAACAACGTCTGCTCGATATCGCTCGCGAAATCCTCAATAACCCTGGACTGCGTGTCGATGACAACTTCTTCAGCGTCGGGGGCGACTCCATCCTGAGCCTGCAGATCATCGCCCGGGCCAAGCAGCAGGGGCTGCAACTCAAGCCCAAGCAGATTTTCGAGTTCCCGACGGTGCGCGGCTGGGCCGGGCAAGTGGTTGATTCAGGCGCGGCGAAGGAGGGTGCCAAGCCCTCCGCCATCGAACCCACCACGGCATTTGCCCTGACGCCGATCCAGCAATGGTTCTTCGCTCAGGAGCAAAGCGAGCCCGGATACTGGAACCAGTCCTTGCTGTTGGCGCTGGACGAACCGTTGGAGCTGGACCGGTTTGCCCACGCGGTGGGCACGCTGTTGCAGCGTCATGCCAGCTTGCGCCTGACATTTGAGGCGTCGCCGCAGGGTTGGCAACAACGCTACCAGGCATTTTCCCAATCCCAGGTCGACGTGTTGTTCCACGTCGAGGAGCAACCGTTGAGCGAAGCGCTATTGCAGCGCTGGCAGCACGGCTTCGATCTGGCCAAGGCGCCACTGATTCGCTGGGTGTATTTCTCCCAGAGCCGCGAGCTGCTGTGCACGGCGCATCATTTGCTGGTGGATGCGGTGTCCTGGCAGGTTCTGTTGGAGGAACTGGAAAGCCTCTACCTGCAATCGAACGTGGCATTGCCTACCGTCTCGGCGGGTTTCCATGTGTGGAGCGAGGCCTTGCAGCAACATCGCCGCGAGCCCGCCGTACAGGCCCAGGTTGATTACTGGCATGAGCAGTTGGCCGCCGAAGGCTCGGTTCCCGAACAACCCAATGTGTACGGCGAAAGTCGCACGCTGGCCACGCAATTGTCGCTGGAGCAGACCCAGTTACTACTGGGCGATTGTCACGCGGCCTACGGCACCCAGGTCCAGGACCTGCTGTTAGCGGCATTGGCCGGTGTCATCGGTCAGTGGCAGGGAGGCGAACGCGTCACCCTTGAGCTGGAAAGTCATGGCCGCAGCGGCTGGGAGCTGGGCCCCGAGTTGTCCCGTTCAATCGGTTGGCACACCAGCCGCTATCCGCTTGCCGTCGATACTTCCTGGGATCTCGAGCCCTCGATCATCGCGGCCAAGGAAGCCCTGCGCCGTGTCCCCGAACAAGGCATTGGCTATGGTCTGTTGCGCCAGGAACCGGCCCACGGCCTGGGTGCGGCTTCACTCTTGACGTTCAATTACCTGGGACGGGTCGACCAATGGATCGGCGCTTCGCGGCTTTGGCGTCTGTCGCGACCGGTGTGCCCTGGCATGCGCGCCGACAGCACCCGCCGCACGCATTGGCTGGATGTGACGGCGTTGGTAAACGAAGGCCAGTTGCATGTGGAGTGGCGTTATGCGCCGCAGGTCCATGATCAGGCATTAGTGGGTGAATTGGCGCGGCAGTTCCAGCAGCGACTCATAGCCCTGTTGGAGCATTGCCAAGCGCCCTCGGTGGGGCGAGCCACGGCTTCGGATTTCGCCGACTCCGGCTTGTCCGACGATGAATTCCTCGGGCTGCTCGAACAACTTGAGTAGTGAACCCCTGCGTCCCCAAACATTACAGGTTCGGATACCGTCAGCATGAACGACAAGGTCAAAGCTCTTTCGCGCAATATCGAAGCTATTTACCCGCTGGCTCCCATGCAGCAAGGACTGCTGTTTCACAGCTTGATGCACCCGGGCAAGGGCATGTATCTGCTGCAATACCGGCATGTGATGGTCATGCCGAACCTGGACCTCGCTGCGTTTCGCCAGGCTTGGGCACAAGTGGTGGAACGCCATGAGCTGTTGCGCACTTCTTTCGTCTGGAAGCAGCAGAAGCGTCCGATGCAAGTGGTGCACAAGCAGGTCGAATTGCCGATCACCTATGAGGATTGGTCGCACCTGAGCGAAGGTGAGCAGCAGGGTCGCCTGGATCAGTTGCTCAGCGAGGAGCGTGCCGAAGGGCTGGATTTCACCAAGGCGCCACTGATGCGGGTCCGGTTGTACAAACTGGCGCCCGACACCTACCAGTTCGTGCGCAGTTACCACCACATCCTGATGGATGCCTGGTGCTTCTCGATCATCATGATGGATTTCCTCAACGGCTACCGTGCCGCCCAGGAAGGTCGTCGATTGAATCTGCCGGCCCCGCGTCCTTATCGCGATTTCATCCGGTGGCTCGAAACCCAGAAGCCGGAAGATCATCAGGCTTTCTGGCAACAACGTCTGGCGGGTTTCGACACGCCAAACGAGTTCGGCTTCGGCCATGTCGGCCGCATCCAGGGCGCCAGTGAACCGGTCGAGGACTGTGTCGAGTTTCTGCAGCCTGAGCAGACCTTGGCGCTGCAAAACGTCGCGGCGCAGCACGGCCTGACCCTCAACACGCTGGTGCAGGGTGCCTGGGCGCTGTTGCTGGCGCGTTATAGCGGTGATCGCGATTTGGTGTTCGGCATTACGGTTGCTGGCCGCCCGGTTCATCTGCAAGGCATGGAAAGCATCGTCGGCCTGTTCATCAACAGCCTGCCGCTGCGCTGGAGCTGGCGCCCGGATGACGCACTGGGGCCGTGGCTCAAAGCCTTGCAGACCGAGAACCTGAGCCTGCGCGAACACGAAAGTGTTTCCCTGGCCGACATCCAGCGTTGGAGCGATGTGCAGCGCCAGGACCTGTTCCAGAGCCTGTTCGTGTTCGAGAACGCGCCCATCGCCGCCGACCTGCGCCAGGGGCAGCTGGACTACCTGATCAGCGACATGGCCAACCGCACCCACACCAATTACCCGATCACCGTGGTCATCGTGCCGAGTGAACGCTTGCACTTGCAGCTGACTTACCAGACCGACTGGTTCCTGCGTGAAGAAATCGAGCAGATGCTGCGGCATTTCCGCACGCTGCTGTTGAACATGGGCGATGCCCTGGATGCGAACGCCGGGACGCCGTTGCATCGACTGGCAATGCTGGATGAACGTGAAGTCGCTCACCAGCACGAGGTCTGGGCCGGTGGTGGGCTGGTAGCCGATGAGCAACTGCTGCAACCGTTGTTCATCGAGCGCTTCCAACAGCAGGTCCGCCAGAGTCCAGGGCGCGTCGCCATTGTCCACGGCGAGCAAAGCCTGACTTTCGATCAGTTGAACCGCGCCGCCAACCGGCTGGCCCGGCACCTGCGTGTGCAAGGCGTCAATCGCGACGATCTGATCGCCGTATTCGACGAGCGTGGGTTGGACCTGGTGGTGATGATCGTCGCCACGCTCAAGGCCGGTGCCGGTTGGCTGCCGCTCGATCCGCGCAACCCGGCCCAGCGCCTGGCCCAGGTGCTGCGCCAGAGCCGTACGCCGTTGCTGGTGCACAGTGCGGAACAAGGCGAACTGGCCTTGCAGGCATTGGATCTGCTCGAGCAGCGACCCCAGTCCGTGCGCTATGACCCATCGGTACTGGCCGGCTACAGCGACGACGATCTGAACATCGCGGTGCACGACAACTCGTTGGCCTATTGCATCTTCACCTCCGGTTCCACCGGTACGCCAAAGGGCGCCATGGTGGCCCAGGCGGGCATGCTCAATAACATCCTCGGCAAGCTACCGGGGCTGGGGCTCGATGCGGATGACGTGATTGCCCAGACCGCGCCGCAATGCTTCGATATTTCAGTCTGGCAAACCCTCGCCGGACTGGTGCTGGGCGCGCGTACCGTGATTCTCGGCGACTGCGTCGTGCAAGACCCCGAGGCGCTGGCCTCGGCTATCGGACGGCACGGCATCAGCATCCTCGAGGCGGTGCCGTCATTGATGCAGAGCCTGCTCGACGCCGGGCTGGAGACATCGCCTCTGCGCTGGGTGCTCGCCACGGGCGAGGCCTTGCCGCCGGCCTTGGCGCGGCGCTGGTTCGAGCGCTACCCGGCGATTCCGTTGATGAACGCCTATGGGCCCGCCGAGTGCTCGGATGACGTCGCCTTCCACCCATTGCTGGAACGCCTGCCGGATGAGCGCATCAACGTACCGATCGGGCGCGCCACGCTGAACAACCGCTTGTACCTGCTCAATGCCGATTTGCAACCGATACCCGTCGGTGCCGTCGGCGAGATATTCGTCGCCGGTGTTGGCGTCGGGCGTGGCTACATGGCCGACCCTGCGCGCACGGCGGCGGTCTTCCTGCCGGATCCGATCGCCAATGACGGTTCGCGCCTGTATCGCACCGGCGACCTGGCGCGCTTCCTGCCCAACGGCGACCTGGAATACGTTGGGCGCACCGACCATCAAGTCAAGATCCGTGGCCATCGTATTGAACTGGACGAGATCGAAGCCTGCCTGACCCGTTATCCCGGCGTGCGGGAAGCCGTGGTGGTGGCCCGTGACGACCAGCAACGCGCCAAGGTGCTGGTGGCCTATGCGGTGGCAGATACCGCTTGCAGCGTCGAGGTGTTGCGCGAGCACGTGCTCGGCAATCTCCCGGCGTACATGATCCCGAGCGCATTCGTGTTCCTGGAGCGTTTCCCGCTCAACGGCAACGGCAAGATCGACCGCAAATCCTTGCCCGCACCGGATTTCGCCGCGCAAAGCCAGGCTCGTTATGTTGCGCCCAGCAGCGAATTGCAAGGCCAGTTGGTGGAAGCCTGGCAAAGCGTGCTCGGGCTCGAACAGGTGGGCGTCGAGGACAACTTTTTCGAGCTTGGCGGCCATTCCTTGTTGGCGACCCAGTTGATCGGCCTGATCGGCAAACTCAGTGGCAAGGATTTGCCGTTGCGCGTGGTCTTCGAGCGTCCGACCATCGCCGCCATGGCGGATTGGCTGGAAAACCAGACCGGTGCGCTAAAACCTTCGCCAACCCTGCTGCCGCGTCCGCAAAAGCTACCGCTTTCGTATGCCCAACAACGGCTCTGGTTCTTGCAGCAACTCGATCCGCATAGCCCGGCGTACAACCTGGCTGGCGCTGTGCGCCTGACCGGCGAGCTGCATGTCGCTGATCTGCATGCGGCCTTGCAAGCGGTAGTCGACCAGCACGAGGTACTGCGCAGCGGGTTTATCAGCGAGGCCCAAGGGCCGAGCCAAGTGATCCTGGCGCAGACCGAGCTTGATTTGCCGGTGATCGATGTGGCGAGCGAAGAGGCGCTGCACGATCGGCTGCGTCAGGATGCAATGACACCGTTTGCTCTGGAAGCGGCGCCGTTGCTGCGTGCTCGGCTGTATCGCCTGGCGCCGCAGGTGTTTGTCCTGTCGTTGAACTGCCATCACATCGTTGCCGATGGCTGGTCCCTGCAACTGATCATCGACGGTTTGTGCGAGCAGTACCGCAACCGCCGCCAAGGCCTGTCGACTCAACGGCTCGCCCCGGCGATGCAATACGCCGACTACGCCGTCTGGCAGCGTCAATGGATGGGCAGCAAGGCGTGCGCGCAGGAGCTAGCCTACTGGCGCGAGCAACTGGCCGGCGAACTGCCGGTGCTCGACCTGGCGGCCGACTTCGCCCGGCCTGCCCAGGCCAGCCAGGCCGGAGGGCGTGTCGAGCGACGCTTGCCCGAAGCGCTGGCGGCCCGCCTGAAGGCCTTCAGCGCTCGCCACGGTTGGAGCAATTTCATCCCGATGCTCACCGCGTTCCAGTTGCTGTTGCGTAGTCGCAGCGGCGAAGACGACATTCTGGTCGGTGTTCCAGCGGCCAATCGGCACCATGCGACGTTGCAGCCTCTGGTGGGTTGCTTCGTCAACACGTTGGTGTACCGCAAGAAACTTTCCGGCGAGCGCAGCCTGCTGCAACTGATGAGCGAGTTGCAGGCGCTGTCCGTGTCGGTCCAGTCCCATCAGGATTTGCCGTTCGATTACCTGATCGAACAACTCGGCGTGGTTCGGCAGGTGAGCTACAACCCGCTGTTCCAAGTCATGTTCAACTACTTCCCGGGCAATGCCCTGGAGCGTTTCGACCTCACCGACCTGATTGCCGAGCCGCTGGACAATCGCCCGGACAGCGCCTTGTGCGACCTGCACCTGGACGTGCGCGACAGCGAACACGGCATCAGCGTGAGCCTGCAATACAGCAGTGATCTGTTCCGCGAGCAGACCGTGCAAGCGATGGTCGAGCAATACCTGGCATTTCTCGACGCGTTGATCGAGCAGTCCGCCCAGCCGCTGGGTGAACTCGCCTGGCAGCCTGCGGAACGGGCTCTTGGCCGAATCGAAGGTCCCACGGTGGGCGGCCATCAAGACATCCTTGAGGCCTTTGCGCTTCAGGTCGCTCGCCAGCCTGAGGCGATAGCCGTTGTGGCAGGCGATCAGCAACTGACGTATGCCGAACTGGATCAGGCCGCCGAACGGCTGGCCGCGACATTGCAGGCCCAAGGTGTGGGCGTTGAAGACCGCATCGCCTTGAGCTTGCCTCGCGACGCGCGCCTGCCCATGGCCATGTTGGCGGTGCTCAAGGCCGGCGCTGCGTATGTGCCGTTGGCCGAAGACACGCCACCGGAGCGTGGCCGCTACATTCTTCAAGCGGCCCGGCCCACCTTGTGCCTGGGCACGGCGGCGAGTCTCGCGGACTTGGCGCAGTGGAACAGCGACCTGCCGTTGCTCGACATTGATGCCAGCGCTGCAACCGACACCTTCAATGCAGTGACCTGCGTCGCCGGTCAGCTCGCCTACGTGCTGTACACCTCTGGTTCCACCGGCCAGCCCAAAGGCGTGGCGATCAACCGTGGCAACCTGATGAACCTGATGTTGGCCGTCGAGCAGGTCTTGCCGATGACGGCACGGGACCGGGTCCTGGCCTTGACCACGGCGACCTTCGACATTGCCATCGTCGAGTTACTCCTGCCCCTGGCCCATGGCGCCAGTATCCTGCTGGCCGATCGCGAACAGGCGCGAGACCCGCAGGCCATCGATCAACTGTTGCTGTCCGGGCAACCCACCGTCATGCAGGCCACGCCGGCCACCTGGCGGATGCTGGTGGCGCACACTTCGCGCAGTTGGCAAGGCGTGCGCGCCATCTCCGGTGGCGAGGCCCTGCCGTGCGCATTGGCCGAAGCCATCGAGGGCAGGGGAGCCTATGTCATCAATGGTTATGGGCCGACGGAAGCAACTGTTTACAGCACCTTCGAAGTACGCAGCGGTAACGAAGCCGGCGTCGAGGTGCCGATCGGGCAACCGGTGGCCAATACCGCCGCGTACGTTCTCGATGCCGACCTGCAACCGGTGGCCGCTGGCGTTCCCGGTGAGCTGTACCTGGCCGGGGCCAACCTGGGCCGAGGTTATTTCGCCGCTGCGCGCCTGACCGCCGCCGCGTTCTTGCCGGATCCTTTTGTGGCTGGTGCGCGCATGTACCGTACCGGCGACCGGGTCAGGCGTAACAGCAATGGCAGCCTCGATTACCTGGGACGCCTGGATTTCCAGGTCAAGCTGCGCGGTTTCCGTATCGAGTTGGGCGAGATCGAGGCGCTGTTGTCCCGTATTTCCGGGGTTCGCGAGGCCGCTATCGTGCTGTTGGGCAGCGGTGAGTCGGCGCGCCTGGTGGGTTATTACGCAGGCGATGCGCTGGATGATGCGCTGCTGCGTGACACCCTTGGCGCCCAGTTGCCGGACTACATGCTGCCCAGTCAGTTTGTGCGTCTCGACACGCTGCCGTTGAGCCCGAGCGGCAAGGTTGACCGCAAGGCCCTGCCGGCACCGCAACAGCGTGACGGCCAGCATGGCGCGCTGTCGGGTGAGTGGGAGCTGACCCTGGCCGGGCTCTGGAAAGAGCTGCTGGGATGTGCCGATGTTGGCGCCGACGATAACTTCTTTGCCTTGGGCGGACACTCGCTCCTGGCGGCGCGACTGGTCGCACGGATCGCCGAACAGCATGGCCGGCGCCTGCCATTGCGCACTGTGTTCGAGCAACCGGTCCTGCGTGACCTGGCCGCTACGCTGGCCCAGGCAAGTACCGAGGCTGACGGCATTTTGCGTCCTTTCGAAGAACCCTTGGCACCGTTGCATTTCACTCAGCAACGCTTGTGGTTCCTCGATCGTTTGCAGGGCGATACCCAGGCCTATCACTTATCGCTGGCACTGCGCCTGGATGGCATCCTGCAACCCACGTTACTGGAACAGGCATTGACGCAGTTGGTGGCTCGCCAACATAGCCTGCGCACGGTCT
Source organism: Pseudomonas sp. Z4-20 (assembly GCF_051131955.1). Lineage (NCBI taxonomy): Bacteria > Pseudomonadati > Pseudomonadota > Gammaproteobacteria > Pseudomonadales > Pseudomonadaceae > Pseudomonas > Pseudomonas sp. Z4-20. The sequence continues at coordinate 2,598,072 of NZ_CP071641.1, forward strand.
TCAGCGAAACAGCCGAGGGCGCGCGCCAGCGTGTCGAGGATCCCGGTACGATGCCGCTGAGCGTCGAGCCGCTGGAAGTCGACGAACGCTCGACCGCTTTCACGCAGAAACTGAGCGAGGAGGCGCTACGCCCATTCGACCTCACCGCGCCGCCGCTGTGGCGGGTGCGGGTATACCTGGGCGAGGGGCAAAGCGTCCTGCAAGTGACCTTGCACCACATCATCGCCGATGCACGCTCGCTGGAGATCCTCTTCAACGAACTGCAACTGATCTACCAAGCTTTGCTGGAAGGACGCGATGCGTGCCTGCCAGCGTTGCCGCTGCAATTTTCCGACATCGCGGCCAGCTGGCAAAGTCCGCAGGGGCATACACGGATCGAGTCGCAGCTTGATTATTGGCGCCGGACCCTGGCGGGCGAGCCTCCGGTACTGAACCTGCCGACCGACATGCCTCGGCCCGCCGAGCAGGGCTACAGCGGGCAGCGCCTGCGTTTCAACCTGCCGGCAACGCTGGTCAAGCGCCTGCGCGATACGGCGCAACGTCATGGCTTGACCGCTTTCGCACCGCTGCTGGCCGCATGGAAAACCCTCTTGGCCAGGCACTCGGGACAGCGTGAGATCTGGATCGGCTTGCCGGTCGCCCACCGTCATCAGGCCCACACGGATAACCTGATCGGTTACTTCGCCACCACCCAGGTCCTGCGCAGCCAGATCGACCCACAACAGTCGGTCCAGCACTTCTGGCAGCAATTGCAAGCCACTCACCTGTCGGCGCAACAGCATGCCGACGTGCCGTTCGAGCGCTTGGTGGAAGCGTTGCAAGTGCGTCGTGACCTCAGCCACACGCCGCTCTTCCAGGCGTTGTTCAACCTGATCCAGCGGGATGCCAACGCCTTGTCCGAACAGCGTTTCGCCGGGTTGCCGGCACAGCGCTTGAACGTCGAAAGCGACAGCGCCCTGGTGGACATCGGCCTGCACATCGAGCAGATGGGCGAGGACTGGCCATGCGTGTTGGAATACAACACCGACCTGTTCCTGGCACGCACCGCCCAGCGTTACGCCGATGAGTTCCTCTACCTGCTCGAAGGCATGCTGGAACAACCCGAGGCGCGCCTCTGGGACATCGACCTGGCCAATGCCGATCACGCGCTCGAAGAGCGGCCATGGAATCGGCCTGCGCAGTCCTTGGCTCCGGCAGTGGACGTGATTGCCCGCTTCGAACGGCAAGCCGTCCTGACGCCGCAGGCGCTGGCGGTCGATTGCCAGGACCAGCAACTGAACTATGCGCAACTGCACGCCATCAGCAATCGCCTGGCCCACTGGCTACGGGCGCAAGGCGTCCGCACCGACGATCTGGTTGCCGTTTGCCTGAGTCGCGGTCCTTGGTTGCTGCCCACCTTGCTGGCGATCCACAAGGCCGGCGCGGCGTACCTGCCGCTGGATCCGCAACACCCGGGCGAGCGCCTGCGCTTCATCATCGATCATGCGCGTCCGGCCCTGGTGCTCAGCGAAAGCCTGTGCGCCGAGGCCCTGGGCGACGTCGATCACGTCCTGCTCGACCGGTTGCAGCTGGACACTTGCAGCGACGCCAACCTGGCGGTGGCGGTCGACCCGCAACAGCGTGCGTATGTGATCTACACCTCGGGCTCGACCGGCACACCGAAAGGCGTGCAGGTCACCCGTGGAAACCTGAGCAACTTGCTGGCCGGTCTCGATCGCGTGCTGCCGCTCGGCGCCAAGGATGTCTGGCTTGCCAGCACCACGTACGCCTTCGATATGTGCAAGCCGGAGCTGTTCCTGCCGCTGGTCAATGGCGCAGCCATCCTGCTGGCGCGCCGCGAGCAGGTGGTCGATGGGCATCAACTGTTCGCGCTGCTGCGCCGGGCCACGGTGTTCCAGGCGACTCCCGCCGGTTGGCAAATCCTGCTGGAAACCGGGCAGGCCGATTGGCCGCCGTTGCGTGGCCTGATCGGTGGCGAGGCGGTTCCCGGTGAACTGGTCAACGAATTGAGTGGCCGGGGCGTAGTGTTGATCAACGCCTACGGCCCAACGGAAACCACCGTCTGGTCGACCACCCAGGCGTTGCGAGACGTACCGTCCGGTGTCGCCGATATCGGCGCGCCCTTGCTCAATACCCGTTGCTATGTGCTTGACGACATGCTCCGCCCGGTTCCGTTGGGTGCCACCGGTGAACTGTACATCGCTGGTTCCGGGGTTACCCGTGGCTATCAGCGCGCGCCCGCCACCACGGCGGCGGCCTACTTGCCAGACCCTTACGCTGGCGAGCCCGGCAGCCGCATGTACCGCACCGGCGACCTGGTACGCCGACGCAACGATGGGCGACTGGCCTACGTCGGTCGGGGCGACTTCCAGGTCAAGGTGCGCGGGTTCCGCATCGAACCGGGTGAAATCGAGTCGCTGCTGCGCCGTTACCCAGGTGTGGAAGAAGCGGTGGTGATGATCGATTCGCGCAGCCAGAGCCTGTTCGCCTGGCTGCAAGTGCCGAGCCCGATAGATCAGCCGGCGCTGCGCCGGTACCTGGAAGGCGTGCTGCCGGGCTACATGATCCCGGCAGGCTTCATCGAGCAGCCACGTTTTGCCCTCAACGCCAACGGCAAGATCGACCGCAAGGCGCTGCCGGCGCCGCAACCCGTGGCGATCGAAGGCGTGGCGCCGCGCAACGACCTGGAGCGCCAACTGGCGGACATCTGGCAAAACTTGCTGGCGCTGCCGCAAGTCGGCGTGTTCAACAGCTTTTTCGAGCTGGGCGGGCATTCGCTGTTGGCCATGCGTTTGATGACCCAGGTCGAGAGTCGCTTCGGCATCAAGCTCGAACTGCGCAGCCTGTTCCAGAATCCGACGATCGCCGCGCTTGCCGAGCAGATCGAAAAACCCCAGGGGCCCTCGACCGACGAAGCCCTGGACGAAATGCAGCGCCTGTTATCAGAGATGGAAGAGTAAGGATGAGTACGATGACGCAACAAGCTTTCCTGGAGATTGCGCAGCGGCTGGCATCCTTGCCCGCAGACAAAAAAAAGCTCTTTCGCCAGCGCCTGGCGGAGAAGGGCATCGACAGCTGGCGCCTGCCGATCGTCCCCACCGTACTCGGCGAGGGCGAGCATACGCCGCTGGCGCAGGCTCAGCGGCGCTTCCTGTCGGCTGAAGCCCTGAGCAGTCGAGCCCTTTACAATCTGTGCTCGGTGCTGCGTTTTGACGGACGCCTGGACGGCGAGCGTTTGCAACAGGCGATGCAGCAAGTTGTCGATCGCCACCAGACGCTGCGCACTCGCTACACCACGGAGGCGGACGGACAGTTGCGGCCTCATTGCGTGCCACAGCACGTGCCTTTGCCTTCTGTCGAGCGGTTGACAATGGCTGCGTCCGAGCATGAGCGATGGTGCGCCGATGAGTACGCCCGCCAACTCGCCGAACCCTTTGACCTGGCGCAGTCGACCCCTTGGCGCTGGCAAGCGTTCAGCGATGCCCAGGAGCAATCCACCTGGCTGTTTTTCACTATCCACCACGTCGCTTATGACGCCTGGTCCGCCCAACAACTCACCCTTGAACTGGCCGAGGTCTATCGGGCGCTCGCCTCGAACGAGCCGACCGTGCTGCCGGAACTGAGCATTCAGTACGCCGATTACGCCGCGTGGGAACGCGAGTGGCTGGACAGCGAAAGCTGCCGGGAACAGATCGCTTTCTGGCGCGAGCAACTGGTGGATGCACCGGCACCGCTGGCATTGCCACTGGACCGGCCGCGCCCCGCGGCCCCGCAACGTCGCCATAGCGGCGCGGTCTTGGCCCGGGAACTCTCGCCGCAACTGACAGCGGCGGTCGAGACGGCGATTCGCAACCAAGGGGTGACGCTGTATATCTACGGCTTGACGGCCTTCAGCTGCCTGCTCTCGCGCTACAGCGGCGAGACTGACCTGTGCCTGGGCACTTCGGCGGCCCAACGTGATCGGCCGGAACTGGCGCCGTTGATTGGCCCGTTGCTCAATACCCTGGTGATCCGCCAGCGCCTGCAAGACAACCCGGACTTTGGCAGCGCTTTGCTGCGCACCCGTGACACCGTCGCGGCCGCGTTCGACCACCAACAGTTACCCTTCGAAAATATGCTTGAAAGTCTTGAGCGTCCGCGTTCGAGCCCGCTGTTCCAAGTGATGTTCGTCCAGGTTGATTTGCCCGAAAGTCGCACCCTGGCCTTGCCCGGTGTCGCGGTCGAGGTGCTTGACCCGCCGCAACGTCATGCGCGCTTCGACTTGACGCTGCGCATCGTACGTACTGCAGACGCGCGGCTGCGCTGTGAGCTGGAGTACAGCGACGAGTTATTCGACGCGTCCACAATTGATCAGATGCAGGACGATCTGCTGGCGATTCTCCAAGATGCTTCGCAGCACCCGCAGCGGCGCCTGTCGGATCTGCAACTGGTTTCTCGACCCAGCGAATTGCGAGGACCAGCCCTGGATGGGACTCCGTTGCCGTTGGACCAGCAAGTACTGCACTGGGCTACGCATACGCCGACCGCCGAAGCTTTATGCGGCCTGGAGCAGACCATCGATTACGCTACGCTCGGCGTGGCCACTCGATCATTGGCCAAGCGCCTGGCCGGGCAGGGTATTGGCCCAGGGCAAGTGGTCGGGCTGTGCATGCCGCGCTGCGCTGAACAGTTGCTGGCAACGCTGGCCTGTTGGCAGCGCGGCGCGATTTGCCTGTTCCTGGACCCGGCGCAACCGGCCCAGCGACTCGCGCAGCTATTGCAAGACAGCGGCGCGAGCCTGTGGGTGACCTTGGCGCAAGCGCCTGAAACAGGTGTTGGCATCCCGCGCTTGGTGGTAAGCGCGGCCCAATGGTCGGTCGATGTGGGTGTCGGCGAGGCCGAAAGCCTCAGCCAGCCGCAGTTGCCTGCCTACCTGATCTACACCTCGGGCTCGACCGGCCAACCCAAAGGTGTGCTGGTCACCCATGCCAACCTCGCGCATTACGCCAGTGCAATTGGCCAGCGCTTGCAGGCCAGGCCGGGCAGCCGTTGGGCGACGTTGGCGACGGTCGCCGCGGATCTGGGGTTGACGTCCGTTTTCGCCGCACTCGCGGCTGGCGACCCGCTGGTCCTGCCGCCAGCGTCGTTGACCTTCGATCCGCCCGGCTGGGCTGACTTTCTCGATCAGTATCCGGTGGATTGCCTGAAGATCGCGCCTTCACATTTGCGCGGCTTGCTGGCCTTGGATGACGCCCGGCGCGTATTGCCAAGGGAAATATTGATCCTCGGTGGCGAGGGTTTCGATCAGGCCTTGTTCGCCAAGGTGCACGAGTTGGCGCCGCAGTTGCGCATCTTCAATCACTATGGCCCGTCGGAAACCACCGTCGGCGTGATCTGCGGGGAAATCGACACGTGCGATGCGCTCGAATCGAGTCAGTATTTGCCGTTGGGTCAACCGCTGTCCGACTGTGAGTTGCGTATTGTCGATGGCAATGACAGGTCCGTACCGGTCGGTGTCGTCGGTGAGCTGTTGATCGGTGGTCCCCAGGTCGCACAAGGCTACCTGGGTCAGCCTGAGTTGACCGCGCGTGTGTTCGGTTGCACTGCCCAGGGACAGCGCTTTTATCGCAGCGGTGACCGGGTTCGCCTGGATCGTAGCGGGCAGTTGGTATTTCTGGGACGCCAGGACGATCAGGTGAAGATTCGGGGGTTCCGTGTCGAGCCGGGCGAGGTCAGCGCCTGGCTCAACGCCCAGCCTCAGGTGCGTGAAAGTGCGGTGCTCGCCTGCGAGGTGAAAGGGCGCACGCAATTGGTGGCGTATTTCACCCCCGGGATCAGCCCTTCGATGACCAGCGAAGCCTTGGCGATGCTGCAAGCCGAGGCCAAGCGCCAACTGCCGGAACACATGGTGCCTGCCCATTGGGTGGTGCTGGACACCTTGCCGCTGACCGCCAATGGCAAGCTCGACCGGCGTGCATTGCCCGAGCCGGCGACGGATGAGCCGACCGGTGAAGCCGCCGAGCAGCCGAGCGGCGCGACCGAACAGCGTCTGGCGCAACTGTGGTGCCAGATTCTTGGTTGCACTCAAGTCGGACGCGGGGACGATTTTTTCGCCCTCGGCGCAGACTCGATTCTCAGCTTGCAATTGATCGGCCTGGCTTCCAGGGAAGGGCTCAAGCTGCAACCGCGCGATGTCTTGCAGTATCCGACACTGGCGGCCATGGCGCTGTGCATCGACTGCCGCGCCGAGCCCGCCTTGCTTGTGGTTCTGACGGCCTTCCGCGAGCTGCTGGGCCAACCCGCGCTGGGAGCGGATGCGGATTTTTTTGCCATGGGCGGCGATTCGATTCTCAGCCTGCAATTGATCGCGCGCTTGCGTCAGGCCAATCTGCGTCTGATGCCTCGACAATTGTTGGAGAACCCCACCCCTCGGCAGTTGGCCAAGGCGCTGACGCCGGTCGTGGCGCCTGTCGTCGCAGCGGTCGAGCCGAGTGAGGTGGCGAAGCAACCACAGCCGCTGTCCCACGCCCAGCAACGGGTGTGGTTCATGCAGCAGCTCGATCCGGCTGAAACCGCCTACAACGTCACCCAGTTGCTGGCCTTGCGCGGCGATCTGGATGTGCCGCGTCTGCAACGTGCCTGTCAGGCACTGGTCGCCCGGCATGATGCGTTGCGTTGCCGCTTCTTCGAAGAGCAAGGGCAAGTCTGGCAGCGCCTGGACGATACGCCCGCGGCGATCTTCAATGTCCACGACATCGGCGGTCTGACCGGGGCGGAGCAGGAGGCGGCTATCGCCAACGCGGCCAGGCGGGTGTTCGACCTCACGCAGGGGCCCTTGCTGGCCATCGATGTGTTTTGTGTCGCACCCGGTGACTACCGCCTGCTGTTCAATGTGCATCACATTGCCGTGGACGGTTGGTCCATGGGACTGCTGGTCGAGGATCTGACGTCGCTCTATCAGGACCGGACGCTGCCTTCGACAAGCGCTCTGCTGCCGTTGATCAACGCGCAGCGGCAACAGCTGGGAGGGGACCACGGCAAGACGCTGTTGGCTTATTGGCGGAAACGCCTGGAAGGCTTGGGCAACGAGCCTCTGGAACTGCCCGGACAACCCACTCGGCCGGAGGTGCAGGCATACACCGGAGCGCGGGACGAGTTCGTTTTGCCCGGTACGCTGAGTGCTGCTGTGGAGGCGCGGGCGAGGGCGTTGGGCGTCACACCGTTCGTGGTGTATTTCGCTGCGTATCAATTGCTGCTCTGGCGTCATGGCGGACGCAGTGACTTCGCCGTCGGCGTTCCAGTGGCCGGACGCGAGTCGGCAGAGAGCCAGGCGCTGGTCGGCCTGTTCGTCAACACGCTGGCGCACCGGGTACAGATCGATGCTCGCCAGAGCCTGCAATCGTTCGTCCAGGCCTTGAACGGCAGACTGAGCGAGGACCTGGCCCATCAAGCGCTGCCGTTCGAGCGGTTGCTGGACGTCCTGGATGTCGAGCGCAGTCTGGATCGCACGCCTGTGTTCCAGACGATGTTCAACTATCAGGTCGATCATCAGGATTCCCGCAGCCTGAAGCTGCCTGGCATCAATGCGCAGGCGTTGGCATTGCCGGGCGGGGTAGTGAGCGCCAAATTTGACTTGACCTTCAACCTGTTCACCCGGGGGCGCGGCGCCGAGGCCAGTGCCCACTTGATCGTCGAATACGCGACGGCGTTGTTGCCTTTGGACACCGTCCAGCGGTTGGTGGAGGATTACGAGGCGTTACTTGCCAGCCTGACGGGTCTCGATCTTCACGCTCGTTTGCTGGAAATCCCGTTGCGTTGCGTTGCGACCGTGGCGACCGCGGGCAAGGTCATGGGCCTGCACGACGAAGCGGATTTCGTAACGCGTTTTGAAGGGCAGGCCGCTGTGCATCCCGAGCGCATCGCCGTGTATTGCGCCAGTCGCCAATTGACTTACGCCGCGCTGGATGCCCAAGCCAACCGCCTGGCTCGCTGGCTGCTAGCCCAGGGTGTCGGGCCTGAATCACTGGTCGCTTTTTGCTTGCCCCGGGATGAACGACTACTAGTGTGCATGCTGGGTATCCAGAAGGCCGGCGCCGCTTACCTGCCCCTCGACACGGCCCATCCGCCTGCTCGCCAGGCGCAGATTCTCAACCGAGCGCAGCCGCACTTGCTGCTCTGCGATTCGCTCGCGACCGATTGGCCTGCCCAGGTGCGCGGGTGCGTGTGGGCGGACCTGCCGCTGGCGCAATTCGCGGCACAGGCTCCGGGGTTGCCGAGAAACCTTGGGCAGTTGGCCTACACCCTCTACACCTCGGGCTCGACCGGCCAACCGAAGGGCGTGCAGATCAGTCGCGGCAACTTCGCCAACTTCCTCCTGGCCATGGAGCAGGCGCTGCCATTGGCAAACGTGCAGCGTTACCTGGCCTTGACCACGGTTACCTTCGACATTTGTGGCCTGGAACTGTGCCTGCCGCTGGTGCGTGGCGGCGCGGTCGTCCTCGCCGACGATGAAGAACGCCAGGATCCGCTGCTGCTCGCGCGCTTGATCGAGCAAAGCAACGTCGACCTGATCCAGGCCACGCCGGCTACCTGGGCGATGTTGCTGCAAGGCAATCGCCAGGTGCTCAAGGGGCGCGTTGCCCTGGCCGGTGGCGAGGCGCTGTCGGCCGAATTGGCGAACGAGCTGAAGCAGTGCGTGGCGCAACTGATCAACGTCTATGGCCCGACCGAGACCACGGTATGGTCGACCCTGGCGCCGATCGATGCGCTGCAATTGCCGGTGGCGCCGATTGGCCGACCGCTGCTCAACACGCGCTGCCATGTCCTCGACGAACACCTGTGCGAAGTGCCTCCAGGCTGCGTGGGTGAACTCTATATCGCCGGCGACGGTCTGGCCCGGGGTTACGCCGGGCAGCCGGGGCTGACCGCCGAGCGCTTCATTGCCGATCCATTCGGTGGCCATGGCAGTCGTTTGTACCGCACCGGCGATCTGGCGCGCTGGCAACCCGACGGGCAGCTGTATTACCTCGGGCGTACCGATGACCAGATCAAGTTGCGTGGGTATCGCATCGAACTGGGAGAAATCGAGGCCGTCCTGCTTAGCCATCCCAACGTTCTGCAAGCGGTCGTGGCCGTGCAAGGCGAGCATCTGACGGCTTTCTGGGTTGCGGAGGCTGAAAACGCACCTGGCGAGGCGGCTGTGCGCGACTATTTGCAGACACGTCTGCCGATCTACATGTTGCCGACGCACCTGCAAGCGCTGGAGCGGCTGCCGCTCAACACTAATGGCAAGGTCGATCGCAAGCAATTGCCACGCCTGCAAGCGGTGACTGACAGTGCACCAGCGACCGAGCGCGCATTGTCGGCCAGCGAGGCCCTGCTGACGCAGATCTGGATTTCGGTGCTGGACGTACGACACGTGCCGGTCGATGGCCATTTCTTCCAGCTGGGCGGGCATTCGCTGATGGCCGCGCAGGTGCGTGGGCGCTTGCGTGAGCAGGGCTTTGACGTGCCACTGCGCTGGCTGTTCGAAACGCCGGTGCTGGCGCAACTGGCGGAGCGAATCGAGGGGGTTGCGGGTCAGCGGGATCTGGAATCGCTGACGATTCCAGCGGTTGATCAGCGACTCGACCAGCCATTGTCTTCGGCGCAACAACGGGTCTGGTTGATGCAGCAGCTGGATCTGGCCGACAGCAGTTTCAACATGAGCAGCAATGTTCGTTTGCGTGGGCAACTCGACGCCCAGGCCCTGGAACGTTCGCTGCAGCGGTTGGTGAATCGCCATGCGATCCTGCGCACCACCTATCATCAGCGCGGCGGCGAGCTACGCCAGCGGATCCACCCGAAATTGGCGGTGGCCTTGCAAAGCCTGGCATCGAGTGAGCCCCAGTGGCCAGGCGATGCCCGGAACATGGCGCTGCGACCATTCGATCTCGGCAGTGAGGCGCCGCTGCGAGTGGTCCTGTACCGGATTGGCGAACAGGATCATGTGCTGCAGATGGTCATGCATCACATTGCTTCCGATGGCTGGTCCGGCGCGGTGTTGGTCGATGAGCTGATCGAAGGCTACGAGACTTACAGCAGGGGCGTGCTACCGACCCAGCAAGCGTTGCCGATCCAATATGTCGACTATGCCGTATGGCAAGGTTCGGCCGCGGTCCAGTTGCGTCAGCGCGTAGGCCTGGATTTCTGGCGTCGGACCCTGGCGGGCGTTCCCGCGCAGGTTCCATTGCCATTCGATTTTCCGCGTCCGGAGCGTGACAGCGGTGCCGGGGCAGCCGTGGATTTCCAACTGTCCGTCGCCACGGTTGGCCGGCTGAAGACCTTCGCCAAGGACAGCGGGACTTCGCCGTTCATGTTGCTGCTGACGTGCTATGCCGCCGTGCTGCAACGCGAGACGCAAGGCCGCGACCTCGTCATCGGCACGGACGTGGCGAACCGCGACCATCCGGCCACCGAGTCGCTGATCGGCTTCTTTGTCAATTTGCTGGCCTTGCGTATTCGCCTGCAACCGGAGTTGAGCTTCCGTGAGCAGGCGCTGCAAGTCCGGGAAGTCTGCCTGCAAGCGTTCGCCTGGCAGGACACGCCGTTCGAACAGGTCGTGGAGTGCCTCGAGCTGCCGCGCGTCGCCAATGTCCATCCGCTGTTGCAGACCTTGTTCGTGCTCGACAACACACCACGTCAGCGGCGCCAGCTGGGCGATCTGCAGGTCGAACCGCTGGCCGGCGAGCAACACCATTCCAAGTTCGACATGGCCTTGTTCGCCAGCGAAGACGGCGAGTCGATCAGCTTGCGCTGGGTCTATCGCACCAGCCTGTTCCGTCAAGCCACCGTCGAGCGTTTGCGCGAGGCCTTCGAGTCGCTGCTGGAGATGGCCCTCGGCGCGCCGGACAACCCCATCGATACCTTGATTCCGACTGTAAAGGGAGCTGCCGCAATGTCCACGGACAACCCGCTGCAACGCAAAATGAGCAAATTGGGCAAGATGCGCCAGGGCGGATCGGCGGCGGCCCGTGAGCCCATCGAGGCCCGGCCGCTGCGAGAGGACTCGACGTTTCCTTTGCTGGTCTCGCTGCGTGACCGTGAGTTGGACCCGGCCATCTGGGCCGAAGCCAACCGCGACAAGGTCGAACACTGGCTGCGCGAGCATGGCGGGATCCTGTTCCGTGGCTTCGATCTGCCAACACCGGCCGATTTCGAGGCATTCTGCCAGGCGCTGTGTCCGCAGCTGTATGGACAGTACGGCGACCTGCCGAAGAAAGAGGGCGGCAAGAACATCTACAAGTCCACGCCGTACCCCAAGGACCGGATGATCCTGTTTCATAACGAAAGCGCGCATCAGCACCGCTGGCCCCGCCGCCAGTGGTTCTACTGCGAGACACCCGCGACGTCCGGTGGCGCGACGCCGATCGTCGACAGCCGCCAGGTCTACCGCGAACTGCCGGCGTGGTTGCAAGCAAACCTGCGGCGCAAACAGCTGATGTACGTGCGCAATTTCAGCACCAGCCTTGACGTCAGTTGGCAGCATTTCTTCCAGACCGAAAATCGGGACGAGGTCGAGCGGATCTGCCGTGAGAGCAACATTGAATTCCAGTGGCGCGGCGCCAACGACCTGCACACCCGCCAGGTTTGCCCGGCGGTGATCTTGCATCCATTGACGGGCGAACAGAGCTTCTTCAACCAGATCCAGCTGTACCACCCGGCGTTTCTCGATGCCGATATCCGCGAGCAGTTCCTGCGTGATGGCGAGGCGGCTATGCCCAGGCAGGTGTTCTACGGTGACGGCTCGGAACTCGAGCCGGCGGCCATCGAAGCCATCAATGCTGCCTATGACCGCTGTGCCGTGCGTTTCGACTGGCAGCAGGGCGATGTGGTCATGCTCGATAACATGCTGGCGGCGCACGCCCGTGATCCGTTCGAGGGCGAGCGCAGGATTGTCGTGGCCATGGGCGAGATCTACGCTCGCCACCAGGTAATGGCTGCCCCGGCGCAGACCGAAGAGAATTCCGCAGAGTTGACCCCATGATGGATCTTGGACTTACGCTTTCACCTCAACAGAAGCAACTGGCCCAGGCCAATCCGCAAGCCTGGCGCTGGGTGCGCATGCGATTGGCAGGGGTACCCGAAGGCATCGTCGAGCAACGGCTGCGCGACGGCTTGGCGCAGCATCAGGCATTGCGCCTGCGCTACGAGCGTCCGCTGGGTGCCACGGGGTTGCGCCAACGGGTTATCGAGCCTCATTCGCTGCAGCTGGACTGGCGCCATGGACGGGTATGCGACGGCCATGCTGCGCAAGGGTGGCTTGAGGAGGCGCAGCGTCGTTGCCACGCGGAAAAACCCGACATCCTGGCCTGGCTGCTCGATGATCACCTGCTGTTGGCGGTCCCGGTCTACTCGTTGGACGAGCGCAGCCTAATCGGCTTGCAGCAGCACTTGCTGGGTTGCGCCGCAGCGCTTGACGACGAGCCCATGCAGTACGCTGACTACGCCGAGTGGATCAATGGCCTGCAATTGGATGAAGACGCTGAGCAGGGCGCGCAGTTCTGGCGCAACCTGGCCTTGCAGGATGTCCCTGGCATGCGCCTGGTCGAACGCTACGGCGTCGCCAGCGGCAGTCACGCGGTTGTCCGCGGGGAACTGCCGCAGACCCTGCCCGCACTGCTGATGGAATTGGCTGATCGTGAAGGCGTGGCGGTGGAGCAACTGGTCTTGGCTGCCTGGGGATCGTTGCTCGGCAGGCTCAACGGACAGCAGCAGGGCCAACTCGGTCTGCAGCACGATCCCCGGGACAACTATGAGGAGTTGTCCGGTGCCTATGGGGTGTTCGAGCAGACCTTGCCGATGGTGGTGCAGATGTCCGAGCACAGCACCCTGATCAATCTGGCCCGGCAATTGGCCCGGCAACTGGAGAGCGCCGTCGACTGGCAGGAATACGTCGGCCAGGCGCAGCTGTTGCCGGAGTGGCGTGCCAGTTTCCAGACCGGGCTGCGTGTCTTGCAGGTGCCACGACTGGATGCGTTGCAGTGGTTGTCTTTCGACACACCGGTCGAATTGCAACTGCAATTGACCCTTGATGTCCATGGCAACGGCGCGTTGGCGCTGGCCTACGATCAGGGTCTGTATCGCGAAGGGCAGGTGCAGGCGCTGCTCCAGCGTCTTATCCATTGGCTCGGCCAACTGATGCAGCATCCCAACGGGCTCATTGACAGCCTTGACGCACGCCTGCCTGAAGAGTTGCTGGCGTCGTCGGCGCGTTCGGCCCTTGAACCGGATCTCGACATCGTTGCGACCTTGCGCCAGCACGCCCGGGCACACCCGGATCGACCGGCGCTGCGTTATGCCGAGCAGATATTTTCCTACGCTGAACTGGATGCCCTGAGTGATCGTGTCGCCGGCAGCCTGGGTCAGGCAGGCGTGGGCCGCGAGCAGGTGGTTGGGCTCTACCTGCCGCGTGGTGCGCAGATGCTGATTGCGATGCTCGCCTGTTTCAAGGCAGGTGCCGCCTATCTGCCGTTGGATCCTCAACAACCACCGCTGCGTCTGGCCGGCATACTCGACGATGCCCAACCGGCGTTGTTGTTGCACCTGGATGACTTGCCACCGCAAACGTCGGTGCAGACCCTGTGCTGGTCGCAGGCGAGCAACGGATCGGCGTTCGATGCGCCGGTCTCCGGCACGGCGCAAGACTTGGCCTACGTGCTCTATACCTCGGGAACCAGCGGCAAACCCAAAGGTGTGCAGATCGAACAGGGGCAATTGCGTCACTACGCCACCCAAGTAACCCGCGCCCTGCAGTTGCCCGAGGGCGGGCATTACGGGTTGGTGTCTTCGTTGCTAGCGGACCTGGGCAATACCGTGCTGTTCCCGGCCTGGCTGCAGGGCGGTTGCGTGCATGTACTCGCACAGTCGACGGTGACCGACGCACAGGCCTTTGCCGAAGAGCTTCGGCGTTACCCGTTGGACGTGCTGAAAATCGTCCCGTCGCACCTCGAAGCCTTGATGGGCGAGCAGGCTGCCGATGTGCTTCCACGTCAAGTCCTGGTGTTGGGCGGCGAGCCGATTGGCGAGGCGCTGCTGACACGTGTGGCACAGGCCGAATCGACCTGCCGTCTTTACAACCACTACGGTCCGACGGAGACCACCGTCGGTGTGTTGTGGCGGGCAATCGATCTGGAGCAAGGCGTGAGCGGTTGCGCGTTGAGCCAGGTGCTGGGTGATAACCGCGTTCATTTGCTCGACGAGCAGCAACGGCCGGTGCCATCCGGTCAGGCTGGTGAGCTATGCATCAGTGGCGCCAGCGTCGGCAGGGGTTATGTAGGCGATGTCGGCGGCGGTGCCTTCGGTGTCGATCCTGCCAGCGGCAAACGCCTGTACCGTACCGGCGACCTGGCCTTGCGCCAGGCCGACGGGGCTTTGCGCATTTTGGGGCGCAACGATCAGCAGGTGAAAATCCGCGGGTTCCGCCTTGAGTTGGCGGAGGTCGAGCAAGCGATGCTGGCTCAGCCTGGCGTCTTGCAGGCCGCTGTGCTGTTGGACGGTGAAGGTGATCACGGGCGGTTGCTGGCCTTTGTGGTTAGCGATGACGCCCACTGGCAAGGAACGGATCAACTGCGCGCCTGCCTGGCTCGCCAGTTGCCGGACTACATGCTGCCCAGCGGTATCTTTGCCTTGAAGGCCATGCCGCTGAACAGCAACGGCAAGCTCGACCGCAAGAGCCTGCTCGAACGCGCCCGGCAACGCTTGCAGCATACCCGCGTGGCGCCAGTTGGCGAGCTGGAGACAGCCGTCCTCGGCATCTGGTGCGATGTGCTGGGCGTTGACGACCTCGGCGTGACCGACAACTTCTTCAACGTCGGCGGACATTCGCTGGCGGCGATCAAAGTGGTGTCGCTGATCCGCGAACAACTGGGCCTCAACCTGCCGACCAACCTGCTGTTCGAACGGCATACGGTGCGCGATCTTGTCCGAGGCCTGGGCGAGGTCGGTGGCGGTCCGTGGAAAGTCCTGAACGATGCCGATCCGCATGCGCCGGCCTTGTTGCTGGTGCATGGCGCGCAAGGGCATCTGCAGGCGTACCAACCGCTGGTCGATAACCTGCGCGGCGAAGTCGCGGTGTTTGGCCTAGCCGCCGTTGAAGACGGCTGGACCCACGGGAATATGGACGCGCTGTTGCGGCAATACGTGGCGAGTATCCCGGCGCAGCTCAAGCAGCGCCCGTTAGTGTTGTTGGGTTGGAGCCTGGCCGCACGCCTGGCCTTGCTGCTGGTGCCGCATCTGCAAGCCAGTGGCTTTAGCGTCGAAGGGCTGGTGGTGCTCGATCACGATGCTCAGCGTAGCCTGGCCGGCGAGGGCGATGAAGCCGGGCAGTTGATCGCCGATTTCGCTTTTTATTGCCGCAGCCACGCGCAGCCGCTCGGCGAGTCGCTAAGGGAGCGGTTGACGGGCCTGTTGGCCGGCCTTGACTATGCCGAGGGTGTCGCCCGGTTGCTCGATGATGAGCAGGTGCGCGCTCACTTGCAGTGGGAGGCAGCCGACGCAGAATTACTGGCGTTGATGGCGCAATATCGCGCGATCAAGACCCGCTTGTACGAGCAGGCCTTGCCGACCGTCGATGTGCCGGTCTGGCTCTGGCGCGGTAATGCCCATGGGGATTTACGAGCGCAGTGGCAACGCCATGCTCGCCAACCTGTCAGCCAGTGGACATTGGACGTGGGGCATCATGAGATGCTCGGCGACCCGCGATTGGTCGAACACCTGCTGCCTTTACTGTTGCAAACCTCTGCCAAGGTGGTGCCGGTCCCATGATGTTATTGAAAGAACTGCTGCATAACGCGCGATGGCGCATTTTCCTCGCGGTGCTGAGCAGTGCCTTGAGCGCGGCCACCAGTATTGGCCTGATCGGCTACATCAACCGCTGCCTGGAGCAAGGCCTGGACGACCTCGGTCGCGGCGTGCTGCTGTTCGGTGGCCTGCTGGTCCTGTTGTTCATCAGCGGTGTCACCTCCCAGTGGTTGCTGGTGCAGATCGGCCATCGCCTGGTGTATCAACTGCGCCTGCGGCTGGTGGGCAAGGTGCTGGGCACCGCGCTGGAACGCATCGAGCGGCTCGGCAGTCCGCGTATCTACAACGCCCTGACCAAGGACGTGACCACTGTCGCCACGGCGTTCAAGCAGTTGCCGATTTCCTTGTACAACGGCTTGCTGCTATTGGCGGGGTTGGTCTACATGGCCTGGTTGAGCCTGCCATTCTTTTTCCTGACGCTGGCAGTGATCGCCGCAGGCGTAGGTCTCGATGTGTTGTTGGGGCGCAAGGTCAAGACCTTGATGCAGGCCGTCCGGCAGCAGGACGACCAGTTGGCCGAGCAGTTCGAAGCCACGATCCAGGGGCGCTGCGAATTGGGCCTGAGCCGGGAGCGCCGGCACTTGCTCTATCAACACAAGCTCGAACCCATCGCGCGCGCTTCGCTGGACGCATCGGTACGCGCCGATACCCTGTGGGCGGTGAACCTCAACTGGACGACACTGCTGGTGTTCATGTTGATCGGCACACTGTTTTTCCTCGGCCAGGGGTTGGGGTTGCTCAACCAGCAGGTGGTGGTCGGCTACGTGTTGGCGATCATGTTCCTGCGCACGCCGATCTCGATGATCCTCGACGCCATTCCCGCGGTCATCCGTGGTCATGTCGCCTTGCAGGCCATCGACGCCCTGGCATTGGGCGAGACGGTGGAGTTCAAGACCCCCGCACAAGCGGCGCAACCTTTCCGCGAACTGCGCCTTTCGGACGTGCGCTACCGCTATGCCGGCAAGAACGACGAGTTTGCGTTTGAGCTGGGCCCGATCGACCTGACGATTCGCCGCGGCGAACTGATTTTCATCGTGGGGGGCAACGGCAGCGGCAAATCGACCCTGGCCAAGCTGCTGACCGGGCTCTACGTGCCAGCATCCGGAGAGGTTTCACTCAATGGTGTAGCGCTTGATGCCAGCACCAGTGAATGGCACCGGGAACATTTCGCCGCCATCTTTGCCGACTTCTACTTGTTCGCTGACGTGCTGGGCGAGGCGGGTGACCATGAAGGGCTTGAGGCTCGAGTGGATCATTATCTTGAGCGCCTCGGATTGGCCCACAAGGTCGAATTTGCCGCCGGAAGGTTGTCGACCACGGCCTTGTCCCAGGGCCAACGCAAACGCCTGGCCTTGCTGTTGCTGATGATGGAAGGTCGTGAAGTGTTCCTGCTCGACGAATGGGCGGCGGACCAGGATCCGGTCTTTCGCCATGTGTTCTACAACGAGCTGTTGCCCGAGCTGAAAGCGGCCGGCAAGACCGTGATCGCCATCACCCACGACGATCGCTATTTCGACGTGGCGGACCGGGTCTATCGGCTCGATTACGGCCACCTCGTCGATTACGACCGGGCCACGGAGAACCCTTTTCAGTTGGTCAAATGATGGGCGGCACTCAGCCGTGCTGGTCCTGCCGCTTGGATTCATCGAGCGGGCAACTGCTGCAATAGCCGACACCGGGAAGACGGTAGCGAATGCAGCAGATGCGCCTCAGGCGCTGCGGTTCGTCCTCGCCGATGTCTTGGTACCGCACGGGCGCGAACAGAGGGTTGCGCCGGCCGTCGGGACGTAGCCGGGCAGTGAGGATTTCCCTGGCCGGCAGGGTGCTGAAGGCATCAGCCAGGGGGTGCAGTTCGATCCGCGTGGTGACGAATTCAAAGGTGTTGGCGGCGTTGCTCCAGAACAACCGGGGCGATGCCCGGCTGACACTGGCAAGGATCTCGATGACGGGTTCCAGATGGCATTCGACGAGCGTATGGAACCGCTCGAAGGCCGTGCACTGGAGGAGTATCTGACCATCGTCGCGCAAATGCAGGGCTTGCGGCCTGGCGTCATCGCCGAGTTTCAGGCCGACATCAGCCAGGGCGAGCGGCAGGTCCCGTTGCTGGAGCAGGTTGGCGGCCATCACTGGCGCCAGGAAAGTACTGAAATACCACTTGGACCACAGCGACACCAAGGCCAGACGCTCATCGGTCTTGTAGCGTGCCAGCAGATCGTCGACGAATGCACTGAACGTCTCGTGCTGGAAGAACACGGCGGCCTGCAGATCGGCGCGTGGATGGCTGCGCAGTTGCAGTTTCCCTTCAAAGGCAGCGAGCGGCCCGGTGAACAGCGGAGCAAGGCTGGGAATCATTGACTCATCCGTGACCGCGAATTGAGAGAGGTTATCGTTCAGAGGGGCGAAGTATAAACAGCGCACAACCGTCTTGCGACTGCTCGTCGACATTGAAATATGCGAGCAACGTAAGATTTTTAAAATATTAATGAGAATCGCTACCATTAGTATTGTATCGTAGCGACCTTTCCCCGCCATGCCAATCAAGGAGCAAGCAATGAGTTTGGATAGCCCGGATACGCGGTTTCTGGTTGTAGTCAATGAAGAAGAGCAGTACTCGATATGGCCGGACTACCGCAGCGTCCCCGACGGCTGGCGCACCGTGGACATGCAGGGCAGCAAGGAAGAGTGCCTGGCTTATATCGAGAAAGTCTGGACTGACATGCGCCCGCTAAGCCTGCGTCAAGCCATGCAGGTACAAGGACAGGGCTGATCGCCCACAACCGAGTGGTTACTCAGGGAGTCAAAATGGAAAGTGTCCAGCCCCGTTCATCCTCCAGCGCAACCTTCACGCTGGAGCAGTTCCGCCAACAAGCGCCGCGTGAACTGAACACCAACCCGTATCTGCAACGCCAAGCGGCCCGGGAGTCGAATGCTCGTTCCTACCCGCGGCGCATTCCGTTGGCCTTGCAAGAAGCCCATGGTCTATATGTGCGTGATACCCAAGGCCAATTGTTCATGGACTGCCTCGCTGGCGCGGGGACATTGGCGCTGGGTCATAACCATCCGGTGGCCATCGCGGCCATGCGTCAGACACTTGATTCCGGCTTGCCCTTGCACACCCTGGACTTGACGACACCGGTCAAGGATCGTTTCGTCGAGGACCTGTTCAACGCATTGCCGGAAAATTTTGCTCGTCACGCGCGCATCCAGTTTTGCGGACCGACCGGTGCCGACGGCATCGAGGCGGCCTTGAAGCTGGCGAGAATCGCCACCGGCCGCAAGCCGATCCTGACGTTCTCCGGCGGCTACCATGGCATGACCTTGGGCACATTGAGCCTGATGGGCAACCTGGGGCCGAAACAGGCGCTGGGCTCGCTGATGGCCGACGTGCAGTTCCTGCCGTATCCCTATGACTACCGCTGTCCATTCGGTATCGGCGGTGAAGCAGGTGTCGATGCTGGCCTGCATTTTATCGAACAGCTGTTGAGTGACCCGGAGTCCGGTGTGTTGCCGCCCGCGGCGGTAGTCGTGGAAGTCGTGCAAGGCGAGGGCGGGGTGATTCCGGCACCGGTACGCTGGCTCCAGGGCTTGCGTCAATTGACCCGCAAGCATGGCGTCGCACTGATCATCGATGAAGTGCAGACCGGCCTGGGGCGTACCGGCAAACTGTTTGCCTTCCAGCATGCCGACATTGAGCCGGACATTCTTGTACTTTCCAAAGCCATCGGCGGCGGGCTGCCACTGGCGGTGATGGTGTATCGCGAAGAGCTGGACACCTGGAAACCCGGTGCCCATGCCGGCACGTTCCGTGGCAATCAGATGGCGATGGCCGCGGGAGCCGCGACGTTGCGCCATATCATCAGCGAAGACCTGCCAGGGCATGCCGAGCTCATGGGCCAACGCCTGATGGAACAGCTGCGACAGCTGCAGGGCGGTTACCCTTGTCTGGGCCAAGTACGCGGCCGTGGGCTCATGGTGGGCGTGGAAATCGTCGGTGACACGCCGAGCGAGAGTCGTGTGCCCCCGGCGGATTCGGCATTGGCCCAGGCCATCCAGCGTCAATGCCTGCGCCTGGGTGTCATCCTCGAACTTGGCGGGCGGCATGGGGCCGTCGTGCGGTTCCTGCCACCGTTGATCATCCAGGCCGCTGAAATCGATATGCTGGTCGAGCTGTTCCAGGCGGCTTTGAACAATGCCCTGGCAGAGACCAAGGGAAGGGCGTTGCACATCGCCTGAGTTGCAGTTCGCCCAGGTCTTTCTGCAAGATCATGGCGAGGGAATGAACCCTCGCCATGGCCCGTTTCCAGCGCTTCAACTGACAGCAGGCGAAACGGTCCGTTACCCCCGACCACGCTCCCGGCCCAACGCCACCAGACAACCGCCAATCAACAGCGCCGCGCCCGCCACCAGCAAGGGGGTCGGCCGTCGTGCGGGTTGGCGCCAGCCGCCCTCGATACGCCGCTGGCCGCTGGGTGGGGCGAACAGGTTGCCCGTAGACGAAGCTAACGGCGGGCTGCGGTCCAGGCTCCGGCGCGTCAGCCAGCCGGAGAGCTGCGGGAAGCCGGGCAGCAGGAAATGCGCCGCTCTGGCGAGTATCGCCGCGCTGCCGACGGTGGTGCTGGGCTTGGGATTGAGCGCGCAGTTGACCATCGCGTCGGCGACCCGCTGCGGATCATAGACCGGAGGCGGTGGCTTGAGAGCATGGCCGGTGAAGTTGGCGCCGTCGCGAAAGCCAGGTGTATCGATGACAGCAGGATAAATATCGCAAACGTGGATATCGGGGTGTTCGCCCAATTCACCGCGCAAAGCTTCGGACAAACCCCGCAACCCGTACTTGCTGGCTGAGTAGGCAGCGGCATACGGCTGTGCGACCCAACTGCCCAACGACAGTGTATTGATCAGGATGCCGCGCTTTTGCGCCTTGAAATAGGGCCAGGCAACGTAGGCGCCACGCAGGTAGCCGAGCAAGTCGGTCTGCAGCACCTGTTCATGCACATCGAGCGGCGTCTGCTCGAAACTGCCTACCGCGCCTACGCCGGCGTTGTTGATCCAGATGTCGATGCGACCGTCACCGAACGTGGCGGCCTCGGCCGCCAAGGCCTGCATCTGCTCGCTGCGGGTGACGTCGGTGCACACCGCCAACGCAGCGGCGCCTTGTGCCTGGCATTCATCGACCACCTCGCCGAGTGCGGCACGGTCGCGTGCCGCCAGGACCAGGCGCGCACCTTGCCGGGCAAACGCCTGGGCGGCTGCGCGGCCGATCCCGCTGGACGCTCCGGTGATGACCACCAGTTTTTCCGCGAGGGGGGATGTCTTGGATCCCTGAGCGGAATCGGCGCGATCCATGGATCGTTGGGAGGGCCGATCGGTCTCGGCGTGGATGGGCGCCAGTTTCAAACGCACACCGTCGGCCATGATTAACGTCAGGTCTTCAATGGTGCCGGCGACCCTGTCGGGGTACACCGGTTCACCCTCGGGATCGAGTTGGTCATAGAGAAAATTCTGACCCTCCAGCCAGCCCACCGCCATGTTCAGTTCAGGGCCCAGGTAGTACTTTCCATCGAGAAAAAAGCCAGGGAAATGCGGCGCTCGCTCGACGCTTTCGATGGTATAGCGCTCGCCAGTCCGCATGCCGGTTGCCGGGGAAATCATGATCAACACCTCCGCTCTGTTGGTTCTGCGATAGAGAGGACGGGCAAACCGGGGTTCCATTGAAGTGAGGAAAGGCGTTTTAAGTGAACTGAGGCTCATCCTTTTCTGTCAGTTATTTCTGAAGGAACTGACAACATCATGGAGCTTCAGATGCGTCCTGTTTATCTCGCCAGCCTGTCCTTTACCGCGCTGCTATGCGTAGCGTGTTCAAGCCAATCGCCTGCGACATGGAGCTATGAGGATGCTCGAAGTCGCGCCAACGTGCCGCCTGACCAGGCGTATCCCGAGTTGTTCGAAGCGGTGCAAGGTAAACAGTTGTTTACGGACCAGAAGCATTTTGTCGATGCACTGCCCAAACGCGACCCTTCGCAGATCCGCGCCGATTACCTGGCCCGTCGCGACAGCGCCGACTTCGACCTCAACGAGTTCGTGAAAGACAACTTCATCGAATCCGGACAAGCGCAAAGCCCGGCGCCGCAACCCGGGGCGCCGATCAGAGAGCATATCGACAACCTCTGGCCCGTGCTCAGCCGAACCTATCCCCAAGTCCCCCGATACAGCAGCCTGCTGCCGTTGCCGCAGCCCTATGTGGTCCCGGGTGGACGTTTCCGTGAGATGTATTACTGGGACTCGTATTTCACCATGCTGGGGCTGGAGCAAAGCGGTGAGAAGACGCAGATTCGCCAGATGACTGACAATTTCGCCTACATGATCGACACCTATGGCCACATCCCCAATGGTAACCGCACCTACTACCTGAGCCGGTCACAGCCGCCGTTCTTCGCCTACATGGTGGAACTGCAAGCGCATATCGAAGGCGATCAGGCCTACGGGCGCTACCTTCCTCAATTGCAGAGGGAATACGCCTATTGGATGGCCGGCGCGCAAACGCTCAAGGCCGGTGAGGCCGGGAAACACGTGGTCAAGCTCGCCGATGGCAGCGTGCTCAATCGGTATTGGGACGCCAGCGCGACGCCTCGGCAGGAGTCCTGGTTGCAGGACCTCAAGACCGCCGAACAGGTGCCGGACAGGCCCCGGCAGGAAGTCTGGCGCGACCTGCGCGCCGGCGCGGAGAGCGGCTGGGATTTCAGTTCCCGCTGGCTGGACGACGACAAGACCCTGGCCACAATCCGAACTACCTCTATTGCCCCGGTGGACTTGAATAGCCTGATGTATCACTTGGAACGCACCATCGCCAAAGCCTGTGAAACCCTCCACAACTCGCCGTGTACCCAAGCCTATGGCCAGCGCGCTGCCCAGCGTCAACGGGCAATCGAAACGCATCTATGGAACGCCGAAGGCGGTTACTACGTGGACTACGATTGGCAGCGGAACCGGCAGCGTCCGGCGCTCACCGCTGCGACGCTTTTCCCGCTCTACACCGGCCTGGCCTCCGCCGAGCGTGCCAACCGTACGGCCGATGCGGTGCGCGAAGGCTTGTTGCGTCCGGGCGGCATTGCCACCACCCAGGTCAACAACGGTCAGCAGTGGGACGAACCCAATGGCTGGGCGCCGTTGCAGTGGGTGGCAGTCGAAGGGCTTGAACGATATGGGCAAACCGAGCTGGCCAGGCAGATTGGCAATCGCTTCTTGCAGCAGGTCCAAGCGCTTTATGGCAAAGAGGACAAGCTGGTCGAGAAATACAACCTCTCCGGGCAAGGCGACGGTGGCGGAGGCGGTGAATATGAATTGCAGGACGGCTTCGGCTGGACCAATGGAGTGACGTTGAAGTTGTTGCAAAAATACGGCGGTTGATCCAGATGGGTTCAATGCTATTCTTCGCGAAATCTGGGAAGAATAGCGTTGCCATGGGTATATGAACACGCATCGTGATCAATTTCCGCTGCCGGAGGATTTGAAAGTCTTTCTGACGGTCATTCGTAAGAACGGCTTTGCAAGCGCGGCGCAAGCGTTGGGTTTTTCACCGGCTTATATCAGCAAGCGCATCTCTGTCCTTGAAGCGACCCTGTCTACCAAGTTGCTGCACCGCACGACACGGCGTATCGCATTGACCGACGACGGTGAACGTGTACGGGTATGGGCCGAAAAGCTCCTGGGTGATTTCGATGAGTTTGTTGGCGATATCGCCCAGGCACGTCATCAACCCACTGGGTCATTGCACATTTGCAGCAGCTTTGGTTTTGGCCGCAATCACGTGGCCCCGGCCATTGGCAAACTGTCGCAGACCTATCCCAGGCTCGATATCCGCCTGGACGTGTTTGACCGTGTCGTCGATCTCGTCGGCGAGGGGTTCGACCTGGAAATTCGCGTGGGCGATGACCTGCCGGGTCAACACCTTGGCCGCAAGTTGGCGAGTAATCGGCGGGTGCTTTGCGCAAGCCCCGATTACCTGGAACGACGGGGCGAGCCGCGTTCGCTGGACGACCTCAACGCGCATGATTGCCTGGTGCTCAAGGAGCGCAACAACGCCTTCGGCATGTGGACACTGACTAAAAGTGGCCAAGAGGAAACGGTGCGCGTCGGCGGCCCGTTGTCGTCCAACAGCGGTGAAATCGTTTTGGAGTGGGCCTTGAGCGGCGGCGGCATCCTGTTGCGCTCGATGTGGGACGTCAGGTCCATGCTGGACCAGGGGCGTCTGGTCCAGGTGCTGCCCGAGTATTCGCAAAGCGCGAATGTCTGGGCGGTGTATCCGACCCGACTTAGTCAGTCGGCCAAGCTGCGGGTGTGTGTCGAATTTCTCGAAGATTGTTTTAGGGATTTGTCGGTGCCATGGGCGGCAAACGCCGCTTCACCGGCGTCTTCTTGACAATGGCCGTATTGGTCTCGGCATGAATATTGAGCTGGTCCAACAACACATCCAAGTGCTCCATCGAACGCACATGCAGACGAGCGATGAAACAATCCTCACCCGTCACCTTGTCGCATTCAGTAAATTCGCCGATGGCCTGTATTTGTCGTTCCACTGCCTGCAATTGCCCCGGTAACGGGCGGATGCGCACGATAGCCTGGAGCTGATAGCCAAAGCTTTTCGGGTCGACCTCAACCGTATAACCCTTGAGCACGCCGCGCTCTTCGAGTCGGCGCAGGCGCTCGGCGACGCTGGGTGAGGACAGGCCGCTGAGGTTTGCCAAGGCCTTGAGCGAGCGCCGGGAGTCTTCCATCAGGGCGCTGATGAGGATCTGGTCGATATCGTCAGTCATTTCTGCTCCGTTAGGCAAAAGTCGCAAGTGGCCTTGATAAAAAAGGTCGAAACGCAGTTTAGCCTTTTTCAAGCCATGGAGAAGCAGCCCGGCGGCTCGGCATACTGTGCGCACTGACTGGAGGAGCCTGAAGATGGACAAGACCTTACGCCGCGGTTCGCTCGAAATGACCGCCGCCATGCTGATTTCCGGAACCATAGGCTGGTTCGTGCTGGTCTCCGGCGTGCCCGTGCTGGACGTGGTGTTCTGGCGCTGCGTATTTGGCGCCGGCACGTTGCTGCTGATTTGCGCCGGTTTTGGTTTCTTGCGCCGGGATCTGCTGACACGTACGACTTTCCTGCTCGCGGTGCTCAGCGGCGCAGCGATCGTGGGGAACTGGGTGTTGTTATTCGCTTCGTATTCCCATGCTTCGATTGCCATCGGTACGGCCGTGTATAACGTCCAGCCGTTCATGTTGGTGGGGTTGGCGGCGCTGTTTCTGGGCGAGAAGATCACCGCGCAAAAAATGTTCTGGCTGGCGGTTTCGTTTCTCGGAATGTTGGCCATCGTCAGTGCCCACGGTGAGCAAGGGCAGGGGGGCGGAAACTATCTGGTGGGTATCGCCCTGGCATTGGGCGCGGCCTTTCTGTATGCCGTTGCGGCGTTGATTATCAAGCGCCTGACCGGCACGCCGCCCCATCTGATCGCGTTGATCCAGGTCAGCACCGGGATATTGCTGCTGGCGCCATGGGCGAATTTCTCGGCCTTGCCACGGCAACCCGAGGCTTGGGCCAGCCTGTTGACCCTTGGCATGATTCACACTGGCGTGATGTATGTGCTGTTGTACAGCGCGATCCAGCGCTTGCCGACGGCGGTGACGGGCGCACTGTCCTTCATCTACCCGATCGCAGCGATCTTCGTCGACTGGTTTGCCTTCGGCCATCGCCTCGAACCGCTGCAATGGCTGGGTGTGGCGGCGATTCTGCTGGCGGCTGCCGGCATGCAGCAGGGCTGGAGCATCAAGTGGCGCCGTCCAGCCCTGCCGTAACCGGCCAAAGGTGTCAGAAGATGTAGTCGGTGGTCAGGAAATTTGAATCGCGTTCCCGGATGATGTCGCTGATCAGAGCCTTGTTACTCTCTTGGAATTTGGTTGCCACCAGCGTGCGGATCGAGAAGGTGCGCAATGCATCGTGCACCGACAGCGTGCCCTCGGCCGAGTTTTTCCGGCCATTGAACGGGAAGGTGTCCGGGCCGCGTTGGCACTGGGCGTTGATGTTGATGCGCCCGACCTGGTTGGCGAACGTGTCCACCAGCTTGCCGATTTCGGCCGGATTGGTGCCGAAAATGCTCAGTTGCTGGCCGAAGTCGGACTCGAGTACGTAATCGACCACGGTGTTGAGGTCGCGGTACGGCACGATGGGCACGACCGGGCCGAACTGCTCTTCATGGTAGACGCGCATTGCGGTATTCACGGGATAGAGCACGGCCGGATAGAAAAACGAAGCCCTGGATTCAGCACCGTGTGCGTTCATGATGCCCGCACCCTTGGCGATTGCGTCGGCCACCAGCGAATGCAGGTAATCGACCTTGCCGGCCTCGGGCAAAGGCGTCAGCGCCACGCCGTCTTCCCAAGGCATACCAGGTTTCAACGCGGCGAGCTTGGCGTTGAATTTCTCGATGAACGCCGGGGCGACGTCCTCATGGACAAACAAAATCTTCAGTGCCGTGCAGCGCTGGCCGTTGAATGACAACGAACCGGTCAGGGCTTCGCTGACGGCGTTGTCGAGATCGACGTCGCGCAGCACCAGGCCGGGGTTCTTCGCGTCCAGCCCCAGTGCGGCACGCAGGCGGTGCGGGCGCGGATGGAGTTTCTTCAGGTCGCTGGCGGCCTTGTTGGTGCCAATGAAGGCGAAGATGTCGATTTTACCGCTGGCCATCAGCGCGCTGACCGTCTCCCGGCCGCTGCCGTAGATGACGTTGATCACGCCCGCCGGAAAGCTGTCGCGAAAGGCTTCCAACAGTGGGCGTATCAGCAGCACGCCAAGCTTGGCCGGCTTGAACACCACGGTATTGCCCATGATCAGCGCGGGAATCAGCGTGGTGAAGGTTTCATTCAGCGGATAATTGTAGGGGCCCATGCACAGGGCCACGCCCAAGGGGACGCGGCGAATCTGCCCGAGCGTATCCTGTTCCAATTCGAAACGGCTGGAGCGCCGGTCAAGCTCCTTGAGGGCATTGATGGTGTCGACGATGTAGTCGCAGGTGCGGTCGAATTCTTTCTGGGAATCCTTGAGGTTCTTGCCGATCTCCCACATCAGCAGCTTGACCACCGCCTCGCGCTGTTCGCGCATGCGCGCCAGGAAGGTTTCGACATGGCGGATGCGTTCGGCGACACGCATCGTCGGCCACTGGCCCTGGCCGCGATTATAGGCCCGGACAGCCGCGTCGAGGGCGGTCAGCGCGGTTTCGGCATCGAGTAATGGCGTGCTGCCGAGAATCACTTGTTCATCGCCATGCGGACCTGCCAGGTACACCGGGCTGCGCACTGTGGCCAGCGGACCTTGCCAGGCTCTCAGGACACCATCGACCAGGTATTCACGTTGCTCGACCTGCCCATCGAGACGGTAGGCCGGCGGAATTTCAGCGGCGCTTGGGAATAGGGTGGCGAGGAGGTTGGCTGTGGTCATGTCGTTACTCCATCAATGAAATGAGCCAGGGGCTGCAGCTTCAGGCGTATATCGCTTTTAGCGTTATACGCCTTAATGGAGGTGTTTTTTAAGTGGTAGGGGCCGATGGTCCTGCCATTCGTTTGGACGTGGGCCCCTCTATCGAAAGATCGCCAGGATTCACCAACTGATTCGCAGGCCAATATTGCCGGCCATGCCGCGTTGCTGGTTGCTGTCGAGGTTATTGCTGTAGTCCACGCCGGCGTAGGCACTGACCGTAGGCGCCAGGCTGACGATAACGCCCGCGCCCAGATCGGCGGTGGAAGCGCGTTGTTCGGTCTCGATCCGTTGCGTGTCGTCGAATGTCACCGTATCGGTGCCGGAGAAGGTGTGCCAGAGATTGGCCCGCAGATAAGGCTCCACCGGCATACCGCTGACTTGGTAGCGACCCTTGAGCCGCGCGCCCAGGCGACCGGTCCAAGCACTGTCGGAATCGAATTCGACCTTCGAGATACCGTCGTCCTGGGTGTCCAGGGATATTTTCTGATGAATGATCTGCGCCTGGGGTTCGAGCACCCAATCGCGCCCCACGGCAAACGGATAGCCGGCCTCCGCCGACAGGGTCAGGGCGTGCCCACGATTGTCGATCTTGACGCCGCGATCGGAGCGGCTGTCGCCATTCAATCGCGTGCCCATGACTACCGCATCGACATACCCGCCGGAAGGATCGATCAGGGTCCAATACAGCCCATAGCTGTCGCCGTCGAGTTCGATCTTGCCGGCGCGCCGACCTTCGAAACCCAGATTGAAACCGTCGACGTTGCCGTTCAATTCGGTATGGCCGACAAAGAACCCGATACGCTGGGTCTGGCCGCCAGAGGTCGGCGCAGCGTATAGGTCGTGGCCTACCTGGAAACCTTTGATTGAACCGTCGAACCGCGGCGCAACCGTCCCGGCCCAGGTCTGGTCGAGGTCCTTGCCGTAGGCTCGGCCCCAGCCCGCGCCGAACGCCCCGGTTTCGGTCAACAGGCGTTGGTCGCCCTGGCGATCATGAAACGTGCCCAGGGCCATCAGGGTCAGTTGTGCCGCGGCGGGGGGCAACACTGACCAGGTGGGGACTTCCGGGCGATACAGTGGAATCGGCGCGGCGCCCGGCACGGCGACTGGCAGGGCCGGTAACGTTGGGCTGGGCGCTGCGATCGGACCTGCCACGACAGTCGAGCGCAGATACCAGGTGTCGGCATTGCCGGACACGCCGCCCTTGAACAGACGGTAATCGAACGCACCGGCCGAGACCGATTGCGCCAATGAAAAGGCATTGCTGTCGCTGACGGCTCCCCCTTGGGCCTGGACCAGCTCGATGCCGTCCTGGGTGGTCAGGCCGCCTGCGCCTCCCAGGTTGGTGACGCTGATAGCGGTGGTGCCCGTGAGCGTGCCGCCACTGACCACCAGCTTGTCGCTGGCGGCGCCATCTGCCCCCACGGCGGTTTGCAGGCGCAATTGCCCGCCATTACCCACATAATTACCTTGCACCGTGAGGGTGTCATCGGTGCGGGTGTTGCCATCGGCGAGGTCAATCACCCCGGAGTTGTTGAGTGTGGTCATCTGGCCAGCGGTAAACGGTGCAATGACGCCCTGAGTCGAGGTCAGTACGCTGCTGCCGTCAATCTCAAGCACCCCCGTTCCGGTGGTGCTGTCGCCTAGCACCAGTGTACCGGCCAAGTCCAGGCGTGAGCCTTGGGCAAGCTTGATCGTTTCCCATAACGTGTAACGGGCACCGGTGCCGGACGTGCTGCCCTGAAATGCCAGTACGTCTTGGCCCAAGCCGCCGTCGACACGGGGTGTAGGGGCAAGCCCCGCTTCGGTGAGTGTGCTCAACTGTGCGGTGTCATTGCCGTCGCCCATCAAGACAGCTGAGCGAATTTCACCGCCGCTCCATACAAACGTGTCGTTGCCGGTACTGGTACGCACTTCGCCGCCGATGCTTCCGCCGCTGACGGTCACGCTGTCATCACCACCGCTGACACTGACGTTCCCGCCGATGTTGCCGGCAGATAGCGTGATTGTGTCCTTGCCGAAACCAGTGACCAGATTGCCCTGGATCGTCCCGCCCGTCATTGTGAAAACATTATCGTCGAGCTTCATGTCGACCCGGCCAATGGTGCCGCCGCTCATTTGAGCGATGTCGCCGTCCTCGAACGCTCCGACGATGTTGCCTCCGGTCATTGTGAAGCGATCAAGGCCGTCGCCTTGTGAGAGGGACTCGATTTCGCCACCCGTCATCACAAACACGTCGGCTTCCGAACCTTGCTCGACGTTTCCGTCGATCACGCCGTTGGCATTGATCCTGATGGTGTCGTTTCCAGCGTCGAAGATGACGTCTCCTTGAATGACGCCGGTGCCTTCGACTGTCAGCGTGTTATCGCCCGACAGGTCCGTGAGCCCGACGGCACTGGTGCTGCTGTCGCACACGTAGGTGTCATCACCTGCCGTGGGTGTCAGCGTGCAAGCGGCCATGGCGGAAGAGGCAGGTAGCAGGAGCGGAGCCGCTACCCACATTGCGTTGAACAAGCGATTGAAACCGTGATTGCGCCGAATCATCTGCTATCCCTCTGCATCAGCATCCCTGGCATGCCGGTATCAGCAGTGGTTGCACGACAAATGGCGCGCAGGACCCGGCAACGCTCGCTGTATGCAAGGCACGCTAGCAACGAATGAAAAGCGCCGCTACTGTCAGATCTTACAGGTCGCTTTGCCGGTATCCGCGATTACAGATGCACTTCCACCGACAGCGGCAGATGGTCGCTCAGGTGTGTCCAGGGCTTGTTGCCGAGGATTTGTGGCGCGTGGCTGGTGGCGTTGCGTAGATAAATGCGGTCCAGGCGTAGCAGCGGGAAACGGGCGGGATAGGTCCGAGCGGGGCGGCCATGATGGTGTTCGAAGGCTTCGTGCAGATACTGACGACGAGCGAGCGTGACGTTACCGCGCAATTGCCAATCGTTGAAATCGCCAGCGATGATCACCGGGGCGTCCTCAGGCAACGAATCGAGTAGCTTGCAGAGCAGCGTGAGTTGCAGCTGGCGATGACTTTCCAGCAGGCTCAGGTGCACGCAGATCCCATGGACTTCGGCGTGGCCTGGCACGTCCAGCACACAATGCAGCAATCCACGCCGCTCCGGACCTGTGATCGATACGTCGAGATTGCGGAACTGGCGGATAGGGTATTTGGAAAGCAATGCGTTGCCATGGTGGCCGTCGGGGTAAACCGCGTTCCGCCCGTAGGCAAAATCGCTCCACATGCTGTCGGCCAGGAATTCGTATTGTGAGGTCTGCGGCCAATTGTCATAGCGCGAGGCATGTCGATCATGTTCGCCAAGGACTTCCTGCAGGAAAACCAGGTCGGCCCCCGTACTGCGCACCGCCTCACGCAGTTCGGGCAAGATGAAACGACGGTTGAGGGCGGTAAACCCCTTGTGGGTATTGACTGTCAGCACGCGCAACCGATGAACCGCCGCTGGCGTCTCCAACGACACTGATTCCTGGGCCCGCCAGTCGGGATCGCGAGTCACGTTCACTCCTGCGTCAGACGTATCTGTTCATGCGACTGATGGCGGCTGCGGCAGTTCCGGAATTCTTGGTGGCATGGCATCACGGGCGACTGGAACTGAGGAATCAACTCAGGAGTCAGGTCCCGCAGATGATTTCGACGATCAGATGAAAACAATCTCATACGGCATGCCCATGCGCTCCAGGATAACCCGCGGTACCAGCGGTGCAATGCCGCTGGCGGGTTCCCCGCTGAGCTGACTGGCATAGGCGTGCATGGCGTGGCGCTTGCGCGCGGTGGTCCAGACGTCCAGGCGTAACTTGCGAGCCCGATGCCAGGGTATCTTGTTTTGTTCACGAACCGGCCAATGCCAGGCCCACACGGGCACTTCGTTGAACACCGCGCCGATCTTTTCTGCGGCCAAGGCTCCGGCGCGGCCGACTGTGTCGTGATCGCTGTCGCCATCCATGCGCCAAGTGCCGAAGACCACGTCGCCTGGCCGCAGGTGATGGCCGATGAACGCGGCGAGCTGCGCTTCATGCTCGTCCAGGCTTTTTTCCGGGAAGCCGGCACGTACCCATTGCAGGCCATGGGCAGGCACGCCCAGGCGATGCAGGGCGTCCACGCTTTCCTGGGGATGCGGACGGAACGTGCGCAGTCGTTCATCGGACCACAATGGCGAGCCGGGGTGGCTGAGATCGCCGTCGGTGACTGAAATCAACAACATGGGTTGGTCCAGGTTGCTCAACAACTGGAGCAGCCCGCCACAGGCACCCACTTCATCGCCAGGGTGCGGGGCAAGGATGACCGCGCGGGCGCCTTGGGGAATGAGGGTCTGGGTACTGATGATGGGAATGTCGGCCAGTTGCGGCGCGCTGTTCCATATCTGGGGGTGATGCCGGCCTTGCAAGCGAGAGGCGGGTTTCATGAGGTACGTCCTTGTCATGTCCAATCTTGCAGCCATGCATCGGGCCTGCCGCCCGGTGTGGCCCGTAAGGGCCTGGCTGTGATTCGCGATGCTTCCAGTCCTGGAATCTACCGCACGCGAAGTATTGACCATGCTGGCGGTTTCGTCGCGTCGGAATGTGTATCTGAACAGTTATTTTTTTCCAGCTGCATTATGCGCGGTAGAGGAACGCGTCCTTGCGGTCCTCTCCCTCTGCAAGTGGTTGAGCCGGCCTCAACCCTCTTCTTCACGTTGAAGTTCGAACAACAGCAACGAGCGCCCGGTCACAGAATATTCCGATTCGAAATCGAAACGCTCCTGCCCGCTTACAGCCGGCTGGTTGGTGTCCACCATGCACGTCCAGAAACTGCCTTCGGGCACTTCCGGCAGGCAGAAATTGACGATGTCATGATGGGCATTGACCACCAGCAGCAACGTTGCGTCAGCGCCTTTTCGACGGATGCCGGTTTCCTGGGCGCGTCCGTCCATCAACATGCCCAGGCAGCGCCCTTGGCCGTCCTGCCATTGTTCAACGGTCATCTCGCTGCCGTCCGGGGCCAGCCAGGTGACATCCTTGACGCCGATGTCCTCGTTGTAATTGCCCACCAGGAAACGCCCGCGCCGCAGGATCGGGTAAGACAGGCGCAATTTGATCATGCGCTTGACAAACTTGAGCAGCGCCTCGCCATCCTCGCTCAGGTCCCAATTGACCCAGCCGATCTCGCTGTCCTGGCAGTAGGCGTTGTTGTTGCCGTGTTGGGTACGAGCGAATTCGTCGCCGGCGACGATCATCGGCGTGCCTTGGGCCAACAACAGAGTCGCGAAGAAGTTGCGCATCTGCCGATGGCGCAGTGCATTGATCTCCGGATCGTCCGTCGGACCTTCCACGCCGTGGTTCCAGGACAGGTTGTTGTTGCTGCCGTCCTGGTTGTTTTCATCGTTGGCTTCGTTGTGCTTGTCGTTGTACGACACCAAGTCATGCAGGGTGAACCCGTCGTGGGCAGTCACGAAATTCACTGAGGCATAGGGACGACGACCGCGCTGGTTGAACATCTCGCCCGAAGCGGTCATGCGGCTGGCGAAGTCGGCGAGCTGGCCATCATCGCCTTTCCAGAAGGCGCGCACGGTGTCGCGGAACTTGTCGTTCCACTCGGCCCAGCCAGGCGGGAAACCTCCCACCTGATAGCCGCCGGGGCCACAGTCCCACGGTTCGGCGATCATTTTTACCTGGCGCAATACCGGGTCCTGCCGACAGGCGACGAGGAAGCTGTGGCGTTCGTCGAAGCCGTCATGGTATCGGCCCAAGATAGTCGCCAGGTCGAAGCGGAACCCGTCCACGTGCATTTCCGTGGCCCAATAGCGCAGGGAGTCGGTGACCATCTGCAGGACGCAGGGATGGCTCAGGTCCAGGGTGTTGCCGGTGCCGGAGTCGTTGATGTAGTAGCGTTTGTCGTCGGGCATCAGGCGGTAGTACGAAGCGTTGTCGATGCCGCGCATGGACAGGGTTGGGCCCTGTTCGTTGCCTTCGGCGGTGTGGTTGTAGACCACGTCCAGAATGACTTCCAGGTTGGCCTCGTGCATGTGCGCGACCATTTCCTTGAATTCGGCGATCTTGCCGCTGGCCAAGTAGCGTGGGTCCGGGGCGAAGAAGGCGATGCTGTTGTAGCCCCAATAGTTGGTCATGCCCTTGTGCAGCAGATGCTGGTCGTTGACGAAGGCATGGATTGGCATCAACTCCACCGAGGAAACGCCCAGCTTGCGAATGTGTTCAAGCACATCATCGACCATCAGGCCGCCGAACGTGCCACGCAGGTGCTCAGGCACCGAGGGATGGCGCATGGTGATGCCGCGCACATGGGTTTCGTAGAGGATGGTCTTGTCCCACGGCACGCTGACCCGATGGTCGTGTCCCCAGGTATGCGCCGGGTCGATGACTTTGCACTTTGGCACGAAGGGCGCGCTGTCTCGTTCATCGAAACTGAGGTCGCCGTCGGGGTGGCCAATGGTGTAGCCAAACAACGCCTCGGACCACTTAAGCTCCCCGACCAGTTGTTTGGCGTACGGGTCGATCAGCAATTTGTTGGGGTTGAATCGATGGCCATTCTCAGGATCGTACGGACCATGGACCCGATAGCCATAGATCAGGCCCGGATGGGCATCGGGCAGATAGCCGTGATAAATCTCATCGGTGTACTCCGGCAGCTCGATACGCTCGAGTTCGACCTCGCCGGTGTCATCGAAGATGCACAGTTCGACCTTGGTGGCGTTGGCTGAGAACAACGCGAAATTGACCCCGAGGCCATCCCAGGTCGCGCCGAGCGGAAACGGCAGCCCCTCACGAATCCGCGAAGCCTCGATAACGGGCGGCGGCGTGGTTTTGTTTGGACGGGTCATAGTTGCTCCTGCAGAAGACGAATACGGTGATGCGGTGCACGCAGGACTGCGTGCCTTGCGCTTGTGGCGAGGAGATACATCCCCGCGCCACAAGCAGGCCCCTTCGCTAAAAGGAACACTGGCTTGAGAACGACGAGTTCGGTAGGTCAGACCGCCGGTGGCTTGCGCGTCGCTCGGGGCTTTTTCGCGGCGGCCTTGTCGGCAGGCGGAACCACTGCCGCCGGTGCCGCCGAAGGTTTTGCCGCTGGCTTGGCCTTGGGCGTGGTGTTCTTGGTGGCAGCCTTGGCGGTGACGCTCTTGGCCGCTGCCGGCTTGGTGCCGTCAGTCTTGCTGGCGGCGGTCTTACTGGCAGCCTTCGCTGGTTTGCTTGGCGCCAGGGCTTCGGCTTCGGCCAGCTTGCGGGCCATTTCCCAATGACGTTTTTCCTGCCCGGCGGGCTTACCTTCCGACTCCCAGATCTGGTAGGCGAATTCACGAATGCGTTTATCGTCGGTACTCATCGCAGTGCTCCTGACTTTGACTCAAGATTCAATAAAGACATTGACCGGGAAATCCCCCAGCGCGGCGCTGACCATCAGCTCCCTTTGGGGTGTGACTGCTGCGCTTGCAAAAAGTCCCTTCAGTTTTTCATCCTTGGCGGCAAACGGTAACGACACGCGTGTGTCGCCCCAGTCCGATGCAACCACGTGGGGCCGGGCACCGTTTTCCAGCAGGCTGGCCGCGTGAATCGGCACCACGACGACTGCCCGTTGCTGCTGGTATTCACGCATGAAGGCCAGTACCTGGGAGGCGTGTTTGCCGTGCACCGGCAGTGGCTGGTAGCTGCCTTGGCCAAACAGTTGCGGGTATTCGGACCGCAGAGCCAGCGTCCGGGCGATCAGCGCCTGCTTGACTCGCCCGTCGCGCCAGTTGTGTATCAGCTCGTCGGGTGCGTTGTCTGCGTGGATGCCCTGGCGACGAGCCTGGAAATCCACCGGGCGACGGTTGTCCGGGTCAACCAGGCTGAAGTCCCAGAACTCGTTGCCTTGGTACAGATCCGGTACGCCGGGCACGGTCATGCGCAGCAAGGTTTGCGCCAAGCTATTCAGCGCGCCGGTCGCAGCGATGGTCTGCACCGCCTCGGCGATGGCCGAGCGCAAAGGCAAGCCCTCGTCGCACAGCAGCAATCGTTCCAGGAACATCTGGGTGGCTTGCTCATAGCCGTCGTTGACGGCCGCCCAACTGCTTTGCAACTTGGCCTCGCGCAAGGCCTTGCGTTGCCATTGCCACAGGCGTTCGGTGTAGTCGGCCAGCGCCTTGTGATCTTGCAGGTCGAGGTTCAGCGGCCAACTGCCGAGCAGCGCCTGGTAAAGAATCAGCTCGTCACCGGCCGAAGGAGCCGCGGGATCGCTGTGCAGGGACGGCGAGAGGATGCGCCATTGCTCCACGCACGTGGTGTACCAATCGGTGCGTTCGCTGATGACTGCCAGTCGGGCCCTGGTGTCTTCGCCACGCTTGTGGTCATGGGTGGCCGTGGTTATCAGGTTGTCGGGGAAATGCTCCAGGCGCTCGACACAAGCGTTGTGGAATTCATCGGCCGGGGCGCTGAACCGTTCGGTGTTGTAGCCTACGTCATTGCGCGACAGCAGCACCGCCGAGCGATAGAGCGCGGTGTCTTCTACCGCCTTGGCGGCGGCTGGAGAGGTCAGTTGCTGGAAGCGCACGCAGGCGTGGCGCAGCCGTTTGCGTTCACTGCCGCGAGGCCGCCGGCGCCAAGGCATGCCACCGAGCCAATTGGCCAGGCAATCGAGGACCGGCCAGTCGGCTTCGCTGAGGGTTTGTCGAGCGCCTTCCAAGGCTTTCTGGAAAAACACTTCGTCTTCGGCCGAGCGGCCGAGGGGACTGATGTAGGTGCGATACACCGGGAAATGCACGATCAGTTCCTGCAATGCCCGACGTATCGCGCCCAGGGTCAGGTCCCGGGTCATCACGTCGTCCCGCGCGACCTGCAACAGGGCTTGGGCGACGCTTTCGAAATCCCCGGCCAGGGAGCCGTTGAGAATCTGCTGGCGGGCCAGGCGCGCTTCTTCAATGAAATGCGCCGGGCGTTCGGTGTGCCGGCTCCAGAACTCCGCGAGGGGCTCGGCCCCTGCGGGGGCATGTTGCAGCAGGGAAATCTGGTTCATGAATTCATAACCGGTGCTGCCATCAATGTCCCAGTCCCGGCGCAGGGTTTCGCCATCGCCGAGGATTTTCTCGACGAAAATCGGCAGGTGCCGCGAGGGCGCAAGCGAGTCGACGCGGCGGCGCAGTTTGCGGCAATAACCACGAGGGTCGGCCAAGCCGTCAATGTGATCGATGCGCAGGCCGTCCACCCACCCTGCGGCGATCAGCTCGAAGATTTTCGCGTGGGTCGCTTCGAACACCGCAGGCCGCTCGACGCGCAGGCCGCCCAGCTCGTTGACGTCGAAAAAACGCCGCCAATTGATGTCGTCTGCTGCCGTGCGCCAACTCGCGAGCCGGTAGCTCTGGCGCTCCAGCAGCCGATGCAGGCGTTCGAAACCTTCCGGTCCAGTGGAATCGTAGCCGCTCAGGTTGTTCTCAATGGCGTTCAGGATCGCCGGTTGCACGGCCAGGTCTCGCAGTTCCAATTGCAAGGGACGGGCGAGAGAGTGGGCGTCGTTCTGGTAGTTCAGTGTGGTGAAACGCTCGCCCAGGGCCTTGAGTGCATCGACCTGTTCGGCGGGCAAGTTGTCCGAGGGCTTGAGCAGCTCACCGTACTGCATCGGGCAGATGGGGAAGCGATGCTCGTAATGTTCGACCTGGAAGCTGCCTTGCGTGGCATCGAAGTGCAACTTCAAGGTGCCTTCTTGCAACGCCACGCCGTAGTCGCTGCCGAGGAAGGGGAGAAGCAACTGGCCTGACATCAGCGGGTCGGGGGAATGCCACTGGATGTCGAAGAATTCACCATAAGGACTCAGGCGCCCCCATTCCAGCAGGTCCAGCCACCAGGGATTGTCGTTACCGCCGACGGCCATATGGTTGGAGACGATGTCGAGGATCAGGCCCATCCGATGTTCGCGTAACGTCGCGACCAAGCGTTTGAGCGCCGCCTCGCCGCCCAGCTCCGGGTTGACCTGGGTTGGATCGACCACGTCGTAGCCGTGCATCGATCCGGCTCGCGCCTTCAGCAACGGTGAAGCGTAGATGTGGCTGATGCCCAATGATGCGAAGTAGGGCACCTGCGGTATGGCATCGTCCAGGGTGAAGCCTTTGTGAAACTGCAGGCGCAAGGTGGCCCGCAGTGGTGGAGTTAATGTCTGGTTCATCGGTCACGCTCGTTCGCCTGAAGTCTCGCGCAGGCGAGTATTTCCAGACGCCGAGCGGCGTCCGGGTCGTCCAACAGCACGCGGCTCTCCAAAGCCAGGCGACGCCGCCAATTGGGGTGGGTGTCGGTGGTGCCGGGCAGGTTAGCCTGCTCGTCGATGCCCAGGGCATCCTCCAAGGGCAGCAACACCAGCGGCGCACGGGTGTGGCCGAGGAAGCGCACGCTGGCGTCCAGCACCTGGTCCGTTTCACGGTGTTCTTCGCGAAAGTTCTGCGGGTCCTGGTCCAGCGCGTTGCGCAGTCCGTCGCGTTCGCGCTGGCGGTGTTTTCGCCAGTCCATCTCTGTATGAGAGTCGATCAGCTCCAGCCGCGCGTTCCAGTCGATGTCATGGCCATGCCACCAACCGTTGAGGGTCGGCAGATCATGGGTACTGGTCGTGGCCAAGGCATCGTCCGGCCAATCGAGGATAGGCTTGAAGTGGGTGTTGTCCTGTTCGAACAGCAGCACGCGCATGCCGAGGATGGAACGCGCCGCGAGTTTTTCCCGCAGGCCATCGGGCACGGTGCCAAGGTCCTCGCCGAGCACGATGGCCCGGTGACGATGGGATTCGAGGGCCAGCAGCCGCAGTAGGTCATCGATCGGGTAGTAAAGATAAGCGCCGTCGGTGGGCGGGGCATCGTTGGGGATCACCCATAAGCGTTGCAGGCCCATGATGTGATCGATGCGCAAGCCGCCGGCATGGGCGAAATTGGCCCGGAGCATTTCAATGAAGGCGCGGAACCCGTTGCGTACCAGCCCCTCGGGGGAGAACGCCGAGATCCCCCAGCCTTGTCCGGAACGGTTGAGAATGTCCGGCGGTGCGCCAACCGTCAGCGAGGCGAGCAGTTCGTCCTGCCGGCTCCAGGCCTGGCTGCCGCCACCATCGGCGCCCACCGCGAGGTCGGCGATCAGACCGATGCTCATCCCGCTGGATCTGGCGGCGCTCTGGGCGCGTTCCAGGCAGCGGGCGATCAACCATTGGCAAAAGGCGTAGAAGCCGATTTCGTCGGCGTTCTCTTCGGCGAAACGGGCTATCGCCGCACTGCGCGGGTCGCGCCATTCTTCGGGCCATTGCCGCCAGTCGAGGCTTTCGCCCCGTGCTGCGCGTTCGGCCTGGAGCGCTTCGAAACGACAGTGATTTTCCAGGGCTTCACCGCTGCTGTGGCGAAAGCTGCTGAAATCCTCATGCAACGGATGTTCGCCCTGACTGAAACCGTCGTACAAGGCGCGAAGCACCCTTTGCTTGGCCTCGGCGGCGACTGGCCAATCGATGAGCGGTTGGTCTTCAAGGCTGCGCAGTTGGTTGGTCAAGCCCGTGGCGTCGATGGCGGTGCGCAGCGCACGCTCGCCCAGGATGGTACCGGGCGCGGCGTACAAGCTGTTGAGGAACAACCGGCTGGACGGTGAATAGGGGCTGTAGCGTCCGGTGTCGCTGCTGAACATGGCGTGCATCGGGCTGATGGCCAAGGCATCGGCACCACGTTCGCCGGCCACCCGCGCCAGTTCTTCCAAGGCCTGGGTGTCGCCGAAGCCGCCGTCACCGGGGCGGCGTAGCGAATACAGCTGCGCGCTCAAGCCCCAGGCCCTGGGTGCCGGATCGTCCACGGCATCGGCGACGCTATAGCAGCGAGCGGGTGCCACGGCCAGAGTGAAATGCTGGCCTTGAATACTGACGTGCTGATAGCCCACCGGAACGATCCCCGGCAAAGCGGCATCGGCATCGAGCTTCAGATTCAATGTCGCGCCATCCTCGAGCTGGATCTCGCAAGGCGTGGCGGGCTCGAAATAACGACGCAGGTCGACGTTCACGCCTGCGTCCGCCGTGATCAGCGGGGGCAGGCGATGATTCTGTTGATCTTCTTGCAATTGCAGCAGGCTGGCGTCGATTTCCTGGGCACTACCGGCGGGATGGCCCAGGCCAGTGAGGACCGAGCGCAATACCGCCGGTGAGACTTTTTGCGCACGGCCGTTGGCGTCGATCCAATCGACTGCCAGGCCCGCTCGACCCGCGAGAATTTCAAGTTGCGCATCGCTCATAGGCGCTCTCCAGTGATGTTAGGCAAGGTTGTCGCTTGCGTCAGACTGACCAGCGCGCTGTAGGGCCT
This sequence comes from Pseudomonas sp. Z4-20, assembly GCF_051131955.1. NCBI lineage: Bacteria > Pseudomonadati > Pseudomonadota > Gammaproteobacteria > Pseudomonadales > Pseudomonadaceae > Pseudomonas > Pseudomonas sp. Z4-20. The sequence goes on from NZ_CP071641.1 coordinate 2,637,684, forward strand.
GAGTACCCCTTGCTGCAACAGACCCATGGCCTGCGGTGGATGTTCGAAAAGAATCTGCGCCTCTTGCGGTGCGCTGTGTTTGACCGGCTGGGCGCTGAGGTTCAGGTCGATGCGCAACACACTCCCGTCGCCCATTTGCCAGCGCGCGCTCACGGCGCCATGCCCCAGTACATCGGTGCCCAGGGCATGGGCGGCGGGCAACCGCGGGACAATTTCCTCGCGGCGAATTTTCAACAAGTGGCGATAGAGCGCTTCGCTGGCCAGTTGCTCCGGTTGATGGGCTTCCAGGCTGGGCCGTGAAGCATCGAAGGTGCTGGCGGCGTTCGGGTCGGGGATCCGCTCGCGTTTCTCGGGATCGGCAAAGGCACTGAAGGCCTTGAATTCGTTGCGCCGGCCTTCACGCACCAGCTCTGCCAGTTCGCCATGGTGGCTGGTGAAAAACAGGAACGGTTGTTCGGCGATCACTTCGTCGCCCATGAACATCAACGGGATCATGGGTGATAGCAGTAACAAGGCTGTTGCGGCTTGCAGCGCCTGCGGCGGGGCAAGTTGGTGCAGGCGTTCGCCCAGAGCCCGATTGCCGATCTGGTCGTGATTCTGAAGGAACAGAACAAAGGCGCTGGGCGGCAAATGTCCGCTGGGTTCGCCGCGGGTTTCGCCATGGCGGTTGGTGTGGCCTTGGAAAACGAAACCCTGGCTCAGGCAGCGTGCGAGTTTTTCCGTCGTTTGCTCGGCATAGTCGGCGTAATAGGCATCGGTTTCGCCAGTCAGCAGCACGTGCAACGCGTTATGGCCGTCGTCGTTCCACTGGGCGTCGTAGCCTTCTTCCAACAGGCGGGCCTGGTTGTGTTCGTTCTCGACGGTCAACCAGACGTACCGCGTCGGGTCCACCTGCTGGCGTACCTCGGCGGCCAATTCCTGAAGGAAGTCCGGGTCTTCGATCGCGTGCACGGCGTCCAGGCGCAGGCCGTCGAAACGGTATTCCAGCAACCACATCAGCGCGTTTTCGATGAAAAAGTCGCGCACCTCGCGCCGGCGGAAATCAATCGCCGCGCCCCAGGGCGTGTGCTTGTCTTCGCGAAAAAATCCCTTGGCGTAGCGGTGCAGGTAATTGCCGTCAGGACCGAAGTGGTTGTAGACCACATCGACGATGACCGCCAAGCCATGGCCGTGGGCGCTGTCGATCAGGTGCTTGAGCTGGTCCGGTGTGCCGTAGGAAGCCTGGGGGGCGTAGGGCAGTACGCCGTCGTAACCCCAGTTGCGATCGCCGGGAAACTGCGACAGCGGCATCAGTTCGATAGCGGTGACGCCAAGCCCGGCGAGGCGTGCCAGCTGTTGTTCGACGCCTTCAAAACCGCCGAGGGCGCCGACGTGCAGCTCATAGATGACCGCGTCGTACCAAGGGCGACCGGACCAACTGGTGTGGCGCCATTGATAAGCATGGGGGTCGACCACCACGCTGTGGCGGTCAATATCACCGTCCTGGGCTCGGGAGGCCGGATCGGGCACCTCCATCTCTCCATCGATATTAAAGCGGTAACGAGTGCCGGCGGGGCAACGGGCCTGGATCATGAACCAGCCATTGGCCTGGGGCAGCATCGGTATGGATTCGCCAGTGTCGATTTCGACACTGACATAAAAGGCATCAGGGGCCCACAGGGCAAAACGGGTGTGCTCGGGATCAAGCAAGACCGCACCGTGGGTCCAGGTTTCAGGCGTCCTTGACGGCATCGGTTACCTCATTGTCTGGCCGACTTTCCTAGCGATTTAGCTACCAGTTGTTCATAGAGTTCGGCGTAGGGTTCCACGGCCTTGCACCAGTTGAAGGGGGCCGACATCGCCCGGCAACGCATGGCATTGAGCAGTTCGGGGAACTCGAACACCTTGAAAGCCCGGCTCAAGGCCTGCTTGTAGCTTTCCACGGTGGATTCGTCGAACAGAAAGCCGGTGATGCCGTCTTCGATAGTGTCCGCGAGCCCGCCGGTATTGCGCGCCACTGGGAGCGAGCCAAAGCGCTGGGCATACATCTGGCTCAAGCCGCAGGGCTCGTAGCGCGACGGCATCAGCAGGAAATCACTCCCAGCGAACATCCGCCGAGCGTCGGTTTCGTTGAAGCCGATGCGCACGCCGATCCGTCCAGGGAAGCGCAGCGCCAGTTCGCGCATGGCCTGTTCTTCTTCCGGTTCGCCACGGCCGATGATTGCAATCTGCCCGCCGGACTCGACGATGAATTCGGCAACGGCTTCGGTGAGGTCCAGGCCTTTCTGGAAAACCAGGCGCGACACCACGGCGAACAGCGGGCCGCTGGATTCGTCCAGGCCGAACAGGTCGCGTACATGGACGGCGTTGGCAGCCTTGCCGTCCCAGTCGCCGATGGAGAACTGGCGCTGCAGGTGAGTGTCGGTAGCGGCGTCCCAGCTCTCATCGATGCCGTTGGGAATGCCGCTGAGCAGGCCTTGCTGGGTCTTGGCGGCAAGGAACCCATCGAGCCCGCAACCGAATTCCGGCGTGGTTATTTCCTGGGCGTAGGTGGCGCTGACCGTAGTGATGTGGCTGGAATAGGCCATGCCGGCTTTCAGGAACGACAGCTTGCCGTAGAATTCCATGCCTTCCTGTTGCAGCGCATGCTCCGGGATGCCCAATTCAGGGCAGGACGCCAGGCTGACCACGCCTTGGTACGCCAGGTTATGGATGGTAAACAGGGTAGGCGTTCGTTGGCCGCGCCAGTGCATATAAGCGGGCGCAAGTCCGGCTGGCCAGTCATGGGCGTGGACCAGGTCGGGACACCAGTGGATCTGCGCAAGATTGGCAGCGATGTCCGCCGCGGCCAGGCCCAGGCGAGCGAAGCGTATATGGTTGTCGGGCCAGTCGCGCCCATTGTTGGCGCCGTAGGGAGACCCTTCGCGGGCATACAGTTCGGGACAGATCAGTACGTAGATCACCAAGCCGTCGGCCATATCCATGCGACCGATCTTGCACGGCGGCAGCGCGGCATGGCCGCCCAGTTCGCCAATGATGTGGATCGGGTTGCCGCTGTTCATGACCTGCGGGTAGCCGGGAATCAGTACCCGAACGTCATGCAAGCCGGCCATCGCCCGCGGCAGGGCGGAAGAAACGTCGCCCAGGCCGCCGGTCTTTACCAGGTCGGCAATTTCCGAGGTGACGAACAAAATCTTCTTGCGATTGGGATTCTGTCGGGCTACAGGGAGCAGTGCCTTGCCTCCGGTGGCCAGCACCGGTGCCGTCGGCGACCCAGCCGCCGGCGGTAGTTGAGAGCGGACTTGCTGTGGTTCCAAGGCAGCACTGATCATAAATAACTCCTATTTTCTCGATCTGTTTCCGGCAAGCGCCAGAGCTGTTGTTTCATTGGCCGAATCCTGCGGCCAGGCGCACGAGCGCTACGCAAGGAGAGCAAAGCGCTGCCCAATGCGGCAAAGCGAATCAGGTGAGGGGACCGTTGCAAGGAATGCTCCAGCCGTTGTAGCCCTACCTCTAACCTGACCCGTCGCCGTTGCGAAAAGTTTCGACTTTTTTGTCTTCTGATGACCGGTCGGTTTTCCGCCCGGACAGGCAGTCTAGGTCAGAAGCTAGAGCGGTGCGGTTCGCTTCGTCGAATTGTCCGACAATCACGTCGGTTGTCGGCGATCTCTTACACGACGTGGGGGAACACGAACCGACGAAGTGCAGGTTGTTTGAAATATTCGGGGTGTAGGGAGGGTGCGGTGGTTCAATCGCGTGCGCGGTTCAACAGCGCTGCGCACTATAAGAGGGCGGGCTGGATGGAGGCGTTTTGATGGCCTATAAGAGAGCGTCCACAGGCTTCATGTGGAGCGTGCTTGCTGGCGATAGCGGTGGTGTCAGTCCAGTGAAGGGGATATTCAACCGCCCGGGGCCAGCATCCTGATTGGCGTGCCAGCCGCCCAGGCCTGCAAGTCCTCGATCATCTGGCCGTAGAACTGCTGGTAATTCTGCCGGCTGACGTACCCCACGTGAGGCGTGGCCAACACGTTGTCGAGGGTTCGGAACGGGTGGTCGGGCGGCAACGGTTCCTCGGCGAATACGTCCAGGGCGGCGCCAGCCAGGCGTTTGTGCCGGAGCGCGTCGATCAGGGCCGCCTCGTCGACAATCGGCCCGCGCGCGGTATTGACCAGCAGCGCCTCGGGCTTCATCCAGCCCAGGGCCTGGGCATCCACCAGGCCCTGGCTGCGTTCGCTGAGCACCAGGTGGATCGAGAGGACATCGGCCTGCTCGAACAGCGCTTGCTTGCTCACGTAGGCCACACCGGCTGCGGCGGCTCGCTCGGCGGTCAGGTTTTCGCTCCAGGCGATCACGCGCATGCCGAACACCTGGCCGAACTGCGCCACTCGCGTGCCAATGCTGCCCAGGCCCAGGATCGCCAGGGTCTTGCCGTGCAAATCGCCGCCCAGGCCCTGTTGCCACAGCCCGGCGCGCAGGGCGTTGGCTTGCGCCACGAGATTGCGGCTCAGGGCCATGACCAGTGCCCAGGTCAACTCCGGCGCAGCGTGCTTGTAGCTTTCGGTGCCGCACACCTGGATACCCAGTGTCGCGGCGGCCTTGAGGTCAAGGGCGGCATTGCGCATGCCGCCGGTCAGCAGCAGTTTCAGGTTGGGCAGGCGGCACAGCAGTCCTTCATCGAAACGGGTGCGCTCGCGCATTACGCAGATGACGTCGAAGCGCTGCAGACGCTCGGCGAGGGTATCGCGGTCGGCGGGGTAATCGTGCAGAAAGGTTACCTCGCCGATGCCGTCGAGCGCTGACCAGTCCACCACGTCCCTTGCGACGTCCTGCCAATCATCGATGACTGCAATGTGCACCGCCATGGAACACCTCTTCAGGGAATGGGTTTGTCCAGCCAGCCCAGCAGGGCCTTGTGGAATCGAGCTGGCTCTTCCATCTGCGGCGCATGGCCCAGGTTGGGGAACTCTACCAGTGTCGACTGTGGAATCAGTTCGGCGACCTGCTTGCCCAATACGTCGTAGCGGCCCAGCTTGGCTTTCACGGCCGGCGGCGCGATGTCGCTGCCGATAGCGGTGGTGTCGGACGTGCCGATCAGCAGCAGCGTGGGGACTTTCAGGTCCTTGAACTCGTAGTAGACCGGCTGGGTGAAGATCATGTCGTAGATCAGCGCTGAGTTCCATGCCACTTGGGTATGCCCCGGGCCCTTGTTCATTCCGGCGAGCATGTCGACCCAGCGGTCGAACTCCGGTTTCCAGCGTCCGCCGTAATAGGTATTGCGTTCGTAGGTGCGAATGCCCTCGGCGCTGAGTTTCAGCTCGCGTTCGTACCACTGGTCGACTGTGCGGTAGGGCACGCCGAGGGCTTTCCAGTCTTCCAGGCCGATAGGGTTGGCCATTGCCAGGCGCTCGACCTGGTCAGGAAACTGCAACGCGTAGCGGGTGGCAAGCATGCCGCCGGTGGAGTGACCCATCACGATGGATTTTTGCACGCCGAGGGCCTTGAGCAGCGCCTGAGTATTGGTCGCCAGTTGCTGGAAACTGTATTGGTAGTGGTCCGGCTTGCTGGAGGTGCAGAAGCCGATCTGGTCCGGGGCGATGACCCGGTAACCGGCGTCACTGAGCGCCTTGATCGAATCGCCCCAGGTGGCGGCGCAGAAATTCTTGCCATGCATCAACACCACCGTGCGGCCGTTGGCCTTGCCTTGGGCGGGTACGTCCATATAGCCCATCTGCAATGACTTGCCTTGGGACTGGATGGGGAAATGCTTGAGCGTATAGGGATACTCAAAACCCTCAAGCTGCGGTCCGTAGGCCGGGCCTTCAGGTGGGTTCGCGGCCTGGGCGAGCAGCGGCAGGGCAGCGGTCAGGAACAGGCTGGGCAGCCAGCGGACGGTGGAACGCGGCATGGTCGATCTCCTTTTTGGCAACCGGCCGATCCTGGAACGGCTCGATTATGGCGACATTAACCACAGGCAACCCAAGCGCAGGAACGTTCAACCCATCCAGCCGAGGGTCGCCCAGGTGAGCACGCCGTAACGCAGGCCCTTGGCCAGGGTCACGATCACCAGGAAGCGCCGCCAGGGCTCACCCATCACGCCTGCGACCAACGTCAGCGGATCGCCGATGATGGGCAACCAACTGAGCAGCAGCGTCCAGTACCCATAGCGTTGGTAATGGCGGCGGGCCTTGTCCAGATGGGACGGGCTGACCGGGAACCAGCGGCGGTCCTTGAATTGTTCCAGGCGTGTGCCCAGCCACCAGTTCACCAGGGAACCGAGGACGTTGCCGAGGGTTGCAACGGCCAGCAGCAGCCAGATCGCATAACGTTCGCTGAGTAGCAAGCCCACCAGCAGCGCCTCGGATTGCAACGGCAACAGGGTCGCCGCGCCAAACGCCGCGAGGAACAGCCCGATGTACGCTTCGCCCATCAATGGGCCGGATAGTCCGCCACCACGGTTTGGGTCCCGTCTTTTTTCAGGCCGATCACTCGGTAGGCATCGCTCATGCCGTCCATCTCCATGCCCGGCGAGCCCATCGGCATGCCCGGCGCGGCCACGCCAAGCAGGTCGTCGCGTTTGCTCAATGCCAGTACTTGCTCGGCCGGAACGTGGCCCTCGACGAATTTGCCGTTGATAACGGCGGTGTGGCACGAACGCAGGTTCGGTGCTACGCCCAGGCGCTGCTTGACCGGACTCATGTCGGCCTCGACGTGGTCGTTGACCTTCAAGCCGTTATCTTGCAAATGGGAGATCCACTTCTTGCAGCAGCCGCAATTGGCGTCGCGATGGACGTCGATGGTGACCGGTTCGGCGGCCTGGGCCAGGGAGGTCAGGAACAGGGCGCTCAAGGCGAGCAGATGCAGGGGATTGGCCATGGGAGTGGTCTCGTAGCGAACGGTTTGGAGGGAGGATAACAGAGTAGCGAGGGCGAGCTGACAGCGGGCTGAGGCGGGGATTACACAATTGTCAGGTTGGGCGCAGTGACGCCCTTTGTGGCGAGGGAGCAAGCTTCCTCGCCACAAATCTGCTTTTGAAGGGGACTAGCGAACCTTGAACCGCCCCATGATTGCATTCACCCGGCTATTGGCATCCAGCAGCTGGCGGGTGTTGTTCTCGCTGGCGAGGCCGCTTTCCACCAGTTCTTCGACCATGTGCCGGATCTGCACCATGCTGCGGTTGATTTCCTCGGTCACCGCGCTCTGTTGTTCGGCGGCGGTGGCGATCTGGGTGCTCAGGCTGTTGATCTGGCTGACGGAGCCGGCCATTTCGTCCAGCCCCGAGTTGACCCTTGAGGTGGCGTCGGCGGCCGATTGGCAACTGGCTTGGGTGTTTTCCATGGCCGCGACCGACGAACTGACACCTTGGGTCAGGCGGGTGAGCATCTCGTTGATTTCCGAGGTGCTGGCCTGGGTCCGGGCGGCAAGGGCGCGAACTTCGTCGGCCACCACCGCGAAGCCACGGCCTTGTTCACCGGCCCGGGCGGCTTCGATGGCGGCGTTAAGAGCCAACAGGTTGGTTTGCCCTGCGATGGCGCCGATCACGCCGAGGATCTCGGTGATGCGTTGTGCGTCCTGTTGCATGCTCTCGACCTTGCGGGTGGCACTGGCCACTTCCTCGATCAGCGCCACGACGCTGTTAGATGCCTCTCCGACCACAACCCGGGAGCGATCGGCATGCTCGTTGGCACGCTGGGTAAACGCTGCCGTCTCGGCGGCGTTCTGCGCGACGCTTTCAGCCGTGGAGCTCATCTCGGTGATGGCGGTCACGGTCTGGTCGGTTTCCGAGGCATGGCGCATGAGGATTTCGCTGGTATGGGTCGAGGTCCGTTGCAGGTTATCCAGGCTCGACGCCATGGCACCGGTGGCCTGGGTGACTTCACCGATCATGTCTTGCAGATAGGCGATGAAGCGGTTGACCGAGTGACCGATGGCGCCCAGTTCGTCCTCGGCGCGGATGGTGATGCGTCGCGTCAGGTCGGCATCGCCATTGGACAGCGCATCGATGTTGCCCTTGAGGACCTTCATGCGGTGGGTCAATTGGCGGATCGCATACAGCTGCATCAGCACCAGCAGGACCACCAGCGGAATCTGCAACAGGCTCAGCGTGCTCAATACGTCATCACGCTGGGCGGTGATCAGGCGGGTCGGCAGCGCGGTGGCGAGGAACCATGGCGAGCCCTCGATGGGGCGCATGAAGAACGTGCTGGCTTCGCCTTTGTTATCGAATTCGACGCGTTGCAACGGTTGGTCGCGGTGGGCCAGGCCAGCCTTGACCTGGGCGGCGAAGGGCGAGTCCGCCGCCAGTTCGCTGATGTTTTTCAGCACGATCTGGCCGTTGATGCGGGAACTGTTGCTGATGATCTTGCCGTCGCCTTCGACGATCAGCATTTCGGCGCTCAAGTCGGCTTCCTTGCGCGCGATCAAGTCGTTGAAGAAGCCCAGGGTCACGTCGATGGTGGAAACGCCGTAAGGCGCGCCATTTTTCTGGATGGACATGGCGCAATTGGTGCGAGGCTCGGCGCTGGCGTCGTCCTTGTAAGCGGCCGCCCAGGCGCATTTTCCGGGAGGAGTGGCCATGCCGCCCTTGTGCCACGGTTGTTCGTAATAGTTCGGCGCGGCGTCGCTGTTCCAGAACGTATTGACTGCCAGCTTGCCGGAGGCGTCACGGTGCCAGAAAGTGCTGAATTTTCCGCGGCCCTCTGCGCGCTGATTGGGCAATGGCCAGATCCCGCCGCCGAAGACTTTCAGCTCGCCGTACTGGTCCACCAGGCCCGGCAATACCTTGTCGATGGCATCGCTGTCGAGCAGCGGGATGGTCTGGGTAATGCTGCGTTGCTGTGCCTGTACCTTGTTCAGTTCGCCTTGGATCTGTTCGGCGACCTCGGCAATGCGGTTCAGTGCCACTTGCTCCTCGGTGTGACGCAGCTTGGGCGCGACGAGGTAGCTGATGCCGACAACGGTCAGGGTGGATAACACCAGGATGAACAGAACCAGGAACAGCGTGTAGCGGGCCTGAATGGTGCGCAATGAGGGCATAGCGGCGTTCCTTGCACGAAGGCATCTTTCGGAAACAGTTTGGGATAGGCGTACCGATTCTATCGGCGTCCTTGCCAATAGCTTGAGCGCATGTCAGGGGGATATCAGGCGGCCGAGCTGGCCTGGGTGTTTTTCCAGGCTTGAGCATGCGCCTGCAATTCATCGTGTAGCCGTTGCATCGGCGCTGAGGCCAGCGTGAGCCTGCGCACCTGGGCGATACGGTGAAACAGCGCCTGCCAGCGTTGCGTGCTTTCGTTGGGCATTATTCCGGTGAAGAAGAACCCGGCGGCCATCAGCAGGCGGTAGTCAGTGCAAAAGTGCCGACCGAGGCCGAGCCGTACCGAAAGCGGCCAATGGGCTGGCAAATGTCGCAGTTGCCCGACGAGGCAGGCGTCCATGCGCTCGGCCACGATGTCGATTCGTCCAGGCAAATGGCTTACCCGCAGCGGTTGTATCGCCGTCGGAGTCTCGTCGAGGGTGGTTCCGAATTGCGACGCCAGTGGATCCATCAGCCATTGGTATTGAGCAGGCCATTGAAGATGCGGCAATGGCCGATCGTTGCCGCCGCTGACCTGACAGCCAATGACGATGGTTTCGGCCCGGCCCGTGGCGAACGGAGAGGGCACGAAATCGGGCAACAAGCCGGTGTCATGAAAGCCGAGCCGTTGTGCCAGCCGTTGGCTGTAACGATGGCTGGTGACTTGTTTGATCGATAACCTGGCGAGCCCGAGCGCCTGACGACGGTTCAGGAGTTGCTCTCCCAGCCGCGTGGCAATCTGCGCGCCCTGCAAATTAGGATCGACCGCCACCAACGCCAGCTCGGCGTCCTGGCTCGCAGGCTGCTGGCGACACAGTGCGGCATGACCGACCACGTGATCGCCAATCACCGCGACCAAGGATTGCCACCGGCCCTGGAGATTGTGCTGGCTGATCATCTGCGGCATGTAGACGTCCGGCGAGACGTAGTGATCGCCGTACACTCGACGGAACAGCTCGCAGGTACCGGCACTGTCCGTAGCGCTGAAAGGCCTGATGACCACCCGGCTCATCCGCCGTTCCTTTCTGTCGGCGTACCGTAGACCCGACGATCGATGATCGACAGGTGCTTGCCGGAACGGGGATGGCGTTCGAGCTCCTGCGCACTGCAGGTCTGGATATCCACGCGGATTTTATCGAGGCCAGGATATTGCTCGATCAAGGCGTCTTTCAGTTCTCGCGAGCGCGTTTGGCCAGCGTTCGCCTGTGCATCGGGCAGCCACTTGAGGAGCACGCGATCATTATCCTGGACGTGCTCGATAATCAATTGCCATTGAAGATCGCCGCCCATGCGTCGGACGATGTCGTTGATTTCTTCGGGGAACAGCGACAACACACCCACCCGGACACGACGGCTCTGTGCGCTGCGCCCTTGAAGGGCGAACTTGCGCCGTGGCGTGCCGGCAGGCTCGCACCAACTGGCCCGATCTCCTACCGGGTATCTGACAATAGGCATCAGGGTCCGGGCAAGGTTGGTCACCACCAGGTTACCGGTTTGACCGCAGGCCTCGATGACCTCACCGCTCAGGTCGTCGATGATCTCTACCCGTGTCTGTTCGTCGAACACGCGATGCTCCCCCAAACCGCAATCGGCTGTGCTGGCACCGACCAGGCCGGCATCCACACTGGCGTATCCGATCGACGCAAAGCGAGCGCGGGGAAACGCCCGCTTCAAGGTTGGCATCTGGCTTTCGAACAGGTTCTCGCCGCCAAACAGGATGGTGGTGATTTCTGGCAGCGATCGGCCTTGTCCGTTGACATGGCTGGCAAATGCCAACAAGTGCGCAGGCACGCCCACCAGCACATTGATGCGGTGCCCGGCGATGGCCTCGGCCAACACGTCGAGTTCCACCGATCCGGTGAAGGGGAACTCGGTGATGGGTACGTCCACGCTGCAGAGCGCGCCATGAATGAACAGGAAACTGGCGTACAGGTCGCCAGAAAAAAACAGGTTGGCGATTCGATCTCCAGCGTCCAATTGGGCGGACAGGCTGCGACCGAAGCAGTCGAGCATTAATTGCCATTCAGCGTGGGTGTATACCGAAAACTTGCCTTGGCTGGTCGTGCCGCCGGTTTTGAAGACCAGCGCATCGCTGACTTTGTCGGTCAGTACTCGCCAGTTATCCAGGTCATGGCTGCCTTTCCAGTATTCATTTACATCAACAACTGGCAGTTGTTCGAAGGCGCATCCCTGGGAGGGCAAATGGCTTAACTGCGTGTTGAAGAAGGCTGAATGCGTGCGGATGTGGTTGAGCCACTGCTCGTAAGATAATGAAGCGCTCATCAGGATTCTCTCAAGGCTTGAAGGTCTGCTTATCGATAACGGATGGGCTCACTGGCCGCAGATCCTGCGGTCAATTACCAGCGGGACTTTGCCGCTGTGTTTATTGCGTTCGAAGTGCTCTATCGGACAACTCTGGACGTTCAGGACCAGCAGCGCGGCGTCTACAGGTATGCGCAGCGGTGCAAGCTCCAGCACTTTGCGTCGAACCGTTTCGGCGTCGCCGTTGGTGCGAATCAGCAAGCGTTCACAACCGTCGCTCTCATGGTCGAGGATGACTTGAATGGCCGCTTGCGCCCGTTCGGCCAGTTCCTGGGTATTGACGAACTCCGTAGCGATGCGCACCAGGCGCCCGTGGCGCTCGCGCAGCTCGAATCTCGGCGACTCCAGGCCACACGCGCACGGGCCGGTTAGCCAGCGTCCGAGGTCGCCGACTTCATACCGCTGGAGGGCGCGCGCCTGGCGTTCGCGGGAGGTGAACAGCAGGCGTCCGGTTTCCCCGAAGCCTACCGGCACGTCATCGTCCGGGTGGACGATTTCCAAGGATTGAATATCGTCCATGAGATGGAACACCCCGTAGTCGCCGGCGATGCAGGCGTGACCGAGGGGCCCGGCGTCGACGGTGCCGTAGATAGCCGAGCAAATGCGCGTGACGCCACACGCCTGGAATAACTGTCGGCTTTCTTGCCCAAGGTGTTCGCCGCCCAACATGACTTTGCGCAGACCACCGTAGCCTTGCAGCGTCGGCTGCTGGCTGGAGAACAGACGATGCAAGGTACTCGGCATGCCAACCGCCGTGTTGATACCGTGGTCAACAATCAGCTTTGCAATCTCGTCGAAGTTGTCATCCGCTGGCGCGCTCATGGGGTAGTGCACCACATTCATCTGTTCGAGAATTTTCGAGAAACTGAGAAAACCGCCGTACAGGCTGCCGCCGTAGAAAAGATTGATGACCCGATCCTGCGCAGGATCCAGGCCCGCCGCGCGCAGTCCGTCGGCGGCGGCGCGCATGTGGCGGTCGAAATCCCGGTGACTGTAAGGGGAGAGCACAGGTGCACCGCTGCTGCCGCCGGAGCGGAAGAATAGTTGCGCTTGAGTGGCCGCAGGCAGCGCCATGAATGCGCTCTTGTCCAGGATCGGTGTCAAGGGACAAAGCGACAACGCGGCTGGGGGAGCATCCAGCGTGACGCGGTGACTGGCGACGTCGGCTTCAAGGCCGACCGATACCCGGCGACTCAATCTCTGCAATGCATAGACGCCATCGTGAGGCTCGCCGTCATAACCCTGTTGGACCTGCGCGGTGGAGGTCACCCGAGTAACACCGGCGGTCACCAGGCGGCGCGCCAGTGCAGGTGCTCGTTCCGGTTCGCAGATGAGCGCGCAGCTCTGCAGCACATTGCGCCATGGCAGAAGGGTTTGCGCGAGCGTTCCTTCAGACACGGGTCGCAACAACAAAGTTCGAAACAGCGGCGATGGCTGCAGTTCACGGTGATGCTCCCAAAGAACACGCCAACCGTTACCCGCCCAGACCTGGCCGGTTTGGCCGGCGAAACTGTAATCCAAACGCGCCAGCGCCGTCCGGGTGGTAATTTCACACGCTTCGGCTGCGGTGGTTTCCAGGGCAGGCCAGCGTCCGGTCCGTCGCTCGAAAGCGGCGGCCAGGCCGTTGCCCAATGCCTGCAATTGCACTGGATCGTCACTGTCCACCAGCAGCCATTGCGGGCTGGAGCATGCTTGTTGATCGAGGCGGCAGATTTCGTCCACCAGGTTATCCAGCGCCTGTGGGCTTGCCGCTAGAGGCGTGATATAGGCGAAGCTGATCCGATGGCCCCAATCGATCCAGCGGCAGCCACTGGGAAGCTGCTCGCGCAAGGCTGTGAGGGCCGTTTCGCCGCCCCAGGCGCTGACGCCCTGCGCCAGAGCAAAGAGGCGGCCGGTTTCCTGGGAGGGCACGGGCAATACCGCCACGTAGTCGCGCAATCGGCCACTCGAATCACATTTCAGGTACGCCGCCAGCAGCCGCGCCGTCAGGTCGCCATCACGGGTGCTGGGTCGCAGCCAGTTCACGTTGCCCGCCAACAAACCTTCCAGCACCGCGCAGAAGCCCAGCAAGGGTGAATTGCCCGGCGTCACATGCACCACAAGTCCCAGGGGCTGCCAGCTTTCGAAGGGGCCGTCGCAGTAATCGATCCGCCGTAGCGAGCGTGGGGTCAGGCCCAGTTCGCGCTCAAGCTTGAGGCGCAGGTGCTTGCGGTCACAGAAGGCGATCAGCGCCTGGCGCTGTTCCTCGTCGAGCATCGGGCTTTGGTCGCTCGATTGCAGCGTCCGCACGAACGCTTCTGCGCAATCGAGCACCTCTTCGCTGCGGGGCGGGCTGTCCAGGAGGACGGGCAGTTGCGCTTGCAGTTGTTCAAGTATCGCTTCGAGCGGCAGCTCGGCGTTCAGTTGGCCATTGACGAGGTACATATCAGTTTTCCTTGATCAGTTCGGCGGCGGCCATGGCGCAGCTTCGGCTGGCACTGGTGCCGGCTCGACCGTGCAGCTCGAACCACTGGGATGGCAGGCCGCATTCGCAGTTGGCCGGATGCAGGGTCGCCAGGTCGCTCATCACCACGGCATGGGCCGGACTGGATGAGATGTAAGGTGATACGAACGACAGCAACCCTGCCTCGCCGAACGGCTGCACGCTGAAGTTCGCGGGGTGGCGCACGAAGACTTTCGAATAGACCGGTACGTGGAACCGATGGCGTTCACATTCGATGTAGGGCACCGCGTGCTCGACCGCGCCATAACCATCACGGCAGCGATGGGGCTCGATGCCCAATTGCCGGGTGATGCGTTCGTAGACTTGCTGGCGGGGGATTTCCTGGGCTGCCTGTTTCTTCCAGCCCCCGCCCAGGAAAACCAGCGAGGCGGGGTCGAGCTTCAGGTCGGGCTGGGCGGTTTCATCCATGCGCTCAAGCACATGCCACAGCAGCGCCGGAAAACCGAATATGCGCACGGGCAGCCCTTCTTCGGCGAACGACTGCAAGGCGGCGATCACCCCGAATACATCGAACTCGTGGCCCTTTCCGGTACGCCTCAGGGCATAGGCGACCCGATTGGCCGGTGCGAAGCGGCAGAGGAACTGATCGGTATATGCCGTACCGAGCCGATTGGTCGCTTCGGGCTCGTGGCTTAACAGCAAGTAATTGCAAGGTAAGTTCGGCGTGGCCCAGCCGTAATGGTTGAAGATGTTTGCCACCATCCCTTGGGCCGCCGCCATGCTGCGCTCGTCGTAGCGCATGCGGCTTTTCTGACCGCTGGTGCCCGAAGACGTGAGCTCCAACGCATCTTCGGCGGTGGGGCTGAGCAACAATCGCTGTTTGAAGTAATTCGCATAGATAGGCGGCAGGCGCGACCAGTCGGTCAGGTGCTCCAAGTCGCCCACCGTAAGGCCGTTGGCGTTGAGCCAGTCTTCGTAGCCGGGCGAGTGATGGCAGTGGAACAGGCTGATTTCAGCCATCGCCTTATCGAACAACCCGGGAGGCACCAAATCGCAGCCATACGGTTGCGGCAGTGCGCAAAGCGCATCGGCGTAGGGAAAATGAATCATCAGGTTTTCCTCAGAGAGGTGGGAGTTCAAACGTGAGCGGACGGTTGCGTCATGAACAGACGCAACGCAAGAAGACAGCTGAGCCCGGCGATGCCGGCCATCAACGCAAAGGATTGCAGGCTCGCCCCGGCACCCAGCAGGGCCAACAGCGAGCCCGCCGCGCTCATCACCGCGATGGAAATCATCCCGACCATGGCCGAGACCAGCCCCTTGCTGTCGTCGCTGGCGAACAAGGCCAGTCGATACAGCGC
The DNA here is from genome assembly GCF_051131955.1 of Pseudomonas sp. Z4-20. Lineage (NCBI taxonomy): Bacteria > Pseudomonadati > Pseudomonadota > Gammaproteobacteria > Pseudomonadales > Pseudomonadaceae > Pseudomonas > Pseudomonas sp. Z4-20. Next base: position 2,652,859 of record NZ_CP071641.1, read on the forward strand.
GGCATTGCCCATACCGAGCCCGACGGCGTACAGCGACAGGGCGCTAACCAACACGGTGAGAGAAAGATCGAATCGGCTGGCCATGACCAAGGCGACCAGGCCAGCACAGAAGGGCCAGAGGCTGTAGCGGACCACTCGGCGGACGCCGACCCGCTCTACCAGGGCGTTCAGCAGGAAATTGCCGACGATTACCGCGGAGAAAACCGGGATCTGCCAAACCCCGTACCACAACGGCGACAGGCCCAAACCTTGGATCAACAGCAACGGCGACAGGCCGATCCAGGCAATCAGCGGCAAGCTCATCAAGCCCAGCGCGACGCTGGCCGACATGAACCCGACATGGCCCAGCAACGCGCCATATCGCCTGACCAGCGAACGCAGGTCTAACGCCTCGACGTCCGGCGTTTTTGCCGCAGCGTGGATGTTTCGCGGCATGAACCACCACAAGGCGAGCCAGCTCACCATGCCGAGGCCGGCCAGCAGCATGAACAGCTCGCGCCAGGACAGCCATTGCAGCAGCAGTCCGCCCACCAACGGCCCCAGCAACGGCGAGAGAAGGGCGAGGTTGCCCAGCAACGCCATGACTTTCACGGCGTCAGCTTCGCAAAATACTTCTTGTATGGCCGGATAGCTGACCGCAATCACAAAGCCCAGCCCCATGCCTTGGATCAGACGGAGCCCATTGAACCCGTGTATGTCGGTGACCTGGGTGATTGCCACGCAGGCGACCACAAACCCGCCACAACCGGCGAGCATGAATGGGCGTCGGCCATGGCGGTCCGACAACGGGCCGATCAGCCACGGCAGCAGGATGCCGCCCAAAAGGTACAAGTTAAACGCATAAGGGATTTGGTCGGCAGGCGCGTCCAGGTCCTGGGTCACCTCGAGCATGGCGGGCATGACCAGGTCGCTGGCCATGTAGGTGAGGCACTCGAAAAGGGCGATTGCCAGGCAGAAGCCTGCCAGGCGGATGGGGGAGGAAATAGTCGACTTATTTTGCATGGATTCCCAACGTCGGTTTCGGCAGAAGAGGCTTTCTTCTTTTTCGAGACTACGTTGGTGATCACCATCGTCGGAAGGCGTTTTGCCTGGTATTTCTCTAAGAAAACGGCCCTATTGCTGTAGGACGTTTCCTTCGCTGGCGGGGGTTGCCGGTGCTGGACAAGTCAATCCAGTCGCGCGAAAACGGCGGTCGGCTGTACCATATGGCCCTGCGCGCATCCCGCCATGCAACAGGCAAGGCAAGGCAAACGCCAGCCAAGCAGGTTGGGTGCAGAACGGAATACTTCAGGAAGCTGGCAAATGACTCATTCGCAACGATTGAAATACTCGATTCTGGTGGTGCTCGTCGTCCTGGCGATCATGCTGGGGCTGTCCTGGATGCAGGGCAAAGGCATGATCAGCGAGCAGCTGTTTCAATACATCGCCATCGCCGTGGCGGTCATTGTCGTCGTGATCAACGGCGTGATGCGCCGCAAGGTCAAGCCTTGAGCGCCGGTCACCTCCCAGGGTTGAGCAAGGCCACGGCGCTGTGGTGCAAGCTGTAGCTTTTATCGGGATTGAGTGTCACCACGCCCTCGCTGCACAGGCGCTTCAATACCTCGCGCACGCTCAGGAAGGACAATGGAATGTCCAAGCCCAGCAGGTGGCTGTGAATGCCTCGCACGCCCAGGCGACGATCGTCATCGGCGGCCTTGAGCAGCGCATCGATGACCTTGAGGCGGATCAGGCTGGTCCTGAGCCCATAGCTCTTGAGCAGACGCTTGATCTGTTCGTTCCCGCTTCGGTCCACCGACCCCGGGAACTCACGGTGGGTGGCGGTCATCGTGACACGGGCCGATCCTGGCTTGCCCTCCATGGGCACTTGCGCGTTATGCATGTAAAGACTCCTTACCAGCCTGACAGAAAAGATCACGAATGCTCTCCTGTATAGGACGAACGAGAGCGACCAATCATGAGAGCCTTGATCTGAAAAAATTGCCTGGATGGGGCCGAGTCCCCGTAAAATCGGGTCGCCACGCCATTAATTTTTTTTCATCCGGTTCGTTCTCAAGGTAGGCACATCCGCGTTCAAGCATGCGGTGTGGATTTTCAGGGCGGTCCGCTTGTATGCCGTGGGCGTACCGGTCACCGTCCTGGTTCTTGAAAGCGATCGAGCGGGAGTGAACGTGGGAATGTCCGGGCAGTTATCGAGGGTTTGCTTTGCCGGTGCTTTGCTGGGGATGACCCTGGGGTTGAGCACCGTTGTCAGCGCGCGAGGCGCGCCAGAGCCGGCCACTGCCGACATTCGTCGCACCAGTTTTGGCGTGCCGCATATCCGGGCCCAGGATGAGCGGGGGTTGGGGTACGGCATCGGGTACGCGTATGGGCAGGACAATTTATGTTTGCTGGCCAATGAAATCGTGACGGTCAATGGCCAACGCTCGCGTTATTTTGGCCCGCAACAAGTCACGGTCGAGCAACGGGAGAACCGGGCCAGCGACCTATTTTTCAGCTGGCTCAATACACCGCAGGCTGTCTCCGGTTTCTGGCAGGCCCAGACGCCCGAGGTCCAGCAGTTGGTGGAAGGCTACGTGGCCGGCTACAACCGCGCGTTGGCTGAGCGCAAGGGCCAAGGCCTGCCTGAACAATGCGACGGCGAGTGGGTGCGCCCGATCACTGCCCTGGATCTGGTGAAGCTGACCCGGCGCTTGTTGGTGGAGGGGGGCGTCGGCCAGTTCGCCGAGGCCTTGGCCGGTGCGCAGCCACCCAAGGCGACCGCACAAGCCGACCTATCGACGTCCGGCTTCGCCGTCGCGGCGGCCCGCCAGCAGCGTTTTGCCCTTGAACGCGGCAGCAATGCCCTGGCCATCGGCAGCGAACGTTCCTTCAACGGGCGCGGCATGTTGCTGGCAAACCCGCACTTCCCCTGGTTGGGTGGCATGCGTTTTTACCAGATGCACCTGACCATACCTGGCAAACTCGACGTAATGGGCGCGGCCCTCCCAGGCTTGCCGATGATCAATATCGGCTTCAGCCAGCACCTGGCCTGGACCCACACCGTCGACACGTCAAAACACTTCACACTGTACCGCCTGCAACTGGACCCCAAAGACCCGACGCGCTACCTGTTCGATGGCAAGTCAGAGCCTATGAATCAGCAAACGGTCACGGTGGATATCAAGCAAGCCGATGGGCAGGTCAAGCCCGTTTCGCGGGTGGTCTATGGCTCCAGGTTCGGGCCGATCGTGCAATGGCCGGGCAAGCTGGACTGGGATAACCGGTTCGCCTACAGCTTGCGCGATGCCAACCTGGAAAATGATCGGGTACTGGCGCAGTGGTACGCGATGAATCGCGCCGTCACGCTCAAGGATCTGCAGGACAGCGTCCAGCGCATCCAAGGGATTCCGTGGGTCAATACGCTGGCGGTGGACGACCAAGGTCACAGCCTGTACATGAACGTCTCGGTGGTGCCCAACGTCGACGCCCAAAAGCTTGCCCGCTGCAGCGATCCCAGGGCTGGCCAGAAGCTGATCGTGCTGGATGGCTCGCGCAGTGAATGTGATTGGAACATCGACCCCGAAGCCGTGCAAAAGGGCATTTACGCGGCCAACAAGCTCCCGCAGTTGTTGCGCCGTGATTACGTGCAAAACTCCAATGATTCCGCCTGGATGGCCAACCCCTCGCAGCCCTTGTCCGGCTATTCGCCGGTGATCAGCCAGCAAGACCTGCCGCTGGGCCTGCGGGCGCGATTTGCCCTGGATCGACTGGGCCAGTTGGCCATGAACGGGCCAGTGACCGCGGATGACCTGCAACGCATGGTCATGGACGATCAGGTCTATCTGGCCGATCAGGTCATGCCCGACCTGTTGGCGTTTTGCGCCGGCGACCTAGGAGCCGATGCATCGGCGTTGGCCGAGGCGTGCACTCGTCTGAAGAACTGGGATCGCACCGCGAGCCTGGACAGCGGCGTGGGCTTCGTCCATTTTCAGCACATCATGCAGGCGTTGCAGGCTGTGCCTGGTATCTGGCGCGTCGCGTTTGACCCGAAGGATCCGCAACATACCCCTCGCGGCCTGGCGGTCGAGCGGCCTGCGGTGGCCGAGGCATTGCGTCAGGCCATGCGGGCATCGGAGGGCGCGGTGAAGGCGGCCGGGCTGTCTGCGGACAGTCGATGGCAGGACATACAAGTCGCCAGCAGCGGTGCCCATCGCACGCCTATTCACGGCGGACCTGGGGAATTGGGTATCTATAACGCGATCCAGAGCGTGCCGGGCGCGAACGGTAAACGCGAAGTGGTCAGCGGCACCAGCTATCTGCAAGTGGTGACGTTTGACGGCAACGGTCCCAATGCTCAGGGGGTGTTGGCCTTCTCGCTCTCCAGTGATCCCTCATCGCCTTATTCCGCGGATCAGACCCAGGCGTTCTCGAACCAGCAATGGAGTGTGCTGCCCTTCACCGAGCAGCAGATCAAGGCCGACCCGCATTATCAAGCGCTGATTATTCGAGAGGCTGATCGAGCAGCAAAGGTGGCGACGCAATAGTCAGGCCGAGCCGAACAGAAAGCCGCGACCCGTATGGGTGGCGGCTTTTTCAGTTTCGGGGTGGGCGGCCGATGGCATTGAGCACCAGGTTGCCGTCCTTGTTCTGTGTCAGGTAGACCGGCAAGACCTTAGGCAACGTAGGCACGAGGTTCTTCACCTCGTTGAGGTTGTAGATACCGCCGATACGCAAGGTGCCCGTGCTGTTGTCGGCCAGCATGACGGGGTGGTCGAGATAGCGATTGATCAAAGGCAGTGCGTCCGAGAGGGCGAGGTTATCCAGCACCAGCTTGCCGTTACGCCACGCCAATGAACTGTCATCGACCCCGACCTCGCGAACCTGCGGTTGGAAATCGCCAGCCTTGTAGCTCGCCTGCATGCCGGGTGACAGCTGTGAACCGCCAGCATTGGACGCCTTGTGGCTGGTCACCCAAACGGAACCTTCCAGCAGCGTGACCCGTACCTGATCCTGATACAGCCAGACGTTGAAACGAGTACCCGTCACGCGTACCTGGCCCTGGCCTGCCCGGACGACGAACGGATGCCGGGTATCATGGCTTACGTCGAAAAAAGCCTCGCCTTTTTTCAGCGTGACCCGACGCTCGTCCCTGTAGTTGGCGAACACCAACTCGCTGCCCAGGTTGAGTTCTACCTGGCTGCCGTCGTCCAGGATGATCTGACGCACGCTCGTGCCAGCCTCGAATCGCTGATAGGCGTTGGGTAGCCATCCCAGATTCCAACCGGTGAACGCGGCCAGGGGCAGGCCCAGGGCGAGCACCGTGGCAGCGATGGCCAACCGGACCCAGCCCGACCGAGGACGTCCGATGCAAGCGCCCGGTGCTGCCTCGACACGCGGCAAATGCTCGGCGACACCCCAGATTTCCAACATGGCTTCGTATTCAAAAGCGTGCAGGGAATCAGCGTCGTGCCATTGCTTGAACGCCAGCCGCTCGGCCTCTGTGCAATCTTCAGCGTGCAAACGCATACACCAATGGGCGGCCGCATCGGTAATGGCGTCGTATTCGGCTTCCGAGAGTGTTCGTTCGGTCATTGGCTCTTCCTGGTTCGCTGCATTCTAACCTTCGGCATGAGCTGTCGAGAACAGCCGTTAGGGTGTTTGAGCAACAATGAGCCGTTTTTTCTCGTGTCATAGCCTACCGTCGCATACCCTGCGTGAAAAAATGATCAACATCCCAACCCAGATCACGACGCCACAACTTTGCGGGTGGGACTCACATCGAGTCGCCGTCCCAATTCACAAATCAAAAGCGTGAGCGAGTCGGCGTTACGCAGCATGACGTCGATGCGCTTGTCGGGCAGAGTCGGGTCGAGGAACGCGTCACGTGCGCCATTCATGTTTTCAGCGCCGGTTATCTTCAGGATTTCTCGGACGGTGTCCTTATACATAGGCAATTGCTCGATGTTCGTAAGCCTGTTGTCTGATTCATTCCAATGCGTAAACAATTTCGATTTAGGCGTGGCCAATGAAAGTCCTTCCTCTTGCTTGGCCTTTAGCGTTTCGTATTCCTTTCGTCCCGTATGGGTCATTGTCGGAATCAAGTCCAGAAATGGATACGCCGCATCCAGGTAAACGATATCGAGTGTATTGAGCAGTTGATGGGAAACTTCGTGGATGAAGGTGGCTGCCTGGCCATGCGCGTCGACATTGAAGTAGTTGGGTACGGCGGACTTATACCAATCCAGTCCCATGTCGAAGAAATATTGCGTGAGATAAATTCTTTCGACTCTAGCGGGTTCCAGGACAAAGGCTGTTGCCCTATCCCCTAGATGTTTAAGACTGCCGACAACGATGTTTTCTCCATTCTGCTGCGCCCATAAGGGGTTGGCTAATGCCTGGCATATCGGTGATATCGCTGCGTCTATTTTGCGGATAAGACTGGCGTCGACGACGCTTACGCCAAAAAATGCCTTCAGGTAGGTATCGAGTCGCGAGCCTGGAAGCACCTGTCGTTTCAGTCGTTCCACATTATAAAGGGCGTTGGAGCAATAGAACCGTGCCGTCTCCAGTGCTTGCACGATCATATTTGCGCGATAAGGGTATTTCCCGCGTATTTCCGCCATGCCCCGTGCTTCGATATTCAATGATCCCTTGGCCTTGAAGTCGCTGTAGGTGACGGCCATTTTCGACCCGGCCTTACCAAAGCGAATCGTCTGGCGCTGTGGATCAATCGCCCATTTCGAGTCAGCAGGCGAATACTTCAATATCGGTCCTTCGCCGTCGTCATGAATGATTCGCCATGCCAGGCCGGCTTTTGCCACTTGATACACCTTGCCGGCGAGGGGAATGTAAAGCTTGCCGGTTTCCACTGCCCTGTAAATTCCGTGCATCAAGTTTCGTTGAAGATCCGAGAGACTGACATCCAAGGCTTCGAAGACTTGCAGGTCGGTGCGGGCCGACGCCGTGCATGCGATGTCCTTCCAGTTCAACGGTGGCGGGGTGCTCGCCGAAATGGGTTCGATGGGGTCAAGAAGGCCGAATGTATCGTTGCGATTCAAAAAACCAAGGGAAACCATTTCCGCGGCGCCGGCGATAAAGTTGTGCAGCCCGCTCTTCCAATCATGCCGCTGCAAGTCTTCGGCGGAATCCTTGAAGTCCTGGTAGCTCTCCCAGAGTGTTTCCAAAAAGGACAGTTTGGCCGGTAACTGTTTGCCCAGCATCCTGACGCCGGTGCTGAACAGCTGGAGGACTGTGGCCCAATCAGACTGACGGTGGTTCTGGGTTTGCGCGGTCAACATATCTGCCAGTAACGCCGCATTGTCGTCATACAGCGTATGCAGAACATTTGTATTGATGGGACTGAAGCCCAGGGTTATCTCCGATTGTTTCCCACGGGTGGAGGCGAAGAGATTTTTAAACGTGGCTTGTTGCTCCTTGGGAAGCCGGCGAATCAGCAAATCCTGGAGCGCGCCGGGCGTATTGAATGCAGCGACGATGCTCTCTTCATTCTCGAACTCTTGTAGCTGATCTCCGTCATGGTAGGGCGAATACAGAACATGAGGGCTGGTTGCATCGTTAGTCGAACTGAACAGGTAAAGCCCCAACGCTTTGATCGCGGCACCGCCTTCGGTTTTGATCAGCTCCAGAGGGCGGAAGTATGCGCTGAAACCATCGACTGCTTGGCGGGCGATGGCGTCCGGCATGTCCATTATTTGCCGAAACAGGTCGTATGCCGTCGGGGAAAGGTGTTGCTGTAGATACCGTGCGTGAGCGTACTGCAACAATTGCCAAGGGAGCTGTTGGCGAAAGCGCCGTTTCCTCGACTGAGCGTCCGCAGCGCTGCCGGAAAGTGCTTGGGTTACATGGTTTTTATAGGTGCTCGGGATCTCTAGCGACGATAACATTTGCCGCACCGCCGTCTCGTTCAAACCACCGGGCAACGGCTGCGTGGACGTTGACGAAACCTTGAAACCCTTCTCGGTCACATCGACGTGATGCAAGGCGAAGTCGGTCAACGAACTGGCTGGCCCCACGATCGCCAGGTTGGGCGTGATCTGGATAGTTTCCGGGTCCAGATTTTTCCGGGGAAAGCGCGCGTCCAATAGCGTTTGCATTTTTTTCTGCACATAAGTTCGCAGGGGCTCGATGCCATCCAGGTAATCCTTGCCATCGGACACGCTGTTTTTATATTGCTCGACCACTTCTACGTGCACGCGTTTTTCTTCAAGGGGGGCCGTGCCAAGCCAGGCGGGTAGTTTCTGCTGGCGTTTATTTGCCTGGGCAATGGATTTGGCGCGTTCCAGATTGGTGGGCGCTCCTTTGTTCACGAGCGCCTGAAGACTTTTGACCAGTGCCGGCCCGGTCAGTCTCCAATCGCCGGCTTTCAACGTGCTCAGATAGCCATATTCGGCCTCAAAGTGCTTGATAAACGAACTCATCCGATTTACCAGCACGTTGTCTTCGATCAATTCATACGCATGGAGCTGGTAGCGTCTATGGGGCGGGCGTTGAGGGGCGGTGAGATTTTCGAGTAAGCCAAAGCGCCTTTGAGAGTCGAGCAGATGTTGATTCAATTTCTGGGTGGCAATCTCAATGGACGAAAAACCCTGCAAGCCCTCGGCGGGGTTCCAAAGGATTGCCATGCCTGAGTAGGGAGTATCGAGTCCTCCACGCTCGGTTAATAAAAAACAATTGGCGAGAGGCAACTGCATTGTTTGGCCTTCCTCACTGCAAGCGAGCGTCAACGAATAGACGTCCGGCCGAAAGCCCCTGACGGCTTTACGTTGTGAGCGGTCCGGGTAGTCTGAGTCGTAGGCAAAAACCGTTTTGATCAGCTCATTCGCAATCGACGGCAAGCTTGAATCAAGTTCCCTGAGCTCGGCCTCGGCGCGGATACCCAACGAAAAAACATTGGTCAGTTCAGCCAGCAGCGGCCTGAGCTGGTTGTGCAGCGAAACGCCGGGGGAGGTCGGTAACTGACCAAAGAGGCCGTCGAAAGCGTCTTCCACATCGGTATAGCTCTTGATTTTTCTTTCCAATTGCTCGGCCATGAAGTTGGATGGGCGCAGGTCGCCATGAAATGCGGGATGCGTCCCCCAATGACCGGCGGTTGGCTGGCTCAAAAGGCTTTTGTTAATGAACGCACGTATATCCAGCGCCTTGTCGATCAGCGAATGGATGTCGACATCGGCCTGGCGAGACATTTCCAATGCGTAATGGAAGTTATTCTTCTGCTTTTCGATTATCGCGCTTGCCAGGGTTTCGGCTACCGGCAAGTCCAGTGTTTTTCCCGAGAGCTGCGGGTTATCAAAGCGCAAGAAGCGGTTGCGCTCTTCCAGGCTCAGGAGGCTATAGATTTGTTCCTTTTCTACGCTGCTTGCGGATTGGCCGTACAGCCTGTCTTTGAAACCTGAATAGTTGCTTATCTTTTGAAAGCCTTCGAGGGGCGTATAAAGATAATGTCCCTTGGCGCTGATCATCATGGAACCGGCCAGCTCCACGTAGTGCGGTTCATATTCCCAGAGCCGAATGGTTTCGATGAACAGCAGAGGCTCGTCTCGGCTGGAGGGGCGGAATAACCGAAGCAGCTCCCGACTCTGCTCATCCGTCAGTTGTTTTTTCTCCCGCTCGATCAGAATGGAGGCCCATAATCCATCGTGAATGACATGAGATAGAAGTTTGCGTCGTGACATATAGAAAGAGGATGTCGTTCCCTCCCAAAATGCATCGATAGAGCTGATCAGCGTCGCAATCAGTGTTTTGGCCGTGTCCCTTATGAGGTCTTCCCATTGCTGCGCGGTGTAGGAGGATTCAGGCGTCCCGGGATGAGTCAGATCGATGTGATGGCCGGCAGGCCAGCCCTGATTATGAAAGTAGTCCAGGACTGCATCGCTCAGTGGGATGCTTTCAGTCACCGGGATTGCCTTCGGATCTCCCAAGTGAGTCCCCTTGATGAATGCCACTCGAATCTGTCGATGGTCCAGGCCTGGCGCCGCCTCGTTCAATACTTGGTCAAGCATCGATCTTAGCGAGGGCAGCTGGATCAGTTCGTTCACCAGGGCCCGGGCATTGAGGCTCTGCGCGTTCTCGATGGATTCGAGCTGGGCGTTGAAAACATCCCCGACGATGATTTGCCTGGTTTGACTGATGTCGGTGGTGCTGTTCAATTCGCTACGCTGGGAGATCGGCAGGAGGCGAAAGAGATCGTCGTGTTGCGCCGTGTCCTGGCGCATCTGCTCAATCTTTTCTTCGAGGGATGCCAGGTTGTCGAACTTTTCGATTCCACGACTGGGCGTATAGAGGAAAGCCGGGGAGGTGATTGTAAGGCTGTTGTTTGACGAGGCGCTGAGGGTGAAGCAGCCGGCCAGTGCAATGGGCGGTTTTTCCTCGGCTTGCAACAGAATCGTTTCGGCGAACATCGGCGGCGTCTGCGCCGTACGTTGCGTATGGCTGGGCAAGGAAACATGGTGCAGCCAGTCGAGGTCGGCCTGGGTCAGCCCGTGGGGAGCGGTTAATTCGTCCAGGCGAGTGGCGTTCAATACCTCCGGAAATAGCAGTGGCGTGGTTTCTGTGGTCATCGTTGCTTCTCGATCAAGGCGCCGAAAGACGGCGCGAATAGGACACAAGGGCCGAGACTAGGCAACGATGGATGGGTGAGGGTGGTACATAGTTATTGCACGCCGGGCTTCTTTGGTCTGCGGCAGGGAAGGATTGGCAGTGCGCGCCTGAAACAGTGTTTAATCACCCGGCGGGTCCTTTACGCTGTTGCTACCTCCAACAATCATTCCGGAGCTTCAGATGTCTGCGCCATCCGATCATGCCGCTTCTTGCACCTTATCTTTCGATGCTCTGGTGAGTTTGCTGGAGCAGATTTTCCTGCGTCATGGCACCTCGTCCGAGGTCGCTCGCACATTGGCCGAAAATTGCGCCGCCGCTGAGCGCGATGGAGCCCACAGTCATGGGGTGTTCCGTATTCCCGGCTACGTCTCGACGCTAAAGAGCGGCTGGGCCGATGGTCAGGCGGTACCGGTGGTCGAGGACGTTGCCTCCGGGTTTCTACGGGTGGACGCCTGCAACGGGTTCGCCCAGCCGGCGTTGGCTGCCGCTCGTCCACTACTGATAGAGAAGGCCCGCAGCGCCGGGATTGCGGTGCTGGCGATACGCAATTCCCATCACTTTGCGGCCCTGTGGCCGGATGTCGAACCGTTTGCCTATGAAGGTCTGGTAGCCCTGAGCGTGGTGAACAGCATGACCTGCGTAGTGCCCCACGGCGCGGACCGGCCTCTGTTTGGCACCAACCCGATTGCCTTCGCCGCGCCCCGGGCCGATGGCGAGCCGATTGTCTTCGACCTGGCCACCAGCGCCATCGCCCATGGCGATGTCCAGATCGCCGCGGGCAAAGGCGAGCTGCTGCCGCCAGGCATGGGCGTGGACAGCCTCGGCCAGGCGACCCGTGATCCAAAAGCCATTCTCGAAGGTGGAGCGCTCCTGCCATTTGGCGGGCACAAGGGCTCGGCGTTGTCGATGATGGTCGAGTTGCTGGCCGCTGCCCTGACGGGCGGTAACTTTTCGTTTGAGTTCGACTGGAGCAATCATCCAGGTGCGAAGACGCCGTGGACCGGGCAGTTGCTGATCGTGATCGATCCGAGCAAGGCCGCCGGGCAAAGTTTTGCCGAGCGCAGCCAGGAGCTGGTCAGGCAGATGCATGGCGTTGGATTGCGGCGATTGCCGGGGGATCGACGCCACCGTGAGCGGAGCAAGTCCAATGAGCGCGGGATTACGCTGGATGAGCAGACGCTGGCGCAGCTGCGGGAGTTGGCGGGACAGTGAGTGCTCAAGGATTACGAGAACGTATGGCGAGGAAGTGCGCTTCCTCGCCATGGACCCGAGCTCAGCGCCGTCCGAGCAGTAACCCCACCACCAGCCCGAAACCCGCGGAAATCGCCACGGTCTGCCACGGATGCCCGCCGATATAGACCTCGGTGGCATCGACCATCGGACGGGTGCGCTCCCGGGCGTTGGCGACCGCATCCAATGCCTGTTGCAGCTTCTGCGCGATTTGGCCCCGAAGGTTTTCGGCATCTTCGCCAACCAGGGATGCACCGCTCTTGAGTAGCTTCTCCGACTCTTCGATCAGCGCTTTCAGTTCGCTGAAGGCTTGATCCTTGATTTGCTCTCCGTTGGATTGTGCGGCGCTTTTACGGGCCATTGAGGTGCTCCTTGAAGATGATGGCAATGATCAGTGGAGTGCTTCGCTTGCTTAAAAGTTGCAGCATCTGCGGTAGGTCCGGGCAGCGCATCTAAAATCATGGTTAAGACGTTTCAGCGCAAGGTGTAAGATGGCGCCTATTTACGCGACAGGAAATTCCCCCATGAGCTTCAATCTCGCTGATAAGCCCTTGGCCGAGCGCGCGGCGCTGGAAGATGAAAAATCCCGACTGTTCGAGCTGTGGCAGAACAATCTGGGCAAGGCCAAGGGCGACGCTGCCCGGCTGTTCGGTGAACGTTCCAAGCGCAAGGGCAAGTGGTCAGAGTGGGTGCGCGCCGAGCTGGACGGCATGTCGCCACCGGAATACGCCAACATGGTGCGCAGTGAAGTCAATCGCCTGATGGCCGCCAATAAATAAACTTCACTTAAAGGTTGCGACGATAGCTTCGCCGGGGCGTGCGTTTCAGGTGATTCACCAATTGGCCGCGGACCCCGGTAAATCAAGGGTGCCGCGGTCGACGAAACGCATCGTGCCGAACAATCCGCCGGCGAGTTTGCCCTTCAGCACGTAGGGCAGGTTGTCCAGGCTCTGAGTCTGGCCCAGGCCCAGCGTCTGACGCAGGACGGAAAAGGCCGAGATGCTCACGGGTACGCTCAACAGGCCTTCGGAGAAACGAGGTATCGAGCCGGCCTGGTCGCTGACTCCTGTCGCCAGCGTATGGCCGTTGACCTCCAGGTCCAATGCCACGCCGTTATAGTCGATGGGGGTTTCGTTGGGGTTCTGCAGCCGCAGCTTCACGGCAAAGCGCATTTCCAAGCCCTGGCTGGGCAGCGGCTCTATCCCGACCACGTTGATATTCAGCGGGTCACGGTGCGGGACGAGCGCGCAGGCGCTGAGGCCGAGCAGCATCAGGATGAGGGAAAAGCCGAGGAATTTGCGCATGAATATGCTCTCTCGTGTAAGAAACGTGTTGGCACCATAACTCAAGGCATATCCCTGGAAACCTGCAAATTCTGTGGCGAGGTGTTTGCTTTTTCTACTGACAGTTTCTGACACCAGCGTCTGCTAATCTGCTGCAACTTTCCCCTGCGGACTCTTTCATTGTGTCGCGAACCACTCGGCTGCTCACTTTGCTGCAAGTCTTGCGGGGCAAGCGATGCCCGGTTACCGCCGCGACATTGGCGGCCGAGCTGAAGGTGTCCGAACGCACGCTCTATCGCGACATCGCCGAACTCACCGCCTTGGGCGCACCGATCCAGGGCGAGGCGGGCATCGGTTATGTGTTGCGCAGCGGCCTGTTCCTGCCACCCTTGATGTTCACCGCCGACGAAATCGAGGCCATCGTGCTGGGCTTGCGCTACGTCGACCAACGCGGCGACGAAGTGCTCGGCAAGGCCGCCGCCGATGCCTTGGCGAAAGTCGAGGCGGTGCTGGCCCCGGGCTTGCGCGACGCCTTGCACAACCCCACCGTGTTGCCCGGTCCGCCGGGCTATGGCTACCCGAGCAACACGGTAGAGCTGAACGTCTTTCGCCAGGCCATTCGCTCTCAAGCCAAGCTGCATATTGATTACGCCGACGTCAACAAGATCCCGAGCCACCGATTGATCTGGCCCCTGGCGCTGGGTTTTTTCAACGAGGCTCGGGTCGTGGTGGCCTGGTGTGAATTGCGCGGTGCCTACCGGACCTTTCGGACTGACCGGATTGCCTGCGCCACTGCCCAGGGCGAGCGCTATCCCGGCAGGCGCAGCGATTTGTTGCGCGCCTGGCTTGCGCTGATGAACCTTGATGAAGCCGGGCGCTTCACTCCTGACAAAAACTGACACAACACTGTTTTAGCATGGCTGCGGATCGATACAACAAGGAGCCATGACATGTCCAATCCCGTCTCTTCCCTGGCCCCGGCCATCGCCGGTTACCTTGCCGCCGCGAATGCCCGCGACAGCTCGGCGGCGACGCGTTTTTTCGCGGAGAATGCCAGCGTGTTCGATGAAGGCAACCATCAGGTCGGCACCCAGGCCATCGCCCAATGGATGGAAGACACTGCGCAACGTTTCCAGCCACGGGTCGAAGTCCTCAACGTGCAGCAGCGGACCGGGAAGGTGCTGGTACAAAACCTGATCTCCGGTACCTTTCCCGGCAGTCCACTGGAGCTGCGCTATACCTTCCGGCTCAATGAGCAGGGGAAAATCAGTCGGTTGGATATCTCTGTGTAGCGAGCAAGCACTGTCTTTGGGGAATATTCCTGGATCCTGGCCATGGCATACTCCCCACCTTCGCTTTCCGGACCTGGCCTGCATGACTTTCAATTCCCCCTTGAGCGCTTGGCAGCATGCCATCGAACATCACGGTTTCGTCCAGGACGAAGCCCAGGAACTGGCAATCATGGCGCTGGAGCAATGCCACAAGGCATTGCATGAAGGCCGCAAGTCAGTCAAAGGCGTTTATCTGTGGGGGCCGGTCGGGCGGGGCAAGACGTGGCTCATGGATCGTTTCTACGAGAGCCTCGAGGTTCCGGCTCGCAGACAGCACTTCCATCACTTCATGGCCTGGGTGCATCAACGCTCGTTCCAGCTCACCGGCACCCCGGACCCGCTGCAAGCCTTGGCCCGTGAATTGAGCCAGGAAGTTCGGGTACTGTGCTTTGACGAACTGTTCGTCACGGACATCGGCGATGCGATTATCCTTGGCCGTCTTTTCCAAGTGATGTTCGAGCTGGGCATGGTGGTGGTCAGCACGTCCAACCTGCCGCCGGACGAGCTCTATGCCAGCGGGCACAATCGTGAGCGATTCCTGCCGACCATCACGGCCATCAAGCAGCACATGCAGGTGGTGCCGGTGAACGGCTGGCAAGATCACCGTCAGCACCCCGGCACCGCGCAGCAGCGCTATTGGATGCGCGAGCCGGGCCAGCCTGACCCGCTGGCCGATGTCTTCGGCCAGTTGAGCGCGGGGCAGGCATCCGGCAACCAAGCGATCGAGGTCGGTCATCGACAGGTCGTTCCAGTCCAGGCCAGCGACACGGTGCTCTGGAGTCGTTACCTGGACCTTTGCGACCAGCCGTTTTCAGCCGTGGATTTCATGGCATTGTGCGACCGTTTCAGGGCCATCCTCCTCAGTGATGTGCCTGCCCTGAGCGCCGAACAGCGTGAAGGACGTATTGCCCGCGGCACCGAAGACGGGGTCGAGCGGGTCGAGGCCGGTGATCGTGAACTGCCGCAGCTGTCGATTCACGACGATGGCGTTCGGCGTTTCATTGCCCTGGTCGATGAGTGTTACGACCGCAAGGTGCCGTTATACCTGTCGGCACGGGTGCCGATGGACCAGTTGTACACCGAGGGCTATCTGCAATTCCCGTTTCGCCGTACTCTCAGTCGCCTCCAGGAAATGCAATTGCAGCGCTTCGGCCAGCCCGCCTGACCTGAATCCTGCCGGCGGCAAACCGTCGGCCTTATCGAACGAGATCAAGATCATGGAAGAAGCCAAGGACATCCTTGTATTGCAAGCCAGCTACACCAACCCGATCCACGCCGAAGCGATCTGCCTGGTGCTCAACGGCTATGCCGAGGATCCGATGGGGGGCGGTCATTCGCTATCCGCTGAGGTGTTGTCGCACCTGCCTGAAGAACTGGCCAAGCGGCCTCACGCCTTCAGCGTGCTGGCTTTCGTCAATGGCGAACCGGCGGGGTTGATCAATTGCTTCGAGGGGTTCTCGACCTTTGCCTGCCGCCCGTTGGTGAACGTCCACGACGTTGCCGTGATGCCTGCGTTTCGCGGGCTGGGTTTGAGTCAGAAGATGTTGCAGAAAGTCGAGGATATTGCCCGCCAGCGCGGGTGCTGCAAGATCACCCTGGAAGTACTGGAAGGCAACGCCGTGGCTCAGGCCAGTTACGCCAAGTTCGGCTTCGCCGCGGGCATGTTCGACCCGGCCCACGGTCGCATGCTGTTCTGGATAAAGCCTCTATAGCCGCTGGCGCAGCCTCTTTCGATCATTTCTGCACGACCTGGCCCCCCGGCCCCTTGGGCTGCATGAGGCTGAAATCGATCAGCGCCTTGTGCTGGCTCTGGTAAGGGTTGCCGATCAGCAATGGCCGGGGCTTAAAGGCATCGCTGACCAGGCTTTTGCGTCGGTCGAGCTCATCGAAGTCCAAGCCGGCCATGTCCGCCCAGGTGTGAATCAGGTGCGAGCTGCTGTAGGGGCGTGACAGATCACCGGCGAAATTCCAGTCATGGGTTTCGCGCCACTTGGGCGAGGCCCAGGCCATGAACGGAATGGTGTACATCGGCGCCGTCGGCTTACCTTCGTTGCGCCCCAGTGTGCTATGGCCCGGCGAATCGAAAACGTCCTCGCCGTGATCCGACAGGTACAGCAGGAAGCCGTTGGGGTCGGTCTTGGCGTAGTCCTTGATCAGGCTGGACACCACGAAGTCGTTGTACAGCACCGCGTTATCGTAGCTGTTGTAGGTCGGGAGCTGATCGTCGCGCACGCCGGCGGGAACGCCCTGGCGGTCGGTGAACTTGTTGAACGTCGGCGGGTATCGGTACTGATAGCTCATGTGCGTGCCGAGCAGGTGCACCACGATCAACTTGCGCGGCGCGGTGTCAGCCAGGGCCTTGGTGAACGGTTCGATCACGTCGCCATCGTATTGCGCGGCGTTCTGGTTGCGATTGTTGTTCAGGTAGACCTGCTCATCGGCTTGTTGAGAAAACGTCGTGAGCATGGTGTTGCGCTTGGTCATGGTCTGCTGGTTGGTGATCCAGAACGTCTTGTAGCCGGCCTGCTTCATCATGCTCACCAGCGACGGCGTGCTCAGGTAGAGGTCCGGATTTTCCTCGTCGGCGAAGGTCAGCACCTGCTGCAGCGCTTCAATGGTGTAGGGGCGTGGGGTGATGACGTTGTCGAAGACCGATAACTGGTCCTTGAGCTTTTCCAGCTCCGGCGTGGTTTCCCTCGGGTAGCCGTAGAGGCTCATTCGCTGACGGTTGGTCGATTCGCCAATCACCAGCACTAGGGTTGCGGGCTGATGGGCCATGGTGTCCTGGAGGTTGCCCAGGGGAGGGATTTTTCTGGTGCTGTGAAGCAATCCTTGCATGTTTTCCAGCTGTTGACTGTAGCGATGGTACGCCACGAGCATTTGCCATGGCACCGCAGGCTCGATGCGACTTTCAAATTCCCCCACGCCTAGTGCCAGGCTTCCGGTACGCAGGGTCTGCTTGGTCAACGGATAGCCGACAACGGCGACTACGATCACCATCGCCGCCATCCAGGCCTGACTGCGGGGAAGGTGTAGCGGCCGAAGGCGCGTCCAAAGGAAATAGCCTGCCAAGGTATGGGCCAGGAACGCGGGCACCATCCACCATGCATAGTACTGGGTCATGTATTCGCTAGCTTCAGCTACGTTCGACTCGAACATGATGAAGATGACGCTTTGTGAAAATTCCTGATGGTAAATGAAGAAGTAGCCAAGGCTGGCCATGGAGCAAGCCCAGAGCAAGATGCCGATGATCGCGGCGATAAGACGGGTACGAGCAGGGAACAGAAGAAGGGGCGCCAACCATAACGCGCTCATTACGAAGGCTTGGCGGAACCCGGTGAAGCCAGAGGTACCACTCGCCAGAATGAGCAGTTGGGTGATGCCTGAAAAATACCAGAAAAATAAAAACAGCCAGCCGAGCCCGGCCCAGTCGAAACCTCTAGCAGTCGTTTTGCTGTGTTTGAACACACTCATCAAGCGCTCCAGCCTTTCGCCGGCGAGACTGCCTGCACCGGATCGGTGCCCACAGATCTTGGCCGTAACTATTTGTGAAGGCTGGATTATTAGGAAAGGGGGTGAAAACTTTGTGAGTTTTTGGTCACAGAATGGTATGCAACTGGCGCTTCAGGTTGCAGAAATGACGTTGAGCGAGCTCCAGTGGTTCAGTGACGCCAGCTTGCCCGGCGTCACTTCAAGTACCAAGACTCTCTGGCGTTGGATCAGCGAGCCAACGCCTGGCCCTGGTAGGAGAGTTGTGCCTGGTGCAACTGCATGCGCAACTGCGTCACTTCGTCGAGCAGCAGATCACGCTCTTCTTTCAGCAGGCGTAATTCGTCGCGACGAATGGTCACGTAAAGTGTTTGGGGAGGACGTGCGGTAACGACAGGGCCCATTGCTCACCTCGCAAATGGCTACATCAACTAGAGAGATGTCGTCAGTTTCTTGGCGACAATTCTTTATCGGCACCAATTCTGAATACTTTTGCCCGTTGATGGAACTTTTTTATTTTTCATGGTCGACGTGTCTTCGGCCGGTTTTTGAACGTTATCCTTTGTGATCGGGCGATTTACCCGGAAACTATGCGGCCATGCTCTGGACTAACCTCCACTAGTCGATTGCGTTTCATCTTTGACACACCTTTATTTGTAGTAGGGAGCACCAGCACATGCAACTCGGGATCATTGGACTGGGCCGCATGGGCGGCAATATTGCGCGGCGCCTGATGCTCAATGGGCACACCACCGTCGTGTATGACCGCAATGCCGCTTTTGTCGAAAACCTGAGCCAGGAAGGCGCAACGGGGGTCGCGGATTTGCCGGCACTGGTCGCCGGCCTGGAAAAACCGCGAGCGGTCTGGGTCATGCTGCCCGCCGGCGCACCCACCGAAGACACCATCACCGTGCTGAGCGAGTTGCTGGAGCCGGGCGACGTCATCATCGATGGCGGCAACACGTACTACAAGGACGACATTCGCCGCGCCCAGGCGCTCTCGGAACAAGGCTTGGGCTACATCGACGTCGGCACATCCGGCGGCGTCTGGGGCCTTGAGCGCGGCTATTGCATGATGATCGGCGGTGACGTCGAAGTCGTGAAGCGCCTGGACCCGTTGTTCGCCAGCCTGGCGCCGGGCATGGGCGATATCCCACGCACTCGCGACCGCAAGTCCGACGACGACCGCGCCGAACGAGGCTACATCCATGCGGGCCCGGCCGGTTCCGGTCATTTCGTCAAGATGATCCACAACGGTATCGAATACGGAATGATGCAGGCCTTTGCCGAAGGCTTCGATATCCTCAAGACCAAATCCAGCGAGAGCCTGCCGCCAGAGCAGCGTTTCGACCTGAACCTGGCCGATATCGCCGAAGTCTGGCGCCGTGGCAGCGTGGTTTCGTCCTGGCTGCTGGACCTGACCGCCGACGCATTGGCCAGCGATCCGAAGCTGGATGGATTTTCCGGTGAAGTCGCCGACAGCGGTGAAGGGCGTTGGACCATCGAAGCCGCCATCGAGCAAGCGGTGCCGGTACCGGTACTGTCCAGTTCGCTGTTCGCACGTTTCCGCTCCCGCCAGCAAGCCACCTATGGTGACAAGATGCTCTCAGCCATGCGTTTCGGCTTCGGCGGCCATGTGGAGACGCCGAAAAAATGACCTCGATCGGCAGGAAATCCAAGGCAGAACCCGCGCCACCGACCACGCTGTTCCTGTTCGGTGCCCATGGTGACTTGGTCAAGCGTCTGCTGATGCCGGCGCTTTACCATCTCAGTCGTGACGGGCTGTTGGGTGATGGCCTGCAGATCGTCGGTGTCGACCACAACGCTATCAGCGATGTGGACTTTGCAAAAAAACTCGAGGATTTCATCCGTAACGAAGCGGCGAGCAAGGGCGGCGATGCCGACCGCGCACTCGATCCGGCGCTGTGGGCCAAGCTGGCCCGGGGCATCAGTTATGTCCAGGGTGACTTTCTCGATGACAGTACCTACCAAGCGCTGGCGGCGAAAATCGCCACCAGCGGCACCGGCAATGCGGTCTTCTACCTGGCGACCGCGCCACGTTTTTTCAGTGAAGTGGTTCGTCGCCTCGGCGCGGCCGGGCTGCTTCAAGAGAAGGATGACGCCTTCCGGCGCGTGGTGATCGAGAAGCCGTTCGGCTCCGACCTGCAAACCGCCGAGGCGCTCAATACCTGCCTGCTCAAGGTCATGAGCGAGAAACAGATCTATCGGATCGACCATTACCTGGGCAAGGAGACGGTGCAGAACATTCTCGTCAGCCGCTTCTCCAACAGCCTGTTCGAGGCGTTCTGGAACAACCACTACATCGACCACGTACAGATCACCGCTGCCGAAACGGTCGGCGTGGAGACCCGGGGCAGTTTCTACGAGCACACTGGCGCGTTGCGAGACATGGTTCCCAACCACTTGTTCCAGTTGCTGGCAATGGTAGCCATGGAGCCGCCGGCCGCGTTCGGCGCCGATGCCGTGCGTGGCGAGAAGGCCAAGGTGGTGGGGGCGATCCGGCCCTGGTCGGTGGAGCAGGCCCGGGCCAACTCGGTGCGCGGCCAGTACACCGCAGGCCAGGTAAATGGCCAGTCTGTCAGTGGTTACCGCGAGGAAACCAACGTAGCGCCCGATAGCAATACCGAAACCTACGTCGCCCTTAAGGTCATGATCGACAACTGGCGCTGGGTAGGCGTGCCCTTCTACCTGCGCACCGGCAAGCGCATGAGCGTGCGCGACACCGAAATCGTCATCTGCTTCAAACCGGCGCCTTATGCGCAGTTTCGCGACACCGAAGTCGACGAATTGCAACCCACGTACTTGAGAATCCAGATTCAGCCCAACGAAGGCATGTGGTTCGACCTGCTGGCCAAACGGCCAGGGCCGGCCCTCGACATGGCCAATATCGAGTTGGGCTTTGCCTATAAGGACTTCTTTGAAATGCAGCCGTCAACGGGTTACGAGACCTTGATCTACGATTGCCTGACGGGCGACCAGACGCTGTTCCAGCGCGCCGACAATATTGAAAACGGCTGGCGTGCGGTGCAGCCGTTCCTCGATGCCTGGCGTGAGGACGCCGCTGTCCAGCCGTACCAGGCCGGGGAAGACGGTCCGACCGCCGCCCACGATCTGCTGACTCGCGACGGTCGCGTCTGGCATGGCCTCGGATGAGTGGCCAGCCGAAACACCCCATCCGTTTTTTGCTCAGCGACATGGATGGCACGCTGCTGCTGCCCGACCACAGCCTGAACCAGCGCACCATCGAAGCGGTCCGCTCGTTACGCGAGGCCGGTGTGCTGTTCAGCCTGGCCACCGGGCGTCCGCCCCGGGCCATGTTGCAGCAGATCGAAGCCCTGGGCGTCGATTTGCCGACCGCGGCCTTCAACGGTGGCACGCTGGTGCACCCGGACGGCAGTTTCCTTGCCGTGCACTACCTGCCACCCGAAGCGGCACTGAGCACGCTGGCCCTGTACGCCGATCAGCCGGGTATTGAGGTCTGGGTATTTGCCGATGGCGATTGGTTGGTACGCGATGCCAACGGCCCCATGGTGCCAGTTGAAACGCGTGGTCTAGGTTATCCGCCCGTTCAAGTGCAGAGCTTCGAGCCTTACCTGGAGCGTATCGACAAGATCGTCGCGACCAGCGCCAACACCGATCTGCTGGTGGAGCTCGAGGCTCGGTTGCATCCGCTGCTCAAGGGCCAGGCCCAGGTGTCGCGCTCACAACCGATCTATCTCGACGTGACGGCCATGAAGGCCAACAAAGGGCAAGCCTTGTCGACCCTGGCTGACTTCTTGGGCGTGCCGCTGGAACAGACGGCTGCGATGGGGGACGGCGGCAACGACCCGGCGATGTTCCACCGGGCGGGCTTCTCGATTGCGATGGGTCAGGCGGAGGAGGCGATCAAGCGCCAGGCGGACGTGGTTACCGCAGCCAACACCGAGGATGGCGCGGCATTGGCGATCGAGCGGTACATCCTGCCGGAATAACGTCACTTTGTTTCCATGAGGTTGTAAGACAACTGCCCGCACGCCTGAGTATTGGGTAGAATCCGGTGCTGATCGGACTACGGGAGGACACAATGGGGAACAGCTCAACTCAGGGCGGCGATGCGCGGGCGGCCACGCCACTCGAACGCTTCATGCAATCGGAATCATCAGGCGGCATCGTGCTCATGCTTTCGGCGCTCGCTGCGCTGATCGTGGCTAACAGCCCGCTGTTCGCAAGTTATACCAACGCACTGCATGCATCTTTTCTGGGCATGTCCGTCGAGCATTGGGTCAATGATGCGTTGATGGCCGTGTTCTTTCTGTTGGTAGGGCTCGAAATCAAGCGCGAGATGCAGATAGGGGAGCTGGCCAAATGGAGCCAGAGAGCGCTGCCGGGTTTCGCAGCGCTGGGGGGCATGATTGTGCCCGCCCTTATCTATGCCTGGGTCAACAGGAGTTCTGCTGAAACGTTGGCGGGTTGGGCCATCCCGGCTGCCACCGATATCGCGTTTGCGCTGGGCGTGCTCTCGTTGCTGGGCAACCGAGTGCCGATGTCCCTGAAGGTCTTTCTCTCCGCGCTCGCCATTCTGGATGACTTGGGTGCGGTCGCGATCATTGCCGTCTTCTATAGCGCTGGCCTGGATGTAACCATGCTTGTGGCATCCGCCGCGGTGATCGCTGTGCTGCTGGTCATGAACAAGGCCGGGGTCATCCGGCTGTTGCCCTATCTGGTGCTAGGGGCGGTGCTGTGGGTGCTGGTGCTCAAATCTGGCGTACACGCCACGCTGGCGGGTGTCGCACTTGCTTTTTGCATCCCACTCAACAAAGACGCTGATGAAGCGAAGTCTCCGTCGCTCCGGCTTGAGCGGCGGTTATCGCCATGGGTTGCTTTCGTCGTGATGCCCATTTTTGGCTTTGCCAATGCTGGCGTATCCCTGGCCGGCGTGTCTTTGAGCAGCCTGCTTGATCCCGTGCCACTGGGCGTCGCTGCAGGACTGTTGCTGGGTAAGCAGATAGGCGTCTTCACCTTCGCGCTGGTGGCGATCAAGACCGGCCTGGCGCAAATGCCGACCCACAGTTCGTGGCGGCAAGTGTATGGGGTGGCGTTGTTGTGCGGGATCGGGTTCACGATGAGCTTGTTTATAGGAAACCTGGCGTTCCCCGGTTCCCAGCTACTCATTGATGAGGTCAAGGTTGGCGTATTGGCCGGTTCTACCCTGGCTGCACTCGCAGGCATCCTGGTGCTGCGTTTCTGCGCTTCTTCGAAGGCATGAGCAATGCCCGCCTGATGGCGGGCCTTCCGGCTTTCATGAACTTGATCGAGGACAAGGGGAAACCGGGGCAGTGCTTAGGCCCAATATCGCATCACGACGGCCTTTGGGCTGCCGTGCAACGAGTAACCGCCTACCAGTATTTTCCCATCGGCTTGTGCGGCCACGGACGTAGCGGTATCGAGACTGTAGCCGAGCCGAGTGCGGACCCAGCCCTGGCCCCGGCCAAAATTCGGGTCGAGATGGCCGTCCGACAGGTGTCGGGCCAGGACGAAATCGGCCTCGATACTACCGATGGTTGCACCGGCGGTCAGCACCTTTCCGTCCGGTTGGATCTGCGCTGCCATCCATTGACTGGCATTGCTGCCAAACGCCAGGAGGCGGCACTGGCTCTCGCTGGACCCCGGGGCCGGTTGTCCATCCTGGCGAATTTTCAGCGACAGGCAATGCATCGGGTCTCGGCTGCTGCCGAACGCCTGCAAGTCACCGTTCCCGTGCTGGACCACTTGGCTGATCATTACGCTGCGGCCTTGGGCTGCGACGGACAGGAAGCCATCCTCACCAAAGCTGTCATCGAGCTTGCCGGTGGAATCGTAGCGCACCACCAATCCGCGCTGGGGCAAGTCGATGGCACCGCCTGCGATGACGCTGCCGTCTGTCTGCAGGCTCAGGCAGCCCAACCAGGTATTTTTCAGCAGCCGCCGGACCATCACGAAACCGCGACTGTTGAACGAGCGGTCCAGTGAGCCGTCGGGCAACAGGCGGATCAGCACGCCGACATGATCGGACATCTGGAAATGATGGTTGGCCAGCAAGAGTATCCCGCCATCGGCCTGCACTTGGATGTCGCAAGCCTCCATCCCAGGCACGCCGGGCGGCAGCCAGGGATCACGCAACCCTTGGGAAAGATTGCCGCACAGCCGGACGACCTGTCGCCCGGCCTCGCCGAAGCCTGGGACGGCACGGCCATGCGGGTCGAACAACGCCAGGGCGGGAAGGGTATGGTCGGCCCCTTCGTAGTGCAGGCCTGACAACAGGATATTTCCATCGGGCAGTTCAATGACTTTGCCCGCTGTGGCTTCGCAACCCTTTTCAAACGACCCGACCACGTAGCCTTGGGCCGCGAAGCTCTTGTCTATCGAGCCGTCCGCATTGAGTCGCGTCAGGCCGAAGCGGCAACCCTGGGGCGTATCGACCCGGGCTGCCAACAAGATCCGGCCAGCCTGGTCAATGGCCAGCCCGGTGGTGAGGCTTGAAGTGTCGTCGGCAAAACGAACCCAGGCTTTGCCGGCACCGGCAAAGCCTGAATCGAGTTGACCGGGATAGGTCGCGGGTGTCGCAAGCACGAGTGCGGATTGATCGAACATGCAGGCCTCTCCTTGCGCATCGACCGTCCCGAAGAGGGAAGTGATTGCATGACGCCAGACATTCAATCCGCGAATCTGATAATGCACAACTGTCAGGTCTTACAGTTGTGAGGACAATTCGTGCCGAAACAGTGGCTTTTCAATCCAGTACCAAGCCGGCAAATCATTACCGGCTGGCAGGAAGTGTTTATTCAGGCATGGACCAGGATTGCAGTTTGTAACCTTCCTGGCTCAATTCAGCGCGCGCCTGTTTCAACAGGTCGGCCAGTTGGGCCGGGTCGGTGTAGGCGCTGCTTGGAATCTGAGTGCGACCAATGTGCGTATTGGTGCGGTCGATGACGGTCAGGCTCAGTTCGCCGTTACCGTCTTGTGGAGCCCAGGCCACGCATTGGAAAGGACGGAATGCGCGGTCGGCAATCAAAAGAGCTTCGTTGATACGGAGCGGGGCGTTCATGGCGTTATCTCTCAAAGGTGCCCATTCAAATGATGTGCCGTCGGTTGGGCGTACCGTGCGGCTGGTTACTTGTACTGATGTCCCGAACCGGGGCACAGGTCACACAATCTCCAAATAAATTTCGATTTTCTTTCAGACCAGGGTTTTTCGCTTTTGTTTGAAAGCTTGCTGAAAGATTCAAGTAAGCGGCAACTAACGAAACGCCGCCTTATAACCACTTTCAGCGTTCTTCGATAATCAATTGATACAAGCAGCCGTCAACTTCTTGCTACTGTTACATGCAGGTTCGCCAAACGACTGTTTCTACTCATATTTCTTATTTTTGGCGCCAAGGATCAGTCATGATCGAAGCCAGTACGTCACGTCGTCTGCTCGTGGTTGATCCCTGCGATGATTGTCATCGCTTGTTGCCCGGTCTGCGGACGGTGGGCTGGGACGTCGAGAGTTGCGCCCTTGAGCATGCCGGGGACCGGACATGCGACGTCGGTCTGTTGCGCTTGCAACCGGCACATCTGGAGCGCCCCGAAGCGGTCAAGGAACTGATCAGCCGCAGCGGCACCGAATGGATCGCCGTGCTCAACCAGGAAGTGCTGCGCCTGAAGAATGTCGGCGATTTTGTCTGCGAGTGGTTTTTCGATTTCCATACCTTGCCGTTCGACGTGTCCCGGGTCCAAGTGACGCTGGGCCGCGCATTCGGCATGGCACGCCTGCGGGGGCAGGGCTCGATTCACGTTGATGAGCCTGAACACGAACTGCTGGGCGACAGCAAACCCATCCGCGAATTGCGAAAATTATTGGCCAAGCTGGCGCCCGCCGAATCACCGGTATTGATTCGTGGTGAAAGCGGCACCGGCAAGGAACTGGTCGCCCACACGTTGCATCGCCAGTCTCATCGGCGTAACAAACCGTTCATTGCGATCAATTGCGGAGCGATCCCCGAACACCTGATCCAGTCTGAATTGTTTGGCCATGAAAAGGGCGCTTTCACCGGCGCCCACCAGCGCAAGATCGGGCGAATCGAAGCGGCGCATGGCGGCACGCTGTTTCTCGACGAAGTCGGCGATCTGCCGCTGGAGCTGCAAGCCAACCTGCTGCGTTTCCTCCAGGAAAAACACATTGAGCGAGTGGGCGGCAGCCAGCCAATCCCGGTCGATGTGCGCATACTGGCCGCGACTCATGTGGATCTGGAAGCGGCGATCGTGCACAGGCGTTTTCGCGAGGATTTGTACTATCGCTTGAACGTCCTGCAAGTGGTCATGGCGCCATTGCGTGAACGCCATGGCGACCTGGCGATGCTTGCCAGCCATTTTTCGCATTTCTACAGCCATGAAACCGGTCGCCGTTCTCGCAGCTTCAGCGAAGATGCGCTGGTGGCGATGGGCATGCACGACTGGCCCGGCAATGTGCGAGAGCTGGCCAACCGGGTTCGACGCGGCCTGGTGCTGGCGGAGGGGCGGCAGATTGAAGCCCGAGACCTGGGCCTGGCCAGCCGTCAAGGCGTGACTGCGCCGATGGGCACCCTGGAAGACTACAAGACCCGCGCCGAGCGCCAGGCGCTGAGCGATGTGCTCAACCGCCACAGTGATAACTTGAGTGTGGCGGCCAGGGTGCTGGGCGTGTCGCGACCGACTTTTTATCGGTTGTTGCACAAGCATCAGATCCGCTGAATCCACCTTGCCCGTTCCCCTGAGGAACGGATATCGAACCCGTGATCGATACGCCGGTGAAATCCTTGAAACAAAGCCCCGTTATCGGGGCTTCGTTCCACGTGATTACATGCAGGCTTTGCAGCTGGCAGCAATGGCCATCGAGTGACTCGGCTGGTCGTCCACGCCGGTCGACACGTTGGCTTCGCCATTGCCAGAGACGTTGTTCACGGCGGCCCTGTTCAAGATCGCGTTCTTCCAGCCATCGAGAGTCAACACTTGCGGGGTGTTGTTGCCGACAAGTTCGAACGTGCCTGTGTCGGAAATCCTGCCGGCGTAATGGCCGCCGCCGTAGCCGCCCCGATGGTCCCAACCGCCGTCCTCCTGGTCGATCATTACACTACCGTCGTTGTCCTGTTCATCCAGCACTGTGGCCCCGGCGCCGGCGGTGCTGGGGGGCAATTGATCCTGCGACGCCCCTTGATGGTTGCAATGGCCGTTGCCGTTGCTGTTACCACCTGCCTGTGCAGCCATTGCCATGACAGCGGTGAGAGCGAAAGCCAATGGTTTTAGCGCCATTGTAGGTTCCATGGTGTGTCTCCTTGCATGTCGATGGTTAAGTGTGGGTGTTTTCTTATGTGCTGCGCCGGGTGAGTCGGCGCCCCCGGATGCGGTGTCAGCCAGGCGGGTTCCCCAGCCTGGCGCTCTGGCTCATCTGGATGACCCATTGGTTGCGGGGGAAGGCTTTATCTGCGATTTAGAGACCCGGCATGGGGAAGAGCAGGTGTTGTGCCGCTTCAGGAAAAGTACATGAATTCAATGGCTTGAAAGATGTGGAGGGCGCTCGTGGCGAAATCTGTCTCATCGCTGAGACAACCCTCGCGCGTGGCGAGGGGCCAGCTGCCATCAAATGGCTATGCTTAGGCCTTTACGCGGAGTGTTTCAGTGACTTGACAGTCATGGGCGCAATGATCGCAGGCGCGGCGGGGGTGGGGTTTGAGGCGGTCGTGATGTTTCAAGGATGAAACACGATCAGGCCTGGAGCAACCGGGACACGGCCGTGAGCACGTGCTCACGACGTTCTGCCCAACCGCCACCGATCTTCAGGAACGGTTGCCGATGGCGAACCAGCCAATCCTCCATCGTCTCGAAGAACATCACACGTTCGTCCAGCGCTGGCTGGCAGCGCAGGCCATCGCCGACCCATTCGACCTGCTCGGGGCTGAGCAGCAGGTGCAGATCGTAATGGCGCGCCAGCAAGGCCGGTTCGAGCCAGTCCGGGCAATCGCCGAAGAGGGTCCGGCTCCAGAGAATATTGCTCAGCAGGTGGGTGTCGAGGATCAGCAACGCGGGCTGCCTGGCGCGGGCCGCGTCTTCCCAGGCCAGTTGTCCGGTAGCAATGTCGGTGATGTCGGCCAGGCAGGTATCACGCTGGGTTCGTTGCATGAAATGGCGCACGTACTCATCCACCCGCACGCCACCGAAGTGCGCCTCCAGCTGCCCCGCCAACCAACTCTTGCCGCTGGATTCCGGGCCGGTCAGCACCACCACTTTCATGTGCGCAGTGCCGGGTCGGCGCGCCACTCCCGCCAGCCTTGCACGGCCAGCAGGGTGAACAGGGCATAGAGCGCGGCGGTAAGGTGCAGGCCTTTGTAGATGAACAGGCCAACAAAAATCACATCCAGGACGATCCACAGCGGCCAGCACTGCACGCGTTTGTGCGCCATCCACCATTGGGCGACCAGGCTGAAACCGGTGAGCGCCGCGTCGAGCCAGGGTTGGGCGGCATCGGTCCAGTGCGCCATGGCGCCTCCCAGCAGCAAGCTGCCCGCCGCCCCGATGGCCAGGCCCAGCAACACCGAGGGCCCGCCGAGGCGCGTCACCTGCCGCCCGTGATGGTGGCCGCCAGCGCGGGTCCACTGCCACCAGCCGTACAGTTGCAGCACGGCGTAGACCCCTTGCAGCAGCATGTCGGAGTACAACTTCACCTCGAAGAAAATCCAGCTGTACAGCAGCACCATGACCAAGCCGATCGGCCAGCACCAGGGATTCTGCTTGACGGTCAACCAGACAGCGATCACGCCGAGGGCTGCGGCAAACAGTTCAAGCCCGGACATGGTTGTTCCTTGGGGAAGTCGGAAAGGGCGGGGATTGTAAACGTAATGACGCGGGCAGCTCCAATACCAATGTGGGTTGGCGTGGCGAGGGAGCTTGCTCCCGCTGGGCTGCGTAGCGGCCCTTTGGAGCGCCAGCCCGGTCAAGCGGGAGCAAGCTCCCTCGCCACGGTGAATCACAACAGTGTCCAGTGAGCATCAGCCCCTATAGGCGCGCTGACTACTCTTAGACCCGAAACTGCTTGAGCAGCCCGTTGAGCTGTTCGCTCAGCCCTTTGAGGCGCGCGCTGGCCAGGCTCGACTGTTCCGCCGCCACCGCGGTGCTGTGGGACAGGCCAGCGGCCTGGGTGACGTTCTGGTTGATGTCTTCCACGACGTGGGCCTGTTGCAGGGTGGCACTGGCGATAGAGGCGTTCAGGCTGTTGAGGTTGCGCAGGGCCTGGCCGATGGCGTTAAGGCTCGCGCCTGCCAGGCCGGCCTGCTCGATGGTCAGTTGCGAGGCGCGGCTGCTGTCACTGATGACTTTCACGGCGGCTTCGGAGTGATTTTGCAGACGCTCGATCATGGCCTGGATTTCGGCGGTGGATTTTTGTGTGCGCTGGGCCAGCAGGCGCACTTCATCGGCCACCACGGCAAACCCGCGGCCCTGTTCACCGGCGCGAGCGGCTTCGATGGCCGCGTTGAGCGCCAACAGGTTGGTCTGCTCGGCAATCGAGCGGATCACTTCCAGCACGCTGCCGATCTGGGTACTTTCGCTGGCCAGGGTGCGGATCACTTCCACGGCCTGGTCGATGGTCTGGGAGAGGCGGTCGATCTGCTGCAAGCTGCCATCGATATTGATCTGGCCTTGCTGGGCCTGGGATTCGGCGTCGCGCATTTCGCTGGCGGCGTGTTCGGCGTTTTTCGCCACGTCCTGCACGCCGTAGGTCACTTCGTTGATGGCGGTCGCCACCAGTTCCATTTGTTGCGACTGTTGTTGGCTGCGCTGCTGGGCTTGCGCGGCGTCGTTGCCCAATTCGCTGGACGACTGGCCCAATTCACTGGCCGAGACCTGCAACTGGCTCACCACTTGGCGCAACTTGGCGGTAAAGGCGTTGAAGTGCCGCGCCAGTTGGGTGACCTCATCCTGGCCATTTGTATCGAGGGTGCGGGTCAGGTCGCTCTCGCCGCTGGCGATGTTGGCCATGGCGTTTACGGTTTCCTGTAGCGGACGGACGATGCTGCGCACGATCAAGGTCAAGAACAGGCTCATGATCAGCGTGATCGCCAAGCCGATCAAGGAGGCCTTGATCATCTGGGATTGGAACTCGGCCTGCACGTCATCCACGTACACACCCGAGCCGATGATCCAGCCCCAGGGCTCGAACAGCTTGACGTAGGAGGTCTTGCCGACGGGTGCTTCGGCTCCCGGTTTCGGCCAGAGGTAGTTGATCATGCCGGCGCCCTTGGCCTTGGCGATGGCGACCATCTCGTTAAACAGCGCATAACCGTTCGGGTCACGGATCGCCGAGAGGTTCTGGCCTTCGAGTTTCGGGTTGGTCGGGTGCATGACCATGACCGGCGTCAGATCGTTGATCCAAAAATAGTCAGTCTGGTCATAACGCAGGCCGCGCACCGTGCTCAGGGCTTGCTTCTGCGCCGCCTCGCGGGTCAGGGTGCCGGCGGTTTCCAGCCCATGGTAATAGCTCAGCACGCCACTGGCGGTCTGGACCACATGCTCGGTTTTCTCATACTTGGCCTGATACAGATCCGTGTGGATCTGCTTGAGCATGAACGCGCCCAGCGTGAACAACATCACGATGGACACGATCAGGATGAGCCACAAGCGTCGGCTGATCGATACATTGCGCAAGCTATTCATACGCTGTCACTCCGGTTTTCTTATTTTTGTCATAAACGACGATGGCACTTTAACGCTCGGTACCTGCCCGTGGTTGACCTGGGTCATGACGCGGCAGCGTTATCAGGGCTTGTCTGATAGGATTTCGGCCCCGCAGCGCAAAACCTGAGCCCGTTCTGATTTTTCATTGGTTTTTTTTGAAAGGTCGCGGTTATCGTGCAGCCGCTGCGTGCACCTGCGTACCGCTTGAATATTGATAAGGCCTGAACGAACGGGTCTTTTTTGGGGGATGAATGGATTTGTGGACTGCCTTTTCGGCACTGATTCTTGGCGTGGTCGAGGGCCTGACGGAGTTCTTGCCGATTTCCAGCACGGGGCACCAGATCGTGGTCGCTGACTTGCTGGAGTTCGGTGGCGAGCGTTCGATGGCGTTCAATATCATCATCCAGCTCGGGGCGATCCTCGCGGTGGTCTGGGAATTCCGGCGCAAGATCTTCGAGGTGGTGCTGGGCTTGCCGACCCAGCCCAGCGCCCGCCGGTTTACCGTCAACCTGCTGATCGCGTTTTTCCCCGCCGTGATACTCGGCGTACTGCTTGCCGACTGGATCCACCATTACCTGTTCAATCCGATCACCGTCGCCGCGGCGCTGGTGCTGGGTGGTTTCGTGATGCTCTGGGCCGAGAAACGCCAACACCGCGTGCACGCCGAAACCGTGGACGACATGACGTGGAAGGATGCCCTGAAGGTCGGCCTGGCCCAGTGTATCGCAATGGTTCCCGGCACCTCCCGCTCCGGAGCGACCATCATCGGCGGCCTGCTGTTCGGCCTGTCGCGCAAGACGGCCACCGAGTTTTCGTTCTTCCTGGCGATGCCGACCATGGTCGGTGCCGCGGTTTATTCGGGCTACAAATACCGCGAACTGTTCGTCCCGGCGGACTTCCCGGTGTTCGCCATTGGCTTCGTCACGGCGTTTATCTTTGCCATGATCGCGGTCAAGGGGTTGCTGCGCTTCATCGCCAGCCACAGCTACGCGGTGTTCGCTTGGTATCGGATCGCGTTCGGCCTGTTGATCCTGGCGACTTGGCAATTTGGCTGGGTGGACTGGACATCGGTCAAACCATGAACGATTCAAGCAGGCGCGCCGCGCGTCAAGCCGGCGGGCCCGTGCAGAACCTGCGATTGAAACTGGCTGTGTTTGCGTTGCTCTGCGCCTTGCCATTGTCCGGCTCGCTCTTGCTTGGGCTGCAAGGCGAATCGTGGGTGCCGATGGTCGCTTATGGCATCGTCAGTGCGGTGGCATTTTCGTTGTACTGGAACGACAAGCGCAAGGCTCGCTTCGACGCCTGGCGCACGCCGGAGAACGTGCTGCATGCCGTGGAACTGGCAGGCGGCTGGCCCGGCGCGCTGCTCGCCCAGCAGATGTTCCGCCACAAGACCCGCAAGGTGTCGTTCCAAGTGGTGTTCTGGTTCATTGTGTTGCTGCACCAGGGATTCTGGATCGACCAATTGTTCTTGGGTGGTCATCTGTTGGCATGGGTCTAGACCTCTAAGGGCGGGCTGCCCCGTTATTGCTGGTAATCCACCCGTTCATCCTCAGCCAGGATGCGAATGTTACGTCGCTCCATGACAATCAACCCACCATCCACCAACCGATGCAGAATCCGTGAAAAGGTCTCCGGCTGGATGCCCAGCTTCGAAGCCACCAGCCGCTTCGACACTTGCAACACCACCTGACCATCCCGTGGGTCGCCCTGATGCATCAGCGTGCTGTTGCAAGGCAGCCGCTTGAGTACGGCCAGGTTGCACACGTCTTCGAAAA
Source organism: Pseudomonas sp. Z4-20 (assembly GCF_051131955.1). Taxonomy (NCBI): domain Bacteria; kingdom Pseudomonadati; phylum Pseudomonadota; class Gammaproteobacteria; order Pseudomonadales; family Pseudomonadaceae; genus Pseudomonas; species Pseudomonas sp. Z4-20. The sequence goes on from NZ_CP071641.1 coordinate 2,685,292, forward strand.
CCCGTTCCGGCAATTGGCTGAACAGATGATGACGACGCAACAGTAGAACGATGGAAGGGTGGGTCAGCATGGCGTACCTCCGCGTGCCGTCATGGTAGGGGCCCTGGGCCTCGTCGGCCTATGCCTCGGCAGGCTTACCTCGGAAGCGGGATGGGAGGCGGTCGATCCAGTTTGTCATTGCTGGTGCAAATCCGGTGGCGAGGGGATTTATCCCCGTTGGGCTGCGAAGCGGCCCTCAAACCAGACAACTCGGTGTGCCAGGAAAATTGAGTCCACTGCGATAGGACTGCTGCGCAGCCCAGCGGGGATAAATCCCCTCGCCACAAATGAATGTAGACGCCATTCCCCCTGGGGAATGACGTCCAGCGTGCGCCCGGACTCAATGCGTTCCGCGAGGAATCGTCTTGAGCAGATCTTCCGCGCTGATGTAGCCAACCACCGGCTGCGCCGTACTGCCGGGCAACGGCAGGTCAAGGATATGCCCCTTGATCTTGCCGACCACGTGCATCTCGCAGGGCTTGCAGTCGAATTTCAGCGTCAGCACTTCATCACCGTGGATCAGCTGCATCGGCGCGACCTTGGTGCGCACGCCGGTGACGCCCTTGGCCTGTTTGGGGCAGAGGTTGAACGAGAAGCGCAGGCAATGCTTGGTGATCATCACCGGCACTTCGCCGGTTTCCTCGTGGGCCTCGAACGCCGCGTCGATCAGCTTGACGCCGTGGCGGTGGTAGAAGTCGCGGGCCTTCTGGTTGTAGACGTTGGTCAGGAACGACAGGTGCGACTCCGGGTACACCGGCGGCGGGGTGGTTTCTGCCTTGCGCCCGCCCCGTGGATGGGCGGCGACGCGCGCCGCGGTCAGGGCTTCGATGACCTCGCGACGCAACGCCTTGAGCTGGGAGTTGGGGATGAAGTACGCCTGGGGCGCATCCAGCTTGATCGACGTGGCGTGGTATTCGGTGGTGCCTAGTTGGCCAAGCAGGTCTTGCAGTTGCTCCAGGGCCTGCTCTGGTTTGTTCGCCAGGCCGAAGGGACCGTCGAGGGCAACGCTGGCGCGGATACCTTCTTCGCTGGTGGCGGTCAGCTCCAGACGCTCTTCGCCCAGCCGAGCGACCCAGGCCAGGCCCACGCGGCGCTCGGCGGACGTCTTGAGCAGCGCCTGCTGCCAGTTGTGGTCGAGGTTGCGATTGAGCGGATGGTTGGGGCGCAACTGATGCATGCCAGTCGGCATCTCGTTGGGCTCGACGCGGTAGCGGTAGCGCTGCTTGCCGTCCTCATCGAGAAACTCGCCCTTGGGCTCAGCGATGTTGGCGCGGAAACCGACGACTTCACGCTTGACCAGTACGTTGAGCCCGTCGCCGTTGGACAACGGATCGAAAGTCACCACTTGCAGGTCGCGCTTGCCGACTTTTTCCACCACGCCCACCGGCACGCCGGTGAAGGTCGGCGAATCGAAGGCGCCGATGTCGATCTTGCGTTCGCTGACGAAATAGTCGGTGCTGCCACGGTGGAAGGTCTTGTCCGGGTCCGGCACGAAGAAATGCGCGGTGCGGCCGCTGGAGGCGCGGGCCAGGTCCGGGCGGTCTTCGAGCACGTCGTCCAGGCGCTGGCGATAGTAGGCGGTGATGTTCTTCACATAGCCCATGTCCTTGTAGCGTCCTTCGATCTTGAAAGAACGCACGCCGGCCTCGACCAGGGCGCGGATGTTGGCGCTCTGGTTGTTGTCTTTCATCGACAGCAGGTGTTTTTCGTAGGCGACCACCCGGCCCTGGTCATCCTTCAAGGTGTAGGGCAGGCGACAGGCTTGGGAGCAATCGCCACGGTTGGCGCTGCGCCCGTTTTGCGCGTGGGAGATGTTGCACTGGCCGGAGAACGCCACGCACAGCGCACCGTGGATAAAGAACTCGATGGCCGCGTCGGTCTCGTCGGCGATGGCGCGGATTTCCTGCAGGTTCAGCTCGCGAGCCAAGACCAACTGGGAGAAACCGGCCTGGTCGAGGAATTTCGCCCGGGCGAGGGTGCGAATGTCGGTCTGGGTACTGGCGTGCAGCTCGATCGGCGGAATGTCCAGCTCCATCACCCCCAGGTCCTGGACGATCAACGCATCGACGCCCGCATCGTACAACTGGTGGATCAGCTGGCGGGCCGGCTCCAGCTCGTTGTCGTGCAGGATGGTGTTGATCGTGGTGAACACCCGGGCGTGGTAGCGATGGGCGAACTCCACCAGCCCGGCGATATCGCTCACCTCGTTGCAGGCGTTGTGACGCGCGCCAAAACTCGGGCCACCGATGTACACGGCATCGGCGCCATGCAGGATGGCCTCGCGGGCGATGGTCACGTCGCGGGCGGGGCTGAGCAATTCCAGATGATGTTTAGGCAAGGACATGTTTTTTAGTCAGGCTGGTCACGGTCGAAGCGCGCATTGTAGCCGCGTGGCGGCCGGTCGGCACCTGCGCAAGCCTACGCAGGGCGTAATGAACCGATATGCGGTCAATCCGACCGCATCAGCCTTGCGATGCGTCGGCACTGCACCAACGATTGCGCCCGGTGTTCTTCGCCAGGTACAAAAACGCGTCCGCGGCCTTGATCAACATGGCGGGCGTCGCGTCCTCGCTATTGGGCTGACAGGTGGTGATGCCGGCGCTGATGGTCACGATTCCCAGGGGATGGTCGCCGTGTTCGATGTCCAGGGCCCTGACGGCTTCGAGGATCTGCTGCGCGACCTTGGCCGCACCGGTGTTGTCGGTATTGGGAAGCAACACGGTGAACTCTTCGCCGCCGTAGCGCACCGCCAGATCGCCCGGCCGCTTGATCGTCTCCCCGATTGCGCCAGCGATCGCCCTCAGGCAGTCGTCGCCAGCCGCATGGCCGTTGCGGTCGTTGAAGCGTTTGAAATAGTCGACGTCGAGCATGATCAGCGCCAGGGAAGAACCCTGGCGCTTGGCCAGGCGCAGCTCATCGGCCAGCGCGATGTCCAGCCGCCGACGATTGCCCAGTCCGGTCAGGCTGTCGGTCAGCGCCATGTCCCGCATGGCCTGGTGGGCGCCGCGGATCTGCTTTTCCATGGTCATGCGATAGCGCAACTGGCTCAGCACGATAAGGCCGAAACCCACGAGTATCGCGATGAGGAAAACCAGCACCAGGCCGGTCTTGAGCAGGTCCCGACGCCAGGGCGCGATGATTGATTCACGGGACAGCCCGGCCTCCACCACCAGCGGATAAGTGGTCAGGGCTCGAAAACCATACAGGCGTTCGGTGTCGTCGACGACGGCCCTGGCTTCGGCAACGCCCTGGTTGGACGTGGGCAAGTGCTCCCGGAAGATCACGCTGTTGACCAGGCTCTTGCCGATCACCGATGCAACGAAGGGTCGGCGCACCAGGATCGTTCCGCTGCGCATGGCCAGGACCAGCGCGCCTTTATCGTCGATCTTGAAATCACCGTAATAGTCAACAAAATAGCTGACCTTGACCGTCCCGAGCATCACCCCGGCAAAGGAGCCGTCGGGATTGTTCAAGCGTCGAGAGACAGGAATGATCAAGTCTTCGGTGGACCGACTCTTGATCACTTCACCGATGCGTACGCGTCGGTCCTCGTGGCTGCGGTGATACTGGAAATAGTCGCGGTCGGCGTTGTTCGCCATTTCCGGAATGACTTTTTTGTCGGTCGCCAGCCACTGGCCGTCCGGGCCATAGATGAACAAGCCGTGCAGTTGCGGCATGATCGCGGCCTGTTGCACCAGCAGCTTATGGATGCGCGGGATGTCCATGTTCTGCAGGCCGTCGCCTTCCACGCGTTCGGCGAGGGCCGCGGTGACCACGTCGACCTGGCGGATGGCGTCCTCGGCGTGTTGCGCCGTTGCCCTGGCCAGGTTCGTCACCGAATCCCGGGCAGACGCAAAGGCTGCGCGGTAATCTCGCCAGGTGCGCCAGCCTTCGACGGCCAGGAAGGCGATGACAACCACGAGCATGAAACTCACGGTCAGCCGAAATGCAGCGCCGGCCCGCACAGTTTGCTGGGAGAACGCTTCATCGGGGCTTTCGATCTTGGGCTCTGGCTGTTTGCGTCCGAGCATTGACATATCCTTTGCGCGACGGTCTGCGCGTTTCAGCGCGCAGCCTATCCTATTCGATTTCAGCACGTTAGCTAACTGCGACGAGGCAGGTACAACCGACGACACACGGTTGGGGAGGAAGGTTTCATGAAAGTTGGGGTTATTTCCGACACCCACGGCTTGCTGCGCCCCGAAGCGCTGGCGACGTTGCAAGGTTGCGAGAGAATTATTCATGCCGGTGATATTGGCAGCCCTGGGATCCTGGAAGCACTGGCGTCTATCGGCGAACTGCACGTGGTGCGGGGAAACAACGACCTGGAAGTCGATTGGGCGGCGGGCATTGCCGATTGCCTTCAGTTCGACCTTGCGGGATGGCAAGTGCTGCTGGTCCATGACATCGCCGATGTGCCCAGCGCCCTCGACCCGGAAGTAAAACTGGTGATCACCGGCCATTCCCACAAACCGCTGATCGACTGGCGCGGGGAACGGCTTTACCTCAACCCCGGCAGCGCCGGCCGGCGACGCTTCAAACTGCCGGTGACGCTGGCGCTGCTTGAGGTCAGCGAGCGGGGGCTCGAGCCGCGGATTGTCCCACTGCTGCCATGACGATCGCGGTTACCGGAAGTATTTGTCGACGTACGCCTGGATTTCCTGGCGCATGAAGCGGCCCGACTCATCCGCCCGTTCTTCCCAGCCGAACACGCAGGCGGTGACGATGCCGTCGAACCCGGTCTTGGCCAGCTCGCCGAAGAACAGGTCCCAGTCGATTTCGCCCTGGTGCATGTCCATGTGCTGGTGCACGGTCACTTTCGCCCCGGGTGGATTGGCGATGTAACGCAGGCCGGACGAGGCCTTGTGGTTGTAGGTGTCGGCAATGTGCACATGGGCGATCATTGACCCTGCGTCGGCGATCATGGCTTTCATGTCGTCGCCGAAGTAGAAGGTGTGGGGCGTGCAATAGAGGAACTTGACGTTGTCCGATCCGAGGGTCTTGAGCATGTCCAGGGCCGGGTGCAGCGTCTCGCACCAGTCTTCCGGATGAGGCTCGACGTTCAACGTGACGCCTTCGGATTCGAGGATCGGCACCAGTTCTTCCATGCTCTGCCACCAGGCGGCTTCGCTGGACTCATGGCTGTGCAGGCCCCCGCAGCAACTGACCTTGTGCCCGCGATCAGGCGACGGCCCGCGACCGAACTCCGAGTTCATGGTCGTGCAGCCCATCTCCACGGCGACCTGGATCGCTTCCTTCCAATAATTCACCGCTGCCCGGCGCTCGTCCTCGTGGGGGCTGGCCCAGCGGTACATCGGCAGCAGCGAAGCCAGTTGCAGGTTGTGGTCACGCAGGGCTTTCTTGAATTCGGCGATGCGTTCCTTATGGGCGCGCGGGCGAACCCACCACGGCAGGAAGTCTTCCCGTGGCGACAACTCCAGGTATTCGTAGCCGAGCTCGGCGGTCTTGCGGCACAGGTCCGGCAGGCTCAGGTGACGGTGCATGTAGGGATCAAGGGCGATTTTCATTGTTGTTCTCCATGGGGCAACACTCATTACTGTGGGGGTCAGTAGGCGACCCAGGCGGAATCCTGGTTGGCCGATTCAACGCAGCGCTCGACCCAGCGCACGCCTTCCACGCCTGCATCGATGTCGGGGTAGCGCAGGGCGGCCAGGGCTTCGCTGTCGCCACGGTCGGCGGCGTCCATGGCCAGGGCGAAGCGGCGATAAAGGTTGGACCAGGCTTCGAACAACCCTTCGGGATGACCGCCACCGATGCGGTCGTCCACCAGGGCCCCGGCGTGTAGGTAACCCATGCCGCGTTCCAGGATTTGCGCCGGTTGGCCCTGGACCTCGAAAGTGAGTTGGTTGGGCCGTTCGTCCCACCATTCCAGGCTGGCCCGCGAGCCGATCACGCGGATTTTCTGGCCGTGCATGGAGCCGGCATTCACCGCGCTCGACCAGACCATGCCCATGGCGCCGCCTTCGTATTCCATCAGGGTGTAGGCGTTGTCCTCGAGCGGGGCGCGGCTGGCGACGAAGCTTTGGCGGCTGCACATCAAGCGCTTGATCTTGAGGTCGGGCAGCATCACTTCGCACAGGTACAACGGGTGGGTGCCGACGTCCCCGAGCACGTAGCTCGGCCCGGCCTGGCGCGGGTCGACGCGCCACTGGGTCGCCGGGTTCTGCGACTCGACCGGTGCGCTATGGAACCCATGGGCGAACTGCATGTGCACCATGCGAATCTCCCCCAGCGCCCGCGCGGCAATCATCGCCCGGGCTTGTTCGATCAATTGATGCCCAGCGTAGCCGTAGGTGAGGCCAACGACGCGTCCCCTGGATTTGGCCAACGCACGCAAGGTTTTGGCTTCCTTCAGGGTGAAGCACAGCGGTTTCTCGCAAACCACATGCAAACCGGCCTCCAGAGCGGCGCGGGTGATGGCGTAGTGCGTGCCGTTGGGCGTGGCGATCGACACCGCCTGAATGCCGTCGGGCCGTTGCGCTTCGAGCTCGAACAGGCTGAGGTAGTCCGCGTAGCAGCGCGACGGCTCGATGCCCAGTTGTTCGCCAAACGTCCGGCCCCGGTCGGGGTCGATGTCCAGCGCGGCGGCGACCAGCTCGAAGTTGCGGTCGCGCAGGGCGGCCGAGCGGTGGATGTAGCCGATCTGGCTGTGCTCGCCGCCGCCGACCATGGCCCAGCGGATAGGGTGTGGGAGCGTTTTACTGCCGTTGATCATGGGGAAGGTCCTTGTACGGGTCAGAAACCGATGCGGGCGAGGTAGGCGTGACTGGCCGCCACGTCGTCCAGGCTGGTCCCGGCGTCGCGCGGGTCACGTTCCTGTTCGACGGTGATGCAGCCTTGGTAACCAAGTTCGTGCACGAGACGGTGCAGCGCCAGGTAGTCGATGACGCCGTGCCCGATGGGACACATCACGCCCCGGCCGCACGCCGCGAAGAAACGGATGCGCTCGTTCAACACCTGGTCGAAAACCACCGGGTCGATGTCCTTGAAATGCAGGTAGTCCAGGCGATGGGCGTAGGTGCGCAGCGACGCGACCGGGTCCATGCCGGCGTAATAGAGATGCCCGGTGTCGAGGCACAACCCGGCGACTTCGTATGGGATGTCGTCGACCAGGCGTGCCAGCTCATCGGCGAATTCGATATAGCCGCCGGCATGCGGATGGATGACGGCGCGGATGCCGTAGGCGTGCCAGGCGATGTCGGCGATGGTGCGGATGTGCGCCATCATTGCGTTCCAGCGGGCATCGTCCAGGCGTGGCGCGCGGTCCGAGTGGCCAGCGACGTAGTCGCGCTCCTCGTGGCCCCAGTCGATGATCACCAGATAGGGCCCGGCAAAGCGCTGGCCGGCTTGCTGTTCCATGGGCGGCAATTGTGTGAGCAAGCCGCAGATCGCATGGGTCTGGCGCAGCAGCTCGGCCAGGTTGGCCGGGCTCACCAGGTCGTCGAAAATCGTCCCGGCGACGACCTGCAAGGCGTTGTCCGACAAGGCCGGGTTGAGGACCCCGGCGTCCAGCGGCAAGTACCCGTAAGGCCCCAGTTCGATGCCGCGATAGCCGGCTTCGGCGGCTTCGGCGAGCACGCGTTGCCAGGGTGGCAGGAAAGGGTTCTCGACGTCATCGACGCCCCAGCAGCAGGGCGCCGTACAAATGTGGATCGTCATGCAAGCACTCCGGCTGTGTTGTTGTTATGGCCTGGCTCGATGCTATTGCGTCGGCGCGAAGCGGGCCATGGGCCGGTGGCTTAATATGTCAAAACCCCTCATGATGCCCGAAGGAGGTGTCAAGACATGTCAGAACAGCTACGCCGAAAACTCCGTCCCACCATGGCCGACGTCGCCCGGGAAGCGGGCGTCAGCCTGTCGACGGTCGATCGCGTGCTCAACCTGCGCGCGGATGTGCGAGCCGACACGGCTCAGCTGATCGCCGCAGCGGCGAGGCGGTTGGGTTTCCATGCCAAGGGCGTGATCGAGCAGCGAGTGCTCAACGACCGTCCCACTTTGCGGCTGGGCTTCCTGTTGCAGAAAAGTGGCGTGCCGTTCTACCAGGGCCTCGCCCACGCTTTGGCAAACGCCACCGCCACCTGCACGCGAGCACGAATTCGCGTGGCCATCGGTTATTTGGACGACCTCGATCCCGCCAACGTGGCGCAACGCATCCTTGCCCTACGGGATCAGGTCGATGGCCTGGGCGTGGTGGCAGTCGATCATCCCCGGGTCCGCGAGGCAGTCGCGCAGTTGCGCGCGACCGGTGTTTTGGTGGTGGCGCTGCTGTCGGAATTGTCCAGCGCTGCCGGCACCGGTTACGCCGGCCTCGACAATCGCCTCACGGGACGCACCGCTGGTTGGTTCATCAGTCGCCTCGCCCAGCAGCCCGGGCCCGCGGTGGTCATGCTCAGCAGCCAGCGCTTCCAGTGCCAGGAACTCTGTGAACTGAGCTTTCGCAGCTACCTGGCGGAGCATTCGAGCGAGTGGGAACTGCTCGCCTCGCGACTGACCCTGGAAGATGATGAATTCGCCTATGGCAACACCTTGGACTTGCTCACGGCAGAGCCCGATCTGGCGGGGCTGTACGTGGCGGGCGGCGGCATCGCCGGGGTGCTGAAGGCCTTGAGTAGCCTCAAGGAAAGACAGCTGCGCTTGCCCGTCGTGGTGTGCCACGACCTGACTTCATTGACGCGTGACGCGTTGAAGAGCGGATTGGTCCAGGCGGTGCTGTCCCATCCGGTGGTGAACCTGGCCGAGCAGGCCGTCGATGCCTTGGTCGAGGCTGCGATTGCCTCGCCGCCGGGACCTGTGGCGCGGCGGGTGGTGGCGCTTCAGATCGATGTCCCGGAGAGCGTCTAGCCCAAAAGGCTTTTCGCAAAACATCCTCTACGCAAACTATGGAGCCATCCAACCCGTGACGAACCGCTCTTGTGGCGAGGGAGCTTGCTCCCGTTGGCTGCGCAGCAGCCCAAGAAAGCTGGAACGCAATCGGCCTGACTGAGCGAGGTGAGGGCTTTGGGGCTGCTGCGCAGCCCAGCGGGAGCAAGCTCCCTCGCCACGGGTTCAGGATGCTTCGCGTGCAAACAATACCTGCATTGGCCCGGCGATCGTCGCCTGGGCCGCCCCCAGTTTTTTCCTTCCCAGCCACAACAAAAAGCCTCGTTTCGCAAATTCCCGCCTGCCAACACAATCGCCTCGACACCTCCTCTCGATAGTCGCAACCGCAGAACAACAAGAAATCAGAACCCGAGGCGGCACCGCGCCGACCTGAACCAAACCCACTGCCGGAAGTGCCCGATATGCCCGTTGAAACAATACGCATAGATACGCTCGTTATAGGTGCCGGCCAGGCCGGCGTGGCGATGAGTGAACATTTGAGCCGCCAAGGCGTGCCGCACCTTGTGGTGGAGCGCAACCGCATTGCCGAGGCCTGGCGCACGGCGCGCTGGGATTCGCTGGTTGCCAACGGCCCGGCCTGGCACGACCGTTTTCCAGGGCTGGAATTCAAGGGGCTGGACCCCGATGCGTTCGCTTCCAAGGACCAGGTGGCCGATTACTTCGAAGCCTATGCCAACAAGTTCAAGGCGCCGATCCGTACCGGCGTGGACGTGCGCCGCGTCGAGCGCAATACCGGCCGCCCCGGCTTCACCATCGAAACGTCCGAGGGCCTGATCGAGGCCATCAACGTGGTGGTCGCCACCGGGCCGTTTCAGCGCCCGGTGATCCCGCCGATTGCGCCAGACATGGCCACGGTGACCCAGATTCATTCGGCGCAATATCGAAATCCCGCGCAGCTGGCCGACGGCGCCGTGCTGGTGGTGGGCGCCGGGTCGTCGGGGGTGCAGATCGCCGACGAATTGCAGCGCGCCGGCAAGCAGGTCTACCTCTCGGTGGGCGCCCATGACCGTCCACCGCGAGCCTATCGCAACCGGGATTTCTGCTGGTGGCTGGGGGTGCTGGGCGAGTGGGATGCCGAAGCGGTCAAGCCGGGCAAGGAGCACGTCACCATCGCCGTCAGCGGCGCGCGCGGCGGGCACACCGTGGACTTTCGCCGGCTGGCCCATGAAGGCATCACGCTGGTGGGCCTGACCCGGTCGTTCAACGGCAGCGTGGTGAGTTTTGAATCGAACCTGGCCGAAAACATTGCCCGCGGCGATGAAAACTACCTGGCGTTGCTCGATGCCGCCGATGCCTATATCGAGCGCAACGGCTTGGACCTGCCGCTCGAACCCGAGGCGCGTCGCTTGTTGCCGGACCCGGCGTGCCTGACCCGGCCGATCCTGGAACTGGACCTGGCCGAGGCGGGCGTCAGCACCATTATCTGGGCAACGGGGTATTCGGTGGATTACAGCTGGCTGAAAGTCGATGCCCTCAATGCCAACGGTAAACCCCGGCACCAACGCGGCGTGTCCAGCGAGCCGGGCCTGTATTTCGTCGGCCTGCCTTGGCTGTCGCGCCGTGGCTCGGCGTTCATCTGGGGTGTGTGGCACGACGCCCGGCATATCACCGAGCACATCGTCAAACAGCGCACCTACCTCGACTACCGGGACGCCTCGCAGCGCACTGCCCAATCACCAGCGCCGGGCAGCACGCAACCTTCGAAAACCAGCCTCATGGGAGTCCGCTGATGCCTACCCACACTCGCATCCGCATGTTCAACACCAAAGACACCTACCCGAACCAGACGCTGGACAACGATCTGTGCCAAGCCGTCCGCGCCGGCAATACGGTCTATGTGCGCGGCCAGGTTGGCACCGATTTCAACGGCCAGTTGGTAGGCCTCGGCGATCCGCGTGCCCAGGCCGAGCAAGCCATGCGCAACGTCAAGCAATTGCTGGAAGAAGCCGGCAGCGACCTGAGCCACATCGTCAAGACCACCACCTACCTGATCGATCCGCGTTACCGCGAGCCGGTGTATCAGGAAGTCGGCAAATGGCTCAAGGGTGTTTTTCCGATTTCCACTGGGCTGGTGGTCAGCGCCCTGGGCCAGCCGCAGTGGCTGATGGAAATCGACGTGATCGCGGTCATTCCCGAATAAGGAGCACGACATGACGTTTTCCATCGTCGGACGCTGCGCCGAAACCGGCCAGTTGGGCATTGCCATCAGTTCTTCCAGCATCGCCGTCGGCGCCCGTTGCCCGTGGCTGCGAGCCGGTGTCGGCGCAGTTTCCAGCCAGAACATTACGCTGCCGGCCCTTGGGCCGCAGATTCTCGATGATTTGTCGTTCGGTTCGAACGCCCAGGCAGCGTTGGACAAGGCCTTGGCGCGTAACGGCTATGGCGAGTATCGCCAGGTGGCGGTGATCGACGCCCAAGGACGCACGGCAGTTTTCAGCGGCCGCCATGCCTTGGGCATCCACGGCGCTCAAGTAGGTGAGCAATGCGTGGCGGCCGGCAATCTGTTGGCGGGTGAGGGCGTCATCGAAGCCATGGTGACGGCTTTCGAGCAGGGCGAAGGCAGCCTCGCGTCCCGCCTGCTGAATGCCCTGCAGGCTGGGCAGACGGCGGGCGGCGAAGCCGGGGCCGTGCACTCGGCGGCGCTGTCGGTGGTGGATGACCTGACCTGGCCCATCGTCGATCTGCGGGTCGACTGGGCGGATGAAAACCCCATCGGCGAACTGGAAAAGCTCTGGCTCGCGTATCAGCCGCAACTGCGCGATTACCTGACCCGTGCCCTCGATCCGACCCAGGCGCCGAGTTACGGAGTGCCGGGCGATGAGTGAGTTGCGCAGTCGCGCACTGCTGGCCGAATTGGTGGGCTTTGCCACGGTCAGCCGCGACTCGAACCTGGCATTGATCGAGTTCGTGCGCGACTACCTCCATGGGCTAGGCGTCGAGAGTGAGCTGATCTACAACGCCGAGCACACCAAGGCCAACCTGCTGGCGAGCATCGGCCCGGCGGTGCCCGGCGGTGTGGTGCTGTCCGGGCACACCGACGTGGTGCCGGTGGACGGCCAGGCCTGGACGGTCGATCCGTTCCGACTCACCGAAGCGGACGGCAAGCTGTTCGGACGTGGCACGGCGGACATGAAGGGCTACCTCGCTTGCGTGCTGGCGGCGGTGCCGATGTTGCTGTCCAGCCCGCTGCGTCGTCCGGTGCACTTGGCGTTCTCCTATGACGAAGAGGTCGGTTGCCTGGGCGTGCGCAGTTTGCTGGAAGCGTTGCCGCAACGCATTCCTCAACCGGCCTTGTGCCTGATCGGCGAACCCACCGAGCTGCAGCCGGTGGTGGGCCACAAAGGCAAGTTGGCGATGCGTTGCCACGTCAAAGGCGCGGCTTGCCATTCCGCCTACGCGCCTTACGGGGTGAACGCCATCGAACAGGCGGCGCGCCTGATCGGCCGGTTGGGGGAAATCGGCGCGGCGCTGGCCGAGCCGTCACGCCACGACGAGCGCTTCGACCCGGCGTATTCGACGGTGCAGGTCGGGGTGATCCAGGGCGGCACGGCATTGAACATCGTCCCGGCCGATTGTCGTTTTGACTTTGAAGTGCGCGCTCTGCCGGATTTTGTCCCGCAGCGAGTCGTGGACCAGTTGCAGGACTACGCCGAGCAGGCGCTGCTGCCCAGGATGCGTGCGGTCAACGCCGACACCGCGATCCGTTTTGAACACGTGTCTGCCTACCCCGGCCTGGCAACGTCGCCGGACAGTGAAGCCGCGCGCCTGATCGCCCGGCTGTGTGGCAGCGACGCCTTCGGCACCGTGGCGTTCGGCACCGAGGGCGGGCTGTTTCACCAGGCCGGCATCCCTTCGGTGGTCTGCGGCCCCGGCAGCATGGACCAGGGACACAAACCCGACGAATACGTGAGCGTTGAACAGATGACCGCTTGCGACCGGTTGATGGATCGCTTGGCGATATACCTCAGCGAAGCCAATGACGTCTGACTCAAGGAACTGCCTGTGAACGAATTGAATGATTGGAAGGCTCTTGCCGCTCAATTGCGCCTGCGCGACAGCGCCCTGATTGACGGCGAACCGTGCGAGGCCCTCGACGGCGCTCGACTTGAAGTGATCAACCCAGCCAATGGCGAGTTGCTGGCCAATGTGGTGGCCTGCGCTGGACCGGAAGTCGACCTCGCCGTACTCAGCGCTCGCAAGGCTTTCGAGCACGGCCCGTGGGCGCGGATGGCGCCGACCGAACGCAAGGCGGTGTTGTTGCGCCTGTCGCAATTGATGCTGGTCCATCGCGAAGAACTGGCGCTGCTTGACTCCCTGAGCATGGGCAAGCCGGTCATGGACGCTTGGAACATTGACGTGCCGGGCGCCGCCCATGTGTTTGCCTGGTATGGCGAAAGCCTCGACAAACTCTACGACCAGGTCGCGCCATCGGCAGCCAACGTCCTTGCCACCATTACCCGTGTTCCGCTCGGAGTGATCGCGGCGGTGGTGCCGTGGAATTTTCCCTTGGACATGGCGGCCTGGAAGCTCGCACCGGCCTTGGCGGCGGGCAATAGCGTGGTGCTCAAACCCGCCGAGCAATCGCCGTTCTCGGCGCTGCGCCTGGCCGAACTCGCCCTGGAAGCGGGCGTGCCACCGGGCGTGCTCAACGTCGTGCCGGGCCTCGGCGAGCAGGCCGCTAAGGCGCTCGGCTTGCACCCGGACGTCGACTCGCTGGTGTTCACCGGCTCGACCGAGGTCGGCAAGTACTTCATGCAGTACTCGGCCCAATCGAACCTCAAGCAGGTCTGGCTGGAGTGCGGTGGCAAGAGTCCGAACCTGGTGTTCGCCGACTGCCAGGACCTGGACCTGGCGGCGCAGAAGGCCGCGTTCGGGATCTTCTTCAACCAGGGCGAAGTCTGCTCGGCCAACTCGCGGCTGCTGGTACAGCGTTCGATCCATGACGAATTCGTCGAACGCCTGATCGATCAAGCGCGGCTGTGGCAGCCCGGCAATCCGCTGGACCCGTCGAGCCGCGCCGGGGCCATTGTCGATGCGCGCCAGACCGCAAGGATCATGCAGTACATCCAGCAGGCCCAGGCCGAAGGTGCAAGCCTGGTCTGCGGTGGTCGCCAGCTGAGCATCGACGGATCGAACAATTTCATTGAGCCGACGATTTTTAGCGGCGTACTCCCAACCATGCAGCTGGCCCGTGAAGAGGTGTTCGGGCCGGTGTTGGCGGTCAGCGTTTTCGACGACGAAGAACAGGCCATCGCCATGGCCAACGAGCACATCTATGGGCTGGCGGCCTCGCTGTGGACCGACGACCTGAACCGCGCCCACCGGGTGGCGCGGCGGTTGAACGCCGGCACGGTGTCGGTCAACACCGTGGACGCCCTGGACGTCACCGTGCCGTTTGGCGGCGGCAAGCAATCGGGCTTCGGTCGCGATCTGTCGCTGCACGCATTCGACAAATACACGCAACTCAAGACCACCTGGATCCAGCTGCGCAACTGACCGCGGCCCAGGGTTTAACCCGCAATCGTTTTGTTCTTCCTAAAACAAGAAAACGGAGCAACCGATGGACAGTTCCTCAAGCGTGCCGCTACAAACCGTCACCCCATCCCTGGCAGGCCCACGTCGACGCCTGGGCCTGAGCGCCCTGTTGGCGGTCGCCGTGGGCCTAGTGGTTTCCCAGGGTGTCATGGTGCTGATGTTGCAAGGCGCCGGGATCGCCGGCATGGGTTTTGTCATCCCGTTGATCCTGGCCTGGCTGCTGGCCCTGAGTTACGCCTGTTCGTTCTCCGAACTGGCGCTGATGATTCCTCGCGCCGGCAGCCTGAGCAGCTACACCGAAGTCGCTATCGGCCAGTTCCCGGCGATCCTGGCGACCTTCTCCGGCTATGTCGTGGTGGCGATGTTTGCCTTGTCGGCAGAACTGCTGCTGATGGAATTCATCATCGACAAGGTTTACCCGCACTCGATGCCGCCGCTGAGCGTGGCGCTGGGGGTGTTGTGCCTGTTCACCGTGCTCAACCTGTTCAACATCGACATTTTCTCGCGCCTGCAAACCGTGCTGGCCTTGGTCATGACGGTCATGCTGCTGGTCATGGGCCTCGGTGCCTTGGCAAGCGAGGGGGCCAGCAGCGTCTCGACGCTGGTGGCGACTTCCGGCTGGAACCCCATGGGCCTCGGTGTCATCGCCTTGACCGCGATGGCGGTGTGGGGCTTCGTCGGGGCCGAGTTCGTCTGCCCGTTGGTGGAGGAGACGCGGCGCCCGGAGCGCAACATACCGGCCTCGATGATGATTGGCTTGACGGTGATCTTCGTCATCATCTGCCTCTATTGCCTCGGTGCGTTGCTGACCATTCCCCAAGCTGAACTGGCCAGCAACGGCCTGCCGCATTATCTGTTCGCGACCACGGTGTTCGGTGAAGCCGGGCAGGTGTTCCTGGTGACCGCCGCGATAACCGCGACGTGCAGCACGCTTAACAGTTCGCTTGCGGCCATCCCGCGCATGTTGCTGGGCATGGCCCGCAGCGGCCAAGCGTTCGGCATCTTCAAGCGCCAGGCAAGCGCAGCGGCGCGCCGTGGGTCGCGGTGCTGTTCGTCGCGCTGGTCACCGGCCTGCCGTTGTTGCTGATGCACGACAGCCCCGACGCTATCAACCTCTTGCTGCTGGCGGCCGCGCTGGCCTGGTTGCTGGCCTACATCATCACCCACATCAACGTGATTGCCCTGCGTCGTCGTTATCCCGATGCGCATCGGCCTTTCCGTACGCCGCTCTACCCGCTGCCCCAGCTGTTCGGCATCGCCGGCATGCTCTTTGCCATCTGGCACGTATCCCCCAGCCCGGAAATGACGGTGCCGATCTTCGCCAGCGCCGGTGCGGTGCTGGCCATCGTTTCGTTGATGGCGCTGGTGTGGGTCAAGTGCGTGATGGGCAAGCCGCTGTTCAAGCCCGAGCCGCTGGCGCCTACCGATTCCGACAATTTCAATAAGCAAGGAGATCTCTGATGAGCGCATCACCCAAGCCAACACGCAGCACTCGTGAGTATCAGGCGCTGGATGCCGCGCACCATATTCATGCGTTCCTCGACCAGAAGGCCCTCAACGCGGAGGGGCCGCGAGTCATCGTTCGTGGCGAAGGCCTGGCGCTTTGGGACAACGACGGCAAGCGTTACCTGGACGGCATGTCCGGCCTGTGGTGCACCAACCTGGGTTACGGCCGCCAGGACCTCGCGACGGCGGCCAGCCGGCAGTTGGAGCAATTGCCGTACTACAACATGTTCTTCCATACCACCCACCCGGCGGTGGTGGAACTGTCCGAGTTGTTGTTCAGCCTGCTGCCGGATCACTACAGCCACGCGATCTACACCAACTCCGGCTCCGAGGCCAACGAGGTGCTGATTCGCACCGTGCGCCGCTACTGGCAGATCCTCGGCCAGCCGCAGAAGAAAATCATGATCGGCCGCTGGAACGGCTACCACGGTTCAACGCTTGGCGCTTCGGCCCTCGGCGGCATGAAGTTCATGCACGAAATGGGCGGGGTGATTCCGGATGTGGCGCACATCGACGAGCCGTACTGGTTCGCCCACGAAGGCAACCTGACGCCCGCCGAATTCGGCCTGCGCGCTGCCCGCCAACTGGAAGAGAAAATCCTCGAACTGGGCGCCGACAATGTCGCCGCGTTCGTCGCCGAACCCTTCCAGGGCGCCGGCGGCATGATCTTCCCGCCCGAAAGCTACTGGCCCGAAATCCAGCGCATCTGCCGGCAATACGACGTGCTGTTGTGCGCCGATGAAGTGATCGGTGGCTTTGGTCGCACGGGTGAGTGGTTTGCCCATGAGTATTTCGGTTTCGAGCCCGACACCTTGTCGATCGCTAAGGGCCTGACCAGCGGCTACATCCCCATGGGCGGGCTGATCCTGTCCAAACGCATGGCCGAGGTGCTGGTGGAACAGGGCGGCGTATTTGCCCATGGCCTGACCTACTCCGGGCACCCGGTGGCGGCGGCGGTGGCGATTGCCAACCTCAAGGCCCTGCGCGACGAGGGCATCGTCAGCCAAGTCAAGGAAGACACCGGCCCGTACCTGCAACGTTGCCTGCGCGAAACGTTCGACGGGCATCCGCTGATTGGCGAGATCCAGGGAGCCGGCATGGTCGCGGCCCTGCAACTGGCCGAGGACAAGGACAGCCGCAAGCGCTTCGCCAACGAAAACGAAATGGCCTGGCAATGCCGCACCTTCGGTTTCGAGGAGGGCCTGATCATCCGCTCGACGCTGGGCCGGATGATCATGGCCCCGGCGCTGGTGGCCAGTCATGCCGACATCAACGAACTGGTCGACAAGACCCGTAAAGCTGTAGACCGCACCGCCCGCGCTTACGGTCGCCTTTGAGTCCCGTCGCCGGCTCGTGCGGGCGAGCCGGCATTTTCGAGGAACCGCTTCATGTCCAGATCCTTGCGATGCAACATTGCGTGTGCCCTGGCGTTACTGAGCAGCAGCGTCCTGGCCGCGCCACAAAGCCTGACCGTGATTTCATTCGGCGGCGCCACCAAGTTGGCCCAGGACAAGGCCTACTTCCAACCCTTCAATGCCAGCGGTGCAGGGAACATCGTCGCCGGCGAGTACAACGGCGAGTTATCGAAGATCAAGGCCATGGTCGCGGCCGGGCACACCAGCTGGGATGTGGTCGAGGTGGAAAGTCCTGAGTTGCTGCGCGGTTGTGAGGAGGGGCTGTTCGAAAAACTTGACCAGGCGGCCCTCGGCGATCCGGCGAATTATGTCCCTGGCGCGCTCACCGAATGTGGCGTGGCCACGTACGTCTGGTCGATGGTCTTGGCCTATGACCAGACCAAACTCGCCAAGGCGCCCAAGTCCTGGGCGGATTTCTGGAACGTGACCGAGTACCCGGGCAAGCGCGGCTTGCGCAAGGGCGCCAAGTACACCCTGGAGATCGCCTTGCTGGCGGACGGCGTCAAGACCGAGGAGGTGTACAAGGTGCTGAACACGCCGGAAGGCGTTTCACGGGCATTCGCCAAGTTGGACCAGATCAAGCCGAACATCCAGTGGTGGGAGGCGGGCGCACAACCGGCGCAGTGGCTGGTGGCTGGAGACGTGGCAATGAGCGCTGCCTACAACGGTCGCATCGCCTCGGCGCAGAAGGAGGGGATGAAGCTGAGCATTGTCTGGCCGCAAAGCCTGTATGACCCAGAATACTGGGCAGTGGTCAAAGGCACGCCGAACAAGGCCCTGGCCGAGAAATTCATCGCCTTTGCCAGCCAGCCGCAGACGCAGAAAGTCTTCTCCCAAAACATCCCTTACGGACCGGTGCATCGCCAGACCCTGGCCTTGCTGCCCGCCGAGGTGCGCGAGCAACTACCTACCGCCGAGGCCAACCTGGCGCAGGCGCAAGCGGTGGATGCCGAGTTCTGGGTCGACCATGGTGAAGAGCTGGAGCAACGCTTCAACGCCTGGGCAGCTCGCTAGGTATCGAAGAGCAAGTATGACAACTATTGTGGCGAGGGGATAAATCCCCTCGCCACAGGGAAACCAGCTCCAGGTGGCTGGCCTACGCCAGCCACTCCCCGAACTGTTCCTTGCAGTAGTTCACGAATAACTGGGCCGGCTTGGTGAGGTGGGCGCGCTTGAGCCAGCCGGCTACCAGCGCCGAGCCTGTCACGTCTTCGGCGATGTCGATGCAGACCACCTGCTGGCCGTCATAGGTACAGGTCGATTGTGGGCGAGTCACCAGCACGGCAAAACCGAACCCCTGGCCGACCATGCCGCGCACCATCTCGATGGAGGGCGAGCTGAAGACGATGTTCGGCGTCAGGCCAAGCTCTTCAAAGATGCTCACGAAATACGTTCGGCTGGGCTGCACGTCCAACAGGATCATCGGCTCAAGCGCCAGGTCGCGCAGCGACACCTGGGCCTGGCTGGCGAAGCGATGCCCGGCTGGCAACAAGGCGTAGGGCCGTTGCGGCGCCGTCAATGCCTCGGTCTCGATGGTACTGTCGAGGTCGTGCTCATAAAAAATCGCCAGGTCGAAACGCCCTCCCGTCAAGCCTTGCACCAGTTCCTGTTGCTCGCCGTCCTGAACGCGGATTTCCACTCCGGGAAAGCGTTCGCGAAAACCGGCGATCAGCCGTGGCAGATAGAGCGGGGCGACGGTCTCGAAGCAGCCGATGTCGATCTGTCCGCTGACCACATCATTGTCCGCCAGCGCGTTTTGCTCGAACTCCCGAGCCATGCGCAGCAGCTCCTGGGCCTTGCGATAGAAGCGCGCCCCGGCGGGGGTGAGCGACACACCTTGGGCATGATGCCGGATCAGCAGTTGCACACCGAAACTGTCCTCGAGCCCCTTGACTGCCGTGGCAATCGACGGCTGGGCAATGTAGAGCTTGCGCGAAGCTTCAGCGACACTGCCACATTCGACCGTGGTGACAAAGTACTTCAACTGCCGCAAGGAATAGGACGCCAAGACACACCTCGATCCGGATGGTTTTGGCTACCTTACCGCGTGCCGCTTGTGAGGGGGACGAACGTTGCAACGGATTTTGCTGGGCAGTGGCGATATCCAGGCTGGCTTGCCTTGGGGCAGAAAAAAACCTGCCGGGTCGGTGCTATGGTTATTCCATACAGGTATTTAAATTTTTATTTTTATAGCTTTAAAGTCGCCCCCTAACCTAACAATCAAGAGATCCTGGCCATGGCATCAAAGCGTCCTGCATTCCTTATTTCTCTGGCGGCAAGCCTGCTGATAACACCCTTGGCCCACGCCGAAGGCAAGATCAGCATCGCCCAGCAATTGGGCATCGGCTATCTAATCCTGGACGTTGTGCGCGACCAGCAGCTCATCGAAAAACATGGCAAGGCCCAAGGCCTGGACATCAAGGTGGACTGGAACAGCATCTCCGGTGCGACTGCCATGAACGAAGCCTTGCTGACCGGTGCCCTCGACGTGGTGTCGGCAGGGGTGCCGCCGATGCTGACGATCTGGGATCGGACCCGGGGCAAGCAGAACGTCAAGGCCATCGCGTCGCTGGGCTCGATGCCCAACTATCTGCTGACCAACAATCCGGATATCAAGACGCTCAAGGACTTTACCGACAAGGATCGGATCGCCGTGCCTGCGGCCGGCGTCGGGTTCCAGTCGCGCACGCTGCAGATCGAGACGGCAAAGGTGTTCGGCGATGATCAGTACAAGAAGTTCGACGACATCTCGGTCAGCCTTGCACACCCGGATGCTACGGCCGCGCTCATTGCCGGCAAGTCGGAGATCAACTCGCACTTTTCCAGCCCGCCGTTCCAGTACCAGGCGCTGCAAAGCGGCAACGTCCACAAGGTCCTCAGCTCCTATGACGTGCTGGGTGGACCGGCGACGTTCAACGTGCTCTACACAACGGAAAAATTCCACGACGAAAACCCGAAGACTTACCGGGCGTTCTACGACGCGCTCGTCGAGGCGCAGGGGATTATCAAGGCCGACAAACCCGCCGCCGCTCAGACCTACATCCGAGTAGAGCAATCGAAGCTGCCGCTGCCCCTGGTCAAGAAAATCGTCACCGATCCGGAAATCGACTTCACGGTCGTGCCGCAGCGCACTTATATCTATGCCGAAAAGCTGCATGAGTTGGGCGTGTTGAAAAACAAGGCCGGCAGTTGGAAGGACTATTTCTTTGAAGAAGCCCACGGTGACGCGGGCAGTTGACTGGCCGTTTTCGCGTCAGGGTTCAGTTTTCCAACGGGATCAGCACGGCCTCGTTTTCGCCCATCACCATGAACACCAGCAGCTTCGCCGGTTGGGTGGAGCTGGCATTCTTCGACACCAGATGCTCGGAGCCGGCGGGTTCATACCAGAACTCGCCCGCCTTATAGGTGGTCGCCGGCTCGCCCTTGACCTGGGAGGTGATCGCGCCTTCAAGGACATAGGCCATGGCCGTGCCTTGGTGTTTGTGGGCGATTGACGACTGGCCGGGTGCATAGTCGACAGTGAGCATCATGGCTTTCTTGCCGGGCAGGTTCTTCAATTGCTTTTCTTGCAGCACCTGGACCTTCTCGGAAGGGCCGGCTTCGTGGGCGAAGAGCGGGGCAACGGGGAGCAGGCTCAGGGCGGCGATCAGGCAGAGTGTTTTCATCGTGGCGGGACCTTGGTGGTGAGTGAATTCGCGCGGTGGCGATGGCTTCACCCTAAGCCCCTGGACAGCGTGGAAAAACCTCCAATTCTGCAAAAGACCGGTAGACCAATGGTGCAGCGATCGGACATTTCACACCAGCGGAAAACTATTGAAATCCACGCTGCGGGCCAGGCGGGTTTCGATCAGGCTGATGAAGCCTTGGACCTCGGGGCAATTGAAGTGGGCCTGCATCGCTGCGTCCGATTGCCAGCGGGCGCTGACGTTCCATCGATCCGAATTCTCGGGGCAGCGATCGACCATGTAGGCATCGCAGCCTGGCAGGGCGCGCAAGGTTTCGACGATTTGCTGCAACTGCCGGCCGAGTTCTTCCGAGCGCCCGGCGGCGGCTTGCACCTGAACGGTATTGATCACTTGGCGAGACATTGTCCTGGCTCCTGAATCAAGTTGAACGGGATCTACCCTGATAATCATGATACCTGGGCAGAATAGGCCCGCCGGGGCGAGGCTGAAACAGCCAATGAGCGGATAAACACCCAGTCCAATCGGTCAGGCCACCTGCCGCAAAATATCGCGCAAACGGTCGAGGGCAATATCGATATCGAGCAGCTCGATGCCGCCAAAGCCCAGTATCAAGCCGGGTCGCACAGTTTCCACATGGAAAAAGCCGTCGAGGCTGTAGATCCCGACTTCGGCTTTTTTTGCCAGTTCGATGACCAGGGCGAGATCCATCGGCACCTTGCACAGCACCGCCATATGAAACCCCGCAGTGGTGGGCACCGCTTCGAACCAGGGCGACAAGTCGCCGCCCATGCGCGCCAGGATTCGCTCACGCCGACCGGCATACAGCGCGTGGCAGCGCCGGATGTGCTTGAGCAGGCAGCCCTCGGCGATGAATTTGGCCAGCGCCCATTGGGGCAGGGTGGAGGTGTGTTGGTCGGTGAGGCGCTTGGCCAGGATCACCGCTTCGAGAATCGCTGGCGGCAGGATCGCGTAGCCAAGCCGCAGCTCCGGCAGCAGGGTTTTGGAGAACGTCCCGACGTACGCCACGATGCCGCGCTCGTCCATGCTCTGCAGCGAGTCGGTGGGCCGGCCTTCATAGCGAAACTCGCTGTCGTAATCGTCCTCGATAATGATCGCTCCCAGCTCATAGGCCCGCGCCAGCAGAGCCTCGCGTCGGGGCTGGCTCATGGGCATGCCCAGGGGAAACTGGTGGGACGGTGTCACATAGATCAGCCGCGTGCCGTCGGGAATCAAATCCACGCGCATGCCTTGCTCATCCACCGGCACCCCGGCCACCGTCGCGCCGTGGGAGCCAAACAAAAGGCGTGCCGGTGGATAGCCTGGATCTTCCATCGCCACCAGGCTGCCGGGGCGAGTCAGCACCCGTGAAATCAGATCCAGCGCCTGCTGCGCGCCGTTGCTCACCACCACGTCAGCGTCCTGGCAGTTGACCCCGCGGGAAAACGCGATGTGCCGGGCGATGGCGTTGCGCAGCGCCGGCAGGCCTTCGGGCTGGCTGTAGAAACCCTTGGCGTTGGCAATCTGGCGCAAGGCATGGGCGGTGCAGCGACGCCAGTCGTCCAGCGGAAACTGGCCCTTGCCGGTGGCGCCGCCGATGAAGTCATAACGCAGCGCGCTCTCGGGGAGCGGATGGCGCATCAGATCCGGCATGTTGCGCCAGGCCTCGACGACGTCGGCACCGGCAAGCTCGCGGTGGCTTTGCTTGCGCACGATCATGGCCGGACGGGCGTTGACATAGGTGCCTTTGCCGATCACACCGGTGAGAAAATTCTCGTAGGTCAGTTGCGCATAGGTATCGGACACGGTCTTGCGCGAAACACCCAGTTGCTCGGCCAACAGGCGGCTGGGCGGCAGCTGGGTGCCGGCCGCCAGCCGACCGCTCTCGATGGCGCTGCGCAATTGTCGATACAACTGGCCCAGCAGGTCCTTGCGGCCGTTGATGACAACATGAAGTTCCATACCCGCGGGCTCCCGGATGATCGATTGCAGCAAGAGTCAAGCAGCCAAGGTTACCCGCATCCAGCGATTGCAGTGAAGTTGCGTGGCGAAAATCCCGGCCATTGGCCTAATGCTGTTCACTTAAGGCAATCGACAAGCCCGTGGCGAGGGAGCTTGCTCCCGCTGGGCCGCGAAGCGGCCCTAAAACCTGCAAAATGCGCAACACCAGACACACCGCATCCGCCGGTTTACGACTGCTTCGCAGCCGAGCGGGAGCAAGCTCCCTCGCCACGGGTTTGTCATTTCTCTTAAGTGAATCGCATTGCGGCCATTGGCCTACCGTCCTGGTCCCGGCATTTTTCGGCGGATTGGACCTGTCGCGAGCGGCCACGGGGTTTTACCGTGGACGTATCGACCAAGAGGAAAACCGTCATGAGCCCGCGTCTGGATTACTACAGTGCGTCCCCCGGCGCGATGAAGGCCATGATCGGCCTGGAAGCGCTGACCAGCCGCCTGAGCATAGAACCGCCGTTGCTGCACCTGATCAAAATCCGCGCCTCGCAACTCAATGGCTGCGCCTTCTGTACCGACATGCACTCAGTGGACGCCCGCCGCCAGGGCGAGACCGAGCGGCGTCTCTACGCGGTGACGGTGTGGCGCGACAGCGGATTCTTCAACCCGCGCGAACAGGCAGCACTGGCCTGGACCGAAGCCGTCACGCTATTGGCCGAAAGCCAAGTGCCCGACGACGTTTACAACCTGGCCCGCGCCAGTTTCAGCGAAGAAGAACTGGTCGACCTGACCCTGGCGATCAGCACCATCAACAGTTGGAACCGGCTGGCCGTGAGCTTTCGCCAGAGTCCGGGTGGCTAGGTGGTCGCTTGCTCAGCGTTTGGTGTACTGAAGTAGCGAGCAAGCCCGCGCTCCCACAGTAGGAGCGCGATCATCAAAAATCAGGTCGGCTGTCAGGCCGCCTCGCGGTGGACGTTGATCTCGGGCGCCCCGTTAACCACGATGGCTGAACGCAGGCATTGTGGAGTGGGCATCCCGGCATGGATGCCGGGATAGCCGCGCTGGCCCATGGATGGGCCTTCGCGGCGGGCCCACGGAGCAATGCCGGAGAGAGGGCATGCCGAGCCTAGGCGAGGCACCGAGTGGTGGGGCAAAAGCGTTTTGCTTACTTTTGACTGGGCCGGCTTCCGGGCTTCACAAAAGTGAGACGCCGTAAGGGCGGAACCCTAAGCCGCCGTTACCGCAGCAATGGATATGTACTCAGTCAAAAAAACTGACCGGCACCCACAAAAGACTATAACCACCGAGGCGTAGTAAAAAACGAAGCCATCTGCGAACGAGCCAGCGCCGCGCCAAAGTACGGCCCCTGCACATGATCGCAAGCAACACTGCGCAACTGATCATACTGCCGGGCATTCTCAATGCCCTCGGCCGTCACCATCAACCCGACACTGCGGCTCAACCGAATCATCGCCAACACCCCTTCCTTGTCGTGCTCCAGCCCCAGCTGCGCGAGGATATTGCGATCGAAACGGATACCGTCGAACGGTTGGTCGAGCACCTCGCGCAGGGAAGCGATATTGGTGCCGAACTTATCGATATTGATCCGCACGCCCAAGGCCTTGAGGGCGTGCAAAGTATTGGCGAGCGTCTTGTGATCGGTCAGCAAAACCCCTTCCGCCACCTCAAGGGTCAGGCGCTGCGCCGGCAAAGCGCTGGTTTCCAGGGCCTTGTGCACTTGATTGAACAGAAAACTGCTGCTGAACCACCTCGGCGAAACGGCGAGGGACAGGGCCAGCGCGTTGGGCCAGGTCATCGCCTCTTCGCAGGCGTTGATCAACATCCAGGTGCCCAGCTCCTCCAGTTGGCCAGATGCTTCGGCCACGGGGATGAAGTCGGTTCCACCCAATTCGCCTCGCTCGGGATGGTGCCAGAAGACCTGGGCTTCAAAACCGTGCAGCTGTTCGGCATTCACGTCGAAACGCGGCAGGTAACGCAATTCAAGCTGGTCCTGGTGCATCGCATCGCGCAACTGCTGCTCGTAGCGGCGGCGGTCGCGGGCGACATTGCCCATGGCCTCTTCATAGACACGCCAGGTATTACGGCCGGCGGCCTTGGCCGCATACAGGGCGATGTCGGCCTGGCGCAACAAC
Source organism: Pseudomonas sp. Z4-20 (assembly GCF_051131955.1). NCBI lineage: Bacteria > Pseudomonadati > Pseudomonadota > Gammaproteobacteria > Pseudomonadales > Pseudomonadaceae > Pseudomonas > Pseudomonas sp. Z4-20. The sequence continues at coordinate 2,710,477 of NZ_CP071641.1, forward strand.
TCTTCGGCGCGCTGATCGCCAGACTGCGACCAGGCAACCCCGATACTCACTCCCAGGTACAAGGTGTTGCCGTCCAGGTGCATGGGCCGTTGCATGCAATCGATCAGGCGCTCGCACAGTTGATCGAGATCGTTCGCATCGCCGGGGTTGGGCATGACGATGACAAACTCGTCGCCCCCGAGACGGGCCACCAAATCGGTGCTGCGGACGTTTTGCTGAAGGATATGGGCCACTTCCTTGAGCACTTTGTCGCCCACTGCATGACCCAAGGAGTCATTCACCGGTTTGAATCGATCCATGTCCAGGTTCAGTATCGCCAGTGGCGTCCCTTGCGCCTGGTCCAGGTGCTCGCTGAGGCAATCGAACAAGCGGTTGCGGTTGGCCAGCCCGGTCAGCGGGTCGTGCAGGGAGAGGTGTTTGATCTGCGCGAGCGCGCGCAACTCATCGGTGATGTCGGTGGCCGTGCCGCGAAAGCCCAAGCTGCCGGCATCAATGGCCCGGACCGAGAGTTTGCAGGTACGGATGCGTTGATTATGCGCTGTGTATTCGCATAGCAGCGGGGCGGATGAGGCACTGTTGGCACCACCGAGCAGCCAATGCGCGATCGAGATCGACCCGCTGTGCGGATGAAGCAACCGGTGCAGCGGCTTACCCAGCCACTCGAGGGGACTGAAGCCCGTCACTTGTTCGAAGCGTTCGGACAGATAGGTCAATGTCCCGGCCGAATCAACTTCCCACAGCCAGTCCGACGATACCTCGGCAATGTCCCGGAAGCGCTCTTCGCTGCGCTCCAACGCTTTGCGGTGCGCGAGGAGGCTGGTGTACTGGCGTTCCTGGGCGCGGAGCATCAGCAGCGCATGGCGCAATACCGCCAAGGCCATGATCCCGAGAAACAGCAATGCCAAGGCCAGCAACGGCAGCAGCACTTTGCGCAGGTCCTTGCCGGGCGTCGCCGGGCGCCAGGCCAGCGCTTCGCGGGTCAGGTCGTTGAGCAAGACCTGGGCAGTCTCTTCGGGGCCCGGCGTATAGGCGATATGCGCATCGGGCAGAGCAAAATCCCGCGACAGGCCTTGCAACGCGGCGCTGTCCAGCACCTTCACGAATAACAGCAGGCTGGGCGGGCCTGGAATCTCGGGCACGCTGTTGTCCGTGCCGATGGTAATTGCCGAGACGGCGACGAAGGCCGGCGCGTCTTCGTGATGCAGCAACTCGACGATCACCTCATCGCGGTTCTCTTCGGCGCTGGCTTTGCTGGCGAGAGCCCGCAGGTCGCCGCTCAGCCAAGTGTCAGCCGCCACCTCGCTCATCTCGCCATCGATGACCGAATAGACCGTCTCGCCGGTGGGGGAAATGACAAACACGGCTTGATAGCCGTAGAGCGAAAACACACTGCTGCCGACATTTTCCTGGTCATAGGCCCAGTCCTTGTCGACTTCCACATGGAGATGCCGGTAGGCGTCGCTCCATTTGGAGTAGTCGCTCAGGTCGCGTCCGATACCGGTGCGGATACCGTCAATGGCCCGTTGGGCGAAGAACAGGCTTTGCTCACGGGCCTGTTGGTCCTGGGTCTGGGTGATATTGAGCAGCACCGCGATGGCCAGTGCGGACATGACGAACAGCAACAGCATGATGGCCGGGAAGGTGCGGCGGGTGAAACTTCGGGTCGGCCGCTCGCCGGTTATCACGGGGGAGCCATTGCCAGCATCTTCGATCATAAAAACAGGCCATCAGCGAAACGCGAGATACCTCGCACTAGCTTTGTATCGGCTGACTGCCTGATTAACTTAATAAAAGTCCGGAAATGCTGACCAACTGCCCGAATATTTCTCCCGCCGCCACCGCCATGTCCTTTTGCGCGCCCCAGGAAGACTGTTGCGCATCAACAAACCTCACTCTTTGTCCTTGCGGTGACCGGGCAGCAGCGCGCCCAACACCTGTTTGGCGGTCGCCACGACAATGCCGCGCTCGTTTGGGTCGCCCTGGAGCAGGGTGGACGCGAATTTCTTCGCCTGTTCCAGCTTGATATGCGGCGGCAATGGCGGCACGTCGGGGTCGGTCCGGAACTCGATGAGCACCGGCCGTTCGGCGGCGAGCGCCTGTTCCCACGCGGTGGCGACGTGTGTTTCCTGATCGACGAGGATGCCTTTGAGGCCGATGGACTCGGCGAACAAGTGATAAGGCACGTCGGGAATGTCCTGGGACGCCTCGAATTTCGGGTCGCCTTCCATGACGCGCTGCTCCCAGGTCACCTGATTCAAGTCCTGGTTGTTGAACACCGCGCAGATCCAGGTGTTGTTCGTCCAGGTGCGCCAGTATTTGGCGACGGTGATCAGCTCGGCCATGTTGTTCATTTGCATCGCGCCATCGCCCACCAGCGCGATGACCGGCCGATCCGGATGGCAGAACTTGGCAGCAATGGCGTAGGGCACGGCGGCACCCATGGAGGCCAGGCCGCCGGAGAGCGAGCACATCATGCCGCGACGGATCTGGATGTCCCGGGCAAACCAGTTGGCGCAGGAACCCGAATCGCAGGTGATGATGGCGCGGTCCGGTAGCCGCGGCGATAGCTCGAACGTGACCCGTTGCGGATTGATCGGCTTGGCCGTGACCAGGGCGCGATTTTCCAGGGTCTTGTCCCAGTCCGCTCGCCACTGTTCGATTTTCTTGCGCCAGGCGCGGTCGGGCTTTTCTTCGATCAGCGGCAGCAAGGCCCGCAGGGTATCGGCGCTGTCGCCTTGCAGATTGACTTCCATCGGGTAGCGCAGGCTCAACATGTCCGGCTTGAGGTCGATCTGCACGCCGCGTGCCTGGCCTTCGGCGGGCAGGAACTCGGCGTAGGGGAAACCGGATCCGATCATCAGCAGCGTGTCGCAGCCGGCCATAAGGTTGTCGCTGGGCTCGGTGCCCAGCAGGCCGATGGACCCTGTGACCCACGGCAAGTCGTCGGGCACCACCGCTTTGCCGAGCAGGGCCTTGGCGACGCCAGCGCCGAGTTTATCGGCAATGGCGATCACTTCATCCGTGGCGTGCAACGCGCCGGCACCCACCAGGATGGCGACTTTCTTGCCGGCGTTGAGGACGTCGGCGGCGCGGCGCAAGTCTTCTTCGTAGGGCACCACCTTGGGTTTGCGATAGCCGACCCCGGAATGGAGCGTGCCGTGCTTGTGCGGCGGCGCGGTGTATTCCAGCTCTTGCAGGTCGTTAGGCAGGATCAACGCCGTAACCCGGCGCTCGCCCACCGCCGTGCGCACGGCGCGGTCGAGCAGATGGCGCACCTGGGCCGGTGCGCTGGCTTGCTGGACGAACGCGCCGGCCACGTCCTTGAACAGACTGACCAGGTCCAACTCCTGCTGATAATGCCCGCCGAGGGCGTTGCGCGCTTGTTGGCCGCAGATAGCCAGGACCGGCATGTGGTCCATGCGTGCGTCATACAGGCCGGTGACCAGATGCGAAGCCCCCGGCCCCGACGTGGCGATACACACCCCCAGCTCGCCAGTGAACTTGGCATGGGCGCAGGCCATGAACGCGGCCATTTCCTCGTGACGTGCCTGGATGAACTGGATCTTGCCCTTGGCTCGGTTCAAGGCGCCAAACACGCCGTTGATGCCATCGCCGGGGTAGCCGTAGATGCGACGAACCCCCCATTCATAAAGGCGTTCAACCAGAAAGTCGCCGACGGTCATGCTCATGTCTGTTCCTCGTCTTGATGGGCTGTCTCGATCGGCTGCGACCACTGTGGCAGCGGTGCGCAGCGCTTTGGCTCATACAGGACTGGACCGACGCAAGCCGCCCAAGGTTTCGATTTTTTTCTCGCCGCTACCGACGGCGCAACGTCTTGAGCAACGCATCTGCACTCAGCTTCCCGGGGCCTAGCAAGAGCAGCGGGAGCAGCGCTACCAGGTAAATCAACGGCAGTTTGAAGTTGCCATAACCCTTGTTGGTGATGGCATACCCCTGTGCTAGTTCACTCAGGCTCGACCAATCCGCCGGCCAGTGCACGGCGGCGGTGGCGACCACGGTGACGATCATCAGGACCAGCGCCGAGAAACGTGTGCCCAGGCCAACCAGCAAAGCGATGGCGCAGACCAGCTCCGCCCACATCGACAGTTCCCAATTCCAACTGGCCGGCACCTGGTTGAAAGGGAAAGGGAAGGTCGATTGGATCTCGGCGAACCAGTTCTGGCCGTTCCATTTTTCCAGGCCGGATTCGAAAAACTCCCAGGCCAGGAACAGGCGCAGCCCCAGCGGTGCGAGCCATGAACCGGCTTGATCGAGATTCAGATGCAGGCCTTTCACGGCTTTCGATACGGTGCAATACATGGTCGATCTCCTTTGCTCAAGCAGCGCGTGGCAGGGGCTGACGCTTGTTGGCCTGGGCCAGTTTGCCCACCAGGCGGACAGCGGTGGCGGCGCAGATCAGGCCGAAGGGCAGTACGTACCAGTCGCTCATCGGAATGCGCTTGAAGTTGGAGTAGGCAAAAATCGCCGCCAGTACCCACATGCCGGTGGTGTGCAGGCGTTTCCAGGCTTTGGCGCCGATCAGCCGCGTGGTGCTTTTGAACGAGGTCAGGGCCAGCAGGAGGACGAACACATAACCGACGCTGCCAGGCACGTTGCCAAGGGTGGTCCGGCCGGGCCAGAACTCGGTGTTGAGCTGGCCATAGGCGTAGATCAAGACTGCGTGAACCAGATGGGAGAAGGCAAAGGCCAACCCGATGAAGCGCCGCTCACGCACTAGGGACTTGCTCAGCGGCGAGGGCACCAACACGGCAAACGCCGAGGCGGTGAAGGCCAGCAGGAACAGGACGAAGGAGGAGCGGGCGGTGGCGCGAATCGCACTGCGCACGCCTTCGGTGAGGTCTGGGTTGAGCATCACGGTCAGTGCGGTCATCAGCAGCACCAGGGCGGCGATCAGGCTGAACAGCGACCAACCCTGGAAACGGAAAGCAGGCGGCGTTGCGGTGGTGGCAGGCATGGGAAGCTCCTTGGAAGTCGGGGCCCGGCCATCACGCTGGCCGGGGACACAAGGAGTCTTTCAAGTGGGTGTAAGCGGGGTGTGTCTGGAGAAGGGGCCCTGTGCAAGTTTGTGTATGCCGTGTGCCCGTTGACACACTGGTATACAAACCCGCGGATCAATCCGGCTAACCTGCGCGGGCGGTATCGCGGCCCAAGCGCAATTCGGCACATAAGCCGCCGCCGTCGCGATTGCTCAATCTCAGCGACCCGCCCATGGCGTTCGCCAGTTGCAGGGCGATGGCCAACCCCAGGCCCGTACCGCCGGTTTCCCGGTTGCGCGAGCTTTCCACCCGATAGAACGGCTTGAGCACTTCTGCCAGTTCTTCCTCGCTGATTCCGGGGCCACGGTCCAGTACCTGGATCGCCAGTTGGCCGTCGTCGGCAGGCTGGACCTGGATTTCTGCTGCACCGCCAAATTTCAGGGCGTTGTCCACCAGGTTGACCAGCACCCGGCGCAGCGCATGAGGGCGGGTATCGATGACGGCGGCGTTCTTGCCGGACAACTGCACATCCTGTCCGGTGTCCTGATAGTCGAATACCAGGCTGTCGAGGAACGCATCCAGGCTGATCCGGCAACTGGCCTCGGTGGCGCCATGGATGCTGCGGGCGTAGGCCACGCCTTCGCGCACCAGATGCTCCATTTCGCTCAGGTCGCTGGACAACTTGTCCTTTTCAATGCCGTCGTCCATGAATTCGGCGCGCAGCTTCATGCGGGTGATGGGCGTCTGCAAATCATGGGAAATGGCCGCCAGCAGGTGCATGCGCTCCTTGAGGTAAGCGGCGATGCGGTCTTGCATGGCATTGAACGCCTTGGCCGCATGCACCACTTCGGTTGGGCCTTTTTCGTCCAGGCGCACGCCGTGGGCATTCGGGTCGAGGGTCTCCACCGCCCGGGCCAACCGGGTGAGGGGGCTGACGGCGATGCGCACGGCCAGCCAGGTGCAGCCGATCAAAAGCGCCAGTTGCCCGAGCAACACCGCCGGGAGCCAGGGCGAAAGAGGCGCCATCGCCGGGCGTACGTCGATCGTCAAAGGTTTGCCATCCTTGAGGCGCAAGTGCGCCTGGTAATGCATCTTTGGCCCTGGGATTTGGTTGTAGGTCAGCGCATAGGATTCACCCAGGGCTTCCTGGATCGAGCTGACCGATACCGGTGCATTGTCGGGGAGCATCGGCATGCCTGGCTCGCCTTCGTCGAGCACGTAGTCATAGTTGCGCCGGGCGAGTTTCGGCAGCCAGGACTGCCGTTCGGCGGCCGGCAGGCGGTCGAGAATGGCGACTGATGTCGAAACGTCGGTTTCCAGGTTGCCGAGCATGGTGTTCTTGGCGCTCTCGTAGCGTTCGTAGTACTGCACGCCGAACGACAGGCCCTGGGCCAGGACCAAACCGATCAGGAAGATCAGCGACAGGCGCGAGGCGAGGGTGCGCGGCCAGCGTAGCGGCAGACTCATGCCGAGGCCTCGAGGATCTCCACCGGCAACGAGAACACATAACCTTCGCTGCGCACGGTCTTGATGTAGGCCGGTTCACGGGCGTCATCCAACAGGCGTTGGCGCAGCCGGCTGACCAGCAGATCGATGGAACGGTCGAACAGGTCGGCATCGCGGCCCTGGGTCAGGTTCAGCAACTGGTCGCGGTTGAGCACCCGTTGCGGATGGTCGAGAAACACTCGCAGCAGGCGATATTCCGCACCGCTCAGGGCAACCATGGTGCCGTCGCCGTCGAGCAAGTGGCGGGCAGTGGTGTCCAGGCGCCAGCGACCAAACGCCAACAGACGCCCGCTCTCGGTGACCACCAGGTTCGGCGGCAGCATGCGGGTGCGGCGCAGCACAGCGTTGATCCGGGCGAGCAATTCACGGGCGGCGAAGGGCTTGACCAAGTAGTCGTCGGCACCCATTTCCAGACCGATGATGCGGTCGGTTTCGTCGTTGCGGGCGGTGAGCATCAAAACTGGTGTGGCCTTGTGCTTGCCGGCCCGCAGTTCCCGGCACAGCACCAGGCCGTCGTCGCCGGGCATCATGAGGTCCAGCACGATCAGGTCCACCGGGGTGGTTTCCAGGAACGTGCGCATCTGCCGGCCATCCGCGACCACGGTGGTGCGCAGGCCATTCTTTTTCAGGTAATTGCCTACCAGTTCCCTGATCTCGCGATCGTCATCCACGATCAACACATGATCGACATGGTCCATGGTGTTCTGCCCCTTTGCCTGTTGTTGCTGGCCAGTCTACAGCCGCCGACCGGCATGGCCCGCGCCGGTTTGTATTGCAGTGTATCTGGCGGGCGGCGGATACACAGCGATGCAAAAAGCCGCCCGGCCCGATACAGGCGCGATACCTGGGCAGCGTTCAATGGCTTCCATCGGGGCAACACAACTGGCCTCGCAGCAAAGTCATCCATTGAACGCATCGAGGACTCCTTCATGAACACCAAAGCCATCTACGCCGCCTGCCTGTTCGCCGCGCTGAACATCTGCACCCTGTCGGCCCGGGCCGAAAGCACTGGCCAAGCACAGGTCTACACCTACGGCTCGCACCTGGATATCCAGAGAGTGCTGTCCCTGACCGAAGATCCGCAGCCGGCGTGTGGCGTGGTGAATGCCCACATGACCTACCTCGACTCGATGGGTCACAAGCAGGCGCTGGACTATCGCAAGTTCTCCGATAACTGCAGCAACGAAAACTGATCTTCTGTGGCGGGGGAGCTTGCTCCCTCGCCACAGGGTTTGCGTCAGCCATTTATAGTGAGGTGTTCCCATGCTTCTGATCGCTTTTCTCGGCGGGATCCTCACGATCCTCAGCCCCTGCATCCTGCCCGTAGTACCGTTCCTGTTCGCCCGGGCCAATCAATCGCGCAGCTCGGTACTGTTGACGCTGGCCGGCATGATGCTGACGTTCGCCCTGGTTTCCAGCCTGGCGGTGGTCAGCAGCGAGTGGGTGATCCACGCCAGCAGCGTCGGCCGGCAAGTCGCCCTGGTGGTGATGGTGCTGTTCGCCCTGTCGTTGATGTTCAGCCGGGTCGGTATCTGGCTCTCGGGTCCGCTGGTCAGCCTGGGCAATCGACTTGACGCCGGTGCCGGACGAATGGCCGGTCCTGCGGGGTCGCTGTTGATCGGGGTCGCCACCGGGCTGCTCTGGGCGCCCTGCGCCGGGCCGATCCTTGGGGTGATCCTGACCGGGGCCATGTTGCAAGGCGCCAGCGCCGAGACCAGTCTGCTTCTGCTTGCCTACGGCCTGGGCAGTGCCTTGTCGCTGGGCACGCTGATCCTGGCTGGCCGCGGCTTGATCGGCCGACTGAAACCCTCGCTGCCAATCACGGCCTGGCTGCGCCGCGCCACCGGGGCGTTGGTATTGTTGGCCGCCGTGGCGATTGGCACCGGGGTGGATGATCGCCTGCTCGCCAACACCTCGTCCCGGCAATCGACCAGCCTGGAAAAAAGCCTGTTGGAAAACGTGCCCAAGGCCATCGACTACGTGGTCAGCAAGGCCGGTGCGAACTCGATGCCGGACCTCGAATCCCAGGGCGCCATGCCTTCGCTGGACGGTGCTGTGCAATGGCTGAACTCGCCGCCGCTGGACCGCGAGGCGCTGCGGGGCAAGGTGGTGCTGGTGGATTTCTGGACCTACGACTGCATCAACTGCCAGCACACGCTGCCATACGTGAACGGTTGGGCGAAGAAATACGAGAAGGACGGGCTGGTGGTGATCGGTGTGCACACCCCCGAGTACGGCTACGAGAAGATCATCGCCAACGTGCGCGACCAAGTCCGCAAACTGGACATCCAGTACCCGGTCGCGATCGACAACCAATATGCAATCTGGCGCGCCTTCAACAACCAGTACTGGCCTGCCCATTACTTCATCGACGCCAAGGGGCAGGTACGCTACAGCCACTTTGGCGAAGGACGGTACGGCGAGCAGGAGCAAGTGATTCAGCAACTGCTGCAAGAAGCCAAGGCGACCCAGTAACCGTGGCAAGGATTAGTTAAAAATGGCATATATTTCAATCGCTTGAATGATTACGCTGCAAGCGTTTCTAGTTTTTCGACAGTGCTGGCCCCTTGCTCATCAAGGTGAAGTCAAACTTCTTCTATTTCAGAAAGTTGGACGACAAACCTATGCGTGTTTCTATCTGGATCGCGGCGGTCATGCTATTGGCCGCCGTCTCGCTTGAAGCCCAGGCCAAGGCCCTCACCGCCAACCAGCAGTCGGTGTGTCGCTGGGGGGCGGACATCGCGGCGGGCGCCCAAGCCTCGAAGCTGTCTGGCGTCAGCCTGTACGGCGCGCGCAAGAAGCTGCAAGTGCGCAAGTTCCCTCGGCCCTGGATGCGCATGACCGCCCTGGGCATTACCGAGCAGACCTACAACAGCGCTTCGCGCCTCAAGCCGGCCGCCGTCAAGCAAACCTATTTCGAACAATGCGTGCGTCACGAATTGGCGCGACGATAATCTTCAAGCCGGTTTTTTTCAGGTGTAGGCCAGCAGGCGGCCGCAGAAAATCACCGCGATCCACAGGACGATGGACAGCAATGCCTGGGCTTTGGCCAGGCTGGGTGTTGTGCGGCCGGTGTTCCATTGCTCGACCGAACGGTAGGCGCCGATATGAAACAGCAGGGCATTGATGCCCGCCGCCGCAATCAAACACAGCTTGAGCAAGAAGACGCTGTTGCCGGCGAAGTCATGAGGGTGCGCGCTGAACATCATCAGCCCCGCAGGCACGATCAATACCAGGGCCGCAACGGCCCAGGTCAGCAGGTGCCGGGCCAATGCGGACACGGCAATATCCTTTGACAACCCGAGCAGGCGCAGGTCGAACATCACCACCGCACCCACCAGCAGCGAAAAGCCAATGATGTGCACCACTTCCACCAGCGGATAGAGCCATAGCTCGCTGCGCATGGCCAACGCCAGGGACGAGTCGCCCAGTTGGTCCATCCAGCCTCGCGGGGCGGCGGCTGAAGCGGTGTCCTGCATCAGCGCAACTCGGTGGTCTTGTCGCCGATGGTGATGCGTTCGGCGCGCAGCTCGTCGGGCTTGTTGCGGTTGGCGTAGCCGACCACGGTGGCGGAGTTACCCGCCTTGAGCATGTCTTTGCTCAGCCCGCGGTTCTTCATGCGTGAGGGCGGTGCGAGCACCACGGTCCAGGTCTTGTCGGAGGTTTGCAGGCGCACGGTGCCATGGGGATGGGAATAGCCGGCTTCCTTTATCGTGCCTTCGAGCGTCAGCGGATTACTCGCGTCGTATTCGCTCCAGCCATGGTGGGCAAGCGCCGCCGTGGCAATCAGCATCGATGATAAACCGATGCAACGAAGGGTCATGTTCATGGCAAGGTCTCCTTGAGCGATTCGATTCAGTCGGGCAGGTAATCGCGCCAGACCCGCTGTTCATCAAGTTCAAGCCGCTGCTCCTCGTCCGCTCGGAACTGGCGGTCGCAGTCGAGAAAAAATTCATCGAGTTGCGGCGGATCGACGTGGGTGGCGCTGAGCATGGTGTGGACCTGGCCGCGATGATGGATCTGGTGTTCGAACAAGTGCAGCAGCAACCGATCGATCCGTTCGCGAACCCGGCCGTCGGCTCGTACTAGATCAATGGCGCGGGCGAGGTCTTTTTTGCGCAGGGTTTGGCAGAAAGTCACCAGCCTGTGGTCGGCCTGGCCCTGGTTTTCCTTGAGCTCAGCGAAAGCCAAGGTCTGGAAGAAATCCCGTTCCTGTCCCTCGACGTCGCCTTCCAAGGCGGTCAGGTAATAGCAATCCACTTCCAGGATGTGGCAGAGCGTGGCTTGGATGGAAGGAAAGAAGCTCGTGCGGTAGGCCTCATACTCGGCAGCGTTCAGCTGCGTACACGCGCCGAGAAGCCTGTGGTTTGCCCACTGGTTGTTCAGGGCCTGGGCGAGGAAATAGTTCATGGGAGCCTGCCTTCCGGTCTATGGCTTAGCTGAACAAGCGTAGCAAGCCCCCGGGGCCATGGCGTGTTATTGGTCGGTCCGTTCCAGAACTGCAACCGTTGTGGCGAGTCTCGCTAACGACTCGCCACAACGGTTCCTGCAGGCACTTTTTCGCGCGAGGGCTTTAAAGCCCCACTTCCGGCAACACCGGCCGATTGGCCAGGGCCTTGGCCATGATCTGCTCCACATACAGCCGATCTGCTTCCGGCAAGGCCAGCCGCGGAGGGCGGGTCAGGGCGCTGCCGCGACCGGCGATGGCTTCGCACAGCTTGATGCACTGCACCAGGTCGGCGCGGGCGTCCAGGTGCAGGATCGGCATCAGCCATTCATAGATCGGCATGGCTTCGGCAAAGCGTCCGGCGCGGGCCAGGCGGAAGATGGTTTCGCCTTCTTTCGGGAATACGTTGGACATGCCCGAGACCCAGCCTTCGGCCCCCACCGCGAGGCTTTCCAGCACCACATCATCGAGACCGGCGAACAGCACGAAGCGATCGCCGACTTCATTGCGCACGTCGATGAAGCGCCGAGTGTCGCCAGAAGAATCCTTGAAGCACACCACGTTGTCGCAGTCGGCCAGGGAAATCAGGATGTCGGGGGTGACGTCGTTCTTGTAGATCGGCGGGTTGTTGTAGACCATCAACGGCACGTCGGCATGCCGGGCCACGTAGCGGAAATGCTCGGCGGTCTCGAACGGTTTGGAGCCGTAGACCAGCGCCGGCATCAGCATCACTCCGTCGACGCCGACCTTGCGCACGGCATTGGCAACCTTGGCGGCCTGCACGCTGGTGAACTCGGCCACGCCGCAGATCACCGGCACCCGGCCACGGGAAGCGTCCACCGCGACTTCGGTCACGGCGATTTTTTCCTCGGCGCTCAGGGAGGTGTTTTCACCCACGGAGCCGCAGACCACCAGCCCGGAAACGCCATCGCGGATAACGTTGGAAATGACCTGATGGGTTTTCTCCAGATTGATGGAAAAGTCACCGTTGAATTGGGTGGTGACAGCGGGGAATACGCCGCTCCAGTTGATGCGTTTGCTCATGGTTGTCTCCGTTTGTGATAGTGCTTTTGTGGCGAGGGTTTTGGGTGAGGCTGGAAATCACGCGCCCGGCCAGGTATCCGAAAGCCGATAGCCCTCGGGCCACGGATCCGCCGGGTCGAGCAACAGCTGGTGGGTCCCGGTGATCCACGCCCGTCCGGCAATGCACGGGTAAATCGCCGTGCGTCCGGCCAGCTCGGCCAGTGAATCGATGCGGCAATGGAACTCGGAGCCGATGATCGAGCGGCCGATAAACCGCTCGCCCACTTGCATCAGGCCCTTGGCGTGCAGCACCGCCATGCGCGCCGAGCAGCCGGTGCCGGTGGGCGAGCGGTCGATCTTGCCGGGCTGGATGACCACCGCGTTGGCGCCGGTGGCAACGCCGTTTTCCATCACGATGGGCGCCGCGATCTGGCAGAACGAAATGTGCGACCAGTCGGCATTCAATGGGTGCACGAAGCCCAACTGCTCGTTCGCCGCGCGAGTGATCTTCAGCCCCACGGCCACCAGCTCGGCGGCCTCGTCAGGCCGGATGGCGAAGCCCAGGCGGTGGGCGTCGACGATGACGAAGCTATCGCCGCCGTAGGCCGTGTCCACTTGCAGCGAACCCAGGCCTTCGACTTCGATCCAGGCGTCGAGGCGGTCGGCGAAGGAGGGCACATTCTTGATCTCGACCCGCTGCACCTTGCCGTCGCGGCAGTCGGCCACGGCTTCGATCAGGCCGCCCGGGGCTTCAAGCACCAACCGCGTCTGGGGTTCGCTCATCGGCAGGATGCCGCTGTCCAGCAACACGGTGGCGACGCACAACGAGTTGGAGCCGGACATCGGCGGCGTGTCGGCCGGCTCCATGATGATCCAGGCCATTTGCGCCCGCGGGTCCTTGGCCGGCACCAGCAGGTTGACGTGGCGAAACACGCCGCCACGGGGTTCGTTCAAGACGAAATTGCGCAGGGTCTGGTCTCGGGCGATCCAGCGCGATTGTTCCCACACGGTATCGCCGGGAGGAGGGGCAACGCCGCCGACGATCACATCACCGACTTCGCCTTCGGCGTGGCAGCTCACGACATGAATGACTTTGGATGAGCGCATGGGTTGCTCCTATTTCACCGACTTGAGGAACGCTGCCGTCTCCGGCTGCACAGGATTGCCCAGCACCTGGTCCGGCGGCCCGATTTCATGGACCCGCCCGTTGCAGAAGAACGCCACGCGGTCGGAGACGTCCCGGGCGAAGCGGATCTCGTGGGTGACCAGCACCATGGTCATGCCGTCTTCGGCAAGCATGCGCATGGTGTCCAGCACTTCGCCCACCAGCTGCGGATCGAGGGCCGAGGTGGCTTCGTCGAACAACATGTAGTCCGGCGACATCGCCAGCGCCCGGGCAATCGCCATGCGCTGTTGCTGGCCGCCGGACAGCTTGCCGGGGAACGCCTTGAGCTTGTCGCCCAGGCCCACGTGCTCAAGCTGTTTCACCGCCAGCGCCTCGGCGTCCTGCTTGCTTTTGCCCAGCACCTTGCGCGGCGCGAGCATCACGTTTTCCAGCACGGTCAGGTGGGGAAAGGCGTTCCATTGCTGGAAGACGATGCCGATCTTCTGGCGCAACCGGTTGAGGTCGGTAGCGCTGTCATGGACCTCCACGCCGTCCACGCGGATGCTGCCTTTCTGGATTGGCTCCAAGCCGTTGATACACATCAACAGGGTCGACTTGCCGGAGCCGGAGCCGCCGATGATCGAGACGACCTCGCCCTTGTTCACCGTCAGGCTGACGCCCTTGACCACTTCGAGGTTGCCAAAGGATTTGTGCACGTTTTCGATCTCAATCATTTTCTTGCCACCTTCTTTCCAGGCGCGCGCCCAGGCGGGCGACCACCAGGCTCATGACGTAATAAATGAGGCCCGCGATGCACAGCACCAGCAGGGGTTCCTGGATGCGCGTCACGATGGTTTGCGAAGCGCGCAGCAGTTCGACGATGCCGATCCACATCACCAGGGCGCTGTCCTTCATCACGCCGAGTACCAGGTTCAACCAACCGGGAAAAGCCACGCGTGTAGCGATTGGCAGGACGATGAAACGCAGGTCCTGCAAGTAGGTCATGCCCAGGGATCGACTGGCCCGCCGAGTGCTCAACGGCACCGCCAGCACGCCGCCGCGCACGATCTCGGTGAAATACGCGGCGGCGTAGACCCCAAGGACGATGCAACCGACCGCGAAGGCGCTGAGGTTCAGGCCGACGATGCTCTTGAGGGAATTGAACAGCACGAACTGGATCAGCAGCGGCACACTGCGAAACACATCGAGCACCCAGGCCAACGGCAAGCTGGCCCGAGGCAACAACGCCCGCAGCAAGCCGAACAGCAATCCGGCGACGGTGCCCAACAGGATCGACCACGCGGTGAGTTGCACCGTGACCCAGGCGCCGTCGAGCAGGTACAAGACGTCGTTAACGGTGAGGCTGGTAGAAAACATGACGAGCCCTCTCAGTAACGAAACAAGCGCCAGGACAACAGCCGGGCCAACCCGACGATCAGCTTGGCGATCAGGTAATACAGCACCGCCGCGAGGGCGAAATATTCGAAGGTGCGGAAAGTCTTGACGTTGTATTCCTGGGTGACGCCGGTGAGGTCGTCGTTGAGGCCGACCACGACGCCCAGGGAGGTCATCAGGACCGCCCAGACCATTTGGTTCGTCAATGGGTAGAAGACGATGCGCAGCAGCTGCGGGACGATGATCATCCGGTAGGCCTGGAACGCGCTCATGCCCAATGAGCGGGCGGCACGCATCTGCGTACTCGGCACAGCCTTGAGCCCGCCGCGAAAGTTTTCCGCCAGGTAGCCAGCGTTGTTGAAAGTGATCCCGGCCAGCAAGGCCAGCCACGAACTGACGTGCAACCCGAGTGAGCCGAGGCCGAAATAGAGAATGTAGATCTGGAACAGCGAGGGCGTGTTGCGGGCGATCGACACCCAGCCATTGCCGACGGCGCGCAGCAACGGGTGACGGGCCTGGCGCATCACCGTCAGCACCAGGGCGATCAGCACGCCGAAGATCATCGACAGCGCAGCGGTCTCGAAGGTCACCCAAGCCCCGGCGAGCATGTCGGGCAAGGCGCGCAGGGCCGGGCGCCATTGGAAGCTGTAGTCAAACATGGCGTGCGGTCCCCTGGCGTGCGGTGGGTTGCAGCCACGGCGGCGGCTGGCCGCTGGCTGTGGCGGTACAGGCGGCCTCGACACAATCGCCGAGACTGGCGAAGTGCACGCCGCGACCCACCAGGCCCGGCGCGTAATGGGCGTATTTGCCCGAGTTGGTCATCAAGGTCGTGGCGGCTGGCGGGATCACCGGTTCGCCCAACATGCACCAACAGGTGTCGGTGACCAGCGTTGCGCCGAACGCCACGATGGCGTCCAGGTGACCTGCCAGGCGAGCTTGCTCGAGCACGGCACGGCCACAGGTGATTGCCAGCACCACGTCGGGGTGTTTGCCCCGGCCTGCGCACAGCTGCGCCAGGGCGGCGAATTCGCTGAGGGAAAAATGCGGGTTGCCCAGGGAAACCACGTCGACGTGGCCGTGGCGGGCGCTGTTGAGTTCGCGCCAACTGGCAAGCAAACCCGCGGCGTTGATAATCTCCAGCGGCAGCACGGCGTCGCGGTCCAGGACATCCTCCGGGTCGATGGCTTCCGGCGTGACGCCAGCGATGTGGAACAACGGCGCGGCGCTGGTGGTGGCGAATGCTGCGCCAAACGCTTTCAGGTCGTCCAGGGTGGGGGCGGCGTTCTCCAACCCGCGTATCAGCGGAATGCGCCGGCCTGCCAAACTGCCAACGTGGTAACCGAGCAGCGGGTAGAAGCTATCGTCCACCGGGCCAAGGCTGGGCACCTCGACGATCAGGCCGGCCTTGCGCTGATCATCGAGATGGCAGCCGGCCAACGGTGCACGACCGCACAGGGCGATGCAGATATCGAGGAAGTCCGGGTACTTCTGCGTACGGGCACCGAGCACGCTGTTGGCGTAGACCACCGCATTGGACTCGGCCCAGACGATCTGCTCGCCGGCCTTCGGCGCGGTGTCCAGCAGGTAGGGCGCGCAGGTGAAACTCAGCTGCGCGCCCATCGCCATGTAGGCATCGCCTAACGCACTGGCCGGCTCGCCCAAGGCCGGGTCGACGCCCAGCTCGCGCCAGCGGCGCTGGTCCACGGAAATCGAATTGAGGGTGGTGGGCACGCAGACTTTCGCGCCCCACTGCACCAGCTGTTCGGCGAAGCGCAGGCTGGCCGGACCGGTGTAGATACAGCCGTCGATGTGCGCCTGGGTGATGTCCAGCAGCTCAGTGGCGCCCTGGATGTCGGCCATGCGCAGGACGATGTGCATCGCCACTTGGGCAGCCTTGCCGTGGGCACCGTCGAGCAGCGCCTGATCCCGCTCGTTCAAGCGCACAGCGGGAGGCAAAGACGAGGGCGGACGGCCGTCTGTCTCGTGCCATTGATCGTTGGGCCTGCGCCCGGACAAGGTCAGGCGGTTACCCTCCAGGCGAGCGAATCCTTGCCCGCGCAGTCGGTTGAACGCCTCGTGTCCGATGCATAAAACCGGCAGTGAGCGCTGGAAAATAACCTCGGCCACCAGCACGCCCAAGGCGAGGATTTCATCGGCCTCGGCCAGTACCAGGGCGGCCGGTGCGTGGCCGTTGCTGATGAGTTCCATCAATACGCTGCTGCCGGTGCAGGAACCGCGTCCGCTGGGAATCGCCAGCACCCGACCGGCCAGGTGTTCGCCACTGAGGGGGTGGTGCCGGTCAATGACTTCGCCCGTGGCCGGGTCGACCCCGCCCCAGAAACTCAGGCCGACGTCGGCGAACAGCAGGGTACCCTCGGCGGCACCCTCGACCAGGCTGCGGCCCTGCAAGCAGTTAGGCGTGCTTGGCATGCCCCGATCCTCAGTAGTAGACCTGGGGCACGGTCAGGTTGGCCGGCGGAATGTCGGTGCCGACCCATTTGACGAACAGCTCCTTGTACCGGCCGGTGCGCACCTGCTGGTTGACAAACAGGTTGAGGTAATTGATCAGGCCATACTCGCTGCGCTTGGCGCCGAGGGACACGTAGTCGATGACATAAGGCGCATCACCGGCGATTTTCAAGCCCTTGTACTTGCCCGACTTGATCGTCGCGGCGGCCACGGTGTTGGTCACCACGGTCGCATCGATGTGCCCTTGGGCAACGGCCAGCAGGGTGTCGTTCTGCGACTGATAGGCACGGAAGCTGCCGCTGCCCCAGCTTTTCTGGTCTTTCTCGAGAGCAATGGCTTCATAGGTGCTGCTGGTGTTACCGAGTTTCTTGCCCTTGAGGTCGGCGTAGCTGTTGATCCCGGTGTCGTCTCGGGTCAGCACGACCATCTGGAAGGCGAAGTAGGGCACGGTCAGCCCGACGGTCTTGGCCCGCTCCAAGGTGTCGGAGGTGGAGGCGACGATCACATCGGCACGGCTCGAAAGCAGTGCGGGGATTCGGTCGGAGAACGGCGTTTCAACCACTTCGGCATCGACGCCGAGGACCTTCGCCAGGTCGTGACAATAGTCGACGTCGAAGCCCGCCGGCTTGTTACTTCCATCGCGAAAGCCCATGGGCGGGAAATCCAGGGTCACGGCGCAACGCAGTTTGCCCGAACCGATGATGTCGTCGAGCTTGTCGGCCTGGGCGGGAAGGGAGAGCAGCGGGAAAAGCACAACGCTGAGGGCTACGGCCAATGCAGGGTTCTTCATAAATGCCTCGCTGTCGAATAAATGCGGTGAGATATCGTATTGAGGATTTCGTATACGATATTGGATAAGCAATTGGCATGCCTCTTTGGCCTATAGTCCGAGCTTGTCGATAAGCCTTTGAAAAACATTGCTTTGCCGGACTTTGAGCCCATCAGCAACGGGTGGGGACACGCAGGTGCGGTGTTACAGATGGGAGCAGTCGCGCCCATAAGCGCCCCGTTAAGGAACAGCTTCAGGGCAAGTTTTCGCGGTATTGACTGGGCGAAAGGCTGGTCAGCGCGCGGAACTGGCGGCTGAACGCACTGTGGTCGGTGTATCCACAGCGCAGGGCGATCTCGGTGATGGGCAGGTCCTTTTCCAACAGCAGCCGCGAAGCCTCGTCAAGCCGCGCTTTTTGGATCATCTGGCGCGGCGTGAGTTGGAAGATGCGTTTGCAGTGTCGCTCCAGTTGCGCCACTGAAAACCCGGCAATGGCGGTCAGCTCGGCGAGGCTGATGGGTCGAGCGAAGTGCTGCTTGATGTGCGCGTCCACCGCAGCCAGCTTCTGAAAAGCCGGGTGGCTCGATTGCGGTCGTTGCAGGTCGCGCGAGATGCCGGCCAAGCCCACGATCTGGCCGTCGGGTTGCTGCAGGGCGAGTTTGTGGGTCAGGCACCACACCGGCTGATTGCCGTAATAAAGGTGCAGTTCGAGCTGGTCGGCCAGTTCTCGGCCGCTGGCGAGCACTCGTCGATCCTGCTCGGTGTACAACGGGCCGAAGCGCTCCGGAAATACTTGCTCGGCGGTGAGGCCGATCAGCTCGTCGCTGTGCTTGAAACCGCAGCGCCGGGCGAGGGTTCGGTTGACGAATGCGTAGCGGGCTTGCTGGTCCTTGATGAAGAACACGGTGTCCGTGAGGGTGTCGAGCAAGGGTGCTATGGATTTCAGGCTTCCCAGCAAGGTGTCGAGGTTGCACGGTGCGAAGGATGAGAGCGAGGGGTACATGGCCTGCTTCGTCTTTTTTTGGTGAGGGGGTGAGTGTTGATTGAGGGGGATGTGTTTGTCACGTGTTCGTCTGGGGAATGATGTTTGTCGTGGGGCGTTTTTTGCGTACATATCCGTTTTTGTGGTTGTTGGCTGCTAATGGTTTCGCTTTTACAGCGACTCACTTTCGAAAGGCGCGAAAGTAAGCAAAGCGCCTCTGCCCCACCACTTGGTGCCTCGCCTAGGCTCGGCATGCCCTCACTCCGGCATTGCTCCGTGGGCCCGCCGCGAAGGCCCATCCATGGGCCAGCGCGGCTATCCCGGCATCCATGCCGGGATACCCACGGAGCAACGCCTGCGTTCGGCCGGCGTGGTTAACGGGGCGCTGAGATCAACGTCCGCCGCGAGGCGGCCTTAGAGCCGACCTGGTTCTAGAGGGGACCGCGTATCTCCTGTGAGTGCGGGTTTGCTCGCGATGGCAGTTGGCAGAATGACGAAAGTACCTTGGTTTTCACTCCCACAAGCAAATGCCGCTTTCGAAAGCAAACGATAAACCTGTGGCGAGGGAGCTTGCTCCCGCTGGGCTGCGCAGCAGACCCAAAACCACTCAGCAAGGTGTATCTGGATAATCAGAGTTGCATTTTACGACTGCTGCGCAGCCGAGCGGGAGCAAGCTCCCTCGCCACGGGGGTATCGTTTTTCTTGAGTGCTGCAGCAAGCAGGCTCGCACAGGAAAAACGCAGTCCCACCCAAACCAGGTCGGCTATCAGGCCGCCTCGCGGTGGACGTTGATCTCGGCGCCCCGTTAACCACGCTGGCTGAACGAAGGTATTGCGCAGTGGGCAACCCGGCATGGATGCCGGGTTAGCCGCGCTGGGCCATGGATGGCCCTTCGCGGCGGCCCACGGAGCAATGCCTTCGTTCAGGCACACCGAGCCTAGGCGAGGTGCCAAGTGGTGGGGCAAAAGCGTTTTGCTTACTTTTACGCTTTATAAAAGTGAGTCGCTGTAAAAGCGAAACCGCCAGTAGCCTTCACTAAAAAACCGGATATACACGCAAAAATCCGAAAAACACCACCAGAAGCGCACTCAAGCAGGTGGAGTCTCTTCCAACCTAAGCAACGTCTCAATCCGCGCCGGGCTGAAGGGCGGACGGGGAAGGGGCGGCGTCCAGCCCAGCAAATGCTCCAGCGCCGCACCACAAATCCGCCCCTGACAAGCCCCCATGCCACAACGACTCGCCAGTTTCGCCTCACGCCAGTTCCCATGACTGCTCAGCTCGCCAAAAGACACGTCCTCACAGCGACAAACCAACGTGTCATCCCGAACCAACTGCTTCAGGCGCAAATCCAGCGCAAAGGCAGCGTTCAGCGACCGGGCAAAACCCTGCCATCGCGCCCGACGGGGCCACAAGCGCTGGGCCGCCACGGTATCGCCGACGGCGGCGTGGCCGGCGATGGCGCCTTCGACCAAGGCCAGTTCGCTGCCGCCAAAACCGGTGCATTCACCTGCGGCGTAAAGTCCGGGGCGAGTGGTGGCTTGCCAGGCATCGACCGCGAGGGCCTGTCCTCCAAGGGCGCAGCCCAATGCCTGGCCCAGCTGGGTGTTGGGAATAAGGCCGAAGCCGCAGGCCAACCGGTCGCAGGCCAGTTCAACGGTTTTGCCGTGTTGCTGCAGGCGCACGCCTTCGAGCTTATCTGTTCCGAAGGCTTCCAGCAGGTGGGTGGCGGTGCGGTAGTGCCCGTCGAACAGGCTGAACGATTGCAAGAATTTACCCGGCCAGCGCGGCAGCTGCATGGCGAAACCGGCCACGGCCGAGCGGCTGGCCTGTTCGGCGATTCGTAGCACCTGCGCCCCGTGATGTCTGGCCGTGGCCGCGCTGGCCAGCAACAGTGGGCCGCTGCCGGCCACCACCAGACGTTCGCCACGCACCGGCAAGCCGCCCTTGATCAGCGCTTGCAGACCGCCGGCGCCGGTGACGCCGGGCAGCGTCCAGCCGGGGAAGGGCAGCAGCAGCTCGCGGGC
Source organism: Pseudomonas sp. Z4-20 (assembly GCF_051131955.1). NCBI lineage: Bacteria > Pseudomonadati > Pseudomonadota > Gammaproteobacteria > Pseudomonadales > Pseudomonadaceae > Pseudomonas > Pseudomonas sp. Z4-20. The sequence goes on from NZ_CP071641.1 coordinate 2,731,194, forward strand.
ACCGGTGCACAGGATCAAGCGGTCGTAGCTGATCAGCCAACCCCGCTCGGCATCTTCCACCAGCAGGGTTTTCTCAGCGGCACTGGCGATCACCCGGGTGCCGGTGCGGCACTGTATGGTGCTGCAACCTTGCAAGCGGTCGCGTAGCCGCTGTGCTTCGGTGGGAAGGTGGGCCTGGGGACCGTCGCGCCAGATCTGTCCGCCCGGGATCGGGTTATCGTCCAGCAGGAGGATGTGTGCGCCGCTGCTTGCCGCCGCGAGGGCTGCCGCCATGCCGGCCGGGCCGGCACCGACGATCAGGATGTCAGTGGATTCGTTCATGGTCGGGTTCGCACCTGCATGCCTTCGTGGCACAGCGTCTGGCAGGCCAGCCGCCGACAACCGTCGATCATCACCCGGCATTCCTGGCAGACGCCCATGCCGCACAAGGGCGCGCGACGCTGGCCGGTCACCGAGGTGCGGCTGCAGCCGTCCGCGCCCAGGGCCAATGCCGCCGCGACGCTAGTGCCATCGGCGACCGACAATGGACGGCCATCAAGAAATAATTCAGGCATGGGCCGGTTCTCCCAGGAAGCGCTGTGGCAGGTAAGGCTGCGGGACAAGCGGCGAAGCTTCATTGAACAGCTGCGCGGCCAGCAGATCGGCGGTCGCGGGGGCAGTGGTCACGCCCAGTCCTTCATGACCCACCGCCAGCCACAGGCCCTTGCGCTGTGGATGTTGACCCACCAGCGGCAGGCCGTCGGGGCTCGCCGCGCGAAAACCGGTCCAAGCCCGAATGCCGTTGAGCTGCGCCAGTCCTGGCATGTAGTCCACGGCGCGCTTGAGCATCTTGGCCAACATCCAGCCTTCAACTTGTGGATCGACGTTGCCAAATTGCCGCGAGGCGCCGATGAATAATTGCCCGGTGGGTCGCGGCTGGATATTGCACGCCACCGATGGCCCGCTGGCGTTGTGGGCGCTGGTGACATAGCCCAGCTCGACCAGTGTGTGGGTGACGCTGGCGGGATAGCGATCGGTGATCAACAGATGCCCTTTCTTGGGTTCGATCGGCAGCTCCGGGCACAGCCCGGTGGCCTGGATGCCGTTGGCCAGCACCACTGCCTCGGCGCTCAGCCAGCGACCATCGGCGAGGCGTACGCGGTGGCCGTCGACTTCGCTGACTTCGGCGCGCTGTTGGCGAATGTTGTCGTGATCGAGCATCCACTGGGCAGCGGCGGGCGCATAGAGAATGCCGTCGCCCTTGATCAGCAACCCACCTTCCAGGCCGGCCCGCAGCTCCGGTTCGCGCTGGTGCAGCGCGGCGCAACCGATCAGTTCGCAGGCCTCGCCGTGGGCCAACAGGTTCAGGTATTTGCTGTGGGCCACGGCCATTTCTTCGGCGTTGGCCGCCAGCCACAGCGTACCGTTATTGCGCCAGGCGCAGCTGTGGGGCAGGGCGGGCGCCAGTTCGCGCCATCGCTGCAGGGAATATTGGCTCAGGGCCAGTTCCGCCGGGTTGTCATCGAGCACCAGCAGGTGGCCCATGCCGGCGGCCGTGGCGCCGTGCCAACCGGCGTCCAGCACCAAGACCCGCAAGCCACGCCGGGCCAAGGTCCGGGCGCAGGCGGCGCCGATGATCCCGGCGCCGATGATGATCACATCGGCGGCGTGGCCTTCGCTCACGAACGAATGCCCCAGGCGAACGGGTCGTCCGGGTCGATGACCAGCGTGGTTTCCGCGCTGATGTAGGCTCGGCCGCGAATGGTCGGCACGATGCGCTCGCCCGAGCGCTCATAAGAACCTTCGAATTGGCTGCCGATGACACTGGCCTGACGCCAGATCTGCCCAGGCTGCAGTTTGCCGTCCGCCGCCAGGCACGCCAGCTTGGCGCTGGTACCGGTGCCGCACGGAGACCGGTCATAGGCCTTGCCCGGGCAGAGCACGAAGTTTCGGCTGTCGGCATGGGGATCCTCGGCGAACAGTTCGATGTGATCGATCAGCCCGCCGTCCTCGCCACGAAAGCCTTGTTGCTCCAAAGCCTGCTGGACCGCAAAGGTGTAGGCGGTCAGCGCGTCGAGGTTGTCACCGGCCACGCGCTGGCCGTGGTCGGCGACCAGGAAAAACCAGTTGCCGCCCCACGCCACATCGCCCACCACCGGGCCGATGCCAGGCACCTCCAGGCGCAGCGCCTGACGATAACGGTAGGCCGGTACGTTGCGCACGCTGACGCTGTGATCGTCATGCAGGGTCGCCTGCACGGTGCCCACTGGGGTTTCGATGCTGTGCACGCCGGGGCCGATCCGGCCCAGGTGCGCGAGTGATGCAACCAGGCCGATGGTGCCGTGGCCGCACATGCCCAGGTAACCGCTGTTGTTGAAGAAGATCACCCCGGCACAGGCCGACGGATCCACCGGTTCGCAGAGCAAGGCGCCCACCAGCACATCGCTGCCGCGTGGTTCCAGCACGCACGCGGTGCGCCAGGCGTCATGCTGGCCGGCCAGCCGTTGCCGGCGCTCGGCCATGCTGCCTTGGCCCAAGTCGGGGAAACCGTCGGTGACCAATCGGGTCGGTTCGCCGCCGGTGTGGGAATCGATCACGGTGATGCGTTTCATGGCGCCACGTCCGTTCAGGTGAGTGAACGCAAGCGTGGCCCGCGTCGGGGGTTGGCGGCTTGAGGGTTTTATCTGCCGTGGGTGACGAAATCGGCACAGCGTCGATGCGTTACCGGCTCGAAGGCAGGAACTCGAACAGCGTCTTGCAGACGCCGGCGATGTGCTCGTCCAGCAGCTTCACCGCGCGCTCCACATCACCGGCGCGGCAGGCATCGACGATGTCGCGGTGCTCATGGTCGGCGCGTTCCTTGCCGGCGGACAAGCTCATCTGCATGCGCAGGTAACGCTCCAGCTTGTCGTGGACCGAGCGGATCAACCCCACCATGAAGGGTCGTTGCGCCGGCTCGTAGAGGCAGGCGTGCAGCTGCCAGTTCAGCTCTGCCCAGCGGCCGACGTCGTCTTCGCCGATGAATTCCCGGCAGATGCTTTCAGCCCGGGCGAAGGTCGCTTCGGTCATGTTGGGAATCGCCAGGCGCAGGACTTTGTCTTCCAGCAGCATCCGCACCTCGAACATCTGCGCCAGCTCGGCCTCGGACATGCGCGTGACCATGGCCCCGCGGTTGCGCTGGAACATCACCAACCCTTCGGCCTCCAGGCGCTTGAGGGCTTCGCGCACGGGGATCTTGCTGACGTTGAACTGCCGGGCGATGTCGTCCTGGCGAATCGGCTCGTCCTCGGCAAAATGTCCGGCCACGATGGCATCGCGCAGATGCCGGGTGATGATTTCCGAAGTGGAGGGGGTGTTGCCCAGATCAGGCAGGTTGAACTTGGATAAAGTCACGGCGGCAGGTCGTTCGGCTGATTTGGGGATATGGTATACGAATTCGTCGCCGATAAATCCCCTTGCCATTTAAGTACGCGTACGTTCAGCCGTGAGACGGTTGGGCGGTGAAGGCAACTGTCCGCACGATCAGCAGCCCGGTGATAGAGGCACCTGCCAGCAGCGCCAGGCCGAACACGATCAGCGCGACATCAGCGCCGAAATGATCGGCCAGCAACCCCGTCACCACGACCGGAATACTGAACCCGACATAGGCGAACAGGAAGAATCCGGCCGTGACCCGGGCCTTCTGCGCACCCGCCATGGCGGTGATGGCCGACAATCCACCCAAGTACAGAAAACCGTAGCACGCGCTGCTGGCGCCCAGTGCGCCCAGCAACACGGCGGGCAGCGAACCCTGGCTCGCGCCCCAGGCCAGCAGGGCGTAGCTCAAAGGCAAAATCAACAAGCCCAATCCGGTGGCCCTGGCCGGGTGCATGCGGCGTACCCACGGTTGAAAGATCAACCCACAACTGATGACCGTGAAGGTCGACAGGCCGGACCATTGCTGCAAGTCATGAGCGGCGAGCACCGAGGGCAGGATGGCGATCACCAGGCCCGACGTCGCCCAGGCCAGCAGCATGGAAAAGCTGTAGGGCAGGCTGCCACTGGGAAACACAGGCAGGCGCAGCAACGGCGCATGCTTGATTCTCTCGGCGGGGTCCGGCAGGCGCCAGACCACGACCAGGGCCAAGGCAGCGAGCACCAACTGCAACCAGAAGCTGCCAGGCGTGACGCTGGGAAGGGCGAGCAAGAACAGGCTGGTCAACGCCGCGCCCAGGCCAAAGCCCAGCGACGTACTGGCCGTGACTCGATTAGCCGGCGAACGGGCGTCGCACGTCGGCATCAGCTCCATCATGTACGCAGTCGAAGTTGCGGAGGCCAGCCCGGTGCCGACGCCCATCATCAGGCGCGCCACCCCAAGGGCGATCAGGTTTGGCCAGAGCACGGTGACCACCGTCGCCAGCATCGACAGGCCAAGCGCCGCAAGGATCAGCGGCTTGCGGCCCACCCGGTCGGCCAATCCGCCGAAGGCCAGCAGCACCGGCAGCACGCCCAACACATAACCGGAAAACGCCACCGCCGTGGCAGCGGCGCCATAGCCGGACAACTGCGCATAAGTGGTATACAGCGGCGCCTGCAGATTGACCGCCAGGGTGATCAGGCAAAGGCCGAAAGCCAATCCCCATGAGTGTCGTTGCTGTGCGTTCAAAAGTGCTCCTTGAAGCGAGGTAGAGAGTCCTTGGGACTATCACGTCAGGGCACCGCGCAAACAAGGAACAGACAGTCGCCTTTTATGCTTAACTGTTCGTCCAAAATGAGAGAACACTTGATCGAGAACCCGCACCATGGACCTGAAGATCGATCGCAACGCTACGGGGCCTCTGCTGCGGCACCTCGTCGCCCAAATCACGGGCTGGATCAACACCCATGGCGTTCGTGCTGGCGCCCGAATGCCTTCGATCCGCCAACTGGCAACGGAAAATGACCTGAGCCTGTCGAGCGTGATCAAGGCTTATGACCAGTTGGTGGCCAGCGGGGTGCTGGAATCCAGGCATGGCTCGGGTTTTTTCGTGGCGCAACAGTTGCCCGAGGCGTTGGCGTCGCAAGCCGAGGACACGGTCGCATGGCCGTTGTTCGATCAGCAATCGACGCAACTCAAGCTGGGGTGCGGCTGGCTGCCGGACGCGTGGCGTGACGACACTGATCTGGGCCAGGCGATCCGCCAGGTGGTGCGCAGCGACAATCAGGCGCTGTTCAACTACAGCACACCGTTGGGCTCCGCTCATCTGCGCCTGCACATCCAGAAACGCCTGGGCCTGATTGACATTCATGTCGATCCTCGTCAGATCCTCACCACCCAAGGCGCCAGCCACGGTCTCGACCTGTTGGTGCGTACGCTACTCAGGCCGGGTGAACTGGTGCTGGTGGAAAGCCCAGGTTATTACAACCTGTTCAACCTGCTGAAGTTGCACGGGGTCAGGACTCTGTCGGTCCCGAGAACCGCTCAAGGGCCGGACATCGCCAGCCTGGAGCGGCTGCTCGAAGAGCATCGACCTTCGTATTTCTTCATCAACAGCATGTACCAGAACCCCACCGGCACGAGCCTGGCGCCCAGCGTGGCGTATCGCCTGTTGCAACTGGCGACACTGCACGACTTTCGCCTTATCGAGGACGACATCTATGCCGACTTCCAGAACGGCCCGACGTCTCGCCTGGCCTCCCTCGACGCCTTGGACCGGGTGATATACCTGGCGAGTTTTTCCAAGACATTGTCCAGTTCGTTGCGCATCGGTTACGTGGTCGCCCAACCCGAGATCATCAACCGCCTGGCCGAGATCAAAATGGTCACCGGCATCGGTTGCTCGTTGCTGGCGGAAAACGTCGTGGCAACCTTGTTGGCCAACGGCGCGTATCGCAAGTTGATCCAACGCTTGCGCCTGCGCTTGAACAAGCAGATGGCGAGCACGCTGCGTCAGCTCGATCCGGCTTATTGGCAGGTGTTCGCCGAACCCAGCGGAGGCCTGTTCGTGTGGGCCAGGCCGCGGCACGTGCCGGCCGAGCGGGTGCAGCAGATCGCCGCGCAACTGCAAGTGCAGCTTTCCCGGGGGTCGACGTTCTTGCCCCAAGGTGAAGCGTGTGACTGGTTGCGGTTGAATGTGGCGTACACCCAGGATGCCCGCGCGCAGGCTTTTTTCAGACAGATCGAGAATGACTCGACAATTGGCACAACGGTACTAATGGGAACGAATATCAAATAGCAATGATTTGCTGTATCTTTCGCGACACATTCTTGTCGGTCCACCAGAGGGCCGACGTTCTTTTGGTTAGGATTGTGGTCGATGCGTCGGATACTCGTTTCACTGTGTGTGCTCCAGGCTTATTCAATTCCCACGTGGGCAGACGAGCCCAGCCTTGCAGGCAGGGCACCTCTGGAGCTGCAAGCCACTGATATCGTAGGCACCGCGGATTTCGAAACCGCCCAGGGGCCAGTGAAGGGTTATCGCGCGACCCGTTCGGCCAGTGCCACGCGCACCGACACCGCGATCCATGAAACCCCGCAGTCCATCTCTGTCGTGTCCCGCGACGTCGTTGAAGACCTCAGCGCCACTCGCCTGCAAGACGCGCTCGATTACGCCGGCGGCGTAGGCCGGGCCAACAACTTTGGTGGCCAAGGCTTGACCACGTTCACCGTGCGCGGCTTCACCACGGGTGAGTTCTACCGCAACGGTTTTCCGATCAATCGTGGCTACCCGAACATGCCCGATGCCAACACCATCGAACGACTGGAAGTCTTGCGCGGCCCGGCGACGATGCTTTATGGCCGTGGCGATCCCGGCGGCACTTTCAACGTGGTTTCCAAGCAACCGCTGGCCGAGCGCGCGGTGACCCTGGGCAGCCAGGTCAGCGACCAAGGGATGCGCCGAGGCACCCTGGACGCGTCCGGCCCCTTGGACGAAGAAGGGCGGTTGGCGTATCGCCTGAATGTGATCGGCGAGGGCGGCGACACGTTCCGCGACGATGTCGAGACCGAACGCTATGGCGTTGCGCCCGTGGTCTCCTGGCAGGTCAACGACACCACGCGCCTGATCTTCGAAGGCGATTTCATGCGCAACAATCATCCCCTGGACCGTGGCTTGACCCACTACGCCGGGCAGCGTGGCACGGCGTCCCGCGACACTTTTTTCGGCGAAAAAGACGTCGGCAAACTGCACAACGACAACAGCATGCTGCAGGTGCGTTTCGAGCACATGCTCAACGATGACTGGACCCTGGCCGGCGGCACCCAGTGGCTCGACGGGACGCTTCAAGGCAATGCGGTCGAAGGCAACGGCATCGCCGCCGACGGACGTACCCTGGGGCGCAATTTCAACTACCGCAAGCTCGAATGGACCGACCGCGACACCCAGCTCAACCTCACCGGGCGTTTCTCTACCGGCGGGTTCGAGCACACGCTGCTGACCGGCGTGGAGTATGAAGATTATGACTACCAGTCGATCATTCGCCGCTCGTCCGGCGCCGTCGGTGCCTATCCGATCGACATCTTCGATCCGGTGTCTGGTCAGCCGCGTCCGGCATTGACCCGCACGCCCACCGACGACCAGGAAAACCTCAAGACGTTTGGTGTGTTCGTCCAGGATCAAGTGGCGCTGACCGAGCGTTTGAAGGTGTTGGCTGGTGCGCGTTTCGAGCGGTTCGAGCATCAATATGAGACGTTTGTGCCTGTCCCGGCTAACCAACGGCCAGGCAGCCGCAACTGGGACGTCACCGAAAGCGCGGTCACGCCGCGCCTGGGCGTGATCTACGACCTGACCGACACGGTGGCCGTCTACGCCAACACCGCCCGTTCGTTCAAACCCAACAACGGCGCCAGCCGCGAAGGCGGTGGGTTCAAGCCGGAAGAAGGCAAGTCCTACGAAATGGGCGTCAAATGGGAAGCCCTGGATCGCCAGTTGAGCGTCGATGCGGCGGTGTACCAGATCGAAAAACGCAACGTCTTGACCCCGGATCCGCTGGATTCAACCTTCAATGTGGCCGCTGGCGAAGTGCGCAGTCGTGGTTTCGACCTGAACGTGGCGGGCAACCTGACACCCGAGTGGCGAGTGATCGGCGGCTACGCCTACGTCGATGCCGAAGTGACCAAGGACGCGAACATCCCCACCGGCACTCGTTTGCTCAACGTGCCCAAGAACACCTTCAGCCTGTTGAACATGTACGAGTTCCAGGACGGCGGCCTCAAGGGGCTAGGCCTGGGCGTGGGCACCAAATACGTCGATGAGCGGGCCGGTAACACGGCGGCTACCACCTTCACCATGGACAATTACACCGTGGTCGACCTGCTTGGCTACTACAAGGTCAACGAACGCATTCGTCTCAACCTGGACCTGAAGAACCTGTTCGACGCCGATTACGAAGAGGGCGCGTTTGGTGGTGTCTACGCCTATCCGGGCGCGCCGCGCACCGTGCAGGCTGGGATTTCCTACACGCTGTAACTGCCAAGTCCCATGAAAAAACCCGAAGGTCCTGCCTTCGGGTTTTTTTGTTTTTACCACTTGCCGGTGCTCATTCCGCCGTCCACCGGCAGGATCGCGCCGGTCGTGAAATCCGCGCTGGCGAGGTACAGCACGGCGTCGGCGATCTCGTCGATGGTGCCCACCCGACCGGCCGGGGCCAGGTTGTTGAGGAAATCGCGGTGCGCCGGGTCATGCATGGGCGTGTCGATGATGCCGGGTGCCACCGCGTTGACCTTGATGTTGTGGGGCGACAATTCCAAGGCCAGGGCGCGGGTCATCTGGTTCACACCGCCCTTGATCAGTACCGGCAACGCGGCCGGCACCTGGATGTTCGGTTGCAAGGCCACCGAGGCGGAGATGTTGATGATGAAACCCTGCCGGCGGCTGATCATGTGGGCGGCCGCGGCCTGACTGGCGTAAACCAGCCCTTTGAGGTTGGTGTCCAGCAGCGACTCGAGATCCTGGGGGCTGTATTCAACGAAGGGTTTTGGCAGGAAGAAACCGGCGTTATTGACCAGACCATCCACGGCACCGAAGGCTTCGATGGCTTTGCCGATGAGGGCGGTTGAAGTCGCAGGTTCGGCAATGTCGCCGGCCACGCCGATGAAATTGGCTGGATGACCCAGTTGCCCCGCCGCGTCGTCCAGGCCAGCCTGGGAACGGGCGTTGCCCACTACGTTATAGCCGCGTGCCAGGAACGCCTTGACCAAGCCAAGGCCAATGCCGCTGGATGCGCCGGTGATGATGACGGTTTTTTGATTGCTCATGATATTGACTCCTGATCACGTTGAGTTGGGAACCGCTGCGGCGGTTTGGCCGCTGGTTGTGATCAGGGTATTGGTGCGCTTGGGTTTGATAAATATGGCTTCTGGTACTTGAGTTGATACGTGGTGTAATTAATGCTCGGCTTCGCTGTAAACAGTGCGGGATGAGGTCTGCAGGCACAAAAAAAGCCCGGTCATCGGGCCGGGCTCGGGAGGGACTGAATATTATTCCTTGGGTTGGCTTCGAAACTCCGTCGTCGTTATCCCTGCATAGCCCCAGTTATCGGTGTCGACTTCCTCGATCACGATGTGGGTCAGGTGTGGATCCTTACCCAGCACGCGCTGCAAGGTTTCGGTGATTTCGGAAATCACCTGGGCTTTCTGCTCGCGGGTAACGCCATCGCGGGTGATACGAACGTTGACGAAAGGCATGCTGCACTCCAATTGAACAAATGTACGCAGGAAGAGCCCCGCGCAATCGAGGCCACTGTATTTATACGCCACGGGCTGATAAACAGGCATTGGGAATATTCAGTTGATACGCGGTGTAATGAATCATGAAGCGTCATTTCGAAGACTTGCAGTTGGGCAGCATCGAATTGTTCTGCCTGGCGGCGGAGGCGGGCAGTTTTACCGCGGCGGCCCAAGTCGCGGGCGTTACCCCGGCGGCGGTGAGCCGTTCGATCTTTCGCCTGGAGGAGCGCCTGGGGGCGCGGCTGTTCGTGCGCACCACCCGCAGCATCCGGCTGACCGACGCCGGCCGGACCTATTTCGAGCAATGCCGCCAGGCGTTGACGCAACTGGTCGAGGCGCAACAGGAAATGATGGGCGCGCAGTCTGTGCCGTCCGGACAGCTGCGCATCAGCGTGCCCACGACCTACGGTCATCATCGTATCCTGCCGCTGCTGCCGGTGTTTCGCGCGTTGTACCCGCAAGTCAGCGTGGATATCCATCTGAGCAACCGCAACATCGACTTCGTCGCCGAGGGTTACGACTTGGCGATACGGGTCCGGGCCCAGCCGGATTCCTCGATGATCGCCCGGTTGTTGGAGGATGCCAGGCTGGTGGTGGTCGCCGCGCCGGATTACTTGCGCAAGGCAGGCACGCCGCAGACGCTGGAAGACCTCGACGTATATGACTGCATCCAGTTTGAATTGCCCAGCAACGGGCGCCGTATCTCCTGGCTGTTCAACGTCGAGGGCAAGGAAAGGGAAGTGGTTGCTCAAGGGAGTTATTGCTGCTCCGACGATGTGCTGGGTGGGGTGACGCTGGCCAAGCATGGCGCAGGATTGTTCCAAACCTATCGGTTCATCGTTGAACAGGAACTGGCGGACGGGCAACTGGTGGAAGTGCTTGCGCCTTTCTCCGGGCGCTCGCGGCCGTTCACCTTGCTGTATCCCCATGGCCGGTATGTGCCGCAGCGGGTGCGGGCGTTTGTGGATTTTCTGCTGGAGTACCGCACGCAGTGGGCGACGGATTGAGTAACTCTGACCTGTGGCGGGGGGATTTATCCCCTCGCCACAATGGATCACCCCAAGCTCAAATGATGCGCCACGGAGGTTTCCCGGCTTAACCCGCGATCAGAACCGGAACGCCTGACGCCCGATCAACAGCCATTTGCCGTTCTGTTTCTGCCAGATCTGGAAGTTCTCGATTTCGGTCGGGACCACTTCGGTGCCCTTGAGCGCCTGCGCGGAGAAATGGTTGCGCACCAGCGCTACGTCGCCTGACAGGGTGATTTTCTGGTTTTTCATTTCCAGGGTCTTGAACGCACTCTTGCCGGTTTCGATGTCGGCGATGAAGGCTTTCTTGTCCTGGATGTTGCCGCTGGAGTGGCCGTAGGTCAGGTTTTCGGCGGCCAGGGCCTGAAGCTGAGGGATGTCCTTATGCAGCATGGCCTGGGTCAGGTGATCGACCGCTTGGGCGACTTCTTTCTCGTCCGAGGCGGGCGCAGCGGCGACATAGCCGCTGAAGAGGCAAACGAAACCGACAAGCAGGGTTGCTATTCTCATGGGTCTTTCCTTGTTGTTGTAGGTATCAGGAATACGAGCGTTGCGCGCTCGTCGGTCATCGTACAACTTGTCAGGGAAGACTGGAATAGGCCACGGGTGTGACCCCGGTAATCAAACCCCGTCCCGAACCGCCCCGCGAATTCCTTCCAGCAGCATGGTGAACGCTGGATTGTCATTGTCCTCGCGCCACACCAAGTGCAGCTCGCTCTGCACGCCTTGGCCCAGGTCGATCTCGCGAAACACCACGTGCTTGAACACCACGCTGGTCGCACAACGCGGCACCAGCGCCAGGCCCATGCCGGCGTTGACCAGCGCCAGGATGGTCAGCGACGACCCCAGCCATTGCACGAACTGCGGCGCGACCCTGGCCGAGCGCAGCATGCCGGTGAGCAGTTCGTTGAAGGGCGGGTAGGCGGAGTGGGAGTACATGAGGAAGGGTTGCCCATCCAGATCTTGCACGCTGACAGACTCGGCGCTCGCCAGCGGATGTTCGGCGGGCACGGCCAAAACGAACGGCTCGCGCACCAGGCATTCAGTGGCGTAGCCGGTTTCCAACAGCGGTGAGCGGACGATGCCCAAGTCGGTGCGTCGGGCCCGCAGGGCTTCGTGTTGCTGGTAGGTGTTCATCTCCGACAGGACGATTTTCACCTGCGGTTGTTTCAGCCGCGCCTCGGCGATGACTTTGGGCAGGAATTCATACACCGCGCTGCCAACGAAGCTGATGGTGACCGAGCCGATGTCGCCCTGGGCGAAACGTTTGGCGGCCACGGCGGCTTGCTGCGCTTGCTGCAACAGGTTCTGCGCTTCGATGAAAAACGCCCGGCCGGCGGCGGTGAGGGCGACGCTGCGAGTACTGCGAGTGAACAGCTCGACGCCTAGGTGATGTTCCAGCAACTGGATCTGCCGGCTCAAGGGTGGCTGGGTCATGTTCAGGCGTTCGGCGGCGCGGCGGAAGTTGAGTTCGGTCGCCACGGTGGTAAAGCAGCGCAGTTGGGCCAGTTCAAACATTGATTCAATCCGGGTATCAATCAAGTGCCAAGTTAGATTAGACGGGAACAATCCCCTGCGTCCATCATCGCACCGCTCTTCATAAAGAAAGCCCCACAAAAACAATATTGAGAGGCCCCCTTGAATCACATTCCAGATTCAACCCTGGCCATCACTTCGTTGGTCGCCGCCGTGGTGATCTTCTTCGCTCGTACCACACCCAAGCGCGACCCCCCCAATTCATTGTCCGGCCGGCGTGAAAGCGTTGCCGACGCCCAATCACCGGAAAAACCCCAAGCCCTGAACCCTGGCCCATCGGGAGCCGCTGTATGAAGATCAAACGCGTCACCGTGACACCCATTGCCTTTCGCGATCCACCGTTGCTGAACGCCAGCGGCATCCACGAGCCGTTCGCGCTGCGTTCGATCATCGAGATCGAAAGCGACAACGGCTACATCGGCCTCGGCGAGAGCTACGGCGATGCGCCGGCCCTGGCGATTCAGCAACAGGTCCAGAGCCAACTGATCGGCCTGGATCCGTTCAACCTCAACCAGTTGCGGGCCATCGTCCAGGCAACAGTCGCGGCCCATAAACCCGCGAGCGTCGCCGGTGCGGAACTGGCGCCGGGCTCTCACGCGAGCAAGGCGGTGAGCAATGCTTATTCGGCATTCGAGGTTGCCTGCCTAGATTTGCAGGCGCATTACCTGAACGTGCCGCTGGTGGATCTGCTGGGCGGCGCAATCCGTGACGAAATACCGTTCAGCGCCTACCTGTTTTTCAAGTACGCCGAGCACGTCGATTCACCGTACCCGCCGGACAGCTGGGGAGAGGCACTCAACGAGCAACAGATCGTCGCCCAGGCCCGGCGCATGATCGAGCAATACGGCTTCAAGAGCATCAAGCTCAAGGCCGGCGCCTTGGAGCCGGAACATGAAGTCGCCTGCATCAAGGCGTTGAAGCAGGCGTTTCCAGATCACCCGTTGCGCATCGACCCGAATGGCAACTGGTCGTTGGAAACGTCCATCCGCATGGCCGAGCTGCTCGGGGATGACCTGCAGTATTACGAGGACCCGACGCCTGGGCTGGAGGGCATGGCCGAGCTGCACAAACGTACGGGCTTGCCGCTGGCGACGAATATGGTGGTGACCGATTTCGACGAGTTTCGCCGCAGCGTGGCCCAGGACAGCGTGCAGATCGTCCTCGCCGACCACCATTATTGGGGCGGGCTGCGGGACACCCAAGTGCTGGCGAAGATGTGCGACACCTTTGGCCTCGGGGTGTCGATGCATTCCAACTCCCACCTGGGCATCAGCCTGATGGCGATGGCCCACGTGGCGGCGTCGGTGCCAAATCTGGATTATGCCTGCGACACCCATTACCCCTGGCAGGAACCGGATGAAGAAGTCATCAAGGGCGGCAAGCTGCCGTTTGTCGATGGCTGCGTGAAAATCACCCGGGCGCCGGGTCTCGGACTGGAGCTGGACCGCGATCAACTGGGCAAGCTGCATGAGCAGTTCCTCAGCTGCGGTATCCGCCAGCGTGACGATGTCCGGCAGATGCGTCGCTACCGGCCGGATTGGAAAACCGTCAAGCCGCGGTTCTGAGCTGAAGGCGAGGGGGCCTGCTGCGCAGGCCAGCGGGAGCAAGCTCCCTCGCCACAAGAGCGGGTCCGACTTCATTCCCAAGTACGGATACACCCCCCGTGGCGAGGGAGCTTGCTCCCGCTGGGTTGCGCAGCAGCCCCGGAACCAGACAACTCGGTGTCACTGCTCATTGAGTTGATCCTGCTGCGCAGGCCAGCGCTGCCAAAGCCCCCGCCAGTCCACACATTCGGGGACGATCAGAAAAGCCGTGTTATGTTATCCGCTTTCGTTCGGTAGGAATTCTCATTCCTGGCCCGGCACGGACCACCGACTTTCCTGAGTATCGCCATGAGCCTATCCCCAAGCGCGACAACACCGTGCGCTGTCATCGCTCCGTCCCTCGCGTCCAGCACCGCTAAAACCGCTACCCGTTTGCTTGCGATCGATGCCCTGCGGGGTTTCGTCATGTTGCTGATGCTGGTTGATCACGTACGCGAGACTTTCCTGCTGCACCGTCAAGTCACCGACCCCATCGATGCCTTGAGCGTGACCCCGGACCTGTTTTTCACGCGTTTGCTCAGCACGCTCTGTGCGCCGGTGTTCATCCTCCTCACCGGCTTGTCGGCCTGGCTCTACAGCCAGAAACACACGGCCAGTGAGACGTCGGTGTTCCTGCTCAAGCGCGGCCTGTTCCTGGTGTTCCTGGAACTGACCTTCGTGTGTTTCGCCTGGAATGCCGAGTTCCCGCCCAAGACTCTCTGGTTGCAGGTGATCTGGTGCATCGGTATCTGCATGATTGTCCTGGCGGCGCTGCTGCATCTCAAGCGCAGCTGGCTGATCGTGCTGGGCTTGGCCATCGTTGCCGGGCACAACCTGCTGGACGGCGTGGTGTTGGGGCCGGATTCGCCGTTTTTCGTGCCATGGTCGATCCTTCACCAGCGGGCATTCATCGACATCACTGAGTTCACCCGGGCTCGTACCACGTATCCGGTGCTGCCTTGGATCGGCGTGATTGTTCTGGGCTGGGCCATCGGGCCTTGGTTCGGCAAGGACATGGAACCCGCTGTCAGGTTGCGGCGGTTGTTCACGGTCGGCATCGGCCTGCTGGTCGCCTTCGTGCTGATTCGCTACCTCAATGTGTATGGCGACAAACCCTGGGTGCACACTGGTGACGCGCTGCGCACGTCCATGAGTTTTCTGAGCGCCACCAAGTACCCGCCATCGCTGATGTTCCTCCTGCCGACGCTCGGCGTGGGCTTGATCCTGCTGGCAGTCTTCGAGAAGGCCCAGGAGAAGGGCAGCATCGCGGTGCTGGCGGTCTATGGGGGCGCGCCGATGTTTTTCTATCTGCTGCACCTGTACGTGCTCAAGGCCATGTACCTGGTCGCCGTGATGATCTGGGGCACCAACCAGGGCGCCTACTTCGGCTTCGATCAGTTGCCGATGGTCTGGTTGTGGAGCGTGTTGCTGGGCGTCGCGCTGTTTTTTCCGACCCGTTGGTTTGCAGCCTTGAAGCAACGTCGTCGCGACATCGCCATCCTCAAGTACCTTTGAGTTAAAGGAGGGGGCGCACGTACGGGGCCGAACGGAGCCATTAAAACGCCGTCATTTGGTCGGCGTTTTTACCTCGAATGCAAAAATGCGCTTCGGTCTGCTTATTTCCTTCTGTAAACTCCCCCCGCTGCGACAATCGGGCACGGCCACGCCGGGCCCGATCCAGACCGTTTTGCAGTGTCCCTCACCCAGCTGAAGCCAAGACCTACAAGAAGACAGCGCCGGAGAGACATAAATGTGAGGCCGATATTGCTCGGCCCTGTAGGTCCATCCTCCAGTCCATTCGATACCCGCCCGCTGGCTGTGCCGGCATGGGCGTGGTCATCCCTCGAACAGGATTGGAGGGCGGAATGGCGTTTTATCCTAGGGATACACACATGTTGAAGAAAACACATACGGCGCTGCTGGGCCTGGCGATGGCGATGGGTCTTGCGACCACGCACGCCGCCGAGCCGAAAAAAGTGGATGTCTTGCTCATTGGTGGCGGCATCATGAGTTCGACCCTCGGTGTCTGGCTCAACGAGCTGGAGCCGGGCTGGACCATGGAAATGGTCGAGCGCCTGGACGGTGTTGCCGAAGAGAGTTCCAACGGTTGGAACAATGCCGGTACCGGTCACTCCGCGCTGGCCGAGCTGAACTACACGCCGGAAGACAAGAACGGCAAGGTCGACATCTCCAAGGCTATCGAAATCAACGAAGCCTTCCAGATTTCCCGCCAGTTCTGGTCGTGGCAGGTCAAGAATGGCGTGCTGAAGGATCCGCGCTCGTTCATCAATTCCACGCCGCACATGAGCTTTTTGTGGGGCGACGAGAACATCGCGTTCCTGAAGAAGCGCTACGAAGCTCTCCAGGCCAGCCCGTTGTTCGCCGGCATGCAGTATTCCGAAGATCCTGCGCAGATCAGCAAGTGGGTTCCGCTGATGATGCAAGGACGTGACCCGAGCCAGAAAGTCGCGGCCACCTGGAGCCCGCTGGGCACGGACGTGAACTTCGGTGAAATCACGCGCCAGTTCGCCACCTACCTGCAAACCAAGCCGAACTTCTCGCTCAAGCTGTCCAGCGAAGTGGAAAACATCACTCGCAACGAGGATGGCTCCTGGCGCGTTTCGTACAAGAACCTGAAGGACGGTACCGAAACCGAGACCGACGCCAAGTTCGTGTTCATCGGTGCTGGCGGCGGTGCGTTGCACCTGCTGCAGATGTCCGACATCCCCGAAGCCCGTGAATACGCTGGTTTCCCGGTGGGTGGTTCGTTCCTGGTGACCGAGAACCCGACCATCGCCCAGCTGCACTTGGCGAAGGCCTACGGCAAGGCTTCAGTTGGCGCGCCACCGATGTCGGTTCCGCATCTGGACACCCGCGTGCTCGATGGCAAGCGCGTCATTCTGTTTGGCCCGTTCGCCACGTTCTCCACCAAGTTCCTGAAGAACGGCTCGTACTTCGACTTGCTGACCAGCACCACGACCCACAACGTGTGGCCGATGACCAAGGTCGGTATCGAACAGTACCCGCTGGTGGAATACCTGGCCGGACAGCTGATGCTGTCGGACGAGGACCGTTTCAACGCGCTGAAGGAATACTTCCCGGAAGCCAAGCAGGAAGACTGGCGCCTGTGGCAAGCCGGCCAGCGTGTGCAGATCATCAAGCGTGATGAAGAGAAGGGCGGCGTGCTGAAACTCGGCACCGAAGTCGTTACATCCCAGGACGGCAGCATCGCCGGCCTGCTGGGTGCTTCGCCAGGCGCCTCGACCGCTGCGCCGATCATGCTGACCGTGCTTGAGAAGGTCTTCAAGGACAAGGTTGCGACCCCGGCCTGGCAGGAAAAACTGCGCCAGATCGTCCCGAGCTACGGCACCAAGCTCAACGAGAGCCCAGAGCGCGTAGCCCAGGAATGGGCCTACACCAGCGAAGTCCTGCAACTGACCCCGCCACCGGCTGTCGGCAAGGCAAACGCCGCGGCAGCACCGGCCAAACCGGCTGCTGACCGTGAGGCCAATCCAGCGGCTGACATGGCGCTGTAAACCGGACGCCGTCTGGTAAAAAGAAACGCCGCTCCTGGAGCGGCGTTTTTTTCGGCTATGATTTTTCGATCCCAGCCGAGGATCCTACCCATGACACGTCTCACCGCCAGGGACTTTGCTCCCGAACTGCTTGAACTCTACGACTTCTACGCCCATGGCCAGATTTCCCGGCGGGTCTTCCTCGAACGGGTCAGCCAATTCGCGGTGGGCGGGCTCACGGCGGGTGCGCTGTTGGCATCGTTGAGCCCCGATTATGCCCAGGCGATGCAGGTGAACTTCACCGACCCGGATATCCTGGCGCAGTACATCACCTATCCCTCGCCAAACGGCCACGGCCAGGTGCGTGCCTACTTGGTGCGGCCAGCCAAGGCCAGCGGAGCTACGCCCGGCGTGGTGGTGGCTCATGAAAACCGGGGGTTGAACCCATACATCGAAGACGTCGCCCGGCGCGTCGCCAAGGCCGGGTTCGTCGCGCTGGCACCCGATGGCCTGACATCGGTGGGCGGCTATCCGGGCAATGACGACAGGGGGCGCGAGCTGCAACAGCAAGTCGACCCGGAGAAACTGATGAACGATTTTTTCGCCGCGATCGAGTTTCTCGGCAAGCATGAGGCCGTGGGCGGGAAAAAAGTCGGCATCACCGGTTTCTGCTACGGCGGTGGGGTGGCCAACGCGGCCGCGGTGGCGTACCCGGAACTGGGCGCGGCGGTGCCGTTCTACGGACGCCAACCCAAACCCGAGGACGTGTCGCGGATCAAGGCGCCGCTATTGATCCACTACGCTGAACTCGACACGCGGATCAACGAAGGCTGGCCGGCCTATGAAGCGGCGCTCAAGGCCGGAAAGAAGGACTATCAGGCCTACATTTATCCAGGCGTCAATCATGGCTTTCACAACGACTCGACACCGCGTTATGACGAAGCGGCAGCTGATCTGGCGTGGTCGCGAACAATTGACTGGTTCAAGCGCTATCTCGCCTGAACGCCCGCCAACAAAACCCGCGCCATGGCGGTCTGCGTACTCGCTTCAATGATGGCTGTGTTCTGTCCCTGTGCCCGCCTCACCGGCGAAGAACTGCTGATAACGCTGATCAAAATCCTCCGCCAACTGCGCCAACGTAATGCTGCCCAGGCGCTTTAGCAGCAACGCCTGCGCCTCTTCGAACGCGTCCGTCAGCGCCGCGTTCACCGCCTGTTCCACCAGGCATTGCGGGTGATCGGTGGACAGGCCGATGGCGAAGATGGAGGTGCTGCCCAGCGCTTGGTGGATGTCGAGCAAGGTCATGTCCGACAAGGGCTTGGCCAGGCTCCAACCGCCGCGATGGCCTTTTTCCGACGTGACGTAACCCTGTTCCTTGAGCAGGGCCATGGTCCGGCGCACCACCACGGGATTGGTGCCAAGCATTTGCGCGAGGGTATCGGAGGTGGCGGATTGCTGATGCCGGTCCATATGGATCAGTACGTGCAGCATGCGGGAAAGACGCGTGTCGTTTCTCATGAAAATATCCGAAGGTAAAACCGTGTGGAGTATCGCCTGTAATCGCAAAAGTTACGAGACTATTGACAGTTGTTTTTCAAGAAACATACGATGTGTCGAGACTTTCCCACGCCCTCGTAAACATCTTGGAGAACGCTCATGGAATACGACGTCATCATTGCAGGCGGCAGCTATGCCGGAATGTCTGCAGGTCTTCAATTGGCCCGTGGCCGCCGCAAAGTGCTTGTCATCGACGCAGGCGAGCGTCGTAATCGGTTTGCCGCGACATCCCACGGCTTTCTCGGACAGGACGGCCGGGCGCCCGATGACATTGCCGATGACGCCCGAACGCAGCTCCTGGCGTACCCGACGGTGAAATGGGTTTCAGACACCGCAACGCACGCTGCCAGGCAGGAGGAGGGCTTCATCGTCGAAACCACCCACGGGCAACGCTACAGCGCTCATCGGCTGTTGCTCGCCACCGGGGTAATTGACGAACTGCCAGCGGTGCAGGGACTGGCGGAACGTTGGGGGCAAAGTGTCTTTCATTGCCCGTACTGCCATGGCTATGAGTTGGACCAGGGGCCGATTGGCTCCCTGGCGACCTCGCCGATGTCGCTTCACCATGCCTTGATGCTGCCAGACTGGGGGCCGACGACTTTCTTCACCAACGGCGTGTTCGAGCCGGATCCTGAGCAGTTGGCGAGTCTTGGGCAGCGCGGTGTTACCGTGGTGGAGGAGCCTGTCGAGCGCATCGAAGGCGAACAGGCCAACGTTGTGTTGGCCAGCGGTCGTGTGATCGCCATCGCCGGTCTGTTTGTCCTGCCGCGCACCCGGGTCGCCAGCTCGATCGCGCAAACGTTGGGCTGTACGTTCGAGGACGGCCCACTCGGGGCTTTCATCCAGTGCGACCCGATGACGCGTGAAACCAGCCTGCCGGGGGTGTTTGCCTGTGGGGATGCGGCGATGCCGTTCGGCTCGGTGGCGCTGGCCGTGGGCGATGGGGTGAGGGCGGGTTCGGGGGTGCATCGGTCGCTGATTTTCCAAACCCACCCTTGAGACTTATACCTGTACAGCCCCGGTCAGCACGGCGAAGGCGAGCATCACCAGGCTGACGCCCCAAGCCCAGAAAAAGGTATAGGCCATGTGCTTGCGCAGTTCGACACCGCTGAGGGCCAGGGCCAGGTAGACGCTGGGCACGACCGGACTGATGGAAAAACCGGTGTTCTCGCCGATCAGCATGGCTCGGGCCACCGCTTCGAGAGGAACACCGGCGGCAGCCGCTACGTCCTTGATCACCGGTAGCAAGGCGAAATAGTAAGCGTCCGGCGAAAAAATCATGCCCAGCGGGACGCCGAAGAACCCGACAATCACGTGCAGGTACTGGGCGGATCCGGCGGGCAGGATGTCGATCAGTGCCAGGGCCATGCCGTCGGACATTTTCGCGCCGGAGAGCACGCCCAACAGCACGGCGGCGGCCATCATCACCAAGACCATTTGCAGTGCATCGGAGGCGTGGGCCTTGAGGCGTTCGGCCTGGGCGTCCAGGGACGGGAAGTTCAAGGGCAGGGCGATGCCCAGCCCGACCATGAAACAGGCATACAAGGGAAAAATACCGGTGAACAGGCACGCGAGGATCACGCCAGTCAGGGCGACGTTCAGCCAGTAGCGCAGCTCGCGGGGCGACAGGCTGAAATCGCGTTGTTGAGTCTGCAGGTTGTCGATGTCACACGTCGCCGCCGCGCCTAGGGACATCGGTTGGCGACGCTGGGCGCGCGTTCCGAGGATGGTCGCCACCCCGAGCATGCACGCCAGGCCCACCATCTGTACCGGCAGCAAGCCCAGCCATAGCTCGGTGGCGTCGAGCCCCGACACCGCGGCGGCGCGGGCGGTCGTTCCGCCCCAGGGAACCATATTGACGACCCCAGCAGTAGTGCCGACCAGGCACAACAGCATCGTCGAACTCATGTTCAAGCGTTTGTACAAGGGCAGCAGTGCCGGGATGGTCAGCAGGAACGTCGCGGCGCCAACGCCATCGAGGTGCACCACCGAGGTCACCAACACCGTCACCAAGGCCACCGCCAGCGGCTTGCCGCCGGTGCTGCGGATCAGCAGGTTGACCAACGGATCGAACAATCCCCGATCACGCATGATGCCGAAGAACAGGATCGCAAACAGAAACAGCGCGGCGGTCGGAGCCACGGTGAGCAAGCCGGCCTTGATGAACTCGCCGATCTGCCCGAGGTTGAAACCGGCCAGCAGGCAAGCGACCACGGGGAGGGTGGTGAACGCCACCACCGGACTGATCCTGCGCAACAGTATCAATCCGATAATGACCAGCATCATCAGGAAACCCAGGGTTGTAATCATGTTGCAGCCTCTCTTTTTTATTGTTGTCGATGGATCGGGCAGCGCGTCGATCAGTCCTGCGGTCCCGGCAAGCGCAAGGCGAGCAGTAGATAGCTCAGGCTTTTGCCGTGGCGATCAAGACCGCAACTGCGATTCACACCACCTTCCAAGGCGTCTTCGAGCACGAAATTCAGGGCCTCCAGGTTCGGCAGCTCGTAGCGATGCACCTTCGACGGCTGGCGCGTCGCGAATTGCTCGGCCACGCGCTCGCAGGTCAGTTCGCGTAGCAACCATGAATAGTGGGCCGGGTCGTGGGGGAATACCGCGATGCTGAGGATGTTGCCTTTGTCGCCGGCACGGGCGTGGGCGAAATCGGCGAGGGTCACCAGGTTCATCAGTACCACTCCAGGGTTGTGTGGATTTCATCGCGCGGCAACAGGAAGCTGCGGGTTGTGACGGTCTCGACCAGATGTCGCCGGACGCCACCGCCACCCGCCGGTCCGTTGGTGTAGAGCGATTCCACTTCGGCCAGCAGGGCGTCGAGCAGCGAACGGTCGGTGTGGGTCAGGCCGATGCGCACGCGCACATCTTCCAGCGCGGGCGCCTGGGCCAGTTGTTTTTGCAGGTAACGGCCGCCCTGGTCGTTGAACAGACTGGCCACGCCCGACAGGTCAATCCAGGGTTGCACCCCAGGCGCCAACCGGTCGAAACGTTGCAGCAGAATCTCTCGAGCCAGTGCGGCGCGGGCCATGGCGCCGGGGCCTGCATAGGAAATTTCTGCCTCGCCGAACCAGAGCCCACGTTCGCCAGCCAGCCCTTTGAGCGTGTCGGGACGGGGATGGCCGAGCAGGCCGCTGACCTCGACACGGTCCTCACCCAAGTCATGGACGCGAGCCTGGCCCAGGTCCAGCACTACGTCGGGCGTCAGATAGCGTCGCGGGTCGTGCACTTCGTACAGCAGCTGTTCCTTGACGGTCTGTTCGCTGACTCTGCCGCCGCAGTCGCGCGTCTTTCCAATAACCAAGCGTCCATCCGCGTGGATTTCGGCAATCGGACATCCCAGGTTGGCCGGGTCGGGAATCTCTTTCACGCCGGGGTGGGCAAAATAACCACCGGTGACCTGGGTGCAGCACTCCAGCAAGTGTCCCGCCGTGGTGGCGACAGCCATCTTCTGCCAATCATCGGCGGCCCAGCCCAATCCGTGGCGGATCGCCCCCACGGCCAGTGACGGATCGGCGACGCGGCCACAGAGCACGATGCCGGCGCCGTCGGTGAGCGCCTGAACGATACCGTCGGCACCGGTGTAGACGTTTACCGAAACCGGTTGCTCACCCGCGCACGATGGCAGCCATTGCGAATAACGAGGGGGCGTTTCTTCAAGCAAGTCGTCACCCAACACACAAGCGATCTTCAGGTCAGGGAAGCGTCCCGCCAGCCCGTCACGCAGTCGTTGCGCCGCCGCCCTGGGGTTCGCTGCGCCGCCATTGGTGATAATCGCAATGCCGGCCTCGACGCACAGGTCCAGCATGGGCTCGAGGAAATCGAACAGGCGAGGGGAGTATCCAACCTGGGGATCCAGGCGCTTGCGCAACTGCGCTTCGGCCAACGTCCGCTCTGCCAACAGCTCAAGCATGATGTAGCGCTGACCGCTGCGTTGTGCCAAGTCTTGAGCCAGGCGCAGGGCGGCGTCAGGCCGGTCATTAGCGAAACCGGCCCCGCACCCGACGAGAATTGTTTTTGTCATGTCCGTTTTCCACTGAAGGGTGACCCATAGTGGACAGGCTGGATTGTTCTGTGAATTTTAAAGGTAGAATCAATTGATCCATTAATTCTATGAGTGGCCATGAACGTTTCTTTTCGACAGCTGCGTGCCTTCATCCTGATCGCCGAGACTTCAAGCTTCACCCGCACGGCAGAACAACTGCACCTGTCCCAGCCGGCGCTGAGCTACAACATTCGCAAGCTGGAAGAGAGCATGGGATTGCAGTTGCTGGCACGTAACACCCGCAGCGTCGAACTGACGCCGGCCGGTGAACATTTCCTGCCCCAGGCCAGGCGCATGCTGCGGGATATGGACGATGCCGTGCGCGACGCCCGCGACACCCTCAATCTCAGCCGCGGCACGCTCCGTTTGGCGGCGCTGCCCACGGCGGCCGCGTCATTCCTGCCCACCGTCATCGCCGCTTTCCAGCGTGAGCACCCTGGCGTGACCGTGAGTCTGCTCGACGGTCGCGCCGGGGAAATCATGGGCTGGGTGCAACGAGGCGAGGTGGAGGCGGGCATCACTTCGCTGCCTGACGATCTGTCCGGGCTGAGCTTCGCGCGCCTGTTGGATGACAACCTGGTATTGCTGAGCCACGCCGACCATTTGCGTGACGGCGAGGACGCCTGGAAGCGCCGGCCCTACATTGCCCTGACTGCGGACACCAGCATCCGGCCCCTGGCTGATGCTGCGTTGCGCTATCTGAACGTTGATCCGATACCGGCCTGGGAGGTGGCGCACATGAGCACGGCCACCGCCCTGGTGCGCGAAGGGCTGGGATTTTCCTTGTTGCCGGCCAGTTGCACGGCGGTCTTCAACATCGGCGAGCAGTGCACGGTCACTGCCATCGACCAGCCTGCAAGACGCTCAATCGGCCTGCTGCAACGCAAGCCCGTGGCTCAATCGCCTTCGCTGAGCCAGTTCATGAGCCATGTCCGGCAGACCTTGCGACAGGACCTGAAAGGTTATTGAGTACCGAACATGGCCGTCCAGTAGATGCCCGCGTCACTTTTAGGGTCCACTGCGTAACCGGCGCCCAATTCGCGAAATTGCGGGTTCATCAAGTTGGCGCAATGGCCCGGACTCGCCAGCCAGCCGTCCACCACCTTCAGCGCTGTGTCCTGCCCGGCGGCAATGTTTTCGCCGATAGCCTGTCCCAGGTAGCCGGCTAATTCGGCGCGATCGCCAGGCATGCGTCCGTCACGATCCTTGTGGTCGAAGAAGTTGTTGTTCGCCATCGCGCGGGTGTGGGTCACGGCGGCCAGGGCCAGGGTGCCGTTCCAGGCCAAAGGGGTGGTGGCCGCGAAAGCCGCGGTGCCACAACGGCGAGGTTGCGCGCGGGCGCTGTTGATGAGCTTGAGCAGCTTCTGGCCTTCGGCCTGCCAATCGCCGAGGCGCGCCGACAATAGCGGCCGGGCCAGTACGATGCGCCATTCACGGTCGAGGCGGCTGACGCCGATGTCGACGAATTGTGGGTCCAGCACGACCTGGCAGAAACTCTCCTGCACAGCCTTCATTGCCCCTTGCGCGTCCCGAGGCCCGGACAGGCTGATGGCCTGCACGTTGACCATTGGATACGCCGCCCGCGCCAAGGCCTGCTGCAGGTCACCGATCCCGTTGGCCGATAGAATCAGTCGCGAATCCATCGCCAGCGGCGGCAGTTCCAGGGACGCCTGGCCCGCGCAGCTTTGGGATTGGCTGCGGTAAAGGTTGATGGACTCGACCAGTTGCGTCTCTTCGGTGGCCAGCGCGGTGCTGGCAAACGCCACGCCCAGCGACAGCACGGCAAGACGCACGATGGAAAAAATGGCACGCATGTAAATCTCCCTTGAGCGGACGGCGCCTATGATGCGCAATTTTTGCCCCGCTGGGGCAACGGTATTCACGCTCTCTTGAAATCCCATGGAACGGCGCCGTTTGGTACCGTTCGGGACAATCCTCAAGAGTGGGATCAATTTTCAAGCGAATAGGTCCATTTTTTGACCGCATAAGCACTGGCGCCCAGTTCTTCGGCGGGGTCTTGGGCCCGTTCGAAGGCCCAGGCTCGCCACATCCTGTCACGCAAGTGCGTTCGCCAGATTGCCGCTGAATCTGCGTTCATGCCCAGTGTCGAAACTGTGAGCCGGCAATGAAGCCGGCGCACCAACAGAACAGAACCCCGGTCATGCAAGAGAAAAGCTACGAACTTCTGGAAGTCGCCAATGGCAAGCCCATCAAGCTCTGGACCCAGGGCGTGCCGGTGGAAGCCGAAGCCCGGCAGCAGTTGATGAACACGGCGAAGTTGCCGTTTATCTTCAAACACTTGGCGGTGATGCCCGACGTGCATCTGGGCAAGGGCTCGACCATCGGCAGCGTGATCCCGACCGTCGGGGCGATCATTCCTGCGGCGGTGGGCGTGGACATCGGTTGCGGCATGATCGCTGCCCGTACCTCGCTTGACGCCGCCGACTTGCCGGACAATCTCCGGGGCCTGCGCAGCGCCATTGAAAAAGCCGTCCCCCATGGCCGCAGCCTCAGCCACGGCGGGCGCGACAAGGGTGCCTGGAACAGCGTCCCAACGGAGGCTGACCAGGCGTGGGCCGCGCTGGCCGTACGGTTCAAGGCGATTACCGACAAATACCCCAAGCTCACCCGGACCAATAACCGCCAGCACCTCGGCACCCTGGGCAGCGGCAATCACTTCATCGAAGTGTGCCTGGATGAGGCCAATCGGGTCTGGTTCATGCTGCACAGTGGTTCCCGAGGCGTGGGCAATGCCATCGGCAATCTGTTTATCCAGCTCGCCCAGGCTGACATGCGCCAGCACCTGGCCAATCTGCCGGACCGTGACTTGGCCTATTTTGAAGAAGGCAGCAAGCATTTCGGCGACTATGTCGAAGCGGTGGGCTGGGCCCAGGATTTTGCCCGGCAGAATCGGGCATTGATGATGGAGGCGGTGATACGCGCCGCTCGGCAGGTCATCAGCAAACCGTTCGAGGTCGCCTTGGAAGCCGTGAATTGCCATCACAACTACGTGCAGAAAGAGCGACACTTCGGGCAAGACGTGTTGGTGACGCGCAAAGGCGCGGTGTCGGCGAGAAAAGGTGAGTTGGGCATCATTCCCGGCTCGATGGGCGCCAGGAGCTTCATCGTGCGTGGCTTGGGTAACGAGCAATCGTTTTGCTCTTGCAGCCACGGTGCCGGTCGGGTCATGAGTCGGACCGAGGCAAAAAGACGCTTCACCGTCGAGGATCAGATCCGCGCCACCTCGCATGTCGAATGCCGGAAAGACGTTGCCGTTATTGATGAAATTCCCATGGCGTACAAAGACATAGACAAGGTAATGCATGCACAACGTGAACTTG
Source organism: Pseudomonas sp. Z4-20 (assembly GCF_051131955.1). Lineage (NCBI taxonomy): Bacteria > Pseudomonadati > Pseudomonadota > Gammaproteobacteria > Pseudomonadales > Pseudomonadaceae > Pseudomonas > Pseudomonas sp. Z4-20. Next base: position 2,757,472 of record NZ_CP071641.1, read on the forward strand.
TCGAAGTGCTGCATACCCTGCGCCAAGTGGTGTGCGTCAAAGGTTGACGGAGCCCGTCATGGCCGTCAGCACGACGGATTGAAACACGCTCCGCAAAACCCGTGGCGAGGGACCACAGGCCTTTTTTCATTCGCCGACGCGTTGATGCTTCTTCAACCGGTAAGCGAATTGCGCCCGGCTCAGCCCCAGCGCCCTGGATGCAGCCGCCAGGTTGCCGCTGTTCATGTGCAAGGCTTCGTTGATCAAGCGTGACTCCAGGCCGTCAATGGAAAAATCTGCGTCCAACTGACTAAGGGACTTGAGCAACGGCGTCTTTGCCGTGCCCTCGCTCGTCGTGGCGCCCAAGGGTGACAAGCCGCCGTGGTCGTCGACCGAGTACGCGTCCACAGGCAGTCGTTCATCGCGAAACAGATGCACCAGGTCGATGGCCTGACCTTCTTCGCTGGCAATCAGGCCGCGTTCGATGAGGTTCTGCAATTCCCGCACATTGCCGGGAAAGTCATAGCGCAGCAGAACCTTCAAGGCCCGCATGGTCAGGCCCATCGGCGTGCGGCCGTATTCCAGGCAAAAGCGTTTGAGAAACGCATTGATCAACAGCGGTATGTCATCGCGGCGCTCGCGCAAGGGCGGAAGGGCGATGGGGTAGACGTTGAGCCGGTAGAACAAGTCTTCACGGAACTCGCCTTGCTCGACGGCTTTGCGCAGATCGATGTTCGTCGCCGCCACCACCCGCACATCGACCTTGATGCCATGGCCGCCACCGATCCGTTCGATTTCCCGTTCCTGCAAGGCGCGCAACAGCTTGCCTTGGCCGGCCAGGCTGAGGCAGGTGATTTCGTCGAGGAACAACGTGCCGCCATGGGCTCGCTCGAAACGGCCAGGGCGTGAATGGGTCGCGCCGGTGTAGGCGCCGCGCTCGACGCCGAACAACTCGGCCTCGATCAGGTTATCCGGTATGGCCGCGCAGTTGAGCGCGATGAAAGGCCCTTCGCAGCGACGGCTCAATTGGTGCAACTGCCGAGCAAACAACTCCTTGCCTACGCCAGACTCGCCGGTGACCAACACGGTGGCGGGCGTCAGGGCGACCCGTTGCAACGCCAGTGTCGCCGCGTTGAACGCCGCACTGGCGCCGATCAAGGGTTGCTCGCTGCCCGGCAGCGGGTCACTGGCGGCAATCGGGTTTGGCCTGGCGCCGGACGGCGCGGCCGCCGCTGGTGGTAATGCATTGAGGTAGCTCAGGTCGCGCTCGATGTCGCCCCATTGCTCGGCGGTCTTGCCGACGACACGGCAGCGCTCGTGTCCCATGCCCCGACACTCCACTTCGCGAAACACCACCAATTGCCCGAACAAGCCGCTGACGAAGCCGATGGCATAGCCCAGCTCGGTCCAGCACACCGGATCCTGCCCGGTGCCATAGGCGGCGACATGCTCGTCGGCTTCGCAGGAGTGATGCCAGAGGAATTCCCCTTCGTAGAAACCCGAATCCGCGTCGAACTTGAAGTGCAGTGGCTCGACCTTGGTCATGCCTTCGAGGGTATGCAGGTGCGTGCCTGCGCGAAATACCGCCGCGGCATCGGCGCGGGGCCAGCGCTCGCGAATCAGCCGCGCGTCCCGGGCGCCGGAGGAGTAGCCGGTGCGGGTGAGCATGCCTCGGGCCTGTTCGAGTCCTTGGCGCTCGATGATCTCCCGGCGCAATGCGCCGAAGGATGAGCTGTGCAGCAGCAACATGCGTTGGTCGTTGAGCCAGATTCGCCCATCGTCAGGCGAAAAAAACAGGCAGTCCGTCAGTTCTGCCGGGGTGGGGGAGCTGCTGTCGGTCAGTTCCTTGCTGTCTCCCCGTGGACGAAAAGGCTCGGTAGCAATGCGGTCCGGCAGCGGACAGTGGGGATTATTCATTGTTATGCCCCTGGTGGCGGTAGTCGAAATGAGCACCTGACGAGATAGTTATTAAGCATAACTTTATCAAATGAACAAGTGGCGAACGGCCAGCGGTGGGTTCGCTGGATGCGGCGTGGCCATTGTGTCAGGGGCAGAGCGTTGATCCAGGGCCCTGCGCGATGTTTCTGCAGGCCGGCGGGCGAAACCGGCACACGGCTTGCTCAAGCACTCCTACGGCGTTTGCGCCAGCGTCGGCAAGGCGCGGCAAACGATGACAACAACAAAGAGCCGGGAGCTTTAAATGTCTGCATCCGAAAACCACCTGCTGTCCCAGGTGATCGCGTCCCAGTGTGTATTCAACGGTGATTGGGTGCCTGCCTCTGGCCCGCTGCTGTCGATCATCGAGCCCGCGACCGGCGACGTGCTGATGCGAAGCGCCACGGCCGACGCGGCCGATATCGCCAAAGCCTGCCGCGACGCAGCGCTGGCACAACCGGCCTGGGCGGCCCTTGGCCCGCGGGACCGCGCGGCGATCTTGCGCAAAGCCGCCGATGTGGCTGAACAATCTTTTGCCGAGCTGGCGCTTTACGTCGCCCGGGAAACCGGCGCGGCGCTGTTCAAGGGGCAGCACGAGGTGCGTGAAGCAATCGTGCTGCTCCATCAGGCCGCGGGCATGCTGTCCCAGGCCCACGGGGTGGTGCTGCCCAGCGAAGCGGGGCGCTTGTCTTATGCGCGACGCCTGCCCCACGGAGTGGTCGGGGTGATCTCGCCCTTCAATTTCCCCTTGGTGTTGTCGATGCGCTCCGTGGCACCGGCGCTGGCGGCGGGCAACGCCGTGGTGCTCAAGCCCGATCCGCAAACGCCGGTCAGTGGCGGCTTTCTCATCGCGCGTCTGTTCGAAGCAGCGGGGTTGCCCAAGGGCTTGTTGCAAGTATTGCCCGGCGCGGCGGACGCCGGTGAAGCGCTGTGCCGCGACCCCAACGTGAAGATGATCGCTTTCACCGGGTCCACCGGTGCCGGTCGCAAAGTGGCCGAAGTGGCCGGGCGCAACCTGAAGAAGGTCGCGCTGGAGTTGGGTGGCAAGAACCCGCTGATTATTCTCGAGGACGCGGACCTGGACCTCGCCGCCAACAATGCCGCCTGGGGCGCTTGGCTGCACCAGGGGCAAATCTGCATGGCGACCGGCTTGATCCTCGTCCATGAGTCGATCGCCCAGGCCCTGATCCGCAAACTGGTGGACAAGGCTCGCGCCTTGACCGTGGGCAACGCTGCCCTTGAGCAAGCGGCGCTCGGGCCGTTGATCAATGGGCGGCAGTTGTTGCGCGTGCACGACATCGTCAGCGACAGCGTGCGCGCCGGGGCAACGCTGGAAACAGGCGGTGAATACAAGCGGTTGTTCTATCAACCGACCGTGCTCAGCGGCGTGAAGCCGGGCATGCGCGCCTTCGAGGAAGAAGTCTTCGGCCCGGTGGCGACGGTAGTCAGTTTTTCCAGCGACGAGGAAGCCATCGAAATGGCCAACCGCAGCGAGTACGGCCTGTCGGCTGCGGTCATCTCGCCCTCGGTGGGCCGGGCCATGGCCATCGGTGAGCGGTTGCAGTGCGGCATGTTGCACATCAATGACCAGACCGTCGCCGACGAGTGCGTCAATCCGTTCGGCGGCCGAGGCGCGTCGGGCAATGGCGGTAGCGTCGGCGGCCCGGCGGACTGGGACGAATACACCCAATGGCAGTGGGTGACCGTCAAGGACAAGGCGCCGCTTTACCCGTTCTGACGGGCTGGTTTTCTACAGGGGCCAATAAGCTGAGGCCCCTGCGAGCAGACAAAAACAATAAGAGGACTCAACATGAAACTCGACAACAAGATTGTGCTGGTGACCGGGGTCTCGTCGGGTATTGGCGCTGCCACGGCGAGCCTTCTGCGCGCCCATGGCGCCCAGGTGATTGGCGTGGACCTCAAGGCCCCGCACATGACCCTCGACGGTTTTGTGCTGGGCGATTTGAGCAGCGCCGAGAACATCGAACGGCTGCTGCCGCAGCTACCCGCACGGTTTGACAGCCTATGCAATATTGCTGGAGTGCCGGGCACCGCCAATCCGCAACTGCTGGCGCGGGTCAATTACCTTGGGTTGCGCCACTTGAGCCATGCATTGCTGCCACGGATCAACGCTGGCGGCAGCATCGTCAACGTCACCTCGATCCTTGGCGCCGAGTGGCCGTTACGTCTTGAGCAGCACAAGGCGCTGGCGCGCACCGACGGTTTCGCCGCCGGCCAAACCTGGTTGGCCGAGCATCCGGTGCCGGACTCGACCTGCTACCAGTACTTCAAGGAAGCCTTGATCGTCTGGAACTTCCTGCAGGCCCAACCCTGGTTCCTGGAACATTCGGTGCGCATGAACAGTGTCGCGCCAGGTCCGGTGTTCACACCCATCCTCGACGACTTCGTGAGCATGCTCGGGGAGGCGCGGACCCAGGCCGATGCCCATCGCATGAAGCGTCCGGCGTATGCCGATGAGGTGGCGGCGGTGATCGCTTTCCTGTGTGCCGACGAGTCGCGCTGGATCAACGGCGTCAACTTGCCGGTCGATGGTGGGTTGGCCTCCACCTACATCTGAAATGAGCCCCAGCGCGAGCTGCTACCTGAGCGTGTTGGCAGCAACGCCATGCCAAAAAATAACAATAATGAGAGCGCCCCATGGATAACCTCAAAGATTGCTTTCGTTTCAAGCACTGCGCCCTGTTCCTGGCGTTATGCAGCACCGGTGTGATGGTCGAAAGGACCGAGGCCATGCAAATGGACCTGGGTGATTCGGACTGGAAACTGCGCTGGGACAACACCATCAAGTACAGCCAGGCGTGGCGCCTGCAAGGGCAGGACAGCCGCTTGGTCAACGCGCCAACCGCCAACGGGTTGTACCCGTCGATCCAGAGCCAGGGCGACAAGAATTTCAGCAGCGGCCTGGTCTCCAACCGCCTGGACCTGTTTTCCGAAATGGACCTCAGCCGGCAGAATTACGGACTGCGGGTGAGCGGTGCAGCGTGGTATGACGATATCTACAACCAGGACACTGACAGTAGCGAACAAACCCATTTCCTCAGTGAAACCCGCAAGCTTCACGGCCGTGACGCGGAGATTCTCGACGCCTTCGTGTTCGTGCGCGGTGATCTCGGTGAAGACTCCCAGGGCGTGGCGCGGTTGGGTCGACACAGCCTGATCTACGGGGAAAGCCTGTTCTACGGCGGCAACGGCATTGCCAATGCCCAAGGCCCGACCGACGTGGTCAAGTTGCTTAGCGTACCGGGGACTCAGTTCAAGGAGATCCTGCGTCCGGTCAATCAGATCTCCGGCCAGTTGCAGATCAACCCGCAGCTTTCGGTGGGCGCTTATTATCAGTTCGAGTGGGAACGTTCCAACCTGCCCGGCGCCGGCAGCTACCTGAGCGATGCCGATGCCATCGGTTACGGCAGCGGTCCACTGCGCCAGGTGTTTGGCAACGACACGGTGAATGGCGGGGACCTGAAGCCGCGCAATTCGGGGCAGGGCGGCATGCAGATCCGCTTCAAGCCGACCGGCACCGAACTGGAGTTGGGTTTCTACGCGGCCCAATATCACGACAAAGCGCCGATCGGGTTGTACGCGTATCTGGACGGCGCGGCGGCTGCTGCCACGGGGTTGCCGATCCTGGGTTCCTATCGTCAGGTCTACGCCGAAGACATCAAGACCGCTGGCGTCAGCTTCTCCACGGCCTACGGTCCGTTCAACTTTGCCGGTGAAACGTCGGTGCGCTGGAACGCGCCGCTGGTGAGCAACCTGCAGGTGGTGACGCCGGGCATACAGGCCGATGGCGGCGACGACGCGTTGTTTGCCCGGGGCAAGACGGCCCACGCCAACTTGTCGGCGATTTACCTGTTATCGCCAACTGCTTTCTGGGATGGCGGATCGGCCCTTGCCGAACTGGCCTGGAACCGCACCCTGAGCGTGACCGAGAACGCCGCGGCGCTGGACTCTAACACCACTCGCGACGCCACGGCGCTGCGGGTATTGATGGAGCCGGCGTACTTCCAGATCATCGACGGCGTCGACCTGACCGTGCCGATCGGCATGGGCATCGTGCTGGACGGGCGTTCATCGGCGGTCAATAAATCCGGCTTTGGCAATACCCATTCCGGCGATTGGAGCGTTGGGCTCAAAGCCACCTACCTGCAGCGCTGGGACGTCGGCCTCAACTACGTGAACTTCTTCGGCGCCCCGAAAGCCGGGCTGCGCGAGGACGGCAATTTCAGTTACGGACAGTCGTTGGCCGACCGCGACTTCGTCTCGCTCTACGTGAAAACCTCATTCTAATAAGGTGGATTCGCCATGCAGAACCCAGCATTCCTCAACACCTGCGTCCTGACCCTCGCCCTGGCCGGCATGGGCCTGGCGCAGGCCGCCGTGTCGCCTGAACAGGCCGCACGCCTGAAAACCGATCTCACACCCCTGGGCGGGGAGCGCGCCGCCAATGCCGATGGCAGTATCCCGGCGTGGCAGGGCGGTTACACCCAGGTCGCGCCCGGCTATAAACCCGGTGACAAGCGCCCCGATCCATTCGCCGGCGAGAAGCCGCTGTATTCGATCAAGGCTTCGAACATGCAGCAGTACGCCAGCGCACTGGCCGAAGGGACGCAGCTGCTGCTGAAGAAATACCCGGACTATCGCCTGGACGTGTACCCGACCCATCGCTCGGCCGCCGCCCCGCAATGGGTCTATGACAACACCAGCAAGAATGCCAGCCGCGCCACGCTGGACGTCGACAGCGAAAAGGTCGCCAACGCTTATGGCGGCATCCCGTTTCCGATCCCGGAAAACGGTGCGCAAGTGCTGTGGAACTATCGGTTGTCCTGGCAGGGCGGCGACACCATCAGCTCGCCTTTCGACACCTGGCTGATGACCGCCGGTGGCAAGAAAGTCCAAGCGACCCGGGCCCTGTACACCTATCAACTTCCGTACTACGTCGAAGGCGGCAGCCTGGAAAACTATTCCGGCAAGTACCTGCTGGGCAAGCTGTTCACTGAGTTGCCGTCGTCCAAGGCCGGCGAAGGACTGATGACCCACTGGGACCTGGACCCGGCCAACCGTGCCGCCTGGCAGTATCTGGTCGGCCAGCGCCGGGTTCGCCGGGCGCCGAACATTGCCTATGACACGCCGGACTTCGTGACCTCCGGCGTCGGCCTGTTCGACGAAGCGTTCATGCTGTTCGGGCCTACCGACCGCTATGACCTGAAGCTGACCGGCAAAAAAGAGCTGATGGTTCCCTACAACAACAATCGCGCTGCGTTGGCCAAGAGCGACGACCTGGTCAAGGTGAACTTCCTCAATCCTGATCTGGTTCGTTGGGAAAAACATCGGGTCTGGGTGGTCGAGGCCACGCTCAAAGCTGGCAAGCGCCATGTGGTGCCGCGTCGGACCTACTACGTCGACGAAGACTCCTGGCAGATCCTGATGGTCGACGGCTACGACGCCCAAGGCAAACTCGGCCGGCAAATGTATTCGCTGACACTCTTGGCGCCGGACTTGCCAGCCCTCACCGCGCAGGTCATGTGGGGCAGCTACAACCTCGACACCGGTGCTTACTTCCTCAACTCATCGAGCAACGACCTGGCGGTCCAGTACCAGAAAGTCGCAAAACCTTCGGCGTCTTTTTTCACGCCGGATGCGATGGCCAACGAAAACATGCGCTGAACCTGTGGCGACCGTGGCGAGGTGAGGCTCGCTGCGGGCCCTTACGATTTCCAGGCGGGATGAAGACATGAGAGCTGAAAGAATCTTTGTGAGTCGCGGTCCGCTTTGGGGGGCTTGCGCCTTGGCGTTGTGCCTTTGGGCAAACGTGTCCGTGGCTGCGCAGCCGACGACATTCGCAGTGCTGCAGCAGCCGGCACTGCCAACCACCAAGGCCCAGCGTGCGGTATTGCTTGGGCTGGCCCGGGCCGGCGAGCGCTTGGTGGCGGTCGGTGAGCGCGGGATCGTGCTGCTCTGCGATGATGCTGGCGTGACTTGGCGCCAGGCCAAGGTGCCGGTCAGTGTCAGCCTGACCGCGGTGCAATTCGTCGATGCCGAGCAGGGCTGGGCGGTCGGCCATCTTGGCGTGGTCCTGCATACCACCGACGGCGGCGAGACCTGGCAGAAGCAACTCGACGGTGAACGTGCCATCGCCCTTGCGGCGCAGGTCGCCGGGCGCGATGCCGGCAGGCCGGGCGGCGCCGCCAACGTGGCGCAGGCACAGCAGATGCTCGATGACGGACCGGACAAGCCGTTTCTCGACCTGTATTTCAGTGACCGCCTGAACGGCTACGTCGTAGGCGCCTACAACCAGATCTTCCGCACCGACGACGGCGGCCGAAGCTGGCTGCCGTGGATGCGGCACGTGGACAATCCGCAGGGCTTGAACTTTTATGGCATCCGCGCCGTGGGCAAGGACCTGTTGCTGGTGGGCGAGCGCGGCCTGCTGTTGCGTTCGACCGATGCCGGGCAGTCTTTCCAGGCGTTGAAGTCACCTTACGAGGGCAGCTTTTTTGGCCTGCTCGGCACCCGCGATGGGGGCTTGGTTGCCTACGGTCTACGGGGCAATGCCTGGTGGTCCGACGACCGTGGCGACAGTTGGCGACGCCTGGAAACCACTATCGAATCGACGCTGTCGACGGCGCTTGAACTGCGCGACGGCAGCCTGCTGTTGGCCAGCCAGAGCGGAGAGCTTTTATTCAGTCAAGACCAGGGTCGCAGCTTTGACAGGCGACAAAGCCGCAGCGGCGCGACGGTCGCTGCCGTGCAACAGGCGGTCGACGGCAGCCTGGCGAGTGTCGGTTTGAGCGGCGTGGCCGCTGACCAGGATCCGCGGGCCTCCGGTAAACCTTGAAACTTCACGGTGTAGCGCTATCGGGCCACGGCTCGTGCAACAGGAGTCAAACTTGAAAGACGACAGAATCCAAACCGTGATCGGCCGCCAGGAAGACTTCGACCGGGCGTCGGGCAACTTCGCCGAACGGGCGATCTTCAACCATCGACCGCTGGTGGTCCTGCTGTGCCTGCTGGTGACGCTGGTGCTCGGCTGGCAAGCCACGCGCATCGGCATCAATGCCAGCTACGAGAAGACCATTCCCACCGGGCATCCCTACGTCGCCAATTTTCTCGAGAACCGCAGTGAGTTGAGCGGCCTGGGCAACTCGCTGCGCGTCGCCGTGGAGGTCAAGCACGGGAGCATTTTCACTAAGGATTATCTCGGCACCCTGGCCAAGCTCAACGATGAGCTTTACCTACTGCCGGGGGTCGATCGACCCTACATGAAGTCGTTGTGGACCCCGACTACGCGCTGGACCGCCGTGACTGAGGAAGGGCTCGATGGCGGCACCGTCATTCCTGACGACTACGATGGCTCGGCCACCAGCGTCGAACAAGTGCGGACCAATGTGGCCCGTTCCGGTGAAGTCGGTCAGTTGGTGGCCGGCAATTTCAAGTCCAGCGTGATCTTCGTTCCTTTGTTGGAAATCAATCCGCAGACGGGCAAGGCGCTGGACTATGGCGATTTCTCCCGGCAGTTGGAGGCGTTGCGGGACAAGTACCAGACCGACGACCTGCGGATTCACATCACCGGTTTCACCAAGATCGTCGGCGACCTGATCGAGGGGATGACCCAGGTCCTGCTGTTCTTCGTGGTAGCGGTACTGGTGACGGTCCTGGTGCTGTTTGGCTACACCCGTTGCGTGCGCAGCACCCTGGTGGTGGTAACGTGCTCACTGGCTGCGGTGCTCTGGCAACTGGGGCTGCTCGCCGTCCTCGGTTACGAGCTCGACCCGTACTCGGCCTTGGTGCCGTTCCTGGTGTTCGCCATCGGCATGAGCCACGGCGCGCAGAAGATGAACGGCATCATGCAGGACATCGGCCGCGGCACTCACCGGGTGGTCGCCGCACGCTATACCTTCCGCCGGCTGTTCGCCGCTGGCATCACCGCGTTGCTTTGCGATGCGGTGGGCTTCGCCGTGTTGCTGCTGATCAATATCCGAGTGATCCAGGACCTGGCAATCACCGCGAGCCTGGGTGTCGCGGTGCTGATTTTCACCAACTTGATCCTGCTGCCAATCCTGCTCAGCTACATCGGCGTCAGCCCGGCAGCGGCGCAACGCAGCCTGAGTGCGGAAACCAGCGAGCAACAGGCGCAGATCAAGCATCCGCTGTGGCGTGCCCTCGACCTGTTTACCCAACGGCGCTGGGCCATTGGCGCCATGCTGGTTGGCTTAGTGTTGGCCGCGTTCGGTTTTGCCGTCAGCCTGCATCTGAAAATCGGCGACCTGGACCCCGGCGCTCCGGAGCTGCGTGCCGACTCGCGCTACAACCGCGATGCGCTGTTCATGACCCAGAACTATGCGGCCAGCTCGGATATTTTCGTGGTCATGATCAAGACCCCGGAGGATCAATGCACCCGTTACGCCAGCCTGTCCGCGGTGGATGCCCTGGCCTGGCAGCTGGAGCAATTGCCCGGCGTGGAATCGACCACGTCGATGGCGGCGCTGAGCAAAATCGCCACGGCCGGTTACAACGAAGGCAACTTCAAATGGTACGAACTGATCCCCAACGACGGCGCGCTGGGCGCCGTGCAAACCCGTGCACCACGAGAACTGTTCAACCAGGGCTGCTCGATGCTGTCGCTGTACGTGTACCTGGCGGATCACAAGGCTGACACCTTGAACCGCGTGGTGGAGGCCAGTGAGCAGTTCATCGCTGGGCACTCGTTGCCAGAGGTCAAGTTCATGCTGGCGGCCGGCAGCGCGGGGATCGAAGCAGCGACGAACATCGTGGTGAAAAAATCCATGCGCGAGATGCTGTTCTGGGTCTACGGTGCGGTCAGCCTGCTGTGTTTGCTGACGTTCCGTAGCTGGCGCGCCACCCTGTGCGCAATGCTGCCGCTGATGCTTACTTCGATCCTGTGCGAGGCGCTGATGATGGGGTTGGGCATGGGCGTGAAAGTCGCGACACTGCCGGTCATCGCGTTGGGCGTGGGGATCGGCGTGGATTATGCGCTCTATGTACTGAGTGTGATCCTGGCTCGGATGCGTGCCGGCGATACCTTGGCCCAGGCGTATTACCAGGCGCTTTTGTTCACTGGGAAAGTGGTGTTGCTGACGGGGATGACGTTGGCTGTGGCGGTGTCGACCTGGGCTTTTTCGCCGATCAAGTTTCAGGCTGATATGGGGATTTTGCTGGCCTTCATGTTTTTGGTGAACATGCTTGGGGCTCTGATTTTGCTGCCGGCATTGGCTTGGTGGTTGCTGCCGCAGAAGGTGTTTTTAAAAAAGCCTGCGTTGAGTCCACAGGAGCGGTGGGTTAGGGGGTGATAGGGGACAGGGCATTTTTCGTGGGGGGTGAATATCCGTTACCGAAATAACGGATATTCACATGAGGTCAGGAGTTCTCCACAACAGGATTCGTAGCTCTTAACCGCGGCCCAGCCGAACGCCGAATCACGCCAAGAATAGCCACCGTAGCAACCACCAATCCAGGCGAAGTCGCGAGCAACACAGCGGTAGTACCACCCCCAGCCGCAAGGATCTGCCCGGCCGCCAAAGGCCCGGCCACCGAGCCCAGGCGTCCGATGGCCACTGCGGCTCCAACCCCCGTCGCGCGCACGACCGTGGGGTAGGAGGGCGGTGCCAAGGCATAGAGCACCAATTGCGCCGCCATGACGAACAACCCGGCGGCAAACCCGGCAATAGCCATCGGCACGATGCCGACTGACACCCCGACTCCGGCCAGGGCGCTCAGCAGGCCGGCGTAAACGAACAGCACCACCTTGCTGCCATTGCAACGGTCCAGCAACACGCCCCCCAGCAACGAGCCGAGGGCTCCGCCGATGTTGAACAACATCTGCACCAGGCCGGCCTGGGGTTTGCTGAAGCCCTGTTCCAACAGCAGGGACGGCAGCCAGTTGAGCAACATGTACATGACCGTCAGGGTGAAGAAATAGCTCAGCCAGAGGCCCAGGGTAGTGAGGCCTCGCCCTTCGCCGAACAGCGCCTGGCCAACAGAACCGCGGACTTCGCCGCCAGCGTCGCGGACCTGCTTGAACGCGCTGGACTCCGGTAGCCACAGCACCATCAACGGCACCACCAGCAAGGGCGCCAGGCCGCCGATGAAGAAGGTCATCTGCCAGTGCTCGCCGAACGTCATCGCAACCACTGCCGCCAGTGCGCCGCCCAGCGGAACGCCGGCGTACATCACGCTGATGGCCGTGCCGCGTCGTTGTTCGCCCACCGCCTCGGCGCACAAGGCGATGAGGTTGGGCAGGGCGGCTCCAAGGCCGAGGCCGGTCATGAAGCGCACTAACAGCAAAGTGGAATACTGTTCGACATAAGCGGTGCCAAGGGAGAACACACCGAACAGCAGGACGGCGGCGACGAGGATTTTCTTGCGTCCAATGCGATCGGCGATCCAGCCGCCGAAGAACGCACCCGGTAGCAGGCCGATGATGCCGGCGCTAAAGACCCAACCCATCATTTTCGGGTCCAGGGTAAACGTCTGGCGCAAGCCGGCAGCGGCGGTGCCGGCGGACTGAAGATCAAACCCTTCGATCAACGCGACGATGAAGCACAAAGCGATGGTCAACGTCGCACGACGCGGCGGACGGTTCATGGCAAATCCTCTTATTGTTGTTGTCGGGGCTGCGGTATGACAGGAAACCGCCAGCGCAGGATTAGATTAACAAAGCTAACTAAAAAATGGATCGCACGAAACGAACAGGCAAAAACGCCTGTTTTCTATTTCAAATCAATAAATTGACGTAGGTGACGCGGCCTGCGGCAATTTTAGTTAAGGATATTAACGTTCGATTATCGGTCACTCTGGATTGACGAATTACCCGCGCCGTTTCCATTCTCTGTCCGCACCGCCCCATCATCCGGGGCTGCCTCGATCGAAAACAACAACAAGAAGCGGACATCGAACATGCCAGAGCTCATAAGGGACGCCCACGCGGCGGGCTCAGTTTTCCCCGTCATTCATTGGTTGGCCGGCGCCGGGCTGGGCCTTTTTTGCAGCGTATCGCTAGCCGAAGGCTTCATCGACGATAGCCACGGCACGCTGACCCTGCGCAATTACTACATGGATCGCGACTACAAGGACGACGGCACCAAGACTGCCGCGCGGGAATGGGCCCAGGGTGTCTTCATGAACGTGGAGTCGGGATTCACTCCGGGGACAGTCGGGTTTGGCCTGGACGTGAGAGGATTGCTGGGGATCAAGCTCGACTCGTCACCGGATCGCAGCGGCACCGAACTGTTGCCCGTGTCCAGCAGCGACAAGCGCGCGGCGGATGAATATTCCCGCTTGGGCCTGACCGGCAAGCTGCGTTTCGGGCAAACGACCGTGAAGACCGGCGACGTGTCGATTTTCCTGCCGTTTGCCTTCGCCAGCCCGTCGCGTCTGCTGCCCCAGACGTTTCGTGGGACGACACTCAGCTCCAAGGACATCGACGGTTTGACGCTCAATACCGGCTACATCGATCGCATCGCCCGGCGCGATTCCACCGATTACCAGCCGATGACCATCGCCTCGCCCAATCGCCGTTTCAATGGCTCGGCAACCTCGTCTCACCTGGCTTACGTCGGCGGCGATTATCAGGTCAACAAAGACCTCAGCCTGCGCGCCTACCACGCCGAAGTGGCGGATTTATACCAGCAGAACACCCTCGCGTTGCTGCACAACCTGCCCCTCGGCGATGGCGTGTTGACCACTGACTTGCGCAGTTTCTTCAGCGACGAAGACGGCGCCGCCAAGGCCGGCAAGGTGGATAACCGCAACGTCTCGGCCTTGGTCGGCTATCGCCTCGGCGGGCACCGAGTCAGCCTGGGTTACATGCACTCCAGCGGCGACACGGCGACGCCTTACGTGTCTGGCACCGAGTTGATGGGCTTGAGCGAAATGACCATGAGTTCGGACTTTCTCAATGCCAAGGAACGCACTTGGCAGGCGATCCATGACTATGACTTCGCCGCCGTTGGCGTGCCCGGGCTGCGGACCCGATTGCGTTATGTGCGCGGCGATAATATCGAGCTCGCCGCCCTCAATGCTGAGGATCGCAAGGAACGCGAATTCCAGATGGAACTGGGCTATGTGATCCAGAGTGGTCCGCTGAAAAATGTTGGCTTGCTGGCGCGCAAATCGATCTATCGCAACGACTTTCCGGGCACGGCGGCGTTTCGCGACGAGAACCAGACCCGTTTCCTGGTGACGTACAGCGTGCCGATCTGGTGACTTGGCGAAGACTTCCTGTGAAAGAGCTTTTGTGGCGAGGGAGCTTGCTCCCGCTGGACTGCGGAGCAGTCCCAAGCTATTGAACGCAGGGCAGCAGGCTGACCGAGTGGACTGCATTGGGGTCGCTGCGCAACCCAGCGGGAGCAAGCTCCCTCGCCACAGGGGGAGCGGTGTTCTTCTACTGGTAAACCTTCTTCAACAACCGCAGCAGCTCTTCCCGCTCGGTACCGTTGAGCGCAGCGGTGGAATCGAGGTCACTCTGGGCGGCGATCTGCTTGAGCTCCTTGAGCAGCGTTTCGCCGGTCTTGCTCAGGAAAATCCCGTAGGAGCGCTTGTCCGGCTTGCAGCGCACCCGCACGGCCAAGGCGCGGCTTTCGAGTTTATTCAACAGCGGCACCACTTGCGGCGGCTCGATGGCCAATGCCTTGGCCAGGTCCGCCTGCATCAAGCCCGGGTTCTGGTCGATGACCGCCAGGGCGGAGAACTGCGCGGGCCGCAGGTCGTGGACGGCGAGCCGGCCGATCAGGTTCTGGAACAATTTCAACTGGGCGCGGCGCAGGGCATAACCAATCAGGTCATCCAGCGCGGAGTCCATCGGCGCCTGCGTGTCGCTACCGTCGGCCAGGGCCTCGGAGGCGGGTTCGGCAAGCTTGGAAGACTTGGCCATCGAAAGGTGCATCCTCAAGGTCAGTGATTAACAAGGCTATCCAGTTTGCCGAGGTTGCCGCGCGGTGGCTACGGTCGTATGGATTTTTTCTGATTCGCGTGCTCACTCAAACGGTCGAGAAATCAGAGGTAAATCGATTAATAGTTAATTGACATAACTAATATTCAAGGTTAGTTTTTGTCCATCTTCAGCCAAGAACAAGAGAGCACGCGCCATGAGCAATTACGAAGGACGCTGGACAACGGTCAAGGTCGAAATCGAGGAAGGCATTGCCTGGGTCATCCTCAATCGCCCGGAAAAACGCAATGCCATGAGCCCGACCCTCAACCGCGAGATGATCGATGTGCTGGAGACCTTGGAACAGGACCCGGCCGCTGGCGTACTGGTGCTGACTGGCGCGGGTGAAGCGTGGACCGCCGGCATGGACCTCAAGGAATATTTTCGCGAAGTGGACGCCGGGCCGGAAATCCTTCAGGAGAAGATCCGTCGCGAAGCCTCGCAATGGCAGTGGAAACTCCTGCGCATGTACGCCAAGCCTACCATCGCGATGGTCAACGGCTGGTGCTTCGGCGGCGGCTTCAGTCCGCTGGTGGCGTGCGACCTGGCGATCTGCGCCGACGAGGCGACGTTCGGCCTGTCGGAAATCAATTGGGGCATTCCGCCTGGAAACCTGGTCAGCAAGGCGATGGCCGACACCGTGGGGCATCGCCAGTCGTTGTACTACATCATGACCGGCAAGACTTTTGGTGGGCAGAAAGCCGCCGAAATGGGCCTGGTCAATGAAAGCGTGCCGTTGGCGCAGCTGCGCGAAGTCACCATTGAGCTGGCGCGCAACCTCCTGGAGAAAAACCCCGTGGTGCTGCGCGCGGCCAAGCATGGCTTCAAGCGCTGCCGTGAACTGACCTGGGAGCAAAACGAGGATTACCTCTACGCCAAGCTGGACCAGTCGCGTTTGCTCGACACCGAAGGTGGTCGCGAGCAGGGCATGAAACAGTTCCTCGACGACAAGAGCATCAAGCCCGGCCTGCAAGCCTATAAGCGATAGCGGCAGCTTCAAGCTTCAAGCTTCAAGCAGAAGCAGTTCGAGTTGTGCTTGCGGCTTGCTGCTTGCAGCTTAAAACTCCGTCTCATAACAATCATAACGAGGAGTCATCTACATGCTGGACGTGCCCCTGTTGATCGGCGGCCAGTCGTGTCCCGCCCGTGATGGCCGGACCTTCGAGCGCTGCAACCCGGTGACCGGTGAAGTGGTGTCTCGCGTGGCCGCCGCCACGTTGGAAGACGCCGACGCCGCCGTGGCGGCTGCGCAAGCGGCGTTTCCCGCCTGGGCGGCGCTGGCGCCCAACGAACGTCGCACTCGCTTGCTCCGCGCGGCCGAGCAGTTGCAGGCCCGCAGCGGCGAATTCATTGCCGCCGCCGGCGAGACCGGTGCCATGGCCAATTGGTACGGCTTCAACGTGCACCTGGCGGCAAACATGCTGCGCGAAGCAGCCTCCATGACCACCCAGATCAATGGCGAAGTTATTCCTTCGGACGTGCCCGGCAGTTTCGCCATGGCCTTGCGTCAGCCCTGTGGCGTGGTGCTGGGCATCGCGCCATGGAACGCCCCGGTGATTCTCGCCACCCGCGCCATCGCCATGCCCTTGGCTTGCGGCAACACGGTGGTGCTCAAGGCTTCGGAAATCAGCCCGGCGGTGCATCGGCTGATCGGCCAGGTGCTGCAAGACGCAGGTTTGGGTGACGGTGTGGTCAATGTCATCTGCAACGCGCCGGCGGATGCGCCGGCCATCGTCGAGCGCCTGATCGCCAACCCGGCGGTGCGCCGGGTCAACTTCACCGGCTCGACCCATGTCGGGCGCATCGTTGGGGAACTGTCGGCGCGCCACCTCAAGCCGGCACTGCTGGAGCTGGGCGGTAAGGCGCCGTTGCTGGTGCTGGACGACGCCGATCTGGACGCAGCGGTGGAAGCGGCCGCCTTCGGCGCCTACTTCAACCAAGGCCAGATCTGCATGTCCACCGAGCGGCTGATCGTCGACGCCCGCGTGGCCGATGCCTTTATCAGCCGACTGACCGCGAAGATCGCCACCTTGCGCGCCGGCGACCCTTCGGCGAGCGATTCGGTGCTGGGTTCGCTGGTGGACGCCAGCGCGGGGCAGCGCATCAAGGGACTGATCGACGATGCCCTGGCGAAAGGCGCGAAGCTGCTGGCGGGCGGTCAGTTGGATGGCAGCATTTTGCAACCGACCTTGCTCGATGGCGTCACCGCCCAGATGCGCCTGTACCGCGAAGAGTCCTTCGGACCGGTGGCGGTGTTGCTGCGCGGCGAGGGTGATGAACAACTGCTGCGCCTGGCCAACGATTCCGAGTTCGGCTTGTCGGCGGCGATCTTTAGCCGCGACACCAGCCGCGCCCTGGCCCTGGCCCAGCGGATCGAGTCAGGCATCTGCCACATCAATGGCCCGACCGTGCACGACGAGGCGCAAATGCCTTTCGGCGGGGTCAAGTCCAGCGGTTATGGCAGCTTCGGCGGCAAGGCGTCCATCGAGCATTTCACTCAGTTGCGCTGGGTGACGATGCAGAACGGCCCCCGACACTACCCGATCTGAAAGCCAGTGCAACACGGGCGGCAAGCGCTAACCGCCGCCGCCCGCCGCAGGCCAGACATAACAACAATTCCAAGGCCGCAGCCACACGCTGCCACGCTCCGCTCGTTTTGCGCGACCCGAGCGTGCCTTGATGGAGGAGATGCACCGTGAGTTCCGAGTTCAGATCATCCTCCCGGCCCGAGCCTGTGCGTTATCGCCAGGTGTCGATTGGCCATCCAGCTGTTGAAGTGCGCGAAGAGCAGGGCATTGTGCACATGCGCTCCCTGGAACCGCTGGCTCCGTTGCCGGCGCGTTTGCTCGATCGCCTGGTGCACTGGGCGCAGGTACGGCCAGACCAGACGTTCATTGCCGCCCGCGAAGACAAGGGTGAGTGGCGTCACGTCAGCTATGCACAAATGCTCGACAGCGTGCGAGCCATCGCCCAAGGCCTGCTGGCGTACGGGTTGTCGGCGGAAAAACCCTTGGCGTTGCTGTCGGGCAACGACATCGAGCACCTGCAGATGGCGTTGGGGGCCATGTACGCCGGTATTCCTTACTGCCCGGTGTCGCCGGCCTACTCGCTGTTGTCCCAGGATTTCGCCAAGCTGCGGCATGTCTGCGACGTGCTGCAACCGGGGCTGGTGTTCGTCAGCGACGCGGCGCCGTTTGAGCGGGCGGTCAATGCCGTGTTGCCGAGGGACATCCCATTGATCACGGTACGCGGCGAGATGGCGGGGCGCGGGCGGACAAGCTTCGCCAGCCTGCTGGCAGCGCCGGGCGGCATCGAAGCCGAGCGTGCCTTCGCCGCCACCGGCCCGGACAGTATCGCCAAGTTCCTGTTCACGTCTGGTTCCACCAAACTGCCCAAAGCGGTCATCACCACTCAGCGCATGCTTTGCGCCAACCAGCAGATGTTGTTGCAGACCTTCCCGGTATTCGGCGAAGAGCCGCCGGTGCTGGTGGACTGGCTGCCGTGGAATCACACGTTCGGCGGCAGCCATAACGTCGGTATCGTGCTGTACAACGGTGGTACGTTCTACCTCGACGATGGCAAACCCACCGTGCAGGGCTTCGCTGAAACCTTGCGCAACCTCAAGGAAATTTCCCCGACGGCCTACCTGACCGTGCCCAAGGGCTGGGAAGAGTTGGTCAGCGCCCTGGAACAGGATGCCGAGTTACGCGAGCGCTTCTTCAAGCGCATCAGCCTGTTTTTCTTCGCCGCGGCGGGCCTTTCGCAAAGCACCTGGGATCGACTCGACAAAGTGGCCGAACAGCATTGTGGCGAACGAATCCGCATGATGGCCGGCCTGGGGATGACCGAAGCATCGCCGTCCTGCACCTTCACCACCGGACCACTGTCGATGGCCGGCTACATCGGCTTGCCGGCGCCGGGTTGCGAAGTGCGGATGGTGCCGGTGGACGGCAAGTTCGAAGGACGCTTTCGCGGGCCGCACATCATGCCCGGCTACTGGCGAGCGCCAGAGCAGACCGCCGAGGTGTTCGATGAGGATGGCTTCTACTGCTCGGGTGATGCCATTAAACTCGCCGACCCCTCCAACCCACAGCTGGGGCTGATGTTCGATGGGCGGATTGCCGAGGATTTCAAATTGTCCTCCGGGGTGTTCGTCAGTGTCGGGCCGTTGCGCAACAGGGCGGTGCTGGAAGGCACGCCATATGTGCAAGACCTGGTGGTGACGGCACCGGATCGTCCGTGCCTGGGCGCATTGGTACTGCCACGCCTGCATGAATGCCGGCGCCTGTCGGGCCTTGGGCTGGACGCCAGTGACGCTGAAGTGCTGGCCAGCGCGCCGGTGCGCCAGTGGTTCGCCGATTGGCTGCGCCGCCTGAACCGCGAAGCCAACGGCAACGCCAGTCGCGTCGAATGGATCGCGCTGCTGGATGAACCCGCGTCCATCGACCGAGGGGAAATCACCGACAAGGGCTCAATCAATCAGCGGGCGGTGTTGCAATGGCGCGCGGCGAAGGTCGAGGCGCTGTACCGGGGCGAGGACCCGACGATCCTGCGCGCCGGACCGGTCGGCTGACACTGCCGCCTTGTGGGCGCGAGTACGCTCGCTCCCACAATTGATTGCAATTACTATGGCGGCTCTCTCTTCTCTGGAATCACCTGGATGAGCAAGCCCGGCCAAACGGTCCTGGTCGCATTGCGTCGCATGATCGCCTCTGGCGAGCTGGCGGCGGGCGAGCGACTGATGGAAATTCCCACCGCGCAATTGTTCGGCGTCTCACGGATGCCGGTGCGCATGGCGTTTCGCACCCTGGAGCAGGAAGGGTTGCTGGTGCGTTTTGGCGGGCGCGGTTTCCAGGTGCGTTCGGTCAGTGCCGAGGAAATCGCCGGGGCGGTGGAAGTGCGTGGCGTGCTCGAAGGCCTCGCCGCCCGGCAAACGGCCGAGCGGGGTCTGTCCGACGACGCCCGTCGCACGCTTGAACGGTGCCTGGTACAGGGCGACGAACTGTTCAACAAAGGCTACGTGACCGAAGAAGACCTGGAGGTCTACCACGACCTCAACATGCGTTTTCATCAAGCCATCGTCGAAGGCAGCCACAACCCGGCCATCGCCGATGCCCTGGCGCGCAATGACCACCTGCCATTCGCGTCAGTGACCGCCCTGGCGGTGGATCGCCAGAACATGGCCGGCGAGTTCCGCCGCTTCAATTACGCCCACATGCAGCATCACTCGGTGTTCGACGCGCTCGTCAGCCGCCAGGGTGCCCGCGCCGAAGCGATCATGCGCGAGCATGCCAACGCGACTTTGCGTTACGCCGAGGTATTCGGCTCGGCGTTGGCGGATGAGCGGATGAAGGTGATCCTTCGCTCAGAATGATGTGCCCATCGTGGTGGTTAGAGATCCAGCACCAACAACGGCGTCCGCGACCTTGAACAGCACGGCGTGAATTGATCATTGAGCGCCTGCTCGGCCTCGGTCAGGAACATGTCACGGTGTTCCGGCACGCCTTCCAGCACGCGGGTCAGGCAAGTACCGCAGACGCCTTGTTCGCACGAGATCGGAACCTCGACGCCATGGCTTTCCAGCACCTGCACCACGCTGCGGTCCGCCGGCACCTCGAACACGAGGCCGCTGCGAGCCAGTTTCACCGAGAAGCTGCCGTCCGCCGTGGTGTCTGTCGGCGCGGCGGCGAAGTACTCCCGGTGCAGGTTGGGCTCTTGCCAGCCTTGGGCCTTGGCGGTGTCGAGGACGTGCTGCATGAAACCACCGGGACCACACACATAGAGGTGCAGGTCGGCACTGGGCGAGGCCAATACCCGCGCGGCGTCCAATGCCGTGGCGGGCTCTTCGTCGAAGTGCAGGAAAACCCGGTCGGCATAAGGCGACTGCTGCAAGCGCTCAACGAAAGCCGCACGCTCCTTGGACCGCGCGCAGTAATGCAATTCGAACACTGCGCCGCCCTGGGCCAGGTGCTCGGCCATGCACAGGATCGGCGTGATGCCGATGCCTCCAGCAAACAGCAGGCTGCGCCGGGCCTGCGGGGCGAGGGCGAACAGGTTGCGCGGTTCGCTGATCAGCAATCGGGTTCCCGGCTGGATCTGTTCATGCAAACGGCGTGAGCCTCCACGTGACGAGGGATCCTTGAGCACGCCGATTAGGTAGCGATGCCGTTCCTCCGGGTGGTTGCACAGCGAATATTGGCGGATCAGCCCATCGGGCAGATGCACGTCGATGTGAGCGCCGGCAGTGAACGGTGGGAGTGGCTGGCCGTCGACACGCGTCAGCTCATAACTGCAAATGTCGAGGGCTTCATCGTGCCGTGCGGCGACCTGAACTTCGATCATGGCCGTTGCTCCGCGTGTTGTGGTTGCTGGGTCGTGGCGATCAACGCCGCCTGCTGCTCACGCTCCCGGGCGATCCAACGTTCCAGGACCCGACGCGACTGCACGCCGCCGGCGTCAATGTTGAGCTTGAGCAAGTTGCGCTGCGGATGGTCCAGCAGGTTGCGTTGCTGGCGTTCGAGCATCTCCAGGTCTTCGCTGAAAATCTTGCCCTGGCCTTCGCGAATGCTCGCGGTCAATGCGTCGTCCTGGGGCTGGAAGTGCCGGGCCATGCCCCAGAAATACCAGATGGATGTCTCGGTTTCCGGCGTGATGAAGTCCACCACAATGCTTGATGCCTTGAACTGTGGCGCGGCGTGATAACCGCCATGGCCCGCGTGAGCCACGCCGACTTCGATCAGTACATGGCTGGGCGGGGTGAAACGACAGATCTGCCAGCGGTCCACCGGCACATCGTCGGCCAGGTTGTTGCCACGCAGCGCCATGCGCCAGAACGGCGGGGCCATGATGTTTTCCATGTGGCGGGCGGTGACCACTTCATCACCCTCGACTGTGGTCACGGGCGGCGCCTCGTCGATTTCCTTCTGGCCGATGCTCGAGGCGTGTACATAGGTCTCGTGGGTCAGGTCCATCAGGTTGTCGATCATCAGGCGATAATCGCAGTGGATATGGAACAGGCCGCCGCCATACGCCCACTCAGCGCTCTGGGCCCACTCCAGATGAGGAATCAGCGACGGGTCCGCCAGCGCCTGTTCACCGGGCCAGACCCAGATAAACCCATGGCGTTCCTCAACGGCAAAGGTCTTGTTGCAAGGAAATCCACGTACCCGCTGGCCGGGCATCTCGACGGTTTTGCCGTCACCTCCCATGACCAATCCATGGTAGCCACACACCAGGTTGCCGTTTTCGACATAACCCAGCGAGAGCGGGGCGCCACGGTGGGGGCAAAAATCCTCGACGGCGGCGACTTTGCCTGCATGTCCGCGGTAGAAGACGATTTTCTCGCCACAAATCTGCCGACCCAACGGCTTATCGGCAATCTCATCGGGGGTGCAGGCAACGTACCAGGTGTTTTTGGGGTACATGGGAGGGATCTCCAGGCTGGTTTTATTTTTATCTGTGGATCCATTAACTCTCTTAATCAATTTACTTGTCAACGATTTTGCTGGTCGTGCGGACGATTGGCTTTATTAATGGATCCATAAATAAGAAATGCATAGGCCTTCGTCATTCGCGCCTGCAAGACAGGCGCAGTGATCAGCGTCGGCGCAAGCCTGCTCATGCGTACTCAGGTCAAGGATTTCGAATTTGTTGGCCCAAACTTCGTCGAAGAACAATACTTCGGCACGGTTATCGCCTTCGCGGTGCGCAAGAACGCTCTGCTGGCGAGCCCTTGTCCCATAAATATGGAGTGATTCATGAAAACCAAAGCGGTACTCACGGAACAGGACGTCGCTCAGCTTCTGGTAGCGGCCAAGGAACTGGCGCATCAGCGCCAATGGGCCGTTTCGGTCTGCGTGGTGGACGACGGCGGGCATCCCCTGGGGCTGTTGCGCCTGGACGGCGCCTCGCCATTGTCGAGCTACATCGCCACCGAAAAAGCCCGCACCGCCGCCATGGGCCGGCGTGACAGCAAGGTCTTCGAAGACATGATCAACGGGGGTCGTATCGCCTTCCTGAGCGCTCCGCACCTGCAGGGCATGCTCGAAGGCGGCGTGACGATCCGCCACGACGGCCAGTGTATCGGTGCCATCGGGGTGTCCGGCGTGAAGGCCGAGGAGGATGCGGAACTGGCGCGGTTGGCGGTGGAGACCGTATTGCCGATGATAACCCCAGATGCCTGACGCAAGGAGCTCCAATAAACGCTGCACAAATCTTCCAGACTGATTCGTCTGCAGCGTTTAATCTCCCCAAGCGGATAAGTGAACGAGGCAGCCCATGACAGCGCGCAACTGGATCGATCTCAAGCAGGACGCCACGTCCGGCATCGAGACGGTGCGCGCGCATTTCGAGGGCCACGCGTACGATCCGCACTGGCACGATGCCTACCTGGTGGGCGTGACGGAGCAGGGCGTGCAACAGTTTCACTGCCGTCAACAGCAACACAACAGCACGCCGGGCAAGGTGTTCCTGCTGGAACCCGGGGAATTGCATGACGGCAATGCGCCTCATGAAAACGGTTTTACCTACCGCACACTGTACCTGGAGCCGCATTGGCTGGAGCGCGAGCTGCGTTCCCTCTTCGAAGAAGCGCCGGACAATGCCCAGTTGGGCTTTGCCGCCACCCTCAACGATGACGCACGATTGGCACGGGCCACGGCCACGGCCTTCCAGAGCCTGCATGGGCAAGAGATTCTTATCGTCCGCCAGACTGCCCTCGACACGCTGCTGTCGAACCTGACCCAACACCTGCACTGGCGGGCTCGCATCAATCCCGATCCACGCCTGCCACTGGTTGCGCAGCAAGCCCGCGATTACTTGCACAGTCACTTGAGCGATGACATCGGCCTGGACGATTTGGCGCGGGTCGCAGGCGTGGATCGTTTTCGCTTGAGCCGTGCGTTCAAGGCGGCCTTCGGCCTGGCGCCCCATGCGTATCTGATCCAGCTGCGCCTGGCCCGGGCGCGACGCTTGCTCGCCAGCGGTGAAAGCGCCGCGACCGTGGCGGCCATGCTCGGCTTTGCCGATCAGAGTCACCTGGGCCGCTGGTTCCAGCGCGCCTATCGCTTGAGCCCGGCGGATTATCGAAAGCGCTGCTCAATTGTTCCAGACTGAGCCCGGCCGTGTCGGGATGATCAGCTCCACGATCATCTACCGAGAAGTTGCTTCATGGACCAGTTGCTGCCGTTTGCCTTGTTTGCCTTTGTCGCTTCCATCACTCCGGGCCCGACCAACATCCTGGTGCTGAGCCACAGCTCGCGCTACGGCCTGGCGACCACATGGCCGATCATCCTCGGCGCCTGCGCAGCGGCGGCGCTGCTGGTGTTATTGGTGGGCACCGGACTCGGCGATGTGCTGGCACGGCACGCGACGATTCAAACGGTCCTGTCCTGGGCCGGCATCGCCTGGCTGAGCTGGATGGCCTGGCAGATCTTCAGCGCGCCGGCCGAGGCCATCGATCCGGACCGACCGGTGGAAGGTCCACGGCTTGGGCTGGCGGGAGCGGCTGGTTTGCAACTGGTAAACCCGAAGACCTGGATGATGGCGCTGGCGGTGGTCAGCGTATTCGCCGGTGCCGAGGCGGACCGTACCGTGCGGGTGCTCTGGCTGTCCCTGGCGTTCTTCGCGATTTCCATTCCGTGCATGACCGCCTGGGCTTACTTGGGGCGGGGCGCCGCAAGGTTCTGCCGCTCCGCCGTGGCGATGGGGCGCTTCAACCGGATCATGGCGTTGTTGTTGCTGGTGTCGGCGTGGTTGACGTTGGTGGTGTAACCCCTTGCAACGGTTCGACGGTTTCAAAAAGTGATCGTTTTCGAGAGCATCCCACGCACCTGAGCTGAGCGTGCTCAAAATTTCGAACGCTAAATCGACCCCAAGGAAGGAGGTCTGTCATGTCCATTCAAACTACCCATATCGAGTTTATCCAGGCCAGGCTGCCAGCCTGGTTGAAGCGAGCCTCCCGTGCGGAGCAGAAGCGTTTCAAGGTCCTTGTCCAGCAATTGCAGCGCGACAGCGATGCGCTCAATGCGCTGCTGGTCGACCTGCCTGCACCGGAAACCTTCGCCAGCGAACTGCTGCAGGCCGAGCCACAAATACAGGCTTGGCGTCCAATAAACGGCGTCGGCGACAACGCGGATGCGATACGCCGTGCGAGGGTCAGGCGCGGGCCCTACGTTATTGATCCCACGTTGTCGGTGATCAAGGCGGCCATGGGCAATTATCCCCCCGGCGATGCGGTCATCGGCGGTGAGTTCGATACCAAGGGCGAGCTTTTCATTCAGGGACGGCCGCAGGAATTCACCCAATGGGGCGCGCCGTCGGACACTGCGCCTTTACCCATGAGCCCTGCCGAATTCGCGCGGCTGTGTCGCCGAGTGGACGTAGGCGGGGCTTACCGCCAATTGTTGGAAGGGACGCTGCCGCGCATCGGGAGCGAAATTCCCGCTATTGCGAACGCCTACATGGCGTATGCACGCAGCCAGCTGACTCATGATGCCTACGAGGCGAAACTGGACGGGCGCCTTGATGAAACCGGCGCCCGATTGCTGGCTCACGTTGGCATCCAACTTGAAGAGCGGCCCGTCGTCCCCCTGGCCTGCGAGGTCAAGTCCCTGGAGCTGCTGTCGGTGCCGCTGTTTGGCGCGCGGGTGTATTGGGGCGTGCAAGGGGACGCCAGCGGCGTGCGGCCGATTGTCCTGCACATTCCCAACGATGAAGTGGCGCCCCTCAAGCAGTTTGCCAGCCTGCAAGCCATGTCCGCCGAACTTACTGAGCGGGTACGCAGACGCCGCTATCGCGAGCGCCTGATGGAGTATTTTCCGTTGCGTCTACAAGCCTTGCTCGGGACGGCTCTCCATGACCAGGTGGAATGGCGGGTGGACGACAACCCTAACGTGATCCAGGAGCTCTACGCCAGGATCACCGGCTGGCGCGACGGGGAGCGGGGCGAGGATGGCAACCGTCACCGCATCCGGATACCGATGCCCAAGGTTGCCTGGGGAATGGGTGATCTTCGTATAGAACCCTGGACTGCTTGCTACAACGAATGGCGCGGCCAAGCCCTGGACAACGCTGCTGCGCTGATGGTCCCGACCCGGTATCTGGACTGGCAGGCGCAGTTGGCTCGCCTTGCCTACTGGGAGAACCTGGTCGAGCAAGCGTTAATGGTCGCCGCCACCATCTTTCCATTCTGTGCGCCCATTGGCATGACGGCAGCGGCGGTAGGCGGCGTGCGCCTCGTGTACGAAATCTTCGAGGGCATCCAGGCCTTCAATCAAGGGCAAGCCCAGGAAGGCATCGAGCATATCTTCAACGTATTGTTCGGAATCGCTCAAGGTGCCTACCTGGGGTTTATCGGCGGCGCCATTGAGCCCATGCAAGTGCATGATGGCAGCACGCGCTTGTGGAATGGCGATGTCACGCCTTTCCAGGCGCGACGATTGCCGCCCGTGGAGGCCCAGCAGGATGCCTGGGGTGTCTGGCGAACAACCGACAAGGCCTGGGTGCGAATTGATGATCGATACTTCGAAGTCCAAGGCACTGGCGATGCTTTGGACCTGAGCTTGCCCGTCGGGCATCGCGGCGTCAGGCCACCGCTGGCATGGAGCCGTGCCCGCGGTTGGCAATGGGCGCATCGTGACCCGATGCAGTGGGGAAACCTGGATCTGTTGCGGTCCTTCGCCGAGACGCCTGGCGAACTCGATGACGTGACGATTCTTGCGCTGCAGCGTCAGGTCGGAATCAGCGAGGCACATCTGCGCTATCTTCAAGCCGAGGGACAGCCGTTGCCGGCGATATTCGCCGACGCCCTGGATGAGGCACGCAACTGGCAGTGGCTGCGGCATACCATCGAGCGTCTGCGTCGTGATGAGGCGCCGGGTGGCAAGCATTTTCGGATCGTCCAGACACTGGTAGACCTGCCAGGCTGGCCGAAGAAATTGTCGCTGCGCTATTACGACGAAGTGACGCTTTATCCCGTGGGGAATAAGGCCAATACACGTTTTATTCGGCTGAGCAAGGCTGATCTGGAGCACGATGCCTGGGCGTCTTATGTCCTCGCCAACCTGGGCACGGACGAGCAGACCGCGATCCTCGGGCAAAGCAGCTTCGGCTTGCGTCCGGCTGAACGCAGTCGTCTGCTGGCCCAACGCTGGGCCGAGCTACTGGAGCGCAACGCCGCGCGGGTGACCAAGGGCATGCGCCGGTCCTCCGTGCTCGACCCTTTGTCCGCGCCGGTGCGCCGAGCCTTTCCGGGCTTACCGGAATCCATCGCCAATGAGCTTGCCCGGGAGACCACCGGCCAGGATCGCCTGCGCTTGCTCGACGGACGAGTGACGCAAGGGCTGGGTCAACGCTGTGCTGAAGCCTTGCGTGAGCTGCGCCTGAGCCGTGCGTTGCATGCCTTGGAGCGCGGTGAAAGCAGCGGTGATCGTGATCGCATTGTCATGGGGCTGCTCGGCCGCTCGCCGCAGGCCCAAGGTCGGCTGCATTTGCGCCTGTGGTCACGGGAGCTGAGAGGGCCAATCGAAGTGGAAGCAGAAGGCCCCATCAAGGTCATTCGCCAGGAGGACGATAAATACCGCCCGTTTGACGAATATGGTGAAGAGCTGGCTGGCCCCCTGGCGCTGGAGGAGGCCTTGCTGAGAGCCATGCCGGACGACGCGCGCCAGGCTCTGGGCTTGAATATCTGGGAAGCGGACACGCTTAGGGCTCAGCTATTTGCCCAGGCCATGGATGACCGGCAGGGACTGCGATCCTTTCTGTCGATGAAAGGCATCGGCAATGACGGTGCGCGTCCCCAGTGGCTGAACGGACGCTTGGGTTACCCGCTCAGCGGACGCGGACGGCTTGCGCTACAGGAATGGCGCGGGGGCTTGGATCATCGACTCGAGCAGCTGTATCCCAATCATGCAGGCATTGCCTTGGCGCGGCTTCGGCTGACTTTGGCCGAGCAGGCGCGGCGCGAGGGGATCGGCCTGGAAGATTTGCTCGGCGGGCTGGAGGCCCAGTGGACAGCGCTTGACGAAGGATTGCATCAATGGGCGGTTCATGATGAAGCCCATCATTCTGTTGAAAATCTCTATGACACCGAGGCGCGAGCCCGCCAGCGCAACGCCGTGGCAGAGGAAATTCGCCGTGCCTGGCGGCGCGCAACCGACCCACACCGGGAGGGCGGCGAGATAAGCTTGCAATTGGTGGGGCATGACATCGGCCGGCTTCCTCCCATCAACGCGAATTTCGATCACATTGAAGAGCTGACGCTAGTGGACTTGAGCCTGGACGAAGATCCTTCGGATTTCCTCCGGCTGTTCCCCAACCTCGATACGCTGCGTCTGCACGATAACCACCTCAAGGCGATTCCCGTGGCAGTGGGCGAGCTGCGCGGGTTGATGGAGCTGTCATTGGGCCACAATCCCCTTGCCATCACCGCCGACGTGTTTGCCCCTTTGCTGGGCGCCGATTCGGCGACTCATTTACGCGCCATGAACCTGTCCGGCATCAGCAGTGACGCAGCACCGTCGACCAGCGCCGCGATGATCGCCGCCATCAATCGCCTGGCCGAGCTGCCTTCCCTGCGCGAGGTGGTTTGGAACGACAACCTGCATTTCACCCCTCAGGAATTGGCGGCCCTTACTGCCTTGCCCG
Source organism: Pseudomonas sp. Z4-20 (assembly GCF_051131955.1). Classification (NCBI taxonomy): domain Bacteria; kingdom Pseudomonadati; phylum Pseudomonadota; class Gammaproteobacteria; order Pseudomonadales; family Pseudomonadaceae; genus Pseudomonas; species Pseudomonas sp. Z4-20. Next base: position 2,785,997 of record NZ_CP071641.1, read on the forward strand.
GATTGCACTCATTGGATCTGGTGAATTGTGGCCTGCGCCTGGATGAGGCGGGCAGTGCCTTCCTGCGCACGGCCACGTCGTTGAAAGGGTTGCGCTTGAGCGGCAATAACTGCACCTATCTCCCCAACCTGCCGGAACTGACGCAACTTCGGGAATTGGAACTGGCCAATGCCGGACTCGACAAGGTGCCGGTCCTGGCATTGGCCGTGCTTGCCAATCCTTCCGAGCATGCTTTTCTTGACCTCAAGGGTAACCGCATCAACGACATTCAGGACGAGCTACTTCCCGCGCTTGGCGCCCGGCCAAAACCTGACGACCTGGTACTGCTGCTTCATGATAACCCGCTGCCCAGTGCGCAGATCCAAGGGCTTCGGGTATTCAAGCCGGAAGCTTTTCGCTACACGGTCGATGCCTGGCTGGACAGCTTTCCTTCCTTCCAACGTTCTCTGGAGGCGGCTCGCGACGATGCCGGCAACCGGCGTTTCATCGATTGGTTCTCCACCGCGATGACCGAAGCCAATAGCCGCGCCGATATTGGACTTGCCTACAACGACCGGGTGAGGGCCGGCGCGGTGCTCCAGCACTACACGGGCTTTCGCACCGTCTATGCCGAGCTCTCGCCCCGGCTTGCGGACTTCGACCAACAATTGGGGGCTCTGCGCGGTCGCTTGCAAGCACGCATCCTGGACAGGGAGCAGCCGGACATCGCGGAGTTGGAAGTGCACTTCATGATGTTCACTGCGGTCCAGCGTGCCCGGCTTGAACCTCAAAGCGTGCCTTTTGCAGGTTTTCTGAACGAGCATTACGACTATTGGAATCTCATTCTGACAGCCCTGTATCCCGATGCCGTCCAGCGCAATGGGCTGATGACGCAAGAGCGCTTCATCGATTGGCTTTGCGATGCCCAGGACAGCTTCAACAACAACGATCAAGCGTCTCGCGTCGGGGAAATGACCTGGCGCCCCTACCTCGGGCTGATGTCCCTGGACTGGACCGATGGGCTGGCGATCTGGGACACGGTTGAAAACGATCTGGTGGACGCTTTCAGCGAGCCGGTAGACCCGTCCGGGTGGCCACAGGTGCTGCTGGATAACCTGGTGCACCCGGACGCCGATTTGCCGAGTGCCTTGGAACATGTCTCGGTGAATGGGCAGATGGTCTGGCGCAGGTCCAGCCTCGAGCCCATGGCCGATGTGGATTGGGCCGCAGGCCAGCCGGTCAACCTCAACGACGACCAGTTCCGACGGACCATGGCCATCTACCGCTCGGTCAAGAGCCGTGAAGTGGATGCATTGGTTCGTCGCATCACGACCGATCTGGTTGTCCCCTGGTGGCCGGTGCGGGCGCCTAGGTCAACTACCTGAAAAAAACCGCGCCGGCTTGCGTTCGTCCTGTTGGGACGTCGTCAGTCGGCATCAGCGTCAGGCTTGGCCTGGCGTTGACAATTCAACAGCCCCCAAGGAAGGAGGTGAAATCATGTCCACCCCCGAGACTCATGTAGAGTTCATCCAGGCCCGACTGCCTGGTTGGTTAACAAAAGCCGAGCGAGCGAGCCAAGAGCGTTTTCAGACGCTCACCCAACAGTTACAAAGCGACAGCGATGCGCTCGATGTGCTGGTCAAAGAGTGGCCCGACCCTAACGACTACACGCTCGATCAGCTCCAAAGCCAGCCCGAGATGCAGGGCTGGGGGCCGGTGATTGGCGCGAGTGCCAAGGATGCGGTGCGTCGGGCAAAGGTCAAGCGCGGTCCTTACGAGCCTTCATTGAGCGTAGTCGAAGCGGCCATGGGGAATTTTGCGCCAGGCGATGCGGTTGCCGACAGTGACTTCGATAGGAGAGGGCAGCTGTACGTCCAAGGCAAGCCTGACGAGTATTATCGATGGGGACAGCTGTCGGATACGGCCAGCATGCCCATGTCCCCGGCCCAATTCGCCCGGGTCTGCCGGCGGGTGGATGTCGGGGGAACCTACCGTAAGTTGCTGGAAAGCAAGTTGCCGCGCATCGCAGGCCGGGACCCTGAGGCTGCCTCCGTTTATAAGGCCTTTGCCCGTAGTCAGCTTGTGTATGACGCCTACGAGGCGAAGCTGGATGGGCGCCTCGATAAAACCGGCGAACAGTTGCTGGCATCGGTAGGGGTCCAACTGGAGGCAAGGCCGACGGCCGCCTTGGCGTGTGAGGTCAAGTCCTTGGAGTTGCTGTCGGTGCCGCTGTTCGGCGTGCGGGTCTTCTGGGGGGTGAAAGGTGACGCCAAGGGGGTTCGCCCGGTTGTGCTCCACATGCCCAATGACCTCGTTGCACCGATCATGCAGTTTTCGAGCTTGCAGGCAATGTCGGCTGAACTCACCGAGCGGGTGCGCAAACGCAGCTATCGCAAAAGCCTGATGAATTACTTCCCGCTGCGCTTGCAGGCCGAGTTGGATACGGCCTTGCATGAGCAGGTGGAATGGGAATTAAAGGGCAACCTGAATCTTTTCCAGGAAATCAATGCTCGCATAACCCACTGGCGCGAAGGCGAGCGGGGCGAAGACGACCATCATATTCGCATACCTGCGCCGCGCGTCGCCTGGGGCCTGGGCTATATACGCGAGGAACACTGGAACGGTCGCTACCACGAATGGCGCGGGCACGTCATGTCCAATGCATCGGCGTTGATGGTTTCGACCCGGGACAAAGACTGGCAGGCGCTCATGGCTCGGCTCGAATACTGGGAACGTATTGCCGAACAGACGCTGATGCTCGCCGCCAGCTTCATTCCGTTCTGCGCCCCAATTGGCATGGCAGCGGCGGCGGTAGGGGGCGTGCGGCTGGTGTATGAAATTTTCGAAGGCATCCAGGCGTTCAACGAAGGGCACGCGCAGGAGGGTATCGATCATATTTTCAATGTGTTGTTCGGCATCGCCCAGGGTGCCTATCTCGGGTTCACCGGGGCGGCGATCGAACCCATGCCGGTCAAGGATGGCACTCTGCGCTTGTGGAATGGTGACGTCACGCCTTTCGAAGCGCGGCGCTTGCCTGGCATGGAAGCCGAACAGGACGGCTGGGGCGTCTGGCGCACACCAAACGAGGCATGGGTCCGTATCGACGGTCGGTATTTTGAGGTCCAGGGCCAGGGCAACGCCTTGAAATTGCGTCTCCCTCCCAGGCATCGAGGGGTCACCCCGCCGCTGGAGTGGAGCCAGGCTCGTGGCTGGCAATGGGCACACCGCAACCCTCTGCAACGGGATAACCTGCAATTGCTGCGCAACTTTACCGAGACACCGGCTGAATTGGACGACCCTTCCATTTTGGCGGTGCAGCGGCGGGTCGGCATCAGTGAGGCGCATCTGCGCTACTTGCAGGTCGAGGGCCATCCGCTGCCGGCGCTGTTCAGCGATGCGTTGGCTGAAACACGCAATTGGAATCGGCTGCGCCAGGCCATAGGACGCCTGAGCCAGAATCAAGCGCCTGGGGGCGTACATTTTCGCAGTGTGCAAATGCTCCTTGAATTGCCAGGCTGGCCGAAAGGCGTTGCGCTGCGCTACCACGATGGCGTGCGGTTTTATCCCATGGGCGATGCCGCCGCTACACGTGTGATTCTATTGAGCACGTTGGATTTGGAGGGCGACGCGTGGGCAGGCCGTATCCTGGCCCGTCTCAGCATGGACGAGCAGACCGCGCTGTTGGGGCAAAACAGCTTCGGCCTGCGCCCGGTCGAACGCAGCCGGCTGTTGGCCGAACGTTGGGCCCGGCAACTGCTGGACAATACTCAGCGAGTGACGGCCGGCATGGCAGACTCTCCAGGGCTCGATCCACTGGCGGCCCCCCTGATACGGGATTTTCCGGGCCTGTCGGTGTCCATGGCCAATGAACTTGCCCGCCAGGCCATCGGCCACGACCGGTTGCGCCTGCTGCAAGGGCGGGTGAGTGAGAGGCTGGGCAGCCGGAGCGTCGAGACACTGCGAGAGTTACGCGTGAGCCGTGCCTTGCGGGCCCTGGAGCGTGGCGAAAGCAGCGCTGATCGAGACCGCATCATTGTCGGTTTGATTGACGGCATGTCTGAACTGAAGGGACATCTGCGTCTGCGGCTGTTTCTGCGCGATGTTTCCAGCCCGCTTGAGGTGGGCGAAACAGGGCCGCTGAAAACCATTCGTCAAGAGGGCGATGAGTACCGTGCTTTTGACGAACAAGGGAACGAGCTGACGGATACGCTGAGCCTGGAGGATGCATTGCTCAGGGCAATGCCGGACGTTGCGCGTCGGGCACTGGGGGTGAACATCTGGGAAGGCGCCAAATTACGCGCCCGGCTTCTTTCGCAAGCACTGGATGACCGGCAAGGCTTGCGCCGCTTTCTGATGATCCAGGGGCTCGGCATCGGCGGGTCCCGTCCACAATGGCTGAACGGGCAACTGGGGTATCCTCTCAGTGGACGTGGAAGGTTGCCGATGCATGTCTGGCGTAACAGCCTGAACGAGCGTCTTGAGCGGCTATACCCCAATCATGCGGGAGAGGAACTGGCGCGGCTTCAGGACAACCTGACCGATCAGGCCCGGCGCCGGAACGTCAGTGTTGAGGTTCTGATCACCCAATTGGAAAGCGAATGGGCGACGTTGGACGAGGTGCTGAGCCAATGGGAAATCTTCCAGGGTTCCCACCATCCCGCTGAAGACAACTATGAACTCGAGGGAAGGCTTTCACTGCGCAGGGACATCACGGGACGGATCCGCCGCGCCTGGTGGCGTGCGCCGGATTCCAATGGCGACAGCAACGAATTCACATTGCGGCTTGTGGGACTGCGAGTCGGCCATTTGCCGCCGATCAATGCACAATTCGAACACATCGAGCGACTGATTCTGACGGACATGGGCCTTAGCGAGGATCCTTCGGATTTCGTGCGGTTGTTTCCCAATATCGAATCGCTCGACTTGCAACATAACAGCCTCACCTCGATACCTTCGGCTGTAGGGACCTTTCCTGAATTGCTCGAGCTGTCATTGGGCGGTAACCCGCTCAATGTTGCGCCCGATCTCTTCGCGCCCCTGACCGGAGTTGATGCGGCGCCAAACCTGGAGACCTTGGACCTTTCGGGCGTGCGCACCGGCGCGGCCGGCCCGGATCTTGTCAGCGCTATTGATCGTCTGGCCGAGTTACCCTCGTTGCGTGAGCTGATATGGACCGACAATCTGGACTTCACCCCCGAGCAGCTGCAGGCCATCACGCATTTACCCGGGCTGCGAGAATTGGATTTATCGAACTGTGGATTGCGGCTGGATCAACAGAGCAGCGCCTTCCTGCGCACCGCTACAGGACTGGAGGAGCTTATCCTGAACGGCAACAACTGCAGCCAACTGCCCGCATTGCCCGAACTTGCGACGCTGTACGATCTCGAACTTTCCAACACAGGACTGACCCAAGTGCCACCGCTGGCATTGGAGGTACTGTCCCGGCCCTCAGGCGAGGATATCGAGGTCGACCTCAGCAACAACCACATCACGAACATCCAGGATGATCTGCTTCCCGTCCTCGATCGCCTTGAGCAAGGCACCTTCGGGCTTTTGTTTGAGGATAATCCGCTGCCCAGCGCCCAGATCGACGCCCTGCGCAGCCGGGATCCGCGCGCGTTCAGGTACTCGGTCGACGACTGGTTGTATATCAATACGGGGTTGCGTGCGGCCTTGGAAGTCGCCCGCGACGATGCCGGTGGACGGCGGTTCATCGACTGGTTCTGCGGGGCCGTTCGCGATGCCGACGCCCAACCTGGCGGGCTGTCTTTCGAGGACCGCACCAGAGCCGCCGCCATTCTGGAACACTACGTCGGGTATCAGAATGCTCACGATCCTCTTTCAACGCATGTGCCTGATTTCGACCAGCAGTTGGCCCAGCTACGCACTCGGTTGCAAGCGCGCAGCCAGGACCGACAGACGCCCGATCTCACCGAGCTGGAAGTCCATTTCATGATGTTCGAATCGGTTCTGCGCGCTCGTCTGCAACGACAACGCGCACCGTTCGCAAGTTTTCTGGTTGATCATTACGCCTATTGGAACCACACGCTGGCGCAGCGCTATCCCGATCCCGCGCAACGCCAGATGTATTCTACCCGAGAGGCGTTCATCGGCTGGCTCAGCGATGCCCAGGACACCTTCAACAACAATGATCATGCGCCCCGCATAGGTGAAATGACTTGGCGGCCCTACTTGGGATTGATGTCGGACGAATGGCCGCAGCACTTGTCAGCCTGGGATACGGTCGAGAGCGACCTCGTAGATGCCTTCAGCGATCCGGTGAATCCTGCCCGCTGGCCGCAGGTACTCTTGGATAACCTGGCGCAGCCTCACACAGATCTACCCAGCGCGTTGGCGCGCGTCGAGGAAAACGGTCAGTGGGTCTGGCGCCGTGCAGGGCTGGAGGCCGTGGCGGATGTGGATTGGACGGCGGGTCGTCCGGTGAGGCTCAACGAGGACCAACTGCGGCGAACCATGGCGATCTACCGATCAGTCAGAAGTTGGGACTTGGAGGCGACGGTGCGCCGGATTACCACGGGCATGGTCGACCGGTGGTGGCCGTTACGACCCAGATAATTCAATCAAGGCCTGGGCAGAGACCCGACCTCCATCGCGAGTCAGCCGATGGCCTGACCCTCTCGATTGAAGACCAGGGCCTTCAGGCCACAGGCCGGGTCAGCGTCCGGAAACTCCGGAGGGTTTTCCAGACGCTGTCCAAAAATCAGGCCCGGTGCTTCACGCATGACGCCGTCGATGAGAAAGTCCGGGCCGGTGGCCGGGTCGTTACTGCAGGCCAATACCGTGCCATGGACGGTCAGCAGTTCGGGCAGGCGGCGCAGCACGCGCTGGTAATCCTTGGTCAACAGGAAGCTGCCTTTCTGGAAGGTGGGTGGATCGATGATCACCAGGTCGTACGGGCCACTGTTGATCACCTTGCCCCAAGACTTGAACAAGTCGTGGCCAAGGAAGCTCACCTGCCCAAGGTCGTGGCCATTGAGCCGATGGTTGTCGCGACCGCGGCTCAGGGCCGCACGGGACATATCCAGGTTGACCACATGCCGAGCCCCGCCGGCAATGGCCGCCACTGAAAAACCGCAGGTGTAGGCGAACAGATTGAGCACGCGCTTGCCCTGGGCGTTGGCCCGCACCCAGTCGCGACCGTAGCGCATATCGAGGAACAGGCCGTTGTTCTGCTTCTTGCCCAAGTCGATTCGGTAGCGCAGGCCGCCTTCGGTCAGGGTCCATTCATCGATCGGTTCGCCTACTAGCCATTGGGTCAGGCTATCGGGCAAGTAGCGGTGCTGGACGGCGAGCGTATGGGCGGCGCTGTGCTGCCAGGCGGGCGAGGTGGGGAGGGCGCACAGCATTGACAGCAAATTCTCCAGCTGCGCCGCCTCGGGTTCCTTGAACAGCGAAACCAGTACCACCCCTTGCAGCCAATCGACGGTGATCTGCTCCAGCCCCGGCCAGCAGCGACCGCGGCCATGGAACAGGCGCCGGGTTTCTTCGGGCACCGATTCCAGGGCGGTCAGCAGATGGGTATGCAGGGTTTGCAGTGCTTCAGGGTTCATCGGACAACGCCAGCGATTCGAAAGGCCGGCATTTTAACCGTAGGCGGACCGGGCGCAATCCCTGTGGCGAGGGAGCTTGCTCCCGCTCATCAACCCTCGCTGGCCGCCAGAATGCTCGCCACTTGTTGCGGTTGGCAATTCAGATAAGCCGAGCGCTTGAGCCACGCCGGGTCGGGATACCAGGAAAACATGAATTGCCCACCCTTGAGCTTGTCGATCACCTGGCGCGCCACTTGCGGACGCACGGCGGGGCAGCCCAGGCTGCGACCGATGCGGCCCTGGCGAGCGCTCCACAGCGGATTCACGTAATCGGCGGCATGGATGACGATCGCGCGGTCGCGGGCCAAGTCGTTGAAACCCGGTTCAAGGCCATCCATGCGCAGCGAATAGCCATGGGCGCCCTGGTAACTTTCCTGGGTACGGAACAGTCCCAGGCTGGACTGGTAACTGCCCAGGCGGTTGGAGAACTGCGTGGCGAAGTTTTCCCCGGATTTCTGTCCGTGGGCTACCAGGTCGCGCAAGACCAGCTTTTTCTGGCGCAGGTCGAAGATCCATAGGCGCCGCGCCGTCGAAGGTTGCGAATAATCGATCACGGCAAGATGGCGAGCCTGTCGGGCACCGTTCGCGACTGCGCACTGCATCGCACTCAAGGCACTTTTCAGCGCTTGGGGATTGAGTTCCGGCGCCGCGTGGGCGAGGCTGTTGTAAAGCGGTTGGGCGTTGAGCTTTGCGGCCAGCGCCGGGCTGCACATCAGGGCAAGGCCGGTGATGAGCAGGCACAGTTGGCGCAGCAGGCCCGATACAGGCGAAAACAGCTGGGGGCGGCGTTCGTTTGCGGCATCCCATCCGATTTTGTTTGTTTGCATGATGATGGGTCGTACCTGTCGCAAAATTCACCGTCAACGAGACGGCCATGGATTGGAGTAAAGCAGTTGTTCAAAAAGACCGCATGTTACCTGAGCCTTTTCTTGCTCGTTGCGCCATTGGTCGCTGCAGCCGAGGACGGCGATCCAGCGCTGGCGCAGACCGCATTGGCGCAGCTGTCGGTCAACTGCCCCGATTTGGCTGCACGTGTCGACTTTCCGACGGTGATGAGCTTGCAGGCGCTGTACCAGCAAAACGCAGGCCAGGCACTCTGGTCGAACGATGAGCGGTTACAGGCGCTGCAGGTCCAATTGCAACAATTGGCTGACGATGGACTGGATCCGGCCCGCTACAGCTTGCCGGACGCAGGCGTCTACCCGAATGCCGCCTGTACCGACATCGCCATCAGCCAGCATTATCTGCAGGCGCTGCACGACCTGCGTTTCGGTTATCTGCCTCAAAAGCGCCTGGAGCCTGTCTGGAAAACCAATCCGCAGTTGCCGGACCGTCAAGCCATGGTGTTGCAATTCGCCGTGACGGGCCTGCACAACCCTGCCGAAGCTTTTGAGCAGGCCCGGCCGAGCCTCGATCTTTATCGCAACCTGCGCGAACTCTACGCCCGTCAGCGGCAGCTGCCTTTGGCTGACTGGCAATCGGTGCCCAGTGGCTCGCTGTTGCAGCCGGACAAACGCGATGCACGAGTTCCGGCGCTGGCCCGTCGACTGTTCAACGAGGGTTACCTGAGCGTGCCGCCCCCCGAGACCGATGAGCATTACGGGCCGAGCCTTGTGGATGCGATGAAAAGTTTCCAACTTCATCATTCGCTGCAAGCCGATGGCGTCGTGGGGCCGTGGACTGTCACCGAACTGAACATCAGCCCGGCGATGCGCCGCGAACAGCTGCGCATCAACCTGGAGCGCATGCGCTGGCTGGCCCAGGACCTCGAGCCGGACAGCGTGGTGGTCAACGTCGCGGCGGCGCAATTGACGGTTTACCAGGGCGGCGCGCCGATCTGGCAAACCCGTACCCAGGTGGGCCGTGCCGAACGGCAGACGCCATTGATCAAATCGCGGATCACGCGCTTGACGCTCAATCCCACGTGGACCATCCCGCCTACCATCATGCGCGAAGACAAACTGCCCGAGATTCGTCGCGATCCGGAGTTTCTCAGCCGACATAACCTCAGGGTGCTCGACCGGGACGGCATGCCGGTGGCGGTGGAGAACGTCGACTGGGACCACCCCGGCACACTGATGCTGCGCCAGGATCCCGGTGCGAAAAACCCGCTGGGCAAAATGGCGATCCGTTTCCCCAATCCGTTTTCCGTCTACCTGCATGACACGCCTAGCCAGGCGTTGTTCAGCAAAGGCCCGCGGGCATTCAGCTCAGGCTGCGTGCGTATCGAGCAAGTCATGCACCTGCGGGACTTGTTGGTGACTGCGGCCGAACGCACGCGCACCGACACTTTGCTGGCCAGCGAACTGACTCATGAGTTCAGGTTGGCCAAGCCCGTGCCGATCCTGCTGAGCTACTGGACCGCGCAAGCGGACAGCCAGGGCCGGGCGGTGTACGTGCCGGATATCTACCAACGCGATGCAGCCCTCTCTGTGGCCGGCAGCCGTGCGCTCTGACGGCGATCATGTTCAGGCGCAGTCGGCCTCGGCGCCGACGCGTGCCGTCTCGTCGGACGTCGAGAACAGCCGCTGCCCGATTGCCTGCGCAGTGTCCAGGTGAGTCTTCGGATTGACCGTTTCCGACTCGAGCAAGCGTTCGGAACTCACCACGCGGGCGCCGCAGTAATCGAAAATGCCATGTTCTATCTGGGTCACCATCGCCTGGTCATAGCCGTGACGTTGAAAGCTGTCCGCGTCCGCGCCACCCACGGCCACCAGATGGACCCGCAGATGTCGCAGCTGCTGGGAGAATGACTCGCCGAGCCGGAAATCGAACGCCCAGCCGTTGGAAAATACCCGGTCGATCCAGCCCTTGAGCAACGCCGGCATTGACCACCAGTAAATCGGATAGACCAGCACCAGCGCATCGGCACGCTCGATCCTGGCTTGCTCGGCCAGCACATCGGCAGGCGGCGAAGCCTCGCGGTGGTGGACCGCGTGGTCGGCGAAGCTGAAGCGTGGGTCGAACCCCTCGGTCGCCAGGTCGGCTATCTCGAACGTATCGGTCGGATTGGCCAAGATTATTCCGTTGCCGACGGCTTGGGCCAGCGCATGGGTCAGGGAACGGGGATCATGATGGGCAACAACGATCAAGGCATGCATGTCGAATCTCCTTCTGGCATCACACAACGTCAAGCGAGTATGCTTGGTTAAGTTACGAACAGTAAGTTACGGTTGGTAAAGTTAGCATGTCAAGCACAGATGAAAATTCACAGTCTTCTGCCGTACCCCGTCGACGCCTGTCGCGTGTGGATCGACAACGGCAACTGCTCGACGTCGCCTGGCGCCTGGTGCGGGAGGAGGGTAGCGAAGCGTTGACCTTGGCCAGGCTGGCGGAGCAGGCAGGGGTTACCAAGCCAATTGTCTACGACCACTTCATCACCCGGTCAGGCCTCCTGGCGGCGCTCTACCAGGATTTCGACGCCCGCCAGACCGCGTTGATGGATGCTGCACTCCAAGCCAGTGAACCGACGCTGAAAAGCCGGGCGCAGGTCATAGCTGCTTCCTTCGTCGAATGCGTTCTGCTTCAGGGGCGGGAGATTCCTGGGGTCAGCGCGGCCTTGAGCAGCACGCCAGAACTCGAACGCATCAAGAGGGAGTACGAAGGGATCTTCCTGGACAAATGCCGGGTGGTGCTGTCGCCGTTCGCCGGAACCGGGCGTCTTTCCCAAGCGAGCCTGCGGGGGATGCTGGGGGCGGCGGAGGCGTTGTCCGATGCGGCGGCCAACGGGGAAATCAGCGCGGACGAGGCCAAGCAGGAGCTGTTCGACAGCATCGTTTCGATGGTCGAGAGGGCCGAAATTACGCCTGGATGATTCACGTTCGATCAAGAAAAAACGAACCCCAAGCGCCTTTTCCGGTTCTTAACTGATGTCCCGGTTTACCAGGGACATCAGGCGGGGCTGCGGTCTTGCCCACCAAACACTGCGATCAAAGGAGGCGACATGCCCAACTCCTTCCCTTCGCCCTGGTGGAAGAACGCCGTGATCTACCAGGTCTATCCTCGCTCTTTTGCCGATTCCAACGGCGACGGCATCGGCGACCTCCCCGGACTGACGGCACGCCTGGACCACTTGCAGCGCCTGGGTATCGATGCGTTGTGGCTGTCCCCGGTGTACCGTTCGCCGATGTGCGATGCCGGTTATGACATCTGCGACTACACCGACGTCGACCCGCTGTTCGGCAGCCTGGCCGACCTCGACGCGCTGATTGCCCAGGCCCACGAACGTGGTTTAAAGGTGCTGCTCGACTTCGTGCCGAACCACACTTCCGACCAACATCCGTGGTTCATCGAATCGCGCTCCAGCCGCGACAACCCCAAGCGCGACTGGTACATCTGGCGCGACCAGCCGAACAACTGGCGTGCCTCGATCGACGGCGGCAGCGCCTGGACCTGGGACGAAACCAGCCAGCAGTATTATTTGCATTTCTTCTTGCCGCAGCAGCCCGATCTCAACTGGCACAACCCTGAAGTCGTTGCTGCCATGCAGCAAGTGCTGCATTTCTGGCTGCAGCGCGGCGTGGATGGCTTTCGCGTCGATGTGGTGCATTGCGTCGGCAAGGACCAGAGCTTTGCCGACGATCCGCGCTGCACGGCGGGCGAAACCATGGTCAAGATCAACGACCAGCCTTACAGTCACGAGGTGCTGCGCGGACTGCGCCGGCTGGTGGACAGCTACCCCGGCGAGCGCGTGCTGATCGGCGAAGTGAATATTCGCTCCACGGCCCAGGTCGCGGCCTATTACGGCGCCAGTGACGAGCTGCACATGTCGTTCAACTTTCCACCGTTGGACGCTCCTTGGGATCCGGTGGTGTTTCGAATGTGCGTGCGCGAAGTGGAAAACGACTTGGGCCCGCTGCAGGCGTGGCCGACCTGGGTGCTTTCCAACCACGACAACAGCCGCCACCGCAGCCGGTACGGCGGCTCATTGCGGCGGACCCGGGCAGCGGCGGTGATGTTGCTGACATTACGCGGGACGCCTTTTATCTACCAGGGTGAAGAGCTGGGCCTGGAGGATACGCAGGTGACCGCCCAGACCCGCGTTGATCCTGGCGGGCGCGATGGCAGCCGGGCGCCGCTGCCATGGACTGTCCAGGCGCCTCACGGTTGGTCGGGGCAGGCGCCGTGGCTGCCTTTTGCACCGGATGCCGGCTTGCTGTCGGTGCAAGCGCAGGAGCGAACCAGCGATTCCGTTTTGGCGCTGTACCGGCGTTTGCTGACGTGTCGGCGCAACAGCCGCGCGCTGCGCGTCGGCGACTGGCAAGAGCTGCCCTCGCACCCGCAGGTGCTGGCTTATCGGCGTCATTGCGCCGGCGACGAACGGCTGGTCTGCATCAACTTCGCCGACAGCGAGCACGCGTTTCCCCTGGCCGATTCCTGGCGCGTGCAGATCGCCAGCGACGGGGCCGGCGAAGGCCAGCCCTTCACCGGCCGCCTGGCCGCCGAGCAGGCCCTGATCCTGTGTCGATAAGGAGTGACCGATGAAAGCCAACTGGCATCGAAATACCTTGATCTACCAGATCGACCCTTCCTTGTTCTACGACAGCAACGGCGACGGCCGTGGCGACCTGAAAGGCATCATTCGCCAGCTCGACTATCTCCAGGCGCTGGGCGTCGGCGCGCTGTGGTTGATGCCCTTGTACCGCTCGCCGTTCAAGGATGCCGGCTATGACGTCAGCGATTTCATGGCCCTGGACCCGCGCTTCGGCAGTGAAGAAGACCTGCGTCAGTTGATCGTCCAGGCAGGGGAGCGGGGAATTCGGGTCATTCTCGAACTGGTGGTGCAACATACCTCGGACCAACATCCGTGGTTCCAGAGGGCGCGACGTGACAAGAACAGCGTCTACCGCGACTACTACCTGTGGTCCGACGAACCGGTGGACGACGGCAACCAACCGATTTTTCCGCCGGTGGAAAACAGCATCTGGCGTTGGGACGAACAGGCCGGGCAATACTATCGGCATCTGTTCTATCGTCATGAACCGGACCTCAACCTGGCGAACCCGAAAGTCGTCGAGGAAATCGAGCGGATCATGGTCCATTGGCTTGAACTGGGGATCGCCGGCTTTCGCCTCGATGCCGCTTCGCACCTGGTCGAGCAGGCAGGTCGCGGGGATGAAGAGCAGGGTGTCTGGGTGCTGGACCGGTTGTTCAAGTATATGACCCGAATCAATCCGCAAGGCGTGCTGATGGGCGAAGTGGACGTCGAGCCGGAACGCTACAGCCATTACTTCGGCACCGGCGAGCGCCTGGGCCTGGTACTGGATTTCTGGGTCAATAATCATCTGTTCCTGGCCTTGGCCCGAGGCGAAGCCGAACCCTTGCAGCGCGCGATCAGCCGACGCCCCGCACCGCCGGACGGTGCCAATTACGCCGTGTGGCTGCGCAACCATGACGAACTGGACCTGGAACGCTTGAGCGAGGAGGAACGCGAGGAAGTCATGCGGGCGTTTGCCCCGCAGGAAAACATGCGCTTGTATGGCCGGGGTATTCGCCGCCGCCTGGCGCCGATGCTGGATGGGAATGTGCATCGTCAGGCGCTGGCCCAGGCATTGCTGTTGTCGTTGCCGGGCACGCCAATCGTGCGGTATGGCGAAGAGATAGGCATGGGCGACGACCTTTCCCGCCCCGAGCGCCTGTCCGTGCGCACGCCGATGCAGTGGAGCGACCAGGTCAATGCGGGCTTCTCTTCGAGCCAATCCCTGGCTGCTCCGGTGATCGATGAAGGCCCGTTCGCCTACACGAACTTGAATGTCGCGCACCAGCAGGACGATCCCGATTCCTTGCTGGCTCGGACTCGCACGCTGCTATCGGCGCGGTCGCGATTGACCGAAGTCGGCGACGGCAAGGCGCAACTGTTGTCGATCAGCCATCCGGCGGTGTTCGCCATCGCTCACGTGTGCGACAACACTTCAGTCATGTTGGCGAACCTGAGTGCCGAAACGGTCGACGTGCAACTCAAGGAGATGGATGTGCAAGGCTTTGAGGAAGTGCTCGCGGACGGTCCGTACCCGCACTCGACAAAGTCGAGCCTGACGCTGCGTGGCTACGGATATCGCTGGTTCCGCCGCACCGGTTCAAAACAGCAGCAACACCACGGCGAGCAATCCTGCGACGGCAAATAATAGTGCCGACACCTGGGTCGAGCTGAAGGCCAATGCAGAGTCCCGCGAGCGGCCAGCGAACCGCCCGCGGGTACGGTGCAAGGATGGCTGCGACTCGAACAGATTGTCGGCTCGTTGGTTGTCATCATCCTCGTTGGTCATTTGCCCGGTGTAGGCGTTGCGGGCCAACAAGCGATCAAGCAGGCCCGGCATCAGGCACGTACCGACGATCGCCTTCAGGGAGGCGGTGCCCAGCCACAATTCCCTGGGCGTGCGCTTCACCACGCTGAAAATGGCCCGTGCCGCCACGTCCGGATCATGAATCGGCGGCACCGGTTGCGGCCGCTTGCCCAATTTGTTGCGCGCCCAATCGAACTGCGGGGTATTGATCGCCGGCAACTGCACCATGCAGACCCGGATGTCGCTGTGCTCGTGGAGCAATTCGCAGCGCAACGAATCGGTGAAGCCGCGCACCGCGAACTTGGCGCCGCAATAGGCCGCTTGCAGCGGAATGGCGCGATAGGCCAGCGCCGAGCCGACCTGGATGATTACCCCACGATTGCGCCGCCCCATCAGGTCCAAGGCCGCAAGCGTGCCGTGAACGGTGCCCAGGTAAGTCACCGCCGTGACCCTCTGGACCTCTTCGGCACCCAGTTGGCGGATAGGTGAAAACACAGTGACCATCGCGCAATTGACCCATACGCCGACCGGCCCCAACTCGCGCTCCATACGCTGTGCCGCTTCGAACACCGCCTCGGCATCGGCGACATCGACGCTGATTCCCAAGCTCATCGCACCCAACTGTTGCAATTCCTCTTGCGTGGCCGCCAGGCCTTGCTCGCCTCGGGCCAGCAACCCGACTCGATAGCCGGCGACGGCAAAACGGTGCGCGGTGGCACGGCCGACGCCAGCGGTGGCGCCACAGATCACGACGACAGGTGGGGTTCGCTCATCCATTGCATTCACCTCTGATCAATAGCCCTTTACCTGTGAAAATGGGTGCTGGCGATGGTTCAGGATTTTTGCACGCGGGTCGCAACGGCTGCACTTTTATGAAGCCGCGGGCGGGAGATCGCACCATCGCAAGGCAATCAGCGGAGGGCGCGACAGCCCTGGCAGCACCGTTGGCGAAGTGCCTGCGCCAGCGGCCAAGTCCGCGCCCGCAAGGGCTTTTTCTTGGGGAAGGGCCCGTGGGAACGGTGGCGGCCCAAGCTTGGCACGCTCGCTGCAAGAACCTCTACAGGCCCGCCGCGAACACAATCGAGTGGGCACCCCCGTCGGTCAACGATGATCGAGAGCCAGCAGGCCGGGGAATAACGGTAGGTCCAGGCGCAGCCGCCGGGCCGATACCGCACAGAACAGGCAAAGACGCCTGGAACCGCAAGGTTTCAGGCGTCTTTTTTTTGCTTCCAGAACCGTGATGGGCTTTTGTCGGGTGCTTTTATGAATTCCAACGTTGCTTCTCTGAACAAGCTGCAAACGCTGATCGTGATCGGCAATGGCATGGTCGGCCATCACTGCGTCGAGCAACTGGTCGAGCGCGGTGCGCTCGACCATTATCACGTGCGTGTCTTCAGTGAAGAGCCGATGCGTGCCTATGACCGCGTGCACCTGTCCGAGTATTTCTCGGGCCGCGACGCCGAGTCCCTGGCGCTTGGCGAAGCGTCGTTGTACCAGACTCCGGGTGTCACGCTGCACCTGGGCGTTCCGGTACTGGAAATCGACCGCCAGGCGCGCCAGGTAGTCACTGCCGGGGAACGCATCAGCTACGACAAACTGGTGCTCGCCACCGGCTCCTACCCATTCGTGCCGCCGATCCAGGGCGCCGAAGGCGATTCCTGCCTGGTCTATCGCACCCTGCAAGACCTCGACGCGATCCGTGCCGCCGCGAGCAATGCCCGTCGTGGCGTGGTGGTCGGTGGCGGCCTGCTGGGCCTGGAAGCCGCCAACGCCCTCAAGACTCTTGGCCTGGAAGCCCACGTAGTGGAATTCGCCCCGCGCTTGATGCCGGTGCAACTGGACGAGCAGGGCGGCCTGGCCCTCAAGGCGCGCATCGAGAAGCTGGGTGTCGGCGTGCATTTGTCCAAAGGCACTCAATCCATCAGCGCCGGTGAGCAGTACCGTTATCGGATGAACTTCGGTGACGACGACTTCCTGGAAACCGACCTGATCGTGTTCTCCGCCGGCATCCGCGCCCAGGATGCCTTGGCCCGCCAATGTGAATTGCAGATCGGCCCGCGCGGCGGCGTGGTGATTGACGACCTTTGCCAAAGCAGCGACCCGGACATCTACGCCATCGGTGAATGCGCCGCCTGGAATGGCAGCATCTTCGGCCTGGTCGCGCCGGGCTACCAAATGGCCCGTAACGTTGCGGCGCGCCTGTGTGGCCAGGCCGGCGAAGCGTTCACCGGCGCCGACATGTCCACCAAGCTCAAGCTGCTCGGCGTTGATGTGGGCTCCATTGGCGACGCCCATGGCAGCACCCCGGGTTCGCGCAGCTTCCAGTTCATCGACCAGACCAGCGCCAGCTACCGGCGTCTGGTGGTGGATGCCGACGGCAAACGGGTGATCGGCGCGGTGCTGGTCGGTGACAACAGTTACTACGATACGTTGTTGCAGTACATGCAGAACGCAATCGCCTTGCCCAAGGACGCCGCCGCGCTGATTCTGCCATCGTCCGAAGGCGCTCCGACACTGGGCCCGGCGGCGTTGCCCGAAGCGGCGACGATCTGCTCGTGCCACAACGTCACCAAGGGTTCGATCTGCTCGGCCATCGACGCGGGTTGCACCGACCTCGGCCAATTGAAGTGCGACACCAAGGCCGGCACCGGTTGCGGTGGTTGCGCAGCCCTGGTCAAGCAAGTATTCGAACACGAGCTGATTGCCCGTGGCGTCAGCGTCGACAAGAGCCTGTGCGAACACTTCGCCTACACCCGACAAGAGCTTTACGCCCTGGTGCGAGTGGAAGGGATCATCAGTTTTGAGGAGTTGTTGGCCAAGCACGGCCGTGGCCACACCGGCTGCGACCTGTGCAAGCCGGCCGTGGGCTCGATCCTGGCGTCGTGCTGGAACCAGCCGATCATGGACGCGCACCTGGTGCCGTTGCAGGACACCAACGACACCTTCATGGCGAACATGCAGAAAAACGGCACCTATTCGGTGGTGCCGCGCATCGCCGGGGGTGAAATCAGCGCTGACAAACTGATCGCCATCGGCGTGGTGGCGAAGAAATACGACCTCTACACCAAGATCACCGGCGGCCAGCGCATCGACCTGTTCGGTGCCCAGTTGCACCAGTTGCCGGACATTTGGGCCGAGCTGATCGAAGCCGGTTTCGAAACCGGTCACGCCTACGGCAAATCGACGCGCACGGTGAAATCATGCGTGGGCAGCACCTGGTGCCGCTACGGCGTGCAGGACAGTGTGCAAATGGCCCTGACCATCGAGGATCGCTACAAAGGCCTGCGCTCGCCACACAAACTCAAGTTCGCGGTGTCCGGCTGCACCCGCGAGTGCGCCGAAGCTCAGAGCAAGGACGTGGGTGTGATCGCCACCGAGAAGGGATGGAACCTCTATATCGCAGGCAACGGTGGCATGCGCCCGCGTCACGCCGAGCTGTTTGCCACCGACCTGGATGACGCCACGCTGATCCGCTATATCGATCGTTTCCTGATGTTCTACATCCGCACCGCCGACAAGCTGCAACGCACCTCGGTGTGGCGTGAAAGCCTGGAGGGCGGCCTGGGTTACCTCAAGGACGTGATCATCCACGACAGCCTGGGCCTGGGCGCCGAGCTTGAAGCGCAGATGCAACTGGTGGTCGACCGCTACGAATGCGAGTGGGCCAACGCCTTGAAAGACCCCGAGAAGCTCAAGCGCTTCCGCACATTCGTCAACGACAAGCGCGGCGATCCGGACGTCCATTTCGTCCGCGAGCGCGGCCAGCGTCGGCCGGTGCATGCCGGCGAACTTCACCTGATTCCCATCACCGAGGAGGTGCTCTGATGAGCCAGTCAAACGTCGTTCGTATTCCCGCTCGCGATCTCGCCCTGGAACCGTTGCAATGGCGCGCCCTGTGCAGCCGCGAGGACCTGGTGCCCAACTCCGGCGTGGTCGCCTGGCATGACGGGCGCCAGGTGGCGCTGCTCTACCTGCCAGATGAGGAGAAGCCGCTGTACGCCATCGACAATCGCGATCCCAAGTCCGGCGCGAACGTGATCGGTCGCGGCTTGCTGGGCAGCATCAAGGGTGAACTGGTGATTGCTTCGCCGATGTACAAACAGCATTTCCGCCTGGAAGACGGGCATTGCCTGGAATACCCGGAACAGCGCCTGCGAGTTTGGCCGGTGCGCTTGAATGGCGATGTGGTTGAAATTGGCGAAGACTGATTGCCGCTTTTTTTAAAGCTGGGGATGAACAATGAAAACCGCTGCTCAACTGGTAAGGCTCAAGAGCGTACAAAACCAGCAGGTCCACAGCATCGCGCCTGAGCAGACGGTGCTCGAAGCGCTGCAAATCATGGCCGAAAAAAACGTCGGCGCATTGCCGGTGATCGAGAACGGCCAGGTCATCGGCGTGTTCAGCGAGCGCGACTATGCACGCAAGATGGTTCTCAAGGGCCGCTCGTCAGTGGGCACGCCGGTGCGCACCATCATGAGCGCACCGGTCATCACCGCCGACAGCCAGCAGAGCATCGACCGCTGCATGGAAGTCATGACCGACAGCCATTTGCGACATCTGCCAGTGTTGGACAACGGGCAGCTGATCGGCCTGCTGTCGATCGGCGACCTGGTCAAGGAGGCGATCGTCGAACAGGCGGATCTGATCCGGCAGTTGGAGCATTACATTCGCGGGCATTGAGCCCGCTATTCTCCCAGGAGCGGCTCTTGTGGCGAGGGAGCTTGCTCCCGCTGGGCTGCGCAGCGGCCCCACGATCTTACAGTCGCTGCGCAACTGAGCGGGAGCAAGCTCCCTCGCCACAACAGCGGTTCACCGCGACAGCCTCAACCCAACATCAGCAACTGCCGGATCAGCTTCGGCGTACTACCCGTCCAGCGCTTGAACGAGCGGCGGAAATTGGCCGTGTCGTTGAAGCTCAGGTATTGGGCCACTTCCTCGTTGCTAAAGCCCTTGACCTGATACAGGTACAGCGCCACGTGGGTATGCACCCGGTCCACTTGCTGCTGGAAACCGGTGTGATGTTTGCGCAACTTGCGCTTGAGGGTTGCCGGGCTCATGGCGAAGGCCTGGGCGGTCTGCTCCAGGCTGGGCGTCTGTTGCACGTTTGAGCGCAGGTAGTCGTACAGGCAATCGAGAAAACTGGCGGTAAACCCCAGTTCATCGAGTCGATCCCGGGCTTCGGTCCGTGCGACCTGGCCGGCGGTGGCCGAGACGTTGGGCCAGGGTTGCGCCAGGCAATGGCGGGGCAGGCGCATCAAGTCCAGCGGTCGATTGAATTGGCTGTGCTCGCCCAGGTGAACCCAATATTGCTCGACGTAACGCGGCTCGTCATGACGAAAGCTGCACTGCCAAGGCAGGCGCTCGCCGCTGAGCCAGGCGCTCATCGCCACCATCGATGTCATGCTCGCCTCCAGCACGAAGCGCCATTGCTCATCGGCCCCGCAGCTGTCCAGCCAGTGAACGTAGGCGTAATGCTCATCCAGCAACAGGCGCGGCGCAGCCAAGGGGCAGAGCAGGGCTTGTTGCTCGATCAAGGTTTCCAGTGCCTGGTGCAGATTCTGCGCGTGGCGCAAGGCATGGCTGGCCGGCCCGTAATGCCCGGGCAGCAGCCGCTGGCCGAAGAGAAAACTGCTGTCGCTGGCGTCCAGCAGGCGCCGGCTGTTGTCGATCAAACCGAGGAACTGCTGGGGGCTGATGCGGCTCTGGCCCGCCAGGATGTCCTCGTGAAACAGCCCGGTGCCGCGCAGCAAACGGTGGCTGTCGATGCCCCGCGACAGCGCCAGGTCGATCAACGCGGCTGGTTGATAGTGGCCCGGAATGAAGCGGCTGTCGGTTTCGTACGAGCAGGTCTTGACGGTCATGGGCGGCCTCAGGCGCTTTTCGCCAGGGTTTGCCGGGACTGGGCTAACCTCAGGTTCAGGCGCTTGAGCAGGGCTTGGGGGCTTTCGTCGAACGCCATGACCACCGCCGTGCCCGCACTCAGTTGCAAGCGTTCACCGTGTTGCCGGGTCTTGTGGGCCAAACTGCGAACTGCCTGTTCAAGCTCTGCGGCCAGCCGTTGCGCCTGGCTTTCGCCGGTATCGGGCAACAGCACCACAAAACGATCGCCGGCCAGGCGGCAGAGCAGGTCCTGGCGCCGCAAGTTGAGCACCAGCAGCTGGCTGACGGCCTGCAACACCGCATCGCCTTCGCCATGGCCGAAGCGCTGGTTGATGGCACTGAAGTCGTCCAGGTCCAGCGCAAGCAATGACAACGGTTGCTGGCGACGTCGGCTGTCCTCCAGGCTGGCGGTCAATTCGTGCTTGAGGAAATCCGCGCCGCCCAAGGGAGTGAGTTTGTCGAACAGACGGTGCTCGCGAAACAGTCGCTCGCGCTTTTCCATCTGCCCGTTGATCGCCAGTTGCTCGCGGTGCCAATGATAAATCCCCAGCGTCAGCAAGATCATGCCCACCGGCATCGGTCCCGACTCCAGCCAGTGATCCCAAGTGATGCTTTCCGGCAGGCGAATGAATTCATCCAGGCTGTCGATCCACCATGAAAAAAAGATACAGCCCAGGCCCAGCACCAGGTAGTTGGTCACGCGACCGGCCGGGCGGCTTTTGAGCACCAGGCCCAGCCAGACCAACGCCAGCAGCGCCGATCCGCCTTCACCGAGGATGTCCAGCCAGATCCATTCCTCCAGCGGCTTGAGCGTTCCACTGGCCAGGTGCAGGAGCAATCCAAGGTTGGCGGCCAGCAGGAGCAAGGCCAGTTTCAAGCGATGAGGGCGGAGCACGGAGAACATGGCCGGAATCCTTTGCCAGAAGCGGAATGCGGCCCAGCACAGCAGATGGATGTGACAGCGCGGTGACGGTGGGTGAATGAAGTCGAGGGGTCGAATCAGCTCATCGGTCATGCGGATTTTTTCTCAGGCAACCCCATGTCCGTGGCGAGGGAGCTTGCTCCCGCTCGGCTGCGCAGCAGTCGTAAAACCGGTGCCTGCGGTGTGCCTGGCGAAATGCAGTGACTGGTTTGGGGCTGCTTCGCAACCCAGCGGGAGCAAGCTCCCTCGCCACGAAGAGCCCTGTATCTTCAGCTCATGGGCGTTGCTTGCGATTGCCAGGACAGGTCATTTCAGCTCATTCCATCCCCCCACCCCTGCAAATCAGCCCGTTACAGGCCCTACGACCCGAACCTGTCACAGAACCGTCATTGCCCACCCCTAGCGTGCCCTACCAATTGCCGGGCGGTTGCCTGGCGGATTTTCCGATTCCTGGGGAGGACCACCATGCATCACCGCACCAGCACTGCCGGACTCGTCGGCTTCACCTTCACCGCGCTGGCGTTGGCCATTGCCAGTGAACGGCTGAGCGCCGCCGAGCAAGCGGCCACGGAGCACGTCGAAGTGGTTGGCCAGGCGGCCAGCATCGACCAGGCGCTGAAGGAACAGCGCAGTTCCGACAGCATCAAGAGTGTGGTGCATGCTGACGGCGTGGCTCAATTGCCGGACGAAAACGTCGCCGAAGCGGTGCAGCGCCTGCCTGGTGTAAGCGTCGAGCGCGACCAGGGCGAAGGCCGTTTTGTGAGCGTGCGCGGCTTGGGCCCGGACCTCAACAGCGTGACCATCAACGGCACCCTCGTGCCGGCCCCCGAAAGCGAGCGCCGCGCCGTCGCCCTGGATGTGTTGCCCTCGGAACTGGTGCAGTCGCTCTCGGTGATCAAGACCCTCACGCCGGACATGGACGCAAATTCCCTCGGCGGCACGGTGGACGTCAAAAGCCTCTCGGCTTTCGACCACAAGAGCCTGTTCTACACCGGCAGCAGCGAAGCCAGCTACGACAAGAATACCGGCCAGACCAGCCCGAAATTTTCCGGCGCCATCAGCGACCGCTTCAGCCTCGGCGACGGCATCGACAACTTTGGCGTGGCCGCGGCGCTGAGCTGGCAGAAGCGTGACTTCGGTTCGGACAACGTCGAAACGGGCGGCGCCTGGGACTTCGAGCAGGGCCCACGACTCGAAGAACTGGAAATGCGTGACTATGACATTCGCCGGGAACGCGCCGGTGGCGGGCTGAACTTCGACTACAAACCCGACGACTTCAGCAGCTATTACCTGCGCACGCTCTACAGCCGCTACAAGGACAGCGAAACTCGCAACGCCGCCAGCATCGCCTTCGACGACCCGCAGGCGGCGGGGGAGCTGGGTGCTGCCGAGGGCGAACGCAAACTCAAGCAGCGTGAGGAGACCCAGGAAATCCAATCCTACGTGCTCGGCGGCGAACGCCTGTTTGGCCTCTGGACTTTGAGCGGCCAGGGCGGCTACAGCAAGTCCAGCGAAGACAGCCCCGGGCACATCGCCGGCGCCACGTTCAAAGGCATCGATGGATTCGACGGTGGCTTCTACGACAGCGACAAGCCGCGCCCGATCATTGGACCAGGCTTCTACGACCCGGCCAATTTCAGCCTCGACAAGGTCGATTGGGAACAACAGAAAACCACCGACACCGAAAAGAACCTGCGCCTCGATTTGGCCCGGGACTACGACCTGAATGGCTACGCCTCCCAGGTCAAATTCGGCGGCAAGGCCAGCCGCCGCGACAAGGACAACGACCTCGACGCGTGGGTCTACGAGGACTTTGGCGACCTGGGCTTCACTGATGGGCAGCTCAATCTCGGTCAATTCCAGAAGGGCAATGTGGATTACCGCCTCGGCCGGTTTGGCCCGGGCATCAGCGCCGACGCCATCAAGCAACTACTCGGTGGCCTTGACCGCGATCAGTTCTACGACGCGCAGGAATCGCGGGTCAATGACTTCACCATGAGCGAAGACATCAACGCTGCCTATCTGATGAACACCGTTGATATTGACGACTGGCGCTTCATTGCCGGCATGCGTTACGAAGGCACCGAGTTCGAGGCCAAGGGCACCGGTGCCACCGATGGGGTGTTCACCGACACACAAACCCGTCGCAAGTACCACCATTGGCTGCCGGGCCTGCACGCCCGCTACCAGTTGGACAAGAATACCCAGGTGCGCGCGGCCTGGACCAAGTCCGTGGTGCGCCCGACGTTCGGCCAGCTGGCGCCGGGATTTGTCATCGATGATGACGAAGCGACGTTCGGCAACCCGGACCTCAAGCCGCTGGAGTCGAGCAACCTGGACTTGGGCATCGAGCATTTCATGGGCCACGCCGGCACCGTTTCGGCCTTTGTGTTCTACAAGGACATCAAGAACTTCGTCTACAACACCGACCTGGCCGGCACCGGGGCCTGGACCGACTTCGCCGAAGCGCACAGTTTCGCCAACGGCGACAGCGCCAAGCTGTACGGCCTGGAACTGGCCTATTCGCAGAAGTTCGATTGGCTGCCGGCACCCTGGAACGGGCTGTTGCTGGGCGCCAACACCACCTTCAGCCGATCCGATGCCGAGATCGAAGGTTTCGACCAGGCCAGCGGCACCCAGCGCAAGCGCAGCATCGACCTGCCGAACCAGTCGGACACCGTCGGCAACCTGATGCTCGGTTGGGAAAACGACAAGCTGAGCCTGCGCCTGTCGGCCAACTACAAGTCGGCCTATCTCTATGAACTGGCGTCCATCAGCGACCGAGACCACGACCTGCACGTCGACGCCCAGACCTTCGTCGACTTCAGCGCCCGTTACTCGTTGACCAAGAACCTGCAAGTCAGTCTTGAGGCGCAGAACCTCACTGACGAGTCGTATTTCGTCTACACCGGCCATCGCTCGTATAACGGCCAGTACGAAGAGTACGGGCCGACGTACAAGCTGGGGCTGACGTTTACCCATTTTTGAATACACCACCGACCCTGTGGTGAGCAAGCTTGCTCCGCTTGGCGGGTTGGCGCGCCAGTGCGCAGCGCCTGGAAGGAGGGGCTGCTGCGCAGCCCAACGGGAGCAAGCTCCCTCGCCACGGGAACGGTGAACACGGCTCTATGACAAGGATTCTTCCGTTGAATACAAAGTTGTCTTTTCCCAAACATTATCTGCTAACGATGTGGCTCGGCCTGCTGGCCGGCCAAGCCTGGGCGGCCCCGAGCCTGAAACTGCAACCCTGGGCGCAGGCTTTCCCGGTGAATGCGATGGCATTCCTGCCCGGCAACGGGGCGACCGAACGTCTGGTGGCCGGCCATGATGGCTTGCTGTTGCTCGATGCCAACGGCCGCGAACTGACGCGCCTGAAGGGCGGCTTCGAAGGCCTCGACACCCGCGCCCTGGGGCGCAACGTGCTGGTCGCCAGCCTCGACAGTCAGCGCCAACAAGCGCTTCTGGTCAGCCTCGATCCACAAAAACGTCAATGGGGCACGCCGCTGTATCTGCCGACGCGGGACTTTCCGGTGAACGGGTTGTGCCTGTACCGCGACGAAGCGAGCAACCTGTTCGCGTTTCTCGTGGGGGAAGAGGGCAAGGGCGAACAATGGCTGGTCGGCGCCGGCGAGCGGCTGAGCGAAACTGCCCAGCGCGTGCGCGGCCTGCCGCTGCCACCGGATGCCACGACGTGCCAGGTCGAGGACGGCGCGAGCCAGCTATTGGTCAACGAAGAACGCGTCGGCTGGTGGGCCTATCCGGCGGCGGCGGAAGCCGATGCGGTGCGTATCCCAGTGGCGATGCGCAAGCCGTTCGGTGACATCGAGCACGCCGCCGGCGCGATGGCGACACTGCCGGGCGGCATGCTCGGACTCGATCCCGACGCTGCGCAACTTCACCTGTTCCAGCAAGAAGGCGAGGCCTGGATCTCGCAGGCCAAGCTACCGCTGCCGGGCCTGAAGGCGCCGGAAAGCCTGGCGCTGCGTAAGACTGCAAACGGCGTTGAATTGCTATTGCGCGATGATGACAACGGCCAGCTGTACCAAGGCCTGATCGACTGGCAACCGAAACCGCTGGCCGTGTCGCCGAAGTTGCCCAGCGTGCCCGCCGTCGCCCAGAGCGAACCCGTGGCGCGCCAGGGCGACGCCGCCGATGACCCGGCGATCTGGGTTCACCCGACCACGCCGGCGTTGAGCCGGGTCCTGGGCACCAACAAGAAGCAAGGCCTGCTGGCCTATGACCTGCAGGGCAAGCTGTTGCAGGAATTGCCGGTGGGGCGCCTCAATAACGTCGATGTCCGCTCGGGTTTCAAACTGGGCACGCAGACCGTCGACCTCGCCGTCGCCAGCAACCGTGATCGCAACAGCCTCAGCCTGTTCAGCATCGACCGCGCCAGCGGAGATCTGCGCGAAGCCGGCGAGATACCCACGCCGCTCAAGGAAATCTACGGCATCTGCCTGTTCCAGCCCGCCGAAGGGGAGCTGTACGCCTTCGCCAATGGCAAGGACGGTCGTTATCTGCAATACCGCCTGAGTGCTACGGGCGCCGGGGTCAAGGGTGAGCTGGTGCGTCAGTTCAACGTCGACAGCCAGCCCGAGGGCTGCGTTGCCGACGATCAGCGCCAGCGCCTGTTTCTCGGTGAGGAAGACGTCGGTGTCTGGGCCATGGACGCCCGTGCCGATCAGCCGAGCACCTTGACCCGAGTGATCAAGGTCGGCCCGCAGTTGCATGCCGATGTCGAGGGCATCGCCCTGTACCGCAACGCCGGGCATGACTACCTCGTGGTGTCCAGCCAGGGCAACGACAGCTATGTGCTGCTCGATGCCGAGCCGCCTTACGCCGTGCGCGGTGCTTTGCGGGTCGGCTTGAACGCGACCGCCGGAATCGATGGGGCTTCTGAAACCGATGGCCTGGAAGTCACCTCGGTGAACCTCGGTGGGCCTTGGAGCCAAGGGATGCTGGTGGTCCAGGACGGGCGCAAACGCATGCCCGAGCAAGCCCAGAATTTCAAGTTCGTGCCGTGGGCCGACGTGGCGAAAGCCCTTGGCCTGCCTTGAGCGGCGCTGTCATCAACCGGTCACCAACATCTCATGCAATAGCCGCCAGACAGGAGTTCAATCATGCAAGCGACACTGGAACACATGACCCTCTGGGGCCTGATCAGCGACGCGAGCCTGCTGGTCAAGGCCGTCATGCTCACGCTGCTGCTGGCCTCGCTGCTGAGCTGGTATCTGATCATCCAGCGCAGCGCTGTGCTGCAACGCAGTGAGCGCCAGTTCAACGGCTTCATCCAGCGTTTTCGCAGCAGCGCCGATTTGCTGCCGTTGTACCGCGAGACTGCCCAGGCGCGCGAAGAGGACGGCGGCGTCGCGCCGATTTTCCATGCCGGTTACCAAGCGTTCACCCAGCTGAACCTGCCTTCCGGTAACCCGGCGGTGGTGCTCGAAGGGGTCGAGCGTTCGCTGCACGTGGCGATCAGCGAGCAAGAGATCCAGTTGGAAAAAGGCCTGCAGTTTCTCGCCACCGTCGGCTCCGTCAGTCCCTATATCGGTTTGTTCGGCACCGTCTGGGGGATCATGAACGCTTTCCTCGGCTTGTCCCAGGTTCAGCAGGCCAGCCTGTCCACCGTCGCGCCGGGTATCGCCGAAGCGCTGATTGCCACCGCCATCGGCCTGTTCGCGGCGATCCCGGCGGTGGTTGCCTATAACCGCGTCGCGGCTCGTGGGCAAACCTTGCTGACCCGCTACTACGCCTTTGGCAACGAGCTGCAAGCGCGTCTGCACCGCAAGCTCCACGGTGCCCCGCTGAACCTGGCCACGGCCGCTTGAGAGGAGAGGGCAGATGCTGATCAAGCCGCAACGCAAGCACGGGCCGAAGGCCGAAATGAATGTGGTGCCCTACATCGACGTGATGCTGGTGCTGCTGGTGATTTTCATGGTCACCGCCCCGATGCTGACCCAAGGCGTGAAAATCGAATTGCCCAAGATCGCCAGCGAAGCCTTGGCCAATGACAGTCGCCAGCAGATCCTGACCTTGTCGGTGAAGGCCGAAGGTGGCTATTATTGGAACCTGGGCGGCGAGCTGGACACCCATCACCAGACCGACAGCGCCGTCGACCTGGACCAGATGCGCGCCAAGGTGGCTCAGGTGATTGCACAGCGCAGCGACACCCAGGTGTATATCCGCGCCGATGACCACGCTGATTACGGCCGGGTGGTGGCAGCGATGGCGGCTTTGCAGCAGGGCGGGGTGAGCAACCTGGGGTTGGTGACCGAGGCACCGCGATGACGGCCATGACATTTGACCGGGCTTCCCTGGGTCTTGCACTGATGCCCGGCCCCGGGCTCTGGCGGAACACGCTGGCGGCGGGGTTCGCCGTGGCGCTGCACGCGGCGGTGGCGGCCTTGCTGATATTGGGATGGACGCTGGAAAAACCGCAGGTCGAGACGCCTCGGGTATTGCGCACGCAACTGGTCATGCTGCCCCCGGCACCCGTGCCGGAAGCGCCCGCGCCAGCGCTCGTCCAGGAAACACGCGTGGCGCCAGAGCCGACGCCGGCACCGCTGGAAACACCGGGCCCCGCGCCGGCCAAGCCGACGGTTGACCCACGGATCCAGGCTCAGAAGTTGGAGCAGGCCGCCCTTGCGCGCAAACGGCTAGAGGCGCAAAAGCATGAGCAACAGGCTCAACAGCAACGCGAACGCCAGCAAAGCGAGCAGCGCCAGCAGGAAGCCGAGCAACAAGCTGCCGAACACCAACGCCAGGCGCAAGCGGCTCAGGCGCTGGCCCAGCAACGTCGCGCCGAGCAGGTCCGCGCGGCGGCGGCCGACAGTCGCAGCTATCTGCCCTTGAGCAAGGAAGCGCCGGACTACCCGCAACGGGCCCTGGACAAAGGCCTCGAAGGCGATTGCACCGTGGAATACAGCGTGACCCCGGACGGGCGCATCGATAACCCGAAGGTGCTCGACGGCTGCCACCCGCTGTTCATCCGGCCGTCATTGGCCGCCGCCCAGACCTTTCGCTACCAGCCGCGAATCGTCGATGGCAAGGCCGTCACGGTGCCAGCGGTGCGCAACACCTTTCACTTCCGGATCAAATAACCACACTCACCTGGGGCGTGTACCTGGATCCCCATCAGGGGTGTTTCCGGAAGGATTGGCGCCAGCGGTGGGTCGATGCTGGCGCAACAGTTCGATTTGCTGGGAAGGGACCAGGGTTCGCAACGCCTTGTAGAGCGCTCGGGTTTCCAACAGGTTCCAGACGCGCAACATGGTTTCCAGCGCGTCGAGGGGCTTGCTGATGAAATCCCGCGCGCCGAGTGCCAAGGCCCGTAACCGCGTGTCGCGGGTGGCGTCGGCGGTCAGGACCAGGATCGGCAGGTAATCGTTGGCCGGAATGCGCCGGTTGAGCTGCTCCAGCACGGCAAAGCCGTCAAAGGCCGGCATGTGCAGGTCGAGGATGACCAGGTCCGGCTCGAAACTGTTGAACAGGTCCAGCGTGCGCAGGGGTTCGGTGCTGCTCAGTACGTTGTGCAGCCCTTCACGGGCCAGCAATTGCTCCATCAGCTCCAGGTTGGGGCGCTGATCGTCGATGATCAGGATGCGCAAATCGTGGTTCATGCAGGCTCCGGTAAATAACGTTCGAGATGGCCCAGGAAGGCCTGGATATGAATAGGCTTGGTCAGGATCGCCGTGGCTCCGGCATCTTCCAACGCACGGTGGGCCAGGGCGCTGGTGTCGGCGGTGATCATCAACACTGGCGTGGACGCGGTGGCGGGGGACTGGCGCAGGCGGCGCAAGACTTCCAGGCCTTCGAGGTCGGGTAAGGTCACGTCCAGCAGGATCAGTTGCGGCGCATGCTGGCGAGCCAGGTCCAGGCCCATCTGGCCTTGCATGCTCGACAACAATTGGATGCCCGGGCGGCGCTGCATCAGGGTCTCGATCAAGGCGAGGCTCGACAGGTTGTCTTCGATGCACAGGACTTTGCCGTCGAACTCGGTGCGCGGGCGCGTCACTTCCAGCGCCACCCTGGGCGGCAGGTTGGAACCGCTGACATGGGCACTGGGCAACCGCAGCGTGAAACAGCAGCCGTGTCCCGGTTCGCTGCGCACTTGCAGGCTGCCCTGCATCATTTCCAGCAGGCTCTTGCTCAGGGACAGGCCGAGGCCGGTGCCCTCGACCTGGGGATCCGCGCCCAGGCGTTCGAAGGGCTTGAACAGTTTGCCCAACAGTTCCGGGGCAATACCATGCCCGGTGTCGCTGATGGCAACGTTCACCGCTGTGCCCTCGACGACGACTTCAATGCGCACCTCGCCGCCCGGCTTGTTGTACTTGATGGCATTGGACAGCAAGTTGAGCAGCACTTGGACCAGGCGCTGGCGGTCGGCAAGCACGCCGCTGCCCTCCGGCAATGGCGCAAGTCCGGCCAAGTGGATACCCGCGTCGGCGGCCATGGGCGAAACCAGCGTCAAGGCTTCATGGAGCACAGCCGGTAGCGCGATCGGTTCGATGTTCAGCGGCAGCCGGCCGGCCTCGATCCGGGCGATGTCGAGGACCTCGTTGATCAACGCCAACAAGTGCTGGCCGGCGCGCAGGATGTGGCTGACCTGCGGCCGCTGGCCGGCGATGGAGTCCATGTCCAGCAATTGCGCGAAGCCAAGGATGGAATTCAGCGGGGTGCGCAATTCATGGCTCATGCGCGATAGAAACTCGCTCTTGGCGCGACTGGCGCTTTCCGCTTCTTCACGGGCGGTGCGCAGGGCGATCTCGGCGGTACGCCGGTCGGTGATGTCCCGGGTAATCTTGGAAAAGCCGCGCAAGGCGCCAGTGCCGTCGTACTGCGCGGTGATGACCACGCTGGCCCAGAAGCGGCTGCCATCCTTGCGACAACGCCAGCCTTCTTCCATGTAATGGCCGTCGCGTGTGGCCTTGCGCAGGGCCATGTCCGGGTGCTCGGGACACTCTTCTGCCAGGTAGAACAGTGAAAAGTGCCGGCCGAGCACTTCCTGTTCGGTGTAGCCCTTGATCCGCTCGGCGCCAGCGTTCCAGGTGATCACGTGGCCCTTCGCGTCCAGGGCGAAAATCCCATAGTCCTTCACGCCATCGATGATCAGCCGCAGGCGTTCCTCGTTGTCGCGCAAGGCGCGCTCGCGCTCGGCCAGCAACTGCCCGGCTTCCACCAGGCGGGTGCCAAGCTGGCCGATTTCGTCCCGCTCCGGCGGTTGTGGCAACAAGGGTTGACCCAACGCCAGGCGCTGGGCGTTGCCCTGTACTTGCTGGACCCGGGCAACGATGCCCTTGGACAGGAACAACACGGCCACAACCGCACCGAACAATCCACACACCGCCGCCAGCAGCGTGGCGAACAACAGCCGCATGCGCGTGGCCGAGGCGGCGGCGCTGCGGTCGGCGAGCAGGGCATCTTCGCGAATGCGCATGGCGCTGATCTGTTCGCGCAATATATCCAGTACCTGTTTGTTCTCGATCAGGATCGCCGTAATGGCGGCGGTGTCGTCGGACTTGCCGGTGCGCAGGGCAAGCAGCCCCCGGAGTTTCTCGCCGATCAGCGGCGTGATGGTCTCGAGGTGCTCGCGCATCCTGGCGTCGCGGATGTTGTGATCCAGCCGCTGCAACGCGGCCTGGATCTTCGGCGTGGCCTGTTCATAGCCGGGCAGGAAGTCTTCGCGCCGGGTCAACAGGTAACCGCGCACGCTGGCCGCGGCTTCGGCCAGCAAGGTATGCACGGCCTGGATATCACCCTGGACCAGCAGGACCCGGCGAACGTCTTCCTCGGCGCGGGCGGTCTGGCGTTCGGTGATGTAGATCAGCACCAGCGACAGCAGCAGGACCACCAGCGGCAGCGAGATCACCACCAGTGCCTTGCCACGCAACGGCAGGTCGGCCCAACGGCGGGCAGTGAGAAACCTCATGGCCATTGTCCGCAGGGTTGGGCGACCAGCCCCAGGGCGACACCGCGCACCGCTGCCTGGGTGCGGTCGGCGGCGCCGAGCTTGCCGATGACTCGCTCGACGTGGGCTTTCGCCGTACCGGGTGCGATGCCGAGCTTCTCGCCGATCTCGCGATTGCTGAAACCACTGGCGACCAGCCCCAGCACCTGGCGTTCACGGGGCGTCAGGGCCTGGACGTGGGTGGTGCCGTTGGCGCCGCGCTCGGCCATGCGCCGCAAGAGCCGGGCGCTGACTGAGCTGTTGAGCGCTTCCTCGCCCTGGGCGACCCGTTTCAAGGCATTGAGCATTTCGGCACGGCTGGCATCCTTGAGCAGATAGCCAACGGCACCGGCGCTGATGGCCGCTTCGAGGTGATCGGGGCTGTCGTCCATCGTGAAGATGATCACTTTGATCTGCGGCTGACGTTGCCGCAGGATCCGCGCCGCACCAAGACCATTGAGCACCGGCATGCGGATGTCGAGAATGGCAATGTCCGGTTGCAGCCGTTCGCACAAATCCAGCGCCTCCTGACCGTCGCTGGCCTGGCCGACGACTTCGAACCCTTCGATGCCGGCCAGCATCGAGACGAATCCAGTGCGGGTGACTTCGTGATCGTCGGCCAACAGCAGGCGCAAGGGACGGTTCATGATTGGGCTCCTTGGGCTGGCAGCGGCACGCTGGCCAACAATCGAGTGCCGCCGCCGGGTTCGCTGCAACAGCTCAGTTGGCCGCCGAGCAGACTGGCGCGTTCCTGCATGGCCGCCAGCCCGAGGTGAGAGGTGCCCTGGGTCTCGACAGGTGTTTCCAGGGCAAACCCCCGACCATCGTCCTCGACCCGCAGCGAGACGTGATCGTCGCGCACCGCCAATCCCAGGACAACATGGCTCGCCTGGGCATGCTTGAGAATATTGTTGATGCCTTCCTGGGCAATGCGGAACAGCGCGATCTCGGCGTTCGGCGACAGGCGTGCCGCACTGTGCTCGGCCCACTCCACCTCCAGGCCAGCATCGCGCAGGCGATCGGCCTCCTTGTCGACGGCGGTAAACAAGCCGAAATCATCCAGCACATGGGGACGCAGGCCACCGATCAGCTGTCGACTTTCTCCGACGCAGCCTTGCGCCAAAGCCAGGATGGCTTGCAGCGCTTCGTCCAGCGCCGGCGGCAGAGGCGGACAGCGGCCGGCAAACCCTTGCAGGCGCTGGTGCAGTCCGGCCAGGTTCTGCGCCAAGCCATCGTGCAGGTCATACGCGACACGTTTGCGTTCGTCTTCCTGGGCGCTGAACAACCGATGGACCAGCTCGGACATGGTCCGCTCCCGGGCCTGGAGGGTCTGGAGCAGCCGGCTGTTCTCCAAGTGCGCCGCCAAGAGCGTTGCGAGCAATTGCAGTGATTCGATGTCTTCGGCGTCGGGCGCGCCCAGCGGCACGCTGTTGCCCAGCAGCAGCGCGCCGAACACCGCGCCATCGGCACCGCGCAGCGGGATTCGCAAGACTTGCGGCAACGCGCTGCCCGGGCAATCGAGCCATTGCGGGCTGGGCGAGGGCGGATGAGCCAGGTTGGCGAGTACGTCCAGGCCATCGCTGCCGCCATGGCTGGCGACTGTCTGCAACGGCGTATCCGGCGTCCACTCCAGCAGCAGGCCGTGGTCCATGGCGACGAACGCGCACGCGCGTTGCACCGCACGCTGGCGCATTTGCGCCAGTGGCAGCCGGGTCAGTTCATGCCCGGTGCCCAGCAACAGGCCCAGGCGTGCCGCCCGGCTTTGCGATTGGCGGTATTGGCTGCGGATCGCCAGGGCACTGCCAGGGTCATGGGGTGGGCTTTGCATGGGGAAACTCCAGCGTGGAAAGGAACCGGCCCGGTTCGTGATGGGCTCATTAGACCTTGTGATCGACACCGGGCCTATCTGCCGAACGGCATAGGCGATTGGCACCGGTTGGCCGATGGAGAGCACAGCGAACGCCGGCAAAGTGGGCTCATTGAAACCCAAAGGAACGCAACGATGAAAATGAAAACCTGTGCCCTGACTGCTTTTTTCCTGCTGGCTGCGCCATTTGTCCATGCCGCGGAGACTGCGCCCTTCGTCTATCGCACCGTGGCCGAGCAGCCGCAGAACGTGAATGACCGCGAAATCGCTGGGCTGTTCGACCGTTGGAACGCCGCGTTACAAACCGGCAGCGCCACCGCGGTGACCGGCCTTTACGCCCCGGATGCGATTTTGCAACCGACCGTGTCGAACAAGGTGCGCAGCACGCCGGCGCAGATCCAGGACTACTTCGACCACTTCCTGGCGGCCAAGCCTGTCGGCGTGATCAATTACCGGGAGATCCGTCACCTGGGGCCAGACGCGGCGATGGACAGCGGCGTCTACACGTTCACGCTGACCCAGGCCGATGGCACCCAGCGAGAAGTCCAGGCGCGCTATACCTTCCTCTATGAGCGTCTCGATGGCCAGTGGAAGATCATCAACCATCATTCCTCGGCCATGCCCGAAGTGCCCAAGACGCTGCATGCCAGTCACTAAAGTGGCTGGTTCCACCCGACGTGTTCGACATCGAGCCATTAAACCCTTGGATTAGCCTGCGGATATTAATTAGAATCAGTCTCATTTAAGACATTCTTGCCCAGGGCCTCTTCACATGCTTGATGCAGCTAAGCCGGCGGAGCACGCCCTTCATGCGTTATACCGTGACCACGGCGGTTGGCTCGAAGGTTGGCTGAGGCGGCGTCTGGGCAACGCCTGGGATGCGGCCGACCTGCGCCAGGATACGTTTTTGCGGGTATTGTCCAGCGCCCAACCCCTGGCCGACTTGCACGAACCACGTGCTTATCTGCTGACGGTGGGCAAGCGACTCCTGAGTAACTTCTACACCCGTCGCAACCTGGAACAGGCCTATCTCGACGCCTTGGCGAGCTTGCCTGAAGCCTGCGTCCCGTCCCCGGAGCAATGCTGGTTGCTGCTGGAAACCCTTCATGCACTCGATGAACTGCTCGACGGCCTGCCGCCCTTGGTGCGGCGGGCTTTTTTATGGAGCCAGCTCGAAGGGCTTGGCTATCGGGAAATCGCCGAGCGCTTGCAGGTGTCCGAGCGCACCATCAAGCGCTACATGGCCCTGGCCTATGAGCATTGCTTGTTGGTGGAGTTTTGATTCGCCAGGCACCGTCGCCCCAAGCCCGTGAAATCGCCCGGGCGGCGGCCCGCTGGTTGGCGAAGATCGAATCGGGCGAGGAGGGGGTCGATCACGCTGCGCTGCAACGCTGGCGCGAAAGCGACGCCGAGCACGAAGCCGCCTGGCAAAAAGCCCAGCGCTTGCGCCAACGATTCACCGAGGTTCCGCCTTCGCTGGGCATGGCAACGCTTGATCGTCCCGCGTTGGCACGCCGCGCCGTGCTCAAGCGCGCCTTGGGCGTCGCCGCGGTGATGCC
Organism: Pseudomonas sp. Z4-20; assembly: GCF_051131955.1. Classification (NCBI taxonomy): domain Bacteria; kingdom Pseudomonadati; phylum Pseudomonadota; class Gammaproteobacteria; order Pseudomonadales; family Pseudomonadaceae; genus Pseudomonas; species Pseudomonas sp. Z4-20. Next base: position 2,821,043 of record NZ_CP071641.1, read on the forward strand.
CGCCGCCTGGTTGCTGGGACGCCAATTGCCATTGGACGCCTGGCGTGCCGACCTGCACACCGCCACCGGCGAGCAGCGTCGCTGGACGTTGGCCGATGGCATCGCCTTGCAACTGAACACCGACAGCGCCGTGGACCTCGACCTTCGTGCACGTCGCCTGGTGCTGGTACGCGGCGAAATCGCCCTCAAGGTTTCTGGCGCCCAGCCAATGGCGGTACTAGCTCCGTACGGTGTCATCACAGTCAACCGAGGCGAAGCCTGTATCCGTCTGGATGAGTCGACCTGCCAAGTGTCGGTCCTCAGCGGTTCAGTCCAAGTGCAGCCATCGCACGGGCCAACGCTGGGGCTGGAGCAAGGCCAGCGGGTCCATGTCCAAGCCGCCGGCGTGGGCCCGATCAGCGGTTTCGACGTCGTGCAAATGGGCTGGCGTGACGGGGTACTGACGGCACAGAACCAGCCGCTGGGCGACTTCCTTCGAGAGCTGGACCGTTATCGCCCGGGCGTGTTGCGCTGGGACCAGGACCTGGAAGCGCTTCGGGTCACCGGCAGTTTCCGTCTGGAAAACACCGATCGAATCCTCGCGCTGCTTTCGGCCAGCTTGCCCTTGGAAGTGCACATGCGCACTCGCTACTGGGTCACCGTGACCCGGCGCAAAAATATCGCCTGATACCTGTCCCCTTTTTTTGTCTCGCTTGTCATCCATGGCAACTGAACAAAAACGAGAGCGCTCTTCAATGTCCGCAGTACTCACTCCGCAGTTGCGCCTGGCCATGGCTGGCCGGCGTCCGTTGTTGAACCTGGGCCTCATGCTGAGCCTGAGCGCCAGTCCATTTTTCAGCTCTTCCAGTCTGGCCGAAGACAACGCCCGGCGCAGCTATCAGGTGCCGGCCGGCAGCCTCAGCGCCGCGCTGACCCGCTTCGCCGGGCTGGCCGGGGTCAATCTCTCTGTGGACCCGGCCTTGGTGAGCGGTCGCGACAGCACCGGGTTGGCTGGCGAGTATGGCGTGGAGGAGGGCTTTGCCCGCTTGCTGCAAGGTTCCGGGCTGCAACTGCAACCGGTCGGTGAGCAAGCGTATACGCTCACGCCGGCGCCGGAGGGCAGTAGCCTGCAATTGGCGCCGACTTCGATTCTTGGCGCCACCGATGCGGCGCGAGGCGAGCCGTACGCAGGCGGGCAAGTGGCGCGTCGCGGTTCCCAGGGTTTGCTCGGTTCGCGAGACTTCATGGAAACGCCGTTCAGCATGACCACCTACACCGGCGAGACGGTCAAGAACCTGCAAGCGCGGACCTTGGGCGATCTGGTCGCCAGCGATCCCTCGGTGCGCGCCACCAACCCGGCGGGTGGCCGCTATGAGCAATTCACCATCCGCGGGTTGAGCCTGTTCAACAGTGACGTTGCCTATAACGGTCTCTACGGCGTGCTGCCGACCTACACGATCGACATGGAAATGGCCGATCGCGTCGACATCCTCAAAGGCCCGACCCAATTGATCAACGGCATTTCGCCGCGCGGCAGCATCGGCGGCGGGATCAACGTGGTGCCCAAGCGCGCCACCGACAAGCCCATCACCTCCGTCACGGGCAGCTACGCCTCCGACAGCCAACCCGGCGCGGCCGTGGACGTCGGCCGACGGTTTGGCGAGGACAACCAGTTCGGTGTACGTTTCAACGGTGTGAAACAGTCCGGCGACACGGATTGGGACCACCAGAGCGTCGACCGCCAGATGGCCGTGCTGGGCCTGGACTTTCGCGGCGAACGCCTGCGACTCTCGACGGACATCGGGCACACCGAACGAGATACCGACGCGCCACAGGAACGCGTCCAGGTGGCCGCCACCGCGCCGGTTCCCCGTGCCAGTGATGTCAGTCGCAACTATGCGCAGCACTGGACCAAGGCGCGCACCGAGGACACCTTCGGCGCGGTGAACGCCGAATACGATGTCAACGATTCGGTCATGCTCTACGGCGGTGCCGGGGCGCGCAAGAGCAACCATGACTTCCTGCGGCACAACGTGGTGGTCAGCAATGCCGCTGGCGATTTTACCGTATCGCCCCGTGATTTCACCCGGGACGAAAACGTCCGCACGGCCAACGCCGGGGTGCGCAACTGGTTCCAGACCGGCCCGGTGAGCCATGAACTCAACCTGGCCGCCAGCTACTTCTACATGGACTTTGAAAACGGCGGCGCCCGCTACGCCAATGGCCGCAGCAACCTCTACGACCCGGTACCGACACCAACGCCGAACATCCCTACGCGCCCGGATGCCAAGGTCTACACCGAGAACCATTTCAGCGGCGTGGCGCTGTCCGACACCTTGGGTTTCTTCGAGGACCGGCTGCTGCTGACCCTCGGCGCACGCTGGCAACGCGTGGAGGTCGACGACTGGTCCGACGGCGTCAAAGGCCGTACGGCCTACGATGAAGAAAAAGTCTCGCCGTCAGGCGGGATTCTGTTCAAGGCCACCGACAAGCTGTCGCTCTATGCCAACTACATGGAAGGCCTGAGCCAAGGCAAGATCGCGCCGACGTCTGCCGATAACAGCGATGAAATATTCCCGCCGTTCATCAGCCGCCAGGTCGAGATTGGCGCCAAGTACGACGCCGGAGCGCTGGCGATCACCGCCGCGGTGTTTCGAATCAAGCAGCCGGCCTACGCGACCGACGCCACGACGAACGACTTCGGCCCGAACGGCAAGCGCGAAAACACCGGTGCTGAATTGAGTGTGTTCGGTGAGCCCATCAAAGGCGTGCGACTGCTGGGTGGGGTGATGTACATCGACAGCAAGTTGACCGATACCACCAACCCCGCTTTCGATGGCAACCGGGCACCGGCCACGCCGCAATACAACGTCAATCTCGGGGCTGAGTGGGACGTGCCGACGGTGCAGGGTTTGACCTTGACCAGTCGGGGTATTTATTCCAGCTCGCAGTATCTGGATCCTTCCAATACCAAGGAGATTGATTCCTGGGAGCGTTTTGACGTGGGGGCGCGTTATGCCTTCAAGGTGGATGACAAGCGCATTACCTTGCGGGCCAATGTCGAGAATGTGGCGGATAAGCGATATTGGAGTTCGGCGGGGGCTTCGGATGACAGTGAGCCTGGGTTGACGTTGGCTACGCCGCGGACTTATCTGGTATCGGCTACGGTGGATTTTTGAGGGCTTTGATGGTGTGTATATCCGTTTTTTGGTGATGGCTACTTATGGTTTCGCTTTTACAGCGAGTCACTTTCGATAGAGCCCGGAAGCCGGCCCAGTCGAAAGTAACCAAAGCGCTCTAGCCCCACCACTTGGTGCCTCGCTAAGGCTCGGCATGCCCTCACTCCGGCATTGCTCCGTGGGCCGCCGCGAAGGCCCATCCATGGGCCAGCGCGGCTATCCCGGCATCCATGCCGGGATGCCCACTGCGCAATGCCTGCGTTCGGCCATCGTGGTTAACGGGGCGCCCAAGATCAACGTCCGCCGCGAGGCGGCCTTAGAGCCGGCCTGTTTCCTTGATGACCGCATTCATCCTGATGGAATGAGGTTGCTCGGGCGATGACGGAGCATATCTGATTGAACCACCGTGATCGCAAGCCCGATCTTTCACATGAATTTGGAAGAGGCAAACCCGCGTGCGTGTCTTCCATTGAACACCGCCTTCGCCAACAAGACTAGTTGCCACAGAAGAAACGCGTACCCCATGAAACAGGTCGGCCCTAAGGCCGCCTCGCGGCGGACGTTGATCTCGGCGCCCCATTAACCACGCTGGCTGAACGAAGGTATTGCGCAGTGGGCAACCCGGCATGGATGCCGGGTTAGCCGCGCTGGGCCATGGATGGCCCTTCGCGGCGGCCCACGGAGCAATGCCTTCGTTCAGGCATGCCGAGCCTAAGCGAGGCACCAAGTGGTGGGGCAAAGGCGCTTTGGTTACTTTCGCGCTTTTCGAAAGTGACTCGCTGTAAGAGCGAAACCAATAGCAGCCGTTACCGAAGAAATGGATATACACGCAAAGCGAAACCGCCAGCAGCCATCACCGCAGCAACGGATATGCACACCGAGCGAAAACCCTCAACCACCACCAAACAAATCACGCGAATCCAACAACCGCCAGGCAATCTCAGGCCGCTTCTCCAGCCCTCGACGAATCGCCGCCGGAATCGACTGGCGAATCTTGCGGCACAGCCCAGGCTGCTCATCAAACTCGATCGCAATACCCCGCATGGTCCGCACCTCGTTAAAACCAGGCTCAATGGTCAAACGCACCCCCAGATTCTCAAACAACCGCTGTTGCAACCGCTCCAGCTCATCCAGGCTCTCGATATTCTCCAACCGCTCAAGCAGCCGTTTCTCTTCCTGGCGATTCAGGCAAAGGATGCGCAAATCGCTGCCCGGCGTTTGCAGCAACGCATCACGCCCACAATCACAGACGCCAGGCGGGCAGGGGGGACGGATGGGTATCGACGCGGTCATGGGCTCCACAAGATCTGCAACACAACAAAATCGTCTTTGGCATAGGGGTGTTCCACGCAATGTGATGCTTGGCGCCGCGCCGGTCAACCCTCCCGCGAGGCCACTTGTCCGCACCTCGGCAGGCCCCGCTCGTCAGTTTCGTCAGGATCCGATCAAATTTTTCAGCGCCAGGCGGGCTCAAGAAGACAGACACGTCGCGGCCCGCTTCGTCAGGCGGCCGCGCCCGGTAAAAAGGAGACCTCATTCGATGCAACCCAATCCGACCACCTTAGCGCTGCTGGAAGAACTGCTGATGGCCCGCGGGCCTGGCGGGCAAGAGCAGGAAGTGCGTGATATCTGTCTGCGCGAGCTCAAGCCGCACTGCGACGAAACCTGGGTCGATCCGGCCGGCAATGTCGTCGGCCTGATCAAGGGAGCCCGTCCGACTGCCAGGTCCAATTCGCCAATCAGGATCATGGCGCATCTGGATGAGATCGCCATGCTGGTCAAACGCATCGAGCCCGACGGCACCTTGCGGGTGGTGGCGCTGGGCGGTGCCAATCCGATCAATTTCGGGGTGTGCCCGGTGGACATTCTTGGCGACCGGGATTTCATTCCTGGCGTGCTGTCGTTCGGGTCGATGCACAGCACGGGCGAAACCCACCAGGGCGCGGATGTGCTGTCGGGCAACGTCAATTGGGGCGACGTCCATGTCATCACCCGTTGTTCCAGTGAGCAATTGCAAGCGCACGGGGTGCGTCCCGGGACGCGGGTGGTGTTGAGCCAGCATTGGCGCCGGCCATTTCGGGTTGGCGATGCCCTGGCCGCGCATTTCCTCGATGACCGCGCGCCCATGGTTGCCTCCATCCAGGCCGCCACGTTATTGGCCGCGCGTCGTGAAGAGCTGGCGGGCGACGTGTATTTCGTCTTCACGACGCAGGAAGAAGAGTCCAATGCCGGCGCGCTCTACGCTGCCAGCCATTTGCCTGGGGATGTCACGGTGGCGGTTGAGGTTGGGCCGGTGGTCGCGGAGTACGCGACTCGCCTGAGCGTCGATCCGATCATCAACACAGGCGATCAGAACGGCTGTTACAACCGCGATGTGGTCGATCAGTTGTACCAGGCCGGCAAACGCTGCGGGCTGACGCCGCAGTTCGCGCTGCTGGTGGATTTTGCCAGCGACGCCAGTGCAATCATGAGCAGCGGGATTTCAGCCCAGGGCGGTTGTATTGCGATTCCGACCGAGAACACCCACGGTTATGAACTGATCGTGGACGGCAGTATCGAGGCCTGCGCGGCGACGTTGCTGGAGTTTCTGCTCGATCGCGCAGGTGGCTGACACGCCACCGAGCTGAGCGTGGGAGCACGGTTTGCTCCCACGGTTCAGGCCTTATAACCCCAGCTCGGACAGCCCCGGATGATCGTCCGGGCGACGTCCCAGCGGCCAGCGGAACTTGCGCTCGCTTTCCTCGATCGGCAAGTCGTTGATGCAGGCGTAGCGGTTGGCCATCAAGCCGTTCTCGTCGAATTCCCAGTTTTCATTGCCATAGGAGCGGAACCAGTTGCCCGAGTCGTCGTGCCATTCATAGGCATAACGCACGGCGATGCGGTTGTCCGTGAACGCCCAGAGTTCCTTGATGAGTCGGTAATCCAATTCCTTGGCCCATTTTCGGTTCAGGAAAGCCTTGGCTTCTTCGCGGCTGTGGACGAACTCGGCGCGGTTACGCCATTGCGTGTCGAGGGTGTAGGCCAGCGAAACCTTTTGCGGATCGCGAGAGTTCCAGCCGTCCTCGGCCAGGCGAACTTTTTCAGCGGCCGTTTCGCGGGTGAAGGGCGGCAGGGGCGGGCGAGCTTCAGCAGAGGACGACATGGCTTATCTCCAATAAGGAATGATGAGTTGCACTACTGTTTATAAAGCGTGTTTTTACAGCGTAGTTTTTACGGCGGTCCTACGAACGAATCCTGCGGATACGCGTGTCGCTTATTGTCCAGCCAGCAAGGTTTTCAGGACGTCCTGCGCTTGATCGGCGGCGTCGTGATCGCCCATGACCAAGGCTAGGGTGATGGCGCCGTCGATCAGGATCAGCACCTGCCGGGCCAGTACCTGCGGCTGTTCGACGCCGTGGTCAACGCACAGGCGGGTGACGTAGTCGAGCAGCTTCTGCTTATGCAGCTTCGCCACTTGGCGGACCGGGTCCTGCGGATCGCCGGTTTCGCCGCTGGTGTTGATGAATGCGCAGCCGCGAAAGCCTTCGCTGGCGAACCAACCCTTGAGTACCGCAAATAGATTGAGCAACCGTGCAGCCGGCGTCGGCGCCTTGTCCACCTCGCTGCTGAACCAATGCATCCAGCGTTCGTCACGGCGCTTGAGGGCCGCGACCACCAGGTCCTCCTTGTTGGCGAAGTAGCGGTAGATGCTTTTCCTGGAGACGCCGGCGGTTTTCACCAGCAGATCCATGCCAGTGGCCGCGATGCCACTTCTGTAGATCAGCTTTTCGGTGACGTCGAGGATGATGTCTCGGGTTTCATTGCCAGTGATTTTGTTCATGCGGCCAACAGTAGAACGATCGTTCTTCATGGTCAAATATTTTTTCGTCGGCACGGGGAGGCCCAAACCCTCGCATCATGGTGTAAGCTCATCGGTTCTTCGGATTCGACCTTTTGCGAGCCCTATGCCGTCGCTTTTCAAACGCTCCCTGCTGCCCAAGCTGCGCAGCTTTGCACTCACCGCCGAGGCCGTGACCATCCTTGATGGTGCCGCCGAATTCCGCCGTTGCCTGCTGGAAAAAATCGCCCAGGCCACCCAGCGCATCTACATCGTGGCGCTGTATCTGCAACAGGATGAGGCCGGCCAGGAAATCCTCGATGCCTTGCATGCCGCCAAAGCCGCGCGCCCCGGGCTGGAGGTGGTCGTGGTGGTGGACTGGCTGCGTGCCCAGCGCGGCCTGATCGGCGCCAAGAAACAGCCGGGCAATTCGGCGTGGTATCAGCAACAGACCCGTAGCCACGCCAGTGAAGTGCCGATCTACGGCGTACCGGTGCAGACCCGCGAATTGTTTGGCGTGTTGCACTTGAAAGGCTTCGTGATCGACGATTGCGTGCTCTATAGCGGCGCGAGCCTGAACAACGTCTACCTGCACAAATTCGACAAATACCGCTACGACCGCTACCACCTGCTGCACAACACTGCGCTGGCCGATTCGATGCATCACCTGGTGCAACACGGCCTGATCACCTCCAAGGCCGTGCATCGCCTCGACCTGCCGAACCTGCCCAGCACCCGCAGCTTGCGCAACGACATCGGCGACCTGCGCAGTCGCCTCAAATACGCGACGTACGACACCACGGCCGGCAGCCTCGATAAGAATGGCCTGTCGGTCAGCCCGCTGCTGGGCGTCGGCAAGAACAACCCGCTGAGTCGGGTGATTGGCGAGCTGATCGACAGCAGCCGTCGGCAACTGACGATTTGCACGCCTTACTTCAATCTGCCGTTGGCCGTGACTCGGGAAATCAATCGTGCGCTGGCCCGCGGAGTGCGGATCGATATCATCGTCGGCGACAAGAGCGCCAACGATTTCTATATTCCGCCCAGCGAGCCGTTCAAGATCATCGCGGCGTTGCCTTATTTGTACGAAATCAGCCTGCGCCGCTTCGCCAAGCGCCACCAGCGCTACATCGACAGCGGCCAGTTGAACCTGCATCTGTGGCGTGACGGCGACAATACCTACCACCTCAAGGGCATGTGGGTCGACGAGCGCTACACCTTGCTCACCGGCAACAATCTCAACCCGCGGGCCTTTCGCCTGGACCTGGAAAATGCCCTGTTGCTTGACGACCCCAAGGGCGAATTGCTCGGGCCGCGACAGACTGAGCTGGAACAGATCTATCGGCACACCCGCCGGATCGAAAGCTACCTGGACCTGGAAACCCTGCCGGACTATCCGGCGGCGGTGGGCAAGTTCCTCAAGCGCGTCAGCCGGGTGCGAATAGAGCGTCTGCTTTACCGGATTCTGTGACCGCCCGCGCCATGCTGGAAAAAGACACCATTTCCATCCACTTGGTGCGCGAGGCGCTGCTGCAAAGCTGTGCCCCCGGCGTGGCGACCGACGAGGTGCTGCGTAAGGTGGGCATCGACCCGGCATTGCTCAACGATGCCCAGGCGCGAGTCCCGGCCCACGCCTATGCGCAGCTCTGGCGTTTGCTGGCCAGGCGTCTGGACGACGAATTCTTCGGCATGGACCCGCGCAAGCTCAAGTCCGGCAGCCTGGCCTTCCTGTGCCAGTGCACCATGGCCCAGCCAACGCTGGCAGCCGGGCTGACCGCGGGGCTGGGTTTTCTGTCGCTGATGCTCGAACACCTGCCGGCCCAGTGGGTCCGCCAGCAAAGCCTGGCGGAAATCGTCCTGCTGGAAGACGAGCAGGACCCGCGCCGGGCGTTTACCTACTTCACTTATTGGATGATTGTCCATGGCGTGGCCTGCTGGCTGGCCGGGCGACGCATTCCGATCCTGTCCGTCGAGTTGCGCTGCCCGGCGCCGGATTTCTGCGACGACTACCGTGTCATGTTCTCCCAGAACCTGCGCTTCGACCGGCCCCGCACTCGGATGATCTTTGCCGCCGACTGCCTGGACCTGCCCATTCGCCGCAGCCCCGAGGAACTCAAGCGCTTCCTGGCTCGAGCCCCGGCGAACATTCTGGTCAAGTACCGCGACCCGCAAAGCCTCTCCAGCCGCATCCGCCATGACCTGCGCCAGTTGCCTGCCGAACAGTGGCCGGAAACCGAGGCTTTGGCCCAGCAGCTGTGCGTTTCCGCCTCGACCCTGCGCCGCCGCCTGGCGGAGGAGGGGCAGACGTACCAAGGCCTCAAGGACAGCGTGCGCAAGGAGTTGGCAATCGCCTGGCTGGCCGAGCCGGCTATGAGCTTCGTCGAAATCGCCTCGCGCCTGGGGTTTGCCGATGCCAGTTCGTTCTACAAGGCGTTTCGCAAATGGTCCGGGTCCAATCCGGGGCACTATCGCACGTTGATTCTCAACGACCTCAGCTGACCCAGTCCTGTGTTGACAGCCCTGCTGCCAACCGTTCCCCGACACCATGGCCAAACCAGTCAAGCAATTTGATGGCTTTGACCATTGCCGCCCAGGCCCTTCGGCGCGAGTATTTCCCTGCTATTCACGGTTCCCCCAACCAATAAAAAGTACAGAGGGATTCTGGTCATGCGCGATTACTCGTCCGCCACCTCGCAGTTCGATTACCTGCACACCGTCAATGCCGCCTTGCACGGCTCGCTCGAAGCGCTCAATGCCTGCGTCGAATGTTGCGATCGCCACGCGTTGCCGGGGCGCATCGCCTTGTTCTGGGAGGGCCGTGACGGCAGCGACGCGACCTGGACTTACCGCGACCTGCAGGACAACGCGGCGCGTTTCGCCAATTTCCTGCGGGCGCAGGGTGTAGGCAAGGGCGACAAGGTTGCCGGCCTGTTGCCGCGCAATGCGGAACTGTTGATCGTGGTGCTCGCCACCTGGCGTATCGGCGCGGTGTACCAGCCGCTGTTCACCGCGTTCGGCCCCAAGGCCATCGAGCACCGCCTCGCCAGCTCGGGCGCGCGGGTGGTGGTGACCGACGCCAGCAATCGGCCCAAGCTCAATGAGGTTGCCGACTGCCCGACCCTCGTCACGGTCGGCGGCGACAAGGGCCAGGGCATTGTTCGCGGCGACTTCAGTTTCTGGGCCGAACTGGCCAACCACTCAAACCAGTGCGAACCGCTGATGCTGACCGGCGAGGATCCGTTCCTGCTGATGTTCACCTCCGGCACCACGGGGCCGGCCAAGGCGCTGTCGGTGCCGCTCAAGGCCATCGTCGCGTTTCAGAACTACATGCGTGACGCCGTGGACCTGCGGCCCGAGGACGCGTTCTGGAACGTCGCCGACCCGGGCTGGGCCTATGGCATTTATTTCGGCGTAACCGGGCCACTGGCGATGGGACATCCGATTACGTTCTACGACGGTCCGTTCACCCTGGAAAGCACCTGCCGAATCATCAACAAGTACGGCATCACCAATCTGGCCGGCTCGCCTACGGCTTATCGCCTGCTTATCGCCGGCGGCGAGCAGTTCGCCCGGTCGATCAAGGGCAAGCTGCGCATCGTCAGCAGCGCCGGTGAGCCGCTGAATCCGGAGGTGATCCGCTGGTTCGCCGACAACCTGAACGTGGTCATTCACGATCATTACGGCCAGACCGAATTGGGCATGGTCCTGTGCAATCACCATGGCCTGGAGCATCCGGTGCACCTCGGCGCTGCCGGTTTTGCCTCGCCGGGCCATCGGATCGTGGTGCTGGACGAAAACCACCGGGAATTGGGCGTTGCCCAGCCAGGCATTCTCGCGGTCGACCGCAGCCAGTCGCCCATGTGCTGGTTCGCCGGGTATGAAGGCGGACCGACCAAGGCCTTCGTCGGCGATTACTACCTGAGCGGCGACACCGTTGAGCTCAACCCCGACGGCAGCATCAGCTTCGTGGGGCGCAGCGACGATGTGATTACCACCTCCGGTTACCGCGTCGGTCCGTTCGACGTCGAAAGCGCGCTGATCGAACACCCGGCAGTAGTGGAGGCCGCGGTAATCGGCAAACCGGACCCTGAACGCACCGAGCTGGTGAAAGCTTTCGTGGTGCTCGGCGCCCAATACCGCGCCGCGCCGGAGCTGGCCGAGGAACTGCGCCTGCACGTGCGCCAGCGCCTGGCGGCCCATGCCTATCCCCGCGAAATCGAATTTGTCAGCGACTTGCCGAAAACCCCAAGCGGCAAATTGCAGCGCTTTATCTTGCGCAACCAGGAAATCGCCAAGGCTCAAGAGGCAATGGCGAAGAACGTTTCAGCTTGAACCCAAGGAAACCATGATGCAGATCAACAACAAGATTTTCCTCGTCAGCGGCGGCGCTTCCGGCCTCGGTGCGGCCACCGGTGAAATGCTGGTCAAGGCCGGCGCCAAGGTCATGCTGGTAGACCTCAACGCCGAGGCCGTGGCCGCCCAGGCGCAAAAGCTCGGTTGCCGCAGCGTGGTCGCGGACATCAGCAACGAAGCCGCGGCTGAAGCGGCGGTCAAGGCCACGGTCGATGCGTACGGTGGACTGAATGGCCTGGTGAACTGCGCCGGTATCGTGCGCGGCGAGAAGATCCTCGGCAAGAACGGCCCGCATGCCCTGGCCAGCTTCAGCCAGGTGATCAACGTCAACCTGATCGGCAGCTTCAACCTGCTGCGCCTGGCGGCGGCGGCCATCGCCGAGACCGAGGCCAGCGCCGACGGCGAGCGCGGAGTGATCATCAATACCGCGTCGGTGGCCGCTTTTGACGGTCAGATTGGCCAAGCCGCCTACGCGGCATCCAAGGGCGCGATTGCCAGCCTGACCTTGCCCGCCGCTCGCGAACTGGCACGCTTCGGCATCCGCGTGATGACCATTGCCCCCGGCATTTTCGAGACCCCGATGATGGCCGGCATGACTCCGGAGGTGCGCGAATCCCTGGCAGCCGGAGTGCCGTTTCCGCCGCGCCTGGGCAAACCCGCCGAGTACGCGGCGCTGGTCCGGCATATCATTGAAAACAGCATGCTCAACGGCGAGGTGATCCGTCTCGACGGTGCCTTGCGCATGGCAGCCAAGTAGGAGAATGCTCATGTCAAACGATCCGATTGTCATCGTCAGCGCCGTCCGCACCCCAATGGGCGGCTTCCAGGGCGAACTGAAAAGCCTCACCGCACCGCAACTCGGTTCCGCCGCGATCAAGGCTGCCGTGGAGCGAGCCGGCATTTCGCCGGAGGAGGTTGAAGAAGTGCTGTTCGGTTGCGTGCTCGCCGCGGGGCAGGGCCAGGCGCCGGCACGCCAGGCGGCGCTGGGCGCGGGGCTGGACAAATCGACCCGTTGCACCACGCTCAACAAGATGTGCGGTTCGGGCATGGAGGCGGCAATACTCGCCCATGACATGCTCGTCGCCGGCAGCGCCGACGTCGTGGTCGCCGGCGGCATGGAGAGCATGTCCAACGCCCCGTACCTGCTGGACCGCGCCCGCAGCGGCCTGCGCATGGGCCACGGCAAAGTGCTCGATCACATGTTCCTCGACGGCCTCGAAGACGCCTATGACAAGGGCCGTCTGATGGGCACCTTCGCCGAAGACTGCGCCCAAACCAATGGCTACAGCCGCGAAGCCCAGGATGCCTTTGCCATCGCGTCCACCACCCGCGCCCAGCAGGCGATAAAGGACGGCAGTTTTGACGCCGAGATCGTGCCGGTGCAGGTCATGGTCGGCAAGGAGCAGGTCACCGTGCGTCACGACGAGCAGCCGCCCAAGGCGCGCATCGACAAGATTCCCACGCTCAAGCCGGCCTTTCGCGAAGGCGGTAGCGTGACGGCGGCCAATGCCAGTTCGATTTCCGATGGCGCCGCGGCCCTGGTGCTGATGCGCCAGAGCCAGGCGCAACAGCGCGGTTTGACGCCGCTGGCGGTCATTCATGGGCATGCGGCGTTTGCCGACGCCCCAGGCTTGTTTCCGACCGCGCCGATTGGTGCGGTGAAGAAACTGATGGGTAAGACCGGCTGGTCGCTGGACGAGGTCGATCTGTTCGAAGTCAACGAAGCCTTCGCCGTGGTGGGGTTGGTGACTATGGACAAGTTGGAAATTCCCCATGACAAGTTCAACATCCACGGCGGCGCCTGCGCGTTGGGCCACCCGATCGGCGCGTCCGGCGCGCGAATTCTCGTGACCCTGTTGTCGGCCCTGCGCCAGAAAGGCCTCAAGCGCGGCGTCGCGGCCATTTGCATCGGCGGCGGCGAAGCCACGGCCATGGCCGTAGAATGCCTGTATTAAGGAATCACCATGCTTGCGACTGACGAACAAACCCAAATCCGCGACATGGCCCGGCAGTTCGCCCTGGAGCGCCTGAAACCGTTCGCCGCCGAATGGGACCGTGAACATCGCTTTCCTCGCGAAGCCATCGTTGAAATGGCCGAGCTGGGCTTTTTCGGCATGTTGGTGCCGGAACAGTGGGGCGGCTGTGACACCGGTTACCTGGCCTATGCGATGACCCTGGAAGAAATCGCTGCTGGCGACGGTGCCTGCTCGACCATCATGAGCGTGCATAACTCGGTGGGTTGCGTGCCGATTCTCAAGTTCGGCACCGATGAGCAAAAGGCTAGATTCCTCACGCCCCTGGCCAGCGGCGCGATGCTCGGCGCCTTCGCCCTGACCGAGCCCCAGGCTGGCTCGGACGCCAGCAGCCTCAAGACGCGGGCGCGGTTGGAGGGGGACCATTACGTGCTCAACGGTTGCAAGCAGTTCATCACCTCCGGGCAGAACGCCGGGGTGGTGATCGTGTTTGCGGTCACTGACCCGAGCGCCGGCAAGCGCGGCATCAGTGCCTTCATCGTGCCCACCGATTCTGCGGGCTACAGCGTGGCGCGGGTCGAGGACAAACTCGGCCAGCACGCCTCCGACACCTGCCAGATCCTGTTCGAGGACGTGAAGGTGCCAGTGGGCAATCGGCTCGGGGAGGAGGGTGAGGGCTACAAGATCGCCCTGGCGAACCTGGAAGGCGGGCGGGTCGGCATCGCCGCGCAGTCGGTGGGCATGGCCCGGGCAGCGTTCGAAGCCGCTCGCGACTATGCGCGCGAACGGCAAAGCTTCGGCAAGCCGATCATCGAGCACCAGGCCGTGGCGTTCCGCCTGGCCGACATGGCGACCCAGATCGCCGTGGCGCGGCAGATGGTCCACTATGCCGCCGCGCTGCGCGACGACGGCCAGCCGGCGCTGGTGGAAGCGTCCATGGCCAAGCTCTTCGCTTCGGAAATGGCCGAGAAGGTCTGCTCCATGGCGTTGCAGACCCTGGGCGGTTACGGTTACCTCAACGACTTCCCGCTGGAGCGCATCTACCGCGACGTGCGGGTCTGCCAGATCTATGAAGGCACCAGCGACATCCAGCGCATGGTCATTTCGCGCAATCTTTGAACAGGAGCCACGCATGAATTACGAAACGATTCTATTGGAGATCAAGGACCGCGTCGGCCTGATCACCCTCAACCGTCCCCAGGCATTGAACGCCCTGAATGCACAGATCGTCAGCGAGCTGAACCAAGCGTTGGACAGTCTGGAAGCCGACCCGAAGATCGGCTGCATCGTCCTGACCGGCTCGAAAAAAGCCTTCGCCGCCGGTGCCGACATCAAGGAAATGGCCGACCTGACCTACCCGCAGATCTATCTGGACGACCTGTTCAGCGATAGCGACCGGGTGGCTAACCGCCGCAAGCCGATCATTGCCGCCGTGAATGGCTTTGCCCTGGGTGGCGGCTGCGAGCTGGCGTTGATGTGCGATTTCATCCTGGCTGGCGATAACGCCAAGTTTGGCCAACCGGAAGTCAACCTCGGCGTGTTGCCGGGCATGGGCGGCACCCAGCGCCTGACCCGTGCGGTGGGCAAGGCCAAGGCCATGGAAATGTGCCTGACCGGGCGCTTTATCGATGCGCTCGAAGCGGAGCGCTGCGGCATCGTCGCGCGCATCGTTGCGGCTGATGAGCTGCTCGACGATGCATTGAAAACCGCGGCCTTGATTGCGTCCAAATCCGTGCCCATCAGCATGATGATCAAGGAAAGCGTCAACCGCGCCTTTGAAGTCAGCCTGTCGGAAGGCGTGCGTTTCGAACGCCGGGTATTTCACGCCGCATTTGCCACGCAGGATCAGAAGGAAGGCATGGCCGCGTTCGTGGCCAAGCGTGCCGCGGAGTTCCAGAACAAGTAAAATCAGGTCTACGGTGGGGCGGGGTTGCCCCCCGTGGCGAGGGAGCTTGCTCCCGCTGGACTGCGCAGCAGGCCCCTGCGGTTCTTCAGGTGCACCGCATTGACCTATTTGCGACTGCTGCGCAGCCGAGCGGGAGCAAGCTCCCTCGCCACGGGAATTTGATTGCCTGCGCGATTGAACTCGCGAAAGCTTTACACCAGGTAGTGCTTGAGCTCTCGGGCAATGACCATCCGCTGGATCTCGCTCGAACCCTCGTAGATCTGGGTAATCCGCGCATCGCGATAATAGCGCTCCACCGGATAATCCTCGAGGTAGCCATACCCACCGTGGATTTGTATCGCCGAGGAGCAGACCTTTTCGGCCATCTCCGAGGCGAACAGCTTGGCCTGGGAGGCTTCCGACAGACAGGGTTTGCCGGCGCTGCGCAGTCGTGCGGCGTGCAGAATCAGCAGTCGGGCGGCGTTCAGGCGAGTGTGCATGTCGGCCAGCAGGTTGGCGATGCTCTGGTGCTCGATGATCGGCTTGTCGAACTGCACCCGGTCGCGCGAATAGGCCAGGGCCGCTTCGAAGGCAGCTCGGGCGATGCCCAGGGCTTGGGCGGCGATACCGATGCGACCACCTTCGAGATTGGAGAGGGCGATGGCCAGGCCCTTGCCCCGCGCGCCCAATAGATTGGCCTCGGGTACGCTGCAGTTACTCAAGGTGACCGCGCAGGTGTCCGACGCGCGAATGCCCATCTTGTGTTCGGTGCGATCAACGATGAACCCAGGGGTGTCGGTCGGCACCAGGAACGCCGAGATGCCTTTCTTGCCTAGATCCGGGTCCGTCACGGCAAAGACAATCGCCAGTTTCGCTCGCTTGCCGTTGCTGACGAACTGCTTGGCACCATTGATGACCCATTGGCCGTCGCGCAATTCGGCCCGCGTGCGCAGATTGTGCGCCTCGGAGCCGGCCTGGGGTTCGGTCAGGCAGAAACAGCCAATCGCCTGGCCGCTGGCAAGGTCAGCCAACCAAGTCTTTTTCTGTTCGTCGGTGCCGAAATTCAGGACCGGACCGCAGCCCACCGAATTGTGGATGCTCATCAGTGCGCCAGTCGCACCGTCGCCCGCGGAGATTTCTTCCACGGCCAAGGCGTAGGCCACGTAATCGACATAGGTACCGCCCCATTCTTCGGGCACCACCATGCCCAGCAGGCCCAGTTCACCCATCTTCGCCACCAGCCCATCGTCGATCCAGCCGGCTTTTTCCCAGGCCTGGGCGTGCGGCGCGATTTCGCCACGGGCAAAATCACGAGCCATGTCGCGGATCATCACTTGTTCTTCGGTCAGCTCAAGGTCATGCATGATTCAATTCCCGTGGTAGTCGAAGCCGTCGAAGAAGCTCGCCACATGATCGGCGTCCAGCGCCTCCAGGGTCGGCGGATTCCAGCGCGGATTCTTGTCTTTATCGATCAGCAAGGCGCGCACGCCTTCGATCAGGTCTCCGCGCTCGAACCATTGGCGGTCCAGGTGCAGTTCCAGGGCAAAACAGTCTTCCAGGCTCAGGCGACGGCCGCGACGCAACATCTCCAGCGTCACTGCCATGGCCAAGGGAGAACGGGTTTCCAGCAGTTCGGCGGTCTTCAGCGACCATTCATGGCTGTTGGCGACCGTGACCTGGCGCAACTGCTCGACCATGCTGGGCACATCGGGCAGCGCGAAGAAATGATCGATGACCGGCCTCAAGTCGGCCAGGGGCGGGGCAGGGAGCTGCTGCACCGCCATCTTGGCGAGCAGGCTTTGTAAATCCTTGAGCGGTGCGTCGTGCCATTCCAGGCGATCGAGACGCTCGTCGAGCTGTGCGAGCTTGCGGCTGTCGAGATACCAGTCGGCCAGCCCACAGTACAACGCGTCTGCGGCGCGAATCTGCACGCCGCTGACGCCCAGGTAGATGCCCAGCTCACCGGGGATGCGCGGCAGGAAATAGCTGCCGCCCACGTCCGGGAAGTAACCGATGCCGACCTCGGGCATGCCCAGCCGGCTGCGTTCGGTCACCACCCGCAAGTCGGCGCCTTGCACCAGTCCCATGCCGCCGCCCAGCACAAAACCGTCCATCAGCGCGAGGATCGGCTTGCGGTAGTGGTGAATCGTCAGGTCGAGGGCGTATTCCTCGACGAAGAAATCTTCATGCAGGGTGTCGCCCTGCTTGTGGCTGTCGTACAGCGAGCGGATATCGCCGCCCGCGCAAAACGCCTTGTCGCCGGCACCACGCAGCACCACGGCGCGGATCTGCGGATCGCTGGCCCAGCTATCGAGTTGTTCCTGCAAGCTGCGCACCATGCCCAGGGTGAGGGCATTGAGGCCGGCGGGGCGGTTCAGGGTCAAATGGCCGATGTGATTACGGACCTCGACCAGCACTTCGTAAGGTGCGGTTTCGATACCGTCCGCAGCTTGGGATGAAACCTGAACTGTCATCGCTAACTCCCTGCTTTTCTTTGTAAATTTAGTCGCGCGTATCGGGATCGTAACAGCGCAAATTTGCATTGCACAACCGGGATACATGCAGGTCCTTCATGCATATTTATAGCAGCCACAGGCTCAGCCGCGACCCGACAGCACCTCCGTGATGCTGCGACGCTTGGCGTAACGCTCGCTGGCGTGGATCAATTGTTCGAGATCTTCGGGGGTTACGTCGAAAAACGCTTCCATTTCCTCAAGTGCCATTTGCAGGTCTTGCGCGGTAATGGCCTGGCGATCGACGGGAGGATGGTCGGCCGGTATGACCGCTACAGGTTCGCTGGCGCGCTTGGGATAACGCACGCGCGTGAGGTTGTTGTAAGCCAACGCAAAGGCGAGCAGGCCGGAGCCGGCCAGCATTGCAGCGCCGAGCGCCTGCCAGTCCAGCGCAACGATGGAGTGGTCGGCCAGCACCAACGTCGCCGCCAGGGCTCCCGCCGGAGGGTGCAGGCAACGCAGCCAGCACATCAACACCAGCGCCATGCCGGCGGCCAGGCAAGCGCTGCCCAGCGTGCGGCCGAGCACATGGGCCACCAGCAAGGCCAGGACCGACGCGCACAGATAACCGCCGAAAATCGACCAGGGCTGGGCGAGGGCACCTGACGAGACCGCGAACAGCAGCACGGCCGAGGCCCCGAGTGGGCCGATCAGGTGTTGCGCCACTTCCAGGCCAAACACTTGGCCACAGAGCCAGACACTGAACATTGTCCCCAGAGCCATGCCGATGGCGGCGCGGCTCCACTCGGTGGGACGGGTATTGATGGCAGCGGGGAACCAGCGAGAAAACATTAAGCGACGATCCGAAAAACGAACAAAAAAAGGGGCTTACGGGAGAATCCCTGAAAGCCCTTTAAGTGTTCCAACAGTTGGGGGAGGAACAGTGCACAGTGTGCCGTTCGCCACCTTCGCTTACAAATTCATATTAATGCTGTTTGAGTGCAGTTATTTTGATGTAAGGCGGCTCACGC
Source organism: Pseudomonas sp. Z4-20 (assembly GCF_051131955.1). NCBI lineage: Bacteria > Pseudomonadati > Pseudomonadota > Gammaproteobacteria > Pseudomonadales > Pseudomonadaceae > Pseudomonas > Pseudomonas sp. Z4-20. Next base: position 2,839,713 of record NZ_CP071641.1, read on the forward strand.
GCGCTTGGACGCTTCAAACCATGCCTGCTGGGCGATGGGCAAGTCCCGCGATTGTCCTCGGCCCATCGGGAAATAGGTAAAGCCTTTGTCGGCCATGCGATCCGGGTCGTAGAGGTTTCGACCATCGAAAATCACCGGCGCCTTGAGTCGTTGCTGGATCAGTTGGAAATCCGGCGCCTTGAACGACTGCCATTCGGTGCAGATGATCAGCGCGTCGGCCCCCGCCAAGACCGATTCCGGCGTGCCCATGAGCATCAGTTTCGATTCATGGGGATAAAGCCGTTGGGTCTGTTGCATGGCTTCCGGGTCAAAGGCACGGACGCTGGCCCCGGCGGCCCACAACGACTCCAGGAGCGTGCGGCTGGGGGCGTCGCGCATGTCATCGGTGTTGGGTTTGAAGGCCAGGCCCCACAGCGCAAAAGTCTTGCCCCGCAGATCGCCGTTATAGAACGCGTTGATGCGTTCGAACAGCTTGTGTTTCTGGCGCAGGTTGACGGTTTCCACCGCTTGCAGCAGGTCGCTGGAGCAATGCGCTTGCTCGGCGGTGTGGATCAGGGCACGCATGTCCTTGGGAAAGCAGGACCCGCCGTAGCCGCACCCTGGATAAATGAAGTGATAGCCGATGCGTGAGTCGGCGCCGATCCCCTGACGCACCGACTCGATGTCTGCGCCCAAGTGTTCGGCCAGTTCGGCGATCTGGTTGATGAAGCTGATCTTGGTCGCCAGCATGCCGTTGGCCGCATATTTGGTCAGCTCGGCGCTGCGGACGTCCATGAACAGGATCCTGTCGTGGTTGCGGTTGAACGGCGCGTACAGCTCGCGCATGGTTTCGCGTACTTCCGCGCGCTCGCAACCGATGACGATGCGATCCGGGCGGCGGCAATCGGCGACGGCCGAGCCTTCCTTGAGAAACTCGGGGTTGGAGACGATATCGAACTGCAGCAAACGCCCGGCCTTGAGCAGGCATTTGTCGATGTGGGCCCTCAGGACATCGCCGGTGCCCACCGGCACGGTGGATTTCTCCACCACCACGACGGGCCGTTCGCGATAACGGGCGACCGCTTCGCCGACGGCCAGGACTTGGCGCAGATCCGCCGAACCGTCGTCCCGGGATGGGGTGCCGACGGCGATGAAAAGCACCTGGCCATGTTCCACCGCGACCTGTTCGTCACAGCTGAAATGCAAGCGCCCGGCTTCAAGCCCCTCGCGCATCAGCGCCGCCAACCCTGGCTCATAAATGCTGACCTGGCCCTGGCGCAGGGTTTCGATCTTCTGCGCATCAATGTCCATGCACACCACGTCATGGCCCACTTCGGCCAACACGACGGCTTGCACCAATCCAACGTAACCACTGCCGAACACACTGATTTTCATGGCGGACTCCCTGGACCATCCCGAGCAGGCGCAACCCGCGGCTCGCCGCAGTGCGCAGGTTTCAGGATAGGGCGGGGATGTTGCAGTTCACTGACAGGTACGGCGGCTAACCTTCGTGCAGACGGTATTGCGCCGGCAGTTGCGCGATGAATTCGTCGACCACCTCCCGCGTCAGGCTGACGATGTCTTCAACCCGTTCCATGCCGGCGCCGGTCCGCCAACTGGCAATGATGTCCATCACCGACGGCAGCGGCACGCCGTCCACCAGGGTCAAGGTGCCTTGGCTCAGCTCGCCCACCACCAACGCCGCCGGCATGGCGCCGATACCAAAGCCGTCCCGCACCAGGCGGGTGATGGCCGAAGCCGAATTCACGCAGTTGATGCGCGGCGAGACGACGTTGGCCGAGTGCAGCATGTTCAGGAGGTCCTGGTGCGGCCGTGAGTTGCGCGAAAACGTCACCACACGTTCCTGGGACAGATCCTCCAGGGAAGCGTAGTGCCGGTCATACACGGAGCCGGTACGCGCCACCCAATGCATGGGATAGCGCGTCAATAGGGTGTTGCGCACGCTGTCCAGGCGCAGGATGTCGGTCTGGAAAATGATGTCCTGGTAGCCTTTTTCCAGCTGCGAGCAGAGGTTACTCGCGGTGTCGGCGGTCAGCTCGATTTCCAGCGCCGGGTAGCGCTCCATCAGCCGCGTCACCAAGGGGCTTAGCCAGGTGTGGATCACCGTGTCCATCGCGCCAATGCGGATCCGCCCGCGCACTTGGCGCGGATCCTTGATCACCGCTTTCATGCTCTGCATGGTGTCCATGATGCGTTCGGCGTATTCCAGCACCCGCTGGCCTTCGGAGGTCAGCGACACGCCCTTTGAATCGCGCACGAACAGGCGCACGCCCATTTCATCTTCCAGGGCCGCGATCCGGCTGGAAATGGACGCCTGGGTGGTGAACAGCTTTTCCGCCGTGAGGCGAAAGCTCTTGAGGCGGGCGACCCAGACGAAGGTTTCGAGAAACTTGATATTCACTGGGGCGCTACCTCGCGGCGGTCATGGGCATTCAAGCCGGGCCCCGAACGGAGCCGAGGGGATTGATCAGGTGTTGGATCGATAACTGAGCGGTGTTCATCGCGTGTCCTTCAGGTTGAAAATCTGCCTCGTTCGATTTTACAACTCACTGTTCCACAGGTCCGTCACCAGCATGCAACCCGGCGCGTGGGTGATGCACAACGGCGGACGAGACGCCTGGACCACCGATTGGGGCGTTACACCGCAGGCCCAGAACACCGGTATTTCATCTGCTTCCACCGGCACCGCATCACCGTAGTCCGGCGCGTCCAGCGAATGAATGCCGATCAGCGCAGGGTCGCCGATGTGTATTGGAGCGCCGTGGACGTTGGGCATGCGCCCGGTGATCTGGATCGCCTGGATCGCCGCGGCGGCTTTCATCGGTCGCATGCTCACGACCATTTTGCCCGATAGCCGCGCGGTCGGGCGGGTATCAATGTTGGTGCGGAACATGGCGACATTACGCCCCAAGTCGATGTGCCTCAGACGGATACCGGCCTCAAGCAGCGGTTGCTCGAAGGAGAACGAGCAGCCGAGGGCGAAGGCCACCAGGTCATCCTGCCACAGGTGTTCGATGTCCAGCGGTTCTTCGCTCAGTTCGCCGTGACGGAACAGCCGATAGCGGGGCACCTCATGGCGGATATCGATGGGGACGCCCAAGTTGCGCAGGAACGGGTCGCCGGGTTCGCTCACGTCCAGCACTGGGCAGGCCTGGCGATTGAGTGTGCAGAACCGCAAGAATTCGTTGGCCCAGTCACCCGGCAGGATCACGATATTGGCTTGCACCCGACCCTGACCCAGGCCGCTGGTATGACCGTGGTATCGACCGGCTGCGATGTTCTGGCGCAGGGCTTGGGGCGTACAGGGCTGCAATTGCTCGAATGACAGGGCGGATGGACTCATCTGGGGATCTCCATGGTTCCTTTTCTAATGAACCCTTTTAGAAAATCAGCGCGGCGGCGTCCAACAAGGAAAATCAGTACCCCCCGACAAATAAAAGTTATTCGACGCTCGACAGACCGGGCGCCGCTACGCCAGACGAAGGTTTCGAGGAACTTGAGGCTCATGGGCTTCTCTTGGATTGATCGTTCTTATGATTGCAATTGTTACTCCAGCTCAGGCCTGGGCGGGCATCAAATTTTCTTATGCCCAAGCGTGCCCTTTTCCCGTTTGACGCGCTGATGCGCCGCTGGGAAGAATCCGCCCCACGACGCCCCGCCAGGCGCGTCGTCCCCACGACACTGCCCCACACAATAAACGAGGTGCGTACGCCGTCCCCGAAGGGACCGCTCGTGCTCAGAAAAAGGAGCACCCCCATGTCCCGTTTCATCGCGATTTGCTGGCGCGTCACACCGCCCGGCACCTTGCTCGGCCTCGGCCTGCTCGGCGCGCCGATAGCCCACGCCGACTTCTCAGGCGACAGCAAAGCCAGCCTGGAGGCCCGCAACTTCTACTTCAACCGTGATTTCAGGCAAGAGGGCGCGCGGGACAAGGCCGAAGAGTGGGCGCAAGGCTTCTTGTTGCGCATCGAGTCGGGGTACACCGCCGGCACCTTGGGTTTTGGCCTGGGCTGACCTTCATGACCCGCTACATCAGCGGCGACAACGTCCAGCGCAGCGCCGCCGGCGACGGCAAGGAATGGGAACGCAACACCGACATCGCCTATGTCATCCAGGACGGCACGCTGAAAGGGCTGGGTTTGAAATGGCGCAATGCAACGGTGCGCTCGAACTTCGGCAATGACCTGGATGAGAACCGGCTGATTGTCAGTTACACGATGGCGCTGTGGTAACGCCCCGCTGGGCCACCGTCACGCCTTGACCCAGCGCTGGCGGCTCCAACTGCTCAATGTGTCGACGGTGAAGACCAGCACCAACATGGCCAGGATCACCGTGCTGCCTTGGGCTTCCTGGAACAGGCTGAGGCTGACATAGAGCATCTGGCCCAGGCCCCCGGCACCGACGAAACCCAATACGCTGGCCATGCGGATATTGTTTTCCCAGCGGTACAGCGTGTAGGCCAATAGCTGCGGCATCAGGTTGGGCAGGGTGCCGTAGCAAAAAGCCCAGAGCGCGCTGCCGCCTTGCAGGCGAATGGCGTCGGCGGCTTGTGGCGGGGTGTTTTCCAGCGCCTCGGCAAACAGCCGGCCGAGCACGCCGACCGTGTGCAAGGCCAGTGCCAGCGTGCCGGCATTGGGGCCGAGTCCCGCGGCGAACACCATCAACGCCGCCCACACCAGTTCCGGCACCGCGCGCAACGCGTTCAGCAACAGGCGCGACGCGCTTTGCAGGGGCCAGCCAAGTCGCCCGGCGGCAGGCAGCGCCAAGGCCAACCCCAACACCGCCGCGAGCAGCGTGCCAACAGCAGACATGGCGATGGTTTCCAGCGCGCCGTGGCCGACCGCCTTCAGATAGGCCGGGCTCAGGTCGGGGCTGAGGAAGCGTTGCGCATAAGCGGCCATCTGCTTGAGATTGGTGTTGTCAGCCAACGCCGCCAGGTCGATGCCCAGGTACGCAAACGAGGCAACGACTGCCGCGCCAATGCCCAGCATCATCAACGTGTTGAGCAAGCGATTCATGCCAGCCTCCAGCGCAGCAGGCGACTGAGCTGATCGGCAAGCAGCACCAGTGCCAGGAACATCAGGAGCAGGCTGGCGACTTCTCCGCCGGCGAACATGCGCAACGACAGGTCCATTTGCTGCCCCAGGCCACCCGCACCAACGAAACCCATCACCACCGAGGCGCGAACGGCGCATTCCCAGCGATACACGGTGTACGACAGCAGCTCGGCGGCGACGTTAGGCAGGATCCCGTAGCAGAATGCCGCGAGCCGGCCGCTACCGGCCTGCATCAACGCGTGGGCCGGCCGCTGGTCGACCGACTCGTAGATTTCCGCGTAGACCTTGCCGAGCATGCCGCTGTAGGTAATGGCGATGGCCAACACACCGGCGGTCGGGCCCAGGCCGACGGCCCGGACAAAGAGCAAGGCCCAGACGATTTCCGGCACGCTGCGCAGGAAAATCAGCAGGCCGCGTATCGGCCAACGCAGCCACTGGCCCCATTGACTGGGCCTACCGGCACGGTACGCAGCCGACAATGACAAGGCGCGGCTGGCCAGCAGGCTGGCCGGAACCGCAAACAAAAGCGCCAGGGCCATACCGGCGGTGGCGATCGCCAAGGTCTGCAACGTGGCTTGCAGCAACATCTCGACGAACGCCTCGTCATGGGCCGGCGGCCAGAACGCGGCGACGAACCGGCCCATTTCGCTCTGGCTGTCGCTGGCCAGCAGCACGCCAAGGTTCAATTCGCTGAATCGCAGGCCCGGCCACAACAGGATTAGAGCCAAAAGGCCCATAAGCAGGCGAGGGCGGGCGGCCGGATCCCGGGAGTCACGCTTCAGCATCGGGGGATCTGCACGCTCGAGGATGGCGGTGGACTCGACAAGGACGCCAGTTGGTCATTGGCATACAGCGTGTCGAGCTGCTTGCGGTCGACCGCTTCGGCCGGCAAATCGAAGAGAATCTGGCCGTCTCGCAAGCCAATGATCCGGGAGAAATGTCCGAGGGCCAGCTCCACCGCATGCAAGCTGGTAACCAGGGTCACGCGATGTTCCCGGGCATGTTGGCAAAGCACCGACAGGGTGTGTTCGGCCAGCACCGGGTCCATCGCCGATACCGGCTCGTCCGCCAACAGCACCTCGGGCGCCTGGTACAGCACGCGGGCGATGCCGACCCGCTGCAGCTGTCCGCCGGACAACTGCTGGCATTGCGCGAACAGCTTGTCGTTCAGGTCCAATCGGGCCAAGGCCGCCCGCGCACCTGGAATATCCAGCGGATGCAGCAGGTTCAGCAGGCTCTTGCCCATGCCCCACTGGCCCAGTTTGCCGGCCAGCACCGCCGTGACCACGCGCTGGCGCGGGGGCAGGGGCGGCGCCTGATGGATAAGACCGATGCGCGCGCGCAAGCGCTGACGCTGACGCGCCGAGAGTTCCCAGGCTGACTCGCCCAACACCTGAACCTCACCCTGAGCCGGGCGCAGGGCAGTGGCCAGCACATTGAGCAAGCTGGATTTGCCAGCGCCCGACGGGCCGATGATAGCGACCTGTTCGCCCGCGCCGATGTGCAGGTCCACGCCACGCAGCGCCTGGGCGCCGTTGGCGTGAATCACGCTGGCCTGGGTCAGACGCAATGTCATTTGAGCAGGTCGGCGGCGCGTGCGGCTTCTTCGATGCCCTTGTAGTTTTCCGGCTTGGTTTCGATGAAGCGGCTGGCGGCTTGCAGGTCGAGGATTTCCTTGTCCTTCGGGTTCGCCGGGTCGAGCGCCAGGAACGCTGCCTTGATCTTGGCTGCCAGCGCCGGGTCGAGGGTGCCGCGCACGGTCCAGTTGTAGTCGAAGTACGCCGGGGTGGTGGCAAAGACCTTGACCTTGTTGGTGTCGACCTTGCCGGCAGCCACCAGTTTGTCCCAAACACTGGCGTTGAGCACACCGGCATCGACCTTGCCCGCCTGGACCCAGGCAGCGGTCGCGTCATGGGCGCCCGAGTAACCTACACGGCTGAAATAGCTTTCCGGCTTGATCCCGTCCTTGAGCATGAAATAACGCGGCATGAGGCTGCCCGAGGTGGACGAGATCGAGCCGAAGGCAAAGCTCTTGCCCTTGAGGTCGGCCAGGGACTTGACGGCGGGATCGGCGGTGATGAACTTGCTGGTGAACTGCGCATCTTGTTCACGTTGCACCAAGGGAATGGCGTTGCCGGTCTTCAGGCGTGCCTGCACGAAGGTGAAACCACCCAGCCAGGCCAGGTCGATCCGGTCGGTGGCCAGCGCCTCGACCACGGCGGGGTAATCACTTACCGGTATGAATTCCACTTTCATGCCAGTCTGTTGCTCCAGATAGGCACCCAGTGGCTTGAATTTGCGCAGCAGTTCGGTCGGCGCTTCATCGGGGATCGCGCTGACCTTCAAGGTGTCGGCGGCCTGGGCCAAAATGGAGCTAAAGGACAGGGTCAAACCGACGGCCAGGGCCAGGGTACGCTTGAGCATGAAAATCTCCGGTGCATGAAGGCAGGAATATTCAAGCGCCAGGCATCGGCCTGGCGCAGTGTGAGGGTAGACGAATAGAGGCGATTTTGATCGTTTCTACCGACCAGGTAAATCTCGCTGAATCGCAGTGCCGGGATCGTACAAGGTCAAACCCGTGATGCAAGCGGTTCTTTGAAGGAATTCGTTACCGCCCGAATACACAATTTTTCACCACGGCTGCAGGTTACCCATTCATTATTTATAGTCGCTTGCCCCATCACCTTTCTGGAGCGTCAACAACATGCTCAGCGCCGAGCTGAAGTCTTTCCACATGGTCGCTCGCCTGGCCAGCGTCACCCAGGCGGCGAAGAAGCTCGGGCTCAGCCAGCCGACGGTCACCACGCAGATACGCAACCTGGAAGCCCAGTACGGCGTGGAGCTGTTCTTCCGGGGAGGCCGGCGCCTGACGCTGAGCGATGAAGGCGCGCAGTTGTTGCCGATGGTGCAGAAGCTGTTGCAGCAGGAGGCCGACATCGATTTTTTCCTGCGCAACAGTGGCCAGGTGCAAGGCACGCTGCGCATTGGCGCCACCGCCCCTTATTACGTGCTCGATATTATCAAGGGCTTTCGCGAGCAGTTTGCGCTTTGCGAAGTGACCCTGGAGATCGGCAATTCGCTGCAGGTCATCGAGGCGCTGGAGGAGTACCGCGTGGACCTGGCTGCGTCCTCGCAACTGGTCGAGGACGCGCGTCTGACGCGGTTGGTGTTGGGGCATGACCCGTTGGTGCTCGCCGTACACCGCAGCCACCCACTTGCCAGCCATGATCGTGTGCCGCCGAGCGCCCTGGCCGGGCACTGCCTGCTGATGCGTGAGAAAGGCTCGACCACCCGCACACTCACCACGGCGCTGCTGGAGGCGGGCGTGGCGACAGGCCCGTTGTTGGAGATCGGCAGTCGCGAGTCTATTCGCGAAGCAGTCCTGCGCAACATCGGCGTCAGCATCATCGCGCGTCATGAAGTGCCGGAGAACCCGCAGCTCAAAGTCGTTGAACTGGAGGGCGCGCCTTTGATTGCGGAATACCTTTACTGTTTGAAAGAGCGCCGCCAGGCCCGACTGCCCTCGGCATTCCTGGAGTTGGCACGAGCGACAACCGGCGCCTGAACCCGCTACGCAAATTTGCCGATGGCACTATCGGCAGCTTTTAGCCAACTGCCATCAAGCTTTCGTACTGCCTGCCTACCATGACTCTCGTCGAGCTGACAGCTCATCGAGGTTACGTCATGACAAGCACACGCTCCGTAGACATGCAGATTCGCGACATCCATAAGGGTTTCGGAGCCTTCCAGGCGCTGGATGGGGTATCGCTGGATATCGCCGCGGGTGAACTGGTGTGCTTGCTCGGGCCGTCCGGCTGCGGCAAGACCACGCTGCTGCGCTGCATCGCCGGCCTGGAGCGGCAGGACCGTGGGACGATCATGATTGGCGCCCGGGATGTCTCGACCCTGGCGCCCCAGGCGCGTGACTACGGCATCCTTTTTCAATCTTATGCGCTGTTTCCCAACCTGACGGTGGAACAGAACATTGGCTACGGCTTGGCCGGTAATAGCCACGAGACGATTCGCCGGCGGGTCAACGAAATGCTCGACCTCGTCGGGCTGTGCGGCAGCGAGAAAAAATACCCGGGCCAGCTCTCGGGCGGACAGCAGCAGCGAGTCGCCTTGGCCCGTGCCTTGGCCCCGGCGCCGTCGTTGCTGCTGCTCGACGAACCGATGTCGGCCCTGGATGCCCGGGTACGCGAACATCTGTGCAGCGAGTTGCGCCAGCTGCAAAAACGCCTGGGCGTCACCACGTTGATGGTCACTCACAACCAGGACGAAGCGATGTTGATGGCTGACCGCATCGCGGTGATCAATCAGGGGCGCGTTGAACAATTTGCCAGCGCTCAACAGATCTACCGCGCACCGGCGACTGCCTTCGTCGCCGACTTTGTCGGGCAGGGCAACTGGCTGCCCTTCGAGCGCGGGCAGGATGGCCAGGTGCGCGTCGGCGGGCACCGCCTCAACCTGCATGGGGCTGACGCACGCCGCAGCGGACGACTCTTCTGCCGCCCGGAAGCGGTACGGATCAACCCGTCGACGCCGGAAGACAATCTGTTCGATGCACAATTGCGTGAGCTGACCTTCCTCGGCAATCGCTGCCGCTTGAGCTTTGAGCTGGACGCGTTGCCGGGCCACACGCTGCTGGCGGAGCTGGAGCCACACGCCATGGCGCAGCTGACCCATGCGCCGCTAAAAGTCGCGCTGCCGTCCCACAGCCTCCAGGTGTTCAGCTGATATGGAAGGCACGATGACCATCAAGCCGGCCGTGTTGCAGCCACGCCAAGTACCCGGTGATCTGGCAGACCGGGTGTTCATTCGCGGCGGGCAATGGCTGCTTCTGCTATTGCTGGTACTCGCGGTACTGCTGCCTTTGCTCGCCATGCTGTGGCGTGCTTTCAGCGGGGACGCCAGCCAGGGCGGCGGCCTGCAGTCGGCGCTGAGGTTGTTCACCAGCGCCCATTTCCGTTGGCTGATGGGCAACAGCCTGACGGCTTCGCTGACCGTCGCGGCAATCGTTGTGCCGCTGGCCTACGCCTTCGCCTATGCCTTGCAGCGCACCTGCATCGTGGCCAAGCCGTTGTGGCGAGGCATTTCGCTGCTGCCGTTGCTGGCACCATCGATGTTGCCGGGCATTGCGCTGATCTATCTGTTCGGCAACCAAGGGCTGTTGCGCGGTTTGGTGACCGACAATATCTACGGGTTCTGGGGCATCGTCCTCGGGCAAGTGATCTACACCTTTCCCCATGCGTTGATGGTGCTGATGTCGGCTTTGGCGTTGGCGGACGCGCGCTTGTTCGATGCCGCTGCGAGCATGGGCGCCTCGCCATCGCGAGCCTTTCGCAGCATCACCTGGCCCGGCAGCCGCCAAGGTGTGTTCGCGGCCTTCTGCCTGGTGTTCACCCTGTGCATCACCGATTTCGGCGTGCCCGTCACGGTCGGCGGTGATTACCAAGTGCTTGCATTGGAAGCCTACAAGGCTGTCGTTGGCCAACAGCAATTTGGCCGAGGGGCGCTGATCGGCGTGGTTCTGCTGCTGCCGGCGTTACTCAGCTTTGCGGTGGACGCGTGGCTGCGTCGTCGTCAGCGCGACACCCTGAGCGGTCGAGCACAGGTTTATCAGCCGTCGCCGTCATGGGGCAGGGACGCTGCCTTCCTGAGCGTAACGGCCCTGATCTGCTGCGCGCTGATCGGCGTGTTCGGCATGGCGGTGTACGCCTCACTTGTGCAGTTCTGGCCGTACGACCTGTCGTTGTCGCTGGAAAACTATGCCTTTTCCGAGCTGCCCGGCGGCTGGCTGGCTTATCGCAACAGCCTGTTACTGGCGCTGTGCAGCGCCTTGTTCGGCAGCCTTCTGATCTTCACCGGCACTTACCTGATCGAGAAAACCCGGCAGAGTCCGCTGACCCGGATCCTGCGCTTGCTCAGCTTCGTGCCAATGGCCGTGCCCGGCCTGGTGCTGGGCCTGGGCTACGTATTTTTCTTCAACGTGCCGGGCAATCCGCTGAACAGTTTATACGGCAGCCTCGCCCTGCTGGTGGTTTGCACCGTCGCCCACTTCTTGACGACCGCGCACATGACCGCAAGCACGGCCCTGCGGCAGCTCGACGACGAATTCGAAGCCGCGGCGCTGGCGCTCAAAGTGCCGCTGGCTCGCCACTTTCTGCGGGTGACGTTGCCCATGTGCCTGCCAGCGCTGCTCGACATCATCCGTTATCTGTTCGTGTCAGCGATGACCACCGTCTCGGCGGCGATCTTTCTCTACAGCCCTGACAGCGTCCTGGCCGCAGTGGCCGTGCTGAACATGGACGACGCCGGCAATGTCGGCGGGGCCGCCGCGATGTCCACGCTGATCCTGCTGACCTCGGCCGGTGTGTCGCTGCTGCTCGCGGCACTCTCGCGCCGGCTGGTGCGCCGTTCCCAAGCCTGGCGCCAGCTGGCACCGGGTCTTTGAAATCTTGGAGATAGTCATGCATTACCAAACCCCTACACACCTGCAGGCGGCCATTCTCGATTGGGCGGGCACTGTGGTGGACTTCGGTTCGTTCGCGCCGACGCGGATCTTCGTCGAAGCCTTCGCCAGCTTCGACATCGAGATCAGCCTGCAAGAGGCGCGTGGCCCGATGGGCATGGGCAAATGGGATCACATTCGTGCCTTGTGCAATCAGCCGGTGGTGGCTGAACGTTTCCATCGCCGCTTCGCACGTGCGCCGAGCGACGAGGACGTGACCGCGATCTACCAACGCTTCATGCCGCTGCAGATTGCGAAAGTCGCCAACCATTCAGACCTGATCCCCGGCGCATTGGACAGCATTGCTGCGCTGCGCCAGCGCGGTCTCAAGATCGGCAGTTGTTCCGGGTATCCCAGGCAGGTGATGGACAAGGTTGTCGAACTGGCCGCGGCCAAGGGTTATCGACCCGATCACGTGGTCGCCACCGATGACGTTCCCAAGGGGCGGCCAAGCCCGGCGCAGGCGCTGGCCAATGTGATTGCCCTGGGCCTGGACGACGTCGCGGGCTGTGTGAAGGTCGACGACACCGAACCCGGCATTCTCGAAGGGCGCAGGGCAGGGATGTGGACCGTGGCGCTGCGTTTTTCCGGCAATTTCCTCGGCCTCGACTGGGAGCAGTTCCAAGCCCTCTCGGCGCAACAGTTGGCGACCGAGCGTAGCCGCATCGACGGTTTGTTTGCTGCCTGCCGCCCGCATTATCTCATCGACACCATTGCCCAATTGCCCGCCGTGATTGACCAGATCAACGCGAAGCTGGCCCGCGGCGTATTGCCGTCCCATACCTGAAAGCCCACTGACTGACACGGAGCAGTACCATGTCCAAACGCATCACCTTGGCCGCTGGCTTGCTGGCCGCCTGTACCTTCCAGGCCCGGGCCGATACTGAACTGACTGTCTATACGGCCCTCGAAGTCGAGCAGCTCAAGGCCTACAAGCAAGCCTTCGAGCAGCAGAACCCGGACATCGAGATCAAATGGGTGCGCGACTCCACCGGCATCGTCACCGCCAAGCTGCTGGCAGAGAAGGATCGCCCGCAAGCCGATGTGGTCTGGGGACTCGCCGGCTCCAGCCTGGCGATTCTCAAGCAACAGGGTTTGCTCGATACCTACAGCCCGGCGAATCTCAACCAGATCGCCGCCAACTATCGGGATGCCGATACACCGCCAACTTGGGTCGGCATGGACGTCTGGGCCGCCGCGATCTGTTTCAATACGGTGGAAGCACAGAAGCAGGGCCTGCCCAAGCCCACACGCTGGGAAGACCTGGCCAACCCGGTGTACCAAGGCAAAATCGTCATGCCCAACCCGGCCTCGTCGGGCACCGGTTACCTGGATGTCAGCGCCTGGTTGCAAACCTTCGGCGAGGCCAAGGGCTGGGCCTACATGGACAAGTTGCACGCCAATATCGGCCAGTACACGCATTCCGGCTCCAAGCCCTGCAAGCTGGCGGCCGCCGGCGAGTTCCCCATCGGCATTTCGTTTGAGTACCCGGCCATCCAGCTCAAGCGCAAAGGCGCGCCCCTGGACATCGTGCTGCCCGCTGAAGGCCTGGGCTGGGAAATCGAAGCCACCGCCATCATCAAAGGCACCCAACACTTGGACGCCGCCAGGAAACTCGCTGATTTCTCGGCCAGCCGCGAGGCCATGGAACTGTACAAAGCCAACTTCGCCGTCCTGGCACAACCGGGCATCGCCGAACGTTTGCCGGAGCTGCCGGCGGACTACGAACAACGGCTGATCCGCAACGATTTCGCCTGGGCATCGGGGAACCGCGACAGGGTGCTTGCCGAGTGGCGCAAGCGTTACGACGGCAAGTCAGAACCCGTCGCCAAATAGCGTTCTGTAATGCCTGTCGCAGGCCCGGCGGTGTCGAGCGGGCCTCATAATATCGATCGTTTCCAAGGAGTTTTCATGTCTGAGCACGACTGCGATCTGCTGATCGTCGGCGCTGGCATTCTCGGGTTGGCCCATGCTTGGGCGGGTGCCAAGCGCGGCCTCAAGGTCAAGGTGTTCGAGCGCAGCCATACGCCGCTGGGCGCCTCGATTCGCAACTTCGGCCAGGCGTTGGTCGGCGGCCAGGCGCCGGGCATCATGCTGGACCTGGCACGGGAGGCGAACGGTTTATGGAAGACCCTGGGGCAGGGGGCCGGGCTGCATATGCACCAACAAGGCTCACTGTTGTTCGCCCGCACTGAGGTCGAAGAAGCATTGCTCGAGGCCTTCGTGAACGGGCGGGGCGCGACGTTGGGCTATCGCACCGAACTGCTGCGTGGCGAGGCGCTGGCGGCACTCTATGGCGGCCGTTTTGCCCACCATCGCGCGGCGCTGCTCGGCCTGGATGATCAGCAGTTGTATTCCCGCGAGGCGCTTGCGCAGATTGTCGATTACCTGGGCGCCTTGGGTGTCGAATTCCACTTTTCGACGCTGGTGCGCGATGTCCAGAGCAACTGTGCGTTAACCAGTACCGGACGCTTTACCGCGCGGCACATTGTCGTGTGCTCAGGCCATGACTACCAGACGCTGCTGGCCGAGCAAATCGCCGCGCTAAAACCGCAGGTGTGCGGACTTCAAATGCTGCGCGTCCGCCCACATCGGCCCTTGGCGTTGCGACATGCATTGCTCACAGGACTGAGCTGCGTGCACTACGGCGCCTTCGCCGATCTGCCTGAAGCGCAGGCCATCCGCGCGCAGATCCGCACGAACCATCCGGAGTTGGAGACGCATGGCATCCATTTGCTCATCAGTCCCACACCGCACGGCGATCTGATCATCGGCGACTCCCATGTCTACGGCAGCGACATCTCGCCGTTCAACGCCGAGCAGGTGGATCGGATTCTGATCGATCTTGCGCAAGATACCCTGGGCGGCCAAATCGAAGTACTGGAACGATGGCAAGGCGTGTATGGCGCGCGCGGACCTGGGCCGTTCAGCGTGCTCGCAGCCGCGCCGGGGGTTACCGCTGTGCTGATGCACACCGGGTTGGGGATGAGCGTGGGCCTTGCGCTTGGCGAGCGCACCGTTGCGGCCTTGCTGGGGGAAGCTCGCCCGCACAGTTCGGCGGCGTGATCTCAAATGCGCTACAAGGGGGGCCGTGCAGCGGCCCCCAACGTGGCTGACTTCAATACACCTGGGGCACGATCAGTTCAGGTGGCGTGGGGCTGCGGGAATAGTCTTCTTGCCTGACGCGCTGTGGCAGTTCGATTACCGGCAGCTCTACCTCTTCATAGGCCATCTGCCCAAGAAGATGATTGATGCAGTTGAGCCTGGCTTTCTTTTTGTCATCGGCCTGTACCACCCACCAAGGTGCTTCGGCAATGTGGGTGCGTTCAAGCATGATTTCCTTGGCCTTGGTATAGGCTTCCCACCGCCGGCGCGACTCCAGGTCCATGGGGCTGAGTTTCCACTGCTTGAGCGGATCATGGATGCGACTCAGAAAGCGCAGGTGCTGTTCCTGGTCGGAAATGGAGAACCAGTATTTGATCAACTGGATGCCGGAGCGAGCGAGCATGCGTTCGAACTCCGGCACGGTACGGAAAAACTCTTCGTACTGATCTTCGTTGCAAAACCCCATCACTTGTTCCACACCCGCACGGTTGTACCAGCTACGGTCGAACAGTACGATTTCGCCCGCCGCCGGCAGATGCGAGACGTAGCGCTGGAAGTACCATTGGGTACGTTCGCGGTCATTGGGGGCGGGCAGGGCGGCGACCCGGCAGACCCGGGGGTTCAGGCGTTGGGTGATGCGCTTGATGACGCCGCCTTTGCCGGCGGCATCCCGTCCTTCGAACAGGATCACGACTTTGTGGCCCGTCTTGACCACCCAGCTTTGCAGTTTGACCAGTTCGCCTTGCAGGCGGAACAGCTCGCTGAAATACAGCCGCCGAGCATCCTTCTCAGTGCCTTCCGTTACGTGCTCATCGAACAGCGCATTCAGGTCGTGCCCGTCTTCGGACAATTCCAGTTCCAGCTCTTCGTCACTGTGATCAAGCAGCTCACGGTGGATGCGCTGTATCAAGGTGTCTGGTGCAGAGGACATAGAAGGGGGCTCGCGGATTGAGGATGGCAAAGTGTTAGGCGAAATTTGTTACGAACCCATTACATCGGAATGCTTTGCTGCGGTAACCGGAGGCTTGCCATTGAGCTTTCATGAAAACGTAACAAAACTGCTGCAGAGTTCGGGAGCCCGTAATCACAAGGTGTCCCTTAATGAAAAGTTTGATGAAGTCTGCTGCGCTCGCCATTGCGGTTTCTCTGTGTGCCACCTCGGCGTCCTTCGCAGCAGAGAATGTCCGTCTGACGGGTTCCGGGGCGAGTTTCCCTGCGCCGATCTATCTCACCTGGTTCAAGGATTTCAGCAAGAAATCCGACGGTGTCACCGTTGATTACCAATCCAAGGGCAGCGGCGCGGGCGTACAGGACTTCCTGAACAAAACCGTCGATTTCGCCGCCAGTGACTCGGCAATGAAAGATGAAGATATCGCCAAGGTCGCCGAAGGCGTGCAGTTGCTGCCAATGACCGCTGGGGAAATCGTGCTGGCCTATAACCTGCCGGGCAATCCCAAGGGTCTCAAGCTGCCACGCGACGTATACTCGAACATTTTCCTGGGCAAGATCACGCGCTGGAACGATCCGCAGATCGCTGCCGCCAACCCGGACCTGAAACTGGCCGATACGCCGATCACGGTAGTCGTGCGTGCGGACTCCAGCGGTACGACCGCGGTGTTCACCAAGCACCTGGCAACCATCAACCCTGACTTCAAGCAGGCGCTGGGCGAGGGCAACACCGTCAACTGGCCGGCCAGTGACAAGTTCATCAAGTCGCCGAAAAACGATGGCGTCACCGCTACTGTGCGTCAAACCCCGGGCGCGATTGGCTACATCGAATACGGCTTCGCCAAGTTGGCCAAGGTCGACTTCGCCCAACTGCAGAACAAGGCCGGCAAATACGTCGTGCCGAACGCCGAAAGCGGTGCCGAGGCCCTGGCTGCGGTGAAGATGCCGGAAAACCTGGTGGCCTGGCTGCCGGATCCGGACGGTGCCAAGTCCTACCCGATCACTTCCTACACCTGGATGATCTTCCGCAAGGACAATGGCAACCCGGCCAAGGCCAAGGCCATGCGTGAAATGGTCGAATACAGCCTGACCGAAGGCCAGAAGATTGCCGATTCGATGGGTTACATCCCATTGCCGCAATCGGTCGTCGAGCAGGTTCGCAAAGCCTCCGCCAACATCCAGTAATGCCGTGAGGTCTCTCCCGGTGTGTGCTCCCAGCATGCCGGGGGAGTTTTCCCCCTTGTTCCGGACTTAGCCAATGAACAAACCTTTTGTCGTACCGGTTAATCCGGACTCCGCCTGCCAACCACCCTCGACGAAGGACTTCCTGGTTGATCGCACCTTTCGTGCGCTTGCGCGCATCGGGGTGATCCTGATTCTGGCATTGGTATTTGCGCTCGTGTTCGAAGTGGGCCGCAAGGCGCTTCCCGGCATGGAGAAACACGGTTTCGACGTGCTTTTAGGCAGCGTCTGGGACGTTAACCAGGGCAAATACGGCATTCTGCCGGCTATCTGGGGCACGCTCTACAGCGCCCTGATCGCGTTGTTGATCGCAGGCTTCTTCGGCGTCAGCATGGCGATCTTCCTGACCCAGGACTTCCTGCCGCCCAAGCTTGCCGCCATCTTTCGCACCATTGTCGAATTGCTCGCGGCCATTCCAAGCGTTGTCTATGGCCTGTGGGGGATCTACGTGGTGATCCCGGCGATTCGGCCACTGACGACCTGGCTGAACAGCGAGCTCGGCTGGGTGCCTTTTTTCGGTACCTCCCTGAGCGGACCGGGGCTGCTCCCTGCGGCACTGGTACTTGCCATCATGATTCTGCCGACCATTGCCGCCGTTTCCCAGGATGCTCTCACGGCCGTACCGATGAAAACCAAGCAGGCCGCCTATGGCATGGGGACTACCCATTGGGAAGCGATTCTCAAGGTGATGGTGCCGTCCGCCGCCACCGGCATTTTCGGCTCCCTGGTTCTCGGCTTGGGGCGCGCGTTGGGTGAGACCATGGCGCTGGCCATGCTGGTAGGCAATGCGAACAACATTTCCCTCTCGCTGTTCGCGCCGGCCAACACGCTGGCGGCCTTGCTCGCGCTGAACTTCCCGGAAGCCGGGCCGAACGAGATCGAGGTGTTGATGTATGCCGCACTGGTGCTGATGTTGATTACCTTGATCGTGAACATTTTCGGCTCCTTGATCATGATGTATGCCCAACGGGGAAATAGGTGATGACTGATCTCTCTGCTGCAACAGACTTGACCGCCCCTGCAGGCGCGATGCCCAGCCTGCAGCGCAAGTTCGAGGGCCGCGCCCTGCGCAGCCTGATCCTGACCACCCTGGTCTGGACGGGTGCGCTACTGGCCAGCGTGCCGCTGATTTCCGTGCTCTACATGCTGATTACCCGCGGTGGCGCTCGCCTGAACCTGGAAGTCTTCACCGAACTGCCGCCGACAGGCTTCGAGATGGGTGGGGGCTTCGGCAACGCAATGGCAGGCACCTTCGTGATGGTCGGTATCGCGGCGGCAATCGCGGTGCCGGTCGGCATCATGGCGGCGATCTTCCTGGCTGAACTGGGGCCGGACAGCAAACTGGCGAACGCCTCGCGTTTTGCCGCCAAGATGCTCACGGGTCTGCCTTCGATTCTGGCCGGGGTATTCGCTTATGCCCTGGTGGTGATGACCACCGGCACTTATTCGGCACCGGCGGGTGGCGTAGCGCTGGCGGTACTGATGCTGCCGATCGTCGTGCTGACGGCGGAAGAGTCGATGCGCATGGTGCCCAAGATCATGAAGGATGCCGCCTACGGCATGGGCTGCACCCGCTCACAGGTGATCTGGAAAATCGTCTTGCCTACCGGCATGCCGGCAATCCTGACCGGCGTCATGCTGGCCGTGGCACGTGCCGCGGGCGAGACGGCACCGTTGTTGTTCACCGCGTTGTTCAGCAACTACTGGATCTATCACCAAGGCAGTCTTGAGGTGATGAACCCGACTGCATCGCTTGCAGTGTTGATCTACAACTTCTCCGGCATGCCTTTCGATAACCAGCTCGAGCTCGCATGGGCGGCCTCGTTGGTGCTGGTGATGATCGTGCTGTTCGTCAACATCATCAGCCGTATTTTCGGCAAGCCTAAGTATTAAGAACGGGAGCATCTGATTTTGAACGTATCCACTGCGCAAATAGCCGCTCCGTTTGTCACCCAGGCGCCTGTAGTCATGGACTGCAAACTGGACAAGATTTTCTACGGAAACTTCATGGCGGTACGTGACAGCCATGTGCCGATCGAGAAGAACAAGATCACAGGATTCATCGGGCCTTCGGGCTGTGGCAAGAGTACCGTGCTGCGCAGCCTCAACCGGATGAATGACCTGGTGAAGGGGTTCCGTTTCGAAGGGCATGTGCATTTCCTTGGACAAGACGTCTACGGCAAGGGCGTTGATCCGGTGGTTGTGCGCCGCTACATCGGCATGGTGTTCCAACAGCCGAACCCGTTTTCGATGAGCATCTTCGACAACGTCGCGTTTGGCCTGCGCCTCAATCGCTACAAGGGCGATATCGGTGATCGGGTCAAGCACGCACTGCAAGGCGCCGCGCTGTGGGACGAGGTCAAGGACAAGCTCAAGGTCAGCGGCCTGTCGCTCTCCGGTGGCCAGCAACAACGTCTGTGCATTGCTCGCGCCATCGCGACCGAGCCGGAAGTCCTGCTGCTGGATGAGCCGTGTTCGGCACTCGACCCGATCGCTACCCGGCGGGTCGAGGAATTGATGGTCGAGTTGAAGAAGGACTACACCATCGCGCTGGTCACCCACAACATGCAGCAAGCCATCCGTGTCGCGGACACCACGGCGTTCTTCTCCGTGGATATTTCCCAGGGCACGCGCACCGGCTATCTGGTGGAGATGGGCCCGACGACGCAGATTTTCGATAACCCGCGTGAACAGATGACCGGGGATTACATCAGCGGTAAGTTCAGCTGAGCAACACCCCCGGTCAAGGCCGTATACCTGCAGAAGCCAAATGGATTTGGCGGGCATCCGGTAGACATTTACCCGCGTTTCCAAGGAGCACCAATGCCCGCAACACATCGGCTTGATTTGCCAGCAATTGAACGCGCACTGCGTGAAGTGCAGAGCCGCTTCGCCGAACTTAGCCGGCATTTCACAGAGCCCCGCGATCCCCTGACCGATGAAGTGCTGCACAATGTGCTTGAAGGTTACGCATTGGTTGACGAGTATGTTGCCCGCGGCGTTGACCTGTTCGATCTTCAGCAACTGAACTTGATGCTGGAGATCAATGCCACGGTACTCTGTGGCCGAGACCCGGCACGCCGCTTGGAATATGCCCAGCACCTGGCAGCGACAGAGGAGCATTTCTTCAATAACGTTGAAGGAGGCATCAAGGATTTGTTCAATTGGTACTGCGCGTATCGCAGCGAATCAGTCTGGAAACGTGCTGCTGGCGTCTATGTCCGCATCCTCAGCAAGCCGCAGTTGTTCATCGAAGGTAACAACCGCAGTGGGTCGCTGATCGTCAGTTATTTGCTCATGCGCGCCGGATTGCCTCCTTTCGTGCTGACGCTGGAGAACGCCGAGGGCTATTTCAACCCGTCCTCGGTCATACGCAATTCCGCCAAGCATGGCGTCAAGGCCTTGTACGAATTGCCCAAGATCAAGAAAAAATACGCAGCTTTCCTAGAAGAACAGGCACCTGATCCGATGAAGTTTTTTCTCAAAGGCAAGTCTTTACCCCTTTATCAAGGTGGTCATCGATGAGCGGGTCTGCAACGCTCGTCAAGTGCAAAACCTTCAGCAGCCGGGTAGGGCAGGCCATCCGCTGCGCTCTGCCGACGCAGCTGTTCAAGCGTCAGCGCATACGAATCTCGTTTGATATCGATGACACACTTGCCTGCCAACTTCACCACTGCGCAGTCGAACAAAGCAGGCTGCCAGCCTGTGTTCATCGCTGGTTGGGTGAGCCGTTGCGCGAGGGCACGCGTTCGCTGATCCGAGAGTTGCGCCGCCAGGATTGCAGCATCTGGGTCTACACGTCGTCCGGTCGCACGCCGTCCTACATCAGACGTTGGTTGCTGCTATACGGTATCCGCGTCGATGGAGTGGTCAACAGCGTGCTGCACAATCGCGCATTGACGGTGCATGGGCTGGCGAATTCGCCTTCAAAGTATCCGCCGGCGTTTGATATCGACTTGCATGTCGATGATTCCGAAGGCGTGCAAATTGAAGGTAACGACCATGGGTTTCGGGTTGTCGTAGTACATCCAGAGGATGACCGCTGGACACAGAAAGTCCTAGATGCGGTCACGATTGTCCAGGCGCAACTCGTTTGGCAGCAAATGCGCAGGCATGAAGAGCCGGTCTATCAACGAGCACAAGCTTTCCTTGAAGAAGCGGTCAGTTCTCGATGAGGGCATTGAGCTACAGGAGCTGATTCAATGGTTCGCATAATGTATATTATGTTAAACAAGATGTGTAATCCTGTTTACAGCGTTACTGGCGTCCGGCCCCTATCATCCTGCTGTGAGTGCTACCAGTTTATCGGAAACGATCGTCGGTTTCGCGGAAAGCCTTTCAGGCCGCGTACATGCGTGGCTTACCTAAGGAGATTCCTTAGATTCCTACGCGCCCGCCGAGCAACGAATGATCGGAGCGAGTTTTACCTAACCCACTGATTCTTCGACTCTTCGAAACACACTGCAGATGCGCTAGAAAAAATGACAACCAGACTCGTCATCTTGGCTTCGTCTGATGGTTAATCGGAAAAGCGAAAAGCCAGTTCCCTCAAAATCCTACATCTCGTTGATTTTTCTAATAAAGTCCTATGCTTTTATGATCATGCGAGACATGCGTACCGCTCCCATTGTCGCGAGTTAATCGGAGGAAAATCCCGGTTTTATCCAGCCCTGGACGTGATGATTGCCGCACCTCGCGACATTACGTACATTTCAGTGGATGATTATTTCTGCTAGTGGGCTCAGATGGACGTTTCATTTCACCCTTTGCTGACAAACCAAGGGCTACCAACGACAGTCGGCTCGGAGAGTTCTGCAGCAGAAATCTCGTTAGTACAGAATTATCTGCGGTCGCTTCCCTCAATACTGCTTGCTCAGGATGGCTATAAACTGTTGGTGGATTACTTTAGTACGACTATGTCGAGGCGCGTTAACGCGAGGCAAGATTTATACGTAATAGAGCGACTGCTTCTCTGGTGCTTTTCTATAAAAAAGGTTCCACTTTGCATGCTTATAGGTAAAGATATTTCGGAATTCATTAATTTTTTGAAGGCGCCCCCGGAAACATGGTTAGGTACAAGAGGAACTAGGCGATTCGTAGCGGTACGTGGTATTTCGAGGCCGAACCCAAAGTGGCGCCCGTGCTTTTCTCCAATATTAGATCCTGAGCGGGTGCGTTTTACTCTGAATAGATTTTTCCGGTTTAGCTCCAAAAGCGCCAGTCTTGTGATATGCCCTCCTTCACCTAAACGTACTACAATCAGGCAGTGCTGCTGTCAAAATGCAGAAGAACTGGCTTTAGAGTACTTGGAAATACTGGAACAATATCGGTCAGGTAGGGTTGCTAGCGAACGTGGTCTGTTTCTATTTGCAACATCGCTATATCTGCGCATAAGTCACGTTGAGTTAGCAAAGTATTGCAATGAATTTAGTATGCAGTGCTTTGTACTAAAGGCGGATGCCGGTGACTCGTTTAGACTTGCCACGAATACAGGCATGCTAGAACGGGAACTGCCCAGTGGCTACATGAAATTTTTTTTTCGTTGGCGGAAGCATCTTGGGTTGTCTAAGTACCCACAACCTACAGAGCAGCATCCAATATTCACGCGAAGAGCCCTAGTCAATTTCACTTGTGAGCTTCCTGATCTCTGCCCTGATGGGTATTCACCAACACAGATACTCAAGTCGCTACTCCTAAGGTGCGCGAATTGCAATAAAAAAATCGAAGTTAGACAAGCGTCAAACGTAGAGGCATCTGCCCAATTTAGGAAACGAATTAGTAACAAGCAGCTGACTCATCGAGCGATTGACGACATGTTCTTGGTCTCAAACAGTAACTCCTCCAGCCTCCCGATAGCTCCTATTCCACTTTTTGGTATGTCATCTCGAAGCCTCAGATCTTTGAGTGTTTCACTTAGAGTTAATATGCTAGTGGGGATCAATAAGTTTCTAGATATTGACGTCTGTAGGGCTGGCGTATCATTTTTTGATCTATTCGCGAGGCTAGTTTCAAGTCGGTTGAAGCTCATGGCCTTCGAAAAGCTGACGCTTTGGTCTCTGTTGATTCTGAGAAAAACACCAGCAGATATATTGGTGCATGAGGTGGAGCAATTTTACGTATTCTGTATGAACCCCTCAGCCGAATGGGTGGTTCAAGGGCGTGCGTTCAGGGACAACGGCTTATATGAGGATCCCGCATTCAGGATCAATCAGAACTGGCGTCCGTTTTATAAACTACGTCCAGATAAAGCGACCCAGATAGCACGTGCTAGTCGGATAGTAGGATGGTGTAATTCATGCTTTGTTACTCTCGTGAGAGCTGGTCACTTGCGTGAGAATCCATTTTCAGATTTTAACAAGCTCATAAACTAATGTTTGCATGGCTGTCGTACATCAAGCCTTACTTCGTCGGGGTCTTAGCCCGGAGGCTTCCATCCTCGTGTCTGCGCCAAGGGCCTGCGCGCTGCTATTGCAACTGCCCTCCCCGGCATTGGCGCCCCTACCTGTGCCAGGCTACATACTCGGTCTCAATCAGATGAACAGAGTCAATTGCGACTGTGCTCACTACCCATCGACAGTTACTGCGCCGCCTGGTTGAACATTGGTGGATACACCCGAACATGAACATCGGCGAGCGCTTATTTAACATCAGACATCGTCAGGCGATACGATTATTACTTGAATCGGATTGCGCCTACTGCTGCTCCATTCTTAATATATCAGTATGCGATCAATAACAATAATGGAGGCATTTAAAAGCCCGAGGCCAAGTCCCCTTCACACTCTCGCGCCCGAACCAAAAAATGGTTTGGCACCCGCCCATTATCCGCCGCCCAGAAAAAACTCGTCAAAATCAGCCGATTCCAAGCGGTTGGTTGGTTTTTCAAAGCCGTCGACATCATGGCGGAAGGATCCTTGTTGGATCAGTTGAACGGGATGTTTTGTTTCGATCGCGAAGCTGATCAACTGAGTCTCGGAACTGACGCCCCAGTACATCTATTATGTTCTGCTGACTGGGACGAGAGATTCTTCGTGGCCTGGTGTTTGATCGGTGCGCGCGAGCGAGAGCTTGCCAAGCAACTGAATGCTGACGGAGCCCACAACTTTTGGCCAGACGCGCGTTTCTGTGAAGCCGGTTGGGAAGGCCGTGTTCAAATGTGGCTGGCCAACCCCCATGGTTGAAGCTGATCACGTAAAGTTTGAAATCGTGAGATTCGTAGGCCAACCGCCCCGAAATCCCCTCCAGTTCGCACAATAGAATCGAGGTGCTACGGGCAAGAAGCCATGAGTTCAGTCTGAACATCCACATGGCTTCGTGCGTCCAACTGGCTCAGGTCATCCAATCGTTGTGTCTTCAAGGGTCAAGATCAGCGCCGATGATAAGCACACCTGGTCTTCCTGCAGCCACCGCTAGTCATGCGCTGCCTTGTGGAACGATCTGTGCAGTGCTTAGCTTAAAAGGGAACGTTGGCTGTATATATATACAGGTCTAGTAAAATACGATACTACCGAGGTCTCAAATGTGCCGACGCGTCCTGTGCTGGGCTCCTGATGAGCCTCAATCAGGCCTGGCACGGGCCTTAGTCATTCTCCACTGGCGATCACCGCCATGGTCGACATCGTTAATCAGGACACCCAGGTGCCAGATTCTTGGGGTTAAAATAAAGCTGTATGTATACACAGTATTTTCAGCCGCGCGCGCACGGGCACCCTGCCCTCACGCTCACCCCCACCTTTCCCACCAGCGTCAACGCTTTGCGCAGCCAGGGAAAAACTAAGCTATAGCTTAGATACGAGACAACCGCCCAAGATCCGTAAAAACTAGGGTGATCCTTAATTTTTCTAGGAAGTTTTCCAGCCACTGTCGCCTCACACAGATAACTGTAAACCAATTTTTTGCACTGTAAATCACAGCGGTTAACAGTATTGAAAACTGGTTTACACCCTCCTCTCTACCGTTCAGAGGCAGGGAACAGCGCCCATTGGGTGAGCAGGGGCACTCTGAAGGCTGGAGGCCTTTTTCTATAGGCTCCTCGAGCAGTGCCCGGGCGTCTTCTTGCGTGAGCTTCAACGTACCGGTAGCCAGTGCGGCGGCAAACAGCCTGAGCGTTGGTATATACCCTTGATGACCGCCAAGCCTTGGCCCACGATAGCATCGTAGGCAAAAGGGCCAGTTCGAGATCACTCAGGCGACAAACCCATGTTCTAAGCGCCTGACAAACTCAATCACCGTGTCAGTCTCCAATCTGGTTGCAACCATGCTGGCAGGAGCTTTGCCATCAAACGCTTTGAGTGGGTGAGACATCCAGCGCATCGCTGCATCGAGATCGCCGTTACACAAGTTCTTAGCTGCTTCGAGCACTTCTAGGTAACGGTCGTGTTGATCAGGGGACAAAGTGCTCATGTGAAAGCGCGCTCCGCTTTGGCTATGCCTCACGCCGGGCGTGCGCCCGCGTCGAGCTGTGATTATGGTCGATTGCTCGGCGAGCGTCTGCTGCCATTTGCGATGCTCCAGCGCTGAGCTGCTTCAGAGCAGCGGTGCTTGGAATTGCGCATTTAACGTCAACAGGTACACCCGATTCTCTTCAATCGCCTCTTCCAAGGGGCACATCGGGCAATGAGGGGCTACCAGCTACGGTTAGCCGGTGCGCATAGTCACAACCCGGCTGTTTCTATGGTGGTGAACGAATTGAGATTCCAATGCGTGATCCATCGTCTACATAGGTAAGTCTGAGGTCTACTCAGTGCGCATTAGGGAGTAAGCCGCCTAGTCTCCTCAGGTTACAAACCCATACCGCAACCTTCTCCGATTGTTGCTGTAACCTGGCGATATGCTTCCATGGATCGATGAATAGATTTCCGTTTGGCAGTCCAGCCATTGACCTGCCAAGCGAATCAGAAAGGTGCAATCTTGACCAATTCAAAGGTTCAGGGTCGGTTCTTTCTTTATTAGTTCCTTTCCCTTTCGCTTTTCCGCGGGAAGCAAACCAATCAGCTCATTATGGCAAACTCTATTCTGCTCCATGGATTGTGCTACTGCTTCATGCAAGTCCTTGGTCATAGAGTCAAGCTTAGCTTCCCAAGCGGTACCAATAAGCGAAATCGCATCTGGCTTGGAGAGCTTTTGAGCAGAACCTTTTTTGATAAGAAAATTTTGTAGTTCACGATATTCGATGTCTCTAATGCGCGACACCGAAAGTGCAGACTTTGCAACCCATTCAGCATGAATAAGGCTTTCGATCAGCGCACCATGGTTTTTGCCGAGACGTGCAAACAAACTTGGGAGGTCTTGCTCTAATGATGATGACATGGAAATATCAACAACATTCACTTGGAACCATTCCAGATTAACTCCATCTTCGGTTATTTTTCCTTTGATCTTTGAACATATCTGGGCGTAGTGCTTGCAGAGCATAGCGGCTCTCAAAATAACTGCCTCACGATCCGCTTCGCGCTGCTTGTCCTCGCGCCTTTCTTGCCAGTGCGTAGCGCCGCGGGCACCCGCGTAGGCACCGGCGAGGGCCGAGAAGAACGCGATGCCGCAGTTTATGATTAGGTCAGGCGTTTCCAAGCTCATTTAACTGAGTCCAATTTCAAAGCCACATCATGCCACACCACTGGTTTTCAGCCTATCTGCTGGCCACCATGTTCTGATGCTGCATGTCCCAGCGAGGGCCAGATCGCCAATAATGAAGCGATCCAGCGAGCGCAGGCGATTCAGACCGTAAGCTCGAACTACCGCACCGCGCATCAACTGTGTCAGGCAACCAATAGAAAGCTTGTCCCCAAGAACTCCAAGGCAGCGAGGAAAAATTCTTTCACATCAGCCATGCTCGGCCTACAGCTAGGCTCGATTGATAACAATGCCAAGCCGAGCTGGTGTTTGGCAACAAAGTGAAAGCCGATCATTGGCTGAGCCAGCCGACAGTAGAAACCGGTGATTGTTCGCGGCTGCAAATAGCTCGCAGTCGAGTGGGATACGAACTCGTGAAGGCAGAACTCGATAGGCTCAGCCATGGATTCGCCTGTTAATGCCCCCCCTCGAAGGACAGGTTTGCGCACAACCTCCTCCCTGGTCACTGCGAGACTGCGCTCGCCCAACAACCATGATCGTAAAGACTACAGAAAAAACGTCTCGCAGGTGTGAAAGAGCTATCCCTTAAAATCTTCGAGACTTGAAGCTGATCGTTTCTTTAAATTCTTCCACTTTCCCGATACGACGAATACTCGCCCATGTTCCTTTGTAATAGGGCACTACGTTTCGGTCAGTCCATGGAGTGATCAAATTACCCATAACACCATTGAAGTGGCCGAACTGCATGAACGTCTGATTCCGTTTGATATCCCGCTCCAGGTAGGCCAGTGCGTATGACGAGCCGTAGTCGTTGAACACCTCGACTACATCCCCGGAGGTGATAGCCAACGCTTGGGCATCGTCAGGGTTGATTTCCAGATAAGCCATCGGCACACGCCGGTTCACAAAATCGTTGTATTGGTCGTGGTAGAGAGTTTGCCACACCTCATTGATGCGTCCGTTGTTAACCCAAAACTGGTGTTTCTCCTTCTGTTCTGCCACCGGCTTCGGAAAGCCTGGCCACTTCGCTGGTTTGAACTCGGCTTTGCCGTCCGGCGTGTCGAACTTGTAGTCGGTGTAGAACATTTCTGTGCCGATCAATCTGCCGTCGCGGTACTCCTTGGCGGGTAACTGAACTCCATTGTTGCCCATGGCTCGCAGTCGCTCGTAGGTCACAAGGTTGCCCGTGCTTCCACCCTGACTATCAATAGGGCCGGCATCGGGTTGCCCGGCCATACGAAAGCCGTCGTTGAAAGCGTCTTCTTCGGTTTTCCAGTCGAACCCTGCGAAGCGCGTCGCCATGTCCTGTTTTCCTTCGACGGTATACATTTGCCGGAGGGTGTTGGCGATAGCCGCCGCAATGAGGCAGTCGGCTTTCGCTGAACCAGGAGGATCGGTGAATTTTTGGGACAGTCGCATCCTGCGTTCCCCATTCATGGAGGTAAGATTTATCTCACCAGGGTGGGCTGCCGGCAACATCACGTGGGCGGCTTCTGCTAGCTTGGTGGGGTAGAGGTTAATATTGACGAGGAAGAGCCCTCCTTTGTTCTTCACCGCATCATAGATGGCATCCACCATCTGCGCGGTTGAGCCGCCGCGAACATTGGCCATGGCCTCTTTAACAATATTGGCGCGCTTCGCAATAACAGCACGATGTTGTTGGGCATTGAGAGTGGTCTGGAACGGATTGGCCCCCCATGCTGTGTACATCATGCCTCTACCGTTGAGGATCTCCTGATCCACATAGATTTTGGTAGTACCTGGGTAGGGGGGGCGCGTATATCCCTCCTGATGCCCACCCATTCGCACCACACCCGTGCCCCGCCGTCCTACGTTATGGGTCGCAAGCACTAAATCGACCAAGGCAGACTGGATGAGATAGTTGTCATTGCCCCAGATGATCCCCTTTTCATAGGCATGCATGGTATGAGGTCGGTGGCCAGAAGCTTTAGGCTTGTAGGCCCACTCTGCGGCAAGCTTGAGCTTGGCTACCGACACGCCGGTGATCCGGCTGGTTTCTTCGAGGGACAATCGGTTAGCTTGCAGTGCTTGGTCGAACCCTTTGGTATAGGCAGAGATAAATTCTTTGTCGTGCCATTCCTGTTCAACCACGTAGGTCAACAGGCCGTTGAACAGGGCAATATCCGTTCCCGGTTCGATGTCCAGGTGAAGCACGTTGTCCTTGCCTGCCGCTTGTTCGGCTACGGCAATGGTCGGTGTTCTACGAGGGTCAACAAAAATCACTTTGGTTGGGGCAACGGTTTCTCCAGGAAAACGCTGTTTACGTTTGTCGACCGTCTGCCCCTGTAAGTTGGGTACCCAGTGGGCCAAAAAGTAGTTGGTTTGGGTTTCGTACGAGTTGCAGCCGATAGCAAAAATGACGTCAGCCAACTCGGCGTCTTCATAGCTGTTGTTGAGTTCGCCAATGCCCATCTCACGAGTAGCGTGGCACTCGGAATTATAGGCAGGGCGGTTGTGAATACGTACCAGCGGTGTTTTCAACGCTGTGAACATCAACTTGCCGGTGCCCCACGTATTCTCAAACCCGCCTCCAGCGCCTCCATGATCGAAGCAGTCGAAGGCCAGATCGGCGGGCCCATGATTATCAAGAATCTTCTTGGTCACGCCAGCGTAAAGTGCCAGCGCATCATCCCAACTGGTGTCTACCCACTGGTCAGCCACGTAGATGCGTGGACTGCGCAACCGCTCTTTACCCACGCCATCGGGGGTGTACATGACCTTAGCCAGTTGACCGCCTCGCGTGGATGACAACCCTTTATTAACGTCGCACAGTTTGTCGGGCACGATCATGATGTTGTAGCGCTTGCCATCCTTATCGGTAATCGTGTTCTGCATCGCAGGCGTCATGGTGACCGCCAAGGGAGGTACCTGTTTGCGGAAGTCGAGCCCTAGCGCGTTATCATCGGGCCCCCGCCCCCCTTCCTGATTTTCCGCCCATTTGTACACGTGATAGCCACAACCCACGATGCAAAAGTGGCAAGTCAGGTTGGTCTTTTGGGCCTCAGGCGGGGGGAGCGCCATACGATCTTTGTTGGTTGCCATTTGAATATCCTTATTACAGGAGGTTGGACTGACGTCCGTAGATCAACCCTTCTACGGCAACAGCACGTATCGAATCGTCGTTGGGGTTATATTCGAGCACTATGCTTGGAAGGTTTTCAGTAGCTTGGCCGGAAACCATTTGGCCAATATTCTCAGGGTCAAAAATGCTGAAATGACAAGGGCATTTAAACAACTTCTGTTCTGGGTCATAGGCGACCGGACAACCCATATGTGTACATAGCGTGCTGTAGGCGACAATGTCGCGCTCCGGGCCGACGCCACTTGGAACAGGAGCGCCGATCTTGATCAACGCACAAGGTGAGGACGCGTCGGGATAGAAAAACAGAACTGGTGTGTTGACCTGCAATTTCTGCGCATTGGCGATCGCTTTCATTTGATAGGGGAGATTTACTCGCCCCTCTACCGCTGGCGTTGTCGCCGCTTGTGTCGGTTCAGGTACTCCGATAGCCACGCTCGCAGCAACCCCGCCTCCCACCTTTAAGAAGACTCTCCTGGATATCGATGTCATCTCAGCCTCCGTATTGTGCTTGCGTCACGGGCAGTTGCCCGCCGGCAACGCGACTGGTTTGTGCTTTCACTCTGGTTGATTAACTGGAAGAAGGCGTTCGACGATCACGCAATCAAGCCAGCGACCGTCAAGACACGCATGCTTTTCATAGACTCCAACCTGTCGAAAACCGCAGGAGCGGCAGAGCGCAAGACTGGCGGTATTAAAAGTAAAAATTCGTGACAGCAGCTTCCAGAAACCACGCTTCTCGCTCTCTTCAAGAAGAGCCAAAAGCAGCTGCTTTCCTATGCCTCGTCCACGTACATCACGGCATAGGTAGATTGAGAAATCAGCGATTCCGCTATAGCAGTCTCGCGCTCGATAACTGCTTAAATTTGCCCAAGCGACAACCCGCCCCTCCTCATCCACATACACCAAATAGAGGTAACGCTCCATTGAGTTGATCCGGCCGCGGATCTCCTCAGCTGTACGCGGTAACGTTTCAAAGGTCGAGGTACGATCCTCAATTCCTTGGTTGTAAATCTCTGCTACCGCTGCAGCATCATTAGGCTGGGCCAAGCGAATAGACATCTATGCTTCATCCTTATGGTAGTCTGCCGCGCGTCTAGTTCTATTCCTAAAGCTCTGGGATCTGCCCTACTGCACATCTCAAAATCACACCATCGCTGCAACGGACAGGTGATTCAACCACTCAAGAAATCAAGCAGTATAGGATTTAACCATTCCGCTTCTTCCAGATGCAAAAAGTGACCTGCCCCTTCCTTTGTCACGATCCGGCAATCGGAAATCTGCTGTCCCATCCATTCATAAAACTCGGGTCGAAAAAAACTGGCGCTGCCAGACACCAGCAACGTTGGCGATTTTATGTGTTTGAAGAGATCCCGCCAATCAGTTACATTATTATTGATAATCATGTTGGCCGCTGAGAAACTGGATGCTAACTTCGCAATCGCGATCACTTCTTCCCTTTCGGTAGGTGAAGCGGTCTTCAACATACCCAAAATAAAATTAGCAATTTCAGTTTCACGAGTTAACTCGGGAATAAATCGCTTATAAAGGTTTGTGAGTGGCCGAATGTCTAGTTCTGCATCACCCCAATCGGTCATCATCGATGACGTCCCAAGTACAAAAGGAATTTCATCAATAAACACTAATTTTTTTATCCGCCCCTCACCAAATAGGTCTATATAGTTCCAGATAACGGAACAGCCCATAGACCACCCGACTAGGCTAACGCGCTCTAACCCCTCATGCTCCAATAGCTCATGAAGATCCATGGCGAGACGACTTATTCGCCCGCCCCGAGTAACCTTGGCGGAACGGCCATGCCCCCTCAAATCTGGAGCTAACAGTAGAAAGTCATCGCATAGGTAACTCAGCTGTTTTTTGAACGTAGAAGCACTGGACGCCCAGCCATGTATAAAGAGAACCGGTTCTCCCTCTCCCAAACGGTCATAATCAATGGTAATGCCATCGTTCGTCACATACTGCATAACCACTACTCCAAAGCTATTTCAAAGGTGATGCTTCTAACGTCTGAATACCCTTAAATATTGAATTGTCGCGCCATTTCAATGTATCAATATCTATATTGAGTCTTGAAAACCGCGCCAGCAGCTCTTGATAAAAAATACGCAATTCTAAAAGGGAGAGCATCCGACCAATGCACAAATGAGGCCCATAGCCGAATGAGAGCGCTTGATGCTCTTTCAATTCGGGACGTGCCAGTTTAAATGTGTCTGGATCAGGAAATACTTCTGGATCTCGGTTGGCTGCCCCCATAAACAAGATAACCAAGTCTTGGGGACTAATACAGACGCCATCAATCTCAATCGTTTCGCGGGCTTTTCTGGCAGTTCGGTTAACTGGAGGGTATATACGCAACGTTTCCTCCACAAATGAATCGATCAAGCTTGGATTTTCCCTGAGACAGCCTTCTATATCCGGGTTCTTTGCGAGAGCCATAAATGTATTGAGAATCAAATTTGTAGTAGTCTCAAAGCCAGAAACAATAAACAAAATGATGTTCGACAACGTAGCATGCAGTTCTTCCCGGGTGGATCCATCCCCATAAATTTCAATAAGACGCGCTGTCAACGTCTTATCGAAATTCGCGGGACGATTTGCCAGGCTCTCCATGAGCAAATCGCAGAACTCCATAAGCACATCATATGTGGGCTTAATACAACCTGGCGCTCTGCCGGCGCTCCCTACATAAGTAGAAATAACATCCGAGTAGCGCTGAAGATCCTTCAGCCGACTTTCGGTGAGCTCGCCCAGCCCCATAATTGACATGATAATCTTGGCTGGCAGAGGAAACGCTATTTCCTGATATATCTCGGTAGAGCCTTTGCCCGACTCAAAAACATCTAACGCACTCGCAACCTGCTCACGAATAAGTACTTCGTAATCTGTTAATGCGCGAGTTGTAAATAATGGAATTAACGAGTTTCGAGCCTGCTTATGCTTCTCACCATCATTATTCAACATCCATATTGAAAGCATCTCTCTGATTTTTTCATCATACACCAGTTCATCCCCACTGGGAGAGTCCACATACCTCTCCACCGTCAACGCTGGATCTCTTAACAGCTTCCTAACGGTGTCATATTTGAAAGCGATCCAGTATTTTTGCTGAGCATCATAAAAAATACCTTCGTTCTTATGCCACCATTGGAACGTAGGGTAAGGATTCGCTCTAAACTCATCTGACAAAACATTGTAGTGAATGGCAGTCTCTGGTGAACGAACCGAACTGAGAGTATTCATTGTATTTCCCCATAATCCTTGGTGGCGATTAACTGAAGACAGTATTTAAAGCACTACATTACCGAACGCCTAAAGCATAAAAAACGTCAAAACCACCAGCGGCGCCTACGACGCTACCGCAACATTTTTTACCAACCTTCCCAGCGGTATAAGATGAGAAGCCGGCATTTCTCATCCAGTCCTCAATCTGCATAATGCTGAACCCCGGCCAACGATCATGCTGTTCTTTTTGAAAGTCGAACTGAGTGTGCTCTATTAAGTCGGTGACGATCAGCTTGCCTGATGGTTTTAAACTTTTTTTAGCATCAATAAAAAACTGTGCCGGCGAGGTCAAATGATGAAGAACCATATTTGTTACAATCCCATCAAGCTCCCCTTCTTGGGCTGGAAGTCCATTCTCTTCAGCAACACGCATTTCAACTTTTCCGCCTAAGCGTGGATTTTTTCCTATTTCAGCAAGCATATTGGGACTAATGTCCGCAACGATTACTTTACTCAAACCGCCTTCCAGCAGAGCCTCAGTTAAAAAACCAGACCCTGCACCAAAATCCATGACGGTATCTGTTGGCTGAAACTGCCCTAAGTCGACCACATAGGAGCGGACATCATCCGAAAAATATGTCTTCCGTTCCTCACTCCAATGAGCTGATCTTTCATTAAAAAAAGCACGAGTGGTCGTTCCGTTAATCGTTTTTTCTTCAGGATTCGCAGACATGACTAACTCTCCAATTCGACCAGATATTGAATGACTAGCAGCACGAGCTTTTTGCAGGCGCTTGATTAACCGCCTCTGAATCCAGAATATAAAATGGGCCATCAGATGAAATTAGATACCGATCAGCAACTGACAGCGTATCAGGGACGCCGCGACGGTACATTTTTCCACTGTCCCCAACAATGGCTTTTGACGGGCCTTTGTACATAACCTTCGGACTCTCAACACCACAACTCTGTAGCGGCTTTTCACCGGTCACAGTAATCGAATAAAATTCCAGCTCTTCGATGATTTTTGCAGGATCATCATTCCTGACTTCAATTGTGATTCCCGCAAAACCAGTAGTCTCCAGGCTCGAATAGAATTGTTGCTCCTGAAGTACCCCTGCGTAACATGCCGACCAGAGCATTGCATCCTTTTTTACCACCTCTGGCACGGGGATATTTGAAACGTTATCCGAAATTGCAAACCGTCCCCCAGGCTTCAGTACACGGAAGATTTCCTGAAAAACTAGGTTTTTATCTCTATCTGCTAACAGGTTAATGACGCAGTTTGAAATGACCACATCAACACTGTTATCCCCAATGAGCGTGTTCTCATGGCGTAGCTTATCAGCCAAATCTTGATATTTTTGAATACCAACTACGTCACTTGGCGCATTGGATCGCAGATAATCATTTGCTTGGTCAAGGTCAAGGGCCAGATCGTGCGCAGATCCCATGCGAAATGCCAATGGTGCGGCTTCCACGCTGGATGAGAATTCAGGTAGGGCTTTACGAGCGATGCTGAGCATTGCGTCGTTGAAATCTATACCAATAACTGAGCCTGAAGGGCCAGCAATTTGAGCTGCAATATAGCAATTCATACCCGCCCCACAGCCCAGATCCAAGACGACGTCCCCTGAACGGATATACTTGGTAGGATTCCCGCACCCAAAATCTGCATCAACCACTGTTTTAGGCACTTTTTTCATAAGATTTACATCATATGCTTCGCTGCAGCAGACCACTTGCGTGTGAGAAGCAAGGATAGGATCTGCGCGATTTTCAGCCAGGGCAGCGTAATCTTCGCGAACGGAAAGTCCAATATGATCTGTCATTTTTCTACTCCTGTTTATACCGCTGATTGAATTAATAGATTATGCGAGTGCACCACTTATATAACTAGCAGTGACAACGTGCTGCGGCTTACTAAACAATGACTCTGTTGCCCCGCTTTCGACAATCTGGCCCGAAAGGCCATTCATCCAGAACATTACGCAATGATCGGAAATCCTGCGTGCCTGGGCCAAGTTGTGAGTAACTATAACGATAGTGCACTGCTCTTTTAGGCTCGCTATAAGCTCTTCGACCTTCGCGCTGGACAATGGATCTAGAGCACTGCAAGGTTCATCCATCAGTAAGACATCCGGGCTTAAGCACAGCGCTCTTGCGATGCAGAGACGCTGCTGCTGCCCTCCAGACAGTCGAGTAGCAGGCTTATCAAGGTCATGTTTCACCTCCTCCCACAGACCGACTCTGCGCAACTGAGCCTCCATCGATATGTGAGTTTCTTTCGCGCCTCGGAAACCTGCTTGGTAGAGCGCTATTTCTAAATTACGCTTAATTGTTGTAGGAAACGGATTCGGCCGCTGAAACACCATCCCAACGCGGCGACGCAGTTCGATAACGTCATGCCGCTCCTCAAGGATATTTTGTGAGTTGTAGTTTATTCGCCCGGTTACAGAACAATCAGGAATGAGATCCACCATGCGATTTAGACAATTCAAAAAACTTGTCTTTCCGCACCCTGATGGGCCTATCAAAGCTGTAATTGACCCTTTGGAAATATTTAGATTTACGCGAGACAATACTGACTTATCCGAATAAGCCACTGTTAAATCACTAATTTCAAACGCAACAAGGGGGGCGACTTCTACATTGACATAGCTGCTCGCTCCATTGCCCTCTACATGAGAGCGGTTGAATTCTAATTTTATAGACATTCTATATCCCCTCTTTGATGCATCCACAAATTTTTCATCGCAATAGTGAAACAATTAATCAAAACGATAAGCACAATCAGGACGAAAGCAGTGGCATAAGCATTGGAGTCACCACCCGTAACATTCATCGACAAATCATAAATGTGAATGGACAACGAGCGTCCAGAGTCGAGCAGCGAAGAGGGCATCCTGTCTACGTAACCACTCGTAAATATAAGAGCCGCGGTTTCTGCAAGCGCCCTGCCTACTCCGATTAATAAGCCTACAGTGACTCCTGGCAGCGCTGCCGGCGCTAGTATCTGGAAGATCACTTCCGTTTTATTCATCCCTAGCGCAGCCCCCCCGTAGCGATAAGTATTGGAGATCGACTGCAGCGACTGCTCAGTCGATCTTATAAAAATCGGCAACACCATGCACGCTAAAGTTAGTCCTCCTGAAAGAATTGAAAACTTTAACCCTAAGAGATCGCAAAACAATATATTTCCAAACAATCCAAAAACGATAGAAGGTATGCTGGATAATACTTCCAAGGTCGCTCGGAAGCTTCTTCCAAGCGGAGACGTACCGGGGAGATATTCAGCCAGTAAGATGGCCCCTCCAAGCCCTATAGGTATAACAGCACAAAGACACACGAATAAAATGAGCATTGTAGAAACCAATATGGGCCCAACACCTCCACTCCTCCCGCTATTGCTTGGTGGTTGCGTAATGAACGCCCAATCTATTTTGGATGCCCCATTTATCAAAATATCCGCCAACATAGCGACGGAGACGCAAACAA
Organism: Pseudomonas sp. Z4-20; assembly: GCF_051131955.1. Classification (NCBI taxonomy): domain Bacteria; kingdom Pseudomonadati; phylum Pseudomonadota; class Gammaproteobacteria; order Pseudomonadales; family Pseudomonadaceae; genus Pseudomonas; species Pseudomonas sp. Z4-20. Next base: position 2,875,990 of record NZ_CP071641.1, read on the forward strand.
CTAAACCAGCGCAACCCCACACAACTATCGTCAACAATGTGCCAGTTTTCGTCGGAAGCTTACGATATTTCACGCATCACCTCCTTGGGGTTAAAGAAACCCGACATCACGACCAGTGCAATCACCAAAAGCATCAGCGCAAATCCACTGGCAAACAACGCCGATCTATGAATATCCGCTGCATAAGCCATTTCTAATGCAATATTTGCAGCCAAAGTCCTAATCGGATCAAAAATCGTGGTCGGGATTTTTACAACGTTCCCTGTAACCATTAACACCGCCATTGTCTCGCCTAGTGCGCGGCCTAAGGCTAACGTCACGGCCGCATATAGTCCTGCTCGCGCTGACGGAAGAACGACGCTGAAAATAATTCTTTCTCTTGAAAGCCCTAAAGCAGCAGCCCCATTTATTAGTGAAGAAGGCACACGCCTTATGCTCTCTTTTGCAATTAATCCAACAGTTGGGATGATCATCAACGAAAGTATCAAACCCCCTGCCAACAAACTTGCGCCTGGTGGTTTAACTTTGTAGATGATCGGCGTGACCGCCATCAATCCCCACAACCCATATACAACTGATGGAACACCCGCGAGCAACGCAAGCAATTGCTCAAGAAATCTAGCTGCCCATCTCTCTCCGTAGAAATTGCAAAAAATTGCTATGCCTAAACCTATCGGTGCTGCGATTACTATCGCGCCTATGCTCACCAACACCGTCCCAATAATCATGGGTACAAAATTATAAAACCCGGAGTCAGGATTCCACGTTTTGTCGGTAAAAACTCTTTCAACTCCTATTGATGTCAAAAAAATGTACGCTTGATTAAATATAAAAACCAACATCAGCAGCATTATAAAAACACATGTCATCCCGCAGACGAAGAAGCTGATCGTTGTCACTCCGTTTCTACTTAAAGGAGACAAAGTACTGCTCCTCAACCAGATCTTTTACTGAAACTGACTGAATATAGTCAATAAAATGAGATGCCGCGACGCTGGGTTTCCCTTTCGTTACTAAATTAAGCGTCCTGGAAAGATCATACTTCTTGTCGGCTACATTCCGTGTAGAGGGTATCTGCCCACCCAGTGAAATCAATTTAAGTGCAGTTCCTGACTTCTCGCTGTATTCTGCGGTTCCGATCGAAACGTACCCTATCGCGCCGGGGCTGTTCGCCACAGTTTTTATACCTTGTTCATTCTCTCCAATTACAATATTTGCCTTGATATCAGCCGGCTCAAGATTCATAAACTCTGCAAACAGTTCTAGCGTAGAGCGCCCACTGGCCTTGTTTACAACCGTAATCGGCATATCCGCCCCGCCAAGCTCCTTCCAATTGGTTATTTGTCCAAGATAAATATTACGTATCTGCTCTTTCGACAGTACCTCAATGGGATTCGACTTATGGACAATGACTGCGATGCCGTCACGGGCTATTGGGTAATCAGTGAGTTCACGCTCTGATGCCTTTAGATCACGTGAAACCATTCCAATATCTGCGAGGCCGCTACGAGCATCTGAAACCCCTCGGGAGGAACCACCTGATTGAACATCAATTTGAACACCAGGATTCTCACGTTCGTAGCGCTTCGCAATTTCTGCGACCAGAGGCGCTATAGTACTGGAACCGGATATTACTATTTTTTCATTGTCCTTCTGGGTCGTAAGCGCTTTGCTTAAAAAAACTGTTACAGCTACTGCCGCCAGCGCCATTACCAACGACCACTTTATTTTCTGTGCGATAGCCATAAAACGCCCCTATCTTTTTCGTCCGTTGATTTGAGATTTTAGTGCCTACCACTAACAGCAATTTCCATCGCCTGACGTACAGCATTTCCCTTGATCAGCTAAAGGCTTTATACCTTTTGTAATGGCCGGATCTCGTATCGCCGGCGTATTGCAGTCGAATAAAGGAGCGTTCTCTAACGGAGGTGCGTTATAACAAGGCAGGCCAACAAAATTCCCCTGATAGGGAGCCCTTAATAGGAGGTTATAGGTTTTAGCACAAACGGCGGTTCTCACGCCTCGGCGATAAACATGCCCGTCATCGTCACAGACCTGAAGCCAAGGGCCACGATATAAGACGGCGTGCCCCTGCTCGAAACAAGGCCCGGACTTCCCTTTATATGCGTTAATCAGGAAAGGTTTAAGCTCGACGCCATTGGTGATCTGCAGTGGAAGATCGCTTAATTGATGGTAAGTAATACCATGAAAGCCCTCCTGTTCCAGCAGTTCGGAGATGGCAGATTCGGTAGGGGTTTGTACGATTGGATATGTTCTTACAGGCCCTATCTCCAGGTGATCATGACGCTCGTCAGCCAGCAGTACCAGCATCATCAACGTACCGTCTTGATTTAGTACGCGGTAACACTCACTTAATAATTTTTTCGTTTCGTTGGGTTCAACACCATTCAGAGTAAAGCAGACGTAAAGCCTGTCATGATTTGCTGACTTGGCAAGAGGATTGTCGCTTGAAAGACGCTTGATCTTTTTCTGCAAGCGAATTAGGTCGTGATAGTTCGCGATATTGGTCGAGCGCAATAACTCGTCGGCAATCTGAGGATTTTCGCTCCAATCAACAGCAGGCTCGGCTATAAGCGGTTTAGCACCTGGCTGGAGATTTTGTATTGCAACCTGTAACTCCTCACTTCCCTTATGCCCTACCAGCATGGGGTTCAACGCCGGACGAATAAATTCTCCGACAATAGGTTCCAGTTTCTCCCGCCAGTTGGATTGTCGACTTAGATCGAAACCACCAAACCCTTGACCTGCAATTTTCAAAGCTGCTTGGCGCAGCGCGAGCGACTTGTTCATAATTCCCCCAAGTTCACTGTTAGCATTTTAGGCAGCAGCGTTTGAAAACTCCCTCTTCAACCGGAGTCAGACTTTGAGCATACAACGTATCCAGTCGACTATCAGGGTGTTTCCAGTCAAAGTGAAATTCATGTTCTTCGAGTTCTAGCCTCTTAACACTTTCATTCTGAAGCAGCGGCGAACCTTTGTAGAGATGCAGCCTGGTTTCATATTGAATAGGGTCGACTATATCTACCAGCTGATTTTTCTCGACGAAATCGTGAAATTCTGCGATGTCCTCCAATCCCACCCAAGGATTAAACATGATAAAGGTGGGATTAACCTTAATGTTCAAGGAAAGCAAAAAGGCAATGGATTCTTCGATCATATCCATATCCATTTCCTTCACGACCTGATCCAATACTTCTTGTTTGGGGAATTCAAGCGCGGTGGTAATGAACGCCAACCCCAAAGAAACCATTTCCTTTATGGTCTCTTTGTTTTCTAGAATATGATCGACACGCGTAGTGAAATCATATGTCAGGCTTGGGTGTTTCTCATGCAGTTTGCGCATTATCATTATGCCGTGGTGCTTGGCATTAAAAAAATCCGCGTCGGTAAAGGTAAGATGCGTCATCCCCTGTTCTACTAGCGCAGCTGTGTCTCGCTCTACTAACTCGCTGGACACCATCAGCACTTTGCCGTCGTAAGCAGCGTAAACAGAACAGTACGTACACTTATGATGACAGCCACGGGTTCCCTCAATCCCCCCTACGATCTGTTTCGAACCGAGAAGCTTATCAATTTGGGGCTGAGGATATTTAAAGAGCGGAGGCGCTATCTCACGCTTCGGCAATCGAAAATTGTTTCTCTCTAGAAAGGGAACGACTATTTCCTTAGACTCAAGTTTTTTGATATCCACTATGCCCGCCAGGCTGGCATCTTGGCCATTGAGCCTTTTTAGCAGGTTCACCAGAGGAACTTCCCATTCGCCTACGATGGTATATTCACTATATTTGCCGGTAAGACGTTCGGCGTTGATAGTTGCGTACTGGCCAAAAAATACCTTTATTGCTTTATTATTCCAGCTGCTGATTTTGGCCGAAAGTTGTACTCCTGCTTGCAATGAATCAAATAACGGAACGGAAATGCAAACGACATCCGCGTCGGAAAACATCGATTCGACTAGCCCCTCCACATAGACATCAACCAACTGCGCATCAAATCCTGCATCGATAAGTGCTGTGGCCGCAGATATCGCGGTAAGAGGCTGGTAACCGCCTTCAAATGTTGTCGCCACTATTACTTTCATTTCCATGTCCCCACGCAATTGAGGTTAATATCCATACAGCTCTTAAACTGCAAGTAATTTTCGACACAGGTGCACGTGCCTCCTAACAAGATTCAGGAGGCAGTATTTATTATTTTTCTAGAAAGATAGGGCAGTTATCACGCATAAGGCACAGAGGCCTATAAAGGCTTGAAAGATCGAGGCGCCTGTTATTGTTTTGACATAGTTTATAGTGCTGCTATTCGCAAATGCGTCATTTCGCACCAACCAGTAAAAACTATCATTAGGCAAAATGGCTACAAACGATCCTAGGCAAATCGCATACACAACAGGTATCAAGTCTATTCCTGTGTTAGCCAAGACAGGTGCGAGTATGGGCGGAAGGGCTGAGAATGTTGCCAAGGATGAGCCATTTATGATCTTGAAAATAGCCGCAACTGAGAACAGCCCGATCAACATCAGCGAAGCTGACTTTACACCCGTGACTATCTCAACGGCATATCCAGCAGGCACAACACGCGCAAGCATATGCCCTAGCGCGGACGCGCAACCAATTATAAATAGAAGATTAGCTGTTCTTCTAATTGTGGAATCAAGCATCGGCTTGCGGTTTTCGTGCTTGGTCAGAAGGTAAGCCACAATAGCAGCGGTCAGAAGCGCACCGGCTGGAGCGGTAAAAAAGCCAATGACCGGGACTGCGGAGAGCTTACCGAAGTACCCAGCGAATAAAAGCGCAAATAGTAATGCGAGAGGAAACAGTAGCCTGGACGAACTAGCCCACTGAAAGTCCCTGCCCTCGCTCGGGGAGGCTTCTATGGCATCTGAATGGTCTCCTACCAAGCGGAGCCAAATCATGCCAGCCACAAAAGTCGTCACCATCAAGGTTAGACCCAGCACAATCAATCGGTGATCTTCGACGTTTGCCCCCACACCGAGGCCGATTATCAGCGGCCCTGCAGGTATCAACAGCTTGAAGCCACTGTAGCTGCCTACCGCAATCGCGGTTCTATAACGACCAGCTAACGGAGATAGCGCCGCATATGCGGTGTCAGGGCATACCATCCCTGCCCCCATCAACGGAGACATCACGACCCCTGCCCTGCCGAGATAAAGATCCTGTCCATGACTTAACCAGGCAGCTAGGTAGAACGCGCTGAGAAGCACAATACAAAAGTAACCGAGGTTGTTCCCGTATCCTGTGATCAATACGGAGATTATTTCGCTGTTCCCCAGCCCGCCCACGAGGCCCAAAGCGACAGTTAACACGATCATAAAAATGGGGAACGGAAGCGAGAAAGCCTTGGCTATCGAGCTACGAATTGAGGTAGGGATGGACTGGGCGCTGATTTCCAATTCGGACATGATCGCTTCCTTGCACGATTCGATAATTTACCCAGCGATCTACGCTAGGGGCACGTTTTCTGCGTATTCAAAACAACCCAGCATGAGGTCGAAAATCGGCAGACTGCAGGAAGTGACATGATTTTTCGACGATTCTACCGGCCCCATTTACGACGGGTCGTCCAGCATTCGTTCTGTTATTTTTTTGAATAGGGATTCGGGTAGAAATCTCTACACCTCGCCTTCTAAACCAGGATCGATTGGCTATCCATCAACCTGGCGGAGCCTATTCGTTGGTACTTGCAACCAATATAGGGATCCAATTTGGGTAATGTCAACCCCCTATTGGTGGTTGCAGCTATACCGCTGGAAAGCTACTGTTGGTAGTGACAACTGAAGAGAAATTTATGACCCAGTGCACCGATACCCACCTCATCAGTGATGCTGAAAACCTATTTGAAGCAGTTAATCAGCTGGTACGTGTCTATCAATTTAGAGACAGAGACCGAATCTGTTGCTATGACGTATCCGTCACCCAGTGCTACGCCCTAGAGACGCTGATCAAGCAGGGGCCATTGCGAATGCAGGCACTGGCAGAGGAAATGTTTCTTGATAAAAGCACGGCGAGCCGAGTCATCGATACTCTTGAACGCAAAGGTTACGTCGAGCGATCTGTTGATCTGGAAGATAAACGGGCCATTCAAATTCGAGTCACGGAAGCGGGTGAAAAGCTATATCAGAAAATCCGAATTGACCTGGTAGCCGAAGAGAGCGCTATGATCGCGAATCTCTCACCGGAGGTCAGAAAAGCCTCCGTAGCACTTATCAAACAGCTCACCCGGGCGGCGGAAATCCGCTGTGGTCTCGTAAAAAGCTGCTGCTCTACTCCATCGAAGGTCAGTTGCTCATGAAGCCATGACATTCGTCCCGATTGCCTCCCCTCCGATTCAATCCATCGATACCCCTTCTTGGTTTCCTACTGATACGTCAGATGCCTGCAGTGGCAAGACGGAATCAGTAAGCCTCCGGCCAAGTCGCCTTCCTGACCACGACGCCAAAGGCGATGCCTTTTAAGCGGGTCTTTCCATGTGGCGAAGCCGCACTGTGCTTATTTGTTCGCCAGTCGCTGCGCCAGTTGGATGGAAGTTCTGGTGCATGACGGCGCTGGCGCAACGGCTGACGTAGCAACTCCAGGCTTTGCGAGAGGTGCCGCATTCGAGGTTGTGGGGGATCGGAATGTGACTCATGTCGCTTCCTCGTGCTGACGTTAGATAGAGCGCTGGTTGACGCGTTTGGACAGTTCTCCAGCAGACTCTTTGCGCTCGGAGTAGCGATCAACCAGGTAGCTCTGGCGATCCCGCAAGAGCAGCGTGAACTTCATCAGCTCTTCCATCACGTCCACCAGACGGTCGTAGTACGAAGACGGCTTCATTCGGCCGGCCTCATCGAACTCTGTGAATGCCTTGGCTACGGAAGATTGGTTTGGAATAGTGAACATTCGCATCCACCGACCAAGCACGCGCAGCTGATTGACCACATTGAAAGATTGCGAGCCGCCGCAGACCTGCATCACAGCGAGGGTCTTTCCTTGCGTAGGTCGCACGGCACCAATCGCCAGCGGAACCCAGTCGATCTGGGCCTTGAAAACTGCGCTCATGGAACCGTGCCGCTCAGGCGAGCACCACACCTGTCCTTCAGACCATTGCATGAGTTCGCGTAACTCCGCGACCTTGGGGTGTGTGTCCGGAGCATCGTCCGGCAGCGGCAAACCCGAAGGGTCGAAGATTTTAGTTTCGGCGCCAAACTCCTCCAGCAAGCAGGCTGCTTCCTGAGTCACCAACCGGCTGAAAGAGCGCTCTCGCGTCGATCCATACAAGAGCAAAATTCGAGGTTTATGGACTGACGGCGTATGCGGCTCCAGTTGCTCCAGCGAAGGAGTGTCAAGCAGGTCGGCCTGTAAGTTCGGCAATGTGTCGTGCATATGAACTCCTACAATGGCGCCAGGTTGGGCACCGCCTCGGTTGATCTTTAAAGCGAACCTATGCGATTCAGTTCAGCTTTTAGCTGCTCAGCGTTAATAGTCTTCAGCGGCAGCGCAAGAAATGCGTTTACGCGCTCCCGGATTTTGGCGAGGGTTGTTTCGAACGCTGCGGTAACCTCGGCTTCCGACCCGGTTGTTTCGGACGGATCGGCCAAGCCCCAATGTGCCTTCAAGGCTGGGCCGAAAAAGATGGGGCATGCTTCTCCGGCAGCACGATCGCAGACGGTAATCACGATATCTGGGGGCGAGCCTTCAAAAGCGTCCGAAGCCTTGCTGCTTAAGCCCGCAGTGGAGATGCCTGCCGCTTCCAGTGTCTGCAATGCCTGCTGGTTTACTCGACCGCTGGGGAAGCTTCCCGAGCTGACCGCTTCTACGCCTTCAGGCGCCAAGTGATTGAACAACGCCTCAGACAGGATGCTGCGGCAGCTGTTGTGGGTGCACATGAACAAGACTTTCATCATAGGACTCCTTGATTTAGAAACTGAGGCGCAGTGCCAAGGCGCATAGGGTGGCGACGAGGATGGGCAAGGTCAGTACGATCCCGGTCTTGAAGTAGTACCCCCAGCTGATCTTGATGTCCTTCTTGGCCAGCACATGCAGCCACAACAGCGTGGCCAGGCTACCAATCGGAGTGATCTTCGGGCCCAAGTCGCAGCCAATGATGTTGGCGTACACCATGGCTTGCTGGACGACGCCATCAACTTCGGCGGCATGAATGGATAAGGCGCCAACCAGAACGGTAGGCATGTTGTTCATGATTGAAGACAGCAATGCTGTTAGCAGCCCTGTACCCAGGGACGCGCCCCAGACGCCGTAGCCGGCGAATACGTTCAGAATCTGGGCAATATGGTCTGTCAGACCGGCGTTCTTCAGGCCATAGACGACCAGATACATACCCAGGGAAAAAATCACCACTTGCCATGGGGCCTCTTTGAGAACCTTGCTTGTGTTGATGGCGTGACCACGAGCCGCGATGACATAGAGGATAAATGCACAGGCCGCTGCGATGGCGCTGATTGGTACACCCAGCGGCTCAAGGACAAAGAAGCTGACCAGGAGTACTGCCAGCACCCACCAGCCGGCTACAAAAGTGGCCCGGTCGTGGATTGCCGCGATAGGATTATCCAGTTGGTTGAGGTCGTAGGTTTTGGGGAGATCTTTGCGAAAAAACCATAACAACATCGCCAATGTCACCGCCACGCTGACGATGTTGACCGGCACCATGACCGAAGCATATTCGTTGAAGCCGATATTGAAGTAGTCGGCAGAAACGATATTGACTAGGTTGGAAACCACCAGTGGCAAGCTCGCCGTGTCGGCGATAAATCCAGCTGCCATGACAAATGCCAACGTAGCAGCGGAAGAAAAACGCAGCGCCAGCAACATAGCGATCACAATGGGGGTGAGGATCAATGCCGCTCCGTCATTGGCAAACAATGCCGACACAGCTGCGCCCAGCAAGACGATAAATGCAAACAACTTACGAGTGCTTCCGGCTCCCCACCGGGCTACATGCAACGCAGCCCACTTGAAAAAGCCCGCTTCATCAAGCAGCAGGCTGATGATGATGACCGCGATGAACGTCCCGGTGGCATTCCAGACGATGCGCCAAACCTCTGGTATGTCGGCAAGGGTAACGACGCCTGCCAGCAGCGCCACGATGGCACCCAGCATCGCGCTCCAACCTACCCCGAGCCCCCTAGGTTGCCAAATGACGAGCACGATGGTGGCGATAAATATCAATACAGCGATCAGCATTTCATTAATCCGTTTGGGGCGTGAATCAGCTGCGCACGGCCTGATTGATCGGTCGGTCGTTCATACTGCACAGGCGTTTAGCCTCGGTTTCCAGCCATTGCTTATTAGCGTTTACCACTTCCTTCAGAACTGCGATCACCCATGCAGGCAAATCGGGATTCAGGCGGTAGTACACCCACTGACCTTGGCGACGATCCATCAACAAACCAGCAGAGCGCAGCAGGGCCAAATGACGAGAAATCTTCGGCTGGCTCAGATCGAGTGCTGCTGTCAGTTCGCATACACACAGCTCACCTTCACTCACGACAAGCAGAGAAATTTTGGCTCGGGTGTCATCCGCCAAGCACTTGAATAAGGTTGTGGGGTTCATGGGTTCTGTCATAGATCCTCCAGGTGTTTGGTCTTAACCAAAACTAAGAGCTTGATGCGGTCGTGGATGGCGCAGAGCGTATGGGGAAGACATCGCGATCGTCGCTAGCAAATGCATATGGAAATTCGAATATACCCGCTGACGTATATCCGGTAAAGCGAATATGATTTCTCCTGTTTCGGCTTGCGATATAACAGCCCACTCGGGCGTAATAAAGGAGAGAAAAGGATGGAACCCGAGCTCAGAGGTGCGGGCGGAGTGCATGACGCTCATGAAAAAGCTTGGATCGAAGGTGCGTGATGCCCACGACTACAATTTTGCCATCGAATGGCTCATCGAGTTCCTTAGCCAGCGAACCACCGGTTTTTTTCAACTGATGAGGTCGGACGGGCGCAGCCGTCGGTAGTTTTCTCAAGTCCGAATGACTCGAAAATCATTTCCCAACCCCATGATATTGGGTCGCCGTATCCATCTTTCCGGTCGACGAAAAATCAGTCCAGCCACTACCGGGGCAGCGCACACCACCCGAGAAGGTCGAGACCGTGCTCCGCTGCCGAGCGTACGGGCCGACTCAAAAACAGGCTTCGGACATTTTGGGCATACCGAGATCCGGTTGGTAGGTTTGGAAGTGCGCAGAGAAGTGAAGGATCGCACCGAGAGACGTCGCGCCCGGTCGATGACAAGCAAAAAGCCTGTTAGGCCGAGGACGTTTCTCCTTCGCTATCCACACTGAGAGGCCGCGCCGGACTGGCACGGGGTATTTCTCTCATCTTCCGGCGCGGCTTTCACTGAGCAACGAATCATGCATTGCTGGATAGCAATGCTCGTGCTCGTTTCTGGCGCCTCACAAAGGGAAAGGTGACCAGTAGAAATAGCGTCATGCCAAAGATGTCAGCCACGAAGTTCTCGTAAGCCAGGGTAAATGGTATTCCATTAGCGGCTGGATCGATAAACACTTCGTTGCCGATCGAGCCTGCGAGCACATAGGCGACGCCGGCGAGGGGAGCCCAGCAGACCCCTCGGTTAAAATCGCGCACAATCGATCGCCACATCACACGCAGGAATGCTAACGGCCAAGTGTACAAAGGTATGCTCAGGATCTGCTTCATCACTGGGCGCAGCGGCGTCCTCTGTACTCCGCTGAATTCGAATGAGAGATAGCTCATCACGAAAGGAAAGGTGAAGCCGTACAGCGCATGGCAGAAGTTGTAATTCCACCCAATCAGATTAAACATCCGGCTTTGAACGATTAGGAACGTCATACTGATGACGAAGCCGATAAGGGCGGGAACTAGAATGTGACCTTTTTTCAACTGCATAAAAGCTCCTGGGGAGGGATGAAAGCGATTCGCCATCTAGGCTAACTCCTTCCTTCTATCTCGCAACTCAAAACAAGCCCTCGAAATTGTCGGTGACTTTTGTCCCCTGCGTATTAAGGCGCTCACCCCCGCTCCTTTCCGGCGCCGCCATCGCCACACGAGACGCGACTCGCCGCCCAATACGCTTCGACGCCCCCTAACAATCGTCCGAAAATAACTATCTGATTCAGGCGCTCGTGCGCATATTTCAAGTCAAGAATGCCCGCAACAGAGCCGCCATACACCGCGTGGAATTTGATCAGTCTAACTCTCCCTTGGTTTTATTTGGTGGTGCTTTGTTTTTTGCGCTGGTTTCAGCGTCAGAGCGATCCGTGGTTTGCCGCAACAGAATGAGCTCCGCAGAATATTGCTCGGACAGTCTTTTCGCTTCGGCCAACTGCGCGGTTGCGTGTGAAAGGCCATCCTCCAATCGCTTGGATTCGGCGCGCGACAGACCAAGTTGTTCTTGAAGTGCTTCTTTCGCACCGTCAGCCTTGGCAACCGCTGTCTTCATGACGGCAATCTCACCGGTCAATCGAACCGCCGCCTTTTCATGCGCCGCCGCCGATTTGGCCTGATGTCTGCACTCCCCCAGCAAGCGCTCGTTGTCTCTGTTGAGTCGAGTCAGTTCATCCTGCTTTACCATCAACGTTTGCTGGAGTTGGCGCAGCTCAACCTGGATTTGCTGCACCTGCCCTTCGTGACGACGTTGCTCTTGGTCGCGTTGATCCTTGACGGCCGTTCGGTAATGCTCAAGTGCGTCGCGAGCATGCGTATGCTTTTCTTCTAGCGAGAGAATTTGCTCATCCCGTTCCTGGATACGACGCTCCAAGTCGTCACGCGCCTGGTTCAATTGAGCATTACGGCCAAGCTCTTCACGCAGGGAAGTTTCACTCACCTGGAGCGCGGCAGTTTGAGCCTCCAAGGCCGACTGCTGAGCCTCAAATTGCCGCTTCAAGGTCGCGAGCTCGCCCTCCAAGCGTTGGTTGTGCTCCTCAAGATCACGAGACTGTTCATCAAACTTAGCTTGGGCGACAGTCAACGCCTCACTTCCCTCCTCCATCACCTGATCAAGAAGGCTTTCGACGCTCGCCTTCAGCGCATTGCCTATGCGGTCGCGTAGCTCGATGACCGGACGCTCAGCCGCGTCCAGCTCTTTCAGATATCGAGAAATCGTCGACTTGGAGCCGGTATTTCCGAGTTCTACCCGCACCCCGTCGATGCTCGGGTACATGCCCTTGGCCTGCAAGGCCTGCCTCGCCTTTTGCACCAACGTTTTGGTGATTCCACCCCGAGCCATGGATCCTCTCCTTCGATTTCGTACTGTGTTACATGTCATGTAATTACGTGACACGTTATAAGAATTCTAACGAATTGTATTAGTGGATCATAGGAATCTATAATAGGATGTTATGGCTTCTTGACTCTTTGCTGCTCTCAGAAAGCCTCCTTGCAGCGCAGAAAAAGCAAAACGCTCCGTTTTGGAAGGCAAAGCACGATGGAAAAGGCAGGTCGGTACCTAAGCGCCGGCACCCGAGAGAACACGCGAAAAAGTTACCGGGCGGCGATCGAGCACTTCGAAGTGACTTGGGGCGGGTACCTGCCCACGACCGGCGCGGGCGTCGTTCGCTACTTGGCGGAGTACGCCGACAAACTCTCCATCAACACTCTGAGGCAGCGCTTGGCAGCCCTTGCGCAATGGCACATCACCCAGGGCTTCCCTGATCCAACCAAAACGCCTGATGTTCGCCAGATGATCAAGGGCATCAAGGTCGTGCATCCTGCAAAGGTGAAACAGGCCGCCCCACTGCTGCTCCAGCACCTAGAGCAATCGGTCACCTGGCTTGAAGGGGAAGCTGCAACTGCGATTGAACGGGGAGATTACAAAACGCTGGTACGTCACCGTCGCTCGGTGGCGATTATCTTGATCGGGTTCTGGCGGGGTTTTCGAGGCGATGAGTTGGCCAGGCTTACGGTGGAGGACACCCAAGCCATAAGTGGTGAAGGAATTACCTTTTTTCTGCCTTACACCAAGGGTGATCGCCAGCATGAAGGAACAACGTTCCAGACGCCGGCCCTTAAAATGCTTTGCCCCGTGGAGGCCTACATCAGCTGGATAACAGTTGCCGGCATTGCGAAGGGCCCAGTGTTCCAGAGGATTGATCGCTGGGGGAAACTCTCGGGGAAAGCCATGCAACCGCATAGCCTGATACCAGTGCTCCGTCGCATTTTCGAAGAGGCAGGATTGCCAGCTGAACTGTATAGCAGTCACTCAATGCGGCGTGGCTTTGCAACCTGGGCGTCCGCCAATGGATGGGACATCAAAGGACTGATGAGCTATGTGGGCTGGAAGGATATGAAGTCGGCGCTGCGTTATATCGATGCGGGCACGTCGTTTGGAGGCTTGGCGCTGCGGAATACAAGCCCTAAGCTCGTGCCCCATACCTGAACAAAGAGTAGGTCGCCCTAAGAGGCCGGGGGCCGAACGGATGCGTACATCGGCCCGACATGCTTGATGGGGGCTCCATTGAACGATTCGGCCATCTGATTTTTACTCGCCATCCAATCCTCGAAATCTTGCGCCCGCTCATTCAGAAAAGGGTGGTCAGCAACAGAGGCGGCGATCAAGAAAGCAACGGCTTGACCTGTTTCCACGCAAACCAAAAGCTCACGATTTACATGCCAGCTGTTACAGCTTTGTACGCCGGTGAGCGAAAACCCGAACTCGTCGTTTCCCTCGGGCCCGGTCGCCTCTATATGGCTCAGCACCGACAACGGGTTCGGGTGAGCTCCATAATCAATTGAAGCGTCGTACATGCCTCTGACGTACTCCGCCATCACAGGCTGAAAGGGCTGCAAAATCTTGATTGCCTTATCGACAACGAAGACATTCCTGCAGGCTTTAAGGTCGTCAGTGCTCCGATGGCGATTGAGCCATATATCCGCCCTTGTCTCATCCTGACTGACCAAAAATGCATAGCAAGCTGACTCAAGAGCGGCACGGGCTACGGGGAAAACCAGTACCACATGACCTGACAGGGCCTCGCGTATGGCACCGAGGAGAGCTGTATATGCATTAATCGCAAGCAAGGCTGCGACCGGCGTCAACTCCAAGGGGCGGTTGAAAAACTCACGATGAAACACAGCGTCCATTTCATGCACGAGCCGCATCAATTCAGGCGGAGCAGCCGCATGCCCTTGGGAAACCTCTGTTGTTGCATCAAGGTATTCAGACAGCGTGCCTGCAGTCATTTTCATCAGTCTAAACTCCAGGGCAAAATGGTTTGATGATCTCACGACTCCGCGGCGAGGTATTATCACAGCTATGTGAGGTGTTCGTAGCGCTACGAAGCGAGTAGGCGTGTCCTGGCCTAACCTCTAGGGCTACGACGATGAGCTCTATCTAGGTCGTGAGTTCCAAAATCGACCACCCAGCTGCCTTCAGCGCCGTCCTTCGCTTTTGGCCAGCGACGCCCTGCCCCAATGAACTCTGACGTACGGCCAAGCACAGAATCTTTCACGCACAGCCATGCAGCCGCATAGCTTGATATCCGTACTGCGCTGCATTCCAAAGAAGCGGGATTGCCAGCGTAGCTGCAGCAGGCACTCAATGAGGCGAGGCTTCACGACCCCGGCGCCGCCAATGGATGGGAGATCAAAAGGCTGATGAACCACGTAGGTTGGAAGGACATGAAGTCGACGCTTCAGTACGTTGACGCAGGCAGGTCATTCGAAAGTTTGGCGATTCGTGCCGACACAGCCCGACTTGGATCCTAAGTTGCGAATGTCGTTTCTAGACGTGAGACAAGCGCGACATAGGATGACGACAGGGTAATTGCTATTTGCCACCTCCCTGCCCAAAATAGCCACGTGTGAGCACTGATTACATCATGCCCGCTCATTACAGATTCTCGACTGCGTACGCTCGGGCCACGGCACTATCAACTCGGGCCAAGGTGGGAGGAAAGCTAATGCCTCATTGCGTCCTCCGCATCCTGCGCGCCCGTGAAGCTAAGGCCTGTACTTCGGCATCGGACAGCCCCTAAGATCTAAGCCGTCACCAATCCATGGAGCGCTGATCTTGCCAAGCGTATTTTTTTCATACTGCCATGCCGATGAGGCGCTTCGTGATCAGCTGGAAAAGCAGCTATCGATGCTCAAGCGCCAGGGCGTTATCGACACTTGGCATGACCGCAGGATCGGCCCTGGTCAAGAAATCGATGCAGCCATAGACAACCATATCAACAGCGACGAAATCATCCTTCTCCTGGTCAGTCCTGACTTCATCTCCTCTGATTATTGCTACAACATCGAGATGACTCGCGCCATGGAGCGCCACGCCTCGAAGGAAGCGATCGTCATCCCTGTGATTTTGCGCGCGTGTGATTGGCATCATGCTCCGTTCGGTAAGCTGCTGGCCACGCCTGAGGATGGTAAACCCGTCACCCTTTGGCCTGACCGCGATGTAGCTTTCCTGCAAGTAGCGCAGGCAGTACGCAAAGCTGCAGAGCGATGCCGCAAGGATGTGACCATTCCTGCATCGCAAATCGCGCGCTCGGCGCCAGCTATTCCACAGCCGCCCTCCCCGCTATCGGCCACTGGCCCCCGGTCGAGTAACCTTAGAGTTGCCAAGAGCTTCACCCAGCGGGACAAAGATCAATTCTTGCTGGACACCTTTGAATACATCGCTCGCTACTTCGAGAACTCCCTGCAAGAGCTTCAAGCTCGTAATCCTGGCTATGAAGGTGTGTATCGTCGAATCGACGCCAATCGCTTTTCTGCGGTCATCTACAAGGACGGACGGGACGTTGCTAGGGGAACGGTGTTTACAGGAGGTCAGCTGGGTGCCGGGATTTACTACAGCCAAGGCGATTCGTTCGCGGGCAACAGCTACAACGAGTCACTTTCGGTAAACGCTGATGATCAGACCCTGTACTTGAAAACTGTGGGCATGTCTCGCTTTTCCGGACACGACCAGAAGCTGTCTCAAGAAGGTGCTGCGGAGGCGCTCTGGGGAATCGTCATCACGCCATTGCAACGCGAGAGATAACCTTTCCTGATCAACCACAGAGACTTAGTGATGGAGTGGAGGCGAGACGCGTATCGGGTGCTTATCGCCTGGAGTCAATGTCTGCCATCACTTGGGACGCTTCGAAGCAATAAGGGCATCGAAGGCCTCCTTGCTCGAACGTCCCTCCCGCATCCTTGCGACCAAAAAATCCGCATCCAACCCTGCTGGGTCAAAATGCTCTCGGGCATGCCGAACGATGCTCAACCAGAGCTCAAAAGGAACTGCTGTGTTATCACCATTTCTGTATCGATAACTTGGGCGCTGAAGCAACGATGGCGCTCGTAACACGAGGTCGTCAGACAGCCGTTGAAAAATTTGGAAGGGTGTCTCGCTCATCCCGATTAGGGAGGGATGGGTGAGGCGGCTGATCGATTGGATAGCTGACGCGGTATCGACCTTGTGCAGATTCGATAGACGTCGGACGTCCGCCTCAAATGCTTCTGGGCCAATTGACGTCACTAGTCGTTCAACAGATTCGAGTTCTGATAGGTTGTCACGGCCCAGCGTTTTTACGTGCTGCTCCATCATTCTCCTCCCGCTGACCAATTCCCTGCTTTCCACGCTCAAGAGGCCACTCTGAGCCACTGGAGCAACATCGTGGACATTCGGGAAATTGCTGTTACTCGTCATCGAGTGCCAATCGATGTTGTTCCACGTGCGCGTCGTCGCGCTCCCAAGCCTCTAGAAAATCAGTCCAATCATGCCAGTAGAATCCTGCCTCCACGCGACCTGCTGGCCCCAGAGCCACCGCGAAGCGGGATCTCCAAGGTTCTGGTATATCCGCGTCCCGAATAATCCAGCAACCTACGGGATGAGCCTCCCTAGGCAGCCGAACCAGTTCAGCGTGGTCAAGATGGCAGGCGCTCAATGGAACTTCATGATCAAGTCGTTCAAGCTCATCCAATCGTTCCAGAATTGATCGTGCGCTTTGATCGCCTGGTACCAGTTCAGCGAGCTGCCGTAGCGCCTTCCTTCGTTTTCGTTCTCGTAACCAGATATCACTCATTACGACGCCCTGAGAGCACGTAAGCACTCATGGTTAGTTGAGTTGGTGCTGCGCAGTTGTCTGTTAGACTTATCCATGGATTGCAAGCCCAGGCTACGCCACACAAGCGAAGGTCGGACGGGAGACAGGGAGGTCAGCTTCATAAGTTAGCGGCCTCTCGACTACCGCAGCCGAAACGCATATCCAAACAACATTCGCGGAAATTAACGAACTTTGATTCCGTGCTGCGCAAAATCGTTAAGGAGTGTCTTGCGACTCAGCATCGCTGGAAGCTTGAAAATGTTCCTGTAGCCGTACCAGAGGCCCATAGGCATAATCACTAACCCAAGCCCAAATGTGGCCGTAGCTGCAATAATGGCCGCTGGGATTGAGCCGAGCGAGAACACAACACCTTTCAATATTGTAGATCTAGCGATCAATCGGATGTCATCAAGATCGTATTCAACTTTTCCAGCTTTGTTTTCAAAAGCCAGCACCACAATGGTCTTTTTGGAGATTCTTTTGAAATACCAGGTTCGTGGAGTCTCGGTCGCCATCGCACCGTGAATTTTCAGGTATTTCGGAACGACCACCTGTTTGAAATAGAATGTCTCTCCTTTTTCATCTTCAAGTCGCACTCGACTGTAAAGAGCGTCAAGATCGCCTTGCGCTTGGATGTCATAATTTTTGATCGTTACGGTTATTTTTTCGAGGTCAGCCATTTTTCATCCTTAAGCGCATTGGTTTTCGGCAGACGCGGCTATCTGAATACCCATCAAACGCTTCCTGATGGCATCGTTCATGCGGTACATGTTTGAAAACGAAGTTGGGGTTATTGCCCTTTTCGCCTCCCGACCGGGCTGAAAACAGTCGGGGCCTTTAGGCTTCAGCAATCGTGCTCGCTTGTGATCACGTAGTGATCTCCTCCGACACTGCGAACCAGCTTGAAGCCGTCCTTCTCGGCGATGCACCGCACGGGAGGTGTCGCGATGGTCATACCGTTTTCCGACACTCCCGATTGGTCGCTGTAGACAAGCGCGACATAGCGCTCCCCCACTCTCGCGGCGCCGAAAAGGAATGCGTCGACACCGACCGACCAGTCGACGTGCTGAGCCCGAACGACTTCTGGAGGCAAGCCTTGTAAAGCGCCCTGGTGTTCCTCAGCCATCTGGCGGTCTCGCGCACAATCACAATTGAACATCTGCTTGATTCTCGACAATTGGTGAAACTATTACGAACGAGGAGCGACTACGCCGCCCCATCTCCCAGTAGGCTCCCAGTACGCGGCGCGATTTAGTAAATAATTGGGGGAATTGAGTGATCCTCCAACCGCAGTCACGCTGCGTACGCAAAACCATACCCAGGGCTGCGCATGCTGAGCCAGCCGTGTCGTACCACGCCGCTGATTGGTGCGCCGGCCAGTGCAAGCGAGATCACCAACGGCAAGTCGTACAGTTTTATACATCATATGACGTGTAACTGTACACAGCAACATGGCTACATCCTCTCTTTTGAGGACATCATCTTGTTGAAGCCAGCACTGGCAGCGGTCGTTCGAGCGGTTCGAGGGAATCTAGGCTTTACTCAGGAAAACCTTGCCCATGCAGCATCGCGCACATACCTGAGCAAAATCGAAAACGCCGAAAGCAGCCCCACTATTGATAAATTCGTAGAGCTTGCCGAGGCTCTTGGCATGAGCCCTTTGGCTTTCATGGCACTAATTCTCTCGACTCATAACAAGACCTCCTCTTTTACTTTGCTCGCAAAAGCCGCCGAGGAATTAGAGACCCTCCAAGAACGCGTCAGCGACGCTGACATCGCCGCGCATCTTGCTGGATTTGACCTAGTGAAGCGGCCTGCCGCTCGACCAGTGAATCTGATCAAGCTGAAAAATGTGCTGGAGTGCAAAGAGATTGGCTTGAGCAAGGCTGAGACCGCCAGGCGGCTCGGGATAAGTCGATCAACCGTGGGGTTTCTTTGGGAACGGTCGGTACCCACTGAAAACTGACCGACTCAGAGAGAAGCTTGCAGCACGCTAGGACATGCCAGTATGTTGTAGTGGCCTAATGAAACTGGATGCCCGTTTAGGCGAGAATGCTCACTAGGTAGAAGTGTTTGACGACAGACGATGCCTTTCTTTTTCTGCTGAATTCAAACGTAAAGCCGCAGGACACATGTCCGGTTCAGGACAGGACGGGTGACTGGATATGATCTAAACTACTATGGGCAATTTGATGGCACACTCTTGTGCTATTACACTGGCTACTGGGGAAAACATGGACATCTGGGCAGCCGATAAGCTGATCCTGTTTATCGCATTCGTCATTCCAGGCTTCATCAGCATAAAGTGTTATCAGCTCTTCCAGCCGGGGGTGATACGCAATGCGGCAGACCAGATAGTCGATGCCATCGCATACAGTTGCATCAACTACGCGCTGTTCCTATGGTTGATTTTCGCAGTGGAAGAAAGCGCGCTGCGCGCTGCACACCCGTTCCTTTATGGGTTGTTCTACGTCTTGGTTCTGTTAGTGGGCCCTGTCATCTGGGCGTTGATGTGGCGGTGGATGAGGTCATGGGAGGTGTTCCAAAAGAATGCGCCTCATCCCACCGCCAAACCTTGGGATTTCATATTTCAGCAGCGCAAGACCTACTGGGTGATAGTCCATCTCAAGGGAGGCGGTACAATTGGCGGGCTGTACGGTGTACGATCGTTCGCATCAAGCGCCCCAGCCCCAGAGCAGATTTACCTTGAAGAAGAATGGATAGTGGAGGATGGCGCCTGACTCGTGCTGTAGAATGCAGCGCAGGTGTACTGGTCAGCGGTTCAGAGATAGCGCACATCGAGTTCCGACAATACCGAGGGTGATTGCATGAGCGAAAAGGGACAGATCATTGGTAATGGTTATCAGCCTGAACTCTTGAAAAAGGGGTATCAGCCCATTGAACATGTGCCGCTCAATCGCCCCGAGCCAGGCGCTGGGTACCAGCCGACCAGCCAAGGCGACAACCCTTCTAATCCCCCTACTCCGCCCAGGGGGCGTTGAAGGCGGTTTTTTTGACTCAAGATCAGCTGTAAATTTTCCACCCATGGATTGAGGGAAAGTAAGTCCAGTCGCCCCCCCCCGGCCGGAGCTAGCTCGGGGTGTGGCTACAGCCTAAAAGCGCCACCAGTTCCTGGAAGTGTCCGATTTGAACCCTACAATCTGACTCAGTATGGCATGACAAATTTCGGGAACATGTAGGTATGCATCGACGACCCGGCACGGATAAATTTACTTTGAATTTAGCGTCGGCAATGCCCTAGCAATGTTTTTGCCCTCCCATTCAAGACTGCGTCGGGCAAAAAAGAGCGCTGGCGGTGGGGACAAACCTCACCACCAGAGTCTCTACAAGCCAATCTAAACTCAAAGGACGTCTCTGAGGCATGGCCAAACTACGTAACTTGCTCCCTCCGGGACGAGAAAACTTTGCTCAAGACCCTTTTGCACATAGTGCGCTCGGTGCGATGAAATGGGAGACCGCGAGTTTATACGCCGGCTACCCTATCGATCCGTCCGTTACGCCGTTGAGCGAACAGTTGAAGAACCCAGTGCTCTGGATGACTCAAGCGCATGCTATGTCTGAGGCGGCGTCAGCGGTGCTTCTAAAGGAGCAAAGCTTTGCAGAGATGCCGTTGTCCGTCCGCGCGGTCTGTGAGAGTCAATATTGCGCAATTGCCATGATGCTTATTGGCTACAGCCTCGAAGTCAGTCTCAAGGCAATGATCATCGTCGAGAACGGGATTGAGGGTTACACCCAGATGGGCAAGAAGACCATGCATCATCGCCTTGATGACCTGGCCTCGTCCCTGCCTGACCTCTCAAAAAAAGACAAAGCCATTCTGCTGGGACTTAGCCACTTCGTTAGCTGGGCAGGCCGGTATCCAGATCCGGGTACGGGCAAGGAGCACAAGCTGGACGAAATTTTTGACTTGGGCGAAAAGCACCAAGTGACAGCTTTCGACCTATTCAACGTGTCCAGCCGGGTGATGAAGCACGCGCAGACGGTCGTTAGCCAAGTGCTGGACTGAAACTTGTCTAACCTTTTATAGCTCCGTCGGCAGCGGCTCACCGGCTAAAACTTGCGCTACCTCAAGAGCAACTCACGCACGCGATTCGGCGCTTTCTGACCCAGAACACGATCGATGGAACGAAATCCGTAATCGCCTCGGAGACTATGAGCGGGTTCGGTTAAGCGACCAGCCACTCGTTGACGTATTTCTTGAGAAGGAGCTCCCTCGCTGGCGAGCATCGCGCAGAGCTCGACCTTTAGTTCGATCAAACTGCCCTCGGCTTCATCGACGAGTGCCAAAACTGTCAGCCCTTTCACAACAGACTCCAGAATCTCCCACCCGGTTTCGTGCCTACCACCTTTTTCCCCCACCCTAACAAGAGTCTGCTGGACTTGGTATGGAGGTCATCATCGCTACGCCTTAGGCTTTCCAACGCTGCCTCGAACAGGCATTCGGTTAGCGCGAAGTTCTCAACGAAGGTCACAGAATTCTTGTCTTCTGGAATCCATGAAAGCGTATCGATGAGCCAACCCGCGTGACGTTTCAGTCTATCCTGCAGACGCTCCGGCCAAGCAGGAGCATCCGCAAGGGCTCTTAGCAGCGCCGAAATGTCGGTAGTCCAGCCTATAGCATCAAATGTGAATTGAGATCGGTGCAGTACTTCGTTGTGGTCTGCTGGCAATGTCGAATTTAGCTTCCAGTGAATTGAAAATACATCCATTCAGTCTAATCACTAACGTCCCAAAATAGGCACGTTTAGCGACGCCCTGATTGCGCCTGTTGAAAAATGAATGGGAGCGCCGCAAAAAACAAAACACTCAAAAGAGAGTCCGCATAGGTTTTGTCAAAAAACAACCAGACAGAAAACGCTGCCACTGGAATACAGAGCAAAACTGACACTAGCATTGTTATGGCTACAAAAATGCGATCCGTCACCTCTTTGAAGGAATCGACCAGCGGCGCGATCAATTCAGCTAAAAACTCAGAGACAAGAAGCAAAGGAACATAGAGCAGTGCTGAAATCAGAAAAAAAGCAAGCTGGAGATTAGTTTTAGCAACAGGAATCTCAGGTAGATACTCTCCAATAAGGCGGGCGCTGCTTAGGAAAATATCTTTACTCGAAAATAGCGCCTTAAATACTGGCGGAGTAGAAATTGACAGGTAGAGCATTCCAAATGTCACTAGATAGAAAACGAATTTGTAGGCTGCTTCATCAGCCTTTTGACGATTATTCAATCGTCGGTCTGTCTCCATAACTCCAGCAGGCGCGATTGGTTCAATTGCCTCAACTGTCGTTGCATTCTGGCTTGAGATAGGTTTCTGGATAGACCGCCTCCTTCTGCCCCCCCAGAGAGACATAATTCCTGCATAAATGAATGATGCCACAACATTGAGTATCAGACTCCAGATATCACTAGCCATATTAATTCTTAACTGCTCGACGATTCAGATTATTCCGTTCCAGCAACGCTTTGAGCTCTTTGACTAAAAGTCACCAGCAAAGACCCTCCTAGATCTAGGAATACTAAGGGCAAATAGCCACTACTTCAACTATTTTCAGCGACCTGCTTCTCATTGTCGTGGTCAACTATTCTCGGATCGGACACGACCCTAAATTTTTCCTCGGCCTGAGCTGGGGCTTGTCCGTGGTTGGATTGGTACGGTCTGCGCCAGTAGATCTATCTAGAGCCGAAGCTCGATTCGTGCAGCTGACACCGACAAAGGCAGAGTCCATAGCCGCAGTATCGTGGCGCGCCGAGTGGAAGGCTTGGCGCTGTCGAACAAGTCGAGTGGGGATCTGGTTATCAAGACATTGGGCATGGCTTACGAATAGCGTGGCAGCCTAAAGGGCTGCTGTTCCACTCGGATCAAGGGTCGCAATATGACAGCCATCGGTTTCGCCAACGTCTCTGGCGTTACCGTATACGCCAAAGCATGAGCCGTCGTGGCAACTGTTGGAACAATGCGCCGATGGAGCGTGTGTCTCACAGCTTGAAGCTCTAAGACCGTGCCACTCACGGAAGTAGGAAACGCAGTACGTACCACATAAAGCACTAGAACGCCGATCGGTTACAGAGTATATGACTATCGGCTATTGCATATACCGCAAAGGATTTCACGTGACATTTCTCTCCAGATTATTTTGGCAAAAAACCACCCAAGCAACTGGCTACGAGCAGGAATTTAATGCCAGCCTACTTCGCACAAAGAAATGGAAGCTAAACCCACCAGCCTTTACGGCTCTGCCGGGACGGCTCCTGACCGAAGATGTGATGCCCCTGATTCAAGAGTGTTGGATTTCTGAGCTAGACGGCTGTGGCTATGAGGACTTCTCCCAGAAGTGCTTCCAGGTCACAATTAGCCTGCAGGAGCCTCTCCAAGAACTGCTTGGTGTTCCTTTGTTCTACACACTGGGATATGTGCAAGAAGACGGAAAAGGGGCTATCTTTCACACGGAGGTGGCGGAACTAAAACGGTTGGCTAGGAACAAGCAGCCACTCGCACATATTAATCTACATGCCTGGCTTACGTTGCCCACTTATGAAGTATTGGATTTCACACTGCTAACAACGCTCGGCACCTTGCTAGACATGCCTGATCTCAAAGGTCGAGCGGTTGCAGGACACCCTGCCGACTTTCCGGGGCACCCGAGCTATCATCCGCAACTTGTAGGAGATGAGTATCTGATCCAGAGTGGGCTCTCGCAACGGGTCATATTTTTCACTTGAAGACGTTGGAACTGGGGGCTCCATCTCTCGTGTGTAATTCGCAGTCACCACGCAGGTGCTTGCCATTTCTCAACGTAGCCAAGAAACTCTTCATGTGGCCTACGCACGGTTTTCCAACTGCTTACGTCGGCAAGCTTGTCTCTTGTCTTAGCCGTTGTGACCACAAGACGCCTCTTGGCGCGGGAAATACCCACGAAGAAAGTGCATCGAACTTCATGGGTGTCACTGCCCCAATAGGCCTCTTTCTCCAGACCTAGCAATATGACCGAATCAAACTCAAGGCCCTTGCTCTTGTGAACGGTCAGGATGCGGATTGACTGGTCATCAGACAGCTGGGCAAGGGCCTTGAGCAGGTCAGGCTCCTGGTCTAGTGCAGCATCAATATGCTTCTTAAGATCACGGATGATCTCCTTCAAACGATCACGCGACTCGTAATCATGGGAAAGGCCGGTCAGCAGGCTCACACCCACCATGGACAGAAACTCTTTTAGTAGCGTCCACCTCTGGGCGTAGTTTTTTGCGGCGAGATCCTCGGCAGCAGTCTTGCGTGCTTCCTTGATGAACCTGTTCCAATCGTTTCGCACGGAGCCTCCGTGGTCGTCGTCATCGGCTGGAATGATCCGCCTCAACAACCGCGTCCAGGCTTTCGGCTCCCGCGAACCATAAAGGCACAGCAGGAAGTCCACGACGACCAAGGCAATGGGCTCGGTGGTGATGTCCTGCATTTGATTTTCGTTGCGATAGGCGATACCAAGCCCATCAAGCGCAGAGGTCAATCGGATGGTGTAGGCCTCAGGATAACTCCTGACCAACACCGCAATTTCGGAGGGTGCCACACCCTCGACGTTGATCCAGATGTTGATCTGATCGGCAAGACTGAAGGCCTCGTCGGTGCAGTCCTTGAAAGACTGAAGCAGGATCTCACCGCCCTCACCACCCAAAAGCTCTGCGGGCATTTCAGAGCCGGGATCGAGGACTTTTATGAGGTCGTTCTGCAGCCTGAGAAGCTGAGGTTGCGAGCGAAAATTACGGTAAATGTTGAGATGGGTGGCTGCAAAATCCGCTTCAAACTTTCCGAATACGCCGTCAAGCGCGCCGGCCCAGCCCATGATCTTCTGCTTTACATCACCGACCGCAGTGACCCGGCGCGCCGTACCACCAAAAATCTTGCTGACCAGCGCGTACTGCTCGTCCGTGCAGTCCTGAAACTCATCAAGGAACACATCACTGTAGGTCTGCCTGATGGCATTCACCGCCATCGGATAAGCGTCCAGGATCTTCAGGGCCAGAGGGATCAGAAGTCCGAACTCGATCTGGACAGGGTGTGCCTTCCCTTTGGGTACTACTCGAAAACCCGCGTCTAACGCATCGTCGCCGGTGAGAACAGGGCGAAATCGCTCGATAATCCGCTTGGCGAAGCCATGGAACGTATAGCTGTCGAACCGACTGGCGTAGTCGGCCCCGCATCGCCTCCAAACCCTTTCCTTGAGGTTATTGCTCGCATCCACCTTGAAGGCAATGGCCAATATTCTATTCGGGTAACGGCATGCCCCCGTGGTCAGCAGAAAGTCAGCACGCTGGGCAAGCAGCTCAGACTTACCGGCGCCCGGGCCTGCAGTCAACGCCACGCACCGTTTGACCTCCCTGACCGCTACCTCCGCATTCGGCTCCAAAACGATGCCTTCCGAGGGCTTCCAAGCCTCGGGGGAAATCATTCCGAAAGCCCTTCGATCTTGGCGATGACGAAGTCCGCCAGACGATTTAGGGACGCAGGCATCTTGGCTATCAACTGATCATTTGTCAGGTTGGAAAGCGCTTCGATATGCGACTTTGGCTTGCTGTCGAGCTTGAAGCGCTTGTGGTAGGCCACAAAGTGCTTTCGCTCGATCAATGAATATTGGAAACGATCGTGATGACTATCGCCCAGCACGGACTTGGTTTGCCCCTGCTTCGGAACAACTAGGTCTTCAGGAGCCATACCATAGGCAAGCGGATAAGCCCTGAGCATCGAAAAATCCAGATCCATCGGCGCGGAAAAAAATACGCCCAAGGGCTCTAATTCGGCAACGTAGGATTTATATTGCGGATCCTTCTCAACCTTCAAGATTCCATGGGTCGGATGATTCCATACGGGTAAATTTTTGAGCTGATCGTCTGTCAGATACAGATCACCTGGCCGATGCTTTTTCATCTCCGTCGCGACGTATTTGATACGCCCCCACCCCCCACCAAAGCGTGCTACATCCAGATCCAACAACGTGACGTAAGGGATCTTGAGGCCACTGAGCAGCCTCCAGAAATGATTGATATGGCGACCACCCAGCGGCGCGATGGTAATGGCTGCTTCGTCGACTAACAGATTCTTCGCTGCGAGCAGCCGGGGCAGGACTATCTCCTCACTGTCGCCCTCCCCCAAGATAACCAGACGGGAAAAATAGACCTCTGGATAGGCCTGAACGGCTTCCCTCACAAACTTGTAGGCCTCACCCTTCTTATTGGGTGGCATCCGAATCTTCGTCACCACCGTGCAGCGCGACTCGTCCAACCTCAGGTACCTGATGGCCGAAGGGTCTATGCGCCGAAGCATCGAAGGTGCATGAGTCGCAATCAGAGCCTGGGCATCGGCGAATTTGGAGTCGCCAACCAACCCTTTGAGGGATGACACGATTCGCCCCAGGTAATGAGGCGACAGGCTGTTCTCTGGCTCTTCCAGGGCAACGATGGTGAATACCGCAGGACGCAGCTTCTCAGCGTCAAAGGAGTCGTCATTGCCATGCAGCACCGCTCGCCCGACAGCCTGGGACGACAAAACCAGCGAGAGATACAGCATCGATTTTTGGCCATCACTCAGCCGTGAGAAATCGACCAGTTGCTCGCCATGACCTGGGGAGAAGGACACCGAAAGATGCCGCAGCAGCGATTCGATCTCGTTGGCCATGAAGGTCACGCTCGGCTGCGTGAAAAACTGGCCCTTGTGGAGCTCTTTCCAAGTCTTGGTCAGGCCGGCGCTGAGGCTGAGCACCGATTCATTTTGAGTCAGGCTCTGGGAGATATCTGTGGTGAGCTGCTGGATCGTCTCACGCTGCTCCGACCAGTTCACGGCTCGCAGCAGACGTCCGAGCAAGGCGTTCGCGCCATAGGCGATGTGGTCAGCAGGATCTCGGCGAGCCGGAAGGTAGTGAACCTGGATGAAGTTTCGCTCGTCCCTGGGCACCGGGGCGGTGTCGACGGGAGCGTCATCTTCATCCACGTCCAAGACGTACACGAGGCTCTGCTCGATTTCATCGTCAATGCCAATGGTCGCATTCAAGCGGTATCTGACCCGAGGCACACCATCCGGGGTATCGAGGCGCATGTGCCCAAAGTGCATTGGAATCGTCGGGTGTTCGTTCTCGTCGTCGCTGAGTTCGGGAAAGGTGAACTCGGCCTCGATCCATAGCGCTCGCTGATCTGGCGCCTGCGTCTCATCATGCGGGACGAAGAAATCCGATCTACGCAATCGCCGCTGATTGGGGTCAAACGAAAAGAGGCGACAAAGCGCTTGGAGAGTCGCTGTCTTGCCGGAGCCGTTGGGCCCAATCAGAAATGTGAGGTCGGCCAAATCAACGGTGACTGGTTCCGCACCAAACGACTGAAAACCACAGATGCGAACGAACTGAAGCTTCAAAGTAGAATCCTTTCCATGTGAGGTCAGCGGTACGGGAGGGAACACGCCCCAATCCCAATCAGAAGCTCAATCAATCCAGCGGTACATTTCTGGCGCGATCGCGCGACCAGTACCGACGCGATTGAGCACATACAGCAGCCAATGGCCCCGAGGCTATTACGACGGCTCGGGGGCTTATTCTTTGTAGGACATGACAAAAGGTCGTCTGCCGTTAAGCGTATGCGAGCATCTGGCGGATCTTGCGCCCCCAGGTTTTATCGTGGATGAAACGTTGATGGTCGTGATCGCCATTAATGATCTCGTCCTTGGTCAGTGTCGATAGAACCTCCCAATCCTCACCAAACTTATAGGTGGCGTTATCCAAATGTGAGCTCTCAAGGAGATAAATCCCACGCTTGGAAAAACCAAAGACGAAGTAGCCTTGATATCCCCCTCGGCCCGTCGCGAAAAAATCAGGCTCGAACCGAGTGATCTCTCTGATCCTGTGTTCGATCACTCCCTGCTCTGACGCCCGCAGACCGGCCAGATAGGGTCTTACGATGGCTTCAGCGCTCTTCCAAGGGTATTTACCAGGGGGGAGCAAATCCCACTGCAACTGACGTGCCTGCACCTTCGCTATGCGCTGACGCTCAACGTCGAAGATCTCAAATTCGTGGAAAAATTCGAGCATGAGGTTTGCCAGGTGAACAAGCACTGCGGGCGGCTCATTGACTTCCACCCGGCGAGTCACGATGTACTCCTTCCCATCGATGACGCTTAGAAAAAGGTGCTCCATGGGCGGGCGAACAAAGTCGATGGGATATACATCCATTGTTCGAATCTGCACACCGCTGTGCTCTTGACCATGCCAGTCTTTCCAGCTCCGGTATTGCGGCACTGATTTTTTGATTAGCGGGAGATCTCGCCGTTTAATCTCTTTGCCGCGAGCATTGAATTCGCTGATTTTTCCAATCACCGCAGGAAGGATCGAATCACCGTCTTTTTCGAGGTGAGCAATCGCCAGTCGCGTCTGAACGTCTTGATCGATTTTGTCTCGCTCAATCACAAATAGCATCTCGCGAGCACCATGCGAGTGCGCGATGATTCTGTTGACGCTATTGATTGACTTGCCTGTGACCATTACTTTCGTCCTCGCCATCCGTGAGAGAAGCCAAGGGTAGCATACTGCCAGCAGAACTGAAGTGGCTGAGCTGTTGGCCCAGTAGCGTCTCTATCATGCTCAAACTTCACATTGGTCACCCCAATCCTTCCGCACGTGCTCCCGGACTTAACAAACTCCGTTATCCAAAGCGATGCACTCTGGCTGGCCTATTGTCGCAAAAATAAAAACTAGCGAAGGTTCATCCCGATGTGCGGACGCGATATCGATCTGAACAAAAAGGGTGTGTCAATTTCAAGAAAGCCAGAAAACCTCGCAAAACCTATCGCACCAGAAACCTCGCCACTCCATCACTCACGCCTCGCTTTTCACTGTGGCCACAGCAAAAATCTCTCGGCCAACGTTCGAATAGTGGCTCCTTATTTTTCAGTTGGATTCGTCGGAGCTGAATGTTCTGGCATTAGCTTAGGCTGGGATATCGGCTCGCGAATTGTTGCTGGCGGGTTTGTAGGTACGGGTGCTGAAATATGGGGCGCCACAGTTGCTACCGGTGATGCCAATGGAGGCGGGGCGTAAAGGAAGGCAAAGACTGCAATACCTATCGCTGCAGCGCCGAGCATCAGGAGACCTTGGCAACTGATCCTGTAAAAGAAGCTCTCGGCCTGTTCAATAGGATCGCCGACCATCTTTTTGTATTCGGATTCCGAGAGGAAACGATACAGTTTCGATTGCCAGTCCTGGCGTAACTGCCGCTGAATGTTTATGAATTTACGACCCGACATCACGTTCAACGTCGTGTAGCCGAATGCAACCGCCATCACGAGTGAAATAAGGTATGGGTTGATCTGGAGAGTTAGTCGCGCAGCGATCAAGCCCAAGCCCACAGTCAGCGCTGTCGAAATCGCTGCGATCGCCTGACGGGTCGCATCTGTCGCTTTGGAAGTTTCTTCAGTGACGGCCTTGCGGAGGTCTCCTAAAGATTTGAGGGTGTCCTTGGTGATCTCAGAGACCGCCATCTGATAAGCAATCTTGCCGCAATCCAGCGCAGCAGCAAGGTTCTCTCTGAAATACTGAAGCGCCTCTCCATCCGCCCTACCCGATCGAGCAATCTCAGCAGACAGCAGGATATGCTTCACTTCGGCTTCACGCGCATTTTCGTACACCCAAACCGCAGCATCCTGTACGACCTTGAAGTCGTTCAGCGTGATCTGCGGGGCGTCATTGATCGCTTTCGGGAGTGTGAGGTTTAGCTTAGGTGGCCCTCTGAAACTGAGCTTGCTCCCGGTCGCATCAATCTCGTTCGCGAAACACCGGCTTAGGGCGTCAAAGGCCTGAGCTGCCCAGACAATATGCAACGGATCAGCTTCATCGAGCTCATGGCTATCAGCGAGCAACCAGTGGCGAACATCCTCGGGCACGGTGCGGACGTCGGCTGACTCTTTCACCAAAAGCCGGGGCGACTTCGTTGCTTGAGACTCCACGTAGAGCACTTCAACACCCCAGTCGGCATACGTTCGAGCACGGGTGTTGAAGGATTCCAGCAGGCCAAGGACGTGCCATCGTGATGCCGAATGACCCTTTTCGAGGAAAGCTCTGAATCCCGCCTCTGTGGCCACGTACAAAACCGCAGTCTGATCATGCTCCTCCGGAAGCGGTTTCAAGAGCTCAGCGCGAAACGGCCCGAAAGCCTCATCCCCCTCCTCAACCTCGGTTTCGCCACCGGCGCTGTCATACGTGGTGACCGACCAAGCGGCAGAGGCTACTTGAACGATTGACCTAGCAGCATCAGCAGACAGGTTAGACACGATGAGGGTTGCATTTCCCTCAGTGATCAGCGCCTGACCTTCACGCGATAGGTCGTTAAGTAGGTTGGCCAGCTTTTGGTGTGACAACGCTGTCCTCCGTGACTCTGTCTGTATCCACGATGATTTGCACCTTTCCCCCTTCCAGCTCCACCACCTTTACGTTCGGGTTCTCCGCCCTGTCGGGGAACAGGATGGTGACGCCTTCGGTCGTAACAATCCTGCGCATGTAGGGCTGCCGGAGGATCTTACGATCGGGCTTGAAGCTGAGCTCATGCAACTTGCTTTTTTTAATGCGCGTGCGAGTCTCCTTCTCAAGGCGACCAGCTACCTTGTCATCTTCTGGGTGACCAGCAGCTAGCATAACTGCCTCCACGATCGCATCTTCATCGATCAGAGTACGAGTGCCGAGGTTCGCTTGTGCTTTCTTCAGGGCCTTGGCCACATTTTTGCCAGGAAGGTGTTCGATACAGGCTTGGAGCGCCCCTTTGAGCACTTTACGGGTAAGCTCGCTCAACTCCGTGTCGGAGACATCCCTAGTCACCGACAGAAAGTCGGTGAAGTAATCTGCCAGATCTACGCCATGCTTCGTACGATCAGTGGCCGAAACATTCTTGTCTGCAACACCATTAACCACACGGACGAGCGCCGTCTTCTGGATAGCTTTCTTTTCGTCTACCAAGGCGTTCACGATTCGGCGCAGCTTATTGCCTGGAGCTCCATCGTTTTGCTCTAGGGCCAGCTTATAGTCGTACTTGATCAAGCTATAGATCTTCACACTGGGGTCTTTGACCGACAGCTCGAACATCAACAAAACCCCGTCAGCACTACCGACGACATGCGCCCGATTGAAGCTAGCAGCCAGGCTCTGAGCACCTATGACAAACGGCGTGGCCCCGGTTGCAATCGCCTCAATTTCATTCCGCGTCGTGGAGACAGCCTTGAACATGAACACTGGCGCAGCAGCCATATCCACAACTTTACCGATAAAGAATGCTTCCTCCTCCAAGGCGCGCTCCGGCAGTGCCTCGAAGTTCTTGGTACCCACCACGTGCAGGATCATGCGGGCGATCTTGAGGGAATCTATTTCTTCGTCCGAAAAAAAACTCATGCAGTCTCCATTTCATAGCTCCCTCCTATACGGTAGGAGAAGTGGCTCGCCTCAGCAGATTTAGAGGCGGCAGTGCCGCATCCGTTGCAGCCTTGCAGAGGCCGACTCCATCCCCGAAAACGTAGGATTGGTAGAGATGCAGTGATCGGAGCATATACGTAAAGGCTGGCAAGCAGCCAGTATCATGAATTGCGTGTCACTCCCTGCCTAGATGGGGAATGAACAAGCTGAGGGGCAAACAGGCGGAGAGAAATGCGGACGCCTTCCAGGAGCTCAACTTCAGGAGCAACTGAGGCTACGTGAAAATGATTGAGCTGAGGCGTCTGCGCTTCTGCGCTTACAAAAAACCATCTCAGCACGTACCGTTCGTCGGGGAAAATCTGACCTTCTGACTACCGAAAATGTCAACGTTGACACGTTTGTGAAGGGTTTAGTGGGAAGTAAAAATTAATCTATACAACTGAATTTAAAAGGATTTCTATAAAATAACTTACAATGTCAACGCAGATCCCAATCGGATAGCGAAGTCGCCGTTTCGCAAGATGATGTGTTCACTGCAGTCATTCGCTGAGTAAGCTTTCGACCTGCCGGTTGTAACGTGCAACCGCTCTACGCATTAACGAATCAAAATTACGTTTCGGGATCTCACGCACGGTAGAGCGACTGCCATATGCTGCAACCGGAAAGTCGTAAAAAATATCCAGGAAGACGTCTACCACATCCTCGTGCTTCTGGGTTTCAGATTTTTTTTTGGAGTTAAACCCTGTCGTCTTTTTCAGGCCGGACGCCAGCAGTCCAGGGAAAATCATGCTGGGCAATACTGCCGGACACTTCGCTACGTGGAACCACGTTATGATCCTCCGTGACGGCAATGAGACAAGCATTCCGACCTTTGCTTGCTCGCCAAAAAACTCGCCTTCCTCAGTCATTGTCACTGCCAAAGAGAATTTGACTTGGATTACAAAATGCATTTTCAACTCCCCCTCCGATCGTTTGCTATCCACGCCCGCCACCAAATCCTGCGACGAAGTCCCTCAGATAAGGGCTCTCAATATCTTTCGCGAGCTCCAATAACTGGCTTAGGAGCTGCCGTCCTCGTTCAGGAGTAAAGATATTTGCTGCCCTTCCCAGCCCATACATATTGTCAAAGAAGTGGTGGCGCTGATCATAAGACCCCAAATACCGCTCAGCTGCAGATCGATCTGCATGGTCGACATAATCTAAGAGCAGACCTGTGAGGAGCACAGCAAGCCGTCTACGAATCACCTGGCTGATTAAAGGCCCGAGATTGAGATTATACCTGAACTGTTGAGAGTCAGTGCTAACCGGCTGCTTGGGAAACAGAGAAGTTATTACTCCGTGCCTTGGATAGAGCAACACTCGGATAATTAATTGTATCAGCCGCCACTGATGGAAATTTCCTCCTGCCTGGAAGTTTGGCTCCAATTTCGACATCAGAGACTGTATTGCCAGCAACGCTGACAGTACTCCTGACTCCAACCCTAACGGTTCCTTTGAAACAATATTCGGATTGGAGTGATAATGCCCAAACAGCTTTAAAGCCATGTTGAGTTTGTAGTTATATCTCCCAGGAGTATCGAGTATGGGAGCTGAGTGATGAGGGCAAACCGTGTGATAAACGTAACACCACTCCATTAGCATTGTTGGCAGCCGAAAATTCGTGATGTGTTCACAAAAGCATTGGTAGCAGAAGGCTCCTCGGTAGTATCGAGGTATCAGCCACGAACTCGTCGTATCAAAACATTGGAAGTCGACCTGTGACATTCCGATGCGTTCAAGGCAAGTTCGTGTGAACTCGCTCCCCGGATCAAAATCGGGATCGAAGTCTCCCTGTTGCATACAGCGCTGATAAATATCTGTTACCTCCCTCAGTGCGAGCTTTCCGATCCTTGGAATGGCGCCCTGCCGATGTAACCAAGACGAAAAAAGCTCATTTGGTAGCGGTTCATTAGGGTTACTCATCTTTAGAAGACCCGACGAACCATTGCGCCCTTAAAAGCGGATGGCATAAATTCAAAATTGTAGATGCGAGATTACCCTCTGTCCTCGCATAGAGATCGGACAGCACTGAGTTCGTAACAGCACTCAGTCCAATATCCTCGACGAAATCCTCGAAATAGTCCATGTATTGCTGCTTGCATTCGAAACTTTGCAAAATGCTCTCAGTACGACTTTGACTACCTGTAATTTCGCGCTGGTGAATAACACACTCGGCCTTTCCCCTTAACGGACTTTGCGACATCAAGAAGCTAATACTAGGTAGCGCCACGGCCATTTTGCTCAAATGACTAACAGTTGTTTTTTTCATCGAAACAGTGAGAGCAAAATCGTCGAGATCATCAATTGTAATCACCGATATAGACTGAATGCTAACCAGTTCGGTGACATATGAAGGGATGGGAGCACCATGGTATATTCCTTCTGCCCCCAACCCAAGCTCATAGTAGAAGGTCTCCAGCAAATTCATGCCGGTGAGTGCGGGGCGCGCCGCCAAATTTAAAATACATTTACTATGGGCCCTCAAGATATTCTCCATCAAAGTAGAAAGCCCCGCCCCTGGATATGCATTGACAATAGTAATCACTGGGTCAGCAGAAACGAAACTATTCATGATAGTTTCATATGCCGCTTGCTGGCACCGGGTCATTTTATGCTTTTGCATGGACATCTTCACGTTTAGTCTTAGGAGTGTGTAGATTGAAGCCAAATCTCATTGCGGTTTCACGAAGGCGGGGGAATTGCCCTACACTAATCCGCTCAGCGCCGGAATCGATTGCCTCCATTGCCAAGCACTTCATGATTTTAACAACGTTATCCATGATGCCGTACGACTCAGAAAGGATCAGCGCGTTGATCTCCGGACATGAAGTATTAGATTTTATTTTTAAGGGCAAATGCGCTTCATAGGTCGCGAGAAAATCTACAAAATCCTGTCCCATTTCCCAGTCCTTCACATAATATTGCACAAAGCGCCTGTCTATGATTCGATCAAGCGTGAGAATACTGCATGCTTCAGTATTCCCAAACGCGATCACACACAGCTTCAACGTACCGGCAAGATTACGCATTAAGGAAAGGAGCGTCCGCTTTTGAGCGTAAGGCTGCAGCAGCGCATCATTCAGCTCATCAATAACGATTGCGCGTATTCCATTCTCAGCGATGTATTTTAAAATAAGCTCCTCTTTGTCGGCAGTACTTCGGCGACTTATATCAATTCCGAAAGCCTGACAAAGCCGATCATGCAGCTTAAAGCGACTTGTATTCTCAGTTAATTCGATAAAGACCATTTTTTTATCGGAATTGGAGCTGAGATATTTCAGGTGATGCCAAGCGGCTGTTTTGCCATCCCCCCCATTCCCATAAATAAAAATGCAAGATGCCTGAATTTGGTGAGCCGTGTAAAGCATGTGACTTAGACACTCAAACACTGGCGCAAACTTCGGGTTATCGATCCAAAAATCATGTCTGCAAATCTTAATTCGCTCCTCCACAGGTAACTCAAGCTTGTGGCGATGCGCCTCCAGAACGTGGGAATAGTCAAAAGTAGGATGTGAATTCATAGCTTGAACCTATCTA
Organism: Pseudomonas sp. Z4-20; assembly: GCF_051131955.1. Classification (NCBI taxonomy): domain Bacteria; kingdom Pseudomonadati; phylum Pseudomonadota; class Gammaproteobacteria; order Pseudomonadales; family Pseudomonadaceae; genus Pseudomonas; species Pseudomonas sp. Z4-20. The sequence continues at coordinate 2,911,051 of NZ_CP071641.1, forward strand.
CAATGATTTTTGGCTCGAAGGTATTTGCGACACCTCCGCTGTTAGTGATGACACGTGGCGTACCGATTACAGGCTGAGGTGCAGGAGGGTTAGGCAGTCGCTCTCCTTGCGCGGTGACGTCTTTAGCACCGGCGTCATCAGGCAGTGGCAGAGCCTGTTTTGGTTTAGCTTTTACCTGCTGCGCCAAGAGTCGCTGGCGCTCTTGGGCTTCGAGTGCATACTCATCGTCGAGCATTCCACTTGGAACGTTGTGGCCAACAAGGCGAGCGCGAGACAGCCCTCGGTGATTGCTGTAGGACTCCCAGTTGTTAGAGAGCCTATCGCGTGTAAAACTACACGCGACATGCATAAACTGCCCTTCAATCAATACCCATATCGACCCGAGATCATATGGCTGATACCTAATCTCAACGTCTCGATATCCAATGTAGGGCTCAAGCTCGTATCGACCATATCTTCTTCCCGCAAAGTTAATTCCGTAGGGATGGATGACGTGACCATAAGAAGGTGAGAGAAAATCAATCAGAAAACGATCATGATCCTCAGGGCGGATGACCCTATCTCGATCCAGCAGTCCCAGAGAGTCATAGTGATCCCACGCTTGACGTGGCGTGCATCCGAGCGCCTGACGAACAGTTCCGTTATAAAGTATTGCCTCGTCCAGTAAAAACTTTGCGCACTCAATTACATTATATTTTGCATCGTGCTCAGGAGTTAGCCCCTGCCTCTGAATCACATTACTTCCAGTGGTGCCCGGTAAAAAATGCACCGAGGTCATGAAGGTGCCAATCACTCTTTCTATCAGCCCTCCGTACCATTTCTTGTCAACAGGGCGATGATCCCAGTCCATCCCCCAGCGCTTGCATGTTGCAATGAAGCGAGGACTTGTGAACTCCGCAGCATTATCTGTGTAAATCTGAAAGGGGATGCCGTGAAAGGGATAAGAATTAATGCCAGGAGCGTATAGCTCCAAAGATTTCGTCTTATCAAGAATTGCGAAACTCAAAGCATTTGCAACTGTTCTCAACCCAGGCGCCTGCAGGCTTAAATACAGTCCGAGTATGACCCTTGTTAAGGAACACATTAAAATTGTCAGCCAGGGACGCCCAACTATTACGCTCGAATCAAATTCATCCACAAGCAGAATATCTACGGAGGTGTGATCCATTTGCACTTGCTGAAGCACCCGCTCCATAACCTTTTTCCCAGACTTAATAAGATACTTGTTATCACCTTTTTCCTTGCTATGTTTACGATAGTACTTCTCTTTCTCCGGCTTAGCCGCCACAAACCTTCTAGCTTGATACTTACTGGGGGTACGTTCATTGTCAGGACATAAACCTTGCGATTCCTTCCAAACCTTCGCCGAGGACGCGCTCGGCCCTCGATAGTATTCTTGATACGCCATTTCCAAGGCGGCGCGCTGCCCTTCCGTAAGTGTTTCGCGTCCGGGTTTGGTTCCTCGCTTCTTCCTTGCCAGCTCAAGATAGCTTTCGGACGCTAGGAATTTATTGTACAGCTTGTAAAACTGGCTCTTTTTAAGTTCGAGAAGTTCCATCGCCTTGGGCTGATCAATCATGTTTTGTTTTAGCTGCTGAAAAATGGTATCCCGTTTCCGGGCGAGCCGCAGCTCAGCGTCACTTACATTCAATGATTGATATGGCACAGCCTCACGCATCACAGTTGGATTGGCGGGCTTCCAAGGCCTTGGAATCCTTAAAGGAGGAACCTTGGCCCTAACTGGTCGTGATGTGTGAATTGTAATTGAGGTGCCAGAGTCCTTCGTCATTAACACTCACCATACTAGAGACATGAAGATTTTGGCAGCAAGTTATGTGAGTAGCCCTTATTAATTCATAGATACCTCATAGCTGACGCCAGATTAATTCACTTGTTCTCTTTAACTGCCAAGACTCTAAGTAATCACTGAGATCATTAATTGCTTTCGCAAAGGAGGCCTAGTGACTTCGCATTGGCAACACGCTAGCTCACCATGTCGAGAACATCAACTAATTTTTAACACCGCCACCAGTCAGAAAGTTGACACTTCGAATATCTAATATATTGCTTCAAGCCGTGAAAATATCCGCTGAGTTTCGCAGCAAAACCTTACCACTTGAAAATCAATAAGTTACACTGCGCCTGACTATTTATGCATAAATTGAAAATCACCAATAAACAACTAATTCGGATTTTCGAGTGAGCTAGAACTCGCTATAAGCTTACAAACATTTCTACCTGCCAACGTCAAAGAAATAGACTCTGCGGGCGCCTTGACGCACAGTAGCTGAGCTCGTGCCAAGCATATTTGCACGATTTCAATGGTCGAATTGAATTGACTGAGGCGATTTAGTTTTCTAGAGCCATTTATTAATGGTTTCCTATCTGGCGTGCCGTTGGCACCTCACTAGCTAGTAGGGACTCATAAACTCAGAAAGCAAGAACCTTAGTTTCTTAACTACTGTAGGGCCTTGTTTCGGCGCTCTCAGAAGATGACAGTTTTACCTTCGAGGTCGAAAAACTCTTCATCAGATTCAGACCGTGAAGACGAGCTTCCAAAAGACGGTCATCTGCATACGCATATCTACCACTAAAGCTTGGGATGCGTGTTTGCCAGCCAAGAAGACGAGTTTGATACGTGCTGAAGCCCCGCTTACAGCAGCGATGGAAGGGTTGTGGAGGTGTGAGCGAAACCAGTCGATGACGTGCATTCACTGTGGGGCCTTGCAGACTCGTGGTGAAGCCATTGACCGGAAAAAAGACGCGCTGCAGCCTTTGAGCGGAAAAAAGAATTCATTCTTCCGGTCTACGTCTTCGTCCCTGCAAAAACCTCAACCAGATCATAGGGATATGATTTTCCACTTAACTGATAAAGCTCACACCTGCCTCATCCAGACTACCCCTTCCATGTGCCTCTACTTACAACACTGGGCTACCGCTCACATCCGATGATGCTCCAGCAGAAAATCTACAAACACCCGCACCCGCGCAGGCATTGCTGCGCCTCCTACAAAGACGGCATGGATCGGCTCACGATCTCCGGGATTCCAGCCATCGAGTAGCTGCACCAAATCGCCGCGCCGCAGATCCTCGGCCACGCTGAATTCGCCGATACGCGCGATGCCGGCGCCTACCCGTGCGAATTGCGCCAGCGCCTCTCCACTGCTGCATTCGATGTTGCCGCTGACCTTCAGGGAGAATTCTTTGCCGTCGCGGGTGAACGGCCAGTTCGGTTCGGCGCGACGAAAATTGAAGCGCAAACAGTTGTGCCGCAGCAGGTCTTCCGGTTCCAAGGGGGTGCCATGGCGCTCTAGATACTCGGGCGACGCTACCACCACCTGGCCGATGTCGCCGATCCTGCGCGCGGTCAGCGGGCTGTCGGGCAGATAGCCGAACCGCACCGCCACGTCGGCCTGGCCGCCAAGAATGTCGACCACTTCGTCGCCGAGGGTAAGGTCGACGACGATGTTCGGGTAGCGCGCGCTGAATGCGGCCACCAAGGGAACGATTGCCTGTCGCCCATGGCCGAGGGCTGCACTGACCCGCAGACGGCCCCTTGGCACGCCTTGGTCGGCGATGGCGTCTTCGACCTCGGCCATGTCGGCCAGGATACGCCGGGCGCCGCGTAGGTAAGCTTCGCCCTCGGCGGTGAAAGTGATCGCTCGCGTGGTACGCAACAGCAAGCGGGTGCCAAGACGATGTTCGGTACGCGCAATGATCCGACTGACCGCCGAAGGTGTCAGGCCCAATGCTCGGGCGGCGGCCGACAAGCTGCCCTCCTGCGCCACCATGGCGAAAATCGCCATTTCACCTGATCTACCGTTGAAGTCCATTTGTGCTCCGAAGGCAAAGGTCTTTGCCAGAAATGCTATCTACCGCCTGAAAAGGTAGCATCGTAGCATTTGCTGCACAGATGAGGAGACTTCCATGCGTATCAATCCACCACTTGTCGCGCTCGCCATCGGTGCCTTTGGCATCGGCGTTACTGAGTTCGCCCCCATGGGCATGTTGCCGGGCATCGCTGCGGATCTCGGCGTTTCCATTCCCGCCGCGGGTCTGTTGGTCAGTGCTTACGCCTTGGGCGTTCTGCTCGGCGCGCCGCTGATGACCCTGACCACCGGGAGGATTCCCCGGCGCTACCTGCTGATCGGACTCATGGCGATTTTCACCCTGGGAAATCTGATGTCAGCCCTGGCGACCGATTACTACAGCCTGATGTTCGCCAGGGTGGTGACCTCACTGAACCACGGTGCGTTCTTTGGCGTTGGCTCCATTGTCGCCGCCAGCGTGGTCGCCCCGGAAAAACGTGCCGGGGCGGTCGCGGCCATGTTCATGGGCCTGACCCTGGCGACCATCGGCGGTGTGCCGCTTGCCGCCTGGTTTGGCGAATTGTTTGGCTGGCGCAGCGCATTCTGGGGAATTACCGGCCTGGGCGTAGTGACTATGGCCGCGTTGTGGTTCGCGCTGCCCAACCTGCCGGCACCGCAAGGCAAAGGTGTGCTGGCCGAAATTCGGGTGCTGGGCCGTGGCCCGGTGCTGGGAGCGTTGGCCCTGACCGTGGTCGGTTCAGGTGCGATGTTCACCGTTTTCACTTATATCGCCCCGATCCTGACCAGCGAGACTCATGCCTCCACGCCCTTTATCACTGCCATGCTCGTGCTGTTCGGTGTGGGGCTGACGCTGGGCAATATGTGGGGCGGCAAGGCCGCGGATCGCTCGATAGACCGCACCTTGATCGTTTCGCTGAGCGTGCTGATCCTCGTGCTGCTGGCGTTCACCGTGCTGATGCGCTGGCCGCTGCCGGCCGCAATTGCCATCTTGATCTGGGGTATCGCCAGTTTTGCCTTGGTGCCTCCATTGCAGATGCGCGTGATGGACGCCGCCAAGGACGCACCCAACCTGGCCTCGGCAGTGAATATCGGTGCCTTCAACTTCGGCAACGCGATGGGTGCGGCGCTCGGCGGCGCGGTGATCAACGCGGGGTTGGGTTATCCAGCGATTTCCCTGGCCGGAGCGGCAATGGCGGCTCTGGGATTGCTGATGGTGTTGGCTTTTGCCTGGCGTTCCAGGGTGGTTGCGGCTGAGGCGGTGTGAAGTCCCCCCTGCTCTCCTCTCTGCACAACACCTGGAACGCGCGCTGCAGGTCGCCCCAGGCTGGGCTAATCCAAGCACTCGACCACGCCCCGGTCCTCCCCCAGGAACCCGCCGCTCTGGTGGTGCCACAATCGCGCATAGGTACCGTTCTTGCCGAGCAATTGGGCGTGGGTGCCTTGCTCGATGATGCGCCCATCATCCATGACGATGAGCCTGTCCATGGCCGCGATCGTGGACAGTCGATGAGCGATGGCGATCACGGTCTTGCCCTTCATCATTTCGTCGAGGCTTTCCTGGATGGCTACCTCGACTTCCGAATCCAGCGCGCTGGTGGCCTCGTCAAGCAGCAGGATCGGGGCATTTTTGAGCATCACTCGGGCAATGGCGATGCGCTGACGCTGGCCGCCCGAAAGCTTGATCCCCCGCTCGCCCACCAGTGTGTCGTAGCCGCTATGGCCTTGCTTGTCGCTCAGTCGATTGATGAACCCATCCGCTTGGGCGCTGGCGGCGGCACTGCGTATTTCCTCATCGGTGGCGTCGGGGCGACCGTAGGCGATGTTGTCGCGGATGGACCGGTGCAACAGCGACGTGTCCTGGGTGACCATGCCGATGGCGCTGCGCAGGCTGTCCTGCGTGACATGCGCGATGTTCTGCCCGTCGATTCGAATCTCACCGCTGTCGACGTCGTAGAAGCGCAGGAGCAGATTGATCAACGTGGATTTCCCGGCGCCGGAGCGGCCCACCAGCCCGATCTTCTCGCCTGGGCGAATGCTCAGGCTCAGGCCATCGAGCACCTGGCGCTCGCCGTTGTAATTGAAGTTCACATTGTCGAAGGTGACCGCGCCACCGGTGGTGACCAGCGCGCCGGCATCGGGCGCATCTTTTACCTTGGGGCCGCGGGTCAAGGTCGCCATGCCGTCCTGCACGGTGCCGATGTTCTCGAACAGCGAAGTCATTTGCCACATGATCCAGTGCGACATGCCATTGATGCGCAACGCCATGGCCGTAATCGCCGCCACGGCACCGGTGCCGACTTCGCCTTGATGCCATAGCCACAGCGCATAACCGCCCGACCCCATGATCAATGCGACGACCAAAGCCTGATTGACAATCTCGAACTGGCTGACCAAGCGCATCTGGCGAAAACCGGTTTGCTTGAAATCTTCCATGGCAGCGCGGGCGAAGTGTGCTTCGCGTTTTGAGTGGGAGAACAGCTTCACCGTGGTGATGTTGGTGTAGGCGTCCGAGATACGCCCGGTCATCGACGACCGCGCATTGGCCTGCTCCTGGCCGACTTTCTCCAGGCGCGGCACGAAGTACCGCATGGCCAGGCCGAACAACGCCACCCAGGCAATGAAAGGCAGCATCAGCTTCAAATCAAAGCCGCCAGCCAGAGCAATGATCGCAATGAAATACACGCCAATCCCCGGCGCGATCTCGATGATGGTGAACAGCACCTCGCGCACGGACAGCGCCGTTTGCATCACTTTGGTAGTGACCCGGCCGGAGAACTCATCCGAGAAGAACGAAAGGCTTTGCCGCAGCATCAGCCGATGAAAATCCCAGCGCAGTCGCAACGGCAGATTGATCGCCAATATCTGGTGCTGCACCATCGTGCGCAACGCCACCAGCCCGATGCTGGTCACCAGCATGATACCGATGCCCCACAGGACCCGGCTTTCCTGCCGGGTCGCATCACCACCGGCCTGCCAGGTCGAGAGCAGGTCGACGACCTGGCCGAGAAAAGAAAACAGCCAGGCTTCGTAGATCGACACCCCGGCGCTAAGCAGCGCCAGCGCCAGGATGTAACCGCGGGCGCCCCGCGTACAGGCCCACAGGAACCGCGCCAGACCGTCCGGTGGTGGCGGCACCTCGTCGGGCGGAAAAGGGTCGAGCCGTTGTTCAAATGCGTGAAGCATGGTGTCTCCATGACGATCCAATAAGGAGATTGGCATCTAAAGATTGCTTTGAAGGGTTTGGATGGAGGGCAAGATTATCCGTTCAAAGATTTTTCCATGACGATTGTGCGCTCTGCGCCGTGAAACGCGTCGCGAACTTTGCGAAAACCCAGGGAGCAATAAAACGCTTCTGCCGTGATCGAGGAAGGGACTCGCAACCATTCAACGCCGCGGCATCCACGCTGGTTGCCTTTCGAATAACGCAGTCCATTGAGCGCTGTTCCTTGCGTTCGGTTGTTGAAATGCCAGTGTAGGCGACTGCATGCCCACCGCACTCCGCACCGTCGCCGAGCACCATTTTTATGGGCACCACGCCCGCCACCCAGTCAGCCAGCGTTTGACATGTTCCTGTCAGCCAAGCGTCACCCTGACGTCAGATCCTCTTCCCTAAAGTACTCCCTGACTGCCCTGCGGTGCCGCTGTGACCAGCGGACCGATACAGGACCCATCGCTTTAGCTGGAACGGTTGCCATCAGCCGGAAGGAGAAACGCAATGAGCCATCCTGATGCGCACGTCAGTGCCCTCGAGCAATTTACCTGGCAATCGACACTCGACAGCAATCTGGACAGAAAAGGCCTGTTGCTCCGGCTGTTCGCCGAACAGCGATTCATGGCCGCGCAGGTGCGCGCCTGCAAGCTTGATCACAAGGATTACCTGCTTTCGCTGATTGATCCGGCGTCGACGACGAACGACGACACTCGGCACTCATCAAGCGTCGATAGCCATCGAATGCGGAGCGTCATCAGCGAAGCGGCAAAGAAAGCCCATTGGGGCACGCTCCCAAGACATGGTCGGGCGCAAGGCATCGCCGCCCACTATGACGCGCAGACCTGCATGGCGGTCGTACTCGATATCGAGGTGAGCGACGAAGGCCGCTTGATCATTCATGACGCGGTCGTGGTTGCGGACTTGGGTTGCTTGGCAAATTCTGGTCGCGTGCGCTCGCAGCTCGAAGGCGCTTGCCTGATGGGGATAGCGTTTGTGACGTCCTGCGATTTTGATCCGACCACCGGAGACGCCCGGGCTAAACCTGCCTATCGTACCCGCTGGCCACTGGTCTCTTGGCTGCCAGGACAGATCGCGGTGCACCTGATCAATCCCACCGGGGCTCGCGAAGCCGGCCAGCCCAGCCAGACCAGTTACGCACCTGTTGCCCGGGCCCTGTGCAATGCTATTTTGAGGGCTACGGGTAACGGGTCGGTCCGGATCCAGTCACTCCAAAGATCGAGCGCAAATTAATTCGCAGTTCCGCCGGGCTTATCAGGCAGCTATTCGAAACCCTTCGCTCAAACGGCTCCCACTTTGCGCACAGGCCAGGATTCAATCCGGTTTTTCCCAAGTCGCTTGGCCGCGTAGAGCGCCGAGTCAGCCGCTTTCAAAAGAGTACCTTGATCGGCCCCGCTGGTTTCTGTGGAAGCGACCCCAAACGAAGCCGTCACCGTGAATGTCTGCCCGTGGTCTGTAAGGCTCGTCTCTTCCAACGATGCTCGTATGGCTTCTGCTCGTGAAGCCGCGACCTCGGCTGAACATTCCGGCAGGATCACAATCAGCTCCTCGCCGCCAAAGCGACAGGCAATATCGGATGACCTGAGAGATTGCACGATCAATGCGGAGACCGCGCGCAGCACGGCGTCGCCGGCTGCATGGCCGTAAGAGTCATTCAACTGCTTGAAGTTATCGAGGTCCAGCATGATGACGCTCAGGCAAGAGCCGTTGCGCTCGGAGCGAGCGAGTTCGCGCTTGAGCGTCTCATCCATGAAGCGCCGGTTGTACAGCCCCGTCAGCGGATCCTTGATGGACTGGGTTTCCAGGACCTGGCGCATCCTGCCATTCGCCAAGGCCAATGCCGTTTGTTCCGCCACGGCTTCAGCGACCTGGTGCCCCTCCTCGGCCAAGTCACGCAGCCCAACTTGACGGATATGCAACAGCCCCAGAATCTCGCCATACGCCATTAACGGCAGACAACAATCGGTCACTTGCTCGGTCTCCGACGCCGCGGGGTAATGGGGGCAGCAGAGATCGCGGTGATGCTCGGTCAAATGCGATCGCCCTCGCCTGATTGCCCAGCAATCCTTGGGATTGAGCATGACATCGGTGCCCTTTTCCTCAACCTGCCCCCAGGACGCAGCGTGCTGCAGGACATCAGCAGAGTTGCGATAGAGAAAAAACTCCCCTTCGCTGGCAGGTATCAATCGCTGGCAGTAAGTGCTGGCCAGCTGGAGTATTTCCATCTGGGACAGCTCTGTCTGCAGCAACCTCGCCATGTCAGCGAGCAGGCCGATCTCGCCGTTACGGCGTTTCAAGCGCTCCAGGCTCTGGCTCAGTTGATCGCTGGCCAGGATCGCCGCTGCGGCGGACTCCGACTGACGACGGACGCTGCGGCGCATGGATACGTAAATGAAGCGACCTAAACCCAGGGTAACGATGAAACTAGCGATCGAAATCGCAACGGCCCAGCGAATGTTGCTTAGAAGCTGACGTTCGAGCGCCGCCAGTTCCTTTGTTTCGTCACTGATCAGTTCAGCGCTGATGGTACGAACGACGTCCATCAGGTCTTTACCACCGCCAGCAGCAATTTCCTCCTCGGCAGCATCATTTCCGTGGAGACTTACCAGCTTCACCACCCGATCCAGGTGCACCATTTTAAGCTCGGCATGACGGATGAACTCTTCAACACGCCCAACCTCTTCGGCTGGATCGCCTTGATAGGCTGCTCGCAGGCTTTTGAGGGCCGGAGGCAGTTGGGATACGGCGACATAGTAAGGTTGTAGAAAGACGTCCTTTTCCGTCAACGCGTAACCGCGCTCACCGGTTTCGGCATCAACCAACAGCCCTTGGACGTTGCGGATACGATCTATCTGTACCTCGACAACGTTTCGCTCCAGGCGAGTCTCGTTTGTCCAGAATAAGGTGATGGGACCAACGGCCGCTGTGACGGCCATGACAAGCGTCGCGGCACCCGCGGCGAAAAGAAGGCTTGCTTTACGATCAGGCATTGAAGATTACGCTCTTGGAAATCCAGCGAGGTCGGCCTAATGGAGACAGGCGCCAAGAGACAGAACCGACAAACGGTTTATTGCTTTGCACAATAAGGTAACCAAGCTGTATCCGCCAGATACCGCCAACGCTCTGGGAAACCCGTGCCGCATAACAAGCGCCGCGTGACGCTAGACAAATCAACGCTTCCAGGCCCGCAGAGGTTCTGCCCCCTGCCTTTAGGATCCAATGTTTTTTTCAATACCTGCGTGCTCAGCGCCTTTGAATAGACGCCGCCGTTGGCCTTGAGTATTTCATTCAAGGCCACGGCGCAATACCCTTTCGCGAGTGCCCTCCTCCACTTGCCCCGACAGGGCGATCAGGGGAAAGGCGCACGATCTGAAAACGCCGCCCCCTCAATATGGTAGACCGTCGGTTCTTCGGAAAAATATTCCTCCAAGCCCAGCATGAACACCCGATGGTCTTCACTTTCTTCAAAACCAGGCGTGTGGTCCTCAAGCGATTGCCATCGCACGATCAGATTGAATTGCTCGGGCGTTTCAATCCCTTGCGCCAGCAAGTGCCCGCAGTATCCCTTTGCGCCGGTAAGCAAGGGAGCGACCTCGGCAAATGCACCTTTGAACGATTCAATGCGTTCTTTGTGAACGGGCAACTTAGCGATCTCGTAGATCATGGCGTTTCTCCAGATTGATTTGATGACTGCGCACTCACCGAATGAGCGACGGCTCGACTGCAATCGCGATTTTTCCCTGAAGACCATTGTTGGGGCTCTCCAGCCGCGCATGGGCGAGCGCGAGGTCGGCAAGTGAATAAACGGCGCCGACGTGCGGGCGCAGCTGACCGCGCTCTATCAGGGTGCTCAACTCGTCCAGCTTGCCGCGGTTTTGTCGAGTGAAAACGAAGTGATAACTCGCGTTCTTGCCCCAGGCCTGGATGACGTTTTGTGGCTGGGCAATGTCCACGATGCTGACAACCCGGCCAAGTTGAGCGAGGGCGTCGGGGCTGCGCGATAATGTGTTGCCGCCGATGGTGTCAAACACCACATCGACGCCGCGGCCATTGGTTTCTCGATTGATCGCGTCGACGTAATCCTCTTTTTCGTAATCGATGAGCACATCGGCACCCATGCTTCGGGCGAATTCAAAGTTCGCTTCTCGCACGGTGGTGAAGACCCGCGCTCCGATGGCCTTCGCCAACTGGATCGCTACATGACCGACACCCCCCGCTCCACCGTGTATCAGAATGCTCTCGCCCACTTTGAGCGCTGCGCGCACGACCAATGCTTCCCACGCCGTGCCGCCAACCAAAGTCAGGCTAGCCGCCTCAAGATGGCTCAGCGAGGCGGGCTTCTTCCCGACGATGCTTTCGGCAGCGACGTGGTACTCGGCATAACTTCCTGGCCCTTCAAATATTTGCGGGGTGTACCAGACTTCGTCTCCTGGAACGAAGGCCGTCACACCCGACCCAACGGCTTCGACAACGCCAGATACGTCGTGGCCGGTAATCGCCGGCAGTGGCACCAGGTCGGCGTAATCACCCCGTCGAACCTGGAAATCCAATGGGTTGATGGAGGTTGCGTGGACTCGGACCAGGACTTGTCCCGACTGGGGCACGGGCTTGGGCACGTCGCTGAGCTCGAACGATTCAGGGCCGCCAAATGATTTCAGGATCATCGCTTTCATGGGTATCTCCTCATATCTATAAAAAGGGATATCGAGATATCTCGATATTTCACGGTAAAAAATTACAGCTCTTTTCCAATGATCTCGGCCAGCGCACTGATGGTTGCTTCATTCCGTTTGTAATAAGTCCACTGACCGATGCGCCTGACCTCTACCAGGCCCACTCGTTGCAACGTGGCCAGGTAACCCGACACCGTTGACTGAGAGAGTCCGATGCCTTCTTGAATACTGCTGACGCAGACTCCCACCGTGAGAACGTCACCCTCATCCTGCGGAGGGAAGTTCTTTGCGGGATCCTTCAAGCCTTTCAAGATTTCAAGGCGTGTAGGATTCGAGAGGGCTTTGAATATTTCGATCAGTTCCATGCTCCGAGGATATCGAGATTTTTCGATATGTCAATGCGCAACGTCAATTCAGTTTCTGGCCAGCCTGCTATCTCTCCAACCACTGCCCGAAGAGCTGAGGTAATTGCACGCGCATCCACTCGATGAACGCTTGAACTTGCGGGGCCAGGTGAGACCTGCTCGGATACAAGACCGATACAGGTCTAGCACGAGGTCGACAGCGCCGAAGCACCTCGACCAATGAACCGTCAGCAAGGTAACGGTCAAGGGTAATGCCAGGCGCTTGCAGAATGCCGAAGCCGGCGACGCCGCATTCCACATAGGCGTTGGACTCGTTGACCGTGATGCCATGGCGACTGACGTAGGCTCGCTCGCTAGCCCCATCGATAAACTGCCAAGGCAACGGGCGCTGGTTCTGGCCGGAGAGAAACGTGACGCCACGGTGCGCGCTCAGGTCATCAAGCGTCTTGGGTTCTCCATGCTCCTGAAGGTACCTGGGCGCAGCGCAAGTGATCATCGTGGCGTGGCCGATGCTACGGGCGACGAGACTCGAATCGGGCAGATCGCCGATACGCAGCGCGCAGTCCACGCCCTCCGCCACCAAGTCCACCGTCCTATCCGTCACGCCAAGTGCCAGCTCGATGGCAGGGTATCGCGTGGTGAAATCCCTGAAGCTCTCGATGAGCGCCGGCTGGGAAAAGGCTGTCGGGATGTCGACACGTAGCCGTCCGCGCATCGCCGAGCCTGGCAGCCCAAACATCGAAGTGGCCTGCGCAACGTCGCCAAGAATGCCTTTCACTCGCTCGTAAAAGCGCTCACCTTCAGAAGTGAGCCGCACCTTTCGCGTGGTTCGCTGGAATAGCCGCACGCCTAACGAAGTCTCCAGCTCTTGAATCGCACGACTGACTTGGGGGCGGCCTAGCTGCAAGGCGTCTGCCGTTCGGGTGAAGCTGCCGAGTTCGGCCAGCCTGGCGAACACCTGCATTGACTGAAGCAACTCCATGGGACCTCTCTCTGTTGTTTATTGTTAGCGCCAGAACGACAAGTTTTAACAAAACTATTGCCATAAAGCATAACAATCTTGTGCCTTTCCGCGCATTTATTGCGCCCATCCCCTGCGCAACACTGTCGCCAGTTGGTTTCATGTCCCTCTGGAGAAAGACAAATGAAAGCGTGGCTTCTGAAAGATTTTGGTCTCGACAATCTTGTACTGGATGAAACACCCACCCCAGAACCCAAGGCCGGCGAGTTGTTGGTGAAAATTGGCTCGGTCTCCCTGAATTTTCGTGACAAAGCGATCATCGATGGTATTTACGAACCCCATCTGGTGCCCAAGCCGTTGATCCCGGTGAGTGACGCAGCAGGGACCGTGGTCGCGGTCGGCGAAGGCGTCAGCCGCTTCAAGGTGGGCGACCGCGTTAACTCGCACCTGTATTCGCGCTGGATCGATGGCGAGCCTGGCCCGAACGAGCCTGCCTATTGCTTCGGCATGCCGCTCCCAGGCGGCTTGGCCGAGTACATGATCATTCACGAAGAAAGTGCCGTTCGGGCGCCAGATAACATGTCGGACGAAGAAGCGTCCACCTTGCCGATTGCAGCGCTGACGGCTTGGTATTCGTTGGTGGATTATGGCCAGATTCAGCCAGGTCAGACAGTCCTCGTACAGGGGACCGGGGGCGTCTCGATTTTCGCGGTGCAGCTGGCAACCGCGCTTGGCGCCAAGGTTATCGTCACCTCAAGCAGTGACGAAAATCTGCAAGCGGTGAAGCAGCTCGGCGCCGTCGCCGGCGTGAACTATCGGACCTTCCCACGCTGGGAAGAACAAGTGCTGAAACTGACCGACGGCAAGGGCGTGGACCTTCTGCTTGATGTTGCCGGCGGTGAAGGCCTGAATCAATCCATCCTGGCGACCAAGACCGCCGGCAAGATCGCGCAGATCGGCTTTCTGACCGGGCAAATCACCACGCTGAGCCTGATGCCGCTGATCTTCCGCCAGACCACCATTCGCGGCATTGCGGTCGCGCCTCGCTCATCGTTCGACCGCATGAACGAATTCCTCAACCAGCACGCGATCCGCCCGGTGATCGAGCAGACCTATGCGTTCGAAGAAGCGCAGCAGGCCTTCCAGCACTTGGCTCGTGGGGCGTTTGGCAAGGTGGTAATAAAGGTTTCGTAGAACAGCAGTAGCCGCCCTCGCCTTTTGGCGGTTGTTTTACAAGTCAGTACACCTGCAACTGGCGCAACTCCCCGCCCTCTTCCTTGAGGCGCTCCAGATACACCTCAGCGTTCAGCAATTGATAAGGAAAATGGAGCCCCGGTGAAGTCGGTGGCTGGCCGTCCACCCCAGTCAGGCGCTCCAGGAGCATGGCGACGCTGAGGCCGGTCAGTGGCGCCGTACCCGCAGGGTGGATCACGGCATGACGTGTGCGCAGCGGCTCGCCCTTCAGGCCTTCGCCCGCGAGTTCGATGATTATCTCGGTCGACATCGGCCTACCCTGGCGTCGGGTTGAACTGATGCCGATGCCAATGTTGAACTGGACGTTGGCGGCGCCCGTCGCGACGGCCAGCCCGGCGACGTCGATGGACGAGAAACCGGCGGCTTCGATTTCCGTGCCGTCTACCGCCTGGAACCTGCCCTTGGCATCCTCGCCTTCGCGCCAGACGAACACACCGTCGCGCCGTGTCAGTGCCGCTGGCAGCATTTTATTCAGGTGCTCAAAATCGCTGGCGACGGTCGGGCCGCCGGTGTCCTGCTCGTCGACCAGCGCGTTTATACTGATAGCGTCGACCCGACTGAATGCTCGCGCAATGCTCAGCGCCGATACGGTCGTCGCGCCTGCCATCCACTCGTAACCAAGGACAATCGGCGAGGCGCCAGGCGTGTGCATATACATTGCGATTTCCGGCGCGATCTCGAAGACTCCGGAGGAAATGCTGAGGTGCGGCACCCGCCGTTTCTGCGCATAACGCAATCCAGCAAGCGCGTGGTCCATATAAAAAACCACGACGGCGCTGATCGGGCGATCGCCTAGGCCCAAGTCGTCGGCGGCGGAGTCAATGACCACGCCCTGTGCCCCACCCATTTGCTCGGCGACCCGCTGGGCCTTGGCAAGATCGCGACCGCCAATCAACAGCGGCACGTCAGGATGGATCGCGCGCAGGGCGCGGGCAGTATGATGGCCAATGGCGCCAGAGCCGCCCATGAACAAGATAGGATCAAGTGACATTGCGAATTCTCCTCGTTTCCGGATCAAAACCTACTGTTAGTAGGTAAACTAGCACAACATCACGGACTTCCACCTACCATTGGTAGGTTTATTGATTTGGAACGACAACGTGCAGAAAAAAATCGAGCCTTCCTCCACCGATTCATCGCCCCGTCGGCTTTCGAAAGCCGAACGGCGCAAGCAGTTGCTCGACACCGCCTTGCTGATCGTGCGCGAGGAAAACGCAGACCGCTTGACCCTGGGACATCTTGCCGTTCGCGCTGGCGTGTCCAAGCCGGTCGTGTACGATCATTTCGGCACTCGTTCGGGCCTGCTGATCGAACTCTACAAGTGGATCGATACCGAGCGGGTCAGCGCTTTTCGTGAGGCGATGGCCAACACTGCGCGTAGCCCGCAGGAGACAGCTCAAGTCCTGGCCGGTGCCTACATCCAGTGCGCTGCGGACAATACCGACGAATTTCATGCGGTGGGCGCTGCCCTGGCCGGCAGCGAAGAGAAGGCAGCGGTTTTTCAGGAACTGCTGGATAATTGCGTGCAGATGTTCGTCAGCGTGCTCGCGCCTCACGCAACGTTGCCCGCCGTCGAGCTTGAGCGCTGCTGCATTGGGCTGGTTGGTGCGGGAGAAGCGCTTTCCGCTGCCTTGGTCAGGGGGCGCCATGGCGAGGACGAAGTCATTGAAGCGTTCGCTTCGCTGATCCGGGGCGTCTTGGGTTCGAACCGAGCAAGGCCCCTTTCGTAGCAACAGGCTTGATCAATACCTCAAGGACGTCTCCATGCGTAAGGATTACCTGGCTTTCTTCATTTCCCTGTTTCTGTCGAGGCTGGCGGATCAGATCTTGCTGTTCATCGTGCCGCTGGTGGTGTTCCAGACCACCCACAGCGCTTCCTGGGCCGGATTGGCGTTTTTCGTCGAGTCACTGCCGCGGTTCCTCGCGTTTCCGTTATGTGGCGCCTTGTGCGACAAGTACTCGCCGATCAGGATCCTGCACATCAGCCAGGTCTATCGAGCGCTGCTTTGCGTACTGGCGATGGCGCTCTATGGAGTCTTCGGTGGCATCGCTTGGCTTGTGGTGCTATCAGCCGTGTGCGGCGTGCTGACTACCCAAGGCATCATGGCTCGCGAAGTACTGATGCCGCATATCTTCCAGCACTATAGCTACACCAAGACCTTGTCTTACTCCCAGATCGCCGACCAGACCGGACTGGTCCTTGGCCCCCTGGTCGCAGCATTGATGCTGGACGTGTGGGCCTGGCATTGGGTGGTGCTGTGGATCGCCGGGCTGTTCCTCCTGGCGGACCTGAGCATGCGGGTGTGGCAACGCCTCAGCCGCATTACCCTGGAGACGTTCGAGCAGCATGAGGACATTTGGCTGCAACCGCTGCGGATCGCCTTCGGGCACATTGGCAATCTGGCGCAGTTGAAGAAAATCATCACCCTGGCGGTAGGCGTCAACCTGATCGTTGGCGTCACCATGGCCACCTCGGCGGCCATGGTGATCGGCGAGTACAGCGCCGGCAAGGACAACTATGCAGGCTTACAGGCGGCGGGCGCCGTGACCACGATCGTGATCCTGTTCTTTCTCGCCCGAGTGGCCCTGCCACTGCGGGTCCTGGGTGGCGTCGGCTACTCAATGATCGCCGCTGGCGCCTTCATCAGTGCCCTGAGTCCGAACCTGTTCGGCTACGTCTTGGGGTTCCTGTTGATTGTCGGTTTCGACAAGATGTTCAACGTCTACATGCGCACGATCCGGCAACAGGTCATACCGCCTCAGGATTTCGGCAAGACCGTAGGCGTGATCACGTTGCTCAATAACCTGTCGCAGCCTCTAGCCGGTTTGCTGGTAGCGTTGCTAGCCTCGCCTTTGGGCACGCAGCAGGTGATCCTGATCCTCGCCGTGCTGACCACGCTTCTGGGGGGCGCCGCGCTGTGGTGGTTTGCGAAGGCGCCACTTCACACCGACTGCCCAAGCAAGAGCAGCGTCTTGCGGTCCGGTTCACCCGAATAAAACAGGTCGAGCGCTTGTTGATACACCGGGGATCCGGACGGGACACTCGTGAAAAGCGTCAGGCACGAGCGGAATTTCATATCATCGGGCGAGCCGAATATCTGCCCGGCACTCAGCCTTCGGTGCTGCAAAACGGCTTCAACGCACGCCTCCAGTCGGGGGCCGAGCAACGCGTGCTGTAGATAGGCGCGAGCCTCGGCAGGGCCGGAAATCGCGAAGCGTCCGGCCATTTCGGAACGTCCGAGTCCCTGCAATTGCGCAAAGACGAACCACATCCAGTGACTGGTCTTGCGGCCCGCGCGCAGCTCCTCCATGACTCGACTGAACACCGGGCGCTGGGCCTCGACGAAACGGGACAGATTGAAAGTATCCTGCATGGCTCAGGCCGTCTGTTCCCGCTCCAGCCGCTTGAGCAGCGCCTCGGCAGCGGCTTCGGAAGATGCAGGATTCTGGCCGGTGATCAGGTGCCCGTCCTCGACTACATAGCTCGCCCAGTCCGCGCCTTTGGAATACTCGCCGCCCTTGGCCTTGAGCATGTCCTCCACCAGGAACGGCACCACGTGCGTCAGCCCCACCGCCTCTTCCTCGGAGTTGGTGAACCCGGTGACTTTCTTGCCTTTCACCACGGGTTGCCCGTCCGGTGCGTTGACGTTCTTCAACACGCCAGGGGCATGACAAACCGCCGCGATGGGTTTGTTCGAGGCATAGAAGGCTTCGATGAGCGTTTTGGAATCGGTGTCCTCGGCGAGATCCCAAAGGGGCCCGTGGCCTCCTGGATAGAACACGGCATCGAAATCATAGGGGTCGACCTCGCCCAGTGGCAGCGTGTTGGCCAATGCCGCTTGGGCCTTGGTATCGGCACCGAAGCGGCGAGTCGCATCGGTCTGGGCATCCGCTTCATCGCTCTTGGGGTCCAGCGGCGGTTGGCCGCCCTTTGGAGAAGCCAGCGTGACCGTGGCCCCGGCGTCGACGAACACGTAATAGGGCGCGGCAAATTCTTCCAGCCAGAAACCGGTCTTCTTGCCGGTGTCGCCCAACTGATCGTGAGATGTAAGGACCATTAGAATCTTCATGTGAGCCTATCCTCCGAGTGTGAATGGGCGAAGTGCGTTCGCCCTGCATTACTGTCAGAGGCTGTGTGGGGATGGACGTTCAAAAACGTTCTTCAAGCCCTGGCCGAAATCGCCGCCAAACGCAGCTCCCGTGAAGCGGCATAGTCGGCCTTACGGCCCAGTTGCCAGCCCAGGTAGCCCCACAGCAACGCGCAACACGCCCCCACCATTGCGGCCATACCGGCGCCCTGCCCCAGCATGTCGAGAAGACTCTTGGCCCAGCCACTCATGGCGTCACCGGCGCGATAAACCACGGTGTCGATGAAGTTCTTGGCCTTGTATTTACTCTCGGCATCCAGCGGCGCGAAGAGCATTTCCCTGCCCGGCCGCACGAACGCGTACTCGCCGATGCGTCGAATGATCATCAATGTCGCAAGCAGCGCAAATCCAGGCGCCAATGCAAGACCGACGAAGCCGATGCACATGAGCAACGGCACGATGGCCAACAGTGCGCGGATCCCCAGCTTCGGCGCGATACGACCGGTGATGAACAGTTGGGACAGTAACGCGCCCGCCTGGACGATGATGTCGATGGTGCCGAAGATGCGAACTTGCGAGGCGCGGTCCGGGTAGAGCTCGGCCACCAGGCGCGCCTGCTCGAAGTAGAGAAAGGTGCTGACCGTCGCCAACAGCACCACGAAGCCGGCGATCCCCAGCAGGTAAGGTGACTGGAACACCGCCGTCAAACCACTGAACGGGTTGCCCTGCAATGGCTGTCGGGGGCTTTGCGTCGGCGCCGCGCCAGGTCGGCCGGCCCCGCCCGTTTCTCGCCAACTCATCAGGGCCCGCTTCAATACCAGCGTGACACCGAGCAGCAAGGCCGCCAGCAGCATCAAGCCTGACGCACCGATCGCCTCGATGAACAGCGCACTCAGGGCCGGCCCCAGCAGACCGCCGATGCTGGCGCCCGCCGCGATGAAGGCGAATAAACGCTTGGCCTGCTCGCTGTCGAAGACATCCGCCATCAAGCTCCAGGCCACCGACACCACGAACAGGTTGTAGACCGAAATCCAGACGTAAAAGACCCTCGCCAGCCAGATGCTGTCCGGCTGGAACTGGAAGACCTCGACGAACATCAGCAGGTTGAAGCCGAAGAAGCCGTACACCCAGTCGATGAGGCGCAGGCGCGGCACTCGGGCACTGAGCCAAGCGAATAGCGGAACCGCCACCAGCATGGCCAGGAAAGTCGCGGTGAACAGCCATTGCAGGTTCTCCACCCCCGCCGCGATACCCATCGATTCGCGGATCGGACGCAGCATGAAATAACCGGTGAACAGACACAGGAACAGCAAAAAGCCGCACAGCGCCGGGCGCAGTTCACCGTCGCGGGCATTCAGGGCGAGGCTCAGCCGATGCAGATAGGAAGGCGTACGCATGGGAACTCCAAAAAACAGCTACGGACCAGAGGGATGGGCACGGAACGAGACCGTGCCCGAGGCGGCATCAGGGATAGATAACGCCGGTCAACCGTTCGGAGACCGCCCATAGCCGCTCGGCATCCGCTACGTCGGTCGCCGCGACGGGCGTCTTGGCGAAGCCCAGCGGACCGCGTTTCTCCTCGTCCCCCGTCGGGCCGTAATAAGCACCGCCCACGGCCTGCGGCGCCGTGGCGGCATACAGCGTGGGCAGTGCGCCTTGCGCCGCTGAGTGGTACACGTCGCGGTCCTTAGCCCAGCGCTGACCGAACTCGCTGTTGAGGCCCGGACCGCGCGCAATCAACTCGGTGACCGCAACGCCTGGGTGCGCGGCAATGCTGCGAATCCCCCACTTTTGGGCGTCACTGCGCTGTTGTAACGCAAAGGACCAATGCAGGATCGCCAGTTTCGACTGCGCGTAGGTCACATACGGGTCGTACTTTTGCTCGGCCTGAAGGTCATCAAAATTCACCGCGCCGCGCGCCGCTGCAATGCTTGAAAGGCTTACCACCCGGGCGTCCTCGCTTTGACGCAAGAGCGGCACCAGCAGGCCGGTCAGGGCAAAATGTCCCAGGTAATTGGTCGCCAGCTGCAGTTCGTAACCGTCCGCCGAAGTGCCGCGTTCGGGCGGCGACATGATGGCGGCATTGTTGATCAGCACGTCGAGGCGCGGCAGCTTCTGGTTAAGGCGTTGGGCTAGGCCGCGCACGGATGAGAGATTGGCCAGGTCCACGGCCTCGAATTGCACCTTGGCGCCGGGCACCGACTGCTGGATCCGGGCAATGGCCTCGGCGCCGCGTTCTGGATTGCGCGCCGCGATAATCACTTCGGCACCGGCGCGCGCCAGCGCCAGCGCATCCTCATAACCCATGCCGCTGGTGCCGCCGGTGATCAGCACGATCCGGCCCTTCTGGGATGGCATGTCGTCGGTCGACCAGTCGGGTTTCGGGGCAACTCGAGCCGAAGCCTCAATGCTTATGGCGCTGAGCAGCGCGACGCCGGCGGCCAGCGTCCGGGCCAGTCTCATCAGCGCACTGGTGCGGTTCTTGAAGTTGATTGCGCCGAAGCTTGTTGTTCTATTCCACATGGTTGAATGCTCTCTATTTAAAGAATTAAACGACACGGCCGGCGCTCACTGGATGGCGCACGCATCAGCCAGTTGCAGAAAACTGACCTGGCGGATTTCGCCGTGCGTATCCACATAGGTCATCTTTGCCGGCACCACTTCGCACACAGGCGATTGCGGCGCCTCGATACGAATGGCCTGGGCGACGTCCAGGGGCATGCCGTACTCGTAGGCCGGTGGTTGCGCTTGTTCTTTGGCAAACAGAGGTGAACCGCTCAAGGAAATGACCGCCAGCAGGCTGACGATCGAAAAATTCTGGATGTTCATGGTTGACTCCACGACTGCCTTTACCGGGATGGTGTTAGCACTCTAGGAGGGGGACGCTGACGTCAAGGTGACTGGCGACTGACAGGAACATGTCAAACGCCGGCGCGGGGAAAGCGCCGGCTTGCGCGGGATATAAAAGCGCCCGCAGAGGGTGTGGCGGCGGCTAGCGCGCTGCCTGGCTTGTCAGGGAAAAACCGAAGGTATTGAGGCCGTTCTTGCTATGGGCGAACACACGGCCTCCGTGCATGGAGGCCACCGCCCGCACGATGGAAAGTCCCAGGCCGTGGTGCGCATCACTTCGCGCCCGGGCGGCGTCGGCTCGATAGAAGCGCTCGAACAAGCGCTCCAGGTGCACATTGTCAATCGGCTCGCCGGCGTTGGAAACGCTCACTTCAGCCTGCATGCCATGGCTGACCAGACTCACGGTGATGGTGCTGGTCGGCACCGCGTAGCGCGCCGCGTTCTGAATCAGATTGGCCAGGGAGCGATGGAACAGGCGTCGGTCGATGCACACCTGCATGTCGCCCTGGATCACCACGCTCAGCTGCTTGTCGTGCAGGACCGGCTCCAGATACTCCACCGTCTTCGACGCCTCTTCATTCAGCGAGACATGACTCAGCTCGGTTGCCCGCTGCCCACTTTCGGCACCTGCCAGGAACAGCATGTCGTTGACAATGGTGCCCATCCGTTCCAGCTCTTCGAGGTTTGACTGCAACAGATCCTGAAGCTCGTTCACGTCCCGCCCATGGGCCAACGCAACCTGGGTCTGGCCGATAAGGTTGGTCAGCGGCGTGCGCAGTTCATGGGCGACATTGGCGTTGAACCCTTCGAGCTGGCACCAGGCTGCTTCCTGGCGCGCCAGGGCGCCATTGAATGACACGGCCAATTCCTGCAATTCCCCTGGCAGCGCCTCGGTGTCCAGCCGCTGCTTCGAGTCCCCGGGCGGCAGGCTGTTGGCCTGACGACTCAGGCGCCTGACCGGCCCCAGGCCGAAACGCGCGATCCAGTAGCCCAGCAGCGCCACTAGCACGACGCCGAGCGCCGACGTCAGGACCAAGGTCTTGGTGAAATTGTCCAGGGTCTTCATGAACGGCGTTGAATCGAGCCCGACGATAAAGCGCACCTCCGGTCGGCTACCCATCGCTGCGATGGTCTCGACCATCAGCATCATCGGCCGATTCCGGCCAGGCACCTCGACGGAGGAAAAACCATCCGGGCGCTTGGACCAATCCTGGCCGTCCGGCATCGCGCCGCCATAACTGTAGGCGGGGTTGTCAACCAGGACCCAATACCGCACCCGCTCGTCCGCGGGTGTCAGGCCGTCGAGCTTCTGGCGCAAGCCGACCCAGAATTCCGGCGAATCGTATTTTGCGAGGACCGGGTCGAGTACGGAATGGCGCAGGATCAACTCGTTTTGCATCTGGTCTTCGAGCGATTGCTTCAAGGAACAGCGCAACAGCGTCGCGCTCACGGCGGTGATGAGCGTGACCGCGAGGGCAAACATCAGGGCAAGCCGCTTGGCTATCGATCCTTTCATCACTGCGCACCGACTTGTCGGTCGCTGGCCTCACGACTCTCCAACACATAGCCCATGCCCCGGACGGTGTGCAGCAGCTTGCGCGGATACGGCGCGTCAACCTTGGCCCGCACGCGCTTGATCGCGACCTCGACCACATTGGCGTCGCTGTCGAAGTTCATGTCCCAGACCTGTTCGGCAATCATCAACTTGGAAAGAATTTCGCCCTGGTGCCGTGCCAGCAGGCTCAACAGGCAGAACTCCTTGGCCGTCAGGTCCAGCCGCACGCCGCCACGCGTCACCTTGCGTGCTTGCAGGTCGACTTCCAGATCGTCGATGCGCAAGTGCGTCGGGTCGGCGCTGTCATCGGCGCGACGTCGGATCAAGGCCTGGACGCGCGCTACCAACTCGGCAAAGGAAAAAGGTTTGGCCAGGTAGTCATCGGCGCCCTCTCGCAGCCCGCGGACACGATCGTCCACCGTGCCCCTGGCCGACAACATGATCACCGGGGTTTTCTTGTGCAAGCGCAGGCCCTGCAGCACGCCGTAGCCATCCTTGCCCGGCAGCATCACGTCGAGGATCACCACGTCGTAATCCATCTCCAGTGCATAGTGCAGGCCATCGATGCCATTGGTGGCGACATCGACAATGTAGCCGAGCTCGCTCAAGCCGCGATGGACGTAGGAGGACGTCTTTTCTTCGTCCTCGACAATGAGCAGACGCATCAAGTAATTCCTCTCCGGAAACGGGGGCAACCTACAGAGTCTAGACAGCAAAGGTGTCTGGAGGCTGACCGCTTCCTGACATTCTTGTCAGAAATGGGGCGGTGGCGATCATGAACCTACCAAAGCGCCACATCATAAGTGAGGTAGAGACGGTTGCTATCGCGTCCCCGTGAAAAATCCGAACGAGCTGGCGCCCGCAGTGGTTCTACGAGGTGCATCGCTTTCCCCCGCCGCCGAGAAATTCCTCTCGATTTTGCTGGAGCAGTGGCCGCAGTAGCGGCCGCCTGATGCCGCTCCTTTTCGCTGCCATACTCGTCTGCGGTGCCTGACACCGCTGCCTGCTCATCAACTCGATACCTGGAGCGATTTCCATGTCAAACGCAACCGGACAGAACCCTGTGGCACTCATCAGCGGCGCCGGCAGCGAGATGGGCATCGGCATGGCGATCGCGCGCAGGCTCGGTGCAGTCGGCGCCAGGCTGATCGTCACTGCGAGCAGCGCCCGCATTGCTCAACGGGTCGATGAGTTGCGGGCGCAAGGGTTTGAGGTCGAGGGGCGAGCCCTGGACCTCACGGATGAAACCCAGGTGCACGAGTTCGGACTGTGGGCTGAGTCGGTCTGGGGCCGGGTCGATATCCTGGTGAACAACGCCGGCATGTCCATGCAAGGAAGCCCGGAGTCTTTTGCCGACGTGGCGTCCATGGACCTGGCCGCGTGGAACCTGTCGCTGGCTCGCAACCTGACGACCGCGTTCCTGCTCACCCGAGCCGTCCTGCCCGGCATGCAGGCCCGCCGTTATGGACGCATCGTCAATATCAGCTCCACCACCGGCACTCGCTGCAGCAATCCCGGTGAAGCAGCCTACAGCGCCGCGAAGGCGGCGATGGTCGGCATGAGCATGGGCCTCGCGCTTGAAGTGGCCCAACAGGGCATCACCGTGAACAGCGTCGCGCCCGGCTGGATCGCGACAGGGTCGAGCTCTGCCGAAGAAGCCAACGCCGCACGCTACACGCCGATGGGCCGGGCCGGACGCCCCGAGGAAGTCGCCGCGCTGGTGGCCTTCCTGGCCTCTGCGGAGGCCAGCTACATCACCGGTGAAACCATGGTGGTGGATGGCGGCAATTGCCTGGTGGAGAACAAGGCGCCCTACTCAGCTACCGCCAACACCTGACGAATCACCCCCGATTGCCACTGGAAGTAAGGGTTGTAGGTCAGCCGCGCATGGATTTTACCCGGCTCGCTGTAACCCCAATCCGAATACCAGACTTCTTCCCCCGCTTCGCACCGGGCCACTTCGTCGGCGTTGCGGCTGTTGCGGCAGAACCGCAGGGTGCCGGAACGACCGTAGAGCGGGTTCGTTGGTGAGAACAGGATGCCCATGTGGGAGAACTGGCTGATTCGTTCGTCGGCGATGCGGTCGGTACGCGTCAGGACGCGTGAATCATGGGCCGCGCCGCTGTTGCCGGCCGGCGCCGCCTGCCCATACCAGATCAACCGGCTGGCGGAATGGGTAAATCGGTGTTTGAACAGCTCCCGCACGTAGCGCACGTCGACCACTGAATCCTGCTCAGTCAGGACAATGGCCACGGGACGGTCGAAGTCCTGGTGCTCGATGAGCCGACGAACCGCGACGCTGCTGCGGTAGAACTGGGCGAAGCCGTTGGTGGGGACGTTGTGGTAGCGCACCGCCGATTGTTGTGGCCGGGTATTGTCGGGGGCCAATATCCAGGTCTTGAAATGCGCCAGCCAGGGCGTGGCCCAGTCGTAGGATTCGCTCGATCGAAAGGCCGGTGAAAACAGCACGAGGCCCTTGATATCCGGGTCGTTGATGGCGTATGCCAGCGCAAGATTGGCGCCGGTTGAGAAACCGCCCAGGTAGACGTCCGCAAACTCCTTGCGCAGCAGCGCGACTTGTTCCTCGACCAACTGCTGCCACTGCTCCAGCTGCACGTCGATCAAGTCAGCCGGCTGGGTGCCGTGCCCCGGCAACAACGCAACGCGCACAACGAAGCCTTGCGCCGTGAGATCCTGGGCGATGTCGACGAAAGACCAGGGTGAATCCCCCAGGCCATGCAACAAGAGGATAGCTTTGCTGGACGGCGCATCGGGGCGCACTTCGTAAGGCGCGTTCCAGGCCAGTTCAGCGCTGCGGTTGGCGGTCTGGAACACCCGCCGTTCCTCGATCCATGCCCGTGACGCCTGCGTGTAATCCTCAAAGGTCGCAGGCTCCGTCCGGGCGTCGGCCGCGCTGGGTTGCCGGGCACACCCGGCCATCAGCGTCAGGCTCGCCACGATGGCGGCGATGCCCAGCATGAGCGGACGCCACGACGGAAAAACCGTGCTGATCTTTGCTGGAATCTTCAACGCTCACTCCCCGCTTCGCTGCCCAAACCGTTCGCCTCGTTACGTAGCTCCCCTTGCCAGAGCACGCCATGGATGCGCTTGTACAACCACTGCGCGCCGTCGTCCACGTAGGAAAACACTACGGGAATGACCAGCAGGCTCAGCACGGTCGAGGTGACCAGCCCACCGATCACTACGATCGCCATCGGCGCGCGAAAGCTCGGGTCGGTTCCCCAGCCCAGTGCGATGGGCATCATGCCTGCGCCCATCGCAATTGTCGTCATGATGATCGGTCGTGCGCGCTTGGCGCAGGCATCCAGGATCGCTTCGTGGCGGCCCAGGCCGTGGTCCCGACGGGCGAGGATGATGTAGTCGATCAGCAGGATCGAGTTCTTCGTCGCAATGCCCATCAGCATGATCAAGCCGATCATCGACGGCATCGATAAGGTCGAGCCGGTGATGAACAGCGCCAGGAACGCGCCGGGCACCGAGAGCACCAGGGCGACGAGGATAGTCACCGGTTGCATGAAGTCTTTGAGCAGCAGGACCAGCACCATGTAGATGCACAGCACCCCGGTCAGCATCGCCACGCCAAACCCCGAGGCAAGTTCGCCCATCGCCTCGGCATCGCCGACGGACGTCTGCACCAGACCGGGCGGCAGCTCGCGCAAACTCGGCAGGCCAAGCACGGCCTGCTCGATGTCGCCCAGCGCCTGGCCATTCGTCTCGATCTCGATGTTGACGTTGCGCATGCGGTCGAATCGGTCGATTTGCGCGGGGCCGCTGGCG
Organism: Pseudomonas sp. Z4-20; assembly: GCF_051131955.1. Taxonomy (NCBI): domain Bacteria; kingdom Pseudomonadati; phylum Pseudomonadota; class Gammaproteobacteria; order Pseudomonadales; family Pseudomonadaceae; genus Pseudomonas; species Pseudomonas sp. Z4-20. Next base: position 2,937,654 of record NZ_CP071641.1, read on the forward strand.
ATTTCCAGCGTTGCGACATTCTCCAGCGCGACCGGACCACGGGCACCGGGTACCGGCAGGCGCTTCAGCGTCTCGAAGTCCTGGCGAGCGGCATCGGTCAGCCGCACGACGACTGGCACCTGCCGTTCGCTGAAATTGAGCTTGGCCAGCTCCTGATCGTAGTCGCCCAAGGTTGCAACACGCAGCGTATCGGCGATTGCGTTCGAGGTGACGCCCAGGTCGGCGGCCCTGGCGAAATCGGGCCGAACCACCAGCTCGGGGCGCATCAGGCTGGCGCTCGAAATAACGCCGCCGACGCCAGGCAGCCCACGCAGTTCACCTTCGACCTTCTGCGCATGCCGGGTGAGCAAGGCGCCGTCCTCGCCGGCGAGCACCAGCATGTAGTTTTCCGACTCACCCATGCCGACCTTGACGCGTACGCCAGGCAAAACCGTGAGTGCTTCGCGCAGATGGTTTTCGATCTGCTGTTTGGTCAGGCCCGGTCGGTCGTCGCGGTGCGTCAGGTTCAGCGTCAGCACCGCCGTGCGGACATTGGCGAGACCGCTGCCGGCTGGCGCCATCGGGTCAGCGCCGGCGCGGCCATCGCCCACGGCGGTGTAGACCTTCTTGACGTGCGGGTTCTGCCCGACAAGCTCCCGCGCCTGTTCGGCCAGCACCAACGTGTCGCCCAGCTTGCTGCCGGGCGCCAGCGTGAGGGTCACTTGGGTCTGCCAGTCGTCCTCCGGCGGAATGAAGGTGCCCGGCAACACCGCCGCGAGCATCAGCCCCGCAGCGAAAAAAACCACAGCGCCGAGGCTGGTCACGGCACGATGGCGCAAGCACCAGCCTGCCCAGGACAAATACGTATCCAGCCACCAGGCCGGTCTGCGCTCCGGCTTCTGCGGCGCCCGCAGCAGGTAGGCCGCCATCATCGGCGTCAGCAGGCGGGCAACGACGAGGGAGAAAAAAACCGCTGTTGCCGCCGTCCAGCCGAACTGGACGAAGAACCTGCCGACCGTGCCGCTCATGAATGCCGTGGGCAGGAACACCGCGATCAGCGTAAACGCCGTGGCAATTACCGCCAGCCCGATCTCATCGGCGGCGTCCATGGCCGCTTGATAGGGTTTCTTGCCCATCTGCAAATGTCGCCCGATGTTCTCGACCTCGACGATGGCGTCGTCCACCAGCACGCCAATCACCAGCGACAGCGATAGCAGCGTGACGATGTTGAGGGTGAAGCCCATCCAATGCATCACCGCAAAAGTCGGTATCGCCGACAATGGCAACGCGACCGCCGTGACGAAGGTTGCTCGCCAATCCGGCAGGAACAGGAACACCACCAGCACCGCCAGCGCTGCCCCCTCGTAAAGCAGGTGCATGGAGCCCTGGTAATTCTCGATCACCGGATCGACCAGGTTGAAGGCTTGGGCGATGGTGATTTCAGGGTGTCGCGCCTTGAGTGTGTCGAGGGCGGCGCGCACCCCTTCGTCGACCTCTATTTCTCCGGCGCCTTTTGCCCGCAGGATCTCGAAGCCGACCACCGGCTTGCCGTCCAGGAATGCTGCCGAACGGCGCTCGCCGACGGTGTCGGATACCGTGGCAACCTGGTCGAGGCGGATGCGTCGGCCGTCGCTCAAGGTCACGTCCAGTAAGGCGATTTCTTCGGCCGACTGCACCGTGGCAAGGGTGCGCACCGTTTGCTCGATCCCGCCCAGGTCGACACGACCGCCCGAGGCTTCCTGTTGGATCTGGCGCAGTTGACGGGAGATGTCCAACGCCGTGGTGTTCAGCGCCAGCAGGCGCGCCGGGTCGAGGTCGATGCGAGTTTCCCGGGTCACCCCGCCGACACGATTGACCGCCCCCACGCCAGGCACCGCCAGCAAGGTCTTGCTGAGGGTGTTGTCGACGAACCATGACAGCGCTTCATCGTCCATGCGCGTCGCCGCCACCGTGTAGGTCAGGATCGGCGATCCGGCGAGCTCGATCTTCTGGATCACTGGGTCACGCAGGTCGGCGGGCAGGTCCGCCCGTACCCGGGAGATGGCGTCGCGCACATCATCCAGCGCTTCCTGCGTGGGCTTCTCGAGGCGGAACTCCACCGTGATATCGGCGTTGCCGTCGGTCAAGGTGCTCTGGATATGCTTGATGCCTTGCAGCGTCGCCAGCGAATCCTCGATCTTGCGCACCACATCGTTTTCCAGTTGTTCGGGTGAAGCGCCGGGCAGCTCCACCGATAGGGAGACCATGGGCAGGTCAACATCGGGGAAGTTCTGGACCTTCATTTTCCAGAAGCCCATCAAGCCAGCGAAGGTCAGCAAGAGGAACAACAGGACGGAAGGCGTCGGATTGCGGATCGACCAGGACGATACGTTAAGGCTCATTGCGCGCTCCCGCGTGTCAGGCTGCTTGTCGGCTGGCTGGTCGGGGTGCCGGTCGGATCGGTGCGCGACTGGACCACCCGGACGAGGTCTCCCTCGGCGAGAAAGCCGGCGCCGGCCTCGACCACGGCCGCCGTGCCGTCAATACCGCCGATGATCTCGACACGATCGCCGACGCGGCGTCCCACCGTCACTTTGACCCGGGTCACCTTGAACTGCGGTCCGACCTGAAGGACGTAACTGAAACCGTCATGCTGCAGCACCGCGCTCTGGGGCAGCGTCAGCATCCGCTCGGCGCCGACCGCGAACTCGCCACGTACGAACATCCCGGCACGCGCCGCGGTGCCCGCCGGGAGGTCGACATAGACCAAGCCGTTGCGGACCTGCATGTCCACCGTGGGCGCGACCCTGCGCACCCGGCCCTCGATAGCCTCGCCGTTGGCCGCAATCACCCGCACCAACTGGCCGGGAGTGAATTTACCCAGGTCCGATGCGGCGACTTCAGCGCGCCATTCGAGGCGACCGTCCCGAATCAGCCGGAACAGTTCCTGGCCGGCGGGCAGCACCGCGCCCACCGTGGCATTACGCGCCGAAATCACTCCATCGTCGGGCGCCATGACCTGAGTCTGGGCCAGGCGCAGATGTTGCAGCCGCTCCAGCGCCCTGGCTGCGTCCAGCCTCGCCTGCGCCGTGTGTTCAGCCGTCACGTGCAGGTGAACCTGCTGCTTGGATAACGCCCCGCTCGATTGCAGTTCCCGGGCGCGCTCGGCATTGCCCCGTGCTTCGGCGAGCGTCGCCTGCGCTTCGGCGGTGGCGGCGCGACGCTGCGCGAGTTCGGCGGCGATCGTTTCCGGAACAAATGTGGCGAGCACCTGGCCGCGCCGGACCTCATCGCCGACGTTCACCTTGACCTCGGCCAACCGCAAGCCATCGGATTCGGTACCGATGCTCGCTTCCTGCCACGCCATGACGTTGCCATACGCCAGGACACGGGTCGCCAGCATGGCCGATTGGAGTTGGGTGACGGCCACCGTGAGCGCAGGCCTGGCCGGCACTTCGGCGCTATCGGGTCCGCCGTCAGGCGAAACGGTCATCATCACGACGACGATGGCGCAGGCCAGGGTCACGACAAACAGAACAACATGCCGTGTTTTTCTTTTCATGGGGATCGTATTCCTGCGCAAGAGGCCGCGTGATTGCTTGAGGCGGCCACTATCCGACAGGGAACCTTTCGGAACTCTTACCAGCGAAAAGGTTGTTATCCAGACCCAACGGTAAGTGTCCAGTAAGAAGAAGTTTTCAACGATAGGGACGCTTTCATCCTATTGATCTGGAGACCGTCATGCGTTCCATGCCCTTGCCCACCTCGAAAAATTCAATTGCGACACGGCTGACTACGGCCACCTCTGTGTTTGTGCTGGGCTTGTGCGCGTCGATGGCCGCCAGCGCCGACGAACCTGAAGGCTCCCAATGGGGGCTTGGCGTGGGTGCGGTCAGCAGCCAGCAGCCGTACAAGGGCATCGATCGGGACAGCGAAGTCCTGCCGCTGATCTACTTTGAAAATGAATATGTACGAGTATTTGGGCCGACCGCCGAGATCAAGTTGCCGGGCCTGGAGTTCAGCGACACCCAACAGCTCGAATTCAGCATCGTCGGCGAGTACGACTTCAGCGGCTATGACGACGATGACGCGCGGATTCTCGATGGCATGCGTGACCGCGACGGTGGTTTCTGGGCAGGAGCCAAGGTGAAATGGCGCAACGACTTGGCCGATGTCAGTGCCGAGTGGCTGGCCGACGTATCAGGCAACAGCAAGGGCCAGCGCTTTGCCCTGGGATTGGAAAGGTCCTGGAAATTAGGCGAGCACATCATGCTCACGCCACGCCTGGCGGCCCTATGGCAGGACGATAAATACGTCGACTACTACTTCGGCGTTCGCGAAAGTGAAGCTCGCGCCGACCGGGCGGCCTATGATGCGAAGTCCGGTATCAATACTGAATTCGGGGTTCGTGGAAACTATATGTTCGATGATCATCACTCCGTGTTCCTGGACCTCAAGGCGACGCGCCTGTCCGATGAAATCAAGGACAGCCCGCTGGTGGATCGATCAACCGAGAACAGCGTGCTGTTCGGCTACCTGTACCGTTTCTGATGAGCCGCATTCTGCTGGTCGAGGACCATGAACGCCTGGCGCACCTGGTGAGCAAAGGCTTGTCGAGCGCCGGGATCGCCGTCGACGTCATCAGCCGCATCGATGCCGCGTGGGCGGCCATCCAGCAGGTGCCTTACCAGGCGCTGATCCTCGACCGGGGCTTGCCGGACGGCGATGGACTGGCCCTGCTGCAGCGTTTGCGCACTGCCGGGCTGGGCCTGCCGTGCCTGGTCCTAACGGCGCGGGATGCGCTGCATGATCGGGTTGAAGGTCTCGACGCCGGGGCGGACGACTACTTGCCCAAGCCGTTCGCCATGGACGAAATGGTTGCCCGCGTACGGGCATTGCTGCGTCGCCCGGCGGAACACCGGCCATTGGCGCCTGCCCACGGCGACCTCAGCGTGCAACCCGACATGGGCATCATGTGCAGCACCGAAGGCAGCGTGCCGCTGGCGCCTGCGGAAATGCAGATCATGCTGTTGCTGCTGCGCAAACCCGGCGAAATCGTCCGCCGCAGCGCCATCGAGGCGGCCGCGTGGGGCCTGAGCGAAGCCGTGACGCCGAACGCCCTGGACGTGGCGCTGCATCGTATCCGCCGAAAGCTGCTGGCGATCGGCTCCCATCAACGGATAGTCAATTTGAGAGGCCTGGGTTATGCCCTTCGTCAGGACGACTTGGCGCAATAGCATCAGCTTCAAGGTGCTGCTTGCCTACATCGCAGGCGTGGGATTGAGCATCCTGCTGATTGCACTCGGCGTGTTCGCTCTTGTCACCTCCAGGAGCGATATCCTGCTGAGCACGGACGTCGCCGAGCGTACCCATGAACTGGCCGATAAGCTGCTGTTCGACGCCACGGGCCGGCCCATCGGATTCGACAACAGCGAGGGTGACCGGATCTGGACCTTCCAGAGCCTGGGGGAGGAAATCGGCTACCGAGTACTGGATTCGGATGGGAGCGCCGTCCATGCATCCACTGACGCGGCGTTCTGGTCGCCTGCGGCGACCGTTCATCCAACGGAGCAATCGCAATTCAAGTTCGAGCGAAAAGGCATCCTGATGTACGCCGCCACCGCCCCGCTGGAGCACGACGGCAAGACTTGGTATTTGCAATTTGCCGCCAGCGAACGGCTGATGGAACTGCTCCACGAGGGGTTTGCCTGGCCGTTCATGGGCGCCGGTATCGTCCTGTTCAGCCTGGTGCTGCTTTTTGTCTTCGGCGCCTGCGCCTATTTCACATTGGGCTATGCGCTCAAGCCCTTGCGGGAAGTCTCGGAATCAGCGGCGGCCATCTCCCCGCGCTCCTTGCACTCGCGGCTGGAGGTCAGGACCGTGCCGTCCGAGGTGGCGCCGCTGGTGACCAGCTTCAACAGCGCCCTTGAACGCCTGGCGCACGGCTACCGCGTCCAGCAGGAATTCCTGGCGACCGCGGCACACGAGCTCAAGACCCCCCTGGCGTTGATCCGCGCCCAGATCGAACTGATGGAGCCCAGCAAGGGCCGCGACTCGCTGCTCAACGATGCCCAGCACATGACCCGCCAGGTCCAGCAACTATTGCTGCTGGCCGAAACGAGCGAAGCGCACAACTACAGCCTTGCCGCCGTGGATGTCATGGATGTTGCCCGGGAAGCCGCCCATTATCTGCAACGCATGGCCGACGCGGCGCACGTGCGCGTCGTGCTGGCGGCTCCGGTTGAGACGCAGGCGTCCTGGCAGGCCGACCGCAGCGCCCTTTTCACCCTGCTCAAAAACCTTCTGGAAAACGCCATCCAGCACGCCCCTGCCGATACCGAAATACGCGTTGAACTGAGCGCAGATACGTTGACCCTGCGCGATTGGGGCCCCGGGGTTGAACAAGACCAACTGGCGCAGATATTCACCCGTTTCTGGCGCGGCGCTCATCGACGCGACCACGGCGCGGGACTGGGCCTGACGATCTGCCAGGAGATCGCCCAGGCCCACGGATGGACGCTCGTCGCGCGCAGGGCCGAGCCTGGGTTGTTGTTTTGTTTGTCCCGGCCCGCCCCTGAGCGGCCCGCCTGAGCGCATGCGCCCAGGCTTGCTCACTGCCAACCGAACCTACAGGGGTGTTTTTGCAAGATTGGGCAATCATCGGACCGGATCGTGCAAGCTATCCCAGCCGAGGCTTTCTATAGTAATCGGTGCCAAACCTTCTGGAGCTGGTCCGATGAGCGCCCTCAATATCAATGGCCGTGAGCACACGGTAGACGTAGACCCCGGCACCCCGATTCTTTGGGCCTTGCGCGACACGCTGGGCATGACCGGTACCAAATTCGGCTGCGGTGCGGCCTTGTGTGGCGCCTGCACCGTTCACCTGGATGGCCAGGCCATTCGGTCCTGCGTGACGCCGATCGCCGCGGCGGTTGGCAAGAAGATCACCACCATTGAAGCGGCGACCGATGGCAGCGACCCGGTGGGCAGCGCCGTGCATGAGGCTTGGGTCAAGCACGACGTGGCGCAATGCGGCTACTGCCAGAGCGGCCAGATCATGAGCGCCACCGCGTTCCTCAAGGCCCAGCCCAAGGGCAAGCAGCCGACGCCGGCCGAGATCGATTCGGCCATGGCCGGCAATATCTGCCGTTGCGGCACTTACGCCCGCATCCGCGCCGCAGTGGCCGATGCCGCAAAAACACTTGCCTGACAGGAGCTGGTCCATGCTGAACGAGATTTTTCCAAATGAGCTGCCGCGCGCCCTGCAACACCTGCTTGATCGCGACGTGATTGAAGGCCCAGCCACCCTGCCCCGGCGCAGCTTCCTCAAGATCGTCGGCATCGGCGGCCTGGCCTTGGGCGCGTTCCCGCACCTTGCCCTGGCGCAACAGGCCGGCGGAGTTGGCGACGCAGCGCTGAAACCGACTCAGCAACCCTCGGCCTTCGTACAAATCGCGCCCAACGGCGAAGTCACCGTGACGATCAATCGCCTGGAGTTCGGCCAGGGTGTGCAGACTGGCTTGCCAATGATCCTCGCCGAAGAACTCGACGCCGACTGGAGCCTGGTGCGCACGCGCAACGGCAGCAACGACGCGGCCTACATGGACCCGGCGTTTGGCATCCACCTCACCGGCGGCTCCAATTCGATCAAGAACAGCTACACCCAATACCGCGAACTGGGCGCTCGCGCTCGCGCCATGTTGCTCGCCGCCGCGGCCGCGCGCTGGAATGTCGACGCCGCGAGCCTGACCACGCAAAACGGCACGGTGCTGGGCCCAGGTGGCCGCAAGGCGACTTACGGCGAGCTGGCCGAAGCCGCCATGGCGATGCCCGTGCCGGAGAAAGTCACGCTCAAGGATCCCAAGGATTTCCGCATCATCGGCCAGGCCACGACCCGCCTCGATGCCAAGGACAAGAGCAGCGGCCAGCAGGATTTCGGCATCGACATGCATCTGCCGGGACAACTGACTGCGGTGGTCGCTCGCCCACCGGTGTTCGGTGCCAGGATCGCGTCGCTGGACGACAGCGCCGCGCGCGCAACCAAAGGCGTGAAAGCCGTGCTGCGCGTGTCGCTGGACGGCGGTGCCGAAGGCGTTGCGGTGGTCGCCGACGGTTACTGGCAGGCAAAACTTGCACGTGATGCGCTGAAGGTCGAATGGGACGTGGCTAAAGTCGAAAAGGTCGACACGGAAAAACAACTGGCCCAGTACCGGGAGCTGGCCGGCCAACCCGGCGCGCTCCATTTCGATGCCGACATGACACCTCTCGCCTCGGCGCCGCATCGGTTGGAGGCTGAGTTTGTGTTTCCCTACCTGGCCCACGCCCCGATGGAGCCGTTGAACTGCACCGTTCAGCTATCCGAAGGCCGCGCCCAGTTGTGGGTCGGTACTCAGTTCCCGGGCGGCGACGCTGCGGCAGCGGCGAAGGTGCTGAGCCTCAAGCCCGAGCAAGTCCAGGTAAATGTACAGACGGCGGGCGGCGGTTTCGGGCGTCGTGGCGTGCCGACCAATGATTTTGTCGTGCAGGCTTGCGAAGTGGCCAAGGCCGCGCGCGCTGCGGGGCTTGATGCGCCAATCCGCACCCTGTGGAGCCGCGAGGACGACATCAAGGGCGGCTACTACCGTCCGATGCATCTGCACCGCTCGCGCATCGGTTTCGATGACAGTGGCAAGGTGTTGGCGTGGGACCACGCCCTGGTCGGGCAGTCCATCCTCGTCGGCACCCCATTCGCAGGGCAGATAAAGAATGGCATCGACCCCACCGCGACAGAAGGCCTGCGTGATCCATACCCCCTGCCGATGCGACTGACCGTGCATCACCCCAAGCTCAACGTGCCGGTGCTGTGGTGGCGCAGCGTGGGTTCTACTCATACCGCGTTCGTGATGGAGACGCTGATCGACGAAATCGCCCGTACGACAAAGCAGGACCCGGTGGCATACCGGATGAAATTGTTCGGCGACCAGAACCCCCGCCATCGCGCCGCGCTGCAATTGGCGGTGGACAAGAGCGAGTACGGCAAACGGCAGCTACCGGCCGGCCAGGCCTGGGGCGTGGCGGTGCACGAGTCGTTCAGTTCGGTGGTGGCCTACGTGGTGCAAGCCTCGGTGCAGGAGGGTCGTCCCGTGCTGCACAACGTGACGGCGGGCGTGCACTGCAACCTGGTGATCAACCCCCGCAGTGTCGAGGCCCAGGTGCAAGGCGCAGCCCTGATGGGCCTGTCGATGTGCTTGCCCGGTGGCGCGATCACGCTCAAGGATGGCGTCGTGCAACAGAGCAATTTCGCTGACTTCAGCGTGCCGCGCATTACCGACATGCCGCAGGTCGCCGTCCACATCGTTCCCAGCGCAGAGCCGCCGACCGGAATGGGCGAGCCCGGCCTGCCCGCCTTGGCCCCGGCATTTGCCAACGCCATTGCGAGTCTGACCGGGAAACCGCTGCGGCAGTTGCCGTTCAAGCTGGCGTAGTCGAGTTTAACGCCGCCCTTCAGGGCCGGCGGCAAACCAGCCACGGGTGGGTAGTGGTATCGATCGTCGATCGTTCCCACGCTCCTGCGTGGGAATGCCGCCAGGGACGCTCCGCGTTCCCCTTCTGGGGGGTGACGCGGAGCGTCACGGGATGCATTCCCACGCAGAGCGTGGGAACGATCATCAGTTCGTATCGACGCTATTTTCGCCCAAGCTGCCCGTCTGTCCCATGAAACGCCTGCCCCAGCGCCGCCAGTCGCTCCGCCAAGGGCGGCAGGCATTGGCTGCTGCGGGTCAGCACGCCGATGTTGTCGGCGTTGCGCTCGGCCACGGCCTGCACGGTTTGCAGCCGCTCATTGATGCCCATTGACGCCGCGGACTGTTGCTGGGTCGTGCTGGCGATCAGATCGTTGAAATGGTTGATCACCGCGATGTCTTCCACGACGGCATGCAGCAGCTGCGAGGCCTGCTGGCTGGCGGACACGCAACGCTCGACCCCTTCGCGGCTGTCTTGCATGGCGATGGCGGCCTGGCGGCTGCCCTGTTGCAGCTTGGCGATGATCTGCTGGATTTCCGTGGTGGATGTCGAGGTCCGTTGTGACAGCGTCCGGACCTCGTCGGCCACCACGGCAAATCCGCGCCCCTGCTCCCCGGCGCGGGCCGCCTCGATGGCGGCGTTGAGGGCCAGCAGGTTGGTTTGCTCGGCGATGCTGTTGATCACGTCCAGCACCTGGCCGATCTGCTGCGCCTGCTCGGCCAGCAGTTGCACGGTTTCATTGGTCAGGTTGATGCGCCCCGCCAACTCGAGAATATCTTCGCGGGTCTGGTCAACGGTGGTGCGCCCCCGGTTGACTTGCTCGTTGGCCTGTCCGGCGCGTTGCAGCGTCTGGCCGACATGGCCGGTAATATTTTCCATGGCCTGCATCAACTGGCCGATCGCGCCGCTCATCTGTGCCACTTCGTCCAACTGGTGCCGGGCACCGTTTTCCAGGGTCTGGCCGACCTGGGACAAGTCCTGGCCGAGGTCCGATAGCTGACGGGTATCGCGCACCACGCCGTCCACCAGGTGGGTCACTTGCTCGAGGAAATGGTCGAAACGCTCGCCGGACGAGACTTTCACGCCCTGGTTGCGTTGTGTACCGGGGTCACGGCTCAACTGCGCAGCGGCGGCCAGCACCTTGTCGAGCACGTCCTGGTTGTCCGTTGCATCGGCCAGGCTCTGGTTCGCCAGGTAGATCAGAATCACGCTTTCGACAACGACATAAAAGGCATGGACGAAAATCATCGTCCATCCACCGTGGGCATCCATCACGAATACCGGGTATCCAAGATGCTGGAGCCAATGGAAACCGACGTGGTGGATGGCAATGGTGGCGGCGGCCACGACGATCGGCAGCCAGTCGCGATAGAACGTCAACACCGCCAGCAGCACGAAGATGCCGAAGTGGAACTCGATCACGCCGCGGGTCTGGTTGATGTGCAGCGCCGCCATGACCATCAGCGCTATGGCGATGATGCAGCGCATGGCACGGGTGCCGCCAAGGCCGCGGTAGAGCAGCGTGGCCAGCAGGCACGTCGGTGCACCGATCAGCAATGCCTGGGTCAAGGTCGAATGAAGAAATGCCAGGCCCAGCGAATACAAGAGCGTGAGCCAGAGCAGCCCGAGCATGATGCGATCGGCTTTGCGGTAGTGATCGTTAAAGCGCAGGGGCGATTTCATCGGGGCTGTCCTTGTCATGAACGGGTGTCCATCGTCGGCGTATCGACGTCTCGGGACGAAACTGTAGCGCATTGCAACCAATTAATGGCAATTAGCTACCAACCTTTTTGTTCAGCTTCTTTGCTTTATGATGGCGCGATTCCGAATCCCTGACTGATGGAACCACCATGACTTTCGATTTCGACCGGGTGTTCGAACGCCACGGCACCGGCAGCACCAAATGGAGCCGCTACCCAGCCGAGGTATTGCCGATGTGGGTGGCCGATATGGATTTCGCCCCGCCGCCAGTGGTCATCGATGCGCTGCGCATGCGCCTGGAACACCCGATGCTAGGCTACAGCGTGGCCCAGGACAGCCTGCGCGCCGCCATCGTTGCCGATCTCTGGAGCAAGTACGCCTGGCGCGTCGAGCCGCAGCAGGTCCTGTTCCTGCCGGGGGTCGAGCCGGGGTTCAACATGGCGTTGCATGCCTTGGTCGAGCCGCAGCAAAACGTGGTGGTGCAGGTTCCGAACTACCCGCCACTGCGGCATGCGCCGGGCCATTGGCACCTGAACAAGGTAGAGCTGGCGTTCACACCGGTCGATGGCGAGTTCCATACGCCCCTGGCCGAACTGCGCGACGCCTTGCGCGGCGGCGGTGCGCTGCTGCTTAGCAACCCGCACAACCCGCTGGGCAAGGTGTTCGGGCGCGACGAGCTCAAGGCCGTGGCGGACATTTGTGTCGAGCAGGATGCCTGGATCATTTCCGACGAGATCCATGCCGAACTGTGCTTCGATGGCCGCGTGCACATCCCCACCTCGTCCCTCAGCCCGGAGATTGCCGAGCGGACCATCACACTGATGTCGGCCAGCAAGGCCTACAACATCGCAGGGCTGAAGACGTCGTTCGCGATCATCCAGAATGCCAAGCTGCGCGAGCGCGTCAATGGCGCCAGGGCCGGCATGGTCGACAGCGTCAACGCCCTCGGCCTCGAAGCGACCCGTGCCGCCTACAGCGAAGCGGGCCCATGGCTCGACGAATTGAAAGGCTACTTGCAGGCCAACCGCGATTACCTGGTCGAGGCGGTCAAGACTCGCCTTCCCGGTATCACCATGACCGTGCCCCAGGGTACTTACCTGGCGTGGCTGGACTGCTCGGCGCTGGGGCTGGACGATCCGCAAGGGTTTTTCCTGAAGGATGCCAAGGTTGGACTGAGCGCCGGGCTGGATTTTGCTGACGACGCGGGACAATTCGTGCGCCTGAACTTCGGTTGCCCGCGGGCGTTGCTGGAGGAAGGAATCGCGCGGATGGAACGCAGCCTCAAAGCCAGGGGCTGATCAGATCGTCCCGTGGCGAGGGAGCTTGCTCACGCTCGGTTGCGTAGCGACCGCAAGATTGTGGGGCTGCTTCGCACCCCAGCGGGAGCAAGCTCCCTCGCCACAAGAGCGGATCAGTTCAGACCCAGGGGTCAGTCATGCATATCCGGCGTATGCACGAAGCACAGCTTGTTTCCCTCCGGGTCCCGGCAATAGGCGCCGAAATAGTCCTTTGAATATTGCGGCCTTGGACCCGGGGCGCCTTCGTCGAAACCGCCCATGGCGAGGGCCATCTCCCAGGCGGCGCGTACGGCTTGCTGCGAGTCGGCGGCGAAGCTGACTTGCATGCCGTTGCCCCACGTGGCCGGCAGGCCATTGATGGGCACCTGGACGAACACCTGCGGCCAATGCTTGCCGGGCTGATGCCAGCCTTCCCCGGGTGGGCCCGAGTCGTCTTCGCTGTCCATGCGCACCAACCCCAGGCACCCCAGGACGGCATCGTAGAACGCGACCATTTTTGGTAGATCACGCGCACCAATCTGAATGTGACTGAACATGCCCTTCTCCTTATGAAGCATTGTTGCCATTGGAGAGCATGACCGTGCCCGCGTTCAGCGGAACATGAGCACGATCGACGAAACGCTTGGCGGGCACGCTCATCGACCGGCGGAAAAATCCGACCGAACTCTGGTCAAAAACCCGCAGTCCACCCTCCATCGCAACCACTAGGATGGAGAACGACAATGGCCAACTACCCAACCCCGCCTTTTCCAAAACAAAGCCAACCCGTGCCCGGCAGCCAACAGAAGATGGACCCGTACCCGGACTGTGGCGAACAGAGCTACAAAGGCTCCGGGCGCCTGGCGAACAAGATCGCCCTGATCACCGGCGCCGACAGCGGCATCGGGCGCGCCGTGGCGATTGCCTTCGCCCGAGAAGGCGCGGACGTAGCGATTTCCTACCTCAATGAACATGAGGACGCCAAGGAGACCGCACGCTGGGTCGAAGAAGCCGGCCGCCAGTGCCTGTTGCTGCCCGGTGACCTGGCAGACAAGGGGCAATGCCGCAAGGTCGTCGATGAGACCGTGGCGCGCTTCGGGCGCATCGACGTCCTCGTCAACAATGCCGCGTTTCAGATGACCCACGAGACCCTGGAAGAGATCCCGGACGAAGAATGGGTGCGCACGTTCGATATCAACATCACGGCGATGTTCAGGATCTGCCAGGCCGCCGTGCCGCACATGAAGGCCGGGGGTTCGATCATCAATACCACCTCGGTCAACTCCGACATGCCCAAGCCGACGCTGCTGGCCTACGCCACCACCAAGGGCGCCATCGCCAACTTCACCGGTGGCCTGGCGCAAATGCTCGGGTCCAAGGGCATCAGGGTCAACAGCGTCGCGCCAGGACCGATCTGGACGCCACTGATTGTCGCCACCATGCCCGAAGAAGAGGTGCAGAATTTCGGTTCCCAGACACCGCTGGGGCGTCCTGGCCAGCCGGTGGAAGTGGCGCCGATTTTCGTGCTGCTGGCCTCGGATGAGTCCAGCTACATCTCCGGCTCGCGGTATGCGGTGACGGGCGGCAAGCCGATACTCTAAGGCAACGCACGTACCACTGTGGTGAGGGAGCTTGCTCCCTCGCCACAAAAGCGCTCAGGCTCACTCCTCCTTGGCAATCACCGAAATCTTGCCGTTGCGCTCGATAATCGCAAACTTGATCTGCTCCAGGGTCTCGATGCCCTGGCTCGAACGTGCCGCCTCCATGATGTCCGCCTCCACCAGCCGGGCGTGGCGCATGCGACCCTGAAGGATGCGGCCGTCCTCGACGATGATCGTCGGCCCACCGTCGATCAGCCGCGATACCCAATTGGAGCGCAGCTTGAGCAACGAAAATCCGACGTCGATGGCGATCAGCGTGACGATGACCATGAACGCGTTGGTCAGCGAGAAATCGTCCCCCAGCAGCGCCTGCTGGGTAGCCTCGCCAATGATCATCAACAGGACAAAATCGAAGGTGGTGATCTCCGCCAGCGAACGTCGGCCGGCGATCTTGAACAACACCATCAACACCGCATACATAGCGGCGGCTCGCAGTACCGAATCCATACGTCACCTAAGGGAAGATGAATTGATTGAAGCTCACCGTCGCCCCGCCAGGAATAACGATGCGGCTGTGATAAGTCCCGAGGCCTTCGCTGAGCAATGACAGGTGCAGGTTGGCTTGTCCCTGGCCATCCGCCTGGATCCAGAGCTTTACACCCTGCCCGGCGGCGGCTGAGCGTATGGGCTGCGGTTGCACGCTCTGCACCTCGAACGCCTCCAGCCAATCGCCCCCAAGCTCGACTTCCAGCACCGCGTTGGATGCGCCTTTGAGACGCAGGACCATCGGATTGGTCGAGCCGTTGCGATGGAACGCCTCGTATTCGACGCTAATATTGCCGTCAGCGCTTTGCAGTTCGCGACTGCTCAACGGTCCGCGGGAAAACAGCCCGAGCAGGGTCAGGATCACCAACAGTACCAACACGTACCAGCCCACCCGCTCGAACCGCCAGACCTTGTGCTGGAACACCATGTCTTCGCGCACGGGAAACTCGCGGCTGCGATGGTCGTCCTGCTCCCATTGATCGGTCATGGGCGCACTCTCCTAGCGGCGTTCACCCGCCACGGCACGTTGGTGGTAACCGGGCAACTGCTGCAAGACGTACTCGCTGGCCTGCAGTTGCACCTGGCGACGGTCGCCAAAGAAGCGTTCCTGGCGACTGAACAGCGCGCGCTGGCCGTTCACCTGGAACGCCCAGGCAAAGCAGATCGTGCCGGCGGGTATGCCGTCCTTGTCGTCCGGTCCGAGCAGGCCCGTGGTGGCGACGGCGACGTTGGCGTTGGCGTCGTGAAGCGCGCCAAGGGCCATTTCCTCGGCGACCTCGCGACTGGTCAGATTGAAGGTGTCGATGGTGCGCGCCTTGACGCCCAGCAAACGTTGCTTGGCTTCGGGGGAATACACCACATAGCCGCTTTCGATCAGCGAACCGATGCCCGGCACTTCGGCCAGGAGCGTGAC
This sequence comes from Pseudomonas sp. Z4-20, assembly GCF_051131955.1. Lineage (NCBI taxonomy): Bacteria > Pseudomonadati > Pseudomonadota > Gammaproteobacteria > Pseudomonadales > Pseudomonadaceae > Pseudomonas > Pseudomonas sp. Z4-20. The sequence continues at coordinate 2,953,151 of NZ_CP071641.1, forward strand.
GATCAGCCCGGCGGTGCAGGACTCGGCGGTGGTCAGGCGCAGCTCATGCTCGCGCATGTAATCAACCAGGGATTGGGCAACAGTCATGGCATACAGTCCTTCATGGATGCTGTTGGGTTGACCCCTGCCGTTTTGAATCATTCCCTTTATCGCGCCGTCTCCCCGACCGGGCAAATAAATGAAACCCCTGCCCAATCCTGTACCTCATAACGGTATGAGCCTCACGCAGAGGCTGTCCCTGATCAGGAGGTCGTCATGTCTGTACTTTTCGTCAAACTGTTCACCCATCCCGAGTTCGCTTGGGTGGACATTCGCGAGCAGGAACAGGCTCATCCACACCACTACCTGGCCCATCTGCTGTTGCTCGCACTGATTCCGGCGGTGTGCCTGTTCATCGGCACCACCTGGACCGGTTGGAGCCTGGCCGAGAACGAAACGGTGAGGCTGAGTCGCGCCAGCGCATTGCAGTTGTGCGCGCTGCTGTACCTGACCATCGTCATTGGCGTCACGTTGATGGGGCTGTTCATCCGCTGGATGTCGCGCACGTTCGAAGCCCGCCCCTCGATCAACCAATGCATCGGATTTGCGGCCTACACCGCTACACCGTATTTCCTCGCTGGGATCTGCGGGCTCTATCCCAGCCGTTGGCTGGCCGTGGCGGTGCTGCTGGCGGCATCGGCCTATTCGACGTTCCTGCTGTTCGTCGGGCTGCCGAAATTCATGAACCTGAAGAAGGAACAAGGCCTTTTGTACTCGGCCAGCGTCTGGGGCGTCGGCCTGCTGGTGCTGGTGACGATCATGGTGGAAATGATCCTGCTGTGGTTCAACTACTTGCAGCCGGAGTACCTTCGCGTGCCGGTAGGCTGATCCGCCTTGAAGGCGCACAATGCCTGAAGGGGCGGCTTTGCAGGCGTCTGTTTTCGCAATCTTCGCGCAACCCGACTATCCTGCGAGTTTTTGTATCAATGAAATCGAGTCGGCAGTGCCGGACCGCCCCGCCGCCCTTTAAGGCCAAACTTATATGTCATCTCCTAGCAAACGGTCTCCCAACGTGCCACAACGACGAGAGCTGAGCCCCAGCGAATTGGACTTCCCCGTAGTAGGAATCGGCGCCTCCGCAGGCGGTTTGCAGGCCATCAAGCAGTTTTTCGAACACATGCCCAAGGACAATGGCATGGCTTTTGTCGTCGTCTTGCACCTGGCGCCGGATCATCAAAGCATCGCGGACAAAATCATCCAGGAATCAACCAAGATGACCGTGCTGCAAGTCACCGAGACGGTGCCTATCGAGAAAAATCACGTCTACGTGATTTCCCCGGCCCATCAGCTGTTGATGAATGACGGTTACTTGAAGGTTTCCCCGGCCGAACCACGCCAGGGCGGACACGTTGCCATCGATCTGTTCTTTCGTGACCTGGCCGATGTGCACAAGGAGCGGTCGTTCTGCCTGGTACTGTCGGGTACCGGCTCGGACGGCGCGGTGGGGTTGTCGCGGATCAAGGAACAAGGTGGCGTGACCCTCGCGCAATCCCCGGAAGACGCGGAATTCGATGGCATGCCGCAAGCGGCTATCGATACTCAGATGGTCGACCTGGTGCTGCCCGTTGCGGAGATGCCGCAAAAACTCCTGGAGATCTGGCGCAACTCCCAGGCGATCCGCCTGCCGACCGCCAACGACCCGGAAATCCATACCCAGCCTCCCGCGTCGGACCATGAGGCCGCGGTCGCCGAGCAGTTGTTGCATGACATCCTGGTGCAGCTGCGGTCCGGCACCGGGCATGACTTCAAACACTACAAGCGGGCCACCGTGCTACGCCGCATAGAACGACGCATGCAGGTCACGGCCCAGCCGGACCTCAGCGCCTATTACGGGTACTTGCAGAGTCATCCGGAAGAAACCAAGGCACTGCTGGGCGACTTGCTGATAGGCGTGACCAATTTTTTCCGCGACCGCGACGCATTCGAGGCTCTGGAGCGGGATGTCTTGCCCCAGCTTCTCCAACCCGTCGAGCCCGCCAGCGTGCCGCCCGAGGAAATACGCGTCTGGTCGGCCGGCTGCTCCACCGGCGAAGAAGCCTATACGCTGGCGATGCTGATCAGCGATCAGCTACAACACGAGAACAGCTCGGCCAAACTGCAGATCTTCGCCACCGATATTGACGAGCGCGCCATTGCCGTCGGGCGCAACGGTGCCTACCCGGAGGCGATCATTACCGACGTGCCGCCGACGCGCTTGCGCCAGTACTTCATGAAGGACGGCGCGTCTTATCGGGTGCGCAAGGAAATCCGCGAGCGCGTGCTGTTCGCCAAGCACAGCCTCCTGTCGGACCCGCCCTTCTCCCAGATCGACCTGATCGTCTGCCGGAACCTGCTGATCTATCTCGACCGCGAGGTGCAACGCGAAATCCTGCAGATGTTCCACTTCGCCTTGCGACCGGGTGGGTTCCTGTTTCTTGGCTCCTCGGAATCGGCCGATGCCTGCCACGAACTGTTCAGCCCCGTGGACAAGCGCAACCGGATTTTCCGCGCCAAGTACGGCACCACCAGCAGCCGCCGCACGCCGACCATGCCCCGTGGTGGATACGTGCGCAGCACGGTGTCCAAGGCCGCGCCGCTGGCTCCGGTGACGCGCAAGGTGTCATTCGCCGACATACATCTGCGCGCCATCGAGCAGGCTGCGCCTCCCAGCATAATTGTCGATGTCAGCGCCGACATTCTGCACATGACCGAAAGCGCCGGTCGTTTCCTGCGTCATGTGGGCGGCGAGCTGTCGCGCAACCTGCTGACATTGATCACCCCCCAGCTGCGCCTGGAGATCCGCACCGCGCTGTTCCAGGTCCAACAGAACGGCCAGCCGGTCAAGTCCCGGCAGGTCAATCTGGAGAGAGACGGACGGCGCTTCCTGGTGGATTTGCTGGTGCAGCCCTATCGCGATGACCAGTCCGACGGCGAATTCGTATTGGTTGTGTTCGAGGAAGAAGAAGTCGACCCCAGCCAGCAGGCTGAAGCCATCTCCAACCAGACCGAAAACCAGGTTCTATCCAACCTTGAACGCGAGCTGCAGCGGACCAAAGTGCACCTGCAGGACACGATCGAGCAGGCCGAGGTCTCCAGCGAGGAACTGAAGGCCTCCAACGAGGAAATGCAGGCCATCAACGAGGAATTGCGCTCGGCCACCGAAGAGCTGGAAACCAGCAAGGAAGAGCTGCAGTCGATCAATGAAGAACTGCTAACGGTCAACTACGAGCTCAAGACCAAGGTCGAAGAAACCGACAAGATCAACGATTACCTCACCAACCTGATCGCCTCCACGGACATCGCCACGGTGTTCGTCGACCGCAGCATGCGTATCAAATGGTTTACACCGAGGGCCACGGAGATTTTCAGCATGCTGCCGGTGGACACCGGCCGCTCGCTGCTGGACATCACCCATCGCCTGGACTACCCCGGCATGGCCGAAGACGCCACCCAAGTATTCGAGTCGCTGAACATGATCGAGCGCGAGGTCAGCAGCAACGACAGCCGCTGGTACATCGCTCGACTGTTGCCGTACCGCTCCAGCGAGGACCATATCGACGGCACCGTGCTGACCTTCATCGACATCACCAAGCGCCGGGCAGCCGAGGAAGAGCTGCGCCTGGGGGAGGAACGCATGCGACTGGTGGCCGAAAGCACCCGCGACTACGCCATCATCCTCCTGGATGAGCATGGTGTGATCACCAGTTGGAACACCGGGGCCGAGTTGATCTTCGGCCACACCAAGGCTGAAGCCGAAGGGGCCTATTACGATTTTCTCTTCACCCCTGATGACCGTGCGCTTGGCGCTCCGGAAACCGAACTGAGCACCGCCCGCGTCAACGGCCGCTGCGAAGATGAGCGCTGGCACCAACGCAAGGACGGCAGCCGTTTTTATTGCAGCGGCGAAGTCACGCTGCTTCAAGGCGACCACTTGCAGGGCTACGTGAAAATCGCCCGTGACCTCACCGGCCATAAGCGAATGCACGAAGAACAGACCCAGCGGCTGATGGAAACCCAGAACACCAGCCACCTGAAAGATGAATTTTTCGCGGTGATGTCCCACGAGCTCAAGCATCCGCTGAACCTGATCCAGCTCAACGCCGAATTGCTCCGGCGCCTGCCGGTGACCAAGACCGTCAGCGCGGCGGCCAAGGCGGTCAACACCATCTGCGACGCGGTCACCAGCCAGGCGCGGATCATCGACGACCTGCTGGACGTGGCGCGGGTGCGCACCGGCAAGCTCAAGCTCAAGCGCCAGGCAGTCAACCTTGCCCGCGTGCTGCAAGACATCTACACCGTAGTGATCAACGACAACCACCCGAACAAGGTCACCCTGGAATTACCCGAAGGCCCCGGCACCGAGCTGATCATCAACGCCGACCCGACCCGGTTGGAGCAGATCATCTGGAACCTGGTGAACAACGCGCTGAAATTCACCCCCAGCGGTGGTCGCGTGCAACTCGTCGCCAGCCACGACGGCCACATGGGACGCCTGGATGTGAAGGACTCGGGCGTGGGCATTGCGGCGGAGCATCTGAGCGAAGTGTTCGACCTGTTTGGCCAGGCCGAGACCCAGCACGCCACGCATCAACGCGAAGGGCTCGGTATCGGCCTGTCCCTGGTACGGCAGTTGACCGAAGCCCATGGTGGCAGTGTCGAAGTCAAATCCGAAGGGCTGGGCAAAGGCTGCACGTTCACCATTCGCCTGCCGTTGAGCAACGCCGTGATGGTCCCCGAACCGCAAGCCTGCGATGACCAATCCGGACGCTTGAGCGGCATGACGGTGCTGCTGGTGGATGACTCACCCGAGGTGCTCGATACCCTCAAGCTCCTGTTGGAGATGGAAGACGCCCACGTCCTCGCTTTCGACCAGCCGCAGGAAGCCTTGAAAGCAGCCAGGGACGCCCGTTTCGACGTTGTTATTTCGGACTTGGGCATGCCAGTGATGAACGGCCATGAATTGATGGAGGCGTTACGGCAGTTGCCCCACGTCAAACATATCCCCGCCATTGCCCTGACCGGCTACGGCGCGTCCATCGATCTGAAAAAATCCAAGCAATCGGGCTTCGACCAGCACATCGGCAAGCCGGTGTCCTATGACGAGCTGATCGACGCGATTGAGCAATTGCGGCGTTCGCAGGTTTATTAGAGGGTCGCTGGAGATGGGCCGCCTCTGGCTACAGTTCAATTTCTTTGGCGCGAGGCGCTTTCTGGGGCTGGAAACGGCTCTTGTGGCGAGGGGATTTATCCCCGCTGGGCTGCGTAGCAGCCCCAAAAGCAACGACCTCAACCTTACTGGCACACCGAGTTGTCTGGTTTGGGGGCCGCTGCGCAGCCCAACGGGGATTAAATCCCCTCGCCACAATAGAATTTCCGGAGACGCTGTTATTTAGCGGTTTTTTTCATGCCGATCCGCCGGCGCATCTCGGCGGTGATGCCCTGGCGGGTTTTCTTCAGATCCGCCCACGGCTCATGCCCGACCTCTGCCAGACGCTCGTGGACGTTGTGCACGTTCCACAAGTTGGCGCCCTTGAGTTCGGCGATTTCTTCGCGGTAAATCGGCACCGACACCGGCAACCCTTCGCGGGTCCGAGCCGCGTAAGCGCAGATGGTGGTGGCACCGAGGCCGTTGCGCAGGTAATCGATGAAGATCCGCCCTATCCGGTTTTTCGGCCCTGACACCGCCGAGAAGCGATCAGGCAACAGCTTGGCCATGTGGCTGACGATGGCGTGACTGAAGCCCTTGACCTCGTCCCAGCCAAGTTTACGCGTGAGAGGCACCACCACGTGGATGCCCTTGCCGCCGCTGGTCTTGAGAAACGCCTTCAAGCCCAGCTCATCGAGCACCGACAAGGTCAGCTGTGTGGCTTCCACCATGCTTTTCCAGGGCAATGCCGGGTCCGGGTCGAGGTCGAGGACAAAGCGATCAGGCTTGTCCAGATCGACGGACGTTGCGTTCCAGGTGTGCAATTCCACGGTGCTCATCTGTACCGCGCCAATCAGTGCTTCGGCGTTATTGATGATCATCACCGGTTGCCCGGTCAGGTCCTTGTCCAGGCTGGTGATGCCGGGAATGCCCAACCGCTCGGGGTTCTTCTGGAAAAACAGCTCGCCGGCGATGCCGTCCGGTGCCCGTACCAACGCCACCGGACGGTCGGCCAGTTCCGGCAGGATGAAGTCGGCGACGCTGGCGTAATATTCGGCCAGTTGCATTTTTGTCGTGCCACTGCTCGCATCGATAACCCGCTTTGGGTGGGTGATGCGGACCTTGCCCTCCAAGGCCGGCGCCTGGGTGGTCTTGGCCTTGGCTTTTGCCTTGGGCTTGGCGGATGCCGGTTCCGGTTCGTCCTTGGCTGCGGTTTTTTTCTTCGCGGTTTTTTCGACCGGTTTCGGCAGTTCCTGGGTAATCGCCTTCGCCGGCTTGTCGTTGCGCAAACCGTGGAACACCGCATGGCGCACCGAACCCTCCTTGGTCATCTCGGCAAACGCCACTTCGGCCAGCAGCTCGGGCTTAAGCCAGTGCACGCCCTTGGCGTCGTAGCCGGTCGGCGGGTTGACCACGGCGGCTTTTTTCGTCTCCAGGGGCAATAACTGCTGGTAGATGCTTTTTAGCGTGGTTTCGTTGAAGCCGGTGCCGACCTTGCCGGCGTAGCGCAGCTCACCGCTATCGACGTCGTGCAGGCCCAGCAACAGAGCACCGAATGCGCTGCGAGCGCCCTTTGGGTCGCTGAAACCGACCACCACGAACTCCTGGCGATTCTTGCACTTGAGCTTGATCCAGTCGTTGCTGCGGCGCGACACATACGCACTGCCCTGACGCTTGCCGATCAACCCTTCCATCTGCATCTGGCAGGCGCTGTTGAGCAGCGCCTCGGGAGTTTCCTCGAAGGCATCGGAGAAGCGCAGCAGCGGATCTTCGTTGGGCTCAAGCACGGCGGCCAGCGCGGCCCGGCGCTCTTGCACCGGGACTTTGCGCAAATCCATGCCATTGAGGTACGGCAAGTCGAACAGGTAATAAGCGATCTTGCCACTGCTGCCGGCGTCGAAGGCGTTTTGCAGGGCCTGGAAGTCCGGCACGCCTTGCTCATTGGCGACGACCATTTCACCGTCGAGCCAGGCTGATTCCAGTCCCAGCCCGGCCAGGGCCTCGGCCTGTTTCGGCAGTTTGTGGGTCCAGTCGTGGCCGTTGCGCGTGATCAAGCGGACATCGCCGTTGTCGATACGCGCCATGACCCGGTAGCCGTCGAACTTGATCTCGTAGAGCCAGTCGCCATCGGGCGCGCTTTCCACCAAGGTCGCCAGTTCCGGCTTGAGGGTTTCGGGGATCGGGCCGGCCACCGCGCCGCTGAGGGTGGTCTTGGCGTTCTTTTTCGACGGCTTGGCCTTGGCGGTTTTTTCCGGCTGCTTCACAGCGTTGGCCGCGGCAGCCTTGCCCCGGCGCTTGGGCACGATGGTGCGGTCGCTGAGCACGCTGTCCGGCTCGGCCTCGACCACGTTGTACTCGCTTTCCGGACGAGCTGCGTCGTCCTGGTGCTTGATCAGGAACCATTGCTCCTGCTTGCCCGGCATGTGAGTGCGCACCAGGTTCCACAGGCCGGCGAGTTTTTCCCCGCGCAGTTCGAACTTGAGCCGGCCCTTTTCGTAGGATTCGTGCACATCGCCCTGTGGGATCCACACGCCACGGTCCCAGACGATGACCTCACCGGCGCCGTAGTGTCCCTCCGGAATGCTGCCCTCGAAGGTCGCGTAATCGAGCGGATGGTCTTCGACGTGCACGGCCAGGCGCTTGACCTTCGGGTCCAGGGACGGGCCCTTGGGCACCGCCCAGCTCTTGAGCGCGCCGTCCAGTTCCAGGCGGAAGTCGTAATGCAGCCGCGTGGCGTCGTGCTTCTGGATGCAGTACTGCAGGGAGTGGGCGGTTTTCGCCGACTTGCGCGAGCGCTTCGCCGCCGGCTCCGGGGTGGCGGCGAAATCGCGCATGCGGTTGTAATCATCAAGGGTTTTGCTGGTCATGGGCCACCCGCAACTTGCGCAAGGGTGGGATCGGCCACGGGCATGCCCGCGGTTTCCGACAGCAGCTGATCAACGACCCGGCTCAGGGCCTGTTCAATCGAGTCCCCCAGCAGCAAGCCTTGTTCATAGAGCACAACCTGGCGATCGGCACTGGTGCCTTCCTGGATGATCCGGCGGGCTTGCTTGAAAACGTCCTGCACGCCTAGCGCTGTCGCGGTGTCGGCAAAGGTCTGTTCGGCCAGGTTCAGCCATTCGCCGATGAGCATGGGTTGATCCTGCCCTTCAACGATGAACTCCGCGAGGATGCCGTGGCGCTTGGCCCGGTAGCGGTTTTCCTTGAGGATCCAGTGGGACATCAGGCTGTAGTCGGCCCCCGGTTTTGGCTGAGCAACGGCATGGGCCACCATCAGGCGAAACAGCGATACGAGACACAGGACATCGTCGATTCGCGGACAGGCATCGCAGATACGCAGCTCAAGCGTCGGATACCGCGACGAAGGCCTGAGCACCCACCAGCAGTCACTGGGCTGGCGAATGGAACCGGTGCGCGTGAGCATTTCGACGTAGCCGTTGAATGCCGGCTCGTCCTCGAAAAACTCCGGTATACCCATTCGCGGCCATTCATCGCAGGCCACTTGGCGATAACTGCTGAACCCGCTGTGGGCGCCGTTCCAGAACGGTGAAGACGCGCTCAACGCCAACAGCATCGGCAGCCAGGGCAGCACTTCGTTCATGATGCGGACCCGGTCTTGGCCGGTCGGCACCTCTACGTGCACGTGCAGGCCCGACAACACACTGCGTCGCGCCACTCGCTGGTAATCGTCGAACAGTTGCTGGAAATGCAACTCGTCGGTGGGCTGCAAGCCAACGGTGGTCATCGGATGTGAGCCGGCGCTCAATAATCCCAGGCCATGGGGTGCGAGGCGTCGCGTCAGGCCGCTACGCACCTGGGCCAGGTAATCGGCCGCCTCGGCCAGGCTCTGGAAGATCGGCGAAGCCATCTCCACCTGGCTCAGGAACATCTCGTGGGCAAAATGTTCGCCCAGCTCCTCCCGGCATGCCGCAACCGCCGCCGCGGGCGGCTGGTCGGGCATGCGCCGGGTTTGCAGGTCGGTGATGAAATATTCTTCTTCAATGCCGAACTTCAGACGCCTGTTCATCAATATTCCCTCCAATACCCGCACCCGTGCGGGTGACGACCAACGCCACCACGGCGATCCTTTCCACGTCCTGATAACCCCGGGTCAGCAGCTCCTCGCCGAAGACGTCCGGGTCCAATTCCCTGTAGGTCCAGCCGAACTCGGCCGAGTCGCGCCAGGCGCCCAAGGCTTCGAGGAACGGATCGCGGCCATCGACCATCGCCACACCGGTATAGAGCACCAGCGAACCGCCAGGCGTCAGCCGGGGCAACGCCTGCTCGACGATGCGCAGCGACAACCCGGCGCCCAGCGCGCCGCCGCCATGGCGGTAGGCGCGCTCGGACGGGTCGGCCATGTAAGGCGGATTGGCGACGATCAGGTCGAAGCTGCCTTCCACGTCTTGCAGCACGTCACTGTGGCCAATCTCGACGTTGGCGACCTCAGCCAGCGCCGCGTTGACCGCGCAGAGGCGCAAGGCCATTGGATTGATGTCCACGGCCAACACCTGAGCCTCGCGCCGGGCACGGGCAATCACCAGCGCTCCGACGCCGGCACCGCAACCGATGTCCACGGCCCGATGCACCGCGCTGAAGTTCTGTTGCAGATGAGTGTGGATCAGTTGGGCAAAACGGTAGCTGTCCGGGCCAAAAAAAACCGCGTCGGTGGCCTGTGTGGGAAACGGCGAATGGGCGAACAGCATGCCGTCCAGGCTTGACCAGCGCACGCGGCTGTAAAGCAGGCCATCGCGCGCTTCGAGTACTTGGGCGTCCTGTAACTGGCGCTGTTCGTCGGCGGAGATCAGCCCCGGTGCAAACGGCCGCGACCAACCGAACACGTCCCGCAGGGTCTTCGAGCGCTCGTTACCGGGCCGTTGGTTGACCCGTTCGTGGGTCAACGGTGTCGGAGTGATAAAACGGTAGCCGTCGGCGTGCAGTCGGCGACCCAGTTGCAACAGCGCCAGGTCAGGTTCGGACAGGCGATCTTCCTGATTCATGCAAGGCTCCTAACGAAGGGCGGATTTGAGTTCGATGAAGCGGCGGGTCGCCAGCAACCCGGCCGGATGGCTGTGGCAGCGGGCCGAAAGCCAGGGCATCAGGATCTGCATCTGCTCGTCGGGCGCCTTGCCCCGCAGCGTTTGCTGCAAGTTCTGCACATCCGGGTCCTGCGCTGGCGTCGGTGGCTCATGGGCCGCGCCATGACTGCGACGGGCTCCGGGTCGACCGCGCTCGTCCAGCCAGTCGCCGGCGATCCAATCGTGCAGCAGTTGTTTCTCATAGGGGCTGAACACCCCGAACATCGCGGCCCCGGCGCCTTCGATGAGGGTCCAGAACCGACTGTTTTGCGGGTCTTCGTGACGCCGGATCCAGCCTTTGCCCTGCATGGCATTCAAGAAGCCCTGCAGTTGCCCGGGTTCCGCCAGCCATTGATTGACGGTCTTGCCTTCGAATTTGCAGTAGTCGGAATGCATGTGCTGGCCGAACGGGCGCTTGCGCTCGAGCATGTCGAGCAGCTCGCGCTCCAGGTCAAACGACTCGATGACCGCCCGACTGCCCTGCCCCAGATCGTTGAGGCGGTAGCCCCGGGTGACCCGGCGCCAGAACGATTCGCGGTCCGCCTCCATCGGCATCAACTGCATCAGCGACTGCACGGCTTTGTGGGCGTGGCCGGTGCTGGCGTTATCGATGGTCACGTGCAGGGTGAAATAATACGGGTCAATGTCGAGTTCGCTCAGCTCGTAGGCGCTGATCAACAAGTGCAGTGGCAGCTGTTCGTAGCCCAGGTTATAGCCGATGACTTCGGGCAGATACTCGTCGCCAGCATAGCCGAGGGCCAGTTGCACGGCGCCTTGCAGGTAGCGATCGTCATCGATATCGGGCATGTCCGGCAGGCCGTGTTCGGCGAGCAATTTGCGGTAGAGCACCACATGGTTCTGTGCCGGGACGCCGTCGCCAAGCTCTTCCAGGTAGGTGCACAGCAACCCTTCGAAACGGTGGTCATGCCAGTGCTTGAGCACGCCGTACAACCAGGCGCCGTCCACCAGTTTGGTCGGCGCCACGGCCTGGAGGAAATACAAGGCGTGGGCCTTGCTGGTGAAGAACTCCCGACGCCCGCCGTTTTTTCGCCGTTCCAGGTAATCGGCATATTGCCGGGCCACGTCGGCGCTGTGTTGCTCGACCCAGGCCAGCAATGCCGCCGGATCGTCAGGCATTTCCTGCGGAAGTGCGCTGGCTTGTTCAAGGCAGGGTTGCAGGAACGCTTGGGCAACCGCTTGCTTGTCTGCATCGTCGGGGCCTTGCAGCAGCCGCTCGTACGATTGGCGCACGTTACCGGCCGTGGAAAATGGCTGCGCGGTGGCAGGCCGGGATTGAAGGGGTGTCAGCGCAGTCATAAGGGCCTCTTGGGTTCTCGGCAGGACGCTGGATCAGTACGTCTCTTCCTTTGCAGAGCCTTGCGCGGGGGAAAAAATTCCCCAGGATCGATAGGCCGCCGGATAAACGGAACCGCGTGCAATACGGTTGAACCCTCGCTTCGCTCCGGCTCTCAAACCTTAGGCAGCAACAACCCGTCCATGTAGCGAGGTAGCCTATGTGGCGAGCTACAGGGACCCGTGGTCATCGCCACCCAACGCAGGCGCTATCCAAGGAGCAACCATGATCTTTACCGTGTGGGTGGCCGTGCTCGGAGCGGTGTTGCTGACCCTGGCCCTGACATCGTCCTACCTTCGCTGGATGCCGGTGACCACCTCGGCGGTGTGCCTGGCCCTGGGCGTCGCCATCGGGCCAGCGGGGCTCGGGTTGCTGAGACTCGAAGTCGACGATTCCTCGGTATGGATGGAGCACCTGACCGAAGTCGCCGTGGTGTTCTCGCTGTTTGTCAGCGGTCTCAAGCTTCGCCTGCCGCTGAAGGACCGCAGCTGGCGCGTTGCCTATGGTCTCGCCGGTCCGGTGATGATCCTGACCATCGCCGGCTTGTGCCTGGTCCTGCATTATCTGTTTGGCCTGGGCTGGGGTCTCTCGCTATTGATCGGCGCAATACTGGCGCCCACCGACCCGGTGCTGGCGGCCCTGGTACAGGTGAACGATGCCCGCGACAATGACCGCGTGCGTTTCGGCCTGTCCGGGGAGGCCGGACTGAACGACGGCACCGCATTTCCTTTTGTCATCCTTGGCTTGTTGATGCTGCGCGAACCCGACGGCGGTTTCCTCGGTGAATGGGCTTTGGGCGACGTCTTATGGGCCGTGCCGGCGGGCCTGCTGATTGGCTATTGGCTGGGGCGCGGCATCGGTCGACTCACCTTGTCGATGCGCATCAAGAACGCCGACAGCACCTTATCGCCCAATGACTACCTGGCCCTGGCCTTGATTGCCCTCGCCTACGTCGCGGCGGAAGCCGTCCAGGGCTATGGCTTTCTTTCCGTTTTCGCCGCTGGCCTGGGGCTGCGTCAGGCCGAGGTCGACTCCGGCGATGAAGACGCGCCACCGGCCGAGCACCTGGTGCAAGCGGTGGTCGGACACGAAACGGTCAATCCCGAGCAGGCGGTGCTGGGCGACGCGCAGGGGCTGGACGACGGCCAGGTGGCGGCCGGTGTGATGATGAGCGACATGCTGGCGTTCGGCAGTTTGGTGGAGCGGTCCATGGAGGTCTTCCTGGTAACGCTCCTGGGGGTCGTGCTCGCCAGCCACTGGGATTGGCGCGCCTTGATCGTCGGCGGACTGCTGTTTGTGGTGATACGCCCCTTGAGCGTGCTGGCAATGCCTTGGGGGCGGTTGTTGAAAGGACCGCAACGGCTATTGATCGGCTGGTTCGGCATCCGTGGCATCGGCAGCCTGTTTTACCTGTTCTATGCCCTGAATCATGATTTGCCGCCGGACGTGGCAGCGCTGTGCATCAACCTCACGTTGTCGGTGGTAGCGCTGAGCATCCTGGTGCACGGGTTAAGCACCCAGCCCGCGCTGGCCTGGTACGAGCGCCATAAAGCGAAGCCCGACGATTAGCCGCCCGGATCGGTGACTTGGATGAACACTGAGTAGACCCCCAGCAGCACCCAGAACGCCGCAAAGATCCACGGCGTGCGCAACGAGAACAGCAGCGACTTGCGATAACCCTTATGGGTCGACTCGCGCTCGCTGAACAGCGGCGATTCATCGTAGGCCAGGCCCATCAGCGGTTCACTGCGCAGCAATTCACTTTGCTTGAAATGCCAATGATCGATGATCTCGTAGGCGGCGCGGATGCCCGGCCAGGCATTGAGCGAACTCAGGAAACCCAGCAGCGCGAGGAATGGCGGCACGATCAGCGTAAACAGCTTGCCCCACTCCGGATTCAGGTTGGCCATGCAGGAGGCGAAGGCGATCACCAAAAACGACTGGGCGGTCAGGTAGGCATCGGTTCGATTAGCCAGGATGCTGGTTTCGTATTGGATTTCCCGACGGTAAAAGTCCAGCCGTTCCTTGGGCGAGCCGAACAGCTTGGCGTTGTGCTCGGTGAGTTCTTCTTCCGGGGTCTGGCGGGTAAGGATTCTGGGCATTGCGCAAGTTGTCCCTCGGCGTGATAGAGCGCCATTAGAAGGGAGCGTCGCGAGGCAAGTTCAAGCGGATGGACCAAAGGTCCAAGGAAACGCTATGGCGCCGTTGGGGTCTTTAAAGGCAACGAGGGCAAGAGGAAAACTGCGTGGATTATCTGGGATGGGTCCAATGGCCCGCGATGGGGGTAACGGTGCTGGCCGCATGGCTGATCGGCTCACGCCAGCCGCGCCGGCGGGTGGCGGGATTCAGCTGTTTTATCGTCAGCAATATTTTGTGGGTGGTGTGGGGCCTGCATACCAGCGCTTACGCACTGATCGTCTTGCAGTTCTGCCTGTGTGCGATGAATCTGCGGGGGTTCAAGAAAAATACACAGTGAGCAATACCTTTCCTGTGGCGAGGGGATTTATTTCATCGTCTGCCCAATGATCTGCACCAGGTCGATCTGCTTGAACGGCTTGGTCAGCCGCGGCAGCTCAATGGCGAAGCCTTCCAGGCGTTCGGCATAACCGGTCGCGAGGATGATCGGCAGGTTCGGCTGGCGCATACGCAGCAACTTTGCCAGCTGCGCGCCATCCATTTGTGGCATGGCCATGTCGGTGATCACCAGATCGATGCCCTGGTTGCGCTCATACAACTCCAGCGCCTGGGCGCCCGATGGTGCGCAGTGAACCCGATGTCCCAGGTCTTCGATCATCAGGCGGGTGCTGGTCAGCACCAGGCTGTCATCGTCCACCACCAGCACGCGCAGCTCCTGGACCGGTGGCGCCAGCATCTGCGTCACAGGCGGCGTCTCCGCTACCGAATCATCTGCCACCGGCAGCCAAAGCTCGGCGGTGGCGCCGATACTTTTTTCGCTCCTGAGTATCAGCCTGCCGCCCAACTGCTCGGCGAGGCCGTGCACCATGGACAGACCCAGGCCGGTGCCCTTGCCCACGCCCTTGGTGGTGAAAAACGGATCCACCGCCGAGGCCAGCGTCACCTCGTCCATGCCCTCGCCCTCGTCCGTGATCGCCAGGCAAATGTACCGCCCGGGGGCCAAGGACTTGTCCAGTCCCGTGACCTCGGTCGCCAACCGTTCCTGCGCCTGGATGAGTATCCTGCCGCCTTGTGGCATGGCGTCCCGGGCGTTGGTCGCCAGGTTGAGGATCGCCAGTTCGAGTTGATTGACATCGGCCCACACCGGCGCCAACGCCTCGGCGAACTGGGTCTGGATGTGAATCGAAGGGCCCATGGAGCTTTGCAGCAGACCGCTGATGCCCTGCACCAACGCCGCCAGCTCCACCGATTCGGAAGTGAGCTTCTGCCGACGGGCAAACGCGAGCATCCGCTGGGTCAGCGACACGCCGCGAAGTGCGCCCTGGGTCGCGTTATCCAACAGCTGGCTGAGCTTCGGATCGCTGGGCATGCGCTTGCGCACGATTTCCAGGTTGCCGAGGATCACCGTCAACAGGTTGTTGAAATCATGGGCGATGCCGCCGGTAAGCTGGCCGATGGCTTGCAATTTCTGTGACTGGAACAGTGCTTCACGGGCCTGTTCAAGGGCTTGCTGAGCCTGCGTGGCATCGGTGATGTCGCGGGTGATCTTGGCAAAGCCCAACAACGTCCCGGTATCGCTGCGAATCGCATCGATGACCACATGCGCCATGAATCGCGTGCCATCCCTGCGCACGCGCCAACCCTTCTTTTCAAAACGGCCCTCACTGGCAGCGATGCTCAGGGCGCGCTGTGGCTCACCGGCTTCGCGGTCTTCGGGTGTATAGAACATCGAAAAATGCTGGCCGATGGCTTGCGCCGGCAAGTACCCCTTGATCCGCTGCGCGCCCTGGTTCCAGTTGGTCACCTGGCCATCCGGACCGAGCATGTAAATGGCGTAGTCGGTGACGCTCTGCACCAACAGACGAAACTGCTGCTCGCTTTGCTTGAGGGTTTCTTCGGCCATCTTGCGATCGGTCAGGTCGCGGGTGATCTTGGCGAAGCCGAGCAGTTCTCCGCTCTGGCTGTCGATGATCGGATCAATGACCACATGGGACCAGAACAGCGTGCCGTCCTTGCGCACCCGCCAGCCCTCGCCTTCGAAGCGCCCCTCGCTCACGGCCGTATCCAGCGCCCGCTGCGGCAGGCCGGCGGCACGGTCCTGGTCGGTATAGAAACGGGAAAAATGCTCACCGAGGATTTCGGATTCTTCATAGCCCTTGAAACGTCGGGCGCCGGAGTTCCAACTGGTGATGATGCCCGACGGATCAGTCATGTAGATGGCATAGTCGACCACGGCGTCGATGAGCAATCGAAAGCGCTGGTCTTCATTGATGACGGGGCTGGTCTTTGGGTTGTTCTCAAGCATGTTGGCCGAGGAATCCTTGGGGATTTCGTGGAGTATGAAACAAGTGTCGCCGGAGGAAAAACCTGATTTATGTGGGGTTATGGGCGTTGCTAGTGGGGGGATTGGACCTGTTCCGGCCTGACCGACCACCATTGCGGTAGCAGCCGCTGCACCTTGGCCTCGCCAAACCGGTCGTCGATGAGCATGACGACGCCTTGATCCTGCTGGGTGCGGATGACGCGACCCGCCGCTTGCACGACCTTTTGCAGGCCGGGGTACAAATAGGTGTAATCGTAGCCATCGCCAAAAATGACCGCCATGCGTTGCTTGATCTGCTCGTTGACCGGGTTGAACTGCGCCAAGCCCAAGGTGGCAATGAAGGCGCCGATCAGTCGCGAACCCGGCAGGTCGATCCCCTCCCCGAACGCACCGCCCAGCACCGCGAAGCCGACGCCCTGGCTGTGCTCCATGAATCGTTCGAGGAACGCCTGGCGAGGCGCCTCGCCCATGCCGCGCGATTGCGTCCAGGTGACAATGTGCGGGTGCCGCTCGGCGAACAGTTCGGCCACTTGCTGCAAATAATCGAAACTGCTGAAGAACGCGAGGTAGTTGCCAGGACGTCCTTCGAACTGGCGCGCCATCAGCGCGACGATAGGCTCCAGGGATGCCTGGCGATGGGCAAACCGGGTAGAAATCCGGCTGATCACCTGGACATCCAGCTGTTGCGCCTGGAACGGCGACTCGACGTCGATCCATACAGTGTCGGCCGGTGTTCCCAGCAGGTCCGCGTAATACGGGCGAGGACTCAGGGTCGCGGAAAACAGCACGCTGCTGCGCGACGCCGTGAACCTGGGCCGCAGGAACCCGGCCGGGACGACGTTGCGCAGGCACAACGTAGAGAGGCTGCGCTGGCGACCGGACTCGCGCTTGTGGATGTCGAACAGGAAATGCTCGTCGAACGACTCCGCCACGCGACCGAATTGCAGGGCGTCGAAATAGAACGCTTGCAGCCCGCTGTCGAGTCCCTGGGGATGATCGTTCAGGTAGTCACCGATGGCCGTGACGCAGGACCCCAGCGCCTGGAGCAACTTGTCCGGGGGTTTGCCATAGGCCTGGTAAGCGGCGACTTGTGGTTCATGCAAGGCGCTCCACTGCCGATTGACCTTCTGCAGCGCCTTCTTCAACGGAGCGGGCGCGGTTTTCAGCACCGCCGCGAGTGCGGACTGATCAAGGGTCGCGCTGTACATCTGCCGGCCGCGCTCGACCAGGTTGTGCGCTTCGTCCACCAGGGTCGCGACCGTCCAGGCATTGGCCTGGGCGAGGCCGAAGAGCAAGGCGCTGAAGTCGAAGTAATAGTTGTAGTCGGCCACCACCACATCCGCCCATCGGGCCATTTCCTGGCTCAAATAATACGGACAAACCTCATGGGCCAGCGCGATGTCACGCAACGCAGCCTGATCGAGCAGCGTGACCTGGCTTGCCGCCTCCCGGGCCTGCGGCAGCCGATCGTAAAACCCGCGGGCCAGGGGGCACGATTCGCCATGGCAGGCTTTGTCCGGGTGTTCGCAGGCCTTGTCCCGAGCGATTATTTCCAATACCCGCAGCGGCATCGTGGAGTCGCGTTGGGTGATCAGCCGAGCCGCGTCCAGCGCCAGCTTGCGCCCCGGGGTTTTCGCCGTGAGAAAAAACACCTTGTCCAGGCGCTGCGGCGCGAGAGCCTTGAGCATGGGGAACAAGGTGCCCACGGTCTTGCCGATCCCCGTGGGCGCCTGGGCCATCAGGCAACGACCGGTGCTTACCGCTTTGAACACCGACTCAGCCAGGTGCCGTTGGCCGGGCCTGAAACCGGCGTGGGGAAATGCCAGGGCCTGGGCCCCCAGGTTACGTGCCAGGCGATGGCGCATCTCCTGTTCGGCCCAAGCCAGGAATAGTGCGCATTGCTGCTCGAAAAACGCCTGGAGTTGCGGCGCATCGAAGCTTTGCGCCAGGCAAGTCTCCTTTTCACTGACAATGTCGAAATACACCAAGGCCACGTCGATGCGCGGCAATTGCAGCTTCTGGCACATCAGCCAGCCGTAGATCTTCGCCTGGGCCCAATGCAACTGGCGATGGTTGTCGGGTTGTTTGCCCAGGTCGCCCCGATACGTCTTCACCTCTTCAAGGCAGTTGCGGACCGGATCGTAGCCGTCCGCCCTACCCTTGACCTTCAGCGCGTGATAGACGCCCTCCAGGCTCACTTCGGCCTGATAGCCCTCACTGCGCCGCGATGCCACGGTCCGGTGGCCGACAATGCCTTCCAGCGCCGTGGGCGACGGGGTGAAACGCAGGTCCAGATCGCCGACCTTGGCAGTGAATTCACACAACGCCCGGACCGCGATGCAGTAGCTCGGCGCCTCGGTCATGCGCCCTGCTCCGCCCATTGCACATAACAGACCGCGACAGGCATCTGGTGCTCATGGCAGAAGTCCAGCCAGCGCAATTGGTTGTCCTGCAGGCGATCACCCGGGCCTTTGACTTCGATCATGCGGTAGGTCTTGTGCTGCGGCCAGAACTGGATCAGGTCGGGCATTCCGGCACGGTTGGCCTTGATATCCAACAGCAGGCGGTTGAACCAGTGCCTGAGGTGTTCAGCCGGCAAGCAGTCGAGCGCTTGGTCCAGCAACTCCTCGGACAGCGCGCCCCAGAATACGAAAGGCGATTGCACGCCCGACTTTTGCGCGTAGCGGCGGCGGATGGTGTGCCGATAGCGACCGTCCTCCAACTCGGCGAAACATGCCGCGAACAGCTCGGCGCGGCGGTCATGGAAATCTTCATGGAGCAGGTCCACCGGGCCGCGTTGGAACGGGTGGAAAAAGGCGCCCGGCAGCGGCGCGAAGATCGCCGGCCAGCACAACAGGCCGAACAGCGAGTTAACCAGACTGTTCTCGACGTAATGTACCGGCGCGGCCTCATCATGCAGATGCGCCTGGACGCAATACTCCACCGACAGCGCCGGGTCGACGCGGGGCAAATGCAGGTCCAGCCGCTCCACCGCCCGAGCCATCGCCCGTGGCACCGGTGGCCCACCCAGTTTGCGCCGCAGTCGAGGCACAATCCTCAGCAAGGCCTGATGTTCGGCGGCACTTTGCGGCGACTGGGCCGCTGCTTCGCCCAGCTCAAGGGCCAAGGCATATTCGCCGATCCGCTCCAGTACCCGGATCATCCGCAGCCGGGCGCCGGGGTACGTGCAATCGCGATAAATGCGCAGGGCCAAGGCAAAATCGCCGGTGCGCTCGCCGTGCTGGCCGATCTGGAACAACAATTTGCCTCGGCGCCGCTCCAGCCAAGGGTTGTCCAGAACCAGGCTGTCGACTTGGGTGAGGATCGATTCGAGCGGCTCGCCAGCCTCGAAAGCTTGCTGGCATTGATGCAGGAAAAAACACGCATTGATGTCCTGTCGGCTGCGCAATCCCCGGGATTCGACGCTGAACTCGACCGCTTCATAAGTGAAGATGCCCAAGTCCGCCAACACGAACTCCGACCAGTCCTGGTAAAGATTACCGAAAAACATCAGTCGCAAGCGGTCGCACAGCGCCATGACCGTGACGCTGAACAGTCGATCCTCGAGCTGAGGGCACCAATCGCGAAACGGCTGGGGTTGGCTGCAATGATCGCTCAAGGCCTGCAGCCATTGGGTCTTTTTCGCCTTGGGGTGCTCGATCAAATGACCCAGGCAGAGGAGGACTTCCTGCTTGAGCAACACGTCAAACAGCTCGACCAGGGTAAGACTGGCGTGCTCCTCGACCCAGCCCAGCGCCAACAACGGCGCCACGGCGAGGTCGATTTCGCCGATTTCGCCGTAGTGCAGTTTGTTGCGGCGAAAGTGCAGCCCCTTGCGCATCACCAACCGTACCAACAACCCCTGGGACGAGCGCGGCAATGCCGAGAAATCCTCGATGAAGCGCAATTCTTCGCTGCCGAGCACATCGGCGTAACGTTGCGTCAGCCATGCGAGTACTCGCTGGAAGTTGTTCAGATAGTAAAAGGGATCGTCGAGGGGGTTGGCTGTCACGGAAAAGCGCCACGCATGCAGGAAGTACTGGTTATGCGTACAGATATCAGCTACTCGCGGCCCAAGCAACTGCAAAAGATGAGCGGTCTCCTATATTTAAAGGTGAAATCCTTCGATCGGCGATGAACTTTCCTACGGCAAGCGAGACCAATGGCGGTTAACTCAGTGATGGCCCGGTCGAATCAGCCGGGCTCGCGTCTTTTTGACTAGAGGTTATGGACTATGAACATCAGGTTTCTCGGGCTGCCCTTGGTCGCCGTGACGTTCCTGGCGCTGGCCGGCTGTTCGACACCGACCGTAGTGACCTTGCAGAACGGTACGCAGTATTTGACCGAGGACACCCCCAATACCCGTACCGCCGACGGCTTCTACGAGTTCGAAGACATTTCGGGCAGAAAAGTGCGGGTGCGCGCTGATGAGGTGGCAACGATACGCAAGGAAGATTGATTGTAATCGAGCCCTCTCCGTGAGGGCTGGCCTCTTGTGTTCCAGCAAACCGGCCCGAGCCTGTCAGCATCAGGTCGTTCACCTTGGCCAACGCTTCAACTTCCAGTCCCCGAACACACCTCCCGCAGACAGCTCCTTAGCCAGCGGTGCACAGGATCGGCATCCATCCTTGGGTGCCAAAGCATGGCGACGGTAAATTCAGGCACCGCGAACGGCAGCGCGAAACTGTGCATGTCGGTGCGCAAACGGGCGGTGTAGCGTTCCGGCACGCTGGCGATCAGGTCGCTTGAACGGGCGAGGCCCAGCGCAGTGGAGAAGCCCGGTACGGTGGTAATGATTTCGCGGGTCAAATCCATCGAGCCCAGGGCCTGGTCGATCAGGCCATGCTCGAGGCCACGCATGGAAACGCCGATGTGCTGGCCCGCCGCATAGTCGGCAACGTTCACCTCGCCCCGACTCAAGGGATGCCCCGCCCGCACCACACCCATCAGGCGATCGCTGAACAGCGCTTGCGTGCGCAACTCCGGGCGGGTGTCCTCACCCACCACGGCGGTCTCCAGATCCACGCTGCCTTCGCGTAGCGCCGTGCTGTCGCGGTCCGCCTTGTCGACAAAACGCAGCCTTATTCCAGGTGCTTGGCCGCCAATGTGGGCAAGCAGCTCGACCGCGAAGTTTTCCACGAACCCTTGGCGGGTGCGCAGCGTGAAGGTGCGGTTGATTCGTCGCAGATCCGGGGCCTGCACCGGGCGCAGCGCCGCCTGGACGTCCTGTAGCAGTTGACCCACCTGTTCGCGCAACTCCTGCGCCCGTGGCGTCGGAACCAGCCCACGCCCCGCCCGTACCAATAAAGGATCACCGGTGGCCTGGCGTAGACGCGCCAGCGCTCGGCTCATGGCCGAGGGGCTCAATCGCAGTCGTCGGGCCGCACCGGCCACGCTGCCTTCGGACAGCAAGGCCTCAAGGGTAACGAGCAGGTTGAGGTCAGGTGTGGACATGGTCGGCCCCGGTTCTGATAGATGGCGTTTGACGCAGCTATAGCATGCAACTGGTGCGTCTTCCGCCATGTTATGCCTCGGCGTACTGTTCCGACAGCTCCAATGCGAGAGCAGCAAACAGAGGGAACATGATGAAGCCAGCCGATACAGAGCAACGCTTGCCATCGGGCGCATTTCGACATCAGGGCGTTTCTGTACGCTGGGCCCTGGCCAGCCTTGCACTTTCCACGCTGCTCGCCTCCTTGGGCGCCAGCGTAGCCACCGTGGCCTTGCCAGTGCTGGCCCAGGCATTCGAGGCATCCTTCGCGCAGGTGCAATGGGTGGTGCTGGCTTATCTGCTGGCGATCACCACGTTGATCGTCAGCATGGGACGCCTGGGAGACCTGATGGGCCGCCGCACGCTTCTATTGATGGGTATTGCGTTATTTACGCTAGCGTCAGCCCTGTGTGGCTTGGCGTCCTCGTTGTGGTTGCTGATTGCCGCCCGGGCGCTGCAAGGTCTAGGGGCGGCCATCATGATGACCCTGACGATGGCGCTGGTCGGCGAAACGATCCCAAAGTCCAAGACCGGCGCCGCGATGGGACTGCTGGCCACGCTGTCGGCGGTGGGCACCGCCCTGGGCCCGTCGGTAGGTGGCCTGTTGACCAGCGGGTTCGGTTGGCATGCGGTGTTCCTGATCAACGTGCCACTCGGGCTGCTGACGCTGCTGCTGGCTTGGCAATCGCTGCCGGCCGGCCCCAGGGCGACAAATGCCGGGCAAGTGCGCTTCGATAGCCTGGGCACATTGCTCCTGGCCACGACGCTGGGCGCCTATGCCTTGGCGATGACCCTTGGGCACGGGAGCTTTGGCGGGTTGAATGCCGGGCTGCTACTGGCAGCCATCCTCAGCGGTGGGCTATTCGTCCGGGTGCAGCGTCGGCTCGCGTCGCCACTGATCCCCTTGGCGATGCTTGGCGACCGTTTGCTGGTGTCGGGCCTGGCGACGAATGCGCTGGTCGCAACGGTGATGATGGCGACCTTGCTCGTCGGGCCGTTCTATCTGTCTATCACGCTCGGTCTGCCTTCGACCATCGTCGGGCTGGTATTGGCAGCGGGACCGTGCCTCGCCGCCCTTTCCGGGGTTCCCGCCGGACGCTTGGCTGACCGGTTCGGTGCGCGCTCCATGCGGCTGGCCGGGTTGGCGACAATGGTCCTTGGCACCTCGCTGTTGTCATTGCTCTGCCCGGCGCTTGGCATCGGCGGCTATGTCGCTGCGATCGTGGTGACAACCCTTGGCTACGCGATGTTCCAGACGGCCAACAACACGGCTGTGATGGCGCCAGTCGCCGATAACCGGCGCGGCGTCGTCTCGGGGCTGCTGAACTTGTCCCGCAACTTGGGTTTTTTAACCGGTGCCTCAGTGCTCGGCGCGGTTTTCGCGGCCACGCTTCCGACCAACGGTATCTCCACGGCCAGCCCCGACGACGTTGCAAACGGCTTGCACGTCACCTTCGGCGTAGCGCTGGCATTGACGGCCCTGGGGTGGCTCATTGCGTTTAAACACCGCGTCCCAGAGCCATCGAGGGGATATCAGGAAAGCGCAGGCGAACGATGATGGCACGCTGGACATTTGTCGTTAGGTCATGACGCAGGTCAAAAAAACTGAACCAATCGCCAAACGGACTGAAAAAATCCACGTGACGTTCATTTTCAGGTGCTATTTTTAATTCTCATTGGTAGAGCCATGATGGCTCTTCCTTCCTGACGTGAGCAAAAGGAAGCGCTTGATGAAGAAGGCGGGCCGCAAATGAATAAAGGATCTTTCAGCAAGGTGACGTTCCCCAACGCCTGCCAATTGATGCGCTGGCATTTCCATCCTATGGGCTTCGAAGCCAGCATGGACGCGCCAGGCAGCATGGTTGCCCGGTTGTTCGACCGCGCCAGCGGCGAAACCATGATCGCGATTGCAGGCATTCCCTGCGCAACCGTAATGAACGCCCCCGACGTCGAGCGAATCATCGAAGCGGTGGAAGCCGAGCTTGAAGCCTTCGTACCGCCAGTTGGCTTGCAACGATTCGCCTCCTGACGCGTCCTGGCAAAACAAAGCCCACTAATTGATGTGGGCTTTTTTATGGGTTTCAATTCACTGATCTCAACCTCGGGCACGGCGATGGTCGAGGAAGAACGGCTTGCCCGCGCCGATCCGGTCCGAAGCCTTCGGGGCATTGGCCGCCTGGCCGTCCTGGGAGTCGACATACCAGTAGCAATGCTGGACCGCTCGGGTGATGCCCACGTAGGCCAGGCGCAGGATCTCCTCTTTCTGCGCCGTGTCGTACGGTTCGACGTCACCTTCCTGGCCCAACCCGGCCATCCGGTAAACCTGATTCTTGTAGGGCGAACGGGTGAGGTGCTGGCAATCCCCTAACAGGAACACCGCATCGGCTTGAAGACCTTTGGCGCTGTGATAGGTCATCAGCCTGAGCCGCCGCTGCGGGTACGGCAAGCTAGAATCCACATTAACTATTTGATTAATATTCTTTTCTATCAATAATTTATCTGAGCTTTTTCGATAAAGCATCAAGATCGAATCACCGTTGCGGTAATGTTCTTCGAGTCGCCGCGCCAACCCTTCATCGTCCCGGTCCAGCACGGTGACCGGACTTGGTGCACGGGGCTTGCCGCTTGCCTTGGCTTTTTTACCGGGGATGGATTGCGCCGAGCGAACGATGTGCTCGGCCGCATCAATGATGTATTGGTGGCTACGGTAGTTTTCAGTGAGCATTACCCGAGTTGTCGCCGGTGACCGGAACTGCTTGTCGAAGCCTATGAAGAAACTCGGCGAACTGCCGCGCCAACCGTAGATTGACTGCCAATCATCGCCCACGCACAGCAAGGATGAACGTTGCGCGCCGCGCCCCACGTGCATGGCGGGCCCGCGCCTGCGCACCTCGCCCAGACTCGCCCGTATCCAGGAGACGATTTGTGGAGAAACGTCCTGGAACTCGTCGATCATCAGATGCGAAAGCGGCCTCAGTAGCGCGTCGTCGAGCAGCTTGAAATTTTCTGGCGAATGCTCGCTGAACAGCGCAAACATCCGGTTGTAGGTCATCACTGGCGGCGACTGGTCGAGCAAATGGTCTTCAAACGCCCGCCAGAAACGACTCAAGGCTTCAAAAAAATACCGATCCGGATCGTCTTGGGCGAAACACATTTTGCCAACCGCATCCGGAACGTCCAGGCCGAGGTTTTCGATAAAGCCTGCCGCCGAGACGAAACAATCCAGCAACGGTGCTGAACTCAGTTCGCCCTTGACCCGGTAATCGAACCCGGGGCCCGAGCTGGCGTTGCCCGCCAGCGACGTCATGACGCGCCTGGAGTCTTCATAGCTATCTAGCCAAATCAAAGGCTTACGCGAAAAAGCTTGAAACAAGGTTCGCTTTACAGCCCATTCGGCACGCAGGCTCAGCTTGGCACCGGGACGGCTCAGTTGGGAGTTTTCCCGGGAATCGAACCCCAACATCACCCATGCATCGAGCGACTGACTATAGCCATGACAAAAGAACCGTGATCCGTTGATCTCGAACACCTGGCGCTTGGACTCAATGCCTTTGATCGGCCAGGCACCCGCGCGAAACCATAAGTCTTCAATCGCATCGCACAGCGCTTCATCGCGCTGGGCCGCCAGCTCAGTCACCGCCACGCGCTTTTGCACATCCGGGTGGTCACGTTCCAGCGACTTGAGTTGCAGCGCGTGGAGGGAAAGCGGCTTGATCAGCTCGCGGAAACGCTCGTCGCGTTGGTAGAGGTTGTGATAGCAGGCATTGAGTTGCTGGCGCTGGGCATCGTTGATGCGTAAATCGAACGGATTGCCCTGGGTGTGGTCGTCATCCGCCCCGGTGCGGTGGCTCAGCGTCTCGAAGGCCTGTAGCCGCTCAAACCCCGGCAGGCTACGGACCATGGGCAGGAGACGGGAATGGAAGGTGCGCACCAGGTCGCGCGCTTCCTTGAGGCTGATGGTGCGTCCCCATAGCGCAAACACCGCGATCAGCTTTTCGATGAAGTCCTTGCGCGATTCCCGGGTGAACGTCACCACGGTCATCGAATCCAGCTCAAAACCTAAGTACTGGGCGAGCAGCACAACCCGCAGTACCAATGTCGTGGACTTGCCCGCACCTGCGCCGGCCATGACCGAAGTCGTGGGTGTGTCGCTGAAAATCATTTTCCATTGCGCACTGCTGGGCTGCTCATCCGCCGGTAAACGTTGCGCAACGTCGGTTTTGACGCGCTTCTTCAGCTCGGCGGTGACGGGCAGGCGCCAATCGTCGAATAACAGGTCATCGACCTTGGGGGACGGGTGCTCGGTACTTCGTGAGTCACGGATCAACAGGACCTGACGGCCCTGCTCCAGCCCTTCGGCTTTGCCTTCGCCGAAACCGTAGTCGAATCCGGCGGCATGGCCGCTGCGAAAACCATCAGCCTGGCCGTGCAGCCAGGATGCGCGATGCTGGGCGCGCAGACGGGTCAGGCCGTGGCCGAAAAATCGCGCGGCCAGGCGTTTTAACCAAGGCATCTGAGCCATGGACGAAAGTTCGGGGGGAAGATCGGGGCTGTGTTGCGACACGCTGGAAACTCCGGTGTTTCAGAACCATAGCGACTATGGTGTCTGGATTTGCCAGCGGATTCCAGCCAAAAGCTTTTAACTCAGGGATTTAGGCGATGAAATGAAAGTGTGGTATCAGAATTTTCGGCCGCACGATTGCAAGCAGTCTCGCCCCGATCAAAGGATTTTCATCGATCGTGACGAGCCTGCTTGCTGTTGGAGAACTGTTTATTACCGTCCCGAAATGGCCCCGTCCACCAATGCCTGGGCCTCGACCACCAGCTGTTTCAGGTGCGCGTCGCCGATGAAGCTTTCGGCGTAGATCTTGTAGATGTCTTCGGTACCGGATGGACGTGCCGCGAACCAGCCGTTTTCGGTCATCACCTTCAAGCCGCCGATAGCCTGGTCGTTGCCTGGCGCATGGCTGAGGATGCTCTGGATCGCCTCCCCGGCCAGCTCGGTGGATTGGACCTGGTCCGGCGACAGCTTACTCAGGAGTGCTTTCTGTTGCGGGCTGGCCTTGGCGTCGACACGCACCGAGAACGGCTCGCCGAGCTCATCTGTCAGGGCACGGTAGGCCTGGCTTGGGTCACGACCGGTGCGAGCGGTCATTTCAGCCGCCAACAGCGCCGGGATCAGGCCATCCTTGTCGGTACTCCAGACGCCGCCGTCCTTGCGCAGGAACGAAGCACCTGCGCTCTCCTCGCCACCAAAACCCAGGGAACCATCGAACAGGCCATCGGCAAACCACTTGAAGCCCACCGGCACCTCATAGAGACGTCGCCCCAGGCGCTTGGCCACGCGATCGATCAGGCCGCTGCTGACCACGGTCTTGCCGATGGCGGCATCGGCCCGCCACTGCGGACGATTCTGGAACAGGTAATCGATGGACACCGCCAGGTAGTTGTTCGGCGCGAGCAGGCCGCCACTCGGCGTCACGATACCGTGGCGGTCGTGATCCGGGTCGCAGGCAAAAGCGACGTCGAAGCGTTCTTTAAGGCCAATCAGGCCTTGCATGGCATGGCTCGAAGAAGGGTCCATGCGGATTTGCCCATCCCAGTCGACCGTCATGAAGCGAAAGGTCGAATCCACGTGAGTATTGACCACATCAAGATCCAGCCGGTAGTGCTCGGCAATGGCCGGCCAATAGCGCACGCCCGCGCCGCCCAGCGGGTCGACGCCCAGGCGCAACCCGGCACCACGGATGGCATCGAAATCGATGACGTTGACCAGGTCCGCCACGTAGGTATTGAGGAAATCGTGACGGTTGGTGGTCTCTGCCTTGAGCGCCTGCTCATAGCTGATGCGCTTGACGCCAGCCAACTGATTAGCCAGCAGCTCATTGGCCTTGGCTTCGATCCATTTGGTGATGTGGGTATCTGCCGGACCGCCATTGGTGGGGTTGTATTTATAGCCGCCGCTTTGCGGCGGGTTGTGGGACGGCGTGATGACGATCCCGTCAGCCAGGCCGGTGGTACGGCCACGGTTGTAGCAAAGGATGGCGTGGGAAATCGCCGGCGTGGGCGTGTATTCGTCGCCTTCGGCGATCATGACGGTCACGCCGTTGGCGGCCAGCACTTCCAACGCGCTGGCGCCCGCCGGGGTCGACAGCGCATGGGTGTCGATACCGACGAACAACGGCCCGTTGATGCCCTGGGCTTCACGGTACAGGCAGATCGCCTGGCTGATGGCCAATACGTGCCATTCATTGAAGCCCAGATCGAAAGAGCTTCCGCGGTGGCCCGAAGTGCCAAAAGCCACGCGCTGGGTCGAAACCGAAGCATCGGGCCGGCCAGTGTAATAGGCCGTCACCAGTCGCGGGATATCGATCAACAACTCTGCCGGTGCCGGCTTGCCCGCAAATGGACTGACTGTCATGCAAAACCTCGGAATGGAGTGGCTCGAAAAATGAAAGCAGTTTACTGACAGTTCGACCATCAGGCGATGGGTTCGATCCATCGCCCTGCCATCATGATTGTTCGGCCCTCAACGCATCGGCCAGCGCGTGGAACGCTGCGTCTGGATCCTCGGTCCCGCTGACGACGTGGGCCAAACGCAGATGTTGGTCATAAAGTCCCTGCATGCTGAACAATTCCCCCGGCGCGATAACGATTCGCTGGGCAAGCAGGCGCTGGAAAACTCGCCGCAGATCAGCTTGGCGCGATGAGCGCACCCAGATCGTCGCGCCACCTTCAGGCTCCACCCATTGCAGGCAATCCCCTAGCCGTTCGCCCATCCACTGCGTTGTCGAAACGGCACTTTCACGCAGCAAGCGCCGCAGCACCTGTAAGTGCTGGTCGATCCGACCATTGCTATACAGGCGAGCAATCGCCTTCTGGCGAATCGGCGACAGACGAAACGCGCGTAACAGAAAGTGCCGCTGCAGCGACAGCGTCAGTTGCCGCGACAGCAGATAACCGTAGGGCGCTTCGGCACCGATGGTTTTTTCGAAAGTGGAGTAGACAATCAGCCGGTCCGGGTCAAGCAAATCTCGATAAGGCGTCCGGCCTGGCTCGAATATCAGGTCGGTATAGCTGTCGTTTTCCAGCACCCATGTGCCGTACAACTCCAGCAGCCGCGCCACCGCGTGGCGATTGCCTTCACTTGCCTGTTTACCCATGGGCATGCTCAGGACCGAGGACAGCACCACCAGCCTGACCGTTTCGCTCGCCAGTAATCGGGCCAGTTGATCGACATCGATTTCGCCCCCCTCCAGCAACGACAGCTCGATGACCTGGACATCGGTCGCTTGCAACAAGCGCAGGATCGTCCAGTCGCAGGGCGATTCGATCAACACCGTTGCGCCCCTGAGGGCCAGCACGGCAATCAGGATTTCCAGGACACCTCTCAGGTCGGCCCCGATATACACGTCGTCGGCGTTCCAGCATCTTGCCGGCGACGAGGTGTAGCGCGCCGCCAGCGCCATGCGCAGCTCCTGCTCGCCCCAAGGCTGCGAAGGCAGCTGCGAAGCGCGTGGATACTGGCGTAGCAACTCGCGCTCAAGCAACAGGAGCGGACTGTCCAGCGACTGCAAGGACGCCGGCTCATCGTCGCTCAGCGCTAGCATGCCTGGCCGGCGTGCGTTGACATACAAGGTTTCAAGCAAATCGTCGCCTCCGCCCAGGGTGGCAACACAGGGCACCGGCAACGCGTAATAACCGGACTTGGCGATCGGGTACACACGCCCTTCCTTCTCCAGTAAGGAATAAGCGTACTGGATGGTTGAAATGGATACGTTCAAGCGCTCGGATAATTGCCGCAACGACGGCAGGCGCACCGGGGCGTCGGTACCCAGCTCATTGATCAGGCTCGTCAGGTATCGATAGACCGCCTGGTAAGCAAAATCGGTTTCACGGCCACCCTTCATGAAGTCGGGCCAACAGAATGAGCCATGACCGGACATGACCGGATGATGGAGCAGAAATCGTTCAAGCGGTGCTCCTCAACGCGATGCCGATCGTCCACACAGGCCGTCGCCCTCCAGCTCGTCGTCCTCCGTATGAACGCTTGCGTCAGCCGCTTGCAGGTCCGTCGTCAAGACGCTTTCCGGTTCCGCTGGGCTAATACGCGTCCGGTACAACTTGCCTAGCATGAGAATGGGCAGGCCGCTGACATCGACCATCCATTGCGCTACCTGATCGGCTACGGCCCCGCCCCGCATGGCCTTGTGCAAATCTGGCATCGCCACCAGCATGCCGGGATGGCAACAACGCAGGAAATGCTCCAGGCCGGCGCCATTTTCCACTAAGGGCGCGAACAGCATGCAAACCAGTTGCGCCTCGTTGAGGCCCAGCGAGTTTTGTGCTTCGACAGCCGCCTGGGCGCGGCGCTCAGGACTGGCCGCCGGCGTGCCGAACAATTCCTGGACCTGCTGGCAGACGTGCATGGGCAGTCGCTTGCGATGCATGATCATGATGGTTCGCTGCACATAGTCGCTGTAGCCCGTTTCATAACTGCGCCCTTGCAGGTAGCAAGCCTGCAAGCCATACAAGTGGGCGGATAGATACGGACTGAGGTACTCATGCTCAAGCGTTGGCACGATCAGTCCCTCGGAGCGCACCCCCAGGAACTCGCTGAACAACGGCCAGTTGTTTTCTTCCGACCGGTCGACAATCAGGTCCTCGATGCTGATATGTCCTATCCGCCGACGGGCCTCGAACTGCCCCTCGGGCTGCCACGGCCCCAGGCATTCCTGCCCGTAGAAACCCCGGAAGATCTCGCCGTCCAGAGTATCGAGCTGAGTGAAGAGGCCGTCATAGCCACAACCGGCGTCAATGGCCCGGCCGATCTTGTGCATTGAGCGTTGGAGGCCCGTCATGAAGTGCTTTTGCTGGCGTGGCGTGTCACAGGTGACCCATGAGTCCACACCCGCCCCCCAGCGCGCCATGTGCCTGTAGAACTCCGCCATCGCCAGGTAGCCGTCGTCGCCCATACCCAAGAGGCTGTCATTCGAACGCAGGTGCCCCAGGACCAGCATATCCAAGCGATTGGCCTCGTGCCCCGCCGCCGATAACGCTTTGGTGTGGTTGAACGGCACCACTTCACGATTGTCCGCCATCAGCAGCTCCACACGCGGATCATCGTAGACAAACAGGGCGCTATAGCAGCGATGGATATTTTCCAGGCTGGCCTGCGTGGTCTCGCCCAGGCGAGGCGTGGCGACGCGCAGATCGAACGTCGTCGGATGCCGGCCAGCAATGCTCAACTGCGCGGCTCGCAAGGCCGTGAGAACGTAGAATCCTTCCCGGCTTCCATTCTGGATGGTCAACACTCGGTATTCGCCTATGCGGTCGATGCCTCCGGCTGCGACGATCAAGCGCTGAATCAAAAGCTGCAATGCAGTCCGTTCCGCACGAGAATAAAAATCCAGCAAGCGCTGCAATACTTGCTGATATACGTAAGTCATCGCCTGCTCATGAATTGCACTCATAACCATTTACCTGGAAATTCGATTATCGGCGTCGCGCCCGCTTGATTTACACGACGTGTTGGTCTGGAGGATTGTTTTGCTATTGCCAAGAGTATTGGCGATAGGCTTGAATGCTGTCCTGCGTAATTATTTGATACATACGAGCAGTGCCACCCCTTCTCCGCCGCCGGCACCGGCAGACCCCCCGAAAACATGGGGCATGGCCAAACTTCCAAAGTGTCCTAGGAGATTTCTTACAACTTCCCACAGACAAGGGATACAACAAATAAGGAACATGCCGAGCGGTGACCTGCCTCCTGCTCCAGCCACTCTCCCCCTTTGCCGACGCACAGGCATGAAGGAAATAACAAGAAAGTCACTTTGAGGATGCGCAGAAGATTGGAAATCAGTGCAAAGTCTATATCGCGCCACGACTTCTTCCTTGAGTGGGAAACAAGCGCTCAATTATCAGGACTTAAATAATGATTAGAAGATACAGATTAACGGTAAAAACCAGTTCAGTTGCCGTTCTGGCGACGTGAGCCTTCAACGCGCCGTAGTGAAACGGCTGGACGTCGCGCGTGCCAGGCGCAGGTGCGCGCTTTCCGGCGGACAGGATGGATTACGAGCAAGGAAGAAAATGGTCGGTACGACCAAGGACAGCGCAAGAGTCGAAGCCATGACTCTTGCGCAAGGGGGATAATCAGGCGGGGTCGACTACCTGAAGGGCAACACGTTCACGGCAAGGGCATTCGCCCATGTAACGGTGAGCCTCGACGAACTCGGAGAACGGAAACACCCGAGTCTTGAGCGGCAGCAGCACGCGATCAGCAGTCAGCTGATTGATATCGCGCAACGCCCGCTGCAACGCTACCTGGTCCTGGACAATGCCCAGCTCCGGCTTACCGGTGAAATTGCCTATGCAGTGCACAAAGAACTGAATGTTCTTCTGGAACGCCGCGCAGGCTGGAAAGGGTGTCTGGTTACCGCCCTGCAGGCCATACAGCACCAGGCTGCCGCGGGGTGCCAGCACGTCGCCGAGAAGCGACATCTGCGGCCCGCCAAGACCATCGAATACGACATCGACGCCACGACTATCAGTGAGCTTGTTGATTTGCATCAGCAAGTCCTGTTCTTCGGTGACGATGACCTTTTCAGCGCCAAGCGACAGCAGATACTCACGTTCGTCGCAAGTCTTGGTCGCCGCAATCACCCGTACGCCCAAGGCCTTGCCCAGTTGCACAAAGGATGGGCCGGCGCAATGGCTGGCGTCGGTCACCAAGGCAAATTGCCCGGGTTTCACCCGCGCCAGATCCATATAGGCAAAGTAGGCGATCAGCAGCGGCGTGTAATGCACCGCGGCTTCGATCGGGCTGAGCACGTCGGGATAACGGGTCAACGCCGTACGGGGTAGGACGATGATTTCACCGTACACCGGGTAATCGTTCGGGCTCTCGGCGGGGAAGCTGGCGACCTTGTCGCCCACCGCCAGATCATCGACACCCTCGCCGACCGCAGTCACCACCCCGGCCATCTCATGACCCAGCCCGGAAGGCAGGCGGGCCTGGGACGACGCCAGGTTCTGGCGCCACAGGGTGTCATACCAACTGATGCCGATCGCTTCAACGCGGACCTGCACTTCTCCTGGCGCAGGAAGGGCCGCCGCATGCTCTTCGCATTTGAGCACCTCGGCACCACCAAACTTGTGAAAACGGATCGTGCGGGACATCGCAAACCTCGTCAAAGTTACCTCTAATGCCATGAACTCTATCCGGGCTTTGGACCCAAGACCATCAGTGGCCATTAATAGTCGACATGCCTGTCATTGATTCCGCCGTATGAAAACCGAACCAGTCCCATAAGACCTATCCTTAAAAACTGAAATTAGCCGATGCAGAGTACCAGCCTTTCCCCGTAAGATTCACGCCGGTCATTGTTCTCATATGGCCGCCCACGTCAAGCTTGCCGAATCTGCCAGGACCCCAGATGAATCGTAATGACCTGCGTCGTGTCGACCTGAACCTGTTGATCGTGTTTGAAACACTGATGCATGAACGCAGTGTGACCCGCGCCGCCGAGAAGCTGTTTCTCGGCCAGCCGGCCATCAGTGCTGCGCTGTCGCGCCTGCGCAGCCTGTTCGATGACCCGCTGTTCGTGCGCACCGGACGCAGCATGGAGCCCACGGCGCGGGCGATCGAGATCTTCGCCCTGCTCTCCCCGGCCCTGGATTCGATTTCCACGGCCGTCAGCCGGGCAGCGGAGTTCGACCCCGCCACCAGCACGTCGGTGTTTCGCATTGGCCTGTCGGACGACGCCGAGTTCGCCCTGCTGCCCATGCTGCTCAAGCGCCTGCGGGCCGAAGCACCGGGCATTGTGCTGGTGGTGCGGCGAGTCAACTACATCTTGATGCCAGGTCTGCTCGCCTCAGGTGAAATCTCCATTGGTGTCAGCTACACCGACGACCTCCCGGCGAACGCCAAGCGCAAGGTATTGCGCCGCAGCTTACCCAAAGTGCTGCGCGCCGACACCGCGCCGGGACGATTGACCCTGGACGAGTTCTGCGCCCGCCCCCACGCACTGGTTTCCTTTGCCGGCGACTTGAGCGGCTTCATCGACGAAGAGCTGGAAAAACTCGACCGCAAGCGCCATGTAGTGCTGGCCGTGCCGCAGTTCAACGGCTTGAGCACGTTGCTGGCGGGCACCGACATCGTGGCTACGGTGCCCGACTACACCGCCGAGGCGCTGACCGCCGCTGGCGGCGTGCGCGCCGAAGACCCGCCGATCCCGGTGCGCAGCTTTGAATTGCACATGGCCTGGCGCGGATCCCAGGACAACGACCCGGGTGAACGCTGGTTGAGATCGCGGATTCAGATGTTTTTCGGGGACCCCGATAGCCTGTAATGGAATTCCACTGAACTCCATAAGGAAATTTTATAACGGTAGGTTATGGCAAACTCAGCGATGCCTTGATCCGAATGACCGTCGGGAGCCGACAGCCTACTATCCGGAAACCTGCGGTTTAGTTGCCCAGAATGTTCTTCAACGCAGCGGTGTGGCCGGCCGGGTCGTTTACGCTGGACATCACTTCGATGATGGTGACCTTCCGATCGTTCATCGTCATCAACGAGGCCATCAGTAGCTTCAGGCCGTTGAAATCGTCGGTGCCGTCCAGGCGGTACATCTTCAAGCCGTTCACCTGAATGGTCTTCTCGTTAGTCATGCGAAAGTTGGCTGACGCGGCCTGCTGCTTTTCCTTCAAGGTATCCACGGCAAGGCGAAACGCAGCGTCCGGAGTGGTGCCCGCAGTCGGCGCCGGACCTTCGGTAACGATGATGGCCCGCTCGCTTTCCGGATCGAAGTACATCGTACCGCCGTTCTCGCTGTTTAAGGTACGGGCCTCGACGCCTTTCAGCTCGAACTTCAGCTTGCCGCCTGCCAGGGACACCGATTGCGTGTCCGATACCTCCGTAGCGGTTTTTTCAGGCGCGGCAGCAATTGCCATGGTGGCCGCGCCGCTCAAGGCAGCAAGCACGCACAAGGAACGGGGCCAGCCCAACAGCAAATGCTTCGACATTGATAGCGCCTTTGTTTTCAGGCCGTCGAATACCGACGGCCTGTCGTGCGAACAGCCTAGCTTACTTGCCAAATGGCCACGAGAAGCGTAGGTCACGCGTTCACATCGACGACAGTGCGCCCCCGGACCTTTCCTTCCAGCACCTGACCGGCGACCGCTGGAACCTGTGCCAAACCCACCACCTGAGTGGTTCGGGCCAGCTTGCTCAAGTCGAGGTCCCGCGCCAGTCGTGCCCATGCCTGCAACCGGACGTCTTGCGGCGCATTGACGGAATCGATACCGGCCAGGGTCACGTTACGCAAGATGAAGGGCAATACCGATCCGGGCAGGTCCGCCCCCTGGGCCAGGCCGAACGCAGCGACAACGCCACGGTATTGAGTCTGCGCCAAGGCGTTGGCCAAGGTATGGCTGCCGACCGAGTCGATGACGCCCGCCCAACGCTCCTTGGCAATGGGTGCGCCCGGCTCTGACAAGGTGTGGCGATCGATGACGTGTGTCGCCCCCAGGTCGCTCAGGTACGCGGCTCCCTCTTGACGTCCGGTCGAGGCCACCACGCGATAGCCAAGGCCCGAGAGCAGCGCGATGGCCACCGAGCCGGCGCCGCCGCTGGCGCCCGTGACCAGGATATCGCCGCGCTCCGGGGTCAATCCGCTATGCTCCAGCGCCAAGACGCTGAGCATCGCGGTATAACCTGCCGTGCCGATCGCCATCGCTTCCCGGGTCGAAAATACCTCGGGGACTTTGACCAGCCAATCGCCACTCACCCGTGCCTTCTGGGCAAAACCGCCGTGATGGGTCTGGCTCAGCCCCCAACCGTTGGCCAGCACCCGGTCGCCAGCCTGGAAACCGGCGTGGCTGGAGCTTTCGACGATGCCGGCGAAGTCGATGCCTGGAATCAATGGAAACTGGCGGATCACCGGCGTGCGGCCACTGAGGGCCATGGCGTCCTTGTAGTTCACGGTGGAATATTCGATCGCGACAGTGACGTCTCCGGGCATCAAGTCCTGGTCGTTGAAGTCGACAAGGCTGGTGGAGATCACATCGCCAGTTTTAATGGAAAGCAGCGCTTTGAAGGTCATTGTTGTTTTCCTGTCCATTTGTGCGAATTCGGGCCAGCGCGTAGCTTCCAGAGCGCTGGACAGCGTAGGCGATTCAGGCCAGTTGCATGGCTTTGCGAATGCCCGAGTCCAGCAGGCCTGCCGGAGCGAAGCGGCGCATGAATTGCAGCTGGGCGGCGGCCTTGCCAGCGGTATAGCGCAATTTCGGCCGATCGGCACGAGCAGCCTTGAGCACCACGTCGGCGACCACTTCGGGCCCCTCGGCAGACGCCATTGCCTGATTGACGACTTTGGTTACCTTTACCCGAATATCCTCATACAGGTCCAGCTTGGCGTCGGCCTGGAAGCTGTTGCTCTCGAATGCCGTTTTCGTATACCCGGGCTCGATGACCACAACCCGGATGCCATGTGTACGCAGTTCGTGATCCAGCGCCTGGGAGTAGCCATCCACCGCATGTTTACTGGCCACATAGAGCGCCACGTAAGGCACGGGGACGACGCCGAGTATCGAACCGATGTTGATGATTCGACCGACACCTTGGCCCCGCATATGAGGCACGACGGCGCGGGTCATTCGCACGACACCGAGGAAATTGGTATCGAAGAGTGCCTTGGCTTGCTCGATCGAGCTCTCTTCCGCTGCGGCCGGGGCGAGTCCGAAGCCCGCGTTGTTGATCAACAAATCGATGCGCCCCTCCAACCGCAACAGCTCTGCGACGGCGGCTTCGACGCTGGCATCGTCAGTCACGTCCAGGGCCAGCATCGCAAACGCCTGACCTTGCGCCCGAGTTCCTCGTCGACTGGTGCCATACACACGGTAGCCGGCGGCCACGAGTCTGTTGGCAACGGCTTCTCCGATGCCAGACGAAGCGCCAGTCACCAACGCTACGGGTTTAGGGGTTGTCATAGGAAATCCTCGGGCTGGGTCGGTCCCGGCATCGGAGCGTGTCGGGCGAGGCTATGATGATGATCATAATCTTCGCCGTCAATGACTTTGATTTCGATCGACATCTAACTGACAGCTCAAGTACTCGCGCTACCTTGCCGCCACCCCTTTGTCAGGCAGATTTTACTGGTTGTTCCGGCTGTGATCCGCTGCGCTTACCGCTTGAATAACTCGGTGCACATGAAATCGATGAACACCCGCAACTTTGGCGCCAGATGCTTGCTGGAAGGCCAAAGCATGCGGAACGTGTTCTGGTGCTGATTGAAGTCATCCAGAACGGTGACCAATTCCCCAGCGGCGAGCGCATCGCGTACCGTCAAGTCCGGCACGCAGGCAATCCCCAATGCATCGCGTACAACGTGTAGCAACGCTTCGGTGGTGTTGCAGATCAGAGCTGCCGGGAGAGTGAGATCCGCCTCCCCTTCCCCGGCGACTGGCCAAACCTGCAATCTGCCGGAGCTCGGAAATCTGTACAGCAGGCAGACATGCTGCAACAAATCTGCCGGGACCTGCGGCCTGCCATGTTCCGCGAAGTACCGGGGTGAACCGACCACCAGCAGTTTAAACGTGCCCAACGGCCTGGACATCAGCCGGGAATCGTTCGGTTCGCCGGTACGAATAACCGCGTCAAAACCTTCCTCGACGATGTCTACCAATCGATCAGAAAAATCCAGGTCCAGCTCAATACTCGGATAGCGGCGCATAAAAGCAATCAGCGTCGGCATGACCAGCCCCGCCACCAAAGGCAGGCTCACTCGCAATCGGCCGCGCGGCGCTTTTCGGGTTTCGGACAACTCGAGTTCCGCCGCTTCGATTTCGCACAAGATGCGCCGGCAGCGCTCCAGGAAAAGCGCGCCCTCCGCCGTCAGCGTGATACTTCGCGTGCTGCGATGGAACAGACGCACGCCCAATCGTTGTTCCAGCCGAGCCACGCTTTTGCCCACCGCCGACGAGGAGACCCCGAGCACCCGGCCCGCCTCTGAAAAGCTTCGAGCCTCGGCGGCCCGAACAAAAAAATCTATCCCGCTTAACGATTCCATCGCAGATCCACCTGAGACAATTTGTCCGCTGTGTTCCGAACCTTAGCATTATTGTCTCCACTGTGAAGCGCATCTACCGTAGTCGCCAGATATTCATCCTTGTGGGACGGAATCATCCAGTCCATCAGCGGCTTACAGGAAGGTGAAACATGACGATTGCCAGTACCCGGATCGGCGCAGATCGAAACGACGGCGAAGATGCCGCACCACTCCCCCTCGGATCGCTGTTTGCCCTTGCACTGGCAGCGTTCGTCACTATCCTCACAGAAGCACTTCCCGCTGGCCTGCTGCCGCTGATCAGCGAAGGGCTGGCGGTCTCGCAAGCTTTCGCAGGCCAACTCGTTACTGTCTATGCCCTCGGTTCGTTGCTCGCCGCCATCCCGTTGACGGCGGCCACCCAAGGCATGCGCAGAAGACCCTTGTTGTTATTGGCCATCGCCGGCTTCGCCATCGCCAATACCGTCACGACACTGTCCACCAGCTATGGTCTGACGATCATC
Source organism: Pseudomonas sp. Z4-20 (assembly GCF_051131955.1). NCBI lineage: Bacteria > Pseudomonadati > Pseudomonadota > Gammaproteobacteria > Pseudomonadales > Pseudomonadaceae > Pseudomonas > Pseudomonas sp. Z4-20. The sequence continues at coordinate 2,991,267 of NZ_CP071641.1, forward strand.
GCTCGGTTGCTCGGAGGTGTTTCAGCAGGGCTGCTTTGGGCATTGCTGGCCGGTTATGCCGCCCGCCTGGTGCCAGAACGCCAAAGAGGTCGGGCGATAGCCATTGCGATGGTTGGCGCGCCGTTGGCGCTGTCCCTGGGCGTGCCGGCTGGCACTCTGCTTGGCAATTTGATTGGCTGGCGGATGAGCTTCGCCGTCATGAGCGTGTTTGCGATTGCGTTGATGGTCTGGGTACGCCTGAAGGTGCCTGACTTCACTGGGCAACCCCGGGCGAAGCGGCTTGAATTAGGTCGGGTGTTTGCCCTGCCCGGTGTCCGCAGCGTGTTGTTCGTGGTGCTGACCTTCGTGTTGGCGCACAACATCCTATACACCTACATCGCTTCCTTCCTGGCAGCGTCCGGGTTGGCCGAGCGAACGGATCTTGTATTGCTGGTGTTTGGCGTCGCCTCGCTACTCGGCATCTGGATCGTCGGCGCATTGATTGATCGACACCTTCGGGCCCTGACGCTCGCCAGCACAGTCCTGTTTGCAATCGCCGCGTTGGTGCTAGGGATGATGAGAGACATGCCGGTCGCTATCTACGCCGCGATGGCCGCGTGGGGGATCGCTTTCGGTGGGGCCGGGACGCTGTTCCAGACAGCCATTGTCAAGACGGCGGCACAAGCGGCGGATCTCGCCCAGTCCATGCTGGTCACCGCATGGAACGTTGCGATTGCCGGCGGTGGGATCATCGGAGGCGCCTTGTTGAATCATCTGGGGGTCGTTGCGTTTGCGCCTGCGCTGACGGTTCTGCTGTTCTTGGCACTGGCGGTGGCGTGGTCGTCGCGACATGGCTTTGCGGCACACGCCGGGCGTGAGGCCGCTGCCGCTGCGGGAACCTGATATCCGCCCAAGGCAAAGCCTGCAAATCGCGACTCAGCCTCCCCTCGTCAAAGGCAGGCTGAGCGATTGATCAAGCAACCAGACATCAAATCCCAGGCACCCGGGTTTTTATCGTCGGGATGATCTATACCTTCAGGAGCACGCAATCAGGCCGGATGACAAACGCTGACATGTCCAGACAAGAACGCGCCGTGTATGCAAGCGCGTCCCCATGACACAGCGGCCTGCAAGACGATGTGACTGGCGCCCGGCATGCGTAGAATGGCGCCCCGCCCTTTCAATGCCTGAAGTATCGATCATGAGCCGGATCAACCGCGTATTGAATGGCCGTACCCAAGCATTGTGCCTGCTCTGCCTGTTGCTGCTGGTAGTCGATCACGCCCGCAGCGAGTCCCAAGTGATTGAACTGCACATCCTCGACGCGCCCCCACTGACCTTCGTCGACGACCCCAGGGGGTACGGGATTGTCGGCGACGTCGCGGTGCAAGCCATGACCCGTGCCGGGTACACCGCGAAGATCCATCTGCTTCCCTGGGCCAGGGCACAGAAACACGTCAGCGAAGAACGCGATTACTTGATAACACCTCTGTCACGTATCCCGGGGCGAGAAGATCGCTTCACCTGGATTGCCCGGATCATGCCCATGGAGCGAGCCTTTTTCAGCCTCGACCGGCAGGTGAACAGCTTCGCCCAAGCGAAAGCAACCTTCCGCAAGATAGGCGTCGGCCTGGGCAGCGCGCAGGAGGAGATCCTGCGCACAGAGGGCTTCCGGGACGACCAGATCTACCCCCTGGCCATCGGCGACAACCCCGCCCAGATGCTGCTGATGGGTCGTATCGATGCCTGGTTCAATGGGGTGCCGGAGAGTCGCTACATCTGGCCGAAAATGTCCAAGCGCAAACTGCTGATGAGTTCGGTCGGCAGCAGCGCCGACCTTTACCTGGCATGCTCCCGACGATGCTCGGCCAAGATTGTCGAGGACTTGCGTGGGGCGGTGGAGGCGTTGCGCAAGGAGGGTGAGATCAAGCGTATTCATGAGCTTTACCTGCCGTGACGCGCCGGATCGGTAAACATCGATACAATTGATAGCCAACTAACGAAAGCCCTGTTCCAGAGGGCTCATCGATGGCTTATATCATTCCGAATGATAGTTACCTTTGCTTCATTCGATTCGTTCCTCTGCGCCTCGCCACGCATCATCCGCCCATCTCAATACACTTGGCGGATGCTATCCATGGAACATTCACTTTCTAAACTGCGTTTTCCCCTCGCACTGTTGGCAGTGCTGGTGATCAGCGCTTGCGGCAAGACTCCCGATACGGCAGCTTCCATGCCGGCGGCCAAAGTCAGCGTGGCCAAGGTGCTGGAGCAGCCCGTCAACGAATGGGATGAATTCACCGGACGCCTCGAAGCGCCGGAAACCGTCGAGATTCGTCCACGTGTCTCGGGGCAGATCGATGAAGTGGCCTTCACCGAAGGCGCGCTGGTCAAGAAAGGCGACCTGCTGTTCCAGATCGACCCGCGCCCTTTCCAATCTGAAGTACGTCGCCTCGAAGCCCAACTGGCTCAGGCCCGCGCCACCGCCACCCGCAGCGAGAATGAAGCCCAGCGTGGCGAACGCCTGCGCTTGAGCAATGCCATCTCCGCCGAGCTCGCGGATTCGCGCACCAGCGCCGCCCAGGAAGCCCGTGCCGCCGCCGCAGCCATCCAGGCGCAGTTGGACCTGGCGAAACTGAACCTGAGCTTCACCCGCGTCACCTCGCCCATTAGTGGCCGCGTCAGCCGTGCGGAGATCACCGCTGGCAACCTGGTGACCGCCGACGTCACGCCGCTGACCAGCGTCGTTTCCACCGACAAGGTCTACGCCTATTTCGATGCCGACGAGCGCGTCTTCCTCAAGTACACCCAACTTGCCCGCCAGGGCCAGCGCGGCCAGGCCACGCCGGTCTACATGGGCCTGTCCAACGAAGACGGCAACCCGCACCAAGGCCAGATGAACTTCGTCGATAACCAGGTCAACCCGCAGACCGGCACCATCCGTGGTCGCGCGGTATTCGACAACAAAGACGGCGCCTTCACCCCGGGCCTCTACACCCGCCTGAAACTGGTGGGCAGCGGCACCTACTCCGCCGTGCTGATCAACGACGAAGCCGTGGGCACCGACCTGGGCAAAAAATTCGTACTGGTGATGGACGCCGAGAACAAGCCTGCGTACCGCGCCGTCGAGCTGGGTCCGAAGATCGAAGGCCTGCGCATCGTGCGCAACGGCTTGAGCAAGGACGACACCATCATCGTCAAGGGGCTGCAACGGGCCCGTCCGGGTTCGCCGGTTACGCCTGAAACCGTGCCGATGGCCAGCGAAGCCACCCTCGCCGCCTTGGCACAACAACGCAAAGCGCTCGAAGCCAGCAACTTGCCTCAGGTCGCGCCCGCCAAGGCGCCGTCCGGATCGGCAGGCAAACTGGCCTCTGCGTCCCCACGCGGTTAAGGGACTGAACTCAAGATGAAATTTTCCCAGTTCTTCATTTCACGGCCAATCTTTGCAGCGGTGCTCTCGCTGCTGATCCTGATCGCGGGCGCCATCTCGCTGTTCCAGCTACCGATCAGCGAATACCCGGAAGTCGTGCCACCGACCGTGGTCGTGCGCGCCAACTTCCCGGGCGCCAACCCCAAGGTGATCGGCGAAACCGTTGCCGCGCCCTTGGAGCAAGCCATCACCGGTGTCGAGAACATGCTGTACATGTCCTCGCAGTCCACCGCCGACGGCAAGATCACGCTGACCATCACCTTTGCCTTGGGCACCGACCTGGACAACGCCCAGGTGCAGGTGCAGAACCGCGTCACCCGTACCGAGCCCAAGTTGCCGGAGGAAGTGACCCGCATCGGTATCACCGTGGACAAGGCCTCGCCCGACCTGACGATGGTTGTGCACTTGACCTCGCCGGACCAACGCTACGACATGCTCTACCTGTCCAACTACGCCTTGCTCAACATCAAGGATGAGCTGGCGCGCCTGGGCGGCGTGGGTGATGTGCAACTGTTCGGCATGGGTGATTACTCCCTGCGGGTCTGGCTCGATCCGAACAAGACCGCTTCGCGCAACCTGACCGCCACTGACGTGGTCACGGCGATCCGTGAACAGAACCGCCAGGTCGCTGCCGGTGCCCTGGGGGCGCCACCAGCGCCTAACGCCACGGCGTTCCAACTGTCGGTCAACACCCAGGGTCGCCTGGTGAACGAAGAAGAGTTCGAGAACATCATCATTCGTTCCGGCGCCAACGGTGAAATCACTCGTTTGAAAGACATCGCCCGGGTCGAACTGGGCTCCAGTCAATACGCCCTGCGTTCACTGCTGGACAATCAGCCAGCGGTAGCAATCCCGATCTTCCAGCGCCCAGGTTCCAACGCCATCCAGATCTCCAACGATGTGCGCGAGAAAATGGACGAGTTGAAGAAAGGCTTCCCGGCCGGCATGGACTACAGCATCGTCTATGACCCGACGATCTTCGTGCGCGGCTCCATCGAAGCGGTGGTCCACACCCTGTTCGAAGCGCTGATTCTCGTGGTGCTGGTCGTCATCCTGTTCCTACAGACCTGGCGTGCGTCGATCATTCCATTAGTGGCGGTACCGGTATCGCTGATCGGTACGTTCGCCGTCATGCACCTGTTCGGTTTCTCGCTCAATGCGCTTTCGCTGTTCGGATTGGTACTGGCTATCGGTATCGTCGTGGACGACGCCATCGTGGTGGTGGAAAACGTCGAACGGAACATCGGCCTCGGGCTTACGCCGGTGGAAGCCACCAAGCGCGCCATGGGTGAAGTGACCGGGCCGATCATCGCCACGGCACTGGTGCTGTGCGCGGTGTTCGTGCCAGCGGCCTTCATCAGTGGCTTGACCGGACAGTTCTATAAGCAGTTCGCCTTGACCATCGCCATTTCGACGGTGATCTCGGCCTTCAACTCGCTGACCCTGTCGCCAGCCCTGGCAGCGGTATTGCTCAAGAGTCATGACGCGCCCAAGGACCGTTTTTCGCGAGCGCTGGACAAAATCTTCGGTGGCTGGCTGTTCCGTCCGTTCAACCGTTTCTTCGACCGCGCCAGCCACAGCTACGTGGGGACTGTCGGCCGCGTGATCCGCAGCAGCGGCATCGCCCTGGTCCTTTATGCGGGCCTGATGGTGCTGACCTTCTTCGGCTTCTCGAGCACGCCGACCGGTTTCGTGCCTGGCCAGGACAAGCAATACCTGGTGGCGTTCGCCCAGTTGCCGGACGCTGCGAGCCTGGACCGCACCGAAGACGTGATCAAACGCATGTCCGACATGGCCCTCAAACAGCCAGGCGTTGAAAGCGCGGTGGCCTTCCCGGGCCTGTCGATCAACGGTTTCACCAACAGCCCGAACTCCGGCATCGTGTTCGTCACCCTCAAGCCTTTTAACGAGCGCAAGGACCCGAGCATGTCAGCCGGTGCGATCGCCGGTGCGTTGAACGGCCAGTACTCGGAAATCCAGGAAGCCTACATGGCGATCTTCCCGCCGCCGCCGGTACAGGGCCTGGGCACCATCGGTGGTTTCCGCCTGCAAATCGAAGACCGGGGCAACCTGGGCTACGACGAGCTGTACAAGGAAACCATGAACATCATCACCAAGAGCCACAACGTGCCGGAACTGGCCGGGCTATTCACCAGCTACACCGTGAACGTGCCCCAGGTCGATGCCGCCATCGACCGTGAAAAAGCCAAGACCCATGGCGTGGCCGTCAGTGACATCTTCGACACCCTGCAGATCTACCTGGGTTCGCTGTATGCCAACGACTTCAACCGCTTCGGTCGTACCTACCAGGTCAACGTCCAGGCCGAGCAGCAGTTCCGCCTCGAGTCGGACCAGATCGGCCAGCTCAAGGTGCGCAACAACCGTGGCGAGATGATCCCGCTGGCGACCTTTATCAAGGTCAGCGACACCTCGGGACCGGACCGCGTAATGCACTACAACGGCTTTATCACCGCTGAAATCAACGGTGCCGCCGCACCGGGTTACAGCTCCGGCCAGGCTGAAAAAGCCATCGAGAAACTGCTCAAGGACGAACTGCCCAACGGCATGACCTACGAGTGGACCGACCTGACGTACCAGCAGATCCTCTCGGGCAACACCGCGCTGTTCGTGTTCCCGCTCTGCGTCCTGCTGGCGTTCCTGGTACTCGCGGCACAGTACGAAAGCTGGAGCCTGCCGTTGGCGGTCATCCTGATCGTACCGATGACCCTGCTGTCGGCCATCACCGGTGTGATTCTGTCGGGCGGTGACAACAACATCTTCACCCAGATCGGCTTGATCGTACTGGTGGGGCTTGCCTGTAAGAACGCGATTCTGATCGTCGAGTTCGCCAAGGATAAACAGCTCGAAGGCATGACCCCGCTGGCCGCCGTGCTCGAAGCCTGCCGCCTGCGTCTGCGGCCGATCCTGATGACCTCGTTCGCCTTCATCATGGGCGTGGTGCCCCTGGTGTTCTCCAGCGGCGCGGGTGCGGAAATGCGCCACGCCATGGGTGTCGCGGTGTTCTCGGGCATGCTCGGCGTGACCTTCTTTGGCCTGTTGCTGACCCCGGTGTTCTACGTATTGATCCGTAACTTCGTCGAGCGCAGCGAGGCCCGCAAAGCGGCCCGGGCCTTGAAACTGGAGGCGCAACAATGAGTTTGAAAGTGTTCATGCCGAGCTTGCTGGTTCTGGCACTGAGTGCCTGCGCCGTGGGCCCGGACTACCAGACACCGCAAACGGAGGCGGCAAATATCACCACCGCCACCGACGGCGCCGCCGGCCAGAAGAACTTCGATCGCGCGCGCTTCGAAGGCATCTGGTGGCAGCAGTTCGACGACCCGACCCTTAACGCGTTGGTGACCCGCTCCCTGGAAGGCAACCGTGAGTTGCGCGTGGCCTTCGCCCGTCTGCGGGCCGCCCGTGCGATTCGCGATGACGCCAGCAATGACGCCATGCCGACCATCACCAGCCGTGCCAGCAGCGAGTTGGGCAAGGGGCAGAACCCGATGGGCCAGACCGATGATCGGGTCAATAGCGAGCGCTACGACCTGGGCCTGGATATGGCCTGGGAGCTGGACCTGTTCGGCCGCATCCGGCGTAACCTGGAGGCCACCGACGCCGACCAGCAGGCCACCGAAGCCGACCTCTACCAGTTGCAGGTGACGATGATTGCCGAACTGGTGGATGCCTACGGCCAACTGCGCGGCGCCCAGCTTCGGGAGAAGATTGCCCTGGCGAACCTGGACAACCAACAGGCGTCACGCAAGATCACCGAAAGCCTGCGCGATGCCGGCGTCGGCGATCAGCTCGACGTGGTCCGTGCCGATGCTCGGCTGGCCGCAGTGGAAGCCAGCGTGCCACAACTGCAAGCCGAACAGGCCCGCCAGCGCAACCGCATTGCGACGTTGCTGGGCGAGCGCCCGGACAAGCTGAGCGTGGACCTGAGCCCCAAGCAGTTGCCGGCCATTGCCAAGGCCCTGCCAATTGGCGACCCCGGTCAACTGTTGCAACGCCGCCCAGACGTGCTCAGCGCCGAGCGTCAGCTGGCAGCCGCAACGGCACGCATCGGCGTGGCCAAGGCCGACCTGTTCCCACGGGTCAGCCTCAGCGGCTTCCTCGGCTTTACCGCTGGACGCGGTTCGCAGATCGGCTCCTCGGCGGCCAATGCCTGGGCGCTGGGTCCGAGCATTACCTGGGCAGCCTTCGACTTGGGCAGCGTGCGGGCGCGCTTGCGCGGTGCCAGCGCCGAGGCGGATGGCGCCCTGGCGAACTACGAGCAACAAGTGCTGCTGGCCCTGGAAGAGTCGGAAAATGCTTTCAGCGACTACGGCAAGCGCCAGCAACGGCTGATCTCGCTGATCCGCCAGAGCGAATCGAGCCGCGCGGCCGCCAACCTCGCCGAAATCCGCTACCGCGAAGGCACAGAGGACTTCCTCGTGCTCCTCGACGCCCAGCGTGAACGCCTGGCCGCCGAAGATAGCCAGGCCCAGGCCGAAGTCGACCTGTACCGCGGCATCGTCGCGATCTACAAGGCCCTCGGCGGCGGTTGGCAACCGGAAACCGTCGCCAGCAACTGACCCCTTCCCCACCGAGCTCCTTTGGTTGGCCGCAACCAGCCAAATTTTTGCCCCGCGTCTCATTTGGACGCGGGGCTTTTTTTGGTCGATCGCCCATACGTTTCGTACGCGGATAGCCACAAGGTTTGACTCAGGTCGCGGCCTGACCGAAGCTTGCGACATTTCACGCTCCTGGTTATGGATTACCTGCATGCCCTCGTCTCGCCGCTACCTGCTTCTCAGTCTTGCCGTTGTGTTGGCGATCGGTCTTGTCGCGATGTGGCAGCGCAGTACGACGCCGCAGATTCCCGAGGCTATCAAGCGCGGTTACAGCGAAGCCCTGGAACAAGCGCGCAATGGCCAGCCCGGCGCCGCGCGGATGTTGTATCAGCAATTGGGACGTCCGGACCTGTCGCCCAAGCGTCGGGTATGGCTGCACGCCGAACTGCCCAATTACCCCAGCCCGCAAGCCCTGAAACTGGCACAGGCGGACCTGCAAAGCGAAGCGCCAGATGTGCGGCGAGCCGCCATCGGCAGTATCGTCGGACTGGTGCCGAACGCCCATCGCAGCCTGTTGCTCGGCCCGCTGCTGGATGACAACGAGCCAGACGTTCGATTCGCCGCCGTGGATGCGCTGCTGGGGTCTTCACCGGATGAACTGGGCCTGTATTTCGCAGCGATGCAGATCGCTGTCGATACCTGGAAGCAAGTGTTGAACGACGGGCCACCGACTACCGAATCGCTCTATCAACTCGCCCGCCTGTACTTGCACAGCGCCGAGCTGAAAAAAGCCCAGCAGGCACTTGAACAGGCGCTGCGCCTGCAACCGGACAACCTGCCGGCGCTGGTCATGCAGGTCGACGTGCTGGACAAACAAGGCCAGGGGGAAGCCGCACGAAAATTGCTCGCCCGCCAGTTGCAAACCCAGCCGGCATCAGCTTATCTGCAACATGCACTGGGCATGTGGCTGCTGCAACACGGCCAGAGCGAATACGCGGTGCTCGGCCTGGCAAAAGCCGTGGAGCTGGAGCCTGAGAACAGGCATTACCGTTATGACTTGGCAACCACGTTGCACGCCGAGCAGGAAGTGGAAGCCGCGCAGAAACAGTTGCAGGAAATCGTTCAGCGCTACCCCGCCGACCGCAAGGCACGTGTGCTGCTGATCAACTATTGGAAGGAGACCGGACAGTTGCAGAATGTCCAGATCCTGCTGGCCCAACTGGAACAACTGAACCCCGATGACCCGGCGCTGCAACAAGGTCTCTAGGCCAATCGACGCGAGCCGAAAGTTGTGCAGCAATGCGCGTTTTGTCAAAGGAAGCGGAACCGCTACCACTGCCAGAGGTCAAGTGTTCAGGCAGTTCATTTCAGGCGATACCCCGTCAACTGCCCACTCCCCTAGTCATGAGAGGGTTATTTTTGATTACATCAAACGAGTCGATCAGCACCAAAGCCGCCATCGGTATCGAGGGACTGGACGATATTCTTTCCGGTGGTTTGTCCCGAGGACACGTGTTCCTCCTGGAGGGAGAGCCGGGCACCGGTAAAACTACGGTTGCCTTGCATTTCCTGATGGCCGGCGCCCAGGCCGGCGAACGCTCGTTGTACATCACCCTATCGGAGACCGAGCATGAACTGCGCCAGGGCGCAGCCTCCCACGGGTGGACGCTGGATAAAAACATTCATATTTTCGAACTGACCCCGCCCGAGAGCCTGCTCAACGCCGATCAGCAGCAGAGCCTGCTGTATTCGTCGGATCTGGAGTTGGGCGAAGCGACCCGACAAATCTTCGAAGTGGTGGAGCGCATCAAGCCGACCCGGGTCGTGCTGGACAGCCTTTCGGAGATCCGCCTGCTGGCGCAAAGCTCCCTGCGTTATCGTCGCCAGATTCTCGCGATTAAACACTATTTCGTGCGTTATGACGCTACCGTCCTGCTCCTTGATGACCTCACCACCGAGTCCCTGGACAAGACCGTGCACAGCGTGGCCCACGGCGTCATCCGCCTCGAGGAATTGACCCCCAACTACGGTGCCGAACGGCGGCGGCTGCGGGTGGTCAAGTATCGCGGGCAGAAATACCGTGGCGGCTACCACGACTTCACCATCATGAGCGACGGCTTGCACGTCTTCCCTCGTCTGGTGGCCGCCGAGCATCGCGGCCAGTACCAGCGCCAGCAGCTGTCGAGCGGCATCAGCGAAATGGATGCCCTGTTGGGCGGTGGCATCGAGACCGGCTCAAGCACCCTGATCCTCGGTCCGGCCGGTACCGGCAAGTCGCTGATCTCGTTGATCTTTGCTGCTGCTGCCGTGCTGCGCGGAGAAAAAGCCGCGCTGTTCATCTTCGACGAAGAACTGGGCTTGCTGTTCGAGCGCATGAAAAATATCGGCATCGATCTGCACGAACTGCAAAAAACCGGCAATCTGCTGATCGAGCAGGTCGATGCCGCAGAGCTGTCTCCGGGCGAGTTTTCCCATCGCGTGCGCCGTTGCGTCAGTGACGCAAATATCAAGACCGTAGTCATCGACAGCATCAACGGCTACCAGGCCGCCATGCCGGAAGAAAACGCCCTGGTCCTCCATATGCATGAGCTGTTGCTCTACCTCAATCGCAAAGGCGCGGCGACCTTCATGACCGTCGCGCAACACGGTCTGGTCGGCGACATGCAGGCACCGGTGGACATCACCTACCTGGCCGATACCGTAATCCTGCTGCGTTACTTCGAAGCGCTGGGCAAGGTTCGCCGGGCGGTTTCCGTTATCAAGAAACGCACTGGCGCCCATGAGTCGACCATCCGTGAATATCGCATCAGCACGCAGGGCATGACCATCGGTCAGCCGCTGGAGGCATTCCAGGGGGTATTGCGCGGCGTACCGACCTATATGGGCGCGGATAACCCGCTGCTCGGGGATGAAGCCCCGTGATGTCGGCAGAGCCACTGTCCGAGCGGGCGCTGATTCTTGCGCCGCTGGGACGGGACAGCCAGATCGCCCTCATGATTCTCAAGGAAGCCGGTTTCAACGGCCTCGTTTGCAGTCACCTGGGTCATTTGTGCGAAGAATTGGGGAAAGGCGCGGGCCTTTTGGTGATTTCATCGGAAGCCTTGGTCGGGCCGGATCTGGAAACCCTGTTCCAGCACATCGAACAGCAACCGGCCTGGTCCGACCTGCCCATCGTCCTGCTGACTCATCACGGTGGCCCCGAGCACAACCCGGTTGCTCGCATCGGCGCACAACTGGGCAACGTGACGTTCCTGGAGCGTCCGTTCCACCCGGTGACGCTCGTCAGCCTGGTGACCACCGCACTGCGTGGACGCCGAAGGCAATATGACGCACGGGACCGCCTGATTGATCTCAGCAATAGCGAGTTGCGCCTGCAAACCACCCTCGAAACCCTTGAGCAACAGGTCGAGGAGCGCACCGCCCAGCTGCGCCATAACGAAGAAGCCCTGCGCCAATCGCAGAAAATGGAAGCGGTCGGCCAGTTGACCGGCGGCATCGCCCATGACTTCAACAACATGCTTACCGGCATTATCGGCAGTCTCGAACTGCTGCGCCGACGCCTGGCCCGCGGCCGTACCGAAGACCTCGACAGTCTGATCGACCTGGGAGTGACGTCGGCTAATCGGGCGGCAGGCCTGACGCATCGGTTGCTGGCCTTCTCGCGCCGGCAATCGCTGGACTCCAAGGCCGTGCAAATGAACACCCTGGTATTGTCCATGGGCGAGTTGCTGCAACGCAGCCTCAACGAGAGCATCCGCCTGGAGATGCAACTGGACGAGCAGCTCTGGATCGCCGAAGCCGACCCCAACCAACTGGAGAGCGCCCTGCTCAACCTGGTGCTCAACGCCCGCGATGCAATGCCGGGTGGCGGCAAACTGGTGGTGCAGACCTTCAATCAATACCTGGACACCGGCTTCACCGGCGCCTACACCAACCTGGAGCCCGGCGACTACGTGGTGCTGAGCGTGCAAGACAGTGGTTGCGGGATGCCGGAAGCGGTGATCAACCGAGCGTTCGACCCGTTCTTCACCACCAAACCCATCGGCCAGGGCACGGGCCTGGGTCTCTCGATGATTTATGGATTCAGTAAGCAGTCGCGGGGCCATGTGACCATCAACAGCGAGGTCGGCAAAGGCACCACGGTGAACCTTTACCTGCCGCGTTTCGCGGGCGAAGAAATACACGAACCGTCAGCCGTCGCCCAACAGGCGCCTTATGCACAGGATGGCGAGACTGTGCTGATCGTTGAAGATGATCCAGCGGTGCGGGTATTGGTCTGTGCGGTGCTGGGCGAGTTGGGCTACGCCTTCGTCGAGGCCGCCGATGCCAATAGCGCGATGCCGATCCTACAATCGATCCAGCGCATCGACCTGCTGATCAGCGACGTAGGCCTTCCCGGCATGAACGGGCGGCAACTGGCGGAAATCGGCCGGCAGATCCGCCCGGATCTCAAGGTACTGTTCATCACCGGCTACGCCGAACACGCCGCAGTGCGCGGCGGTTTCCTGGACCCTGGCATGCAGATGATCACCAAGCCGTTCACGTTTGATCTGTTGACGGCGAAGGTGCGGGAGATGATCAAGGTTTGACTGGGACGCCTCGGCTGACACAAGCCAGCTCCCCAGTCATACAAAAGCTACGACAACATCCGCTGCATGATTTTCTGCAACACATCCAAGTCAAACGGCTTGTCCAGGATCGGCGCCTTGCGGGTAATGGGGCTGTCCGTCTCGCGCACTTCCTGGGCGTAACCGCTGATGAAGATGACCTTCAAGTCCGGACGCAACCTCACCGCGGGCTCGGCGATCTGCACGCCGGAAATGCCGCCGGGCAGGCGGAAGTCAGTAATCATCATGTCCAGATGGGGCTTGCTCGCGAGGATCTCGAACGCCTGCTCACCATTTTCAGCCTGCAGCACGCGATAGCCTTCGCCGGACAGGTAAGCCGACAGCACCATCAGGATCGAGGGGTCATCCTCGACGATCAGAACAACGTCTTGCGCATCTTCACTCATGAGAAGCCTTTGTTGGATCAATAGCTGCTGATACGACCCTGGGGTCACTCAGAGGTTGCGTCCGTTCGCCAGTTTTCTGAAAAGGCAGACAAACGCGAAACAACGCCCCTTCGTTGAGGCGGCTATCGACCGTGATGCTGCCGCCATGGGCGGTAACAATCTGTTCGGAGATGAACAAGCCCAACCCAAGGCCCGCCGTAGCGGCCTTGGAGGAAACCCGTTCGAACTGCTGGAAGATGCGCTTCTGATTCTCTTCGCTGATGCCGATGCCCTGGTCCTGGACCTCGACGCAAGCATGGTCGGGCGTCTTGTAGACACGCACGTCAATCGGACTCTTGCTGCCATAGCGCAGGGCATTCGTCAGCAGATTCGACACCACCTGCTCGATGCGGAACTCATCCCACTGCCCTTCTACCGAGGGTTCGGCCGTGCAGCTCAGTGTGCATTCGGCAGCGGCGATCTGCGGCTGGAAGTTGCGGACCAGGTTTTGCACCAGTGCCGTCAAGTTGAAGCGGGTCGGACGAATGGACAGCTTGCCGGTTCGAATGCGAGAGACGTCCAGCATGTCCTCGATCAAGCGGATCAGGCTTTTGATCTGGCGTTCATCGCGCTCCACCATCGCCTTCACCTTATCCAAGGTGAAGGCCGCGGCGTTGTCCCGCGCCAGGTGCATCTTGCGCAGCTGCGTTTCGAGGATCAGGCCATTGAGCGGCGTACGCACCTCATGAGCGACGATCGACATGAAGTCGTCACGCATGCGCACCGCCTGCTCAAGCTCGCTGCGGGTGGCTTGCAACTCCTCGAGCAACTGCTCCTGCTCCCGACGGCTCTGCTCGAGGGCAATCACTTGCTCCTTCATTGCCTTGCGCTGGCGATAGAGCTCGACGAACACGTTGACCTTGCTTTTGACCGCGTGGGTGTCCAGCGGCTTGTGCAAGAAATCCACCGCGCCACTTTCATAACCGGTGAACGCGTAGTTGCGCTCGCGGCCGGCGGCGCTGACGAAAATAATGGGAATGCTGCGGGTCTTTTCCGTGCCGCGCATCAGTTCGGCCAGTTCGAACCCGTTCATGCCCGGCATCTGCACATCGATGATTGCCAAGGCAAAGTCATGCTGCAAAAGCAGGGACAGCGCTTCATCGGCCGACAACGCCTTGAAGACTTGGCGGTCGTCGCGCTTGATCAGCGCTTCCAGGGCCAACAGATTCTCAGGCAGATCGTCGACGATCAGCAGTTTGGCTTGAATATCTCTTGGCATGTGGTTCATTCCAGCCCGGCCAGTAACTGGCCGATGCCCTGCAAAGTTAGGATGTGGTCGGGCTCATGCAAGCTGAGCGCCGCTTCGGGCATGGTGCAAACCTGCGCCTCCTCCGGGTCCTGGACAATCGTAAGGCCGCCCTGCGCCTTGACCTTGGCCAGGCCGCGGGCCCCGTCGCTGTTCGCGCCGGTCAGCACCACCGCCAGCAGGTCGGGACCGTAGACATCGGCCGCCGACTCGAACAACACATCGATTGACGGTCGCGAATGGTGCACCGGGGCCTCCAGGCTCAACGACAGGCTGCGGTCAGCTTCGACCGACAAATGATAACCAGGCGTCGCGACATACAAGGTTCCCGGGCTGATGTCCTGCTTGTCCTGGGCTTCCTCCACCGGTACCGCAAGGCGGTGGCGGAATACCTGGGCCAGCTGGCTATTGCGCTCGTCGGGCAAATGCAACACCACCAGAATGGGCACGCGAAAGCCCCTGCGCAGCGGGCTGAAGATTTTGAGCAGCGCTTCGACGCCTCCGGCGGATGCGCCGACGACGATGGCCTCGACCATGGGCCTGGATCTGTCTGTCACTGGATTCATAACTTGCGATAGATCCGTTCCTGTTTGACCAATGGTTCGAACTGCTTGCCGAACGCCGAAAAGTCGAGTGTTTCCTTGCTCCCCAGTACCAGGAAGCCACGATGGCAGAGGGACTCGTGAAAAAGTCCAAAGGCGCGATCTTGAAGCTTTTTATTGAAATAAATCAATACGTTACGACATGAAATCAACTGCGTTTCGGAAAACACACTGTCCGTCGCAAGGCTGTGATCGGCGAAGGTCACGTTCTGGCGCAGGGTTTTATCGAACATGGCGTAATCGTAGGCCGCCGTGTAGTAATCGGCAAACGAGAGCCGTCCTCCGGCAAGCTGGTAATTCTGGGTGTAGGCCCTGACGTTTTCCAGGGAAAAAATGCCCTGCTTGGCTTTTTCCAAAGAACGCGGATTGATGTCGGTTGCGTAAATGAGCGTGCGGTCCAGCAGGCCCTCTTCGCGCAGCAGGATCGCCATCGAATAGACCTCTTCGCCGGTGCTGCAACCGGCGATCCAGATCTTGATCGACGGGTAGGTCCTGAGCAGCGGAACGACTTCTTCGCGTATCGCCAGAAAATGCGCGGGATCGCGAAACATCTCGCTGACAGGAATCGTCAGCAGTTGCAGCAACTGCATGAACGCGCCCGGATCGTGCAGCACCCGCTCTTGCAAGGCTGAAATAGTCTTGCAGTCGAACTGGCTCAACGCGTGCAGGACCCGGCGCTTGATAGAGGCGCCAGAATAGTCGCGAAAATCGTAGCTGTACTTCAGGTAGATCGCTTCAATCAACAAACGAAGTTCAATGTCTGTATTACGTTCCACTAAATTCTTTCCATATTCGGCAACCACACGCGAATCAGTGAAAACAGGCGATCCAGGTCGATCGGCTTGGCCAGGTAGTCGTTGGAGCCCGCCGCCAGGCAGCGTTCCTGGTCATCTTTCATGGCCTTGGCTGTCACGGCGATGATCGGCAGTTTGCGCCAGCGTGGATCCTTGCGGATCAGCGCGGTAGCTTCAAAGCCATCCATCTCGGGCATCATCACGTCCATCAGTACCAAGTCGATGTCTTCGACCTCGTTCAGGCGCTCGATCGCCTCGTATCCGTTACGGCCAATGACCACGACCGCTCCTTTGGCCTCCAGGGCGCTGGTCAGGGCGAAAATGTTGCGCACGTCGTCATCCACCAACAACACTTTGCGGCCTTCGAACACCTTGTCGCGGCTGCGGGCAGTCTGGAGCATGCGCTGTCTTTCATGGGACAACCGGGATTCGACTTTGTGCAGAAAGAGTGTGACCTCGTCCAGCAGGCGCTCCGGCGAGCGCGCGCCCTTGATGATGATCGAGCGCGAATATTTGCGCAGCTCGGCTTCTTCATCGCGGGTCAAGTTGCGCCCGGTGTAGACAATCACCGGCGGGAACGAACAGATCTCCTCGCTGGACATGCGCTTGAGCAGGTCGTTGCCGAGCATGTCCGGCAACTTGAGGTCGATGATCATGCAGTCGTAGACATTGGTGCGCAGCAGTTCCAGGGCTTGCTGCGCCAGGCCGACGGCGGTGATTTCGATGTCATCGTCGCCGATCAGGCGGGTAATGCTGTCGCGCTGCAGATCATCGTCTTCCACCAGCAGCACCCGCTTGACCTTCTGGGTCAGCTTGGCTTCCAGGCGGGCGAAAACATCCTTGAGTTCCTCCCGGGTCGTCGGCTTGACGGCGTAACCGATGGCGCCCATGTGCATCGCCGCTTCGACGCGGTCTTCGACGGAGATGATGTGCACCGGAATGTGCCGGGTCTGGGCTTGTTCCTTGAGGCGCTGCAACACGGTCAACCCGGAGTGATCCGGCAGGCGCATGTCCAACAGGATCGCGTCGGGACTCAGTTGCAGGGCCAGGTCAAATCCCTCGTCGGCGCCATGGGCCACCAGGCATTGGTAACCGAGCTCGTGGGCGAGGTCGAACAGGATCCGGGCGAACTTGGGTTCGTCTTCAATGACCAGGATGCAGCGGGTCGCGAAAGGCGCCTTGTCGCGGTCGTCCGCGAATTGCGGGACTGGCGGGTCCACTTCAGCGACCAAGGACAGCGGTGTCGGCACATGGGCTGGCGCTGGCGCGGTTGTTGCCGGGGCGAACATCCTTGGCTCCACGGGCTCCTCGCCGGGCTCGATATAACGCTCGGGCAATACCAGAGTGAATACGCTGCCCTTCCCCGGCTCGCTGACAACCGAGATCGAACCGCCAAGCAAGGCAGCCAGGTCCCGGGAAATCGACAGGCCCAACCCGGTGCCGCCATAGCGGCGATTGGTGGTGCCATCAGCCTGGCGGAACGCCTCGAAAATACTCTGCTGCTGATCGGGCGCAATGCCTATTCCCGAATCACGCACCATGAACGCGATACCCGAACCCGGCTGGCCGGTCACCGAAAGCATGACAGAGCCCTGCTCGGTGAACTTCACCGCGTTGGACAGCAGGTTCTTGAGCACTTGCTCAAGACGCTGGCGATCGGTGTACAGCATCGCCGGCGCGTCCGGCATTATCTGCACTTCAAACGCCAGGCCTTTTTCAGCCGTCAGCGGCTTGAACATAGCCTGGAGCCCTTCCACCAGGCGCGGCACGCTGGTATTTTCCGGGCGCACTTCGAGTTTTCCGGCCTCGACCTTGGAAATGTCGAGGATGTCGTTGATCAGGTTCAGCAAATCATTGCCCGCGGAATAGATCGATTCGGCGAACTTGACCTGTTCCTCGCTGAGGTTGTTGTGCGGGTTCTCCGCCAGCAGTTTGGAGAGGATCAGCGAACTGTTGAGCGGCGTGCGCAGCTCATGGGACATATTGGCCAGGAACTCGGATTTGTATTTGCTCGAACGCTGCAGCTCTTCGGCACGCTCCTGCAACTGGATCTGCGCCAGGTTCAGCTCGCTGTTTTTCTGGTCCATGGCGTCGCGCTGTTCGGCCAGTTGCTCATTGGTCTGCTCCAGTTCCTGTTGCTGGGCTTCCAGGTGAGCCTGGGATTCCTTGAGGATCCGTGACTGTTCTTCCAGCTCCTCGTTGGCGGTCTTGAGCTCTTCCTGCTGCACTTGCAGCTCTTCGTTCAGTTGCTGCGTCTCAGCCAGTACTTCCTGCAGGCGCTGGCGATAACGGGCTGCCTCGATGGACGTGCCAATGTTGCCGGCAATCAATTCCAGCAGTTCAAGATCGCGCTCGGTCAGTGGCCGCAGGAAACCCAGCTCAATGACCCCGTTGATCCGGTCGTCGTCACGGGTTGGCACCACCAATACGCAGTTGGGCAAACCTTGGCCAAGCCCCGAGCTGATCTTGAGATAATCGCGTGGCACGTCGTCCAGGCGGATCAAGCGTCCTTGCTGCACGGCCTGCCCGACGATGCCTTCGCCGTGGAGGATCATTTGCTCCTGCTCGTCGTCCTCCCGGGACATGCCATAAGTGGCAACGCGCTTGAGGACGCCATTTTCTTCCCGCGCATAAAGCGCGGCGACTACGGTTCCCAGGTACTGGGCACAGAACTGCAGGATATTGCGCCCCAACAGACTCAAGGTCAGTTGTCCCAGGACCTGCTCGGCCAACTGCGTCTGCCCATTGCGCAACCAGGCCTGCTTCTCCAGGCGCAAGGCACTTTGCTGCTGGACTTTCAGGCTGGCGCTGTAGTTGCCGGACAACGTCAGCAGGTCGCGGCGACCGACATAGGCCAGCAGCCCGCTGACAGCGGCGACAAACAGCAGATACAGGGCAATGCTCCAGACCGTGGTGGTGCGCACCTCGTCGTTGCGCTCGGCGCGCAGTTGCTGCTCGGTTTCGACGACGTCCTCGAACGTCTTGCGTATCTCGTCGGTCAACCGCTTGCCACGCCCGGCCTTGAGCGCACCCCGGTAATCGCCACTGCTGCGCTGCAGATCGATCATGCTCTGCGCGTAATTGGCCCACTCTACTTGCAGCGCCTGGATCCGGTGCAAACGATCAGTTTGCACCGGGTTATCGGCTGTCAGTTCCAACAATGTATCCAGCGCCACCGCGATCCGTGGCTTGGCAACTTCATAAGGGTCGAGAAAATGCTCGTCGCCGCTCAACAGGTAGCCGCGCATGCCCGTTTCCAGGTCAACGCTCAACTTCAGCGCTTCATTGGCGTTATTGATCACCCGATCGGTGTGGCCGACCCACTGGATTACCGACAGCAGGTAAGTGATCAGCACAATGAAAAACACCGCGCTGAGGGCGCCCATGCCTAAAGGCAGGCTGATATTGCGGGCCAGGAGCTTGCGAAAACTTTGCTCGTCAACCGAAGACGAAGGGGTCATGGAAAAAAGGCCTTGGTGGACAGTTGAAAGTCATGGAGTGTGCCCAAAAAGCTGGGCTGGATCCACATTTCTGACAATTCAAGGACGCAAATCCCATGGCGATACACCGGGGGTTGTAAGGATGCGACTATCCTTGTCAGCTCTTGTACTATAGATCCTTTCTTGTACAGGTTCGGGAACTTGTGCCGCCTCGAAACTTACTCATGCATACGGCTGCTTTTTGCCGCGCCCCTACCGATTCCATCTTCCGAGAAGTCTATTATGCCCGTCCCCGCTTCTGACACCCCCTCCACCATCCTGGTAGTCGAAGACGACAGCATCGTGCGCATGCTGATTGTCGATGTGCTGGAAGAACTGGAATACAAGGTGCTGGAGGCGGATGGCTGCGAACAGGCGTTGGCTTTTCTGCGCAACGACACGCAGCCCATCGCCCTGATGATGACCGACGTCGGCCTGCCGGTCATGGACGGCCGCGAATTGGCGAAACAGGCTCGCGGTGTACGGCCCGGGCTGCCGATCCTGTTCGCCAGCGGTTACGCCGAAAGCATTGACGTGCCCGAAGGCATGAACGTAATCGGCAAGCCCTTCTCCATCGACCAGTTGCGCGACAAGGTCAAAAAGATTCTTTCTTGAGCCCGGGCCCATTCTTGGTCACTATCGGCGCCCCGCGCGCCGACTGCGCCTGATCCGCAACAAGGAATGCCCGTCATGTCCCACCCCATCGCCACCAAGGTCCTGGTGATCGGCTATGTCTGGCCCGAGCCACGCTCATCGGCGGCCGGCGGGCATGTCATGCAGCTACTGGAAGCGTTTCTCGGCGAAGGCTGGGAGATGACCTTCAGCAGCCCGGCCAAGCCTGGCGAAAACCGCGCCGATCTGCTCGCCTTGGGCATTCGCGAAGTAGCGATCGAGCTCAATAACGGCAGCTTCGACGCTTTCATTCAGGAGCTGGCGCCGGACATCGTCCTGTTCGACCAGTTCATGATGGAAGAACAGTTCGGCTGGAGGGTCGAGAAATGCTGCCCCGGCGCCCTGCGTGTCTTGGAAACGTCCGACCTGCAAAGCCTGCGTCACGCCCGGCATCAACGCTTGAAAGAGCGCTTGAAGGCCGACGAGTCGTCCCAGGATTTCAGCGACCTCTTCGCCCCGGCGCTGCGCGAGGAATTCGAGCTGATGGCCGACACCGACCTGGCCAAGCGGGAAATCGCCGCCCTGTATCGTTGCGACCTGAACCTGATGGTGTCTGAGATCGAGATCGAACTGTTGGTGGAACACTTCAAGGTACCCCGTGAATTGTTGCTCTGGTGCCCATTGATGCTGGATCTGCCCGATAAAACCTGTGCGCCGTTCGAAGAACGGGCGCATTTTCTCAGTATTGGCAACTTCCGCCATGCACCGAACTGGGACGCCGTGCTCTGGATGAAAAACGCCGTCTGGCCGCTGATTCGCCAGCGATTGCCCGGCGCGCAGCTGCACCTCTATGGCGCCTACACTCCGCCCAAGGCGGCGGCGCTGCACAATCCGGCGCAGGGATTCCACATCATGAACTGGGCCGAAGATGCCTTGCAGGTCATGTCGGCGGCACGCATCTGCCTGGCGCCATTGCGTTTCGGCGCAGGCATCAAGGGCAAACTGATCGAAGCCATGCTGTGCGGCACGCCCAGCGTCACCACCCCCATCGGCGCCGAGGCCATGCACGGTGGCATGCCCTGGCCCGGGGCAATCGCGCAAACTGCCGAAGACATCGCCAACGCAGCCGTGCAGTTGTACGGCGACCCGACGCGTTGGGCCGCTGCCCAGGAGGCGGGACTGGCCTTGCTCGCGGAGCGTTTTCGCAGGGAGGTCCACGGCCCGGCGTTGATTGACAGCATCAAGGCCTGCCGCGCCGATCTTGCGCGACGACGCCGGGACAACTTCACCGGCAGCATGCTCCGCCATCATCAACACAAGAGCACCCAGTACATGGCCCAGTGGATCGAGGAAAAAAACCGCAACAGTTGATGACGAGCTGCTTCAAGCAACCTGTGACGGGGCTGGAACCTGCCGGGCTTAGGGGGCATTATCAGCGGCGATAACAACAAAAGCGCCAGGCACATGACCCGAACAGCGAGAGTCACCGACCCCTCCTACGAGTTGATGGACGACCACAACGGGCTGTCCATCATCTACCGCCAGCACGGTTTTCCCTGCCCGTTGGTGCGCTGGCATTTCCATAAGGAATACGAGCTGCACCTGATCGTCGCCAGTTCGGGCAAGGTCTTCATCGGCGACTACATCGGCAATTTTTCCCCGCAGTCGCTGTTCCTCACCGGCCCCAACCTGCCCCATAACTGGATCAGCCAGGTGGCCGAGGACGAAGTAGTGCCCAAGCGCGACATGCTGGTGAACTTCACCGATGAGCTGTTCGAAAGCGGTAACCAGGTGTTTGCCGAGCTCAAGACCCTCGCCCCGCTGCTCGAACGTGCCCAGCACGGCATCGAGTTTCGCTGCAAGCGCACCATCCGCCAGGCCATGACCTTGATGCAACGCATCGCCGATGCCCACGGCATGAGCCGGCTGGGCTATTTCTTCATCCTGATGGAGTTGCTGGCGGCCTGCGATGATTACCAATTGCTGTCCGGCGCCACCAGTCCACAGGCGGCGGACGAACACAGCATTGACCGTACCAACCGGGCGGTGGATTACATCTTCGCCCACTACGCCCGGGAACTGTCCCTGGAAGAAGTCGCCGAGCACCTGGGCATGAAACCCACCTATTTCAGCCGCGTCTTCAAGCAAGCCACCGGCCGCTGCTTCATCGAATTCGTCAATCGACTGCGCATCAGCAAATCCTGCGAACTGCTGGCCGACGGCGACAAACCGGTGACCGATGTGTGTTTCGAGTCGGGCTTCAATAATATTTCCAACTTCAACCGACGCTTCCAGCAACTCAAGGGCATGACCCCCTCCCATTACCGGCGGCTGGCGGTGCAGCGGTTGACCGAGCAGAACCAGGGCTGAGATCTTTTCGAGATCCAGTGCAAAATAGTATCAGTAAAAGTGCGACGAATGATTTGTCACGCCGCCCATTGAAGGCTGTAATCAGCGCACATTCTTCCCCTCATCCGGAAGACACAAAAACAATAACTGTCCTTCTGCAGCCCGTGGGCGCGGAAAAGGAGTGCGCGATGAAACCTTCGGTAAAAGCTCTGCTTGTCTCCACCTGCATGACCCTCAGTAGCGTCAGCTTCGGCGCACAGACCCTGACCATTGCCACCGTCAACAACAGCGACATGATCCGCATGCAAAAGCTCTCGAAAACCTTCGAGGCCGAGCACCCGGACATCACGCTGAACTGGGTGGTGCTTGAAGAAAACGTACTGCGTCAACGCCTGACCACCGACATCGCCACCCAGGGCGGACAGTTCGACGTGCTGACCATTGGCATGTACGAAGCTGCACTTTGGGGCGCCAAGGGCTGGCTGGAACCGATGAAGGATTTACCGGCCTCCTACGACCTGGACGACGTCTTCCCTTCCGTGCGCGATGGCTTGTCGGTCAAGGGTTCGCTGTACGCCCTGCCGTTCTACGCTGAGAGCTCGATCACCTATTACCGCACCGACCTGTTCAAGAACGCCGGGCTGACCATGCCCGAACACCCAACCTGGACCCAGATCGGTGAGTTCGCAGGAAAGCTCACCGACAAATCCAAGGAACAATATGGCTTGTGCCTGCGGGGCAAAGCCGGCTGGGGCGAGAACATGGCGCTCATTACCACCCTGGCCAACGGTTTTGGGGCGCGCTGGTTCGATGAGAAGTGGCAGCCCGAATTCAATGGGCCCGAGTGGAAAGATGCACTGAACTTCTACGTTGACAACATGAAGAAATCCGGCCCGCCGGGCGCTTCCAGCAACGGTTTCAATGAAAACCTGGCGCTGTTCAACAGCGGCAAATGCGCGATCTGGGTCGATGCCAGCGTCGCCGGTTCGTTCGTCACCGACAAGACCCAGAGCAAGGTCGCCGACAACGTTGGTTTCACCTTCGCCCCCCACGAGAAAACCGACAAGGGCAGCTCGTGGATGTACTCCTGGTCGCTGGCCATTCCGACCAGCTCCAAAGCCAAGGAAGCGGCCAAGGTCTTCACTACTTGGGCAACGTCCAAGGAGTACGGCCAATTGGTCGCCAAGACCGACGGCATTGCCAACGTACCGCCAGGAACCCGCGCCTCAACCTACAGCGAGGAGTACATGAAGGCCGCGCCGTTTGCCAAGGTGACGCTGGAATCGTTGAAGGTCGCCGACCCGAAGGCTCCAACGCTCAAGCCCGTGCCCTACATCGGCATTCAGTTGGTGACCATTCCCGAATTCCAGGCCATCGGCACCCAAGTGGGCAAATTCTTCTCGGGCGCGCTGACCGGCCAGCAGACCGTGGACCAGGCATTGACCGCAGCGCAGTCCACCACCGAACGGGAAATGAAGCGCGCCGGGTATCCCAAGTAAAGGCTTGTAAACATCCATTTGTGGCGAGGGACTTTGCTCCCTCGCCACAGGGAATGCGTGCATAACGAGTGATCGACATGAATACCTCGACAACGACAGTCAAAGCCCCCATCGAAATAGCCCCGCCGCCGGCACGCAAGGTCCGTGTGGCAAACCCCGGCTGGTTCCTGGTCAGCCCTTCGGTCGCCTTGCTGCTGCTGTGGATGATCGTGCCGCTGGGCATGACCGTCTACTTCTCGATGATCCGCTACAACCTGCTCTACCCCGGCGAAAACCAATTCGTCGGGCTGGAGAACTTCACTTACTTCCTGACCGACTCGGGCTTCATGCCCGGCGCCACCAACACCCTGGTGCTGGTGGGCAGCGTGCTGCTGATCAGTATTGTCCTCGGGGTGTTGATCAGCGCCCTGCTGGAGGCCAGTGAGTTTTTCGGTCGTGGGATCGTGCGGGTGTTGCTGATCTCGCCGTTCTTCATCATGCCAACCGTGGGCGCGCTGATCTGGAAAAACCTGATTTTCCACCCGGTCTCCGGAATCCTCGCCTCGGTCTGGAAACTGTTCGGCGCGCAGCCGGTGGACTGGCTGGCGCATTACCCGCTGCTGTCGATCATTATCATCGTGTCGTGGCAATGGCTGCCCTTCGCGATCCTGATCCTGATGACCGCCATGCAATCCCTCGACCAGGAACAGAAAGAAGCCGCCCGCCTGGACGGTGCCGGCCCGATCGCGATCTTCTGGCACCTGACCCTGCCGCACCTGGCGCGACCGATTGCCGTCGTGCTGATGATCGAGACGATTTTCCTGCTGTCGGTGTTCGCCGAAATCTTCACCACCACCAACGGTGGTCCCGGCTACGCCTCGACCAACCTGGCCTACCTGATCTACAACCAGGCGCTGGTGCAGTTCGACGTCGGCATGGCGTCGGCCGGTGGTTTGATCGCCGTGGTGATCGCCAACATCGCCGCCATCATCCTCGTGCGGATGATCGGCAAAAACCTCACCGACAAGAACTGAGGCCGTCGCCATGACTCTTCAACAATCCCGTCGCCTGCAAAGCCTGCTGCTGGGCACGCTGGCCTGGGCCATCGCGATCCTGATCTTCTTTCCGATCTTCTGGATGGTGCTGACCAGCTTCAAGACCGAAATCGATGCGTTCGCCACCCCGCCGCAGTTCGTCTTCATGCCGACACTGGAGAACTACCTGCACATCAACGAGCGCAGCAACTACTTCAGCTTCGCCTGGAACTCGGTGGTGATTTCCTTCAGCGCCACGGCCCTTTGCCTGTTGATCGCGGTGCCGGCAGCCTACTCCATGGCGTTCTACGAAACCCAGCGCACCAAGGGCACCTTGCTGTGGATGCTCTCCACCAAGATGCTGCCGCCGGTGGGCGTGCTGATGCCGATCTATCTGCTGGCCAAGAGTTTTGGCCTGTTGGACACGCGCATTGCGCTGATCATCATCTACACGCTGATCAACCTGCCGATCGTGGTCTGGATGATTTACACCTACTTCAAGGACATTCCCCGCGACATCCTCGAAGCCGCACGCCTGGATGGCGCCACGCTCTGGCAGGAGATGATCCGCGTGCTGCTGCCGATCGCCAAGGGCGGCTTGGCTTCCACCGTGTTGTTGTCGTTGATCCTGTGCTGGAACGAGGCGTTCTGGTCGCTGAACCTCACCTCATCCAAAGCTGCGCCACTGACGGCGCTGATCGCCTCTTACTCCAGTCCGGAAGGTTTGTTCTGGGCCAAATTGTCGGCCGTCTCGACCCTGGCCTGCGCGCCGATCCTGATTTTTGGCTGGATCAGCCAGAAACAGCTGGTGCGCGGTTTGTCCTTCGGCGCTGTGAAGTAACGCGCCCACCCAGTTATCAGAAGCGGAGGCCCATCATCATGGCCAACCTGAAAATCAAGAATCTGCAAAAAGGCTTCGAAGGCTTCTCCATCATCAAGGGCATCGACCTTGAAGTGAACGACCGGGAATTCGTGGTCTTTGTCGGCCCGTCCGGCTGTGGCAAGTCCACCTTGCTGCGCCTGATTGCCGGCCTCGAAGAAGTCAGCGACGGCACCATCGAACTGGACGGCCGGGACATCACCGAAGTCAGCCCGGCCAAGCGCGACCTGGCGATGGTGTTCCAGACCTATGCCCTGTACCCGCACATGAGCGTGCGCAAGAACATGTCCTTCGCGCTGGACCTGGCCGGCGTGCCCAAGGCCGAGGTCGAGAAGAAAGTCAACGAAGCGGCACGCATCCTCGAGCTGGGGCCGATGCTGGAGCGCAAGCCCAAGCAATTGTCCGGCGGCCAGCGCCAACGCGTGGCCATTGGCCGAGCCATCGTGCGTAACCCGAAAATTTTTCTGTTCGACGAACCGCTGTCCAACCTCGACGCCGCCCTGCGCGTGCAGATGCGCCTGGAGCTGGCGCGCCTGCATAAAGAGCTGCAGGCGACCATGATCTACGTGACCCACGACCAAGTTGAAGCCATGACCCTGGCCGACAAAGTGGTGGTGCTCAACGGCGGGCGCATCGAGCAGGTCGGCTCGCCGCTGGACCTGTATCACCAGCCCGCCAACCTCTTCGTGGCCGGGTTCCTCGGCACGCCAAAAATGGGTTTCCTCAAGGGCAAGGTCACCGCACTGGACGGCCAGGGTTGCGAAGTCCTGCTGGACGCCGGGACGCGGATCAACCTGCCGTTGAGTGGTACAAGCCTGAGCGTTGGCGGCGCAGTAACCTTGGGCATTCGCCCGGAACACCTGAACCTGGCGCAACCGGGCGATTGCACGCTGCGAGTCACCGCCGACGTCAGCGAGCGGCTGGGCAGCGACACCTTCTGCCACGTCGTCACCGCCTCCGGCGAAGCCTTGACGATGCGCGTGCGCGGCGACCTGGCGAGCCGTTTCGGCGAGCAATTGGAGCTGCACCTGGACGCCGAACACTGCCATTTATTCGATGCCGAAGGCGTAGCGGTCACCCGTGCCCTGCGCGCTGCCGCCTGATTGCCGAGATTTTGCGATGAAACTCAACCGACAGAACCTGCACAACCTTAACGCCGAGGTCGCCCTGCCCGCCTATAACCTGAGCGACCGTCGCCAGGGCATCGTCCACATCGGCGTCGGCGGTTTCCACCGTGCGCACCAGGCGTATTACACCGATGCACTGATGAACACCGGCGAAGGCCTTGACTGGGCTATTTGTGGCGTGGGCCTGCGGGCCGATGACCGCCGCGCGCGGGACGACCTGGCCGGCCAGGACTACCTGTTCACCCTCTACGAACTGGGCGACACCGATGACACCGAAGTGCGGGTGGTCGGCGCCATCGCCGACATGCTGCTGGCCGAAGACGGCGCCCGTGCGCTGATCGACAAACTGGCCGACCCGCAAATCCGCATTGTCTCGTTGACCATCACCGAGGGCGGTTACTGCATCGACGACAGCAACGGCGAGTTCATGGCCCACCTGCCGCAGATCGAGCACGACCTGGCCCATCCGGACCAGCCGACCACGGTGTTCGGTTTCCTCTGCGCAGCCCTGGCCAAGCGCCGCGCCTTGGGGACGCCGGCGTTCACCCTGATGTCCTGCGACAACCTGCCCCACAACGGCGCGGTCACGCGCAAGGCGCTGCTGGCCTTCGCCGCGCTGCGTGACCCTGAGCTGGGACGGTGGATCGACCAGAACGTAAGCTTTCCCAACGCCATGGTCGACCGGATCACGCCGATGACCAGCAGCGCCCATCGCTTGCAGCTGCATGACGAACATGGCATCGATGACGCCTGGCCGGTGGTCTGCGAACCCTTTGTGCAGTGGGTGCTGGAAGACAAATTCGTCAGCGGTCGCCCGGCCTGGGAGAAGGTCGGGGTGCAGTTCACCGATGACGTTTCGCCCTATGAAGAAATGAAGATCAAGCTGCTCAACGGTAGCCATCTCGCCTTGACCTACCTTGGATTTCTCAAGGGCTATCGCTTCGTCCATGAAACCATGAACGACCCGCTGTTCGTGCGCTATATGCGCGCCTACATGGACCTGGATGTGACACCGCAACTGGCGCCGGTACCGGGCATCGACCTGAGCGAATACAAGAATACCCTGGTGGAGCGCTTCTCCAACCAAGCCATCGCCGACCAGTTGGAGCGGGTCTGTTCGGACGGCTCCTCGAAGTTTCCGAAATTCACCGTGCCGACCATTAACCGCTTGATCGCCGACGGCGCCGAAACCCGCCGCGCCGCGCTGGTGGTGGCGGCCTGGGCGGTGTACCTGAAGGGCGTGGACGAGAATGGCGTGAGCTATTCGATTCCCGACCCACGAGCGGCGTTCTGCCAGGCGCTGGTCGCCGACGACGTGCTGGTGACCCAGCGGGTGTTGGAGGTGGAAGAAATTTTTGGCACGGCGATCCCCCGTTCGCCCGAGTTCGTGGCAGCATTCGAGTGGTGCTGCAACAGCTTGCGCGAGCATGGGGTGACGCGAACGCTGGAACGAATCCTCGCTGACACGGACTGAGCGGGCACGCTCCGCTCTTGTGGCGAGGGAGCTTGCTCCCGCTGGGTTGCGAAGCGACCCCTGAGTTTTTCAGGCTCACCGCGTTGTCTGGATAGGACTGCTGCGCAGCCCAGCGGGAGCAAGCTCCCTCGCCACGCAGGTTTTGTGTTTTGTTCTTTGTTCCGAGGATTTCCATGGCAAACCAACAACTGTTCCTGGGCATCGACTGCGGCACCCAAGGCACCAAGGCGCTGATCCTGGATGCGATCAGCGGCCAGGTACTTGGCCATGGTGCCGCAGCCCACAGCATGATCAGCGGCGCCAACGGCCGTCGCGAACAAGACACCCAGCAATGGCTCGACGCGTTCACCCAGGCTACCCGGCAGGCGTTGTCGGCCGCCGGAGTCGATGGCCAGGCGATCCTCGGCATCGGCGTATCCGGCCAGCAGCATGGCCTGGTGCTGCTCGATGACCAGGGCCAGGTCCTGCGCCCGGCCAAGCTGTGGTGCGACACCGAGACGACCGCGCAAAACGATCGACTCCTGGCGCACCTCGGCGGTGAAAGTGGCTCCCTGGAGCGTCTCGGCGTGGTGATCGCTCCGGGATATACGGTTTCCAAATTGCTCTGGACCCAGGAACAGCATCCGCAAGTGTTCGAACGCATCGCCAGCGCCCTGCTGCCCCACGACTTCCTCAATTACTGGCTGACCGGCCGCCATTGCAGCGAATATGGCGATGCCTCGGGCACCGGCTATTTCAACGTGCGCACCCGCCAATGGGACACGGATCTGCTGCGACATATCGACCCCAGCGGACGCCTGCAATCGGCCTTGCCGGAATTGATCGAGGCCCATCAGCAGGTCGGCAGGATTCTGCCGGAGATTGCCGCGCACCTTGGCTTGAACCCCGAGGCCGTGGTGGCCAGCGGTGGCGGCGACAATATGATGGGCGCGATCGGCACGGGCAATATCCGGCCCGGCGTGATCACCATGAGCCTCGGCTCCTCCGGCACGGTGTATGCCTATGCGGCGGAGCCCGTGGTCAGCCCGCAGGCGTCGGTGGCAACGTTCTGTTCTTCCAGCGGCGGCTGGTTGCCACTGATCTGCACCATGAACCTGACCAACGCCACCGGGGCGCTGCGTGAGTTGTTGGACTTGGACCTCGACGCGTTCAATAGCTTGGTCACCCAAGCGCCGATCGGTGCCGAAGGCGTCTGCATGCTGCCGTTCCTCAACGGCGAGCGAGTCCCCGCCCTGCCGAACGCCACCGGCAGCCTGCTGGGCCTGACGTCCACCAACCTGACCCGGCCCAATCTATGCCGCGCCGTGGTCGAAGGCACGACCTTCGGCCTGCGTTACGGCCTTGACCTACTGAGAGCCAATGGGCTCGAGGCGCAGAGCATTCGCCTGATCGGCGGCGGCTCGAAGAGCCCGGTCTGGAGGCAGATCGTCGCCGATATCATGGACACCACGGTCATCTGCACCGAACAGAGCGAAGCGGCTGCCCTGGGCGGGGCGATCCAGGCGGCCTGGTGCCATGGCGGCGCGCAAGAACAGTTGGCTGAACTGTGCCAGCGTTGCGTCAAGCTCGACCCGGCCAGCGAAACCCGGCCCATCGCCGAACAGGTCGCGGCGTCCCAACAAGCTTATGCACTTTATCGGCAACACGTCGCAACCCTTTGAGAGCAGGCAACTATGTATCTGGTGTGTGGTGAAGCGCTGTTTGATCTATTCAGCGCAAACGAAGCGGCAGCTCCGGCTTCCCAAGTGAATTTCAAGGCAATCGCCGGCGGCTCGCCGTTCAACGTGGCGGTAGGGTTACGCCGGCTGGGGATCGAATCGGCGTTGTTTGGCGGGCTGTCCACGGACTACCTTGGGCAACGCTTGCGACAGGTATTGACCGAAGAAGGCGTCAGCGCACAATTCACCCATGACTTCGACGCCCCAACCACCCTGGCGATGGTCGCCGTAGGGACCAACGGCTCGCCCCACTATAGCTTTCGTGGCGAAGGGTGTGCCGACCGGCAACTGAACCTGGCCCATCTACCGGATCTGGGCCCTGAAGTGCGTGGTTTGCATGTCGGCTCGTTTTCGCTGGTGGTGCAACCCATTGCCGACACGCTCCTGACCTTGGTGCAACGGGAAAGCGGCCGGCGCCTGATCAGTTTCGACCCGAACGTGCGGCTTAACCCGCAACCAGACATTGAACTGTGGCGTTCACGAATTGCCACGTTAGTGCAATATGCCGACCTGATCAAAGTCAGCGATGAAGACCTGGGCCTGCTCTACCCCGACCGAGACCCGCATGAAGTGATCAGCGGCTGGCTGGAACATCGTTGCCAACTGGCATTTCTGACCCGTGGCGGTGACGGCGCGACGGTGTTCAGCCGTCATCATGGCGTCTGGTCGCTTGCCGCCTGTCCGGTCAAGATCGCCGATACCGTAGGCGCGGGCGATACGTTCCAGGCAGCACTGATCGCCTGGCTGACTGAACAGCAGTTGGACTGTGTGGAGGGTTTGAATTCGCTGACAGCGCAACAGATCAGCCAGATGCTTGATTTCGCCATGCGCGCTGCTGCACTGACTTGCAGCAAAATGGGACCGGACCTGCCTTATCGGCAGCAGCTCGGCTAGCCAATAGTTAAAACGCTGTACGCCGGGTTCGAACGAAGTCGGACCCGGTCGTCAGGCTTGCAAGGTCGAGGGACGGTTAGCGTCCGCTCATCCGGTGTTGCTGGTGGAAATAGTTTCCTGAACCGTGATTTGCAGAAGCGCGCCCATGGTCCAACTCTGTGCGCAGTTCGGCGATCAAGTCATTGATGGCGCGGCAGCCGGTAAGCTTGGTGGCATCGATGTCAGTCTTGACCAACGCTACGCGGTCGGTCTCGTGGTCGTCGTAAATCTTCACTGTCATCGACAAGTCCGGTGACAAGGTGCATTGCGAGCGCTTGGGTAGCAGGCTGCTTTCAATGATGTTTCGCATTTCGAGGGCAGATAAAAACATGGCAACTCTCTCCTGTTGAGGCAGCCAACTTATGTTCACGACGGCAGTATTTTCGTCCGATAGTTCCCTTCGGACTGGACTACGAATGCCTTACCGTTCGTTCATTTTGGCGTTTTCTGGTGTTGGAGCCCGTTCAATCGGACTCGGGTATCAACCCGCAAAAAACATGCCTGTACCTGGGTACATCTAGCCTGTTACAAATCAATCACTTAGCGATAAAATCAAGCGAAACGGTCGTGCAGAATGCAAGGAAGCGGTGTTTTTTTCATGCAAACTGCAATTGCCCGTTAGGCTTGCCAGGCTCAGAGTAGCCACTATTTCGACTTCATGGGCGGGCATCCGTCGGTTGCTCAAAAAAAACTGTGACGCGCCGGGCGATTCTCTTTAGACGGCCACGGCTGCGCGTTCCGCGACGTGGCGCAAGCTGTCAAAGTTGATGTTGGCCCCCGAGTCGATGGCCACCAGCGTCTGGCCTTGCGCTCCGCTGTCAGCCACGTACTGCTTGATACCCGCCACCGCCAAGGCGCCCGATGGCTCGGTGATCGAGCGCGTGTCGTCGTAGATGTCCCGGATCGCCGCGCAGAGCTGGTCGTTGGTGACGGTTATCACTTCATCGACACAGAATCGGCAGATATCGAAGCCATGGGCACCGATCTGTGCCACGGCCACGCCATCGGCGAAGGTGCCCACGCTGGGCAGCGTCACCCGCTCACTAGCAGCCAACGCCGCTTGAAGGCAGGCGGAGTGTTCGGACTCGACGCCGATGATGCGTATGTCCGGGCGCAGGTATTTGACGTACGCCGCGATTCCGGCGATCAGCCCGCCGCCACCGACCGGAACGAAAATGGCGTCCAGCGGACCTGGATGCTCGCGCAGGATCTCCATCGCGACCGTCCCCTGCCCAGCGATGACTTGCGGGTCGTCAAACGGCGAGACGAATTCCCGTCCGGTCTGCTGGGCCAGCTTCAAGGCGAATTCCAGAGCGAACGGAAAGCTGTCACCGTGCAGCAACGCCTCGGCGCCCCGGCTGCGCACGCCCAGTACCTTGAGCTGCGGCGTGGTGCTGGGCATGACAATGCAAGCGGAAATTCCCAGCTCCCGGGCAGCCAGCGCTACGCCTTGGGCATGATTACCCGCCGAAGCCGTGATCACGCCACGGCTGCGTTGCTCCTGGGTCAGTTGCACCAGTTTGTTGTAGGCGCCGCGAATCTTGAAGGAAAAGGTCGGCTGCAAGTCTTCGCGCTTGAGCAGGATCCGGTTTCCCAGGGCCTGCGACAGCGCTGGGGCCGCTTGCAACGGCGTGGCCACCGCCAGTTCATACACCGGCGCGGCCAGAATCATCTTGACGTAGTGCTCCAGCAGGGCTTGCTCGGCGCGGGTCGGGGTCATGGCGGTCTCCTGGTTCGAATGAAGCCCTGGAGACAGAAAGAAAAAACCCGCCTCTAGGGCGGGTTGGGTGCAGCCGTCAGCTAGCCCGCCAAATAAGCAATGGCGGTAATAATGCTTGGCTGGCTGCGCAGTACGGTGCAAGTCATGGCTGGACGTTAGCCGCGCGCGGTGGCCAAGTCAACGGAAATCCCGGCCCTGCTACCCGAACCTCATTGCATTCAAGGTCATTTAAGCCCGACCTTGTACAACGCACCGTCGCCTTCATCCGTCAGCACATACAGGAAACCATCCGGGCCCTGACGAACGTCACGGATGCGTTCGCCAAGTTCACCGAGCAAGCGTTCCTCATGGACGACCTTGTCGCCTTCGAACTCCAGCCGGATCAAATCCTTGGAAACCAGCGCACCGATAAAGACATTACGCTGCCACGCCTTGAATCGGTCGCTGTCGTAGAACGCCATCCCGCTCAGGCCCGGTGATACCTGCCAGACGTGGTGCGGGCCCTCGGTGCCTTCGGCGGTCTTGCCCTGGGCTTCGGGGATTGGCGCGCCGGAATAATTGTCGCCATGGGTCGCCAGGGGCCAGCCATAGTTCTTGCCGCGTTCGATGATATTCAACTCATCGCCGCCCTTGGGCCCGTGCTCGTTCTCCCACAGCGTACCGTTCCAAGGGTTCAACGCCGCGCCCTGGGGATTGCGAATGCCGTAGGACCAGATTTCGGGCCGGACGTTTTTCTGACCAACAAAGGGATTGTCGTCCGGCACCTTGCCGTCGGGGTAGATGCGCACGATCTTGCCTTGCAGTTTGTCCAAGTCCTGGGCGGTCGGGCGATCGTTGTTTTCCCCCAGGGTGATGAACAGGTAGCCGTCCCGGTCAAACACCAGGCGCGAGCCGAAATGGTTGCCGGTGGAAAGCTTGGGTTGCTGGCGGAAGATCACATTGAAATCTTTCAGACTCTTGAAGTCTTCGGACAATTGCCCGCGCCCGACGGCGGTGCCGGCCTTGCCGTCCTTGCCCGCCTCGGCATAGGAAAGGTAAACCGTGCGGTCCTGCTTGAAGTTCGGCGACAGCACAACGTCTAGCAAGCCGCCCTGGCTCCGAGCCCAAACATCCGGCACGCCGCTCAGCGGTGCTGAAAGCTTGCCGTCCGGGCTGACCCGCCGCAGGTTGCCCGACCGCTCCGTCACCAGCATTCCCTGTTGATCCGGCAGGAACGCCACTGACCAAGGGTGCTCAAGTCCCCGGGTCACTGTCGTTACTTCTACCGTGCCCTCCTCGCTTTTCATTTGCTCGGTCTGCGCGGCAGAGACCGGCGTGGCAAGGGTTAGGACAGCGCTGGCGCAAAGGGCCGCCAGGAGTGTTTTACGGATCATGCACACTTCCTTCTGTGGTGGGAAAAAAGACCGGCCTAGCGATTGCCGTTGTTGCTGTTTCCGGGCGGCGTGGGTGCCTCGATCGTCGGCCGCGCGGAACCCGATGGTTGCCCGGAGCGCGGGTAGCCGTTACCGATGCCGCCGTTTTCCAAGGTAGGCGGCCGGGGAACGGGCACGGTCGGGTTGTTCCGGATGTTCGGTACGTTGGGCTGGGTGCCCTGCATGCTGTTGGGATTGGCCCGGCGTATCGGACTGTTATAGGGATTGTTATTGCCCGGTAGATTCTGCGCCACGATCACCGAGCCCTGGTCGAAGGACGTGGCCTGGGCAGTAGCCGTCAGCAATAGCGCAATGGTGGCAATCATCAGCCTGTTCATTGGAATACCTCTTGGATTCAGGCATATCGAAAACACGCTACGCCGCAGGTTCGCGGTTGTTAAGCGAAATGTCCGCGCGAAGATGTAACCAGGCATCTCTGGGACGCCCGTTCCGCTGGCGCGATGGCCGCAGCCAGCCGGCGCGCGGTGGAAACTTTTGCCGGGGCTCGGA
This sequence comes from Pseudomonas sp. Z4-20, assembly GCF_051131955.1. Classification (NCBI taxonomy): domain Bacteria; kingdom Pseudomonadati; phylum Pseudomonadota; class Gammaproteobacteria; order Pseudomonadales; family Pseudomonadaceae; genus Pseudomonas; species Pseudomonas sp. Z4-20. The sequence continues at coordinate 3,025,653 of NZ_CP071641.1, forward strand.
GGTCACCAGAGAGACTCATTTACCGGCAAGGAAAATCCACCATGGCACGGGCAATCTGGAAAGGCGCAATCAGTTTCGGGCTGGTCCACATTCCCGTGGCGCTGGTATCGGCCACCGCGTCCCAAGGCGTGGATTTCGACTGGTTGGACAAGCGCAGCATGGACCCGGTGGGCTACAAGCGCGTCAATAAGGTCACCGGCAAGGAGGTGACCAAGGACGACATCGTCAAAGGCGTGCAATACCAGAAAGGCCAATACGTGCTGATCAGCGAAGACGAAATCCGCGCCGCCCATCCCAAATCCACCCAGACCATCGATATTTTTTCCTTCGTCGACAGCGAAAAGATCCCCCTGCAGAACATCGACAAACCCTATTTCCTCGCGCCTGACAAACGCGGTGGCAAGGTCTATGCCTTGTTGCGCGAAACCCTGATCAAGACCAACAAAGTGGCGCTGGCCCATGTGGTGTTGCATACCCGCCAGCACTTGGCGGCGCTCATGCCTTTGGAGTCGGCCCTGGTGCTGGTGATGCTGCGCTGGCCCGCCGAGGTGCGCGAGCTCGACGTGCTGGAGTTGGGTGACGAAGTGACCAGCCCGACGCTGGCCAAGGGCGAGCTGGATATGGCCAAGCGCCTCGTGGAAGACATGAGTGGCGACTGGGAACCCGAGCAGTATCGCGACAGTTTCGAGGACAAGATCATGGAACTGGTGGAGAAGAAGGCCAACGAGGGCCGGCTCGAAGCGGTGGAAACCGACCCTGGCGAAGAACAGCGCAAGACCGCCGATGTCATCGACCTTACCGAACTGCTCAAGCGCAGCCTGGGCGGCAAGGGCAAGGCGCCGGACAAACCCGCCGAGAAGCCCGCGGCCAAATCCGCCAAGACCCGCAAGCCCGCTCCCGCTAAAAAAGCCACCAAGGCCTCCCGGGGCTAACCCCAAGGCGCCAGCAACACAAGGGAATCTGTCATGGCCAAGGCCGAGAGTGAATATGCCCGTCTGTCCGATGCCGCGCTGGACCCAGCGTCAGCTCCCCAGCCCCCCGGGAAAACCGCGCTGCCCGATCGACTGTTGCCGCAGCTGGCGACACCGGTCGAGCAACCGCCGGCCGGCGAATGGCGCTACGAAGTCAAGTTCGACGGTTATCGCCTGCTGGCCCGCATCGAAGGTGGCCAAATTCGCTTGTTCAACCGCAATCAGCTGGACTGGACCGACCGGCTGAAACTGCATGCCGATGCGCTGGCCGAATTGAATCTGGATAACAGCTGGCTCGACGGCGAGCTGGTGCTGCTCGATGACACCGGTCACTCCGATTTCGCAGCGCTGCGTCAAGCCTTCGAGATCGGCCGCACGGTAGACCTGATCTATTTCCTCTTCGACGCGCCTTTTCTCAACGGCGTGGACCTGCGCCAGACGCCTGTCGAACAACGCCGCGCCGCCTTGAAAAAGGCCCTCAGTAACAACGCGAGCAAGCGCCTGCGCTTCTCCGAGGCGTTCTCCGCCAGCCAGGGCGATATATTTGAAAGTGCCAACGCGCTCGCACTCGACGGCGTGGTCGGCAAGCGCCTGGGCAGCCCGTATGAATCGCGACGCAGCCCCGACTGGGTGAAACTCAAGTGCCGATTGCGCCAGGCCTTCGTCATCGTCGGTTTCACCCGCCCCCAAGGCAAGCGCCACGGCTTTGGCGCGCTGTTGCTGGCGGTCAATGGGCCATCGGGCTTGGTTTACGCCGGTCGGGTCAGCAGCGGGTTCAGCCAATCGCACATCAAGCAGTTGCATGAGCAGCTGTGCACGTTGGAGCGCGACGCTTCGCCGCTGGCGGAACCGCTCAACGGCACGCGTAGCCGCAGCGTGAAATGGGTCGAGCCGACCCAGGTCTGTGACGTCGAGTTCACCGAATGGACTCGGGACGGCTTGGTCAACCAGGCCGTCTTCCTCGGATTGCCCCACGACAGGCCCTCCGGCACGATCACCCGTGAGCAACCGATGCCGATAAAAGCCGAGCCGACCAAACCCAAGTACCGCGGTAAAACGCGCACTGTGGAAGTCGCCGGGGTGAAGATCACCCATCCCGAACGCGTCATCGACAGCGTCAGCGGTGTCCACAAAGACGAGCTGGCCCGATATTACGCGGACATCGCTCCGTGGATCCTGCCGCACCTCAAGCAGCGGCCAGTGGCTCTGCTGCGCGCGCCGGACGGGATTGGCGAAGAGCAATTCTTCCAGAAACACGCAGATCGCCTGGAGATTCCTCACATCAAACAGCTCAATCCGGCGCTGGATCCCGGCCACGCCGCGCTGATGGAAATAGACGGCGTCGCATCACTGGTCAGCGCGGCGCAGATGGGCACGGTAGAGTTGCACACCTGGACCGCGACCCATGACCGGATCGAGTCGCCGGACATGTTCGTCCTCGACCTTGACCCCGATCCGTCGCTGCCCTGGAGCGCCATGATCGAAGCCACCCGCATGACCCTGTCATTGCTCGACGAACTGGGTTTGCAGGCGTTCCTCAAGACCAGCGGCGGCAAGGGCATGCACATCATCGTGCCGTTGGCGCGCAGTGAAGGCTGGGACGCGACCAAGGCGTTCGCCAAGGCCATCTCGCAATTCATGACCCGGCAGATGCCCAAGCAGATCACCGCAACCATGGGACCAAAGAACAGGGTCGGCAAGATCTTCCTCGATTACCTGCGCAACTCGCGCGGCGCCAGTACGGTGGTCGCTTACTCAGTGCGCGCGCGGCCAGGGCTGCCAGTGTCGGTGCCCATCGCGCGGGCGGAGCTGGACGGCTTGCGCAACGCCCAGCAATGGGACATCTACACCGCCCTGGAACGGGCCAAGGGCTTGGGCGCGGATCCGTGGGAAGGCTACAGCCATCGCCAACGAATCACCGCCAGGATGTGGGAGCAGCTGGACGCGAAGAAACCTGGGGACTGAACCTTCAGATCCAGATGAACAGCGCCAGCAAGCCGCCGAAGAACGCCCATTTCTGCAGGTAATAGAGCGTGCGGTTGCGCTTCTTCAGGGCTTTGCCTTGCAGGCGAATCTTGTAGAGTCTGGAAAACGCTCGATTCAGTGCACCGGTCTTGTCGCTGGCCGCATCGTTGGGCGCGCCGGCAGCCGCCATCACGGTACGGCTGAACCAGCGGTTGAAGGCGGTGGCCCAACGAAATTTCATCGGCCGCTCCACGTCGCAGAACAAGATGATGCGGTTGTGTGGCGTGGTGTTCTCTGCGTAATGAATGAACGTCTCGTCGAACATCACCGCCTCGCCGTCGCGCCAATGGTAATGCTCGCCGTCGACGTTGATATAGCAGCCGGCCTCGTTGGGCGTTTCCAGGCCCAGGTGATAACGATAAGACCCGGCGTACGGATCTCGATGACGCACCAGCTTCGAGCCTGGCGGCAGTTCGGCGAACATCGCCGCCTTGATCGAGCCGATGCTCTGCACCAACTCAGTGGTGCGTGGGCAAAGCTTCATCGCCGAGGGATGGCTGTCGCCGTACCATTTCAGGTAGAAGCGCTTCCAGCCGGTCTTGAAGAAAGAGTTGAAGCCCAAATCGTCATACTGATTGGAACGCTTGATCTCCCCCGCCCGCAGCAGGTTCTGGCCTTCGGCGCGGATTTCCTCCCAATGGGCTTGCAAGGGACTCAGGTCGGGGAACTGCTCGGGGCTCAGGAATGGCTTGTTGGGCAGCTTCGAGCACAGGTACAGCAGGCAATTGATCGGCGCGAGAAAGGACGAGTGATCGCTCAGCTGGCGCCCGAGCTTGTGCCGTACGCGCCCACGCAAGTGCACATAGCCAATTGAAAGAAGGTAGATCGCGACAATGATGAGCTTCACGGGATCGGTCTGGTCCAGGAGTGAACAGGCTGCTGCTCCTGGCCAGCCAAGCGGCAACGGAGAGCGTCAAGTGAGATGGCGATTTAGCCACAATTTGTAACTGAAGGTTATCCCTCAGTGGTGAAAAACTGTCTTGCCTGGGTAACACCCTATCGTTAATGCGGCCAGATCAGTACAATCGCCGCCAAATATCACGCGCCCCCTTGGCCGATGCCGGAAAACCCGGCTTCGGCGCAACTCCACTCGGTCCAGGCGCTCCGTATGCAGCTGTCCTCTTATGCCGGATGGACCCTTGCGCTTGCGACCGCGAAGCCTCTAGCGCGGTGCGGATCGGCGCAAACAGGTACTGAACAGGTACTGCCGCACCCTTAGCTACTCTGAATGTTCCGCAGGATAAACCTTTGATCTCTACAGCTAACATCACGATGCAGTTCGGCGCCAAGCCGCTGTTCGAAAACGTCTCTGTCAAATTCGGCGCGGGCAACCGCTACGGCCTGATCGGCGCCAACGGTTGCGGCAAGTCGACCTTCATGAAAATCCTCGGCGGCGACCTCGAGCCGTCCGGCGGCCAGGTCATGCTCGAGCCGAATGTGCGCCTGGGTAAACTTCGCCAGGATCAGTTCGCCTACGAAGAATTCACCGTGATCGATACCGTGATCATGGGCCACGAGGAACTGTGGAAGGTCAAGGCCGAGCGCGACCGTATTTACTCGCTGCCAGAAATGACCGAAGAAGACGGCATGGCCGTGGCCGAGCTGGAAACCGAGTTTGCCGAAATGGACGGCTACACCGCCGAATCCCGCGCCGGCGAATTGCTGCTGGGCCTGGGTATCGGCATCGAACAGCATTTCGGCCCGATGAGCGAAGTCTCGCCAGGCTGGAAGCTGCGCGTGCTGCTGGCCCAGGCGCTGTTCTCCGATCCGGAAGTGCTGTTGCTGGACGAACCGACCAACCACCTGGATATCAACACCATCCGCTGGCTGGAAAACGTGCTGACCCAGCGTTCGAGCCTGATGATCATCATCTCCCACGACCGTCACTTCCTGAACAGTGTCTGCACCCACATGGCGGACCTGGACTACGGCGAGCTGCGCCTGTTCCCGGGCAACTACGACGAGTACATGACCGTGGCGACCCAGTCCCGCGAGCAATTGCTGTCGGACAACGCCAAGAAGAAAGCGCAGATTTCCGAACTCCAGTCGTTCGTCAGCCGCTTCTCGGCCAACGCCTCGAAAGCCAAGCAGGCCACCTCCCGCGCCAAGCAGATCGACAAGATCCAACTGGCCGAGGTCAAGCCTTCGAGCCGTGTCAGCCCGTTCATCCGCTTCGAGCAGACCAAGAAACTGCACCGCCAGGCGGTCATCGTCGAGCGCATGGCCAAGGGCTTTGACGGCAAGCCGCTGTTCAAGGACTTCAGCTTCACCGTCGAAGCCGGCGAGCGCGTGGCGATCATCGGCCCGAACGGCATCGGCAAGACCACGTTGCTGCGCACCCTGGTCAATGAACTGAAACCCGATGCCGGTACCGTGAAGTGGACCGACGCCGCCGAACTGGGCTACTACGCCCAGGACCATGCCCACGACTTCGAAGATGACGTCAATCTGTTCGACTGGATGGGCCAATGGACTCAGGGCGGCGAACAACTGGTTCGCGGCACCCTGGGCCGGATGCTGTTCTCCAACGACGAGATCCTCAAGTCGGTCAAGGTCATCTCCGGTGGTGAACAAGGCCGCATGCTGTTCGGCAAGCTGATCCTGCAGAAGCCGAACGTGCTCATCATGGACGAACCGACCAACCACTTGGACATGGAATCCATCGAAGCACTGAACCTGGCGCTGGAAAACTATCCGGGCACGCTGATCTTCGTCAGCCACGACCGTGAGTTCGTCTCGTCCCTGGCCACGCGGATCATCGAGCTGAGCGCCGACGGCGTGGTCGACTTCAGCGGCACCTATGACGATTACCTGCGCAGCCAGGGTGTGTTGTTCTAAGGGCAGCTTCGAGCGGTAAGCTTCAAGCGGCAAGTGAAAGGCCCGGTCCATGTGACCGGGCTTTTTGTATTTCCGGGGTAAGAAAGTGTTGCGTGCTCCATGGCTTGGCGAGCCTATTAGTTAGCCTGCTTCCTTTTCTCCCCTCCTCGCGCCATGATGAAGCTCTCCTGCCGCTGCCCGCGAACGAGCCCATGCCCACGCCCACGCCCACATCAGCCTCCAGTTCCCTGTCGATCACTTTGCAGATCGTCTCCATTGTTTTCTATACCTTCATCGCGTTTCTCTGCATCGGCCTGCCAATCGCTGTGTTGCCTGGCTATGTCCATGACCAACTGGGCTTCAGCGCGGTGGTGGCCGGGCTGACCATCGGTTCCCAATACCTGGCGACGCTGCTCAGTCGCCCCATGGCTGGACGGCTGTCGGACAGCATTGGCACGAAGCGGGCAATCGTCTACGGGTTGCTGGGGATTCTGCTCAGCGGCGTGCTGACGCTGATCTCAACGGTGCTGCAGGACTTCCCTCTGCCGAGCCTGCTGATCCTGATTGCCGGCCGGTTATTGCTCGGTGTCGCCCAGGGGCTGATCGGCGTCGGTACGATCAGTTGGTGCATGGGCCAAGTCGGAGTGGAACACACGGCCCGTTCGATTTCCTGGAACGGCATCGCTTCCTACGGCGCAATCGCTATCGGCGCCCCGCTGGGGGTGGTGATGGTCGATGGGTTGGGTTTCGCCAGCCTGGGCATCGCCTTGTCACTGCTCGCTGGCATGGCGTTGTTGCTGATTCGCAACAAGCCGTCGGTACCGGTCGTTCGTGGCGAGCGCCTGCCTTTCTGGGCGGTGTTTGGGCGCATTTCACCGTTTGGCGCCAGCCTGTGCCTGGCGTCGATCGGCTACGGCACGCTCACCACCTTCGTCACCCTCTTCTATCTCAGCCGCGGCTGGACCGGCGCGGCGTGGTGCCTGACGGTGTTTGGCGTGTGCTTCATCCTGGCACGGCTGTTGTTCATTTCCAGCATCGCCCGCTTCGGTGGCTTCAGTTCGGCCATTGTCTGCATGAGCATCGAAACCCTGGGGCTGGTGTTGCTGTGGCTGGCGCCGTCGACCGCGTTTGCCCTGGTCGGCGCGGGACTGGCCGGCTTCGGGCTGTCGCTGGTGTACCCGGCGCTGGGCGTGGAGGCGATCAAGCAAGTGCCCAACAGCAGCCGGGGCGCCGGACTGAGCGCCTACGCGGTGTTCTTTGACTTGGCGCTGGCGATTGCCGGTCCGTTGATGGGCGCGGTGGCGTCGAACCTCGGCTACTCGTCGATCTTCTTCTTTGCTGCCTTGTTGTCAATCATCGGGCTGGGGCTGGCGTTGCTGCTGCGACGGCGTGCGGAAAGAGTCGATCACTGATCGGCGGTCCTCAGGCCGGCCCGGGTCGGCTTGCCCAGTGCCTGGCTGAAAAAGCGGCTGGCCTCGGAGATCATCGTGCGGTGGATGTCCTTGCGGTCGACGCCATCGGCATCGGTGCACAGCGCCGGCATCGCCGCGATCTGCTCCTCCGTGCAAGGCGCCATGAAGACGAAGTGCCCTGCCCCGGCCAACGTCTTGAAATCCGGCGCGGTGGGCAGCTTGCGGGCCAAGGCTGCAGCATTCTTGTCAAAGGCCACCAGCTTGTCGCCGTCACCGCTATAAAGCAGCACCGGCACATGGACGTCGGCCAGCGTGTGCCGACCGAACTTCAAACTCAACGGTGCCATCAGCAATAACGCGCGGACCCTGGGGTCGGCCACCGGCGACAGGTCGTCGCGGTCGGCAATCAGTTCGCCCTGGGTGTTGCAGGCGTCACGGTCATCCGGGCGTTCCTGGCAGTAGCGGCGCAAGCGATTGAGATCTGGAGTGGCACCGGAAAGGATCAAGGCGGTTTCGCCACCGGCGGAATAGCCGATGACACCCACCTGCCCCGCGTTGACGTAAGGCGAGAGCATCGGATCGTTCAATGTCGCGGTGATCGCTTCGGAGATCTGGATCGGCCGCCCATACAAATTGCTCAAGGTGCCGAGCCGGCTGTGGTCCTGGGCATTGTCGCCGGGATGAATCACCGCCACCACGACAAACCCCTTGCGCGCCAGCGACGTGGCCAGGTCATGCAGCGCCAGCGGCGTGCCGGTATTGCCGTGGGACAGCATCAACAGCGGGAAACGGCCAATGGCTATCTGCGCGTTCGGCGCGGCGTCGATCTGGTAGCCGCCCAGTGCGCTGGATTGCTCCCCGGCGGTTGACGGATAGAACGCGATGGCATGCATTGGCTGGTGGTCCAGCGGATCAAGGAAGCTCAGCTCGTGAAATCCGGCGCTCCAATGCGGATGTGGCCCCGGTGCGGCTTGCACCGAACCGAACCCGCTCAAGCAACAAAGCAACAGCGCTGCACCAAGTCGTGTCATTGGATAATCCACCTTCAACCGCCGATCGGGAGCCCATTGGCCCGCGGTTCCGGTCGTGCATGATCTGCGCCATGAATTCCGACGCCGAATGCGGGAAAACCCCGCATCCCAGCCATCCATTGACGACGAGAATACAGGGTTTTGCGAAGGTTGCCCGCAGGGCTTGGCGCCTTTACGCAAGCCTTACGCGGCGGCGAATTGCTGGCTGATCTGCAGCTTGGCTTGGCTCATGCCCTTGGCACGCATGTCGTCTCCTTTGGCCAGGCCTTCAGCACGGACGAACTCGATGTCGGTAATGCCAAGAAAGCCGAACATGTGCTTGAGATAATCTTCATGGCCCACGCTACTCGGCTGTCCGGCATGCAGGCCGCCGGCGGTGGAAACGATCACCAGTTTCTTGCCGCCGCACAGACCTTCAAAGCCTGCATCGCCGTAGCGGAACGTTTGGCCGGCCACGGCGATACGGTCAATCCAGGCCTTGAGCTGCGTCGGGATGGTGAAGTTGTACATGGGTGCGGCGATGACCAGCGCGTCTGCTGCCTGGAACTCGGCCATTGTTTCTGCGCTGAGATCAGCTTCGTACTTGAGGGCGGCATCGCGCAGTTCGGCGCTGGTGCCAGCGGCAACGAGCGTCTGGGCGGAAAAGTGGCTGATGGCGTCGGCGGCCAAATCACGATAAGTGACGGTAATAGCCGGCTCGGCGGCTTTCCAGGCCTGCACCAGTTCACGGCTCAATTGGCGCGAAGCCGAGTTGTCGCCAAGGATGCTCGAATCGATATGCAACAGTTTCATGTGAATGCTCTCCTGAGTGAGGATCGCAACCAGGCGATCAAGTGCGAACAATCCTATCGATGAAACCAATAGCCGATAAGACCGCAAGAATGTGATAGTTCGTCCCACACACAGGACAATCGAAGCCACTATGCAAGACCTCAACGATCTGTACTACTTCGCCAAGGTGGTCGAAGCCGGTGGCTTCGCGGCCGCCGGACGCTTGCTGGGCATCCCCAAGTCGCGCCTGTCACGGCGTATCGCCGAGTTGGAAGAGCGCCTCGGCGCCCGCCTGCTGCAACGCACCACTCGCCAGTTGAAGCTGACGGCAGTGGGCGAACGCTACCTGAGCCATTGCCAGGCCATGTTGCTCGAAGCGGAGATGGCTGACGAGGCGGTGGCGAGCATGTCCAGCGAACCCCGCGGGCGGTTGCGAGTGTCGAGCCCGGTGGGGCTGGCTCATCAATTCCTGCCCGTGATCATCGAAACCTTTCTGGCGAAATTTCCCTTGGTCCAGCTGGAAATGACCCTGCTCAATCGGCGCGTGGACCTGATTGGCGAAGGCATCGACGTGGCGTTGCGCGTGCGCGACGTGGGCGACGAAGACCCGTTGCTGATGACCCGCCGCCTGCGCCAGGCCCGACTGACACTGGTTGCCAGCCCGGCATTCGTCGAAGGACGGCGAATCGAAACCCCGGACGACCTCAAGCAACTGCCGGTGCTGGGGGCACTGGACGCCGATCGGCTGGTTCATCTGCGCCTGCTCGACCGCAATGGGCAAAGTACCGAACTGGCCCTGGAGGCACGCCTGGGCATCGATGATTTCATCGTGCGCCGCGCCTGCGCCCTCGCCGGCCTGGGCATTACCTTGCTGCCCAGCATGTATTGCGAACAGGAGTTGCTTGACGGCAGGTTGGTGGAATTGTTGCCTGGATGGTCATCGCCCGATGGTTGGCTGTTGGCAGTCTATCCTCACCGGCGCGGCATGCTGCCGGCGGTGCGCGCGTGGATCGATCATCTGGTGGCGGCTTTCGAACAATGCGGGGACACAACGATATGAGTTTGAGCGAAGAGGACGTCGCACGGTTTTGCCTGGCTCTGCCAGGCGCCCGGGAAGACTACAAGTGGGGCGGCGTGCGGGTGTTTTCCATCGCCGCAAACAAAATGTTCGCCCTGCAAAACCTGCGGGGCGACTCATTGGCGTTCAAGGTCGACAAGGACCTGTTCCTCGGTCATTGCGACCGCCCGGGCATTCACCCGGCGCCTTATCTGGCGCGCGCGCAATGGATCATCATGCAGGCCCCCTACCCGCTGGGCGCCGACGAGTTGCGTGGTTTGCTGCAACGCTCCCATCAACTGGTGGTCAGCAAGTTGCCCAAGCGCACGCAGGTTGGGTTGCTGTTGGGCATTGGGCAACTCGACAATCAGGTCGGCGGCCAGGCTTTCACGCAGCATGGTAGTGATGACCCTCCAGGGTTCGTTTGACCCTTCACAGCCAGGGTGACAATCACCCTGCCAAGAAAGCATGTGCCCGAGGATACTGCGCCGCAGCCTGCAGGCGCGATGAAGGCGGCACATTAACAACTCCAGACACTTAGTCCCCGTGGCGAGGGAGCTTGCTCCCGCTCGGCTGCGCAGCAGTCGCAAAACCGACTGATGAGGTCCGCCTGCAAGAACGCCAGGGGCCTGCTGCGCAGGCCAGCGGGAGCAAGCTCCCTCGCCACGGGGAACGGTGTCGCCGCTAACGGTAGCGGTGTTTTCAGAACTGCCAATAGAACATTCCCTTCGCCAGCACCACGATCACCAGCATGTGCCCGAGGATACTGCGCCGCAGCCAGCAGGCGCGGTCAGGCGTCAGCCGGCCGCTTTTGAGCCAGTATGCGAGCCAGACGTAATGACCGACGATGCTCAGGGCCAACAGAATCTTCAGACTCAGCAGCAGGCCGAAGCTGTTGCTCAACGGCTGGCCCAAGGCGCCGCGATGCTGCCATGCCAGGGCAATGCCGGCGCCGTACAGCACCAGTACGACGCCATGCAGTACGTGCCGAGAACGCTTGGCGATGGCTTGGTCGGCGGCGTCGCGGATACCTTGCGTCAGCGGCTGTCGGGCGGCGTGCCAGATAACCACGTCGAAAAACAGCGTGCCGATGAAGGCGATGGCCGCCAACAGGTGCGTAACCAGCAAGACCCCGTACATTATCGATTCCCCCTGCCCGCTCGACTCATCCCGGATGCCCGTCCACGCGAGCCTTGAGCAGCATCGGTCCATAGCGCCAGGCGTAGAGGCCGAACGCCAATGTCCAGCACAGCCCCGCGATCCACAGCGCGGCAAACGGCAAGATCAGCACCAACAACACCCGGCTGAAACACGCGAGGTTCAACAGAATGAACGCCAGGGTCATGCCCGCCGGCGGTTCGAGAGCGCGCCCAGTGTGGCCCAGGCTGACGCGGGCGATCATCGCCAGGATCAGTCCGGCCATGGCGCCGATGGTCAGGCTGTGCACCGCCAGGCTCGGGTTCACCGGCACCCCGAAATGCCACAGCGCCATGCCCAGGCAGGCCAATGCCAGCCAGGCGTAGGCCAGGTGTAACGACCACAGCAGCGGCACCCGCCACAGATCCCGATCATGCCAGCGCACCAGTCGAATCCCGTGCCCCACCGCCAACGCGGTGAACAACAGGCCGACCCAGACGCTGGCCGACAATGCCGGACCGAAGGCATACAGCAACGCCACCAGCGCCGAACCCGCCAGCAACAGGCGGTCGAGCCACGGCCAAGGGGCCACGCCTTCCACCCGACCGAGGCCACGCTGGGTAAAGAACGGAATCACCCGCCCGCCAATCAACCCCATCATCGCCGCTACCAGCCACAGGCCGGCGAGCACGCCTTGACGCTGCAGGCCTTCGTCGTGTTGTACCAGGCCGTACACCGACAAGCCATCGGCGGCGGCCAACAGCAGCAATACCAGCACGATCGGGTAATTTCGCTTCTGCCGCACACGCCACAACGCCAGGCCCATCAGTGCTGCCACCGCCAAGGCAAAACCCAGCTCCAGCAGTGTCAACAGCGGCCAGGGCGCATCGACCAGCCAGGCCAGCCGAGCGCCCAGCCACAACAACGCCAGCGTGGCCAAGCGCTTGCCGCTGAGCCCCGGGGTGCCGGTCCAGGTCTGCACCGCCGTCAGCAGGAACCCGGCGATGATTGCCGGGCCGAAACCGAACAACAATTCATGACGGTGCCAGGCCAGCCAGCCGCCGGCCGGTTGCCAGGCCGACAAGCGCCCGGTAAACGCGGCGAGCCAAAAGGGAATGGCCAGCAGCGCTAGCACGCAACCGGCCAGAAAGAACGGCCGAAACGCCAGGCGCCACAGCGGCGCGATGGCCATGGCCTTGCGACGGTCAAGCAATTGCATACACCACTCCTTTGCCTCGCTGAACCGTCAGCGAGGTACGACAAACCAGGGTTCGAATGATCGGCTATCGACGCCGGCAGGCCTTGTCTCAGATCAAGCCAGCGCGTCGGCGACCTCCCGTCTCGAACAGGCACTTGCAAGGGGCTTGCCGAACGGGATCATTGTGGGAGCCGGGCTTGCCCATGAAGAGGCCAGAAGCCATTGCGCAAACGCTTGGATTGACCACCCGCCGACCCGCACCGCCGCTTTCTCAACCGGCACAGCGATAACACTCAATTGGCGATCAAACTTGACGAACGGATCGAGGCCAGAGGGGATTGCGTGTTGCGAAAACATCAGCACCTTTTGTCGGATATTGACGTCGACCTGTCAGTCCTGACAGTAGACCACCCTCCATTTGTCGCGCCCAATCAGGTGGCGCTGCGATCTCCAATGTCCGGCTCCACGGGCAGGGTCAAAAGCGCTTGTGACCGGAGAAACCAAAGATGAAAAATCTGGATGATTTTGTCGATTTCGAAGATGGAAGGCACGGCTGGGAAAATGATCTTGGATCTCTGGATGGAACACTCGAAGAGGAAGACACCCCAACAGGCAAGAATACTTTCTGGTCCGGCAGGCTGAAAGCGAAACACACCCAAGAAGAATTTGAGATTTCTGCTTCTCTCGCCAAGATGTTTTTCTTTTCTAGCGAAGGGCAGCAGGACGGGATATTTAATATATCTTTCGACTACCGCGTTCATTGGCCGGAGCAGGGAGAAGCAATACGGATATATCTCATGGCTTCAGGAGAAGTACCGCTGGGCTATTCCCGTACTTTAATAGATGAGAGAACTCCAGTGGACGAGTGGCTCCAATTTCCTTTAGCTAGCCTTCACTACGCCCGCAACAGGATGACCCCTGTCTTGATCGGCGCGCATGGCTCGCTTGAGAACCATGCGTCCTCCCGTAAGATAGACATCGATAACATCAGGGTTGTGGAATTGCCCGTTAAAAAATAGAAACTCACGAACGGCCGCCTGACGTCAAGCACTTGCATACACCGCTCCTTTGCCTCGCCGGACCATAGTCATCGCCTGCTGGCGGATTTCGCTAGCCTGCCCGATACACCGCAACACAGCGCCGACCCGCTGAACCTGTTCGTGGTAGTGGAGGCTGGAAATCATCATGTCGACATCGTTGACGGCGACCGTTTCGAAGTCCTGGCGCGTTTCGCCTCGCATTTTGCCGTGCATGGCGGGCCGAAGTTTTCGCCGGACGGACGCTTCGTCTATTTCGCCTCCCGGGACGGCTGGATCAGCCTGTACGACCTGCGTAACCTCGAACTGATCGCCGAGGTCCGGGCCGGACTCAATACTCGGAACCTGACGGTGAGCAAGGATGGTCGCTGGGTGCTGGTGGGCAACGAGATCAAGCGCCTGCCGATGAACAAGCCGTCCGGCAAGTACAACGAGGGCAACAAGATCGAGTTCGCCGAAGGAACCTCGCACTGACCCGTGGCGAGTGTTTGCTAAAGCATTGGTCAAACACTACCCATCCCTAGCGCAACCCATAGGAATGGATGCGTCCGTCATTATTGTCGTACCAATTGCCGTGCGCCCAGATCACGCGGTCCTGCGCCGGTTGGAAGCCGAGGATGCCCAAGTAACCTGTGATGGAGAGGCGTTGCCAGGAGCGGCCCCAATCGTTGGAATAGAACACTGCGTCGGCGGAGATGTTCGCGTTCGACCCAAAGTAGAGCCAGCGCGGCGGCTGGTGGTTGCTGGTGGTGTTGATCAGCAGGGTGTCTTGCCCCATCCAGAAATTGCCACCACGAACCTGTGTATCCGATGCCAGCGGTGCAAACACGCTGGGCAGGTCGCTCAAGGGCTTCCAACTGAGTGCGGCGGTGTCCAGTTCGGCAACAACATCTTGCCCACGGTCCCCCTGGTCAATCAGGCCAACCACCCGCCCGGCGTCGTTCTGCAGCAGTTTGCTGACAAAAAGATTGTCGTCACGCTGCACGTCGATCACCTGCCACTGCCCTGCCTTGGCTTGCAACCGGGCCCGTGTCGTGACGTTCACCGCGATATTGTGGCTCGCGCCGTCCGGATGGCCTCCCCAGAAACGCTGGGATACCCAGATAAATGCCGTCTGTGCATCAAGCTGCAGGACATGGGTCCGGGTTTCGCCATGTGTGCCTGCGTTCGTGCCCCAATCGGTGATGTCAGGGCGTTTGCCGTGGGCATATTCGGCGGACACCAACAGCGACTCGCGGGCCATTATTGGCGAGCTGTTCGCACCGCGATCGGCGGAGTAAAAGACGCCGGTGGAGACGGCACTCGCCTTCTCTTCATCACCGTATTCATCCACGGCGTCCGGCGTCCCGACCGCCCAGACTTCATTCAAACCGTGGAAATACGGGGCCAGGCTCCAGGCCAGCGACTCGACCTCGGGAAACCAGCCCTTGGTCAGCCAGGTCCAGCGCTGGCCTTGATCATCACTGCGAAGCACCACGGTCTGGCGGGTCTGGTGGGCGTTCGCGGTTTCAGGACGACGAAGGCCCGTGAGCAGAAACACACTGCTCCCGTCGGGGTTGGCCACCAGACAGGCGCTGCCGCTGACATGCGCCACGAGTTGGAATTGCCCTTGGGCGTCGAGGCGGGAAATGAAGGTGGTTTCCCTGTCAGCGTGAGAGAGCAAACTGGCAAAAATCCCAGGCTGCTCCGGTGCTTCAGGCTCATCTGACTTGCCATGGACCACCGCATCCAGGTCCACGACGTCCGCGGACGGTTCAAGCTCTTTCGCCTCCCTCTCCAAGCGCGCCACCAGCCAGGTTCCCTGCGGGGTCACCGTCACGCCCGTGCAATACTGCGCCATCGCTCGCAACCGGGTGTCCTTCACCGCGCCCACCTGCTGCTGGTCGGGACTGTCGCCGCCCAGTTCCAGCTTGGCGCTGACAATCATCCAGATGTACCAGAGCGTCGCACCGGCCAGCAGCGCGACAAACAGCGTGGAGAACACTTTGGATCGAGGCATGAGGGGGTCCGTATCCATGGGAAAAAATCTGCAGAGCTTTTCTCATCTCTTTCGCCTGGAGTAAATTTTTATCGCACGGCAAAGCCTGAACCCGGTCGCATAATTGTCAGCGCTGTGATCCAGTTCAACTCGTCCAACCTGAACGCCCCAGCGCATTGCACCGACGCACACAAGGAACGCTCAATGCCCGCTCGCATCGGCCCCGAATCAACCGCTTCATTGCCTGCAAGCACCGGGTTCGTCCGGGTGCGAGGCGCCCGCGAACACAACCTCAAGAATGTCGACGTCGATATCCCTCGCGATGCACTCGTGGTGTTCACCGGCGTGTCGGGTTCCGGCAAGTCGTCACTGGCTTTCTCCACGCTTTATGCCGAAGCCCAGCGGCGCTATTTCGAGTCCGTCGCGCCCTACGCGCGGCGCCTGATCGACCAGGTGGGCGTGCCGGACGTAGACAGCATCGAAGGCCTGCCGCCAGCGGTGGCCTTGCAGCAGCAACGCGGCACGCCCAGCGCGCGCTCCTCGGTGGGCAGTGTCACCACCTTGTCGAGCCTGATCCGCATGCTCTATTCTCGCGCCGGCAGCTACCCGGCCGACCAGCCGATGCTGTATGCCGAAGACTTCTCGCCCAACACGCCGCAGGGTGCCTGCGCGCAGTGCCACGGCTTGGGACGGGTCTATGAGGTGACCGAAGCGTCCATGGTGCCCGATCCTTCGTTGACCATCCGCGAACGCGCCGTGGCGGCCTGGCCAATGGCGTGGCAAGGGCAGAACCTGCGGGACATCCTGGTGACCCTGGGTTATGACGTCGACATTCCCTGGCGCGACCTGCCAAAGAAACAACGCAACTGGATCCTGTTCACCGAAGAAACGCCGACCGTCCCGGTGTACGCCGGGCTCACCCCGGCCCAAACCCGCGAAGCCCTCAAGCGCAAGCTCGAACCCAGCTACCAGGGCACGTTCAGCGGCGCCCGGCGCTACCTGCTGCACACGTTCATGCATTCGCAAAGCGCCCAGATGCGCAAGCGCGTGGCGCAATACATGCGCGCCAGCCCCTGCCCGGCGTGCGAGGGCAAACGCCTCAAGCGCCAGGCGCTGACGGTGACGTTCGCCGGCCTGGACATCGCCGAACTGTCGCACCTGCCATTGCTGGAGTTGGCCGACGTGCTCAAGGGTGTCGCCGCGCCCGACTATCTGCATCAGCCTGAAGAACCGGGCGATGTCCTCAGCCACCGCCAGACCCG
The DNA here is from genome assembly GCF_051131955.1 of Pseudomonas sp. Z4-20. Lineage (NCBI taxonomy): Bacteria > Pseudomonadati > Pseudomonadota > Gammaproteobacteria > Pseudomonadales > Pseudomonadaceae > Pseudomonas > Pseudomonas sp. Z4-20. The sequence continues at coordinate 3,042,349 of NZ_CP071641.1, forward strand.
CGAAGCCCGCGAGCAACGTGCCGCCCGGGGCGAAAATCCCCACGCGGGCGGGCCGGACGCGCGCCACACGCCCAACCTGTCCCTGGAAAAACGCCTGGCCGCCCAGCGCATCGCCGCCGAGCTGTTGGAGCGGATCACCACGCTGATCGACCTCGGCCTCGGCTACCTGGCCTTGGAGCGCAGCACGCCGACGCTGTCCTCCGGTGAACTGCAGCGCCTGCGCCTGGCCACCCAGCTCAACTCCCAGTTGTTCGGGGTGATCTACGTGCTGGATGAACCCTCCGCCGGCTTGCACCCCGCCGACAGCGAAGCGTTGTTCGGCGCCTTGCAGCGCCTGAAGGCGGCGGGCAATTCGGTGTTCGTGGTCGAGCACGACCTGGACACCATGCGCCGCGCCGACTGGCTCATCGACGTCGGCCCCGATGCGGGTGAGCAAGGCGGAAAAATCCTCTACAGCGGGCCACCTGAAGGCCTTGGCCAAGTGCCTGGGTCCCGGACCCGCGCCTATCTCTTCTCGCCAAGTCGCGCCGCCGCGAGCACCCGGCGTGAACCCAAGGGCTGGTTGCGCCTGGAAGGCATCACTCGCAACAACCTCGAGAATCTGAGCGCGGCCTTTCCCCTCGGCTGTTTCACGGCGGTGACCGGCATTTCGGGCTCAGGTAAATCCAGCCTCGTCAGCCAGGCCTTGCTTGACCTGATAGGCGCCCACCTGGGCCAGGCCGGCCCCACCGCAGAAGCCGATGAACAAAGCCTGGAAGACGAACCCGTGCAAACCAGCGGCGGCCATGTCACCGCCGGGCTCGATGGGATCAAGCGACTGGTGCAGGTCGACCAGAAACCCATCGGCCGCACACCTCGCTCCAACCTCGCCACCTACACCGGACTGTTCGACCACGTGCGCAAACTCTTCGCCGCTACCAAACAGGCAACAGCGCTGGGATTCGATGCCGGACGGTTTTCCTTCAACGTCGCCAAAGGCCGCTGCGAGACCTGTGAAGGCGAAGGTTTCGTCAGCGTGGAGTTGTTGTTCATGCCGAGCGTGTACGCCCCCTGCCCTACGTGCCATGGCGCCCGCTACAACCCGCAGACCCTGGAGGTGATTTGGCAGGGCTTGAACATCGCCCAAGTGCTGCAACTGACCGTGGACCAGGCGCTTGAGGTCTTCGCCGAACAAGCATCGGCGCGGCGCTCGTTGCAAGTGCTGCATGACATTGGCCTGGGCTATCTGCGCCTCGGCCAGCCGGCCACCGAGCTGTCCGGTGGCGAGGCCCAGCGGATCAAACTGGCAACGGAACTGCAACGCAAGGCCCGGGGGGCGACGTTATACGTGCTGGACGAGCCTACCAACGGCTTGCATCCCCAGGACGTCGATCGCTTGCTGGTGCAATTGAACCGTCTGGTGGACGAGGGCCACACCGTGGTAGTGGTCGAACATGACATGCGCGTTGTGGCCCAGAGCGACTGGGTCATCGACATTGGCCCGGGCGCGGGGACGCAGGGTGGCAAAGTCGTGGTGTGCGGCGCGCCGGAGGTGGTCGCGGCGTGTCGGGAAAGCCGCACGGCGCCATTTCTGGCGAGGGCTTTGCAGCCGAACCACTGAACCGTGGCGAGGGAGCTTGCTCCCGCTGGGTGGCGCAGCCGCCCCAAACCAGGCACCGCGGTGCAACAGCTGCACCCTGCCAGCCGGTTTGCGACTGCTACGCAGCCGAGCGGGGCGGTGCGACGTTTCGCTAAATCCCCTCGCCACAAGTGCTACTCGGTAGCTTCTCAAACCGTGCGCGAATACTGCACCGTCTGCTCCCCCGCCAGGTACGCATCGAACGCCATGGCCACGTTGCGCATCATCAGTTGCCCCTGGGGCAATAACACCAGCGAGTCCCCACGCTTCTCCAATAATCCATCGCCCACCAACTCCTCGAGCCGCTCCAGCGCGTCAGCGAAGTACTCGGCAAAGTGGATGCCATGACCCGCTTCGATCCGACCGAAATCAATCCGTCCGTGGCACATCAATTCGCTGATCACTTCGCGCCGCAAGCGGTCGTCATCGCTCAGGTGGTAGCCCCGGTGCACTGGCAACAAGCCCTGGTCCAGCCACGCGTAGTATTGGGAAAGCTCCTTGACGTTCTGGTTGTAGCTGTCACCGACCTTGCCGATTGAAGACACGCCCAGGCCAATCAGGTCGCAGTCGGCATGGGTGGAATAGCCCTGGAAATTACGCTGCAAGGTCCCCCGGGAACGGGCACGTACCAGTTCGTCGTCCGGCAAGGCGAAGTGATCCATGCCGATGTAGACGTAACCGGCCGCGGTCAGGCGGTTGATGGTCAGTTCCAGCAGCTCCAGCTTGCGTTCGGGTGGCGGCATGTCTTCGGGCCGGATCATCCGTTGCGCCCTCACCCGTTGCGGCAGGTGCGCGTAGCTGTACGCGGCGATCCGGTCAGGGCGCAAGGCGATGATCTTGCTCAAGGTGACACCGAAACTGGCCAGGGTTTGCAGCGGCAGGCCGTAGATCAGATCGACGCTGATCGACTTGAATCGAGCCCGCCGGGCCGCCTCTACCAGCTCGGTGACCTGGGCTTCGCTTTGCACCCGGTTGACGGCGGCCTGCACTTGCGCATCGAAATCCTGGATGCCGAAGCTCAGACGGTTGAAGCCAAGGCGACGCAAGCCTTGGATCTGTTCGGCATCGATCGTGCGGGGATCGACCTCGATGGAAAACTCATGGTCGTCACTGTCGTCCATGTCGAATGACTGGTTCAGGCAGTCCATCAGTTCAGCCAGTTGTCCATGGGTCAGGTAAGTCGGCGTGCCTCCGCCCAAGTGCAGTTGGGTCAACTTGCGCGAGCGTTCGAACAAGGTGGCTTGCAAGGCAATCTCGCGCTTGAGGTACGTCAGATACTCGACGGCGCGATGGGTCTTGCGCGTGATGATCTTGTTGCAGGCGCAGTAGTAGCAAAGGCTCTGGCAGAACGGGATATGGATGTACACCGAGAGCGGCTTGGGCACCTGCGCCTGGTGGCTGCGCCGGGCCGCCTGGCGGTATTCATCCATGGCGAACGCTTGGTGAAACTGCGGCGCGGTGGGATAGGACGTATAGCGTGGCCCCGGTCGATCGTATTTTTCGACCAGGGCGCGATTGAAACCGGTGGCTGCGTTCATGAAGGGTTCAACTTTTCAGAATAGTGTGGGCCCGCGCCCGCAGGTTCCGGGTCGAACAGGTTGCAGATCGCGTCTACGCTCAGGCGCCCGGCGGGCAGGATGCCGATGAAACGGCTCGACAGCTCGATCAATCCCTGAACGTGCAACTGTTCCAACACAGGCCAGACGCCTGCGAAATACTCGCGAAACACCAGGCCGAAACGCCTTTCGACCGCTGGGATATCCAGCTCCAGGTCACACGACAACTGCTCGGTGACCGTGGCCCCGATCAAGTTCTGCGCCTCGCAACGCCAGCCACGGCGCACTGGCAATTGCCCGGCATCGAGTTGCTGGCAGTACTGGAGCAGGTTGTCGGTGTTCTGCACGTACAGGTGCTCGATCTGGGTGATGGCCGACAAGCCGAAACCCACATGATCGCAGCAACCGTGACGGGTGAAACCCTGGCAGTTGCGATGCAGGCGTCCATGTTCCTGGGTGACCGCCAGGTCATCGAGGGTATGAAACAGGTCGAACATGACAATCTCCGAGTGCTGCGCGACAACAGTGTCGGGCTTATCCCATGCGGCCACCTTGATCTGTATCAAGCGCCCTGCTCGCTCTACCAATGGAGATAGAACATACCCTTGGCCAACAGCACGATCGCGACCAGATGCAAGAAGACGCTGGCATGGATGAATCGCACATAACCGGCCTTCATGCGCCCGCTTCGAAACAGCCAGATCGCCCAGAGGAAATGCCCCAGCACACTGGCCGCCAGGAGGATCTTCAACCCAAGCAACAGGTGCAAGGTCAGAAACAGCGGATACGTCATGGGGCTCCCCGGCGGCACTTGGGGCGCTGCCTTTATCCAAGGCTAACGCCGGTTGAGCATGGGGAGGTTGATGCCAATCAAGGAAAGCACGCGCTCATCCATTTCACCGTTGATCGTCAAAAAGCGTCAACAAAACGTTACACGCTGGCGGAATCGAGACAACCGCCGATCAGATCATCCAGTTTTTTGACACTTCGCCGATGTGCGGTCACAACTTTTTCGCTCCGGTGGGTCTTATCACCGAGGTCGCCGATGGAATATTGGCAGCTATCGAGGTTCTTAGCCTGATACGGAGATAAGTCCATGATTTTCAATGTGCAAAATTTTGGCGCCAAAGGAGATGGCGTTACTGACGACACGGCGGCCATTCAAAGTGCGATCGATGCGGCAGCGGCCGCAGGCGGCGGTCAGGTTTATATGCCGACCGGGACCTATATCGTTTCGGGTGGGGAGGAACCCTCCGATGGCTGCCTGATGCTCAAGAGCAACGTCTACCTGTACGGCGACGGCATGGGCGACACCACGGTCAAGCTGGCCGACGGCTCCGACGCCAAGATCACCGGCATTATCCGTTCGGCCTATGGCGAGGAAACCCACGATTTCGGCGTCAGCAACCTCACCATCGACGGTAACCGCGACGCCACCACCGGCAAGGTGGACGGCTGGTTCAACGGTTATATCCCCGGCGAAGAAGGCTACGACTCCAACGTCACCCTCGACAGCGTTGAGATCAAGGACTGCTCCGGGTACGGCTTCGACCCGCATGAGCAGACCGTCAACATGGTCATCAAGAACAGCGTGTCCCACGGCAATGGCCTGGACGGCTTCGTCGCCGACTTCCTCAGCGACAGCACCTTCGAAAACAACATCGCCTACAACAATGACCGACACGGTTTCAACGTCGTCACCAGCACCCACGATTTCACCATGACCAATAACATCGCCTACGACAACGGCGGCAACGGCATCGTGGTGCAACGTGGCAGCGAGGACATTCCCTCCCCCAGCAACATCACCATCACCGGCGGCGAGGTGTACGGCAACGGCGCCGAAGGCGTGCTGGTCAAACTGTCCAGCGACGTGACGGTCACCGGCGTCGACATCCATGACAACGCCAGCGCCGGGATTCGCATCTACGGCAGCAACCATGTCGAAGTGATCGACAACACACTCAACAACAACTCGTTGGGCAGTGCGGTTCCGGAAATCATCATCCAGTCCTATGACGACACGCTTGGGGTGTCGGGCAAGTACTTCAACGGCAGCGACAACCTCATCCAGGGCAACCTCATCAGTGGCAGCAACCTTTCCACCTATGGCGTCGCCGAGCGCAACGAAGACGGCACCGATCGCAACGCAATCATCGCCAACACCATCAGCCACACCAGCAAGGGCGCCACGCTGGTCTACGGCGACGGCAGCTACGTCAGCGCCACGGTGCCGATGACCACGGTTCAAGGCACGGCAGGCAATGACATCCTGACGGGCACCAGCGCCAGCGAGATTTTCTACGGCGCAGCCGGCAACGACACCATCAACGGCGCGGCTGGAAGCGACATCCTGGTGGGCGGCGCGGGCGTCGACAAACTCACCGGCGGCACAGGCGCCGATGTGTTCCGCTTCGCCAGCCAGTCGGACAGCTACCGCAATGCAACCGCAAGCTTCGATGACACCATCACCGATTTCGACGTCACCCAGGACAAGATCGACCTCGCCGACCTCGGCTTTAGCGGCCTGGGCAATGGCCGTGGCGGCACCTTGCAAGTCAGCTACAACGCCAGCAGCGACCGCACCTACATCAAGGATTACGACGCCGACGGCAGCGGCAATCGCTTCGAGCTGATTCTCTCGGGCAACCTGGCAAGCACCCTGACGGCGAACAATTTCATCTTCAATCGGGTGATCACCGGCACCGCCGGCAGCGACTCGTTGCTGGGCACCGATGCGGCCGACACCCTGCTCGGCCTGGCCGGCAATGACAGCCTCAGCGGCGGCGCGGGCGGCGACACGCTCAACGGCGGCGCCGGCATGGATACCCTCACCGGCGGCGCCGGGGCGGACACCTTCGTATTCGCCAACCGCATGGACAGCTATCGCAACTACAACACCGGTGGCGCCAACCTCGGAGACCTGATCACCGATTTCGACATCGGCGCCGACAAGATCGACCTCTCCGCCATGGGTTTCACCGGCCTGGGCGACGGCAAGAACAACACCGTCTACCTGGTTCTCAACAGTGCCGGCACCAAGACCTATATCAAGTCGCTGGACGCCGATGCCAATGGCAACCGGTTCGAGGTGGCGCTTGATGGCAATTACCTGGACAAACTGACCAGCGCCAACTTCGTCTTCGCGACCTCGTCGCCGACCAACCAGGCGCCGGTGCTGGCCACGCCCTTGCTAGACCAGAACGCGAATGAAAAAACACCGTTCAACTACGTGATACCGGCCACCAGTTTCACCGACCCGGACAATGACACCCTCAGCTACACCGCCAAGCTGGCCGATGGCAACGCCTTGCCCAGTTGGCTGACATTCGATGCCGCCACGCGCACCTTCAGTGGCACGCCGCCTGACACGGCGTCGGGCACCTACTCGATCCAAGTCACCGCAACCGACGGCAGCAACGCCACCGTCAGCGACAGCTTCACCCTGGCCGTGCAAGACGTGCCCAGTTCCGTGGTGATCAACGGCACGCCGAACAACGACACGCTGACCGGCACCGTCGCCAACGAACAGATTTTCGGCGGCGCGGGCAACGACACCCTCAACGGCGCAGCGGGCAACGACATCCTGGTGGGCGGCACGGGGGCGGACAAACTCACCGGCGGCACCGGCGCCGATGTGTTCCGCTACACCTCCACGCTCGACAGCTACCGCACCGGTTCCACCAGCGCCAGTGACCAGGTCCTTGATTTCGACGTGGCCGCCGACAAGATCGATGTCGCGGCGCTGGGCTACACCGGCTTGGGCAACGGACTCAATGGCACGCTGCAAGTCAGTTACAGCTCGTCGACCAATCGCACCTACCTGAAGGACCTCACGGTCGACGCCAACGGCAACCGCTTTGAAATCTCCCTGGCGGGCAATTTCGTCAACAGCCTGACGGCCAGTCATTTTGTCTTCGCCGACCAGAGCACCCCGACCAACGTGGCGCCGGTGGTGGGCATCCCGCTCCTGGACCAGAACGCCAGCGAAAGCACACCGTTCAGCTACACCGTGGCGAGCAATAGCTTCACCGACGCCAACCAGGATGTGCTGACCTACACCGCGACCCTCGCCAATGGCAGCGCCCTGCCCTCATGGCTGAGCTTCAATGCCACCAACCTGACCTTCACCGGCACGCCCACCGGCACTGCGGCGGGCAACTACGACGTACTGGTCAAGGCCACCGACCCCTCCGGCGCATCGGTCAGCGACAGCTTTGCCCTGGTGGTGGCCGATGCCCCCGCCAACACCATCACCGGCACGGCCAACGCCGAAAGCCTAAACGGTACGGCCGGCGCCGACCTGATCCTCGGCCTGGGCGGCAACGACACCATCAAGGCCGGCGCCGGTGCCGACATTGTCGATGGCGGTGCCGGGCGCGACTCGCTGTATGGCGGCGACGGTGCCGACACGTTCCGCTACAACAACCTGTCCGACAGCTACCGCGACTACGACACCGGAGGCGTCACGGCCACGGACACGCTCTACGACTTCACCGTCGGCGTCGACAAGATCGACGTGTCTGGGCTGGGTTTCCTCGGCCTCGGCGATGGCAGCAACCACACGCTCTACATGACCCTGAACGCGGCCGGCGACAAAACCTACGTCAAGTCCAGCCAGGCCGACGCCGATGGCAATCGCTTCGAGATCGCCCTGAACGGCAACTACCTCAACACCCTCACCGCCGATGATTTCGTCTTCGGCGAACGCGCCCAGCAGGACATCCTCTACCTGCCGACGCTCGGCCAATCCAACGCGCGCCTGCTGCGCATGAGCGAAGACGACGATCAGTCCGGCACCTCGATGCTGGTCAATGACCTGGACAGATACACCACCTACGACGTGCGCAGCCAGTTCAGCGATGCCGACGGCAACGGCATCGACATTGCGGTGGGCGGCAGCACGGTCAACGGCTTGTCGACCCTCGGCGCCGAAGAGTTGAAATTGTGCTGGTGGTTGACCGACACCAACCAACCCGGGCCGGCGCTGTTGCGTGCGGTGACTTTGCTGCGCGACCAGCTCACGGAGCTGAAATCCATCGACAACGTCACGATGGGCATTGTCTGGGGCCAGGGCGAGGAAGCCGCCCAGGAAATCGCCCGCGCCACGGACAAGGAAGCGGCAGCGGCGGCCTACAAGGCGGCGACGCTGAAGGTCTTCGATTACCTGCACGCCCAGTTTGGCAATTTCAATGTGTACATGATGGAGACCGGTCACTACGAGCAGGACGCGGCGCGTGCCCGTGGCTACTCGGAAGAAAAAATTGCTGCCATCGTCGCGGGCGTCGGTTATGTCCGCGCCACCCAGGAAGCCATCGCGGCCGAGCGCGCCGATGTGAAACTGGCGGTGGATTACACCGACCTGCCGCTGCGCTACGAAGTCGACCCGCTGGTGTATCCCGACGACGTCTGGCATCTGCATGAGGAGTCGGCGGAAATCGTCGGCCAGCGTCTGGCGGACTACATCGCAGGTGACCTCGGATTCCAGGGCAACCCTAACGACAACAACAGCGTCCAGGATATTTTCGACGGCGCGCAGAATGAAGGCGGAAAGATCTCCGGCACCGACCAGGCGGACACGCTGGTGGGCAGTTCCGGCAACGACATACTGGACGGTGACTTGGGTGCCGACTCGTTGACCGGTGGCGATGGCAACGACATCTACGTCGTCGACAACGCATTCGACAGCGTGGTGGAAACCAACACCTCGACCTCGCAGATCGATACGGTCCAGGCTTCGGTCAGCTGGACGCTCGGCGCCAACCTGGAAAACCTGGTATTGACCGGCGTGTCGGACATCGACGGGACCGGCAACGAGCGTCGCAACTTCATCACAGGCAACGCCGCCAACAACGTGCTCAATGGCGCTGCGGGGGCTGACAGCATGAGCGGTGGCGACGGTAACGACACCTACTATGTCGACAACGCCAGCGATGCGGTGATCGAGACCAGCAGCAATCCGGTGTCCGGCGGCATCGACAGCGTCCACAGCAGCCTCGCTACCTACACCTTGGGCAACAACGTGGAGAATCTGTACATCGACAGCGCCGGTGCCGCCAGCGGGATCGGTAATGCGCTGGGCAATACGCTGTTCGCCGGTGCGGGCGACAACATCCTCGACGGGCGCGATGGCAATGACACGGCATCGTTCGAGCGCGCCTCGGCCGGGGTGACCGTGAACCTGTCGACGTCTGCGCAGCAGAACACCGTGGGCTCAGGGCTCGACACGCTGAAGTTCATCGAGAACCTGACGGGCAGCGCCTACGCGGACACCTTGTCGGGCAACAGTGCCGGGAACATCCTCAACGGCGGCGCGGGCAACGACATCCTGGTGGGCGGTTCGGGCGACGACCGCCTGATCGGCGGCGCCGGCACTGACAATCTCACCGGCGGTACCGGCGCGGATACCTACGCGTTTGGTGCACTGTCGGACATGGGCGTCGGTGCGGCGCGCGATGTGATCAACGGTTTCAAGACGACGGAGCTGGATAAACTGGACTTCACCGGCCTGGACGCCAACCCGCTGACCGCCAACATCGATGCCTTCACCTTCATCGGCAGCAACGCCTTCGACGCCAGCAACGCCACCGGCCAGTTGCGTTTTGTCGACGGCATTCTCTACGGCAGCGTCAATGCCGACGCCACCGCCGAGTTCGAGTTTGAACTGGTTGGCGTCAAGGAGCTGCACGCCAGCGACTTCACTGCCTGAGTGATGGGGGCTGCTGCGCAGCCCAGCGGGGCGATGTGACGTTTCGCTAAATCCCCTCGCCACGGACTGCCTCTGTGGCGAGGGAGCTTGCTCCCGCTGGGGTGCGTAGCAGCCCCAAATCAGCTGAATCCGATCATTATCGATCCACCGCGCTGACTGGCTTGGGGGGCCGCTGCGCAGCCCAGCGGGAGCAAGCTCCCTCGCCACAAGAGCAACAGCCCGTGGGCCCGGGCCTTAGAACAAACTTTGCACCTGTTCCAGCACCGCGCGGTTCATCTGGCCGGTGTGGATGTGCAGGCTCACATAGCTTTGCAGCATGTCCAGTTTGGTGTCGAGCAGGTCCCGGCGCGCTTGGAATAGCCGTTGCTGGGCATCGAGGATGTCGACGGTCGAACGTACCCCGCCTTGAAACCCCTTCTCCGTCGACGTCAGCGCCCGTTGGTTGGATTCCACTGCCCGTTGCATCGCCTTGCTCTTGGCAAAACCTGCCACCACGCCCAGGTAATCGGTTTCGATGTCTTCGGCCAGTTGCTGACGCTGCACGTCGTAATCGGACTGGGCGCCTGCAAGCTGTGCTTCGGCCTTGGCTACCGACGCGCGCACCGCGCCGCCGCGATACAACGGAATGTCCAACTGCACGCCAACGTAATAAGTGTCCTGGCGCGGGTCCAGCTCCTGGTACTGACGGGTTTCCCGGCGGGTCAGTTGAGTGGTCAGCGACACCGTTGGATAGTGCCCGGAGCGCTGGCTGTCGGCCTGCGCCTCGGCCACTTTTACCGCCGCCAGCCGGGCCGCCAGTTCCGGGCTGGCCTCGCGGGCAATTGCCGTCCAGTACGGTAAATCCTGCTCCGGCGGAATCGGGGTTCCGGCGGGAAGTTCTTCGCGCATCGGTTGGATGTCATCAATCGGCACATTGGAACGGCCCGACAGCGCCCGCAGCGCCGCCACGCGCCGGGCGTTGGCTTCGGCTTCCTGGGCCTCCACCAGATCGAGCCGGGCCTGGGCCTCGTCGATGTCGGTGATTGCGCCCTGGCCCCCCTGATAAAGTTTTTTGCTCTGGATCACCAACCCATTGATGGCGGCTTTCTGCTGGGCGATCAACTTGAGCTCGTTCTCGGCCCGGGCGACGTCGAAATAGCCCTTGGCAACCCGATCGAACAGCGCCTGGCCGGCCACATCGAACTGCTGGCTACCGAGCGCTCCCCGGGCCTTGCCTTCCTGATACGCCGCCCAACGGCCCTTGTCATAGAGCGCCTGCTGCGCGGCCAAGGTCACGTTATTGGCCTGGTAATCGTTGCTGTTGACGTAGCCGCTGTCATCACCGCCATCGGTACGCCCGCCATACCCATAACGTGAGGACAACGACACTTGCGGGTACAGCCCGCCCCGACCGATCGCCTCTTCCTGGCGCGACGCATCAAAGGCGTGGGTCGCCGCTTGCAAGGTCGGGTCGTTGAGACGCGAGGCATCGTAAGCGGCGATCAGGCTCAACCCGCTCTCCGCTGCCCACACCGGGCCGATCACTGCCCAACTGGTACACAAACTCAACAGCACACGGACGCCGTAACGGCAACGGTCGGTCATGCTCATTCCTCTTTAAAGGCAGCCAACAAGCGTTCGCGCAAAGGTTTCATCAGATAGTTCATCAAGGTCCGCTCACCGGTCACCACGGTGACATCGGCGAGCATGCCCGGGCGCACCAGCAGCCCGGCCTCTTGCAGCGCAGCCACCGTGTCGGCGGGAATCTCGACCTTGGCGGAGAAGTACGGCTGGTGGGTTTGCTGGTCGATCAACTGGTCCGCCGACACGGTGGTGACCGTGCCCGTCACCGTTGGCGTATCCACCCGTTGCAGGGCCGTGAAATGCACGTGCACCGGCAATCCCGGGCGCAGCTTGTTGGCCATCAGCGGCTCAAAGCGCGCGGTGATCGCCATCGGCGCGTCCAGCGGCACAACCTGCATCAGGGTTTGCCCGGCCTGGGCGACGCCGCCGACCGTGTGGATCGACCTATCCATCACCTGCCCGGCCACCGGCGCTCGGATCGCGCCGTTGTCCACTTCGAATTGCAAGGCACGGATCTGATCGGCATAGCCCGCCGCCTCGGCGGACACTTCACTGAGCTGGGTTTCGGCATCGCGGCGAAATTCCTGCTGCGCCTGCAAAGCCTTGAGCCGGCTCTCGTTGATAGCTTGGCGTGTCCTGCCGACGTCACCGATGCCGGAAGCAATCTGTCCGGCCAGTTGCGCCGCATTACGCTCGGCCTCGAAGAGCTTGTTGCGCGGCACGTAGCCTTCCCGGGCCAGCTCGCGCAGGCCTTCGAGTTCCTGCTGCTGGAAACGCATTTGCGCGTCGTAGTTGCGCTTGACCCCTTCGTACCCCTGCAACTGCTGCTGCAAGGCGCCAATTTCATGCTCGATGATCTGCAGGCGGCTACCCAACTCGGCACGCCGCGTCAGGAACAACTGACTCTGCAGCGCCATGGCCGCCTTGACGCGCGGCTCTTCGGCCCGCTCCAGCAATTGCGCCGGCCACTGGATTTCAGCGGCGCCCAGGCGTTCGGCGATCAATCGCGCCTCGATACTGCGGTCGTTAAGCAGCTTGCCCAGGGTGACGTCCAACTGCGATTGCGCTTGCACGGTGTTGAGCTGTACCAGCAACTGGCCCTGGCTGACGCGGTCACCGTCGTTGACCAGCAACTTCTCCACTACACCGCCCACCAGCGATTGCACCGCCTTGCGCTCGCCCGCCACCACCACGGTTCCGCTGCCCACCACGCCCTGGTCGAGTGGCGCAAGGAAGGCCCAGAGCAGGAATCCGCCCAGCGTCAGGGCCAGGAAGATCACGCCGTAGCGCGCCGCGCCACCGGCATCGGTGCTGGCGCTGGGCAGGGTGTTACTGCTGAGTACGCTCAAGCCGTGATCGCCGTGGGCCGGTGTAGACGGTTTCAAATCAGGCATCTTTGCCAGCCTCCCGCACGGCGGCCGGCCTTGGCCCCGGCATCAGCGCCTTGAGCACGCGGTCCCGTGGCCCAAACGCTTGTTGAGTACCGTCCTTGAGCACCAGGATGTGATCGACCACCGCCAATACATTGGGCCGATGGGTGATCAACACCACCGTGCTGCCAGCCGCCTTGAGCACGCCGATCGCTTGTACCAGCGCCAGCTCGCCGGCCTCATCCAGGTTGGAATTGGGCTCGTCGAGCACGATCAGCGATGGGCTGCCATACAGCGCGCGAGCCAGGCCGAGGCGTTGCTTCTGGCCGCCGGACAAGCCAAGTCCGCCGGGGCCCAGCGGCGTGTCATAACCCTTGGGAAATCTCAGGATCATTTCGTGGATGCCCGCGTGACGTCCGGCGGCAATAATCTTGTCGGCGTCCTGCTCGCCGAAGCGGGCAATGTTGTCGGCAACGCTGCCGTCGAATAGCTCGATGTCCTGCGGCAGATAACCCAGGTACGGGCCCAAGGCGTCGTGGGACCATTGGCTGATCTCGGCATCGTCCAGCCGCACCGAGCCGCCCATGGCCGGCCATACCCCGACCAGCGCCCGGGCCAGCGTCGATTTACCGCTGGCGCTGGGACCGACCACCGCAAGCACCTCGCCTTTGCCCAGGCTGAAATTGATGCCCCGCAGGATCGGCTGCGAAGCACCGGGCGGCCCCACGTAGAGTTGTTCCAGGCGCACCGCGCCGGTGGGCGCAGGCAATGGCATGCGCAAGCGCTCGCGGGGGTGTTGCGCCAGCAGTTGGCTCAGCCGCTGGTAACTCTGGCGACCGGCGTTAAATTGCTTCCACGAGCCGATGGCGATTTCCACCGGCGCCAGGGCACGCCCCAACAACAGCGACATGGCGATCATCATGCCCGCCGACAACTGGCCTTCCAGCACCAGCAGCGCGCCCAGCCCCAAGGCCAGGGACTGACCGGAAATGCGCACGAAACGCGTCGCCGAGGTGATACGCGCGCCACGATCACTGGCATGTGCCTGCGCCGCGATAATCCGTTGTTGCAGCAGGCTCCAGCGCTGGCGCAGCGGCCCGAGCATACCCAAGGCCTGGATGACTTCGGCGTTCTGCAGCGTGCTGTTGACGTAGATCGATGACTGCACGCCCAACCGATTGGCCTCTCCCAGCCGGACGCGGGTCGCCAGCTCGCCCCACAGCGCCAGCCCGACCAACGCCAGTGCAAGCACCAGGGTCAGCACGCCGAACCAGGGGTGAATGATGAACGCGACCAGCAGGAAGATCGGCAACCACGGCGCATCGAGCAAGGCGATCAGGCCCTGGCCGGTAATCAACTGTCGCAAGGTGGCCAGGTCGCTCAGGACCTGTGCCGGGTTGGCGTTGTGCTCGCGCAGGCTACGGGCGAAGGCTGCGTCGAAAATCCGCTCGCCCAGGGCATCGTCCAGCCCGGCGCTCATTCGGATCATCACCTCGCCGCGCACCCACTCGATCAAGGCACTGAACATGAACAGGCCGAGGGCAATCAGCGTGAGCATGAACAAGGTGGTTTCGTTGCGGCTGGTGAGGACTCGGTCGTAGACCTGCATCATGTAGAGCGACGGCACCAGCACCAGCAGGTTGATCACCCCACTGAACAGCGCCAGCGACCCGAACACCCGGCGATAACTGAGCAAAGCGGCGTCGATGTCGTGCCGAGGATCGAGGAGCAAACCCATAGATATCAACCCGCAAAAGGAATAAACGGTCCCGGCGCAATCCATGCGAATCTAGGCGCCAATAAAAAAGCGCCAGGTAGCTGACATTGTCGCTATATGAGCCGAACGTCGCCGCTACGGGCGCCAAGTACTGACAACGCAACCTAGGGTTAGTGCCAGCATGGGATCGCTGTTTTTTTAGCCTTGTTGATGCAAGACGGGCGGGTAAAAAAGGGCTGCCGCGCAGCCCAGCGGGAGCAAGCTCTCTCGCCACAATGAGGGGCGGACCCGGAAACGGACCCGCAGGGAGGCTAGCTCAGGGAAACCGCCTCTTCAGGCTGCGGAGAATGTCGCGACGTCACCAGGCCGATGAACGAAATGACCAAGGCCAGGCCGAGGGTGGTGCTGACCTCGCTGCGATGCTCGGGCGTCACCATCATGACCGCCAGGGCGCCACCGATGAACAAGATCACCGCCCAGGTCAGCCACGGGAACAACCACATGCGAAAGGCCGGCTCGGCGCCTTGGCGAAGCAACAGCCGGCGCATGCGCAGCTGGGAAATGGCAATGACCAGATAAACCAGCAGAGCGATGGCGCCAGAACTGGCGAGCAGGTACTGGAACAAGCCTGCCGGCATGAAGAAGCTGAACAAGGTGATGCCCAATCCCAGAATCGTACTGGCAATCACTGCCGCCCGGGGTACGCCAGCGGACGAAGTCGCTTCCACCGCCCTCGGCGCATCGCCACGACGGCCGAGGGAATACAACATGCGCGAGGCGATGTAGATCGATGAATTCATGCAACTGGCCACGGCGATCAACACCACCACATCCACCATGAATTTGGCGTGGGGAATGTTCATCAACTCCAGCGCCCGCTGGTAGGAGCCCACGGAAGCCAGGAGTGGATCGTTCCAAGGCACTACGGAAATGACCACGAAGATCGACAACAGGTAGAACACGCCGATGCGCCAGATCACAGAGCGTGTAGCCTTGGCGATGTTTTGAGCGGGATTGCTGGACTCGGCAGCGGCGATCGTCACCGCCTCGGTACCAATGAAACTGAACATGATGGTAATAAAGGCGCCGACGACGGCGGACAATCCGTTGGGCGCAAAACCGCCGTGCTCTTCCATCAATCGGCTCAAGCCACTGGCTTCACGCTCGGGAATCCAACCCATCAACACGGCGAACCCCAGCGAGATGAAACCGATGATGGCCACGACCTTGGCCATCGCGAACCAGAACTCGAACTCGCCGTACTTCGAAACGCTGAACAGATTGGTCACGGCCAGGGCGACGATCGACACCGAAGCGAACAGCCAGGCATCGACGGAGGGAAACCATTGATTGAGGACATGACCGGCGGCAAGCGCCTCGATGGGGATCACCAGCACCCAGAACCACCAATAGAGCCAGCCGATGGTGAAGCCCGCCCAGCGTCCGATGGCCTGGTCGGCGTAAGTGGAAAATGAACCGGTGTCCGGGCGGGCGACAGCCATCTCGCCGAGCATTCGCATGACGAACACCACCAGCAGGCCAGAGAAAAGATACGCCAGCATCACGGCCGGTCCCGCGGCAGCGATGGCATGGCCCGATCCGACAAACAGACCGGCGCCGATGATCCCGGCAATTGAAAGCATGGTGACGTGACGAGGCTTGAAGCCCTGTGCAAGGTGGCCGTTCGAATCCTTGAAGCTCGGGCTGGTCATGTTTTTGTTCTCTTATCGACATTGAGGCGTGCCGAGGGACCGTCGGTGTTTTTGGTTTTCGCTCCCTCCTGAAAGCGGCACACCCTGGATGTCTGATCCGTCCCTCGCGAATTGGGCTTTGCAGTTGAATGTTCAGCCACGTTACCTGCCTACACTCCCGAGTTAGTTACCTGTGAGCGCCGCTTTTTTATCTGATTTCGCCACCGAAGGGTGGTCGCCCCCGGACGGCGGCGTCGCATAATCCGCTGATCTACAAGGAGCGGATCATTGGCGACTGGGAGATCAACGGGACGGAGCCGCCGTATGTCTGGCAGATTGGTGGGGGGTCGAAGCAGCGCTGAGCCGGGCCGTGATCCAGTCTCGACTGTGCTTGAGCACCCGCTCGGCGATCGCCGTCGGAAAATGAATGAACCCGTGGGGACAGGACGGTAAAAGATGCGCTTCAACCGTAGCGGCCGTGCCCCACAACTCAGCCAAGCAAAGCGTGTCGTCCCGGAGCGGGTCCAACTCGCCAGTGAACAGCAACGCCGGTGGCATCCCCGTGAAGTCACCATAGAGCGGCGACAGCGGTGCCTGGCGTCGCTCCTCATCGCTCAGGCCCGGCGTCAGCAGGCGCAGGGCATCGACCATACCGGGCCCGTCCAGCACCAGCGTCTCAGGACCGGCGGCATGGACGCTCGCGGTCCCGGCCAGATCGTAGACGCCGTAGTACAGCACCGCACCGCTTATGCGCCCAAGCAAATCCGGCCATTGCCTGAGCGCCAGCAGCGTTGCCACGGCCAAGTGGCCTCCAGCTGATTCACCCACAACGATCACCGGCAGATCGGCGAATTCCTCCTCGCCCAACAGCCATCGTGCTGCTGAGAGGCAGTCCTCCATCAGGCCTTCCACCGGTGTGCTGACCGCGAGCCGATAATCCACCGAGACCACCGCGACCTCGCACTCTTGCGCCATGGCGATGTTGAACGGGTCATTCATCTGGGCGTTGCCGATGACCCAGCCGCCACCGTGAAAATCCAGCACGACGCCTTTGGCTTTTCCTTTCGGCCGGATTATCCGCACTGGCACCGGGACATTGCCCGTGCCTATCCGGCGGTTTGCAGCCAGCAGCCCATGCTTGCCTAACTTGCCGGCGCCGTTGATTTGGCTGGCGCGCAACAACGCTTGAATGATGCGCGGAGTGACATGATTGCGGATGCGAAAGCGTGGCAGCCAAGCCAGTTTCTTGTTGAAACTGCGCACCTGCGCCAGCTCATTTTCATCCGCTGGCCATAGCTTTGCGGTATTCAATGGGCGGCTGCTCATCAGCGGTTATTGCGCAGGATGGAGAAATTCAGCGCAGCAGCCACGCACAGCCATGCCAGGTAAGGGAACAGGATCAACCCGGTGATCACGTCCAGGCGCAACGCCAACACCACCATCACCGCCACGACCAGCCAAAGCAGCGTAATCACCACCATACCGGCCAGGACCTGATGGGCACCGAAAAACACCGGAGTCCACAGGGTGTTGAGCGCAATCTGCGCCGCCCATAAAGCCAATACGAATTGGCTCCCCGGGATCAGGCTCAAGCGATATCCGGCCCACGCCAGCAGTAGATAAATGACTGTCCAGGCCACGGGAAACAACCAGTTGGGGGGTGTGAAGCGGGGTTTGACGAGGGATTCGTACCACTGGCCCGGTTTGAAAATGACACCGGTGCTTGCCGCAGCGCAGCAGGCGAGGAGAAAAATAAAGAAGGTCATTGTCCGTCCTTAGCTGGGTTCAGCTGTCGTGGTAGGGAGCATGGCAGGCAGCGGTGGGTTACGATCCAATGCAGTGTCCATTGTCCAAAGACTCGCTGGCCCGCGCATAAATTCAATAAGCGTTCGCGACGCCCGCAAAAGCCAACAGGGAACAAGCATGTTCGCCCGACCTTTCTCCATCGACATTCCTGAAAGCGCCCTTGATGACCTGCGCCATCGCCTGCGAAACACCCGGCTTCCGGTGCCACTGGCCGGGCAAGGTTGGAGCGAAGGGATGGACATTGATGTGCTCCATGCACTGATTGCCTATTGGTCGAACACCTTCGACTGGCGAACCCAGGAAGCAGCGCTCAACCGTCTGCCGCAGTTTGTCGCCACGCTGGGCGGGCAGCAGGTGCACTTCGTCCATCAGCGCGGCGTCGGGCCCAATCCGATGCCGCTGGTACTGACCCACGGCTGGCCCGGCTCGTTCATCGAGATGCAGCGCATCATCGCGTTGCTGACGGACCCGGCCAGCCATGGCGGCGATCCAGCCGATGCGTTCGATGTGGTGGTGCCGTCCTTGCCCGGCTACACCTTTTCCGCGCCGTTCAAGCAGGCGGGTTGCGGGCCCTTCGAGGTGGCGGGTTTGTGGGGCGAGCTGATGACCGGGCTCGGTTACGGGCGGTTCGGTGCGCAAGGCGGCGATGTGGGCGCGGCTGTAACGTCCTGGCTGGGCGTGCGCTTTCCCGAACGCCTGACCGGCCTCCACCTCAATTACATTCCCGGCGCGTACCGCCCGCCGCTTGGCGATACCGACCCGCCTTTGAGCGAAGAAGAAACCGCTTACCTGCAACGCGCCGCGGCCTTCAGCGAAGCCGAAGGCGCCTATGCGCACATCCAACGGACCAAACCGCAAACCCTGGCCGTGGGTCTCAACGATTCTCCGGCGGGATTGCTGGCCTGGATGGGGGAAAAGATTCTGTCGTGGTGCGATCCGAGCGCCGCTATTGATCGCGAATGGCTGCTGACCAATGTGACGCTCTACTGGGTGACGAACTGCATTGGTTCGTCGTTTCGTCCGTATGTGGAAGGCAGCCGGCGGCCCTTGCTGTTCGCCAGCGGTGAGCGAGTGAAGCCGCCGCTTGGGGTCGCGCTGTTTCCCAAGGAATTGCCGCTACCGCCACGCAGTTGGGTGGAGCGCGGCTACAACGTCAAGCGCTGGACGCAGATGCCGCGCGGTGGTCATTTTGCTGCGCTGGAGCAGCCGGAGTTGTTGGCGGAGGAGATTCGGGCGTTCTTTCGGGATTTGCGATGAGCCAAGGCGGTCTGCAAATCTTGTAGGAAATGACTACCCGTGGCGAGGGAGCTTGCTCCCGCTGGGCTGAGAAGCGGCCTAGGATCGGCGGCTCCGTTTCGTCAGACGTACCGCAGCGCCCGGTTTTGCGGCGGCTGCGCCCCCGAGCGGGAGCAAGCTTGTGTCTTTAACTGAGGTAATGTCAGAGATGAGAGGGGTGAATGGCAGCTGATGAGCAGCGGTGCCTTTTGAGCACGTGAGGGAGCCAAGCTGCCATCCACTCTTTTCACTCTGGTTCCAAGCTCGAACAGTTGACTGAGTCCGACCTCGAACAACAAGCGTGAGCCAGACCAGAGTGACCTCTCGCCCCTAAGCCTAGAGGTTTTACTCATGACTGCCTACGCCGGAATTGATGTGTCCAAAGCCACTTTGCAAATCGCGCTATTTCCCCAGGCAGGCGAACTGAGTGTGCCTAACACCGCCGAAGGGCTCGCCAAACTGGCTGGCTGGCTTGCTGAGAGACAGGTTGTGCGTGTTCTAGTTGAAGCGACAGGCGGCTATGAAAAGCTGTCGGTGCGGCTGCTAGCCAAGACCGGTTTTAAGGTTCAGCGAATCAACCCGGTTCGCGCTCGCCAGTTTGCGCAGGCTATGGGCAAGCGCGCTAAAACCGATCCCATTGACGCGCGAATGCTGGCGACGTTTGCTTCGGCCTTGGAGGAAAAAAACTTCATTTTCCCCGATGAGGCCCGCGACAAGCTTACCGAGTTGGTTAATCAGCGTGATGTCTTCATCCAGCAACGGGACGATAACCGGCGCCGTATTCAACAAGCGCAAGAGGCAGACGTGTTGGATGCTTATAGGGAACTCAATGCCAAACTCAAAGAGATGATCGCCGCCGCGGATAAGCGTATAGCCGCGCAAAGCCGGCAAATCGATGCCGAACTAATGGAGCGTTTGCGCTCGATCAAAGGGGTTGGCCCGGTGACCATCAGCAGCTTGTTCTGCTACCTGCCAGAATTGGGAGACCTGAGCCGTGGACAGGTCGCAGCGTTGGCTGGTGTAGCCCCCTATAACAACGACAGCGGGGCCAAGCGAGGTGTTAGGCGCATCTATGGAGGGAGATCAAGGCTACGTCGAGCGGTGTACATGAGCACTTTGGTTATGGTCCGCCACAACGATGATTTCAAAAACCGTTATGCCCGCCTTCGGGCAGCGGGAAAATGCTCAAAGGTAGCGTTGGTTGCGTGTATGCGTGTGTTGTTGATCAGGCTGAATGCCATGGTTCGGGATGGAAAACCATGGCAAGACCAACCTGCCAGCCGTTAGTCGGAGGAGAAGTTAAAGACAGTTGGCTCCCTCGCCACGGGTTCGGTGTGCGTCCTACAGGTCGGTTGTGGGGGTTGGGATCGACTTCTATAGTTGGGGCGTCGCTGGCTTTGGCTGGTGGCTGGGTTTCGCAGCCCGACTGCAAAGGAAATGCACCGTCGAATGAAATTCAGGCAAACTTGCCCGCGTTCATTTTATGGCGGTTGCGCGCGGGAGATCTTCGGGTCTGCCGGGTTTTCCTTCCTCGGTCTGCGAACCCGCGCGCAACTGCCACCCGTTTGTTTCGCAGCGAAAAGGTGGCATTTCTTTTTTCTTGAAGGAAATACCTTATGACAGCTGATCAAGCATCTTTCCGTTTCACCCCCCTCACCCAGACGGTCACCACACACCCCGTCCTGCTGATCGACAACCACGCTCCACTGCCCGAACTCCACGCCTGTGTCAGCGAGCGCCTGCACGCCACGCTCGATTACCTGACGCTAGTGGCCTGTTCCAGCCTGCGCGACTCATCCACCAGTGACATCAACACTCTGACCAACGTTGCCCGGATCCTCGTGCAGGACGTGGCCGACGTGTTCGGCGTCATCGAGCGACGCGGCCTCGAAGGCTGACCCACTGCGGAAGCGAGCTTGCTCGCGGTATAGGCTTGGCACTGAGTACATATCCATTGCTGCGGTGATGGCTGCTAATGGTTTCGCTTTTACAGCGACTCACTTTTATGAAGCGTAAAAGTAAGCAAAACGCTTTTGCCCCACCACTTGGTGCCTCGCTAAGGCTCGGCATGCCCGCACTCCGGCATTGCTCCGTGGGCCCGCCGCGAAGGCCCATCCATGGGCCAGCGCGGCTATCCCGGCATCCATGCCGGGATACCCACTCCACAATGCCTGCGTTCGGCCATCGTGGTTAACGGGGCGCCGAGATCAACGTCCGCCGCGAGGCGGCCTCGGAGCCGACCTGGTTCTTGGTAGGACCGCGTTTTTCCTGTGAGTGCGGGTTTGCTCGCGATGGTAGTTGGCACTTGGCAGGATGACGAAAGTACCTTGGTCTCCACTCCCACAAGCAAACGCCGCTTTCGAGAGCAAACGATAAACCTGTGGCGAGGGAGCTTGCTCCCGCTGGGCTGCGCAGCAGACCCAAAACCATTCAGCAAGGTGTATCTGGATAATCGCAGGGTTGCATTTTACGGCCGCTGCGCAGCCGAGCGGGAGCAAGCTCCCTCGCCACGGGGTATCGTTTTTCTTGAGTTCAGCATGTCTTTCGAAGACCAAGACCTCCCACAGGAGGAACGCGATCACCTACAGACAGGTCGGCTATAAGGCCGCCTCGCGGTGGACGTTGATTTCTGCGCCCCATTAACCACGCTGGCTGAACGAAGGTATTGCGCAGTGGGCACCTCGGCATGGATGCCGAGGTAGCCGCGCTGGGCCATGGATGGCCCTTCGTGGCGGCCCACGGAGCAATGCTTCGTTCAGGCACACCGAGCCCAGGCGAGGTGCCGAGTGGTGGGGCAAAAGCGTTTTGCTTACTTTTGCGCTTCTCAAAAGTGAGACGCCGTAAGGGCGGAACCATAAGCAGCCGTCACCGCAGAAACGGATATGTACCCGGTCAAAATAGATCAGGTAGCCCCCTCCGGTTCAGTCAACGCCGCCAACACCAACGGATGCAACACCGCATCCGGATGTTTTTCCTGCCACGCCCCGAGATCCCGGCGCATCCCCGGCGTCCAGAAGTTCTTGATGTGCTGTCGAACACCATTCACCGCCAGCGCCTGATCAGGCTCCGTGGCGAAGTAGCGGGCAATCTCGTTGGCCATCTTGACCAGGTTCTGCGAACTCATCGGCGCACCTCGGCTTTTTCGGCATGGCGACGTTCCTTCAGCAAGCGGCCTTGTTCATCACTGAACGCCTGGTAACGCTTCTGCCATTCCGAAGGCTGGCTGACTCGCACGATTTCCACCGCCGTCACCTTGTATTCCGGGCAGTTGGTAGCCCAGTCAGAATTGTCGGTGGTGATCACGTTGGCCCCGGATTCAGGGAAGTGGAACGTGGTGTAGACCACGCCCGGCGCCACCCGCTCGGTGACTTTGGCGCGCAGCACCGTCTGCCCGGCGCGGCTGCCGATACCGACCCAGTCTTCGTCGACAATCCCACGGTTCTCCGCATCGGTCGGGTGAATTTCCAGGCGATCTTCCTCGTGCCACGCCACGTTCTCGGTGCGCCGGGTCTGGGCGCCGACGTTGTATTGGCTGAGGATGCGTCCGGTGGTCAGCAGCAGCGGATAACGGCCGTTGACCTTCTCTTCGGTGGGCACGTAGCCGGTGAGCATGAAGCGCCCTTTGCCGCGCACGAACTCGTCGATGTGCATGGTCGGCGTACCGTCCGGCGCGGCCTCGTTGCAAGGCCATTGCAAGCTGCCGTGACGTTCCAGTTCGGCATAGCTGACGCGGCTGAACGTCGGCGTCAGGCGGGCGATCTCGTCCATGATTTCCGAAGGATGGTTGTAATGCATCTTGTAGCCAAGGGCATCGGCCAGGGCGATGGTGGCTTCCCAGTCAGCCTTGCCGGCCAACGGTTCCATCACTTTGCGGACCCGCGAGATGCGGCGTTCGGCGTTGGTGAAGGTGCCGTCCTTTTCCAGGAACGAGCTGCCCGGCAGGAACACGTGGGCGAACTTCGCTGTTTCGTTGAGGAAGATGTCCTGGACGATCACGCATTCCAGGGCGGTCAAGGCCGCGGTCACGTGCTGGGTGTTGGGGTCGCTCTGGGCGATGTCCTCGCCCTGGCAGTAAAGCGCCTTGAAGGTGCCGTCCAGCGCCGCCTCGAACATGTTCGGGATACGCAGGCCCGGGTCGGGTTGCAGGGTGACGTTCCAGGCTTGTTCGAACTGGGCGCGCACCGCTTCGTTGGAGATGTGCCGGTAGCCGGGCAATTCGTGGGGGAACGAGCCCATGTCGCAGGAACCCTGGACGTTGTTCTGCCCACGCAGTGGGTTCACTCCGACGCCTTCACGGCCAATGTTGCCGGTGACCATGGCCAGGTTGGCGATGCCCATCACCGAGGTACTGCCCTGGCTGTGCTCGGTGACGCCGAGGCCGTAGTAGATGGCCGCGTTGCCGCCCGTGGCGTAGAGCCGCGCGGCGGCGCGGATCTGCTCGGCAGGCACGCCGCAGACCGGGCCGAGGATCTCGGGGGCATTTTCCGGCAGGCTGACGAAATCGCGCCAGCGGGCAAAATCTGTCACCTCGCAACGCTCCTTGACGAAAGGCTCGTCAACCAGCCCTTCACTGACGATCACGTGGGCCAGCGCATTAAGCATCGCCACGTTGGTGCCCGGACGCAGCTGCAAATGCAGTTCGGCACGGGCGTGGGGTGAATCCACCAGGTCGATGCGCCGCGGGTCGATGACAATCAGCCGCGCGCCCTGGCGCAAGCGCCGCTTGAGCTGGGAGCCAAATACCGGGTGAGCGTCGGTGGGGTTGGCACCCATCACCATGATCACATCGGCTTTCATCACCGAGTCGAAGTTCTGGGTACCGGCGGATTCGCCCAGCGTTTGCTTGAGGCCGTAACCGGTCGGCGAATGGCAGACCCTGGCGCAGGTGTCGACGTTGTTGTTGCCGAACGCCGTGCGCACCAGTTTCTGCACCAGGTAGGTTTCTTCATTGGTGCAGCGGCTGGAGGTGATGCCGCCGATGGAATCGCGGCCGTACTTGAGCTGGATCCGTCGCAGTTCGCTGGCGGCATAGGTGACCGCCTCATCCCAACTAACCTCTTGCCATGGGTCGTTGATGTGCTTACGGATCATCGGCGTGGTGATGCGGTCTGGGTGCGTGGCGTAGCCCCAGGCGAAGCGCCCTTTGACGCACGAGTGGCCGTGGTTGGCCTGGCCGTTCTTGTCCGGGACCATGCGCACCAGTTGTTCGCCTTTCATCTCGGCGCGGAACGAGCAACCCACCCCGCAATAGGCGCAGGTCGTGACGACGCTGCGCTCCGGCTGGCCGATCTGCACGACGCTCTTGTCAATCAGCGTGGCCGTCGGACAGGCCTGGACGCAGGCACCGCAAGAGACGCATTCGGAGTCGAGGAAGTTCTCACCGCCGGCCGCTTCGACACGGGAATCGAAACCGCGTCCGGTGATGGTCAGGGCGAAGGTGCCCTGGATTTCCTCGCAGGCGCGCACGCAACGGCTGCAAACGATGCACTTGCTCGGGTCGTAATCAAAATAGGGGTTGGACACGTCCTTGGCTTCAGCCAGGTGATTGGCGCCCTCGTAGCCATAGCGCACTTCCCGCAGGCCCACCTGCCCCGCCACCGTCTGCAATTCGCAGTTGCCGTTGGCCGGGCACGTCAGGCAGTCCAGCGGGTGATCGGAAATGTACAGCTCCATCACGTTGCGGCGCAGCGTGGCGAGCTTGGAGGTCTGGGTGCGGACCACCATGCCGTCGGTGACCGGCGTGGTGCACGAGGCCGGGTAACCGCGCATGCCGTCGATCTCCACCAGGCACATGCGGCAGGAGCCGAAGGCTTCCATGCTGTCGGTGGCGCACAGTTTGGGGATGGTGGTGCCGAGCATGGCCGCCGCGCGCATCACCGAGGTGCCGGAAGGCACATTGATTTCGCGGCCGTCGATGGTCAGGGTGACCTGCACGTCGCTTTCGCGCGCCGGGGTGCCCAGGTCGATGTCGCTGGCTGGGTCGAAGAGCGTAATCATTGGTCGGCCTCCGTGGTCGCCAGACCGAAGTCGGCGGGGAAGTACTTGAGGGCGCTGGCGACGGGGTAGGACGTCATCCCACCGAGGGCACAGAGCGAGCCGTATTGCAGGGTGTCGCAAAGGTCTTGGAGCAACGCCGCCTGTTCCTGGCGGGCGTTGGCATCGGTGCTGGCGATCAAGCGATCCACCACCTCGACGCCACGGGTGGAACCCATGCGGCACGGCGTGCATTTGCCGCAGGATTCCTCGGCGCAGAACTGTAAGGCGAACCGGGCCATCCGGGCCATGTCGAGGCTGTCATCGGCGACCACTACGCCGCCGTGGCCGAGCATCGCGCCCATGGCGGCGAACGCTTCGTAGTCCAGCGGTGTATCGAACTGCGCCGGCGGCACCCAGGCGCCCAGCGGGCCGCCGACTTGCGCGGCCTTCAGCGGACGACCGCTGGCGGTGCCGCCGCCATACTCTTCCACCAACTCGCGCAGGCTCAGGCCGAACGCGCGCTCCACCAGGCCGCCGCGACGAACATTGCCGGCCAGCTGGAACGGCATGGTGCCCAGCGAGCGGCCCATGCCGAAGTCACGATAGAACTGCGCGCCCTTCTCCAGGATCACCGGCACCGAGGCCAGGGTCACGACGTTATGGACCAGGGTCGGCAAGCCGAACAGGCCCTGTAACGCTGGCAGCGGCGGCTTGGCGCGCACCATGCCGCGCTTGCCTTCGAGGGATTCCAGCAGCGCCGTTTCCTCGCCGCAGATGTAGGCGCCGGCGCCCACCCGGACGTCAATGTCGAAGGCGCAACCGCTGCCGCCCACGTCCGCGCCCAGGTAACCGGCCTCGCGGGCGATGTGCAGGGCTTGATTCAATGTGCTGATGGCGTCCGGATATTCGGAGCGTACGTAGATGTAGCCCATCGTCGCGCCGACGGCGATCCCGGCGATGACCATGCCTTCGATCAGCAGGAACGGATCGCCTTCCATCAGCATGCGGTCGGCGAAGGTGCCGGAGTCGCCCTCATCGGCGTTGCACACCACGTATTTCTGCGGGCCCTGGGCGTCGCGCACGGTGCGCCACTTGATGCCCGCAGGGAACGCCGCGCCGCCCCGGCCACGCAGGCCGGAATCCAGCACGTTGGCGACAACTTCGGTGCCGTCCATCTGGATCGCTCGGGCCAGGCCGAGGAATCCGCCTTGGGCGCGGTAGTCGTCGAGCGACAAAGGTTGGGTGATGCCGGCACGGGCGAAGAGCAAGCGCTGCTGGCTCTGGAGGTACGGGATGTTTTCTACCAGGCCCAGGGCGCAAGGGTGGCTACCAGGGTCGCGCGCCAGCGCATCGAGCAGGCCCGGCACGTCTTGCGCCGTGATCGGGCCAAAGCCCAAGCGCCCTTCGGGCGTTTCAAGCTCCACCAATGGCTCGAGCCAGTAGAGGCCACGGGAGCTGGTACGCCGCGCCTCCAGCGGCAATTGCCGACGTTCGGCCTCGCGGACCAACGCATCAGCCACTTTGTCCGCGCCGACGGCACGGGCCACTGAATCACGGGGAACGCAGAGGGTCAGCATGGACCATCCTCCAGGCAGCCATTCACCAGTTGGCGCAGGCGTTCCGGGGTCAGCCTTGCGTGCAGCTCCCCGTCCAGCTCCAGGGCCGGGGAGCAGACGCAAGCACCGAGGCAGTAGACCGGCCGCAGGCTGATGGCTCCGTCGGCGCTGGTGCCGTGATCGTCCAGCGACAGTTGCTCGCGCAACTGCGCCGCCAGGCCCTCGGCCCCCATGCTCTGGCACGACTCGGCCCGGCACAGGCGCAGCGTGTGACGCGCCGGCGGCGTGGTGCGAAAGTCATGGTAGAAGCTGATGACGCCGCGCACTTCAGCCAGGCTGAGGTTGAGGGCATGGGCGATTTCCGGGACGGCGGCGTCGGGCACGTACCCGCAACCTTCCTGGATGGCATGGAGGATGGGCAACAAGGCACCGGGGGTGTCCTTCTTGCGCGCCAGCACGCTGTGAATCAGAGGCAGGTGAAGCGTCTCATCAAGCATAAACGTACCTCGGCATCTCGAACCGCACCGCCGCGTGGCGGTAGCTGTTCGGAGTCTTGGCTGCGGCGTTCGGCCCACGTCACGGTAGCGTGGCAAATCCGATCGCCATTCTTGCTCTCCGGCCAGGTGTCTTTTGGCGCACTTGGTCCGGGGCATCTTCACAGCTTGCCACTCCCGGGGGTTGGCAATTGCACGTGGACGACGAAACGTGTTCTGAAAGCGACGATTGGTTAGCTTGCTTTTCGAAAAACCTTCCCTGACAAGATAGACGATGCAACGACTCTCTGACGGTCCCGAGCAACCGCCAGTGTCAGTTGATGTTACGCAATGCATTGGCAACCAGGGTAAACGCCGGCGAAGGTTGCCGTCGGCTGGGATAGTAAAGATAGTACCCAGGAAACGCTGGGCACCAATCCTCCAGTACGCGCACCAGCCGGCCCGCCCGCAGGTGCGGTTCGAATTCTTCTTCGGGCAGGTACGCCACGCCCAATCCGGCCAGTGCGGCTTCGACGATGTGGGTCGATGTGTTGAAGATCAGCTGGCCGTCCACCCGGACGTTCACCTCCTTGCCGCGCCGCTCGAAATCCCAGACATATAGCCCGCCCGATGTCGGCATGCGCTGATTGATACAGGGATGGCCGAGCAGGTCGCGCGGGCTCTTGGGAATGGCGCGACTGGCGAAATACACAGGTGAAGCAACGGCCGCCATCCGCAACGCAGGGCCTATCGGCACGGCAACCATGTCTTTGTCAATGGTATCGCCCAGGCGCACCCCCGCATCAAAGCGATCCGCGACGATGTCTCCGCTGTTTGAGCAAACGCGGCTAGGCAGGCTCGCCGCGTATAGTCGATGCTTATGTCGACCACACCTCCAAGAGCCGTATCCGTGCCTGAGCTACCTAACGACTGCGCTTACACCAAACGCTTCGACGCCGTACTGGCCTATATCGAGGCCAATCTTGAAGGTGATCTTTCGGTGCAGACGTTGAGTCACGTGGCGAACTTCTCGGTGTTTCACTTCCATCGCCAATTTACGGCATTCGTGGGCGTGCCGGTTTCGCGTTATGTGCAGCTTATGCGGCTACGACGCGCGGCACATCGCCTGGTCGCCCAGGGTGCCTATACGGTACTGGACGCCGCGCTGGATGCAGGCTTCAAAAGCCCCGAGGCATTTTGCCGGGCGTTCGGCCGAGCGTTCGGCAGTGCGCCAAGCGTGTTCAGGAAGAACGCGCATTGGCAGGTCTGGAACACGGTATTCGCCGTCCCTCATTTTTCCAGGAAAGTACTCATGCACGTACGAATCATCGAACTCCCCGAAATCAAGGTAGCGGCGCTTGAGCACCGCGGACCGCCTGGGCTCGTCAACGAGAGCGTGAGCCAGTTCATCGCATGGCGCATAGGTAGCGGGCAGTCGCCGGTGGCGTCGAGCCGCACGTTCGGCATTCCCTACGGCAATCCCGACACGACACCTCCACACGCCTTCCGATTCGCGATCTGCGGTGAGATTTTCGAAGACGTGAAGCCGAATGAGTTCGGCGTACACCCGCTGGTCATTCCCGGCGGTCGCTATGCCGTGGTGCGCCACGCGGGGTCTCCCGATCACATCGGCGAAACGATCTATCCGATCTACCGCGACTGGCTTCCCGGGAGCGGCGAAGAACTACGGGACCAGCCATTGGTTTTCCACTACCTGAGCGTCTATCCCGAGACACCGCAGGATCAATGGCAGACTGATGTGTATGTGCCGCTGCGGTAGCGGTACAAGCCCCTCTGCCCTTCGGCATGCCCGCAGCCCGGCGCATGGGAGCGTCCGGCGCCGATCAGGAGCCAGTCACCCCTCAGAACGAATACGCGCCACCAACCGCGCCTGCAATTGCTCAAGCTCCTGTGGATCAGCCTTCCCCTGCCCATGGGCGCCAGGCGCTTGGCCCTCCCAGCGTGGAACGATGTGCACATGGAGGTGGTAGACCGTCTGCCCCGCTGGCGCGCCATTGAATTGGGCGATCTGCACGCCGTCCGGCTGCAACTCGTCGACGATGACGCGGGTGAGGCGCTGCACTGCCGTCATCAGCTTACCCAGCACCGCTGGGTCGACCTCCAGGATATTGCGCGCCTGGGCCGCCTTGGGAATGACCAGTACGTGACCGCGCGACTGCGGGAAGAGGTCGAGGAAAGCCAACACATCCGCGTCTTCGTAGATCTTGTAGCAAGGGGCTTCGCCGCGAAGGATAAGCGCAAAAATATTCTGCGGATCGTATTGGCCGTGCAAGCTCATGGTTGCTCCTTGGAAGGTACTTTAACTTTTCAGCGTCAGCGCTATCTTCTGCTGCAATTCGCTTTCTGAAAATGGTTTATGCAAAACCGGGTATCCGGCAAATTCGCCAGGCACACCGCTAGCACCGTAGCCGGTACTGAACAGGAAAGGAATATCGCGACTACGCAGTATTTCTGCAACGGGAAAAACGCGTTCACCGGCCAGGTTGACGTCCAGGATCGCCAAGTCAATCTGCGCCGCGCCTGCCATTTCCCGGGCCACGGCGAGCCGGGGAACGGACGCCACCACGGTGCACCCCAGCTCTTCGAGCATTTCCTCGATCAACATGGCGACAGTGCCTTCGTCTTCGACAAGGAGCACTCTGATACCCACAAACAGGGTCATGCGTGGTTCTCAGCGACCATAAACGAGAAGCGACAGAGAACGCCCTCAGGAGCGAAGGTGAGCACGAATATTCCGCCAAGGTCACGCTCGATGCAACGCTTCATCAAACGTGAACCTAGCCCCTCGCGCTCCGGTTGGAGCACCGGCGGTCCGCCCTGCTCGCGCCAATCCACCGTCAGCAAGGTTCCGTTCGGTTGTGGCTGGACGTTCCAATTCACCGAAAGCCTGCCGGTCTCGACGGACATTGCGCCGTACTTGAGGGCGTTGATCGCCAGCTCATTGAGGGTCATTGTCAGGCCGAGGGCGATTCGCGTATCGACATCGATGGCATCGCCCTCGATGGTGATCCGACCGGGCTCGGCTCCGAATATCGGGGTGAGCACTTCCTGCGCCAGGGAAGCGAGGGGTGTATGGCCCCAATGCCGCCTCGTCAGCAGGTCGTGGGCTCGGGACAAAGCGAGAAGACGAGCCTCGAACCGGGTGTAGCCGTCCTTGGCGTCCTGGGCGTTGCGCGCCGTTTGGGCTGCCAGCGATTGCACGGTGGCGAGGGTGTTCTTGACCCGGTGATTGAGTTCGTCGATCAGTGTCTTCTGCCGGTCTTCCGCCTGCTTGCGCTCGGTAATATCCACGAGCATGTTGATGGCGCCCACCAAGTTGCCTTCGGCATCGTGCAGGGGCGTGGGATAGGGGGCGAACGGTACGCGCGAGCCATCCGGCCGTTCTGCTATCGCTTCGACACCGCGTATCGGTCGGTTTTCCTTCAAGGCGATCGCCATCGGACACTGGTCGTGGGGCAGCGGGTTTCCGTCGGTGGTGAACAGTTTCCAGGTCACGCACCAGAGCTCGCCCAACCGAGGCGTGCGACCTGATAGTTCGACCGCCGCCCGGTTGAAGAAGTTGATACGGCCGTCGGCGTCGGTGGTGTAGACCGCTGCGGGCAGCGCTTCGAGCAGATTGCGCATGTGCCGCTCGCTTTCGCGAATCTGATTCTCCATCCGTCGCGCCAAGGTGACATCCTGGAGCACCCGCACGCCATAGCAAAACACCCCGTCGGCGTTCCTGACCGATGAGCTGTGGATGTCCAGGTACACGGTCTCGCCGTCAGGCTTGAAAGCGCGCTTGCGCAGCTCGTAGTTGTCCAGCTCGCCGGCCACTTGACGCGCATATAAGGCAGCGTCCTCGTCGGTGCTGTCGGGGTGGGTGTAGTCCAGGAAAGTCATTTGCAACAGTTCTTCGCGCGACCGACCGAGCATGTTGCAGAGGGCGTCGTTCACCCGCAGCAGGCGTCCGTCCGCGCCGGCCTCGGCGATGCCGATCGTCGCCGCTTCGTACGTCGCCGCCAGCCTGTCGTCGCTCTCCTTGCGTGCGGCTTCGGCCGTATGGACACAGGTCATGTCCACCGTGAAGCAGCGCGTATTGAAGAGCTTGCCCTGTTCGAACCGCCCGTTGGAAGTGATCGAGACATGCTTGATCGAGCCGTCCTTGGCCCTCAAGCGCGCCGGATAGTTTTCCAGGCATTCGCCGCTGCTCAACTTGCCCAGAATGTCGCAGATGACGGGCTCGTCGACATGAAACTCGGTGATGTTGCGGCCGATATATTCCTTCGCCGGATAGCCCAGCAGGGTCAGCTCGGCCTTGTTGGCGCGCAGGATGATGCCCTCGCCACTGACGATGTGCAGGCCCACCGCGCTGTTTTCGAAAAAATCTTCGAGGTCGGCGTTCTTGCACCGAAGCTCTTCGGCCACGGCATGGTGGGCCGAGACATCCTGGAAGCAGTTGATAGCGCCCTGGATGACTCCTTGCGAATCCTTCAGGGCCCGGATATTCACCAGTGCCACGAACCGCGCCCCATCCGGACGTTCGATGATTACTTCCTGGTTGCGCGTCGGCAGACCCGTTTCCAGGGACGTCGCCATTGGGCAGTCTTCCAACGCAAGCGGGGTACCGTCGGGCAGGAAAAGGCGATAAGAACCGCAGAAGCGGTCCCCGCCCTCCCCCAGCTTCGGCACTCGTCCCCACATTGCCGCCGCCTCGCTGTTGTACCGGACCAGCCAGCCTGCGTGGTCGCAGACGTACACCGCGCCAGGAATGGCATCGAGCGCGTTCGTTCCAATCGCCACGAGACTTTCGTACTCGCTCGGCGGCGTATGCGCCTCTGTGGGAAACGCTTCAATATTCGACATGGTTCATCCTCAATCCGCCTGGCCTTGCCATCGCTGCGGTCCTGCAACTTCGCAATGGACACTAGACCTTCTGTTCATCCTGCGAGTTCAGGGAAACTCGACACCGCGTGAATTAAGGTCAGAACCTGAACAAATGGCGCGGTGTTTCCACCATGAGCGCACGCATAAGGTGCGCCGAAGCCTCCAGTGCATGCAACTGTTGCATCACGGTATCGAAACCGACGCGGCTTTCATGTTGTGTGTGCGGCCAGTCACTGCCAGTCAATGCTGATATCCCACAGGCGCCCTTGCCACAGGTCATCATTATTCTTGTGAACGCTAGTGCCCTCCAATCGCGCTCTCGTAGTAGAGTCTCCACCCGATGTCAGAACCCATTTCGAAAGACGTGAGCACCGGACCTATCGTTCGAACGACTCGCATCACGTCATTCGCCCAGCCGCAGCGATAACAACATGATTGAAATCACCGAAATCTCGATTGCCCAGCTCCGGGCTGCGCTCGAATCCGGCCAGGCCACGGCGGTTGAGCTGGTCCAGGCGTACCTTGCCCGGATCGCCGCCTACGACGGCCCGGACACCTCCACCGCCCTGAATGCGGTGGTGGTTCGCAACCCCGATGCGCTGGACGAAGCGCGGGCGTCCGATGCCCGTCGGGCCAAGGGCCAGACGTTGGGCCCGCTCGACGGCATTCCCTACACCGCCAAGGACAGCTACCTGGTAAAGGGGCTGACCGCCGCCTCCGGAAGCCCGGCGTTCAAGGATCTGGTTGCCTATCGCGACGCCTTTACCATTGAACGACTGCGTGGCGCCGGGGCCATCTGCCTAGGCAAGACCAACATGCCGCCGATGGCGAACGGCGGGATGCAGCGCGGCGTGTATGGCCGCGCTGAAAGCCCGTACAACGGCAATTACCTCACCGCGCCGTTCGCCTCGGGCTCTTCAAACGGTGCGGGCACCGCCACTGCCGCCAGTTTCGCCGCTTTCGGCCTGGCTGAAGAAACCTGGTCGAGCGGACGCGGCCCGGCCTCGAACAATGGCTTGTGTGCCTACACCCCTTCGCGCGGGGTGATATCGGTGCGGGGCAACTGGCCGTTGACGCCAACCATGGACGTCGTCGTGCCCTACGCCAGGACCATGGCCGACCTGCTCGAAGTATTGGACGTGGTGGTGGCGAATGATCCCGATACTCGCGGAGACCTTTGGCGCCTGCAGCCTTGGGTACCGATTCCGCCCGTGGACTCGATTCGTCCCGCCTCGTACCAAAGCCTCGCCGCCCAACCGGATACGCTGGCCGGCATCCGTTTCGGCGTCCCGCGCATGTACATCAACGCCGACCCGCAAGCGGGCACCGCGCAAAAGCCGGGAATCGGCGGCCCGACCGGTCAACGAATCATCACTCGTGCGTCGGTGATTGCCCTCTGGGAAGAGGCCCGCAAGGCGTTGGAGGCCCAAGGCGCGGAAGTGATCGAAGTGGATTTCCCGTTGGTGTCCAACTGCGAGGGCGATCGCCCTGGCGCACCGACCGTCTTCACTCGCGGCCTGGTGTCAAAGGAATTCCTCCACCATGAATTATGGGATCTGTCGGCCTGGGCATTCGATGATTTCCTGCGGGCCAATGGCGATCCGAAACTCAATCGCCTGGCTGACGTCGACGGACCGCTGATTTTTCCTCACGATCCCGGCACCCTGCCCAACCGCGAGGATGACCTGGCCGCCGGCATGGACGAATACGTGAAGATGGCCCAGCGCGGCATCACGCCGTGGGACCAGATTCCCACCTTGCCTGACGGTTTGCGTGGACTCGAAGAGACACGCCGGATCGATCTCGAAGACTGGATGCAGCGGCTCGGCCTGGATGCGGTGATCTTCCCCACCGTGGCCGACGTCGGCCCAGCGGACGCGGACGTCAATCCGGTATCTGCCGACATCGCCTGGAGCAACGGGGTTTGGGTCGCCAACGGCAACCTCGCCATCCGCCACCTGGGTGTGCCCACCGTCACCGTGCCGATGGGCGTGATGGCGGACATCGGCATGCCTGTAGGGCTGACATTCGCCGGCCGAGCCTATGACGATTCAAAGCTGTTGCAGCTGGCCTCGGCGTTCGAGTCGATGGGCTCGAAACGAATGATCCCGCCGCGCACGCCGCCATTGTCGAGTGATGACCAACAGGCCTGACGGCGATTCAAGCCTATCTGGCGAAAGCAGGCCCACCGCTGCGTTGCGGTGATGCCTGCGCCGCCAATACCAGGACTACCGACTAATCGAAGCAGCCAACCGCCAGCCGACCTATCTCGGGCCGGGCATAGAGATACCCCTGCATCAGCTCGATTCCCATTGCCAGCAACGTTGCGCTTTCTTCCCGCGTCTCGATGCCCTCGGCGATGACGATGATGCCCAGGCGACTGGCGACCAGGATAATGCCCTCGACGATGGCGCGCTTGACGGGGTCCTGGTCGATGTCACGGGTCAACGCCATGTCGATTTTCAATACCTGGGGTTGGAAAAGCGCCAACAGGTTGAGGCCCGAATAGCCTGAACCGAAATCGTCAATGGCGGTGGTGAAACCCTGGCGTTCGTATTCCAGGAAAATCGACTTCAGATGGTCAGGATCGTCCACCCGCTCGCCTTCGGTCACTTCGAACATGAGCCTGTTCGATGGAAAATCCGATTGGCGCGCGGCCTCCAATGTCGCCCGTATACAGGTCTCGGCCCGGTACACGGCGTTGGGTAGGAAGTTGATGCTGAGCAAGCAATCGGGGATGTCGAGGATCCCCAGCCTCGCAGATTCTTCGATCGCCTTCACTCGGCAGGCCTGGTCGAACCGATAGCGGTTGCTGTCATTTACAAGCCCGAGGATATGGGCTGCCGATTCGCCATTCAGCCCCCTGACCAACGCCTCATAGGCAAACGCCGTGCGCGTGCGGACATTGAAGATCGGCTGGAAAGCCATGGTGAAATCAAACCCCAGCACCTCATGGTTGCGACATTCGGCGCAACCAAGGGATTTGAAGGTTGGATGAGAAGAAGATTGGCTCATGATCAGTGTTCCGGTCGCGGAAAACGGGGTCGCTGTTGTTGCACAAACTATAGGCGATACCCTTGAGTCGGCACGGGCCCCGCTTTCTGAAGTTCTGTCGGGCCCGGCCAAGGACCTGTCGCTGCAGCTGTCCCATGTCACCCACCGTGCCAAAGACGCCCAGGCGGGCGACGACATCGACAGGCTCTACATCGTTATCCAATAACCGCTCAAGCTGGCAATGCTAGGGCCATTTGGAAGGAACACATCATCAAAGCTTCACGGTGCCTACGGCATGATGGTCGCTACCGAGCCCGCTCGTAGCAACGTTTATCAGCCCAGCGAGGAAGCGCCCGTGCCGTCATCAGCATCACCGATAAATGTGTCCCATCGACCACGACTGGCGGACCTCAAGCCGCTCGTTCAGCCCGTGCAACCCGTCGCCAATGAGCTGCGCCCGCCGACGGACCCCAGGGTCACCCCGGCAACGCAGTTGGAAAACCGAGAGGGATACCGCAGCGATTTCCTCGGCGAGTTCATGGTGCCCTGGCCTGCCCTTGATGCCGAGCAGGCAAAGGACGCCTATTCAACAGGCAACACCGGTAACCGCCTGGATTACACCCATTTCTCTATCACGATGTCGCGGCATCGACGGTTGGCGCTCGTTGCGGGGGTCAACATCGACGGCGCCAGCAGTGTCGAAATCGACCGCAAGCGCGATGCCTGGGCCTATGACGGTCGGCTGCCCAGCGACGCACAGATCGGCGAAGCACTCTACGCCGACAACCTGTTGGATCGCGGCCACCTCGTCAGGCGCCAGGATCCGAACTGGGGACAAGAGGCACACACGGCCAATGGCGACACGTTCCACTTCACCAACTGCTCGCCGCAAATGGCGGCCTTCAATCAGAAAACCTGGTTGGAGCTTGAGGACTACATTCTCGACAACACCCGCCGGTGGAAAGGCAGAGCGACGGTGTTCACCGGGCCACTGTTCCGTGAGGATGATCCCACCTACAGAGACGTACAAATTCCCACCGCATTCTGGAAAGTCGTGGCATTTCTCAGCGACGACGGCAAGCCATCCGCCAGTGCCTATATGATTGACCAGCAGCGCGAGCTCGGGAAACTTCAACTGGTATTCGGCGCGCTTAAAACCTACCGGCACAGCGTCGACCAGATTGAATCACTCACGGGCATTCGCTTCGGTGGCCTGGCTGACTACGATGGTTTTTCCAACGAGGAACGCTTGACGGGAACACGGATTGAAGCGGCAATCCGGGGTCCGGAGGATATTCTGCTTTAGCGGCCCGACCGGCGCCCGAGGTGTGTGCGCCGGTCGGGCTCTCAGCGGTCGCTCCCGCTCCGCAAGATCAGCCAGCGGTGACGGTCATGCCGCCATCGGCCATGACCACCGAACCGACCATGAAACTGGCGCGGTCGGACGCCAGGAAGGCGACCACCTCGGCGATTTCTTCCGGCTGCGCGGCGCGGCCGATAGGGGCTGCTTCACCGTGCTGGGCGAGGAACGCCGCGCCATCTTCCACCACGTCATTGAGAATATTGGTGACCACATCGCCGACACCGACCGCATTGACGCGAATGCCATGCTCGATGACTTCCAGCGCCAACGTGCGAGTCAGCTGCGCCAGTGCTCCCTTGGACGCGGTGTAGGCGGCAATGGTCGGGAAAGCAAAATAGGAGGCGTAGGAGGCAATGTTGACGATGGCCCCCGACTTGTTGGGCATCATCGCCTTGACCGCCTCGCGTGAATGCAGGAACGCCGCGGTGGCGTTGACGGCCTGGATGCGTTCCCAGTCCTGGCGCGTCATGTCGACGACCAACTTGTTGATGATGATCCCGGCGTTATTGACCAGGATGTCCAGCCGGCCGAACTGCTCGACCGCCAGGCCCACCGCGCGCTCGGCGGCGCCGTCCTCGGCGATGTCGGCCACCAGCGGCACCAGCCCCGGACGGGCCAGCTCGTTGACGGCGGGGTTGATGTCCTCGGCAATCACCTTGGCGCCACGGGTATGCAGCATCAGGGCGATAGCCTTGCCAATACCGCTGGCGGCGCCGGTCACCAGCGCGACTTTGCCTTCCACTTCGTTAGGGATGTTGTGTTTGAAATCGCTCATGGTCGTTCTCCTCGTTTACAGCCGACGAGGTATTCGCCGGCGCGCTGTCGTGATTGACGGCTTCACTGTCGCGCAACGAGGGTTAACGGGCTTTGGTGATGTTGCGGGGACTGTCGGGGTTTTGCGCGAACTTGCAAAACCAGCGGGATAGGCCGGGGCGACGGTGCGCCCCGGGCCTCATGCACTATGGCTTGCGCGTGACCCTCCACACGGTGTTCGCCAGGTCATCAGCAATGATCAACGCACCTCGAGGATCGACCGTCACACCGACGGGACGCCCACGGGTCTTGCCATCGGAACCGCGGAAGCCCGTGGCGAAGTCCACCGCCTCACCCGCAGGGCGACCGTCGCGGAACGGCACGAAGATCACTTTGTAGCCCACCGGCTGATCACGGTTCCAGCTGCCGTGCTCGCCGACGAATGCGCCTTCGGCGAACTGTTCGCCCATGGCGGGAATCGAGAAATCGACACCGAGCGCGGCGACGTGGGACCCGAGGCTGTAGTCGGGCTTGACCGCAGCGGCGACTTTTTGCGGATCCTGCGGTTGCGCGCGCGGGTCGACGTTCTGCCCCCAATAGCTATAGGGCCAGCCATAGAACGCGCCTTCGCGCACCGAGGTCAGGTAATCCGGCACCAGGTCGGGGCCCAACTCGTCGCGTTCGTTGACCACCGTCCACAACTGCCCGGAGCCAGGCTCGACCTTGAGCGCCGTCGGATTACGCAGACCGGTCGCGTAGGGTTTGTGGGCGCCCGTCTCGGCGTCGATCTGCCAGACCATGGCCCGGTCGATCTCAACTTCCATGCCGCGCTCGGTGACGTTGCTGTTCGAGCCTATGCCGACGTACAGCGAGCGGCCGTCGGGGCTGGCGGTCAAGGCCTTGGTCCAGTGGTGGTTGATCGCCGACGGCAGGTCGGTGACCTTGACGGGCGGACCGCTGGCCTTGGTCTGGCCGTCTGCGTAATCAAAGCGAACCAGCGCATCCTGGTTCGCCACGTACAGCTTGCCGTTGGCAAACGCCAGGCCATACGGCGCATTGAGGTTTTCGGCGAAGACCGTCTTGAGTTCGTAAGTGCCGTCGCCATCTGCATCGCGCAACAACGTGAGGCGATTGCCGCCCTTGACCTGGGTGTTGCCCTTGGCCTTGATGACGCTGGCAATCACGTCCTTGGGCTTGAGCTTCGCGGCGTTTCCGCCACGGCCCTCGGCGACAATAATGTCGCCGTTTGGCAAGACCAGCGTTTGACGCGGAATCTTCAGATCGGTCGCAATGGCGGTGATGTCGTAGCCTTGGGGCACCGTCGGCTTCTGGTCTCCCCACGCCACCGGCTCGGCGATTTTCATGCTGGGCAACAGGCCACGCTGGGGCTCTGGCAATTTAGGGTCGGGACCCAGTGCCTGGGTCGCGTCCCCTTCTCCTCCGCAAGCGCTCAGCAGCAGCGCCATGCTCAAGGCAGTCAATGCGATGCGCGGTTTCATTGCTCACCTCCCGAACGCAGGTTGGTAAGGCCGATCCACGCCGCCACGCAGGCCAGCAGCGTCGCGATGACAGACAGCACGAGGCCTTGGGGCATGATGGCCCAGGCGTCCTTGGCGTGTTCGAAAGCGTTGACCAACCCGAGGACCCAAGTGACCAGCAACAGCAGGAAGTACGCCAGCGGACGCCCGGCCTTGCGTTCGGCCCGGAGCAGATTGACCAGGGCGAACACCAGCGCCAGTCCACAAAACACCAGCCCACCGGCAATCAGCCAGGAGGCGAAATTGCTCCATTGGATCTGGTAGGTCTTGAAGTAAGCGATGTCGCTCAATAGCGCACCGAGAAACAGGGGAACGGTGCCGGCCAGCAAGACCGCGTGGAGCGGTCCTGGCGTGCTTCGGTAGAGGGGATGAGCGGTAACGGTCATTGGCAACTCCTTTTCGTTCAGCGGCCCTGATCGTTATCCGGTGAGAAGGCGATCAGGGTTGCGTTGATGACGCTAGGAAAATGATCGCGCTGCCAAGGCGTTAGTTCCGATATTTTCGTTGGCCCAGGATCTTCGGCTATATCTTCACCATCAGTTCCCCCTGCGCATCCGCCACGCCATGCAGCAACTCGATCACCCAATCGATAAACACCCGTACCCGGGGCGACAGTTGTCGATGCGGTGGGTAGACCATTGAAATCGGCCATAACGGCACCGGATGGTCTTTCAGCACCTCTATCAGCCGGCCCTCGGCCAGCTGCCGTTGGACGTGATAGCGCGGCACCTGGACCAAACCGAACCCGGCTTCACAGGCCGTGACGTAGGCGTCGGCATTGTTGACGGTCAGTTCGCCCGGTAGTTGCAACTCGCGCACCTGCCCTGCGACTTCGAATTCAAATGGAAAAAATCGTCCGCCGCCGGATGCAAAGCCGATGGCCTGGTGCGCAGTCAAATCCTCCGGTCGCAGCGGCGTTCCGGCGCGAGCCAGGTAACCGGGGCTGGCGCAGGTGAGCTGGGACAAGCGCACGACTGGCCGCGCCACCAATGCCTGGTCAGTGATGTTGCCGGCGCGGATTGCGCAGTCCACGCCCTCGCGCTGCAAGTGCACCTGGCGGTCATGAAAACCGATGTCCAGTTGCAACTGCGGATAGCGCCGATAAAAGTCCGGCAGGTTCGGCACGATCCAGGTGCAGCCGAACGCGATGGGCATGTCCACCCGCAAGGTGCCGCGAGGCTGGCTGCGTTGCGCAGACAGAGAGCCTTCGAGATCGTCCAATTCGTCCAGCAATTGGCCGCAGCGCTGGTAATAGGCTTGGCCATCGAGCGTGGCGCGCACTTGCCGCGTCGTGCGCTGTAGCAGTTGCACGCCCAGATGACCTTCGAGTTGTTGAATCAACAGGCTGACCGTGGCTCGTGGCAAGCCAAGATCATCGGCCGCCTTGCCAAAACCGCCCAATTCAACAATGCGCCGGAACACCTGCATGGCGTGTAATCGGTCCATAACGACACTCACTGTTCAGAAATCACGAATAGTTAAACCAGAATTGCCGGGTTTATCCAGAAATTCATGTACGGGACACTGGCCCTGTCATTCATTTCTTCGGAGTCAACCGCATGATCACTCGCCAACTCGGCCAAAACGGCCCACACGTCAGCGCCATCGGCCTGGGCTGCATGGGCATGTCGGACTTCTACACCACCGGGATCGACCCGCAAGAAGCCATTGCTACGCTCCACCGCGCCGTGGAGCTGGGCGTGACGCTGTTCGATACCGCCGACATGTATGGGCCTTACACCAACGAGACACTGCTCGGGCAAGCCTTGCGTGGCAAGCGTGAAGGGATCTACCTGGCGAGCAAGTTCGGCCTGGTGCGCAGCGAAGACCCCCACGCCCGGGGCGTCAACGGCCACCCCGATTACGTCCGACAGTCCGTCGACGGCAGTCTCAAGCGCCTCGATACCGATTACCTGGACCTCTATTACCAACACCGCATTGACCCGCAGGTGCCGGTAGAAGAAACGGTTGGCGCCATGGCAGAATTGGTCAAGGCCGGCAAGGTGCGCCACATCGGTCTCTCGGAAGCCAGCGCCGAGACGATCCAGCGGGCGCATGCGGTGCATCCTTTGGCGGCCGTGCAAAGCGAATACTCGCTGTGGTCCAGGGAGCCCGAGCACAACGGCGTGCTGGAAACCTGCCGGCGCCTGGGGATCGCCTTCGTCGCCTATAGCCCATTGGGTCGCGGTTTCCTGACGGGCGAACTGAAGGCCCCGGAGGATTTTGCCGCCGATGACTATCGCCGCTTCAATCCACGCTTCGAGGCCGACAATTTCTATCGCAACCTCGAGCTGGTCGAGCGAGTCAAGGCGTTGGCTGCGCAGAAAGACATCAGCGCCTCGCAATTGGCCCTGGCCTGGGTACTGGCCCAAGGGAGCAACGTGATCCCGATCCCAGGAACGAAACAGCGCAAGTATTTGGAGAGCAACGTAGCCGCGATCGGGGTTTCCCTGAACACCGATGAATTGAATCATCTGGATGAAATTTTCGGCGCCCAAGGAGCCGTGGCGGGCGCGCGATACGACGCTCAGGTGATGACCTTGCTCGACGGCTGAACAGCAACACGGTTGAGGGGGTGAAGGTAACGGCCCGGCCTTTCCTTGCTTAACAAAAAACCTCTGCTATAGCTTAAACCCTTCACTTTCTAATGCGAGGCAAGGGAATGTCAGCTGCCAAGAAAATGAGCGTGGGGCAGCTGACCATGCTGACTGCCGTCAATATGCTAGGGTCCGGCATCGTGCTGCTGCCGACCAAGCTCGCCGAAGTGGGCGGTATTTCGATCCTTTCCTGGCTGATCACAGCCACGGGCTCGCTCGCATTGGCCTACGCCTTTGCCCGCTGCGGCATGCTCAGCCGCAAGACCGGCGGCATGGGCGGATACGCTGAATACACCTTCGGCAAGTCCGGCAACTACATCACCAACTACACCTACGGCCTTTCGCTGCTGATTGCCAACGTGGCGATCAGCATCACCGCCGTCGGCTATATCCAGACGCTCTTCAGTATCCAGCTCGACTCGCTGCAGGTCGGCCTGGCAACCATCGCATTATTGTGGCTGACCACCTTTGCCAATTTCGGCGGGGCACGCATTACCGGCAAGATTGGCGCCGTGACAGTGTGGGGCGTGATAGCCCCGGTGGTGCTGGTTTCGACGGTCGGTTGGTTCTGGTTCGACAGCAGCATCTACGCAGCCGGTTGGAACCCTCACGACATGAACTGGTACGAGGCGGCCGGCGCTTCCGTGGCGATCACCCTTTGGGCGTTCCTGGGGTTGGAGTCGGCGTGCGCCAACGGCGACGCGGTGGAAAACCCCGAGAAAAACGTGCCGATTGCGGTCCTCGGCGGCACGCTGGGCGCGGCGGTGATCTACATCGTTTCAACCAATGTCATCGCCGGCATCGTCGACAACGCCGAGCTGGTCTCATCCACTGCGCCGTTCGGCCTGGTCTTCGCCAAGATGTTCACGCCGCTGGTGGGGAATATCGTCATGGGCCTGATGGTCATGGCGTGTGTCGGCTCGCTGCTCGGCTGGCAGTTCACCGTCGCCCAGGTCTTCAAGAGTTCGGCGGACACCGGGTACTTCCTGCCGATCTTCGCCAAGGCCAACAAGCACGGCGTGCCGATCATCAGCATGCTGATCTTGCTGGCGATGCAGACAGCGTTGGCATTGCTGACCATCAGTCCCGACCTCGCCAAGCAATTCGACACCTTGGTGAACCTCGCCGTGGTCACCAACCTGGTGCCCTACATCCTCTCCATGGCGACGCTGATGACCCTGCAAAAAGTCTCGAATGTCCCGGCCAACAAAGCACTGGTCACCAACATTGTCGCGGGCGTCGCCGCGGCCTACAGCTACCTGGCGCTGTACAGCTCGGGGGAACAGGCGCTGATGCTGGGCGGCGTGGCGGTCATCGTCGGCTATACGCTGTTCGGTTACGTCAATACCCGCCTGATCCGTCTTGAAGCGTTGAACAATAGCGTACCGACCCAGACCGTCGCGGCGCAGCACATCGTTGGCGAGCCCATTCCCGTCAACCACCTGAAGACGGCCAACCAGGAGGCCTTGCCATGACGGAACAGCGAAATCTATTGGGGATGCTGGCCTTGCTGGTGTCCAACGCGCCAGACAAGCGCAGCGTGTTCGGTCGAGCGCTGATCCAGTTGATAAGCGATGTGGAAGACCGCGCCGTCAGTGTGCTGACCTCCGAAAACCTGAGCGATGCCAAGTCGATCCTGAGCTCCGACCCGGCGATCCAGTGTGTGCTGCTCAGTTGGGAAATAGACACCAGCGAAGACCACCGCGAATGCATCGACTTGCTCACCGCGCTGCGCGAACGCAACACCCGGGTGCCGGTCTTCCTG
Organism: Pseudomonas sp. Z4-20; assembly: GCF_051131955.1. Classification (NCBI taxonomy): domain Bacteria; kingdom Pseudomonadati; phylum Pseudomonadota; class Gammaproteobacteria; order Pseudomonadales; family Pseudomonadaceae; genus Pseudomonas; species Pseudomonas sp. Z4-20. The sequence goes on from NZ_CP071641.1 coordinate 3,085,556, forward strand.
ATCAGCGATCGCAGCACCGCCTCCAACGTACCGCTGATCGTCATGCAACATGCCGACGACTTCATCTGGCTGCCGGAAGACACCAGCCGCTTCCTCAGCGGACGGATCCTGGCCGCCATCGAGCGCTATCGCCAGGCGGTACTGCCGCCGATGTTCGGCGCCCTGCTGAAGTTCGCCCGCAGCTACGAGTATTCCTGGCACACACCGGGGCATGCCGGTGGCACGGCTTTTCTGAAAAGCACGGCGGGCCGGGCGTTCTACGAGTTCTTCGGTGAAAACCTGCTGCGCTCGGACCTGTCGATTTCCGTCGGCGAACTGGGTTCGTTGCTCGACCACAGCGGCCCTATCGGCCAGGGCGAGCGCTATGCCGCCAAGGTGTTCGGCGCGCATCGCACCTACTACGTCACCAATGGCTCGTCGATGTCCAACCGGGTCATCCTCATGGCCAGCGTGACGCGCGACCAGATCGCGCTGTGTGATCGCAACTGCCACAAATCCGCAGAGCACGCGATGACCCTGTCCGGGGCCATTCCGACCTATCTGGTGCCGACCCGCAACCGCTTCGGCATCATTGGCCCGATCCTGCCACAGACCCTCAGCGCCGAAGGCGTGAAGGCCGCCATCGCCAGCAATCCACTGGTCAAGAGCCACATCGACCCGACGCCGGTGCACGCCATCATCACCAACTCCACTTACGATGGCCTGACCTATAACGTCACCCGCGTCGAGGAACTGCTGGGGCAAAGTGTCGACAGGCTGCATTTCGACGAAGCCTGGTACGGCTATGCGCGGTTCAATCCGTTGTACAAGGACCGCTTTGCCATGCACGGCAGTCCGGACGATCACGACCCGTCGAAACCGACCGTGTTCGCCACCCAGTCCACGCATAAATTGCTCGCGGCGCTGTCCCAGGCCTCGATGATCCACGTGCGCAACGGGCGTAACCCGATTCCTCATGGGCGCTTCAACGAGTCGTACATGATGCATGCTTCCACCTCGCCCAATTACGCGATCATGGCCTCGTGCGATGTCAGCTCGGCCATGATGGAGGCGCCCAGCGGGCAGATCCTGACCAGCGAAGCGATCGAGGAAGCCGTCGCCTTCCGCCAGGTCATCTCGCATATGCAAAGCGAGATGTTCAGCCATGACGACTGGTTCTTCTCCTGCTGGCAAACGCCATCGGTGCAGGTGGATGGACGGGCGATACCGTTTCACGAGGTCGATCCGGCCAGGCTCAAGGCTGATCCGAGTTGCTGGGTGCTGCACCCCAATGAGGTCTGGCACGGCTTCGGTGACATTGAGGACGGCTACTGCATGCTCGATCCGATCAAGGTCTCGGTCCTCAGCCCCGGAATGGGCGATGACGGCAACCTGCTGGACTTCGGCATTCCGGCGTGTGTGCTCAGCGCCTACTTGGGCACCCAGGGTATCGTGGTCGAGAAAACCACCGACTTCACCATCCTGTTCCTGTTTTCCATCGGCATCACCAAAGGCAAATGGGGCACCTTGGTCAACGCCCTGCTCGACTTCAAGCGCGACTACGATGAGAACCTGGAACTGGAGATGTGCCTGCCCGACTTGCTGAGTGCCAACCAGCAACGCTACGCGGGCATGGGTCTCAAGGACCTGGCTGAAGAGATCTTCGCCGCCATGAAAAAAACCAAGACCACCGCCGCCATGGCCCAGGCCTTCGGCATGCTGCCCAAGGCGCAGTTCAGCCCGGTGGAGGCGTATGAAAAACTGGTCAGGAACGAGATCGAAACAGTGACCTTGGACGAAGCCGCCGGCCGGATCGCGGCAACGGGAATCGTCCCGTACCCGCCGGGGATTCCCCTGCTGATGCCAGGGGAAAACGCAGGACCTGCGGACGGGCCGATACTGACCTACCTCAAGGCGTTGGAAAACTTTGACCGCTCATTCCCCGGCTTCACCCATGACACCCATGGGATTGAGAACGAGTCAGGCGTCTATCAGCTGCTGGTACTGAAACAGGACGCGGCCGGCCAGTGATCGATTGGCTGAACCAATGGCTCACGCCAACAGCTCGCTGATCCAGCGGACCTGAAGCGCCATATCCTGCACCTTCTCTTCGGCCACGGCCTGCTGCGCCTGGGCAAAACTGACCAAGGTCTTTTGCTTGAGTCGTAGCAGGCGCTGCCACTTGGCCAGGAATACCGGGCTTCGAGCCTGCAGTTGCAACGGGCCGAAGTACAGCTCTTCGGCGGTGTATGCCACCGGCCCGTCGCGCTCGGCGACGATGATTTCGTAGTAGAAGCGCTTCTCTCGCAGCACTTCCTCGCTCACGATGCGGTAATCGTTGTCCATCAACCATTGACGCAGTGGCTGCTCGCCGCCGTTGGGTTGCAGGATCAAACGTTCCCGGCCACTCAAGCGGCCCTTACCAGCGTCGAGAATGTCGCGAATCGTCTCGCCGCCCATGCCGCACAGACTGATCGCCGTGATGCCGTCCCCAGGCTCGATGGCCGCCAGGCCGTTGGCCAGGCGCACGCTGATTTTCGCGTCCAGTCCGCTTTCGCGCACCGCGCGTTCGGCCGAGCGGAACGGCGTCACTGCCACCTCGCCAGCCAGCGCCGCCGTGATTACGCCACGGTTGATCAATGCTACCGGCAGGTAACCATGGTCCGAGCCGATGTCGGCCAGGCGTGCCCCTGCCGGCACATGCCTCGCCACGCGCTCCAGGCGCATGGACAACGTTTGTTCGTTCACACTTCCAACCTTTTCAACGGCAGCAAAATAGACGCGAGGACTCCCCGGCTAGCCAATTGTGCCAGAGCCTGATTCACGACGTCCCACAGTGAATGCATCTGGCTGATTCTCCCCAGGCAACTGAGGGACCGTTCTCATAACGGCGCCACAGCCGACGTCAGCCATTTGATTGGGTCTATGCTTGTATTGGGTTCGCATAAGAACAGGGGACCACCCATCGGGAGAACATGTGAAGTATTCGATGCCTGCCGCAGCGCTGCTTTGTCTATTGCTCGGCTCAGCGAACGCAGCCGAGCCCTATCAAGTCGTGACTGAGGAATGGGCTCCCTACAACTACATGGAAAACAATCAGCTCACCGGCATGACCACGGAAATTGTCCGGGCCATCATGACGCTGACCGGAGACGACTTCGAAATATCGTTGCAACCGAGCATGCGCGCCACGCAGGTATTGAAGAACCGGCCCAAGACCATCATGTATTCGTTGTTCCGCACACCGGAGCGCGAACCGTTGTACAAGTGGGTCGGGCCACTCGTCGAAGAATCCATCCACGCCTATCAACTGTCCAGTTCGCCGCCGATCAACTCCCTGGAGCAGTTACTGCGGGCCCCGCAGGTCACCACGCGGCATGCCGGCCTGGTGCCCCAGATGCTGCAATCACTGGGTTTCAATAACCTGGACAAAAGCGCAACCGAAAGCAAACTGCTCTACCGCATGCTGCTGGCCGGGCGAACCAACATCATTGTCGGCGACACCGCTGCGGGAGTGGCTTACTACAGTCGGCAGTTGAGCATCGCCCCCGGCACCCTGCGCAAAATCCCCATCGAGCTTTATCGCTCCTCGCTGTACATCGCTTTCAACACTGGCAGTGACGACGAACTGATCGCCGCATGGACCCGCGCGTTGGAGCAACTGCGCCAGTCCGGTGAACTGGCGCGCATCCAGCGGCGCTATGAACAACCGACCCAACAGTAGAAAACAGGCCTGGCCTCAAGGCTCGTCGCCTATCCGTCTTGCCCGGTGACAATCCCAGGATTGGACCTTCTGGCCGCTCGAGGAGCGAACCTCGATCGGCATCAGCGGCTGTCCGGATGCGTTGTCCAACAGCTCCGAACGCGTCTCTTGCGGCGCGAACAGGAACCGCTCGCCCCACTGCCTCAAGCTGACCACGACCGGGAAGATCTCCTGTCCTTTTTCCGTCAGGACATACTCCTTGTAGGCGCTTCCATCCGAGGCAGGTCGCACGGCGAACACGCCGACCTCGACCAAGGCTTTCAGGCGCGACGCCAAGATGTTCTTGGCCACGCCAAGGTTCTTCTGGAACTCACTGAATCGGCGGATGCCATCGAAGGCATCGCGAATGATCATCAGCGACCAGCGATCGCCAATGACCTCCAAGGACCGGGAGACCGGGCACTCGCTGTTATGTGATGGAGCATCTTTCAACATCATGTCTGGCCTGCACTTGGTCAAAGTAGTTGCAATTTAAAACCTAAACCAGCAAAAACCCAATCAGGTATTCAATTGCAACCAGATTACACCATGGAGGCGCGCATGACCGCATACACCGACGTGAACCGAGGCTTGTCAGCGACGCTCACTTTACTGTTTTCAGTCACGTGCGCCCTCGCTGTCGCCAACGTCTACTTCGCGCAACCCTTGCTCGCCTCGATAGCGCAAAGCCTGGACGTCGCCCCCGGGTTGATCGGTATCGTGGTAACGGCGACTCAGATCGGATACGCGCTCGGACTGCTGTTCATTGTGCCACTGGGGGACAAGGTCAATCCCCGGAAACTGATTTTGACGCTCGTTGCGCTGTCCGTGGTTGCGTTGGCGGCGGTCGGCGCATCACGCCATTGGTGGGTCCTGCTAAGCGCCATGATCGTGACGGGGCTATTGGCAGTGGTCGTCCAGGTGCTGGTCGCCTACGCCGCCACGCTGTCGGCGCCATCGCAACGCGGGCAGGCGGTGGGCACTATTACCAGCGCGATTGTGCTGGGCATTCTTCTGGCACGGTTTACCTCAGGATTGATTGCCGACCTGGCAGGCTGGCGTGCGGTTTATTTCGTGTCCTCGGGGCTGATGCTGCTCATCGCCGCGGTGTTCTGCAAAGTGATTCCTGCCACAACGTCGCCCCGCCACCGACAATCCTACCCTGCGCTGATCGGGTCGATGTTCAAGCTGTTCTTGACCGAACCGGCCTTGCGAATCAGGGGTCTGTTCGCCTTGCTGATCTTCGCCGCCTTTTCCGTGTTGTGGACCGCCATGGTCCTACCGTTGAGCGCCCCGCCGCTGTCACTTTCCCACACCGCTATCGGCCTGTTTGGCCTGGCCGGTGTCGCCGGTGCCCTGGCGGCCAGGAGAGCCGGTCGCTGGGCCGACCGAGGTTTCGGACGACGTGTAACCGGCCTGTCGCTGGGGCTCTTGGTGCTGTCCTGGCTGCCTATCGCCTTTGCCGAAAGCTCGCTGGTGGCCTTGGTCTGCGGGGTGATCTTGCTCGACTTCGCCGTGCAAGCCGTGCACGTCACCAACCAAAGCCTTATTTTCGCCGCCCGCCCCGACGCACAAAGTCGCATGGTCGGCGCCTACATGTGGTTCTATTCGATCGGCAGCGCGCTCGGGGCTGCCGCCGCCACTCAGGTGTATGCGCTTTGGGGCTGGACGGCGGTCAGTCTGCTAGGAGGGTCGATCAGTGCGCTGGCGTTGGCTTTGTGGGGTATTTCGATTCATATGTCGGGCCGCCCCTCGGCGATGCTACAGTCGCGCACCAACAACGAGGGAATGCCATGCGCATCATCGGAACGGCTCTAATCATCGCACTGCTGACGGGATGCGCGACCGCCAACGAAACCTTCGGCACCGGCGGCCTTTGCGGTGTCAGCCCGTATTGCGGCGTGTATTTCGATTACCAGGTGCTCAAGGAGGCGGTGACAGAGGATAACTCAACGTTCGCCAGTGCATTCGCGCCGTTCGCGGCCATCGACCTGCCCTTGAGTTTCGTCGCCGATACGTTGATCCTGCCCTACACCATTTTTCACATGAGACCGTCCGAGGAATAAAGGCGATTGGCGCGACGAACATTCAACCGCCAAGCGCGCCCTGCGCAAGCAACCATTCACTGAACGCCCGCACCGCCGGCTGCCGCTCTCGCCCGGGCACACACACCAAGGTGTAACGCGCGCCCGCGAGGCGAATCTCCGGGCGATAGGCGATCAACTGGCCGCGCGCGACAGCTTCGGCAACCAGTACCTGGCTGGCCAACACCAATCCGTGTCCGACGATGGCTGCCTGCAAGGCATGCTGTTCCTCGTCATAACGCCGCAGACGGGCGCTCTCCAACCAATCGCCAATGCCGGCCTTGGCGCACCAGGCCGGCCAATCGACCGTGACGGCGGAGCTGCTCAACCACGGCACATCGATCAATTCAACGGGCGCCCCCGTAGCAGGCGGTTGCCAGTCGGGACGACAATACACGCCGAAATACTCATCCAGCAGTGGCTGCTCGACCAGTTGCGGATCAGGTTTGAACAGGGCGCGAATCGCCAGGTCGATGCTCGCGTCACGCCGCAGGTCCACCACCTCGTTACTGCTGTGCAGCCGGACGCTGATGTCCGGGTGCAAGCGATAAAACCCTCCGAGCCGTGGGATCAACCACAGGCTGGCGAAGGCCGGCGTGGTGCTCACCACCAGCGATTGCGCCACGCAGGACGGGGACAACACTTGCAGGCCCTGCTGGATATCGAGCAGCGCCCGGTGGACGTAGGTGTGCAGGCGCTCACCATCGACGCTCAGGCGAACGCTTTGGCTGGAGCGTTCGAACAGGCGCACGCCCAGTAAGGTTTCGAGATTCTTGATCTGATGGGAGATCGCCGCGGCGCTGATGTTCAGCTCCTGGGCGGCAGCCTTGAAACTGCCTAGCCGTGCGGCAGACTCGAAGCCGCGCAAGGCGGTAAGGGGCAATTTGGCAAACATGGGCGCAAGCGTTACTCACGTTGAGCGAGGCTCAATTTAGCTCAATTGTGCGCGCACGCTCAACTCGCGAGGCTGTGCTCCTGCCCCCAAGATCCGGAGACTACCGATGCAAGGCGCACCTCGCAAAATCCTCCAGGCCATACTCTACGAAGCGGGCGGTGTCCTGTTCGTGGCACCGGCGCTGACGCTGATCTACCAGCAAGGCATGGGTTATTCCACCTTGCTGTCCTTGGTGATATCTGCCGTCGCGCTGGGCTGGAACATGCTATTCAACAGCGCGTTCGAATGGTGGGAGCGCCGCCAGCACAACCGTCAGCGCAACTGGCAACGGCGGTTGTTGCACTCCTTGGGGTTCGAAGGCGGTTTGACGCTGATCCTTACTCCGGTGATTGCCGCGTGGCTAGGCATCAGCCTGTGGCTGGCGCTGGTAACCAATCTGGGATTGTTTGTGTTTTTCTTCTTTTACTCGCTGGTTTTTCAATGGGGATTCGATCGGGTGTTCGATGTCCCGCTGTCGGCGCAGTCTGGACAGACCTCGACATCCAAAGCCAACGCCACGTGATAGCGTGCTGCCCTACAGCCGAAAGCGCTGCTGGATGGCCTGGCCAAGCAAGTCCACCGCTTCATCGTCGCGGGACGCCTGGGATCGCATGAACACCACGTCGTGGTCCGGGATCACCGGCAGCTCATCAAGGATCCGCATGTTTTCCGTCACCCGACCGCGGTCGATCAGGCTGATCGCCAACCCGGCCTCCACGCAGGCCTTGACGGCCTGGTTGGAAGGGCTTTCGAGGACGATTCGCACCTTGCGCCCGCTTTGCCGGAGCGCTTGCAGCATGACCTGTCGGTAAGGGCATTGCGCCGCGTGCACGGCCAGCGCCAGCGGCTCGGTCAAATTCGCCGTCGCGTGAAGCGCCGCGACCCAGACCGGTGTCGTGGTGACGAGGAACTCAACCTCAGCGTTGCGCGGGTCCTTCGGCTGGGTGAGCACGGCGGCCTGGAGCTTGCCGCGCTGGACCTGCTCACGCAGGGCATAGCTGGGGGCGGTCTTGAGCTCGAGAATGACGTTCGGCCAGGCTGCGGTGAACGTTGGGACAATGTCGCGGATGACATGGCCGGCGTATTCGTCGGGCACCCCCAAGGTGATCCGTCCCGCCAGCCGCGTGCCGTGCAAGTCGGCCAACACCCGGTCATGGGTCGTGAGCAGTTCCGTCGTGGAAACGAGCAGGCGCTTGCCCAACGCGGTCAGGGAGACCGCTTGATTGTCACGGTCCAGCAGCCGGCCACCGGCGACCGCTTCCAGTCGCTGGATGTGCACGCTGACCGCCGCCGGGCTCTTGTGAAGTTGCTGCGCGGCAGCGCTGAATTTGCCTATTCGCGCGACCGCATGAAAGGTTCGTATCAGCTCGATATCCAGTATGGCTGCCATGATTCATCCTTCGTGAACGACTACTGCAAGATATTTTGATTTATTAGATTAGCCGGCTTTCGTAGCCTGTGACCATGAACTCGCCCAAATCGATCACTTGCCCTGCCACGCCCAGCTTGTATTGGCTGATTCCGTTGCCCTTGCTGGAAGCGGCGCTGGTCCTGGCCTGGAGCTCAGGCTTCGTCGGCGCGCGCTTCTCCATCGATTACGCGCCGCCGTTGCTCGTGGTGTTCTGGCGCTGCGTCCTGGTCACGCTGATCCTGTTTCCCTTCGTCGTCGGCCAGCTGCGACGAATCCCCTTCGCCGCATTCTTGAAGAACGCCGGTATCGGCCTGCTAGCGATGGCGGGTTATCTGGCCGGTATCACCCAAGGCATCGCCCTGGGTGTTCCGGCAGGCCTGGCCGCGCTGTTTGCCGACTTGCTGCCGATAGGCCTGGCACTGTTGGCTGCCGGCGTGCTGGGACAGCGTTTGGCGCCGGCAGTCTGGGCGGGCTTGGCCATCGGCCTGAGCGGTGTTGCCCTCGGCACCCAAGGCGCGTTGGCCTGGGGCGACGCGCCTTTGTGGGCTTATGGGTTGCCGTTGCTCGGCATGCTCTCGCTCGCTGCTGCGACCTTGTGGCAAAAGCAGCTTCCGGCCTCGCAATCGATTGGCCTGCTGCCCAATCTCTGGCTGCAATGTTGCGTCAGCGGCCTGGCGTTCGCGCTTATCGAGGGCGTACAGGGCAGCCTCGCGCCGATACCCAGTACTGGCTTTGTGCTGAGCGTCGTATGGACGGCGGGGTTGTCGACGATGGGCGGATACGGGCTCTATTGGTTGTGCCTGCGCCGGGCGACAGCCACCCGTGTCGCCAGCGTTCTCTACCTGAGCCCGCCCATTACGATGCTGTGGGCCTGGGCAATGTTCGACGAGCCGTTGTCGTGGCTCATGGCGTTGGGGATGGCGGTGTCTGCCGTCGGCATCTGGATGGTGATGCGTGATGAAGCCCGCGGTCGACGCAGCGCCACCGCCGCGCGTTAAACCTCCAGCACCAAAGGCTCACTGCCCTCGGCCGGTACCGCGCAACAAATCAGCACTTCGCCGTCGGCGACCGGCTCGACGGGCTGGGTCAAGTAATGCACCTGGCCTTGGGTCATGCGGGTTCTACAGGTGCCACAGGAACCGCCGCGGCAACTGAATTCCGGGTTCAGGCCCCGGGCCTCGGCCAACTCCAGCAGCGTCCCGCTACCCGGCTCCCAGCGCGCTTCCTTGGCCGAGCTGGCGAACAGCACTTTCACCGTTTCACTCGCCGCCGGCACCTGCTCGGCCACCGGCACACGGACCTCGATATCGCGCACCAGCGTAGACGGGCCAAAGGTTTCCGCATGGATGCGCTCATCGGGAATGCGCAGGCTGCGCAGGCCGTCATACAGCGCCTGGGTAAAGCCGCCCGGCCCGCACAAATAGAAGTCGTAGTCGTCCAGCGGCAGCCATTGCTTGAGCAGCGCCACATCGATTCTGCCGGACACGTCGTAACCTTGCCCGGCGCTGCCGTCGGTGGGCGGTTGGCTGACCACGCGCAACACCCGCAACTTGTCACCGGCACGGGCCGCCAGCTCGTCGATCTCTTTGCGAAAGGCCAGATCGGCCACGTGACGGGCGCTTTGTACCAGCCAGACCGAACGCATGCGGCTGATGCGTTTCCCTTGGTAGACCACCTCGCGCAACATCGACAGCAACGGCGTGATGCCAACGCCCGCTGCCAGTAGTACCAACGGGCGGCGCTCGATGGGGTCGACGGTGAAGTGGCCTTGGGGCGCCCGCGCCTCAATTTCATGGGCCGCCTGAACCTGTTCATGCAAGTGCGAAGACACCACGCCATCGCGCTTGACGCTAATGCGCAGGAAATCATCCGACGGCGCGCTGGACACGCTGTAGGTGCGGATCGACGGAATTTTCTGCCCATCCAGCAATACTCGCACTGGCAAATGCTGTCCGGCTTCGAACCGTGGCAAACCGGCCCCGTCGGTGGTTTGCAGATAAAGGGAGCGGATGCCGGGGCTTTCATCCACCGTCCGAGTGACCTGCAGCGCACGCCATTGGGTTCGCAGGGCTTCGGCCTGCAAGCGCTCCGCGGTTTGCTCCCAACTGCCGGTCATCAGCGAATTGGGCGAGTCACCTTCGTCCTGGTCCTTCCAGCGCAACGGTATCGCTGCGGGCCGGTAGACCACGCGTTGCGGAGTAACACGCAACAACCGCTCGGCGCCCTGGAACGCGGCGATCTGCGGGTCATCCAGCAACACCTCGGCGCAACCGCTCAGTTGCAACAGGTCGCCGGTTTCAAAGTCGACGAACACCAGCCCTGCACGCGGATTCAGCAGGATATTGCCCAACGTGTTGAAAAACAGATTCCCGGAAAAATCCGGGATGGTCAGCGTCCCGTCCTCGTCCATGTGCACAAAACCGGACTTGCCGCCACGGTGTGAAGCATCGACCTGCCGTTCGCCGTCTCGGATCACGTAGGTGGCGATGTAGAACGAATCGGCCGCCGTGACCAGCCGACGAACCAAGGCATCATCCACCTCCAGTTCACGCGAGACGGCAGGTTGCTCACCGACAAATCTGTATTGGCGCAGGTTGATGTAGCGCGGGCAGTTGCCATAGGCCTGGCTCACCGAGATCTCCAGGCCCTGGTCAAGCTCGCGGCGCACGACACCGTTCATGCGGTTACGTCGACGGGTGTGCAACTCGATACCCAGCATGCCGATGGCATCGCCCTCGCCCATGCCTTCCTGGGCTGGATCGCTCGGCTGCGGCTCGATATTGATGTGCAGCGTTTGCGGATCCGGTGAACTCATGAAGCCGGGCTGCCCGGTGCGCAGCGTCGCCCAGACATCGCCTTGACGATCCACCGCGCCCAGCACCACGAAGGGCAATTGGGCGTAGAACTCACGGTGCTGATCGGGCATCCAGGTGCGTGCCAGTTGCCGCTGGCCGACACCGGCCATCATGTCCACCGCGCCAACGGAGCGCTGCAAGGTCAACTCGCCTTCGTGCCAGGGCGAAGGTTGTGCTTTCGAGGCTTCGTTCATCGGCTACTCCTTGCGCCCCGGCTTTGCAGCTGGGTCAGTGCGCTGTGGTCAGGGAGGGTCCGTCACGCCTTAGGACAGGGCATGCGGTGGGTGAAGCCATCTTCTGCCCAAAGCCACGGCGCAGGAATACGCATGGATTGAAATCCACTGTTTCAGGAAATGGAATGACCTCGACGCCTGGGTCCTGGCGCAATCAAAGAGCGTTTAATTTTTGGCGCCAAAAAGCCCTTGTCCGGCTTATCTATTACTGAAGGAGATACAGACAATCAACCGCCGTTGTTCGCCTGACAAATCGCCCTTGGATTAGAGTCCATTTCTCGACGCGAGCCATTGTGCAAATGTGCCAAGGCTTCGTCCCAGGATCAGTGCATTCAAACGATAAGGTACGTCTCATGAGCAAAGCGTCTTACGTTCCCCCAAAAATCTGGAAGCACGAGGCCCCCTCGGGCGGCCAGTTTGCCAGCATCAACCGCCCGGTCGCCGGGCCGACCCACGAAAAAACCTTGCCGGTCGGCGAGCACCCGTTGCAGCTCTATTCACTGGCGACGCCCAACGGCGTCAAAGTCACGATCCTGCTCGAAGAGTTGCTGGCGCTCGGGCACACCGGCGCGGAATACGACGCCTGGCTGATTCGCATCGGCGAAGGCGACCAGTTTTCCAGCGGTTTTGTCGAGGTCAATCCAAACTCGAAGATTCCGGCCCTGCTGGATCGCAGCGTCGAGCCAGCGATCCGCGTCTTCGAGTCCGGGTCGATCCTGCTTTACCTGGCGGAAAAATTTGGCGCGCTGCTGCCCTCCGACCCGGCCGGCCGCACCGAAACCTTGAACTGGCTGTTCTGGCAGATGGGTTCGGCGCCGTACCTGGGCGGCGGTTTCGGGCATTTCTACGCTTACGCGCCGGAAAAACTCGAGTACCCGATCAATCGCTTCACCATGGAAGCCAAGCGCCAACTGGATGTGCTGGACCGTCGCCTGGCCGAAAACCAATACCTGGCGGGCGACCAGTACACCATCGCCGACATCGCGGTCTGGCCCTGGTACGGGCAACTAGTGCGCAACAACGTGTATTCAGCCGCGCAGTTCCTCTCGGCCCACGAATACATCCATGTGCAGCGCTGGGCCGAGGAAATCGCCAACCGGCCTGCGGTGATGCGCGGCCAGCGGGTCAACCGGACCTGGGGCGATGAAACGAGCCAGGTGCCGGAGCGACATCGGGCGCAGGATTTGGGCTAGGCGCGCCTACGCGAAACCCTGTGGCGAGGTAGCAAGCTTCCTCGCCACATGTTCTATCAATCGTAAAACGGTTCGACCAGGGTCCGGCTGCCCACGAAGAAGCTGTCCGCGACCAGGCGTAGCGGTTGCAAATCCATGTCGCTGGCCTTGTCCTTGATCAGCTGTTGGAAATGCCGGTACACCGCTGCGTACTCGCCCTCCTCCGACACCGTCTGGCGGACGCCGTCGATACTTAGCAGCGCGCCGCCATTGTCGAGCCGCAGGACGCCTTCGGCGCAGCGAATCTCAATGCTCCAAAGTTCGTCATGACCATGGTCGAAGTCAAACTCGGCACGGATATCGAGCTGGCGCGCGTCCGCCATCTTGATGCTCGCGGCAATCGGTGACTGGCAGTTGTCGGGGACGCGCAGTTCGGCCGACTCGACGAACAGCGACAGCGGCAGCAGATGGGTAGCAATCGACAGGGCATTGATGCCGGGATCAAAGACGCCCAGGCCACCGGGTTGCCAGATCCATGCCTGGCCCGGGTGCCATTTGCGCACGTCTTCCTTCCAATCGATCCGGACGCTTTGCAGCGTACGGCTGGCCAGCCAGTCGCGAGCCGCTGCGATGCCGGGCGCATAGCGCGAATGCCAGGCGTAGAGGCCGCTGACGCCTTGCTCGCGCGCCAGGTCGACAAGGGCCATCGCTTCGCCCAATGTCGCGCATGGCGGCTTTTCCACCAGCACGTGCTTGCCGGCAGCCAAGGCTTGCCGGACCAGCCCGAACCGACCTTGTGGCGGCGTGCAGAATGCGATTGCATCGACGTGCGGGCCGTTTTCCAGCAGCTCGCCCAAGGAGTGGAAATTCTCCGCCCCTGGGCAAGGCTGCCCTTGCGTGGCGACCGCCACCAGTTCGAACGCGGGGTTGGCGCGAATAGCGGGGACGTGTTGATCCTGGGCGATCTTGCCGTAGCCCACCAGACCGAGACGAATCGGTTGCATTGATGACTCCTGACTTTTGTACTTATGATTGGGCAGCAAACTAGACGTAAATCGCCTGGCGGACAATGGGTTCGTATCCCATTGCCCGGCGTCAGCGCTGCATCGGGGCGGTCACGACCTTGGAAATCCGGCTGAGAAAGGGTTCGAGTCGCTCCCGCGGTGCGTCGTGCTCGACCACCAACGCAGTGACTTCCTCGCAAGAGGCCACCTGATAGTGGGCAACGCTGGAAAGTTTTTCATTGGTCACCGCTACCACCACTTGACCGCTCGCCGCCACCGCCGCGCGTTTGAATTCCGCATCATCCAGGCCAAACGCCGTGACCCCATTGTCCGGGTCGATGGCGCAGGCACCGACAAAGCACAGGTCGAAATTGAACTGGCGCAATTGCTGGACGGCCGCCAGCCCGATGGCTCCGCCTGCGACAGGATTCAGGCGACCGCCCAGCAGAATGACTTCGGCGCGGGGCAGCTTCATCAGCTCCACCGCGATCAAGGGTGAGTTGGTGGAGAGGGTCAACCGCAGCTCCGGATCGATGGCGCGGGCGATGGCCAGGTTGGTCGACCCGGCATCGAGGAACACGTGCTGCCCGGCGATGAGCAGCGAGGCTGCCGTCTGGCCAAGCGTGCCCTTGCGTGCCGAATCCTGGTGAATCCGCACATCAATAGGCGCCTCGGCCGCTGGCAGGCGAATCGCGCCGCCATAGACGCGCTTGCACAAGCCCGCCGCTGCCAGCGCGCCCAAATCGCGCCGTATCGAGTGTTCCGAAACGTTGAACTCGACGGCCAAGTCAGCCGCAATGACCCGGCCATACAGGGCGAGGCGTTCGCTGATCAATCGCTGGCGTTCGCCGGGAAACGCTTCGTTAAAGGAACTCATGACATTGGCAACCTGCATAAACGAGCGACAACAAACACAAACGAGCACACTATGCCGCGTCCCCCGAGGATCGTCAAACCAGGCCGAATTGCCTTTCGTCACTCTCTCGCGCCGGGTCGTGAACAGTTTTTTCCCGAGGCGGGTCAACCCAAGGTCAGAGCGTCATTTCGTAAATGAGCGACTCACCCGGTCGCCGAGGGTCGAACTATGAACACTACGATTATCGCGGCCCTGGTGAGCGCCGTCGTCCTATCGGGCGCCACCGGTGCCCAGGCCGCAGAAACGAAAAAGGTCGATGTGCTGCTGGTGGGCGGAGGAATCATGAGTTCCACGCTGGGCATCTGGCTCAACGAGCTGGAGCCAGGCTGGTCGATGGAGATGGTCGAGCGCCTGGACGCGGTGGCCGAAGAAAGCTCCAACGGCTGGAACAACGCCGGCACCGGCCACTCAGCGTTGGCAGAACTCAACTACACACCGATGGACGAGCAAGGCAACGTCAATATTTCCAAAGCCATCGAGATCAACGAAGCCTTCCAGATCACCCGGCAGTTCCTGGCTTGGCAGGTCAAGAACAACGTCCTGAAAAACCCTCCGTCATTCATCAATTCCACGCCGCACATGAGTTTCGTGTGGGGGGACGACAACATCAGGTTCCTCAGGAAACGCTATGAGGCGCTGCAAGCGAGTCCGCTGTTCCGGCCCATGCAATATTCGGAGGATCCGGAGCAGATCAAGAAATGGGTGCCGCTGATGATGGAGGGCCGCGACCCGAACCAGAAACTTGCGGCGACCTGGACGCCGATCGGCACCGATGTGAATTTTGGTGAAATCACTCGTCAGTACGTCGGATATTTGCAAAGCAAAGCCAATTTCAGCCTGAAGCTTTCCAGCGAAGTCCGCGATATCACCCGCAATGACGATGGCTCCTGGCACGTGGAGTACAAGAACCTCAAGGACGGTGAGACGACAGCCACCGACGCCAAGTTCGTTTTCATCGGCGCGGGAGGTGGCGCGTTGCATCTGTTGCAGAAGTCGGGCATCGAGGAAGCGAAGGAATACGCAGGGTTTCCGGTCGGCGGCTCGTTCCTGGTTGCCGAGAACCCCACCATCGCCGAGCGACATATGGCCAAGGCATACGGGATAGCCTCCACCGGCGCGCCACCGATGTCCGTGCCGCACTTGGACACCCGAGTACTGGACGGCAAGCGCGTCATCCTGTTCGGTCCTTTCGCGACCTTCTCCACCAAATTCCTCAAGGAAGGCTCGTACTTCGACCTGTTTACCAGCATGACGCCACACAACATCTGGCCCATGACCAGAGTCGGCGTCGAGCAGTACCCGCTGGTGGAGTATCTGGCCGGCCAGCTGATGCTTTCCGACGACGACCGGTTCAAGGCCTTGCAGGAATACTTTCCCCAGGCCAAGCAGGAAGACTGGCGCCTCTGGCAAGCCGGCCAGCGGGTCCAGGTGATCAAGCGCGATGAAGAGAAAGGCGGCGTGCTCAAACTCGGTACCGAGGTGGTCGCCTCGCAGGATGGCAGCATCGCCGGATTGCTCGGAGCATCCCCCGGTGCCTCGACAGCGGCGCCTATCATGCTTGAAGTCATGCAGCGGGTCTTCAAGGACAAGGTCGCCTCCCCGGCCTGGCAGGAAAAGCTGCACCAGATCGTGCCGAGCTATGGAACCCGGCTCAACGATGACCCGGCGCGAGTCTACGAGGAATGGAAATACACCAGCGAACTGCTGCAACTGGCGCCGCCACCGGATATACGCGGCAACGCCGAGTCGAACGCCCCGACCAACAGCGATCCGGTGGGGCAGAAACACAGCGATTCCGACCCGGACATTGCTTTGTGAATGGCGTCCAGGCTGCCGTCTTGTAGCTGAGCCTTGAAACAACGGCTCAGCTACCGGCACAGCCTAGAACCAGTCCTCGTGCTCTTCAAACGCCGCGCGGACCATCGCCACCAATCGCACGACTTCCTGCCTGTGCGCTTCATCGCCATGCACGGCCAGCCAGACCTGCATCTGCATGTCGCCAGTGAACAATTCGGGCAAAGGTTGCAGGGTTTTGTCGAGCGAGCAAACGTAGTGCGGCAGCAGGCCGATACAGGCGCTCCATTGAATCATCTGGCGCATCAACTCATAGGAGTTCACCTGCGTAACGCCTGAGCGGCGCTCGCTGACGGCGCGGTTCCACGGTGCCAGCGAAGGCATTTTTGCGTAGCTGTGCAGGCTGACCAGCATGTAGTCCTGAAGCTCGGGAAGGCTGCGTGGGCGACTGGCTTCCCGGGAGTAGCGCTTGGCTATGTGCGGGATGTATTCCAGTTCGGCCAGGCAACTGAGTTCGGCCACCGGGAAAGATAGCTGCGGCGCCGTCGCCCGTGGGTCGGTGAGCCAGACGATGACATCCGCCTCAATCGACTCCTGGCCGGGTTGACCGTCGAGGCGCACCAGGTCCAGGCGCACGTTGGCGTGTTGGCGCAAGAAGCCAAGCAGCGCGCGGTTGAGGACGTCGTGCAGCAACGGCTCGGCCACGGCCACCCGCACCAGGGCCTGATCGGTGTCGAAGACATCAGGCAACGCCAGCAACGCACGGTGGGCCAGTAATTGGCTACGCAGGTCACGGCCATCCTGGCTGAGCATCAGCGCATTGCCCCGGTGTTCGAACAAGGGCCGGCCGTAATGGCTGGATAACCGCGAAAGTTTTTTGCGCAACAACGAGGCTTTGACATTCAGGCTGCGCGCGGCCTGCATGAAACAGCTACAGCGTGCCGCCACCAGGAAAAACTCCAGCGCTTGCGGATCCTTGAAGCCCTTCAGCGCTTGATCATCGGTCGTCACCGAAGCACCCAGCCGCACGTAATCTTGAACCTTGCCAATCTCCTCTAACGCCATACGCCCTCCTCCCTAAGGTAGCTCCACGGCGGCTGCGCCGCTTAACGAACAGACTCCAATGCCTCGTTCAGTTGCGCGCCATCGATGCTCAACGTCGCCTTGCTGACCAAACCTTCCAGATATGCCCTGGCCACCTGCTCCTGGCGCTGATTGCGCAGCGCCTCGCGCAACTGCCCACGCACCTCATCCAGACTGGCGGGACGTGCCGGTTGCATATCGGTGAGCTTGAGAACGTGAAAACCCGCCTGGCTGCGCAACGCGTCGGAAACACTGCCAACCCGCTGCCGCGCCAGCACTTGGCGCATTTCCGGCACGTATTGCTGCAACGGTTGCAGGCCGCTGTCGCCACCTCGTTGCGCCGTGGCCTGGTCCTCGGAAAACTCCCGGGCCAACGCGGCGAAATCAGCATTGGGAGCTTGGGCGCGGCGTGCCAGCTCGGTGGCTTTCTTGCGCACCGACTCTTCGTTGGCACCCGGCTCCAGCGCGATGAAAATCTGACTGACGCGATACAACGCCGGGCTTTGCAGCTGGTCCTTCGCTGCGTCATAGGCTTGTTGCAGCGCCTGCTCATCCGGGTAATCGGCAGGCACTTGGCTGACGGATTGCAGATAGGTGCGCAACAGGATCTGTTCGGTGGCGGCTCGGGTCATCTGTTGAATTTCCGGGCGTTCCTGCCAACCTTGCGCGTCGGCCTGCTGCAACAAGGCTTTTTCCGCCAGGCGCGCTCGAATCCAGCCTTCCAGGGCGCCACGATTGGCACGCAGTTGCTCGCGCACCGGCGGTGCCAACGAGCCCAGCACACCGTTGAGTTCGGCGCTGCTCAATCGCAGTTCACCCAGACTGGCAACGGCCGGCGCGGTCTCGCCTTGGCCTCGGGCCGCTACCGGTTGTGTCGGCGGTACCGAGGCATGGGGTGAATCGCCAGGGTCGAGGGCCACCACCAAGGCGATGCCTCCCGCCACCAGAATGACAAGACTGACGCCCACCCGTTTGCTGAACCTGCTCATCACGATCAAGCCTCTTCAACCGCGACTTCTGGTACTGGCGCAGCGTCCACCGCCTGTTGCTGGCGGGCCTGCTGGCTGTATTCGCGCAGGTACACCACGAACTCTTGCAGCAAGCGGTCCCAGAGCTCCAGCACGCCGCGCAAGTGGTCCTCGCTGACGCCTGCGGCGACGATCGCGTCCATCTCCATCACCAGGAATTCGCCCTGAAGGCTGAGGCGGGCAAAGCGGCGGCTGGCGTTCCAGACTTCGACCAAGCCTTCCGGCAACTTGCCCTCGATGCGCAACGCGCAGCTGAACGTAAAGTCGAGGAAGCTACCCTCGGCGGCGGCCGGGTTGCCGAAGCGCACGGCAAAACCGATGCCCTGGCTGGCGCTCAACAACTGCACTACCGCGCCTTGTTCGGTGCGATTGACGCGGTAGCCAGCGACTTGCAGCAACTCGCCGAGTTGCTCGGCGGTGATGCTCTGGATCAGTGCTTGTGTGGTCATGGCAGAACTTTCCTGTTGGGTAAAAGTGGGCGGTAATTATTTGCCCGCGGTGGTCGTGGTGGCGTCGAACTGGGTCTGGTACAGCGCATCGCCATAGCGCTGCGCCAATTCCTCGAACTTCACCCGCGCGCCGCTGGCGAAGGGCTGGCGAATCTTCAGCACATCACTGACCTCGATGTTTTCGTAGGCGCTGAGGATCTCTTTGGCGACGCCATACATCTGCTGGTTCTTCGCCACACATTGCTGCACTTCGCTCTCGCGACTGGTCAGGCTGGCTTGCAGGGTGGCGCGCGCCGCTTCGATACCGCGAGCCCGGCCCAGCAGTTCTTCGTAGGCTTGCTTGAATTTGCCGACCTGCTCGCCGCTGGCCGCCACCTGCGCCTGGGCGCTGCTGCGCACGGCATCCTGCTGGGCGCCCAGTTGTTCGTTCTGGCTGCGGGCCTTGGTCAGTTCGGCGGTCAGTTGCTTGATTTGCCCTTGCGCCGCGCTCAGTTGGCTCTCCGCTGCCTGGCGCGCAGCGGTGCCTTGCGCCTGTTCGCTCTGCAAGGCTTGCAACTGCTGTGTGGTGCTGCGCAACTGGGCACGCAGGCGCTCCTCCAAGGTTTGCGCCGAAGCACCCAAGGCTGCGCCGAGGCCCAGCAACAGCACCACAGCGTGGATGACGGGATGAAATGGCCTGGTCATATGGTCCTCCCGGCGCTAGAAGCGCGTATTGAGCTCAAGTTGCAGAACGTCGATAGCGAACGGCGCGCCATACACTTCTTCGCTGCTCAGCCAGCGCGCGGTGGCCAATACGTTGTCTTCGATTCCATAGTTGCCGCCGAGGAAATAACCCTTGGCGTTGGTGCCCCCGAGGTGGAACGAAGAATCGTTGAAGCCATCCGGCAAGGCATCCGGCTCGATGTACTTGTAGCCGGCGAACAGGTTCCAGTCGCCGCGCTTTTTCAGGTCCAGGGCACTGCCCAAGGTGAACTGCAGCATCCAGGCACTGTCACCGCTTTCGATGTCGCCGTTCTCATCCAGGTTGTTGGCCAGCGCACCGGCCGAGCGCTTGCGCATCTTGCCTTCGTCGTAGCCGAGGTTGACCAGGTAGTTGCCCTGGCTACGCAGCTTAAGGTCGTCGAACAGCAAAGTGTCCCACACCAGGTTGAGGTCGAGCAGGTTGAACTCCGAGGCCAGGCCTACGAACTGCGGCTGCGGCGAGGTGGTCGGCGCGGAAGGGTCCGGCACCAGGTCGCGTAGTTCCATCAACGTGTTGCCCTTTTGCATGAAGGCCGGGCGCGTTTCGTCGCTGTCACAGGCGGGGGCGCCGTCATAGATGGCACAGGGGTTGGAGCGCCGCCCTTCGATGTCATCGAACTGGTAATAAGCCAACGCGCCCTTGATGTTGTTGTCCGGGGCAAATGCCCAGTTCGCGCCAAGCTGGGCGCCGTAGAGCCACTTGTTCTCGCTGTCTTCCTTGTTGAAACCATCGCTCGACGCGCTGTCGGAGCTGTACTCCACCGGGAACGCACCGAGGGTGCCGAATAGCGCCAGGTCGCGGTTCAACGAGTGATTGAACGAGCCGGCCAAGCCGTCGAAATTAAGATCGTTGGAATACAGCAGATCGGTAGACATGAACGGGTTGGGCATGCGTCCACCGGTGAAGCTCAGTTCCTTGGTCGGGCGATAGTTGAGGTAGCCCTGGTCGAGCCACAGGTCCTTTTTGTCAAAGCCGCCGCCCAAGGTCTGGGTGGTGGAGACTGGACTGCTGTCCGAGCCCGTGCCCAGGCGGATAGCGGCTGTCCATTGCGGGGAAAGCGCGGCCCGCATACCCATGCGAGCGCGCAGGCGCAGCATGTTCTCGCGGTCTTCGCGGGTATTGAGCAGCGGTGGAAGTTGTGAGCCGCTGTTGGGGTTGACGTCATAAGGCCCGCTGTTATTGAGCTCGGCAAAATCAACGATCTCGTTACTGTTGCTGCCCGAGTAGAAGCGCGACTCGTTGCGCAGGCGCACGTCGCCTTCAAAGGTGACGCGTGAGACCCAGTCGGGGAAGGTGTTGGGCTGCGCCCAGTTTTCCTGTTTGGCTTGGGCGATCACTTCGGCTTTCACCTGGTCGCGAATCTGTTCCCGAACGATGGCCGGCACATACTGCACCCGGACCTCGCCCGGCGCGCCTGGCGCTGGCACCGCTGCGGTGTTGGCGGCCGTCTGCCGGGCTTGCGTGGCCTCGGCTTCGGCCTGGTCGATCAGCGCTTGGGCCTGGTCCTGTTTGAGCACGCCTTGTTGCACCAACAGGCGAATCAGATTGACCGTCGCGTTCTGCGAGGGTGTCTGCGCCAACGCGCTACCCGCCAGGCTGGCGATCACCAGGCCGACGCCCAGCGCCAATCGATTAACTTTGCAGATCATGAACACAACTCCTAATGGTCTCTTGGCGACCCGGCTTAGCCCGGCCGGCGTCCTTGTAGGCGGATACGCACCGGCACCTGCAACGAGGCGGGTGGGCGTTCCAGATTGGGTGAGGCGCGCAAGGTGGCCAGCACCTTGGCGTCAAGTTCGGCATCGCCGCTGGTGCGCCCCAGCTCCACCCGGATCACCCGGCCGGCCTGGTCCAGCCAGACATCGGCCTCCAGGCGGAAAACCAGGTTGCGCAGCTCGGGCGACTCGCGCAGCAAGCGTTGGAAGCTGTAGGCGAGGAACTGGCTGTAGGTGCCGTTGCCGAGGCGTCCGCCACCGGCGCCAGCCATCCCGCCGCCCTTGCCCGCGCCGATATTGAAAGCGTCGGAGCCAGCCTGGGCGTCGCTGTCCATTTGCATCGGGTCAGCCAGGTCCTCGGCGGGTGAAGGCGGTGCTTCTTCCTCCGGCTTGACTTCCTCTGGTTCGGGCGTCGGTTCGGGCTCGACGATTTTTTCTTCCACCGGTTTTTCCGGCTCCGGCGGTTTTTCCGGGGGCGGCGGCGGAGGTGGCGGCAACGGAATGATCGCCGGAATCTTCGGCGCCTCGCGACGGATGCCGCTCATGTCGTTGGCCCATGTCCACAGCAGCCAGGCCAAGCCCGCGCCCACCAGCAAACCGACGGTCCACTGCAACACGCGACGCACCCTGCCGGTGGCGTCCCGCTGTCGCTCCAGATGACCGTTTTGCGGCTGTTCAGGAAAAGACGTCATGACTCAGCCCTGGCTCGGTTTGCCGGTGACCAGGCCCACCTGGGACAATTCCAGGCGACGCAGCAGGTCCAGCACTTCAATGACTTTCTGGTACTGCACGGCCGAGTCCCCGCGCACGATGATCGGAAAATCCGGGCTCTGGGCTTTCTCGATACGCAAGCGATCTTCCAGTTCGTTGAGGGTGACCGGGTAGGCATCGAGGAACACCTGGCCGCCATCATTGATGGAAATCGCCTTGGTCTTGGGCTGCGAAAGCGAGATGGTCGAACTGGCCTTCGGCAGGTTGATCTGGATCCCGGAGACCTGGGCGGTGGCGGTGAGAATAAACATCACCAACACCACCATGAGCACGTCCACCAGCGGCGTGATGTTGATGGTGTCGACGGCGGCATCTTCGTCGTCGTCCGAGGCGCTATTGAGGTTGGCCATGGTCGCTCCCCTACACCGTCAACGATGGGCTGGCGACGTGGTTGCCCCGTCGATGCGCCGCTTCACTGGACTGGCTTTCGCCGTGGACTTCGGCCAGGCGGGTGATGAACTCGTCGACGAATACCCGCATGTCGGCGCTGACTTCCTTGTTGCGCGTGGTCAGGCGGTTGTAGCCAAACAGCGCCGGGATCGCGACGAACAACCCCATGGCGGTGGCCAGCAACGCGGCTGCCATGCCGGGGGCGATGGCGTTGATGTTTACATCACCGGCCATGGCGGTGCCGAGGAACACCACCATGATCCCCAGCACCGTCCCCAGCAGGCCGATGTAAGGGCCGCCGGCGATGGCGTTGGACAACGTCGACAACTTGGAACTGAGCTGTTGGTTTTCCCGGGTCCGTACACCGTCCATGGAACAGCGGATGGCTTCGATGGTGGCGGCGGAGATCGACGAGGTGTCGGCGCCCTGGTCGCGGCGCGTGCGGATCTCGGCAACCGCCACCCCATACAGGCGCCACAGCGACGAATCGCCCAGGCGCTGCGCCAGGTCGCGGTCATCGGCGAGCAGTTCCAGCCGCGTTCCGACCTTGGCGAAATGACTGCGGAAGACTTCGTTGGCGCGGCTGACACGGCTGACATTGCGGCTCTTGCGCACCATGATCACCCACGACTGCAGCATCATCAGCACCAGGACGGCAATGATCACCCAGGCGTCCAGCGGCACCGCGTTGAGCAGGAAACCCAGGCTGCCGAAACCGAAGCCGGACTGTTCTTCGTCCACCCCGTAGACCACCAGGCGCGACTCGGCGCCCTGGGCGGTGGCATCGGCCAGGATCTGCTCGGGCGAACGGGCGACGCGGGACAAGCGCAGTTCATCGAGAGCGCCGGTGAAGGCTTGATACGTAGCGGTCGGTGCCACCGCGCCGGCTTCAACGGCGGCCGGTGAATCGGCGCCGATGGCAATCGCACCCTGCAACGCTGGCAACGGTTGCGCCAGGCTCGCCGCCGGCTTTCCATTCACATACAAACGCAAGCCGCTGGCGTCAGCCGTCAACGCCAGGTGTTGCCATTGCCCCAGTGCCACGCCCTGGTTGGCCACGGCGCGCTGGCCGTTCACTTCCACAAAGGGCACGCCTTGGTTCACGCCCACCAGCAGCGCATTGCCGGCATCACGACGGGCCAGCAGCAGTTGCTCGCCTGCGCCCTGCTCCATCCGCAACCAGGTGCTGAAGGTCAACGCACCACCCGCGCTCACGCCCAGGGATGGACTGGCCGGCAGCAACAGCGGCTGACCGTTGAGCTGTGCCGAGCGCCCGATGACACCGTCGATGATGTTTGCCGGGGCGTTCTGCGCGTGGTTGGCAAAGGCGCTGGCGTCCCGTGGCGGTGCGCCAACGGCACCGTCAAAGTGATAGACCAGGCTGTAGTCGGCATCGAAGGCTGACTGAGCGTTGCTCGTGGCCGGCGCTTTCGGGTTGCCGTAGTACATCCAGACATCCTGGCGCTTGCCACCCTCCACCAGAGGCACGTCCACCCAGATCAGCGCCATGCCCATCAACGGGTCGAAACTCTCGATCTGGTGGTTGAGTACGGTGTGATCATCGGTGGCGACAAAACGGATGTCCGAGCCGTTTTCGTTGACGCCATCGAAGGTGAAATTGCCGGTGTGCAAACGCACCAGCAGCGAGGTGCGCCCCACCGCCTGGCTGATCGCCGCGCCCTGGGGCGTGGTGTCGATGCTGATCTGTTTGCGGTAGTGCCAATCGTCCTGCCACCAGGCGCTGGCCGTTGCCGGCAGCACGAGGCCCAGGCAAGCGAGAAGAATGAAAATCAAGCGATGCATAACGGGGTGCTCCAAGGTCTGTGCCTACCGGTCAAAAGGTCGCCTGCACATTGAAGTGCACGCGTGAATCGTGTTTGCGGGTGTTCGGGCCGTCCTTGAGCGGCAGGCCCCAGTCGAGGCTGCCCGACAGCCATTCGCGCAACGTGGCGCGGGTGCCGAAGCCGATACTCGCCAGGCTGTAGTCAGCCTCCTGGTCGGGCAGCGCGTCTTGCAGGGCCAACTGCGCGCCTTCGGCAAAGACGTATAAACGCCAGTTGTCGACGTAGCTGCCGAGGCCTTTACCCAGGTGCTTGCTCAACGACGGTGTGCGCAGTTCCTGGGAAAACAGCACGCCGTCATCGCCCGTGCGTTCCGCAGCGAGATAACCGCGCACACTGGTGGCTCCGCCGGCGGAAAACTGTTCGTTGGAGACCAGCGGCCCGGAGGCCAATTGGAAGCTCAGCTTGCTTGCCGCTTGCCAGTCGCCGGAAAAATTCTGGGTGAAGGTGCTGTCGCCCTTGAACACGGCGAAGCTGGGATTGGCCTCGTAGCGCTTGGCCCGAAATTCATCGGCGTCGCTGCCATAGCCGAAGAAGCTGCGGGTGCCGGCAACGATGCTCAGGCCCAGGCCGAACTGTGAGGTTTCGGTGTAGCGAAAGCCGTTGTAGGCCAAGGTGATCGGCGCGTACTTGATCGGCACCTCGTCATTGGAGCCGCCAAACTGCAGGGCTTCCTCGAAATCCTTGAAGTCCACGCCCACCGACAGCGAGTTGGCCCAAACGCCCTGGGGCGGCACGTTGTAGATCAGCGACGCGCCATAGGAATGCCCCTTGCCCAATACGTTGCTGCCGCCGATGGTCGCGACGTTGCTGTCGGACTGGTAGCCAGACAACTGCACGTTCCAACGCTCGCTCAGGGGCGCGTTATAGGAGCCCGACCAGACTTGCGCGTTGTCCCGGTCTTGGGGGGCGGTGAAATAAGTCAGCGAGGCCGAGTGGCCGCGTTGCCAGAGGTTGTTGTGGCCCAGCGTGACCACCGAACGCAGTTTCTCGGTGTCGGCGCTATAGTCATTGTTCAGCCCGACACTGGCTTGCCAGGGGTTCTTGTCTTCGACTTGCAAGTCGACATCCATGGTTCCCGGACGCTGCCCTTCGCGCACCACCGGCACCACCTGGCGCCCAGGGTTGCGGTTGGCCACGGCCAACTGGCTTTGCACCGCGGCGAAATCGGCCACTTTGCCTTCTTCCAGTGCCGGTACTTCTTCGCGGACATTGACCGGCGAATAGTGCTCGGTGCCGACCACGCGTACCCGGCCGATCTTGGTTTCGCTGACTTGCAGGTACACCACGCCGCCTTCCACCTGCTGCTCCGGCAGTTCGACGAACACCGACTGGTAACCCTTGGCCTGGTAGCGCTGTTGCAGGGCGTCGCGGGCGCCTTCGATATCGGTGAGCTTGCGTTGCGGCCCCAGGAACGCATACACCGCCTCTTCGATTTCCCGGGCATCGAGCACGGTGTTGCCGCGCACGACGTACTCATTCACGTCCACCAGGCGCGCTGGCGCTCCGGCCTCGGCCGCGACCGCTGTATCGGCTTCCTCGGCCCACAACGCTGGCGCCTCGGCAACGAGCATCAGCGCGAGCGCCATGGGCAGGTATGGCCTGCACCTGCCGATGTTGAAGTCCCAATGATCCACACATCCCCCTCGATTCAATTGCGCCACGCGCGCAGCGCCTGCTGCAAAGCCGCGCGCCGCATGACGCGCTGCCTTGGCATCGTGTTGTTGCCTGACGGTTTATTTGCGTTTGGTATGGCCTGCGTGCCTGGAAAGCCAGGTGTGCAACAAGGCGAAGTTCAGCGAAAACTCCGGCATGTGCATCAGGTCGCCGCAGAACACTTCACTGACGATGCGCTCGAGCAATTTCGCCGCGTGCGGGCTGTCCAGCAGCTCGCCGATATCGCGCACGAAGACCGAGAACGCCCAGACCCGCTGGTTCAACTCAAGGCCCACAAACCAGCGGAACAACAGGTTGTAATTGAGCTGCTCGTACAACTGTTTTTCACTGGGCAGCGAGTACAGCAGTTGCAACAGCAACGCGAGCATCAAGGCCGGTACCGGCACCTGGATGTGGTGGTCCCGCGCCCATTGCTGCAAGGGCTCGGACGCAACCTCCAGCAGCTCTTCGATTTGTGGGCGCAACATCACCAGTGAATGACCTGGCGGTACGTAGCTGGACAGTTCCTTCAAGGCACTCTGCCAATCGTCCTGGGACACGATCCACACCCAAGGCGCGCCGTAGCGGTACACCGAGACCGGTTTTTTGCGTGCGGCTTCAACAATTTTCGACAGGCGCTGGTCCAGCTCCTGCATGCCCACTTTCGAGTAACTTTCCATAGACCCCAACGCCCCTGTCACACCTGGCATCCAGCGCGAAATAGCGCCAGAAAAAGTTGTCCGGCTTCCCTGCAAAAGGCCTTTTCGTCCACAGCGATCCTGCGCCGTTGCCGTTTCACACAACCTTGACCCCGGCCACCTGCCACTACCGAACTTTTGTCATCGAATCTTCATGAACGGTTACCGACAGCGACCGAGCACCCATGAAAAAGGGCGACAGTTGCCTGTCGCCCTCAAGCTTTGTTGACGGTTGTTAGAGCGTCAGGTTGCGTTGTTCCTCCGGGGTCAACTGATTACGCGCCTGGTCGTCCAACCGTCCGGCGCCCAATACCCGCACGCTGTTGTTCGGTTCATGATCCGGTGCCCGGCTGGCGCCTTCCTGTGACGGTGCCAGGCGCTCGTTGCCAAAACCCAGGACCTGCACGCTGAACACCGACGGCATGCGGTTGCGCGAGGCGGCCTGTTGCTCGCGAGCCACGCCTTCCGCCGCGTCACTGGCCGACGCCGCGGCGGAACTGGCGTTGGTCAGCGCGCCGGTGTTGACCACTGCGCTGACCGGCACGCCGTTGGACTTGCCTTGCACCTGGATGTTGGCCGCGTTCACCACGTGCAAGGCGGCGATGTTGATATTGCCCGAGACCCGGATACCCGCCTCTCCCGCGTCGATGGTGCCGAGCGGCGCGAGCAGGTCGATATCGCCCGGTGCGACCTCCGCAATAGGGTTGAGCGTGGCGATACCGGCGCCAGTGCTCGGCACCGACGGCGACAGGGTGACGTTGCCCCAATTGTCGTAGACACGCTTGGGCGGTGTGTACACCAGGGTGGTTTTCGAACCGCGACCGGCGTTGATATCCCCTGTCGCGGACCAGGCGAGGATGTCGCCGCCAAAGGTGGTCATGATCCGGCTTTGTCCCAGCAACACGCTGCCGTTGCTGAACAACTGGATGTCGCCAACCCCTTGGGTGATGACCCCGGCACTGGACGGTGGCGCTTCGCCTTCGATACCAAAAACCTGCTGCCCGCCAGGCGTCAGCATCTGGATATCGCCACCAAAGTTGGTGTGCACCCCGGCGCCGCCGAACATCGTGATATCGCCCTGGTAAGCCAGCGGGTTGCCGGCCACGTCGTGGGTCGGGAACAGCGCGGCGATGGCGTTGCGACCGCGCAGGTAGCTACCGGAACGAGGACTGCTGGCGTTGTTGTACTCGCGACCACCGGCACGCAGTTCGGCGAAGTACACCTCGCGAGCAAACACCCGCTGCTGCTCGGCCGGCAACGCGGCGAAATAAGCCTGCGCCTGATCGGCCTCACCGCTGAAGCCATACCGCGACGCCAGCCAGGCCGCCAACTCGACCTCATAGGTTTTCGCCACCTTGCCCGGCTGTTGAGCCAGGCCGACACCAGTGTCCGCCAGGTTGGCCGGATCCAGGTATTGGCGCACGAAGCCCAAGTAATCCGGCCCGGCAGCGCCCACGCCGGCTTGCATCACGATGCTTGCGCCGGGGCGGTTGTCACCGGACTTCACCGGACCGAGGCTGGTCACCGCGGCCTGGTCTTCCATCAGGATATTGCGTCCGGCGTTGATCTCCAGCGTACCGGGGCCGGCGACATTGAAAGTGCTGTAGAGAATGTCCCGGCCGGCGGAGACAACGGAGATGTCGGTGGGGTCGTCGTGGACGAACAGGTTGCCGGTGCTGGTGGGCGAGCTTTCAAACTGCGTCAGTGAAGTGCCCGCAATGTCACCACTGTTAACGATATCCCGCCCCGCCATAATCCATGCGGGACTGGCGCCCTCGTACCACGTCTCGCCAGCCCTTGGGCCGGAACTGAAGGCAATCATTTCGCCCGTGCGCAAACCCACGATATCGCCAGTGACCGCATAGAAGCGCACTGGCTGATTGGCTCCTCGATAATTTCCGTCTGCACCGGTACCGCCAAACGCGAACAAGCCCATTCCGATACTCCTTGCACTCGCCCCTTCCAGATCGCCATGCAGCCCGCCCGATTTGTCCTTGTAATAGAACGCAGGATTGTCTGGGGTCGTCAGGCTGCTTGCCGGAGCACGGGTGGGTGATATTGCGTAGCCTCCCGCATAAATCGAATCCCCAGCGAGAAACTCCAGCTGCGCCTGGTTTCCAGGCGCCAGGATCAAGGAATAGGGGGTCACAAAGCCCCCTACCCCACGTGATGAGGGCCCGTAATACAGGCTGCCTGAGGGCGCGGCTACCCGCAAAATCGACGGATAGACGAAACGCCCGTCGGTTTGCGAATAGTCCATGCCGCTACGAGGCGTGGCGGTATTGACGCCAGCCGAAAGCTCTGCGCCTTGGGTCGAAGGCGTAAGGTGCCCTCCGGCGGCAAACAGATCGATAGCGGTATGGTCGGTCCACAGGCTGAACCAGGAATATCCGGGGCCTTTGATCCCACCGCCAAGATCCACCGATTGGGCGGCTCGTGTAGGCGCACGGCCCGGGTCCACCGCGGCGCCTAGCACGAGATTGCCTCGGGTATTCAGACTGGCGGTGGCGTCACCGGGTACCAGCAGCACTCCACCGGTCGCGCTAGCCATCGTTGCGTCATACGGGTTGTAGGCACGTATCTCTCGGGGATCCTGCGAACTCTTATTCGGACCGCTGATCAGTTCCATGCCGCCAAACGAACCGGCACTGGCCCTTAGCGAACCTCGCAGGTTCGTAAAGCTGCCATTCAGGTCATGGCGCGAATCTACCGGCTGGCCAGCATAGTCGAGAAACGCCCTTGCCTCCAATGAAGGGTTGAGGGCCCCGCCGATAGCCAGCAATAGGTCACCTCCACCGGTCAACTTCAATTGACCGTCTACCATGCGCCCGGTCGAGCCGACCGCCAAGACGATCCCCTGGCTGCGACTGGCGCTCTGCTCACCTCGCTCTCCACGGGGGGCCAACATACCCGCGTCGCCTGCGACTCGCACATCCACGTTGCCGCCACCCAAGGTGCCGATACCGGTAAAACCGTTCAATACCGGATCGGTGCCATGGGGCACATAAGTGCCGAAGTTAATCCACCAGGCGGTAGGCGTACCGTCACCATCGCCCTGGCGCCACAACCAATTCCCAACCCCCGAGCTCTCCATCTGCGGTGCATCTTCTGTCACGAGCGTACTTTGTTTTCTGCCGACGATGTCACCGGCCAAATCGCCGCCCACCGACAGCAGCAGGTTACCGCCATGGTCTGGATACCATGCGCGATATCGGCTGTCTGCGCCGCCATCCACCAAGCGCTCATAAGGGCTGTCACCGTTCCCCAGAATCGAGTCAGTCGGCAGGCCGGTTTTATTCAGCGAGACGCCTCGCGCAAGGTTGTAGCCCGCCGAGTCAGCCAGACTCAAGGACGACGTGCCCGCGGTATAAATGCCAAACAGCGATTGCATGCTGAAATCACCCGCGCTGATCAGGTCCAGATCGCCGGTACCGGTACGAAGAACACTGAAGCTGCTGGTGCCCACCACGTAGGTGTAAACGCTCCCACCGATGCATAACCCGGGCGCTTGCGAACAGAATTCGTCCTCGGACATGCCATACAGGTCCGCCAGTTCCGCCACCGGCCGCCCGACATAAGTCAGGTCACCGAAATAGTCGAGCGAGGCTTGCTCGGTCAGCGTCCGCCCCGCAGCGACACAGAGCCCTGCCCCCTGCCCGCAGAACTCGTCGACGCTTATGCCGTAGAGGTCAGCCAACTCGGCGACAGGCCGCCCGGAGTAGCTCAAGTCACCGTAATAGTCGAGCGAGGCTTGATCGGTCAACACCAAGCCACCCGCCTTCGCCAGCATCCCATAGTGAGTGTCGGCCACCGTGAAGCGTCCATGCTCGGCATAAGGATTGGCCAGGCGGGTATCAGCGGCCTGCAAATCGGCGCCAGCCACGGCACGCAACGACCAGGACTGCGAGCCCTCGGCCAACATCGGGGCTACCGCCCAGTTACGGCCCTTGCCATCGCCGCCGCGCAGATTGATTTTTTCCACGCCTGCGGCCAGCTTCACGTCGGTACCCGCGGGTATCAGCGCGCCCAAAGGCAAGAGCAGTGCGCCCGCCTGAACCACGGTGCTAGGGCTGTTCACTGTCACCGAACTTGCCGGACGGCTGGGCAGGGCCACACCTTTTGGCCAGACCAACCCGGTCAAAGTGGTATCGCCGATCAACACCGAACCACCTCCAAGGACCATCCCTTGAGCCACGGTCAGATCGGCCGTCAGGCGTGTACCGGCGGCATAGGCCACACGGCCATCGCTATAACGGATATCTGCCGCCAACACCGTGCCGGCAGGCAGTGAAATCGCTTCGGCCAACTCGCCGTCCACGGGCAGGCGGGTACCCGCAGCCAGGGTAACGGCTTGCAGCGGCAGGTCGTAGTTGAGGGTCGCGCCGGACAGGAACGTGGTGCCGTCCTGCAATTCAATGCCCGCTCGCGGCACGATCAAATCACCGTTGAACATCACCTTGCCGGGCGTCAGCACCCAGCCATCGTCATCCG
This sequence comes from Pseudomonas sp. Z4-20, assembly GCF_051131955.1. Taxonomy (NCBI): domain Bacteria; kingdom Pseudomonadati; phylum Pseudomonadota; class Gammaproteobacteria; order Pseudomonadales; family Pseudomonadaceae; genus Pseudomonas; species Pseudomonas sp. Z4-20. Next base: position 3,116,544 of record NZ_CP071641.1, read on the forward strand.
GCGTTGCCGGCGGAGGCGCAAAACCGTCGTTGATGCTGCCATATACGCTAAGGTCGCCACCAGCGCGCAGCACCAGGCTGCCGACTTCGCCGGAACCGTACACGCCAGTCTTTGGCGTCAGTGGGTTGAGGCTGGCGTAGCGGTAACCGGAGAGGTCCAGGTCGCCCTGCACCACCAGATCGCCGTCGGCGGTGGCACTGACGATTTCGACGCCGGGGCGCAGATGGAAAGCGTTGCGATAGGCGGCATTGTTGAGGCCCGCCAGCTTGCCGTAGCGTAAGGCATTGTTGTTCAAGACATTGTCGATAAAGTCGCGGTTGTCGTCATGGATACCGTTGAGGTAATCCTGATTGATGACTTGGTACGGCCGGCCACTGGCCGCCGGGTCGGTGCCGTAGGCGGCATCGTCGTAGCGTTGCACGCCATTGAGCGCGATCAGCTTGGCGCCCTGGATGTTCAGGTTGCCGCTGGCGTCGATGGCGATGTCGCCGGCCGTGGCGCCGCCCAGGCGTGGCGCATTCAGCTCCAGGGTGCCACGGGCCTTGCCGTCGTGGCCGACCGTAGCGGCGGTGCCATGGCGCAAATCGATGCGCGCGCCACCGGCCAGCGTCAGCAGGCCATCTCCGGAACTGAGCTCAACCATGGCGCGGTTCGGCGAATCGATGATCTGGCCGTAGCTGTCGACCCGCAGCACGCGGCCATGGGCATCGAGCACGGCGTTGCCGCCAAGGGTCAAGCCTTGCTTGCCGGCCAGGCGGATGGAACCCACGCGCTCGCCGCTGGCGTCCACGGTGCCATTGACGGTGAGTTTGCCGCCGTCCACCGACACGTTGACCACGCCGGCCTTGAGGCCATCGCCGATCACCAGGTCACCCTGCTTGAGCTGGAAGCTGCGCCCGCCGAATACCTGGCCCTGGTTCAGGCGCTGGTTGAGGGCGGCAAACTCATCGCTCAGGCTGCCATCGCCCAGGCGTTGGGCGCGAATGTCCACGTTGCCGGCCTTGTAGGGCACGGCGGTGCCGCCCGCATCGTAGTAACCGCTGCTGCTGCCCAGCACGCTGCCCGCCAGGTCGACCTTGCCGGCGGCCGCCGCCAGTGCGGTGGCCTTGAGGGTGCCGGCCTGGTTGTTCACGGCGGAGAGATCGATCACCGAGCCGGCGGCCTGGCGGATATTGCCGTTGCGGCTTTCGAGGATCAGGTCACCGCCCCAACTATACTTGCTGACATCGTTGAAGGTGATTTTGCGTCCGGCCAGGTCGAGGCGCGCGGCATCGGTGAGGGTCAATTCATCCTCGGCGCTGAGGGTCAGCTTGCCGCTGGGTAGCACCACGGTGCCTTCGACCCGCACATTCTTGCCGTTCAACGCCAGCTCGGCGCCCAAGCTATCGGCGCCGGCCACCGGCAGGCGACTGCCCGCCGGAGCGCTGACACGGATATTGCCGCCCGCGGTGATCCGGTTGACCGACCCGGCCTCGCCGGTCATCAACGGCGTGAGGATGTTCAAGTTGCCGCCGCTGTACTGGAAGCCCTTGCCCGTGATGTATTCACCCTGACGCTGATAAACCAGCAGGCCACCCTTATGGTTGGCGGTGATGCGTTCGCTGGCGTTGAGATCGACGTTGGCAAATCCCAGTGCCAGTCGGTCATAGGCCTTGACCACCTTGGGCTCGGTGGTCGGGGCATAGCCAAAACCGATGCGTTCGGCGTCGATTTGCAGGTTGCCCGCGCCGGTACCGGCACTGTCGCGCACGATGCTGGCGGCCTCGTTTTGCGCACCGTTCCAGATCAGCTCGCGGGTGCGGATTCGTGCGGTTTCACCCGCCTCGCCCTTGCCGTAGATGGCGGGCGTGGTGAGCACCAACTCCTTGAGCCGTGATTTGCCGGTCGCCGCGTCAAAGGTATCGAGGCTGGCGTTGCCATAGAAATTCAGCGAATCGCGAGCGCCCAGCACCAGGGTTTCGAGCGCCGGCGCGCCGGCGCTGGTATCGCCGAGCAACAGGCGGTCAAGCACCTGCTGGTTGAGCGTCAGGCCATTGGGCAACAGATTGCGCGACGCCAGGTCAGCCAGGGTGTCGGCATTGCCGACGTTGATGCCGCCGACCGCCAGTGTCAGGTTACGGGTGCCAAAGCGCACGGCATCCGTCAGCTCGAAGCGATTGTCCGTGGCTGAGGCGATGGTGCCCTCGGAATACAGGCGGGTGGTGCCCGTGCAGACGCCATCGCATACACCGATGCGGATACTGCCGGGGGCACTATCTGGCTCCTGCGGGTTAGGCGCTGAAGGCGCCAGCATGTTCAGGTAGCCATTGGACACGGCCAGCACGCTGTTGCGACCGGGGCTATAGATATAGCCATCGTGCGAGTCACGGGCCACGGCGCCCATGCCCAGGGTATTGATCGACGCGCCTTGCTCCACGGTGATCCCGCCCTTCGGACTCGACGTCACCAGGAATACTTCAGGCGCCCGCAAGGTCGCGCCGCTGCGCAAGGTGATGTTTTGGGTCTTGGCGACGGAGCCATTGCCATTTCCGAACTCAAGGAAGTTACCGCCCTGGCCATAGCGGGCCAAGGCATAACCGCCGATGAACAGGCTGCTGGCGCCGATGGCATTCACCGCATCGTCGGTCAGGGTTACACCGTTCAATCCGGCGTTGGCTACCTGTCCAGCCTTGATGATTTCCAGGTCCCCGGCCCTGACCAACGTGAGTGAGGTGGTGCTGCCGCGACCCTCTTTGGCTGCTTTGCTCAGCAGTTTGCCGGCAAAACTGAAGCTCGGTTGGTCACTCTGGTTGCGCTCGAACGTGACGTTGAACGCCTTGGCATCCCGGGGCAGCAGGACGGCGGGCACGCCCAGGCGCGCGGCATCCGCCAGGGCGAACTGACTGAAGCTGGTCTCGTTGTACTGCGAATAGCGGCGCAGCGTATCGGCCGCGGTGACGATCACCTGGCTCGCCAGACTGTCGCGTACGCCGGTGCCGGCAATGCCGAGGGTACCGGCCGTTGCCCAGGAGCCGTTACGCATGGCCTGGGTCGGCACCACCCCGCCCTGCCCGGCCAGGCCGTTGACCTCGATGCGAAACGCACCCGGCAGCAGCGCGTAGGTCGAGGGCAGCAAGGTATAGGTGCCGGCCGGCAAGCCGGGGACGCCGGCACCGAGGGTAATCTGTTGGCCGGCCAAGGGGGCGACGGCGCCGGCTTCACCGCCCACGGGCGCATAGCCGGTCTGTACGCCAGGAACGATGGCGTAGACCGGGTTGCTGCTCAGTGCCGGTAACAGGAAACCGTCCGGGCCGAACTGCACCAAGGGGTTGAAGCGCGCGTCAGTGGAGCCGCCACGCCCCGAGATGAAACCGGCGCCGGTCAATTCACCGCCGCCGGACACATCAACCACGGCTCCCGCCGCGACGTCCATGGTCTCGCCCACCAGATCGATCTTGCCTGGCACGCCATTCAGGGCTGGCCGCAGCAGGCTCTTGTCGAGCGTCACGCCATCGAACACGTAGGATTTGCCATCCGCTGTTCCGCCATAGGGCATGACGAGCCCCGCGCCGCTGACGGAGGTCAGGCTGCCTGGCAAAAGGTTCACGTCACTGCCGGGACGCGACGCCGTTTCCAGCACCGTCTGGCCGATGATCAGGTTGCCCAAGGGCGCCCGCAGAATGCCGCCCTGATTGATGACATCCGCTTCGAGTCGCAACTCGCCGAACGCGGAGTAAGGCACCGAAGGGATCGCCGAGCCATTGCGGCCTATGTCTATTCGCTTGGCAGTCAGTGTCCCTTGCACACCGGTGCCGGGGTAGATCTGCGCGGCGGTGAGGCCCAGGACGCCAGGGGTTCGGAGTAACATTTTATGATCGGTCTGGCTGCTTGCCATCCGAATGTCACCCTGACTGTTGAGCTGCAGATCTGCAAAGCCGCGACGGTCGACCTGTCGAATTTCACCTTGGGACATCGTCAGGGTTCCGCTGCCACCGATTCTCACCGCGTCGCGAATATCAAGGAGCCCGGTCGCTGTCAGCTGCAATTTTCCCGCAGCAGGTTGTGCCGAAGGCGCCAGCCCTATGCCGGTGCTGCTGTTGTCCGCCCCGGCGGTCGTACTATCTTGCGCGCCGGCCAAGCGCACATAGTGGCCGCGCAGTTTGACCACCGAGTCCGCCGCCGCTGTCTCCGCCATGCCGTACGCACCCGCGTAGAGCTGAAGCGCATTGGCCATCGTCAGGTTGACATTGCCATCGAAGGTCAGCAGACCGGTACTGAAGAGGGACAACGTATCAAATCCGCCGGCCTCGACCTGATCCACCGCAAGCCGTGCATAGCCGTGTTCCAACAGGGCGGCGCCCTGTTCGGGAGCGCTACCGACGGCCATGCCCGTCGCGGAACGGTGTTGCTCGATCACCAGTTCGCGGGTCTTGCGCTGGTTGTCCGGCAATTCCGAGCTGTTCAAATAAACCGTCGCCCCTAGCCCGACCGACAAGCTTCCGCCCGCCGCGCCGGCGCCGCCGGCGGCGGCCTTGAACTGACCGTCCAGGTAAAGCCCACTGGTCGAGCCAAAACTGATGTCGCCGCCATGGCTGGCAACCACAAGGCGTTGCCCCGCGTCATCCAGCACCGCCTGGGCACCCGAAGCGTCGAGCAACGCGCCTTCGCGCACCACGATGAATTTACCGATACCGCCACCGTCGCCCGTCGCATGGTCAATCTCACCACCGATGACGATACTTCCGCCGTTACGCACGAAACCGTATGGGTTGCCCCTGGCACCCGTGGCGGTGGCGGCGCGAGCGGCTACGTCCAGGACCGCGTTCTCGCCGATCCAGATCGACTTGAAGTTGTCACTGGGCGGTATGACCGCCGCTTGCGGCCCAGGCGCGGAGCCGACCGTGATCGAACCGCCCCAGGCATTCAATGTGCCGTCCACGGTGATTTGGCCGATCCCACTCAAGCGGATCGCCTGCCCGGGATCGACGTTCAGCACGGCCGACTTGCCCACCAGCAGGTCCGCGGTGGCAACGTTCCCTGGGCGGGTATTCTGGCTGCCGGCTTGCAGCGACAGGCCGGCGCCCTGGCGTTGGGTCAGCACGCCCTTGGCGGCATCTTCGAGGTACAGCGGCGGCGTCCAGGTTTCCAGCGCGCTGCCAGGCGCACCACCGGTGGCGAGCCCAGCGGCGGCCGGGCCTTGGCGATACACCGGCAACGTGACGTCGACTCGGGTGCCCTCGGCAACCTCCAGGCCATCGTTGCCAATGATGTCGTAGGCGGAAAAGCCTTTCTTGAAGAAACCGCCATCGAGCAACAAAGTGCCCGCCGCCGAGGTCGCGGTGTCGCTGATCAGCACTTTACCGGCATGAAATTGCAAGGTGCCGCCGCCCTTTACACCCTGGCCACGCAACTCACCGCCCAGGCTCAATTCCCCAGTGACGGTGCTCAGGCTGACATCGCCGCCCTTGCCGCCCTGCAACTTGCCCGAATTGAGCAAGGCCGCGCCGGAAGAAACATCCAGCACACTGCCGGCGCCCAGCACGAGGGCGCCGCCGGTCTTCAGGGCAATGCTGCCACCGTTCTGGTAGGGCAAGGCGCTGATGTCGGCAGGGTCCAGTTGCAGATTGCTCCACAGTCCACTGGCGTCCAGGCGCACCCCTTTGCCCACGGTGATCGAGGAAGCGCCGGCCACCGGCATCGAGCCATCGACCTGAACGAAATCCCTGCCCACCTGAATGACGCCGCCGTGGGCGGTGATGTCAGCATTCACGGCCACTTTCGGGCCAAACAGACTGATGGTGCCGGCCGGGGCTACCTGCAACGCCCCCTCGACATTGATGCCTTCGCTGGCGGCTACTTTGATCGCACCCAGCTTGAAGCCGCTGAGCTGGTTGCTGTCCAGGTACAACCTCCCCTGGCGATCCGTCGGCAAGGCACTGCCGAGGTCGATGCCATTGGCAACGCCTGCGGCGCCTTTGCCGATGACGACGTTTTTTAGCGTATCGGCCGTGGCGCCAAGGGCATATTCCACGGTGCCGCTTTCCTTCACGTAGAACGGCACGTACGCGCCGACCACCAGTTGCCCACCCCGGGCCACGGCTTTTTGCGACTGCTGGTAGCCATCCAGGCCGGCCTGGGCGGCGCGGGTCTGGCGATCACCCTGGAAGGTGTCGCTGGCGAGTGTGCCTTCGAGCACCGCATTTCGTGTACCAATCACCAGCGTGCCGGCGTCGCGGCCAATGGTGTAGCCCGCTTCTTGGCGCGAGCGCGGGGCGATCAGGGGATTGTAGTAATAGTTCGTTTGCCCCCAGCGCTGGGTATGGTCTTCGTAGCCTTTGTAGAGGCCGGTATAGAGCCTGTCGCCGGGCGCACTGTTGAGTTCATACAAGCGGCCATCGGCGCCTCTGAGCCAGGTTTGCTTGATCGTGCCGCTTTGCACGTCCAGCGTGCCGCCGGACATATTGATCTGCGAGCCAGCCTGAGTGACCAAGTCATTACCGGTAAAACTCACGGTACCGCCCTGGGCCATCCATTCGGCGGCGCTATGGCCCTGGGTGCCGAGGTAGCCGCTGACTTCCAGCAAGCCACCGGCGGTGTACCAGCGATCGGTGGCGTAGCCGTTGGTGCCGGCCGGCACGAACACCAGCTCGCGGGTATCCACCCACACATCGTTGTTATTCAACGCACCTTCATCACGGTTGCCGGCGGCATCACGCTGCTCGTTGCCCTGGATGTTGACCTTGATGCTGTTCGCTTCCATCGCCACCTTGACCCCGGTGGCGCCGGACACATCGATCACCGCGCCGTCGCGCACCAGGCTGCGGGTGCCGGCATTCACCGCGACCTGGCCGCCGGTGGCGAGGGTGATCGAGCCTTTCTGGAAGTCGACGCTGCCGGCGCTGTCGATCCGCACCAGCGACAGGTCGCGGCGGTAGGTGTCGGCGGGGATCACCTTGCCGTCCTGGCTGACGACTGGTTTCAACAAGCTGTCGCGCTGACTGTCCAGGGCCGTGGCGCTGGCATCCAACAGGATCGCCGTGGTGCTGCCTTCGCCCAGGGTCACGTTGGCCTCGCTACCGCGCGCGGTCAGATGCAGCGTGCCACGGGTGTCCGCCGAGGTGCTGGCGACGGCCACGCCGTTTTGCCGCACCTGGTTGCCGGTCAGGGTCACGTCGCCGCTGGCCGCCATTAGCAGCCCCGTGTTGCTCACCTGCCCGGCGCCCGTGCCGCCTAGTTGATGGGCGATGACCTCATTGCCGCGGGTGGTTGAAGTCGAGTTGCCGTCGCTGGCGAAGCCCTTTTTGATCGTGAAGCTGTCACCGGCCGCCAGCACGGTTTGTCCGCGCTGGGTACTGATGGTGCCGGCATTGTCGACGGTCTTGCCCAGCAACAACACATAGCCGCCACCGGCGGTCGATTTGCTTGGGGCGGCCGTGGAAATCTGCGCGCCCTTTTCCACCCGAATCGCGCCTTGGGCGTTGGTGAAACTTGCGGCGCTGGCGTTGTAGAGGCCACCGGTCTTGAATTGCTCGTCGCTGAAATCCGTGGCGGCCGCCACCAGGTTACGCACGTTGACCTGGCTGCTGCCGCTGAACACTACACCGTTGCTGTTGAGGATCATCACCGTGCCGTCGGCCTTGATCTGGCCCTGGATCTGGCTCGGCGCGGTGCTGTTGTTGACTTTATTCAACGCCGCCCAACTGGCGTCCTGTTGAAACGCCAGGGTGGTGTCACGGCCGATATTGAACGTGTCCCAGTTGAGGATTGCCTTGTCGGCGGTCTGCTTGACGGTCACCACGACCTTGCCATTGGCATCGGTCTGTACCGGGCCATTGGCGTTGACGAACAGCGGCTTGCCGTCCGGACCAATCACCGCGTTCAGGCCATTGCCACCCAAACCGTTATGGATGGTTTGCGGTGCGCCAAAGGTCGCCGCACGCCCAGCCGCCTGGGCAGCCTGGCTGGCCGCAATCGCCGCCACCGTGCTGTTCATGTTCGCCAGCGAACGGCCCAACTGCTGCTGCACCCGTTGCTGCTGCGCCAGCGGTGGAGGCGTTCCAGGGCGCGGCGCGCTGGGGCTGGCCGGGCCCGCCGGAGCCGCGCCCTTGGCCGCGAACCAGGCCGAACTGAAACTGGTCGCTGCGTACGCGGGGTTGGCCAGCAGTAACAAGGCAATGGCCTGGGCCAAGGGCTTGAGGCACAGCACAGCGGTGGATTCAGCATTACGGCGAGTGGCTTTCTGTGGGCGGCGACGCATCACTACGGATCCTTTTTACGCAGGGCGAATTCGGTAGCGCCCTCTGGACGAGGCGCGCAAATGACTAATCCCAAGGCAGGTTGACGCCATCGCGACCGAACTTTTGTCATGCAATGTTCATCTGCCGGGCGGTTGTCTGAAACGAAAAACCGGCAACAGCGCGAGGCTGTTGCCGGTTCATGAAGCGGACCCTGATCAGGGCTTATTGCGGACGACCAATGCCGTTGCAAGCAGTGGTGTTACCCACCGACAGCGAGTTGGTGGCGGTCCAGAAGGTGCTGCGAATGGCCGTTTTCCAAGTGTCGGTGATTGGAATCAGCTTGGCGGCGATGATTTCATCGTCGTTGTTGTTGGCATCGGACAGGGTGTAGTGGCGACCGATGAAGTCACGTACGGCTGAGGTGTCGGTGCTGTCTTTGTAGCACTGGTTGAACACCATGAAGGTGTAGCCAACGATGCTGTAGCCCGTCGTCGGGTTAGGCAGGACCTTGGCCCAGTTTTCCGGCAGGCCGCGATCAGCAGCGGCTGGCGGAGCGATGGTGCTCAGGGCGGTCGTCACGTTGCCGACGGTGGGCAGGTTGCCGTTGACGCGAGCGACCACGGCGTTGCTGCTGGCGTTGACGTCTTCCGGACCGACGTAGCCGATGGCGCCTTCGGTGGAAAGCACGGTGCTGGCCATCGCAGTGCTGCCGGACACGGCAGTGGCGTTTGCCGGAACGGTGCCGACGGCTGTGGTGAAGGTGCCGTTGGTGGTGAACCTGGTCGGGCACTGGCTGTTCAAGTGACGGGTGAAGATCTCGCTGGTGCCGCTGCTGCCGGCGCGGTAGTAGACCTTGATCGGGGTGGTTGGATAAGCGCTGTTGACCTGGTTCCAAGTGGTGACAGTACCCGAGAAAATGTTGCACAACTGGGCGCTGGTCAGGTTCAGGTTGTTGACGGCGGTGCCGTTGGCCAACGTGAGTTTGTATGGAACGGTGACCGAAGTGGCTTCGGCAGGAATCTGGATGATCGGACCCCAGTTGGCGGCGTTGCCGGTCGGCACGGCGGGCGACTGGTGAGCGGCGCGATAGGTGGTCAGTTCAGCGCTGGACAGGATCGAGTCGCTACCGGCGTAGTCAACGCTCACGGCCGGAACGTAGACCTTTTCCAGGGCGGTGGCCGAGTTGCCGTCCAGGTTCCAGACCAGCACGTCGGAGTTGTTGGTCAGGAAAGCGGACTTGCCGCCGCCGCTGCCCACGCCCACGTAGTTGGCGAAGGCCGGTTGTGGCGCAGGGCCGTTGAGGATGCCGACGGGAGCCGCGACGCCACCGGTTGGAGGCACGCCGTACAGGTTCTGCGGCAGAGTGGCACCGCCACCGACGACAGCGGCCATGGCCTGGGCGGAGCAAAGGCCGGCGACGGCCATGGAAACAGCAAGAACGTTGCGCTTGAACATGAAGAATCTCCTTTCATCGTGTCTGGACGTTGGTAGTTCGCTTGTGCTTCTCATCGCGACCGCTGCCCCGAGCAGATTTCCAGCGCTCTTTTAAAGGGGTGGCCACGGCGTAGAAGCTCTCAACTTCCGGTGACAGAGAAAGGAAAAAATCTCGGGTGTTCGGTGCTGTTTTTCCTAAATATTCTCGGGAGTTACCGACACCTTCCTGACATTTCGCCCAGCTTTCGCGGCAGGAGCGAAACGCCATGGCATGCCCTCCCCCGTGGGCCGTAGCTTGGCGCGCCGTACATGTCGGACGGATGAACCCGAGTGGCGCTCTGGTGTGGGTTACGCAGGTTTCATTGCACCAGCTGATTGATCTCGATGATCGGCAGCAGGACAGCCATGACGATAGTCAGCACGACGCCACCCATGATCACGATCATCAGCGGCTCCAACAGCGCCGTCATGCCCATGGCCCGCCGTTCGATGTCGCGGGACAGGGTTTGCGCGGCGCGCTCGAGCATGGGCGGCAAGTTACCGGTTTTTTCGCCGCTGGCGATCAGGTGGATCAGGATGGGCGGGAACACCTTGCCGACTCGCAGCGCGTTGGCAAGGCCCACGCCTTCGCGTACCCGCAGCGTCGCATCGGCCACGCAATGACCCAGGCGATCGTTGGCCAGCGTCTGCCCGGCGGCGTCCAGGGCGCGCAACAGCGGCACGCCGGCGCTGCCGAGAATCGCCAGGGTCGAGGCGAAACGCGCCGTGTTCACCCCGAGCACGAAGCGGCCAATCAGCGGAAGCCGCAACACCCGGCTATGCCAGGCCAGGCGTGCCTCGGCGTTACGCAAATAGCGACGCCACCCCCACCAGCAGCCGGCGAGTCCGGCGAAGCAGGCCCAGCCCCACGCGCGCAGGAAATCGCTGGCCTGCAGCATCACTCGGGTCAGGGTTGGCAGGTCCTGGCGCGCCTGGGAAAAGGCGCTGACCACCTGCGGCACCACGAAACCCAGCAGGAAAATCACGATGACGATGGAGACCACGCCCACCACCGCCGGGTAGATGAACGCCGTGAGGATCTTGCCTCGCAGGTTATTGCGTTCTTCGATGTAGTCGGCCAGGCGTTCCATCACCTGGGCAAGGTCGCCGGATTCTTCGCCAGCGGCAATCATCGCCCGGTAAATCTCGGGAAAATCCCGTGGTCGTGCGGCGAGCGCATCGGCCAGGCGCATGCCATTGCGCACGTCGCCACGCACCGCGCCCAGGGTCTCGGCGATGTGGCGCTTCTCGGCCTGGTCAACGGTTGCCGACAGGGCCGCTTCCAACGGCAAGCTGGCGCCCAGCAGGCTCGCCAATTGGCGGGTGGCCCAGGCTAGATCGCCGTCGGACAGCTTGGGGCTGAACATACCGGGCGCACTGGCGCTGTTGATTGCTTGCTGTTCATCGATGCGCAACGGCGTTAACCCACGGCCACGCAGTTCACCCATCGCACTGCGCTGGCTGTCGGCTTCCAGCACGCCTTGTTGGATTTTCCCGGAGGCATCGGCCGCCTCGAAACGGTAGCGATTCATCAGGCGTCCCGGGTCACGCGCAGGATTTCTTCGCGGGCGGTGGAGCCACTCGTCACCCACCGCTCGCCGTCCTCGCGCATGCTCGACATGCCGGCCTGCCGCGCACAAATGCGCAACGCCTGTTCGCCTTCACCCTGGTGGATCAGCCGGCGCACCTCGTCGTCCACCACGAACAACTCGTGGATGCCGGTACGACCGCTGTAGCCGGTGTGATTGCAGCGCGGGCAGCCGTGGGGACGCCATTGCCCCGGCATCGCCTCGTCAGGCTGCTTGCATTCCGGACACAAGCGCCGCACCAGGCGTTGCGCGAGGACGCCGAGCAGTGACGACGCCAACAGGAAGGGTTCCACGCCGATATCGGTCAGCCGGGTCACCGCCGACACGGCGTCGTTGGTGTGCAAAGTCGCCAAGACCAAGTGCCCGGTCAACGAGGCCTGGACTGCAATCTGGGCGGTTTCCTGATCGCGGATTTCGCCGATCATGATCACGTCCGGGTCCTGGCGCAGGATGGCGCGCAGGGCCAGGCCGAAGCTCATGTCGATCCGGCTGTTGACCTGGATCTGGCTGATGCCCGGCAAATCGTATTCCACCGGGTCTTCGACAGTGAGAATGTTGCTGGTACTGGCATCCAGACGGGCCAGGGCGGCATAGAGCGTGGTGGTCTTGCCGCTGCCGGTGGGGCCGGTGACGAGCACGATGCCGTGGGGTTGGCGGATCAGTTGGTCCAGTTGAGTGAGCACGGCGGGCGCCATGCCCAAGGTTTCCAGCTGTAACCGCCCGGCCTGTTTGTCCAGCAGACGCATCACCACGCGCTCGCCGTGGCCGGTGGGCACGGTGGACACCCGCACGTCGATGGGTCGTCCGGCGACACGCAGGGCGATGCGGCCGTCTTGGGGCAAGCGTTTCTCGGCGATATCCAACTGCGCCATGATCTTGATCCGCGACACCAGCGCCGCATGCAGGGCCTTGCGCGGGGCGACTACATCGCGCAAGGCGCCATCGACGCGGTAGCGCACCACGGAATGAGTTTCGAACGGCTCGATATGAATGTCGCTGGCTTCATCCCGCGCCGCCTGGGTCAGCAACGCGTTGATCATGCGGATCACCGGGGCGCCACCTTCGCTGTCCAGCAGGTCGGCGACTTCCGGGATGTCCTGCATCAGCCGGTCCAGGTCGACTTCATTTTCCGCCGCGCCGACGATCGCGGCGGCGCTGCCGGTATCGGCGTAGGCGCTGGTCAGCAGCGCTTCCAACTCATCGTCGCGTATGCGTTGCAAGGCGGTGAAGCCATAACGGCGACGGACTTCGTTGATGGCCCAGCCGGGCGTTGCGGCGCTGACCAGCAGCACATCGCCCTCCTCGCCAGCCTTGAGCAACAGCCGTTGGGCCTTGGCCCAGGCGTAGGGCAACGCGCCCTGGCGGGTTGGTTGCGCAGGGTTCATGGCTGCCTGCCTGTTTCCAGCGGCACGGCGCGGATGGCTGCGCGGGGCACCTGATTGAGCGGCGCTGGATTGCGTGACGGCACGTTGAGCGGCATCGCCTGCTCGGCGGGCGGCAACTGCGGCGCCTGCATATCGGTAAGCGGCCATTTGTGGGTTGGCTGCAGATTGCCTTGGGCGCGACGGATAAAGTCATAGCGATTGAGGGTAATACTGCGTCCGACATTGTTGTCGCGGATGATGTACGGGCGCAGGAATACCATCAGGTTGGTCTTGGTCCGCGAACGGCTGTCGCTGCGAAACAGCGCGCCGATACCGGGGATACTGCCCAGCCCCGGAATGGCATCGGAGCTCTCGGTGAAACCATCCTGGAGCAAGCCGCCCAGTACCATGATCTGCCCATCGTCCAGCAGGATGCTGGTGTCGATGGCGCGCTTGTTGGTCACCGTGCCGGCGTCGCTGGACGCGCGCGGGTCCACGCTGCTGACTTCCTGGTAGATGTCCAGCTTGACCGTGCCGCCTTCGGAGATCTGCGGACGCACGTTCAGGCGCAGGCCTACTTCCTCGCGTTCGATGGTCTGGAACGGGTTGTTGCTGTTGCCGCCGCCATTGGTCACATAGTTGCCCGTGACGAACGGGATGGTCTGGCCGACGAAAATGCTCGCCGCTTCGTTGTCCAGCGTCAGCAGATTGGGGGTGGACAGCACGTTGGTACCGCCCTTGCTCTTCAGCGCGCGGGCCAGCACTTTCAGATCCAACACTTGGCCGATGCCCGGAATATTCACGGTGCCCGAGACCTTGCCGATGCTCAGGCCACCGGGCAGCGCATCGATACTGTTCTTAGCTGATGTATTGATGCCGGCGCCGCCCAGGTTGGCGCCGCCGATCCAGCCATTGCCGGCAAGGTCGCCGGCCTGCCATTGGATGCCGAATGCGCTGGCATCGTCTTCACTGACTTCGACGATCAGGCTTTCGATCACCACCTGGGCTCGGCGCTGGTCGAGCAGGTCGATGACCTCCCGCAGGTTGCGATACAACGGGTCGGGGGCGGAAATCAGCAAAGTGTTGGTGGTGGTATCGGCCTGCACGGTGACGCCATTGGCGGAAAACGCCACCGCGCTTTCGCCGGACTGATGGCCGCTCTGGCCGCTTTGACCACTCGGCATTTGCAGACCGGCGCCCTGGCCGTTGCTGTTTTGCGAGCTGGCGCCGCTGCTCGAGGAACTGTTGCCGTTGCCAGCGCTACTGTTACCCGATTGGCCACCCAGGCCACCGCCACTTAACAGGGCTCGTGCGCCGTCAGTGGACGCACCGGCCATTTCCCCTTCACCGGTGAGCAGGCCGCGCAACGCCTGCGCCAACTTGTTGGCCTGGGCGTTGCGCAGGTACACCACGTGAAGATTGCTCGGGTTGTTCTGCGCGTTGTCGAGCTTGTAGATCAGCTGGCGGGCCAATTCGGTTCGCTCGGGGCTGCCGGTGCGCAGGATGATGCTGTTGGACCGTGGGTCGCCAATCACCGAGACCTTTTGCGTGGCATCGGCACCCTGCACGTCCAGCAACTCGGAGACCATCGTCGCGATGTCGACCGCAATCCCGTTCTGCACCGGCACCACATCGGTGTCGATGGCCCCGGGAATGTCGATGTTGGCGATGATCTGCGCCACGCGCCTGAGGTTTTCCGCGTAGTCGGTGACCACCACCGTGTTGTTGCCAGGGTAGGCATTGATGGGGTTGTTGGCCGACACGATAGGCCGCAGCACCGGAATCAGGTTGACCGCGTTTTCGTATTGCAGGCGGTAGGTTCGCGTGATCATGCCATTGCCCGCCGGGCGATCGGCGTCCCCCACCGGGCCGCCCAGCAACTTGGCATCGGCCTCCGGCACCACCTGACTGACGCCCTCCACTTCGACCACGGCAAAGCCTTGCATGCGCAGGGCCGCCAGCAGCATGTCGTAGGCGGTATGGGCCGGCACTTCGCCTTCGGACACCAGGGTCAGTTGGCCTTTTACGCGCGGGTCCACCAGGAACTGGCGACCGGTTGCCCGGGATAAAGCTCGCACCACGGCGGGAATGTCGGCCTCGACAAAATTCAACTGCACCGGCTGCTTGCCCAAGCCGTTGCCGGCCACCGCCGCAGCGTCGGCGGAAGAACGTGGGCTCGAGCGCAACGGTGCCTTGTTGACCTGCCGCTGCCGCTGCTCTTGCACCTGGGCCTGGGCTCGCTGGCGCTCCACCAGTGCATCGCCGCTGCCGGTCTGCGCCAGGGGCTGGCCGAGTTCGCTTTGCGCGGCAATGGGCTGTGGTTGCTCGCCGCCCCATTGGCTACAGGCACTGAGCAGCAGCGCCAAGGGAAATGTTGACGCGTACGTACCAAACCGCTTCATGAAGAGTCCTTAGCGCCTGGCGCCTGTTCCATGCCGACGACCCCGGAAATCCGCGCGGCCGTCTCAGTACTTTGCGTTGTTGCACGTTGCAAATGAGCGTCGCGCACCCGCAGGCCGAGCCTGGGTGCGTCGTCCAATAACCAGTTCAACACGGCGTCGGCCGGCGCGTTATCGAGTGTCAGCCGCCATGTCATGACCTCACCCTCGGCGTTGTTCTCCAGGCGGTAGGCGCCCGCGAGGCCGATGCCATCCAAACGCTCATGCAAAACCTGCGGGGTGATCGCGCCGGGCGGCACGCCGGCGCCTTGTACCTCGCCCAGCACCGATTCCAGCGCTGCCGCCTGGGAACGCAGGCGCGGCAGTTCGGCCTGCCAATGATCGATGCGTTGCAGCGGTGGCTGGATCAGGCCGTACCACAGCACCATCACCGGCAACACCACGGCGGCGACGCGCAAGATGCGTTTATCCCGGGCGCTGCTGCGTTGCCAGAACTGTTGTGCGCTGGCGCGCTGCGCCTGCCAGCGAGCGCGATAGCGGGCAAGGCTATTCATCCGCGGCCTCCGCGACGGACGTCGTCTTGGCGTCCGCTGGCAGACGCTTAAGGGTCCACTGCCCGTTGGCCAGGTCCGCTTGTATGCCGGCTTGCGCCAGGCTGGCTTGCCAACTGCTCTCGGCAGGGGGTTTACGGGCCGGCGCGCGCGGGGTCAGGTGCAACTCCGTGCCATCGAAGTCGAGCGTGTCGACGGCGCCCGCCATGAACGGCAATCGCCCAGCCGCCTGCTGCACCAGGACCGCGAAGCTGACCGGTCCTTCGGCCAGCGCCCCGTCGCGTCGCGCATCGCGTTGCTGACGCGCCTGTTGCAAGGGATTGAGGACCACCGGCAACTCGGGGAAAACCTGCTGCACCCGACTGACCATCTGTCTCTTGATGGCTTGGCCCTCATCGGCCAGCCGCATGGCGTACAGATTGAGGCCAAGGGTCCAGATCAACGCCGCCACCGCGCAACAGGCCACGGCGCGGCCCCAGCGCTGATTGCCCCGTGGGTTCTGCTCGATGCCGCTGAGCAAACTCCACGCGGGCACCGGACCGATCCAGCGCTGTTCTGCCGGCAATGGATCGACGCCTGCCAAGCCTTCTGGCCCCGCGCCGACCCAACGCACCGTCCTTTCGCGCAATTGCTCGAGCCCTTCTTCTATCAAGGGATGAACCCAGGCGCGCTGAAGGTCCTCGCGGACCAGCAAATGATCGTCCATCCGAGTTGCCGTGCACGCGCCGGCCTCGGCCAACGATAAAAAGCACGGCGCCGCGTACAGGCCGCGCGGCTGCAACTTGAGCGTTTGCAACAACTGCGAAAGACCCAGCAGGGCCGCCCGGTCAAACCAAGCCAATTGCACCTGGCCGCCCATGTCGCGAGGCCCGTGTACCAAGTGAACGGTGGCGTCGCTGCCCAGCAGTAGATTATCTGCCGCGCAACGCACCGCATCGCCCAGGCGCGCAGGTGGCAGCGGGGGCAGTTCGACGCAGGCCAGCAAGCTGTCCTGGGGATGCAAACAGAGCTCCAACGCCTGGCCTTGGGCCGCGCTGCTCAGCTCGCGCAAAGACTGTCGACCCTGCTTGACCAGCGCGCCCTTGCGGTCGAGCCAGGCACACTCCAACAGGCTGTCGGCGCTCAACTGCGCCAACGGCGCCAGGGCCACCCGCAGCAAGGCAATCATGCGCCCACCCGCGACCAGATCACTCGGGGCCGGTTCAGCTCACCGCGATAAAACAGCGCCTGGACGCTGAACTGGCGCTGCTCGACGGTGGATTGCCCGCGCAATAGAAACCACTCGCTGGTGATGCCCAGGCGCAGTTGCTCAGTGCTCATCTGCGGTACACGCAAGCGGTTGAGGTAATCCCCGCTGTTAATGAACCACTGGCCACGGTCGCGCTCGGCGATCAGCGCTTGCGCCTGGGCCACGCTCATGCCGGGCACCCGCGCGGCCAAGACTTGGGCGGTGGTGGTGTTGCCGTTCACCCAGGTGATCGCGGGCAGCACCGTGACAAAGGGGCGCAAGCGCTCAAGGGCGGCGGGGTCGATACCCGGCAAGCCGGCCAAGTCATCGAAGTGGCGCAACATAGGCCGGGTAGCGGGCAGCGGACGGCTGTCGGCGTCGGGTGACGTCAGGCGGCCGCTATCGAATTCCGTTCCCGCGCCGGTGCTTTGCGAAGCAGGTTGCAAGCGCCTGGGGTAGGCCTCGATCACGCGCTGAACGATGCGATTGGCCTGGGCCAGGGGCACGCCCAGTTCGGCGCAAAGGCGTTCGAACACAGCGGATTCCAGCGTGTCGAGCTGCCCGTCCAGGACCAGGTTACGCAGGTTGAATTTGCTCTGCTCATCGCTGATGCGACCGTCGAACACGCCGCTCTCAGAACCCAGGCGCACGCCGCGCAAGGGCTGCGCCCAGTCCTGGTCCAAACGCGTCATGGGTTCGCGCAGCCGTTGCTGCCACAGCGCCTGCCGGGTCCACTCCAGCACCCCATTGGACAGCCAGGCGCCGCGCACCCGCTGGCTTTCGCTTTCCACGCCGCGGGTCACCTGCGTCTGCCGGGCGATCATGCCGGCGGCAATCACCGCCACCACGGTCGCCACCAGCAAGGCGCTGATCACCGCCATGCCGCGCTGCGCTGAATGCCCCACGGCTAGAGCTGCCAGGAGCCGATATCAGCGTTGACGCCTTCACCGTCGGGCTGGCCATCGGCGCCGAGGGAAAACACATCAACCTCGCCGTTGGTGCCTGGATTGAGGTAATTGTAGGCACGACCCCAAGGGTCCTTGGGCAATCGCTCCAGGTAAGCGCGCCAATTGGCGCTGGTGGCGTTGGCGGGCTTTTGCGCCAAGGCCGCGAGGCCTTCGTTCATGGTCGGGTAGCGCCCTTGATCAAGGCGAAACAGCTTGAGCGCCTGCATCAGCCCGGCGACGTCCTGACGAGCCGCGGTGGCCCTGGCCTGGTCCGGCCGGTCGAGGACTTTGGGCACGACCATGGCGGCGAGAATCCCGAGGATGACCACCACGACCATGATTTCGATCAGGGTAAAACCTCGCTGCCGGCGAGGGCCTTGTGTGGGACGGTTAGACGACGCGACACCCATCTCGACACTCCTTGGCTGGCGCCTGGTTCGGCGCGGGTTGAGGTTTCCATTCGCTGCGGATTGTTCCAGTCGCATATGTCACTGGTATAAAAAATCCTCAGGAGCTTTGGTCAGCAATCCGTCAAGTGCGGGCATTAGGCTGAAGTCCATTTCCCCCGACGACGCTCATCACCATGACCAGACAGGTGCCCCGGCAACGCGGTTTTACCCTGATCGAAGTGTTGGTGGCGCTGCTGATCGTGGCGGTGGCGATGTCGGCGGCGGTACGCGCCAGTGGACAAATGAGCCAGAGCAACGCGCTACTGCGCGAGCGCTCGGTGGCGCTGTTGGCGGCGCAGAACAGCCTGGCCGAACTGCGTCTGCGCGGGGTGAAGAACAAGGACAGCGCCATGCAGCGCTGTGATCAAGGACGCTTGAAACTCAGTTGTGAACAGCGGGTGACCCGCAGCGGCGATCTGCTGAGGGTGCAGGTCCTGGTGCATGATCGCGAACAAGACGGGCCACCGCTGGCGCGCCTGGAAACGTTGTTCAGCCGTCCCAACGCCAAACCATGAATCAACGCAGCGACGGCAGCGCCACCGGCGCCGGCAGACGGGCTATCGGCAAACGCGATTCAGTGCCGGCACGGTCGATGACCACGGCGTCGCCTTCGATACCACGCAAGCGCACGCCCTCCCCCAACTGCTCCCCCGCCAGGAAGGCCCGGGGCGGCGCGTCATCGATACTGAGGACCGCTACCGCGCCATTCGGGCCGGCCAACAGGCCGCTGAGCTTGATCTCCAGGGTATGCGCCGAACTGGCAAACCACTGGGTCGCCTCCTGGCCGGTGGCGGCCGGCGGTGGCAAGGCTTCGCTGCTGGCCTGGGCTTGCACGGGCGCCGAATCGTTGAGCAAAAAACCCCATGTGACCAGCCCCGCCACGCTGGCAAGCACGGCGGCAGCTTGTACCAGGGTGGCTGGGTTCAGCCGATGGAAATGGCGCATGAGCGGATCCTCCGTGAATTCCAGTGAATCAGGCTACCCGTGCTTCCTCACGTTTTTATTGCAAATCCACCCCAGCTACAGGCGCAGCGCCTCATGAATAATTGGCGACACCGGCAACAAGGCTTCACGCTGATCGAACTGATGGTGGTGTTGGTGATCATCGGCATTGCCAGCGCCGCCATCAGCTTGAACATCCACGCCGACCCGGCGCGCGGCCTGCGTGAAGACGCCAAGCGCCTGGCCTTGCTGCTGGAGACCGCCCAGGCCGAAGCGCGCAGCGATGGCCGGCGCATCGCCTGGGTCGCTGACAGCCAGGGCTACCGTTTCGTGCGGCTGGATGTCGTCGACGCGCGGGATCGGGAGTTCATCAACGATCCGCAACTACGGCCAAGACGCTGGGATTCGGCGCCGGTGGAGGTGCGGATACGTCAGGGCAAAACCCTGGTGTTGGATGCCGAATGGATTGGCCCCCCTCTGCAAGTCACCTTGTCCAGCAACCAGGCCAGCGTATCGGTGACGCGCACCGCGACTGGCCGCATCGAGGTGCGTTGATGGACCGGCAAAAAGGCTTCACGCTGATTGAGGTGATGGTCGCCATTATGCTGATGACGATCGTCAGCCTGATCGCCTGGCGCGGGCTCGACGGCGTGACCCGCGCCGACGCTCACTTGCAGGACAGCGTCGAGCAACACGCGCAACTGATGCGTGCGCTCAACCAGTTGCAGCGAGACTTCGCCCTGCGCGCCACCACTGAGTTGGCCGAGCCAAAAGCCCCTGACGACCCGTCTGTCACCCGCCGCCCGGCGCCTGCGGCGATCAGCATTCGCAGCAGCGACAGCGACCCGTTGCAATTGGAACTGATACGCGCCACGGCGGCGCAGGACGGCAGCGTGCAGCGCGTGAAGTGGTGGGTCGACAACGGCACGTTGTTTCGCGCCGCCGGTGCCGCCCGGTCGCGCTACCCGTTGCCTGCGCCCAAGGAAGGTGTGGCGGTGCTCAGTGAACTGGAGCGCGTCGATGTGCGGGTATGGCGCGCGGATCGCGGCTGGAGCCATCTGACCGGCAGCAAGGAGGAAAATCCGGCCGGCCTGGAGATCAGCTTCAACCGCCGCACGGCGCAAGGCACCGAGCAGTACCGCCAGGTATTGGCGCCGCTTGAATGATATTCCATGGGCGGTTTTAGCTGACCAGCACGATGCCGCCCGGTAGCTCGGTGATCGAGGCGCCATAGGCATCGCGAATCAGCACGGCGACATTCGCCAATTGCGCAAGGCTAAAGCGCGCCTGCACCTTGCGCTGGCCCAGCTGCGCGTTCATCAACACAATCATCCCAGGGCGGTAGCGGTTGATTTCGTCGATCACGCTCGCCAGCGGTGCGTCGTTGAACACCAGCATCTGCTCCCGCCAAGCCATCACTTGCTGGGTGTCGAAGGCGCTGGGTTGGCCTTGGCGCTGCGCGGTATAGGTCAACTGCAAGCCTTGCACCAGGCTCACGCGACGTCCCTGGTGCTGGACCTGCACACTGCCTTCCAGGCACGTTACGCACACGCTGCCATCGATGGCCCGCACATTGAACCGCGCGCCATCGGCCAGCAGCTCGGCATTCCCGGCCAATACGCGCAAAGGCGTACGGGCCTGGACTTCCACTTCGCCGCTCAACACTTCGATGGCGGCATCGCCAGCGGCCACGATGCGCTGACTGATACGCGTCTGGGTATTGAGTTCAAGCACTACGCCCTGGACCAGGTCGACACGCCGTTGCTCACCCACGCCGGTATGAAAATCAGCCCCCATGGACCCGCCATCCAACAGCGCCGGACGCGCGACCAGCACCGCCACCGACGCGGCAATCGCCCCGCCGAGGAACGCTCGCCGGCCGAAACGTCGGGGATGATCGATGACCTTCGCCGCCTGTACGCCTTGGAGCATTTGCTCGGCAGGCGCCATGGCTTGCCACAACTGCCGGGCCTGGACAAACGCCCGGGCATGTTCGGCGCTCTGGGCGCTCCAGCGGCGAAAGGCCTCGGCATCAGCTTGGGTGGCGTGCCCGGAAGTCAGGCGCACCAGCCAGTGGAAGGCTTCCTCCCGGAGCTGGCCAGCCGTGGCGGTGACCGATTCAGATGCGCTAATGGACATGTTTTTCAAACGTGAAATGACTCGAGAAAGTACGCGCGACACGCGCTTCATGACCTAAGACTGTTTTCCCGCACCGGGACCGAACCGCTGGATCACTTTTCTTTCCAGGCGATCGGCACAATATTCCAGCGCAGCCTTGAGTTCCTTCTCGACCATCCGGGTGGAAATGCCAAAACGCTGGGCGATCTCCAGGTGCGGCGTTTGCTCCATCCGCGATGCCATCAATATTTGCCGACGCCTGGAGGAAAGTTCGGTCAGCGCCTGCATCAGCGCGCGAATTTCAATCTGACCGCCCACGATCACCGCCGGGTCCTGATGCTCGTCGACCGTTTGCATCAGCTCTTCGATTTCGATACCGGTGAGCAGTCGCGCGTCCTGTGCACGACGGTCAGCGGCGATATTGAGGGCCATGCGAAACAGGTAGGCGCCGGGTTTCTGCACATCCACCGGCTGTTCCATGCGGTCTACCCGCAGATAGGTTTCATGCAATACGTCGTTGGCCAGGTCATCGGAGCCCAGACGCCGACGCAGGCGCGCGCGAAACACATCATAGGAAGCCAGGAACACCTTGAGCATGGCGCTCTGCTCCTTTTCCGTCATGGCTTTACCGCTCCTTCCTATGGGTTGCATTCCATGCCTGCGGCAGCGGCGTCCGGCACCACCAGCACAGTCACCGGCTGCGGCAACGACGTCGGCGGTATCTGGCCGATATTCAATCGGCCCAGCGCCTCGATAATCGCCGCATCACGCTGGTCATTACCGGTGGAAGCCAGCAAGCGACTGTGCTGCACCTCGCCCAACGCGCCCACCCACACCTGCAACGCTGCGCGATAACGGCCCGGGCGAGTCACCACGGAACGACATAGCGCCTGCTCCAGCGCAGACTGCAAGGCGTTGGCAAAACTGTTCTCGCGCAGCCTGGGGTTGCCGTGGCGTGGCGACGTATCTGCCCGGCTGGCGACCTCGGCCCGTTTGACGGTAAATGCATCCGCGCCAGTGTACAGCGCCATCAGGCCAGTTCCGGCCAATAACTGCTCCAGCGCCTGGCGCGCATGCAAGCGCCCATTCACAGCCGTCGACCGTCGTCCATGCGTCAGCTGGCGATCAACCAGAATCGCCATTGCGCTGGTTCTGCTGTAAAGGTCCAGGGCAGCACTCAGCTCCTGAGCGGGAATTGCAAATTCGACAAAGCGATCCGCTCGGTGGTCAGCCTCACGAGGCGCAGGCGTGGCTGACCACGCATCCCTTTGCGGCATCAGCGCATGGAGCAAAAAAAACAGTACCGTGGGCGCGAGGCAGCACCTGCTCAGCGCTTCTCTTGACATAGACGGCTTCCGGCCCGAACGGCGTGTCGACGCCCTGCGTTGGCGCATCATGAGAGCTGTACATGTCGTTTGTGTGACGGTCGCTGCAAAAAAAACATCGCCATACACTGCGCGATTCCGAGGTAGATTGGATTCTTCTGCCGCCGCGAAAAGGAACCTCGTCATGGACTGTCGCGTATTCACGCCACTGTTTCTTATCCTTCCCTTGTGGGTGCAAGCCGCCGAGCCAGTGAATGAGGGATGCATCAATGTCGAGGTGAACGGCTACAAGGCACTGTCCTATGAATGCCTGAGCGAGCAGATGGCCAACCCGAAGGGCACGGCGGCAGCTCGCAAGAACCAGGAAGCGATGAACGTGCCGATCGACCAGCGCGCGCCGAACAAGCTGGGCCTGTACAACCAGTCCGCTACGCGAATTCGCATGGGAAACACCTTTGGCAACTCCGCCTTGCCGCAACGCCCGCCGCAGTAGCGTAATGCTGTTCAGTTGAACCGTGGCGAGGGAGCTTGCTCCCGCTCGGCTGCGCAGCAGTCGCAAAACCTGCCAACGCGATCCGTCTGGAATACCGCATTGCCCATTTGCGCTGCTTCACAGCCCAGCGGGAGCAAGCTCCCTCGCCACAGGTTTGTTGTACCTCTTAAATCAACAGCATTACGCCGCAGTAGCGAGCACATCGCCGATTAGGCGACACTGGCGGTGAGGCCCTTGATCCAGCAGGCCCAGCCGCACTGGCGAATCGGTCGATTGCAGGCCAACGTATACGCGGCCAATATCGGCTCGGTGAAAGTGCTTCAGCGCTGTGGTCTTGTGTTGGAGCGTTCGAGCCGGGACGAAACCGGGCATGACGATTGGTACGGCCTTTCAATCTAGCTTCAGGGGCCAGTTTATCGAGACCCAAACGGATAATGCTCGATACGACAGGGATAGTCGTTGCCATCGCCTTTGCAGATCCCATCCAGGTAGCGGTATTTGATCCGGACCGTCTGGCCTTTTGCGGGCCATTGCCGGCGCGGCAGCGTGGCTTGGTAGTCTGCGGTTTCCGGGACGAAACCGAGCACCGCGCCCTCCTCCGGACATTCCACGCCGGGCGAGGCCGGACGCGCTTTCAATACCTGGACCTGGAGCTCTGGCGTGGGCCGTTTCACCACTTCGGTGACTTTCAGCTCGAGATCGCAGATCTGCCACGTCGCGGCCTGCACCGGTGCGCCAAGGGCTGCAAGCGTCAAGACGAATGGCATGGTGCGCGCTGGGAGCATTTTCATATCGGTCCTTGTCAGGTGCGGCGACTTTGCGTTCGCCATCCTCTCACAACCGGCACGTACGGTTCCCGTCCACAAAAAAAGCCCCGCGACCGAATGCGGTGCGGGGCAAGGGGATTGGTTGGTTGCGGCCAACCAAAGGAGCACGGTAAAAAGCGTTTACGAACCGGTCAGATGCATTCCTGTGCGGCGCGCTCGAAACTCGACGGCAAGAGATTGGAGGCCAGCAGGTGGCGCTCATAGATGAACACCTTGCCGCCGCTGCCGGCCTTGTAGGCTTCCAGCACGTTGTCCGCCAACACTTTGCTCGGCACGACGATGCGGTAGCTGCGCTGGGTCTGCGAGACCAAAGGGCTCAACGCGCTGCCTTGCAGCTTCGGTACGACGCACTCGGCGTATTGGGCCGGCGTCTTGCTCGTCTGCAAGGTCAGCGTCGGGTCGTTCGGCGCCGAGGCACAGCCCGCCAGCAACAACGGGGAGAACGCCAGGGCAAGCAAAGACAAAGGGCGCATGGGTCGGATCCTGAAAATAAAAGTACGCGGTGGCGTGTTCGATGGCGCTGATTTTCCATTGAATGCCGGCAAAGCAGAACTTGCATTTGGTAATGGTCACTATTACTCCCAGCAATAGTTGTAAGCCGGATAAGGATGACCAGAGCCGTCTGCAGCCCTGTGTCATTGCCTCAATCAGCCTGACGCACCTGGTACTCCCGAGGCGTGCAGCCGAATTCGCGACGGAACACGGTGTGCAGGTACTGCGCCGATTTGAAACCACAGTTCTGGGCAATGTCGGCAATCGGCGAATCGCTGTTTTCCAGTCCGTTGGCGGCGGCGGCCAGTTTGAAACGGAGGATTTCGTCGTGGACGCTGCAGCCCCGCTCCTTGCGAAAATGCGACTCCAGCGATGAGCGCGATATGCCTACATAAGCCGCCACTTGGGCGGTCTTGATGCCCTGGCAGGCGTACTGGCGAATGAACAGCAGTGCCTGCATGACATTAGGGTTGCCCAGCGGTTGATGCAGGCTCGATACCTGCACATTGATCGCATCCGGCGGGACCAGGATCTGCGTGCCGGTGGAGGGCATGCCGTGCAGCATTTGGTGGAGCAGACGTGCGGCGGTTCGGCCCATGGTTTCGGTGCCCTGCACCACCGAACTCAGGGGCACCCGCGTCAGGCTGCGGGTCAACGGGTCGTTGTCGATGCCGATCAGGGCGACTTCTTCCGGCACGGCGATCCCGGCGGTCAGGCAGGCTTGCAGCAACTGTCGGGCCCGGGCGTCGCTGACGGCGATAATACCGATGGGCTTGGGCAGGCTTTGCAGCCAGGCGATCTGCTGTTCGACGGCGCTGTCCCAGAGCGGTGCGCTGGTGCCCATGCCGCGATAGACCTCGGCCGGCAAGCCATCACGCTGGACCAATTGGCGAAACGCCTTTTCCCGCTCCTGGGCCCAGCGATTGGCTTGGGCTTCGGGCAGGCTGAAGCAGGCGAAACGCGTCAACCCAGCCTCGATCAGGTGCTCATAGGCCAGCTTGATCAAGGCGTGGTTATCCGTGGCGACATACGGAATGCCCTTGGGGTAGGCGCGTTCGTCCTGGTACGAGCCCCCCACCGCCACCACCGGCAATTTGATCCCGGCCAGCGCCTCGCCAATCAGCGGGTCGTCGAAGTCTGCAATGATCCCGTCGCCCTGCCAGCGTTCGATCCCTTTCAAGCGACACAGGAAATCTTCCTCGAGGAACAGGTCCCAGGACGCGCGCGTACTGCTCAGGTAGTTGCCGATGCCGCTGATAATGCCGCGATCGTAGATCTTGCTGCCATTGAACAGCAGGGCAATGCGGTGAACGGGCGGGACGGTTTTCATGGTGTGTTCCCTATGCCGATCGACACAGACTAGGCGCGCAAGCGTTGATTCTCAATACTCAAAATCGAACTGTCTGTTGGTGATTTTCATAATCTGCACCGGCAGGGGCGGCGTTAGTATCGGGACACCGCCAAGAACAAAAAGGAAACCGTCCCATGCCGTACTTCCCCGATGTCGAGACGATTCGCTATGAGGGCCCAGGCAGCGACTCACCGCTCGCCTTCCGCCATTACGATGCCGACAAGCTGGTGCTCGGCAAACCCATGCGCGAGCACCTGCGCATGGCCGTCTGCTACTGGCACACCTTTGTCTGGCCAGGGTCCGATGTGTTCGGTGCCGGGACGTTCAAGCGCCCGTGGCAGCATGCCGGGGACCCGCTGGAGCTGGCGATCGGCAAGGCCGAAGCGGCCTTCGAATTTTTCTCCAAGCTGGGCATCGACTACTACTGCTTCCACGACACCGACGTCGCGCCGCAAGGACAATCGCTGAAGGAATACCGCAACCACTTCGCGCAGATGGTCGACCACTTGGAGCGCCATCAGGAACAGACCGGGATCAAGCTGCTCTGGGGCACCGCCAATTGCTTCAGCAACCCCCGCTTCGCCGCAGGCGCCGCCAGCAATCCGAACCCGGAAGTATTTGCCTGCGCCGCCGCCCAGGTGTTCAGCGCCATGAACGCCACCCAGCGCCTCAAAGGCTCGAACTACGTGCTGTGGGGCGGCCGTGAAGGTTACGAAACCCTGCTCAATACCGATTTGAAACGCGAGCGTGAACAGCTGGGTCGTTTCATGCGCATGGTGGTCGACCACAAGCACAAGATCGGCTTCAAGGGCGACCTGCTGATCGAGCCCAAGCCCCAGGAACCGACCAAGCATCAATACGATTACGACAGCGCAACGGTGTTCGGCTTCCTGCAACAATTCGGCCTGGAAAACGAGATCAAGGTCAACATCGAGGCCAACCACGCCACGCTCGCCGGGCACAGTTTCCATCATGAAATCGCCACGGCGGTCTCGCTGGGGATCTTCGGCAGCATCGACGCCAACCGTGGCGATCCGCAGAACGGCTGGGACACCGACCAGTTCCCCAACAGCGTCGAGGAAATGACCCTGGCCACCTATGAAATCCTCAAGGCTGGGGGCTTCGGCAATGGTGGATTCAACTTCGATTCCAAGGTCCGCCGCCAGAGCCTGGACGACATCGACCTGTTCCACGGTCATGTCGCGGCGATGGATGTGCTCGCCCTTTCCCTGGAGCGCGCGGCGGCCATGGTGCAGAACGATCAGTTGCAAGCCTTCAAGGACCAGCGCTACGCCGGCTGGCAGCAGTCATTCGGCAAAGCGGTATTAGCGGGTGATTACAGCCTCGAATCGCTGGCCGAGCACGCCTTTACCAACGACCTGGACCCGCAGGCCGTCAGCGGTCGGCAAGAGATGCTCGAAAACGTCGTCAACCGGTTCATCTACCCCTGACAGTGAATCCGGTTCGCGGGCGCAGCGAGCTTGTTACATTCGCGCGACAAATCTGTGCCCGCAACGCCAAGCAACGCTCTACAGTTCTACCGGCATCACGTTCATCGTCAGGCAGTGTCTTTCAAAAAACAATAAAAGGACGCACCACCATGAAAAGCTTCAAACGTACCCTGCTCGCCGGCGCATTGGCCCTGCTATCGCTCCCGGTCATGGCCGACGCCACCCACCCGAAAATCGGTTTCTCCATCGACGACCTGCGCCTGGAGCGGTGGTCCCGGGACCGTGACTACTTCGTCGCGGCGGCGGAAAAACTCGACGCCAAAGTCTTCGTGCAATCGGCGGACGCCAACGAGCAAAAGCAGATTTCCCAGATCGAAAACCTGATTTCCCGTGGCGTCGACGTGATCGTCATCGTGCCGTTCAACGCCACCGTGCTGACCAACGCCGTCGCCGAAGCCAAGAAGGCCGGGATCAAAGTGGTGTCCTATGATCGGCTGATCCTCAACGCCGATATCGACGCCTACATTTCCTTCGATAACGAAAAGGTTGGCGAGATGCAGGCCAGCGGTGTGCTGAAGGCAGCGCCCAAGGGCAACTATTTCCTGCTGGGCGGCGCGCCCACGGACAACAATGCCAAGATTCTCCGCGAGGGCCAGATGAAGGTCCTGCAGCCGGCCATCGACAAGGGCGACATCAAGATTGTCGGCCAGCAATGGGTGAAGGAATGGAACCCCACCGAAGCCCTGAGCATCGTTGAAAACGCCCTGACCCGGAACAACAACAAGATCGATGGCATCGTCGCCTCCAATGACGCCACCGCCGGCGGCGCCATCCAGGCCTTGGCCGCGCAAAAATTGGCCGGCAAGGTGCCGATCTCGGGCCAGGACGCCGACCTGGCGGCGGTCAAGCGCGTCATCGATGGCACGCAGACCATGACTGTCTACAAACCGCTGAAATTGATCGCCTCCGAAGCGGCCAAGCTCTCGGTTCAACTGGCGCGCAACGAAAAACCCACCTACAGCTCGCAGTACGATAATGGCAACAAAAAAGTCGACACCATCCTGCTCACTCCCACCGCGCTGACCAAGGACAACATCGACCTGCTCGAAAAGGACGGGTTCTATACCAAGGCACAGATCGCCGGACAATGACCTGAGCGCCCTCCCCGCGGGCCCCATATCCGTCCCGCGGGGTTGTCGTTGATGTGTGAGCCCTTTTTTACGAGCCCTCGCCATGTCCGAATACCTGTTGCAAATGAACGGCATCGTTAAGACTTTCGACGGTGTCAAAGCCCTCAATGGCATCGACATCAAGGTCAAGCCAGGTGAATGCGTCGGCCTCTGCGGCGAGAACGGCGCGGGCAAATCCACCCTGATGAAAGTCCTGTCGGCGGTCTATCCCTACGGCACCTGGCAAGGTGAGATCCTCTGGGACGGCCAGCCGCTCAAAGCCCAATCGATCAGCGACACCGAAGCCGCCGGGATCGTCATCATCCATCAGGAACTGACCTTGGTTCCCGACCTGTCGGTGGCCGAAAACATCTTCATGGGCCACGAGTTGACGCTGCCCGGCGGGCGCATGAATTACCCGGCGATGATCCATCGCGCCGAAGCCCTGATGCGCGAACTCAAAGTGCCGGACATGAATGTCTCGCTGCCGGTTTCGCAGTACGGCGGTGGCTACCAGCAACTGGTGGAAATCGCCAAGGCGTTGAACAAACAGGCGCGCCTGTTGATTCTCGACGAGCCCTCCTCGGCTTTGACCCGCTCGGAAATCGACGTGCTGCTGGACATCATCCGCGACCTCAAGGCCAAGGGAGTTGCCTGCGTCTATATTTCCCACAAGCTCGATGAAGTGGCCGCCGTGTGCGACACCATTTCAGTGATTCGCGACGGCAAACACATCGCAACCACGGCCATGGCTGACATGGACATCCCGAAGATCATCACCCAAATGGTCGGGCGGGAAATGAGCAACCTCTACCCCACCGAACCCCATGAGGTGGGCGAGGTGATTTTCGAAGCGCGCCACATCACCTGCTACGACGTCGACAATCCCAGGCGCAAACGCGTCGACGATATTTCGTTCGAGCTCAAGCGCGGGGAGATCCTCGGCATCGCCGGGCTGGTAGGCGCCGGCCGCACGGAACTGGTGTCGGCGCTGTTCGGCGCCTACCCGGGTCGTCATGAAGGCGAAGTCTGGCTGGACGGCCAACCCATCGACACCGGCACGCCACTCAAGTCCATCCGCGCCGGCCTGTGCATGGTCCCCGAAGACCGCAAGCGCCAAGGCATCATTCCGGACCTGGGCGTCGGCCAGAACATCACCCTGGCCGTGCTGGACAACTACTCGAAACTGACCCGTATCGACGCCGAGGCCGAGCTGGGCAGCATCGACCGGGAAATCTCGCGCATGCACCTGAAGACCGCGACCCCGTTTTTACCGATCACCAGCCTTTCCGGGGGCAACCAGCAGAAAGCCGTGCTGGCGAAGATGCTCCTGACCAAGCCCAGGGTGTTGATTCTCGACGAGCCAACCCGCGGCGTGGATGTCGGTGCCAAGTACGAAATCTACAAGCTGATGGGCGCGCTGGCGGCCGACGGTGTGTCAATCATCATGGTGTCCTCGGAGCTGGCCGAAGTGCTGGGGATTTCCGATCGCGTGCTGGTGATCGGCGAAGGCCAGCTGCGCGGCGATTTCATCAATCAGCAATTGACCCAGGAACAGGTGCTCGCTGCCGCGCTCAGCCATCCCGAAGACCCTCACAACAATGATCGGAAGTCCGCGTAGATGAACCAGGTCAAACAACTGTTCACCCGCTACAAAATGCTTGCCCTGGTGATTGCCGTGGCGATTATCTGGCTATTCTTCAGTTGGCAAACCGACGGTGGTTTCCTGACCCCGCGCAACCTCTCGAACCTGCTGCGGCAGATGTCCATCACCGGCATCCTGGCCTGCGGCATGGTGCTGGTGATCATCAGCGGCGAGATCGATCTTTCGGTGGGCTCGTTGCTGGGCCTGTTGGGCGGGCTGGCAGCGATTCTCGACGTGGTCTACCACATTCCGCTGCTGGCGAACCTCAGCGTGGTCGCCCTGTGCGGACTGGTCATTGGCCTGGCCAACGGCTACATGACCGCCTACCTGCGCATCCCCTCCTTCATCGTGGGTCTGGGCGGCATGCTGGCGTTTCGCGGCATTCTGCTGGGCATCACCGGTGGCACCACCATCGCCCCGGTGTCGCCGGAGCTGGTTTATGTCGGCCAGGGTTACTTGCCCCACGCGGTCGGCACGGGACTTGGCGTGCTGTTGTTCGCTCTGACGCTGTTTCTGACCTGGAAGCAGCGGCGCAATCGTGCCCTTCACGGCCTCGCGGCGCATTCTCTGGCGCGGGACGTGGTGCGGGTGGTGTTGATTGGCGCGGTGCTGGCCGGGTTCGTCTACACGCTCAACAGCTATGACGGGATTCCGGTTCCGGTGTTGCTGCTGCTGATCCTGCTCGGCGTGTTCAGCTACGTGACCAGCCAGACCGTCTTCGGCCGGCGCGTCTATTCGGTGGGCAGCAACATGGAGGCCACGCGCCTGTCGGGCATCAACGTGCAGGCGGTGAAACTGTGGATCTTCGGCATCATGGGCGTGATGTGCGCCCTCGCCGGCATGGTCAACACGGCGCGCCTGGCCGCCGGCTCACCGTCGGCCGGCAACATGGGCGAACTGGACGCCATCGCCGCCTGCTTCATCGGCGGCACTTCCATGCGCGGCGGCTCCGGTACGGTCTACGGAGCACTCCTCGGCGCATTGGTCATCACCAGCCTGGACAACGGCATGTCGATGCTCGACGTCGACAGCTACTGGCAGATGATCGTCAAAGGCAGCATCTTGGTCTTGGCCGTGTGGGTGGACGTCAGCACCCGCACCGGCAGGCGCTGATCACTTCACCTCGGGGCGGCCTGCCCGCCGCCCCTGCCGGATGATTGATCACGACTCGTGTGCAACGCCTTCACTTTAGCGCTCTTGATGCCGCCTTGATGGTGAATATGCTGTTCGCAGGCAAGCCCCGCCAAGACAAGAAGCGCTCGTATGAACAGCCCGAGAACCCTCTATCAGAAACACATCGACAGCCATACCGTCTGCCCGCTGGATGACCAGGGTCATGTGCTGCTCTACATCGACCGCCAAGTCGCGAACGAGTACACCAGCCCGCAAGCCTTCAGCGGCCTGCGCGAAACCCGCCGCAGCGTCTGGCGGCCGAGCGCAACCCTTGCGGTGGTCGACCACGTCAACCCGACGACGCCCCAGCGCATCGCGACCATGCCGGATGCCGGCGGTGCCCGGCAGGTGTCGTACTTCGCCGAAAACTGTCGCGACTTCGGCATTGAGCTGTTCGATGTACTCGACAAACGCCAAGGCATCGAGCACGTCGTGGCCCCCGAGCAAGGCTTTATCCTGCCGGGCATGGTCGTCGCCGCCGGCGATAGCCATACCACCACCTATGGCGCATTGGGCGCGTTCGGTTTTGGCATCGGCACCTCTGAAATAGAACACTTGCTGGCAACGCAGACACTGGTCTACAAGCGCTTGAAAACCCTGCGCGTCCTAGTGAATGGCGAGCTCGGGGCGGGAGTCACCGCCAAGGACATCATCATGGCCCTGATTGAACAGATCGGCGCCTCCGGTGCCACCGGATATGCCATCGAATTCGCGGGCCCGGCCATCACTGCCCTGAGCGTCGAAGCCAGGATGACCATTTGCAACATGGCCGTTGAAGCCGGAGCCCGAGGCGCCTTCATGGCCCCGGATGACAAAGTCTTCGCCTACCTGCAAGCCAAGCCCCGGGCTCCCCAGGGCGAATTGTGGGAACGGGCCGTGGCCAAGTGGCGAGCATTGCACAGCGATGAAGGCGCGCTGTTCGATCGGGAAGTAACACTCGATGTCAATGCGCTGGAACCCATGGTGACTTGGGGCACCAGCCCCGACCAGGCGTTGCCGGTAGGCGCGCGCGTGCCGGACCCATCGACGCAGCTCGACCCCATCCTGCGCCAGGGCATGCAAAGGGCGCTGGACTACATGGGCTTGACACCAGGGATGCTGCTCAATGAGGTCGTCATCAGCCATGCGTTCATCGGCTCCTGCACCAATGCGCGTATCGAAGATTTGCGCGATGCGGCACGTGTCGTACGCGGCAAGCGCGTGGCGGCCCATGTGCGCGCAATGATCGTGCCCGGCTCCACGGCCGTGCGTGACCAGGCCGAAGAAGAGGGACTGGCCGGGATCTTCCGCGACGCCGGTTTCGAATGGCGCCAGTCGGGTTGCTCGATGTGCCTGGCGATGAACGACGACGTACTCGCACCAGGGGATCGCTGCGCGTCCAGCACCAATCGCAACTTTGAAGGACGCCAGGGCGCAGGCGCGCGCACCCACCTGATGAGCCCGGCCATGGTCGCTGCCGCGGCGATAACCGGCCATCTGACTGACGTTCGTTCACTGCTCGCGGAGGCTTGAAGCATGCAACCTTTTGACACCGTCGCTGGCATCGCCGCCCCACTGCTGCCTGCCAACATCGACACTGACGTGATCATGCCCAAGCAGTTTCTCAAGGGCATCGACCGCCAAGGGCTGGACACTGGCCTGTTTTTCGACCTGAGATGGCTGGAGCCTGGCGTTCCCAATCCTGAGTTCGTCCTCAATAGAACCGGCTGGCGTGGGGCAACGTTCCTGGTGGTGGGCGACAATTTTGGCTGCGGCTCGAGCCGGGAGCACGCTGTGTGGGGGTTGCAGCAGATGGGCATTCGGGCGCTGATCGGTACGAGCTTCGCGGGGATCTTCTACGACAATTGCCAGCGAAACGGGGTACTGCTGATTGAGCTTCCCGAGACTCGGTGGAAGAAAGTCGCGGACGTTATCAGCCAGGCCGGAACGGCGCATATCAACGTCAATTTGCCTGGGCAGTGCATTGAACTAGCGGACGGTACTGTCGTTGCGTTCGAGATCGACGGACTGCGCAAGCAATCGTTGCTGCTCGGGTTGGATGCCATTGGTGCCACACTTCAACGCGCGCAACAGATTCGCCGCTTTGAGAGTCAGCACTTGGCGCAAAACCCCTGGTTGTGATGGTTCTCTTGCCGATCCCGCAATAAACCCGAGAAAAAGGCGCAAAAAAAACGGCGCCCTCCCTTTCAGGAGAGGCGCCGTTTCTCACGTCAACAGCTCACACCGAAGCAGACGCTCCAGCAATATCAGTCATCGCGACCCATCAGGCCAAACAGCTGCAACAAGCTGACAAACAGGTTGTAGATCGACACATACAGGCTAACGGTCGCCATGATGTAGTTGCGCTCGCCGCCATGGATGATGGCGCTGGTCTGGTACAGGATGCAGACCGACGAGAACAGCACGAAGCCGGCGCTGATTGCCAGTTGGAGGCCGCTGATCTGGAAGAAGAAGCTAGCCACCACCGCGCCCAGCAACACGAAGAAACCGGCGGTGATGAAACCGCTCAGGAAACTCATGTCCTTGCGGGAGATCAGCACGTAGGCCGACAGGCCGCCGAATACCAGGGCTGTCATCGCGAAAGCCGAGCTGACTACTTCAGCGCCGCCTTGCATGCCCAGGTAACGGTTGAGGATCGGGCCGAGCAAGAAGCCCATGAAACCGGTCAGGGCAAACGCCGAAACCAGGCCCCAGGCCGAGTCGCGGAGCTTGTTGGTAAGGAAGAATAGGCCGTAGAAACCGATCAGCACGACGAAGATGTTCGGGTAACCGACACGCATCTGTTGTGCGACGAAGGCCATCACACCGCTGAAAGCGAGCGTGAGTGCCAGCAGGCCATAAGTGTTGCGCAGGACGCGGCTAACCTCTAGCTGCTCAGCCTGCACGCTGTTGTTCACTGCGTAATCCTGTTCGCGCATGGCGACACTCCTCCGGTTTTGAAACATTCAGTGGCATGGATCATAACAGACGCTCTGTAACAAGCTACGTAGAGAGTTTGACAGTGTGTTTCATTCGGGTATTATGGCGCCCGCAACGCAATACGGAGGTGTGGCCGAGTGGTTTAAGGCAACGGTCTTGAAAACCGTCGACTGTAACAGGTCCATGAGTTCGAATCCCATCGCCTCCGCCATCTTCTAACGTTAGAGCCCTGAATTTTCAGGGCTTTTTCGTGTCTGGCGTTTGAAAAAACAGTGACGGTCTTCACAAAGGAAACAGTGCATGCCACCTCCAACCCCACTCAAGGAAAGTAAAGTGAACAGCAAAACCATCGGTTCGATCGCCGCTGCAATTCTCGGCGTGGTCCTGTTATGCGTGTTCTATGGCAGTTGGTACACCGTTGATGAGACCGAGCGCGGCGTGCTCTTGCGCAACGGAGCCCTGGTCGGCGTGGTTGAGCCGGGTTTGTCGTTCAAGATGCCGTTTATCGAGTCGGTCCGCTTGATCAGCACGCAAAGCCAGGTCACCGCCTACAATGACCTGCAGGCGTACAGCAAGGACCAGCAATCCGCCGAGCTCAAGGTGTCGGTGTCCTGGCACATCGCGCCTTCCGATGTGGCCAAGGTCTATACCCAGTTCAAGGACCTCGAAGGCATTCGGGACCGGATGATCAGCCGACAGGTGCCGACCCAGGTCGAGAACGTGTTTGGCAAGTTCAACGCTGTCGCGGCAGTGCAGAACCGCGTTCAGTTGGTCAACGATATTTCGGCGGCAATCAAGGCGACGATTACCGGACCGGTGATCATCGACAGCGTCCAGGTCGAGAACATCGATTTCAGCGATGCCTACGAAAAAGCCATCGAAGCGCGCATGGCGGCGGAAGTCCAGGTCAAGACCCGTGAGCAACAGCTCGCCACCGAGCAGGTCCAGGCGCAGATCCGCGTGACCCAGGCCCAGGCGGAAGCCGATTCGCAGGTTGCCCAGGCCAAGGCAGATGCCCTCGCAACTGAATTGCGCGGCAGGGCCGAGGCCGAAGCGATCAAGGCTCGCGCCCAGGCGCTGGCCAGTAACCAGAACCTGGTGGAACTGACCAAGGCCGAGCGCTGGAACGGCGAGTTGCCCACCACCATGTTGCCCAACACCGCCCTGCCTTTCATCGATCTCAACAAATAGGTCCATCGGCGCGGTCCGTCCTGGCCGCGCCTCCCCCGCACGACAACTGCCGAACAAAGCGCCGCCCCGCCTCGTTGACGCTACACTTCGTTCAATGAGGAACCCAATGTTCGTCGTTGGCAGGGAATTCAACGTGTACCCAGGCAAAACCCCCGCGCAGCCTTTCGCCCTGATCATTTCCACGTTGCAGAATCGAGCACGTGCTTCGGTCTCCATCGTGAACAGGAGAAACGCGTGACCATTCTCTTCAGAAAATACAAATGGCCCGCCTTGTTGGCCGTAGCGCTGATTGTTTTCTCGGCGTTGATTTTCTTTTTAATAAAGTCCTACACCTACGACACATCGACTTACTTCGAGTCGCGCGACTTCATTCGTCAACTTAAACAAGCCGACGCGAACTGGAACGTAAAAATCCTTCGGAAAAAAATAGGCGTCAACAACAACCTTTCGCTCACCCCGCCGCCCGACGCGCAAAGTCGATGGGAGCAATTGGAACGACTGAACCACTCCGGTCCGCTGGCAACGCTGTGGGCGTCAAGGCGCCAGGGCTACGTGGATGCGGTCAAGAACAAGAGCCTGTTGGTGGCGCAATTCGAGCAACACAATGCCAACTTGCGTACGTCGTTGGACGCACTACCGACGGTTGAGGATCAAATACAAACCTTGCTGCAGGAGATGAAAGCCGACGGGGACATTGCCCGTTTGACGGCCGCCTCCAATGTCCTCGACCTGGCGTTGACGACTTTGGAATACGCCCTCTACGTCACGTCGGACAAAGCGGCGGAAGTACAAGACCGGTTAAATGAACTCGAACAACACATTGATTCGTTGCCCGCCGCCTCTCGCCCGACCTTTATCGCCCTGATACAGCACGTCAAGACCATCATTCAAGAGCAGCCGTTGGTCAACGACCTGCTGGATCGCATCAGCGTCATACCCGTAGCCCAGGAACTGGACAGCATCAATGAGCTATTGAACGAAACGCAACGCCGGACGGCCGCGACAGACCGGCAGTACCATATGTACCTGGCCATCTGCGCCAGCCTGATGGCGCTGTTGATGATTTACCTCGCCGTGCGGCTGGTGCGCAGCTATTCGGTGATCAATCAGATCAACCATGAGCTGCAGGCTTCCAACGACAACCTCGAAGAGCGCGTGCAAGCGCGTACGCAGGAGCTGAAAGAGGCCGAGCGCGAGTTGGTGGATGCCGCGCGCATGGCGGGCATGGCCGAGATCGCGACGAACGTCTTGCACAACGTCGGCAACGTGCTCAACAGCGTGAATATTTCAGCGGAGCTGGTGACCCGCAAGTTGAAGAACAGCAAGACGCAGGGATTGGGGCGAGCTGTCAGGATGATGAACGAACATACCCAGGATCTGGGCCAGTTCATCACCGAGGACGAAAAAGGCAAGCTGTTGCCCCGCTACTTCAATGAACTGGCCGACTCCGTTGCCGCCGAACAGGCGCTGCTCATTGAAGAGCTGGCGCAACTGACCAGAAGCATTGATCACATCAAGGAAATCGTCACGACCCAGCAAACCTACGCCGGGGCCGCCAGGCTGATCGAGCCGCTGAATATCGCCGAGCTGTTCGAAGATGCATTGCGCATGAATTCGGGCGCGCTGAGCAGGCACCATGTCACCGTCATCAAGGATTATCAGGACACACCGGTGATGCTGGGCGACAAGCACCGGTTGCTGCTGATCCTGATCAATTTGATCAGCAATGCCAAGTTCGCCATGTCCCATATCGAACCGCCTAGGGAAATGGTCTTGGGCATTCGTATCGTCGAGCCGGCAACCTTATGTTTGACCGTCAAGGATCGTGGCGAAGGCATCGCGCCTGAGCACCTGGCCAGGATCTTCAATCACGGGTTCACGACCCGCAAGAACGGCCACGGATTCGGCTTGCACAGTTGCGCTTTAGCGGCGGTCGAGATGAACGGCCGCCTTCATGTCCACAGTGACGGGCCTGGGCAAGGCGCGGTGTTCACCCTGGAAATTCCGCTGGAACTGGCGGTTTCCTGATCCGATAGGCAGCGCGGCGGGTTTGACTGCCCGCCGCGCTTCGCCTACCGAGTGTTGCCTGGCTGGACGCTACGGCGCCTCCTGGCCGGCAACGCGACGGCATAGGCCAGCGCTTCCTCGCGCGAAGCGAAGGAGCCCAACCGGTCGGCCTGGGTACAAACCCGCCACGGGCCGCTGTTTACGCTGAGTACGTCATAACCATTGATGTGCATTTTCGTCAGCATCGCAGTACTCATGATTCTCACCTCCTGGAAAAACAGGTTACGGCGTCTACATTACTCCCGGTTTTCGGCCCGGCGCCTACCGAATGTCGCGCCGTGTCCAACCAGGAAAAACCATCAATGGGCGTCCGAATCCCATAGCCAGTCCCACAAACCGGGTAGATGCACGGGCTGGGAGGTATTCTGGACCGTGCGCGCCATCGCAGCGCGCTCAAGGGCCTGGCTGTCGTCATAAAAAGGCTTGGCGGCCGTCTTCAGGCCGGTTTCGCGGGCGCTGTCGAGCAGAATCTGCAGGTACTCGCGGGCGTGGCGAGCGGTATAGCGATTGAGGTCATGGAAGGTCACCACGACCGGTATCACCCCGTCCACGGCCGGTAGTTGCCCGGCAGCGATACGCTCACGCACTTCGGAGAGCTGGCGTGTCAGGCTCATCCGTCGCCGCGGACTCAGGGTGATGCCCCAGACTTTTCCATCGTTGGCACTCAAGTCCGTCAGCAATACGTGCATGCCGTGCCGCTGATAGGCCGCGAAGGTGCGCCTGTCATAGCTCCAGAACGGTGGCCTCACCAGGCTGGGCGGCGCGCCGGTCACTGCGGCAATATCGTTTGCGCCGTTGACGAGCGACTGCTCCAGTTCGTCAGGATTCAGGAATCGATGATTGGTGTGCCAATGGGTTGCCGTATGTAAGCCCAGCAGGTGCCCTTCCCTCTGCTCACGATGCATGACCGAACGGCCGATGTCGCTGCCTCCGGCTCGCGGCGCACGCGTCTGGACAAAAAATACAGCCTTGATCCCTGGCTGCACCGGGTTATGTGCAAGGGCCTCCAACACATCCAGGCTAGGATTCCAGAACGACGATGCGCTGGGACCGTCGTCAAAGGTCAACAGGAAACGGATCGGAGGTTGAGCGCGCAAGCGTTGCTCGGTGTTCGGAGTCAGTTCGACCGGTGATCCAATGCATCCCGACAAACCACTGGCAATGAACATCATGACCAGCGCCCCGACGATATTCTTCATGTTTTGCCTTTATTCAGTGCCGCAATGCATTGCCTTCGATCCCTGGCACCTTGTTTTGAAGCTCACCTTGGAGAAGGTTAACCGGGTTTGGTTCCGCACCGTGAGCACTGTCGTTCCAGGCCATGCGGCGCAAGCTGGCCAAAGGCCTGCGCGGGGCTTTTTCGACCGTCTGGAAATCCGATGGAATTTTCCGAACGCCTCCGTATCCATCCGTATAGGATCAATTAGGGAGGATTTATGGGCGGTCCATCGCTTTACATCATCGACTACATGCTCCATGGCGAGCCCAAGTCTTTCATCATTCGCGCAGACTTGATGAATAACTCCGAAGCTTGGCATTGGGCCAGTTGCGACGCGGGTGTTGGGCGCATACCCAAATTCGGCAGGGAAAAGGTCAAGCGGGTATCAAAACCCATGGCGGAAAAATACGGTATTACCGATGTGCGCTGGCGAGTCTCCGTCGCGCCCTCGTGGATAAAGGAGTCCGGCTGAAACGGATATGACAGACTCTGGCGCGCCGACTGTCCAGTCGCGTGCCGGATGTCCCACAGACCAGTAATAACTCAACTACGCTTTATTGCAGCATTACCCGTCACTACCGATGGGTTTTGTGCTGCCTGATCCTCAACCTTGAATGGAGGTGTGACATGTCCGAAAAAGAGTCCATCACCACCCTGCTCACTTTGCTGGAATCGCGCCAGGCTCGGCTGACCGCAGCCTGCAAAGAAATCGCCGACTGGGTCGACCACCAGGGTGGCCACCCCGCCGCGGTCCGTATCCGCGATCGCCTCAACGACATCGAGAAAGACGCCCCTTCGATCCAGAGCGCATTGTCATCGTTGAAGCCCTCGGAGCCACCGCTACCCAAATTTCGGTAGCGCCAGGCTTCATTAACGCCAGGCTGCGTTGATGACTGTTGCCTGACAGATTCCCCCCTACGGTCTACCGGTTGAAAAACCGATGGAACAAGGACCGTTCTTTGCGCCTCGATATTGATAGGTATGGCTGCAAAGAAACGTCGAAAGGGAGAATCATCATGAATGCCAAAGTCCTGCTGCTGATCGCCTGCGCAGTCCCCTCCACGGTCATGGCCCAAGGATGTGACGTCACTACCCGGTCCCAGAGCCAAGCGGTAGCGCAAGTCGAAACCCGCAGTTGTTATGAATATCAAGGCGTGCCCGCCGAGGCCATCGGCTGGTCCTGCAGCAACGAAAGCAAGGGAACCCTGAGCACCGAAAAGAAACCGGTCGAGCGCTGCGCCGAAGGCTATGTGGCGACCTGCAAGGCCAGGCTTACCCAGGAAGCCTTGGCCAATCCCCATTCAACCAGCAAGGATCGCAGCGGTGGGTCGGCCAACCTTCCGGACAATGCGCAAGTCATCCGGTACTACTATGGCGCACATCAGCTTCAGCAAGCGCAAAAGGACTGCGAAACCACCGGCGGCCAGTGGAAAAACCGCTGACCGGGTGGCTCGCATAGGCTGCGTCAGCCCTTGCTGTGCTCGGGCGATGAAGGCGGGTTCTTCATGCCTCGCGGCCCCGCCACGCCCCAGACAATCAAGCCCAGCACAGGCACGATGATCAACAGCAGCGCCCAGCCTGCCTTGGTACCGGCCGATTTATCGCTCCGGAAGACGCTGACAATCGCCCACAAATCCACGAGCAACAGCAGCACCGCAACGGCGATCCAGAAATAACTGGCTAATTCAGACATGTCCTAATCCTCTTGTCAGTCTATGGATTAGGCATGGCCACCGAGGGTCCGTTCAAAGAATCTGCTTAACCGGTGGCGTGACAGCCGTGCAGCTACTCGCGTTCGTTCAGATAGGCGACCCATTGCTCATAGGCCTCATGTTGACGCCGGACTGCCTCGTCCCAGGCATTCCCGGACATTTGATGGATACAGATCAGCGTCATCATTTCTGATGTGGCGGTATCGAGCTCAACTAAAAGCTCGTGGGATTTGATCTTGAAATCTTCAACGGTGGTCATTCTGCTCGTTCCCCCATTCACCGGGACCGGTTCGTCCACCCAACATTGATGCGTTTTTTCCAAGCTGATTCATTTTTGGCGATGACCGGTCGCTCAAGCGTACCGCTGGCGAAATGGATGCAGTCTTTGCCGTGGGCTCGCGGTCCCACAGGTATCAGCAAAATAAATTTTGAACACACCGAGCGCGCAAGGCTCAAATATTGCAGTTATATTGCAATTTAATGACAGTCGGTGAGTGGGCAAGGCTATGAAAATTCGAGCGACCGTCATCTGCGAAGAAGACCGCCATATCCTGCTGGTGCGCAAACCCAAGAGCCGCTGGGCCCTGCCGGGTGGCACTGTCGAGCGCGGCGAAAGCCATGCCGACGCAGCCCTGAGAGAGCTGGCGGAGGAAACCGGGCTGAGCGCCGAGAACCTTCTCTACTTGATGCGGCTCAACGAAGGCGGCACCGAGCATCACGTGTTCGAAGCTTCAATCAACGACTCGAAGGCAGCCCGGCCACAGAACGAAATCTGCGACTGCCTCTGGCATCCGCTGGATGCCATTGCCCAGTTGCAGATGAAAAAGGGTACGCGGGAGATACTGGAGGCGTTTCGGCGCAGGTTGTGATCGGTGGCTGGAGACTTTCAGCGGAGCAAACAAAAAGGGTTGCATGAGGAATATCATGCAACCCTTTGTTTTGTATGGTGCCCGAAGCCGGAATCGAACCGGCACGCCCTTACGAGCGGGGGATTTTAAGTCCCATGCGTCTACCAGTTTCGCCATTCGGGCGGTAGCGCGGCCAAGCCGTGTGAAACTGGCAGATGTATGCATCTGCCAGGATCGAGCCTGGTGCAACAGAGGGGGAAATATATACATCCCTCCCCGGTGAAGCAAGGATGCCCTTGCCCTTTTAAAGACAAAACCTTTCACTGCTTGGTGAATAAAAAAAGCTCTGTAGATCATGGATCTACAGAGCTTTTTAAAAGTGGAGGCCGAAGTCGGAATCGAACCGGCGTAGGTGGATTTGCAATCCACTGCATAACCATTTTGCTATTCGGCCTCAAGACGCTTGATGCAATGCAACCACATCAACCGCATACAAACTGATCAGGACGAGAGCCGCCATTAGCGAGCTATCTCCTTGAAAACATTAAGTTTTTTAACACCCCAATGCGTTCGATGGGCGCAATTATGTACTCATTTGCCTGGACTGACAACCCCTTGATTTCAAAAAAATTTTAGCTGCTGGCCGGCCTTCCGGCTCTTTTGACCCGGCAAGACAAGGGGGCGAAACCCGCCCCGCGTCCGGCTCATCGGAAACCGCCAAAGCCAACGGAACAACCCCGTACGCCCTCGGTTCATTCCTTATGTCGTCCCTGTATTAATAAGGAGAATCATCATGACCGAACGTCCAAAACTGGTGGCGAGCCGGGCCCCGGTTCCCACGCCTTCGCACCCTAATCTCGGCACGCCGGAGCGTTTGGTGTCGCTGGTTGCAGGTTCACTGCTGATCGCCAACGGCTTGCGCCAAGGGGGTCTGAAAGGCTGGCCACAAGTGCTGCTGGGTGCATGCGCGGCCTGGCGTGGCTACAGCGGCACATGCAGGGTCAAGCGCGCATTGACCCACAGCCCGTTCGAGCAAACTTTCGAACAGGATCGAGACTGGGACGGCAGCAAGGTGATCTCCCG
Organism: Pseudomonas sp. Z4-20; assembly: GCF_051131955.1. Taxonomy (NCBI): domain Bacteria; kingdom Pseudomonadati; phylum Pseudomonadota; class Gammaproteobacteria; order Pseudomonadales; family Pseudomonadaceae; genus Pseudomonas; species Pseudomonas sp. Z4-20. The sequence continues at coordinate 3,158,785 of NZ_CP071641.1, forward strand.
CAGCATCACGGTGGGCAAGCCCAGGGAAGAGGTCTTTGCGTTCTGCCGCAACCCGGCCAATCTCGGGTCGTTGATGCCTTGGGTCGATGCCATCGAGCAGACCGGCGAGCGCACCTATCGCTGGGTCGCCCATGGGCCGATGGAAAAGACGCTGCACTGGGACCTCGAAGAGTGCGAGCCCAAGGAAGGCCGCAAACTGCACTGGGTCGCCGGGCCGGATAAACGATTCAAGCATGACATCCAAATGCACTTCAGCGATGCACCGGCCGGCCGCGGTACGCAAATCAAAGTCATCGTCGCCTGCCAGACGCCCCTCGGCGCGGCTGGCTACGCCCTGGCCGCGGCCATTTCACGGTTTTCGGACAAAGCCTTGCTGAACGTGCTGCGCAGCATCAAGCAACAGCTGGAGACTGGGGAAGTGAGTACCAACAAAATGCGCGAGCAAACCAGGGATTTTCTCTTCGTGCACCCGGCCAGCAAAGCGACTCAAGCACCGGCCAATGATTCTCCCACTGACAAATCCGGACTCAACGGAGGTACCGTCTGATGCGCGCACTGACTTGGCAAGGCCCCAACTCATTACAAGTCGAGACCGTCGACGACCCGTCCATCCTCAACCCTCGCGATGCCATCGTGCGAGTCATCCTGTCATCAGTCTGCGGCTCGGATTTGCACCTGCTTGGCGGTTACGTACCGACCATGCAGGCCGGCGATATCATTGGCCATGAATTCATGGGCGAAGTAGTGGAAACCGGCTCGGCTGTCACCCAATTCAAGAAGGGCGACCGGGTCGTAACGGTGTCGATTGTCGGCTGCGGCGAATGCGAGCACTGCCAGCGCTCGGACTTTTCCTGCTGCGACAACTCCAATCCAAACCCCACCGCTACGGACATTGCCTACGGCCAGCCGGCTTGCGGCATCATTGGCTACAGCCATGCCTTTGGCGGTTACGCCGGCAGCCACGCGACTTACATCCGCGTGCCTTTCGCCGACGTGAACCTGTTCACCATCCCCGATGGCGTCAGCGACGAACAGGCGGTGTTCGTCTCTGACGCAGTGCCCACCGGCTATTTCGCCGCCGACAATGCCGACATCCAGCGCGGCGATACAGTGGCGGTGTGGGGCTGCGGCGGCGTTGGGCTGATGGCAATCTCCAGCGCCTATTTGCTGGGCGCCGAACGAGTGATCGCCATCGACCGCTTTCCCGATCGCTTACGCCTGGCCGAAGAAAAGGCTGGCGCCATCGCCCTTAATTACGAGACCACCGATGTGCACGCCGCCTTGCTGGAGCTGACCGGCGGCCGCGGACCGGATCGCTGCATCGATTGCGTCGGCATGGAGGCTCACGGCACCGAGGTCGATTATTTCTACGACAAGACCAAGCAGATGCTGCGCCTGCACACTGAGCGCGGAACCGTCCTGCGCCAGTCGATCCGCGCCTGTCGCAAAGGCGGAACGGTGTCGGTGGTCGGGGTGTACGGCGGCTTGCTGGACAAATTCCCCATGGGGGCGATCGTCAACAAATCCCTGACCCTGCGTTCGGGCCAGCAACCGGGACAGCGCTACGTGAGGCGGTTGTTCGAGCACATCCAGAAAGGTGAGCTGGACCCCTCCTATCTGCTGACCCATCCCATGGGGCTGGAGCAGTCGGTGGAGGGCTATGGAATGTTCAAGGACAAGCGCGAAAATTGCTTGCGAGCGGTGTTTCGGCCGGAGTGAGGTTATTCGTGGCGATCATGCACCCGTACGCCAGAGTTGATCCACGCTGGCAAACACAACGCATCACCGTGACGAGGAAGGAGCAAGCTTCCTCGCCACGGGCGATTTGAGGCAGTCGCGGGCCGGCGCCGTTATGGGTAACATAACGGCCTTCCCGCAGCCTTTCTGCGACCTGCCCAATAAGCCCATTCCATGCCTTTTGAACTCAGCGTAGACCTCTCCACCCTCGCTATCCTGGCCGTTGTCGCGTTCATTGCCGGTTTCATCGACGCCATTGCCGGCGGTGGCGGCCTGCTCACCACACCTGCCCTGTTGACCGCCGGCCTGCCGCCGCACCTGGTCCTGGGCACCAATAAGCTGAGTTCGACCTTTGGCTCGGCCACGGCCAGCTTTACCTTCTACAGGCGCAAGTTGTTTCATCCACGGCAGTGGACTCACGCGATTGTCGGCACGCTGGTCGGTGCACTGGCCGGCGCCATCGTCGCCCATTACCTGCCCGCCGAATGGCTGAACAAGATGCTGCCGGTGATTGTCTTTGCCTGCGGCTTGTACCTGCTGTTCGGCGGCACACCCAAGGCGCCGCTGGACAGTGACGCGCCGATCAAGAAGACCTGGCAGGCGCCCCAAGGCTTCACCCTGGGTTTCTATGACGGCGTGGCCGGCCCGGGAACCGGCGCGTTCTGGACCGTCAGCAGCCTGCTGCTCTACCCTATCGACCTGGTCAAGGCCAGCGGCGTGGCTCGCAGCATGAACTTCGTCAGCAACATCGCGGCGCTGTCGGTGTTCATCTTCTCGGGCCAGGTGGATTGGATCATCGGCCTGAGCATGGGCCTGTCGGTGATGGTCGGCGCCTTCTTTGGCGCGCGCACCGCCATCAGCGGCGGCGCGAAGTTCATCCGCCCGGTGTTCATCACCGTGGTGCTGGGCCTGACCGTGCGTCTAGCCTGGCAGCACTGGTTCAGCGTGGCCTAGACGCCGGGCGACATAGAGGTCGATCAGGTAGCGAGCGATGGAACGCGAGGCCGGCAACGGCGGCAGGTCGTGAACGTTGAACCACTGGGCGTCCTCGATTTCATCTTCCTGGGGCACGATGTCGCCCCCGGCGTACTCGGCATGGAAACCCAGCATCATCGAATGGGGGAACGGCCAGCACTGGCTGCCCACGTACTGGATGTTCTTCACTTCGATGCTGACTTCCTCGCGCACCTCCCGGACCAGGCAATCCTCCGCCGACTCACCCGGCTCGGCAAACCCCGCCAAGGTGCTGTAGACACCGCTGACGAACCGGGGCGAACGGGCCAGCAGGACTTCATCGCCACGGGTGATCAATACGATCATGCTGGGTGAGATGCGCGGGTAATGCCGCAGGTCGCACGCCTGACAATACATCGCCCGCTCCCCCGGAACCTGGCTCATGCGCTGGCCGCAACTGCCACAGAAGCGATGCTCCCGGGCCCAGGTGCCGACCTGCGCCGCATAGCCCAGTACCTTGAACAGCGTGTGGTCGTCCTCGAGCATGAACGCCCGCAGGCCTTTCCAGTTGCAGCCGGGAATCTCCAGAGAGCTGCGCAATTCCAGCAGGTAGACCGGTTCGCCATCCAGATGACCGATGCCATGTTCGGCGAGGATCGACAGGTCCTGGCGCTTGAGCCAGTCGCGGGGAAACAACGCGCCGTTGTCATCGTACAAAAAACCTTCCGGGCTGCGAGCGACGGCCCAGCCGCCGGGGAGGTCGGTGTCGAGTACTGCGGTGGTCCAACATGAAATCATGATCGATCAATCCAGAAATTCGGGTTTCTGTTTGCTCATATGGGCGGCCATGGCCACGCGCAGGTCGTTGGATTGCAACATGGCGGCGTTCCAGGTGGCGACGTATTCCAGCCCGTCGTCGATGCGATGATCGCGCATGTAGCTGATCATTTCCTTGGTGCCGGCGATAGCGATCGGCGACTTGGCGGCAATTTCCCGGGCAATGCCCATCACCCCGTCGAGCAGGCTGGCGGCATCGCTGTAGACACGATTGACCAGGCCAATGCTGCGCGCTTCGTCGGCACCAAAGGTGCGCCCCGTATAAGCGAGTTCACGCAGCATGCCGTCCCCGATGATCCGGGGCAAGCGTTGCAATGTGCCAACATCGGCGGCCATGCCGATGTCGATTTCCTTGATGGAGAACTGCGCGTCCTGGGCGGCGTAGCGCATGTCGCAGGCGGAAATCAGGTCGATGGCACCGCCCAGGCAATAACCCTGGATCGCCGCGAGAACCGGTTTACGGCAATTGTCCACGGCGTTGAACGAGGCTTGCAGTTCCAGGATCTTGCGCCGCAGCACACGGGCGTTGCGGCCGACATCCTTGCCCAGTTCATTCGCCACTCCGGCCAGCATCATCAGGTCGATGCCGGACGAAAAGTGCTTGCCGGCACCGCTCAGGACCACCACTCGCACTTCGTCGGTATCGTCGACCCACTGGAAGATATCGATGATCTCAGTCCAGAACGCAGCGTTCATCGCGTTGATCTTGTCCGGGCGATTGATCTGCACATGGGCGATTTTATCCGCAAGTTCGACGTTGAACGCTTGATATTGCGACATGGCAGTGATCCTTAACCGGCAGAAAAGAGGCTTGAACTATAGCAAGCCATCACCACAGGACGTAGGCAGTGCATCGGCCAAAAGCGGGACTGCTGGCCTGTGGCGAGGGAGCTTGCTCCCGCTGGGCTGCGGAGCAGCCCCATATTTCATCAGCGGCGCGATTATGGCTTCTCGCTCGCCTGCAACTGCCCATCCCAACCCCCGCCCAACGCGGCGATCAACTGCACGCTGGCGATCAAGCGGCTCTGTTGCAGGTTCAACACGCTACGCTCGCTGCTCAGCGCGGTGGCTTGCACGGTCACGACGTCGAGGTAGCCGATCAACCCCGCCCGGTATTGGTTCTGGGTCAGGCGCAGGGACTCGCGGGCGGCGTCCAGGGCTTCCTGGCGTACGCGGGCCTCGTCTTCGAGCACCTTGAGCTGGATCATATAGTTCTCGACTTCACGGAACCCGTCGAGCACGGTCTGGCGATAGGTCGCGACGGTCTGGTCGTAGGCCGCGACACTGCGGTCGACTTCGGCCGAGCGCTGGCCGCCGTCGAACAGCGTCATCGCCAATTGCGGTCCCACCGACCAGAAGCGGTTCGGCACACTCACCCAATTATCGTAAGTGGAGCTGCTGTAGCCACCGCTCAGGCTCAGGGTCAGGTCTGGATAATAGGCCGCCTTTGCCACGCCGATATTGGCGTTGGCGGCCATGACCGAGCGCTCCGCCGAAGCGATGTCCGGACGGCGCTCGAGCAACTGCGAAGGCAGCGCCACCGGGACCTGCGGCAGTGTCGGAAGGTCTTGGGTTTCGGCCAGGCTGAATTCGGCCGGAGGCAGGCCGATCAGTACGGCGATGGCATTTTCAAATTGGGCCCGCTGCCAGATCAGGTCGATCAGGTCGCCCTGGGTGGTCTTGAGCTGGTTTTGCGCCTGGGCCACCGCGTCCTTGCCGGACACCCCGGCGCGGTACTGGTTTTCGGTCATTTTCAGCGAGCGCTGGTAGTTGTCGACGGTGGTCTGCAACAAGCGCTTCTGCTCGTCGATCACGCGCAGCTGCAAATAGTTTTGCACCAGTTCCGATTGCTGGCTCAGGCGCATCGCCGCCAGATCGGCAAAACTGGCTTGGGCGCTGGCCTCGTCGGCCTCCAAGGTGCGGCGCAATTTGCCCCAGACGTCCGCTTCCCAGCTCACGCCTGCCTGGGCGCTGTAGGTGTCGCGGATGCCGCTGGAGGAACTGCTCAGGCTCGAACTGCTGCTGCCGGTGCCCTGGCTGGAGCGGTTCTTTCCAACGGTCAGGTCCACCGTCGGGAAAAATGCCCCACGGGCACTGCGCGCCAGCGCCTGGGCCTGACGGTACTGGGCTTCGGCCTGGGCCACGGTCTGGTTGGAAGCGTTGAGCTTTTCCACCAGTTCATTGAGTCGGGTATCCGCGTACAGCTCCCACCAGGCACCACGGGCCAGGGCGTCGCTGGGGTTGGCCTGGCGCCAGCCCTGGGCCTCTTTGTATTGCACAGGTGCGGCGGCAGCCGGACGCTGGTAATCCGGGCCGATCGCGCAAGCACTCAGCATCGCCACGCACAGCGCCAGGCTCAGTACCCGCGAGCCACGGGCAGTCGCCAGCGGTGCGGCGAAGTTGGAAAACGAACGGTCGGTCATAACGGAGTTTCCAGGGCAGCATCAGTGCGCACCCCACGCCAGCGGTTGAAGCGATGGCGCAGGTTATCGAGATAAAGGTAAACCACCGGGGTGGTGTAAAGCGTCAGGACCTGGCTGAACACCAGCCCGCCGATGATCGTCAGGCCCAGTGGCTGGCGCATTTCCGACCCTTCGGCACCGCCGAGCAGCAGCGGCAAGGCGCCAAGGATGGCCGCCAGCGTGGTCATCAGGATCGGCCGCAGCCGCAACAGGCACGCACTGCGGATCGACTCCAGCGGCGTCTGGCCGGCGCGCTCCAGCTGCAGCGCAAGATCGATCATCAGGATCGCGTTCTTCTTCACCACGCCAATCAACAGAAACAGGCCCAGCAACGAGATCAGGCTGAATTCACTGCCCAGCGCGTAGATCGACAGCAGCGCGCCCACCCCCGCCGAGGGCAAGGTGGACAGGATGGTCAGCGGATGAATGTAGCTTTCATACAACACGCCCAGAACCAGGTACACCGCCAGCAACGCCCCGAGGATCATGAACGGCTGGCTTTTCTGGGTGGCGGCAAAGGCGTCGGCAGTGCCGGCCATCTTCGCGATGACATCCTCCGGCATCCCAAGCTTGGCAATGGCCCGCTCAATGGCGGCCGTGCCCTGCTCCACCGTGACGCCTTCTGTCATATCGAAGGAAATGCCCTCGGAAGCAAACTGCCCTTCATGGCTGACCCGGTCGTCTTCCAGGCTGTTTTCATAATAAGCAATCGTCGACAGCGGGACCCGCGCCCCGTCGGCAGTGATGACCTGGACCTGCTCGAGTGTCTTGGGATCCTGGGCGTACTTGGGGTTGACCTCCATCACCACCTGATACTGATTGAGGCTGTCGTAGATGGTGGAAATCTGCCGCTGGCTGTAGGCGTTGTTCAGCACCGACGTGACCATGTCCATGTCGATACCCAGGCGCTTGGCCTGGTCGCGGTCCACCACCAGCGTCACCTGCTGCGCCCCGCCACCGTCACGGGCATCGATGGCGGTCAGTTCCGGCAAGGCACGAAAAGCGGCGACGACCTTGGGGTACCACGCGCGCAGCGACGCCAGGTCGGCGCTCTGCAGGATGTAGGAATATTGCGAGGTGGTCTGCTCGCGACCGCCACCGAACTGCAAGTCCTGGTCGGCCATCAGCATCAACTGACCGCCGGGTACCTTGGGCATTTCCTTGCGCAGCCGTTCGATAACTTTCTGCGCGGAAATGCCCCGCTCCTTGATCGGCTTGAGGCGCACCAGCATGAAGGCATTATTGGTGCCGTTGTTGCCACCGATAAAGCCCGCCACGCTCTGCACCGCTTCGTCCTTGAGCACGGCGCGTCGGAAGATCTCCATCTTCGGCTGCATCACGTTGAACGACAGCCCGTCGTCGCCGCGCACGAAGCCAATCAACTGGCCCGTGTCCTGCTGCGGCATGAACGTTTTCGGCACTACCACGTACAACGCGATGTTCACGCCGATGGTCAGCAACAGGCTGAGCAAGGTCAGGCGCCGATGGCGCAGCACCCAGTCCAACGTCCGTGCGTAGCCACGGACCATCCGTTCGTTGAGGCCCTGGCTCCAGCGCTGCAAGCGGTTTTCCTGTCCGGGCACGTGAGGCTTGAGCCAGCGGGCGCAGAGCATCGGCGTAAGTGTCAGGGACACCACCAGCGAGACGACAATGGCGGCCGCCAGGGTGATGGAGAACTCGCGAAACAGGCTCTCGACGATCCCGCCCATGAACAGGATCGAAAGGAACACCGCCACCAGCGAAGCGTTCATCGACAACAGGGTGAAACCCACCTCTTCGGCGCCGAGATAGGCGGCCTTCATCGGCGGTACACCTTTGTCGATGTGCCGGGAAATGTTCTCCAGCACCACGATGGCGTCGTCCACCACCAGCCCAGTGGCGAGGATCAGCGCCATCAGCGACAGGTTGTTCAGGGAGAAACCGTACAGGTACATCACCGCGAACGTGCCCACCAGCGACACCGGCACCGCCAGCGTCGGGATCAGCGAGGCGCGGAAGTTGCCGAGGAACAGGAACACCACCAGCACCACCAGGGCCACGGCGATCAGCAGGGTCATTTCCGCTTCGTGCAGGGTGGCCTTGATGACCGGCGAGCGGTCCATGGCCAGGTTCAACTTGACACTGGCCGGCAGCACCGCTTGCAATGCTGGCAGCTGGTTCTTGATCTCGTTGACGGTCTCGATGATGTTGGCGCCGGCCTGGCGATTGATCACCAGCAGCACGGCGGCGTCGTTGTTGAAGAAACCGCTGTTATAGCGATCCTCGACGCTGTCGCTGACCTTGGCGACGTCCTTGAGCCGCAGCACCGAGCCGTCCTGGTAGCGGATGATCAGTGTTTCGTAGTCTTTGGCCTTTTCCAGTTGGTCATTGGCCTGGACTTGCCACATCCGCTTGTCGTCCTCGACCGAACCCTTGGGCCGGCGCACATTGCTGTCGGCGATGGCCGTGCGTACGTCGTCCAGTGCCACGCCGTACTGGTTGAGCAACTGCGGCTCCAGTTCGATACGCACCGCTGGCAGGGAACTGCCGCCGATCTGCACTTCACCAACGCCTGAGACCTGGGACAAGCTCTGGGACAGGATCGTCGAAGCCAGGTCGTAGAGCTGGCCTTTCTCCAACACATCCGAGGTCAGCGACAACACCATGATCGGCGCCTGGGACGGGTTGACCTTCTTGTAGGTCGGCATGCTACGCATACCGCTGGGCAGCAAGTTGCGCGAGGCGTTGATGGCGGCCTGCACCTCGCGTGCGGCGCCGTTGATGTCGCGGTCCAGGTCAAATTGCAGGATCACCCGCGTGGAGCCCTGGCTGGAGCGGCTGCTCATGGTATTGACGCCGGCGATGGCGCCGAAGGAGCGTTCCAGCGGCGTCGCCACCGTGGAGGCCATCACCTCGGGGCTGGCTCCGGGCAGATTGGCTTGGACCACGATCACCGGAAAGTCCATCTGCGGCAACGGCGAAACTGGCAGCAGGCCAAAGCACACGCCGCCGAGCAGCATGATCGCGAAGCTCAGGAGCATGGTTGCTACCGGGCGACGGATGAAGGGGCCGGAGAGGTTCATCGGCGACAGCTCCGAGTTACAAGCCGCAAGCTGCAAGCTAAAGGCGCGCGCTGTACCTGCTCTTCCCTTGCAGCTTGTAGCTTGCCGCTTGAAGCTACGCTCGCCACCGTCATACCTGCACCTCCTTCCCCTCAGGCCGGGCAAAGCGCCGGCCCAGACGATCGAAGTACAGGTAGATCACCGGCGTGGTGAACAGCGTCAGCACCTGGCTGACCAGCAGGCCGCCCACCATCACCAACCCCAACGGCTGGCGCAGTTCGGCGCCGGAGCCGGTGGCGAGCATCAGCGGTACCGCGCCGAACAGTGCCGCCAGGGTGGTCATCAGGATCGGCCGAAAGCGCAACAACGCGGCCTGATAGATGGCCGTCTCCGGGTCCAGGCCCTGGTTGCGTTCGGCGTCCAGGGCAAAGTCGATCATCATGATCGCGTTTTTCTTGACGATGCCGATCAACAAGATGATGCCGATGATCGCGATCATGCCCAGGTCATTGCCGCTGAGGATCAACGCCAGCAAGGCGCCGATGGCCGCCGACGGCAACGTGGAGAGAATCGTGATCGGATGGATATAGCTCTCGTACAAAACCCCCAGCACGATGTACATGGTTACCACTGCTGCCAGGATCAGCAGCAACGTGCTCGACAGCGACGCCTGGAATGCCTCGGCCGCGCCTTGGAACTGGGTCTGCACGCCTACCGGCATGCCGATGTCCTGCTGGACCTTTTCGATCACATCGACGGCGTGCCCGAGGGCAACGCCCGGCGCCAGGTTGAAGGACATCATCACCGCCGGGAACTGGCCGATGTGGGCAATCGCCAGTTGCGCCTGGCGCTCTTCCACCCGGGCCAGGCTCGACAACCGCACTTGCCCGCCATCGGTGGTCTTGACGTGTATCTGGTCCAGCGCCTGCGGACCGATTCTCTCGCCGGCCTGGGCTTGCAGCACCACCCGGTACTGGCTGGCCTGGGTGTAGATGGTGGAGATCTGCCGCTGGCCGAAAGCGTCGTACAGCGCATCGGTGATGTTCGACACCGACACGCCCAGGCGCGAAGCGGCGTCGCGGTCGATCACCAGGTAAACCTGCAAGCCCTTGTCCTGCAAGTCGCTCGCGACATCGGTCAGTTCCGGCTGCTGGGCCAAGGCCTCGACCAGACGGCCGCTCCACAGGCTGAGCAACTCGGCGTCCGGTGACGACAGGCTGAATTGATACTGGGTGCGGCTGACCCGGTCCTCGATGGTCAGGTCCTGCACCGGTTGCATGAACAGGCGGATGCCCACCAAACGGTCCAGCTGCGGCTGCAAGCGGGCAATGATCTCGGTAGCGCTGTCGTCCCGTTCGCTGTGGGGCTTGAGGTTGATCAACAGGCGCCCGCTGTTGAGCGTGGCATTGTCGCCATCCACGCCGATGTACGACGACAGGCTTTCCACCGCCGGGTCGGTGAGGATGACCTTGGCCAATTGCTGCTGGCGCTCGCTCATGGCGGCAAAGGATATTGATTGTGGCGCTTCGGAAATGCCCTGGATCACGCCGGTGTCCTGCACCGGGAAAAAGCCCTTGGGCACGGCCAGGTACAACACCACCGTCAGCACCAGGCTGCCCACCGCCACCAAAAGGGTCAGCGGCTGGTGCTTGAGCACCCATTGCAATTTGCGCCCGTAGGCTGCGATCAGCCAGTCGATCCAGGCACCGCTGGCGCGGTAGAAGCGGCCCTGCTCTTCTTCCTTGGGCTCGCGCTTGAGCAATCGGGCGCACATCATCGGCGTCAGGGTCAGCGATACCACCAGCGAGATCAGGATGGCCACCGCCAGGGTGATGGCGAACTCACGGAACAAGCGCCCGACCACGTCCGCCATGAACAGCAGCGGTATCAACACCGCGATCAGCGACAGCGTCAGGGAAATCAACGTGAAGCCGATCTGCTTCGCACCCTTGAGCGCCGCCTGCATCGGGCTGTCGCCCTCCTCGATGTAACGGGCGATGTTCTCCAGCATGACGATAGCGTCGTCCACCACGAAACCGGTGGCGATGGTCAGCGCCATCAGCGTCAGGTTGTTGATGGAGAAACCGGCCAGGTACATCACGCCGAACGTACCGATCAGCGACAGCGGCACGGCCACGGAAGGAATGATGGTGGCGCTGACTCGTCGCAGGAACAGGAACGTCACCATCACCACCAGGGCGATCGCGATCAGCAGCTCGTGTTGCACGTCGGTGACCGAGGCACGGATGGTCTGGGTGCGGTCGGTGAGCACGGTCACGTCGAGGCCGGCCGGCAAGTTGTCGGTGATGCTCGGCAACAGGGCCTTGATCCGGTCGACCACTTCGATGACGTTGGCCCCGGGCTGGCGCTGGATGTTCAGCAGCACGGCCTGGTTTTCGTTGGCCCAAGCCGCAAGGCGTTCGTTTTCCGCGCCATCGACGATCTGCGCCACGTCCTTGAGCCGCAACGGTGCGCCGTTGGCGTAGGCCAGGATCAGTTCGGCGTAGTCCTTGGGCGACGTCAACTGGTCGTTGGCGTCGAGCATCGAGACCCGGGTCGGGCCATCGAAATTGCCCTTGGGTTGGTTGACGTTGGAAGCGCCGATCAGGGTGCGCACGTCCGCCAGGTTCAGGCCGGCGGCCGCCAGGGCTTCGGGATTGACTTTGATGCGCACGGCCTGGCGCTGGCCACCGGCAATGGTGACCATGCCGACGCCACTTATCTGGGCGATCTTCTGCGCCATGCGCGTATCCACCAAGTCATTGAGCTTGGGCAACAGCATGGTCTTGGAGGTGATTGCCAGGGTCAGCACCGGGGTGTCCGCCGGGTTGACCTTGTTGTACACCGGCGGCGCCGGCAGGTCGTTGGGCAACAGGTTGGTGGCGGCGTTGATCGCGGCCTGCACCTGCTGTTCGGCGACGTCCATGTTGACGTCGAGGCTGAAGCGCAGGGTAATCACCGAGGCGCCGCCGGAACTGGTGGACGCCATTTGCGTCAGCCCCGGCATCTGCCCGAACTGCCGTTCCAGGGGCGCGGTCACGGCGCTGGTCATGACATCGGGGCTGGCGCCCGGGTACAGGGTCATCACGCGGATGGTCGGGTAATCGACCTGGGGCAACGCCGACACCGGCAGCAGCCGATAGGCGATCAGGCCGGCCAGGACAATGGCCAGCATACTCAGGGTCGTGGCGACCGGACGGAGAATGAACAGCCGCGAGAAATTCATGCGCCGCCCTTTTTCGCCTTATCGGCCACGGCCGGTTCAGTCGGGGCCGCGGCGCTCTTGCCTTGCAGGTGCTCGGTCGGCGTGGTCGGCACGTCCTGGCTGTCGTTGACCACCTCCACTTCGCTGCCTTCCTTCAAGCGGTCGGTGCCTTCGAGCACCACCCGGTCGCCGGCTGCCAGTCCTTCGGTAACGACCGTGTGCTCGCCATCGCTGGCGCCGACCTTGAGCTTCCTGATGGTGACCTTCTTGTCGCCGTCCAGGGCATAGACGAAGGTGCCATTGGTGCCGAACTGAATGGCAGCGGTCGGCGCCAGGACCACGCCTTTGAGCGTGTCGGCCAGCAAGCGCACGTTGACGAACTGGTTGGGAAACAACGATTGATCGCGGTTTTCGTAGCGGGCCTTGAACTTCAAGGTGCCGGTGGTCACATCGATCTGGTTGTCCAGGCTTTGCAGCACCCCGCTGGCCTGGAGCTTGACGTCGCCCCGGTCCCACGCCTCGACCGGCAACTTCGCCCCGCTGCGGTAGCGGGCGAGCACGGTTTCGAGGTTATTTTCCGGGAGGGTGAACACCACGCTGATCGGCTGGGTCTGGGTGATGACCGCCAGCGCCGTGGTGTCGTTGGCCGCCACCAGGTTGCCGACGTCCAACTGACGCAAGCCTACGCGACCGGTGATCGGCGCGCGGATCTTGGTGAATTCCAGGTTGAGCTTGGCGTCGTTGACCGCCGCCTGGTTGGTCTTGACCGTGCCTTGGTACTGACCCACCAACGCAGCGGCGGTGTCGAGAGTCTGCTTGGCGATGCTGTCTTCGGCGTACAGGCCGCGATAGCGCTCCAGGTCGACCTGGGCGTTCTTCAATTGAGCCTGGTTCTGCAGCAGCGTGCCTTCGGCCTGGAGCAAGGCGTTCTGGTACGGACGGGGGTCGATTTCAGCCAGTAGATCCCCGGCCTTGACCATTTGCCCTTCTTCAAAGGCGATCTTGACCAATTCCCCGCCCACCCGGCTGCGCACATTGATGGTGTTGAGCGCCGTCACCGTGCCCAGCGCCTTGTAGTACAGCGGAAAATCCCCCGTGGCCGCTGGCGCCACCCGTACCGGAATCGGTCCGGTCGCCCCACCAAATCCGGGCCGCATACCGCCCGCTCGTCCCGTTTGACCAGCGGTTGCTTTCTGCTCGGCTCCGGCTTTCTGATCGGTGCCGGCGGGCCAGAACTTCCAGGCCAGCAGCGCGACGGCCAAGACGACGAACAGGCCGAATAACCAGCGACGGGAGTTGCGGGAAACAGAGGATTGCATTGAATGGTCAACCATGGGGCGCGTGGGCTTCTTTTACGGGAGGCTGAACGATAAGCACTGGCGAGGTTTTAGCAAAGCGCCTTTACCGGCAATTTACCTTTGGCTTACGTTTCGCTTGGTCGGCTAAAGCCTTGAAACACAAATGAAAACGGCCTGGACAGGCCAGGCCGTTAACAATTGTAATAAATACTTTATTTCTGAAGACTTATTTCAGAGCAGCAAGCGCGGCGTCGTAGTTCGGCTCTTCAGCGATTTCCTTGACCAGCTCGCTGTGCAGCACGGTGTCGTTTTCGTCCAGCACGACCACGGCACGAGCAGTCAGGCCGGCCAGCGGGCCGTCGGCGATGGCAACGCCGTAGTTCTCGATGAACTCGGCACCGCGCAGGGTCGACAGGTTCTGCACGTTTTCCAGGCCTTCGGCACCGCAGAAACGCGCTTGGGCGAATGGCAGGTCGGCGGAGATGCACAGCACCACGGTGTTTTCCAGATCGTTGGCCTGGGCGTTGAACTTGCGCACGGAGGTGGCGCAGGTTGGGGTGTCAACGCTTGGGAAAATGTTCAGCACCTTGCGCTTGCCGGCGAAATCCTTCAGGGAAACGTCCGACAGATTGCCGGCAACCAGGGAAAAGGCTGGCGCCTTGGAACCGGCTTGTGGCAATTGGCCGTTGACTTGGACAGGGTTGCCTTTGAGGGTGACTTGAGCCATGAACGGATTCCTTCTGACAGGTTTGAAAATGGTGAGGCCGGAGTTAACCATGAAATGGTGCTCCGACCTATGCCTGCACACAAAAAGTCACGAGTCACGGAGCCTGCTATTTAGCCTTGAGCTGCAAATATGACTGATGCAGATCCGCCGCCCAGCCATCGATGACCCCTTTGACATCATCGGGCTTCATGACCTGGGCCTCGTTCGACAACGGTTTACCCGTGCCCTTGCGCACCACCTGGGCGACCACCGCGTTATTGCCACCGTCGAGAAACACCGCTTCGGTGCCCAGCGTGGTCTCCTGGTCGCGAATGCCGCTGGCGGTACTGACCGCGGCGGCCACCAGGGCGATCGGAATCACTTCATAAGGCTTCAGCCCCTCGGTCTTGCTGCTAACCGCGGTGATCGCGGCCCGCACCACCAGGACACCCGGACCGGGGCTGGTCGCCAGCGGCAGCGACTTGCCGGCTTCACGCTTGAGCGCCTGGTCGTAGTAACTGGTGATACCGGCCAATGTGGCCGACGGAATCTTCACCGTCGGTTGCGGCTTGGGGTAGAGCTGTGTCGGTTCGATATAAATGCTGGAGTACTTGGCCAGATCGATATCGGGATCGACCCAACGCATCACCTCGGCTCCCGACGGCGATTTTTCTTCCTTGAGCCGACTGTAGTCACCCAGGAAACCGGAATATTCATCCGGCTGGGTGACCTTGCTCGAGCAACCCGCCAAGGCGAGCGAGGCAATGCAGACGGTGCCGATCATAGACGCAAACTTCATGCTGTCACTCCTGTAAGCCACACCGGACGGGGGCAGGAACTACAGGTATAGCCAATGAGCAGGTTTTTGCCTGCGCGGGACAGAAGAAGTGTTCAGCCTCGCTCGCGCGGTATCAGGCTCTGTAACTGCTGGGCGAGAAAACCCGCATCGAAAACGAACGTATCCGGATCCTTCAACCCGTTGGTCCGACGCCATTGCCACTGTGTCGATGGCGGTTGGCAAACCAGGGAAATGCTGCCGTGGCGGGTGGCGGTCAGGCCAATGATCGACAAGGAAATCAACCCACCCGCGCCCATCACATCCGGCACGAACTCAACCGGCTTGCCGGTGATGGATAACGTCAGCTTCTGGGTCTTGAAACCGGACGTTTCGGCAGGAACACTCGGCCCATGAGCGACATACGCCTCACGACGCAATTCCAGAAGGTTTGGCGCCATGACCGGCGCCAACCACTGCTCGATTTGCCCGTACAACGCCTCGATCTGCTCAGCCCAGACCGCGGACTGGGCCTGGTGTAGTTGCTTCTTGTGCGCTTCGCTGTCGGCGTAATGACGAAGCATCTCGCCCAATTGCTGTACATCGTCCATGCGCTGTTCCTCGATTAAGGGCGTGTTGCGAAGCGCGATGATGACAGGTTCGCAGCTTTTGTGGCGAGGGAGCTTGCTCCCGCTGGGTTGCGAAGCGACCCCAAGCCGTTGAATGTGTTCTGCCTGATGGACCGAAGCGCCTGGTTTCAGGGCTGCTGCGCAGCCCAGCGGGAGCAAGCTCCCTCGCCACGGTTTGGGGCTACGCAGTACGTGGCTCCATGGGAGGTGGTTTGCTCGCGATGAAACCTCAGGCTTCAACCATTGAATTATTGATGCTGCACCTGCACCATCGAACTCACCTGCACCCGCGCGTGCATCTGCTCCGCCCCGCCGCCGCGGCGCATGCCGCGCACCGGGCAGGCGTCGAGGTAGTCCAGGCCGACCGCCAGTTTCAGGTGTCGGTCGGGGCGGATCAGGCGGTTGGTCACGTCGAAGCTGTACCAGCCGTCGCCCAGCCAGGCTTCCGCCCAGGCGTGGCTGGCCAGGTGGTTTTCATCTTCGGTGCACAGGTAGCCGGACACATAGCGCGCCGGTACGCCCAGGCTGCGGGCGCAGGACACGAATGCATGGGTATGGTCCTGGCAGACGCCCGCGCCACCGGCAAACGCTTCGGCGGCGGTGCTGCTGACGGCGGTTGTACCGGGGCTATAGGGCATGCGCTCGGCGAGGCCGTTCATCAAGTCGGACAGCGCCGAACGATCACGCCGTGCTCCGCATTGGGCAACGGCAAAAGCGCTGAGGTTGTCATCAATCTGCGTCAGGTGGCTGGTGCGCAGGAACGGCAGCGGCGATTGGCTATCGGGTTCCATTTCCACCGCCTGGTGGATTTGCACCTCACCGTAAGCAGTCAGCACCAGGGCGCCGTGGGGCTCGTCCATGGTCATCACATGCAGAATATTCCCGTAAGGGTCGAGCTGGCTGCGCACCAGGCGCGGCAATTCCAGGTGCCATTGCAAAATCCGCTGGCGCTGGCTGTCCTTGGGGGTGAGGCGAAGGAACTGGATGCTGGTGCAGACTTCATCGGTGTAGCTGTAAGTCGTGTCATGGCGTATGGACAGTTTCATACCACCTCCAGATAGGACTCGTGAACAGTCTGGCCCAGATGACGGATCTGGCCGATGAGCTCGGTCAGCCACTGATGCAGGCCCGAGGCGAGGATTTCATCGATCCCCGAATAGCGCAGCCGCGCATTCAGCTCGGCGGCCAGGCGCTGGGCCGGACGGCCATTGTTGCCCGGCAGGCTGGAGAGGATATGGTCCAGTTCTTCGATGCAGGCGTGCAGCGAGCGCGGGACGTCGGCTCGCAGCAGCAACATCTCGGACACCTGCTCGGCATTCGGCGCGTTGCGATAGATCTCGTTGAACGCTTCGAACGAAGACAGCGCGCGCAACAAGGCACTCCATTGATAGTAGCCACGGGCCGAATTGTCGCTGACCTCCTCCGACTCCTCGCCGAACATTTCGTAGCGCGCGTCCAGCAGGCGCAAGGTGTTGTCGGCCCGCTCGATGAAGGTGCCAAGGCGAATGAAGCAATAGGCGTCGTTGCGCATGATCGTGCCCGACGTCGCGCCACGGAACAGGTGCGAACGCTCCTTGACCCATTCGCAGAAATGGCTGATGCCGTAGCGGCCCAGGCCGTTGCTGGCGATGTTGCGCATCTCCAGCCAGGTGGCGTTGATGTTCTCCCACATGTCGGCGGTGATACGCCCGCGCACGGCATGGGCATTGGTTCGCGCGGCACGCAGGCAGCTATAGATACTGCCGGGGTTGGTTTCGTCCAGCGCAAAAAAATGCAGCATGCGCTCGCTGTTGAGCGCGTCATAACGGGCGTTGTAGTCGTCCAGGGTACCGGCCGCCAAAAGCGACATCGCCAGCTCGGCGTGCCCGTCGCTGCGCCCGGCCTGGGGCATCAGCGACAGTGAATAACTGACTTCGAGCATGCGCGCCAGGTTCTCGGCGCGCTCCAGGTAGCGGGACATCCAATAGAGGTCAGAAGCGGTTCTTGAAAGCATGTCTTAATCCTCCACTACCCAAGTGTCTTTGGTGCCGCCGCCCTGGGACGAATTCACCACCAGCGAGCCCTCGCGAAGGGCCACACGGGTCAGGCCGCCGGGTACCAGGCGGGTTTCCTTGCCCGATAGCACGAACGGACGCAAATCGATGTGGCGCGGGGCGATGCCGCTTTCGACAAAGGTCGGGCACGTCGACAGGCTCAAGGTCGGTTGGGCGATGTAGGCTTCGGGCCTGGCCTTGAGGCGGGCGCGGAAATCTTCGATTTCCGCTGCGGTGGCGGCAGGCCCCACGAGCATGCCGTAGCCCCCGGAGCCCTGGGTTTCCTTGACCACCAGATCGGGCAGGTTGGCCAACACATGGGACAGATCCTGCGGTTTGCGGCACTGCCAGGTGGGCACATTCTTCAGGATCGGTTCTTCGGTGAGGTAGAAACGGATCATCTCGTCGACATAGGGATAGATCGACTTGTCATCCGCCACGCCAGTGCCGACCGCGTTCGCCAATACCACGTTGCCGGAGCGATAGACTGCGACCAGCCCGGGCACACCCAGCATGGAGTCAGGATTGAACGACAGCGGATCGAGATAGGCATCGTCGAGGCGACGGTAGATCACATCGACCTGCCGGGGACCGGCGGTGGTGCGCATGTAGACGTGGTCATCGCGCACGAACAGGTCCGCACCTTCCACCAATTCGACGCCCATCTCCCGGGCCAGGAAGGCATGTTCGAAATAGGCACTGTTGAAACGCCCCGGGGTGAGCACCACGGCGGTCGGATTTTCCAAGGGGCTTGAGCTTTTGAGGGTATCGAGCAGCAAATTCGGATAATGGTCGATGGGCGCCACGCGCTGGGCTGCGAACAACTCGGGGAACAAGCGCATCATCATCTTGCGATCCTCGAGCATGTAGCTCACGCCACTGGGCGTACGCAAGTTGTCCTCCAGCACGTAATAGCTGCCATCGCCATCGCGAACCAGGTCGACGCCGGCGATATGGGCGTAGATGCCACGGTGCAGGTCCAGGCCTTGCATCGCGATCTGGTAACCCTCGTTGGCCAACACTTGCTCGGCCGGAATGATGCCTTCCTTGAGAATGCGTTGCCCGTGGTAGATATCGGCCAGGAACATGTTCAGGGCCTGGACACGCTGGATGCAGCCGCGCTCGACCATCTGCCATTCGCTGGCCTTGATGCTGCGGGGAATGATGTCGAACGGGATCAGGCGCTCGGTGCCCTGCTCGTCGCCATAGAGCGTGAACGTAATGCCCGCCCGATGGAACAGCAGGTCGGCTTCGCGCCGGCGTTGCTCCAACAGCTCCAGCGGCGTGTCCGCCAGCCAGCGCGAGAAAGCTTGGTAATGCGGGCGGCAATCACCCTTTGCGTCATACATTTCGTTGAAAAAAGCGTGGGGCATAGCCAACTCCCAGCCGTGTCGTACACGGCATTTCTTATTACGTCGTCATTCCACCAAGTCTGGCCTTGCCTTGTTTTTATGAGCCCTGTTTCTCTGAACACCTCGTTAGGCATGGGTCTCTGATTCAGGCCTTTGCGTCTGGATGACGTGCGCCCCCTTGTATTTACGTCTCGAAGACCTCGTTGGTTCGTTCTACCGGAGCCGAAGCAAAGGCTGTGCCTAAGTCCCATGGATTGAAACAATGCTGGAAAAAACGTCGCAGGACGATGAAAAAGCGAAATTTATTTTCAATTTCGCGACGCAAGCGCGTTTGAGGCCTGAGACCTTTTTTTCGAATTGCCGCGACTTGGCGACAAACGGGTCGAATCGGTGCAACGAGACGGGACGGCAACATTAAATGCCCTGAAAAGGGGAAATTTATACCCATTCACTGTAGGCAAGTTTTATCTGTGGCGAGAAGAAGAAATCCCTGGAGCTGTTTAACCCGCAGGCGGTGCTGGCATTTCGGTGGGATAAACCGGCGCTGCTCGTGACAGCGAACTAAAGAAAGTGACCCGCGAAAAAAATGCCCGGCCTTTGAAGTCCGGGCATTTTCGTTGGTACCTTCTGATCAGAACGTCACGATTAAAACGTCACGCTGGCGCTCAACCTGGCGGTACGCGGCTCGCCGACGTTGACCATCAACTGGCTGCCGGTGGACGACGGGTAGTACTGCTTGTCGAACAGGTTGTCGACGTTCAGCTGCAACGAGGTCTTGTGCCCGAACACCGGCGATTCCCAGCGCAGGAAGGCGTCGGCAACGGTGTAGCTGCTGAGCCAGAAATCGTTGGCGGCATTGGCGGCCCGCTCGCCGACGTAACGCGCGCCGGCACCGGCATGCCAGGCGCCAAATTCGGCGGGCACGTTCAGGTGATGGGACAGGTACAGGCTGGCGGTGTGTTTGGGGGCGTCGGGCAGGCGGTGACCTTCGTTCCTTGGGTCATCCAGAATCTCGGTGTGGGTATAGGCGTAGGTGCCGATCAGGTCCCAACGGTCGGCGAGGCGACCGGTGATGTCGAGTTCCAGGCCCTGGGAGCCGACTTTGCCGGCGGCCTCGGAGACATCGTCAACGGTGGTCACGACGTTCTTTTTGACGATATCGAACAAGGCAAGATTGATGTTCAAGCCCGGCAGCGGATCGTATTTTGCGCCGATCTCGTAGCTGCGACCTTCTTCCGGTTTGAAGGTTGCAAGGTTTTTATCGACGGTATCGTTCGGCTTGAACGAGCGGCTGTAGTTGCCATAGAACGATAGCTCCTCGGTAGCTTTATAAACGAGGCCCAGGAACGGCACAAACGCATCGCCGTTGTCGTCGCGAACTGTTACAGGCTTAATCGACCCCTGTTTGCTGAACTGATCGTAATGCTGATAGCGCCCCCCAAGCACTAGAATCCAACGATCATCCAAGTGCCAGTTGTCCTTCAGATACACCGAACTGGAGGTCAGTTTGTTGCTCAAGTTGCTTTGCACAGCATTGACTCTGCTCGGCTCTCCCAATCCACCGTACACCGGTGCCGCGGGGTCAAAGCCTGCTTGGAAAGCTCCACGAAAGGTCTTGCCACGAAACTGATCGGAGACCTGGTTATCAACGCCGATCAACAGGTCATGACGCTGGCCGAACAGTTCCTGTTTGCCAATGAAATCCCAACTGGCGTAGCGGGTTTCATCGTCATAATGCGCGCCATTGGCGGCACGCTGAAGGACATTGCCGGACATACGCGGCTGCGCAAGCGAAAGACTGTATCGGTCATTGTTCCAGCCATAAGTCACGCGGGTTTTCCAGGCATCGCTCAGCTCATATTCGAACCGCGCGGTAGCCGTCTCACGAATCCCCACACTTTTGGCCCAAGGTTCATCCATGCGCTTGTCATAGTCGATGTCGGCCGGATGCCCATCGGTGAATATCGTCCCGCGGTCAAACGGATTGGAATATTCGTTGTACTCATAACTCAAATTCAACGAAGCTCGCTCGCCGGTCCAGGCCAAAGACGGTGCCACCAGGGTGCTTTCGTTGACCCCGTAGTTGCGCCAGTAATCCTCATGGCCGCGCTCGGCGACCAGGCGATAGGCCAAGCCGGTGTCGCCCAGCGGCCCGGTGGTGTCCAGGGCCATGGTGCCGCCGCCTTCGCTGTAGGCGGAACCGCTCAATGTTGTGCTCTGAACGTATTCGGGCTTCTTGCTGATGACGTTGATCAACCCGCCGGGCTCCAGCGCGCCGTAGAGCATCGACGCCGGGCCCTTGAGCACTTCGACCCGCTCGGTGGTGGCGCTGAAGTTGTGGCCCAGGTTCGAGCGCACACCGTCGCGCAAAATCGAGCCGTCGTCATTGGTGCCGAACCCGCGCTTGACCAGCGAGTCCCGGGAGTTGCCCAGGGTGTTGCCCTGGCTGACGCCGCTGACGAACTTCATTGCCTCATCCAGCGAGCGTACCTGGTAATCGGCCAGCGTTTGCTGGGTCACCACGTTGATTGACTGCGCCTCCTCCTTGATCGGTACATCGCTCTTGCTCGCCGTGCTGGCTTGCGATGCCGTGTAGCCTTCGTCCTGAATGATCCGACTGCCTTGCACATCCGTGGTGGGCAGTTCGAGAGCGTCCTGCGCCCTCAAGGGGCTGGCCATGAAACAGCAGGACAGCGCGGGTAAAACACATTTGACGAGGGCATTGCGGTAAACGAGAGGGGTGGAACGATTCAAGACGCTGCACTCTGGAGGGAGGGAATGTGAATGAGAGTGAATATACTTTGAGAATTATTCCCAGTAAACACTTTCGCCTCAAGGTCACCCCATACAAACAAGGGCGCCGGATCACTCCGGCGCCCTTGTTTGTTGTTCCCCCATTCAGTGGCGGGCTTGCGACCGGTCAGTGGTCGATGGCGGCACCGGCCCCTCTCGGTACGCGGATGTCCTCGACCAGGTGCTGGATGTGCTCCGGTGGCGGCGCGGTGAAGCGTGACACCACCACCGCAGCCAGGAAGTTGAGGAGCATCCCCAAGGTGCCGATGCCTTCAGGGGAAACACCCAGCCACCAATGCTCAGCGGTGTTCATCGTCGGGTTGATGAACTTGAAGTAGACGATGTAGGTAAATGTGAAGGTCAGCCCGACGATCATCCCGGCGATGGCGCCTTCGCGGTTCATACGTTTGGAGAAGATCCCCATGACAATGACCGGGAAGAAGGAAGACGCCGCCAACCCGAAGGCGAACGCAACCACCTGTGCAACGAATGCCGGGGGATAGATGCCGAATAATCCGGCAATCAACACCGCCACGCCGGCGGCAATACGTGCCGCGAGCAACTCTTGCTTTTCGTTGATCCTGGGCATGATGTTGCTTTTGAGCAGGTCATGGGAAATCGAGGTGGAGATCACCAGCAACAGCCCCGCTGCCGTCGAAAGCGCCGCCGCCAGGCCACCGGCGGCGATCAATGCGATCACCCACCCCGGCAGACCGGCAATCTCAGGGTTGGCCAAGACCATGATGTCGTTGTCGACATACAGTTCGTTGGCCACCGGCGAGACCTGGTTCTTGAGCAATCGCTGCTCATGTGCGCCGCGCTCGCCGGTAAAACTCGGCGCGCCAACCAAAGCCGCCCCCGGGCCGTATTGGATGATGCCGTCGTTGTTCTTGTCCGCCCACGCAATCAGTCCGGAATTTTCCCAGGCCTTGAACCAGCTCGGCGCGGTGGAGTAACTGATATTGGGGATGGACGTCAGCAGATTGGTGCGAGCAAAGGCCGCGACGGCCGGTGCGGTGGTGTAGAGAATGGCAATGAACAGCAATGCGTAGCCCGCCGACTTGCGCGCATCCCGTACGGTGGGCGTGGTAAAGAAACGCACGATCACATGGGGCAAGCCCGCAGTCCCGACCATCAGCGCCATGGTGATGAAAAACACGTCGGTGGTCGATTTGGTGCCGTCGGTATAGGCGGTGAATCCCAACTCGGCGCCCAGGCCATTCAGCCGTTCGATCACGCTCTGCCCCGAGCCGGTCACTTCGCTGATGAAGCCCAACTGCGGTATCGGATTACCGGTGATCATTATCGAGATATAAATGGCCGGCACCATGTAGGCAAAGATCATCACGCAATACTGCGCCACCTGGGTATAGGTGATGCCTTTCATGCCGCCCAACACCGAATAAAAGAACACGATGGCCATGCCGATCATCACGCCGGTGTTGATATCCACTTCCAGGTAACGGGAAAAGACAATGCCCACACCGCGCATCTGCCCCGCCACGTAAGTAAAGGAAATGAAAATCACGCAGATCACCGCCACCACCCGCGCCGTCTGCGAGTAATAACGCGCACCGACGAACTCGGGCACGGTGAACTTGCCGAATTTGCGCAGGTACGGCGCCAGGCACATCGCAAGCAGCACGTAGCCGCCCGTCCATCCCATCAGGTAGACCGAACCGTCATAGCCGGCAAAAGCGATGATCCCCGCCATGGAAATGAACGAGGCGGCCGACATCCAGTCGGCGCCCGTGGCCATGCCGTTGAGTACGGGATGTACGCCTTTACTGGCAATGTAGTATTCACTGGTGGAGCCGGCCCGCGTCCAGATTGCAATGCCAATGTAGAGGGCAAATGAGGCGCCGACGAACAGGTAGATCAGGGTTTGGGTATCCATGCTCATCGGCCTCAGTCTTCGTGAACGTCATATTTGCGATCGAGCTGAT
Source organism: Pseudomonas sp. Z4-20 (assembly GCF_051131955.1). Lineage (NCBI taxonomy): Bacteria > Pseudomonadati > Pseudomonadota > Gammaproteobacteria > Pseudomonadales > Pseudomonadaceae > Pseudomonas > Pseudomonas sp. Z4-20. Next base: position 3,182,553 of record NZ_CP071641.1, read on the forward strand.
TCATCTTCCAGACATAGAAGAAAATCTCGACCACAAAGACATAAATGGACCCTTGCTGGGCAAACCAGAACCCCAAGGGCGTACCAAAGAAGCTGATGGTATTGAGTACATCAACCAGCAAAATGCCGAAGCCGAACGACACCAAGAACCAGATGGCTAGCAGCACCAGCATCCAGCGTAGGTTTTCCGTCCAGTAGGCACGCGCAGCCTGTTGCTTTTCAGTGGACATGGAGGGGCCTCCCGTTTTGTTTTTATTGTTTTCCCTTTCAAACCGTAGCAGTCGCTGGGCAAGGCGCTAGTACGACTTTCGTCTAATCCACTGCTACTGGTATTGACATCCCTGTCCCATCGCCTGCAAAGCCCATGAACAGCAGAATTACCGAAGTGATATCAAATAGCCCAAATGTACTAAAGCTTTGGCGCTATCGGTCGAATGTATGCCATCGAATCTTTTTTTTCCCTGGAGCAGTGATGCAGACGTTAAAGGCCTTGTACGAGTCTATCGAAATGCAGTTTTTCGATACCCTCACGAAAAAGCTTTCAAGCCTTTTCCTGCTGGTGCTGGTCAGTGGTCTGCTGTATTGGGTGGCCCTCAGTGCACGCGCCGACATTGTCCTGCAGTTGCGCACCGCTCAACTGGATGGCGCTTTGCTGGGACAAATCGAAGATCGGCTCGACAGCCTCACCCATGCCCTGCTCTTCGGCGCGTTCCTGACGCTGGGCATGATCAGTTTCATGGTCTGGTACTTCCGCCACCTCATCGTTCGTCCGGTTATCACCATGACCAAGGCCCTGGAAGAGATCGCCAATGGCGAGGGCGATTTGTCCAAGGACCTGCCGCTGGTGACCCACGACGAGATCCGCACCCTGGCCGCGACTTGCAACCGCTTCCTGGCCAAGCAGCGCGAGATCATCAGTAACGTCCAGGCATTGACTGTGCACATCGCCGTCGAGTCGGCCCGCTCGCTTAAGAACATCAGCGACTCCAGCGACAGCGCTACCCACCAGGCACGCTTCGCCAAGGAAGTGATGGACCAGAGCAACACCGCCGTGGGCCGTATCGAAGAGGTCTCGCGCCAGACCCAGGGTATTTCAGGGACCACCGCGCAGAACCTGAGCATGGCCCGTGATTCCTACGCCGAGCTGCTGGAAGTGACCGGCAACATCAGCGAGATTTCCACCAGCCTCGGCGAATTCGCTACGCTGGTGGACGCCTTGAACCAGCGCTCCTCGAGCATCAAGTCGATTGTCGGCCTGATCCAGCAGATCTCCGCCCAGACCAACCTGTTGGCCCTCAACGCCGCCATTGAAGCGGCGCGAGCCGGGGAAAGCGGCCGTGGTTTCGCCGTGGTGGCCGATGAAGTGCGCACCTTGGCGCAGAACGTCAGCCGCGCCACCGACGACATTTCGCGCAACATCGACGCGATGCTCCAGGAAGTCAGCTCGACCCACCAGCAGACCACCCAGATCAGCCACAGCGCCCGGGAAACCCAGAAAGTCGTGGAGCGCGCGTCTGGTCATTTCGAAAGCATGATCGTCGACTTCGAATCCACCAACGGCAAGCTCGCCGACATCGCCGACCACATCCAGCAGTTTGCCGACACCAACACCGGCATCAACGAACGGGTCACCCAAATCCACGCCGATAGCCAGTCCATCGACCAGCGTATGCAGCAATCGGCGACGGCTACTCGCGACCTGTCCGGCGTTGCTGAAAAGGTCCAGACCTTGTTGGGTCGCTTCGTGCTCGGCCATGGCAAGCTGGACGCCGCCATCACCCGCGCCAGCCAATGCCGCGACACGCTTCAGGTGCGTCTGCAGGCGTTGCAAGACGAGGGCCTCAACCTGTTCGATCAGAGTTACAAACTGGTTCCGGGCACCGATCCCAAGCAATACCTGACCAGCTACACCGAGCGCTTTGCCCGGGCCTGCCAAGAGGAATGCGACAAGCTCACCCGCAGCACGCCGGGCGGCAAGGTCTCGTTCATTGTCGATACGAAGGGCTATTGCCCGGTCAACAACAGCTGGGTTTCCAAGCCCCCGACCGGCGACCGCACGGTGGACTTGCCGGTGTGCCGCAACAAGCGGATCTTCAACGACCCGATCGGCCTGCGCGCGGCGGGCAACGTCCAGCGCTTCCTGCTCCAGACCTACCTGCGCGACACTGGGGAAATCATGACCGAGATCGACGTACCCTTCTTCTTCGGCGGCCGCCACTGGGGTAACTTGCGGGTGGGCTTCGATGCGGCGGTGTTGTTGGCGGACTGATTCATAAAGCAATCAAGCCAGACAACTGCCCCGTGGCGAGGGAGCTTGCTCCCGCTCGGCTGCGCAGCAGTCGCAAAACCGGCCGATGCGGTCGGCCTGAAGAAACGCTGGGGCCTGCTTCGCACGCCAGCGGGAGCAAGCTCCCTCGCCACAGGGGATTTGTGGCGTATGCAAACCTTGAGAACCCCAGAAACAACTGTGGGAGCTTGCTAGCTCCCACAGGATTTACCTCAACTCAACAACACTTGGGCCCACCCTTGCCACCGTAACGGGCCTCCTGGCGTTCGCGGAAGAACGCCTCGTAGTCCATCAGCGGTTTATCCGGGTGCTTGGTTTGCATGTGCTCGACGTAGTTGTCGTAGTCGGGCATGCCGACCATCAGGCGCGCGGCCTGACCGAGGTATTTACCGAGGCGACTCAAGTCATTGAACATCGTTGCAATCCTCGATCAAGCGTCCGGCAGGGCCTGGAATGGCGCTTCTTTGTCCGTGCGTTCTTTCGTGCCCCAGGCGGCGATGCCGACCTTGAGCGCGTAGAACAGGATGCTGAAGACCACGAACAGGAACAACACCGTCAGCGTTGCGTTGGTGTAGGCGTTGAACACCACGTGCTGCATCTGCTCGATGCTCTTGGCCGGGGCCAGGATCTGGCCGGCGGCCAGGGCATCGTTGTATTTGCGCGCCAGGGCCAGGAAGCCGATCGCCGGGTTGGCGTCGAACAGCTTGATCAGGCCTGCGGTGGTGGTGCAGATCAACAGCCAGCTCGCCGGCAACAGCGTGACCCAGACGTAGCGCTGGCGCTTCATCTTGATCAGCACCACGGTGGCGAGCATCAGCGCGATACCGGCCAGCATCTGGTTGGAGATGCCGAACAGCGGCCACAAGGTGTTGATGCCGCCCAGCGGATCGATCACGCCCTGGTACAGCAAGTAACCCCACAGCGCGACGCAGCCGGCGGTGGCGATCAGGTTGGCGGTCCACGATTCGGTGCGCTTGAGGGCCGGCACGAACGAGCCGAGCAGATCCTGCAGCATGAACCGTCCGGCACGGGTGCCGGCGTCCACTGCCGTCAGAATGAACAGCGCTTCGAACAGGATCGCGAAGTGGTACCAGAACGCCATGGTGTTCTCACCCGGCAACACCGAGTGCAAGATCTGCGCGATACCCACCGCCAGGGTCGGCGCACCGCCGGCGCGAGCCAGGATGGTGGTCTCGCCGATGTCCTTGGCCACCGCTTGCAACGCCTCGGGGGTGATTGCAAAACCCCAGCCGCTGATGGTTTGCGCCACGGTCACCACGTCACCGCCGACGATCGCCGCCGGACTGTTCATGGCGAAGTACACGCCCGGCTCGATCACCGAGGCGGCGACCATCGCCATGATCGCCACGAAGGACTCCATCAGCATGCCGCCGTAGCCGATGTAGCGCGCGTTGGTTTCGTTATCCAGCAGCTTGGGCGTGGTGCCCGAGGAGATCAGCGCATGGAAGCCCGAGACCGCGCCGCAGGCGATGGTGATGAACAGGAACGGGAACAGACCGCCCTTCCACACCGGTCCCGTGCCGTCGGTGAACTGGGTCAGCGCCGGCATTTTCAGCTCGGGCATGGTGACCAGGATGCCGATCGCCAGGGCGATGATCGTGCCGATCTTGAGGAAGGTCGACAGGTAGTCCCGTGGCGCCAGGATCAGCCACACCGGCAGCACCGCGGCGACAAAACCGTAGCCGATCAGCATCCAGGTGATCTGGATCCCGGTAAAGGTGAAGGCCTTGGCCCAGACCGGATCGGCGGCAATCTGCCCGCCCAGCCAGATCGAACCCAGCAGCAACAGCACGCCGATGAGCGAGATTTCACCAATGCGGCCCGGGCGGATGTAGCGCATGTAGATGCCCATGAACATCGCGATCGGGATGGTCGCCATCACCGTGAAGATGCCCCATGGGCTCTCGGCCAGGGCCTTGACCACGATCAGCGCCAGCACCGCGAGGATGATGATCATGATCAGGAAGCAGCCGAACAGCGCGATGGTGCCGGGGATGCGGCCCATTTCCTCGCGCACCATGTCGCCCAGGGAGCGACCGTTGCGGCGGGTCGACAGGAACAGGACCATGAAGTCCTGCACCGCACCGGCCAGCACCACGCCGGCGATCAGCCAGAGCGTGCCGGGCAGGTAGCCCATCTGCGCCGCCAGCACCGGCCCGACCAACGGCCCCGCGCCGGCAATGGCCGCGAAGTGATGGCCGAAGAGGATGTGTTTGTTGGTCGGGACATAGTCCAGGCCATCGTTGTTGAGCACGGCGGGCGTGGCCCGGCGCGCATCGAGTTGCATCACGTTGTTGGCGATGAAGAGGCTGTAGTAGCGGTAGGCGACCAGGTAAATGGCCACGGCCGCGACGACGATCCAGAGGGCGTTGATCGGCTCTCCGCGGCGCAAGGCCACGACACTCAGCGCACAAGCTCCCAGAACAGCCACGGCAAACCAGGCGAGGTGTTTAACCAGACGGGTTGTCATTGCGTGTCTCCTGCCGATATCCAATGGATTGCGGCGATTGTTTTTATAGTGTGCCCCGGCTATTCGGAGCCGACCCAATATCCCTGCAAGCCGTCAATAAATAAATCCGCAGTACTACGTACGGGGTACCTACGTAGTACTACGTAGATGCCCGCTGCCATAGGTTTTATGCCTGCCCCATGGGTTTGGCATATGATGCCGCCATTCGCCTCCCCGCCGAGTCCGGACAGGAGTAAAGATGCTGCTCAAACACAAGATCGTCGCCCTCGGGATTTTGCCGCTGGTCCTGGCGATTGCCGTTATTGGTGCCTTGGTCATCTCGCTCAACCGCCAGCTGGGCGATCAACAGGCGCAACTGATCGAAGACAGTATCCTGGCCAGCAAACGCGCCGAGTTGAAGAACTACGTAGAAATGGCCCAGAGCCTGATCGCCCCGCTGTACGACGATGGCAAGGGCGACGCGCGGGCGCAGCAGCAGGTGCTGGAAGAACTGCGCAAGCTCAGCTTTGGCATCAACGGTTATTTCTTCGTCTACGACCGCCAGGGTCGCAACCTGATGCACGCCCGCCAATCGGAGCTGGTGGGGCAATACCTCTGGGACATGAAGGACCCTCAAGGCCTGCCCGTGATCCAGGCGTTGCTCAAGAGCGCCGAATCAGGCGAGGGCTTCCAGCGTTATGCCTGGAACAAGCCCTCCTCCGGCCAAGTGACCGACAAGCTCGCCTACGTCGTGATGTTGGATCGCTGGGGCTGGATGCTCGGCACCGGGATCTACCTGGAGGACGTCGAACGCGCCACCCAGCAGGCACGCGACGAAGTGGCCCAAGGCATCCACACCACCATGCAGGCCATCGCCGCCATCGCACTGGTGGCGGTGTTGTTGGTGTTCGCCGGCGGCATCACCCTCAATGTCAGCGAACACCGCCTGGCCGACAAGAAACTCCAGCGCCTGAACCAGCGCATCGTCAGCTTGCAGGAAGAAGAACGCTCGCGGGTGTCTCGCGAGCTTCACGACGGTATCAGCCAATTATTGGTGTCGATCAAATTCCAGTTCGAACTGGCCAGCCATGTACTCGAAAATGGCCAGGAAAACGGCCTGGGTATCCTGAAAAACGCCACGGATCGCCTGGGTGAAGCCATCGGTGAAATCCGCAGCATCTCCCACGACTTGCGCTCTTCATTGCTCGACACCTTGGGCCTGCCCGCCGCCATCGGCCAGCTCGCGGCAGAATTCGAGCAGCGCAGCGGCCTGGAGGTCGCCTACCGGAGCAACGAATTCGATTGTCGCCTGGAAAACGGCGCCCCCGTCTCGCTGTTCCGCATCGCCCAGGAAGCGCTGACCAACATCGAGCGACACGCCGGGGCGAAACGTGTCGCCATCACCCTGTTCGGCTCGGGCCAATCCTTGCGCCTGACCGTGGTCGACGATGGGATGGGCTTCAACGTCCCGCAGGTCGAACGTGGCCATACGGGGATCGGCCTGCGTAATATCCGCGAACGGGTCGAGCATTTCGGCGGACGGCTGGAACTGACATCGGTACCGGGACGAAGCGAGCTAGATATCTTGCTGCCCATGACCATGCCCGCCACGGAAAGCTGATGCGCATTCATTTCAACAAGAGCACCTGCCCATGAACCTGCCTGCGGTTATACGCGTCGCGTTGGTCGACGATCATTCCCTGGTCCGCGACGGCATCCGTGCGCTGCTGTCCGTCATGCCCCAACTAGACGTGGTCGGCGAAGCGGAGAATGGCGTGCAGGCGATCGAAATGGTGGAGCGCTGCCAGCCGGACCTGCTGCTGATGGACATCGGTCTCAAGGACATGAACGGCCTGGAGCTTACCCGGCTGCTGGGCAAGCAGTACCCCAGCCTCAAGATCCTGATCTTGAGCATGTACGACAATCATGAATACATCAGCGAATCGGTGCGCGCCGGTGCTAGCGGCTATGTCCTGAAGAATTCACCGTCCAAGGAAATCGTCGCCGCCATAGAAGCCATCATCAGCGGCGGCACTTTCTACAGCGCCGAGATCGCCCAGCGCCTCGCCACCGACCCGAACACCGACAGCGAACTGACACCGCGCGAAAGCCAGGTCCTGGCGAAAATGGCCCAAGGGCTAAACAACAAGGAAATGGCCCGGGAACTGGACATCAGCGTCCGCACCGTCGAAACCCATCGCCTGAGCATCCGCCGCAAGCTCAACATCGATAAACCCGCCGCCTTGGTGAAATACGCAATCGACCATGGGCTCATTTCCCGCTAAGCCACCCACCGCCCCAGAGGAATGACGGCTCGGCTTCGCCCTTCAGTGACAGCCCGCCGACACTTTTACTACACTCGACGGCCTAGTCCCTCCCCTTGCGAGACGTCCTATCAATATGAAAACCATAACAAGCACGATGACGTTCTGCGGCCTGCTCGCGCTCTGCGCCAGCGCCTTGGCCGAGCCAACCCCTTCGCACCTGGACCAGGTGCTGCAAAAAGGTGAACTGCGGGTGTGCACAACGGGCGACTACAAGCCCTACACCTACAAGGCTGAATCGGGCGATTACGAAGGCATCGATATCGACATGGCCCGCTCCCTGGCGGCGAGCCTGGGCGTCAAGGTGCAATGGGTGCAGACCTCTTGGAAAACCTTGATGCCGGATATGATCGCCGGCAAATGCGACATCGGCATGGGCGGGATTTCGGTGACCCTGGAGCGGCAGAAGAAGGCTTATTTCAGCAGCACCCTGGACGTCGACGGCAAGATCCCGCTGGTGCGTTGCGAGGACCAGTCGCGCTACCAGACCATCGAGCAGATGAACCAGCCTTCGGTGCGTCTCGTCGAACCGGCCGGCGGCACCAACGAAGCGTTCGTGCGAGCGTTCCTGCCCAAGGGCCAACTCGCTTTTCATGACAACGTGACGATCTTCCAGGAGCTGCTGGACAAACGCGCCGACGTGATGATCACCGATGCCTCGGAAGCGCTCTACCAACAGAAGCTCAAGCCGGGCCTCTGCGCGGTCAACCCGAGCCAATACCTGCAATACGGCGAGAAGGCCTACCTGCTGCCTCGTGACGACAACAGCTGGAAAATGTATGTCGACCAATGGCTGCACCTGAGCAAGGCCAACGGCAGTTATCAGAAAGTGATTGGGCAGTGGCTGGCGGTTCCCGGTGCACAATGATCCGTTGAAGGCATAAAAAACCGGTGGAAGCGCGCTTGGCCGCCTCCACCGGTCTGATCCAATCAGGACATCATCCTCACTGCCCAGCACGCACCTTGGCGATTTCGGCATACATCATCTTCACCAGGTCACCGTCCAGGGACTTGGCGAATTTGTCGATCACCGGTTGCACGCGCTCGCGGAAGCGATCTTTCTCGGCCGGAGTGATTTCGTTGACGGTCATTGCGCCCGCCAGCGTCGCTTTCGCCTTGTCCATGCTCGCTGCCGTGACCTCGCGCTGGAAGGTCTGCGCCTCGGCTGCCGCCGCGCGAACCAGAGCCTTTTCATCATCGTTCAGGCGATTCCAGGTTTTCTGGCTGATGATCAGCGACTGCGGATTGAAGATGTGGCCGGTCACCGAAAGGTATTTCTGTACCTCGTAGAACTTGTTGCCTTCGATCACCGTAAACGGGTTTTCCTGCCCGTCGATGGTGTGTTGTTCCAGGCCGGTGTAGACCTCGGGGAATGCCATCGGCACCGGGTTCGCGCCCAGGGCCGTGAAGGTCTCCAGGTAGATCGGCGATTGGATGACCCGGATCTTCAGGCCTTGCATGTCCTCCAGTTTCGCCACTGGATGCTTGCTATTGGTCAGGTTGCGGAAACCCAGGTCCCAATAGCCCAGGCCGACCAGGCCCTTGCTGTCCAGTTGCGCCGCGAGTTTCTGGCCGACTGGCCCGTCAATCACTGCATGGGCTTCCTCGGCGTTATTGAACAGGAACGGGAAGTCGAGCATGGCGAAATCCGCGGCCTGGGCGGCCAGGATGCCGGAGTTGAGCACGGTGATATCCAGCGTGCCGCCTTGCAGCGCCGAGACGGTCTGCACGTCGCCGCCCAGGGTTCCGCCAGGAAACAGACGAACCTTGATCTTGCCGCCGCTCTTGTCGCTGAGCAGGTCGGCGAACTTTTGCGCGCCCTGCCCTTGCGGGTGCTCCTTGACGTTCTGGAAGGCGAAACGCAAGGTGCGCTCGCGGATCTCGTCCGCGTGGGCGGCGACACTGCCCAATAGCAAGCCCGTCGCGCACGCCCCGGCCAGCAAGGTTTTCATCAGTTTTTGCATTTGAGTCTCCGATCATTATTGTTGTTAGCGTAGAGCGGTCAGGGTTGTCACTGGCGTCAACCAGTGAAGAATTTCAGCGGTCCCAGGACCAGCTGGGGGAACAGCACCAGCAAAAACAGCACGGCAAACTGCGCCAGCATGAACGGCCATACGCCGCGCACGATCTCTTCAAAGTCGAGCTTCGCCACGCCGCACACCACGTTCAGCACCGTGCCCACTGGCGGTGTGATCAGGCCAATCGCCGTGTTGATCAGAAACAGCACGCCGAAGTACACCGGATCGATGCCCGCCTGGATCACGGCCGGCATCAGCACCGGCGTGAGGATGAGAATGGTCGGGGTCATGTCCATCACCGTGCCGACCAAGATGATCAACGCCATCATCACCAGTAGCAGAAGGGTCTGGTTGTCCATGAACGGCGCCAGCAGTTCCGCCAGTTGACCGGGCAAGTCGGCGATGGTCACCAGCCACGATGAAACCATGGCCGCCGCCACCAACAGCATCACCACCGAGGTGGTCCTGGCCGAGGACAGGATCACTTCGTACAGCTGGCTGATCTTCATTTCCCGGTAGATCACCAACGACACGAACAACGAGTACACCGCCGCGACCACCGCCGCTTCCGTGGGCGTGAAAATGCCGAATTTCAGACCGAGGATGATGATCAGCGGCAGGCCCATCGCCCAGCTGCCATCGAGCAATGTGCGCAGCACTTCGGCACGGGAGCGCTTGGGTGGCGTCTCGACGATTTCGCGACGGGAGATGAACCACCAGGCGACGGCCAGCCCGGCGCCAAGCATCAGCCCTGGCACGATCCCGGCCAGGAACAACTTGGAGATCGACACGCCGGACGCCACGCCAAAGACGATGAAACCAATGCTCGGCGGAATGACCGGCGCAATAGTGCTACCAGCAGCGATCAACCCGGCCGAGCGCCCCCGGTTGTGCCCGGCCAGCACCATCATCGGCACCAGCAACGCCGCCAGCGCCGCCGCATCGGCGACGGCCGAGCCAGACAGCGACGCCAACAGGCAGGAGGCAATAATCGCCACGTAACCCAGGCCCCCGCGCTTGTGCCCAACCAGCGCCATGGCAATGTTGACGATGCGCTTGGAGAGCCCGCCGACGTTCATGACTTCGCCGGCCAGCATGAAGAACGGCACCGCCATCAGCGGGAAGCTGTCGGCACCATTGAGCAGGTTCTGCGCGATTATCTGGGCGTCGAACAGGTCCAGGTAAAACATCAGCGACACGCTGACCACCAGCAAGGCAAAGGCAATCGGCATTCCCAGCGCCATGCTGCCCATCAACGATCCCAGGAAGATGGCCAAGGTCATGGGCGGGTACTCTTGATGGTGTCAGCGATGGTGTCAGGATTGATTGCCGGGGTGTCGCTTTGCTCGACCATCACCAGCTCCTCGTCCCTGAGTTTGCCGGACAGCGCCAAGTACAGCTCGTACACCAGGATGGCGCTGGCGCTGGCACCGAACACCAGTCCTGCGGCGTAGAACAACGCCATCGACAGGCCGGAAGCCGGCGCGACCACGTCCAGGTTGATGACCGCCTGCTGCCAACTTCCACTGACTATCAGCCAGCAGATGTACAGCATCAACAGATGGCTGATGATCAGGCAAGCACGCTGGCCCGCTGGCGGCAAGCGCTTGACCAGGCTGTTCATGCCCAGGTGGGCGCGATCCTTGAGCGCCACCAGGGCGCCCAGGAAAATCATCCAGACGAAGAACCACCGCGACAGTTCTTCCGACACGCTGATGCCGGAGTTGAAGGCATAGCGCAACACGACGTTACCGAACACCAGTACGATCATCGCGACCATGCACAAGACGATCAGCAGCTTCAGCAGCTTGAAATACAAATCGACGACTTTTGTCATCTTCGAGACCTCTCGGACTTTAGGTGCCGACATTCAGCCGGCTCGCCAGTGCAGCTATTAGCGCGGGTCGCTAGCGGGTCGCTTGAGAGGTGCTGGACGTTGCTTCGGGACACGAGCAACGGCTTGATGGAAACGCGCGTGGCGCGGGTGGACGGGTACGCATCGGATGTTCCTCTTTTTTATTATGGTCACGGCCAGCTGGCGAGACGTGTTGCGACTAAAATGTACCAACCGGTTAGTTCGGTCAATACGCCAGGCGAGGTCGCCTGAAAAAACGTGCGATTATCGGCTAGGGCTGGGTGGCGACTTCGTGCCACGCATGCCTCTTGAAACGGCACCTTAATGGCAACTTAAATTTTCGGTTAGTTGCCCTGATTAAATGAACTTTGTTCAACCTGGATTTTCGCGATTTTATACATGCGCTCTTCCACTGGTTGGCGGTGTTGGCTTGTCGAATGTTGCCTCGGCGAGTGCGCAGGCCGACAGCCCGTCTGCCCAACAACTGGCCGAAGGTGGTTCCGATCGCCTGATTCAGAATCGCGTGGCTGAAGGCGGTTCTGATCGCCTGATTCAGAATCGCGTTGCCGAAGGCGGGGCCGATCGGTTGCAGGAGCTTCGCGAACGCAGCGCGGTCTGAAGGCGCTGTTGTGGCGAGGGAGCAAGCGTTTGAACAGCCAAGAAAAAGCCCCGCGTCTTTCGAGGCGGGGCTTGTTCATTCAGCGCTGTATCAGTTGGCCGTGACGACCGCCTGACCGCTCAACGCAAGGTCGAGCAGCTCGCGGTTGGCCACCGCGTACATGGCATAGTCGGTGCCGCTGGCGGCGCGGATGTCCACCAGCATGGCGCGCCAGCGCTCAACCATCTCGCGGTGCTGCTCCAGCCACAGCGCCAGGCGTGTTTCCACGTCCTGGGTGCCGTCGCCCTCTTGCAAGACCGAGATGGTAATCGCCCGTTGCTGCCAGTCGATGTCATCGCGGAACGCTTCGCGGGCCAGGGCCTGCCAGTTGTTGTCCACCGGCAAGGCGCTGATCTGTTGCAGGTACCAGGTGATGTCCAGCGCGCTGCCCACGGCGAAGTACGCCTTGGCTACATCGGCGGCGTTCTGGCCAGTCACGTCGGACGCCTCGATGATCGGCAGCAAGGTGTACAGGTGCGTGGTGCCGGCAACCATGCGCGCGAGCAACTCCGGCACGCCGGCGGCCACGTAGGCCTGGTAGCGGGTCTGCCAGCCTTCACGGGTCGGGCCTTCCAGCAACTCGTCGAGCTTGAGACCCAACGCCGCCAGGTGCGGACCGAAGTGAGCGACGTCGCGGGCAGCGTTCTGCTCGTTGCGGCGGCTGCGCAAGAACCAGCGGGTGGCGCGACGGCCCAGGCGCATCAGCTCGTCCATCAGTTCCAGTTGCACGTCGGCCGAGACCTGGTGGTCCAGGGCTTCGATCTGGCGGAACCAGTGTGGGAGATGGAAGATATCCCGCACGATCACATAGGCGCCGGCCACGTTCGCCGGGCTCATGCCGGTGGACTCTTTCAACCGTTGGACGAAGGTGATGCCCATGTGGTTGACGAGGTCGTTGGCGATCTGGGTGCTGACGATCTCGCGTTTCAGGCGATGGCGACGCATGGCCTCGGAGAACTTGCTCACCAGCATCGGTGGGAACGCAGTCTCCATGTCACGGGTCAGGTAATCGTCATCCGGTACCTGGGAGTTGAGCAGCGCTTCCTTGAGGTCGATCTTGCTGTAGGAGATCAACACCGACAGTTCGGCACGGGTCAGGCCATGGCCCGCCGCGACGCGTTCGGCCAGTTGCTCTTCGGTCGGCAGGAACTCGATAGCGCGGTCCAGCTTGCCACGCACTTCCAGGTCGTTCATCAGGCGCTTGTATTCGGCAATCCGCACGAAGGCGCGGCGTGCCGCCAGGGACAGGGCCTGGGTCTGCTTGTAGTTATTGCCCAACACCAGGCCGCCGACTTCGTCGGTCATGCTCGCCAGCAACTGGTTGCGTTGCTTGTCGGTCATGTCGCCGGCCTGCACCACTTCGTTGAGCAGGATCTTGATGTTCACTTCGTGGTCGGAGCAGTCCACGCCACCGGCGTTGTCGATGAAGTCGGTGTTGGAACCGCCGCCATTGAGACCGAACTCGACACGACCCAGTTGGGTCATCCCCAGGTTGCCGCCCTCGCCTACCACCTTGCAGCGCAGCTCGTTGCCGTTCACGCGCAGCGCATCGTTGGCCTTGTCGCCGACGTCGGCGTGGCTTTCGGTGCTGGCCTTGACGTAGGTGCCGATACCGCCGTTCCACAACAGGTCCACCGGCGCCTTGAGCAAGGCGTTCAGCAGTTCGGTCGGGGTCAGCTTGTCGGCCTTGATGTCGAAGCGTTCTTTCATCTGCGGCGAGATCGCGATGCTCTTGGCACTGCGCGAGAAGATACCGCCGCCTTCGGACATGATGCTGGTGTCGTAGTCGGTCCAGGCCGAACGCGGCAGTTCGAACAGACGCTTGCGCTCGGCAAAGCTGCTGGCAGGCTCCGGGTTCGGGTCGATGAAGATGTGCAGATGGTTGAAAGCCGCGACCAGTTGCAGCTTGTCGGACATCAACAAGCCGTTGCCGAACACGTCGCCGGCCATGTCGCCGACACCCACTACGGTGATGCTATCTTCCTGGACATTGATGCCGCGCTCGCGGAAGTGGCGCTGAACGCCGACCCACGCGCCCTTGGCGGTGATACCCATTTTCTTGTGGTCGTAACCGGCCGAACCGCCGGAGGCAAACGCATCGCCGAGCCAGAAGCCGTAGTCGATGGCGATGCCGTTGGCGATGTCGGAGAAGGTCGCGGTGCCTTTGTCCGCCGCCACCACCAGGTACGGGTCATCATCGTCATGCCGCACGACGTTGGCCGGCGGCACCAGGGCGCCGTCCTTCAGGTTGTCGGTGATGTCCAGCAGCCCCGAAATGAAGATGCGGTAGCAAGCGATGCCCTCGGCCGCGATCTCGTCCCGGCTGCCGCCCAATGGCAGGCGACGCGGCAGGAAACCACCTTTGGCGCCCACCGGCACGATCACCGAGTTCTTCACTTGCTGGGCTTTTACCAGGCCAAGCACTTCGGTGCGGTAGTCTTCTTCACGGTCAGACCAGCGCAAGCCGCCACGGGCGACGTTGCCGAAACGCAGGTGCACGCCTTCGACCCGTGGCGAGTAGACGAAGATTTCGAACTTCGGCACTGGCTTGGGCAGTTCCGGGATCAGGTGTGGGTTGAACTTGAAGCTGAAGTAGGACTTGTTCTGGCCGTTGGCGTCGGTCTGGTAGAAGTTGGTCCGCAGGGTTGCCTTGATCAGGTCCAGGTAGCGACGCAGGATCCGGTCTTCGTTGAGCACCTGAACGTCGTCCAAGGCCGAGAGGATCGCCTGTTCCAGACGCAGCTGTTTGTCTTCCAGGTCATCGCCGCTGAGCTTGCGCGCCAGGTAGAAGCGGGTCTTGAACAACCGGGTCAGCTCACGAGCGATGTCGGTGTGGTTGTTCAGGGTGCTGGCGATGTAGCCAAGGTCGAAGCCCAGGCGGATCTGCTTCAGGTAACGGGCGTAGGCACGCAGCAGCGCCACGTCGCGCCATGGCAGGCCGGCGGTGAGCACCAGGCGGTTGAACGCATCGTTCTCGGCATCGCCACGGACAATGTGGACGAAGGCGTCCTGCAAGGTGTCGTTGAGCTGCTGGATATCGAGGTCCAGGCCTTCGGCGGCGGTGAACGCAAAATCATGGATCCAGAACTCGCGGCCATTGGTATGGCGCAGGCGATACGGGAACTCGCCCAGCACGCGCAGACCCAGGTTTTCCAGGATCGGCAGCACGTCGGACAGCGCCAGCGGCGTGTCGGCGTGATACAGCTTGCAGTGCAGCTCACGCTGGCCGGACACCTGGCCCAACGGCTGGTAGAAGCTCATCACCAGCGGGTTGGTTTCGTTCAGGCTCAGCAGGTGCTGCATGTCCACCACGGCGGAGTGCGCGGCAAAACGCTCGCGGTAGCCGGCCGGGAAACCTTTCGGAAAGTCCGATAGCACATTGGTGCCCTGGGCTTCGCCGAAGCTCTCGATCACCAGGCTGGCGTAGTCATCCTTCCAGCTGCGGCAGGCCTGCACGACTTCTTTTTCCAGCAGGACCGGGTCGATGTCGAGACGGTTTTTCGGGTCCACCCGCAGGATCAACTGCACGCGGGCCAGCACGGATTCGGAGAAGAAGGTCCAGAATTCGCAGTCCGAAGCTTTCAGGCGGTCCATCAGCACTTGCTGGATTTTCTGGCGCACTTCGGTGGAATAGATGTCGCGCGGCACATAGGCCAGGCAGTAGCAGAAGCGGCCGTACGGGTCTTTGCGCAGGAACACGCGGATCTTGTTGCGTTCCTGGATCTGCACGATGGACATGACGGTGCTGAACAGCTCGTCCACCGGCGTCTGGAACAGGTCGTCGCGGGGCAGCACTTCGACCACCTGGGCCAGTTCCTTGCCCAGGTGCGCCTTGGCCTGGAAGCCCGAACGGCGCTCGATTTCCTCGACCTTGCGGCGGATGTACGGGATGACCCGCACGCTCTCGCCATACACCGAGGAGGTGTACAGGCCCATGAAGCGGCATTCCTTGATGACCTTGCCGTCGGCGTCGATTTCACGGATCGACACGTAGTCCGGATAAGCCGGACGGTGCACCCGGCTCGGGTGCGCGGCCTTGGCGAACGACAGCAGGGTCGGTTCGCGCAGGTAATTGACCGCGTAGTCTTCGATACGCAGGTCCTCGGCGGTGAGGCCGGCGCGCAGCAATTTGGTCAGGCCGAGGAACGAGTCAGGGTTGTACTCGATGTGGCCGCCGTCGGCTTCATCGCGAACCACGAACTCTTCGTAGCCGAGGAAGGTGAAGTGGTTGCCCACCAGCCATTCCAGGAAGCTCTTGATTTCGGCTTTTTCATCGGCATCGGTGGCGTAGGCGCTGTTGTCCAGGCTCGCCAGGATTTCCCGGACCTTGGCTTTCATCGGCTCGAAATCGGCCACGGCCACGCGCACTTCGCCCAGCACTTGCTCAAGTTCCTTGCTCAGGACATTGAGTTCGGCGGCGTTGGCGCAGCGGTCGATTTCCAGGTACATCAACGACTCTTGCAGCACGTCGTCGCCCTGGGTGCCTTTGGGCAGGATTTCCAGCAACTCGCCCTTGCTGCCGCGACGCACGCTCAGGACGGTGGTTTGCAGGGTGTGGATGCTGTAGCCGCGACGGTTCAGCTCGGTGCGGACCGAATCCACCAGGAACGGCAAGTCATGGTGCAGCACTTCGACGGCGGTGTGGGTCGACTGCCAGCCGTGACGTTCGTAATCGGGGTTGTAGACGCGCACCTGCGGTTGCGCGTGCTCGAAGCGCTCAAGCAGGCGCCAGGCAGACAGGGTGCAGCCGGCGAGGTCGGACAACCGGCGCTGGGTAAGTTCATCGAGGGAAATGATGCCGAAGAATTGTTCAGCGAACAGCGCCACTTGTGGCAGTGCCTGTTCACTGATGTGCTGCGCCAGTGCCGCTTGCAGTTGGTGCTGGAAGTCGGCTTTGCTGGCTGCGGTGAAGAACGCCATCTGTGGTACTCCGCTTGGGCTTGTTATTGATGGTAGCGTCGCGTGCAACCCCTTCCGGGGCCGTCGGCCATCCTGTTCCTGATTCTCGGGCAGAGGAAACAGGATGACAGGTGGGTGAAGCTGGACGAGACCCGCAGGTCACATCCTTTTCCATGTAATTTCCATGTCATGGACACCTGCAAAAAGCACTCCGCGATGCCCTTTGCAGGTGCACATCCGTTGCGCAGCTTAACGAGTGCGACAATGTGCCTGCTTGCAGCGCTGCGACATATTCGGTCATCGGCTAGCGCTACAGCCGGTGTGCATCGAACAACCCTAGCAGCCTAACGCCCAAACGGCACCCTGCGCGGGTAATCCAGCAGAAAATCGTCCAGGCTGGCAGAATTCGGTTTTTCGCGTTTGACGGCTCATCGAGCCAGGAGCCACCCGATGAAAATGACCACTGCCCTGCTGATCGCCAACCCGTGCGACGACGAAGAGGACAACATGGCCATGCTGTGTTGCCACAGCAGCCAGGGCGACATGTTCCTGATGACCCGCTACCCCGACGAAGACGAGCTGGAAATCACCCTCGACGGCGAACCCTCGACGCTGGATGGCGCGAAGGTCACGCTCAGCCCAACCCTGCTGAAAATCGAAATCGCCGCGGCGGATGCCGACGCGCTCAGCGGCGATGATGTGCTGGAAATCACTCATAGCAGCGATGCGGCGGACCTGGCGGAAGTGGAACTGACGTTGCAAAACATCCTTAGGGGGACCGGCACCTATATCAGCCAACTCTGAAACCAAAGGCGAATACGCTCCTGTGGCGAGGGAGCTTGCTCCCGCTGGGTTGCGCAGCAACCCCAAAACCAGGCACCACGAATATGGCAGCTAAACCGCGTCGGCCGACTTGCGACTGCTGCGCAGCCGAGCGGGAGCAAGCTGCCTCGCCACGGGGGTCGGGGTGTCACTCGGATTGCCGCACCTGATTGCCATCGGCGTCATACACCAGGTATTCATCACTGTTACTCGGGTCCCTTACATAATAACGGGCGCCGTTGCCGTTATCCGGCACCTTCATACTGGTGTAGGAGCCGAGTTCCTTGATCAACTGGTTGTCTTCACTTATCAAGACCAACCCTGAACCATCGCCAGCCCGGATAGCAGCGGCGTAGCGGGTCTGGAACGCGTTGATCTGGCTGTAATCCAGCGGAACCTGCAACTTGCCAGTCAGGTCGATGGCACCGTAGAGGCTGTCACGCCCGACCACCGCCATGCCGTTGGAAAACGGTTCCACCTCGTCATACGGCAGTTTGATCGGCAACCGCGCACCCTGGCGATTGATGAAGACGAACGTCCCGTTCTTCGTGTCCTGCAGCAGCAGCGGTTGTTGCCCGACAAAACGACCTTTGACGTTGTAGCCTTCAAGATTGATCCGCTTGCCTTGAAGGTTGAAAACGTCCTGGCGATTGCCGTCGGGGGAGCTGGTGTAAAGGTAGCCGTCGCTGTGCTCGATGCTTGAAAACCGCGCGGGCAGGACTTCCTTGCCGTCCAGGGTGTAGGCGCCGTAGAGCCCCTCCGTCGCATAGGTACGCGTGCCGAGACGGGCGATGAACAGGTTGTCGGTCACGGTGGGGTTGACGAATTTCATCGGCAATATGAAACGGTGCCCCTTGGCATCGTAGAGCCCATAAGGTCCGTTGGTTTCACGCTCCACCAGCAGCAGGCCATCACGCAACTCTTCGGTGATGTGTTCGAACGGCAGGTCGACAAGCTTGTTGCTCCCGGCGGGGAAATAGGCGAACTGGCTGCGTAACGCCTGCCCGTCCGACTCGGGGTCGCTGGATTTTTCCGCGATGAACAGAGTGTAGGCATCGGCCATCAGACTGTCCTGCACCTGCACCCAACGGGGCTTGATCAGCCACTGTCCGGCCGGATCGACGAAACCGTAGCGCTCGGCCTCGCGGTCCAGGGCGATGTAGCGCGCTTGTTCCGCCAGGACGTTGTCGACCGCGGCGAATTCGACGGTGTTGTCTTCCAGCGGATCGAGCACATGAATGACGATACGCTGCGGGGTGGCCTCGAAGCGGTAGTCGACCTCGGTATTTTTCAACGGCCCGGCCTGAGCGACCAGCGCTTGGGTGACACGCTCCAGCTGTTGTTGTACTGCCTGGCCGGTCTTGAGCTGAGCAAGATCATCCTTGGTTTGCAGCAGCGCGTCGTAATAAGCACGCAATGCGGCAATATCGCGCTCAGACGGGAAGGCACGGGAGTTGTTACCGTTGCTGTAGAGCGCCTTGCCCTCCTCGGTCAGCCCTTGCAAAACGAAAGTCGACATCTTCGGCGTACTCAGGCGCACTGAAGCGCTTGCGTCACCCAATGCCATGAGCTGGAAGGACTGGCCGTCGTCCAGGGTCACGCTGGGGTGATCCTTGTCCAGCACCACTTTGCGGAACGCCGGATAGCTGCGGTACGCAACCGTCAGGCCGAGACTGGCCAAGGGTTTGTTGACCGAAAGCACGAAGGCCTCATGGGACAAGATCATGTCGTCGGGCTCGTCCTGCGGCGGCGCCTTCAGGTCGGCAAAGCTTTTTTCGCTGCCATCGCGAAAACGCAGGCGCTGCGGCAGGTACTGCTCGGCAGTCGGTTCATTCGGCATGGCCGCGCGCTTCCAGAGCGGATCAAGACTGTTGGTATCCAGTCTCACTTCGGAACCGTCGGCAAACAGCCGCTGGGCAAAACTCAGGCCCTGGATCGATGCCAGCTCAGCTTTCAGTTGCGCGCTGGTGAACGGGACGAACAGCGTCTCGTACTGCAACGATTGCTCCTCGGCTGGCTCGGTCGTCTCGATATTCAAGCTCAACTGCGCGTCACTGAACCGTTCCAGGGACCTGAGGGTTTCGCCGGTGTCCTGGATCAAGTAATTGAGGCGCTTCTCCACGTCGGGCAGCGCCAACGTGCCGATGTCGTCCAGGCCGCCTTCGTTCAAGTCCTCGGCGACGAAACCTTCATCGGCCGGCGCCCCGCTGCGGTGCAACAAGGTATAGGACGCAAAGCCCACCACCAACAGGGTCGCCGTCAAAATCGACAGCAATCTCAAACGAGGCTGGGTAACGTTCATGGCGGCTTCGGTCGTCAAAGGGCTGGGAAGGCAGGCAGCTAAACACATGGCCTGGCGCGCTGCAAATTCCTTGAAAGGCCCGGTTCTGATAAATGTCTGCCCGCACCGTCGCCGCTGTCGGACCGAGGTGAACCACCGTCGGTCGCACCTGTGATGCATCGCCCTTGACGCCGGATCAGCTTCTAGTGTTTCCTGAAACCGGTTTCAGAGCCGCTAAAAATCCAATAAGCAGGTTTCAATCCGTGAATTCTTTCTCCGCCGCCCAGCGCAGCCGCGTAACCATGTTAGATGTCGCCGAACGCGCCGGGGTCTCCAAGGCCAGCGTCTCGCGCTTCATTGGCGAGGACCGCCCGCTGCTTTCCGAAGCCATCGCCCGACGCATAGAGCAGGCGATCAGCGAGCTGGGTTACCGGCCGAACCAGATGGCCCGCGGCCTGAAACGCGGGCGCACACGCCTGATCGGCATGCTCGTGGCCGATATCCGCAACCCCTATTCAATTGCCGTGATGCATGGCGTAGAAACCGCCTGCCGTCGCCACGGCTACAGCCTTGTGGTGTGCAACACCGACCGCGATGATGAGCAGGAGCGCCAGCATCTGGCGCTGTTGCGCGCCTACAACATCGAAGGGCTGATCGTGAACACGCTGGGCCATCACCGTGACGAACTGTTCGAGCTGCGCAGCGAAATGCCCATGGTCCTGGTGGATCGCAAGGTCGATCGGCTCGACAGCGACTTGGTGGGTCTGGACAACCCGGCGGCCGTCGAAATGGCCCTCGACCACCTCGAACAGCGGGGTTACCGCGATCTGCTACTGGTAACCGAGCCGTTCGACGGCACCAGCTCGCGCATCGAGCGAGTCGAGAGTTTCAAGGCCGGCATCGAGCGCCGCCCTGCCTTGGCTGGCGCCGTGGTGGAAACCTGCGATCAACTGGCCGGGCGCATCAAAGACTTCCTTGCCCAGCCAGGCCTCGGCCCCAAGGCACTCTTTTGCGCCAACGGCATCGCCGCGCTGGCCGCCACCCAAGTATTGCGCCAATTGGGCTGCCACTTGTTCGACGATGTTGGGCTGATCGCCCTCGACGACCTCGATTGGTATCCCTTGGTGGGCAGCGGTATCACCGCCCTGGCACAGCCGACGGCTGAGATCGGCGCCAGCGCGTTCGAGTGTTTGCTCAAGCGCTTGCGTGGCGACAACGGGCCGGTACGGACCCTGGATTTTGCGGCGCAGCTGATTGAGCGTGGATCGACGCGCGACGTCCTTCAATGACTGCACTGGCTGCTGCTGAAATCCAAGGCTCAGCCTTTTTTTTGAACAAAACTGAAACCGGTTTCAGAGGTACAAGAACTCTGCATAGCCCACCCGTTTCCATCAGCCTCTCCAGCTACGGTGCCGACCTGGTGCGCCAGCACGGCCAAGGCAGCTTCATCGCGCTGCTGGCCGCCGCCGGTGCCTCGCGAATCGAATGGCGCGAAGAATTGCTCACCACTGAACAACCCACCGAGCTGGCCGTCGACGCGCGAGCCCAGGGACTGAAGAGTGTCTATTCGTCGCCCCTTGAGCTCTGGCTGCCCGGCCAGTCCAAGCCCAATCCCGAATTGACCGTCGCCCTGCAACGCTGCGAGGCGTTCGGCTCGACGTGGCTTAAAGTTTCCCTCGGGCACTTCACCGACTCCCACGACCTGTCGGCCCTCGCCGACAGGCTCGCGGCAAGTCCCGTGCAACTGTTGGTGGAAAACGACCAGACCTTGCAAGGTGGGCGGATCGAACCCTTGCAACGTTTCTTCGCCGCCATTGAACAATGCGGGTTGCCTGTCGGCATGACCTTCGACATTGGCAACTGGCAATGGCAGGACCAATCGGCCACGGGGGCGGCCCGACAACTCGGACGGCATGTGGCGTATGTGCACTGCAAGGCGGTGGCCCGGCGTGCCGACGGCAAACTGATCGCCGTGCCCCCGGCCCTGGCAGACCTGCATCTGTGGGAGCAACTGTTCAAACACATGCCCGTCGGCGTGATGCGTGCCGCCGAATACCCGCTGCAAGGCGATGACCTGCTGGCCTTGACCGCCGAACATGTCACCACTTTGTCGCGCCTCGGGCAATCGCGCCGGGAGCCTGCCCATGACTGAATTCGATGTGTTGTCGTTCGGCGAAACCATGGCGATGCTGGTGGCCGACCAGACCGGCGACCTGGCCGGCGTCAGTCAATTTCACAAACGCATCGCCGGGGCCGACAGCAACGTGGCTATCGGTTTGTCGCGACTGGGCTTCAATGTCGCCTGGCTCAGCCGGGTCGGCGCAGACTCCCTCGGACGCTTCGTGACGCGGACGCTGGAGGAAGAAGGCCTGGATTGTCGCCACGTGGCGGTGGATCCGGCGCATCCCACTGGATTCCAACTGAAGTCCCGCTCCGACGATGGCAGCGACCCGCAAGTCGAGTATTTCCGTCGCGGTTCGGCGGCCAGTCATTTATCGATCGAATCCATCGCCGCGCCGTTGCTGGGCGCTCGTCACCTGCATGCCACCGGCATCGTGCCGGCGCTGTCGGCCACGGCCGGTGAAATGTCCTTTGAATTGATGACCCGAATGCGCGAGGCCGGTCGCAGCCTGTCGTTCGATCCCAACCTGCGCCCGAGCCTGTGGCCCAGCGAAGCGATGATGATCCGCGAGATCAATCGTCACGCGGCCCTGGCCCATTGGGTCTTGCCGGGGCTTGGCGAAGGTCGCTTGCTGACCGGCCGTGAAGATCCGGCCGACATCGCCGCGTTCTACCTCGACCAGGGCGCCGAAGTCGTGGTGATCAAGCTCGGCGCCGACGGGGCCTATTACCGCACCGCACTGGACCAGGGCTTTATTGGCGCTGTGCCGGTTCCCCGGGTGGTGGACACCGTGGGCGCCGGTGATGGCTTCGCCGTGGGCCTGATCAGCGCGCTGCTTGAAGGCCGCGACGTCACCGAAGCGGTACGACGCGCCAATTGGATCGGCAGCCGCGCGGTGCAGAGTCGCGGGGACATGGAAGGTCTACCGACGCGCCTGGAGTTATCGGCTGAATTCGAGGCCGCCTGCTGCCAATAGAAACTGGAAAAGTTTCACAAACGCACCTGCTGAACAAAAACAACAAGCTCAGGAGTCATGACATGCAAACGCTCAATCTCGCCGCCCGCCGCTGGTGGTACATCATGCCCATTGTGTTCATCACCTACAGCCTGGCGTACCTCGACCGGGCCAACTACGGTTTCGCCGCCGCCTCGGGGATGGCCGAGGACCTGATGATAACGCCCGGGTTGTCGTCGCTGCTGGGCGCGCTGTTTTTCCTAGGTTACTTTTTCTTCCAGATACCCGGGGCGATCTACGCGCAAAAACACAGCGTGAAAAAACTGATATTCGTCAGCCTGATCCTCTGGGGCTCGCTGGCGACCCTGACGGGTGTGGTATCCAATGCGTATTGGCTGATCGTGATCCGCTTCATGCTCGGCGTGGTCGAAGCCGCGGTGATGCCGGCGATGCTGGTCTACCTGTGCCACTGGTTCACCCGCGCCGAACGCTCGCGCGCCAACACCTTCCTGATCCTCGGCAACCCGGTGACCATGTTGTGGATGTCCGTGGTCTCGGGTTATCTGGTGGAGCAATTCGATTGGCGCTGGATGTTCATCATCGAAGGCCTGCCGGCAGTGCTCTGGGCCTTTGTCTGGTGGCGCCTGGCCGATGATCGCCCGGCCCAGGCCAAGTGGCTCAGCGACCAAGAAAAACAGGACCTGGAAAGCGCGCTGGCCGCCGAGCAGGTCGGCATCAAGGCGGTGAAGAACTATGCCGAGGCCTTCCGCTCACCCAAGGTAATCATCCTGGCCCTGCAGTTTTTCTGCTGGAGCATCGGTGTCTATGGTTTCGTGCTGTGGTTGCCATCGATCCTCAAGGCCGGCCTGAAGATGAACATGGTCGAGGCCGGGTGGCTGTCATCGCTGCCTTATCTGGCGGCGGTGATCGCGATGCTGATCATCTCCTGGGCGTCGGATAAAGTGCAGAAGCGCAAGCGCTTTGTCTGGCCGCCGTTGCTGGTCGCCTCCATCGCCTTCTACGCTTCCTACCTGCTAGGGGCGGAGCATTTCTGGTGGTCCTACACCTTGCTGGTGATCGCCGGCGCCTGCATGTATGCGCCTTACGGTCCGTTCTTCGCCATCGTCCCGGAAATCCTGCCGGCCAACGTCGCCGGCGGCGCCATGGCATTGATCAACAGCATGGGCGCACTGGGTTCGTTCGGCGGCTCGTACCTGGTGGGCTACCTCAACGGCTCCACCGGCTCCACCGGCATGTCCTTCTTGCTGATGAGCGGCGCGTTGCTGCTGTCGGTGGTACTGACCCTGGCCCTCAAGCCCGGCGCCAGCGACCGGGTCGTGTCCAAACCTGCGACGCCACAGCCGGCGCCCGCCCGTCCCTGAATCGAGAATCCTCATGAAAAAACACGTCGTGGTGTACAAAGCACTTTCAACGCAATTGATGGAACGCTTGCAAGCACAGGCCCAGGTCACCCTGATTGAACGCCTCGATGACCGGGGCTTGGCCCAACTGCGCGAAGCCCTGCCCAGCGCCCATGGCCTGCTGGGCGCAAGCCTCAGGCTCGATGCGTCGCTACTGGACCTGGCACCCCAGCTGGAGGCGATCGCCAGCGTTTCGGTTGGGGTCGACAACTACGACATCGATTACCTGACCGAACGGCGCATCGTGCTCACCAATACGCCGGATGTGCTGACCGAGACCACCGCCGACACCGGGTTCGCCTTGATCCTCGCGACCGCCCGCCGCGTGGTGGAGCTGGCCAACCTGATCCGCGCCGGCCAATGGCAGCAGAGCATCGGCGCCAAGCATTTCGGCAGCGATGTCCACGGCAAGACCCTTGGCATCGTCGGCATGGGACGCATCGGCGAAGCGTTGGCCCAACGCGGCCATTTCGGTTTCGGCATGCCGGTGCTCTATCACAGCCACTCACCCAAGCCGGCGGTGGAGCAACGTTTCAACGCCCGCTACTGCGGCCTCGATACGCTGCTGCAAGAAGCTGATTTCATTTGCCTGACGTTGCCGCTGACCACTGAGACCCAAGGGCTCATCGACGCACGGGCGTTCGCACAGATGCGTCCCGAGAGCATTTTTATCAATATCTCCCGGGGCAAGGTGGTGGACGAAACGGCGATGATCGAAGCCCTGCGCAGCGGGCAGATCCGTGGCGCCGGACTGGACGTGTTCGACCGCGAACCCTTGAGCGCCGACTCGCCCCTGTTGCAGATGGACAACGTGGTCGCGACGCCACACATCGGCTCGGCGACCCATGAAACACGGGAAGCGATGGCACGTTGTGCGGTGGACAATCTGCTGGCGGCATTGGCGGGTGAACGGCCGATGGATCTGGTGAATCCGGGGGTTTGGAAGGGCTGAATCGTTTGGCCAGGAGGCTGGCTCCAGAAGTTGTATGTGGCGAGGGATTTATCCCTCGCCACTAAGGGCTGCCGGTACTGGATATTGCTAGCTGACCGAAAAAACCAACCCTTGAACCTTGTTGAATCATGCTCGAATCTTATCCATCCAAAATGAGCAAACCTTTCAAACCGTTGAAATAGATAGTGAAAAAGCCAGAACCCCACAATAACTCTTCTTCCTACAGGCGCGCCCTACCGGTCGCCAAGAACCGCCCTACGCCATCATCGGAAGTTGCGCCCTAGCCCATCCAAACGCCTGCTGTTATTAATTATGCACTTGCACCAAAACACGCAAGTTAGGTGAACGCCGAGCGACACACAGAATAATCAATAGAGCGGTCATTGATTTGTTGCGCTCTGCAGATGTTACGTAGCGGCTGAAACAATTTATCCACAAACACTCCCAGACGGTCGTATGCACTCTATGCAAACCTTCATCAGAACTGCCTGCAAAAAACATACGACACTTCTGACGTTAACCATTGCAACAATCATAATACTCAAACTTATCGCACTGGCCCCGCCCTTGCTCTTGGGGACCATTGTCGACACCCTATATGGCGTAAAACAGACAACAGCCAGAACGTTACTCATGCTTACGGTAGGCCTTGTTGTCGCCGGATGCGCCCAAGCGATCATCAGCCCACTTCAGATCCATTTCTTATCCAAGCTGGTCCAGCAGATCATGATGGCCGCGTCTATTGAGTGGCTGACCAATCTAATGCGCAAAGAGTTTGCCCAATTCAGCTCGTGGCGAATCGGGCACTTCATAAAATCGGTTGAGCGCGGCATCACCGCTCACGAACAGTTGCTGACGTTTTTTGTCACTGTTGGACTGCCGTTGTGCCTGGAATTTTTAATCGTCGGCGGTGCGTTCTTTTATATGGGCGGTATCGAGGTTTTCGTGAGCACGACCGTTTTAGGAGTTCTCTATCTGATAGTCACCCACAAAATTATCAGATGGCGCAGGAAACACATTGATGCGGTCAACGAGCAGGAAGATGAACTGAGCGCTCATCTGTATAACACGCTTGCGGCTGGCAAAGCGATAAAGCTGGAAAATGCCGAATCTACCGCAACACAACCGCTAAACGATGCCTTCAAGGGCTACGCCGATGCCGCGGTGTGCGCGGCGACCTCTGGTGGTTTTCTGAACGCCGCCAAGATCCTGTTCGTCAGCCTTTCCACGGGCGGATTATTGGGCTGGGGAGTCCTTGATCAACTGTCGAGCCAGCCCAGTATCAGTGTCGGACAACTGGTGGCGATTTTTTCCATCGCGGGCAGCTACTTACTCAATATCGCTGCGTTAACGGAGGGATACCGCGTGCTGGACCAGTTTTTTGCCGACCAGCGTCGACTTCTAAGCCTGCTTTCGCTTCCAAACTTTGATCATGGCGATCGGCAATCGACCACCGTTTTCAAGGGGCCATCGACACTGACTCTCGATCCGTGCGTACTGACCGAAAACAACCAAGTTCGCCTGACGATTACACAAAAGCTGTCATTCATTCAAAACCAATCAGTGGCGATCATCGGTCAGAGCGGTGCTGGTAAGTCTACGTTGCTGGAAATTCTCGCCGGTCTCGATCAAAAAACGCGAAGTCAGTTGAGCATCAACGCAACCCCCGTTTCGCAAATGAACCCTCGTTTCCACTTGAGTGCGTTGAGGTATTGCCCCCAACAGCCCCGTTTTTTGGAAGGTCCCTTTGAACAGTCCGTACTGTTCGGAGCAGAAATGTCGCCTTGTCTCAGCCAGACAATACGACGATTGCAGCTTGAGGAAATCGTTTCCCAACGGACCCTTTCTGAACAGGCATCAAATATCTCTGGCGGAGAAGCCAAGCGCCTGTCTCTGCTGCGGCTGATCAACAGGCCTGGACGATTCAATTTGTTCGACGAACCGAGTGCTTCAATCGAGCCTGGGATGACCGGTTCCGTATGGGACCTACTGTTCGATACTTTCGCGGAACGCGGATTAATCTGCGTCACGCACGATTTCGATCATCTGTTTCGTTTTGATCGAGTCATCGTACTGCATAACGGCGCGATTGCTGGCGACGGAGGCTGGCAGGCGCTGGTCGAAAGACCGGCAATCAAATCATTGCTAAATGACATCCGGACACAGCACTAGCCCCCGCCGCCGTCGCGAGCCAGCGCCGTGCATCGAATCCAATGCCGATCACAAATCCGCACATCCATCAAAATCCCGTTAGTCGCCACCCCCCACCATGCATTAAAGTAACGCCCCCAGCCCCGGCGTTATCCAGACGTCTGGGCCACCCTTTCCAGGAACAGTCACCGATGGAACATCGTGAAGCGCTACTGGCGCTGCGAACCTTTCTTTCAACGCAGATTCTCGGCCAGGAAAAACTCATCGAGCGCCTGCTCATCGCCCTGCTCGCCGACGGCCATATGCTGGTGGAAGGTGCGCCTGGTCTGGCCAAGACCAAGGCGATCAAGGAGCTGGCCGAGGGCATCGAAGCGCAGTTTCATCGCATCCAATTTACCCCCGACCTGCTGCCTGCGGACATCACAGGCACCGAGATCTATCGCCCGGAAACCGGCAGTTTCGTGTTCCAGCAAGGGCCGATCTTTCACAACCTGGTATTGGCCGACGAAATCAACCGGGCCCCGGCCAAGGTCCAGTCGGCCTTGCTCGAAGCGATGGCCGAGCGGCAGGTCAGCGTCGGGCGCAGCACCTATGAACTGTCGCCGCTGTTCCTGGTGATGGCCACGCAGAACCCGATCGAGCAGGAAGGCACCTATCCGTTGCCCGAAGCCCAGCTCGACCGATTCCTGATGCACGTCAAGATCGGTTTTCCGGATGCCGCGGTTGAGCGCCGTATCCTGCAACAGGCCCGGGGCGAAGCACTGAATGGCGAAACCAAGCCTGAGCGGCGCGTGAGCCAACAGGCGATTTTTTCCGCACGCAAGGAAATCCTCGGCTTGTACATGGCCGACGCTGTGGAGGAATACCTGGTGCAGCTGATCATGGCGACCCGCAACCCGGCCAAGTTCGACCCGGAAATGGCCGAGTGGATCGCCTACGGCGCCAGCCCGCGGGGTTCGATTGCCCTGGACCGTTGCGCCCGCGCCCATGCCTGGCTGGCCGGACGCGACTTTGTCAGCCCGGAAGACATCCAGGCCGTGCTGTTCGACGTGCTGCGCCATCGCATCATCCTCTCGTTCGAAGCCGAAGCCGCCGGCATTGACCAGGACCGGGTCGTGCAGCGGATTCTCGACGTCGTCGCAGTCGCTTGAGCATTGGCAATGAATGACCCACTGGCGCCCGTCCCGGGCATCCGCGTCAGCCTTTCGGAGCTGATCGAGATGCGCCACCGTGTGCGCGAGGTGCAATTGTTCTCCACCCCCGGCCAGCGTAGCCCGTTGATTGGCCTGCACCACTCCAAGCTGCGTGGACGCGGTGTGGATTTCGACCAGGTGCGGGTCTATCAGGCCGGCGACGATGTGCGGACCATCGACTGGCGCGTCACCGCGCGGACCCAGGAGCCCCACACCAAGCTGTTCCACGAAGAACGGGAGCGGCCGATCTTCATCATGATCGAGCAAAGCCATCGCCTGTTCTTCGGCTCCGGGCAGGTTTTCAAATCGGTGCTGGCCGCCCAGGCCGCCAGCCTGATCGGCTGGGCCGCGCTGGGGCACAACGACCGGGTGGGCGGGCTGGTGTTCGGCAATAACACCCATTACGAAGTCAAGCCCCGGCGCAGCAAGCAGAGCCTGCTGCAATTGCTCAATCGCCTGGTGCGCGTCAATCAATCGCTGCACACCGAAGGTGAGTCGGACCACGACTCGTTCGGCGTCGCCTTGCGCCGCGCCCGGGAGGTGCTGCGTCCCGGCAGCCTGGCCATCGTGATTTGCGACGAGCGCGCCCTGTCCGACGGTGCCGAGCAGCAATTGAGCCTGCTATCGCGCCATTGCGATCTGTTGCTGCTGCCGTTGTCCGACCCGCTGGACCACGCCCTGCCCGCCGCCGGGCTGCTTCGGTTTGCCCAACGGGGCGAGCAGCTGGAGATCGACACGCTGAACTTCGAACTGCGCCAGACCTATCGCGCCCAGGCCGAGGCACGGCTGGAGCGCTGGGAAATGCTCGCGCAGAAGCTGCGAATCCTGATGCTGCCGTTGAGCACGCAGGGCGACATGGTCGAACAACTGCGCGAGTACCTGAACCCCAAGCGGCCAGGGAAAACCCGATGAGCAGCCTTGATCAACTGCAGCCGCTCATGGCCCCGCCCCCGATTGGCTTCTGGCCGCCCGCGCCAGGCTGGTGGTTGCTGCTGGTGCTGATGCCACTGCTGGGCCTGGGCCTGTGGCAGTTGCGCCGGTTCATTCCCGCCAGGCGTACCGATTCGCGCACCGAACAACCGCTGGACCCGGTACGCCTCGCGGCGCTGGCCGAACTCGCCCTGCTGCCCAAACCCTACGACGGCGCACCCGCCGGGGCCTGGCTGCAGCAACTCAACGGGCTGCTCAAGCGCCTGTGTCGCAACCACTATCCCTACAGCCAGAGCCACACCCTCAATGGACGCAAATGGCTGGCCTTCCTCGATAACCGCTGCCCGGCCGCCGGCCTGACCCGCTGGATGATCCTGGTGGAAGGCGCCTACAAGCCTGAATGCAAGCTCGATGACAAAGCCATTGCCGGCCTGACCCAGGCGGTCGAGATCTGGATTCGCAAGCATGTTTGAATTCGCCTGGCCGTGGATCTTCGCCCTGTTGCCATTGCCCTGGCTGATGCGCCTGGTTCTGCCGGCGGCGGACAGCGGTGAGCCGGCCCTCAAGGTCAGTTTCCTGGAAGACCTCGAAGGCTTGGTTGGGCGCCGGGCCCGGGCCAACCTGCCCACCTGGCGCCAGCAGGCGCCCTTCATCCTGCTGTGGCTCCTGCTGCTGATCGCCGCCGCCCGCCCGCAATGGCTCGGCGAACCGCTGCCGATTGCCGCCAGCGGCCGCGACCTCTTGGTGGCGGTGGACGTATCAGGGTCGATGGATTTTCCCGACATGCAGTGGAAGGACGAGGAAGTCAGTCGCCTGGCGCTGGTCCAGCACACGCTCGGGGACTTTCTCGAAAGCCGCGAAGGCGACCGGGTCGGCCTGATCCTGTTCGGCAGCCAGGCTTATCTGCAAGCGCCGTTGACCTTTGACCGTCACACCGTGCGCCTCTGGCTCGACGAGGCGCGCGTAGGCATCGCCGGCAAGAACACCGCCATCGGCGATGCCATTGGCCTGGCACTCAAACGCCTGCGCCAACGTCCGGCCCACAGCCGCGTGCTGATCCTGGTCACCGATGGCGCCAACAACGGTGGCGAAATCGATCCGCTGACCGCCGCCCAACTGGCCGCCGATGAAAGCGTGAAAATCTACACCATCGGCGTGGGCGCCGATCCAGAGCAAACGGGCACGGCCGGCTTCCTGGGCGTCAACCCGAGCCTGGATCTCGACGAAGCGACACTCAGGGACATCGCCCAAGTCACCGGCGGTCAATATTTTCGAGCCCAGGATGGAGAGCAATTGCTGGCGATCAAGACCACCCTCGACCAACTCGAACCGGTGGCGCAGCAACCGACCCAGGCACGCCCGTCCCTGGCGCTCTATCAGTGGCCGCTGGCCGTTGCGCTGTTGTTGAGCATGTTGCTGGTGGCCAGGGAACGCTGGCCGGACAACCCGTTGCAGCGGCTCTTTACCCAGCCGCTGTTTCAGCCATCGCAATCCTCTGAATGGCGTAAACGGCTCAAGCGCCTGCGACTGCGGAGGCGCCGATGATCGCGCTCTGGCCGCATTGGCTGCGCCCTGGTTTCATCCTGCTGCTGCCTCTGTTGGGTTGGCTGCTCTGGCAACTGTGGCACCGGCAAAAACGCGTGGGCCGCTGGCAGATGATCCTGCCCCCGGCGTTCCATGCGGTGCTGCTCAGCGGTGGCAGCGGCCGTGAAAGCCGACTGCCCTGGATTGCCCTGGGCCTGGGCTGGCTGCTGATGGTGCTGGCCTTGCTCGGCCCCAGCTGGACGCGCGTCGAACAGACCAGCCAGAAACCCGCCGATCCGCTGGTTGTGATCTTGGAACTGGGCCCGGAAATGCTCGCCACCGACGTCCCGCCCACGCGCCTGGAACAGGCCCGGCGCAAAGTGCTGGACGTGCTGCAAAATCGCAGTGATTCACAGACCGCGATCATCGTTTACGCCGGCAGCGCCCACACCCTGGTGCCGCTGTCCGACGACCTGGCCACCAGCGCCAACCTGCTCGAGGCCCTGGCGCCGTCGATCATGCCGCAAAACGGCCACCGCGCCGACTTGGCGGTCACCAAAGCCATGGCCTTGCTCGATCAGGCCGGGCTTGGTCATGGCCGGATCCTGCTGATAGGGTCGTCGCTGAACGAGCAGGAACGCCTAGGCATCCGGCAGGTTTTGGACGGTTCCGCGACGCGCTTGCTGATGCTCGGCATCGGTACCCGTGAAGGCGCGCCAGTGGCCCAGGAGGATGGCAGTTACCTCAAGGACCCACAGGGCGCCATCCTGGTCCCGCGCCTGGACAGCCCGAGCCTCAAATCCTTCATCAATGAACTGGACGGCCGCTACCGGCCGGCACGCCTGGATGACGGTGACCTGCGCGGCCTGGGGCTGTTGGACGGCCCACGCCGTCTGCGCAGCGATGGTCAGAAACTGCGCCTGGATACCTGGGCGGACCAAGGCTACTGGCTGCTTCTGCCGCTGTTATTGCTGGCCGCGTGCGCCGGGCGGCGTGGTTGGCTGTTCTGCCTGCCGCTGCTGTTCGCCTTTCCGCAAACCGGCCATGCTTTCGAATTCCAGGACTTGTGGTTGCGCGCCGATCAACAAGGACAGCACTTGCTCAAGCAAAAACGCCCCGCCGAGGCGGCCGCCCATTTCGAGGACAGCCAATGGCAGGGGGTTGCCTTGTACGAAGCCGGTGCGTACAGCGAAGCCGCCCGACGGTTTGCCGAAGGCAACGATGCCCGGGCTCATTACAATCGCGGCAACGCCTTGGCCAGGAGCGGCGAGCTGGAAGCCGCCATCGATGCCTATGAACAAGCCTTGGAGCTGCAACCGGACCTGCGCCCGGCGCAGACCAACAAAGCCCTGGTGGAAAGTTTGCTGAAAGAGCAGGCACCGCCACCGGATGCGCCCAAGCCTGCCGAACGCGAGGAACCTAACCCCGCCGAGCAACCGCCGGATACCGATGCTTCGGCGCAGTCTTCAGAGCCGGGGCAGCCGTCCTCCGACGCCAGCGCGGCGCCCGACGAATCCTCGGCATCCCA
This sequence comes from Pseudomonas sp. Z4-20, assembly GCF_051131955.1. Lineage (NCBI taxonomy): Bacteria > Pseudomonadati > Pseudomonadota > Gammaproteobacteria > Pseudomonadales > Pseudomonadaceae > Pseudomonas > Pseudomonas sp. Z4-20. The sequence continues at coordinate 3,214,942 of NZ_CP071641.1, forward strand.
GGCACCGCCGCCCGGCGCCCAGGATGTGCCCGGCAGCGAGTTGCCCGACGAGCAGACCACCACCCCGCCACTGCGTCCGGCCGCGGGCCAGCGCAATGAAGAAGAACAGCGCCAGGCACTTGAACAGTGGCTGCGCCAGATCCCGGATAACCCGGGCGAACTGCTCAGGCGAAAATTCTGGTATGAACAGCAAAGCCACCAGGCCCAGGAAAAACACCAATGAGCCGCTGCATCGTCTATCTGCTTCTATTGCTGCTTTGGGCTGTCGGCTCCCAAGCCGCACAGCTCACCGCCAGCGTGGACCGCAGCCGCCTGAATTCCGGGGAGACCGTTGAGCTGACGCTGGAGTCCAACGACGCCACGCTGTTCGGCAAACCTGACCTGAGCGCTCTGCAGGCGCTATTCGATGTGCGGGGCACGCGCCAGGTCAACCAGTTGACCACCCTCGACGGCGAGAATCGCGCCACCACCCGCTGGATCGTGACCCTGCTCCCGCGCCAGAGCGGCACCGTGGTGATACCGGCCCTGCAATTGGGCGAAACAACCAGCCAGCCGATCACGTTGCAGGTGATCGAAAGCGAAACCCGTAACGCCTCCGGCACCCTCGCGCCCGTCTTTATCGAGGCCAACCTCGACCAGGCCCAGGTGTATGTGCAGGCCCAGGCGATCCTTACGCTGCGCATCTACCATTCGGTGTCGCTGTACGACGACAGCAGCCTGACACCGTTGCACATTCCTGACGCACGCACCGAGCAACTGGGCGAATCACGTACCTACGAGAAGGTCATCAACGACGTTCGCCACGGCGTGATCGAACTGCGTTACGGCATTTATCCGCAGCGCAGCGGCGAACTGACGATCCCGGTCCAGACCTTCAGCGCCACGCTGGTCGAGCCAACCGCCCAGGGCACGGCAACGCCGGGCGCCAAACCTGGCCAGTTGATGCGAGTCAGCTCCACGCCATTGCCATTGACCGTCATGCCCAAGCCCGCCAGCTACCCGGCCGACCTGCCATGGCTGCCGGCCCGCAGCCTGTCCTTGAGCGAAAGTTGGAGCCCGGAACCGACCCACAGCCAGGTCGGCGACTCACTGACCCGCAGCCTGACGCTGGAGGCCGAAGGCTTGACCAGCGCCCAGCTGCCTCCGTTGCCCGCGACCGAGATCAACGGCCTGCGGCGTTATCCCGACCAGCCGGTGCTGAGCAGTCGCAGCAGCGAACGCGGCCTTGTGGGCAGTCGTGAAGATCGCGAGGCGCTGGTGCCCAACCGCAGCGGCACCATCGAGCTGCCACCGGTGGAAGTGGTCTGGTGGAACACCCTGGAAGATCACCTGGACCGCACCAGCCTGCCCGCGCGAACCCTGCAAGTGGCGAACAATCCGAGCCTGATGGTCGACACACCGGCGGGCCCCGCTCAAATCGTCACGACCGTGGACAGCGAGACGCTGTGGTATTGGCAACTGAGCACGCTCATCCTGACCTGTACCACACTGCTCGGGTTCGGCCTGTGGTGGCGAGCCCGCTGGCAACCGGCGATCCTGCGCGCGACCCAGGCCGGACCGAGCCCACGCACCCTGCTGGACGACCTCAAGCGTGCCTGCCTGGCCAACGACCCCCACGCCACCCGCCAGGCGCTGGACGCCTGGGCCCGCCAGCAACCGGAAACCCTGGCCGACATGGCGGCGCGTTTCGTGCCGCTGTCCGACGCCCTGGACGGCTTGAACGGCGCCCTCTACAGCGAAACCGGCCAGCACTGGCAAGGCGAAGACCTGTGGCGTGCGATTCGCACCATCCCGCCCCTTGAGGGCGCACAGGATTCAACCAGCGATTCGAGCCTGCCGCCGCTGTACCCCAAATAACCCTCGCGAACGGCGCCGAGCTTTTGTGGCGAGGGAGCTTGCTCCCGCTGGCGCGCGCAGCACGCCCAAAGCCAGGCGCCTCGGTGTATCGGAAAGGTTGCGACTGGCTAGTTAGGGCCGCTGCGCAGCCCAACGGGAGCAAGCTCCCTCGCCACAAAAGCAGGCGTTAGACGATCCAGGGAAGTTGACCAAGTCCCCAATGCCATTTCCCAGTAAACTCTGCATTTTTGCGCCGCCTCTCTTCCCGCGGCCATCCTCTGTTTTCTGGAGTCTGCCTTGCGTCTGTTTCACACCTCCGATTGGCACCTTGGACAAAACCTCCACGGCCAGGAACGCGACTTCGAACACGCCTGTTTCCTCGATTGGCTGCTGCGCCAACTGGCCAGCGAAAAACCTGACGTACTGCTGATCGCCGGCGATATCTTCGACACCGTCAACCCGCCGGTCAAAGCCCAGGAGCGGCTGTACGATTTCATCGTCAGTGCCCACGAACAACACCCCAGCCTGACCATCGTCATGATCGCCGGCAACCACGACTCCGGCTCGCGTATCGAACTGCCGGCGCCGTTGATGCGGCGCTTGCGCACCCATGCCCTGGGCCGGGTGCTGTGGCTGGACGATGGGCAGCTGGACGTCGAGCGCCTGCTGCTGCCGTTGCCCGACGCCAAGGGCAAGGTCAAGGCCTGGTGCCTCGCCCTGCCATTCCTGCGCCCAGCGGAAGTGACCGGCGCGCAACTGGGCGACGATTACTTGCGCGGCATCGGCCAGGTCCATGAGTGGCTGATCGCCGCCGCCAACGCCAAACGCAAGAAGGGCCAGGCGTTGATCGCCGTCAGCCATGCGCACATGGCGGGGGGCTCGGTCTCGGAAGACTCCGAGCGCAGCCTGATCATCGGCAACGCCGAGGCCCTGCCCGCCAGTCTTTTCGGCCCAAGCATCAGCTACGTCGCCCTCGGTCACTTGCACAAGCCACAGAAGGTCAACGGCGAAGAACGCATCCGCTACAGCGGCTCGCCAATCCCGTTGTCGTTTTCCGAGATTGGCTACCGGCACCAGATCCTCGACGTCACGCTGGATGGCGAAACCCTGGTGAACGTCGAACCGCGGCTGATTCCCCGCGCCGTCAACCTGCAACGCCTGGGCCCTGCAACCCTGGCCGATATTGTTGTGCAGCTCAAGGAATTGCCGGACATCGACTTGTTGGCCGACACCCAGCGCCAGCCCTGGTTGGAAGTACGGGTGCGCCTCGACGAGCCGCAACCGGATCTGCGCCATCAAGTGGAAACCGCCCTGCAAGGCAAAGCCGTACGGTTGGTGCGTATCGCCGCCGAGTACGCCGGCAGCGGCGCGGCTGGCGCCGCCGGGGACAATGCCGCGCTGGTCGACCTTGACCAGCTCAGCCCGCAGCAATTGTTCAGCCGCGCCTGGCTGGACACCTACGGCAACGAAGTCGACGAACAGACCCTCAAGGATTTTGCTGTGTTGCTGCAAGACGTGCAGACGGAGAGTGAGCAGCCATGAAAATTCTCGCGATCCGCCTGAAGAACCTCGCCTCGCTGGCAGGGCCTTTTGAAATCGACTTCACCGCAGAGCCATTGGCCAGCGCCGGCCTGTTTGCCATCACCGGCCCCACCGGCGCGGGCAAGAGCACGCTGCTCGATGCCTTGTGCCTGGCGTTGTTCGGCGCCGTGCCGCGCCTGAGCAACACCGGGCGCGATGCCAAGGTGCCAGACGCCGATGGCGAAATCGCCACGGGCGACCCACGCACGCTGTTGCGCCGTGGCACCGGTGACGGTTACGCCGAAGTGGATTTTCGCGGCATCGACGGCCGCCGCTACCGGGCCCGATGGGAGGCCAATCGCGCCCGGGAAAAGGCCGGCGGCAAGTTGCAGGCAAGCCGCCAGAGCCTGCGGGACCTGGACAACGATCAATTGCTGGCAAGCCAGAAAGGTGAATACAAAACCCAACTCGAAGCCGCCCTGGGCCTGAACTTCGAACAGTTCACCCGTGCCGTGCTGCTGGCCCAGAGCGAGTTCAGCGCCTTTCTCAAGGCTGACGACAACGACCGCAGCGAACTGCTGGAAAAGCTCACCGACACCGCCCTGTATACCCGCCTCGGCCGCCGCGCGTTCGACAAGGCCAAGCAGGCCAAGGAAACCCACAAGCAGCTCCAGGACCAGGCGACCGGCGTCACACCGCTGCCCCCCGAAACCCGGGCTGAGCTGGACCAGCGTTTCAACGAAGCCCAGCTGCTGCTCAAGACCCAACAGACGCAACTCAAGCAACTGGAGCAGCAGCACACCTGGCTCAAGGACTTGCGCCAGCTGCAGGACGAACAGGCCAGCGCCGCCGAACAACTGCAACAGGCCCAGGTCGATTGGGATGGGCTGGCGGACGAACGCCTGAAATTGACACGCCTGGACCAACTGGCGCCGCAGCGGCATCAGTTCCTCCGTCAAGCGGAGCTCACGCGCCAACTTGAGCCGCTAGCCGTCAGGATCCAACAACTGACCCAGCAACAAGTGGAGCTGCACGAGCAACAGGCCGAACTGGAGAAGCGCCTCGGCGTCGCGCAATTGGCCCTGGCCGCTGCCCGCCAGCAGAGCACCGATAACGCGCCGCTGCTGCGCCAGGCCTTCGATGAGCAAAGCAGCCTCGAACGACTGGCCACGGACGCCGGCCAACGCGCCGAGCACTTGCAACAGGCCCAACAGGCTAGCGCCGACGGCCAGCGCACGATTGAGTCCTTGCTGGCGCAGCAACGGCAGGTTGCCGAGCGCCTGCAACGGATCGCTGGCGAGCTCGAACAAAGCACCGATCTTGCACCGCTGGGCGATGCCTGGGGCGCCTACCGCGATCGCCTGCAACAGCTGATGCTGATCGGAAATCGACTGAACAAAGGTCAAGAGGAGCTTGCGCTCCTGGAACACAGCGCCGCTCGCGCCACCGAGAACCTGGCGACCCGCCGACAGGATCTCGAAGTGCTCTACAAGGAGGCCGACGCCGAGCCGGACGCCGTGGCCGAACAGATCCAACTGCTCGGCACCCTGCTCCAAGACAACCGCAAGCAACTGCGCGCGTTCGAAGAATTGACCCGTCTGTGGGCCAGTCAGCAGGCGCTGGACAAGCGCACGGCCGACCTTGAACAGCGCCAGCGACAGGCGTTGCAGGAGCGTGACCGGCTGGTGCGTGAAGGTGGAGAAGCCAAGGCCGAACTGACCCTCGCCACACAGACGCTCGCCGTCACCCGCGACCTGCTGGAACGCCAACGCCTGGCCCGCAGCGAAAGCGTCGAGCAACTGCGCGAGCAACTACAGGACGATCAACCTTGCCCGGTCTGTGGTAGCGTCGAACACCCTTATCATCAGCCCGAAGCGCTGCTGGAAAGTCTCGGGCGATTCGACGCAAGCGAACAGGCCAACGCCCAGAAGGCTGTCGACCTGCTCAATGAAAAAGTCATTGACCTGCGGGCGCGGTACAGCGGCGTCATCGCCCAGCTCAAGGAGTTCAAGCAGCAGCAGGAGCAACTGGCGGACCAGCAACAGAGCCTCGCGCCAAGCGTCGAAGCCCACCCGTTGTCGGCGCAACTGCTGGCCCAGGACGCGGATAAGCGCGACGCCTGGCTGGACCAGCAAAACAGTCAATTGAACCTGCGTATCAGCCAGGACGAACAACGCCAGGGCGCCCTGCTCACCCTGCAACAGGACGCCACACGCCTGGCCCAGCAGTTGCGCGATGCCGAGACGGCAAGCCAGCAGGCGTCACTGCACCTGAACAATCAGCAACAGGAGCTGGCCCGGGATCGCCAGCGCCTTGAGGATGAACTGGGTCATTTCAGCGCCTTGCTGCCGGCGGACACCTTGCAGGCACTGCGCACCGAGCCCGCCGCGACCTTTATGCAGCTCGACCAGCAGATCAGCCAGCGCCTGGCGCAGTTGGACCAGCAACGCGAAGAACTCGCCGAACAGCTTCAGCGCCAGCAGTCCCTGGAAAAAGAGCAGGACCGCCAGCAGGTTCGCCTGCAGCAGGTGGAATCGGCGCAACAGCAGTTCAATGCCCTGGCCGGACAGCAACAGGCCTGCCAACAAAAACTCGTCCAGTTGCTGGGTGAACACACCAGCGCCGAACAATGGCAGCAGCAACTCGACCAGGCCCTGGAACAGGCCCGCAATGCCGAGGCCACGGCCAATCAACAATTGCAAGATCTGCGCAACAGCCTTGTGCAGCTGGCTGCCGAGCTCCAGGCCCGGCATGAACAGGCGCAATCGGTGGAGGCCGAACAGCAGGTGTTGAATACCCGCATCGCGCAATGGCGCGCCTCCCATCCAGAATTGGACAACGCAGCGCTTGACGCCCTGCTCGGCCTCGACGAGCAGCAGGTCGGTCAACTGCGGCAACGGCTGCTCAACAGCGACAAAGCCATCGAGCAAGCCCGCGTGCTGCTTACCGAACGCGAACAGCGCTTGCAAAATCATCAGGCCCAACACAACGGCAATCTGGCGCCTGAGCAACTGACCCAAGCCTTGGCCGAACTGCAGGACCAATCCGCCGCCAGCGAGCAACGCTGCGCCGAGTTGCGGGCCGAGCAGGCCGAGGACCAACGTCGACAAAACGCCAACCAGGCCCTGGCCCAGCAGATCGAACAGGCCTACGCCGAGTACCAGCGCTGGGCACGCCTGGACGCGTTGATCGGTTCGGCCACCGGCGACCGTTTCCGCAAACTGGCCCAGGCTTACAACCTCGACCTGCTGGTGCATCACGCCAATACCCAGTTGCGGCAATTGGTCCGGCGCTACCGGCTCAAGCGTGGCGGCAGCATGCTCGGGCTACTGGTGATGGACACGGAGATGGGCGACGAGCTGCGCTCGGTGCATTCTTTGTCCGGCGGCGAAACCTTCCTGGTTTCCCTGGCGCTGGCACTGGGCCTGGCCTCGATGGCGTCCAGCACCCTGAGAATCGAATCGCTGTTCATCGACGAAGGTTTCGGCAGCCTCGACCCCGAATCGCTGCAACTGGCCATGGACGCCCTCGACGGCTTGCAGGCCCAAGGGCGCAAAGTCGCGGTCATTTCCCACGTGCAGGAAATGCATGAACGGATCCCGGTGCAGATCCAGGTCCGACGCCAGGGCAACGGGCTGAGCACGGTGGAAGTGAAATGAGCCGCGCCACGCTGTATTCCTTCCGCCGTTGCCCCTATGCCATGCGAGCTCGCATCGCATTGCGCTACAGCAATGTCGCGCTGGACCTGATCGAAGTCAGCCTCAAGGCCAAGCCGCCCGAGATGCTGGCGCTGTCCAGCAAAGGCACGGTGCCGGTGCTGGCAGTCGACGACCGGGTAATCGATGAAAGCCTGGAAATCATGCAATGGGCCTTGGTCCAGCACGATCCGCAAGACTGGCGTCTACGGGACGATCCCCAGGGCCAGGCGTTGACGGCGGCGTTGATCGAGGAAAACGACCAGGTATTCAAGCTCCACTTGAACCGCTACAAATACCCGGAGCGGCATCCCGAATACCCGAAGGAACATTACCGCAGCGAAGGGGAAATTTTCCTGCGTAAACTGGAAGGACTGCTTGAAACCCGTCCGTTCCTGGCGGCGGCGCATCAGAGCCTGGCCGACGTGGCCGTGATGCCGTTCATACGCCAGTTCGCTCATGTTGATCGCGACTGGTTTGCCCAGGCGCCCTATCCGCGGCTACAGGACTGGTTGCAGAGATTCCTGGATTCCGAGCTGTTCGTGGCGATCATGGCCAAGTAGCTGATTACACACAGCCCTTGTTGCCTGGCCGCTCAGTCGCTCAGCAAACTCAACAACCGCTCACGAGCCACTTCCAGCTCACCTGGAACCGGCTGGGCTGCCGAGACAATCGGCGTGGAATAGAGAAACAGCAACATCACTGCAAGACGCATCGCCATGGTGTCGATCCTTATTGGTAAGGAGTCAATTAACTAGCGTCAAATTTAACCACATGGCCAAGTGATATCACAATAGGGTTTTTACCCAGACGCACGAAGCCTGCGATCTTTTCTCTCTTTAGCACGCCGTAGGAGATGAAAAGATCGCAGGCTTCAGTTGCAGCGAGATTCAGTGCTGGATCTTGTGGTCCAGCGCCGCGTAGAAATTGGCGCTCTGTTGCAGGTATTTTTCGGTGTAGCTTTGGGTACGGTTTTTCTTGTCGCTGATCTCAATGCTCGCACTGGCCGGCAAGGCCACGGTGGCGGAAATAGCGGAAGCGGCGATCACGGAGAAAAGATTCAGATTCATGGCGGTAGTCCTCGGATTCAGTTAGCTGATTTGCCCGTTGGGGCCGTGAAGCAAACTTACGCGCCGAGGCGTCTCGTCTTGAAATGCTTTGTAATACTAGCGACTATCAGTCTCGTTGATACAGCGGCGAAGGCCCCATAGAACGGGGCCTTCGGGTTATTGACGAACCATGAACTTCAGATCGCTTGGCGCATCCATTGCCAGCTTCTGCACGGTTCTACCCAGCAGACCGGTGTTCGGATCTCGCTCGATGACGACGATCTGGTTGCTCTTCTGATTGGCCACCAGGACAAATTTTCCAGTCGGGTCGAGGCTGAATTCCCGAGGATGGTCGCCCTCGACTGAACGCCGCTGTAGCTCCTTCAGCGTGCCAGCCGCCGGGTCGATGGCGAACACCAGCAGTTCGTTGGTGGTGCCCCGATTGCTGACGTACAGGAACTTGCCATCTTTGGAGGCATGCAGTGCCGCCACTGCCCTGCCCGGCTGGGGTTTATCCGCCGCCAGGTCGACAAGCTGGCGCTGGCTCAGGCGACCATCCGCGTAGTCGAAAACGGCGACCTGGGCGGTCATCTCCATGGTCAGCCAAGCATGTTTCTCGTCACTGCTGAACAACAGGTGACGCGGCCCGCTGCCCGGCGGCAACTGCACGAATGCTGGGTCGGCGGGTGTCAGTGGCAGCTCGGGATTGGCCTTGGGGTCGTAGCGGTAGACGAACACCTTGTCCGCCCCCAGGTCATTGGCGAACACGTACTTGCCGTCTGGCGAAGGCACCGCCGAATGCACATGGCCGGACTTCTGCCGCTCAGGGTTGACCCGACTTGGCTGATGACTGCCCGACTGCACCACCGGAGCCAGCTTGCCGTCTTGCCCCACTGGCAGCACGACCAAGGTGCCGCCCGGGTTTTCCAGCACGGAATAATTGCTGACCAGCAAATGCTGGCCATCGAGGCTCAGACTGGAATGGGTTGGCTCGTTGCCCAGGCTTTGTACCTGATTGAGCAGGCTCAGCTCATGGGTCTTGGGGTCAATGGCGTAGCTGCTGACCTTGCCCACCGGATCCTTCTGACCCGGGCCGTTTTCGTTGACCACGAACAACCGGGTCATGTCCTTGGAAAGGGTCAGCCAGGACGGGTTGTCCGTCTTGATCACTTGCAGCGGCTTGGCGTCGAGCTGTCCGGTGCGGCTGTCGAACTGCATGCGGTAGATGCCCTGGCTCTGGTCCGCCGTGTAGGAGCCGACCAGCAATTGATAATGTTCGGCGGTGTCTGCCTGGACGCCCATGGCGCCCACGCTGCCGGCCATCAACAATGGCCAGAAACTACGCATTTTCATCTTCTTGGTCCTCGTCGTCGTGGCCGCTGGTGGCTTCCACGCATTCCAGGTGATGGTCGCCCGAGTCGCTGGTGATGATCCAATGCTTCAGGGCTTTGTCGAAGGTCGCGGCCTGCATCTGCGCAGGTGTAAAACGCCAGTGCTCAAGGGTGCGGCCATTCATGCACTCAACGTGCAACTGGTCTTGCTCGTCGAGGGAAAAATCGAACGCGTGCAGCCCGTCGATGATCAGCATGTCGCAATTTTCGAGGGCGTGCAGCAGGGTGTCGGTCGGGGCAGTCATAGCGATCAGTCAGTCATTGGAAAGGCGGCATGATAACCCAATGTCGGACCGGGCCTGGGCCCATAAGGTTCGAAAACCCTGCCACCGGCACAATCGCCAACGCAAACAGGCCCGCCCCACAATCCGAAAGCATCCGAATGGTGGGAGCGGGCCTGCCTGGATACGCGACAGCCCATCAAAGCTCAATGGACTGCCTGATCCTCAGAGCGCCTCGCGCCCCGGTACGCCATCCACCAGCCGCTGAATGCCCAGCGGGTTGGCGTTTTTCAGCGGCTCCGGCAAGAGGTTGTCGGGGTAGTTCTGGAAGCATACCGGCCGCAGGAAACGATCGATCGCCAAGGTGCCGACCGACGTGCCACGGGCATCGGATGTCGCCGGGTAAGGCCCGCCGTGAACCATCGAGTCGCAGACCTCGACGCCGGTTGGATAACCGTTGAGCAGGATGCGACCGACCTTCTGTTCCAGCAGCGGCGTCAGTTCGCCGAACTGTTCGAAGTCCGCCGGCTCGCCGATTATCGTGGCGGTCAATTGTCCGTGCAGGCCGTTCAGCGCAGCGGTCAGTTGCGCCTGGTCCGCCACCTCGACAAACACCGTGGTCGGGCCGAAGACTTCTTCCTGCAATGCCTCGTCGCCGTTGATCAGCAGGCTGGCGTCAGCCTTGAACAACTGCGGCTGGGCCTGGTTGCCTTGCTGTTCGCCACCCGCCAGATGTTCGATGCCGGAATGAGCCAACAGCTTCTGCAAGCCTTTGCCGTAGCTTTGCAGCGTGCCGGCATTGAGCATGGTTTGCGGTGCCTGGTCGTTGATCAGCGCAGCCACTTGCTGGGTGAAGGCGGTGAACTGTGGCGACCGAATGCCGATCACTAGACCAGGATTGGTGCAGAACTGGCCGCAGCCTTGCACCACCGAGGCGGTCAGGTCGCGAGCGATACTTTGGGCGCGGGCCTCCAGCGCTTTTGGCAAGACGATCACCGGGTTGATGCTCGACATTTCGGCGAATACCGGGATCGGTTGGGGCCGCGCGGCCGCCATGTCGCACAGGGCGCGCCCGCCCTTGAGGGAACCGGTGAAGCCGACGGCCTGGATCGCCGGATGCTTGACCAGCCATTCGCCGACGCCACCGCCGTAGATCATGTTGAACACACCGGCCGGCATCGAGGTTTTTTCAGCCGCGCGAATGATCGCATCGGCCACGTGTTCGGCCGTGGCCATGTGACCGCTGTGGGCCTTGAACACCACCGGGCAACCGGCGGCCAGCGCGGCGGCGGTGTCACCGCCAGCGGTGGAGAATGCCAGCGGGAAGTTGCTGGCGCCAAACACCGCCACCGGGCCGAGGCCGATGCGGTACTGGCGCAGGTCTGGACGCGGCAGCGGCGTACGCTCAGGCAACGCGCGGTCAATGCGCGCGCCGTAGAAATCGCCACGGCGCAAGACTTTGGCAAACAGGCGCATCTGCCCGCTGGTGCGCCCGCGTTCGCCCTGGATCCGTGCGGCTGGCAAGGCAGTTTCACGACAGACCACGGCGACGAACTCATCGCCCAGGGCGTCCAGCTCATCGGCAATCGCGTCGAGAAACTCGGCCCGACGCGCCGCGCTCAGGCTGCGATAAGCAGGATAAGCCGCTGCCGCGGCCTTGGCGGCAGCGTCGACTTCTTCTGCCGTGGCCTGGAAGAATTCATGGGGCAAGGCCTCGCCGGTATTGGCGTCGAAGCTTTGCACGCGAGTCTGGCCGGCCGCGCTGCGCGTCCCGCCGATGTAGTTGTGGCCAAGGATCTGGTTCATCGCAAGTCTCCTTTTAAAGTGTGCCGATAGTACCTGGGTTGAACACCGCGTCTACCGGAGCAATGCCGTTGATCAGCGGTGCGCCGAATTCGGCCTGGCTGATTTCGAACACATCCCCCGGCTGGGTGCGGATGCCGTCGGCGAACGACAGGGTCGCGGTGCCGAAGAAGTGAACGTGCACGTCCCCCGGGCGCAGGAACTGACTGTACTTGAAGTGATGGAACTCCAGGTTTTCGAGGCTGTGACACATGTTCGCCTCGCCGCTGAGGAATTCGTTCTGCCACAACACTTCGCCGTTGCGCAGGATACGACTGGTCCCGGACAGATGTTGAGGCAGTTCTCCCACGCGAAGTTCCGGGCCGTAGCTGCAACTGCGCAATTTCGAGTGAGCCAGGTACAGGTAATTCTTGCGTTCCATCACATGGTCGGAAAACTCGTTGCCCACGGCAAAGCCCAGGCGATACGGCTTGCCGTCGTGGCCGATGACGTACAGGCCGCTGATTTCCGGCTCTTCGCCGGCGTCTTCGGCGAACGGCGGCAACGGGAACGGATGGCCCGGACGGACGACGATACTGCCGTCGCCCTTGTAGAACCATTCCGGTTGCACGCCGGCCTGCCCGGCCGCCGGTTTGCCGCCCTCCACGCCCCATTTGAAGATGCGCATGGTGTCGGTCATCGCACTTTCGTCACCGGCCTGCTGGTGCATCTTGTCCCGGGCCGAAGCGCTGCCCAGGTGAGTCAGACCGGTCCCGCTGACCAGCAAGTGCGCCGGGTCTGGATGATCCAGCGGTGGCAGGATGCGCAATTCACCGAGCAACTGCGCATAGTCATGAGTCGCCCCCAGGCCCAGGCCACTGACCTGCTGCTCAAGCTTCACGCCCGCTTCGATGGCGGCCAGCGCCAGCTCCCGCACAGTACCGGCGCCCTGCACTTCGCGCACCTGCTCGCCCTCTATCACACCGACGCGGCGTTCGCCGTTACTCAATTCGAACTGAACTAAACGCATGGGGGTTTCTCCCTGTAAACAAAAACATGAATAGGCTTAGCAGGCTTTCACAATTGCAATAAATTCAGGTACGCGTCGCCCCCCGGGCGCTCGCCGCGAACTGATCGGCCGGCAACACGTGCTTGCGCTCCAGCAGGCGGTACACCACGCCGGTCAACACCAGGCCAAAGACCATCACACACGAGAGGAAATACAGCCCAGACGCCAGATTGCCGGTGTACTCCTTCAGCGCACCGATCACGAACGGTCCGATGTAACCGCCCAGGTTGCCCACCGAGTTGATCAGCGCAATGCCCGCCGCCGCGCTGGCGCCGGCAAAGAAACGCCCGGGCAAAGTCCAGAACACCGCCGTGCAGGAGAACAGCGCAAACGCCACCAGGCACAACGCCGCCAATTGCAGCACCGGCACCGTCAGCCAGGCACTGAGGAACAGGCCGATGGCGCCCAGCACATACAGCACCGCCAAATGGCCGTAGCGGTCGTTCAAGCGGTCGGAACTGCGGGGAATGATCAACAGCCCGATGATGCCGAAGATGTACGGCACCGAGGACACGAATCCGGTCACCAGGTCCGTACCACCGAACTGTTTGATCAGCGTCGGCAGCCACAGGCCCAGGCCGTAGATGCTCAGGGTCACCGGCAGATAGAACAGCGCCAGCAGCAAGACACGCTTGTCTTTGAGCGCATGCAGCGGATTGCCATGGCGGGTCTGGCCGTATTCCTCCAGGTCCTTTTTCAGCTCACCGGTCAACCAATCCTTCTCGCTCTGATCCATCCATTTGACCTGGTGCGGGCCGTCCGGCAGGTAACGCAGCACCGGCCAGGTCAACAGCACCGCCGGCAGGCCGATGACAATGAACAGCCACTGCCAGCCATGCAGGCCGAGGATGCCGTCCATGCCCAGCAAGCCACCAGACACGGGGCCGGTGATCATCATCGCGATGGGTTGGGAAAGAATGAACAGACCAAGGATCTTGCCGCGATGGCGCACTGGGAACCATTGGGTGATGTAATACAGCACGCCCGGGAAGAACCCGGCCTCCGCCGCACCCAGCAAAAAGCGCATCACATAGAAGCTGTGGGGACCCTGCACAAAGGCCATGCCGATGGTGATGGCGCCCCAGGTGAGCATGATCCGGGCGAACCAGCGCCGGGCACCGAAGCGCTCCAGCATCAGGTTGCTGGGAATCTCCAGCAGGAAGTAACCGATGAAAAACAGCCCTGCACCCAGGCCGTAGGCGGCGTCGCCAATACCGATGTCGGCGCCCATGTGCAGCTTGGCGAAGCCCACGGCGGAGCGGTCCACGTAGGCAATCAGGTACAGCAGGATCAGGAAAGGAATCAGTTTCAGCGTGATGCGACGAATAAGCCGCAATTCCTGGCTCATGGGACCGGTCTCCGATTGTTGTTGTTATAGAAGCTCGGGGGATTTCTCTGGAATGACCGCCAGGACAACCCCTCCGTTGAACCGGACTATATAGTAATACTATTTGAGCAACAACACTTCCAAACCGCGCAAATTGCGCTTATGTTACGCTTCAGCTAGAACAATATAGTCATACAATAAGAGAATCGATCATGTCTGATAAGAAACCCTCCCTGCGCTCGGCCCAATGGTTTGGCACCGCCGACAAGAACGGCTTCATGTACCGCAGCTGGATGAAAAATCAGGGCATCGCCGACCATCAGTTTCACGGCAAGCCGATCATCGGTATCTGCAACACCTGGTCGGAGCTGACACCGTGCAACGCGCATTTCCGGCAGATTGCCGAACACGTCAAGCGCGGCGTGATCGAAGCCGGGGGCTTCCCGGTGGAATTCCCGGTGTTTTCCAATGGCGAATCGAACCTGCGCCCCACCGCCATGCTCACCCGCAACCTGGCGAGCATGGACGTGGAAGAGGCCATTCGCGGCAACCCGATTGACGGCGTGGTGCTGCTCACCGGTTGCGACAAAACCACCCCCGCGCTGTTGATGGGCGCCGCCAGCTGCGACGTGCCTGCCATCGTCGTCACCGGCGGACCGATGCTCAACGGCAAGCACAAGGGCCAGGACATCGGCTCGGGCACCGTGGTCTGGCAACTGAGCGAACAGGTCAAGGCCGGCACCATCACCATTGACGACTTTCTTGCGGCCGAGGGCGGCATGTCCCGCTCGGCCGGCACTTGCAACACCATGGGCACCGCCTCGACCATGGCCTGCATGGCCGAAGCCCTCGGCACGTCCCTGCCCCACAACGCCGCCATTCCAGCGGTGGACGCGCGCCGTTACGTGCTCGCCCACATGTCCGGCATGCGCGCCGTGGAAATGGTCCGTGAAGACCTCAAGCTGTCGAAGATCCTGACCAAGGAAGCTTTCGAAAACGCCATCCGCGTCAACGCCGCGATTGGCGGTTCGACCAACGCGGTGATCCATCTCAAGGCCATTGCCGGACGCATCGGCGTACAGCTGGACCTGGACGACTGGACTCGCATCGGTCGTGGCATGCCGACCATCGTCGACCTGCAACCGTCCGGGCGCTTCCTGATGGAAGAGTTCTACTACGCCGGCGGTTTGCCTGCCGTGTTGCGCCGCCTCGGTGAAGCCAACCTGATTCCGCACCCGAACGCCTTGACCGTCAACGGCAAGAGCCTGGGGGAAAACACCAAGGACGCGCCAATCTACGGCCAGGACGAAGTCATCCGAACCCTGGACAATCCGATCCGCGCCGACGGCGGGATTTGCGTACTGCGCGGTAACCTGGCGCCACTGGGCGCAGTGCTCAAGCCGTCCGCCGCCACCGCCGAACTGATGCAGCATCGCGGTCGTGCGGTGGTGTTCGAGAACTTCGACGAATACAAGGCGCGGATCAACGATCCGGAACTGGACGTCGACGCCGACTCGATCCTGGTCATGAAGAACTGCGGGCCGAAGGGTTATCCGGGCATGGCCGAAGTCGGCAACATGGGCTTGCCGGCCAAGCTGCTGGCCCAAGGCGTGACGGACATGGTGCGGATTTCCGATGCGCGCATGAGCGGCACCGCCTACGGCACCGTGGTGCTGCATGTGGCACCGGAAGCGGCGGCCGGCGGACCTTTGGCCGCTGTGAAAGAAGGCGACTGGATCGAACTCGATTGCGCCAGCGGCCGCCTGCACCTGGACATCCCGGACGCCGAACTCGCCGCGCGCCTGGCCGACCTGCCACCGCGGCAGAACCTGTTAGTGGGCGGTTATCGCCAGCTGTACATCGACCACGTCCTGCAAGCGGACCAGGGCTGTGACTTCGATTTCCTGGTGGGCTGTCGTGGGGCCGAGGTGCCACGCCACTCTCACTGATCCACTCGCCACAAGTCACTCAAGCCCAAGGGTTTAGCCTGATGAATACCCGCCGCGCCTGCTATCATGCGCGGCACCCCCTCGTACAGGATCGCGCCGCGTCCCATGGATTACCGCAAACCCTCCGACCGCAAAAGCATGCATGCGCGCATCGTCCAGGAACTGGGCATGCAGATCGTCTCCGGGCGCTTCAAGCCCGACGACAAACTGCCGGCCGAAGCCTTGCTGTGCGAAGAGTATGCGGTCAGTCGCCCGGTGCTGCGCGAAGCCACGCGAGTGCTGGTCGCCAAGGGCCTGGTGTATTCGCGACCGCGCGTGGGCACGGTGGTCAAGCCGCGTCGGGAGTGGCACATGCTCGATCCCGATGTGCTGCATTGGCTGATGCAAAGCAGCCCGCAAAATGAGTTTTTCAACCTGCTGACCAGCGTGCGCAGCATCATCGAGCCGGCCGCCGCCGCCCTCGCCGCCCAGTTCGCCACCGATGAAGACATCGCTGCCATCCACGAAGCCTACCAGCGCATGGACGCGGCCCCGACTCCCGAGGCGCTGCTGCAACCAGACCTGGATTTCCACAGCCGCATCGCCGACGCCACCCACAACGACCTGCTCGCCAACTTGTGCAACATGCTGTCGGTGGCCATCGCCGAAGCGCTCAAGCATTCCAACCAGCGGCCCAACCTGCATGAGCTGGCGATGCCACGACACAAGGCGATCCTCACCGCCATCGAGAACCGCGACGCACTCGGCGCTCGCCATGCCACGCTGGTGCAGCTGGACGATGCCCGCAGCGCGCTGAATGTGGTGCTCGGCAACGACCCCGCCTGATACGTCCCTGGCTCCAACGCCACCTGCCACACGCCGCACTTGACCGGGTGGTATGTATGTACCACCCGCACGGAACAGCGAAGTCGATACTTTTCCCGCCGTCATTCCGACGGCCACGGAATTTAGGAAAAGGACTTCTCATGACCGCCCTCCCCACGGCCGATACCGCCGCCGCATTGGCGCAAAGGGTCAGCCTGCAGTTCGCCGGCCGCCCGACCTTCGAACAGGTCGTCCAACGCATGCTTGTGCAAGCCCTCAAGGAAAACTACTCCACCCTGGCCATTGACCTCTCCAAGACCCAGCTGGCAACACCGAATGAAGCTGGCAAAAGCTGGGTCGCCCGGCCGTTCATGGCCCTGGTGCTCGATTACCTCGCCCTCGGTACGCCCGTGGATTTTTCGTCGCGCGCAGGCCTCGACGCCTATCTCTCCGATACATTCCCCAAACGTCTTCGGCCAGAGGCTGGGCATAACCTGGACATCAAGGTCATCGAGAAATGCGTGCTCGAGCTGCCCTGGATCGTCGCAGCCGGATTCGAACAAGCCCTGACGCATTACTGGAACACCGACATCGAAACCACCACGCCAACGGGACTGAACGCTGGGACCAGCCGATGGCAGTGGCTCGGCGATACACTGCGCAATCTTCTGCACCTGCGCGGGCTGCAACAGCCCCGCCTCACTGAACCGGCGCGCGATGCCCTGGAGCAGATCGTCCGCTGGCCCGACCGCGATCAGCGTTTCCGACACAACGTCCCGCCCGTCTATGCCTACAGCCTGGAAAGTACCCTCACCCAAGGCACCCGCAACACGGTATTGCCCAGCACTGACCTGCTGCTGCTTCATTACACTCAGTATGGGCTCGTCATTTTGCTTTGCAGCCCGGGGAGTACCGTCCAAACCTTCGATTCGATGGAGGCCTTCAACCAGCATTGGCGCGAACGGATCGCTAGCCAATATGCCGTCGACACGGTCACCCTCCAGCGCTACGAGATCGGCGGCAATGCTTTTGATACCCAGGCCGGATTGATGCTGGAGCAGCAACTGGCCGCCGTCAGCGCGGTCCGACTGCCGTCCCGGATCGGTCTCCAGCCGTTGAATGATCTCTACAACGAGGTGACCGATCCCGCCCGGGATCTGCGCGATATTCCGCGCCTGCTGCCAGAAACGTCGGAGCGACTTGAGCCACTGTTGCCTGACTGGCTAAAAAAGGCCTCGGTTGTCGACCAAACGAAATTCCAGCATCACGCCCTGGCGCTGGCTGGGGCCAAAAGACGCAACGACGGCCAGACCTATCTCAGCGACATCCAGGACATCAAGCGTTTCACCGCCAGCGCCCTGCTCGACCAGATGGGGCAAATGAACGACAGCCATTCTGACAAGGCCCAGTCCAGCCGTTACAACCCCGACGATGTGGTGCTCGACTTCACCGTGTCGGCAGGATATCCGGGCACCGTAGGCATCAGCGAAAAGAGGCAAATGAGCCTGACGGAGTTGGCCATCAAAAACCTCGTTGCCCGGCCCAGCGGCAACTTGAAGCTCAGCCATCGCCAGGGGCTCACCCTGCCGTCGTGGCTGACAGCGGATTTCATTACCCGCAAGGATGGGTTGGTCGAGCAGGTTGATATCGGCACGACGTATCCGCGTTACCTGCAACAAAAACTCTTCGACGATCTGCCCCAGGCGCAGCGTCGCCAGGGGCTGTTTGCCGAACAGATCCCCGCGCAGCTGGTGCTCGAAGCATTGAAGCAGGTGTTGAACAGCGAGAACGGCATGACGCGACCAGGCTTGGGCCTGGTCGAAGCACTCTTGCACCTCGACGCGCAGAATCAACAAATCAATGGGCAGCGCGTGGTCGTCCGCCACTTGGCGTTCTTGCGCAAGGCCCAGGCGAAACCCGACATCGTTGCCAACATGTTCATTATCGAGGCCGAGGCCGTGCACACTGGCCCGCACCTGCTGTATCGGCCTTTTTACTCGCCTTCCTTACAGCAATTCCCGACACGGGCGGCGTTGCTGCAAGCCGTCGTCGAACCTGGAGACCTGCAAGACAGCGTGCTGACTTGGATGTCTGACGCTGCGCGGACGGTGTACGCCAACGGAGGTTTCCAGGAACCGCACATCGTGCGTTTTTTCCAGGGCGACGAGTTCAGCGTCCCCGAGAAGCCGGCCCCGGCGACGATCGCTGTCGACGAGGGCAGCGAGGAGCTGCGGCAATTGCTGCATAACGGCAAGCTGACGCAATACCTCTACGGTTGCAACGCCCGGGCTCTGATCGCCCAGGCCGACCGGCAGTCGGTGTCCAACAGTGAAAGCCGCTGGGCAGTACTGCTCGAAGGCGGCAACTTATTGTTCAACGCAGTGCTGGTGCCCTTTCTGCGTGGGCCGGTCATGGCCGTCGCCTGGCTGTGGAACCTGATGGCCAGCGCCAGTCAGGATATCCCGGCCCTGAGCGGCGAGGATCCGATGGCGCGAGAGCTCGCCGCCGTTGATTTGCTGCTCAATCTGGTCATGCTGGTGAGTCAATTTCCGTCCATCAGTGCCCCGGCCCGCACTGTCGTACCTCAAGCGCTGAAGCAACAGGCAATGGATGCTCCCGCCCCGCGCGCCATCCCTGAACAATGGCCCGCGCCAACCGCGCCCAGCCTTCAGGAAGGCTACGTGGCCCTGCCGGAACTGACCCACGCCGACAACACCACCCTGGACTTCAGCTTCGCCAGTGCCCGTCGTGGTCTGACATTGGCACAACGCGCCGAGTTGCTGCGCTTGCAGGCACCGCACCCGGCGTTACTCCCCGAGCCGGTCAGGAGCGGGCCACACGCGGGTCTGTATGTGATCGACCACCAGTGGCACGCCCTGGTCGAGAACAGGCTGTATCGAGTCAGCCCGGAATCGGACGGCAGCGCGACGATTATCGACCCAATGGATCAGTCTCGAAGTGGCCCGGTGCTCAGATTGAATCGTGAAGGCCAATGGGCCATGGATCTGGGCTTGCGCCTGCGAGGAGGCATGCCCGGCAATCGGGTAATGGAACAGCGTCGCCTCAATGCCGAAAAAAAAGCTCGACTGATTCGTGAGTTGAGAGAGTTCACCGGGCAACAAGCCATTCGGCAACAAGCCGTGGACACCGCTCAAGCGGTGATGGAAAGGGTGCAGGAAGGTGCGACTTATACCGCTGAGCAGCGCGCGGCAAGACGCAAGGTGCTCTACGACCTGCTTAACGAGCAGATCGATCTCTGCGAAAAGATACTGGATAACGGCCCTGACTATGCCCGGCTCAATATAGAGCCGCCTCCGGGAACCTACCCCGCCTTGATGGAAAACGTGGTCAACGATGCCCGCAAGGCTTACGTAGTCATTGAAATGGACCTGCAAGCCCTGCTTGCCACCTATCCAGAATTTACCCGGCCAGGGTTTGAACTGGTGGAAGCCGCGCTCACCAATATTCAAGGTTACGAGCGATACCTCATCGCCTTGAGCGACATCAACGATCGTGCAATCCAATCTCTGGAGCTCACGGACAGATACCTGGAAAAGCTGTTGAACCTGGATGCCACGGGTGAACAGGCATTCAGACGCTTGACCCACGGCCGGTTGCCCAATGAAAGGAGCGCACTGGCGACCAAAGCCCTGCAATTGCCAACCCTCACATCGTTGGCTCTGAAACTCAACGATCACGGCTTGTCCGCAAGCCTGACCAACATCATCGAACCCTTGATAAAACAGGTTCGTTCGCATTCCGACCTGCGCCTGTACGACCTGGCCGCGTCGGAGCACCTGGAAGTGCTTGAGACCCTGACCGAGCAGTACGGCAAAGCGCTCGATGGCTTGCAAGGTCTTAAAGCCCTCAACTCCACTGACGTTCACGAAGCCTATTTCGACAGGTTGTTCAAGCTGGTCGAAGGCCTTTACCTGGACGCATCCAGTCGCCTGGCAGACCAAATAAAACCTGAGCCGAAACCGCGAAAACGCCCCCCGAAACGCCCGAAGGCATCAGCGGGACGCCCGCTAAAAAAAGTAATCAAGACGCGCCACAGTGGTGTCCTGATTGGCGACCTGAAGCCGGCGGGCACCGCCTCGCCAATAGACGTGGTCGAGCTGCGTTCCGAAGTCGACAACGAATTGCTCGCCACCTATTCGCAGCATGAAGACGCGTGGGATGTCGTGGAAGAACAGCGCCCTGCCCCCGCGCCCAGGACAAGGTCGCTCCGGGCGATCAAGAGCGAGGCACGCACAGCGCTCGATCGACTGCCGGAACGCCTGCGCAAAGCCGAAGATTACAAGAAGCGTTGCCGTCATCCTCAGGAAATCGAGGAGATCATGAGCAATGAGGCCGCTCGCTTTCGCCAACTGTCCGAAGAGCTCGATCGCGCCTTCGCCGCCTCTCAAACGCCGGCAACCGCGGCAGAACTCAGGCTATCCAGCCAACTGACGGATGCCGTGACCCGCCTGACCGCCAAGGGCATTGAGCTGCGTACCGAGCTGAGCCTGCAACTGCCGCCCACCGACGGCAACCTGCAATACCTGTTCGACAAGAACCTGATACAGGTCGCGCGGCTTGGCGAACGCAAAGCGCTGAAAGGTACGCGCAAGGACTTTCTCCAGGAGTACGCCATCAACGACCGCAAAGGATTCCCCATCTGGTACGCACATTTTCACTATGACGCGGCCGAGAAGCCGAAAGCCGACTACAGCGTCGCGCACTTGAAGACCAAGGAACAACGCAAGGAGCACTATTACTCGCTGCTGGCCAAGGCCGACAACCCTTATGCGGTCGTGGACGTGCATCGCGGACGATTAGGCAAGCCCTTGGCGCAGAGCAAGTTCTTGCCCTTAGCCGACTGATCGGGTCAAAACAACAAGCCGCAGCCCTGGGCTGCGGCTTGTGCCGATCACTTGAAAAATGTGCCGAACATTCCCCGCCGTCACTCAATGGGCAAACAACGAATTACCCTTCTGCCCCGCCAGCTTCTCAGGCTTGATCAGGAACCGCGCCAGCGCCGGCAACAGCCACAGCGCGCCGAACATGTTCCACAGCAGCATGAACGTCAGCATCAAGCCCATGTCGGCCTGGAACTTGATGGCCGAGAAAATCCAGGTGCACACGCCGATCGCCAGGCACAGCCCGGTGAACAATACGGCTTTGCCCGTGGACTTCAGCGTCTGGTAGTAGGCCTCCTGCAACGGCAAGCCGGCCCGCAGGAAACTTTCCAAACGGCTGTAGATGTAGATGCCGTAGTCCACGCCAATCCCCACGCCGAGCGCCACCACCGGCAAGGTCGCGACCTTCACGCCAATGCCCATGAACGCCATCAGCGCATTGCCCAGCACCGAGGTCAGCACCAGCGGCAGCACAATGCACAGCGTCGCCGCCCAGGAACGGAAGGTGATCATGCACATGGTCGCCACACAGATGTACACCAGGATCAGGATGGTCAGTTCTGACTCCTTGATCACTTCGTTGGTGGCCGCCTCAATGCCGGCGTTACCGGCGGCAAGGATGAACTCCAGCCCATCGCGATTGTTGTCCTTGGCAAAGTCCTGCACCGCCTTCACGGCGCGGTCCAGGGTCTCGGCCTTGTGGTCATTGAGGAACACCAGCACCGGTGCCAGGGAGCAACTGTTGTTGTACAGGCCATCGGCCCGGGCGATGGAGTTGTTCAGCACGTCCGGGTTGCGCGACAGGGTTTCCCATTTCAGGTTGCCCTCGTTCATGCCCTTGATCATTTGCTTGGACACGGTCACCAGGGAAATGGCCGACTGCACGCCCTCGGTGTTCTGCATCTTCCACATCAGCTCGTCGATAGGCGCCATGGCCTCGTAGCGCGAGCAGCCCTCGGCCTTGGTCTTGACCATCACCACCAGCACATCGGAACTGGTGGAATAGTTGCTGATGATGAAATTGTTGTCCTGGTTGTAACGCGAGTCCGGACGCAGTTCCGGCGCGCCCTGGTCAAGGTCGCCGATCTTCAGGTTTTGGCTGTACCAGAGGCCGCCGCCGAAGGCGAGCACGGCCAGGGCAATCGACACCGGGGCAACTTTGGCGCTGGCGAAGTTCGACAGCAGGCGCCAGAACGGATGCTCCCGGGTCGCGTCTTTCTTGCTGCGCTCAACGGCACGCTTGCTGATGCCGACGTAGGAAATCGCCACCGGCAGCAGGATCAGGTTGGTGAACACGATCACCGCCACGCCGATGGACGCGCCGATGGCCAGTTCGCGGATCACGCCGATGTCGATGATCAACAGGGTAATGAAGCCGACGGCATCGGCCAGGATCGCGATCATCCCCGGCAGGAACAATTGGCGGAAGGTGCGCCGTGCGGCGGTCAGGGCGTTGTCCGCCTCGCTGGATTGCAAGGCGATGCCGTTGATTTTCTGCACGCCGTGGGAAATGCCGATGGCGAAGATCAGGAACGGCACCAGCATCGAATACGGATCCAGGCCGAAACCGGCCGCGTGCATCAACCCCAACTGCCAGACCACGGCCACCAGCGTTGTGCTCAACACCGCGACGGTGCTGCGCATGCAGTGGGTGAACCAGTACAGCAGGATCAGGGTAATGACGAAGGCGACGCCGAAGAACAGCACCACCATGACCAGGCCGTCGATCAGGTCGCCGACCTTTTTCGCGAAGCCGACGATGTGAATCTGCACATTGGGATTCTGGGCTTCGAACTTGTTGCGGATCTTGTCTTCAAGCTCGTGGGAAAACTTGCGGTAGTCCAAGGCGAGCAATTTTCCCTGGTCCTGCGGGTCCGGGTAGGACTCCAGCAGCGGGATATCGATGATGCTCGACTTGAAATCGTTGGCGACAAGACGCCCCACCTGGCCGGACTTGAGCACGTTGTTGCGCAGAAGATCGAGGCTTTCGGCCGAGCCGTTATAACTCTGCGGAATCACCTCGCCACCGGCGAAGCCCTCTTCCGTCACTTCGGTCCAGCGCACGCTGGGGCTCCACAGTGACTTCAGGCCGGAGCGATCGACGCCCGAGATGTAGAACACTTCGTCGTGGATCTGGCGCAGCGTCTCCATGTAGTCCTTGGAAAAGATATCGCCGTCGGTGGCCTCCACGGAAATCCGCACCGTGTTGCCCAGGTTCGCCAGGTCATTGCGGTGCTCGAGCATCTTCTCGATGAAGGGGTGCTGGAGGGGGATCATTTTTTCGAAACTGGTGGACGGCCGGATCAGCGTGGCCTGCCAGAACAGGAAAATGCTGACCAGCAGGCAAATGATGATCACTGCCGGGCGGTTGTTGAAAATAAGGCGTTCGAGGAACGTCGCCTTGTCTTGGTGATGACTGCTCATGGGGTCCGCCTTCTTGTTATTGTGCCCGTCTGACAGGCCCGGCTCATTTGCTCAATTCGGCGCCCGAGGGCGTGGTGGTGCGAACGCCGCCCTGTCCCGCCAGGATCAGGTTGCCGTTGCCCGCCGCCGTGACCGCCGCCACCGAAATACGGTCAGGGCGGTTGAACACGCTGAAGGTCACGCCGTCATTGGTGCTGCGCACCACGCTGCCGCCGTTGCCGACGATCACGATCGAGCCGTCCGACAGAAGGGTGCTTCCCGACAAACCGAACTCCAACGCGCCACGGGCGGCCTTGAGTTCGACCTGCTGCCAGGTATCGCCGAAATCGGTAGAACGGTAGAGGTTGCCGCGCAGGCCATAGGCCAACAGTGTCGAAGGCTGGGCGGTGCCAATCACGCCAAACAGCGAGCCCTCATACGGGCCTTCGAGCTTTTCCCAGGTCTGCCCCCAGTCGGGAGATCGGAACATGCTGCCGGCTTCGCCGACGATGAACAGCCCGGCGTCTTTCACGGCGGTCAAGGCGTTGAGGTGGAATTGGTCTTCGTTATCGAGGCGGTCGCTGGCGTCGGCCCAGTGCTTGCCGCCATCGGTGGTTTCGTACAACGCACCGTAGGCGCCCACCGCAAGACCATGGCTGGCGTCCTTGAACCAGACGTCCAGCAACGGCGCTTCGCGGGTGAGGTCTTCGAATTGTTTGGCCCAGGTGGCGCCGCCGTCCTCGCTGGCGAGGATCTGCGCGTCATGCCCGACGGCCCAGCCGTGTTTGTCGTCGACGAAAAACACCGCGGTAAGCAGTTGGCGAGTCGGCACCTTGGCCTGGGACCAGGTCTTGCCCTGGTCATCGGAATAAACGATATGCCCACGGTCGCCGACTGCCACCAGGCGCGGCCCGGCATGAACCACATCGAGCATCAGGGTTTTGCTGGCCTTGGCCGAATCGACGGAGTAGATAACATCGGACGTCGATGCCGCGACCGCCAGCACCGGTGCCGACAAGACGGCAGAGCCCAGCAGCGAGAGCACCGAGGCCAGCAACGCCACTCGGCGCAGCAACGGCGGCCGGCAGCGGCCCACAGCCATGACAGGCTCATTCATAGACCTTTCCCCCATTATTATTGTTATGGCGTGGTACGTTGCCAGTCTTGGAGCATAGCCCTGAAACCTGCAATCTAGAGCCACTTCGCAAGCTGACCTATCGTATCGGGCTTTCGAAAGGTCTGACAATCGACGCCACGTTATCTTTTGTTAACCGGGGGGATATCGGCCAAGGGTGAATCAGAAGACATTCGTGAGGGTGATGAATGTGGCGAGGGGATTTATCCCCTCGCCACAAAAAGGCAATGCGCAGCCCAGTCACGCCAGGCTCTTGCTCACCACCTCGAACACATCGGCGGACAACCCGCCGGACGCCAGGATGCGCTCCAGCTCGGCCTTCATCAGCGCCTGGCGGGCGCTGTCGTATTTGCGCCAGCGAGTCAGCGGCGCCAGTTGCCGCGAGGCGATCTGCGGGTTGAAGCCGTTGAGCTCGATCACCAGGTCCGCCAGGAAGCGATAACCCGAACCGTCGGCTGCATGGAAGTTGATCAGGTTCTGCCCGGCAAACGCGCCCACCAGCGCCCGTACCTTGTTCGGATTCTTGATATTGAAGGCCGGATGCCCCATCAATGCCTTGACCCGCGCCAGCCCACCCGGCAGCGGGCTGCCAGCCTGGACGCTGAACCACTGGTCCATGACCAGCGGGTTGCCCTTGAAGTTTTCCGCGAACACTTCCAGCGCCTTGGATTTTTCGGCTTCGTATGGCGAATTCACCAGCACCGCCAGCGCGGTCAGGCGCTCGGTCATGTTGTCGGCTGTCTCGAACTGTTCCAGGGTCGCACTCAGCACCTCAGGCTTGTCGGTCAGCATCAGGTACGACAGGGCGATGTTTTGCAGCGCGCGACGAGCGAAGTGCTCGGCCTCGGCCACGTATGGCGTGCGCTTGGACAGGTCGCGGTTGGCTTCATAGCGCAGCCACAACGCCTCGAACAGGTTCTCGGCCAACTGCCGGCGGGCAAATTCGCGGGCGGCGTGGATCGCCTCGACGTCCGCCACTTCGCTGATTTCAGTCAGGTAGGCTTCGCTTGGCAGCGAGAGCATTTCCGCGACCATCGCCTGGTCCAGGGATTCGTCCGACAGGACGGTGCGCAACGCGCTGATCAACCGAGGGTCCAGCACCAGGCTCTGGCCCTTCTGATGCTGGCCAATCAATTCCTGCAACACCTGCACCGACAACTGCTGGCCGGCGTCCCAGCGGTTGAAGCCATCGCTGTCGTGTTGCATCAGGAACATCAACTGGTCGCGGTTGTACGGGAAGCTCAGCTTCACCGGCGCCGAGAAACCGCGCAGCAGCGACGGCAAAGGTTTCTCGGCAACGTCTACGAACGTGAACGTTTGCTCGGCCTCGGTCACCGAGATCACCCGGGACGTGCCGTTCGCAGCCGCTTCATCGGCCAGTCGCAACGGGATCTCGGCGCCCTTGCTGTCCAGCAGTCCCAGTTCGACGGGAATCACGAACGGCAGCTTTTCCATTTTGTCCGGCGTCGGCGGGCAGCTCTGGCGCAAGGTCAGGCTGTAGGCCTTGGCCGCGGCGTCGTAGGACTCGCTCACCGCCAGCCGTGGCGTGCCGGCCTGGCTGTACCAGCGCTTGAATTGCGTCAGGTCGACACCGTTGGCATCTTCCATGGCCTCGATGAAGTCGTCGCAGGTCACGGCCTGGCCGTCGTGGCGTTCGAAGTACAGGTCGCTGCCCTTGCGGAAGCCTTCGGCCCCCAACAGGGTATGGATCATGCCGACCACTTCCGAGCCCTTTTCGTACACGGTCAGGGTGTAGAAGTTGGAAATCTCGATGAAGCTGTCCGGGCGCACCGGGTGGGCCATGGGCCCGGCGTCCTCGGCGAACTGGTGGGTACGCAGGTAAGCCACGTCCTGGATGCGCTTGACGGTCGCGGAGTTCATGTCCGCCGAGAAGCCGGCGTCGCGGAACACCGTGAAACCTTCCTTGAGCGACAATTGGAACCAGTCGCGGCAGGTCACGCGGTTGCCCGACCAGTTATGGAAATATTCGTGGGCGACGATCGCCTCGACCCGCTGGTGCGCGGCGTCGGTGGCGGTTTCGGCCCGGGCCAGCACGGCGCTGGAGTTGAATATATTGAGGCCCTTGTTCTCCATGGCGCCCATGTTGAAGTCGTTGACGGCAACGATCATGAAGATGTCCAGGTCGTATTCGCGTCCGTACACCTCCTCGTCCCAGCGCATCGATTTCTTCAGGCTGGTCATGGCGTGCTGGCACTTGTCGATGTTTTCCGGCTCGACGTAGATGCGCAGCGCCACGGTGCGCTCGGTCATCGTGGTGAAGGTGTCTTCGACGCACCACAGGTCACCGGCGACCAGGGCGAACAGATAGGCCGGTTTCTTGAATGGATCTTCCCAGGTCGCCCAATGCCGGCCCTCTTCGCCGGGGCCGCTGGCAATCGGGTTGCCGTTGGACAGCAGCACCGGATAGCTGTGCTGTTCAGCCACCACGGTGGTGGTGAACTTGCTCATCACGTCCGGACGGTCGAGGTAATAGGTGATCTTGCGGAAACCTTCGGCCTCGCACTGGGTGCAGAACATGCTGCCGGATTTGTACAGGCCTTCCAGGGCGGTGTTGGTTTCCGGATGGATGCGCACGGTGGTGTCGAGCGTGAACGCCTGGGCCTTGGGCTGCAACGTCAGATGGCTATCGTCGAGTTGATAGTCGCCCTGCCCCAGGTCGGCGTCGTCGAGCTTGATCGACAACAGCTCCAGCTGCTGGCCGTCGAGCACCAGCGGCGGCAGCCCGGCATCGCGCTCGGGATTGCGGCGCATCACCAGTTGCGCATGGACCAGGCTGTGGTCCTCGAACAGCTCGAAGGTCAGGTGCGTCTCGTCGATCAGGTATTCGGGCGCCTGATAGTCCTTCAGGTAAATCATCTTCGGTTGTTCGGTGCGCATGGGTCGAATCCTTCTACTGATGCACGGCGAGCTGGTAAGCCGTGTATTTACGGATGTTGATCACGCCGGTGTCGAAAATCAGATACTGGCCCTTGATTCCCAGCAGCGTGCCTTCGGCGATCGGGTTCTTGTCCAGGTTGAAGCTGACGATCTTGGCCGGGTATTGCTCCACCGGGTAGCGGATCTCGACCGGTTCGACGTCCGCTATGGTCTGGATCGCCTGCAGGCCGAATCGTTCCTGCAAACCCTGCAGCCCTTGAGCGCAGCTTTCAAACAGTGAATCACGGATCTGCGGTAAATCCACCGCGACGGCATCGCCCTTGAGCAAGGCCCGCCAATTGGTCTTGTCCGCCACTTGGCTGCGAAACAGGTCTTCGACAAAGCCCGACTGCTGCCGGGTCGCCACACGCAGGATCGGCAACGCCTGGCTCGCGCCTTGATCCAACCAGCGGGTCGGCAATTGCGTGGCGCGGGTAATGCCGACTTTCACGCCCGACGAGTTGGCCAGGTAGACCACATGATCGGTCATGCAGAACTGCTCGCCCCAGGCCGGATCCCGGCAAGTGCCCGCCTCGAAATGGCAACGCTCCGGGCTCATGATGCACAGGTCGCACTGGGCCAGCTTGGTCATGCAGGGATAGCAATAACCCTGGCTGAAACTGGTCTTGGTCCGGCGTCCGCAATGGGTGCAGTGGATCGCACCGAGGTATTCCAGGCGGATCGTGCTGCCGATCAATGGATTGACCGGCACCTCGACGTCGCCCAGGCGAAAGGCGTATTGAACGTTCGGCCCGTCAAGGCGGGCCGACATCTTGCTGATTGCACCGCGGCCAATCTCGATCAATGGATGGCGTCCGACTTGAACAGGATATTCGGAACGATGGTCGCGTTCGACTGGCATTCCTGCGGGCCCATGTAGCCGGTGCGCTCTTCCTCGGGCAGGTTCTGGATTTCCCAGGCGATCATTGCTTGCAGCGACAGTTCGCGTTGCTCGGCGGTGAGCTTGTTGCCATCGGCCCATTTACCGATTTCCACGGCCAGCTTCAGGCTCCGGTAGATATCGGGGGTGATGTTCTTGATCATTTCGTTAAAGGAAGACATGGGTTCTCCGCGCAAACGCGCATTGTCAAAAGGCACAGGCGCCGATCAAAGGGCCATTTTACGGCGAGCGAACAGCCCGCCCAACAAACCCGTGAAGCAGCCGACGAGCAGCCCGCCGACGTGGGCCGCATTGGCGATTTCACCGAAACCGATCAGCGAGACCAGCCCGGACAGGCACAACAGCAACCACACCAGCATCATCACCAGCACCCCACGGGGCAAGTGATAGGCCGGGTTCGGTGCGAGCAGTTGGTAAATCCAGCAATGCCCCAGCAGGCCGTATAGCACCCCGGACAGCCCGCCGAACAGTGTCGCGCCACTGAACACGTACTGGGCGAAATTCGACACGAGGCTGAACAGCAGCGTCAGCCCCAACAGGTTGATACCACCCTGGCGCGCTTCGATCCTGCGCCCCAGCTCCCAGTACCACATGCCATTCATGGCGATGTGCAGGAAACCGAAGTGAACCAGCATCGGTGTTACCAGGCGCCACCACTGTCCCGCCGCCAGGCTGTCGCCCAGCGGGGTGAACTGGATGTAGTCACCGACCACGCGAAATTCAAGGAAGGTCAGCCAGCGCAACGTCTCGAGGTTTTCACCCAGCAGGGTCACGGCCGCGACGATCAGGCTCAACAACAACACCAGCGCGGTGATCGGACTGGCCTTAAGTTGCTGGACGAACCCGGGGCGAGTCGAGGTGCGGCCGGAGGCTGGAAGCTCCAACTGCTGGTCCGGATCGCCAGCGGGAAAACGGGCGTAGAGCGAGCGCACGTCTTCGCTGATTTCATCCGGCACCCAAAGCACTTGCTCGCCCGCCTCTTCGCTGACGCGATGGGGCACTTGCATGCGTTGCAGCAGCTTGACGAAGCCGCTCAGGTCGACTGCCAGGGGCAGGCGCAAAACCGCGACGACACTCATCGCACCACCTCCGGCCGTTCGACATTGACCCAGACGAACTTGTGCGGATCCAGGCGGGTTTCCTGGTCGAGTCGATAGGCGACCAGCTTGCCATAGAGCACGGCGCTGTAATCCAGGCAGGCGAGGTTCGGACGCAGCGGCGCGGGTTTGCCGCTGCGCCAGTAATGCCCGACGAACAGCAACGGCTCGTCGACGCCATAGCGCAGCAGATTGTTCTTTTCATCCGGGGACAACGGTGTGCGGGCCACCGGTTCGGGCAACGCATCGGGTTGGAACACGATGTCGCCGTAGGTCTGCGGATTGTCTTCCCAGAATTTGGTGCGAAAAAACGAGCGGGTCAGGCCATCGCCGCCGGTCAGGGTCAGGCCATGGGGCAAGCGCATGTCGGTACCGCGCAGCAAACGGTCAAACACGGTACAGGCGAAACTGCCCGATTCGGCCGACGCCTGGAGAAAATGCTCGTCGACGCAGCCATCGGGGAACAAACCCCGCAACGGCTCGATCAGGCCGGCGTCCCAGCAGGCGTGCACAACCCGGAAGCGCCCGGCGTCGATAAACAGCGGTAGCTCGTAGAACCACTTGAGGAAATCCTGCCAGTCGCCCGGATGTTGCTCGAATTGACTCAGGGTTTCGTTGAGCAGGCGCGCATGGCGCGGCGTGTGTTCGCGCACGTAGCGCTGGCCGCTGCCCGGCAACGCCGGTGTGCTCCAGCCCAGGGCGTTGAACTCATGGTTGCCCATGATGCACAGCGCCTGGCCGGCCTGGACCATGTCGTGGACGATGTGCAGCGCCTCGCGAATCCGCGGACCACGGTCAATGATGTCGCCAAGGAACACGGCCATGCGCGACGGATGCCGCCAGACCCCACCCTGCTTGTGGTACCCGAGTCGGTCCAGCAGGTGTTCCAAGGTCAGGGCGCATCCGTGCACGTCGCCGATCAAATCGTAACTGCGCGCAGGATCGAGCATCAGTCGCCTCCACCCCCCAACCGACTGCCCCAGCCGAGCTTGGTCCGGCAGACTTCGTAATAGTTGTGATCCAGCGGATGGATCAGGCGCAGCTTCTGCGCCTTCTTGCTGACGGTGATGGTATCACCCGGCGCACAGGTGAAATGGTTCTGGCCATCACAGGACACTTGCGGGTAGATCTGCATATCCTTGGACACGACGATTTTCAGCTCACTGTTGCCATCGACCACGATGGGTCGCCCAGACAAGGTATGGGGGTACATCGGCACAATCACAATAGCGTCGAGCTTGGGGTGCATGATCGGCCCCCCGGCAGACAGTGCATACGCAGTGGAACCGGTCGGCGTGGCGACGATCAGGCCGTCGGCCTTCTGGCTGCAGACGAACTGGCCGTCGATATACAGCTCGAACTCGATCATGCGCGTGGATTTGCCGGGGTGCAGCACCACGTCGTTGAGCGCGTCGCCCTGGCCGATGGCCTCGGCGTGACGGCGCACCTCGGCTTGCAGCAGGAAGCGGTTTTCCACCAGGTAGTGGCCGTCCAGCACCTCGGCGACCTTGATTTCCAGCTCGTCAGGGCGGATATCGGTCAAGAAACCCAGGCTGCCGCGATTGATCCCGAGCACCGGGATATTGTGCCGGGCCAAGGCCCGGGCGGCGCCCAGCAAGCTGCCGTCGCCACCGACCACGATGACCATGTCACAGACTTCGCCGAGCATCTTGCGCGACGAAGTCTGCAGGCCGTGGCCCGGCAGCACTTCGGCGATGGTATCTTCGAGGATCACGTGCAGGTGCCGCTCCAGGAGGAAGCGCTTGAGACGGCGAACGGTGTCCAGCACCTGCGAACTGCCCAGGCGACCGATGATGCCGATATTGCGAAATTGCTCCATGAGGCTCCTGCGAAGGTCTGCGGCGGGCGAAAAACACGATTATGGGCGAAAGCGCTCCATAGACAAAATTCTTTAAGCCTCCAGCGCAACGGCTATGCTCGCAAGATGATCCTGTTCCCTGAATTGCTGGACCTGCCCCGTCGCCTGCACCATCCCGAAGTGCGCGACCTGGCGTGGGTGATCGTCGCCCCGCCGATGCTCATCGACCCGCCTTGGCCCCAGCGCCATCCGTTGGCCGGCAGTGACTGGGTACAACAGCCCCATCGGCTGGAAGATTGGTTGCGGCAATTGGACCGCGACAGCTATCCACTCCTCCATTGCCTGTCCCAAGGGCGGACGCGGCGCCTGGGCCTGTATTACGAGAGGCTGTGGCAGTTTGCCGTGCAGCACGCACCGGGGATCGAGTTGATCGCGGCGAACCTGCCGATCCGCCGCGAAGGCCATACGCTGGGCGAGCTGGACCTGTTGTTGCGCGATGGCGATGGGGTTCATCACCTGGAACTGGCGATCAAGCTGTACCTCGGGCCGCAGCACGGTAACGGGCTGGACGCCGCGCAATGGCTGGGCCCGGGCTGCCATGACCGGCTCGACCGCAAGCTGGCGCATCTGCGCGAGCACCAACTGCCGATCTCGGCGCGCCCGGAGAGCCGCGAGGCCCTGGCGGCGCTGGGCATCGAACACTCGGGCATCGAGTCATTTCGCTCGCACCTGTGGCTCGGCGGTTACTTGCTTTACCCCTGGCCAGGCGAGGCCGAACCACCCAGCGGTGCTCATCCCAGGCACTTGCGCGGCCGATGGCTGCATCAACGAGATTGGCTCGGATTCGTCGCCCAGCGCCCACCAGGCCGCTGGCAACCCCTGCCCCGCGCGGCCTGGCTGGCCCCGGCGCATTACCCTGCGGACCAGACCTGGACCGCCGCGCAACTGGACGCTTGGCGAGCGGCCCTCGACCCCATGGCGCCAGCGCAACTGATGGTGCGCCTGACGGAAAATGCCCAGGGCGAGTGGGAGGAAGCCGAACGGGCATTCCTGGTAGCGGATCTTTGGCCGGATGTGCCGGGCAATGGTTAACCGCCCGCCCTGTTGAATGCCTGCTCGTGCAATGTATCCGACGTGATCTAGAGGGACAGCCGCACCGCCAGCGCCGCCAACGTCACCAGCAACACCGGCACCGTCAGAACGATCCCGACCTTGAAGTAATAACCCCAACCGATCTGGATGTTCTTGCGCGCCAGCACATGCAGCCACAGCAACGTCGCCAGGCTGCCAATCGGCGTGATTTTCGGCCCCAGGTCGCTGCCGATGACGTTGGCATAGATCATCGCCTCCTTCACCACCCCGGTGGCCTGGCTGGCGTCGATGGACAAGGCACCAATCAGGACCGTCGGCAGGTTGTTCATCACCGATGAGAGCAACGCCGTCAACAAGCCGGTACCCATGGCCGCGCCCCACACACCGTAGCCGGCGAAGGCGTCGAGCCACTGGGCCAGATAGTCGGTCAGCCCGGCGTTGCGCAGGCCATAGACCACCAGGTACATGCCCAGGGAGAAGATCACGATCTGCCACGGCGCTTCTTTCATCGCCTTGCGAGTGGAGATCTTGTGACCGCGAGCCGCGACAGCCAACAACAACGCAGCGCAGACCGCCGAGATCGCGCTGATGGGAATCCCCAGCGGCTCCAGGGCGAAACAGCCCAGCAGCAGGATCACCAGCACCGCCCAACCGGCATAAAACGTGGCCTTGTCGTGGATCGCCGTCGCTGGATCGTCCAGCTGGCCAGGGTCATAGTCGCGTGGGATGTCGTGGCGAAAGAACCACAACAAGATCGCCAGGCTCGCCGCCACGCTGACCAGGTTCACCGGCACCATGACCGCCGCGTAGCGGTTGAAGCCAATGCCGAAGAAGTCCGCCGAGACGATGTTCACCAGGTTCGACACCACCAACGGCAGGCTCGCCGTATCGGCGATGAAACCGGCCCCCATGACGAACGCGAGGGTCGCCGCCGGGGAGAACCGCAACGCCAGCAACATCGAAATCACGATGGGCGTCAGGATCAGCGCTGCGCCGTCGTTGGCGAACAACGCCGACACCAGTGCCCCGAGCAGCACCATGAATGCGAACAGCTTGCGTCCGCTGCCTCGCCCCCATCGGGCCACATGCAGGGCGGCCCAGGCAAAAAAACCGGCCTCGTCCAGCAACAGGCTGATAATGATCAGCGCGACAAACGTGCCGGTGGCGTTCCAGATGATGTGCCACACCAAGGTGATATCACCGACCTGCACCACCCCGCTCAGCAACGCCAACAGCGCGCCGAGCGTGGCGCTCCAGCCGACACCCAGCCCTTTGGGCTGCCAGATCACCAACGTTATGGTCAGCAGGAAAATCAACGACGCGAGCAGCATGCGCAACAACCTTGGGAGGAAACGGTTAAAAAAAGCGTCAGCAGCAGCGCGCCACCGGACGATCCGCCATGACGCGCAAGCGCTCGACATCCGCCGCCAACCAAGGCGCATGAGCCGCCAGCGCTTGCTGGAGCAACGTATGGACCCAGGATGGCAATTGGGCGTGTAAACGGTAGTAGACCCATTGCCCCTGGCGCCGGTCGCTGAGCAAGCCGGCGTGACGCAACTGAGCCAGGTGCCGGGAGATCTTCGGCTGGCTCAGATCCAGCGCAGCGGTGAGTTCACAGACACACAACTCGCCTTCACGGGTGACCAGCAGCGCAATACGCGTGCGGGTGTCGTCGGCCAAGGCCTTGAAGATATCGACGGGGTTAGGGGAATCGGGCATGGCGGGAGAATATCTGGATAAGCGAACGGTGAATATATGGAATTCCGAATATGCAGTAAAGCGGCATTGCAATATATCCCGTGGCGAGGAGCTTGCCCCCTCACCACAGGATGTTCGGTGCTGCCAAGATCAAGCTTTCTTGTGTTGCTCGACCCACTTGCCATAGGCATCGATGAATTTCTGCAGGAACGGTCGCACAGATTCCGACAGGTTACCGGCTTCGTCGAAGGCAGTACCCGCGCCACTCAGGTAAGCTTCAGGTTGCTGCATGCAAGGCACATCGAGAAACACCAGGGACTGGCGCAAATGGTGGTTGGCACCGAAACCGCCGATGGCGCCGGGCGATGCGCTGAAGACCGCGCCAGGCTTGCCACTCAGGCAGCTTTGGCCATAGGGGCGCGAGCCGACGTCGATGGCGTTTTTCAGCGGAGCGGGCACCGAGCGGTTGTACTCGGGCGTGACGAACAACAGCGCATCGGCAGCGCCGACCTTCTGGCGAAATGCGGTGTAGGCCGCTGGCGGCGAGACGTCGATGTCTTCGTTGTAGAGCGGCAGCTCGCCAATTTCGACGATTTCCAGTTTCAGGTTGGACGGGGCCATGTCGGCCAGGGCCAGCGCAACCTTTCGGTTGATCGATGCCTTGCGCAGGCTGCCCACCAAAACGGCCACTGTGTAGACATTACTCATGAGAGGCTTCTCGACTATCGGCTCAAAGGGAGCCTGTAGTTATAGATGATCGGCACCACAATTGGACCAATGGAACAGCTAAAACCTGCCAATCGGACTATTTTTTTACTGTAGGAAAACTTACCGCACTTGACCAAGGTCTACAGAACCGCAAATCGAGTGATTTATTCCCAGAGGTTCCAAGCAATGGCAGCAGTACTTGTCGGACAATTTCACGCACGGGACGCCGAGGGTCGCGTCTATTCAGTGCATGAATTCCAAGAATCAGACCCGTCGCCAGACGGTATTGGCAAGGATGTCATCACTTATAAGCTGGCCATTGGCGATCGGGTCAACAAGCTCGACGAGGGCACGTTTGTCCTGGTGCAATCCGGCACCCAGCTGATCCGCGAACCTGAAACGCCGCAGCAGCGTCCGGCGCAAGTCGAAACGCAGATCGCTCTATAACTCTTTGCATGAGCAGAAGTCGCACCCGTAATTGGGTTAGGATTCAGCCACTCAATGGCTTACCTGCCTAATACGGACCTCTTGCATGCGTTTACGCCACATCGAAGTGATCCAGGCGCTGCTGCAGACTGGCCACCTGGGCACCGCGGCCGAATGGCTGCAGTTGCCGGTGGCCGAAGTCGAGTCGATCCTGCGCGATGCGGAGGCCCAGCTCGGTTTCATGCTGTTCGCCAGCGTACGCGGACGGTTACAGGCCACTCGAGAAACCCTGGAGTTACGCGAAGGCATCACGCGGCTGTACGACACCCTCGAACCGATACAGCGGCTGGCCAGCAGCCTGAAACATTATCAGGCGCCGCCCCTGCGCATCATTTGCACCCCTCCGCTGGCCCAACAGCTGCTGCCCCTGAGCATCGCCGCCCTGCGCCGACGCCATCCAGATGCGCCTTGCAATCTGCTCAGCCAACCGACACGCGACATCGTCAAGAGCCTGCTGCTGCGTGAAAGCGACTTGGGCCTGAGCCTTCACGATCCCGAACATCCCGACATCCACTGCCAGATGATCGCCCAAGGCAAACTGCAATTGCTCGCGCCCCACGGCTGGCTGCAACCGCGGCAGAAATACATTTCGCTTCAGGATCTGGCGGGGCAGTCGCTGGTCGGGCTCGAGGGCCACGACCCGCTGAGCCCGGTATTCGACCATAAGCTGGCGGCGCTACGGCCGGCACCGCTGGTGCAGATTCGCGTGCAGACCCACCAGATGATGCGTGCGATGGTCGAGGCTGGGGAAGGCCTGGCCATTGTCGACCCGTTCACCGCCTCCGGGGCCAAGGGCAGCGGGCTGGACATTTGCCCGGTGTCGCCGGCCGTTCCCATCTGTCTTTATGCGCTGAGCCTGAACGGCGCGCCGCCTTCACCGACGGTGCAATCGTTGCTGGAGCGGGTTACGGAACAAGCCGAGGCGTTGCTGAACCACTGACGGTCATGCCCAGCGGATCGTCGAACAACCGATACCAGAACAACGCCACTTCGGCGGTGTGCCGATCGATGCCGCGATAGCGCAGGTGGTCGATTCCTCCCAGCACATAGCCGCAACGCTCGTAGAGCCGGCAGGCGCCCAGATTGTTGTTCTGGGTTTCCAGCATGATGCCCGGCAGTTTTTTCTTGCGACTCCAGAACTGAGCGACATCGAGCAGGGCCTTGGCTACGCCATGCCGGCGAGCCGGGGCATGCACCGCCAATTCGTCGATGTGGGCGTAACCGTTCCAGTTGGTACTGACGACCAGATGTCCCACCGGCTGGTCATCCAGATAAGCCATGAAGATTTCGCTGTCCGGCGCGTCGCGAAAGCTGCTGAACTCTTCCGGATCGATGCCGTAGCACTTGCGATACGGAACGATGGGCGTCACGGGCCATTGATCCACCGGCCGACCGATCTGCGCCGTGCCGTAGACACTGACCTCGAAACTGAAGTCGCTGCCCCAGATGTAGGCCGCGAAGCCATCATCGACGACGCGCACCGACAGGCCGGGGTACTTGGGGTTCATGACCGGTTGCATGCTGGGGAACGTCCTCATTCCTTGAGACAACCAACGGCGTCGTGCCATCCATTGCCCTTGCCTCTCGAAACTTCATACATCAACGCGGGTATCCATGGCCTGCCTTCACTTCAGGTTAGAAGAGACTGGCGATTGTTGCGAGATTGATATGAACGATCCCATAGGCGGTTCATCAATTAGCCGCAGCCTGCGCCTCGGCCAATTGTGTCCACAATGCCGGGGCACCGGCCGACTTGGCGATGGCTTCCAGACGTGCGACATGTTCAGCCAGGTCGCTTTCGCTGGCACGGATGATCCGGGCTGGCTTACGGTCCGCAGGCAGACGACGAATTTCGGTCGCCTGGTTACCCGAACCTTCACCGGTGCCGTTGCCGTCCGAAGCGTTGCCGGCCAGGGACAGGCTGGTCTGGCCGCCGGTCATGGTCAGGTAGACGTCAGCGAGAATCTCGGAGTCGAGCAAGGCGCCGTGCAGTTCACGACCGGAGTTGTCGACGCCGTAGCGCTTGCACAGGGCATCGAGGCTGTTGCGCTGTCCGGGGTGCCGCTCCCGAGCCATCATCAAGGTGTCGAGAATGGTGCAATGCCGGGTGATATCCGCCCGGTCATGCTGGCCCATCAGGGCGAATTCATTGTTGATGAACCCGACGTCGAACGCCGCGTTATGAATGATCAGTTGCGCGCCCTGGATGAATTCGAAGAACTCATCGGCCACCTCGGCGAAACGCGGCTTGCCCACCAGGAACTCGTTGGTGATGCCGTGCACGCCGATGGCGCCTTCGTCGCTTTCGCGGTCCGGTTGCAGGTAAACGTGGAAGTGACGGCCGGTCAGGCGCCGACCCATCAGCTCGACACAGCCGATTTCGATAATCCGGTGACCGTCGGTCACCGGCATGCCAGTGGTTTCGGTATCCAGTACTACAGATCTGTTGGCCATCTAGTGTTCAGCTCTCAACGGACAGTCTTGCAAAAGCGCGGATGTTAACACGCTGACGAAGCGCAGTGCTTTTGTGGCCTTATCAAGTCTGCTTGTAACCCCGTACCTCATCCACCCCACGGTTGGCCAACTGGTCGGCCCGCTCGTTGCCGTGATGACCGATATGACCGCGCACCCATTTCCAGGTGACGTTGTGACGGTTGACTTGCTCATCCAGGAGTTTCCAAAGGTCAGCGTTTTTGACCGGCTCCTTCGCCGCCGTCTTCCAGCCGCGCTTCTTCCAGTTCGCCATCCACTCGTTGATGCCTTTCATCACGTACTGCGAGTCGGTCACCAACAGCACGTCGCATGAGCGCTTGAGTTCTTCCAGGCCGCGGATGGCGCCCATCAGCTCCATGCGGTTGTTGGTGGTGTTGGCTTCGCCGCCCCAGAGCTCCTTTTCCACGCCCTTGCACACCAGCAACGCACCCCAGCCACCCGGGCCGGGATTGCCCTTGCAGGCGCCATCAGTGAAAAGTTCTACGCTATCGCTCATGCCAATCTATCCAAAAAATTGCAAAGGCCTGCCGGTCGGGAGCGAGCGACGCCCGAAGCCGAATGCCGGCAAGAACCATCAGAAAAGGGTTACGGCTCGATGTGACGGCGATTGACCTTGGCCATCGGCAAGGGAATCAGCTTGCCCATCGGTTCGCGTCGCGCCTGGCGCACCGGGCGCAAGCCGACTGCGATCTTGCGCGCGACCAATAAATAGAAACCGCCACCGGACAGTTGCCAATCACCGGCCTTGCGCTCCCAGCCGGCCAGACGGCCCTGCCACTTGGGCGACGCAAGCGGCGGACGATAGCACCCGAAGCGGCGTTTCTCCAGCGCGAAGCCCAGCAGGTTCAGCCAGTCGCCTACCCGCGAGGCCGAAATGCACCGGGCCTGGCGCAACGCGTCGCTGGCAAAGACATGCCGCAGCCCCCAACTGCTCCAGGGATTGATGCCAATGATCACCAAGTGCCCGCCGGGACGTACGCTGCTGGCGGCTTCTCGCAACAAACCATGGGGAGACAAGCAGAAATCCAGGCCGTGCTGCATCACCACCACGTCGGCGGCATGCTCGCTCAACGGCCAGGCTTGCTCTTCACAGACAATCTCCACGCCGGGCAACGGCGCGCCCAGGCGAACGTTGCGCTGGACCTGCGGCGCCGAAGGCGGTGTCTGCGCCGAGGGACCGTAATGCACTAGATAACCGCCAAAGAACCGGCCCAGCTCGTCTTCGAGCATACGTCGTTCTTCTTCCAGCAAGAATTGCCCGACCGGGCCGGATAGCCATTCACGGGCGGAGCTGATCAGTGCCAGCCATTCAGGATCGGCCTGAGCGAACGCTTCATCGGTCATTGCATTCTCCAACGCGCCAGGAAGTTCTAAGATGCGCCTTTGTTTTGAGCTTGGCGAATTCCACGATGATACAGATCACTGCCCTGCCCGCGTTTACCGATAACTACATTTGGTTGTTACAGGATCACTCGACCCGGCACTGCGCCGTGGTCGACCCGGGCGACGCCGCCCCCGTGCAGGCCTGGCTCGACGCGCATCCCGGCTGGGTCTTGAGCGACATCCTGGTCACCCACCATCATCATGACCACGTCGGCGGTGTCCAGGCGCTGAAAAACGCGACCAACGCCACCGTGTACGGCCCGGCCAACGAGCAAATCCCGGCGCGAGACGTGGCCCTGGAGGACAACGCCAAGGTCAAGGTGCTCGGCCTGGATTTCGACGTCTACGCCGTACCTGGACACACGTTGGGGCATATTGCCTATTACCACCACGGCCTGCTGTTCTGTGGCGACACGCTGTTCGCCGCTGGCTGCGGCAGGCTTTTCGAGGGTACGCCGCAACAGATGCATCACTCCCTGGGCCGACTTGCCGCGCTGCCTGAAGATACCCTGGTCTATTGCACCCATGAATATACCCTGAGCAACCTGAAGTTCGCTGCAGCGGTCGAGCCAGCGAACCCGGACGTTGCCGCCCGCCTGGAAAAAGTCATCCAGCAACGCGACCAAGGCGTCATCACACTGCCCTCGACCCTGGCCCTGGAAAAACTCACCAATCCTTTTTTGCGCACCGCTGAAACATCCGTTAAACAAAAAGCAGACGAACGGAACGGCCAGCGTAACCAGACGCCGAGTGAGGTTTTTGCGGCCTTGAGGGCGTGGAAAGATAAGTTCTAAGGCTGCTATCGATTGATACAAAAATTCTGAATGGTTGACCTGTTGGGGTGCGCTTCCTAGAATCGGCCGACATTTTTGCCCGGAACTTACTTCCAGCCAATGTCGTCATCTATCCGTAGGTCCGTCCAGTCAGACACATTGACCCGCTTGGCTCAAGCCATCGCGGTGGCTGTGTCCGCCACGCTGGCGGGCTGTCAGAGCAGCGGCCAGGTGCCGCAGGCCGATGTCGCGCATACGCCGAAAATCGCTGCGCGGGCCAAGCAGAAGCCGGTTTGGCTCACCGAGAAGCCCACCCCCCAGGTGCCCCAGGACGTGTGGGAACGCATGCGCCAGGGTTTCCAGCTCCAGGAAACCGCCGGCGTCAACCCGCGCATCGAACAACAGCGCCTGTGGTTTGCCAGCAACCCGTCGTTTCTGGAGAACGCCGGCGAGCGTGGCAGCCTGTACATCCATTACATTGTCGAGCGACTTGAAGAACGCAACATGCCGCTGGAGCTGGCGCTGCTGCCGGTGATCGAGAGCGCCTACAACCCCATGGCCTACTCCCGGGCCAACGCAGTGGGGCTGTGGCAGTTCATTCCGTCCACCGGGCGTTATTTCAACCTGCGCCAGACCCGCTTCTACGACGGGCGTCGCGATATCACCGCTTCCACCACGGCCGCCATGGACTACCTGACGCGCCTGCACGACATGTTCAACGGCGACTGGCTGCTGGCGCTGGCGGCGTACAATGCGGGTGAGGGCACGGTCAGCCGGGCCATCGAGCGCAACGAAAAACTGGGCCTGCCCACCGACTACTGGAACCTGCCGCTGCCCAGCGAGACCCAGGCCTATGTGCCAAAGCTGCTGGCACTGTCCCAGGTGGTGCTGTCCCCCGATGCCTATGGCGTGAACCTCAACCCGATCGCCAACGAACCCTACTTCCAGGTTGTCGAGATCAACCAGCGCATGGACCTGTCCAAGGTCGCCGCGGTCGCGAACATCGACGAAGACGAGCTGTTCCAGCTCAACCCGGCCTTCAAGCAGCGCACCACCATCGACGGCCCGCAGCATTTGCTCGTGCCGACGTCCAAGGCGCAGTTGCTGACCGCCAGCCTGTCGACGATGCGCCCGGAAGAACTGATCAGC
Organism: Pseudomonas sp. Z4-20; assembly: GCF_051131955.1. Taxonomy (NCBI): domain Bacteria; kingdom Pseudomonadati; phylum Pseudomonadota; class Gammaproteobacteria; order Pseudomonadales; family Pseudomonadaceae; genus Pseudomonas; species Pseudomonas sp. Z4-20. Next base: position 3,256,561 of record NZ_CP071641.1, read on the forward strand.
CCGCGTTCGCTCAAACCGGTTTTCGAAACCGCCGAAGACAGCGACGTGGAAGGCGCAAAGCGCACCTACCGGGTCAAGCGCGGCGATAACCTGGCGCAGATCGCCAAGGCCAACAACGTCCAGACCAAAGACCTGCAACGCTGGAACAAGCTCAGCGGCAACAAGCTCAAGGTCGGCCAGACCCTGGTGATGCAGGACGTTAGGGCTGCGAAGGCTAACGGCAAGCGCATCAATACGGTCGTGGCCGCCAAGGGCAAGGAACAAAAGAAGCAGACCCAATACAAGGTCAAGCAAGGCGACTCGCTGTATGTCGTCGCCAAACGCTTCAATGTCGAGATGCAACACCTCAAGCGCTGGAACCCACGAATGGGCAAGGCGCTCAAGCCTGGGCAGATGCTGACGGTTTACTCCCCGCATTAACAGCAGAGTTCCCCGTGGCGAGGGAGCTTGCTCCCGCTGGGCTGCGCAGCAGCCCCAAAAGCAGCGACTCAATTCACCTGTCGCACCGAGGTGCCAGGTTCGGGGGTTGCTTCGCCCGAAGCGTCGGACCGTCCCAGCGGGAGCAAGCTCCCTCGCCACAAAGGCACTCTCGCCACGAGTCCAGGTAATCTCCAGCGCTTTGAGCCTCCGCCTTTTTCCTGCCGATACAAGCTGTTACTGTACAGCCCATAAAAGCCCAAGCCGCCTGTATCGGATCCCAGACTTGATACGTCCCCTCCTCCTGCTCCTGATCAGCCTGGCCCTGAGCTCCTCCGCCGGCGCTACCATCAGCGAAAGCCATGGCTATGCGCAATTTGGCACGCTCAAGTACCCGGCCCGATTCGCCCACTTCGACTGGGTCAATCCGCAAGCGCCCAAGGGCGGCACCTTGCGGATCATGGCGTTTGGCACCTTCGATACGCTCAACCCCTACACATTCAAGGGTAGCAGCCCGGTCTCCACGGCGAATTTCCTGCAGTACGGCATCAACGAGTTGAACGAGCCGTTGATGGTCGGCACCGGCCAGTACGCGCCGTCCGGGGATGAGCCGACGTCGAGTTACGGCTTGATCGCCCAGTCCGTGGAATACAGCGAGGACCGCAGTTGGGTGGTGTTCAACCTGCGACCCGAAGCGCGCTTCCACGATGGCGTACCGATCACCGCCTACGACGTAGCGTTTTCCTATCGGACGCTCCTCAAGGACGGCCATCCGCTGTACCGGACCAACCTTCAGGAAGTGCTGCGGGTCGATATCCTCAGCCCGCTGAAAATCCGCTTCGTCTTCAAGCGCTCGGGCAATCCGCTGCTGATCCTGCGCCTGGGTGAGTTACCGGTGCTGCCACAACATTACTGGAAAAACCGCGATTTCAAGGCGACCACCTTCGAGCCGCCCCTGGGCAGCGGCCCTTACCGAATCACCAAAGTCCAGCCCGGCCGTCAATTGATCTTCGAGCGGGTCAAGGATTACTGGGGCAAGGACCTGCCGGTCAATCGCGGCAAATACAATTTCAACCGGATGGAAGTGGAGTTCTACCGCGACAGCGAAGTCGCCTTCGAAGGGTTCAAGGCCGGCGAGTTCGATATCTACATCGAACACCAGGCCAAGAACTGGGCCAACGGTTACAACTTCCCCGCGGTCAACCGTGGCGATGTGATCAAGGCGCAGATCCCCCACCAGATTCCGACCCAGACCCAAGGCCTGTTCATGAACACTCGGCGCGGCACCTTCGCCGAGGTCAAGGTACGGGAAGCCCTGGGATTGATGTTCGATTTCGAATGGACCAACCGCACGCTGTTCAGCGGCGCCTACAAACGCACCCTCAGTTACTACCCCAACAGCGAATTCTCGGCGACGGGCCTTCCGGTAGGCCACGAATGGCTGTTGCTCAAGCCGTACCGCGAGCAACTGCCCGCTCAGTTGCTGACCGAACCCTTCAGCTTGCCCAAGACCGACGGGCGCGGCATTCCCCGGGAAACGTTGCGCAGGGCCCTGGCCCTGCTGAAGGAAGCCGGATGGACCCTCAACGGCCAGCGCCTGCTGAACGCTGAACGCCAACCCTTGCGCTTCGAGATCCTGTTGGTGAATCCGAACCTGGAGCGCATCCTCCAGCCCTACGTCGAGAACCTTGCCAGCATCGGCATCCAGGCCCGCCTGCGCACGGTGGACCGCGCCCAGTACAAGCAGCGCCTGGACCAGTTCGACTTCGACATGATCCTGCTGACCCTGGGCCAGACCCTCAGCCCCGGCCTTGAACAATGGCAGTATTTCCACTCCAGCCAGGTCGGGATCAAGGGCAGCAAGAATTATGCGGGGATCGCCAACCCGGTGGTCGACCATCTATTGGAAAAGCTGCTCGCCGCCCAGACCCGCGATGAACAGGTGGCCGCCGGCAAGGCGCTGGATCGTGTGCTGCTGTGGCAGCATTACTGCATTCCCAACTGGTATCTCAATTATCATCGCCTGGCGTACCGCAACCGGTTCGCCTTTGTCACTACGCCGCCCTACACCCTGGGCCTGAGCGCATGGTGGCTGAAATCTTCGGAGAAAGATCAATGAAGCCTCTACGCGCCCTGCTCCTGCAGGCCAGCTGCCTGTTATTTTCCGGGCTGGCTTGTGCCGCGCCGCAGCACGCCTTGACCTTGTACAACGAGCCGCCGAAATACCCGGCCAATTTCAAGCATTTCGACTACGTAAACCCCGACGCGCCCAAGGGCGGGATATTTCGCCAGGGCGGGTTTGGCAGCTTCGACAGCCTCAACCCGTTCATCAACAAAGGCGTACCGGCCGAGGACATCGGCCTGATCTACGACACCCTGGCCAAGCAAGGCCTGGATGAACCGTTTACCGAATACGGCCTGATCGCCGAGAAAATCGAGAAAGCCCCGGACAACGGCTGGGTACGGTTCTACCTGCGCCCCGAAGCCCGTTTCCATGACGGCCATCCGGTGCGTGCGGACGACGTGGTCTTCAGCTTCCAGACCTTGACCAGGGACGGCGCCCCGATGTTTCGCGGTTATTACAACGATGTCGCCGAAGTCATCGCCGAAGACCCGCTCAAGGTCCTGTTCAAATTCAAGCACACCCACAACCGCGAACTGCCACTGATCCTCGGCCAACTGCCGGTATTGCCAAAACACTGGTGGGCCGACCGCGACTTCAACAAGGGCAACCTGGAGTTCCCCCTGGGCAGCGGCCCCTACAAAGTCAATGAAGTGAAGGCCGGTCGCTCGATACGCTATGAGCGCGTGAAGGATTATTGGGGCAAGGACCTGCCGGTCAATCGCGGCTTCTATAATTTCGACGTATTGACCACCGACTATTACCGCGACAACACCGTGGCCGTCGAAGCCCTGAAAGCCGGACAGTTCGACTTCTGGCTGGAGATGAGCGCCAAGAACTGGGCCAACGCCTACAACATCCCGGCCGTCACCGAGGGCCGGCTGGTGAAGGAACAGATCCCCAACGGCAACCCCACCGGCATGCAAGGATTTGTCTACAACCTGCGCCGGCCGGTGTTCCAGGATGTGCGAGTGCGCAAGGCCCTGAGCCTGTTGTTGGACTTCGAGTGGACCAACAAGCAGCTGTTCAGCGGCGCCTACGCCCGCACACGCAGTTATTTCGAGAATTCGGAGATGGCCGCCACCGGTCTGCCCGGCGAAGACGAGCTGAAGATCCTCGAACCACTGCGGGGCAAAATCCCCGAGCAGGTCTTCACCGAAGCTTTCCAGCCATCGATGTGCGACGGCAGCGGCATGATCCGCGACCAGCAGCGCAAAGCCTATCAGTTGCTGCAAGAAGCGGGCTGGCGCATCGTCGACGACAAGATGGTCGATACCCAAGGCAAGCCCGTGGTCCTGGAATTCCTGCTAGCCCAGACCGAGTTCGAGCGGGTATTGCTGCCATTCAAGCGCAACCTGAGTGACCTGGGCATAGAACTGGTGATCCGCCGCGTCGACGTGTCCCAGTACATCAACCGCGTGCGTTCACGGGATTTCGACCTGGTGGTAGGCAGCTTCCCGCAGTCCAGCTCACCGGGGAACGAACAGCGCGAATTCTGGATGTCGGCCGCTGCGGACAAACCTGGCAGCCGCAACACCATGGGCCTGAAGGATCCCGCCGTCGACCAGTTGGTGGAACAGTTGATCAACGCCGACTCGCGCAAGAGCCTGGTCACTCATGCCCGCGCGCTCGACCGGGTGTTGCAGTGGGGCTACTACGTGATACCCAACTGGCACATCAAGACCTGGCGCGTCGCCTACTGGAACCACATCGGCCATCCAAAAGTCCCGCCAACTTATGACATCGGCACCACCACCTGGTGGGTCAAACCGGACATCAAGCCGGCCGATGAAGTGGAGAAACAAGTGATCGAGCAACAAATCGCCGCCCCCGCGAGTGTGGAGTAACAACATGCTGGCTTATATTTTTCGGCGACTGTTGCTCATCATCCCGACCCTGTTCGGCATCTTGCTGATCAATTTCGTGATTATCCAGGCGGCGCCCGGGGGCCCGGTGGAGCAGATGATCGCCAAGCTCGAAGGCTTCGAAGGCGCCACCAGCCGCATCGCCGGTGGCGGTGCCGAAGTATCGGTGGCCGGCTCCGCCTACCGTGGCGCCCAAGGCCTGGACCCCGCGCTGGTCAAGGAAATCGAGCGCATGTACGGCTTCGACAAGTCGCCCCCCGAACGCCTGTGGATCATGATCAAGAACTACGCCCGCCTGGATTTCGGCGACAGTTTCTTCCGCGACGCCAAGGTTATCGACCTGATCAAGGAAAAGATGCCGGTGTCCATCTCCCTCGGGTTATGGAGCACGCTGATCATGTACCTGGTGTCGATCCCGCTGGGGATCGCCAAGGCGACGCGGCACGGCAGTCATTTCGATGTATGGACCAGTTCGGCAATCATCGTCGGCTACGCGATTCCCTCGTTCCTCTTCGCCATCCTGTTGATCGTGGTGTTCGCCGGCGGCAGTTATTTCGACTGGTTTCCGTTACGCGGGCTGACCTCCAACAACTTCGACGAATTGAGCATGGGCGGCAAGATCCTCGACTATTTCTGGCACCTGGCCTTGCCCGTAACAGCGCTGGTGATCGGCAACTTCGCCACCATGACCTTATTGACCAAGAACAGCTTCCTCGATGAAATCAACAAGCAGTACGTGGTCACCGCGAAAGCCAAGGGCCTGACGCGCAACCGCGTGCTGTATGGCCATGTATTTCGCAACGCCATGCTGCTGGTGATCGCCGGTTTCCCGTCGGCGTTTATCGGGATCTTCTTCACCGGTTCGTTGCTGGTGGAGGTGATCTTTTCCCTCGACGGCCTCGGGCTCATGAGCTTCGAAGCCGCCATCAACCGCGATTATCCGGTGGTGTTCGGCACCCTTTTCATCTTCACCTTGCTGGGTCTGGTGGTGAAACTGATCGGTGACTTGACCTACACCTTCGTCGATCCGCGCATCGACTTCGAAAGCCGGGAGCATTGAGATGAACCTGTCCCCTCTCAATCGCCGGCGCTTCGAACTGTTCAAGGCCAACAAGCGTGGCTGGTGGTCGCTGTGGCTGTTCCTGATCCTGTTCGGGCTGAGCCTGGGCGCCGAACTGATCGCCAACGACAAGCCGCTGGTGGTGCATTACGACGACGGCTGGTATTTCCCGGCCCTCAAGCGCTACCCGGAAACTACCTTCGGTGGCGAATTCCCCCTGGAAGCCAACTATAAGAGCCCGTACATCCGCGAACTGCTCGCGGCCAAAAACGCCTGGGTGCTGTGGGCGCCTATTCCGTTCAGCTACCAGAGCATCAATTACGATCTGAAGGTCCCGGCCCCCGCGCCGCCCTCCTCGGTGAATTGGCTCGGCACCGATGACCAGGGCCGCGATGTCATGGCGCGGGTGATCTATGGCTTTCGCATTTCGGTGTTGTTCGCGCTGACGCTGACGGTGCTCAGCTCGATCATCGGCGTGATCGCCGGCGCCCTGCAGGGCTTCTATGGCGGCTGGGTGGACCTGGCCGGCCAGCGCTTCCTGGAAATCTGGTCCGGGCTGCCGGTGCTGTACCTACTGATCATCCTCGCCAGTTTCGTCCAGCCGAACTTCTGGTGGTTGCTGGGCATCATGTTGCTGTTTTCCTGGATGAGCCTGGTGGACGTGGTGCGCGCCGAGTTCCTGCGCGGGCGCAATCTCGAATACGTGCGCGCGGCGCGGGCGCTGGGCATGCAGAACGGCGCGATCATGTTCCGCCACATCCTGCCCAATGCCATGGTCTCGACCATGACCTTCATGCCGTTCATCCTCACCGGTGCCATCGGCACCCTTACCGCCCTGGACTTCCTCGGTTTCGGCCTGCCGGCCGGTGCGCCGTCCCTGGGCGAGTTGGTGGCCCAGGGCAAATCAAACCTGCAGGCGCCGTGGCTGGGTATCAGCGCGTTCGCCGTACTGGCGATCATGCTGAGCCTGTTGGTGTTCATCGGCGAGTCCGCTCGCGATGCCTTCGATCCGAGGAAGTGAAATGAACCAGGACAATCTGATCGAAGTGCGCGACCTCGCAGTGGAGTTCATCGTCGGTGAGCGCCGCCAGCGCGTGGTGGAGGGCGTCAGCTTCGACATCAAGCGTGGCGAAACCCTCGCCCTGGTAGGCGAAAGTGGCTCGGGCAAATCCGTGACGGCGCATTCGATCCTGCGCTTGCTGCCCTACCCGCTGGCCCACCACCCGACCGGGACCATCCAGTACGCCGGCCAGAATCTGCTGGGCCTGAAGGAAAAAACCATTCGCCATATCCGCGGCAACCGGATCGCGATGATCTTCCAGGAGCCGATGACCTCGCTCAATCCCTTGCACTGCATTGAAAAACAGATCAACGAGGTGCTCGGCATCCACAAGGGCCTGACCGGCAAGGTCGCGACCCGTCGTAGCCTCGAACTGCTGGAACTGGTCGGCATCCCTGAACCGCACAAGCGCCTCAAGGCCCTGCCCCATGAGCTGTCGGGCGGCCAGCGCCAGCGGGTGATGATCGCCATGGCCTTGGCCAATGAGCCGGAGCTGCTGATCGCCGACGAACCGACCACCGCGCTGGATGTCACCGTCCAGCTGAAAATCCTCGAACTGCTCAAGGAGTTGCAGGCGCGCTTGGGCATGTCGTTGCTGCTGATCAGCCACGATTTGAACCTGGTGCGAAGAATTGCGCATCGCGTATGTGTCATGCAGCGCGGTTGCATCGTCGAACAGGCATCGTGCGCGCAGTTGTTCCGCGCGCCGCAACATCCGTACACTCGGGAACTGCTGGCTGCCGAGCCCAGCGGCGAACCGGCGACCAACGTCGTCGGCCCGCCGTTGTTACAGGTCGAGGACCTGAAAGTCTGGTTTCCGATCAAGAAAGGCCTGTTCAAGCGCACGGTGGATTACATCAAGGCCGTGGACGGGATCCGCTTCAGCCTGCCCCAGGGCCAGACCCTGGGCATCGTCGGCGAGAGTGGTTCGGGTAAATCCACGCTGGGGCTGGCGATCTTGCGGTTGATCGGCAGCCAGGGCGGGATTCGCTTCGAAGGCAAGCAGCTCGACAGCCTGACGCAACAACAGGTCCGGCCGTTGCGCCGGGAGATGCAAGTGGTGTTTCAGGACCCGTTCGGCAGCCTGAGCCCGCGGATGTGTGTGAGCCAGATCGTCGGCGAAGGCTTGCGGATCCACAAGATCGGCACCGAAGCCGAACAGGAACAAGCGATAATCGCGGCATTGAAGGAGGTAGGCCTGGACCCGGAAACCCGGAACCGCTACCCCCATGAATTTTCCGGAGGGCAACGGCAGCGTATCGCCATCGCCCGGGCCCTGGTGCTCAAGCCGGCGTTGATTTTGCTGGACGAACCAACGTCGGCCCTGGACCGCACCGTGCAACGCCAAGTGGTGGAGCTGTTGCGGTCGTTGCAAACCAAGTACAACCTGACGTACCTGTTTATCAGCCATGATCTGGCTGTCGTCAAAGCGCTGAGCCACCAGCTGATGGTGGTCAAGCATGGCCAAGTGGTCGAACAAGGTGATGCCCGCAGCATATTCGCCGCGCCGCAGCACCCCTATACACAGCAGTTGCTGGAGGCCGCTTTCCTGGCCCCAACAACTGCCGAATAACCTGAAAGAGGAGCAACACATGGGTTTTCTCGCCGGTAAGCGCGTACTGATCGTCGGTGTCGCCAGCAAGCTGTCCATCGCATCCGGCATCGCCGCCGCCATGCATCGCGAGGGCGCTGAGCTTGCCTTCACTTATCAGAACGACAAACTCAAGGGTCGTGTCGAAGAGTTCGCGCAAGGCTGGGGTTCGAGCCCTGAGCTGTGCTTCCCGTGCGACGTGGCCAGCGATGAAGAAATCGCCAAGGTCTTCGAAGCCCTGAGCAAGAAGTGGGACGGCCTGGACTGCATCGTGCACTCCGTGGGCTTCGCCCCGGGCGACCAGCTCGACGGCGACTTCACCGAAGCCACCACCCGTGAAGGCTTCCGTATTGCCCACGACATCAGCGCCTACAGCTTCGTCGCCCTGGCCAAGGCCGGTCGCGAGATGATGAAAGGCCGCAACGGCAGCCTGCTGACCCTGTCGTACCTGGGCGCCGAGCGCACCATGCCGAACTACAACGTCATGGGCATGGCCAAGGCTTCCCTGGAAGCCGGCGTACGCTACCTGGCCGGGTCCCTGGGCCCGGACGGCACCCGCGTCAACTGCGTATCGGCTGGCCCGATCCGCACCCTCGCCGCGTCCGGCATCAAGAACTTCCGCAAGATGCTGGCCGCCAACGAAGCGCAAACCCCGCTGCGTCGCAACGTCACCATCGACGAAGTCGGCAACGCCGGCGCCTTCCTGTGCTCGGACCTGGCGTCGGGCATCAGCGGTGAAATCATGTACGTGGACGGCGGCTTCAACACCACCGCCATGGGCAACCTCGAAGAGTAATCTTCACGTTGCAACAAAAACGCCGCTTGCCCTGGAAAGGCCAAGCGGCGTTTTTTTGTCTTCCGTGAATCCCTTCTCAGTGCCGTCCCTGCTTCTGCGCATACATCGCCGCATCCGCATCCGCCAACAGACTGTCGATCGATGCGTGCCGCTTGGGGTCGTATTCGATCTGGCCGACGCTGAAGCGAATGTCATAGCCGCGCTGCAAGGTCGCGTTGCGCTCATCCAGGATCTCCCCGAGCCGTGCCATGATCGCCGCGGTCTCGACATGGGAAGCGCCGGTGAGCAAGGCGACGAACTCATCGCCGCCCAGGCGACCGATGACATCGCTTTCGCGAAAGGCGATACGCAGCACGTCGGCAAAGGTTTTCAGGGCGCTGTCACCCTCGGCATGGCCGAAGCGGTCGTTGATCGGCTTGAAGTCAATGAGATCGAAGAACAGCAAGGTGGCCGGACGCGACAGCCGATCACACACACTCAGCGCATGCTGGGCCAGCGTCTTGAAGCCTCGCCGGTTGGACAACAGCGTCATTTCATCCATGCTCGCCATCTGCACGGCAATCATTTCCTGCTCGGCCATGCTTGCCAGGTCGCGCAGCATTTCGCGTTCGTCGTCGTTGAGCTTTCGCGGCTTAGTGTCCAGCAGGCACTTGCTCCCATCCTCCAGCCCCAATGGATGCCCGGCATAGTAGAGAGTACCGGGCCTGTCCGTGACCTGCTTGAGGCGGACGGCTTCATTGTCCGGTTTGCGTGGTCCGAACATCGTGAGCTCCATTGACGAGACTCACTGCAGTCTAGTCCACTGCCGTAGCGAACTCGAACAGCATTTTGCGGCGCAGGCTAATACAATCAGGCACAGCCCATCACACAGGACACGGACGATGAAGCCTGCCCAACATGACGCCGCCCCCCGTTTCTGGCGCGACGCGGCCCTGCCCTTCATCGAGGCGCGGGCCATCGCCGATGGGCGCAAGGTCTGCTATTCGCGTCACTCCCATGATCATTTCTCCATCGGCGCGATCACGGCCGGACGCAGCACCTACTTGCACGAGCAATCGCGGTTCCAGGTGCGCAGCGGGACGGTGGTGCTGATGAACCCAGGCGACGTTCACGCCTGCAATCCGATCGACGATCAGCCTTGGTCCTACCTGATGTTGTATGTCGACACCCATTGGCTGCGGGATTTGCAACGTCGCATTGGCTTCGACCCCTCGCTGGATTTCCAGGCGTTCGACACCACCCACAGCCGTGATGCCGCGCTTTTCTCGGGGCTGTGCAGCCTTTATGAGCGGTTGGTGGATGAACAGTCCGATACCCGCGACAAGCAAGCCGCCGCCGAAGCGTTTTTCACCGACCTGCAGCATCGTCTCAACCCGGCCGGGCGCCCGGACCGGGGCAGCCATCCGGCGCTGATGCGGGCAGCGCAATTTATCCATGATCACTGCACCGAAGCGCTCAAGCTCGAGGACATCTGCGCCTTCGCCCAGCTTTCGCCGTCCTATCTGAGCCGGGCTTTCAAGCGTCACTATGGCATGACGCCCCACGCCTTCCTGATCAACCGCCGAATCCAGTTCGCCCGCCGTCAATTGCGCGAAGGCAAGTTGATCGCCGACGTGGCGCTGGGCAGCGGGTTCGCCGACCAGGCGCATTTCCAGCGGGCCTTCAAGCAACACCTGGCGGCCACGCCCGGCCAATACCGCGGCTGATGCTCCCTCGCCACCACAGCATTCCCGCCACCAGAGCGTGGATGCAAGCTCACGGCAATAGCAGATACACCGCACTGGCGACCAGCAATGCCGCCATCGCCCGGTTGAACAGGCGCATGGTCGCCGGATTGCCCAACCAGGTACGCAAGAAACTCCCGGCATAGGCCCAGCAACCCACCGAGACGTAGCAGATCACCAGGTAGATAGCCGCGAACTGCCAAACCAGAAGCGCCTCGCTGTCAGCCACGAACGCCCCCATTCCTGCCACACAGGCCAACCAGGCCTTAGGATTGAGCCATTGCATCAGCGCGCCGTAGAACATCGTCGGCGCGCGGCCCTCGTCCCGCTCGCCCAGCTCACCATTGTCGATCGCCAGTTTCCAGGCCATGAACAACAGGAACGCTACGCCGGCCAGTTGCACCACCCGGGTCAGGCCCGGCCAGCGCTGTAACACCTCGTGCAACCCGAGGCCCATCAGGACCAACAACAGGACAAACCCGAGGGTAGCGCCGGCCACATGGCGCAACGTGGCCCGAAAGCCATATCGCGCCCCGGAGCTGAGGGCGACAATGTTGACGGGGCCGGGCGTGATGGAGGCGACCAGGGCAAAGGCGGCCATGGAAAAAACAAGGCTCATCGCATACCTACTTCATTTGAGTGGGAAGGCTGCCAGGCTAAAGTACGGTGCCGGACGGGTATTGAAGAAAACTGCCTTGTCTTCGAACCTCATCGCTGTTTTTTTACGCAAATTTTACGCGGCGAACGAGGGACCAAATCGATACTGTGCCACTCTTCGAATCAGGCGTTTCCCATGTCCATTGCGGTACTGCGTCTCGTCGGTTTCATCCTCGGTATTTTCTTGATTACCCTGGCGGTCAGCATGGTGATCCCGCTGTTGACGCTGATCTACTACGACCGCAACGATGACCTGTCGGCGTTCCTCTGGTCGAGCCTGATTACATTCGTCTCTGGGGTTGCGTTGGTTGCCCGAGGCAGACCGGAACAGGCCCAGATGCGCCCCAGGGAAATGTACCTGCTGACCACCGCCAGCTGGGTCGTGGTTTGCGCCTTCGCCGCATTGCCAATGGTGTTCATCCAGCACATCAGCTACACCGATGCGTTTTTCGAAACGATGTCGGGCATCACGACCACCGGCTCGACCATCCTGACTGGCCTGGACACGGCATCCCCCGGCCTGCTGATCTGGCGCTCGATGCTGCACTGGCTCGGCGGGATCGGCTTCATCGGCATGGCGGTGGCGATCCTGCCGCTGCTGCGGGTCGGCGGCATGCGACTGTTCCAGACCGAATCATCGGACTGGTCGGAAAAGGTCACGCCGCGCTCTCACGTCGCGGCCCACTACATCTTGTGGATTTATGTCGGGTTGACGGCCCTCGCGACACTCGCGCTGTGGCTTGCCGGCATGACCCCGTTCGAGGCGATAAACCATGCAATGTCGCTGATTTCCACCGGCGGTTTCTCCACATCCGATGCCTCCCTGGCACATTGGCCTCAACCCTCCATTCATTGGGTATCAGTCGTCGTGATGATGGCAGGATCGCTGCCCTTTACGCTGTATGTCGCGACGCTGCGGGGCAACACGAACGCGTTGCTCAAGGATCAGCAAGTCAGGGGGTTCGTCGGATTCCTGGTCATTACCTGGCTCGTGGTCGGCACGTGGCTGAGCCTGAACAGTGAGCATGGCTGGTGGGACGCGGTCCGCATCGTGGCGGTCAACGTCACCTCCGTCGTCACGACCACCGGCGTGGCGCTGGGCGATTACACCCTGTGGGGCAGCTTCGCCCTGTTGCTGTTCTTTTACTTGACGTTCGTCGGAGGCTGTTCGGGTTCCACTGCCGGAGGACTGAAGATCTTTCGCTTTCAAGTCGCTGGGGCCTTGCTGATGGCCAGTTTGAAACAGCTGATCCACCCCCGGGCGGTGATCCGAAAAAAATACAACAATCATCCCATCGACGAGGAAATCGTTCGCTCCCTGCTGACGTTCTCGTTCTTCTTTACCATCACGATCGGGGCCATCGCCCTGGGCCTGGCGCTGATCGGCCTGGACTGGACGACAGCCTTGACCGGCGCTGCCACCGCTGTGTGCAACGTTGGCCCCGGCTTGGGCAACATCATTGGCCCGGCGGGCAATTTTTCGACGTTGCCGGACGCGGCAAAATGGCTGCTGACCATCGGCATGCTGCTGGGGCGATTGGAGATCCTGACGGTGTCGGTATTGTTCACGCCGGTGTTCTGGAAATATTGACGCTTCGACAAGACATGTTTGGCAGGCGAAAAAAGCCGCGAGACCTTGAAACAGGTATCGCGGCTGATTTTTTAGCGATCAGCGATCGTTCTTGATCGACGAACGGGTCGCGTTGGTCAGGCCCTTGGTGTTGTGGGTGCCGGGGGTAGCCGTGGAAATCGCCGACGCTTTGCTCAAGCCTCGGGTATCGCGATCCTTAGCAATGGACGAGGTCGCGGAAGCCTTGCTGGTTCGGTCCGTTCGAGTGGTACCGGTGTGCTTGCCGCTCAAGCCATGATCGCGAGTGCGAGTACCGCTGTGATCACTCGCCAGTCCCTTGCCGTGACCGCTGGAGTCACTGGACTTGCCATTGGCTTGTCCACCGCCGATGCCACCGCCGACACCACCACCGTGGCCACCGGCATTGCCACCGCCGTTACCGCCACCGTTGCCGCCACCCCCACCATTGCCACCGCCGGCGGCATAGCTCGAACCGATGGGCGACAGGTCGGCGGGCAGCAGGGCCGAGGCACCGAACGCCAGGGCACACACAGCAACGGCAATGAGGGTTTTCTTATGTTTGGACATGATGTCTCCGAAAGACAAAAACAGCGCTTGAACCTTTAAGACTCGAAGGTTCCATTTTTGTTCGCTACCGCCCGACCAACGTGACGTAATAAAAATTCACTGTCGATTTTCCGGTGGAGGCTGCGCCGTCACAATCCTATGCTTGAGCCCATGAACGCACATAGCCCCCTGCTCCCGCCGCACGCCGAAATGGTCCGCGCCATGCTCGAACGAGACACCGCCTACGAAGGGGTGTTTTTCACGGCGGTCAAGACCACCGGTATTTTCTGCCGCCCCAGTTGCACGGCCCGCAAGCCGAAACCGGAGAACGTGGAATTCTTCGCCCATGCCGACGAAGCCATGTCCGCCGGTTACCGCGCCTGCCTGCGCTGCAAGCCGTTGGACGCCGCCGCGATCGCCCCCGACTGGGTCCAGGCGCTGCTCCAGGCCGTGGATGCCCAGCCCGACCTGCGCTGGACCGATGCCCTGCTACAGGAACGAGGCATCGAACCGCTGAAACTGCGCCGCTGGTTCAAGCAGCATTTCGGCATGACCTTCCACGCCTACCTGCGCACCCGGCGCTTGGGCATCGCCCTGGGCGGTATCAAGGAGGGTGCCTCGATTGACAACGCGGCGTTCGATTCCGGCTACGAATCGCTGAGCGGCTTTCGTGACGCTTTCGTCAAGTCCTTCCACATCACGCCGGGCCGCGCCGGCCTCAGCGAGCCCTTGCTGTTCACCCGCCTGACCACGCCGCTGGGGCCCATGCTGGCCATGGCCGAGCGTCGTGGCCTGGTGTTGTTGGAGTTCCTCGACCGCCCGGCCTTGACCAAGGAGCTGGAAGAATTGCGGCATCGCTACGGCTATACGGTCGCGCCGGGGCACAACGCACATCTGCACCAGATCGACCGCGAACTGGCCGACTATTTCGCCGGGAAGCTCACCTGCTTCACCGTCCCGCTGCACATGCCCGGCAGCGCTTTCGCGGCGCGGGTTTGGGCCGAGTTGCAGAAAATCCCCTACGGCGAAACCCGCAGCTACGGTGCCATCGCCGCCGCCCTCGGCAGCCCTGGGGCCAGCCGCGCCGTGGGTTTAGCCAATGGGCAGAACCGACTGGCGATCATCATCCCCTGCCACCGGGTGATCGGTGCGGATGGCTCGTTGACCGGCTACGGTGGAGGTCAGCCGCGCAAGGCGTTTTTGTTGCGGCTGGAGAAAGCCGCGGTGCAGGTTTCGCTGCCGCTGGCGTTTTGATCGATGCCCCGGACAGAGATCTGATGACTGTGCCCTATCACCAAGCGACGGCATTCCTGGCAAGCCTCGACGAAGACTGGCGACGCCATGTCGAGGCGACCGGCCCCTGCCTGCTGCAATCCAAGCCGGCGCGCGACCCGTATGAGGCGCTGGTGCGGGCGATTGCCTATCAGCAGCTGCACGCCAAAGCCGGGGACGCGATCCTTGGTCGGCTTTTGGCGCTATTTCCCCAAGGGAGATTTCCCCGCCCCGAACAAATACTGGCAACCGACGTGACGCAGATGCGCAGCTGCGGCTTTTCCGCCAATAAGATCGCGACCATCCAAGGCATCGCCCAGGCGACGCTGGACGGGATCGTGCCGGATTACGCCACTGCCCTGGCCATGGACGATGAAGCGCTGATCGAACGCCTGGTCACCTTGCGCGGTGTCGGCCGCTGGACCGTGGAGATGCTGCTGATCTACAGCCTGGAGCGGCCCGATATCCTGCCGGCGGATGACTTTGGAGTTCGCGACGGTTACCGGCGGCTCAAGGGTTTGGACGCTCAACCGAATCGCAGGCAGATGATCGACATTAGCCAGGCCTGGAGCCCGTATCGAACGGTCGCGGCGTGGTACTTGTGGCGGGTGCCAACCCGCTGACCGTCTAAGCTGTCCCGGGACATTTGCAATTCGTACCGGAGGCTACCATGCAGCTCGAAGGATCCTGCCACTGCGGCGCCGTAACGTTCAGCCTGGACTGCGTTCACCCCTACCCCTACCAGCGCTGCTACTGCTCGATTTGCCGCAAGACCCAGGGCGGCGGCGGTTATGCGATCAACCTGGGAGGCGACGCGAAAAGCCTGAAGGTGCAAGGTCGCAAGCACATAACGATCTACCATGCGCGCCTCAAGGACGAAGGCGCCAAACGGTCCCACCGCAGCAGCGCCGAGCGGCATTTCTGCTCGCTGTGCGGCTCGGGATTGTGGCTATTCAGCCCGCAATGGCCGGAGTTGATCCATCCTTTTGCCTCGGCCATCGATACACCGCTGCCTGTGCCGCCGGAACACACCCATCTGATGCTCGGTTCCAAGGCGCCGTGGGTAGAAGTCGAGGCGCGCCCGGGCGACCAGCAATTGGAGGTGTATCCAGAGGAATCGATCGCCCAATGGCATGAGCGCCTGGGTTTGACCCGTTAGGCTGGCACGCCGCTGTGGAACCGAAACTCCACGTCCGCCGACTCGATCAACTCGCGCTCGGCGGCACGGACTCGGTCGATGACCTGGGCAATGTCCTTGGCGTCACCGTATTGGTAGGCCAGTTTCAAGTAACCCTGGAAGTGCCTGGCTTCGCTTTTCAGCAGGCCGAAATAGAACTTGCCGAGTTCCTCATCCAGATGCGGCACCAAGGCCTCGAAACGCTCGCAACTGCGGGCTTCGATGAAGGCGCCGACCACCAGCGTGTCCACCAGTTTCACCGGCTCGTGGCTGCGCACCACCTTGCGCAAACCCGAGGCATAGCGTCCGGCGGAGAGCTGGCGCAGCGCGACCTTGCGCTTTTTCATCAGGCGCATGACTTGCTCGTGATGCACCAGTTCTTCCCGGGCCAGGCGCGACATCATGTTGATCAGGTCGACATGGGAATGGTACTTGGCTATCAGGCTCAGGGCGGTGCTGGCGGCCTTGAACTCGCAGTTCTTGTGGTCGATCAGCAACGTTTCCTGGTCGGCCAGCGCGGCCTGGACCCAGGCATCGGGGGTGCGGCAGCCGAGGAATTCGTGGATTTCAGGAAGGATCATGGGGCTCACGGCAAGAAGGTAGTCGAGCGAAGGGCGCCGATTATACCGGCCTGCCCCCAGACCACCAGCCACCGCTGTTGATATGCATCAAGTCGACGGGCCGTCCATAGCAACTATAGTTGAGCGACGCAGTGCCTTTTTATTGCTGGAGACGCCGATCATGCAAGCCATTCGCAGCATCCTGGTGGTCATCGAACCTGAACATTCGGAAAGCCTGGCACTTAAGCGCGCCAAACTGATCGCCGGTGTGACCCAGGCGCACCTGCACCTGCTGGTGTGCGACAAACGGCACGATCACGCCGGCATGCTCGGCGTGTTGAAGGCGGCCTTGGTGGCGGACGGCTACAGCGTGACCACCGAGCAGGCCTGGAACGAGAGTCTCTACGAAACCATCATCGATGTGCAGCAGGCCGAAGGTTGTGGCTTGGTCATCAAGCAGCATTTCCCTGACAGCCCCTTGAAAAAAGCCCTGCTGACCCCGGCCGACTGGAAACTGCTGCGCCATTGCCCAACCCCGGTGCTGCTGGTCAAGACTACGGGCTCCTGGAAGGACAGGGTCATCCTGGCCGCCGTCGACGTGGGCAATGCCGATGACGAGCATCGCCACCTGCACTCGACGATCATCGACCATGGCTATGACATCGCCCTCCTCGCCAAGGCGCACCTGCATGTCATCAGCGCCCACCCGTCGCCGATGCTCTCGTCCGCCGACCCGACCTTCCAGCTCAAGCAAACCATCGCGGCCCGCTACCGTGAGCAATGCCGGGCGTTCCAGGCCGAATTCGATATCGATGACCAACACCTGCATATCATGGAAGGCCCGGCGGACGTGCTGATCCCCTTCATGGCCCACAAGCTCCAGGCGGCGGTCACGGTGATCGGCACCGTGGCCCGCTCGGGTTTGTCAGGGGTGCTGATCGGCAACACCGCCGAAGCCGTGCTCGATACCCTGGAAAGCGATGTGCTGGTGCTCAAGCCGCAGGAAGTCGAGGATCACCTGGTGGAGCTGGCGGTCAAGGAATGAGGCGCGGACGATAAGGCTGTTGTGGCGAGGGAGCTTGCTCCCGCTCGGCTGCGCAGCAGACGCCTGGATTTTCCAGGTTTAGCAATTATCAGGATCAAGAGCGAGGGTCGCTTCGCAACCCAGCGGGAGCAAGCTCCCTCGCCACAAGAGCTACCTGGTCCAAAAACTAAAAGTAACTTGCCACATATGAAGGCCTGTCAGCCGCCGATCGCATCCTTCAGGAACCCCGGCGCGATATAGCGCTGGTAATGGGCTTCGGACAGCAGGAAAAATTCCCGATCAATGGCATCGCGCAGGTCCGGCAGCTCCCAATCGCGAAATTCCGGCATCAGCACCATGCCGTACGCCTCCAGGTTGTTGATCACCCGCGCGCCCCGGGCGATCAACTGATAGGCCCAGCAATATTCCGACTGGTGGGGCACGAAGCGGATCTTGCGCGATTCCAGTTGCTGGCGCAGCAGGCCCGGGTCGAACACCTCCAGCTTGGCCACCATCACCTGCACCAACAGCTGCTCCAGCCGCATCCACACCGCGCGCTTTTGCTCCTCGTTGTAGCCGTTCCAGTGAATCACTTCGTGGTGGAACCGCTTGCAACCACGGCAGACCAAGTCACCGTAGACAGTGGAACAGAGGCCGACGCAGGGGGTCTTGATGAGCTGGTTGGGCATAGGTAACGCACACGCAAAAAAACAGGACAGGCCGGCATGTTAGCCCTTTGTCTAAGATTGATCACCCCTTCAAACTTCATGGCCAACTTACCTTTAATATTTTTTTCACGTAGAATCAGCCAGCCTTTTAAGGCGCCAATGTCCGTTAGAAGCTGTTTTCAAAGCGTCACGAGCACAGTCGTTCCTTCAGAGCGGTGTTGGCGAAGGGTCTTTCCAGCGGGGAAAGCCCAACGCCAACCCTCATCAGCTCCCGTTCTGCAGGCGTAAAACTTTGAAAGCAGCTTCTGTGAGGAACTCCGGCAACTCTGGCGTGGAGGCCCAAAAGGCCCCCTGACGCGCATGAGTGCCGTGAGTTTCTGGATGAGCGTCCCGGACACCCATTTGGGACCACTGATGAGGGTAATAACTGTGCTTGAAGCCTACCGCAAACATATCGAAGAGCGCGCAGCACTGGGTATCGTTCCCCAGCCGCTTAACGCCGAACAAACCGCAGGCCTGGTCGAGCTGCTGAAGAATCCCCCGGCTGGCGAAGAAGCTTTCCTCGTTGACCTGATCACCAATCGCGTTCCGCCTGGCGTTGACGAAGCCGCCTACGTCAAGGCCGGTTTCCTCTCCGCACTGGCCAAGGGCGAAGCCCAGTCCCCTCTGATTGACAAGAAGCGCGCGGTCGAACTGCTCGGCACCATGCAGGGCGGCTACAACATCGTCACCCTGGTCGAGCTGCTGGACAACGCCGAGCTGGCGCCGGTCGCTGCCAAGGAACTCAAGCACACCCTGCTGATGTTCGATGCGTTCCACGACGTCGCGGAAAAAGCCAAGAACGGCAACGTTCACGCCAAGGCCGTGCTGCAATCCTGGGCCGATGGCGAGTGGTTCAAGAATCGCCCGGTGCTGGCCGACAAGATCAGCCTGCGCGTGTTCAAGGTGACTGGCGAAACCAACACCGACGACCTGTCCCCTGCCCCGGATGCCTGGTCCCGCCCGGACATCCCGCTGCACGCCCTGGCCATGCTGAAAATGGCCCGTGACGGCATCGTCCCGGACGAGCAAGGCAAGACCGGCCCGATGAAGCAGATCGAAGAGATGCGTGGCCAAGGCTTCCCGATTGCCTACGTCGGTGACGTGGTCGGTACCGGTTCGTCGCGTAAATCGGCGACCAACTCGGTGCTCTGGTTCTTTGGCGATGACGTTCCGTACGTCCCGAACAAGCGTGCCGGCGGTTTCTGCTTCGGCAGCAAGATCGCGCCGATTTTCTACAACACCATGGAAGACGCCGGCGCCCTGCCGATCGA
Organism: Pseudomonas sp. Z4-20; assembly: GCF_051131955.1. Lineage (NCBI taxonomy): Bacteria > Pseudomonadati > Pseudomonadota > Gammaproteobacteria > Pseudomonadales > Pseudomonadaceae > Pseudomonas > Pseudomonas sp. Z4-20. The sequence goes on from NZ_CP071641.1 coordinate 3,276,004, forward strand.
ATTCGATGTGTCCAACATGCACATGGGCGACGTGATCGACCTGTACCCGCATGCTGGCAAAGTCTGCAAGCACGGTACCGATGAAGTCCTGACCACCTTCGAAATGAAGACCCCGGTCCTGTTGGACGAAGTCCGCGCTGGCGGCCGTATCCCGCTGATCATTGGCCGTGGCCTGACCGAAAAAGCACGCACCGAGCTGGGCCTGCCACCGTCGGACCTGTTCAAGAAGCCTGAAGCACCGGCCGAAAGCACCAAGGGCTTCACCCTGGCGCAGAAGATGGTCGGCAAGGCTTGCGGCGTGACCGGCGTTCGCCCGGGCACCTACTGCGAACCGAAGATGACCACCGTCGGTTCCCAGGACACCACTGGCCCGATGACCCGTGACGAACTCAAGGACCTGGCGTGCCTGGGCTTCTCGACCGATCTGGTGATGCAGTCCTTCTGCCACACCGCGGCTTATCCGAAGCCGATCGACGTGACCACCCACCACACCCTGCCTGACTTCATCATGACCCGCGGCGGCGTGTCCCTGCGTCCTGGCGACGGCATCATCCACAGCTGGCTGAACCGCATGCTGCTGCCGGACACCGTCGGCACCGGTGGCGACTCCCACACCCGTTTCCCGATTGGCATTTCGTTCCCGGCCGGTTCCGGCCTGGTGGCCTTCGCCGCCGCCACCGGCGTCATGCCGCTGGACATGCCCGAGTCGATCCTGGTTCGTTTCAAGGGCAAGCTGCAACCGGGCGTCACCCTGCGTGACCTGGTCCATGCCATCCCTTACTACGCCATCCAGAAAGGCCTGCTGACCGTCGAGAAGAAAGGCAAGAAAAACGCCTTCTCCGGCCGCATCCTGGAAATCGAAGGCCTGGAGACCCTGACCGTCGAACAAGCCTTCGAGCTGTCCGACGCCTCGGCAGAGCGTTCGGCCGCCGGTTGCACCATCAAGCTGTCCAAGGAATCGATTGCCGAGTACCTGCAGTCGAACATCACCCTGCTGCGCTGGATGATCGGCGAAGGCTACGGCGATCCTCGCACCCTGGAACGTCGTGCCCAGGCGATGGAAGCCTGGCTGGCCAACCCCGAGCTGCTGGAAGCCGACAAGGACGCCGAATACGCCGAGATCATCGAGATCGACCTGGCCGACGTCAAGGAGCCTGTGCTCTGCGCGCCGAACGATCCGGACGACGCCCGTCTGCTGTCCAGCGTTGCTGGCGAGAAGATCGACGAGGTGTTCATCGGTTCGTGCATGACCAACATCGGTCACTTCCGCGCGGCCGGTAAACTGCTGGAGCAGGTCAAGGGTCAGCTGCCAACCCGTCTGTGGCTGTCGCCGCCGACCAAGATGGACGCTCACCAGCTCACCGAAGAAGGCTACTACGGCATCTACGGCAAGGCCGGCGCACGCATGGAAATGCCAGGCTGCTCGCTGTGCATGGGTAACCAGGCGCGCGTTGAACCGAACTCCACCGTGGTATCGACGTCGACCCGTAACTTCCCGAACCGTCTGGGCGACGGCGCGAATGTCTACCTGGCTTCGGCCGAGCTGGCATCGGTGGCGTCCATCCTGGGTCGCCTGCCGACCGTCGAGGAGTACATGGAATACGCCGGCAAGATCGACAGCATGGCAGCGGACGTGTACCGCTACCTGAGCTTCGACCAGATCGCCGAGTTCCGTGAAGCGGCTGCCAATGCCAACATCCCGGTCGTTCAAGCCTAACGCTTAGACGCCCGACAAAAAACGCCGCCCTTCTCGCGAGGGGCGGCGTTTTTTTATGCCTGTCCACAGAGCGACTGGTCAGGCCGTCAGCGAATAGACCAGCGCAGTAATCGCCACCAACCCCACCAGCACCACAAAGACACTCGACGCCTGGCCGCGATAGCGGGCCATGGCCGGGACTTTGCGGATGGCGTACATCGGCATCAGGAACAGGATCGCCGCAATGACGGGACCGCCGAGGGTTTCGATCATGCCGAGGATGCTCGGGTTGAGCGTGGCGACGATCCAGCACACCAGCAGCATGAAGGCCGCAGTCAGGCGATCGAGGGTCTTGGCGGCTGGACGGCGTCCGCTCTTGACGATCAGGCCCTTGAGGCCTTCGCTGGCGCCGATGTAATGGCCGAGGAATGACTTGGAGATCGCCACGAACGCAATCAATGGCGCTGCGAACGCAATGGTCGGATTGCTGAAATGGTTGGCCAGGTACGACAGGATCGACAGGTTCTGCGCCTTGGCCTCGGCCAACTGCGCCGGGGACAGGGTCAACACGCAACTGAACACGAAGAACAGCACCATCACCACCATCAACAGATGGGCACGGGACAGGATCTGCGCGCTGCGCTCTTCAGCGCGGGGACCGTAGCGACGCTTCTGATCCACCGCAAACGCCGAGATGATGGGCGAGTGGTTGAACGAGAACACCATCACCGGAATCGCCAGCCACAGGGTATGCAGCAGCGCCGAAGGCTGCGGCAACGTGGAGGCCGTGGTCAGGATGCCGCCGTTCCAATGCGGAACCAGGAACACCGCCAGGAACAGCAGCGCCACGATGAAGGGATAGACCATCAGGCTCATGGCTTTGACGATCGCCTGCTCGCCGCAGCGCACCACCGCCAGCAGGCCCAGGATCAGCATCAGCGATAGCACGGCGCGAGGTGGCGGCTGCACGTGCAGTTGATGCTCCAGGAAGCTGCCCACCGTATTGGTCAGCGCCACGCTGTAGATCAGCAGGATCGGAAAAATCGCAAAAAAATAGAGCAAGGTGATCAGCGCACCGGCCTTGATGCCGAAATGCTCCTCCACCACCTTGGTGATGTCCGCGCCTTCACGGCCGGACAACACGAAGCGGGTCAGGCCACGGTGCGCGTAAAAGGTCATGGGAAACGCCAGCAAGGCGAGGATCACTAGCGGCCAGAAACCGCCGAGGCCGGCATTGATCGGCAAGAACAGCGTGCCGGCACCAATGGCGGTCCCAAACAGGCCCAGCATCCAAGTCGTATCGTGGCGACTCCATTGGCTGATGGTGGCAGGGGCTGTCGTTTCAACGCGCTCTTGGACGCTATTGGCCTGATCATTCATCCGGTCGGATCTCCGCATTCCGGTCACATGCACCCGGCCGGGACGAGTCGGAAAAACCCGACAGGCAGCGCCCTGGCCGAAACAGGGGCGCGATTGTCCTGGATTCGTGAGCAGAAGCAAAGGCTTAGCTGAAGAGTGGTTATGCGGAGCAGAGGGTCCGAGTTCGAAACGCGAGTCGATAATCCATGACCGCGAGTGGATCCGAAATGAACATCTAAAAAGCCCCGCCTCCCGCCCTTCGCCCCCCTACAATCAAGCTCATTACCGATGATCAACAAACTGCCCACAGGAGCACAGCATGACCGCAACCGTTCTGGTACTGGTGGAAACTGTCAACGAATACCTGCCGATCCTGGAACGCCAGGGCTATCACCTGGAATTGGCGCCAACCCCTGCCGAACGCAGGACGGCGATATACGAACACGGCGATCGCTTCAGCGCGGTGTTGACCCGCGGTCCCTTGGGCTTGACCGCCGAGGAAATGGCCGCCCTGCCCAACCTGAAAATCATCTGCGTGATCGGCGCAGGTTATGAACAAGTGGACCTGCAAGCGGCACGCGACCGTGGCATCGTCGTCACCAACGGCGCCGGGGTCAACGCTTCCTCGGTGGCCGACCATGCCATGGCCCTGCTGCTGGCGCTGGTGCGTGACATTCCTCGCGCCGATGCCAGCGTGCGCCGGGGTGAATGGGCGAAAGTCATGCGTCCTTCCCTGGCCGGCAAACGCCTGGGTGTGCTCGGCCTGGGCGCCGTGGGCATGGCCATTGCCAAGCGGGCGGCCCTCGGTTTCGACATGAGCGTCAGCTACCACAACCGACGGGTGCGCAATGATGTCTCCTATACCTTCTGCGCCACGCCCATGGAACTGGCTCGCGCCTCCGACTTCCTGATCATTGCCACGCCAGGTGGCCTGGACACCCGCCAGCTGATCAACAAACAAGTCCTCGATGCCTTGGGCCCCAACGGCTTTTTGGTCAACATCGCCCGGGCCAGCGTCGTCGCGACTGGTGATCTGCTCAGCGCCCTTGAACAACGGCGAATTGCCGGAGCGGCCCTGGATGTGTTCGATCACGAACCCGAGGTACCCGATGCGTTGAAAAAACTGCCAAACGTGGTGCTGACGCCCCACGTCGCAGGCCTGTCGCCGGAAGCGACCCGCGGGACGGTGGAGCTGGTGGGCCAGAACCTGACCGCGTTCTTTTCCGGTAAACCGGTGCTGACCCCAGTGCCATTGCCCGAGGGGCGGTTTTGAGCCGAGCACTGGCTCAACTCCACCTTCATCCTTGGGACAGACTGGCAAGCCCGCAGGCCATCAGGCCCGCTGATTACTCTGCAACACGCTAACCTATAAGACCCGGGCGTGCTTGTGGCGCCTGCGCCACCCCATTAGATTAGCCAATGATCGATGGCCTCCAAAATAAGCAGAAGGGATAAGCATGGCAGTTACTGATCAGTCCACCCGGGTGCGCGACGGTGAAGAACTCGATGCCAGCCTGATCGACCCGTACCTCAAGGCCCATATTCCCGGCCTGACCGGCACACCGGTGATCAGCCAGTTTCCTGGCGGCGCGTCGAACCTGACCTACCTGCTGGAATATCCCGAACAGGAATTCGTGCTGCGCCGTCCGCCGTTCGGCCACAAAGCGAAATCCGCCCATGACATGGGCCGCGAGTTTCGTATCCTCAATCAGTTGCGCGACGGTTTCCCGTATTGCCCGAAAGGCTATGTGCATTGCACCGATGAGTCGGTGATGGGCGCCGAGTTCTACGTGATGGAACGGGTCAAAGGCATCATCCTGCGCGCCGAGTTGCCGCCGGAACTGGGCTTCGACGCAACCCGTACCGAAGCGCTGTGCAAAAGTTTCATCGACCGTCTCGTCGAACTTCACCGGGTCGATTACCAGGCGTGCGGCCTGGCCGACCTGGGCAAGCCTGAAGGCTACGTGGCCCGGCAGATTCGTGGCTGGAGCGATCGCTACGAAAAAGCACTGACCCCCGACGCGCCGAAATGGGAAGTGGTGAAGGCCTGGCTCAACGACAAGATGCCCGCCGATCACCCAACCTCAAGCATCGTCCACAACGACTATCGCTTCGACAACGTGATCCTTGATCCCGAAAACCCGATGCAGATCATCGGCGTGCTGGACTGGGAACTGACCACCCTCGGCGACCCGCTGATGGATCTGGGTAACAGCCTCGCCTACTGGATCGAGGCCGGCGATCCGGCGCCGGTGCAATTGCTGCGCCGCCAGCCCAGCCATGCGCCGGGCATGCTGACCCGTCGGGAATTCGTTGATTATTACGCCGAGCGCGCCGGCATCCGCGTCGATAACTTCGACTTCTATTACACCTATGGGCTGTTCCGCCTGGCGGGTATTGTCCAGCAGATCTACTACCGCTTCTTTCATGGCCAGACCCAGGACAAACGCTTCGCGCAGTTCGTTCAGATGAACCAGCTGCTGGAACAGATGAGCCTGCAAGTCATCCACAAATCCACGCTCTGAGCGCACCTATAACAAGGAAACAGCATGTCCAAGACTCAGTTGTTCGACCTCGACGGCAAGATCGCCTTCGTTTCCGGCGCCAGCCGCGGCATTGGCGAGGCCATCGCCAAGTTGCTCGCCCAGCAAGGCGCTCATGTGATAGTTTCGAGCCGCAAGCTCGACGGTTGCCAGCACGTGGCAGACGCAATCATCGCCGCCGGCGGCAAGGCCACCGCCATTGCCTGCCACATTGGTGAAATGGAACAGATCAGCCGAGTGTTCGCCGGGATTCGCGAGCAGTTCGGGCGTCTGGACATCCTGGTTAACAACGCAGCCACCAACCCGCAATTCTGCAACGTGCTGGACACCGACCTGGGCGCGTTCCAGAAAACCGTCGATGTGAACATCCGCGGCTACTTCTTCATGTCGGTGGAAGCCGGCAAGCTGATGCGTGAGAACGGCGGCGGCAGCATCATCAACGTCGCGTCGATCAATGGTATTTCGCCGGGTATTTTCCAAGGCATCTACTCGGTGACCAAGGCCGCGGTGATCAACATGACCAAGGTCTTCGCCAAGGAATGCGCGCAGTTCGGCATCCGCTGCAACGCCCTGCTGCCGGGGCTGACCGACACCAAGTTCGCCTCGGCGCTGGTCAAGAACGACGCCATCCTGAAAACCGCCCTGGCGCAGATCCCCCTCAAGCGTGTGGCCGATCCAAGCGAAATGGCCGGCGCAGTGTTGTACTTGGCCAGTGATGCGTCGAGCTACACCACAGGTGTGGCGCTGAATGTGGACGGGGGTTTCCTGTCCTGAGATTTATTTTCGCGAAATGAATATTTATTCCAATGATTGCAATTAGGGAATAATTATTCCATAAAGAGCCCTTCTGAAAATAAAAATTCAAAGGGCTCTTCTCATGCGTGAACTCGGCATCGGTCTGATTGGCACCGGATTCATGGGCCGTGCCCATGCCTTGGCGTTCCACAATGCCAAAGCGGTGTTCGACCTTCCCCTGGACCTGAAACTGGCCGCCTTGGCTGACGCCGATCCGCAGCGCGCGCGCCAATGCGCCCAAAGCTGGGGCTTCGAGACGTCCCACGGCGACTGGCAGCAACTGATCGACAATCCCAACGTGCACCTGATCGCCATCACCACGCCCAACCATCTGCATTATCCGATGGCCATGGCCGCGCTGGCCGCGGGCAAACCTGTCTACTGTGAAAAACCGCTGGCAGTTTCCCTGGAACAGGCCGACCGCATGCGACAGGCCGCCAAGGCCGCCGGCGTGGTGACGCGGGTCGGCTACAACTATCAGCACAACCCGATCATCCAGTTGGCGCGGGAGATGATCCAGCGCGGGGACCTGGGGCGGATCGTCAGTTTCCAAGGCGAATTCAGCGAAGACTTCATGGCCGATCCGGCCTCGCCGTGGTCATGGCGTTGCGAAGCGACCCACGCCGGCGGCGCGCTGGCGGACCTGGGTAGCCACTTGCTGGCGATGGCCCGGCACTTGTTGGGCGATGTCGAGGCCGTGTGCGCCGACAGCCAGACCGTGCACCATCAACGCCCTGCCAACGCCGGCAATGCCGAACAACGTGCCATCGCCGTGGATGACCAGGTCCACGCACTGCTGCGTTTCGCCAATGGCGCCCGGGGCACAGTGAGCAGCAGTTGGCTCAAGCACGGCTACAAGAACCACCTGGGTTTTGAGATCAGCGGCACCCTGGGCACCCTGGCATTTGATCAGGAACGGCTGAACGAACTGCGCGTCTGTCACGCTGGCCAGCCGGGCTTCCAGCGATTGCTGGCCGGGCCGGACCTGCCCGGCTATGCCGCATTCAGCCCGGCCGCCGGGCACCAGTTGGGGTACAACGAACTGAAGACGCTGGAAGTGCAGGAACTGATCATGACCCTCGCTGGCGAAGGCGGCAACGGCACGGATTTCGAGGAAGCCTGGGAAGTAGAGCGGCTGGCGGCGGCGATTCGCGTGGCAGCGCGGGAGGAGCGTTGGGTGACAGTGCATGCGCAATAAAGACCGCTCTTGTGGCGAGGGAGCTTGCTCCCGCTGGGTTGCGCAGCAATCCCAAAGAAGCCGAATGCATTCAAGCTGATACACCCGGGTTGAATGGTTTTGGGTCTACTTCGTAGCCCAGCGGGAGCAAGCTCCCTCGCCACAATGTTCAACGTTGGGTTTGCAACTCAACCAACCGCCCCGCCAACGCCTTGGCCTGGCTCGCCACATCAGTCACGGCAGTACTTTCCCACCACATTCCCCGCAGTGGCGGGCCCATGGCGAACAGGCGGTCGGCTGGCTCGCCTTTGGCATCCAGCACCGCGCCGTCGGCACGCGCGGCGATGCCCAAGGCCAGCGGTCCCGGCTGGATCAGCCCTCGGGCCAGCAACTGTTGCGGTAACGGTCGTGCAACGCGTCGCCAGTCATATTCGATGCCGCTGGAGTTGATCAACGCGGCGCCCCGCACCTCCGCCAATCCGGTCTCGCCCCGTCAGCGGATACTGATACTCAGCGTGCCCGGTTCGGACGCGGCCACGCCCTTGAACGACGCCGCCTGGATCCGCAGCCGCCCTTCCCCATGCAGACGCGCCACCAGCTCCGCGCTCAACGGAGGCGAACGATGGTGATGACTCTCCCACCACGGCCGCACATGCCGCACGAACTGCCGGCGCTGCACATCGCTGGCCTGGTTCCACAAGCGCCCGATGTGCGCACGCACCGTGTCCAGCGGCGCTTGCCAATCGATCCCTTGGGCTTGGGCCTGGCGGCATTGCTCGCGCAGGGCGCGCATCAACTGGCGGGGCGAACGCAGGCTGTGATCTTCGGCAAGGAAATCCACCCAGGCGGGCGGCTGGCGGCGCACATGGGGCAGCAGGCCGTGGCGGGAAAACACTTCGATTGGCCCGCGGTGCCCGGCCTGTTCCAGGGAAACGACGGCATCGACCATGGTCAGCCCCGAGCCGATGATCAGCACCGGGGACTGCGGGTCGAGCTGACGCATCGCAGCCACATCCCAAGGATCCAGAGCCGCGGCATTCAAGACGCTGGATTCGGTTTGCGGGGTGCGCGCCGCCGGGAACATGCCGGTGGCCAACACCGCGAAACGGCTACGCAGGACTTGGCCGTCGTTCAGCGTGACCACCACGGCGTCGCCAGCAAGCTGCAGGTCCGCGGCCTCCCCGCGCACGTGCTCGGCGGTCGAACCGTTTTGTGCGCCCACCTCGCGAGCCTCGGCCAGGCGTTGCTGCACATAGAGACCAAACATCCCTCGGGGTGGGAACAACTCGCTGATGGGCACGTGCTGTTTGTCTGACTCGGGCCAACCGCCGGCTTCGATGAACGCCGTGAGCCACTGGGTCAAATCATCGGCGTTGTCCGGATCGACACTCATGCGCGCCGCGTTGCCGTTCAAGGTGTGGCCCAGTTCCACGGCGCTGTAGGCCTCGCCCCGGCCTAGTTCGCTGCGCGGCTCGACGATCAGCACCTCGCGCCGGCCCGGCAGGCGCAGCAACTGCACGGCCAGCATGGCGCCGCTCAAGCCTCCGCCGATGATGAGGACGTCGGTGGAACGGGGACTCGAGGTGGGAGCTTCAGTCATCGAAAACTTCCGTCATGGAAACAGGGCAACGCAGGTCGATCGTTGATCGTTGTCCCGACGAATCCGGAAGGGAGCGCCAATGCAACAGAACGACCAATCGCTACCTTACTGCCATTGCCTGATGATTCGAAAGCCTTCTTTAGTCCCAAAAAGAGCGATAGCTGTTTTTGGCTTTGCCCTGCCACCTAAGCCGCCACATCGCCATTGCAAAGTATCTGGCCGATTGCTGGCGTGTATGAACAACTGACCATGGCCGACTCTACGCAAGGCCGGATAACGTACTTCCACACGACGAGACCCGGCCCAGTCGCCAGCTCACTTTCAAACTAGGTAACCTTGTACGTCTGCATTTCGGAATAGAGTGTCGTTCCATGCTTTTGACTTATGCTGGTGATCAACCTCACCTCCGTACCGGAAGGCACTGGCCGGCCAACCGTCCCCGTTTCCCAAAACGCATATCCAACTTTCAACATCTCATCAGTGATGTCCGTTGACCCAACCATCATTCCTCCGACATAAGACATCGCGCATATGATTTTCCCCTCAAGTTTTGTTTTTGAAGGGAGGGAAGCAACAACCGAACAGTCATCAAGAAATTGGGAGGTCAGCGTCCCATTGGATGCTTGTTTGATTATTGGTTTTGGAAACAACTCCGACTCTGGAATAAATCTTATTGCGCCTTTAGCGTTCATTTCAGGGACCTCTGTGTAATGGAGTTTTCTTGCCGTCGACCGACCACTTCATCAGCCACAACACGACACTAGAACTCCCACCCACACGCGTCTACTGTCAGAGTTTACAGGTGTGTAACCGAGTGACGGACTCAGATCACCACGTTGCGCACAAACCGCACCGCCACCAAACCATCGTTGCGATAGGCATGGGGCTGGTTGCTGGCGAACATGAAAAACTCACCGGTGCCAATCCGGCGCTCTTCGCTGCCCAACAGCAGCGTCAGGCAGCCTTCGAATACATAAAGTTGTTCGCTCCAACCGTCGGCGTCGGGCTCTGAAGGGTAATGCTCGCCCGGCTCCAGCCGCCATTCCCAGAGTTCCACCTCACGGCTGGCGGTGGCCTTGGCGAGCAACACAGCCTTGCTGCCAGGGATCACGCCGGCCCAGGCCAGCTCGTTGATACGGCTCGGATCGCGGGCGTCGGGGGCCTGGATCAGATCGCTGAAGGCCACGTCCAAGGCTTCTGCGACGCGGTCGAGGGTGGTCAGGCTGACATTCTTCTCACCGGCTTCGATGGCGACCAGCATCCGCCGGCTGACCCCAGACAATTGCGCCAAAGCCGTCTGGCTGAGCTGCGCGGCGTGCCGCAGGCGACGGACGTTCTGGCTGACGTGTTGCAGGACGGAGGCCCGCTGGCCGCTTTCTTTGTGCACTATATTGCTCATCTGCCGGGGTTGCGCATTATACTGCCCAACTTATTCGTTCGGGCGCATTGTGCGTCCGCCTCAAGTGGCGCGCAAGGTCATGGCATCTATGAACTCCCCGCAAGCTTCCTCCCGTTTCTCAAGGTTCAGCAAGGCCGAATGCGTCCTGGTGCTGATCACCATGATCTGGGGCGGGACTTTCCTGCTGGTGCAGCACGCCATGACGGTCAGCGGCCCGATGTTTTTCGTCGGCCTGCGCTTCGCTGCCGCGGCGGCGTTCGTTGCGCTGTTCTCCTGGCGGCATCTGCGGGACCTGACGCTGTTCGAACTCAAGGCTGGGTGTTTCATCGGCGTGGCGATCATGCTCGGTTATGGCTTGCAGACCGTCGGCCTGCAAACCATCCCTAGCAGCCAATCGGCGTTCATCACCGCGCTTTACGTGCCGTTCGTACCCTTGCTGCAATGGCTGGTTCTGGGCCGTCGACCGGGCTTGATGCCGAGCATCGGCATCATGCTGGCGTTCACCGGGTTGATGCTGGTGTCCGGTCCGGCCGGGGCGTCGTTGAACTTCAGTCCGGGCGAAATAGCCACGCTGATCAGCGCCATTGCCATTGCGGCAGAGATCATCCTGATCAGCGCGTATGCCGGCCAGGTCGATGTGCGCCGGGTGACCGTGGTGCAACTGGCAAGCACTGCCGTGCTGGCGTTCCTGATGGTGGTGCCGACCCAGGAAGTGATTCCTGACTTTTCCTGGCTGCTGTTGATCAGCGCCGTCGGCCTGGGCGCCGCCAGCGCAGCGATCCAGGTGGCGATGAACTGGGCACAGAAAAGCGTCTCGCCGACCCGCGCCACGCTGATCTATGCCGGCGAGCCGGTATGGGCCGGCATCGCCGGGCGCCTGGCGGGCGAGCGGTTGCCGGCGATTGCGTTGTTCGGCGCGGCGCTGATCGTGGCGGCGGTGATTGTCAGTGAGTTGAAGACTCGGAGCAAAGGCGTTGTCGAGGTGGATGAAGGGCTTGAGCGCGAGCAGTGAGACCAGTGCTCCAATACGCGTGCTGAGCCCAAACTGTGTCCACTGACCAAACGACGCAAAGTCGGAAAAATCCACCTACCTTGTAGGATTCTGCGACACCCTCGCGGTTGGTGATCCGCAATACGCCACGTATGATCCCTCACAACCTTCCGCCGAATAGAAGCCTATGTCACTGATAGTTCTATTGCTTTTGCCTTTCCTCGGCAGCTGTGTCGCGGCGCTGCTGCCGCATAACGCCCGTAACGCCGAATCGCTGCTGGCCGGCCTCGTGGCCCTGGCCGGCACGGTTCAGGTGGCCTTGCTGTACCCGCAGATCGCCGACGGTGGCGTGATCCGCGAGCACTATGAGTGGTTGCCCAGCCTGGGGCTGGATTTCGTGCTGCGCCTGGACGGCTTTGCCTGGCTGTTTTCCTTGCTGGTGCTGGGCATCGGCACGCTGGTGTCGCTGTACGCCCGCTACTACATGTCGCCGGACGATCCGGTGCCGCGTTTCTTCGCGTTTTTCCTGGCGTTCATGGGCGCCATGCTCGGGCTGGTGATCTCCGGCAACCTGATCCAGATGGTGTTTTTCTGGGAACTGACCAGCCTGTTCTCATTCCTGCTGATCGGCTATTGGCACCACCGCGCCGACGCTCGACGCGGCGCCTATATGGCGTTGATGGTCACCGGTGCCGGTGGGCTTTGCCTGTTGGCCGGGGTGATGCTGCTCGGCCATGTGGTGGGCAGCTATGAACTGGACGAGATCCTGGCCGCCGGCGACCTGATCCGTGCACATGCCCTCTACCCTATCCTGTTGCCGCTGATCCTGATTGGCGCCTTGAGCAAAAGCGCCCAATTTCCTTTTCACTTCTGGCTTCCCCACGCTATGGCCGCGCCCACGCCGGTGTCGGCCTACCTGCACTCGGCGACCATGGTCAAGGCCGGGGTGTTCCTGCTGGCGCGGTTGTGGCCGTCGTTGTCGGGCAGCGAAGAATGGTTCTACATCGTCGGCGGCGCGGGGGCCTGTACGTTGCTGCTGGGCGCCTACTGCGCGATGTTCCAGAACGACCTCAAGGGTCTGCTGGCCTATTCCACCATCAGCCACCTCGGGCTGATTACCCTGCTGCTGGGCCTGAACAGTCCGCTGGCGGCCGTGGCGGCGGTGTTCCATATCCTCAACCACGCCACGTTCAAGGCGTCGCTGTTCATGGCCGCCGGGATCATCGACCACGAAAGCGGCACCCGGGACATTCGCAAGCTCAGCGGCCTGGTGCGGCTGATTCCGTTCACCGCGACCCTGGCCATGGTCGCCAGCGCGGCCATGGCCGGGGTGCCGCTGCTCAATGGCTTCCTGTCCAAGGAAATGTTCTTCGCCGAGACGGTGTTTATCTCCGCCACGGCCTGGGTCGAGCTGGCGCTGCCCATCATCGCCACCATCGCCGGGACGTTCAGCGTCGCCTACTCCCTGCGTTTTACTGTGGATGTATTCTTCGGCCCCACCGCCACCGACCTGCCCCACACGCCTCATGAGCCGCCGCGCTGGATGCGCGCGCCGGTGGAGTTGCTGGTATTTACTTGCCTGTTGGTGGGGATCTTTCCGGCCCAGGTGGTCGGTTCGTTGCTTGCGGCCGCCGCGCTGCCGGTGGTGGGCGGCCCGCTGCCCGAGTACAGCCTGGCAATCTGGCACGGCCTGAACGCGCCGATGATCATGAGCCTGGTGGCGATGTCGGGGGGCATCGTCTTGTACTTGCTGCTGCGCAATCAGTTCAAGCGAGGCCACATCAAGCACCCGCCGCTGATCGGCCGTCTCAGCGGCAAGCGGCTGTTCGTACGCTGCCTGGTGCTGATGATGCGCCAAGGCCGACGCTTGGAGCGCAGGATCAGCACCCGGCGCCTGCAAGCCCAACTGTTTTTCCTGGTACTGGCGGCGGTGTTGGCCGGGCTGATTCCGATGCTGCACAGCACGCTGGTCTGGGGCGACCGGCCGAAGATCCCCGGCTCCGTCGTGTTTGTCACCCTGTGGCTGCTGGCCATCGCCTGTGCCTTGGGCGCGGCCTGGCAGGCCAAGTATCACCGTCTCGCGGCGCTGACGATGGTCAGTGTCTGTGGCCTGATGACGTGTGTGACCTTCGTCTGGTTCTCGGCTCCGGACTTGGCCTTGACGCAACTGGTGGTTGAAGTGGTCACCACCGTGCTGATCTTGCTGGGGCTGCGCTGGCTGCCCCGACGGATCGAAGACGCGCTACCTCGGCCCAACAGCGAACGGCGCGCACGTATCCGTCGCCTGCGAGACTTGCTGCTGTCCGTCACCGTCGGCGCCGGCATGGCGCTGCTGTCCTATGCGATGCTGACGCGCCAGACGCCCAATGACATTTCTTCGTTCTACCTCAGCCGGGCCCTGCCCGAGGGCGGTGGCACCAATGTTGTGAATGTGATGCTGGTGGATTTCCGCGGCTTCGATACCCTGGGGGAAATTACCGTGCTGGCGGCGGTGGCCCTCGCGGTGTTCGCCCTGTTGCGGCGGTTCCGGCCGCCCAGAGAGAGCATGCAATTGCCGGCGCAACAACGCCTGCTGGCCCCGGACGTGGTCACCGACCTGGTCAACCCGCGCCACGCCAGCGATACCGCGCTGGGCTTCATGATGGTGCCCTCGGTGCTGGTGCGGCTGTTGCTGCCCATCGCCTTGGTGGTGTCGTTCTACTTGTTCATGCGTGGCCACAATCAACCGGGTGGCGGCTTTGTCGCTGGGCTGGTGATGTCGGTGGCGTTCATCCTCCAATACATGGTCGCCGGCACCCAGTGGGTCGAGGCGCAAATGAGCCTGCGGCCGCTGCGCTGGATGGGCACCGGGCTGCTGTTCGCCACCGTCACCGGCCTGGGTGCGATGGCGGTGGGCTATCCGTTCCTGACCACCCACACCTGGCATCTCACATTGCCGCTGCTGGGCGACATTCATCTGGCCAGCGCGCTGTTTTTCGACATTGGCGTGTACGCCGTGGTAGTCGGCTCGACGCTGTTGATCCTCACCGCCCTCGCCCACCAGTCGGTGCGCGCGCACAAACCGGGCCTGCATCCCAAACCCGTCGCACAACCGGTAGGAGCCGCCTGATGGAAGAAGTCATCGCAATTGCAATCGGCGTGCTGGCCGCCTCGGGGGTCTGGCTGGTGCTGCGACCGCGAACCTTCCAAGTGGTCATGGGCCTGTGCCTGCTGTCGTATGGCGTCAACCTGTTCATCTTCAGCATGGGCAGCCTGTTCATCGGCAAAGAGCCGATCATCAAGAACGGCGTGCCCCAGGACCTGTTGCATTACACCGACCCACTGCCCCAGGCCTTGGTGCTGACCGCCATCGTGATCAGCTTCGCCATGACCGCCTTGTTCCTCGTGGTGTTGCTCGCGTCCCGGGGGCTGACCGGCACCGACCATGTGGACGGTCGGGAGCCCAAGGAATGATGCTGACGTCTCACCTGATCGCCGCGCCCATCCTGTTGCCGCTGCTGACTGCCGCGTTGATGCTGATGCTCGGCGAAAAGCACCGTCCGCTCAAGGCGCGGATCAACCTGTTTTCCAGCCTGCTGGGCCTGGGCATCGCCGTGCTGTTGTTGCGCTGGACCCAGGACCAGGCACTGCCCGCGTCCATTGGCGTGTACCTGCCGGGCAATTGGCAGGCACCGTTCGGCATTGTGCTGGTGGTCGATCGCCTGTCAGCCCTGATGCTGGTACTGACCGGCATCATCGGTGTGTGCGCCCTGCTGTTCGCCATGGCCCGATGGGACCGTGCCGGGGCGAGTTTCCATGCCTTGTTCCAGATCCAGCTCATGGGCCTCTACGGCGCGTTCCTGACGGCGGACCTGTTCAACCTGTTCGTGTTTTTCGAAGTCTTGCTGGCGGCCTCCTACGGTTTGATGCTGCATGGCTCGGGCCGCGCGCGGGTGTCGTCGGGGCTGCATTACATCTCCATCAATCTGTTGGCTTCGTCGCTGTTCCTGATTGGCGCGGCCCTGATCTACGGTGTCACCGGGACATTGAACATGGCCGACCTGGCCTTGAAAGTGCCCCTGGTGCCGGAAGCCGACCGCGGCCTGCTGCACGCTGGCGCGGGGATCCTCGCGGTGGCGTTCCTGGCCAAGGCCGGCATGTGGCCGCTGAACTTCTGGCTGGTGCCGGCCTACAGCGCGGCCAGCGCCCCGGTGGCGGCACTGTTTGCGATCATGACCAAGGTGGGCGTCTATACGATCCTGCGCTTGTGGACCTTGCTGTTTTCCGGGCAGGCCGGCGCGTCGGCGTATTTTGGGGCCGACTGGCTGATCTATGGCGGCATGGCGACGATCGTCTGCGCGGCCATCGCCATTCTCGCGGCCCAGCGCCTGGAGCGCATGGCCAGCCTGAGTATCCTGGTATCGGCGGGGATCCTGCTGTCGTCCATCGGCTTTGCCCAGCCCAACCTCGTGGGGGCGGCGCTGTTTTATCTGGTGAGTTCCACCCTGGCGCTCTGCGCGCTGTTCTTGCTGGCCGAGTTGATCGAACGATCACGCTCGGCCAATGAAACGCCATTGGACGATGACCTCGACAGCCTTCCGCGCCCACTGGAATCCCTGCAGCCGCCCAAGGGCATCAACCTAGACGACGAGCAGAAGGCCGTGGTCGGCCAAGTGATTCCCTGGACGATGGCCTTCCTCGGCTTGAGTTTCATCTTCTGTGCGTTGTTGATTATCGGCATGCCGCCGCTTTCAGGCTTCATCGCAAAGTTGGGTCTGCTCCATGCGTTGCTCAATCCACAGGGGCTCGGCGCGAGTGCCGACGTGCCCGTGTCGCCCGCGGCGTGGGGCTTGCTGGCGTTGCTGGTCCTGTCGGGGCTGGCTTCGCTGATTGCTTTTTCACGCCTGGGCATCCAACGATTCTGGACGCCGCAAGAGCGGCCCTCCCCACTGCTGCGACCGTTCGAATGTATGCCGGTCATCTTATTGCTGGGCCTGGGGATCGCCTTGACCTTCAAGGCCGAGCCGTTGCTGCGCTACACCCAGTCCGCCGCCGATGTGCTGAACCACCCGGAACATTACGTGATGTCGGTACTTGCCACTCGCGCCGTGCCCAACCCTGAAACCCGCGCTGGGTTGCGCGAGGTGCAACCATGAAGCGTCTGTTTCCCGCGCCGTGGCTGTCCCTCGCGCTGTGGCTGCTCTGGCTGGCGTTGAATCTATCCCTCAGCGCCGGTCATGTGCTGCTTGGCGCCGCGCTGGGCTTCCTGGCGCCGTTGATGATGCGCCCGCTGCGACCACGCCCGATCCGCATCCGGCGACCGTGGGTGATGCTGCGGCTGTTCTTGTTGGTGGGGCGCGACGTACTGGTGTCCAACGTGGCCGTCGCCTGGAGTGTCCTGAACGCCGGGCGCCGTCCACCTCGCTCGCGGTTCCTCAAGGTGCCGCTGGATCTGCACGATGCCAACGGCCTGGCAGTGCTGTCGATGATCACCACGGTGATTCCCGGGACGGTCTGGTCGGAGCTGGCGCTGGACCGCAGCATCCTGTTGATGCACGTGTTTGATCTGGAGGACGAAGCGGCATTCATTGCGCACTTCAAGGCCACCTACGAGCGTCCCTTGATGGAGATTTTCGAATGAGCCCGCTGCTATCCAATGCGATCCTGTTGAGCCTGTTCCTGTTCTCGCTGACCATGGTCCTGACTCTGGTGCGCCTGTTCAAGGGCCCCTCGGCACAGGACCGGGTCCTGGCCCTCGACTATCTGTACATCGTTGCGATGCTGATGATGCTGGTGCTGGGCATTCGATATGCCAGCGACACCTATTTCGAGGCAGCGCTACTGATCGCCCTGTTCGGCTTTGTCGGCTCGTTTGCCCTGGCCAAGTTCCTGTTGCGTGGCGAGGTGATCGAATGATGGGCCAATTGCCGATGTGGGTGGAAATCGCCGTGGCGATCCTGTTGGTGTCGAGCAGCCTGTTCGCCCTGGTCGGGGCAATCGGGCTGGTGCGCTTGAAAGATTACTTCCAGCGCATGCACCCGCCTGCCCTGGCTTCGACGCTGGGTGCCTGGTGCGTGGCGCTGGCCTCGATCATCTATTTTTCGGCCCTCAAGTCCGGGCCAGTGCTGCATGCCTGGTTGATCCCGATCCTGCTGTCCATCACGGTGCCGGTGACCACGTTGCTGCTGGCCCGGGCGGCCTTGTTCCGCAAGCGCATGGCGGGGGACGACGTGCCGGCGGAGGTAAGCAGTCGCCGGACCGACTGACAGACATTTCGAGCTGGTACAGCTTTTGTGGCGAGGGAGCTTGCTCCCGCTGGGCTGCGCAGCAGCCCCAAGGCCTGCCACCTTGGTGTGTCAGGCTGATTGTGTTCAATTTTTCTGGGAGGGCTGCGCCCTCCAGCGGGAGCAAGCTCCCTCGCCACAACGGCATTCGTGGTTCAAGCCCACGCCACCGTCAACAACCCCGCCCCTAACACGACACATAACGGCGAGTAGACCCAGGTGTCGAGCCGGGCGAACGTCGAGCCCTTGACCTCCTTGAAGAAGCCCATCAGGTTCGACTCGCCGATGGCGCGGGCGAACATCACCAAGGCAATCGCGCTGATCAGCCACTGCAGAGCCCGGTGGGTGACGGGCGGCGCGAGCAAGCCGACCCGCAGGCACACCAGCAGCGCAATCATCAGCAGCGCGATGGCCACCAACAACGTCAGCCATCCCGATGGGTTGAATGCCGGCCGCAGTGTGCCGCCCTGCTTCACCGGAACCTGCGGCACCACCGCCGAAGCCGCCCATCGGCCACCGAGGGCCCAATACATATGAATCAAGCTGATGGTCGCAAACACTGCGACCAGCGACCGAGCCACTAAAAGCGTCATTCGCCAGCCTCCTGAATAAGGTTGAACAATCATCCTAGCTGGAATTCGGCATTTCGCTGGACGGGCGCAGGTTGCCAGTTTCCAGCGAATGACGCCTTGCCCAGGATCAACTGTTCTACTGGCTGGCATCGAGCGCGCTACAGGGCGGCGGAAACCTTGTCGGCAACGTCCTTGGGCAACCATGCCTGCCAGACCTGAGGGTGAGCCTTGAGGAACGCTTCGGCCGCTTCACGTGAAGGGGTGCGTTTCTCGCTCATGTCGGCGAGGGCCTTGTTCAGTGGCTCAATGGGCAAGTCGACCTTGCTGAAGAACTCGGCGATGTCGGGATGTTGTTTCTGGAACGGCACGGACACGCCAATCGACAGTTTCGACGCCAAGGACCGGGTTGGCTTCGGATTGGGGTTGTCGGCGTCGGTCAGGGTTTTCCAGGCCTCGGCATCGAACGGCGGCTCTTGCAGTTGCACCAGCTTGAAACGTCCGAGCAACGGCGTCGGCGACCAGTAATAAAACAGGACGGGCTTGCCACGACGGATCGAGGAAGTGATTTCCGCATCGAGCGCGGCTCCGGAGCCGCTGCGAAAATTGACATAGCTGTCGGAAAGACCGTAAGCCTTGAGCTTCTGTTTATTGACCACTTCGGACGTCCAGCCGATGGGGCTGTTGAGGAAACGTCCCTTGTCGGGGCTCTCCGGGTCCTTGAACACATGCTTGTAGCGCGCCAAGTCCTCGACGCTGCGCAGGTCCGGCGCCAACGGCTTGATGCCCTTGGCCGGGTCACCCTTGATGACGTATTCCGGCACCCACCAACCTTCGGTCGCACCCTTGACGGTATCGCCCAGGGCAACCACCTTGCCCTCAGCCTCGGCCTTGACCCACACCGGGCTGCGTCCCGCCCACTCCTCGCCGATCACTTGGATGTCGTTATTGGCCAGGGCGGTTTCCAAGGTAATGGTAGTGCCGGGTAACGTATCGGTCGGCAGCCCATAGCCCTTTTCGACGATGACCCGAAGGATGTCGGTGATCAGGCTGCCGCTTTCCCAGTTCAGGTCGGCGAAATGGATCGGCGCCGATGCGGCTGATGACGGGAGTGGCGAAACCAATGCAGCGAGGGTGGCCCAGGCAGCCAGCCACTGTCGAACGCGTTTCATGCTTGATACCTCATGCCAGATACAGCAGTGACCGAACGGCGTTGCGAACCAAGCGCAAGCCGGTGAATAGTTCAGTCAATTGACTGTAGCCAAGGTTCCAGTACGCGCCGTGTAAATACTGTTATCAACGCGCAAAGTCCGAGAGCGACTCAAACCGATGCGTCCGTTTACTTAGCTGCGGTGCACTTTCTATTCGCTGGCCTTGAATGTCACGAGTTCACCCTTGCGCCATTTGGCGGCCTTCGCAGTGACCGCTTTCAGGGTCTTGGTCAAGCCTTCCTGCAGCTGTTGGTCAGCCGCGAACACCGTCACCACGCTGTGGCCTTCCTTGAACAGGATCGCATGACCGTCTGCTGTCGTGACAAACGCGTAGTCACCCAGGCCATAGACTGTCAACTTGATCTCACGAAACTTGATTTCAAACTTGCCACCCTCGCGACTTGGCAACACCGCCGCGCGAAAATGGTCGCCAACCTTGAGTTCGAGCCTGGGCTTGTCATCCACCACCAGGGCCGATTCGGTATCGATTTCGGCAATATAAATACCTTCGGCGGTCTGCTCGGTGACGTAGACAAACCGTGACTGGAATTGCTTGACCAGTTTTGCCCGCAGGTCACCCAGAACAAATAACGCATGCATGTCGAGATTACTTACTGCCAAGGAAACATCCCCATCTTTTTAAACGGCCACGCTCCAGGCGTGGACCAAGAGAACCCGCACGGTCGCAAGGGACCTGTCATTGAACTCAAAATTGAACGGCGCACCCTGACCCGGGGCGAGAGAAGACTAAAGGATCGCCACGCTCGCTGTCTTTCCCAGAGATCGTCAGGGGCTGAAGGAAAACACCACACTGATTATCGGAAAAGGTGGGACTACTAACTTTAGGGAAATTTCTCACTTAGAAAAGCATTTTTCTGACATCGAGACCAAAAAAAATTGCTTTAGATAGGCAGCACATCCACAGGGTGCTGCTGATTCTAGAGCAGCCAGTGGCGTGGAGACTACTCGAAACAACCTACAATTCGTCGGTAAACCATAGAAAAGGAATTCACATGGGTACTTTCACAACCCTGATCCGCCCCGTTACCTCGCGTGTTATGCAAGCACATGCCTCCACTGATGGCTGCGAAGGCAGTGCAAATCCCTTGATCCAGCCGCAATATAGGGTCGTTCTGGCCGGTAAGTGTTTTTTTCACATCGAAGAGACGTCGACTGGACGTGTAAGAGGTTTCCGAGCCGATCATAACGAAGCCTGCCATCTGGCCAGAAGCCTGGAACAGAACCCTGCTGTCTCATCTGCGCCCTGTCCATGACTTAACTGAGCCGCCAACCTGCAACTGCTGCCATACTGGCAGCTCGGCGAAGACCGCCGCCTATCGGCGGTCTTCGCACAATAATATG
This sequence comes from Pseudomonas sp. Z4-20, assembly GCF_051131955.1. Classification (NCBI taxonomy): domain Bacteria; kingdom Pseudomonadati; phylum Pseudomonadota; class Gammaproteobacteria; order Pseudomonadales; family Pseudomonadaceae; genus Pseudomonas; species Pseudomonas sp. Z4-20. Next base: position 3,296,969 of record NZ_CP071641.1, read on the forward strand.
ACTTGAACGGAAGACGCGACGTGACGGAACTTGATATTGGCGACTTTTTCATCCGGGGCGAAGCGAGAGAGGTCGAAGGCGAGTTCCAGGCCGTCATTGTGATGCGCGCCAAATCACCCTCCAACGCTGTCACTTACCACCAGGTGGAGAAGGATCGCTGGTTCAAGACCACGGAAATTGCCGCCGAGGCCGCCAGGGAAGCGGCAAAGGCATTGAAGCTTGCGGTGGATGAAGGTGCACTGAAAGCTTGAAATCGATCGAACTCCTGACGACCGCTTGCCCTCAGATAAGGGAAGCAACCGAGGCGCCATGACGGTGCCAGCCTAAAGGAGTCCCCCATGCAACAGCCATCCCACGATCTCAAGACCCTGTTCGACCAACTCGGGCTGCCCTCGGAGGGCACCGACATCGACGGTTTCATCGGGGAGCACCCACTGGACCCGGACACCAAGCTGGTCGATGCGCCTTTCTGGTCGGATCAGCAAAAGGATCTGCTGCGCGAATGGCTGCTCGCCGACGGTGAGGAAGCGGTGCTGGTGGATCAACTGAATGTACGCTTGCACGACGGCAAGTAACCCAAGAGTATCGCCAGACCGCTCTTGTGGCGAGGGAGCTTGCTCCCGCTCGGCTGCGCAGCAGTCGCCGGCCTTATTGGGCCCGCTTCGCAGGCCAGCGGGAGCAAGCTCCCTCGCCACAAGAGCTCGGCGCACAGGTTGCGTTGAGACTCAGCGCGCCTTCTCGGGCTTGTAGCCCAACCGCAACCCACCCCAGTGACGACCCTTGAGCATGATCGGCACCGACAGGTCATGCATCAGCTCCCCGGTGTCGCGCGTGTAGGTTTGCAGCAGCACCGGCTGCTGGTGGCTGCCGCAGCGAATCCCGGTACGATCGGAAAACTTGCGCTTGGTGCGGTTGTTCAGGGTGTCTACCTGAGGATCGCCAGTCAGTGGCTGGCAGAAGGCGTTGTTGTGGGTCGGCACGTAGCCTTGCTGGGTACAGGCGATTGCAAACACCAGGCCTTCATGCCGGGCAAGTAGCGGTTCCTGGATGGCCGGCAGTACCTGATCGGTGTAGCGGTCGAAACGCGTCTGGAACTTGGCCGGATGGGTCTTGGGGATGGGCTGGTAGCTCCGGTCGAACAGGTCGTCCAGACTGATGCGACCCTGGTCGATGTCCGCTTCGAACTGCGCAGCAATCCGGCTCGCCCCTTCGCGCGCCAGATCGTAGACCCGCTGGTGATAATCGTCCAGGCCCACTTCGGCCAGGCGCTCGCTGATGGTTTCGGCCTGGCCTTCCATCTGGATGGCGGCCTCGGCCAGGCGCTGGGTCTGTTGGTCACTGATCGCCAGGTCGCTGCGCATTTGCTCAATGGCATGGAACAGGCTGTCGAGTTGCCCACGGTTGGTGTCCGTGCCTTGGGCGATGGCGCTGACCTGGGTTTCGACACCGGCGGCGAGCCGGGCAATGTTTTCCAGGTGCTGGCCAGTGTGCTCGACCTGCTGCACGCCGCTGTCCAGGTCGCCGGCCAGTTGGCGGATCTGTTCGACCACTTGCGCGGTGCGCTGCTGGATGTCCGCCACCATGACCCCGACCTCGCCGGTTGCCGCAGCCGTGCGTCCGGCCAGGCCGCGAACCTCGTCGGCCACCACCGCGAAACCGCGGCCATGCTCACCGGCCCGTGCCGCTTCGATGGCGGCATTGAGGGCCAGCAAGTTGGTCTGGCTGGCGATCGATTGAATCACCAGGCTCACGCGCTGGATTTCGTCGCTGCGCACGCTCAGCGCTTCGATCAACTCGCGGCTGTCATTGGCGCGCTGGCTGAGCTGATGCATGCGGCTGATGGACTCCACCAGCTCGCTGCGCCCGGCGACACTGCTGCGATGGGCCTCGCTGGCCGCGCCCAAGGCCTGCTGGCTGAGCTGCGAGGTAGCCTGCTCGGTTGCGATCATCGCTTCGGCGTTGCTGACGATCTGCGCCGCAGCGCCGAGTTGCGACTGGACCTTGCCGGCCAATTGCTTGACGGAATAGGCAACGCCTGCGGCAGACAGCGCGTTATGGCTGGTGGTGTAGGAAAGATCGCGGGTCAGTTCGGCGAGGCTGTCACTCGCCGGCGATACCGGCGCGCTGGCCAGCCGCGAACGCAGGCGTGGCAGCCAGACGACCAGCATCGCCAGGGGCAGGCCCACGTACAACGGCCAACCGCCCAGGCTCATGCCGCACAGCAGCAAGGCCAGCGCGACGCTTTGCAACGTCGGCGCAAGCCAGCGCGCCGTGCCATGCGCCGCGGATACCGGGGCCGGCACCGTCCCCGCCAGAGATCCGTCTGTCGCCATTTTCGCCACCATAGTTCTCATTGTTATGCACGCATTAAACGCCACTACGGAGCCATTATCCATGGTCCATTAGTCGTGTTGTTGCGTCAGCTCCACGAAAACAGTCAGACACGCGAAAACAAAAGATCGCAGCCTCCTAACGGGAGGCTGCGATCTTTTTGCGAAACGCGGATCAGGCCTGACGCTGGTGCTTGTCGATCTGTTCGTGACGTTCCTGGGCTTCGATGCAGTACTTGGTGGTCGGGCTGATCAGCAGGCGCTTGAGGCCGATCGGCTCGCCGCTGTCGTCGCACCAGCCGAAGCTTTGGTCGTTGATGCGGTCCAGGGCCTGCTCCAGTTGCGGAAGCATGCGCTGGTCACGATCGATGGCGTTGACCAACCAGGTGCGCTCTTCTTCCACGGAAGCGGCGTCCGCCGGGTCGGCCGGGGTGTCCAGGCTCTCAATGGCGATTCGGTTCTGTTCGATGCGCTCGTGGGTTTCGACTTTCATGTTCTGCAACAGCTTGGTGAAGTAAGCCAGCTGCTCGGCATTCATGTAGTCATCCGCCGGCATGGCCAGCAACTTTTCCTTTGTCATTGATTTCTCTATAAAAAAACGTGCATTAAGGCAAATTATGAAGCGTTCCGCACGAGGCTGTGTACAAACAGTGCCTGCGCGACTTCTCGTAGAAACCCGAAGCTGCCACGCTCATCGGGAAGGCGCCGTCTATTCCAAGCGCCACCCGGCACTCAATTTACGAGGGGCGGCAGTCTAAGGCCGAGTTGTGGGCTCAGCAACTGAAAACATAGGGAAAATGTCCGACAACCCCTTTAAAAGCCGTCTGACAGACTCAAGGCGGTCATCGGAGTGCGTTTATAACAAGAAATTCAGTGCGATGGCTGTATTAAGAAGACAAATGGCAACGCCACGCGGGTCAGGCGTGGCGCGTTGTCGCATCTGCGGGAGTCTAGCGCTTGAGTTTGCGTTTGTTGCGGTACTGGTCGATAACCACCGCGACGACAATGATCAGCCCTTTGATGATGTCCTGGATATAGGCATCGACGCCGACGAAGGTGAATCCGCTGGCCATCACCCCGAGGATCAGCGCACCGATCACGGTCCCGGTGATGCGCCCCACCCCGCCCGCCAGGCTGGTGCCGCCGATCACCGCTGCGGCAATCGCATCAAGCTCATAAGACATGCCCATGCCGGCCTGTCCGGTTGCCGCCCGCGCCGATGCCACCACCCCGGCCAGGCCCGCCAGCAACCCGGCGATGCTGTAGACAATCACCAAGTGACGCTTGACGTTGATGCCCGAGGTGCGCGCCGCCTGCATGTTGCCGCCGATGGCGTAGGTATATTTGCCGTACTTGGTGTAGCGCAAGGCGATGTGGAAGATCACCGCCACCACCAGAAAGATGATCACCGGCATGGCGCCGTGGCCGATGGCGGTGTAGGAATCGGACAACATGCTCACCGGCTGGCCTTCGGTGTAATAACGCGCCAGGCCTCGGGCCGAGACCATCATGCCGAGGGTGGCAATAAAGGGCGGGATACCGGTGATGGCGATGATGCTGCCGTTGATCGCCCCGGCCAGCAAGCCAACGCCCAGTCCGGCGATCACTGGGATCCACACCGGCAAGTCCGTCAGGGAAGGAAACACCGCCCGGGCGAAATCCGAAGTCTGGGCCAGGCTGGCGGCGATCATCGCCGACAACGCCAGCACCGAGCCGGATGACAGGTCGATGCCGGTGGTGATGATCACCTGGGTCACGCCGATGGCCAGCAGGCCAATGATCGACACTTGCAGGATCATCAGTACCAGGCGCTGGGAGTTCATCAGGAAACTCTGGTCACGCATGATCCAACCGAACATCTCGAACACCAGGCCGATGCCGATCAGCACCAGGAAGATGCTCAGTTCCGTCGGCAGCCGCCGACGCGTCCGGGCCGGTGTGGCCGCAGGTTTGTTTTCCAATATTGCGTTCATAGCCACTCACCTTTTTTATTCGGACTGATGGGCATCAGGACAAACCCGAGGCCAGTTGCATCACTCGTTCCTGGGTCGCTTCGCTGCGCTCGAGGGTGCCCATCAGGTCGCCTTCGTGCATCACCATGACCCGGTCGCTCATGCCCAGCACTTCGGGCAGTTCCGAAGAAATCATGATGACCGCCATGCCTTCGCTGGCGAGGTAGGAAATGAGCCGGTAGATCTCGGCCTTGGCGCCGACGTCGATGCCGCGTGTCGGCTCGTCGAGAATCAGGATCCGCGGGTTGGTCATCAGCCATCGGGCCAGCAAGGCCTTCTGCTGATTCCCGCCAGACAAGGTATCAATGCACTGCTCAAGGGACGGGGTCTTGACCCGCAATTTCTTGCACATGTCTTCACACAACGCACGCAGGGCCTTCTGCTGGATGAAGCCGTTGCCGACGTAATGGGGCAGCACAGCCATTTCCATGTTTTCCAGCACCGACAGGCACGGAAACAGCCCGCTGAGCTTGCGGTCCTCGGTCAACAGCGCGAAGCCCTTCTCGATCGCCATGTGCGGGTCGGTGATGCGCACCGGTTGGCCGTCCAGGAGGATTTCGCCACCGGTGCTCGGCGTCACGCCAAAGATCGCCTCGGCGACGTTGGTCCGGCCCGAGCCCATAAGACCGGCGATACCGAGGATCTCCCCGGCGTGCAGGTCGAACGATACCCCTTTGAAAATGCCGTCCAGGCTCAGGTCGCGTACCGACATCACCAGATCACCGATGGGTTTGTCGCGCACCGGGAACAGCTGGCTCAGTTCACGCCCCACCATCATCGAAATCAGGCTGTCGCCGTCCATGCTGTCGGCCCGTTGCAGGCCGATGTAGGCGCCGTCGCGAAACACCGCTACTTCATCGGCGATGGCGAACACTTCATTCATTTTGTGGGTGATATAGATGATGCCCTTACCTTGGGACTTGAGGTCGGCAATGATCGAGAACAAGTGGGCGACTTCCGTCTCGGTGATGGCCGAGGTGGGTTCGTCCATGATCAGGATGTCGGAATCGTAGGAAACAGCCTTGGCGATCTCGACCATCTGCCGCTCGGCGATGCTCAGGTTGCCCACCTGCTCTTCGGGGTCGAGCTTGATCCGCAGGCGCTCCAGCAACCGCGCGGTGCAGCGGTGCATTTCGCCGTGGTCGACCATGTGCAGGCCGTTGAGCTGTTCGCGACCGATCCAGATGTTCTCGGCGATGCTCATGTGGGGCATCAGGTTCAGTTCCTGATGGATCATCGCGATCCCGGCCTGCAAGGCCGCCAGGGGCGTGTCGAAGGTGATCGGCTTGCCGCGCAGGCGCAGTTCACCGGCGTCCGGCTGGTAGATGCCGGCGATAATCTTCATCAAGGTGGATTTGCCTGCGCCGTTTTCACCCATCAGGGCCAGCACCGAGCCGGGGCGTACCCGCAATTGCACGTCGGACAGAGCCACCACGCCGGGAAATCCCTTGCTGACGTTAATGACTTCCAACAGGTACGGTTCGTCAGGTATCGCGCCCGGTTGGAACGTTGTTGCCGGGGCGCTCGAAGCGGTCGCTGAAGCGAACATGGTCAGGTACTCCCTTGGCAAGGTCGGCGCGGCGACCTTGCCCGTTTATTGTTGTGATGGAACGGGTGGGGCGTCACTTGAACTGATCGACGTTCTCCGGCGTGATCAGGCGATACGGCACCACGACGGATTCCGTTTTCTCGCCCTTGGCCATTTTGACCGCCGTGTCGATGGAGCCATCAGCCTGGCCCTTGGCGTCCTGGAACACCGATACCGCCATCTCGCCTTTCTTGATGGCGTTCAAGCCGTCCGGCGTGCCATCGACCCCGGCAATCAGGACGCTGCCCTTCTCTTTGCCAGCGCCCTTGAGCGCCATTGCCGCGCCGATGGCCATCTCGTCGTTGTTGGACACCACGGCCTGGAAGTCGCGGCCCTGGGTCAGCCAATCGTTGACCAGGGTCATGCCTTTGTCCCGCGACCAGGTGCCGGTCTGTTCCTGTTCGATCTTGATGCCCGGGTACTTGGCCAGCACTTCCTTGACGCCCTTGGTGCGGTTGGTGGTGGAGTTGTTCGCCAGATCGCCCAGCAGGATCACGATATCGCCCTTGCCGCCCATCTTGTCGGCCAGGTATTGCATCTGCATGCGCCCGGCTTCCAGGTCATCGGAGGCCACGGTGACCACCCCTTCCGGCAACTTCGGATCGTCCGGGCGGCGGTTGACGTACACCAGCGGGATGCCGGCCGCCACGGCGGCCTTGGTAATGCGCTGGGTCGCGGCGGTGTCAACGGGGTTGACGATGAGCGCATCGACCTTCTGGCTGATGAAGCTTTCGACCTGGCTCAGTTGCTTGACCACGTCGCTGCGCGCGTCCTCGAACTGCAAGGTGACGCCGTCCGGCAGGGCCTTGGCTTTCTTGTCCATGGATTCGCGCAGGTAGGTCAGCCAGGTGTCATCGAACTGGGACATGCTGACGCCGATCTTCAGGTCCGCCAGGGCAGCGCCGCTGGCAAGCATCAGCGACAGGGCCAGCGAGGCAAAACGGGTCTTGGTCTTCATGAACGGTCTGTCTCCACATTCTTGTTGGTTTTATGGATAAGGCGTGACGGATTCAGGAACGCGGTAAACGCACGATCGGCGCGCCGGGCATGCAACACACCACGGCGCCCTTGCGCTGGATGCACAGGGATTCGAACAAAGGAAGGATTGCGGACAGGCGCAAGGGCAGTGGCAGGTGAAACGCAGAGCGGTTGAAGGTTTTCATCGACGGTACCTGGCTGTGTTTCTTGTTTTTGTTTAGTTCGTCGTTCGTTCAAGGCGGGCCTGGATAAACGCGAACAGGGTTGTCGGTAACCTGGATTCGACTTTATTGGAAAATATTTTCCATATCAACTAATTTTAGAATTTTATTAGTTTTTTGTTCCATGGCCGACAGGCATAGATAAAATCACCACTTCACCCTGCTCCGCGCTCTGCCTTGCAGCGTCCAAAAGCTGGGTGGTCGCCAAGGCATCGCGGGCTTCCACCGGCAGCGGCCCGGCGCCTTGCAACGCGGCTTGAAAACCCTGGTAGAACGCCAGCCAGCAACCGCGCTCCGAGGACACGCGCTCGCGCTCGGTGCCGTGTTCGAACCAGCCCCAACGCCGATGTTCCTCGGCGCCCCAGCGCTCGCCCTCGGTGGCCGGGCTCAATCCCGCCAAAGCCTGGGCTTCCTGCCCGTCGAGGCCCTCGACGGTATAGCAGCCCTGCGTGCCGCTGACGCGAAAGCGTGGCCGCGGCGCGTTCTGCAAGCAACTGCCACTCAAGTGCGAGACCACGCCGTTGGCATGGCTCAGCGAGAGGAAAAAGCCATTGTCGTAGGCCTGGCCGGGCTGTCGATAATCCAGCTCGGCGTAGACCCGGAGCACCGGCCCGAACAATTGCAGCGCCTGGTCCACCAAGTGACTACCCAGGTCACGAAGGAACCCGCCACCGCTGCCCTTGCCCACAGAGGACGGCGAATAACGCTCCACGCTGGATTCAAAGCGAATGACCTGTCCCAGGGCGCCGGAGGCGAGCAACTTGCGAACGGTGAGGAAATCCGAATCCCAGCGACGGTTCTGATACACGCTCAACGGCACGCCGCGCCGTTCGGCGGCCAGCACCATCGCTTCGGCCTGGGTTGCGTCGGGGGCGAATGGCTTGTCGCTGACCACCGCCACGCCGAGCTCGATGGCTTCCAGCACCACGGCCGGCCGCGCCTCCAGCGGCGTGGACACCACCACCGCGTCGACGCCGGCCGCTACCAACTGTGCCAAGCTGTCGAAGGCCGGTACCCGTGGATGGTCGGCCGCCAATTGCTGGCGCCGCTCGGCGGACCGGGTCACCACGCCGACGAACGTCGCCCCGGACAGACTGCTGATCAGCGGCGCGTGGAAAAAGCGCCCGCCCTTGCCGTAGCCTACTAATCCGATTCGCATGAAAATCCCTTATGCAAGTTCTGAAGGAATGTATCAGCCGTAGAAACGAGGACGCTGCGGCAACTCGACCTTCACAATCTGGCCACTCTGCTGCGCTTGGATACACGCATCCGCCGCTACTGCCGCGGCGAAGCCGTCCCAGGCCGAAGGCCCGCCCACTAGCCCGGCGCGTACGCCGTCGATGAACGCTTGCAGCTCAACGTCATAGGCCGCGATGAAGCGGTCTTTCCAGTCCATCAGGATCGCATTGGACAGCTTGGCGTCGCTGCGCAGCTGAACCTGGGACGGTTCCGGCAGCTTGGCGATGCCGGTCTCCCCCACCACTTCGCACTGGATGTCATAGCCGTACTGGCAATTGACGAACACTTCGACGTCGATGCGCGTGCCCTTGGCGGTTTCCAGCAAGACGACCTGCGGGTCCCGCAAGTGCGCCAAGGCCTTGCTGGTCTTGCGCGGGAACACCACCTGCACCGACACGTAGTCATCGGCCAACAGCCAGCGCAACACATCGAGCTCGTGGATCAAGGTGTCGGTGATTGCCATGTCGGTCTTGTAGTTCTCACCCACGCTCGGGTTGCGGTGGGCGCAGTGCAGCATCAGCGGCTCGCCGATCTGGCCGCTGTCGATCACCGCTTTGAGCGCTCGATAGCCTTCATCGTAGGGGCGCATGAAACCCACCTGCACCAGGCGCTTGCCGTGGGCCACTTCGGCGTCGATGATCCGGCGGCAGCCTTCGGCGGTGACAGCCAAGGGTTTTTCACAGAACACCGGCTTGCCCGCCGCAATGGCCGCCAGGACGAATTCTTCGTGGCTCGGCCCCCAGGAGGTGACCAGGATCGCCTCGACGTCCGGCGCCTTGATCAATGCATGGCCGTCGGGGTAGACCTCGGCGGTCAGCTTCAAGTCGGCCACCACCTTCGCCGCCTGGGCGAGGTTGATGTCGGTCACCGCCACCACCTGGCTGTTGAGCAAGGTTTGGCTGCAACGACGGATGTGGTCCTGGCCGATGGCCCCGGTGCCGATGACGCCCAGCTTCAAAGACATTTGGAACTCCTTAATGTAGGTGTTGGGGCAATCAGTATTGACGGGCCTTGGCCAGTCGTTCATTGAGGGTCTTGGCGACCGCGTCGGTGCGGGCGCTGGTGGAGACCTGCGCCACGCCGACCCGCCACCAGGACAGGTATTTGTGGATCATTGTCTTGGGCAGGACCTTGATATCGATCAGCGTCGAGACTGTCTGGCGCCGGGCATCGGCCAAGGCTGCGTGCAGCTCGTCGAGGGTCTTGACCTTATAGGTCTTGCAGCCGTAGGCCGCCGCGCTCATGGCGAAGTCCACCGGCACAAAACCGCCGTCGAGCTTGCCGGTGTCCGGGTTGCGGAAGCGGAACTCGGTGCCGAAGCTGTCCATGCCGTGTTCCATTTGCAGGTTGTTGATGCAACCGAACGTCATGTTGTCGAGCAGCACGACGTTGATCTTGCGGCGTTCCTGGATCGAAGTGGCGAGTTCCGAATGCAGCATCATGTAGGAACCGTCACCCACCAAGGCATAGACCTCTTTGTCCGGCTCGGCGAGTTTCACCCCCAGGGCAGCGTTTACCTCATAGCCCATGCACGAATAACCGTATTCGACGTGGTAGGTATTCACGCCCAGGCTGCGCCAGCTGCGCTGCAAATCGCCGGGCAAGCTGCCGGCGGCGGCAACGATGATCGCGTCGTCCCCGAGCGTTTCGTTGAGAGTGCCCAGCACGCGGCTCTGGGTCAGGCAGGAGCCGGTGAGTTCGATGAACTCGCGAAACACCGCTGGGTCCATGTGGTCGTTGATTTCCGGGACGAAGTCCTCGGTCTTGAAGTCTGCCTGATAGATCCGGTCCACCTCGGCATCCAACTGAGCCTTGGCGTCGAAGATCTGCCCGCTCCATTCGGCGCGATAATCGCCCATCCCGGCCGACAACGCCTCCAGGCCCGAACGGGCGTCGGCCAGCAGTTGCACGCCATCGAGCTTCAAGGCATCGCACGGGCTGATGTTGAGGTTGAGAAACTGCACGTCGGGGTGCTGGAACAGCCATTTCGACGCGGTGGTGAAATCGCTGTAGCGCGTACCGATACCGATGATCAAGTCCGCTTCCTTGGCCAGCAGGTTCGCCGCCAGGCAGCCGGTTTCGCCGACGCCGCCGACGTTCAGCGAGTGGCTGGAGACCACGGCACTTTTACCGGCCTGGGTCTCGGCAAACGGAATGTCGAAGCGCTCGGCGAAGGCCTGGAGCGCGGCGTTGGCGCCGGAATAGCGCACGCCGCCACCACAGATGATCAACGGCTTGCGCTTGCCCTTGAGCAGCGCCAGGGCATCGCCGAGCATCGCTTCGGTGGCCGGGCGGCGGTCGATGCGGTGCACGCGTTTTTGCAGGAAGTAATCCGGATAGTCGTAGGCCTCGGCCTGCACATCCTGAGGCAGCGCCAGGGTCACCGCGCCGGTCTCGACCGGATCGGTGAGCACGCGCATTGCCTGGATCGCGGCGGTCATCAGTTGCTCAGGGCGATTGATCCGGTCCCAGTATTTGCTCACGGCCTTGAACGCATCGTTGGTGCTGATGCTCAGGTCGTGGAATTGTTCGATCTGCTGTAGCACCGGGTCCGGCTGGCGGCTGGCATAGACGTCACCGGGTAATAGCAGCAACGGAATACGGTTGGCTGTCGCGGTTGCGGCGGCGGTCAGCATGTTCGCCGCGCCGGGGCCAACCGATGAGCTGCAGGCGTAGATCTTGCGCCGCAGGTGCTGCTTGGCAAACCCGATGGCGGCATGGGCCATGCCCTGTTCGTTGCGGCCCTGATGGACCACTAGGTCGCCACTGTCCTGTTCAAGCGCCTGGCCCAGGCCCAGCACATTGCCGTGGCCAAAAATGGTAAACACCCCGGCGATGAACTTGCTCTGTACGCCATCGACCTCGATGTACTGGTTATCGAGGAATTTCACCAGGGCCTGGGCCATGGTCAGTCGTGTTGTGGTCATGCTTGCACCTTATTCTGGATTGCAGGTCTGGAATGCAACTGGCGGCGCTCGGTTTCGGTTCCCGCTGCAAAGCCCGGCCAGATTGGCAGTCGCGTCAGGCCTGGGAGCTTTTCAGGTGGTTCATGCTCGCCCCTAACGCCTGGCGGATATCGGCCAGCTCATGGACGCTTTCGGCAAACGGCTCGAAGGACAAATAGCCTTCATAACCTGCGGCCCTCAGCGCTTCGATCTGCCCAGCGTTGCCGAGAATGTCGGCCTCGCCGACCAGCACCCGATGGCCGTCGCGAATGGTCGCCAACGGTGCCTGGGCATCCTCGACGCCGGAAATGTGCACCAGCCCGGTCAGGTCAGGGAAAAATTCCTCTTCGCCTGCCAAGTGATGATGAAAGGTGTCATGCACCAGGCGGAACACATCCAGCCCGCCGCTGGCCTTGATCGCTTCCACCGCCGTGCGCTTGTGCCGCAACGAACACTCTTCGAAACCCAGCGGCTCGATGAAGCCGTAGATACCAAAGGCGCGCAGGATCGGCGCCAGCTCACTGAGCGAGGTGCGTAGCCCCGCCGCGCGCTCGGACTCGCTGCGCGGGTCGGTGCGGTCGTTGAGCGGGCACATCACCAGTCCCTCGGCGCCGCATTCGCGGGCGTAGTCAGCCAATCGCACGGCCTGGGTGCGGCGCTCCTCGTTCCACACATCGAAGGGGTACAGGGCGTTGATCGACAACACCTTGATGCCGCGTGCCTCGCACAACTCACGGACCCGGGCCGGTGGCATGCCGTCTTCGATCTCGACGCCCTTCAGGTCATTGCGAATCTCGATGGCGTCGGTTTTCAGCGCCAGGGCCAGGTCGATGAACGCCGGGAGTGACAGGCGCGGGGCAACCATTCGGTTCAAGGCAAAACGCAGGGGCTTGTTCATTGTTGTTCTCCCTCCGGCATTCATTAGATGGGTTATTGGGCAGTGGGCATGCTGAATTCAGGCCCCTTGGCGATACTGTCGGGCCAGCGTTGCATCACGCTCTTGTAGCGACTGTAGAAGCGCAGGCCTTCCTCGCCGTAGGCGTGGTGATCGCCAAACAACGAACGCTTCCAGCCCCCAAAGGAATGCCAGGCCATGGGCACCGGAATCGGCACGTTGATGCCCACCATGCCGACCTTGATGCTGCGGGCAAACGCCCGGGCGATGCCGCCGTCGCGGGTGAAACACGACACGCCGTTGCCGAACTCATGGGCATTGATCAACGCCACCGCCGTGGCGAAATCCGGTACACGGACGATCCCCAGCACCGGACCGAAAATCTCTTGCTGGTAGATGCTCATCTCGGCAGTGACCTGGTCGAACAGCGTCGCCCCGACAAAGAAGCCCTGCTCGGCTCCCGGTACTTTGAAGCCGCGACCATCGACAATCAGGCGAGCGCCTTCGGCCACGCCAGCGTCGATGAAACCTTCGACTTTGGCCTTATGCTCGGCCGTCACCAGCGGGCCCATGTCGGTGCCAGGTTGCTGGCCGTTGCCGACCTTCAACTGGTCGATACGCGGCAGCAGGCGAGCGATCAGTTCATCGCCGACCTCGCCCACCGCCACGGCAATGGAAATCGCCATGCAGCGCTCGCCGGCCGAACCGTAGGCCGCGCCGATCAGCGCATCCGCCGCCTGGTCGAGGTCAGCGTCGGGCATGACAATCATGTGATTTTTCGCCCCGCCCAAGGCCTGTACGCGCTTGCCGTTCGCGGTGCCTTGCTGGTGGATGTATTCGGCGATGGGCGTGGAACCGACAAAGGAAATCGCCTCGATGTCCGGGTGCTGCAATAGCGCATCCACCGCCGCCTTATCGCCCTGGACGACGTTGAACACCCCGTCCGGCAGGCCTGCTTCGGTCAGCAAGCGGGCCATTAGCAGGCTTGCGGACGGGTCGCGCTCCGAAGGCTTGAGGATGAAACAGTTGCCGGCGACCAGCGCCAGGGGAATCATCCACAACGGCACCATCACCGGAAAATTGAATGGCGTTACGCCGGCGCACACGCCCAGGGGCTGGCGCAGGTTCCAGTTGTCGATGCCGCCGCCGATGTTGTCGCTGAAATCGGTCTTGAGCAGGCTCGGCGCACCGCAGGCGTACTCGACGATCTCGATGCCGCGGGTGACTTCGCCGTGGGCGTCGGACAGCACCTTGCCGTGTTCGCGGCTGATGATCTGCGCCAGTTCGTCATGATGACGGTCCAGCAGCTCCTTGAACTTGAACATGACGCGCGAGCGGCGCAACGACGACTGCTCGGACCAGCCCGGGAACGCGGCCAGCGCCGATGCCACCGCCGCCTCGACGGTTCCCGGTTCGGCCAGCGCCACCCGAGCCTGCACCGCGCCGGTGGCGGGGTTGAAGACATTGCTGAACCGGGCGGCGTCGTTGTCCTGCACGCGGCCGTTGATGTAATGGCCTATTACCGGGGTGTCGCTCATGGTGCGTGTTCTCCGTGCGAATTCTGTGAGTCAGAGGTCGAGCAGCCAGCTGTGCTGCGGATCGTTATGGAACTGCCAGACCCGCTTCGGACCGGCCATGACGTTCAGGTAATAGGACTCGTATCCATAAGGCACGCTGACCGGGTGGTAGCCCTTGGGCACCACCACCAGATCGCTGTTCTCCACGGCCATGGCCTGGTCGATGCTGCGGTCGTCGGTGTAGACCCGCTGGAACACGAAGCCCTGGGACGGGTTGACTTGGTGGTAATAGGTTTCTTCGAGAAAGCTCTGGTGCGGCAAATCGTCGGTGTCGTGCTTGTGCGGCGGATAGCTGGACGAGTGCCCCGACGGTGTGCGCACTTCCACCACTAGCAGCGAATGGGCCGGTTCACTGTCGGGCAGGATGTCGCAGACGTAACGGGTATTGGCGCCCTTGCCACGGACGCTGCGATTCATGCTCTCGGGCCGGATCAACCGTGGGCCGTATTCATTCGAGGCCGCACCCTTCGCTGCGCACACCGCCACCTGCACATCGCTCAACGCGGTGACCTGGGCTTGGCTGCCGGGCGGCAGGTAAGCGGCGTAGGGCGACTTGTCCTCGAACACCGATTGGCGATCGCCGAGGTTGTCCCAATCGAAGGCGCCCTGCCCCGGCGCTTCACCCTTGAGGTTCATGCGGCCGCTGAGCAACACCACGCACAGTTCCTGGTCACCGGCAGCCACCGGCAGGGTCTCGCCAAGGCTCAAGCGGTAGGCGGCGAAACCGACGTATTCCAATGCATCGCGCGGCAGTTCGACCATGGTTCGATCGCTGGGATTGCTCTTGATCAGCAGGCTCATGGCGCAGTCCTCTCTTGCAACAGGGCACGCAGGGTGTCGTAGCCCTTTTTCGCATAGACATAACTCGGCGCAACCGCCGGGTCCTGCTCGGCTTCCACCACCAGCCAGCCTTGGTAATCGGCGGCCAGCAGGACGTCCAGCAGCGCGGCGAAATCAATGTCGCCATCCCCCGGCACGGTGAAGGTGCCGTTGATGATGCAGTCGGGAAAGCTCCAGAGATTATTGCGCGCCAGTTGCACGACAGGTTTGCGCACGTCCTTAAAGTGCACATGGCAGATGCGTTCGATGTGTTTGCGCAGGACCTGCAACGGTTCGCCGCCGCCCATGTAGCAATGGCCCGAGTCGAACAAAAGACCGACCTCGCTGCCGGTCAAGGCCATGAGTTTGTCGATGTCCGAAGGTGATTCGACGTAGGCACCCATATGGTGGTGATACGCCAGGCGCACGCCTTGGGACAGGGTGAAGCGCGCCAGTTCGGTCAACTTGTCGGCGTAGGTTTGCCAGGCCTGATCGGTATGAAAGCGCGGCCGTTCGATCAACGGGATGCGCTGGCCCTGGATGGAGTCCGCCACTTCGCCGTAGACCAGCACCGTCGCGCCGTTCTGCGCCAATAGCTCGACATGGCTGGCAATCGCGTCGATTTCCTCGGCCGCCGAACGTCGCGCAAGGCGGCTGGAGTACCAGCCGGAGACCAACGCCAGATCATACGGACGCAACACGTCACCGACGCCCTTGGCATCCTTGGGAAATTTGCCGTTGAGCTCGAAACCTTCGTAACCGATTTCCTTGCCTTCGCTCAGCGCCGTGCTCAACGGCGTCTCGCCACCCAGGGACGGCAAGTCGTCGTTGCTCCAGGAAATCGGGTTGATGCCAATTCGAATAGCGGGCATGGCTGCACCTTTTTTGTTGTTTTCTCTAATGTTCAACCGATCACCTATGGCGAGGGAGCTTGCTCCCTCGCCACAAAAACCTGCGCAGTCATCAAGCACGGGCGCTGCGCCAGGCCTCGATCAATTCCACAAACCTGCCCTGCACGTCCCGAATCAGCGTTTCATCATCGATTTCCCCGGCCAACCAGGCCCGGCTCGGCTCCTGGAAAATCGTCCGGCCCACGGCAAAACCCCGGCACGTGGTGCTTTGGCTGGCTTGCCGAAAACCTTCGGCCAGCGCGGCGGCGGGCGCATTGAGGCCCAGCAGCACCACACCCCGGCAATACGGGTCACGCGCCTGGATCAGTTCGTCGAGTTGCTTCCACTCTTCGGCAGTCTGGCCTTCGATTTTCCACCACGCGGGAAAGATCCCCAGGTTGTAGAGGCGCTTGAGCGCGCGATAGAGCACATCCGGATGGGCCGAGGGGTGGTCCTTGGGCGGAATGACTTCCAGCAGCAATTCATGGCCGCTGACCTGGGAGGCTTTGTACAAGCCCATCAGTTGCGCCTCTTGTTCCAGTCGCAGCAGCGGCTCGTCATCGGGGTGGAATTGCACCAGGCACTTGATGATTTGTTCCTGCGGCCAAGCGATCAGGTTGCTGCCGATCGACCGTCCATGCTCGAACGCCAGCGGCCGCGAGCCTTGGACTTCCACCGGACGCGCTACCCACCAGCCGCGTCCGGTGGCGGCGTTCAGCGAGTCCTGGCCAAAACGCTGGTCGGCCAGCAGGCCGACGTCGGCGTCGATGCCTTGGCGTTGCAGGTCGGCCTCGACCCGCTCCACGGCCTGGATGAACAGTTGCTTGAGCTGGCCGATGCTGTCGAGGTCGCGCCCGCTCTTCTGGGCCAATTCCACCAACTGCCAACGATGGTCGAAGGCAAAAACGAACAGTTGTTTCCAGGTCTTACGCGGCACGCTGACCTGATGCAGCCGTTGCAATACGGCGTCCTGGTCTGGACGGGTGATTGGCACCGGGCTGTCGAACAGATACTCAAGTTCGGCCCGGGTCGGCATGGCCGGGGCACAGGCGTGGCGCGACACCACTAATCCGCCACAGGCGTTAGCCAATTGGCAGCAGCGCTCGTCGCTGGCGTCTTCCAGCCAACCGGCCAAAAAGCCCGACATGAACGCGTCACCCGCGCCGAGTACGTTCAACACCTCGACCCGCACGCCGGGGTAAAGGGCGCCGTCTTCCAGTCGGTTCGCAACCTCGCCGTGGATCACCGTGCAACCCTGCGGGCCGAGCTTGACCACCAGGGTGGCCGCCGTCAGCGAGCGTACGGTGCGCAGCGCGGTCAGCAAGTTTTCACTGCCGCCGGCAATCAAAAACTCTTCTTCGGTGCCGACGATCAGGTCGAAACGCGGCAGGATGCCTTGGACGTGTTGGCTGACTTTGCGGTCGGCGACAAAACGGGTTTCCCCATCGGCCTTGCTCGCCAAGCCCCAGAGCACCGGGCGGTAATCGATGTCGAGGACGCGCTTGACCTGATGTTTCTCGGCAAAGTCCAGCGCCTGGATGCTGGCGTCGTAGACGCCTTCGGTGGAGAAATGCGTGCCGGTGATCAGCAGCGCCTTGCTGGACGCAATGAAGGCTTCGTCGATGTCTGCGGCCCGTAGCGCCATGTCCGCGCAGTTTTCCCGGTAGAACACCAGGGGGAAGGTTTCCCGGTCCTTAATCCCCAAAAGGACCATGGCCGTCAGGCGTTCAGGATCGACTTTTATGCCGCTGACATCACACCCTTCGCGCGCTAGGGACTGGACGAGGAAGCGCCCCATGTGATCATCGCCTACCCGGCTGAGCATCGCCGACTTGAGTCCCAGGCGGGCCGTGCCGAAGGCGATGTTGGCAGATGAGCCGCCGAGGTATTTGGCAAAACTGCTGACATCTTCCAGGCGCGCGCCGATTTGCTGCGCGTAGAGATCGACGCCCAAACGTCCCAGGCAGATCACATCCAATTGACGCCCACTGGCAAAACGAGTCTGGCCCATGCTGGCTCCTGTTATTTTTATCAGCCTGCGCTTGGCGCCGGAACCGACGCCAACGCTTTGTTGGAAGCAGACTAAAACGAGCGAGCGGCAATAATCAATATTTATTCCATAAATTTTTTATGTGGAATATTTTTTCCAATACGCTATTGGTCAACCGGGCCAGACGCAGTGCATCGTTTCAGCAGGTGTTACAACCTCGTCTGCCGCTGATTTTCCCAGCGCCTACGCTGTAGACTGCGACCAGCCAACCTATTGTCGAGGGTCTACCCGATCTGCCGGGTGCCCTATAAGAACAAGCCAGAAGGATTTCCTATGACCCGCCCCGATCTGCCGGCGCCGTCCGAGAGCGCGTCCGAAGCCGCCCTCCCCAGCCCACCGGTCAACGCCGAGCGGCTGTTGCAACTGATTACCGAGGAATACGAAAGCCTGCCGCGCCAGCTCAAACGCATCGCCAGCTACATGAGCCAGCAAAGCGACCGGATCATGGTCGACCGCATCAGCGACATCGCCCGGGAGTGCGAAGTACACCCGTCGGCCATCGTCCGGTTTTCGCAACGCTTCGGCTTCAGCGGCTTCAGCGAAATGCAGGCGCTGTTTCGCGAGGCGTACACCCACAAGACCACGCCGGTACAGAACTACCAGCAACGTATTCGCAGCATGATCGCCAACAAATCGCAGAAGGCCAGCGCCGGCGACCTGGCACGCGAATGCGTCAATGCCACGCTGTCGGGCATCGAGCGCCTGGGGCTGGAGCTGGACGACGTAGCGTTCGAAAAGGCCGTCGATCTGGTGGTCAACGCCGATAACATCTACGTCGTCGGTGTACGCCGCTCATTCGCGGTGGCCGATTACCTGGTCTACAACCTGCAACACACCAACAAGCGCATTCATCTGGTCTCCGGCCTGGGCGGCAGTTATCGCGAGCAGATGCGCAGCGTGCGGGCCAACGACCTGGTCATCGCCATCAGCTTTACGCCCTACGGCAAGGAAACCCAGCATTGCCTGCGCATCGCCCAGCATCACCAGGCCAAGACGCTGATCATCACGGACAGCAACCTGTCGCCCCTGGCCAAGCGGGCCAACGCGGTCTTGCTGGTGAATGAAGGCAGCTCGTTCGCGTTCCGTTCCTTGAGTGCCACGTTGTGCCTGTGCCAGGCATTGTTCATTGCCGTGGCGTACCGGCTGGAACTCAAGGTCGATGAAATCCATGAACAGGTCGGGTTCGAGGATTGATCCTGACCTGACAAACCGCTGAAGGAGGATCCATGAAACTGATCGGCATGCTGGACTCGCCCTATGTGCGACGCGTCGCCATTTCCGCCAAACGCCTGGGAATTGTCCTCGAACATGAATCGGTCTCGGTGTTCAGGCACTTCCAGCACTTCCAGAGCATCAATCCGGTGGTCAAGGCACCGACCCTGCTGCTCGACGATGGCTTGGTGCTGATGGATTCCACCTTGATCATCGACTATCTGGAGACCTTGGCCGGCCCCGGAAACAGCCTGATGCCGACCGAGCCAGGGCAACGGTTGCGATCGCTTCAGCTGATCGGCTTGGCGTTGGCGGCGTGCGAGAAGTCGGTGCAGATCTATTACGAACGCACGCTGCGACCGACGGAAATCCAGCACGCGCCGTGGGTCGAGCGGGTATCGGGCCAGCTGCTCGCAGCCTACGAGGCGCTGGAACAGGCCCTGGAGAAACAGCCGCTGCCCACCGATGGCTCGCTCGATCAGGCCGGTATTACCGTCGCGGTGGCGTGGAGCTTCACCAATCTGCTGGTCGCTGATCAGGTGCAAGGCAAGGCGTTCCCGCAGATCAGCGCGTTTACCGTCTATGCCGAAGGGCTGGAGGCGTTTGTCAGCACGCCGATGGAATAACCGATGGGAGCGAGCAAGCCCGCTCCCATCGTAATGCTGTTCACTTAGGGCGATCGACAAATCCGTGGCGAGGGAGCTTGCTCCCGCTGGGTGACGCAGTCACCCTAAAACCAGGCACCGCGGTGCAACAGGTAAACTCTGCCAGCCGGATTTACGACTGCTGCGCAGCCGAGCGGGAGCAAGCTCCCTCGCCACAGAAGCCTGTGCGTCCCAAACCCTGTGTACCCTCTGGGGAAACATGTCGCTGACACACTCCCACCAATCGGAATAGCACTCCCTCGCCGCAAGGGATTGCCATGCCACGAACTTAAAGACCGAACGCAATCCCGTGGCGAGGGAGCTTGCTCCCGCTGGGTGGCGCAGCCGCCCCAAAACCAGGCACCGCGGTGCAACAGGTGAACTCTGCCAGCCGGATTTACGACTGCTGCGCAGGCCTATCATTTTTCTTAAATGAACCGCATTGCGCTCCCATCGGCATTTTCAGGCCAACGCCATTGCCTTCTTCTCGGCAGTCATCTCGAACCGATCCGCCAGGAACGGTGTGATGTCCAGCGGCAACGGTTCGTCGTTCACCAGTTTATCCAACAGCACGCCGGTAATGGCCGAGGTGAGGATGCCGGTGCGGAAATGTCCGCAAGCGTTGAGGTAACCCTGCGCGCCGCGCATCGGCCCCAGGATCGGCAGCTCATCGGGTGAGCCGGGACGCAGGCCGGCCCAGGTGCGTTTCAAGTTGATGTCGGCCAGCTGCGGGATACAACGCACCGCACCTTGCACCAAGCCTTCGATCTCGGGGTAGGTGGTGGTCACGTCGAAGCCTTTGTCCTCCGTGGTGCTGCCGATCAGGATTTCGCCGTTGTCTTTCTGCGCCACATAACAATCGCTGGTGGTCAGGCAGCCCTTGAGGATCTTTGGCATGCGCTCGGTCAGCAGGATCTGGCCCTTGACCGGCTTGACTGGAATCCGCACGCCCGTGGCCTGCTCGCTCAGATCCGCGGCCCAGGCCCCGGCGGCGTTGATCAGGGTCTGGCAACTGAACGTCCCGGCCTCGGCGGTCTTCACGCCCGTCACCCGAGTCCCGCTACGCAAGACTTCAGTCACGTTAGTGTTGAAGAACATATCGACGCCGTTCTGCCGTGCGCCCTCGGTGTAGGCATCGGCCAGGCGGAACGGGCTGACCTGGTGGTCGCACAGGAACTCCAGCGCGCCGCGGGCCTCATGGCTGACATTCGGCTCGGCCTCGCGCAAGGCGGCCTGGTCGAGCCAACGCACCTGATCGGCCAGATGAGGAATGCAAGCAACGATGTGCTCGGCGTACAAGCGGTCCTCATCGTCATAGATCACAAACTTGAGCCCGGTCTCTTCGAACTTGAAATCCATGCCATGGCGGTCGATCAACTCGCGGTGCAACTGCGGGTACAGCGCATTGGACTGCAAGGCGAAATCGAAAAACGAGGCGGGTAAAATGTGCGGTGTGCTGGCATCCACCGCCACGGCGGCGCCCTGGGCCTGGCGCTTGCGATTGGCCGACATCATGCGAAAGAAAATCACCCCGCAACCCAGGCCCACCGATTCGCCGATGGCCCACAGGCCACCGGCCGATGCGCGGGTGGCGTTGCCGGGGCGCTTGGCATCGATCAGGGCGATCTTCAGGTGCCTGCGTTTGGACAGCTGATAGGCACAGGAAGCGCCGATCACACCTCCACCCGCAATCACTACGTCATAGTGTCTAGTCATCGGAAACGGCCTCCATGGCGACGTTCTGGAACGCTGAAAAAGGAATCGGATCGATGGGGAAACGCGGCCGCAGCCAGCCCACATCGGCGCGCCCGGTGGCTTCGCGCAACCGGTCGGAGCAATAGCCGACACACATGCGCCCCTGGCAATCGCCCATGCTCACGCGGGTTCGCATTTTCAGGCTGGCCATGTCTTGCACGCCCTGCTCCAAGGCGCGATCAATGTCGGCGCGCGTGGCATGTTCGCAGCGACAGATCACCGTATCGGCGCTCGGCAGCGTCGTTTGCCCGGCCCCGCGTCGGGTGTAGCGATCGACAGCGGCGCGAAAGCGGATAATCCGATCCAGTTGCGCTTGGTAACGCTCGCGCTGCTTCAGAGCCGCGGGCGCATCCAGGACCTCGCGTTGCACCAAAGCCGACAGCGCCGCGATGCGCCCGCTCAGCATGGCGGCTTCACCGCCGCGAATCCCGCCCATGTCGCCCGCCAGATGAACATGGGCCTCGCTGCCGCGCTGCCAGGCATCGGACACGGCTCGCAGGTAGCCGTCCTCGCTGAAGCCATGCTCAAGCCCCATCTGCTGGCTCAATTGGGTGCGCGGGATAAACCCATACCCGACCGCCAGTGTCTGGGCCGGCACCTGTTCGGCGCGCGCGAGGTCCGGCGCCCAATCACCGGAATAGGGCGCTACGGTTACATTGCTCAACTCCCCTTCGCCCTGGGCCCGCACCACGCCCCAACCGTAACGCACGGGAATGCGATGCCGCTTGAGATAGGCCAGCATGCCCAATCCATCGAGAAACAGCTGCGGCTTGTTCAACAAAGCCAAGCTCTGCCTGGCAATCTTGCCAAAGGCACAGGCCTCGTAGACACCCGCCACGGCGACGCCCGACGCGTGCAGCTGACAAGCCACCAGCGGCAGCAGCGGTCCGGTCCCCGCAATGACGACCGGGCTTGGCGGTTTTACCACCCCGCTCTTGATCTGCAACTGCAGGCCGCCGAGCATCATCACGCCTGGCAGCGTCCAGCCCGGGAACGGCACGCTGCGCTCATGACAACCGGCCGCCAGGATCAATTGCGAATAGGCAACCTCACGCAGGCGCTCGTCGGCGTCCAGCAGCATCAGAGCCCGGAAACCTTCGGCGCCGATGACACGGCTGCCCAATCGCACGTCGATCAAGTCGGCGTGACGCTGGAATTGCCCATGGAGTTTCTCCAGCGCTTGGCTGTAACGAGGTCCCAGGTAGTCCAGGCGCACACCATCGCGCAGCGGCCCGCGATACACCACGCCCCCCAGGCGCGGTGCTTCCTCGAGCAACGTGCAGCGAACCCCGTGGGAGGCCAGCTCGATGGCTGCCGCCATGCCCGCCGGCCCGCCGCCGACGATCACTGGATCGAGGTTCATGGCGCCTCCGTCTCGGCAATGCGGTTGGCCCGGGTTTCGATCTGCATGCCGGGTCGCACCAGGGTCTGGCAAGCGCGACGCTTGTGACGGCCGTCGATCTTGACAAGGCAGCATTGGCAGACGCCCATGCCGCAGTAGGCCCCGCTGATCTGGCCATGGTCGTTGCGCGCCACCTGGCGCCTCCCCACGGCCTGGATCACGGTCAGCACGGTTTCGCCTTGAGCGGCATTGACCGTCTGCCCGTCCAGGCGCACGGTCATGTCGGCCTGTTTCAACGGCTGGATATCGTAGTGTCGGTGTATGAGTTCTTGAGGTTGCATCGTGCTGCACTTCCTTGATAGTTCAGTAGGCCTCGGCTCCTTGCGGAAAGCCATTACTACCCGGCGTCATTGCCCCGCCAGCGACTGCGCGCCAAAACGGGGCGGCGGACGCAGCATGCTGGTGCGTGCCGGAACAACGTTAGGGAATATTTGTGACGAAGTGTTGATCCAGGCCAGTAAATCCCTATGTCGTCTCCCATGAAGTTTTTTTCAGAAAGCCGACAGGTATTATTTGGCAGAATGCTGCGCAGTCGCTCCAATTTCCTCATCCGGAACTGCCCATGAACCGCATCCTGACCATCGAAGACGACGCCGTGACCGCCCGTGAGATCGTCGCCGAACTGACCCGCAACGGCCTGGACGTCGATTGGGTCGACAATGGCCGCGAAGGCCTGGAACGGGCCGTCAGCGGTGACTACGACCTGATCACCCTGGACCGCATGCTGCCCGAGCTCGACGGTCTGGTGATCGTCACCACGTTGCGGACCATGGGCGTGGCCACGCCGATCCTGATGATCAGCGCCCTTTCCGATGTCGACGAACGCGTGCGCGGCCTGCGCGCTGGCGGCGACGATTACCTGACCAAGCCGTTTGCCACTGACGAGATGGCCGCCCGCGTCGAAGTGCTGCTGCGGCGCAACAATGGCGCCCGCGAACCGGAAACCGTGCTGCGGGTGGCGGACCTGGAGCTGAACCTGATCAGCCGCGAAGCCAGCCGTAACAGCCAATTGCTGAGCCTGCTGCCCACCGAGTACAAGCTGCTGGAATTTCTCATGCGCAACAGCGGCCAGATCCTCTCGCGCATGATGATTTTCGAGGAAGTCTGGGGTTATCACTTCGACCCGGGCACCAACCTGATCGATGTCCACATCGGTCGCCTGCGCAAGAAAATCGACCCGCCGGGCCTGGAACCGCTGATCCGCACGGTACGAGGTTCCGGTTATGTCATTGCTGAACCCCGCTAAGGGCTGGCGCTCCTCCAGCAGCCGCCTGCTGGCGCTCTACAGTGCGCTGTTCGTGATCTGGAGCGCGATCCTGATGGGGGTGATGTATTACGAGGTATTCGGCTACCTCGACAGCCTCGCCAAGCATTCGCTGATGCAACGCCAGCACCTGTTTGCCCGCATCCACGGCGATCAATTGGAAGACGCGCTGATGGCCAGCCTGACCCTGGATGAGCGCGGCGTCGACGCCTACGGCCTGTTCGACCCGCAACTGCGCCATTTGAGCGGGCCGATCCTGCGCATCCCCGCCGACCTGCCCCTGGATGGCAAGATTCATATGCTCGGTGGCTGCGTCGATTCCGACGATCCAGGCGTGCCGTCCGACAGCTGCGATGCGGTAGCGACCCGGACCCAGGACGGTCGCTGGCTGGTACTGGCACGGGACAACGGCTCGCTGTTCGCGGTGACGCGGATCATCCTGCACGCCTTGTTCTGGGGCGTGTCGCTGACCATCCTGCCAGGCGTTGCCGGCTGGCATCTGCTGCGCCGCCGTCCGCTGCGGCGCATTCGCGCCTTGCAGGCGAGTGCCGAAGCAATCGTCGCCGGCGACCTGAAGCATCGCCTGCCGCTGTCGAGTCGTCGCGATGAGTTGGACATGCTGGCCGCCATCGTCAATGCCATGCTCGACCGCATCGAACGATTGATGAATGAAGTCAAAGGCGTGTGCGACAACATCGCCCACGACCTGCGAACACCGCTGACACGCCTGCGCGCCCAGCTTTATCGCATCCAGCAAGAGGCGGCGGACGGCTCTGCCGAAGCGCTGCAAATGGACCAGGTGATCGCCGAGACCGACACGCTCATGGCGCGATTTCGCGGCTTGCTGCGAATTTCCGAGCTGGAGGACCAACAGCGCCGCTCTGGCTTCGTGCGCCTCGACCCGTTGCCGCTGTTGCAGGAATTGCACGACTTCTACCTGCCACTGGCTGAAGAAGGCGAACTGGTCTTCATCCTGGAATTACCCGACAGCCTGCCCTTGCTCAACGGCGATCGCGCCTTGCTGTTCGAAGCGGTGTCAAACCTGTTGAGCAACTCGATCAAGTTCACCCCGCCGGGCGGCAAGGTGATCCTGCGAGGCGTCGATCAGGGCGACAGCACGCGCATCGAAGTACTCGACTCCGGCCCCGGTATCCCCGAGGCAGAACGCAAGGCGGTGTTCCGGCGTTTCTATCGCGCCGAGGGCAGCAGCCAGCACGGCGGATTCGGCCTGGGCCTGTCGATCGTCGCCGCAATAGCCAGCTTGCACGGGTTCACGCTGGAGGTGGATCGCAGCGAGTCGGGAGGCGCGCGCCTGGTGCTCGATTGTCGGGCGACGCTGCTCTGATCATGCGCTCTATAACTCAGGCCGGATCGCTGCGATGCAACGGCGTGTTGTACAGCTCATAGCGCAGTTCATCGATCAGCTTGGCCAGGCTTTCTTCAGATCGGATGCTTTCCACGCTCATGCCGCTGACCACCAGGTCAACCTCGCCGCTTTCTTCGTGATACAGGCGGATGGTGAGCGTGCCATCGCCATTGAGGCTGCATTCGCAAGCCAGTGGCGCAAAGCTTTTTTCGAGTTGGGCGCGCAGGGGAGCCAGATGAGTCATGGCGTGCACCTCAGCTTCGAAAGCGCAAATGACCCGTGGACGATCCCGGCCTGATGGCTCGGGCAGACGTCCTGTCGTTCTCGATCTTGAAGGGTTCAGTGCACATCGTGGCGTATTCCTTGACTGTTTCGTGGGGACGCGGCATCAACTGGAACGCCGCACCCTTCAGCCTAAGGACGTTACAGCCCGAGCAAAACCCGTATTTGCACCAGTACGCCAGGTGCATTTGCACTGGCTATCATGGTGCCTTCATCCGCCATTCGTTGGCGAACAAGCCGCGTTCCCGCGCCCACACAATCGCCTCGCTGCGGCTGTGGACGTCGAGTTTCGAATAGAGAGTCGCCACATGATTGCGCACGGTATTGGGGGCCAACTTCAAACGCGCGGCAATTTCCTTATCCGCCAGTCCCTCGCAAATCAGCCCCAGCACATCACGCTCCCGGGCCGTCAGTTCGGTGAAAGACGTCGCCGGCGACTGCGCGTTGATGCTTTTCACATTGGCCAGTTTTTCGATCAGGGTCCGGCTGAACCATGACGCGTCCTTCATCACTTCCTCGATGGCGGCCACCAATTCCAGCTCCGAGCGCTTGCGCTCGGTGATGTTCATCAGCACCAGCAAGTAGCACGGTTTGTCCTGGATGAGTACGGTATCGGCGGCTACTTCGCAATCGATCTGCTCCCCGCCTTTCTTATGCACCTTGACGTCGACGCTGGACACCGCGGCAGCCTTTTCCAGTCGGGCAAAAAGCGCCGCCCCGGCGTCCTTGTCGAGAAAGCCGATTTCCTCCACGGTCTTGCCCAACAGTTCCTCGCTGGCGTATCCGCTGGCCTGAAGAAAAGCCTCGTTGATTTCCAGCAGTTGCTGCTCACCGCTGCAGATCAAGGTCGGCACCGGCGACAGGCGGAACGATTTGGCAAAACGCTCCTCGCTCTGGCGCAGTGCGGTTTCCGCCTTGCGTCGTGGTTCCATGTCCATGAAGGAAAACAACATGCAATCTTCATCGTGCAGGTCCAGCGGCTGACCCGCGACAACCACCTGCTTGTTGGTGCCGTCAGGCAATCGCAGCTCGGCCTGCATCTGCGGAATGGTCGCGCCCTGCCCCAGCCGCTCGATGGCCAGGGCGCGCTTCTCGGCCGCCTCGAGTACATCCAACTCGTACACCGAACGCCCGATCACCTGCTCGCGACTGTAGCCGGTCATTTCCAGGAAACCCGCGTTGACCTTGATGTAGCGCAGGTCGCTCAGACGGCAGATCACCGCTGGCGCCGGGTTGGCGCCGAAGGTCTTCTCGAAACGCTGTTCAGCGCTGGCCCATTCGGTGGCGTCGCTGAGAATAAGCACCAGGTATTCCGGTTCGTCGTTGCGGTCGGTCAGCACCATGCCGCGGATGCGGTGCACCCAGGTGCGATCCGGATCCGCCGCCGGTGTGACTTCCACCAGCACGTCACTGAATTCATCGCCGCGCGCCACGCGGGCGATCGGGTAGTTTTCCTCGGGCAGCGAATGATTGTTGCGGTAGCGCAGGTTGAAGCGTTTGGCGTACGCCTTGGCATTGCGACCCAGCTCTTCAAGTGCCTTGACGCCGTGCATGGTCAAGGCGGCTTCGTTGGCCCAGGCGATGGTCTGGTCGACCTCCACCAGGATCACGCCGTCAGACAGCCCGGCGATGATCTGCAGCAATTGGCGACGATTGGTATCGGTGTTCGGGACGCCCTGATTCATTGGGTCTCCATGGGTCATAACGTTCAAGCACGGATGCGCTGAAGGTTACGACCACATGGGCTGGCGATCGTGCGCCAGGGCCTCAAAGCGCCGAAGCGATAGCCTTGCCGACGTCCTGGGTCGAGCCCTGCCCGCCCAGGTCCGGGGTGATCGGCCCTTGGGCAATCACCTGCTCGATAGCCTGGAGAATCCCGTCATGGGCCGCGCGATAACGCTCATCGCCATTGCCGAGGAAATCGAGCATCAGCGCGCCGGACCAGATCATCGCGATCGGGTTCGCGATGTTCTGCCCGTAGATGTCTGGCGCCGAGCCGTGCACCGGTTCGAACAGTGATGGAAAGCGTCGCTCCGGGTCGAGATTGGCCGACGGCGCAATACCGATGGTTCCGGCGCAGGCCGGGCCCAGGTCGGAGAGAATATCGCCGAACAGGTTCGAGGCAACTACCACGTCGAAACGGTCCGGCTGCAAGACAAAACGCGCGCAGAGGATGTCGATGTGTTGCTTGTCCCAGGTCACCTCGGGGTAGTGCTCGGCCATCAACGCAGTGCGTTCATCCCAGTACGGCATGCTGATGGAGATCCCGTTGGACTTGGTCGCCGCCGTCAGGCGCTTGCGCGGTCGAGCCTGGGCCAAATCGAAAGCAAACTTGAGGATCCGGTCGACGCCTCGGCGGGTGAACACCGACTCCTGCAAGACGAACTCATGCTCGGTGCCCTCGAACATCTTGCCGCCGACCGATGAATATTCACCCTCGGTGTTTTCACGGATTACCACGAAATCGATATCCCCCGCCTCTCGTCCGGCCAGCGGGCACGGCACACCTGGAAACAGGCGCACCGGGCGAATGTTCACGTACTGGTCGAAATCGCGGCGGAACTTGAGCAGCGAGCCCCACAGGGAAATATGGTCCGGGACCTTGTCCGGCCAACCCACGGCGCCGAAGTAGATCGCGTCGAAACCCCTGAGTTGCTCGAACCAGTCGGTGGGCATCATCTGCCCGTGCTCCAAGTAATAATCACAGTGGGCCCAATCGAGCACTTCAATGCTCAAGTCCAACTGCCACTTCTTCGCGGCCTGCTCCAACACGCGCAGGCCTTCGGGCAGCACTTCCCTGCCAATACCATCACCGGCAATCGCAGCGATTCGAAAGGGTTTGCTCATCAATCATGACTCCCAAGGGTCCGTTCAAACGATGGCCGCATCACAACCCACCGATGTGGAAGGCTTTGACTTCAAGGTATTCATCCAGGCCGTACTTGCTGCCTTCGCGGCCCAGTCCCGACTGTTTGATACCGCCGAAGGGCGCAACTTCCATGGAAATGATCCCGGTATTGAGGCCGATCATGCCGAACTCCAGCGCCTCACCGAACCGCCATGAACGGCGCAGGTCCTGGGTGAAGTAATAAGCGCCCAGGCCATAGGGCGTGGCATTGGCCAGAGCCAATGCCTCATCTTCGGTGGTAAAACGCATCAGCGGGGCAACGGGGCCGAAGGTTTCTTCGTTGGCCAGCAGCATCCCGGCATGGGCGTCGCCCAGCACCGTCGGCTCGACAAACTGGCTGTCGCCCCGGGGAATCGCGCCACACAACAATCGCGCGCCCTGGCTCAGCGCATCATCGATATGCCGGGCGACCTTGCTCACCGCCGCCGGGTTGATCAACGGGCCGATCATGACATCGGCCTCAAGGCCATTGCCGACCTTGAGCTTGCGCACCTCTTGCACCAGGCGCTCGGCGAAGCATTCGTAGATACCGTCCTGCACCAGGATACGGTTGGCGCAGACACAGGTCTGGCCGGCGTTGCGAAACTTGCTTTGCATGATGCCGACCACGGCCTGTTCCAGGTCCGCGTCGTCAAACACAATGAACGGCGCGTTGCCCCCCAGCTCCAGGCTCAGCCGCTTGATGTGCTCGGCGCTCTGGCGCATCAGCAGCCGGCCGACCGCCGTGGAGCCGGTGAAGGAAATCTTCCGTACCGTGGGGTTGCCGGTCAGCTCCTCGCCAATACCGGCGGGCAAACCGGTCACGACGTTGAAAACCCCGGCCGGAATCCCGACCCGCTCGGCCAGCACCGCCAATGCCAGCGCCGACAAGGGCGTCAGGTCTGAAGGCTTGACGATGACCGGGCACCCCGCCGCCAAGGCCGGCGCGCATTTGCGGGTGATCATCGCATTGGGGAAATTCCACGGCGTGATGGCGGCGCAGACACCCACCGATTGCTTGAGCGTGAGCAGGCGACGGTCCCCGCTGGGGGCCGGTATGGTTTCGCCATAGATCCGGCGGGCTTCTTCGGCGAACCATTTGACGAAGCCGGCACCATAGCGAATCTCGCCCTTGGCTTCGCTCAGCGGCTTGCCCTGCTCATAGGTCATGATCAGCGCGAGGTCGTCGAAGTTGTCCATCATGGCTTGATACCAGCGCTCCAACAGCCCCGCCCGCTCCGCCGCCGGACGCGCCCGCCACGCCGGCCAGGCCCGCTCGGCGGCCTCGATGGCGCGCCGGGTCTCGCTGCCTTGCATCGCAGGGACGCGGGCGAGCACTTGGCCGGTGGCAGGGTTGATGACGTCGAGGGTGGCGCCATCGTCGGCGGCGATCCACTGTCCATCGATATAGGCCAGTTCCGCCAGCAGGCTGGGGTCTTTCAGGTGTTGTGTGAGCATGGTCATGTCCTGTTTCGAGGTAGCTCCAGTCTAGGGAGACGCTACGGCGCAGGATGCTGAAAGTGGGGTTTGGGCGGTGTTGGATGCTGAAGTTTTGGGGTGGGACGGCAGGCTATACCGAGGGGCTGTGGTTGCTTTGCTTTGTGGCTGGGTGTGGGTGTATATCCTTTTTTTGGGTGATGGCTGATTATGGTTTCGCTTTTACAGCGACTCACTTTCGAAGAGCGCGAAAGTAAGCAAAGCGCTTTTGCCCCACCACTCGGCACCTCGCCTCGGCTCGGTGTGCCCTCACTCCGGCATTGCTCCGTGGGCCCGCCGCGAAGGCCCATCCATGGGCCAGCGCGGCTATCCCGGCATCCATGCCGGGATGCCCACTGCGCAATACCTGCGTTCGGCCAGCGTGGTTAACGGGGCGCCGAGATCAACGTCCGCTGCGAGGCGGCCTTAGAGCCGACCTGGTTTGGGTGGGATTGCGTTTTTCCTGTGCGAGCCTGCTTGCTACGGAACTCAAAGAAAACGATGCCCCCGTGGCGAGGGAGCTTGCTCCCGCTCGGCTGCGCAGCGGCCGTAAAATGCAACCCTGCGATTATCCAGATACACCTTGCTGAATGGTTTTGGGTCTGCTGCGCAGCCCAGCGGGAGCAAGCTCCCTCGCCACAGGTTTATCGTTTGCTCTAAAAGCGGCGTTTGCTTGTGGGAGTGAAGATCAAGGTACTTTCGTCATCCCGCCAACTGCAACTGCCAACTGCCATCGCGAGCAGGCTCCCACAGAAGAAACTCGATCCCAACCAAACCAGGTCGGCCCTAAGGCCGCCTCGCGGCGGACGTTGATCTCGGCGCCCCGTTAACCACGCTGGCTGAACGAAGGTATTGTGGAGGGGGCACCTCGGCATGGATGCCGAGGTAGCCGCGCTGGGCCATGGATGGCCCTTCGCGGCGGGCCCCCGGAGCAATGCCTTCGTTCAGGCATGCCGAGCCTAGGCGAGGCACCAAGTGGTGGGGCAAAGGCGCTTTGGTTACTTTCGCGCCTTTCGAAAGTGACTCGCTGTAAAAGCGAAACCGTCAGCAGCCACAACAAAAAAAACGGATATACACACAAATCCATCAGCCAAAAAACAGCCTAAAGCCTCAAAGAACCCAACAACCCCGCCAAAAACCGCTCCCCCGCCTGCATCTGACTCACCTCGATAAACTCATCAGGCTTATGCGCCTGCTCGATCGAACCAGGCCCACAGACCACCACAGGCACATCCAACCGCTGCTTGAACAACCCACCCTCAGTCCCAAAGGACACCTTCGCCGTCCCCGTACCCGGCGCAGCGAAGCCGCTTAGAAAACGCACCGCCTCAACACTCGGATGCGTATCGAGCCCCGGATAGACATTCAACGTCTGGATCTCGATGTCCGCCACGCTCGAAAGCTTCTTCGCCTCGCGAACGATCACCTCGGCCTGCTCGCGCAGGTGCTCCAGAAACTGATCCAGATCATCGGCCGGCAGATTGCGCACTTCGAAATCCAGCGTGCACAGGTTCGGCACGATGTTCAGTGCCTTGCCGCCGACGATCTGCCCAACATGCACGGTGCTGTAGGGCACGTCGTAAGCCGCATCCTGGGCGCCTTGCTCCTGTAATTGCTGCTGGCTGCGGCGCAACGCCGCGATGAAATCGCACGCCACGTGGATGGCATTGACCGAGCGTGGTGCCAGGGATGAATGGGCCTCCAGGCCACGGCAGTAGGTGCGGTAGGAGCCCTTGCCCTTGTGGCCCAGCACGAACTGCATGTTGGTCGGCTCGCCGATCACGCAGAGGAACGGCCGCACCGGCGCCAAGTGCAGCACGTCGAGCAGGCGTCGGACGCCCACGCAGCCGATTTCTTCATCGTGGGAAAGCGCCAGTTGCAGCGGCCGGGTCAACGAATGGTCGGCGGCGTCGAGCATGGCGTCGATAGCCAGGGCGATGAAGCCCTTCATGTCACAGCTGCCACGCCCATACACCCGGCCATCACGCAGCGTCGCCTGGAACGCCGGGACGGTCCAGGCCTGCCCCGCCGCCGGGACGACGTCGGTGTGTCCGGACAACAGGATACCGGGTAGTTCCCGTGGACCGGTGCTGGCGAACAGGTTGGCCTTCTTGCCGCTTTCGTCCTTGACGATCAGCGACTCGATGCCCTTGCCCAGCAGCACATCGCGCACGTATTCGATCAGCGCCATGTTCGACTCCGAAGAGACCGTTTCGAACGCCAGCAGACGTTCGAAGATGGCTTGCACACGGGGCTTCATGAGGCCTTGCTCCGTTGTTC
Source organism: Pseudomonas sp. Z4-20 (assembly GCF_051131955.1). Taxonomy (NCBI): domain Bacteria; kingdom Pseudomonadati; phylum Pseudomonadota; class Gammaproteobacteria; order Pseudomonadales; family Pseudomonadaceae; genus Pseudomonas; species Pseudomonas sp. Z4-20. The sequence goes on from NZ_CP071641.1 coordinate 3,329,081, forward strand.
GACGGATGGGGCGAACCGGCGGATGGAGAACGGTTCGATTGACGTGCGGGTGCTGCCGGTGCTGATCAGTTCGGCCATGACGTCACCGACGCCCGGACCGAGTTGGAAGCCATGGCCGCTGAAGCCGAAGGCGTAGTACAAGCCGTCGACGTTGCCGCTGGCGCCCATGATCGGCAGGTTGTCGGGCAGGTAGCCTTCGATGCCGCTCCACACGCGGATGATGTTGAGGTTGCCGACGCCCGGCAGCAGGCGCCGCATCTGCTCCAGTTGGTTGAGAATACTGCGTGGCTCGACGTAGGCGCGGCGGTTGAGCATGTCCGGCACGCGGCGATAGCCGCCGCCGATGATGATGTTGCCCCGTGGAATCTGGCGAAAATAGATCACTTCTTCAGGGATCTTGGTGAACACCCCGATCACCGTCGGCAAGGCGTAAGGCACCGGTTCGGTGACGGCCATTTGCGGGCCGTTCGGCGCCAGCGGCACCGGCTCGCCGAATTGCTCCGAGAGTTTTTGCCCCCAGGCGCCCGCCGTGATCAACAGCTGCGCGGCGCTGAACCGGCGGCCATCGGTGGTGGTGACGCTGAATTCACCGTTGGCCTTTTGCACTTCGGCGACCTCCGTGCGTTCCTCGATCCGCGCCCCCAGTCGTCGGGCCGCCCGGGCGAACGCCGGTGCCGCCAGGCGTGGGTTGGCGTGACCGTCGTGGGGCGCGTAGGAACCGCCCTTGACGTCTTTGCCGAGGAACGGGAAACGCGTATGCAGTTCGCTGCCTTGATAGATCTGCAAATCCAGCTGCCGGGCTTCGGGCGCGCCGGCGTAGGCTTGCAGCTCAGCGATTTCATCCTCGCGATAACACACGCGCAGATGCCCGCTGGGGATGAACTCCAAGTCGTCGTCGATCAACTCCGGCAATCGTTGCCACAGCGCAAAGGAACGGTTCGCCAATTCAAGCTGGCCAAGAAATCGCCCTTGGCGCCGCACGTTGCCGAAGTTCACACCGCTGGCGTACTGACCGATCTGGTCGCGCTCCAGCAAGATCACCGACTGGCCCCGTTGGCGCAGGAAAAATGCCGACGCCGAGCCCATCACCCCACCGCCGACAATAATCACATCGGCCTTATCAACGGTCATGGCGTCACCTCCCGGGTCGACATCGAAAGCGGTTTGACCGGTGCCTGACCACGCTGACGCCCGACCTCTTGCACCGGCACCCCGGCGGCGGCGGCGATCACTTCGGCCCCGGCCTGGGAGCAATAGCGCCCCTGGCAGCGGCCCATGCCGACGCGGCTGAACGCCTTGGCCCGGTTGACTTCACAAGCGCCCTTTTCGCTGACGGTGCGGCGTAGCTCGCCGGCGGTGATCATTTCGCACCGGCAGACGATGGCTTCGTCCGGCAACGCCTTGGCCTGTGTCGCCGGCCAGGGGAACGCCTGGGCCAGGCCGAGGCGAAATGCTTCCATCACACCCAAGGCACGCCGTGCCTCGGCCATCCGTGCCGCGTCCACCGGTTGTTGCAGGTCGCTGAGCAAGGCCATGGCGACCAGGCGCCCGGCGTGCTCGGCGGCGTCCGCGCCACGGATCCGCGAGCCATCCCCCGCCGCATAGACGCCGCTGACCGTGGTCCGGCCCTCATCATCGGTTTCCAGCAGCCATTGCCCAGACGCCTCGTCGAAGCGCAGTCGACAGCCGGCCAGATCGGCCAGTTGGGTTTCCGGGCGCAGGTGATAACCGAGCGCCACCGCGTCGCAATCCACCGTCAGCGTCTCGCCGTTCGCGGTGCGCACGCGAACGCCACTCACGCCTGTGGCCGGCTCACCGAGCACCTGCAACGGCGAAACCCCGAGATGCACCGCGATCTTCGCCCGATACAACTGCGCCAGCAGTTTCATGCCGGTAAACAGCAATCCCGGACGCGCCATGAGTTTGGGCAAGGCCTGGATGCGCTTGCCCAGCGGCGAAGTGTCCAGCACCGCCGCAACCTGGGCCCCGGCTTTCACATACTGGCTCGCCACCAGGTACAGCAACGGCCCGCTGCCCATGAACACCACCCGGTGACCGATGGACACCGCCTGGGCCTTCAAGGCGATCTGAGCGCCGCCGAGGCTGTAGGTGCCGCCCAATTGCCAACCTTCGATGGGCATCAAGCGGTCGGTGGCGCCGGTGCAGAGGATCAGCGCGTCGTACTCCAGCGTTGAATGCTGGCCTTGGCTGACGCAGCACAATTGCCCCGGTGTCAAGTTCCAGACCAGCGTGTCGGGTCGGTAATCGATCTGTGGGCGCAGGCGATCGAAGCTCTCGTGCAGGTCGCGGGCCTTGTCGGCTTCGGTGCCGTAGAGCGTTGCGTAGTCGCGGGTGAACCCTTCAGGCTGGCGACGGTAGATCTGCCCGCCGTCACGCCGGCTCTCGTCGACCAGGACCGGTTTGAAACCCGCCGCGACCAAGGTCTGGGCACAACGAATGCCGGCCGGCCCGGCGCCGACAATGACTATCCGCGCAGTGGCCATACTGCCTCCGGTTGTTGAGTGATGATATCCAGCCCTTCGCGGACTTCTTGGGAGCAGGCGCGCAAGCGTTCGCCGCTGCGGGTCCAGACCCAGCAATCCTGGCACGCGCCCATCAGGCAAAAACCGGCACGGCTGCCCGGATCGAACTCAGACTGGCGCAGCGCCGGGCCTTGGGTCAGTAAGGCAACCATTAGCGTGTCGCCCTGCAACGCTTCGATGGGCACGCCATCCACCTGCAAGTTGACGACGGGGCGGCCCTGCTCGGCCAACCTCACAAAACGCGCGTTCATGCGTAGGCTCCCGCGATCATGCTGTTTGAATCCTGTTGGCTTTTTAGCAGTTCGCTGCTGTCGTGATGACAGAGCACCTCGCTACCGCCGTCGATCACCCGTCGGGGTGGCGCGGTGTGGTTGCACAGGCCATCGACCCGCACCGGGCAGCGGTTGAGAAAGGTGCACAGTTCTGGTTCGTTAGCCTTTGGCCCCAACGGTGGAAGCGTGCCGCAGGTGGTGGCGCCGCAGGTTTCCAGCCAGCCCTGGCGCAGCTCCGGGACCGAATGAATGAGCAAATCGGTGTAAGGATGAAACGGCGCCTGAGCGAACGATTGTCGGGTACCCGCCTGGACCTTGTGGCCGCTGTACATCACCACAATGTCGTCGCACAAGGCGCGGACGGTGGAGATGTCGTGGCTGATGAACAGGTACGAAACGCCCAGTTGCTGGCGCAGGTCGCGCAACAATTCGAGGATCGCCGCGCCGACCACGGTGTCGAGCGCCGAGGTCACTTCATCGCAGAGGATCAGGTCCGGTTTGGCCGCCAGCGCCCGGGCCAGGTTGACCCGCTGCTTCTGCCCTCCGGACAGCTCGCTCGGGCGGCGCTCGGCCAAGTCCCGTGGCAGGCGAACGAGGTCGAGCAACTCGCCGATGCGCTCGCGCAGGGCCGCGCCCTTGAGGCCAAAATACATCTTCAGCGGCCGGCTTAAGATGGCGCTGATGCTGTGCATCGGATTGAGCGCGGTGTCGGCGTTCTGGAACACCATCTGGATGCGTCGGAACTGGTCAGCGGTGCGTTCGGACAGACTGCCGCCCAGCGGCGCTCCATCAAAAGTCAGCCCGCCTAGGGCCGGAGGCAGCAGCCCCGCCACCACCCGGGCCAGGGTCGATTTGCCCGAGCCGGATTCGCCGATCACCCCAATGGCCTGGCCTCGACGCACGGTCAGGTCAATGCCTTCGAGGACGCGGATCGCCGGCATGCCCTGCGCGTTCTTGTTGCCGTAGCCGGCGGTCAGGCCTTGGATGGTCAGCAGCGGCGCATCCTCGGCCACGCCGCAGGGCGGCCGGATCGTCGTGTCCGGCCGCGCCGCCGCCAGCAGGCTGCGGGTGTAGGCATGGACCGGGCCCTTGAGCAGCGGCGTGGTGGCGCTCTGTTCGAAGATCTGTCCGCCGTTGAGCACCACGATCTGATCGGCCATCTGCGCCACGACCGCCAGGTCATGGGAAACGTAGACCGCCGTCGCGCCACGCTCGCGCACCACGCGCTTGAAGGCGCGCAACACGTCGATCTGAGTCGTGACGTCGAGGGCCGTGGTCGGTTCGTCGAGCACCACCAGCAGCGGATCGCTGATCAGCGCCATGGCCGCCATCACCCGCTGCAGTTGCCCGCCGGAGACTTGGTGGGGGTAGCGCTGGCCGATGCGCTCGGGGTCGGGCAGCGCCAGGTCGCGGAACAGTTCGATGGCCTTGGCTTCGAGCACCGCCCGGCTGCCCAGGCCGTGGATCAAGGCGCCCTCCACCACTTGATCAATGAGTTTTTTCGCCGGATTGAACGCCGCCGCGGCGCTTTGGGCAATATAGGAGACGCGATTGCCGCGCAGCCGTTGCAGCTCGCCTTCGCTCAGCGCCAGCATGTCATGCTCGCCGATCCGCACCACGCCGCCGGCCAGCCGACAGCCACGCCGGGCATAGCCAAGCAGCGCCAGGGCGATGGTGGTCTTGCCGGAGCCGGACTCGCCAATCAACGCCAGCACCTCGCCTTTCTCCAGGGAGAAGCTGACGCCCTTGACGATCTCCACTTCACTGCGTTCGCCGCAGGCGACCACTCGCAGGTTTTCGACTCGAATCAATTCGCTCATCTCAATGACCTCCCGAACGTCGATTGCGCCGCGAGGACAGGCGGTCGATAAACAGGTTGACGCCAATCGTCAGGGTGCCGATGGCCAAGGCCGGAATCACGATCGCCGGCGCGCCCTGGTTGAGGCCGCCGATATTTTCCCGCACCAGCGAACCCAGGTCGGCGTCCGGCGGTTGCACGCCGAGGCCGAGAAAACTCATGCCGCTGAGCAACAGCACGATGAATCCGAAGCGCAGGCCCAGGTCAGCCAGCACCGGGTTGAGCATGTTCGGCAGGATCTCCACGCAGGCGATGTATAGCCGACGCTCGCCACGGGTGCGGGCCACTTGCACGTACTCGAGGGCCTCGATGTTCACCGCCATGCTGCGAGCGATGCGGAACGCGCCCGGGGTGAAACTCAGCACCGCCGTGCAAATCAACAGCGTCACCGAGGAGCCAAAGGCCGAGACCATGATCAGCGCGAGCATCTTGCTCGGAATCGAAATGAAGGCGTCCATCAGGCGGCTGATCAGTTCGTCCAACCACTTCGGCGACACCACCGAGAGCAGCGCGCAACTGGTGCCCAAACCGCTCGCCAACACTGCCGCCACCAAAGCCAGGCCGACGGTAAACCGCGCGCCCACCAGGATCCGGCTGAGCATGTCACGGCCCAAATAATCGGTGCCCAGCGGGTAAGCAGCGCTGAGGCCGTCGAAGACGTTGTCGGAGACCACTTCGCCCACGGGATGTGGCGCCAGCCAGGGGCCGAAGACCGCCGCCAGCAACCAGATCACACACATCGCGGCACCGAGCAGGCCGAGCCAGGAGGTGCCATGGGAAACCTTGCCATAACCCAGTTCAGGCGCGGCAGGCGGGGCTTTCACAATGAGATTGTTCATTGGTTTCTCAGCCTCGGATTGGACAGGATCGCGCACAGGTCGGCAATCAGCACCAGCATCAAGTACGCCGTGCAGAACAGCATGGTGCAGGCCTGGACCAAGGCCATGTCGCGGTTCGTCACCGCGTCGACCATGAGGCTGGCGATGCCGGGATAATTGAAAATCGTCTCGACGATCACCACCCCGCCCAGCAGGTAGGAGAGGCTCAAGGCGATGGCATTGGCGATGGGACCGATGGCGTTAGGCAAGGCGTGGCGCAAGACCACCCGCATCGGGCTGACGCCTTTGAGGCGGGCCATTTCCACATAGGGACTGTCGAGCTGGTCGATCACCGCCGCCCGGGTCATGCGGGCCATTTGCGCGACGATCACGCAACACAGCGTCATGACCGGCAAGGCGTAGGTGCGCATGAATTGCAGCGGCGACGTGACCTCGCTTGAATAGGACAACGCCGACAACCAGCCGAGGTTGACGGCGAAGATCAGCACCGCCAGCGTGGCAACCAGAAACTCCGGCACCGCCACCATCGTCAGGGTGAAGAAGCTCAGCACGCTGTCGATGCGCCCGCCCCGGCCCATCGCCGAGCCGATGCCCAGGATCAGCGCCACCGGCACCGACACCAGCGCCGTGGCAGCGGCGAGCATCAGGGTGTTGGGCACGCGTCCGGCCATCAGCTCGCTGACCGGCACGGCGTTGGAAATCGACACGCCCATGTCACCGCTGAGCAGGCTGGTCAGCCAGTGCAGGTAACGCAACACCCCCGGCTGATCGAGGCCCATTTTCACCCGCAGGGCCGCCACTTGCTCAGGCGTGGCGAACTGTCCGAGGGACTGTTGCGCCGCGTCTCCCGGCAATACCGCCGTGATGGCGAACACCACCATCGAGACGATCAGCAGGGTTACGATCGCGGCGCCGAGGCGCCGGCCGATCAACCACAATGTGTTGCTATTCATCATCCGATCCTCTTGCCAGGTCGCGGAGCCAGATAACGCTCATCAAGCATCCAGCCAGACTTGCTCGGAGAACATGTAGCCCATGAACCCGCCCAACGGGTTGGTGCCATAACCCTTGATGCGCTGGTCGACGCCGTCGATGTTGCTGATGAACACGGGGATGCCGATGCCACTGTGGTCATGCACCAGCGTCTGCATGTCGGCGTACATCTTGCCGCGCTTGGCCTCGTCGGTTTCGCCCCTCGCCTGCACCAGCAACTGATCGAACTGCGGGTTTTTCCAGCCGGACTCGTTCCACGGCGCCGAGGACTGGAAAAACTGCGAGAACAGCATGTCGGCATTCGGCCGCGGGTTGATGTTGCCGAAGCTCAGCGGGTGCTTGGCCCAGTGGTTGGACCAGTAGCCGTCGCTCGGCAGCCGGTTGACGTTGAGCTTGAGCCCGGCTTCCTTGGCCGATTGCTGCAGCAGCACGGCGACGTCCACCGAACCGGTGGCGGCCGGCGAGCACATGACCGGCATGCTGATGCTTTCCATGCCGGCTTTTTTCAGCAGGAAGCGCGCCTTCTCGGGGTCGTAGGTGCGTTGTGGCAGGTCGGCATTGAAGAAGCGCGCGCCGGGGGCGATCGGGTGATCATTGCCGACCCTGGCGAAGCCCCGGAAGATCGCCGACTTGACCTGCTCGCGATCGAGCAGCAACTTCATCGCCTCGGTGAATTCCGGGCTCTGGCCTGGCATCTGGTCCTGGCGAATGATCAGGTCGGTGTAGTTGCCCGACGGTGAATCGACGACCCGGTGGCCGGCGCTGTCCTTGATGCGTGCGGTCGAACGTGGGTTGACTTCGTTGATGATCTGCACGTCGCCGGACAGCAGCGCGTTGACCCGTGACGGCTCATCCGCGATACCAATGAATTCGATCTCGTCCAGGTAGGGCAAGCCGGGTTTCCAGTAGTTGGCATTGCGCGCGCCGATGGAGCGCACACCGGGCTTGAATTCCTTGACCTTGAACGGACCGGTGCCGATGCCCTGGCTGAAATCACTGGTGCCCTCGGGCACGATCAACATATGGGAAACGGCGAGGATCGACGGCAGCTCGGCATTCGGACCGCTGAGGCGGATCTGTACTTCGTGGGTGCCGTTGGTCTTGACCTCTTCGAACTGCGACGCCAGTGGCAAGACCTTGGATCCGGTGATCGGATCCTTGTGCCGCATCAGCGAAAACACTACGTCCGCTGCCGTCAGCCCTTTACCGTTGTGGAACGTGACTTCCTTGCGCAGGGTGATCACCCAGAGCGTGGCGTCGGTGGTGTCGATGCGTTCAGCCAGTTCCAGTTGCGGCACCATGTGGCTGTCGAAACGGGTCAGGCCGTTGTAGAACATGTAATGGCGCACATAATCGGTGGACGACGAGCCTTTGGCCGGGTCCAGGGTGTCGGCGGTGGAACTGGTGATGCCGGCTACGCGGATACGTCCGCCGGGCTTGCCATTGCCGAGGCTCGCGGCGTCATCGGCCAACAGCTTGCCGGCCGCGCCAAACAAGCTGCCGGCACCTGCTGCGGCGACCCCGGCCAACCCCAGCATCTGCAATGCGTGGCGACGTGACATGCCGCGGTTGAGCCCTTCGAAAACACGCAGACTTTCTGTGCCGGTAATCAACTGGCCGTCGGTGCTGTTCTTATTGTCAGTCATGTCAGTTCTACCTTCCGCAAGTGATAGGGCTCGGTTGCGCACGGTCGACGCAACGGAATGTTGAAACGGCTGTTGAAACGTAAAGCGCTGCCTTGAAATCAGTGCAGGTAGTCCTGCAGGCGGTAATACGCGCCTACCAGCGGCAGGAACCAGGGCTTGCCGAAGTGCCCGGGAATCGCCGGCCAGTCGAGTTCTCGCCAAGGGTTTGCCTCGACTTTCCCGGCCATGACATCCGCCATGACCTGGCCCATGTGCACCGACATCTGCACGCCGTGGCCGCTGTAGCCCATGGAGTGATAGACCCCGCCGTGCTGGCCGGCCCTGGGCAGGCGGTCAGACGTCATGTCCACCAGCCCGCCCCAGCAATAGTCGATCTTCACGTCGGCCAGTTGCGGGAACATCTGCACCATCGCCGCCTGCAGCACCTTGCCGCTCTTGGCATCGGAAACACTGTCGGACATGGCAAACCGCGCACGACCGCCAAACAGCAGACGGCTGTCGGGGGTCAGGCGAAAGTAATTGCCGATCATGCGGCTGGTAACGTAGGAGCGGCGTGCCGGCAGCAAGCTGTCGATCAGCGACTGGGACAATACCTCGGTGGCGACCACGAAACTGCCCACCGGTACGATGCGCCGTCGGTACCAACCGAGCCCGCCTTGCTGGCAGGCGCCAGTGGCCAGCAGCACCTGGGACGCGTGCAGCACGCCTTTGCTGGTATTGACCTGATAGCCGCTGCCGCTGGCTTTCCAATCCTTCACTTCCACGCCCTGGAAGATCAACGCGCCGTGCCGCGCCGCCGCCTCGGCCAGGCCGACACCAAAGCGCCCAACGTGCATCTGCACACCGTTGCGCTGCAGCAGGCCACCGTGGAACTGGGCCGAATTGACCTCGACGCGAACCTCCTGCGCGGACAACAACTGCACCTCGGCGTCCACCTCCTTGCGGATCAATTCACAGGTGCGCGCCAACCCTTCGTAGTGCATCGGCTTGGCGGCCAATTTGAGCTTGCCGTTGCGCGTCAGGTCGCAGGCAATTCCCTCCTGCTCCACCAGCGAGACCACGCTGTGCACGGCGCTTTCGTAGGCCTGGTAATACGCCCGGGCTTTCTCGGCGCCGAGGCTGGCGGTGAGCGAGGCGTAATCCTGGGCGACACCGGTGTTGCACTGCCCGCCGTTTCGCCCCGACGCCTCGCCGATCACCCTTCCAGCTTCCAGCACAGCCACGCTGGCGCCCTTCAAGGCCAGGGCACGGGCCGCGGCCAGGCCGGTGAAACCGCCGCCAACGATGGCGACATCGACCTGCCCGGGCAACCCGCCGAGCTGGGCACCGGTGAAGGCCGGTGCGGTATCGAGCCAATAGGACTCACTGCCCATGTCTAACCCCTTACCTTGAAGAGTGCGCTCAACTCAGAGCCCGACCAGACCGGGCAACCCGCCGATGTCCGGAATCTGGTGGTAGCCATAGACCGCATTGCCAGGTTGCTCGTGACCACGGGCGACGAAGGCCTTGTTCTTGATCTTCATGTCGTGGGCCGGCATCAGGTCGTAGCGAAAGCTCGACGACACATGCAAGACGTCCTCCGGCCCGCAGCCGAGGTTATCAAGCATGAATTCGAACGCCGCCAGACGCGGCTTGTAGGCCTGGGCCTGCTGGGCCGTGAAGACTTTGTGAAAAGGCGCGCCGAGCTTGTCGACGTTGGACATGATCTGGTCGTCCATCGCGTTGGAAAAAATCACCAGGGGGATCTTGTCGGCGATTTTCGACAGGCCCGCCGGCACATCGGCGTGGGGGCCCCAGGTTGGTACGGCGTCGTAATAGAGCTGGCCTTCGCTCCGGTATTCGACGCCCCAACGCTTGCAGACCCGCATGAGGGAGGTCTTGATGATTTCATCATACGGCCGCCAGTCACCCATCACCTGGTCAAGGCGATAAGCGGCGAAATCCTTGACGAACTGGTCCATCTGCCCGGCGTCGACGCGGTCGGCGAACAGCTCGCGCGTCATGCTGCCCATCTGGAAATTGGTCAACGTGCCGTAGCAGTCGAAGGTGATGTACTTGGGTCGAAGAAAGCTCATGTGTGCGGTCCTGGTTTGTTGTTGAAGGCATGACGAGGCAAACATTGACGCCGTTCGTGAAGCATCGGTGCAACGCTGCATCACGTTTTCATTACAACACCATGAGACCGTGGAAAAACCGTTAAAAAGAGTGGCCGCTTGGTACAAACCACCGTTTTGCAGGGCCCGCTCAGCAGACTTTGCGGGATGCTCCAGACACGGGCGTTGCACCCGTGTTCCTGTGGGTTCGAGGGCATTTATGGTGCGTAAAATGTCTCATCAGGGCAGCTTTTACGGCAGATTCTGCGCCACCGCGCGAGGGCCCGTGCACGCGCGACCTCCGTCGGGGGACAGCCTTCTCAGCGCCCGCAGAACCTCACCCGGGACAACATCCGCAAATCCCCTTCGCGGTAGTAGTCGTCGCTCCAGCTGTCGTCCGGGGCCAGGGGCTTGACCTGCTTGAGGGCGAGTTTCTTGGCGAAATAGCGGAACCGGTAATGCTCGTAGAAACGCAGCAGCTCCAGACCGTAGCGGTCGGCCAGGTCGGTGTCGCCTTGGATGATGAGGTAGTTCTCGTCGTTGCTGCTGCTGGCGGCGGCGCTCAGGTTATGGCTACCGCTGATGATCGTCGGCGTGTCGCTGGTGAAATCGGTGACCACGGCCTTGGTGTGGACCAGCAGGTTGCCCTTCTGGCCTTTCATGTTTTCCCTGAGCCAACCTTCCAGGCCGGTATTGAGCAATGCGGTGGCGGCGAATTCAGCGGTGCGGTCGGCGTGGAAACCGGTGATTCGGCTGGTGGTGTTCTGCAGGCCGTAACGCAGGACGTCGTCGTTGGGCTGGCCGAGCAAGGCATCGAGGATCCGCTCGGGCAAGGCAAACGCGGTGACGAACAGCAGGTCCTTTCGAGCGGCATCGATGACTTCGACGAAGCGATCGAGGTCGCCCTGCCCGCTGCGAGGCGAGAACCCGGCGAACAGCTTCTCGTCCCTCGCCATGGGATTGTTGCGGGTCAGCCACTCGCGGGTGGCCCCGACGTCGTCGGGCGCGGCCCAGATTTGCTCGAACACCTCAAGATAGGTGGCGCTGATCCGTGGCTCGTCCAGCACATGGACGACGTTGGCCTGACGATAGACGCCGTTGGCGGTGAAATTGGTGCTGCCGCACAGCACCGCTTCGGGGTGCGGCACGCCGGCCTCGTCGACCTTGCCGAGGACGATGAACTTGTTGTGGAAAATAGTGTGGGTGAGCCGCCCCCGCTTGTTCGCCGCCGGCAGCTTTTCCAGGCTGGCCTCGTTGCGCAGCGTAGTATCGTCATCCGGTTCGGCATGGTAGAGCACCCTCACCCGCACACCGCGCGCATGGGCGGCGTTCACCGCATCGACGATCACCGGCAGCTCGTATTCGTAGATGGCGACGTCCAGCGCCCAGTTCGCATCCAGGGCGCGGTCGACGAAACCGATCAGCCGCCCCAGCAAGCCGTTTTCCAGCCAGCGACGCGGCGCGTCGGGCCAGTCGTCGATGGACAGGTTGCGGTTGGCACTGATCAGCGCATCCAGTTCGGGAAACTTGCGTTGGAACGCCTGGCTGGCGGCCACCGCCCGGTTGAAGATGACCTGCTGGTTGGCCGGCTGGCCGTCATCGCTGGTGACGGTCACTGCCAGGGATTCGCCCAGTTGCGGCGCCTCGGGAGTGCCATAGGCCAAGTGGACACGGTAGTGGATCGTCATGCCGGGATTCACGGCGTAGTCGGCCCAGCGAAATTTCTGTAGCGGCGCCTTGTCGCTGGGCGTGGCGTGGAACTGGGGAAAGGTGTGGGCCTTGTCGGGGAAGGTCAGGCTGTTGAAGAGGAACAGCCAGGGCTTGTCGCCCTGCTGCTTCTCGATGGCAAAGCCCAGCAGGCCCTTGCGCCGGGATTCGGCCAGGTCCATGGCGAGCAACACGCCGTTGGTGCCGGCGTAGGCCTTGACCCGGAAATCGTCCTGGGGATTGGTGACGAGTATGCGCATGGTTCACTCCTGGAAGGGTTGCCTGAGCATAGAGCAGTCATGCGCGAACCCATCAGCTCTCATCAAGATGGCGATACTCAGCCCCCAACTGGCCCGCCAACTGCTTCGCCCGGCCCAGGCGAATCGGCCCGCGCTCGATGTCGATCAACAGGCTGGGGCATTCGAGCAATGGCAGCGACGTGCCTGCTTTCACGCGACCGTCGGTCATCAGCAGCACCCGTTGTTGCTCCGCCGGGAAGCGCTTGCGCCGGGCCGCGAGCCAGCGCCCGGCCTCGTTCACCGCCGCCAGCAACGGCGTGCCGCCACCGGCGCCCAATGTGTCGAGCCAGTCACGCAGGCCAATGGCGGCCTTGAGACCTTGCACATGCCAGGCCGGAACGCCACCGCTGGCCGTCAGCAGCGCCAATCGGACGCGTTGTCGGTAGGCATCGTCGAACAGTTGCGCCAGCAGCCCCTTGCCGTCGCTCAAGGCCCGATGGCGACGGGTCGAAGCCGAGGCGTCGACGATCACCAGCCACAACTCATGGGCGGAACGCTGGCGCCATTTCAAGCGCAGGTCCGCAGGCAGGCGTGGACGGCCGTTGAGCAAGGTGCCCGGCCAGTCCACCACGCCGCCGGTTGCCGTTTTGCTTCGGCCCTGACGGCCCTGATCCAACCGTCCCGGACGGGGTCTGGCATTCGCCCCCGCCGGCGAATGGGGGCGAATGCCTAGGGCTTTTTTGGCCAGCTCGGCACATCACGCCGGGCGCCGGTGGGTAACGCCCGGGCCGGTAAGTCGCCCCATTGGCCCTGGCCTTCGCTGGGCCTGCTCGCCTCGTTCGGACTCGACTGCGGGGCCTGGGACGGCTCCGGTGCGGGCGCGGTGTGGCCGCGGCGGCGATGGCGCAGGGCAAATTCGGCGACGGCATCGATGTCCTCGTCGGCAATGGCATCCGCGCCACGCCAGGCCGCATGCGCGCGGGCGGCGCGCAACCAGACGAGATCGGCGCGCAAACCATCGACTCCAGCCGCAAAGCAACGCTCGGTAATCTGCGCCAGCGCCGCGTCGTCCAGCGGGATTTGCGCCAACCGCGCCCGCGCCTGCTGGCAACGTTTGCGCAGTTGCTGCTGGGCCGGCTCCCACTCGGTGCAAAACGACGCGGGGTCGCTGTCGAAATCCAGCCGCCGGCGAATGATCTGCCCGCGCTCGGAAGGTGCGGTTTGGCCGTCCAGTACCACGTTCAAGCCGAAGCGGTCGAGTAGTTGCGGACGCAATTCACCCTCTTCAGGATTCATGGTGCCGATCAATACAAAGCGCGCCGAATGCCGATGGGAAATGCCGTCGCGCTCGATCAGGTTGGTACCGCTGGCCGCGACATCGAGCAGCAAGTCCACCAAGTGATCGGGCAGCAGGTTCACTTCATCGACATACAGCACACCCCCGTCGGCCTTGGCCAACACGCCGGGGGAAAACTGCGCGCGCCCCTGCGCCAATGCCGCGTCCAAATCGAGGGTGCCCACGAGCCGCTCTTCAGTGGCACCCAGGGGCAAGGTGACGAACTGACCGCTGGCCAGCAGGTCTGCCAGACCCCGGGCCAGGGTGGACTTGGCCATCCCTCGCGGGCCTTCGATCAGCACACCGCCGATTTTCGGGTCGATGGCGGCCAGGCACAGCGCCAGCTTCAAGTCATCGGCGCCGACCACGGCGGAGAGCGGGAAATGGGGGGTGTCGGTCATGTTGAGTGTCTCATGGATATTCGATAAACCCTGTGGCCACAAAGGCCCGCGTCGATCATCAATAAGTCAGCCATCTTCTTCAATGTCCAACAACAGGTGCTCCAGCGCCTGGCGGTATTCGCCGGGATCCTGCCACATCCCCCGCTGCTGCGCCTCGAGCATGCGTTCGGTCATGTCTCGCAACGCGTCGGGGTTGTGCTGGCGGACGAAGTCGCGGGTGTCCGGGTCGAGCAGGTAAGCGTCGGCCAGCAAGGCGTATTGGTGGTCGTCGATCAGCTGCGTGGTGGCGTCGAAGGCGAACAGATTATCCACGGTCGCAGCCAGTTCAAACGCGCCTTTGTAGCCGTGGCGCTTGACCCCGGCGATCCATTTCGGATTGACCGCACGGGAGCGGATGACCCGGTTCAGTTCTTCCTTCAGGGTGCGCATCCTGGGCAGGTCAGGCTGGCTGTGATCGCCGTGGTAACTGGCTGTCGGCTGACCGCTCAGGGTTTCGACCGCCGCGAGCATGCCACCTTGGAACTGGTAGTAATCGTTGGAATCGAGCAGGTCGTGCTCGCGGTTGTCCTGGTTCTGCAACACCGCTTGCACCTGGCTCAGGCGCCGGGAGAATTGATCCCGCGCCGCCGTGCCTTCATCGCCTGAGCCATAAGCGTAGCCGCCCCAATTGAGGTACACCTGCGCCAAGTCTTCTCGGCTCTGCCAGAGACGACCGTCAATGGCGCCCTGCACACCCGCGCCATAGGCACCGGGCTTGGCGCCGAAGATCCGCCAGCCAGCCTGGCGCGCGGCGTCCTCCAACGACACGCCCGAATGCAGCAAGGTTTCGCGCTCGCCACGGACTTTCGCCGCCAACGGGTTCATGTCGTCAGGTTCATCAAGGGCCGCAACGGCTTGCACCGCCGCATCGAACAAGCGGATCAGGTTGGCGAAGGCATCCCGGAAGAACCCGGACACCCGCAGCGTGACATCGACCCGCGGCCGGTCCAGCAGGCTCAACGGCAAGATCTCGAAATCGTCGACCCGCTGGCTGCCCGTGGCCCACACCGGGCGCACGCCCATCAACGCCATGGCTTGGGCGATGTCGTCGCCGCCGGTGCGCATGGTGGCGGTGCCCCACACCGACAGGCCGAGTTGGCGCAAGTGGTCGCCGTGGTCTTGCAAATGCCGTTCGAGGATCAGGTTCGCCGACTGGAAGCCGATGCGCCACGCGGTGGTGGTGGGCAGGTTGCGCACATCGACGGAAAAGAAGTTGCGGCCGGTGGGCAGCACGTCCAGGCGCCCGCGACTCGGCGCGCCACTGGGGCCGGCCGGGACAAAGCGGCCGGCCAAGGCGTCGAGCAAGCCGCGCATTTCCGCTGGGCCGCAAGCGTCCAGGCGCGGCGCGACGACCGAGCGCAGGTGCTCGATGATGTCCGCGACAGCTTCCCAGCCCGGCGCGTCGAGCCACGCGAGTTCGCCTGCCAGGGCTTGTTCGATCAACCCGGCGGCGAACAGCTCCAGGCGCTCCCGAGTGTCGCCGACGGTGCGCCATGGCTCGTCGCTGACCTCGCGCAACACCTCGGGGCGGTCCGCTTCCCAGGGTTCGGCCAGGGCACAATCGAGTGGGTCGAAACCCAACCCGAACGCCTTCGCCAACGCCCGCAGCAAGCTCGATTGAGCGCCCTTGCCATCGCCTCGGGGGATGCGCAGCAACGCCAGCAAAGTGTCGATGCGCAGCCGCCCGGCGGGCGACTCGCCGAAGATGTGCAGCCCATCGCGGATCTGCGACTCCTTCAAATCGCAGAGGTAAGTGTCCAGGCGCGGCAGCCAGACCGCGGCGTCGACGTCGCTGTCGAGCGCGGCATCAAGTTGCAGTTCGCGGTCGATGTGGGTCTCGCGCACCAGGTTTAAGATGTCCCGTTGCAGCTCTCGGGCGCGGCGCGGGTCGAGCAGTTGCGCCTCGTAATATTCGTCGGCCAGCAGCTCCAGGTTACGCAGCGGCCCATAGGTTTCGGCCCGGGTCAGCGGCGGCATCAGGTGGTCGATAATCACTGCCTGGGTCCGACGCTTGGCTTGGGCACCCTCGCCCGGGTCGTTGACGATGAACGGGTAGATGTTCGGCAGCGGCCCGAGCAACGCATCCGGCCAGCAGTTCTCCGACAGCCCGACGCCCTTGCCCGGTAGCCATTCGAGGTTTCCGTGCTTGCCGACATGAATCACCGCGTGGGCGCCGTAGGTGTGGCGCAGCCAGAAATAAAACGCCAGGTAGCCGTGGGGCGGCACCAGGTCCGGGTCGTGGTACACCGCGCTCGGATCGACCTGATAACCGCGCGCCGGCTGGATACCGACAAACGTCAGGCCAAGGCGCACGCCGGCGATCATCAGTCGGCCGTCGCGGAACATCGGGTCCTGTTCGGGCACGCCCCAGCGCTCCAGCACCGCCAGGCGATTGGCCTCGGGCAGTGCGTCGAACAGGCTGTGATAAGCCACCAGCGCCAGGCTTTGATGGCAGGGCCGCAGGTCGAGGCTGTCCAGATCGTTACTGACGCCGCCGAGCAACCGCTGGATCAACGCAGTGCCGCTGTCCGGCAATTCGGCCGCCAGCGGATAACCTTCGGCCTGCATGGCGCGCAGGATATTCAGCGCCGCCGCTGGGGTGTCCAGGCCGACACCGTTGCCGATGCGCCCGTCCCGGGTCGGGTAGTTGGCGAGAATCAGCGCCACGCGCTTTTCTACGTTGGGCAGGCGCGCCAGGCGGGTCCAGCGCCGGGCCAGTTCGGCGACGAAGTCCATGCGCTCGGGCACCGCCCGGTAGCAGACCACGTCGCTCTGGCTGCGCTCGCTGCGCCAGGCCAGGTCCTTGAAGCTGATGGGACGGCTGATGATCCGGCCATCCAGCTCGGGCAAGGCAATGTGCATCGCCAGGTCGCGCGGCCCCAGGCCCTGCTCGCTGGCGCGCCAGCCGGGTTCATTGTCCTGGGCGCAGATCGCCTGGATCACCGGGATGTTGCGGCGAAACGGTCGCAGGTGCGGTGCTTCAGGGCTCGATTGAGCGAAGCCGGTGGTGTTGAGAATCACGTCCGCCTCTATCTCTTCCAGCCAATCTTCCACCCGTGCCAGGCAGCCGGGTTCCTTGAGGCTGGCCACGGCAATCGGTAGCGGATTCAGCCCTACCGCTTGCAGGCGCTGGCAGAACACGTCGATGAAGGCCGTGTTCGCCGCTTGCAGGTGAGAACGGTAGAACAGCACCGCCGCGACCGGTTGTTCGGCCTGCCAGTCGGTTTGCCAATCGTTCAGGGTCGCGTTGGTTTTTCCAGGATGGTAGATCGCCGTGCGCGGCAGCGGCTGCGGTTCGGCCCACGGGTAATCGCGACCAAACCATTGGCTGCCGAGGTGATGAAACAAGTTCAGGGCGTTCCCCAATCCACCCTGGCGCAAAAACTGCCAGAGTCGGTCGCGATCCTCGAAGGGCACATTGCTCAGTTCGCTGAGCTCCGGATCGGGGCGATCATCCCCCGGCACCAGGATCAGCTTCACGCCGCGCCCGGCGAGTTCCATCAGCCGCTCGATGCCGTAGCGCCAATAGCCGATGCCGCCATGCAGCGACAACAGGATGACCTTGGCATGACGCAGCACGTCGTCGATGTACAGATCCACGGAGGCGTGGTTCTGCACCTGCATCGGGTTGGCGAGGCGAAACTGCGGGTAGTCATCCGGCAACTGCCGCGCCGCTTCGGCCAGCAGCGCCAGGCTGGAGTCGCCGCTGCACAGGATCACCAGCTCGGCGGGGGTTTGCCCGAGGTCGGCGATGTTGTCATCCGACACAAATCCGCCGGGCTGGGTCCTGAGCAGGTGCATGGCTTAGGCGCTGAGGGCAGCGCGCAACTGCGCTTCGAGCAGGCCGGCATCCAGCGCCTGACCGATCAGTACCAGGCGCGTAACCCGCGCTTCATCGGCGCCCCACTGGCGGTCGAAGTGTTTGTCGAAACGGGTGCCGACGCCCTGGATCAACAGGCGCATCGGCTTGTTCGGGATTGCCGCAAAACCCTTGACCCGCAGTACGCCATGCTGGACCACCAGTTGCGTCAGCGCGTCCAGCAGCAGGCTTTCATCGGCCTGGGGCAACTCGATGGAAATCGAATCGAAGGCATCGTGATCGTGGTCGTCTTCATCGCCGTCATGGTGGTGATCGTGATGACTGTGACGCCCGTCGATGTGTTCTTCGGAGCCGGCGCCCAGGCCGATCAGCACGTCCAGCGGCAGGCGACCGCTGCTGGCTTCGATGACCTTGACCGCTGGCGGCAGTTCTTCGGCGACTTCCAGACGGACTCGGGCCAGGTCTTCGGGGCTGATCAGGTCGGCTTTATTGAGGATCACCAAGTCGGCGCTCGCCAGCTGATCGGCGAACAGCTCGTGCAGCGGTGATTCGTGGTCCAGGTTCGGGTCCAGCTTGCGCTGGGCATCGACCTGGTCGGGGAACGCGGCAAACGTGCCGGCGGCCACGGCTGGGCTGTCGACCACGGTGATCACCGCATCGACGGTGCAGGCGCTGCGGATTTCCGGCCACTGGAACGCCTGGACCAAGGGCTTGGGCAATGCCAGGCCGGAGGTTTCGATGAGGATGTGATCAAGGTCGCCGCGCCGGGCGACCAGCTCGCGCATCACCGGGAAGAATTCTTCCTGCACCGTGCAGCACAGGCAACCGTTGGCCAGTTCATAGACGCGGCCGTTGGCTTCTTCTTCGGTGCAACCGATGGAGCACTGCTTGAGGATTTCGCCGTCGATGCCCAGCTCGCCGAATTCGTTGACGATGACCGCAATGCGCCGGCCCTGGGCATTGTCGAGCATGTGCCGGAGCAAAGTGGTCTTACCCGAGCCGAGGAAACCGGTGACGATGGTGACGGGGAGTTTGGCCAGTGTTTTCATCGGATGCCCTTTGGCAAGGTGGCGGGCAAACGGGACGACAACCGCAGGCAGGCACGCGCGGAAGATTTCGCCACCGGATCACCCCGCCCGGTTGTAGTGAGAATCTGTTGTCGAGGCAGGTCTCCTGGCTTTCGGCGGGCCAGTCCGGGCTTGTCTTGCAAAGCCTTGCACTGGCGTTTCCTGCGCCTTCCCGTGCGCCTTTTTTACAAAGGACTTGCACAGTGGCCTGGCAGGAACGTCACCGTTCACAGTTGCGGGGGCAGCCGCGGCTTGGACCGCGTTCCCTTCTTAGCTTCGGCGCACGCCAAAGAACCTCGAAGGCGCAAGGCTACGCAGGGTGTGCAGGCGGGTCAATCTCTGGAAGGCAATCTCCCGGCGGCCGAGGCGCCGCGGCGAGATCAACGGGCCGCCACGCGCCAGAGCCGGGCGATGCGGGCCACGCCAAAAGGCGTCTTTCATTTTTTTGTTCTCCGGTTCCGATGCACGGCATGCTGCCCGATGACCCAGGGGCTGACGCTGGTCCAGCGCACAATATTCCTGAAGCATTATCAGCCAATTTCACAAAGCGGTTGGATCCACGCGGCGGTTCTGGTATTTGATTGGACCTTTCCCATCGATAAAAAGGATCTTGTCCATGAGCTACCGCACGCTGGGTCATTCCGGGTTGCAAGTCTCAACGCTGACCCTGGGCACCATGATGTTCGGCGAACAGACCAGCACCGAGGATTCACTGCGGATCATCGGCAAGGCCTGGGACCAGGGCATCAACTTCATCGACACGGCCGACGTCTACACCAACGGCCGGTCCGAGGAAATCGTCGGCGAGGCGATCGCCAATCATCGCCATGAATGGGTGCTCGCCACCAAGGTCGGTTTCGGCCCGCCGGACGGCATGCCCAACCGCAGCGGCCTGAGCCGCAAGCATCTGTTCAATGGCATCGAGGCCAGCCTGACGCGCCTGGGCACCGATTACCTGGACATTTATTACCTGCACCGCGAAGACCACAACACGCCGTTGCAGGTCACGGTGTCGGCCATTGGCGATCTGATTCGCCAGGGCAAGATCCGTTACTGGGGCCTGTCGAACTACCGCGCCTGGCGCATTGCCGAGGTGATTCGCATCGCCGACGACCTAGGCGTCGACCGGCCGGTGATCAGCCAGCCGTTGTACAACATCGTCAATCGCCAGGCGGAAACCGAACAAATCGCCGCTGCGCAGAACTACGGCCTCGGCGTGGTGCCCTACAGCCCCCTCGCCCGTGGCGTGCTCAGCGGCAAATATGCGCCGGACGTGGCGCCGGACGCCAACAGCCGCGCCGGCCGCCAGGACAAGCGCATCCTGGAGACCGAATGGCGGGTCGAGTCCTTGCGCATTGCCCAGCAGATCCAGCAATACACCCAGGAGCGCGGCGTGGGTATCGTCGAGTTCGCCATCGCCTGGGTGCTGAACAACCGCGCCGTCACGTCGGCCATCGTCGGGCCGCGCACCGAGGAGCAGTGGGACGCGTATACCAAGGCACAGGCGGTGCAGATCACGGCGGACGACGAAGCCTTCATCGATTCGCTGGTGACGCCGGGGCATGCTTCGACACCGGGCTTCAATGACATGAGCCATTTCGTGCCGGGGCGCGTGCCGCGTACGTCGTAACTTACACAGAGATCACCGTGGCGAGGGAGCTTGCTCCCGCTCGGCTGCGCAGCAGTCGCTCTTTTGGGGCCGCTACGCGGCCCAGCGGGAGCAAGCTCCCTCGCCACGGGTAAACGGCTCTCTTTTTGCAGTCCCAATAACAAGAGGCACCCGTGTCCAAAGGCATCGCTCTATCGGTCTCGGCCTCCGCCCTGTTCGCCGTCATGTACTACTACACCTCGCTGCTCACACCCCTGACCGGCCTGGAGATCTTCGGCTGGCGCATGCTGCTGACGATGCCGTGCATGACGGCCTTCATGCTGGTCTCGCGGGAGTGGAAATTGGTCTCGGATCTTGTCCAGCGCCTGGTCGCGACACCGCAACTGCTGCTCGGGGCGATGGCCTCTTCGGCATTGATGGGTGCGCAGCTGTGGCTGTTCATGTGGGCACCGCTCAACGGCTACAGCCTGGACGTGTCGCTGGGGTACTTCCTGTTGCCGCTGTCGATGGTGCTGACCGGCCGTATTGCCTATGGCGAACGCCTCTCGCGCTTTCAGAAAATCGCCGTGTTCTTCGCCACCCTCGGAGTGCTCAACGAGCTCTACCAGGTCGGCGGGCTTTCCTGGGCGACGTTGCTGGTGGTGGTGGGTTACCCGATCTACTTCATCTTGCGCAAACGCCTGCGCACCGACAACCTGGGCGGGCTCTGGTTGGACATGACGCTGATGCTGCCGTTGGCATTGTGGTTCGTGCAGAGCGGTGAACAGGGTTTCGGCGTCTTCGATCAATACCCGTGGCTGTCGCTGCTCATCCCGGTACTGGGCGTCATCAGTGCCTCGGCGCTGGTGGCCTACATCGTTGCCAGCCGGCTGCTGCCGTTCAGCCTGTTCGGACTGTTGAGCTATGTCGAGCCGGTGCTGTTGCTGGGCGTCGCGCTGCTGTTGGGGGAAAGCATTGAGGCGCAAGAATGGCTGACCTACATTCCCATCTGGATGGCGGTGGCGGTGCTGGTGTTCGAAGGGTTCAAGCATCTGGTGCGACAGCGGCGCAGAGCCTGAAGGCCAAGCACCCACCGGAAAATAAAAAACCCGCCAGGCATCACAGCCAGGCGGGTTTTTTCATGAGTCAGGCATCACTCGGTGGCAAGCACGCCACGACGCACCTGGTCACGCTCAATCGACTCGAACAGCGCCTTGAAGTTGCCTTCGCCGAAGCCATCGTCACCCTTGCGCTGGATGAATTCGAAGAACACCGGGCCCATCAGGGTTTCCGAGAAGATCTGCAGCAACAAGCGCCTGTCACCCTGCTCGGAAGCGCCGTCCAGCAGAATGCCGCGCGATTGCAGTTCATCTACCGGTTCGCCGTGGTTCGGCAGGCGGCCTTCGAGCATTTCGTAGTAGGTGTCCGGCGGCGCGGTCATGAAGCGCATGCCGATCTTCTTCAGCGCATCCCAGGTTTTGATCAGATCGTCGGTCAGGAAGGCCACGTGCTGGATGCCTTCGCCGTTGAACTGCATCAGGAACTCCTCGATCTGCCCGGCGCCCTTGGACGACTCTTCGTTCAACGGGATGCGGATCATGCCATCCGGGGCGGTCATGGCCTTGGACGTCAGGCCGGTGTATTCACCCTTGATGTCGAAGTAGCGGATCTCACGGAAATTGAACAGCTTCTCGTAGAAGTTCGCCCAATAGGCCATGCGTCCGCGATAGACGTTGTGCGTCAGGTGGTCGATGATTTTCAGGCCCGCGCCGACGGGATTGCGGTCGACACCTTCGAGGAACACAAAGTCGATGTCATAGATGGAGCTGCCTTCGCCAAAACGGTCGATCAGGTACAACGGCGCGCCGCCGATGCCTTTGATCGCCGGCAGATTCAGCTCCATCGGACCGGTTTCGATATGGATCGGCTGGGCACCGAGTTCCAGGGCGCGCTGGTAGGCTTTTTGCGAGTCCTTGACACGGAACGCCATGCCGCACACCGACGGGCCATGCTCGGCGGCGAAGTAGGACGCCACGCTATTGGGTTCGTTGTTGAGGATCAGGTTGATCGCGCCCTGGCGATACAGGTGCACGTCCTTGGAACGGTGCGTGGCGACTTTGGTGAAGCCCATGATCTCGAAGATCGGCTCCAGGGTGTTGGGTGTTGGGGACGCGAATTCGATGAATTCAAAGCCCATCAGGCCCATCGGGTTTTCGTATAGATCTGCCATGTCGGCGCCTCATCATGCTCAATCAATTAACAAGAAACGTTAGTTGCCAGTGATGCTGAGGGCACGCGGTGGCGCGCAGGAAATACCACGAACGCTGCGGGCGAGGTAGTCGCCGTAGATCAGTTGAAACCCAAGTATCTTCATTGTCGACCCAAGGCTCTTGCGGGCGAGGCTTCTGCTGCCAGAAGACGTTATTCTTATATGCGTAACCGGATTCTACACAGCGTAACCATGTTTGTCCGCCTTGGGTATCAAATCGCCTTTGCGGTCGAACGCGCAAGCGGTTTGTTGCACAGGAAAATTCCCGTCAGGATCAGCCCCCCGCCTACGCACATCATCGCCGTAAGCCGTTCGTCGAGTAGCAACGCACCCAGCAATACCGCCGTCAACGGATTAAGCGCGATGAACACCCCGGAACGGGTCGCGCCGATTTTGCGGATACCGTCATACCAGGCGATATAGGCCAGCGCCGAGCCCAGCACGCCGAGATACAGCAGGCTCAGCCATTGCCTGATATCCAGGGCTAACAAAGCACCAAAATGGATATCGCCACTGGCGGCACACGCCACCCACAACATCAAGGTGCCCAGCAGGATCGACCAGGTGACAGTCTGCAGAGGGCCCAGACTTTCACTCAGGCCCTTGGAAAACAGCGAATAGATCCCCCAGCCCAGCACGCAGCCGAAAATCAGCACGTCACCCATCCAACCCTGTCCCGTGGTCTGCAGCACGGACGGATCACGGTTGACGATCACCAACCCCGCCCCGCCGATGCACAACAGGATGCCAGCGACTTTCAAGCGACCCAGCCGCTCCTTGAACAGGCACCAGGACGCCACCCCGATCATCGCCGGGTTCAACGCCACAATCAGCGAGGCACGCGACGCATTGATGTGCTGCAAGCCGTAAAAGAAGCACAGGTTGTAGACAAAGATGCCGAAGAAACCCAGCACCGCCAACCAAAGGCCCTGCTTCAGGCTGGGCTTGGCCAAGGGGATACGGGCCAGGCCGAGAAACATCAGCAACGCGATACTCGCCAGCAGAAAGCGCAGGCTGGCGGCAAACATTGGGGCCAGGGCATCGGAGAGGATCCTGCCGGCGACGAAGGTCCCGCCCCAGATCATGGTGACCATGGCGAGTTTCAGGTAGACCGGCAGATCGGAAGGTGTTGGAACGGCATGTTCGCGAGAGATCATCGCTTCACCCAATTTGAGATTTATTCGAGTCCCGTATCACCGGGATGATGTATGGTCGGCCTCATGCTTCATCATCGTAAAATGAGCTTTTACTCATGACCCTGACCCAACTGGAAATCTTTTCGCTGGTCGCCGAACTGCGCGGCTTCACTCCGGCGGCCATACGGTTGGGGATCGGTCAGTCCGCGGTGTCGCACGCCATCAAATCCCTGGAACAGGAATTGGGCGTCGAATTGTTCCGACGCCATCAATCCCTTGTGGAGCCCAGCGATATCGGCCAGCAACTGTTGTTGCGGGCCCGAGCGATGCTCGGACTCGCCAATACCTTGCGTCAGGAAGCCGCCGACGCCCGGGGCATGCGACGCGGGACCTTGCGCATAGGCTCGTTCGGCCCGACTTCCTCGATGAAATTGCTCCCGACCATCCTGCGGCGCTACCGCGCCTTGCACCCGGGAATCGAGGTGCATGTCGACGAAGGGCCGGACCGCCAGGTGCTGCAATGGCTGGATGAACGGCGTATCGACGTTGGTTTCGTGGTGCTACCCGAAGAACGCCTCGATACGTTCGCCTTGACGGAGGACCAGATGGTCGCCCTGTTGCCCGCCACCCACCCCCTCGCCGCCCGAGCCAGCCTTGAGCTCAGGGAGCTGTGCAACGACCCTTTCATACTCACCGAGGCGGGCTCGTCGGAACTGGTCTGGCGGCTGTTCAATAGCGCCCGACTCACTCCGAACGTACGCTATCGCTGCTCGCAACTGCTCAGTACGCTGGATATTGTCAGCCGCGGGGACGCGGTGAGTGTGGTGTCTGAAGGCTCGTTGCCTTCGATCGAGAATCCAGGGTTCGTTCTTCGGCCGCTATCGCCTCCGATTCCAAGGCAGATCGGCCTGGCCGTGCTCGACCGCCGTCAGTCCTCGCCAGCGACGCTGGCGTTTATCGAGCTGGCCAGGACACTACACCCGGTCTAGCGTGGCGCTTGCCCGCCGCGGCGAAGCTTGCTCACTGGCGGACATGCTTGAGTTATAAATAAATCGATGGCGAAAAGATCATAACTTTCGATCACCTTATCGGCGTGTATCTAATAGCCAGATTCCGCCGCCAACGTCTTGACGTGGGCGGCGTGCCTGAGGTGAATCGCTACTGTTGTTACATAACGAAAAAGTTACGATTTACACTTTTTGATTTAACTACTACAATTTTTTCTGCCTGTACCAGACAGCAGGAGAGTCATTAATCACCGAGTCGCTACAAGGCGCTGGGCTTATAGCTTTGTTTGCGGTTGGTATCAGCCATATATTTTGATTGGAGTAATGATATTGTCCAGACTCGCTGAATTTCGCAAAGCCGAAAAGGCCCTTCAAGAGCAGCTCGCGCAGCTGGAAGCCTTGAAGAATGACGCCGGGCTCAAGAAAGAAATCGAATTCGAAGAGAAGCTCCAGGGGCTGATGAAGACTTATGGCAAGGGCCTGCGCGACATCATCGCGATTCTCGATCCGAATCCATCCAAGTCAGGCCTGTCGCCGGCCAAGACGCCGAAGACCCGGCGTGCCCGTGTCGTCAAGGTGTACCAGAACCCGCATACTGGCGAATTGATCGAAACCAAGGGCGGCAACCATCGCGGCTTGAAATCCTGGAAAGAGGAGTATGGTGCGAGCACCGTTGATTCCTGGTTGCGCAGCTGAGAGCCACTACAATGCAAAAGCCCTGACGTAGACTCAGGGCTTTTTTATGGGCTGAACTTCTGGCTTGCTTCGAGCGCATTACGCCGAAGGTCTTATAGTTTCAGGCTATTTCGTACTGACTGTATTTCATCCTGGCTTTCAACAAATACCTGCGCCTGTCCGGCGTAGGACAACACGTAGGCGCTCCCCTCGCTTAATGCTGCGACCAGCGTCTGCGACAATACATGACTGCCGTTCTGCGTGATTGTGCAAGTGGTTTCCAAAGCGTTGACGCCGCCCAACATGGAAGCGTGAATCTTAGTGCATACACTTTGATATCCGCCTTGGAAAAAATCCTTTTGAATGGACTTGCGCATTTCCAGCAACACGCCTTGCAAGTTGACTTGGTGACTGGCCTCCACGGGTGTGGTGGTCAGCTCCATGACCATTACCGCATTGCCTGAAGGGTCGTTCTTGGTCGCACGCTGCCGGGTGGTGCCCGGTGGTGTCACGGGAGCTGACGCGTCGGCAGGGAGCGACTCGATGAGCCAGCCCTGGGGCCAGGTAACCTGCGGTTCGGCCGCACTGGCCCCAAGACTCGCAGCGATGACAAACAGCGGGACAACCAGCGAAAGGAACGGTCGAAACATTGCGTTGCACTCACGGACCAATCGTCAAGTTTGAAGCGCGCCGCACCGCCAGGCAATAGCCAGGTTTGGCGATGTCGCGCCCCTTGCGTATCATGGACACACCTGCAAGGAAGCCGTCTGACGCAAGCCCAGGACCGTCGCGCCAAGCGTGCGACGCCGTTTGCCCCACTTATTTTCCGGAGGGCCCATGAGCCTGCACGAACTCAACACTTTCCCTGGCGTCACCGCCCAGCCCGACGCCGCAACGGCCAAGTTCGTCTTCAACCACACCATGCTGCGGGTCAAGGACATCACCAAGTCCCTCGATTTCTACACCCGCGTGCTGGGTTTTTCCCTGGTGGAGAAACGCGATTTCCCAGAAGCCGAATTCAGCCTGTATTTCCTTGCGCTGGTCGACAAGAACCAGATCCCGGCGGACGCTGCGGCGCGTACCGAGTGGATGAAATCGATCCCCGGCATCCTCGAACTGACCCACAACCATGGCACCGAAAACGACCCGGCATTTGCCTACCACAACGGCAACGCCGACCCACGCGGCTTCGGCCACATCTGCATCTCGGTGCCGGATGTCGTCGCCGCCTGCGAGCGCTTCGAAGCGTTGGGCTGCGACTTCCAGAAGCGCCTGAGCGATGGCCGCATGAAAAGCCTGGCGTTCATCAAGGATCCGGACGGCTACTGGGTCGAAATCATCCAGCCCGCACCGCTGTAGACGCCTCGCCGAAAAAAAACCCCATGGGCCGAAACTCATGGGGTTTGGTTTTTCCAGCGGCTGGCGTCAGGCCGGCGCGGAGGTGCGGATCAGGTGATCGAAAGCACTCAGCGAAGCCTTCGCGCCCTCGCCCACGGCGATGACGATCTGCTTGTACGGCACGGTGGTCACGTCACCGGCGGCGAACACACCCGCAATCGAGGTCTCACCCCGGGCATCGACGATGATCTCGCCACGCGGTGACAGCTCGACGGTACCCTTGAGCCAATCGGTGTTAGGCAACAGGCCGATTTGCACGAAGATGCCTTCCAGCACGACGTCGCGCACTTCACCGCTTGGACGGTCCTTGTAGCGCAGGCCGTTGACCTTCTGCCCGTCACCGGTCACTTCGGTGGTCTGGGCGTTGGTGATCACCGTCACGTTTGGCAGGCTGTGCAGCTTGCGCTGCAACACCGCGTCGGCGCGCAGTTGAGTGTCAAATTCTAGTAAGGTGACATGAGCCACGATACCGGCCAGGTCGATCGCCGCTTCGACGCCGGAGTTGCCGCCGCCGATCACCGCCACGCGCTTGCCCTTGAACAGCGGGCCGTCACAGTGCGGGCAGTAAGCCACGCCCTTGTTGCGGTATTGCTGCTCACCCGGCACGTTCATTTCGCGCCAGCGGGCACCGGTCGCCAAAATCACCGTCTTGGCCTTGAGGCTCGCGCCGCTGGCGAACTTGATTTCATGCAGCCCGCCATCCTTGCCTGGCACCAAGCCGTCGGCACGCTGCAGGTTCATGATGTCGACGTCGTACTGCTTGACGTGTTCTTCCAGCGCGACGGCCAGTTTCGGGCCTTCGGTTTCCTGGACCGAGATGAAGTTCTCGATGGCCATGGTGTCGAGCACCTGGCCGCCAAAACGCTCGGCCGCAACGCCGGTGCGGATGCCTTTACGGGCCGCGTAGATCGCCGCCGAAGCACCGGCCGGGCCACCGCCGACCACCAGCACATCAAAGGCATCCTTGGCGCTGATCTTCTCGGCCTGGCGCTCGATGCCGCTGGTGTCGATCTTGGCCAGAATCTCTTCCAGGCCCATGCGGCCCTGGCCGAAGTTCATACCGTTCAAGTAAACGCTTGGCACGGCCATGATCTGACGCTCGTCGACCTCGGCCTGGAACAGCGCGCCGTCGATAGCGACGTGACGGATGTTCGGGTTCAGCACCGCCATCAGGTTCAGCGCCTGGACCACGTCCGGGCAGTTCTGGCACGACAATGAGAAATACGTCTCGAAGTTGAACTCGCCCTTGAGCGAGCGGATCTGTTCGATCACTTCGACACTGGCCTTCGAAGGGTGGCCGCCGACTTGCAGCAAGGCCAGCACCAGCGAAGTGAATTCATGCCCCATGGGGATACCGGCGAAACGCAGGCTGATATCGGCGCCCGGGCGATTCAACGAAAACGATGGCTTGCGCGCATCGGTGCCGTTGTCGAGCAAGGTAATCTGGTTGGAAAGACTGGCAACGTCTTGGAGTAATGCGAGCATTTCCTGGGATTTCGCACCGTCGTCGAGGGAAGCGACGATCTCGATCGGCTGGGTGACCCGTTCCAGGTATGACTTCAACTGAGCTTTAAGATTGGCGTCCAACATACGGGCGATTTCCATGTTTGAATTTCAGAAAAAACAACGCCCGAGCGAATCTCGCCCGGGCGTTTTTTGGGGCGAAGCGGCTTACTTGATTAAGAGCGGATCGCCCTCGGATGACTCACAGACTTAGATCTTGCCGACCAGGTCCAGGGACGGAGCCAAGGTGGCCTCGCCTTCTTTCCACTTGGCTGGGCAGACTTCGCCTGGGTGAGCAGCAACGTACTGAGCAGCCTTGATCTTGCGCAGCAGCTCGGAAGCGTCACGGCCTACACCACCGTCGTTGATTTCAACGATCTTGATCTGGCCTTCAGGGTTGATCACGAAGGTACCCCGATCCGCCAGGCCGGCTTCTTCGATCAGCACGTCAAAGTTGCGGGAGATGGTCAGGGTCGGGTCGCCGATCATGGTGTACTGGATCTTGCCGATGGCTGGCGAGGTGTTGTGCCAGGCAGCGTGGGCAAAGTGAGTGTCGGTCGACACGCTGTAGATCTCGACGCCCAGCTTCTGGAATTCGGCGTAGTTGTCGGCCAGGTCTTCCAGCTCGGTTGGGCAAACGAAGGTGAAGTCAGCTGGGTAGAAGAATACGACAGACCACTTGCCTTTCAGGTCGGCGTCCGAGACTTCGACGAAAGCGCCGTTTTTGAAAGCGGTCGCTTTGAACGGTTTAACTTGGCTGTTGATGATAGGCATCGTTGACTCTCCGTCAGGGGTTGAAAAGTTGATGAGGTGAATCTTAGCCACTCATTCCTCCGATGGCTCATTGGCAAACCTCATGCGAATGATTGGTTTTGGCTATCAGGAATCTATATAGATAGAAGAAATCTGTAGAAGCTGCCGAAGGCGGCGATCTGTTGATCGTGGCAGCCGACAAACAGTTCACAAGGCTGGACCGATGGATCGCAGCCTTGTGTCTTGAGGGGCGTTGGTCAGGCGGTGGGTGTACGCATGGTGACGAATTCTTCGGCGGCGGTTGGATGAACGCCGACGGTTTCGTCGAAGTCGCGCTTGGTGGCGCCCGCCTTCAGGGCAATCGCCAGTCCTTGGACGATTTCCCCAGCATCCGGCCCGACCATGTGGCAACCCAACACCTTGTCGGTCCTGGCATCGACCACCAGCTTCATCAGCGTGCGTTCCTGACATTCGGTGAGGGTCAGTTTCATCGGCCGGAAACGGCTTTCGAAGATTTGCACTTCGTGGCCCTCTTCGCGGGCTTGCTCCTCGGTCAAGCCAACGGTGCCGATATTCGGCAAGCTGAACACGGCCGTGGGGATCATCCGGTAATCCACCAGGCGATATTGCTCGGGCTTGAACAGGCGGCGCGCCACCGCCATGCCTTCGGCCAGCGCGACCGGTGTCAGCTGCACGCGACCGATCACGTCGCCAATGGCCAGGATCGACGGCTCGGCGGTCTCGTACTTTTCGTTGACCTGTACGAAACCCTTGTCGTCCAGCGTGACCCCGGTGTTCTCCAGGCCAAGGTTGTCGAGCATCGGGCGGCGGCCAGTGGCATAGAACACGCAATCGGTGGCCAGCGTGCGACCGTCCTTGAGCGTCACCTTCAGGCTGCCGTCGGTCTCCTTGTCGATACGCTGGATGTCGGCCTTGAATTGCAAATCGAGGCCACGGCGTTGCAGCTCCTCGGCCAGGTGTTTGCGCACCGCGCCGTC
Source organism: Pseudomonas sp. Z4-20 (assembly GCF_051131955.1). Classification (NCBI taxonomy): domain Bacteria; kingdom Pseudomonadati; phylum Pseudomonadota; class Gammaproteobacteria; order Pseudomonadales; family Pseudomonadaceae; genus Pseudomonas; species Pseudomonas sp. Z4-20. The sequence continues at coordinate 3,359,261 of NZ_CP071641.1, forward strand.
GAAGCCGCGCAGGAACAAGTCGCCGCGGTACAGCAAGGAAGTCTGCGCGCCCATGCCATGGAAAATCCCGGCGAACTCCACCGCGATATAGCCGCCACCCACTACCAGCATGCGCTTGGGCAGCGACTTGAGGAAAAACGCCTCGTTGGAGCTGATGGCGTGCTCGCGCCCTGGAATGTCCGGAATCACCGGCCAGCCGCCCGTGGCGATCATGATGTGTTGGGCGGTATGGCGTTGGCCGTTGATCTCGACTTCGTGAGGACCGGTAATCTTCGCGTGGCCTTCATGCAGCGTGACGCCGCTGTTGACCAGCAGGTTACGGTAGATGCCGTTGAGGCGATTGATCTCGCGATCCTTGTTGGCGATCAGCGTGGCCCAGTCGAAACTCGCCTCGCCTGCTGTCCAACCATAGGCCGACGCTTGTTCGAAGTCCTCGGCGTAGTGCGCGCCGTAGACCAGCAGCTTTTTCGGCACGCAGCCCACGTTCACGCACGTACCGCCCAGGTAACGGCTTTCCGCCACGGCTACCTTCGCGCCAAAACCGGCGGCAAACCGTGCGGCTCGAACACCGCCGGAACCGGCGCCAATCACATACAGATCAAAATCGTAGGCCATCTTCTATCTCCTTCGGCAGGCCGTCAGCATACCTGCTGTTCCTGCCTGGGAGCAGCCAGACAAAAAAAAAGCCCCGAACCAGTCGGGGCGTTTTTTTTCAAGGTGTGGCCAGGCTATCAGTAAGCCTTGCCAGTCTTGTAGAAGTTTTCGAAGCAGAAGTTGGTCGCGTCGATGTAGCCTTCGGCGCCACCGCAGTCGAAACGCTTGCCCTTGAACTTGTAGGCCATCACGCAGCCATTCTGGGCTTGTTTCATCAAGGCGTCGGTGATCTGGATTTCACCACCCTTGCCTGGCTCGGTCTGTTCGATCAGGTCGAAGATGTCCGGGGTCAGGATGTAGCGGCCGATGATCGCCAGGTTCGACGGTGCATCTTCCGGCTTCGGCTTTTCAACCATGCTGTGAACGCGGTAGATATCGTCGCGGATCATTTCACCGGCGATCACGCCGTACTTGTTGGTTTCCTGCGGATCGACTTCCTGGATCGCCACGATGGAGCAGCGGAACTGCTTGTACAGCTTGACCATCTGGGTGAGTACGCCGTCGCCTTCCAGGTTGACGCACAAGTCATCCGCCAGCACTACGGCGAACGGTTCGTCACCGATCAGCGGGCGGCCGGTCAGGATCGCGTGGCCCAGGCCTTTCATTTCAGTCTGGCGGGTGTAGGAGAACGAGCACTCGTCCAGCAGTTTGCGAATGCCGACCAGGTATTTCTCCTTGTCGGTGCCCTTGATCTGGTTTTCCAACTCGTAGCTGATGTCGAAATGGTCTTCCAGGGCGCGCTTGCCACGGCCGGTGACGATGGAGATTTCCGTCAGGCCTGCGTCAAGGGCTTCTTCGACGCCGTACTGGATCAGTGGCTTGTTCACCACCGGCAGCATTTCTTTGGGCATGGCTTTAGTCGCTGGCAGGAAGCGAGTACCGTAACCGGCTGCTGGGAACAAGCATTTCTTGATCATATAAGTCCTTGAAAAGGCGGTATGTACGAGTTTCGGCGCAGTCTAATCAGCCAGCAGGCGCCTTACAATGCCTGCACTGGCCAACCGATGCCATCATAGAGAAATAAACCGTCGGATAGTTCAATCCCCTTTCGTTCCGATGGCTCCAGCGGTCCCACTGTACGCCCCTGAGCGCTGTTTGCGAGCATTTGGCGTATTATGGCGGCCTTGATCCCGCCAACGAGGCAGCTAGATGTCGGCAACACAGAACGCAAACGGTTATTCGGTCAGCCAGGACAAGGACGGCCAATGGTGGATTACCAACTACCATGGCGAGCAAGTCGCCGGCCCCCTGCCCAGCAAGGCCATGGCGGTTGAAGTGGCCGCGGTTTTCCAGGACGAACGCTCTGCCCCGGCCCCTCGGGAGCGTGAGCAGGCGCCCGCGCGCAATAATCGCCGCAAGAAGTAATCGATCGATCCCCATCGAGGCCAGGTTGTCTTGATGGGGAACGTGGTTTAGCTGTACCGGAATGGCCATTCGCTATAATCTCGCGCCATTCCTTCCCTTCTCGATGACGATCCCATGAAAAAAATCCTGGTGCTGTTCGCAGTCCTGGCCTTGGCAGGCTGTGCCTCGGCACAAAAGACCTATATGGATAACGGCGAACAGGGCCTGACCATCGATTGTTCGGGCGAGGCCAACTCCTGGGCGACTTGTTACGAAAAAGCCGATGCGTCCTGTGCCGGTACGGGCTACCGCATCGTCGGCACCGACGGCACGCCACAGGCCAAGGAAAGCGAGAAAACCCTTGGCGTCGACATCGGCAACTTCACCAGCCGTAGCGTGCTAGTGGTATGTAAATAATCTAGATGTGGATCTCGGCGAACTTGATGCCCAAGCCCCTCAGGGTCTCGATCAGGTCGTCGAGCCGGCTGAAAGATTCGACTTCGTCCTGGTCATCCACCAGGAAATAACTGCGCCCGGCGCTTTTCTTGAAAAATACGATCCACTCGCCTGGGCTTCCAGGGTTCTGGATCACATGGGTGGCGTGGATCAACCCTTCTGCGTGGCGCTCGCGCACCTGCTCGCGTTTCATCGACTCAACTCCATAAATGACAATGCCGCCAACGTTCACCGTGGCGGCATTATTTTTGTCGAGGGCGCAGCTTAACCGATGCCCGGCCTGCTCGTCAGGCCGAGCCGTGCTCAGCCGGAGATGCAAGCGTTGGCCGCGTCCTGCACATCACCCGGGCGCACCGGCACGTTGGACAGGCTTTCGTGCAACTTGATGCTGCTGCCGCTGGAGCGCTCGTCAATGTCGAATACCGCGGCCGGCAGCGCCGACAGCTTGCCCGGGACGATCATCCGGACACCGTTCTTGTGCGGCTCCATCTGCAGCGGGCCACGGGTCTTCAGCAACTTGTCGGCCACGCACTTGGCGTATTCATGGGGTTTCTTCCCGGAGATGACGCTCATGGTGGGAGGCGACTGGTTGATGTCCGATACCGATGCACATCCACCCAAGGCCAAGGCCAATACCCACACGCTTCGCTTCATATGATTCCTCCGGTAAAGACCCTCCGACAATACAAATGCCGTTTTTCTCCGGCGCTCTGCGTTTTTTATCCGCCCGCGCGCAGTAAATGGACGGCACCTGGAACGGGGGACGGATATTAACCCGCGGTGCTGATAAACTGCGCGCCATAATTATTGCTCCACCTTACCGTCTTGACTTGCAAGAAATGCCCTTCTGGAGGCGCTTATGAAATTCATCCACCAGCGCGAGCACCTCAACGAGGACGATATCGTCGTTATCGAATGCTCCCAAATGTGCAACATCCGTTTGATGAACGACGCCAATTTCCGTAGTTTCAAGAACGGTGGCCGGCACACTTACCATGGCGGCGCATTCGACACGTTCCCGGCCAAGATTACCGCGCCGAGCACCGGTTTCTGGAACATTACCATCGACACCGTCAACCATCGCGCTATCAGCGTCACACGCAAGCCGACCCTGACCCACAAAATCAAGATCATCCGGCGCTCCAGCTCGAAACTGAGCTGAGCCGCCCCGTGCCGAAGACAGGACAGACCGTGGCCCAGACAACCAAATACGTGATCAAGTACAAACTCAACGGCGAACGCCGCTTCGAGTTCGCGCAACTGAAAAATGGCACCGAGGAAGAAGCCTTGGCAGAGCTGGAGAAGCTGCATGGCGAAAGCGATGTGATCAGCGACCTCAAGGTCAGCAAGTCACTCTGAGCGTGGCACCCGGCGGGACAAGATGCCTTTGTGGCGAGGGAGCTTGCTCCCGCTCGGCTGCGCAGCAGTCGCAAAATGCGTCAACGCGGTACATCTAATGGCTCCTGCTGCCTGATTGGGGCGGCTTCGCCACCCAGCGGGAGCAAGCTCCCTCGCCACAGAAAGCTTTTCAATACCGCAAGAATCGGAGTGCCCGGCAACGCAGCGCTCCACAGACTGATCAGTCCGTCCATAAGGATTGCACTCATGTCCTCTACGTCATCGCTGATCCAACGCATTAATGACCTTGACTGGCCCGCCCTGGAACAAAGCCTCGACCAGGACGGCTGCGCGATCGTTCGCCAGCTGCTGCCGGCAGCGCTGTGCCTGGAGCTGCGCGGCTTGTACAGCGACCCGGGGCTGTTTCGTTCCCGGGTGATCATGGCGCGTCATGGATTCGGCCGTGGCGAGTACCAGTATTTTCGTTACCCGCTGCCTGAGGCCGTCCAACAACTGCGTCAATCGCTGTATCCGCTCCTGGTGCCGCTGGCTAACCGCTGGAATGAATGCATGGGTTTACCGGTGCGATATCCCGACCAGCACGCCGATTTCGTCCAGCGCTGTCACGCTGCCGGGCAACAACGGCCCACGCCCTTGCTGTTGCAATACGGCCCGCAGGATTACAACTGCCTGCATCAGGATCTGTACGGTGAGCACGTGTTCCCTTTGCAGGTGGCGATCCTGCTGTCGGAACCGGACCAGGAATTTACCGGTGGCGAGTTTGTCTTGACCGAGCAACGTCCGCGCATGCAGTCGCGTCCCCAGGTCATCGATCTGAAACAGGGCGACGCCGTGGTGTTTGCCGTGCACCAGCGACCCGTCAAAGGCGTTCGCGGTTATTATCGGGTGAACTTGCGCCACGGCGTCAGCCGCGTGCTCAGCGGCCGCCGGCATACACTCGGGATCATTTTTCATGATGCGCAATGACGATACGCCCATCACCCTGGACCTGTTCGCCGACCAGGCGCCCACCACGCCTGGCCAGACCGAACAGATCGGCGAGCAGTCCTTCGTGCTGCGCGGGTTTGCCTTGCCCTGGCTCGATCGGTTGCTGCCGGCGCTGGATGCGGTCTTGCAGGCCGCACCGTTCCGGCAAATGGTCACGCCCGGCGGCTTTACCATGTCGGTCGCCTTGAGCAGCTGCGGCGCGCTCGGCTGGACCACTGACCGCAGCGGCTACCGTTACACGGCCCATGATCCGCAGACAGGCCAACCCTGGCCAGACATGCCGGCGGTGTTCCGGGAGCTGGCGCGCGCCGCTGCCCGGCAGGCACAGTTCGAGCATTTTGAACCCGATGCCTGCCTGATCAACCGCTACGTGCCCGGCGCGCGGATGTCGCTGCACCAGGACAAGAACGAACGCTCCCTCAGTGCTCCTATCGTCTCGATGTCCCTGGGCCTGCCGGCGGTGTTCCAATTCGGCGGCTTCGAGCGCAGCGACAAAAGCTTGCGGGTCCCGCTGTTTCACGGCGACATCGTGGTCTGGGGCGGCGTGGATCGGTTGCGTTATCACGGCGTGCTGCCACTCAAGCAAGGAGAGCATCCGCAACTGGGCGCCCAGCGGATCAACCTGACGTTTCGCACCGCCGGGTGAAGGTGCAGAATTCAACCGCAAGACCCGGAGTGTTGCCGCCATGCGGGCTCGCTATCGTAGGCAAAACGGGCCAATGGACAGAACAACCATGAACAACACTTCAAACACCCTCGCCCCTGAACTCGACCCGCGCTGGGCCGCCGTGCTCGCTCGGGACCCGCGCGCCGATGGGCAATTCGTCTATGGCGTGAAAACCACCGGCATCTATTGCCACCCCAGCAGCCTGTCGCGCCTGCCCAACCCGCGCAACATCGAATTCTTCGACACACCGGAACAGGCCCAGGCAGCCGGGTATCGTCCCAGCAAACGGGTGGCCAGGGATCAGACGCAGATCGCCGCGCAGCAAGCGGCGCGGGTCGCGGCCGCTTGCCGGCAGATCGAGGCAGCTGAAAACCTTCCTGGGCTCAGTGAACTGGCCGAAGCCGCGGGCCTGAGCCCGTTCCATTTTCATCGGGTCTTCAAGGCCGTTACCGGCCTGACGCCCAAAGCCTATGCCGCCGCCCACCGTTCAAGCAAAGTGCGCGAACGCCTGGCCGATGCCGGGACAGTCACCGAAGCGCTGTACGACGCAGGGTTCAATTCCAACAGCCGGTTTTATGAAGCCGCCGATAAAGTCCTCGGCATGAAACCCGCCGACTACCGTGCCGCCGGGCAGAACACCGACATTCGCTTCGCCGTCGGCCAGTGCTCCCTCGGGGCGATCCTGGTGGCGCAAAGCGAGCGTGGCGTGTGCGCGATCTTGCTGGGGGACGATCCGGATGTCCTGGTGCGCGACCTGCAAGACAAGTTCCGCAGGGCAAACCTGATCGGTGCCGACCGGGAATTCGAGCAGTTGATAGCCCAGGTGGTGGGCTTCATCGAAGCGCCGGCGCTGGGCTTGGACCTGCCACTGGATCTACGCGGCACGGCATTTCAGGAGCGGGTCTGGCAAGCCCTGCGGGAGATCCCGCCAGGCAGCACCGCCAGCTACGCCGAAATTGCCATGCGCATCGGCTTGCCCAAGGCGGTGCGCGCCGTGGCCCAGGCCTGCGGCGCCAACAGCCTCGCGGTAGCCATCCCCTGTCACCGGGTGGTGCGCAGCGACGGCAACCTGTCGGGCTATCGCTGGGGCGTGGAGCGCAAGCGTCAGTTGCTGGCGCTTGAACGCTCGTCCGAAGACTGAACGCCGATGTAGATCGCGACCGAGTCGGGGGCGCTGTACACCTCGAAATCGGTGGTGAAACGACGCAGGGTCTGCGGGTTGTCGGCGAAATACGCCCAGATCAAGCCCCACGCCTCTATCACGCAGTCAGGCATCGGCCCCTTGGCCGAGAACACCAGGTAATCCCCGCCCTCGACGTTAACGGCGGGGTAGCCTGCGCTGGTGGCATCGACCTCGACACCAGCAGTTACGTTGAAGTAGCCGGTCGCGTCGGACTCATAGTCGGAATACACCCCATAGACGAACGATTCCGACTGCCTGGCCGGGACTTTTTCGAACAGTCCTTCGGTGAAGAATTGCTGCCACATCGGGCCGATCCTCGCCGCGTCGCCCTGTTGCTCCTCGGAGTTGCGGGTGCGCACCTGCAGGCCGGCAACGGTGAACGGTTCGACTGTCTTGAGTTTCACGTCCATGGGTCAGGCTCCTTGATGATTGAAGCCGCATGGTACCCATCCCATCGCCAGGAACAAACCCGCGTACCGATTGAAAAACTCGACTGGCCTCGGCCGGGTCACACCTGCTAAAAACGTTGTTTCCTTCTGCCGTCGGAGACCCGTACATGAGCCAGTGGCCAGACACGCGCATTCTTGACCAGCTCGGGATCGAGCTTCCCATCATCCAGGGGCCGTTGGCCGGGGTGACCGGTCCGGCCATGGTGGTCGCCACCTGCAATGCCGGCGGGCTGGGCTCGATGCCGGCGGCAATGCTGGATGTGGAGCAACTGCGCCAGGCGCTGACGACGATCAGCGAACAGACCGACAACCCCTTCAACGTGAATTTTTTCTGCCACCAGCCGCCAGCGTTCGACGAACAACGGGCCGCGGCCTGGAAGCAACACCTCAAGCCTTACTACCAAGAGCTGGGCGCCGATTTCGAGGCGCCGACGCCCATGTCCAATCGCACTCCGTTCGACGATGCGGCCTGTCGGGTGCTGGAAGAAATGCGACCCAAGGTGGTGAGCTTTCATTTCGGCCTTCCGGAAAAATCGTTGCTGGATCGCGTCAAGGCCACCGGCGCGAAAATCCTTTCTTCGGCCACCACCGTCGAGGAAGCCATCTGGCTTGAACAACATGGCTGCGACGCGATCATCGCCATGGGCTATGAAGCCGGCGGCCATCGCGGGATGTTCCTGAGCGACGACCTCAACACCCAAGTGGGCCTGTTCGCCTTGCTGCCGCAGGTGGTGGACGCGGTGAAAGTTCCGGTTATCGCCACCGGCGGTATTGGCGATGCGCGGGGGATCGTCGCGGCGTTCGCCCTCGGCGCGTCGGCGGTGCAACTGGGCAGCGCCTATCTGTTCACCCCAGAAGCCAAGATCAGCGACTCCCATCGCCAAGCGCTGCGCACGGCCAAGGAAAGCCAGACCGCCGTCACCAACCTGTTCACCGGTCGCCCCGCCCGGGGCATCGTCAACCGGGTGATGCGTGAAGTCGGCCCGATGAGCCCGCTCGCGCCGGCGTTCCCCCTGGCGGGCGGCGCACTGATGCCCTTGCGTGCCAAGGATGACGCGGACTTCGCCAATCTCTGGGCTGGCCAGGCTTTTCCCATGGGTCACGAGCTGCCGAGCGGCGAGCTGACCCGGCGCTTGGCCGAGGAAGCGCTGGCCCGGTTCAAGGGCTGACTGGACAGCGACGTCTACGCGAGCAAGGCCGCTCCCAAAAATGCAGCGTTCCGTTTGTCGTGTATTCGCTATATATTCCGCTATATAGCGAAACCGTCCCCCGGAGCCTCTTTCATGCGCCTCACCCGCTTTGCGCCATTGCTGCTGATCCCGCTGGTCATTGTCACTGCCCAAGCCGAGGAAGTGCAGGTCGCCGTTGCCTCCAACTTCACCGCGCCGATGCAAGCTATCGCCAGCGATTTTGAAAAAGACACCGGCCACAAACTGACAGCCGCCTTTGGCGCGACCGGGCAGTTCTACACCCAGATCAAGAACGGCGCGCCGTTTGAGGTCTTCCTCGCCGCCGACGACACGACGCCGGCCAGGCTGGAAAGCGAAGGCGATGCGCTCAAGGGCTCGCGCTTCACCTACGCCATCGGCACGCTGGCGTTATGGTCGGCCAAGGCCGGTTATGTCGACAGCGCGGGCCAAGTCCTGCGGGACAATGCATTCCAGCATCTGTCCATCGCCAACCCGAAAGCCGCGCCCTACGGGCTGGCCGCCACCCAGGTACTCGAAAAACTTGGGTTGACCGCGCACGTCAAAAACAAAATCGTCGAAGGCCAGAACATTACCCAGGCCTATCAGTTCGTCTCCACGGGCAATGCCGAGCTGGGCTTCGTGGCCCTGTCCCAGGTCTACAAAGACGGCAAGCTGGCGAGCGGTTCAGCGTGGGTCGTCCCGCCCGAACTGCATGATCCGATCAAGCAGGACGCGGTGATTCTCGGTAAAGGCCGGGACAACCCCGCCGCCCTCGCGCTATTGGAGTATCTCAAGGGTCCAAAAGCCGCCGCGATCATCCAAGCCTACGGTTATCAACGCTAAATGCCGCTGACCAGTGCCGACTACGCCGCCATCTGGCTGACCCTGAAACTGGCGTCGCTGACCACGGTCATCCTGCTGCTCATCGGCACGCCCATTGCGCTGTGGCTATCGCGCACCCAGTCGTGGCTGCGCGGGCCTGTGGGCGCGGTAGTCGCCCTTCCGCTGGTGCTGCCGCCCACTGTTATCGGCTTCTATCTGCTGCTGGCGTTGGGGCCCAATGGCTGGATCGGCCAGTTTACCCAGTCGCTCGGTTTGGGCACCCTCACCTTCAGCTTTACTGGACTGGTGATTGGCTCGGTAATTTACTCCTTGCCCTTTGTGGTGCAGCCGTTGCAGAACGCTTTTTCCGCCATCGGCAGCCGTCCGCTGGAAGTCGCCGCCACCCTGCGCGCCGGCCCTTGGGACACGTTTTTCAGCGTGGTCGTGCCCCTGGCCCGGCCCGGTTTCATCACTGCGGCGATTCTCGGTTTCGCCCACACCGTCGGCGAATTCGGCGTGGTACTGATGATCGGCGGCAACATCCCGGAAAAGACGCGGGTGGTGTCGGTGCAGATCTACGACCATGTCGAAGCCCTCGAATACGCCCAAGCCCACTGGCTGGCGGCGGCGATGTTGGTGTTTTCCTTCCTGGTGCTGCTGGCGTTGTACTCCAGCCGCCGGGCACGCGCGGGTTGGAGCTGATCGATGATCCAGGCGAGATTTCAACTCAGCCGTGGAGATTTTTCCCTGGACCTGGACGTGCAGCTGCCTGGCAATGGCGTGACGGCGCTGTATGGCGAGTCCGGCTCCGGCAAGACCACGTGCCTGCGCTGCATCGCCGGCTTGGAGCGGCCGGCGCGGGGTTTCGTCGAGGTCAATGGCCAGGTGTGGCAGGACAGCGAGCGCGGCATATTCGTGCCGCCCCATCATCGCGCGCTGGGGTACGTCTTCCAGGAGGCAAGCCTGTTCGAGCACCTGTCGGTAAGCGACAACCTGTCATTCGGTCTCAAGCGGGTGGCACCGGCGCAGCGACGCGTGGACATGGACCACGCGACGCAACTGCTGGGCATCGGGCATTTGCTCGACCGGCGACCGCACAACCTGTCCGGCGGCGAACGCCAGCGCGTGGGCATCGCCCGCGCCCTGCTCACCAGCCCACGCTTGTTGCTGATGGATGAGCCACTGGCGGCTCTCGATACGCGGCGCAAGAATGAAATCCTGCCGTACCTGCAACGGCTGCATGATGAGCTGGACATACCGATCCTCTACGTCAGCCATTCCCAGGACGAAGTGGCGCGCCTGGCCGATCACATCGTCCTGCTCGACGCCGGCCGTGCCTTGGCCAGCGGCCCGATTGGCGAAACCCTGGCCCGACTCGACCTGCCTCTGGCTCAAGGCGATGACGCGGGCGTGGTAATCCAGGGCAGCGTCAGCGGCTATGACCCCGCGTACCAATTGCTCACCCTGACACTGCCCGACAGCCAGCTCCAAGTGCGTGTCGCCCATCAGCCAATGGCTGTCGGCCAGCCGCTGCGCTTCAAGGTCCAGGCCCGGGACGTCAGCCTGAGCCTGGCGAACGACGCGCAGACCAGCATTCTCAATCGCTTGCCGGTCACCGTGGTCAGCGAACTGGCTGGCGACAACGCCGCCCATGTCCTGATCCGACTGGAAGCCGCCGGCACGCCGCTGCTGGCGCGCATCACCCGTTACTCCCGGGACCAGTTAGAGCTTCAACCCGGCCAGGTGCTTTGGGCGCAGATCAAGGCGGTGGCGGTGTTGGCGTAGCACTGAGGATTGGGGCGACAGCAGAATCTCGGCACGACCGCAACGGGCAGCGGTCAATGAATTCACAGGCCACTGAATTCGTTGCCAAGGATCAATCATGCCCGACACGCTGCTGCCCGATGCACTCCCGGCCGACCTCCACTACGTCGATGACACCGCCCCGGGCATCACCCGCAAGAAACTGCGGGGCAAGTTCTGCTATTTCGACCCGTCGGGCCAGCGCCTGACCGACCCTGCCGAAATCCAGCGCATCAATGCCCTTGCCGTTCCGCCGGCCTACACCGATGTGTGGATCTGCACCGACCCGCGCGGCCATATCCAGGCCACCGGGCGTGACGCTCGGGGACGCAAGCAGTACCGCTATCATTCGCGCTGGCGCGAAGTGCGCGATGCCGACAAGTATTCACGCATGCTGGAATTCGGACGCACCCTGCCCCGCCTGCGCAAACGCCTGGAGGAAATCCTCGCCACGCCCGGTTTCAGCCGCGATAAAGTCATGGCAACGGTCATTACCTTGCTCGACGTGACGCTGATCCGCGTCGGCAACACGCAATACGCCCGGGACAACCGCTCCTATGGCTTGACCACCCTGCGCAACAAGCACGTCGAGGTCAACGGCAGCGCCATCGCGTTCCAGTTCCGCGGCAAGAGTGGGGTCGAACACCAGATCACCGTGAAAGACCGGCGCCTGGCGAGAATCGTCAAGCGATGCCAGGAAATTCCCGGGCAAAACCTCTTTCAATACCTGGATGAGGACGGCGAGCGTCACGCCATCACCTCTTCGGACATCAACGCCTACCTCAAGACGCTCACTGGCGCCGACTTCACCGCCAAGGATTATCGCACCTGGGCCGGTAGCGCCGCGGCGCTGGACGGGCTGCGGACGTTGCAATGGGAGACCGAAACCGAAGCCAAGCGCCACGTCGCCGGGATGGTCAGGCAAGTCGCACGGCAGTTGGGCAACACGCCCGCCGTCTGTCGAAAATGCTACATCCACCCCGCCGTGTTGGAAGGATTCATGGGCGGTGTTCTGCGCGACCTGCCTAAACCTCGGGTGCGTAAAGGCCTGAGTGCGCAGGAAGCCGCGCTGACGATGTTCCTGCAACGCATGACCCAAGCGGTCGAAGCCTGTTGAGCGAAGCGCTGGATGAGTGACCGCTCTCGATTTGCCCGCGACGCATTGGAACATCCGACAGCAGGCGAACTCCCACCTGTACAGAGCCGCTGATCCGCAGACTCGTCACCGCGTCAAGCCGAGAGGAGTTTCAGATGTCCGAACACATTGTCCATTTCCATTGCCAGATCGACCAGGGAACCACCGAACGCTTCCGGGACAACTGCCTGGAAGCCATTGAAAAAGGCGCCGACTCGCTGATGCTCAACCTGTCTACGGTCGGCGGCAGCACCAATTTCGGGTTTACTCTCTACACCTTCATCAAGTCCCTCCCGGTGCCAGTACGCGCGGTAAATGCCGGCAACATCGAGTCGATGGGCATCGTCATGTACCTCGCCGCCAGCGACCGCACCACCACCCCGCACTCACGCTTCCTGATCCACCCGATGAATTGGTATTTCGGCCAGAAATCGGTGGACCATTCGCGCCTGCGCGAATACCTGTCCAGCCTGGACAACGACGTGGCGCGGTATGTGGAAATCTATGTGAAGGAAACTGCCGGCGCCGCCACGCAATTGGATATTTTCAAATGCCTCTGCGCGGAGGAACGCGTGATCCCGGCAGAAAATTCCTTGGCCTTCGGCATAGCCCACCGCGTGGAACAAGTGGTGTTTCCACCCGAGGCCAAGCATTGGAAAGTCAGCGGCGGCGAGGACTAAAACAACCCGCGAACGATGAACAAATACAATTTGCCGCCGCCAGGCTTATTAACAAAATCGATGCTGTACAAGTTCAAGCGAAACGGCTGTCCAAGTTTACGTTGCGGTATGTTCAAGTCGATGCCGTTCGTCGCCAGCGAAACGTTTTTTTTAAACTTCCCTGGGCAATTTTCTTTCACAGTACTGCGAGGCACGATTTACTCGCTTAACCAAAATGAGGAATCTCGAAATGGCTAATAGCGGAAACAAGAACCCAGGTAACTTCGCAAACGACCGCGAGAAAGCATCCGAAGCTGGCAAGAAAGGCGGACATGCTTCTGGTGGCAACTTTGCAAACGACCGGGAAAAAGCCTCTGAAGCCGGCAAAAAAGGTGGCGAACGCAGCCATGGCGGTGGCAGGAAATCGTAACCCGGAGAACCGTTGGGGCGCGGCCTGACCGCGCCCTGGCGCTTAACCCTGTCGAGGTCATGCATGAGCCAGGATCGATTCATCGTCAGTTTCATCGCCGACGGCCAACCGGACAACCGGGTGCTGGCGGCTGGCACCGAGACGCTGACTACCGAAGAAGCCGAGGCGCTTCTGAGGGTTACGTTTACTGAACTAAAGAGCGTCAATATAACTGACGTTCAAGTTCAGAAAAGAACCAAGCCAAACGAAACGGAACATGATGTTCCGGGGCACTTCAAACAGCCTTAATTTATTTAACTCCCCCTTACACTAACTCCCTGCCCCCGTGGCCAGGGAGCTTGCTCCCTCACCAAAAAAGCAATGTTCAGCAGATTCGCTTTCAGTGAGCATGCCCCGTCGGATCCTTGATCTGCCACACCTGCCCCTTTTGCCAGGCATCCGCGCCCGGATCAATCGCCGGCGCGTCGATGCCCGCGCGGGCGCGTTTCTTCGCTTCGCTGTCGATGCCCATCCGGCGGTCGCGCTCACGGACCAGCTGGGGGTCGATCTGGCCATCGGCGGTGAAGCCCATCATCAACTGCGGGACGCCGTAAGGCAGCGCATTGCCCTGTTCGGTATGCCAGGTGTGCCAGGTCTTGCCGTAGGTGCTGACGAGGTTTTTCATCAAGCGGGTTTCTGCCACTTCGGGTATGCCCGGCGCAACCAATTGCCCCGACTTCACCTCATGCACATGGCTGTGCCACAGCTGCTTTTCGCTGGCCGGCAGGCCTTCGAACAGCCGCTTGCTGATGATGTATTCCACGCCCATCAACTTGGCATTGGCGCTATTGGCATCGAAGATCGCGCATTGGAACACCTCTTCGTTCAGCGCCGTGCAATAGTGGTGCGCTTCCATTTGCCCGGACATCCGCCCGTTGTAAAAATGAAAGCCATCCAGGTAGGTATCCAACGCCTGCAACGGAGGCTTGTTCTGCATGATCCCCGCCCCCGCCTCCAGCGTCGCGGTGGTCGGACTCTTCGCGGCGCCCGGGGCGTCCACGGCTGAATCGCTATTGCCACCCGCGCAGCCCGCCAGTCCCATCGTCGCCGCGCACAGCATGGCCCAGGTTCCATGAACGATCTTGCCTGACATCTCGACTCTCCTTTCCATGATTGTCCATGAGAAAAGCGGCCAAGGTTCGAGGTTTGATTTTTCCCTTTGGGCAAGCGACGAGCGGCGGTTATTCGCGCGCGCTATAGGCCTGTTTCACCGTTTCGATCCAAGAGGGCTCCAGGCGCAATTGCTCCGGGTCCAGGCCCAGCGCCTGCATGTTTTGCTGATGTTCGTCGGCTTCGCGATTCAGGGAGGCCTGTTCACTGGAATTGGCGTCCAGCAGGTGCATTTGGGTCAGGCCCAGATGATAGAACCGCAACAGCTTCATCGCTGCCGGGTCTTGCGCTTGCACGCCGGCTTTGACCTGGTGCATCACATTGGTGATGCTCATCAGGCTGCGCTTGAGCTGCCAGCCGTAGACCGCCGCCGCCATCCATGGCTGGGACCAGAAATACATGCGCATCAGGCCAGCCATCACCAGCACCGCAACGAATACGCCACCCACGTTGAAGCGAAAATTATCGCCCCCAGGTGTTCCGAACAGCATCACGGCGAAAGTGGACAGAAGCATCGCCAGCGCCAGGAACACCACTGCAATAATGAGGGTGCTGCGCCGCGTCTGCTGCCGGTAAGCCGCCGCGTCCCACGGTTTGATCTCGAACATCGCGTCGCAATTTCCTTGTGTGGCGTGAAAAGACTCGCGCATTATCGCCTGCCCGGTCGATTTAGCTATGCTGGGGCTCATTTTGTGAGGCAACCAACCCGAAGGACCCGGATCAAAGTCCATGGCGATACCGCGAGGATCGTGCGATCGTTCTGCGTGGACGTTTTTTTCAAGATGCCGCTCGTCGTGTGTACGGCATCGTTTTCAAGGAAAGCTGAATGACTCAAAGACATGTAATCAACGCCTCGGTAAGTCCCAAGGGCAGCCTGGAGACCTTGTCCCAGCGCGAAGTCCAGCAACTGAGTGAAGCCGGTTCCGGCAGCATCTATGATCTTTTCCGCCAGTGCGCCCTGGCCATTCTCAACACCGGCGCCCATGTCGATAACGCCAAGACCATCCTTGAAGCCTACAAGGACTTCGAGATCCGTATTCACCAACAGGACCGGGGCGTGCGCCTGGAGCTGCTGAACGCGCCGGCCGACGCGTTCGTCGACGGCGAGATGATCGCCAGCACCCGCGAAATGCTCTTCAGCGCCCTGCGCGACATTGTCTACACCGAGAACGAACTGGACAGCCAGCGCATCGACCTGAGTACGTCCCAGGGCATCAGCGACTACGTCTTCCACCTGCTGCGCAATGCCCGCACACTGCGCCCAGGCGTCGAGCCGAAAATCGTCGTGTGCTGGGGCGGTCACTCGATCAATACCGAAGAATACAAGTACACCAAGAAGGTCGGCCATGAACTGGGCCTGCGCAGCCTGGACATCTGCACCGGTTGCGGCCCGGGCGTGATGAAAGGCCCGATGAAAGGCGCGACCATTGCCCACGCCAAGCAGCGGATCCAGGGCGGCCGCTACCTGGGCCTGACGGAGCCGGGCATCATTGCCGCCGAAGCGCCAAACCCGATCGTCAACGAGCTAGTGATCCTGCCGGACATCGAGAAGCGCCTCGAAGCCTTCGTGCGCGTCGGCCACGGCATCATCATCTTCCCGGGCGGCGCCGGCACCGCCGAAGAGTTCCTGTACCTGTTGGGCATCCTCATGCACCCGGCCAACCAGGACCTGCCCTTCCCGGTCGTGCTCACCGGGCCGAAAAGCGCCGCGCCGTACTTGGACCAACTGCATGCGTTCGTGGGTGCAACCTTGGGCGAGGCCGCGCAGAAGCATTACCAGATCATCATCGACGACCCGGCCGAAGTGGCGCGGCAGATGACCCAAGGCCTCAAGGAAGTGAAGCAGTTCCGCCGCGAGCGCAACGATGCCTTCCACTTCAACTGGCTGCTGAAGATCGACGAAGGCTTCCAGCGCCCGTTCGACCCGACTCACGCCAACATGGCCAGCCTGGGCCTGAGCCGCGACCTGCCGCCCCACGAACTGGCCGCCAACCTGCGCCGGGCGTTTTCCGGGATCGTCGCCGGCAACGTCAAGGACAAGGGTATCCGCCTGATCGAAGAGCATGGTCCGTACGAGATCAACGGCGACCCGGCGATCATGGAGCCCCTCGATCGCCTGCTCCAGGCGTTCGTCGCCCAGCACCGGATGAAACTGCCGGGTGGCGCGGAATATGTGCCGTGCTATCGCGTGGTGACCTGACCTGAGTCACGAAGCAAGCCTGTGGGAGCAAACTCCCACAGGCTCTAGCGGTGTGTTGAAAGACGCATCGATCCGTCGTCATCCACTTCGACGCCAATGCCTTGGTAATCCGCGATCTGCGAATGCAGCGTCACCACCGGGTGCGTATGCGTGGCGGTGACTACCATCACGTCCGCACCCGCCGCCTCGCCGGCCTTTATGCCGGCTTCGGCATCCTCGAACACCAGGCATTGCTGCGCGGTCACCTGCAAGCGCTGCGCCGCCAATAAATAACAGCTGGGGTTCGGCTTGCCGTCGCTCACGTCTTCGGCGGTCACCATCACGTCGGGCCGTGCAATCCCGGCCGCCTCCATGCGGCGCAGGGCCAGTGCCATGGGCGCCGAAGTGACGATTGCCCATTGCGTCGGCGGCAGGCGCTTGAGGAAGGCCAGTGCACCGGGCACTTCGACCACCCCATCCACGTCCTCGATTTCTTCCCGGGTGAGCTGCTCGGCCTCGGCCTGGGCGTCCACGCCTGGCAGACGCTGGCGGGCGACGGTATCGACGGCGCGCACGCCATGGATCGTCGGCAGGAACGTCGCCACATCCAGGCCATGGCGCAGGGCCCAGCGCGTCCAGATCCGCTCGGTGGCGGCGACGGAATTGAGCAGCGTGCCGTCCATGTCGAAGAGGAAGGCGCGGTAGCTGGCGGATGGAAGTTCTACAGACATCGAAATCCTCATGAATGACAAGATCAACGGCGGGCACTGTAACACCCGCTAAACTCGCTCAAGGTCTCTAGACCAAGCGCTCGATCCGCTGATGCTGCCAGACCCGTTTGTAATACAGCGTTTGGAGCAACAGCATGCTCAGGTACGCCACTGGGAACGCCATCCACACCCCTTGCAGGCCGAAGTGCGCGTCCAGCAGGTAAGCCGCCGGTACTTGCACGCCAAGGATGCAAAAAATCGAGATCGCCACCGGCACCAGCACCGTGCCGCTGGCGCGCATGATGCCGCCGATGATTGCCTGGAAGCCGAACACCAAAAGGCTCCAGAGCATGATATGCAACAGGTGTTCGGCCTGGACCCGTGCCGCCGGATCGGTGATAAACAGCCCCAGCAGCCAATGGGACATCAGGTACCCGAGCAGCACCAGCCCACCCGTCAGCCAGACATTGATCAACAACCCGGTGCGCAGGATCGGCCCCAGCCGCTCCAGACGCCCGGCGCCAATGGCCTGGGCGCCAAGGATCGAAGCGGTGATGGCAATCGACAGCGCCGGGAACTGCACGTAATTGACGATCTGCGTCACCGCGCCGTAGGCGGCCGTGGCCTGGGAGCCGTGGGAGTTGACCAACGCCAGGATCACCAGCTCCGACAGGGAGATCACCACCATCTGCAACCCCGTCGGCAAACCGATGCGCAGCACTTTGCCAAGGATTACCCGGTCCAGGCGCATCGCGGCGAACAGCGCACGGTCCGGCGCCAAGGCATGCTTGCGGCGGTTCAGACGCCACACGAGCATGCCCATGGCCGTCGCGGTGCCCACCAACCCGGCCCACGCCGCGCTCTGGATGCCCATCTGCGGCAATCCCAGCCAGCCGCGAATCAGCGCCGGCGTGAGCATCAGCCCGACGCTGGTGGACACCAGCAACGCCAACAGCGGCGACAGGGTATCGCTCACACCGCGCAGCAGCTGGGTGAAGAGCACGAATACCAGCAACATCGGCAAGATCCACATCATTACGCGCGCATAGGAAATGGCATCTTCGAGCACATCGTCCGGCGTCCCAAGCCCTTGCAAGGCCTCGCGGGCGAAGACACTGCCAAGGACTGCCGCCACCAACCCGATGATCGCCCCCAGCAACAGCGTCGAACCGGCAATCGCTTTCACCGTGCCGGTCTCGCCAGCGCCGTAGGCCTGGCCGATCAGCACCCCCGCGCCGGCGCCCAGACCGATCACCAGGGCGATGAAGAAAAACACGATGGGAAACATGCCCGACACCGAGGCCAGCGCCTGCGTGCCAAGCATCTGGCCGATGTAGATGCTGTTGAGCGTGCCGGACATCGACTGGAGGAAATTGGACAGGACCATGGGGGCCAGGAACAGCAGGTAGGTTTTCCAGAGAGGCTGGGTGGGCATGAGGGCTCGTTGGCAGGTTCAGAATCCGATGCGAAGTAATTTAGCTCAATCCCCGGATCTCGTTTCAATGAATGTCCGCTTTTGTGGCGAAGGGGCAAGCTCCTTCACCACAAGGTTTGCATAGACCTGGCCTTCTCGACATTTCTCCGATTTCGTCTATTCTCAGATAGCAATGTGCCATTATTTTTGCCGGAACCGGACGACTGGTACTCAAGACCAAGTCGGCATTGCAGATAACCAGTTATTCGCAAATATCCTCTTGGCAACACTGTTCAAGGACCGAACCATGACGTCGTATTCCCACGACCACTCCCTCGCCCAAACCCCGCCGCGCATCGTCTGGCACGCCGTTATCGTGGCCGTTGCCGCCAGCGTCGGCGTGCTGGCAGTCAACGGCACGAGTGTGCAGAACATCTGTTTGAGCGTCGTGCTACTGGTCCTTGGCGTGGCTGTCGGTGTCTTGGCCGCGCGGTCGCAACGGCTTCAGCTTGACGAGGCAGTCGCCGCCGCCATCGCCCGTCGCGAGCAGGAGGCCGCCGACCATGGCGCCCATAAAGCCACCGCGCAACTCAACGAAGTGATCCTCGGCGCGATGCCGATCTGGGCCAAGCAAGTTGAAAGTTCGCGCCAGCAAACCGAAACCGCGATCGTCTCGCTGACCAGCCGCTTCATTGGGATTTCTTCGCGTCTGGAAGAGACCGTACAAGCCTCTGAATTGGCCGCCGGCGAGTTGACCGGCAACAGCAGCGGTGGCGCCGTACAAGCCCTGGCGCAGAGCGAAGGCGAACTGGTCAAGGTTATCGACTCGTTGAAAACGACCCAGGCCAGCCGCGATGAAACCCTGGCCCAAGTGCGCAACCTGACCGCCTACACCGGCGAGCTGCGGACCATGGCCGCCGATGTCGCGGCGATTGCCGCCCAGACCAACCTGCTGGCCCTCAACGCCGCCATCGAAGCCGCCCGGGCAGGCGAAGCCGGGCGAGGTTTTGCCGTGGTGGCCGATGCTGTACGCGCCCTGTCGAGCAAATCCAGCGAGACCGGCCAACAGATGTCGGCCAAGGTCGACGTGATCAATACCGCCATCACCCAACTGGTGCAGGCCGCGTCCAGCGGCGCGGACCAGGACAGCCAGTCCGTGGTCGTGTCCGAAGGCAGCATCCAACGGGTGCTCGAGCGCTTCAAAAGCGTGACCGGGCGCCTCGCCGATTCGGCCGACATGCTGCAGCGCGAAAGCTTCGGCATTCGCGACGAGCTCACCGAAGTGCTGGTCAACTTGCAATTCCAGGATCGGGTCAGCCAGATACTCAGCCACGTGCGCGACAACATCGAGGACCTGCACGTACACATTCAGCAGGCCAGCCAGTCGCCCGAACAGGTCGTCTCCATCGACGCCCGGCAATGGCTGGCGCGCATGGAAACCACTTACGCCACTGACGAGCAACGCCGTAATCACCACGGCGGCTCGGCTGCGCAACAGTCTTCACAGGAAATCACCTTCTTCTAGGAGCCCCTCATGGCTAAAAGTGTATTGGTTGTCGACGACTCCGCGAGCGTCCGGCAGGTGGTCGGCATCGCGTTGAAAAGTGCCGGCTACGACGTCATCGAGGCGAGCGATGGCAAGGATGCGCTGGGCAAGCTCAATGGCCAGAAAGTGCACCTGATCATCAGCGACGTGAACATGCCGAACATGGACGGCATCACCTTCGTCAAGGAGGTCAAGAAGCTGGCCAGCTACAAGTTCACGCCGATCATCATGCTGACCACCGAATCCCAGGAATCGAAGAAGCAAGAGGGTCAGGCCGCAGGCGCCAAGGCCTGGGTGGTCAAGCCGTTCCAACCGGCGCAGATGCTGGCGGCGGTATCCAAGCTGATTCTTCCTTGATGGTCGGAGGCTTCAATGCCGCTGCTGTACGAAATAGACGATGACACTGCGCAGGTGCAGATCGACGGCGAACTGACGATCTACACCGCCGCCGACCTCGCCGCGCAATGGCTGCCTCGATTGGGGGCAACGCCACGAATGGCGGTGGACCTGTCGCAGGTCACCGAGATGGACGGCGCCGGCTTGCAGCTGCTGCTGATGGTTCAGCGCGAAGCCCCCAAGGCCGGCACCGAACTGACGGTGACCGGCCAAAGCAAAGCTGTCACGCAAACACTCGCCCTGTGCAACCTGGTTGCCTAGAGCCGCCGCAACACGTCGGACACGACAAAGGATATGAGCGTGAGCATCAATCTCGATCAGGCACAACAAACCTTCATCGTCGAGGCCCGGGAACAATTGCAGGCGATGGAAGAGTCGCTGCTGCAACTGGAGAACGACCCCGGCGACGATGACGCCATCGGCGCGATCTTCCGGGCGGCCCATACGATCAAGGGTTCGGCAGGGCTGTTCGGCCTGGAGCCGATCGTCAGCTTCACGCACATCGTCGAAGACGTACTCGATCGCCTGCGCGAAGGCAGCGTCACAGTGGACCCGGGCCTGATCGCGGTGCTGCTCAAATCCGGCGACCATATGCTCGAGCTGATCGACGTGGTCGCCAACCAAGGCTCGACGTTGCAGCCCCCTGCCCTGGCCCGG
This sequence comes from Pseudomonas sp. Z4-20, assembly GCF_051131955.1. Classification (NCBI taxonomy): domain Bacteria; kingdom Pseudomonadati; phylum Pseudomonadota; class Gammaproteobacteria; order Pseudomonadales; family Pseudomonadaceae; genus Pseudomonas; species Pseudomonas sp. Z4-20. The sequence continues at coordinate 3,380,450 of NZ_CP071641.1, forward strand.
GAAATGGAGCTGTGCCAGATGCTGCAGGAATACCAGGCGCCCACGCTCGCCACCGAACCGACGCCGACGCCGCAAACCGAAACGACCGAGCCCGGCGAAGCGAGCCTCTGGCACATCTCCCTGCGCTTCGGCCAGGAGGTGTTTCGCAATGGCATGGACCCGTTGTCGTTCCTGCGCTATCTGCAGACCCTCGGCGACATCGTCCACATCACTACGCTGACCGACGCGATGCCGACGGTCGAAGCCTGGGATGCCGAGTCGTGCTACCTGGGGTTTGATATCGAGTTTCGCTCCGCCGCCGGTCATGCCGCGATCAACGAAGTCTTCGATTTCGTGCGGGAAGATTGCCAGATCGACATCGTGGCCGCGCAAGACATCGAGCGCGAAGCCAACACGGGCCTGGTCGCCAACGCCCAGGCGCAGGTCGACGAAAGCACCGCGATGGTCACCACGGGCGAGCTGATGCCCGACCAACGCAAGACCCCACGCATGCCAGCCCAGGTCTCGCCTGACAAACAAGCCGTCACCAGCGACAGCAAAGGCAAAGATGGGACTTATGTAAGAGTCAACGCCGACAAACTCGACGAACTGATCAATCTGGTTGGCGAGCTGGTCATTGCCAGCGCCGGCGCCAGCCTGCTGGCCCGCACCTGCCAGAACGACCCGCTGCAGGAAGCCGCCTCGTCGGTGTCCGGGCTGGTGGAGGAAATTCTCGACGGCGCCCTGCGCCTGCGCATGATCCCCATCGGTGAAACCTTCAACCGCTTTCGCCGGGTGGTGCGCGATGTCAGCCAGGAACTGGGCAAGGACATCGACCTGATCATCAGCGGCGCGGAAACCGAGCTGGACAAGACCGTCGTGGAAAAGATCGGCGACCCGCTCATGCACTTGCTGCGCAACGCCATGGACCACGGCATCGAAACCGCCGAGGCGCGGCGGGCGGTCGGCAAACCGGCCAAGGGGCATCTGCACCTCAACGCCTATCACGACTCCGGTAGCATCGTGCTGGAAATCGCCGACGACGGCGCCGGCCTGAACCGCGACCGCATCCTGGAAAAAGCCCAGGAGCGCGGACTGATTGCGCCGGGCGCGAACCTGACCGACCAGGAAATCTACAACCTGATTTTCGAGCCCGGCTTCTCCACCGCCCAGGCCGTGACCAACCTGTCCGGACGCGGCGTGGGCATGGACGTGGTCAAGCGCAACATCACCCTGCTGCGCGGCACCGTCGACCTCGACAGTCAACCGGGCAAGGGTACCGTGGTGCGCATCCGCTTGCCGCTGACCCTGGCAATCATCAATGGATTTCTGGTCGGCATCGGCCAGTCCACCTATGTGATTCCGCTGGACATGGTCCAGGAATGCATCGAGCTGAGCGAAGACGATGGCGTCGCCAGTCGCGAACAAGGCTACCTCGACCTGCGCGGCGAAGTGCTGCCGTTGGTGTACCTGCGCGATCACTTCCACCATGAAGGCCCGGCCTCGCGCCGGCAGAACGTGGTGGTGGTGCGCTACGCCGAACTCAAGGCCGGGCTGGTGGTGGATGACCTGCTGGGCGAATTCCAGACCGTGATCAAGCCCCTGGGCAAGCTGTTCGGCGCCCTGCGCGGCATCAGCGGCTCGACCATCCTGGGCAGCGGCGCCGTGGCGTTGATCCTCGACGTACCCGCCCTGCTCACTCAAATCGTACAAATAGAAAACCGCTACAACGCTACCCAACTACAACAAGCCAACGCTCGCTGACGCTTCAACACTCCATGGAGAGGTATTCCCCAATGAAATGGTTCTACAACCTTAGAATCGCCACCAAACTGATCACCTCGTTCCTTGTGGTGTTGGCGCTGACCGCCGTCATGGGCGTGTTTTCGATCATTCAGCTGGGCCAGGTGAACGGCACCACCGCCGAGATCCGCGAGAACTGGATGCCCTCCATGCGCGCCGCATCGGGGATGCGCTTCTACGCAGCGAGCTTTCGCCTGAAGGAAAACCGCCATATCACGGCCGACTCCGAGCAGGAACGGGTCACCCTGGAACAGGAAGCCGAAGACGCCAAGAAGGGCTTCGAAACCCGCCTTGGCACGTATGAAAAACTGCTGTCCACCGCCGAAGACCGCCAACTGTTCGAAACCACTCGCAATGACTGGGTCGCTTATCTGACGGTCAGCAAGGACCTGTTCGCGCTGTCCCGGCAAAACCAGACCGAGCAAGCCATGGCCCTGCTCAAGGGCGAGTCCAAGCGCCAGTTCGATCTGGTGACGGCCGATCTGCAGAAGCTCGTTGAGCTCAACGCCGCCGGCGCAGACGTAGCCAGTGCACATGGCACTGAACTGTATGAAGATGCGCGCCTGTCCATCATCGCCGTACTGGTTGCCGCCCTGCTGGTGGGCCTAGGCTTGGCGCTGTTCATCTCGCGGATCATCTCCCGCCCATTGAAGCAGGCGGCCGCCGTCGCCGAACAACTGGCCGAAGGCAACCTGAACGCGAAAATCGAAGCCGGCTCCAAGGACGAAACCGGCATGGTGCTCAGCGCGATGCAGAACATGGTCGGCAAGCTGTCGCACATCATCGGAGAAGTGCGCAACGCAGCGGACAACCTTGCCAGCGCCTCCGAAGAAGTCAGCGCCACCGCACAATCGATGAGCCAGGCCACCAGCGAACAGGCGGCCAGCGTCGAGGAAACCAGTGCGTCCATCGAGCAGATGAGCGCCAGCATCAACCAGAACACCGAGAACGCCAAGGTGACCGACGGCATGGCCAGCAAGGCCGCCAAGGAAGCCACCGACGGCGGCGAATCGGTGCAGCAGACCGTGGTGGCGATGAAGAAAATCGCCCAGCGCATCAGCATCATCGACGACATCGCCTACCAGACCAACCTGCTGGCGCTCAACGCCGCCATCGAAGCTGCTCGCGCCGGCGAACATGGCAAAGGTTTCGCGGTGGTCGCCGCCGAAGTGCGCAAACTGGCCGAACGCAGCCAAGTCGCCGCCCAGGAAATCGGCGAGCTGTCGTCCAGCAGCGTCGACATGGCCGAGAAGGCCGGGAACCTGCTCAACGAAATGGTGCCATCCATCAACAAGACCTCGGACCTGGTGCAGGAAATCAGCGCCGCCTCCGAAGAGCAGGCCGCTGGCGTGGCGCAGATCAACACCGCCATGACCCAGCTCAACCAGGTCACCCAGCAGAACGCTTCCAGCAGCGAAGAACTGGCCGCCACCGCCGAAGAGATGAGCAGCCAGGCCGAGCAGCTGCAACAGGCCATGAGCTTCTTCACCTTGGACACGCCGGCCAAGTCGGCCATGCAGAGCGCCAGGGTCGATAACACCCCAGGGCCGTCCAGCCGTAAACCGGCGCGGGCACCGGCACCGGTGATGCCCAAGGCGTTTGCCTACAACATGGCCAGCGCGCCGGACGAATCGGAATTCACCCGGTTCTGATGGCCCGGTCCCACAGGCTTGCTTAAAGGAGAAAAGGCAATGGGCGCCATCGCGACCACACGTCAAACCGTCAGCGCGGTCGAGGAAGAAGCGCAGTACCTGACGTTCATGCTCGGCACTGAGATGTTCGCCATCGGCATCCTGTGCATCAAGGAAATCATCGAGTACGGCAACCTCACCGTGGTGCCGATGATGCCGGCCTTCGTGCGCGGAGTGATCAACCTGCGCGGCGCGGTCGTGCCGGTGGTGGACTTGTCGGCTCGTTTCGGCCGACCGAATTCCGCCATCAGCCGGCGCAGTTGCGTGGTGATCATCGAGGCCGCCAGCGCCGACGGGCAGGCCCAGGACATCGGCCTGTTGGTCGACACAGTGTCGGCGGTGCTGGAGATCCCGGCTTCGCAGATCGAGCCGCCACCGAGTTTCGGCGCGAAGATCCGCGCCGACTTCATCAGCGGCATGGCCAAGGTCGACGGCAAGTTCGTCATCGTGCTGGAGGTGGACCGGGTGTTGTCCATCGACGAGATGTCCGAACTCGCCCAAGCCAGCCCCACCGCATTGGAAGCGCCTGACTCATGAGCACAGCCACTTGCAAGGAACGCACGGTGAATTCAATGGCGCTCAGCGACCGGGAGTTCGGCCAATTCCAATCCTGGCTGTACCAGGCCGCCGGTATCAACCTGTCGCCGGCCAAGAAAGCCCTAGTGGCCGGGCGGCTGTTCAAGCGCCTCAAGCACTATGAGCTCGACAGCTACGGCGAGTACTTCACGCTGATCATGAACGGCCAGCGCGCCGATGAACTGCAGGTGGCGCTGGACCTGCTCACCACCAACGAAACCTATTTTTTCCGCGAACCCAAGCACTTCGATTTCCTCCGCGACCAAGTGCTGCCCCATGCGACGCCTGGCAAGACCTTTCGCCTGTGGAGTGCGGCCAGTTCCTCTGGCGAGGAACCCTACAGCCTGGCCATGACCCTGGCCGAAGGGCTGGGCACCACGCCCTGGGAAGTCATCGGTTCGGACATCAGCAGCCAGGTGCTGGCCAAGGCGCGCTCCGGGCACTATCCGATGGAGCGCGCCCGCAACCTGCCCCATCAGTTGCTGGTCAAATACTGCCTCAAGGGCACCGGCCGCCAGCAAGGCACGATGCTCATCGACCGGGCGCTGCGCAACCGGGTCAACTTCATCCAGGTCAACCTCAACGAGGCCTTGCCGGAGCTGGGGGAGTTCGACGTGATTTTCCTGCGCAACGTGATGATCTACTTCGACCAGCCGACCAAAAGCAAAGTGGTCGCCCGGCTGATTCCCCGGCTCAAGTCCGGCGGGTATTTCATCGTCAGCCATTCGGAAAGCCTCAACGGCGTGTCCGATGCGTTGAAGCTGGTCGCCCCTTCGATTTATCGCAAGCCATGAGCGCCGCAATGGAGGTGGCCGAGGTCTATCTGGGACCGGGGGAGTTTCGCTTCGCGACCTGCCCGACAAGGCTGCGGACGATTCTCGGTTCATGCGTGGCAATCACGCTCTGGCATCCACAGCGCAAGATTGGCGGCATGTGCCATTTCATGTTGCCCAGCCGGGTGCGTTGCTCCACAGCGCTGAACGGGATGTACGCCGACGAAGCCATCGAATTGTTCATTCGCCAGGCACGGGCCCATCACACCAAGCCCGAGGAATATCAGCTCAAGCTGTTCGGCGGCGGCGAGATGTTCCCTGAGCTGCAACGCCATGTGGCATTCGGCGACGTGGCCCGGTCGAACGTCAACGCGGCGCTGGAAATGGCCGCGCTGTATCGCCTCGACCTGATCGCCCAGGACATGGGCAGCACCGGTCATCGCAGCATCATTTTCGACCTTTGCACGGGCGACGTCTGGGTCAGGCACCAACCGATAAGGACCCTGCATTAATCATGTCAGGCAAAAAGATAAATGTATTGCTGGTGGATGATTCCGCCGTGGTCCGCCAGGTGTTGCTGGCGATCCTCAGCGACACGCCGGACATCAACGTCATCGGCGCGGCCTCCGACCCGATCTTCGCCATGGATAAACTGGCGAAGGAATGGCCCGACGTGATTGTGCTGGACGTGGAAATGCCGCGCATGGACGGCATCACCTTCCTGAAGAAAATCATGAGCGAGCGCCCAACCCCAGTGGTAATCTGCTCCTCACTGACGCCCAAGGGCGCGGAAACCACGTTGCAAGCCATGGCTGCGGGCGCGGTGGAAATCATCACCAAGCCCACCAGCGGCCTAAAGAACTTCTTGCTGGAATCGGCTCCCGAATTGGTCTCCGCCATCCGCGCCGCCGCCCAAGTCAACGTCCGTAACCTGGGCAAGCGCCCTGCTCCGGCCCCGCTGACACCGGCGACCAAACTCACCGCGGACGCCATGCTGCCCGCCGCCAATGGCCACGCCATGGCCCAGACCACCGAACGCATCGTCGCCATGGGCACCTCCACGGGCGGCACCCAGGCGCTGGAAGCGGTGCTGACCGCCTTGCCCCGTGTGTGCCCTGGCATCGTCATTGTCCAGCACATGCCGGAAAAATTCACCGCGTCGTTCGCCGCGCGGCTCAACAGCCTCTGCCAGATCGAAGTGCGCGAAGCGAAAAACAACGACCGCATCCACCCCGGTCTAGCCCTCATCGCCCCCGGCGGCAAGCACATGATGGTGACCCGCAGCGGCGCGTTCTACCACGTGCAAGTGGTGGACGGCCCGCTGGTCAACCGCCATCGCCCTTCGGTGGACGTGCTGTTTCGTTCGGTGGCCAAGTTCGCCGGCCGCAACGCCACCGGCATCATCATGACCGGCATGGGCGACGACGGCGCCCGCGGCCTCAAGGAAATGCTCGACGCCGGCAGCGCTACCGTGGCCCAGGACGAAGCCAGCTGCGTGGTGTTCGGCATGCCCAAGGAAGCCATCAAGCTCAACGCCGCGCAACGGGTGATGGGGTTGCAGGAGATTGCGCAGGTGATATTGCATCGCTGATCGACGCCTGACCCGTGGCGAGGGAGCTTGCTCCCTCGCCAAAAAAGCTTTCTACACTGGCGAAATCGTCGCCAGCACACCGATCAGCAACGTCAACGCCAGGAAACCACCCAAAAAAATCGCCATCTTCGCCATGAGCTTTCTCCCAATAGAGTCATTGCGCCGTGACCGAACTGTGGAGCGGGAACTGATACCGTTACAGATGCACCTGCCGCCAAAAAATGCGGATCAGCGCATAAACCCAATGACCCGAGAAACCAGGAATGGACAAGTACGCCATGATCCCCGCTATCATGCCGCACGCCCATCCGAGGGGCGTGTTGCAAGCCACCCTAAAGGACTCAGGTATGACCCTTCTGCCGTCACGCGCCACCCTCTTCTTCTCCGGTATTTTGCTCAGTTCCGTATGCCTGGCCGAAGGCGAGCCGGCAGAAAGCGTTATCAAGGACTCGACCAAATCCGCGGTCTCGTCATTCATCACCGCCGGCAAGAACCTCTTGGGCGGCGTCAGCGAAGGCGTGCTCGATGGTCGCGAATCAGTCCAGGGCACCGACGGCGCAGCGATCATCTCCTCCGACGAGCAGATGAAAGATCGCATCAACGTTGAAGTGCTGAAGCTGGAGCCCAGCGATGAAAACGTCACCATCACCCTCGGTTTCAAGAACAGCACCGACACCCAACTGCGCCTGATCAACCTCGGGCAAACCGGTGCGCTGCTGGCCATCGACCAAGCCGGTTACGCCAACCGACTCACCGGGCTGGACAACCCTGACGAAGTCACCGTCCCACCGAAGACCGCCGTGCGACAGAAGTTCGTGTTTGAAGGCATGAACGAGGCGATCAGTGCCGTGCGTGTTTGGGGGAAGGATTATTCGGTGAAAAAGTAGTCCGTAGCAGGGCTCGTTACCCCGTCAGAACATGCCTAGTCTTTACCTGACCAATCGAGTATCCAAGCCAAACCGCGCTTGGGAAATCAGCTTGAATTGGTCCATCGCCAAATCGCAGCTCACCAGCAAATTCCAGGAATGACGGGTTACCGCCGAAGGAATCAGCACGAAGGGAAAGTTCGCCAGCAACTCGTCGGCAAACAGTTGCTGGTTCGGCGAAGGTTGAGTCGGGGCGAGCCAATTAGGGTTTGGCACGTCTTCGGCATGAACCACCTTGATCAGTGCCGGATCCAGCACCTCAAAGCAGGTCAGCAGATGGGGCACCTTGTCCAGCGCGTCGAACCCCAGATGCGCCGCGACCTCCAAAATAGCGGTGGAAGGATCGGCCGAGGCGTAGATCACCCGACGGCCGGGAGGATTCCAACGCCCGCCGGATCGTTGCGCACCGACGCCACTGTCCCATGTCTCCTTGTAGACCTCGCGATCAAGACGCCATGCATGCCACTTGCCCTCCCAGGGCAAAGGACTCATTGATAAACCCCATGCTCGATACGGCTCAGGTAATCCTCCACGACCTGAAAGCCCAGCGAGTTGTCGATCAACTCCAGGGGTACATGGCCATCCAGATATCTGCAGGGCTTCTCCAGCCAGTCCTCAGCCAATGTTTGGCTGCCAAATACCTCAGTGGCATGTTCCAAGGCTTGGGCATATTGAAACGCAACGGTACTTTGTTGGCGGTTCAGCCGTACCGGTTGCGCCTCTTTCGCCAAGCGCTGTACGGTCCTGACAGACTTGCCTGTGATGCGCTCAAGGAGACCATGCTCCATGTACAGCTTTGATCCGGAGAGCATCTCCCTGACATCGCTCAAATAAAAACCTTCCTGGGTGTAACGAATAATCAGCAGGCGTTCATCTCCTTTGCGCCCTTGCAACAACACCTGGGTCGGCTTTTCAACGGTCTTCTCGCGGTGCATCGCCGCCGTTTTCCCGGTAGGTCTGACGGTGCCCCCCTCTGCCTGCTTAGCTGCAACGGCCATCATGCTAGCCTCCTTACGACATTTGACGTAAGCATAGCGCCAAATGTCGTCAGGGCAACAATTGAATTTATCAGGCCCGGCTTCCTGGCTTCCCGGCATCAATCAATCCTCATCCGATAAAACGGGGCTGCGCTTGCTGTATTGCATGCACAACAGATAGCACCAGATCCTAGGGGCAGTATTTCCGAAGGCCAACCCTAAAAAGTCGTCAGAGATTTCGTTCATCCACTCCATAAGCATCCATCTTCTGTAGGAAACACACCAAACCCGTGGCGAGGGAGCTTGCTCCCGCTGGGCTGCGCAGCGGCCCCCCTTGAACCCTCTGTATCCACGACACAGAGCAATACAAACACCCCGCTAAATGACATATCCCAGATACACGGCAAGGGCCAAATGGCCCCGTCCGAACAGGCCTGTCCCGCTTGCTTCGTCCCGACGCGCTCAACGCATCGCCGGGTCGCAAGCAGCGTGACAACCGCCACGGCACGCCCCGCGCAACGTTGCCTTGGGGCACACCCCTTCTTATCTGGAGAACTGTCATGACCCGTACAAAAAACTCGAACGCCGCTCGCTTCGCCCTCGCCGCACTCGCCCTGTCCGGCGGCTTGAGCCTGGCCCAATCCGCCTTCGCGGTGGACGCCCTGCCCCAGGGTTATCAGCTGGCTTCGGCGGAAAAAACCTCCGAAGGCAAATGCGGTGAAGGTAAATGCGGTGCTGCCGAATCGGGCAAAAAAGTCACCGACGCGGAAGGCAAGTGCGGCGAAGGCAAATGCGGCGCCGACGAATCCGGCAAAAAAGTCACCGCGGCGGAAGGCAAGTGCGGTGAAGGCAAATGCGGCGACGCGTCCTTTGCCCGTACCGACACCGACGACGATGCGCGCGTGTCACTGAAAGAATTCCTCAGCGTCGCGCCGACCCAGCAAGCCGAGTTCGAGAAGATGGACACCAACCATGACGGCTACCTGTCCGAGGCGGAAACCTACAAATACCGGACTGGCCAATACACCGCCAACGGCAAGAAAGTGCCCACCGAGCTGTTCATCCACATGAGCAAAGCCAAGGAGTAAATCCTTCGCTCCCGCCCTCCCGGTGGATCACACCGGGAGGCTTTGGTCATCCCTGGAGAACTGCGATGAGCACTTTCACCCCACCCAACGGCGCCGGGCTCGGTCTACGCCGGGCCATGCTTGGCAATCTGCTGGAAATGGCCCCGGGGGCCGTGGACTTCCTCGAATGCGCCCCGGACAACTGGATCGGCGTCGGCGGCGTCTACGCCGAACAATTGGACCAACTGGCCGCAAAGCACCCCATCACCTGCCACGGCCTGTCCCTATCCCTCGGCGGCCCACAACCGCTCGACCTCGACCTGCTGCGCGGCACCCGGCGTTTTCTCGATCGCTACGCCGTGGCGATCTACAGCGAGCACCTGAGCTACTGCTCCGCCAGCGGCCACCTCTACGACCTCTTGCCGATCCCCTTCACCGAAGAAGCCGTCCACCACGTCGCCGCGCGCATACGCCTGACCCAGGACCTACTGGGCCAGCGCATCGCCGTGGAAAACATCTCCTACTACGCCGCGCCCTTCCAGGCCATGAGCGAAATCGACTTCATCACCGCAGTCCTCGAAGAAGCCGACTGCGACCTGCTGCTCGACGTGAACAACCTCTACGTCAACGCCATCAATCACCGCTACGACGCCCACAAATTCCTCGCCGCCCTGCCCGCGCAACGCGTCAGCTACCTGCACGTTGCCGGCCATTACGACGAAGCCGACGACCTGAAAATCGACACCCACGGCGCGGCTGTCAAGCAAGACGTCTGGAACCTTCTGTACCAGGCCTACCAACGATTCGGACCCGTGCCGACACTGCTCGAACGCGACTTCAACTTCCCGCCGTTATCGGAACTGCTCGCCGAAATCGACCAGATCAAACAGCTGCAACAACTCGCCTGCCCGGCCACACCGGAGGCCCGCCATGCCTGAACAACTGCTCGACCAACTCGACTGCATGGCCAACTACGTCCGCAACCCGCACAACCCGCCCCCACCCGGCCTGGAAGCCCGACGCCTGGCCATCTACCGCCAACTGTTCGTCGGCAACATCCAATCGCTGCTCGCCGCCAACTTCCCGGTCATCCACCAAACCCTGCCGCCCGCCGACTGGCGACGACTGGTCCACGACTTCTACGCCTACCACCGCTGCCAGACGCCACTGTTCACACAGCTCGCCGGCGAGTTCGTCGCCTACCTGGAACAACACCCGGATCTGCAAGACTTTCCTCCGTGGCTGCTCGAACTCGCCCAACACGAATGGACTGAAAGCGCCCTGCTGCTGAGCGATGCGGTGGAACCGTCGCACAATCCCCACGGTGATCTGATCGAAGGCGCGCCCGTGGTCTACGGACTCGCGCAGGCACATGCCTATGAATGGCCGGTGTGCGACATCGGGCCGGATTACCAGCCCACCGAAAAGCCTGCGGCTCCGACCTTGGTGTTGTTACAGCGGCACGCCGGGCGAGTGACGTTTTCGCGGCTGGCTCCGATGGCTTATGCGTTGTTGGTTTCGCTGATGGAGCATCGGCGCAGTGGGCGGGAGCATCTGGTGGCGTTGGCTGAGGTCGCTGGAGTGTCGGTGCGGGAGTTGATGCCGATGGGGGTGGCGGCGCTTGAGGGGTTCAAGGCGCAGGGGATTGTGTTGGGGACGCGTTGGGGGTGAGTTGTGATGACAGCAATAGGACCAGCAATAGCAGCAATAGCAGCAATAGGGGACAGATTTATTTACCGCAAATAAATCTGTCCCCTTTCCAGTCCTTTCCACTCGTCCCCTTTCCACTCAAAACCAGGGGCTTCGATCGAGCGTTGAGGCTGCAAGTAGCCCCTCAGTCCTGCTTTGCACTACGTTCTCGACAATCCGGGCACTTCCATATTTATCTTCCGCCAGAAGGCTTCAGCGAAGCTGTAAGTCGAGAAAGCGATCAATCCGAACGCCATTACCATCAAAACCAACCACCCAGCTGGTAAATTCTGGAGCGCCTCAAGGGCTTCCTTCATACCGGGTGGATCCACGGCTTGATAGGCAGAGCCGCTAACCGCCAACAGCAATGCAATCTCTATAAAGACGACGCCACGTGCTATCAGGCCAAACCGAGACACTGGGCGGACGTACCGCATGACGTCTTCGTCCGCCTCGAAATACTTCTCAAACGATGCCTTCCATCCCTTGATAAGGTGAGCGATTCCAACGCCAAGCGGAATAAGAGCAATCAGATACACCAATAAGTTGGAATGCTGCCAGGACAATAGATGCGCCAGCCAATCTGTGGTGTGTTCTCCTGGGTTGCCCGAGCTACTAGTTCCGCTTACAAGTAGGCCTAGCGCAAAAAATGCCATAGCAGCATTGACCAAACCTCCCGCAAACAGACCGGTGCGAATTATCAGACCCTTGAGATTTTTGCCGTGATGGTCGACATCACGCATGGCTTGCAGAACACGCCATGCCGCAAATGCGAGCAGACCTGCCACGACTACCCCCACTAAAAAATAGCCAAACGGCTGGCCAAATAAGGCTTCCAAGCTTTTATGGCTGTCTTTCGGCTTTGTCGAATCTTGTGCCGCAAGCAATGCGAAGATACCGATGATTAGGTAAATCACTCCTCGAGCGGCGTACCCTCCACGTGCAAGGATGATAAGGCTATGGTGCGCTGACATTGGCTGCTTTCCTGAAAGTAATACAGGAACAGACTCGTCTGGCTGGAAGGGGTTCTATCGTTAAATTCAAGGCCTCAGCCCTGACCGACGAAGAGTCGCTCATTGATTACGGAGGCGACAGCCGGCTCCCGGCCAACAGCGGTCGTTGCTGCACTGATTCAAGGGCAGTGATTGCCTCAGCCAGTCTCCATCGCTAGAAGCTCTCAAGACTCACCTGGATTCCAGCTCGTCCAGCCAACTCAGTAATCGCTCCCAGCCGATCAGCGTCAATAATGACACCTTCGTAATTCTCACCTCCGGAGTCCAGGTGAAGATACCGTTTACCAAACCGAGCCAGCCACTGATCAAAGTAGTGGAGCACCTCTGGCATTGAGGAAGCGCCTTCGCGCACATACGCGTAGGGTTCTTTCAAACCACTGGCGCTGACCAGATAAGGCGCCTGATACTCAAATACGTCGTAACCCTTCCAATCCAGGCTAAGGAGAACGAGGTGTTCAAGCTTTTGTCCCTTTGAGTCATTCAGGAATCCCTCCGTGAGGGCACTGGGTGCGTCGTCCCCCATTGCGTATCTACGCATGACACGTCTAACAAGTCTGGCGCCTTCTTTTTCCGGAATGAACGCAACCAGTGCCTGGGCGAACGCCTCCAGTGCTTTTTTTTGACCGGGATCGCTTCGCTCGGGGCGCAGTTCCTTCATGATTGCTGATGCGCTAAGGTTGGTTTCCTCGGGCGGAGGCATGGTAAAGCGTCCACCAAAAAGCCGATCTAAAATGCCCATGCCAGTCCCTGTATGACGGTGAAGAAAACCATCTCGTTTAAATAGCCTCGAGTGGAGCGAGATATCGGTTAAGTCCAGTGCAGCCGAATGCAGCCGCAGCCAATCAAAACTTTATTGGGAAAGCGGGTCAACCATGAAAACAACACAGGCGGCTTTTTTTCAGTATTAACCGCCGCCGAATGATTCTGGCGTGTATTGCTCAGAACGCTGCTCCACCGGGGTCAGCACCGTCCCGACTTGCCGGACAATTGCCCCGAATTGCTGGCGAATCTGCCGGAGTTTCTTAAGTTCATGTGGCGGACGAGAAAATCAGCCCGGGCAAAGATGATCCAACTCGTGGCGACTGCCCCCTCAACTTGCCGCGTGGTCTGTCTGCGGTCTAACCGGGATACCAGAGTTTTTCTGGCGAGCGTTGGAAATTCGACTGGCCAGGCTCTGCGGGATTGATCGAAGGTTGGCTCCTTCAGCGCGAGGCTGCCGGAGTTGAGTGGCGCCTTCCAATCCCCCTCAAATCTTCCGCCCCACCCCAAGACAAAACATCTTCCGATAATCGGAGGGCGACGTCCCCAGATGCGCGCCGAAATGCTGCCTCAACGACAATGACGTCCCAAACCCCACCTCCCCCGCGATACATTCAATAGGCAGCTCTGTCGTTTCAAGTAACGCCTGCGCCCTAGCCACTCGTTCAGCGGTCAACCATTTCGACACGGTTGTGCCGGTCGCTTCCTTGAACCGACGGGTAAAAGTGCGCCTGCTCATTTTCGCCATGTCTGCCAGAACGTCGAGGGACAGGTCGTTGGACAGGTTCATTCGGGCCCACGTCAGGACGTCGGACAGGTGAGTTTCCCCAGATAATTGCGGCACCGGGTGCTCAACATACTGCGCCTGGCCTCCGGGCCTGTGGGGTGGCGTCACGAGCATTTTCGCGGTGCGATTCGCTACATCTGCGCCGAGTCGCTCGCGTATCAGGTGCAGGCAACAATCGATGGCCGCGACCGTTCCGGCGGACGTCACGATGTTATCGGCGCTGACGTAGAGCACCTCGGGCTTGAATCGAACCTTGGGAAAACGTTGCGCAAACTGGTCACGGACGGCCCAGTGGGTGGTTGCTTCCTTCCCATCGAGCAGCCCGGCATCGCCGAGGACGAACGCTCCCAAACACAATCCCACGATGAGTTTGCCTTGCGCATTGGCGAGCTGCAGCGCTTCCACGAGCTGGGGCGACGCAACGAGGGATTGATCGCCCCATGCGGGGATGATGATGACGTCGGAAGTTTTCATGAGTTCCAGGCCGAGGCTTACCGACAGGCCGATGCCTTGGTCGGTACTGACCATGCCGGGCACTTCTGCGCAGTAATTGATTTCATACCGAGGCTCATCGGGCACGGGTTGCGCGGTTCCCAAGACCATTCCAGGCACGGACAGATGGAAAAGGCTGACGCCTTCGAACGCTAGGACAGCAACGCGTATGGGGAGCATGAGGGGGCCTCAATTCGCCCCGCAGGGCTCAAATCGAACAACGTCGAGCAGTTGGCCCAATTATAGCGAAATATGTCATTCGGGCCACTGTTGACCCCCGAGACATTCGGCAAGAATGGGCTCCTCGATGTAAACAACAGGATTGATTCTTATGAAACTCAGAACTTTATCGCTTGCCCTCAGCGTTGCTTGTGCCTTCGCTGCTACTCCGTCTTTCGCCAGTTCAAACGCGCCCAAGGCGCCTGATACCTCTCATAAGTTGGGTCTGCAGCAGGTTCGTAACGCGACGGTGAAAATCACCTACGGTGACACCACCTTCCTGATCGACCCGATGCTTGCTAAAAAAGGCGCTTATCCGGGGTTTGAAAACACCTATCGAAGCAACCTGCGCAACCCCCTGGTTGATCTGACGGAATCACCGGAGAAAGTTATCGCCGGCGTCGACGCCGTCATCGTCACCCATACGCACTTGGACCACTGGGACGATGCCGCGCAAAAAGCGCTGCCTAAAGACATTCCGTTGTTCGCCCAGCATGAAGAAGATGCGCAGCTGATTCGCTCCCAGGGTTTCAAGAACGTGCGCGTGCTGACGGATGAAGCCGAATTCGGCGGCGTGAAGATCACCAAGACCGGCGGCCAGCATGGCACTGACGAAATGTATGCCGTGCCAGCGCTCGCAAAACCGCTAGGCGAAGCCATGGGCGTGGTTTTCCAGGCACCGGGCTATAAGACTCTCTACCTTGCAGGTGACACGATCTGGCGCAAAGAGGTCGACCAAGCCATCAACCAATACCACCCGGAAGTTATCGTGCTCAATGCTGGGAAGGCAAAAATGGCGGGGTTCGACGGTTCGATCATCATGGGCGAAGAAGATGTGCTTCGCGCCTCAAAAGCCGCGGAAAACGCGCAGATAGTCGCCGTGCACATGGACGCGATCAACCATATGTCCCTGACGCGTGAAGAGTTGCGCGCCTACGTCAAGAAGCAAGGGATCGAGGGTCGTGTAGACATTCCGGAAGACGGCGCTTCGCTGGAGTTCTAAAAGTGAAAGGGACGGGGCTATTTGGCAAATAAATCCGTCCCTCTTGGGCGCAATGCGGTTCAATTAAGAAAAATGACGACGCGTGGCGAGGGAGCTTGCTCCCGCTCGGCTGCGAAGCAGTCGTAAACCGGCGGATGCGGTGTGTCTGATGTTCCGCATTTGGCAGGTTTTAGGGCCGCTTCGCGGCCCAGCGGGAGCAAGCTCCCTCGCCACGGGTTTGTCGATTGCCTTAAGTGAACGGCATTCCCCCCTTGGGCGTCCCCTTTTCTCGAATAGGGATTTCAAGCTTTCAAGGGAATATTGCGCATAGTGACCAAGGCAGTGGCACAAAGGGTTTCCTTACCCTGCTTTACGGCAAACAAATCGGCGGCCGCAACCGTGCTGCTGTTCGATGCGTTGATTACCCTCCCCCTGGCCAGGAGCTTCTCGCCGTCAGCAGGGGCAATTAATTTGACGGTGAAATCCGTAGTCATATTTATCCAGCCCGGCGGCAGCAGGGTCCCAGCGGCCGAGCCCCCCGCAAAATCGGCCAATGCTCCGACGATGCCACCTTGAAAATAGCCATTATGCTGAGTGAGTTCTTTGCGCGCTGGCTGTTCGATTTCACAATGACCCGGCTTTAAATAATTGTAATGAAACCCCAATAGCTTTGCCGCCGGCATACTGAGTACAGCGCCTTGTACGTGCTTATCAAAGTCAGGATTGCTTGCAGCGAAATCTTCCATGGCATTAATCCTTCAAATAATGACTAGGCTTTTTATACGACGCGCAAACCTATAGCGTTCCCAAGGTAATAAGTCCAAGGCCTTGCGACAAAAATAAGGGAGTTGAATGTCCGTTGATAGGAAATCCACTCCCGATAATCCCAATGCAGTTAAGACTCAAGCCCGCACCGAAATCCGCTCCGCTGCCCGCCTCTCAAACATCGCCTGTTCCGTCTCCCGCGTCGCCCGCTCGCCCTTGTACGCCAGCTGATTGAAAAACAACCCGTCCGAATATTCCTGTATGGACACCGATCCACGGTCTTTCAGCAATGGGGCCAGATCGATCGTGTTGGCGAAGTTTTCCTTGGTCAGGCTGTAGAAGCCCAGGTAGCTGCCGGACCAAGGCGAGTCGGCGTCGACCAGGTCGATGGAGGCGTCGCGGACCGCGATGGCGGCGGCTTTCAGGTCCTTCGAGTCGTTGAGCAAATCGGTCAGCCGCTGGATATCGGAGCTGCTGAGCTGGCCGGCGCTGTTGAGGACTTTCAGGCTGCCGTCGGCGTCGACGGTGAAGCCGTATTTCTTGCCGGCCAAGTCCGGATGGGTCGCTGAGAGCGCGGATTGAAAGTCCTCGAACGAGGACTTCAGCGTACTGGTCGCCCCTTTCAGGATCTCGGCGTATCGAGGAAAGTCCGATGATTGCGACCGACCGATCCAGGTCTCGATCGCCTCAGGCATTGGCATCGTCGCCTGGGCTTCTTCGCTGGGATGGAAGATGGCCGCTGGGCTGGCGTTGGACAGGGCTAGTTTTGCAGCGTCTGTCGGCGCCTGGGTCACGAGCGGTTGCTCGGAGCGTGTAAGGTGGGTGTTGGCAGGTGCGATATAAGCGGAGCTGACGGAAAGTACCATTTTCATCGGTCCATGATTGGGGGGATTCAGAAGGGTTATCGACGGCAATGGATCCAACTTTAGGAATCGCTCCCTTTCGCCTGTTGCAGCTGCGATTCGCTAAACAGCCCCGTCATCCCCGCCGCACCGATCTAGATAAGCTCCACTCCTCTGCATCAACACTCCCAGAGCGTTTCAAGCTTTATCCTTCAGACAAATCCTGCGCGGACTTGATGGCCGGGTACAGGGTCAGCGTGAACCTGGATTTGCAGGTCAATGCCAACAATATCTTTGACCGCCGTTACTACTCGGCGATTGCCACGTCCGCGGATTATGGAGGAGATTCCTCGGCTGCATTAAGGCCTATCCATACTACAGTTACCAGCTGTCCCGGTAATCGAAGGCTATTTAAAGACATCGATGCCCTAATAATTTTTTCCTAGGCCTGTTCGCTGCGGTTAGTCAGATACAGCAATAGGTTTCTTGGCAGCTCTATCGAGCAAGCCTCCTGCAACGCATCTACTTGAAGGGCAGACAATTCGTAATCGTATAGATAATCCTCCTTTTTCACCCAGCCCATTATCTTTGCCAGATCCTGACTATTGATTCAGAGCGTTTTTTCATATGACGCGAAATCGTCCCCATCATTCACCCCCTTTACTATATGCGTCAAAAGCATGTCTGGTAGCTTCCGGTTACCAAGCGATTCGGTGACGGAAAGAGATTTGGCAATCAAACCGTTCCGGGTCAATCAGATGATCCAAGTTACCCCCATGGAACCTCAGAAAACTTTTAACAATGCTATTTTCATCTGAAAGCCGCAGCTTGACTGCGTTCAGATAACAATCGATAGACAGACTGAGCCTAGTCAGCACTTACGCCAATGTAATATTCCAATCCAACAGGAAATTCAATATCCAAAAGCTCCTCGATTCTCTTTAGCTGCTCCGCTGTTATCTCCAGCTCGCTAGGACTCACCTCACTGAAAGTTTTTTTCTCAACTATCTGCGCGAGCGCTTCGCTGGAAACACCAGAATGAAATCCTTGTATTCCGGCGGATAGATCGGATTGACGATGATGCTGTCTGCGACCGGCGTCGGCGGGTAGATCCAGATATGCGGGGCCTGAGGCGCGGCCTCCAGGGTGGGGATGCCGATGGTGTCGGAGGGGTCGATGGCCGGGGTCCAGATCAGTTCGATGCCGTCGCCAAGGTCAGCGACGTATTGGTCGGCGCGAGGCGTGATGTGAACGACGTCGACCATTTCCCAGTCGCGGTTCTGCCCGGTGTAGAACCCGTACCCCTTGAGGCTGCCGTCGGCCTGTTGTTCGATGGTCAGGCGCATGCGGCTGCGGGCCTGAGTGAGGTTGCGTAGTTGTTCTTCGCTGTACAGGGCGCTGTCGCCCAGGCTGGACGGCCAGAGCAAGGCAACGATGCCGGTCAACAGTGCCGCGCCGACCGTGCCACCAGCTGCTCCGACCGTTGACACAGCGGAGCCACTCAGCGCGAGTCTGCCCAAGGTAACGGGGATTGCACTTGCGCCGATCTGCTCGAGGGGAATGGTTCCTGAAGCGTCGGGGCTTCTACCGCCCAGCCACGTCAGCTCGCCGTACTGCTTGACCAAGTCCGCCGGGATGTAACCGTTGGGGTTGCTGTAATCAATGATGCCGTTGGGTAACGCGCAGCTTTTGGCGAATACGGACCCGATGGTGACGAGGGGCTTTTTATCCACCTTGGCCCAGCGCTCTTTTTCATAGGCGGCCTGGCGGGCGAGCATGGCTTCGT
The DNA here is from genome assembly GCF_051131955.1 of Pseudomonas sp. Z4-20. Lineage (NCBI taxonomy): Bacteria > Pseudomonadati > Pseudomonadota > Gammaproteobacteria > Pseudomonadales > Pseudomonadaceae > Pseudomonas > Pseudomonas sp. Z4-20. The sequence continues at coordinate 3,399,167 of NZ_CP071641.1, forward strand.
GACCGCGTTGGAGCGCTTCGTACTTGGCCACTTCGCTGGAGGTCATGTCTCGATAGGAGGCGGTGTGCCCTTCGCCGGAACGTGGGTTACGGATCCTGGGCAGATCTTTTAGGCGTGTGGTCACGAGTCGCGAATCTCATCCTGAAAATCCAGGACGGACGCTAACGCAGGCAATGAAATCGGCGATATAGGAGGTTTCCTTTACTGCTAGCTCCGTTTTCATCAAGCGTCGTAGGGCTGGAAATCAGCGCTCAAGGCTCGCCGGAGAAAACACGGCCTGTCCCACACGCCCCATGCTCGGCATGAGGTATCCTGCGCTGCGTAAAACACCATCGCGGCCTGCGCATGCAAATGCTGTTCACGGCCCTACAAGCAGCCCTGAAGGTTGCTCCAGGAGGTCTGCATGTTGATAGGACATCGATTCGAGCGCACCGCGCGGGACGACCTGCACATTCACTCGCTCAACCGGCTGCAGAGCGGATTCGTGCTGCTGGCATGCGCGATGGCCTTTATCTTTCCGGTGGCGGCCGTCCTGGCGATTGCCACGGCAGATTCGCCACTGGCGAGTGTGGACCCGCTGTCCTCACTTCTGACCGTGCTCGGGCTGCTATTGATTCCTGCCGCTGGCCTGCTCCTACTGGTTTACTCCGGCACCCGCGAGACCTTGCTGTTATCGCGCCTGGACGGTGAAGGCAAACGCCGCACCCGAAACGTTTTCGGACGCCGCGAGCGAGTGCATTCGGTGTTCAGGATCGACGCCGCCAAATCCCTCGAACTTCGCCGCCGCCCCGAGGCCGAGCCAGCCCGCACCCAGGTATGGCTGGTGCTGCGCGATGGCACCGAGCATCGCCTGACGACCGACAACGTTCCGGTAACGCCGGGACGCAAACGCACCGACGTGTGGCTGAATGAACTGGCCGACTATTTGAAGGTGGCAGTCCCCACCGAAGTGGTCATGGGTTCGACGACCGGTGCGCCGGCTGCCTATAGGCCTGCTCCAACCCCAGCGAAGATCGCCAGGCAGCGCAAAGCAAAGGCACCCATGCCTTGCGCTGATACGAGTGATCGACTGGGCATCCCCGCACGCGCCCTCCTCGCCTTGCTTGGCACCTTCCTCGCAGTGTTCGAGCTGATCCGGATAATCGCATTGCTGCGCGCACTGTTTACCGGGCGACTGCGCATCGGCATCTCCCGCCCGACGACCTTCTATTGGACCGAGCAACCGATGGCCTTCTCATTCCACGTGCTGATCGGCATAGCCGAGTTGCTGGTTATTGGCGTCATCGCCTGGGGTTGCCTGCGCGTGGCGATCCAGGGGCGGATGAAATCAACCGAACTGCGCTCGTAGAACCGCAATGACGCTATCAATAGAGGCACCTTGCACCGGGGGCGGGACAGGACGTTCACAGAACTCTCGCCATACAAAGAGCGTCAGTTCCGCGCCATCAGTCTGAGGCGGATTGCTTTCAATCGAGCCGAACTTCTGCAACAGCCTGTACCGGTCATCACTCCAGAACAGCGCTTCGACCCAGTGATAGATCGGAATAAAATGGAAGTGGATGGAGTAACCCGCGTCGTGACCGAAACGGCCGATGTAAAGTCGTTTGGGTTGCAGGTGAGTTTCAATGGCCTGCTGGATTCGCGCTTGCAAGACACCTAACTCCGCCAGCGCCTCGGTCGGCAGTGAGGCCAGGGAGTTCGTCATCTGTTTTGCGCTGAGCATCACATAGCCGGGCAACGCGCTGTCAAGGCGATGGTTGATCATCCAATACTCAGATTCATGAATGACGAAGCGAGGCGATATGTCCATAGGCGGCCTTGATGAAGTTGGGGTTAGGGACGTCAACGCAGCTTACCGACTGCCCTCTTCCATGCCCGGCGACTGCGCCAAAAACTCCGCTATCAGCGACACGACCTGCTGTTGAATCACCTCACGAGCACGACCGTTGTCGCCGTCCCGGCAGATGATGCCATCGCCCGGCACTTCCTCCTCTAGCATTTCCTGCGCGCCAGGTTTGCACCGCGACATGAAGCTGAAATGGCTGGCATCGCTGATCTCCACGTAACGGCTGGATGCCGCCGGCAAGCGTTTGGCGAGGTTGGCCGATTCCAGCTCGGCGGGAAGCTCGTGCGAGGGCACGCCCGCCGCGATCACCAGAGCGGGCACCGGCAATGCGGCGAGGCTTTTGTCGGTCATGCCCCGGGAAAGGCCCAGGTCCAGCGTCACCACGGCAGTGACGCGTTTATCGCGCCAATCGGCGGCCAGTGCGCCCCGTGATTCCGGAGTGCTCGCCGGGTTTATCTGGTCGTAGACGGTGCAACTGGATAACTGCGGATGGCCTTTGCAATCCTGGGCGAAGCGGTCGGGATCGAAACGAGCACCGGCAATCTCCAAGGCAGTCCAGCCGCCAAGGGAATGGCCCACGACTGCAATTCTGCCATTGGTAACCTGGCCAAATTTTTCCGGTTGGGTCGTGATCCCATCAATGGCGCGGCGCAGGTCAATGGGTCGCTGCCAAAGCTGCGCCGCTGCCTGAGGGCTGCGGTCATGGGTGGTGGTGCCTGGATGATTGACGGCGGCGACGATAAAGCCCTTATGAGCCAAGGCGCTCGCCAGCCAGGCCTGGTTGCTCCAGTTCCCTCGGTATCCGTGGGAAAGCAGTACCAGTGGATGCTCGCCAGCTGAAGGCGGCGCGTCCTGAACGGCAGAAGCACCGACAAACACCGCGTTATCGGCGATCAGTTGCGGGGCGGCTGCAGTTGCGCTCGGGTACCAGACAACCATCTCCAGCGGACGGTCGTTGGGGGAACCCGACAGGGTGGAAGCGCGGAAGCCGATAGGGTTTTCGCCAGCGAGCGCGGGCGAGGCCAGGCACGCCAACAACAAAGCGCCAAAAGCAATTTTCAATGTCGTTCTTCCTTGATCGGATCAGCAGAAATCTGCGTGAGCATTAAAGCCCACTTTCGGATCGCCGTGGCTGTTGTTCAGAAAACTTAATTCATCCCTCAGAACCGCCACGGTGCAATAGGCGACCCGGAGTAGATCAGATGCACCGCGCGCGCAGTGCATCAGCGCCACTGCGCAGAGAGCTTCGCATCGGCAAACACCTGCTCGCCGGTGGTAACCCGTTAACTGCGTCTAGCGTCTTTCTCCGCCCGCGCCCGACACGCGTCCCCAAACGCGCGAAAAATCGCCCGATAATCGGCGTTGTCCATCACCTCCCATTCCGGATGCCATTGCACGCCCAAGGCAAACGCCCGACTGCCTTCCACCGAAAGCCCCTCGACCAATCCGTCTTCCGCCACGGCCTCGATGCGCAAGCCCTGCCCCACCCGCGCGATGCCCTGGCCGTGGACAGAGTTGACTTCGACTACGTCCTTGAGGCCCAGCCGCGTCAGCACGCCACCCGGCCGCACCGTCAGGGCATGCGTGCGGGCGTACTGTTGCTGGACGGGTTCGTTGCCGGACGGTTCATGTTCGGCGCCTGGGCCGTCAAGTTGCTGATGGAGCGTGCCGCCGAAGGCGACGTTCATTTCCTGGAAGCCCCGGCAGATGCCGAGTACCGGCAGGCCGGCTTCCACGGCGGCGCGCCAGAGCGGCAGCGCCAGGTTATCGCGGGCCGGGTCGTGCTCGGTGCCCGGCGGGCTGGGCGGGCCGCCGTATTGATGGGGCTCGATATTGGAAGGCGATCCGGTGAACAGCAGCCCATCCAGGCTGGCGATGATCTGGGCCGGGTCAAGCAACGCGGGGAACACCGGCAGGATGACGGGCAGCCCTTCGGCTGCGGTGGCGACGGCCTCGGCGTATTTGTCGTTGCTGAGCTGGACGGTGTGCGGACCGATTTTGCCTGAACAGGCGATGACACCGATCATGGGTGGACGAGACATGGGACTCCCTGACCTTTTAGGTCTCAGACGTTTATGTATCCGATTGTGGCGCGGGTTCGGTTGTTCCATTTCGATGACGACCGCCATGGATCGCATCCCAGGGCTGAACGAAGCCCGCGACACAACGGTCGGAACAGCAATCCCCGGCAAAGAAACCTCACTCATGCGCTCACCATCCGCCGCCCTCGTTACGTTGCTCACCTTGTCCGCCAGCACGATTGCACTGGCGCAAGAACCGTTGCGCCTGGAAAGCCTGAAGCGCTGCGGCGACCTGCTCGAAAGCCAGCGCCAGGAATGGTGCCTCACCGCGCGCGGGCTGGGTGACGCAACGCCGCAACTGAAACTGGGTGAAAAAGCGATTCCCGCCGAGAATATTCAACGTGAAGGGCAAACCCTGCGCGTGCGTCTGGACAGCGCCGATTACCAGAGTGGCCCACTCTGGCTAGAGGAGGGTCCGCGCGCCAGCAATGCCGTCTGGTTGACGCTGCGCAACAGCCACGTGCTGGCCGCCGGGCCGAATGAAGTGGCGAAGAACATGGACGGGCTGACCACGTATGTGGATCTGGTCAGCGTGCTGATCGAAGAAAGCCACGATGGCCGCCAGGAAGCTGAGCGTCTGGCGGGCAAGTACGGGGCGACGGTGGTCGGTAGTATCGCGCCGCTGAACGTCTATCAGCTGCGCCTGCCGGCCAAAGATCTGGTGCAGCGTGATGCGTTGGTGCTGCGGCTGGGTGGCGAGACCAGTGTCGATGCGGTGGTGATCGAGGAGTCCGCAGCCGAAGAGGCCGAGCAAGCGCCCGCCCAGCTTGAGGAACCGAAAAAACCGGATCAGGACTCTGATGAATGGTCCGCGAACCGCTTCCTCGACGCCGTGCATTATTACCAGCGGCGCGTCCCGGGGCAGCAGGCGCCAATCCAACCGCAGCCGGTGCGCATCGGCTTGATCGAGCGCGACGTGGATTTCGACACGGCGGATTTCGCCGATTACCTCGGTGCCTGTTCGGTACCGCGCACCTGCGTCTATGCCCGCGACGCGGACAAGCCGGACAACCATGGTACGACCGTCGCCGGCATTCTCGCCGCACGCTGGAACGACGGCGGCAATACTGGTTTCCTCCGTGGCCTGGAAAAGGCCAGCGGTGGTTTCGAAGTGATCGTCGAGCGAAATTCCGACGCCGGTATCACCGCCAACATCGCGGCCTCGGTCAACCTCGTCGAGGACGGCGTGCGTGTGCTTAATTGGAGCTGGGGCATTCACCGCGTTGGCGCCAAGGACGTCAAGGGCGATGACGTGGATTCGCTGTTGCGTTCGGGCATCGCCATGGGCGGCTACGAAGAGTTGTTGGAGGAATTTTTCCTGTGGCTGCGCAAGGAACATCCCGACGTCGTGGTAGTGAATTCCGCCGGCAACGGCTCATCATTCTCCGGCACAGACGAATACCGCCTGCCCTCCTCGTTCATCACCGAGCAACTGCTGGTGGTCGGCGGGCACCAGCGCAGCGAACGCGCCGGGGTGGCGGTCGACGATCCGGGCTATGCAGTCAAGCGCAACTCTTCGAACACCGACATGCGCGTCGACATCACCGCCGCCGCGTGCACCCACGCCTCGACGGTCAACGCCGGCCAGGACGGCGCGGTGCATTGCGGCACATCCTACGCCACGCCGATGATCACGGGCCTGTTGGCCGCGATGCTGTCGATCAATCCGCAACTTCATCCCGAGCAACTGCGCATGCTCCTACGCCGCAGCGCCATGACCATCGGCGACAATCACGACTTCGAGCAAATGGATGGCGAAGACCTCACCGCGCCCATCTTGCCGTCGGAGCGCAACCACCAACTTAACGATAAGGACGTCGGCCGTTCGGCGCGGCTGGACATGCAAAAGGCCCTGGACCTGTCGGTACAGAGTCGCAGCCGGGTGCGTTGAGGCGGCAACAGGCGCTATGATCCGCCATACATGACTTTCGAGGAACCACGCCTATGCCGGCCTCACACGTGCGACCTACAACCGCGCCACTGCTCGAACCCGGCGAAACGGTGGTTCTATTCGACGGCGTGTGCAAGCTCTGCAACGGCTGGGCGAGGTTCCTGATACGCCATGATCAACAACGGCGGGTGCGGCTGGCGGCGGTGCAGTCGCCCGAGGGCCAGGCCCTGCTTGCCTGGGCAGGCTTGCCAATGGATCAGTTCGACACCATGGCGGTGATCCGCGACCGGCAATATTGGGAGCGTTCGGAGGCCTTTTTCGAAATCGTCTCGCAGTTGCCCGCCCGCTGGCATCCGGTGAAATGGCTGCGCCTCTTCCCGCGCCCGCTTCGGGATTGGGTCTACGATCGCATCGCGCTGAACCGCTATCGGCTCTTCGGCAAATACGACACGTGCCTGCTACCCAATGCCGACCATGCAAAGCGTTTCTTGAAAATGCCTGCAACCGAGGGTTAAATCCCCCATTCCCAGCGCCTGCGAGCCCGAGTAGACAACATGAATCGCCGTAAAAAAATCAACCAGCTGCTCAAGGCCAACGCCAAGAAGGCCAGCGCCAAGTTGGCGCCCAAGAGCAAGGATAAATACATCAGCAAAGCCGACCGATTGAAACTGGCGGCTGAAGGCAATCCAGATGTGATCGTTTCCCCTGAGAGCTGACCCTTTGACCCCCATCGATCCGCTGTCGCTTCAACGCATCGTCACGGCTCACGGCAAACCCGAGGGCGCGAGCTATTTCGATGCGGAGGAAAGCCTCGTTCATGACATTTTTCCCGACCGCATCATGTTCCAGACCCATTACCTGGACCACAGCAGTTATGAAGTGGATGTCGCCGAGGGCGTGGTCCGTGTGCGCAAGACGCGCCTGGACAATTACCACCGAGGCCACAAGGCCCAGGTGATCGACGATGACATGGACGATGACGATTGGGTGGAGTTGGCCAGCCTTTGGCAACGCTTGAGCCGCGACCTGGACACTCAAGGGCAAGGACCGGGCCCGGATCCGGTTGATACCCTGGCGGACCTGTTCGACTGCCTGTTCGACGAGGCGCACGCGCAGGCGCTGATCGAGAATATGCCAGCCCCTACCGGCCAATGGGACTGGGCCTGGACGCAAGTGCAATCGGCGCTTGCCGGGTCCCGGCAATTGGCTGGGTTCGAATGGAAGGAATGGTCGTTGTCCGGCGTCTACGCCATCAACGCCCTGGCCCCGCTGCAGGAGCTGGGCATTGAAATTCCTGTGCCTGACAGCAAAACCGTGGACGCGATCAACCGCGCCAACGATTGGGAACGCGCGTTGCTCCAGTATTTCAACGCACGATTGGAAACCCACGATTTGAAGCTGCTGGCCATCGGCACGCACTTCGATGAGTACCAGGCGTTTGCCTGCCTGCCGATGAACGGCCTGGGTTTGGCCAATGCGTTGGAGATCCTCGGCAGGCTGGGCATCGTCTATAAATACTAAGCCCCTGGTGCGGCGATTTTACGCCGCTGAATAAGTGTCCTTGAGCTCGGATACAACATGAAGAACTGTGAATATTGCGGGGCCCTTATCCTCGCCGACAACGGTGCGTGCAAACGTTGCTCCGAAGCAATGCGCCTTATGGCCGAAGCCCCCGCGCCGAGCGGGCCGTCGAGGGGGCTAAAAATCGTGAAATGGGTGCTTATCGGTTTGCTGGTCGCGGTGCTCGTCGCTGTGGCAGGGATCATTTGGGTGCTGAAGACGTTGGGGCCGATGCCTTCTTTAGGTTGATCGCTACGCCGATGCCTTTGTGGCGAGGGAGCCAGCTCGCTCCCACCCTGAACTAGAATAAATAGCCCATATAGATCGCCGCACCACCACCGGCCTGCAAACCGGCGTTCACACCCGCCATGACCACCGCCCCCTTGGCCGAGCGCGCCAGTTGCCGGTTGACCGTGGTTGAAGCAATGAGCGAAGTCGCCGGATTGGAACTCAGCGCCACCGACAACGCCAGCAACTTGGGGTCCAGCCCAAACAGCAAGGCTGTGGCCGAACCGCCAACCACCAGGCCTACGCCCACTTCGGTATACATGCAAGGACCCGTGATGTCGTCGCTGGTCAGGTCGCGATTGGCCAAGGCGTCGCTGACAAACACCTTGCCGGTGCTGGGAAATGCCTCCGCCGCACCGGCCGCAGCCACACCCTTGCCCTTGATCTGGATATTGATCTTGCCGAAGCGCGGCAGCCTTGCGCCAAACCCGACACCCACGCCGACACCGCCATAGCGGTAGCTGACGTCCTCGCCCTGGGGCGAACGCAGGATAATCGAGCCGCCGCTGCCCGCCACCATGACCACGGTCAGACCGCCGCCGCTGGCGGTCTGGTACTGCCAGCGACTTTCATTGACCGGGAGAGGGATGCTGTAGCTCATACGTTCAAAGTCCTTTATGTGAATGAGCCGCACCGCGGCCGCGTTGACGGAAAGCTTTTAGCAGGCCGACAAGGGCGAACACCAGACCGATGAACCCGAGCACCCCGGGGGTACCCCACAGTGCGGCCGGGGCATCGACGATGGCGCTGCCAGCCGGCTGCTCGGGCAGGTAATGTACCCGCACCGGTTGGTCTTTCTGGAAGCCGAAGATAAAACCACCCTGGGGATAGGAGATTTTTTCACCGCTGACGGTGGTGAAAGCGATTTCAGGATGCGAACCACCGGCATTCAAGTGACTGACGATGCCGTCGGCGGTCTGTGCGCGGGCAAGGAAGTCGCGGCGCTCGAGGGTGAGGTTGACGGCAATGCCCAACAAGCCAACGCCAATCAGCGCAAAAAGCAGGCCCAGCAGTATCGTCCCTATGCGTGACGGCGTGTCGTTAGCCATAGCTTGTCCCGGTATTCGTCCATGAAAGAAGGCGGTGAGGATAACAAAAAGTCAGGCTATGGCGTAACAGGATTTGAATGCAGGGCTACGGTGTTGGGTCAGTTTGAAATGAAGCTGGAGCCACCGCAATTGCGAGTAAGCTCCCACACAGGTTCTCAGGTGCTGAGGCCCTTCTTCGGAAGGGCTTTTGCGCCAACGCTCATCAATGCCGCAACAGCTTGCGCAATGGAACTTCATCCTTGCGCACCGGCGACTTGATGACGATGTAGCTGAAATACTTGGAGATGCCGATGTTCTTGTCCAGCAGGCCTTCCATTACCTCCTGGTAATCCTGGATGCTGCGGGTCATGAAACGCACGAGGTAATCGTAGCCGCCGCTGATCAGGTGGCATTCGAGCACTTCGTCCACCAGGCGGATATTGGATTCGAACTTGGCGAAGTCTTCACGCTTGTGGTCGCTCAAGGTGACCTCGGTGAAAACCGTCACCGAATCGGTGATCTTGGCGAGATTGAGATGGGCCTTGTAGCTGGAAATATACCCCGCCGACTCCAGCCGCTTGACCCGTTGCAGGCAGGGGCTGGCGGACAGGCCCACGGCGTCGGCCAGGCTGACGTTGGTCATGCGACCGTCTTTTTGAAGCTCGACCAATATGCTGATGTCGATCCGGTCCAGTTTCGCTACACCTTCCATCGCCTACCTCGTGCCTGGTGTTTGTAAGACCATCTTCTAACAAAATCAGCGCCGTAAAGACAGCTGATGCTGAGCCACCAGATCCGCCATGCTGTTGATGCAATAGTCCGCCGCGCAGGGTGCTGGGGAGCTGTGCAGTTCACGGCAGATCAAGCACATAGCCCCAACGGCTCGTGGCCGGGCGCCGGGACGGGTCACTTGGAGGATCGCCTCGGCGTCGAGATCATTGGCGGCCAGCCAATCTTCATCGTGCAACGGGTCGCTCGCCAACGAAATGAAATCCTCCGGTTCGATGCCCAGGCGCTCGCACAACACGCCACGGTCCTCGGCGTCGCGATCACCGAGCACCAACAAGCGATAGAACTTGCGCAGGTACAGCATCGCCCCCGGCGCATCCTCGAACAGCGTCCAGCCCGCGGCTGATCGGGCAAAGCTCATGCCCTCCTCCCAACTGGCCTTGAGCTGCCAACGCTCGGCCAGCTGACGATGGGCAAAACACAGCAAGCCACTGAAGCCCAGTTCGCCAAAGCGCGGGTACAAGGCTTGCAGAACCTGGTCGAACTCAGCGAGCACGGCGGTCTTGTCCAATGGCCCGGCATGGCTCTCCAGCAGCGGCTGCAACGCCGTCCAGACGCCAGCGTCGCGATCCACCAGGACTTCATCGCAGTCGATCAACAACGCCCGATATTCAGTCAGCCTCATCTGTACCGCCTCCGATGATGTCCATTGATCAACGCTCCATTAACCGACGCTGACGCGTGCCAAGGCGCCCTCGAGAATCTGCAACGCTTCGTCGATCTGTGCTTCGCTGGTCACCAGCGGCGCGAGGAAACGCAGGACGTTGCGGTACACCCCGCACTTGATCACCAGCAGCCCGCCGGCGCGGGCTTCGTCGATCAGCCGTTGGTTCAGCTCAGCATCCGGGGTCCGCGCATCGTCCGTTTTGATCAGCTCGATTGCCAGCATGAAACCACTGCCGCGCACGTCGCCAATGAACGGATAACGCGCCTGCAAACCCAGCAGGCCTTGGCGCAGCCGTTCACCCAAGGCTTCGCCACGGGCCAGCAATTGTTCTTGCTCGAAGACATCGATCACCGCCAGCGCCGCCGCGCACGAAAGCGCATTGCCGCCGTACGTGCCACCGAGTCCGCCGGGCAACGGCGCGTCCATGATCTCGGCCTTGCCGACCACACCCGACAACGGCAAGCCACCGGCGAGGCTCTTGGCGACGGTGACCAGGTCCGGCTGGATGTCGGCATGCTGGAAACCGAACCACTTGCCGGTACGGCCGAAACCGGTCTGGATTTCATCGAGAATCAACACGATGCCATGTTTCTCGGTCAAGGCGCGCAGGCCCTGGAGGAACTCGACGGGCGCGCAAAGGAAACCGCCATCGCCTTGCACCGGTTCGATGATGATTGCCGCGACCCGCTCTGGCGCAACCTGGGTCGCCAGCAGTTCGTCCAGCGCTCGCAGGGCCATTTCGCTGGTGACGCCGCGATAGGCGTTCGGATAAGGCGTGTGGAAGACTTCCGGCGCGAACGGCCCGAAGTTCTGCTTATACGGCTGGCTCATTCCGGTCAGGGTGGTGCCGAGCAGGGTCCGGCCGTGAAACCCACCGCGAAAGGCGATCACTGCCGAGCGGTTGGTGTGGGCGCGAGCAATCTTCACGGCGTTTTCCACAGCTTCGGCGCCGGAGGTGAAAAACGCAGCTTTATAGGCGTGTTGGCCGCCGATCATCTCGCACAGGCGCCGGGCCAGGTCCAAGTAGGGTTTATAGGCCACGACCTGGAAGCAGGCATGGGAAACCTTCTGCAACTGGGCCTGCACCGCCGCGACAACCTTGGGGTGGTTATGGCCGATATTCAGCACGCCGATGCCGCCGACGAAGTCCAGGTAGCGCTTGCCGTCCACGTCCCATAATTCGGAACCTTGGGCTCGATCGATCACCAGCGGGTGCGCCGTCACCAGCCCACGGGGCACGTATTGATCACGCTGACGGAGCAGACTCGGGGTTTCTTCGACTTTACTGTTCATTGGCATTTCCCATCGTGAGCCGCGCAACCAGGAAGCGGCTGCGGTGTCACCACAGGTTAAGCGTTCGGCACGATTGTCTAAGCCGAACTTGGTCGTCGAGAAATCCGGATCGACTGTTTACCCCCCGGCAAACAGCAGATTCCTCCATGGGCCTCGCACCCCAACGATTCTGCCGCCGGGAACGCTTTACAACCCGCGCCATGCGCCCCTGCGCCCTGCTTTCGAAAGATCCTGCTCCGCCGTTGAGGCATGCTTGAGACTCCCGAACTTGAGATGAGAACCGACCCATGGCGCTGCTTTATAAAGCTGATCCGGTACGCGGCGAACACTGGCGACGCTTGTTCGCCGAACAGGCGCCAGACATCGAATGGCGGGCCTGGCCGGACATCGGCGATCCAAGGGATATCCAGTACCTCGCGGCCTGGCAGGCACCGGACGACATCGAAACGCTGCTGCCGAATCTGCAAGTGCTGTTCGCCTTGTCGGCAGGCGTCGATCAGCTCGACCTCGGTCGGTTGCCGCCGTCGCTGCCGGTGGTTCGCCTACTTGATCCGGGCATCACCCAAGGCATGTGCGAATACGCCAGTTTCGCCGTGCTCAGCGTGCACCGGGACATGTTGCGCTATCGCCAGCAACAAGCCGGACGTTGCTGGCAGGCGCATCCCCTGGTGCCTGCCTGGCAGCGTCGGGTCGGCGTCATGGGCTTGGGTTTGCAGGCGCGGCAGATACTGGCGACGTTGGCGCCCTTTGGCTTCGCCTTGTCCGGCTGGGCCCGCAGCGAACATCAGATCGACGGCGTGGCCTGTCATGCCGGACCCGAGCAACTGCCGGCCTTTCTCGCCCAGTGCGATATCGTGCTGTGCGTGCTGCCGCTGACCGAGCAGACCGAAGGCATTCTCAACCGTCGGCTCTTCGAACAACTGCCCAAGGGCGCAGCCTTGATCAACATGGGCCGGGGCGGTCATCTGGTCGAGGCGGATCTGCTCGACGCACTCGCCAGCGGCCAGCTCAGCGCGGCGGTGCTCGACGTGTTGGCGCAGGAACCGGCCGCGCCGGAGCATCCGTTCTGGCAGCACCCGCAAATCCTGCTGACACCCCACATCGCGGCGATGACCCAACCGGAAACAGCCTTTGGCGTCTTGCTGGAAAACATCCGTCGGCATCAACGGGGCGAATCGATGCTGGGACGGGTTGATCGCGAGCGCCGCTACTGACTGTTCATTGTCGCTGGCAAATCGGCTCGGTATTTCCTGCTGGGCGGACGTCTCGTTTGGGCAAGAAATTCGGCCCGCGCCACCGCTGCTTAGCGAACCTGCCGAATTGGTTTTCGGCCCTTGTCAGCCCCGGTGGCAGGTGAGATACAGACAACCACCACGGACGATTGCGTCCGGCTCGACATCAATTTCATGGGGACCCGCCATGTCCATTTCGCAACGCCCTGCTTATCTTTATCGCGCCATGACCGCGGCCGATGTCCCGGCGGCCCACGCCTTGTCCGTGCAGTTGAAATGGCCCCATCGCCTGGAAGACTGGGCGATGCTGCAGCGCGTCGCCCAGGGGTATGTCGTGCTGGACCAGGAGCGGCTGATCGGTACCGCGTTTACCTGTGGCCAAGGCGACTACGCCACCATCGGCCTGGTCATCGTCAGTGACGAGTACCAGGGCCAGGGGATCGGCCGCAAGTTGATGGAGTTGGCTATCGAGGCGTGCGGATCGCGGACCGCCGTTCTCAACGCGACGCTGGCCGGCGCACCGTTGTACGCCAGCCAGGGCTTCGTTGAGTTCGGGTATATCCAGCAACACCAGGGGCAAGCATTGGCGTCTGCCGCGCCGGAGCTGGCCAGTGGGCAACGCTGTCGACCACTGGCATCGGCCGATCACGCCGAGCTGATCAGGCTGGCCAATGCCGGCAGCGGTCTGGACAGGGCGGCGGTGCTGAACGATGTGTTCGCCGATGTTGAACAAGGCGTCGGCATCGAGCGGGACGGCCGCCTATGCGCCTTCGCCCTGATGCGCCCCTTCGGCCGTGGGCGCTGCATCGGCCCGGTCATCGCCCAAGACGCTACACAGGCCCGGCATGTGATCGCAGTGCTGGTGGCCCAGGTGCCGGAGGCGTTCGTGCGCATTGATATTCCCGCTGACTGCGGCCTGGCCCCCTGGCTGGAAGACATCGGGCTCAAGCGCGTGGACACCGTCACCCAAATGGCTCGCGGCGCCCCGCCCCAGGCCACCGGCGGCGTGCGCCAATTCGCGCCGGTGACCCAGGCCATCGGCTGACGCCCTATCCGCAGCACTTCTCTGGAGAAAAAATTGATGCTTGAGCCCACTGCAATACTGTTGGCACGCGCCGACGGCAGCCCCACCGCCACGCTTTTTCGTCCAGGTTCGCTGGGCGCCAACGACCCGTTCGACCGGCTCGTCGCCCATGCCGGAGCCGACGGCATGACGGCCGGTGTGGTCCAGGCCAGCGGCCGGTACGGCAGCGATGCATACCCTTTCAGCGAAACCGTCGTCGTGCATGCCGGGGCCGTCACGCTGCGCAGCCCGGCGCAGACGCTGCACCTGCAGCCGGGGGAAAGCGCGGTGATCGCCCGGGGCACGGCCCTTGAGATTGAGGCGCAGCCCGCTTCCCTCTGGGCATTCTGTGCCGACACGCAGTCTGTCGCGACCAAGCAACCCGGACTCACCGCCCTGCCCGCGTCTACCTTGCTATCGCCTTCAGCGGCACCCGATGAAGCGATCCTGCTGGGCCCAACACCGCAGTGCCGCTCGCAAAACCTGTTTGTCGAGGAAGCGACCGACTTGCGCATCGGCATCTGGGACTCGACGCCCTACACCCGCAAGTCCCGGCCGCACAAGCTGCATGAACTGATGCACCTGCTCGAAGGCAGCGTCACCTTGCAGGCAGCCGACGGAACCGAGCTGGTGGTCAAAACCGGCGATACGGTGTTCGTGCCGTTGGACGCGCCCTGTGCCTGGAAAAGCAGCGTCTATGTGCGCAAGATTTATGTGGTGAGATAGGCCTGCGTCGTCATAGCTACATGGCTCCACGTTTGGCCCTATTGCATGCAAACAGATTGACGCAGTCGCTCTAGTGGCGAGGGAGCTTGCTCCCTCGCCACTAGAGCTTCTAAGCCCCTCCGCCCCCCAACATTCGACTAATGTCTTAGGCCAGTCATCGCATAACTGCGCCCGTTGAAAGCTATCCTGAGGCGAGTTTTGCCCAAACCAGAGCCCTCTCGGCCCGAGTTTTCCTAAGCGGCAAGCATTCTGAATGCCTCAGGCCAAGGCCTATCAGCAAGAAAAAATCGCAGTAATGGCCAGTTGACAATGACGGAGCGGCGCCAAATAATCCCCGTCATGTTGTACGACGACGTATGACAAATAAAAACAACAAAAAAGTAGGGAGCGCCATAGTGAGCACACGTGTCCGTTTTTCGTCCGATCGCAGTCCAAACCGCCGTACTCTTCTCAATACCAGCCCCGCCCTGGTCCTGCTCGGTTGCAGCAGCCTTGCCGCGTTTATGCCAATGAGCGCCAGCGCCGCAGGCTTTGTCGATGATGGCAAAGCCACGCTGAACCTTCGCAACTTCTACATCAACCGCAACTTCACCAACCCGGACAATGCCCAGGGCAAAGCCGAAGAGTGGACCCAGAGTTTCATCCTCGATGCCAAGTCCGGTTTCACCCAAGGCACGGTCGGTTTCGGCCTGGACATCCTGGGCATGTACGCGGTCAAGCTCGACGGTGGCCGTGGCACGGCGAACACGTCCCTGTTGCCGATTCATGACGATGGCCGCCCCGCCGATGACTACGGTCGCCTGGGTGTAGCCCTCAAGGCCAAAGTGTCGAAGACCGAATTGAAAGTCGGCGAATGGATGCCGGTGCTGCCGATCCTGCGTTCCGACGACGGTCGTTCCCTGCCGCAAACCTTCCGTGGCGGCCAGGTGACTTCGACCGAAATCAACGGCCTGAGCCTTTACGGCGGCCAGTTCCGTGGCAACAGCCCGCGCAACGACGCGAGCATGGAAGACATGTCGATGAACGGCCGCGGCGCGTTCACCTCCGACCGCTTCAACTTCGGTGGCGGCGAATACGCCTTCAACGAAAAACGCACCCAGGTGGGCGTCTGGTACGCGGAACTGTCTGACATCTACCAGCAGCAATATTTCAACCTGACCCACAGCCAACCCATGGGCGACTGGACCCTGGGCGCCAACCTTGGCTACTTCATCGGCAAGGAAAATGGCAGTGCCTTGGCCGGCGACCTGGACAACAAAACCGCATTCGCCATGCTCTCGGCCAAATACGGCGGCAACACCTTCTACGTCGGCCTGCAGAAAGTCGGCGGCGATGATGCCTGGATGCGCGTCAACGGCACCAGCGGCGGCACCCTGGCGAACGACAGCTATAACTCCAGCTACGACAACGCCAAGGAAAAATCCTGGCAAGTGCGCCACGACTACAACTTCGCCGCTGTCGGCGTGCCGGGCCTGACCCTGATGAACCGCTACATCAGCGGCGACAACGTGCACACCGCCACCGTTGACGACGGCAAGGAATGGGGCCGTGAAAGTGAGCTGGCTTATACCGTACAGAGCGGTGTACTGAAGAGCCTCAACGTGAAATGGCGTAACTCGTCGCTTCGTCGTGACTTCAGCACCAACGAATTCGACGAAAACCGAATCATCTTCAACTATCCACTTTCGCTCCTGTAACACCGAGGAACCCTTGCCATGTGCGCCTGCCAGCGCCATGGCAAGCCCCGGCAAGGACGCCGACCTAGAGCGGTTCGTCGATCAAACGTTGACAAGGTAGCGGAAGGATAAGGATATTCCATCTCGGTCGTACGACAACTTATAACAACTGTACCTCTCATTGTTTGCTCAGGTAATGCCATGACCACGACACAGATTCGCCAACCCTTCAATCGCCTGCTGTTGACCGGCGCCGCCGGCGGCCTGGGCAAAGTCTTGCGCGAACGCCTCAAGCCTTACGCCCGCCAGATTCGCCTGTCGGACATCGCCAACATGGCACCTGCCATCGATGAAAGCGAGGAAGTGGTGCCATGCGACCTGTCGGATAAACAGGCCGTGCACCAACTGGTGGAAGGCGTTGATGCCATCCTGCATTTCGGTGGTGTTTCGGTAGAGCGTCCGTTCGAAGAGATCCTTGGCGCCAACATCAGTGGCGTGTTCCACATTTATGAAGCGGCGCGCAAGCACGGCGTCAAGCGCGTGATTTTCGCCAGCTCCAACCATGTCATCGGCTTCTACAAGCAGGACGAGGCCCTCGACGCCCATTGCCTTCGCCGTCCGGATGGCTACTACGGCCTGTCCAAGTCCTACGGCGAAGACATGGCCAGTTTCTATTTCGATCGCTACGGCATCGAGACCGTGAGCATCCGCATCGGCTCGTCGTTCCCGGAGCCGCAGAACCGCCGGATGATGAGCACCTGGCTGAGCTTCGACGACCTCACCCAACTGATCGAATGCTCGCTCTACACCCCTGAAGTCGGCCATACCGTGGTCTACGGCGTCTCCGCCAACCGCGACGTCTGGTGGGACAACAGCCACGCCGCGCACCTGGGCTACCAGCCCAAGGACACCTCGGAAATCTTCCGCGCCAAAGTCGAAGCGCAGCCGATGCCGGCCGCCGATGACCCGGCCATGGTCTACCAGGGCGGCGCTTTTGTAGCGACCGGCCCGTTCGACGACTGATTCGCCTGTTTTTCATGGGATACGAACGAACCAAGGAATCGCCATGCAAGCCGAATTGATTGTCGATGCACGCAACGCCGTCGGGGAAAGCCCGGTATGGGTCCCCGAGGAAAACGCCCTGTATTGGGTAGATATTCCCAGCGGCGGCCTGCAACGCTGGAACGCCAGCAGCGGAAAAATCCAGGGTTGGGAAGCACCGGAGATGCTCGCTTGCATCGCCCGTCACCAGGACGGTGGCTGGGTTGCGGGCATGGAAAGCGGTTTCTTCCGCCTGTACCCCCATGAGGACGGCAGCCTCGATAGCGAGCTGTGCGCGAGCGTCGAACACAGCCGCACCGACATGCGCCTCAACGATGGCCGTTGCGATCGCCAAGGCCGTTTCTGGGCCGGCAGCATGGTGCTGAACATGGGCGCCAATGCCGACGAAGGCCGGATGTACCGCTTCGATGCCGGACAGCGCAGCCCGGTCGAGGCACAATTGAGCGGTTTCATCGTGCCCAATGGCCTGGGTTTCAGCCCGGACGGGCGCACCATGTACCTCTCCGATTCGCACCCGTTGATCCAGCAGATCTGGGCCTTCGACTACGACATCGACAGCGGCACCCCGTCCAACCGACGGCTGTTCGTCGACATGATGCCGTTGGCCGGACGCCCGGACGGCGCGGCGGTGGATGCCGACGGTTGCTATTGGATTTGCGCCAACGACGCTGGGCTGATTCACCGCTTCACCCCGGATGGACGCCTCGACCGCTCGCTGGAAGTGCCGGTGAAGAAACCGACCATGTGCGCCTTCGGCGGCAGCCGGTTGGACACCCTGTATGTGACCTCGATCCGTCCGGGCGACGACAACAATCCACAGTCCTTGGCCGGTGGCGTGTTCGCCCTCGATCCCGGCGTCAAGGGCCTCGCCGAACCTGCTTTCGGAGGACTGAAGCCCTCCGCGACCTGATCTGCTTTACCGCTTCACATCGATAGACATAAAAACAACAACACTGGAGATTGACCATGAATTTTAAACGCACGCTTCTGATCGCGGCCCTGCCCCTGGCCTTCCTGGCGCAGGCGGCACACGCTGAACTCACCCTGAAAATCGCCGACATCCACCCCAAGGGCTACCCGACCGTAGTCGCTGAGGAGTCCATGGGTAAAACCCTGGAAAAAGAAAGCAACGGCGAATTGAAGTTCAAGTACTTCCCGGGTGGCGTACTGGGTTCCGAAAAAGAAGTCATCGAGCAAATGCAAGCCGGCGCGATCCAGATGTCCCGCGTCAGCCTGGGCATTGTCGGCCCTGTGGTGCCGGACGTGAACGTCTTCAACATGCCGTTCATCTTCCGCGACCAGGCGCACATGCGCGCCGTCATCGACGGTGACGTGGGCGATGCGATCCTCGACCGGATCACCAACTCCGAGTTCGGCCTGGTGGCCCTGGCCTGGATGGACGGCGGTACCCGCAACCTCTACACCAAGAAACCGGTGCGCAAGCTTGAAGACCTCAAGGGCATGAAGATCCGTGTCCAAGGCAACCCAATGTTCATCGAAACCTTCAACGCCATGGGCGCCAACGGTATCGCCATGGACACCGGCGAGATCTTCAGCGCCCTGCAGACCGGCGTGATCGACGGCGCGGAAAACAACCCACCGACCATGCTCGAGCACAACCACTACCAGAACGCCAAGTTCTACAGCCTGACCGGCCACCTGATCCTGCCTGAGCCAATCGTGATGTCGAAAATCACCTGGAACAAGCTCACCCCAGAACAACAGGTCATGGTCAAGAAAGCCGCCAAGGCTGCCCAGGCTGAAGAGCGCGATCTGTGGGACAAGAAATCCGCCGCCAGTGAAGAAAAACTCAAGGCCGCTGGCGTCGAGTTCATCACCGTCGACAAAAAACCCTTCTATGACGCCACCGCGCCGATCCGGGCCAAATACGGTGCTCCGTATGCCGACCTGATCAAGCGTATCGAAGCCGTCAAGTAACACCTCTGAATCTGTACTCATGAAAAGGCTGGGCGCGCCGCAGGTGAAGGCGCGCCCGGTTACGGTGGAACCCGATGAAGAATTTGCTGCTGCGTATCAACGACACGATTTACATGACTTGCATCTGGGTGGCCGGCCTTTCTGTCCTCGCCGTTGCGCTGATGATTCCGTGGGGGGTGTTCGCCCGCTACGTACTCGGTACCGGCTCAAGCTGGCCGGAGCCCACCGCCATCTTGCTGATGATCGTATTTACCTTCATTGGTGCTGCTGCCAGCTACCGCTCCGGTTCGCACATGGCCGTGGACATGGTTACCAGCCGCATGCCCCCGCACTGGCAAACCCTGGCTTCGGTTTTCACGCAGCTATTGATGGCGGCGGTGTGCATTTTCATGACCGTCTGGGGCACCAAGCTGTGCATGACCACCTGGAATCAGTTCATGAGCGCCATCCCCACCCTGCGCGTCGGCATCACCTACATGCCGATCCCGATCGGTGGTTTCCTGACCCTGATTTTTGTCCTGGAAAAACTCTTGCTGGGTGACCAAAGCAAGCGTCGGGTCGTGCAGTTCGACCTGGTTGAAGAAAACGAAGGTGCCGCTTAATGGACGCGCTGATTCTGCTGGGCAGTTTTTTGTTGTTGATCCTGATCGGCATGCCGGTCGCCTATGCGCTGGGCGCTGCCGCCCTGATCGGGGCGTGGTGGATCGATATTCCGTTCCAGGCCATGATGATCCAGGTAACGGGCGGGGTGAACAAATTCTCGTTGCTGGCCATTCCGTTCTTCGTGCTGGCCGGTGCGATCATGGCCGAGGGCGGCATGTCCCGCCGACTGGTGGCGTTCGCCAGTGTGCTGGTGGGCTTCGTGCGCGGTGGCCTGTCTTTGGTCAACCTCGTGGCCTCGAGTTTTTTTGGCGCGATCTCCGGCTCCTCGGTGGCCGATACCGCCTCGGTCGGCTCGGTGCTGATCCCGGAAATGACACGCCAGGGCTATCCGCGTGAGTACGCCACCGCCGTCACCGTCAGTGGTTCGGTGCAAGCGCTGCTGACACCGCCCAGCCACAACGCGGTGCTGTACTCCCTCGCCGCTGGCGGTACTGTCTCCATCGGTTCGCTGTTCATGGCCGGTATCGTGCCCGGCATCATGATGAACCTCTGCCTGATGGCGCTGTGCCTGGTCTTCGCGAAAAAGCGCAACTACCCCAAGGGCGAAGTGATTCCCCTCAAGCAAGCGTTGAAGATCTGCCGGGAAGCCATGTGGGGCATGATGACCCTGTTCATCATCCTTGGCGGCATTCTCTCTGGTGTTTTCACCGCCACCGAATCGGCCGCCATTGCCGTGGTGTGGGCATTCTTCGTGACCATGTGCATCTATCGCGACTACAAGTGGAGCGAGTTGCCTAAACTGATGCACCGTACGGTACGCACCATCTCCATCGTGATGATCCTGATCGGCTTCGCCGCCAGCTTCGGCTACATCATGACGCTGATGGAAATCCCGGCGAAAATCACCACCGCGTTCCTGACACTGTCAGACAACCGCTACGTGATCCTGATGTGCATCAACGTGATGTTGCTGCTGTTGGGCACCGTGATGGACATGGCGCCGCTGATCCTGATCCTGACGCCAATCCTGATGCCGGTGATCGTGGGCATCGGCGTGGATCCGGTGCAGTTCGGCATGATCATGCTGGTGAACCTGGGTATAGGGCTGATCACGCCACCGGTGGGCGCGGTGTTGTTCGTCGGTTCCGCCATCGGCAAGGTCAGCATCGAAAGCACCGTCAAGGCGCTGCTGCCGTTCTACGCCATGCTGTTCCTGGTCCTGCTGCTGGTGACTTACGTCCCCGCCATTTCGCTGTGGTTGCCGAATCTGGTGTTGTAATCCGACAGTGAGCAAGCCCCCTTGTGGCGAGGGAGCTTGCTCCCGCTGGACTGCGCAGCAGGCCCACCCGGTTTGAACTCGGGCGACTGCTGCGCAGCCGAGCGGGAGCAAGCTCCCTCGCCACAAAAGCTATCTGCCCTTCCCAAAAAAGCTATCTGCCCTTCCTATATCTGCCCTTCCTAATAGACGCGACCACCATGACGCAGCCCCTTCTCCATCTCGAAGACGAACTCACCCGCCTGACCCTGGCCCCGCATTTGGGCGCCAGTCTCGTTGAGTGGACATTACGCAGCACCGACGCCCCGCTGCTACGCCCTCCCGCCCCACAAGCGCTGGAAAACGGCCTGCCGGGCAAGCTGGGTTGTTTCCCTCTGATCCCCTGGTCGAACCGCATTGCCGAAGGCGGTTTCGACTGCCCCGGTGGCTGGCTGGCACTGGAAGCCAACAGCCCCAACGACCCGTTTCCGATCCACGGCAGCGCCTGGCAACAACCCTGGCAAGTCATCGAACAAAGCGGTCAGGAAGCGTTACTGCAACTCGACAGCCTGCAACCGTTCGCCTACTGCGCCAGCTTGCGGATCCGCCTCAGCGGCGGGCAGTTGCAGATCGCGATGCTTGTCACCCACACGGCCAAACAGCCCGCGTGGCATGGGCTGGGTCTGCATCCGTATTTTCCGCGCACCGCCGGTACGCGCCTGCAAACCCGGGCGAGCGAAGTCTGGAAATGCGACGCCTCGAAGTTGCCGACCGAGCTGAGCGAAGTGCCTGCCGAGTGGGATTTCCAAGAGATTCGCGCCCTGCCCGATACCCTCGTCGACAATGGTTTCGACGGCTGGGACGGTCAATGCCTGATCCAGCAACCGGACTTGGGCTATGAGTTGGAATGCCGCGCCAGCGGCAGCAAATACTTCCTGCTGTACTGCCCCGTCGGGCTGGACTTTTTCTGCATCGAACCGGTCAGCCATCCGGTCAATGCCCACCATCTGCCAGGACGGCCGGGGTTGCGTTTGCTCGAGCAAGGGCAGTCGGTGGCGTTGGGGTTTTCGATGCAGTGCCGGTTGCTGTAGACACACCACCCCGTGGCGAGGGAGCTTGCTCCCGCTGGCCTGCGCAGCAGGCCCATACAGTCTTGACCCAAGGCGTCTGCTGCGCAGCCGAGCGGGAGCAAGCTCCCTCGCCACAAAGGCAATGTGCAATCCTGATTCGTCGCAGCTACGCCCGCAGCAACATGAACACCGCCACCGCCAGGCATACCCCGGCAAATCCCACCTGCAACGCCCGCGCTGGAACCTTCGCCGAAAACCGTCGCCCGAGCACCATCCCGACAATGCTCGCCGCAATGAATACGCCGCCTACCCGGTCGATGCTGACCCCAGCATGAAACGCCCCCGCCACGCCAATCAGTGAAATCAGGCTGATGACCATCAGCGACGTGGCGACAATGCCGCGCATCTGCACGTCGGTCAGTTGCTTGAACGCCGGCACGATCAAGAAGCCGCCACCAACGCCCAACAACCCCGAGACAATGCCCGTCACGGCGCCCAATGCCGACAATGTGGCGGTGCACCGCGCGGTCCAGGCCAGGCGACCGGTCTGCTGATCAAGCAGGCAATTCTTCTGGCCCCAACTGGCCGCGCCATGATCGCTGGGGCCCGGTTGCGCGGTCTCCCGTCGCAACATGCGCGCCGCCACCAACACCATCAACAGGCTGAACAGGATCATCAGGATTTTTTCCGAAAGCTGGTGGGCGAGGTAGATGCCCAGCGGCGAAAACACCGCGCCCAGCAGCGCAATCAACAGGGCCGCCCGGTATCGCACCAGGCCATGACGCAACCCATCGATGGCGCCCACCGCCGCCGCGCTGCCCACCGCGAACAACGCCACTGGCGCGGCCTGGGTCATGCTCCAACCCAGGCCCAACACCAAGGCCGGCACGGCCAGAATACCGCCGCCCGCGCCCGTCAGGCCAAGGACCAGGCCCATGACCACACCGAAAAGACTTGCCAATAACATTCAGGTTCTCTCAAGCCGCGCACCCCTGTTGTCAGGCGTGATCGCATTTGCAGGACGCGGTGGCCCTCACTTAAGCTGCGGACCTTATGTTGTAAACCTCAAGCGTAGCAACCGCTTCTTCCCGCACAGGTCCGTTGTCATGCCCGCGCAGATCCAGAGCTTTCTCGACCCCTCTTCCAAGACCTATACCTACGTGGTGTATGAACACAACGGTGGGCAATGCGCCGTGGTCGACCCGGTGCTCGACTACGATCCGGCTTCGGGCCGCAGCGGCACCGAACAGGCCGACCGGGTGATCGCTTTCGTGACCGAACATCAACTGACGGTGCAATGGCTGCTGGAAACCCACGCTCATGCCGATCACTTGTCCGCCGCCCCTTACTTGCGAGGCAAACTGGGGGGCAAGATCGCTATCGGCGAATCGATCCATCAGGTTCAGAGTGTCTTCAAGGCGCTGTTCAACCTCGAAGCGCAATTTGCGGTGGATGGCTCACAGTTCGATCACCTGTTCGCGGCCGACGAATCTTTTCTCATCGGCAACCTCAAGGCCACCGCCTTGCACGTGCCCGGCCACACCCCGGCGGACATGGCCTACCTGATCGATGGGGATGTGATCCTGGTGGGTGACACGCTGTTCATGCCCGACGTCGGCACCGCCCGCTGCGACTTCCCGGGCGGCAATGCCCATCAGCTCTACGCTTCGATCCGCAAACTGCTGGCCTTCCCCGCCGGCGTGCGGCTTTATGTGTGCCATGACTATCCACCGGAGGAACGCGAGCCTCACTGCGTGAGTACCGTGGGTGAGCAGCGCCAGCACAACATCCATGTTCGCGATGGCATCGACGAGGCCTCGTTCGTTGCGATGCGCACCCAGCGTGACCAGACCCTGGGCATGCCGACACTGCTGTTGCCAGCGATCCAGGTGAATGTGCGGGCCGGACACCTGCCGCCGGCCGAGGGCAATGGCGTGACTTATCTGAAGATTCCAATCAATCAGCTTTAGCAGCTTTCACGTACCCAACGTCAACCCATTCGCCGGCAGCGGCAGCGCGGTCTTGTAGCGCACCTGCTTGAGGGCAAAGCTTGAGCGGATGTTCGCCACGCCTGGCACCTTGGTCAGAAAGTCCATCATGAAGCGCTCCAGCGATTGGATGGTCGGCACCAATACGCGGATCAGGTAGTCCGGGTCGCCCGCCATCAAATAGCATTCCATCACCTCGGGCCGGTCGGAGATCGCCTCTTCGAAATGCTGCAGCGCCTCCTCCACCTGTTTCTCCAGGCTGACATGGATAAACACGTTGACATGCAGGCCCAGCAGGTCGGCATCCAGCAAGGTGACCTGCTCGCGAATCACCCCCAGTTCCTCCATGGCCCGGACCCGATTGAAGCACGGCGTCGGCGACAGGTTGACCGAACGGGCGAGATCAGCATTGGTGATGCGGGCGTTTTCCTGAAGGCTGTTCAAGATGCCAATGTCGGTACGATCCAATTTGCGCATGAGACAAAATTTCCCGTTTCTTATCGTTGTGCAGATTTTTTATCTGCAAATCATCTAAACGGCAAGCCAACAGAGAAAAATATTCTTCTACGTCGAGCCTATGATTGTTGTAGGACAATTTCCCCTACCCGGGGAAATTCGTCAGCTAGCGCGCCCACTACAAGAAATTCACAAGATCGAGCGTAGAAAGCCATGAACCCAGCGTACGAACCGCTACGCCTGCACGTCCCAGAACCCTCGGGCCGTCCCGGCTGCAAGACTGACTTCTCCTACCTGCATCTGACCGATGCCGGCACGGTGCGCAAACCTCCAATCGATGTCGAACCCGCCGACACCGCCGATCTGGCGCGAAGCCTAATCCGCGTGCTCGATGACCAAGGCAATGCCATGGGCGAATGGGCCGCGGACATCCCCGTCGAGATCCTGCGCAAAGGCATGCGCGCCATGCTCAAGACGCGCATCTACGACAACCGCATGGTCGTCGCACAGCGCCAGAAAAAGATGTCGTTCTACATGCAAAGCCTTGGCGAGGAAGCCATCGGCAGCGCCCAGGCCCTGGCGTTGAACTTCGACGACATGTGCTTCCCCACCTACCGACAGCAAAGCATCCTGATGGCCCGCGAAGTGCCGCTGGTGGACTTGATCTGCCAACTGCTGTCCAACGAGCGCGACCCGCTCAAGGGCCGGCAATTGCCGATCATGTATTCGGTCAAGGACGCCGGTTTCTTCACCATTTCCGGCAACCTCGCCACCCAGTTCATCCAAGGCGTGGGCTGGGGCATGGCCTCGGCGATCAAGGGCGACACCAAGATCGCCTCGGCCTGGATCGGCGACGGCGCCACCGCCGAATCGGACTTCCACACCGCCCTCACCTTCGCCCACGTCTACCGGGCGCCAGTGATCCTCAATGTGGTCAACAACCAATGGGCGATTTCTACCTTCCAGGCCATTGCCGGCGGTGAAGCCACCACGTTCGCCGGACGCGGCGTCGGCTGTGGCATCGCCTCGCTGCGAGTCGATGGCAACGATTTCATCGCCGTCTACGCCGCTTCGCGTTGGGCCGCCGAACGCGCCCGCCGCAACCTCGGCCCGGCGCTGATCGAATGGGTCACCTACCGCGCCGGTCCTCACTCCACGTCCGACGACCCGTCGAAATACCGCCCCGCCGATGACTGGAGCCACTTCCCGCTGGGCGATCCGATTGCGCGCCTCAAACAACACCTGGTGAAGATCGGCCAGTGGTCCGAAGAGGAACACGCCGCCGTCAGCGCCGAACTTGAAGCCCAGGTAATCGCCGCGCAGAAGGAAGCCGAGCAGTACGGCACCCTTGCCGGCGGACAGATTCCAAGCGCCGCGACCATGTTCGAAGACGTCTACAAAGAGATGCCGGAGCACTTGAAGCGCCAGCGTCAGCAGTTGGGGATCTGACATGAACGATCACAACAACACTATTGCGTTGGACACCGCCATGACGACTACCACCATGACCATGATCCAGGCCCTGCGCTCGGCCATGGACGTGATGCTCGAGCGCGACGACAACGTCGTGGTGTTCGGCCAGGACGTCGGTTACTTCGGCGGCGTGTTCCGCTGCACCGAAGGCCTGCAGAACAAGTACGGCACCTCGCGGGTGTTCGACGCGCCGATTTCCGAAAGCGGCATCGTCGGCGTGGCGGTGGGCATGGGCGCCTACGGGCTGCGGCCAGTGGCCGAGATACAGTTCGCCGACTACGTCTACCCCGCCTCGGACCAGATCATTTCCGAAGCCGCGCGCCTGCGCTATCGCTCGGCCGGCGAGTTCACCGCGCCGATGACCCTGCGCATGCCCTGCGGCGGTGGTATCTATGGCGGCCAGACCCACAGCCAGAGCATCGAGGCGATGTTCACCCAGGTCTGCGGGCTGCGCACCGTCATGCCGTCCAACCCCTACGACGCCAAGGGCTTGCTGATCGCTTCCATCGAAAACGATGACCCGGTGATCTTCCTCGAACCCAAGCGCCTGTATAACGGCCCGTTCGACGGCCACCACGACCGCCCGGTAACGCCGTGGTCCAAGCACCCGCAGGCGCAAGTGCCGGACGGCTACTACACGGTGCCGCTGGACGTCGCCGCCATCACCCGTCCGGGCAAGGACGTGACCGTCCTGACTTACGGCACCACGGTCTACGTCTCTCAAGTAGCCGCCGAAGAGACCGGCATCGACGCTGAAGTCATCGACCTGCGCAGCCTCTGGCCGCTGGACCTGGACACCATCGTCAAATCCGTGAAGAAGACCGGCCGCTGCGTCGTGGTCCATGAGGCCACGCGCACCTGCGGTTTCGGCGCCGAGCTGGTGTCGCTGGTGCAAGAACATTGCTTCCATCACCTGGAAGCGCCCATCGAGCGCGTCACCGGTTGGGACACCCCCTACCCGCACGCACAGGAGTGGGCGTATTTCCCAGGGCCGTCCCGTGTGGGCGCGGCGTTGAAACGGGTCATGGAGGTCTGAATGGGCACGCACGTTATCAAGATGCCGGACATCGGCGAAGGCATCGCGGAAGTTGAACTGTCGGTGTGGCACGTCAAGGTTGGCGACATGGTGGTTGAAGACCAAGTGCTGGCCGACGTGATGACCGACAAGGCGATGGTCGATATTCCTTCGCCGGTGCACGGCCGGGTCATCGCCTTGGGTGGCGAACCCGGTGAAGTCATGGCGGTGGGCAGCGAGCTGATCCGCATTGAAGTGGAAGGTGCCGGCAACCTGAAGGAATCGGCGGCACCGGTGGCCAAGCCTGAGCCTGTCGCGAAGCCTGAACAGGCATCGAAACCAGAACCCGTGGCGGAAAAACCCACCGTCGCACCTCGCCCGGTACAAGCGGCCCAGGCCCCCGTGGCCCGCGACCCCGACGAGCGTCCGCTGGCCTCGCCGGCCGTGCGCAAACACGCGCTGGACCTGGGCATTCAATTGCGCCTGGTCCAAGGCAGCGGCCCCGCCGGACGCGTCCTTCATGAAGACCTCGAAGCCTACCTGGCCCAGGGTCCGTCGACCCAGGCCAAGGGTGGTTCGGGTTATGCCGAACGTCACGACGAGCAACAGATCCCGGTGATCGGCATGCGCCGCAAGATCGCCCAGCGCATGCAGGAAGCCACCCAACGCGCCGCCCACTTCAGCTACGTCGAGGAAATCGACGTCACGGCGCTGGAAGAACTGCGGGTTCACCTGAACGAAAAACACGGCGCCAGTCGCGGCAAGCTCACTTTGTTGCCATTCCTGGTCCGCGCGTTGGTCGTGGCCCTGCGCGACTTTCCGCAGATGAATGCGCGCTACGACGACGAAGCCCAGGTCATCCACCGTTCAGGCGCCGTGCATGTCGGCGTGGCGACCCAGAGCGACGTCGGCCTGATGGTGCCGGTGGTGCGCCACGCCGAAGCTCGCAGCCTGTGGGACAGCGCGACGGAAATCTCGCGCCTGGCCACCGCGGCCCGCAACGGCAAGGCCAGTCGCGACGAACTGTCCGGCTCGACCATCACCCTGACCAGCCTCGGCGCGCTCGGTGGCATCGTCAGCACGCCGGTGCTGAACCTGCCGGAAGTGGCGATTGTCGGCGTGAACAAAATCGTCGAACGCCCGATGGTGATCAAGGGCCAGATCGTGATTCGCAAGATGATGAATCTCTCCAGCTCCTTCGATCACCGGGTGGTCGATGGCATGGACGCGGCGCAATTCATCCAGGCCCTGCGTGGCCTGCTCGAACAACCCGCCACGTTGTTCGTGGACTAATCATCAGTGGAGCAGGCATGCAAACTTTGAACACCAAGCTGCTGATCATCGGCGGCGGCCCTGGCGGTTATGTGGCGGCGATCCGTGCCGGCCAACTGGGCATCGAAACCATCCTGGTGGAAGGGCAGGCACTGGGCGGGACTTGCCTGAACATCGGCTGCATTCCGTCCAAGGCGTTGATCCATGTGGCCGAGCAGTTCCACCAGACCCGGCACCACAGCCAAGGCTCGGCCTTGGGCATTACCGTGGCGGCGCCGAGCCTGGACATCGGCAAGAGCGTGGAATGGAAGGACGGCATCGTCGATCGCCTGACCACCGGCGTCGCGGCGCTGCTAAAAAGACACAAGGTCCAAGTCATTCACGGCTGGGCCAAGGTCATCGACGGCAAGACTGTGGAAGTCGGTGACAGCCGTATCCAGTGCGAACACCTGTTGCTGGCCACCGGTTCTAAGAGCGTCGAGCTGCCGATGCTACCTATTGGCGGGCCGATCATTTCCTCCACCGAAGCCCTCGCCCCCACCGCGGTGCCCAAGCACCTGGTGGTGGTCGGCGGCGGCTACATCGGGCTGGAATTGGGCATCGCCTATCGCAAGCTCGGCGCCGAGGTCAGCGTGGTCGAGGCCCAGGAGCGGATCCTGCCGGCCTACGACGCCGAGCTGACCCAACCGGTGCACGAAGCGCTCAAGCAGTTGGGCGTGAAGCTGTACCTCAAGCACAGCGTCGAAGGTTTCGATGCCCGGGCCAGCACCTTGCAAGTGCGTGATCCCAACGGCGACACGTTGAACCTCGACACCGACCGGGTGCTGGTAGCAGTCGGACGTAAACCCAACACCCAGGGTTGGAACCTCGAAGCGCTGGACCTGGCGATGAACGGCTCGGCGCTGAAAATCGACAACCGGTGCCAGACCAGCATGCGCAATGTCTGGGCCATCGGTGACCTGAGCGGCGAACCGATGCTCGCCCACCGGGCCATGGCCCAGGGCGAAATGGTTGCCGAGCTGATCGCCGGCCAGCACCGGGAGTTCAACCCGACGGCCATCGTTGCGGTGTGCTTCACCGATCCGGAAGTGGTCGTGGTCGGCAAGACGCCAGACGAGGCCAAGGCCGCCGGGCTTGATTGCATTGTGTCGAGCTTCCCGTTCGCGGCCAACGGCCGGGCCATGACGTTGGAATCGAAAAGCGGTTTCGTCCGGGTCGTGGCGCGCCGGGACAATCACCTGATCGTCGGTTGGCAAGCGGTGGGCGTGGGTGTGTCGGAGTTGTCCACGGCGTTCGGCCAATCCCTGGAAATGGGTGCGCGCCTGGAAGACATCGCCGGCACCATCCACGCCCACCCGACGCTGGGCGAGGCCGTGCAGGAAGCGGCGTTGCGGGCATTGGGGCATGCGTTGCATCTCTAGACGTGTAGCGCATCTGTAGGCATGAGTTTCACCTGTGGCGAGGGAGCTTGCTCCCGCTGGGCTGCGAAGCGGCCCCGTTTTTGCGACTGCTGCGCAGTCGAGCGGGAGCAAGCTCCCTCGCCACAGATGTGAAACGCCGGGAAAATATGCCTGCCCCTTATCGAGCGGGCTGCGAAACACCCCCGGAATGAAGTATTGTTGTCCCCATTAAAAAACGTCAGAAGCCTTGAACCGTTTCGACGGTTGTCAGGAAATAGAGGGTGTCATGGGTAACGAGAGCATCAATTGGGACAAACTGGGCTTTGACTACATCAAGACCGACAAGCGCTACCTGTCGCACTGGCGCGATGGCGCCTGGGACACAGGCACCCTGACCGAAGACAACGTGCTGCACATCAGCGAGGGTTCCACCGCCCTGCACTACGGCCAGCAATGCTTCGAAGGCCTGAAGGCCTATCGTTGCAGGGACGGTTCGATCAACCTGTTCCGCCCGGACCAGAACGCCGCCCGCATGCAACGCAGCTGCGCCCGCCTGCTGATGCCGCACGTCGACACCGAGCAGTTCGTCGAAGCCTGCAAGCAAGTGGTCCGTGCCAACGAGCGCTTCATCCCGCCGTACGGCACCGGCGGCGCGCTGTACCTGCGCCCGTTCGTGATCGGCGTGGGTGACAACATCGGCGTGCGCACCGCCCCCGAGTTCATCTTCTCGATCTTCTGCATCCCGGTCGGCGCGTACTTCAAGGGCGGCCTGACCCCACACAATTTCCTGATCTCCAGCTTCGACCGCGCTGCCCCACAAGGCACCGGCGCGGCCAAGGTCGGTGGCAACTACGCCGCCAGCCTGATGCCCGGCTCCCAGGCCAAGAAGGCCAGTTTCGCCGACTGCATCTACCTGGACCCGATGACCCATTCGAAAATCGAGGAAGTCGGCTCGGCCAACTTCTTCGGCATCACCCACGACAACAAATTCATCACCCCCAACTCCCCGTCGGTCCTGCCAGGCATCACCCGCCTGTCGCTGATCGAACTGGCGAAATCGCGCCTGGGCCTGGAAGTGATCGAAGGTGATGTGTTCATCGACAAGCTGGCGGATTTCAAGGAAGCCGGGGCCTGCGGTACCGCCGCAGTGATCACGCCGATTGGCGGCATCAGCTACAAGGACAAGCTGCATGTGTTCCACAGCGAAACCGAAGTCGGCCCGATCACCCAGAAACTCTACAAAGAGCTGACCGGCGTGCAGACCGGCGACGTGGAAGCGCCGGCGGGCTGGATCGTCAAGGTCTGATCTAAGTCCCCCGGTAGCACTGGGGGGCTTTTGTGGCGAGGGAGCTTGCTCCCGCTCGACTGCGCAGCAGTCGCAACCCGCTAAACGCGGTCTACCTGAATGACCGCGTTGCTTGGCTTTGGGGCTGCTGCGCAGCCCAGCGGGAGCAAGCTCCCTCGCCACATGGAGCCGCGCCAGCTCTACCCTCGTCGCAAAACCGACCCTCGTCGCCATCGCTGGCGAAACCAGCCGTAGCCGCTGACCAGCACAATCCCACTCAATACCAAGACCGCCCCAACGATGAAGTTCGGCTCCAGCGGCTCATCCAGCAACCAGACACCAAAACCGATGCCGAACAACGGCGTCATGAACGACAGCACCCCCAATTGCGACGCCAGGTAGCGACGCAGCAGGGAGAACCAGATCAGGAAACTGGCGAAAGACACCAGCAACACCTGGAACGCCATGCTCGCAAAGAGCTGCGGCGTCGGGTTGATTGTCGTTTCCCCGAGCGCCGCCGACGCGCCGATCAGCAGTATCCCGGCGCCCACCAGCTGGTAAAGCAGCGTCTGGCTGGCCGGCAGGTCAGTCAGTCGCGAACAGCGTACCGTCACCGTGGTTGCGCCCCACAGCGCGCCGGCCAGCAAGCCCATCCCGTCACCGAGCAACGAGCTGCCGCTCGCCGCGCCCGAGCCGCCACTGAAGGCCACCACGATCCCGCCGAATGCCACCGCGATGCCCAGCCATTGCGCCGGCTTGAGACGTTCGCTCGGCAGTCTCCAGTGCAGGCCGAGGGCGGCGAACATCGGTGCGGTGTACAAGAAAATCACCATGTGCGAAGCCGTCGTGTGGCGCAGGCCTTCGCCCACCAGCACGAATTCCAAGGCGAACAACAACCCCACCAACAGGCCCGGACGCCAACTTCCATCGGCCAGGGACAGACGTTCGCCGCGCGCCAATACCAACAGCCAGACCAATACCGCTGCGATGGCCGAGCGCACCCCCAGTTGCAGCATTGGCGCCATGTCGGCCGCGCTGGCCTTGATCGCGACTTGCTGGAATCCCCAGATCGCACAGAGGCCGGTCATCAGGGCGCCGACCTGGCCATCCAGGGCGCGGCGGGTAGTCATGGGAAAACTCCTTGGGCAGAAAATAGATGAAAGGATTGTCTGCCTGACAGCTTTGCTGGATATAGTGATTACCCGACAAGCCATCCCGGTAATCCGCCATTGCGATCGATATGCAGCCTCCAGCCCAGCATCTGAAGATTCCTCCGTTCGAAGCGGCCCTGCCCTCGCCGATTTTCTTTCGCAGCGCCTGCATGCCGGCCCATGCCACTTACCCTCGGCACCGGCACGCCTGGGGAGAGTTCGTCTACTCCTACAGCGGCGTGATGGAGATCGAGATCGCCCAGCACCATTACCTGGCGCCACCGCAATACGGCATCTGGCTACCGCCGGACATGGAACACGTTGGGTTCAATCGGCATGAGGCCTGCCATTGTTCGTTATATCTGGCGGCCGAACTGTGCGGTGCGCTGCCCGCCGTGCCCTGCGCGCTGACCTTGAGCCCGCTGATCCGCGCCCTGTTGGAAGAGCTGCGCAGCGACCCGCCGAGCCAGCCACAGACGTCCGAGCAGCAGCGCTTGTTGCAGGTGCTGCTGGACAAGCTGGTCCAGGCGCCCCATGTCGGCAGTTATTTGCCGTCTTCGGATGATCCGCTGTTGGGCCCCGTGCTGCGGGCCTTGGAGGAGAATCCCAGCGACCCGCGTTCCTTGCCGCAACTGGCCCGCGCCGCCAACACCACCGAGCGCACGCTGATGCGTCGGGCCCAGCGGGACCTGGGCATGTCACTGGTGGAATGGCGCCAGCGCCTGAAAGTCATCGAAGCCCTGGCCCTGCTCGAACGTGGCCAGAGCGTGGAAACCATCGGCCTGGACCTGGGCTACAGCAGCGCTTCGGCGTTCATCAGCATGTTCCGCAAAATGATGGGCACCACGCCGGATGAATACCGACGCAGGCATATGGCTTGATTAGCGCAGGTCCGCAGGCGAGACGCGCCTGCTCACGATAGCGGCCGCGGGTTGGGTCTGAGTTTCAGCGCTGATGCCAAACCGCGCCGCCATCTCCCGCTGTCCTGCAGCCGTCAGCCCCAAGGCACGGCTGTCCAGGTCCTGGATCACCCACTTGCGCTTGATCGCCACTTGCAGCAATGCCTTGCCCAAGGCACCTCCCAGATGCGGCCGGCGCATGCTCCAGTCCAGGCACGGGCAGGCGAATCGGCGTCGCTGGAGCATCAGCGCCGGAACGTCAACGCCCAACCCGTTGAACAGCGCCTCGCCGGACTCACTCAGCTGGTAGCCCTCGCCCTCCACGCCCACGAGCCATCCGGCTTCCAGCAGACGGTCATGCAACCTCACCGCCAACGTACCGGCCATGTGGTCGTAGCACGTGCGAGCGAATTGCAGGCGATCCGGAGTGCGCGAGGTGAAGGTCGGGCTGGCGCTCTGGCCGATCACCATCAAGGCTTCGAGGGCCTGGGCCACACGTGGGTCAGCGAGGCTGTAGTAACGATGGCGACCCTGGACATGCAAGCGCACCAGGGCCTGCTCCCTGAGCTTCGCCAGATGTGCACTGGCGGTGGAGGCACTGACTTCGGCGATACTCGCCAGCTCCGTGCTGGTGCGGGCATGACCGTCCATCAACGCGCAGAGCATGCGGGTGCGGGCCGGTTCGGCAATGGCCGCCGCCACCTGGGATACGCCCACGTCATGTTGTCCTGCATCCATATTTCGCTCCCCGCCGAATCAAGCCATGCATCGACTGGAGATAGTAGCAACACTTTCTTCATCACGAACGAGGCAGCGCTTCATGGACCCGATCATCGCCGCGACTCACGCCGATCCTTACCCTTACTACGCGAGCCTGCGGGCCAATGGCGGGTTGACCTTCGATCCTCAATTGAAGCTCTGGATCGCCAGCAGCGCCGAAGCGGTCTGCGCCGTATTGCATCATGCCGATTGCCATGTGCGTCCGGCCGATGAGCCGGTGCCGAGCGCCATTGCCGGTGGGCCTGCCGGCCGGGTCTTCGGGCGCCTGATGCGGATGAACGACGGGGAACGGCAGCGGTGCCCGAAGGCGGCGATTTCGCCCGCGTTGCGGGACATCGATCCCTGGCAAGTCGAAGCGTTGGTCAAGAGGCGCTTTCTCAGGGATGGCGCCGAGGGCCTGCATCAGGCCCAGTTTATCGGACCGGCCAGCGTGGTGGCGGCGTTGCTGGGTTTCGACCCGGCGCAGAGCCGCCTGATCAGCGAATGGACGGGAGATTTCGTCGCCTGCCTTTCGCCCTTGAGCCAGGCGGCGCAACGGGAGGCGGCGCACCGGGCCAGTAAGCGACTGACCGGCGCTTTCCACGAGCGCATCGCGGCGCAAGACAATCCTGTGTTGACGCGCATCTGCCGGGGTTTCCAAGACACCGACAGCCTCGTCGCCAACCTGATCGGCCTGCTCTCGCAAACCTATGAGGCCACGGCTGGCCTCATCGGCAACGCGCTGCTGGCGCTGATCCGTGATCCCGCCTTGCGCGTCTTGCTCCGCGATAATCCTGAACAGGTCGGCCCATTGCTGGCCGAAGTCCAGCGTTTCGACCCTGCGGTACAAAACACCCGGCGCTTCGTCGCCCTGCCCTGCGAAATCCTCGGCACGGCGCTGCAACCCACGGATGCGGTGCTGGTGCTGCTGGCCTCGGCGAATCGCGACCCGCAGCTCAATCCGCAACCGGACGTCCTGCTGCTGGATCGCCCGAACCGGCGAAGTTTCAGCTTCGGCAGCGGGCGCCATGAATGTCCCGGCCAGAGCCTGGCGATGGATATTGCCCGCGCCACGCTGGGTGCGATTCTCGGGGACCAACCACGACTGGAACAGTTGGCTTGGTGCTACCGCCCTTCCGTCAATGGACGGATCCCGCTGTTCAGCGACCAATGATGGACACGAGTCCTCAATCGTCCCGCGTCAGCACTTCCAGCAGCTCGATTTCAAATATGAGATGGCTGTTGGGCTTGATGTGCGCCCCCATGGACCGCTCACCGTAAGCCGCGGGGTTTTCGCAGAATTCGATGCGACTGGCAACCTTTTGCCGCGCAAGGGAACCGCAACGGCCACATCGGTTCACATGGGTATCGACCCTGCCTTTCAGATAAGGACTTTCTGATGATCGACTCTCGCCCGCTGCATAGTTTTATCCCGCCTTATATCCTCAATCGCATCATCGCCCATGGCTCGGAACAGCAACGCTCCAGCGCCCTCGGCACGCTGACCCACGTTAAGAACCTGCGTCACAATCCCGGCCCGCCGAGTAATGCGCCCGCTGCGGCCAAACTGCCCAAGCCTGGCCAGGCCGGCCATCCGCAGCGCAGCATTCATGACGCCCAGAACAACATGGAATTGCCGGGCCAGCCGGTGCGCCTGGAAGGCCAAGCGGCCAGCGGCGACCCCGCGGTGGACGAAGCGTACGACGCACTCGGCGCCACCTATGAGTTTTTCTGGAAAGTGCTGGGGCGCGACTCCATCGACAACAAAGGCTTTGCCCTGGTCGGCACCGTGCATTACGGCCAAGACTATGAAAACGCATTCTGGAATGGCGCGCAGATGGTGTTTGGCGACGGCGATGGCGAAATCTTCCAACGCTTCACCCGCTCCCTCGATGTAGTGGCCCACGAGCTGGCCCACGGCGTCACCGAAAGCGAAGCCGGCTTGATCTACGCCAACCAGTCCGGCGCGCTGAACGAGTCGATTTCCGATGTGTTTGGGGTGCTGGTCAAGCAGTTCGTCCTGGGCCAGACCGCCGACCAGGCCGACTGGCTGATCGGCGCCGACCTGCTCACCGACAAGATCAATGGTGACGGCCTGCGCAGCATGTCCAACCCCGGCACCGCCTACGATGACCCATTGCTGGGCAAGGACCCGCAACCGGCGCACATGCGCGAGTTCGTCATCACCCGTGAAGACAACGGCGGTGTGCACATCAACTCTGGCATTCCCAACCGGGCCTTTTATCTGGTGGCGACGGCACTCGGCGGATTTGCCTGGGAAAAGGCCGGGCGGATCTGGTATGACACTTTGTGCGACCGACAACTGGCCAATGACGCCTCCTTCAGCGCCTTCGCCCGCCTGACCGTCGCGCACGCCCGCCAACGCTTCGGCGAACGGGAAGTGCAAGCGGTGCAGGATGGCTGGGCCCAGGTGGGCGTCGACCTGAACGAGGAGAACGGATGAAAACCCTTCCAGACCTGGACGATAAAGCCGTCGTCAAGCTGTCACGCCAAGGCGGCGTGGCGGCCATCCACGCCCTGACCCGCCCCCGGGAAATCGAGTTCGCCCAGTGCGACCTCGATCAGCGCACGCGCATCTGCTCAGTGTTGGAGGGGTGCCTGCCGCTCACCTCTTCTACGCCGGGCCGGGGCGACCAGCGTTACTTCCAGATCGAGGTGCGTTTCCGCGCCAACGACCAGGACGATGAGATGGTGTTGCAGGTGCCCGAGAACCAGGCACCTGGCGAACTGGTTCATTTGTGGGACAAGGGCGAGGTGCTCTGATTAACGTGTGGCCGGGACGATCTTGACGATCGCGCCGGACACGGTTTCGACCAGCAAATATTTGTCATCGATCTGCACCCATTGTTGCTCTTCTGTAGGTTGCTCGAGTTTCTTCTGCTTCCAATCTTTAATGGCCCGGTCCGAACGCTGATAGTCGGCGGGTACCCGGTCATTCTCCACCAGCCTGCGGCCATTGCTCGGCGAGTGCTCCAAGGCGTCTCCGGTTTTCTCGACCGCTTGCGCAACGGGGCCAAGGGCTCCAAGGCTGGCGATCAGGACCAGGCTGGCGATCAGGGTTGGTTTACGCATAAAAAACTCCAGGTTATCCAAGGTACTGAATCTGGGACTTCATCGACGGCGAATCATTCATTTTACTGGTGCTTCTGAAGGCGCCCATGCCCTTGTGGCGAGGGAGCTTGCTCCCGCTGGGTTGCGCAGCGACCCCAATCCAGGCAACGCGTTCATTCAGTGATACCCCATTCACCGGGTTTACGACTGCTGCGCAGCCGAGCGGGAGCAAGCTCCCTCGCCACGGGTTGCGCCTGGCATGGCATAGTGGCGGCTCCTGGACCACGGACCTCGCCATGACCTCTTCATCCCCCGCCCTGAAGGAAATCTTCAACGCCGAGCGCCTGCAGCACATCGCCACCGAAACGCGCGCGGTGTACCCAGCCTTCGATGCCAAGGCGTTCCTGCACATGGCCACCGACGGACTGGCCCAATTGTCGGTGATGCAGCGCATGGCGCGGGTCAGCGAGTGTCTGCATGAGGTAATGCCGCTGAGTTATGAAGCCTCGCTCGACGTTCTGCGGGCCTTGGCCCCTCGGCTGAACAGCATGTTCGTGAGCATGTTCCTGCCCCACTACGTGGCGTCTTATGGTCGGCATAGTTTTGACCTGTCGATGGACGCGCTCAAATATTTCACCCGGTTCGGCTCTGCGGAGTTCGCCGTCCGGCATTTCCTGCGCGATGATTTGGCGCACACCCTCAAGGTCATGCACGACTGGTCACTGGACGCCAACGAGCATGTACGACGCCTCGCCAGCGAGGGCAGTCGGCCGCGCTTGCCGTGGTCGTTTCATCTGGAACCAATCCAGGCCAACCCGGAACTCACCGCCGCGATCCTCGATGCCCTCAAGGCTGACGACAGCCTCTACGTGCGCAAATCCGTCGCCAATCATCTCAACGACGTGACCAAACAGCATCCCGACTGGGTACTGGAGCGGATCGAAGGGTGGCCGCTGCAGGACCGCCACACAGCCTGGATCGCCCGTCACGCGCTGCGCAGCCTGATCAAGCAAGGCAATCTTCGGGCGCTGGCCGTGATCGGCGCAGGCGGCAAGGCGCAGGTTGAGATTTCGGATTTGCAGGTGACGCCGCCGGTGATTCGCCTCGGAGAACAGGTCATCCTGTCCTTCAAGGTGAAATCAACCTCTGAACAGGACCAACGCCTGGTGATCGATTACGCCATCGACTACGTGAAAGCGTCAGGTGGCACGTCGGCCAAGGTGTTCAAGCTCAAGACCTTCGACCTGCCCGCCCTTGCTTCTGCCAGCCTCAGGCGCTCCCAACACATCCGCGAACTGACCACCCGCCGGCACTACGCGGGCCGGCATGCGGTGCATTTGCTGGTCAATGGCGAGCGACTGGGCAGCGCCGCATTCGAGATCCTTCCCTGAGCGAATGCCTCAGGCCATCGCCACGCGTTGCGCCTGGCGGATGTCGTGCAAGAAGCGCTCGGCCGGCAGCGGATGACCCAACAGATAGCCTTGCAGCGAATCGCAGCCCAACTGGGTCAGGAAGTCTTGTTGTACGTCGGTTTCCACGCCTTCGGCGACGATCCGCAGGCCCAGGGCCTGGCCAAGGGCGACGATGGCCGAGACGATGGCCGCGTCATCGCTGTCGTGCTCCAGGTCACGCACGAAGCCACGATCGATCTTCAGCTCGTTGGCCGGCAGGCGCTTGAGGTACATCAAGCTCGAGTAACCGGTGCCGAAGTCGTCGATGGACAGGTCCACGCCCATGTCCGACAGTTGCTGCAGCACGGTCATGCTCGCGTCCGCGTCGCTCATGGCCGTGGTTTCGGTGATTTCCAGGGTCAGGCTGTTGGCAGGCAAATGGTGGGTCTCCAGCGCCTTGGCGACACTCTGCACCAAGCCTGTATGGCAGAACTGCAACGCCGAAAGGTTCACCGCGATGCGCCAATCGGTGTAGCCCAGCACGTACCATTCGCGCATCTGCCGGCAGGCTTCGTTCAGCACCCACTCGCCGATGGGAATGATCAACCCGGTCTTTTCGGCCAAGTCGATAAAGGTGTCGGGCATCATCATGCCCTGGGTCGGATGGGACCAGCGCAGCAGCGCTTCAGCGCCGACCGGACGGCCATTCGCCGCGTCGAACTTGGGTTGGTAATGCAGGCTGAACTGCCGCTGCTCGACGGCGATGCGCAAGTCTTGCAGCAGCTGCAACTGCTTGCGGGCGTTGCTGTTCATCGACGCGTCGAAAAAACTGTAGCCATTCTTGCCGGCGCCCTTGGCGTGGTACATCGCGGCGTCGGCATTCATCAGCAGCTCTTCGGCGCTTTCGCCGTTGCCGGGAAAAAGCGCGATGCCGACACTGGCGGATATCTGCAGGTCATGGTCGGCGACCCGGAACGTGCGCGCGATCAGCGCGACCTGGCGCGCAGCCAGGCGCAAGGCGTCGTCGGGATCGGCCAGTTGCACAAGCAGGACGAACTCGTCACCACCGATCCGCGCGAGGGTGTCCTGGTTGCGCAAGTCCTCGCGCAGACGCAAGGCCACGTCCCGCAACAACAGATCGCCCATGTGGTGCCCGAACGCGTCGTTGACCGGTTTGAAACCGTCGAGGTCGATGAACATCAACGCAAAACAGCCGCCCTGCTCTTGCACCCGGTGCATGGCCTGGCCGATGCGATCCGCCAGCAATACGCGATTGGGCAACCCGGTCAGGGGATCGTGCAGGGCCAGTTGAGTCAGTTCCCGATTGGCCTGGGTCAGCGACTTGGCGAGTTCCGCGGTACGGGCTTCCAGACGCGCGTCCAGAATCGACGTCAGCAAGGCAATCGACAGCACCGCCAATGTGGTGATCAGCACCAGATTGTCCAGCCCCTTGCCGCTCAAGCCGTCCAGGGACCCGCAGAAACTGCCGTCGCTGAACTGCGCCGCGGCCATGCCGGTGTAGTGCATGCCGACAATGGCGATGCCCATCACCACGGCGGCGCCAGCGCGGGCGATTCGTACATGAGGGGAATTCTGGCGCAGGCGCACGGCAATCCATAACGCCGCCGCGCACGCCACGACGGCAATCAGCAGCGAGGCGCCAAACAACGTCGGGTCATAATCAATGCCCGGCTGCATCCGTAACGCCGCCATGCCGGTGTAATGCATGGCGCTGATGCCGATGCCCATGACCAGCGCGCCAAACGCCAACTGCCAGGCCCGAAGTTTCGGCTGATTAACCAGCCACAGGGCAAAGCCGCTGGAAAGAATCGCGATCAGCAGGGACAGCGCGGTGATCGCCACATCGTAGCCAAGCTCCACCGGCAGCGTGAACGCGAGCATGCCGATGAAGTGCATGGACCAGATGCCCACCCCCATCGCCAGCGAACCACCCGCCATCCACAAATGAACGGCACGGCCCTGAGCGGTAGCGATACGCCCCGTCAGGTCCAGCGCGGTATAAGACGCCAGGATCGCAACAAACAAAGAGATAGAAACAAGGGCGGGGGAATAACTGCCGATAAGCATGGGTTTTTCTCGTGACAGAAAGCCGAAGTGCCTCCATGCCCGGTTGAAAGTCGGCGATTGTACACAATTGGTACGGCCGTGCACGGACCGGACATCAAAAAGCCATCACTGATGAAATATTTGCGACGAAAGACACTTCGCGCAAAAAAACCAGGCGCCGTTGCGACGAAGAACCCAGCTCCGAATCGGTTCGGCTAAGATCACCACGTCACTTTCAGGAGCGCCTGCATGATTGTTCCAGACACCAAAGCCACAAACACCGCATTACTGGTCATCGACATCCAGAACGACTTCATTCCCGGCGGCCAATTAGCGGTGCCGGGCGGCGACGAAATCGTACCGCTGGTCAACCAACTGGCCCGTACGTTCCGACACGTCGTGTGCGCCCAGGACTGGCACCCCGCCGGACATGCCTCGTTTGCCTCCAGCCACGCAGGCAAACAACCTTTCGACATCATCCAACTGCCCTACGGCGAACAGAAACTCTGGCCCGACCATTGCGTCGAAGGCACACCGGGCGCCGCGCTGCACCCGGACCTGAACCTGCCCCACGCGCAATTGATCATCCGCAAAGGCTGCAACCCGGCCATCGACAGTTATTCGGCCTTCATGGAAGCCGATCGCCAGACACCTACCGGGCTAACGGGTTACCTCAAGGAACGCGGCATCGACACGGTGTACATGGTCGGGCTGGCCCTGGATTTCTGCGTGATGTATTCGGCGCTGGATGCACGTATGGCCGGTTTCAATGCAATCGTCTTGCTGGACGCTTGCCGAGGCATTGATATCGACGGATCAATGGATACGGCCATCCGCCGCATGCAAGAGGCTGGCGTGAAATTGATCCAATCGAGCGACATTGCCGATCCCGCTTTGGCGTGATGATTCATACTCCGTGCATTTCCGCCTGACAGTGAACTCCCATGCCCCGCCTCGCCCGCACCCACCCGCGTCTGTCCTGCGCCACGCTTATCGGCCTGACGGCGGGGCTGCTGATTCCCGCGGACTCGATCATCAGCCAAATACTGATCGGCTGGAATGTCGGGGTCTGGACATACCTGGTGCTGATGTTCTGGTTGACCGTGCGGGCCAAGGCACCGGACGTCCAGCGCATCGCCGAACGCGAAGACGAGAACGCGGGGCTGGTCCTGCTGATGGTCTGCATCGCGGCGCTGGCGAGCCTGGCGACCATCACCTTCGAACTGGCGGGCAGCCGTGACCTGCAAACCGCCGCAAAACTGCTGCATTACGGTGTCACCGCGTTGACCGTGATCGGTTCATGGCTGCTGATCGGGGTGATTTTCAGCGTCCACTACGCGCGGTTGTATTACACCTGGGAAGGCAAGGAACCGGCACTGCGCTTTGCCGAAGGGCTGACCACGCCCAACTATTGGGATTTCCTGTATTTCTCTTTCACCATCGGCGTGGCGGTGCAGACGTCGGACGTGGGTGTTGCGACGCGGCAGTTGCGCAAGATTGTGTTGGCGCAGTCATTGATTGGGTTTGTGTTCAATACGGCGATCCTGGGGTTTTCGATCAATATTGCGGCGGGGTTGTTTGGGTGACGGTATGGGGCCACTTCGTGGCCCAGCGGGAGCAAG
The DNA here is from genome assembly GCF_051131955.1 of Pseudomonas sp. Z4-20. Taxonomy (NCBI): domain Bacteria; kingdom Pseudomonadati; phylum Pseudomonadota; class Gammaproteobacteria; order Pseudomonadales; family Pseudomonadaceae; genus Pseudomonas; species Pseudomonas sp. Z4-20. The sequence continues at coordinate 3,441,085 of NZ_CP071641.1, forward strand.
CTCCCTCGCCACGGGTTCAGTGAACAGCTTCAGGAGGTGTGGGCAGCCACAGCCGGAATCGTGCCCCGCCCAGTGGCGAGGCCTCGACGGTCAGTGTGCCGCCCTGGGCTTGCAGGGCGCGGCGGCTGATCGCCAGGCCGAGGCCGAAGCCGCCGGTGGCGCGGTCGCGGCTGCGGTCCAGGCGGTAGAACGGCTCGAACACCCGCTCGCGCTCGCTGTCGGGAATGCCGATGCCATCATCGTCGACCCAGATTTCACAGCCTTGCTCGCCGACCAGCACACCGACCTGGATACGCTTCTCGCAATAACGCATGGCATTGCGCAACAGGTTCTGCAACGCCCGTGCGGTGAGGCGTGGGTCCAGCACGAATCGCTCCAGCGCTCCGTGCAGCAACACGTCAATCACCACCTCCGGTGCCGCCAGGTCTTCGTCGAGGCTGCCGAGGATGCTGTCGATGAATTCGTCCAGCGGCACTTCGACCCGCTCCGGCAGGCGCTCGGGGTTCTGCAAACGGCTGTAGGACAGCAGCTCCAGCACCAATTCATCCAACTCGCGAATGTGTGCCACCAACCCTTGCAAACGCTCGCGACTGGCGGGCGGCAGGTCTTCGGACAAGGCCAGCGCCAGGCCGAAATCCAGCCGGGTCAGCGGCGTTCGCAACTCGTGGGACACAGCGTTTAGCAGGTCCCGTTGCTGATTGAGCAGACTCTCGATGTCGCCGGCCATGGTGTCGAACACATGGGCCAGGCTGCCGATGTTGGAACTCGGTGTGATCTGCGTACGCTCGCTCAAGTGGCCCTTGCCGAAACGCTCGGCGGTGCGCTTGAGCCGTTCCAGATCGCGCCAGTGCGGCCGCAGCCAGAGCAACAGGCAGGCCAGCATCGTCGCGCCGATCAACACGTTGATGCTCCAGTACAACCAACTGACGTCGGCCGGGTCCGGCGGCACGACCAACTTCACCGCCGTGCGCTCGTCCAGCGGCGCCGCCGCCAAAGTTCGCCAGGCCCAGTCACCGAGACGCACCACATTCTCGCCGCGCTTGAGCCGCGCCTGTTCATCGGCGCTGAAGCCCTCATCATCGACAGCGGCCAGTTCTATGCGCAGAGGATCGAACTCCTTGTCCATCTGCGCCGCCAGCGCCGGCCATTGTTCGCTGGGGACGGCGTGGAACTGCTTGACCATCAAGGTTTGCAGGCCCCGGGAATAATCAAGGTTGTAGGTCAGGAAACGTTCATGGAACAGGCGGATCACCAGCTCCGGCATCAGGTAGATCGCCGCGCTGTAGGAAACGATGGTGACCAGGTAAAGGCGAATCAGCAGCTTCCACATCGGTCAGCATTCCCATTCGGAACGGCTGAACAGATAGCCCTTGCCCCACACGGTCTTGATCTTGCGCGCTTCGCCAGCGTTGTCGTCGAACTTGCGCCGCAACTTGGAAATAGCCACGTCCACCGAACGATCAGTGCCGTTGAATTCGATGCCGCGCAAGCGTTGCAGAATCTGGTCGCGGCTCAGCACTTCACCGGAATGCCGGGCCAGCACCACCAGCAGGTTGTATTCGCCGCTGGACAGCTCCACCGGCTGCCCACGCCAGGTCACCGTGCGTTCGGACAGATCGATGCACAGGTTGCCCATGACGATGCGATCATTGACCGTCTGCGGCTCGGTCAGGCTGCTGCGTCGCAACAATGTCCGCACTCGGGCGAGCAACACCCGTGGCTCGCAGGGTTTGGTGACATAGTCGTCCGCACCCATCTCCAGGCCCAGCACCTGGTCGTGGCTGTCGTCGCGGGCGGTGAGCATCAGGATTGGTAGAGTCGCCGAATCGGCCCGCAGCAAGCGGCAGACCTGCAAGCCGTCCAGCCCCGGCAGCATCAGATCGAGGATCACCAGGTCCGGCGGATTGACCCGCGCCCGCTCACGTACATGGTCGCCACGGTTGAGCACGCTGACGTGATAGCCGTTGCGCTCCAGGTAGCTGGCGATCAATTCACAGAGGGCGGCGTCGTCTTCGACGAGGAGGATGTTGGGCATGGGTGTATCCAAAGGTACAAGGCGCTGAGAATCTCAAGCCGCCAAGGATATACGCCCTCGTCCGCCGCTGAGCAAAACCCTTACATAATTTCACACAGCCTCAACGTATCTTTATTCCGGATACAGAAATGCCCCGACGTTATCGGGGCATTTCACATTATCCCAAGGCAGGAACCGTCATTTAAAAGAAATAACTCAACCGCAAGCTACCGCTCCAATCCTGACTGACGGTCGTCCCCTTGCTGCCCCCAACCTGGCCCGAAACCTGCCAGTTACGTTGGGCTGGCGTCCACTTCAGGCCTGCACCGTATTCGAACGCGGTACTGGCGCGGTCGTCATCGAAGCTGTCATCGTTAATCCGAACTTCGTTGGTCTTCACGAACTCATGGTTGACGCCGGCCGACAGGCTAGGCTCCAACAGGCTGCCGTTGTCGAGACTGATTACACGTCCGCCCCTTACGCCTACATTTCCTTGCACAGAACGCATAGTGTCGGCTTTGACCTCAAGACCGTTGTCCAGGCGATAACTCTCGCTCTGGGTGACGCCGGTCGAGACCCGCACTTGCGGCTCAATGAAGTAGTTATCTTGCAGGCGGATATGCTTGCCCACTGCAACCGAACCGCTGGCGCCCAAGGCTTTGTAGTCACCCTTTGAGCGCGTGCCGTCGCTCATGGTGACCTTGGCTTTGTTGTTGAACTGATTGACCTTGGCCATGACATTGACGAACACACCGCTCTGAACATCGAATGTACTGCCGTAAACACCGAGATTTACGCTGTCGACCGTTGCGCTGGATCCATACCGCAGGTCCATGTTGGTGTGACTGGTACCCACGAACCCACCCAGCACCCATGCGCGATCACCAATATCTACCAGCGTATCGGCACCGCCGGTGATTCCGTTCTGGTTCTGTGAGTAACCGTCGCCATAGGCATTTTCGACGCTGTACTGATTACCGTAAGTCCGTATCCAGACACTGTTGCTCAACTTGGTCTCGTTGTCGCTGGCCGAACGCATTGACGCATCGGGCCGTGCGCTGAGCCCCCGATCACCGATCTGATCGTTGAGCATATTCATTTCAGCATTCAATACGCTGCGAGCGCTGCCGGCCAAAGCCAGTGCCGTATTAGTGGACGGGCTGACGGTGTCTCGGTCGGGATTGAGGTACAAACCCTCGCCGTCCTTCTTCAATCGATAGACGAACGTACCGGCGTCGACTGTCTCACGACCGCCCAGCGAGAAACTCGCGTCGCCAGCAGCAATGTTGCCGATCTTGACCGCTTCGGCACTGGTTGGCGTCGTCCCGGTCGCGGAGACCAGCAATTGATGCTGCCCGCTGGCTGTACCGGTGACATTCAGGAAGTCCGTGTTGCCGTTCCCCAGGTCGGTGCCCATGACAAAGGTGCCGTTACCCGACAGCTCGCCAATGTTCAGCTGTTGAAACTGCTCATTAGTGCCCATGCGAACCACACCACTGCTCAGGCCGAGTCGCTGCACGGTGCTGTCGCCGGTCATCACCCATTGCGCCGCATTGTTGATATTCAGGTTGCCCGAATTGGTGATCTGGCCGGTCAGTACAGAGCCGTTATTGAGCAATACGCTGCCGTTGGCATCCGAGAGGACGTCGCCGGTCATCTGGCTGTTGTTGTCCAGCTTAAGGTCGAATACGTTCTCCACATTGCCGTTGATTGCAGAACCGTTATTCAGATTGACCGCGGCCCCCGTACCCGCAACGGCCAGTACGTTGCCGTTCAACGTGCTGTTGGTGTTGAGGTTGACGCTGGTGACGTTCTGCAAATTGCCTTCAAGCGAGGAGGCGTTCTGCATCAACCACGAGACAGTACTGCCGGTCTCGGCAATGACGTCGCCGCGTAGCGCGCTGGCATCGACGTTGACGTTGGCAGTGGAGCGGTTGGTGGCTTGCAACAATGTTCCGTTACCACCGTTCAACTGCGAGCCATTGAGCACGTTGATGGTAGCGACGGCGCCAGCAGCACCAAAGGACCCCACTACGATCGCCGAGCCGGTGTCCCCTGTTACGAGCGTATTGTTCAACGTCACCGTACTGGCGTTGACGCCTGTATTGTCCGCGCCGATTCGCAGGCCGTCCTGTCCACCGGAAATGGTACTGCCGGTCGCCGAAAGCGTTGCGCCTTCAAGCTGGACGCCATAACTGGTGGCGCCGGTGCCACGCAAGGTCGAATCGTTGACCGTCAGGACGCTGAAGCCGGTGGCGTTTGCACCACCGAGGAGGCCGGTAATCGTGCTTCCGCCTGTGACCGTTGCGCTGGAGGCGGTTGGGGTGTTGATATTGCGCCCCAACAGCAGGCCCATACTGTTGCTACTGGTAATAGTGCTGGCATCAATGGTGGCGGAGCTGTCGATCAGCTGAAGACCTCCTCTGTCCACCGCACTATTAACCGTTGCGCCCGAGAGGTTCACGCGAGAAGCGGTGGCATCAATGCGCTGACTCTGGCCTCCGTTGAAAACCACATCGGCATCTTGGGCACTAACGGTCAGCGCTGTACCGTTATCGATTGTGAGTGTCCCCCCTCCCGACACACGCCAGTCTTCAAGAGGGGATGTGTTGTCCACAGTGCCATCCTGCCCCGGCAGGAGAATAGCCGCGAAAGAGTAGGAGGAAACAAAGAAAATCGAACCGAGCAAATAGCGGCCTGCCTTTCCACACTTTGAACCTGATATGCGAGACATTGTATTTTCCTGACAATAGACATAACCGTTAAATGATTTCTCTTAAAAAAACCATCTCTCGAAAGCGCCCGGCAGAATAAAGATTATCGAGCACAACGAATGTAGGAATAATCCTCCGAAGAGCTCAGAATTTTCCGAAACAAAAAAAAAGCAAAGATTACGACCGCAGGGAATCAAGCCAGGAGTTCACACCCCTGGACGTGATTATCTGCTCAGACAACAATATTATGGCGTCGGCGCAGGCGCATCCATCCGATCGCAATACTCAAAACTGGTATTGATGATATCGAACAGCTTAATTACCACCTCGGATGACTGAGTACCGTTTATATCGGTTTCATACCAATATTTCCCGAAGGCAATTGCCCCCCTGAAAGGCTGGTTCAATTTGAACTTATCAGCCGTGCCGACCTGCGCAATATCGACCTGATCCGCCGCCTTGATCACGTAGGGTTGTGAATCTGCCGTGCCTGGCACTTCGGCTGTGCCGGTTATATCCGTGACACCCACAAAATGAACCGTAATGTTTTTCCCTGGCGGCAAGTTCGTTGCGTCTTTAGGGATACCCATGGCCATTGTCCAAGCCGTTACAGGGTTGTCCATTGCAAAACAAGAAATCTCGTCACGGGTCCGCATCCTGATGGTTGGAGGCAGCAGGTCAATTTTCTGAGCATTAACAACCACATCCTGCTCAGGCGATTTAATAATATTATTATTACTACCAACGTATTTAATCGTCCAATAAGCTTTAACCGTAGCTGTTGGCAATGCCTTGATGAACGCTGCCGTAACGTTCCCCACTAATTCGCTCTCTCCACCAAAGGGTAGAAACGTGTCAACCAGTGTGCCATTAATATAGAAATCGACTTGCTCACCCCCTACGAGATCAGGCAAACCAAACCAGACTGGAACACTGATGGTACCGGGGCTATTCCTATCGCCAGGGGTAATGATATTAGATGTATTGGAAGCCCCTTTCACTGTAACCAGCTGCAGGTCGGGGTTGATCAGGTCGGGTAAATCGGGGTTGCCGGGGCCCGCATACACAAAATTCAAAAATATGTAAATCACCGGACTATCAAGCGGAGTAGATCCGACGCGGGTGTGCTCGTACCAGACTTTTACCTCCTTGGGTTGTGTCGAATCGTCGAAAAGCCTGGCTAACTTAACGTAATCAAGGGTGAACTCAACATTCGCCGTACCTAGAGGTTTTTTACCAAAACTTTCGAAAACCAGCGAATCAGAAGCATCCTCAATAAACAACTCAATTTCATCCGTGCTGAGACCGTGGAGCGGCTGTTCGACAATAGCCAGCACAGGTGCAGAGCCCGTCACGAAGTCGTCGAGATATAAGGGAACCGTTCGATTCGGGTCGGTCTTTGGAACTTTGGGCTCAAGTAATTCTGGATCTTGTGCCAACCGTAGATCAAACAAAGGTCGAGCATCCGAGCGCGCGCTCAGGTTACCAGGCAAATCTTTCCATTCATAGGCGTGAGAGACCCGAGTCAGGTTAGGTAAATTACGGAGCTCCGCGCTGTCAACGTCGAATGAGCCAGTGGCATCCACTGTGCCCTCAAACACCTTTAGCACGGTGGTACCCGAAGACAGATAATAACTTAAAACATCATCAAGTCGGCGCAGCGGATAACCGACGGGCACGGTGCAAAGCATTTTCGGATTTGTCGTGATCCAGGCTTCATCAAGAACGTAGCCAGGTCCGGCGGGCCGATTGGTCATCGTGACATCAGGTGTCGGTTTGTTTTTCAGTCGCGCAGGAACTTTAACCTCGAACGGTGCGGTACGGTCAATGGCGAACTCTACAATCGTCGAGTCGTCTTTGTTACCGCCACCGCCCTTGTACAACTCATAACGAACTTCGTAACGCGTGGGATCGGCAGGCGTCGGGGCCTCTGGAAACAGACTCGCGTCCACCTCCATTTCGAACGGGTCTGGACGACCTGCGATTAGCTCCATATCAAAGTATCCTGGTACCTTCTGTTCAGTGCCACCCACCACGGTGTAATAAATTTCCAGCTCATCTCCATCCTGAGGATCGGCGAGATTTGTAGCGGTAAAAATTAACAGTCCCGAGTCAAGAACGCTGACAGGAATCGAATCATCAGCCAGCTTATCGTTGATTGCAGCATCGACAGTTACAATGCCTGTAGATACTGCATTTGCACGCGCTTTTGGGGGTTGTAGTTTTGCTCTCATTTCCGTTACTCCTTCGTTCATTGATTTTGTACTCAGACCGGTCGGCCCACTTTCCCCAGGTGTCACTCTGTCTATTCTCACCAATCCTTTTTTCGACATGGCAACCAATCGTCCCCCTCGATAGAGGCGACAAAACACTAGCGCCGAATCATTATCAATGAGCGGTCGGACATAAATTTCAAATGGGACGACCAGCTCATAACCATTATTAACATCATCTGAAGACAGTATCCTGGACCATACTCCTTGCGTTCCTTGAACGGGGTCACCGCTTCCATTTAGCGACCGATATCCCGTCCAATAAACTTCATTGCGATCTCCTGGCAAAGCGATCCCAATGGCAGGAGGGATTCTTACAGTAACGCCGACAATAAGTGGAGGCTCCGTTTTATTGTTCAGATATCCCCACAACGTGGAATGAGGAAAGCTGGGCTCCGCCAGCACTAACAAAGGAGCGTGATCGATGGTTAACTTTCGTGATGGCGAATCGTCAAAATTACCGCCTCCGCGTTTCCAGACGCGGTAGGAAACAAACGCCTCGCCGTCCAACGACATTTGGGCAGGTGTCAAAGGCTCATAAATAAAGGGATCCACAACGATCGCTGGATAAGTTCTATCAACTATTCTAGTTTCGACTCCGCTTTGTAGCCAGAGCACCCAAAGTTGATCATTAGGTCCCGGATCAGCCCACAGAGGAATAACTATCCGCGTGCCGGAGTTCAATATATCAAGAGGCACATAACCTTCTGCGTCATTATCATCCACCCCTTCAACAGACAACGGCTCTGCCAACACTCCCGGTGTAAGCGCAGTTGAAACAGTGGACCGAAGCTTTGTCATGAGCTGTATCACCTTAGCGAGAGCCAAATTATTCTGCTGAAGATAATTAAGCTCCGGCCCCAGATATCTGGCTACTGTCAGGTCTGACAGGTTTGATGACCGTCTGTCGGCTAAATTCGGCGCTCGTTGGGGGGCGGCAAGATGTTGCAACAAGGTTCTACATATGCTCGCGCACGATCCATTTCTGCCCTTTGTTTAACTTGGGACCACTTTGCACAACTCAGCAGCGCACAACGCAATGCTCCGACAAGCGTTACTCAATGCCGTCCGCCCCACCACCAACCCAATCCGAATATGTCCCGCGGCACTCGGCCCAAACGCCTCCCCCGCCAACACCGACACGCCATACCCATCCAGCAACCGCTCGGCAAACGCCTGGGCACCCAGCCCCGTCTCACGCACATCGACCATCACGAACATGCCGCCATCGGGCCGCACCGGTTTGAGGCCCGGGCAGTTTTCCAGCGCCGCGCACACCTGGTCCCGGCGTTGGCTATATTCCTCGCGCATCCGCGCCACCTCAGGCAATTCCTGCTCAAGGGCAACTTGGGCGGCGCGCTGGACGAAGTCCGGCAGGCCGAACAGCATGCACAGCGACAGGTTCGCCAGGTGTCCGGCGAGCGCTTCGGGGCCGATGGCCCAGCCGATGCGCCAGCCGGTCATGGCATGGGATTTGGACAGGCTGTTGATGGTGACCGTGCGCTCGGCCATGCCCGGCAGTCCGGCCGGGCTGATGTGTTCGCCTTCGTAGAGCAAGTCGCTGTAGACCTCGTCGCTGATCAGCCACAAGTCATGATCAATGCACAGCTGCGCCAACGCTTGCCAAGTGGGCAGCGGCAGGCTGGCGCCGGAGGGATTGTTGGGGCTGTTGAGCAGCATGGCGCGGGTGCGCGAGGTGATCAGCCGGGCAACGTCGGACGGCTCGACCCGGAAAGCGTTTTCGGGGCTCACCGGCACCGGCACCACTGTCGCCCCGCAGGCGCCGAACACCGCTTCATAGGTGACGTACATCGGCTCGGCGACGATGACTTCATCGCCGGGGTTGAGCAAACATTGCGCAACGGCATACACGGCGCACTGAGCACCGGGTAACACCGTGACGTGCCCAGCGTCCACCGTTTGGCCGCAACGCGCTTGATGGCGGCGGGCAATGCTGGCCCGCAGGGCGTGCAGACCACGAGTATCCGAGTAATGAGTATCGCCGGCCCGCAGGCTGGCGACGGCGGCTTCGACGATGGCGCACGGAGTGTCGAAATCCGGGTCGCCCACCGACAGCAACAGCACCTCCCTGCCCTGCTCGCGCATGGCCAGCGCCCGATCATGTATCTGCCAGGCGGCGGCGCCGTCGCCGGTGATGCGTTGGGTCAAGGCTGAAAAGCGCATGTGTTTCTCCTGTGAGCGCGGTGTCCAGCCTCAACCCTATCTCAAATCACCAAGCGCGCCAGACACATTGACGCCCACCCCCGCCCATGGTCTCCTGTGCACCTTGTTACGGGTGCCCTTCACAGGGTGAAACGGGAAACCGGTGAATCGTGTGCTTTACTTCAAGGCCACGTCAGTCCGGTGCTGCCCCCGCAACGGTAAGCGAGCGAAGCGTCGAATCCACTGTGCATGCGCATGGGAAGGTGATGCTTGCAGGCAAGGCTCAAGGCCCAGCCCCTCGTTAGCCCGGAGACCGGCCCATGACTCATGCTCAACAAACCCGCGGTGGGCGGGCGCTGTTCGAATCCTGGCAAGCCTTCGCCCGGGTTTTCATTGCGCTCGATTTACCCGCTGAAAAGACCAGAGGGAAGCGCCATGTCGACCATCAGCAGCACCGCCCGCACCACCAGTAGCACCGTCACCCTGAGCCAGCGCCTGAGCGCAGCGATCTTCGCCTCCATCCTCGGTGCGGGTCTGGTCTATTTCGCCGGTTTCTCCCACATCGAAGCGGTGCACAACGCGGCCCACGACACACGGCACAGCGCCGCGTTCCCCTGCCACTGAGACCTGCCGACATGATCAAGCGTATCGCCCAGACCGCCGGTTTCAGCGGGTTGCTGGCCGCCCTGCTGCTGACTCTTCTGCAAAGCCTGTGGGTATCGCCGCTGATCCAGCAGGCCGAAACCTACGAAAACGCTCCGGTGGCCGAGGCCCATGAACACGCTTCGGGCGCGGCGCACACCCACGACGCCGAAGCCTGGGCACCGGAAGACGGCTGGCAACGCGTACTCTCCACCACCGGAGGCAACCTGGTGGTCGCGGTGGGTTTCGCCCTGATGCTGGCGGGTTTGTATACCTTGCGCGCGCCGACTCGTACGTCCCAGGGCTTGCTTTGGGGCCTGGCCGGTTACGCCACTTTTGTCCTGGCGCCAACCCTCGGCCTGCCGCCGGAATTGCCTGGCACCGCGGCGGCTGATCTGGCCCAGCGGCAGATGTGGTGGATCGGCACGGCGGCGTCCACGGCAGTCGGCATCGCGCTGATGGTTTTCGGTCGGCATTGGCTGCTCAAGCTGCTGGGTCTGGCAACCTTGCTGGTGCCCCACGTGATCGGCGCGCCGCAACCCGAGGTTCATTCGATGCTGGCGCCCGAAACGCTGGAAAGTCAGTTCAAAATCGCCTCACAGTTGACCAACATTGCGTTCTGGCTCGCCTTGGGGCTGATCAGCGCCTGGCTGTTTCGCCGTGGCGGCCAGGCGCACCACGACGCATGAAGGCCGGGCCGATCCTGGTGGTCGGCCTGGGCTGCCAACGCGGCTGTCCGGCCAGTGCGCTGCGGGCATTGCTTGACCGGACGCTGCTGGCCCACGGCATTGCGCTCGATGAGGTGCGGGCCCTGGCCAGTATTGATCTGAAGCATGACGAACCGGGACTGTTGGAGCTGGCGGAGCAATTGGCGCTGCCGCTGACGTGTTTCACTGCCGAACAGTTGTCGGGCTATCAAGGGCAGCTCAGCCACCGTTCCCGGATCGCCTTCGAGCGTACCGGCTGCCACGGCATCGCCGAAAGCGCCGCCCTCGCACTGGCCGAGCAATTGGGTTTTTCGCCCGCAACCTTGCGGGTGACCCGTCAGAAAGGCCCGCAGGCCACCTTGGCATTGGCGACGACATCGTAACGCCGGATAATCGCCCGCCGAATCATGAGCGTCGCTCATGCAAGCCTTCATCGTTCAACAGGAACCGGTCATGACCGTTTATTTCATCGGCGCCGGCCCCGGCGACCCGGAGCTGATCACCGTCAAGGGCCAGCGGCTGATTCGCAGTTGCGCCGTGATCATCTACGCCGGCTCCCTGGTGCCCGCCGCCGTGCTGGAAGGCCACCGCGCCGAGCAGGTGGTCAACAGCGCCGAGCTGCATCTGGAACAAATCATCGAGGTAATCAAGGATGCCCATCTCAATGGGCAGGATGTGGCTCGGGTGCATTCTGGCGATCCAGGCCTGTATGGCGCCATCGGCGAGCAGATCCGCTGCCTGCGGGGGCTGGACATCCCTTTCGAGATCATCCCGGGCGTCACCGCCACCTCAGCCTGCGCCGCCCTGTTGGGTGCCGAACTGACGCTGCCCGACGTATCCCAGAGTGTGATCCTGACTCGCTACGCGGACAAAACCGCCATGCCCGCTGGAGAGGAACTTGCCAGCCTGGCGCAGCATGGAACGACCATGGCGATCCACCTGGGCGTCAATCACCTGGAAAAAATCGTCGGTGAACTGCTGCCTCACTACGGCGCGGATTGTCCGATAGCGGTGGTTCATCGGGCGACGTGGCCGGATCAGGATTGGGTGGTGGGTACGCTGGCGGATATTGCCGAGAAGGTGCAGGCCAAGGGCTTCCGCCGCACGGCGCTGATCCTGGTGGGGCGGGTACTGGGCAACGAGGTGTTCAGCGAGTCTTCGCTGTACCGCGCCGGCCATGCGCATCTCTACAGGCCCTGAAACAATCGATCAGACGGCAAAAACCATGTGGCGAGGGAGCAGGCACCCTCGCCACAGCTCTTGCTGGCAGTGACACCTATCAGTAGTAGGCGTTTTCTTTCTGCGTGTGGTCGGTCACGTCGCGCACGCCCTTGAGCTCCGGGATGCGTTCAAGCAGCGTGCGCTCGATGCCTTCCCTCAAGGTCACGTCCGCCTGGCCGCAGCCCTGGCAGCCGCCGCCGAACTGAAGCACGGCGATGCCGTCTTCGACTACGTCGATCAGCGATACCTGGCCGCCGTGGCTGGCCAGCCCCGGATTGATCTCGGTTTGCAGGTAATAATTGATACGCTCGTTGACCGGGCTGTCGGCATTGACCATCGGCACCTTGGCGTTCGGCGCCTTGATGGTCAATTGGCCGCCCATGCGGTCGGTGGCGTAGTCGACCACCGCATCGTCCAGGAACGCTTCGCTGAACGAGTCGATGTACGCGGTGAAGCTCTTGAGCCCCAGCGCGGTGTCTTCAGGTTTTTCTTCCCCCGGCTTGCAGTAGGCAATGCACGTCTCTGCGTACTGGGTGCCGGGCTGGGTGATGAAGATGCGGATGCCGATACCCGGGGTGTTCTGCTTGGACAGCAGGTCAGCCAGGTAATCGTGGGCGGCATCGGTAATGGTAATGGCGGTCATGGAAACTCCTCGCAGGCTTGCCGGCAGTTTACGCCAATCATCGCGCCGGACAAAGTCCTAGTATTTTTGTCAGGAAAGCACCCGACGGCAAGCAGGATGACTGCCATTTTCGCCGCGCTCAAGCCGTAGGTGATGTGGGCCAGCATGGCCTTGCAAACATGAGCGGTTTTCATGCAAAAGTCACTCATGATCAAATCCCGTGCAGGTTTGCTATTATCCCGCCCTTCGTAATGGTCTTTTTTCCAGGTAGTCCTATGTCCGATCGCAGCGCTCGCCTTTATCTTCTCCAGCAAGCTCTCAAGGAACGCATCCTGATCCTTGACGGCGGCATGGGCACGATGATCCAGAGCTACAAGCTGGAGGAGCAGGACTACCGCGGCAAGCGCTTCGCCGACTGGCCGAGCGACGTCAAGGGCAACAATGACCTGCTCGTGCTCAGCCGTCCCGACGTAATCGGCGCCATTGAAAAAGCCTACCTGGACGCGGGTGCCGACATTCTTGAAACCAATACTTTCAACGCCACCCAAGTGTCCCAGGCCGACTACGGCATGCAGGGCCTGGCCTACGAGCTGAACCTGGAAGGTGCGCGCCTGGCCCGCCAGGTGGCCGACGCCAAGACCCTCGAAACCCCCGACAAGCCGCGCTTCGTCGCCGGCGTGCTCGGCCCGACCAGCCGCACCTGCTCGCTGTCGCCGGACGTGAACAACCCTGGCTACCGCAACGTGACCTTCGACGAGCTGGTGGAGAACTACACCGAGGCCACCAAGGGCCTGATCGAAGGTGGCGCCGACCTGATCCTGATCGAGACCATCTTCGACACGCTGAACGCCAAGGCAGCGATTTTCGCCGTACAAGGCGTTTATGAAGAACTAGGCGTCGAATTGCCGATCATGATTTCCGGCACCATCACCGACGCGTCCGGTCGCACCCTCTCCGGCCAGACCACTGAGGCGTTCTGGAACTCCGTGGCCCACGCCAAGCCCATCTCCGTGGGCCTGAACTGCGCCCTCGGCGCCAGCGAATTGCGCCCGTACCTGGAAGAACTGTCGAACAAGGCCAGCACCCACGTATCGGCCCACCCGAACGCCGGCCTGCCCAACGAATTCGGTGAATACGATGAGCTGCCGGCCGAGACGGCCAAGGTCATCGAAGAGTTCGCCCAAAGTGGTTTCCTGAACATCGTCGGCGGTTGCTGCGGCACCACCCCGGCGCACATCGAAGCCATTGCCAAGGCCGTGGCCGGGTATGCGCCACGACAGATCCCGGAAATTCCTCGGGCGTGCCGCCTATCGGGACTGGAACCGTTCACCATTGATCGCAGCTCGTTGTTCGTCAATGTCGGCGAGCGGACCAACATTACCGGCTCCGCCAAGTTCGCCCGGTTGATCCGCGAGGACAACTACACCGAAGCCCTGGAAGTGGCCCTGCAACAAGTCGAGGCCGGCGCCCAGGTGATCGACATCAACATGGACGAGGGCATGCTCGATTCGAAGAAGGCCATGGTGACCTTCCTCAACCTGATCGCCGGCGAACCGGACATTTCCCGCGTACCGATCATGATCGACTCGTCCAAGTGGGAAGTGATCGAAGCGGGCCTCAAGTGCATCCAGGGCAAGGGCATCGTCAACTCCATCAGCATGAAGGAAGGCGTCGAGCAGTTCATCCAGCACGCCAAGCTGTGCAAGCGCTACGGCGCCGCCGTGGTGGTGATGGCCTTCGACGAAGCCGGCCAGGCCGATACCGAGGCGCGCAAGAAGGAAATCTGCAAGCGCTCCTACGACATCCTGGTCAATGAAGTCGGCTTCCCACCGGAAGACATCATCTTCGATCCGAACATCTTCGCCGTCGCCACCGGCATTGAAGAGCACAACAACTATGCCGTGGACTTCATCAACGCCTGCGCCTACATCCGCGACGAACTGCCGTACGCGCTGACGTCTGGCGGCGTGTCCAACGTGTCGTTCTCGTTCCGCGGCAACAACCCGGTGCGCGAGGCGATCCACTCGGTGTTCCTGCTGTATGCGATCCGGGCGGGCCTGACCATGGGCATCGTCAACGCCGGCCAACTGGAGATCTACGACCAGATCCCGGTGGAGCTGCGCGATGCCGTGGAAGACGTGATCCTCAACCGCACCCCCGAAGGCACCGACGCCCTGCTCGCCATCGCCGACAAGTACAAGGGCGATGGCAGCGTCAAGGAAGCGGAAACCGAGGAATGGCGCGGCTGGGAGGTCAACAAGCGCCTGGAGCATGCGCTGGTCAAGGGCATCACCACCCACATCGTCGAAGACACCGAAGAATCGCGTCAGTCCTTCAGCCGTCCGATCGAGGTCATCGAAGGCCCATTGATGGCGGGCATGAACATCGTTGGCGACCTGTTTGGCGCCGGCAAAATGTTCCTGCCGCAAGTGGTCAAGTCCGCCCGCGTGATGAAACAGGCCGTGGCCCACCTGATCCCGTTCATCGAGGCGGAGAAAGGCGACAAGCCGGAGGCCAAGGGCAAGATCCTCATGGCCACGGTCAAGGGCGACGTGCATGACATTGGCAAGAACATCGTCGGCGTGGTGCTCGGTTGCAACGGCTATGACATTGTCGACCTGGGCGTGATGGTGCCGGCGGAGAAGATCCTGCAGGTGGCCAAGGAGCAGAAATGCGACATCATCGGCCTCTCTGGCCTGATCACCCCGTCCCTGGATGAAATGGTCCACGTGGCCCGCGAGATGCAGCGCCAGGACTTTCACCTGCCGCTGATGATCGGTGGCGCCACCACCTCCAAGGCCCACACGGCGGTGAAGATCGAACCCAAGTACAGCAACGACGCGGTGATCTACGTCACCGACGCCTCCCGCGCCGTGGGCGTGGCGACCCAGTTGCTGTCCAAGGAACTGAAACCGGCGTTCGTCGAGAAAACCCGCCTGGAATACATCGATGTGCGCGAGCGCACGTCCAACCGCAGCGCTCGCACCGAACGCCTGAGCTACCCGGCGGCCGTGGCGAAGAAGCCGCAGTTCGACTGGAGCAGCTACCAGCCGGTCAAGCCGACCTTCACCGGCGCGCGAGTGCTGGACGACATCGACTTGAACGTCCTCGCCGAATACATCGACTGGACGCCGTTCTTCATTTCCTGGGACCTGGCCGGCAAATACCCGCGCATCCTCACCGACGAAGTGGTCGGCGAAGCGGCCACCGCGCTGTACGCCGACGCCCGGGCGATGCTGCGCAAGCTGATCGACGAAAAACTCATCAGCGCCCGCGCCGTGTTCGGCTTCTGGCCGGCCAACCAGGTGCATGACGACGACTTGGAAGTCTATGGCGACGACGGCAAGCCGCTGGCGCGCCTGCATCACCTGCGCCAGCAGATCATCAAGACCGACGGCAAGCCGAACTTCTCCCTGGCCGACTTCGTTGCGCCCAAGGACAGCGGCGTGACCGACTATGTCGGCGGCTTCATCACCACCGCCGGCATCGGCGCCGAAGAAGTCGCCAAGGCCTATCAGGAAGCTGGCGACGACTACAACTCGATCATGGTCAAGGCCCTGGCCGACCGCCTGGCCGAAGCCTGCGCCGAATGGCTGCACCAGCAGGTGCGCAAGGAACATTGGGGTTACGCCAAGGACGAGAGCCTGGACAACGACGCCCTGATCAAAGAGCAATACACCGGCATCCGCCCTGCCCCCGGCTACCCGGCCTGCCCGGATCACACCGAGAAGGCCACGCTGTTCCGCCTGCTCGATCCCGAAGCCAGCGAGCTGAAGGCCGGACGCAGCGGCGTGTTCCTCACCGAGCACTACGCCATGTTCCCGGCGGCAGCGGTCAGCGGTTGGTATTTCGCCCATCCACAGGCGCAATATTTTGCCGTGGGCAAGATCGACAAGGACCAAGTCCAGAGCTACACCGCCCGCAAGGGGCAGGACTTGAGCGTGACCGAGCGTTGGTTGTCGCCGAACCTGGGTTACGACAACTGAGCACAAAATGCCGACCGTCGATGGCCCCCAACATCGACAGGTCGGCATTCGTCTGCGCCGCTTAAGCGCAGACTCGGATCAGTTGCGGTGTGACGGCCCAGGTTGAGGTGATCCGTTCCCGGAGATCTCCGTTTCAGCCGCGACGCCCCGCAAGTCATTCAGCTCCCTTCGCGTCAGCTCGACCAGTTTCTGCGTGCGCAGGGTATCCACTGTTCTGCTCAACGCGTTCAGTTGCAGGTTGTACTGCTGCGTATCGACTTCGCCGTCAGCCCGGCGGTCTTCGAGTTCGCTCAGCAGTTGATCACGTCGATGGGCAACGGAATCACTGATGTCGCTCATTTGCTCCGGATATCGCTCGTGTAGGTAGTTCGTCCAGTATTCCCGCGAGACCATGCTCACCAATAGCGCATCGGTCTGCTCTGCCTCAAGAATCGAGGCACGCGTCTGTGCCAGCCGCGCTCCGGTGATCGGGGCGCCGTAGGCCATATGAGAGGGCTGCGCCGGCAAATCGATGCCATCACCCCAACCTGTCGTCAGACCAATGCGATAGCGCAGACGCATTTCTGCCCGGTCCGTGCCCGTGCCTGCTACTTCGGCCAACGTATCGACCCTGTCCAGCCGAAACAATTGCCGCGACAAGCGCAGCAAGGCCTGGCCCCTTAATATCGGGCGGTCCTGGGGAATGTCGCGCAGGGCCTGATAGACAAATACCCGAACCTCCAGCTCGCTGAACGTCAGAATACGACCGTCGATGCAGGTACCGTGGGTCTCAGCGTTCTGGAACAGCAACTGGCGCAACTCGCTGTTCTCGCCGGCAGCCTCCATGACATTCCACACCCTTCGCGTCAGCTCTGCGCGGCCAAACCTGAAATCGAACGTGTCTTGCAAGAGTGCGATCAACTGGAAGAACCGCTCATGATCGTTTTCTTCGGCCAATTGCGTCCAGATTCTGCTCCGCAGGCTTGTCTGCTCAACATCTGAGCCGACCAACCATGGTTCCAACGCCATGGGCGATGTATCACGCGAAGGATCAAGGAGAGGCTCGACCGGGGCGACGGCGGCGTGAGGATCGTGGCCGTCTCCATGGACTTCGCCCTCGGAGTCGTCAAAATCCGAAGTGCCACCTTCACCCTCTCCCGTCTCTAGCACGGCTATCCAGCTGTCCAGCTCGTCCAGGGAAAGGCCCATCAGGCTCGTGCGATTGTGCTGTTCACTGTAGCTACGAAGTTCCCAGAGGGCGTCGAACAAGAGTTCTTCACAATGACTCAGATCCGTCCCGGCCACGAGCGCGTCGTGATTGCCGTTCAGCAGCCCCTCTGGAATATCGGTAAGCGCATTGCTGCTGAGGTTCAGTACACGCAGATGTTGCGCACTCAATACGTGCTGGGGCCATTCCTCTATCTCGTTGTCGCTTAGATCCAGCGTTTCGAGCTGGCCGAAATCCGCAGGATCGAACGTATCCAGCCCGTTGCTGCGCAGGTTGAGTCCACGCAAGCGACCGTTGGCCAATAGCGGGTAAACCGTCTCCGGCGCCAGGTTGTTATAAGCCACCTCCAGGTATTCCAAACGATTCATTTGAAGGACAGCGTCTGGCAGCGCGCTCAGTCCATTGCTGCTCAGGTTCAATTGATTCACATGGGGGAAAGACGCTAAAAAACCGTTCGAACCCTGTTCGCTTAACAAGACCCCCGAAAGATCCAGGTCCGTTACACCAGGTAGTCGTTCAACCATCTGAGGCAAGTCGCCCAGCTGTAGACCATGCAGACTCAGTGTCTGCCCTGCCCCATCCAAGCGCGTCAAGCCTTCTTGCCACGCGTCGCGAATGCGTTTCGCCGCAAACACTCGGTTCTGGGAAGACACTATGCTCCTGCCTTGGCGTAGTTGCCGTGTAAAGATCCAACCATTCAACTGACGAGTCAGCGAGTGACGTGCCTGGTGCCACTGACTGATCTGCGCGTCGATTTGCCTGTTGGTCATCCCGTCCCTGCGCCACTGCTCAAGCTTCAGCGCGGCCTGTTCCGACGTCATGCTCGGATCCACACGCTGCAGACGAAGTTGCAGCCCGGCATCTCCCTCGGCCACTGCCGATTCCTCTGGCAGAGGCAATAAAAGTTGAGCGATCGACCAGCCTGTTTCTGAAGGCGGGAAATGAAGCGGTATCGTTTCCTGGGCAAATCGCGCCAACGCGCCTTGGGGAAGTCCTGTTGCATGCTCGACGCGTTGCCGCGCCGCGCCTAGGGCTGCTTCGCCTTCAGGGCTGAAGGGATTCCCGGTCAAGTTGACTTTCAGCAAAACCTCGTCACTGGACAGCACTGTCGATGGCAGCAACCGCAGCTGGTTGTCACGCAAGTCCAGCCAAGCCAGTTGCGAGAGGTGCTCGGCCCCGGTCGGCCAAGCCTGCAATTGGGTTGCCTTGAGATTCAAC
Organism: Pseudomonas sp. Z4-20; assembly: GCF_051131955.1. Taxonomy (NCBI): domain Bacteria; kingdom Pseudomonadati; phylum Pseudomonadota; class Gammaproteobacteria; order Pseudomonadales; family Pseudomonadaceae; genus Pseudomonas; species Pseudomonas sp. Z4-20. The sequence continues at coordinate 3,459,852 of NZ_CP071641.1, forward strand.
GCCCTGAGCTGCGTCAAGGCGCTGACATCGAAGGTGTTGAGCGGGTTGTTTTCCAGGTTCAGTTCTACAAGATTCTTCACGTCGTTGAATTGTGCTTGCAGAGCAGGTTGGACGAGCAGGTTGTTGTTGCGCATGTCCAGTTGCCTTAAGGCCGGCAAGTCGCCGGCGACAAAAGGCAATTCGGTGAAGCCACTGTCACTGATGTCCATGATCAGTGTGCCACTGAAGGCCCTGAAGAAGTTGCGTGCCTGCTCCAGGGAAACGTCCAACGACCCAAGGTTCAATGTTCGGACATGGGAAAAACTGCCGGTGGGCAACACCGGCAGCATCGTTATTTTTTCAGTGGCAAGACTCGATCCGGATGGAGGCAACTCAAACCTGGCGCTACCCACCTGCAGACCAAAACGCCGGTGTAGAGCATCGGTCCAGCTGTTTCGCAAGACGCGAAACAAGCGTCCGCCTTCGGGCTCTCTCCAGTGCGCTGAAAGAACAGCATGTGTCAATCCGGCAGGCTCAGTCGGCTCATAAAACTGGGTAAAGATTGCATCGTGTTCAGCCCTGAGTGTTTCCAGCGCATCAAATCGTTCCTGGGGGGTGTTCGAAGCGTTCTTGAATCGCTCGGGCAGGCGTCCCAGGTACTCGCTCCTCCCGATCATGAGCTGCAATTGCTCGTGACAGTACTCGTCCACCATTCGGTCCAGATCAACCAGATGACCGAACGCACCGGAGTAGCTGCTGACGTACCGGTAGGCACGCTTGAAGGCTTCGGGAGTCAGTTTTGACCAATCCAGCGACAACCCGCTCCACAGCTTTTCGTGCCCTTCGAATATCGCCTCAGGCAACGTGTGTATAGACGTGTGCGTCAAGTCCAGGCGTTCGAGTTGCGGCAGGCTCTGCACAGAGTCGGGCCATCGCGATAACGCATAGGGCGCCTCGATCTTCAACGTTCGCAAACGGCTCAACGGCGTCAGATCAAGACCTTGGATGATGGCCGAGTCGAAACCTGAGTAGTAGATGTGCAACGCCTCCAGTGAAGTCAACGCTGTGAGTCTCGCCGGGAAATCCGCTGCCAACATGGAAGCGCCGGTGGTGAACCGCAGATTGATGAGCTTTGGCATCTGGCCCACGGCTTGCGGCAATGTGGTCAGCGGTTGTGCTTGGATGGACAGATCGATATAGGCGTTTTCCCGCCCGCCAATCGACAATTTCGTCACGCCGGGAAAATGCGCCAGGAAGGCATCCGCATTGGCGTCGGTCAGGCCGCTGCCCACGATCGACAATTCACGCACGTGTGAAAAGTCGGCGCTGATTGCCGGCGGCGACTCTTCGCAAGAAAGCGCCAAGCGCGCTGCTTCAGGCAGCTCCTGTGCCAGCGGGCCATTGCGCCAGCTGTCCTTGAGCGCCAGCACAAATTGATTTTTGTGAAAGTCGGCCGAAGTGCCCGTCGCCGCTCCCCGCCATTGATCGAGCGCATCACTGAGCGCGTCCCACTCACGCTGGCGCGTTTGCAGTACCGAATAGATCTGCTGATCTGTCTTGCCCCGCTGCTGCCGGATAAAGGCCTGGGCCTGCTGTCCCTCCGGATAAAGCGCCTCCACCCGCGCCTCCAGGGAAGGATTCATCCCCCTGCCACGCCCGCTGGCGTAATAGCCCTTGAGCGTCGCGCTTATTCGAACCGGTGGCTTGAAGCGTTTGGCGTGAGGCTCCAGGAACTCTGTCAGTACCTCGTGATGCGAGTCAGCGTAATCGATGATTTTGCGTTGCAGTTCGCCGCTCGGATCGACACGCGACAACCCCAGTGCGGAACGCGCATCATCAGGCAAGGTTTGCAGGAGCGAGCCGTAGAAGTTGTCACCCTGGCGGGGGATGCTGTCGAGCGTTTCCCCACGCTCATTGAACGCCTGATAACGAGGTCCGTTTTTGATCAGGTACTTTGTTTCACGCGCATATTTGTCGCCGATGCTATCCAGCAGTACACCCTTGGTGCTTTCCTCGCGGACTTCCAGACGCACTGCATCCGGCCATCCCGGCAATCTTTCCAAGGCACGCAATGCCAGGCGCCGGCTGTCAGCTGAGGTGATATTGTCGCTGCGCAATCGTGCATACGCCCGAACCTGACGTCCTTGTCGTGCATACCAGCGGGCCTCTTCCAGCATCTTTAATGGCGTGCGTCGCGTTGCATCCAGACGAGCCAGATCAGCGGAACTGCCCTGGGCGATCACCTCCTGCGCGGCAGCCTCGCCAAGGCCGGGACACTCACGTTGCAAGATCCTGATTCGAACGTCCGTCGATTCCGCGTAGTAGAGACTGTCGAAAATCGCCGGCTCATGGGGTTGGGCAAAATCCTCCGGTTGCCGGATGGTCACTTTGGAGGGTGTCGCACCGTGCAACCGGCCCGCCACCTGGCCTGCCTCGGCATCCGCCTTGAACAGGCGCATTGCATCCCTCAGCCCAGGCGGGGGAGCCGCACGGTCCATGTGCATTTTGCGCAAGGTGTCGTCGCTGACGCCGCTGATATCGGCGAGCCGGAGCAGCACCTCGTCCGAGAACGCTGCGGTCTCATGCCCGATGCGCCTGAGCAGTGTCAGGCGATCCCACGTCATCGGACGTTCAAGCGAATGTCGCCAGGCGCCAGTACCGTTATGCACGAGGATGGGTTGATACGCCGCGGTGTCCGTCGGATGCTTGACGCGCCATTTGTGAATCGACTCGTCGAAAAACTGCTCGTAGGCCTTGCCCCCTTGCCGGATATAGGTCTTGCCATCGACTTCGTATTGCCCCAACGCGTTCGGAGCGCTCCTGCCGTCGAGCGTTACCGCGCTTTCATAGCCGCTCAGATCCGGCCTCCACAGGCGAATTTCGCCATTGGGCAATGTCACGGCCTGAAGGCGCTCGATCACCGGTTCCGGTTTGATAGCGACCAGCTTGCTGAACCCGGCGCCCGCGCCGGCCATGACGCCAATCATCGCCAGGTTTTGCGCGACATCGACCAAGTGCGCCTTGGCGGCTCGTTTATCGCCTTCACCCCACTCGACTGCACCGTCAAGGGTTTCGTACAACAGTTGTCCCGCCATGACCGTCATCATGACCTCACCCAACACCGGAACGAACATGGACAGCATATTCACGGCAAACAGACCCAGCTGCTCCAGATGGGCGAGTTTTGCGGCTCTAGTCTTGACGTCGACGTCATTGGTGGGAACTGCATGACTGCGCGCATCGGCGAGCACCCTTTCACGATGCTGGTCGTAGAGGTAGGTCCACAGATCCAGGTTATCAGCCCACAACGCCCGGCCTTCCTGAGGGCGCGTTGAAGTGGCGATGTACGGGGCAGGATTGCGCTGCATCTTTGGACGTTTAGGAGGAAGCTCATTGGGCTGCGTCAGAAGCGAAAAAGGATCGACGAAAGGCAGCCACTGCACACTTAATGGATCGCTCGATGACCCGGCCACTTCCTGGACAAACTGGCTGAAGAAATAGGGTCGCTTGTCGTAGGGCACGAACTGGCTGAAGAAACGCTGATAGGACGTCGGCTTGGTGTCTTGCGATTTCCCGGTATCGGGAGTGGTCAGCAACTGTTTGAAACGCCTATCCAGTTGGTCGTTGTTGTAGCGTTTCAATGGATGCACGGGGTCATGGGGAACGTAGAGAATCAATTCAGTGCTGTAACGATGCATCTCACAAATCGAGAACGCGATACAGCCCACCAGCCTCTGCTTCATCAGGGTCATGTCTTCGAACCAGACCGGTTTTTCATCGATCCAGGGGTTGTTCTGTCCCTTGATGACCGAGCGGATCATCGCGTAATCCTTGGGTTCGATATCCTTTGCCAGCAGCGCTTGCTCGGCTGCGGCCCTCAGCGCGGTTTTCTGGCTGGCAATGAAGTGCTGGCGAAGCGTCGTGTCGGTCGTCGCGTCAGCCGGGTAGAAAAATGACTTGAGGTAGGCCTGGTACTTCGCACCGATATCCAGCGTGCGGCACAAGGTCAGGAATTGACCGACCGACATGTCCAACGCCACCGACGTGTCAGTGCCGGGCGGGTCCGTTTCAACTACAAATCTGGAGCTTTCGTGGTAGGCGTCCTGGTCACACTCCCAGCGTTCAAAGTTGTGCAGCGCGGCTTGCAGCAGGGGCAACTTGAACAGTTCGAACCAAGTCACTTCGGTATTCAACACACCCAATTTCAGCGGTCGCCTGAGGCTTAGCTGGGTCTTGTCGACGTCCACCTCAATCTTGAATCGGTCTTTCAGTGCCTTGCGCAGTAGCGGCCTGGCAAAACTGTCGATGTCCTGGAACGTTGACAGGGTTTTATCCAGCTGGGTCTGTGCTGCGAATTTGTCCTTGAAACAGGCATCCACAACCTTACGCTGCGCTGGCGAAGCGTTCCTATACCAGGCCGGCGCTTGGGTTCCGGCTTGTTTGATTTCCTGTTTGCGGAGTGTCGAAGCCTCGATAAGCCAGGCGGGCATTGCGGTTTCCAAAAAACCTGCGTGCAAACTCTCCGTAGCCCGCGGTCTTGTCTGTTGTGCTTTTTCCGGCGTATGTGTGGAACTGGGTGACATAGGTCGCTCCTTTGAATGAAGCGACAGCAAACCAGCTCGGCGAAGCGTATATGCGGTACATAGTTATGGAGGAATCGGCACTGTGTAACAGAACGAGAATGAGCAGATTCAATCCACGAATGCGCAGTTTGACTATGCTTTGTCGGGACGACTTTTAGTGAGGGATGTATGGACGATCCAGTCGACAACAAACCGCCAACGCTGTTGCAGATGATGCACAGCGTGCTGGCTGCGGCGCTCGGTGTGCAGAGCAACAAGAACCGCGCCCGGGATTTCACCCACGGCAAGCCGACTCACTTTGTGATATTGGGAATCGCGTTCACGGTGATCTTTGCCCTGACGCTGTTTGGCATCGTCAAGCTGGTGGTGCATCTGGCGGGTTTGTAGAAACCTCCGGCATAAACCCTGCGGGAGCTGGCGAACCGGCTCCCGCATTGGCATTGCGTGGGCGGCAGATTATTGATGGCTGACCCAGAACACCGCCGTGCCCACCACCAGGATAATCAGGAACAGAATGGCCCAGGCATCAACGGTACTGTCGCTTTTCCTTGCTTTGGTCGGATTGCTCATTGCATCGCCTCTTGTCGGTTTTGTAGGTGATTGCATAGGGACTCGACCACAGTTAAGACGATGATTGCCCGTACGACAAATGTGGGTTAGGCAATAATCGATCTCATTAGTCGATTTGGTTCTTTACATATACTCAAACATCACTTTTGCGCATAACTCAAAACAGGTATCTTGCACCGGCTCCTCTAGGAGTGCGCGGCCGTGCGCGCAGAATTGCCGAGGCAGAACCCGATTTCAGCGAGCCACCTGCAGCTGTTTCTGATCGGCCCAAGCCTGAGAACGAGACTTATATGTACGTATATGACGAGTACGATCAGCGGATCATCGAGGACCGCGTCAAGCAGTTCCGGGATCAGACCCGACGCTATCTGGCAGGCGAGCTGAGCGAAGAAGAATTCCGCCCTCTGCGCTTGCAGAATGGCCTGTATATCCAGCGCTTCGCCCCGATGCTGCGCGTGGCGGTGCCTTATGGTCAGTTGACTTCGCGCCAGGTACGCAAGCTGGCCCAGATTGCCCGCGACTATGACAAGGGCTACGCCCACATCAGTACCCGGCAGAACGTCCAGTACAACTGGCCTGCCCTGGAAGACGTGCCGGAAATTCTCGCGGAACTGGCCACGGTGCAGATGCACGCGATCCAGACCAGCGGCAACTGCCTGCGCAACGTCACCACCGACCAGTTTGCCGGTGTTGCGGCCGACGAGGTGATCGACCCGCGCCCATGGTGCGAAATCGTCCGTCAATGGACGACGTTCCACCCGGAATTCGCCTACCTGCCGCGCAAGTTCAAGATCGCCATCAACGGCTCGAGCTCGGACCGCGCCGCTATTGAAGTCCATGACATCGGCCTGGAAACGGTCTACAACGCCGCAGGAGAGCTGGGCTTCCGTGTGCTGGTGGGTGGCGGCCTCGGCCGTACCCCGGTGGTCGGAGCGTTCATCAACGAGTTCCTGCCGTGGCAAGACCTGTTGAGCTACCTCGACGCCATCCTGCGCGTATACAACCGCTACGGTCGTCGCGACAACAAGTACAAGGCGCGGATCAAGATCCTGGTCAAGGCCCTGACGCCTGAAGTCTTCGCCGAGAAGGTCGAAGCCGAGATGGCCCACCTGCGCGGCGGCCAGACCACCCTGACCGAAGCCGAAGTGCAACGCGTGGCCAAGCATTTCGTCGACCCGCAATACAAGGCTTTGGACAACGGGGACGCCGAACTGGCTGCCCTTGACAAGGAACATCCCGGCTTCGCCCGCTGGCGTACCCGCAACACCCTGGCCCACAAAAAGCCGGGCTACGTTGCAGTGACCCTGTCCCTGAAGCCCACCGGCGTTGCGCCGGGCGACATCACCGACAAACAACTGGACGCCGTCGCCGACCTGGCCGACCGCTACAGCTTCGGCCAGCTGCGCACCTCCCACGAGCAGAACATCATCCTCGCGGACGTCGAGCAGAGCCAGTTGTTCACCCTGTGGGGCGAGTTGCGCGAGCAAGGTTTCGCCACGCCGAACATCGGCCTGCTGACCGACATCATCTGCTGCCCCGGCGGTGATTTCTGCTCCCTGGCAAACGCCAAGTCGATCCCGATCGCCGAATCGATCCAGCGCCGCTTCGACGACCTAGATTATCTGTTCGACATCGGCGAGCTGGACCTGAACATTTCAGGTTGCATGAACGCCTGCGGCCACCACCACGTGGGCCACATCGGCATCCTGGGCGTGGACAAGAAAGGCGAAGAGTTCTACCAGGTCTCCCTCGGCGGCAGTGGCAACCGCGACGCCAGCCTGGGCAAGATCCTTGGCCCGTCGTTTGCCCAGGACGCCATGCCTGACGTGATCGAGAAACTGATCGACGTGTACATCGAACAACGTACCGAAGACGAGCGTTTCATCGACACTTATCAACGTATTGGCATCGACCTCTTCAAGGAACGCGTCTATGCAGCGAATCATTAAGAACAACGAGGTCGTCGACGAAACCTGGCACCTGCTGCCCAAGGACGCGACCTTCGATGGCATTTCCAACTGCGATGACTTGATCGTGCCCTTGGCCCTGTGGCGCGACCATGCCCACGCCCTCAAGGCCCGCGACGGCGGTCTGGGCGTGTGGCTGGACGCCGACGAGGAAGCCGAAGAAATCGGCGATGACGCCAATCAGTTGCAGGTCATTGCCTTGAACTTCCCGGCCTTCACCGATGGGCGCAGCTACTCCAACGCCCGCCTGTTGCGTGACCGTTATGGCTTCAAAGGCGAATTGCGGGCGATTGGCGACGTGCTGCGCGACCAGCTCTTCTACATGCGCCGCTGCGGTTTCGACGCCTTTGCCCTGCGGGCCGACAAAGACCCCTATGAAGCTCTCGAAAGCCTCAAGGACTTCTCCGTGACCTACCAGGCCGCTACCGACGAGCCGCTGCCGCTGTTTCGTCGTCGCTGATAACGGGAAAACGAAAAAGCCCTGATCCGGGTGCACCGGATCAGGGCTTTCTTATTCACCGGTCAATGACCGCGCGTTACCAGAACCGCTGCTGCGTCAGGCGACTCCACCAGCTCAGCAGCACGCGGTCCACCGAACCGCTGGCGGCCATGCCAATACGCTCTTGCAGGCTTTTACGTTCGGCATAGTGCAGGTGGTAAAGGTCAGCGGTCTTGGCCCTTTCGGCCAGGTATTCGTCGCTGGTTTTCAGTTCGTCAACCAGACGCTTGCTCAGTGCGGCAACACCCAGCCAGACTTCACCGGTCGCCACTTCATCGATGGCCAGTTGCGGGCGATAGTTGGCCACGAAGTTCTTGAACAGCTCATGAGTAATGTCCAGGTCTTCCTGGAATTTCTCCCGGCCCTTCTCGGTGTTTTCACCAAACACGGTCAGGGTCCGCTTGTATTCGCCGGCTGTCAGCACTTCGAAATCGATGTCGTGTTTCTTCAGCAGGCGATTGACGTTGGGCAACTGGGCGACGACGCCGATGGAGCCCAGGATGGCGAAGGGGGCGCTGATGATCTTCTCGCCGATGCACGCCATCATGTAGCCGCCGCTCGCCGCGACTTTGTCGATGCACACCGTCAGCGGCACGCCGGCCTGGCGGATCCGCGCCAGTTGCGACGAGGCCAGGCCATAGCTGTGAACCATGCCGCCACCGCTTTCAAGGCGCAGCACCACTTCGTCCTTCGGGGTCGCCAGGGTCAGCAGCGCGGTGATTTCGTGGCGCAGGCTTTCGGTGGCGGAAGCCTTGATGTCACCGTCGAAATCCAGCACGAACACCCGAGGCTTGGCGGCCGGCTTGTCTTTTTGTTTCTTCCCGGCTTTTTCAGCCTTGCCTTCGGCCTTGCGCAGGGCCTTGAGCTGGTCCTTGTCCAGCAGCGTCTGCTCCAGGCGCTCGCGCAACCCTTTGTAGAAATCGTTGAGCTTGCTGACCTGCAACTGCCCGGCCGACTTGCGTCGCCCCTTGCTGCGCAGCGCAGCAAAGCTGGCCATGACCACCAGAATAGCGATCACCAGCGTCACCGTCTTGGCCAGGAAACCGGCGTATTCGACAAAAAACTCCACAGCGACTCCTTAAATGCAATGCGCCACTGAACGCAGGCGCGTAACGCTGCCAGCATACCCATGCGCCTGCCCTGCTGCCAGCCATGAAATCTGTGGTTACCTTAGCGTCCGCCAAGGTGAAGCCAAGCACTCAAACGGGGCAGGCTCCCTCGCTATGGGCTGTAACGGCCATTTCAAACAAGCGTATGTTTTTTCATTGACAGGCCAACGCCATCCTCATAACCTCGCCAAACCTTCAACGTACCGGGATGACGCGGACGTGGGCAGCATTTATCTGATTCGACATGGCCAGGCCTCCTTCGGTGCGGACGACTACGATGTCCTTTCGCCCAACGGCATACGTCAGGCGCAAGTGCTGGGCAGCCATCTGGCGGAGCTCGGGGTCGTGTTCGATCGCTGCCTCTCGGGCGACCTGCGTCGCCAGCAGGACACCGCCATCGGCGCGCTAGGCCAGATGGCCGCCGCCGGGCTGCCGGTTCCAGAACTGGAAATCGACGCCGCGTTCAATGAATTCGATGCCGACGCAGTGATCCGCGCCCTGTTGCCGGACATGCTGCCCGAAGAGCCCGAGGCCCTGCATATCCTGCGTAATGCTGCGCAGAACCGCGCTGAATTCCAGCGTATCTTTGCCTTGATCGTCGAGCGCTGGCTCGCTGGCCAATACGACCCGCCGGGGCTGGAAAGCTGGCTGGGTTTCGTCGAGCGCGTCCAGGCTGGCCTGCAGCGCCTCCTCGAAAAGGCCGACAAGACCGACAAGATCGCCGTGTTCACCTCCGGCGGAACCATTACCGCCCTGCTCCACCTGATTACCCAGATGCCTGCCCGGCAGGCCTTCGAACTGAACTGGCAGATCGTCAACACCTCGCTCAACCACCTGAAATTCAGGGGCCGCGAGGTGGCCTTGGCTTCCTTCAACAGTCATGCGCACCTGCAACTGCTGAAGACCCCGGACCTCATCACCTTTCGCTGAGTCCGGATTACTTGCAGACCCTTGCTGTACCACCCAAATAAGGACCGAAACCATGACCTCCGTAGCCGACGCCGTAAAAGCCATGCAAGCCAAGTTCAACCCAGCCGCCGCTGCCGGCCTGGACCTGGTGTTTGGTTTCAATATCACTGACGAAGACAAGCAGTACGCGCTGATCGTCAAGGATGGCACTTGCGACATCCAGGAAGGCGAGAACCCCGACGCCAATTGCACACTGATCATGGACAGCGAAACCCTCAAGGGCATCGTCAGCGGCGAAACTGACGGCATGCAAGCCTTCATGGGCGGCAAGCTGCGCGTCGAAGGCGACATGATGCTATCGATGAAGCTGTCCGAGCTGTTCCCTTCCTGAGATCGGCTCGCGCCACCGCTGTAGCCGAATCCCGCCCTTGTGGCGGGATTTTTGTTTCCTCTGCATGGCCACCGCATCGCGAGCGGATCACGGTGGTATCGGACAAAACTGCCAGCTCTTACAATGCCCGCTTCCCCCGCAACGGCCCGACCATGGACATCGACCTCGCCCGCACCTTCCTGGAAATTGTCCGCCACGGCAGCCTCGCCGCCGCGGCTGAAAAGCTGCACGTCACCCAGACTGCAATTACCGCCCGGGTACAGAAGCTTGAGAGCCAGCTCGGCTGTGGGTTGTTCGTGCGCAACCGGGCCGGCGCCCGGTTGACCGCCGATGGCGAAGCCTTCGTGGTCTATGCCAATCAGCTCGTACAAACCTGGGAGGCCGCTCGCCGCGACCTGCCGTTGCCCGAGGGTTATCGCAACGTTCTGCACCTCGGCGGAGAAGTCAGTTTGTGCAACCCCTTGATGCTTGCCTGGGCCGGGGCGCTGCGCCAGGCAATTCCCGGCCACGCCCTGCGCATGGACATCCGTGACGGGGAAAAGCTGTTGCAACAACTGGAGCTGGGGCTGCTGGACGCAGCGGTGGTGTATCAGCCCGAATACTGGCCAAGGCTGCAAGTCGAACAGCTTTTGGAAGAAAAGCTCATCCTCGTGCGCCTGGCTGCTCACCCCGAACCCTACGTGTACATCGATTGGAGCGCCGATTTTCGCCGGCAGCACGATACAGCGCTGCCGGACAAGGCCAAGGCCGCCGTGACCTTCAATCTCGGCCCCCTGGCGTTGCAGTACATCCTGGAAAACGGTGGCAGCGGTTATTTCCGCACGCGGGTCGTGAAGAGCTACCTGGACAGTGGAATCCTCGAGCGGGTGCCCAAGGCGCCGGAGTTCAACTACCCGACCTACCTGGTGTATTCCAGGGATCGGGATTCGGCGGCGTTGCAGCAGGCATTCGAGGTGTTGCGGGGGATCGTCAAGACGGGCAGCGATTGGTCCCAGCGCTGGGATCCGCTGGGCTGATGCCCCGGTATCTGTGGCGAGGGGATTTATCCCTCGCCACAACGGTTCTTAGCTAATCGCCATCCTGCTACCTCTGCACCAACTTGGCGATCTTGTCCTTGGTCTGCAAGCGTTCTTTCTTGAGTGTCTCCAAAGCAGGATCGGAAAGCGTGACGGGCGGCTTCTCGGCATTCACGACCTCGGCATCGATTCGCGCATACTTCTTGAGCAATTCGTCGAGCGTCGGATCCTCGCTACGTTTTTGCTGGATGTGGTCTGTTGTGCAATCAAGATCCTGGCAAAGATCATGGGACACCGGCATGGAGCACCTCCTTCATGAGTTCGGTGGCACGTGCTTTTCTTGGCACTGCCTGTCATCAGCATGGCCTTGCCGGTCGGCTTCTGTCGACCGCCAATCCGACCAGCGGTGACCGTTCGTCGTCCCGCCATGCGCTGCGATCAAACCTTCACCCGCGTATCGCCCTCCATTGATCAGTGACCACAAGAAACACTTGTACAACCTGTGTGGAGACTTACCTATGGACAGATTTACCCTGCGTCAACTCGGCCTGGCAGTTGCCTTGAGTACCAGCATGGGCATGGCATGGGCCGCGACGTCCAACGACTTCGTCGACAACGCGGCGGCCGGCGGCATTGCGGAAATCGAAACCAGCAAGCTGGCATTGCAAAAAAGCCAATCGGCGGACATCAAGGAGTTCGCCAACAAGATGATTACCGACCACACCAAAGCCAATGAAGAGCTGAAGGCGCTGGCGCAAAAACATGACATCGAAGTCCCTGACGACACCACGTTGATGAAGAAGGCCAAGGCCAAGATTCTTGATGTGCGCGATGAGTCCTTCGATCCGGCCTACGCCAATAACCAGGTGATGGCCCATGAAGAAACCATCGCCCTCTTCAAGAAGGAGGCCGAGACCGTCACCGACGACAAGAAGCCCGGTAATACCGAACTGAAAGCGTTCGCCCAGAAAATGCTGCCGGACCTGCAGCATCATCTGGAAATGGCCAAGAAACTTCAGGCTGCTCATCCAAGCAAGTAACACCGCAAGTCCCGGGGCCGTCCTCACGGAAAGACGGCCCCGCTCCCTTCTCATTGCCCTGCAATAACTCCCTGCCCCTGCTACCGCCGGTCGGCACTGTCAATTCCTACAGTAGAAACTGTTGCTGTGCTCTCCTAGGGTCCCGCTCAACAGACACCTGTTCATGAGCGTCCAACCTAATGGGGGCTTTGCCGTCGCAGGTTTCGTTTAGCCAGGAGCGAAATCATGAGCGATAAGCTGGTATTGACTCGAAGCGGCAGCGGCATCGCCGTGAAGATTGCAGCACTGTTGGGATGGTTTGCCTTGACTCTCCAACTCTGCCTGATCCTTGTCTCGCGTTGGCAGGGCGGCAAGAGTCTGCTGGGTGGGGCGGACATTTTCTTCAGCTATTTCACTGTATTGACCAATATTCTCGTCGCACTGGTGTTGAGCTATGCCGCCACCTCAGGGGATTCGGCATTGCGCCGGTTTTTCCTGAACCCCAAGGTCCAGGGCGGTGTGGCCGCTTCGATTGTACTGGTCGGGCTGGCCTACAACTTGCTGCTGCGCAATGTCTGGGATCCGCAAGGTTGGCAATGGGTGGCCGACGAATTGCTGCACGATGTGATGCCAGTGGTGTTTATGCTCTATTGGTGGTTCTGCGTGCCCAAGGCACCGCTGCAATGGCGGGATATCGGACCATGGCTGCTTTATCCGCTGGCTTATTTCATTTATGCGCTGGTGCGGGGCGCCATTGTCGACTCGTATCCTTATCCGTTTATCGAAGTGAACACGTTGGGGCTTACGCAAGTGTTGATCAACGCGGTCATGGTGCTGGTGGGGTTCGTGCTGGTGTCGCTGGCGGTGGTCGCCCTGGATCGCTGTAAGGGCACGCGCTGAGCGGCTGAAGCCAAGGGGTATGATCCATTCCCGGTGTGCACTGCCTTGCCGCACACCGGGGGGAACCTGTCCATCTGGCAATCAACCGCCGTCAGTGTCGATGTCAGCATCCGTGCTGTCATCGGACTTAGGCCGATCAGGATCAGGCTCAAAACCTGGACTGAAGGTGTTGTCATTGTCCTGGTGATGTTGTTTCTGATCGACCTCGCTATCAGCGCTCTGGGCCTCGTCCGCCCCAGGTGGGCTCACCGGTTGGGCGCCCGACGAGTTGGCCTGGGTCTGCGGATCGATGGCCGGGTCGTTGCGCGGGGACGTGGTCTGCGTCTGGCCTTGCTGCTGCGTATTTGCAGGCTTGTCGTTCATAGGCACCTCTCATGACAGGGCCGGCTAATGACCGGCCTTGGTTATTCGAAGGTCGCGAAGGGGCCTGGGTTCCATTTTGTTTACAGTGTCGCGTTCACCCGCCCAGTACTGACCTGACCATCCGGGTCAGCGCCTCCGGGTTATAGGGTTTGCTCAGCAAATAAGTGTCGGGACTCAATTGATGGTTGCGCGAGATGATGTCGCGCGTGTGCCCCGAGGTGAACAACACGGGCACCGGTGGGATCTGGACCTTGGCCCAGGCCGCCAGGTCGGAACTCTTGATCAGGCCGGGCATGACCACGTCAGTGAAAATAAGATCCACCGCGACGCCTTCCAGCAAGAGCTTCATTGCCTCGTCGCCGTTGGCGGCGGTCAAGGTCCGGTAACCGGACAGTTCGAGCAAGTCCACCGAGGCGCTGCGCACTTCATCGTTGTCTTCCACCACCAGGATCGTTTCCTGTCCGCCGGAGGCGAGTGTGCTCTGGTGCGCCGAATCCGAGGCTTCAGGCTGGTGGCTGCGCGGGAAGTACATGTGCACCTGGGTACCTTCCCCCGGGCGGCTGGAAATTTCAATATGACCGCCGCTCTGCTTGACGAACCCGAAGACCATGCTCAACCCGAGCCCGGTGCCCTGGCCGTCGGTCTTGGTGGTAAAAAATGGCTCGAACACTTGGTTCAGGACTTCCGGCGCCATGCCTGCGCCGCTGTCGATCACCGACAGTCGTACGTAATCGCCGGCAGCGACGCCCTTGCCAACGCAGGATGATTCATTCAGCACGATGTTGTCGCCGATCATGCTGATGACGCCTTCGCCGCCCATGGCATCGCGGGCGTTGATCGCCAAGTTCAACAGGGCATTTTCCAACTGGTTGCGATCGACATGGATACACCAAGGCTCAACGGGCAACGAGACCTCGATCCGAATGGTTTCGCCCAAGGCCCGTTGCAGCAACTCGCCCAGGCCATCATAGATGCGCCGTGGGTTGTAGACCGCCGGCGACAATGGCTGGCGTCGGGCAAAAGCCAGCAGTTGCGATGACAACTTGGCGCCCCGCTCCACGGCTTCGATTGAAGCCCCCACCCGCCGCTGCACGTTGGGATTGTCAGGTTCGTGACGAGCCAGCAAGTGCAGGTTGCCGGCGATCACCTGCAACAGATTATTGAAGTCATGGGCCACGCCGCCGGTGAGCCCACCGATGGCCTCGAGTTTCTGCGACTGGCGCAACTGATCTTCAGCCGCCAACCGTGCCTGTACCTCGTCGGCGACGCGTTGCTCCAGATCGCGGGTGAACTTGAGCAATGAGGCTTCGGCGGTCTTGCGCTCGTTGATATCGATCAGCACACCGGGAAAGCGCAGGGGCTTGCCCAACGCATCGAACTCGCATCGACCGCTGGCCAGCACCCAAAGGTAATCGCCCTCGCCACGGCGCACACGGTATTCAGCGGTGTAGGGTGTGCCCGTGCGCACCGTCAAATCGACCCGTTGCTCAACGTCTTCAAGGTCATCCGGATGGATACGCTGGCGTGCGATTTCGATGGGCAATGCGTCCAGCGGACATTCCGGCGGATAGTCGAACGTACGCGCGAAACGCTCATCGCCAGACAGGGTGTCGGCCTGGATATCCCAGACAAACGAACCCAGCAACGGCCCGGCCGAGAGCGCCAGTTGGATGCGTTCATTCACCGCACGGTAACCGCGCTCAGCCTCTTGCCGGGCCCGCTCGGTCAGTACCAGTTCGGTGGTTTCCACGACGATGGCCAACACGCCCGCCGGTGTGTGATCGTCGTCGGGCACCGGGCTGTAATAGAGGTCCATCCAGACATCTTCGGGCTTGCCATCGCGCAGCAGCACCAGCTCCTTGCTGCGATAGGACAACGTGCCACCGGCCAGGCACACGTCCAGCACGTGGCGATTGAACTCGGCCACTTCCGGCCAGCCCAACTCCACCGCGCGTCCCAACAGATAGGGATGACGGCCGCCCGCAAACTCGGCATAGGCGTCGTTATAAATCATGAAGCCCTGGCGGCCCCACAACATGACCATTGGCAAGGGCGAAGCCAACATCAATTGGACGGCGCTGCGCAGGCTGGCGGACCAGTGCTCGATCGCGCCCAGTTCGGTGCGACCCCAATCGTACGCCCGGATGCGCCGGGCCATTTCGCCGTCCCATCCGGGACACCCGTTATTCTGGGATAAGAACTTCATGGAACGACTCTCACCTCAAACTACCAGCAGGGAAGCGGCATACCACAAGTCCCTTGTGCTAGTGCTTCGAGCGCAAGGTTGGCAATTGGTTTCATGCGGCAGGTGCGCGCCGCTCCCCGTGGCGAGGGAGCTTGCTCCCGCTGGGGGGCGCAGCCGCCCCAAATCGGTTTTCCTGATTCTTCAGACGGACCGCGCCAGCTGTATTGCGACGGCTGCGCCGCCGAGCGGGAGCAAGCTCCCTCGCCACGGGCTGCAGCGCTAACGAAAATCCCGGCTGCGCACATGGATGCCCGCCAGCAGTCCGGTCAGGTCGCTCAAGCGCCCGGCGATCAGGTGGCGGACTTCACCGACACTCTCCCAGCGCCCATCCACCCTGAGCAATTGCGATCCCACCAGGACCTTGCGCTGGCGTTCGGCGAGGTCGCGCCAAACCACTACGTTGAGGTTGCCGAATTCATCTTCCAGGGTGACGAAGGTCACGCCGCTGGCCGTGCCCGGGCGCTGGCGACCGGTGACCAGACCGGCGACGCTGACGTTGCGACCATGTTCAACGTCCTGCAACTCCCGCGAACTGCGGCAGCGCCGGGCGCGCAGTTCGGGACGCAGCAAGGCCAGCGGATGAGGGCCCAACGTCGTGCCCAGCGTGGCGTAGTCAGCGAACAGATTTTCTCCCACGGTGGGTTTTGGCAAATCCACGGGCGGCTCTTCCTGACTGGGCAGGCCCGCGAACAGGCCCAGTTGTTTTTGTACCCCGGCAATGTCCCAACGGGCGCGGTGGCGATCGCCGGCCAGACCGCGCAAGGCACTGGCGTCAGCCAGTTGTGCCAAGGCCCGGGCATCAAGTCGAGCACGCTCGCCGAGGTCGGCCACATCGCTGAAAGCCCGCTGCCCGCGAGCTACCTCGATGCGCCTGGCATCGTCCTCGCGAAAACCCTTGATCATGCGCAGGCCCATGCGAATGGCCGGTTGCTGGCCTTCCAAGGGTTCGAGACTGCAGTCCCAATCGCTGGCGCGCACGTCCACCGGACGGATCTGCAACTGATGGCGGCGAGCATCCTGGAGGATCTGGTCCGGGCTGTAGAACCCCATGGGCCAACTGTTGATCAAGGCACAGGCGAACGCCGCCGGTTCGTGGCATTTGAGCCAGCTGCTGGCGTAGGTCAGCAAGGCGAAACTGGCGGCGTGGGATTCAGGGAAACCGTAATTGCCGAAGCCTTTGATCTGCTCGAAGATTTGCGCGGCATATTCAAGGCTGTAACCCCTGGCCTCCATCCCGTCGGCCAGCCGCTTCTTGTGAGGCTCAAGCCCACCGTGGCGTTTCCAGGCAGCCATGGAGCGACGCAGCTGGTCCGCTTCACCCGGACTGTAACCCGCGGCGACGATGGCGATCTGCATGACCTGTTCTTGGAATAGCGGAACACCCAAGGTACGTCCCAATACTTCTTCCAATTCTGGCGAAGGGTAAGTGACAGCCTCCTCCTTGTTTCGCCGACGCAGATACGGATGGACCATGCCGCCCTGGATCGGTCCCGGCCGCACGATCGCCACTTCGATCACCAGGTCGTAATACTCCTTGGGTTTGAGCCGCGGCAACATTGCCATCTGCGCCCGGGATTCGATCTGGAACACGCCGATGGTGTCGGCGCGGCTGATCATATCGAACGTGGCTTTGTCGTCCTTGGCCAGCGACGCCAAGGTATGGCGTATGCCCCGGTAGTGCGCGATCAAATCGAAACATCGGCGAATCGCGCTGAGCATGCCCAAGGCCAGGATGTCCACCTTGAGCAGCCCGACCGCATCGAGGTCGTCCTTGTCCCACTGGATGATGGTGCGCTCGGCCATGGCGGCGTTTTCCACCGGCACCAGGGTGTCCAGGGGCTGCTGGGAAATCACGAAGCCGCCGGGGTGCTGGGACAAGTGCCGGGGAAAGCCGATCAACTGCTGGGTCAGCCCCAGCACCCGACGCAACACCGGGCTGTCCGGGTCGAAACCGCCCTCACGCAAGCGGTCCAATGGCGGTGCCTCGTCACTCCAACGCCCGCAGCAATCGGCCAGGGCATTGACCTGGTCCGGCGGCAGGCCCAGGGCCTTGGCCACGTCGCGCACCGCCCCGGCACCGTGGTAACTGCTGACCACTGCGGTCAACGCCGCGCGATGGCGGCCATAACGCTGGAACACGTACTGCAAGACTTCTTCACGGCGCTCATGTTCGAAATCGACATCGATGTCCGGCGGCTCATTGCGCTCGCGGGACAGGAAACGCTCGAACAGCATCTCGGTACGGCTCGGGTCGATTTCGGTGATGCCCAGGGCAAAGCACACCGCCGAGTTGGCCGCTGACCCGCGTCCCTGACAGAGAATATTGCGGCTGCGGGCAAACCTGACGATATCGTGGACCGTGAGGAAATAACTGTCGTAACCCAGCTCGGCGATCAACTTCAATTCCTTGTCGATCTGCACCCGCACCTTGTCTTCCACGCCGTCCTTCCACCGCTCGCGCATGCCGCGTTCGGCCAGCTTCCGCAGCCATGACGCCGGGTCGTGGCCCTCAGGCACCAGCTCGCGCGGGTATTCATAGCGCAACTGATCGAGATCGAAGGTACAACGCCGGGCGATCTCCAGGGTTTCATCGAGCAAGGCGCGAGGGTAGAGATCGGCCAGATCCTTGCGGCTGCGCAAATGACGCTCGCCGTTGGGATGCAGACGCTGGCCCGCCTCGGCCACGGTGACGTGGTGGCGGATGGCAGTCATGGTGTCTTGCAAGGCGCGGCGACCGCGAACATGCATGTGCACATCGCCCGTGGCGACAGCAGGAAGATCCAGGCGTGTGGCCAACGCCAGCAAGTCGGCCAGGCGCTTGCGGTCGTCCTGTCCGCAATGCAACTGCACGGCCAGCCACAGGCGCCCGGCAAAAAAACGCTGGAGCCAACGGCCTTGCGCCTCGGGATCCTTGCCGCCGGGAACCCACAACGCCAACAGTCCCGGCAGGGGTTCGTCGAAATCTTCCCGGACGATGCGATAACGGCCCTTCTCGCTGCGACGCCGGGCGCGGGTGATCAGCCGGCACAAGGCTTGATAGCCTTCGAGGTTTTCCACCAGCAGCACCAGCTTGGGGCCATCCTCGACCTGGATTTCGCTGCCCACGATCAGTTGCAGCTCCAGCTCTTTGGCCGCCTGCCAGGCCCGGACGATCCCGGCCAGGGTGCATTCATCGGTAATCGCCAGGGCCCGATAGCCCTGTTGTCTGGCACGGCGACACAGCTCCAGGGCGCTGGAGGCGCCGCGCTGGAAGCTGAAGTTCGACAAGCAATGCAGTTCGGCGTAGTCGATGTTCATGCGAACCAGCCTTGCAGCCATAACGGCCCGCTTTCGCCCACCGGTCGATAGGCCCAGGCGCGTTGCCCGGTACGGGTTTCGATCAGGTAGTAATCGCGGCGCACGTCGGCGCCGTCCCACCAGCCGGACTCGATGCGTTCCGGGCCCATGAGGATGCGCGCCTGACTCTCGGGCAACGCCTGGGGCTCGCCAAGCAGCCAGCCGGGACGCTGGATTTCATCGCGCAGAGGACAGGCCTGGCGCCAAGGCTCGGGCGTCAGTTGCCAAGCGCACTCAGGTCGATGATCGTCGCCAAACCCCAGCCCTTGCACGGCATCGTCGCCCAGGCGCGCCCGCAGTCGTTCGCGCAATTGCTCCCAGGGCAAGGACTGCTGGGGACGTTCGTCGAACAACTCCAGGCGCTGGGGCACGAAGCTCGGCAGGTCTTCGGCGCACAACCGAACACCGCGCACGGGTGCCTCGACCTGTACCTGTTCGAGACGGCCACGAGCCAGTTCGAACAGCATTGAAGGGTCCCGCTCGGCGCTGAGCAGGCCGACCTTGATCACCGTGTCGGGCAAACCCGCATGCTCCAGATGCAGGTCGAAGCGCTGCACGCCGCTGTCGCGCCCGGCTAAAAAGGCCGACAGATCACCGGTCAAGCGGCGCAGCGGAAACAGCAACGCTTGGTGCGATTGCACGTCGTAATTGAGCTCGATACGCACATCGAAACGGTCCGCAGGCAAATAGAACGACAGCGCCAGGGGGCGATTGCCCGTCAGCGCGTCGAAGTGCTTGAGCACGTCGGCCTCGAAGCGCCGCGCCAAGGTGTGTCGGGGCAAGGCCTGGACCTGGTCCAGGCGGCGCAGGCCCATGCGCGACAACGCCGTGGCGACGTCGGGCGCCAGGCCGATGCGGTCCACGGGCATGTGCTCCAGGTACGCTTGCAGGGTCTCGCCATCGGGCACCACCAGGGCATCATAAGCATTGGCCAGTACCCGCGCTGCCACCGGGTTGGGGGCAGCGACGATGCGATGGCGAAAGCCCAGTTCCGTCAGTTCGTCCCGCAAGCGCGCCTCGAATACCGGCCAGGGCCCGAACAGCCCCAGGCTCGATTCGATTTCGAACACCACCGTGCGCGGGTAATGCACGCTGACCTGGGAACTGAAGCGGTAGGCCCAGGCTGCCAGGAATTGTTGCCAATGCTCGATCTGCGCCGCGTCGTACTCGGCCGTGGCAAACCCTTTGCTCAGGGCCTGGGCGGCGGTCATGGTCTGCCCGGGCCGCAAGCCCAGGGCGCGGGCCGGTTCATTGACCGCTTGCAACACTCGACGCTGGGCCGGACCGGTCAGCAGCGCCAGGGGCTCGTCGGGATCGGGGCGCTGGCGCAACGCGGCGTCCAACGCCAATTGCGGAAAGAGGATACAGACCCAGCGCATCGCAACCTCAATGCTCGGTGTGCGTGGGAAACGCAATCGGTGCCGAACGAGCCAGCCCGCCCCGGGACTTGAGCACTCGCAATTGTGCCGGCCGGGCATCGATGGCAATCCGCAGGGCCGCCGGAGACGGGTTGATGGCTTCCTGGATCGAGCGCCAGGCGAACGCCAGGGTCTGGCCGGTTTCCGCCGCGACTTGCAACCGGCGCAGGGCCCGGTCATCCGCCTGCCGAGGCCAGCACAGCACCGCGCCGCAACTGCCCGAACGCAAGCATTGCTCAGTGGCCCACAAGGCATCGCGTTGATCGGCCTGGATGATCGACAGCTGGCGCAGGTCGACCCCGGCATTTCGCCAAGCCTGGGGATAGGGTACGAACGGCGGCGCCACCAGCACGATCCGCTCCCCCGCCGCCGACAGCCGCGCGAGGGTCGGCCAGACCAGTTGCAACTCGCCCACGCCCGGCGCGCTGATGAGAATTTCCGTCAGTGCCGCTTCCGGCCAGCCGCCATTGGGCAATGCCGCGTCCAGCGCCGCATGACCGGTGGGCTGCGGGCTGGCGGCCGGCGGCGCAGGCCGGCCTCTCCAGACTTGGCCGCCATTGAACAGCGTGTCCAGCGCAACGACAGCGCCCATCAGCCTTGTCTCACCAAGCCACAGAACACGCCTTCGATCGCCAGGTCCTGGTCGGCTGCAACGATGATTGGCTGATAGGCCGGGTTGCGGGGCAACAGGCGCACGCGCTCGCCGACTTGCTCGAAGCGCTTGATGGTCACCTCCCCGTCCAGGCGCGCCACGACGATCTGCCCATTGGCGGCCTGGGGCGTGCGCTGCACACCCACCAGGTCACCGTCGAGAATGCCGTCCTCAATCATCGAATCGCCCTGGACCCGCAACAAATAATCCGGCGCCTTGGTGAAAATCGCCGGGTCCAGCAGCAGGCGGCTGTGAACCTCGGCGTCGGCGCCAATCGGCAGCCCGGCAGCCACCCGCCCCAGCACCGGCACGTCCAGCAACTCGGGGCGTGGCGGTTGGTTCAGCAGCCGAATGCCTCGGGCCTGGTGCGGATTGACCTCGATGAAACCGGCCTCCGTCAACGCCAGCACATGCTTGCGCGCCACGCTGCGAGAGGCGAAACCAAACGCCTCGCTGATTTCAGCGAGGCTCGGAGGCTGGCCCTGCTCGGCGATGCGTTCGCGGATAAAGGTCAGGATAGCGGTGCGGCGAGGAGTGAGAGTCGTCATGGAGTACATTTGTACTCCTGTCGGTTTTTTCTGACAAGCGCCGCCAGTCAGTTCACAGGTTGGCTGTACAAATCATTGTGGCGAGGCCGCTGGCTCCCTCGCCACAGGGTTCTAGACTGACGGAGATTTGGCAGCGCGGCTAAGGCAGCAGCAGCCCCTGCTCACGCTCGCACAACTGCACCACGTAATCCCACAACACGCGTAACCGGACGGATTTGTGCAGCTCGCGGCGGGTACTGATCCAATAGCTTCGGCAGATGCTCTCGTCCGGCAACAAGGGCACCAGCGTCGGATCGCTGCTGGCCATGTAGCACGGCAGCACGGCGATTCCCAGGCCCGAACGCGCGGCCTGCTGCTGGGCGATGACGCTGGTGCTGTGGAAGACGACCCGCGGCTTGCGGCAAAAGCTGTTGAGGAACATCAATTCCTGGCTGAACAACAGGTCGTCGACATAGCCGATCCAGGCGTGACGAGCCAGGTCCTCGCGGCTGTGCAACGGCGGCGAGCGGTCCAGGTAGCCCTGGCTGGCATACAGGGCCAGGCGGTAATCGGTGAGTTTGCGAGTGACCAGCAGGTCGGCCGCCGGCCGTTCAAGGTGAATACTGATTTCCGCCTCGCGGTTGAGGATACTGACGAACCGCGGCACGGCGACCAGCTCCACCTCCAACCCCGGATAACGCTCGAACAACCCATTCATGCGACTGGCCAGGAACATGATGCCCAGCCCTTCCGTCACACCTAACCGGATCTTGCCCAGGGGTGCGCTGGACTGGGTGATGTCTTCCTGGGCGAGCAGCGCGACGTTCTCCATGGCTTCGGCATGCTTGAGCAGTGCTTCACCCGCTGGGGTCAGTTCGTAGCCCTGGGCGTGCTGGACAAACAACGCCGTGCCGAGGCTTTTCTCGATGGCCTCGATGTGCCGCGCCACCGTGGCATGGGTGGTGTTGAGCCGTCGCGCGGCGGTCAACAAGCGGCCGCTGCGTTGCAGTTCCAGGAAGTAGCGCAGGTCATTCCAATCGAACATGAGCCTTCCTTGCAAACGCCTGAAGTGGTGACTGTTTATAAACGCACAGCCGCTGCGCAAAAACTAACATTCTTTTGACGAAAACTAACAACTAGGATGAGTCCCACAAGAACAAAAAATGAGGTCGCGAATGCAACCTGTCGTCGATGAATACGATTACGTGATCGTGGGCGCCGGTCCCGCTGGATGCCTTCTGGCCAACCGGCTTTCGGCCAATCCGCAACACCGGGTGCTGCTGCTCGAAGCCGGTGGCCGTGACAATTATCCCTGGATTCATATCCCGGTCGGCTACCTGTTCTGCATCGGTAACCCGCGCACCGACTGGTGCTTCAAGACCGAAGCACAACCGGGCCTGCAAGGGCGCGCGCTGAGCTATCCGCGCGGCAAGGTGCTAGGCGGCTGCTCGTCGATCAACGGCATGATCTACATGCGCGGCCAGGCCGCGGACTACGATGGCTGGGCCGCCGAGGGTAATCCCGGCTGGGCCTGGAAAGACGTGTTGCCGCTGTTCAGGCAGAGCGAAAACCACTTCGCGGGAGACTCCGATTTTCATGGCGCGAGCGGGGAATGGCGAGTCGAACGCCAGCGCCTGTCATGGCCGATTCTCGATGCCTTCCGCACCGCTGCCGAGCAGAGCGGCATCCCCAGCGTCGACGATTTCAACGGTGGCGACAACGAAGGCTGTGGCTACTTCCAGGTCAACCAGAAAGCCGGGGTGCGTTGGAACGCGGCCAAGGCCTTTCTCAAACCGATTCGCAACCGCCCCAACCTGACGATATTGACCGAGGTCGAGGTAGACCGCGTGTTGTTGCGTGACGATCGTGCCCACGCCGTCAGCGCCCGCTGGCAAGGCGAAAACATGACGTTCAAGGCCCGCAAGGAAATCGTCCTGTGCGCCGGCGCCGTTGGCTCGCCGAGCATTTTGCAGCGCTCCGGGATCGGCCCGCGCAGCCTGTTGCAGCGCCTGGGCATCGGCGTGGTCCACGAGTTGCCCGGCGTTGGTGGCAACTTGCAGGATCACTTGCAGTTGCGGCTGATCTACCAGTTGGAAAACGCCCGTACGCTGAACCAGATCGCCGGCACGCTGTGGGGCAAGATGGGCATGGGCTTGCGCTACCTGTACGACCGCAGCGGCCCGTTGTCCATGGCCCCGAGCCAACTCGGCGCGTTCGCCCGCTCGGGGCCGGAACAGACCTCGGCCAACCTTGAATACCATGTACAACCGTTGTCCCTGGAGCGCTTCGGCGAACCGCTGCACAGCTTTGCGGCGTTCACCGCGTCGGTGTGCGACTTGCGTCCGATGAGCCGCGGCCGCGTAGATATCCGCTCAGCCGATCCCCGTGACGCGCCGTTGATCCAGCCCAATTATCTGAGCCATCCCGAAGACCTGCGGGTCGCCGCCGACGCCATCCGCCTGACCCGACGCATCGTCGCCTCCCCGGCCCTGGGCGCCTTCAAGCCGGTGGAATACCTGCCCGGCCCCAGCCTGCAAACCGAAGAAGAATTGCACCAGGCCGCCGCGCGCATCGGCACGACGATTTTCCATCCGGTGGGCACTTGCCGCATGGGCCCGGACGCCGACGCCGTGGTGGATGCGCAACTGCGCGTGCATGGCATCAAGGGTCTGCGCATCGCCGACGCCTCGATCATGCCGCGCATCACCTCGGGCAACACCTGCTCGCCGACGCTGATGATTGCCGAGAAGGCGGCGCAGATGATGCTTGCGCCAGCGACCACCAGCATCACGACACAAAAGCAGCCCGCCACGGTCTGAAAAACACCAAGAGCCCCCGTGGCGAGGGAAGCACGTAAACCAAGGAAAACGTGTCAAGTCAGGAGACGCCCCACCCGGCGTTGCAGTGGAACAACAAAAACAATCACTGTGAGGGATACCGCTATGTCTGAGCATGTTCAGCCCCTGGAAGCCACGCGCAGCGCCGGCACCAGTCAGGAAACGCAGAAAGTCATCTTCGCCTCGTCCCTGGGGACGGTGTTCGAGTGGTACGACTTTTTTCTCTACGGCGCCCTGGCGGCGGTGATCAGCAAGCAGTTCTTTGCCGGGGTGAACGACACCACGGCGTTCATTTTTGCCTTGATGGCCTTCGCCGCCGGCTTCATCGTGCGTCCGTTCGGCGCCTTGGTGTTTGGTCGATTGGGCGACATGATCGGGCGCAAGTACACCTTCCTGGCGACCATCGTGCTGATGGGCCTGGCCACCTTCTGCGTCGGCCTGCTGCCCAACTACGCCAGCATCGGCATCGCCGCGCCGATCATCCTGGTGGTGTTGCGCATGCTCCAGGGCCTGGCCTTGGGCGGTGAGTACGGCGGCGCGGCCACCTATGTCGCCGAGCACGCACCGATGGGCAAGCGCGGTTTCCACACCAGTTGGATTCAGTCCACCGCCACCCTGGGGCTGTTGCTCTCGCTGCTGGTGGTGCTGGGGTGCCGTTACTTTACCGGTGACCAGTTCGAAGTCTGGGGCTGGCGCATTCCGTTCCTGTTGTCGATCCTGCTGCTGGGCATCTCCACCTGGATCCGCCTGAGCCTGCACGAGTCGCCGGCCTTCCTGAAAATGAAAGAAGAAGGCAAGTGCTGCAAGGCGCCGATCCGCGAATCGTTCGGCAAATGGGAAAACCTGAAGGTGGTGCTGATCGCCCTGTTCAGCATCAACGCCGGGCAAGCGGTGACCTTCTATGCCGCGCAATTCTATGTGCTGTTTTTCCTCACCCAATTCCTCAAGATGGACCCGGCACTCGCCAATAGCCTGCTGATCGTCAGCGTCATCATCGGCGCACCGTTCTTCATCTTCTTTGGCTGGCTGTCGGACAAGGTCGGACGCAAACCGATACTGATGATCGGCCTGCTGTTGGCGACGGCTTTGTACTTTCCGATCTTCAAGACGCTTGCGCATTACGCCAACCCGGCCATCGACTTGGCAAGCCGCCAGGCACCGATCACCGTGGTCGCCGATCCGGCCACCTGTACCTTCCAGTTCGACCCGGTGGGCAAGGCGCGTTTCGACAGCCCCTGCGACAAGGTCAAGACCTTCCTGGTCAAGCAAGGCCTGCCCTACAGCAGCGTCGCGGCGCCTGCCGGCAGCAGCGTGCAAGTGAGCGTCGGTGACGTGAAACTCGAAGGCTACGACGAAGCCGCCCTGCGCGGCGCGGTGACGCTGGCGGGCTACCCGCAACAGGCCGACGCCCAGCAGATCAACCGGCCGATGATCGTCGCCCTGATCGTGGCGCTGATCATCATCTCCGCGATGTGCTACGGTCCGCTGGCGGCGCTGATGGTGGAACTGTTCCCGACCCGCATTCGCTACACGTCGATGTCCCTTCCGTACCACATCGGCAATGGCTGGTTCGGCGGCTTCCTGCCCACCGTGTCGTTCGCGCTGGTGGTCTATACCGGGGATATTTTCTATGGGCTGTGGTACCCGGTGGTGATCACGGGCGTGAGCCTGGTGGTGGGGATGATCTGCCTGCGGGAAACCAGGAACGTGGATTTGGATACCAACTGAGGATCTGTCCCCCGTGGCGAGGGAGTTTGCTCCCTCGCCACGGGAACTGCATTACAGCCATCAATGCACCGAGTGATCTTTTACCGTGCTTTCCACCAGGTCGAGCATCTGCCCCAGCGCCCACGGCTTGGCAATGAACGAGGCCTGGTGCTTGATCCCCGCGCTTTCCGGCGTCTCGAAGCCCGACATGATCAGCAGTGGTATCTGTGGCCAGCGATCCCCGGTCAGGTTGGCGAGGTCCGCTCCGTCCATCGCCCCAGGCATGGTGATATCGGTCAGCAGCAGGTCCACGTAATCGGCGCTCTCTTCGAGAAAGGTCAGTGCCGAATCAGCGCTCTCCCGGGGCTCGACGACAAACCCCTCTTCCTCGAGGATTTCACACAAAAACTCCAGGATGGTCGGATCATCCTCAACAACGAGAATCAAACGCGTGGTCGCCTGTCCGTTGCCCTTCGGCATCGAATTCATGAAAGTGACTCTCCTTGATTCCATTAACTTGCTCTGCGGTTTCAATCGCTCTGCAAGTTATGAGCGATGCCCTTGCGAGAAATTCATTCTGCTTGCCTATTCAGTCGCCAAGCGACAAGCCAAGCGGGCTGTTGCAACGCAGCGCAACGTTTTATCTGTATATCCATACAGATAAAGCTTGCTCCGGCGCCGATCCCTGACCATGCTAGCGCCCCATGAAACCTGCTTAGGAAGAGGCGTTATGCGGTTGTACCTGTGTGAAAAACCGTCCCAGGCCAAGGACATCGCCACAGTGCTGGGCGCCACGCGGCGCGGCGACGGTTGCTGGCTGGGCGCGAACGTCACGGTCACCTGGTGCATCGGCCATCTGTTGGAAACCGCCCCACCCGACGCCTACGACGCGCGCTACAAGCGCTGGGTGCTGGCCGACCTGCCCATCGTGCCGGCGCGATGGAAAATGACGGTCAAGCCGAAAACCGCCGGGCAGTACAAAGCGGTCAAGCGGCTCCTGGGGGAAGCGACGGAACTGGTCATCGCCACCGATGCCGACCGCGAGGGCGAAATGATCGCCCGGGAGCTGGTCGAGCATTGCCGCTATCGCGGGCCGATCCAGCGACTGTGGTTGTCGGCCCTGGACGACGCGTCGATCCGCAAGGCCCTCGGCGCACTCAAGCCCGGCGCGGAAACCTTCAACCTGTACCATTCGGCCCTCGGCCGCTCACGGGCCGATTGGCTGATCGGCATGAACATGAGTCGCCTGTTCACGCTCCTGGGGCGCCAATCCGGTTATCAAGGCGTCTTGCCGGTGGGCCGCGTGCAGACGCCGACCCTGCGACTGGTGGTGGATCGCGACCGCAGCATTGCCGATTTCGTACCGGTCGCCTACTGGGCCATCGACGTGCAACTGAGCGATGCCGGCACCGCCTTCACCGCTCAATGGCGCGCCGATCCGGACGCCTGCGACGACCAGGAACGCTGCCTGAACCAGGCCCTGGCCCGCGACGCCGCCCAGGCCATGGGCAACGCTGCCACCGCCCGGGTCATCAAGGTACGCACCGAACGCATGCGCGAAGCGGCGCCGCTACCGTTCGACCTGGGCACCCTGCAGGAAGTCTGCTCGAAGAAGCTCGGCCTTGGCGCCCAGGAAACCCTGGACGTTGCCCAGTCGCTCTACGAAACCTACAAGCTCATCACTTATCCGCGCAGCGATTGCGGTTTCCTGCCGGTGAGCCAGCACGGCGAAGCGCCCGCCATTCTCGCCGCCCTTGCCCAGGCCGATCCGGGCCTTGCACCGCTGCGCGATCACCTGCAACCCCAACGCAAATCCCGCGCCTGGAACGACGCCAAGGTCAGCGCGCACCACGGCATCATTCCCACGGCTGCGGCGAAGAACCTCGACAAGCTCGCCGGCAAGCAGCGCGCTGTCTACGCGCTGATTCGCGCGCGCTACCTGGCGCAGTTCCTGCCCAACCATGAATACGACCGGACCCAGGCCGACTTCGATTGTGCCGGCCAGGCCCTGCGCGCGGTCGGCAAGCAGATCGTCGAACCCGGCTGGAAGCGCGCCCTGCCCGAAGCACTCGCACCGGCACGGGGACGCGAAGCACCCGTGCCACAAACCTTGCCGCCGCTGGCCGAAGGCCGCGACTGCACAGTCGACGAGGTGATTCACAAAGACCTGTGGACCCAGCCACCCAAGCCGTTCACCGAGGGCGACCTGATCAAGGCGATGAAGAACGTCGCCAAGCTGGTGGAGGATCCGTTGCTCAAGCAGAAGCTCAAGGACACCACCGGCATCGGCACCGAAGCGACCCGCGCTTCGATCATCCAGGGCTTGCTCGATCGTGGTTATCTGGTAAAGAACGGCAAGGCCCTGGCCGCCACTCCAGCGGCGTTCAGCCTGATCGACGCGGTGCCTAGGGCGATCGCCGACCCCGGCACCACTGCAATCTGGGAACAAGCGCTGGACATGGTGCAAAGCGGCGAAATGAGCCTGGAAGAATTCGTCACCCGGCAAGCCGCCTGGATGAGCAAGCACGTCGCCCGCTGCCAAGGCATGAGCCTGACCATCAACGGCCCGGCCAGCCCCGCCGGACGTGGGGCCGCGCCGTGGAAGAAAAAACGCAAGCCGGCCAAGCGCAAAACTGACGGCGCACCGCGCAAGGCGAGCACGGCCAAGGCCACCTGAGCCCTGCCGCAGAAGAGCAAGCCAGATGCGATCCCGTGGCGAGGGAGCTTGCTCCCGCTGGGCTGCGTAGCAGCCCCAAGTAACCTCACACAATATGTCTGACACATCGCATGTGCCTTTTTTAGGGCCGCTTCGCGCCCCAGCGGGAGCAAGCTCCCTCGCCACGGGAAACCACCCGCAGCTGTTTTTCCATACCCAAACCATTTTGTCCGACAATATGTAGTGCCAAAAAATAATCACTACAAAACCGTTGACGCCTCCGATTTGCCCTTGCATGATGCAGACGTCTCCCCGATCGGGAGTACAGGCAAATGTTTGAGCAAGCTCGTCTGACCGCCGAGCTGTTTTTTTGGTAAAGGGACTGCCCACAAGGCAGATTGAAGGTGCTGACCTGGCATGACCGTCCGGTGACAAGGACGAGAAACGCTGGCGATCAATCCTCATGACGCATGGGCTCGACCCTCAAAGTCGACACTGGCCTGAAGATTCTTCGCTGTTTTTCTTCGTTGTAGCGCATCTGCGTAGCAGCCCTTCGATAACACTACATAACTGATGCACGACCCCGTCGAAGCTCGACGGATGAACGCTGACGGCCTGGTTTCGGTGACAGGCAAACATCACCGAACAGCGAAGTTTTGCGAACCACCAGACAGATCAACCAAATGGTCAAGGGGCTTACACATGAATCTGAATAATCAACCATCTATTGATGAACTGGCTCGCATGTTCGCAGCACACAAAGACAGCCTGGACAGCCACATCCTGTGGATCAGCAAGACCGGCCAGGTCCATATGGACTGCCTCTCGCCCTTCACCCAGGAAGACGAGTTCGACAAGCACCAGCAAGACCTATGCGCCCGGCTGAAAATGTACCGCCGTGGCCAAGGCTACGTCGGCAAGAAAGCCGCCGCCGACAAGGACTTCATGGGCCGCGTGCTACAAACGCTGACCCAGGCCTGGCCGTCGGTGCAGGACAGCGCTGAGGTTCGGGTCATTGACCGCCTCTGCTGACATTCCTTAGCAAAAGGCCCGCTCCTGAATCAGCAGCGGGCCTTTTTTTTGTCATCAGAAAACCGACCAGCCGATCCGTTGGCTGAGCAGTTCCAGCGCCGCCATGCCGGCGAGGGAATTGCCGGCAACGTTGAGTTCCGGCGACCAGACGCAGACCGTGAACTGCCCCGGCACCACGGCGACAATCCCACCGCCCACGCCGCTCTTGCCCGGCAGGCCAACGCGATAGGCGAAGTTGCCCGCCTCGTCGTACAGGCCGCTGGTGGCCATGATGGAGTTGACCTGCTGAGTCTGGCGAGCGCTGAGGATCTGCTCGCCGCTGTGCTTGCAAAAACCATCGTTGGCCAGGAAGCAGAACGCACGGGCCAGGTCGATGCAGTTCATTCGTAGCGCGCAGTGGCTGAAATAGCTGCGCAAGACCGCTTCCACGTCGTTATGGAAATTGCCGAAAGATTGCATCAGATAGGCCATCGCCGCGTTTCGCGCGCGGTGCTGGTATTCCGACTCGGCGACCTTGCCATCCACCATCACTTGGGGATTGCCCGACAAGCGACGTACGAAATCACGCATCGACAGCGCCGGAGCGGCGAAGCGTGATTGATTGATGTCGCAGATCACCAGGGCCCCGGCGTTGATGAACGGATTACGCGGCCGGCCGCGTTCGAACTCCAGCTGCACCAACGAGTTGAAAGGCTGGCCGGACGGCTCGTGGCCCAAGCGCTCCCAGATGGCTTCGCCGGAATGCTCGATCGCCTGCACCAGGCTGAAGACCTTGGAAATACTCTGTACCGAAAACGGCGTGTCAGCATCGCCTGCGCGATACATCTCACCGTCATTGCTGTACACGGCAATGCCCAGCTGATTGGCCGGCACCGTGCCCAGAGCAGGAATGTAATCGGCTACCTTGCCCTGGCCGATCAGGGGGCGAACCGCGTCGAGGATCTCGTTCAACAGTGCTTGCATGTGCGCATGGGTCCGATCATTCCCCGTTCGAGTGCGGGGATACAGACGCTAGACGCCGTTGGGCGTGGGCAGAGCACACTGAGCTGGATGAAAATCCCGCAGTCTATAGTTCAAAGGACCAACCGGCAGGAGGTAAACGATGCGCCAGATCATGCAAAAAGAACCCTGGTGGGCCGCGCCGCCCCGCCCAGGGCAGGATGAAAACGAGTTGGAATGGGGCTGGCTGGTGATCTACAGCGAAGGCGAGCCGCGTTTCGAATTCATCCTGGAGCGCCCCTCTGACGAACAGATCCGCCATCGCAAGGGATGCCGCGTGACGCTGGGGTCTGAATGACCCGACTAGGGTGTCGTGAAATGCTCGAATTGCCAGCTATTCGCAGCGCCATCCTCGGACTGTTTATGAACCGCGCCACCCGGCGTCCAGTCGGTGCGCTGGCCCACCAGCGTGCCGAGGTAAGGCCGGGCGACTTCTAGCACACGCTGGTAATCCATTTGCTCGGGCTCGACGATGCCACGGTCCGGATGCTCTACCGCCCAGACGATGCCCGACAGCACCCCCGCCGCCACTTGCAGGCTGGTGGCGTTGTTGAAGGGCACCAGCGCCCGGGCTTCGTCGATGCTCAGCACCGAGCCGAACCAGTAGGCATTCAGCTCATGGCCCATCAGCAAGACACCGAGGGCGTCGGCGCCGCCGCTGTCGATTTCGCCATTGAGGATGCGTTGCCGGGTTTGCGCTTCCCAGCCGCGACCGACCAGCTCATGAATCGACAGCAGCGCGTCATTGCAAGGGTGATAGGCGTAATGCAGCGTCGGTCGATAGACCAATCTGCGTTGCTCCTTGACGGTCAGCAGGTCAGCCGTCGATGCGGTTTCATGATGGGTAATCATCAGCCCCAGGCAGGGGCCGCCCAACGGCGTCCACGTCTTGACCAGCACGCGGGCACTGGGACGTTCGAGATAAATCGTGTTGCGCGTGCCGAAGCGATGACGTCGGGCAGACGTCGGCCAACTGCGCTCATGGCTGCCCCAACCGAGTTCCGCCGGCTGGCTGCCCTCGCTGATGAAGCCTTCCACCGACCAAGTGTTGACGAACTCATCGTCCTCCTTGAGACGCTGCGAACGCTGGGTATCGCGTTCGGCAAAATGGATGACCTTGATACCCATCTCCATGCATAACCGCGCCCAGTCGATGCCTTCGCGGTCCTGGGGCAACGGATGGTCCAACTGCACTGCCAACTCCATCAGTCCAGCTTTGAGCAAATGGGTAATCAAGCCTGGATTGGCGCCATGGGCAACGACTGCCGTCGGGCCTTTGCCCAACTTCTTGCGCAGGTCCAGCACCTGATAGCGCAACGCATAGTTGGTGCGGTGGGAAAGGTCCAGGTGCGGATCGTCATAGCCACCGGCCCAGGGTTCGACGCAGGTGTCCAAGTACAGGGCGTCCTTATCGAAGGCGTACGCCATGACCGCCAATGAGCTGACCTCCACCGACACGTTGACGATGAAGTCACCGGGCTTCACGAAGCGATCCAGCGTCTGTACAAAGGTCTGCTCGGTCAGCGCCTTGCGGACAAAACGAATGCCCCGCTCCTTGAACCAGATCTCCTGCTCAATCACCGGTGCGATGACGGTGATGCGCTCGACCTCGATGTGATCCTGCCTGAGTAGCAAGGGCAACGTGGCTCGCGCAATGGAGCCGAAGCCGATGAAGACCAGATGGCCGCTGAACGGGACCTGATGTTTCATGTGCTGCCTCCTTGGGAACGGTGTACTTCAGATGAAATAACCGCACAACAGCCGAGGCTCTGCCAACCTTGACAGGTACGGCGCGGGAACATCCCGCACCGCCTCTTGCGCTCGCCTACGAGGTACCCAACCCGCCGGACAGATCCGCGCCGGAATGCGCGTGTCCAGGGGCTGGCGTGGCGGCTGGCTGGTCACGATGCTCGGTGGTCTTGCTCACCGTATCGCGCACCGTTTCATAGCCTTCGCGCGCCTTTTGCTTGGCCTTGTCGGCCAGGTCGGCGCTGGTCCTGCCCATCACCCGCTGTTCGGTCGACGTGCTAGGCAACGCAGCCCCCAGCATGGCGCCCAAGGCGATACCCGCAGCCGCCAGCATCAGCGGTTGCTCTTTGAGCAAGCGACTGAACTGCTCGCCCAGGTCCTGGGAACCCTGGCTCATTCGCGCCCCCGTTTCATGGGCGCTGTGGCGGGCATGACGGGCGCCGGCACCGAGACCGTCAGCCAGGTGCGAAGCCTTGTCCTTGAGATGGTGGAAGCCTTCGCGCAACGAATCGGTGGTGTCATGCAAATGATCCTTGGCGCTGCCCAGGCCACCGGCAAGTCCCTCGCTCCAGCCGCTGCCGTCCTGGTCGGGTCCGACGCGATAGCCGACCCGCGGCGGGTGGTTCTGGCCGAGCATCAACCAGCACAAGCCGACCGTGGTCAACACGGTCGGCACCGGGTTATTGCGCACCGTGGTGCCGAGGTTGCCGAAAAATTCCGCGCCATTGCCCTTCACCAGGCCCAGTGCCTGATCGAGCATTTGGCCCGGGGTGAACTTGCTGCCCAAGGCATCGACGATGTGGCTGATATGGGCGCGCTGCTCATCGATCTCGCGCTCGATGGTTTCCGGGCTCTTTTCGGATTCGGTTTTGAATTCATCCTTCATGAGGCTTTCCTCCGCAGGGCTTCCTGGTCTTTGTTCAAGGCATCGAGCGTTCGGTCAGGCTTGAAGTGGGACGGTTCGAACTGCTTCTTGCCCGACTGGACCATGACGAAGCCGATGATCATCGCCACCACACCAACGATCAGCGCGGCCAGCCACGGCGCCATCATCGTACTCAGGCCATACACCACTGCCATCAACAGGATGATAAAACCGGCCAGCAGCACCATCGCGCCGCCGGCCACCCCGGCGATGCCCGCCTTCAGCGAGTTGAGACTGGCTTGGAACTCAGCCTTGGCCAGCGCCAATTCCTTGGTGAACAGCGAAGGGACTTCATGGGTCAGTTGCCTGAGCAAGCCCATGACCGATGCATCGTTGTCGGGCGCCGTGGTCCCGGTGGGACGCTGCAGATCGGGGTCTGGTCGGTTCATCACAATTCTCCTCTGGTATTGGCCGAACCCGGCAGCGAGCCGGTGGCTGAGTCACTGGGATGGTCTTGGACGCTGGGTGAAGTCGGAGTAACGCCAGTGGCCAGGCCACTGCTTGGTGTTGTTGCGGCACCCGGACCGATGGGGTCAGGGGTTGGCTCGAAGGGTCGCTGGGCGCCGAATCCGCCGGCCGGTGGATTCGAATTCCCGGCCGCAGGGTCGTCGACCTCAGTGGCCACCGGCGAGGTGCCGGCCTTGAGGAACCGCGACAGGCCGAAGCCTACTGCGATGCTGCCGGCGAGGAACAGACCGGGATTATCCCGTGCCAGGCGAGAGCCGTCGTGCAGCAACTCTTCGGCGCTCTTGTTGCGCAACTTGCCGGCCAGACCGCTCATGCTATCGGCCATGTCCGCCAAGTAATGCGAGAGGCCAAGGGTGTCGTTGGCTTCGAGTTCCGACATGGCCGACTTGGCGCCACGCGCCAAGGCATCGATCTGGTCCGCCGCGGTATCGCGGTATTGGCCGAAGTGCGCATCGGCCTTTTCGCGGGCGCTGCCGATGGCTTCGTTCACGTCCTCCTTGATGTGGTTAAGGGACTCGTCAGGTCGCCCCTGACTTGAAGTGCCGCTTTGTCGCTCGGGGTTGTTGTCCGGGATAGTCATGTCTGTCCATCGCCTCCGTGATGAAAAACTCAACAACAGGCAAGCGCCGAAACGCTGCCTGGATAAGTGCCTCTCAGAACAAGTGACGGGAC
Source organism: Pseudomonas sp. Z4-20 (assembly GCF_051131955.1). Classification (NCBI taxonomy): domain Bacteria; kingdom Pseudomonadati; phylum Pseudomonadota; class Gammaproteobacteria; order Pseudomonadales; family Pseudomonadaceae; genus Pseudomonas; species Pseudomonas sp. Z4-20. Next base: position 3,494,380 of record NZ_CP071641.1, read on the forward strand.
GCGCTGGAGCGTAGTTCCAACGATTTTTATTGCCGGACGCTGTGCGGTCGTTGGGGGCGTTTGGCTGGGTTTCGCTTAAAAAAAGGGCATTGGGATGAGCTCCAATGCCCTATTCAACACTGCACCCGTGGCGAGGGACCTCGCCAGTTCGCCTCAAGTCTCCATCGTCGCCGCCTGGTTGCCGCCCTGCTCGGCGATCTTCGAAAGTTTCTCATCGGTGGCCTTCTCTTCCTTGAGCGTGGCCAGCAACAAACCGACCACTTCGTCGCCCAGGTTCAAATGCTTGGCCATGGCGATCAGCGTGCCGTAGCTGGCGATTTCGTAGTGCTCGATCTTTTGTTGCGCAGCGATCAGCCCCGCATCAAGCACCGCGCCCTTCTCGATTTCCTCGAGCAGTTCCTTCGTCTCTTCCACCAGCCCTTCCATGGCAATGCATTTCATGCGCTTGAGCTTGATACCCGCCACTTCGACAAGGGTGTCAATGCGTTCGATCTGGCCTTGGGTTTCTTCAAGGTGATCGTTGAAGGCTTGCGCCAGCAAGGGGTTGGTGGTGGCCCGGGCCATGCGTGGCAAGGCACGAGTGATCTGCTTTTCGGCGCTGTAGACATCGGACAGTTCGTGAATGAACAGGTCCGTCACGGTTTTTCTGGCCATCTCGGCATCCTCCTTCGGGTTGAAGTGGTGAAGCGCCGCTTCACCTGTCATCAACACTGACCCGGAGCAAAATGCGGATGTTCAAGAAAATCCGTGAACGCCTGGACGGAGGGTTCCGGGTGCGTTTTAACCCAGCGCGGTGTCGAGGAACATCATCACCGCGAACCCCATCATCAGGCCCAGGGTCGCGGGGGTCTCGTGACCGTTGCGATGGGTTTCCGGAATGACTTCATGGGAGACCACGAAGATCATCGCCCCCGCCGCCAATCCGAGGCTGATGGGGTAAGCCACGGCCACGCCCGAGGACATGCCCAGGCCGATCACCGCGCCCAGCGGTTCCATCAGTCCCGAACCGACCGCGATAAGCGCGGCCCGCAGAGTGCTGATCCCGGTCACACGCAGCGCCATGGCAATGGCCAGGCCTTCGGGGATGTCCTGGATCGCGATGGCGGTGGTCAGGGGCAGGCCGACCTTGAGGTCGCCATTGGCAAAGCTGACGCCGATGGCCATGCCCTCCGGCAGGTTGTGCAAGGTAATCGCGAGGACGAACAACCACACCCGGTTGATGCGCTTGGCTTCAGGACCGCGGCGCCCACTCAGCTCATGTTCGTGGGGCACGAAGCGGTCGAGCCCGACCATCAGCGCGACGCCCAGCCCCAGGCCGATAACGACCACCAGGGCGGCGAGCAACTGGTTGCCGCAGATGATCTGTGCAGCCTCGATCCCCGGCAGGATAAGCGAAAACGAGCTGGCCGCGAGCATCATCCCGGCAGCGAAACCGAGCATGATGTCCTGGGTCCGCGATGAAATATCGCGCAGCACCACCGCCATCATCGCCCCCAACGCGGTAGCGGCAAAACCGGACACCCCTCCCAACGCCGCATAGCTCAGGTGCTGACGATCGGCCCCCACCAAGGCGTTGTAACCGCTGTACAACAGCAGTACGGCGACCAGCGCCAAACCCAGCCAGAAGCTCACGCCCAGCAGCAGGTTGTTTTGCACAGGATCGAGCCAGGTACGCCAGGGTGATCGGATCCGGGAGGTGGGCTGGTCCATCAAAGGTCCTTGTTGATTTGGCCGTGCGATGCCCGACCGTCAAGCGCAATGGCATAACGATCAGGCGATATTTTCAGGCGGGGGGGCTAAGCCCCCTCGCCGGCTTCTTACAGTTTGTCACCTTGCATCCCCGAACCCAAGTCGGCGCCCGTGGTGGGATTGCTTTCAGGGTTGGACATCGTCCGCGCCTTCATGTCCATCAATAGCGCTTCGTCCTTTTCACTCAACTGCACGCTGGCCAGGCCATCGCCGCCGTCGACCGCTGGCGTTGGGTTTTCAACGTACTCCCAATCGTCACCCTGGTTCCATGGGCCGCGCACGGTAGGTTCACCCTGGGACATGTTGAAGTACACGTTGGTGAACTCCGGCATGCCTGGCAGTTTACCTTGCGGGAAGTTGGGCTGGATGGAGTGCAGGGCTTTTTCGAACGACAGTTGGTGGGCGATTTCACGGGTCATCAAGAAGCCCAGGGCTTCTTTCACACCAGGATCGTCAGTGACGTTCATTAGCCGCTCATAAACGATTTTTGCCCGGGCCTCGGCGGCGATGTTCGAACGCATGTCCGCCGTCGGTTCGCCGATTGTATCGATGTAGGCGGCGGTCCATGGCACACCGGCTGAGTTGGTCAACGGCGAGCCGGCGCCATACAGCACACTGGTGATGTGCGAATCATTGCCGGCCCCATTGATTTCCCGGTATAGCTGGCCCTCCTGCTCGACGCCTTCAGCCATCTTGCCCTTGGCGCCCTTGTTCAGCATGACGATGATCGAACCGATCACCTCCAGATGGCTGAGCTCTTCGGTGGCAATGTCCATCAGCAGGTCCTTGCGGCCTGGATCATCTTCGGACAGGGCCTGGGTGAAATAGCGCGACGCCGCCGCCAACTCGCCCTGGGCACCGCCAAACTGTTCAAGCAACAGATTGGCCAGTCCTGGATTGGGCTCAGCGACACGCACGGTATATTGCAGTCGTTTGTTATGTACGAACATGGTAAAACTCCTCGTTCAGGACACAGTTCATGAGAACACTGCCGGCGGCAGGCCCATGAAAGTCAGAAGAAGTTAAACGAATAAAATTTGTTTTTTATTCAAGGCAGAAGACGAATGGTAGTTGCAAGCGACCCAAACTCGTCCAAGCCTTGATATATATGAATCATTCAACGAAGCCGGGCATGACATGACCGACGTTGAATAGAACTGATGGTGAGGCCGGAACAGACCCCATGCCAACGGCATGGGGTCTGCGGATACCACGGGACATTACGATTTACGACCGCCACCGTGGCTGTTTTCACCGCCTTTCTTGCCAGCTTCGGAAGCTTTTTCCCGGTCGTTGGCAAAGTTGCCACCCGACGCCTGGCCACCTTTGCGGCCCGCTTCAGAAGCCCTTTCAGGGTCATTGGCAAAGTTGCCACCCGAGGCTTGACCCCCTTTGCGGCCGGCTTCTGCGGCACGTTCCGGATCGTTGGCAAAATTGCCACCCGACATATGACCGCCCTTACGGCCGGCCTCGGCTGCGCGTTCCGGATCGTTAGCGAAGTTGCCGCCCGATGCCTGGCCGCCTTTCTTGCCGGCTTCCGATGCTTTCTCACGATCGTTAGCGAAATTGCCAGGGTTGTTATTACCTGTATTTGCCATTTCATTCACCTCGTTAGTTGCTATTTGCGAACCCCGTTGGCTCGTACTTATTAGGAAAACCTGAACCGCTCAAGGTTTGAATAAAGTTCTTCAAACGGCGACGAGCGGTCATTCTGTTGTTTATCTACCGCTGCGCTTGTCATGTATTGAAAATCGCTATCGAACAAGCGGCGATCAATTAGCACTATCAAATGCAGAGCCATGTGGGAGCGAGCCTGCTCGCGAATGCTATTTATCAGTCGATACTAAATTTTGACCTTTCTATTGCATTCGCGAGCAGGCTCGCTCCCACAAAGTTGTCACCTCAAGCATGTAAAAACAGTGCGTGTCTTTCCACGCTGTCCGCCAAAGGCCGAATGGCGCCGGCACCCCACTGCACCGGTCTCGTCACCCAGGCCGCGCGCCGTTCCAGGAAGCCAAAACTCGCGAGCTGCCGGTGTTGTCTTGCACCACCGCACTGACCGGCTTGCGGTGTCCGGGCACCCTGTCGCCGATGCCCGGATAAAGCGATGTTCAGGGTGAAATCGGATCGCTGGCCGGGAACGTTTCCTCCAGCGCTTCATCCAGTTGGTTATTGGTAATGTCCCGCTCGCCGACCTTGCCACTTTGTTCACAATGACAATCCGCCGCCGGACATGGCTCGCCATTCGGGTGTTGTTCTGCGCAGGCCTGGCTGCAATAGGCCTCGCCGTCGTGATTGAACACCCGCTCGGGATCTACCTCGCAATGGCAGCCGGGGCAGCCACACTGCAGTTCGCTCATGTTTGTCCTCCAAGGGTCCGCGGTTGTCAGGATCCCACCAGTAGCTGAACCTCAAGATTGGCCGCCGCGACGCCGTGCTTCGCTACATACACTTCATCGGTCCAGCCTTTGGTCAGGTTGCGATAAGTCTGTGTGCCCAAGGCCGTTCCGCTGTCCCATTCAATGACGTCGCCGATATCGACGTCATTGGCGGGCCCCAGCTCAAGCACCGTGTGGCCTTCCTCTTCCGCCACGTAGACTCCCACCCTGGCACTCTGTCGATTGATGGCTCTAACCTCACCGGTGGTCTGCTTCATACCTGTCCTCTTTGCGGTTGATGGCAGGTTTGGCGCGGCCGAACCGTGCCGGGCCGCGCCTCGCATTGCACCTCAGCGCTTGGCTTCGGTATGCGGATTGGCCGAACGCTCAAGGAACGCCTGGGTGATTTCCGGCAGATGATCGCGCAGCCATTCAGCCATGGCGATTTCCTGGGGCAGAATCTGCTCGCAGGCCTTTTGCGTTTCTACATCGCCGGCTACTTTCGCCGCTTCGATCAGCACCGTGTACGAAGCGATTTCCAGGTTCTCGAAGACGTAGCCACTCATGGCGCCCTTGACTACTTCGTCACTCATCGCCATGCCGCCCATGGCTTGACCGAACGCCATCAGCTTGCCGGCCATGTCCTTGAGCATCGACGGGCTACCGCCCAGGCGCTGGATGCATTGCTCCACCAGTTTCTGCTGCCCGAGGGTCTCTTCGATGTGCTGTTCGATCCGCGCCTTGAGCACCGGGTAATGTTCCAGGCGCTCGGCCTGGGCCTTGAGCATTTTCTCCGCTTGCTGTTCCATGGCGTGAGCGTCGTTGAGCCAATCCAGCAGGTTGTCTTTAGGGGTTGCCATTGCGTTCTCCTTATTCAGTATCCATAGCGCACCGTTGTGCGAAAAATCTGAAATACCGCACATAAGGTGGATGTTCCTCGCGCCGGGAAAGTTTGAAGAAAGACCCAGGGAGGGCGACGAAAGGCGCACAGCGAGCCCGATGCTAACCTCAAGATTCAAGCCCAGCGGAGAATGCAAATGTCCGACGATCTTCACCGTGACCCTATCGAACAGCTTCAGGCATACATGGCCGGACGCCGCTTCCTGGTGTTGACCGGCGCGGGCATCAGCACCCCCTCCGGCATTCCCGATTACCGCGACACCGACGGCGTGCGACGGGGCCGCCAGCCAATGATGTATCAAGAGTTTCTCGCCCGGCCCGAGGCACGGCGGCGCTACTGGGCGCGGGCGATGCTGGGCTGGCCGCGCATGCGTCAAGCCCGGCCGAACCAGGCCCACGAAGCTTTGGCGGCGTTGCAGGGACAAGAACGCATCAGTGGCCTGATTACCCAGAATGTCGACGCCCTGCACGACCAGGCCGGCAGCCAGCAGGTCATCGAGCTGCACGGCAACCTGCACCGGGTGCTGTGCCTGGATTGCAGCCAGCGGAGCGAGCGGCAGCGGATACAATTATTGATGGAGGCACAAAATCCTTACCTGGCAGGCGTCGATGCGGTGCAGGCACCCGACGGCGACACTTTGTTGGATCCGGCATTCGAAGCGCGCTTCCAGATTCCCCGCTGCCCTCATTGCGACGGCGAGCGCTTGAAACCCGATGTGGTTTTCTTTGGTGAAAACGTCGCCGCCGCCACCGCGACTCGCGCCACCGAGGCAGTCGGCCAAGCAGATGGATTGTTGGTGGTGGGTTCTTCGTTGATGGCGTATTCGGCGTTTCGCCTGTGCCGGGCAATCAAGGAACAAGGCAAGCCGCTGCTGGCGATCAATCGGGGCAAGACCCGCGCCGATGACCTCCTGGACCTCAAGGTCGAGGCGCCGTGTGAGCAACTGTTGCCCTTGCTGATCTGACGACGGCTGGCGATTTATCGCGCCGACAGCCGAACAGCCAAGTCCTGATCCTTGAACGTATCGAACAACGCCTGGGCCGCCGCCGACAGTTCATACCCCGGCTTGGTCAGCACGCCGATAGCCCGCTCGATCACCGGATCGCTGAGCGTGATGCAGCGCGCGCCCAGCTCGTGCATCTGGCCGACGCACAAGGCCGGCACGGCGCTCACGCCCAGGCCGCTGGCAACCATCCGCCCGACGGTCGCCAACTGATGGCTCTCGAACTCCACCGGCAGTTTCATGCCCCGGGCCTGAAGGTGCTCTTCGAGCATGACTCGCACGGTGGAGGGTCGTTGCAGGGTAATGAACGGATGCTCCAGCAACGCTTGCCAATCGATCTCGGCGAGCTGGGCCAAGGGCGAATCCAACGGCACCACCGCAACGAAACGATCGAGGTACAACGGCGTGAAGACCAGCGACGAACTCTGCAGCGGCTCGAACGCCACGCCCAGTTCCACGTGGCGATCACGAACCATTTCCAGCACCTGCTCGTTGATCACGTCGTTCACCGTGACGTTGACATTCGGGAACCGGGCGCGGAAGGTCTTCAGGATGGGCGGCAGCAGGTTGCCGGCAAAGGACGGCATCGCCGCCAATGTCACGCGACCGCGTTGCAAGGTGAAGCGCTGGCGCATCTCGTCTTCGGCGTTGTCCCAATCGGCGATCAGTCGACGGGCCAAGGGCAGCAGCGATTCGCCTTCCGGCGTCAACGCGACATTACGGGTATTGCGGCTGAACAAACGACCTCCGAGCCCTTCTTCCAGCGCCTTGATGGTCAAGCTCAGGGCCGACTGGGAAAGATGCAACCGCTCGCACGCCACGGCGAAGCTCAGGCTTTGGGCCACGGCGAGGAACGCGCGGATTTGCTTGAGGGTCATGGTGGCTGCGCTCCCAGCGGCAAGCGGTGAGTTTCAAGCTGCAAGTGAATGACAGCAATTATTGAGTTTTATCAATCAATCACACGCAAAAATCAACTTAACAAATATATGACTTGGCGCAACACTGCATTCCATTGCGACCCCACTCAAGAATAAAAGAGGTGTCTATGGCAGGTTTCGACAAACGCGTGAGCTCCTACGAGGAGGCGCTGGAAGGCTTGGAGGACGGCATGACCATCATCGCCGGCGGCTTCGGCCTGTGCGGCATCCCGGAGAACCTGATCGCCGAGATCAAGCGCAAGGGCACCCGAGACCTCACCGTGGTATCCAACAACTGCGGCGTCGACGGTTTCGGCCTCGGCGTGCTGCTCGTAGACCGGCAGATCCGCAAGGTCGTGGCCTCCTATGTGGGCGAAAACGCCTTGTTCGAGCAGCAATTGCTCAGCGGCGAAATCGAAGTCGTGCTCACTCCCCAAGGCACCCTCGCCGAAAAAATGCGCGCGGGCGGCGCGGGCATCCCGGCGTTTTTCACCGCCACCGGCGTCGGCACGCCCGTGGCCGAAGGCAAGGAAGTACGTGAATTCCATGGCCGCCAGTATCTGATGGAAGAATCCATCACCGGCGACTTCGCCATCGTCAAAGGCTGGAAAGCCGACCATTTCGGCAACGTGATCTATCGTCACACCGCCCAGAACTTCAATCCGCTGGCCGCCACGGCGGGCAAGATCACCGTGGTGGAAGTCGAGGAAATCGTCGAACCCGGCGAGCTGGACCCGGCGCAGATCCACACCCCTGGCATCTACGTCGACCGGGTCATTTGCGGCACGTTCGAAAAGCGCATCGAACAGCGCACCGTGCGCAAGTGATCCCCTGCCCCCGGCCCGAATGAAGGAATAACACCATGGCACTTTCCCGCGAACAAATGGCTCAACGCGTCGCCCGCGAAATGCAGGACGGCTACTACGTGAACCTCGGCATCGGCATTCCAACCCTGGTCGCCAACTACATCCCCGAAGGCATGGAAGTCATGCTGCAATCGGAAAACGGCTTGCTCGGCATGGGCGCGTTTCCCACCGATGCCGAAGTCGATGCCGACATGATCAACGCCGGCAAGCAGACCGTCACCGCGCGCATCGGCGCGTCGATCTTCTCTTCCGCCGAGTCCTTCGCGATGATCCGCGGCGGCCACATCGACCTGACCGTACTCGGCGCATTCGAGGTGGACGTCGAGGGCAATATCGCCTCGTGGATGATTCCCGGCAAGCTGGTCAAGGGCATGGGCGGCGCGATGGACCTGGTGGCCGGTGCCGAGAACATCATTGTCACCATGACCCACGCGTCCAAGGACGGTGAGTCGAAACTGCTGCCACGCTGCAGCCTGCCGCTGACCGGCGCCGGCTGCATCAAGCGCGTGCTGACTGACCTGGCCTACCTGGAAATCCAAGACGGCGCCTTCATCCTGAAAGAACGTGCGCCAGGCGTCAGCGTCGAGGAAATCGTCGCCAAGACCGCCGGCAAATTGATCGTGCCGGACCACGTGCCTGAAATGCAGTTCGCTGCCCAGTGAGGAGAGATTCGATGCAAGAAGTCGTGATTGTCGCCGCTACCCGTACCGCCATCGGCAGCTTCCAGGGTTCGCTGGCTGCCATTCCCGCGCCGGAACTTGGCGCCGCGGTGATCCGTCGCTTGCTGGAACAGACCGGTCTTTCCGGCGAGCAGGTCGATGAAGTGATCCTCGGCCAGGTATTGACTGCTGGTTCCGGACAGAACCCGGCGCGCCAGGCGTCGATCCTCGCCGGCCTGCCCCATGCCGTGCCAGCACTGACCCTGAACAAGGTCTGCGGCTCGGGTCTCAAGGCGCTGCACCTGGGCGCCCAGGCGATTCGCTGCGGCGATGCCGAAGTCATCATCGCCGGCGGCATGGAGAGCATGAGCCTGGCCCCGTACGTGTTGCCAGCGGCCCGCACCGGTTTGCGCATGGGGCACGCGAAGATGATCGACAGCATGATCACCGACGGCCTGTGGGACGCGTTCAACGATTACCACATGGGCATCACCGCCGAGAACCTGGTGGACAAATACGGCATCAGCCGCGAGGCGCAGGATGCTTTCGCCGCGGCGTCCCAACAGAAAGCCGTCGCCGCCATCAAAGGCGGGCGTTTCGCCGATGAGATCACGCCGATCCTGATTCCCCAGCGCAAGGGCGACCCGGTGGCGTTCGCCACTGACGAACAACCGCGCGCCGGTACCACCGCCGAAGCCCTGGGCAAACTCAAGCCGGCGTTCAAGAAGGACGGCAGCGTGACTGCGGGCAATGCCTCTTCGCTAAACGATGGTGCCGCCGCCGTGATCCTGATGAGCGCGGAAAAAGCCAAGGCATTGGGCTTGCCGGTGCTGGCGAAAATCAGCGCCTATGCCAACGCTGGCGTCGACCCGGCCATCATGGGCATCGGTCCGGTCTCGGCCACCCGCCGCTGCCTGGACAAGGCCGGCTGGTCGTTGGACCAACTGGACCTGATCGAAGCCAACGAAGCCTTCGCCGCCCAGTCGCTGGCGGTGGCCAAGGAACTGGAATGGGACATGGCCAAGGTCAACGTCAACGGCGGTGCCATCGCCCTGGGCCACCCGATTGGCGCTTCGGGCTGCCGGGTGCTGGTGACGCTGCTGCACGAGATGATCAAGCGCGACGCCAAGAAAGGCCTGGCGACACTGTGCATCGGCGGCGGCCAGGGCGTGGCCCTGGCGTTGGAACGGGGGTAATCGACAACAGGCACAACGGTGGCTGCGCGGACCCACGATATCCGCGTAACCACTGGTGGCAGACCGGCGCAACCTGGGTTGCGCCGGTTTTTTTTGCCTACACCGAACCCGTGGCGCAGAACTCGGCAACCCCTGCGATCGAATGTGAGAGCGAGCCTGCTCGTAATGGCGGTAGTTCAGGCGACGCTGAGACTTCAGGCGCCCGCGCCAAATCGGTCGCGGCTGTTGGTCAGGTGCAGCCACATGGCCGCACGGGCAGCGTCCGGGTCCTGGCGTCTGATCGCGTTGAAAATCGCTTCGTGCTCAAGGTTCGCCAACTGCGCCAGCTTGCCCAGGTCCGCCTGGCCGCGTTCGGCCACATTGACCCGCGTGCGCGGAATCATCGAACTGCCCAAGTGCTGCATGATTTCGACAAAGCAGCTGTTTTCCGTGGCTTCGGCAATCAGCAGATGGAAACGCCGGTCGGCTTCGGCGCAGCTGTCGTTGTTGCTGAGCAAACGCTGATAGTCATCCAGCGCCTGGCGCATCTGCTGCAGTTGCTGCTCGCTGCGACGCTGTGCGGCCAACGCGGCGGCCTGGGTTTCCAAGCCCAGGCGCAATTCCAGAATGCCCCGCACGCCGGCCGCGGTATCGACATTGAGGCGCAGTCCCTGCTCCCCGGTCTGCTCCAACACAAAGGTGCCGATGCCGTGCCGGGTTTCCACCAACCCCGAAGCCTGCAACTTGGAAATCGCCTCGCGCACCACGGTGCGACTCACGCCGTGCTCCCGCACGATGGCGCCTTCGGACGGCAGCTTCTCCCCAGGCTTCAACTGCCCAAGCAAGATGCTCTGGCTCAACTTTGTCACCAAGTCATGGGCCAGGTTGTGGGTGCGTTTGCGCAAGGGCGCTTCGACGTCGTGCTGCATGGTCACTGTTCCTTGAAACGACAGGCTGGTTGCGGAAGCAACCAGCACCACGAACTTGTATGACAAGTGCAACCGTGTCAATCCTCCGGCAGATTCGTCGCTTACGGGGGATTCATACCGACGTTTAATTCGTTAACAAATTTTCTTTTTAAATCAATAAGTAGAAATAATCCTCAAAATAAAACCCTGCCTAAACGCCAAAGCGCTCTTGTCACCAAAAAAAATTGGGTTGTATGATGTCTATCAACATCGTCGCCATACGACGTCCCGTATAAAAACAATGAGTGGGATAACAATGCATACCCAAGACACCCGCAAAGCCCCGATCATCACCAGCATGCAAGTCGTGCCGGTGGCTGGCCACGACGGCATGCTGCTGAACCTCAGCGGTGCCCATGGCCCGTTTTTCACTCGCAATATCGTGATTATCAAGGACAACGCCGGGCACACCGGCGTGGGCGAAGTGCCCGGTGGCGAGCGCATTCGCCAGACCCTCGAAGACGCCCGTTCACTGGTGGTCGGCAGCCCCATCGGCACCTACCAGAAAATCCTCAACAGCGTGCGCCAGGCTTTCGCCGACCGCGATGCCGGTGGCCGTGGCTTGCAGACGTTCGACCTGCGCATCACCATCCACGCGGTCACCGGCCTGGAAGCCGCATTGTTGGACCTGCTCGGCCAGCACCTGGACGTACCGGTCGCCGCCCTGCTCGGCGAAGGCCAGCAGCGCGACGAAGTGAAAATGCTCGGCTATCTGTTTTATGTCGGTGATCGCCAGCAGACCGACCTGGCCTACCGCAGCGAGCCGCAGGCTGAAAACGACTGGTTCCGCCTGCGCCACGAAAAGGCCCTGGACGCCGATGCGGTGGTGCGCCTGGCCGAAGCGGCCCAAGCGCATTACGGTTTCCAAGACTTCAAGCTCAAGGGCGGCGTGCTCAGGGGTGATGAAGAAATCGAAGCGGTCACGGCCCTGGCTGAGCGTTTTCCCGAAGCGCGTATCACCCTGGACCCGAACGGCGCCTGGTCATTGAAGGAAGCCATCCGCCTGTGCCGTGACCAGCATAAAGTGCTGGCGTACGCCGAAGACCCGTGCGGTGCCGAGAACGGTTACTCGGGCCGCGAGGTCATGGCCGAGTTCCGTCGCGCCACGGGCCTGAAGACCGCCACCAACATGATCGCCACCGATTGGCGTGAAATGGGTCACGCGATTACCTTGCAGTCAGTGGATATTCCACTGGCCGACCCGCATTTTTGGACGATGCAGGGTTCCGTCCGGGTGGCACAGATGTGCAATGAATGGGGCCTGACCTGGGGCTCGCACTCCAACAACCACTTCGATATTTCCTTGGCGATGTTCACCCACGTGGCCGCTGCGGCACCGGGCGATATCACTGCCATCGACACCCACTGGATCTGGCAGGACGGCCAGCGGCTGACCAAGGCGCCCCTGCAGATCAAGGGCGGTTGCGTGCAGGTGCCGAAGAAACCGGGGCTGGGGGTTGAGCTGGACATGGACCAGTTGGCGAAGGCCCATGAGCTCTACAAGGGCATGGGACTCGGGGCGCGGGATGATTCGGTGGCGATGCAGTATCTGATTCCGGGCTGGAGTTTCAACAACAAACAGCCGTGCCTGGTGCGCTGAAGCTCAGAACGCAATCTTTTGTGGCGAGGGGATTTATCCCCTCGCCACAGTCATTATCCACTCAGCAATCTTTGCTGTACTAACCCTCCGGCCGCAAGATCAACACCGCCAACGGCGGCAGGTTCAGTTCCAACGACAGCGCCTGGCCGTGGCTCGGGACTTCCTCGGTGGAGGCACCGCCGCCGTTGCCATAGTTGGAGCCGGCGTAGGTGTCGGCATCGCTGTTGAGCAGCTCTACCCATCGCCCGCCAAACGGCACGCCCACGCGGTAAGCCTCCCGTGGCACTGGCGTGAAGTTGGCGACCACCAGCACCGGCCGGCCATCCTTGCTCCAGCGCAGCCATGCATAGACGCTGTTGACCGCATCGTCGCCAATCAACCACTGGAAGCCCTGCGGCGCATCGTCCTGGTCGTGCAGCGCCGGCTCTTCGCGATAGAGTCGGTTCAGATCACTCACCAGCTTCTGCACCCCGCGGTGCTCGGGGTATTGCATCAGGTACCAGTCCAGCTGCTGGTCGTGGTTCCACTCGCGCCACTGACCAAACTCGCAGCCCATGAACAACAATTTCTTGCCCGGATGGCCCCACATAAAGCTGAGGTAGGCACGCAGGTTGGCGAATTTCTGCCAACGATCGCCTGGCATCTTGTCGATCAGCGAGCGTTTGCCGTGGACCACTTCGTCATGGGAAATCGGCAAGACGAATCGCTCGGACCAGGCGTACACCAGGCCGAAACTCAGCTCGTTGTGATGATGGGCGCGGTACACCGGGTCCTGCTGGATGTAATGCAGCGAGTCGTGCATCCAGCCCATGTTCCATTTGTAGGCGAAACCCAGCCCGCCCTGCTGCGTGCTCTGGCTGACGCCCGGCCACGCCGTGGACTCCTCGGCGATGACCAGCGCGCCGGGGGTTTCCAGCGCGACCACATCGTTGAGGTGGCGCAGGAAATCGATCGCTTCCAGGTTTTCCCGGCCACCGTGGCGGTTGGGCACCCATTCACCGGCCTTGCGCGAATAGTCGCGATACAACATCGAGGCCACGGCATCCACCCGCAGGCCATCAATGTGAAAATGCTTCAGCCAATGCAACGCCGACGCCAGCATGAAGCCGTGCACTTCGGTGCGGCCCAGGTTGTAGATCAGCGTGTCCCAATCCTGGTGAAAGCCTTCCAGAGGGTTGCCATATTCGTACAGCGCAGTGCCGTCGAATTGGGCCAGGCCGTGGGTGTCCGTGGGGAAATGCGCGGGCACCCAGTCGAGGATCACACCGATATTGGCTTGGTGGCAGGCGTTGATGAACGCAGCGAAATCGTCGGGCGAGCCGAACCGCGCCGTCGGCGCAAACTGCGAGAGCGGCTGATAGCCCCATGAGCCGCCGAACGGGTGCTCCATGATCGGCATCAGTTCGATGTGAGTGAAGCCCAGGTCCTTGACGTAGGGGATCAGCCGATCGGCCAACTCGTGCCAGTTGTATTGCCGGGCCACTTCGCCCGCCTCGTCGATCTCGCACTGCCAGGAACCGGCGTGCAATTCGTAGATCGACAACGGCGCGCCTGGCAGCTGGCGCTCACGGCGACTTTGCATCCATTCGTCGTCACGCCATTCGATTTTCAGTGGCGCGGCAACCTTGGACGCCGTGTCCGGCGGCATCTGGGTGGCCAGTGCCACCGGGTCGGCCTTGAGCGGCAGGATGCCGTGGGCGCCGAGGATTTCATATTTGTAGCCCTCCCCCGGACCCAGCCTCGGAATGAAAATTTCCCATACACCGGACGGATAACGGATGCGCATCGGGTGCCGACGGCCATCCCAGACGTTGAAATCCCCCACCACCGATACCCGCCGCGCATTCGGCGCCCAGACGGCGAAGCGCACGCCGTCGATGCCATCGACTGTGGTCAGTTGCGCACCGAGGCAGGAACTGAGGTCGCGGTGATTGCCTTCGGCGAACAGGTAAAGATCCATTTCCCCCAGCAACGGGCCGAAGCTGTAGGGGTCTTCGGCGACTTGCTCGCCACCAGCCCAGCGAGTGCGCAGCAGGTACGGCTGGGCGCGGTCGAAATGGCCGACGAACAGGCCCGGGGTTTCGGTGACCTGCAACTCGCCCAGCTCTTCGTCGCTGTCGCGGGCAAGCACGTGCACGCTCAGTGCACCGGGCAGGTACGCGCGGATGAATTGTCCGCCCGCGCCATCACCATGGGGACCCAGGATCGAAAACGGGTCTTGATGCTCGGCGCGCACCAGCGCGTCGATGTCATGGGGGGCCGGCAGTAATGACTCTTTGGGCTGCCCCTGGGATTCCTTGTTCGAGACGCTCATGATTCTCTCCACTAAATCGGTCCGGCTAAATCGGAAAAGGGTTGCAACCCACTCAATAACCCGTACAGACCGTGCAACGGCACGGGCAGCCAGGCGGGGCGATTCTCGGCTTCATAAGCCACCTCATAGGCCGCCTTCTCCAGGCCGAACAACGCCAGCGCGGCGTTTTCGCCTTCAGCATCCTTCCACTCATGGGCAAGACTAGCTGCCGCTAGCCGATATGCCTGGACAAATGCCTGGCGGGCCTCAGTCAAATAACGCTCGGCGACCCGTTTGCGCGCCGCATCGGCATCGGCCGTGGTGTCGACGGTGTGCAGCTGGATCGCCATCGCCGCCGCGTAATCGAAGGAACGCAGCACACCGCTGACGTCCTTGTACGGGCTGTGCTTGCCACGTCGCTCATGCAACGGCCGCGCCGGCTCGCCTTCGAAGTCGATCAGGTAGGCATCGCCCTTGATCACCAGCACCTGCCCCAGGTGCAGATCGCCATGGACGCGGATGCGCAAGCCACCGGCAGCCTTGCCGGCGAGTTCCTGGACATGGGCCAGCACGGTTTTCTTGTGCTCCAGCAAGCGTGCGACCATTGCTTGGTCCGCCGGGTTCAATTGGCTCTGGTTCTGCTTGAGTAGGCGCAAGGCGTTTTCCACCTGGGCGACGACGTCCTTGCCGATCGCCTGGGCTTCCTTGGCGCTGGTGGCCTGCGGCGCAAAGTCCGGGTTGTCGGTGGGCTCGGCGAGTACCCGGTGCATTTCCCCCAGGCGCTGGCCGAGCATGCCGGCGAAATCCTTCAACTCGCCCAGGGCGTTGTAATGCTGTTCCTGTTCGGACATGGCGTCCGCCAGCTCATCGCGCAAGGCGCGTTCCAGGTTGTTCTGGGTCCATTCCCAGGCGTCGCCCTGATTGCTCAGGTAGCCCTGGGCAATCATCAGCAGCGCATCCTCGCCTTGGGCGTCGCGACGAATCACTGACCCCAGCAGCGGCGAAATATTGCTGAAGCCCGCAGCGGTCAGGTAAGCGCTCATCTCCAGTTCCGGGTGCACGCCGGACGCGACCTTGCGGATCAACTTGAGCACCAGGCTGCCGCCGACCACCACCGAACTGTTGGACTGCTCGGCGGACAGGTAACGCACCTCAGGCTCGGCACCCAGGTTCAGTGCCGCCAGGCCTGCGGTGGGTTCAAAGCGTAATTCGCCATCGGCGCAAGGCAGCACCGTGCTGTCCTGCATCCCCTGCATCACGGCTCGTACGAAGTTTTCCAGGGTGAACGCATCGGTGATCAGCCCGACCTGACGGCCCCGACGGACTCGCGACAAGGCCAGTTGCTGAGGCAGCGCTGGGCCCACTTGGTCATCGGCCAACAGGCCGAAGGGCAACTGATAGCGCAGCGTCTGGCCCGCGCTAGTGACATCGATTTCGCTGAGCAGCACCGGGTGTTGCGGATCGCCGAAGCGCACGCCGTAGACGATGTCGATGTTCTCGATGGCGCTGTCCTTGCCGGCGAACCAGCGGCGGTTCTGCAGCCAGTTCGGCAGGATGCCCTGCTCCAGGGTGGTGCGCGACGGCGCCTCGAGCAATTCTTCCAGGCGTTTTTTCAGTACCAGGGTGGTGAAATCCGGCAGGCTCTGGGCAGGTTCCACGTGCCAACTCGGCATCTGGTTTTCCGCCGCCAGGGCGAACCAGTAAAAGCCATACGGCGCCAGGGTCAGGAGGAAATTCAACTGGCCGATGGGCGGGAAGGCATTGCCGCCGAGCATTTCCACCGGGACCATGCCGGCATAGGCCGACAGATCCAGTTCGGCGGCCTGGGCGCTGCGCGATACGTTGGCCACGCACAAGATGATTTCATGCTTGCCGTCCGGCCCGGTGTATTCGCGGGTGTAGGCCAGGATCCTACGGTTGCTCGGCGAGAGCATCTTCAGCGTGCCGCGACCGAAGGCCTTGGATTGCTTGCGCACCGCCAGCATCCGCCGGGTCCAGTTGAGCAACGAATGCGGGTCGCCGGCCTGAGTCTCGACGTTCACCGACAGATAACCGTATTGCGGGTCCATGATCGGCGGCAGCACCAGGCTTGCCGGATCGGCGCGGGAGAAACCGCCGTTGCGGTCGATGGACCACTGCATCGGCGTGCGCACGCCATCGCGGTCGCCCAGGTAGATGTTGTCGCCCATGCCAATCTCATCGCCGTAGTACAAAGTCGGCGTACCGGGCATCGACAGCAGCAGGCTGTTGAGCAATTCCACGCGGCGACGGTCGCGCTCCATCAGCGGCGCCAGGCGACGGCGAATCCCCAGGTTGATCCGCGCGCGACGGTCGGCGGCGTAATAATTCCACAGGTAATCGCGTTCCTTGTCGGTGACCATCTCCAGGGTCAATTCATCATGGTTGCGCAGGAAAATCGCCCATTGGCAGTTCGCCGGAATCTCAGGGGTCTGGCGCAGGATGTCGGTGATGGGGAAGCGGTCTTCCTGGGCCAGCGCCATGTACATGCGCGGCATCAGCGGGAAGTGGAATGCCATGTGGCACTCGTCACCGTTCAGGCCCTGGGCGTCGACGTCGCCGAAATACAGCTGGGTGTCTTCCGGCCATTGGTTGGCTTCGGCCAGCAACATGCGGTCGGGATAATTGGCGTCGATCTCGGCGCGGATCAGCTTGAGGACGTCGTGGGTCTCGGGCAGGTTTTCATTGTTGGTGCCGTCGCGCTCGATCAGGTACGGAATCGCATCCAGGCGCAGGCCGTCGATGCCCATGTCGAGCCAATAGCGCATCACCGACAGCACGGCCTTGAGCACCTGGGGATTGTCGAAATTGAGGTCCGGCTGGTGCGAATAGAAGCGGTGCCAGAAGTACTGGCCGGCGACCGGATCCCAGGTCCAGTTGGACTTTTCGGTGTCGAGGAAGATGATCCGCGTACCGTCGTATTTGTGATCGTCATCGGACCAGACGTAGAAGTCCCGGGCCTTCGAGCCCGGCTTGGCCTTGCGGGCGCGCTGGAACCAGGGGTGTTGGTCGGAGGTGTGATTGATGACCAGCTCGGTGATCACCCGCAGGTTGCGCTTGTGGGCCTCGGCAATGAAACGCCGCGCGTCGGCCATGGTGCCGTAATCGGGGCTGACGCCACGGTACTCGGCGATGTCGTAGCCGTCATCGCGCCGGGGCGAGGGATAGAACGGCAGCAGCCAGATGGTGTTGACGCCCAGGTCGGCAATGTAATCGAGCTTCTCGATCAGCCCGGGGAAATCACCGATCCCGTCGTTGTTGGAGTCGAAATAGGATTTGACGTGGACCTGATAGATAACCGCGTCCTTGTACCAGAGCGGGTCGTTGATAAAGGCGGCAGACCGGGGTTTCTTGGCCATTTGCAACTCCTGAAGAAATCGATAAAGCCGTTGAGCTGGCTGGCAGGATCCATGTGGCGAGGGAGCTTGCTCCCGCTGGGCTGCGTAGCGGCCCCAAAAAAGGCGATGAGTGCTTCGCACTGGAGCGCCAGCCCGGTCAAGCGGGAGCAAGCTCCCTCGCCACAAAGAGCGATCACTGCAATCGCTTGCGTTTCACGCCACGCTGATCCGCCAAATCCCGAACGGCTGGTACGCCGGGTCGATGCGCATGAATTGGTACTTGCCGTACCAGCTCCAGCGGTGTCCGTTCATCAAATCCTCGCCTTGAGTCTGGGCATCGTCAGGCAGGCCCATCTCCCACAGCGGTAACTCGAAATTGGCTTCCTGGACGTTATGCGGATCAAGGCTCACCGCCACCAGGATGAAATTGCTGCCATCGGGGGTGCGCTTGCCGAAATAAAGGATGTTGTCGTTCCAGGCGTTGTAGATCTTCAGGCCCAGGTGCGTGTGCAATGCCGGATTCTGTCGGCGAATTCGGTTGAGCTGGGCGATCTCGGCAATGATGTTGCCCGGCGCGGTGAAGTCCCGTGGCCGGATCTCGTATTTCTCCGAGTCGAGGTACTCTTCCTTGCCCGGCACCGCCGCCGATTCGCACAGTTCAAAACCCGAGTACATGCCCCACAGGCCCGACCCCATGGTCGCCAGCGCCGCGCGAATCAGGAAACCTGCACGCCCCGCCTCATGGAGAAACGCCGGGTTGATGTCCGGTGTGTTGACGAAGAAATTCGGCCGGTAGCATTCGCGCAGGGGCGATTCATTGAGTTCGGTGAAATAGGTCGCCAGCTCGGCCTTGGTGTTGCGCCAGGTAAAATAAGTGTAGCTCTGGGAATAACCGACCTTGCCCAAACGCGCCATCATCGCCGGCGTGGTGAACGCTTCCGCCAGGAACATTACTTCAGGGTATTGCGATCGCACATCGGCGATCAGCCACTGCCAGAACGGCAAAGGCTTGGTGTGGGGATTATCGACGCGGAATATCTTCACCCCTTCGTTGACCCAGCCCACCACGATGTCGCGCAGCTCCAGCCACAGGCTGGGGATGGCATCGGCGGCGTAGAAATCGACGTTGACGATGTCCTGATACTTCTTCGGCGGGTTTTCCGCGTATTTGATCGTGCCGTCCGGCCGCCAGCTGAACCAGCCCGGGTGCTGCTTGAGCCAAGGGTGGTCCTGCGAACATTGAATGGCGAAGTCGAGGGCGATCTCAAGGCCATGGTCGGCGGCAGCGGCCACCAGGCGGCGGAAATCCTCGCGTGTGCCCAACTGCGGATGAATCGCCTCGTGCCCGCCCTCCTCGCTGCCGATGGCATACGGGCTGCCCGGATCGTCTGGACCCGCGGTAAGGGAGTTGTTCGGCCCTTTGCGGAAGCTGCGGCCGATGGGATGGATCGGCGGGAAATACAACACGTCGAAGCCCATGTCCTGGATCACCGCCAGGCGCGAATGAACGTCATTGAACGTGCCGTGGCGGCTGGCATCATCGGTGATAGAGCGCGGAAACAGCTCATACCAACTGGCGAACTCGGCAAGTTCACGCTCTACGTCCAACGGGTACTCGGGACTGATGCTCAAGTAAGGGCGATGATCGGCCAGGGACATCAGGTCGGCGCTGCGGGGCTCGAGGAACAAGGCGACCTGCTCTTCCGGCAACAGGCCTGAAAGCTCATGGTGCAGCTCGGTCAGCTGTTCCCTCAGTTCGCCATCGCTACGCTCGGCGGCCTGTTGCACGTAATTGCGGCCTTCCTGCAGCTCGAGGCTGATGGGCACCCCGGCGGCGTATTTCTTTTGCAGCTCGTAACAAAAGCTGGCGAATTGATCGAGCCAGGCCTCGATGCAAAACACGTAGCGACCCTGCACCGGCGCATTGAACTGCCCACTCCAGCTGTTATTACCCAGCTCGGCCATGACCTCGCTGTTCCATATCTCATCTTCCAAGGCCCGCCAGCGGATCCGCACGGCCAACTTGTCGTGGCCATCGGCGAACACCTTGCTGGTCACCGTCACATCCCGCCCCGCCAGGGCCTTGGCGGCAAACTGCCCGCCGTCGATCACTGGCATGGTGTTTTCAATTGCAATACGTGGCAACAACAAGGCCTGTGACAACAGCAAATGTGGGTTGTACACCCGGTCGGTCGGCTGTTCGGCAGTCATCGAGCATCGCTCCTTTTACGCCCCATGGACGCGCTTGTGGCGGAAAGGCCCAACGGGTCCCTGATTTAACTCACTTAAGCTCCGAACCGGACCGGCGACCAAAAGTTCAGCGAGATTTACTGGCCGGCTCCGGGGAATCAAATCCGTCGAGTCATGGTCAACCCAACAAGCACGACTCAAGCCACATCCCCTCCGGAGAGCCGCTCCATGAGCATTCCCATCCCAGCCGAAACACCCGATCCGAATATCGACGACCCCAACCTGCCGCCACCGGGTCCTGAACCGGAGCCGATTCCAGAAAAAGACCCACCGCTCGACCCGCAACCGCCTCTGGGAGATCCGCCGAGCGAGGCGCCGCCGGAGCGGGTGTGAAGTAGCCTAGTCGCAACTCAGGAACGACGTGAAACCTGCCGGAGCGTCAAGCCAGGAAGACCTGGCTTACACCTTGTCGTCCTTTTCCAACGCCCGGACAATCATCGGCATCACGCTGAAGATCGCCAGCGCCAACACCGTGCTGAGTACTGCCGTTGCTTCGCGCCCCAACCCGGCAGCGACGCCGATGGCCGCCGTCATCCACAGGCCGGCGGCGGTGGTCAGGCCCTTGACGTGACTTTCGTCGCCATCGGCGTTTTTCAGGATAGTGCCGGCGCCGAGGAAGCCGATGCCGGCCACAACGCCCTGGATCACGCGGCTCATGGCGTCAGCCTGGGAGCCGGACATCTGCGGCACCAGCACGAACAGCGCAGCCCCCAGCGCCACCAGCATATGGGTACGCACGCCCGCGGCCTTGCCCTTGTGTTCACGCTCGAACCCGAGGATGCCCCCTAGCAGTGCAGCCATCACCAGACGCACCGTTACGCGGGTCATTTGCTCGGTATCGGTGATGTCGGCGAATTCCGCTTGCAGGGTTATCCAGACCTCATCCCACCACGATTCCATGGACCTTCCTCTTTCGTGTCGATAAATGATGGACCACAAGCGGGGCCAGACGTGCCCGCCCCCGACCGCTGATCAGCCGCAACGAACCCTGCTGATCCTCAGGCGCCTAACGATCAGGTATCAGAAAGGAGCACCTCCATGACTGTGCATATCGATGAAAACCAGACCTGCCGTTTCGAGACGCCCAACCTCCAGGAACAGCGTCCGGCCAGCGAACTGACCATCATCACCGACCCAGAGAAAGCCATGTCGGCTGTGGAACTCAATAGCGGGCGGTTCTACTTGACCGAAGCGGAGGTAAATGCCTTGACCGTGGCCGGGGCGGCTGACGGTCGCCAGAACTTGAAAGCGACAGACAGTGACTCGGTGATCTGAATCACATCGACGGCTCCGAAGGGCTGGTGCGGCTCGTTCGACAAGCGCCTGGCCCCGGGCTATCGCATCGGCTGGGTCGCCGCCGGGCGCTATGCGCGGAAGATCGAACGGCTCAAGCTCATGACGTCGTTGTGCGCCTCGATGCCAGCCCAGGCCGCCATTGCCGACTACTGCAACACGGTGGCTACGACCGTCACCTGCGCAAATTGCGCTGCACTGGAAGAGCAGCAAAGCGCCATGCTCGCTGCCATTGCCCGCTACTTCCCGGCCAAGACCCGCGTGAGCCAGCCGGGGGGCGGCTATTTCCTGTAGCTGGAACTGCCGGAGCAGATCGATTCGCTGAAACTGTTCCAGGTGGCCCTGGCGCAGGGCATCAGCATTGCGCCGGGACCAATCTTTTCAGCGACCGGCGTTTCAGCAATTGCATTCGCTTGAACTAATGGCAGCCCGTGGACTGAAGTCTCAGAAAAGGCCATGGAGACGTTGTGGCGGATTATTCGCTCGTTTTGAAACAAGTGAAACTGCCGCAGAAAACCGTAACAACCTGTCAACTCTGACAGTAGATGACCTGGCCTTGGCCGAGTAGTTTGGGCTCACTGGCCCACCGATACGGGTTAGGTCCTTACTGTTTGGAGAAGACGATGAACTACTCGCAAAAGTTTGAGAATAACGACCTGGATGGCTGGGATAATCCCCAAGCCTCCCCCAGAATATTAAAGGACGGCCACAACCATTACATTGCCCCAGCCAAACTGGAGGTAGACACCAGCTTGTTCTTTTACAAAACGTTCACGCCAGCCGTGCCTCCAGGCACCCTTATTGAGATGAAGTTCAAGATCAAAGTACCGGAGGGGGAAAAAGTCACCCAACTAGCGTGCGGGCTCATGAAAACAACCACCCGCGTTGATTTCCCTAACATGCCGAAGTCAGATGGCAAGTGGCATGAATATGAAGGTAAATTCACGGCCGATGCCTCCGACGCGAATATTTTTTTTATCTCAGCAACTCATGAAAATGCACAAATGAAAGACATTGAGACAGGAGTCGACGAGATCTTCATCACTTCAACATAGGCTTATCGATAGGGCAGTGAGAGGACAGCCTCACCGCCCGCCGCCCAGGTCCACAAACGTCCCGGTCGCATACGAAGCCTTGTCCGACAGTAACCAGATAATCGCTTCGGCCACTTCATCAGGGCGTCCGCCCCGGGCCATGGGAATCGCCGATTCAAGCTTGCTGACCCGATCCGGATCGCCGCTGAGGGCGTGGAAATCGGTATAGATGTAGCCTGGGCGGACCGCGTTGACGCGAATGCCTTCGCCGGCCACTTCCTTGGAAAGTCCGACGGTGAAAGTATCGAGCGCCCCTTTGGAGGCCGCGTAATCCACGTATTCCGCCGGCGCGCCGAGGCGGGCGGCGACTGACGAGACGTTGACGATGCTGCCGCCCTGCCCGCCATGCCTGGGCGACATGCGCAGCACCGCATGCTTGGCGCACAGGATCGGCCCCAACACGTTGGTCTTGAGGATCTTGAGAATGCGGAACTCGGACATTTCATCGAGTCGGGATTTGTGCGCAACCGTACCGGCGTTGTTTACCAGTGCGGTGACACGCCCCAACTCGGCGTCAACGCGGTTGAACAGGCCGACCACCTCGTCCTCGATACTCACGTCGGCCCGTACCGCGATGGCCTGCGCGCCCTTGGCCCGGACCTGTTCGAGTACGTCCTGGGCGGCATTTTCGTCGGTTTGGTAATTGATGCAGATCCGGTAGCCAAGGTCGGCAGCCAACAGCGCCGTGGCCGCCCCGATCCCGCGACCGCCGCCGGTGATGACGATGATTTTATCCACGCTGCCTCTCCGTTCCACGCAAACACGTCGAGCCCAAGAATAACGTTCACCTGCGTTTTTGCACAACGCGGCCCGCTTACCGGGCCGCGGCACCCGCCCTAGCGTACGAGTGCGCGCAGGTCCAGGCGACCGTCCAACAGCGGCGGGCACCAATAATAACCGCCGGTAATCGGTCGGCTCATGCGGTATAAACCGTCGGTGATACCGTCCTCCAGCCCGCTCATGCGACGCAGTTGCGCCTCGAAGGCGTCGAGGGAGAAACCGAACGCGAGGAACATCAGGCCAGCGCGATCGCCTTCGATCCAGGGCATGGAACGGCGCACGACGAAAGCCTCCGGGGCGAAGCTTTCCTGGGCCGTGCGCTTGACGTGGGCGGACTCCGGCGCGTCTTCGATTTCTTCGTTGTCGCTCAGGCGACGGCCCATGATGTTGTCACGCTCATGGGGCTGCATCGCCGCGAAACCATCCAGATCATGTTGCCACTGCTGGATCGCGGCAAAACTGCCACCGCGCAGCCCGTCGTTGCCCTGGGCCAGGGCGGCGGCGATGGCCGCTTCGTCATGGGGGTTTTCGGTGCCATCTTCGTAGCCGGTCAGGTCGTGCCCGGTCATGTGGCGGAAGGTTTCGTTCATCTGCACCAGGCGCAGGGCCGGTGCCAATGCTGCTTCGATGGCGCGACTGCGGTGCAGCAGCTCGCCCCGGTCCTCGCCGTGCAACCAGCACCAGAGCGCATGCTGGGTCGACGGGTTGTCGACGCCCACACCGGCCAGCGCGGGAAACGCCCGCAAGCCTTCGACTTGGCCGCCCAGCGCCTGGACCAGCGACTCGCCAAAGCCAACCACCGCGCGGCCATTCAATTGAAGCAGCAATTTGTCGAGCGCAGCCGGCAGTGCCTCGACCGACTCCAGGGCAAAAAACAGATGACGGGCCTGAGGCGGAACAGGGGTGGCGAGAATGCCGGGCTGGTAGTAACTCATGGGAACTCCTTTGAAAAGAGCCGCGAGTTTACCCGGCGGCCGCCGCTTTGTGTGGTTTGGCTTGAGGCCCGTCACTTTGAGCCATTAAGCTTTTTCCGTAGGAGCATGCCCACCGCGCTGTCGGACCAGTCGGAAACAAGCCCCTGCCCAACCGCTACTATTTGCCGCGTAGCGGAAAACGCCCTAGATTGACCACCCTCAAGGAAGGCCAACGAGAGCGGTCCATGATGCAAATTGCCAAATCGATACTCGCCGGGACGTTTTTTCTCGTCTGCGCAACTGCTCCGGGGTTCGCCCAGGAGCGCATTGAAGAGACGGTCAACGCCGTGATCCAGCCGCTGATGAAACAACAGGACATCGCCGGCATGGCGGTGGCGATCACCCGCAACGGTCAACGCCAGTACTTCAACTATGGCGTTGCTTCCAAGGACACAAAAAAAGCAGTCACCGACCAGACCCTGTTCGAAGTCGGCTCGATCAGCAAGGTCTTCACCGCGACGCTTGGCGCCTACGCCCAGGCCCAAGGCAAACTGTCCCTGACGGACCCCGCCGGCCGCTTCGCCCGCGAGCTGCGTGGCAGTGCCTTGGAAAGCATCCGCCTGCTCGATCTCGCCACCTATACCGCGGGCGGCCTTCCTTTGCAGTTTCCCGACGATGCCGACCGACCCGACCGCATGTTCAGTTACTACCAGAGTTGGAAACCGCTCTACCCGGTCGGCACCCAGCGGCTGTATTCGAACCCGAGCATCGGCTTGTTCGGCCATCTGGCGGCCCGCAGCCTGGGCCGAACGTTTGACGAGGCGATGGAACAAACGTTGATACCCGGGCTGGGCCTCAAGCATAGCTACGTGCGGGTGCCGCAGGACCAACTGGGCCGATATGCCCAAGGCTACGCAAAGGATGGCAAGCCCGTGCGGGTCGGCCCCGGCGCGATGGATTCGGAGGCCTACGGGGTGAAGACCAGCTCATCGGACCTGATTCGTTTCGTCGAGGCCAACCTGCAACCTGAAAAGCTGGACGCTGACCTCAAGCAAGCCATCGCTACGACACAAACAGGTTTCTACAAGGCCGGCGAAATGACCCAGGGGCTGGGCTGGGAGTTCTACCCCGCCCCGTTCACCCTGGAGAACTTGCTCGCCGGCAACACGCCAGGGATGGCCCTGACCCCGCAAAAAGTCGAACCGCTCGAGCCACCCCGCGCAGCGCCGGACGGGGCCTGGATCAACAAGACCGGGTCTACCAATGGTTTCGGTGCGTACGCGGCGTTCGTGCCCGGGAAGGATGTGGGGATTGTGATGCTGGCGAATAAAAACTACCCGATCGAAGAACGGGTGAAGGCCGCGCATCGGATTCTGATGGCGTTGCAAGAGCAATGAGATCCCCTCACCACAGGGGACCTCGTCGCTCTTGGAATCAATCCTCCAACGCTTTCGGCGCAGCCGCAGGCTTGGCTGCCTTGCCCGGCTTCGCGCCTTTCGCCTCTTTGGCCGGCTCGGGTTCCGGCGCCGGGGGTGGCGCCGGAGGGGTCGCTTCTTTTTCCGCTGCGGGGAGTTTATCGACGGTGTCGAACAGCTCCTTCAATTCGATCGCGCCCGAATGCTCAAGCTTCTTTTCCCCGTCCTTGCCCACCAGGATGATCTTGGTCTGCGCACCGGCCCCCAGTTTGAGAGAACGAATCAGCGCCATGGTGCTCTGCGGATCAAGGTCCTTGCCGTCACGCTGCCCGATGGTATTGAGCACGGTGTAGAGCACCAAGTTGCGCTCGGAAAAACCCTGCTTGCCCGCCGGCTCATCCAAGGCTTTCTTCAGGCTTACCCACGCAGGATCGACGGAGCTGGGCGCGATGACGATCAGCGGGCGAGACTTGCCGACTTCCGCCACCAAGGGTGAATCGCCATCGGCGGCGAACAGGGGGCCGGCGATGGCCAGCAGGGTAGCGAAGGTCAACGACCGAATAAGCATGCGCCTCTCCTTTTGATATTTACGCTGTACTGATTGCACATGGCGGCGATTGTTCCGCGAGAGTCGCCCGATACGCAGCTGCCTGCCCTGAAGCTTAGGCGACCGGACCCATAGCGCAACCGTGACACCAGGCGTTCATAGGCCGAACGGAAAAGTATCTTCCTCGTGTTCCGGCGGGTGAGGCGCTGGTAACGGCGTGACGGCTTCGGTCTGTTCGAACCAGAGCCAGGCATCGAATTGTTCGGCCAGCACTGCCTCGAAATAGTGGCTCTGGCGTTCGGTCTCGGGGCGGTAGATCACACCGATGGCGCGTTCAAGCAGCGGCTCCGACAACGCGTCCAACAAGTCTTCGTCGGGCGCGGTTCGCCAGTCGGTCAGCGATGCACCCACGCCTGCCAGCAAAAACTCCCGCTCCCAACTACCGGCCAGCGCTGGCACGACTTGCTTGATTTTCATCGGCGCGTCCCAGTCATCGGCCGCCGCCACGCTGCCATGGTCGGTGCCCATGCCCAGCAACACTGCGCCGCGACCATAGGCCATGCGGCACAGCTGGCCAATGTTGAACTCACCTTCCCAGCCCATGCGCGTCGCGGCGGCATTGCCGATGTGGGAGTTATGCGCCCAGACCACCGCCTTCGCATCGGGCCCGCGATGGTCCAACAGGCTCTGCAAGGTGTCGAACATATGCTTGTCGCGCAGGTTCCAGGACGATTTGCCGCCACGGTACATGGCGCGGTAGTACTGTTCGGCAGCGCGCACGACGCGGGCGTTCTGGACGGCACTGAAGAATCCTTCGTCATCCTTGATCAACGGGTCGAGGCGCTCGGCCAGCAAGCTGTTGAGCTGCTCGACCACGGCGTCTTCGCACGTCGCCAGGTTGCCGCGTTCGGTGAAATGGCCGTACAAGGCCGGATCGTCGTGCCACGGCGTCAGGCAGCCATAACGGTGTCGGGCGTCACGGGACAGATGTGGATGGCTCTTGTCGAGGTAATCGAGCACCTCGTCGATGGAATGCCGCAGGCTGTAGACGTCCAGGCCGCGGAACTCCACGCGTCGAGCGGCAGGCTGGTCGAGGTTGTGGTCCCGCAGCCAACGAACGAAGGCTTGGACGTCGCTGTTGCGCCACATCCAGCTCGGGAAACGGGCGAAGGCCTGCTGTTTCCAGGCCGAGGGGCCGAGGTCGCGGACGCAACGGTCGACTTGCCCGGCATCGGGCCAGTCGGCTTCGACGGCGACAATGGCGAAGCCGTGATGCTCGATCAGATGTCGGGTGATGGCGGCGCGGGTGCGGTAGAAGTCGTGGGTGCCGTGGCTGGCTTCGCCGATCAGTACGACTTTGGCGTCGGCGAAGCGATCGAACATCTGGCCAAAGGCCGGGCTGTCCTCGGCGGGCAGCGGCTCGGCGTGATGACGCAAGATGTCGGCAATGTCGCTGCGCGGTTCGGCGCGACGACGGCGTAGGCGTTGCAGCAGATCTCTGGCTGGGCTGTTCATGGATCGTGGCCTCATCAGTACCTGGTTTACAGGTATGACTATCGCGACATCCGCATGACTCCGAGCAAATCAGAACGCCAGTTTGACGCCGATCAGCGCCAACATCACCGCCAGGCAAGGGCGCAGGAGTTCGTCGGAAATGCGTCCCGACAAGTGGCTGCCCAGGTAGATGCCCGGCAACGAACCGATCAGCAGAAAGCCCAGGATGTGCCAGTCCATGTTGCCCATGCTGGCATGGCCCAGGCCAGCGACCAGGGTCAGCGGCACGGCATGGGCGATTTCGGTGCCCACCAGGCGCTTGGTGACGAGGAACGGATAAAGGATAAACAACGCGACGGTGCCCAGAGCGCCAGCGCCGATGGAGGTCAATGCGACCATCGTGCCCAACACCAGGCCGGTGATGACGGTGAGTACATTGAGCCGCGAACCGCTGGGGTTGTAATGGCCGCCGGCGCGGTCATGGGCGAATTGCAGCAGGCGTTTCTTGAACAAAATCGCCAGGGCGGTGGCGAACAGCACAAAGCCCAGGGCTTGCTTGATGACCGCGTTCATCGCGTCGGGCGATCCGTCCAGGCTGCTGAGAAACCACAGGGTCAGCCCGACCGCCGGCACACTGCCAAGGGTCAGCCAACCGGTAATCGCCCAGTCGATATTGCGATTTTTGGCATGGACAAGGACGCCGCCGGATTTGGTGATTGCCGCGTACAGCAGGTCCGTACCCACCGCCGTCGCCGGGTTGATACCAAACCACAACAGGATTGGGGTCATCAGCGATCCGCCACCCACGCCGGTCATCCCGACGATGAAACCGACCACCAGGCCCGCTACGACTAAACCGACATTACCGAAATCCATCAAACCCGTCTCAGCGCGACCGCGTGAAAAATCTGGCCGCGAGCATAGCGATTTTTCTTATAACTCCCTATATCGATGTGATCTATCTTTATTCCATTTTTTTACTGAACCGGCAGGAAATTGAGGAACAGCAAGCTCTGCGCGTAATTGAGCCCTATGCGCCGATAGCGCTCGTCGAGCATCTGCGTCAGCAAGTCCAGCCGCGCAACAATTTTCCCGAATTCGACGGCAAAACTCAGGTTACTGCCCTCCTCCGAAATCTCGTTGGAAAACAGCACTGGCGTGCCGTCCTTGTTCTGCCGCTGGCCCAGCAACCACGTGGCTTTCTCGATATTGCGCGCCGCGTTGCTGACGAAACGCGGGTCGATGGTGTCGGTCATGTAGAACTCGAGGCGATTGCCGTGGGCCGTCACCAGCATGCTCCCGATGGCGTAGATGAACGCACCGACCCGGTCGCCGAGAAACTCCGGGCTCATGGCGTAGCTCAGGGCGGCGAGATCCTTTTTGCTGCCCAGGGCTGGCAGCGGTTGCTGCTGCTCGATGGCCTGGCGCACCTGTTTGACGGCGATACGCGCATCCAGGAAGCCCGACTTTCGCAGCTCTTCAGGGTTGCGCAGGTAAAGCTTGTGCATCAGCAGGTAAAGACTTTCCAGGTTGTCATGCATCGAGAGCGTGGCCATGCGGTCGACACTGGTCTGCAAGAACTCCTGGGGCCTGGCGTTGCTGAACTGAGTGACCATGTCCTGGCCTTGCTGATGGCTGCAGCCGCCGCTGAGCAGCAACATCAGGCCCGCCAGCAGCAAGCCGCAGCGCCGTGGCACTACCATTTCGAAAGGGAAAACACCGGCCATTGAATCTCGGTCTGGGCATGGGGAAGCGGTGGGGGGTCGCCGCTTCCTGGCCATGCATAGAGCGGCAAAAGTCCCAAAAGTGCAGTGGCCGCCAGCGAATCTCACGTTCGGGTCAGGCTCGCTCCACTCAATTAGTCTTACTTTTTAATTGATAATTCTGTATTTATGGCTATAAATCCCTTCGCAAGCCGTAAATAGAAAGACTACTAAACAGAAAAACCTTCATCGCTGTCCGACCAAGTAACGGACTCGACCCGCGTTAAAACAACAACAAAACAACAGGAAGGAAGGTCACACCATGCTTGAATCCAAATATCTGCTCACGGCCCTCGGAGTCTCTCTGATGATCGCCACCTCATCCCAGGCCGCGGGCCTGACCAACGAACGCGTTGCGTTCGGCAAGACCAACGACGGCACCGCGGTTGAAAAATACATCCTGCGCAACAGCCATGGCATGGAGGCTACCGTCATCACCTATGGCGGGATCCTGCAATCGCTGATCGTGCCGGACAAAAACGGCATGACCGCCGACGTCGTGCTGGGCTTCGACGATGTTCAGGGCTACCAGAAGAACGGCAACGTGTATTTCGGCGCGACCATCGGCCGCTTCGGCAAC
This sequence comes from Pseudomonas sp. Z4-20, assembly GCF_051131955.1. NCBI lineage: Bacteria > Pseudomonadati > Pseudomonadota > Gammaproteobacteria > Pseudomonadales > Pseudomonadaceae > Pseudomonas > Pseudomonas sp. Z4-20. Next base: position 3,524,375 of record NZ_CP071641.1, read on the forward strand.
CGCCTCGCCGGCGGCGCCTTCGAGCTGGACGGCAAGCGCTACCAAGTACCGCAGAACGATAAGGACAACTCCTTGCACGGCGGACCTCAAGGGTTCGACAAGCGGGTATGGAAAGCCGAGCCGAGCAATGACAAGGATTCGGTAGGCGTGACCCTGACGTATGTATCGGCGGACGGCGAAATGGGTTTTCCCGGCAACCTGACGACGGACGTTACCTACAGCCTCAACGACAAGAACGAACTGCGCATCGACTACAAGGCCACCACCGACAAACCGACGGTGCTGAACCTGACCAACCACAGCTATTTCAACCTGGCTGGCGCGGGCAACGGCGACATCCTCAAGCAAGTCGCGACCCTGCACGCGTCCCGTTATACGCCAGTGACGGCCAAGCTCATCCCCACCGGCGAGCTGGCGCCTGTCGCTGGCACGCCGATGGACTTCACCAAGCCCACTGCGATTGGCACGCATATCAAGGCTGATCACCCTCAGCTCAAGTTTGCCGAGCCGAAACAGGGCGGCTTCGATTTCAACTGGGTGCTCGACGCCAAGGGTGACGTGAGCAAACTCGCCGCCGATGTCCAGGATCCGCAATCCGGACGGCGCTTGCAGCTCTATACCACCGAACCCGGCGTGCAGTTCTACACCAGCAATTTCCTCGATGGCACGGTCAAGGGCAAGCAAGGCAAGGTCTATTCGCACTGGGGTGCGTTCACCCTCGAGACCCAGCACTACCCGGACTCGCCCAACCAGCCGTCCTTCCCTTCAACGCGACTTGACCCGGGCCAGGCCTATACCCAGGCCATGGTGCTGAAGTTCTCGGCCGAGTAACTTCCCCACGATTGATCGTTCTCGCCCGTTACGCGGGAACGATCAAGATGGGAACACCTGGTCTATCCTGCTGCCACACGCTTTATCGACCCGCAGAGCAGGAGACGTGCATGAGAACCGTGGAATTGGCCGGCGTTTCGGTACCGGTAATCGGCCAGGGCACTTGGCGCCTGGGTGAAGAACCGTCCCATCACAAGAAGGAAGTGGCCGCCCTGCGCTTGGGCATCGAACTGGGCATGACGCTGATTGATACGGCGGAAATGTACGCCGAGGGCGGCGCCGAACACGTCGTTGGCGAAGCGATCACCGGGCTGCGCGACCAGGTGTTCCTGGTGAGTAAGGTCTATCCGCACAACGCCAGTCGTAAGGGCATTCCGTTGGCCTGCGAGCGCAGCTTGCGACGGCTCGACACCGATTACATCGACCTGTATCTGCTGCACTGGCGCGGCCAGTACCCGTTGGAAGAAACCGTCGAAACGTTTGAACGCTTGCGCGAAGAAGGCAAGATCGGGCGCTGGGGCGTGTCGAACTTTGACGTCGCTGACCTCGAGGTACTGGCCACGCCGGCCTGCGCCACCAATCAAGTGCTGTACAACCTGCATGAACGCGGCATCGAATTCGACCTGCTGCCCTGGTGCCAACAGCAGCGCATGCCGGTCATGGCTTACTGCCCGGTCGGCCAGGGTGGACATTTGCTGAAGGATCACACCTTGCAACAGATCGCCGAGCGCCACCGCGCGACGCCGGCGCAGATCGCCCTGGCCTGGCTCTTGCGCCAGGACAACGTCATCGCCGTCCCCAAGGCCGTGCAACCTGAACATGTGCGCCTGAACGCCGAAGCCGCGAATCTGCAGCTTGAGCCCCAGGATCTGGCGGCGTTGGACCTGATGTTCCCGCAGCCACAGGGCAAGCAGCGGTTGGCGATGGTTTAGTCCTGACGCAATCGGAACTCTTGTGGCGATCAGAACAACCCCATCTGCCCCCCAATCAATGTTGAAAAATCATCGTCCACAAAGGGCAGGATTGCATCCGCCAACGGCTGCAGTTGCTTGGTCACGTAGTGGTCGTAGTCGATCGGCGCACTACGGGTTTCCAGTGGCTCAGGCCCTGCGACGGTGATCACGTAGCTGATCCAGCCACCGTTCTGATACTGCCGTGGACGGCCCTGGCGCTCGTTGAACTCATCGGCGAGCCGCGCTGCCCGAACATGGGGCGGAACGTTGCGTTCGTAGTCATCCAGCGGGCGGCGCAGGCGCTTGCGGTAGACCAGTCGATCATCGAACGCCCCGGCCAGCGTCTGCTGCACATAATCGCGCACGTAGTCCTGATAGGGCTTGCGGTGGAAGATCCGCCCGTACAGCTCCTGCTGGAACTGCCGGGCCAGGGGCGACCAGTCGGTGCGCACGGTTTCAAGGCCTTTGTAGATGATTTCGTCGCTGCCGTCGGCGCGGGTCACCAGCCCGGCGTAGCGCTTCTTGCTGCCCTCTTCCGTGCCACGAATCGTGGGCATCAGGAAGCGCTTGAAATGGGTTTCGAACTGCAGCTCCAGCGCACTCTGCAATCCATACTCGTCGCGCACATGATCGCCCCACCATTGGTTGACGTAAGCCACCAGGTCCCGGCCTATCTGTGCGGCCTCTTCCTGGCCGTGAGCCCGGCCCAACCAGACGAATGTCGAGTCCGTATCGCCATAGATCACCACGTGCCCCTGGGCTTCGATCAGCTGCCGGGTGCGCTGCATGATCTGGTGCCCGCGCAGGGTGATGGACGACGCCAGGCGCGTGTCGAAGAAACGACAGCCGCTGGAACCGAGCACGCCGTAAAACGCGTTCATGATGATTTTCAGGGCCTGGGACAGCGGCGCGTTGTGTTCGCGCTTGGCCGTTTCCCGGCCTTCGGCGACCCGCGCCACGATGGCGGGCAGGCAGTGGCGGGTGCGAGAGAACCGCGCCCCGCGAAAACCCGGCACCGACTCGCCATCGTCCGGGTGGCGCAGGCCTTCGATCAAGCCCACCGGGTCGATGAGAAAGGTGCGGATGATCGATGGATAGAGGCTCTTGTAGTCCAGCACCAGCACCGACTCATAGAGCCCCGGCTGGGAGTCCATGACAAACCCGCCAGGGCTGGCCTCGGGGGGACGCTGGCCGAGATTCGGCGCGACGAAACCCTGGCGGTGCATCAGCGGCATGTACAAATGCGTGAACGCCGCCACCGATCCCCCGCTGCGATCCGCCGGCAGGCCGGTGACGCTGGCCCGCTCCAGCAGGAACTTGAGCAGCTCGGTCTTGGCGAAGATCCGCGTGACCAACTCGCAGTCCTTGAGGTTGTAGCGCGCCAGGGCCGGCTTGTCCTCGGCGAACATGCGGTTGATCTCGTCCATGCGCTGGTAGGGGTTGTCGATGGACTTGCCTTCGCCGAGCAGTGTCTGGGCGACGTTTTCCAGGCTGAACGAAGGAAAACTCCAAGTGGCCGAACGCAAGGACTCGATCCCGTCGATGATCAACCGCCCGGCCGCCGAGGCGAAGAAATGGTTGTTGCGCGCGCCGTGCTCGCGCCATTGCATTTCTTCGCCACCACGCCCCAGGCGCAGCGGCACGGCCAGCCGGCGGGCGTGTTCATGCAGCACGCGCAAATCGAACTGCACCAGGTTCCAGCCGATGATCGCGTCGGGGTCGAAGCGAGCAAACCATTCGTTGAGTTTCTTCAGCAGCAGCGTGCGGGATTCGCAGTATTCGAACTGGAAATCCACAGCGCTGGCGTCGCCGTTGGGCGGCCCGAGCATATACACCTGGCGCTCGCCGCAGCCTTCCAGGGCGATGGAATACAGATCACCCTGGGCGGTGGTTTCGATGTCCAGGGACACCAGTCGCAACGGTGGACGGTACTCAGGCGCCGGTTTCATCTGGGCATCGACCAGCAGGCCATCGGCGGCCGGCGTGCCGCCGAACCAGACCGGCGCGGTGATGAAGCGCTCCATCAGGTAACGCTCCGGCGGCCGGATGTCAGCCTCGAACACCTCGACGCCGGCACGGCGCAACGTGGTGTCCAGGCGCATCAGTTGCGCATGTTGCCGGCAATACAGGCCCAGCACCGGGCGATGCTCGAAATCCAGCAGCTCCAGGGGACGCAACTCGACATCCTTCTCGCCCTGCAGCAGCGCCTCGACCTGGCCGCGCTGGAACTGCGGCACGAACGCCACCGACGGCTGCACCGGCAGCCGCACACGGCGGGGGCCGGCGTCGGTGGCCAGCCAGAACTCGACTTCAGTGCCCGCCGGGGTATCGCGCCAATGCCGGGTCAGGACGAAGCCCTGCTGTAGATCCACCGCTGAAACCTCAGATTTTCCATAAGGGGTGATTCTACCTGCGGCGAGGGAACTTCACCTGCTCAACTGACACGCCATCAACTTGCTGTTGTGGCGAATATTTTACCGGTCATGACGCTTTTGGACGGCTGACTGCCGCTTTATCGCTTGCTCTGCGCCGTTGGGTCTACGATCCTTAAACCACCCGCAAAACGCTACCCGAGGCCACCCATGAAAACCGTCGCGCAGTTGCTCCGGATAAAAGACGAGAAGAACCAGCAAGTGCATACCATTTCACCGGACGACATGGTGCTGCAGGCGCTGATGCGCATGGCCGAAAAAAACGTCGGTGCCCTGCTGGTGGTAAAAAACGACGAAGTGCTAGGCATCATCAGCGAGCGCGACTATGCACGCAAAATGGTCTTGCATGGCCGCTCCTCGGTGGGCACGAAAGTCCGCGACATCATGGTTTCGCCGGTCATCACCATCGATCCGCACCAAACCGTCGAGACTTGCCTGAGCATCATGACCGACAAGCACCTGCGACATTTGCCGGTGGTGGAGGATGGCAAGCTGGTCGGCCTTTTGTCCATCGGTGACCTGGTCAAGGAAGCCATCGCCGAGCAGGCGGACCTGATCAGACAACTGGAGCAATACATTCGCGGCGAATGATCGGCGCGCACGGGTTGCTCATTTCCAACTCACTTCTATATTGAAGGAGTTGTCCCTGCCGAGCATTCCCATGGCCGTTACCGACCGACTGATCATTTGTGAGCATTGCGATGCGGTGTACGAGCCTGTTGCGCTGGTCCCGCATCAAAAAGCCACGTGCGTGCAATGCCACGCGGTGATCCAGCGCTACAACGGCCTGACCATCGAACAGCGCCTGGCCTTGACCATCACGGCAGCGGTGCTGTGGGCCTTCGCCAACGTCTATCCGGTGATGAGCATCCGCCTCCAGGGCCTGAGCAACAGCGCGACCCTGTGGGATTCGGTCGTGGCCCTGAGTCAGGGGCCCATTACCTTTATCGCCCTGGTGGCCGCGGTCGCGATCATCATCGCCCCGGCCTTCCAGTTGACGCTGCTGCTCTGGGTGTTGGGCTACGCCCATTCCAACCGGCGCGCACCGGCGTTCAACCTGTGCATGCGCAGCCTGGAGACCCTGCGACCGTGGAGCATGCTGGAGGTCTGCTTGCTGGGGGCCCTGGTGGCTGTCATCAAGCTTGCCGGGTTGCTGGATGTGCTTCCCGGCATAGGCCTGTTCGCCCTGGCGGCCTTGAGCCTGCTGATGATCCGCATTGCCGGTCGCGATGTCCGCGACCTGTGGAACACCCTGTGAACGTTGCTTCGCCGGGCAACCCTCCCAAGGCCAGCGATCTGAACTTGTGTCTTTGCCACAGCTGCGGCCTGGCTTGCGACATGACCGACGAACCCGAGACCTGCCCGCGCTGCGATGCCGCCCTGCACCGGCGCAAACCCGATACCCTGACCCGCACCTGGGCCTACATGCTGGCGGCGCTGGTGTTCTACATCCCGGCCAACCTGCTTCCGGTCATGAATACCCAAATGCTCGGTGACGGTGCGGACAGCACCATCATCAGCGGCGTACTCGAGTTCTGGCACAGTGGTGCCTGGGACATCGCGCTGATAATCTTCATCGCCAGCATTGCGGTGCCGGGCATCAAGTTCGTCGTGCTGACGTTGCTGCTGGTGACCGTGCAACGGCGCAGTACCTGGGCGCAGGTGCAGCGTGCCAAGCTATACCGGCTGGTCGAAGTCATCGGCTACTGGTCGATGCTTGACGTGCTGGTCGTGGCCCTGGTGGCGGCGCTGGTCAAATTCCAGGCCCTGAGCGACATCGAACCACGACCGGGGATCCTCTTCTTCGGCCTCGTGGTGCTGTTTACCATGCTGTCGGCAATGAGTTTCGACCCACGGCTGATCTGGGATACCCAACCCTCCGAGGAGCTCATGGATGAAGTCGCAAGCCACTGACGGACAGCCCGCACCGGGCCGCGCCCATGTCTCCACCCGACGCTGGACCGTGTCGCTGGTGTGGATCGTGCCGATCATCGCGGTGCTGGTGGGCGTGTCCCTGGTGGTCAACAACTGGCTGCAGGAAGGCCCGACCATCACCATCACCTTCAAGACAGGCGAAGGCCTGACCGCCAACAAGACCCCGGTCAAGTACCGCAACGTGGTCATTGGCCAGGTTACTGACGTGCAGCTGAGCAATGATCAGAAGAACGTCACCGCCACGGTCAAGCTGGCCAAGACAGCCGACACCTTTACCCACGAAGACTCGGTGTTCTGGGTGGTGAGGCCGCGCATCGGCGCGGGGGGGATCTCCGGGATCGACACCTTGCTGTCGGGGGACTTCATCGGTGCCGACGCCGGACATTCGAAAGTGCGCGCCAAATCCTTCACCGGCCTGGAGGCACCGCCACCGATCACCTACGGCGAACCGGGCAAGCGTTTCACCTTGCATTCCCAGGACCTCGGTTCGCTGGACATCGGTTCGCCGGTGTACCTGCGCAAGATCCCGGTAGGCCAGGTGGTGTCCTACGCACTGGACGCCGAGGGCAAAGGCGTCAACATCGAAGTGTTCGTCAACGCGCCAAACGATGCGTACGTCACCGAGAACACCCGGTTCTGGAACGTCAGCGGCGTGGACGTCAACGTCGGCGCCAATGGTTTCGCGGTCAAGACCGAGTCCCTTTCCGCCTTGCTGGTTGGCGGCATTGCCTTCCGGGCTCCGGAATACAGCCCCAACGATGTACCCGCTGCCGAAAACAAGAACTTCGAGCTGTTCGCCGATCAACAGAGCGCCCTGGCTCCGCCCAGTGGCAAGGCGCAATACCTGGCCCTGCGCTTCGACCAGGCCTTGCGCGGCTTGCGCGTCGGCGCGCCGGTGGAGTTCCTCGGGATCGAGATTGGCCGGGTGGTCGCCATGAACCTGGACTTCGACGAGAAACAGCGCACATTCCCGGTCAACGTGGGAATCGTGATCTACCCCCAACTGCTCGGCAAAGCCCATGAAAAACTGCTCAAGTCGCTCAACCACGATCCGGAAGACGAAGCCGCCGCCGCGCGCCTGGTCGGCAGTTTCGTTGAACGGGGCCTGCGCGCCCAGGCTCGCAGCGGCAACCTGCTGACTGGGCAGTTGTACATTTCGCTGGATTTTTACCCCAAGGCTGAGAAAGTCGCCTTCGACTCCTCCGCCCGGCCCCTCCGGATCCCGACCATTCCCGGCAGCCTCCAGCAGTTGCAGGAACAACTCCAGACGGTGGTGGAGCGAATCAACAAGCTGCCGCTGGAAAGCATCGCCAGCAACCTGGACGGTAACCTCGTGGAGCTGCGCAAAGGCCTGACGCAATTCAACAGCAAGACCCTTCCGGGCGTGCAAAGCACCTTGCAGGACGTGAGCAAGACCTTGCAATCGGCGAATTCGACCCTGGCAGAGGACTCACCCCAGCGCGAACAACTGACCCAGACCATGGATGACCTGGGCCGGATGTCACGATCGCTGCGCGAGCTGTCCGACTACCTGAGCCGTCACCCTGAATCGCTGCTGCGCGGTCGTCCGAAAGACGCTCCGGCGCAGAACCTGACCTTTCCGGCGAAAGAATGATCACAGGAGCACGCTTGATGCCGCTGATGCTGAAATGCTCGTTGATTGCCTTGGCGTTGCTACTCGGTGCCTGCCGTAGCGACCCTATTCACTATCACACCCTGAGCCCGGTCCAACCGGGCGGCCTGGTGCACGCCAGCGAGGACATCCAGATCGAGCATGTCAGCGTTCCTCCTCAGGTGGATCGCACCCAAATGGTCATCCGCCAAGGCGACAGCGGGTTGGCCATCCTCGAAACCGAATGGTGGGGTTCCAGCCTGGCAGACGAGCTGCGCAGCAGCCTTGACGAACAACTGAGCAACCCCGGGGCGCCGAAGCGGCTGTTGCGGGTAGATGTACAACGCTTCGACTCGATCCCCGGACGCTATGCCCGCATGGACGTGCAATGGCGCTTGCGCAACCTTGGCGACGACGTCCGAACCCTCACCTGCCGCAGCAGCTTGCAGACACCGGCGGCGGGCAGTATTGGCGACTTGGTGAAGGGCCATCAGAACAACGTCCGGCAATTCGTCGCCCTTGTCAGGCAAGCCGCCTCTGGTAACGCATGCCCTTGATCACTGCGGCCAATGCAATGAAAGCACTGGTGCGATCCGCGGATGGTGGTCGATGCGCTCCAGCAAGCCATAGAACTCAGGGCGAGCGCTGAGCATCGCTTGGCGCGTGTCGACCCACTTGGTGATCACCGCCGCCAGGATATCCAACGCACCGGGTTCGGTCCCACAGAGGAAAGGTGTCGCCGGGAACTGGTCGGCAAACAGCGCCCAGTTGCGATACAAGCGTTGTTTCGTGCCCGCCACCAGCCGCTCTTGGGTAGCCTCGTCGCCGTCAGGCAGCCAGCGTTGCGGAAAATCGATGATGCCGATGGGCGTGTAGCAATTGGCGGCGATATACACCAGGCCACGGATAATTTGCGCGCGACGGGCCGGGTCATCCGGGAGCAGTTTCGATTCTGGAAAGGACAAGCCCAGGTGAATCAGAATCGCTGCCGCCTCGGTCAGCACCGAGCCGTCCGCCAGTTGCAGGGTCGGGACCTGCTTCTGCGGATTTAATGCCTCGAGCTCTTTTGCCGCCTCGTTGTCCTCGGTCGAATAGGTATCCACCCGGCGGTAAGGCACGCCGCACAGCGCCAGGGCAATCTCCACGGCCGAGGAACCGGACTGGCTGTGGCCGAATAACTGATACATGTCGTTTGCCTCCTGCGAAGGGATTCTGCCGGTAGAGCCCCGCTTGCCTATTCATGTTCCATCAACCTGACCGACAGCCAGCCAACCAGCTATCACCGCTGTCGATGTTCACCATCACGTCAATGAAGTTCTCACGCTCAGTGCCCGGCGCAACAATGAGCCCACACCCAATAACTGCAACCCCGGAGCACACCACCATGAAACGCCAAATCATTCTCAGCGTCGCTTTCTCGGTTCTGGCAGCCAACGTATTCGCCGCCTCTTCCCACCCGATCGTTGCCGAAGGCGGCTCCGATCGTTTGATCGAAAACCGTGTTGCCGAAGGCGGCGCCGATCGCCTGCTGGAACGCCGCGTCGCTGAAGGTGGCTCCGACCGCCTGATCGAAAACCGTGTTGCCGAAGGCGGCGCCGATCGCCTGCTGGAACGCCGCGTCGCTGAAGGTGGCTCCGATCGCCTGGCTCAGAACCGCGCATGAGTTGCCAGCAAATCTCAGATGTTGTTCATCACCATCCGTGGCGAGGAAAGCCCCTCGCCACGCTGACCCGGCTAGCATTGAAGCCCCACTAAAAGCCCGGCCTTATCCGCCGGGCTTTTTCGTGTTCAGCCTGTTAGCGCCCCGAGGACCGCGCCATGCACCGCTGGTAACGTTCGTCCACTCGCTTGGCAAACCAGGCGGTGGTCAGCTTGCGGGTAATCTTCGGGCTCTTGAGGACGATGCCCGGCAATATCGCCCTGGGCAGCGGCTTACCTTCAGACTTTTCCGCTAATTCGAACACACGCTTGTAGAGTTTGCTGTCCTCGAACGCCAGGCTGTCACCCAACTCCAATTGATTACGAATGGTCGGGTTGCGCATCCCCAACGACTTGCCCAACGTGCGCACCGCCAGTTCCGTGCTGCCGGGCATGATCGAATTGGGGAGGATCAAATCACCGTCCAAGGCCAAGGGAATGCCCGAAGCGCGACTCACGGCGTGCTGGAAAGCTGCGTTGCGGCTGGCGTACCACCCGGCGTTGAAATCAGCGAAGCGGTACAACGGCTCGGTGTAGCTCACGGGATACCCCAGCAGGTGCGCCGTACCGAAATACATTCCGCCACGACGACTGAACACTTCGCGACGAATCGAGCCATCCACCGCATAAGGGTAATTGCGGGCATTGGCCTGGGCGAACGCGATGCTGACTTGCATCGGCCCACCCGTGTGAACCGGATTGAAGCCGTCGAAGAGCGTCTTGCCCAGCGGCACCATGCTGATAAAGTCATCAAAAATCGCGCTGAGTTCTTTCTCGCTTCGCGCCGCATTGAGTCGATCGCTGTAGCTTTTGCCATTGGGCGAGCGCACCTGGAGCGCGCCGCTGACCAGCAGTCCGGGAATGTGCACTTTCGCCGCGCGACGGTCGATTTCCTGACGGGCAATCTTGCCGAGCCCCGGCACTGCCGGGTCGGCCTGGAAGGTTGATTCCTGTTCGGTCACGGCAAGCACCGAACAGATATTTTGCGTCGTGGCCGGGATCTGCTGTGCCGAAAGCGCCACATAGATGTCCGTGGCCCAGCCTTCCCGATCAGCCGTCTTGGCCGGCAACAGCCGAACGATCTGCGCCTTGACTTCGGCTGGCTGGCGTTCAGGCTCTTGGGCCTGCCGGCTGCCGCAGCCAGCCAGTGCCAGCAATGCGGTGAGACTGATCATCAAACGAGTGAATGGCATGGTGTTCCGTCAGATCCAATGTTCGGGAGCAACCATACGATCAAAAGCCAGCAGAAATCCAATGGGAAGCGATGTCGGGTCAGATTCCGCTCAACGCCAGGTCCATCGCAAAATAGGTAAAAATCAGGTCTGCTCCGGCACGCTTGATCGCGCCAAGGCTTTCCCGTACCACGCGGGCCTCATCGATGGCGTCGGCCTGGGCGGCGAACTTGATCATCGCGTATTCGCCGCTGACCTGATAAGCCGACAACGGCAGGTTCGAGGCCTGGCGAATGTCGCGGATGATATCGAGGTAGGCACCGGCCGGCTTGACCATCAGTGCGTCGGCGCCCTCTTGCTCATCAAGCAACGACTCGCGCAGCGCCTCGCGACGGTTCATCGGGTTCATCTGATAACTTTTGCGGTCGCCTTTCAAAGCGCTGCCGCCTGCTTCGCGAAACGGGCCGTACAACGCCGAGGCGAATTTGGTCGAGTAGGCCATGATTGCCGTCTGGCTGAAGCCCGCGTCATCCAAAGCCTTGCGGATGGCCTGGACTTGCCCGTCCATGGCTGCCGACGGCCCGATGACATCGGCACCCGCGCGTGCAGCCGCCACGGCTTGTTTGCCGAGGTTGACCAGGGTCCGATCGTTATCCACTTCATGGCCGTGCAGGACGCCGCAGTGACCATGATCGGTGTATTCACAGAAGCAGGTATCGGACATCACGACCATTTCCGGCACGGCATTCTTGCAGATTCCTGCCATGCGCGAGACCAGGCCACGCTCGCTCCACGTGTCGCTGCCGTCGTTGTCCAAGTGATGGGAAACGCCAAACGTCATCACCGACTTGATGCCAGCGCGGGCGTACCGCTCAATCTCACCGGCCAGCTTGGATTCCGGAATGCGCGCCACGCCCGGCATGCTCTTGATCGGCACGAAGTCATTGATTTCTTCTTCGACAAATATAGGCAGCACCAGGTCGTTCAAGGTGAACTCGGTTTCCTGGAACAGGCTGCGCAAGTTTGCGTTGCGGCGCAGACGGCGTGGACGCGCTTCGGGGAACTGGCTGGACATGGGACTCCTGAGTGGACGATTGATCGCGAGGCAAAGCTTATGCCCTGACCCGGCACGGCACAAACGCTGACAACAGAACAGAGTATTACCCGCGCCGCAATAATCCGCTTACAACGTCAGCGAGCCATTGATGCACGTCACCACCGCGCCACCAATCCTTCATTCAACTGCTTGAGATCGAATCGGCGGGTCATCGGCGGCATCACCCAGGAATCTTCAAGCCGCGCGCCACCGCCGGGCGCGCCAGGAAACGCTCCAACACCCGAGTCACGTTGGGGAAATCGTGGATGCCCACCAGATCACCGGCCTCGTAAAAGCCGATCAGGTTGCGCACCCACGGGAATGTCGCGATATCGGCGATGGTGTAACGCTCGCCCATGATCCAGTCCCGCCCTTGCAGGCGCCCGTCGAGCACCTTGAGCAGGCGCTTGCTTTCCTCGGCGTAACGATCGCGGGGACGCTTATCTTCGTAGTCCTTGCCGGCGAATTTGTTGAAGAAGCCCAACTGGCCGAACATCGGACCGATACCGCCCATCTGAAACATCAACCACTGGATCGTCTCGTAGCGCGCCGCCGACTCCTGGGCCAGCAGTTGGCCGCTCTTGTCTGCGAGGTAAATCAGGATCGCCCCCGATTCGAACAACGCCAGCGGCTGGTCCCCCGGCCCATGGGGGTCGAGGACGGCCGGGATCTTGTTGTTGGGGTTCAGGGACAGGAATTCAGGGGACAGCTGGTCGTTGCTGGCAAAGTCGACCTTGTGCGGCTCGTAGGGCAGGCCGGTCTCTTCCAACATGATCGAGACCTTCACCCCGTTGGGGGTCGGCAGCGAGTAGAGCTGGATCCACTCCGGGTACTGGGCGGGCCATTTTTCGGTGATGGGAAACGAGGTCAGGTTGGGCATAACGTGGATTCCAAGTATCAGCCAGAAAGCTGGAGCATAAATCAGCTGATGGGGTTTTGGTGCCTCAATCATGCCCCCCTGCAAGGGACCGGACTGCCTGTTCTTAAAACCGCAACATCCTGTCGCTAACATTCGCCCCACCTGCCGGAAGGACGCCGCTACAGTGCATGGCGCCGGCCAGGATCGAACCAAAGGGCAGAAAGGGACTCAGAGAAGTGCCCCGAGGCATCGAAGCGGCATAACGACATGGAAAACACCCGAGCCACACGCTCTGCGGTGCCGAGGTTTGTCAGCCTGAATCAAGAAGACCGAAGACACCTATATCCATGATGACCCCACAGAGATTCACCGGTTACCTCAAACGCCGTTCGTGGCTGATGCTACCGACGTTGCTTGTGGCCTGTGGCCTGGTGCTGTCGCTGGAGTCCAGCGTGAGCCGCGCCCAGCCCGCCGATGGCGTCCAGACCCTGGTGTTCCTGCGTCACGCCGAAAAACCCGCCGGCGGGCTCGGCCAGCTCAATTGCCAGGGGCTGAACCGGGCCATCGACCTGGCGACCCTGCTGCCGGAAAAATTCGGCAAGGCCGACTATGTGTTCGCGGCCAACCCGACTCGAAACGTCGAAGAGGGTGAGCTGGATAATTCCTACAGCTATATTCGCCCGCTGATGACCATCAGCCCCAGCGCCATCAAGCTCGGGTTGCCGGTGAACATCGAATATTCGGCCAACGACACCAGCGACCTGGCTGACGAGTTGCTGCATGACAAGTACCACAACTCCACCATCTACACCGCCTGGTCCCACGGCTACCTGCCGGAACTGATCAATACAGTCGCGGGCGAAGCGATGGGCAAGCGCCAGACAATCACCGATGACTGGGCATCGAATGATTTCGATTCGCTGTATGTGCTGACCCTGACCTGGCACAACGGCAAGGCCAGCCTCACCAGCCAAAGCTACAAGCAAGGGCTGGACAACGGGCAAGAGACTTGCCCGACCTGACCTGATGGCCGTTTCCATGGGCAAAGCACCCGTGGAAACGAGCCCGCCAGCGCCTGCTTCGGCTCGGCGGGATGATGAGCGTCGAGTTCATCCTTGCCGAGCAGCGCGCTCACGCAAATACGCCAATACCGCCGCGTGCTCTCCGGCAAATTCGATTCGCCCGCCCTTCTTCTCCCGCTGGAACACATACATCGGGTCGTAATATTCACGCAGCAGGCCGTCGATCCAGCCGCGATGCAAGTCGACGGCGCCGGTACTGGCCTGCTCGGCCAGGGCTGCTTCCATGATGTCCATCAATCGCCGATGACGATCGCCACCCAGGCGCTTGTGAATATTGTCCAGGCTTGCGAGCAGCCGTTCGGAAAACAGCGAGAACCCTTCATCGCCATGCACCTCGATAAATTCGGCGCACAGGTTGACCACGTAGTCGCGCAGGATCCGCTCGACCCGCCGCTCCAGGCTGTCTTCAAGCCAGACCATCGGCACCTGCTGCATGCGCTGGTACAAGGGCAATGGGACGGCGCAACTGCCCACCATGCGGCTTTCATCTTCCAGCACGAATTGTTCGATGCCGGCGGCACGCTTTTTCAGCACATCCACCGCCAACAGGTTCTCGAAATCGATGTTGGATGGCTGCCCGGTGGCGCGTTTGCCGAAACTTGAACCGCGATGGTTGGCATAGCCTTCCAGGTCAAGGGCATTGTCCAGTCGGGCCAGCACTTCGGTCTTGCCGGTGCCGGTCATGCCGCCCAGCAGGACCAGGTCGCACTGGGCAGCGGCCTGCTCGACCGTTTCAAGCAGGAATGTGCGCATGGCCTTGTAGCCCCCGCCGACCCTGGGATAATCGATGCCCGCCTCGTCCTTGAGCCATTGCTGGACGATTTGCGAGCGTAAGCCTCCACGGAAGCAATACAACATTCCATCGGGATGGGACCGGGCGAAATCTGCCCAGGCCTGGATGCGCTGGGCCTTGGTTTCACCGGATACCAGTTGGTGGCCCAAGACAATGGCGGCCTGCTGACCCTGCTGTTTGTAACAGGTGCCGACGCGTTGCCGCTCGATGTCGGTCATCAACGGTAGATTGATCACGCCGGGGAACGCGCCCTTGTGAAATTCGATGGGCGCGCGGGTGTCCATCATCGGACGATCGTTGAGAAAGATGTCGCGGTAATCGGTAATGTCGTTGGGCATCAAGACACCTCGACCGCGTAGCTCTGTCGCTCGACCAGCTCACCGATTGGCGCCAACGCAAGGCCCAGTTCGGCAGCAACCGCGAGGAACTGTTCGTTGCCCTCGGGGTTGACCGCGACCAGCAGGCCGCCGCTGGTCTGCGGGTCGCACAGCACGCGCTTGTGCAGTTCCTGGACACGTCCGACCTTGCTGGCGTAGCTGTCGTAGTTGCGCAGCGTGCCGCCCGGCACGCAGCCCTGATCGAGATAATACTCAACGCCCGGCAAGCGCGGCACCGCGTCATAGCGAACGCGGGCGGTGAGCTGGCTGCCGTCAGCCATTTCCACCAAATGCCCGAGCAAGCCGAAACCGGTGATATCGGTCATCGCGGTCACGCCGTCGAGCTTGCCGAAACGGCTGCCGGGTTTGTTGAGGGTGCACATCCAGTCGCGGGCCAGACCAACGTCGGCGGCGCGCAACTTGCCTTTTTTTTCCGCGGTCGTGAGGATGCCGATGCCCAGGGGTTTGGTCAGGTACAACAGGCAACCGGCGGTCGCGGTATCGTTGCGTTTCATGTGGCGCTTCTGCACCAGGCCCGTGACCGCCAGGCCGAACATCGGCTCCGGCGCGTCAATCGAATGCCCGCCCGCCAAGGGGATGCCCGCCTCGTCACACACCGACCGACCGCCACGAATCACCTCCCTGGCGATTTCCGGGGCCAGGACATTGACTGGCCAACCAAGAATGGCGATGGCCATCAGCGGATCACCGCCCATGGCATAGATGTCGCTGATGGCGTTGGTGGCAGCGATGCGACCGAAATCGAACGGATCGTCGACGATTGGCATGAAGAAATCGGTGGTCGAGACCACGCCGCGCTCATCGTCGATGGCGTAGACCGCCGCATCGTCCCGGGAGGCATTGCCCACCCATAACTTGGGGTCAAGGTTCTGCGCACCGCTGCCGGCCAGAATCACCTCCAGCACCTGGGGCGAGATCTTGCAGCCGCAACCGGCGCCATGGCTGTACTGGGTCAGGCGAATCGGCTCGCTCATGGGCATACCTCTCGTAAGTCAAGGTGGGCGATTCTACCAGCAACGCCAACCGTTCACCGCCCGCGTCGCGATCGATCACCGGCCATCCAACGGAATTTTTCCGCCGCTGGAGGACTCACTTGATTAGACCCAGACACTTAACTCGGGAGATTGCCGATGCCAACCGCCAGCAACCACCTTGATTACGGTCTCGATACGCTGTTCGGCCGCGAGACCAAAAGCGTCGACTGTCAATTCGACGTCAAGCGCCTCGATGACGGTGAGCCGCCATGGTTTGCCCTGCATGTACGCCCACCGCTGCCGGAAGACCTGGCGAAAGCCCAAATCGTGGTGTTCAGCGCCGAAGGCCGACGCGTCAGTGGCATTGTCCGACGCACCGAGCACCTGGCCGATGACAGCCTGCAACTGGACGTCGAACCCGCCTGAACCGTTCAGGTGCGCCGCGTATTGCTGCGGTACATGAACACCAGCGCCAGTGCCAGGCAGGCCATGGCCAAGAGGCGGCTGGCGGACAGCTCGATGGCCGGGTTGCCCAGCCAGCCAAAGTTGTCGATCAGCATGCCCATGCCCAGTTGCCCGGTGATGACCGCCACCGTTGCCACGGCCGTGCCAATGCGCGGCACTGCCCCAACCATGACGACCATGTAGACGACGCCGAACAATGCGCCGCCCAGTTGCCATTTGGGCACGTCCAGCAGGCTGACCGCGTGAGCCGGCTCGAAAAAGACGATCAGCAGACCCGTGACCACGGTGCCCACGACGAAGGTCAGCAGGCTACTGCGCAACACGCCGACCGTCTGGCCCAGGCGGCCATTGACTGCCGCTTGCACACTCAACACCGCACCGGCGGCGACCACCACCAACAATAAAAAGAACACGCTCATATCAACCTCGGGCAATCAGGACAAGGGCCACCACAATCAACGCCAACGCCAGCCAGCGCTCGCCGTTGACCCGTTTTCGGCTCGCGCCGAACCAACCGAAATGGTCAATCAGCACGCTTTTGCCGACTTGGCCGGAGAGGATCGCGATCATGGTCATGGCGACGCCGATATGCGGGGTGGCCAGCGTCAGCACGACCACGTAGATCGGCCCCAACAAGCCGCCGATCAGTTGCCAGCGCGGAAGTTCGTTCAGCGCCGGCCCTTGTTGCGGACCGCTGAACAGCAACAGCAGGAACAACAGCGCCGAGCCGACGCCAAAGATGCTCAGCGTTGCCCATAGATGACCGACCTGAACACCGAGCGGTCCCAACAGCCCGGCCTCTACCGACAAGCCCATGCCCGCAAGGATGACCAGCGGCAGCAATAGCCAGCGCAGGAACGCTCGTGGTTGTGTGGCCGTCGTCATGGACGCGGCCCCGTTGGATGATGTTGATTGCATTGGATGACCTGCCTGGAAACGAGATGACGGCTATTATCGGCTGGCGTCGCTGTGCGATAAATGGGAGCATCCCGATAACACTTTTGCGCAACACGCACAGCGGGACGCTTCTCATGCACGGCCTCAACGAATTGGGTTTCAAGGCGCTACGATTGTTCGTCGCGGTGCTCGATCACGGCAGTTTTTCAGAAGTGGCGCGGCGCGAAGGACTGGCCCCCTCATCGATTTCCCGGCAGATCCAGTTGATGGAACAGGCGCTGAACCAGCAATTGTTGTATCGCCATACCCGTGCGGTCACGCCCACCGAAGCCGGTCGCCTGCTTGGGCATCATGCGCGACTGGTGCTGGTCCAATTGGAGGAAGCTGAACAGGCCCTGCAAGAACAGCACAGCGAACCCGCGGGCCTGGTGCGGATCAACGCTCCCGTGGTGTTTGGCCAGCGTCATCTAACGCCATGGCTGGGCCAATTGTGCGGACGCTATCCCAAGCTGCAATTGGATATCCAACAGACCGACAGTTACATCGACCCACTGCAGGAAGGCGCTGACCTGCTCTTTCGCATCGGCCCGCTGCATGACTCCGGCATGCAGGCGCGGATTGTCGCGCCGCACCGTTTCCAGATTGCCGCCAGCCCCACCTACCTGGCCCGCCACGGCACGCCGCGTAAGCCTCAGGACCTCGCCGCCCACCAATGCCTTGCCTATAAAGGCGTGGCCGGTCAACAACGTTGGTTTTTCCGCAAGCCGGGTCAAGCCTGGACGCCCTACAACGTCAGGGGGCCGATCACTGGCAACCACGCCGACACCTTGACCCAGGCCGCCGAGCAAGGCCTTGGCCTGGTGATGTTTCCGTCGTGGCTGATCGGCGAAGCCGTGCGCAACGGCACGCTGGTGCCGGTCTTGGCAGATTACGAAACGTCCAACAGCCTCGAACCCCAGCAGATCGCCATTCTCTGGCCCGGCAGCCGACGCCTGTCGGTGAAGGTCCGCACGGTGATCGACTTTTTCCTGGAGTGTTTCGGCGAAGTGCCGTATTGGGATCGTCCTTGACGATCGCGTGCGGCGCCATCGACTTGACCCGATTGGAATCGGTCTTGCGCTGGAACCCGAGGTAACGCCCATGGGATGATCGGCCCTCAAGCACGACCATCCGTGGAGAGTTTCAATGTCATCGCTGCGTAAACAAGCCGCCACCCTGTTGCTGACGGCGATCGCCAGCCTGGTCGTATTGCCTGCCCTGGCCGCTCAGCCCAAGGCCGCGGCGCAGGCGCCGGCCCAGAAGGTTTCGATGCTCGGCGGCAAATTCAGCTTCACCTTGCCCAAGGGGTTCATCGCCACCCCCCTTTCCGCCGGTGACGCGGCCCAGGGCACCGCCGGAGCGACCGGTACGATGTACAGCAATGCCACCACCCGAACGGTGGTGATCACCGCCGAGAACGCCCTGATCAATGGCACAACGGTGAAGGATAATGACGGTACGTTCCTCGACACTTCCATGGCCGATTTCGCTGCCCAAAAAAACAAGACGCTGGCCGACGTCAAGATACTGAGCGAAAAAAGCCTGACCCAAAAAACCTCCGGCCTGGGCCTGCGCCAGCTCGACACCCGCGCCACCCAGGGCGGCGGGCCAACCCTCGACACGACCCTGCTGGGCGCCTCCGGTACGCGCATGGCGGTCGTGCAGGTCATTTCCAGGGCCAGCGATAGCGCCGCTCATGAGGCTTTAGTGAAGCAGATCGTCAGCGGCAAGTGACGGGCCTGACGCTCACGGGTTAAGCCGCTCCAGCCAGGCCCGCAAATCCTTCACTTCCAGCGCGCTGATGTTGTGGCCGAGGCCCGGATAGGCGTGAAATTCAGGCTCAAGGGCCAGGGTCTTGAGAAACGTGTCGGCGTCGGTGCCGTCCTGATAGGGAATGATCGGGTCCGCCGTGCCGTGGCCGATGAACACGGCCAGCGCCCGCCGCGATTCGTCTGGCGTCAGTTCGGCCCGCAGCACCGGCAGGACGCGCCCGCCCATCGCGGCGATGCCACCGACAACTTCGGGGTGTCGCAGCGCCACTTCATAACTCATCATCGCGCCCTGGCTGAAACCCACCAGATACACGTTGCTCGCATCGGTCGGGTACTTGGCCCGGGCCTTTTCGATGAAATCCAACAGCATCTTGCCGCTGGCCTTCAGATCTGACGTGTCACCGTCATAGGCGCCCTCGCCTTTTTTGGCAAACCACTGGTAACGCCCAGGGTCCATGGACTTGGGGGCACGCACCGAGAGGTAGTTGTAATGCTTGGGCAACTCGTCCGCGAGCGACAGCAAGTCTTCTTCATTGCTGCCCGAACCGTGCAGGAAAATCACCAGCGGCCGGTTCCTGGCCTGCTCATCGGCGCGAGCCAGGTAATTGAGCGGCAAGTCCGTGTGCAGCGCAGGTTGGGCCTGCACGCCGGCGGATACCAGCAGCATGAACAGGGCGAACGCTTTAAGCATCTGTCTTCCTCCATCGAGTGATAACCGCACGCAAACGACCCGTGCGGTGAGGTAGACAGCACTTCTCAGTCGTTGATCAATTTGCCCGCGCGAATCGGCTCGCGCCCGGCGATTTTTGCCTGCCAGATGCCCGGCTGTGTGTAGCGTCCGCGATCCAGGGCAAACAGTACCCCGCTGGTTCCGGCTCGAACGGTGGTTACCCGGTCGTTCAATGGATCGACCACTTCAAACAGCGGATCTGCGCATTCGACCCACTCCCCCGCCTCGCGCAGAAAACTCACCACGCCGTGATGCGGCGCGAACAAGTACTGGGTGCCCTCGAACGGGAAACCTTCGCAGCATTGTGCTGGCGCGGCCGGCCAGTCGCCGCAAATAAAGCCCTGTTCAGCCAGGAATCCAAGGATGGCTTCGCAATTGGCCTGGGCCTGATCGACTCGGGTGTCGCTCATGCTGCCCAGTTCCAGCGTGGTCGCCAGGTTGGCCGCCGGGATGGTCGCGTTCGGGAACATCCTCGCCAGGCGCAACCAAGGCGTGGAGCAGGACTCGTCGAACGAGCTGCCACCGGAATCTTCGCACAACAACGCCACCCCGGCCTTGAGCCGCGCAGCCAGTGAGCGCCATTGTGGCCATTGTTGCGGCAAGGCATAGAGATGGATCGCGGCCTCGAAATCACAATGAAGGTCCAGCGTGACGTCGGCGTCGCAGGCATGGCGAAGCAACAGCCGATGCAGCCCTTCGAGTTGCGAAGGCGCCGTGGGCAAGCCATCGAGGACCTCGACCATTGTCTGGCGGATCAAGGTGATATTGGCGGCCGGATCGTCCCCCAGACGGTCCCCGATGCGCTCCGCCACCGGGGCGCTGAGTTCCACGAAGGAACGGTTGAAATTCTTGCCGCTGCCCAATTCGAAGCGCCCCATGTGGGCACTTTGCAGATGCTGATCAAGGCCGATAGGATTGGCCACCGGCACGAGCTCGATGACGCCCCTGAGCAGCCCTTGCGCTTCAAGGTCGTTGAGTCGCTGTTTCAACTCCCAGGCCGTGCGCATGCCCGGCAGCTCATCGGCGTGCAGGCTGGCCTGGATATACACCTTGCGCGGGCCATGGCCATAGCGAAACACGCTGAGCCGGCGCTCCGTGCCTAAATGGCTCCACGGCAGGGTATGGTCGATGCGTTGCATAGGCTCTCCCAGATAACGGTTTTCGACAGGCGCAGGGTAAAACAATCGCCCATGAAAAAGGTGGCCGGCCGGGTCAACGGCGGGCCACCTGCTTGCTTCAGCGATTAATGCCCGTAGACGTCAAAAGCGAAGTATTTGTCCTGCACTTTCTTGTAGGTGCCGTTGGCGCGGATTTCGGTGATGGCGGCGTTGAATTTATCGGCCAGGGCCTTATCGCCCTTACGCACCGCAATGCCGGCGCCGCCGCCGAAATATTTGGCATCTTCATAGGTCGGCCCTACGAAGGCAAAGCCCTTGCCGGCGTCGGTTTTCAGGAAACCTTGGTCGAGGTTGACCGAATCGGCCAGCATGGCGTCGAGGCGACCGGCGACCATGTCCAGGTTGGCTTCCTGCTGGGAGCTGTAGCGCACCAGGTTGATCCCTGCCGGCACCAGCACTTCGGTAGCGAAGCGGTCATGGGTACTGGCCCGCAGCACACCGACTTTCTTGCCTTTGAGCTCGGTCAGCGGGTCCTTGACGTCGGTGCCTTCCTTCATCACGAAACGCGCCGGGGTATGGTAGTACTTGATGGTGAAGTCGACATTTTTCTTGCGGTCATCGGTGATAGTCATCGACGACAGGACGGCGTCGATCTTCTTGACCTTCAACGCTGGAATCAACCCGTCGAACTCTTGCTCGACCCAGGTGCATTTGACCTTCATCTGTTCACACAGCGCGTCGCCGATATCCACATCGAAGCCGGCCAGCTTGCCGTCAGCGGTTTTCATCGAAAAAGGTGGATAGCCGGCCTCGATCCCGAGGCGGATCGGCTTGGCGTCTTCGGCCACGGCCGAAAGGGACAATACGGACAGTGCCAGGGCACCGAACATGACTAGCTTCTTCATTTTTGCTCCTGAGTGCGCAGGTTTTCTTGATGTTATTGGCAGATTCGGAAACAGCGTTCGGTCAGCGAAAAACCGAAGTGGACGGAGTCTAGAGAGGCACTCAGGCGGGGAATTATGTTGAGGCGACAAATAGTTATAAAAATCCTCAGGCTTGACGGAGGACGATGGGATTTGCGAAAAACCTGACAGATAAGCGCCTGTGACGAGGGAGCATGCTCCCTCTCCACAGGATGAACTGCCTTGTAGAAAGTCTCAGCAATCGCAGCTGATGGCCTTCTCCGCCACGCGCTCCACCGAGCCGGTCAGGCGAAACCCTTCATCGAGCCAGCCCATGACGCCACCGATCATTTCCTTGACCGGGTAGCCCAGGGTCGCCAGGCGCACCGCGGCCTTGTTGGCGCCGTTGCAATGCGGCCCGGCGCAATAGACCACGAACAACGTGGCCTTGGAATAAGCGCCTAGCGCCTGGGCGGTGAGCGTACGGGTTGGCAGATTGATCGCCCCTGGCACGTGCCCGCGTTCGTAGGCCAGCGGGCCACGCACATCCACCAGTATAAAATCGGCTTCGCCTGCCGCTTGGCTGGCATGCACGTCGGAACAATCGGTTTCGAACATCAGGCGTCGACTGAAATGCTGGAGGGCAAGATCGGACGGGGCAGCAGGCACTTCGCGCACGGGACTGGTCATCGGTGTTGTCTCCTGGGACAGAAAGGGCTGTAAGAGACTTTATCCCCCTGAGGCGAACCGCTACAGTGGCGCACACGACACTCTGTGGGAATTTTCCGCCAATGCAGTCCACCCCCGGCCTGGTTGCAATCCTCGCTTATGACGGCTTGTGTACCTTCGAGTTTGGCGTCGCCGTGGAAATTTTCGGACTGGCACGGCCCGAGTTCGATTTCCCCTGGTATGAGCACCGCATCGTCGCCGTCGACGACGGGCCGTTGCGCGCCATGGGCGGCTTCCGGGTATTGGCCGATGGCGGCATGGAGCTGCTCGACACGGCCCGGACCATTATCGTGCCGGGCTGGCGCAGCCGCAGCGATCCACCGTCCGATGCCCTGCTCCAGGCCCTGCGCCGAGCCCACGCCCGCGGTGCCCGCTTGCTGTCGATCTGCTCCGGGGCTTTTGTCCTGGCGGCCACCGGACTGCTCGATGGCTTGGGCGCCACGACGCACTGGCGCTACACCGACGAACTCGCCAAACACTACCCTGCCATTGCTGTAGACCCCGATGTGCTTTACGTCGATTCGGGCCAGGTCATCACGTCAGCCGGCAGCGCGGCAGGCATCGATGCCTGCCTGCATCTGGTGGCACGTGATTTCGGAACCCAAGTCGCCAACGCCGTGGCGCGTCGACTGGTCATGGCAACGCAGCGCACGGGCGGCCAGGCGCAATTCATTCCCTCGCCGGTCAGCCGAACACCGCGCAGCGACCTGTCCGGGGTTATGCAGTGGGCTCGCGAACGTCTGCATGAACCGCTGGGCGTGCGCGAACTGGCCAGCCAGGCGGCCATGAGCGAACGGACCTTCCTGCGCCGCTTCACCGAGGCCTGTGGCCTGTCCCCCAAGGCTTGGCTGCAACATGAACGCCTGGCGCGGGCCCGGGCGCTATTGGAAAGCACCGAGGACAACACCGACATCATCGCCCAGCTGTGCGGCTACCGTTCGGTGGAAAGCTTCCGCGTGGCGTTTCGCAGTGTGGTGGGGTTGGCGCCATCGGTGTATCGGGAGCGGTTTGGACGAGGGTGAAGATGGGGATGGCTAAAGCCATACCCCGTGGCGAGTCGCCAACGCTATCAACGCTTGCGCAATAAATAAGTATCCATGATCCAGCCATTGGCCTGCCGCGCCGCCTTGCGGGTGCGTTCGATGTCGTCGGCCACGTCGCCCAACCGGCCGGCGATGAGTCGCTCATCCGACGTTCCGACATAGGCGCCCCAGTAAATATGGGTATCGGGATCGCTCACCTGCCGATACGCATCCTCGGCGTCGAGCATCACCACCACGCTGCCCGCGTCGCCCACCTGCCCCGCCGCCAGCCGTCGGCCCGTGGTGATTTCCAGCGAGCCACCGATGCTGTTCAACGACACTTTGTGGCGAGCCGCAAGGGCCTGGACGCTGGTGATGCCAGGGATCACGTCGTATTCAAAATTACAACGTCCCGAGTCAAGGATCGCCTGGAGGATGCGCAGGGTGCTGTCATACAGCGACGGATCGCCCCACACCAAGAAACCGCCGCGCTGTCCGTCAGACAATTCTTCGTTGATCAGCCTTTCGAAGGTGGCCTGCTTCGCACGATTCAGTTCTTCGACGCTGATCGTATAGTCCAAGTCGTTGCGCCGGCGCTCAGGGCTATGGGCTTCGACGAAACGGTAGGGATGGTCGACGATGTAGCGTTGGCAAATGTCACGCCGCAGGTCCAGCAGCTTGTCCTTGGCAGGCCCCTTATCCATCAGGAAAAACACATCCACCAGGTTCAAGGCCTTCACCGCCTGCATCGTCAGGTGTTCCGGATCGCCGGCGCCGATGCCGATCACCGATAATTTCTTCATTCCAGCACCTCCCTGGCAGGCCCCTGAGCGCAAAAACGCCAGACATCGTTGAACCGCAGGTCGATGACAGAAAGCGGTTCAATGTCGATCCGGTTGACCATGACGACAGGACACCTGAGGACATTGATCAAGGCCGCACGGATCACGAACGGATGGGTGACGGCCAGCCAGTGGCCCGGTGTATTTTCCAGGGAGGCCAGCCAGTCGCCGACACGGCGACACAAACGGGAGACGGATTCACCACCATGCGGCGCGGCATCCGGATCGTCGCGCCAGGCTTGAAGCTGCTGCGGTTCAGTCTGGAGCAATTCATCGACGGACAACCCGCGCCAGCGACCGAAGTCACAATCGGCCAACGCTTGTACCAACCGCGGCTCGTTGTCCAACAACGCGGCGGTCTGGCGCGTGCGCAGCTCCGGTCCGCACAGCAGACCGCGGACGTTCCGATATTCGCGCCCCATCTCAGCACGCTTCGCCAGCCAGGCGGCATCCAACGGTTCGTCCAGCCCGAAGCGTGCTTGTTTTTGGGCGGCGGTACGTGCATGGCACATCAGGGTCAGGTGGGTTGCTCGCACGCTGGATACTCAGGCATTTGGAAATCGATGGAGGGGAAAGCCCCGTGCTTTCTTGTACAGCACCTTATATGAAATCAATTATTCGAGACAAAAAGGCGCCTTGTCCTACACAGACAGGAGCAATGCCTGACATACCTCGATTATTCGAGCCAAACCCTTGCCCTACAAGGCTTGCGGATAATTTCAGGGGTTTTTAAACGGATCATAAAAACCTCTGGACATGCGGCCCCTGCTAACCAAATACTATTTTCGAAGTTACGGAAGAACTCAGTACCCATCCAGGCAAGGAGCATGGATCCTCTCTCCAGAGACCCGATCACCGATCCGTACCTGGCCTGTTGGTGCAAACCCGTTTAGCCTTGAAGGCCCAGAAGCTGGCCTTGGCCCAGGCACCGTCGCCTGCCAAACTTTGTGAACTCTATGCGTGAATCCATTGAATGTACCGAATGGGGTCTGTACACCAAGCCGGCGTTCCGATTGCTCCGGGAGGAATCCGAGCACCCCGTGCTGCTGGTTTGCGAGCACGCCAGCCGCTTCATCCCAGACGCGCTGAACGACCTGGGCCTGGATGAAACGGCCGCCCAGGAACATATTGCCTGGGACATTGGGGCCTTGGCCCTCGCCGAGCGGCTGTCCGAAACCCTCGGAGCAACCCTGCTGTCCGCTAATTACTCGCGATTGTTGATCGACTTGAACCGCCCACTTCACGTCGCCGACAGCATTCCGGCACAAAGCGAGATCTACCAGGTTCCCGGTAATCAGTCCCTGGACGGCACAACGCGCGAATATCGCCAACAGTGCCTCTTCCATCCATTTCATGATCAATTGCGGGCTTTGATCGACCAACGCCTGGGCGAAAATCGCACCGTGCGAGTGGTGGGTATCCACAGTTTTACACCGGTTTTCTATGGACAACCGCGTGCCCTCGAGGCCGGCGTGCTGTTTGGCGAAGCCAGGGACTACGCCCAGCGCATCGTCGACGGGCTCGGGCGACATTCGCTGCGGGCGGCCGGTAACCAGCCTTACAAAGTCAGTCCCTTGAGCGACATGACAGTTCCGGTACACGGCGACGGCCGTGGCCTGGAATCGGTGCTGATCGAGGTACGCAATGACCAGTTGCGCAGTCCCGAGTCAGTACGGACCTGGAGCGCTTATCTCGCTGCGCTGCTATAACACGACGGTGATGAAATTCCGGCTACAGCTACAACGCGTGGACATCGACAGTGATCGTCAAGCCCGGTACCTATCCGCGGGCTCTTTGAACAGGAGTGCTATCCATGCTGGTTCTACGTCCAGTTCGGTTAACCGATTTGCCGCAAGTGCAACAGCTGGCCCGCGACAGCCTGGTAGGTGTCACTTCTCTGCCTGACGACACCGATCACCTGCGGGACAGAATCCTCGCTTCGTGCGCCTCTTTCGACGCCGATCTGCAGAGCCCTGGCGCAGAGAACTACTTTTTTGTCTTGCAGGACCTTGCGTCAGGCCGTCTGGTGGGCTGCTCCGAAATTGTCGCCGCGACCGGTTGCAACGAACCGTTCTACAGCCTGCGCAACCGGCCGTTTTCCAGCGAGTCCCGGGAGCTGAACATTCAGCATGGCGTACCAGCGCTGTCGTTGTGCCAGGACCTCAACGGCCAGACGCTGCTACGCGGTTTCCACATCGACGCCGCGCGCGTGCGCACGCCTGAATCGGAGCTGCTCTCCCGGGCCCGGCTGATGTTCATCGGTGCTCATCCCCGGCGCTTTGCCGAGGCGGTAATCACCGAAATCGTCGGTTTCAGCAGTGAAGACGGCCAGTCGCCCTTCTGGGACGCCATCGGCCAGCATTTCTTCGACCTGCCCTATACCGAAGCCGAACGTCTGTGCGGCCTGCAAAGCCGTACCTTTCTCGCCGAACTGATGCCTCAATACCCGATCTATGTCCCCATGCTGCCGCCAGAGGCGCAGGCCTGCATCGGCCGGGTGCATCCCGATGGCCAGGAAGCCTTCGACATTTTGGAGCGCGAGGGTTTCGAAACGAATAACTACGTGGACATCTTTGACGGCGGGCCGACGCTGCATGCCCGGATAACGAACATTCGCTCGATCACCCACAGCCGTTCAACCATCGCGCGACAGAGACGGCAGATCGATGCCCGGGGTCGTTACCTGGTCAGCAATGAGGGCCTTGGAAACTTCCGGGCCATCATCGCCGAGCTGGAGGTCAACGCCGAAGAGCCGGTGTCCCTGCACCCTGACATGCTGGCAGCGCTGGGTATCGCAGAAGGTGATCGGGTCCGGGTGGTCAGCCTATGAAACGCGTTCGATTTCGTACCTTGTGCCGAGACCGTGCCCGGCATGATGAAGGAGCCACGTCATGATAGTTCGCCCGGTCGCCCTGACCGACCTCCCCGCCCTGCTGGAACTGGCCCGTTGCGCCGGCCCGGGGTTTACCAGCCTGCCCGGCAATGAAGAGCGCCTGGCGCACCGCGTGCGCTGGGCCCAACGCACCTTTGCCGGGCAGGTCGAGCGGGCCGACGCTGACTACCTGTTCGTGCTCGAGGACGATGACCGTCGAGTAGTGGGCATCAGCGCACTGACCGGCGCGGTCGGGCTACGCGAGCCCTGGTACAACTATCGCGTCGGTGTAACGGTCAACTCGGCGCCTGAGCTGGGCATCCAACGGCAAATCCCCACGTTGTTCCTCAACAATGAAATGACCGGACAATCGGAGATCTGCTCGTTATTCCTCCACCCGGAGCTGCGTCGCGGCCACAACGGGCGCTTGTTGTCCCTTGCACGCCTGCTGTTCGTCGCCGAATTTTCCCGGTTGTTTGGAGAAAAGCTGATCGCCGAATTACGAGGCCAAGCGGATGAACAAGGCTGCTCGCCATTTTGGGACAGCCTGGGGCGGCACTTTTTCAAGAAAGACTTCAGCTGCGCCGATCAGTTGTCCGGGATGGGCAACAAGTCGTTCATCGCCGAGTTGATGCCACGTCAACCGTTGTACACCTGCCTGCTCACCAAACAGGCCCAGGCTGTCATTGGCAAGGCGCATCCGGACACCGAACCCGCCCTCAAGATCCTCAACGCCGAAGGTTTCGTCCACAAGGGATACGTTGATATTTTCGATGCCGGCCCGGTGATCGAGGCGCCGGTATCGACGATCCGTAGCGTGCGTGATAGCCGTTCGCTGTCCTTGATGATCGGCACGCCCGACGAACAGGCGCCGATCTGGCTGATTCATAACCGTCGCCTGGAAAACTGCCGCGTCACCAGCGCCCGGGCGCACCAGCACGGTGAAAGCCTGCTCGTCGATCGCGCCACCGCCAAACGCTTGCAAGTGCAACCGGGCGACACGGTTCGCGCCGTGACATTACTCAAGCATGGGCGACATGCCGTGGCGGCCTAGCCTTGGCACAGTTGGATGCGCCGGGAACATGGCCCATGCGCATTCGTCATCATCTTTTCGCCTGCCACGTGATAGCCTTTGGACATTCGGCGTTGACATCTTTGCTCAAGCCCTTCCATTCCCATTGGTGGAACTCACATGTCCAGGCTTTCCCATCAACATTTGCGTCGCAACTTTCGCCAACTGCTGGCTTCCCAAACCTGCTACCACACCGCCTCGGTGTTTGATCCGATGTCGGCGCGCATTGCCGCCGACCTAGGTTTTGAAGTGGGTATCCTGGGCGGCTCCGTCGCGTCATTGCAGGTACTGGGCGCGCCGGACTTTGCCTTGATCACCCTCAGCGAGTTCGCCGAACAGGCCACCCGCATTGGTCGCGTGGCTCAACTGCCGGTGATTGCCGACGCCGACCACGGCTATGGCAACGCGCTGAACGTGATGCGCACCATCATCGAGCTGGAACGTGCGGGCGTAGCTGCGTTGACGATTGAAGACACCCTGCTCCCGGCGCAGTTTGGCCGCAAATCCACTGACCTGATCAGCGTGGCCGAAGGCGTCGGCAAGATCCGCGCGGCACTGGAAGCGAGAGTCGATTCGGAAATGGCGATCATCGCCCGCACCAATGCCGGGATCCTGCCAGTCCAGGAAATCATCAGCCGCACCCAGCAATACGAACGCGCCGGCGCCGACGGGATTTGCATGGTGGGCGTGCAGGACTTCGAACACCTGGAAAAGATCAGCGAGAACCTGAGCGTGCCATTGATGCTGGTCACTTACGGAAACCCGCTGCTGCGCGACGACAAACGCCTGGCCGAGCTGGGCGTACGCATCACCATCGATGGCCACGGCGCCTATTTCGCCGCGATCAAGGCCACCTATGACAGCCTGCGGGAACAGCGACAGATCTTCACGCAGGCGTCGGACCTCAGCGCCACCGAACTGACCCACACCTACACCCAGCCCGAGGAATACATCCGCTGGGCCGAGGAATACATGAGCGTCAAAGAGTAGGGTTGATCAGTGACCGGTAGGTAAATGCAAGTACGCCATCGCGAGCAGGCTCGTGATGGCGTAGGCAGATTGAAGTAATCCTCACTGCCCGCTGCGGAGCATTTCCTTGGGCACGTACTTGCCGAGCTCGAACTTGCCGATGGCGGCGCGGTGGACTTCATCCGGACCGTCGGCCAGGCGCAGGGTGCGCTGCATGGCGTACATATAGGCCAACGGGAAATCGTTGGAAACCCCAGCGCCGCCGTGGATCTGGATCGCACGGTCGATTACCTTCAGGGCGACGTTCGGCGCAACGACCTTGATCTGGGCGATTTCGCTCTTGGCCACTTTGTTACCTGCAGTGTCCATCATATAAGCCGCCTTCAAGGTCAACAGGCGAGCCATGTCGATCTCCATCCGCGAATCGGCAATCTTGTCGATGTTGCCCCCCAGGCGCGCCAACGGCTTGCCAAACGCGGTGCGGCTGATGGCCCGCTGGCACATCAACTCCAATGCCCGTTCGGCCATGCCGATCGACCGCATGCAGTGATGAATCCGACCCGGGCCCAGGCGACCTTGGGCGATTTCAAAGCCGCGCCCCTCGCCCAACAGGACGTTTTCGTACGGAACCCGCACGTTATCAAACAGCACTTCGGCGTGACCGTGGGGCGCATCGTCATAGCCGAACACCGGCAGCGGCCGGACGATTTTCACCCCAGGGGTATCAACGGGCACCAAAATCATCGAGTGCTGGGCGTGACGCGGCGCGTCGGGATTACTCAAGCCCATGAAGATCAGGATTTTACAGCGCGGATCGCAAGCACCTGACGTCCACCACTTCTTGCCATTGATCACCCACTGATCGCCGTCGCGCTCGGCACGGGCGGCCATGTTGGTGGCGTCAGAAGAGGCGACGTCCGGTTCGGTCATGGCGAAGGCCGACCGAATCTCGCCCCGTAGCAGCGGCTCGAGCCAGCGCTGCTTTTGTTCTTCGTTGGCATAACGCACCAGCACTTCCATGTTGCCGGTGTCCGGCGCCGAACAGTTGAACGGCTCCGGCCCCAGCAACGAACGCCCCATGATTTCTGCCAGCGGCGCGTATTCCAGGTTGGTCAGCCCGGCTCCCAGCTCTGACTCCGGAAGGAAAAGATTCCACAGTCCCTCGTCCCGCGCCTTCGCCTTGAGTTCCTCCATGATCGCGGTGGGCTGCCAACGGTCGCCTTCAGCCACTTGCCGTTCGAACACGGCTTCAGCCGGGTAGACATAGGCGTCCATGAACGCCTTGACGCGTTCACGCAGTTCCTGAACCTTGGGGGAATAGGCAAAATCCATGGGCAGCACCTTCTTGGCAGAGGTTGTTTTTAGGTCATGAAATCGATGCTAGTTCAGCTACGAAAATTTACCTAACCTATTCTCGGCGTGTATTAACATTCATCACCGATATATGTTTCACTGATTCGCATTGCCACCCGGCACCTCATAACAAGCCCAAGAATAAGAGTGCAGCGCCATGAATCTGAGCAAGGTCGACCTTAACCTTTTCATTGTTTTCGATGCGATCTACACCGAAGCCAACCTGACCCGCGCCGGGCAGATCGTTGGCATCACTCAGCCGGCCGTGTCCAATGCCCTGGCGCGTTTGCGCGAGACCTTCAACGACCCGCTGTTCGTGCGCACCGCCCAAGGCATGGTGCCTACCCCGATGGCGCAGAACATTATCGGGCCGGTGCGCAACGCCCTGTCGCTGCTGCGGGTGTCGGTGCAGGAAAGCCGGATATTCAACCCTTTGCAGGCCGTCAAGACTTACCGCATCAGCATGACCGACCTCACCGAAGGCGTGATCCTGCCCCCGTTGTTCCAGCGCCTACGCCGCCTGGCGCCGACCGTGGCCATCGAAAGTTTCCTCTCCAAGCGCCGTGAAACCACCAAGGAGCTGGCCGCCGGCCGCCTGGACTTCGCGGTCGACGCGCCGCTCAATACCGATCCGCAGGTGCGGCACGTCAAGCTGATGGAAGATCGCTACGTCTGCGCTATGCGCAAGGGGCACCCGTTGGCGGGCAAAGATAAAATCAGCCTCGACGATTACCTGTCCCAAACCCATGTGCACATTTCCAGCCGCCGCAACGGTTTGGGCTATGTCGACCTGGCCTTGGGCAAAATGGGCATCCAGCGCAAGATCGCCCTACGCTCGCAGCATTATCTGATGGCATCCCAGGTGCTTCAGCAGACCGACATGGTCATGACGGTTCCCGAACGCTTTTCTCGCCGTCACGATTTGCATGCCTTCCTGCTTCCGGTCAACGACGTACCGCCGGTGGAAACCCACCTCTACTGGCACGAAAGTACTGACCAGGACCCGGCGAACCGTTGGATGCGCGAGCAGATGATCGAGCTGTGCCAGCAAGTCACGGCCCATGAGAAGAAGCTCGACAACGTGGTGTGAAGCGATAGCCGGGGTAAACGTTCGCGAGCAAGCCCCCGCAGCTTGACGTGAACGTCAAGCTGCCATTAGCTTAGCGCCAACCCCTATCGTTTCGAGCGCTTCCATGAGCAGCCAGACCTACAGCATCTCCGACCTCGCCCGCGAATTGGACATCACCACCCGCGCCATCCGCTTCTATGAAGAACAAGGCCTGTTGAGTCCGGAACGGCGTGGCCAGGAGCGCATCTATTCGCCGCGGGATAAAGTCAGCCTGAAGCTGATTCTGCGGGGCAAGCGCATCGGGTTTTCCTTGGCCGAGTGCCGTGAGTTGATCGAACTCTACGACCCCAGCAGCGGCAATCAGAAGCAGTTGCATAGCATGCTGGCGAAGATCGTCGAGCGCCGGGAACAACTCGAACAACAACTGCTGGACATCGAACAGATGAAGCTGGAACTCGACACCGCCGAAGAACGCTGCATCCAGGCGCTGGAGCAGACGATCAAGGGCGAGGAAACCGTCCAATAACATTGCCAAGCCCGCTGCCGCAGCGAAATATCGCCCTTCACTACAGGTCAATCGCCATGTCCCTTCCCTCCTTTGTACGCCTGATCGAGGTCGGCCCCCGCGACGGGCTGCAGAATGAAGCACAGCCCATCAGCGTCGCCGACAAGGTGCGCCTGGTGGATGCACTGAGCGCTGCCGGCCTTGGTTACATCGAGGCCGGCAGTTTCGTTTCGCCCAAATGGGTGCCGCAGATGGCCGGCTCCGCCGAGGTGTTTGCGCAAATCCAACGCAAGCCCGGTGTCACCTACGGCGCCCTGGCACCGAACCTGCGCGGTTTCGAAGACGCGCTGGCGGCCGGGGTAAAGGAAGTGGCGGTATTCGCCGCAGCGTCCGAAGCGTTCTCCCAGCGCAACATCAATTGCTCCATCAAGGAAAGCCTGGAGCGCTTCACCCCGATCATGGAAGCGGCGAAACGCAGCGACGTCAGCGTGCGCGGCTACGTGTCGTGCGTGCTGGGCTGCCCTTACGAGGGCGAGGTCCAGCCAGGGCAAGTGGCCTGGGTTGCCAGGGAGCTATACGCCATGGGCTGCTACGAAGTGTCCTTGGGTGACACCATCGGCACCGGTACCGCTGGCGCAACGCGCAGGATGTTCGAAGAGGTTTCAGCGCACGTGCCGAGGGAAAAACTGGCGGGACATTTCCACGACACCTATGGCCAGGCGATGGCCAACGTCTACGCCAGCCTTTTGGAGGGCATTGCGGTGTTCGACAGCTCCATTGCCGGCTTGGGGGGCTGCCCCTATGCCAAGGGAGCCAGCGGTAACGTTGCGACGGAAGACGTGCTGTACCTGCTCAATGGCTTGGGCATCGAGACCGGTATCAACCTGGACGCCTTGATTGCCGCGGGCCGACAGATTTGTGAGGTGCTAGGTCGCCCGACCGGTTCGCGCGTCGCCAAGGCTCGACTGGCACAGTGAGGTGTTACCGCCCCGCTTGTAACGGGGATGAAACGAGTAACACGGAAACAATTTGTCAGGTTTGGCGCGCCAGGCTTTTCAGCGAAAAACCGTATAACCTTGATTTGTATGGATTTTTAAAACTTGGCACGGCACCTGCTATATCTCTTGCACAACAAAAATAAAAACAAAGCGACACACCCAATAAAAACAAGACGAAACGACTCTGACATAACAAGAACAACACGGCAGAGACGCAGCTAACAGATTTTTTTGGAGAAGATGTGCTTTTCAGGGTGCTTCCAGGAGCAACCCGCAACCGGGCAGAGAACAATAAAACTACCTTCAGGTAGCTCCCGAATCGGTTGGATCGCCAGGCGAAAAAGCAGGTCAGCGCTCAAAAAAATACGTTTGCTCTTGATCCCGGATGGGGATCGCCAGAAACAGCGGTAAAGGGTCACGGCTACCAAAAACAACAACAGGCCGCCCCTCAATAATAAAAAAAGAGCACGCGACGACAAAATTAAAGGGGAGCTTCGGCTCCCCTTTGTGCTGTCTGGCGTTTGGGTCTTCCTTATGGAGCGAGCTTGCTTGCTCCCAGGGAATTTTGCTCAGCCTTCCACATTGCGCAGTTCTTCGATGCTGATTTCGCGCATGCGGAATTTCTGGATCTTGCCGGTCACCGTCATTGGAAACTCGTCCACAAACTTGAAGTGACGCGGCGTCTTGAAGTGAGCAATGCGATCCTTGCACCACGCTTGCAGCTCCTGCTCGGTGGCGCTGTGGCCAGGATGAAACTTGATCCAGGCAACAATCTCCTCGCCGTAGCGTGAGCATGGAATGCCGATCACTTGCACGTCCGCCACCGCTGGGTGGGTGAAGAAGAACTCTTCCAGCTCACGGGGGTAAACATTCTCTCCGCCACGGATGATCATGTCCTTGTTGCGCCCGACGATGCAGACATACCCCTGCTCATCCAGGGTCGCCAGGTCGCCGGTGTGCATCCAGCGATCCTGATCAATCGCCTCGGCAGTGCCCTTTGGGTTGTTCCAGTAACCGAGCATCACGCTGTAGCCGCGGGTACACAGTTCGCCGATGGTGTCACGGGGAACGATGTTTCCTTCTTGATCGATGATTTTACTTTCCAGTTGCGGCTGGGTACGGCCTACGGTGGTGACGCGCAGTTCCAGCTCGTCGGTAGGACTGGTCTGCAATGATACGGGGCTGGTTTCCGTCATGCCGTAGGCAATCTGCACCTCGGCCATGTGCATTTCATTGATGACCCGCCGCATGACTTCGATCGGGCACGTGGCCCCGGCCATGATCCCGGTGCGCAGGCTGGACAGGTCGAATTCGGTCCGCCGCGGGTGATCCAGCATGGCGATGAACATGGTCGGCACGCCGTACAACGCGGTGGCTTTTTCTTCGCACACGCTAGTGAGCGTCAGCAACGGATCGAAGGCATCGTTGGGGTAGACCATCGTGCTGCCATGGGTCATGCAGCCCAGGTTGCCCATGACCATGCCAAAACAGTGGTAGAGCGGCACCGGGATAACCAGGCGATCGTTCTCGCTCAGGCCGAGGCTTTCGCCGACCATATATCCGTTGTTCAAAATGTTGCGATGGCTGAGGGTCGCTCCCTTCGGGAAACCGGTGGTGCCCGAGGTGTACTGGATGTTGACCGCTTGATCGTAGTGCAAGCTGGCCTCGCACTCGGCCAGCTGCTGCGCCGATACCGAAGCGGCCAACGCTTGGAGTTGCGACCACGGCAGGAAACCCGAAGGAGGCTGAGGATCCAGGCTGATCACGCCGCGCAAATCCGGCAACTGCTCGCTGCGTAGTTGACCGATCGGTTGTTCACTCAACTCCGGCGCCAGCGTCTGCACCATCCCGTGATAATCCGACGTCTTGAACGCGCCGGCGCACACCAGCCATTGACACCCCGATTGTTTCAGCACGTATTCCAGCTCGGAGGTGCGATAGGCCGGGTTGATGTTGACAAGAATGACGCCGAGCTTGGCGCTGGCGAACTGGCTGATACACCACTGCGCGCAGTTGGGCGACCACACGCCGAGGCGGTCGCCGGCTTTCAGGCCCAACGCCATCAATGCCCGCGCATGCACGTCGACGGTCTCGCCCAGTTGCCGCCAGGTGTAGCGCAGCGATTGGTGGCGAACCACCAACGCCTCGCTATCCTGATACCGAGCCACCGCCTGGTCGAACGCCTGGCCGATGGTCTGCGCCAACAGCGCTTTGTCTTGAGAGCCTCGGGTATAGCTGAGCTGCGATTGCGAACCGGATTGATCCATGACGCCCCCTCTTATCGTTTTTGATAGGTGTGCGGTGCGATTCAAGCGCACTTACTCTGGCCCAAGTTGACGTTAACGTAAAGAGCATTGACAGCTCTTCATCCCACGCTTACGTTAACGTAAAGGTGAGAGTGATCCTACGGCCTTCCACAACCGATAAAAAAGCTAAAAGGTGCCCCATGAGCTACCCATCCCTGAATTTTGCCCTCGGCGAAACCATCGATATGTTGCGCGATCAAGTGCAATCCTTCGTTAAGGCAGAGCTGGCGCCTCGGGCGGCGCAGATCGATATCGACAACCTGTTTCCCGCCGATATGTGGCGAAAATTCGGTGACATGGGCCTGCTGGGCATCACCGTAGCTGAAGAATACGGTGGCGCCGGCCTGGGCTACCTGGCTCATGTGGTCGCCATGGAAGAAATCAGCCGCGGCTCGGCCTCGGTCGCCCTCTCCTATGGCGCTCACTCCAATCTTTGCGTCAACCAGATCAACCGCAACGGCAACCATGAGCAGAAGAGCAAATACCTGCCCAAGCTCATCAGCGGCGAACACGTCGGCGCATTGGCGATGAGCGAGCCGAACGCCGGTTCTGACGTGGTCTCGATGAAACTGCGGGCCGACAAACGCGGCGATCGCTACGTGCTCAACGGCAGCAAGACCTGGATCACCAACGGCCCCGACGCCAGCACCTACGTGATCTACGCCAAGACCGACCTGGAGAGAGGCGCCCATGGCATTACCGCCTTCATCGTCGAGCGCGATTGGAAAGGCTTCAGCCGAAGCAACAAGTTCGACAAGCTCGGCATGCGCGGCTCCAACACCTGCGAGCTGTTTTTCGATGACGTCGAGGTGCCGGAGGAAAACATTCTCGGCGTGCTCAACGGCGGTGTGAAAGTCCTCATGAGTGGTCTCGACTACGAACGCGTGGTCCTGTCCGGCGGCCCTACTGGCATCATGCAGGCCTGTATGGACCTGATCGTGCCCTACATTCACGACCGCAAGCAGTTCGGCCAGAGCATTGGCGAATTCCAACTGATCCAAGGCAAAGTCGCCGACATGTACACCCAGCTCAACGCCAGTCGCGCGTATCTCTATGCGGTGGCCCAGGCCTGCGAACGCGGTGAAACGACCCGCAAGGACGCCGCCGGGGTGATCCTCTACAGCGCCGAACGCGCCACGCAAATGGCCCTCGACGCGATCCAGATCCTGGGCGGTAACGGCTATATCAACGAATTCCCGGCCGGGCGTTTGCTGCGGGACGCCAAGCTGTACGAAATCGGTGCCGGCACCAGTGAGATTCGTCGGATGCTGATCGGTCGCGAACTGTTTAACGAGACGAAATGAATTTCGTCAGTTGCAAGCGGCAAGCTACAAGCGGCAAGAAGAATGCGCTCTTGCTTGCAGCTTGTGACTTGAAGCTCAAAGCTGCTACGGAGTAGCCCATGATTCTGCACACTCAGCTCAATCCACGCTCGCCGGAATTCATCGCCAACCGCGATGCCATGCTCGGACAGGTCGAGGCGCTGCGCACCTTGCTCGCGCACGTCCAGCAAGGCGGCGGCCCGAAGGCGCAGCAACGGCATACCTCACGGGGCAAGCTACTGCCGCGCGAACGCATCAACCGCCTGCTGGACCCGGGTTCATCCTTCCTCGAAATCAGTCCGTTGGCGGCCTACGAGGTGTATGGCGAGGACGTCCCGGCTGCTGGCGTGATCGCCGGCATCGGCCGCGTGGAAGGCATCGAATGCATGATTGTCGCCAACGATGCGACGGTCAAAGGTGGCTCCTACTATCCGTTGACGGTGAAAAAACACCTGCGCGCCCAGGCCATCGCCCAGCAAAATCGCCTGCCGTGCATTTACCTGGTCGACTCCGGCGGCGCCAACCTGCCACGCCAGGACGAAGTGTTCCCGGACCGCGAGCATTTTGGCCGGATCTTCTTCAACCAAGCCAACATGAGTGCCCAAGGCATCCCGCAGATTGCCGTGGTCATGGGTTCCTGCACCGCCGGTGGCGCCTACGTGCCGGCGATGGCCGACGAGGCGATCATGGTCCGCCAGCAGGCGACGATCTTTCTTGCCGGCCCACCGTTGGTAAAAGCGGCGACTGGCGAAGTCGTCAGCGCCGAGGACCTGGGCGGTGCCGATGTGCATTGCAAGATTTCCGGCGTCGCCGACCATTACGCCGACAGCGACGAACACGCCCTGGCGCTGGCCCGCCGCAGCGTGGCCAACCTCAACTGGCGCAAGCTTGGCGGTGTGCAGCAACGCACGCCCATCGCCCCGCTGTATTCGAGCGACGAGCTGTACGGCGTGGTACCGGCCGACGCCAAGCAGCCGTTCGATGTCCGCGAGGTCATCGCGCGCCTGGTGGACGGTTCGGTGTTCGATGAATTCAAGGCACTGTTCGGAACGACCCTGGTGTGCGGCTTCGCCCACGTGCACGGTTACCCCGTCGCGATCCTGGCCAATAACGGCATCCTGTTCGCCGAGGCTGCGCAGAAAGGCGCGCACTTCATCGAACTGGCCTGTCAGCGCGGGATACCGTTGCTGTTCCTGCAAAACATCACCGGTTTCATGGTCGGCCAGAAATACGAAGCCGGCGGCATCGCCAAGCACGGTGCCAAACTAGTCACCGCCGTGGCCTGTGCCCGGGTACCGAAATTCACCGTGATCATCGGCGGCAGTTTCGGCGCGGGTAACTACGGCATGTGCGGGCGCGCCTATGATCCGCGCTTCTTGTGGATGTGGCCGAACGCACGAATCGGCGTAATGGGCGCCGAACAGGCCGCCGGCGTGCTGGTACAGGTCAAGCGTGAGCAGGCCGAACGCAGCGGCCAGTCGTTCAGCGCCTCCCAGGAAACCGAGATCAAGCAACCGATTCTCGACCAGTACGAAGAACAAGGACATCCCTACTATTCCAGCGCGCGGCTGTGGGACGACGGCGTCATCGACCCGGCGCAAACCCGCGATGTGCTGGGCCTGGCCTTGTCCGCGTCGCTGAACGCGCCCATCGAACCGAGCCGCTTCGGCGTGTTCAGGATGTAACCGGGGAAACACCCATGAACCAGTACAACACGCTCGAACTGCACACCGACCCGCGCGGATTCGCCACCCTGTGGCTCAGCCGCGAGTCGAAGAACAACGCATTCAACGCCGAAATGATCCGTGAGTTGATCCTCGCCCTGGATCAGGTCGGCGGCGATTCCAACCTACGCTTCCTGTTGATCCGTGGCCGAGGCAAACACTTCAGCGCCGGCGCTGACCTGGCCTGGATGCAACAGTCCGCCGAACTTGACTACCACACCAATCTCGACGACG
Organism: Pseudomonas sp. Z4-20; assembly: GCF_051131955.1. NCBI lineage: Bacteria > Pseudomonadati > Pseudomonadota > Gammaproteobacteria > Pseudomonadales > Pseudomonadaceae > Pseudomonas > Pseudomonas sp. Z4-20. Next base: position 3,563,150 of record NZ_CP071641.1, read on the forward strand.
CCCGAGAGCTGGCGGAGTTGATGTACAACCTCGCCAAGTTGAAGATCCCGACGCTCGCCGTGGTCCAGGGCGCAGCGTTTGGTGGCGCGTTGGGTCTGATCAGCGCCTGCGACATGGCCATCGGCGCCGACGAAGCGCAGTTCTGCCTGTCCGAAGTGCGCATTGGCTTGGCACCTGCGGTAATCAGCCCGTTCGTGGTGCAAGCCATCGGCGAACGGGCGGCACGGCGTTATGCCCTGACGGCGGAACGCTTCGGCGGACAACGTGCGAAGGAGATCGGTTTATTGTCGGAAAGTTACCCGGCCGAAGCACTGGACGGTCAGCTCGGGCAATGGGTCGACAACCTGCTTCTAAACAGCCCGGCGGCGATGCGCGCCAGCAAGGAACTGTTGCGCGAAGTCGGCAACGGCGCGCTCACTCCGGCATTGCGACGCTACACCGAAAACGCCATCGCCCGGATACGCGTCAGCGCCGAAGGCCAGGAGGGTCTGCGGGCCTTCCTGCAAAAGCGCGCGCCGAACTGGCAACCCGAGTCAAGCAACAAGGAGCCGCGTTGATGAGCGCCCCTGTCCTCACCACGCTACTGGTCGCCAACCGCGGTGAGATCGCTTGCCGCGTCATGCGCACCGCCAAGGCCATGGGCCTGACCACCGTCGCTGTGCACAGCGCCACCGACCGTGACGCACGGCATAGCCGCGAAGCAGACCTGCGCGTCGACCTGGGTGGCAGCAAGGCCGCCGACAGCTACCTGCAAATCGACAAGCTGATCGCCGCGGCCCAGGCCAGTGGCGCCCAGGCGATTCATCCAGGCTATGGTTTTCTTTCGGAAAACGCCGGGTTTGCCAGGGCTATCGAAACAGCCGGGCTGATCTTCCTTGGCCCCCCCGCCTCGGCCATCGACGCCATGGGCAGCAAATCCGCGGCCAAGGCCTTGATGGAAACCGCTGGCGTGCCGCTGGTGCCCGGCTATCACGGTGAAGCCCAGGACCTGGACACGTTCCGTGATGCCGCCGAGCGCATCGGCTACCCGGTACTGCTCAAGGCTACCGCAGGCGGCGGCGGTAAAGGCATGAAGGTCGTCGAGGACGTCAGCCAGCTGGCCGAAGCATTGGCCTCGGCCCAGCGTGAAGCGCAGTCTTCCTTCGGCGATTCGCGGATGCTGGTGGAAAAATACCTGCTCAAGCCGCGTCACGTGGAGATCCAGGTGTTCGCCGACCAACACGGCAACTGCCTATACCTGAACGAACGCGATTGCTCGATCCAGCGTCGGCATCAAAAAGTCGTGGAGGAGGCGCCGGCCCCCGGGCTGAGTGCGCAGACGCGCAGGGCGATGGGCGAAGCCGCCGTGCGGGCCGCCCAGGCAATCGGCTATGTCGGGGCGGGCACGGTGGAGTTCCTGCTGGATTCGCGGGGCGAGTTTTTCTTCATGGAGATGAACACCCGGCTGCAGGTCGAGCACCCCGTCACCGAAGCCATCACCGGGCTGGACCTGGTGGCCTGGCAAATCCGCGTCGCCCTGGGTGAGCCACTGCCCATTACTCAAGAACAAGTGCCGCTGCGCGGCCATGCCATCGAGGTACGGCTGTACGCCGAGGACCCGACCAACGACTTCCTGCCGGCCACCGGGCGCTTGTCGCTGTATCGTGAGTCCGCCGAAGGAGAAGGCCGGCGGGTCGACAGCGGGGTTGAAGAAGGCGACGAGATTTCGCCGTTCTACGACCCCATGCTCGGCAAGCTGATCGCCTGGGGCGAGAACCGCGAACAGGCGCGCTTGCGGCTGCTGGCGATGCTCGACGAGTTCGCTATTGGCGGGCTGAAAACCAATATCGGCTTTCTTCGTCGCATCATCGGTCACCCCGCTTTCGCGGCGGCGGAGCTGGACACCGGATTTATCCCACGCTACCAGGCGCAATTACTGCCAGAACCTGGCGAACTGGACGACGACTTCTGGCACGCAGCGGCCCAGGGCTTCGCCTTGAGCCTGACGCCACGTGTCCGAGCCGATGATGCCAATTCCCCCTGGGCCGATACCGCCGGGCTGCGTCTGGGGCTGCCTGGGGAAATCACTCTGCATTTGAGCTGCGACGGCCAGGATCGCGCCGTGACATTGGACGTTACCGCCCGTTGCGTCGAAGTCAAAGATGAGCACCTGGTCATCGAGTACAACGGCCTGCGTCGCAGCCATCTCGCCATTCGCCAGGGCGACAGCCTGTACCTGCGGTGGAACGGTGACTTGCATCGAGTCGATGCCTATGACCCATTGGCCGCGGCCGAAGCAAGCCACAGTCAGGGCGGCCTGGTCGCGCCGATGAACGGCAGCATCGTTCGGGTATTGGTGAGTGCCGGCCAGGCGGTGGAAGCCGGCGCGCAACTGGTGGTGCTGGAAGCGATGAAGATGGAGCACAGCATCCGTGCGCCCAAGGCCGGCATCGTCAAAGCGCTGTACTGCCAGGAAGGTGAAATGGTCAGCGAAGGCAGCACGTTGGTGGCGCTCGAGGAATAAGCATCGGCCCGTTCCCGGGCCGATCCAGTCAGAACCTGATGGTGGCTTGCACGACCACGCCGATGATGCGGCATTGCTCGGTGTAGAGGGTTTTCGGGTAAGTAGGATTGAGCGGAACCAGGTAACGCTGCCCGCTCTCTTCGATTAATTTGCGAAAGGTCGCATCGCTGCTGCCGGGCAATTGAGCGACGACCAATTTACCGGGCGCCGCTTCAATGGCCGGGTCGACCAGGATCGACATGCCCTCGGGAATACTCAGCCCGCTCGGCGCGGTCATCGCGTCTCCCACCACCACCAGCCAGAATGCATCGCCTTGGGCATGGTAGTCGGTCAGTTCGTAGCGGGACTGTCCGTAGTCAGCCACATCACCTTCGCGAACGACAGTGATGTCGCGCCAGTCGCTGACTGGGTAGCGGAAGTACGGGTTGTACTTCTGCGCCAGGGCCATGCCCTCATCGGTGGAGGTATCCGGCTCGCGGATGACCATTGCCACCTCAAGGAACTCCAGCCCCAATTCCTGCAGCACCCTGTTCATGTCCTCGAGACTGGGTTGCCGGCGCTTGGTCAGCCAATGGCCGACACCGCCCTGGGACATTCCCAAACGTTCTGCAAGCACCACCTGCGTGATGTGCAGCTCCTTCATCTTGGCCTTGACCAACTCTATCCATTTATCCATGAGCGGCACGATACGTGGATGGCCACGTCCATCAAAACACAGATTGTAGTATTTAAATTATCGTCACAATTACGTGGCGTACTAAGCTGGGCTCAGGATTTCAAACCTGCACGGAGAAACTCGACACCATGGAAACGCCCGACAAAAACGAGCCCACAATACCTACCGACAGCACATTTCCATCTTTCCAGGATTGCCCCGCGGCTCAACGCGCCTTGGATTACTACTTGAAACCGGGTGTTACCGACGCCCAGGCCGAACATCGTTTCTTCGACGTCAACCGTAACATCAGCGGCGAAGAAGCCTTGGTCCACGCTTGCGACCTGCTGCGCTGCGCGGCGGCCACTGCCAACGAATCCGCCCGCCAGCTCACCGGTTCGAACCGTGACCTGGCATTTTCGGTGGTGCATATGATCGATCTGGTCAAGGCCATGCTTGACCGGTCGCTGGACGGTTACCCTACCCGATAGGCACTCTTCAGGAATGGCACCACGAACGTGGCCCACAGAAATTATTTTTCAATCGGAGCGATAAAATCATTTGACTTGCAAATGATAATGATTATTATTGCATCAACTGGTCGCGAGATCAGTCGATAGGCCAGAGGACCTTAGGTCGGACTTCTGGAATATCTCCTCATCAGGCTAATCACGGTTTTTGACCCGGCTTTTTGCCGGGTCTTTTTTTTGCCGATTTTTCGGCTTAGGTCTTCAGGCTAATGAAGTCTTCAGATGTCGCTAAATTCAATGGCGGCGATGGTAGCAAAGGAACATTCAGTAACAAAGTCCCTGCACGGCAAATGAGCGTAACGATCGACAGGCAGCACTTGAGAATCAATCAAGGACGCTCTAATCTGGCTTGGCGTCCAGGGAGGGCGCCCCCTTCATCCCAACGTGCAAATCGTCCCGGTTTTCCTTTCCTAGCGTGTAAAGTAACGGCCATGAACATCCTCTGCAGGAATCGTGACCGTGGCAAAATCCTCCTTTGACATCAGCGCCAATTTCGACAGCGGCAACATTGAGGTCGTGGACATCAGCAACCCGTTGCAATCGCTGCTGAAGATCAGGCCCGACACCCGCAGCGCGCATTTCCAGTGGTTCCACTTCAAGGCCAGCGGCTTGCATGTCGGTCAGGAATATTCCTTTCGCCTGCTCAATGCCAGTCAATCGGCCTACAACCAGGCATGGACCGGCTATCAGGCGGTCGCGTCCTACGATCACGTCAACTGGTTCCGGATTCCTACCCAATTCGAGGGCGACGCCCTGCGCTTCCACCTGGAAGCCGAACAGCCGCACGCCTGGTTTGCCTACTTTGAACCCTACAGCCGCGGACGTCACGACTGGCTGATCGAACAGGCCCTGCACAAGGCCGGCACCGAGCTGTTGGCGACGGATAAAAGCGTCGAAGGTCGGGATATTCAATTACTGCGCAAAGGTAGCGGTACCGAAGGCCGGCTGAAGGTCTGGATCATTGCCCAACAGCATCCCGGCGAGCACATGGCCGAGTGGTTCATGGAGGGCGTCATCGAACGCCTCCAGCATCAGGACGATGCGCAACTGAACCGGTTGCTGGCCAAGGCCGATTTGTACCTGGTGCCGAACATGAACCCGGATGGCGCTTTTCACGGTCATCTGCGCACCAATGCCAAGGGCCAGGACCTAAACCGGGCGTGGCAGAATGCCAATCCGGAAACCAGCCCCGAGGTATTTTTCGTACAGCAGCACATGGAAAAATACGGCGTCGATCTGTTCCTCGACGTCCATGGCGATGAAGAAATCCCCCACGTTTTCACCGCCGGTTGTGAAGGCAACCCGGGCTATACGCCACGCATCGCCGGACTCGAAGAACGCTTTCGCAGCCATCTCAAGCGCCAGACCAAAGACTTCCAGACCACCCACGGCTACACACGCGACGAACCGGGCCAGGCCAACATGACCCTGGCCTGCAACGCTGTCGGTCAGAAATACGATTGCTTGTCCCTGACCTTGGAAATGCCGTTCAAGGACCACGACGATCACCCGAACCCACACACGGGCTGGTCCGGCAAGCGCTCGATGCAACTGGGCAAGGACGTCTTGAGCACGGTTGCGGACATGGTCGACGAATTGCGCTGATTCAATCCCCGTGACGCGGGAGCGGGCCCCCTCGCCACGGATCATGCGTCAGCTCTTGCCGCGCAACATGCTGTCCAACACCTCATCCCGGCGCACCCAGCCGTGAAAAAGCGCCGCCGCCAGATGCACCAGCACCGTCAGGAACAGTAGATACGCCAGGTAACCATGGGCCTTGCGCAACAACGCAAAGGTTTGGGCATCGGCGGGCAGGATGGAAGGCAAGCGAAGCGATTCGCTGAGCATCACCGGATCTCCCGCTGCCGAAATCATGCTCCAGCCCAACAGCGGCAGAATCAGCATCAACGCGTACAGCAAGACATGCGAAGCCTTGGCCGCCAACGCCTGCCAACCCGGCAGATCGGCCGGAAGCGGCGGCGTGCGTGTGGTGAAGCGCACCACCAGACGCACCATCACCAACAGCAGAATCGCGATGCCCAGGGGTTTGTGCAATTGGACCAGCCATTCATGGCGCTCGGACACCGAGGCAACCATGCCTGCGCCGATGAACAACATCGCAATAATCATCAAGGCCATCAGCCAATGCAGCAGCCGGGCCAGCACTGTGAAATGTCGGGGGGCGTTCATTGGCGGGACTCCTGGGCGGCGGGCAGTTGGCCGACTTCGCTGGTACGTCGCAGATAAGAACTGGCATAGGCAGCCGAGCGCGCGGCCAGCAGCGGGTCGTCAGAGCCTTCGATACCCTTGGGCAAGATCAACGGGTCGTAGTTGATGTCGCGGCATTCGCCGTTGTCCTGCGCCTGGGCACGCTCCAGCACCAAGGTGCCGGCATTGATCACCTTGCGGTCATCGGGCCAGACCTTGCTGGCGTCGTTGACCGGATCTCCCGGGTTGGCCAAGGTGACGTTCAACTGCCAGCGCAGTGGTCCGGTCGCCAAGCGTTTCGTCAGGTCCTGGGCCAGGAAATCGGCGCCTTGGGGAGGCGTTGCATCCGCAGCGTCCTGGCTCATCGGCACCACACCCCAGCGCACGGCCTGACGCTCACCTTTCGGGCTGACCAGATAGAACGCGTTGATGCCGTTATAGGTTTCGGTGGCATAGCTGGCCGAGGGTTTCGCGGTCTTGATCCATTGCAGGAACGGCATTGCCTCAGGGTGCGCGGCAAAGAAGGCGGGCACGGCTGCCGGGTCCGGTTTCCCGGTGGCCGGGTCCGGCGATTGAGCCTGTTGCAACTGGTAGAAAGCCTGCGGCGTTCCCACCGGAAACACCGGCATGCTGTTCATACCCGTGCGCCATTGCTGACCGTCGGCCTGGGTAAAACGTAGCGCCAGGCTGCGGATCGGTACGCCGCCGTCCGGTGCGTAAGGATTACCGCTGGGCAATGCAAAACGGCCGACCACCGGCGTGCGCGCATCGTTGAACACCCGTGCGCTGGAGTAAGTGCGCGCCTCGCCGCTGCTTTCAAAATAACCGGCAACACAGACGCCTTTGGAGTGATTGCGCCGAAAGCCCGGATGAACCCCATTGTTCGTTTCCAAGACGTTGACCAACGCCTTGGGCGTCAGGCGTTGTGGGTCGAGGGTGCCATTGACGTAGGCAAACGCCCCGGCCAGCGCGGCAACGACAAGGGCAATGCCCGTCAGACGCAGTGTCAGGCTGGCGCCGCTCAATGGCGGCCGACTCGGTTCGGAGGAAGGGTCAACCATTTGCAGACTCCATGGCACAAGGCCGTTTATGGACAGGACCCGTCAGACGAAAGCCCGACGGCTTTATTCCCACGCTCGGTATTTATTTTTCCTGCGCTGGAATAATCTCGCGGCTGGATCGTCTTTCCAGTCCCCACACAGTGACTGCCCAACGAAGCCGCACGCCCATGAACGAACTCGACGACCAGTTGCGCCTGCTCATCCCACGGCTGAGACGCTTTGCCGTGTCGCTGACGCGCAATCCCAGCAATGCCGACGACCTGGTGCAGGCGTGCCTGGAACGGGCCTTGTCAAAGTGGAACGACAAGCGCCCGGACGGCGACCTGCGAGCCTGGCTGTTTTCGATTCTTTATCGGCAATTCCTCGATGCCCACCGCCGCTCCCGACGTTACGCGCGCATGCTGGAATTCTTCACCGGCCGCGACGATGCGCACCCTTCGGCCGAACGCAGCGTCATCGCCCAATCGTCACTCCAGGCTTTCGATCAACTGCCCACCGAACAGCGTGCGCTGCTGTTGTGGGTGTCGGTGGAAGGCTTGAGCTACCAGCAAGTCGCCGACATTCTCGGCGTACCGACCGGCACCGTAATGTCGCGCCTGTCCCGCGCCCGCCAGAACTTGCGTCAACTCAGCGAAGGCGAAATTGCCCGCCCTGCCCTGCGGATACTCAAATGATCAACATGCCCCCCAGCGACAACGACCTGCACGCCTACGTCGATCATCAATTGAGCGAAGACGACCGGCGGCGGGTGGAAACCTACCTGGCCACAAACCCCGCGGCCACCAAGCGCGTGCAGGCCTGGCGACAGGACGCCCAGCACTTGCGCGCGACCCTGAGCGCAGCCTTGCAATATCCACCGAATCCCGACTTGGACCCGGCGATCATCCGTCGACGCCTGAAACATCGCGCCCGCCGCTACCTCGCCAGCGCAGCCGTGCTGGTGCTGGCCGTCGGCGTGGGCGGATTCGGTGGCTGGCAGGCACGGCAAATGACCCTGCTGAGCGCCGCCGCGCCTATGGCTGACGCCTTGCAAGCATACCGGTTGATTGCCCAGCAGGGCATCCTCCCAGCCGACTACCAGACAGGCGACGAGCAGAGCATGCAGGGCTGGCTCGACCGCTACTTCACCCAGGCCAATCGCCTGCCGGACCTCTCGGCAGCGGGCTTCAAGCCGGTCAGCGGACGATTGCTCAGCACCGAACAAGGCGCGGCGGCGATGGTGATTTATCAGGACCCGAGCGGCCAGAAGATCAGCTTCTACGTGCGTCCACCGGGCCCGAAAAACTTCCTGCTGCCCCGTGGCAGCCGGCGCGACGGCGAATTGCAGGCGCAATACTGGTCCGGGCCGGGGTACAACTACGCGATAGTCATCCCCAGCGATACGCCCGCCGCGCAGAAGCTCAAGCAGACGCTGGACTTCTGAGTTCAAAACCGCGACTTATCCCTGCCTGAACACCTGCGAGGGCCTGCGCAGCAGTGGGTCGAAGGGATTGATTCGCGGCCCGATCACGGCGGCTTCGCGCTTGAGCATCTCCACCACCGTCGGCAGTCGATCCGGCCCGAGCCGGTCGCTGATCGTCGCCACGCTCAACGCTGCAACGGCCCGGCCTTCACGATCGAGGATGGGCACCGCCACCCCGGCCATCCCCTGCAGCACTCCGGTGTTGCGCCCGGCGTAACCCAGCGTGCGGACGTTCTCGACTTCCGTGCGCAGGAAGACTTCGTCGTACAAATGAAAATCCTTGAGTCGTGGCAAGTTGTAATGGATCACCGTTTCGCGTTCCTCCTCCGGCAGGAACGCCAGGATCGCCAGGCTGCCTTGCCCCACGCCCAAGGCCACTCGACCGCCGATGTCGCCGGTGAAGGTGCGGATCGGAAACGGCCCTTCACTGCGATCCAGGCAAATCGCATCGAAGCCGCAGCGCGCCAGCAGAAACAGCGAATCCCCCAATGACGCCGACAGCCGCAACATGGCAGGCCTGGCCAGTTCGCGCAGGTTGCCGGTGTTGCCCGCACGGGCCGCCAGGGCAAAGAAGTCCAGGCTCAGGCGATAACGTTTGCTGCGCGTATCCTGCTCGACCATGCCTTCGTCCATCAGGCTGCGCAGCAAGCGGTGCGTGGTCGGTTGTGACAGGCCGATGCGCTGGGCCAGCTGCGTCACCCGCTCCCCGCCTTCAACGGTGTCCCCGAGGCTGCGCAGCACGGCAAACAGCCGGGAGACCGAGCCGACTCCGACTTCACCTTTTTCATTATTCCGCTCAGTGGAATCAGCCATACATTTTCTCGTTAGATAATTTACTCACCGAATGAAAACGAAAATAGTCATCGCCTCAGTGAAATAGTCCATTGAGCCCATCCTAGTCTTCGTCCTACTCTGCGTCCATACAGGGGCGATTCGAACAACAGCGGCAGCCGACTTGAGGTCGAGCGCCAACGCACCCCGCAGCACCCTTTCGTATCTGCCCATAAAAAAGCGCGCCTTGCGGCGACGCATAACAATCTCAGGTGGAGCGCAGTCATGGCTTTCGTGCAACTTGAAAACTTGAGCAAACGTTATGGCGACCTCGACGCCGTGGTCGCCACCAACCTCTCGGTGGAAAAAGGCGAGTTCGTCTCCCTGCTGGGGCCGTCCGGTTGCGGCAAGACTACGACCTTGCAAATGATCGCCGGCTTCGTTGAAGCCAGCAGCGGTCGTATCCTGCTGGACGGACGCGATATCACCCACGCCAAACCCGCCAGCCGGGGCCTGGGTGTGGTGTTCCAGAGCTACGCGCTGTTTCCCCACATGACCGTCAAGGACAACGTCGCCTTCGGCTTGCGCATGCGCAAAGTGCCCGGTGACCAATTGCAGTCGCGAGTCGATCGGGTGCTCAAGCTGGTGCGCCTGGACCTGCACGCCGAGCGCTACCCACGGGAACTCTCCGGCGGCCAGCGCCAGCGCGTGGCACTGGCCCGGGCGTTGGTGATCGAACCGCCGGTACTGCTGCTCGATGAACCGCTGTCCAACCTTGACGCCAACCTGCGCGAAGAAATGCAGTTCGAGATCCGCCGCATCCAGCGTGAAGTCGGCATCACCACCTTGATGGTGACGCACGACCAGTCCGAGGCGCTGTCGATCAGCGACCGGGTCGTGGTGATGCAGGCTGGGCGCATCACCCAGATCGACGCGCCCTACACCCTTTATGAACACCCTCGCACCGAGTTCATTTCCGGGTTCGTCGGCAAAGCCAACCTCCTGCCCGGTACGCGTGACAATGCCGGGATCGCGCAGGTCAGCAGCATCGGCCAAGGCGAGCTGACCCTGAGCCTGCGTCCGGAAAAAATCGATCTGTGCGCCCCCGGTTCGGGCCGACTGCAAGGCACCCTCAGCAGCCGCTTTTTCCTCGGCAGCCAATGGCTGTACAGCGTTTCCACGCCACTGGGCGAGCTCAGCGTGGTGCGCCGCAACGACGGCTCGGCCCCACTGAGCGAAGGCACCGTGGTTGGCCTGGACTGGGATCCTGCGCTGCTGCGGGTGCTGAGCGTGGACGAGGTGCCGGCATGAGACTGATCGACGCGATGCGCCGGGGCCGCCAAGGCTATTTGATGTCGGCCCCAGCCCTGGCCTTGTACCTGGGCCTGCTGGTGATTCCCCTCGGTTTGACGCTGGTGTTGTCGTTCAATGTCTTCGACTACGGCTCGGGCACCAACAGCGAGGCCTACACCTTCGAGCATTACACCAGCCTGCTGGGCGACCCGTATTTCTATGAAATTTTCCTGCGCACGTTCTGGATCAGCGCGCTGACCACGGTCTTGTGCGTGGTGATCGGCGTACCCGAGGCCTACATTCTCAGCCGCATGGGCGCGCCTTGGCGTTCGATTTTCCTGATCCTGATCCTTACGCCGCTGCTGATATCGGTGGTGGTGCGGGCCTTCGGCTGGAGCCTGCTGCTCGGTGCCGACGGCCTGGTCAACCAGACACTGCAGGCCCTCGGCGGCTCGCCGATGAAACTTCTTTATACGCCGTTCGCCGTGGTCATCGCCCTGGTGCACGTGATGCTGCCGTTCATGATCATTCCGGTCTGGACCTCGCTGCAAAAGCTCGACCCGGCTGCCGAACAAGCCGCTCTCTCCCTCGGTGCGAGCCAGTTCACGGTGATCCGCAAAGTGGTGCTCCCGCAGATCATGCCCGGCGTGTTGTCCGGCACGCTGATCGTGTTCGGCCTCGCCGCCAGTTCCTTCGCCATCCCGGGCCTGCTCGGCGGGCGGCGCTTGAAGATGGTCGCCACGCTGATCTACGACCAGTACCTGTCGGAACTCAACTGGCCCATGGGCGCAGCCATTGCCGTCGCGCTGTTGCTGCTCAACCTGCTGATCATGTTGTCGTGGAACCGCATGATCGAAGGCCGCTACAAGAAATCATTGGGGTAATTCACCATGTTCAGGAACGGTCCTTTCGCCCTGTTGTTTCACACCCTGGTGGTGGTATTCATGCTGGCGCCGCTGGTGGTGGTCTGCCTGGTCGCCTTCACCCCGGAAAACACCCTGAGCCTGCCCACCACGGACTTTTCCCTGCGCTGGTTCCGGGCCGTGTTCGAGCGCGCGGATTTCGTCGACGCCTTCTACAACAGCCTGATCCTGGCCTTCTGCGCAGCCTCCCTGGCAACCTTGATCGCGGTGCCGGCAGCGCTGGCAATCACTCGGCTGGAATTTCCTGGCCGGGATTTTTTCAACGGGTTGTTTCTCTCGCCGATCATCATTCCGCACCTGGTGCTGGGCGTGGCGCTGCTGCGGTTGTTCGCACTGATGGGCGTGAACGGCAGCTTCGCCTGGTTGATCTTCGCCCATGTGTTGGTGATCACGCCGTATGTGTTGCGCCTGGTGCTGGCCTCCGCCATCGGCTTGGATCGTAGCGCCGAACAGGCGGCGCAATCGCTGGGGGCCGGACGCTTCACGCTGTTCAGGGAAATCACGTTGCCGATGATCCTGCCGGGCGTGGCTGGCGGCTGGCTGCTGGCGTTCATCAACAGTTTCGATGAAGTCACGCTGTCGATCTTCGTCACCTCGCCGGCCACGCAAACCCTGCCGGTGCGCATGTACGTCTACGCCACCGAATCCATCGACCCGATGATGGCGGCGGTGTCGGCGCTGGTCATCGGGCTCACCGCGCTGACCATGATTCTGCTCGACCGGGTCTACGGCCTGGACCGGGTTCTGGTAGGCAAACAATGAGGGCACCATGGCGCTGCTGAAACGACTGGCCGAAGGCGACCGCCCGGCTCTGGACTTCATCCTTGACGGCGAACCGGCCAGCGGCCTGCTCGGCGATACCGTGTTGACCGCCGTGCTGACCAGCAGCGAACACCTGCGCGGCAGTGATTTCAGCGCCGAGCCCCGGGCCGGTTTCTGCCTGATGGGCGCCTGCCAGGATTGCTGGGTTCGCCTGGGCGACGGCCGCCGCGTGCGCGCCTGCTCGACCCTGCTCGAAGCCGGCCAGCAGATCAGCCGCGAACCGGGACGCCAGGTATGAAACCCATCGCCATCATCGGCGCCGGCCCCGCCGGTATCCGTGCCGCGCAGACGCTGGTTGGCCACGGCATCTACCCGGTCCTGCTCGACGAAGCCGCACGCGGCGGCGGGCAGATTTACCGGCGCCAGCCGGCCCACTTCAAGCGCTCGCCGGCCAAGCTCTACGGCTTCGAAGCGCACAAGGCCAGCGCCATTCACCAAACCGTGGATCAATTGCGCGAACAGATCGACTACCGCCCCGACACCTTGGTGTGGAATGCCGAGGCCGGACAGCTGGACACCTTGCACGCTGGCCGCGCCGCTCGCCTGGCGTACACCAGCGTGATCGTCGCAACGGGCGCCACCGACAGGATCCTGCCGGTCCCTGGCTGGACCCTGCCGGGGGTGTACAGCCTGGGCGCGGCGCAGATCGCCCTGAAATTCCAGGGCTGCGCCATCGGTGAGCGCATCGTGTTCGCCGGCAGCGGGCCGTTGCTGTATCTGGTGGCTTACCAATATGCCAAGGCCGGCGCGAACGTGGTCGCGGTACTCGACAGCTCCCCGTTCAACGCCCAGGCCCGCGCCCTGCCCGGCCTGCTCGCTCAGCCGGCGACCCTGGCCAAGGGGATTTACTACCGCGCCTGGCTGACGGCCCATGGCGTCGCCGTGCACCAAGGCGCGAGCCTTTCGCGCATCGACGGCGAACGTCGAGTGCAGTCGTTGCAATGGCAACACAAAAAAGGCCAGCACGTACTCGATTGCGATGCGGTCGCCTTCGCCCATGGCTTGCGCAGCGAAACCCAACTGGCCGATCTGCTGGGCTGCGAATTTTCCTGGAGCCCGCTCAATCGCGCCTGGCTGCCGCAACGCGACAACGCGGGTCGCAGCAGCGCGGCGGGAGTTTACCTGGCCGGTGACGGCGCCGGCATCATGGGCGCAGACGCCGCCGAGATGGCGGGCGAACGGGCGGCCCTGGCGGTGCTCGAAGACATGGGTTACCGGATCGACCCGCAACGTTGCGCGCAATTGGAACAATCGCTCGAACGCATCGGCCATTTCCGTCAAGGCCTGGAGCGCGCGTTTGCTTTTCCCGAGGACTGGGCAAGCGGTGCCGCCGACGATCTGATGATCTGCCGCTGCGAAGAAGTCAGCGTTGGCGACATTCGTCGGGTCGTCGGCGAAGGCCATTGGGAGATCAACCGGGTCAAGGCCCATTGCCGGGTCGGCATGGGCCGTTGCCAGGGACGGATGTGCGGTGCCGCGGCAGCGGAAATCATCGCCCGTGAAAGTGCGCGCACTGTCGATCAGATCGGTCGCCTGCGCGCGCAGGCACCGATCAAGCCAGTGCCGTTTGGCCTGGAGGTCGGGCCATGATCGAAGTGGATGTGGTGATCGTCGGCGGTGGCATCGTCGGCGCCTCGGCGGCACTGTTCCTGAGCAAGGCCGGACGTCGCGTGGCGCTGCTGGAGCGGGATTTCTGTGGCGCGCATTCGAGTGGCGTCAACTACGGCGGCGTGCGACGTCAGGGCCGGCCATTGTCCCAGCTGCCGCTGTCGCAACGCGCCCATGAAATCTGGAGTCAATTGCCGCAACTGATTGGCATCGACGGTGAGTATCAGCGCAGCGGCCATCTGAAGCTCGCCCGCAGCCTCGACGACCTGCGGGCATTGCACGACTATGCCGCCAGCAGCCAGGGCTTCGGCCTCGATTTGCAGTTGCTGGATCGCGACGAGCTGCGCAGGCGGTTCCCCTGGGTCGGCAGCGTCGCGGTCGGCGCCTCCCTGTGCCCTGGCGACGGCCACGCCAACCCACGCCTGGTGTCGCCGGCGTTTGCCCAGGCCGCCCGCCGGCATGGCGCGCAGGTTCACGAACAATGCCCGGTCAGCAGCGTTACGCACGACGGGCAGCGCTTTGCCGTGCGAACCGACGCCGGCCTTGAACTGCGCGCACCGTGGCTGCTGAACTGCGCCGGGGCCTGGGCGAGCCGGTTCGCCGCGCAGTTCGGCGAAGCAGTACCGATGCACGCCGGTCATCCGGCAATGCTGGTCACCGAGCCGCTGCCCGTCGTGATGGACGCCAGCACCGGCGTCGAGGGCGGCGGCATCTATGCGCGCCAGGTCGCCCGGGGCAATTGCGTACTGGGCGGGGGCCAGGGTTTCGCCTTGGACGATGCCCGTGCCCGCCCCGGCCAGAGCGCCGTCGTCGAGATCCTGCGCCAGGCTGTCGAACTCTACCCGTTCCTTGAGGGCGCCCAGGCGATTCGCACCTGGAGCGGCACCGAAGGCTATCTGCCCGATCGCCAACCCGTGATCGGCCCCAGCAGCACCCAACCCGGTCTGTTGCATGCGTTCGGCTTCGCCGGCGCGGGTTTCCAGATCGGCCCCGCGGTGGGCCAGGCGCTCACCGAGATCATCTGCAGCGGCGCCTCAACCACGTCGCTGGATGCGTTTTCCATCACCCGGTTCCACTCCATCTCCGTTGCTTGATAGAGGAAGGTCGCGCCAATGAATAACGTCAAACGCAGTGCACTGTTCGGTTTCTGCTCGCTGGGTTCCGCTTGCCTGGGCGCCCTGCTCCCAGTCACCCAGGCGTTGGCCGAGCCGACGCTCTACCTGGGCATGAACGGCGGCACCATGGAGCGGCTCTATGCCGACAAGGTCTTGCCGGCTTTCGAGAAGGCCAACAATGTCAAAGTGGTGATCGTGCCCGGCACCTCTGCGGACATCCTGGCAAAAGTCCAGGCAAGCAAAGGCAACCCGCAGATGCACGTGATGTTCCTCGACGACGGCATCATGTACCGCGCCATCGCCATGGGCCTGTGCGACAAGCTGGAAGACAGCCCGCCCCTGGCGCAGATCCCGGCCAAGGGACGTATCAAGGACCAGGCCGTTGCGGTAAGCCTTGGGGTCACCGGGCTGGCGTACAACACGCGGCTGTTCAAGGAAAAAGGCTGGAGCGCGCCGACTTCGTGGATGGATTTGGCCGACCCGCGCTTCAAGGACAAAGTGGTCTTTCAATCCGTAGCCTCGTCAACCTTCGGCCTGCACGGTTTCTTGATGTTCAACCGGATCCAGGGCGGCAGCGAAACCGACGTCGAGCCAGGCTTCAAGGCTTGGCCCAACACGATCGGGCGCAATGTGCTGGAGTACATCCCCAGCTCGGCGAAAATTTCCGAAATGCTGCAAACGGACGAAGCGGCGCTGTTCCCGCTGACGCCGACCCAGGTGACCGCGTTGAAACTCAAGGGCATGCCGGTCGAGTACGCGCAACCGAAGGAAGGCGCGGTGGTGCTGAACGTCGCCGAGTGCGCCGTGGCCCAGAACAGCGAACCTGAATTGGCGCAGAAACTCGCCGCTTTCCTGCTCACGCCTGAAGCCCAGGCCATCGCCCTTGAAGAAGGTGACCAGATCCCCTCCAACCCCAACACACCGACCACCGACAAGACCCGTGGCCAAGTGGAGGCAATGAAGCAATACCTGGAAACCGCGATCGCGGTGGACTGGGATCAGGTCAACGAACAGCGTCCGGCCTGGAATGCCCGGTGGAATCGCAGCATCGAACGCTAGGACAACGGGCGCCGATCTTTTTGTTTATCATGCGGGTCAACAACGCCAACGAACTCGGCGCTTGATTCCTGTGGCAAGGGAGCTTGTTCCCTCGCCACGGGTTCGGTGCCGAGTTCGATATTTGTGCTCCCCTCACGGCCCTTATGCGACCCCACCCATGCACACCCTCACCCAATTGCGCACCGGCCAACTGTCGGGCATCACCCGGCTGAAGCTGTCCTGCGGCCTGACGCAGTTCCCCCGGGAAATTTTCAATCTCGCGGACTCGCTCGAAATCCTCGACCTCAGTGGCAACCAGCTCGATACGCTGCCCGACGACCTATATCGGCTGACGCGCCTGCGGGTGCTGTTCTGTTCGGACAACCACTTTACCGAACTGCCCGAATGCCTGGGTCGCTGTAGTGCATTGACAATGATCGGCTTCAAGGCCAACCGCATCGAACGCGTGAGCGGCGCTGCCTTGCCGCCACTGCTGCGTTGGCTGATCTTGACCGACAACCGCATCAGCCGACTGCCGGATGAGCTGGGCCAGCGTCCGCACTTGCAAAAGTTGATGCTGGCGGGCAATCGCCTTCGCCAATTGCCCGAGAGCCTGGCCCAATGTGATCGCCTCGAACTGCTGCGCATCGCCGCCAATCAACTGGCCGAACTGCCGTCGTGGCTGCTGCGGATGCCCAGCCTCAGTTGGCTGGCCTACGCCGGCAATCCATTGGAGGCCCAAGCCGAGGCCGCCGCCCTGCATGGCGCCACGCCTGTTGATTGGGCGCTACTGAGCTTGCAAGCTTCATTGGGCGAAGGGGCTTCAGGCGTGATTCATCAAGCGCTGTGGCAACCGCCCGGCCAGGACGCGCGAAACGTCGCCGTCAAGTTGTACAAGGGCCAGATGACCAGTGACGGTTCCCCGTCGCATGAAATGCATGCCTGCATCACAGCCGGTCAACATCCGAACCTGATCGAGGTGCTCGGCCAGATCGACGGCCATCCCGAGCAACAGGCCGGGCTGGTGATGACGCTAATCGGCCCCGATTACTACAACCTGGCCGGACTACCGAGCCTGACGTCCTGTACCCGCGACGTTTATGACGATGAGCTGCGCCTGCATGCCGATGTGGCTTTGCGCATCGTCCGGGGCATTGCTTCGGCGGCGGCTCACTTGCATCGCCAGGGCATTACCCATGGTGATCTGTACGGGCACAATATCCTTTGCAATGACCAGGGCGACTGCCTGCTCGGAGACTTCGGCGCGGCGTCTTTCCATGCCACCACGGACAACGTACAGACCCGCGCACTGCAGCGCATCGAGGTGCGAGCCTTCGGGATTTTGCTGGGGGAATTGCTGGCGCGGATCGAACCGGCGCTCGCTGCCGAGGAGCTGGCAAAGTTGCAGGATCTGCAGGCGCGCTGCTGCCAGCCGCAGGTGCTGGCACGGCCGGGGTTCGATGAGATTGAAGGTTTACTGCGCGAACGTGGCGAGGGAGCAAACTCCCCCACCAGAGAAAAACGCGGGTAGTGCTTAGCCGGCCAAGCCGACAAACATGTCCTGCACATCGTCATGGTTATCGAGGCCTTCGA
This sequence comes from Pseudomonas sp. Z4-20, assembly GCF_051131955.1. Taxonomy (NCBI): domain Bacteria; kingdom Pseudomonadati; phylum Pseudomonadota; class Gammaproteobacteria; order Pseudomonadales; family Pseudomonadaceae; genus Pseudomonas; species Pseudomonas sp. Z4-20. The sequence continues at coordinate 3,580,732 of NZ_CP071641.1, forward strand.
GGAACGCTTCGACCTCGGCCATCTGCTCGTCGGTCAGGCCGCTGACCGGGTTTTTCGGCTGATAGCCCAGTTTGGCCGACAACACCGTGAAGCCCTGCTCCGGCAGTGCCTTTTGCACGGCATCGAGGTCGGCAGGTTCAGTGATGAACAGCGTCGCGCCGTCGTCACCCGGCTCGAAATCCTGGGCACCGGCCTCGATGGCGGCCATTTCCGGATCGGCGTCGGGGCTGTCCGGGGCGGCCTCGATCATGCCGACGTGGTTGAAGTCCCAGGCGACCGAACCCGACGCGCCGAGCTGCCCCTTACGGAACGCAACGCGAATCTCCGCGACGGTACGGTTGATGTTGTCGGTCACGCACTCGACGATCAGCGGCACCTGATGGGGCGCGAACCCCTCGTAGGTCACGCGATGGTACTGCACGGTTTCGCCGAGCTGGCCGGAGCCTTTCTTGATCGCACGCTCCAGGGTCTCGCGGGGCATCGAGGCTTTTTTCGCCTGTTCGACCACCAATCGCAGGTGCGCATTGGTCGCGACATCAGCGCCGTTGCGCGCGGCAATGGTGATCTCCTTCACCAATTTGCCGAAGATCTTGCCCTTGGCGTTGGCAGCCGCTTCTTTGTGTTTAACCTTCCACTGTGCGCCCATTACTCACTCTCTTGTCTGACGCGCCGAGACATCTGCCGGCCGGCGCTGTGGCGCAAGTTTATACGGCCTATACCGGCTGATCGACCAAAAAATCGCTCCCGTCGCGGCCTGTGTTGAATCGACATTTCCCCGTTGTGCTGTAGGGCGTTTCTGAAACAGCGATTCGGGGACAGCGTTGCACGCTGGGGTTTCGTACCCTTTGCACCTCTCTCTCAGCAAGTATGGGCTGCAATGCGCAACGATACGGAACACCCCTTCAGCCTGACGATCATCGAAAGCGATATGCGCCTGCAAGTCCTCAGGCTCAACGGCCGGGAGGCCTTGAATCGGCCGTACCGCTTCGACCTCGACCTGATTGGCCTGGTGCCGCCGATCAGTCCCGACGCATTGCTTGGACAAGCGGCCTTCCTGCGCCTGAGTGAAGCGTCAGGGGTCCACGGGATTGTGCACAGCGTCAGCCTGGCCGCTGACACTGCACACCTCGTCGACTACCGCTTGACGCTGGTTCCCTACCTCCAGCAACTGGACCAGGGCCCGCGGCGACGGGTTTTCCATCGGCTCAGTGTCGTACAGATTTTGCAGCGTCTGCTGGAGGAAAACGCGGTGCCTTCCCACAGCTATCGTTTTGAGCTGCCGCACGGGCGTTACCCGAGTCGCCCCTTCTGTATTCAATATGAGGAAAGCGACCTGACGCTTTTACAGCGGTTGTGCGAGGAAGAAGGCATCCATTATCACTTCGAGCACGACGCCCGAGGCCATGTCGCGGTATTTGCCGAGGACGCCATAAGCTTCCCCGCGCCGGCGGTTGAACTGCTCATGCGCCCGGATGCGGACAGGCACTCGACGCTCAGGCAGCTATACCAACGGCATCGCTCGATAACCTCAGGCCCTCCCGCCGGGTTCCGTGACCGAGCACCTGCCGAAGCCGCCCCTCCGCATATGGCCCTGGCCACAGGCGCGGCCGGCGAACGAATACCTGAAGATCCGGCGCAGCTTCATCGTTTCCAGGCCGGTGGCCGTAGCCTGGAGCGGTTGCGCTATCGACACGGCGAGATACACGGCCATTCCATCGAGCCGGCTCTGCGCAGCGGTCATATCGCACAGATCTGCAATCACCCGCTATCGGCCTTCAATGACCAATGGCTGATTGTCGAGGTCCAGCATCGCGGACGACAGTTTTCCATTCTTGAAACGAACCTGCCGGCCACACCGCCCGAGCGGAACTACCGCAACCGGTTTTCCGCGATACCCTGGTCCACTGTGTTCCGGCCACCCCTGAAGCACCCGAGGCCGCGCATACCCGGTTATCACGTCGCCTACGTGCTCGGCCCGGCCGGCCAGCCGGCCTGGCCCGATGAGCATGGCCAGGTCGAGGTGTGTCTCTGGAGTCCCGCCGAAGAAGCAATCACATTGCCAGTCTCGTGGCAGGCGCCTGACGAGCGTTCCCCGTTGATCGCCGGCAGTGAAGTATTGGTCAGTTTTCTCGAGGGTGATCCCGACCGGCCGGTACTGTGCCCGGCAATGCCCGGTTCGGGATTGAACAGCGATGGCACCTCCCCGGCGCACCCGTCGGAGCCAGGCGGCAAAGATGTCGGCTTGCTGTTCGACTGGCTCATGAACCCACCGGACGCCTCGCCTTGACGACCGGTCACGCAAGTCCCCGGCGGCCTTGCAAGCCGCCGGTATGAACGAAGATCAAGCGGGTGCCGGGTGCAAACATCCCGGCCTCGACCCGAGCCTTGAGCAACATCAACGCCTTGCCGGTGTACAACGGCTCCAGCTCGATAACATGGGTGGTTTCGATGAAGGTGATAAGGTCGGCATCCACCCGGGCAAAACCGCCCCGGCTGCCATCGAGCAGTTCATACAGCGGATCGGCAAGCTCCGCTGCCTCGACGATTCTTTCGACCTGGGGCTTCACCCCATGGTCCTCGGGCACGGCCAGGACACCATAGACGGGACGCTTGCCGGCTTCAGCCAGCACCAGGCCCGCCAGCGACGTTCCAGTGCCGCAGGGCAACCACCAACCGTGGTAATCGTCCCAACCCAACCCTTGCAACTGAGCGCTGACGCTGGTCACCCACGTCATGCAGCCTTTGGCGCCAGGCAACCCATACCCCCCTTCGGGTATCGGCCATAAACGCGGATATTGCGCCTGCCAGGGCGCCCAGAAATCCGGATCATGCCGTCTTCGGTATCCTTCGTATCCCAACCAATGCAGCGTCATGCCGAACGCTTTCAGGTCGAGCACCGTTGGCGTGTCCTGGGGATGGCCGCGCAGCAGCCCAACGGTCGCAAAACCGAAGCGCTCGCCCGCTGCGGCCAGTGCATGCAAGTGATTGGAATAAGCGCCGCCCAGGCTCATGACGCCGTCGGCACCGGCCTCTTGCGCATCGCGCAAATGATGAAGCAGCTTGAACCACTTGTTGCCGCTGACCAGTGAATCGATCTGGTCCAGGCGCAACACCGCCACCTCGACACTGGCACGGGCGAGCCAGTCCAGGTGAAGGGGTTCGAGGCGCGGTTCAGGTTGCCAATCAAGGGCGGGGAGAAACATCGCAGCAGGCCGAGGGGGAACAGGCCAGCATCTTAGCAGCTCGATTCAAACACCTGCGGGAGCGAAGCTGTTCGCTACCGCAGGAATCATCAGGACCGAGCGCTACAGCTGCGCCGCCAACCGCGAACCCTGGTTGATCGCACGCTTGGCGTCCAGCTCCGCCGCCACGTCCGCACCGCCGATGAGATGGACGCTCTGGCCAGCGGCTTCCAGGCCTTCCTGCAATTCGCGCAGCGGATCCTGGCCAGCGCAGATCACGACGTTGTCCACCGCCAGCACTTGCGGCTCACCCGTTTCGCCGATGCGGATGTGCAAGCCCTCGTCGTCAATTTTCAGGTACTCGACGCTGTTAAGCATTTGCACCTGCTTGTTTTTCAGGCCCGTGCGGTGAATCCAGCCGGTGGTCTTGCCCAGGCCGTCGCCGACCTTGGAGGTCTTGCGTTGCAGCAGGAATACCTGGCGCGCCGGTGCATGGGGTTCGGCCTTGATCCCAGCGACACCGCCACGAGCCTCGAGGTGGGTGTCGATCCCCCATTCCTTCCAGAACGCTTCACGGTCCTGGCTAGTGGCAACGCCCTGGTGAACCAGGAACTCCGACACGTCGAAGCCAATACCGCCGGCCCCGATCACCGCGACACTGTGGCCCACCGGCTTGCGCTCGAGGATCACGTCCAGATAGCTCAACACCTTGGCATGCTCCACACCTGGAATAGCCGGTGTACGCGGCGCGATGCCGGTGGCGAGGATGATCTCGTCGTAACCGCCGGCCAACAGCTGCGCTACATCGACGCGGGTATCGAGGCACAACTCAACATGGGTGGTCTGCAATTTGCGCTTGAAGTAGCGCAGGGTTTCAAAGAATTCTTCCTTGCCCGGCACGCGCTTGGCGATGTTGAACTGACCGCCGATTTCGCTGGCCGAATCGAACAACGTCACTTGGTGCCCACGCTCGGCCGCCACGGTGGCCGCCGACAACCCGGCGGGACCAGCGCCGACCACGGCGATTTTCTTCACCTGGGTCACCGGCAGGTAATTGAGTTCGGTTTCATGGCACGCCCGCGGATTCACCAGGCAACTGGTGAGCTTGCCGCCGAACGTATGGTCCAGGCAGGCCTGGTTGCAACCGATGCAGGTGTTGATTTCATCGCTGCGACCGGCAGCGGCTTTGTTGACGAACTCCGGATCGGCGAGGAAGGGCCGCGCCATGGACACCATGTCGGCGTCGCCTTCGGCCAGGATCCGCTCGGCGACTTCGGGCGTATTGATACGGTTGGTGGTGATCAGTGGAATGCCCACTGAGCCACGCAGCTTGGCCGTGACCTTACTGAACGCCGCCCGCGGCACCTTGGTGGCAATGGTCGGGATACGCGCTTCATGCCAACCGATACCGGTGTTGATGATCGTCGCACCGGCCGCTTCGATGGCCTGGGCCAACTGGACAATTTCGTCCCAGGTGCTGCCACCTTCCACCAGATCGAGCATCGACAGGCGGAAGATAATGATGAAGTTCGGGCCAACCGCCTCGCGCACGCGGCGCACGATCTCTACCGGCAGGCGCATGCGGTTCTCGTAGCTGCCGCCCCAACGGTCGGTTCGGTGGTTGGTGTGGGCGGCGAGGAATTGATTAATGAAATAGCCTTCCGAGCCCATGATCTCGACACCGTCGTACTCGGCCTTCTGGGCCAGGACCGAGCAGGTAACGAAATCGCGAATTTGTTTTTCGATGCCCTCTTCGTCCAGTTCCCTGGGCTTGAACGGATTGATCGGTGCCTGGATCGCGCTCGGAGCGACCTGCTTGGGGCTGTAGGCATAGCGACCCGCATGGAGAATCTGCATGCAGATCTTGCCGCCAGCCTCGTGCACGGCCCGGGTGACAATCTGGTGCTTGAGGGCTTCTTCCTCAGTGGTCAGCTTGGCCGCGCCAGAGTAGACACCGCCCTCGTCGTTCGGCCCGATCCCACCGGTGACCATCAGGCCCACCCCACCCCGGGCGCGCTCGGCAAAATACGCTGCCATGCGTTCGAAGCCGCCGGGCTTCTCTTCGAGACCAGTGTGCATCGAGCCCATCAGTGTACGGTTGCGCAGCGTGGTAAAGCCCAGGTCCAGCGGGGCCAGTAGGTGCGGGTAATGGGAGGCGGTCATCGGTAACTCCACAACGGACGATCACGGAAAAAAGCGCAAGCTCTGCGGCTTGCGTCTGTCATGGCCCACAGCGTAAGAGTCCGGATGCGGGCGCTCAATGACCGTAAGTGACAAGTTAATGATCTAAATGCGCAAGGCGCCGACCAGTCGTGCACGACTCCCGACCAGCCTCTCGCCCCGTGAAGCGCTGCTGGGCATGACGCCACCGGTGCTGTTGATCTTGCTGCTGATTCTGATCCGGATCAGGAAGGCCAAAAATCACTAGCGTGCCGTGCCAGCGCAGAGGGTGTTCGAGGTTTTCCCCGACACCCTTACGTCTATTCGCGTTGCTTACAAATCAGTGCCTGCCCTTCGCTAATCCCTTGTTTTACCGTACCCTGCCCCGTAGCTCCTGACGAAAAATCACGAACCTGCACACGGCCGCTGACTGTTCCCCATGCGCAAATTTCTGTACCTGCTGTTTTCACTGGCCTTGATTGCCGCCCTGGTCACCTACGCACTGTGGACGACCGATCGTCCGACGGGTCATTACCTGTCTGACCTTCGGATAAACCTGGCGGTCGACCAAGGCACCCCGGCGGATCGAGGCAATCTGCTGGGCATCCAGCCTGAACTGTTTCCCACCGACTACCAAAGCCCGGAACGCCTGCATCGCAAACTGGCGGCCTATCTGCAGACGGCTCGCGACCAAGGGTTTCTCAACGACAAGACCATCGTGGTCCTGCCGGAGCACATCGGCACCTGGTTAATGGTCAGCGGTGAGAAAGACGAGGTGTACCAAGCCACCACATTCAAGCAAGCCATGCATTGGCTGGCGGTCAGCAATCCGCTGGCTTTCATCCGGGCGTTGGCGGGTGCCAAAGGCGATAGTCGCCTGGACGACGCCTACCTGCGCATGAAAGCAGCCACCATGGCCCATGATTACCAGACGCTGTTCGGCGGGCTGGCCAAGGAATTCGGCGTGACCCTGGTGGCCGGTTCCATCGTGCTACCCGAACCCAGCGTCAGCGAAGGCGAACTGAAGATCGGTCGCGGCGCGCTGTACAACAGCAGCCTGGTGTTCGGTCGCAATGGCCGGCCGATCGGCCAACCGCAGCGCCAACGACATCCGGTGTTTGACCAGCAGGAGGTGCTTGAGGCCGAGCACTCGGACGCGAGCCGAGTGATCGAGACCCCCGCGGGTCGGCTGGGCGTACTGATCGGCAGCGACAGTTGGTACCCGCTTCATTATCGGCAGCTCAACGAACAGGGCGCTCAATTGATTGCCGTGCCCGCTTTTGTCATGGGTCGCGACACGTGGGACAAGCCATGGAGCGGCTATAAAGGCCTGTCCACTCCGGACGAAGTGAGCCTCAAGCCCGGCGAATTGACTGAAGGCCAAGCCTGGCTTCGCCTGACATTGATCAGCCAGCGGCCTATCAGCCAGGCGCGGGGCGGCGTCAGCGTGTTCTTGCGCGGGCAATTCTGGGACAACGGCAGCGCCGGCCAGAGCTTCATCAGCCACAACGGCGAGCAATTCTCCGATGGCGAATCCCGTGGCGCCCGCCTGCTGAACCTCTGGCTGTGAACATGAAGCGGCAACCGATGCGCCTGGGCGACCTCTCCGTTGGTTTCGTCCACAGCCTCGCTGATGCAGTGGCCAGCCACGGACAGGAACCCCAGCCTTTGCTCGAACAATACGGCCTCGATGCGGCGCGCCTGGCCGAGCCCGGGGCGCGCTTGTCGATTCCGCGCTACATGCGCCTGGGCCACGCTGCAATCCAATTGACCGAAGATCCCGCCCTGGGATTGCGCATGGGTCAGCTCAGTCGCTTGAGCCAAGCCGGGCTGGCCGGCGTCACTGCGGCCCAGGCGCCGAATGTACGCGAAGCCGCGCGCTGCATGATCCGTTTCGAGCCGCTGTATGGCTCCAACTATCGTGGGCAGTCGAGCTTTCATGAGGACACCCGAGGCGCTTGGCTGCGGTTCTATTCCATCAGCCCTTATAACGCCTACAACCGCTTCGTCGTGGATTCCATTATCGCTGGCTGGCTCCAGCAATTGTCCAGCGTGAGCAATGTCGCGCTGCGCGCCGAACACATCAACATCGAATTCCAGGAACCTGCCTATGCGCAGGCCTATCGGATCTTCGGCGATTGCCACATCCAGTTCGGTGCCGAGCAGAACCAACTGCGCCTTGGCCTGGAAAGTCTTGCCCAGCGCAATCCACAACATTGCCCAAGCACCTGGCGGCACCTGGTCCAATTATGCGAACGGGAACTGGAGCAACTGACTCGCACCCGCACCCTGCGCGAGCGCATCATCCAATTGCTGGGGCCGCTACTCAGCGGCGGACGGGAGCCGGGCCTTGAAGAAGTGGCGACACGCCTGAAGCTGCCGAGCTGGACGTTGCGTCGCAAACTGGCTGAAGAAGGTACGCAATTCAGGGCGATCCTCAACGACACCCGCCGAGACCTCGCCATGACGTACATTCGCGACACGGAACTGGCATTCGGAGAAATCGCTTACTTGCTCGGATTCGCCTCGGCCGAAGCGTTTCAACGCGCCTTCAAGCGCTGGAACAACCAGACGCCGGGAGAGTTTCGCCGCAGTCGCAAGGGAGCGTAGCTGCGCAGCTTGCCGTACGGTCTGCAGTTAACTTGCGCGCCTACAGCTCCGTCGCATCTTCGGCTGGCTCCAATGGGTCCAGCTCATAGGCCTGATATTCCAGCAGCTCTTCCTGATAATCGTCCATTACGAATCCTTCCCATAAATGTTGAAACCGAGGGCTTGATGGCCTCGAATCAGCATAAAGCTGCTTTATGAACAAAACATGAAGCCGAGGCTTCATGAATTAAACGTAGCACAGCGTCAGGAAATTAATGAATGAAGTGTGGCAAGGGATTACAACCCTGCCACCACCACTCAGGACGCCGGAAGTGGCTGGATGGGCTCGGAGGGCGGCGGCAAGGAACTGGCCGGTGGCGGAGTGACGGTTTCCGTCGACGAAGGCGCGTAGGACTCCGGCTCGCCAGGGGCGATCGGCGCTGGCTCGACTGGCGGCGCGACCGGCTCCGACACGGCAGGAGCCGGTTCCATAGGCGCCGGCGCAACTTCTTGGACCGGGGCCAAAGGTACTGGCGCAAGCGCTGGTTGAGGAGCCTGCAGCGCAGCCGGCTCAGGAGCGGGCATCGCCGCGGCCGGCTCGGCCCTTGATTCCGGAATGCCCAGCTCGGTCTTGGGTTTTACGAGGTTTTCAACGGACTTCTTCGTTTCCTTCGCTTCCGGAGGCAGGAACGCCTCCACCAGCGTAAAGAAACGCTCATAGAACTTGTCTGCCGACACCGTTTCGCTGGCGACCTTGACCATCGAATCGTCCGAGGAGCCAATCGGCATCGACACCGATCCCAGTACACCCACGCCCAAGCTGGCGGAGTTGTTGGTTTTCTTCAGGGCGTAGCGGTCCTGCAAGGCGTTGGCAAACAGGGTCGCCCGATGCCCTGGACCGCCATCTTCGGCGCAGACCAGGTTGAAGCTGATCTCCATGTGGGTATCGCCGGTTTGCTGGAAGCTCTTGTGGCCGCTGACCAGTTTCGGGTCGCTGCTGGTGATGATGTAGCCCTGGCTGAGCAACGCACGACGCCCTGCTTCACAGGTCGCCACGTCAGTCACTGAATAAGTTCGCGAAAACGTGCCCGAATCATCGAAGTTTTCATGCTCGTAGATGGCGGCTTTTTTGGAGGAACAACCGGCGGCAACCGCCAGCAGCAAGGCCAGCCCAACGGTGCGCATGTGAAATGATCTGAACATTGAACATCCTGAGGAAAACAATCCGGGGCGTATTGTGCAGCAGAACGCTGCCGGGCAGCGTGGGTAGCTCGCCCAAAGGGATTACAAGTCTACGGGGGGTTGGCTGCGGGAAAAAGACTCAATCTCGATGAATCGATGAACATCCTTGTCGTGGCAATACACGGATACAAAAAAAGACCCCGGCCTTTCGGCCGGGGTCTGGTGGGCAACGCATCAAGAACCGTCAGAAACGCTTGATGTCCGCCTGGTTTTCCAACTGTTTGCGATAGGCCGCGAAGTCTTGCTGGCCGACGCGTGAAGCGAGGTAGCGGCGGTACTCGGCCTTTTCTTCCTCGGTCGGCGCCGCAGCTTCGTTCACACCGTTCAAGCGCAGGACCGTCAGGCTGCCGTCAGGCAGGGTCACGCTGGCGAACGTCGGCTTGTCCTTCGCCTCGGGCTTGGGCATGCGGAACAGCGCCTGCAGCACGGCCGGGTCGATACCGTCCTGACTACGGGTTGCCGCTTCGAAGGTCTTCCAGCTCTGGCCGTTGATCGGCTTGTCCAGTGCTGTCTTGCCATCGCGCAGGCTGGCAATCAACTCATCGGCCTGGGTCTTGGAAGCCGAGCTGGCATGTTCCTTGGTCAACTGGGCGCGAATAGGCCCGGCGACTTTGTCCAGCGGCAGTTGCTCAGGCTTGCGGTGCTCCTTGGCTCGCAGCACCACGACGGTTTCCGGATCCAGCTCGATGGCGGTGCTGTTGGCACCCTCCTCCAGCACTTCCGGGCTGAACGCAGCGGTGACCACGGCACGGTTAGCCGCAATCCCTTCACCGCCTTCACGACCGAACGGTGCCGACGTGTGAACGGTCAGCTTCAAGTCCTGGGCCGGCTGTGCCAAGTCGGAAGCCTCGAACGAGGCATCTTCCAACTGTTTGGTCGCCTCGACAAAACGCTGCTCCACTTGCTGGGTCTTCAGGTCGCGGGTCAGCTTGTCCTTCAGGCTCGCAAAGCTCGGGACCTCAGGTGCTTCGATCCCCAGCAACTTGATCAGGTGCAGGCCGAAATCGGTTCGTACCGGTGCCGATACCTGATCCTTGTTCAAGGCATACAGCGCCTTTTCGAACTCCGGATCGTAAACGCCCGGACCGGCGAAGCCCAGGTCGCCACCGTTGTTGGCTGAACCCGGATCCTGGGAGAATTCCTTCGCCAAGGCTTCAAACGACTCACCCTTGGCCAGTCTAGCCTGGATTTCGTCGATCTTCGCCTTGGCCTGGGCCTCGGTGACCTTGTCGTTCACTTCGATCAGGATGTGCGCAGCCCGACGCTGTTCGGACAGGTTGGCGATTTCTTTCTGATACGCCGATTGCAGCTCCTCGTCCTTGACGGTGACTTGGTCGAAGAAAGAGGATTTTTTCAGCTCTACGTAATCGATGACCACCTGATCAGGCGTCATGAACTCCTTGGCGTGCTGGTCGTAGTAGGCCTTGACCTCATCATCGGTCAGCTTCACAGCCGATGGGTCCGCCTTGATGGATAGCGTCGCAAAGTCGCGGGTCTGCTTCTCCAACCGGGCAAATGCCAACACCTGGGCATCGGTGACAAAGCCACTGCCAGCCAGACCGGCGCGCAGTTGGCCGATCAGCATTTCCTGCGTCAGCATCTGACGGAACTGCAAACGACCGTAACCCAACTGACGGATCACCTGGTCGAAACGCTCAGGGCTGAATTTGCCGCCGACCTGGAACTCAGGCGTCTGCAGGATCACTTGGTCCAGCGCGGCTTCGGAGAAAGCGAATTTAGCATCATGAGCGCCTTGCAGCAGCAGCTTGCGATCGATCAGGCCCTTGAGGGCCGAGTCGCGCAGCATTTTCTCGTCCAGCAAGGAAGCGTCGAAATCCTTGCCCAACTGTTGCATGAGCTGACGGCGTTGCATATCCACTGCTTGGATCAGCTCGTTCTGGCTGATTTCTTCGCCATTGACCTTGGCCGCGTCATTACTGCTGGTGGTGGCTTGAAAAATGGCTTCGAAACCGGTCAACGCCATCAATGCGACGATGATCCCGATGATGGTCTTGGCAATCCAGCCTTGTGAATTGTCCCTGATATTCTGCAGCATGCGTCCCCCAGAAACGGTTGAACTTCAAATTTAGGCAACCGTGGAGCGTGGGTAGAATCCGGATAGAAGAAAGGCGCATCCGAGGATGCGCCTTCTCGTAACTGGCGGAGCGGACCGGGCTCGAACCCGCGAGCCCTGGCGTGACAGCCCGGTTGTTACCGGACGCATTACCGCTCCGCTGCCAAGCCAGGCATGACCCCGACCCGGATAAACTCAGTGAAACCTTAGTTAACGGCTTCTTTCAGTGCTTTACCAGCTTTGAAGCCTGGCTTTTTGGCAGCAGCGATCTGCAGCGTCTTGCCGGTCTGCGGGTTGCGACCAACACGAGCTGGACGATCGGTAACGGAGAACGTACCGAAACCAACCAGAACAACAGAGTCGCCAGCCTTGAGAGCGCCAGTGACGGATTCGATTACAGCGTCCAGCGCACGGCCAGCAGCAGCTTTCGGGATATCAGCGGATGCAGCGATAGCATCAATCAGTTCCGACTTGTTCACTCTAAGTCCCCTTATATCTATTTTGAGATGATTCTAAGTTTTTTTGGTGAAAGCAAAAACGAGTGCTGAATGGCCTGCAGACACTTAAGAGCCGCTTTATAACAAGGGCTCTAAAAAACTGTCAAGGAAGCCCCCCAGGCAAATGCGTATTAATGCGTGCTAATTCTTTCCTTAGAGTCAGACTCTCGCTTTTCTTCCTTCGCGACAATCTCCGGAGCCACATCCGGCAAGGGCTCCGGCGCGTATTGCAGCGCAATTTGCAGGACCTCGTCAATCCATTTAACCGGTTTGATCTGAAGATCCTGCTTGATGTTGTCAGGAATTTCCTTCAAATCACGGACATTCTCTTCCGGAATGATCACGATCTTGATCCCGCCACGGTGAGCCGCCAGCAGTTTTTCCTTCAGGCCACCGATCGCCAACACCTGCCCGCGCAGGGTGATTTCGCCTGTCATGGCAACATCCGCGCGCACCGGAATACCAGTCAACGCAGAAACCAGGGCGGTGCACATACCCACGCCAGCACTCGGTCCGTCCTTGGGTGTCGCCCCCTCCGGCATGTGGATGTGCGTATCGCGTTTCTCGTGGAAATCCAAGGGGATGCCCAGGCTACGCGCGCGGCTGCGGACAACCGTCAACGCCGCGGTGATCGATTCCACCATCACATCACCGAGGGAACCGGTCTTGATCAGTTGTCCTTTGCCCGGCACCACAGCGGCTTCGATGGTGAGCAATTCGCCACCGACTTGCGTCCACGCCAGGCCTGTCACCTGACCTATCTGATCCTGCTGCTCGGCCAGGCCGTAGCGGAATTTACGCACGCCAAGGAAGTGCTCCAGCAAGTCCGCCGTCACCTTGACCGAGAAGCGTTTTTCCAGCGCATGTTCCTTCACCGCCTTGCGGCAGACCTTGGCAATTTGCCGCTCCAGGCCACGCACACCGGCTTCACGGGTGTAGTAACGAATGATGTCGCGAATCGCTTCCTCGTCAAATTCCAGCTCGCCTTTCTTCAAGCCGTTGGCCTGGATCTGCTTGGGCGAAAGGTATTTCACGGCAATGTTGATCTTCTCGTCTTCGGTATAGCCAGGAAGACGAATCACCTCCATCCGGTCCAGCAGCGCTGGCGGGATATTCATGGAGTTGGAGGTGCAGAGGAACATCACATCCGACAAGTCGTAATCGACTTCCAGATAATGGTCGTTGAAATTGTGATTCTGCTCGGGGTCGAGTACTTCCAGCAACGCAGACGCGGGATCGCCGCGCATATCGCTGCCCATCTTGTCGATTTCATCCAAAAGGAACAATGGGTTGCGTACGCCAACCTTTGTCATCTTTTGAATCAATCTTCCCGGCATAGACCCGATGTAGGTACGGCGATGACCACGGATTTCGGCTTCGTCGCGCACGCCACCGAGGGCCATGCGAACGAATTTACGGTTGGTGGCGTGGGCAATCGATTCCGCCAGGGAGGTTTTACCCACCCCCGGAGGACCGACCAGGCACAGGACCGGACCACGGATTTTCTTCACGCGCTTCTGCACGGCGAGGTATTCAAGGATGCGTTCCTTGACCTCTTCCAGGCCGTAATGGTCGGCATCCAGGATGTCTTCGGCACGCGCCAGATCGAGGCGCACCTTGCTCTGGGCTTTCCACGGCACCTGGACCAACCAATCGATGTAGGAGCGCACCACGGTGGCCTCGGCTGACATCGGCGACATTTGCTTGAGCTTGTTCAGCTCGGCCTGGGCCTTGGCAAGGGCATCCTTCGGCAGGCCGGCGGCATCGATGCGCTTCTTGAGCTCTTCGATCTCGTTGTGACCTTCATCGCCATCGCCGAGCTCTTTCTGAATGGCCTTCATCTGCTCGTTCAGGTAGTACTCGCGCTGGCTGCGCTCCATCTGCTTCTTGACGCGACCGCGAATGCGCTTCTCGACCTGCAGCAGGTCGATCTCTCCGTCGAGCAACGCCAGCACGTGCTCGACGCGCGCCGACAGATCGATGATTTCGAGGATTTCCTGTTTCTGCTCGATCTTGAGGGCCATGTGGGCCGCCATCGTATCGACCAGGCGCCCGGGTTCATCGATGCTGTTAAGCGACGACAGCACCTCGGCAGGCACCTTCTTGCCCAACTGCACGTACTGTTCGAACTGCGACAGCAGGCTGCGGACAAACACCTCGGATTCACGCTCCGGCGCATCGACTTCATCGATCAACGAGACTTCGGCACGGCAATGACCGTCCACTTCGCTGAAACGCTCGACCGAGCCACGCTGCTCGCCCTCAACCAGCACCTTGACAGTGCCGTCAGGGAGCTTGAGCAGCTGCAGAACCGTTGCAATCGTACCTACGCGATAAAGTGCGTCTTCGCCGGGATCATCGTCGGCAGGGTTTCTCTGAGCGATCAGAAGAATCTGCTTATCACCGGTCATCGCGGCCTCGAGGGCTTCGATGGACTTCTCGCGCCCCACGAACAGCGGGATAACCATGTGCGGATACACCACGACATCGCGCAATGGCAGGAGAGGCAATTCGATGGTTGTCTTCATGATTTCGCCTCTACGGCGGCCATAAGGCCGTAAACAGATGGAAGTAAGCTTGAAACCAAGATGGGGGCAGCCTTTAAAAAAAACAAGCGCTAAGACACGTCTAAAACGCGCTAATAGCAAAGGGGCCCGAAGGCCCCTTCTTTATTTCGGCAGCTGGACACTCAGACGTCCGGTGCAGCCTTGGCAGTCGGCTCACTGTTTTCGTAGATGTACAGCGGCTTGGACTTGCCTTCGATCACGCTTTCGTCGATCACGACTTTACTCACCTCGGACTGCGAGGGGATTTCGTACATCGTGTCGAGCAGTACGCCTTCCAGAATCGAGCGCAACCCACGGGCACCGGTCTTACGCTCCAGGGCTCGCTTGGCGACGGATTTCAGCGCGTCGGAACGGAACTCCAGGTCTACACCTTCCATTTCGAACAGCTTGGCATACTGCTTGGTCAGGGCGTTCTTCGGCTCGGTCAGAATCTGCATCAATGCCGCTTCATCCAACTCATCCAGCGTCGCCAGGACCGGTAGACGACCGACGAATTCCGGGATCAGACCGAACTTGACCAAATCGTCAGGCTCGACTTCACGCAGGGACTCACCCACCTTCTTACCCTCTTCCTTGCTGCGCACTTCGGCGTTGAAACCAATGCCGCCGCGCGTAGAGCGGTTCTGGATGACCTTTTCGAGGCCAGAGAACGCACCACCGCAGATGAACAGGATGTTACGGGTATCGACCTGCAGGAATTCCTGCTGCGGATGCTTGCGACCACCCTGGGGTGGAACGGAAGCGACCGTGCCTTCGATCAACTTGAGCAAGGCCTGTTGCACGCCCTCGCCGGAAACATCCCGGGTGATGGACGGGTTATCGGACTTGCGGGAAATCTTGTCGATTTCGTCGATGTAGACAATGCCCATCTGGGCCTTTTCAACATCATAGTCGCATTTCTGCAACAGCTTCTGAATGATGTTCTCGACGTCCTCACCTACATAACCCGCCTCGGTGAGGGTGGTTGCGTCGGCGATGGTGAACGGAACGTTCAGCAAGCGCGCCAGGGTTTCGGCAAGCAGGGTCTTACCCGAGCCTGTCGGGCCGATCAGCAGGATGTTGCTCTTGCCGAGTTCGACGTCGTCATTCTTTTTGTCACGCTGGTTCAGGCGCTTGTAGTGGTTGTACACCGCTACGGCCAGTACCTTTTTCGCGCGCTCCTGACCGATTACATACTGGTCGAGGATGCCGCTGATTTCTTTAGGCGAAGGCAACTTATGGGCGCTGCTTTCGGCCTGGGCTTCCTGCACCTCCTCGCGGATGATGTCATTGCACAGGTCGACGCACTCGTCGCAAATGAAGACCGAGGGGCCGGCAATCAATTTGCGTACTTCATGCTGGCTTTTGCCACAGAAGGAGCAATAAAGCAGTTTGCCGTTGTCCTCGCCGTTGCGGGTGTCAGTCATTCGATCGATCCAAATCCGATAGGCTTGCAACACAAGATGAAGGCAAATGCGGGCTTTTTCAAGCCCGCAGGTGATCGGACTTGCCGATCAACCTCATTTTGAGCTGCTTATATTAAGCGGGGCGCTGGCTGATCACTTCATCGATCAGGCCATATTCACGTGCGGCTTCAGCGCTCATGAAATTGTCGCGATTGGTATCGCGCTCGATTTCTTCAAGCGTGTGCCCGCTGTGCTTGGCCATCAAGGTGTTGAGACGCTCGCGGATGAAGAGGATTTCCTTGGCATGGATTTCGATATCCGATGCCTGGCCTTGGAAACCGCCCAGTGGCTGGTGAATCATCACGCGGGAGTTCGGCAGGCAGTAACGCTTGCCCTGGGCGCCGGCGGTCAGCAAAAACGCTCCCATGCTGCACGCCTGACCGATACAGGTCGTCGAAACGTTAGGCTTGATGAACTGCATGGTGTCGTAGATCGACATGCCCGCCGTCACCGAACCGCCTGGCGAGTTGATATAGAGATGGATGTCTTTGTCCGGGTTTTCGGCTTCAAGGAACAACAGCTGCGCGCAGATCAGGTTGGCCATGTAATCCTCTACCGGCCCCACCAAAAAGATCACTCGTTCCTTGAGCAGACGCGAATAGATGTCATAGGCACGTTCGCCACGGGCGGACTGCTCGATAACCATCGGGACCAGGCCGCCAGCGGCTTGGATGTCAGAGCTCTGCTGATAAAAAGAATTGCGGGACATGTCTCGCAGTCACTCCCAAATAGTTATGTCTTGAATACGCATAAGCCAGCGCGAAGGCTGGCTTATGGTGTGTGTTTCTTACTGCGGAACCATCAATCGGCTTGTGGAGCTTCCACCGGCTTGACCGCTTCTTCGTAAGAGACCGCTTTGTCGGTCACGCTAGCTTTCTGCAGAACAGTATCCACAACTTGTTCTTCCAGCACAACCGAACGGACTTCGTTCAGCTGCTGCTCGTTCTTGTAGTACCAGGACACCACTTGCTCAGGCTCTTGATACGCCGAAGCCATTTCCTGGATCAGCTCACGAACGCGCGCTTCGTCAGGCTTGAGCTCGAACTGCTTGACCACTTCAGCGACGATAAGGCCCAGCACGACACGGCGCTTGGCTTGTTCTTCGAACAGCTCGGCCGGCAGCTGGTCAGGCTTGATGTTGCCACCGAACTGCTGAACGGCCTGTACGCGCAGACGGTTCACTTCGTTGTCCAGCAGCGCCTTTGGCACTTCGATCGGGTTGGAGGCCAGCAGACCGTCCATGACTTGGTTCTTGACCTTCGACTTGATGGCCTGACGCAGTTCACGCTCCATGTTCTTGCGAACTTCGGTGCGGAAACCTTCCAGACCGGTTTCCTTGATACCGAACTGGGCGAAGAACTCTTCGTTCAGCTCAGGCAGCTTCGGCTCGGAAACACTGTTGACGGTCACGGTGAACTCGGCGGCCTTGCCGGCCAGGTCCAGGTTCTGGTAGTCCTCGGGGAACGTCAGGTTCAGCACACGCTCTTCGCCGGCCTTGGCGCCAACCAGGCCATCTTCGAAACCAGGAATCATGCGACCGGAGCCCAGCACCAGCTGGGTAGCCTTGGCGGAACCGCCGGCGAACACTTCACCGTCGACCTTGCCGACGAAATCGATGTTCAACTGGTCTTCGTTCTGGGCGGCACGATCGGTCGCCTCGAAACGGGTGTTCTGCTTGCGCAGGATGTCGAGCATCTTGTCCAGGTCGGCGTCTGAAACGTCAGCGCTCAGGCGCTCGACAGCAATGGACTCAAAACCGGCAACAGTGAACTCCGGGAACACTTCGAACGTGGCGACGAACTCGAGGTCCTTGCCTTTTTCCAGCACTTTAGGCTCGACGGAAGGAGCACCAGCCGGATTCAGCTTCTGCTCGACGACAGCTTCGTAGAACGAAGACTGGATCACGTCGCCCACGGCTTCCTGGCGTGCATCAGCTTCGTAGCGCTGGCGGATTACGCTCATTGGCACTTTGCCTGGGCGGAAACCTGGGATTTTGGCCTTTTGGGCAGTCTGCTGCAGACGCTTGTTGACCTGAGTCTCGATGCGCTCAGCCGGCACGGTGATGCTCATGCGGCGCTCAAGAGCAGAAGTATTTTCAACAGAAACTTGCATGGATATTCCTCGTTGCACAGACGTTGGCCGGGCGTTTCCGACCCCAGAATCAAGGGCATGCATTCTAGTAGGTCAAACTCAAGAAGTCACCCTACTGAAAACGCGCAGGAAACAAGCGCCGAATTTAGAAGCGGGACAATGCGTCATGCCCCGCCCAGTTTGCAAATACAGTCGGTCATTGCCAGGGCTCTGGGTAGCACTTCTATATATAGAAGCATCGCTTCCCTTCTACCCCGGCATACGGCTCGCGCTGGAAGGCCGACGGAAAGTCGAGCATCATCACGAAACACATTTGCGACGAATCGCATGCTTCGCAGCCGCGCCCAGAACCAGGCCGAGGCGCATACGCGATCCTTGAAAACAAAAACGGCGCAGCCCTTTTCAGGTTCTGCGCCGTTCTCTGCTAATTAAATAGCGACTTGTATGGTGCGGACGGAGAGACTCGAACTCTCACACCTTGCGGCGCTGGAACCTAAATCCAGTGTGTCTACCAATTCCACCACATCCGCGTATCAAGCTTTTAAAGCAAAGGCGCCAGACTATTAAATCTGGCGCCTTTCTAGAATATGGGGTGGACGATGGGGATCGAACCCACGACAACGGGAGTCACAATCCCGTGCTCTACCAACTGAGCTACGCCCACCATATTGCCTTGTAGCGTTACTTGTGCCAAAGCTGCCTAATTGGCGCACCCGGCAGGACTCGAACCTGCGACCATCCGCTTAGAAGGCGGATGCTCTATCCAGCTGAGCTACGGGCGCCTTTTTAATCTGTATTCTTGGACGATTACAAACTAAGTGCTTTCAGTTTCGCCGAATTGAAACAACCAACTCCGCTCGACCTTCTTAACCAGTGCTAGGCTGTGCCCGACAAGTGCGACGAATGTTATAGACGGCCCGATAGGTCGTCAACTCTTTTTTAAAAAAAATTCATTTAATTAAAGGAGTTAGGGGAATTTGCAGACCAAGCGCCTTTGCCCTCACGCCTCGGCATGCGAGAATGCGTTCTCTTTTTTTCCCCTCTCGATGGTTAACCACGCGCAATGACTGCACAACTTATCGACGGCAAATCGATCGCCGCCAGCCTGCGCCAGCAGATCGCCCAACGAGTCACCGAGCGCCGCCAACAGGGCCTGCGCACGCCCGGCCTTGCGGTAATCCTGGTCGGCAGCGATCCTGCCTCTCAGGTTTATGTCTCGCACAAGCGTAAAGACTGTGAAGAGGTCGGCTTCCTTTCCCAGGCCTACGACCTGCCTTGCGAAACCTCTCAGCAAGCGCTGGCCGAGTTGATCGACCGCCTCAATGACGATCCGAACATCGACGGCGTGCTGCTTCAGTTGCCCCTGCCCGAGCACCTCGATGCCTCGAAACTGCTGGAGCGTATCCGCCCGGACAAAGACGTCGACGGTTTCCATCCTTATAACGTCGGGCGCCTCGCCCAGCGCATTCCCTTGCTGCGCCCCTGCACGCCCAAGGGCATCATGACCTTGCTGGAAAGCACCGGCGTGGACCTTTACGGACTCGATGCCGTGGTGGTGGGCGCCTCCAATATCGTCGGTCGCCCGATGGCCATGGAGTTGCTGCTGGCCGGTTGCACCGTCACCGTGACCCATCGTTTCACCAAAGACCTGGCGGGCCACGTCGGCCGCGCCGACCTGGTGGTCGTCGCCGCCGGCAAGCCTGGCCTGGTCCGGGGCGAGTGGATCAAGGAAGGTGCCATCGTCATCGACGTGGGCATCAACCGCCAGGACGATGGCAAGCTGGTGGGCGACGTGGTCTATGAGACCGCCCTGCCCCGCGCCGGCTGGATCACTCCGGTTCCCGGCGGAGTGGGACCGATGACCCGCGCCTGCCTGTTGGAGAACACCCTCTACGCGGCCGAGACGCTGCATAGCTGACAGACGGGACGACCCGCCCAATCCCGTGGAGCGAGCCTCTTCGCTCCGCGGTGTACCGGTGGCCGGATCCTGCTCCGCCAGACAGCGGATTCCCTATCCCCCCAAACTACAAATTTTTCAGATTCGATTCGCCAGAATCGCCCTCCATTAAACTTTATTCATTCACGAGTCCCGGTGGCACAGGCATATAGCGCTGTCCTCGCCCATACTCATAAAATGCGACGCTTTTTAACAAGCCGCTGTCCAACGGCATCTTCAACTCTATCGAGTCTACTCGCGTGAAAATTCGTCTTTCGGTCATTAGCCTGCTTTTCGTTTTCACAGGCACTCTCATCACGCAAAACGTCAGCGCGCAGGAAACCATTGCGGCTCCCCGAGACAGCTCGAAATTGCAAGTCGCCTCCGGCAGCGCAATCCTCCTGGATCTACAGACAGACAAAGTCGTCTACTCGAGCAATCCGGACGTCGTAGTGCCGATTGCTTCGGTGACCAAGTTGATGACCGGCCTGATTGTCCTGGACGCCAAGCAGAACCTGAACGAATACATCTCGATGACCATCGCCAACACGCCAGAAATGAAGGGCGTGTTCTCCCGGGTCAAGCTCAACAGTGAGCTATCACGCCGGGACGTGCTGCTGATTGCGCTGATGTCCTCGGAAAACCGCGCCGCCGCCAGTCTCGCCCATCACTATCCCGGCGGTTACGCAGCGTTCATTGCGGCGATGAACGCCAAGGCCAAGGCGTTGGGCATGACCAGCACCCATTATGTCGAGCCCACTGGCCTGTCTACCCAAAACGTATCGACCGCCCGTGACCTGACGAAACTGTTGATCGCGGCGCGCAAATACCCGTTGCTGAGCGAATTGAGCACCACCAAGGAAAAGACCGTGACGTTCCGCAAGCCGGTCTATAGCCTCGGCTTTCGCAACACTGATCACCTGGTCCACAAGGCCAACTGGGACATTCAACTGACCAAGACCGGCTTCACTAACCAGGCTGGTCATTGCCTGGTGCTGGTCACAAAAATGGGTAATCGCCCGATGGCATTGGTCATTCTTGACGCCTTCGGCAAATACACCCATTTTGCCGATGCAAGCCGCATCCGCAGTTGGGTCGAGACAGGCAAAAGCGCCAGCGTCCCGGCCGTGGCCCTTCAATACAAAGCCGCGAAGAATCTCAAGAGCCGCCAAAGCGGTGTGGTTGAAGCATCCAAGTAGACGTGGCGCAACAATCCTATAGCCCCAGACAAATAGCCCCGACCCAATAGCCCCGACGTGTCGGGGCTATTTTCATTCAGGGCTTGAGGTCACCCAAAGGATCGTAAGGCCTGGAAGAAGGTGCATCCTGCGATTCCTTCTCGTCATCCAGGGGCGCCTTCGCCGGCCCTATCGGATCGACCTGCGGATCGTCGAGATCCGGCGAGTCCGGATCGAACCCCAAATCATCATTACCCGACGAATGCTCGGAAGAATGTGGCCCCGAAGGTGTTTTCGACTGTGCCATTGCAGCCTCCTTGAATCATGGCCCGGAGTTTCCAGGCCCTGACGATAGGAACCCGTTGCATGCCAGGTTGTGCCCGACAGCTGACGAACGGGGATCTCATTCAGTGTGCAGCATCCAGAGCCTTGGTCGCCCGCGCCCCTGCCTGCTCTTGTCCTGCCCCGGCCAATTCCTCGGCGGCTTTCAACCAGCGTTGCGAATCAACATTGGCAGGAAGTTGCGTAGGCTTCTGGATCAGTACGGCCCAGCCCCCAGCACCTTTGAAAGCCGACTCGAATGCATCGAAGCTCATCAAAGAGCGCCGATTCATTCCAGAGCGCAGCAGCACCGTGCGTTTCTGCCGGTTATAACCTGCGAGGATTGCGTAGCGCGGCTCGGACCAGAACGCCGAACCCTTGGTGTAGCGCAGCAATACCGGATAGCCCGCCGCCACCTGTTCGAGCAATGCGGCAAGTTCACCATCGAGGGGGTACACCACCAACCCGTATTCATGCGCCAGGGTTTGCAGGTTCTGCTGCAAACGAGCCTCGCCACCGGGCAGCTGCAGAGGTTTCTCCAGCAGCCCGGGCGTAATTACCGTTCCTTGCAAGGTCAACAGAGCCGCCATCGATTGCGGCGCGCCCTGGTGCATTTCACCGCGAAAGAACGGCACGCTGTTGAGCTCCACCCGCTCGGGCAGGCGCTTGATCTGCGGCGACACGCTGCCGGCGCACCCCATCAGGGCGGCGAGGCAGGACAATGCCAATACCAGTGATCGAAAAGATGAAATTACTGGCGACATGATGACTCTCTTGTTCAGGCAGACCCGGCATTTGAGCCGGGCGTGGGCCGACGATCATAAGGCGCGCGTCGGCCCGGGTATAGCCATAGGCAACAGTTTCACCACTGCGATAGAACGAACCGATCCTTCGCCGCGCACCACTGATCGACTGCTCGTAACACTTGAGCGACTAGACTGTCCATTGCAGAGAGTGTATTGCCCGGTTCCGGGCAGAAGGAGGCCCAGATGAGCCTGATGATGACTGTTCTGATGCTGGTATTCGGCTGGCTGAGCGTAGCGGCGGCCATGTTGTGGGGCGTGCTGCGGATCGCCCGGCGCCACCACCCCGCGCCGCAGCCACAAGCGCAACAGAACCCGAAAACCACCGCCCGCCACGCCACCGCGCACTGACCTTTACGTCGTCCATAAAAAAGCCGCCCGGGACCTTCGATCCCGGGCGGCTTTTGTCTATCTGGCTCAGGCTTGCTCGACGGCCTTCTTTTCCCTGGCCCGACGGGACAGCATGTTCAACACCTCGATCGCTGCCGAGAAGGCCATGGCCGCGTAGATGTAGCCCTTGGGCACGTGGGCACCGAAGCCTTCGGCAATCAGCGTCATGCCGATCATGATCAAGAAGCCCAGGGCAAGCATCACCACGGTAGGGTTGTCGTTGATGAACTTGGCCAGTGGCTCGGCGGCCAGCAGCATCACCAGAACCGAAACCACCACGGCGATGATCATGATCGGCAAGTGTTCGGTCATGCCCACCGCCGTAATGATGCTATCGATGGAGAACACCAGGTCGAGCATCAGGATCTGACCGATCGCGGCGGCAAACCCAAGGGTCACGCCTGACGTAGCGGACTTCGGATCATTCGGTGCCGGATCCATGCTGTGGTGAATCTCAGTAGTAGCCTTCCACAGCAGGAAGAGGCCGCCCGCGATCAAAATCATGTCTTTCCAGGAAAATGCCTGGCCGAGGATCTCGATGACAGGTTCGGTCAACTGCACGATGAAGGCGATGGTGCTCAACAAGCCCAGGCGCAGGATCAACGCCATGCCGATACCGATCCGCCGAGCCTTGGCCCGATGTTGTTCGGGCAGCTTGTTGGTCAGAATCGAAATGAAGATCAGGTTATCGATGCCGAGCACGATTTCCATGACGACCAGGGTTGCCAGGGCAATCCAGGCGGTTGGGCTGGCGGCGAGCTGTAACAGATAATCCATGGGGCAGTCCTGACTCGATAAGACGGGTTAAAGGGTTTGGGTGGAGGGTTTGGCTGCTTCAGCTTCGTCCTCGGGTTCTTCCTTGGGGCTGATCAACCCGCCGGAGAGCTCGCTGATGGCCTGTTCGGCAGCCTTGTGAGTATCGTCGATGGCCTGCTTGGCCGTTTCAACCGCTTGTTCCTTCAGCTGCTCTGCCAAGTGCTGGGCGCTTTTTTCGGCTTGTTCGCAACCCACGAGCGCCACCGACGACAACGATAGCAAGGCTACCAGGCCCAAGGATTTATACGTCATGAAGACAGTGCCTCTCAGAGAATGGACGGAGCCTAAAGATGGCTCACCAATGGCCCGGCATTCTAGAGACGCAAATACTTCAGGAAAATTCGTATTTTCAGCGGTTATACTTCGGTTTTTACGAACTGGTGCACCTCATGCTCAATTACCGCCAGCTGCATTATTTCTGGGTGGTCGCCAAGACCGGCAGCATCGTGCGTGCCTGCGAGCAACTGAACCTGACCCCGCAAACCATCAGCGGGCAGATTTCCCTGTTCGAGCAGACCTACAATATCAAGTTGTTCCGACGCGTCGGGCGCCAGTTGGAGCTGACCGAAGCCGGCCGCCAGACGCTGCCCTACGCCGAACACATGTTCCAGCTGGGCGGCGAACTGGAATTGATGTTGCGCGCCCAGCCCAACGAGCAGCAAACGTTGTTTCGGGTCGGGGTGGCGGATGTGGTGCCCAAGTCCATCGTCTACCGACTGTTGGCACCGACCATGGAGCTGAACGACCCACTGCGCATCACCTGCCGCGAAGACAAGCTCGAGCGGTTACTGGCAGACCTGGCGATTCAACGCCTGGACCTGGTGATTTCGGACAGCCCGATGCCGACGCACCTGGACATCAAGGGCTTCAGCCAGAAACTGGGGGAATGCGGGATCAGTTTTTTCGCCACAGCCGCGTTGGCCGAGCGCCATGGGCAGGATTTTCCCCACAGCTTGCATGACGCCCCGCTACTGATTCCCGGGCCGGAGACGGTGGTGCGCAGCCGCTTGCAACGTTGGTTCGCCGAGCAACAGATCCAACCGCGTATCGTCGGCGAATTTGACGACAGCGCGCTGATGCAGGCGTTTGGTCAGTCAGGCAGCGGGATTTTCATCGGCCCCAGCGTGATTGCCGAAGAGGTGAAGCGGCAGTACGGCGTGCAGGTCATCGGCCAGACCGATGCGGTGAGCGAGTCGTTCTACGCGATTTCCGTGGAGCGCAAGGTCAGCCATCCGGGCATCGTCGCGATCGCCGAAGGGGCACGCCGCGAGCTGTTCAGTGGCTAGCACTGCGCGCAGCTGACGCGGGGTTTGAACGTCATCAGCCATAACGTCAGCAGGATCGACACCAGGATGAACCCGGCCGCGGCGAAACCGACATTGCCCAGCCCCAGGGTATCGATCACCCGTCCGCCGACCATCGCGCCCAGGCCGATTCCCAGGTTGGCGCCGGCGATGTTCAGGGACGCGGCGAACGCCGGCGCCTCAGGCGCAGCCTTCATCAACCGGACATGGCTGACGAGGAACAAAGCCGCCTGGGTCACGCCCCAAATGCCCAGCGCGGCGGCCAGCCCCAGCGTCGAATGAATGCTCGGCACCAGCGCCACCATACCGCCGATCATGAACAGGCAGAACACCATCGACGCGATCAACGGATGTCGGTCCACCGCGCGGCCTCCCATGGAATTGCCCAGCAGGCCCACGGCGCCAAAGCCCATCAGGCACCAGCCTACGAGCGTGCCGTCGAAGCCGGCCAGCCGCTCGAGAATATCCGCCAGGTAGGTGTAGGCGGTGAACATGCCGCTGAATACCAGCACCGACAACAGCACATGCCCCTGCATCAAAGGGCTGCGCAGGATTGTGAGCTGCGAGCGAAAGCTCACCTGGTGCAGGTGCAGCTTGGTTTTTGGCAGGTAGATAAACAGCAGCAGCGCCTTGGCAAACGCGATAACAGCCAGGATTCCAAAAGCGCTGCGCCAGCCAAACGCATCGGCGATCAGCGTGCCCACCGGAATGCCGAATACCGTGGCACAGACGATGCCGAATCCGATCCGGGCAATAGCGCGTCCGGCGAACTGCGGTCCGACAATGTCTACCGCCGTTTCGCTGGCCAACGCCCAGAATACCGGCAGGCCCAGCGCCGGGATCAGCCGGGCAACGGCCATGACCCAGATGTTGGGTGCCAGCGCCGCGAGGGTGTTGGCCAGGCCGAACATCACCAGCACGCTGATAAACAATTTGCGCCGCTCGACACGGGCGAACCAGGCCGTCAGGAACGGCCCGAACGCCGCAACGGTAAACGCGAACAAGGTCACCAGCAGCCCCGCCTGGGGGATGCTGACGTGCAGATCACGGGCAATGGATGGCAGCAGGCCGACGATGATAAATTCCGTGGTCAACACCGTGAAACCAGCGGCGGACAACAGAAAGATTGGCAACAGCATGCAAGACTCCAGAAAAACGACGACACCAGCGCTAGCCCTAGGGCCCGCCGGAGATATTGAAAGGTGAGAAAGGCAGAGCCTAACAGAATGTGCCGGTCAGAAAAATCCACTCAAAGATGCAGGTGACGGATCGTCACAGGTCCGTCAGATTTTTCGTCGGGCTGTGATAAAGTCCGCGCCCTGCAAACGCTCCACCTTCTTTTCGGTCCCGCTCATGTGGCCTGCCCGCTTGTTGCCCTGATTGGCTGACCGTTGCAAACAAAAAATCAGAGATACCGTCATGACAGCTGTCTCCCCTTCTCTTCTGCACCGCCTCAAACACACCGGCCTGGTCACGCAAATCATCATCGGCCTGGTCGCCGGTATCTTTCTGGCATGGCTGGCGCCGGAGCTGGCAACGTCCACGGCATTCATCGGCAAGGTCTTCGTCTCAGCGCTCAAGGCTGTCGCGCCGATCCTGGTGTTCGTGCTGGTCATGGCCTCGATCGCCAACCATAAGCACGGCCAACAGACCCATATCCGGCCGATCCTGTTCCTTTATCTGTTGGGCACTTTCGCAGCGTCTGTGGTCGCGGTCGTTGCCAGCATGCTGTTCCCCTCGAACCTGGTACTCAGCGCGCAAGATGTCGCCGTCACTGCACCAGGTGGCATCGGCGAAGTGCTGCAAAGCCTGGCGCTCAGCGTGGTCGACAATCCGGTCCATGCCTTGATGGAGGGCAACTTCATCGGCATCCTGGCCTGGGCCATCGGCATGGGCGTCGCCATCCGCCACGCCGGGCAAACCACGCGCACCGTGTTGGATGACCTGTCCAACGGCGTGACCGTGATCGTGCGCCTGGTCATCCGCTTCGCGCCGCTGGGGATCTTCGGGCTGGTGGCCTCGACCCTGGCCACTTCCGGCTTTGGCGCCCTGCTCGGTTACTTGCACCTGCTGACCGTGTTGATCGGCTGCATGCTGTTCGTGGCGCTGGTGGTTAACCCGCTCATCGTGCTGTGGAAGCTGCGTCGCAACCCATACCCGTTGGTGTTCACCTGCCTGCGCGAGAGCGGCATCACCGCGTTCTTCACCCGAAGCTCGGCGGCGAACATTCCGGTGAACCTGGAACTGAGCAAACGCCTCGGTTTGCACGAAGACACCTACTCGGTCTCGATCCCGCTGGGCGCGACCATCAACATGGCCGGTGCCGCCATCACCATCACAGTGTTGACGCTGGCGGCCGTGCATACCCTGGGTATCGCGGTGGACTTGCCCACGGCAGTGCTGCTGAGTGTTGTCGCCGCCATCTGCGCCTGCGGTGCGTCCGGTGTCGCCGGCGGTTCACTGCTGCTCATTCCGCTGGCCTGCAGCCTGTTTGGCATCCCCAGCGAAATCGCCATGCAAGTGGTCGCTGTGGGGTTCATCATCGGTGTCCTGCAGGACTCGGCGGAAACTGCGCTGAATTCGTCGACGGACGTGTTGTTCACCGCGGCGGCTTGCCTGGGTGAGGAAGAACGGTCGCAGCGTACTGCCTGACAGACAGACACAAAAAAGCCCGGAACGGCCCACACCGTTCCGGGCTTTTTCATGCTTGCGGGTTTAGAACGCGCCCATGTAATCGCGCTTGCCGACTTCCACGCCGTTGTGACGCAACAGGGCGTAGGTGGTGGTGACATGGAAGAAGAATTGCGGCAGACCGTAGGTCAACAGGTAGGTTTGACCGCTGAAGCGCTTCTCCTTCGGCGTGCCCGGACGGGTCACGATTTCAATGCCTTCCTTGCCGTCGATCTGCTCGGGCTTGATGCCATCGATGAACGCCAGCACCTTGGCGATCAACGCTTGCAGCTCAGCGAAAGTGGTCTCGCTGTCGTCATATTTCGGTACTTCAATCTCGGCCAGGCGAGCGGACACGCCCTTGGCGAAATCCACGGCGATCTGCACCTGGCGCACCAACGGGAACATGTCCGGGAACAGGCGCGCTTGCAGGAAAGCGTTCGGGTCGATGCTTTTTGAGGTGGCGTGGGCTTCGGCCTTGTTCAGGACATCGCTCAGGGCATCGAGCATCTGCTTGAAAACCGGGACGGATGCGGCGTATAGGGAAATAGTCATGGTGGTCTCATGCGGGTGGTGAAGAAAGATGAATCGAACGTGGGCGATTATAGCCACGGCTTGTTACGCACCTTGTCTTTTATTGCGCAAGGATTAGGCTAGCGTCCTCCACAGCATAGGGAACGCGCGATGAGCATCGAAGAACAAAGCCAGGCCGAAGAACCACGGCTCAATAGCACGGAAATCCGCATTCTCGGCGCATTGATCGAAAAGCAGGCGACCAATCCCGAAACCTATCCCCTCACGCTCAACGCGCTGGTGCTTGCCTGTAACCAGAAAACCAGTCGTGAACCAGTGACCAACCTCAATCCGGGCCAGGTTGGCCAGAGCCTGCGGGCATTGGAAGGTCGAGGCTTCACCCGACTGGTGATGGGCAGCCGCGCCGACCGCTGGGAACACCGGGTCGACAAAGCGCTGGAGCTGGTGCCGGCCCAGGTGATCCTGATGGGGTTGCTGTTCTTGCGCGGCCCGCAAACGGTCAATGAGCTGCTGACCCGCAGCGGACGCATGCATGACTTCGAAGACGCCGAGCAAGTCGTGCATCAGCTTGAGCGGCTGATTGCCCGAGGCTTGGCGCTGCTGGTGCCACGCCAGGCCGGCCAGCGCGAAGACCGTTATGTGCATGCGATGGGCGACCCAGCGGACATCGAGGCCATCCTCGCCGCCCGCCACCAACCAACAGAACGCAGCATTGGCAGCGGCGTATCGCTGGAGCGCATCGAAGAACTCGAAGCGCGGATCGCCGCATTGGAAGAACGCCTGGCACGACTGGAATAACGAGGCCTACACGGAGCGGGCGAAGGCCACGGCTTTTTCGAACTGTTCCAGATTGGGCCGCACGCCGGTGTACAGCACGAACTGCTCCAAGGCCTGGATTGCGATGACTTCCAGGCCGGTGATCACCCGTTTGCCCTGCGCCCGGCCCTGCACGATCAACGGCGTTTCCGACGGGATCGCCACGACATCGAACACGGTGTCGGCCGCGGCGATTGCCGCGGGGCCGAACGCCAGGTGGTCCGCTTCCGGGCCGCCGCTCATGCCGATTGGCGTTACGTTGATCAGCATCTGCGGGCGTCGGTCAGCCAGTTCAGCTTGCCAGTCGTAACCCAGCGACTCGGCAAGGGCTCGGCCAGTGGTTTCGTTGCGAGCGACGATCAACCCGTTCTTGTAGCCCCCGTCGCGCAAGGCGCTGGCGACGGCCTTGGCCATGCCGCCGCTGCCGCGCAGCGCAAAGGTCGAATCCTTGGGCACGGCATGACTTTGCAGCAACTGAGCGATGGCGATGTAGTCGGTGTTGTAGGCCTTCAAGTGCCCATCGGTATTGACGATGGTGTTGATGGACTGGATCGCTGCGGCGGAAGGGTCCAATTCGTCGACCAAGGCAATGCACGCCTCCTTGAACGGCATCGATACGCCGCAGCCACGAATACCCAAGGCACGAATCCCGCGCACCGCACCGGGCAGGTCCTGGCTGCTGAAGGCCTTGTAATAGAAATTCAGCCCCAGTTGTTCGTA
This sequence comes from Pseudomonas sp. Z4-20, assembly GCF_051131955.1. Classification (NCBI taxonomy): domain Bacteria; kingdom Pseudomonadati; phylum Pseudomonadota; class Gammaproteobacteria; order Pseudomonadales; family Pseudomonadaceae; genus Pseudomonas; species Pseudomonas sp. Z4-20. The sequence goes on from NZ_CP071641.1 coordinate 3,610,067, forward strand.
CAGATGATTGTGAAAGCGCAGGCCAAAATTGCCTGGGCGCCCCGATAGCGACATGCACAGTTGGGTGTCTTTGTTGGGATTGATCTGCATGCTCGTCTCCTTGATGCGACTTTCGGACAGGTGGGATCGCCGTCCCGACAGTTTATTTCGATGATCAGACACCGGGCGCAGCGCGGCGACTCGGCAATCTGTAAAAAAAACCGCCACAAACCTTACACAACATTTACCCAACGACGTTCAAAATCCTGGAAAAATCGCGGTCATAGCCAGTATCCCCGCGCCCCTACTTGGGTCTGTTGCAGACCACAGGCGCCGGGGCCGGAACGAGGAATCGCCATGAAACGCAAGCTCCCCATCATCGCCCTGCTCGTGGGGGCTCTCGCGGTCACCGGCCAGGCATCCGCCCATGGTCGCGGTGGTTGGGAGGGGCCCGCAGTGTTCGGCGCCATCGTCGGCTCGGCCATCGTTGGTTCGGCGCTGATCAGCCGTGACCGGCCGGTGTACGTCCAGCAACCGGTTTACGTGCAGCCGCAGCCGGTCTATGTGCAACAGCCGCCCCCGGTTTATTACCAGCCGCAACCGGTGTACGTGGAACAGCCGATCTACTACCGCCCGGCACCGGTGTATTACGGACCGCCACGGGGCTACTACTACGGTCCACCACGCGGCCACTATGGTCGCTGGTAATCACCGTTCAAGCGAAAAAAAAGCAGCCGGCGATCAGTGATCGCCGGCTGCTTTTTTTTGGGCTGATATCAGCTACGAGGTCAGACGTGCTCGCTGCTTTTAAGCCGCACCGGGCCGTGCTCTGGCGCCAGGTGCTCAGGCACCGCTACCACCGGAATCTCGTTGCCGTCGCAGTCGTGCAGCTTGCCGTCGCTGAAGTAATCCCCTTCGCGCAGCGCCGCCAGGTCCTGGTAACGCAACACCCGCTCGGTACCGGCGGCGAAAACGGACTGCTGGTCGGAATTACCCGCGGTGAAGTGGTTGAACGCCAGGTTCAGGATGATCGCCATGATCGCCGAGGAGCTGATGCCCGAGTGAAAGATCGTCGCGAACCAGCTGGGGAAATGATCGTAGAAGTTCGGGGCAGCGATAGGAATCATGCCAAAGCCGATGGACGTGGCGACGATGATCAGGTTGACGTTATTACGGTAATCAACCTTCGACAGGGTCCGGATGCCGCTGGCGGCCACGGTGCCGAACAGCACGATACCGGCGCCACCGAGCACCGAGGTGGGCACTGCGGCGATCACCCGCCCCATGAACGGCAACAGGCCGAGCACGACCAGGAACACCCCGCCAGTCGCCACCACGAAACGGCTCTTGATTCCGGTCACCGCCACCAGGCCAACGTTCTGGGCGAAGGCGCTCTGGGTGAAGGAACCGAAAATCGGCGCGATCATGCTCGACAGCATGTCCGCCCGCAGACCGTCACCCAGGCGCCGCGAGTCGACCTTGGTGTCGATGATCTCACCCACTGCCAGGATATCGGCGGAGGTTTCCACCAACGTCACCATGATCACAATGCACATCGACAGGATCGCGGCGATGTGAAAGGTCGGCATTCCAAAATGGAACGGCGTCGGGAAGCCGAACATCGGGCCTTCGCCGACAGAGGAAAAATCTGCCATGCCAAGGAACACCGCGATGACCGTACCGATGACCATCGCCAGCAGAATCGACAGCCGCGAGATGGTCGCGCTGCCCATTTTGCTCAGCAACAACACCAACACCAGGGTCACCGCAGCCAGGCCGATGTTCGCCATGCTGCCGAAATCGGGCGCATGGCTGTTGCCGCCCATTGCCCAGCGCGCCGCCACCGGCATCAATGTCAGGCCGATGGTGGTGATGACGATGCCGGTGACCAATGGTGGGAAGAACCGGGTGATCCGCGAAAACACCGGCGTAATCAGCAGGCCGATCAGGGATGCGGCAATGACCGCGCCGAGGATGGCCTGGAAGCCCCCTTCCCCACCGGTGCCGACAATCGCGACCATGGTGGCGACGCCCGAAAACGAAACGCCTTGGACCAACGGCAACTGACAGCCAAAAAACGGCACGCCGAGCGTCTGCAACAGTGTTGCCAGCCCCCCTGCGAACAATGACGCGGCGATCAGTAGACCGATGTCCGACGGTGACAACCCCGCCGCCTGGCCAATGATCAACGGTACCGCGACGATGCCACCGTACATGGTCAACACATGCTGCAGGCCGTAAGCCATATTCGCGCCGACACCGAGATTTTCATCCTCGGGCCGTGGGAGTGAATCATGGGGCGTTTTCATGGTTCGGGGGTTCCCTGTTTTTTGTTATGGGCACACTGTATTCAAAACTCGGGACAAATGTCCATAGAGTTGTATACAACTTGTTACCCGTGCGTCGTCGACAGGGTTGCAATTCCCGAACCAGAAGGTTCAGCTTCTTACACCAAAAGCCGCTGTACCGCGGGCCGCAGCTCCTCTCGGGGCGGCACATTCAAACCGAACTCCTTTTCCAGCAGATCGATGAGTTCATCGATATCGTTAATGGTGCGTCGCTCGCTGTCGTGTCCAATCCGGTGCACAGCGTAGCTGTTGCCGTTGAGTGTCTTGCGCAGCCCGTCGCCCGTGCGAGCGACCATCAACCGGCCCATGAACGGCGATTGCGGGTGGGAGCAGACGTACCAATTGCCGACGGTGTAGTCGATTTCTTCCTGGCGTTGCAGATCGAACAGGTACATTGGCCGCCATTCATCGGCGACCTCGGCACGCAGCAGATAGCTGTCTTCATTGGCCTCGATGCGGTACGGCTCGTGAGGCGTCGGTTGGATGTCGCAACTGTCCAGCAACAGCGGCGCGGTGGGTACCATGCCGCCGAAGCCGACATCGGTGATATAGCGCACGCCGTCAAGCGTCACCAGGCTCAAGCGATGAGTGCGCGCGGGCCAGGCGCCCTCCGGCGCGTTCATGACGACCCGTCCGGTGATGCCCCGGGCGTCGAAGCCCAGCTCCTGCAAGAGCGCCAGGAACAATTGATTGAGCTCATAGCAATAACCGCCGCGCCCTTGCTCAAAAACCTTGCGTTCGACGGATTCAAGGTCGATGGGCACCGGCTGACGCAGCAGTGACGAGAGGGTCTCGAAAGGAAACTCGGCCGTATGACGCCCTTGGAGCAGGCGCAACGTATCGAGGGTTGGCGGTGGGGCCGTGTTGAAGCCCAGGCGGCGCAAATAACGGCCGGTATCGCTCAGTCGCGGTTCGCTCATGGGGATGTCCTTTCCTGTCAGGTGCAGGGCCTGCGGTAGGGTCGCGGCCATTGCGGCAGGTATAAGGCATTTCCCTCCAGCGGACAAATCTGACTGGCGACTGCCCCCAAATCCTTAACGCTGCTTTCGCGACGACAACCGGATCCAAGTGGGAGCATGGTCGCTGGGATGTGGCTGGTTCCTGACCCAGGCGTCCACGCCCGCCTCGCTCAGGTAAGCGCTGGCCGCCGGGTTGAGCAGCAGATGATCGATGCGCAGCCCGGAATTCTTCTGCCAATGCTGACGGAAATAATCCCAGAACGTGTAGATACGCTCGTCTGGATACAGATGACGCAACGAGTCCGTCCAGCCCTGGTCCAGCAAGCGTTGGTAACATTCGCGGCTTTGCGGTTGCAACAGCGCATCCTTGAGCCAGGAGCGCGGGTTGTAGATGTCCATGTCGGTGGGCACCACGTTGTAGTCTCCGGCTAGGACCACCGGATGATCGCTTGCCTGTAGCGCCTGCGCATAATCGATCAGCCGTTCGAACCAGGCCAATTTATAGTCGAACTTGGGGCCTGGCTGCGGGTTGCCGTTGGGCAGGTAAAGGCAGCCCACCAGGACACCGTGCACCGCCGCTTCCAGGTAGCGACTGTGACTGTCGTCGTCGCCGCCCGGCAAGCCGCGCCGGCTCTCCAGCGGTTGCGCATCGCGGGCCAGGATCGCAACCCCATTCCACGAAGCCTGGCCATGCCAGATCGATCCGTACCCTACCGACTCCAGTTCCGCTGCCGGGAAATCCTTGTCCGCCGCCTTGAGTTCCTGCAGGCATACGACGTCGGGTTTCTCCCGTTCTAGCCATTCCAGCAGGTTAGGCAACCGGGCCCGGATGCCGTTGATGTTGAAGGTTGCGATTCGCAGGTTCTTCATGGGCCAAAAACTCTGAATGCCAACACACTGGTTGTGACCGTGAGGAAGCCGCCCAGGTTGCAACCACTGTTCAGGAATTGGTTCGCGCTAACGACTGGCCGCTCTGGAGCAAGTTCGCGAATGCCTGTTTGTCGATTGGCCGACTGAGGAAATAACCCTGGACTTCGTGGCATTCATCCGAGCCCAGCGACCCCAGTTGGGCCAGCGTTTCAACGCCTTCGGCAGTGACGGTCAAGCCCATCGCCTTGCCCAGGTTGATGATCGCCTGGACCACGGCCCGATCGTTACTGCTGTTGCTCATGGAGGCGATGAAGCGCTTGTCGATCTTGATGCCATCGAATGGGTAGGTACGCAAATAACCGAGGGATGAATAACCGGTGCCGAAGTCGTCCATGTTCAAGCGCACGCCCAACTCCTTGAGCGCATTCATGACCTGGAGCGCGCCATTCACATCGTTCAGCATGACGTTTTCGGTAATTTCCAGCTCCAGGCGACTCGCCGGGAAATGGGTTTGGATCAGCACTTGGCGTACATCCTCCACGACATCGCTGCGTTCGAATTGGGCCGGGGAAAGATTGACCGAAACCATCAACGCTCCCGGCCACGTCAACGCGGTCTGGCAGGCCTCACGCAATACCCAGCGTGAAAGCGGGACAATCAGGTCGGTTTGTTCGGCCAGCGGGATAAAAGCGTCGGGGGCCAACAAGCCTTGGGTCGGATGCTGCCAGCGAACCAGCGCCTCGACCGCGACGATTTCCCTGCCATCGACTTTGTAGCGCGGCTGGAAATGCAGGATGAACTCGTTGTTCTTCACCGCCTGGCGCAGGTCGCTTTCCAGCTGGCGGCGATGCTGGATCTGGTCGTTCATGTGCGAGACGAAATAGCACCAAGTCTTCTTGCCCTCTGACTTGGCCTGATACAAGGCGATGTCGGCGCAGCGGATCAACTCACTCGGCACATAGCCTTGGCGGCGGCTGACGGCAATGCCGATGCTGGCGCCGATGTGCAGCGAATGGGTCTCGTAGTGAATCGGCTGTTGCAGGCTGTCGATCAATCGCGCGCAGAATCGATCAATTTCAGCGCTGTGCTCCACGCCACTGAGTACCACCACGAACTCATCGCCTCCCAGGCGCGCCACCAGGTCCTGCTCGCGCGTGCTGTCGCGCAGGCGCTGGGCGACTTCCAGCAACACCGCATCGCCGGCCGGGTGGCCAAGCGAATCGTTGATCGGCTTGAAGTTGTCCAGGTCCACCATCAGCAGGGCCAACGGCGCGGCATGCTCCTTGGCGACCAAGGCATCGTCCAGGTGCCTCGCCAACTTGTTGCGGTTCGGCAGGCCGGTCAACGCATCGTGCAGCGAAAGATGCTGGACCTGGGCATGAGCTGCCACCTCGTCGGTGATGTCGCTGGCGGTGCCGCGATACCCCGTAACGACGGTCTTGTCATAGATCGGCCGCGCCGAAACCCGACAGAATCGCAACTGCCCGGAATGATCACGGTAGGAACAGCGCAGGTTGCTGGCGTTCTGATCCTCCACCAGTTTGCCCAGCCACAGCGCGATCGGCGTCGTATCGCAATACAACAGTTGTTCGATGTCCTGGCCCAGCCACTGCTGGTCGGAAAATCCCGTGACGGTATTGAAGCGACCCGACAGGTAGGTGAGGTGTTGCTGGCTGTCGATTTCCCAGATCCAGTCGGACGCGGCCTCGGCCACGGCGCGAAAGCGCTCTTCGCTGGCTTCAAGCGCTTGTTTCGACTTTTCAAGGCTGTCGTAGCTGGCATCTACCTGTCGAGCCGTGCGCATGGCATAGCGAAAAAAGTAAGCGGTGAGCAACGCCAGGATCAGCAACGCACCACCCAATGGCGGCAGCAGGGACCAGAGCAACTGCTGGCCCGGCCGCTCCAGCCGCGACACCAGGCTATACCCCGTGCTATCCAGCGGCACGGCGGCCTGGCCGGGCTCCAACGCGGTGTCTTTGACGAGGGTCAACTCGGTAAGGCCGTAGCTCTTGCCCAGCTTGCGAAGTTTGACGGGCGTCAGCTGATCGACGAACAGCAAGACCGACGTCCCTTCAGGCGCGACCCGGGGGCGTTCGTCATTGGGAAGAATCACCGAAGCCGTAACCACGGCCGGCCAGCCTTCGAACAAGGTGTAACGGATCGCGGGCGTCGTCAGGTCAGCTTGCGCCTGGAGCTGATCCATGAGGTCCGCCAGCGGCGTATCCATGTAGGCCGTTGCCTCTGCCTGGACATGCTGCCCTCGCACCACGGCGTATTTGGTGCGCTCACGGTCAATGACGAATACCCCTTCATAGTCATCATTGGTGAATAGCGTCTTGCCCATGTTCTGTTCGGCATAGGCCCACTGCACGTTGACTTCACCGTTGAGGTGATCATAGGCCGTGGTCCAGTAGGCGTAGCTGGCGATGTAGTTTTTCGAGGCGGTGATGCGATTATCAAGGGCGCGTTCGATATAGAAATGGGTCTTGCGCACATCCTCCGTATCCAACTTTTGCGCGATGTTGAACAGCGCGACAACGGCCACCAGAACCCCCAGGACAAACAATCCGCCGACGGCCACCACCAGGCGACGGGTAATCGGCGTGTGACGCTTGGCGTCAGAGGGGGTAGCGGCAGTGGTGTCCATTGACGTGCTCCTGTCCTTGCGGCGCTGGATTCGCCGTACAGCTTTACTTCATGAGCGGCGCTCGGCCCTGGCGTTTTCTTAACCTTAGCAGCCACCGCTGTGACAGATGACGAGCCCACGGAATTTGACGAAAGGGCCTACGCATCGCTTGCGCCACGGGTCGAACAATGGACTGTCCTGCGCTACTGATGATTCCAACGAATCTCAACGATCGGAGCGCTCCAAAGCATCGAGCACGCCTTCCCTGGACAAGGCCTCGACACAGTTGCGACCGCTGTGCTTGGCTTGATAGAGCGCCGCATCGGCGCGCTGGATAAACACTTCGGTACTGTCCAGGCTGCTAGGCACGAAGGCATAGCAGCCCAGGCTCACGGTCAGATAACCGGAGGGGGAAGCCGAATGGGTAATATGCTTGTCGATGACACTGCGACGGATCTGCTCGGCCAATGCCATCGCGCCCTGCAGGTTGGTGTCAGGCAGCAGCACAGCGAACTCCTCACCGCCGTAACGCACCGCCAGGTCGGCTTTGCGATGACAGCAATTCTTGAGGACGGTCGCAACTTCCGCCAGGCAGTGGTCCCCGGCAACGTGCCCGTAGGTATCGTTGTAGCGTTTGAAGAAATCGATATCGAGCATGATCAGGCTCAACGGGCTGCGCTGGCGGGCGCCTCGGCCAAATTCGATGTCCAGGGCGCGCTCGAACAAGCGGCGGTTTGCCAGTCCGGTCAGGCTGTCATGGGTGGCGATCAGCTCCAGCGCCTCCTGGGCCCTGCGCAGGTCGGCTTCAATTCGCTCGCTGTTACGCACCTGGCGCACGAATACCCAGCCGAACAGGCAGATGCCCAACACGACCAGGCCCACGATGAGACTGGATTGGAACGCTCTGTCGTACCCGCCCGCGAGGATCGCTTCTTCAGACATCGCGGCGGTGACCACCAATGGATACGCGTGCAAATGCTGATGATCATAAAGCCTGATGACCCCATCGGCGGCGGAGCGGATCACGGCATTGCCCGTGGCGGTCCCTTGCGTCTCATGCTGGAACACCGCTTCCTGGGCCAGGGAGCGGCCGATCCTGGTCTCATCGAAAGGCCGGCGAGCCAGCAAGGTGCCGTCGGCCAGGGCGAGGACCATCTCGCCTTCGTCATCGAGGCTGAAGCTTTTGAAGAACTGATCGAAGTAGGCCATTTTGACCCCGGCCATCAGCACGCCCTGGAAATTGCCGTCCGAATCGTTCAATCGCCTTGAAACGGGGATGATCCACTCACCGCTCTGGCGACTGCGTATCGCCGGCCCGATATGCGCAAGCAGGGAAGCATTCTGTTGATGGAAAGCAAAATATTCGCGATCCGCGACCCCCGCTCCCCTGTGCAGACTGGCGAAGGAGGTGATGACCCAATGTCCGTCCTTGTCAAACAGGAACAGCCCATGCAACTGCTCCAACGACTGCACGCGCCGGGCGAACGTCTGTTGCAGACGCGGTTGTAACGCAGGGCCGAAACCGTCGATCTGCATCCAGTCCGCCAGGCTCGCGAGGACCAGGTCAGTCTGTTGGAACGTGTCCTGGGCCTGCTGGGCCATGGCCCGCGTCAGGTTGGCCGAGGCGACGCGGGCCGACGCCAGGTCGTAGCGACGGGACTGTTCCAACTGCAGGTAGAGCAAGCCACACAGGCACAGGCAGACAGCGGCGATAAACGCAACCGCTGCCTTGAGCAACGGCAGGCGCTTGAGAGCACCACCGGGAGCGTGGAACGGATCAAAAGTGGGGATAGGCAAGCGAATTCCTGAGGGGGGCAATACATGAGCGAATCGCTCAAAGCCCCCAATATTCGTGAGCTTAGCCTGCCGCTTGTAGGGCGGCAATTAGCCATTGGAACGAAGCCGATGGGTGGTTCAATGGATCCAAAAACCCCGCTGCAAATCACCGCGATGCCCTTGGAATCGATATCAGGATTGCACTGTAAAACGTTGCTTCATCGACCGACTCCTTGATGAATATCTTGAAAGACGGCATGAGGACGGGCCCGGATTATTTTTGCGTAGGTTGTCCAGCCCCGTGAAAGTGCGTTTTTTTACAAGCAAAGCTTGTCGGGGGCTATCTAAATTGCGTCACGCGCCATAACGTTGGCAGCCCTTGACTACAAATACCCGACGACCATGAGCAAACCGACCCCGGCCGCCGACGTCCCATTGACCCGCCCCGCGACCGTCAGTCTGCGGGAAGCTTTCTGGTTCTGGCTCAAGTTGGGCTTCATCAGCTTTGGCGGCCCGGCGGGACAGATCTCGATCATGCACCAGGAACTCGTGGAGCGCCGTCGCTGGATCTCCGAACGACGCTTCCTGCATGCGCTCAATTACTGCATGTTGCTGCCAGGGCCGGAGGCGCAGCAGTTGGCCACTTACCTGGGCTGGCTGATGCATCGCAGCTGGGGCGGGGTGATTGCCGGGGCGTTGTTCGTCCTGCCGTCGCTGTTCATCCTGATTGCGTTGTCCTGGCTGTATGTCGCCTTTGGCGAAGTGCCGGCAGTGGCGGGAATTTTCTACGGCATCAAGCCCGCGGTAACGGCAATCGTGGTGCATGCTGCGCATCGGATAGGCTCGCGCGCGCTCAAGAACGGCTGGTTATGGGTCATCGCCGCGGCGTCATTCACGGCCATATTCGCGTTTGATGTTCCCTTTCCCCTTATCGTATTGGGCGCCGCTGTCATCGGCTATTTCGGTGGCCGCTGGGCACCGGAAAAATTCAGCCTGGGTGGCCATGGGGCCAATCATCGATCCTACGGCCCGGCGCTGATAGACGACGACACCCCGCCACCGGAACACGCCCGGTTCAGCCCCGCTCGACTCGTTCGCTTGGCGATGATCGGCGCCCTGTTGTGGTCATTGCCGATGGGTCTGCTAACGATGCTTTTCGGCTGGGAAGGCACTCTCACGCAAATGGCCTGGTTCTTCACCAAGGCCGCGTTGCTGACGTTCGGTGGCGCCTATGCGGTGTTGCCCTATCTGTATCAGGGCGCCGTCGAGCACTTTGGCTGGCTGACGCCGACCCAAATGATCGACGGCCTGGCGCTGGGCGAAACCACGCCCGGGCCGCTGATCATGGTGGTGGCATTCGTCGGTTTCGTCGGCGGCTACGTGATGCAAGTGTTCGGTCCCGATCAGGCCTTCATGGCCGGCGCCGTGGCGGCCTCGCTGGTAACCTGGTTCACTTTCCTGCCGTCCTTCCTGTTCATCCTGGCAGGCGGGCCGTTGGTGGAATCGACGCATGATTCCTTGAAGTTCACCGCCCCCCTGACCGCCATTACCGCCGCCGTAGTCGGCGTGATCCTCAACCTGGCGTGCTTCTTTGGCTACCACGTACTCTGGCCCAACGGGTTCGCCGGTGCGCTGGACTGGCCCTCGGCAATCATCGCGACAGCAGCGGCCATTGCGCTATTTCGCTACAAGCGCGGGGTGATCCAGGTGCTGTTGGCATGCGGGCTTGCCGGGTTGGCGGTGCATTTGCTGCGCTAGACGAGACGTTTGCTCAGGTAGATTGCGCAAGCCGGGCACACAATCTGTCGGATCCCTCGCCCGAAACTACGCCGCCTCTGCCGGAACCTGCAACAGCTCCCGTAAGAAAATTGAACGGCCCCTGGCTGAGGCGAACTAATCAGGTTCATGGCCCGGCCAAGGCCTTCGCGTCAAATCGGCCTGGGTCCCGACCTGAACAGCAATGGCACAGGTGACCCGTCAATGGATTCAACCTCCCTCGAAATCTTTACCGACACCCAACTGCTGGGCATCTCCATCGCCAACTGGTTACTGGCACTGACCGTGACGGCGGTGAGTTTTATCATCGCCAGGACAGGCGTCGGTTTCCTGCTGAAAAACGTGCGTGCCCGGGCTCAAAAACCTGATGCCTACCTCAGCCACATCGCTGTCGAAGTGCTTTCCAGTACCAGCAATACCTTGTTGTTATTGGCCTCGATTCTGATTGGCATCGGCATATTGGACCTACCGGAACGCTGGTTGGGCCGGGTCAGCAGCCTTTGGTTCGTGGTGGCCGCCTTGCAGGTGGGATTGTGGGCAAACCGGGCGATCGCCCTGGCGTTGCTGCACTATTTCGCCCGTCACAGCCATACCGATATTCATCAGAAAAGTGCCTTGGCCACCCTGAGCCTATGGGGCGCGAAGGTGTTCCTGTGGGCGGTGGTGCTGCTGGCCATGCTTTCCAACCTGGGCGTGAATATTACGGCCTTTATCGCCAGCCTCGGGGTTGGCGGCATCGCCGTGGCGCTCGCCGTGCAGAACATCCTCGGGGATTTGTTCGCCTCGCTGTCAATCGCCGTGGACAAACCCTTCGAAGTCGGTGACTTCATTGTGGTGGGCTCCCTGGCCGGCACCGTAGAACACGTCGGCCTAAAAACCACGCGGATCCGCAGCCTGGGCGGCGAGCAGATCGTCATGGCCAACGCCGGGATGATCAGCACCACGATCCAGAACTACAAGCGGCTCCAGGAGCGGCGCATCGTTTTCGAATTTGCTCTGCCCCAGCAATGCTCGCCAGAACAACTGCGCCAAGTGCCGGTTATCGTCGAACGCATCATCAAGGCTCAGGAAAAGACCCGCTTCGACCGCGCGCACTTTCGCGGGTTTGGTGAAAGCGCACTGGAATTCGAGACGGTGTATATCGTGCTGGATCCCAGCTACAACGTGTACATGGACATCCAGCAGGCCATCAACCTGGACATGATGGAGGAATTCGCCAAGATCGGCGTGCGCTTCGCCATGCCGTCCCGCGCCGTGCACATCGCTTCGCTGCCGGATACACCCGAGCGAATGTCCACGGATAATGTGCCCGCGCAGGCTGCGGCGTCGTTTGGGGCGCGGCATTGATGCGCTTTATCCCGTGTGAGCTGCCCGAATCCGGCCCTTCGCCAATCGAAATGAAACGACTCATGACCCAGCGCAAATGAACACTCAGCCCCTTCAGCTAAGCTCAACCTATCACCACGACAGGGAATAGACATGAGCAAGGCAGACGAACTCGCGGCCAAATTGAGGCAGGCCCATCGAACCCCGGCCGATACCGACAATTGCGCCGACCTGGCCATTGAACATTGGCCCGGCCAGGTCTATGACTTGTACCGTCAGATCGAAACCTGGCTGGCGCCGGTCTGTGAGGCCGGCCTGGACATCCGACACAATCCGACCCACGTCTTTGAACGCCATTGCAGTGGTTCGACCTACAACTACGCCATCGACCAACTGGTGATCGAAGGCAATCATCGGCGCATCGTGCTCGACCCGATCGCGCGCTTCTCCTCCAGTTCGGACGGCTGCATCGAAATCCACATGACGGGCCTGGAGCGCTGCATCCTGCGCACCGTGGGCGGGCACGGCGAATCGGTCTGGCATCTGCGGCCAACCGGACAGCAGCGCTCAGAACCGCTGACGCTGGATGAAGATGCGTTCCTCTCGGTTGTCGAGGAAGGCCTGGGACTCTGAATGAAAATGGGCGACCTTGAGTCGCCCATTTTCGCGGAGACCGAAGCGTTTAGCCGGCCGCCGAATCAAGTCGGGCGTCAGGCCCTGATTCAAGTTCCCGAGCCCCATGGGTCGCTGTTTGTCTGCCAACCAGAGTTGCCCAGGCGTTATCGATCTCGTCGGCGGCGCCTTGTGCATGCTGGGCATCCGCCCAGCTCCAATAGCGCTCGGACACCAACCCGCCCACTGCCTGAGCGCACAACTCATCGCAACTGATGCCCATCTTGCCCGCAGCCGCGATCACCGCGAGGAGCGCTTGTTCCAATTGGGAAACTCTTTCGGTAGACACAAAACTAACCAACTCGACAGGTAACGAGTCCAAAGCTTAGCAAGATATCAATGTGCCACCAACCGCAGCCGCCCAGCGGTTCATTCAAGCACTTTGTGGCTTTGCACTCGCCGCATCGTCTCTGATCAACCCAACGCACCGGACGTCGCCGCACTCGAAACGGGCGGAGACTGGCGAGCCGCCAGGAAGGCCAGGACGGCAGCAATGCCCAGTACGCCGGCGCTGGTTTCGAACGTCGCACGATAGCCGCTCGCATCAAACAGGACGCCCCCAACGGTGGCGCCCGTGGCGATGGCAAGCTGGACGATCGCCACCATCAATCCGCCGCCTGCTTCGGCATTCTCGGGCAAGGACCTAGCCAGCCAGGTCCACCAGCCAACTGGGGCCGCTGTCGCCACCAGGCCCCAGAGACCCAGCAGCACGGCGGTGATGATCACCGACTCACCGAACGCAACCAAGGCGAGGGCAATTGCTGCCATCAATAATGGGATGATGACGAGCGTTCGATACAAGCCATTTTCCAGGAATGAGCCGATCAGGAAGGTGCCGAGCAGACCCGCCAAACCCACCACCAACAGCATCAACGACAGCAGCGACACGCTCACCTGCGTCACTGTTTCCAGGAACGGGCGCAGATAAGTGAACAACATGAATTGACCCATGAAGAACGTGCTGACCGCCAGCATGCCCAATGCCACCGGCGCCTGGGCCATCAATTTGAAAGGGTTGCCAGTGCCTCGTTTCGCATTGGCGGGCATCGAAGGCAGGCGCAACAGCAGCCAGACGAGGGCAAGCGCGGCGACAGGCACGATGCAAAAGAACGCGGCCCGCCAACCCATGATCGCCCCGAGAAAACTGCCCAACGGCGCGGCCACCACCGTCGCCAAGGCATTGCCACCATTGACGATAGCCAAGGCGCGGGGGATTTTGTCCTCCGGTACCAGGCGCATGGCCGTGGCCGCCGACAGCGACCAGAAGCCGCCAATCGCAACGCCGATCAACGCACGGCCGACCATGAATATCGCGTAATTGGGCGCCACAGCAGCCACTGTTCCAGACACGATCATCAGCATTGTCAGCGCCGAGAGTAGCCATTTGCGGTCGACTCGCGCGGCAACCGATGCGATGAACAGGCTGGTGACCAGTGCAAATGCGCCGGAGACGGCAATGCCTTGGCCGGCCTGCCCTTCGCTGACGTGAAGATCCGTCGCTACCGGCGTCAGCAGGCTGACCGGCATGAACTCCGAGGCCACGAGCGCGAAGGCGGCAAGCGACATGGCGAGCACCGCACCCCACGCAGGCTGGCCCTGCGGTTTGGGTAATGAGGTAGTGGTCATTGATGAAAGCCTTGAATTATCGATGGGTTAAGCGTCGGGCTATGCAACGCCCGAAAATGAAAACAACGGCTCGCAGCCGCTGATTGGATTCTGCATTTTCAAGGACTCGCGCCGTTGGTCGGTAGAACGTTTCACTGGAGTTCTTGCCTGATCCTGTGAACGTATCTGTAGGGCGTAGGCAACGCTTCGCTTGGCGGGTTAATGTTCTGCCCATAACTATCAACCCGACAGAAGATCGACATGACCACTCAAGGCAGATCGCCACAAAAGCGCCTCGCGGGCCTCATCGGTACCCGGGCGACCGGAACGGGCGACTTCGAGACGTCGATTGCCGGCCTGTGTTTTTTCCGCCGCGACGCCCCTGCCCCGCCCGCGACCTGCATGATCGAACCGAGCGTCGTCCTCGTCGCCCAGGGCATGAAACAAGTCTGGATCGGCGGCCAGGCTTATGGCTATGACACCACGCGGTTCCTCATGACATCGCTGGATATGCCCGCAAATTCCGAAGTGCTGATGGCAAGCCCGGAACAGCCGTGCCTGGGCTTGGTCATGAGGTTGGACTTGCGCATGGTCGCCGATCTGGTCGCCCAGGGCGGCCTGGCGCCACGCGTGGAACGCCCGGTCGGGATTGGCGCCGGAATCGGTACGGCTACGCCTGATTTCCTGGCGCCGTTCGCACGTTTGCTGGCCTTGTTGGATGAGCCCGAGGCGATCCCGGTACTGGCGCCATTGATCCAGCGTGAAATCCACTATCGACTGTTGATGAGCGACCAGGCGGCGCGACTGAGGCAGATTGCCTCCGTCGACAGCCAGGGGTATCGGATCGCCAAGGCGATAGACTGGCTGAAACTGAACTACACCGGGCCAATCCGCGTCGACGACCTCGCGGCCCGAGTGCAGATGAGCGCGCCGACGTTCCATCATCATTTTCGTCAGCTCACCGCGATGAGTCCGCTGCAATACCAGAAGTGGCTGCGGTTGAACGAGGCAAAGCGCTTGATGCTCAATGAGCACTTGGACGTGGCGAGCGCCGCCTACAGGGTCGGCTATGAAAGCCCCTCGCAGTTCAGCCGTGAATACAGCCGCCTGTTCGGCGAATCCCCCAAGCGTGATATTGCCGCCTTGCGCAGGCCGCCGAGTGTCATCAAAACCGTCTGATTGAACTGAACCCTTGTGGCGACGGAGCCTTGGAGTCGCCCGGCGCCTCATCCAGCATCCCGGCCAGCGCAATGCATTTCAACGCCAAGATCATCGTCGGGTCTACCAACGCCACGCGATGGCCGTTGAGCTCGTAAGCCGGGCAATGGCCGAGCACCAGCGGCAACTCCGTACACCCGAGGATCAACACCTTCGCGCCCAATTCGCACAAGTGTTCGGCCGCGAGGAGCAATTGCTCCTTGCAGAGCCCTTCGGTGTAGCCGGCCTTGATACCGCGGGGCCCGTAGATCGCCTCCATTACCATGGCTTGATAATCGACACCGGGCGCAACAAGCTCAAGCCCGGCGCGGTTGGCAGCCTGGTGATAGACCTGGCTTTGCAACGTACCCGAGGTCGCCAGCAGGCCGACCGCCTTGCCGGCGCCGTATTCGTCCACAATCCAGTCCACCGTCTCGGTCAGCATATTCACGATCGGCACCGTCAAATGCGCCTGGATACGTTCGACGAACGCGTGGGCGGTGTTGCAGGGGATCGCGATGGCATGGGCGCCCGACGCTTCAAGGCGCTTGCACGCGGCGTATAACGCCATCGTCGGGTCGGTTTCGGCGCGCAGCAGATTGGCCGTTCGATCGGGTATTTGTGGGTTTTGCTCGACAACCATCTTGATGTGGTCCTGATCTTTGCGAGCCGGCGTATGGCTGACCACCTTGGCCATGAAATCCACCGTGGCCGCAGGCCCGACACCGCCAACCACACCCAGCTTGAACGCCGGACGGCTCGGCGGCTCGCGGTCCGTCGTCGCGAAATCCACGTAAACCTGATTGATGTCCGGCACGGCGATCCCACGGCGCTGCAAGTCATTGCCGATGAGCGAAAGCTCAGTCATGCCGGGCAGAATCAGGGTGGCGCCCTGGGCTTGAAGCGAAAGGCACGCCTGGAAAACCGCCTCGAACGGTGCGCCTTCAAAGTGACCGCCCTTGATGCCATCGAGGCCGTACATCGCCTCCATCACATTCGATTGTGCTTCGACGGCGGGGTAGACGATGGGGAAGTCCTTGCCGAAGTGATCTTCGAACAAACCGCAATGGCGCACGAAGTCGGAAGCAATCACGCCCAACGTTGCCCCGACCGGTACGCGGCGGCGGACGTGTCGGCTCAGGGCGGCCATCATGTCCAGAACCGCGATACCCAATTCAGCCTGGATCTGCGCGCGGAAAGTCTGGCTCGCGAAGCATGGCAGCATCACTGCATCAAGGCCATTGGCCTCGAATGCCTTGCAGACCTGGAAGACGTAGAACTGGCGCGACGTCATGCTCGCGCTTTCGTCCAAGGGCAGCAGCACGTCTTTGAAGGGGTGCTGCTCAAACAGGAAATGGTAGCGACCCGGCTCCTCCAGCACGGCCCTGGACTTGACCAGTTTATTAAACAAATCAGCGCCAGCCAGCGACCCCAGGCCACCGACGATGCCTAGCTTGCGCACCGCAAGCGCGTTGCGAATCGACTTCCCCTTCGCTCTCATATCCTGGCTCCTCAAACCACCGGAACCGGTTCGACGGCTGACCGGACGGTAGCCTGCTCGCGGCCGTCCTCAGCAGGCTCCTCGTGCGGCTCGGCTTTGGCGACGACTGCCGTTGCAATGCTGTTGCCCACCACATTGGTGGCAGTGCGCGCCATGTCCAGGAACTGATCGATACCAATGATCAGCAGCAGCCCCGCCTCCGGGAGGTTGAACATCGGCAACGTTGCCGCGACCACCACGACCGAGGCACGCGCGACGCCGGCCATGCCCTTGCTGGTGATCATCAGCGTCAGGAGAATCAGCACCTGTTGAGTGAAACTCAGGTCGATGTTGTAGGCCTGGGCGATGAACAGGATGGCGAAGGCCTGGTACATCATCGAGCCGTCCAGGTTGAACGAATACCCCAGGGGCAGGACGAAACTGGATACGCGCTTAGGCGCGCCGAACTTCTCCAGCGCCTCGATGGTTTTGGGGTACGCGGATTCGCTGCTGGCGGTGGAAAACGCCAGTAGGATCGGTTCGCGAATAAGCTTGCCAAGGTGGAACACGGAACGTCCGAGGAACACGTACCCGGCACCGAACAACAGTGCCCAGAGAATCAGGATGCCCAAGTAGAATTCGGCGATGAGCTTGCCGTAGTCCACCAGCAAGCCCAGCCCCTGGGTGGTGATGGCAGACGCAATGGCGGCGAACACCCCAATCGGCGCGAAGGCCATGACATAGTCGGTGATCTTGAACATCACTTTCGCCAGCTCCTCGATGGAATCGGTGATACGCATAAAACCGGCGCGTTTGACGCCAGCCAGCGCGAAGCCGAAGAACAGCGAAAAGACCACGATCTGGAGGATTTCGTTATTGGCCATCGCCTCGGCAATGCTGCGAGGAAACACATGACCGATAAACGCCTTGAGACTGAAATCGCCGGTGTTGACCGGCACGGCGGCGGTCGCATGCTGGGCCACTTCCATGTTCAATCCGGCACCGGGTTGAAACAAATTCACCAACCCCATCCCAATCAGCAGCGAGACCACCGACGCCGTCACGAACCAGGCCATTGCCCGGGCGCCAATCCGGCCCACGGAACGGGAATTGCCCATGCTGGCGATGCCCCCCACCAGCGTCGCGAACACCAGCGGCGCGATGATCATCTTGATCATGCGCAGGAAAATATCCGTGACCATCGAGAAATACGCCGCAATCTCCTTGGCGTTTTGCTCGCTCCCTGCGAAATGATGACACGCCCAACCCGTCAGCACGCCTAAGGCAATGCCCATTGCTATTCGACGCGGGAGCTTGTTCTTCTTCACGGTACTGTCCTCAAGTAGTTCTTGGATTTTTTTTACTTGGCGGGGAATACGCTGACCGCACGCTGCTGCGAGTCATCAACGCTACGAGGACGATTCTAGGGAGCGGATTGAGCGACATGATGAGTAATCCGGCTGACGCCATGCGTTTTTGGAATAATTTCGAATTCGCTGCGATAGGCCGGGGCAATGAGTTCTAGAATCTGTCGATCGCAGCGGGAGATTCCAAGATGCAACTCAAATGGCTGGACGATCTTTTGGCGATTGCCGAATGTAAGAACTTCTCTCGGGCAGCCGAAGTCCGGTGTGTGACGCAATCGGCTTTGTCGCGGCGCATTCGTTCGCTTGAGGAATGGGTGGGGGTCAAACTCGTGGACCGTGGCACCTACCCCGTCCAATTGACGGCGGCGGGCATTACCTTCTGCGATGAAAGCAGGGAAGCGCTGGCCGGACTCTTGAGGTTGCGCTCAACCTTGCGCGATGTGGAACGCATGCCGGGACGCTCGATCCAGATCACCGCAGGCCATAGCCTGTCGATGACCTTCCTGCCCAAGTGGCTTTCGCAATTCCAACAACACAACGAGCAGTTCAACGCCCGGGTAGTGGCCGCCAATATCCACGACGCGGTCATTGCCCTGGAAGAAGGCAGTTGCGACTTGATGATGGTCTACCATCACCCACTCGCGCCCATTCTGCTGGACGTCGAGCGTTTTGGCAGCCTGACCCTCGGCCACGACGCATTCATTCCACTCTGTGCGCCCAATCGCAAGGGCGAGCCGCTGTTCCGTCTGCCGGGCCGCTCCGGCAAAGCCGTCCCGTACCTCGCCTACACGGCCACGACGTTTCTCGGCCGTGTCGCCGACATTGTCATCAAGAACGGCCCGGCCCCGGCCGCGCTGGAGCGCTGTTATGAAGCCGACATGGCGATGCTGCTGATGCGCATGGCAATCGAAGGCTACGGCGTGGCCTGGTTGCCACAAAGCGCAGTGATCGATGAGCTGGAGCGAGGGTTGCTGGTCAGGGCCGGTGACGAGCAATGGAGTACGCGGCTGGAGATTCGCTCGTATTGTGCGATTGCCAATCGCAATCCGACGATGCGCAAGTTATGGAAGACCCTGGAAGGGGCTTCGTTGAGCCCGTCGGCTTAGTCCTGGTCAGGCCTTACCCTGGTAGTACTGCGCCATGTAATCGACGAACGCCCGAACCTTGGCTGGCAGATGCCGGGCATGAGGATAAAGCGCGTAGTAGTGCCGCTCCCCGAGGGTGTGCTCAGGCAGGATCCGCACCAGCCTACCCGCCAGCAAGTCATCCTGCACCGTCGCCAAGGTGAACGCGGCGATGCCACCGCCCGCGCGGGCGCAGGCGTGCAAGGCGGTAATGGTGTCCGTATGAAATGTGCCCTGGCAATCCAGCGTGGTCGATTCGCCGCCTTCATTGCCGAGCGTCCACTGAGTGGCTACCCCGTAGGTCAGCAATCGATGGTCGTAGAGTTCGGCCACGCTGCGAGGCAAACCGCACTTGAACACATAGGCCGGCGCCGCCACGAGCACCAGCGGCGAGATGCTGAGCAACCGGGCGACCAAGCTGCTGTCGGCCAACGGTCCGCAAATTCGCAGCGCCACATCGAAGCGATCGGCCACCAGATCGATCAGGGAATCGGAGCACGACAAATCAACCCTGATATCCGGAAAACGTGCCTGGAACGCCGGCAACCAATGCGCGAGCTCCAACGTGCCAATGACCAGCGGCGCGCTGACTCGAAGCAGTCCGGAGGGCCGCTCCTGTTCCAGGGCGGCGGCATGGGACGCAGCGTCCACGCGATCGAGAATATCCACGCAAGCTGCGTAATACCCTTCCCCTGCCGCCGTCAGACTCATGTGCCGGGTATTACGGTTGATCAGACGCACGCCCAGCGCGGATTCCAGTTGCTGCAAATGCCGGGACACCGAGGAGTGCGTGGTGTCCAGTCGCTCGGCGGCGGCTGAAAAACCCTTGGCTTCGGCGATGCAGCGGAACACGCGCATGGCGAGCATCTGATTCATGGGCTTTAGCGCACCGGTAACTTGATGATGTCGGCGGTGTTCATCACATCACCGAACGTGTCCTCGATCTCGGCGAGGGCAGCCTTGTGCAAAGTGTCTTTGTCGACCGAGTCCCCGTTGGCTCGGGTAATCGCGCGGGTGGCCGAGGCATCGGCCGCCACCAGCACCTTGTAGCTCATGGGTGCAGCATCACGGGCAGCCCCCGCCACGCACGCATGGGTCATGAGGCCGGAGACGATCAGGTTCTCGATGCCCGCGGCTTTCAGGCGCTTGTCCAGGTCGGTGCTGCCGAACACGCTCACGGTGGTTTTCTGCAAGATCGGATCCTTGGCTCGGGGCTGCATGTCAGGGTGGAATTTCACGGTTTCACCGTCGAGGGCAAACACTGGCGAACCGGCAG
The DNA here is from genome assembly GCF_051131955.1 of Pseudomonas sp. Z4-20. Lineage (NCBI taxonomy): Bacteria > Pseudomonadati > Pseudomonadota > Gammaproteobacteria > Pseudomonadales > Pseudomonadaceae > Pseudomonas > Pseudomonas sp. Z4-20. The sequence continues at coordinate 3,630,448 of NZ_CP071641.1, forward strand.
GCGCAATGTGCTGGACATGGTAGACCGGCATTTGATGTTCATCGGCGAACTCGATCAGTTTGCGAGCATTGCCCAGCGCTGCAGGGCCATCGGGGATCGGCATCTTACCGGTGAAGTACTCGTTCTGAAAATCAATAACCAGTAACGCGGTTTTACCGGAAGGCAATTGACTGACCGGCACGGCGCCAGACATGGCGCGGATGGTCGGGTGACTTTCGGCCGAGGCGCCGGCACTGGCGAGAACGCCCGATAAGACACAAGCACTGAGGAAACGGCGGGCGAAACGTTGCATGGGAGATTCCTTCATTCGTGGAGTGGACGAGGGAATGCTAGGGGGATGGTCTGCACCGGAACACAGTGTGCGCGGCACAGGACTTGTTTGGGGTTTGCACAGATACGTCGTTCAACGCAGTGCCTCTGCCATGCTGCCAACGATTATCCGCTTACCTTCCCTCTCCCCCACCTCCGACGCTTGCCCATCCCGCTGCTTCCCCTGCCGCGCCTGTCCCACCAGCTGCGGAATCAAGTTCCCTTCCGGCAAATGCTTCCAGAATCGCCCCGGCATGTGCTGTCGCAACGCGGTGGGATTGAGCCTTGCCGGGTTGAAAATGTGACGATAATAGGTGCGCCACAACTCGGCGCCGGGATCCTCGGCGTGGCGGGCCCATTGTTGCCACTGCTCGGGGCAGCGCCGCTGGTAATCCAGCGATTGGCCATCGAAACGGATACCGTCGCGAGGCGTTGCGATTAGCCAGCGTTGCCGGCCCAGCCGCTCGGCGAAATGACCACTGGCGCTTTCAAGGATGTCGTGGGCCGGCTGGTGGAAAGCCACCAGATCCAGTTCCAGTCGCTCGGCCACGGCTGGCGGCAAGGGAATGAAACGCACAAAGGCATGCAGATGATGGACTTCGCGGCTGACCTGCTTGATGCGCCGTTGCAGTTCGCTGCCCAGTCGATCCCCGGCGAGCATGGCCGTGCGGTCGCCATGGGCGACGCGCCAGAGCACTTCATACAACAGACTCCAGCGCTGCTCACCCTGATAGCGGCTGGCCTGTTCGAGCTGATCCAACAAGGCCGCCGGAACGCGCGTGCGGAACGGTCCCGGACCTTGCGGCAAGGGCGCCGGCACGGCCAATAAATCGGCCGTGGGGCCCTGGGACCATGTCACGTCGCAGGGGTCGATTCCATGTCCGAGCAATGTTCGGGCCTGGTCACGCCAGATGGCGAAATCATCGTCACAATCCAGCGCGATCATGCCCATAATCCCATTTGCACAGGCCGTTGAGGATCGCGCAAACGCGCCCGCAGCAAGCCGCTGCGCATCTGAGCGTCGGCGGGTCGATAATCGCTGGTGACGATAAACGGCCGGGCCTTCTCCAGTACGCAGCGCATCTGCACCAGATCGTCGTAGCGAATCCGCCGCTCCCTGCGCAGCGCTACCAGGCGTTGCACACTCCGCAGGCCGATGCCGGGGATACGCGCCAGCAACGCAGGCTCGGCGCGGTTGAGGTCCAGAGGGAAAACCTCGCGGTTGGCCAATGCCCAGGCCAGCTTGGGATCGATGTCCAGGTCCAGGTTGGCGGTTTTTCCCAGCAGCTCGCCGGCCTTGTAGCCGTAGCCGCGCATGAGGAAGTCGGCCTGATACAGACGATGCTCGCGCAGCAATGGCGGCGCGGCCAGCGGAACGCTGGCGGGGCTGTCGGGGATCGGGCTGAAGGCGGAATAGTAGACCCGCCGCAAGCCGTAGCCTTGGTAGAGCGACTCGGCATTGCTCAGGATGGCGTGGTCATCGGTGGCATCAGCCCCCACGATCACTTGGGTGCTTTGCCCGGCCGGGGCAAAACGCGGCGCCCGAGGCTCGCCGGCCACCGCTTGTTGACCCTGATGGATGGTGCCCATGGCCTGGCGGATGGTCGTCAATTGCTTTTCCGGCGCCAGGCGCTTGAGGCTCACCTCGCTGGACAGTTCGATGTTCACGCTCAGGCGGTCCGCCAACCGTCCCGCTTCTTCGATCAACAGCGGATCAGCATCGGGAATGGTCTTGAGATGGATGTAACCGCGGAACTGGTGTTCCTCTCGCAGCAGCCGTGCCACTCGGATCAATTGCTCCATTGTGTAATCCGCCGAGCGAATAATGCCGGAGCTGAGGAACAGGCCGCTGATGCAGTTTCGCCGGTAGAAATCCAGTGTCAGGCGAACCACCTCCTCCGGCGTGAATCGCGCCCTCGGGACATTACTGGAGCGACGGTTGACGCAGTACTGGCAGTCATACAGGCAGAAATTGGTCAGCAACACCTTGAGTAGAGAAACACAGCGGCCGTCCGGCGTATAACTATGGCAAATGCCCATGCCATCGGTCGCGCCAAGCCCGTCGCGCCCCCGAGAGCTGCGTTTGGGGGCGCCACTGCTGGCGCAAGATGCGTCATATTTGGCGGCGTCGGCAAGAATGCCGAGCTTAGCGATGAGTTGCATGGAAGAATGCCCGGACACTGGATGCATACACAGTATTTTGAGACGCACCGCGATGCAAGCTCCGTTGGTCAATCCAGGCTCCTGAAGGACCGAATCATCTCGGCCACGGCGTAGGCCCTGGCGGCGGGATGGGCTATAATCCGTTCACCCACGCGATTGAGGTTCAGCCCCATGGGCAATGTCAGCCTTGAGACAAAGAAGGCCTACGCGGCCAGGACGCGCCGATCCAATTACGCCGCCAGCCTGCGCCTGGAAGGCTTCAAGGTGTCTCCCGAAGACGGCGAATGCAAGCTGCCCTCCCGTGAACAAGTCCTGAAGACCTTCACCCAGACCCGAACCTGATGCCCGACAAATACGGCGTAGGCGAAGACGCCTACTGCTACGCGGGCTCCACCGTCCTTCGCAATAAACTCGAGATCCGCGACGAATCGACCCTGGACGAAGCCGAACAACAACTGTCGGCCATCGCAGCGGCAAGCGTCGAATTCAACCCTCCCCCCTACAGCCTGAGCTACCTACAGAATATCCATCGAGCATTGTTCTGCGACCTGTTCGAGTGGGCCGGGGAGCTGCGCACCGTTGGCATGGCCAAACAAGCCACGCGCTTTTGCCAACCCGAATACATGGAAAAGGAAGCCGACAAGATCTTCGCCAAACTGGCGACGGCGAACTGGTTCGAGGGCATGGACCGAGCGGAGTTGATCGTGGCTGTGGCAGATGCCTATTGCGACATAAACGTCGTGCACCCCTTCCGCGAAGGCAATGGCCGCGCCCAGCGCATACTGTTTGAGCATCTGATCATGAATGCCGGATTTGAGATCAGTTGGTGGGGGATCGAAAAAGACGAATGGATTTGCGCCAATATCGCGGCCTACAACGGCGTGCTTGGGCCTATGGAAGAAGTGTTTGAGAAATGTATCGGGCAGGCGATCCAACCCTAAGCATAAGCCTCACTCTTGCTCCCCATTTAAGTGCTACATTTCCCACTCCAAATCTGCCAAAAGATAAACCATGTACAGGACCGCCTCCTTCCCCGCGAACAAGCAAGGTCGCGACTTCGTGGTGGGCGACATCCACGGTCATTTCGAGTTACTTGCCACGGCCTTGAACACGCTGAACTTCAATACCGAACTGGACCGTATTTTTTCCGTGGGCGATCTTATCGACCGGGGCCCCGACTCTGAGGGCGTATTGAACTGGCTTGAGAAGCCCTGGTTTCACGCGGTGCGCGGCAATCATGAGCAAATGCTGATCGACGGTATCACCGGCCATGGGGACAGACCCAGGCATATCCGCAACGGTGGCGCTTGGCTCTACACGTTGAAGCCTGCCATCCAGGACAAGCTGTTAAAGGCCTTCGAAAAACTTCCAGTCATGATCGAAATCCATCTATCGCCAAACGAAACGGTCGGGGTCGTACATGCCCAGGCGCCGATGATCGGCCTTAACGATGATTGGCAGAGTGCGAAAGACGCCATTACCGGAAAACTGGGAGAGCAGTGTCAACACCAAGCCTTGGCGCAAGCCCTGTATGCCCGAGAAAAAATAGAACGACAGGACCAGACTTCAATCAAGGGCCTCCACGCGCTCTACGTCGGGCACTCAACCGTCCCCAAGGTCACGCGCCTCGGCAACGTGGTTTATATGGACACCGGCTGCTCCTTTTCCGACGGTGCGTTAAGCCTCGTGGAAATCAACAGCCAAGCCGTTATCAGCGTAGGCACGACACAATGAAATAACGGCCCGTCTCGCGCGCAGGCGCTGGGCCAACCGCAATCGCTGGCGCCCCCATACCTTGTCTAGTCCTGAAATAGGTTTACACCTGTTTCAGGACTAGACATTACCGAAACAAAACCAATCAGCAGACAGCAAAAAGCCGCCTCATCGGCGGCTAACTATTTGGGGAATAATATCTGGCGGCTAAGCCTTCAGTTCTTCCGGTGTATGCGTCTTGAGCCAATCGGCCAAGGCGGCGTTCATCCGTGTTTGCCAGCCCGGCCCAGAAGCCCTGAATTTCTCCAGCACGTCAGCATCGAAACGAACATTGACGTGTTCTTTAGTGGCTGCCGCCTTTGGCCGACCACGCTTTGGCTTGAGCATTTCCTTTGCCTGAGCTTTGCCGAACAATCCCACAAGCACCTCGCTGGCTGGTTTGGCCTTGGCAAAGTCTTCGGTCGACCATTCGGGGTTCGCCGTATCGACCCTCTCAGGACTGGGTTTCTTGGTCATAATTTTTGACCCCCGTTTGTTGGCTTTACGAAAGCTGATGACGTGGACTGCGTCACCCCGTGGGTAAACACTACGACATGCAGCCGATCCCCTATGTACCCCATCGCGCGATAGCGACACTCGCCGTAGTCGAATCGATCATCTTCCAGGATCAATGCTGTAGACCATTCAAAGTCCCGCACGAGGGCAAACGGAAGTCCACGTTCTTCGACGTTGCGAGCGTCTTTGGCTGGGTCATAAGTAATCTGCATGTAATTATCGTAGCCACATTAAATCATGAAGACAAGGTGTGCGTCGAAACGATGACCGAGCCTGCGCTCTGCCTGGTTGTCATTAACGATTGAGTCGCCAGGCTCGAGAGCCCGCCAAGTACCCGACAAGCATCCCTGATAAACTACGCCCATTCGCCCCGATGACTCAGATTCCCAATGCCCCTACAACCTGCTTCGCTGTCCCGCCGTTTTTCCGTTGCGCCGATGATGGATTGGACTGACGCCCATTGCCGCTATTTCCTGCGCATCCTCTCCAAACACGCCCTGCTCTACAGCGAAATGGTCACCACTGGCGCGCTGCTTAACGGTGATCACGAGCGCTTCCTGCGCCACCATGAGACCGAACATCCGCTTGCCTTGCAGCTGGGCGGTAGCGTTCCGAGCGACTTGGCGGCCTGTGCCCGGATGGCCGAGGAACACGGTTACGATGAGGTCAATCTGAATGTCGGTTGCCCCAGCGACCGAGTGCAGAACAACATGATCGGCGCCTGCCTGATGGGGCATCCAGAGCTGGTGGCCGATTGCGTGAAAGCGATGCGTGATGCGGCGTCGATTCCGGTGACGGTCAAGCATCGGATCGGAATCAACGGACGCGACAGTTACGAGCAGTTGTGTGAATTCGTCGGCACGGTGCACGAAGCCGGGTGCACCAGTTTTACTGTGCATGCGCGGATTGCGATCCTGGAAGGGCTTTCGCCGAAGGAGAACCGTGACATTCCGCCGTTGCGGTATGACGTGGTGGCGCGGTTGAAAGCTGATTTCCCTGGACTGGAAATCGTCCTGAACGGCGGGATCAAGACGCTCGAGGCGTGCCACGAACACCTGCAGACGTTCGACGGTGTCATGCTCGGACGCGAGGCCTACCACAACCCGTACCTGCTGGCCGAGGTCGATCAACAGCTGTTCGGCAGTACCGCGCCGATCATCAGCCGCGCCGAAGCCCTGGCACAGTTGCGGCCTTATATCGCCGATCACTTGGCCACAGGTGGCGCCATGCATCACATCACCCGGCATGTATTGGGGCTGGGCACTGGCTTCCCGGGGGCCCGGCGGTTTCGGCAGTTGTTGTCGGTGGACATCCACAAGACGACGGATCCGTTGGCGCTTCTGGACCAGGCGGGACAGTTGCTGGAGGGGCGTTAACGCGCGCCGGTCACGCAAACGATTTAGTTAAAAACTCGCCACTTGCATTTAACTCGATACTCGCTCAAAAGGGCGATTTTTGGATCCACAACACTCGCACCTTGTTCCAACAGTATGTAAAACTGTTATGCCATCACGGATCACAAGGACGATTACCGCCATGCAAGGGCAGCATCCGCTTATTAAAAAGCTTTTTGAATTTGTCCATGCCGAGCGCGATGCAAACCTTCATCAACTCTTGCAAACCTGGCAGCGACCATTACATGAGAAGCTTGAAAAGGGTTTGACCCAGGGTTTCACGCGCCTGGAAAAAGCCGACAAAGCGACGTGTCTTTGGGCCTCTCTCGATGCCAGTGAATCACGTTTTCGTGAAGGGGACATGTTGCGGTTGCACTTGGGCGATCCGTCTACCGGCCTGTTGTGCGCCCGGATGACCTTCGAGCGTGAAGAAGATGGCCGATGGTTGCTGAGCGAGAAACTGGCCCATACGGTATGGGACCAGTACCAGGACGGACCTTGCTATGCCGACATGGACGCGCTGGATCTGACGCCGCGCTATGAAAAGGCCCTGGAAGATATTGCCGATTCAGTCCATGCCGACAATATCATTGTCCCGTTGCTCGATACCGCGCCGATCATTACTTTCAACGACGCGGAGCTGGATTATGCCGAGAGTTTCGCTGTTAAGAACAAGTGTAACGAGTTACAGGCGCGCGCTGTCGCCATGGCCTATGCCGCCGAGCAAATGACTTGTATCCAAGGGCCTCCAGGGACAGGCAAGACCCGCGCACTGGCTCTTATTGCACAACTATTGGTTGAGCGTCAGGAACGGGTGTTCGTCACCTCCCATACGCATATGGCTATCAACAACGCCCTTGCCAAGATTGCCGAGCGCAAAATTCCGACCGTGAAGATTGGCGGTCGGCGAGAGGACGTAAGCAAGACCGTCGACTGGGCAAAAACACCCGCCGACTGGGAGAACTTACCCGAGGACGGAAGTGGCTATGTCATTGGCGCAACACCGTTTGCCACCGGCAGCCAGCTAGAGCATTTCAAGTTCGACACGGTGATCTTTGACGAAGCCAGTCAGATTACCCTCCCCCTCGCGCTGATGGCCATGCGAAAAGGTAGGCGATTTATCTTCATTGGGGACCAGAAACAACTGCCACCGGTGCTGTTGTCCCAGTCGATCCTGTCCGGTGAATCGATGTCGATATTTGGCCGTCTCACCTCCCAAACCGCCGACCATACGGTAATGCTCGAAGAAACCTATCGGATGAACCAGTGGTTGACCGAGTGGCCGAGCAACACTTACTACAAAGGCAAGTTACGTGCAGCAGGGCCTAACAAGGCACGACGTTTCGATTACGTTGACGTCAAGTCCCCGATGGACCGCGTCTTTGATCCGGACGCAAGCGCCGTATTTATCCCCACGGCCGACAGAACGGCCAAGACGCGCAACTATCGCGATGCCCAGTACGTAGTAGAACTCTGCAAGGTCGCCCAGACCATGGGCATCGCCCTGTCCGATATCGGCATTGTCACGCCTTACCGAGCCCAAGGCCGGGCGATTCGAACGCTGTTGGCCCGTCATTTCGGGCGCGAAATCGCCAGCGGTATTGTAGCGGATACGGTTGAGCGAATGCAGGGACAGGAACGTGAGCTCATCATTTTTTCAATGGCCAGTGGCGATGAGGTATTCATTGGGGCTGTGGCGGAATTTTTCTTCCAACCTGAGCGATTGAATGTCTCCATTACCCGGGCCATGACGAAATTGATCATCATCGGACCTGAATTAACGCAAGGAATCGAATGCAGCAACAGCATCACGCAGCAATGGGCCAATGATTATTCAAGCCTGATCAGCCGATGCAGCAAAGTGGTGCTCACGCCATGACGCTATTTATTCCTGAATGGCAACGCAGCACCGGCGCGCATGTTCACGTTAAACGCGTGCTGCGCAAATTGGACGATCACCATGTCGTACGTCAGTGCCTTGCTCGGGAAGCTTGGGCACCGGATTTTTTCGTTCAACACGCGCAACATCAATGGCTGGTTATGTTGTTGTGTGAAACCTCCTTTGAAGCACTGGATCCTGATCAACTGTTCGCTGCAACCGAACAGCAGGCCTTCAAGGAGCTGCTATTGCGCCTGGAAGCAACCGAGCCCGACGGGATGCCGACCGGACAGAAGCTCGGCAAGCTGATCGTTATGTGGAACTGCACCCCCGAACAGACCCGGCGCCTGTGGCAGCATTACTCAAGGCCTGATGGCCCGCGGCTGATGTCCAAGAGCACCTTTATTGATCATGGCCATGAACAACTGGCCAAATTGCTTAGCTCACTGAGCCACGAAGCCAGCGACATGCTTATGGGGCACTACTTTCCAGAAGCTGAGATACCTGCAATCTGTACAACTCGCCGCCATTTCTCGCGGAATAACTCGCCAAAAACCACACGTTACTTTCTGGACTCACAACAAGAATGGGCCAGTAAGCTGGATCTGGAGCTGCCTGAAGAACAAACGCAAACCTTGCATGACTTCTCAGTGAGGCTGGTCAACGGTGTTGCGGGTAGCGGCAAGACATTGATTGCCGCTAACCGAGCTTTGATCCTGGCAAAGAAGTTTCCCGATCAGAAAATATTGATGCTGATCCATAACGTCCCGGTGGTTAAAGACCTCAAGCACCGCTTGAAAAAGGCAAGCCCGGACGGTTTGCCTCGCAACCTGACAATCATGACGGCATTGGCATGGATACGGCAGCAATGGGTGAATCATTTTGAGTCACAACCGGAGATGGCATCACCCATCAGGGTGACTAGCCAAATCGCCCATTATCGAAAGTCCTTTCCCGAGTTAAAACCCGATGATCAGCAACTCCTGGATGAGTTCGATTTCATCAACGAGTCACTGATCTCCAACGAGCAGGACTATCTGGCCGCGGAACGCGCCGGCCAGGGATTCGCTTTGCGCAAGGAAGAACGAACACAAGTGTGGTCTCTCTACCGGCAAGTCACTGACGCGCTGAGCAAGCAAGGCGCTTGCTTATGGAGTTCGTTGTCCCGTGACTTGTGCCTCAGGACGCTCGATAAACTCGATAAGTACCAGCATATCCTGGTAGACGAAGCTCAGTTCTTCGCCCCGACCTGGTTTCAACTGGTCAAAAGCACATTGACCGAATCCGAAGGCAGCTTGTTTTTATGCGCCGATCCCAACCAGGGCTTTTTGAAAAGCCGACTCAGTTGGAAGCGTGTAGGCCTGGATGTAGCGGGCAAAACGAAGAAGCTTCACCACTCCTACCGAACCACTCAGGCCATACTTCGGGCTGCCGGTCTTGTCTTGGCCGAATTCACCCAAACCGACCCGGACGATTATCTGCAACCTGATTTCGATGGCATGGATGAAGGTATCGAACCGCTGCTGATCCGATCAGACACTCCCCAGGATGCGGTCATACAGACCTGTAACGAGATAGCCGACTACCTGCAAACCCAGCAGATTAACCTATCGAACATGCTGGTTCTCTATGGACGAGATACCAATAAGAAACTTCTGTTCAAGGCATTGAGTGAGCGATTCGGTTCGCGCAAAGTCTGGGATCTGAACAGCATGGAGTCCGTACACGTCGACGTAGATAATCTGCGTGTTTCCAGCCTGGACACGGCTACCGGGCTTGAAGCCAGTATCGTGTTTCTGTTGGGCCTGGAAAAACTCATGAAAGAAACGGCCCAGGCCGGCGTACTGTCCGCCCAGGAGTGCGAACAGAACTCGCGCAAACTCTACATGGCAATGACTCGGGCCGGTCAGCGGCTGATCCTGATCTCGACGGCACGTCTGCCGGAAAGTATTGCAGGCTTGTTCCTGAACGCACAACAGCCATGACCATCAGGCGGTGGCGTTGAACCTGCAAGCTGTTTTGGCATCGTATCTAGCGGTAGTTGCCCCGGCCTTTCAAACAGCTGTTTTCAGGTTGTTGCCGCTGGGGCCATCGATACCTCTTCACACCCTTGAGTGGCTGCCGGCCCTCGGGTAATGTCAACGGACCCATAGGACAGAGCACGCCCATGACTTCCAAGCTGGAACAACTCAAGCAGTTCACTACCGTCGTGGCCGATACCGGCGACTTCGAAGCCATCGCCCGCATCAAGCCCGTAGACGCTACCACCAACCCTTCCCTGCTGCTCAAGGCCTCGGCCATTCATGGTTACGCCGAGCTGCTGAACGCCTGCGTGGCGGACTGCAAGGGCGACGTGGGCTTGGCGAGCGACCGTTTTGGCGTCGCGGTGGGCCAAGAGATCCTGAAAGTGATTCCGGGGCGCATTTCCACCGAAGTGGATGCGCGCCTGTCGTTCGACACCGAGGCCATGTTGAAGCGTGCCCATCGCCTGGTCGACCTGTACGAAAAGGCCGGTGTGGGTCGTGAGCGCGTACTGATCAAGATCGCGTCCACCTGGGAAGGCATCCGCGCCGCCGAGAAGCTGGAGCGCGAGGGTATCCAGTGCAACCTGACCCTGCTGTTCTCCTTCGCCCAAGCCGCCGCCTGCGCCGATGCCGGCGTGTTCCTGATTTCGCCGTTCGTGGGTCGTATCTATGACTGGTACAAGAAGGCCAATGGCAACGATTACACCGGTTCCGATGATCCGGGCGTGCAATCGGTGACGCGCATCTACAACTACTACAAGGCCAATGACTACAAGACCGTGGTCATGGGCGCAAGCTTCCGCAATCTGAACCAGATCGAGCAATTGGCCGGCTGCGACCGCTTGACGGTCAGCCCTGAACTGCTGGAAAAACTGGCCGCCGACGAGGGCAAGTTGGAACGCAAGCTGGCGCCTGGGCAAGCCGGAGAAGCACGCTTGAGCCTCAACGAGGCACAGTTCCGCTGGCTGTCCAACGAGGACGCCATGGCGACCGAGAAACTGGCCGAAGGCATCCGCCAGTTCGCTCGGGACCAGGAGAAGCTGGAAGCGTTGCTGCAAGCCAAGCTCTGAACTGAGTCAGCGACATGCAAAAGGGCGAACCTGAATGGGTTCGCCCTTTTTTGTGCGGCCGTTGTGATGTAGCTGCTGCGCTAAGGCCGCTCAGCCAATAGAGAGAATCAAGGACGCTCCAACGCGTTAACCAAGTCATGGAACGCTTCACGGTTGGAGTCGTTCAGTCCCATGAGGATCTTGTGAGCTTCCAGCACCTTGATCCGCACTTCCTCTTCGGACTGGTCCTGGTCAGGCAGATCGTCCAGGCACTCCGGGCATGGTATCGGGTCGCCGACGATATTGAACACCTGGTCGAAGCCCATCGATTGCAGAAGACGGGTGATGTCGTTGTGGGTGGTGACGACGGTAGGCAGCAGGCCAACCTTTTGCCGCGACAGGATCGACAGCTTGGCCAGCAAGCCCAAGGTGGTGCTGTCGATGCTGCGGGTTTCGGTCAAGTCGATCACGATGGCGCTGAAGTTCAGCGCGGTGAAGATCTTTTCGATTGTCGCATCCAGCGCTGAACACAAGGTCAGGCGCACTTCACCGACAAACTTCAGGACAAATGTGCCGTCCTGCTCGGCGAACTGGATTCTACCGGTACTCATCAAAGGTTCCTGCTCAACACTAACAGGGCGATATCATCCGGCATCTCCCCGAGCGTGGCTAATCCAAACACTTGACGCAAGCCTTCCAGGCTGCCGCCCGCTGCACTCACCCGTTCAGGCAAGGCCGCTTCTTTCTCTTTGAGTGTAGGTTCCGACAAAAGGTCCAGAATGCCATCAGACATCAGCGTCAGGCTGAACGCCGGTGGCAGTTCCAGCACGTGGTCTTCATAGGTCGCCTCGTTGAACAGGCCTACCGGCAAGCCACGCCCTTCCAGGTAACGAACACTGTCGGGTGTATACAACACTGGCAACGGCAGGTGACCGCCGATGCTATACGTCAACAAACCAGTCTCCTCGTCGATGACTCCACCGACCATCGTGACGTGTTTGCCCAGCTTACAACTGATCAGGCCCCGGTTGATATGCCCAAGGACTTCCGAAGGCTTGAATTCCGGCAAGGTACCGTTGCGCTTGGATTCGAACAGCAAGCGCGTGGTCATGAATTTCAGCAGTACCGTCACGAACGCCGACGAAGCGCCATGGCCGGAAACGTCCGCCAGGTAGAACGCCACTCGACGTTCATCGACCCGGAAATAATCAACAAAATCTCCCGACAGGTACAACGACGGGATGATCTGGTGGGCAAAGCGGAAGCCATCGACTGTCCAGGGGCTGACCGGCAGCATGTTCATCTGCACCTGGCGCCCGGCGTTCTGGTCTTCCTGCAACAGGTTCAGGCTGGCTTCCAGCTCACGGTTGGCCGTTTCCAACTTCTCGCGATAGCGCTGGTTTTCCCCCAACAGGCGCGAGCGGTCCAGCGCCCGGCGTACCGAGTGTTCAAGCACGGCGAGGTCTTCGAGGGGCTTGATCAGGTAATCCGCCGCGCCCAGGCGCAAGGCCTCGACCGCGTCGTTCATCACGCCCGCACCCGACACCACGATCACCGGGGTCTGCGACGACAGCTCGGTGACCTGGCGAATGAGTTCGAGTCCGCCCATCTGCGGCATGCGCAGGTCGCAGATGACCAGGTCGGGCTTGTCCTGCTCGAATACCTGGAGACCCTGTTGGCCGTTGCTGGCCTGCAGGACGCTGAAACCACTGTCTTCCAAGTAGGCTGCGAGACTGGCTCGCACCACTTCGTCATCATCGATTATCAGCAGCGTGGCACTGGTTATTGGCATGTGGGCAAACGGCGCCAGAATTAGGTTGGCGTAGCGGGCTGGGCAATCGGGCCTGGCGCGCACTACTGGATTCGCTTTCTAGCCTCTCTGTCGTACAGGTTTCAGGCTTTTGCCCTACACGCATATACATCAGAGGTGCCCTTCTAAGGCGCAGACGGTACTCCCATCCGCGGGGCGTTTCAAGCTCATGCAGATAGCCGCTTGCCGTCTTTATTTGTCAAAGCACGGAGAGTTATAAGAACCGAGCGAAGCGTAACTCAATGGAAGGATGGAACGGTGCCTTGGCGGACGCCAAAGCGAAGAAGGCGGCCTTTCGGCCGCCTTCTTGTTTTACAAATCGAAATCAGAAATCGTCTTCGACCTGGCCATCCTTGACCTTGAATTCGCGGTTTTGCAGGTAGGCATTGCGGATGAACACATATTTGTCGCCGCTGACCATCTTCTCGGCCGACAACAGGCTGGCGCGGGTATCGACGATGTTCAGGCCCCAGATCGAATTGCGCACCGACACATTATCGATATACGGGTACGGCGTGGCATAGCTGTCGACCATCTTCGCCGGCGCATCACGCAACGTGCTGGGCCCGAGCAAGGGCAGCATCAGGTACGGCCCGCTGCCCAGGCCCCAGTACCCCAAGGTCTGGCCAAAATCTTCGTCGTTGCGCTGCAATCCCATCTTGGTGCCTACGTCGAAGAAGCCCAGGAGGCCAAAGGTGGTGTTGAAAATCAGTCGTGCAGTGTCGACCCCGGCGGCGGCCGGTTTGGCCTGCAGCACGTCGTTGGCGAGGTTGCCCACATCACCGATGTTGCGGAACATATTGTGGATGCCGTCCTCAAGGAACTGCGGCGTTACGTATTGATAACCTTGGGCCAGCGGCTTGAGGGCATAGGTGTCAATGGTGTCGTTGAAGGTAAAGATCGGACGGTTGACGCTTTCCCATGGATCTTCTTCCGTGGCGGCCTGGGCGGCGAACGGCACCAGCAGGACACTGGCAGACAGACACAGCTGAGCTAGACGATGGCTCCAGCGCATAGGGAAAAACTCCTTGGATTAATCTGGCAAGGGCGCCGAGCCCAGGCGGTAAGGTGGCTAGTATAAGGCGGAACGCGTGGATAGGCAGCACTGAAAAGAGCATCTGACTGTAGGAACATTCCCCGATCCGCTGCCTTCATTTCATTGTCACCGGAATGTCATAGGACCTCGTTAGGCTGCTTGGTTATTTCAAGGACGTTCTCATGCCCCGCGCCGAAGCCCTGCCCCTCCCCGCTCCCAGCCTCACCGCCGTACTGTTTGGCCTGAGTGGATGCCTGGTGGATTTCGGCGCGCGTGTTCGCCAGCCAGGGGCCACGCCGACGGATCTCGCACAACCGACACCCGGTGCATTGGAAAGCCTGCAACGTTTGCAGCATCTGGATATTCCCTGCGCCTGGCTCGACGAATTGCCGCCTGCTGTCAGCCATAGCCTCGCCGCCTCATTGCCGGCATTCATCAAGGCGCCGCAACTTCCTGCAACAAATCAGCCATGGCCAGCACCGCATGCCTGCTGGCAATCGCTGATGGCGCTGGACGTCCAGCAATTGGACGGCTGCGTGTTGGTCAGTAGCGAACCGAAGTTGTTGCAGTCGGGGCTCAACGCCGGTCTGTGGACCATCGGGCTGGCGTCCTGTGGCTCGTTGTGCGGCCTGGCGCCCGCCGAGTGGCAGGCCTTGAGCCAACAAGCACGGGAGGCCAAACGCGCCAAGGCCACCGTGCAGCTGTTCGGCCTGGGCGTGCATTCGGTGATCGATCATCTGGGCGAACTCGATACCTGCTTGGCCGATATCAGCCTGCGCCGACTTAAAGGCGAGAAGCCCTGACCAGGATCATGCAGGGCGCGTAAGTGTGGATTACTCTTAAGGCAAGCCACGGACTTTTGACGCCGCGTCACGGTCCATGGAAGTGCCTATCAATAAAGGGAGTACGCCAATGCCTGCCCGCCGCGAACTGCAAGACCAACTCGATACCTTGCGCGAGCAATTGGAACAGAACCCGCCGTTGTCCGAGTCGGAGCGAGAAAATCTGCACGAGCTCATGGCTCAACTTGAAGCCGAGATTAAATTGGAAAACGCTCTTCAAAATCCCAGTTTGGCCGATGGCGTAAACTTGGCCGTGGAGCGCTTTGAAGTTGACCACCCGGGTATCGCGGGCACCTTGCGCAACATCATGCTGACGTTGGGCAACATGGGAATCTGAATGACCGGATGCAAAAGCCCCGCTGGCGATAGCGGGGCTTTTTACTGTTGGCTTACATACCCTTGAAGGGATATTTATTGACGAACCAAGCGCTGGTTCGGCAACTGCACCGTTTCAGTACTGCGATACGGATTGATATCCAACCCACCCCGCCGCACATACCGCGCATACACCGTCAATTTCTCCGGCTTGAGCAAGCGCTGCAGGTCCAGGAAGATCCGCTCGACACACTGCTCGTGAAAGTCCGAATGCTGGCGGAAGCTGACGATGTAGGCCAGCAGGCTCGCGTGGTCCAGCGCCGCACCGCGATATTCCACCGCCACGCTGCCCCAGTCCGGCTGGCTGGTCACCGGGCAGTTGGACTTGAGCAAATGGCTATGCAGGCTTTCCTCGACGATACGCGATGCATCGCAACGCAGCAGCTCGGGACGCGGATGCTCGTAGGAGTCGACGCTGATGTCCAGGTCGTCTACGCACACACCAGGCAAGGCGACGACGCCTTCGCTTTCGACATCCTTGAGGCTGCGAATCCGCACGCCTACCGGCTTGCCCGCCGCGGCCGACAGGTCCTGGCGCAGAGTGGCTTGCAGGCTCGCGCTGTCGTTGAACGCCGTCTGGTTCAAGGAGTTCAGGTACAGCTTGAAGGACTTGGATTCGATGATGTTCGGCGAATCCGCCGGGATCGCGAATTCAGCGATAGCCACCACTGGCTTGCCGGACGGCAACAGCCAGGACAGCTCGAAACAGTTCCAGAAATCCACACCCTTGTACGGCAGGGTCTCGGCTGTCAGTCCCAGCTCCGCCCATTTCGCGGTGCGCGGGATCGGGAACAGCAGTGACGGCGTGTACGTGGCGATGTATTCGCTGGATTTGCCCAGCGGCGAGTGTTCGGCTGCGGGATGCATGACGGAAACCTGACTGAAGAATCAGCGGATTCTACCAGTCTTTACGGTTCTCTTGAGCCCTTGCTCCGCCAACTGGCTTGCAGTCGCATTACAACTTTGTCAGCTTGCCCCATGACACCATGCACCACGGTATAACGCCCTCGTTCAAACACAGCCGCGAGCAACCCATGAAACTGCTGATTGTCGAAGACCAACTGAAAACCGGCCAATACCTGCGCCAAGGCTTGAGCGAAGCCGGGTTCAACGCCGACCTGGTGGCCGATGGCATCACCGGCGAGCAACTGGCCCTGAGCGGTGAATACGCGCTGCTGATTCTCGACGTGATGCTGCCCGGTCGCGATGGCTGGCAGATCCTGCAAGCGGTACGCGGTGCTGGGCTGGAAACGCCGGTGCTGTTCCTGACCGCGCGCGATGCGGTGCAGGACCGGGTACACGGGTTGGAACTGGGTGCCGACGATTACTTGGTCAAGCCCTTTGCCTTTTCCGAACTGCTGGCCCGGGTTCGAAGCCTGCTGCGCCGAGGCAGTTCGGCGGCCCAGGAAACCAGCTTGCAACTGGCCGACTTGCGCCTGGATCTGATCCGCCGCCGCGTCGAACGCAATGGCCGACGCATCGACCTGACCGCCAAGGAGTTTGCCTTGCTGGAAATGTTGCTGCGGCGCCAGGGCGAAGTACTGCCGAAGTCCCTGATCGCCTCGCAGGTCTGGGACATGAATTTCGACAGCGACACCAACGTCATCGAGGTGGCGATCCGGCGTCTGCGGATCAAGGTTGACGATGACTTTCCCAACAAGCTGATCCACACCGTGCGCGGCATGGGCTATGTCCTCGAAGAGCGCAACCTGTGACCCGCCGCTGGTCGCTGAGCAACCGGTTGGCGCTGCTTTTCGCGGCCTGCACCGCCGTCGTGTCATTGTTCGCCGGCGTACTGTTCAGCCGAGGCAGCGAGGCACATTTCATCGAGTTGGACCAGCAAGTGCTCGAAGCCAAGCTGATTGGCGTGCGGCGCGCCTTGCAGGACAGCCATGGCCACGATCCGCGCAAACTTCTGGACGATGAGTTGAGCCGTCAGGCAGACCTGGCCTTGCGCATCAAGGACAACGAAGGCGTCCGCTGGCATGGCGGCTCGATTCGAATTCCAGCGCAAGTGCCGCAGCGGCCCGGCTTGTCCACGCTCAGCGACGCCGACACTGATTATCGGGTGTTGAATGCGCCGCTGTATCTTGATCGCGCGGACTCAGCGCAGCTCACGCTGCTGCTCGACATCACTCATCACCAGCACTTCCTGCAGCGCATGCAGCGCCTGATCTGGTTGACCGTCGGCCTCTCGGCAGTGGCCACCGCCCTGCTCGGCGCCTGGGCTGCCCGGCGTGGCTTGCGCCCCTTGCGACGCATGGGCGCGATTGCCGGCAGCGTCTCGGCCCGCTCGCTCGATGCCCGACTGCCAGAAGAGCATATGCCTGCCGAACTGGCGGAATTGGCCCACAGCATCAACGACATGCTCGGGCGCCTCGATGATGCGTTTCAGCGGCTCTCCGGGTTTTCTGCCGATATCGCCCATGAATTGCGCACGCCCCTGTCGAATTTGCTGACTCATACCCAAGTCACCCTCACCCGTGAGCGCTCGTTGGAAGATTACCGCGAGGCGTTGCACAGCAATCTCGAAGAACTGCAATGGATGGCGCAACTGGTCAACGACATGCTCTACCTGGCCAAGGCTGACCACGGCCTGCTGGCGCTCAATCGCGAACCGCTGCAACTGGCCGAGGAAGTGGACGTGCTGTTGGACTTTTTCGCACCGTTAGCCGAAGACGCCAATGTGCGGCTGGGTCGCGAGGGCGAAAGCTGCATCGAGGGTGACCGCAACATGATGCGTCGGGCCTTTTCCAACCTGCTGGACAACGCCCTGCGCTTCACCCCAGTTGGCGGCGAAGTGCGGGTGCGAATTATCGATGGGGCTCAAGGGGTGAGCGTAAGCGTGGAAAACAGTGGCGAGGGGGTTGCAGCAGATTTGCTGCCGCGCCTGTTCGACCGCTTCTATCGCGCCGACCCGTCCCGCCAGGAAGGCAGCAGCGAGCACGCTGGACTGGGGCTGGCCATCACCCGCTCGATCATCCGCGCCCATGGCGGGGAGATCCGTTGCGAATCGGCTGATGGCTGGACGCGGTTTGTGATTGAGTTGCCAAAGGCCGGTCAGCCCTGACACAAAACCCTGTGGCGAGGGAGCTTGCTCCCGCTGGAGCGCGAAGCGCTCCCAAAAAATCTGAAAGTCTGCACATCATCCATAATAAGCCCGCCGCTTTTGGGGCTGCTGCGCAGCCCAGCGGGAGCAAGCTCCCTCGCCACGGGGGGCTTCACGGGCTATCAGGAATACCGCAACGCCTGCGCCGGTTCGATCTTCGCTGCGCGCCACGCCGGGTACACGGTGGCAAGAAAGCTCAGGATGAACCCCGCCGAGCAGATCAACACCACGTCGCCACGCTGAAGTTCCGACGGCAAATTGCTGACGAAGTACACATCAGAACTGAAGATGTGTTGGCCGCTGACCCTTTCCAGCCAGCCCACCAGCGCGCTGACATTCAACGCCGCAATCACCCCCAGCACGCCACCGATGAGCGTACCGACGACGCCAATCACTGTGCCCTGGACCATGAAGATCGCCATGATCTGCCGCGGTGTGGCGCCAATCGTGCGCAGGATGGCGATGTCCGCGCCTTTATCGTTCACCACCATGATCAAGGTGGCGATGATGTTGAACGCCGCCACCGCGACGATCATCAACAACAGCAGGCCGATCATGGTCTTTTCCATTTTCATGGCGCTGAACAGGCTGCCCTGGGTGTGGGTCCAGTCGTCGGCCTTGTAGGCCGCGCCAAGGCCGGTGGCGATATCACCGGAGACTTTCGGGGCCGCGTACAAATCCTTCACCGCCAGGCGCACACTCTGCACCTGGTTCGGCTGCCAGTGCTGCATCTGTGCGGCGTCGGCAAGGTGGATCAGCGCCATCGAGCCGTCCAGCTCTGCACCAACCTTGAACACACCCACCACGTTCAACCGCTGCATCCGTGGCGTGATGCCGCCCGGCGCGGTGCTGACTTCCGGCACGATCAAGGTCAGCTTGTCGCCGACGTTGAGGCGGAAACGCCGGGCAGTGATTTCGCCGATGACAACGCCAAACTCGCCCGGCTTCAGGGCATCGAGACGCCCCTGGACGATGTGCTGGGCGACGATCGAGACCTGGCCCTCCTGGGCCGGGTCAACGCCGCTGATCTGGATCGGCTGCATCGAGCCTTTGTGGCTCAACATCCCTTCCATCTCGGTGAACGGCACGGCGGCCGTCACTTCAGGATTTTTCAACGCCGCGGCGGCCACCGGCTGCCAATCGTCGATCGGATTGACGCCGACGATGGTGGCGTGAGGCACCATGCCGAGGATGCGCGAGCTCATTTCGCGCTGGAAGCCGTTCATCACCGACAGCACGACGATCATCGCCAGCACGCCCAAGGCGAGGCCGATCATCGAGGTCATGGAGATGAACGAAACGAAGCGATTGCGGCGCTTGGCGCGGGTATAGCGCGTGCCGATAAAGATCGATAACGGTCTGAACATTCGCGGGGCACCGTATGAAAATAAAAGACCCGACACTTGCAGCAAGTACCGGGTTCTGGCCAGTCAGATGGGCGTCAAGCAACCTTCCTGCAAGTGCAGGACGCGGTCCATCTGCCGGGCCAGGTTCATGTCGTGAGTCACCACAAGAAACGCCGTACGCATCGAGGTGCTGAGCTCCAGCATCAAATCCTGGATGCCTTGTGCGGTGTGGGAATCGAGGTTGCCGGTGGGCTCGTCGAGCATCACCAGCCCCGGCTTGTTGACCAAGGCGCGGGCAATCGCCACACGCTGGCGCTCACCACCGGACAGCTCGGCCGGCTTGTGCTCCAGGCGATGGCCCAGCCCTACCCGCTCCAGCAACGCCGTGGCGCGCTGCCGGGCTTCGGGAATCGCCGTGCGGCCGATCAACAGCGGCATGCAGACGTTTTCCAGGGCGGTGAACTCGGGCAGCAGATGGTGGAACTGGTAGACGAAACCCAGCGACCGGTTGCGCAGCAGGCCCCGGGCCTTCTCGTTCAGCGCCGACAGTTCTTCACCGGCCAGCCAGACACTGCCGGCAGTCGGCGTATCCAGGCCACCGAGCAGGTTCAGCAAAGTACTTTTGCCCGATCCGGAGGTGCCGACAATCGCCACGCGCTCGCCAGGATGCAGTTCCAGTTGCAGGCCCGACAACACCACCACCGACTCCGGGCCTTCCTCGTAGGATTTGCCCAGGTTGCGGCAGCTCAAGATAGCTTTTTCACTCATGCCCGACTCACTCATAACGTAACGCCTCTGCCGGCTGGGTGCGCGCGGCACGCCAGGCTGGGTACAGGGTGGCGAGGAAACTCAGGATCAACGCGGCGCCGCAGACCATCAACACGTCATCGGACTGCAACTGCGATGGCAGGTAATCGATGAAATACACGTCGGCGTTGAGAAACTTGTGCCCGAGCAGCCCTTCAAGGGCGGCAATCGCGGCGCTGACATTCAATGCGGCGAACATCCCGACCAAGGCCCCCACGAACGTACCGATCACGCCGATGACCGTGCCCTGGACCATGAAGATGCGCATGATCTGCCCCGGCGTGGCGCCGAGGGTGCGCAGTATGGCGATGTCGCCTTTCTTGTCGTTCACCACCATCACCAGCGTCGAGATGATGTTGAAGGCCGCCACGGCCACGATCAGCAACAGCAGCAGGCCGATCATGGCCTTCTCCATGCGGATCGCCTGGTACAGGTTGCCGTGGGTGCGGGTCCAGTCACGGGCGTAGTAACGGTCTTCGCCGAGCTGCTGGGCAATGCTCCAGGCAACGCGCGGCGCCTGGAACAGGTCGTCGAACTTCAGCCGCAGGCCCTGCACTTGATCCGGCTTCCAGCGATGCAGGCGGGCCAGATCCTGGAGATTGGTCACGCCCAGGTAGCCGTCCAGCTCGCCGGCGCCGACATGGAAAATGCCGACCACGGTAAAGCGCTTCATGCGCGGGAACATCCCGCCCGGCGTCACGGTGACCTCCGGAGCGACAAACGTCAGCTTGTCGCCGATGGCCACGCCGAGCTTGGCCGCAGCCTTGTCGCCGATCACGATGCCGAAGCTGCCCGGCGCCAAGTCGTCGAGTTTGCCCTGTTTCATGAAGTTGTCGATGATCGACACCTTCCGCTCGAGCCCGGGGTCGATGCCGTTGAGCAAGACTTTGGAGACTTTGCCGTCGTTGGTCAGCAGCCCCTGCATCTGGGTGAAGGGCGCAACGGCCAGCACCTGAGGGTTCTGCTTGACCTT
This sequence comes from Pseudomonas sp. Z4-20, assembly GCF_051131955.1. Lineage (NCBI taxonomy): Bacteria > Pseudomonadati > Pseudomonadota > Gammaproteobacteria > Pseudomonadales > Pseudomonadaceae > Pseudomonas > Pseudomonas sp. Z4-20. The sequence goes on from NZ_CP071641.1 coordinate 3,651,832, forward strand.
GGCGGCCAGGCTTGGCCAGTCGCTGATGGCTTCCCCGGTTTCGAGGGTCGCGTGGGGCACCATGCCCAGCACGCGGGTGCGCATTTCATGATCGAAGCCGTTCATCACCGACAGCACGACGATCATCACGACCACGCCCAAGGCGAGTCCGATGATGGAAGTCAGGGAAATGAACGATACAAAATGATTGCGACGCTTTGCACGGGTATAACGCGTGCCGATAAATACGAAGAGAGGTCTGAACATGTCGGGGCTTGTTCGGAGGGAAAAGGAACGTCCTTGTGGCGGGGGTCACAAACCAGCTTTACACTCAGACCACCGCCGCTACCATGGGTTCGCCATGTCGACATTAGATGAAGAAGATCGCCGCGAATACTACCGTATCGAGGACACGATCGCACTGGAAATTCGGCCCTTGTCCATTCCTGAAGCTGCCAGCCAGGAAGTGTTGCAGGATGAGTCCCCACTGTTCAATCTGCTCAGCGAACTGCACCTGAGCGAATTCGAGTCACAACACCTGTTGCGCCAGATCAGCGAGCGCGAACGCAGCATCGCGGCCTATCTCAAGGCCATGAACAAGCGCATCGATTTGCTCAGCCAGGTCATCGCCGTGACGGTACTCGGCGAAATCGGCGAGCCCCAGCCGGTGATCATCTCCGAAGGCGGCATCGACTTCCAATACCCCACCCCCATCGCCGTCGGCGCCCACCTTTCGATCAAATTGGTGCTGATGCCCCAGGCGTTGGGGTTGTTGCTCCGTGCGCGCGTCACCCATTGCGACCCCAAGGGCGGTGGCTATGACGTAGGCACCGAGTTTGAACACCCGACTGACGCCCAGCGGCAATTGCTGGCCCGCTATATCCTGCAAAAACAGGCTCAGGAACGACGCCTGGCCCGAGAACTGAACGAATCTGGCATCGATAAGGAAGAACCGTGACCCTCATTTATGGCCACCGCGGCGCCAAGGGCGAAGCACCGGAAAACACCCTCATCGGTTTCCAGGAATGTCTCAAGCACGGCGTGCGCCGTTGCGAGCTGGACCTGCACTTGTCAATGGACGGCGAATTGATGGTGATCCACGATCCGACCCTCAAGCGCACCACGGACCGTCGGGGCAAGGTCGTTGAGCACACCGCTGCCGAACTGGTGACCTACGACGCGCGCAAGGGTGGACCGGGTTGGATCAAGCCTTGCCCGATCCCGCGCCTGGAAGAACTGTTCGAACAGTGTGATTTCGAGCACTGGCAACTGGAGGTGAAAAGCGCATCACGCACCCGGGCTGCCGCCACCGTGCTGGGGATCCGCGAGATGGCCCAGCGTTTCGGACTGCTGGACAAGATCACCATTACGTCCAGTTCCAGGGAAGTCCTCAAGGCCGCCCTGGACCTGACGCCAGACGTTTCCCGTGGACTGGTGGCCGAATACGCCTGGCTCGACCCGTTGAAGGTCGCCCAAAGCTATGGCTGCGAGATTCTCGCGTTGAACTGGACCCTGTGCACGCCGGAACGCCTGGTCAAGGCGCAGCGCCAGGGGCTGCATGTGTCGGTGTGGACCGTCAACGAGCCCGCGCTGATGCGCAGGCTCGCCGACTTTGGCGCTGACAGCCTGATTACAGACTTTCCCGGTTTGGCCACTGCCACCCTTGAGAATTGCTGAAATCGGTCTCCCCGGCCGGCTCAGGCCACCGGCCGGAGCCGCTCAAAAAAGCCGGTTGAGCCCGTCGTAGGCGGCTACCCGATAGGCTTCGGCCATGGTCGGGTAGTTGAACGTGGTGTTGACGAAGTACTTCAGCGTGTTCAGTTCGCCCGGCTGGTTCATGATCGCCTGGCCGATGTGCACGATCTCCGATGCCTGGTAGCCGAAGCAGTGCACGCCGAGCACTTCCAGGGTCTCGCGGTGGAACAGGATCTTCAGCATGCCTTGCGGCTCGCCGGCGATCTGCGCCCGCGCCATGCTCTTGAAGAACGCCTTGCCCACTTCGTATGGCACCTTGGCCTGGGTCAGCTCCTGCTCGTTCTTGCCGATCGAGCTGATCTCCGGGATGGTGTAGATGCCGGTCGGCACATCGTTGACGAAGCGCCAGCTGCCGTTGTCGACAATGCTGCCGGCAGCCGAACGGCCCTGGTCGTGGGCGGCGCTGGCCAGGCTTGGCCAACCGATCACGTCGCCGGCGCCATAAATGTTCGGCACGCAGGTACGATAGTTCTCGTCGACTTCGATCTGGCCGCGGCTGTTGACCTTCACGCCGATATTTTCGAGGCCCAGTGTATCGGTGTTACCGGTACGGCCGTTGCACCAGAGCAAGGCGTCGGCCTTGATCTTCTTGCCCGACTTGAGGTGCAGAATCACGCCGTTGTCGCAACCTTCGACGCGCTCGTAGTCTTCGTTGTGGCGCACGGTGATGTTGTTGTTGCTGAAGTGATAGCTCAGGGCCTGGGAGATTTCCGAGTCGAGGAAGCTCAGCAACTGGCCGCGGTTGTCCACCAGCTCCACCAGCACACCCAGGCCGCTGAAGATCGAGGCGTATTCGCAACCGATCACGCCGGCGCCGTAGACGATCAGCTTACGCGGGGTGTGCCCCAGGCTCAGGATGGTGTCGCTATCGTAGATACGCGCGTGGTTGAAATCGATGTCGGCCGGGCGATACGGACGCGATCCCGTGGCGATGATGATGTGCTTGGCCACCAGTTTCTCGACCACGCCATTGCCGCAGACCACTTCGACCGTCTGCTCGTCGGCAAAGCTGCCGGTGCCGAAGAACACGTCGACCCGATTGCGGGCGTAGTAGCCGGTACGCGAGGCCACTTGCTTGGAGATCACCTTCTCGGCGCTCTTGAGCACGTCCGGGAAGGAGAACCAGCGCGGCTCGCCGATGGCCCGGAACATCGGGTTGGTGTTGAATTGCATGATCTGCCGGACCGAGTGACGCAAGGCCTTGGACGGGATGGTGCCCAAGTGGGTGCAGTTGCCGCCGACCTGCCGACGGCTGTCGACCATCGCCACCTTGCGCCCTGCCTTGGCGGCGTTCATGGCCGCACCCTCTCCCGCCGGGCCGGAACCCAATACCACCACGTCGTAGTTGTAGACAGCCATGCGTACTCCTCAGAACAGGCCGCGGCGCCACATTTGGCTCCGACGGCTAAATCATGCCGGCCGGCGGCATGAAGGAACAATTTTCGGACCGGTTCACGCCACCGGCCACAGTCTATTAGAAGCGTCAACGCCGCGCACATTACCCCTTGGTCGCGTCGTAGGCTAGGGGGCGCTCCCCTTTACCTGCGCTATTTCGCCACAGGTAACCTTTCAGGGCGCTGTCATCATTGGGTTTTTCCGCTGGCCATCCGTTCAAACGCATCGTTTGTGCGAACGACGAAACGGTCATTGCCCCGCAAGACGAAAAATACCCCGATGCCATGCTCCTGGGCATAGTCCCAACCCTGTTCAGGACCGAGAATCAGCAACAACGTCGACAGTCCATCGGCCATCATCGCCGAAGGATGAATCACCGTGACGGACGCCAGGCTGTGTAGGACCGGCGCACCGGTGCGTGCATCAAAGGTGTGGGAATATCGCCTGCCGCCCCGCTCGAAATATCTACGGTAGTCGCCCGAGGTCGAAACGCCATAACCCTTGAGCTCAATGACCCGCTCCGCCACTCGTTTGTCGTCCCGGGGTTCTTCCAGGGCGATACGCCAAGCGGAATCATCCGGCTTGCGCCCGACGGCCTTGAGTTCTCCAGTGACCTCGGCCAGATAACTGTCGATGCCCAATGCCTTCAGCCGGGCGGCGATGCGGTCGACGGCATAGCCCGCCGCGATGCTGTTGAAGTCGACCTCGACCGCGGCGTCTTTGCACAACCGCTCGCCGTCGATGTGCAAATGCCGATAGCCGACACGTTGCCGTACCTGGGCCAAAGCGTCGGCACTGGGCACCTCTTCGGTACGGGACTGAGGGCCAAACCCCCATAGATTCAGCAAAGGTTCCACGGTCAGGTCGAAAGCGCCATCGCTTTGCGAAGACAGCTGCTCACCGACCCGGATCAATTCGAGAACCGGACCTGGCATGACCGCACAACTGTCGGCTGGCAGCGCGTTGAAACGCTCGATGTCCGAGTCACCGCGATAGGTGGAAAATTGCCGATCGACCTCGGCAAGGATGTTTTCCACCTCGCCGCGCACCTCTTTCAGACCGGGTGTGGCGACATGCCTGACGTACTGGATCGAATAGCGACTACCCATGGTCGGGCCATCGAAGCGTTCAAGGGTGTCGCCGTTGCCGCAACCGGACAACACGCCGGCCAGCATCACAAGCCCAATCCATCGTCCAGTTAACAAATCTTCATCTCCCCTCAAAACCACGCCGGCCATTATGGGCTACAGCGCTCCCGCAGCGAGCAATGCTTCCCTACAAGATTGGCCAGAGTGAGTACCTACACATGCCTTCCCAAACGAGCAACGGCAAGGCGATTTTTCGCGTTGTCAGCGGCAACTTCCTGGAGATGTTCGATTTCATGGTCTATGGCTTCTACGCCACGGCCATCGCCAAGACATTCTTCCCCACCGACAGTGCCTTTGCCTCGCTGATGCTGTCCTTGGCGACATTCGGCGCTGGGTTCCTGATGCGTCCCTTGGGGGCGATTTTTCTCGGCGCCTACATCGACCGCCACGGCCGCCGCAAAGGCCTGATCATCACCCTCGCGATGATGGCCGCCGGCACCGTGCTGATTGCCTGTGTGCCGGGTTACGCCACCCTCGGCGTGGCAGCGCCGTTGCTGGTGCTGCTGGGGCGGTTGTTGCAAGGCTTCTCCGCTGGCGTCGAATTGGGTGGTGTTTCGGTGTACCTGGCGGAGATTTCCACGCCGGGGAGCAAGGGCTTTTTTGTCAGTTGGCAATCCGCCAGCCAACAGGCCGCCGTCGTGTTTGCCGGCTTGCTGGGAGTCGCTCTGAATCATTGGCTCAGCCCCGTGGAAATGGGTGAATGGGGCTGGCGCGTGCCGTTCCTGATCGGTTGCCTGATCGTGCCGGTCATCTTCGTGATTCGCCGTTCGCTGGAAGAAACGCCTGAATTCCAGGCAAGAAAACACCGTCCTACCCTGTCGGAAATCGTCCGCTCCGTCGGCCAGAATTTCGGCATCGTCCTGGCGGGCATGGCGCTGGTGGTGATGACCACTGTGTCGTTCTACCTGATCACTGCCTACACACCAACATTTGGCAAGGCCGAGCTGAACCTGTCAGACCTGGATGCCCTGCTGGTCACGGTGTGTATCGGCTTATCGAATTTTTTCTGGCTGCCAGTCATGGGCGCGTTTTCCGACAAGATCGGGCGCAAACCCTTGCTGCTGGGTGCGACCATTCTCGCAATCTTGACTGCATACCCCGCGCTGTCCTGGCTGGTGGCGAACCCCAGTTTCAGCCATTTGCTGATCGTCGAGTTGTGGTTGTCGTTCCTGTATGGATCGTACAACGGAGCGATGGTGGTCGCCTTGACGGAGATCATGCCCGTCGAAGTGCGCACCACTGGTTTTTCCCTGGCCTACAGCCTGGCGACGGCGACGTTCGGTGGGTTTACCCCGGCGGCCTGTACTTATCTGATCCATGTGCTGAATAACAAGGCCGCGCCGGGGATCTGGCTCAGTGGCGCGGCGGTATTGGGTTTGGTTGCGACGCTGGTGCTCTTCAAGGGCAACCGGCACGAACTGCGAACGGCGCAGGCCTCAGTGGTCAGCGGTGCCCGATAAATTCCAGGCGAAAAAAAACGCCCTGACAAGTCGGGGCGTTTTCACAAGCGGTTAAGGCTTAGCGCGGGAACGCAGGCGGATTCACATCAGCCATGTCTTCCATTACGCGAACCACCTGGCAGCTGTAGCCGAACTCGTTGTCGTACCAGACGTACAGAACAACGCGGTTGTCCTGGACGATGGTCGCTTCGGCGTCGACAACACCGGCGTGGCGCGAGCCGACGAAGTCGGTGGAAACGACTTCCTGCGAGTTGACGTAGTCGATTTGCTTGTGCAGATCGGAATGCAGCGCCATGTAGCGCAGGTACTCGTTCATTTCCTCACGGGTGGCGGCTTTCTCAAGGTTCAGGTTGAGAATGGCCATCGACACGTTCGGGGTCGGCACACGGATCGCGTTACCGGTCAGCTTGCCGGCCAGCTCAGGCAGGGCCTTGGCGGCAGCGGTGGCAGCACCGGTCTCGGTGATGACCATGTTCAGCGCGGCGCTGCGACCACGGCGATCACCTTTGTGGAAGTTGTCGATCAGGTTTTGGTCGTTGGTGTACGAGTGAACCGTTTCAACGTGACCGTTAATGATGCCGAACTTGTCGTTCACAGCCTTGAGCACCGGCACGATGGCGTTGGTGGTGCAGGAAGCGGCGGACACGATCTTGTCGTCAGGGGTGATTTCGTTGTGGTTGATGCCGTGAACGATGTTCTTCAGCTTGCCCTTGCCAGGCGCAGTCAGAACAACACGGTCGATACCCGGGCAGGCCAGATGCTGGCCGAGGCCGTCGGCGTCACGCCATACACCGGTGTTGTCCACCAGCAGGGCGTCCTTGATGCCGTACTGGGTGTAATCCACCTCGGCCGGGTTCTTCGCGTAGATCACCTGGATCAGGTTACCGTTGGCGGTGATGGTGTTGTTTTCTTCATCGATGGTAATAGTGCCGTTGAACGAACCATGGACCGAATCGCGACGCAGCAGGCTGGCGCGCTTGGTCAGGTCATTCTCGGCGCCCTTGCGCACGACGATGGCCCGCAGGCGCAGGCCGTCGCCACCACCGGTTTTTTCGATCAGGATGCGCGCCAGCAGGCGGCCGATACGACCGAAACCGTACAGCACGACGTCGGTGCCTTTGCGGGCCGAAGCGTTTTGCTGACCGACCACATCAGCCATTTCTTCACGAACGAATTGCTCGGCGCTACGGCCATTGCCTTCGTTGCGGAATTTGAAAGCCAACTTGCCCAGGTCTACCGACGCCGCGCCGAGCTTGAGCTCGCTCATGGCCTTGAGCAGGGGGAAAGTTTCGTGGACGGAGAGTTCGCTGTCGTCGGAAGAACGGTGGCGAGCAAAGCGGTGGGCCTTGAGGATCGCGATGACAGACTGGTTGATCAGGCTGCGGCCATAGATCGAGCTCACCACGTTGTTATTGCGGTAGAGCTGACCGATGAGAGGGATCATCGCTTCGGCGAGGGCTTCACGATCAATCCATTCACCAAGACACTGGTCGGGCTTCTGAGTCACGGTAACCTTCCACATGTAGGGGCTGAAAAAAGGGGCTACATTATGACGCCGAGTCCTCTGCGGAGCAATGCGCGCCCGTCGCGCCGTGGTTTTAGGTGCTGCAAGAGTAGTCCGCGACTGACAGCCGGGCACTTCCCCCGCTACAATTGTCGACTTTGTCGCAACGCTTGGAGCTCAACCTTCCGTGCCCGTTCTGCGTCTTCCGCTTCTCCCTGCCGCGGCAGGTAAACAGCACTGGGGCAACCTGCCCGGTGCCGCCCTGAGCCTGGCCATTGCCGAGGCTGCCAGCGCTGCAAAGCGCTTCACCCTGTTATTGACCGCTGACAGCCAGAGCGCCGAGCGGCTCGAACAGGAGCTGGCTTTCTTCGCCCCGGATTTGCCCGTGCTGCATTTCCCGGACTGGGAAACCCTGCCCTACGATCTGTTCTCGCCCCACCAGGACATCATTTCCCAGCGTATCGCCAGCCTTTATCGGCTGCCGGAACTCAGTCATGGCGTTTTGGTAGTGCCCATCACCACGGCCCTACATCGCCTGGCACCAACCCAATTCCTGCTCGGCAGCAGCCTGGTGCTGGACATCGGTCAGAAGCTCGACGTCGAGCAAATGCGCACCCGGCTCGAGGCCAGCGGCTACCGCTACGTCGATACGGTGTACGAGCACGGTGAGTTCACGGTGCGCGGCGCCTTGATCGATCTGTTCCCGATGGGCAGCAAATTGCCGTATCGCATCGACCTGTTCGACGACGAGATCGAGACGCTGCGTACCTTCGACCCGGAAAACCAGCGTTCCATCGACAAGGTCCAGTCGATCCGCCTGCTGCCGGCCAAGGAATTCCCGTTGCAAAAAGACGCCGTGACCCGTTTCAAGGCACGGTTTCGCGAGCGCTTCGATGTGGATTTCCGCCGCTGCCCGATCTTCCAGGACCTGAGTAGCGGCATCACACCTGCGGGTATCGAGTATTACCTGCCGCTGTTTTTCGAAGAGACGTCCACCCTGTTCGACTACCTGCCCCAGGACACCCAAGTGTTTTCCCTGCCAGGCATCGAGCAGGCGGCGGAAAACTTCTGGAACGACGTGCGCAACCGCTACGAGGAACGCCGCGTCGATCCGGCCCGGCCTTTGTTGCCGCCGGCCGAGTTGTTCCTGCCGGTGGAAGACTGCTTCGCCCGGCTCAAGAGCTGGCCACGCGTGGTGGCGAGCCAGCAGGACGTGGAAGTGGGTGCCGGTCGCGAACGCTTCCCGGCCAAGCCACTGCCGGATCTGGCGATCGAAGCCAAGGCCACGCAACCTTTGGCGGCCCTGGCCGGTTTTCTTGACGAGTTCCCCGGCCGCGTGCTGTTCACCGCTGAGTCCGCGGGACGGCGCGAAGTATTGCTGGAGCTGCTCGAACGCCTGAAACTGCGGCCGAAGACCGTCGACAGCTGGCCGGACTTTGTCGCCGGCAAGGATCGCCTGGCGATCACCATCGCCCCGCTGAACGACGGACTGGTTCTCGAGGATCCGGCCCTGGCATTGGTCGCCGAAAGCCCGCTGTTCGGCCAGCGCGTAATGCAGCGCCGCCGCCGTGAAAAACGCGCCGACGCCGCCAACGACGCGGTCATCAAGAACCTCACGGAACTGCGCGAAGGCGCGCCGGTAGTGCACATCGACCATGGCGTAGGCCGCTACCTGGGCCTGGCAACGCTGGAAATCGATAACCAGGCCGCCGAGTTCCTCACCCTGGAATACGCCGAGGGCGCCAAACTCTACGTGCCGGTGGCGAACCTGCACCTGATCGCCCGCTACACCGGCAGCGACGACGCCCTGGCGCCGCTGCACCGCCTGGGTTCGGAAACCTGGCAGAAAGCCAAGCGCAAGGCCGCCGAACAGGTGCGCGATGTCGCCGCCGAATTGCTCGATATCTATGCCCGCCGGGCCGCGCGGGAGGGTCATGCGTTTGCCGACCCGAAAGCCGACTACGAAACGTTCAGCGCGGGTTTCCCGTTCGAAGAAACCGTCGACCAGCAGACCACCATCGAAGCCGTGCGCGCCGACATGCTCGCGTCCAAGCCGATGGACCGGCTGGTGTGCGGCGACGTCGGTTTCGGCAAGACCGAAGTGGCGATGCGCGCCGCCTTCATTGCCGTGCACGGAGGCAAACAGGTCGCGATCCTGGTACCGACCACCCTGCTCGCCCAGCAGCATTACAACAGTTTCCGCGACCGTTTCGCCGACTGGCCGGTGACCGTGGAAGTGATGAGCCGTTTCAAATCCACCAAGCAAGTGAACGCCGCCATTGCCGACTTGGCCGAGGGCAAGATCGACATCGTCATCGGTACGCACAAGCTGCTGCAGGATGACGTGAAGATCAAGAATCTCGGGCTGGTGATCATCGACGAGGAGCACCGCTTCGGTGTACGCCAGAAAGAACAGCTCAAGGCGCTGCGCAGCGAAGTCGACATCCTGACCCTCACCGCCACGCCAATCCCGCGCACGCTGAACATGGCGGTATCGGGCATGCGCGATCTGTCGATCATCGCCACGCCGCCGGCCCGTCGCCTGTCGGTGCGTACGTTCGTCATGGAGCAGAACAAGAGCACGGTCAAGGAAGCCTTGCTGCGTGAGCTGCTGCGCGGCGGCCAGGTCTACTACCTGCACAACGACGTGAAGACCATCGACAAATGCGCCGCCGACCTGGCCGAGCTGGTGCCGGAAGCCCGAATCGGCATCGGCCACGGGCAGATGCGCGAACGCGAACTCGAACAGGTGATGAGCGACTTCTATCACAAGCGCTTCAACGTGCTGATCGCCTCGACCATCATCGAGACCGGCATCGACGTGCCAAGCGCCAACACCATCATCATTGAGCGCGCCGACAAGTTCGGCCTGGCCCAGCTGCACCAGTTGCGCGGCCGGGTTGGGCGCAGTCACCACCAGGCCTATGCCTACCTGCTGACGCCGCCCCGCCAGCAGATCACCCCGGACGCGGAAAAGCGCCTGGAAGCCATTGCCAATACCCAGGACCTCGGTGCCGGTTTCGTGCTGGCCACCAACGACCTGGAAATTCGTGGCGCTGGCGAATTGCTCGGCGATGGTCAGAGCGGCCAGATCCAGGCCGTCGGCTTCACGCTGTACATGGAAATGCTCGAACGCGCAGTCAAGTCGATTCGCAAGGGCGAGCAGCCGAACCTCGACCAGCCCCTGGGCGGCGGGCCGGAGATCAACCTGCGGGTGCCGGCGCTGATCCCGGAAGATTACCTGCCGGACGTCCATGCCCGATTGATCCTGTACAAGCGCATCGCCTCGGCCACCGACGAAGAAGGCCTCAAGGACCTGCAAGTGGAGATGATCGACCGCTTCGGCCTGCTTCCGGAGCCGACCAAGAACCTGGTCCGCACCACGCTGCTCAAGCTCAAGGCCGAGCAACTGGGCATCAAGAAAGTCGACGGTGGCCCCAACGGTGGCCGTATCGAATTCGAAGCCCAGACGCCGGTCGATCCGCTGGTGCTGATCAAGCTGATCCAGGGCCAGCCCAAACGCTACAAGTTCGAAGGCGCCACGATGTTCAAGTTCATGGTGCCCATGGAACGCCCGGAAGAGCGTTTCAATACCGTTGAAGCGCTGTTCGAGCGCCTCACTCCGACCACTGCTTGAAGGACGCCCAATGCGCCTGTTTCGCTCCTTGACGTTGTTGATGACCCTGATCGCTCCCCTGGCGTTTGCCGACGACCTGTACCAGGTTGAAATGATCCTGGTCCGCCAGAATGCTGAACCGGCGATTATCAGCCGCGCCGCGCCGGAAGACTGGGACGCCGGCGCGCAACGCCTTGGCGCGGACAGCCAGCGCACGCCGGCACTGGGCAACATCGTCGAGAAACTCAACGCCAGCGGCCAATACACCGTGCTGGTGCACAAGGCCTGGCAGCAGAACCTGGGCGAACAAGGGCGCAAAATCGCCGTCAGCGACGGCGCCGAACAGTTCGGTCAGTTTCCCATCGAGGGCACCCTCGAACTGAAGCTCGGTCGCTTCACCGACGTCGACGCGGACTTCTGGGTCAATCAAATCGACGCCAACGGCTTAGTCACCGCCAGCGAGCGGCTCAAGCAGCAGAGCCATACCAAGAATGGCCAACTGAACTTCCTCGATAACGGCCATCTAGGCTTGCTGATCAAGATCACCTCGCTGACCGCGCCTGCGCCACGGCAGGCTCCCGACGTGATTCCGGACTGATCGGCGCGCCTATGCCCTCGCCCCTGAGCAAACCCCTGGCTCCTTCCTGGGTCAATCGATTCAAGGAACAAAGCCTGGAGCGTGGGCGCCGTTACGCCCTGGAAAACCGCGTCAGGATCGTCGAGGCCGGTGACAGCACCATTATTGCAAGTTGCGAAGGTTCCGGCGGAAGCGTCTATCGTCAGACCATTCGCCTCAAGGAGTCGGCCAAAGGTGCGTTGATCCTGCTCGAAGCGGCCTGCTCTTGTCCGGTGCGCATCAACTGCAAGCATTGCGCCGCCGTACTGCTGCAAGTCCAGGAAACCCTGGCCTACCCTGCCGCCGAAAAAGATGCGCAGTTGCTGGAAAAACTCCAGGCAGTGTTGGACAACCGCAGTCCCAAGGCCGCACCGCAGGTCTTGGTGGACAACGTGCAGCCGGTGCCACGGCTGTGGCTGGCGAGTGTCGAATTCAGCGCCTTCGAGCCGCGCAATGGCAAGATGCAGCGCTACATCCAGCACCGCGCCGCGCTCTCGTTCAGCTATTTGGACGAGTACGTCAGCGGCCAGCGCAACACCGACGTGCTGATTCGCCAGGAAACCCAGACGCTGCGGATAAAACGCCAGACCGATGTCGAACAGTCCTACCGCGAACAGCTGCGAATCCTCGGTTTCAAGGTGGCGACCCGGCAAAGCAAGGCGCTGCCGGAAAGCGCTGGCGAACTGTACGAAATGGTCAATGACAGTGCCTGGCTGACGTTTACCCTCAACGATCTGCCGAAACTGCGAAGCCAGGGTTGGGAATTGCAGATCGACGAAGATTTCGGTTTCGACCTGACGGCGGTGGACGAGTGGTACGCCACGGTCGAGGACACACCGGAGCGTGACTGGTTCGACCTGGAGCTGGGCATCATCGTCAACGGCGAGCGACTGAGCCTGCTGCCGATCCTGTTGAACCTGATGCGCTCGCACATCGAACTGTTCAACCCGGAACGGCTGGCCAGGCGTCGCGATGACGAGCTCATCCTGGTCAATTTGCCCAACCGTCCAAACTCGGAATTCGGTCCGCAGCAGGTGGCCCTGCCCTACGGCCGGCTGAAACCGGTACTGGCGACGCTCGGCGAGTTTTACCTGCAAGAGCCCGGCACCACCAAACTGCGACTCAACAGCGCGGACGCCCTGCGCCTGAACCCGCTGCAGGATATGCCCCTGCGCTGGGAGGGCGGTGAACACATCCGCGGCCTCGCCCAGCGCCTGCGCGACATCAAGGATTACACCGCCACCGCGCCGCAAGGCCTGAACGCAACGCTGCGCCCCTACCAGCTCGAAGGCCTGAGCTGGATGCAATCGCTGCGGCAGCTGGAAGTCGGCGGTATCCTCGCGGATGACATGGGGCTGGGCAAAACCCTACAAACCCTGGCGCACATTCTCAGCGAAAAAATCGCCGGTCGCCTCGACCGGCCGTGCATGGTCGTGATGCCGACGAGCCTGATTCCCAACTGGCTCGACGAGGCAAGCCATTTCACCCCGCAGCTCAAGGTACTGGCGTTGTACGGTGCCGGGCGCAAGAAACATTTCGAGCGGTTGGCTGATTACGACCTGATCCTTACCACCTATGCCCTGCTCCCCAAGGATGTCGAACGACTGACAGCGCAGCCCCTCCACGTACTCATCCTCGATGAAGCCCAGTACATCAAGAATCCCACCAGCAAAGCCGCCCAGGCCGCCCGCGAACTCAACGCCCGGCAGCGGCTCTGCCTGTCCGGCACGCCGCTGGAAAACCACCTCGGGGAATTGTGGTCGCTGTTTCACTTCCTGCTGCCGGGATGGCTTGGCGACGTCAAGAGTTTCAACCGCGACTACCGCGTGCCGATCGAAAAACGCCACAGCGACGTACGATTGCAGCACCTCAACGGTAGGATCAAACCTTTCCTGCTGCGCAGGACCAAGGAACAAGTGGCGACCGAACTACCGCCCAAGACCGAGATCATCCATTGGGTCGAGCTCAGCGATACCCAGCGGGACGTCTACGAAACCATGCGCCTGGCCATGGACAAGAAAGTCCGCGATGAGATCACTCGCAAAGGCGTGGCGCGCAGCCAGATCATCATCCTCGAAGCGCTGCTCAAGCTTCGCCAGGTGTGCTGTGACCTGCGCCTGATCAACGACGCAACCCTGCCCGCCCGGGGCAGCACCTCGGGCAAGCTCGACAGCTTGATGGAAATGCTCGAAGAATTGTTTGAAGAAGGCCGGCGGGTGCTGCTGTTTTCGCAGTTCACCTCCATGTTGGCGTTAATTGAAGAGGAACTGAAAAAGCGCGGCGTCGCCTATGCGATCCTGACCGGCCAAACGCGCGACCGGCGCACTCCCGTGAAGGAATTCCAGAGCGGCAAGCGTCAGATTTTTCTCATTAGCCTGAAGGCTGGCGGCGTAGGCTTGAACCTGACCGAAGCCGACACGGTGATCCACTACGACCCGTGGTGGAACCCGGCGACCGAAAACCAAGCCACCGACCGCGCCTACCGCATCGGCCAGGAAAAACCGGTATTTGTCTACAAGCTGATCGCCCGTGGCACCGTGGAGGAGAAGATTCAGCTGCTGCAAAAAGAAAAATCCGACCTGGCGGCGGGTGTACTGGATGGCCGCGTGGCCGGAGATTGGAAACTGCAGAATGAGGACATCGAAGCACTGTTCGCACCGCTGCCGGAGAAGCTGGAAAAACGCTAGGTCATCCCGCCCTGATAAAAGCCGCTTCCGGGGCTTTTAGTGGGAGCCGAAAAGGCTCGGCTCCCTCCGTCGTCCTGTACAAGCTCATCAACCGGCCATCAACACCCGCGCCAGCGTCGACTTCACTTTTCCCATCCCGTCATGCAGCGCCTGCTCGATCTCGGCCATGGTAATCACTGTGGTGGACTTGCCTGCTGCCGGGTTCACCACCAAGGCCAAGCAGGCGTAATCCAGCTCCAGCTCACGGGCCAAGGCCGCTTCCGGCATGCCGGTCATGCCGACAATGTCGCAACCGTCACGCTCCAGGCGGGCGATTTCAGCCACGGTTTCCAGGCGCGGGCCCTGCGTGCAGGCGTAGACACCATGGCTGCTATAGCCACAGCCCTCGGCGGCCAGGGCTGCGATCAACTGCTGGCGTAGCGACTCCGTGTACGGATAACTGAAGTCGATGTGGGTCACCGCTTCCAGGTCGTCCGCAAAATACGTGTGCTGGCGACCGCTGGTGTAATCGATCAACTGGTGGGGCACGCAGAAATGACCGGTGCCCATTGCAGCGTGAATCCCGCCCACGGCATTGACGGCCAGGACAGCCTGGGCGCCGGCCTGCTTCAAGGCCCAGAGATTGGCGCGATAATTCACCTGATGAGGCGGCAGGTGATGGGGATGGCCGTGGCGCGCCAGGAACAAGACCTCGCGTCCGGCATAGTCGCCGATCTGCACGTCGGCCGATGGCGCGCCGTAGGGCGTTTCCACCGAGAGGGACTGGCGAATGGTCAAGCCTTCGAGCTGGGTCAGGCCGGTGCCGCCAATAATTGCGTAAACGGTCATGTAAAACGTCCTTTAATCGATCAGTTGGGCGGCTTTCAACGCGCCGATAGCTGTCAACCAGCGTGGGTCCTGACGATATTCAGTGGTGGCGAACGCCTGGCCACGCATGCGGGCGATCCGGGCCGATGGCGTGACCTTGAGACGCTGAGCAGCGCTCAAGGCCAACTCGGCGGCCGCGCGGTCGTTGCACACCAGGCCCATGTCGCAACCTGCCGACAGCGCAGCCTCGATTCGACTGGCGGCATCGCCGACCACATGGGCGCCAGCCATGGACAAGTCATCACTGAAGATCACGCCATCGAACTGCAACTCGCCTCGCAGAATGTCCTGCAACCAACGCCGGGAGAACCCCGCTGGACTCGCATCCACCTGCGGATAGATGACATGGGCCGGCATCACCGCCGCGAGCTGTTTGCTCAGTTTGGCGAAGGGCACCAAGTCGTTGGCGCGGATCTGTTCGAGGCTGCGCTCGTCGTTGGGAATGGCGACGTGGGAGTCGGCCTCGGCCCAGCCGTGCCCTGGAAAGTGCTTGCCGGTGGCGGCCATTCCCGCGGCGTTCATGCCACGAATGAAAGCACCAGCCAATAGTGCGGCGCGCTCGGGATCGCCGTCAAAGGAACGACTGCCGACGACGGCGCTGCGCTGGTAATCAAGGTCCAGCACCGGGGCGAAACTCAAATCGAGGCCAACCGCCAAGACTTCCATGGCCATGATCCAGCCGCACTGTTCGGCCAAGTATTCGGCATTCGGGTTATCGGCGACGGCTCGCATCGCCGGCAGGCGGACGAAGCCTTGGCGCAGACGCTGGACGCGCCCACCTTCCTGATCGACCGCCAGCAGCAGGTCGGGACGGATGGCCCGGATCGACGCACTCAGTTCGCGCACCTGGCGCGGGTGCTCGATGTTGCGAGCGAAGATGATCAAGCCGCCCACTTCGGGCTGACGCAACAGATGGCGGTCCTCAGCCGTCAGCCAGGTACCGGCGACGTCCACCATCAACGAGCCTTGCAGGCCAGCAGTCATAACAATTCCTTAAAAACGATGAACCCACACAGTGACGCATGCACGACCGCACCGCCGGGCTCCAGGCCTGGCAGACCGCAATGATGCAATGAACTGTATAACGGGTTCGAAACGAGAGTCGGCATGGGCGGCTAGCTTAGCGGATGTAGGCTGCCGCGCCCACCCGCGCACTCAAGCCTTGGCGAGCGCCGGCGTGGATTTGCTGCGCGGACGCAGCTGCGCCGCGGCCATGGCCTCATCGGTGACACCACTTTCGGCACGCATGCCGGCCGCCAGGAAAGGCACCATCAGCCGCATCACCTGTTCGATGGAAGTGTTTACCCCGAAGTCGGTTTCAGCAATGGCCCGCAATGCCTTGATACCGGACATGCTGAACGCTGCGGCGCCAAGCATGAAGTGCACGCGCCAGAACAGCTCGATCGGCGGGATTCGCGGCGCAGCCTCGTTGACCAGCAGCATGTAGCGGCGAAACACCTTGCCGTACATGTCCTCAAGATAACGCCTCAAGTGGCCTTGGCTCTGGCTGAACGCCAAGCCCAGCAGGCGCATGAAGATGGACAGGTCGTTGCCGCTGCGAGGCTGCACGACAAGGGCTTGCTCGACAAGGATTTCCAGCAGCTCTTCCAGCGTCGGCTTGACGTCGGGCTTGGCCTGGCGCCGCTCCAGCTCGCGATCGAGACTGAGGCAAAAAGGCCCGAGAAATCTTGAGAAGACCGCCTGGATCAGCGCTTTTTTTGAACCGAAGTGATAATTCACCGCTGCCAGGTTGACGCCGGCTTTGCTGGTAATCAGACGCAACGAGGTTTCGGCGAAACCTTTTTCCGCGAACAACTGCTCGGCAGCATCCAGAATGCGTTCTACGGTTTCCGACTGGGCCATGGCTACTCCGCCTGACAAACACTTGTTTGAAACATACGTTTCAGCCTTGGGGTTGTCAAGCCTGACGGGACGTTTTGCGAACGCCCGGTCAGGTATTTAACCACACCTTCCAGAAGGTTTGGCGCAGTCGTTTGCAGCCTTCGGGGCGACCGTCCAGCGGCGCCTGAAAAAAGGAGGATTGCCAAGCGCCGCGCACTGTATATAATCCCAGTCACTGTATAAAAAGACAGAGCGATCAATATGCTAAAGCTGACGCCACGCCAAGCAGAGATTCTGGCCTTCATCAAACGCTGCCTAGAAGACAACGGCTACCCGCCGACCCGTGCGGAAATCGCTCAGGAACTGGGTTTCAAATCGCCCAACGCGGCGGAAGAACACCTTAAGGCACTGGCCCGCAAAGGCGCGATCGAAATGACCCCTGGCGCCTCGCGGGGCATTCGCATCCCAGGCTTCGAAGCCAAGGCTGACGAAACCACCCTCCCGATCATTGGTCGTGTTGCAGCTGGCGCACCGATTCTCGCCCAGCAGCACGTCGAGGAATCCTGCAACATCAACCCTTCGTTCTTCCATCCAAGGGCTGATTACCTACTTCGTGTCCATGGCATGAGCATGAAGGACATCGGCATCTTCGACGGTGATCTCCTGGCTGTCCACACCACGCGTGAGGCCCGCAACGGCCAGATTGTGGTGGCGCGAATCGGCGATGAAGTCACGGTCAAGCGATTCAAGCGCGACGGCAGCAAGGTCTGGCTGATTGCCGAAAATCCAGAGTTCGCCCCCATCGAAGTGGACCTGAAAGATCAGGACCTGGTTATCGAAGGCTTGAGTGTCGGCGTCATTCGCCGCTAAAGGAGGCTTTATGCAATTCCCTCACGCACCACAGCACACACAACTTCCGTTGTTCGAGGCATTCATGGCCCAACCGCTGGTTCCTGTCCTGCAAGAGGTCATCGAATCGCCCTGGGGTATCGAGCCCGAGGCGTTCAGCGAGCTGTCGTTGCGTGGTGCAGCTGGAAATTGCCTGAACCTGCTCGCCCCCATCCTGAGGGAGCTGAGCCAAGACCAGGATGCTCGCTGGCTGACGCTGATTGCGCCGCCTGCGAGCGTGACACAGGCCTGGTTGCGGGACGCCGGTCTCAATCGGGAACGGATCCTGTTACTGCAACCGCGCGGCACCCAAAGTGCCCAGCAATTGACTTGCGAAGCGTTGCGCCTGGGCCGCAGCCATACGGTGGTCAGCTGGCTGAACCCCTTGAGCGCGACCGCGCGTCAACAATTGATCAGCGCCGCCCGCATCGGGGATGCGCAAAGCTTGAATATCCGACTGGGCTAAGACAATCGCAGGGCTTCTCCAGGGCAGAGAAGCCAGCAATATTGACGTAAAAAATCGACAGCCGGGATCAATGAAGAACCCGAGGTCCTTCTTCCTTGTTGAATTCGCCTTCAACCAAGCGGCCTGCCATCTGGACACCCACGCTAAGCATCGCCTTGGCGACCTCGACGTGCTGGCCTTGAAGGAACACCTTGGCGTCCTCGGAGAAGTTCAGGGTAACCAGAGAACCCTCGTCTTCAGCCCTGCGCAACTCGATGCGGCCATCAGGAAGTTCGACAATTTCTAGAAAGGACGTTGGCATATAAGTCTGTTCTCCACGAAAGGCGGGGATTATATAGTCATCAGCCGGGCTTCGCTCAGGATCTTGACCAAGCGTCGTTAGCGAACATTACGGAGCGAATGAAACTCAGCATTCGTTCAGCCCTTCGCGAAAGCGGATAGCCAGGCCTTTGAGATTCTGGCGCCAGCTCTCCAATTCTTCCCGCGTCAGCTCCTGCTCCGGCTCTTGTTCGTCAAGATTGACCGCAACGATCAACGGCTGGGTCACGTCACCCTTGGGTTTACGGGGGGCCCGTGGCGGCTGGAACAAAGCCGTATGGGCTGCCAACAGCCTGGCCAGCCAGGTTTCGGGGTTTTGGGCCAGCTCGACCATTTCGGCCAGCTCTGGAATCGCGTGGGCTTCCAATACTTCTGGAGTCAACATCAACTCGGCCCGTGAAGCATTTGCCTGGGGCAAGCGATAGAAACCGGCAATTTCATGACAAAGCCCCAGCAACGCACCGTACAAATGAAACAGCACTGATTCACGCCCAGCCTGGACCAGCGCCGGGGCATTCATTGCGCGCCCTTCCTCCGCCTTGGTCAGCGCTTCAAGCGACAGGCCGGCGAAATAAATCTTCTGATTGGTGCGGGTGTAGAGTTCGTGGGCCATGTCGGCATTCTCCCCAACGAAATAAAAGCGTCACGCAGGTACGACAGTGTCGTGGATCAACCGAGGCGACTGCAAGGCAAAAACAGAGAGGCCGCATGAAACCGTTGGGTTGTCATGCGGCCTTCTGTTCATCCGTGGCTATTGGGGCGACTGCGCCCGAAACGTCGGACCGGTCCAGCGGGAGCAAGCTCCCTCGCAATAGAGAGCCCACACACCATCAATTAGCGCTTATCTTCAACGGTCCACTTTCCGCCGTCATAGAACGCTTTCCAGCCAGTAGGCTTGCCGTCGACCTCGGTCTGCACGTATTGCTCCTTGGTCTTGCGGCTGTAACGAATCACCGCCGGGCGACCGTCCGGGTCCTTCTGCGGCGCTTCACAGAGGAAATGATACTTCGGATCGATTTCGTCCTTGTGCGGGACGATCTCCATCACCAGTGGCGCACGGGTTTCACGGTTTTTCGGGAACTGGCTGGCCGCCAGGAACAGTCCGGAAGCGCCGTCGCGCAGGATGTAGGTGTCGTTGACCTTCTCGCATTTGAGCTCGGGCATCTTCACCGGGTCCATCTTCGGCGGAGCGGCATCACCACTCTTGAGCAGCTTGCGGGTGTTCTTGCAGGTCGGATTGGTGCAACCGAAGAACTTGCCGAAGCGGCCTGTCTTGAGCTGCATCTCACTGCCGCACTTGTCGCATTCCAGGCTCGGACCTTCGTAGCCCTTGATGCGGTAGGTGCCCTCTTCAATCTCGTAGCCGGCGCAATCCGGGTTGTTACCGCATATGTGCAGCTTGCGCTTTTCATCCAGCAGATAGGCGTCCATCGCGGTGCTGCAGATAGGGCAGCGGTGCTTGCCACGCAACACCAGGGATTCCGATTCGCCTTCGTCGTCTGCGGCGATTTCATCGCCAGGCACCAGGTTGACCGTCGCCTTGCATCGTTCTTTCGGCGGCAAGCTGTAGCCTGAGCAGCCTAGGAATACGCCAGTCGAGGCGGTACGGATTTGCATCGGCCGACCGCAGGTCAGGCACGGAATATCCGTCATCACTGGCTGGTTGGCGCGCATGCCGCTCTCAGGGCTCTCGGCTACTTCAAGTTTTTTCTTGAAGTCGCCGTAGAACTCGTCGAGCACGTTCTTCCAGTCCCGCTCGCCCTGGGCCACGTCATCGAGGTTCTCTTCCATGCCGGCGGTGAAGCCGTAGTCCATCAGGTTCGAGAAGCTCTCGGACAAGCGCTCGGTAACGATGTCACCCATCTTTTCCGAATAGAAACGACGGTTGTGCAGCGCCACGTAACCGCGGTCCTGGATGGTGGAAATGATCGCCGCGTAGGTCGAAGGACGACCGATGCCGCGCTTTTCCATTTCCTTGACCAGGCTGGCTTCGGAGTAACGGGCCGGCGGTTTGGTGAAGTGCTGGGTTGGATCGATCTTGACCAGCTTCATCACATCGCCCTGGGCCATGTCCGGCAAGACATCGTCGTCGCCAGGCTTGGTGATTTGCGGCATGACACGGGTGTAACCGTCGAACTTCAGGATGCGCCCCTTGGCGCGCAGCTCGAAGTCGCCAGCACCGACGCTGACCGTGGTCGACAGGTATTGCGCCGGCAGCATCTGGCAGGCCAGGAACTGGCGCCAGATCAGCTCGTAGAGACGCTCGGCATCGCGCTCCATCCCCGACAGCTTGCTTGGCTCGGTATTGGCGTCGGACGGACGAATCGCTTCGTGAGCCTCTTGGGCGCCTGCCTTGCTGCTGTAGACATTCGGCGTCTCAGGCAGATATTTCTTGCCGAACTCGCTTTCTATATAAGTACGCGCCATCGCCACGGCATCCGCCGAGAGGTTGGTCGAGTCGGTACGCATGTACGTGATGTAGCCCGCTTCGTACAACCGCTGGGCCATCATCATGGTTTTCTTCACGCCGAAGCCCAGGCGGTTGCTCGCGGCCTGCTGCAGCGTGGACGTAATGAACGGCGCGGACGGCTTGCTGCTGGTCGGCTTGTCTTCACGCTTGACGATGCTGTAGCTCGAAGACTTGAGCTTCTCCAACGCCGCCATGGCCTGGGCTTCGTTGAGTGGCTTGAAGGCCTCGCCTTCCTCACGGGCCACCTCAAAGCGCACGGTAGCGCCCTTGGCGGTGCCAAGATCAGCGTGGATTTCCCAATACTCTTCAGGAATGAACGCCCGGATTTCGCGCTCGCGCTCCACCACCAGCTTCACCGCAACCGACTGCACGCGACCGGCCGACAGACCACGGGCGATCTTGGCCCACAGCAGCGGCGAGACCATGTAGCCCACTACGCGATCAAGAAAGCGACGCGCCTGCTGGGCGTTGACCCGATCGATATCCAGCTCGCCCGGCTGGGAGAAGGCTTCCTGGATGGCTTTCTTGGTAATTTCGTTGAACACCACGCGCTTGTAGCGGCTGTCATCGCCACCGATGGCTTCGCGCAGGTGCCAGGCAATGGCTTCCCCTTCGCGGTCCAAGTCCGTCGCGAGATAGATGGTGTCGGCGTCCTTGGCAAGCCGACGCAATTCTTCGATGACCTTTTCCTTGCCCGGGAGGATCTCGTACTTGGCTTTCCAGCCGTGCTCCGGATCAACCCCCATGCGGGAGACCAACTGCTTGCGCGCCTTTTCTTTCGGCGACAGCGCTGGCGCTTCACCGGCAGCTGCCTTGCCGCGCTTGGCGGCCGGCTCTTTGCTGGCGCTAGCCGAACCGCTGGTGGGCAGGTCTCGGATATGGCCGATACTCGACTTCACCACGTATTGGTTGCCCAGATACTTGTTGATGGTCTTGGCCTTAGCCGGGGATTCCACAATGACCAGCGATTTGCCCATGGATCAGAAAATTCCTGAATTCAAAAAAGTGAAAGGCGGTTGGCGCCTGACGCGGCACCGCTATATATAGTGGCTGCAAGGTGAGGTCAAGGGCATGCCCGCCCCCATGTCGGCCTCAAGCCTTGGAAAAAATGCTCGCCTCGGCCTGCACCAAAGCAAAGCGTGGCACCTGTTCGCCGTCAACCTCGACGGACTCCTGGAACATGCTCAACGGACGCACCCAAAAGCCGTAATCGCCATACAGGGCTTGATAGAAGACCACTTCTTCCTCGGTCTCGGAGTGCCGCGCAATACTGAATACGCGGTACTGCGGACCTTTGTAATGTTGGTAGAGCCCAGGTTGTATCGGCATGCTTTGGCCCCTGCTCAAGTCTTACCAAAATAAAAACAAAATCTTTTTTTTACTAAACCCGGAAAAACAAAAACCGGGGCACTTGGCCCCGGCTTCCATCAACGTAACGCTTAGACGCGTTCGAAGACAGTGGCGATGCCCTGGCCAAGGCCAATGCACATGGTGGACACCCCAAAAGTGCCGCCGTTCTGCTTCATGACGTTGAGCAGCGTGCCGGAGATACGCGCACCGGAACAACCGAAAGGGTGACCCAGGGCGATTGCGCCGCCGTGCAGGTTAACCTTCTCGTTCATCTTGTCGAGCACTTTCAAATCTTTCAGCACTGGCAAGGCCTGTGCGGCGAAAGCTTCGTTGAGCTCGAAGAAGTCGATATCGGCAATGCCCAGGCCCGCACGCTTCAAGGCTTTTTGCGTAGCCGGTACTGGACCATAGCCCATGATCGCAGGATCCACACCAGCGACGGCCATCGAACGAATCACGGCCATCGGCTGTATACCCAGGTCCTGAGCACGCTGGGCCGACATCACGATCATGCACGACGCACCATCGGTGATCTGCGACGAGGTACCGGCTGTCACGGTGCCGCCCTTTGGATTGAAGGCCGGCTTGAGGGTCGCCAGGCTTTCCAGGGTAGTTTCCGGACGAATGGTTTCGTCGTAGTCGAACAGCTTCAGGAAGCCGTTCTCGTCATAGCCCTGCATCGGGATGATTTCGTCCTTGAACTTGCCTTCCACGGTCGCCTTGTGGGCGAGCTGGTGGGAGCGCACGCCAAAAGCGTCCTGCTGTTCGCGGGTAATGCCGTGCATTTTGCCGAGCATTTCCGCAGTCAGGCCCATCATCCCCGAGGCTTTTGCCGCGTATAGCGACATGTGCGGGTTCGGATCGACGCCGTGCATCATGCTCACGTGGCCCATATGCTCCACACCGCCTACGACAAACACATCGCCATTGCCGGTCATGATCGCCTGGGCGGCGGTGTGCAGTGCGCTCATGGACGAACCGCACAGGCGGCTGACGGTCTGGCCGGCCGCGGTGTGAGGAATCTGGGTCATCAGCGAGGCCATGCGGGCGATGTTCCAGCCCTGCTCCAGGGTCTGGTTAACGCAGCCCCAGATCACGTCTTCGACTTCGTTGGGGTCAACCTTGACGTTGCGTTCCAGCAGTTTGCTGATCAGGTGCGCCGACATGTCTTCGGCGCGGGTGTTGCGGTGCATGCCGCCCTTGGAGCGGCCCATCGGCGTACGACCGAAGTCGACGATCACGACGTCTCTAGGATTCAAGCTCATAAATGTTCTCTCGCTCTAGTCGTTGGGCGCTTAACCGAAGAAACGCTGGCCATTTTTGGCCATTTCACGCAGCTTCGCGGTCGGGTGGTACAGCGCGCCCAGATCAGCGTACTGGTCAGCCAGGGCAACGAACTCGGCCACACCGATCGAGTCGATGTAACGCAGCGCACCGCCACGGAATGGAGGGAAACCGATACCGTAGACCAGACCCATGTCGGCTTCGGCGGCAGTTTCAACAATGCCGTCTTCCAGGCAACGCACGGTTTCGAGGCACAGCGGGATCATCATCCAGTTGATGATGTCCTCGTCGGTGACTTCGCGCTGCTCGTAGACGATCGGCTTGAGCACTTCCAGCACCGACGAATCGGCGACTTTCTTCTGTTTGCCGCGCTTGTCGGTCTCATAGGCGTAGAAGCCCTTGCCATTCTTCTGGCCCAGGCGCTTGGCTTCGTAGAGCACGTCGACGGCCGAACGGCGATCGTCTTTCATGCGATCCGGGAAGCCTTCAGCCATCACGTCGCGACCGTGGTGGCCGGTGTCGATGCCGACCACATCCATCAGGTACGCCGGGCCCATCGGCCAGCCGAATTTTTCCATGATCTTGTCGATACGCACGAAGTCGACGCCAGCGCTGACCAGCTTGGCGAAACCGCCGAAGTACGGGAACAGCACGCGGTTGACCAGGAAACCCGGGCAGTCGTTGACGACGATCGGGTTCTTGCCCATTTTCTTGGCGTAGGCAACGGTGGTGGCGATGGCTTGTTCGCTGGACTTCTCGCCACGGATGACTTCCACCAGCGGCATCATGTGCACCGGGTTGAAGAAGTGCATGCCGACGAAGTTCTCCGGACGCTTGAGGGCCTTGGCCAGCAGCGAAATGGAAATGGTCGAGGTGTTCGAGGCGAGGATGGTGTCTTCTTTGACCTTGTCTTCGACTTCGGCCAATACCGCCTGCTTGACCTTCGGGTTCTCGACAACGGCTTCGACCACCAGGTCGACATGGCCGAAATCGCCGTAGGACAGGGTTGGACGAATGCCGTTGAGCACTTCGGCCATCTTCGCGGCGGTCATGCGACCTTTGTCGACGCGACCGACCAGCAGCTTGGCGGCTTCGGCCAGACCCTGCTCGATCCCGTGTTCGTTGATGTCTTTCATCAGGATCGGCGTGCCTTTGGACGCCGACTGGTAGGCGATGCCGCCGCCCATGATGCCGGCGCCGAGTACAGCGGCCTGCTTCACGTCGCGGGCGATTTCGTCGTAGGCCTTGGCCTTTTTCTTCAGTTCCTGGTCGTTGAGGAACAGACCGATCAGGCTTTGTGCAGCCGAGGTCTTGGCCAGCTTGACGAAACCGGCGGCTTCGACTTCCAGAGCCTTGTCGCGACCGAAATTCGCGGCTTTCTGGATGGTCTTGATCGCTTCGACCGGTGCCGGGTAGTTCGGGCCAGCCTGGCCAGCCACGAAACCCTTGGCGGTTTCGAAGGCCATCATTTGTTCGATGGCGTTGAGCTTGAGTTTCTCCAGCTTCGGCTGGCGCTTGGCCTTGTAGTCGAACTCGCCGCTGATGGCGCGCTTGATCGTTTCAAGCGCCGCTTCCTGGAGTTTACCGGGTTCAACCACGGCATCCACAGCGCCTACTTTCAGTGCGTCTTCGGCACGGTTTTCCTTGCCAGCGGCGATCCACTCGATCGCGTTGTCGGCACCGATCAGGCGCGGCAGGCGCACGGTACCGCCAAAGCCAGGGTAGATGCCCAGCTTGACTTCCGGCAGGCCGATCTTGGCCGTGGTGGACATGACGCGGTAATCGGCCGCCAGGCACATTTCCAGGCCACCGCCCAGGGCGATGCCATTGATGGCCGCGACGGTTGGCACGCCGAGGTCTTCGAAATCGCTGAAGATACGGTTCGCTTCGAGGTTGCCAGCGATCAGTTCGGCATCGGGCAGCTTGAAGTTATCGACGAATTCGGTGATGTCGGCGCCGACGATGAACACGTCTTTGCCGCTGCTGACGATCACACCCTTGATCGAAGCATCTGCGTTGATGGTGTCTACGGCCTGCCGCAATTCATTCAGGGTTAGACGGTTGAACTTGTTGACGGACTCACCCTTGAGGTCGAATTTCAGTTCGACGATGCCACTTTCAAGAGCCTTAACCGTGATGGCTTTACCTTCGTAAATCATCAACTGATCTCCACGATATGGAAGCTGAACAGTACACGTTGGACGCTGACTGCTGGCCTGGCATTGACATAACGTCGATGCTACGCCAATCCGCCAGGCACACCCGTCAACGCGATAGTCGGGGTCTGTAGGAACGCTCTGAAAATACAAACGCTCAATTCATACGCCCGTTTGATTTGGGTACGTCACCTTCACGGAATTTCCGACAATTGTCAATCGCCCTAAACAAGCGTTTGAACAGGACTCTACAGTCATTTCCGTACCGCACGGATCCGCAACACGACGCTGCATGGGCAACCATTCATAGAATCAATTATTAGAAAAGTCGCCCTAATTGCAGGCGTGCGGATTTGAACCGGCTAAGCTGGTGACAACACATCTGAGTGCTTGGGAAGGAGGACGTTTCGAAGCACGCCCGGATATAACGGTTTACCGGCCTGCCTGGCCAACCCGCCCGATGACGCTATCGGGCTTTTTATTGCTCAGGCCAACGCCTTGAGCACAGCAGAAATGTCCTGCAGAACACTCGCCTCGCCTTTCTCGCCCCAATACAGGGCGATCATCTGACCGTCAGCCTCGACCTTGTAGACATTGGCCGGCAATGTTCTGAAATGACTGAGCAGCGATTCGTCCTGACAGGGCTCCTGCCATTGGTTGACCCACACGCCCGGCGCCTTTTGCCAGTAACTCCAGCTGACCGGCTGCCGCCCCCGCCGCGGCCGATGATACTGCGCGCAAGGGTTCGGCGGCTGCTGGCCGAGCCAATGGGGCCACTCCTGCTGAGCCAGCTGCATGGCCAGCCCAAGGCGTCGCGCCTCCATGCGCAGGGCCATTCGACCACTCTGGACACGGGACGGCCGCAACCATGCCAGGGGGCTTAAAACCACCAACAGGATTGACACCACTATCCAGACCGTCATATCTGTACTCCCGAATTTTGATGAGCCATTGACCTGCGTTGCCCTCAATGCGCTTGAAACCAGCCATACTTAACGTATCGCCATTCTCTGGAGTGCTTTTTCATGTACTACGAACACGTCCTGGTCGCCGTCGACCTCACTGAAGAATGCGATCCCGTCGTCAAGCGCGCCCTCGCCCTTTGCGATGGCCGAGACACCAAACTGTCGCTGGTGCACATCGTCGAACCCATGGCCATGGCATTTGGCGGTGACGTTCCAATGGATCTTTCCCAACTGCAGCAGCAACAATTCGATCAGGCCAAGGAACGCCTTGACCGGCTGATCGTGAAATACCCGGCGCTGAAAAAAGAAAACAGCCACCTGACCTACGGCCAGCCTCGCCAGGAGATCCATCATCTGGCCAAGGAGCAAGGCTGCGACCTGATCGTCGTTGGCAGCCACGGGCGCCACGGCCTGGCGCTGTTGCTAGGCTCCACCGCCAACGATGTGTTGCATGGTGCGCCATGCGACGTGCTTGCAGTGCACCTGGTCAAACGCACCTGAACCTTCAGGGGCGGTACCTTGGATGAAAAAAATCCCGGCGCTCAACGCCGGGATTTTTTAGAGCGGTCGATCAGGCGTCCAGTTCGGCCCAGCGCTCGACCAATGCGTCCAGCTCAGCCTGCAACTGCTCCAGATGCGCGATCACCTTGGCGGTTTCACCCGGTGGACGCTGATAAAAACCAGCGTCAGCCATCTCGGCCTCCACCGCGGCGATCTGCTTTTCCTTCGCATCGATATCACCCGGCAAGGCTTCCAGCTCACGCTGCAGCTTGTAGCTGAGTTTTTTCTTCGCAGGCGTCGGTGCGGCCGCGGTGGCAACCGAAGCCGGCTCGGCCTTGACGACCGCTGAATTCAGATCAGCCTTGCCGGACTTGCTCTCGGTCACACCCAGCAGACGCGGCGAGCCGCCCTGGCGCAGCCAGTCCTGATAACCACCGACATATTCGCGAACCAGGCCCTCGCCTTCGAACACCAGTGTGCTGGTGACCACGTTGTCGAGGAATGCCCGGTCGTGACTGACCATCAGTACAGTGCCGTTGAAGGTCAGCAGCACTTCCTCCAGCAACTCCAGGGTTTCCACGTCCAAGTCGTTGGTTGGTTCGTCGAGCACCAGCAGGTTCGCTGGCTTGCTGAACAATTTGGCCAGCAACAGACGGGCACGCTCACCACCCGACAGCGCCTTCACCGGCGTGCGGGCACGCTGGGGGCTGAACAGGAAATCACCCAGGTAGCTCAGCACGTGGCGGCTCTGGCCGTCGATATCGATGAAGTCGCGGCCTTCCGCCACGTTATCGATCACGGTCTTTTCCAGATCCAGCTGATGACGCAGCTGGTCGAAGTAGGCGACGTCGATCTTCGTGCCCTCTTCCACCTTGCCGTTGGTCGGCACCAGGCCGCCGAGCATCAGCTTGAGCAAGGTGGTCTTGCCGGTGCCGTTGGCGCCCAGCAAGCCGATGCGATCGCCGCGCTGCAGGACCATGGAGAAGTCCTTGATCAGGAACGGGCCGCCAGGGTGGGCGAAACTCACGTTCTCCAGCACCATGACCTGCTTGCCAGACTTGTCAGCGGTATCGAGCTGGATGTTGGCCTTGCCGGTGCGCTCGCGCCGCTCGCTGCGTTCCATGCGCAAGGCCTTCAGCGCCCGCACGCGGCCTTCGTTGCGGGTGCGCCGAGCCTTGATGCCCTGGCGAATCCAGACTTCTTCCTGGGCCAGCTTCTTGTCGAACAACGCGTTGGCGGTTTCCTCCGCCGCCAGCGCCGCTTCCTTGTGCACCAGGAAACTGGCGTAATCGCCGTTCCAATCGATCAGGCCACCGCGATCCAGTTCGAGGATGCGCGTCGCCAGGTTCTGCAGGAAAGAACGGTCGTGGGTGATGAACAGCACAGCGCCCTGGAAATCCTTGAGGGCTTCTTCAAGCCAGGCAATGGCGCCGATGTCCAAATGGTTGGTCGGTTCGTCGAGCAGCAGCAGGTCCGGCTCGGAAACCAGAGCCTGGGCCAACAGGACGCGACGACGCCAGCCGCCGGACAGCTCGGCCAGGGTCTTGTCGGCCGGCAACTGCAGGCGACTCAAGGTGCTGTCGACCAGTTGCTGCAGACGCCATCCGTCGCGAGCCTCGAGGTCGTGCTGCACGTGCATCAACTTGTCCAGGTCGGCATCGGTGACGATGTTCTGGCTCAGGTGGTGATATTCGGCCAACAGCGCGCCGACGCCGTCCAGGCCTTCGGCAACCACGTCGAACACGGTTCGCCCGTCGGCCACCGGCAATTCCTGGGGCAATTCGCCGATTTTCAGGCCTGGCGCACGCCAGACGGAACCGTCGTCAGGCTTCTGGTCGCCCTTGACCAGCTTCATCATGCTGGACTTGCCAGTGCCGTTGCGGCCGATGATGCACACCCGCTCACCACGGGCGATCTGCCAGGACACCTTGTCCAACAACGGCATCGCGCCGAAAGCAAGGGACACATCGCTGAATTTGAGCAGGGTCATGAGCTTCTCCAAAAACCGGGGGCGCATTCTACCTGAGAAGAGCCCTCATAGGTCCGCCAATTTCGTCGCAGAAGCACTCTGCAAAATAAATGTTGCGAACTTGTGCCGACGGCCCTGCAAAGCTTTCGCCGGCTGCTGGCAAAAGGCTAAGCTACAGGCAGTTACCCCGGGTTTTCCCCTGGGCTTGTCATGTTTTTTTCTGCCCGGACGTATCATGCGCAGTCGCCTTTTCAGTGTCTTATCTTGTTTGTTTGTATGTGCTACTGCCGTTCAAACCGCCCAGGCGGTGGATATTTCCACCCAGCGCCAATATTACGATGAAGCCAAGCGCGCCTTGGCCAAAGGCGATTCAGGCCCGTATTCTCGCTACAGCCAGGCCCTGCGCGATTATCCGCTGGAGCCGTACCTGGCCTACGACGAACTGACCGCGCGCCTAAAGAGCGCAAGCAACGCCGAGATCGAGAAGTTCCTCGCCGAGCATGGCGACCTGCCCCAGGCCAACTGGATGAAGCTGCGCTGGTTGCGCTGGCTGGCCGAGCGTGGCGACTGGGCGACCTTCGTCAAGTACTACGATCCCAAGCTCAACTTTACCGAGCTTGATTGCCTTAATGCCCAGTATCAGCTGGGTCACGGCTTGAAAGCCGAAGGCTACGCCAACACCGAGAAATTGTGGCTCACCGGCAAATCGCAGCCTGCGGCCTGCGACGCGCTGTTCGGCATGTGGGCGGCCCAGGGCCAGTTGACCGAGCAGAAACGCTGGGAACGCGCCAAGCTGGCCGCTCAGGCCCGCAACTACCCCTTGGCCAATAGTCTGGTCAGCGCCCTCACCACGCTCGCGCCTCGGGGCAAACTGCTGGTTGACGTTGCGCAGAAGCCCGAGCAGCTCAGCCAGCCGTCGCGCTTTGCTCCCGCCGACGAGCCAATGTCCGATATCGTCAGCCTCGGTCTGCGCCGCCTGGCCCGCCAGGATCCAGAAAAAGCCATGGCATTGCTCGACGGCTACGCGAGCACCATGCATTTTTCCCGGGATGAAAAAGTGGCCATCGCCCGGGAAATCGGCCTGACCCTGGCCAAACGCTTCGACAGCCGCGCCCTGGACGTGATGACCAAATACGATCCGGAACTGCGGGACGACACGGTCTCGGAATGGCGCTTGCGCCTGCTGCTGCGCCTGGCCCGTTGGGAAGACGCCTACCAGTTGACCCGCCGCCTGCCTGAGTCGCTCGCCAGTACCAACCGCTGGCGCTACTGGCAAGCACGCAGCCTGGAATTGGCACAGCCGCAGAACCCCGAAGCCGTGACGCTCTACAAGCAATTGGCCCGGGAGCGGGATTTCTACGGTTTCCTGGCGGCCGATCGGTCTCAGTCACCCTACTCGCTCAATAACAAACCCCTGGTCATGAGCCAGGCGTTGATTAACAAAGTACGCAATACGCCGGGCATACGTCGAGCGCTGGAGTTTCATGCGCGAGGGCAAATTGTCGATGGTCGCCGCGAGTGGTATCACGTCAGCCGTCATTTCAACCGGGACGAAATGGTCGCCCAGGCGAAACTAGCCTATGACTTGAAATGGTATTTCCCGGCCATCCGCACCATCAGCCAGGCCAAATACTGGGACGACCTGGACATCCGTTTCCCAATGGCCTACCGCGACACCCTGGTCCGCGAGGCCAAGGTTCGTGGCCTGCATCCGAGCTGGGCGTTCGCCATCACCCGCCAGGAAAGCGCGTTCATGGACGATGCCCGCTCCAGCGTCGGTGCCAGCGGTCTCATGCAATTGATGCCGGGCACTGCCAAGGAAACCGCACGCAAGTTCAACATCCCCCTGGCCTCGCCACAGCAAGTGTTCAACCCGGACAAGAACATCCAGCTAGGCGCGGCTTACCTGAGCCAGGTCCACAGCCAGTTCAATGGCAACCGCGTCCTCGCCTCCGCCGCCTACAACGCTGGCCCCGGCCGTGTGCGCCAGTGGCTGCGCGGCGCCGATCACCTGAGCTTCGACGTCTGGGTCGAAAGCATCCCCTTCGACGAAACCCGCCAATACGTGCAGAACGTGTTGTCGTACTCGGTGATCTACGGCCAGAAACTCAACTCGCCGCAGCCGCTGGTGGACTGGCATGAGCGGTATTTTGATGATCAGTGACTGAGCAGCGGCGAGCGTTGAGCTGCTCGCGGCTCCAAAAAAATGCCCGTATTGAAAGATACGGGCATTTTTTTGGTCGGTTACTTGGTCGGTTACTTGGTCGGTTGCTGGCGCTGTGGGGCAATTTCTGAATCGATTGCCGCTTCAGGGCCAGCATTGAACTGCAACGCCGCCAACCGCGCATACAGCGCATTGCCAGCAACCAACTGCTGATGCGTACCCACCGCAACCACCTTGCCCTGGTCCATCACCGCGATTCGGTCGGCGTTCTTCACCGTGGCCAGACGGTGGGCAATGACCAGCGTGGTGCGGTTTTTCATCAGGCTGGGCAGGGCTTGCTGGATTAGGTATTCACTTTGCGCATCGAGGGCACTCGTCGCTTCGTCCAGCAGCAGGATCGGCGCGTCCACCAACAACGCCCGGGCAATGGCCAATCGTTGGCGCTGGCCTCCGGAAAGTCCGAGGCCGCCATCGCCCAGGTGGGTACCGTAGCCGTCGGGCATTTTTTCAATGAAATCGTGGGCATGGGCAATGCGCGCGGCTTCGCGAACTTGCTCGGCGGTGGCGTCGGGGTTGCCGTAGCGGATGTTTTCTTCAACCGTACCAAAAAACAAAGCAGGGCTTTGCGACACCAAGGCGAAGTGACGGCGCAGGTCCAGCGGATCGAGCTGGGTCAGCGGGACGTCATCGATCAGAATGACTCCCTCGACCGGGTCGTAGAAGCGCAGCAACAAGTCATAAACCGTTGATTTACCGGCCCCGGACGGCCCGACCAGCGCCAGGGTTTCGCCAGCCCTGACGGTCAAGTCCAGCCCATCGACCGCGAAACGCTCCGGTCGGGACGGATAGGAAAACCGTACGCCTTCGAGCCGCAGCTCGCCCCGCACCCTGGATGGCAGTGTAACGAGGCCAGAAGCCGGCGGCTGGATGACATTTTCCGAACGCAGCAACTCGGCAATACGCTCAGCCGCACCGGCCGCTCGCTGCAGCTCGCCGATCACCTCGCTCAGGGTACCGAAGGCACTCCCCACGATCATGCTGTAGAACACGAACGCCGCCAGCTCACCGCCGGAGATCCGCCCCGCGATCACGTCCATGCCGCCAACCCAGAGCATCACGCCCACGGCCCCCAACACCAATAAGATCACCAGCGTGATCAACCAGGCCCGCTGGGCAATGCGCTTGCGGGCCGTGTCGAAGGCCTGCTCGACGGTAGTGGCAAAACGACGCTCATCCTGGCCTTGGTGGTTATAAGCCTGCACCGTCTTGATCTGGCCGAGGGTTTCGGAGACGTAGCTACCCACGTCGGCGATGCGGTCCTGGCTTTCACGCGACAGGCTCCGCACGCGACGGCCGAAAATCAGGATCGGCGCCAGTACCAGCGGCAGGGCAATGACCACGATGCTGGTGAGCTTTGGATTGGTGACGAACAACAGCACGATCCCGCCGATCACCATCAACAAGTTGCGCAGGAACAGCGAGAGCGATGAGCCAATCACCGACTGCAACAGCGTTGTGTCAGCCGTCAGGCGTGACTGGATCTCCGAACTGCGGTTGTTTTCATAGAAGCCGGGGTGCAAGTACACCAAATGGTTGAACACCTGCCGCCGGATATCGGCCACCACCCGCTCGCCGATCCAGGACACCAGGTAGAAACGCGAAAACGTACCGATCGCCAGCCCAACCACCAGGACCATGAACAGGCCGATGGACTGGTTGAGCAATTGCGGTGAGCGGGTCATGAAGCCTTGGTCCACCAGCAAGCGGATGCCCTGGCCCATGGACAAGGTAATGGCGGCCGTGGCAATCAGCGCCAGCAAAGCGCCGATCACCTGCTTGCGGTAAGGGGCGATGAAGCCGCTGGCCAAGCGTATGGCACGGCGATGTCGAGAAGAAAGCATGGAGAGCATCCGATAATACAGCAGGAAAAAGGATGGCCAGCGGCAACGAAACGCAGCGGAACCAAATTGAATCGAAATGAGTCAGGTTAAATATGACCCCCGGCACCAATGGCTAGATGTTATCGGTCTAACGTCTGGCTGGAAACGCACCGCCATTTCTGGTTCAGTGGGGTTGTCGTCATGAACCTTCAAGGAGTGTCATGGCTCGGTCACCTGACGACAGTACGATAGGCACGCAACCTGATGAGGAGACAGGCCATGTCCTTGCAACACAGCAGCGACGACAAGATTCAAGTGATTCGCACGCAACCGGACCAATCCCTGGGCTGCTCGTTCATCGATGCCCAAGGGCGCGAAGTCCCGATCACCGAAGACATGATCCAGAACGCGTGTAGCGAACTGGAAAAACGACTGGTCAAGCCTGCCGAACAAAAGTGATGTAACCCGTCTTCAATTGAACCCGACTTTTGTCGGGTTTTTTATGCCCGCCGCTTTTGCAGGCTCTTGTGGCTTAAAGGGTCGTGGCACCCAGCGCGGCCACGATTTGCTGCAGAGCCGCCGATTGTCCTTGGATATGAACCTTCAAGCTGTCGATTTCCCGGCGTGGCGGATAGAATTTGCGCAGGGTGTCGAAGGCGCTGCGTTGTTCATCGACCGTGCCCACCAGGCTGCGGCGAAAATCCGCATCGTCGCGACGCGGGTCGTACACGCTGCGGCACAGCGCCGCAAGGGCCCAGGCCGGGTCGGCTTGGGCATCCAGCGTAACGCCACCCAACCAGGGCCGGGGCAGCAGATCGGCCAGATTGACTTCGACCGGTCGCTCGAGAAAACCACACAGCGCCTGGTAGATCTGCGCTGTGCCGCGCTGGCGACCGTCAAGGCTGTAGCCGGCAATATGCGGAGTGGCGATGACGCACAGGTCGGCCAGGTCAACATCGACTGTCGGCTCCTGTTCCCAGACATCCAGCACCGCTTGCAAGTCCTCGCGCTCCAACAGCACTTCGCGCAGCGCCACGTTGTCAATGACCGGGCCGCGAGCTGCGTTGATCAGCCACGTGCCAGGCCTGAGGCTGTTCAACCGGTGCTCATCGAATAGATGCCAGGTAGGCTGCCCCCCACCCCGGGTCAAGGGTGTGTGCAGGCTGATGACATCGCACTGCTCGACAATTTGCTCCAGGCTCAAGTAATCACCGTCCTCGAGCGCCTGGCGCGGCGGATCGCAGACTTTCACATTCCAACCCAGGCCTTTGAGCACCTCGACCAACCGCCCACCCACTTGCCCCGCGCCGACCACGCCGAAAGTGCGTTGCGCAAGGCTTGCGCCTTCGATTTCCGCCAGGGTCATCAGGCAGCCCAGCACGTAGTCCACCACGCCACGGGCGTTACAGCCCGGCGCGCTGGCCCAGCGAATGCCGCCCTCGGCAAAATAATCCAGGTCCAGGTGATCAGTACCGATGGTGCAGGTACCGACGAAGCGCACCTTGCTGCCGGCCAGCAATGCCCGATTGACCTGGGTGACCGAACGCACCAGCAACACATCAGCCTGCTCGACCAGCGCCCGGTCGATACTCCGTCCCGGCACCCGGCGAATTTCACCGAAGCCTTGGAAAAATGCATCTAGCAGGGGGATGTTTTCGTCGGCGACGATCAGCATGGCAGAGCTCCTTTGGCGGGAGGGGCAGTGTAGGCGTTCCTCGCCTTGATGGGCCAGCCATTGCTTCAGTGAACGCGTATGTGGCGAGGGAGCAAGCTCCCTTACCACGGAAACGACCCAGGCAGACGTTGGCGATTACAAATCCCCAACACAGGTTTTTTCCTGACCATTGCGTCAAGGGGTAGAATGCGCCGCCTCGCGCTTATTCTTTCCGGACGCTTGCCCTGTGAATCCTCTGATCGACACCCTCACCACCCTCACCCGCCCGGCCCGGGTTCGCCTGGAGCTCAAGACGTTGCTGGCCCTGGCACTGCCGATCATGGTGGCGCAACTGGCAACCACCGCCATGGGTTTTGTCGATGCGGTGATGGCCGGCCGAGTCGGGCCGCGGGATCTCGCGGCAGTGGCGCTGGGCAATTCGATCTGGGTCCCGGTGTTCCTGTTGATGACCGGTACGCTGCTGGCCACTACCCCGAAGGTGGCCCAACGATGCGGTGCCGGAACGTTCGACCAGATCGGCCCACTGGTTCGCCAGGCGCTGTGGCTGGCGCTGCTGGTGGGGTTGATCGCAGCGCTGGCGCTGATCAGCGCCGAACCGATCTTGCACATCATGAAGGTCGATCCCGAGCTGATCGGTCCGTGCATGGAATACCTGCGGGGCATCGGCACCGGTCTTCCGGCGGTGGCGTTTTATCATGTGCTGCGCTGTTTCAGCGACGGCTTGGGGCGTACGCGCCCGGCGATGGTGCTGGGCCTGTGCGGCTTGGCGCTGAACATTCCGCTCAACTACATCTTCATTTATGGACACCTGGGCGTTCCCGCCATGGGTGGCGTCGGTTGCGGTTGGGCCACGGCCATCGTGATGTGGTTCATGGCGGCAGGCATGGCGGCGTGGACACGCTGGGCACCGGCCTACCAGTCAAGTCGTTTGTTCGCTCGTTTCGATTGGCCGCAAGGGGCAGTGATCAAGCGTTTGCTGGGCATCGGCCTGCCCATTGGCATTGCAGTGTTTGCTGAGTCGAGCATCTTCGCGGTCATCGCGCTGCTGATCGGCAGCCTCGGCGCCACGGTGGTGGCCGGGCATCAGATCGCCCTGAACTTCAGTTCACTGGTGTTCATGATCCCCTACTCCCTGGGCATGGCCGTGACGGTGCGGGTCGGCCAGACGCTGGGCCGCGCCCAGCCACGGGAAGCGCGCTTCGCCGCCGGTGTCGGCATGGGCACGGCGCTGGCGTACGCCTGCCTGTCGGCGAGCCTGATGTTTGCGCTGCGTGCGCCCATCGCCGCGATCTACACCGCCGACCCCGTGGTGATCCAGGTGGCGTCGATGCTGATCGTCTACGCGGCGCTGTTCCAGTTTTCCGATGCGATACAAGTCACGGCGGCAGGTGCGTTGCGTGGCTATCAGGATACGCGCGTGACGATGATCCTGACGTTGTTCGCTTATTGGGGGATCGGCCTGCCGGTGGGTTACGCATTGGGCCTGACCGACTGGCTCGGCGATGCAAGCGGTCCGAGCGGATTGTGGCAGGGCTTGATCGTAGGCTTGAGTTGCGCGGCGCTGATGCTTTCGATCCGCCTGGCACGCAGTGCACGCAAGCAAATCCGCATCAGCCGCTCGACGGATTAAGCGAGTTTCTTGCGGATCCAGTAGCGGTAGGTGCCATCCACTTCGTCCTGCCCCACCAACTCGTGGTCAAGAAATACGCAAAACTTGGGAATATCGCGGCGGGTCGAAGGGTCGGTGGCGATGACTTTCAACAGCCCTCCGGGAACCAGGTCGCGGATATGCTGGTGCAGCATCATCACCGGTTCCGGGCAATTGAGGCCAGTGGCGTCCAGTGTGCCGTCGACCGGCGTGTCGTTCATTTCACTCATGTTCTACTCCTGAAACTGGCCGGCATTGTCGCGCAATGCCGGCGCCCTTAACAGATGTCCATCTTCCCTGTGGCGAGGGAGCTTGCTCCCGCTCGGCTGCGAAGCAGTCGTCGCTCTTTGGAGCCCAACAAGGCATTGGGGTTGCTTCGCAACCCAGCGGGAGCAAGCTCCCTCGCCACAAAAGCTCGCTACATGTTTCAGTGAGACTTCGGCTTCTTGCTATCCAACCGCCGCAGATGGCACGTCACTTCCTCGCGGTCGTGATACAGCTGCTTGCAACCGATCTCGACCTTGATGCCCCGCGCCTTGAACCCCTCGGCGATGCGCTCGAGCAGGCGCTTCACCTCGACGTAACGCTGTTTCATCGGCAGCTTGAGGTTGACCACGGCCTCGCGGCAATGCCCCTCGCCGATCCATTCTTCCAGCATCGCCGCGTTGCGCGCGGGCTTCTCGACGATGTCGCAGACCATCCAGTCCACCGGCTGCTTGGGCTTGAACGTGAAGCCGTCCGCCATCAAGTGCTGCACCAGGCCGGTGTCCATCAGGCTTTCAGCCATCGGGCCGTTGTCGATGGCCGTCACCAACATGCCGCGGTTGACCAGTTGCCAGGTCCAGCCGCCCGGCGCGGCGCCGAGGTCGACGCCGGTCATATCGCTATGCAGGCGTTCGTCCCACTGGTCGCGGGGGATGAAATGGTGCCAGGCCTCCTCCAGCTTGAGCGTCGAACGGCTCGGTGCTTCCCGAGGGAACTTCAAACGCGGGATGCCCATCGGCCACATCGCCGAATTGTTGGACTCCGCCAGCCCCAGGAAAACCTCCCGGCCACTTTTGAACGTCAGCAGCAGGCGCGGCTTGAGCGGATCGTCCACCAGCTTCCCGGCTCCGCCCAATGCTTTGCGCAACGGACCTTCGAATTTTTTGCAGAAGTTCGACAGTTCCTTGCCGTCATTGGTGTCGACCATCTCCAGCCACAGGCTGCCGCAGGTCGGGAACGCGGTCAGGTGGGCGAGGATGACGCTGATGCGGTCGGTTTCCGGCAAGTCAATGAACGTGCCTCGCGCCCACTGCCGCGGAAAGATCAACTCGGCAAACCGCTGTCCACGCATCAACCGCTCGGCGCCGTCCTGTTCCGTGCAGACAAATTCGGCGCAGGCGCTGGCCGTCTTGGCCTTGGCATAGCCGGCCACGTTGAGCCGCGCGGCGTGTTCGGCGATCTCCGAACAGACCTCGCCCTCGAATCCCGGTCGGCAGTGCATGAAAAGCGTATTCATTGAAACTCCGTAGCAAAGCCTGTCACGAAAACCGCCGCATGATAGCGGAGTTCGGAACCCCCGACCTGCCCGTAGAGTCCAGTGATTAGTCATACGCTCAAAACAGGGCTAGGTTAAAGGCTCTGTCCGTTCCGTCAGTCCGTAGCCGTGCGGACTCAAAGGAGTGATTTCAATGCCGTCCCTCGATAGCCTGAAGACCCTTAAAACATTGCAAGTCGACGCCAGGATTTATCACTATTTCAGCCTGCCAGACGCCGCACGAAGCCTGGGAGACCTGGATAAGCTGCCGATGTCGCTCAAGGTGCTGCTGGAAAACCTGCTGCGCTGGGAAGATGAAAAAACTGTCACCGGGGCCGACCTCAAGGCCTTGGCCGGATGGTTGAAGGAGCGCCGCTCCGACCGCGAGATTCAATACCGCCCGGCACGGGTGCTGATGCAGGACTTTACTGGCGTCCCCGCCGTGGTCGATTTGGCGGCCATGCGCGCCGCCGTGGAAAAGGCCGGCGGCGACCCCCAGCGGATCAACCCGTTGTCACCCGTGGACCTGGTGATCGACCACTCGGTGATGGTGGACAAGTTCGCCAGCAGCCAGGCGTTCGAGCAGAACGTCGACATCGAAATGCAGCGCAACGGCGAGCGCTACGCCTTCCTGCGCTGGGGCCAGAGCGCCTTCGACAATTTCAGCGTAGTGCCGCCGGGCACCGGTATCTGCCATCAGGTCAACCTCGAATACCTGGGCCGCACCGTGTGGACCAAAGAAGAAGACGGCCGCACCTACGCCTTCCCCGACACTCTGGTCGGCACCGACTCCCACACCACCATGATCAACGGCCTCGGCGTACTGGGCTGGGGCGTCGGCGGGATCGAGGCGGAAGCGGCCATGCTCGGCCAACCGGTGTCGATGCTGATTCCCGAGGTTGTCGGTTTCAAACTCATCGGCAAGCTGCGCGAAGGCATCACCGCGACCGACCTGGTGCTGACCGTCACGCAAATGCTGCGCAAGAAGGGCGTGGTGGGCAAATTCGTCGAATTCTATGGTGATGGGCTTGCTGACCTGCCGCTGGCCGACCGCGCGACCATCGCTAATATGGCGCCAGAATACGGCGCCACGTGCGGTTTCTTCCCGGTGGACGACGTGACGCTGGATTATCTGCGCCTGTCCGGCCGCCCGGCCGAAACGGTGAAACTGGTGGAAGCCTATTGCAAAGCCCAGGGGCTGTGGCGCCTGCCCGGCCAGGAGCCGGTGTTCACCGATACCCTGGAGCTGGACATGGGCAGCGTCGAGGCCAGCCTCGCCGG
Source organism: Pseudomonas sp. Z4-20 (assembly GCF_051131955.1). NCBI lineage: Bacteria > Pseudomonadati > Pseudomonadota > Gammaproteobacteria > Pseudomonadales > Pseudomonadaceae > Pseudomonas > Pseudomonas sp. Z4-20. The sequence goes on from NZ_CP071641.1 coordinate 3,691,235, forward strand.
GCCCAAACGCCCTCAAGACCGGGTCTCGCTGCCGAATGTCGGCCAGGCTTTCAGCGACTTCCTGGGGCTGCAGGTCAAACCCACCAGTAAAGAAGAAGGTCGCCTGGAAAGTGAAGGCGGCGGTGGTGTCGCGGTGGGCAATGCCGACCAGGTGGGCGAAGCCGAGTACGAATTCGAAGGCCACACCCATCGCCTGAAAAACGGCGCGGTGGTGATCGCCGCCATCACCTCGTGTACCAACACCTCCAACCCCAGCGTGATGATGGCCGCCGGGTTGCTGGCGAAAAAAGCCGTGGAAAAAGGCCTGGTCCGCAAGCCTTGGGTCAAGAGTTCCCTGGCGCCGGGCTCCAAGGTGGTCACCGATTACTACAACGCGGCCGGCCTGACCGAGTACTTGGATAAACTCGGTTTCGACTTGGTGGGCTATGGCTGCACCACCTGCATCGGCAACTCCGGGCCGCTGCCCGACCCCATCGAAAAAGCCATTCAGAAAGCCGACCTGACCGTCGCCTCGGTATTGTCGGGCAACCGCAACTTCGAGGGCCGGGTGCATCCATTGGTGAAGACCAACTGGCTGGCCTCGCCGCCGCTGGTGGTTGCCTATGCCCTGGCCGGCACGGTGCGCATCGACATCAGCAGCGAGCCGCTGGGCAACGACCGGGATGGCAACCCGGTGTACCTGCGTGACATCTGGCCCAGTAGCCAGGAAGTGGCCGCCGCCGTGGCCCAGGTCAACACCAGCATGTTCCACAAGGAATACGCCGCCGTGTTCGCCGGTGACGAACAATGGCAAGCCATCGAGGTGCCGCAAGCGGCGACTTATGTCTGGCAGGACGACTCAACCTACATCCAGCATCCGCCGTTCTTCGACGACATTGGCGGGCCACCACCGGTGGTCAGGAACGTCGAGGGCGCACGGATCCTGGCATTGTTAAGCGACTCGGTGACCACCGACCACATCTCCCCCGCGGGCAACATCAAGACGGACAGCCCAGCCGGCCACTACCTGCGCGAACAAGGCGTAGAGCCACGGGACTTCAACTCCTACGGCTCGCGGCGCGGCAATCATCAGGTGATGATGCGCGGCACCTTTGCCAATATCCGCATCCGCAACGAGATGCTCGGCGGCGAAGAAGGCGGCAATACGATCTACATCCCCAGTGGCGAACGCATGCCAATCTATGATGCCGCCATGCTGTACCAAGCCATGGGCACGCCACTGGTGGTGATCGCAGGACAGGAATACGGCACGGGTTCGAGCCGGGACTGGGCTGCCAAGGGTACGAACCTGCTGGGGGTCAAGGCCGTGATCGCCGAGAGCTTCGAGCGTATCCACCGTTCCAACCTGGTGGGCATGGGCGTGCTGCCCTTGCAGTTCAAGCTGGATCAGAACCGCAAGAGCCTGAACCTCACGGGCAAGGAAACCCTGGATATCCTCGGCTTGAGCGACATCGATTTGACCCCGCGCATGAACCTGCCCGTGGTCATCACCCGCGAAGACGGCAGCCAGGAGCGGATCGAAGTGTTGTGCCGGATCGACACCTTGAACGAAGTGGAATATTTCAAGGCTGGCGGGATCCTGCATTTTGTCCTACGGCAGTTACTTGCAGGATAAAAAAGAAGCGTCCTACGAAAACACCGCCTCTTAAGGGCGGTGTTTTCGTTTGGGTCTGCCTATAATTCCGCCGGCCTGACAGCCCCGAACGTTTCCGCCCGAAAGGACTTCACATGCTCGCCCTACCCTGGCCGTACCTGGCCCTTCTCTCGATCGGTTATGGCCTGGCCCTCGCCTACGGCCACCTGGCCTGGACTGCGATCATCTCGGTCGCGCTGCTGCTGTTTGCCGGGTACGCGGTGCGCCAGCGACAAACGCCGGTCGGGCAGTTTCTTGGGCATTGCCTGTTCATTGTCCTTGCGGTCGCGCTGGCATTGCACTGGATGCCGGGGTTCTTCAACGGCCGGGCGATCGCGGCGCAACGCTTCAGCGATGACGCCGTGCGGTTTGCCATGTATCTGAACCAAGACAAACCCCTGATCGGTTTCTGGCTATTGCTGGCATGCCCCTGGATCGTGGGTCGCCGCTCATTTCGCGGCGCTGTTTACGGCACGGCCCTGGGACTGACCCTGAGCGCGCTATTAGCCTTGGGCGGGGCCATGTTGCTGGGCATGATCCATTGGGCACCGAAATGGCCGGACCAGGCGTGGATCTGGGTGCTCAACAATCTTTTATTGGTGACGTTGGTGGAGGAAGCACTGTTTCGTGGCTACATCCAGGGTGGCCTGAGCCGACGCTTCAAGCATCTGCGCCATGGCGACAATCTCGCGTTGCTGCTCGCCTCGCTGCTGTTCGGCCTGGTCCATGCCGGTGCCGGTTGGCATTGGGTGCTGCTGTCGGGCCTGGCCGGGATCGGTTACGGCCTGGCCTATCGGTTGGGCGGTCTGAGCGCAGCGATTGCCACACATTTTGCCCTCAACCTGCTGCATTTCGCCCTATTTACCTACCCGATGCTGGCGTGATACCGCCGGGCAGAATTTCTTCAACAAAAAGCTGACGGTGCCGACAACCTTTCAAAGCCTTGCGGACTACACCACCATGCGTAACAACCAACCTATTACACAACGCGAAAGGACCTTCCCGGCCCAGCAGAGATTGATTTCCACCACCAATACCAAGGGTGTGATCACTTACTGCAACGACGCATTCGTTGAAATCAGTGGGTTCTCGAAGGAAGAGCTGATCCATTCGCCGCACAACCTGGTACGCCATCCCGACGTTCCGTCGGCCGTGTTCGCCCACATGTGGGACACTCTGAAACAAGGCTTGCCATGGATGGGTATCGTCAAGAACCGCTGCCAGAACGGTGACCATTACTGGGTCAACGCCTACGTCACGCCTGTATTCGAAGGCAATCAGGTGGTCGGCTATGAATCGGTACGGGTCAAACCCAGTGCCGAGCAGATCTCCCGGGCCGAAGCGCTCTATCAACGCATCAACCAGGGCAAGGCCGCAGTCCCGAGCAGCGACAAATGGCTGCCGATCCTGCAGGACTGGCTGCCATTCATCCTGGTCAGCCAGTTGAGTTTCGTCGTCGGCGCGTTCCTCAATTCGTCCTACGGTTTCGCCCTGGCCGCCCTGTTGTCGGTGCCGTTGGGACTGATGGGGCTGCAATGGCAGCAACGCGGCATCAAGCGCCTGCTGCGCTTGGCCGAGCAAACCACTTCCGACCCGTTGATCGCGCGGATGTATACCGACAGCCGCGGCGTCCAGGCGCGCCTGGAAATGTCGATCCTCAGCCAGGAAGCACGTTTGAAAACCTGCCTGACCCGTCTGCAGGACACCGCCGAACATCTGAACGCCCAAGCCCGACAGTCGAATGCACTGGCTAACGACAGTTCCACCGGCCTCGAGCGTCAACGAGTGGAGACCGAGCAAGTGGCCACCGCCGTCAACCAGATGGCCGCGACCACCCAGGAAGTCGCCAGCCACGTGCAACGCACCGCCGATGCCACCCAGGAGGCCAATCGCCTGACTGGCCGCGGGCGCGATATCGCTGGGGAAACCCGCGAAGCCATCGAACGCCTGTCCGTCGTCGTGGGTGAGACCGGACAGACCGTGACCCAACTGGCCAAGGACAGCGATGAGATCGGTGGCGTGGTCGACGTGATCAAAGGCATCGCCGACCAGACCAACCTGCTGGCCCTCAACGCCGCCATCGAAGCGGCCCGTGCCGGGGAGATGGGTCGCGGCTTTGCCGTGGTGGCCGATGAAGTGCGCCAACTGGCCCAGCGGACCAGTGAATCCACCGGGCAGATCCATGCCCTGATCGCCAAGCTCCAGCAGACCGCCAACAATGCGGTACAGACCATGGAGGCCGGCCATCGCCAGGCCGAAGAAGGCGTGGCGCGTGTGATGGAAGCGGACCAGGCGCTGGTGGGGATCAGCGAGGCGGTGGCCCACATCACCGACATGACCACCCAGATCGCTGCTGCGACCGAGGAACAGAGTTCGGTCGCCGAGGAGATCAGCCGCAACATCAGCAACATCTCGCAACTGGCCGACCAGACCTCCGGCCAGGCCCACAGCTCGGCGCTGCTCAGCGAAGAACTGACTCGCACGGCCAATACCCAGTATTCGTTGGTGGAGCGGTTCAACCGCTGACTTCCATGGGCAAATCAAAAACCCGGACAGCGAGAGCTTCCGGGTTTTTAGCGGCTATGCCAAAGCGCCAGAATATCTACTAAAAACACTCTGACACCCTATTCGCCCCTCTCTACCTGTCAACTCTGACAGTAGAACCGGAATTGCAGGCGCCCTAATCTTGAACAGCAAGAAAAAACGGCGATTTCAATAGGGATTTCGAATGAACAGTCAGATCTTCTACATTCCGGAAAAAGAACCCCGCTTGATTGAGGGAAATTCATTTACTTGGGACGTGGGCGCAGGGCTCGTCACTGCCGAACATACCAAGCTCATCCTGCATAACCATCCATTGGATAGAGGCTGGACTTTTTATGGCCGCACCGGTTCTGGAAGCGAATGTACTCATTTCAGTTTCAAACTTTTTATTCCTTATGCCGGCGATGAAGTTCTAGACGCCACCTATACACATGAAGGCGGACTCAGCTTCAGTCATCTCTATTCCGGTACGTTGCCCGATTTTTATAGGTTGGCCACTACTAAAAGCGCCGAATTGACCATCAAGCTTGATCCCAGGAGAGGGACGGCAACGGGGAACTTCACCGCTCTTATAGAAAAAGAGGGGCAGGAAATGCGCCCGACGGGGGCATTCGAATTAATCCGCGACCAATGAGCAATTCATTGCGGTTCGAATGATTTAATCGCGAGCAGGCTCAATTCCAGGAAGTAAAAATTGCAGCGAGCCTGTTCGCGACAAGGCAGTGACAGTCAGGCAAAGAGTTATTTAAGAAATTCTGTCACCCTCCGTGCCGCCGCTCCCAAATGCTGCTCATGACTGAACCCCGAAGCCTTCAACGGCTTGAGGTCATGATCCCCCGCCACCAACCACAACACCTCGATGTTCGGTGACAAGGTGTAGCCCTGCACCGCCGCCCGATTACCCAACGCATCGCGTTCGCCCTGGACGATCAAGGTCCGGGTCTTCAACCCCGCCAAATGCTCGACCCGCGGTTTCTCCGGCTTGCCCACCGCGTAGAAGGGATAACCCAGGCACACCAGCGCATCGGCACCCAACTCATCGGCCAGCAGGCTCGCCATGCGCCCGCCCATGGACTTGCCGCCAACGGCCAGCCGCCCAGCGACATAAGGCCGCACCGTGGCGTACACCTCCCGCCAGCATTCGAGCAGCTTAGGGGCCGGGTTCGGTGGACGCTTGCCCCCGTCCAAGCGACGCTGCGCCATGTAGGGAAACTCGAAGCGCAGCACGTTGACGCTTTGTGCGGCAAGGCGCGCGGCCATTTCGTTCATAAAGCCGCTGTCCATCGGCGCACCGGCACCATGGGCCAGGATCAAGGTCGGCGTCTCGGCGCCGGTACTGGGCTGCGCGGCTGTCCACAACCAACCATGTTCCGCCACGCATCGCGCCCATTGATCCCCGTCAATACTGGCCTTGTGCTGTTTGTCCATGCTTGCCTCGCTTTTAGTCTGCCTATAACTCCAGGCGAAGAACGCCGCACTGCCTTGCGCAGGCGCTCACTTCGGCTGAACCGTGGATGGGGAACCATGAACACTTCTATCAGTACCGCCTACAACTACAAGGTGGTCCGCCAATTCGCCATTATGACGGTGGTGTGGGGCATCGTCGGCATGGGGCTCGGGGTTTTTCTCGCGGCCCAATTGGTCTGGCCGCAGCTCAACTTCGATTTGCCCTGGACCAGCTTCGGTCGCCTGCGCCCGCTGCACACCAACGCGGTGATTTTCGCCTTCGGTGGCTGCGCCCTGTTCGCCAGTTCGTTCTACTCGGTGCAACGCACCTGCCAGACCCAGCTGTTTGCGCAGAAACTCGCCGCGTTCTGCTTTTGGGGTTGGCAGTTGGTGATCCTGCTGGCGGCCATCAGCCTGCCACTGGGTTACACCAGCTCCAAGGAATACGCCGAGCTCGAATGGCCGATCGACATCCTGATCACCATCGTCTGGGTCGCCTACGCCATCGTGTTCTTCGGCACCGTGGCCAAGCGCAACACCAAGCACATCTACGTCGGTAACTGGTTCTTCGGCGGGTTCATCTTGACCGTGGCGCTCCTGCACATCGTCAATAACCTGGAATTGCCGGTGAGCTGGACCAAGTCCTACTCGGTCTATGCCGGGGCCACCGATGCGATGGTGCAATGGTGGTATGGCCACAACGCCGTGGGCTTTTTCCTCACCGCGGGCTTCCTGGGGATGATGTACTACTTCGTGCCGAAACAGGCCGAGCGCCCGGTGTATTCCTATCGCTTGTCCATCGTGCACTTCTGGGCACTGATCACCCTGTACATCTGGGCCGGCCCACACCATCTGCACTACACCGCGCTGCCGGATTGGGCGCAGTCGCTGGGCATGGTGATGTCGCTGATCCTGCTGGCGCCCAGCTGGGGCGGCATGATCAACGGCATGATGACCCTCTCGGGCGCCTGGCATAAGTTGCGCAGCGACCCGATCCTGCGCTTTTTGGTGGTGTCCCTGGCGTTCTATGGCATGTCGACCTTCGAAGGCCCGATGATGGCGATCAAGACCGTCAACGCCCTCTCCCACTACACCGACTGGACCATCGGCCACGTACACGCCGGTGCACTCGGCTGGGTGGCGATGATTTCCATCGGTGCGCTGTACCACATGATTCCGAAAGTCTTTGGCCGGGCGCAGATGCACAGCATCGGCCTGATCAACGCGCACTTCTGGCTCGCCACTATCGGCACCGTGCTCTACATCGCTTCGATGTGGGTCAACGGCATTGCCCAGGGCCTGATGTGGCGCGCGGTGAACGAGGACGGCACGCTCACCTATTCCTTCGTAGAAACCCTGGTGGCCAGCCACCCCGGCTTCATCGTGCGGCTGGTAGGCGGGGCAATCTTCCTCAGCGGCATGCTGCTGATGGCCTACAACACCTGGCGCACCGTGCGGGCCTACCAGCCTGCCGAAGCTGCCGCTGCCGCGCAGATGGCTTGAGGAGTCCGCCATGAAACACGAGACAATAGAAAAAAACGTCGGCCTGCTGATGCTGCTGATGGTCCTGGCCGTGAGTATCGGCGGCCTGACCCAGATCGTGCCGCTGTTCTTCCAGGACGTGACCAATAAACCGGTGGACGGCATGAAGCCCTACACCGCCCTGCAACTGGAAGGCCGCGACATCTACATCCGCGAAGGCTGCGTCGGCTGCCACTCGCAGATGATCCGTCCATTCCGCGCCGAGACCGAGCGCTACGGCCACTACTCCGTCGCCGGCGAAAGCGTCTGGGACCACCCGTTCCTGTGGGGCTCCAAGCGCACCGGACCGGACCTGGCCCGAGTCGGCGCGCGCTACTCCGATGACTGGCACCGCGCCCACTTGTACAACCCGCGCAACGTCGTACCCGAGTCGAAAATGCCGGCCTATCCATGGCTGGTCACCCAAGCGGTCGACAGCAGCCACACCGAAGGCAAGCTGCGCGCCATGCGCACCCTCGGCGTGCCCTACACCGATGATGACATCGCCACCAGCGTGGCCTCGCTCAAGGGCAAGACTGAAATGGACGCGCTGGTCGCCTACCTGCAAGTGCTCGGCACTGCCATCAAGAGCAAGAGGTGAGCCCATGTTCCTTGAAATGAGCACTGGAATGATCCGCGGCCTGGGCACGGTCGTGGTGTTCATCGCCTTCATCGGCCTGACCCTGTGGGTGTTCAGCAGCAAGCGCGGCCCGGAATTCGCCCAGGCGCGCCTGCTGCCATTCGCCGACGAACCGCCCGCCGAAACCGCCCTTCCCCAAGACCCTGCAACAAGGAGCACCTGGCCATGACTACCTTCTGGAGTACGTGGATCTGCGTACTGACCCTCGGCAGCCTGATCGGCCTGACCTGGCTGCTGATCGGCACCCGCAAGGGCGAGACCAAGGGCAGCGTCGACCAGACCATGGGCCACAGCTTCGACGGCATCGAGGAGTACGACAACCCGTTGCCGCAATGGTGGTTCCTGTTGTTCGCCGGCACGTTGGTATTTTCCGTGGGCTATCTGATTCTGTATCCAGGCCTGGGCAACTGGAAAGGCATCCTGCCCGGCTACGAGAATGGCTGGACCGGCGCGCATGAATGGGAAAAGGAAATGGCCAAGGCCGACGCCAAGTTCGGGCCGATCTTCGCCAGATTCGCCGCCATGCCGGTGGAAGAAGTCGCCAAGGACCCGCAGGCCCTGAAAATGGGCGGTCGCCTGTTCGCCTCCAACTGCTCGGTTTGCCATGGGTCGGACGCCAAGGGCGCCTTCGGCTTCCCGAACCTGGCCGACAGCCATTGGCGCTGGGGCGGCAATGCCGAAACCATCAAGGCGACGATCCTGGGCGGTCGCATGGCGGCGATGCCGGCCTGGGGCGAAGTGCTGGGAGACGCCGGGGTGAAGAACGTGGCCGCGTATGTTCGCCACGACTTGGCTGGCCTGCCGCTGCCGGCCGACAGCGGTGCCGACCTGCAAGCCGGCCAGCAGGCTTTCAACAGCACCTGCGTCGCCTGTCACGGCGCCAACGGCCAAGGGACCGAAGCGATGGGCGCGCCGAACCTGACGCAACCGGCCGGTTTCATCTACGGCACCAGCCTGGCTCAATTGCAGCAGACCATCCGCCACGGCCGCCAAGGCCATATGCCGGCGCAGAATGAATTGCTCGGCAATGACAAGGTGCAACTGCTCGCGGCCTACGTCTACAGCCTTTCGAAGAGTGGGGAGCAGTTGAGCGGCGAGCGTCAAGCTGCAAGCTTCAAGTAAAAGCAAAAGCAAAAGCAAAAGCAAAAGCAAAACCTGCAAGCGACGAGCACCCCACTTGAAGCTTGCAGCTTACAACTTGCAGGTGCTTCTTTTTGTCACACCCCTCCCATCGTCTCCTTTCGGTTCCCCGCAATCGCGTCTAAGCTTGCCTTTACGTGCACTGGCGACTGCCGGTTTCAGGTCGACCCGACCCGATGCGTTCGACATTCGTTCGTTGAAAAAAGCCGCAAAGGCAGGTGGATACCGGCTATTGCGTCAGTTGCCTGGCATCACCCGAACGCCGTGCTCGAACACACCCCGTTACAACCGACCCGACCCCCTCGCCTCTTTCCTGCGTTGCGACATTTTGCCAAGGGCCAATTTTGTCCCTACACAGAACATGGAAAGGCCGCAGAATCAGCTTTGGAAAGCATTGACCCAGGTCATGGCGCGTTGCAATGACCCCCCGCTTTCTCCATACTTGCGACCGATTTTTATCCTAATAAAACACCCAAACCGTGGAACCTTAGAATGAGCACAGCAATCAGTCCGACTGCTTATAACTATAAGGTAGTCCGCCAGTTCGCCATCATGACGGTGGTCTGGGGGATCCTTGGCATGGGGCTTGGTGTCTTCATCGCCTCGCAACTGGTCTGGCCGGAGTTGAACTTCGATCTGCCATGGACGACTTTTGGACGCCTGCGCCCACTGCACACCAACCTGGTGATCTTCGCCTTCGGTGGTTGTGCCTTGTTTGCCACTTCTTACTATGTCGTGCAGCGAACCTGCCAGACGCGACTGATCTCCGACAGCCTCGCCGCCTTCACCTTCTGGGGTTGGCAAGCGGTGATCGTCGGCGCGATCGTGACCTTGCCAATGGGTTTCACTACCACCAAGGAATACGCGGAACTGGAATGGCCCCTGGCTATTCTGCTGGCCATCGTCTGGGTGACCTACGGTTTGGTGTTCTTCGGCACCATCGTCAAGCGCAAGACCAAGCACATCTATGTTGGCAACTGGTTCTACGGTGCCTTCATCGTCGTGACCGCCATGCTGCATATCGTCAACCACGCATCGCTGCCGGTCAGCTTCTTCAAGTCGTATTCGGCCTACTCGGGGGCGACCGACGCGATGATCCAGTGGTGGTACGGCCACAACGCCGTGGGCTTCTTCCTGACCACCGGTTTCCTCGGGATGATGTATTACTTCGTGCCGAAACAGGCCGAGCGTCCGATCTACTCCTATCGCCTGTCCATCGTGCACTTCTGGGCACTGATCACCCTGTACATCTGGGCCGGCCCGCACCACCTGCACTACACCGCGCTGCCGGACTGGGCGCAGTCGCTGGGCATGGCAATGTCGATCATCCTGCTGGCGCCAAGCTGGGGCGGCATGATCAACGGCATGATGACCCTCTCGGGCGCCTGGCATAAGCTGCGCACCGACCCGATCCTGCGGTTCCTGGTGGTATCCCTGGCGTTCTACGGCATGTCGACCTTCGAAGGCCCGATGATGGCGATCAAGACCGTCAACTCGCTGAGCCACTACACCGACTGGACCATCGGCCACGTACATGCCGGTGCACTCGGCTGGGTGGCGATGATTTCCATCGGCGCCATCTACCACATGATCCCGAAACTGTTCGGTCGTGCGCAGATGCACAGCACCGGCCTGATCAACGCGCACTTCTGGCTCGCCACCATCGGCACCGTGCTCTATATCGCCTCGATGTGGGTCAACGGCATTACCCAAGGCCTGATGTGGCGTGCGATCAACGACGACGGCACCCTGACGTACTCGTTCGTCGAAGCCCTGCAAGCCAGCCACCCTGGCTTCATCGTGCGTGCACTGGGCGGCGCGTTCTTCGCCAGCGGCATGCTGCTGATGGCCTACAACGTGTATCGCACCGTTCGTGCCTCTGACCCGGTTGAAGCAGAAGCCGCCGCCAAGATCGCCGTAGTTGGAGCTCACTGATGAAGCACGAAGCAGTAGAGAAGAATATCGGCCTGCTGGCCTTCTTCATGGTCATCGCCGTCAGCATCGGCGGCTTGACCCAGATCGTTCCGCTGTTTTTCCAGGACGTGACCAACAAGCCGGTCGAAGGCATGAAGCCGCGTACCGCCCTCGAACTGGAAGGCCGCGACGTCTACATCGCCAACGGCTGTGTCGGCTGCCACTCGCAGATGATCCGTCCGTTCCGCGCCGAAACCGAACGTTACGGCCACTATTCCGTTGCCGGTGAAAGCGTCTGGGACCACCCGTTCCTGTGGGGCTCCAAGCGTACCGGCCCGGACCTGGCCCGCGTTGGCGGCCGTTACTCCGATGACTGGCAGCGTGCGCATTTGTACAACCCGCGCAACGTAGTGCCGGAATCAAAGATGCCGGCCTACCCGTTCCTCGTAGAAAACAAGCTCGACGGCAAAGACACTGCCAAGAAAATGGAAGTCTTGCGCACCTTGGGCGTGCCTTACACCGATGAAGACATCGCCGGTGCCAGGGATGCCGTGAAGGGCAAGACCGAAATGGACGCGCTGGTGGCCTATCTGCAAGGCCTGGGCACCATCATCAAAAGCAAACGGTGATTTAGATGGATATCGGGATGATTCGTGGCCTGGGCACCGTCGTCGTGATGGTGGCCTTTATCGGCCTGGCCCTGTGGGTGTTCAGCCCCAAGCGCAAGTCGGAGTTTGAAGACGCGACCTTGCTGCCGTTCGCGGATGATCCCGAAGCCATCAAGCACGTCGAGCAAGCTTCTAGGAGTAACAAAGAATGACAACATTCTGGAGTCTGTACGTCACAGTCCTCAGCCTGGGAACGATCTTCGCCCTGACCTGGCTGTTGCTGTCGACCCGCAAGGGCCAGCGCAGCGAAGCCACCGAGGAGACGGTCGGCCACTCCTTCGACGGGATCGAGGAGTACGACAATCCACTGCCAAAGTGGTGGTTCATGCTGTTCGTGGGCACCATCATTTTCGCCCTCGGTTACCTGGTCCTCTATCCGGGCCTGGGCAATTGGAAAGGCCTGCTGCCAGGCTACAACTACCTGGACAATGAAAAGCAGACCGCTTTCGCCAACGGCCAGACCGGCTGGACCGGGGTGCACGAATGGGAAAAGGAAATGGCCCGCTCGGACGCCAAGTTCGGTCCGATCTTTGCCAAGTTCGCTTCCATGCCGATCGAAGAAGTCGCCAAGGACCCTCAAGCCCTGAAGATGGGTGGCCGCCTGTTCGCCTCCAACTGCTCGGTCTGCCATGGTTCCGACGCCAAGGGCGCCTACGGCTTCCCTAACCTGACCGACGCCGACTGGCGCTGGGGCGGCGAGCCGGAAACCATCAAGACCACCATCATGGGCGGTCGTCATGCCGTCATGCCGGGATGGGCTGCCGTGGTTGGCGAGCAAGGCGTTGCCGACGTGTCGGCCTATGTGGTGACCAGCCTGCACGGTCGTAAATTGCCGGAAGGTGCCAAGGCCGATCCGGCCAACGGCCAGAAACTGTTCGCAGCCAACTGCGTGGCCTGCCACGGTCCTGCCGGCAAAGGCACGCCCGCCATGGGCGCACCCGACCTGACGCATCCGGCCGGCTTCATCTACGGTTCGAGCTTCGCTCAGTTGCAGCAGACCATCCGTTACGGTCGCCAGGGCCAGATGCCGGCCCAGGCCGATCTGCAAGGCAACGACAAGGTTCACCTGCTGGCCGCTTACGTCTACAGCCTGTCTCACGGCGAAAAGGCTCCGGCCGCTGACGCGCAATAAGACAACCGCTTGAGACATCAAAGGCCCCGCCAATCAGATTGGCGGGGCCTTTTGTTTACCGGCTCGAAACAGGGGTAAAACTGTTCGTGGCGAGGGAGCTTGCTCCCGCTGGGTGGCGAAGCCGCCCCAGAAAATCGCCACGCTTTTCCAGATCGGACCGCGCCAGCCTGATTTACGACGGCTGCGCCGCCGAGCGGGAGCAAGCTCCCTCGCCACAAAAGGCCTCCTCGCCACGAACAGGGGAGCCCTCATAACGCGGCCTTCGTTTCGCCAACGCCATGCACTGTCTATAGTCAATTGATCTGGGTCATGACTTGTTACATCCGCTACACCATTCGGCCCCCGCTCCCAACGCGACCAAAGGTCGCACCCTTGCACTAGAGCGACAGGCGTATCATTGCGCCACTGCAATACCCTTTCTGACCGTGGTCGGCACGTACTGGCCTCGGCACTTTTCCACTGCCGTGGGATGCAATTGATGAGCAACCAGATTCCTGTACATGACGTTACCCCGCCTGCCAAGGACGCCAACAAAAGCGTCGACCTGTATGCCTCTCGGGAAAAAATCTACACCCGCGCCTTCACGGGCCTGTTCCGTAACCTGCGAATGGTTGGCGGGGCGTTATTGTTCCTGCTGTATTTCGGTACGGTCTGGCTGAGCTGGGGTGGCCACCAGGCTGTCTGGTGGAACTTGCCGGAACGCAAATTCTTTATTTTTGGCGCCACCTTCTGGCCCCAGGATTTTATCCTGCTGTCCGGGCTGCTGATCATCGCCGCCTTCGGCCTTTTTTTCATTACCGTGTATGCCGGACGGGTCTGGTGTGGCTATACCTGCCCACAGAGCGTATGGACCTGGATCTTCATGTGGTGCGAAAAAGTCACCGAAGGCGACCGAAACCAGCGCATCAAGCTCGACAAGGCGCCCATGAGCGCCAACAAAATCTCACGCAAGTTCGCCAAGCACAGCCTGTGGCTGCTAATCGGTTTCGCCACCGGCATGACCTTCGTCGGTTACTTCACACCCATCCGCGAACTGGTGTTCCAGTTCTTTACCGGCGAGGCCGATGGTTGGTCGTACTTCTGGGTCGGCTTCTTCACCCTCGCCACTTATGGCAATGCCGGCTGGCTGCGCGAACAAGTGTGCATCTACATGTGTCCCTACGCCCGCTTCCAAAGCGTGATGTTCGACAAGGACACCCTCATCGTTTCCTATGACCCGCGTCGCGGTGAAAGCCGCGGCCCGCGCAAAAAAGGCATCGACTACAAGGCGCTGGGCCTGGGGGACTGCATCGATTGCACCATGTGTGTCCAGGTCTGCCCCACCGGTATCGATATCCGCGACGGCTTGCAGGTCGAGTGCATCGGCTGCGCGGCCTGCATCGATGCTTGCGACAACATCATGGACAAGATGGAGTATCCCCGCGGCCTGATCAGCTACACCACCGAACACAACCTCTCGGGCCAGAAAACCAATAAACTTCGCCCGCGCCTGATCGGTTATGCCTTGGTGCTACTGGCCATGATCAGCCTGCTGGTGACGGCGTTCTTCATGCGCTCGCTGGTGGGTTTCGACGTCAGCAAGGACCGCGTGCTGTATCGCGAAAACGCCGAAGGCCGGATCGAGAACGTCTACAGCCTGAAAATCATGAACAAGGACCAACGCGACCATACGTACATTCTGGAAGCCGCCGGCCTGCCCGATCTCAAGCTGCAAGGGCGTCGGGAAATCAAGGTGGCCGCCGGCGAGATCTTCAGCCAGCCGGTTGAATTGTCCAGCGCACCGGAACAACTGCCATCGAGCACCAACGAGGTGACATTCATCCTCAAGGATGCCGATGACGACAGCGTCCATGTTGAAGCCAAGAGCCGGTTCATCGGCCCACAGACTCGTTGAGAGAAATGAACATGCCTGCAGCAACCGCCACCAGCCCTTGGTACAAGCACCTCTGGCCGTGGATCATCATTGCGATCCTGACCTGTTCGGTGACACTGAGCCTGACCATGGTGACCATCGCCGTGAAGAACCCGGACAACCTGGTCAACGACAATTATTACGAAGCCGGCAAGGGCATCAACCGCTCGCTGGAGCGAGAGTTGCTGGCCCAGACACTGCAACTGCATGCCAATGTGCAACTGGATGATGTGACCGGCGAAGTGAACCTGCGCCTGAACGGCAACAGTCGCCCCCAGGCCCTGGAACTGAGCCTGATCTCGCCAACCCAGCCGGAGAAGGATCGCAAGGTCGTCCTGACCCGCAACGACAGCGAGCCGGGGCGCTACGTCGGCCAGTTGACGGACAGGATCGAAGGCCGGCGTTTTGTCGAATTGCTAGGCGTGGAGAGCGACCAGACCTGGCGCCTGTTCGAAGAAGAACAGATCAACCACGACCAGGCCATCCTGCTTGGCGATGAGCCATTGCAAGGCGCTGAAGACCTGAAGAAATAAGCTGCCTTTGTGGCGACAACCATGACCACCCCACAGCCCTGCTACCACTGCGCCCTGCCCGTCCCTGCTGGCAGTCGCTTCACCACCGTTGTCCTCGGCGAGACTCGCGAGCTGTGCTGCCCGGGCTGCCAGGCCGTGGCCGAGGCGATCGTCGCCGGCGGCCTGGAAAGTTACTACCAACATCGCAGCGAAGCGTCGGCCAATCCCCAGACCCTGCCGGTGCAACTGACCGAAGAACTGGCGCTGTATGATCGCCCCGATGTGCAGCAGTCGTTCATTCGCCATGAAGGCGAGCTGGCCGAGACTACCCTGCTCATGGAAGGCATCAGCTGCGCCGCCTGCGGCTGGTTGATCGAAAAACAACTGCGCAGCCTGCCGGCCGTGGCCGAGGCGCGATTGAACCTGTCCAACCATCGCTTGCACGTCCGCTGGGCCGACGGGCAACTGCCGCTGAGCACGCTGCTCGCCGAGCTGCGCCAGATCGGCTACGCCGCCCATCCGTACCAGGCCGACCAAGCCTGCGAACAGCTCGCCGCGCAGAACCGCCTGGCCCTGCGCCAGTTGGGCGTGGCCGGGTTGCTGTGGTTCCAGGCCATGATGGCGACCATGGCCACCTGGCCGGAATTCAACATCGACCTGAGCCCGGAGATGCACACCATCCTGCGCTGGGTTGCGCTGTTCCTCACCACCCCCATCGTCTTCTACAGCTGCGCGCCGTTTTTCAAAGGTGCCATGCGCGACCTGCGCACCCGCCACCTGACCATGGACGTTTCGGTATCCCTGGCCATTGGCGGCGCCTACATCGCCGGGATCTGGACCGCCATCACCGGGACCGGCGAGCTGTATTTCGATGCCGTCGGCATGTTCGCCTTGTTCCTGCTCGCCGGCCGCTACCTGGAGCGCCGCGCCCGCGAACGCACCGCTGCCGCCACCGCCCAATTGGTCAACCTGCTGCCGGCCTCGTGCCTGCGCCTGGACGACCAGGGCCAGAGTGAGCGCGTCCTGCTCAGCGAGCTGCGCATGGGCGACCGCGTGCTGGTCCAGCCTGGGGCGATCCTGCCCGCCGACGGTCGGATTCTCGACGGCCAGTCCAGCGTCGACGAATCACTGCTGACCGGCGAATACCTCCCGCAACCTCGTCAGGCGGGCGACGCGGTGACGGCGGGTACGCTTAACGTCGAGGGTGCGCTCACCGTCGAAGTGCAGGCCTTGGGGCTCGACACCCGATTGTCCGCCATCGTGCGCCTGCTCGAACGTGCCCAGGCCGAAAAACCGCGACTGGCGGAAATGGCCGACCGCGCCGCCCAATGGTTCCTGCTGTTCTCACTCGCTGCCGCGACGGCCATCGGCCTGCTGTGGTGGCAGCTGGATGCTTCGCGCGCGTTCTGGATAGTCCTGGCGATGCTGGTCGCGACGTGCCCTTGCGCGCTGTCCCTGGCGACGCCAACCGCCCTGACCGCCGCCACCGGCACCCTGCACAAACTCGGCCTGCTACTGACGCGCGGTCATGTGTTGGAAGGCCTGAACCAGATCGACACGGTGATTTTCGACAAGACCGGCACCCTCACCGAAGGCCGCCTGGCGTTGCGCGCGATCCGAACACTCGGGGCACTCGACAGTGACCATTGCCTGGCCCTGGCCGCCGCCTTGGAAAACCGCTCCGAACACCCTATCGCCAGGGCTTTCGGCCGTGCGCCATTGGCCGCCGAGCATGTACAAAGCACTCCTGGGTTGGGACTCGGAGGCGTGGTAGGCGAACAATCCCTGCGCATCGGCCATCCCGGCTTTGTCTGCGAACTGAGTGGCGCAGCAGCGCCGGTGATGCCGGATGAACCTGGACAATGGCTGTTGCTGGGCGATCAGCTGGGGCCGCTGGCCTGGTTTGTGCTCGACGATCGCTTGCGCGTCGATGCGCCGGCCCTGCTCGCGGCGTGCAAGGCCCGGGGCTGGCGAACCTTGCTGCTGTCGGGCGACAGCTCGCCGATGGTGGCCAACGTCGCCGCCGAACTGGGTATCGATGAAGCCCGCGGCGGCTTGCGTCCGGATGACAAGTTGGCCGTGCTCCGGCAACTGCACCAGCAAGGCCATAAAGTGCTGATGCTTGGCGACGGCGTGAACGACGTCCCGGTGCTGGCGGCGGCGGATATCAGCGTCGCGATGGGCTCGGCCACCGACCTGGCCAAGACCTGCGCCGACGCAGTCCTGTTGTCCAACCGCCTCGGCGCCCTCATTCACGCCTTCAGCCTGGCCCGGCGCACCCGCCGGGTGATCATCGAGAACCTGGTCTGGGCCGGGTTGTACAATGGCCTCATGTTGCCGTTCGCCGCCCTCGGTTGGATTACGCCGGTGTGGGCCGCGGTCGGCATGTCCATCAGCTCGTTGACGGTGGTGTTGAATGCGCTGAGGCTGACCCGTCAACCCAAGGCGCAGGTGTTCGACGCCACCCCCGATACCCGTCCGCTGCCGGCCTGAGCCGCGCGGGCATGGAGTTCCGACATGCCAGCTCTCTACGTGATGATCCCTGCCGCGCTGCTGATCGTAGCCATCGCCGTCTACATTTTCTTCTGGGCCGTGGACAGCGGCCAATACGATGACCTCGACGGTCCGGCCCATAGCATTCTGTTCGACGACCAGGACCCGAACCACAAGGCCGCCGTGGACGAGGCCAGCGGCGACGAGCGCAAACCGGACGACAAGGCCCCGCCCCATGCTTGATCTGGCGCCCTTGCTGGTTTCGGCCGTCATCCTTGGCCTGTTGGGTGGTGGACATTGCCTGGGCATGTGCGGCGGGTTGATGGGCGCCCTGACCCTGGCAATTCCCAAGGAACAGCGCAGCCGGCGCTTTCGATTGTTGCTGGCGTACAACCTCGGACGAATCCTCAGCTACGCCACGGCCGGCTTGCTGATCGGCCTGGCCGGCTGGGCCGTGGCAAACAGCCCGGCGGCAATGGTCATGCGGGTGCTGGCCGGTCTGTTGCTGATCGCCATGGGCCTGTATCTGGCAGGTTGGTGGAGTGGCCTGACACGGATCGAAAGCGTCGGGCGTGGCCTGTGGCGGCATATCCAACCCGTCGCCAATCGCCTGCTGCCGGTGTCGAGCCTGCCCCGGGCCCTGCTGCTCGGCGCGCTGTGGGGTTGGTTGCCGTGCGGGTTGGTCTACAGCACCCTGCTGTGGTCCGCCAGCCAAGGCAATGCGCTGGACAGTGCTTTACTGATGCTCGCCTTTGGCCTGGGCACCTGGCCGGTGCTGCTCGCCACCGGCCTCGCCGCCGAACGCGTCACGGCATTGTTACGCAAACGCAGCGTGCGCATGGCTGGCGGCTTGTTGGTGATTGTCTTCGGAATCTGGACTTTGCCAGGGCCGCATCAGCATTGGCTCATGGGGCATTGAGCCGGTTACACAGGGATACGTTGGCAGCGGGCTTGCCCTGTTGACGTAAATCAACACGCTCCTTCCACCGCCCCGATAAACTTTCAAGCATGCCAGCCTATCCGGGGAACGCCCGCATGCTCGACGCCATTCGTTGGGACTCAGACCTGATCCGCCGCTACGACCTGGCGGGCCCACGCTACACCTCGTACCCGACCGCGGCGCAGTTTGCCGGCCAAGTGGGCAGTTTCGATTTGCTCCACGCCCTGCGCGATAGCCGCAAAGCGCTCAAGCCGCTGTCGCTGTATGTACACGTGCCGTTCTGCGCCAATATTTGCTACTACTGCGCCTGCAACAAAGTCATCACCAAGGATCGCGGCCGGGCCCATGTCTATCTGCAACGCCTGGAGCAGGAAATCCAACTGATCGGTTGCCACCTGGACCCGGCCCAGCGCGTGGAACAGCTGCACCTTGGCGGCGGTACGCCGACCTTTCTCAGCCATGCCGAGTTGCGTCAGTTGATGGCCAAGCTGCGCAAACACTTGAACTTGGTGGACGACGATTCCGGCGACTACGGCATTGAAATAGACCCTCGGGAAGCCGACTGGTCGACCATGGGACTGCTGCGGGAGCTGGGCTTCAACCGGGTCAGCATCGGCCTGCAGGATCTTGACCCGGCCGTGCAGCGCGCCATCAATCGCCTGCAAAGCCTGGAAGAAACCCGCGCCGTGGTCGAAGCCGCCCGGACCCTGCAGTTTCGTTCGATCAACATCGATTTGATTTACGGCTTGCCCAAGCAAACCCCGGAAAGCTTTGCCCGCACTGTCGAGGAAGTTATCAGCCTGCAACCGGACCGCCTGTCGGTGTTCAACTATGCCCACCTGCCGGAACGCTTCATGCCCCAGCGGCGCATCAACAGCCAGGACCTGCCGAACCCGCCCCAGAAACTGGCGATGCTGCAAGGCACCCTCGAACAGCTGACCGCCGCCGGTTATCGCTACATCGGCATGGATCACTTCGCCCTGCCCGACGACGAACTGGCAATCGCCCAGGAAGAAGCGACCTTGCAGCGCAACTTCCAGGGCTATACCACCCATGGTCATTGCGACCTGGTCGGTCTGGGCGTGTCGGCCATCAGCCAGATCGGCGACCTCTACTGCCAGAACAGCAGCGATTTGAGCCACTACCAGAACACCCTGTCCGACGGGCAACTGACGACCAATCGCGGGCTGGTGTGCAACGCTGACGACCGGGCGCGACGGGCGGTAATCCAACAACTGACCTGCCAGTTCACGTTGGCGTTCGCCGAGATCGAGCAGGCCTTCAATATCGATTTTTGCGAGTATTTCGCCTCGATATGGCCGCAACTACAGGCAATGGCCGACGACGGGCTGATCGAATTGACGAATACGCACATCAAGGTATTACCCGCCGGGCGGTTGCTGGTGCGCTCGGTCTGCATGGTGTTCGACGTGTATCTGGAGCATCAGAACCGACAGCGTTTTTCCCGCGTCATCTGAGCGCGACAATTTGACGGTGATACCGCGCTGGCCGGAGTTAGTATGCTGGGTTACCCTTACGGCTTATGTGTGTTTTCCCACAAGGATTTAAGAAATGTCCGAGCCAGTCAAATCGCGCGCTCATAACCAGGCACACTGCAAGGACTGCAGCCTGGCCCCCCTGTGCCTGCCACTTTCATTGAATCTGGAGGACATGGACGCGCTGGACGACATCGTCAAACGCGGACGTCCATTGAAGAAAGGCGAGTTTCTGTTTCGCCAGGGCGATGCCTTCAATTCGGTCTTTGCCGTACGCTCGGGCGCCTTGAAGACCTTCAATCTGAGCGACGGCGGCGAAGAGCAGCTCACGGGTTTCCACTTGCCCAGCGAACTGGTGGGCCTGTCGGGCATGGACACCGAGAGCCACCCGGTCTCGGCCCAAGCGCTGGAAACCACCTCGGTCTGCGAAATTCCTTTTGATCGTCTCGACGAGCTGTCCGTGCAGTTACCGCAACTGCGCCGTCAATTGATGCGGGTGATGAGTCGGGAAATCCGTGACGACCAGCAGATGATGCTGTTGCTCTCGAAGAAAACCGCCGACGAACGCATCGCCACGTTCCTCGTCAACCTCTCGGCACGCTTTCGTGCCCGTGGGTTTTCCGCCAATCAGTTTCGCCTGAGCATGTCGCGCAACGAAATCGGCAACTACCTGGGCCTGGCGGTGGAAACCGTGTCTCGGGTGTTTACCCGTTTCCAGCAGAATGAATTGATCGCCGCCGAAGGCAAGGAAATCCACATCCTCGACCCGATCCAGCTTTGCGCCCTGGCTGGCGGCTCGGTAGAAGGCTGATACGCCTGCGCGGCTGAGGCTTTCGCCCCGCCGCGCTATACTGCGGCGTTTGCAGCCAGCCAGGACACTTCGACGATGGTCTTCGACTCCTTCGACATCAAATCCCTGATCCGCCCCGTTATTGACTTCCCCAAGCCCGGCGTGATCTTTCGCGACATTACTCCGTTGTTCCAGTCGCCCACCGCGCTGCGGCTGGTGATGGACAGCTTTGCCCATCGCTATGTCGAGGCCGGGTTCACGCATATCGGCGCGATGGATGCGCGAGGTTTCCTGATTGGCTCGATCCTGGCCTATCAACTGAACAAGCCGCTGGTGCTGTTCCGCAAGCAAGGCAAGCTGCCGGCCGACGTATTGGCCGAGGGCTACCAGACCGAATACGGCGAGGCCTTCCTGGAAGTTCACGCCGACAGCCTGTGCGAGGGTGATTCGGTGGTGATGTTCGATGACCTGATCGCCACGGGCGGCACGCTGATCGCCGCGGCCAACCTGATCCACCGCATGGGCGCGAAGGTCCATGAAGCGGCGGCGATAATCGATTTGCCAGAACTGCTCGGCTCCCAGCGCCTGGAAGACATGGGGATACCGACGTTTTGCCTGACGCAGTTTTCGCTCAGCGAACGATAATCGGCGCCCGACGGTAGAACGTGTGGAAGCGAGCCTGCTCGCTTCACACGTTACAACGCGATCGGCTTGCGCCCGGCAAACGAATGCGCCAATGTCCCACCATCCACTAACTCCAACTCGCCGCCCAGGGGCACGCCGTGGGCGATGCGGGAGGCGACCAGGCCTTTGTTGCTCAGCAGTTGGGCAATGTAGTGGGCGGTGGCTTCGCCTTCGACCGTCGGGTTCGTGGCAAGGATGACTTCGGTAAACGTACCCGCCTCCTCGACCCGCGCCATCAGTTGCGGAATGCCAATGGCCTCCGGCCCTAGCCCGTCGAGCGGCGATAAATGGCCCTTGAGCACGAAGTAGCGACCACGGAAACCGGTCTGCTCCACCGCGTACACGTCCATCGGCCCCTCCACCACGCAGAGCAGGCTGTCGTCCCGACGCGGGTCGGCGCATTGCGGACAAAGGTCGTCTTCCGTCAGGGTGCGGCACAAGCGGCAATGCCCTACCCCTTCCATCGCCTGGCTCAAGGCCTGGGCCAGGCGTGAGCCGCCACTGCGATCACGCTCAAGCAATTGCAACGCCATGCGCTGGGCGGTTTTCTGACCGACACCCGGCAAAGTTCGCAGGGCATCGATCAGTTGACGGATCAAAGGGCTGAAGCTCATGGAGGAAACGTCCGACATAACAACGAGACGCGGTTTATACCCGCGCCTCCGATTAGCGTCAAATACTCAATCGCGCGCCACCCGCACGACCAACTTGCCGAAGTTGCGCCCTTCCAGCAGACCGATAAATGCCTGTGGCGCGTTCTGGAGACCGTCGACAAGGTCTTCGCGGAACTTGACCCTGCCGTCGCGCACCCAGGGCGCCATGGCGCTGATGAATTCCGGCTGGCGATCACCGTAGTCATCAAACACGATGAAGCCCTGGATACGCACGCGCTTGGTCAGCAGCGTGCGCTGCAACTGCGGCAGACGATCCGGGCCACTCGACGGCTGACGATCGTTGTAGGAGGCGATCAATCCGCAGAGCGGGATGCGGGCCTTGGCATTGAGCAGCGGCACCACCGCGTCGAAGACTTTGCCACCGACATTTTCGTAATAGATGTCGATGCCCTGGTCGCAGGCCCGGGCCAGTTCTTGCGCAAAATTTTCGCTTCGATGATCGACGCAGGCGTCGAACCCCAGCTCGTCGACCACGTATTTGCACTTCTCGCTTCCGCCGGCCACGCCCACCACGCGCAGGCCCTTGATCTTCGCCACCTGGCCGACCACTGAACCGACCGCTCCCGACGCCGCGGCAACCACCAGGGTTTCCCCTGCCTTGGGTTGGCCGATGTCCATCAGACCCATGTAGGCGGTCATGCCCGGCATCCCCAGAACCCCCAGGGCCATTGAAGGGCTAGGCAATCCCGAGGGGATGGGAATGACATTGCGGCCGTCACTGATGCAGTGGCTTTGCCAACCCGTTGCACCCACCACCAGATCGCCTTCCTGGAACTTGGGATGCATCGAGCGCTCCACGCGGCTGACGGCGCCACCGGTCATCACCTCGTCGATTTGCACCGGCGCGGCGTAGGAAGGTGCGTCGCTCATGCGTCCGCGCATGTAGGGATCCAGCGACAGGAACAGCGTCTTGAGCAGGATCTGTCCCTGCGCCAGGTCCGGCAGCGTGACGTGTTCGAGACGAAAGTTTTCAGGGATGGGCGCACCTTCCGGGCGGGAAGCCAGGACGATGCGCTGGTTGGAAATCGACATGCAAGCGTCTCCTTGTTCGTTACGGGCACGTATAGGGAGCAGACCATTGCCGAAGGGGCGGCGTTCGATGTTTGTTCAGCCGAACGGCGCCAGTGACCGGCTGCATAGCGCAAACAAAAATGCCAGGCGCGATGCCTGGCATTGTGTGTAGCCCATCCCGATCGGGATGGCGAATCAGAACGGCAGTTTCATGCCCGGCGGCAACTGCATGCCAGCGGTCATGCCGGACATCTTGTCCTGGCTGTTGGCTTCGATCTTGCGCACGGCGTCGTTGACGGCGGCGGCGAACAGGGCTTCGAGCATTTCCTTGTCATCTTCGCTCAAGCCTTCGACCACGCTTGGGTCGATGCTGACGCGCTTGATGTCGTGGCGCCCGGTCATGACCACGGTCACCATGTCGCCGCCGGACTTGCCGGTGACTTCAGCGTTGGCCAGCTCTTCCTGCATCTTGGCCATTTTTTCCTGCATCTGCTGCGCCTGCTTCATCAGGCCGGCCATGCCACCTTTCATCATGGGAATCACCTCGAAAGTACGTGAATAAACACAGCGCCCGGCGTTCGGCCCGGCGCTTTCAGTTATGAGCCCTGGGTGACCGGGGCCTCGACAGGTTCGATAGTATCGTGACGGACCACGGCGCCGAACTGTTGCATCATCTGCTGGATGAACGGATCGCCGTGGATCGACTCCTCCGCCTCGCGCTGACGGTCGGCACGGCGGCGGGACGCAGCCTGTGCCGGGGTTTCCTGCTCGGGCTTGATCAGCTCGATGGTCAACGTCAGGGGGCGCTGGTGGTATTGGTTCAGCGCATCGTTGAGACGACGCTGTTGGGTCGCATTGAACAGCGCGCTGTGGGCCGGGTCCAGGTGCAACAGCCAGTGGTCGCCTTCCACGGAAATCAACGTGCAGTTTGCAGCGATGCTGCCTGTCATGCCGCTGATCGGCAGTTTCGGGAACAGCTCCAGCCATTGCAAGGCCAGCCCTGTGGCTGGCATCGCCGCGGGTTCCGGCTCGGGCTCCGGTGCTGGCTCGGCGGCATGCTCGCTGGCCAGGTCGTCCAGGTAGCTGTAGGCCGAATCCATGTCCGGCTCGATGTAATCCTCGTCCAACGGCGGCTCGTCATCCAGGTCGCTGCCCGGCGTGGCGACATCGACGTCCGCCACCGTCGGCTCGGGCACCGGCGCGGCGACCCACTCGGGCGCGTCGGGCACCACGCTGTCCGGCGTCGGCATGGGCATGGGCGGCAATTCGGGCTGCTCGGCGACCGTTTCCAGCACCGGTTCCACAGCAGGCTGCAGGACGACCTCCGGCTCGACCGGGTCGTTCCAGGGCAGATCGATGACTTCTTCGGCGACAGGCTGGGGCAACGCCTCAACGACCGGCTCCGGTTCGGGCTCCGGTTCAGGCATGGTAACGACAGGATTCGGGGCCGGTTGGGCGACAGGCGCCACTGCGGCCGGAGCAGAAGCCGCTGCCGACGCGACATTGGGCGTGGCAGCCACTGGCTTGGCGGAATCAGCTGTGGCCTGGCTGATCCCCACTGGCTTTAGCACCTGTCTCGGCGCTTCCGGCGTATCGGCGGGCCGGAACGCGAGCATTCGCAGCAGCACCATTTCGAAGCCGCCTCGCGGGTCCGGTGCCAAAGGCAGGTCGCGGCGGCCGATCAAGCCCATCTGGTAATAGAACTGCACGTCTTCGGCCGGCAGCACCTGGGCCAGGGCCAATACGCGATCGCGGTCGCCATGACCGTTGTCAACGCCGTCCGGCAACGCCTGGGCGATGGCGACACGGTGCAGCACATTGAGGATTTCCGAGAGCACGCCATTCCAGTCCGGCCCCTGCTCGGCCAGGTGACGCACCGCTTCGAGGAGCGCCTTCGCGTCGCCTTCGATCAGCGCATGCAGCACGTCGTAGACCTGGCCGTGATCGAGAGTGCCGAGCATGGCGCGCACATCGGCGGACAT
The DNA here is from genome assembly GCF_051131955.1 of Pseudomonas sp. Z4-20. NCBI lineage: Bacteria > Pseudomonadati > Pseudomonadota > Gammaproteobacteria > Pseudomonadales > Pseudomonadaceae > Pseudomonas > Pseudomonas sp. Z4-20. The sequence continues at coordinate 3,716,367 of NZ_CP071641.1, forward strand.
GACCTTGCCTTCACCGAAAGCGATGGCCTGGTCGGTCAAGCTCATGGCGTCGCGCATCGAACCGTCGGCGGCGCGGCCCAGCAGCCACAGCGCGTCGTCTTCGAACGGCACGTTCTCGACGCCCAGGACGTGGGTCAAATGCTCGACGACCCGTTCCGGCGTCATGTTCTTCAGGGAGAACTGCAGGCACCGCGAGAGAATCGTTGCAGGAAGTTTCTGCGGATCGGTGGTCGCCAGGATGAACTTGACGTAGGGCGGCGGTTCTTCGAGGGTCTTGAGCAACGCATTGAAGGAATGGCTGGAGAGCATGTGCACTTCGTCGATCAGGTAGACCTTGAAGCGCCCACGGCTCGGCGCGTACTGGACGTTGTCGAGCAACTCACGGGTGTCTTCGACCTTGGTGCGGCTGGCGGCGTCGATCTCGATCAGGTCGACGAAACGACCTTCGTCGATTTCCCGGCAAACCGAGCATTCGCCGCAGGGGGTCGAAGTGATGCCGGTTTCACAGTTCAGGCACTTGGCGATGATCCGCGCAATGGTGGTCTTGCCCACGCCCCGGGTGCCGGTGAACAGGTAGGCATGGTGCAGCCGCTGGCTGTCCAAGGCATTGATCAGAGCCTTGAGCACATGGGTCTGGCCGACCATTTCGCGGAACGAGCGCGGACGCCATTTACGTGCAAGAACCTGATAACTCATCGAAAACCGTCGCAACGAAGGAACATAAGCGGCTAATGCTAGCGGAGCAGGGGCGAAATTGCATCCGGTGTGCTCGTCTAATGTGGCTAAGCTTGGACCTGAAGGCTCGGTTGTCGACACGGTTGGGCACTGTCAGGAGAGTTTATGCGTTCGGCCATGGGGGCTTTGCTGCTGTTGACTACGGGATGTTTCGCCGACGAGGTCCCCTTGCGTTTCGCCATTACCGACGGCTGGGCCATGCCCATGGTGCAGATCGAGCGAGGCCACCCGACCCAAGGCATCCTGCCGGACATCATGACCAGCCTGGCAACCCGGGTGGGCATGCCTGCGCAATTTCATGTCCTGGCTCGCGCACGACTGGACAGCGCCATGGAACATGGCGAAATAGACATGCGCTGTTACGTCTCGCCTGATTGGGTGAAGGACAAAGGCCCCGACTACCTTTGGAGCGTTCCGCTGTTCTTTCAGCGCGACGTGCTCGTCAGCGCGACCGGCACCGGCGAAAAAATCGCCCCGGCGGCGCTGGCGCAGCAATCGATCGGCACCGTGCTCAGCTACCGCTACCCTACCTTGCAACCTTTGTTCGACAGCGGCCATCTGCGGCGCGACGATGCGCGCAGCCAGGATCAGGTGTTGGCGAAACTGTTGGCCGGGCGCTATCGTTATGCGGTCAGCAATCAATGGGCGCTGGATTGGTTCAACCAACGGCATGGCGCCGACCGACAGCTGCATGAGGTTGCGGTCCTCCAGGAACAGCAACTGAGCTGCTATGTGCGCAATGACCCGGAAATTCCAGCGCAACGCATTCTGCGCACCTTGCTGAAAATGAAAATGTCCGGGGAAATCGACGCGATCATCCAGCTCTACACCGGTCGCAGCGAGGGGTCTCAGAGCGGCGCCGTATCGCCCTGAGCACCCGGCCGACTCTGCCACTGCGGCGGCGGGACGAAGCTTCTTACCCAGCCCGGCACCCGGTTGGCGGGCATGGGCCGGGCGATGAAGTAGCCTTGCGCCACTTCACATCCCAGGCGCAGCAGCACCTGTCCGTGCTCAAGACTGTCGAGGCCCTCCGCGACCACCTGCCGGCCAAACGCCCGAGCCAGACCGATCACGGCTTCGGTCAGCGCAAGATCGTCCCGGTCATCTAGCATATCGCGCACGAAGGTCTTGTCGATCTTGATGGTTTGCGTATGTAGGTGCTTGAGGTCATTGAGCGAACAATAGCCCGTACCGAAACCGCCCAATGAAAACCCCACGCCCAAGGCCTGGCACGCCTGTAGACAGGCGCTGACGTGCGCGAGGTTTTCCACGGCGACCGACTCCACGATCTGCAGGTCGAGCATGCGCGGCAACACCGCTGGGTGCTGCTCCAACTTCCGTTGCAGCCGCTCGACGAAATCCGCTCGCTGGAAATGGCGGGCCGATATATTGATGCTCACCGGCCAGCCCTGCCCCACCTGTTGCCATCGTTGTAGCTGAGTCAGCACTTGTCCCATGACCCATTCGCCGATCTCGACAATCAGGTCCGTCTCTTCTACCAGCGGCAGGAATTCGCGTGGCGGCACCAGGCCACGCTGCGGATGCTTCCAGCGCAACAAAGCTTCCAGACCGACCACGGTGCCATTGCGCATATTGACCTTGGGCTGGAAATACAATCGCAATTCATTGCTGGCCAAGGCCTGTCGGACCCGTTCGACGGTCTGGTAAGTTGCACGCACCTCTTTGTCCCGGGACACGTCGAACAGGTGAAACCGATTGCGACCGCTCTGCTTGGCCACGTACATCGCCTGGTCGGCGTGGCGCAGCAACGTGTCGGCGTCTTCGTTATCCCAGGGAGACAGCGTCACACCGATGCTGGCAAAAACGTTGATGCTCTTGCCATCAATGGCATAGGGCATGGACACGGCGATCAACACCCGATTCAACGCGGCATGCAATTCGTCCATGCCACACACATGTCGCAGCACCAACACGAACTCATCCCCGGCCAGGCGCGCCACGACGTCGTCGCCGCGCACAATGCTGCGCAACCGCCTGGCGACTTCCACGAGCAAGCGATCACCGCTGGCGTGGCCATAACCGTCGTTGACTGCCTTGAAGCCATCCAGATCAAGCATGCAAACCGCCAGGGGTAGATTCTCTCCCCGGGAAAATTCCAAGGCCTGGTCCAGCAGTTCGGACAAGTAGGTACGATTGGGCAGTCCAGTCAGCACATCGTGCCCGACCCGCCATTGCAGGGAATGCAGCAGCCGGCGCTTTTCGCTGACATCGAAGCGAATCGCCAGGTATCGCTCGACGAGCCCTGTCGCTTCGTCAGTCATCGGTACCAGGGTGGTGTCGACCCAGTGCAGCGTACCGTCCTTGGATCGATTGCAGATCTCGCCCTTCCAGATCTCCCCCAACGCGATGGTGCGCCACATCGCGCTGAAGAATTCGCTGGGGTGCTGGCCGGAATTGAGCAACCTGTGGTTCGCCCCCAGCAGCTCATCGCGCCGGAAGCCAAACAGATCGCAGAATTGATCGTTGACGTAAGTGATGCGACCGCTCAAATCGGTTTCGGAAAAGATCGCGGCGGCGTCAACGGCCCTGCGGTACTTCTTATCCATCGAAGCAGTCATCCATGAGTCAGGCTCGTTTGGCGCGCGCGGTTGCACCGCCCCCGGACGGGCGAAAATCAACCAGGCTCAAATACCTTGATAAAGCTGGAGCACGGACGCTGGCGGTGCGACCTGAATGCTCCAGGCCCCGCCTTGTGTCGCTGCAAGAAGCGCGAGCCCCGGTCCTTTTACTCGCCCGGCTTCAGAAGCAGATCACCAAATTCACGTGCCAAAGACCGATTCTACGAAACGCATCACATTTTGCAAAGCAAGGTGATGGAACAAGCGGTTGCCTAATGCGAAAATCTATCGTTAAGTTCTTGATTCTGAATGGGAATTAAGCGATGCAAATTTCAAGTCTGGGCTCAGCCATCAGACGCTACCGCAAAGTAGCGGGGCTTACTCAGGCTGAACTTGGCGAAAAGACCGGTTTTGACCCGAAAACCATCAGCCGCTTCGAAACCGGCACCTACACCCCCAGCGTCGAAGCGTTATTCCTGCTTGCCAATGTATTGGACGTCCAGCCTAAAGCGTTTTTCGCCGACATGGCCGATGAAGACGAGCAGCGGGCGTACTTGTTCAATGTCATTCACAAAGCTACTTCGAAGGACCTGGGGAAGCTGATTGCGGCGGTTGACCAGGCGCTGGGCAAGTCTTGATGCATAAAAAGACGTTTCGATAGCACCACCGGCCAGATGGTGGCACATTGACAACCCGACGCAAGCTATCGGACCAGCATCTTGACGATGCCCTCTCGCCTCATCAATGCGAATCGAAAATCAAAGGGAACACAGTGCATAAACTTTCGATCATTCTTATTTCGATACTTGCTACAGGCTGTACAGCTAAATATGCACAACAGGATGTATCCACCAGCGAGGCAAAACTTGATCGGCAACTGCCCATCACAATTGCCACGCCCGCCGACGGACGCTACGAAACGACGTCTTACTCCGCGTCCGGTGACATGACCGCTGCTGCCGTCAAGAAAGCCTTCTCTCTTTATTCCAACCGCGTGACAGTTGTGAACTCATGTCGTGAACTGGAGTGTCTGAGACAAGGCAACCCGTTGGGTTACTACGTCGTCCCGCAAATCCTGCACTGGGAAGAACGCGCGACGGAATGGTCAGGTATCCCCGACAGAATTGAAGTGAAGCTGGCCATTTACGGACCGACAGGAGAGCAACCGCTGGAATCAACCGTCCTGTCTGGTAAAAGCAAATGGGCGACCTTTGGCGGGGATCATCCGCAGGATTTGCTGGATGAGCCGATTTCCGGGTATGTGAAAGCGCAATACTGATCGACGAAAACAAGGGTCGGCCCTGTTCGGCCCTGTTCCTTTGGCTGCGGAGCTTGAATTCATGTCGACCGCTGTCATCCGGCATAAAGTGCAGACACGACAATTTTGAAATCGTTGATGACGGCGCAGATGTCGAGGGTAGGAGGGTCGAAACTGGGCAAACCTTGCGAACGAAGGCCTGGGCGTTATGGAGGCAACCCCACCAGCCACACCCCGGCACACAATGTTCCCGCTGTGGCTGCTTCCTTCCGGATCTGACCAGGTTCACGGGTAATCGTTGCGGGGGGACCGATGGGGTCACCATAACGACGCCCGCCTGACGGCGAGCCGCGCCATTGTACCTATCTGGCGGGAAGTTACAACCGTTGGCACGGGATTAAAAACTCATGGCCTTCAAGCACTTGTAGGTGCGCGCAGCTACAACAGCACCGCATCCGCCCGACCACCCTCCTCCTGGATCACCAGATGGATGAAATGCAGCTTGGTGATGACCGCCGCCGGTACGACGAACGGGTAGAAATCCGGCTGGCCCATGCTGCGCGAGAGTTCGTTGAGCATCCCAGCCAACTCGATCCAGGCGTTGACGAATGACAGGAACGCCGCGCCGCCCGCGTGCTCCGGGTCGAACAGGGTTTCGGGTGGGAATGGTTGGTAGTCGAAATCCATTTCCCGGGCGCTCATGCCAAAGCCCAGCGCCGTGTCGACCGCGTCCATCATGTGCAGGTAATGGGCCCAGGTCTCGGCCCAGTCTTCCCAAGGGTGCATGGTGGCGTAGGCGCTGACGTACCGGGTTTGCCAATCCAGCGGCGCGCCTTGCTGATAGTGGCGCTCCAGGGCTTCGGAATAGCTGGCGCGCTCATCGCCGAACAATGCGCGAAATGGCTCCAGCCAATGACTGTCGGCGACCAATCGATCCCAATAATAGTGCCCCACCTCATGGCGAAAATGTCCGAGCAAGGTGCGATACGGCTCGCGCATCTGCTGGCGCACGTGCTCGCGATGGGCATCGTCGGCCTCTTTGATATCGAGAGTGATCAGCCCACTGGCATGTCCAGTGGTCGGCGGCTTGCCGTCGAGGTCGACACCGATGAAGTCGAAGGCCAGGCCGATGTTTTCATCGGCAGTCTTGGGAATCACCGGCAAGCCGAGGGTAATCAGCTGGGCCACCAGGCGCCGCTTGGCGGTTTCAACCTTGCGCCAGCGCTCAGGATTTTCCGCAACCGACAAGTCTGGAATGGTGCGATTCAAGCTGCAGGCGATGCACAAGGTGTCATGCCCGTTCGCCGGCAACAGCCAGTTGCAGGCCGCTGGTGTATCAAGATTGGCGCAACGCCTGAACAGCCCGGCCTGCGGATCGACATCCAGGGTCCAGGTGCCCGGTTGCTCGCCGGGTTGCAGAGACGACAGGCGGCTCTGCTCCGGCTGATAGCCCAGCGCCGCCAGGCATGCCAGGCATTGGCTGTTGCGAAAGAACAAGGACTGGCCGCAACGACACGGCCAGATCTTGCTGTTCCGTGACCGATCGCCCAGGAACGGCGCGGCGATGCGTGAGCTCAGTTGTTCGAAGAAGCGGTACATGGCGGTCTCTCCCTTGAGCCTGCAAGACTAGATCATCCACTACCCTTGATCGTTCCATGCTCTGCGCCACCCATGCTCGTCGAACCACAGCTCAAAGATCAAAGCACTTCGGAACAGAACACGCCGGGCGTCACTATCCGGGTACGCTCTATGTGCCCACGCTGCAATAGACCAGCGCGGCGATCCCCAGTCACTAGATAATCAGCACCGCCAGCCAAAGCCATGGCGAGCAAAAACGAGTCATCCGGATCATCGGCTTCATCCACAATGGTCAGACGCTCCAACACGAGCGCCCGCTGCAGGTTATTGATCATGGCACCCACTTTAGCGGGTTGAAGGATGGCTTGAAGCTTGGGATAGCGGCTAGCTCTGCGGATTTCATCGAGCTGCATCCGCGAAGTCACCACTTCGAAACGTGCCGCCCGCCAGGCACGGTAAATCGCATCGGGTGCACCGTGTGGCGAGATCAGCGCGCTAAATAAAATGTTGGTATCCAACACGACCCGCATCAGCGCTTACGGGCCCAGTCGAGCGCCTCATCAACAATTGAGGTAAGTTCTGCTTCACTCACGCTCGCTGTGGCCGCCTTGGCCTGCTCTGCCGTCAGTTCCAGGATATGTGCCTGCACCGCTTCTTCAATGAAGCGTGACAGGTCTCCCTTGCGGCCGCCTCCTTGGCTGGCCAGGAACATCCGAAGCGCCTGGTCAGTATCGGATGAGACGGCGACGTTCCAGCGAACCGTATTCATTGCGTTTCCTCTCCTGATAGGTGTTTGTGTGTTTATACACCTATCAACCGCTTCGAGACAACGCTCGCCGTGAACCAACGCACTCAAACAGTCATGCCATGCTTGCTCAGGAAATCGACAAACGCTTGTTCATCGAGCACCTTGAGCCCCAGCTCATTGGCCTTGGTCAGCTTCGAGCCTGCCCCAGGCCCTGCCACGACGCAGTGGGTTTTCGCCGAGACGGAACCGGCCACCTTGGCCCCCAGGCTTTCCAATTTGTCCTTGGCAACGTCGCGACTCATCAGTTCCAGCGAACCGGTCAGTACCCAGGTGTGCCCGGCCTCGGGCAAGCCTTCGACGACTTTTTTCTCGCTCTGCCAGTGCATGCCGAAGTCCCGCAGCTGCTGCTCCGCGGCCATGGCCTGCTCGCGGTTGGCGGCAATAGCGAAGAATTCGCGCACAGCATTGGCCTGCTTTTCCGGCAGTGCCTGGCGCATGTCCAGCCAGTCGGCGTCCATGACAGCTTCGAGTGAGCCGAACTTGTCCGCGAGTTTTTGTGCACCGCCCGGCCCTACCGAAGGAATGTGCAGCTTGTCCAGGAAACCGCCAAGGGTGGTGCTGGCGGAAAACTCGGCGCCCAGCTCGCCCTGGTCCTGGATCTCGAGCCCATGGCGCAGCAAGTCCTTGATGACCTGGCGATTGTGCGAGTCTTCAAAGAAACTGTGAATCTCGTGGGCGACTTCCAGGCCGACGTCCGGCAAGTACGTGAGCACTTGAGGCAAGGCGGCTTGCACGCGCTCCAGCGAACCGAGGGAGCGGGCCAGGACCTTGGCGGTTTCCTCGCCGACGTCCGGTATGCCGAGCGCATAGATGAATCGCGCCAGACTCGGCTTCTTGCTGTCGACGATGGCCGCCAGCAGGTTCTTGCTCGACAGCTCGGCGAAACCTTCCAGGTCGACGACTTGCTCGAACGTCAGCGCGTACAGGTCGGCGGGTGAGCCCACCAAGCCTTCATCCACCAACTGCTCGACACTCTTTTCGCCCAGGCCCTCGATGTCCATGGCCCGGCGCGAGACAAAGTGGATGATCGCCTGCTTGAGCTGCGCGCCACAGGCCAGGCGACCGACGCAGCGATACACCGCGCCTTCGCTGACGGTCTCACGGCCCTTGCTGCGCTTGATCAGTTGTGTGCGCTCGACGTGAGAGCCGCAGACCGGACATTGCCGGGGCACCTCCACCGCACGGGCGTTGTCCGGACGGCGCTCGGTGACGACTTGCACCACTTGCGGGATCACGTCGCCGGCGCGGCGGATGATCACCGTGTCACCGATCATCAGGCCCAGGCGCGCCACTTCGTCCATGTTATGCAGCGTGGCGTTGGCCACGGTCACGCCGGCGACCTTGACCGGCTTGAGCCGGGCCACAGGCGTGACGGCGCCGGTGCGACCGACTTGGAATTCCACGTCCAGCAACTCGGTGAGTTCTTCGCTGGCGGGGAATTTATGGGCGATGGCCCAGCGCGGCTCCCGGGCGCGGAAACCCAGTTCGCGCTGCGAGGCGATGCTGTTGACCTTGAACACGACGCCGTCGATTTCGTAGGGCAGCCCATTACGCCGCTCGCCGATGTCATGGTAGTAGTCCAGGCATTCGTCGATGCCGTGGGCCAACTTCAATTCGCGACTGATGGGCAGGCCCCAGGCTTTCAGTTGCCTGAGATTGCCGATGTGGGTGTCGGCGATGTCCGAGGACACCTGGCCGATGCCATAGCAACAGAACTCCAGGGGACGGTTGGCGGTGATCTTGGAATCCAACTGGCGCAGGCTGCCCGCCGCCGCGTTGCGCGGATTGGCAAAGGTCTTGCCGCCCGCCTCCAGTTGCGTGGCGTTGAGCCGCTCGAAACCGGCCTTGGACATGTAGACCTCGCCACGCACTTCCAACACCGGCGGCCAGCCAGTGCCCTGCAACTTGAGCGGAATATTACGCACGGTGCGGACGTTGACGCTGATGTCCTCGCCCGTTGTCCCGTCACCACGCGTCGCCCCGCGTACCAGCATGCCGTCCTGATACAACAGGCTGACCGCCAGGCCATCGAGCTTCGGCTCGCAGCTATATTCCACCGCCGCGCCACCGCCCAGCAGATCGCCCATGGGCAGGTCGAGGCCTTCGGTTACCCGCCGGTCGAATTCGCGCATGGTGGTTTCGTCGAAGGCGTTGCCCAGGCTCAGCATTGGTATTTCATGGCGCACCTGACTGAACGCCGAGAGCGCCACACTGCCGACCCGCTGGGTGGGAGAGTCGCTGGTCACAAGCTCCGGGTGCTGCTCCTCCAAGGCCTTGAGCTCGTGGAACAGTCGGTCATACTCGGCGTCCGGGATGCTGGGTTCATCGAGGACGTGGTAGCGATAGTTATGCTGGTCCAGCTCGGTACGCAGCTGTTGAATACGGGTTTCGACGGCGTTCATGGTGTTCTCTCATAAAGCAAAAGAGCAGCCGAGGCTGCTCATTTTTTCAAGACTTTTTTGGGAGGGCTTCGCCTGGAGCGCCAGCCCGGCCCAGCGGGAGCAAGCTCCCTCGCCACAAAAAGCCTTAGCCACAACGACTCTGGCGACTTCAGCGCTTTTGGGTCAGCGCCCGGCGCTCGAATTCAACGATGCGCTGGCGGTAATGCTCGATGGTCTGGGCGGTCAGCACGCTGCGCTGGTCATCCTTCAGTTCGCCGTTGAGCTCCTGGGACAGCTTGCGAGCCGCGGCCACCATTACGTCAAAAGCCTGCTTGGGATGGCGCGGACCTGGCAGCCCCAGGAAGAAGCTCACCGCAGGGGTGCTGAAATGGTCGATGTCGTCCAGGTCGAAGACGCCAGGCTTGACGGCGTTGGCCATGGAGAACAGCACCTCGCCATTGCCGGCCATGCTTTCGTGACGGTGGAAAATATCCATCTCGCCGAAACGCAGGCCACTTTCCAGAATGTTCTGCAGCAGTGCCGGGCCCTTGAAGCCGGCCGGATCGCGGCAGATCACGCTGATCACCAGCACTTCTTCGGCCTGGGCCTGTTCCTTGTCGCTGCCAGATGGCTTGCTCTCGTCCGGGAAGTCGCCGTCGCGGCTGCTGAAGCTCGGGCCGCCATCGAGGTCGAGATTGAGGTTCAAATCCCCCTGGGACGGCTCGCTGTTGCGCTTGCCACGCTTGGAACCCGACTCCTTCGGCTCACGCGCAGGCGCGCTCATCGACGGCAGGTCGTGCTCGTCCAACTGCGGCTCCTTGTGGGTGTCCAGCACCCGGGGCGGGCCCAGCAGCTCGGCGCTATCATCCTCATCGGGCAGGTTCGACAGGCTGCGGTCCAGGCGAAACTTGAGTTTCCCCTTGCCGCCGCGCATGCGACGCCAGCCGTCAAAAAGAATACCGGCAATGACTATGATGCCGATGACGATCAGCCACTCGCGCAGACCGATTTCCATGTAATCCCGTGCCTCTATAAAAATGCTGAAAAATAAGGGGCTTAGCTATTTGCAAACCGCTTTAAAACGTGGCGCCAACTCTATGTTCTGAATGGCGTTTTGCCCACGCATACGAAAAATTGACATTAAACTAGCATGACCTGCAGATACAAGCTACAAGCCGGAAGCCACAAGCCGCCTCACTTGCAGCTTGCCGCTTGAAGCTCGCAGCTAACTGTCCACCATCGCCATGGCTTCTTCCACATCCACCGCCACCAGCCGCGAACAACCCGGCTCATGCATGGTCACGCCCATCAACTGATCGGCCATCTCCATGGCGATCTTGTTGTGGGTGATATAGATGAACTGCACCGTCTCGGACATTTCCTTCACCAACCGCGCGTAACGGCCGACGTTGGCGTCGTCCAGCGGTGCGTCGACTTCGTCGAGCATGCAGAACGGCGCTGGGTTCAATTTGAAAATGGCAAATACCAGGGCCAAGGCCGTCAGGGCTTTTTCGCCACCGGAGAGCAAATGGATGGTGCTGTTCTTCTTGCCAGGAGGACGCGCCATGATTGTCACCCCAGTATCGAGTAGATCTTCGCCCGTCAGTTCCAAATAGGCGCTGCCGCCGCCGAATACTTTTGGGAAAAGCGCCTGCAATCCAGCGTTGATCTGATCAAAGGTATCCTTGAAGCGATTGCGGGTTTCCTTGTCGATCTTGCGAATGACGTTCTCCAGCGTCTCCAGCGCTTCCACCAGATCATCGTTCTGGGCGTCCAGGTAACGCTTGCGCTCGGACTGCTGCTGGTACTCGTCGATGGCGGCCAGGTTGATCGCGCCCAGGCGCTGGATGCGCTGGGCAATGCGCTCGAGCTCTTCCTCGGCGTCTTTCTCGTTGGCACCCGCGACCAAGGTGGCGAGCACGCCGTTGAGGTCGTAGCCGTCCTCCAGCAACTGATCCTGCAAAGCCTTGCGGCGCACGGTCAGGGCTTGCCATTCCATGCGCTGCTGTTCCATCTGGCCGCGTATCAGCTGGGATTGCTGCTCGGCCTGGCTGCGGCGCTTCTCGGCATCGCGCAGTTCGCGGTCGGCATCCTCCAAGGCGATCTGCGCGGTCTTGAGTTCCTCGTCGACGCTCATGCGCTTGTCGAGCAACTCTTCGAGCTTGAGGCGCAGCTCTTCCAGCGGCGCCTCGCCCTCCTCCAGGTTGAGGCTCAGCTGCTCGCGTTTTTCCGTCAGGCGTTCGGACTGCATTTCCAGGCGTTCCAAGGCCTGGCGCGTGGAATCGTATTGCGCCCTCAGCGAGCCAAGACGCACCGCCAATTGATGGGCATGGTCCTTGTGCTGACGCGCTTCCTGGCGCACCCGATCGAGGCGCTCGCGCAGGCTGTCGCGCTGGGCCAACAGCAATTCACGCTGCTCGGTGTCCAGCGCCATCGCATCGAGGGCGTCTTGCAGTTGCAATCGCGCTTCGCCGATCTGCTCATATTCCAACGCCCGTTGCTCGCCCAGCTCGGCGATTTCTTCATCGAGACGGGTGCGACGCAGGGCCAATTGCTCGACCTTGGCCTTGCCGGCGGACAGCTGCGCCTTGAGCTCGCCTTGCTGGCGCGCTTCGTCCTGCAACAACCGACGCAAGTGTTCACGGCCATTCTCCTGCTGACGCTGTTGTGCGCGCAGGTTCTGCAATTCGGTTTCCAGGGCTTCGACGCTGGCTTCGCGCTCTTCACGCTCGGCGCCCAGTTGCTGGATTTCCTGGCCGCGGGCGAGCATGCCGCTCTCGGCTTCGCCGGCCCGCCGCACCCTGAGGAAATGCCGACCCACCCAATATCCGTCAGGGCTGATCAGGCTTTCGCCGGGAGCCAGTTGCCCGCGCAGGACCAACGCCTGTTCAAGGCTGTCCACCGGCTTGACCTGCCCCAGCCAGGGCGACAGGTCCACCTGGGCCTCGACTTTGTCGAGCAGGCTGCCAGGCACTCGGACGCCGTCGCCGGCCGGACTGAGCAGGCGCAGATCACCCTGTGCAAAACCGGAAAGATCGAAGCCAGCGAAATCATCCACCAGCACCGCTTGCAGGTCGGCTCCCAACACGGTTTCCACCGCCAGCTCCCAGCCAGCGTCGACCTTCAGCCCTTCAGCCAAGCGCGGGCGTTCGGCCAGGTGCTGGTTGCGCAGCCATTCGGCCGTCCCGGTGCCAGGGTCGAGCGCGGCTTGCTGCAAGGCTTCAAGCGAGGCGAGGCGCCCGTTGAGCCGCTGCAATTCGCCCTGGGCTTGCTGCTGGTTCTGCAACGCCAGTTGCAAGGCCTGGCGCAGTTGCTCAAGGCGTTCGACCTGGGCGTCTTCGCTGGCTTGCAAATCCTCGAGGGTGGCTTCGCTGGCGGCCAGTTGTTCGCCCAGCTCCAGAATCGCTGCGTCTTCCGGGTCAGCAGCGAGCAATGCCCGTTCTTCAGTCAGGCGGCGCTGCCGTTCGGCCAGGCGCTCCATGCTGGTTTCCAGCTGCTGGATGCGTGACTGCTGGACTTCAGCCTGGCGCCGTGGTTCGGCGGAGGTGAGGTTGAAGCTGTCCCACTGCTCTTGCCAGCCGTGCATGGTCAGCTCGGCTTCCTCCAGGGCAGCGGCGGCTTCTTCGGCGGCGGCGCTGGTGATTTCTTGCTCCGGTGTGAGCCGGTCCAGTTCCTCGCCCAGAGTCAGCAACAAGGTGCGGTCATGCCCGAGGTGGGATTCGGTTTCCAGGCGCGCGCGCTCGGCCTCCTTCAAATCGTCCTGCAACTGACGCAGGCGTTGCTGGCCATGCTGGATGCTCTGTTCAACCCGGGCGATGTCGCCGCCCACCGAATAGAAGCGCCCTTGCACCAGATTGAAGCGCTCGGAGAGTTCATGGTGCCCGTCGCGCAAGCGCTCGATGGCCGCATCGGCGTTGCGCTGTTCGGCCACCAACGCTTCGAAGCTGACTTCCTGGTTGCCGATGATCGCCTCGCGCTGGCCGACCTGTTCGTTCAACGCTTGCCAGCGCAGGGCCGACAGCTGGGCCTTGAGCTGGCGCTCTTCGCCCTTGTATTCCTGGTACTTCTTCGCGGCTTCGGCTTGACGGTGCAGACGTTCAAGCTGGCGCTCGAGTTCTTCGCGCAAGTCGGTCAGGCGCGCCAGATTTTCATGGGTACGGCGGATACGGTTTTCGGTCTCGCGACGCCGTTCCTTGTACTTGGAAATGCCGGCTGCTTCTTCGATGAAATTACGCAAATCTTCCGGCTTGGCCTCGATCAGCTTGGAGATCATGCCCTGCTCGATGATCGAATAGCTGCGCGGCCCGAGACCGGTGCCGAGGAAGATGTCGGTGATATCGCGGCGACGGCATTTGGTGCCGTTGAGGAAATAACTGTTCTGGCTGTCGCGGGTCACTTTGCGGCGGATGGAGATCTCCGCGTAGGCAGCGTATTCGCCAATCAGGGTGCCGTCCGAGTTATCGAACACCAGCTCGATACTGGCCTGGCTCACCGGTTTACGGCTGGTGGAGCCGTTGAAGATGACGTCGGTCATCGACTCGCCGCGCAAATTCTTGGCCGAGCTCTCGCCCATCACCCAGCGCACGGCGTCGATGATGTTCGACTTACCGCAACCATTGGGTCCGACCACCGCCGCCATGTTGCTGGGGAAGTTCACCGTGGTCGGGTCGACGAAAGACTTGAACCCCGCCAGCTTGATGCACTTGAGTCGCACGTCAGGCCGCCGTCAGGGCAGAAACCACCAGATCGCAACTGCGCTGGGCGTAGGCCGCCAGCACGATGCGGATCTGCGGCAAATCACGCGCCAGCACGGCGGCGAGCAGGCGCTGGAACAGGTCGAGGAATTCGCTCATCTCCGCCTTGCGCTGTTCAAGGGCGAGGAAATAAGCCCGGCTCATCGCCGGCTGCAGGTTTTCGACGGTTTCCTGCAAATACGGATTGTTGGCGAATGGATAAGCGGCGCGCATCACGCTGAAGCTTTCATCGACGAAGGTGCGAATGTCCTGGCGCTCGAAAGCCTCCCGGAGGCGCTGCTGGATCGCGACGAACGGCGCCATGTCGGCCTGTTCCTCCCAGCCATTGGCCACGGCGTTGCCGAGCAGGATGTACAGCTCGCTCATCAACGCGCATAGGCTGCGTACTTTGTGCTCGGTGAGTTCGGTCACGTGGGCGCCACGGCGCGGCAGGATGGCGATCAGATGACGCCTCTCCAGAATCAGCAACGCCTCGCGGACCGAGCCGCGGCTGACGTTGAGCGCCAGCGTGACCTTCTGTTCCTGGATGCGCTCCCCCGGCTTCATTTCGCCGCGAATGATCCGCTCGGCGAGGTGGTGGGCGATTTGCTCGGCGAGGCTGTCCGGGGCCTTGAACGTCATGGTTGTCCTTCAAACTCTTCGATTTGCACAAGCGGCGCAGTGTAGCGCACTCAATACGTCATGGCGCAGGGCCTGCACCGGGTTTTTGGCACGATATAAGCAAAAAATTAGCTGCAAGCTTCAAGCTTTGAGCTTCAAGCTTTTGACTTGTAGCTCGTAGCTTGTCACCTGCAGCTGATTTCTGACCTTTGAGTCAGAAAATCATTGACCGAAAAGTCAGACCTGCTAAATTCGGTCCACGTCGATACAACAATAATGATTCTGCGAGGCCTTCCGTGATCCAGTTTTTACTCAACCAGGAACTCCGTAGCGAGCATGCCCTGGACCCGAACCTGACCGTGCTCAACTATCTGCGAGAGCACGTCGGCAAATCCGGCACCAAGGAAGGCTGCGCCAGCGGCGACTGCGGTGCCTGCACGGTGGTAGTGGGCGAATTGGACACGGACCAAAGCGGTCTCGAACGCATTCGCTACCGCAGCCTCAATTCATGCCTGACCTTTGTCTCCTCGCTGCACGGCAAGCAACTGATCAGTGTCGAGGATCTCAAGCACAAGGGCCAACTGCACAGCGTCCAACAGGCGATGGTCGATTGCCACGGCTCGCAGTGCGGTTTCTGCACGCCGGGCTTTGTCATGTCGTTGTTCGCCCTGCAGAAAAACAGCGAGCAACCCGACGCCCACAAAGCCCATGAAGCGCTCGCGGGCAATCTGTGCCGCTGCACGGGCTATCGGCCGATCCTGGCCGCCGCCGACCAGGCCTGCCGCGCTAGACAGCCAGACCAGTTCGACGCCAGCGAGGCCGAGACCATTTCGCGCCTCAAAGCCATCGCTCCGACCCAAACCGGCGAACTCAATAGCGGCGACAAGCGCTGCCTGGTGCCGCTGACCGTGGCCGACCTCGCCGACCTCTACGACGCCTATCCCCAGGCGCGCCTGCTGGCCGGCGGCACTGACCTGGCGTTGGAAGTCACCCAGTTCCACCGCCCCCTGCCGGTGATGATCTATGTCGGCAACGTCGCCGAGCTCAAGCGCATCGAGCATTTCGATGATCGCCTCGAGATCGGCGCCGCGACCGCGCTCTCCGATTGCTATGAGGCGCTGAACGCCGAATACCCGGACTTCGGCGAACTGCTGCAACGCTTCGCCTCGTTGCAGATCCGCAACCAGGGCACCCTGGGTGGCAACATTGGCAACGCCTCGCCCATCGGCGACTCGCCGCCCCTGCTGATCGCGCTCGGGGCGCAGATCGTGCTCTGCAAAGGCCAGGTCCGCCGCACCCTGGCCCTGGAGGACTATTTCATCGATTACCGGGTCACCGCCCGCCAGGAAAGCGAATTCATCGAGAAGATCATCGTGCCGCGGGCCAGCGCCGAACAGGCATTTCGCGCCTACAAGGTTTCCAAGCGCCTGGACGACGATATTTCAGCCGTGTGCGCGGCATTCAACCTGCGCATCGACAACGGCGTGGTCCGTGACGCCCGCGTCGCCTTTGGCGGCATGGCCGCCACACCCAAGCGCGCCAAACATTGCGAAGCGGTCCTGACCGGTGCGCCTTGGACCAACAGCACCGTCGAACGCGCCTGCATTGCCCTGGCCGAGGACTTCACGCCGCTGTCGGATTTCCGCGCCAGCAAGGAATACCGCCTGCTCAGCGCGCAAAACCTGTTGCGCAAATACTTCATCGAACTGCAAACGCCGCACATCGAGACTCGGGTGACCGCTTATGTCTAACCATCACGCCGTAGAGAAGACCCAAGCCGAACTGGCCGAACTGTTCGCCCGTGACCTCACCACCGGCGTGGGTCGCAGCGTCAAGCATGACAGCGCCACCAAGCACGTGTCCGGCGAAGCCCAGTACATCGATGATCGCCTGGAGTTTCCCAACCAGCTGCACGTGTATGCCCGGCTGTCGGACCACGCCCACGCCCGGATCATCCGCATCGACACCACGCCTTGCTACGCCTTCGAGGGCGTGCGCATCGCCATTACCCATGCAGACATTCCAGGCCTGAAGGACATCGGCCCGCTGCTGCCCGGTGACCCGTTGCTGGCGATTGATGATGTGCAGTTCGTCGGGCAACCGGTACTGGCGGTCGCGGCCAAGGACCTCGAGACTGCACGCAAGGCGGCCATGGCCGCGATCATTGAATACGAAGACCTCGAACCCGTGCTGGATGTGGTCGAGGCGCTGCGCAAACGGCACTTCGTGCTGGACAGCCATACCCACCAGCGCGGCGATTCGGCCACCGCGCTGGCGAGCGCCGAGCACCGCATCCAGGGCTCGCTGCACATCGGCGGCCAGGAGCACTTTTACCTGGAAACCCAGATCTCCTCGGTAATGCCCACTGAAGACGGCGGGATGATCGTCTACTGCTCGACCCAGAATCCCACCGAAGTACAGAAACTGGTGGCCGAGGTGCTCGGTGTATCGATGAACAAAGTCGTGGTGGACATGCGTCGCATGGGCGGCGGCTTTGGCGGCAAGGAAACCCAGGCCGCCAGCCCGGCGTGCCTGTGCGCCGTCATCGCGCACCTCACCGGCCAGCCGACCAAGATGCGCCTGCCCCGGGTGGAGGACATGCTGATGACCGGCAAGCGCCACCCGTTCTATATCGAGTACGACGTCGGCTTCGACAGCAACGGACGGCTGCACGGCATCGCCCTGGAACTGGCCGGCAACTGCGGGTGCTCGCCGGACCTGTCGGCGTCGATTGTCGACCGGGCGATGTTCCATGCCGACAACGCCTATTACTTGGGCGATGCGACCATCAATGGTCATCGCTGCAAGACCAACACCGCGTCGAACACCGCCTACCGGGGTTTCGGCGGACCGCAGGGCATGGTGGCCATCGAAGAAGTGATGGATGCGATTGCGCGGCATCTGGAGCTCGATCCGCTGGCCGTGCGCAAGGCCAACTACTACGGCAAGACCGAGCGCAACGTCACGCATTACTACCAGACCGTCGAGCACAACATGCTCGAGGAAATGACCGCCGAGCTTGAGCAAAGCAGCCAGTACGCCGAGCGCCGCGAAGCGATCCGCCGCTACAACGCAGGCAGCCCGATCCTGAAAAAAGGCCTGGCGCTGACGCCCGTGAAGTTCGGTATCTCGTTCACCGCCAGCTTCCTAAACCAGGCCGGGGCGCTGATTCACGTCTACACCGACGGCAGCATCCACCTGAACCATGGCGGCACGGAAATGGGCCAAGGGCTCAACACCAAGGTCGCTCAAGTCGTGGCGCAGGTGTTCCAGGTAGAAATGGACCGCGTGCAGATCACCGCGACCAACACCGACAAAGTGCCGAACACCTCGCCCACCGCCGCCTCCAGCGGGGCCGACCTGAACGGCAAGGCCGCGCAAAACGCTGCTGAAAACATCAAGCAACGCCTGGTGGAGTTCGCCGCGCGGCAGTACAAGGTCAGCGAAGAAGATGTCGAATTCCACAACGGCCATGTGCGGGTTCGCGATCACATCCTGAGCTTCGAGGCGCTGGTGCAGCAGGCGTATTTCGCCCAGGTCTCGCTGTCGAGCACCGGCTTCTACAAGACCCCGAAAATCTACTACGACCGCAGCCAGGCCCGTGGCCGGCCATTCTACTATTTCGCCTATGGCGCGGCGTGTGCCGAGGTGATCGTCGATACGCTCACCGGCGAGTACAAGATGCTGCGTACCGACATCCTCCACGATGTCGGCGCCTCGCTGAACCCGGCCATCGACATTGGCCAGGTCGAAGGCGGTTTCATCCAGGGCATGGGCTGGCTGACCATGGAAGAGCTGGTGTGGAACGACAAGGGCAAGCTGATGACCAATGGCCCGGCCAGCTACAAGATCCCGGCGGTGGCCGACATGCCGCTGGACCTGCGGGTCAAGTTGGTGGAAAACCGCAAGAACCCTGAAGACACGGTGTTCCACTCCAAAGCCGTGGGCGAGCCGCCATTCATGCTCGGCATCGCCGCGTGGTGCGCCATCAAGGACGCCGTGGCGAGCCTGGGCGACTACAGGCATCAGCCGAAAATCGACGCCCCGGCGACACCGGAGCGGGTGTTGTGGGGGTGTGAGCAGATGCGCGGATTGAAGGTTGCCAGCGTTGAGAAAGTTGAAGCCGAAATCGTCTGATCAGTCGAGGTGAACATGTACAACTGGATCTGCGCCCTCGCGGACCTGCAAGATCGCGGCGAACCCTGCGTGCTGGTGACGATCATCGAAGAGCTCGGCTCCACGCCGCGCAACGCTGGTTCGAAGATGGTCATCAGCGCCGACCAGGCATTCGACACCATTGGCGGCGGGCACCTGGAATACAAGGCCATGGAGCTCGCCAGGCAGATGCTTGCCAGTGGGCAACAAAACACCCATCTGCAGCGCTTCAGCCTCGGTGCCAGCCTGGGCCAATGCTGCGGCGGCGTCACCGTGCTGCTGTTCGAACCGATGGGCCAGGTACAGGCGCAGATCGCCGTGTTCGGCGCCGGCCACGTCGGTCGCGCCCTGGTACCGTTGCTGGCGAGCCTGCCTTGCCGGGTGCGCTGGATCGACTCACGGCAAGCGGAGTTCCCCGAGCACCTGCCCCACGGCGTGCGCAAGATCGTCACCGACGAGCCGCTGGATGAAGTCGACGAGTTGCCCGCCGGCAGCTACTGCATCGTCATGACCCACAATCATCAGCTCGACCTTGAACTGAGCGCCGCGATCCTCAAGCGCAACGACTTCGCCTACTTCGGCCTGATTGGTTCGAAGACCAAGCGGGTCAAGTTCGAGCATCGCCTGCGCGACCGCGGCTTCGACAGCAGCACCCTGCAACGCATGCGTTGCCCGATGGGCATCGGCGAAGTCAAAGGCAAGTTGCCTGTGGAAATTGCCATCTCCATCGCCGGCGAAATCATCGCCACCTATAACGCGGATTTCGGCCAGCACACCTCGCGCGCCGAACCCATTGCCAAGTTGCTGCCGGTTTCACGCCGCAGCCAGCGTTGATTCATTATCGAGAAACTTCCATGCCCCTGACACGCAAAGCCTACCGTGCCGCCCTGCTCCACAGTCTCGCCGACCCGGCCGAAGTGGGAATAGAGGCGTCTTATGAATATTTCGAAGACGGTCTGTTGGTGGTAGAAAACGGCCAAATCAGCGCCATCGGTCACGCCAACGACCTGCTGCCGACCCTGGCGGCGGATATCGAGATCACGCATTACCAAGACGCACTGATCACACCCGGTTTCATCGACACCCATATTCATCTTCCGCAGACCGGCATGGTGGGCGCCTATGGCGAGCAACTGCTGGACTGGCTCAACACCTACACCTTCCCGTGTGAAAGCCAGTTCGCCGACCAGGCCCACGCCGACGCCGTGGCGGATATTTTCGTCAAGGAACTGCTGCGCAACGGCACCACCACCGCCCTGGTATTCGGTAGTGTGCACCCGCAATCGGTGAACGCGTTTTTCGAGGTCGCCGAGAAGCTCGACCTGCGGATGATCGCCGGCAAGGTCATGATGGACCGCAACGCCCCGGACTATCTCGTCGATACCGCCGAGTCCAGCTACAACGAGAGCAAGGCACTGATCGAACGCTGGCACGGCAAGGGCCGCCTGCATTACGCCGTGACCCCGCGTTTCGCGCCGACCAGCACACCCGAACAGTTGACCCTGGCCGGCCAATTGCTCAGTGAATACCCGGACCTGTACATGCAGACTCACATCAGTGAAAACCTGCAGGAGGTCCAATGGGTCAAGGAGCTGTTTCCTGAGCGCAAGGGCTACCTGGACGTCTACGACCACTACCAATTGCTCGGCGAGCGTTCGGTGTTCGCCCACGGCGTGCACCTGTGCGATGACGAATGCGCGCGACTGGCGCAGACCGGTTCGGCGATCGCGTTCTGCCCGACCTCGAACCTGTTCCTGGGCAGCGGCCTGTTCGACCTGCCGATGGCCGAGAAGCACAAGGTGAATGTCGGCTTGGGCACCGACGTGGGCGGCGGCACCAGTTTTTCACTGCTGCAAACCCTGAACGAAGCCTACAAAGTGATGCAACTGCAAGGCGCGCGACTGAGCCCATTCAAGTCGTTATACCTGGCCACGCTCGGCGGCGCCCGGGCCTTGCGCCTGGAAAACAATATCGGCACCTTGCAACCGGGCACCGATGCGGATTTCCTGGTGTTGGACTACAACGCCACGCCGTTGTCGAGCTATCGCCTGAAGCAGGCCAAGGACATTGCCGAGCGGTTGTTTGTCTTGATGACGCTGGGGGATGACCGGACGGTGGCGCGCACTTATGCGGCCGGCAAATTGGTGCATCAGCGCTAGTTTTTTTGATCGTTGATGATCGTTCCCGCGCTCTGCGTGGGAACGATCCGAGTCGGGGTTACAGCTTGGCCGTCGAACGTCCGGGCTTCTTACTTTGCAGCAGATGCGAGAACACCGCATGCAAGTCATCCGAAGCGCTTTCTTCGTCGAGGTTGAGCTTGCTGTCGATGTGGTCCATGTGATGCATCATCAAGTTCACCGCCAAGGCGGCGTCGCGGGCTTCGATGGCGTCTATCAACTGGGTATGTTCGTCATAGGAACAGTGGGAACGGTTGCCGCTCTCGTACTGGGCAATGATCAATGAAGTCTGGGAAACCAGGCTGCGCTGGAAGCTGATCAACGGCGCATTTTTTGCCGCCTCGGCCAGCTTGAGGTGGAACTCGCCCGACAAGCGGATGCCGGCGCCGCGGTCACCGCGGGAAAAGCTGTCGCGCTCGTCGCTGACCATCTGCCGCAGCTCGGCAAGCTGCTCGGCAGTGGCGTGCTGCACCGCCAGTTCAGTGATCGCCTTCTCCACCATGCGCCGGGCAAAGAACACCTGGCGCGCCTCTTCGACACTCGGGCTGGCCACCACCGCGCCGCGGTTGGGTCGCAACAACACCACGCCTTCGTGGGCCAGGCGTGACAGTGCACGGCGAATGATGGTGCGGCTGACTCCGAAAATTTCCCCCAGCGCCTCTTCGCTCAATTTTGTACCGGGCGCCAGGCGCTGTTCGAGGATGGCCTCGAAAATATGCGCATAGACAATATCGTCCTGGGTTCCGCTGCGGCCGGCTTTGCCTGCTCGCGGTTGTTTCTTGAGGGGCTGCAACTGTTCGTTCATGGGCACTCGAGTCGGGAGAACTGCGGCGATTTAACCGTGACTGTAATACGGCACAGCGGGTCGCTGGCAAGTATTGCGTAAAAAACACGGCGATTGTACACAACCTCTGATGGCAACACGACTGTACGGCTGTTTGCGGGCATGGCTGTATCGCAATCGGCAACTGTCTTGAGTTTAGGCTTAAACCCGAAACCCGGGGCCCTCAAGGCCAGTCAATCTACAACAAGGACCACCGCCCACCATGACCGAAGTCACGACCACGCCACTTCGTCCATTGGCCGATACGTCGCCCTCGGCCATCGTTGCCGGGTTCATCGCCATGATGACCGGCTATACCAGTTCCCTGGTGCTGATGTTCCAGGCCGGCCAGGCGGCAGGGCTGACCAACGGGCAGATTTCCTCGTGGATCTGGGCAATTTCCATCGGCATGGCGGTGTGCTCCATTGGACTGTCGCTGCGCTATCGCACGCCGATTACCATCGCCTGGTCGACGCCGGGCGCGGCACTGCTGATTACCAGTCTGGGCGGGGTGAGTTATGGCGAGGCCATCGGTGCCTATATCACCTGCGCGATCCTGGTGACGATCTGTGGCCTGACCGGCAGCTTCGAGCGCCTGGTCAAGCGCATTCCGGCCTCGCTGGCGGCGGCGTTGCTGGCCGGCATCCTGTTCAAGATCGGCAGCGAAATCTTCGTCGCCGCCCAGCATCGCACCGGCCTGGTGCTGGGCATGTTTTTCACCTACCTGATCGTCAAGCGCCTGTCTGCACGCTATGCGGTGCTCGCGGCGTTGCTGGTCGGCACTGCGCTGTCGGGTTTCCTGGGGCTGTTGGATTTCAGCAGCTTCGCCCTTGAAGTCGCCACGCCTGTCTGGACCACGCCGCAGTTTTCCCTGGCAGCGACCATCAGCATCGGCATTCCGCTGTTTGTGGTGGCGATGACCTCGCAGAACATGCCCGGCATCGCCGTGCTGCGCGCCGACGGCTACAACGTGCCAGCATCGCCATTGATCACCAGCACCGGCATCGCCTCGCTGCTGCTGGCACCGTTCGGTTCCCACGGGATCAACCTGGCGGCCATCAGCGCAGCGATTTGCACCGGGCCACATGCCCACGAAGATCGCGACAAGCGCTACACGGCGGCGGTCTGGTGCGGGGTTTTCTACGGGATCGCCGGGGTATTCGGCGCGACACTGGCGGCGCTGTTCGCCGCGCTACCCAAGGAACTGGTGCTTTCGATCGCGGCCTTGGCACTGTTCGGATCGATCATCAATGGCCTGAGCATCGCCATGAGCGAAGCGAAAGAGCGGGAGGCGGCGTTAATTACCTTCATGGTCACGGCGTCGGGGCTGACGCTGTTTTCCATCGGTTCGGCGTTCTGGGGGATTGTGGCGGGGGTGTTGACGCTGTTGGTGCTGAATTGGAGGAAATGAGCTTCAAGCTTCAAGCTTCAAGCACTGAGACTTGCGGCTTGAAGCTTGCAGCTTGCAGCTTGCAGCTTATTTCTGATTAATCGGCTTTTCCGGGTACCAGACGTCCATCAACGGGCTGACAGTAACTTCGGTCAGTTCGCTACGGCCCTTGAGCCAGGCTTCAACGGCTGCGCGCTGCTCTTCGGTCACCGAGCCACGCTTCTGCAGGCAAACCAGACCGTAGTCGTCGCCGCCGACGTAGCCCAGGCCGTTGGCTTCCATGGCCTCTTTCAGGAAAGCGTCGAGGAAAGCGTCAATAGCCTCATCGGCCAGATCTTCTTTGAAATCCAGGTTCAGTTCGAAACCCAGCTCTTGAAATTCATCCACGCACAGTTTTTTGCGCAGACGCTGGGAACGGTTAGTCGCCATTGAACAATCCTCATAAGTAATAACGGCCGGCACTTTACCAGTTTGGTGCGTCGTTTGCCCGACTCATCGGGCACGTCCGTCTACCGTCGGTAAAAAAATACCGCTTCGATGGGCTTGGGCACGGCACAAGCCGTTGCGCCTTGGGGCATAATGCCGACACTTTCATGACCGTTGAGGGCGTTCATTTCCATGTCCTCGTCTTTTTCCCCTCGCCTGTAGGGTTTTATTTCAAATGATCAAATCTTTGCGCCCACTGCTTCTGGCCAGTCTTCTTTTTCCTTTGGCCCTTCCCGTCAATACCCACGCTGCCACCATCAACACCGCCCTTTCGCCCAATGTGCAAAAGGCCCTCAAGAACAGCAAACTGCAAGACAACGCGCTGTCACTGGTGCTGGTGCCGCTCAACGGCCCGGGCACCCCGACGTTGTACAACGCCGATGTCTCGGTGAATCCGGCGTCCACCATGAAACTGGTGACGACTTACGCCGCCCTGGAGATGCTCGGCCCCAATCATCAATGGAAGACCGAGTTCTACACCGACGGCACCCTCAGCGGCGGGATCCTCAACGGCAACCTGTACCTCAAGGGCGGCGGCGATCCCAAGCTGAACATGGAAAAGCTTTGGCTGCTGATGCGCGACCTGCGGGCCAACGGCGTGCAGCAAATTACCGGCGACCTGGTGCTGGACCGCAGCTTTTTCATCCAACCGCAGTTGCCCGAGTTCAACGACGACGGCAATGACGAAAACAAACCCTTCCTGGTCAAGCCCGATTCGCTGCTGGTCAACCTCAAGGCGCTGCGCTTCGTCGCCCGCAACGACGGTGGCCGGGTGCTGGTCTCGGTCGAGCCGCCAATCGCCAGTATTCGTATCGAAAACGTGGTCAAGGCCGCCAATTCCAAACAATGCACCGGCGGCGTGCGCTACAACCCGGTGCCCCAGGCGGACGGCAGCATGACGGTGACCGTCAGCGGTCAACTCGGCGAGGGCTGCAGCTCCCAGACCTACCTCTCGTTGCTCGACCATGCCACCTACACCGCTGGCGCCGTGCGGGCGATCTGGAAAGAGTTGGGCGGCAGCATCCAAGGCAAGGACCGCCTGGCCGCGACCCCGAATAGCGCCAAGCTGCTGGCCCGGGCATTTTCGCCGGACCTGGCGGAGATCATCCGCGACATCAACAAATACAGTAACAACACCATGGCCCAGCAACTGTTCCTGAGCCTGGGCGCGCAGTATCGCAACGAGGCCGACGGTGACGACGCCAAGGCCGCGCAGCGGGTGGTGCGCCAGTGGCTGGCGAAGAAAGGCATCACCGCGCCGCACCTGGTGATGGAAAACGGCTCGGGCCTGTCCCGTGCCGAACGGGTCAGCGCCCGGGAAATGGCGGCGATGCTGCAAGCCGCCTGGCGCAGTCCGTATTCGGCGGAGTTCATCAGTTCGATGCCGATTGCCGGCACCGACGGCACCATGCGCAAACGCCTGAAGACCACCGCCATGGCCGGCGAAGCCCACGTCAAGACCGGCACGCTGAACACCGTCCGCGCCATCGCCGGCTACAGCCGCGACATCAACGGCAATACCTGGGCAGTGGTTGCGATCCTCAACGATCCGAAACCCTGGGGCGCTTCATCGGTTTTGGACCAGGTGCTGCTGGACCTGTACCGCCAGCCGAAACTGCCGCAGACGGCTTCGGTGCTCTGATCGCATAAAATCAAGCTGGGAGTGGGCTTGCTCACTCCCACCGTAATCGACTTTATCCAGGCTAATGGCTACCCCAGCTGCGCCTCGACTCGATCCCGTCCAGCCTGCTTCGCCGCGTACACTCCGGAGTCGGCCCGCAACAGCAGCGCATCGGCGCCTTCGCCGGCGCGCCAGCTGGCAATGCCGAAACTGGCGGTGACCACCCCCACGCCGTCGATCGGCGCCCCGCGAAGGCCGTCCCATAATCCCAGCGCCAGGGTGTAGGCGTCTTCGGCGTCCGTGTCGGGGCACAGCACCACGAACTCTTCCCCACCCAAGCGACAGAACACATCGGTGCGGCGCAGTCGCTGGATGATTCGCTGGCAGACCGCTTGCAGCACCCGATCGCCCACCGCATGGCCATACTGATCATTGACGCGCTTGAAGTGGTCGATGTCGAGCATGATGACCGTGAGTTCTCCGGAACCGCGCTCAACCCGGACCATCTCCGAGGTCAGGCGCTCCTGGAAATAACGCCGGTTGCGAATACCGGTCAAGGCATCGGTGACGGACAGCGCCCGCAGCTCTTCCTCCACGCGCTTGAGGTCGGAAATATCCGAAACATAGCCGTGCCACAACACCCCGCCGCCGGGCAACTGTTCGGGTGTTGCCTCGCCGCGCACCCAGCGCAAGCCGCGCTGTGGCAGTAGCACCCGGTACTCTTCACGCCAAGGGCTCAGGGTATCGGCCGAAATGCGGATAGAAGCGCGCACCCGTGCGCTGTCCAACGAATGGATTCGCGAGAAAATCGCTTCGGCGTTTCGCACCAACACGTCAGGTTCCAGTTCATAGATGTCGCGAATGCCATCGCTGGCGTAGATCACGCTGAATCCGCCGTTGAAATCCATTTTGAATTGGTAGATGCCGCCGGGAACGTGGGCGCTGAGCTTCTTCAGCAAGATATCCCGCGCGGCCAATGCCTCATGGACACGCTTGCGTTCGGTGACGTCGATGCAGATCGCCAGGTGCCCGACCCAAAGCCCTTGGTCGTCGAGCACTGGCGTGGCCAGCATGTTGACCGTCAAGTGGCTGCCGTCGCGGCGCACCAGAGTCCATTCCCGCGCCTGTTGGCCGCCCTGCTCGCCGCCCTCGAGCAGCATCGCATGGCACGTGGGGATCGGTTTGCCGAAGCGGGCCGCCAACTGTGCGGACCGCTCCTGCAATTCGCGGGGAACGTGGAGGCCTTCCAGGGTCATGCTTTGCAAAACGTCGCAGCCCTGGTAACCGAGCATCTGCTCGGCGCCTGCGTTGAATGTGGTGATAATGCCCCGCAGGTCGGTGGCGATGATCGCGACTTGGGTCGCGGCATCGAGCACGCCCTTCAATTGGCCGTGAGTGCCACGTAGTTCCGATTCCCGGGCATGCAGTTCCCGGGTGCGCTGGTCCACCAACGCCAGGGCCCGCTGCCGCTGGCTGACCAACGTGTAGAGCAAGGCGCTGAGCATTAGGCTGAGCAGTCCGCCCAGCACCGTCAGGCTCACCACGCTGGAGTGATTGCTCGACAGGAACAGACGACTGGGGCGCAGCTCTACGTGAAAGTCATGGTCGCCGAGGCGCAACGGCCGTGCTGCCGACAAATCGCTTTTGCCCGGACGGTTCGAGGTTTCGAACAGAACTTCTGGAGGATCGCCGTGGGCGGCGTCAAGCACCCGCATCGACAGGTTGTCATCGTCAGCCTCCGGCAGGCCATCGGCGACCAACTGGCGCATGCTGATGGCCGCCACCACGTAACCGAACGGCTCGCTGGCCGATGGGCCAAGGACAGGCGCTGCCAACATGACACCCCGGGAAAAGGCCGGATCGACGCCTATCAGGTCGATAGGCTCGGAAACCACCAGGGCGTTACGCTGGCGGGCCCGTTCGAGCGTGACGCGGCGCAGAGGATGCGACAGCAAATCCAAGCCTAGCGGCGCGCCATAGGATGGCTGGCTCTGGACGTACAGCACCGGCACGTATTCGTCCCGTTCGGCGGACTCGCGCAGGATCCCGGCCTCGTCCCGTTCACGAACGGTAAAGGTGCTCGACACTTCGGCCCGCGCTCGTTGTTCAAACGCTTGGCGCTCCTCCCGCGCCACCCGAGGCGCCCAGGCGAAGGCCCGGGTGCGCCGCAGCAAAGCTTCGGTGTAGCCGTGGAACTCAGTGCTGGAAACCCCGGCGGAGTTGGCGAAGAAGCGCCTCAGACTGTCGAGGCGTTGTTCCTGATCCTGGAAACGTTCTTCGAGGCGGCTATAGCGCTCCTCGACCAACAGTTCAAAGCGCTGGCGCAACTGGCGATTGAACTGGCTCAGCGTGTCCCAGGCCAGCAAGCCGGTCAGCAGTGAGCCCGCCATCAGGACCACCGCAGCCACGAGCCATGCTGAAACATCTTCGTTGATAAAACCCAGGATCCTGGGACGCACTTGATGTAATGCCATACACATAACTCAGAAAGGACCGGCCTTGTGTACAGCCCCGGCCACACTCTCAGTTATAGCTATTTGCCACTACTTTAGCCAGCCCCAAAATCGACCCAAGAGCCTTGAATTTCAAGGCCTGCATGGATCCAATCAGCCGAACATCAGCGCGCCATGATCTTCCATGCGCGGTGAATCTTGCTGTTGCGGGCAAAATCCGGATCGATGGTCTTGGCGGTAATTTCCTCAACCGCGTAACGCTCGCCCAGATTGTCCTCGAGCTGGAACTTGCGGAAGTTGTTGGAGAAATACAGCACGCCGCCCGGCGCCAGGCGCGCCATGGCGAGGTCCAGCAACTGGACGTGGTCGCGCTGCACGTCAAACACACCTTCCATGCGCTTGGAGTTGGAGAAGGTCGGCGGGTCGATGAAGATCAGGTCGTACTCGTCGCGACTGGCTTCCAGCCAAGCCATGACATCGCCCTGTTCCAGGCGATTCTTGTCCGAGAAGCCATTGAGCGACAGGTTGCGTCGCGCCCAGTCCAGGTAGGTTTTCGACAAGTCGACGCTGGTGGTGCTGCGAGCACCGCCCTTGGCGGCGTGGACACTGGCGGTCGCGGTGTAGCAGAACAAGTTGAGGAAGCGCTTGCCGGCCGCCTCTTTCTGGATCCGTAGGCGCATCGACCGATGATCGAGAAACAGCCCGGTGTCCAGGTAGTCGGTGAGGTTGACCAACAGCTTCACGCCGCCTTCGTTGACCTCGGTGAATTTGCCCTGGGCACTCTGGCGCTCGTACTGCTTGGTGCCGCTCTGACGCTCGCGGCGCTTGATAACGACGCGGTTCTTGTCGACATTCAAGGCTTGGGGAATGGCCGCCAAGGCATCGAACAATCGGGCCGAGGCCTTTTCCGGATCGATGGACTTCGGCGCGACGTATTCCTGGACGTGCACCCAGTCGTGGTACAGATCGATCGCCATGGAGTATTCCGGCATGTCGGCATCATAGACCCGGTAGCAATCCACACCTTCACGCTTGGCCCATTTGCTCAGCAACTTGAGATTTTTCTGCAGGCGATTGGCGAACATCTGCCCGCCTTCGCTCAACCGCGCCTGCTCGACCACAGGGGCCGGCGCCGGAGCCGGTTTGATCGGGTTGCCGTTTTTGTTGTACTGGCGTTCTTGCGGCACTTCGGGGGCTTGATCGTAGACGGCCTGCTCGCGCTCGGCCTGGCGTTGCTCCGGGGTGCGACGCTCGCCGGTGACGAACTGATCCGGCAACACCTTGATCAGCAGCAATTTGCACGGCAAGGCGCCGTTCCAGAACGAATACTGTTTGTGGCTGCGAATGCCCATGCGCTTGCCCAGGTCGGGGGCGCCAGTGAACACTGCCGCTTCCCAGTTCAGACAGGCCTGGCGCAGGCGCTCGCCGAGGTTCTGGTAGAGATAAAGCAGGCTGGCTTCGTCGCCCAGGCGCTCGCCGTACGGCGGGTTGCAGATAACCAGGCCCTTCTGGTTCTGGTCCGGACGCGGTTCAAAGGTGGCGACTTCGCCCTGATAGATCTTGATCCACTCGCTCAGGCCTGCGCGCTCGACGTTGTTGCGGCCCGGCTGGATCAACCGTGGGTCGGCTTCGTAGCCGCGAATCCACAGCGGCGGCTTGGCAAGCCCGGCAGCAGCGCGTTCGGTGGCCTCTTCATGAAGCTTCTTCCACAGCGCCGGCACGTGGCCGAGCCAAGCACTAAACCCCCACTGCTGGCGACGCAAGTTCGGCGCCATGTCGGCGGCGATCATGCCGGCTTCCACCAGGAACGTGCCGACACCGCACATCGGGTCGGCCAGCGCCCCGCCCTCGGCGGCAATGCGCGGCCAACCGGCGCGAATCAGGATCGCGGCGGCGAGGTTTTCCTTCAGCGGCGCGGCACCTTGCTGCAAGCGATAACCACGCTGGTGCAGGCTGTGGCCGGAAAGGTCGAGGGAGAGGATCGCTTCGCCACGGTCCAGGCGCAGGTGGATGCGCAGGTCCGGGTTGAGCTTGTCGATGGACGGACGCTCGCCCGATGGTGTGCGCAGCTTGTCGACGATGGCGTCCTTGACCTTCAAGGCGCCGAAGTGAGTGTTGTCGATGCCCGAGCCGTGTCCGCTGAACTCTACCGCCAGGGTGCCGTCGGCCAGCATATGATCTTGCCAATCGACGTCCAGCACGCCGTGGTACAGGTCTTCGGCGTCTTTCATCGGGAAGCGCTTGAGGACCAGCAACACGCGGTTGGCCAGGCGCGACCACAGGCACAGGCGATAGGCCGTTTCCATGTCGGCCATGCCGCGCACGGCCGAGGTGTGCTCGCGCGCCTCTTCAAGGCCAAGCCCGACGGCTTCCTCGATCAGCAGGCCTTCGAGGCCCTTGGGGCAGGTGAGGAAGAGTTCGAAACGGTCGGACATGGGGATTTCCAGAGCCTTTGGCTAAGTGGGCCGGGCAACGCATTGCCGGGCCGGGTTCAATCAGGTGCTTTTCTCAAGAGCACCCGCGTGGCACGAACGTGTGCCGTTCCGCCCCCGCCGCTCAGGTTTAAAA
The DNA here is from genome assembly GCF_051131955.1 of Pseudomonas sp. Z4-20. Classification (NCBI taxonomy): domain Bacteria; kingdom Pseudomonadati; phylum Pseudomonadota; class Gammaproteobacteria; order Pseudomonadales; family Pseudomonadaceae; genus Pseudomonas; species Pseudomonas sp. Z4-20. Next base: position 3,746,733 of record NZ_CP071641.1, read on the forward strand.
AGCTTAGATGCGAAGGCAAATAAAAAATTCTGTGCAGCAAATTGTGAAAACGCGTCCCTTTCGTCGAATAGTACCTGAGTGCAACAGGGGGACATTCTCATTCAAACGCGGGGACCGCCCTTCGGCGCAGGGCTGATCATACAGGGGTCTTGCGCAAAAGCGGGCGCTGAACATCATGTTACTTATCGCACTAGCATCTTTACTGTTACGTGCTTATGACAAAAAGATCATTCCATCCGTGTGACGCTTTGGTTAGAACTCACCACAGGTTGGCGTCGCAACGGCGCCGACACCTTGGCTCGTCACGCCGGCAACGAGCCACCAACGGCAGAATGATTCTGCCCCGACCTCGATTGAGGTCGACGCTAAGCAACAGTCAACAAGTGAGGGCAACACCCTATGAGAAGACTTAAGCGTGATCCGTTGGAAAGAGCATTTTTACGCGGTTACCAATATGGCGTTGGTGGTAAATCCCGTGAGCTTTGCCCCTTTACTCTACCGTCAGTACGTCAAGCCTGGATCAATGGCTGGCGAGAAGGACGCGGCGACAACTGGGACGGTATGACCGGCACTGCGGGTATCCACAGACTCAACGAACTTCACGCCGTCGGCTGACACAGGGCTCAATACTCAAGAACTCGACAATTTGAAACCCATATCGATTTAACCACGCACGTCCCATCCGGGCGGCGGGCTACGGCCCAAGGGGCTCCTTCGAGGAGCCCTTTTTAATGGACATGCCAAAGACAACATCATCCTGTGGCGAGGGAGCTTGCTCCCGCTGGGCTGCGCAGCAGCCCCAAAACCATGACACGCGGTGATTCAGACATATCGCCTCCATCAGGCTTCAGGACTGCTTCGCAGTCCAGCGGGAGCAAGCTCCCTCGCCACAATGGATCTGCGCAGAACTAACCTTCGGATCAACCCAACGCCGCAATCGCATCCACCGACTCACGAATCAACGCCGGCCCTTTGTAGATAAAGCCCGAATAGATCTGCACCAAGCTCGCCCCGGCGGTGATCTTCTCGGCGGCATGCCGGCCTTCGGTGATCCCGCCCGCCGCGATAATCGGCAAGCGTCCCGCCAGCTCACCCGCCAGTACTTTCACGGTGTGGGTGCTCTTGTCACGCACCGGCGCGCCAGACAAGCCGCCCGACTCGTCACCGTGTTCCAGCCCTTCGACGCCTTCGCGAGCCAGCGTGGTGTTGGTGGCGATCACCGCGTCCATGCCGGTCTCGATCAAGGCCTGGGCCACTTGGACGGTTTCCTCGTCAGTCATGTCCGGCGCGATCTTGATCGCCAGTGGCACATGCCGACCTTGGGTCAACGCCAGTTCCGCGCGACGCCGGGCCAGGTCGGCCAACAGTTGCTTGAGGGAATCGCCGAATTGCAGGCTGCGCAGCCCCGGTGTGTTGGGCGAGCTGACATTGACGGTCACATAGCTGGCGTGGGCGTAGACCTTTTCCAGGCAGATCAGGTAATCGTCCACGGCGCGTTCCACCGGGGTATCGAAATTCTTGCCGATGTTGATGCCCAGCACGCCCTGGTATTTGGCAGCGGCAACGCGGGCCAGCAGATGATCGACGCCGAGGTTGTTGAACCCCATGCGATTGATGATCGCCTCGGCCTGGGGCAGACGGAACAGCCGTGGCTTCGGATTGCCCGGCTGCGGCCGCGGGGTCACGGTGCCGATTTCAACGAAGCCGAAACCCAGTTGCGCAAAGCCGTCGATGGCCGCGCCATTCTTGTCCAGGCCCGCCGCCAATCCGACCGGATTGGGGAATTCCAGGCCCATGACCGTCACCGGCAATTTTGCCGGGGCTTTGCACAGCAGCCCATTGAGGCCCAGGCGTCCGCCCGCGCCGATCAAGTCCAGGGACAAGTCATGGGAGGTTTCCGGGGAGAGTTTGAACAGCAGTTCACGGGCCAGGGTGTACATGGGCGGCTTTGACTCGGGCGACGAAATGAGGCGGCGATTATAGCCGGGCAACGGCGACGCAAGCGAGGCGTGCGCACAATCCGGCAGCACTGGCATATGCCTTGCACCCTTTTGGTCATCAGCGCCCCATGCCAACACCGGAATGAGTGGCGCACTGTTTCAAAGGACAGCGGCGGCGTCGTTCGGCCTTCTTGGCCAGGACACGGCGCTTATTGGATGTGGAAGGTGATACCGATGAATGAAATTCCAGCCGCCCCCCTGGCCTGGGTCAATGGCAGCGACGCCCCGGAAAAGAGCGCGGTCAACCTCGGCTTCATGGCCCTGAGTGACTGCGCACCGCTGGTCGTGGCCGCCACCCAGGGTTTCGCCCAACCCTACGGCCTGACGCTGAATCTCAAGCGCCAGGCGTCCTGGGCCAACCTGCGGGACAAGCTGGTCAGCGGCGAAATCGATGCCGCCCACAGCCTTTACGGCCTGATCTACGCCGTGCACCTGGGCATCGGCGGCGTCGCCCCAACGGAGATGGCCGTGCTGATGGGTCTCAACCAGAATGGCCAGAGCATCAACCTCTCCCATGGCCTCCAGGCCCAGGGCGTGACCAGTCCTGAGGCACTGGAACTGCACGTGCACCAAACTCGCCCGAAACTGACCTTCGCCCAGACCTTCCCCACCGGCACCCATGCCATGTGGCTCTACTATTGGCTCGCCGCCCAGGGCATTCATCCACTGTCGGATGTCGACAGCGTGGTCGTACCGCCTCCGCAGATGATCGCGCACCTGCAAGCCGGACGCATCGACGGGTTCTGCGTCGGCGAGCCCTGGTGCGCCAGCGCCGTGAAGCAGAACCTCGGCTTCACGTTGGCGACCACCCAGACCATCTGGCCCGATCATCCGGAAAAAGTCCTCGGCTGCACCCGTGCGTTCGTCGAGCAATACCCCAATACCGCCCGTGCCCTGGTGATGGCGATCCTCGAAGCCAGCCGTTTCATCGAACAAAGCACTGAAAACCGCCGCAGCACCGCGCAGTTGTTGAGCGCCCCCGCATACCTCGACGCGCCACTGGACTGCATCGAGCCGCGCCTGCTGGGCATCTATGCCGACGGCCTGGGCAACAGCTGGCAGGATCCCCATGCGATGCGTTTCCATGGCGGCGGCGAGGTGAACCTGCCGTACCTGTCCGACGGCATGTGGTTCATGACCCAGTTCCGTCGCTGGGGCCTGTTGCGCGAAGACCCGGACTACCTGGCCGTGGCCCGGCAAGTCCAGCAGCTCGGGTTGTATCGGGAAGCCGCCGAGGCGCTGGGGGTTTCATCGCCGCGCCAGGACATGCGCAGCAGTCAACTGATCGACGGCACCACCTGGGACGGTTCCGACCCGGCCGGGTATGCCCGCAGCTTCAAACTGCACGCCTTGAGCGATGCGGCTCCCCTTCTCGCCAGCCGCTGACAGGAGCCACGACCATGCTGCGTATCCTGCTGATCAACGACACTGCGAAAAAAGTCGGCCGCCTCAAGGCTGCCTTGATTGAAGCCGGGTTCGAAGTGATCGACGAATCCGGGTTGACCATCGACCTGCCCGCGCGCGTCGAAACAGTGCGTCCGGACGTCATCCTGATCGATACCGAGTCACCCGGCCGCGATGTGATGGAGCAAGTGGTGCTGGTCAGCCGCGACCAACCGCGACCGATCGTCATGTTTACCGATGAGCACGACCCGGACGTGATGCGCCAGGCGATCAAGTCGGGCGTCAGCGCCTACATCGTCGAAGGCATCCATGCCGCGCGCCTGCAACCGATCCTCGACGTCGCCATGGCCCGTTTCGAAAGCGACCAGGCCCTGCGCGCCCAGCTCCTGGCCCGGGACCAGCAACTGGCCGAACGCAAACGCATCGAACTGGCCAAGGGCATGCTGATGAAAATGAAGGACTGCAACGAGGAGCAGGCCTACACCCTGATGCGCCGCCAAGCCATGAGCCGCCAACAGAAACTCATCCAGGTAGCGGAGCAAATCATTGCAATGAACGAGTTGCTGGGCTGAAGGTGATGTAGCACCTGCCCTGTTGGCACAGATCTCGCTTAAGCAACTCCATAGGTAACCAACGGCGGTTGCCCCACCTACGACAAAGACGTCGCACATCCTCTTCGCCTCCGGGTGCTCAGGGTTGCGGCGTTTTTTTGTTTTGGTCCTTCGGGACCGGTGGTGCGACCACAGGCGGCGCACTGCTCAAAGCACTGACTCATTTCTCGAGACTTTTACAGCTGAGGTGCGCGATGAATTCAAGCTTCTGGAAATCCGGCCACACCCCGACATTGTTCGCGGCCTTCCTCTATTTCGACCTGAGCTTCATGGTCTGGTACCTGCTCGGTCCACTGGCGGTACAGATCTCCGCCGACCTGCACCTGACCACTCAACAGCGCGGCCTGATGGTCGCAACGCCGATCCTGGCCGGGGCCGTGCTGCGCCTGTTCATGGGCCTGCTTGCCGACCGGATTTCACCCAAGACCGCCGGCATGGTCGGCCAAGTGATCGTGATCGGTGCGCTGTTCTGCGCCTGGAAACTGGGCATCCACAGCTACGAACAAGCGTTGCTGCTGGGCCTGTTCCTGGGTGTCGCTGGCGCTTCATTCGCCGTTGCCCTGCCACTGGCGTCCCAGTGGTATCCGCCGCAGCATCAAGGCAAGGCCATGGGCATCGCCGGTGCGGGTAATTCAGGCACCGTGCTCGCCGCGTTGATCGCACCGGTCATGGCCGTGGCCTTCGGCTGGACCAACGTCTTCGGCTTCGCGGTGATCCCACTGGTGATCACCCTGGTGCTCTTTGCCTGGCTGGCCAAGAACGCTCCGGAGCGGCCGAAAGCCAAATCCATGGCCGACTACCTCAAGGCCCTGGGCGACCGCGACAGCTGGTGGTTCATGTTCTTCTACAGCGTGACCTTTGGCGGGTTCATCGGCCTGGCCAGCGCCCTGCCCGGCTACTTCAACGACCAATATGGCCTGAGCCCGGTCACCGCCGGCTACTACACCGCGGCCTGCGTGTTCGGTGGCAGCCTGATGCGTCCATTGGGCGGCGCGCTGGCGGACCGTTTCGGCGGCATCCGCACCTTGCTCGGCATGTACACCGTCGCGGCTGTCTGCATTGCCGCCGTCGGCTTCAACCTGCCGAGCTCCTATGCGGCGCTGGCACTGTTCGTCTGCACCATGCTCGGCTTGGGTGCGGGCAACGGCGCAGTGTTCCAACTGGTGCCACAACGCTTCCGCCGCGAGATCGGCGTGATGACCGGCCTGATCGGTATGGCCGGCGGCATCGGCGGCTTCGCCCTGGCGGCGGGCATGGGCGCGATCAAGCAAAGCACCGGCAGCTATCAACTGGCGCTGTGGTTGTTCGCCAGCCTCGGAGTGCTGGCCTGGTTCGGCCTGTATGGCGTGAAACGTCGCTGGAGAACCACTTGGGGTTCGGCAGCTGTCACCGCCGCTCGGGTATAACCGGTCACCATGAGCCTGCAACTGAGTTTTGCCGAAGCCAGCGCTATCGGCCCGCGGGAGGAAAACCAGGACGCCCTGCGCCTGGTCACCCCGGCCCCGGCCCTGGCCGCCAGCAAAGGTTACCTGTTCGCCATCGCCGACGGTGTGAGCCAATGCGCCGACGGCGGTTTGGCCGCCCGTTCGACCTTGCAGGCGCTGGCCCTGGACTACTATTCCACCCCGCAAACCTGGGGCGTGGCCCAAGCGCTCGACCGGCTGCTGCTGGCGCAAAATCGCTGGCTGCAGGCCAACGGTGGCGGGCAACCGCTGCTCACCACTGTCAGCGCCCTGGTCCTGCGGGGCCGACGCTTCACCCTCGCCCATGTCGGTGATTGCCGGGTCTATCGCTGGCATGCCGATCATTTGCAACGGGTCAGCGAAGACCATGTCTGGGAACAGCAGGGCATGCAACATGTGCTCAAGCGTGCCCTGGGCTTGGATCAGCATCTGATCCTGGACTTCCTCGACGGTGAATTGCGCACCGACGAAACCTTCGTGCTGCTTAGCGATGGCGTCTGGGCGGTGCTGGGGGACACGGCCATCGCCGGCATCCTGCGCGACCAACCGGACCTCGACCTCGCCGCGCAGACGCTGGTCAACGCCGCGCACTTGGCCGGGAGCCAGGACAATGCCAGCGCCTTGCTGGTACGCGTCGATGCCTTGGGCGAAGCCAGCATCGGCGATGCACTGATCCAGTTGCAGCAATGGCCCCTGCCGCCTGCGTTGAAACCGGGGCAGGTGTTCGAGGGTTGGCAGATCGAAGGCCTGCTCGGCCAGAGCCAGCAATCGTTGCTCTATCGGGTCCACGACGGCCAGGGCCAACCTTGGCTGCTGAAGACCCTGCCCGTGCAGCTACGGGACGATAGCCGGGCCGGTCAGGCGTTGCTCTCGGAGGAGTGGTTTCTCAAGCGCGTCGCCGGGCGGCAGTTTCCCGAAGTCCATGGCGTTCCCCAGCGTCAGCATTTGTACTACGTGATGCGCGAATATTCGGGCGAGACCTTGGCCGAGCTGCTCAACCAGGGCGGGCCGTTACCGCTGGCCCAATGGTTGGACCTGGCGCAACGGCTGGTGCGGGCGGTCGGCCTGCTGCATCGACGGCAGATCTATCACCGCGACATCAAGCCGGAAAACCTGCACCTGGGCGACGACGGGGAATTGCGCCTGCTGGATTTCGGCCTGGCATACTGCCCGGGCCTGTCCGAAGACCAGGCCAACGTTTTGCCCGGCACGCCCAGCTACATCGCTCCGGAGGCGTTCGGCGGCACATTGCCTACGGCGCAGCAGGATTTGTACGCCGTCGGCGTGACGCTGTATTACCTGCTGACCGGGCATTATCCCTACGGCGAAATCGAAGCCTTCCAACGTCCGCGCTTTGGCGTGCCGGTGAGTGCCCATCGTTATCGGCCCGACCTGCCGGAGTGGCTTGGGCTAAGCCTGGATCGCGCGGTGGCGGCGGATCCGGCCCAGCGCTTTGAAACGGCCGAAGAATGGTTATTGCTGCTGGAACAAGGCGAGCGCCGCAGCTTGAGCGTAAGGCCCCGGCCCTTGCTAGAGCGTGAACCGCTGAAGGTCTGGCGGACGTTGGCGCTGGGATCGTTGTTGGTGAATGTGGTGCTGTTGTTCTTGGTATTTCACTCATGACCCGTGGCGAGGGAGCTTGCTCCCGCTGGGCTGCGAAGCAGTCCCAAAAAACAGGCAACCGCTGCGCGCTTGAGCGGGAGCAAGCTCCCTCGCCACAAAAGCCTTCTCGCCAGCCCTGCCACGCTCCATTACCGGGCAACACGCTTTGATTCGGTGCAATAAACGCCCCTTCATCTCACCCACCCCCGCCCTCAGCCGGTAAATTCGCGGCCCCGAGCCACTTGGCACAACCACTGCATAACCTCTCTCACCATACATAAAGCAACGCCTCCAACGATGAAGGCGGTGCTTCCCGAGAGAACGGGACCAGGACAAAGGCGTCCTCGCTAGGCCACTAGCGAGACGCCTTTTTTTGTTTTCGTAAAAATGTCGAGCCAGTCCGATCGCCGTGATGAAACTGGACCTGAGCTTGCGGAGAACCCTGATGAAAAAACTCAAACTGGTAATGATCGGCAACGGCATGGCCGGGGTTCGCACCCTCGAGGAACTGCTCAAGCTGAGCAACGAGCTCTACGACATCACGGTATTCGGTGCCGAGCCTCACACTAATTACAACCGCATCCTGCTGTCGCCGGTGCTGGCCGGGGAGCAAACGTTCGAAGACATCGTGCTCAACGACCTGAGCTGGTACTTGGAAAACAACATCAAGTTGCTGCTCAACCGCAAAGTCGTGGAGATCGACCGCATCAAGCGCCGGGTCATCGCCCAAGACGGTAGCGAAGCCGAATACGACCGCCTGCTGATCGCCACCGGCTCCACGCCGTTCATCCTGCCAATCCCGGGCAACACCTTGGACGGCGTGATTGGCTACCGCGACATCGCCGACACCCAAGCGATGATCGACACCGCCAAGACCCACAAGCACGCCGTGGTTATCGGCGGTGGCCTGTTGGGCCTGGAGGCTGCCAATGGCCTGAAACTGCGCGGCATGGACGTGACCGTGGTGCACATCGGCGAGTGGCTGCTGGAGCGCCAACTGGACAAGACCAGTGGCCAACTGTTGCAAACCGCCCTGGAAAACCGCGGGCTCAAGTTCCGCCTGTGTGAACAGACCCAGGCCTTGCACGACGCCGGCCATGGCCGGGTCGGCTCGGTACAGTTCAAGAACGGCGACATCATCCCTGCCGACCTGGTAGTGATGGCCGCTGGTATCCGCCCCAACACCGAACTGGCGGAAAAATCCGGCATCCCGTGCAACCGAGGGATCCTGGTCAACGACACGATGCAAACCTACGATCCGCGCATCTACGCCATCGGTGAATGCGCCAGCCACCGTGGGACGGCTTATGGCTTGGTGGCCCCGCTGTTCGAACAGGCCAAGGTCTGCGCCAACCACCTCGCGCAACTGGGCTTCGCCACTTACAAGGGTTCGGTCACCTCGACCAAGTTGAAAGTCACCGGCATCGACCTGTTCTCCGCCGGCGACTTCATGGGCGGCGAAGGCACCGAGACCATCACCCTCTCCGACCCCATCGGCGGCGTCTACAAAAAACTGGTGATCAAGGATGACGTGCTGGTCGGTGCCTGCCTGTACGGCGATACCGCGGACGGTGGTTGGTATTTCCGCCAGATCCGTGAGAACCATGGCATCAGTGAGATCCGCGATCACCTGATGTTTGGGGAAAACGCACTGGGTGATGTAGGACATCAAGGCCAGGACAAAGCCATGAGCATGGCCGACACCGCCGAAGTCTGCGGCTGCAACGGCGTGTGCAAGGGCACCATCGTCAAGGCGATCCAGGAACACGGGCTGTTCAGCGTCGATGACGTGAAAAAACACACCAAGGCCGCCAGCTCCTGCGGCTCCTGCGCCGGCCTGGTGGAGCAGATCCTGATCAATACCGTGGGCGGTGCGGCGGACGTCAAGCCGAAAAGTGAAAAAGCCATCTGCGGCTGCAGCGACCTCAACCACGGCCAGATTCGCCAGGCGATCCGAGACCAGCACCTGCTGACCATCGCCGGAACCATGAGCTACCTGAACTGGCGCACTCCCAACGGTTGCGCCACGTGCCGTCCGGCCTTGAACTATTACCTGATCTCCACCTGGCCCGGCGAAGCCCAGGACGATCCGCAGTCGCGCCTGATCAACGAGCGAGCCCACGCCAACATCCAGAAAGACGGCACCTACTCCGTTGTCCCACGGATGTGGGGCGGCGTCACCAATCCCTCGGAACTGCGGCGTATCGCCGACGTTGCCGACAAATACAACGTGCCGATGGTCAAGGTCACCGGCGGGCAACGAATCGATCTGCTAGGCATCAAGAAGCAGGACTTGCCCGGCGTGTGGAAAGACCTCGACATGCCCTCCGGCCACGCCTACGGCAAGTCCATCCGCACCGTGAAGACCTGCGTCGGCAGCGAGTTCTGCCGCTTCGGCACGCAGAACTCCACCCAGCTTGGCATCGAGCTCGAGCACGACCTGTTCAACATGTGGTCGCCGCACAAGGTGAAGTTGGCTGTCTCCGGTTGCCCACGCAACTGCTCGGAAGCCGGCATCAAGGACGTGGGAATTATCGGCGTCGATTCGGGCTGGGAGATGTACATCGGCGGCAACGGCGGGATCAAGACCGAGGTCGCCGAGTTCTTCGTCAAGCTCAAGACCGCCGAAGAAGTCCGTGAATACAACGGTGCTTTCCTGCAGCTGTACCGCGAGGAAGCCTTCTACCTCGAACGCACCGTGCATTACATGCAACGGGTCGGCATGGAACACATCAAGAAAGCCGTGCTGGAAGATCCGGAGCGGCGCAAGGCCCTTCATGAACGCCTGAAGTTTTCCTTGTCGCTGGAACAAGACCCGTGGAAGCAACGCCTGGAACAACCTCAGTTGAAAAAAGAGTTCGAAGTCATCCCCGTGAAGACCTTGGAGGTGCCGGCATGAACTGGCTGGATATCTGCGCGCTGGAAGAAATCAATACCCTCGGTTCGCGCATCATCAATGGCCCGAAAGGCGACATCGCGATTTTCCGCACCAGCGACGACGAAGTGTTCGCCCTTGATGACCGTTGCCCGCACAAGGGTGGCCCGTTGTCCCAAGGATTGGTCTATGGCAAGCGCGTGGCCTGCCCGTTGCACAACTGGCAGATCGACCTGGAGAGCGGCCAGGCCCAGGCCCCTGACGTGGGCTGCGCCCATCATCATTCGGCGCGGGTCGAGAACGGCCGCGTGCAGTTGGCCCTGCGGGACGCAAGCTGATGAACCGCCAGACCACTGCCTCGACCTGCTGTTATTGCGGGGTCGGTTGCGGCGTCCTGATCGAGCATGACGGCGAGCGCATCCTCGGCGTCAGCGGCGATCCCGCCCATCCGGCCAACTTCGGCAAACTGTGCAGCAAGGGCTCGACCCTGCACCTGACTGGCGACCTCGCCGCGCGCGCCTTGTATCCCGAGCTACGCCTCGGTAAAAGCCTGGCACGGGCACGCACCGACTGGAACAGCGCCCTGGATCACGCCGCCAGCGTCTTCGCCGACACGATCGCCGAGCACGGCCCGGACAGCGTGGCGTTCTACATCTCCGGCCAATTGCTGACCGAGGATTACTACGCCTTCAACAAACTTGCCCGGGCATTGGTGGGCACCAACAACATCGACAGCAATTCGCGGCTGTGCATGTCCTCCGCCGTGGTGGGCTACAAGCGCAGCCTCGGTGCCGACGCCCCACCCTGCAGCTACGAAGACCTGGAACTGAGCGACTGCGTGATGATCGTTGGCAGTAACATGGCCTACGCCCATCCCATCCTGTTTCGTCGTCTCGAAGAGGCAAAATCCCGCCGGCCGCAGATGAAAATCATCGTCATCGATCCCCGGCGCACCGACACCTGTGATCTGGCGGACCTGCACCTGGCGATTCTGCCGGGCACCGACGTGGCCTTGTTCCATGGGATTTTGCACCTGCTGCTGTGGGAAGACTGGGTCGACCGCAGTTTCATCAAGGCCCACACCGAAGGCCTGGCGGACCTGAAGAATATGGTACGCGACTACACGCCGACCATGGTTGCTCAACTGTGCGGCATCAGCGTCGAGCACCTGCACCAATGCGCCGAATGGGTCGGCACTTCGCCGAGTTTCCTGTCGTTGTGGTGCATGGGCTTGAACCAGTCCACCGCTGGTAGCGCAAAAAACAGCGCGCTGATCAATCTGCACCTGGCCACCGGCCAAATTGGCCGGCCGGGTGCGGGACCCTTCTCGTTGACTGGCCAGCCTAACGCAATGGGCGGCAGGGAAACCGGCAGCCTGTCCAACCTGCTGCCGGGTCATCGCGAAGCCGGCAATCCTGAGCATCGCGCCGAGGTCGCCAGATATTGGGACGTGGAACAACTGCCCAGCACTCCGGGGCTGAGCGCCATCGAGCTTTTCGAACAGGTGCGCAGCGGCAAGATCAAGGCCCTATGGATCGCCTGCACCAACCCGGCCCAGTCGATGCCGGACCAGACCGCCGTGCGCGAAGCCCTGCAAACCTGTCCGTTTGTAGTGTTGCAGGAAGCCTTCCGAACCACCGAGACCGCCGCGTTTGCCGACCTGTTGCTGCCGGCGGCCAGTTGGGGCGAGAAAGAAGGTTCGGTCACCAATTCCGAACGACGCATGTCCCACGTTCGCCGGGCAATAAACGCACCGGGCGAAGCACGACCGGACTGGGCCATCACCGTAGATTTCGCACAACGACTGGAGAAGCGTCTGCGCCCAGGCTCACCCAGCCTGTTCGCTTTCGATGCTCCGGCCCAACTGTTCGACGAATACAAACAACTGACCCGCGGCCGCGACCTGGACCTGTCCGGCATCAGCCACGCGCTGATCGATAAACTCGGCCCCCAGCAATGGCCTTTCCCCGAAGGCGCCACGGTTGGAACGGCGCGTTTGTACGTGGACGGGATTTTTCCTACCGACAGTGGCCGTGCCCGGTTTGTGGCCGAACCCTATCGCGCCGCCAAGGAGCTACGTGACGCACGCTACCCGCTGACCCTGAACACCGGTCGTCTGCGGGACCAATGGCACGGCATGAGCCGCACCGGCACCGCTGCGCAATTGTTTGGTCATGTGAACGAAGCCGTGCTCAGCCTGCATCCGGACGAACTGAATCGCCATCGCCTGCAAGCCGGCGATCTGGTCAGCCTGAAAAGCCGTCGCGGCAGCGTGATCGTGGCGGTGGACAGTGACGAGAGTGTTCGCCCTGGCCAAGCCTTCCTGCCCATGCATTGGGGCGACAGGTTTCTCAAGGGCGGCGTGAATACCCTGACTCAACCGGCTTTCGACCCGTTGTCGAAACAGCCGGAACTCAAGCACAGCGGTGTGCGCCTGGAACCGGTGAACCTGCCTTGGCAGCTTTTCGCCTTGGTCGAGGGCGACGTTCAACGACATTTGGAGACGCTGCGTCCGCTGTGTGAGGCGTTTGCCTACGTCAGCCTGAGCCTGACCGGACGTGAGCGTCCCGCGCTGCTGATACGCGCTGCCAGCACCGCCGCACCCGATCCGCAACTGCTACAGGCGATTGACGAACAGCTGGGGCTGATCGATGGGCCAGTGCTGGCCTATGACGATCCGCGTCGCTCCATTGGCAAACGGGTGCGGATCGAAAATGGTCGTATCACTGCCATTCGCCTGGCCGGCGAAACCCTGGCCCGGCACTGGCTGCAGAACCTGTGGCTGGAAGGCCGTGCCGATGAGCAACTGCGCCGTTGGTTATTGGCACCGCTGAGCGCGCCGCCAGGGAACATCGGCGCTGCCGTGGGCGGTGGCAAGACGCTGTGCAATTGCATGAACGTCAGCCAACGCGCCATCTGCGCCGGCATCGAGCGTGGCTTGGACTTGCAGGGGCTGAAAAAGGAACTGGGTTGCGGCACGCAATGCGGTTCCTGCGTACCTGAAATCAAGCGTCTGCTGGTTGCCACCGCGCAACCGGTGGCCGCTATCTCGTGAGGAAGACACTATGAACGCAAAAGTCTGGCTGGTGGGCGCAGGTCCTGGCGACCCTGAATTGCTGACCCTCAAAGCCGTGCGCGCCTTGGGCGAAGCCGACGTGGTGCTGATCGACGATTTGGTCAACGACGCGGTGCTGGAACATTGCCCAGGGGCACGCATCATTGCCGTGGGCAAGCGCGGCGGCTGCCGTTCCACGCCGCAAGCCTTCATCCATCGGTTGATGCTGCGTTATGCCCGCCAGGGCAAATGCGTGGTGCGTCTCAAGGGCGGCGATCCGTGCATCTTCGGTCGCGGCGGTGAAGAGGCGCAGTGGTTGCGCGAGCATGGCGTCGAAGTGGAATTGGTCAACGGCATCACCGCCGGTCTTGCCGGGGCAACCCAATGCGCTATCCCGCTGACCTTACGCGGTGTTGCGCGCGGCGTGACGCTGGTCACCGCCCATACCCAGGATGGCAGCAGCCTGAACTGGCAAGCCTTGGCCCAAGGTGGGACCACCTTGGTGGTGTACATGGGCGTGGCGAAACTGAGCGAGATCCGCGAGCAGTTGCTGGCCGGTGGCTTGGCGGCGGACACGCCCGTGGCCATGATCGAAAATGCCTCCTTGCCCCACCAGCGCGACTGCCGCAGCGACCTGGCTTCGATGGAAGCCGATGCCAGCGCCTTCCAGCTCAAGAGCCCGGCCATCCTGGTGATTGGTGCGGTGGCGCGCGCTGCCGAACTGGCCGCCTCGCAGCCGGCCTTCGCGCAGGCTTCAGCCCTCTGACAGACAATCCCTACCCAATGTGGGAGCGAGCTTGCTCGCGATGGCAATGTATCAGCAACCTGAAGGGTGACTGACACACCGCAATCGCGAGCGGGCTTCCCACAATGGGATTGAAGTACAACCGCCAGAGACAGGTCGGCTGTTAGGCCGCCTCGCTTTTGATTTTGATCTGGGGCGCCCCGTTAAGTAGCCGTTACCGCAGCAATGGATATGTACCCAGTCAACAAACCCCCGGCCGACTGTCAGGCCGCCATCACAAGCAAGCTCGCTCCCACAGATCTCCCACAGGCCTCGTGTTTCCCCAGCCCCCCTGATTTTCATAAATCCCAGGCAAAGAAAAACCCGGCCTAGGCCGGGTTTTTCCAAAGCTGTGGGCTAATTACTTAGCTTGGGCTTCAACCTGCGCTTCTACGCGACGGTTAACTGCACGACCAGCGTCAGTAGCGTTATCGGCAACTGGGCGGGATTCGCCGTAGCCAACAGACTGAACGCGGGACGATTCAACACCGTACTGGTTGGTCAGAACTTGCTTAACGGCGTTTGCACGACGCTCAGACAGCTTCTGGTTGTAAGCGTCAGGACCGACGGAGTCAGTGTGACCTTCAACAGTGGTGCTGGTGGATGGGTACTGCTTCATGAAATCAGCCAGGTTCTTGATGTCGCCGTAGCTGTTTTCTTTAACGACCGACTTGTCGAAGTCGAACTTGACGTCCAGCTCAACACGTACGACTTCAGCAACAGCTGGGCAGCCATCAGCGTCAACGGTTACGTTGGCTGGGGTGTCAGGGCACTTGTCGACGTTGTCGCACACGCCATCGTTGTCGCTGTCGGAGCAGACTTCAGCTGGCGCTGGAACTGGAGCAGCAGCAGGCTTGGAGCCGCCACCGAAGTTCACACCGATACCGACGCTTGGCGCCCACTCGGTGTCGCCCTGGTCGATGTTGTACTGAGCTTCAACGCCGGCACGGGCGTAGAAGTTGTCAGTGAAATACAGCTTGGCGCCGCCACCAACGTTAGCGAAGGTAGAACGGTTACGACCGTTGCTGCCATTCTGGTCGATGCTCTGATCCGAGAAACCGGCAGAAACATAAGGACGCAGCATGTCGCCTGGGTTGTTGAAGTGGTACAGAGCGTCCAGAGCGGTGTTGGCGCCCTTGACGTTAGTGCCGTCTTCGGTACGTGCGTTGTGCACTTCGTCGTAGGCCAGACGCAGTTCAACGTCGTCGGTCAGGAAGTAACCGACCGAACCGCCGAACAGGTTGCCGTTGTTCTTGAAATCACGAGCGCTGTCGAACATTTCTTTCTTGGCGAAGCCTTCGATTTCAACTGCGCCTTGGCCTTGTGCCAGAGCGCCGAACGAAGTGGCAGCAATCAAAGAACCAATGGCAAAGCCCAAGGTGTTTTTCAGTTTCATCCGTTAAATCCCCATCTGGTGATTGTGAAGCAGTCCCGCAAACCGGGGGACAACTCGGCGGCAAGTCTATCAGAACTTGCCTACACGTAAGAGATATTTGCGCCGAACTAAGTTTCAGCAATGCCCGCAAATTTCTCACGTAGCTTATCGAGCGCGCGCTTGTAGCGCATTTTTGTCGCACTCAAACCCATATGCATTATGTCTGCGATCTCCTGGAATTCCAGTTCTGCGACAAATCGTAGCACCAGAATCTCCCGATCGATCGGGTTCACATAAACCAGCCAGCGATCGAGCCCACCCTTTTCCTCGGGTTTGGGCGCCTTTTCTTCGGACGCTTCCTCGAGAGGGTCAAGGCTCAATGCGTCCATCAAGCGACGCTTTCGCCGCTCCTTGCGATACTGCGTGATGCATTCGTTGTAAGTGATGCTGTACAGCCAAGTCTTGAACTTCGATTTCCCCTCGAAGTTCTTCAGGCCGTACAGCACCTTCAACATCACCTCCTGACAGACATCGTCAGCGTCGCGATCGTTCCCAAGATACCGTGCACAAACGTTAAATAATGTGCGCTGGTAGCGGCGCATCAACTCTTCGTAGGCCCGCGTAACGTGAAACAGCTCCGTATGCGCGCGCGCGACCAACTCCTCATCAGAGAGATCACGGGGGTCGTAGCGCGTGGATAGCGATTGGGGTTTGTTCAAAACAAGTCGGGCCGACAGTCTAGGTCAATGTGCGCCGCACCCTGCGGTGGCAGGCATTTCGCGGCGGCATACATTAGCAGGGTTTGCCGGGTTAGCGGCTACTCACATGCTGTTCCAGCAGGATCCGATTGGAAAGCGACACCAGCTCGCCCTCTTCAGTCAGCAATGTGGTTTTCACCGTGCCGATCTCTTCGATCTGCCCTTCGACCTCGCCAACACGCACTTGTTGTCCAACCTCATACAGCTCACGCACATAGATTCCCGCAAGAATCTGACCGGCGATTTCCCGGCTTCCCAAGCCCATTGCCAGCGCAACCGCCAGACCAACGGTAATCAAGACAATCACGATCACATGGTTGAGCAGGTCAGTCTTGACCTCCAACTGGCTGATCGCGACCGAAATACTGATGATAATGACAAGCCCTTGGGCGATTCGCCCAAGACCCGAAGCGTAGTCCAGTCCAACGCCCTCTGCTGCGCCGCGTACCAGCCCGTTGGCCAGTTGCGCCAACAGGACGCCCACCAGCAACACCAAGGCCGCGCCGAACACCTTCGGCAAATACAGCGCAAGCATGTCGAGCGTAGCTGAAACGCGCTCCAGGCCCAGGGATTCAGCCGCTGACACGAGGAATATAAGCAGCACGAACCAATAGACGATCTTGCCCACCAGAGTCGAGATCGGCACCTGGATGCCGCCGCGGGACAGCAGCTTGGTCAGGCCGGTGCCGCCCATCAGGCGGTCGAGGCCCAATTTGGCGAGCAGCTTGGAAAGCAGCGTGTCCAGCAGCTTGGCCACGACAAACCCCAGCAACAGCACCACCAGGGCGCCAAAAAGGTTGGGGATAAAATTAGCTATCTTGGTCCACAACGCAGTCATTGCCGTGACGAGGCTCTGGGTCCAGAGATCAAGTTCCATATTCAATCAGCCTTATCAGCGGTGCGAGTAACAGGTTTGCGACGGGAAACCGGCGAGACATGGGCCGACCCGTTGTTCAACGCGATCATCAGCGCGGGCAACCAACGGCCCAGCAGGCTGAACAGATCGCCGGCGCCGACCTGGCGGTTGGCGGTTTTCAGTACACGCCCCAGGCATGCATCGTCGTCCCGGCTGGACGGCGAGGCCTTGAGCATGTCGCGCAGAGACTGTTCGAACGGATCGTGCATACGCACCTCTCGTGATGTCTGTGGAAGACGCGATCAGATTTCGCCGGGTCACATGAAAGCCCATCACACCCAACGCAAACGGCGGAACAACCACCATTGCCCCAAGGCCACGCACGCCATCAGCAGGCAGGCGACCAGGAATCCATAAGGGCTTTCGGACAAGGGAATGCCACCGACATTGATACCCAGCAGGCCGGTGAGAAAACTCATCGGCAGGAAGATTCCGGTAATGATGCCGAAGCGGTACATGGTGCGGTTCATGCGCACCGAAAGACGCCGGTCCTCGGCCTCCAGCACAAGCCCCACGCGCTCTCGGGTCAATTCCAGCTCTTCGAGGTAGCGCGTCAGGCTGTTATTCAATTCATTCCAGTAGTCGCCATCGTCCTCGACGAACCAGGGCAACTTGATCCGCGACATCTGGCCGAAGATGTCCCGCTGTGGCGCCAGGAATCGCTTCAGTCCGGCGGCCCTGCGACGGATGTGCAAAATGGCGTCGTGTTCGGGTGTATACCGTTCGTCGGTATCGAGTTTTTCTTCCTCGCTGTCGACGATTTCAGACAGGCACGTCACCAGGTCCTGCACTTTATTGGTCAGGTATTGCGCCATATAAAGGATGAGTTCCGACGCGGTCTTCGGTCCCTTGCCTTCAACCAGCTCCGCCAGCAGCTCATCGGTGGCGCGCAAGGGACGCAACCGCAGGGAGATCACACGCTGGGCCGAGGCGAAGATGCGCACCGACACCATGTCTTCCGGTTCGGCCCCTGGATTGAGGTTGATCCCGCGAAGAAACAGCAGCAATTCGGCGTTGGGCAGGGGCAACAAGCGTGGCCGGGTGTTCTCTTCCAGCAACAGGTCGCAGTTGAATTCACTCAAGCCGCTGGATTTGCGCAACCACGTATGGGTTTGCGGATGACTGCGATCCCAGTGCAGCCACAGGCTTTCATGGGCCTGCAACTGCAAATCGTCAAGTTCGGTCCGGGCTATCGAACGCGCGCCGCCTTTACCATCCAGCACCAGGGCATGAACCAGCCCCCATTGCGCGTTTTCTTCCTCGAACATCCTCATCCCTTATGGCTGTAGCGCTTCATTCAGGCATTTTCAGCGGGCTCGGCGAAACAATCACGCCGTTGTTGTCCGCATAGACATACTCGCCCGGACGAAAGGTCACGCCGGCGAAGGTCACGGCAACATTGAGATCGCCGATGCCGCGCTTGTCGGTTTTCATCGGATGACTGGCCAGCGCCTGGACGCCGAGGTCGGTCTGGGCAATGACGTCGACGTCGCGGATGCAGCCGTAGATCACCAGCCCTTCCCAGCCATTCTTCGCCGCCTTCTCGGCCAGCATGTCACCCAGCAGGGCCCGGCGCAGCGACCCGCCGCCGTCGACAACCAGCACTTTGCCCTTGCCCTCGAGTTCAACCTGCTCCTTGACCAGCGAGTTGTCCTCGAAGCACTTGATGGTCACGATTTCACCACCAAAGGAGTCGCGGCCACCGAAATTGCTGAACATCGGTTCCAACACCTGCACCAGGTCCGGGTAGGTATCGCACAGGTCGGGCGTGAGGTAATGGTTCATCGGGCAGCTCCTGCAAGGGTTGGACGTCTGGCTGAATGAATAACCGTTTGTGACCGAAACAACGTAGCGCGTCATATCTTAGCCGCTAGCCGACCAGAGCGGAATGCCCTTGTCAGAGCCTTCCCCTCAAACCGCTTCGGCCAATCCGGACGGTGCCGCCAACAGCGGCGCACATTGATTTTCCAGCCAGCGCGCCACCAGCGGCCAGACCTCGGCATGCGCGGCCTTGCTGACGAGCATTTCCACATGGCCGAAATCGGCGCTGAAGCCCTGCTCTCGGCCGAGACAGACGAACTGCTTGTACTCGGAACCGATCTGCTCGAACAATTTGCGACAGGCCCAGGTTGGATCCTGCTGATCACCGGCGGCACTCACCGCCAACACCGGCACTTGCACGTCCGCAAGGCCCGCCCACCAGTTCTTTTCGGCATCGCCGAAGCGCCCAAACAGGCCATACCAGCGCATGCTCTCCAAGGCCAGGCCGATGGGTTCATCCTCCGGGCCGCGCTTGAGCCTTGAGCCAGACAATTGCGCAAACCGCTTGAGGATGAATCGCCCGCTCCACTCCACCGGCGGAATTTTCAGCGGCCAGTAGGTGCGGCTGACCTGGGTACCGAAAAAGGCCGCCGACGCCACGCCGGGCTCGCCCAGGTAATGCCCGCCCAAGGCTGCCGCCAAGGTAATGCCACCCAGGGAATGACCGATCCAATGGGGCACCTGGCCGCTTTGCTCACGCACAAAGGCGCCGATGGCCGGCAAGTCGTAACGGGCATAGTCGGCCACGCGGTTGTTGCGGTAGCCCTGGTTGCGTTGCGACAGCCCATGACCGCGCATCTCGGGAATCCAGACATCGAACCCACGCCGCACCAGATATGCCCCGAGCCCAAGGCCCTTGGGCGAATACCAGAAGCGCCGGTTGGAGAAGCTGCCGTGCAGCAGGATCACCGGGACGCCACGGACTTCGCCGGCATCCGCCATGCCCAGCCGGGTGACGGCCAGTTCGACGCTGTAGTCCGGGCTGTTGCCGGGTTTCAAGCGATAGACATCTTCGCTCAAATCACCACGCCGCTCGGCGCTGATCAGGGCGACAGGAAATAAGTTGCTGCTGCTTTGCATGATCTTCTTGCACAAAAAAGGCGGATTCCGTGCGGAGCCCGCCCTGCTTCAATCAAAAGGGGCCAACGGGGGCCCCTTCACTCAATCAGACCGCAGCCTGACCCTCAGCCAGGAAGAACCAGGTTTCCAGTACGGAGTCCGGGTTCAGCGAAACGCTTTCGATGCCCTGCTCCATCAGCCACTTGGCCAGGTCAGGGTGGTCCGAAGGGCCCTGGCCGCAGATGCCGATGTACTTGCCGGCCTTGTTGCAGGCGGCGATGGCATTGGCCAGCAGCTTCTTCACCGCCGGATTCCGCTCGTCGAACAGGTGGGCAATGATCCCGGAGTCGCGGTCCAGGCCCAGGGTCAACTGGGTCAGGTCGTTGGAGCCGATGGAGAAACCGTCGAAGAATTCGAGGAATTCTTCAGCCAGGATCGCGTTGGACGGCAGTTCGCACATCATGATTACGCGAAGGCCGTTTTCGCCACGGGCCAGGCCGTTTTCCGCCAGCAGGTCGACCACTTGGCTCGCTTCGCCGAGGGTGCGCACGAACGGCACCATGATCTCGACGTTGGTCAGGCCCATCTCGTTGCGCACGCGCTTGAGGGCGCGGCACTCGAGCTCGAAGCAGTCACGGAACGATTCGCTGATATAGCGCGAAGCGCCACGGAAGCCCAGCATCGGGTTTTCTTCTTCCGGCTCGTAGAGCTTGCCGCCGATCAGGTTGGCGTACTCGTTGGACTTGAAGTCCGACAGGCGCACGATGACCTTTTTCGGGTAGAACGCCGCCGCCAGGGTACTGATGCCTTCCACCAGCTTCTCGACGTAGAAACCGACCGGGTCGTTGTAGCCGGCGATACGCTTGTCGACGCTGTCCTTGATTTCCTGAGGCAAGCCGTCGTAGTTCAGCAGTGCCTTGGGGTGCACGCCGATCATGCGGTTGATGATGAATTCGAGACGGGCCAGGCCCACGCCGGCATTCGGCAATTGTGCGAAGTCGAAAGCACGGTCCGGGTTGCCGACGTTCATCATGATCTTGAACGGCAGCTCCGGCATGGCGTCCACGGAGTTCTTCTTGATGTCGAAGCCCAGCTCGCCTTCAAAAATGTAGCCGGTATCGCCTTCGGCACAGGAAACGGTGACGCCTTGGCCGTCCTTGAGCAATTGGGTGGCGTTGCCGCAACCAACAACTGCCGGGATGCCCAGCTCACGGGCGATGATCGCCGCGTGGCAGGTGCGCCCGCCACGGTTGGTGACGATGGCGCTGGCGCGCTTCATGACGGGTTCCCAGTCCGGGTCGGTCATGTCGGAAACCAGTACGTCGCCGGCCTGGACCTTGTCCATCTCCGAGACGTCCTTGATGATCCGCACCTTGCCGGCGCCGATGCGCTGGCCGATGGCACGACCTTCCACCAGTACGGTGCCGGTTTCCTTGAGCAGGTAGCGCTCCATGACGTTGGCGCTAGTGCGGCTCTTCACGGTTTCCGGACGGGCCTGCACGATGTACAGCTTGCCGTCGTCGCCGTCCTTGGCCCATTCAATGTCCATCGGGCACTTGTAGTGCTTCTCGATGGTCATGGCCTGCTTGGCCAGCTCGCTGACTTCGGCATCGCTCAGGCAGAAACGCGCGCGATCGGCCTTGTCGACGTCGACAGTCTTCACCGAGCGACCCGCCTTGGCTTCGTCGCCGTAGATCATCTTGATGGCCTTGCTGCCCAGGTTGCGACGCAGGATCGCCGGGCGACCGGCTTCCAGCGTGCCTTTGTGGACATAGAACTCGTCCGGGTTCACCGCGCCCTGTACGACGGTTTCACCCAGGCCGTAGGCGCCGGTGATGAACACCACGTCACGAAAACCCGACTCGGTGTCGAGGGTGAACATCACGCCGGCGGTGCCGGTTTCGGAGCGGACCATGCGCTGCACACCCGCGGACAGGGCGACCAGCTTGTGGTCAAAGCCCTGGTGCACGCGGTAGGAAATGGCACGGTCGTTGAAGAGAGAAGCGAAGACTTCCTTGGCAGCCCGAATCACGTTTTCCACGCCACGGATGTTCAGGAAGGTTTCCTGCTGACCGGCAAAGGATGCGTCCGGCAAGTCTTCGGCAGTGGCCGATGAACGTACGGCGACCGCAATATCGGGGTTGCCTTCGGAGAGCTTGGCAAAGGCCGTGCGGATTTCGGCGTTCAGCTTCTCGGGGAATTCGGCCTCCATGATCCATTGGCGGATCTGGGCGCCGGTCTTGGCCAGGGCATTGACGTCATCGACGTCGAGGGCGTCGAGCGCATCGTGGATCTGCTGGTTCAGGCCGCTCAGTTCCAGGAAATCACGATAAGCCTGGGCGGTCGTGGCGAAGCCACCTGGCACCGATACACCGGCGCCGGCGAGGTTACTGATCATCTCGCCCAGGGATGCGTTCTTGCCCCCCACATGCTCTACATCATGGACGCCGAGCTTATCGAGGGAAACTACGTACTCTACCAAGGTGATCTCTCCACTAACTGTGTTGGAAAAGCTCGAGAACCGGTAGCTCCAGGGGAGCGAGTCACCGGCGATATGGCCTGGACCTGGAAAATAAGTGAGAATGCGGACCACGGGCGGCCGGCAAATCGCGCCTATCATATCCAAGAATCGTTACTAGCTCACTAGCTTAAGGCCCAAGGCGCAAATGAAACGATCTGCTTTCTTTATTTCCGACGGCACCGGCATCACGGCCGAAACGCTGGGCCAGAGCTTGTTGGCGCAGTTCGAAAACATTACCTTCACCAAGCTGACACGTCCCTACATAGACAGCGTCGACAAGGCGCGGGCCATGGTACAGCAAATCAATAAAGCCGCCGAAACCGACGGTTTTCGCCCGATCATCTTCGATACCATCGTCAATCAGGACATCCGTGAGATTCTCGCAACGTCCAATGGTTTCATGATCGACATTTTTTCCACGTTTCTTGCGCCACTCGAGCAGGAACTGAGCGAGCATTCCTCCTACTCGGTCGGCAAGTCCCATTCCATTGGCCACAACTCCAACTACATGGAGCGGATCGAAGCGGTCAACTTCGCGTTGGACAACGACGATGGCGCCCGCACGCATTATTACGACAAGGCCGACCTGATCCTAGTGGGGGTGTCGCGATGTGGTAAGACGCCGACGTGCCTGTACATGGCGATGCAATTTGGCATCCGCGCGGCCAACTATCCGCTGACCGAAGACGACATGGAGCGCCTGCAACTGCCGAGCGCCCTGCGCGCCCACCAGCACAAGCTGTTTGGCCTGACCATCGACCCGGACCGCCTTACCGCGATCCGCAACGAACGCAAGCCCAACAGCCGCTATTCGAGCTACGCGCAATGCGAGTTCGAGGTGCGCGAGGTGGAAAACCTGTTCCGGCGGGAGAATATTCCCCACATCAACTCCACGCATTTTTCCGTGGAGGAGATTTCGGCGAAGATCCTGGTGGAGAAAGGGGTGGAGCGGCGGTTCAAGTAGAGCAGCGATGAGTTTCAAGCGCCAAGCTTCAAGATAAAGCAGACGGCGGTGCACCAACTGTCGGCCCAGACGCAAAGCCTGATGAGGGAGCGGGCTTGCCCCGCTCCCTCAAAGCGGGGCGCGTCGGCTCTGTTTAGTGAGCCGCAGTCGCCTGCTCTTCCATCTTCTTGCGCAGGCTCAACGGTCGCATATCGGTCCAGACCTCTTCGATATAAGCCAGGCATTCCTTTTTGAAACCGCTTTTGCCAACGGTGCGCCAGCCTTCCGGAACGGCCTTGTAGTCCGGCCAGATCGAATACTGCTCTTCGTGGTTGACCACGACCTGGAAGAGGATGTCCTCGCGGTCGAATACTGAAGTCATGGGTGGTTCTCCATCGTTGCTCAAGGGTCGCCGCGCGCAGGCGCAGCCAAGGTATGAAAAGGAACGTACCGGACCGGATGAAAATTAGGCGTCGGCCACGGCGGCTTCCAGGGCACGCCGGAAAATCTCCGCAACCCGGTCGATCTCCGCTGCGGTAATGATCAGCGGCGGCAGGAAACGCACCACGCCGCCCTGTCGACCACCCAACTCCAGGATCAGCCCACGCTTGAGGCATTCACGCTGCAGCCGTGGCGCCAGCCGTGCATCCACCGGTGGGTGGCCCAAGGCGTCCGGCTTGCCGGCCGGGTCTATCAGCTCGACGCCGAGCATCAGCCCGCGACCACGAATGTCGCCCAATTGCGGGAAGTCCCTCCGCAGGATATGCAAATGTTCGCTCAGGCGTTCGCCCATGGCGGCGGCATGAGCCGGCACGTTGTGTTCGACCAGGTAGCGCATGACCGCGCTACCCGCCGCCATGGCCATCTGGTTACCCCGAAAAGTCCCGGCATGGGCGCCCGGCAGCCAAGTGTCGAGCCAGTCGCGATACACCACCACCGCCAGCGGCAGGCTGCCGCCGATGGCCTTGGACAGCACGACCACGTCCGGAATGATCCCGGCGTGCTCGAACGCAAACATCTTGCCGGTTCGGCCAAAGCCGCTCTGGATCTCATCGACGATCAGCGCTACGCCGGCCCGCTCGGTGATCCGCCGCAACCCGCGCAGCCAGTCAAGATCGGCGGGTATCACACCACCTTCGCCCTGCACCACTTCGACGATTACCGCCGCAGGCAACTGCACGCCGGCCTCGGGGTCGGTCAGCAGGTTTTCCAGGTAATGCAGATTGGCCTTGACGCCTTCAGCCCCCCCGAGCCCGAACGGACACCGATAATCGTAGGGATACGGCATGAACTGCACGCCACTGCTGAGCAAGGCCTCTAACGGCTTTTTAGGGCCCAGACTGCCCATCAGGCTCAACGCGCCTTGGCTCATGCCGTGATAACCGCCCTGGAACGACAGCACGGTGCTTCGCCCCGTGGCGGTGCGCACCAACTTGAGCGCCGCTTCCACAGCGTCTGTCCCCGTGGGTCCGCAAAATTGAATTTTCGCTTCGGCGGCAAGGGCCGCTGGCAACAGGCCGAACAGGTCCTGGACAAAGCGATCCTTGACCGGCGTGGTCAGGTCCAGGGTATGCAACGGCAGCTCATCGGCAAGTACCTGCTGGATCGCCTCGATCACTACCGGGTGATTGTGCCCAAGGGCCAGCGTGCCCGCGCCGGCCAGGCAGTCGATGAAGGTGCGGCCCTCGACATCTTCGACGTACAGGCCCTTGGCGCGCTTAAGGGCCAGGGGGATCCGTCGTGGGTAACTGCGGGCATTGGATTCCTGCCGGTTCTGGCGGGCCAGCAACGGCGATTCGTTGAATTGATAGAGCGTCTCGACCGGTGTCGGACTGACCCGGACAGGCAATGCTTGGATAGGACTGTGAGCGACTGACATTTTTCGACCCCGCAATGAGTGACCAAACGGCGCACCGGGCAGGTGCGCATTCGGCGCGCACGTGCAGGCTACTGTTGGAAACGCATCAGCGAGGCAAGGATTTACCCACAGGAACCCGTCACTGGACAGGCGACACTTGTACCGGCACGGTGAACTCAACTCGCAGCCCATCCGGGCGGCTGTCGAAGTGCAAGCCACAGCCGCAACGCTGGACGATAGCCTGGACAATCGCCAGTCCCAACCCGCAGCCATTGCTCTGGCCGTTGCGCCAGAAGCGCTGGGTCAGGTGCTGGATATCTTCGGCGGCGATGCCGGGGCCTTGGTCGCGCACTTGGAAACGCACACGTTGGCCGATCATCTCCAGGTTCAGCTCGACCTCGGTATCGTCCGGCGTATGGCGCAGGGCATTTTCCAGCAGATTGCGCAACGCGGCGATGGCCAGTACCGCTGGCATCTGCACTGGCGCGTCGGACAGTGGCGGCGATAGATGCAGCCTGATCCGCTGGGGCGCGCCACCGGCCGCATCCTGGATGGCCAGCCGTGCGACCTGCTCGGCATTGCATTGCACGCCGTCATCGAACGACAGGCTGCCCTCGACCCGGGCCAGCAACAACAGTTGTTCAAGCGTGCGGTGCAGCCGGTCGGCGCCCTCTTCCGCCCGGGCCAGGGACTGGTCGCGCGCGGCGCCCTCAGTCATGCGCGCTACTTGCAGGTGCGTCTTGATGGCCGTCAGCGGGCTGCGCAGTTCATGAGCGGCATCGCCGGTCAGGCGCCGCTCGCGCTCGATGGTCTTGCCGATGCGCTGGAGCAACTGGTTCTGGGTTTCCAGCAAGGGACGCAGCTCGCTGGGCAGCGGATGAATCTGCAGCGGCTCCAGGGAATCGGCGTTGCGCCGCATCAACGCATCGCGCATGCGGTTGAGCGGCGCCAGCCCCTGGCCGATGCCGAGCCACAACAGGCACAGGCAACCGAGCAGCGCCACGCCGACCGGCACCGACGCCGCCAGCAACACCGACATGTTCAACGCTTCGCGCTCGATCTGGCGGTCGGCAGTGGTAATACGCAAATCGCCCCGGGCCAAGGTGAAGCTGCGCCACGGCGCGCCGTCGATCATCTGGTCATGAAAGCCCATTTTCTCGGCTTCAAGAGCTTGCTCCGGGGTGCCGTGGCTGCGCGCCAGGATCTCCCCGCGCAAGGAACTGACCTGGCAGGCCATGCCGCCCGGAATGCTCAGCTGTTCAGCACTGAAATGCGTGCCCTCACCTTTGCTGGGCATGGGCGGCAGTTGCTCCAGCAACCCGGCGACCATCCGCGCCGAAGCCACCAGGCGCTGGTCGAGGGAAAACATCATCTGGTTGCGCAGGTCGCTGAGCATCCAGGCGGCGGCGAGGGCCCAGATCAGCGCGAAGGCCGCGCCAAGGGTCAGGCTCAGCCGTAGTCGCAAGCTCATCACTTGGAGGATTCCCCGCCATCGGCCGGCCCCAGCCGATAACCCAGGCCGCGCACCGTCTCGACAATCCCGTTGCCCAGCTTGCGCCGCAGATGGTGGATATGCACGTTGAGGGCATTGCTTTCCAGTTCGTCGTTGAACCCGTAAACGCTGTCCTTGAGCTGCTCGGTGGACAACACCCGTCCGCGGCTGTGAAGCAGGGCCTGCAACAGCGACTGCTCGCGGCGGGACAGGTCCACCGATTGACCGTCCAGGGTGGTTTCGCGGCTGCTGGGGTCATACGTCAGGCGGCCGTGCTCGATCAGATTGACGCTGCGCCCGGCCACGCGTCGCAACAAGGTGTGCAGGCGCGCCGCCAGCTCGCGCAGGTCGAACGGCTTGAGCAAATAATCATCGGCGCCGGCCTGGAGGCCTTCGACCCGGTCGGTCACCGAATCACGGGCGGTGAGGATCAGCACCGGAATCTCCAGGCCTTGCTGGCGCAACTGCCGGAGCAGCTTGAGGCCGTCCTCATCGGGCAGGCCAAGGTCGAGCACCATGACATCGAACTCGGCCACGCCAATCATCGCCCGCGCCGCCGATGCGGTGGCGACGTGTTCGACCGTCAGGCCTTGGGCCGTCAGCCCGGCGACTATGCCGCTGGCGATCAACTCATCGTCTTCGCAGACCAGTACGCGCATGGGGGGCCCCGTTGAAAAAGGTACATTAGGCCGTCGGCCGATTAAGCCGACATTATGCGACGAGTACGCCCGATATGGGCGATCATTACTGCAAACCGGTTGTCGACCGGGTTAATCGACGGTTAATCGCCAGCCACCATTGTGCGTTCCACTTGCTTCGCTCTAAGGCTTTACCCATGCGTCGATTGTTTTTGCTGTGGCTGATCCTGCTCTCGGGCCTGGCCCAGGCTGCCAATCCCTTCGAGACCAAACCCGACTTCCTGCCGGTGGAAAAGGCGTTCGTCTTTTCCTCGCAACGCCTGGATTCCGGTGAGACCCAGTTGTTCTGGCAGATCGCGGACGGATACTACCTTTATCAGCAGCGGCTCAAATTCGACGGTTTGGCCGAAGCGCAAAAGCCGAAGTTGCCCGAAGGCGAAGCTCACAGCGACGAGTTTTTCGGCGACCAGCAAGTCTATCGCCAGGCACTGGAACTGAAGATTCCCGCCGGGGCTACGGGAAAGATCAAGGTCGGCTTCCAAGGCTGTGCCGACGCGGGCCTGTGCTATCCGCCCCAAACCCAAGTGGTCGACCTGGGTGGCGGCGCAGCGATAACGGCCAACGGCGAGGCGCAGGATCAGGCCTTGGCCAGCGGTCTGCAACAACGCACGTTGGGCTGGAGCCTGCTGGTGTTCTTCGGCCTGGGGCTGTTGCTGGCATTTACGCCGTGTTCGTTGCCAATGCTGCCGATTCTGGCCGGGTTGGTGGTGGGCAGCGGCGCCGGCCCCCGGCGCGGTCTGGCATTGGCCGGCAGCTACGTGATCAGCATGGCCTTGGTGTATGCCGCCATGGGCGTGCTCGCGGCGCTGCTCGGGGCCAACCTGCAGGCATGGTTGCAACAACCCTGGCTGTTGGGCACTTTCGCGGCGGTGTTCGTGGTGTTGGCGTTGCCGATGTTCGGCTTCTTCGAACTGCAACTGCCGGCCGCGCTGCGTGATCGCCTGGAGAACGCCGGCCGCCAGCGGCGCGGGGGCAGCCTGGTGGGTGCCGGCGTGCTCGGCGCACTGTCCGGCCTGTTGGTGGGCCCGTGCATGACCGCGCCGCTGGCCGGCGCGCTGCTATACATCGCCCAGAGCGGCAACGCGCTGCACGGCGGCTTGATCTTGTTCACCATGGGCGTCGGCATGGGCCTGCCGCTGTTGCTGCTGGTCACCGTGGGCAATCGCTTCCTGCCCAAGCCCGGCGCCTGGATGAACCTGCTCAAGGGTGTATTCGGCTTTTTGTTCCTCGGCACCGCGCTGCTGATGATTCGCCCGATCATCGATGGCTCGCTGTGGATCGGACTATGGGGCGCACTGCTGGTAATTGCCGCTTATTGCGCTTGGCGCCAAACTCAAGGATTTGGTCGCGCCGCCTACCTGTGGGGCAGCGTGTCGCTGTTGTTCGGCCTGTGGGGCAGCCTGCTGGTGATCGGGGCGTCGGGCGGCAGCGACGACCTGTTCAGGCCGTTGGAGGTCTACACCGGCGGACAAGGCAACGCGACCCTCAGCACCGACGATGCCTTCGTTACGGTCAGCGAGCCTGCCGCCCTGCAACGGGAACTGGACGCCGCCAAGGCGCAGGGCCAGTGGGTGTTGCTGGATTACTACGCGGACTGGTGCGTGTCCTGCAAGATCATGGAGAAACAGGTGTTCGGCCGCGCCGAAGTGCTCGATGCCCTCAAGGACGTGCGGCTGCTGCGCCTGGATGTCACCGCCGACAGCGCCGCCAGCCGAGAGCTGCTAAGCCGTTACCAGGTGCCTGGGCCACCGAGCCTGCTGTGGGTCGGCGCGGACGGCGCGGAACGCCGCAGCCAACGGATCACGGGCGAAATCGACGCCAAGGGCTTCCTGGAGCGCTGGAACATCACCCGGAACGCGCCCTGATGCTGACGTTTACCTTGGGCACCTTTGCCATCGCCCTTAACCATCTGTTGCTGATCAGCGCATTGGCCCTGGCGACCTTCGTCGGTTGGCGCGTGGCCAAGCGCGGCGGCGAAAACCCCGAATCAGTGCTGTTCGGGTTGTTCCTGCTGGGGCTGCTTGCCGCGAGAGTCGGCTTTGTCGCTGCGTACTGGAACCATTACCAGGACGATCCGTGGCAGATTGTCGACTTGCGCGACGGCGGTTTCCTGGCCTGGCCGGGCATCGTTGCGCTGTTGATCGGAGCGCTGCTATGGGCCCGTCGCCGACCGGGCCTGCGACGCCCGCTGGGTTTCAGTGTCGGCAGCGGGCTGCTGTTCTGGCTGGTGGCAACCCTGTCGTTGACGATTTATGAGCAGGGTACTCGCTTGCCGGCGATCGATCTGCGCAACGCCCAAGGCGAAACCGTGAACCTCGCCGACTACCAGGGCGGCCCCTTGGTGATCAATCTATGGGCCACGTGGTGCCCACCCTGCCGGCGTGAAATGCCGGTACTGGAAGAAGCGCAAAAGCAGCGCCCGGACCTGACCTTCCTGTTCGTCAATCAAGCCGAAAGCATGCAAAGCGTCAGCACCTACCTCGCGACCCAGGGCCTTAGCCTGACTAACGTGCTGTTCGATGGCAGCGGGCGTCTTGGTCAAGCCGTCGGCTCGATGGCATTACCGACAACCTTGTTCTACAGCGCCGACGGCCGCTTGCTGGGCAGTCATCTGGGCGAATTGTCGGAAGCGAGCCTGGCCCGCGCACTGGAAAATTTCGAAACGCCGGGCTCGACCACGGCGGCCCACCCCGCGACAAGGACACTGCCATGCCCCGCCTCAACCACCTGCTGACCCTGGCCTTTGCCGGCGCACTCTTGCAAACCCCACTGCTTCACGCCGAAGAGTTGCCGGCGGCGATCAAGAAGATCGAAGCCAAGGGCGCGAAAATCGTCGGCACCTTCGACGCACCGGATGGCTTGCGCGGTTATGCGGCGCAATACCAGAACCGTGGCATGGCCGTGTACCTGACGCCGGATGGCAAACACGTTCTGCTGGGCAACCTGTACGACGCCGAGGGCAAGGACCTGAGCGCCGAGCCGCTGCAAAAACTGGTCTACGCGCCGATGGCCAAGGAAATCTGGGCAAAAATGGAAGCGAGCAATTGGATCGCCGATGGCAACAAGGACGCACCACGCACTGTGTACCTGTTCAGCGACCCCAATTGCCCATACTGCAACATGTTCTGGGAACAGGCCCGACCGTGGGTCAAGGCCGGCAAGGTGCAGTTGCGCCACATCATGGTGGGCATCATCCGCGAGGACAGCCCGGGTAAATCCGCTGCATTGCTGGCCGCCAAGGAACCGGAGA
Source organism: Pseudomonas sp. Z4-20 (assembly GCF_051131955.1). Classification (NCBI taxonomy): domain Bacteria; kingdom Pseudomonadati; phylum Pseudomonadota; class Gammaproteobacteria; order Pseudomonadales; family Pseudomonadaceae; genus Pseudomonas; species Pseudomonas sp. Z4-20. Next base: position 3,777,218 of record NZ_CP071641.1, read on the forward strand.
AAGCCCTGGCCGAGCATGAAAAGGCCGGCAAAGGCAGCTCGCTCAAACCGCTCAAGGACATACCGTCGGCCATCCAGGCCAAGCTCGACGCCAACCTGCAACTGATGGAAGAACTGGAACTGTCAGCCACCCCGGCGATTTTCTACCTCGATGACAAAGGCGAACTGCAACAACAGCAAGGCGCGCCATCGCCGGACAAGCTGGTGAAGATTCTCGGTCCGAAGTAAAGCCCAAAAAACCTGACGCGCCGCCGACTGCTTTTGTGGCGAGGGAGCTTGCTCCCGCTGGGTTGCGAAGCAGCCCCTGGCTGTCTTGCTGTGGTTCGTCAGGTTAAACGCATGCGCTTTTTGGGGCTGCTGCGCAGCCCAGCGGGAGCAAGCTCCCTCGCCACGGTTGGGCAACAGTCAGTGCTTGCGCGTCAGAAGCGCCAGCAACACCTCGGTCACAAACTCCGGGTTCTCCAGATTCGAGATATGCCCCGCCTCCGGGACCAGCATATGCCGACAGCCAATCAGCTCGGCCATTTCCAACGCCTCGGCCGGTGGCCGTGGCTTGTCCTGGTCGCCGCACATCACTAGCGTGCGCTCGGCGTCCAGTCCAGGCAGGCGCGGCAGGATATCGTCCCGACCGAAAATGATCCGCCCCAGCGGTACGACACTGTCGCGCAGGCGATCGGCGGGTAGCGCCGCGAGCGAGGCGCGGAACTGTTGGTAGAGCGCCGACTGCGGATCGATGCCTGGCCGGAAGAAGATCGGCACGATGATGTCCAGCAACGGTTCAGGGATGCCGCCGCAGGCCTCGATCTTGTCGAACAGCGAGAAGTAATACAGGCGGGTCGGTTCCGGCTCGACGCCGACGTAGGTGTCCATCAACACCAGCGACTCCACACGTCCAGGCGCCGCCAACGCCAGTCGCGCACCCCACATCCCGCCCACCGAGAGCCCCACCAGGCTGAAGCAATCGATCTCCAGTTGGTCCATCAACGCCAGCGCCTGGCACGCCAGGTCATCCAGGGAAGTCGTGTCCTCCGGCAAGCGCCCGGACTGGCCATGGCCCCACAGCTCAGGAACGATCACCCGACAGTGCTTCGACAGGGCGTCAATCTGCGGCGTCCACATGCTGCTGTCCCACAAATAGCTGCTGCCCAGCAGCACCACCGGCCCCCGGCCTTGGTCAAGGTAATGGAGCGGTTGTCCGGCAATCGTTACAAAAGGCATCGGTGACCTCCTTGTTGAGTCAGGGAAAACCTTCGGGAGACTGAGCCGCGACAAGCGAGGCGTCAACCACGGGGTTGCCCTGCTTGTGCCGCCAGCTCGCGATGGGGTCCTTATAGACGCCGCAAAACTACAATCCTTCCAACTGCGCCATCAGATCATTCAACCGATCCGCCTTCTCCTCGGTGATTTCGCTGGCCGCCAGCCCTTCGATGTATTCGGCCAGCTCCTGCACCGTGCTGCACTCGAACATGGCCCGCAGCGGCACGTTGCGTTGCAGGGCTTTTTGCACACGCGAGGCGATTTGCGTCGCCAGCAACGAATGCCCGCCCAGCTCGAAGAAGTTATCGCGTATCCCCACCCGCTCGACCTTCAGCACCTCGGCCCAGATGTCCGCCAGGGTCCGTTCCAGATCGCTGCCAGGGGCTTGATAATCCTCGCTTTGCAGCTGGCCAATCTCCAAGGCCGGCAAGGCCTTGCGATCCAGCTTGCCGTTAGCGTTGAGAGGCAACCGGTCGAGCCACAGCCAGTGCAGCGGCACCATATATTCCGGCAGCTCGGCGCGTAGCCGTTGTTTGATGCGCTCCAGCCGTTCGGTCGGGTTCAGCGTCGAGTCGGCGGCAACCAGGTAGCCCACCAGATGCTTGCCATGGGCGCCGTCCTGCACGCTCACCGCGCCGTCGCGGATCTCGGGCTGTTCGTGCAGCCGCGCTTCGATTTCCCCCAGCTCGATACGATAGCCACGAATCTTCACCTGATGGTCGATGCGCCCGACATATTCCAACACGCCGTCGCTGCGGCGTCGCGCCAGGTCGCCGGTGCGATACAGGCGTTCCCCGGCTGCGCCGAACGGATTGGGCACGAACACCGGCGCGGTGCGCAGCGGATCGCCGACATAACCGCGTCCGACCCCGGTGCCGGCGACACACAACTCCCCCACCGCGCCCAGTGGCACCAGGTCCAGCGCGCCGTCGAGCAGGTATAAACGGTTGTTGTCGGTGGGTGTGCCGATGGGCAGGTAAGTGCCACGGGTCGAGGCCATGTCGACGCGGAAGAACGCGACGTCATCGGAACATTCAGCCGGACCGTAGGCATTCACCAGGCCGATATCCGGGTAACGCAACAGCCATTGGTGGGCGAGCTCCGGCGGCATCGCCTCGCCGGTTGGCAACATCCAGCGCAGGCCATCGAGGCCGATGCGCTCCTGGGCAAGCATGCCCTGGATCAGTGACGGCACGCTTTCCAAGACGGTGATGCCCTGGCGTTGCACATGGTCCAGCAGTCCTTGCGGGTCATGGGCGATGGCATTCGGCACGATGTCCACCCGAGCGCCGAACAACGGGGCGGCGAGGAACTGCCACACCGAGATATCGAAACTCTGCGACGCCGTCTGGGCAATCACGTCCGTTTCGTCCAGCGCCAGGTAAGGCACTTTGCTGAGCTGGTTATTGAGCATGCCGCGCTGCTGCACCATGACGCCTTTGGGCAACCCCGTGGAACCCGAGGTGAAGATCACGTACGCCAGGTGGTCCGGTCCGTTGTAGACGCCGGGGTTGTCCAGCGATACATCGCCGGCCTGGACGTTCTCCCAGACCAGCAGCTTCGGCCGACCGGCACAGGCGAACGCTTCCAGCAACGCCAGCGCCTGCTCCTCACAGGCGCGAGTGCAGACCAACAATGGCGTACGGCTCAGTTCGATGATGCGGCTCAGGCGCTGGCTCGGCAGGCCAGGATCAAGCGGCAGGTAACCGCCACCGGCCTTGAAACTGCCGATGATCATGCCCAACAGGTCCAGGTTCCGTTCGGCCAACAGCGCCACGGGCTGATCGAGACCGACGCCGGCCGCGATCAGCGCATGACCGAGACGGTTGCTGCGTTCATTCAGTTGCGCGTAGGTGCAACTGTCCTCCAGGCAGGTGGCGGCGACGCGTTGCGGATGGGCCGCCACTTGGGCCTCGAACAGCTCGACGTAACTGCGCTCCAGCGGATAGTCGCGCGCGCTCTGGTTACAGCCTTCGACGAGCAAATCCCGCTCTTGGGCGCCGATCAGCGGCAGTTCAGCCATGTCGCCATGGAAACCGTCCATCAACGCCAGCAGCAATCGCTGGAACTCGCCGAGCAGTCCCTGGACGGTGGACTCGTCGAAATAACGTTGGTCGTAGGACAGGTGCAGCCCCAAGTCATCGCCCGGATAGCAGACCGCCGTCAGCGGGAAATTGGTGTGGGTGCGGCCCGAGTCAGAAGTGGCATTGAGACTCTGCGCGCGGTCCAGCACCGAGACTTCCACCGGCGCGTTTTCAAACACGAAGAGGCTGTCGAACAGCGGCTGGCCCTTGGGCAGTTCACTGGCTTCCTGGATGCTCACCAGTGGCAGGTATTCGTACTCGCGCAACTGCATGTTGCTGTCCAGCAGGCCGTTGAGCCAATCGCGCACACTGCAGCGCTGGTCGTCGCCCGGGATCTGCACCCGCAAGGCCACGCTGTTGATGAACAGCCCCACCGTGCGCTGCATCTGCGGCAGCTCCACCGGGCGCCCGGCCACGGTCACGCCGAACAGCACGTCCCGATCACCGCTGACCCGGCGCAACACCAGGGCCCACGCCGCCTGGGCGAAGGTATTCACGGTCAATTGATGGGCCTGGGCCAGTTCCCGCAGCCGTGCACCGTCCCGGGCGTCGAGCCGCGTGTAGCAGTCGCCGACCACCATGCCGCCGCTATCACCGGCGTGCTCGCGCAGGAACGGCCGGTCGCCGGGGATCGGCGTGGTCCGTTCGAAGCCTTGCAAATTGCTCTGCCACCATTGCCGGGCTTCGGCCAGGCTCTGGCGTTGCAGCCAGCCGATGTAGTCGCGATAGCGCGGCGGCACGGCCAGTTGAGGCTGGCGATGTTCACCGAGGGCGGTGTAGATCTCGAAGAAATCGTCCATCAGCAGTGAACGGCACCAGGCATCGATCAGGATGTGGTGATTGCTCATCATGAACCAGTAGCGCGCCGCGCCGACCCGGATCAATCGCAGGTGGAACGGTGCCTCGTTCAACAAATCGAAACCGGCCTCGCGCTCCTGCTTGAGCAACGCCTGGAGCTTGGGCTCCTGCTCATCCTCGGGCACCTGCGTCCAATCGAGACAGTCCACCGGCGTGCGGCCGGGCTTGTGGATGACTTGCAGCATGTCTTCGCCGACGTTCCAGCAGAACGAAGCGCGCAAGGCTTCGTGGCGGGCGATGACCGCCTGCCAGGCCTGGGCGAAACGCTGTGGGTCCAACGCGCTGTTGATGCGATAACGGTCTTGCATGTAATACAGGCCCGTGCCCGGCTCCAGCAACGTGTGCAGCAACATGCCTTCCTGCATCGGCGTCAGCGGATAAACGTCTTCGATCTGCGCGGCCGGCACCGGCAGGTTGTCGAGTTGTGCCTGGGTCAGTTTCGCCAGCGGGAAATCCGACGGCGTCAGGCCGCCCGCCTCGTCCGCGAGGCAATGTTCGATCAGGCGCTGCAACTCCTCGAGATAGGCATCGGCCAGCGCGGCGATGGCCTCGCGGTCATGGCGCTCGGCACTGAAGGTCCAGCGCAGCACCAGTTCACCGCCGCTGACTTGGCCGTCGACACCCAATTCGTTAGGCAGTGGCGCGTCAGGGTCGTGGATCGAGCCCAGCGGTGCGTCGAGTGGCCGGAACAGCGCGTCGTGGCCGAGGGTCTGGTCGAGCTGGCCAAGGTAATTGAAGGTGATCGTGGCGCGGGGCAAAGCGGCCATGGCTTCACGCGCGGTCGTGTCGGCCAGGTAACGCAGCACGCCATAGCCGAGGCCCTTGTGGGGCACGGCGCGCAGTTGTTCCTTGATGGCTTTGATCGAGGTGCCGAGATCGTCCCCCCCAGGGCTCAGCCGCAGCGGATAGACGCTGGTGAACCAGCCCACGGTGCGCGTCAGGTCGATGTCATCGAACAGTGCTTCGCGGCCGTGGCCTTCGAGCTGGATCAGCGCCGATGCATGACCGGTGCGGCGACACAGCACCCGAGCCAGCGCCGTGAGCAGCAAGTCGTTGACCTGGGTGCGGTAGGCGCTCGGCGCCTGTTGCAGCAGCTGGCGGGTGCGCTCCGCGTCCAGGCGCACGCCGACGACTTGCGCGTGACGCTCCTGTTGTCCACCATCGGCACGCGTGCAAGGTAGCGTCACGTCCGGGCCGCTCAATTGGCCTTGCCACCAGCCCAACTCCTCACGCAAGGACTCGCTGCCAGCGTAGGCCTGCAACCGCGCCGCCCAATCCCGGAACGGGCTGGTCTTGGCCGGTAACTGCGGCGCTTGCCCGTTCACGGCTTGGCGGTAGGCGGTTTGCAGATCGTCCATCAACACCCGCCACGACACGCCATCCACCACCAAGTGATGGACAGCGATCAGCAACCGTTGCCGACCGTCGGGCATGTCTGCCAGCACGGCGCGCAGAAGAGGCCCAGTCGCCAGGTCAAAGCTGCGCTGCGCCTGGGCAAATACCCCTTCGCAGGCGTGTGGCGAATCCACGGCCAGGTGCTGCAACAGCACGCCGTCGAACAACGGCTGATGCTCGGCACGCCAATGCCCGGCCGTGTTGCCAAAGCCCAGGCGCAAGGCATCATGCTGCTCGAAAACAGCGCGCAATGCCTGCGCCAGGTAATGCGCTTGCAGGGGCATCGCCGGCTCCAGCAGCAACGCCTGGTTCCAGTGATGACGGTTGGGTATCGCGCTGTCGAAGAACCAATGCTGGACTGGCGTCAGCCCCGACTCACCGCTCAACAAGCCTTGCTCGGCGCTCACCTGCTCGCTGCGGGTGGCTATGGCGGCCAAGGCTTGCACGGTCTGGTGCTGGAACAGATCACGTGGGGTGAAGTGGATGCCCTGCTGCCGGGCTCGGCTGACGACCTGGATCGAGAGGATCGAATCGCCCCCCAGCTCGAAGAAGTTGTCGTTGAGGCCGACCTGTTTCACGTTGAGCACCTCGCACCAGATCGTCGCCAGCGACTGCTCCAAGGCATTGCTTGGCGCCACGTAGTGTTGGCGGTTGAGTTCCGGATCCGGCATCGGCAGGGCGCGGCGATCCAGCTTGCCGTTGGCGGTCAGCGGCATGCTCGCCAGCAGGATCAGGAGGGTGGGCACCATGTACTCGGGCAGTTGCGCCTTGAGGTGATGTTTCAGGGTTTCGCGCAAGGCCGCTTGTTGCACCGAGTCCTGTTCGGCGACGTCGATGGCCAGATAACCGGCCAGTTGCTTGCCACCGGGCATATCGAGCGCCAACACCACGGCCTCGCGCACAGCGTCGTGCTCCAACAAACGGTTTTCGATTTCCCCCAGCTCAATGCGAAAGCCGCGGATTTTCACTTGGTGGTCGATTCGGCCCAGGTATTCCACCTGGCCGTCGGCACGCTGGCGCACCAGGTCGCCGGTGCGGTACAGCCGTCCGCCAGCGGCGGCAAACGGGTCGGCGACAAAACGCTCGGCGGTCATGCCCGGGCGTTGGTGATAACCCTGGGCCAGGCCGGCGCCACCGACATACAGCTCACCCGTGGCGCCTTGCGGCACCAGTGCCAGGTCGGCATCGAGAATGTAGGCCACCCGAGCGCCGATCACGCTGCCAATCGGCACGCTGCCCGCGCCCTCCTCCAGCCGTTGCGGGGCCAGGCTCGCCAGCGGCATTACCACGGTTTCGGTCGGCCCATAGGCGTTGAAAAACAGGCGCGGATTGAAGGCGGCGCGGATGCGTTGCAGATGCTCGCCGGTCAGGGCTTCGCCACCGGTGATGCACATGCGCACCGGCAACGTTTGCCCCTGGCCCGCCAGCCATTGCGCCAACTGGCTGCCGTAGCTGGGCGTGAAGCCGAGGATGTTGATGCGGTGCTGGCGAATCAACCCGCAGATCTCCTGGGCGTCCCACTGGCCCTGGGCGCGCAGCACCACATGGGCGCCACTGAGCAACGGCACCAGCAGGCGCTCGGTAGCGGCATCGAAGTTGATGGAATAGAAGTGCAGTTCGCAATCGTCCGGGCGCATGCCGAAGCGCTGGATCACCGCTCGGCAATGCATGGCGATTTCACCGTGGGATACCACCACGCCCTTGGGCTTGCCGGTGGAACCGGAGGTGTAGATCAAGTAGGCCTGGTGCTGCGGCAGGTTGATCAGCGCCGGCGCATGATCCGCGTATTGCGCCAGGGCCGCCGAATCGTCTTCCAGGCACCAGCGCTGCACGCCCTCCGGCAATGGACCAAGGACCTCGAACATGGCCCGGTCGCTGAGCAACAGGCCGACGCCGCTGTCTTCGATCATGTAGTGCAAGCGGTCCAGCGGATATTCAGGATCCAGCGGCACGTAGGCGCCGCCCGCCTTGAGGATCGCCAGCAGGCCGACGACCATTTCCAGCGAGCGCTCCAGCGCCAGGCCCACCCGCACCTGCGGCCCGACGCCCCGTTCGCGCAACATCCAGGCCAGGCGATTGGCCCGGCCATCGAGTTCGGCGTAAGTCAGGGTCTGGCCGGCGAAGCTCAGGGCCGGCGCGTCGGGGCGCGCCTGGGCCTGCTCAGCGAACAGCGGGTGGATGCATTGATCCAGGCGATGCTCACCCGCCTCCTCGCCGAGGCTGTCGAAAAGCTGCCGTTGCTCGCTCGCGTCCAGCAGCGGCAGCTCACTCAGTCGCCGGGACGGATCGACCAGCAACGCTTCCAGCAGATTGCGCCAGTGCCCGGCCATGCGGGCGATGCGCGGTTCGTCGAACAGGTCAGTGCTGTAAGTCAGGCAGCAACCCAGCCGATGGTCGAGGTCGGTGACTTCCAGGTTCAGGTCGAACTTGGTCGCGCGGGCGTCGTTGACCAAGTAGTCGACGCTCATGCCGGCCAACGTGCGGCTCTGCTGGAATTCCCAGCGCTGCACGTTGCACATCACTTGGAACAGCGGGTTGTACGCCGCACTGCGCGGCGGTTGCAGGGCTTCTACCAGATGGTCGAACGGCAAGTCCTGGTGGGACTGGCCTTCGATCACGGTATGGCGTACCTGCTCGAACAATTCGCCCACCGACATCTGCCCATCGAGCTGGCAACGCAGCACCTGCGTATTGAGAAAGGCGCCGATCAAGCCTTCGCTTTCCGGACGGATGCGGTTGGCCACCGGCGCGCCGATGCGCAAGTCGGTCTGGCCGCTGTAGCGATAGAGCAACACCGCCAGGGCGGCGGTCATGGTCATGAACAGCGTCAAGCCCCGTTCGGCGTTGAAGGCACGGACCCGGGCGGCCAGCTCATCGCTGAGATCAAAGCGGAACAACTCGCCGCGATGGCTTTGCACCGGCGGACGCGGGCGGTCGGCCGGCAGTTCCAACAATGGATGTTCGCGGCCCAGTTGCGCGGTCCAATAGTTCAATTGTCGCTGGCGCTCGCCGGATTCCAGCCATTGGCGCTGCCAGACGCTGTAGTCCAGGTATTGCACCGGCAACGGCTCCAGCGGCGACTCGCGGTCATCGATAAAGGCTTCGTACAGCGCGCTCAGTTCTCGGGCAAAGATGTCCATCGCCCAACCTTCGGTGACGATGTGGTGCAGCGTCAGCACAAAGTAATGCTCATGCTCGGCGGTCTTGACCAGGCAGGCCCGCAGCAGTGGCCCGGTTTCCAGGTCGAAGGGCTCGTGGGCCTCGCTGTCCGCCAGTTGCCGCACGCGCTGCTGGCGAACATCGGCGTCGAGCATCGAGAAGTCCTTCCAGTCCATGCGCAGGCCTGTTTCGCCGTGCACCTGCTGGCGGGCCACGCCGTCGATGCTCGGGAACGTGGTGCGCAGGGTTTCGTGGCGCAGGATCAAGGCTTGCAAGGCTGCTTCGAAACGCCCGACGTCCAGCACCCCGCGCAACCGCGCCATGCCGCCGACATTGTAGGCCGGGCTGTCCGGCTCCATCTGCCAGAGGAACCACATGCGCTGCTGGGAATACGACAACGGTACCGGTTGGCTGCGATCGACTGTCTCGATCGGCGGCTGGCCGTTGGTCCGACCGCTGGCCTGGATCAGCCGCACCTGCTCGGCAAAGGCGCCCAGCTCGCTGTTCTCGAACAACGTGCGCAACGGCAGCTCGACATCGCAGGCCTGGCGAGTGCGGGAAATGATCTGGGTCGCCAGCAACGAATGGCCGCCCAGGGCAAAAAAATCGTCCCGCAGGCCAATGCGCGCAAGCCCCAGCACATCGCGCCAGATGCCGGCGATCTGCTGTTGGAGTGCGCTGGTCGGCTCGACGTGCTCGCGCACCTGCCATTGCGGCTCGGGCAAGGCGCGGCGGTCGAGCTTGCCGCTTGGGCTCAGCGGCATGGCGTCCAGGCGCAGCAGTTGCGCAGGCACCATGTACTCCGGAAGCTCGACGGCCAGGGCGGTTTCCAGACGCGTGGCCTGGGCGCTTTCGTCTTCATGGACCGCGTCGGTCGTGTAGTAGCCGATCAACTGCGGGCCGGCCGCCGTGTCCCGTACCAGCACCGCCGCTTGGGCGACGCCGTCCTGGGCCAGCAGTCGGGCTTCGATCTCTTGTGGCTCGACCCGGAAACCGCGCAGCTTGACCTGCTGGTCGAGACGGCCAAGGTATTCGATCACGCCGTCCGCCCCCCACCGCGCCCGGTCGCCAGTGCGGTACAGCCGTGCGCCCGCCGATCCTTGCGGGTCGACGATGAAGCGCTCGGCCGTCAGGCCCGGACGCCCCAGGTAACCCCGGGCCAGGCCCAGGCCACCGATGCACAGCTCGCCGGGCACGCCGATCGGCAGAGGATTGAGATCATTGTCGAGCACCCGGCACAGCACATTGGCTAACGGCCGGCCAATCGGCGAGCGCTCGCCATCGGCTTCGGTGCAGTGCCAATGGGTGACGTTGATGGCGGTTTCGGTCGGGCCGTAGCGGTTGTGCAGTTGCACCGCAGGCAACCGCGCCAGTACCCGGCTACGCAGCTCGGCCGGCAGGGCTTCGCCACCGGAAAAGATTCGGCGCAGGCTGGTGCAGCGGGCGCTCGACGGTTCGTCGACGAACAGGCTGAGCAGCGGCGGCACGAAATGCAGCGTGGTTACGCCAAACTGCTCGACCAACTGCGCAATGCGGTGCGGGTCGCGGTGTTCGCCTGGGCCGGCCAGTACCAATTGGCTGCCGGCGACCAGCGGCCAGAAGCACTCCCACACCGACACGTCGAAACTGATCGGCGCTTTTTGCATCAGCACGTCGCTTTCATCCAACCCATAGGCGGCTTGCATCCATTGCAAGCGCTCAGCCAGGGCCGCGTGGGTATTGTCGACGCCCTTGGGTTGACCGGTCGAACCGGAGGTATAAATCACGTAGGCCAAGTGATCGCCATGCAAGTGCAGGCCCGGCGGATTGCTTGGCCATTGCTCCAAGTGCAGGGCGTCCATGGCGATGACGCTGACGCCCTCGCAGGCCGGCAAGCGTTCGAGCAATGCGGTCTGGGTCAGCAGCAAATCGACGCCGCTGTCATGGAGCATGTAGGCCAGGCGTTCACTCGGGTAATCGACATCCAGCGGCACATAAGCGCCGCCGGCCTTGATGATCGCCAGCACGCCGATGAGCAACGGCGCCGAACGCTCGGCGGCGATCGCCACGCACACGTCCGGGCCGACGCCTTTGTCCCGCAGGTAATGCGCCAGCCGATTGGCCTGGGCGTGCAGCTCGGCGTAGTCCAGCGAACCACCGTCCCACTGCAGCGCGGTGCGTTGCGGGCTGCGGCGGGCTTGTTCATTCAACAGTTCCGGCAGCCATTGCGCGGCGGGTTCACAGGGCGCAGCCCCCCAACGCCGCTGCTGGGCGAGTTCCTCGGCACTCAACAACGGCACGTCCCCGATGGCCTGGTGCGGGTCGCTGCAGACGGATCGCAACAGGTTGCAGAAATGCTCGGCCAAGCGCGCGATGGTCGCCGCCTCGAACAGTTCGTCTGCGTAATCGAACGACAACATCAGACGACCGTTGCGGTCTTCTTCGCTGTGCAATTGCAGGTCGAACTTGGCTTCACGGCTGTGCCACGGCAACTCGTCGGCCAGCAGTCCGGGCAGACGCCGCAACGCGCCCAGGTCCCGCTGCTGGTGATTGAACATCACTTGGAACAGACCCTGCTCGCGGGCCTGGGGATACGCTTCGAGCAGCTGTTCGAAAGGCAGGTCCTGATGAGCCTGGGCACCCAGCGTAGCCGCTCGGGCCTGGGCGAGCAGCGCGGCGAACGGCTGGCGCGCATCGGTTTGTGCCCGCAGCACTTGGGTGTTGATGAAGAAGCCGATCAGCCCTTGGGTTTCCAGGCGCGGGCGATTGGCGTTGGGCACGCCGATGCGGATGTCGGATTGGCCGGTGTAGCGCTGCAATAATGCTTGCAAGCCCGCCAGCAGCAGCATGAACAGCGTCGCGTCATGCGCTTGGGCGACTTGGCGCAGGGCCTCGCCGAGGTCCCTGTCCAGACGCACGCTGTGGCGCGCGGCGCTGCGACGCTGCTGGGCATTGCGTGGATGATCGGTGCTCAGCGCCAGGGGCGGATGCTCATCACCCAACTGCTGTTTCCAGTATTCCAATTGGCGTTCGGCTTCGCCTTGGGCGAGCCATTGCCGCTGCCAACTGCCGTAGTCGGCGTATTGCAACGGCAACGGTGCCAGTTCCGCCACCTGTCCCCGGGATGCAGCGGCGTATAGACGCGAGAATTCATCGATCAACACGTTCATCGACCAGCCGTCGGCGATGATGTGGTGCAGCGTCACCAGCAACTGATGCTCGTCTTCATCCAGGCGCAACAAAGTGACCTTCAGCAGCGGTCCCTTTTCCAGATCGAATCGGCTGGCCGCTTCGTCTTCACGGATCTGCCGCGCACGGGCTTCGCGCTGGTCGGCGGGCACGTCGCTGAGGTCGATCACCTGAAGGTTGAATTCACCGGCAGGGTCAATCTGTTGCAAGGCTATGCCGTCACGTTCCAGAAACCGCGTGCGCAGGGATTCGTGGCGTTCGATGAGTTGCTGGAAGCTGGCGCGCAATGCGTTTTCCTCCAGCTCACCGCGCAAGCGCACGGCGCCGGGGATGTTGTAGGCGCGGCTCGAAGGGTCCAACTGCCAGGTCAGCCACAAGCGGTTCTGGGCCAGGGATTGGGGCAACGCTTCGGCGCGGGACAGTGGATTGATCAGGCCTTGAGCCCGACCGCCGTCACGCTGCAGGTTGACCACTGCTGCGGCGAAAGCATCCAGGGTCGGGGCCTCGAAAAGCAGGCGCAAGTTGAGTTCCAGGCCCAGGATTTCGCGCAGCCGAGCGATGACTTGGGTAGCGACGATCGAATTGCCGCCCAACAGGAAGAAATGGTCGTCGCCGCGCACCTGGTCGACCTGTAATTGCTCGCACCAGAGCTGGCCAATCAAGGCCTGGAGCTCGGATGAAGACCCAGGCTCATCGACCCTTTGCACTTCGGTCGAGGGGAACAGCGCATAGCTGTCGAGGCTGCCATCCGCCAACTGGGCGCGACACGCCGAACGCTGCAGTTTCCCGCTGGAGGTCTTCGGCAACGCGCCAGGGTTGAGCAGCACCACGACGCTGGGCGCTTGTTGGCAGCTGTCGGCCACGGCCTGGCGAATCGCTTTGATCAGGGCTTCGGGCGGGAGAATCTTCTGCACGCTGCGGCTGATTTCCGCGGCGATGCCGATGCCTTCTTCGCCGTCGTCGTCGACTGCAAAAGCTGCGACTCGTCCTTTGCGCACTACTTCCACTTCGCGCTCGATGGCTTGTTCGATGTCCTGTGGATAAAGGTTATGGCCACGCACGATCAGCATGTCCTTCAGGCGGCCGGTAATAAACAGCTCGCCGCCACGTACAAAACCCAAGTCGCCGGTGCGCAGCCACGTGCGACCGTCATGCTGGACAAAGGTCCTAGCGCTGGCTTCGCGATTGCGCCAGTAACCGTGGGCGATGCTCGGCCCGGCGGCCCAGACTTCGCCAACCTGACTGTCAGCCAGCGGCTGCAACGTGGAGGGCTCGACGATCAGCACCGCATGACCCGGCTGGCTCACGCCACAACTCATCACCGCGCTGCCCTGCCCCGGTTCGGCGCGGTTTTGCGCCAATGCCGCATCGTCCATCCGCATCGCAGGAATGCCTCGACCGCGCGGCGTGCCGGCGACGAACAAGGTCGCTTCGGCCAGCCCGTAGGACGCCATGAAGCTGTCGGGGGTAAAGCCGCACGGGGCGAACTTTTCGGCGAAGCGCTCCAGGCTGTCGAGGCGGATCGGTTCGGAGCCGGAATAGGCCACGCGCCAGCCGCTCAGGTCGAGGCGGCCCAAGGCTGACTCGCTGACCCGTTCGCAGCACAGCCGATAGGCGAAGTCCGGGCCACCGCTGATGGTGCCGCCGTACTCGCTGATCGCTTCGAGCCAACGCAACGGTCGAGCGAGGAAATAAGCCGGTGACATCAGCACGCAGGGCACGCCACTGAAGATCGGCTGCAGCAAACCGCCGATCAGGCCCATGTCGTGATACAGCGGCAGCCAACTGACAATGACGTCGTCGGGATTCACATCAATGCCGAAGCCGTGACGAATCAATAATTCATTGGCTACCAGGTTGCCATGGCTGACTTGCACACCCTTGGGCAAGGCGGTGGAGCCGGAAGTGTATTGCAGGAACGCGATAGCATCGTCTTGCAGGTCCGGCGCCAGCCATTGTCCGGCACGGGCCGGATCGAGGGCATCGACGCACAACACCGGCGGTGCCGATTCGATGGCCTGCAAGGTGTCACGCAAGTCAGCGCTGGTCAGCAATAACCGTGGCTCGGCGTCAGCGATGATCGACAGCAGCCGCTCCTGGTGATGGCGACGCGTGGACTCCGGCGGATAGGCCGGCACGGCGATCACGCCGGCGTACAGGCAACCAAAGAACGCCGCGACGTAATCCGGGCCGCTGGGGAACAGCAGCACCGCTCGATCACCGGGCTCGGCGTCGGCCTGCAAGGCGGCGGCGATGGTCCGGGCGCGCAGATCCAGGTCGCGATAACTCAGGACCACGCTCTGCTGCGCGGTGTCGGCGAGGAAGCGCAAGGCCACCCGGTCCGGCGTCAACGCGGCGCGGCGCTGGAGGGCATGAGCCAGGGTGCTGGGGAGTTCGAACGCTTCGGTCATGGGGGGTTCCTGCCTGAATTCGGCTTGCAAGTTGTCCCCCATGGAACGGATAGCGCCGGCAAATAATTAGTCGTCGGCCCTGCGTAACAGACCGCTTGACCGTCGCGCAGAGCGACAAAGAGTCGCAGCGCTCAAGCTGGACTTCCTTTCATCAATAATTCTTCTTCTCAATTGACAATAATTATCATTAAGCCTAATTTGGCCGTCGATGTGTAGGACAGGTCCGATGGACCGGTCGTCCTGCTAACTAATTGCAGCAAGGTGAATTCCATGACGGAACAAGTATCCACAAGCAGGTGCGACTCACCGCTACTCCAAGCATTTGTCGATAACCGAACCATTCTGGTCAAGATCGCGGCGCGTATCACCGGTTGCCGGTCCCGCGCCGAAGACGTCGTCCAGGATGCGTTTTTCCGATTGCAATCGGCACCACAGATCACCTCGTCTTTCAAGGCCCAGCTCAGCTACCTGTTCCAGATCGTGCGCAACCTGGCGATCGATCATTACCGCAAGCAGGCGCTGGAACAGAAATACTCGGGGCCGGAAGAGGAAGGATTGAACGTGGTCATCCAGGGTGCTTCGCCGGAGACGTCTCACATCAATTTTTCCACGCTGGAGCACATTGCCGAGGCGCTGACCGAGTTGCCCAGCCGTACCCGCTACGCCTTCGAGATGTACCGTTTGCACGGCGTGCCGCAGAAGGACATCGCCAAGGAACTGGGGGTCTCGCCGACCTTGGTCAACTTCATGATCCGCGACGCCCTGGTGCATTGCCGCAAGGTCTCAGGGGTTCGTGCGGACACCTTCGCCCGACGCTGATATCGGTAGTTGTCCAGCTTCATCGCGAGCAAGCTCGCGATGAAGTTTCAAGGCCTACACCAACGAACACCGCTCGAAAAACCGCTCGCGCCCCAGGATCATCAGGGCCGCTCGCTTGTGCGGGAAATCGAATTCTTTCTCGCAATGAAAGCACTGGTTATGCAGATGCCCGATCATCCGCGCGTTATCGGCGCGGGGCTCGGCCACCACGCGTTGAGTGCGCGGGTCATCGAGAAACAGGTAATGGACCAGCGCCGACAGCCAGCTCGCCACCTTGTGCGGGCCGCGGTGCTGTTCCTCGCCGACCAGCATATGGATGCCGCGATCGTAGTCGCTCGCTGCATAAAACGGCGCGATTCGATCTTCCTTGGCCCAATAGGCTTCGAAATAGGCGAATGGCTGCTCATCGAAACAGCCGATCAGCGTCAGGACCCTAGGGTCGTGCTGCAGTTTGGTCAGGTATTGGCGATGCTGCTCCAGGCTGCCCTCTTCCTGCCAGAAACTGGCCACTCGCGGACTGTTCTGCCAACGGTTGAAGCGCGTCAGGTCATGCTCGATTTCCAGGGTTCGCAAGGACACCCACGCCCCCAGACGCGCGTCGAAGCGCCGATACACCTCGCCTCGTGGCTTGACGGGTCGGCAAGGATGGCGCTTGCCATCGGTGATGATCATCTGCTGCGGATAACTGCCGCTGAACGACTCGCCCAGCCAAGGCTGCGGCAATTGCCAGAACAGCGTGCGCTCGCACAGGTATTCGTTGGGTTGCAAGGTGTCCACCAGCAAGCCGCTGAGCAGTGCCTCGCCTGGACGTTCATCGAGGTGCCAGACCAGTTGCTGGCAGCCCGGGTCCCTGGCAAACAACCAATAGCAAGCCGCCCAGAGCGCCGGACCCACAGGCCGATCATTGGGCTCCTGCAAATGCACATGCAACTGGGGACCGCGCTCCAGGCGCAACCGGACCAGCGGCGCGTCCTCGAGCATCAGGCTCAGGTGGCGTTCTGTTTCATCGGCGCCGAGACTACGGCCGCCAGGCAAGGGAAGCGTCGCCGCAGGATTGAAGTGAGACATTGAAGGGGCTCGCGTATTCGTCGGTAGTCAACGTGTGACGTGAGCCGGGAGGGGAAATTTAGTCGCGCACTTGGTGGGCGTGGGTCGGCACCAGCTCGATCTGGTAGGGTTTGAAAATCGCCAGAAGCTGGCCATCGTCCCGCAGTTTCTGCAGCAATCGACCAAACGCCTCCGCAGAAATGGGCGCCTGCGGTCGGATCAACGCGTAATGATGATAAATCTGATCGATACGCTCGGAGACCAGCAACTGGGAAGCGAGCTGGGGATTGCGCAACAGATAATCGCTGAGGTACGAACGGGTCACCAACGCAATGTCCGCACGCCTGCGCAACATCATTTGCATATTGCTGTCATGGGAATAGGTCAACGTGGCGTTGAACTGGCCGATGAGGAATTTGGGGTCTGAGTTGAACTGCGCAAAGGCGTAGTGATAACCGCTGAACAAGGCCAGCCGCTTGCCTCGAAGGTCCGCGAAATAGCTCTGCTGGCGATCCGGCAGTTTCTGCGCTACGAAGACCTCAGCGTCTTCCAGCCCCATGTCCACCAGCGTATGGGGCACATCCTGCCAGCCCCAGTCTGGATTCTCGAAAATGGCCATGTCGACCCGGCCTTGCTTGAAGTCGTTGAAACGGCGTGGGATCGAGGTGGGCACCAGGACGAACTCGTAATCGGCCTGGGATCGATTCAACGCCTCCACCAGTTGCGGCAGCAGCCCGGTGTCGGCACCATTCTCGGGACGAACGGTATAAGGCGGAAAATGTGCCGCGCCGATCCGGACCTCTTGCGCCGCCTCGACAGGCAGCATCAACAAAAGGCTCAGAGCGGCCAGCAGAGCGCGCGAGGTCATCCCCATCGGCGAAAAAATCAAGATAACCCACTCCCCAAGAAATTCCCATCAACACAATGACGCTTATTGTTCTTCTTTCAGCACCAGGATCAGCGCCTGCTCGGCCAATTCATCAAGACTCAGGCTGCCTTCGGCGCGAAACCAGGTGGAGGTCCAGGACAACGCCCCGGTAAGGAGACGCCGCATGATGGACACGTCCCCGCGAATATACCCGGCATCCCTGGCCTGGCCCAAGACTTCGAGCCACACAGCTTCGTAGATATCACGCAGGGCCAACACTTGTCTCTGCCCTTCTTCGGATAAGGAGCGCCATTCATAGACCAGCACCGCCATCGCCTCGCCGGTACCGCCCATGATCGATTGCAGTTCGCAGCGGATCAGCGCCAACACGCGCTCGCGCACGCTGCCACCTTCGGCAAGCGCCGCGCGCATCAACGCGGTGTTGTAGCGGATGGTTTCCTCCATCACCGCCCGCAGGATCTCGTCCTTGCTTTTGAAGTGATGGAAAATGCTTCCCGACTGGATGCCAACGGCGCTCGCGAGGTCGCGCACGGTGGTGCGTTCAAAGCCTTTGTTGCGAAACAGGTGAGCGGCGGTCTGGAGCAATTTTCCGCGTGCGCTGTCCGGATCGGTCAGTTGCCCGTTGTCGACCAGCTCACGCATCACGCGCAGGGCTTTTTGCTCGTCCACCCACTCTCTCCTACCGTTGATCGGCCAACGCGGGCCACTCAAGCAAATCCAGGTGGCGCGGGCAATTTAAGCTGACCGGGGCGGCCAAGCAAGCGCTCGGGCGCGGTCGTTCAAATCGAGCATGCCTGCCGATCGTCGAATATTGCAGAACGAGACAGGACTAGGCGGATATGCCGGGTTTGGCTACGCTCAAACCCATCGACACGCCGATACCAGGAACCTTGCAATGCCTCAATGGCTGGTGATTGATCTGGAGGCCACCACCGATGAAGGTGGCTGGCCGGTAACCGAAATGGAAATTATCGAAATCGGCGCCACCCTGGTGAATCGAGATGGCCGCGAAGTGGATCATTTCCAGAGGTTTGTTCGGCCTTTGAGGCGGCCACTGCTCACGTCTTTTTGTCGCCAGTTGACGCACATCAGCCAGGCCAATGTCGACAGTGCGGCACCGCTTGCAGAAGTCTGGCCGGCGTTCGAGCATTGGCTGGCGCCCTATCACGCACGCCTGGAAGGCTGGGTCAGCTGGGGCGACTACGATCGCAAGCAATTGCTTCAGGAATGGCAGCAGCAACAATTGCACAGCGTTCTCGACCAGGTACCGCATATGAATCTCAAGCAACGCTTCGCCAAGGCCCGTCGGCTGGAGCGCCCCTTGGGGCTCAACGGGGCGCTCCAGCTGGCCGGAATGCAATTCTGTGGGCAACAGCACCGCGCGCTGGAGGACGCCCGCAACACGGCGAGACTATTGCCCCTGGTGCTCACAGGCTGACCGTAAGGTCCGGCGCGGCAGATGACGACCGTTGTGGCCTTGTGCATACTGGCCGGCCTTTTTCAGCCCTTTCTCGAGGAATCGCCCATGTTCAAAGTCAACGAGTACTTCGACGGCACCGTCAAGTCGATCGCCTTCGGCACTGCCGAAGGTCCCGCGACCATCGGCGTCATGGCACCGGGCGAATACGAATTCGGCACCGCCCAACGGGAAATCATGCACGTCGTTTCCGGCGCCCTGACGGTTAAACTGCCCGACAGCACTGACTGGGAAACCTTTGCCGCTGGCAGCCAGTTCAACGTCCCGGCCAACAGCAAATTCCAGCTCAAGGTGACCGTCGACACGGCTTACCTGTGTGAATATCGCGGCTGAACCTGCCTCGCCACAGAGCGGTTACGTCATAAACAAAAATGCCCGTGTCCAATGGCACGGGCATTTCTATTCATGGGTCTTATTCCAGCACTTCGACCGGCATGCCGACTTCAAGGCTGCCGTCGCCGTCGTTGACCAGATTCTGGCCGAACATCGCGCCATCCGGGGTCGAACGATACTGCTGCAATGTCGCGAAAGGCTCACGCTTCGGATCACGTTCGCCCGTATGCGGATCGACCGTTGTCATGATGCAGCGCGAGCACGGCTTGACCACCCGGAACTCCACCTCGCCGATGCGAATGCGCTTCCAGCCATCCTCGGCGAACGCCTCGCTGCCTTCGATCACCAGGTTGGGACGAAAGCGCAGCATTTCCAGCGGGCGACCGACCTTGCTCGATAAATCCTGCAAGGAGGCCTGGCCAATCAGCAGCAGGGGGAATCCATCGGCGAAGGCGACCTTGTCGTCGTCCTTGCCGTAGCCGGCTGCCGTGGTGCGAGCCAGCTCCACCGGCACATGGACCAACCGGGTGGGATTGCCGATGAATTCACTGACCCAGGCCGCCGCCTCGTCGCCCGCATCCGGCACGCGCAAGGTGTCACGCCAGATGATCACGCCGCGCCGTTGTTCTTCACGGGCGGACGGCAGCGGCACCTCGATGGCGCCGTGGCCCGGCGCGCTGAGGGTCAGGCCACCCGCCTCGCTCCACACAGCCGAGAGCTGGCTCATTTTCGCCACGGCTCGCTGGGTCAGGAATCGTCCACTGGCCTCATCCACCAACATCCAGCGCCGATCACCGTCGAGCCCGAGCTTGTCCAGGCCAATCCCCTGCAGCAGCTGGCCCTTGCCGGACTTCAACGGATAACGATACAGCGCGCTCAGCCGCAACATGGTCGACTTCCCTGGTGGCTAAAAAACGCAACCTTATACGAGCCGACCGGTGAAGCAAACCTCGATCAGCCGTGGTCGAGCATCAACCGTTGGCGCACCACATCGACCAGCTTGTCCGGCTGGAATTTGGAGAGGAAATTGTCACAGCCGACCTTCTTCACCATCGAGTCGTTGAAGCTGCCGGACAGTGAGGTATGCAATACCACGTAGAGCGCGCGCAAGCGCGGGTCGTTACGGATTTCAGTGGTCAGTCGATAGCCGTCCATCTCCGGCATTTCCGCGTCGGTGAAAATCATCAGCAACTTGTCGGTCATGACCTCGCCGGTATCCGCCCACGCCTTGAGCATGTTCAACGCCTTCAAGCCGTCACTGGCGATGTGCATCTTCACGCCCAACTGGCCCAGGGTGTCACGCAACTGGGAAAGCGCGACATTGGAGTCGTCTACCAGCAATACTTCACGACCGCGGGCGCGCTCCAATACCGGATCCTCGAGTTTGTCCCGGGAAACCTTGGCGTTGTAAGGCACGATTTCGGCGAGGACTTTTTCCACGTCGATGATCTCCACCAACTGGTCGTCCACCTTGCTGATGGCCGTCAGGTAATGCTCTCGGCCGGCGCTGGTCGGAGGCGGCAGGATGGCTTCCCAGTTCATGTTGACGATGCGGTCCACGCCCCCCACCAAAAACGCCTGGACCGAGCGGTTGTACTCGGTGACGATGATGGTGCTGTTCGGTCCCGGCACCAGTGGACGCATGCCGATGGCCTGGGACAGGTCGATGACCGGCAACGTCTGGCCCCGCAGGTTGACCACGCCACAGACGAACGGATGGCGCTGGGGCATCAACGTCAGCTTCGGCAGCTGCAACACTTCCTGGACCTTGAAAACGTTGATGGCGAACAACTGCCGCCCCGCCAGGCGAAACATGAGAATTTCCAGGCGATTCTCACCCACCAGTTGGGTTCGTTGATCTACTGTGTCGAGAATGCCGGCCATCGATGACTCCTGGGCTTGTTCGGATGAATCCTGTAAAGGCTTTATCGGCTGCATGAGCCGTTTCTTGACCCCGACATGAAATAGCTGTGCGGGGCATTGATGTCACATTAACATCATGTTTTACTGGCTTCCCATCTGTACACCGTCATTTTTCTCGCCGCGC
The DNA here is from genome assembly GCF_051131955.1 of Pseudomonas sp. Z4-20. Lineage (NCBI taxonomy): Bacteria > Pseudomonadati > Pseudomonadota > Gammaproteobacteria > Pseudomonadales > Pseudomonadaceae > Pseudomonas > Pseudomonas sp. Z4-20. The sequence continues at coordinate 3,798,161 of NZ_CP071641.1, forward strand.
GACTTCGGTTTGCGTGCAAAGTTCCCATGTCTAAGGGATTCCCCTAGGCACAATCAGGTCCAACCTGATATTCCCGCTATCCAATAGCCATTAATGTGACGCCATTCTCATTGTTGAATGGAGTCAGGCCTTTGTGCGCGACCGTAGGACATCGGACTTCCAGTCGTTCGGCCGCTCTCGCCGGTTCAATCGTCTGCGCACCGGCGTTTGCCGAGCGGCAAAGGCTGGCGACGCGCTGCCGTTCGTTGTCGGCCATGAGATCCAGCCGTTCGTCACACGCGATCACTTTCGCCTGACATGATGTTGTGGAGATAAGCATGCCGAACGATCGCAAGAACTGGAGCCAGCGCCTTCCCGAGTTCCTGATTGAAGCCGAGACGCTCTTGGCCAAGTCAGAGGAATGCCTGAGCCACCTGCAATTGATCAACAACGACAAGGACGCCATTGATTGCATGCTCAGCACCTTGCTGAAGCTGGCAAACAAGGCCGATGCCTTGGCGTTGGAGGCCGTTTCGGAGTTTTCGCTGCACATCCATGGCTTGCTCACTCACGCGCAACATCACATGGAGCTGCACGATCAAGCGCTGGACGCGCTGAAAGATTGTTTCACACTGATGGCCTGGCAACTGGAACTGGTCGATCACACCACCGGCAAGCTGGGCCTGGACAACAGCGAACAGACCTCTCTGATCGAAGCATTTGCTTTTCAGGTAGGCCAGAGTCCTTGCGAGGTATTACAACCATCGCGCTCCTTGGCATTGGTCCCCTTCGCTCAGAAACAAGCCTGAAATCGCTGGTTGCGACTCGTGTTCATGTACCCGGCTCGCTGGGCGTTGCGGCCGCCAAGCCGAACGCGACCAACGATATTCGAAGTGGTACTATGTCTCGCGTCAGTCGCTTCGAACAGCCGCCGCCAACTGAAGCCGTCCCCGACCTGAAACGTTTACCCGACCCGGCCCGTCAGATGCGCTGACCGGCCTGCCCGCAGCGAACATCCATTGGCTCCATCCGCTATGTACGCCAGCTTCAAGTCACTTATATCCTGGCCACCCTCCCGAGAAAACGCCCGCCGGTTCACGTTGCTGCTGTGCATCTGCTCGACCCTCGGCTGCCTGCTGGCCTACCTGACGGCCGTTACCGTACCGCTGAGCTTGCTGGCGTTGAATGTAGCGGCCCTTTCCTGTGTCTGGATCCGGTATCGACTGTCTCGACAGTCCATCAAGTTCCAACCGCAGGAACTGGCGGATCGGCTGCTCGAAGTCCAGGAAAACGAGCGCCATCGACTCAGCCGGGAACTGCACGACGATATTGGGCAATTACTGACCGCGGCAAAGCTGCAAAGCGAATGGCTCAAACGCCGCATGCCGGACGATTTGCAAAGCCAATGTTCCGTGCTCTGCGAGACGCTGGACGAAACCCTGAATAAAGTGCGGGACGTGTCGGCCATCCTCAACCCGAGACAGCTGACCAGCCTGGGACTCGAAGCCAGCCTGCGCGCGCACCTGCTCAAGACCCTGGCCAATACGCCGGTGAAATGGAGCCTGGACTGTCAGCAGCGCATGGCCGGCATACCGGAAGAAATGACGGTCGCCGCCTTTCGCATCACCCAGGAAGCGGTCACCAATATCCTGCGCCATGCCCAGGCGACGAATCTCCTGGTACGCCTGCAACGCCTGCCCGAAGGCCTGACGTTGTTGATCAGTGATGACGGCCGGGGATTCGTCCCGGCCACCCATCCCGCCCGCGAAGGGCAACGCGGCATGGCCGGCATGGCGGAGCGGGTCGAACAACTGGGCGGCACCCTCAAGGTTACCAGCGAGGCCGGAAAAGGCACGCATATCGAAGCTCGCATTCCCTGGGCGCCTCGCACCCTGGAACGGGCCAGCAAGAATAAGGTTCTCCATTGACTTGTAATTTGCTTTTGGTAGATGACCACTCGCTGATCCGGGCCGGTGTGCGCGCCCTGGTCCTGGATCTGCCTGGCTACGCCGTCGTCGGCGAAGCCAACGACGGCGCACAGCTATTGGAACTGGTGGAGCGGCTCGATCCGGATATCGTGCTGCTGGATATTTCGATGAAAGACACCAGCGGCCTCCAAGCCTTGCAGCAGCTCAAGCAAGCGCGTCCCCACAGCAAGGTGTTGATCCTGTCCATGCACACCGATCCCGCACTGATCATGCAGGCGCTGGAATCCGGAGCCCATGGTTATCTGCTCAAAGACACCACTGCCACCGAGCTGGAACACGCCCTGGATGCACTGCGCAATAACGAGCGCTACCTTAGCCCGGCCATTGCCCACACCGTGATCAACCAAGCATTGACCCGTGTCCAAAAACACCAACCCGATCCAGCCCAGACCCATAACCTGACCGCTCGCCAGTTGGAGATCCTGCGGCTGATCGTTCGCGGCAAATCCACCCGGGAAATCGCCAACGGCCTGAGCCTGAGCATCAAGACCGTAGAAACCCACCGAGCCCAGATCATGAAGCGCCTGCAAATCCATGATGTCGCGGGGTTGGTGCTATTTGCAGTACGCGAGCAGATTATCAGCCTGGACGACTGAGCAGGCCCGAAGACCCCAATAGAGGCGAATCCGCTGGCAAGTGCACGCGCAACGCCTTGGGCCGCACAGTGAAACGCAGATCATTGACCTCCAAGGGTTCGCCATCCAGATTGATATCCAGGCCTTGGGCTACCTTGATTTCCACCCATGGCAAGCGCGCCCGTACGAACATGTTGTCGATACCCAGGCCGCCGGACAGCAGATCCTTGAGTGTACTGACTACTTCCTGCGGTGCAGGCAGGATGCTTATATCGAGCAACCCATCGTCGGCCAGCGCCTCAGGGCACAGCACATGCCCTCCTCCGGCCTGCCGAGCATTGCCTATACCCAGCGCCAACAGATCACCACGCCAATGAAAACCGGGGCCCTGCAGCTCGCCATAGGCAGCACTCAGCTCACTGAATCTTGAAAGGCCGGTAAACAGGTAAGCGGCACCGCCAAGGACCTTTTTAAGGTCCTCGGAAGTATTCGCAGTGACCTGGCTGCCGAAACCACCGGTGGCCATGTTGAGGAAAATCCGTCCACCGACCTCACCCAGATCAACCGCCCGGGGCGCAACGTCGAGTAGATCCAGGGCCTGCTCCGGGTCCAACGGAATCCCCGCCGCCCGAGAAAAGTCATTGGCAGTGCCCAGCGGCAACAACACCAGGCTGGCGTCACCAGCCTGCAGGGCGATGGCCTCGGCGATGTCGCGCAAGGTTCCGTCGCCCCCACCTGCGATCAGTTGCGTGTAACCGGCGTCCAGTGCTTCCTCGACACATCGCTGGGCATCGCCGGCTTCCCAAGTCAGCCGAACCGCCAGATCCCAGCCTTGTTTGCGCTTTAGCGTCACTGCCGCGCGAACCTCTTCGTTGAGCGCCTGCTTGCCGTGCAGGATCAATAGCGCCTTGCCTTTGCTCATCGTTGTCTCCGTCATTGGAAAGGTTCAGGAATGAGACCGCCCGCGCAGCCGAAAAAGCCCGGACTCGCTCAATCTTTTAAAAAAAACACACGACTTGCCTTTCGCTGTCACAAAAGACCGGACGGCCTCACTCAGGGATTTCCTTATTCAAGGAATTTTCTTACAAGTCTTGGCGAATCAGTTCAATTGACCCTCTTGTCATATTGAGACACCTTGGCATCAGCTTACGTTGAAACGGTAAATCGATCATTTAGAAGGATGTGTTGCCCATGGACGGATATGCCACGGCCCGTAGAGGTCCGCTTGATCGCTGGAAAAATCATGTTTGCCGGGGAGAAACGCCCCATGCATAGCCATGAATACAAGGTATCGCCCCGGCAGTTCGTACCCTTCGGGGGTGAACGAGCCGATGGGCAAGACGAAGGAAAAAGCTGCAGTAAGCCTACTGGAGGAACTGATTTGGAACCGCGCTTCGTTGAACTGGAAACCCACCTCAAGTACATCCGCAGGGACATGGATGAAATCCGTACCGACGTCAAGGCGGTTCGACACCGACTTGCCTATCTGGCCGGTGCGGCGGCGGTGGTGATCGGATTGCTGGGCTGGGTCGCGAACAACCGATTCGACCAACTGGTGACGTTACTGTCGCGCTAAGGATTACAAGTAGAGGCCCGAGTACCTACTCGGGCCTGAACATGTTGAATCAGAGCTAACCCAAGACTTCGCTCAAGGGAATAAAGCTCACTTCATCGCCCTCGACCAGCGTTCGCTCTTCGAGGACCTCGACCAGCCCGTCGGCCCAGGCTGCGCTTCGCAAGACGCCCGAACTCTGGTTGCGGTAAATAACTGCGCGGCCATTTTCAATACGCCCTCGCAAGTACTCTCTCCGACTGCCCGCCTTCGGCCAGACGAAACCGGCGGGCACCTTGAACTTGAGCGGTTCCACAGACTGAACGCCCTGGCGTCTCAGTAGATATGGCCGAGCCAACAGTGCAAAAGTCACCAGCGTAGAAGCGGGATTTCCGGGCAGACCTATTACCGGCACGCCACGGAAATGTCCGACTGTCAGCGGTTTTCCAGGCTTGATGGCGAGCTTCCAAAGCGTCAGCTCACCCTCTTCACGTAACGCGATGCCCAGGAAGTCGGCCTCACCCACCGAGACCCCACCCGTGGAAAGGATCAGGTCGACATCTGCCAGCCCGGCCAGGCACCGGCGGGTAGCGGACAAATCGTCAGGCAGGATGCCCGCATCCACGACCTCGCAACCCAGACGCTGCAGCCACCCACAAAGCAACACACGGTTGCTGTTGTAGATCTGCCCCGGCCCCAGGGGCTGGCCAGGTTCCACCAGTTCATCGCCCGTGGACAGGACTGCAACGCGCACTTTGCGCACCACCTCCAGCGATGCACAACCCAGGGATGCCGCGAGTCCCAGCTCGATCGGACCCAGGCGAGTACCGGTGCACAGAACCTGTTCGCCGACGGTTGTTTCCTGCCCTTGGGGACGGATATTTTGCCCGCTCGCCAGCGGCTGGGTGAACCGTACCCGCTGGTCATCTTCGACCACGACGTTTTCCTGCATCTCGACGCAATCGGCGCCGACCGGAACGGGCGCGCCCGTAAAGATTCGCGCGCAGGTTCCCGCGGCCAAGGGCTCTGGAGCCTGCCCGGCGAAAATCCGCTGACTGACCACCAGCGCCTCGCCATGCCAGTCGGCCAGGCGCAAGGCGTAGCCGTCCATGGCGCTGTTGGGCCAAGGCGGCAGATCGAGCGTCGCCACCAGGTCCTCGGCCAGCACCCGGCCCTCCGCCTGCGCCAGGGGCACCCGCTCGCGCTGGATGATCGGTGAAGACGCCGCCATCTCAAGCAACCGCTCCAACGCGACCTCGACCGCCATCAAGGCGCCAGTCTTGCCCGGTTTACCCACGGGATTCACAAGGCGCCGCCTGTTTCAAATGGGCCACGAAGTTACACGGCCGATGCCGCACATCCAATTGCTCCGCCAGGATCCCGTCCCATCCGGTGCGCACCGCATTGGTTGAACCCGGCAGGCAACACACCAGCGTACCGTTGGCCAGGCCGGCCAGGGCTCGCGATTGCACCGTTGAAGTGCCAATGTCCGCCACGGATATCTGCCGGAACAATTCGCCGAACCCGTCGACCTGTTTGTCCAACAGGCACGCAACGGCCTCGGGTGTACTGTCACGACCGGTGAAGCCGGTACCACCAGTGATCAGCACCACCTGTACGACCTCGTCGGCAATCCAGGTGGCGACTTGCGCGCGGATCTTGTACAGATCATCTTTTAGCAACACCCGCGCAGCGAGGTTGTGCCCTGCCTCCGTGAGCCGGTCGACAAAGACCTGCCCCGATGTGTCGGTTTCCAGGGTACGGCTATCACTGACAGTCAGTACCGCGATATTGAGCGGCACGAAAGGTACATCAGCCTTGGCTTTCATAGGCTCTTCCAGTTGTAGAGGAAACAGCCTGGTGTTATATCACAGCGCCTGATTTTTTCGCCCGTGCGGAGACACGCGATGACCTCGAACAATCCCCTGCCTTCCTGTTCCGTCCTGCTCCTGGCGGGCGGGCGCGGGCAAAGGATGGGCGGGCAAGACAAAGGTTTGCTGCAATGGCATGGAGAACCGTTGATTGCCCACCTGCATCGGCATACCCGGGCCTTGAGCGATGACCTGATCATCTCCTGCAACCGCAACCCGGAACGTTACGCCCTGTACGCAGACCAGCTGGTTCATGACGAGGAAGGGGATTTTCCCGGCCCATTGGCAGGCATCCGTGCGGGCCTCAGGGTGGCGCGGCATCCTTATCTGCTGGTCCTGCCGTGCGACGTACCGCAGATTGATGCAAGCCTGCTCGACAGCATGCGCGAGACGGCAAGCCAACACCCCGACAAGCCGTTGATGGTGCGTCATGGCGAACATTGGGAGCCGCTGCTGTGCGTCATCCCGGTCGCCCTGGCAGCAGCGTTTGAACAGGCGTGGCACGAAGGCGAACGCAGCCCTGGCCGCATCATGCGCACGCTGCATGCCGTGGCCTTGCAGTGCCCCGCCAATGATCCCCGGCTGGCTAATCTCAATACACCGGAGCTCCTCGCCCATCACGCAGGCGTGTCAGATTGACACTAGCCAGGAACTTGCTCGCGATGTATACGTCTGAAGGTCAGTCACTTGAAGAATTCATTTCGGAGAAACACCATGACTCAACGGACCCTCGCTACTTTCATGCTCGCGCTGGGCCTCGCCACTCTCGCCGGGTGCGCATCGCCAACAGTGATCACCTTGAATGACGGTCGCGAAATCCAGGCCGTCGACACGCCACATTACGATGAAGACAGTGGCTTCTACGAATTCGAGCAACTGGATGGCAAGCAGACTCGCGTGAACAAGGATCAGGTTCGTACCGTTAAAGACCTGTAATCTTTGACGTCGCAGCCAGATGAGGAAAAGCCCGCATTATTGCGGGCTTTTTATTGCCTGTCCTAAAGCGGCGCCATTACCAACGCAGCGTTATCGCGCTTTCAAAGGAGCGCTCCACGCCCGTGATCGGATCGATGAAACGCAACCCCCGCGCCAGTAACTTGAGCGGATTGGAATAATCATCCTCGGCATCTCGAACCACGTCGGGGTAGAAGGGATCGTTGCAGATGCCCGCCCCCAACGCGTTCATATGAACCCGTAACTGATGTTTCTTGCCGGTGACCGGATACAGGCCGTAGCGCCACAGGTCGCCATTCCTTTCAAGCACTTCAATGGCCGTTTCGGTATTGGGCTCGCCCGGCCCTTCTTGCATTCGAAAGAACGGCTCCCCGTTGATCATCCGGGTCTTGTGCACGCGCGGAAAGACCAATCCAGGCAATGCGGGGGCAATGGCTTGGTAGTGTTTTTCGATCCGTCGCGTCGGAAACAACGATTGATACGCTGAACGAGTCAGCGGATTGGCTGAAAACAGCACCAGTCCTGCCGTGTGGCGATCGATGCGGTGCAAGGGCACTAGATGGGGATTGTCCAGCCGACGAATCAGTCGCCGCAACAACGTCTGTTCAACGTATTCCCCCGCTGGGGTGACAGGCAGGAAATGCGGCTTGTCGGCCACCACCAGGTGCTCGTCGACATGGAGAATCGACTCCACTACCGGGATCGGCTTTTCGTCGGGGACTTCCCGAAAGTAATGGATGCGCAGACCTTCACGGTATGGCAAGTCGGCACGAATCGACCTGCCCTCCTCGTCCAATACTCGTCCCCGGGCGATCCGATCCAGCCATTGCTCGCGGCTGATCGCGCTGAAATGCTCGCAGAGACAATCGAGCACTGTCTGCCAGGCGCCGGGCGGCAAATACAGCGTGCTCGCCTGATGGTGAGCCGCAGAAAACGATGAACCAGACATTAAGGACTCTTTAACCTTTACGGGGCCGACATTATCCGATAGTCACGCAAACCAGCCCAGCAATGATTGGCTCAGGCGCGGATTGGCGTCGGTCTCGCTGCTGCTTCGGTGAACTCTTTCAACCAGCGCAGCACGTCGACCGCCTCCCAGCGCCCCGGGTCGTACAGTGCATACAACAACCCCTGGTAACCCACCACATCGAGCTGCTTGTGATAACCGGCGCGCTGGAACAATGCTTCGATCTCGGCGAAACAGGTGTTGAAGTGCAGTTTATTGAAGGGCGTCTTCCCTTCGGTCACCAGACCATCCAGGCGCAACTCCAGGACCGCCTCACGCACAACGTCCGCGGACATCCTGTTCACGCTGTTTTTCAATTGCTCGACATTGACCAAGGCACGCACTCCGGATAGCTGTATAGGCATACAGTAACCGAAGAATAGCATTTCGCCAATGATGGCGTGTGGGCTCAGGCGATGGAAGGTATCAACCGAGAAAGGCGGCAACGCAATCGGGATCATCGAAGGGCCAATCCAACTCAGCCCCCGTATCGACTCTGCGTAATACCGGAATGCGCAAACCATAGGTCTCGGCCAAGGCCTCGCTTTCGGCGATATCCACGAGTTCCACCAACAGGCCATGTTCCACGAAGGGCATCAGCACGCCCTCGGCAACTTCACACAAATGGCATCCCAGGGTGCCGAACAACTGGCATTCAGGCGGCATGGCAGGTAGGCCCAAAAAAGATAGACGGCCATTCTAGGCCTGCCTTGGGAAGCCGTCGAGGCGGGTGCCGCGATTCAGAATGTTTCGGTAAAGCGCTGATGCAAATCATTGAGCACCAAAGTATTTTCGGCGATGCTCGGTTCATTTCTCCTCTACGCTGAGTGTCAGAACCTGAAACGGAGTATCCCTTGTTTGCCAACCTGCTGATCATCCTCGCCTCGTCCCTGGTGGTCATTGCCCTGTTCAGGCGGCTGCGCCTGCCACCTGTGCTTGGCTATCTCTGTGTCGGGTTGGCCGTCGGTCCCACCGCCCTGGACTGGGTGAACGACAGCGAAGAACTGCCGGACCTTGCCGAACTTGGCGTGGTCTTCCTGCTGTTCTCGCTGGGCCTGGAATTCTCGCTCTCGAAGATGCTCGAATTGCGCCGGGTGGTGTTCGGCCTCGGCAGCTTGCAGGTGGTGATTTCGGGAGCGCTGCTGGGCGCCCTGCTGGTGGGCTGCGGCGCTCCGGCGATGGCGGCACTGTTGCTCGGCGCCGGGCTGGCCTTGTCCTCCACCGCCATCGTCAGCAAGGAGCTGACCAGCCTGGGGGAGATTTTCACCAGTCACGGCCAGAACGCCATCGGCGTGCTGCTGTTCCAGGACGTCGTCGCGGTATTGCTCCTGACCCTGGTGCCGGTGTTTGCCGGGAGCAGCGAGCACGCCTGGTATTGGGCGCTGCCCCTGACGCTGGGCAAGACGCTGGTGCTGTTCGGCGGCTTGCTGTTGGCCAGCCGCTTGCTGCTGCCGCGACTGTTCCACGAAGTAGCGGCGTCCCGGTCCGCCGAGCTTTTTGTGTTGCTGGCCCTGGTGATCGTGCTGCTGACCGCATGGCTTACCCACCTGCTTGGCCTGTCACCGGCCCTCGGGGCATTCCTCGCCGGCATGTTGCTTGGCGAAAGCCACTATCGGCATCAGATCGAGGCCGATATACGGCCGTTCCGCGATATCCTGCTGGGACTGTTCTTCGTCAGCATCGGCATGCTGATCGACTTGCAACTGTTCGTCGACGATGGCCTGCTGATCCTGGGACTGACGCTGGGATTGATGATCATCAAGGGCAGCGTGGTCGCCGCGCTGGTGAAGTGGCGCGGCAGCGATGGCGAAACCGCCTGGCGCAGCGGCTTGGCCCTGGCCCAGGGCGGCGAATTCTGTTTCGCCCTCATGGCATTGATGCAACAGAACCGCCTCATGCCCGCCGACATCGGCGGGCTGTTATTGGCCGCCACGTTCTGCTCGATGCTGCTGACGCCACTGTTGCTGCGCGCCGCGCCAGCCATAGCCGCCCGGCTCCATCGCAAGCCCAACGAAGAAGCGCAGCTGGACCAGATCAGCGAGCTCAACGCAGGCTTGTCGGGTCATGTAGTCATTTGCGGGTATGGTCGCGTAGGACAGTCGATCGGGCGCTTTCTACGCCGCGAGGGGCTGGGGTTCGTTGCCCTGGATGACGACCCGGTCATCATCCGTGAAGCCTCGGTCGGCGAGAAATGCGTGCACTATGGCGACTCACGCCGGGCAGACCTGCTCGCCGCCGTCGGGCTGGGTCGCGCAAGATTGCTGGTCATCGCGGTAGACAAGACGGACATTGCAATGTCCGTACTCAAGGAGGCCCGGCGGGTCAATCAGCAGGTGCCGATCCTGGTGCGTACCCGCGACGACAGCCAACTGGCCGAGTTGCAGGCCGCCGGGGCCACCGAAGTAGTCCCGGAGTTACTGGAGTCGAGCCTGATGCTGGCGTCTCACGCGCTGATCATGCTTGGGCTGCCGGAGCAGCGGGTCCGGCATCATGTGGATCAAGTCCGTCACGAGCGCTATGGCCTGCTGCACGGTTTCTATCCGGGCAACCAGGACAAGGAACCGTAGCGCAATGTTCAGTCCTGGATTATTTGAGTTAAGGTTTCCAGAGGCTTTCGCCCAGCTTCAGCGCACTGGCGCAGGTGGATGCACCAGTACATCGCAAACTCCAGAGCAAAAGATGTACTACTCAGTTTCACTGAACCTTCCGGCAAGGCTCATACTCGAACGCTTCAGACGTCACTTACGGAGATGCACCCATGGCCAGAACCCAGGCAAAGACTGCTCAAGAAACCCTGATGGAAGACTTCCAGACGCTGGTCCAGGACACTGAACGATTGCTCGATCACACCGCGACCTTGGCGGGCGATCAGGCTGACGAATTGCGCAGCCAGATCCATGAAACCCTGTTGCGCGCCCGCGACACCCTCAAGTTGACTGAAGACTCTGTGCGTGAGCGCGGCCAGGCGGCGGTGATCGCCACCGAAGAGTACGTACAGGCCAATCCTTGGCAATCGGTCGGCATCGCGGCGGGCGTGGGCTTCTTGATCGGACTGCTGGCGACTCGGCGCTGATGATGGGCATCGACGAATCCGGCTCGCCCGAATCGGGCACGAGACCCACAGCGCGTCGCCTGGGCGCGGCATTCCTCGGGTTGCTGCACAGCCATGTCGAATTGTTCGGCATTGAACTGCAGGAACAGAAGGCGCGTACCGTCAGCCTGTTGTTGTTTGCAGGTCTTGCGCTGGTTTTTGGTTTGCTGCTGTTGGTTGGGCTGTCGGCGCTGGTGCTGATCCTGGTATGGGACACCTATCGCCTGGCGGGGATTATCGGCCTGTGCCTGTTCTATCTGTTGGCGGCGTTGTTCTGTGGGCTTCGACTCAAGGCAGCGATCTACGATGAGTCCTCCCCTTTCCATGCCACCCTGGAAGAATTGGCCAACGATCGGGAGCGCCTGTTGCCATGAGTCTGCCTGACATCCCCCAAGCCCGTACCCGACAGGAAATGCGCAAGGCGCTGGTGCGCCTGCGCATGGAAATGCATCGCCAGGAAATTCGCCAGGAAACGCGCCAACTGCTGCATCCGCTGCAACGGGTACGCGGCTTCACGAAAAGTTGGCACGAGGGCTTCGGCCTCAAGCACGCGTCCCTTTGGGGCGTAGCCGCGGTTTCCTTGCTCGGTTTCCTTGGAGGCAAACGAACCCGAAGCGGGCGCTCTGGCGGCTTGTCGCGCCTGGTCCGACTGGCAACAGCAGTGCTTCCGCTGATCAAGCTGGCCAAGAGCGCGCGCAAACCCTGACACCTTCAAGCCCGGGAAAACCCGATTCGGTGGTGGACGCAACACCTGGGCACAACTGATCGAGGCTCTGGGGCCTTGCGGGACACCGCTCGAACCGGGAAGCTAAGGCATCGACTCATCAAACGGAGCACCGGCCTTGGATTGGCACACCCTGCTGACTCGCGAACGCTTGGGAAAACCGCTGCATAGCCCGGAAGAGCTGGGCCGCAGCCCATTTCACAAAGACCACGACCGCATCATCTTCTCCGGAGCCTTCCGGCGCCTTGGGCGCAAGACGCAAGTGCACCCGGTGTCCAGCAACGACCATATCCACACACGCTTGACCCATTCGCTGGAAGTCAGTTGCGTCGGACGATCACTGGGCATGCGTGTCGGGGAAACCATCCGCAACGCCCTGCCCGACTGGTGCGAGCCAAGTGACTTGGGCATGGTGGTCCAATCGGCTTGCCTGGCCCATGACATCGGTAACCCGCCGTTCGGCCATTCTGGCGAGGACGCGATCCGCTACTGGTTTCAACAAGCGGCGGGACGCGGTTGGCTTGACGCCATGAGCGATGCCGAGCGCAACGATTTCCTTAATTTCGAAGGCAATGCCCAGGGGTTCCGGGTACTCACACAGCTCGAATACCATCAGTTCGACGGTGGCACACGGCTGACCTACGCGACCCTGGGTACCTACTTGAAATACCCCTGGACCGCTCGTCACGCCGACTCCCTGGGCTACAAGAAACACAAGTTCGGCTGTTACCAGAGCGAGCTGCCGCTGCTGGAGCAAATCGCCCATAAGCTCGGCCTGCCGCAACTCGAAGACCAGCGCTGGGCAAGGCATCCGCTGGTCTACCTGATGGAAGCGGCCGATGACATCTGCTACGCGTTGATTGACCTGGAGGATGGTGTCGAGATGGACCTGCTGGAATACCCGCAGGTGGAATCGCTACTCCTGGACCTGGTCGGAGACGACTTGCCGGAAACTTATCGTCAGCTCGGCCCGCAGGATTCGCGGCGAAGAAAACTGGCGATCCTGCGTGGCAAGGCCATCGAACACCTCACCAACGCCGCCGCCCGGGCATTCGTCGAGCAACAGGACGCCTTGCTGGCGGGCACGCTGCAGGGCGACCTGGTGGAGCACATGCACGGACCCGCCAAGCGCTGCGTATTGAATGCCAAGGACATGGCCCGCAAGAAGATATTCCAGGACAAGCGAAAAACCCTGAATGAAATCGGCGCCTACACCACGCTGGAGATCTTGCTCAATGGATTCTGCGGAGCTGCCCTGGAACAACACGGCGGCCGTACCCCTTCGTTCAAGAACCGTCGCATCCTCGACCTTCTAGGCAATAACGCACCCGATCCTGACGGCTCGCTGCACAGTGCATTCCTGCGGATGATCGATTTTATCGCCGGCATGACCGACAGCTATGCCAGCGAAATGGCCCAGGAAATGACCGGTCGCACGCGTCAGTGAGGCAACTTCGTCCAGCAACCGCCTCCTGAGCGAACGGGAGCCGGTTGCTGGCCTGCGCCTGTCAACAATGACGATAGTCGTTTATTAACGACCTGATTAATTATTAGAACTAACCCCCTCAAGCTGAACATAAAACACCCCTCCTCACGCCAATTGCCTACCAACCCACTAAATACATCGTGGTACCTCGCCTCTTTTTTTGTAGGAAACTTCTGAAATTGATGATGCATGCCTGTCTCCTCGCGCGACTTGACCTTAACTGGGCTAAGGTGCGCGCTTTATTAAGCTCGTAGGGGACTTATTCATGAACTCCGTTTTCATAGTTGACGATCATCCGGTCATCCGCCTCGCCGTTCGAATGCTCCTTGAGCACGAAGGCTATAAAGTCGTAGGGGAAACCGACAATGGCGTCGACGCGATGCAAATGGTGCGTGAGTGCATGCCGGATCTGGTCATCCTGGACATCAGCATCCCCAAACTTGACGGACTGGAAATACTGTCTCGCTTCAATGCCATGGGCACGCCGCTCAAGACGCTGGTGCTGACAGCACAATCCCCGACACTTTTCGGTATCCGATGCATGCAGTCCGGCGCATCCGGTTATGTTTGCAAACAAGAAGACCTCAGTGAACTTGTCAGCGCAATCAAAGCCGTACTGTCCGGTTACAACTACTTTCCCAGTCAAGCGCTCACCCCCGTACGTGACGATGACCCGCGCAGTGTCGAGCTGGATCTTTTCAAAAGCGTCAACGACCGAGAGTTGATGGTGTTGCAACTTTTTGCCCAAGGCCGCACCAACAAGGAAATAGCCAAAGGCATGTTCCTAAGTAATAAAACGGTCAGCACCTATAAAAAACGGCTCATGCAGAAACTCAAAGTGAAGTCGCTGGTGGATTTGATCGAAATGGCAAAGCGCAACGCACTGGTGTGAGAAATAACAGGATGCTCAAATGCATAAGCAAGTACCTGCTGCTATTAAGTTCAGGGCTTTATGCGGTGTTTCTCGTGGCTGCGCCGAATGTGCCTGAGCACTATGCCCTGCTGAGCCGTGCGAGTGTCGATCATATCGAGATCAAGCTTGATGATACCCACCGTGCCTGGTTGCAAAGTCGTCAGGAACTGGTCCTGGGGACCTCTGCGCCGGACTATCCGCCCTTCGACCTTTCCGGCAGCGGTCGCGATTACGAAGGCATGACCGCCGATTATGCCGGGGTCATCGCCAAGGCCAGCGGCCTGCCCATGAGAGTCCTGCGCTTCGATTCCCGCGAAGCAGCCATTACCGCGCTCAAGACCGGGCAAATAGACCTGCTCGGCACCGCCAACGGCTTCGAAGCCCAAGATCCGGGCGTCGTTCTATCGGCTCCCTATGCCGTGGATCAACCTGTCCTGGTCACCCGGACGAATGAAAACCGCCCCCTGACCGATGATCTGGACGGGCTGCGGCTGAGCATGGTCTATCACTATCTGCCGCCCCGTGAGATCGAAAAGCTGTACCCCAAGGCACTTATTACCACGTACCCCTCCTACCAGAACGCTATCAACGCCGTTGCCTTCGGCCAAGCCGATGTGTTTCTCGGCGATACCATTTCCACCCACTACATGATCAGCAAGGGTTACTTGAGCAACATCCGCATGGCCAGCTTCGGCAAACATGAATCCCACGGATTCGGTTTCGCGGTGCGACGCAACGAGACCCGGTTGCTGGAAGTCGTCAACGCTACGTTGAACCAGATCTCCATCGCCGAGCAAGCGGCTATCGCCAAACGTTGGAGTGCCGGCAGCGACCTGTACCTCACAGAGCACAAGATACAACTGACCGACCGGGAAGAGCGCTGGCTGGCAAGGCATCCGGTGGTTCGAGTGGCGGTGAACGAAACCGCGGCCCCGTTCACTTTCTTTGATTCGGACGGCGATTTTCGCGGAATCAGTGCCGACCTGCTGGAGCTGATCCGGTTGCGTACCGGCATGCGCCTGGACGTCCAACGCCACCAGAACGACAACGACATGATTGCCGCGGTCCTGGAAGGTCACGCCGACGTAATTGCGGCACTTTTACCCAGCAGCGAACGGCAACAGCAGATGAAGTTAAGCCGCCCTTACCTCGATAGCTCATTCGTTCTGCTGACCCGTAAACACTCCGATACACCCACCACCCTCGACCAGTTCGGGGACAAAAGCCTGGCAATCGCCAAAAGCAA
The DNA here is from genome assembly GCF_051131955.1 of Pseudomonas sp. Z4-20. NCBI lineage: Bacteria > Pseudomonadati > Pseudomonadota > Gammaproteobacteria > Pseudomonadales > Pseudomonadaceae > Pseudomonas > Pseudomonas sp. Z4-20. Next base: position 3,813,546 of record NZ_CP071641.1, read on the forward strand.
TCCGATCATAGAATTTCTACGCAACCAGTACCCGAGCATCAAAATAATCGAAACCGTCGGTTCCTTGCACGCCGCTGAAATGATCGCCCAAGGCCAGGCCGACGGTGGTGTGAACTCGCTGGTCATGGCCAACTACTTCATCTCGTCCCACTCGCTCAAAGACAAGTTGCAAATCAGCAGCACCGTAGGGACTCAGCAGGCAATGTTCTCGCTGGCCACCGCAAGAACCGCCACGGAGCTGAGCTCCATCCTCGACAAGGCCTTGACCAGCATCGATCCCGACGAACTGGGCGTGATCAACAACCGCTGGCGCGGCTACGTCTCGGCCTCGGAACACACATGGCGCACCTATAACCGGGTGTTTTTCCAGATCGTCGCCGGCGTCGGCCTGCTACTGCTGCTTTCGCTGGCATGGAATGCCTACATGCAGCGACAGATCAGGCAACGCCAGCGGGCAGAACTGGCGCTCAATGACCAACTTGAGTTCATGCACGCCCTGCTCAACGGCACACCCCATCCGATCTATGTGCGAGACCGCGATGGCGTGCTGCAAAGCTGCAACGACAATTACTTGGAAACGTTCAACGCGAAGCGTGAGGAGGTCATTGGCAAGAACATCATGCCCGGTGCCATGAGCAATGCTTTCGAAGCCCGGGAATACCAGGCGGACTATCAACGCGTCATGGCTGAAGGCACCGCGCTGATCACTGACCGGCCACTGCACATTGGCAACAGGAAGCTGACGATCTATCACTGGATCCTTCCGTACCGTAACTCTGCGGCACAGGTGCAGGGGATAATCGGCGGCTGGATTGATATCAGCGAGCGGCGTCAGCTCGTCGAGCAACTGCGCGCCGCGAAAGAACAGGCCGACGACGCCAACCGGGCCAAGAGCACTTTCCTGGCGACCATGAGCCATGAAATCCGTACGCCCATGAACGCAGTGATCGGCATGCTCGAACTGGCCCTGAAACACGCCGACAAGGGTCACATTGACCGCTCGGCGATTGAGGTCGCGTACGAGTCGGCGTCCGGCATGTTGGAGCTGATAGGCGATATCCTCGACATCGCCCGTATCGAAACAGGCCATCTTAGCCTGGCGCCCGAACGGGTTGACCTGAAGGCCCTGGTGCAATCGGTCATGCGGGTTTTCGACGGGCTGGCCCGGCAAAAGAACATTGGATTGTCCTTGCAATTCGAGCCTGCTGGAATCAACCCGGACGTGCGAATGGACCCATTGCGCTTCAAGCAGGTGCTTTCGAACCTGATCAGCAATGCCTTGAAATTTACCGAGCAAGGCGAAGTGAAGGTCAGCGTGAAGCTGTCCCAGGCCGCCCGGGACAAGACGCTGCAATTGCAGATGGAAGTCAGCGACAGCGGCATCGGTATCAGTCCGGCAGACCTCGGACGTCTGTTCGAGCCATTTGCCCAAGCCGATAACGGCAGCCGGATGGCCCGCAAGGGGGCGGGGCTTGGCCTGGTAATCAGTCGTCACCTGTGCGAGGCCATGGGCGGCGAATTGCAAATGAACAGCCAGCCGGGCCTTGGAACCCAGGTGCGGATTTCCTTGCCGCTCACTCTCCTGCCGAAGGCAGAAGCCAGCGTTCCTGTTACGCCTGTGACTGAAACAGCGACGTGCACGCTGAACGTCCTGGTCGTGGACGACCATCCGGCCAATCGTCTGCTGATGTCCCAGCAGCTGAATTATCTCGGTCATCCCCACCATGTCAGCCACGACGGCGAGCAAGGTCTAAAGGCCTGGCTTGACGGAGATTTCGACCTGATCATCGCCGACTGCAACATGCCCATCATGAGCGGCTACGAACTGGCCCGGGCGGTTCGCCGACACGAGGCCGAGCAGCAACAGCCGCCCTGCACCATCCTGGGATTCACCGCCAACGCGCAGCCCGAGGAAAAACAACGATGCAAGGATGCCGGCATGGACGACTGCCTGTTCAAGCCGATCAGTCTGAGCGCACTCAATCAATGGATGAACGCCATCAAACCCATCAATGCTTCCCGGGCTTTCAATTTGCAAAGCCTGCACACGCTGACCGGCGGCGACCCGGTGTCCACCCACCGCTTGCTTGCAGAACTGCTCAGCAGCAACCGCGCTGACCGCCAGGAACTGCTTGACGTCGCCCGCGGCGCAAACCGGCAGGCGATTACCGAGACGGCGCACAAGATAAAAGGTGTCGCCCGCATCGTGCAGGCCACTGCGCTGATTCAACTGTGCGAGGCGTTGGAACAGGCCTGCCATCAAGCACAGTCCCCCGAACGAATCGATGGCTGCGTCAACGCACTGAGCCAGGCGATGATTGAACTGGGGCGCAGCCTGGAAACAGCGATCGTCAAGGCAAAATAATCCAGTGTTTACTATGCTGTTCGCTCAGCAGTGCGTAGCGGGGGGCGATTTCCCCCAACACTTGGAGTGACGGAAATGCCCAGCGCACCGCGTCCGGAAAAACGCAGGTTTCCCCTGCACGTCCATATCAGCGTGATGTTCACGCTGCTCCTGCTGCTGACCGGCGTGGTATTGGGCGTCTTCAACTATCGACAGACCACGCAGATCATCCTGTCCAGCAGTGAAAAGCTGTTCAATCGAATCGAACAGACCGTGCGCCTGGATCTATACGACACTTACGAACCGATCCGCCATTTGCTCGGCCTGCTGGCCGATTACCCAGCAACACGCATGCCCCAGATGTCGCAACGACTGGCCCTGCTCGGTCCTTTCAGCCAGGCACTGCGGGACAATCCGAACCTGGCATCGCTCTACCTGGGCGATCGCGACGGCAATTTCCTGATGGTTCGATCTTTGCGCACCGAAGCCTCTAAAAGCGCCCTGAGAGCACCGGCCAACGCGTTCTACGAGGTGTGGACCGTCGAGCGCCCAGGCGACGCAGGTTCGGTTCACTCCCAGTCGCTGTTCTATGATCAGGCACTGACACTGATCAGCCGCCAGGATCACCTCGACGAAGACTACGATCCACGCAGTCGGGGCTGGTTTCGCAGCGCAATGGACACCACGGAGCAGATCACCACCGAACCCTACGTGTTTTTTTCCAGCCGTAATATCGGCACGACCCTCGCCCGACGCAGCGGCGAGCGAGCGGTCATCGGCGCTGACCTGACCCTGGCCGCGTTGTCCCAGACGCTGGCCAAGCACAAGGTAACGACCGGCACCGAGATCGCCCTGATAGACCCTCAAGGCAACGCCGTGGGATACCCCGACAGCGAGCGACTGGTCACTGACAACCAGTCGGCACATCTGATCAAGGCGCGTGACTTGCACCCGGCCATCGCCGCCGCGCTCGACAACGACAGTGACATGCCCCGCCTGGAGGCGGCCGGCCGCCAGTGGATCGTCTCTCGCAGCCACATGCAGGAGGGTGGGCCAGAGGGGCTGCAACTGGCTTTGCTGGTGCCGGAGGACGAGTTGCTGGCCGATGCCTATCGCCTGCGCTGGCAAGGCGCGCTGATTACCCTGGCCACCTTGCTGTTGTGCCTGCCTTTGGGCTGGCTGACATCGCGGATTTTGGTCAAGCCGTTGCGCGGGTTGGTAAGGGAAGCCGACGCCATCCGCAGCTTCAATTTCAGTTACCCGGTGTCCCGTCGCTCCCCTGTGCTGGAGGTCGACCAACTGGGCGTTTCGATGGCCCGCATGAAAGAAACCCTGGCGAGTTTTTTCGAGATCACCGCCAGCCTGCGCGCCGAAACCCGTTTCGCCCCACTGCTGGAGCGGGTGCTGTTCGAGACCGTGAAAATCGCCCAGGCCCAGGCCGGCCTGATCTACCTGCGCGAAAACGACGGCGAGCAGATCAAGCCGTACGGAATGGTCATCAATGGAGCGCCTCGGGATCTTCAGGCCTTCGCGCTACAAGGTTATGCATTGGATGCCTCGGACAGCCCGCAGTGGTTCCGGGAACTGGGTGCCGCGCAAACCCTGGTGTCTTCCTTGGGCTTCGAGCAGGCCGCCGACTTGCGTAGCGTGCTGTTGGCACTGGACGCCCCCCGTGTGCACTTGATCGGCATACGCCTGTGCAACCGTCATCAGGAAACCGTCGGCGCGCTAGTGCTATTGATCACTGACACCGGCACCGAAGCCGACCTGGAAAAGCTCCAGCCAGACCGCATCGCTTTCTTGCAGGCGGTCTCGGGCACCGCAACGGTGAGCATCGAAAGCCAGCGCCTGCAAGCCAGGCAAAAGCAATTGCTGGACTCGTTCATCCAACTGCTCGCCGGCGCGATCGATGCCAAAAGCCCCTACACCGGCGGCCACTGCCAGCGAGTACCGGCCCTGACGCTCATGCTCGCCCAGGCGGCTGCCGCCAGCCAGGCACCGGCATTCGAAGGCTACAAGCCGACGGAAGATGAATGGGAGGCGCTGCACATCGCAGCCTGGTTGCACGACTGTGGCAAGGTCACCACGCCCGAGTATGTGGTGGACAAAGCCACCAAGCTGGAAACCTTGAACGATCGTATCCACGAAATTCGCACCCGCTTCGAAGTCCTCAAGCGCGACGCCTGGGTCGACTATTGGCAGGCCCTGGCAACCGGTGGCGAAGCCTCTCTCCTGGCCCAACGACGTGACACCGCCCTAGCCGTCCTTGATGATGACTTCGCCTTCGTTGCACGCTGCAACCTGGGCTCCGAAGCCATGGCGGACACCGACTTGCAACGCCTGCAACGCATCGCCAAACGCACCTGGACCCGAACCCTGGACGATCGCCTGGGCGTGTCCTGGGAGGAAAACCGGCGCCAGGCCCGCGTGCCGACGCCGACGCTGCCCGTCGCTGAACCGCTGCTGGCGGACAAGCCCGAACATCTGTTCGAACGGCATCCGGCCGAGCTGATTCCGGCCGACAATCCGTGGGGTTTCCAACTCGATGTGCCGACCTGGAAATACAACCGCGGCGAACTCTATAACCTCAGCATTACCCGCGGCACGCTGACACGCGAGGAGCGCTACGTGATCAACCATCACATGGTCCAGACGATCCTGATGCTCAGCCAGTTGCCCTTCCCCAGCCACCTGGAAAATGTCGCGGAAATCGCCGGGGGGCACCACGAGAAGATGGACGGCACCGGCTATCCCAAGCGACTCAAGCGCGAGCAGATGAGCCTGCCGGCTCGAATGATGGCCATCGCCGATATTTTCGAAGCGCTGACGGCAGCCGATCGGCCCTACAAAAAGGCCAAGAAACTGAGTGAAGCCTTGGGCATCATGGCCACGATGTGCCGCGATGCCCATATCGATCCCGAGCTGTTCGGGCTGTTCGTCGACGAGCGGATCTACCTGCATTACGCCGAGGCGTTCCTCGACCCACGCCAGATCGACGAAATCGACCCGGACAGTCTGCTGGCCAAGGCAGGATTGAAAACGTGATCAGCAATCGGTCAAGCGCAGGAATATCGCGGCCAATTGTTCAATGCCGGCCTGGTCATGCTCGGTAAAGCGCGCCAGTTTCGGACTGTCCAGGTCCAGCACGCCGATCAGGCGCCCGTCCTTGACCAGCGGCACCACCAATTCGCTGTTCGATGCGCTGTCGCAGGCGATGTGCCCGGCGAACGCATGGACATCTTCAACGCGCTGGGTCTGGCGCGTCGCCGCGGCAGTACCGCACACGCCACGGCCAAACGGGATCCGCACGCAGGCAATCTGGCCCTGGAACGGGCCCAGCACCAATTCGTCATTACGATTGAGGTAAAAACCGGCCCAATTCAGATCGTCCAGCTGACTGGACAGGAACGCCGAAAATTGCGCAGCATTGGCAATGAAGTCCCGCTCATCGGCCAGCAGCGATTGCAATTGTGCCGATAATAGCCCGTAGCCTTCGAGGCCTTCCCCGCTGCTCGTCAAATCGATCATGCCTTGTGCTCCAGAAGTTTAAGGCCCACCCAATAGCGGGCAAACTGATAGGCGCAACGTCCGTTGCGGTTGCCGCGTCCGGTCGCCCAGCGCACCGCCTGTATATCCAGCGCTTCGTCACGTTGCCAGGCCAGCCCGGCCTTCGCGGCCAGCACACCGATCCAATGCTCTACCACGTCGAGAAAATGTTCCTGGGTAAACGGATAGAACGACAACCACAACCCGAAACGGTCGGACAAGGCGATCTTGTCTTCCACGGCTTCGCTGGGGTGAAGCTCGCCGTCGACCCGCTTCCAGTTCTCGTTGTCGCTTTCCTTTTCGGGCACCAGATGGCGGCGGTTCGAAGTGGCATACAGCAGCACGTTGTCCGGCGCCTGCTCGAGGGAACCGTCAAGCACGCTCTTGAGCACGCGGTAGTCGCCCTCGCCGGATTCGAACGACAGGTCATCGCAGAACAACACGAAGCGCTGCGGCAGTTTCGCCACCTGCTCGACCACCCGGGGCAGATCGGCCAGGTGATCGCGCTCGATCTCGATCAAGCGCAGGCCATGCCCGGCATGTTCGGCCAGCAAGGCGCGCACCAGCGACGATTTGCCGGTGCCACGCGAGCCCCAGAGCAACGCATGGTTGGCCGGCATGCCATCGAGGAACTGTTGGGTGTTGCGGCCCAACTGCTCCACCTGGCGATCCACGCCGATCAGGTCCGACAAACCAATATCGAGACTGACTTCAAGCGGCAGCAGGAAACCGCTGCGCCCGTCGCGTTGCCAACGGGCAGCCAAGGTCTGGGACCAGTCGATGGCGGGTCGTGGAGCGGGCAACAGGGGCTCGATACGGGCCAGCACCGCATCGGCGCGCTCAAGAAAAGCATTCAATCGGGCGTCCACGTCTTCTCCTCGGACAAGTTCACGGTAATGATGACGCTTCAGCGACGAAACGACGACGTCAATGGCGGGTCTGTTCAAACACTACACACCCGCCACACCGACATTCAGAGATGATCAGCTATGCTTGACCGGCGAAGGGAAACGTAAGTGGTTCACCATTCAATGGACATCAGGTTCACCCAACGGCTGTCGTACAAGCAGGCCCGACTGACCGTCCTGGTGGGTTTCGTGCTGGGCACCTTGCTGAGCCTGGTGCAGATCGGCATCGATTATGCCAGCGAAGACGCGTCGATCAACCGGGAAATCCTTTCGTTGCTGGAAATCAGCCACAACCCGGCCTCGCGCATCGCCTATAACATCGATGCCGAACTCGCCCAGGAGCTGGCCCTGGGCCTGTTGCGCTCGCCGGCCATCATCGGCGCCGAACTGATCGATAACACCAACACCGTACTGGCAAGCGTCAAACGCCCCGAATTGCAAAGCAGCTACCGGTTCATCAGCGACTTTCTGTTCGGCGCCCAACGCCAGTTCGAGGACCGGCTGTACTTGAGTCATCTGCCCGGCGAGTCCCTGGGTGTGTTGCGACTTGACGTCGACACCTATTCGTTCGGCAGTCGCTTCCTGCGCCGGGCCGAAATCACCTTGCTCAATGGTTTCGCCCGCAGCCTGATCCTGACCGGGCTGTTGCTGGCCCTGTTCTACGTCATGCTGACCAAGCCGCTGGTGCGGGTCATCCGCGAGCTGAGCAGCCGAGACCCCAGCAGCAGCGAACAGACTCCGCTGGAGTGTCCTTCCGGCCACCAGTACGACGAGATCGGCGTACTGGTGTCAGTCGCCAACCAGCAGTTCGAAAACATCTCCACCGAAATCCAGCAGCGGCGCACGGCTGAAAACCGCCTCACCGACTACCTGGCGCAACTGGAAACCATTGTTTCGGCGCGCACCGCCGAACTCAAGGCCATCAATGCCCGCCTCAGCCAGTCCAACGAGGAACTGGAGGTTGCCCGGCGTACCGCCCTGGACATGGCCGACGCGCGCTCGGCGTTCCTGGCCAACATGAGCCACGAGATCCGCACGCCGCTCAACGGCCTGCTGGGGATGATTGCCCTGTCCCTGGACGGCCCGCTTACGGCCGAACAACAGCAACAGCTGTCGATTGCCCATGACTCGGGCAAGGTCCTGGTGGAATTGCTCAACGACATCCTCGACCTGTCCAAATTCGACGCAGGCCAATTGGAGCTCGAGCGCATCCCGTTCGACCTGGGCGCCCTGGTCGAAGACACGGCCAACCTGCTTTCCCAGAATGCCGCCCCGAGCGTCGAGCTGGCGTGCCTGATCGAACCGCAGTTCCCCGCGCAAGTCTTGGGTGACCCGACCCGCGTTCGCCAGATCGTCAGCAACCTGCTGTCCAACGCGTTGAAGTTCACTCGGTTCGGCCGGGTAGATGTGCGCTTGAGCCATTACGACGGTGGCGTGCGAATTGAGATCTGCGACACGGGTATCGGCATTCCACAGGAAGCCCAGGCTCGCATCCTGCAGCCGTTCACCCAGGCCGGAGCTGGCATTACCCGTCAATTTGGCGGCACCGGGCTGGGACTGGCACTGACCTACAACCTCTGCGAAGCCATGCGGGGCCGGTTGACAATCAGTTCCGAGGCAGGCTTCGGCAGCCAGTTCTGCGCCGAGCTGCCGCTGCCCTGCCACACCCCTGCGCCTCCCGTCGAATCCTTGCGTGGCAACGTCGTCGCGATTACTACCGCCAGCAGCGGCTTGGCCGAATTGTTGGGCATGCTGTTGCCCGGCTGGGGCTTGGATTATGTACAACGCACGGCGGATGACGGGCTGCTCGGCCTCAATCCGGACATCCTGATCACCGACTGTCCGGAATGCCTGTTCAACTTGCGGCCCACCTTCGACGCCCCTATCCTGCTGGTCACCGCCTACGGCAGCTTCATGCCCAGCGAAGAAGCAACCGCCCTCGCCCCCTTGCTGCAGCAGGCCCGGCCTTTGGCGCGCCATGCGCTTTATCAGATCCTGCGCCGCTCCCTGCAAAGCGAGGCGACCACGATCGATGACGCACAAATCGAGGCGCAGACCCCCTCCCGGCGTGGACGGGTGCTTTTGGTGGAAGACAACCCCGTCAACCAGCTGGTGGCAAAGGGCATGCTGGTGAAGCTGGGGTGCGAAGTGGTCGTCGCGGCCCACGGCGCCGAAGGCCTGGACCAGCTCGAACAGCAGGATTTCGACCTGGTGCTAATGGATTGCAACATGCCGGTCATGGACGGCTACGAAGCCAGCCGGCAGATTCGCCGCAGCGGGCGCTGGCCGAACCTGCCGATTGTCGCCCTGACCGCCAATGCGATGCCTGAAGAGCGCGAACGCTGCCGGGCCGCAGGCATGAGCGATTATTTGTCCAAGCCGTTCCGTCGCGAAGAGTTGGCGGCACTGCTGGATCAGTGGGTGCCCACTACGTCAGCACTTTGATCTGCGCCAGCAGATGGTCCAGGCCGTCGCGCAGCTCACCCACTCGAGCCAGGTCGATCCCGCTATCGCACAGCAAACGGGCCTTGAGCGGACCGACCTGCTCGCGCAGGGCCTTTGCACTCTGGGCCAGGCTCAGATGCATCTCCCGTTCATCACGGGCCGAGCGCTGGCGCTGGACCAGCTTCAGCTGTTCCAAACGCTTGAGCAGCGGCGTCAGCGTGCCGGAATCGAGCAGCAAACGTTCCCCCAACGCCTTCACCGTCGGTTGCTCCGGCGGGTTGTCCTGCCATTCCCACAGCACCAGCATCACCAGGTATTGGGGGTAGGTCAGGCCGAGTTGGTCAAGCATCGGCTTGTAGCTTCGAATCACTGCCCGCGATGCGGCGTACAGCTTGAAGCACAACTGGCTGTCGAGCTTCAGCGAATCGACTGGCAGCGGGTTCATTTGAGCAGGGTTTCGATCTCAGCGGTGAGATCCTGAGGCTTGGTGGTCGGGGCAAAGCGCTTGACCACCTGACCGTCCTTGCCAATCAGGAACTTGGTGAAATTCCACTTGATGCCCTTGGACCCCAGCAGACCCGGCGCCCGCTGCTTGAGCTGGACGAACAGCGGATGAGCGTTGGCACCGTTGACTTCGACCTTCTTGAACAAGGGGAAACTCACGCCGAAGTTGAGCTCGCAAAATTCGGAAATCGCCCCCTCGTTACCCGGTTCCTGCTTGCCGAATTGGTTGCAGGGAAAGCCCAGCACCACCAGCCCTTGGTCCTTGTAGGACTGCCACAACGTCTCAAGGCCCTTGTACTGCGGGGTGAAGCCGCACTGGCTGGCGGTATTGACCACCAGTACCGCCTTGCCGGCGAAATCGGCGAGGGTCTTTTGTTCGCCCTGGATGGTCGTGCAAGGGATGCTCAACAGGTTGTCGGTCATGGGGTGGCTCCAGAAAGAAGTGGGAATCAGGAAGATAGCGAGCAATTAAATTGTGTGCAATTTAATTGCTCCAACCTCTGCTAATGCCCTTCTGGCGAAGGACTGAGCCATTCTTATTCGCGTGGCACGAGATCCAGGCACACCGAGTTGATGCAATACCGCAGGCCGGTAGGCGGCGGACCGTCCGGAAAGACGTGGCCCAGGTGCGCATCGCATTTGGCGCAGACCACTTCGGTGCGGATCATGCCGTGGCTGACATCGCGCACCTCTACCACCGCGCTGCCTTCGAGCGGCGCGTAAAAGCTCGGCCACCCGCAGCCGGAATCGAATTTGGTCTGGGAATCGAACAGCGGTTCGTTGCAGCAAATGCAGTGGTACACACCGTCGGTCTTGGTCGCGTTGTATTTACCGGAGAACGGCCGCTCGGTGCCTTTCAACCGGCAGACGTTGTACTGCTCCGGATCGAGCATCGCACGCCATTCCTCAAGGGTTTTCTGCAACTTTTCCATCGTCCTACCTCGGCAATTGAAAAAGCCCGATCCGACGCTTTTCCGCAGATCGGGCGGCACGTATGATTGCGCCTCGTCAGATGCCAGTCTGGCAGTCACGCCATGCGCATTCAAACGGATTGTGGCGCATCTATCGCGTCAGGCCTGGGCACAGACGCAGGATCCCCAGTACGGTAGTTCATACGCCGCCTGGATCGTTCATTTTCGGGAACACATCGCCATGCAGGTCAGCAAATCGAACAAGCTCGCCAACGTCTGCTACGACATTCGCGGCCCGGTGCTCAAGCACGCCAAGCGCCTGGAAGAGGAAGGCCACCGCATCCTCAAGCTGAACATCGGCAACCCGGCGCCCTTTGGTTTCGAAGCGCCCGATGAGATCCTCCAGGACGTCATCCGCAACCTGCCGACCGCCCAGGGCTACAGCGATTCCAAGGGCTTGTTCAGCGCGCGCAAGGCGGTGATGCAGTACTACCAGCAAAAGCAGGTCGAAGGCATCGGCATCGAGGATATCTACCTGGGCAACGGCGTGTCCGAGCTGATCGTCATGTCCATGCAGGCCCTGCTCAACAACGGCGACGAAGTGCTGGTGCCAGCCCCCGACTACCCGTTGTGGACCGCCGCCGTGAGCCTGTCCGGCGGTAACCCGGTGCATTACCTGTGCGACGAGCAGGCGAACTGGTTCCCTGACCTGGCGGACATCAAGGCCAAGATCACGCCAAACACCAAGGCGCTGGTGATCATCAACCCGAACAACCCGACCGGCGCCGTGTATTCTCGAGAGGTGCTGCTGGGCATGCTGGAGCTGGCCCGCCAGCACAACCTGGTGGTGTTTTCCGACGAGATCTACGACAAGATCCTCTACGACGACGCCGTGCACGTGTGCACCGCCTCCCTGGCGCCGGACCTGCTATGCCTGACCTTCAACGGCTTGTCCAAGTCCTATCGCGTCGCCGGCTTCCGCTCCGGCTGGATCGCCATCTCCGGTCCCAAGCATCACGCCCAGAGCTACATCGAAGGCATCGACATGCTGGCCAACATGCGCTTGTGCGCCAACGTGCCGAGCCAGCACGCGATCCAGACGGCGCTGGGTGGCTACCAGAGCATCAACGACCTGGTCCTGCCCCAGGGCCGGTTGCTGGAACAGCGCAATCGCACCTGGGAACTGCTCAACAACATTCCTGGCGTCAGCTGCGTCAAGCCGATGGGCGCCTTGTATGCGTTCCCACGGATCGACCCGAAGGTCTGCCCGATCCATAACGATGAAAAGTTTGTCCTCGACCTGCTGCTGTCCGAGAAGCTGCTGGTCGTCCAGGGTACGGCGTTCAATTGGCCATGGCCGGATCATTTCCGCGTGGTGACCCTGCCGCGGGTCGATGACCTGGACCAGGCCATTGGCCGCATCGGCAACTTCCTCAAGTCCTACCGCCAGTGACCCGGAGCGCGTGCGAGCGGCCTCGCTCGCACGCTGTTTGATTCAGCAACATATCCGTTCCGCTGGCTTCGGCAGCCCTTCTACACTCAGAGATGCAGAACGGATGGTCGGCCAGGGCCAACGTTCACAGGGCAGCGGCGCCGCATTCCTTTTCCGTAATCACTTTCGGAAAAGTCTTTCAAGCATTTAGGACGCCTGTAGGACACAGTTTGAAATAGTAGGCGAGTTGAATAGCCTGAGGCAGCACCTTATATACCCCGCATAACGCTACATCTTTAGCATGAGGAGATTTCCACCACCATGATGCGCATCCTGCTGTTCTTGGCCACTAACCTGGCGGTCGTGCTGATTGCCAGCATCACCCTGAGCCTTTTCGGCTTCAACGGGTTCATGGCGGCCAACGGGGTTGATCTCAACCTCAATCAGCTGCTGATCTTCTGTGCGGTGTTCGGTTTCGCCGGTTCCCTGTTCTCGCTGTTCATCTCCAAGTGGATGGCGAAGATGAGCACCAGCACCCAGATCATCAGCCAGCCGCGCACTCGCCACGAACAATGGCTGCTGCAAACCGTCGAGCAGCTGTCGCGCGAAGCCGGGATCAAGATGCCGGAAGTCGGGATTTTCCCAGCCTACGAGGCCAACGCCTTCGCCACCGGCTGGAACAAGAACGACGCACTGGTCGCCGTCAGCCAGGGCTTGCTTGAGCGATTCTCGCCCGATGAAGTCAAGGCCGTGCTGGCCCACGAGATCGGCCACGTTGCCAACGGCGACATGGTGACCCTGGCGCTGATCCAGGGCGTGGTAAACACCTTCGTGATGTTCTTCGCCCGCATCATCGGCAACTTCGTCGACAAAGTGATCTTCAAGAACGAAGAAGGCCAGGGTATCGCCTATTACGTGGCGACCATTTTCGCCGAGCTGGTCCTGGGCATCCTCGCCAGCGCCATCGTCATGTGGTTCTCGCGCAAACGCGAATTCCGCGCCGACGACGCCGGAGCACGCCTGGCCGGCACCAGCGCCATGATTGGCGCCCTGCAGCGCCTGCGCGCCGAGCAAGGTCTGCCGGTGCACATGCCCGACACCCTGAATGCCTTTGGTATCAACGGTGGCATCAAGCAGGGCCTGGCTCGCATGTTCATGAGCCACCCGCCGCTGGAAGAGCGTATCGACGCGCTGCGTCGCCGCGGCTGATAGCCAGAGCCTCAAACGAAAGCCCGCAGCGATACGGGCTTTTTTTTGCTGCTGGTCAGGCGTTGCGAGCAAAGATCCTCATCAGCGACGGGATATGAGATATACCCGCTCCTCCAGACGTTTCACCCCCGCCTGCAAGAACTTCCAGCTTTCTCCCAGCACATCCTGTTCCTGCAAGATCTCCAATTGCCAGGCTGCACCCAGCAACCGCTGTACCTCGTCATGCCCAACGGAAAACGGCGGTCCAGGCATTTCGTCCTGGTTGTAATCAAGCGTAATCAACAGCCCGACGCAGTCCGGCAAAATGCTCTGCAGATGGGCCACGTACCGCTCGCGCATTGGCGCGGGCAAGGCGATCAACGCAGCGCGGTCATACAGCGTCGCGCAATCCGCCACATCCGCCGACGTCAGCGCAAAAAAATCCCCACAGCGAATTTCAATGTCTGCGGCTCGAAACACCTTGAACGCGCCCTCTTCCGTCACGCTCGGCTCAAGCTGCTGCTCGAGGAAAAAATCGCTGACGGCTTTCTCCGAAAGCTCCACGCCCAGCACCGAGCACCCTTGCTGCACCAACCACGGCAAATCCAAGGTCTTGCCGCACAGAGGCACCAGCACCCGAGTTCCCAAGGGCAATCCCAGTTGCGGCCAGAAGCGCTGCAAATAAGGGTTTACTTGCGGCAGGTGAAAACCGATCTGGTTCGCTGACCAACGCTTGTGCCAAAACTCCGGCTCCATGGTATTCGCTCCAAAATATCGATCAAAACAGGTTAAAACTTATATTAGATCTGGATCATCGACCTGACAGAAGATGGCATATCTTAACGCTCAGGAGCACGCCCATGCTGCCCAGCCTGTTTATCTCCCATGGCTCACCCATGCTTGCTCTGGAACCCGGTGAAAGCGGCCCGGCATTGGCTCGCCTGGCCGCGCAACTGCCCAGGCCCAAAGCCATTGTGATTGTCTCGGCGCATTGGGAGAGCGATGAACTGCGGGTCAACGCCAACCCACAGCCGCGCACCTGGCATGATTTCGGTGGGTTTGCGCCAGCCTTGTACGCGGTGCAATATCCTGCGCCCGGAGACCCGGAACTGGCTGCACGCGTGGCCGGCCTGCTTGTTACCGCGCACTTGCCGGCGCGTCTCGACTCGGCGCGGCCATTCGATCACGGCGTCTGGGTGCCGCTCTCCTTGATGTACCCCGCGGCAGATATTCCGGTGATACAGATTTCCCTGCCCAGCCGCCAGGGCCCGATGTTACAAACGCAGGTTGGCCGGGCCCTGGCAAGCCTAAGGGCGCAGGGCACCCTGCTGATCGGCTCCGGTAGCATCACGCATAACCTGCGCGACCTGGACTGGAACGCCGGTCCTGACAGCGTCGAGCCGTGGGCCAAGGCCTTCCGCGATTGGGTGGTCGGACAACTGACGGTCGACGACGAGCCGGTGCTGCACGACTACCGTCGCCAAGCGCCCCACGCCGTACGCAGCCACCCCAGCGACGAACACTTGCTGCCGCTGTATTTTGCCCGAGGGGCCGGTGGAAAATTCAGCGTCGCCCATGAGGGCTTCACGATGGGAGCGCTGGGGATGGACATTTATCGGTTCGATTGACCAATAGCCTAAGGGAACACCAAACGACAGGCAAAAAAATCCCCGAACCAGTCGGGGATTTTTATGCTCGATCAATCAACCCGCAGGCTGATCAATCCTCGCGGTAACGGCGCAGTTTGAGCTGCTTGCCGGCCACACGAGTGTCCTTGAGCTTGGTCAACAACTTCTCCAGGCCATCTTCCGGCAATTCCACCAGGCTGAAGCTGTCACGCACCTGGATGCGACCGATGGCTTCGCGGGCCAGGCCGCCTTCGTTGAGAATGGCGCCCAGCAGGTTCTTGGCGGCAATGCCGTCACGAGCACCCAGCGCGGTACGGCAGCGAGCACGACCTTCGGCCAGCGGGATCGGCGCGCGACGCTCGCGATCACCACGGTCCGGACGATCACCGGTACGCTCTGGACGATCGCCACGCGGTGCGCTGTTCGGCACCAGCGGACGTTCCTTCTCGATTGCCGCCAGGGTCAGCGCCTGACCGTTGGTAGCCTTGCGCAGCAGCGCAGCGGCCAGGGCACGTGGGGTGCAACCGATGTCGGCGGTCAGGCGATCGAGCAGATCACCGTGGGTCGACTCGGCGTCAGCCACCAGCGGCGACAGGCTGTTGGTCAGCTTCTTGATGCGGGCATCGAGAACGGCCTGGGCGTCCGGCAGGCGAACTTCAGCCACCTTCTGCCCGGTGACACGCTCGATCACTTGCAACATGCGGCGTTCACGCGGGGTGACCAGCAGCAGCGCACGGCCTTCGCGACCAGCACGGCCAGTACGGCCGATACGGTGCACGTAGGATTCCGGATCGTACGGCATGTCCACGTTGAACACGTGGGTGATGCGCGGAACGTCCAGGCCACGGGCAGCAACGTCGGTCGCCACAACGATGTCCAGACGGCCATCCTTGAGGGAGTCGATCACGCGCTCACGCTGGTTCTGGGCAATGTCGCCGTTCAGCGCAGCGGCTTTGTAGCCTTTGGCTTCCAGGGCGCTGGCCAGGTCCAGGGTCGCTTGCTTGGTGCGCACGAACATGATCAGGGCGTCGAAGTCTTCCACTTCCAGCAAGCTGAGAACGGCGGAAGTCTTCTGGTCAGCGTGAACCAGCAGGTGAGCCTGTTCGATCGCGGTGACGGTCTGGGTCTTGGTCTGGATCTTCACGTGTTGCGGATCGCGCAGGTGGCGCTCGGCAATGGCACGGATCGATTGCGGCAGGGTGGCCGAGAACAATACCGTCTGGCGAGTTGCCGGCAGGGCCTTGAAGATGACTTCCAGGTCATCCATGAAGCCCAGCTTGAGCATTTCGTCGGCTTCGTCGAGAACCAGGTGGTTCACGGTAGCCAGGACCTTCTCGTCACGACGCAGGTGGTCGCACAGACGACCCGGGGTGGCGACAACGATCTGCGCGCCATTACGGATGGCTTTCAGCTGTGGGCCCATCGGGGCGCCGCCGTAAACGGCCACAACGGTAACGCCAGGCATTTGCTTGGAGTAGGTTTCGAAAGCAGTGGCTACTTGCAGCGCCAACTCACGGGTTGGCGCCAGGATCAGGGCTTGCGGCTCGCGCTTGGCAGGATCGATGCGATGCAGGATCGGCAGGGCGAACGCAGCGGTTTTACCTGTACCGGTTTGCGCCTGGCCAATCATGTCATGGCCGGCCATGATGATCGGGATCGATTGCTGCTGAATCGCCGAAGGTTCTTCGTAGCCGGTCGCAATGACGGCTGCCAGAATGTTCGGGTTGAGATTAAAAGCGGCGAAGCCGCCGGTTTCCTGGGTCATGGGTCTGCCTCTAAGTGCATCCGCAAAGACCCATGCTCCAAAGCTGCGCATGCCGTGTTGAGACTCAAGAGTCGCCCTGGCTGCTTTGTCGGCGGGGATTTGCGAAAACGAATGAATGAATAAAGAACGTCTTGGAAGCATCCGTTGTGCGGACATGCAACCGAAGCTGACTTCGGAGAATTGCGCTACCTTGACGCGGCCCGGCTAAAGGCCGGCGCGCACTATACCGGAATTTGCCCAAGAAGGGAGCTTTTTTTATCGGCAAACCCCGTTATAGGGCTCTCTGCCAAAAGGCCTTGGGCCGCCAGCTAAAACGGTTCATCTCCAGACGGCTTGGCCCTTGTGGCGAGGGAGCTTGCTCCCGCTCGGCTGCGAAGCAGACGCTTGGGTTGATATCTGAAATCGAAGGGGGCCGCTTCGCGACCCAGCGGGAGCAAGCTCCCTCGCCACAGGGGAACTGCTTTGCCTGATCAGGTCGCCGGGCGAATGGCCTTGATCAATGAATGCAATGAATAACCCAATCGCGGCGCCAGCCCTTCGGCTCGGGATATCAGTGCGTCCATATCCAGTTCCTGATCCAGATCCGCCGGGACGATCAGGATCACGTTGCCCTCCTTCACCGGTAATTCCCAATAGTGCCGATGGTACAGGCCGCGCAACAGCGCCGCGCCCAGAGGCTTGCCATCGTCGGTGGCCCATTGGTTGATCACCAGCCAGCCGCCCGGATTGAGGCGTTTTTGACAGTTTTCCAGGAAACCCCACGCCAGGTGCCCGACACCGGGACCGACATCGGTATAGAGGTCGACGAAGATCAAGTCCGCCGGCTCCGCTGTTTCGAGCAGCTCCAAGGCATCGCCGACGCGGATGTACAACCGCGGATCGTCATCCAACCCCAGGTATTCGATAGCCAGGCGCGGCACATCGGGCCGCAGCTCGATGGCCTCGACGTCTTCCAATGGCAGGAACTTGAGACACGCCTGGGTCAGCGTGCCGGCGCCCAAGCCCAGGAACAGCGCACTCTCCGGCTGCTCGTGACACAACGCACCGATGAGCATGGCGCGGGTGTAGTCATATTCGAGCCAGCTCGGATCGGCCGTGAACACGCAGCTCTGCTCGATGGCATCGCCGAATTCGAGAAACCGGTAGTCGGCCACCTCGAACACGCGAATCATGCCGAACTGGTCATGCACCTCGGCGAGCAGATGCTCGACGCGCTCCTCTGTCATTTCATCTCCTGTGGTTGCCGGGCCGGCTTGAGCCCACGCATACGGGGCAAAAGCGCGATTGTCGGCGAAGCAAGCGGAACAGGTCACGCACTAATTTGCTGATAACATGAGCGTCCGAGCGTAAACCACCTAGAGATCACGATGAGCCAACCCTGGAGCCCTGACAGCTGGCGCGCCCTGCCGATCCAGCAACAACCCCAATACCCTGATGCGGCGCATTTGCTGCGGGTCGAGCAGACCCTGGCCAGCTATCCGCCGCTGGTGTTTGCGGGTGAAGCCCGGGAGTTGCGCCGCCAGTTTGCCGAGGTCACCCAGGGTCGGGCCTTTTTGTTGCAGGGCGGCGACTGCGCCGAAAGCTTCGTCGAGTTCTCGGCAGCCAAGATCCGCGACACCTTCAAGGTGTTGCTGCAAATGGCGATCGTCATGACGTTTGCCGCCGGCTGCCCGGTGGTCAAGGTCGGGCGCATGGCCGGGCAATTCGCCAAGCCGCGCTCGGCCAACGATGAAACGATCGATGGCGTGACACTGCCTGCCTACCGGGGCGACATCGTCAACGGCATCGGCTTCGATGAAAAAAGCCGGGTTCCAGATCCGGAGCGGTTGCTGCAGTCCTACCACCAGTCCACCGCCACCTTGAACCTGCTGCGGGCCTTTGCCCAAGGCGGTTTTGCCGATCTGCACCAGGTGCACAAATGGAACCTGGACTTCATCGCCAACTCAGCCCTGGCGGAAAAATACAGCCACCTGGCCGACCGCATCGATGAAACCCTGGCGTTCATGCGCGCCTGCGGCATGGACAGCTCGCCGCAATTGCGCGAAACCAGTTTCTTCACCGCCCACGAAGCGCTGCTGCTCAATTACGAAGAGGCTTTCGTGCGCCGTGACAGCCTGACCAATGACTATTACGACTGCTCGGCCCACATGTTGTGGATCGGCGACCGTACCCGTCAATTGGACGGCGCCCACGTCGAATTCCTGCGCGGGGTGAACAACCCGATCGGGGTCAAGGTTGGCCCAAGCATGAACCCTGACGACCTGATCCGCCTGATCGATGTGCTCAACCCGGACAACGACCCCGGTCGCTTGAACCTCATCGCGCGGATGGGCGCCAACAAGGTGGCTGAGCACCTGCCACCGCTGTTGCGCGCCGTGCAGCGTGAGGGCAAGCAAGTGCTGTGGAGCTCCGACCCGATGCATGGCAACACCATCAAGGCCAGCAGCGGCTACAAGACCCGGGACTTCGCGCAGATTCTTGGCGAAGTGAAGCAGTTCTTCCAGGTCCATGAAGCCGAAGGCACCTATGCCGGCGGCATTCATATCGAAATGACCGGGCAGAATGTCACCGAATGCATCGGCGGCGCGCGACCGATTACCGAGGACGGCCTGTCGGACCGCTACCACACTCACTGCGATCCACGGATGAACGCCGACCAGTCGCTGGAGTTGGCCTTCTTGATCGCCGAGACGTTGAAGCAGGTCAAGCGCTAGGCGCTTCATTGCCTGTCAAACCGCTATCGCGAGCACGTTCGCGATAGCGCCCGCTCAAGCGCCGCCGACCTGCGTCAAGGCGCTGGCCAATCGAACGCCCTCGTCCCGCCGGCAATTGAGCTGAACCCTCTCCAACCCCAACCAATCGGCCATGCGCCGCACATTCAGCGCCAGCGCCTGCAAGGCCTCTTCGTCCAGCCCAGGCGCTTGCTCGTGCACGGCATGCACCGCGAGGCGACTCAAGGCCCGCTCCGCCCGCAGGTCCAGCCGAGCGGCGATCCGTTCGTTGTGCAGGAACGGCAGTACGTAATAGCCATACACTCGCTTGTGCTCTGGCGTGTAGATTTCCAGGCGATAACGGAAGTCGAACAAGCGCTCGGTGCGGCTGCGCTCCCAGACCAACGAATCGAACGGCGAGAGCAGCGCACTGGATGCCACTTTGCGAGGGATTGTCGCAGTCGGTCGACACCAGGCCAGCTGCTTCCAGTCCTGGACCTGGCAACGCACCAGCTCACCGGTCTCTTCCAGTTCGGCCAGCCGGGCACGGCTCTCGGCCGGACCGAGGCGGAAGTAGTCGCGCAAATCTTTTTCGCTGCCGATGCCCAGGGCATCCACCGCGTGCAGGAGCAAAGCGCGTTGGGCCTGGGCTTCGTCCGGCTGCGGCAACTGCAAAATCGAGTCCGGCAGCACCCGCTCCGGCAAGTCATACAGCCGCTCGAAGCCACGCCGCCCCGCCACTGTCACTTCACCTGCCGCAAAGAGCCACTCCAGCGCGTGTTTCTCGGCGCTCCAATCCCACCAGGGACCGGCCTTTTCCTGGCGCGTGGACAAGCTGCCCGCGCCGACCGCACCTTGTTCACGAACCGATTGCAGCACTCGGCGAATCACGTCCTGGCGCTCCTGGCCGAAACGCGCCAGCTGCTGATAAATCCCTTCGCCACGGGCCGCTCGCTCCATGCGCCAGCGCATCAGCGGGTACATCGACATCGGCAGCAGCGACGCTTCGTGACCCCAGTATTCAAATAGCGTGCGGCGACGTCCCTGGCTCCAGGCGGCCTGGTCGAGCAAATCGCGTGGGTAAGGACCAAGGCGTGAGAACAGCGGGAGGTAGTGCGAGCGCACCAGTGCATTGACTGAATCGATTTGCAGCACGCCGAGGCGTTCGATCAAGCGATTGACGTGCGAGGCTTTCACCGAAGCTGGCGGTAACCGCCCATTGAATCCTTGGGCGGCCAACGCCAGACGCCGGGCCTGTTTGAGGGTAAAGGACAGAGTCGCGGGCATGGAGATCTCCTTCTCTGCTCGCAACCTACCTCACCATTAAGCGGTTTGTGTAGGGAAGGATGGCTCATTTGTGCATCGGGTCATCCCAGAATGGCCGAACCACTTCCTTTTCTACATCTGCACGGCTGACGCCGATGTCCTTGAGCGCCTCGTCGCTCATCGAAGCCAGCAATTCGCGCTCGTGGTGCAATTCGTACCAGCGGCTAAACTTGTGCAACAGCGCGCCGAGCGAAAAACCGTGGGACGAGAATTTATCGATCAGTAGATAACCTTTTTGACCTTTCATCGTGATGTCCTCCGTTGGGTATGGCTCTAGTCTCGCGCCAAGGCTAAGATCAATCCAACGAATGTTTCTTATGCAATACATCTCGGAGATTGATCAATTGTCGAGTTACCCGAGCATCGACACGGAAGTGCTGCGTACCTTCGTCGCCATCGCCGACCAGGGCGGCTTTACCCGCGCCGGTGAGCTGGTCAACCGCACGCAGTCCGCCGTCAGCATGCAGATGAAGCGCCTGGAGGAAGACGTGTTGCAGCGCCGCCTGTTCGAGCGCGACGGGCGCCAGGTCAAGCTCACCGCTGAAGGCCAGGTCTTGTTGGGTTATGCCCGGCGGATCCTCAAGCTGCACAGCGAAGTGTTCAATACCCTGCGCGAACCGCACATGGTCGGTACCGTGCGCATCGGCACGCCGGACGATTACGTCATGCGCTTCCTGCCCGGGATCCTGCAACGCTTCGCCCAGTTCTATCCGCTGATCGAGATCGAAGTGCACTGCGAATCGTCCAAGCAGTTGTTGCTGCGCCAGGACCTCGACCTGTCCATCGTCACCCGCAAGCCAGGCGATGAAATTGGCCAGTTGCTGCGCAAGGAGCGTTTTGTCTGGGCCGAAGCCGCCTGTTTCAACGTCCATGAACAAACACCGCTGCCGCTGGCGATGTTCAACAGTGATTGTTTCTGTCGACAATGGGCCTGCAACGCGCTGGATGCCATGGGCCGCGATTATCGCGTGGCGTACAACAGCTCGAGCCTTTCCGCGCTCATGGCGGTGGTCGGCGCGGGCCTGGCGATCACCGCGCAATTGGAAAGCCTGCTGACACCTGACATGCGCGTCCTCGGCGAGGCCGAAAACCTGCCGGAGCTGCCCGAAGCCAGCATCATGCTGATCCGCAACCTGCACAATCCGTCGCCGATCACTGAATGCCTGGCCGAGCACATCGTCGAAGGCTTCAAACTTTAAACAAGAGCAACACCGCGCACAGCACCAGGAAACCGCAGAACAGCCCACGCAGCAATCGCTCTGGCAAGGCGTGGGCGACCTTGACGCCCCAACTGATGCTCATCAACCCGCCGACTGCCAGCGGCAGGCCGATCGACCAGTCCACCTCATGGTGAAACGCATAGGTGGCGAGCGTCACGCCCGTGCTCGGCAGCGCCAGAGACAAGGACAAGCCCTGGGCGACCACTTGGCTTGTACCGAATACGCTGGTAAGAATCGGCGTGGCGACAACGGCCCCGCCAACGCCGAACAGCCCGCCCATTGTCCCCGACGCTGCGCCTAGCACACCAAGCCATGGCCAGCCATGACGCATCTGTGCCGAAGCCGGCGCCGTCGCGGCGAACATTCGGATAAGGTTGTAGGCTGCCAGAACAATCAGGAACACCACGAAGCCAATCCGCATGCTTTCTGCATCAACGCCTACGGCCCAGAGGGAACCGAGCCACGCGAAGCAGAACCCCATGGAGGCCAACGGCAAGACATGGCGCAATTCGATGCGATTGCGTTGGTGGTAACGCCACAGCGCCAGCATCACGTTCGGGACCACCATCACCAATGCCGTGCCTTGGGCGATCTGCTGGTCCAGGCCGAACCATACCCCCAACACCGGAATCGCGATCAAGCCGCCACCAATGCCGAATAATCCTCCCAAGGTGCCCAGCGCAGCGCCCAGCAGCAAATACAGCACGACCTCGATCACAGACGATTCCCCCTTTAATCAGGGCGCCTATCCTACGCAGTTGGCGACAACGAGGAAACGCAGCGCCTGCTCGGCACGTCAGAATTATCTGGCGCATTAAAGGTTTGGCCGCTAGATTTGTAACGATCATTGATGAAAGGTTTTGCCATGAGCACCCAACGCGATACCCCCGACCCTTGCGAAGCCCTGCTCCTGGATAATCAGGTTTGTTTCGCCCTGCATTCAACCTCACTGTTGATGACCAAGGTCTACAAGCCGCTGCTCCAGGCATTGGGCCTGACTTATCCGCAATACCTGGCGATGATGGTGTTGTGGGAAAAAGACGGTTTGACCGTCGGTGAAATCAGCACGCGCCTGCTCACCGACCCAGGCTCGCTGACGCCGCTGCTCAAACGCCTGGAGGCCGAAGGCCTGTTGAGTCGCACCCGCAGCCGCGAAGACGAACGCGTGGTCATTGTCGAACTCACCGAACAAGGCCGCGCCCTGCAGAAGAAGGCCTTGGACATTCCGCAATGCATCCTCGCCGCCAGTGGCCAGACGCTGGAGCAATTGAAAAAGCTGCAACGTGACCTGCAAGAACTGCGCGGGCATCTGCAAGACAGTCTCTGATCAAAGGCACACCACCAGCCCTCCGCAGAGCGAGCATGCTTGCGGAGGCGCCTGCACCTACCTTCCCGGATTCATGATCCGCCTGCTCAAACACCGCCTTCAAAAAAATTTACACCGCCTGAACCGCTCTAGATCAAGGCCTCCAAGCCTTTTCAGGTGATGCAATCAGCATTGCTCCGGAAATATGTCTTGCGCGCAAACTATTTGCGCATTACATTCTCTTCACACCTGCTTAGCGCGCAAACATTTAGTGCAAAACATGTAGATGCGACTCAGGTTCGCCCTTACTCCGACGCTACTCGCGGCAACGTACTTTTCAACTTAAGGAGATACCCATGAACACGATCAGCAAAGCATTGACCGGCACCCTTCTCGCCCTGAGCGTCAGCAGCGCCTTCGCCGACGGCATCGTCGAACACAACACCCAGGCGTTTCTCGATGCGCTGAATGCCGGGACCGGCAAGCCGCTGGAACAACGCTCGCCCAAGGACGCCCGCGCCGTACTGGTCGGCGCCCAGGCCGGGGTCAAATTGACCCTGCCCAAGGCCGACGTCAGCGAGAAAACCATCCAGGTCGATGGCCAGCCGATCAGCCTGACGATCGTTCGTCCGGCCGGGGTCAAGGGCGAGCTGCCCGTGTTCATGTTCTTCCACGGCGGCGGCTGGGTACTGGGCGACTTCCCGACCCACGAACGGCTGGTCCGTGACTTGGTGGCGGGCTCAGGGGCCGTCGCCGTGTTCGTCAACTACACGCCGTCACCCGAGGCGCATTACCCGGTGGCCATCAACCAGGCCTACGCCGCGACGAAATGGGTGGCTGAGCATGGCAAGGAAATCAACGTCGATGGCAAGCGCCTGGCTGTAGCGGGTAACAGCGTCGGCGGTAACATGGCCGCGGTCGTGGCGCTGATGGCCAAGGACAAGGGTACGCCAGCGATTCGCTTCCAGGCCCTGTTGTGGCCGGTGACCGACGCGAGCTTCGAGACGGCGTCCTACAACCAGTTCGCCGAAGGGCACTTCCTCAGCAAGAACATGATGAAGTGGTTCTGGGACAACTACACCACCGATGCCGGGCAACGCAACGAGATCTACGCCTCGCCGTTGCGGGCGACCACCGCGCAACTCAAGGGCCTGCCGCCGGCGCTGGTACAGACCGCCGAAGCCGACGTGCTGCGCGACGAAGGCGAAGCCTACGCCCGCAAACTGGACGCGGCCGGCGTGCCGGTCACAGCGGTGCGCTACAACGGAATGATTCACGACTATGGTTTGCTCAACGTGGTGAGCCAGGTGCCAGCGGTGCGTTCGGCGATGTTGCAGGCATCCCAGGAGCTCAAGCAGCACCTGAAGTAACAGGAATCAGGTAGAAAGCATGTCTAGTCCTGAAATAGGTTTACACCTGTTTCATCTCAAAGCGCCCGATGCACCGCATCGGGCGTTTTGTATTTCAGAGCCAAATGAGGTCGCTTACGGTTATAAATTTCTATCGACTCCTCGACCATGCGCTTGGCTTGGGCAAGGTCTTTGGGACGGTGTAAAAGAAACTCCGTTTTCAGAATCCCATTCACCCGTTCCGCTAGGGCGTTCTGGTAGCAGTCATAGCCATCAGTCATCGAGCATTTGATGCCGTGCTTGGCATGCAGCCTCTGGTAGAGATCAGAACAGTATTGCGAGCCCCGATCAGAGTGATGTACCAGCGGCTGATTGCTTCTTCGATGCCGAAGGGCTTTGGTCATTGCCTGGATGACTGACTCGGTATGCAGGCTTTCATGCACATGATGGCCGACTATTTTGCGCGAGAACGCATCAGTGACCAGGCTCACATAAGCGACGCTTTGTTCGGTAGGCAAGTAGGTTATATCTGCTACCCATACCTGTTCAGGACCCGTGGCAGTGACTTGGTCAGGGCCGGGTTTGAGCCGATTCGGATGTCGACGGAAGCGATGATGACTATCGGTAGTCTTGTGATAAGCGCGTTTGCGTAGGACCAGTTGTCGATGGTCTCGCAAGATAGCGAACAACCGATCTCGACCTACCGTTCGCGTCAGTTCAGGTTCGGCTTGCATAAGGCCATGCAGCTTACGAGTGCCCAACCGGGGCATTTCAAGACGAGTCTCCAATACAAATCCCAGCACTCTTTGCGTATGTCTGGCTTGTGCGTCGTAAGCTCGATTGCGCTTGTAGTAGGCCTGCCGAGAGATGCCTAGAAACTGGCAAGCCCTGGTAATGCTCAGGCCTTCGATTTGCCCTTGGGTGAGGACTTGCCGGATCGCTTTTTTACGACAGAAACACCGTAATCGTTTTTCAGCACGTCAACGACAGCTTCAAAAAATTGGGCTTTCTGGTTGGCAAGGGCCAGCTTTTCTTCCAGCTCCTTGATTCGCTGCTCTGGTGTCAGCGGCAAATTTGGCTCGGCCATCGGTCGGTTCCTCTGGGCACGGATGGAGGCGCCTTGACTCCAGTCCTGCCGTCCATGCTTGCGTAACCACACCAACACAGTCGACCGACCCTGAATCCCATAACGCCGTTGAGCCTCTTTATAACTCAGTTCGCCCTTTTCAACTTGATCGACGACCGCCAATTTAAAGCCCAGCGTGTAGTCACGCTGACTGCGCCTTTTTCCTGATTCCATTGGTTCCTCCTGAGGATAGGTCAGAAGGTGTAAACCTTATTCAGGACGAGACAGCAGAAATAAAAAAGCCCGACTCAATGGTCGGGCTTTTTCGTACAAAAGACTTCGCTTACTTAGCGCGGCCTTTGTAGGAACCGCCTTCGCGGGTATCGATCTCGATCATGTCGCCGATCTCGATGAAGTCAGCAACCGACAGCTCGGTACCGTTCTTCAGTTTGGCAGGCTTCATCACCTTGCCGGAAGTGTCACCGCGAGCGGAGCCTTCGGTGTAGTCAACCTGACGCACGATGGTGGTCGGCAGTTCTACGGAAACCAGGCGCTCTTCGAAGAACACCGCTTCGCAGACGTCGGTCATGCCTTCTTCGATGAACGGCAGAACGCTTTCGATGTCTTCGGCGTTCAGCTCGTACATGGTGTAGTCAGTGGTGTCCATGAACGTGTAGGTGTCGCCGCTGATGAAGGACAGGGTCGCTTCTTTGCGGTCGAGGATCACATCGTCCAGTTTGTCGTCGGCGCTGTAGACGATCTCGGTCTTGTAACCGGTCAGCAGGTTCTTCAGCTTAGTCTTCATGATCGCGCTGTTACGACCCGACTTGGTGAACTCAGCTTTCTGAACCAGCCAAGGATCGTTTTCGAGACGGATCACGGTCCCGGGTTTCAGTTCTTTACCAGTTTTCATTGCGAATATCCGAATTTGGATGGGATTTACAAAAATCTAGGCCGCGTATCATATCCAATTTCGGTAAAACTTCACCAGCGCCGTGGCAAGATCGGGTCGCGAGGCCTGTTCCAGACACCACGCCTGGGCGTGTTCGGCCAGTTCCTGGCGTTGTTCGCAGAACAATTTCCAATGTTCAGTCATATCCTGGCCGGCATTCCACGCCCGCCAGAGACCGCTGATCGCTTTTTTCGCAGGCCCGCAGAGCCCCTCGGTATACAACCGGAGAAATGCCTCGAGCTTTTCCAGATGGACGTCTTCTTCCTGCTGGTAGATGTGCCAGAGCATTGGCCGGGCGGCCCATTGGGCGCGCACGAAGGAGTCTTCGCCGCGCACGGCGTTGAAGTCGCAACACCATAGCAACTGATCGTACTGATCCTGCCGCATGAATGGCAGAACCTGTACCGTCAGGGCTCCGCGCCGATGCACCGAACCGACCTCAATGCCCTCGTCACCCAGCCAGCGCCGGACATCCGCCAGCACCCGCCCTTCCGGGACCAGCACGTGAAACGCCTCGGGCCCGGCCGCCATTGTGTCGAACCAACTCGCCAGGCCGGTGTTTTCATAGGCAAACAACGAGATCAGGCGCGTATCCGGCGCCCGGTCGACGCCCAACCCTTGCAGGAAAATTCCCTGCGCCGCGTCGTCCTGCTGAAATTGCCGACGACGCTCCAGCAAGCCGGCCTCACGCAGCAGGCCACCGGTGCCCTCTTGGAAGCCGGGAAAAAAGAAATATTTCTGCACGTGCTTGTACTTGACCGACGGCAGGCCGTGACAACCGATCACCCAGTCCTCGGCGCTCAGATAATCCAGATTCATCCACAGCGGCGTTACCTGCCGCTCGGCCATCGCATCCATATAGGCGCTGGGCAACTGGCAGGCGAACGCGGCGATCACCACCTCGGCGGCCTCGGTATCGAGCCAGTCCTTGGGCCAGTGGCGCACCTGCACGCCCTGCTGCCATTGCTCGGAAAGCGTGATGTCGATGGCCGGGCACAGGCGCTCGAAGGCACGTAAGTCATCAACCCATAGGCGCACCGCGCATTGGTGCTCGGCCACCAATTGCCGCGCCAGGCGCCAAGTGACGCCGATGTCGCCAAAGTTATCGACGACGGTGCAAAAAATATCCCAACGCACGGTCATTCCCGACTCCCTGTGGCAAAACCCGATTGTCCCGCATTACAACGTCGATGCAGAAGAGCCGACGGCGATTAATCTTCATGCGACAATTGCCGCCTATCCCGTGTTCAGCCAGGAAGCAGACATGCCCAATTCCTCGTCGCGCCTTACCGCCTTGCAATTGACCGTCAGTATCGCCTTGGGCCTGTGGCTGGGCTTCCTTGTTATCGTGTTGACGGGATGGCTGATGTCGAAGTTTCTGTTCGATGAGCAACTCGCCCCGGTGGCGGCCGCTGTGCAGCAGCTGGCGCAACCACCGGCCGTGCCGCCGGCTGCCGAGCCGCCTGCGCCGATGTTCGAGCAGTACCAGCAGAACCTGCAAAGGAACGAGCAACGCCAGGCGCTCGATCAGGCCCGCAACAATCCGCGCAACCTGTCCAATCCCAAATGCCAGTTCTGGCTGCAGCAGGACCAGAACGCGCCGAGCGAGAAAAGCCGCGCTAACGTCCTGCAATTTTGCGAATGATCATGAACAAACAAACCGTCCACCAATTGATTCTCGACAAGCTCAAGATTGACCTCGACATCGCCGAGCGCGCCGCGCAAACCGCCTACGAAACCGCGACCCACGAAGAAAACATCGCCGAAAACAAGTACGACACCCTGGGTCTCGAAGCGTCTTATCTTGCCGCAGGCCAAGCCAGGCGCGTCGAGGAGATCCGCCAGTCGCTCAGCCTCTGCCAGAATCTGGCGTTGAGGCCGTACGACGAACAACGTGGAATCGAGGTCGGCACATTGATTGGCTTGGAGGATGACGAGGGCCGCCAGCAATGGCTGTTCCTGGGACCTGACGCGGCGGGGCTGAAGGTCTCGCTGGTGGGGCAACCGATCACCGTCATCACCCCTCGCTCGCCGCTGGGGCGCAGCCTGCTGGGCAAATTCGAAGGGGATGAAGTGGAGATCGTCGTGGCGGGCGCCCGGCAACAGTTCGCTGTCACCGAGGCTATTTAGACGTTGCTCAATGCACCGGCAGCTCGACGCCGTCGAACAGCTCTTCAAGTTCCTGCTTGTTGTGGCACTGGATGGCCTTGGCCATGACTTCACGGGTCAGGTGCGGGGCGAACTTCTCGATGAAGTCGCACATGAACCCCCGCAGGAACGTGCCACGGCGGAAGCCGATCTTGGTCACGCTGGATTCGAACAATTCGCTGGCATCCAATACCACCAGGTCATTATCGAGCTTGGTGTCGACGGCCATTTTCGCCACGATGCCCACGCCCAGGCCGAGGCGCACATAGGTCTTGATGACGTCGGCGTCGGCGGCGGTAAACACCACTTTCGGCGTCAGGCCGCGATGGCTGAAAGCCTCGTCGAGCTTGGAACGACCGGTGAAACCGAATACATACGTCACGATCGGGTATTCGGCCAAGGCCTCGAGGGTCAGCTTCGGCAGTTTGGTCAACGGATGGCCGTGGGGCACGACCACGCAGCGGTTCCAGCGATAGCACGGCATCATCACCAGATCGCCGAACAACTCCAGGGCCTCGGTGGCGATGGCGAAATCCACGGTGCCGTCGGCGGCCATTTCGGCGATCTGCATCGGCGAACCCTGGTGCATGTGCAGCGCCACGTCCGGGTATTGCTTGATGAAATTGCTGATCACCGGCGGCAGGGCATAACGGGCCTGGGTATGGGTGGTCGCGATCGACAGGGTGCCTTTTTTCTCGTTGGAGAACTCCTGGGCGATCTGCTTGATGCTCTCGACCTTGCGCAGGATTTCGCCAGCCGTGGTGATGATGCGCTCACCGGCCGGGGTCACGCGGGTCAGGTGCTTGCCGCTGCGGGCGAAGACTTCGACGCCCAGTTCGTCTTCCAACAGGCGGATCTGTTTGCTGATGCCAGGTTGCGACGTGTAGAGGCTTTGGGCGGTAGCGGAAACGTTGAGGTCGTGGTGCGCCACTTCCCAGATGTAGCGCAGTTGTTGAAGCTTCATATGTATCCCTCAAAGCAGTTGGATGCGACGGGCATCAGCGACGGCATATAACTATATGAATGGTTGCATGAAGAAATCTAGAACTTTTTATAAAAAGCCATCATTTAGCCTCGAGCCTCTCCCTGACGCCGATGCTGCACCAGCGGCACCAGGTACACCGGCACACGGGATAACTGCAAAACCCGTGCGGCGGTCCTGCCCAAAGGGGTTTCGCCGCTTGCCCCCTGACAATGGCTGCCGACGATGAGCAAATCAACGGAGAGTTTTGCCGCCTGTTCGAGAATGACCTGGGAAGGATCACCCTGGAACACCCGGACCGATTTGATCAGCTGCAAGTCTTGCTGGCCCTCCCCCAGTTCTTCTCGAAAACTGTCGAGCACCTGCTGCTCGATATTGGCCATCACCGTACTCAGACCCTGACGATGGAATTCGTTCAACGCCTGCTCGTCCAGATAGCTCTGCAACACCGACTCGGCGAACAGCCCCATCGGTTCCACCGCATGCACTACATACAACTCGGCTGCAAACGTCCGTGCCAACGCCAAGGCATGCTGCATCACATAGGG
This sequence comes from Pseudomonas sp. Z4-20, assembly GCF_051131955.1. Taxonomy (NCBI): domain Bacteria; kingdom Pseudomonadati; phylum Pseudomonadota; class Gammaproteobacteria; order Pseudomonadales; family Pseudomonadaceae; genus Pseudomonas; species Pseudomonas sp. Z4-20. The sequence goes on from NZ_CP071641.1 coordinate 3,843,825, forward strand.
GGCATAAAGGCCCAGGTCTGTGGCGTACAGCATCGAACGAATCATGTGACCTCCTCGAGTGCCAGGATGGCGGAGATTGATTCAGCTTAGCAGCGCCCCGAGGAGTTCGACGTGCGACGTAACGCCCGAACAGCAGGCAGTCAAAGCTTCACTTCGTTACTGATGCCATGGGGCACATGCCCAGTGGCGACCACTTCCCGGGCCAGTTCGCAATGACCGGTCTGGTCGTCGAAAAACACGTCGGCAGCAAAGGCTTCGAGGAACGCGGATTTGGTCAGCCCCCCGAGGAACAGCGACTCATCCAGGCGAATATCCCACTCACGCAAGGTCCGGATCACCCGTTCGTGGGCCGGTGCCGAACGGGCGGTAACCAGCGCCGTGCGGATCGGGCAGGCGTCTTCGGGAAATTCGCGCTGCAACGCGTTGAGCGCCGCCAGGAACCCCTTGAACGGTCCACCTCGCAGCGGTTCGCGCGCAGCCTGCCGTTCACTGGCCTGGAATGCCTCCAGGCCGCCAGCCTGATAGACGCGTTCCGACTCATCGGAAAACAGCACCGCATCGCCGTCGAACGCGATGCGCAGTTCCTCGCTGGCGGCACGGCTGGCACCGCCCGACAGGATGGTCGCCGCCGCGAATCCTGCCTCGAGGGCGCTGCGCACGTCTTCGGCGTGAGTGGACAGGAACAGGTCGCAGCCGAACGCCTTCAGATAAGGGTAAGGGCTGCGACCGCCGACGAATGCTGCGCGAGAAATTGCCAGGCCATAGTGATGAATCGAATTGAACACACGCAGGCCAGTGTCGGCGCTGTTGCGCGAAACCAGGATGACTTCGACCCGGGCACGCCCGAGGTGCTGGTTGAGGTTCAGCAATTTCTGCACCAGGGCGAACGCGTCGCCAGGTGCCAGGACTTCGTCTTCATGCTCGATCTGGTATTGCCGATAGGCCTCGACGCCACTCGCCAGATAGACCTTGTGGCTTTCGCTCAAGTCGAACAAGGCCCGCGAGGAGATTGCCAGCACCAGCTTGTCATCAATGTTATTGGCCATGTTTCCCTCTTTCGCCATCAGCGGTTGTGGCGATCCAAAAACGCCAGCGCCTGATACAAGGCTTCGATTTTCGGCAGTTCGCATCCTGCCGCCTTGGCCGCAGCCAATGGCCGGCCATGGATCGCATCGAACTCCAGCGGTCGCTTGTGGGAATAATCGTGATACATGCTCGGCCAGTAGTCGGGCATCTTCTCGGTCATGGTGAACAGGTATTCGGCGTAACCCGGCGCAATAGGATGACCACAGGCCTGCGCACCGCGTACCACCTCCTCCATCAGCGCCTGGATCAGCCCGCGGCTGTGGTCGTCAGCCATCAACGGCGTGGTGCTGGCGCCCAGCAGCACCGAAAGACCGTTGTACGGTACGTTCCACACCAACTTCTGCCAACGGGCCTGTTGCAGGTTGGGCATGGCTTGGGAGTCGATACCGGCGGTACGGAACAGCTCCGCGCCCTCTTCGACAATCGCCATGCGTTCGGCCTGATCCCGGCCAGGACCGCTGTGGTAACCGATATTGACCGCGCCAAGGGCCTGGTGGGCGACGACGCCTGGGCCGACGCGATGCACGCAGACCAGGCACAGGCCGCCCAACAAATGCAGTGAATCGGGCAATAGCGGTCGCAGTTCGTCCTCGACATCGAGGCCGTTCTGCAGCAACAGGACTTTTGCCCCGGCAGCGGCAGCCTCAATGATGGCCGGGGCCAGGTCGGCATTGCTGGTGGTCTTGGCACCGACCAGCAGCCAGTCGCAAGGCGGCATATCGGCTGCCGAGCGATACGCCTGGACCGGATTGAGGGTCAGCGCCCCATGAACTTCACTGGCGACCTGCAAGCCGCGTTCGGCCACGGCGGCAAACTCGCTGCGCAATAAAAAGTGCACGTCGTAACCGGCCCGCGCCAGCATGACGCCATAGAACCCGCCAATCGCCCCGGTGCCGATCATGCCGATCCTGGTTGTAGCGCCTGCCTGCATCATGCAAATCCCCCGTTGAACAATCCCTGCGCATCATTACACAAGACCTGACGCCCGTGGCCAGGGAGCTTGCCTGCCGCAATTAAACCGGCCCCTGCCCATTGTCGAGCCACCTCCTAACGCGCTAAGGTTCGGCTCCCCGGCGCGCTTAAATCCGCTGTGCACCGCCGCGCGGGGAATCGCTGGCGGCCGGCACCCGTGACCTGACGAGTAACACGATGGCTGATTTACCGATCAATGACCTTAACGTCGCCTCCAACGAGACCCTCATCACGCCTGACCAGCTCAAGCGCGATATCCCCCTGAGCGACACTGCCCTGCGCACCGTGACCAAGGGCCGGGAAGTCATCCGCAACATTCTCGACGGCACCGACCACCGCCTGTTCGTCGTCATCGGGCCCTGTTCGATCCATGACATCAAGGCTGCCCACGAATATGCCGAGCGCCTGAAAGTGCTTGCGGCGGAAGTTTCCGACACCTTGTACTTGGTGATGCGTGTGTATTTCGAGAAGCCTCGGACTACCGTCGGCTGGAAAGGCCTGATCAACGACCCGTACCTGGACGACTCCTTCAAGATCCAAGACGGCCTGCACATTGGTCGCCAGCTGCTGCTGGACCTGGCGGAAATGGGCTTGCCCACCGCGACCGAGGCCCTCGACCCGATCTCGCCGCAATATTTGCAGGACCTGATCAGTTGGTCCGCCATTGGCGCGCGCACCACCGAATCCCAGACCCACCGCGAAATGGCCTCCGGCCTGTCGTCGGCCGTAGGCTTCAAGAACGGCACCGACGGCGGCCTCACCGTCGCCATCAACGCCTTGCAGTCGGTTTCCAGCCCGCATCGTTTCCTGGGCATCAACCAGGAAGGCGGCGTATCGATCGTGACGACCAAGGGCAACGCCTACGGCCACGTGGTGCTGCGCGGCGGGAACGGCAAGCCGAACTATGACTCGGTCAGCGTCGCGCTGTGCGAACAGGCCCTGAACAAGGCGAAGATCAAGCCGAACATCATGGTCGATTGCAGCCACGCCAACTCCAACAAGGATCCGGCGCTGCAACCGCTGGTCATGGAGAACGTCGCCAACCAGATCCTGGAAGGCAACCAGTCGATCATCGGCTTGATGGTCGAAAGTCATCTGAACTGGGGCTGCCAGGCAATCCCGAAGGACCTCGCCGACTTGCAGTATGGCGTCTCCATCACCGATGCCTGCATCGACTGGAGCGCGACCGAGAAGACCTTGCGCGGCATGCACGCCAAGCTAAAGGACGTACTGCCAAAGCGTCAGCGCAGCTGATCGGCCTGCTTCGCCTATAAAAAGTCAACGCAATAAAAAACGCCGGGCTTCGCAGTCCGGCGTTTTTTATTGGAATCTTCGTGCGTCAGAGTTTCGCCGCGTGCCGCTGGTGACGCTCCATGTAGCGCTCCACATACGAGCAGGACGGGATCACCGTGTAGCCCATTTCTTCAGCGTAGTGGAGCGCCGCCTCGGTCAACTTCGCGGCAATGCCCCTGCCACGCAGCGCGTTGGGCACGAACGTGCGATAGATGTCCAGGGTCTGCTTGCCCAGGTCCATGTAGGTCAGATAGGCACGATGACCGTCCACATTGGTCTCGAACTGATGACCAGCCTGGTCATGGTGGATGGAAACCGCCTCGCTCATCACTACTCCTCGCGGGTCTGAATGCTGACCCCTACCTTACCGATGTTTTTCCGGCGAAGGAACATCTACGCCACCCCGTGCCTGTCTGGTCACCGAGCGCAAAAAAACCAATCGCTCAAACCCGAGCACGTCGTGAATAGTAGGCACCAATGACGCAAATGCTCAAGGCACGCCTGTCACTGAAGGGATAAACCCGACGGGTTTATCGATTGAGCGTCACTTTCACGCGGTAGTCGGTCACGGCGCAATAGCTGAACATCGCCAGTTGTTGAGTCTTGAGACGAGCGCCGGTTGTTAAAGTCACCGTCTGCAGCAATAAAAGATACCTTGGACGGCTGTGCAAAAAATGAGCAAAAGTCTAGGCGAATCAATAAGCAGCGACTTTAGTGTGCTCGGGTGAGTTAGCGCGTCAACGGAACTTTTCTTCAACCACGCGCTCCATTCCGACGGTGGCGGCTGTGTGTTTTTTAAACAGCACTCAGAAAAGTTGCCTGAAAAAGAATCACCGCCTACAATTTTTTTGCTTCTTGCGCTACGTCAGTTTACTTACTACAAGTAATGAGTAGTATGTACGCCGGCTAACTCCTCACTCTGGGGAGACAGTCACTAAATAGAAAGTCCTTGAAGGGGAACACGATGAACAACGTTCTGAAATTCTCTGCTCTGGCCTTGGCCGCAGTTCTGGCTACCGGTTGCAGCAGCGCATCGAAAGAAACCGAAGCACGTCTGACTGCTACCGAAGACGCAGCAGCTCGCTCCCAAGCTCGTGCAGACGAAGCTTACCGTAAAGCTGATGAAGCTCTGGCTGCTGCTCAAAAAGCACAACAGACTGCTGACGAAGCTAACGAGCGTGCTCTGCGCATGCTGGAAAAAGCTAGCCGCAAGTAATAGTCCTTCGGGATTGTTATCGAGCCGACCCATCACTGGGTCGGCTTTTTTATTGCCCGGCGTTTTACAGGCGATAAAAAACCCGCCGACCTCGTGAGACGTCGGCGGGTTGCTTTCGGACAGGCTATTGCGTGAGGTCAATCGGCGCGCTGGAGACCATCGGGGCCGACGTGTTGGGAACAGCGACCTCCACCGGCAAGCCGTCTTCGGCAGCCACTACGTCACGCACCACGTCCCAGTTCATGCGCAGGTTGCTGGTGATGTCTTCACGCTTGAGCATCGCATTGATGACCGCCGTGTGCTTGTCCACCACGGACGGGTTGCCCTTGTCGTCCAGCGGCGTATGCGCTTCCAGATACACCTTGCCGCCGCTCAGGCCCAACTTGTACGGGTCGTTGATGATTCGTACCGACGTACCCACCGGCACCATGCCGGCCATCTCCAGCACGTTGTTATTGAACATCCGGAAGCAGCCGTGGCTGGTGCGCATGCCAATGCCGAACTTCTTGTTCGAACCGTGGATCAGGTAACCCGGCGTCCCCAGGGTGAACTTGAACGGGCCCAGCGGGTTATCGGGACCGGCCGGCACGACATTGGGCAACGGGTCGCCATCGGCGGCATGCTCGGCCTTGATCGACGCCGGAGGAGTCCAGGTCGGGTTCGGCGTCTTGGCGATGATGCTGGTGTGGGCAATGGGCGAGCCCCAACCTTCACGACCGATCCCCAATGGGAAGGTGTAGACGACGTTCCGCCCCTTGGGGAAATAGTAGAGGCGGTATTCGGCGAGATTGATCACGATGCCTTCGCGCGGGCCCGGCGGCAGGATGAAACGGGTCGGCAAGACAATTTCAGTGCCAGCGCCCGGCAACCACGGATCGACCCCGGGGTTGGCGGCGACCATCTCGGTGTAGCCCAGGTCGTAGGTGGTGCCCAGGTCCGCGAAGGTGTCTTCGTATTTGGCCTTGATGACTTGCACCTGTCCGACAATGTCTTCACCCGGTGGTGGCAGGGGCAACTCCAATGCGGCAACGGGCCCAGCCATACACAGGGCGGCAAGAGACAGGCAGCGGGCGACGGCAGGCAAGCGCGGCAACATCCGGGAAATCCTTCGCAGATCGAACAGAGGGGTCAAGCGGCGATTGTACACTGCCGTCGGTTAGTTCGGGGAGAGCGGCGCTGAGGCGTCCGATGCGCAGCAGGTCTGGGAACTGAAATGAAATCCTATGGAAGCGAGCGGGTTACAACTCGAACCGCAGCTCCGGCCAGATCGGCGAAGTGCCACGCTTCTGTGATTCGAGGATCGCCCGGCACAACGAACAGAGGCGATGGTCCTGGAATATCTTGCGATCGACCGCCGACCAGCGTGGCTGGGCCGGCAAAAGACTGCCGCAAAGGGTCCGGTCGGCCGAGCCGCCAAGTTCCAACTGCCGGGTCACCAGATGAACCCGCACTTCCTGGCAGGCGAACAGGTCCAACTGCTCGTCAGGCTCGATCAGTTGGTAGGCAAACAGGGACCAGGCGGGACGCGGCATCGGGGGCTCCAAATCGGGGGCGCCACATTAGCCGAAACACCGCCTGTAGAAAAGCGTCAAAGCAGCGGTTTCAGCGCCGGCCAGACATTTTCCAGCAACTTGCCCTGGGCCGCGACGGACGGGTGCAATCCGTCGCCTTGCATCATCCCGGGTACGCCGCCGACGTCCTTGAGGAAAAACGGCACCAGGGGCACGTTCTTCTCTTCGGCCAAGGTGCTGTAGACCCGCGCGAAGGCATCGGTGTAGCGCCGCCCATAGTTGGGAGGCAACTGCATGCCCAGCAAAAGCACCTTGGCACCGCTGGCACGGGAGCTGTCGATCATCGCTGCAAGGTTTTGTTGCAATTGTGTTGGCGGCTGTCCGCGCAAGCCATCGTTGCCCCCCAGCTCCAGGATCACCAGGTCCGGCTTATGGGCTGCAAGCAGCGTCGGCAGGCGCGCCAGGCCTCCCGCACTGGTGTCGCCACTGATAGACGCATTAACCACTTTATCGTCGAAACCCTCGGCCTTGAGCCGTTGGTCAAGCAACGACACCCAGCCTTGGCGGGTATCCAGGCCGAAAGCCGCGCTGATACTATCGCCAACGATCAGGACAGTACCCGCCGCTGCGTTCTGGACCATGCACATCAAGGCCAGGCCGGCACTCAAAAACCACACACGCATCGGATTCTCCATGGGCTCAAGCATTCTCACCGCGACGGACCTTAGCAAAGTGGTACCCAGCGCGGAAGGTGAACTGACCATCCTGCACGAACTCAGCCTGGAACTGAACCAGGGCGACAGCCTGGCCATCGTCGGCGCGTCCGGTTCCGGCAAATCCACGCTCCTTGGCCTGTTGGCCGGCCTCGACCTGCCCAGCAGCGGTGAAGTGATACTTGCCGGCCAGGCCCTCAGCGCACTGGACGAGGACCAGCGAGCCCGGATCCGCGCTGAACATGTCGGGTTTGTCTTCCAGTCGTTCCAATTGCTCGACAGCCTCAATGCACTGGAAAACGTCATGCTCCCGCTGGAGCTGGACGGTCGCAAGGACGCCCGGGAACGCGCCACGCAACTGTTGCAACGAGTCGGGCTCGGGCAGCGGCTGACCCACTCGCCACGCCAGCTCTCCGGCGGCGAACAACAGCGCGTTGCCATCGCCCGCGCCTTTGCCGCCGAACCCGACGTGCTGTTTGCCGACGAACCGACCGGCAATCTCGACAGCCACACCGGCGAACGCATCAGCGACCTTCTGTTCGAGCTGAACAAGGAACGCGGCACGACGCTGGTGCTGGTGACCCACGACGAACGCCTGGCCCATCGCTGCCGGCGCCTGATCCGACTTGAAGCCGGCCAGATGGTCGCGCCCCTGGAGCCTTGATGGCACGCTTGCCCCTGTTGCGTCTGTTCAGTCTTGCCGTCCGCCAGTTGCTGCGCGATGCCCGCGCCGGCGAGCTGCGCGTGCTGTTCTTCGCCCTGTTGGTGGCGGTCGCGGCGAGCACCGCCATCGGTTACTTCGGCGCCCGGCTCAACGGCGCGATGATGATGCGCGCTACCGAATTCCTAGGCGCCGACCTGCTGCTAGAAGGCAGTTCCCCTGCCCGCCCGGAACAGATCCGCAGCGGCATTGAGCTGGGCCTGGAACACGCCCGCGTGGTGGAGTTCTCCAGCGTTGTCGCTACCGACAACGGCATCCAGCTGTCCAGCGTCAAGGCGGCCGATGACATCTATCCCCTGCGTGGCGAGCTGAAAAGCGCCCCGGCGCCCTTCGGCCAGGAAGAAACCGGCGGGCGCCCCGCTCCGGGAGAGGCCTGGGTCGAAGCTCGACTGCTGACGGCGTTGGAGCTGAAGATCGGCGACAGCATCGATGTCGGCAACCAGACGCTTCGCCTGAGCCGGGTGCTGACTTATGAACCGGATCGCGCCGGCAACTTCTACAGCCTGACCCCCCGCGTGCTGATCAACCTCAAGGACCTGGATGCCACGGGCGTGGTGCAACCCGGCAGCCGCGTCAGCTATCGCGACCTGTGGCGAGGCCCGGCGCCGGCACTGCAGACCTATCGCGACCTGATCAAGCCTGGCCTTGAGCCCAACCAGCGCCTGCAGGATGCCCGCGACGGCAACCGCCAAATCGGCGGCGCCTTGGGCAAGGCCGAGCGCTACCTGAACATGGCCAGCCTGGTAGCCGTGTTGCTGTCCGGTGTAGCCGTCGCCCTCTCCGCCAACCGTTTCGCCACGCGGCGCTTCGACGCCAGTGCGCTGCTGCGCTGCCTTGGCCTGTCGCGCCGCGAAACCATGATGCTGTTCAGCCTGCAACTGACCGTGCTGGGCCTGCTAGCCAGTATCAGCGGCGCGCTGCTCGGCTGGATCGCGCAGTTGGGGCTGTTCGCCTTGCTGCATGACCTGTTGCCCACCACCGTGCCGCCGGGCGGCCTGTTGCCGGCGGTCGCCGGGATCGGCACCGGGCTGGTGGCATTGGCGGGTTTCGCCTTGCCACCGCTGGCCGCACTGGGTCGGGTACCGCCGTTGCGGGTGCTGCGCCGGGACATGCTGCCGATCCCCTCGAGTACCTGGGTCGTCTACGGTGCCGCATTGGGTGCGCTCGGGCTGATCATGTGGCGCTTGAGCCTGGACCTGGTGCTGACGTTCGCCCTGCTCGGCGGCGGCGTGATTGCGGCGCTGGTGCTTGGTGGGCTGCTGCTATTGCTGCTGCAAAGCCTGCGCCGGATGTTGGCTCGCGCCTCGTTGCCCTGGCGGCTGGGATTGGGCCAGTTGCTGCGTCATCCCTTGGCGGCGGCTGGCCAGGCCCTGGCGTTCGGCCTGATCCTTTTGTCGATGGCACTGATCGCGCTGCTGCGCGGCGAATTGCTGGATACCTGGCAGAACCAGCTGCCAAAAAACGCCCCGAATTACTTCGCCTTGAACATCCTGCCCAATGACAAGCAGGCGTTCAGCGACAAGTTGATGCAATTGTCGGCGCAGTCAGCTCCACTGTACCCCGTGGTACCGGGACGGCTCATCAGCATCAATGGCGAGCCGGCCAAGGAATTCGTCACCAAGGACTCGGCCGGCGACCGCGCATTGCAGCGTGACCTGAGCCTGACCTGGGCGGCGGACCTGCCCGCGGGCAACGTCGTCACGGCTGGGAGCTGGTGGCCTCAGCAGCCGCCGGACGATATTCCAGGGGTCTCGGTGGAAGGCAAGGTCGCCGACAATCTCAAGATCAAGCTGGGCGACCGCCTGGTGTTCAGTGTCGGTGGCCTGAATCGGGAAGCGAAGGTCACCAGCCTGCGGGAGATCAACTGGGACAACTTCCAACCAAACTTCTTCATGATCTTCCAGCCGGGAACGTTGAAGGACCTGCCCGCCACTTACCTCACCAGTTTTTACCTGGCAGCCGGCCACGACCAGCAGATTGTCGACCTGTCCCGGGCCTTCCCGGCCGTGACAATCCTGCAGGTCGAAGCTCTGCTCGAACAACTGCGCAGCATCCTCGCCCAAGTAACGCTGGCGGTGGAATATGTATTGCTGTTCGTACTGGCGGCGGGAATGGCCGTGCTGTTCTCGGGCTTGCAGGCCACGCTCGACGAGAGGATTCGCCAAGGCGCGCTGCTACGTGCCCTGGGCGCCGAGCGTAAGTTGCTGATCAAGGCCCGGCGCATCGAATTCGGCCTGCTCGGGGCGGTCAGCGGTTTGCTCGCGGCACTGGGGTCGGAACTGGTGAGCCTCGTGCTTTACCGGTATGCCTTCGATCTGCCCTGGCATCCGCATCCGTGGCTGTTGATCCTGCCTCTGGTAGGGGCATTGCTGATTGGTGCTGCAGGCGTGTTCGGGACCCGCCGAGCGCTCAACGCCAGCCCCCTGACAGTGTTACGCGAGGGTTGATAGACTGGCGGCTTTGCCCTGACAAGAAGTTGCCATGAGCCGCTACCGCCCTCCCCGCACCGCCGGCACCGCGCTGATTACTCCCGAAGGGGAAGCGCGGATGCGCGCTGAACTGCATGAGCTATGGCATGTACGCCGCCCCCAGGTGACCCAGTCGGTCAGTGAAGCGGCGGCCCAAGGCGATCGTTCGGAAAATGCCGAATACACCTATGGCAAGAAAATGCTTCGGGAAATCGACAGCCGCGTGCGCTTTCTCACCAAGCGCCTCGAAGCGCTCAAGATTGTCAGTGAAAGGCCCAGCGACCCAAACAAAGTCTATTTTGGTGCCTGGGTGACCGTGGAAGATGTGGAAGGCAAAGAATCGCGCTATCGCATCGTCGGGCCCGATGAGTTGGATCTGAAACTGGGCCTGATCAGTATCGATTCACCGCTGGCGCGGGCATTGATTGGAAAAGCGCTAGATGCAGAAGTCAAGGTTCATACCCCTGCCGGAGAGCAGCTTATATATATAACTTGCATAGAGTACTTATGAGCACTGCACGCTCACCCAACAATGAAACAATGCGGCACAATACAACCCGCTTTTGAATTTGACATCAATTCGTTCATGCAAGAAACGACGCGAAGCGACATCGTGCTCAATTGCATGCACGCCAACCAGTTCAGGGCGGCAGCCAAGGCTAACGACGCTAGCGACGGGTAATCAGCCCTTGCCTGGCTACGCGGGTCAGTTGCCGGATCATTTCGGGGGCATCCGCCTTCCCTGGCGACTGGATAACCGCCAGGTCGAAACTGTCATTGGCAAAACGCGCCAGCGATTCACCGTCTTCGACAAACTGGATCAGGAAGGCCGCGGGTCCATGACTGCGCCGCGGCCAGCCGTCCAGATAACGCAACAGCGTCGGCTGATGGCTACCGCCCAGGAGAATTTTCGGATTGCGTTGGACAAGGTTCGCCGTGATTGGCGCAAGACGTACGAGGGGGCTGGGTGCGTTCATTGTGTCGTGTCTCTGCCTCAAAAGTCTGCATGGCAGGTGAGAGGCAACACCGAACCAGCGCTTTAGCGGTATTTCGAAGCCTGGATTACCGGCTTCTGACGGCAACTGAAATGAGTCGCCTGGCGCCCCGCAAGTAGCTGTTTAAATCGGCGCATGAGCAGCATCCTAGAGAAGCTGACTGGCCAGTGTCAAGAATTGGCCTCCATCAAAAAGGCCCGTACAAGACGGGCCTTCGATGATTCAAGCAGGTAATCAGTGGGCGATGGCGTTATCGACGGACAGCTTGCCCGCACCCTCGATCAGCACCGCGATGCTGCCGGCCAGCAAAGCCAAGGCAAACTCATAACCGTTGTTGGCCATGAACAAACCATTGCCGATGTGCACGGAGAAAATCGCCACCAGCGACAGAATCGCCAGACCCAGCGCCGCAGGACGCGTCAGCAGGCCGATGATCAGTGCAAGTCCGGCAAAGAATTCGGTGCCGCCCGCCAGTGTCGCCATCAGATACCCCGGCGTCAGGCCGATGCTTTCCATCCACTGTGCCGTACCCGCCAAGCCATAACCACCAAACAGGCCGAACAGTTTCTGCGAGCCGTGGGCGGCAAAGATGATCCCGACAACGATGCGCAGGACCGTCAGGCCGTAGCCAGCGCGGGAAAAGAGAACTTTGTTGACGAACGTGCTCATGGTGCATTCCTTGGTAAGGTGTGGTTGGACGCCATATTAATCAAATAAACCAATGGAAAAAGCGCAAATATTCCGCCATAACAATCGGTTTATTTGATTATTTGCGCACGACTATCGCTTGGCCCTGGGGCTCCAGCGATTCCCGCTCGCGATCAAACGCCAGATAGTACTTGTTCACGCTATTAACGTAGCTGACCGCGCCCATTCCCACCTGCTCCATGGCGATGCGTTCGACCTGGAAAAACCACTGGTTGGGGTTCAAGCCCCGTCGCCGGGCCTCGGCGCGCATACCCTGGACCCGCTCGGGCCCCATGTTGTAGGCAGCCAGGACAAACGCCATGCGTTCGCGCTCGTTGAGCTTGGGGCTGGCGAAAAACTTGCGGCGGATCATCGCCAGGTACTTGGCGCCGGCCTGCACATTGGCGTCGAGGTTATGGATATCATTGACCCCGACCCGCTGCGCCGCGGACGGCGTGATCTGCATCAGGCCCGTCGGGCCGCTGCCGCTGCGCGCATTGGGTTGCAGGGCCGATTCCTTGAACGCCAGCGCCGCCAGGTTGAGCCAGTCCATGCCCTGGGCCTGGGCATGCTTTTGCAGCACCGGGCGGAGTTTCTCCAGGCGCTGGCGATTGGCCCGGGCCAGCGGATAGTGAACTTGATACAAGCGGCGGTAGATACGCAGGAACGCGGCATCCGGGTTGGACGGGGCCTTATAGCCGGCAAGGAATCGATCGATACTCGCCCGCAGCATCGCGGCGTCGCGGTGTACGAACCAATACTCGTCGCTTGGCTCGCCAATCAGCAGTTGCCGGTCGAAACGCAGCTTGGGAAGAATCTTGCCCCAGCGTTCGGCGATGGGCTGCTCGACGATAGTCAGGTGAAAGATTCCGCCTTGGACCATCTCCAACACATCCTCGACCGCCAGGGTTGGATCGACCCACTCGATCTTGACGGGCTGCAGCTTGAGCAGCGCCAGCTTCTGGTTGATCTGGCTGACGGCGTCGCCCGCCGCGCTGCCGTTGGGCAGGGCCAGTGTCTTGCCGGACAGCTGTTCCACGCGCGTGTAGCGCTTCTCGCCCTTGATGCCCACCAGCAGCAAGGGCACATCGGTGCGGATCGGATCGCTGGGGCTCACCGCATGGCCAGGTTGCGGCTCAAGCAACTCGCCTGGCGCCACCAGGTCCCCTTCCCCACGCTGCAAGGCGCCAAGCAGCTGATCCTTGGCCTTGGGAATGATCTTGAGGGTGATTTCCTGGCCATCCCGGGCATGCCCGTTGAGGTATTGTTCGAAAGCCCGCAATCGATGATATTCGACGCCGATGGGTTGGCCCTGGACTTCACCGGAACTGTTGCGGCTCTGGTTGACCAATACTTTCAAGACCCGGCTGCTGCGGATTTGCGCCAGGTCGCGCACCGTGCCCGGCGCCACCACCTGCACCGGGCCGGGCAGCCGCGCCTCGGCCGGCATCGGCAACAGCAACGAACCACACAGCAAAAGCAACACCTGGGGACGTGTCATCCACTCTCCGAATGGGTATTGCCGAGCCATCCTGTGGAAAACCGAGGCTGGACCGGACAAAACAGAGCACCTTGGGCGCTGAAAAGTGCGAAAGACTGGCACAACGATGGCAACGACACCACCCCGACCCGTCTCGTGGCCTCAACAGACAGCCGCAACTCATTGTAGTTCTTGGCTTTTCTTATAAATCTACAGCTCTGATATGCTGGGCGGCCTTTGGGCCGAGGTAGCACCATGCAACTCATCGATATCGGCGTCAACCTGACCAACCCCAGTTTCGCCGACAAACACCAGGCGGTGCTCGAGCGCGCCTATGAAGCCGGGATCTGCCAACTGGTATTGACCGGCACCAGCATCGAGGGCAGCGAACAGGCCCTTGAACTCTGCCAGCAGCTTGACGAGGACGGCAATCGACTATTTTCCACGGCCGGCATTCATCCCCACAGCGCAAGCGATTGGACGGCCGACAGCGCCAGGCATTTGAAAGACCTGCTCAAGCAAAATCGTGTCCGCGCGGTGGGTGAATGCGGGTTGGATTTCAATCGCGATTTCTCCCCGCGCCCGCAGCAGGAAAAAGTCCTGGAAGAACACCTTGCCCTCGCGGTGGAGTTGCAACTGCCAGTATTTCTCCACGAGCGCGACGCCGATCAACGCTTGCTGGAGATACTCCGGGATTTTCGTGACCAGTTGCCTGCCGCCGTGGTGCATTGCTTTACCGGTGAAAAAAAAGCGCTGTTCAGCTATCTCGATCTGGATTTGCATATCGGTATCACCGGCTGGATCTGTGACGAACGCCGAGGCACGCATCTGCACCCATTGGTGCGGGAAGTACGCCGAGGCAGGCTCATGCTCGAAAGCGACGCGCCCTACCTGTTGCCGCGCACGCTACGGCCCAAACCCAAGCACGGTCGCAACGAGCCAGCCTACCTGACGGAAGTCTTGCGTGAAGTGGCCCTGCACCGGGGCGAAACCCAGGAAGACCTGGCGGCCCACAGCACAGCATGCGCCCGGGCGTTTTTCGGCTTGCCCGTCCTTAGCGAATAAACCGAATCCCTTGTCCGTTGACCCACATCAAAACCCCGGCACCTGGATAGCTGCACAATACTGGCACCTTGCCAATGCTGTTTCCGCTATCAGAGAAAACCTTCCATGGGTGCCTGGCTTAGCAATATCTCGCTGAAGTATAAATTCTGGGCGGTCAATGCGGTCGCCTTTGTCACCACGTTGCTGTTAGTGCTCTATGCCATGCACCTTGAACAGCAAGTCCGAGGCGTGAGCCTGGGCCAAGTGTTCGGCGAACGCTTCAGTCAATATGCAGTGGCGGTGTTTGTGCTGATGCTGGCGATGCTCGGTGCGTCGCAATTACTCATCCGCTTTCTGCTCAGTCAGCTCAACACCTTGAAAGACGTGATGCTGCATGTGGAAAGGACCGGCGACCTGTCCGCCCGCGTGCCTTTGGCCTGCCGGGACGAAGTGGGCCAGATGGCCGCCGCGTTCAACGCCATGCAGGGCGGGTATCAGCGCGTGGTCGACACCGTTGCCAGCACCGCTCGGCAACTGGACAGCGGCGCGGCGCGCCTGGCGTCGAGCATGAACGAAGTGCGCCAAGGCATGCTTGGCCAGCAGAGCGAGACCGACCAGGCCGCCACTGCGATCAACGAGATGTCCGCCACGGTTTATCACATCGCCCAGCACGCCGGCGCCACCCGCGACCTGTCGAAAACCACCGACACGCTGGCCGGCAACGGGCGCGAAGTCGTCAGCCGCGTACAGCAGTCAATCACCGGATTGTCCGCCGGCGTGCAGCAGACCGCCGAGATGATCCAACGGCTGGCCGAAGACAGCCAGAAGATCAACAGTGTGGTCAACGTGATCCACAGCATCGCCGAGCAAACCAACCTGCTGGCCCTCAATGCCGCCATCGAAGCGGCGCGGGCCGGGGAAATGGGCCGGGGCTTTGCCGTGGTGGCCGATGAGGTCCGCAACCTGGCCAAGCGGGTCCAAGCCTCGACCGATGAAATCACCACGATGGTGTCGGCGTTGCAGGCAGGAACCCGCGACGCGGTGGATTTCATGCAAGAGAGTTCGCTCAAGGCCGACGATTGCGTGCAACAGGCATGTGAAGCCGGCGACGCGTTGACGCAGATCACCGAGGCGGTGGCGCAGATGCGCGAGAGCAACACGCAGATTGCCGTCGCAGCCGAGCAGCAAAGCCATGTCGCCGAAGAAATGAACCGAGTGGTGGTGAGTATTCGCGACGTGACCGAAAACACCGTGCGCCAGACCGTGGAGTCAGCCGCCACCAGCCATGAACTGGCGACGCTGGCGGGGGCGTTGAACAAGGCGATTGGGCAACTCAAGCTTTAGCCATTGCTCCTGTGGCGACATAAATACGCTATAGCCGCCTATCGTTGCGATAGTCAACCGCGATTCGCCGCCCTGCCCGGCCGGGCCTATTCTTGGGTTATTCGGACTTCACAGACTCAAGGAACAGCATCATGGGCAAACGTCACCCCAACCTTCCGGCCTGGCAATGGCGCGCCTACCCCGACAATCATCGCCACCCGACCAACCTGGTCCTGCACTTGATCGCGGTGCCGCTGTTCATCATCGCCTTTCTATTGATCGTATCGGGCGTCTTCAGCCTGAGCCTGGGCGATGTCGCCATCGGCGTGATCGGGCTGCTCGCTGCACTGGGGTTGCAGCGCCACGGCCATAGCCTGGAAAAGCAAGCATCCGAGCCGTTCAGCGACCGCAAAGACGCAATGTCGCGCCTGCTGGTGGAACAATTCCTGACCTTTCCTCGATTTTTCCTCAGCGGTGGTTGGTGGCGCGCCTGGCGGGAACGCCACCGTCACTGAATCGCCGAACCGCCTCAGCCGAAAATCGTGACTGTCTGCCGGCTCATGGCAATCAGACGACCGTCGGCACTCCAGAATTTCGCCGCGACATGGCCATAACCGTCCTGGGCGTGTTCGATCTCGGCCAGGTACTGGCACCAATCCAGCGTGGTGAGTTCCAGTAGCGGCTGGACGAACTCGATGGTCCAGGTGAGCGTGCTGCCCGGCGCCATTTGCGTGAGGTGCGGCAACAACGCCGGCGGCCAGGCGTCGACCAGCGCCAGAATGTGGCCTTCGTCCAGCGGCTCCTCTTTCACATCGCCGCGCAGGCGCACCCAGCCGCCCATGCTCCGGGATTTATTGCCGGTGAAGGGCAATCCGCCGACACTCCAGCGCATCGCCAGGTGCCGCATGAACTCTGGCGTGGCGCCTTTGACATAGGGCAACTCCTGGCACTGCTCGACAGCCTTGAATGCCGGCGCAGGATCAGCCTGCACCGCCACGACCGAGGATCGTGACGCGCCGAAACTGCCCTGGACGATCGTCACCACCTGCCCACCCTGCACGGCGCGCCCCAACACTTGGCTGACGGCCTTGCCTTCACGCAATACGTCGACTTGGAAACTCACCGGCACGTCGGGCGCGACCGGGCCGACAAAGGTAATCGCCAGCGAGCGAACCGGGCGATCCGCCGGAACCCGCGCACGCATCGCCTCGTATTGCAACGCCGCCACCAGGCCGCCAAAACTGGCACGCCCCTGGCCCCATTGAGGCGGGATCGTCACGGCCTCTGGCTGATGACGCACCGCATCGATCAAATCGGAAAAGCGCATGGCAACCTCGAAGACAGGGAAAACGATGAAGGATCTTAACTATCCCGAGCGGGCAGTACAGCGCTCATTCCGGCCAAAGAGACTGACAGAAAAGCCGTAACCCCCCAATCCACCCTCAGTCCTTGCGAGCGCAGGGTTGTTTTTGCCAGGGTTCAGGAGTTATCGAAGCAACTGGCGATGAGTTTATCGAGCACCCGATCGGACTTGGCCTCAGCCTTTTCCATGGTGATCCGCCAGCCTGGTATGAGGGATCGCAGGTCGTGCTCCTGCTCGGCCCGCGCCAGCCATTGCCAGCAATCGTGCCAGTCGCCCAGCGCGCCTTGGGCGGATTTGAGTCGGGGCATGGCCGCTTTCGGCAAGCGGTCGAGTTCGGGATAGGCTTCGATGGCGTAGCGCACGCGCTTGATCAGCAGGCGCAGTCGGTGGCGGTCATGGGCGGGGTCGCGCAAGGCCTCGCCGAGTTTTTTCCATTGTTTATCCAGGCGTTTTTCGATGCGTTTGCGCAACCCCGCGAGCAAGCCCTGGCGCTGGGCGGCGCGGATGAAGCGCGGGAACGCGTCGAGAATCATCAGCAAGCGCGCCAATTCATGGCTGCTGGCTACGGCGGGATAGGCTTCGGCCATTTGCACCTGGCGCCGCTGCGCCGCCTCGACCTTGCCGTGCTGCTCAAGGTAGGCGGCCAGTACTTCGCGATCGCGCAACGGCGTGGTCAGGGTACCGACCGCCGACGCGGCTTTTTCCAGCTGTTCAACACCGGGCAAACCGCGCAACGGGCGAAGCAGGCTGCGCAACCGCCGGACCGTGGTCCGCAGGTCGTGCAATGCTTCGCTGTCGGTTTGGGCATTCAAGCGGGCCTGACAGGCCAACAAGCGAACTTCCAGGCCCACTATCCGGGCCACCAGCCGATCAATCATGGATGCTTACTCCGTGCGCAGCTTCGAGTTGCAAGCTTCAAGCTGCAAGTGAGAAGCGGCCTGGGTCGTCCTCTTGCAGCTTGAAGCTTAAAGCTTGCAGCTGCCTTTATCACCTTCCCGCACGGGATTCGCGGATGTAGAAGCGCGCCTTCTCGGCTTTATTGGCACAGCCTTCGAATGCTTCGAATTGCTGCTGGGTCTTGGCGCCGGTCAGCAACGACAGGGCCTTGGAATAGCTGACAGTACCGGCAAAACCTTCGGCCTTGGCCAGGTCCAATTCCCGCCAGGCGCTGTCGAGCTGGCTGCCGCAACTGTCGCGGTAAGCGGTCTTGCCGGCACAACCGGCCAAGGCCAGAACCATCAGGGATGCCACCAAGGGCAGGCAGATCCGGGCTTTCATCGATAACACCTCAAGTCAGGTCAAACAGTCGTGCAGGTAAGACGGTTTCGCCGGCAAAAAGTGCCTCGGTTCGACCGCTATATTCAAGTGTGGACGGAGCATACGCATATGCCGTCGCGGCGTGTCAAAAAACGACGTCTACGCCACAACGATTGAGCCTGGCCCTCGATGCGTGCATTGTTGGTGTCTGTTCGACAAGAGGCCAGCTCATGACAAAACGTGTCGCATTGGTATTGGGCTCGGGCGGCGCCCGGGGCTATGCCCATATCGGAGTGATCGAGGAAATCGAGCGACGCGGCTACGACATTGCCTGCATCGCGGGTTGCTCCATGGGCGCCGTCGTGGGCGGGATCTACGCCGCGGGCAAGCTCAAGGATTACCGTGACTGGATCGAGAGCCTCGATTACCTGGACGTGCTCCGGCTGGTGGACGTCAGTTTCCGCCTCGGGGCAATTCGCGGTGAAAAAGTCTTCGGGCAGATCCGCAAGATTGTCGGCGAACTCAATATCGAAGACCTGCGCATTCCCTACACGGCGGTCGCAACCGACCTCACCAACCAGCAGGAGATCTGGTTCCAGGAAGGCTGCCTGCACCAGGCGATGCGTGCCTCGGCGGCGATTCCCAGCCTGTTCACCCCCGTCATGCAAGGCAATCGCATGCTGGTGGATGGCGGCCTGCTCAATCCGCTGCCGATCGTGCCGGTGGTGTCGAGCCATTGCGACCTGATCATTGCGGTCAACCTCAATGCCACCAACCAGAAACAATACAAGCTGCCCGTGATCCAGCGCCCCGCCGCGTTCCGGCGGCGCTTCGACACCCTGGTCAATTCCCTGGGTTCACGGCTGCCGTTTCGCCGCAAACAAGCCGAGCAATTGTTGTTGTTGGAGCAGGAAGCCCTCAAGGCCGAGGCCGCCGACATCAACCCGTGGATCGAATCCGCCGAGCCCGAAGGCCAGCAACCGGCCGCCGCGCCGCAGACCGAAGGTGCGCCAAGATCCGCCACCGGCTCATTCATCATCGATAACGTCGGGCCGGCCTCGTTGCTGGACTTGATCAACCAGAGCTTCGAGGTGATGCAGACTTCGCTGGCGCAATACAAGATTGCCGGTTATCCGCCGGATGTGCTGATCAACGTGCCAAAACGGGTGTGTCGGTTCTTCGAGTTCTACAAGGCGCCGGAGCTGATCGCGTTGGGGCGGGAGATCGCCAGCGATACCTTGGATCGGTATGAGCGTGAGCAGAACCAGAGCTGAGCAGGCTTGCTGTGGCTGACCTGAGAGCTTGGGTTAAGCACCCGCCTCTTCCAACAACCGATACCCCACCCCCGGCTCGGTCACGATGAACCGCGGCCGGGTCGGATCGTCGGCCAGTTTCTGGCGCAGGTGACCGACAACGATGCGCAGGTAATGGCTGTCTTCGACGTGGGTCGGTCCCCAGATGTCCTTGAGCAGTTGCTGCTGGGTAATGACCCGTCCCGGATGCCGGGCCAGTTGCGCCAGCACCGCGTACTCCTTGCGGGTCAGGGCCACTTCGGTGCCGTCCAGCAACACCCGGCGATAGGCCAGGTCAACGGTCAGCGCGCCGAACGTCAGCGCCGCTTCCTGAGCCTCGCCTGCCGGTGCCTGGCGCAGCAGCGCGCGCACGCGGGCCAGGAATTCCTGGATGCCGAACGGCTTGGTCACGTAGTCATTCGCGCCGTTGTCCAGCGCCTCGACTTTCTGCGCCTCGCTGGCGCGCACCGAGAGCACCAGGACGGGGGCCGTCGACCATTGACGAAACTCACGCAGCACTTGCTGGCCGTCCATGTCCGGCAGGCCCAGGTCGAGCACCAACAGGTCGGGTTTGTTCAGCGCCGCCTGGGCCAGGCCCCCGGCGCCGGTGTCGGCTTCGAGCACCTTGTAGCCTTGTGAGGCCAGGCTGATGCGCAGGAATTTGCGGATCTGCGGTTCGTCATCGATGACCAAAAGGGTCGCGCTCTGGCTCATGGGGTCCGTTCATCACAGTCAAGTGGCGAGAGCATAACGCAGCGCCGTTCAGGCTTCATCGTCCATCCCCGGTTGTGCCTGCAAGGGCAGGTGCAAAGTGATGCAGGTGCCGCGGCCGTCGAGGCCGTCAGCCACGCTGATCCGCCCGCCATGGGCTCCGACCATGCCCTGGCAAATCGCCAAGCCCAGCCCTGTGCCCTGCCCGCCTCGATCACCGCGCGCAGCGGTGTAGAACATGTCGAAGATTTTCTCGCGCTCTGGCTCGGGAATGCCTGGACCTTCGTCGGCCACGGCAAAAAAAACCTCATCCTCCTTCGCCCCAGCGGTGAGCAGTAGCCGTCCGTGAGCGGGGGAAAATCGCGCGGCATTTTCCAGCACATTGACCAGGGCCTGTTCGATCAGCGCCGCATGGACATGCAGCAACGGCAAGTCGGACGGCACTTCAACGCCCACCGCCAGCGGCGCCAACACCGCCCGAAGCCGGTGCAAGGCACTGGCGACGATGTCGGCCGGGGACACCCAATCGCGGGCAAGTTTCAGCGCGCCATGGCCGAGGCGGGTCATGTCGAGCAGGTTCTGGATATAACGATCCAGGCGCTCGGCCTCGTCGCGGGTGCCTTCGAGCAGTTCACGCCGATCCTCCAGCGGGATCGCTTCGCCCAGCGCCAATAGGCTGTCGATGCTGCCGCGCATGGACGTCAGCGGTGTGCGCAGGTCATGGGAGACGGAGGCCAGCAAGGCACTGCGCAGTTGTTCGGTTTCGCCATGCAGGCGCGCCGCTTCCAGGTCCTGTGCCAATTGCGCCCGCGCCAGGGCCTGGGCGAGCGGCTGGCTGAGGGCCGCCAGCAAACGTCGGCGTTGACCACTCAACGGCTTGCCGTCCTTGGGGCAAATGCCCAACAGGCCCAGCGGACCGCCCTCGGTCGACAACGGCCACCACCACCAACGCCCGGACGGCAACGTGGCGGTGCCGGCGCCGGCCGGTTGATCGTGTTGCCAGGACCAGTCGGCGGCGGCGCGCTCGGCCTCGGTGAACGTCAACGGCTCGGCGGTCTCGACGTTCCAACCGTGCTGGCCGTCGCGGTTGAGCAGGCACAGTTGCACATCGTCCTCGCTGTTGAGGTGCAGCACGGCGGCGCTGATCACGGCTTGGCGATCAGTGGCGGCGGTCAGTTTGCGCGACAGGTCGAGCAGCTCACCGGTTTCCTGCTGGGTGTCGCGCAGGGCCTGCAATTGACGACGCTGACGAGCCGCGAGATTACCGGTCAGGGCGGCCATCAGCAGGAAGAACACCAGCGTCAGCACGTCTTCTTCGCGTTGGATCGTCAGGGAAAAATTCGGCGGGATGAACAAAAAGTCATAAGCCAGGAACGACAGTGCCGCGCAAGCCAATGCCGGGCCGAGGCTGCTGCGTACCGCCACCAACAGCACCGCCATCAGAAACACCAAAGAGATGTTGGGCAGCGCCAGCCACCCGGAGATTCCCCAGGCCAGCGCGCTGGCAGTCGCCGTCGCCACCAGCGCCAGCGCGTAGTCGAATCCACTCTGGGCGGTGCTCGGGCGCAGGCGAGCGGGCGCCGGCGTTTCTTCGCTGTCCAGCACGTTGATTTCCAAGCCACGGGCATCGCGCAACAACCGCGAGGCCAGGCCGCCGCCAAACAGGCGCCTGCGCAAACGCCGCCGGGACTGGCCGACCAGCACTAACGTCGCACGACGTTGTGCAGCGTGTTGGATCAAGGTCTTGGCGACCTCCCCGGCGCGCAGCGACACCACCTCGCCGCCGAGGCGTTCGGCCAGTTGCTGCGCGCTTTGCAGACGCTGGCGGGATGATTCGTCTTGGGCGTCGCCGTTGTCCACATGCACCACGCTCCAGGGCAAATGCCGACGCTGGGCGACGCGGCTGGCGTGGCGCACCAGCCGTTCGGCCTGGAGGTCGCCGTCCACGCCCACCAACAACCGGCCCCGCACCGCCGGAGCCGACTGGCCCAATTGTCGATAGCCCTGGGCCAAGTCGTTGTCCACCTGCGCGGCGGCGGTCTGCATGGCCAGTTCGCGCAACGCGGTGAGATTGGTCTGCGTGAAAAACGCATCGATCGCGGCGCGGGCCTGCTCCGGCACGTAGACCTTGCCATCGCGCAGACGCTCGAGCAGCTCGCGCGGCGGCAGGTCGATCAGCAACAACTCATCGGCCTCCTGCAAGACCCAGTCCGGCAGCGTTTCGCGCACCTGCACGCCGGTGATGCCGCGCACCTGATCGTTGAGGCTTTCCAAGTGCTGGACGTTGACGGTGGTGTAGACATCGATGCCGGCGGCGAGCAACTCCTGGATATCCTGCCAACGCTTGGCATGGCGACTGCCCGGTGCGTTGCTGTGGGCCAGTTCATCCACCAGGACCAGGCTCGGGTGGGCCGCGAGCAGGCCGTCGAGGTCCATTTCCTCGAGCATCACCCCGCGATATTCCGAACGCAGCAGCGGCTGCTGTGCCAGGCCATTCAACAGGGCTTCGGTCTCGGCACGCCCGTGGGTCTCGACGACGCCGGCAAGGACCTCCGTGCCCTGACGCAACCGGGCGTGGGCCGCTTGCAGCATGGCGTAGGTCTTGCCGACGCCCGGGGCGGCGCCGAGGAAGACCTTGAGGCGACCACGGTCGTGGCGCGGCAGGTTGGCTAACAGTGCATCGGCACGGCCGGAGTCGCTCATGCTGCGGGTCTCTTCCAGATTTGATCAAAACACCCTGACATCGGGTCAGAGCTTTTCCAGCGCCAGGTTCAGCGCCAGCACATTCACCACGGGCGGCCCGACCAGGGGTCGCTCGATGTGGCTATCGAACAACTGCTGCAACGTCGAGACCGGCAGGTTCCTGGCCGCCGCGACACGCGCCAGTTGATAGGCAATCGCGGCTGGAGGCAAGTGCGGATCCAGCCCGCTGCCGGAGGTGGTGAGCAGCGCCAGCGGCACCGGTCCCTGGCCGGGCACTTGCAGCGCTTGGGCGTCAGCGCTCACCCGCGCGGCCAACGCCGGATTGCTCGGCGAAAAGTTGCTCGCGCCGCTGGCCACCGTGGCGAAGGCGCCCGCCGAGGGACGCGGATGAAACCAGCGATCGCCGACAAAATCCTGGGCGATCAACCGAGAGCCGCGAACCTTGCCGTCAGCGTCATGGACCAGGCTGCCGTTGGCCTGGTCCGGGAAGGCGAGTTGCGCCACGCCGGTGACCAGCAGGGGGTAGGCGACGCCGGTGATAAGGGTCATGAGCAGTAACAGGCTCAGGGCCGGACGAACGAAAGTGAACATTTTTCCAGATCCTCAGGGTGTACACACCGTGGCGAGGGAGCTTGCTCCCGCTGGGCTGCGTAGCAGACCCAAACTTGCGGCCTCGGTGTGTCAGGTGCATTGCATTCAGCTTCTTTTGGGGCTGCTTTGCAGCCCAGCGGGAGCAAGCTCCCTCGCCACAAGGGCCAGCGATCCTTCGCTCAAACCAGCCCCAACCCCGTCAGCAGCAGGTCAATTGCCTTGATCCCCACGAACGGTACGGCGATTCCGCCCAGGCCATAGATCAACAGATTGCGTCGCAGCAACGCCGCCGCGCTTGCCGCCTGCACCCGCACGCCGCGCAGGGCCAGGGGGATCAGCACGACGATGATCAAGGCGTTGAAGACGATGGCCGAGAGGATTGCGCTCTGCGGGCTGGCCAGGTGCATGACATTGAGCACGCCGAGCTGTGGATAAATCGAGGCGAACAGCGCCGGCAGGATCGCGAAATACTTGGCGATGTCGTTGGCAATGGAAAACGTTGTCAGCGCCCCGCGCGTCACCAGTAATTGCTTGCCAATCTGCACCACGTCCAGCAGTTTGGTCGGATCGCTGTCGAGATCGACCATGTTGGCCGCTTCGCGCGCCGCCTGGGTGCCGTCGTTCATTGCCATGCCGACATCGGCCTGGGCCAGGGCCGGAGCGTCGTTGGCGCCGTCGCCGCACATGGCGACCAGCCGTCCATCGTTTTGCTCATGGCGAATGCGCGCCAGTTTTTTCTCCGGCGTGGCCTCGGCCAGCACGTCGTCGACACCCGCCTCGGCGGCGATGGCGGCGGCGGTCAGCGGGTTGTCGCCGGTGACCATGACGGTGCGGATCCCCAGCTTGCGCAACTCGGCAAAGCGTTCGCGTATGCCGGGCTTGACCACGTCCTTGAGATGGATGGCACCGAGCAGTTTGCCGTCGACACAAACCAGCAAGGGAGTGCCGCCGCTCTGGGCGATCTTGTCGATTTCCCGCGCCAGCGCCGCCGGCAATTCAGCGCGAGGCAGGCCGATGAAACTCAACAGTGAATCCACCGCACCCTTGCGATAGACACGGCCCTGGTAATCGACACCGGACAACCGAGTCTCGGCGCTGAACGGCACGGCGGTGAGCATCTGGGCGGCAGGCTCGGGCTGCGGATGCAAGCCGCGCAAGAACTCGACGATGGATTTGCCCTCGGCCGTGTCATCGGCCAACGAGGCGAACAGCGCGCCTTCGGCCAACTCCTTCGCGCTCACCCCTGGCGCTGCATAAACCGCCGAGCACCGACGGTTGCCGAACGTAATGGTGCCGGTCTTGTCCAGCATCAGCACGTGTACATCCCCCGCCGCCTCGACCGCGCGGCCGGACTTGGCGATGACGTTCAGGCGTACCAGCCGATCCATCCCGGCGATACCGATGGCCGAGAGCAGGCCGCCAATGGTGGTCGGAATCAACGTCACCAACAGCGCCACGAGAAACACCAGCGGCAGGCTGCCGTTGGCGAAATGCGCGAACGGTTGCAGCGTCACCACTACCAGCAAGAAGATCAGCGTCAAGCCGATCAGCAGGATATCCAGCGCCACTTCGTTGGGTGTTTTCTGGCGCTTGGCGCCTTCGACCAGGGCGATCATGCGATCCAGGGTGGACTCGCCGGGGTTACTGGTGATGCGCACCAAGAGCCAGTCCGAGACCAGCCGCGTATTGCCGGTGACGGCCGAGCGGTCACCGCCGGACTCACGAATGACCGGCGCCGACTCCCCGGTGATCGCCGCCTCATTGACCGCCGCGATGCCTTCGATCACTTCACCGTCACCGGGAATCATCTCCCCCGCCGCGACGCGCACCACATCACCTTTGCGCAGGCGGGTGGCGGGTATCACTTCAAACCCCTGCGCAACCTGACGGCGGGCGCTCAAGCCTTCGCTGCCGGCCTTGAGGCTGTCGGCACGGGCCTTGCCGCGCCCTTCGGCCAAGGCTTCGGCGAAGTTGGCAAACAGCACGGTGAACCACAGCCACAGGGCGATTTGCGCGGCGACGAAGGTTGGCACGGCGTTGTCGGGAATAAAGCAGAGCACGGTGGTGAGAATGGCGGTCAGTTCCACCACCAGCATCACCGGCGCGCGGTGCAATTGGCGCGGGTCGAGCTTGACGAAGGCTTGCACCAACGCCGGACGCCACAGCGCCGACAGATTGGTTTTCGGTTGCTCCGGCGCCTTGGCGACGACGGTCTTGCTCATCGGCATGTTCATCATCAATTCCTCAGAAACCCAAGCTCAGGTGTTCGGCAATCGGGCCCAGGGCCAGGGTCGGCAGAAAGGTCAGGCCGCCCACCAACAGGATGGTCACGGTCAGCAGGGTCACGAACAGCGGGCCGTGGGTGGGAAAGCTGTCCTGGCCGATGGGTGCGGTTTTCTTCAGCGCCAGGCTGCCGGCCAGCGCCAGCACCGGCAGGATGTAGCCGAACCGGCCGATCAACATGCCCAGGCCCAGCATCAGGTTGTGAAACGGCGTGTTGGCGCCGAAACCAGCGAATGCCGAACCGTTGTTCGCCCCCGCCGAGGTGTAGGCGTAGATCAATTGGCTGAAACCGTGGGCACCGGGATTGCTCACTGCGGCAGCCGGCCCCGGCAGGCTCGCAGCGATCGCGCCCAACACCAGCACACTCACCGGCATCACCAACAACGTCGCCACCAGCAACTGCACCTCTCGGGCACCGAGCTTCTTGCCCAGGTATTCCGGGGTGCGACCGATCATCAACCCAGCGAGGAACACCGCGATCAGCACATTCAGCAGCATCCCGTAGAGCCCGGCGCCGACGCCGCCGAAGATCACTTCGCCGACCATCATGTTCATCAACGCCACCATGCCGCTCAACGGGTTGAGGCTGTCGTGCATGGCGTTGACCGAGCCGTTGGACGCCGCCGTGGTCGTCACCGACCAGAGCACCGTGGCGGTGGTGCCGAAACGCGCTTCCTTACCTTCCAGCGGCGCGGCTTGTTCAACGGCCGCGATGTCGAGGGTCGGATTAGGCTGCAACTCGGCCCAGAGCGAAGTCGCACCGCCGATGAGGAACAGCGCGAGCATGCAGGCGATGATCGCCCGGCTCTGGCGCAGGTCCTTGACGTAATGCCCGAAGGTGAACACCAGCGCCGCCGGGATCAGGATGATCGAAGCCACTTCGAACAGATTGCTCCAGGCCGTCGGGTTCTCGAACGGATGCGCCGAATTGACACCGAAGAAACCGCCGCCATTGGTGCCCAGTTGCTTGATCGCGATCTGACTGGCCGCCGGGCCGAGGGGAATCACTTGATCCACGCCCTGCATCGTCACCCCGTGCACGTAATGCGCGAAGGTTTGCGGCACGCCCTGCCAGACCAAAACCAGCGCCAGCAACAGGCACAGCGGCAGCAATCCATAGAGCGTCGCGCGGGTCATGTCGACCCAGAAGTTGCCCAGGGTCGTGGCGGACTTGCGCCCGATTCCGCGACACAGCGCCACCAGCACGGCCAGGCCGGTGGCGGCGCTGACGAAGTTCTGCACCGTCAGGCCGACCATCTGGCTCAAGTAACTGAGCGACGCTTCGCCGCTGTAGGACTGCCAATTGGTGTTGGTCATGAAACTGACGGCGGTGTTGAAGGCCTGGGTCCACTCCATGCCGGGTAACTGTTCGGCATTAAGGGGCAAATGTCCCTGCAGCAACAGGATCGCAAACAACAACACGAACCCCGCCAAGTTGAAGGCGAGCAAGGCCAAGGTGTATTTCTGCCAACTCTGCTCTGCGCTGGCATCGACGCCCGACACGCGATAACAGCCGCGCTCCACCGGGCCAAGGATCGGTGAAAGCCAGGTGCGCTGACCTTCCATCGCGCGATAGTAAAAAAGCCCCAGAAACGGTGCCGGAATCAGCACCAGCGCGAAAAAGCCAAGGATCAGCCCGAAGTCATAACCGTGCATAGCCGCTCCTAACTCCGGTCCGCGCGCAACAGCGCAACCAGCAGATAAATGAACAGCGCCACTGCCAGCAGCAGCGACACCCCGTCCAGAACACTCATGGGATTTCTCCGTGGTACGGCGTCTTGCCGCGTGTGGTGATTGTCGGCAGGAAGGGTGTAAAGGGACGAGATCGAGAGTGGGAGTTGAGGATAAAGAATGTGTAAAGAAGACGGTTGATCGGAGTCGGCTTGAGAGCCCGTCCGACGGCGTCAGTTATTTTCCCATGCGCTAGGCTCTACAAATCCAGAATTGGGCCGACACTTCTATTGCACTACCCGACTCATGCCGACAAGCTACGGTTCATGCGTCATCGACTTATTGGGAAAAGGCTGGACTCATATGCGTATCCTCATCACCGGCGGGGCCGGTTTCATAGGCTCTGCCCTGATTCGCGAGCTGATTGAGCACTCGGGTCATGAAGTCCTTAACCTGGACAAACTGACTTACGCTGGCAACCTCGAATCGCTTGTCAGCGTCGCCAGTAACAGTCGCTACGAATTCGTTCAAGCCGATATCGTCGACCAGACGACTGTCAGCGCGGTGCTGGCGCGCTTCCAGCCCCATGCGGTCATGCATCTCGCTGCGGAGTCCCATGTCGATCGCTCGATTGACGGACCATCGGACTTCATCCAGACCAACATCGTCGGCACCTACAGTTTGCTGGAGGCCATCCGCGCCTACTGGCAAACCCTTGCCGAGCCGGAGAAAAGCGCCTTTCGCTTTCATCACATTTCCACCGACGAGGTCTACGGCGACCTGCACGGCGTCGATGACTTATTCACGGAGACCACCCCCTACGCGCCAAGCTCGCCCTATTCGGCCAGCAAAGCAGCCTCCGACCACCTGGTCCGCGCCTGGCATCGCACATACGGCCTGCCGGTCCTGTTGACCAATTGTTCAAACAACTATGGTCCGTTCCACTTCCCCGAAAAGCTCATTCCGCTTGTCATCCTTAACGCGTTGGCTGGCAAGCCCTTACCGGTATACGGCAACGGCATGCAGGTTCGTGACTGGCTGTTCGTTGAAGACCACGCCCGAGCGTTACTCAAAGTGGTCACCACGGGCAAGATTGGCGAGACATACAACATTGGCGGGCACAACGAGCAAAAGAATATCGATGTGGTTCGCGGGATCTGCCAGTTGCTGGAAGAGCTCGCACCGCAAAAGCCTGAAGGCGTCGCCCACTATGCCGACCTGATAACTTTTGTGCAGGACCGCCCGGGTCACGATCAGCGATACGCCATCGACGCCGGGAAAATCGAGCAGGAGCTGGGCTGGGTACCCCAAGAAACGTTCGAGTCCGGGCTGCGCAAAACGGTCGAATGGTATCTGGACAACCTGGAATGGTGCCGTCGCGTTCAGGACGGCAGTTATCAAGGCGAACGCCTTGGCTTCATCAATAAAAAGGAACTCCTCGCATAATGAAAGGCATCGTATTAGCGGGTGGCTCCGGCACGCGTCTGCATCCCATTACTCTTGGTGTTTCGAAACAGTTGCTGCCGGTTTATGACAAACCGATGATCTATTACCCAATATCGGTACTGATGTTGGCTGGCATCAAGGAAATATTGATTATTTCCACTCCGCAGGATCTACCGCAATACCGGAATCTGCTGCACGACGGTAGCCAGTTCGGCGTTAAGTTCAGCTACGCAATCCAACCCTCACCGGATGGCCTGGCCCAAGCTTTTCTGATTGGCGAAGAGTTTATCGGCACGGATCCGGTGTGCCTGATTCTTGGCGACAATATCTTCCATGGGGCTTATTTCGGTGCACAGTTGCAACGGGCAGCCGAACGCCCTTCAGGCGCCACTGTATTTGGTTATTGGGTGAAGGACCCGGAGCGTTTCGGGGTGATCGACTTCGACAGCAACAATTGCGCCATATCAATCGAAGAAAAACCTGCGAAGCCCAAATCCAATTACGCAGTTACAGGTTTGTATTTCTACGATAACGACGTGATCGAAATTGCCAAGGCAGTCAAGCCTTCGGCCCGTGGCGAGCTGGAAATCACTGATATCAATAATGCCTACCTTGAGCGAGGTGACTTGCAGGTCGAGCGCTTCGGTCGAGGCTTTGCCTGGCTGGACACTGGGACCCACGACAGCCTGCTCGACGCTTCACAATACGTGCAGACAATCGAACATCGCCAGGGCCTCAAGGTGGCCTGTCTGGAAGAAATTGCTTATCACAACGGCTGGATCAGCCGCGAACAGCTGCTTGAGCGCGCACGTTATTTCGGCAAGATTGGGTACGGTCAATATCTCGCCCAGATCGCCGGAGAGGAAATCAATCCCGTCGGTCTGCGACCATGAGAGTTCTCCTCAATGGCCGGCATGGCCAGCTATCCCTTGAGCTACAGCAGCGACTACGCAATGTTGGTGAGTTGATCGTCATGGGGCGGGATCAACTCGATCTGACAAAGCCAGACCTGATCCGCAAAACGGTACGAAACATTCGTCCCGATCTCATCATCAACGCTGCCGGCCACACAGGCGTCGACCAAGCGGAAAGCGAGCCAGAGGCAGCGTTTGCCCTGAATGCCGTGGCGCCTGGCATTCTTGCGGAAGAAGCGCTCGCGCTCGATATACCGCTGATTCACTACTCCACCGACTATGTATTCGACGGAAATAAAAGCGAGCCCTACAACGAAGCCGACACACCCAATCCACAGGGGATCTATGGCAAGAGCAAACTGGCAGGTGAGCAAGCCGTCTCTGCGGTTAATGGCAAGCATCTGATTCTTCGCACCAGCTGGGTGTATTCAACCCATGGACGTAATTTCCTCTTGACCATGCAGCGGCTTCTCCAGGAAAGATCAGAGCTACGAGTCGTCGATGATCAGATAGGAGCGCCGACTTGGGCGGGCTCCGTCGCCAACAGTACGCTGGCGATCATTGAGCGGTGGCAAGGTGGAGAGGAGACGTGGGGAACCTATCATCTGACGGCTCAAGGCGAGATTTCCTGGTTTGGGTTCGCCCAAGCTATCGTCGATGTGTTGCATCAACAGGGCAAGCCTTGTGCAACGTTACTGCCTATTTCCTCCAGCGAATATCAGGCAGCAGCGGTACGTCCGCTCAATTCAAGGCTTGACTGCAGCCGGTTGGAACGGGATTGGGGAATCAGCCAGCCTTATTGGAAATCGGCGCTGCTTGAATGCCTTGATGAACAAACTGAGCTTCTTTCGTAGGGCGTCCATCTGGAGAAGTCAGCGGTGCCACACGTCTGCACGAGATCACGGCAAGCCATGAATCCGTGGCGCTGAACTGGGGCATCGAACACCACAATTCGGGGTGAAACATCCCCGATACGACCTGATTTCATCCATAACGACCGCAACGGCCTTCCTGGCACGCCCGCTGCACTGCCCCTCCCCAGCGCTTTTTGCTATTGATCGAGGGGAGCCACTGATGAACACACAACTCAAACCCACCCTGGGCACCCTGCATTTGTGGGGCATCGCCGTCGGGCTGGTGATTTCCGGGGAATACTTCGGCTGGAGCTACGGCTGGGGCGTGGCCGGGACACTGGGCTTCCTGGTGACGTCGTTCATGGTCGCGGCCATGTACACCTGTTTCATCTTCAGCTTCACCGAGCTGACCACCGCGATTCCCCACGCCGGCGGGCCGTTCGCCTACAGCCGTCGAGCCTTCGGTGAAAAAGGTGGCTTGATTGCCGGGCTGGCCACCCTGATCGAATTCGTCTTCGCCCCACCAGCAATTGCACTGGCGATCGGCGCCTACCTGAACGTGCAATTCCCGGCGCTCGACCCGAAACACGCCGCCGTCGGTGCCTACATCGTGTTCATGGGCCTGAACATCCTCGGGGTGAAACTGGCGGCGACCTTCGAGTTGGTCGTCTGCGTGCTTGCGGTGGCCGAATTGCTGGTGTTCATGGGCGTCGTCGCGCCGGCGTTCAGTTTCAGCAGCTTCGCCCTGAACGGCTGGGCCGGTTCCGACGTATTCGGCGCACCGGCCATCGCCGGGATGTTCGCGGCGATCCCCTTCGCGATCTGGTTCTTCCTCGCCATCGAAGGCGCGGCCATGGCCGCTGAAGAAGCCAAGGACCCGAAACGCACGATCCCCAAGGCCTACATCAGCGGCATCCTGACCTTGGTATTCCTGGCCATGGGCGTAATGTTCTTTGCCGGCGGCGTCGGTGATTGGCGCACCCTGTCCAACATCAACGACCCGCTGCCCCAAGCCATGAAAACCGTGGTCGGCGAAAGCTCCGGCTGGTTGCACATGCTGGTGTGGATTGGCCTGTTCGGCCTGGTGGCGAGCTTCCACGGCATCATCCTCGGCTACTCGCGCCAGTTCTTCGCCCTGGCCCGCGCCGGCTACCTGCCTGCCTCCCTCGCCAAACTGTCACGCTTCCAGACCCCGCACCGCGCCATCATCGCCGGCGGCCTGATCGGCATCGCCGCGATCTACAGCGACGGCCTGATCAACCTCGGCGGCATGACCCTGACCGCGGCGATGATCACCATGGCCGTGTTCGGCGCCATCGTCATGTACATCATGAGCATGCTCAGCCTGTTCAAACTGCGCAAAACCGAACCCAACCTCGAGCGCACCTTCCGCGCCCCCGGCTACCCCATCGTGCCGGCCATCGCCTTGGTCCTCGCCGTGGTCTGCCTGGTAGCGATGGCTTGGTTCAACGCCCTGATCGGCTTGATCTTCCTCGGCTTCATGGCCGTCGGTTTCGTCTATTTCGTCCTGACCGCCCAGTTGCGCGCAGACGCTCCGGCCGATGCGATGTTGACCGGGCTATAAGGTGAAGCCGGCATAACGGGCGTAGTATGGAACCACTGCGAACAGCGTTCGCTCATAAGTGGTAAGTGCAAGGGTCAGCGAATGTTCGACTGACCGTTGCACTCTCAAGGAGAGCCCTATGCCCTGGTATGCCTGGTTAATCCTGATCGTCGCCATCGGCTCGATCGTAGGTGGTTTGATGATGCTGCGCGACACCGCCCACAAGGTGGAACTGACGGACGAACAGCGCAAACGCGTGGCTGAGCGTAATGCCGAAATGGATGCGAAAGAGGCCAAGGACCGCTGATCGTCAGTTACCACACCGCTTCCGTGGCGAGGGAGCTTGCTCCCGCTGGGCTGCGCAGCAGCCCCAAAACTGCTGACGCGGTGTGTCTGCTAATGTGCGTTGGTTATCAGGACCGCCGCCTGCTGTTACTTCTCCCAATCCGCCTTGGCAATATGCAACCCATGCTGCCCCTTGTAAGCCGCCCGCTCCGGCTGACTCCAGCCTTGCAGCAATGAATCCTCCAACCGATAAATCTCCACCCCCAGCGGACGACAAACGCTAAGCGGATCCTGCGCATCCGGCCCCCACATCGCCAACGACAAATCCCCGCCTGGGCAAGTCGATAACGCGCAGAGCAAATCAATCTCGGCAAAAAACTCCAGGTAATCGCCCTTCTGCGCCGGGCAAGCCTTCATGAAATACATGTCGTCATGATTCAGCCCAGTGCACTGGAAGATATTCAGCACGTCGTGCACATCAAACTCAGTCAAACCATGAGGCAACACCGCACGGGTCAGGTTCGAGTGACAATGATGATGGAAATCCTCGCCAGTCAGCATCTTGTTCACATACGGATCACACCGCGTCCCCAACAAATCATGCAAACGCCCGCCATGCTCATCGATCCCATAACCGGCCAAACTGTCATCGGTGATCGTCACCAACGGTCGCAGAAATGGCAGGTTCGACCACAACCGATCGTGGGTGCTGACATGCGCGCCCTGAAGCTGCCGCGTACGCGCCGCCCACAACCGCTCCCGCGGATCGTGAGCGTTCCAGACGTTGAAGTCGCCCACCTGCGGGCCTACCGGCGTGGTCACGCGGAAGACATGCCCAGCCGGTACATGCCAGGCCCGGCCGGTGCGGATGGGAACCTCGAACTGCTCGATCAGCGTGCGCTTGTCTTGAGCGGTGCGGATGCGGTCGTAGAAGGGTTTGTCCACTTGAAGGGCGGAACCTTTGCTGACCTGGTAGGCGGCTGGGTAGTCTTTGTACATGGCGGCGGGTCCTTTGATCAGTGGGCGTTAGCGGAAGTCAGCAAGTGCAAAAGCAACTGCTCGGAATCGTCGAGATAAAGGCTCATGCCCTCATGGGCCGCAAGCTTGTCGCCTTCGGCCAGCCAGTCGTGGATCTGCCGGTCACGGGCAAGCCACGGCGCCTGGAAGCGCGCCTCATCGGGAGCGGAACAAAACACCAAGCGTAGCTGCGCGACCACGTTGGTGAAAAACTCATCGAGCAAAGGACTGCGCATCAAACCAACGACATGCTGATGAAACGCCAAGCCATGGGTGCCGACCGCACGCCAGTCCTCACGCTCCCGAGCCAGATCCGCAGCCTCCAAGGCTTCGAGCATCCGGTCGGACTGGTACTCGCTCAGCGGCTTGCTCGTAAGAATGGCCTGTAGCTCCAACGTGCGACGGACCTTGAACAAATCCTTTACGTCATCGACATCCAACCTGCGAACCATCACCCCTTTGTTACGCACGTAACGGGTGAGCCCTTCCTGACCCAGACGGTGCAATGCCTCGCGGATGGTGTTGCGGGATGCGTTGTAGGCGCAGACCAGGTTGTTTTCGATCAGCGCCATGCCTGGAATGAGGCGACCGCCGATGATGTCGGCGCGGAGCTCGAGGGTGATTTGGTCGGCGAGGCCAAGTCCATCGTTCATGCTCGACACCTCGAATGTTCAGCAATCGATGGTTATCGAATGCTCACTTTTCATGCCAAGTTCAATCACGCCTGCATTTTGCAGAGCTTGCTCACGTCACCCCGCCGAAGTCAAACCCGCCGGAAAGCGCGGAGCCGGTCATTGCGACCGGCCTCTTTTCCCACCAGCGACTTCCGGGCGACCGTAATCAAGACCAGTACGAGTCAGAGCTTACCAAAATTGACACAGCAATAACCTTTATCATCTTTTTCCTGCGCTTCCCTGAATGGATACGGTACCCATTCGCACCGGGTGATTAGCCCCGGACTGTTCAGTCCTTTGAGAAACGGCAACAACTTTCCGTTGCTCAAGTCGCCGCCATAACCAGTTTCGGACACATAAAGCACGTGGATCGGTTGCTTATCGCGCAGATAGGCAAAGTATGTCATGTGATCGACGACAACATTCTCTGCTGACTGCGTAGGAATATTGCATGAAGCCCCCAACTTTATAATTGAATCCAAATGAGGTTGTACACCAAGCACCGGAATCGACAGTGGTTGCCCAGGTAAGCTTGACTGGGTAAAGGCTGCATTACCAACGAGACCTGGCGTAACGAGTGCCGATAATGTTATCAGCGACGCCGTCGCCAGGATCAATAGAAGTGAATAAGCTGCCAATACAGATGCGTTGTTCAGCTTCGCTGCGCGCCGGGTATGCATCAATAAAGCCGCGATAATGATGGAGACAGGCACGAATTGGACGCCCGCGTAGAAATTTTGGATATTGTAAAAGAATGCGTTAATCACATTGGCGCCAGCCAACAATAGCGCCAACACCACCGAAACAGTGATTCGTCGGCGAAATACTTGTAACAAAAATACCAAAATACTTAGAACGTGAGTTGCGACTATAAATGCGTACAGGACGTATTCAATGGCCAAATTAAGGTATGGCAACGCTCCAAAGCTGCCCGCCATCGGAGGCAGCCAACCGGATTGGTACGTGGCATTAAATGTCAGATGTGGCAACATCCGCTCAGGAAAGCTTATTAAATTGTTATAGGCAGCACTGATGAACTCAAAGGGGGCATTGAACAACATGCCCGGCAATAGGGTGTTAGCCGCTAACATCTGTTGAATATAGGGAGCGTCCTGGCAGCCCCCCAGTGCGCTGAAATACAGAAAGACTTGAACGCATAGGGCAAGGACGAATAGCAGCAGGCCATAGCGAACCACTTTATGGTAGGTAGCCGTCGCCGACCAGATGGCCGCCAGCGCGAACGGCATGTAAAACAGACTTTTGGGATGAGCATAGAAGAAGAGAGACAGCAAAAAGGCTAACCCTACCGCCATTGCCGCTTGGGCACGTGGAGACTTTCCTTTCTTCAAGAACAGCGCAGACAAACACAGCAGCAGAATCGCCAGCACCAAAAGATGCTCCGGACGCGACATCACCCACAAAAAAGGCAAGACACCCAGTGACGCCACTGCGACTAATCCAGTAAAACGCTGGAGCCCTGCTCCCAAGTCGTGCGCTTGTCGCAAACACCAATAAGCCAGCAAAGCGAACCAGATCAGCGC
The DNA here is from genome assembly GCF_051131955.1 of Pseudomonas sp. Z4-20. Lineage (NCBI taxonomy): Bacteria > Pseudomonadati > Pseudomonadota > Gammaproteobacteria > Pseudomonadales > Pseudomonadaceae > Pseudomonas > Pseudomonas sp. Z4-20. The sequence continues at coordinate 3,879,500 of NZ_CP071641.1, forward strand.
TAAAATAATACCGCTTACCCTAAGGCCAAGCGGCCCCAGTTGGGCATACACGGCCGACAGCAACATCGCAGCTGGATAAAATATCCAAGCGACCGCTCGCCCGGCGGTGGCCGTGCATTGTGGATACAAGGTAACGGCATTGCCTTCCTCAAGAAAAAGCCGCGCAACTCTGAACTTTGTCACCACTTCATCGGAATAAATCGGGAGAAATATACCACCCAGTAATACTGTAAAAAATAATATCAGGTGAAGGAGCTGGAATTTTCTTATTACCACTTCTCTCATTAATCAACATCCGGTCGAATCAAGATGGGCTGTCCATCTTAGTCAATAGAGGCTTACTCGTCGGTGCCGATGATAGCCGAATCCCGACACCGAACCTATCACGTATCCGTCGAGCCCCACTGTTCGGCGTGATATCCATTCGAGGTAACGCTTCGAACACCAACCTGGCCCTCCCCCATTGAAGAAACATCAGGCTCCCCGTGCCGTGACACCGTCTCTTCAATGGCTTAAAATCTTTCCCTTTTTTACCGAGGATCCACTGAGGCTCCATCAAAGCCTGCTTGAAGTCGAGCGACACCGATGACCCGTAAAGCTTGATACCCCACCCAATCGGTTGCAGCATGGCGTGCACGACCAAGCGGAAAGCAACGAATCTACAAGCCCGTAACATCCATGCAGGACGCGTCGGCAGCCTGTGTCATCGTTCAATCCAATGGTCAGGATGAAGCTCAAGGTGATCGATAGAACCGTTTCAGTTAGCTTGGTTGTACCCGTTTACAAGAGCATGAATACGCTCCCGGAGTTTTACGCACGCGCACGAGCAGCCCTTGGGCAGATTTGCGACGACTGGGAAATTATTCTTGTGGACGATGCGAGCCCGGATCAGACGTGGTTTGCCGCACTCGCGCTCCACGAACAGGATCCGCGGGTCAAAGCCATTCGCTTCGCAAGGAACAAAGGGCAACAACATGCCACCCTGTGTGGTATCAGCTACGCGTGCAAACGCTATGTTGTGACGATCGACGATGACCTGCAGTGTTTCCCTGAAGACCTGTCACTCTTCATCGACCAGCTTCAGGCGGGCAAGCATGTCGTAATCGGCAAGATACCGATGGCCGAAAAACAACACAGTGCCTGGCGTAACCTGGCCTCCTGGCTTAACCATAAACTAGTCAGCAAAGTGTTGGGCAAACCGACCGATTTCGGCCTTTCGAGCTACAGGGCGATGAGCCAGCAAGTGGCGAAACAGCTGGCCAGGTATCAAGGATCACATCCCCATATCGCCGCAATGCTGTTCAACTCGGTACCCATCAGCATGATGGCAAATGTGACCATCCGTCACGCACCGCGCGCCGACGGCGGTCCAAGCACCTACACTTTGGGCAAGATGTTCAAAACGCTGTCGTTTCTTATCATCAATTATTCGCTCCTGCCATTGCGCTATGTGGTGATCTGGGGCTTCATGGTCAGTGCGTCGAGCATTCTCTTCGCCGTATATGTGCTGCTGCGTACCCTCCTGACTGATCATATCGTGCCCGGCTGGGCGTCACTGGCTATCCTCGTGTCCTTTCTCGCCGGCAACATACTCCTGGCTTTGGGCGTACAAGGAGAGTACCTCGGGAGGCTGGTAGAAAATGCAACTCATCTTAGCCAGTTCCCCATTATCGAAGAGCGCGTGGATTAATAATGACCTCCAGCTACCGAGTCATGAATTATTTTCCGGCCGAAAATATTCTGAATAGCGGCTCCTTTACGCACCTCGACGAAATTGAAGCACAGGCGCCGGGCGCACTAGTGTACTGTCAGAACATTCATTACCTGCATAAAGCGCTGGCCGTCGTTAACGTGGCCTGTATCCTGTGCCCCGAAAATCTGAAAGATGAAGTACTGCAGACAGAAAAAACAGTTGTATTCTGCGTCGACCCTCGCACCTCCTTTTTCCGTCTCTACAATAGTTTCAACCAAGATACTGGATGCGGAACTTTGCCTACCCCCATCATCGGAGACAACTGCAGGCTACATCCCAGCGCCGTTATCTCGCCATTGGCCAGACTGGGCAACAACGTCGAAGTTTCGGCGAATGTTGTCATTGAAGGCCCTGTCGAGATCGGAAACAACGTTTTCATCGGTTCGAATGCAGTGGTGGGCGCTGAGGGCCTCATCACTCTGCGCAACAGCGACGGCACACTGATGATGGTCAAGCATCAAGGTGGTGTACGCATCGGATCGGGCTGCCAAATACTCGCTGGCGCGGTGATCGCGCGTTCGTTGTTCCAGCAACCGACCACCATCCACAATAATTGCCAGATTGGCATCATGAGCAATATTGGTCACGGCGCGGTGATTGGCGAAAATTGCGTGGTATCTGGCAACTCCGTGGTCGCCGGGCGCTCTCGCTTGGGCGCAGGCGTATGGATCGGTGCCTCCTGCTCTATCGCCCAGGGTCTGGTGATCGGGGACGCGGTACAAATAAAAATGGGCTCAGTGGTCATTAGCGACATTGCACCACATAGCGTTGTGTCCGGAAACTTCGCGATCAATCATAGGGCGAACATGACGGCCCATCTGGGGAAATTGAAGTAATGCATTCCACCGAGCTTTCACTGGGCTTCAAGGGCGAACGGACTTACATACAGGGAGCCGACATGCTCTTTGCCACGATGCAATCCATCATGGATCATGCGCCGGACGCAAGGATCGAAAAGCTCGACTTCAAAATAGGCACAATGACCAGCCATTTGCTTAGCTGTCACTGGTGGCCCAGGTCCACTCCCCGGGCGCTGGCGGGTAAAGATATTGCCAGCTTCACTTTTCACCTCGACGGCGTTGAACATGAAGGCAAATTGATTCAAGCCGAAGGACTTGCCGAAGCTCGACGCGTCTATGACGAGTCGCTGATCAACAGCAACAGCCATTATTCCCCCGCCGAGCATTCGATTGGCTTGAGGAACATGCCAGAGGACTTTTCTTCGATAGAGGTACTGGTATCGCTGAACAAGGCGTTGCATCTAAAAGAACTGTGCCTACCCAGTGGCAGCCAATGGGTTTTCTGTCGCTGGGAAAGCCCCAAGTGGCCGCTGAGCCATGACTTGGCCGGAGTAAAGCTGACGATCGAACAAACGCTGGGCACCCGATTGAGCCGTACTCGCATCGAACTGGGTGCGGAACAGGTCGGCACCATTTACTTTAGCGCCCTCAACGTCGATTGACGGCCACCTGAGATAAGGTCGTGAACTACATTCAGGACGCCCCCCTCTGTTACGCGGATTGTGGCAAAATCCTCGGCCTTGAGCTTCGCGCTCGTCGCGAACTCACCTGTCACCCGTTGCGCCATTCAATCCCGGCAGAAAAACTCCTGACCGGAATGACACCAGAAACCAGTATAAGGAAGCACCCACCGTGCCCACTACAAAAGAAACGATCATCGAACTCATCGGCAAGGCTAATGTTGTGGCTGACGCTTCGTCATTACGTGACAACCTGAAGTTGACCGACCAAGGAATTGACTCCATGGATATTTTCGCCATCATGCTTGCTGTTCAGGATCATTACCAGATCCAGATACCTGACGTCGATATTGAAAGCCTTCAAACAGTAAACGACTTGGTCAACTATATAGACACGAAACAATCATAAGCGATATTTTTATCACTCAAGGTGAAGCATCGTGCAAACGATCATCCTGCACTTTCACCCATTGCACAGGCAACCTCATCTGTGTCTAGCAACGTGTTCGTCTTCTTCAACCATTGAGCAGCCCGCATGCCAGCAACGCTCTTAAAGTTGATTTTTGCCATTTTAATCTGTGTCTTCCTGGCAAAAACACTTGATATCCAGCCAATATCATTAATCGATGATATTGAAGCATGGCATTATCTTGCGCTGGCTGCGGGAATTCCCCTGACGCTAAGCTCGTTTTTTTCCATCAGCCGCTGGCAGGTATTTTTACGATTTAACTCAATTGACGAGGCGCTACCAAGTCTATGGAAGATAAGCTTGGTCTCTCAGTTTCAAGGTTTGATCTTTCCATCGTCGCAAGGCGGAGACGTTTTTCGTATGTTTCACATCGAACAGCGTCATCCGGATAAGCGGGGAACTGCCGGCAGTACCGTCATCATCGAAAGGATGATCGGCCTATTGGTGCTATGCACTTTTACGCTTTGCGCTCTACCTTTCCTGCCTAGCTCAGACGACTATACTTCTCTCATCATTACCGTCCTCGTTATCAGTTGCATAGCGATAGGCGCCCAATTTCTATTCAGCAGTAGAAAAATCCATGCGTTCTACAGCCATCTCGTCCTCCGACGCTCCCTGCTGTCTCGCTTACTAGGGTATCTAGAAAAACTTCACGCCAGCACGGTTATCTTTCCTTATCGAAGAGCACTTAAGAGCTCTTTGCCTTATATTGTTTGCTACCAAATATCGATAATATCGGTGGTCTATCTAGTATTTCGAGCGTATGGTTACGATATCCCGTTCATCCAACACTTCGCGCTGTATCCGGTCATCGCTATCCTGACCATGGTTCCATTAACCATTGGCGGGCTCGGCGTACGAGAAGGATTTTTTGTATATTTTTATGGTTTGCTGGATGTACCCGCCAACGTAGCCGTAGGAGCCTCCCTTGCAAATTACACGCTGATGGTACTGATCCCCGCCGCTTTCGGCGGATTTATTTATTTGTGGGATACCCTCAGGAACAATCGCCTAAAGCGCACTCATTAACAGAGAGTCTGGTCAATGAACTCAGATCGCACCCCGTTTCCCAAGTCTGCCTTCGAAGTCGGCTGACCAGCAACGTCCAGGAAAAAGGATGCAGAAGTGAGCAGCGAATTCAATGTTTCTGAGCGACCCAATCGGATCTTGGAATTCCACATGAAGATAGAGCTTGGTTCTTTGAAGGCAGGTATCACGTTCCCCTTTGGCGGGCTCGTCCTGTTGTTACCTGAAAACAATAATCCGGAGAGATACAGTGAGCGACTTTAAAATCCCCTTTAATCGCCCTTACATGACGGGTAAAGAGCTTTACTATATCGCCGAAGCAAAGTTCCTCAATAAACTCTCTGGTGACGGCCCCTTCACTCGGCGTTGCCATCAGTGGCTGGAGCAGTATAGCCACAGTGATAAAGCATTATTAACACACTCATGCACTGCGGCCTTGGAAATGTCAGCGCTACTGCTGGATATTCAACCTGGGGACGAAGTCATCATGCCGTCTTACACATTCGTCTCCACCGCTAATGCATTTGTGTTGCGCGGCGGGATACCCGTATTTGTGGATATCAGAGAAGATACCTTAAACTTGGACGAAAGGTTAATTGAAGCCGCGATTACATCTCGCACCAAGGCAATCGTTCCGGTTCACTACGCTGGCATTGCGTGCGAAATGGACACGATAATGGAGATCGCCCGTCGGCACGGCCTCTATGTGGTGGAGGATGCTGCTCAAGGGGTCATGGCCTCGTATAAAGGAAGAGCGTTAGGCAGTATTGGTGATTTAGGTGCGTATAGCTTCCATGAAACCAAGAACGTCATCTCCGGTGAAGGCGGCGCGCTATTAATCAACGACCCCACCATGTCATTGCGCGCCGAAATTATTCGCGAGAAAGGTACGGACCGAAGCCGATTCTTCAGAGGGGAAGTCGACAAGTACACTTGGCAGGAAGTCGGATCATCCTATCTACCAGGGGAATTGACCGCCGCGTTTCTTTGGGCACAGCTGGAAGAGGCACAATCGATTACACAAAATCGCCTTAATAGCTGGAACCGCTATCATCAGGCGCTCGAGGGGCTCGAGCTGACTGGCGCGGTGCGCCGTCCGATCATCCCGGCGAATTGCACACACAATGCGCACATGTATTATGTTTTGCTCGCTCCCGGCACCGACCGCCAGCGCACGCTAGATAAACTCAAGCTCGACCATATTTATTCGGTGTTCCACTACGTACCGCTGCATTCCTCGCCAGCAGGGCTACGTTACGGTCGTACCCATGGCGCGATGACAAATACAGTTACCTTGTCGGAGCGCTTGATCCGCCTGCCACTCTGGATGGGACTGAGTGAGGACCAACTCACCCATATCGTCGACTCGCTACAGCGCGCCGTTTCCTGAAAAGAAACGCGTGCGCGATGAGTTCGAATGTTTTGTGTAGCGCTAGAACTATGGTGCGGAATGCAAAAAAGGCCGGACATCGAGACCGGCCTTTTTCGTTTACTTAACCCTTACTTCACTTCCAGTTTGTCACGATTCTTATCCACGATAGCCTTGCCAATTCCCTTGACCTCCAACAGCTCCTCAACCGAGGAAAACGCCCCATTACTCTCCCGATAAGCGACAATCGCTTTGGCCTTGGCCTCTCCTACCCCCAGCAGCTCTCGTTGCAAAGTCGTGGCATCGGCACCATTAAGATCGATCTTTGCGCGTTGAGATGCTCCCACCTCAATGGCCTGCTGCGAGGCTACGGTTTCCAATTTGGCGGTGGGTGCAGCGACAGCAGCTATCGAGCCGCCTGTCAGAAGGGCAAAAACCAAGGAACAAAAATAGCGTGTACGCATCAGTGAAGCTCCATGACATCGTTAAGAAAGAAACAGCTTTTCCAAGCTGCCTCTCAAACTTAGGCGATGATGCATCGCTGTCAAAAATGTATACGTTACTGGTTGTGTGACAATCAGGGCTCAAGACGCCGCTGCTGATGGATCCAGTCGACAATCTCTCCATCCGGGGCATAACCACTGACAGTATCCCGTAGAAGCTGGCGGATCTTGGTATAGTCATCGTGCCCAATCGCGGCCAGCAACTCAGCCAGCTTGCTCTTAAGGACGTCCCAAGGCAGGTAGTCTTCGTTGGCACTCATGATCATCGGGTGCTGGGTCGCGACGACGTTGTCACCAATCAACAACTCTTCGTAAAGCTTCTCGCCCGGGCGCAGGCCTGTGAACTGGATTGCAATGTCGCCATGGGGGTTCTTTTCCGATCGAACGCTCAGGCCGGACAGATGAATCATTTTTTCTGCCAGCTCGACAATCTTCACTGGTTCTCCCATGTCCAGTACAAACACATCTCCGCCCAACCCCATGGAGCCCGCCTGGATCACCAACTGTGCGGCCTCGGGAATGGTCATGAAATAGCGGGTGATCTTTGGATGGGTAACCGTCAACGGCCCGCCGGCTTTGATTTGCTTATGGAACAAGGGAATAACCGAACCGGACGAGCCCAATACATTGCCGAACCTGACCATGGTGAAACGCGTCTTGTTGACCCGCGAGACGTTGCCCTTGTCGCCGAACAACACTGGGGCTAGCTCACGACTGAGGGCTTGCAATGTCAGCTCCGCGAGCCGCTTGGTGCTGCCCATTACATTGGTCGGGCGCACAGCTTTATCGGTGGAGATCAGGACGAAATTCGATACCCCCGCCTGTAACGCAGCCTGTGCTGTGTTCAATGTGCCAATCACGTTGTTCAGGATGCCTTCGGCGATGTTGTGCTCGACCATCGGGACGTGTTTATAAGCGGCGGCGTGATAGACCGTATCGACACTCCAGGTCTTCATCACGTCCAGCAATTTGGTCTGGTCTCGTACCGATCCAAGGATAGGCAACAGCCGAACCGACAACGACTCTCGAATGACTCGCGGTTCGAGTTCAGACAGAATGCTATATAGATTGAATTCGCTATGCTCATACAGCAGCAACGTAGTCGGCTTCAGTGCGAGGATCTGCCGACAAAGCTCGGAACCAATCGAACCACCTGCCCCTGTGACCATGACCGACTGCCCAGCGATGCAGTGCTCAAGCAGGTCAGCTTGGGCAGGTACCGAATCGCGCCCGAGAAGGTCCGCGATGTCCACTTCCTGAATGTCATCGACCTTGACCCGACCGCTGGCCAGGTCCATAAAGCCCGGGACGCTGCGCACATGCAGTGGGAAACCTTCAAGCAGCGCCAATATCTCCCGACGACGGCCACGTGATGAGGAAGGCACCGCCAGCAGAACTTCTTCTGCGCCGGTTGTATCGATCATCTTTTGAATATTTCTGGGCGCGTAGACCTGCAACCCAGCGATCACGCGGTCTGTGATATTGCTGTCATCATCGATAAATGCAACCGGTCGCATCACCCGCCCCATGCGTAGCGCGGCCACTAATTGATTACCAGCGGCTCCGGCCCCGTAGATAGCAACCTTGGGCAGGCCATCGTCACGATTGGTGAATGGAACATGTTGAACTGCGGCGAACCAGTCGCCCAAGAAATACTGCCGCATCATCAGGCGTAAACCGCCGATCATGATCAGACTCAACCACCAATAATTGAAAATAATGGAGCGTGGCACCACGGTTTTATGATTGCTGTACCAATACACCACAAGGGCCAGCAACAAGGCCGAAAGGCTGACCGCCTTGCAAATCGTGATCAACGCATCATTACCGAAATAACGCATGACAGCGCGATACATGCCAAAACGGATGAAGATCGGGATGGCAACCAGCGGGGCGGAGCCGAAAAGCCATAAATGCGTTGCAATCGGGCTGGCCATTGCTTCAACGCCCAGACGAACGACGAACGCCAGCCAGAGCGCGATCCAGACAAGAAGAATGTCTGTTGCCACTTGTAACGCCCGCTTGTGGCGTCGCGGCAATCCCAGCAGGGCGATTCTTAACTTATCCATAAATCCCTTACCCATCTTGACCTGCCTCTGGCGCAATTCCGTTTTTATTGAACCGGTCGACGTCACGCATCACTGATAAACACTCTTCAAAAAAGATTACCTGTATCAGTTTCAAAGATTAGACCTTCTCTGGTCATCCTAGCGTGAGCTGAAGCCATGGCAGAGGGTGCCCGTATGTTGATGGCTGAGGCGGGCAACCTACCATAGTCGCGGATCGTGAAGAAACTTTCATGCATCAGCAGCATTGCCCGGGGACGCAGTGGCATTGCGCAATCAGTCGAAATCCGTGTACTGCTTGATGAATCAAAGTGCCCGGACGAACCCTCAACGCCGCCGCCTCTTTTCGGGACTTTTGATCGCCTGTAGCAAAACGCCATCGCGCGTCAGCAAGGCCCGTCATGTAATGGAGCATGCCCATAATGACGTCCTCAGGCCAACAGAAAATTAAAGAAGTTTTTTATCCCTGACAACACGATATCCAAAGCCCAATCCTAAAGTTAGATCCTCAACCCAAACGAACTATTTTGCGGGTTGCAGTTGTTCGCTGTTGAACCGCATACCGATCCTCCTGGCAACCGCCAACATGCTCCCTTAACGATCCTTGTGTTTCGGAATCAAGCGTCGTTGCTGGAATATCCAATCGACGATCTCGCCTTCGGGCGCGTAACCGCTTACGGTTTCGCGTAGCAGCATTCGGACCCGTGAATACTCATCCTCGGAAACGGCGACCATCAGCTCATCCAGTTTCAGCTTGAGTTGTTCCCATGGCAAATGGTCTTCATTGGCGCTCATGATCATCGGGTGCTGGGTCGCGACCACGTTGTCACCGATCAGCAACTCTTCATAAAGCTTCTCGCCGGGCCGCAAACCGGTGAATTCAATCGCAATATCACCATACAAGTTCTTCTCGGAGCACACATTCAAGCCAGACAGGTGGACCATTCTCTCGGCCAGCTCGGCGATTTTCACCGGTTCCCCCATGTCCAGCACAAACACATCACCGCCTCGCCCCATGGAACCCGCCTGGATCACCAACTGGGCCGCTTCTGGAATCGTCATGAAATAACGGGTGATATTGGGATGGGTGACGGTGATGGGACCGCCGGATTTGATCTGCTGGCGGAAACGCGGAATAACCGAGCCGGACGACCCAAGCACATTACCGAAGCGCACTATGACGAAACGGGTCTTATTGACCCGGGCCACATTACCGCTGTCCGCAAAGAGCACCGGCGCGAGCTCTTGACTCAATGCCTGCAAGACCATTTCTGCCAGGCGCTTGGTACTGCCCATGAGATTGGTAGGGCGCACGGCCTTATCCGTGGAAATGAGCACGAAGTTCTCGACCCGGGCCTTCAACGCCGCTTGCGCGGTATTCAACGTACCAACGACGTTGTTAAGCATACCTTCGGCAATATTGTGCTCCACCAAGGGCACATGCTTATAGGCTGCTGCGTGATACACCGTCTCGACGTTCCAGGAAGTCATGACGTCAAACAATTTAGCCGCACTACGCACCGAGCCCAGGATTGGCAATAAGTTCACCGGAATCGATTGTCGGGCAATGGCCTCTTCCAGTTCACTCAAGATACTGTAGAGGTTGAACTCACTATGATCAAACAACAGCAAAGTAGACGGTTGCAAGGCGAGAATCTGACGGCAGAGTTCAGAACCGATCGACCCACCCGCTCCAGTGACCAGAACGACCTTTCCGCTGATACAACGGGCCAGAAGCTCGGGTTGTGCAGGCACCGCATCGCGTCCCAACAAGTCGGCAATATCGACCTCTTGGATGTCGTCAACTTTCACACGGCCACTGGCCAGATCCATGAAACCCGGCACACTACGTACGTGCAGTGGATAGCCTTCCAGATACCCAAGGATTTCACGCCTTCGCGCACGACTCGCCGAAGGAACGGCCAACAGCACTTCTTGAGCGCCAGTGAGTTCAATCATCTTCTGGATATGCTTGGGCTTGAACACCTGCAATCCAGAGATCATTCGATTCGCAATACCGGTGTCGTCATCGATGAAAGCTACCGGCTGCATGTCCCGACCAATACGCAAGGCCGCTACAAGCTGATTACCGGCGGCTCCGGCTCCGTAGATCGCCACTTTGGTAAGACCGGCACCACGGTTGACGAAGGGCACTTGACCGGAGGGAGCGAACCAATCGCCCATGAAATACTGGCGCATGAGCAATCTAAGTCCGCCGACCATCACCAGGCTGAGCCACCAGTAATTGAAAATAACCGAACGCGGCACAGGCGCCATATAAGAGGCACCCCAGTACACAACGAGCGCCAATACCAACGCGCTCAGGCTGACGGCCTTGACGATCGCGATCAAGGCATCATTACCCAGGTAACGCATGACGGCACGGTACATACCAAAACGAACAAACAGTGGAATAGCAATTAAAGAAGCACTGACAAGGAGCCACGGATGACTGCTAAACGGATTGATCATCTCGTCGAAGCCGAGGCGCACTGCGAACGACAACCACAGAGCGGTCCAGACCAGCAACACATCGGTCATGACCTGAAGCAGGCGCTTCTGCCGACGTGGCAGGCCCAGCAATGCAACGCGAAGTCTATCCATGAATGTTTCCAGCACCTTTGCTCGTACCCATTGTCTTTATGTCCAGCTTCCCAACAGCCGTCCATGACCCATTTGACATCTTTGCCCGGAATATTCAGCCGACCTCCAACTGGCCGGCCTTGAACTTGAAAGCCAATAACACCAGGGGCGCATAGGCCAGCAAAACACCCGTCAACCCATCCAGCTTCAGGACCACGACACACCACGCCAGGGGGAACAACCACAGCACGTTGATCGTCGCCACTGCCAACGTGACAGGACGATGGCGCCCATAATAGCGCGAGGCAAACTGATAGGCATGGCTACGATGGGCCTCGTAGACTTTATCACCTCGCAAAAACCGCCGGATCAGGGTGACAGTCGCGTCGACGATGAACACTCCCAGCAGGATCAGCCACGCCCAGAACAAGGCCGGGGAAACCCAGGCGGCTTGCAGGGACATGATCCCGAGTGCGATGCCCAGAAAGCCACTGCCCGCGTCTCCCATGAAGATTTTCGCGGGTGGAAAATTCCAGAACAGAAAGCCCAGAACGGCAGCGGCCAAGACCAGCGGAGGCCAGATCAGGTCGGTGAAACCCGACAGTGCGTAGAGTGCGCTCGCCCCCAGGCAGGCCAGCACAGCCTCTATACTGGCGATACCGTCAATACCGTCCATGAAGTTATACAGATTGAGAATCCAGACAAGATAAAGCGCAGCCAGGGCATGTCCTATCCAGGATAGATCAACACTGACCCCAAATAGGTTCAGGGGCGCCAAGCCTTCAAGCCATGCCAAGGCCCAGACAGCTGCACTGAAATGCCCAAGCAATCGCCACCGCGCCGCAATATGTCCATGGTCATCCATGAAACCCACGATAGCGACCAACGCACCTGCCCCACCCAACGCGACCAGATAGTGAAGCTGTACCAAACCCAGTTGGCCCAACACGGGCAGTGTCAGCAGAAACGCCACGACGATGGCGACGCCCCCACCCCGTGGCGTTGGAATCGAGTGTGAGCTTCGACTGTTCGGCACATCTATCAAACTGTGTTTCAGTGCGTAACGACGGAGTCCACCTGTCATGCAAAAAGAAAAAAACACCACAACTGGCAGGGTGAACCAAAAGAAACCATCAGAAACAAATCCAGTCAACATTGTATTAATACCGAAAATAATTAAAGCATTATAAATTGCTGACCAGCCTTCAATAGAGCCTGTTGAGAGCTGATTACAGGAACCCAATTTAAAAAGGACCGTGATTTAGAGGAATCAACAAGCAAGGATCCGCAAAGTTGTGTATAAGTAGATTTTCGCCCTATCAGCAATGCACCAAAAAGTAGGCAAACCGCAGGCATTGCAAAGAGCCTTGCTTTTTTATTCATTCCAGTAGCAAGCAATGAAACTATTTCACCTATTGACAAGTCCGACCCATCCGATATCAGAAACAAATTATTGGCCGCTTGAGGATGAGTCACGCAAAGCTTAATAAAATCGGCCAAATTTTCTAACGCGATCATACTACGACGATTACTGATGCTGGCAAAGGGCAACGGACAGCCTGACGAAACCAGTTTTAGTAAACGCTTAAAATTGCCTGGGGCATGTGCTGCATAAACCAAAGGAGGTCGGATGACAACTAGCTCCATAGACGTACCGGAAGTCAGCTTTTCAAGCCCCTGCTCGGCCTCGTATTTAGACTTAGCATAATCAGCGTGTGGCGCCGCCGGACTAGACTCACTAAATGCTTCTCCGGCAGATGACAAACCGTTGACGCCGACAGAGCTTATAAAAATAAATCTCTTTACATTTGCCGCAAGCGCCTGCTGGGCCAAGCGAAGTGTGCCATCAACATTCGCTTGCCTGAAGCCACGCGCTGCAACTTTCTTCGACTCATAAAGATTATGGGCCTTACCGGCAAGATGAATTACCACATCAATTTGTTGTAACAAGGATGCCCAGTCCGCAGTACCGCTTAAGGAAGGACAAATAACAAAATTTGGAGCATCATCAGCTTTACGCGAGCAGCAGACTACTTTTTCGTGCTCGGATTGTAGTACCTGTGCTAGCTGTCTACCAATAAAACCGTTGGCGCCGGTTATGAGAACCCTCATTTTTTCAACCTGATAAGTTTGGAAACAGCAATATAGAATTTGTTCAATACGACGTATTCAGAATAACTTTCGCGGAAAGCAGCAATAGAGCGACCGCGTAGTGCGCCTAGATCCGTATTACATATCGAAAGTATTAACTCGGCTAAAGCTCGCGGATCGCCTGGTTTGCACTGCCATCCCACCCCAGTCTCCTGAATCATTCTAGCGATCTCAGCGTTCTCATCCATCACGGCTAAAAGCGGTTTATCTGCCGCTAGAGAAAAATACGCTTTACTGGGCACACCTAATCCAAGCATCCCCTCCTCCAGCGTAATCAATGCAACGTCCCCTGCGGCAAGCCCTAAGTTCTTGTCCTTAAGCGGAATCGCACCGGCGTATGCAACATTTTTTTCAGGATGATTAACAATGAATTCATTGACCTTCGCGACAAAAGCACCATCCCCCATAAACAGGAACGCAGCGCGCTCATTCTCAACCAAAGCAATAGCATCCAATATATTTCCTACGCCCTGAAGTCGTCCGATATTGCCGAAGAACTGGAAAACGAGCTTATCCTGCCATCCCAGTTCCTCAATAAACGGCGCCTGATGACGCGCTAAGGGGTATACCTCAAGTTCATCCGCCCAATTGGGCACGAACACAATTTTGGATGGATTTTTTATCTTAGAGTTCATCAACTCCTGCATATCGCGACCAATAACAATTAACAATTCAGCTGTATCATAAATTTTGGAAAACAATCTACTAATAGCTGGGTACAATCGATTGGAGCTGCTTATAATTTGCGCAGGAACCAGATTTTCAGGGAATACATCGTGAACTAGCACCCCCCATCTAAAACCCAGAAACAATTTCAACACGGGAATTGCCATTAACAGAAATGCTGGATTTGTGCCACTTAACAAGACATCTCCTTTTCGGACATGTTTGATGATATACCAGCAGAAACCTAGCACCTGTAACAATTGGCTTAGCATTCTAAGAAGTAAAATGTTCTTATTGAACCTCAAAGAAGTGAATGGCATCTCCACCACAGCGGGATGCTCAAAATTTCCTGAAGCACCGCCTGTCCGTGGATAGATAACCGCAACTCTACCTAGTTCGTCGCCAATTTTCTTGACAATTTTCGACCAGAAGAAACCCGTAGAGTTTTGTGTTGCACTCACGTACTCTGTAACAATAAAAACATTCGACATCTCGTATCACGCCTAGATTAATATTGTCTCCAAACAACCCGCATAACATAATCGCGATAGCTGTGGATAATCCTTACAACCTTCTCGGAAACATTGGGCATACTGTAATCATTCACCAAGCGCAAGGTTCTCTCTTCGCCGCGACCTTGTACTTGTAGTATATGCAAACCTTGCCTCACCCTATCCACATCCAGCCCCACCATCATCACAGCACCTTCTTCCATACCCTCAGGGCGTTCATGCGCTTCTCTGATATTCAAAGCGGGAAAATTCAGAATAGAAGACTCTTCATTGATTGTACCGCTATCGGACAGAACCGCACGCGACTCGAGCTGCAGCTTGTTGTAGTCCATGAATCCCAAGGGCTTGAGCAATCGGACATTTTCATGAAACACGATGCCCATGGCATCAACACGCTTTTGAGTGCGCGGATGGGTAGAGACGATAACGGGCTGGCCAAACGTACTGGCAACGGTATTGAGTACCTCGACCAATTTGAGGAAGTTCTTATCCGAGTCGACGTTCTCTTCGCGGTGAGCACTGACCACAAAGAACTTACCCGGCTCCAAGCCAAGTCGCTCTAGGACACTTGAAGCCTCGATGTTGTCGCGATAATGGTTAAGCACCTCAAACATAGGACTGCCCGTCTTGATGACACGATCGGCAGGCAAACCTTCGCTTAGCAAATAATCTCGGGCGATAGTACTATAGGTCAGGTTGATGTCTGCCGTATGGTCAACGATGCGTCGATTGATTTCCTCGGGGACGCGCATATCAAAGCAACGGTTTCCCGCTTCCATATGGAACGTGGGAATCTTGCGCCGCTTGGCGGGAATAACCGCCATGCAACTGTTTGTATCGCCCAGTACCAGCACGGCTTCAGGCTCGATGGAAGCCAGCACCCGGTCAACCGCGATGATTACATTGCCGATGGTTTCCGCGCCGGTGCTCCCGGCTGCATTCAAGAAGTGGTCAGGCTTTCGGATGCCTAAGTCCTGAAAGAAAATTTCGTTCAACTCGTAGTCGTAATTCTGCCCAGTATGAACAAGGATATGCTCACAATACTGGTCCAGCGCGGCCATGACGCGCGACAAGCGAATGATTTCCGGACGAGTCCCGACAACTGTTACGACTTTTAGTTTTTTCATTTGCTAAGGCCATTTTTGAATAAATTAAACTTGCTTAACATATCAGCCGGGTTTCCACCGCGTTGCAAAGTCAACGATGGCCACCCAAGGTCTCGGTATGAGCTGAAATATTCTGAGACTTCATTTAGCGCGTCTATTGACGCGCCATCTCTGAACATTCGATGCTAAGCCTCTGTACCAACTGGCAGTGCGTAAGTGTCCGGTGCAGCACGATCAAAAATCTCGTTAGCCCAAAGCATCACAATCATTTCATCGGTGCCAATATTCGTGATGTCATGTGTCCACCCTGGCAC
Organism: Pseudomonas sp. Z4-20; assembly: GCF_051131955.1. Classification (NCBI taxonomy): domain Bacteria; kingdom Pseudomonadati; phylum Pseudomonadota; class Gammaproteobacteria; order Pseudomonadales; family Pseudomonadaceae; genus Pseudomonas; species Pseudomonas sp. Z4-20. The sequence continues at coordinate 3,895,498 of NZ_CP071641.1, forward strand.
AGTTTCAACTATTTCCGAACGCTCACCTGTTGTGGTCAACTCAGAAAACTCACCTGACACTATATGACGGAATCGAAAATACGCAGTGCCTTTGATAACAAGAAATTTTTCCGTTTTCGAATGATGATAGTGTCCGCCACGAGTAACGCCCGGGTGTGCCGTAAAATAAGAAAACTGGCCAGAATCCTTAGTCTTTAACATCTCAACAAAAGCGCCCCGAGGATCAACGTGCCTTGGAACTTCGTAAACAAATTGATCTGGGGACAGATAGCTGAGGTACGTAGAGTACAAGGCCCGACACAATCCCGTTCCAACACGTTCGGAGATCATCGTATCGCGACTGTCACGGAAGGATTTCAGCTGCTCAGCAAGGGCTCCTACAGTGGTATCGTACTGAGGTACCTCTACAAAAGGCGTTCCTTCCTTCCTTCCCTCTAGAACATCCATAAAGCATTGTACGACATCATCGATATACGTAAGATTCAGAGGTGCATTTGAATCATTTATTGTAATCGGCAATCCATGAGCAATGTTATGGCAAAATGTAGCTACGGCTGAATTGTAGTTAGGCCGCGCCCATTTGCCGAAGACATTAGGCAAACGAAATATATGTACCGGTGACCCGGTTTCATTTTGCAAATCGACTAATAATTGCTCAGCCCCAAGCTTACTGCTTCCATAGGAGTTATCCAGGGGCGCTTGAATAGACGAGGTATAGACCACAGGTACCGAACGACCACATTTTCGGATCGCATTGCAAAGAGCACCAGTAAGATCAGTGTTACCCTTTCGAAAATCCAGAGGATCTTGAGGGCGATTGATCCCAGCCAAATGAAAAATAAAATCCACTTGATCAATTAAAGCTGGGAGGCTCGCGATAGAATCATTACGTGTGAATGATAATACCTCAATATCTGATTTAACATTAAAGTGCGATACGAGATTACGGCCAATAAAGCCGTTAGCACCTGTGATCAGAATTCTCATTGATTACTCCTCAGGCATCGCGTGCTCACCGCGCTGAATCGCACGCATGAAGTCCAATTTGAGCAACAGTTCTTGCATACCTTTTACATCGAGACGCTCAGTATTATGGGAGTTATAATCTTCGGTACGAGAAATTTTTGTTTCACCTTGCTCTACGAACTTAGCATAGTTCAGATCTCGTAGATCAGGAGGCACACGGAAATAATTACCACGGTCCTCAGCACATGCCATTTCCTCGCGACTAAGCAAAGCTTCAAACAGTTTCTCGCCGTGCCGCGTACCAATAACCTGAATAGGGTAATTTGGCACATCAAGCATGCTAGTCAATGCTTGTGCTAAGACTTCAACCGTAGCTGCCGGAGCTTTCTGAACGAACATGTCGCCATTCGAGCCATGCTCAAACGCATACAATACCAGATCAACAGCGTCCGCAAGGGTCATCATGAATCGAGTCATATTAGGATCAGTCAGACTCAGAGGGGTGCCTGATCTAATTTGACCAATAAACAAAGGAATCACCGACCCTCTTGAGGCCATTACATTCCCATAACGCGTACCACAAATCACGGTATTGTTATCATTACGCGACTTGGCAACCATCACCTTTTCCATCATCGCTTTGGAGATCCCCATTGCGTTGATTGGATAAACGGCTTTATCAGTACTGAGGCAAACGACGCGCTTCACGTTGTTTTGGATTGCTGCTTCAAGCACATTATCCGTGCCCAGTACGTTCGTCTTAACGGCTTCCATAGGATGGAATTCGCAAGAGGGCACTTGTTTCAAGGCAGCCGCATGAAATATGTAGTCTACGCCGCGTGTAGCGTTCAGAACGCTTTGAAAATCTCTGACATCACCAATATAAAATTTTAACTTACTACTGGCATATTTTTTACGCATATCATCTTGCTTTTTTTCATCCCGGCTAAATACTCGTATTTCTTTGATATCGGTATCCAGGAATCGCTTGAGCACTGCGTTTCCGAAGGAACCTGTTCCCCCGGTAATTAAAAGCGTAGAATCCTTGAACGAAATAGGCATAAAAACCTCCTTTACAATAATGAAATAATGATACTTCTCGCGTTTTCTACGCTCAAGTTTTTTTCATAATAATGTCGACCATTTCTGCCCAGCTCAGCGCAGAGCGCTGAATCCTCAATCAGCAAATCCAGCTTTGCCTTCAGCGCCGCCGCATCACCAGCCACCACAGCATAACCACCACGAACGTCGTTTTCCAATATATTGCCAAAATCCGTAACCGAATCCAGCGACGCCAGAATCGGCAATGAGACTTTAAAGTAATCAAGAGATTTAGAAGGAAAACTGGGCACTGTTAACTTCCTAGACAGCGATATCAGACCAACATCACACGACTGAACAACGTGCTCATATTCTTCGCGAGGAACATAATCAATAAATATAATATTCTGCAACCCACGGGTCGCAACCGCTTTTTGCAAGTTTTCTTTTTCAGTGCCTTTACCAATAAAAACGAAAGTCACTTCATCTTTCGAATACATCGCTGCCAGATCAAGAATATTTTCCAACTCTTGTACGATTGACATCGCACCACCGTATATCGCAATAAACCCCTCAGGTGGCAAATTATACTTTTTCCTAACTTCAATTTTATCGATCGGCTCAATCTTTTTGATTTTTGCCCAGATCGGCAAAAGTTCTACTTTTTCCTTTGAAATGGAGGAAAAATTGTCGAAAAGAAACCGAGCGTTTCCTTCAGTCATACAGCCAATTCGATCAAAACTGGTATACATTAGTTCTTCCAGGTACCGAAAAAAACCGAAGAATAGTTTATTCCTGATCGCACCGAGATCTTTTAAATAGAAAGGAAAAAAATCCCACAACACAAGAAAACTTTTAGAGTCATATCGTTTTCTAAAGAATCGGGACATTCCTAAAATTGTGACGCAAGGCGTGTTCGCTATGAGCAAATCACAGCGTTTTATCTCTTTGGCAATTTTGTATCTTGCCAGAAAGGGAAATATGAATACTTTCAAAGCCGTCCCTATGGCGCCGGAATTATAAAATATGGCGGGGAGCTTGATCCGTATTACTTTAATTCCATCGATAACTTTCGTGACTGATTCTGGATCGTTTTTCAGCCAAGAGAATACGACGACCGCAACCTCACTTCCCTCCTCGCTCATAGAATAGGCCAGCTCATTAGTGAGCCAAGCGTCTTTTTTGTCGTCAGCATACTTCGTGGTAAGCAGTACAATATCTTTACGCAAGCTCATCATTTGGACCACAGTTCGTCAAGTTGATTGAGTAGGTTACTTGTCCGCTCCTGCCCTGTCGAATTGTGCACATCATAAAACATCTGACTCTGGTAAGGAATATAAACGATGGAAAGCGGACTCGAAAGGAATCGATAGAATGGCAAATACGCGACTATTGCAATTGCAAAAACCGTAAGCAGTCGGCTTGTATAATTCAAACGCAACAATGTATTCATTGCCGCGCCGATTAAAAAGACTGCAAAAAAATACTGGTATCTAGTAGACAGCGTGGGGAAGCCAAATATTATCAGAGGGATAAGCAGGCCTACAAATGCCAGGCGATAGAGCATTGGAGTTGCTAACTGATCTGTATGGCTTTGGGCGCCACGACTACCCCATGCTAAATAAATACTTGAAAAAATCACAATTGACACAAGGGTATAGGCTGCACGGTAGGCAAAAGAAGCGTTAAACACATCCCTATCCAGATAAATCATGTATTTGGGATTCACATACACCATAAGTATTTCTACACCGGCACGGACAACATCCATCGAAGTCAAGTACAGTGCCATCGAGGCCAGGAAGACGATTAAGAACGTCGTTCGACTTAAGGGGAGCCAATAAACTAGTAGCACCAGCAGCACCCCACCCAATACTGAGTAGTGAATAGAGGCAGCGACGACAAACAGTGCAAAAGCGAGCCCTCCCCTTCCCGACAAAAATTTATGCACCCCAAGCAAAAAAATACTAACCGCCAATCCCTGCCTAAGTAATGAAAATGTAGGAATCAGATAAAAATCCGGGACAGAGTACATTACAGCCAACACCAGCAAACAATGCTTAGGAAAAAAATTCCTCACTACGGTCGAAATGAATACAATCTCTATAATAGAAATAAATGTGGAGAAATGCTCAAACGTCAGATCAAGAAACGATGAAATATGAACAAGCCATTCGTATCCAAATTCAAACCTCAGATAAAACTCTTCACCACTTCTTATTGCGTTGTAATGTGATTCGTAGATTGGCCAGTCGTAGCCGGTCTGAAATTTCAGACCAGCAAACAAGGACAGAAGCGCCACTTGGAGTGCGTATATTGCCGTCGATGGCGAAGTTGTCCTTTTCAAGGACAAGAGAGCCAACATCCAAATCAATGCATATATAACGTTATATTGCATCATGACGCGACCTCCTCTACAGACATCGCTCTATTTCGGCTAATTAAAAACCACAGCAGCACTAACAACAGCGAAATCAAGCCTTGCAGAACGTAGCCGTAAGCCATACCTTCAAGCCCATACAGCCTGTAGAAAAAAATGCACGATACCAAATACAAAAATGCCGTAGTCACTTCATAAACGAGATAAGCTCGAACGCGCTGCTTGGCGAGCATCACATAAAGGAATACCCAGCCCAAACATTTCAGCCCATCCCCTATGACATATATCTCCAGCACTTCTGAAGAGACTGCGAAAGCCTCACCATAAATCAGCCAAACAATAAACCCTGCCAACTGGCCAACCATAAGAACCAGAACAACGCCAGAAACTAACGCAACTACTGCCATTCGCCAAACAAAACCGTCCAGACTTTGTCCTTCCATTGCACTATACCTTGGCAATAAAAGAGTAGAAAACAACACACTACAGATACCCATATAAATATCTGACAGACGTGTTGCCGCGTACCACAGACCGGACTCAGCCATTGTGCTATTCGTTGCAATATAGTTCCTCAGGAAGATTTGCCCTCCATACACGACCACTGCGGACCCCAACGCCATGAAGGAATAAGAAACCAATATCCTTAGTATTCCACCATCAATTTTTTTAAAGACACTTCGAATTCGCGGCAGACGAAATCTTTCTGGCAAAAACAAAATGCATATCCCAGCAACAGCTGGTGCCACTACTACAGAATAAACCGCCCCAACCTTTCCAAAGTAAAATGAAATAACGCAAATTGAAAGCGCCGTTATAAAAGCGGTGATCATTGAGTACCAAAAATATTCGCTATATTTCTGCATACCATTAAAATAGGACACAAATAAATTATTCAGCCCTATAAAAAAACTTCCCAGCGGCAGCAGCAGCAGTACTACGACCCAACCCCCTTGCAGAAAGTAGTTTGCTATCTCCCTACTTGAAAGAAGCAGAACAACAAAGCAAATCAAACTCAAGAAAACCAACAAAAATGCAGAAGCCCGCACTATACTTTCTTTAGAGTGCTTATCTTCTGCAATCAGCTTTACCACACCAGTTGTAGTAACCGATGAAACGCCGGCACTTAATATTTGAAGAAAGGATTGAATTTGCCCAACCACAGCCATTCCACTAGGCCCAACATAAAATGCAACTACCTTTAGCGAGGCGATAGAAAACATCAATTTAAATACAGCCTGAACGGCAATATTTATGATCGGCCGAAGCATTCCCTTTCTTATTGCCGTACTGCCAACCATAGCGCAACACCTAACACGAGCGACACAAAAAAACTATAACGACATCAATTTCGAAACTAGAAATAATTTTCTATGTCGCCAGAGCCGGTCGGACCTAAAACCTGGTGGGATCCATATCCAAAATACCACTTCATCTAAATTGATGACCCGCACATTTATGACTTAACACCCACCCTGTCAAAATATCTGCTGCCGTTACAAGCCCACCAGTCTTGCTTCCATGAAGAGATAGGAATCGCTTGCATATGCCTGGAACCTATCGATACGGACCTGAAGCAATGTATCGATTATTTTTCAACACGTACTTGAACTATCTGCCTCATCAGCGCGGCCCCTAACCCCAAAATAAGGCCCAAGATCATTCCTTTCAATAAGATCGCCAGCTTATCTGGCTTAATTGGGGTTTGTGGCACCTCTACGTTACCATCTTGTCTGTAAACCGACACCTGATCAGGTTCGACCTTAAGCATACGGTAGAAATTGTAACGCATCTGTAGCGTACGTAGGTCTGGAATAAATGCATCATCAGAAGCTCTTGCCTCCAAAACGGACACCTCCGCTGCCAAGGCTAGGCTTCCTCGCTGATAATCCATCTTACTGCCTGTATCGACAGTGATATCAACTGCAGCGGAGGAGTTTATCACAGGCGTCTTCAAACCAATTGTTTCAGCAACTTTCAAGGCTTCGCGAAGCTGCTGGATACGGTCTTCACGAATCCTTTGAGCATTGTCCCGCAAGCTTACGATTCGCTGCTCTAGATTCCTGGCCCGAACCGCGGCCTCGCTTGTAACGTTTTTGATCAGCTCTGCTTTGGAGATTTCACTGGCACGCTGAACGTAAACTCTGACCCACTCTGTCGCCTCTGCCGCGTCGTCACTCTGGACGATGACCGAGAATCTTTCGGGAGTGTCCTTACCCGGACCTCCGACCATAAATACGCGAGAAAAATTCTCATATAAACGGTCAAGCGGTCCCTTGCGCTGGGACTCTTCAAGCGAAGGCAAATAGACATCACGGAAAAAAGTTTGACGAAGGGTTTCACTCTGAAGATTGCGAGCAAACAGATCGTAAACTTGTTTGATTGAATAGGGCTCCAACTCAGTGCTTGAGTCACGACCATAATTTAACTCAGCTATACCATTTTGAGTTGGAGGGCTAATATAAAATCTAGCCTCATAGATTGGTTTGGTAAGATAGGCAAACGCTCCAGCTCCAACCGTTACGACGAACATAACTCCCACAACCAACCACTTTTGAATCCAAAAATTGCGGAGGAGCGCAATCAAGTCAATTTCCTGAGCGTCATGTGCATCTACACGATTATTATGCATACGAGCTCTCAATTGCGGCTGGCGAAAAATTTCCCTTCAACGTACAGAATGCACTAAAGGCTAAGGCTTGAGAGGCCCCTAAAGAAACCTCGGTAGACCGTGGGGATTTTGACATGGAAAAGCACATCCAAAGTAAAAACAATTGCTAACGGCGATCCCCTCACCGAGGTGACTGGAAATCATGTAACCTTATTCTCGCCGTACACCTACCCTCAAGAACCAAGCGAGTGACGGGCCGATAACCAACCCTGCGAGAAGCGCAAGAAGTATCAAAACCGAAACAGGAAGCTGAGGTGCTGACCAGCCGGCGAACGCCAAGGATACAGGTTGTGTATTTTCAATTACAAACAGAATAATCGTCAAAGCCACCAACAGCGCGGCTACGAAAAAAGCTACCCGTTTAAAACCCCTCATAAATGGCTTCCTCTGCGGCCTTTTCCTCAGAGCTCATCCCCCTCCTCCTCATTCACACGATCTCTAAGTTCTTTGCCTGGCTTAAAATGCGGAACGAATTTGCCGTCGAGGCTGACAGACTGACCGGTCTTTGGATTGCGCCCTACTCGCGGCGCACGGTAATGAAGTGAGAAGCTGCCGAAACCACGGATCTCGATACGGTCCCCCGTAGCCAGGCACTGGGACATTTGCTCAAGCATGGTCTTGATAGCCAGCTCTACATCCTTGGATGAGAGTAGCCCTTGATGGGTGACAATACGTTCGATCAACTCCGACTTCGTCATATTTTTCCCTTCTTTTTCAAGCAGCTAGGAAAATCGCTTGAAAAGGTTTTAGCATGGTCGAAGGGTTTTGAACAGCCCAAGTATTGACATTCTTCTTCATTCCCCCTGCTGTTCTTCCCATGCAGATAGCGTGACTTCCTCAAGCTATCGACAGATGACCAACATTGTTCGGGTCAGATAACCCGCGGGGTTGAAACCAAAGGGGTATTGATCTTCATCCTTCGCGTCGTCGGATCGGGTAATGACCTTGTAGCCCGCGCCCTTGCACTCCCTCGCAGCCCGCTTTTGGCACTTCTCCCAACCAGAACCCAACCCAGAACAGTCGACCTCGATACCGCTGACACCACGCACTGCATGGGTCTTGGCGCTTGTAGAACACGCTGTCAGAACCAAGACGATCAATACAAGAAAGAGCTTGTTCATTCAGATCCTTTAGGTAGAGCCTCAACCCAACCGGCACAGGCCGACGCCCCCGGATAGATTATTGATCTTCTTCATTAAAGAGACAGCCAGGCTGAGGGGTTGGTTTCGTAGCCTTCCGAATGATCGCAGTTCCGCAGCACTTATGGGAGTCGGAAAATTCTGAAATCACACCCACAAAAAAGGGCGACCGAAGTCGCCCTTTTTAATGATCAAACAGAACTCAGTTCTGTTTGGCCATTGCTTGACGCAGCAGTGCCGCCATAGTGGTGTCAGCTGCTTCGCCTTCCGGAGCTGCTTTCAGGCTCTGGATGGCTTCTTTCTCTTCAGCATCGTCTTTCGACTTGATCGAGAGCTGGATTACGCGGCTCTTGCGATCAACGCTGATGATCTTGGCTTCAACTTCCTGGCCTTCTTTCAGAACGTTGCGCGCGTCTTCAACGCGGTCACGGCTGATTTCGGAGGCTTTCAGAGTCGCTTCGATGTCGTCGGCCAGAACGATGATGGCGCCTTTGGCGTCAACTTCTTTCACGGTGCCGGTCACGATAGCGCCCTTGTCGTTAACCGAGACGTACTCGGAGAACGGATCGCTTTCCAGTTGCTTGATGCCCAGGGAGATGCGCTCGCGCTCTGGGTCAACCGACAGGATAACGGTGTCCAGCTCGTCGCCCTTCTTGAAACGGCGTACGGCTTCTTCGCCCACTTCGTTCCAGGAGATGTCGGACAGGTGAACCAGGCCGTCGATGCCGCCGTCCAGACCAATGAAGATACCGAAATCGGTGATCGACTTGATGGTGCCGGAGATTTTATCGCCCTTGTTGAACTGGCCAGAGAAGTCTTCCCATGGGTTGGACTTGCACTGCTTGATGCCGAGGGAGATACGACGACGCTCTTCGTCGATGTCCAGAACCATGACTTCCACTTCGTCGCCGACTTGTACGACTTTCGAAGGGTGGATGTTCTTGTTGGTCCAGTCCATTTCGGAAACGTGTACCAGGCCTTCAACGCCTTCTTCCAGCTCAGCGAAGCAGCCGTAGTCGGTCAGGTTGGTAACACGAGCGGTGACGCGAGTGCCTTCTGGGTAACGGGCTTTGATAGCGACCCATGGATCTTCACCCAGTTGCTTGAGGCCCAGGGAAACACGATTGCGTTCGCGATCGTACTTCAGAACCTTGACATCGATCTCGTCGCCAACGTTGACGATTTCCGAAGGATGCTTGATACGCTTCCAGGCCATGTCGGTGATGTGCAGCAGGCCATCGACGCCACCCAGATCGACGAATGCGCCGTAATCGGTGAGGTTCTTGACGATACCCTTGACCTGCTGGCCTTCCTGCAGCGATTCCAGCAGAGCTTCACGCTCGGCGGAGTTCTCGGCTTCCAGGACACTGCGACGGGAAACGACAACGTTGTTGCGCTTCTGGTCGAGCTTGATGACCTTGAATTCCAGCTCTTTGCCTTCCAGGTGCGTGGTGTCGCGCACTGGACGGACGTCAACCAGGGAACCTGGCAGGAACGCACGGATGCCGTTAACGTCGACAGTGAAGCCGCCTTTAACCTTACCGTTGATAACGCCCTTGACCACTTCCTCAGCTGCGAAGGCCGCTTCCAGAACGATCCAGCACTCGGCACGCTTGGCTTTTTCACGGGACAGCTTGGTTTCACCAAAGCCGTCTTCAACCGAGTCCAGCGCCACGTGAACTTCGTCACCGACGTTGATGTTCAGTTCGCCAGCGTCGTTGTAGAACTGCTCAAGCGGGATCAGCGCTTCAGACTTCAGACCAGCGTGGACGGTTACCCAGCGAGCTTGGTAATCGATATCAACGATGACGCCGGTGATGATGGAGCCTGCCTGAAGGTTCAGGGTTTTCAAGCTTTCTTCAAAGAGTTCCGCAAAGCTTTCGCTCATTTTAATTCCTGTTGATTAGGGCGAAGTAAACGCCCATCTCCACACCCCAGACGATGTGGGTTAGTTTCATATAAAAGAAGCGCCGCAGGACTATGACTGGTCCCCTGCGGAGCTTCCTGTCACCCGGCGATATCGCGAAGCGCGATCTCGCTCATGATGCGTTGCAGCACCTGATCGATGGACAACTCCGTGGAATCCAGCTGTATCGCATCGGCCGCCGGCTTTAGCGGGGCTACTGCGCGCTGGGTATCACGCTCGTCGCGTGCACGGATCTCATCTAGCAGACTCGACAGACTAACATCCTCGCCTTTGCCCTTCAACTGCAAATAACGGCGGCGAGCCCGCTCCTCGGCACTGGCCGTGAGGAAAATCTTCAGCGGCGCATCGGTGAACACCACCGTGCCCATGTCCCGGCCGTCAGCCACCAGCCCCGGCGGTTCCTGGAACGCCCGCTGGCGCTGCAGCAGCGCTTCGCGCACCGCCGGCAGCGCGGCAACCTGGGAAGCCCCGGCGCCGACGCTTTCGGTGCGGATGACGTCGCTGACTTCGTCACCCTCCAGGATAATCCTTTGCAACTGCCCATCAGTCGCCGCGATGAACTGCACGTCCAGGTGCGCGGCCAGTGCCTTGAGCAATTCCTCGTTGGTCAGGTCGACGCCATGGTTGGCGGCGGCGAAGGCCAGCAAACGGTACAGGGCACCGGAATCGAGCAGATTCCAGCCCAATTGCTTGGCCAGCATGCCGGCGATGGTGCCTTTGCCCGAGCCGCTTGGGCCATCGATGGTGATGACCGGTGCCTTGATGTTCACGACTGTGCCTCTTGTGCTACTCGAATACCAACCTGCGCGCAGAGCGCCAGGAAGTTCGGGAACGACGTGGCGACGTTGGCGCAATCATGGATGCGGATCGGCGCGGTGGCGCGCAGGGACGCAACACTGAATGCCATGGCGATGCGATGGTCGCCGTGCCCATGTACTTCGCCGCCGCCAATCTGGCCGCCGTCGATGATGATGCCGTCCGGCGTCGGCTCACATTTGACGCCTAGCGCCAGCAGGCCGTCCGCCATCACCTGAATGCGATCCGATTCCTTGACCCGCAGCTCTTCGGCGCCAGTCAGTACGGTGCGGCCTTGCGCGCACGCAGCCGCCACGAACAGCACCGGGAATTCGTCGATGGCCAGCGGAACCAGCGCCTCGGGAATCTCGATACCCTTGAGTTTAGCCGCTCTTACGCGTAAGTCAGCCACCGGCTCACCGCCGACTTCCCGCTGGTTTTCCAGGGTGATGTCAGCGCCCATCAGGCGCAGGATGTCGATCACGCCGGTACGGGTCGGGTTGATGCCAACGTGTTCAAGTACCAGGTCGGAGCCTTCGGCAATCGACGCCGCCACCAGGAAGAACGCCGAGGATGAGATATCACCCGGCACTTCGATGTGGGTCGCGGTCAGCTTATTACCAGACTCGACGGACGCCGTGGCGCCTTCGACCGTGACCGGGTAGCCGAAGCCACGCAGCATGCGTTCGGTATGGTCGCGGGTCGGGGCCGGCTCGGTGACGGTGGTCTTGCCTTCGGCATAGAGACCGGCCAGCAGCAGGCAGGATTTCACCTGGGCGCTGGCCATCGGCATGGTGTAGGTCAGGCCCTTGAGCTTGTTGCCCCCGCGAATGGTCATCGGTGGACGACCCTCGGCGGCCGTCTCGATCACCGCGCCCATTTCCCGCAACGGGTTGGCCACGCGGTTCATCGGACGCTTGGACAACGAGGCATCACCGGTCAGGGTGCTGTCGAAATCCTGGGCGGCCAGCAGGCCGGACAACAGGCGCATCGAGGTGCCGGAGTTGCCCAGGTAGATCGGGCCCGGCGCGGGCTTGAGGCCGTGCAGGCCGACACCATGGATGGTGACGCGACCGTGGTGCGGGCCTTCGATGACCACGCCCATGTCGCGGAACGCTTGCAGCGTCGCCAGGGCATCTTCGCCCTCGAGGAAACCTTCCACCTCGGTCACGCCTTCAGCCAGGGAGCCGAGCATGATCGAGCGGTGGGAAATCGATTTATCGCCCGGTACACGAATCCGCCCACTCAAGGAGCCACCAGGTTGTGCCAGGAAAATCAGATCGTTGGAGTTCATAGCGTCCACATAGGCCCGACGGGCCAGGATTTTACTGAAATGCTCGCGGGCCACCCTGGCGCGTGTAAAAACGCCCAGCAATTGGTGCCCGTCCCCTGCATCGACCGCGTCGCGCAAGGCGTCGAGATCGCTGCGAAATGTATCAAGTGTGCGCAGGACAGCTTCGCGGTTGGCGAGGAAGATGTCGTGCCACATGACCGGGTCGCTACCCGCGATTCTCGTGAAATCGCGGAAACCGCCGGCAGCGTAACGGAAGATCTCAAGATTTTCATTGCGTTTGGCCAATGAATCCACCAGACCGAACGCCAACAGGTGCGGCAAATGGCTGGTGGCGGCCAATACTTCATCGTGACGCTCGACCTGCATGTGCTCGACATCGGCCCCCAATTCGCGCCACAAGCGATCCACCACCGCAAGCGCCGCCGGATCGGTCTGCTCCAGCGGCGTCAGGATGACTTTGTGACGACGAAACAGCTCAGCATTGGACGCTTCCACCCCGCTCTGCTCGGAACCGGCAATCGGATGACCGGGCACGAAGCGCGCCGGCATGCCGCCAAATGCCTCGGTGGCCGCGCGCACGACATTGCCCTTGGCGCTGCCGACATCGGTGAGAATCGCCTGCCCCAGGTCCATGCTAGCCAAGCGGGCGAGCAATTTCTCCATGGCCAGGATCGGCACCGCCAGCTGGATCACGTCCGCGCCTTGGCAAGCGCTCAGCAAATCGTCTTCACAGCGGTCGACCACGCCCAACTCTACCGCCAGCTTGCGCGAGTGCGGATCAAGGTCGACGCCGACGACTTCACGGCACAGCCCGCTTTCACGCAGGCCCTTGGCGAACGAACCGCCGATCAATCCCAGGCCGACCACCACCAGGCGACCGATCATAGGTCCCGCAGGTTGCAGCGAGGTGACATCAACCACGAGCCAGGACCTTGCTCAACGCCTCGAGGAAACGGCTGTTTTCCGCTGGCAGGCCAATGGTGATACGCAGGTGGTTCGGCATGCCGTAATTGGCCACCGGACGCACAATCACGCCCTCGCGCAGCAAGCCCTGGAAGATTGGCGCCGCGACACGGCCCAGATCGACGCAGATGAAGTTGCCCTTGGAGGGGATCCAGCTCAGGCCCAGTTCACGGAACCCGGCTTCCAGTTGTTGCAGGCCGGCCTCGTTCAAGCGGCGACTTTCAGCCAGGTAGACCTCGTCCTGCATTGCCGCACAAGCGGCGGCCAGGGCGAAGCTGTTGACGTTGAACGGTTGGCGCACACGATTCAGCACATCGGCCACCACCGCAGTGGACAAGCCATAGCCGACCCGCAGCGAGGCCAGGCCGTAAGCTTTCGAGAACGTGCGCGAGACCAGCAGGTTCGGGTAGGCCGCGAGGAAATCCAGGCCATCGGGCAAGTCGCTGCCTTCGGCATATTCGATGTAGGCCTCGTCCAGCACGACCAGCACGTGCTCGGGCACGTCTTGCAGGAAGTCGTCCAGCGCTTGGGCGTCGAACCAGGTGCCGGTTGGATTGTTCGGGTTAGCGATGAAGACCACGCGGGTGTTGGCGTCGATGGCCGCCAACATGGCCGGCAGATCGTGCCCCCAATCCTTGGCTGGAACCACATGGGCGTCGGCACCGACAGCCTGGGTGGCAATCGGATAGACGGCAAACGCGTGCTCGCTGAACACGGCGTTGAGGCCCGGCGCCAGGTAGGCACGGGCGACCAGCTCAAGAATGTCGTTGGAACCGTTGCCCAGGGTTACCTGGTTAAGCTCGACGCCGCAGCGCTCGGCCAGCAGGCTTTTCAGCGCAAAACCGTTACCGTCGGGATAACGGGTCAGCTCGGCCAACTCGTCGCGGATCGCCGCGAGCGCCTTGGGGCTCGCCCCCAGCGGATTTTCGTTGCTCGCCAACTTGACGATGCTGGCCGGGTCGAGGTCCAGTTCTCGGGCCAGTTCGTCCACAGGCTTGCCTGGAACGTAAGGCGAGAGTTGTTGCACGCCTGGCTGCGCCAGTGCGAGGAAGTTGCCACTCATTAGCTATCCGCCCTTAAAGAACTGCCTTGGGGTAGGAACCCAGCACCTTGAGTGCCACTGCTTCCTGACTGATTTTCTCCAGCACACCTTTTACCAGCGGATCTCGGTGGTGGCCGACGAAATCGATGAAGAACACGTAGGTCCATTTACCGCTGCGCGACGGACGGGTCTCGATCCGCGTCAGGTCGATGCCGTTGTCGTGGAACGGCACCAGCAGCTCATGAAGCGCGCCGGGCTTGTTGCTCATGGAGACGATGATCGAGGTCTTGTCGTCGCCGGTTGGCGGCACTTCCTGGCTGCCGATCATCAGGAACCGCGTGGAGTTGTCCGGGCGGTCCTCGATTTTCTCGGCCAGGCGCGTCAGCCCGTAAAGGCCGGCCGCCATGTCGCCGGCAATCGCCGCCGAGTTCCACTCGCCCTTGACCCGCTTGGCCGCTTCGGCGTTGCTCGAAACCGCCACGCGCTCGACGTTCGGGTAATGGGCGTCCAGCCACTTGCGGCACTGGGCCAGGGACTGGGCGTGGGAATAGATGCGGCTGATGCTGTCGGTCTTGGTGTTCTCGCCCACCAGCAAGTGATGGTGGATGCGCAGCTCGACTTCGCCACAAATCACCATGTCGTGCTCAAGGAAGCTGTCCAGCGTGTGGTTGACCGCGCCTTCGGTGGAGTTTTCCACCGGCACCACGCCAAAATTCACCGCGCCTGCCGCCACTTCGCGGAAGACTTCGTCGATGGCGGCCATCGGCTTGCTGATCACCGCGTGACCGAAATGCTTCATGGCGGCGGCCTGGGTGAAGGTGCCTTCCGGCCCCAGGTAGGCGACTTTCAGCGGCTGTTCAAGGGCCAGGCACGAGGACATGATTTCGCGGAACAGCCGCGCCATCTCTTCGTTGCCCAGCGGTCCCTTGTTGCGCTCCATGACGCGCTTGAGCACCTGGGCCTCGCGCTCAGGGCGATAGAACACCGGTACTTCGCCTTCGGCCAACGAAGCCATTTTTACCCGGGCCACTTCCTGGGCGCAGCGTGCGCGCTCGCTGATCAACTCCAGGACTTTCTCGTCCAGGGCGTCGATGCGCAAGCGCAGCGCCTTGAGTTCTTGCTCAGACATCAGCCATGTTCCTTCTCGAACTCTGTCATGTAGGCAATCAGCGCATTGACGGCGTTGATGTCGACGGCGTTGTAGATGGAGGCGCGCATGCCGCCGACGGAGCGGTGGCCCTTGAGATTCAGCAGCCCACGCTCATCGGCGCCCGCCAGGAACGGCTTGTCGAGACGGTCGTCCGCCAGGCGGAACGGCACGTTCATCCACGAGCGGTCGGATTTGTTGATCGGGTTGCTGTAGAGGTCGCTGGCGTCAATGAAGTCATACAGCGTGCGCTGCTTCACTTCGTTGAGCTTGCCGATGACCTCGACACCGCCCTGCTCTTTCAGCCATTCGAACACCAGGCCAGACAGGTACCACGCCAGGGTCGGCGGCGTGTTGTACATCGAGCCGTTGTCGGCCGCGACCTTGTAGTTGAGCATGGTCGGGCACAGGGAACGGGCGCGACCGAGCAGGTCTTCACGGATGATGCTGACCAGGATGCCGCTCGGGCCGATGTTCTTCTGCGCCCCTGCGTAGATCATGCCGAAACGGGAGATGTCCACAGGGCGCGACAGAATGTCCGAAGACATGTCGGCCACCAATGGCACGTCACCGGTTTCCGGGATCCAGTTGAATTCCAGGCCGCCGATGGTTTCGTTCGGCGCGTAATGAACGTAGGCCGCATCCTTGGACAGGCTCCACTCGTTCTGGCCGGGAATCGCGAAGTAATCGTAGGCCTTGGCGCTGGCGGCAACGTTGACGTGGCCGTAGCGCGAGGCTTCCTCGATGGCTTTCTGCGACCAGATACCGGTGTCGATGTAGTCGGCCTTGCCGCTTTCCGGCAGCAGGTTCAGCGGAATCTGGGCGAACTGCTGGCTGGCGCCGCCCTGGAGGAACAGCACTTTGTAATTGGACGGAATATTCAGCAGATCACGCAGGTCCTGCTCGGCCTTGGTGGCGATGGACACGAACTCATCGCTGCGATGGCTCATCTCCATGACGGACAGGCCCTTGCCATGCCAGTCGAGAAGTTCACCCTGGGCACGCTTCAGGACCGCTTCAGGAAGCGCCGCCGGGCCGGCACAGAAGTTATAGGCTCTCTTGCTCACATCCAATCTCGCTCTGATCTGGTGGTCACTTAAATCTTTGGGTCTGCACTGTGGGAGCCAGCAAGCTCGCCCCCCACAGGGTTACCACTCACTTCAGGCATGGATGAATCCGTGGCGAGGGAGCTTGCTCCCGCTTGACCGGGCTGGCGCTCCAGTGCGAAGCGCTCACAAAAAACAGGGGCCGCTGCGCAGCCCAGCGGGAGCAAGCTCCCTCGCCACAATGAATCAAACAAACCTTAAGAGAGCAGCATTACCCCTCAGGAGATGTGCAGTGTCGCAAATTTTCAAACGGGACAAACAACAAGGGGGCGAATCTTCATCCGCCCCCTGTGTGTCCGCTTAGTCCTGCGGTTCTTCTTCGTCTGCGGCGGCATCGAGCGGTTGGTCGCCAACCGTGTCGTCGACATCGGCGCCGAGGGTGCCGTCGAACGCCACGCCTTCTTCGCCTTCCTCGCCTTCAAGCGCTTCGCCTTCGACTTCCGACGGCTCCTGGACCCGCTCAAGCCCGACCAGCGTTTCGTCGCTGGCGAGTTTGATCAGCGTCACGCCCTGGGTGTTACGCCCCAGGCTCGACACTTCGGCCACACGCGTACGCACCAGGGTGCCCTGGTCGGAAATCAGCATGATTTCCTCGCCATCAAGCACCTGGACAGCACCGACCAAGCGGCCGTTACGGTCGTTGCTGACCATTGCAATCACGCCTTGGCCGCCACGCTTGTACTCAGGGAACTCGCTGATGGCCGTGCGTTTGCCATAACCACGCGCCGAAGCGGTGAGGATCTGGCTGCCTTCTTCCGGGATCAGCATGGAAATTAGCTTCTGCCCTTCCGGCAGGCGCATGCCACGCACACCACGAGCGGTACGGCCCATGGCACGAACGTCGGACTCCTTGAAGCGCGTGACCTTGCCGCCGTCGGAGAACAGCATGACTTCGCGTTCGCCATCGGTGATGGCAGCGGAAATCAGCACGTCGCCTTCGTCCAGTTCCAGGGCGATCAGGCCAACACTGCGCTGGCGGCTGAAGGATTCCAGCGGGGTCTTCTTCACGGTGCCCTTGGCGGTGGCCATGAAGATGAAGTGACCCTCGGTGTATTCCTCCACCGGCAGCATGGTGGTGATGTATTCGTCACTGTCCAGCGGCAGCAGGTTGACCAACGGACGACCACGGGCGGCGCGGGACGCTTCCGGGATCTCGTAGGTCTTCAGCCAGTACACCTTGCCCTTGCTGGAGAACAGCAACAGCGTGGTGTGGCTGTTGGCGACCAGCAGGTGGGCGATGTAGTCCTCGTCCTTGACGCCGGTCGCCGACTTGCCTTTGCCACCGCGGCGCTGGGCCTGGTAGGCCGCCAGCGGCTGGGTCTTGGCGTAGCCGCCGTGGGAAATGGTCACCACGCGCTCTTCTTCCGGGATCATGTCGCCGAGGGTCAGGTCCAGGCGCGCATCGAGAATCTCGGTGCGGCGCACATCGCCGTATTCGGCGCGGATCACTTCCAACTCTTCGCGGATCACTTCCATCAGGCGCGTGGCGCTGTTGAGGATGCGGATCAGCTCGCCGATCTGGTTGAGGATCTCCTGGTACTCGGCCAGCAGCTTCTCGTGCTCCAGGCCGGTCAAACGGTGCAGGCGCAGTTCAAGAATGGCTTGCGCCTGTTCCGGCGACAGGAAGTACTTGCCTTCGCGCAGGCCGTATTGCGGATCGAGGTTCTCGGGCCGGCACGAATCGGCGCCGGCACGTTCGACCATCGCCACCACTGCCGAGGATTCCCAAGGCGTGCTGATCAGCGCTTCCTTGGCTTCCGACGGCGTTGGCGAGGCCTTGATCAGGGCGATCACCGGGTCGATGTTCGACAGGGCAACGGCCTGGCCTTCGAGAATGTGGCCTCGCTCGCGGGCCTTGCGCAGCTCGAACACCGTGCGACGGGTCACCACTTCGCGACGGTGACGCACGAAGGCCTCCAGCAGGTCCTTGAGGTTCAGGATCCGCGGACGACCGTCGATCAGCGCGACGATGTTGATACCAAACACCGCTTGCAACTGGGTCTGGGCGTAGAGGTTGTTGAGGATCACTTCCGGCACTTCGCCACGACGCAGCTCGATCACGACGCGCATGCCGTCCTTGTCGGACTCGTCACGCAGCTCGGTGATGCCTTCAAGCTTCTTCTCTTTCACCAGCTCGGCGATCTTCTCGATCAGGCGGGCCTTGTTCAGCTGGTACGGCAGTTCGGTGATAACGATCTGCTGGCGGCCACCGACCTTGTCGATGTCTTCGATGGTCGAGCGGGCACGCATGTAGATGCGACCGCGACCGGTGCGATAGGCCTCGATGATGCCGGCGCGACCGTTGATGATCGCGGCCGTCGGGAAATCGGGGCCGGGGATGTATTGCATCAGCTCATCGATGGACAGCTCGGGATTATCGATGAGGGCCAGGCAACCGTCGATGACTTCACCGAGGTTGTGCGGCGGGATGTTGGTCGCCATGCCCACGGCGATACCGCTGGAGCCGTTGACGAGCAGGTTCGGGATACGCGTCGGCATGACCGCCGGGATCATCTCGGTGCCGTCGTAGTTCGGCACCCAGTCCACGGTTTCCTTGTGCAGGTCGGCCAGCAGCTCGTGGGCCAGCTTGGTCATGCGCACTTCGGTGTATCGCATGGCCGCGGCGTTGTCGCCGTCCACCGAACCGAAGTTGCCCTGGCCGTCGACCAGCAGGTAGCGCAGGGAGAACGGCTGCGCCATCCGGACGATGGTGTCGTACACGGCAGTGTCGCCGTGGGGGTGATACTTACCGATCACGTCGCCGACGACACGGGCGGATTTCTTGTACGGCTTGTTGAAGTCGTTGCCCAGCTCGCTCATCGCGAACAGCACGCGCCGGTGCACGGGCTTCAAGCCATCGCGCGCATCCGGCAGCGCCCGCCCGACGATTACGCTCATTGCGTAGTCGAGGTAGGACTGTTTCAGCTCGTCTTCGATATTGACCGGGAGGATTTCTTTGGCCAGTTCGCCCATGAGAAGCCTGATTCCTTTTTCTGGTGAAACCTCGTCACGTCCAGATGGGACGAACGAAGCTCGCCGCTGCAGGACAAGTGCCGTGCAGCGACTTACGACAAATCAACGAGTTATGCCATGGATCTGCGCAGTAAAGGCCACCTCGCGAGGCAGCCCTGGAAACCGCCGGATGTTATCACAAGAGCCGCCACGCACCTATCCCCCAGATGCGCATGGTGCGTAGTTAGTTGACCGATGACAGGCTGATATTGGACGAGAGAGGCTTAGAAGCGCTGCGAATGCAGTTTCGTGGCTCGATTTCAGCTCATTTGCGGCCTTTGCGAGCACCCTCGCGAGCCTGTTCGCGACGATGCTGCGGCGGGTAACGCAAATGCCTCAATGCAAGCGCTTGCGACACATGAGTTGTGCCATTTTCGCGGTGTCCGGCCGCTCGACGATACCCTTCTCCGTCACGATCGCATCGATCAGGTCCGCCGGGGTCACGTCGAACACCGGATTGAAGGCGTCGGCATCCGCCCCGACTCGCTTGCCGCCGACTTCCAGCAGCTCGCGGCCGTCACGCTCTTCGATGGGGATATCGTCACCGCTGGCCAGGCTCATGTCGATGGTCGAGCTCGGCGCCACCACCATGAAGCGCACGCCGTGGTGCATGGCGCAGACCGCCAACTGGTAGGTGCCGATCTTGTTTGCCACGTCGCCATTGGCGGTGATGCGGTCGGCACCGACGATGACCCAGGTCACACCCTTGGTTTTCATGATGTGGGCGGCGGCGGAGTCGGCATTGAGCGTCACCGGAATGCCTTCGTTGGCCAGCTCCCACGCCGTAAGGCGCGAGCCTTGCAGCCACGGGCGGGTTTCGTCGGCGTAGACACGCTCGACCATGCCTTCGAGGAACGCCCCGCGAATCACCCCGAGGGCGGTACCAAAGCCGCCGGTCGCCAGGGCGCCGGTGTTGCAATGGGTCAGGATGGCCTGGGCGTTGCCCTGGTGCTTGCGGATCAGGTCGACGCCCAGCTGCGCCATCGTCAGATTGGCCTCGCGGTCGCTTTCGTGGATCGCGATGGCTTCGGCTTCAAGGGCTGCCAGCGGTTCGGCGTGCTCTTTGAGACGCGCCAAGCGATCGCGCATCCGGTCCAGCGCCCAGAACAGGTTCACCGCCGTCGGCCGCGAGTCGGCCAGCAAGGCAAAATCGCTCTCCAGCGCCGCCTGCCAGTCGCCACCCTCGGCCACTCGCGCCCGCGCCGCCAGCACCACGCCATAGGCGGCGCTGATGCCGATGGCCGGCGCGCCGCGCACCACCATCGAACGAATGGCCTCGGCCACGCCGGTCGCACTGGTGTAGGCGATCCAGTTTTCCTCGAACGGCAAAACACGCTGATCCAGCAGATAAAGAGCGCCATCACGCCAATCGATGGCCTTCACCTTCTCCGCAGCCAACAGTCGATCGCGCATCCTTCACCCCGCACTCATGAACAAAAGCCGCCGATTATAGCGATCCCTCCGCGAAGACGCTCGGGTATACTTCGCCATCCTTTATAACCCATGGAACCGTTCCACGATGCCCAAGCCTGCCGTTGCGCTCGACTTATTATTGCTGCCGACCTGGTTGGTGCCTGTCGAACCCGCCGGTGTGGTGCTCAAGGATCATGGCCTGGGCATTCGCGACGGATGCATCGTGTTCATCGGCCCACGGGCCGAAGCCATGCAATGCGCTGCCAAGGAGGTTCGCGAACTGCCCGGCATGCTGCTCAGCCCGGGCTTGGTCAATGCCCACGGTCACGCGGCGATGACGTTGTTCCGTGGCCTGGCCGACGACCTGCCGCTGATGACCTGGCTGGAACAGCATATCTGGCCCGCCGAGGGTAAATGGGTCGACGAGGACTTCGTCCGCGACGGCACCGACCTGGCGATCGCCGAGCAGATCCAGGGCGGCATCACCTGTTTCTCCGACATGTACTTCTATCCCAAGGTTGCCAGCGAGCGCGTGCACAACAGCGGCATTCGCGCACAAATCGCCATCCCGATCCTCGATTTCCCGATTCCGGGCGCCGCCAGCGCCGACGAAGCCATTCGTCAGGGCATCGAGTTATTTGGCGACCTCAAGCATCATCCGCGGATCAAAGTCGCATTCGGTCCTCACGCCCCGTACACCGTGGGCGACGAGAACCTGGAGAAGATTCGCGTGATCGCCGAGGAGTTGGATGCGGCCATTCACATGCACGTTCACGAAACCGCCTTCGAAGTGCAGCAGGCTGTGGATAACACCGGCGAGCGGCCGATGGCCCGGTTGGCGCGACTGGGCCTGCTGGGACCGCGCTTCCAGGCTGTGCACATGACCCAGGTCAGCGACGAGGACCAGGCGCTGCTGGTAGAAAACAACTGCAGCGTGATCCATTGTCCGGAATCGAATCTGAAGCTGGCCAGCGGTTTCTGCCCGGTGGAACGCCTGTGGCAGGCCGGCGTCAACGTGGCGGTCGGCACCGACGGCGCGGCAAGCAACAATGACCTGGACCTGCTCGGCGAAACCCGCACCGCCGCCCTGTTGGCGAAAGCGGTCGCCGGTTCGGCCACGGCCCTGGACGCCCATCGGGCGCTGCGCATGGCCACGCTCAATGGCGCCCGGGCGCTGGGCATCGAAGCGACGGTCGGTTCGCTGGAAGTCGGCAAGGCCGCCGACCTGGTGGCCTTCGACCTGTCCGGCCTGGCCCAGCAACCGATCTACGACCCGGTTTCGCAGTTGATCTATGCCACGGGCCGCCATTGCGTGAAACACCTGTGGGTGGCCGGCAAGCCGCTGCTGGAGGATGGCCGCCTGACGCGCATGGACGAGTCGCAACTGATCGCCACGGCCCAGGCCTGGGGACGCCGCGTCAGCGGCCAGAACGAATGACACACCCTTGAGCCACGGCTCGGGTACCCGATTTTTCAAGTTTTTCGAGGATCTGCACATGAGCAACGTCGACCACGCTGAAATTGCCAAGTTCGAAGCCCTGGCCCATCGCTGGTGGGACCGCGAGAGCGAATTCAAACCGCTGCACGACATCAACCCGCTGCGGGTCAACTGGATTGACGAACGGGTCAGCCTGGCCGGCAAGAAAGTCCTCGACGTCGGCTGTGGTGGCGGGATCCTCAGCGAAGCCATGGCCTTGCGCGGCGCTACCGTGATGGGCATCGACATGGGCGAGGCGCCGCTGGCGGTTGCGCAACTGCATCAATTGGAATCCGGCGTCAGCGTCGAATACCGGCAGACCACCGCCGAAGCCCTCGCCGAAGAAATGCCCGGGCAATTCGACGTGGTCACGTGCCTGGAGATGCTCGAACACGTGCCGGACCCCTCCTCGGTGATCCGCGCCTGCTTCCAGATGGTCAAGCCCGGTGGCCAGGTGTTTTTTTCCACCATCAACCGCAACCCGAAAGCGTACCTGTTCGCAATCATCGGCGCCGAATACATCATGAAGCTGCTGCCGCGCGGCACCCATGACTTCAAGAAATTCATCCGTCCTTCCGAACTGGGCGCCTGGAGCCGCATGGCCGGGCTGACCGTCAAGGACATCATCGGCCTGACCTACAACCCGCTGACCAAGCACTACAAGCTGGCCGCCGACGTTGACGTCAACTACATGATCCAGACCCTGCGCGAGGAATGACTCGATGCGTCTCAAAGCGGTTCTCTTCGACATGGACGGCACGCTGCTCGACACCGCGCCAGATTTCATCGCCATCTGCCAGGCCATGCGCGCCGACCGTGGCCTTCCCCCCATGAACACGCAGCACATCCGCGACGAGATCTCCGGCGGGGCCCGGGCGATGGTCGCGGTGACCTTCTCCATGGACCCGGAGTCCCCGGGGTTCGAGGCGCTGCGCCAGGAATTCCTCGACCGTTACCTCAAGGGTTGCGCGGTTCACAGCCACCTGTTCGACGGCATGGCGCAAGTGCTCGCCGATATCGAGGCGGCCAACCTGATCTGGGGCGTGGTCACCAACAAGCCGGTGCGTTTCGCCGAACCGATCATGCAGCAACTGGGCTTGGCCGAGCGCTCGAAAGTGCTGGTCTGTCCCGACCATGTGAAAAACAGCAAGCCAGATCCCGAGCCGCTGATCCTTGCGTGCAAACTGCTCGACCTGGACCCGGCCAGCGTGCTGTTCGTCGGTGATGACCTGCGCGACATCGAGTCCGGTCGCAGCGCCGGCACCAAGACCTGTGCGGTGACCTACGGTTACATCCACCCGGACGATAACCCCGAGCACTGGGGCGCGGATGTGGTGATCGACCATCCTTTGGCGCTGCGCGAAGTGCTGGATAACGCGTTGTGCAGTTGCTGACCTGATTCACGTGCGGCTTTCATTTGTTGAGGTTTTTTATGTTTGACTACTCCGCCCGTCCCGACCTGCTCGAAGGCCGGATCATCCTGGTCACCGGCGCCGGTCGCGGTATCGGGGCAGCTGCCGCCAAGGCTTACGCAGCCCACGGCGCTACCGTGCTGTTGCTGGGTAAGACCGAGGCCAACCTGACCCAGGTCTACGATGAAATCGAGGCGGCCGGTCATCCGCAGCCGGCGGTGATCCCCTTCAATCTCGAAACTGCCCTGCCCCATCAGTACGATGAACTGGCCGCGATGATCGAGACCGAATTCGGACACCTCGACGGCCTGCTGCACAACGCCTCGATCATCGGCCCGCGCACGCCGCTGGAGCAATTGTCCGGTGAGAATTTCATGCGGGTGATGCAAGTCAACGTGAACGCCATGTTCATGCTCACCAGTACCTTGTTGCCATTGCTCAAGCTGTCCAAGGATGCGTCCGTGGTGTTCACCTCCAGCAGCGTTGGGCGCAAGGGCCGGGCTTACTGGGGCGCTTATGGCGTGTCCAAGTTCGCCACCGAGGGGCTGATGCAAACCCTGGCCGACGAAGTCGACACGGTCGCGCCGGTGCGCTCCAACAGCATCAACCCCGGCGCTACCCGCACCAGCATGCGCGCCCAGGCCTATCCGGGGGAGAATCCACTCAACAACCCGACGCCTGAGGACATCATGCCGGTGTACCTGTACCTGATGGGCCCAGACAGCCTCGGCGTCAATGGCCAGGCTTTCAACGCGCAATAACCGCCTGCCCCGCGTCGCGGCGATTTACCGTCGCGACGCGCCCTTCTGCGCTGCGGCACCCAGGCGAAACGCCAAGCCCCCGCCGCCCTCCGCCCGTCTGAAGCCCGCCTGCCGATCGCAACTTATTGATTCGTGGCCCGATTTTTTCAATATGAACCGAATGGCACGACTTTCGCTCTAACTCTTCCATACACGCCATGTCCGGCGAGTTGTGGACATCGATGGGAAACGCCCGCCGAGTAAGCGGACTAAACTCAGAGCGATGCCCAACGGGACTGATGGATCAGTACGACGCGCAGCCTAGAGCCGCTTCACCCCGCCGGCCAGGATCGATTCAGCTCAGGGGCTCACGCCAATATGAAAACGCCCACACAGACCAACGCGATCGACTTCGACAGCGCAAAGTTGCAACGCCTGGGTTTGGCCCTGCCGTCGCCGCTCATGGCGCGGCCCGTCAGCCTTTCCCAATTGCGCCAGCAATTGAGCCAGCAGTTGCAGACCAGCCTGGAGCCGCAGAGGATCCTCGGCCTGTTCTTTCGCGAAGTTCAACGACTGGTGCCTCTGGACGCGTTGACCTATCAGCATAAGCCCAGTGACCTGCGCCTGGAGTTTGGCCAGCGCGGCCATCACCAGCTCACTTACAACCTCAGCCATGAAGGCGAACACTTGGGTGAACTGGTGTTCCGCCGCAATCAACGCTTCGCCGACTCGGAACAGACCGAGCTCGAGTCGATACTGTCCTCGCTGTTCTTTCCGCTGCGCAACGCCTTGCTTTACCGCGCCGCCACGCAAAGTGCCCTGCGCGATCCGCTGACCGGCACCGGCAACCGCATCGCCATGGACCAGACGCTGGAACGCGAAATCGACATGGCCAGGCGTCACATGCAACCGCTGTCGCTGTTGATGCTGGACATCGACCACTTCAAGCGTATCAATGACAGCCATGGGCATGGCGTCGGCGACGAAGTGCTCAAGGCCGTGGCCGACTCGATCAAGCATCAATTGCGCAACGTGGACATGGTGTTCAGGTTTGGTGGCGAAGAGTTCTTGATCCTGCTGTCCAACACCAGCCGGGATGCCGCGGCTTTGGTCGGTGAGCGGCTGCGTTATGCGGCGCAGGCGCAGGATTACTTTGCTGCTGGCACGAGGATCGAATTGACGGTCAGCCTGGGATGCGCGACGTTGCTGCCGGCCGAGTCAGCCGAAAGCCTGTTGCGTCGGGCTGACAGTGCGCTGTATGTGGCAAAGCGTGAGGGGCGGAACCGGCTGGCGATGGCGGGCTGACAGCCGAGCTGGTTTGATGGGAGCGCGTTTCCCCTGCGCAAGCGGGTTGCTCGCTTCCGCAGGGGTGACGCTATTGGGGATCAGCTTCCGGCTAATGCCAGACGCTCACGGGCGGCCGAAGGTTTTCCGGCGGCTTCCGATTGCTCCAGCTGCATGCAGCGTTCCAGGAACAGGTACATGTAGTCGTAGCTTTTGCACACAGCCTGGCGCAGTTCCATTTGCAGCGCCTTGCTCGGGTTCATGCCCGCCAGCGTGCAGATGATTTCCAGCGCTTCCCACGGATGAGCGTCGTCATATTGGGCGTGCATCTTCAGCCACTTCATGGCGCGCTTGCGGTCTTCCTCGGCGAATGCCGACGCATAGACGCCGTTGGAACACACCAGCGCCGACCACTCCCCGGTCGCGCCCTCGATGGCATAGTTGGTCGCGGCGATGGCCACGATCAACGCGTCCGCCGAGCTGGTGTGCCAGCACCAATGGCTCAGTGCGTGCAGTTCGGGCGGCACCTGCTGTGCTTGCAGGTCCTCGAGCGTCACGCCATGGGCGGCGCTCCAGTTCACCCAGTAGTCGGCGTGATTGAGTTCGACACGAATGTTGCGCATCAGCCAGCGACGCGCCATGTCCTCGCCGGGATGGCGGGCGAAGCGTGTCTTGGTGAGGTTCTGTGCCATGTATAAGGCGAACTGTTCAACGACCGGCCAACCACCGATAAGATAGTGGCGCATGGTCTTGGCGCTGAGCTTGTTATCGCGCATGCGTTGATACAGTTCGTGTTCGACAACCCGGCGCTTGCTCTCGCTGCAATCGGCAATGAGCTGTTGTGCCCATTTTGGATAGCTTTCAGCGTCCATGAGCGGGCCTGTTCGGTTGAATGTCTCGATCACTGTCGGGCTCCTTTTGATTGTGATTTTCTGCGGACTAACGAGAGTTTCAGCGGAACGTGCCGGGGGCCTTGAATAACAACGGTTGAGGCCTGGCCGGCCGGCATTGCAAGGTGTCACAGGTAAACAACTGTGGACGCTCGATGACATACCCCTGAGCGAAATCCACACCGATCTCCAACAGCGCCTGTTCGATCTGTGCCGTTTCTACAAACTCGGCGATCGTACGCTTACCCATGACGTGGCCGATGTGATTGATCACTTCGACCATTGCCCGGTTAATCGGGTCGTCCAGCATATCCTTTACGAAACTCCCATCGATCTTCAAGAAGTCTACAGGTAAATGTTTCAGGTAAGCGAACGAAGACATTCCGGCGCAAAAGTCATCCAGCGAAAAATAACAACCCAAACCTTTGAGTTCATTGATAAATCGAATCGCGCTGCCCAAATTCGAAATTGCGCTGGTCTCGGTAATTTCAAAACAAATCATTTCTGGGGGGATCGAGTATGCCGCGAACTGTTTACGCAGGAAGTCCAGGAACGCCTGATCTCCTATAGTTGTGCCTGACAGATTAATCGCACACATGGCCAACGGCCCCTGGCGCGATTCATTCAGGCATTGGCGAATGATCTTGAAGACATTCTCCACCACCCAACGGTCCAGCGACGTCATCAGGCCATAACGCTCCGCGGCTGGAATGAAACTGTCCGGCAGGATCATCCGGCCCGCCTCGTCATGCAGGCGCAGCAGGATCTCGATGTGTCCGCCGCCATGGTCACCCGGGCCCAACGCGGCAATTTCCTGGGCGTAGAGACAGAAACGATTTTCTTCCAACGCCATGTGCAGGCGTTGGACCCAAGCCATTTCGCCGAACCGCAGGGACAGTTCCGAATCGTCGGCATGGTAGACCTGGACCCGGTTCCGGCCCTTCTCCTTGGCCATGTAGCACGCCATGTCCGCAGCGCGCAGGGATGCCTCCAGCGTCGTCGGGCTCTGGGAGATGTGCACCAGGCCGATGCTGACGGTGGTCACGAACGGCCGGCCTTTCCAGACAAAATGCAGGTTCTGCACGGTCTGGCGCAGGCCTTCGGCGATTTTCTCCGCAGCCTCCGGCGCGCAGTTCTCCAGCAAGATGCCGAACTCATCGCCACCCAGTCGGGCCAACGTGTCGTTTTCCCTCAGCCCCGATTGCAGCAAGGCACAAATATGCCGCAACAGTTCATCACCCGCCGCGTGGCCACAGGTGTCGTTGACCAACTTGAACTGGTCCAGGTCGAGGAACATCAAGGCGTGGCGCCCGACTTGGCGCGTCAGGTTATGCAGGGCTTGTTCGAGGCGATATTCGAATTCGCGGCGGTTTGCCAGGCCGGTCAAGGCATCGTGAGTAGCCTGCCACGACAGGTTGGCGATGTACTGGCGCTCCTGTGTCATGTCGTGCAGCACCAGCACCGCGCCGCTGACCTTGCCGGCATGGCGGATCGGCGCGCCCACCAGCGTGACCGAAACAGTGCTGCCGTCCAGCCTCTGGATCAACTTGGAATGTTCGCTGCCGCCGCCCAGTCGCCCGCTGAGGATGTGTTCGATCAGCGTCAGCCCCTCGGTCTGGGCGTTGTCGTCGAGCAGATTGAACAGCGCCGC
This sequence comes from Pseudomonas sp. Z4-20, assembly GCF_051131955.1. Taxonomy (NCBI): domain Bacteria; kingdom Pseudomonadati; phylum Pseudomonadota; class Gammaproteobacteria; order Pseudomonadales; family Pseudomonadaceae; genus Pseudomonas; species Pseudomonas sp. Z4-20. The sequence continues at coordinate 3,923,848 of NZ_CP071641.1, forward strand.
CAGGGGTAGGCCCGCCGCATGCTCGGCTTTCCAATGGGTCATCGCTTCGGCGGCGGGGTTCATGTAGGCGATGGCGCCGTCAACGTCCGTGGTGATTACGCCGTCGCCGATCGATTGCAGGGTGATTTGCGCCCGCTCCTTCTCCAATTGCAACGCATTGGCGAAGACCTGCCGCTGGGCCAACAGTTTGTGCGTGCGCAACAGGGCCAGGACGATCAGCCCCAGGGCCGTGGCGAAGTTGGTCACCAGCAGCAGGCGCAGGATGAACCGCGACCCTTCGCCCAACGCATCGCTGAACGCCTTGGCGGCCGGGGTGACGGAATCGTTGATCGCGAAAATCTGCGCTTTCCAGCCGCGGACATCAGCGTCCGAGACCTCTCCCGCCGTGATGCTGCGGTGCATCTGCCGGGCGACATTATCCAGTTCGGTCAAGTAGCCGTCGCCGACTGTCCAGAGATCGATGGCTTCTTCCAGGTAACTGAAATGGCGAAAATTGAGGTACAGCCAGATCAGGCTGGACACGTCGTCCGGGTGATTGCCACCTTGAAGAATCCCGGTCCGTGCCGCCTCAAGATCCGGCGGCTCGCGGTCCAGGGCCACGCGCAAATCATGCCCGCCCTCGGGTACGGCGATGGCTTGTTGATACTTGCGAAAAATCGCCTCGTCACGGCTGTCGGCGTAGAGATTGAGATAATAGATGGCGTCTTTCTGGCCCTTGGACCAAAGGCTCTCCCCCGCCACGTAACCGCGAACTGCAGACAATACGTAAAGGCTGACCCCCCCAAGCAATGCTTGAAATAGCACAACAGCAATAAAGGGCCAGACGATGCCCAACAACCGTGGCGTTCCGAGAGTCCGCTTTTGCTTCATGAGGTCCCTTGCACAGGTAGCAGCGATCGGCGTTGACGCCGGTCATCCCCTCAAGACTAGGAGGCGCAGCAGTTCCTCGCAAGAGGCGGCACATTTATTTGACGCCCTGCAACCCCACGGGCCTGGCGCAGGAGAAGGATGAGCATCGCCTTGGACACGCGCGCGCCCATAGTTTTGTCGCGATATACATATGTACCACAACGATCTTTTTCGGAGTGCTCTGATACTCCCCCTGACATTGCGAATTATCGCGCTAGCGGGGCCCGTATTAACCACCGAGAACCATGGATATGTCATCACTGCTCACTCTCGACCCGCCAATGGCCACATCACTGAGCCCAGTCCCGTCCCCTGACGAAAAATATCAAGGTTTGTTGGGCGACTACGATTCTTTGCTCTCGCTGATCCGAAGCACATCCCACGAGAAGCTTGCCAATACATTGATTAAACCAACGCGTTGTTCTCCCATGTACTTGGAGGACGAGACCGGACAGCGCTCGCTACAGGCGTTGGCGCAACATGAAGACTACCGGGCATTGTGCAAAACAGTAGGAGCCTCACCGTACAATTTAACCGTCACGTTGAAAGACGGAAAAGCCGTCTGCGAAACACGTTCGAGTAACAGCGAAGTCACCCTTCCAATACCACTTGGCAAGCATCCCGTATGGGACGGGTGGCTTGCCAATATTGAAAAAGCCGTTCGCAAACTTGGCGGCCAGATTCGTCAGAATGGCGAGGTTACGTTCGCAAGAATGGCCTGGTTTTACGGGATCCCGCTCGCCGATCCGCTGGATGATAAACAACGCGAAGCCGCGATCTTGGCACTGGAAGAAAAGCGCGCCCGTCATTCATTGGGACTGGGCAACGCAATCCGTCTCGACGAACTGGGTCACGGCTCCGCCGTCAAGAACAAGTCCGTAGACGATCTGATTATGGAGACGATGGGTGAACACCTTCCGCAACTTCGTACATCGTTACTGGCGCACCTTAGCCCGATAGACATAGCCAGCCTGACGATCGAGGAGTTACGAGCAAAACCATCGTTTTATCTCGAAAAAATCCTGCTGTCGGAAAAGGCTGAGGCGTTGACGGAGGCGCTGTTGCGAGCCTTGGAATGGTACGGCGGTCATCACGGCGAAGACAGTGCTCCAAGCGTACGAATCAAATTGCTGGTCAAAGCCATTGATCTTTGGTTATTGGCCGGGAAAAACGAGCCAGAGGGTGCTATCGCCGGCTATCAATGGCAGGCGCCCTCCAATTGGGGCAAGAGCTACGAAGCGATATGGCTGGCGTTCGAGTCATATCTACGTACCTCGGAACGCGCTTCATCGGTGAATGAGTCGGTCTTGCTGGCCTGCTTGTATCGCTCATCGTTTCCCCTGGAATTGCAGATCCCCGACATTCCCGCGGAACTGCCCTACCGGAGCTCGACTGTTTGGGTCAACTTTGTCCATGGCGTCCAGCTTGCCAATGCCATTGATCCAACGCTGCTGCTGCGACTGAGCGTCCAGCAACTGATGGACCTGCCCAACGAATACATTGATGAAGGCAACGCCGAAGATCTTAAACTCGCTTCAATCACAAGACTCCAACCCGCTCTGGACTGGGCGGTTACCAACGGCTTCGTTCCTGAACGTACCGATGCAGACTACTCGGTGCAGACCATCGAAAAGGCCATGCAAAAACTCGATGAGGCCATCGCCCATTTAAGTCGTGCTGTCACCGATCTCGACAAAAGGCCGCCCGACAGACTGAAGATCGCGACACTAGAGCTGACAAAGCTATTTGGGCATAGCCGTTTCTTGACGGGATGGAAAATGGAGAGAGAGGCGTCCGCTTTCTCCACCGGGAGTGGTACATGGAAAACCGGTCCGTCATTCCACTCCCAATATTCGCTTGTTGATGTGTATGCATCTGGAGAGTTGAGCAAGGCAAAGTGGTTCATCAACCCGCCACAGACGGCGTGGTTGACCCTATCCGAAGAGGGCATAGTAGATACCAATCTTTTCGGTCGCCAGCTCAAAGGAAAGACACTGCCAAACATAGAAAACCTATTCGACACCCAGCTCAAAAATTATATCAAGCTCATTAGCAGCGCCTACCAGCAATTGATCATTCACCAAATCGCCTCGCTTCCTTTGATTGATCGGCGGGCATTGGAATACGGCACCATCAAGCTCTACAGCCTCAGACAACCAACCGGTGATATGGGCGGCGTCATAGGAGTCGAAGAAGAAACACTACCCCTGCGCGCCCGCTGCGGTTTTATTTTAGAAGCCACTTACGATGGCAAGGTAACTTACTACGAACTTGTGCCGCGAGCGGGCGTCATTCGTCCCCGCCCGGATATCGCGCCGCACCATATCGGCGCAACGACAACGTTCGGACCACAGATGAACCCTGCCGAGCAAATAGCTCCCGGCATTTTTTGGTCGTTCCAAGATAAAAATAAACACTTGCCTTTTGATTGGAACGCTCACATCAACGGAACAGTTCCCGAAAAAAACATGCAATGCCAAGCTATCATGGATCAAATTGGCGGCACGCTGGGTAAATTAATGAATAGCGATCCCCCCGACATTTCACCTGCCACTTTGGAATCATCGTCCATCCAGTCGATCGCCAATCACATTGCCGACCGGCTCCTTTTTATTGACGAAGCGGAGTTGCGCCGCGCCTGTTACGGCCAAACCGAATTTGACCGCCAACAGGCGAATCTTGACAAGCTAATAAGCGTAATAAAGTCATTCATTCCATTCTGGGAAAGCATAGAGAACCTGAGCTCAGGTCAAAGAAAGAAAATAAATGAGGGTTTGTTGGGTTTAACCCTTGACCTCGCAGCCTTCGTATTTCCCTTTGGGAAATTTGCGTCCGGTTCCATGAAGATAATCAGAGTAGGGGGCAAACTTACCTTCACTAAAAAACTGCCTTTACTTGCAAAAAACGTAGGCGTGCTCTTCAACTCCACCTTGAATCCACTTGATGGCATTCCTTCGCTGCTCAAGGCGGGTGGCCTGAGCCTGTTCAGACTCAGCAAAAAAGGTTATCTAAGCCTCAAGACATTAAGCGGCCGAGCAGGTCAATACGACCTTTTGAAAGGCGTGCCTCAAGCGACCGATCCGGGCCGATGGCGTCCTCTGTCGACAAAAGATCGACTGGCCACGGTCTATGAAATTGAAGATGCCCCGGTGCGTAATATCGCCTCCCACGGCAAATCCGACTTTCGCTTGGTCGACCCTTTGTCCACCAAACCCTACGGGCCTGCCCTGACGACTGAACATTCCGGATTGTCGTTGGGCCCTTCCCGATACGACCTGTTGGGCAAAACCGAATCCGATAGCCTCTTCAAGATTCCTGGCAATACCCAGGTTAAAGAAGTGCTGGAAGTCGACGGTAGCCGCACCTTCTATTTGGATGACGTTCCTTATCGATTGGAAGACGGCGCCCTGCGCAGGGTCGACACCTTGGACGCCACCAAAAAATTTAAGAAACTGCCATGCCGTCTTCGCCGTTCCCCTGATGAGACTTGCAAAGTCAGCTACGTCCTGAAAGGCGAGCCTGCCGAGCGCCCCGTAGGTATTTTTAACACGCAAAAGGGTTGGGCGCCTTGGTTCGGCGACGTCGTTGCTCAACCCTCTATACCGACGACTGAGCAGCGCGCACTGGTAAATTTCGAAGGAAAAATCTATGAACTGAAAGAGGGCAATTTAAGCACCTACAAAGGAAGCCCAAGGCACATTGGCCTTGAAAGCAAAGCTCCCGTACCCAGAAACGTCGTGAGCGCGACGATGGAATTCCAGACTGGAATATATGGTGGGATCAAAATCACCGGAACTGCAGAGCACATTGATGATGTACACCACGTTGGAGCAATCATCGTCCCCTCAATAGATAACAACTCCCAGTACATTTTCACCTGCGTGAATACTGATATTTATTACTCAATTAAGATCCCCATTGGCAGCGACATCAAGCAATCGCTTAAATTACGAAAACTGGACAAGGCCGAGCTGAACGAAGGGTACGGAGAGGAGTTGAAACGAATTTATGATGGTTCACTCAATGCAAACAACATGGCACGGGTACACGGTATAGAAAAAGTTGAACAAGCGCTGAAAAACATGGACGAGGTCTCGATCCCTATCGGCGTCACCCCAGCCCCGCCCAAAAACATGAAATGTATAAAAGTCGACACCTCCCCTGCCGAAGCACTTCTATTTGATCATCGCACGAGAATGATGGTCGTCGAACTGCCCAACGGCACCGCCTTATGGAAACCCGCCACGTCCGCCCCAAGGCAGGCGACGAACATGACCACTTCCGTTTTCGGCGCACTCTTCAAAAAAGAATCCCTCCCTATAAACGAGGCCATGACAGCGCTTCAGAATATCCTTCCAAGGTATAAAAAAAATATAGCATTCGCCCACCTTGTCCTTGCTTCAGGAAAAACCGAAGTCTATGTCAGCGTCTCCGGCGTCAACGATTTTACTCGGCATTTACCCTTGTTCAATTCCAATCCCAGACAAGTAGAAGTCAATGGAACCAACTACTTTAACATGGATGAGATTGCGGGCCCTGTTGTGCCCACCTCCCTTTCAATTGGCCCAGATAACAGGGTGCTGTCGATACCGCATTCGAGTCGTTCGGACATACAACATCAAGTAACCTCCGCTGACAGCGAAAGCAAGCTGGTCGGTTTTATCCGTGAAAAGTATCCCAATAACGCAGATATCCGTTCAATGACCATTGCCACGACGCTGCCTCCGTGCGATTCCTGTGCGATCGTCATGAAGGAATTCGGTCATTCGCGTGGAGCAGATTCGTTGAACGTTACATGGGGCAAACGCCCCAACCTTGAGAGCTGAGCCCGCGCTTCAATCGACTCACATCCCAGGCAATCAGTGCCGCTGCAAATGCCCATAAAGCCTGGCATACAAACCACCATCGGCAATCAACTGCTGATGGTCGCCATCCTCGGCGATTTTCCCGCCGTCGAATACCAGCACCCTGTCGGCCTGTTTCACGGCCGACAACCGGTGGGCGATGATCAGGGTCGTGCGACCAATCAAAAAACGCGCCAGGGCCTGGTGGAGGTTGTATTCAGTGGCCGCATCCAGTGCGGAGGTGGCCTCGTCGAGGATCACCACTCTGGGTTCGGCCAGCACCATTCGTGCGATTGCCAGACGCTGACGCTGGCCACCCGACAAACGCACACCGGAACGTCCGACGATGCTGTCCAGGCCACCAGGCAACTCTCGAATCGTGCTGTGCAGCTGAGCAATTTCCAATGCCCGCCAACAGGCCTCGTCGCTGCAATCGCGGCCCATGGACAGATTGGCGCGCACCGTGTCGTTGAACAGCGCAGGATGTTGCAGCACCACCGCGACATTCTCCCGGATGGTTTCCAGGCCGATTTCCTCCTGGGTCGCGCCGCCGAACCGGATGCTGCCGGCCTGCGGCGTGTACAGGCCCAGCAACAGTTGCACCAAGGTACTCTTGCCGCCGCCGCTGGCGCCAACGATCGCGACCTTCTCCCCCGGCGAAATGGACAGGTTCAGTTGATCGAGCACCCTCTCCTCGCCATAGCCGAACCTGAGCCCTTGGATGTCGATGCCGACGGTGTCGCGCCCCTTGAACGGGTTGGCGCCGCCGCGGTACTGCGGCTCGTCGGCCCGGGCCAGCAATTCATTGATGCGGTTCAAGGCGCCTGATGCCGCGTAGTAGGCGTATTGCAGGTTCAGCAGTTGCTCCACCGGACCGATCATGAACCACAGGTAACTGAACACCGCGAGCATCTGGCCGACGGACAGGTCGGAAAACAGCACGGTGAGCATGGCCGCGGCGCGGAAAATATCGATACCAAACTGAAACAGCAAACCGCTGGCACGGTTCGAGGCATCGGTTTTCCACTGCGAATTCACCGCGTAGTCGCGCACTTCCCGGGCACGCATCCCCAGTCGGCCGATGAAGAACCCCTGGCGGTTGCCGGCCCGCACTTCCTGGATAGCGTCCAGGGTTTCGGTCAGGGCCTGGGTAAAGCGCGAGGTGCTGTCATTTTCCAGTTTCTTCAGGTGCTTGACCCGTTTGCCCAGCTGCACCGTGGCGTAGATCACCAAGGGATTGAACAACAGGATCAGCAGCGCCAGCTTCCAATGCATCCACATCAGGATGCCGGCGGTGCCCACCAAGGTCAGCATGGCGACCAGGAACCGACTGAGGGTTTCGCCGACGAACTTGTCGAGGGTGTCCAGGTCGGTGACCAAGTGCGTGGTCACCGTACCGCTGCCGAGGCTTTCATATTCACCGAGGGAAATACGCTTGAGGCGCTCGATCAGCCGGATACGGATGCGATAGACAATGTCCTTGGCCAAGCTGGCGAACAGTCGCGCCTGCAAGACGTTGAAGAGCAACGCACCGCACCGCAGCATCAACGTCACCAGCAGCATCAGCCCGATGTAACCGGCCGCGCTTTGCCAGGCTGTCGGCAGCGCATTGTTCATGATTTTCAATGCCGCATCGCCGTGGCCCAGCAGCACTTCGTCTACCAGCAGCGGTAACAGCAGCGGGATCGGTACGCTGCATAAGGTCGCCAGCACGGCGACGCCGTTGGCGATCCACAGGGCTTTCTTGTGCGTGAGGGCCAGGCGACGAATTTCCGCCCAGCTTAAACGATCGATGCGGCGCGTAGCCGGTGCGCCATCATCGGGCAGGTCAGGCACAGGCCGCGCGCTCCAGCCAGCGCCCGAGCAACGGCGACAATTGCTCCAGGGGTTGGTAGCCGTTGGTCAGTAAGGCCAACTGGCCGTCGCGCTCGGCCAGCAGCGTGGGAAACCCGGCAATGCCCAAATCTTGTACCCAGGTGAAATCGGCGGCCGTGGCTGCATGTTGTTCGGCGCGGTCGAATGCTGCGGCGAACTCAATGCGCGGCAACCCGGCCTGCTCGGCCAGTTCCACCAGGACGCTGGCGTGGGTCACGTCGCGACCTTGCACATAAAACGCCTGCTGGATCAGCTTCAGCAGCTTCCAGGCCAGGTCCGGCGCCAGGCTGCGCGCTGTCACCAGCGCCCGACACGCGGGTTCGGTGTCGTAGACGAAACCGTCCGGCAGCGCGCCTTCAAGCTTGAACGGCTGGCCGGTGGCCTCGGTGACCGCCTGCCAATGTTCAAGAATATAGCGCCGGGTCGTCGGCTCCAGGGCCGAACCGCTGCCGGTGCGCAAGCCGCCCACGACCAAGTGCAACTCCACGCCCGCGGCCTGGGCCTGCTCGGCCAACGCCTCGGCCACTGGCGCGAAGCCCCAGCACCAGGAACACATCGGGTCCATTACATACAGCAGGCGCGACGCCATGGCTCAAGCCTCGGAAGATGATTGCTTGTAGTTGTAGCCGATTGGATGGGGCATGTTGCGTGCCTTGGCCAATTCGATCTGCTTTTGCCGGTCGATGGCGCTACGACGGGTCTTCTCGCTCAGCTTATCCCAGCAATGCGGGCAGCTGATGCCCGGCACATAGTGTTGCGACGCGCGATCTTCCACGCTCACCGGGGTACGGCAGGCATGGCATTGATCGTAGTCGCCTTCGCTGAGGTCATGGCGCACGGTCACGCGGTTGTCGAACACAAAGCAGTCACCGCGCCATTTGGTTTCTTCCTGGGGCACCTCTTCGAGGTACTTCAGGATGCCGCCCTTGAGGTGATAGACCTCGTCGAATCCTTGGCCAAGCATATAGCTCGAAGCCTTCTCGCAACGAATGCCACCGGTGCAGAACATGGCGACTTTCTTGTGCTTGGCGGGGTCGAAGTTGGCTTTGATGTACTCGGGGAATTCGCGGAAGCTGGTGGTCTTCGGATCGACGGCACCTTCAAAGGTGCCGATCGCGACTTCGTAATCGTTGCGCGTGTCGATCAGCAAGACTTCCGGATCGTTGATCAACGCGTTCCAGTCCTGGGGCTCGACATAGGTGCCGACCTGCTTGTTCGGGTCCACGCCTTGCACGCCGAGGGTGACGATTTCTTTCTTGAGCTTGACCTTGGTGCGGTAGAACGGCTGTTCGTCGCAATACGACTCTTTGTGGTCGATGTCGTCCATGCGCGGATCGTTCTTGAGCCAGGCCATCAAGCCGTCGATCCCCTCGCGGGTGCCGGAAACGGTGCCGTTGATGCCTTCTTCGGCAATCAGCAGGGTGCCCTTGATGCCGTTGTCGAGCATCGCCTTGAGCAGGGGCTCGCGCAGCTCGACGTAATCTTCCAGGGTGACGAACTTATACAGTGCCGCCACGACAATCGGTGGTGTCATGGGTATTTCTCCAGGTGGCTACCCTCGCAAAGGGTGAACCGGATATAGAAAGCAGCGGCAAGCTACAAGCTTCAAGCGACAAGCTCAAGCCCTACGCATAGCTTGTCGCTTGAAGCTTGTCGCTGGCTACTGCCGATTGCCGGCACAGGTCGGCGAAGCCGGCGCCGCGTCGATTTGCGCCCATTCCCCGGGCGTGTAGGTGTGCAGCGCCAACGCATGAAACTCGCCCATCAGCTCGCCGAGCGTGCCGTAGACCTTCTGGTGACGCTTGACCCGGTTGAGCCCTTCGAACTGCTGGCTGACCACCACGGCCTTGAAATGGGTTTCTTGGCCACGGCTGTGCATGTGGCTTTCGTCCAGCACTTGCAGGTGCTCGGGCTGCAGCAGCCCGAGGGTCGATTCGATGCGTTGTAGCATGCTCATGCCAGGGCTCCGCTTATGGCTTTTTCTTGGCCGGGGCGGCGGCTTTTGGCTCGAGCTCGGCGGTCATGTCCGCCAGCAGCTTGTTGACCACCGGTACCGCGCTTTCCAGCTTGGCCTGGGTCAGTTGGGCCGATTGCTGGGTCAGCTGGGGCATTTTTTCCAGGACTTTCTTGCCCAGGGGCGACTGGTAGAAGGACACCAGGTCCTTGAGCTCGGACTCGCTGAAATTGCTGGTGTAGAGCTTGACCATGTCCGGCTTGAGCTTGTTCCAGCCGATGGCCTGGTCCAGCGCGGCGTTGGCCTTGGCCTGGTAAGTCTCGAGGGTGGCTTTTTTCGACTCAGGTGCCTTGGTCTGTTCAAAGCGCTGGGCGAACATCTGCTGGACTTGCATGTAGACCGGGGTACCCAGCTTGTCGGCATGCGCCAGGGTCAGGAACGCTTCGGCACTGGCGTTGTGGCTGGCGGTATCGGCAAGAACAGGGCCGCTGGCACACACCAGAGCAACTGCGGTACAGATGGCACGAAGACGGGTCATCGAGTTTCCTTATCTAACAGGCGAGGCAAAACCCCAAGGGCGACCATTCTGCGCCTAAAAAACGCCAGGGCTCAACCCCGTTCCTCGCAGGGTCCGATTGACGGACCGAACCGTCCCTTCCTAGATTGAGGGAACCCATGTCGCCCGTCTGGGCCTAAACTGCGCATTCAGACCAACAGGAGTTTGACCCGATGAGCCGTATCGAAACCGACAGCCTTGGCCAGGTTGAAGTCCCGGATGAAGCCTATTGGGGCGCCCAGACACAGCGCTCCATGATCAATTTTGCCATCGGCGATGAACGCATGCCGCTGTCGGTGCTGCATGCCCTGGCGCTGGTCAAGAAAGCCGCCGCCAGGGTCAACGACCGCAATGGCGACGTGCCCGCCGACATCGCCCGCTTGATCGAACAGGCAGCCGACGAGGTGTTGGCCGGCCAGCATGACGACCAATTCCCGCTGGTGGTCTGGCAGACCGGTAGCGGGACCCAGAGCAACATGAACGTCAACGAGGTGATCGCCGGACGCGCCAACGAGCTGGCGGGCAACCCGCGCGGCGGCAAGAGCCCGGTGCACCCCAACGACCATGTCAACCGCTCGCAGAGCTCCAACGATTGTTTCCCCACGGCCATGCACATCGCCGCTGCCCAGGCCGTGCACCAGCAGTTGTTGCCGGCCATCAGCGAATTGTCGGGCGGCCTCGCGGAACTGGCGGCGCGCCATATGAAGCTGGTCAAGACCGGTCGCACCCACATGATGGATGCCACGCCAATCACCTTTGGCCAGGAGCTGTCGGCCTTCATTGCCCAGCTTGACTACGCCGAACGGGCGATCCGCGCGGCATTGCCGGCGGTCTGCGAGCTGGCACAGGGCGGCACCGCAGTGGGCACCGGGCTCAACTCGCCCCATGGCTTCGGCGAAGCGATTGCCGCTGAATTGGCAGCGTTGTCCGGCTTGCCGTTCGTCACCGCGCCTAACAAGTTCGCCGCGCTGGCCGGCCATGAGCCGCTGACAACACTGTCCGGCGCACTGAAAACCCTGGCCGTGACCTTGATGAAAATCGCCAACGACCTGCGCCTGCTGGGCTCCGGGCCACGGGCCGGGTTTGCCGAGGTGAAACTGCCTGCCAACGAGCCAGGCAGTTCGATCATGCCCGGCAAGGTCAATCCGACCCAGTGCGAAGCCTTGTCGATGCTGGCGTGCCAGGTACTGGGCAACGACGTGACAATCGGTTTTGCCGCCAGCCAGGGGCACTTGCAATTGAACGTGTTCAAGCCGGTGATCATCCACAACCTGCTGCAATCGATCCGCCTGCTGGCCGACGGCTGCAGCAACTTCCAGCAGCACTGCATTGCCGGCCTCGAACCGGATGCCGAGCAGATGGCGGCGCACCTGGAGCGTGGGTTGATGCTAGTGACGGCACTGAACCCGCACATCGGCTACGACAAATCCGCCGAAATCGCCAAGAAAGCCTACGGCGAAGGGCTGACCCTACGCGAAGCTGCGTTGCAGCTGGGGTATCTGACCGATGAGGAATTCGATGCCTGGGTCAGGCCGGAGAACATGCTGGAGGCCGGTAGCCAGGGCTGAGTCCTACTGACCAGTGAGTGCGTTCCCGCGCCCCGCGTGGGAACGATCATCAGGCGCTCTATCGTCCTGCAACCATCCGCTCGCGCCGAGCCCTGAGCCCGGCGATCAGCGATGGACCCAGCGCAACCAGCGCCGAGCCCAACACCACCAATACCGCCCCGCCATACCCCAGCAGATTGATCTGCTCGGCATGCACGTAGTCCGGCCACCACCAGGCAGCCATTGCCACGGCGGCGAACGTCACCAGCGGCGTAATCGCCAGGGTCGCGCTGACTCGCGAGGCTTCCCAATGGGCCAGCGCCTCGGCAAACGCGCCATAAGCGATCAGGGTGTTGAGGCAGCAGGCGAGCAACAGCCAGCCTTGCAAGGGGCTCAGTTGCAACGCCTCCAACGGGTGCACCCAAGGCGTGAGCAACAGCGCGCAAAACAGGTAGATCACCATCATCACCTGCAACGAATTCCAGACCGTCAGCAATTGCTTCTGGCCCAGGGCATAGAACGTCCAGACAGTCGAGGCCAGCAATACCAACAGAACGCCGGCGGTGTACTCGCTCAAGGACGTCAACAGCTCAACAAGGCGCTGGTTGAAAAACAGCGCGAAACCGATCAGCAGCACCAGCAAGCCGATGCCCTGCCCCACGCTGAAACGCTCCTTGAACACAAACAGGCTGGCGACCAACAACATGATCGGGCCCATTTGCACCACCAGTTGCGCGGTGCCTGGGCTCAAGCGGTTCAGGCCCATCAGGTACAACACATAATTGCCTACCAGCCCCAGCACCGCCATGCCCACCAGCCAGCCGCCACGCGGGCCGAGCACCTTGCGGCTGGGCAGGCGTCGGGTAGCCGCCAGGTAGGCGAAAAGCAGGCCGCCGGACACCGACAGCCGAAACCAGGTGACCGTGACCGGATCCATCACTTGCAGCACTTGCTTGAGCTTGATCGGCAGGATTCCCCACAACAAAGCGGTCAGCATGGCGAGGAACAGGCCATAGACCCAGCGACCGGACGAAATGTGCATGCAACCCTCGAAGCCAAGACATGAACGCCCATTCTAGGCTCGGATCGCTCGGCGACACAGGGACAATTAGATCTGCGCCGCTACCGGGATTGTACGGGTCGCAGCCGTCGATCGGCTGGGCAGGCGCAAATCAATGCCAACACATATGCTCAGTTGAGACGACCCAGCAGGCCCTATGGAGACCCGAAATGCCAGGAACGCGCGCGCAGGATACCGACGCCCCAAAGACGATTTTCCGCAGCGACCGGATCTGCCGGATCAATGGCGAGTTTTACTTCAGTACCCGCGAAGGCACACAGGAGGGTCCGTTCAACAGCCGCGAGGAGGCGGAACAGGAAATAGCGTCGTATATCCAGCGGATGATGCAACTGGCCAAGGTCACTGAGAACCCCGTGGCGAGGGAGCCTGCTCCCGCGGGGCCGCAAAGCGGCCCCTCTGCTGTCCATCCGTAACTATCGACCCATTGACGACTGCTTCGCAGCCGAGCGGGAGCAAGCTCCCTCGCCACAAGAGCCGTTGGAAGCAGCGGCTATCGAACCGCCTCGAACAACCCCGTCGCCCCCATCCCGCCGCCCACGCACATGGTCACGACGCCGTAGCGCAGGTTGCGTCGTTGCAGCTCACGCACCAGATGCCCGACTTGTCGCGAGCCGGTCATGCCGAACGGGTGGCCGATGGAGATCGAGCCGCCGTTGACGTTGTATTTCTCGTTGTCGATCTCCAGCCGATTGCGGCTGTACAGGCACTGGGACGCAAACGCCTCGTTGAGCTCCCACAAATCGATGTCGCCGATCTGCAAACCCTTGGCCTGGAGCAATTTGGGCACCGAGAACACCGGGCCGATGCCCATCTCGTCCGGCGCGCAGCCAGCCACGGTAAAGCCGCGGAAAAATGCCTTGGGCTTGAGCCCCAACGCCAGGGCTTTTTCCAGGCTCATCACCAGAGTCATCGAGGCGCCGTCGGATAACTGCGAAGAGTTGCCCGCCGTCACCGAACCGTCTTCGGCGAACACCGGTTTCAGCCCGGCCAGGCTTTCGTAGGTGGTATCGGGGCGGTTGCAATCATCGCGCTCAACCACGCCTTCAACGATCTGCACCGCACCGGTGTTCTTGTCCTCGACCCGGTATCTCACCGTCATCGGCACGATTTCATCGTCAAACAACCCGGCGGCCTGGGCCCGGGCCGTGCGCTGCTGGCTCTGCAAGGCGTAGCGGTCCTGCTCCTCACGGCTGACCTGGTAACGGCGCGCGACGATCTCGGCGGTCTGGCCCATCGGAAAATAGATCCCCGGCACCTGTTCCTTGAGCAACGGGTTAATCAGGTTGTCGGTATTGACGCTTTTCATCGTCAGGCTGATCGATTCCACGCCACCGGCGACAATGATCTCGCTGCAGCCGGAGGCGATCTGGTTGGCCGCAATCGCAATGGCTTGCAGGCCGGAGGAACAGAAGCGGTTCAGCGTCATCCCGGCCGTGCCGATGCCCAACTGCGAGAGCACCGCCACGTTGCGTCCGATGTTGTAGCCTTGGGCGCCTTCGTTGGAGCCAGCGCCGACAATGCAGTCCTCGACGCTGGCCGGGTCGATCCCGTTACGCTCCAACAGCGCGTTGACACAATGCGCCGCCATGTCGTCCGGACGGGTCATGTTGAACTTGCCGCGAAAGGACTTGGCCAAACCCGTTCGTACACTGTCGACGATCACCACTTCACGCATGGCGGCACCTCATTGTTGTTATCGGTTAAGAGTGGATTCGAGGATAGATCCACTGCATAACCGAACGCGACAATCATTCACCCCGCGTATGCGAGCCCATCGTGCTACTTCTTTTTGCGCGCCTGCTTGGCCGATCGCTCGAAGGCCTGTTCCAGTGCTTCATTGATCGTGCGCAACACCTTGACCCGAGCCCAGCGCTTATCGTTGGCCTCCACCAGGGTCCAGGGAGCGATTTCAGTGCTGGTGCGATCGACCATGTCGCAGACCGCCGACCGATAGGCGTCCCATTTGTCGCGGTTGCGCCAGTCGTCCTCGGTGATTTTGAAGCGCTTGAAAGGGATTTCCTCGCGCTCCTGGAAACGCGCCAACTGGGTTTGCTTGTCGATGGCCAACCAGAACTTGACCACCACCACGCCGGCGTCGGCCAGTTGTTCCTCGAAATCGTTGATCTCACCGTAGGCTCGCAGCCAATCGGCGCGGCTGCAGAAGCCCTCGACCCGCTCCACCAGCACCCGGCCATACCAGGAGCGGTCGAACATGGTGAACTTGCCCCGTGCCGGGATATGTCGCCAGAAGCGCCACATGTAGGGGTGGGCTCGCTCCTCCTCGGTGGGCGCGGCAATCGGCACGATGCTGTACTGGCGCGGATCGAGCGCCGCCGCGACCCGACGGATCGCCCCGCCCTTGCCCGCCGCATCGTTGCCTTCGAACACCGCCAGCAGGGCGTGCCGGCGCATGCGTTTGTCGCGCAGCAAACCGGCGAACCGCGCCTGCTCGGTGATCAATTGTTCTTCGTAATCGGGTTTATCCAGGCGCAGCGTCATGTCCAGGCTGTCAATCAACGTGACCTGGCCATCCAGCGCCGGCAGTGGCGCCACGTTGCCTTTTTCCGGCTTGACCTTGGCCCGGTCCAGGGCCTGGCGCAGCCCTTCGAGCAGGATGCGACCGACCGCGAGGCTGCGATAACAGGCATCGGCGCCTGCGATCACGTGCCATGGCGCATAGTCGCGACTGGTGCGGCGCAGCACGCGCTCGCCGTATTTGACGAACTTGTCGTAGGTCTGGGATTGCTGCCAGTCGAGCGGACTGATGCGCCAGCTGTGCAAGGGGTCGTCCTTTAGACTTTTCAGGCGGGCCTTCATCTGTTTCTTGGACAGGTGGAACCAGAACTTGAAGATCAACGCGCCTTCATCGCAGAGCATCTTCTCCAGGCGTTCGGCACCGTTGATCGCCTGGTCGAGTCGCGGGTCCTTGAACTCGCCGTGCACCCGCCCTTGCAGCATCTGGCTGTACCAATTGCCGAAGAAAATTCCCATGCGCCCCTTGGCGGGCAGCATCCGCCAGTAGCGCCACGCCGGCGGCCGCGCCAGTTCCTCATCGGTCTGCTGGTCGAAGGTACGCACTTCGATCAACCGTGGATCCATCCACTCATTGAGCAACTTCACTGTCTCGCCCTTGCCCGCGCCTTCGATGCCGTTGATCAGGATGATGACCGGGAAGCGGCCTTGCTGGTGCAGCTCGAATTGGGCTTCGAGCAGCGCCTCGCGCAGCGCCGGCTCTTCGGCTTCAAAGGTTTCTTTATCAACGACGTGACCGATTTCAGCGGACTCGAACATGGGCAGCTCCTTCCAGGAATGGGGCAAGACTAGCGGATTGGATTCGCCCCTGCGCAGCAGATTCCCTTCAGACCTGCCCACGCTTGCCGTGGATCAAGCATTGCCCCGCCGATCGGCTAGAATGGCGACCTTGTTTTGACCGAGCCCACCATGACGCCCATCCAGCACCACGCCCAACTCGACTGGGATGACCAGGGTCTTCCACGTTCGCGGCTGTTCGACGATGTGTATTTCTCCGACCGGTCGGGCCTGGAAGAAACCCGCTACGTGTTCCTTGCGCAGAACAACCTGGCCGAGCGTTTTGCCGCGCTGGCGGACGATGGGCGCCTGGTGATCGGCGAAACCGGGTTTGGCACCGGGCTGAATTTTCTCTGCGCCTGGCAACTGTTCGAGCAATGCGCACCGGCCGGGGCGCGACTGCATTTTGTCAGCGTCGAGAAATTCCCCCTGGGCCCCGAGGATTTGCGCCGGGCCTTGGCCTTGTGGCCTGAACTAAAGTTTCAGGCTGACCAACTGCTGGGGCAGTACGTTGCGATCCACCAGGGTTTCCAGCGCATGACCCTGGCCGATGGCCGAGTGACGCTGACCTTGTTGATTGGCGATGCCCTGGAACAACTGCCGCAACTGGACGCTCCCATCGACGCCTGGTTCCTCGACGGCTTCGCGCCAGCGAAAAACCCCGAGATGTGGACCGCCGAGCTGTTCGCCGAATTGGCGCGGCTCGCGGCGCCCGGCGCCACCCTCAGCACCTTTACCAGCACCGGCTGGGTGCGGCGGCGGCTCAACGCGGCGGGCTTCAAGATGAAGCGCACGCCGGGCATCGGTCATAAATGGGAGATTCTTCGCGGCGTGTTTCTCGGCTGGCCGGAGCAAGCACCAGCGCCAGCGCTGGCCAAACCCTGGTACGCCCGCCCCGCTCCCCACAGCGGCGAACGCCGGGCCTTGGTGATCGGCGGCGGCCTGGCCGGTTGCGCCAGCGCGGCGAGTCTCGCGGCCCGAGGCTGGCAAGTGACGTTGTTGGAACGCCACGCCGGATTGGCCGAGGAAGCGTCCGGCAATCCCCAGGGCGTGCTGTACCTCAAGCTGTCGGCCCACGGCACGGCGTTGTCGCAGATGATCCTCAGCGGTTTCGGCTACACCCGTCGATTGCTGGAACACTTGCAGCGAGGCATTGACTGGGACAGTTGCGGCGTCCTGCAATTGGCCTTCAACGACAAGGAAGCCGAGCGCCAGGCGCGACTGGCCGACGCGTTCCCAACCAACCTGCTGAAGGTCCTCGATCGCACCGAGGCGCAGGCGCAGGCGGGGATCGGCCTGGCCTGTGGCGGCCTGTTTTATCCCGAGGGCGGCTGGGTCCATCCGCCAGCCTTGTGTCGCTGGCAAGCCTCGGACTCGGCAATTGCATTGCTACCACACCATGAGGTACTGGAACTGCGGCGTGTCGACGACCAGTGGCAGGCCTGGGATGGGCAACGTTGCGTGGCCAGCGCCCCGGTGGTGATCCTCGCCAGTGCCGCCGAAATCAAACGCTTCGCACCGGCCGCCGAACTTCCTCTCAAGCGCATTCGCGGACAAATCAGCCGCCTGCCCCAAACCCCCCGCAGTCAAAGCCTGGCGACAGTGGTCTGCGCCGAAGGCTACGTGGCCCCGCCGCGCATGGGCGAGCACACCCTCGGCGCCAGCTTCGACTTCAAGAATGACGACCTGACCCCCACCGCCGCCGAGCACGCCGGCAATCTGCAGATGCTCGAAGAGATCTCCCTCGACCTGGTGGATCGCCTGGAAGCCAGCGCCCTGGATCCTGGACACCTCGAAGGCCGTGCGGCGTTTCGCTGCACCAGTCCGGACTACCTGCCGATTGTCGGGCCGCTGGCCGATCTGGGGGAGTTCACCGAAACGTATTGCGCCCTGGCCAAGGATGCCCGCCAAGTGCCGGACCATCCATGCCCTTGGCTCGATGGCCTGTACGTCAACAGCGGCCACGGCTCACGGGGCTTGATCAGCGCACCGCTGTCGGGCGAACTGATCGCCGCCTGGCTGGACAACGAACCGCTGCCATTGCCACGAAGCGTGGCCGAAGCCTGCCATCCGAACCGATTTGCGCTACGGGCGTTGATTCGGGGCAAGGCTTGACGCAAACCTGTCCCACCCGTCGGCTTATAACGCATTGATATAAAACTCACAGCAATCCCACCGGTCAGTTTCAGAGTACCCGCCCTTCTGGCGCGTATGGCTTGACCCCTCCCCAACGGAAAAACCGGTAAGGACTTATGTGCGGATTAGCAGGAGTTCTTGATCTGGGCATCTTAAAGGGCTTCAGGGGGCACCCGTCCCCCTGATTGCCCCTGAAAAATGCACGTTTGGTACAAAAAGTGGTACGAGAACTATCAGCTATTAGTTGCCTTTCAGCGAGATCTCGCCGGTTAACAATGCTTCAAAGCAGTCTCAAGATACCGATGGAGCACATTGGTTTTCTGCTCACACATACTGGTCAACGTCTCAACGTCGTGATGCTGAAAATTTCGAAGATGATCCTTGTAAACATCCTCGAACTTTTCCATAGGCAGCTGTTCCTCCATGCCTTCACCATCATCCTCATTGTTTTCGTAAGGTTCATTCTCGAGCATATATTGACCGGTATACATCATCGCCACTAGGTGGAGCGCCTGGGCATGACTGAGCTTACTGAGCGCGTCTCGGAGGGCCTGCTCTTCCGAGCTTGGCTCTCCAAGGATGCTCTCCAATATTTGATCTTGGGTTTGATCTTTAGGGATCGCCGCTAGTCGTGCTTCTGACAAAAAGATGATTTCGCGAACAGTTGCATCGGACAGATGTTTCATCACGGTTCCTAGCGCTCTGAATGGATGGCAATGATACACCTCGCGCTTCTCCTTTTTTCGCTCCGTCTTCGGCTTGAAGATAAACGCTTGTGCTTGGCCTGCGCGAACTGTTTGAAATGCTCTTGGCATTCTGAGATGCGATTTACTGCGCTCCTTCCAGCACAGGCAACCTAGGCTAGACAATGGCGAGCCCGGGCAGCACCTGCTACGCTCAAGCGAAGGTACGGCCCCTTTTTTTTTAATCGAACTGTCGCCCGCTGCGCAGCGAGAGGTGGCCGTACCCTTCATTAGCGTGAAAGCGTGCGCCCATGACCAAATTACTAGTTCAACCTCGAATCCTTAGATTTCTTCAAGCGCCAGCCTATTTGGGTATGTGCCGGGATGAATTCAATAAGACAGTGCGGCCAAACGTGCGTGAGTTCCCGATAGGCAAACAGGGCGTTGGGTTTGATCGCCTGGAGCTTGACGCGTGGGCCGATGCATACATTGCCGCCAACACCATCGATAAACCCCTGGCGAATGATTCGCCAACTCGAAGCTCAGGAATGGCTTCGCCTTCAACCGCCCGAAGTCGGCGTCGCTTGACCAATGAATCAGTAATTTCTCAGGCGAAAATCAAGAAAGAATTTGAGACGGCGTTAGAGATGGTCTTGGGAAAACCGAAACGGAAAACCCAGTCGAAAGTCTAGTATTCCCAGGAGGCTCCTTGTGGATGAAGAGTGCGAGGTCGTATACGTAGCAGGCCTAGGAAAAATGCTCGGCCGCACGGAAGCAGCGGTCCGGCAAGGCTTGAGTCGTGGTGTTGACTGGCTGCCGAAGGGTTTCAAGATGGGCACCAGACATTGTTGGCTCAAAGAGGATGTGAGGGAGTTCCTGCGCGCCTGCCGGGATGGCGAGAACAAGACGCCGAAAGTGGGCAGGAAGCGCCGGCCGCCGCCGACGCTCGTAACTCTTCGCTGAAGGGAGAGCAGCCCATGCCAAGCAGAGTCAATACAAACAGCATCGATCGCTTCATGCGCCTCGACGAGGTACTTCACGTCATCGGCCTCAGCCGTGAATAGGAGCGCGCTTCCCATGACCCTAATATCAATCACGAAGGCCGCTGTTCTATTGGGCATAGGTCGCACCACTGCCTATCGCCTTGCGAAGGAAGGCCGCATCCCCTGCGTGCGAAGCTTTGGGCCATTGAGAGTTCACGCAGAAAGATTGCAAGCTTTGGTTGATGCGGAAGCTGACGCAAGCGTGACTTCCGCCCGACGCGCAGATTGCGACCCGGCCCCCAGCGCTGCAGATCAAGTAGGAGCCGGCGGACTAAAATCGCCGTCCCAGGTCGCACGAGAGCTCGATGAACTGCTCAAGGTCAGGCCGAAGAATCAGAGCCATTGATAGCCTCCCCCGCGAATCACTGGTCAGGAAAACCGTGCGGACCTCCAATGTCCAGCTGCAGCACTGCGAAGGATGGAAATATGCGCTATTTGACCATCAGAAAATTTGCTAACGAATCCGGATACACTGAGGCGGCAATAAGATCAAAGATTTCTGATGGAGCGTGGATTAAAGACCAGGTGTGGAGGCGAGCTCCTGACAACCGGATTTTGATCGACGTACATGGGTTTGAAGAGTGGGTGGCAAACGGGAAAAGTCGCGAAGTACTAAAGCATCCCCTCTTGAGGCCGCCCTCGCCCAAGATAAGCAAATCGTCACTCAGCCCGCCCCGTTTAGTCCAAACCTCGCAGGAAGAGCCTGAGCTCACCGGCGACAAGATTCATGAGAAGCGTCTAGCCGATCTGATCGGAACCACCCCCAAAGCTCTACAGCACAAGCGGCGCGAAGGAATCATCCCGGAAGGCGTCTGGCTCAAGGAGCGCGGACGAATCATGTACAGCCTGGCGAGATATAACGAATGGGCAGAAAGGCAATGGGTGTCCTTGATGGAGTCCAGACCTGGGGCCAAGGCGTGCGGACCAGTTTCACCTGGAGCGGCGGACGCCCAAGCGAAACGAACCCCTATGAGACAACCTCGTAAGGGATCGCAGCGGCCGGTGATCACTGTGCTCGTGTAGAGGCAGCTCATCAGGTTCGACCACCATGCTCCATCTGTATCGCGACAGTCGATGCGCTGAGTGGATAGATGTCGCTTAAGTCCTATCCTTAGGATCGAAATACAACGGAATATTGTAGTGATCAATGGTAAAAGTTCTACCGGTGCCTTCATGTGGGCCAGTGCAAACGAAATTCAGCTCTTCTTCAATTTCGCCAAGCTGTAACTCCGTGTAGACTTCAGTCATCAACTGCCACCACTCCCGAGTAACATTAACTGCATTTTTGTTAAAATTATATATTAAAAAAGCGCCTCGATCTTCATTAACGACGCCAGTCATATATCGAGTGGTCAGTTGCGCCCAGCCCTTTTGAAGGGTTAAATAACTGGTATGAATCTTCGCCTCACCAAACCAGAGATAATCTTCATACTCAATGGAAATATCAACATGTCCACCAATCTGTTTATCATGACTACAACTGAATCCGTGACCGTCGAACTGAGAGCAAATATGGAACGTTATTTGATCTTCACCTTGCCCGACAAAATGATTTCGTCCACGCACCATATTTCTTATGGTGCGTCTTAGGACACTTCTTATCACATCTACAAAGTCAGCATAATCATCTATTACGGAGGCTATAGCGCTTCTAAACACCGGAACCAAATCTTTTTCTTTAGCAGCCTTTAGCGTGAGCGCGGTCATCCCAAAACCTCAAACTCAATTATAATTTTTTCCTCAACGTCCACGCCTTCAACAATTGAATTGCTTACTGGATGATAAAGCTCATCAAATTTTAGATAATGCTTAACGATACCGTCCTTTAAAAGAATTGGACCAAATTGATCGTCAAGATAGAAATATACATGCTTCATTAACCTTACTTTCTTACTGCAAAGTAACTCAGTCAACTCGGCCATTCTATGTTGATCTTCCTGAAGCAAGAAGATTTTGCACAGCCGCACGAAAGGCAAAACAGCACCCTCATACGCCTTCAAGCGCTCCCTAGCTTCACCGATCGAAGCAGCAGCTTCTGGGGTGTCGACTGGTATCATTATGTCTATTTCACGTAGGCTAACAAGCGTGAAAATGCAAAATCAAAAGAAGCCATTTCTGTACACCCCAAAATCAAAGCGTGCCGCACATCACCCGTGGAGAGAGCTTTGTAGGTGCCTGGCACGCTCAGGATTGGCTGATCATCACTCATAGAAATCTTCCAACTCACGCTCAACCGATAAATATCGATTGTATCAGGAATTGCTGCGCTCGCTATCGCTTTGCGACCTCCGGCGTGCCAGGTTTCTACCCTAAGATCTGCGGTGTTACGTTTCATCTTTTCCCGCTTCACTGATCCACCCAAGGTGGTTGCGAAACCCAGCTCGCAAACGTTCCCATCGGTGGAGTTGTATATTTTTTCCATAGCAGGAAAAAAATTCAAAGGCTGTGGTAGTGGGGATCCTCCGGACATGGCGCTATTCATAGCGAACGTTACCATTGAATGATAATTATTGAATCTTTTTATAATCTCTTCTTGATTTAATACGGCATCTCCAGGCCTTGACACATCTAATAGAATATCCACGCTCAACACATCCGGACCAGTCACCCCATGACTGACCCTTATAACGTCCACATGCTCGTAAGCGACCTTCCTTATACCAATAATTTCCGAGTAACCCGAGAGCTTACTTACTGCAGCACTATCCGCAACTGTCACATTAATATTTTCCCGAATATAGTATTCAGCAACAGTTGTGATAACTACCGAAACAGTAGTTGGGGACAAGGTAACATGGCGAAGAAAATAGCGACTTATCAATAGACCGCAATCAGCTTTGCCGGCAAGGGCTGGAAACTCACCGGAGGGGTAACCAGATTCAACTCCTGACTTGTGAAGACCTATAGTAAAATTTCTTCCTACAACTAGGAAACTTGCTGAGCTACAATTGCCAAGTTCGTATATGCGTACAGCTTTTGAAAATGAGCATAAATAAACTGCTATCCACTCGACCAGTGTCTCAAGACTTGCGACATCCGTCGGCGACGGGCTAGTTGAATCAATAATATCCTGAAGCTTACCGATCGTTTTCGACCAAGAATTAGATGAAGGCAGGCCAAGCTCTTTGAGTTTAGAACAGAAATCAGGTAGAGCTATTTTATTTCCGATATTCATCGTCGCAGCGCTGAATTGTGCTGAACTAAGAGCCATTCTATGGTCCATCCCTGTGCCGTTGTGCGCGTTTTTTTTACCACCTTTAATGTAGGGAGGGAAGACCAACCGCACGACAATTTTGCTTTACCCCTTGGCATGCTTCACCTCTGAATTTGTGAGCGATAGCAGGGAGAACTTTTTCATCCAATGAAATCAAAGGCTTAAAGCTTTGGGCATTAAAGCCTTGGATTCCGGATCGAAAAGGATCAATCCCTTTACAATCAACGCCTGGATTATAAACACACCCACAAAAACGCCAGCATTTGCGACTCTCTTGGACCCAGCAAACATTGGTCCATATGGTTGCGTTTGTGGGGATCCCAACGATAAAGCCCACGTCCGGCGTCCTGGCGACCGAACACCCTTCCCACTGCTACGCTGATTCCATTGCCAAAGGAATCGTCCCATGCCCAATTCCGACCTTCTCCCCTCCCTGCTCTACAAGATCAACGAAAACCAGCTCGCCCTCGAAGCGGCCATCATGGAACTCTCAAACTGGGTCGAGGCACGCGGCTCGGCCGACGTTGCCGACAACGTGCGAGGCGCTTTGGATACGATCGATAAGAACGAGGAGTTCATCAAGCTGACGCTCGCTGTGCTAATGGCTCCCGAGTGAAATAACGCTGCTCGTCGCCTCGCCATCGCCGGAATCACCTTGTCTCGATTACTGTATATTCAAACAGTATCAGGCAATCGACCCCTAATGAATTTTGAACAGGCCAAGGCGCTGAGGATCCAGCAATGGCGCGACACGCTCGACAACCACGACTTCAGGATGCAGAACCCGGAAGCGCACCGGTCCAGCCTTCTTGAAACCAGCGCCAGGCTGGTAGAGGAATCCATCATTGATCGCCTCGAGCAGTTCGAAATGGATGAAATGGCAAACGCCGCGTACTGGCTCGCCGTCGAAGAGCTGCACACCAAGCCAGTTTTTTACAGGCAGTCATATGGCTATGACGTGATCCCGAAGACAGGCGGCCCCAGAATCGGGACGATCTTTCATTCGATATTGAGGCTAGATGCCAGCCGAGCGGAACGGCTTCGCCCCTATGACGGGCAGGTGTACCAAGACGAAAAAGGGCTTGCGCTGCGATACAGCTACGCCAGCACCACCGGCCGTCTCGATGGGATGACCCTGACACTGGATGATGGCCAGCAATTCGACCTGGTTGAAACGGAACGGATGGTCGCAGGCGTCGTGTACCAGCCGATAGACGACCCCGATGTGTACCGCTGGATGCTGGACGTCATGCAGGTGGCCCTGGAGGGCAAACATTTGGCAATCATGAAAAAGGTAAGGCCATTCTTCGAGCTGGCGAGATTCTTCGAGTGCCCGGCGTGTCTGGATCGGTTCGGCAAGCGCGAGGACTGCGCACATTGCGCCGGCTTAGGGTTCGTCGAAAAACCCCGTTGCCCTGGCAAACTTCCTGAGCAGTGCAAAGGTCAACCGAACACGGCCAGTGAACCAGGGGAACAGCATGTGCGGCGGAGTTGAGGCGGCAGATAAAAACAGGGCTTACGAACGGGTGAAGGTCTACTTTCCGAACCCCAAGGCAGCGTTTCCCGTGGTGCTTCAAGACGGGACCGACCTTGGGTGGGTGCGATGGGGTCGGCGCCGGGAGGAGAAAGGCAACGGCCCATCAGGTGGCTGGGCGAAGCTGGAGACGGTCGAGCGTGGCGGATGGGAGAAATACCAGCCCCAACGGGCCCTGGGCCTGGTGCAGCGCTATATGGAGAAGGACGGCGAGCGCGTCTCCCACTGGTTCGATATGAATGAAGGCTATGGCCTGGAGTGCCTGGTGCTGGGCGAGGATGAGAACCGGCGCGTGTACGTGGTCACCACCTCCCCGCCGGAAGAGTTCGCCTGGATACATGACCGGTGGCCGATGGTCGGGCGGCTTCCGGACTCTATTGATGATTCAATGCCCTGACGTAGGCCTGGCACGCCTTCAACGCGATCAGTCCACGGTCGCCTGCGTCGGTAATGGCGATAATTCTTTGAGCATGCGCTGGGTCAAGTTGGGCTCGACGGCTTCCATGAACCACGCCGCCGGCGCCGGAGGTGGTAGGCACCGCGTTACAACTGGCTGGATCCGTGGCGTCGAGAAGGACTGACAGCCGGACATCAGCAGTGGCAAGGCGATCGCGCAGGCGATCTTGTTTCGTTTGAGCATCGCTCAGTTCCTTGTGGTGGGTTTGGTCATTGGCGGTCAGCCGCTGCTCCAAGGCCAGACGCTTGCCCTGCTCTGCCTGAACCTGGTCGGCGGCCGCGCTGCCGATCTTGGCGAGGTCGGATAGATGGGCGTTGGCCTGCTCTGCCAGTCTGCCGCTGTACCGCCAGTCCTGAACCTTCCACGTCGCGCTGATAGCCAGGATCAACGCCACGGCAACGCCGGCGATCAGCAGCTTCAGGCTGGCGGGGCTCATGGCACGTCCTTGAAGAAGATGTGGTGCCCGAGGCGGAACGTCTGCGTGGCGTCTTTTGCCCAGGCCGGCGGCTTCGGCATCGTGGTCGCGTAGTAGTGGGTCGCGCCCTTGGTGATGTCAGGCTCGGCGCCGGAGATAACCAGATCCGCCGCCCGCTGCGCCTGGGCGAACTGCTTCGGCGGAATTTCCTTGGCGCCACTCAAGTAGGGATAGTTCAGGTCGTTCTTGTTCCAGCAGCTGAACTGGTACGGCTTCAGGCAGACGCCGGCGTATCCCTCGCCCCACCACGAACGGTCCTTGCCGTCGTTCACGCGGTTGCGGATGACGCAGGCCACGGCGATCTGGCCGGCAAAACTTTCACCCCTGGCCTCGCCCCACAGCGTGCGGGCCAGGATGTCGCGGTCCTTCTCGGTTGCGGTCATAACTTTTCTCCAGGCAAAAAAAATCCCGCTCGATGGCGGGTTGCGGTGTTCCAGGCGGATCAGATGGTTTCGGCGGAGCCCAGCATAGGCGCGGCAATGATTTCAGGGATTGGCGGTTCGACCGGCCAGACCGGGGACTGGTACCACGTCGGCTGCACCGTGACCTTGCCCAGCGCGTACTTATAGGTTTTCCAGGCCTTAAGATTAAGCAGCAGGGCAGCCTGCTCAGCCTCTTCCTCTGGAGTGGCCTCGCCGATCTCAATGCCGAAACCGATCGTGTTGATGCGATCCTGAATACGGGTGATTTGCTCAGATGCCTTGCTGTTTCTGGAAGCCAAATCCAATTTTGCGGAGGACAAAGCTGCCGCCGCCGCCGCAGCGTCCTTCATCGCCTTCGTAACGAGCTGTGACCAGTCGATGTTCATTGGGCAGCCTCCTTGATTGATACGTCTTCTGTGACCGGCAGAGGGCCAGGGAAAACCACTTGGCCATCAGGAATATTTTCCAACGGCGCCGGAAACGCCTGTTCCTGGCTGTAGTTCCACGGGTTGGGCAGCAGAAGTGTCAGCACAAGCTCCCCGCCTACCTTATCGATGTCACCAACGAACCAAGCTGACCGGATTGCCGAGCCCGGCAATGTGTCTCCTTCACCCATTTTTGAGAAATCGAAGGGTTCGCCATTGATAACCAGCATATCTCCATCTTTTATAACTTCGAGAGTGTCGTCACGCCTCTGTGGCGAAAGATTGATGCGCATCAAAACCACCTCCCCATAGCCATAACCTGAACCGTGAACGAGTACGTTCCCGCTAGCGGAACTATCAAAAAATACGCCTGGGTTGCACTGGAACTTGGAAGGGCCGACCCCATTGCCACCCACGCCAACCCGCCTGATCCTATTGCCGACATTGTAACGACCGGCATATTGCCGAATGTTGCAGGGAAAGAAATACCGTTAAGACCTACGTACGCGACCCCACCCGCAGTGGCAGAGATGACCAGGGATGCAAAGCTCACAGAGCGCCAACAAATCATTGTGCCGTCGGCGAACTTCGTGAATTCTCCGCTGGCCGTAGAGCCTTTTTCGACAATGGCTCCTGTGGGAACGCCGCTACTTTGGCTGACCGTTCCCACCATTGCAGCGGCTGCAAGCCTCGTCGCGGTGCCGGTTGCGTTACCGGTTCCACCATTCGCTACCGGCAGAAACGGTGGAAGCGCAAGGGGGGATCCAGATGCACCGTGTGCAGCGTACAGCTCGTCGAAGTTTGATTGAGCCTTGGTGAAAGCACTACGAGGCGTATCGCCGCCCACGCCAGTGGGAGCAGTGCCAAGGTTAATGACCTGTTTGGACATATAAGAGACCTATTTAATTAAGCGATAAGTTTCGCGAATACGGCAGGGAGGAAGAAGGCAAATGGATTTCCTAGGCCAACGGTAAGGGCATACAAATTACCGCCCGAAAAGTCCCACCAACAATATAAATCTCGACTTTGCACGCCATCGTTAAGCATCGGCATTCCGAAAGTATTCAGAAGCATGTGCTCGCCCGCCGGGAAACTAAAATCAACTCGATAGTAGTTTCTCGGCATTCCTTGAGCGGTGTAGTCAGTTTTCACATACGCCCAATTCTGAAATGCTCGGGTAAATCGCGCGTAAGGAGTGCCTGAGTCAAAAAGTAATTTCCCGGCCCCATCCCATAACCGCATACCATATTGAGCTATAGCGGTCGCAGAGAATCCGCATACAAAATAGCTTCCATTAGGTTGCAGCGTGTTCTCGTCGTACCCCCTAACATAGAACCCAGTCCATGCCCCTGGAGACCCCAATATCCTGGTAAAACAAAGACCCGCTATCCCGCTGCCCCCTGCTGGGCGGATAAATACTAGAGGTGGCTCCTGGCTTGTAATGGTGGATGGGAATGTTGTTGTGGAATTTATGCCGGACCCCCCATCTGGCGAATATGTACCCTTTGCAAGGACTACCAGGCGGGTAAACTCTGAATCAATCGTCACCACATTGCTGTTATTGGAATATTGCAGTCCGTAAGCCATTAGAAGAACCTTATTACAATTAGTCGCATGGTGACCGCCGTTTTGTTGCTGTATTGCTCCCGCCCCCGGATGTAGCTATAAACTCGGACCGCGTCTGCTATGACTTCCGTTTCAAGCTGTTTGTCTTGGGTTTGACTATATGTACCAATAGGAACGACGAACGCGGTGCCGTTTTCCGGGGTGAGCCCCGGCACCGAAATTGTCTGATAAGTGGCGGTGTTCGTTCCGGTGACGATTCCGCTGTATACGACACGCATAGTGAATGAGTTCTCATCCACCTGGAGCGCACCGTCGCCGCCCCAGACCCGAATCCCGTAACTCATGCGGCGAGATCCCCTAGTTGCACCCGTTTCACGCCGTTCTGGTCAAAGACCTTGATGGCGCGATTGGTCATGGTGAGGCGGCCGCCGCCGGGGGCTGGGCCGTTGAACTCCAAGTTCCCGGCCTTATCCAGCCGCCAGCCCTGCGAGCCGGCGACATAGTTGTCGGATTGCAGGTACTGGCCGATCTTCAGCATTGTGATGCTGCCGTCCTGGATAAAGGCGGAGTTCATGAACACCTGGCCGCCCTGCACCGCGAACGGAACCGAGACGGCGCCGCCGGCAATGCTGTTGACGAGCGCGAACCGGTCGGCACTGACCAAGAATTGGCTTTGCAGCGTCCCGCCGACGTTCTCAATCCCGAGCCCAATGCCCGCCGCGACATACTGGCCGTTCGCATTGAGCTGCATCTTGACCGACCACATCGTTGAGGCCTTGCCGTCCAGTGTTGCGACTGCCTGGCTGACTGTCTGAACGGTTGCGCTGGTCTCATTGATCTCGGCCTGGACTGTCTCCACGCTCCTGGCCGTAGCAATGCCATCCTCGAGGCGGGCGGATTGCTCGGACCAGACGCCTATGTAGACTTCGTCTGAGCCCGCGAAGCCCTCAGTGTCGCCGGCCAGAGCCGGGTTAACCTGCACGTAAACACCGTCCAGCTTTGATGCCTGAGCGGTGAGCTGGTCGCCCTGCTGATCAATCTTCAGCGTGTTCTCGGAAACCTGTGCGGCAAGCGCATTCGCTTCCTGCAGGATCTGGCCAATGTCTTCCCAGTAGGTCGCGTTCGGAGGTGCGTTTGCGCCGCTTGGCTCGGCCGGCACATCTTGTTTGGCCCGGTACAGGCGATCGCCCTGATATACCACTGCGCCACTGAGGTACGAATCAGTCGCCTCATAGAGCATCGGGTTCGACAGTTCGTCGATCTGGTCTTGAAGGCCTGGAATCAGATTGATCTTGTCGACGATGTCTTGGCCCAGCTCAGTTTCGCCAATCTGACCCTCGATCAAGTCTAGGATCGGGCCGGCCTCCGAACTGGCCTGACCCAACACACCGCTACCCACTGGGTACCATGGGCCGATGTTGCCGGTCCGGTCCACCAGGCGCGCCCAGAAAAAGAACGTCGCACCCGCCAGCAGGCTCTGCATGCTGTAGTCGCTTTGGGGATAAGCCAGGTCAGCTAGTTTTGTGGCTGCCGTCAGGTCATTTGCCGGGCCGTACCAGATCTCCGTGCGCTGGGTGTCCTCGGCGCCAGCAGGGAAACCCCACTTCAGGCCGATACCGAACAGCAAGGACGTCGCCGTCAGGTGCGTAACCGCCGGCGGCAGGCCGGTCTTCCCTTCCAGGTCGGTCAGCGCCGAGGTGGTCGGGATCGACGAGACATTCATGGCGCTGACAGCGCGCACCCGGGCCATGTATTGGCCGGAGTAAATCCCTCGGACGTCCACCAGCAGCTCGCCGGTGCGTGGGACCTTAATCCACTCCCGGGCGCCCCAGCGCCATTCGACGTCATAACCCACCGCCCCAGGCGCCGCATCCCAGGCGATTGTCATGGCCGTGACGGCGATGCCCTGCTCGATCACTACGTGCTGGCTGATCAGTACCCTGGCCGGCGCGTCCTGTGTGCCGACCGGAATACCGGTGATCGGGCGCGGGTCAACCACGGCGCCGTTATCGATGAAAGGGAATTTGCTCGGTTCGTGCTGGATCACTTCCAGCTGATATTGGTGCCACTCAGGACGGGTCACGTTGCGCACGTAGAATTGCATCACCTTCAGGTCGTCGAAGTCGATCACCCAACCGCATTCAGGCTCGGGCACTTCGCTGTAGTTCGCCGCCACGGTTACGGCCCGGCCAGCCACCGAGCTGATGACTCTCGCCTCAGACTTGCCGCTGGGCAGGTTGAGGTAGAGCCGCGCACCGGTGGGGATGGTCACGTCACGGTCGAGCGTCACGACTCGTCCGGCGACGGAGGAAACACGCCCTCCATTCGCGCGGCCGGCGAGCATCGGGTCACCTACGGCAATGATCTGTCCTGGCTTGGGAATGCCGCCATCCAGGCCGACGCGAAATGTTCCGCCGCGGGTTTGCAGTTGCTCGGTCAGCAATGCCCATTGCCCGGCGCGCTGGGCCTGGCCGAGCGAGGTGCAGCCGAACGCCTCAACGCTCAGTTCACGCACGGACCCCAGTTCGCTCAGCGCCTCGTTATCGAACACCGGCTCCTTATCGGTCTCGTAGCCTTGATCCGGATTATCCCAGGCGACCATCGCCGCGGTGTGGCGATCGCGCCACCGGGTGCCGTCGTATTTGATGGCACCATTGTTGAGGATCTGCGACGGGCTATAGCTGTACGCAGGGTCACCCGGCATATCGGCGTTTACGACGATTTGGCTACCATCCCAGTAAGCCATGCCGTGGAAGATCGACGCCAGGTCCTGCAGCACCGCGTAGGCCTCGGCCTGCTTCTGGAAATACAGGTTGCAGGTAAAACGCGGCTCCTGGCCGCCCTTGCCGTCCGGGACCATCTGATCGCAGTACTGAGCGATGCGGTACAGCGACCACCGATCAACCATGGTGGCGTCGATGCGCTCGCCCAGGCCGTAGTACGGGTGCAAGACCAGGTCATAGAACACCCAGGCCGGGTTGTTGGTGTACGCCTCTTTGAAGGTGCCGTCCCATATTCCACCGCTAGTGCCGGCGCCAGCCGTGGCGTAGGTCCGCGTCTCCGGGTTGTAATTGGTTGGGACGCGCACGATACGCCCGCGCATCAACACGGCGATCTTGGCGATATCGCCGCCGAACTGCTGGGCGTCGTACTCAATGCACCCGACCGAGGTAAGCGGATATTCCTGATCGCTATCGACCAGCTCGGCCACCGCCTCAACAAACATGCTGTCCTGCACCAGCGAGCTGTTGGCCTCCGGCGTCAGGCGCCGGGCGCGCAGTGTCCACTGGTTGCCGGCGGGCAATTCAATTCGGTGGGAGCGCTCGTATTTGGTGACGTTCTTGCGGTCGACAAAGGACGTCAGCACCGTGACATACGGGCCATTGTCGGTAGAGACGTCCACGGCGTAATCGATACGAACGCCATTGATGTTGCCGCTGGAGTCTTGGCGCTGAAGAGTTGGCCAACTGAACCGCAGCCGCGTCGCGTCGATCATCGAATTGTTGATGCTGTGCAGCCACGGCGTGTTGGTGCGCAGCTCCTGGCCCACGGCAATTTCATTGCTTGACTCGGTGACGCCGGCCAGGCGCTCCTGGTTCAGCTCCCCGGAACGGAACTGCCACTTCACGCCTGGATAATTGATGGTGCCGTCCTGGGCCTGAATCGGTGTACCGTCGAGGCGCACGGAGCGCAGGCCATCGACCGGGCCAACAATGGGGCCCCAGCTCCAGATGTACACCAACCTGGCCGTGGCCAGTGACGGAACGCTGTTCGACGCGATGCTCGGCTGCTTCGGTTTCGACTGGCCGCCCTTTGCCCCCCTGACAGCCCTGGCCTTCTTCGCAACTGCGCTCATGCGCTCCTCCAAAAATGCAAAAACCCGCCGAAGCGGGTTGGGTGTTTCCCAAAAATCAGAAGTTGTCCTGGGTGTAGATTCCCCCTGACTCCACGGCACCGCCGATTTCCCGTTCTCCGTAGAGCAGCGGGTAGGGGTTGCCCTGGGCGATGGTCGTCACCGCCGAGCCGAAGCCGTAGCTTGGGTTGTTGCCGTCCTCGTTCTTGTCGGCGGTGTTGGCCTTGGTGGTGGGTGAAAGCATCTGGACCACGCCGCCCAACGCCACACCAGCACCGGCCACGAGCAGGCCCATGCCGAGTCCGGATGTCGTACCGCCGGTGAACAAGCCCGCAACAATCAAGGCCACTCCCAGAATGGTCTGGAAGACGCCCGCCGATTTGCTGCCCTGGATAATGGGCATGATCCTAATGACCTCGGCACCCGCACCCTTCAGATCAAGCTCTTTCTCGCCGATGTTGCGTTCGTCAATGAACACGGCGAATACCAGGCCGCGCTCCTCGGCGGTGCGCAGAAATTTCTCGAAGCCAGGCTTCATCACACATAGCGCGTTCATTGCATCCCGGAACCCGTGCAGGTCGAGGCGGTACTGGCGACCGAAGCGCTTGCCTAGCACGCCGCCCAGTTTGATGGTCGTCATCGTCATGGCCGGTAGTCCTTGTGGCGCAGAATCAATTTCACCCGGTTGGCCATGGACCAGCCGTAGACCTCGCGACTGGCCAGGCGGCCAGGCATGTGGTGATAGATGAACGGGCCTGAGCCGCCCAGGTCCGGGGCCGGCTCACTGGCCAGCGTCGGGTTATCCCCCAGGTAGATCGCCGCGTGGTTCGGGTGAAAGCATGGCCGGCCCGGGGTGGGCACTTGGAGCACGAGCATGTCGCCGCGCCGCGCCGTCTCCACCTGGTAGAAACCGGTCGCCTTGAAGTTGTCCTCATAAAGGCTCGGGCCGGTCTCGTCTTCCCACCATAGGTCCCGGCGTTCGAAGTTCGGCAGCTGCAGGCGGGCCTCTCGCGCGTACCAATCGCGGCAGGCGCCCCAACAGTCCAGCAAGCCATGGGAGAAGTCTCGACCCAGCAGCGGCGCCTGGAACCCTTCAGGCTTGAACCAGGCGAACTCGCCACCCGGCCAGCCCACAATGCCCCAGGGCAGCTCATGCAGCTCACAGCTCACCCGATCGGCCATGCTCGGCGTGGGCACCTTGTCCGGGTGGCTATGGATGATCGCCAGCACTTCGCCCAGGTCCTCGGCCGCGGCTTGGTCCCGCTCGTCGATCTGGAAGTTCTCCCGCTCCGACTTAGCCCGGTTGGCACACGGCACGTACTGGCGGCCGGCGGTGGTCTTGACCAGCAGTCCGCAAGCCTCGCCCGGGTAGGCGCGTTCGGCGTGGGCTCGGATCTCGTCCTGCAATTTCTGATTGATGCGCATGGCTACCTCGAACTTGCGATAAGGCTTGCGCCCATAGAACCGCCGAACCGGCGCGTATTTGCCCGCAGCTTGCAGCTGCTCCACCAGCCGCCGCATTGGTCAAGGGCCGGGTTATCGGTGGGCTCGTTCTTTTTGGTGAACATGGCGGTCCCCGTGTATGCGCAGGCCTCACCGCGGTAGCCACCGCGGCAGGCCCAGCGGCACAGTTTGGTGATCTGCTGCGAAGGCAGCATCTGGCCCTCCATGTCCGCGGGACTCGACATGGCGAAGGTCACCGAGTCGAAGGACTCCTCCGTCTTCTGCTCGATGTACCAGAGGTTTCGGCGGCTCTGGTTGCTGGCCGTGGGGTTCCCATCCGGGAAGTTCGCTGCGTCCAGATAGTGCCGGAACGTTTCAATCACGGTGCACTTCGCCCCCGCCAGGTCGCGGAACTGCAAGCACAGGGCGGTGATCGCGCCGCGTATGCCGCCCAGCTCGTTGGCAATCTGAAGGGTTGGCGACGCCGGACGGCCATCGCCGCGGATGTCAAATCCCTTGGCCGTGATCTGGATCGGCGAATACAGCTGCCCCTGCCAGATGATGTCGCCTTCCTGGGCGTGACCGTGGAACCGCCACAGGTTGGCACCCAGGCGCGTAGCGTCGAGCTCGAACAGCCGGATCTGATTGCCCGGTTCGAGCTTTTGAATATCGCTGTTGTAATTCATGGGGCTCCAGAAACAACAAACCCCGCACGTGGCGGGGCTGGTGGTTGGCAGCAGTCAGGGCGTGTAGACCTGCTTGAAGACGAACGTGAGCGTATAGAGGTTGAGGCCGGCAGGCCGGGGCTTGTATCCAGTGCACCGATACCGACCTTGTACCCCACCTGGTGGCGTCCAGAGGAACGATTTGTAACCTTCATGCCGATCAAGAAAACCCCACACCAGCGGCAACTCGTCGCCATCTTCAAGTGCACCGGTGTGTGTCAAGTTCCAGACCTGCTTTTTGGTGTTTATCCCTATACCGCCCGCCTGGGTGTATCCATCCCCGAACTCGTTCTCCCATGTTAGCTGGGTGACATCCCCATCCGCGCCAAGCTGAACATCGAAGTTAAACGTTTCCATAGATCACCTTTTCCAAAGTCGGCCGCCTTGGCGCATCTCGCGATCGAGGAACTGACCCATTCGAGCCTCAAGCGCAGCGCCAATTGAATCGCCCTGAGCCTGTGCTTCCTGATTGCTCATGCCTGGCTGAGCCTGAACGGTGACCGGTGCGTTGAAAATGATCGGCGCCGGGCCGGCAGAGAGTGAGCTGCCTGCCCCGCCCGAACTGGACGAGCCAACCATCGCCGCCTTGCCATTGCTCAGCGCTTCAAGCGTCCCCACGCCAATTCGGGCCGTTGCTTCCGCATCGAACACGTATTCGCCGCGGTGAACCGGGCCGGCGATCTCATCACGCCGACCGTGACCGGTGTACCCGCCGTCCATGAAGCCGGCGCCAGCCATTGCCGCGGTGGCCACCGTCGCAACCATCGGCGCCGTGGCGGCGGCGGCAGTAAGCGCTGCTCCTGGCGCCAGCGCTGGACCGACAACTGGGATAGCGGCGGTCGAGGCGTAAGCCGCGAGAGCGGCCTGAGCCGACGTCGCCTGGGCGTTCGCAATCATCCCAAGACCGGCAGTAGTTTGGGTGGTCTTACCCACCAACATCTGCACCGCTTGATAAACCAGCCACTGCGCCGCCATATCGGAAAGCGCATTGACCATAGACTTCGCGAAACCTGAAACCATGTCGCCCAGGGCATCATCTGCACTCTCGGCGCCGGTGACGACGTCGGAAAAGAATCCGCCCATGCTGCTGCTCGCGCTTCCCAGCGCAGTCGAAGTCACGTCCGCAGCCATCTGCGAATAATTTTGGGCCGCGTCGGCAAAGTTGGCCCATGCCTCGTTCACGCCAAACATCCAGTTCGATTGGTACTCGTCGAGCTGGGTGTAGTAATCCTGCTGCGCGTAGAGGCGCTTCGCCAATTCATCCTGCAGGACCATTGTCTCCTGGGCGTACAGCTCCGGCTCGATCTGCCCGGTGTTGCGCTGCTCGTTCAGGCTGGCCAGGTCGGCGGCATACTTCTGCCGCAGGGCAAGGTCCGCCCGCATACGGTCGCGAGCTTTATCACCCATGCCGATGCCAGCCAGCTCCTGATCGAACCCGTCACGGTTCGTCTGCGTCCCAACGGCCTGGGCGTTTTTGAATGCCGCCAGCTTGAGGTCGTCTTCGTTGGCCTTCTTAATTTTGTTCAGGGCGTCCAGCTCGGCGGCCATGCCGGTCAGCCGCTTCTTTTGCGCCTCACTCAGCTTGCCCAGCTTTCCTTCCTGCAGCTCGAACGCCAGCTTCTGGACCTCGGTGGCGTCCTTTTGCTTTTCGCCGGTGGTGTTGATCAGTTGAATCTGACGCTTGTAGCCTTCCTCTGCTGACTCAAAATCCTTGATCTGCTGCTTGGCGGCGGACTCCGCGGAGCTGGTGTTCTTTTTGGAAGCCTTGGCGACGGCGTCATCTGCGGCCTTCTGTGCATCCTTTGCGGCAGCTGCCGACCGAATCGCAACGATCATGCCTTCCGTAAGGTCGGTGTTTTCCTCGATGAACCGGTTAGCCGCTTGAAGCGCGGTCTTGTCCTGGGCGGCGCCGAGTTGTTTCTGGAGCTGATCAAGGTATTTTTGGCCGACCTGCTCAGCCGCCGCCACCGCCGCATTGTTCCGCCCACGGGCTTCGGTGTTGGCATCCGTCTCGCCTGTTAGCTCGGCGAGCGTCTGGCGCTGTTTGTCGAGCACGCCCGACAGGTCTGAAACCTTGATCTGTCCGGTTTCGATTGCCTGGGCCATCTCTTCCGTGACGCCGGGGATCTGACGAACCTGGTCGGCGACAGCCTTCCAATCCACGATTTGACCATTGGCCGAATCGGCAACAGCCTTGTTGACGATGTCCATCGCCGACTGAAATTCGGCAGGCAACGGAACAACGCCGGCCATGAACCCAGACGCACCGGCCAGGCCCGCGTTGGTAAGGCTAGCCTGGAACTCGAAGGCAATGGAGCTTGCCGCTCCTGCAAGGTCCTTTTCCGTATCGGCTATCGATGCGCGCAACTCCCGCAGCGTGACCGATTGGGTTGCCCGATTCAGCTTGTTAAAACGTTCTGTCAGCTTGTCCAGTGGTTCATTGAGGTCCCCGAGCTTCTCCTCCAAAACACTGGTGTTATCACGCAACGTCATGAAGGCGGTCGCGGCACCGATGGCCAGCGTTGCGATGCCAATCGGGCCGCCCAGCAGGCCGACCAGATTCGCGCCTGCTCTGCTCACGCCGAGCTGAGCGGCGGCGACAGCGTTGGTAGCCCGCGTTTCGGCCATCCTGGCCTCGGCGAGCTGGATCGACATCTGCGTTTGGACAGCAGTACCGCGTGCCGCGATCGCCTCTTTCTCAGCGAGGAAAACGGAGGTCTGAGCCTTCTGTTGCTCGGCCTGTGCAACAAACAGGATGGAGGCAGCCTGGGCTTTCCGTGCAGCGGCGTCCTGGTATGCCGATTTTACAGCGATGGCGGCCGATCCGGCTGCGCTTCTGGCATAGCCGGCGAGCGCGCCGATGGCGGCGAGAATGGCGACATCAGCCAGCGTCTCGAAGTTGTCGCCGAGAATGGATATACCCTTAGCGAGTAACCCTGCGGCATCGGTGGTTTCGTTGAGCCTTCCAACGTAAACCGTGAATTCGTTCGCCAAGTTCTGCACGGCATCGCGAACCGCTACGCTCATGCTATCGGCCAGCACGCCATTCGCTTCGGCGGATCTTTGCAGGCCTTCTGTCAGGATATCCAGGCTGAGCTTGCCCTGGGCACCCAGGCTGCGAATCTCTTCGGAAGTCTTTCCGGTCGATTTTGCGATCGTGTCGACCACGGTGGGCATCGCCGCGAGAATCGACTGCCAGCCATCAGCCTCCACCTTGCCGGTCTGGAGTGCCTTCGAGTAGGCGTCGATAGCCGAACTGGCTTTTTCGGCGGACGCAGAGTTGGTTACTAATAGGAAGCTGAAACTGTCCATGACGTCCAGCGCCTGGCCAGTGTTGTATCCCATAGACTTCAAGCTGTCCGATGTCCGGACGTAAAGCTCCTGAGCTTCCGCCAAGGGCCGATAGGTGCGCTTGGCAGTTTCCAGCAGGCGCTGCTGAACCAGGTCGTACTCGCCGACGCTACTCGTGGCCATGCCGATTCGCTCAGACATCTGTCCATAGGAGTCGGCTGTTTCGATAATCTTTCCAATGGAGGCAGCCCCCACGGCGGCCGCTAAAGCACCCTTGATCAGCCCGGCGGCGCCTTGGGCGCGATCACCAGCACGATCAAAAGCCAAGTCAACACGGCCTAGGCTTTTGTCAATTTTCCCGGACGCCTGGGCAACGCTCGAATCCGCGCGGGCCATTTCCTGACGCAGTTGCGCCGTGGTCGCCTCGATCCGGACCAGCATCCCCTGGACGTCGGAATCAGCCATGTTTTTCTCCAAACATAAATACGATCTTGATCATCCGGCTTGCCGGCCTGTGAACAACTGACGCAGCTTGGCCGCCACGGTGGAGGGCTTCGGATTTTCCTTACCCGGTCCCGCCTTGCCACCGAAGGGATTGGTCATCTGAGTCCATTCGAGCCTGGCGTCCATGGCAAGGAATAGCTCGGGCATTGGCGTAGCCCATGCCAAGTCAGGCGACCAGCCCAGCCAGCCGGTAGCCACCGCGTAGAGCCGGTCGACGTAGCTGCCGTCCTCGACAGCACTTACGCCGCCGCCGGCTTCGCCTTTCCCAAATCTGGGCCCCGGGGGTTGTACAGCGCCACCAGGTACGCGTTCAGCGCGACGGAGACTTCCAGCACGCCCTGCTGCCAGACATGCTCAGCTACAGCCTCAGCGGCCTTACCTTTCAGGTCTGCGCCGGCAACAACGATCACCGCGCAGCCTTCCACACTCAAGGCGTTAATGGCCTGGGAAGCCCCGCGCAATCCGCCAAAATGCGCCTCGATCGCCCGCACAGCGCCGAGTGTCGGTTGAAGGGTGTAGGTTTCGTCCATCAGAACAATGTCGACGGTACCGAAAAGAGTCTTGCTCATTAATCAGGTCCTTGTGGAACGGGGCCGAAGCCCCTCAGGTTACGGCGCGACAGCGGCCGGCAGAATTTCCAGAATGTCGGAGTTGATGCCGATCGTGACGTTGCGACGAACCACGTTGTCGGCGGCGCCGGCGGCGACAGTGTTGTTCATGACCTTGCCGCGCATGTAGAAAGTGGTCGGCAAAATGGCGGGGGTTGCATCAGGGTCACCATCGTTCAGCGTGATCTTGATGTTGTAGTCGCCTTTGCTCCGGTCTTTGTGAGCGACCTTCAGCGAAGCCTGGCCCGCGTCACCGTTGTCGAGGCCGACGGTCAGGGTCATGTCGCCGGCGTCTGCAGTGCCCTTGTATTTACGCACCCGGCCATCGGCCAAGGACGTGAAGGTCACGGAGCTGAACGTATCGCCGAACTCGCCGAGGTCTTCGATCTCGCCCACTTCGACATAGGTGTCAGCCTTGTACTCGGTTTCCGTGTCTGCACCGGACTTGGTGCCCAGCGAGAAGCGGCAGCCGGCGGCTGTATTGAGGTTGTCATCGGCCATGGGGGTTCCTCCAAAGGCACATTGGATAAAGCCGCGGGGCGGCCGGGGTTGGGTTTAGTGTGTGGTTATGACGCGGACCGTGATCGATCCTTGATACGTGACGCCATCAGCATCTCGCTGGGCGTCCGCTTGCTCGACCCTGACTGACACCGCGCGGCCGACAGCCAACGGCAGGCGTCGCTCGTCTAGGGCAGCAACGACTTCGCCGAGGATCCGCTTCACCTCAGCCTGACCGTGGGCATCCGACCAGACCGACAGATAAATAAGGCGCTGCTCGCGCTTCCTGCCGGCGATCGGCGAAGTGTTGTTTGAAACCTCGCGGTCGATAGATACATACGGCATATCTGTATCCATGGGCGCGCCGTCATAGATCGGGCATGAAACCTCAGCTTCAAGCCTGGCGAATAGCGCTTCCTGGAGCGCAACAGACGGATCATTCATCGTTTGCTCCCATGCTGGCTTTGCGCAGTGTCCTGGCTATCGCGGCGCGGATGTTGGCCAACACGAACTCACGATTGACGTCCTTGGCCGGGCGTAACCAGGGATGAGCCGGCCGGGCAGGAATATCCGGATACTTCCCGTAGAACGTGGCCCCGTCGGATTTGTTTTTCGTATCCCTGGCCCGAAGCGCGTTGCGGCGCCCGGAAAGTTTGGACTTGTCACGATTGACGGTGTGCTCACCGCCCACGGCATTTCGGTCTGCTCGCCGGTATAGCGTGCCGCTGTACCCTTTCGTCCCGTACTCCAGGAAGCGGAGATAGAAGAACCGCTGGGTGTCGCGCTTTCCCCGGATTCCAATCTCGGCGTTCAAGCCGCTTTTCGAAACGAACACCTTCAACGCAGCAGCGGCTGCACCGGTGTCCTTAGGGATGAGTTGCCTCATCGTCTCCAGGATCTGACCAGCGCTTTCTCGCATCACGCCGACCAGTTCGTTATCCATCGTGGCGTGGATGTTGCGCAACGTTCTGCGCAACTTGAAGTCGCCAGACATTCGCGACCGGCGGGCAGCCATGGCTTACTCCTTGGCCTTGGCCGGTTTCTCGGCGCCAGGCGGCGCCTCTGCCTGGCGGGCAAGGCCGCGCGCGATCAGGTCATTACCGGTCTTCGCGTCTACGCTGAATTCTTCGCCTTTGGCTCGATCACCAACGGCACCGGACAGATTGCCCAGGGCAATAATTCTCATAAATCACCTCTACGGATTGGGAACGTTCGAACACAACAACCGAAGCATGTCGCGCTCGTTGTTGAGCAGCGCCGCCTCGATCAGGTAGGTGGTGGAGATCCCTTTGACCGTTTCCACCAACCGGTTGCCTGCTACGGCATCCGCCCGGGGGCGGATCCGGATTTCGGCGGTGACAACGGCAGTCAAACGCTCAGCTACTGGAGCCGTCCGCCCGGTGGGCAGGGTTATCTCCGCCCATAGCTTGCCGACCTCAACCCAGGTCACGCTGAAGCCGCCGGTTGAGTTTTTCACTCTCACCGGTTTTTGCATTGCACACCGGTGATCCATTGGGCCTGCTCTCATCAGAAACGCTTCCTCGGCCAGAGAAGTCGATCAACTGCCAGTGGAACGGCTGTTGAGATAGTGCCGGTCACTACGGCCTCGCGGTTGGCGTACCAGTGGCCAACGAGCAGCAGCACCGCCTGCTCGACGTCTGGGGTGAATCCTATCTGCTCCGGGCCTATCGGTGCTGTTTCCACCAGTTCCCGATCGCAGTGCATGGCTACGTAGGATTTGGCCGCTTCGAAGTAACCGACAATGAGCGCGTCTTCCTCGTCGCCGTCCACCCGTAGGTGAAGCTTCACGCGTGCCATGTCGATCATTTACTTTGCCTCTTTTGCGGCCGCGGGCTTTGATTCCTTGGGCTTCGCTACCTTCGGCTTGCCGTCGGCACCGAGTTCCACCACCAGCCCTTTTCCCAGCAGCGTATGAGCATATTCTTCGTCGGCCTTCTCGAATTCCTGGCCGCGCTTCACGTTCGTCGAATCCGCCCCCAACAACTCGGCATTGCCAACGAAACCCCACAGAGCTTTGATTTTCATATCGCCTCCTGAAACAAAGAGGCCGGCGATGGGCCGGCCTCTTGGGGATGATTACGGAGCAACCGGGAAGGTGCCTTTGACCAGGCCTTCGCGGCGACGCACGCCAAGGCCGAGGCGCTCCTCAACCAGCAACGCGCGTTCGTTCTTGATGAACTGATCGTTGATCAGGCCCATCTTGAACAGGAACGACATGCGATCAAACAGCACGGACGAGCGCGCGAAGTTCGCGATCAGGAACTCGCCACCAGTGGTTGCGTCACCCTCATCAACACTGTCGGAGGTGACTACCGGGCGGCCCCAAAGGACTGGTGTAACCAGGCCTTGCAGGTTCGCGAAGAGGTAGCGATTCTCGCCATCCTTCTCCAGCTCGATGTTCATCCAATCGAGCTCAGTCATCACGATGCCGTCAGCCGACAGCATCGACTGCTTGCGAACTTGGTAGATCGCTCGACGAACAAGGTCGATAGCGGTGTCACCCGCCTTGGTCAGGGTGGTGTCATAGACGGTGGCCTGGGTCATCAGGCCGTTCAGGTTCTCGCCGATGCCATCGCCCTTCAGGATCTGCCGCTCTTCCTCGAGTTTGAGGTCGTAGCGCAGCAACTCTTGGAGATATGCCAGCAGTTGGGGCACGTCGTCCAAAGCCTCGTCCGTCACCGGCATCCATACCGCGATTTTCTTCACGCGATCAGTTGCGTTGGTGAACGTCACGTTGCTGGTTGGCTTCAGAGCTCCCTCAGCCACTGGCGCCGCGCCGCGGGTGTGCAGGTTTTCTTTGAAGTAGGTGTAGTTCTGCCCAGTCACCGGAATGGTGGTGAGCAGGTCGCGGATGCGCAGCTCCTGGCGGATACCGGGTTGAATGACCGGATCGTAGTTCGGCGCAACGATGCCGGCGCTGGTAACCTTCATTTCCTTCATGCTGGCCATGTCGGACTTGGTCACTTCGATATCAGCCAGGGAAACGCTCTTGGCCTGCAGCGACTTGTAGGCGTCGTCGTTTTTCACCAGATCGATGAAGCTCTTGGCCTCGCCGGGCTGACTGCGGAGCTTGATACCCTTCTCTTCCAGCTTCTGGACCTGCTCGATGACGCGCTCGATCTCGCCCTTTTGCTTTTCGATCTGCGATTTCATTTCCGTGGTGACGGTGTTGCCTTTTTGCATCTCATCGGCGACAGCATCGTACTTTTTCTGCAAGCCAGTGAAACCTTCCTTCAGCTGGGTTTCGAGCGTAGCTTTTACTTCTTGGATTGGATCGGTCATGGCGACACCTTAAAAAAATTGTCAAAAGTGGTGGAGAGTGATTTCAGCCCTTCCACGATCGCCGTGGCCTCAGTTCCACCATCACGGTGCACTGCGGAGTAGCCGAGCGAGGCGACTGCTGCCGCCTCCTTCTGAGAGAGGCCCATGCGGTCGCGCAGCGCCTTCTCAAAATTCCTGATGTCCGACTTCACGTCGGTAACTTGTGCCTCCGGGTTCATGCCAAAAGGCACCAGCGAAGCCTCCCAGAGTTCAGCCTGCTTGATGATGCGTATGCTCCGGCCCTCGCGCTCTTCGTATGCCGCAAGGATCGTGTTGAAGCCGATGGACATGCTGTCGAGCGTGCCCTCTTTCATCAGCTCGTAAGCGTCACGGGCGTAGCTCACTGCAAGATTGACCTTGCCCTTGATGTAGAGGCCATGGCTGTCTTGGGTGAAGTCTGCGGATCCGACAAGGCGGGTCAGGTCATGGAACAGCGCCAACTTCAGACGTCCAGCGCGCGTGGTCTTTACCTTGATGAATGCGCCCGGGAGAATCACGTCGTCGCCCAGGTCGACGTTGTTGAACACCGCGGCGTATCCCTCGAAGTTACCGGCGTCGTCACTGGCCTTTACTTCAAAGGGCACTTCAATCTTGCTGAACATTGGTCTGCATCTCCCACCGGGTGACCCGGTCGTATTCTTCGCCAGCCAGCGGAGGAAGGTTTTCTTTGCGGCGGACCTCGTTGATGGTCATCCAGCCCGAACCGCCGGAGCCGCCCAGGGCGCCCTTGTAGTAGGTGGCGCGCCCAGCGCTATCAGCGCGGAGCAGGCCCTCGACAACGAACTCGACGAACAACGCCGTTCCTGAGAACAGCTTGTCGTTGATCTCGTCCTCGATTGCCTTGATGTACGGACTCAGGCCGAACGTGAT
The DNA here is from genome assembly GCF_051131955.1 of Pseudomonas sp. Z4-20. Lineage (NCBI taxonomy): Bacteria > Pseudomonadati > Pseudomonadota > Gammaproteobacteria > Pseudomonadales > Pseudomonadaceae > Pseudomonas > Pseudomonas sp. Z4-20. The sequence continues at coordinate 3,967,012 of NZ_CP071641.1, forward strand.
GAAGCCGCTGGTTTGCTGCTCAAGGTTCGAACCCATGATTGAGGTTTTGCCAGCGCGGTTGGCCAGGTAAAGCGGCACGCCCCAGATGCCTGCGAGCGCTTCTTCTTGGAACTGCTGGGACTCGATGAACTGGCTATCCTTCTGGGTCATGCCAGCTGGTACGATGGTTGGTCCACCTTCGAGCAACCCCATCTTCCCGATGTCCTCGACGTCTCCGTCACGGATCTTGGGGAACTTGTTCAGCACCTGATCGCGCTGCTCGGAGGTCAGGAAGTTTTCGTAAATGACGTAGCCGCCTGTGAAGCCACCCTTGCGCATGAACCGTGCGGACCAGTCCTGCGCAGCCTTAGCCAGGCCCATCGCCTCCTTGTGAAACTCGACGGGTGAAAGCCCGCAAATTCCGTCAGCGCTGAAAAGCTTAAAATGCAGCATGTTCTCTGGAGAAACAGGGAAGCGCTTGCCCTGAAGGGTGACCCAGTAGAGCAAGTCGTCTTCCAGATCGATCTCTACCGCATCGGCGCCGACCGGTATCAATCCAATAAAGTCGCCATTTTCTGCGCGCTCAATCAGTGCGAAGCCGTTGCCGCGTAGGGCCATGTTCACCACGGCGGCCTTGATGAAATTCAACATCGTCATGTACGGGTTTGGCTTCGCCAAAATCCGCAATGCGCGTTTGTTGTCCTTTACCAGAACCCGACCAGATGGCTGGTCCTCGTACAACTTCATCGGCAACCCTGATACCGTTTCGCTCAGGATCTTGATGCAAGACCAGACAATCGGGATCGCCAGCGCTTTCTTGGGGGTGATGACAGCGCCGGAGCGCGTCTGGCCGCCGATGTCTGTTTGGACTTCAATGTACTCACCCGTCTTGGGATCGTTGAAGCCAAAGAAACTCCAGCTCATTGGGTTGTACCAGCGAGACGCCATATTGAGCCTATAGAAGTCCGGAATATCCGTTTTTGAGATAGTCGTCGATGTCGCCCTTGATCTCTTCTGGAGCGCCAAGGGTCGCGCCGAACGCCATTGCCAGAGCCGACATTCCGTCGATGCGTCCGGTCGCCTTGTCCTTTGCAAACTTGCGGTTGCCTGCCGGGTCTTTCTGGATCACCGCGTTGGATGCACACATCGTCAAAACCGGATGCATTCCATGGCTGAGCCTGCCGTTGAGCAATTCAGACTCGAGTGCGTCGATAGCCGGGGTCATATCCTTGTACCCCTGCCCGTACTCAACCAAGGGTAGGGTCACGCCTTGGGCCTCAGCGTCACGCTTGAAAAGATCAATCCGGTATCGGTCGAAGGCAATTGCCTGAATATCGCCGCCAAGCTCGGCAAGAATCCGGGCGATGTCTGCGGCAACGTAGGCATAGTCCACGGTAGCTCCCGGAGTGGTCAGCAGCAAACCTTCCCGCGCCCACACCTCGTAGGCCTCCCGGTCGCGCTTGGCGCGTTCAGCGAGACCCTGTTCAGGCGTCCAGAAGAACGGCCACACATTCCAGTTTCCATCGCGCTTTCCAATGACGACGAAGGCCGTGAGGTCAGTCCTGAAAGAAAGGTCGAGTCCTCCATACAGATCCATGCCGTCCGGGCTGTCTGGATCGTCACCGCACGCAACCCAGACTCCCTTGGAGACGAAGACCGAGACAGTGGACACGCGCTGATTGAGGCAAAGGTTGCGGAACGTGTTCTCAGAAGCCGGCATCCGGTTGGCGCGCTCGGCTTGTTTCTCCAGATCGGACAGCGACCGGAATGAACCGAGAGCAGGGTTGGCCGCCTTCCAGCCTTCTGGGTCGGTGACCTTGCAGTCCTTCGGAGCCTGGTAAACGTGACTGACGATGTGCGGGTCTTGAGACTTCTCGGCATCGTCGAGCCAGATACTGAACAGGTCGCTATCCTGCGCCGCCTGGGTACTGATCGCGATCAGCAGCGGCGCCGCGTGAGCACCCTGCGCTGTGGTTATCGCGTCAATGAAATCGCTTTGAGGCCCGCGAACCTGGCCGATCTCGTCGAGGATAGCCAGGATCGGTGACAGGCCGTGCGCGGTTTTGCCTTCGGCGGAAAGCGCGCGGTACTCAACGTTCAACGGCGTGCCGATCAGCGTTTTTCCGCTCGGCACAATGTGGATCAACGACTGCAGTTCAGGGTTGAGCTGGATCATTTTCACCGCCAGCTTGAACACAAGGCCAGCCTGCTCCCGACTCATCGCGCCAGAAACGATCTGTGAGTTCTGCACCGCCTCCGGGCCGACGATGTTAGCCAGCAATATCCCAGCGATCAAACCGGTCTTGCCGTTCTTTCGGGCGATACTGAGGTAGGCGGTGCTGGTCCCGTGCGGGTTGTCGTAGACCGCCAGGATGAAATCTTTTTGGAATTGGTCAAGGACCAGAGGCTTGCCGACGTGCTGGCCCTCCGGTACCCGGCAATATTTCTCGATGAACGCGATGACTTTTTCACCGCGCGTTCTGCGGCGGGCGGCCATCAGTGCATCGCTCGGGGGATCAAATCATCGTCATCCTGGTTTGCCAGGACCTTTTCGGCGGCGCGCTGCTTGGTCGCCTTCTTCCCCTGGTCGCGGGATTCGCCTTGGGTGGCCTGGGCATGCACTTGCAAAGTCCGGCTCAATGCCACGGCGCGGCGACTCAGGGTTTCCAACAGACTGTGCTTCGGGTTGATCACCTGGGTGTCGCGAGCATTCAGGACGATGTCGCCTTCGATATCGATCTCTTTCTGAAGCCGCTCGATGTCGGAAAGGCATCGAGCTAGGTTGCCGGCCAGCACCAGGTCGGAGTCAGTCCAGCTCTCTCGCGTGCGCGCGCGCACAATGGAATCCCAAAATGGCTTGTCGGCTTTGCGGATGTTGACGAAACTTGGCGGCGGTATCGGACCAGCGGCAGCGGCCTGCATAGCAGCAACCGCCGATGTCGCGCTATCGGAGCGGGTGCGCTTGGCTGTCATAGATTTTCTCAATGCTGCCGCGTTGTGTTTGGGCGGCGTTTTCCGGGTTAGGGATGAAGAAGAGGGTCGAGGGCGGTCCTATCAGGCGAGAATCGCTATTATTTGACCGCCCCCTGGGACTGTGACGTGCTTCAAGTGGGGCTCTGGCGCGCCCCAACGGCTCCGGTGATCGATTCGCTCAATCGCGGTTCCAGTGATGGTTGGGGTCAACCGGGATGCCTGACACGTCGTGCCCTGGCAGGATGCCGGTCCTCTCCTGCCTCTGCTTGGCGCTGTCATGGCATGGCTTGCAGAGGCTCTGCAGGTTCGAAGCATCGAAGAACAGATCCTCGTCACCCTTGTGTGGCTTGACGTGGTCGACAGTGTTCGCCGCCTCCACCGCACCCATTGCACGACACAGGCGGCACGTAGGCTCGGCCTGTAGCTGATGCCATCGCAACCGGTACCAGCGCTTGGTCTTGTATAGGTGATGCCAAGGCGATGCGTTCGCCATCAAGCCTCCAGGGAAAGATTGATCGAGGCGAGGATCACACCGAGCGCTGCTGCCTCTGAGGTCTTTGCTAGCTCAACCACCAGAGCCTCGACCCGGGTAACTTCTGCCTGTTCCTCGGCAGTCATGGCGCTGACCATGCCTTTGATCTGGTAGTACTCGGCGCTTACTGTACTCATACGATTTGATGCCTCGCTTGGGCAGTACTTGAAATAGTGGCGGGTTGCCGGTATTGGTGAGGCTCAACTCACAGCAAGGAGAGCAACATGTCCGAACATTTTAAAAGCCTGCGCAGACATGCAGGTATGAGCGAAGGCACCCCCGAGGCAAAACGTGAGGCAGCAGTAGCGGCCGCCCTTGCACTTATTCAGTCAAAGGTAGCGAACGCACCCACGTTTGGAAGCGCGCTAGAAGCCGAGATGAAACTCCTGAGCAGCTATGCGGACCTGATCCAAGAAGCTCTCAAAGTGAAGTGATCCAACTGCGCCGCAGTCACCTGCGGCACACGCTCGGCGGCGCGACACAATTTGCTTGTTCGTGAAACGTGTCGCGCCTTTACGGGCCCTGCCGTTCCAGCACCTCGTTGACCTTGTCGGCGGCTTTTCCGGCAGTCTCTGCTGCCTCAGTTGCCTTGCCCGCGGCGCCTTCTACCTTGACGGCAGCCTCGGTGGCGCTCTTGGCCAGCTTGTTCAAGCGCATGTCGCGCTGCTTGGTGGCCTCGTCATACCCGCGTCGCACCTCGGCGACCTGGGCGGTATACCAGCTGGCCATTGACCACTGGGCTACCTGGAAGCCCAAGACGGATCCGCCGGCTACCAGCAAGATCGCGATGATCCAGATCTCGGCTCGGCGCCACCATCGGCGGGCGATGAATTCCATTGCGCATCTGTCCATCAGTTGATGCCTCCCAGCTGGGCTCGCAAGCGTGCGATCTCCGCACTCTGCGTTGTCACCTTGTCAGTGAGCTGGGCGATCTGGCTGGTCAAGGCCTCGACCTTCCCCTCCATCCTGCCAACCGCGGCAGCGAGCTCGTTGCGCTCTTTGGCGAACTGGTCGGCCCGGGCTTCAGCAGCGTTTGCCCTAGCGCGCTCAGTGTCGAGAAGTTCATTCAGCCGGCGGACGGTGCCGATGTCGGCGTTATCCATCGCCCGGTCGGTCGCGTCCTTGGAAAGGAATTTCCTCAACCAGAGAAAGCCGCCCAGCAGCACGGTGCCGGTACCACCCAGCCAGGTAGCTGTGCCTGGGCCGAGGTCGGTAGGGTCCATCGCTACTCCAAAATAAGAAGGGCCAACACGGCCTGGGCATCGCCCTTAACGAAAAAACCCCGGCAAATGCCGAGGCTTGGTATGGGTGCGGATGGCCGGTGCTAATTTCCGGCTAAGTCATCGAGGAACAAAGACGTTAAATGGGCGATCGTTGATAAATCAATCTTTCGGCGCTGACATATAACCAAACTTCTTCTGACGCAGGCCTTGCTTGGAAAATTCGTCTAATTTTTGAATTTTGAAGGATTGGCCAAACTCCCCATTAATGTAGGAGGTGGTAAGAACGCTCTCACCATAAAATCCTAATACAAGTTCTTCGCCATTGGCCCAATAAATTCTTTGCCGTTCCGCGCTGCTCGTACCAGCTGAGACAAGTACAAACCCCCAAGCGATGAGAGCAGCAACCACGGACAAAATTTTCATTACTAAATTGGCAATTGAAACCTCGGTGATCGGCGCCTCTGCCGCAGCGTCATCCTCAGAAAGCACCGCATGATCGCCCGGCATGGCATTACCGAATAAGGCCACCAAAAACCCCACCAGAGTGGTGAGGCCTAAAAATATCTGCCACTTAATTTGGGAGGTATTGCTCAGCATTAAGATTGCGTTCATGGAGACTAGCGCCGAGGCTACAACGATACGACGCCGCCCGCGGGCAGCAAGTAAAAATACGAAGCCAAAAAAAATCATGAGCCCGTAGATCGCGTAACTCCCAGACCCGGACAGGACGTCAAATATTCCAATAGAGCCAAATTGGATGAATCCGACTGGGGCGCGGTAATAGGAGAGTCTGCCAAACTCAAAACATGCAGCCATTACATAAAGCGCAGGTCCGAGAAGCGCAAACGCGGCAATCAGCGTGGTTAAAAGATCCACTCCGATTTTCTTAACCAGCCGGTTCAGCATTTCGCACCTTTATGTTTATGAAAGTCACAAAAAAGCCCGACTCAATGGCCGGGCTTTCTCTATTTGGTTGTCATCCTGTGATGCACCAAACCGCAGGTTCGAAATCTACGCGGTCACTCGGCCACAGTCAAGCGGCAAGTTGATGCAACAGACCACGCTCCTCCAGCAATACCTCCACCGATAGATGCGCCGCACTCACCTGGTCGTCAAGCCAGCGCTTGGTGATTGATCGCCACCGCCTCAGCGTCCTGTCGGGCGTGCCGTCAGCATCCCAACTGTGCAGCACGTAGAACGATGCGGGAAGGCCGCTGCGACGCTCCGGGACCATCCACGCCATGACGCATTTGGTCTTGAACAACTGGTGGGCCGGACTGACCACCCGCGGCGTGAGGTATGCGGCAGCAGCTCTCACCTCGTTCTGGTTGATCGAGTACTTCCCCACCAGCGCCTGCCATTGAACCTCAGGCAAAGCTCGCTTGATGGTCGCCCGCGTCATGGAGTCCTGGGTCAAACGTTCCTCCGGGGACAGGTCATCACTCACCGACTGCCCGGGAAGCTCGTCATCGAAGCTCGCCTTGTAATGGCGCTGCCAGGATGCCTTCTTGGTGCCGTCGTGGATCTCGATCGACATGACCCGGCTTATGCAGTGCGCAGCATCACGATAAACACTCATCAGGCGGCCCTCCGAATTCGACGTGGCGGCGGGGTATCGTCCAGACCCAACAGGTTGCGCAGCAGCTTGTCGGCCGCCGGGTTCTTGCAATTGCTCTCCTGGACCCAGCGCTTGCAGTAATCCCCGAACTCAATATCGGTACGGAGTGAGTGCCAACTGGCGACCATGTCCAGCAGGTCCGACAGCGCCGCCGGCCCGCCAATTTTCTCCTGGGCGAGGCTCGCACCGGCGATCTTCAAAAATTTGCGCTCATGCTCGAGCAGACTTTTGCGCGGCAGTGCCGCTCTGACGTTACTCATGATTTGCTCTCCCCTTGATGCGGCCAGCGAAGGGGCGATTTGCTTCGACCTCCTCCTGCGTGGGCTCGCGGCCTGCAAAGTTGACGAAGCGGGCGAACTTGCCCTGCTGTTGCACAAGGCACGAACCTACCGGGGCGTGCCTGCATTTGGGCATGAGCAGCTCAGTGACGCCGTTTTGGCCCTCCTCCGAATCGTTGTCCCGGTGAACCAGGATGATGCAGTGAGCGTCCGCCTCGATCTGTCCGGATTCGCGCAGGTCCGAGGCGATCGGTTTTTTCCCAGGACGCTTTGTAGAGTCGCGGTTGAGCTGCGCCAGCAGGATCACCGGCACATCCAGTTCTTTGGCGATATTCACGATGCCTGTCGAGATCTTTCCCAGCTCCGAGGTGCGGTTGAAGGCCTTCCCGTCGGAACCGATCAAGCCGATATAATCGATCACAACCACGTCGAGGCCGTGCCTGCGCTTGACCTGACGGCAGATGCTCCGAATCCGCGCCACGGTCAGCCCTGACTTGTCGCTGACATACAGCGGTTTATCCATGATCAGGCTCACGGCCGAGGTCAGGCGGGGCCAGTCCTCATCCTGCAGTTGGCCGTTGTCCAGTAGTTGCAGATCGACGCTACCGAGGGAGGCCAGCGCGCGGTTTCCCAACTCCTCCTCCGGCATCTCAAGCGAGAAAACCATGCCCACACCAAGACCGGTACAGGCAATGTGCTGGGCGATTTGCAGGCCGAGCGTGGTCTTGCCGCTCCCTGGCAGGCCGGCGACTATGGTTACGGTCTTCTTGCGAAGGCCGCGGATCAGTTTGTCCAGGTCCGTCAGGCCGGTGGAAAGACCGGTCTTCAAGGTTTTGTTGAATTTGGAGTCGATGATGTCGATGTTTCGAGTCACCACCTCGTCCATACGCTTGTAATCTGGCTCGCCAGTGTCCAGATCGCGAAGATCCGCCATGGCTTGCTGGGCGCTGGCGATGATCTCCGCAACCGGCTTGTTCTCGCTGGCCGACTCCCGCACGGCGTTGGCCGCTTCAACCAAGCGGCGGAGAACCGCTCTCTCTGCCACCGTTCGGGCATATGCCTTCCAGTTGGCGGTGCTGGGTGTGTTCTTCGCCAATTCCCCTGCATAGGCAATGGTCGACGCGCCACTGGGCAGATATGGCCTGAAATCGTGAAGCGTGACCGGGTCCACCGGTGCGCCGGTTGCATGCAGGTCAACCATCAGCCGGAACAGCGCTGCGTTTTCCGGATCATGGAAGTCAGCGACTGTGACGCTGGCGGTTATCGAGTCGAATAGATCACCGTCCAACATCAGGGCACCGAGAAGAGCGTGTTCTGCCTCGTCGCTGTAAAGCTCTCGATAGTCGCTCATGCGCGCCCCCTTGCCGACGCCCAGCTGAAGCCGGCCAGGAATGCCCCGTTTTCCCGGAGCCGATCGAGCGCCCGGGCGCCGATGTACTGCTCCAGGCTCGGGGCATGCTTTCCTTCGGCGTCCTGCTTCGATTTGGCAGGCAGGTTAGAAACCACCACGGTGGGCCTGACCAATTGATACCGGCGGTCGATCACTTCATGTAGGACCGCCAGCTCGTACTGGGTGCCGGCCTGGGCGCCAACCTCGTCAATCGCCAGCAGGTCAAAGCTCGCCAGCTCATCGATCACGTCACCCTCGGTATAGCCAGAATCACGGGCCATCGAGCGTTTGAAGACCCGAATGATTTCCGCCGCGGTAGTGATCACCGCCACGGCGTTATCCCGGCGAATGAGCTGCTGGACGATACTGCAGGCCAGGTGCGTCTTGCCGGTACCAACGTTCCCGGTCAGCAGCAGGTTGCGGCCGGCCCGGTAATGCTCGCCGAAATTGTCTGCGTAGCTTTGGCATAGCTCCAGGGCCTGGTCCATCGCCGGCGACGTCACGCGGTAGTTGTCGAACGAGCTCTGCGCAAACCGTGGCGAGATACCGGAGCCTATGAGCGCGGTGTTGACGTTCTCGGCCTTGAGGTTGGCCAGTGCCAGGGAATGCTCCTCGCTCCCTGCTGGCGCAACCCGGAGCCCGTGGAACTGGCATTTTTTGCAAGCACGGACCTGCATCGTCCCATCGAACTGCTCAACCTCACTTCGCGTCACCACCTCAGGATGATGTGGGCAACTGCCGTTGAACGAGCGCATCTCAGGCTGACGGCGGAAATTAGAACGCTGGGCCATTGCCGCCTCCTTGGTACATGTCTTCGGTGTGCACGGGCAGGTTGGTGTAGGCCGGCGCTTTGCCGTTTTTAGCGCCGGCACCAGGCATAACCGAATCCGGATAGATGTCCGACCAGCTGCTGGTGGTGGACTTATCCAGGACGGCATCGGGGTCTGGATGGCTGGCCAGCTTCTTGGCGATCAGCTCACAGGCTCTCAGGGTCAACGGTGCCCGCTTCGCCTTTCGCATCTCACAGAAGTCTGCCCAGGCGCTGTCGGATGCGTTGGCTGGCTTGGCAGTCAGTGGATCGAACTTTTGAGCCTTCCCCTTTCCGACCTTCTGAGGTGCCTTGGCGCCTTCTTTTTGGTTAAGGATGGTTAATGGGTGGTTAAGGGATGGATTGGGTGCACCCGGTGCACCCCGTTCGGTCGTGGCGTGCACCCCGTTCTGTTCTGGCGTGCACCCCGTTGCGTCTTCAGGTGCACCCCGTTCGGAGCGGGGTGCATCCTGTGCACCCCGTGAAAGGTCGAGGTCGTAGCAGACAGGGACGCGATCCCGCTGGGTGATATAGGCGGCGGCAACAGCTTGATTTCCGCGCTTTATCAACCCAATCGACTCCAACTCACGGAGCCGATATTGAACGGTGCGTGGTGCCAGGCCGGTATCAAGCGCAAGGCTCGAAACGGCAGGGAATGCAGCGCGACCGGACTGGTCGGCATAGTTGGCCAGGCACAACAGCACATGCCGTGTGTGCGAGTCGGTGACAACCTGCTGGGTAAGCGCCCAGGACATAGCTTGAACACTCATATGTCCAGCTCCCGCGTGACACGGCGCACGAAGTCGTCATAAGCCTCCGACATGACGAAGCCCGCCTGCTCCAGCATCTCGCGATGGGCCTTGGCACCTGAGTACATCAGCCAGCGCTTCTGTTCCGGCAGATCGGCGAACGCGGTATAGCTTGGCCAAGGGCCGACGATTACCGAACCGGTGGCGGAGGTAACTACCGGAATTCCGCTAGTTGATTCCATGGGAGTCGTCATTGCAGCGTCTCCCCTGGCTTGCGGCACATCCCGGCGCCCATGGCTTCCAATGAGCCGCCAGACAGACGCAGTACCAACAGCCGGAGTGCGGTGGTGGAGTCAATCGAGAAGGTTCGAGCCTCGTCGAGCGCCAGGCCAGTCGGAGAGTGCCCCATGATCAGGAGTCGAACGCGGTCGCTGTAGTTGAACGCCGCGCAAGCCAGCTGTTGATCGGTCAGGCCGTCGAACGCTTCGTCAGGCAGGCACTCGACTGGGTACACGACGATGGGGATTTGGTTTTCAGGGCGCGGCTCACCCGCCAGCAGGTGGCGGGTCATTGCCTCTTGGTGGTCTTGAGCAACTTGCCTCGCATCGTGACCGGTCTTGCGCCTGAACAGTACCTTGAGTGCGGAGTAGGCGCGATACAGGTCAATGTGCGTGTCATCCTCCTTCTCAATGGAATATTCAGGCTCGTCGATAACATCCATGGCGTCCTTGACGACCTCGAAGCACTTCAGCAACAGGGCTGCGTCCGGATACTTTTCAAAGTGCGCCTCATCGATGTGCTCCACGATCTGCGCCGACTGGGGGAAATTCAGTACATTCTTCATGCGGGATTCCTCTGGCACAGCTTGAAGCGGCCTTGCTGAATGTCAGGATGGGTAGCGCGCTCGGCGGTCTCGAAAGTGCACTCGGCGACGAACCGGTCGAAGCGGCGGGTGATGTCGGCGGTGGGCCAGATCGGGTAAGGTTGCGCGCCGTCGTCAGCGTGCTTACTGCGCACCATGGCGAACGGCAGCGGCGCTCCGGGTATATCCCTCATCACGGCATTGATCACCCATTGGGGAATGCCATGGCGTAGGTTGATGCGCTCGCGGATTGTGGTCATGGACTCAAATCCGGCCGGTCTCGAGTCCAGGTAGCGGACTTGCTCAACGTTTGCCACCCGGGTTTCGATCCGCTCCAGCGCCACCTGCTGCTCACGCTGCTGACGCTCGACGGCCACCAGATGGTTCGCGTTAGCGGCCGTGATCTCAGCCTGGGTCATGGGGCGGGCAACCTGCTCTTCCAGAGCCTGCCATCGATCAACCAGTGCGGCGGTGAACTCAGGACTGAGCTGGGCGACCACAACGAAGCTGTCGCGCTTGCACACCTGGTACTGCTCGACCGTCTGGCCAAGGTGGTTTTTAACTTCCTCAATTTGAGGGAGTTGAATGGTTTTGCGCTCAACCAACGTTTCGATGGTCCGCTTCACGTTGTCGTGACGCTTGCCCACCAGTTCGGCAACCTCTTGCGAAGACATGGTGACGGCATCGCCACCTTGGAATTTGGCGATGGTCATTTTCCACCCCCGCTTTTCCGCGCCACGTTTTTGGGCTGCACGGTTTGTGCCGCGGGCTCCGTCTCGCCGAGCCCCTTGAACAGGTCGATAGCGCTGTAAACGCCCCCGAAGCCGGTGTCGCTGAAGTACTTCGAAATCTGAACCAGGGCGGCAGCTGATGTGCCGTCCCCGTGCAGATGGTCCAAGTGCACAGCGTTGATCAGCGCGAACTGCCACTCAAGCGTGTCTTTGGCGATGAGCAACTGAAACTCGGCCTCTTGCGCAGCCTCTTGCATAGTCGGAAGTGGCTTGTTCATTTGGCAGCCCCCCGAGGGTTGTTGTGCAGCTTGTAGTTAGCTGCGGCGCCCTGCTCGTAAAGCGTGGAGGCCAGACGGGCCAGGTTATCCACCAGCCAGCCGGTGCTCATCGCAAGGTCTTTGGTCAGCTCGCCACTTTCGGCGGCGCGCACCAGTAGTTCTCCGATAGCCGACAGCCCGTACAGGATCGAATCGCCGTATTGCTCAGCGGCTTCCTCAACCGTTTCAAGCTTCTTAACTTGGTCGGCGGTGAGCGTGGCACCACTGACGCAGGCGTAACGCGGGTGCATCTCTACGTCGTGGATGATGGCGTTCCAATGCGGGGCGCTCATTGGGCACCCCCTTCTGCTGCATATGCCTCAACGCCTTTCTCAGCCGCCCAAACCAGCGCGCTCACGGTCTCAGCCAGGAAGCCCAACGCTGCGACACCGTCGCAGTAAGCCAGCTCGCCCATATTTAGGCTGTCGTGCATGTGCCGGCAGATCTGGCCCAGGCCTGACGAGAGGACCTTGGCCGTTTGGAGTGCGTCTTCGACGTTCGTGCCGGGGGCAACGGCGAGCATCTGGATGCCTCGGTTGTCTATTGGCGTGTTGAGAAAGCCAACATGGCCTGTTAGCAATGCTTGCGATGCAAGTGGGTTGGTGCTATTTTTTGGGTGCATGAAATCGTCCTCCACAGACGAAGTAGTACGAAGACCCCTGCGAAGGGTCTGGTTAAGAAGCCCGCCTGCGAAGCGGGCTTTTTGTTGCCCGAAGAAAAGTCAGTCGGACAGCAAAAACTGGGATTGGATGCGCTGGCTCATGCCGGATTCCTTTTAATTGGGCAGGCAAAAGCCAACCATTGGAAGTCTCTGAACAGGCCCTGGCGAGGGCCTTCCTTTTTCACTCGAAACATGCTGATGCGTAAGGTAACCATTAAGCGAGGGCCTCAGGAGGGTCGAGTTTCTGGGAGGGCACGTCTGCGAGATCATGTGATAGCTCCGAAAATTTCTTCCTTTACCTAAGTAGTGCTGAGCGACTACCCCCGATAAGGAAAGAAAATTTGGAAGACGGTAAATTTGGCTTGAATAAGGCATGATTTGGCAGAAGTGACGCACGAAAAATTCAAAATTCCGCGCATGCGCAGAATATTTCCAGTTTTCGCATGCGGAAGTTTTCACAAGCCTGGCTTCCCACTGGATGAATCCACAGCAGTAACAACGGACTGATCGCTGATCGGCGTTGGGAGTAGATTTGTATCCAGCTTTGGGGTTTGCCGTGGGTAGATATCCGGGCGCAGCTCATGGCGCGACACCCCAGTAGCAACCTCAATGGTTAAGACGTGACGGGCTGGCACCCCGCGGATCTTCCAGTACGAAACAGCCATCGGAGTGACGCCTGCTACTTTAGCCAGAGCAGCTCCAGATCCAGCCTCTGCAATTGCTCGGTCCAGCGGAGTCTTGTTCATAAACATTCCGGGTATATTTTCAGCGATGGATCAACAATACGTTTATTTCCTACCCGAATCAAGCCCGGTAAACTCTGTGTTTATGGATAAAGAAAATTCCGGCTACAGACTGCGCAAATGCCTGCACCTTGCTCAGAAAACCCCATCAGAAATCGCTCAGGCGACAGGGGTCAGCAATCAAACCGTAAATAACTGGTTTGTGAGAGGCGTCCCTGGGCGCAAGATTTTGCAGGTCGCGAAGTTCCTAGAAATCCGTCCGGAGTGGCTGCAAGATGGGGAAGGCTCTCCCCTGAGCGAGGAGGAACAAGCTGAATTATCTAGGGTGATGGACGCGAGCGCAGAGCAGCGAGCGGCTTGGGCAAAGGAAGCCAGAAGAATCCATGCAATGTCTGCCGCTAATGCTTTCAGATACCCAGTCATCCCTTGGACTGATATGGTCGATTGCATAGACCCTCAAAGCCTATCCTCTGACAGTGCTATTAAGTGGCATTCTAGTGATGCTTGGGCCGGTGACCGTGGTTTTTGGGTTGAGGTAGAAGGCGCGTCAATGGCAAGCATGTCTCGCGCATCCTTCCCGGAAGGCTCTCTGATACTGGTCAACGCTGAAGCAAAGCCAAAACCCGGACAATTTGTGGTGGCTCGCCTCAAAGACAGCAATGAGTTCACCTTTAAGCAGCTGGTTCGTGACGCTGGGGATCTCTTCTTGAAGCCTTTAAATCCTTCCTACCCAATCAAGCCGCTTAATGACCGCTGGGAGATCACCGGGACCGTAGTGGACGCAAAACTACCCCCATCTCTGTTTAGCTAAAAATTCCCTGCACACAGCATCAAAACCGCCGAAAGGCGGTTTTTTTGTCGCACACCAAAAAATAATAAACAAAACGTGTTGACGACCAAATAAACTTATCGTTTACTTTGAGCCAAGCAGAACACGGAGCTTCTCAGCATGACCACAACAACCATTAGCTTTGCAGGTTTCATCGGCTTTCTCGGCCGAGGCGCCGCTCCACGTGAATTGCAATGCTTAATGGCAGTGGCTTCCGGCAAAACAAGCAAAGAAGCCGCCCGTGATCTTGGTGTGGCTCCGGACACGATCGACAAGCGGTTGCTGGCGCTGACCACAAAACTGGGCGTAACCCGCCGCGCGGCCCTTGTGGCCGAAGCATTTAAGCGCGGGTTGATATCGCCAGCGGCTGTACTAGCCATGATCCTGGCGGTGCATGCGTCAATGCCAGAAGACCCAGCCCTGCGCGTTCGTCGAGGCAATGGCGAGCGGCGTATCGAAACCCGCGTGGCGGTCCGCCGCATCGAGGTCGCCCTCACCGCTTAACAACCCCTGACTTTTGCGAAAGCCAACAACGCGGCCGGGATTCGCTCGGCCTGGAGAAAGTGATGAAACAGAAACGCCTATCGGCAATGCGCCTGTTTGAGGTGCTGATGTTCATGTTCGTCTACGTCGCGCTCACGGTCGCCTGGTTTGGCTTCGCGGCGCCGGAAATGATGGACAGCGTCTCAACTGGCGCCGTCCTCGTCGGGTTCGCAGGCTCCGTCCTGTGGCTCATCTGCACCACCTGCATCGTCCTGTACACCATCAATAAATGGCATTCAGCCAAAACCACGGAGTAACAACCTATGTTCGGTATCGGAAAAAAACTGTTCGGCGCCAAGCGCGCAGTAAAGAAGCTGGAAAATCGCGACCTGATGCAAGCCATCGTTGGTGGCTGCCTGCTGGTGGCCGCAGCTGACGGCGAGATCAGCAAGAACGAGGCGGCCCAGATCGATATCCAGATCCGCGCCAACAAGGCCCTGGAGCACTTCGGGTCAGAGATCACCAGCACTGTGAATCTGTTTACGGAGCAGCTGCAGGCCGGATTCCGCCTGGGCCGCATGAACATCCTGCGCGAGATCCGCGACATCAAGAACAACCCCGCCGACGCCGAGGAGGTCTTCGTCAACATGCTGACCGTGGCCGAGGGCGACGGAGATATCAGCCCCGAGGAAATGAAGGTATTGGCCGAGATCGGTGTTGAGCTGGGCCTACGGCTTAAAGACTTCGGTATCGACGCGTGAATACCTACCTGAAGCGCGTCCTGATCACCGTGGCCTTGATCGTCGCGGTTTATCTGGTCGGCGCCAGCGTCGTCAACCGCGGCCTGTGCTCCTACTACGGACTCCAGACCGATCGGCATGTCCGCTACGCAGCGTTCGTTGGCTGCTTGGTTGATACGCCGGCGGGCTGGGTTCCTCGAGGCGAGCTTCGGGTTGTTCAATAAGTCTTCACTGAAGCGCCCTGGTATAGAGGGCGCTTTGGGAAGCAGTCATTCCAAGGAGAAAAAATGAACATCCCGAATTACGACTCCCGCACCGCTGACAAATTTGTTGCGCGGTTGCCCGATGGACTGCGGGCCGACATCGAGGCCGCTGCGAGCGCCAGCGACCGCAGCATGAACAGTGTGTTTGTTCAGGCGGTCCGTCAGTATCTCGATGGACAGCGGCGCCAGCAGCTGCTGCTGGACGCGCTCGCAAGCGCATCCAACATCCCGGCAGTCGGCGACGCAATGCACATTGATGATCGCGTGAAGCTCATGGCTGACCCTCGCGACCTGTTCATCGCGGCAAACCCAATCGGCGCCAACAATGATGAGTTGTCCAAGGGACGTAGCGGGTTTGTCGACGAGCGCACTCATGCGGATTACCTGATTTTCCTAGCTGGTTACCGGGCAGCAATCAAGGAACCAGAAGGAACGGAGGTGCAGCCATGACAGCCGCATCGCCAAGTGGCAGCCGGATTGCTCTTAAAGATGAGTTCAGCCAGCTCGGCTCCCGCCTGGTCCGCTTCGGCCAGGCCATGCAGGAGCCGAGCACCACGGTAAGCGAACTGATGCGCCTAGCCCAAGCCTGTGGGATCGACCTCAAGCTGCGCATGGTGGCTGAGTCGCAAGAAGCGACGGAGAGAAGCCATGTCAGCAGCTGAAGAGCTTCTCCACGACACCGCTCACGACAAGGTCACTGAGAAGAGGATGGCTGAATTGGTGGGTTGCACGGCCAAGGCCCTGCAGCGCAAGCGGGAGAGGAACGTCATACCCGCCTGGGTATGGGCGAAGATTGATGGTCGGATCATGTACAGCAAGCGGAGATATGACGAATGGATAGAAAGCCTGTGGACCTGCCAGCAGGGGTGGAGCTTGTCGGGCGATCAATCCGAATTCGTTTCACCTGGAACAAGAAGCGCTGCTGTGAAACGCTCGCCCTCCCTCAAACCCCGAAAGGGATCGCTGCCGCAGCGGGCCTACGTGCTCAAGTAAAACAACTGGACAAGCTCGGCGCCCTCAGTGTTGAGAAATACGCCGAGCTATTCCCAGGGACACGGAGCCTGGAGGCCAAGGCTGCCCCAATTTTTTTCGACTATGCCCAGGACTGGCTCGACGGCCTTCAGATTGTGGAGAGCACTCGAAAAAACTACCGGTCCACCTTGCAAACGTATTGGGTGCCCTATCTCGCAACCAAACGCATCGACTCCATCACGCCGGTGCTGATGCGGAAGATCGTCAACGACATCCAATGGCCCTCCCCCGTCCGCCGGCGCGATGCCGTCCGCCTAGTCACCACGATCCTGACCCAGGCGGTGCGGGACGAATTGATCATCCGAAATCCAGCCAACTCGATAGCGCCGACCAGGGTTCCCAAGCGGAACCTGGATCCCTTCACCCGCGACGAAGCGGATCTGATCATTGCGAAACTCTACGAATTGACGAGCGGTTTGCAGCAAATTTATGCCTGTTTTTTTGAGTTCTCTTTCTACACCGGGATGCGACCGGGAGAGGCGATGGCATTGCGCTGGAGCGAGGTAGACACGCGCAAGCGAACAGCCAACGTCTGTCGGATTCGCATCTATGGAAAGATCCAGGAGCGGACCAAGACAAAGGTCATCCGGGAAGTTTTATTGAACGATCGAGCAATACGGGCACTCGAAAAAGCCAGACCTTTAACGGCGGCACGATCCGATTACGTGTTCGCGCCGGAAGGATCGGGCGACAAGGCAGAGCTGTTCGTCCGATCCGAAACAGGTCCCAAACGCTACTGGCTGAGCGCGCTGCGGAAGTTAGGAATTCGGCATCGCAGAATGTATGACACGCGCCATACGTACGCCACGATGTGTTTGATGTCCGGCATGAATCCAGCATTCATCGCCGCGCAACTCGGGCACAGCGTGCAAGTACTGCTTTCCACCTACGCCAAGTGGATCAGTTCCCCGAGCGACTGGGCAGAGCTGGACAAACTGGACCGAGTTGAAAGTGGTACGAAAACGGTACGAGAGAATCACCAGTAGCGACACACATGCCGAAATACAAAGGGTTCACACCACATGTGCGGATTAGCTGGAGAGTTACGTTTCGATCAACAACCTGCGGACCTTGCGGCCGTAGAGCGAATTACCCATCACCTGGCCCCTCGCGGTCCTGACGCGTGGGGGTTCCATAGCCAGGGACCGATTGCCCTCGGCCATCGTCGCTTGAAGATCATGGACCTCTCCGACGGCTCGGCGCAGCCGATGACCGACAATCAATCGGGCCTGGCACTGGCATTCAACGGTGCGATCTACAACTACCCGGAACTGCGCGCCGAACTCGAAGGCCTGGGCTACACCTTCCATTCCGGCGGCGACACCGAAGTGCTGCTCAAGGGTTATCACGCCTGGGGCGAAGCCCTGCTGCCCAAGCTCAACGGCATGTTCGCCTTCGCCATCTGGGAACGCGACGCCAAGCGGCTGTTCATCGCCCGCGACCGCCTCGGCGTGAAGCCGCTGTACCTGTCGCGTACCGGCCAGCGCCTGCGCTTTGCCTCGGCGTTGCCAGCGCTGCTCAAGCGCGGTGACATCAACCCGGTGCTCGACCCGGTGGCGCTCAATCATTATCTGAATTTCCACGCCGTCGTCCCTGCGCCGCGTACCCTGTTGGCGGGCATCGAGAAACTGCCGCCCGCGACCTGGATGCGCATCGAGGCGGATGGCACCACCGAGCAGAAAACCTGGTGGACGCTGCCCTACGGCCCACGGGCCGATGAGCAGAATCTGAAGCTGGAAGACTGGATCGACCGCGTGCTCGACAGCACCCGCGAAGCCGTCGCCATTCGCCAGCGCGCCGCCGTCGATGTCGGCGTGTTGCTCTCGGGCGGTGTGGATTCGAGCATGCTTGTAGGCTTGTTGCGCGAAGTGGGCGTCGAGGATCTGTCGACCTTCTCCATCGGCTTCCAGGACGCCGGCGGCGAGCGCGGTGACGAGTTCCAGTATTCGGATTTGATCGCCAAGCACTACGGCACCCGGCACCACCAGTTGCGCATCGATGAAAAAGAAATCATCGAACAACTGCCCGCGGCATTCCGCGCCATGAGCGAGCCGATGGTCAGCCACGACTGCATCGCCTTCTACCTGCTGTCGCGGGAAGTGGCCAAGCATTGCAAAGTGGTGCAAAGCGGCCAGGGCGCCGACGAACTGTTCGCCGGTTATCACTGGTATCCCCAAGTGGACGGCGCCAGCGACCCGTACGCCGCCTATCGCGCGGCCTTCTTCGACCGCAGCTACGAAGAGTATGCCGCTACCGTGCAGCCCAAATGGCTGACGGCCAACGACGCGGCCGGTGACTTCGTCAAGGAACATTTCGCCCAACCGGGCGCCGATGCCGCGGTCGACAAGGCCCTGCGCCTGGACAGCACCGTGATGCTGGTGGACGACCCGGTCAAACGCGTGGACAACATGACCATGGCCTGGGGCCTGGAAGCGCGCACGCCGTTCCTCGACTACCGGCTGGTGGAGCTTTCAGCCCGAGTGCCAGCTGAATTCAAGCTGCCCGATGGCGGCAAGCACGTGCT
Source organism: Pseudomonas sp. Z4-20 (assembly GCF_051131955.1). NCBI lineage: Bacteria > Pseudomonadati > Pseudomonadota > Gammaproteobacteria > Pseudomonadales > Pseudomonadaceae > Pseudomonas > Pseudomonas sp. Z4-20. The sequence continues at coordinate 3,985,747 of NZ_CP071641.1, forward strand.
CAAGGAAGCAGCTCGCCGAGTGATTCCGAGCGAGGTCATCGACCGCAAGAAAGGCTATTTCCCGGTGCCGGGCCTCAAGCATCTGGAAGGCAACACGCTGGCCTGGGTTCGTGAGTTGCTGCTGGATCCGAGCCAGGATCGTGGCTTGTTCAACCCGACCATGCTCGACCGTTTGTTGACCGACCCCAATGGCCAGCTGACGCCCCTGCGCGGTTCGAGGCTGTGGCAATTGGCGGCGCTGAACCTGTGGCTCAGCGAGCAAGGAATCTGAAATCATGAAACCCCACCCGACCCTTCACAACCAACGACTGTTGCGCGGCCAGCCACCGTCCTATGAACGCCTGCAAGCACGCCTGGCCGAAGACGGCAGCGAGCTGGGCGCCGACCCGATCGCGGTGCACTGTGGCTGGGGCCGATTGCTGATCGGCCATACCTTCCCGGACCCGGCGAGCCTGGCCCAGGAACTGCTCAACGAACAACCCGGCGAACGCGACATTGCCTTGTACGTCGCCGCGCCCCAGCAAGTGCTTGGGCTAGAACCGGCGCATCTGTTCCTCGATCCGTCGGACACCCTGCGCCTGTGGTTCAGTGACTACCGACAAGCCACGCGGGTGTTTCGCGGTTTTCGGATTCGCCGAGCCCAAGGCGATTCCGACTGGCAAGCCATCAATCAGCTTTACCAGGCCCGCGGTATGCTGCCCATCGATCCCCAGCGATTGACCCCGCGCCATCAGGGCGGCCCGGTGTACTGGCTGGCCGAAGACGACGACAGCGGCGCGGTGATCGGCAGCGTCATGGGCCTCAATCACCAAAAGGCCTTCAACGACCCGGAAAACGGCAGCAGCCTCTGGTGCCTGGCGGTGGACCCGCAGTGCTCGCGCCCCGGCGTTGGCGAGGTGCTGGTGCGTCATCTTATCGAGCACTTCATGAGCCGTGGCTTGAGCTACCTCGACCTGTCAGTGCTGCACAACAATCGCTTGGCGAAGAACCTCTACGCCAAACTTGGCTTTCGCAACCTCTCGACCTTCGCCATCAAGCGCAAGAACGGCATCAATCAACCGCTGTTCCTGGGGCCTGGCCCGGAGGCGGAATTCAACCCGTATGCGCGAATCATTGTCGATGAGGCGCACCGTCGCGGCATCGAAGTGCAGGTGGATGATGCCGAGGCCGGGCTGTTCACCCTGGTACATGGCAGCCGGCGCATCCGCTGCCGGGAATCGCTGAGCGACCTGACCAGCGCCATCAGCATGACCTTGTGCCAGAACAAGAGCCTGACCCACAAAGTGTTGAAGAACGCTGGCCTGAATTTGCCGGCCCAACAACTGGCGGGCAATGCCGACGACAACCTGGCGTTTCTCGATGAGCACGCGCGCGTGGTGGTCAAGCCGCTGGACGGTGAACAAGGCCAGGGCGTGGCGGTGGATCTTCAGACGATCGAAGAAGTACAGGGCGCCATCGAAGCGGCGCGCAAATTCGACAGCCGCGTGCTCCTGGAAAGCTTCCATGAGGGGCTGGACCTGCGAATCGTGGTGATCGGCTTTGAAGTGGTGGCAGCGGCCATCCGGCGACCGGCGGAAGTGATCGGTGACGGCCAACACAGCATCGGCGCGCTGATCGAAGCCCAGAGCCGCCGACGCCAGGCTGCCACAGGAGGCGAAAGCAAGATTCCGATGGACGCCGAGACCGAACGCACGTTGCGTGCGGCCGGCTACGACTATGACAGCGTGTTGCCCGCAGGCGAGCATCTGTTCGTGCGTCGTACAGCGAACCTTCACACCGGCGGCGTGCTGGAAGACGTGACCGGCATTCTTCACCCGACCCTGAACGATGCCGCCGTACGTGCCGCGCGGGCGCTGGACATTCCCATGGTCGGTCTGGACCTGCTCGTGCCTGCGGCCGATCAGCCGGAGTACGTGTTCATCGAAGCCAACGAGCGCGCCGGCCTGGCCAACCACGAACCGCAACCTACCGCAGAACGCTTTGTGGATATGTTGTTTCCCCATAGCCAGGCGGCGGTCTGAAATATCTTTCCGTGGCGAGGGAGCTTGCTCCCGCCGGGGCGCGAAGCGGCCCTTCTCCGTAGTACTCCGGGTTCGTGCATCAAACTGGAACTCAGAGGGACCGTTTCGCGGTCCAGCGGGAGCAAGCTCCCTCGCCACAAGGTTTGCTATCCCCACTTAACGTTCCGTGAGGAGTTTCCATGATCAGTAAAATTCCCGAACCGGATCTCGCATACCTGCAGAAAGTCTTGCTGGAAATGCTCGCCATTCCCAGCCCGACCGGTTTCACCGACACCATTGTGCGGTATGTCGCCGAGCGACTCGAAGAGCTGGGCATTCCGTTCGAAATGACCCGGCGCGGGACGATTCGCGCCACCCTCAAGGGCCGCCAGAACAGCCCTGACCGAGCCGTCTCGGCGCACTTGGATACCATCGGCGCCTCGGTTCGAGCCATCAAGGACAACGGCCGCCTGACGCTGGCCCCGGTAGGTTGCTGGTCCAGTCGGTTTGCCGAAGGCAGCCGGGTCAGCCTGTTTACCGACACAGGCGTCATCCGCGGCAGTGTGTTGCCGTTGATGGCGTCCGGGCACGCGTTCAACACCGCGGTGGATGAAATGCCCATCAGTTGGGACCACATCGAACTGCGCCTGGACGCCTACTGCACCACCCGCGCCGATTGCGAAACACTGGGGGTCGGTATCGGCGATTACGTCGCCTTCGACCCGTTGCCCGAATTCACCGAAAGTGGCCACATCAGCGCCCGGCACCTGGATGACAAGGCTGGCGTTGCCGCGTTGCTGGCAGCGCTCAAGGCCATTGTCGACAGCGGCGAAGAGTTGCTGATCGACTGCCACCCACTCTTCACCATCACGGAGGAAACCGGCAGCGGCGCGGCGGCGGCATTGCCCTGGGACGTCAGTGAGTTCGTCGGGATCGACATCGCTCCGGTCGCACCTGGCCAGCATTCCAGCGAACATGCGGTGAGCGTGGCAATGCAGGATTCCGGAGGCCCCTACGACTATCATCTGTCGCGCCACCTGTTGAAGCTGGCCCGCGAGAACGAGTTGCCGGCGCGCCGCGACCTGTTCCGCTACTACTTCAGCGACGCCCACTCGGCCATCACCGCCGGCCACGACATCCGCACCGCCCTGCTCGCTTTCGGCTGCGACGCCACCCATGGCTATGAGCGCACCCACATCGACAGCCTGGCCGCACTGAGCCGCTTGCTTGGCGCGTATATCCTCAGCCCACCGGTGTTTGCCAGCGACGCGCAACCCGCCCAGGGGTCGCTGGACCGCTTCAGCCACCAGATCGAACACGATGCGCAGATGGAAAGCGATACCCGCGTGCCGTCAGTCGACAGCCTGATCGGGCAGCGTTCGGATCAGTGATCCGGATTCAAGCATTGGGGGATAACGCTGGAGCAGCCGTCGCGAAGCCCAGGCTAGCCGCGACGGCCTATCCACCGTAGCATCCGCCTCATTGTTTAGCGGAGCCCTATGATGCTGATCCCCTACCACCAACTTGAAGTCGACACGCTCACCCGCCTGATCGAGGATTTCGTCACCCGCGATGGGACTGACAATGGCGACGATACGCCTTTGGAGACGCGAGTTCTGCGGGTCAGGCAGGCCCTGACCAAAGGCCAGGCCATGATTGTCTTCGACCCCGAAAGCGAACAGTGCCAACTGATGCTCAAGCATGACGTGCCCAAGCACCTATTCGACTGAACAGGCCTTGCGTGCGGCCTGGGCCTTTTTTCTCTGGATCTTGTCGTAGATTTCCGAGCGATGGACGTCGACGTGCCGGGGCGCCTCCACGCCGAAACGCACGGTGCTGCCGCTGATCGACAGGACGCGGACGGAAATGTCGTCACCGATGGAAATCAACTCACCTACAGCGCGGCTTAGTACGAGCATGGCTCTTGTCCTTAAGAATGTCTGGACCTCGACCATGCCCGGGCTGTTTTCTGTGCACAAGGTGCCGGAGGGAATTCAGTAACCCCCTACAAACAAAACTCCGGCAGCTGAAGGAAACGTCCTGCAAAACCCGGTCAGGCACTGGGTCAATTCAAGGACCGGAGAACCGCGGCCCAAACAAAATCACACCCGCGCCCAACACGCAGAGCGCCACGCCAATCCAGTCGGAACCCAGCGGCCGTACTCGCTCTACAACCGCCAGCCAGCCAATGGAAGCGATGATATAAATTCCCCCGTAGGCGGCATAGGCACGACCGGCGTAGGTCGCTTCGATGCGGGTCAGCAAGAGGGCGAACAGCGTCAGGCTGAGCAGCGCCGGCCCGATCCACCAGGCGCTCTTGCCTTGGCGCAACCACATCCAGAAGGCGTAGCAGCCAGCGATTTCAAAGAGTGCGGCGAGAAAAAACCACAAATAGTTGAGCATGGAGCAGTCCATCAGGAAGGCACGAGCGCGCCATCCTGAGGACATTGGAACCTGGGGTCAACCCTGGTTCTGACGGGCCTTGGCGCGCATCTTGTCGGCCATGGCCGTCATTTCGTCATACAACAGCTTGGGATTCTTTTGTTTGGTGGCCCAGGCCATGCGCCCCTGCTCATGGGGCAGGATCATGAATTCGCCCTGGGCGACGTGCTGGTAGATGTAATCGGCGATGTCGGCGGCGCTGATCGGCGAGCTTTCCAGCAATTTGCCGACTTGGGCTTTCATGGCCGGGGTCGGGCCGCGGAACGAGTCCAGCAGGTTGGTCTGGAAGAACGACGGGCAGACCACATGCACCCCAATCTCCTGCTGCGCCAGCTCGATCAGCAGGCTCTCCGACAGCGCCACCACACCGGCCTTGGCCACGTTGTAGTTGCTCATGGCGGGGCCCTGCATCAGCGCAGCCATGGAAGCGATGTTGATGATCTTCCCACGGCTTTTTTCCAGCAGCGGCAGGAACGCCTTGCAGCCCTTGACCACGCCCATCAGGTTGATCGCGATTTGCCAATCCCAATCCTCCAGGGACAGTTCGCTGAAGAACCCGCCTGAAGCTACGCCGGCGTTGTTGACGATGATGTCGATGCCGCCGAGTTTTTCCTCGCAGGCCTGGGCAAACGCCGTGAGCTGGCTGTAGTCGCGCACATCGCAGCGCTGGACGAAGCCGTCGCCGCCTGCGGCGCGTACCAGCTTGAGGGTTTCCAGCAGGCCAGGCTCGCTGACATCGGACAAGGCCAGGCGCCAGCCTTCGCGGGCCCAGCGCAGCGCGATTTCGCGACCCAGGCCAGAGCCGGCACCAGTGATCATCATGCGATTTTGCATAGGGAAACAGCCTTGTTGTTCCGGGAGAGATGGGCCGAGTGTAGCGAAGGCGCCGGCCGGACCCACGCTCCATCAGATTGCTGAATGGCGGGGGCAAACCGCAGGCGGTTTTGAAGTCTTGGCCTGGAACCTGCGGACGCCAAAGTCATGCGTTATGGCAACAGCAAAAAACATTGAATTTTTTACTGGACGTTACGGTCGGACTTATTAAGCCGCCCGGATTTAATGCATGCGCGCTGGCAGTTGAAAGTTACATCACTCCAGAACTGACCAATAAGGAAATCAACAATGGGCACTATTCTAATCATCATCCTGATCCTCCTGCTGATCGGTGGCCTGCCGGTCTTCCCGCACTCCAGAAGTTGGGGTTATGGCCCGTCCGGTATCATCGGCGTCGTACTGGTGGTGCTGTTGGTCCTGCTGTTACTCGGCAAGATATAAATACCAAGCGCAAAAAAAAAGAGGCCCTTCGGGCCTCTTTTTTTATGGGTCGCCGATATCAGTCCGGCTTGCCGTCTATAACGCCTGCGGTGTTATCCATCAGGCTCTTGGTCGCGGTTTGCAGGAACGCTTCGAGCTTGAGTTTCAACTCGGCAGCCTCCGGTGCATCCGGGAGAATTTGCGCACGGGGGGTGGCGCCCAGTTCGTATCGGTACATCTTCGGCGGCATATCCTTTGGCAGCATCAGAACCGTATCGCCACGGATGATCGCGGTAGTCTGATCGCTACCCGACGGCTTGATCACGCCAAAACCGGTGTCGCCTTCCGACAAGTTCAACAAGTCACGGCCCCAGCACTGGTGACGCACTTGCCCACCGAGCCGGCCCATGATGGTCGGCACGATGTCGACCTGGGTACCCACGGTGTGGCTGCGCTGGCCGAATTTTTCCTGGACGCCCGGGCCGATCAACAGCATCGGCACGTTGAAACGACCCAGGTCCATTTCGCTGATCTGACGCTCGTTGCCGAAGCCATGGTCGCCGACCACGACAAACAGCGTTTCCTTGAAGTAAGGCTCCTTGCGCGCCTTCTCGAAGAACTGCCCCAGCGCCCAATCGGAGTAACGCATGGCGGTCAGGTGTTCGTTCAGGCTGCCACGGTCAGTGACCGGCTCGACTGGCAACGGTGTCGGCAGCGCGTACGGCGTGTGGTTGGACAGAGTTTGCAGCAAGGCATAGAAAGGCTTGCCGTTTTCCCGCGCCTTGAGCTCGATCAGGCCACGGTCGAACATGTCCTGGTCGGAAACGCCCCAGGTCGGGTCGGAGAATACCGGGTTCACATAGTCATTGCGCCCGATGAAGTGGGTCATGCCCTGGCTGCTGAAGAAGCCTGACTGGTTGTCCCAGGCAAAATCGCCGTTGTAGACATACACGTCGTCGTATTCACGCGCGCTGAGCAACTGTGGCAGGCCCGACAGCTTATGGCTGCCTTCCGGCGTCTGCATCAGGTATTCGAAGCCCGGCAGGTTCGGGAAACACGCCATGGTGGCGAACATGCCCTGGTGGGTGTGGGTGCCGTTGGAGAAGAAACGGTCGAACAGCAGGCCTTCCTTGGACAGTTTGTCCAGGTAAGGCGTGATGTTGCCCGGCGCGCCCAAGGCGCCCACCGAGTGACCGGCCATGCTTTCCATGAGGATCACCACGACGTTCTTGATCGGCAGCGTCTTGTCGGCCGGCGGCGTGTAGTCGCGGCGCACGGCGGCCGTCTCGGTATCCACCAGTTTGTCGTCGGGCATCACCAGCATGTCACGGACGGTCTGTTGCGCCAGCGGTTGCTCGAGGGTGGCTTTCCAGATGTTGTCGCGGTGTTCGGACATGCGGCTCTTGGCCGCCGCCACCAACGACAACGTGCCGTTGAGGCCCAATTGGTTGGCGAAGTTCGAATCAGTGGTGTAGACGTCGCCCCAACGCAGCGGCGGGCCTTGGCGCAGGGTGCCACGCGCAGCAGCCACCGCCACCACCAGGCAGATCATGAACACCGCGACACGTCCGTACCACGGGGCGATCTGGCGTGTGCCGATGCTGCCGCCGCTGAAAGGCCCGCGCGGCCGGGTGGCGCGATCGGCGCCCTTGAACGCCAGGCTCATGAGCAGGGTGCCGCCGACCCAGGCCAGCAGGTAACGCACCACCGGAAAACCGTACCAAAGCATGCTCGCCACGGTTTTCGGGTCTTCCTTCACATACTGGAAGACCAAGCCGTTGAGGCGCTGGTGGAATTCACGGTAGAAGTCCATTTCCATCAGGCCCAAGAACAGCGCAATACTGGAAGTGACGGTCAGCCAGAAACGAAAGAATCCACGTGCCGCCATCGCTCGCGCGCTGAACAATGCCAGCAGCAGCGGAATGCAGAGATAGACGACCAGGCGCAAGTCAAAACGCAGGCCGTTGGCAAATGCTTCAACGAAGGTGGAGGCTGGGGTGTCGAGGATCATTTCGCGGTTATAGACCAGCAGCGCAACGCGCAACAGGCTCAGCATGACCATCATCACCAAGGCACAGAGCAACGTATAGGCCAGGTGCGATTTGACGGTCGGTTGCAGCAGGCGATGCGTGGTGCGCTGCTGACTCAGGGCGTCCGGGATTGCCATGTCGTTTAGGGACCTATTGGAATTGGAGGAACAAAAAAGAACAACGGCGCGCCCTCTGTTGGCCAATAACAGGCCCGGGGCTTTCGCGAAGGCGCAAATCTTGCACCAACGGCCATGGCTTTGCCATTAAATAACCGCGGCAATAAAAGCGCGTGGGATTGTCCGCAAGGTTTCGTGAAAATTTCGTTCAATGAATATCTGGAAACACAAAAGCGCCCGAGCGCTCTTGTGGCGAGGGAGCTTGCTCCCGCTGGACTGCGAAGCGGCCCCCAACACACGCAGAGGCAACTGGGTGTGTCAGGTAGATCCAGGAGGGCCGCTTCGCGCCCCAGCGGGAGCAAGCTCCCTCGCCACAGAAGCATCTCGTCTCAATTGCCGGGGCCTCAGTCGTTGCTCGGCTTGTTGATTGCCTGCAACACATATTGCGGCATGGCAAAGGCGCCGATATGGATCTCGGGGTTGTAGTAACGGGTGACGATGCCGCTGCCGATGAAACGCTCGCGCAGGGTTTCACACGACAACTTGCGATAGGCAGGATCAGTCGCGCCCCAAGCAAAGGTCATGGCGCCGCCAATGTAGGTCGGCACGGCTGCCTGGTAGAAATGCCAGTCGGCGAACAAACCGCGCAGGCGCCCGGCAGTGGTCTGCACTTCACCCAGTTGCATGAATGGCGTGCCGTTCTGGGTTACCAGGATGCCGCCTTCGTTCAGGCAACGATGGCAAGCCTGGTAGAAGTTCTCCGAGAACAACACTTCACCCGGGCCGATCGGGTCGGTGGAATCGGAAATGATGACGTCGAATTTTTCCTGGGTGGTGGCGACAAAACGCATGCCGTCGTCGATCACCAGATTCAGGCGCGGGTCATCGTAGGCCCCCTTGGAGTGGTTGGGCAGGAATTCCTTGCACATGTCCACCACCGTGCCATCGATCTCGACCATGGTGATGTGCTCGATGCCGATGTGCTTGGTCACTTCGCGCAGCATGCCGCCGTCGCCACCACCGATGATCAGCACGCGCTTGACCGCGCCATGGGCCAGGATAGGCACGTGGGTCAGCATTTCGTGGTAGATGAATTCATCGGCTTCGGTGGTCTGGATCACGCCGTCCAGGGCCATGACCCGGCCCATGCGCGGATTTTCAAAGATCACCAGGTGCTGGTGCTCGGTGCGCACCTCATGCAGCAGCTTGTCCATCCGAAAACGCTGGCCGTAGCCTTCGTAGAGGGTTTCCAGGTAATCGCCGGTCGGGGTGGTCGTCATGGTCAGGTGCTCCGATAAATACGCGGTTGGCCAATGAGGCTCGCAAAGGCGCGCATTCTACGACGCTGGGGATGACAGGTCGAACCTTGGCGCACCAAAGTCCGATCGTTAGTTGAATTTGCGTCCGAGCCCCGCCGGCACGCCCTCGATGGTGGTCTCTTCCCACGGTCCGTTCGGGCTGACGGAGCGGCTCCAGCCGTTGTTCCAGCGGTAATAGGTGCGCTGGCGGTAGAAGGTATTGGTCTGGTTATCGAGGACATAAACCCCAAGCTTGGCATCCCAGTGACTGTTGCCACCCGGTGGCGGAGCGAAGCTGGCGGAGGTGCGCGGCACGGGTTTGGCCGGTTTGTTCGGGGTTACTGGTTTGCCGGGCGCGGTCGACGGCACCGGCTTGGTGGTCGGTGTCGAAGGCGGAATGGGCGGCAACGGCGTCGGAGGCTCCGGTGGGCGCTGGACCGCACAAGCACTCAGGCCCAGGACGAGCGTGAGCAGGGTCATACGAGCGATGGCGGTCATGGTGCGATTTCCTGTCATTGGTCCGGACTGTCGATGGTCAATTGTTGCAGCGCGGTGGTACTGCTCGCCAAGGGCTGGCTGCGACCGATCCACTCGCCGGCGGTCGGTTGACCGGCCCGGGAGATGCGCGCCACCAGTTGGACTTCGGGGAAGTTGGACAGTTTCAGTTGCGGCATCATCGCATCGGCGTCGCCCAGCTCGACGCTGGCCGGCAGGTCGGCGACGGTTAGGCGCTTGGCCGCCAGCGGCGCCGGCGGACCGGAAACGGCGCGGGCGAAGATGAACACGCTGTCGCCCGGTTGCACCTTGGCCTTGAGCGCCGGATCCAGGTCGACGCGCACCTTGAGCAGCGCGGCAGCCTTGGTCGCCGGCGCCTGAGCGACCTTGCCGCCACTGGCCTGGAGCTTCTCGCTGGCGCGGGTAATGCCGCCCTGCAATGCTTCACGGGACTTGTCACCTTCAGGCAGTTGCGCCAGCAGGCGCCCCCAATAATCGATCGCTTCCTGATAGCGCTCGCCTTCGAACGCGGCAATCCCCAACAGGCCGAGGCTGGTGACTTCCTTTGGATCGAGCTTCAGCGCCTCGTCGGTCAGGGCCTGGACCTTGTCCGACCATTTCTTGCCGTCGGCGAAATACTGCGCCTGGGCCCACTGTCCCAGCAGCTCGGGTTGGCGACCGGCCACCGCCACGGTGCGCTCGAAGATCTTCGCCGCGTCCGCCGGCCGGTCCTGCGCCATGTAGGTCCGACCGAGGAAATACAGGCCCTCGGCGGAGTCCGGTTGTGCCGCCACTGCGCGCTCCAGGCGCAAGGTCATTTCTTCCATCGACTGCGGCGCCTGGGCGAATTCACGGGTCAGCTCGACCTTGTCGCTGGCGCCAAAATGCAGGTACAGCGCCAGGCCCAATATCGGCACCAGCACAGCAGCGAGCAGTGGCAACGGCTTGCCCAAGCGGGATTCACGCGGTGCATCGGCGCCTTCGGTGTCGGCGAGCAGTTCCCGCGCGGCCTCGGCGCGGCCTGTGTCCAGTTGCGCGGCATTGAGCACGCCCTCCTCCCGCTCGGCCTGCAGCTCGGCGACGCGCTCTTGGTACAGCGCCACGTTCAGCGCGGTGCGGTCTTCTTCCAACTGGGCGCGGCGACCGCGCAGCACAGGAATCAACAGGAAACTCAGGGCAACCAGGAGGAGCAGACCTGCAGCGAGCCAGAAATCAATCATGCTTGGTTTTTTCCAACAGTTGGTCGAGGCGCTGGCGCTCTTCGACAGAAAGCGTGTCCGGGGCAGCGCTGCGCTGGACCCGGCGGCGACGCACGATCACCGCAATGACGACGAAACCACCCAGCAGCAGCCCGGCTGGGCCGAACCAGAGTAGCGCGGTCTTGGAGGATAGGGCCGGGTTGTAGCGCACGAACTCACCGTAGCGATCAACCATGAAATCGATGATCTGCTGGTTGTCCTTGCCCTCGCCGAGCATGCGGAATATCTCCCTGCGCAGGTCGGTGGCAATTGGAGCATTGGAGTCGGCGATGTCCTGGTTCTGGCATTTGGGGCAGCGCAGTTCCTTGGTCAGTTCGCGAAACCGCTCGCGCTCACCCTCGTTAGCGAATTCATAGGTGTCGATGGCGGCGTGAGCCACGCCGGCCAGGCTCAAGCCAAGAACGACGGCGGCTAACCAGCGCTTCATGGCTTGGCCTCATCCACCAGGGCCTGATACTTGGCCGCCAGTTTCTCACGCCAGACCTGTTCGTCGATCACGCCGACAAACTTGTCGCGAATGATGCCCTTGGCGTCGATGAAGAAGGTTTCCGGCGCGCCATAGACGCCCAGGTTCAGGCCGAGGGTGCCTTCTTCGTCGCGGATGTCCAATTGATAAGGGTTGTGGAACTCGGCCAGCCACTTGAGGGCATCGGCGTTGACGTCCTTGTAGTTGACGCCGTAGATCACCACGCCGTTCTGGGCCAGCTTGTTCAGCACCGGGTGCTCGACCCGGCAGGAAATGCACCAGGTGCCCCAGACATTGACCAGCGCCGGCTTGCCCAGCAGGTCGGCGCGGGTCAGGGTCTTGTCACCTTGCACGGAGGGCAAGGAAAACGCCGGGATCGGCTTGCCGATCATCGCCGAGGGCAACTCGCTCGGATTCAGGTACAGCCCACGGTACAAAAACACCGCCATCAACAGGAACAGCGCCAGCGGCAACACCATCAACCAACGTTTCATGCAGTGGCTCCATTCACACCCAGGGCTTCACGCACCCGGGCTTTCACCTTGACTCGATAACGCCGGTCCAGCGCCGCCAGCACCCCACCCAGGCCGGTGAGCAAGCCACCGAACCATATCCAACGCACGAACGGCTTGACATGGACCCGCACCGCCCAGGCGCCATCACCCAGGGACTCGCCCAGTGCCACGTAAAGGTCGCGGGTGAAACCGGCATCGATCCCGGCCTCGGTCATGACCGAGTTCTGCACGGTGTAGAGGCGTTTTTCCGGGTGCAGGACGGTGATTTCCTGGCCGTTGCGAATGACCCGCACGGTGGCTTTGTCGGAGGTGAAGTTCGGCCCTTCGAAATGCTTGGCGCCCTCGAAGACGAACTGATAACCGCCCAGGTCCATGGACTCGCCCGGCGCCAGGCGCAGGTCGCGCTCGGCGCTGTTCTGGCTGGACAACACCACGCCCAGGGCACAGACGGCGATGCCCAAGTGAGCGATCTGCATGCCCCAGTAACTGCGGGTCAGCGTCGGCAGCCCCTTGATCAGGCCTTTGTGGCGGGTCTTGTCGAAGATGTCCCGCACACCGGCCAGCAACACCCAGGCCGCCAGCGCAAATGTCGCCAGCACCGCCCAGTTGAAGTCGCCATAGGCAACGCCCGCCACCACGGCCAGGGCAGCCGTGCCCAGCAGCACCGGTGTCAACATGCCTACCAGCCATTTCACCGGCGTGTCTTTCCAACGCACCAGCATGCCGACCGCCATCACCACCATCAGGATCGCCATCAGCGGAATGAACAACGCGTTGAAGTACGGCGGGCCGACCGACAGCTTGGCCCCGGACAATGCATCGAGCACCAGCGGGTACAACGTCCCCAGCAGGATCATCGACGCCGCCACCACCAACACCAGGTTGTTGCCCAGCAGCAAGGTTTCCCGCGACCAGAGGTTAAAGCCAACCTGACTCTTCACCACCGGGGCACGCAGGGCGAACAGGGTCAGCGAACCACCGACCACGAACAGCAGGAATATCAGGATGAACACACCGCGCTCAGGATCCGAGGCAAAGGCATGCACCGACGTCAGCACGCCGGAACGCACCAGGAACGTGCCCAACAGGCTCAAGGAGAAGGCCGCGATGGCCAGCAGCACGGTCCAGCTCTTGAATACGCCGCGCTTTTCCGTGACGGCCAAGGAGTGGATCAACGCCGTACCCACCAGCCATGGCATGAACGAGGCGTTTTCCACCGGGTCCCAGAACCACCAGCCGCCCCAGCCGAGCTCGTAATAGGCCCACCACGAACCGAGGGTGATACCGATGCCGAGGAAGGCCCAGGCAACGATGGTCCACGGGCGCGACCAGCGAGCCCAGGCCGCATCGAGACGACCACCGAGCAACGCGGCGATGGCGAAGGCGAAGGCCACGGAAAAGCCGACGTAGCCCATGTAGAGCATCGGCGGATGGACGATCAGGCCGATGTCCTGGAGCAGCGGGTTGAGGTCGCGGCCGTCCATCGGCACTTGCGGCAGGATGCGCTCGAACGGGTTTGACGTGAGGATCAGGAACAGCAGGAAACCGATGCTGATCATGCCCATGATCGCCAGCACGCGGGCGAGCATCACTTGCGGCAATTGCCGGGAGAACACCGAGACCGCGAAGGTCCAGCCGGCGAGAATCAAAGCCCAGAGCAACAGCGACCCTTCATGGGCGCCCCACACCGCACTGAACTTGTAGTACCAGGGCAAGGCAGTGTTGGAGTTGCTGGCGACATAGGCCACGGAAAAATCATCGGCCATGAACGCGTAGGTCAGGCAACCGAAGGAAAACAGCATGAAGGCGAACTGCCCCCATGCCGCCGGCTGGGCCAGGCTCATCCACAAACGGTCGCCACGCCAGGCACCGAGCAACGGCACCACCGCCTGCACCACCGAAAAACACAAGGCCAGAATCATTGCCAGATGGCCCAACTCAGGAACGTAGAGACTCGTCATCGATCAGCCCTCCTTCACGGGAGCGGGCGCCGACTGGCCGCTGTCTTTCAAGGCCTTGGTCACTTCCGGCGGCATGTATTTCTCGTCGTGCTTGGCCAGCACTTCATCGGCCACTACCACGCCGTCGGCGTTGATCTTGCCCAGGGCGACGATGCCCTGCCCTTCGCGGAACAGGTCCGGCAGGATCCCGCGATAGGTGATGGTCACGGTCTTGTTGAAGTCGGTGACGTTGAACTTCACGTCCAGCGAATCGCCGGAGCGCACCAACGAGCCCTGTTCCACCATGCCGCCGGCGCGGATACGGGTGTCCTCGGGCGCTTCGCCGTTGGCAATCTGGGTCGGCGTGTAGAACAGGTTGATGTTTTGCTGCAAAGCGCTCAAGGCCAGGCCGACCGCTGCGCCGACCCCGACGAGGATCGCAAGAATGATGACAAGACGTTTTTTGCGCAGCGGATTCACTGACCGTTCTCCCGGCGCAGACGACGCGCCTCTTGTTGCAGATACCGCTTGCGGGCCAGGATCGGCGCCGCCACGTTGAGGGCCAGCACCGCCAGGCAGATGCCATAGGCTGACCAGACATACAGGCCATGATGGCCCATGGCGAGGAAATCGCCGAATGACGCGAAACTCATCGAGCGGCCTCCAGGCTGTTCCGTACTTCGGCCTTCACCCAACTGGCCCGGGCTTCGCGCTTGAGCACTTCGAGGCGCATGCGCAGCAGCAGCACAGCGCCGAAGAAGCAGTAGAAACCCAGCACGGTCAGCAGCAGCGGCAGCCACATCTCGACCGGCATCGCCGGTTTTTCGGTGAGGGTGAACGTCGCGCCCTGGTGCAGGGTGTTCCACCATTGCACCGAGTATTTGATGATCGGGATGTTGATCACGCCAACAATCGCCAGCACCGCGCAGGCCTTGGCGGCGCTGTCACGATTGCTGATGGCGTTGCCCAGCGCAATAAGACCGAAGTACAGGAACAGCAGGATCAGCATCGACGTCAGTCGTGCATCCCAGACCCACCACGAACCCCAGGTCGGCTTGCCCCAGATCGCCCCGGTGACCAGCGCCACGGCAGTCATCCAGGCGCCGATGGGCGCGGCGCATTGCAAGGCGACGTCGGCCAGTTTCATCTTCCACACCAGCCCGACCACCCCGCAGATCGCCAGCATCACGTAGATGGACTGGGCCAGCATCGCCGTCGGAACATGGATATAAATGATGCGAAAGCTGTTGCCTTGCTGGTAGTCCGGCGGCGCGAAGGCCAGGCCCCAGACCAGGCCGATACCGATCAGCAACAGCGCGGCGACGCTCAGCCAAGGCAGCATTTTGCCGCTGATGCCGTAGAACCACTTGGGTGAGCCGAGCTTATGAAACCAGGTCCAGTTCATTGCAGTTTCCATCACGGTCGCGGCTCGCCATCACGAGTCGCCAGGTCGGCCTTTACTTCAAAAGAAGTGGTCAGTTCTTGACCAGGCCTCATTATTATTCGCCGACGCTGATCTTCAGGCCAGCGGCTATTGCAAAGGGTGTCAGGGTTATCGCCAGGGCGGTCAGGCTTCCAAGCCACAGCAGATAACCGGTTGCCGGCATGCCTTGCAACGCCGCCTGCAAAGCGCCGCTGCCCAGGATCAACACCGGGATGTACAACGGCAGGATCAGCAAGGCCAGCAACAGGCCGCCACGCTTGAGTCCCACCGTCAGCGCCGCACCCACCGCACCGAGCAGGCTCAGCACCGGCGTACCCAGCAGCAGCGACAACAGCAACACCGGCATGCATTCAGCGGGCAACCCCAGCATCATCGCCAGCAGTGGTGAAAGCAACACCAACGCCAGGCCGGAAAAAACCCAGTGTGCCAGTACCTTGGCCAAAACCAGAAGGGCCAGGGGGTGCGACGAAAGGACCCACTGTTCCAGGGAACCGTCCTCGAAATCGCTGCGGAAGAGCCCGTCCAGCGAGAGCAGGACCGACAAAAGCGCTGCCACCCAGACCAGCCCGGGCGACAAGGTTTGCAACAATTGAGTCTCCGGACCGACCGCCAACGGGAACAGCGCGATGACGATCGCAAAGAACACCAACGGGTTGGCCAGTTCGGCCGGACGGCGAAACAGCAGGCGCGCCTCACGGGTAAGCAACAGGCCAAACACACTCATACCGCCCAGTTCCCCAGATCGATGTTGCGATAACCGGACGGCATCCGGGCCAGTGTGTGGTGAGTAGTCAAGAGCACCATCCCACCGTTCTCGCAATGCCGGGCCAGATGTTCTTCAAGTTGCGCGACGCCCTGCTTGTCCAGGGCAGTGTAAGGTTCGTCGAGAATCCACAGCGGCGGGCAGTCGAGGTACAACCGGGCCAGGGCCACGCGGCGTTGTTGCCCGGCGGACAAGGTGTGGCTCGGCACATCTTCGAAGCCGCGCAAGCCTACCGCCGCCAAGGCCTGCCAGATCGCCTCGCGCCCGGCCGGCCGATGCAGCGCGCAGAGCCAGCTGAGGTTTTCTTCGGGGGTCAGCAGATCCTTGATACCGGCGGCATGGCCGATCCATAGCAGGTTGCGGGCCAGCTCGCTGCGCTGGCTGTGCAAAGGATTGCCATTGAGCAGCACCTGGCCGGCGGTGGGTTGCATCAACCCGGCCAGCAGGCGCAACAGGCTGGTCTTGCCACTGCCGTTGGGTCCACTGATCTGCACCATATCGCCACGCGAGAGTCTCAGTTCGAGATTTTCGAAAAGCAGTCGCAGGTCTCGCTCACAGGCGAGGCCAACGGTTTGCAAGAGAGGACTGGTCAAGGGATCACGGGCCTTATACGGTTCAAGTCGGCAATGCAGCGGCCGTTAAAGTGGTGCAGCATAGATGCATTGATGGCCTGTTCCACAGAGCTGCGTCAACAAAAGCGAGGTTTTTGCCACTCCCTGGAAGGCGGGCGGCATTATACATGTGAAGCCTTACGCCCAAGAGGGCTTATTTCCCCAAGGTAAGACCGCAGATGACAGGCGACATGAACATCCCGCCGCTGCCTCAGCCCACGGCAACCACGCGTATGCCAGCGGTGACTGGCGAGCTGCTCAAGCTGCTGGCGCCGGCTGAAGGCCTGATCGGGCCCGGCCAGACCGCCAAGGCCGAGGTGCTGTCGCTCAAACAGGCGGACCAGGCGTTTCAGTTGCTGCTCAAGGTCACCCTGGAAAGCGGTCGCCAGGCCACCGTGCAGGCCACCAGCACCCAGCCGCTGCCGCAAGGCACCAGCCTGGCCGTGACCCAGCCGTCCGCCAGCAACCTGGCGATTACCGTGCAGCAGGCACTGGCTTCCAGCGTCGCCACCCTGACCCGCATCGACACGACGCAGCTGCCCGTGGGTACGCTGCTGCAGGGCAAAGTGCTGACCAGCCAGGCGTTGCCGCAATTGCCCGGGCAACCGGCGGTGTATCGCTCGCTGGTGAGCCTGCTCAACACCGCCCAGGCCGGCAGCACCCTGGACATCGACAGCCCCCAGCCATTGCGCATCGGCACATTGTTGAGTGCCCAGGTGCAAGATGCCCAGACGTTGAAGTTCATTCCCCTGAGCAATCGCCAAGAGCAATTGGCGGTGAGCCAGCAACTGGTGACGCAGGTGAGCCGCCAGGGTTCGCTGGACGGCTTGCTCACCGCTCTGCAAAACAGTCCCGCTAGCGACGATGCCGGGCCCGAGCTGCGCGCCGCCGTCACACGCCTGTTAGCCTCTCTGCCTGACATACAGCAACTGAGCACCCCCAAGGGCCTGGCCCAGGCCATGGTCGCCAGCGGCGTGTTCCTGGAAAGCAAACTGCTGGCCGGCCAGCCGCCGAGCGTGGCACCGGACATGAAAGGCGACCTGTTGAAGCTGATCGCGCAACTGACACCGGCCCTGCCCGCCTCCACCAACCTCACCGCCGTCATTGCCGCCAACACCCTGGCCCAAGCCCTGCCCAGCTTCGTGCGCAGCGCCTTGGGGATGCTCGGCCAAGTCAGCGCCAAGCCACAACCCACGAGTTTTCCGCTGCCCTCGCGGCTGTTGAAAGGCCAGGATGATGAAGGCGATCTGGAACATCTGCTGCGCCTGGCGGCAGCCGCCGTGTCGCGCCTGCAAAGCCATCAATTGTCGAGCCTGGAGCAAACCGGGCTGACTGACGACGGCCGGTTGATGAGCACTTGGCAATTGGAGATACCGATGCGCAACCTGCAGGACATCGTGCCATTGCAGGTCAAGTTCCAACGCGAGGAAACCCCGCCCCGGGAACAACCGGACGAACGTCGAGAGCCACGAGAACAGAAGCAGCAATTGTGGAGGGTCGAGCTGTCGTTCGACATGGAGCCGCTGGGGCCATTGCAGATTCAGGCGCAATTGCTCAGCGGTAGCCTGTCCAGCCAGCTCTGGGCACAACGGCCGTACACCGCGAGCCTGATCGAGAGCAACCTGGCCGCGTTGCGTGAGCGCCTGGTGACGTGCGGGCTCAATGTTGGTGACCTGGATTGCCACCTCGGCACCCCGCCCCAAGGGCCGAAGACCCAACTGGAACAACGCTGGGTGGATGAAACCGCATGACAACCCACACCGAACCCCGCCAGGCCATCGCCCTCAAGTACGACGGCCACCACGCCCCGACCCTCACCGCCAAGGGCGACGAAGCCCTGGCCGAGGAAATCCTGCGCATTGCCCGGGAAAGCGAAGTGCCGATTTATGAGAATGCCGAGCTGGTAAAGCTTCTGGCACGGATGGAGTTGGGCGATAGCATCCCGGAAGAGCTATACCGCACGATTGCCGAGATCATTGCGTTCGCCTGGAACCTGAAGGGCAAGTTTCCCCAGGGCTTTGACCCACATGCGCAGCCTGTCGAGAAGGACGTGACGGATCGGGGGGATGATTACTGACCAGAGACGACGCTGCTCCTGTGGCGAGGGAGCTTGCTCCCGCTGGGTGGCGCAGCCGCCCCAAGTATGCAGCGACCGCCAAAAAACTTAGGGCTGCTGCGCGCCCCAGCGGGAGCAAGCTCCCTCGCCACGGGGAATGCGTTTCAAAGGCTACGGGTCGAAAACAAAAAATCGCAACCTCCGGCAGTTCCTATAGAGGTATGTGAACCTCTATAGGCGCCGCCAAAGGCTGCGATCTCTTGCAGCTTGCTGCTCAAAGCAATCAACCGCCCTTGTGCAACTTGCTCATCAGCTCCGCCTCAGAATGAGAACGCCGCCCATAGACGACGCTCATTATCCCGGCGCTTCGACTGCCAGGTAACCTTCATAGATCCGGCGAATGGATCGCCAGTCGTCTTCGCTGAAGGCGACGCCGCCCATCAGACGCTCCGCCATCCGGTCGAAGGCAGTCACATCAGCCCATAACTGGTCGGTATCGATGTCGCAGAAACAGGCATTCATCGGTGATGAAAAAAGATTGTAGGTCACCACATACTCGTCCCCTTCACCGATCGCACAAGCATATCCCTTAAGGGACATCAGACCCGTCACGGTTTGCTCCAGCAGGGACTCGCTGATTGAGCAAATACCGGTCTCGATGCAAATGACATCAGAAACCACTGCGGGCGCCAAAAGTACCGCATCGCGCAAATTGCAGCTATCTCCGAAATACGCCTCGTACAATTGCGCCAGCAGCGACGAGTCGTAGCACTCGGAAAACAGCTTGGGTGTGATGGTGCCATGCATGCGGGCGCCAGCCTCGATCATCACAGGACCGTTCTCGTCCATGATCAATTCCATATGCACCGCGCCATAAGTGACATCCAGCGCTCTAGCGGCACGCTTGGCATAATCGCTTAAGGCCTTGCTGACTGGCGCATCAAGCGGAAGCATGAAGGTAAATTTCTTGACGAAGTCGCACCCAGCAATGTCCAGTTCATCAGTGCGGATATAACGACAAACCGATGAAATAACGTAGGTACCTGCACAGGCCACCAGATCGACAACGTACTCCGGTCCCTGGATCATTGGCTGTAACAGAAAGTGGTCGTTGACCGTCCAAGTCGCCGAAAACATATCCCAAGAGGCGTTTTCCAGTGCCTGTTGCAGCTCATCAGGGCTGTTGCAACGCTGCACACCTTCGCCGCCGGCAGACGACCGAGGCTTAAGGATACAAGGATAGTGTTCCCACTGGGACATCGCTGACTGAACACCTTCTCGCCCGTTAATGACGGTGGTGGGAATAGATGCCAGATCCGCCGCCGCCAGCGAGCACTGCATCTGGTCTTTGTGCCGACGCCTGCATGACGTAGCCGGGTCGTTGCCCGGGAGTGAATACCTAGCGGCAAGTTTTTCCGCTAGAAAGACACCATTCTCACTACCCGGCAAAACAGCGTCGAACAAGCCACTCTCAGCAGGAGGCAATTGGTCTTCGCAGGTAAAAATGCCTTTATACAATTCGGCCTGAAATTCATCCTTCTTCTTCGCATTGAGTTTCGGGATCCGTGCCACTTTATCGAGTTCAATAATCGCATAACAATCCACCCCTCGATCTTTAAAATAACGCACCAAAATATTGGCATTTGAAACTGGATTGGCAAACAAACATGACGGCATTATTATTTATTCTCCTTACCGAAACCATCAAACAAATCGACAGGAAGAGAAACAAAATCCGCCTCATCGAGTTCTATATCGAAATATTCTTCCAACACCTCTACCAGCTCCCACATCGATCTGACAACGCGTCGAGTACGCGTGCAATCTTGAATGGAGACCAGGACGTTATTGACTAAATAATCACCGCCCTGAAGAGAAGGTCTGGCACATACCAGATTGTTGCTAAATGGAGACAACGGCGAATAGGCATTAAAAAACTGCCCCACAACAAACTCATCAGGTTCATAACTGGCGTCTCGCAGCACGTACATATTTATCCATTGAACACCTCGCCGATACTGGATACCCCACATCCGATCCGCGACTCGAAGCACCCGATACTCATGAACACCCTGCACTGCCTGCGTATTGTGAAGTAAGCGCAAGGGGTACAAAAAACCCCGATAACCGAATCCGACGTCACAGATCCACTCTTCGTCATCGGCACGCACCAACAGCACCATATGCGTGGACAGATTTATGGTGCCGTTCTCTCGGGACACTGCCGAAAGGCTGCGCCGGACACTGAAACCAAGTGTTTCCAATACCACCGCCAGCAAACCATTCATCTGGGTACATCCGCCGCCCCGCCGCCCGGAGGTCAGTTTGTCGCTGATCTCAGTCATATCGAAGGAAGGCACGATGCCCAGGAAGACATCGAGCATTTCGTACGCAATGGTATTCACGTGAGCAAAATGGATGCTGGCCAACGTTCCGGCACTTGTGTCCGAGGGGACCGCCAGACTAATTCTCTGGAAATAGAGAGCCAGCCAGTCAGGGATTAATGACGCACGTGCAATCCCCTCGCACGATGAAACCGTTTCAGTATTCACGGATGCAGCCTCACTAAGAGAGGGAGGGCTCAGCTATATAACGAAAAAAACCGCGACGCGGCCTGTACAAAACTCTAGTTAGCCGATGTTCTCGCCATTGCCGACCTTGAGTATCGTGCCCGTTGTATTGAACTGACGGGAAACCAGCAACAAGACCATATTAGCAACTTCCTCGGGCGCCATGATTGTACGGCCGGGTATCGACTTTAAAACATCGAGCTCGCTACCCTGCGCAAATGCCTTGAACATATCAGTATCGACAAAACCCGGGGCAATACCATTGACCTTTACATCAAACCTTGCCAACTCCAGAGCCAACCCGAGAGTCAATCGCTCGATAGCTGCTTTTGCACACCCATAGGCGGTATTGCCGAGTTTTACTTTAGTAGCAGCCACCGAACTGATGTTGATGATATTGCCAAAGCGGGCGGTGGCCATCACGGGGGCGAAGACATTGCAGTAATTCAAGGTACCGCCAAAATTGGTATCCATTACCTGATTAAACGCCTCATGGCTGGTGTTCAAAAATATCCCGTCTCCGGTAACACCAGCATTATTGACCAATACCGAAAGTGCCCCCTCGGTGAGGATTCGGTCACGCAATGCCTGCACCTGACCAACATTCCGACCATCCAGCTGCACTACACTGAGATCAGGAAAATCCGCCATAAAACTGGCCGCGGCCCGTTCATCGCGCGCATAAGTGACAAATACTTTATAACCGGCCCCAAGCAATTTTTCGGCGATACAACGGCCGATACCCCGGGTGCCACCAGTCACCACTGCAATGTCATTCATGCCTTCTCTCCTCCCAACGCTATCACACCGCGGCAATAGTTGATGGCCTGGTGATGGAGTCTGAAATGGTAATTTTCATCGGAACTTTGAGTCCCTGGCTTTTTGTCGACCTCTAGACACAGCTCCTGCTGTGGAGTGATAGGCTCAAGAAAAGCGACCCGAGAAATGGTGAATGTGCCCACGTGCGCACCTTTCATCCGGGCAATACAGTTAGTGACAAAACCGACGATGCAAGCGCCTGGCACAATCGGATAATCGGGAAAGTGTTCTGCGAATATAGGCGCCGCTGCGTTAACGGTCAGGCGAGCGTCCAAGCTCTGCGTTGAGACCGCAGACGCATCCACTCGAAAAATCTGCAATTCAGGCATTCACTGAAGTCCTTTTACTAAAGTAGGCATTGGGGAAAACTTCCGTTACTACCGATGCCACCAAAATGCTCGTATAAGAGCCGATCAAAAAGACTGGCCAGTACGTTTCAAAACCGAGACTCAAGCCAGCCAACCCCCAATTTATTGAAAAGGCCATGCACCAAGCCTTAGTGATGGTGTTGTTTATTTCGAAAAACTCGCTCGACTGACGGATATCATCAACCACGCCTTCCCCGCTGTATTGCAGGGTAAAGGGCTGTTTGCGAAACACACTCCACCAACCCACGACGGTCAATACCCCATACAAAAAGAGCTTGACGACTTCAAACGTGGCGAACCCCGGCATATACAAGGAAAGCAGCGCCATCCCAAGTAGACAAATGACCAACGTGCACTCAATGACGAAGCCCTTCTGAAGGGTGTCAAAACAGAGGAGGAATATCAAAAAGGCCACTGTCAGTGCGGCTTTCGCAAAATTTCCATCGAGCCAGTCAAGAAGATAGGGAAACAACAACCATGGAATTATGAGTTTGGTCATGACTGTTGCCCCTTGAGGTTTAAAACCGTGATGGTCGCTAATAGGCAATCCCGAGTATCCGAGTCAAGTGAACCGAACACTTCGACGCGCCCTGCGCCGCTGTCAAGGCTGACCCGTCCCGTCAATTGCGATATCCGCTGCGGGTTCAAAATTTGCAGCCCGGTAATCAATGCAGGAACGTAATGCGTCGACCGTGTCGTGTTGCAAGCCCCTCGTACGCAACGCACGGCAAACTGATTGAGCAATTCAACCAGCACCACGACCGCGCCGTAACATTCGATGTAGCGGTCAAGGTGCCCTTCGTTAACTTGACTGCGCCAACCGTGTTCCGAATCAGTTACCGGGGAGCAAATTTCCAGATAATCCGTCATTTTGAAGATACCGTTGGCACATTATCGGACTTAAAAAAACGCAATAACCTGAAGCTGCGCCCAACGATCAAACCATTGATAAATCCAGACCCCAGTGACGACCAAGCAACTAACGAATCTTCATTGGTCAGTTCCGGATGCATCGCTTCCTGGTAACCGCTGTAATAACGCCAAGCAAAGAAGCACCAATACACAATTAGCACTTTGATCGTGCCACCCAGCACCAGCTTCTCCCCCTCACGTTCCACGTTGTGATACGAGTAGAAACGTAAGGCAAGCAACCACCCAACCGGTAACCCCAGCGCATAAACCGAAAGCGGAACCACGAACTCTTGGGAGATTTTCAGCGAGGCCACGGAAATAGCGACACATATCGCCGGTGTCAGTAGCAACGTTTTTTTCGTTTCATGATTCTTATAGCAGGCAATGACGCCGTAATACGTCACGATAAAAAAAGCGGCGTAAACCCACAGTGGCGTACCTCGCAAAATGTCGAGCATAAAACCCCTTTGGCACTGCCTGTGCCTGAAACAATCGGTGTCTATCAGCCTGCAATCGGAAGTTGATTGCGCCGGTCGAGTAAACGGTTGAGTTTGCCCCGCGGGTTATAGGAGAAGTCTGCATTGCTTGCCCACTTGACTATTGCAACACCACGCGCCACCGCCTCTTCCAACTTCGGGATATGGAATAGTTGCTCTTCCAGGCGTGCCGTCCAGGACGCATCAATGGCCGATGGTTCAACATCGACGAGCACTGTGACGCAGTCCTTGCCAGCATCGGTCGTCGACAGGGCCACCTGAAACGCCTCCGCCGATACGCCGGCAGCAATCAATGCCTGCGCAACCTGCGTCAGACTGATGCGGTGGCCGCCGAGACTAAACTCCTCAGCCACTCTTGGCCCGATTTCTAGGTAGTAATGCTTGTCTTCCCTCTGGGTCAACTCGCCAACGTCACCTATTCGATAGCGAATGATGGGCACCATCGGGGCCTTCAGATCGGTGATCAGCAACTCACCAGTATCGGTCTGTTCCATGAAGAACCAGTCAGACAATATCAAGTGCTGACGCGGTTCCATGGCAGGCGTATTCACCGCCATGAACCCCAGTTCGGTGGCTCCGTAAAGGCTGTAGAACCGCACCTCCGGCCATAGAGCCTGAATAAAACCCCGCTTGCTCAGATGGAATGCTTCTCCGACAAACACGATCTTGGTGATCGCCAAATCCACATTGAGCCTTTCTGCTGCCTGCGCGACCTGGATGATTCCGGTTGGTGAGCCCACCAACACGTTTGCGTTGAAACGCTTCATGGTGCTTAGCAACGACGGCATGTTGTTCATTACATCGGGACGCCCCACTGGCAGCATTGTAGAACCAATCGGCTCAAGCATCCGGCACATGCCTTCGTAGTTGTAACCCAAGCATCCGGCGGTTAAGAGATTCACCACGGTATCGTCGGCACAAAACACATGCTCGGCCATAAAACCGCGAATCTGATAAGGGTAGCTGTCTTCTGTGACGCGCTGAAAAATACGGCTGGCCAGTACTAGGGGGGCCGATGTCGTGCCCGATGTAGAAATGACATAGCACTGTTTAAGTTTGTCGGAGTCAATTAGCGTATCACTCACGTCCATGAGTGCTTTCTTGCTCATTGGCGGGTATTTCTGCGCGAAATCTTCATACCCCATGACCGTGGGTAAATTCAGGGGGTAAGCCTGTTCGGCGTACTCGCCAACCATCTTGTTGAACTTATCTATATCAAACGAAGTACGGTTTTTTATAGTCATTATCCGATTCTTTTAAATATCATCGACGCGGCGAGGCCGCCCATGCCGAAGGAGTTTTTTAGGCAGTAATCTACAGTACGCTGCTGGGTAAACGGAGAAACATTGGCTAGGCAGTCGGGATCTTTGGACTCAAGGTTGATAGTCCCGGGAATGAAACCCGAGCGCAGGCTGATCAATGTATTGAGAGTTTCCATGGCCCCAGCCGCGGCAATCATGTGCCCGTGCAAAGACTTGTTGGCGGTGACGGGCACCTGTTCTCCAAGCACTGTGCAAATGGCTGCAGACTCGTGAAAGTCATTTAGGATCGTTGAAGTCCCATGAGCATTGACCATGCCGATCTCACTCGCTCGCAACCCGGCGTTACTCAATGCCCGGACCATGGCCAGTTTCATCTCGGCGCTATCGGGTGCCGGCTTGA
This sequence comes from Pseudomonas sp. Z4-20, assembly GCF_051131955.1. Taxonomy (NCBI): domain Bacteria; kingdom Pseudomonadati; phylum Pseudomonadota; class Gammaproteobacteria; order Pseudomonadales; family Pseudomonadaceae; genus Pseudomonas; species Pseudomonas sp. Z4-20. The sequence goes on from NZ_CP071641.1 coordinate 4,011,264, forward strand.
CGATATGGCTAGCGTTGGTACTGGTGCCAAAACCTACCAGTTCCATCAACGGCTCACGCCCTGCTTTCAGACACGAGTCCAGAGACTCCACAAGGAATAGCACTGCACCTTCAGCCGGCAGATAACCCGAACGCCGCGTATCAAAGGGCCGTGACAAGCCTATGGGATCGAGTCGTTTATCCGTGGCGATAATATCGACCGACTCCAGGCCGATGTAATGTTCGGGAGTGACCTTCGCCGAGATACCGCCGACGATCGCCGCATCTATTCGTCCGTGCCGCACGGCTTGAAAACCGATACCGATGGCCTGCAAGGAAGCGGAACACAGCCCTAGATGTACCGACGCCGGACCTTTGAACGGTACAAATTTATGGACGGAACGCAACGCATTGGTAGGGTCGTAACGAATGAAATCCCGCACTCGAAAGTGCTTCTCGAGGGCTAAATCAAGATTGACAAACCTCCCACCAACCTTGCTCAGGTCGTACGCCAAATTGACCGTTTGTTGAATGTCCACCACGGGTTCGTCGACACCCAGAAAACAACCGATCCGATGCTCACCGATGGCGACCGGGTCGAAGGCCACCGACGCCAGCAGATTTTCCATGGCCTTACGGGTGTAGAACTCATCATGACTGAATCGCTGCCGTTCGCCCTGGGTTGGAAAGTTTCCCGATTCGGGGATTCCTGCGAAATGGCTCTTGAACGAAGCGGTGTCATATTTGGCGATTTTTCTCACACCGGAACGGCCATCACGTAACGCTTCTTCAATAGCTGCATAGTGATCACCCAACGGCGTACAACAACCGAAGCCACTGATGACAACCTTTCGCTGATTCATGACGACACCCTCTGTGATGGCGTTGGTGACTTGCGCAACACGATCAAGCCCAGGCCCATCCCTGCACCTTCTCCGTGGATGATGATCACCCGGCCCGGCTCGATGGACGGGTCGGCTAACGCGCACACCAGATCGACCAGGCCGCTGGTGGCCACCGCATACCGTGACCTGGTTTTGTATCGACGTAATTCGAAACTGTTCAAACAGCTCTCCAACGCCTGCACCTCCGCATCGCCGATGCCGGGTGCACCGTTGTCGTAGAGCACCACTACCGGATGACTATCTCGGACCCAGGATTCCAGTTGTGCATAGGCCTCGACCCAGTCCTGGCGAGTGGTGAACATGCTGGTGGAAAAGCGACTGACCGCCAGAAACACTTCTGCCAGTGGCTGGACTTGCTTCCGGGAAACCCGATCCGGGGTTTCGACAACCAGCGATACCGCGCCGTTGGTTCCCTGGACGCTTGATCGATGCGACTCCCTGACATCGATCAAGCCCATTTTTTTAAATACCTGGGCGTTATCGGCTTTGGACATATCACCGTAAGCACAGATCAAAGCACCCCTCGACTCGCTGCATGACAGGTTGTAGAAAGCCTCCTCCAGCAATGAGAGCCCGCCCAACGACATCTTGCGCAACGGATAGCCGCCACCGCGAAGCCCGAAAAGCTTTGATAAATGGTAGAGACCATTGGTAGGCAGCTTGCGAAACAGCCGCAAAGGGTGCACGGCATTGGCCATTTCACCTAGGTGGGCGAGTAAAGTAGCCTTATCGGTGTAGTACTCGCTGGAAGATTTGAACTGCCAGACCACCTCATGAAAGTCTCGGACCGTTTCATAGGTGGTGTACACGCACATGGCGTCTTTTTCAGCCCGAGTGAAGCTAACGTTTTGCTCGGCCATGCTCATGGCCGAGAAAGCGACATTAAGGTTACAAATCGTTTGAGAGGTCAGCATGGCCCGATCTTCGCGGGCGATGAACGGAACAATCGCCGCTGACAACTTCGCCTCTCTTGGCTGGTTGTCTGGGAAATCGTCCGGCGGCTCACTCAGACACTGAACCAAGTCATGTGTGTTCAACGCTGCCTGTTCAATGCCATAACCAGTGATGAATAGATTAGGCATTTATAACCGTCTCGATTCGTCGTGCGCAGAATTTTAACGTCCAGTATTTATCCAGCGACTTGGGATCTAACTCTACACTGCTGCCTAATCCTAATATCTCATTAGCGAGTTTTTTACCCGCCTCAGTCCAGCCCCCATCAGCATAAAATTGCGGATCGATCAACAACCTCGTAAATGGCCATATATCATGCGGTTCAATACTTTGATTTATTTGAGCCTTAACCTCATAACAAAAATCAATGAAATCGATGGAGGAAAAACCTATTTCTTCGAATGAGGCGTCACTTCCAATATCATCTGAAGACTCCAAAAAAAGTATATTCGCAGCAATTTCTTTAACTTTGGCGAGATACATAATGCTCCTTATTATTCTCTAATTATGCGATGTCAGATGGAGCTTTCAACGGCACCCACTCAATTAGCAAATAGGCAAACCCACTAATAGACCGCCTCGACACCGAGCCACAAACTTCTATTTAAACGTCACAGTTAATTTTAAGCCTTTATCAAAAAACGTTGCCCTAGGTCCACCCAGCAAATAAGCCATTCCAACGGGTTATAAAACTACCGACGACCGGCAATTATCACAAGTCAGCGGGATCCGACAAAATTGTAGGTAATGGACTACGAAGGTGTAGGTCACAAGACAAGAAACCAACCGAAATTTCGATCACTTTTAACTTTCGTATTGCTAGAAAGTAAAGAGAGGCCACTTTTAGTTCGATTGCGTGCTTGCCCTCAAGTATGACGGCCACCACGCCCCGACCCTCACCGCCAAGGGCGACGAAGCCCTGGCCGAGGAAATCCTGCGCATTGCCCGGGAAAGCGAAGTGCCGATTTATGAGAATGCCGAGTTGGTGAAGCTTCTGGCACGGATGGAGTTGGGCGATAGCATCCCGGAAGAGCTGTACCGCACGATTGCCGAGATCATTGCGTTCGCCTGGAACCTGAAGGGCAAGTTTCCCCAGGGCTTTGACCCACATGCGCAGCCTGTCGAGAAGGACGTGACGGATCGGGGGGATGATTACTGACCAGAGACGACGCTGCTCCCGTGGCGAGGGAGCTTGCTCCCGCTGGGTGGCGCAGCCGCCCCAATATGCAGCGACCGCCAAAAACTCAGGGCCGCTGCGCGCCCCAGCGGGAGCAAGCTCCCTCGCCACGGGAATGGGTCAACTGGGCGAAGGTTGAAAACAAAAAATCGCAACCTCCGGCAGTTCCTATAGAGGTATGTGAACCTCTATAGGCGCCGCCAAAGGCTGCGATCTCTTGCAGCTTGCCGCTCGAAGCAATCAACCGCCCTTGTGCAACTTGCTCATCAACTCCGCCTCGGCATGGGTCAGGCCGCAAGCTTGGGTCAGTTCGTCGACGCTGGCGCCCATGCCGACCAGTCGGGCGGCTTGGGCGAAGGACAGGCTGGAGGGGTCGCGTTGTTCCAGTTGCGCCAACTTGTCCGGCAACGGCGCGACGACGGCACGCAGCTCATGGAGCGCTTCGCCCATGCGCACGGTGCCGTTCTGGTAATCGTCGACGCGCTTGGCCAGGTCCCGGATGCGCTGGTCGCGCAGCGCATCGCCCTGGGCTTGCTCAGCGGCGATCTGCCGCTGGGCGCGGATGTACGCCACGAACATCGCCAGCGTGCCTGCCCAGAAAAGGAACAGGACAATGACTGCTACCTCAAGAATCAAATCAGATACTCTCCAGTTCCGACCACTCTTCTTCGCTCATCATCTTGTCCAGTTCGACCAGAATCAGCAACTCATTGTTCTTGTTGCAAACGCCTTGGATGAACTTGGCGGACTCTTCGTTACCCACGTTCGGCGCGGTCTCGATTTCCGACTGGCGCAGGTAAACCACTTCGGCAACGCTGTCGACCATGATGCCAACCACTTGCTTGTCGGCTTCGATGATGACGATCCGGGTGTTGTCGCTGATCTCGGCGTTCATCAGGCCGAAGCGCTGACGGGTATCGATCACCGTGACCACGTTGCCGCGCAAGTTGATGATGCCCAACACATAGCTCGGTGCACCTGGAACCGGGGCGATCTCGGTATAGCGCAGCACTTCCTGAACGCGCATCACGTTAATGCCGTAGGTTTCGTTATCGAGCTTGAAGGTCACCCATTGCAGAATCGGATCTTCAGAACCCTTTTGAGACGACGCCTTATCATTCATACCTTGACCCCTCGAAAAACCGCCTGTGGCGGTGTGTGTTCTGTCCGGCGGCGCCCTGCGCCACCGGTTGTCTTATATCGGTTTGCGGACCGGCTTTGCGCCGTCCAGGTGTTTTGCCCCGCCGCTGGCGATCAGCTCCGCCAGTTCGGAAACGTCCAGCAAGGCGCACATGTGTTCGATCACCGTACCGGCCAGCCATGGCCGTTGCCCTCGATGGCTGCGCCATTTGATTTCGTTCGGGTCCAGGCGCAGCGAACGGCTGACCTGGTGCACCGCCAATCCCCATTCGTAACCCTGCACCGAAATCACGTACTGCAGGCCCTGGCGAAAATCATCGCGATAACGGTCCGGCATGACCCAACGCGCGGTATCCAGCACTTTCAAGTTGCCGGCCTGGCTTGGCAGGATCCCGAGGAACCACTCCGGCTGGCCGAACAACGGTGTCAATTCCTGGCCAGCCAAGGAATAAATCGATCCCAGGCAGACCAACGGCACCGCCAGGGTCAACCCGGCGACATCGAACAACAGGCACTCGAACGGCTCGGCGGCCCACGCCGGACGATCATCGCCCGGCACCGGCGGCGGTGGACTGCTCGGCGGCAGGTGGATTTCCACCACCGGCGTCGCCAGGCCTTGCAACAACGGTGCGACGGTCGAAACCGGCGCCAGGATCGGCGCGGGCGCTTCCTTCACCGCCACCTGCGGCTTGCTGACCGGTGCCTCAACTGCTGCGGCAGCCACTGGCAACCGCGCATCACGGGCCTGCTCCTCGAGTACCGCTGCCTGGAACTCATCCAGCACCGCTTCAGGCTCGGCTTCGACCGGCTCGGGCAACGCCTCGACCGTACTCGGCTGCGCCGGTATTTCTTCAGTCGCTTCCTGCAATAGCCCGTCCAGGTAGGACTGCAAGGCCATTTGCGGACGCGAGGTTGTCTTGATCGGGCGGTTCATAGGAACTGTGCGCCACTTGAATAGGTTATCGGCATGGATACGGCAGGACTTGAGCGCCCGCATGCAAGCGCAACGTCTGTGGAAAACCTCATCACCTTAAGCCACCTGCTGCGGAACGAGCTGCTGGGCCAGCAGGTGTTTGAGAAGCGCGCGATAGGCCAGTACGCCACGGCTCTTGCCGTCGAATTGCGACGGTGTGACGCCTGCGCGGCTGGCGTCGCGCAGACGGGTATCGACCGGGATGTAACCTTGCCAGATGTCGTCTGGGTACATATCGCGCAACACACGCAGGGTGCCCAAGGACGCCTGGGTGCGACGGTCGAACAAGGTCGGCACGATGCTGAAAGCCAACGATTGCTTGCGCGAGCGGTTGATCATCGCCAGGGTGTTGACCATGCGCTCCAGGCCTTTCACTGCCAGGTGTTCAGTCTGTACTGGAATCACCAATTGCTGGCTGGCCGCCAACGCATTGACCATCAACAGCCCGAGCAACGGTGGGCTGTCGATGATTGCATAATCGAAATCCTGCCACAGCTGCGCCAGACTCTTGGCGATCACCAGGCCCAGGCCGCTCTGGCCGGGCGACTGACGCTCCAGGGTCGCCAGCGCCGTGCTCGACGGCAACAATGAAATTCGCTCATCGCTGGTGGAGAGCAGCAGTTGCCCTGGCAAGCCTTCGGGCACAACGCCCTTATGCAGGAAAAGGTCGTAGTTGCTGTGCTCCAGGCTGTCGGGATCGTAGCCAAAATAACTGGTCATCGAGCCGTGGGGGTCCAGATCGACGATGACCACGCGCTTGCCCGCCTCGGCCAGCAAACCGGCTAAAGCGATGGAGGATGTGGTTTTGCCCACACCACCTTTTTGATTGGCGACTGCCCAGACTCTCATTCGGATCGTTCCTCCCGATCAAGACGCGCTCGATCGAGAAATAGCTCGGTTATAAAGCCGGTGACGGAGAATTGACGGCGTTCTGTCTTACCGGCGACTTGACCGGGGGCGGTGCAGTTTGTGTGCCAGCCCGCTTCAATGCCGCATCCGGTTTTGCGTTCGCAGTGCCCGTACCGGTCAGGCTGCGACGGACATCGAGGTTGCGCGAGACCACCAGCACCACCCGCCGGTTGCGCGCACGCCCTTCGGCGGTGGCGTTGTTCGCCACCGGCTGGAATTCGCCATAGCCCACCGATGCCAGCCGACCGGGATTGACGCCCTGCATGGCCAGCATGCGCACGATGCTCGCCGAACGGGCCGAGGACAATTCCCAGTTGGTCGGGTACTGCGCGGTGCGGATCGGCTGGTCATCGGTGAAACCTTCGACGTGGATCGGGTTGTCGAACGGTTTCAGGATCGTCGCGACCTTATCGATGATGGTAAACGCCATGTCGCTGGGCATCGCGTCGCCGCTGCCGAATAACAGGCTGGAATTGAGTTCGATCTCGACCCACAACTCATTGCCGCGCACGGTCATCTGGTTGGAGCTGATCAGGTCGCCGAACGCCGCGCTGATGTCATCGGCGATGCTCTTCAGCGGATCGCTGCCACCGGCAATACCGGCATCGACCTGCTCGGCGTCCCTGACCAGAGGCTTGGCCGGGGTCGTCGTCTTCGGACGCTCGTCACCGATGGGAATGGGCTTGAGGGCGCGATCGGAGTCGGTAAAAACCCCGATCAACGCCTCGGAGATCACTTTGTACTTGCCTTCGTTGACCGACGAGATCGAATACATGACCACGAAAAAGGCGAACAGCAGCGTGATGAAGTCGGCATAGGAAACCAGCCAGCGTTCATGGTTGACGTGTTCTTCACGATGCCTGCGACGTGCCATTTTCCATATCCTCCATCAGTCCATGAAGCCCTGGAGCTTCAACTCAATGGAGCGCGGGTTTTCACCTTCGGCGATCGACAGGATCCCTTCCAGCAGCATTTCGCGGTAGCGCGACTGGCGCAACGCAATGGACTTGAGCTTGGCGGCAATTGGCAACAACACCAGGTTGGCACTCGCCACGCCGTAGATCGTGGCAACGAAGGCCACGGCGATACCGCTGCCCAGCTGCGACGGATCGGCCAGGTTGCCCATCACGTGGATCAAGCCCATGACCGCGCCGATGATGCCGATGGTCGGCGCGTAGCCGCCCATGCTTTCGAAGACTTTCGCCGCTTCGATGTCGCGGCTTTCCTGGGTGTAGAAATCCACTTCCAGGATGCTGCGGATCGCTTCCGGTTCGGCGCCGTCCACCAGCAATTGCAGGCCTTTGCGCGAGTAGCTGTCGGGTTCGGCATCGGCCACCCCTTCCAGACCCAGCAAGCCTTCCTTGCGCGCGGTGAGGCTCCAGTTGACGACGCGGTCGATGCCACCGGCCAGATCGACCCGCGGCGGGAACAAAATCCAGACCAGTACCTGCATGGCGCGCTTGAACGCGCTCATCGGCGATTGCAACAGCGCGGCGCCGACGGTGCCACCGATCACGATCAATGCGGCCGGGCCGTTGGCCAGCGCGCCCAGGTGACCGCCTTCCAGATAATTGCCACCAATGATGGCGACGAACGCCATGATGATGCCGATCAGGCTGAGCACATCCATTACAGGCACGCCTCGACCAGGTGTCTACCGATATCGTCCAGGCTGTAGACCGCGTCGGCCAGGTCCGCCTTGACGATCGCCATCGGCATGCCATAGATCACGCAACTGGCTTCGTCCTGGGCCCAGATCGCACTGCCGCCCTGCTTGAGCAGGCGTGCGCCTTCGCGACCGTCGGCGCCCATGCCGGTGAGCACCACTGCCAGAACTTTGTCGCCGTAGGATTTCGCGGCGGAACCGAAGGTAATGTCGACGCATGGCTTGTAGTTCAAACGCTCATCGCCCGGCAGGATTTTCACCGCGCCACGGCCGTCGATCATCATCTGCTTGCCACCCGGCGCCAGCAGTGCCAGGCCTGGGCGCAGGATGTCGCCGTCTTCGGCTTCCTTGACGCTGATGTTGCACAGCTTGTCCAGGCGCTCGGCGAAAGCCTTGGTGAACGCGGCAGGCATATGCTGGATCAGCACGATGGGGGCCGGAAAATTGGCCGGCAACTGGGTCAGGACCCGCTGCAGCGCGACCGGGCCGCCCGTGGACGTGCCGATGGCGACGAGCTTGTAAGCCTTGCGCTTGGGCGCCGGCGACGAAGCGCTGGCAGGCGCCGAACGAGCGGGAGCAGGTGCCGGGGCACTGCGAACCGGTGCCGGGTTGAAACCGCTGGACGACGCTGGCGTTGGCGCAGGCGTCGGCGCGACAGTAGGTGCAGGTGCAGGTGCGCTGTAGGCACTGACACGCCGATTACTGCGGGAGATGCTGTGGACTTTCTCGCACAGCATCTGCCGGACCTTGTCCGGGTTGCGCGAAATGTCTTCGAAATTCTTTGGCAGGAAATCCACCGCCCCGGCGTCCAGCGCATCGAGGGTGACACGAGCGCCTTCGTGGGTCAGGGAGGAAAACATCAATACCGGGGTCGGGCAGCGCTGCATGATATGCCGCACCGCCGTGATGCCATCCATCATCGGCATCTCGTAGTCCATGGTGATCACGTCCGGCTTGAGTGCCAGGGCTTGATCGATCGCCTCTTTACCATTGGTCGCCGTGCCGACGACCTGAATGCTCGTGTCCGCTGAAAGAATTTCCGAGACGCGGCGGCGGAAGAACCCCGAATCGTCCACCACCAGGACTTTAACTACCATAAACACTCCGTTAGACAAGGCGCGGCGCTGGGCCATGCCCCTCCAGAATCAAATACGCCGAGCGGCGTAGCGCTTGAGCATGCTAGGCACATCGAGAATCAACGCGATGCGGCCGTCGCCGGTGATGGTGGCGCCGGACATGCCCGGTGTGCCCTGGAGCATCTTGCCCAATGGCTTGATGACCACTTCTTCCTGGCCAACCAACTGATCGACAACGAAGCCGATCCGCTGGGTGCCCACCGAAAGGATCACCACATGGCCTTCGCCCTGCTCGACATGAGCGGCGGAGCTGACCAACCAGCGCTTGAGGTAGAACAGCGGCAGCGCCTTGTCCCGGACGATGACCACTTCCTGGCCGTCCACCACGTTGGTGCGCGACAGGTCGAGGTGGAAAATCTCGTTGACGTTGACCAGCGGGAAGGCGAAGGCCTGGTTGCCCAGCATCACCATCAGGGTCGGCATGATCGCCAGGGTCAACGGGACCTTGATGACGATCTTGGAGCCCTGGCCCTTGGTCGAGTAGATGTTGATCGAGCCGTTGAGCTGGGAAATCTTGGTCTTCACCACGTCCATGCCCACGCCACGACCCGACACGTCGGAAATCTCGGTCTTGGTCGAGAAGCCCGGGGCGAAGATCAGGTTGTAGCACTCGGATTCGCTCAGGCGATCGGCCGCGTCCTTGTCCATCACGCCGCGTTTCACGGCGATGGCGCGCAACACATTCGGGTCCATGCCCTTGCCGTCGTCGGAGATCGACAACAGGATGTGGTCACCCTCCTGCTCGGCAGCCAGGATCACCTTGCCGCCGCGAACCTTTCCGGAGGCCTCGCGTTCTTCCGGCGACTCGATGCCGTGGTCGACCGCGTTGCGCACCAAGTGGACCAGCGGGTCGGCCAGGGCCTCGACAAGGTTCTTGTCGAGGTCGGTCTCTTCACCCACCAGTTCCAGGTTGATTTCTTTCTTGAGCTGGCGAGCCAGGTCTCGAACCAGGCGCGGGAAGCGCCCGAAGACTTTCTTGATCGGCTGCATCCGGGTCTTCATGACCGCGGTCTGCAAGTCGGCCGTGACCACGTCGAGGTTCGACACGGCCTTGGACATGGCTTCGTCCTGGCTGTTGAGGCCCAGGCGCACCAGGCGGTTACGCACCAGCACCAATTCGCCGACCATGTTCATGATCTCGTCCAGGCGCGCGGTGTCGACCCGAACGGTAGTCTCGGCTTCGCTGGCCGGTTTTTCGGCGGGCGGTGCAGCCGGCGCACGGGCAGGCGCCGGTGCAGCAGCGGCGGGCTTGGGTGTCTCGGCCTTGGGCTCGGGTGCCTTGGCGGCCGGTTTTGGCGCGGCCTTGGCGACAGCCGCAGCGGTAGCCGCCGGCGCAGCAGAGGCCGTACCGACTTCGCTGAACTTGCCCTTGCCGTGCAACTCGTCGAGCAGTGATTCAAATTCGTGATCGCTGATCAGGTCGCTGCCAGCTGCCGCGGCGGCTGGCTTGGCCGGGGTCGGCGCGGAAGCGATGGCCGAATCCAGCGCATCGACGGCAAAGGTTCCCTTGCCATGCAGTTGATCGAGCAACGCCTCGAATTCATCATCGGTAATGTCGGAATTATCGCCAGCCGCCTTTGGCGCGGCCGGGGCCGGGGTCGCCGGGGCTGCGACGGCATCGGCAGCAAACTGACCCTTGCCGTGAAGCTGGTCGAGCAGCGACTCGAACTCGTCGTCGGTAATTTCATCGCTGGCAGCTGCGCCGGTGGCTTGCGCAGCAGGCGCGGCCGGAGCCTCAGCCTGGGCCTTGACGGCGCTCAGCGAGTCCAGCAGCGATTCGAATTCATGATCGGTGATGTCACCCGATGCCTCGGCAACCGGCTCTTGAGCCACAGGTTCGGCAGGCGCGGCTTCGTCAGCCGATTGCGGCTCGGCCAGGCGTGCCAGCGCGGCGAGCAACTCAGGGGTGGCAGCGGTGACCGGCGAGCGCTCACGCACTTCGCTGAACATGCTATTGACCGCATCCAGCGCTTCGAGCACCACGTCCATCAGTTCCGAATCAACGCGACGCTCACCCTTGCGCAGGATGTCGAACACGTTCTCGGCAATGTGGCAGCACTCCACCAGCTCGTTGAGCTGGAGGAAGCCGGCGCCTCCTTTTACAGTGTGGAAACCGCGAAAAATTGCATTGAGCAGGTCCGCATCATCAGGTCGGCTTTCCAGCTCGACCAGTTGTTCGGAAAGTTGCTCTAGAATCTCGCCGGCCTCAACCAGGAAATCCTGAAGGATCTCTTCATCGGCGCCGAAGCTCATTAATGGCTGCTCCTAAAATAGGGCTAAAACTCAAAATCCAAGGCTGGACAGCAAATCGTCCACATCGTCCTGACCGGACACAACGTCTTCTCTTTTATCGGCATGAATCTGCGGACCTTCACCCTGAGAGAGATGTTTTTGTGGATCTTTTTCAGCAAGCATCGCTTCACGGTCGTGTTCGATGCCCGCAAAGCGGTCGACTTGGCTGGCCATCAACACCAGCTTGAGCAAATTGCTTTCCACTTCGGTGACCAGTTGGGTCACGCGCTTGATTACCTGACCGGTCAGGTCCTGGTAATCCTGGGCCAACAGAATGTCGTTGAGGTTGCTCGCCACGGCACGGTTCTCGGTGCTGCTGCGCGTCAGGAAACCGTCGACCCGACGGGCCAGCTCGCGAAACTCTTCGGCGCCGACTTCGCGACGCATGAACCGACCCCAATCGGTGCTCAACGCCTGGGCTTCATCACTCAGGCCGTTGACCAGGGGGGTTGCGCTTTCCACCAGGTCCATGGTGCGGTTGGCCGCGGCCTCGGTCAGCTTGACCACATAACCCAGGCGCTCGGTGGCGTCGGTGATCTGCGAGACTTCCTCGGCCTGTGGCATGTTCGGGTCGATCTGGAAATTGACGATCGCACTGTGCAGTTCACGGGTGAGCTTGCCGACTTCCTGGTACAGACCTCGGTCACGGGTCTGGTTGAGCTCATGAATCATTTGAACCGCATCACCGAAGCGGCCCTTTTCAAGGCTGTCGACCAGTTCGCGGGCATGTTTTTTCAGGGTCGATTCGAAATCGCCCATTGAAGATTCGTTGTCCATAGCTCCCCCGTGGCGCCGTTAACCGATGCGTTCGAAGATTTTTTCGATCTTCTCTTTCAACGCCTGGGCCGTGAAGGGTTTGACCACATAGCCGTTTACACCGGCCTGGGCCGCTTCGATGATCTGCTCGCGCTTGGCTTCGGCAGTCACCATCAGCACCGGAAGGTGCTTGAGTTTTTCGTCGGCGCGCACGTGGCGCAGCAAGTCGATACCGGTCATGCCAGGCATGTTCCAGTCAGTCACCAGAAAGTCGATGCTCCCGCTGTTGAGGACGGGAATGGCAGTGATGCCATCGTCGGCCTCGACCGTGTTGGTGAACCCGAGGTCACGCAACAGGTTTTTTATGATCCGCCGCATCGTTGAGAAGTCATCAACGATGAGGATTTTCATGTTCTTGTCCAATTCGACCTCCAAGCAGTCTTAAACGCGCCCAGCACCTGGACGCGCCATTTCAATCAATTCCGGCATAACACTCGACAACGGTCTGGAGCACAACGGATGAGACTGGCCCGGCACACACATGCCGGGCCAGCCCCGCTCGCAGCGTCCCCACACTGCCCGTCAGCGCGCTCGCCACTCCCCCAAACGCCCCCGCAAGCGGGCCGCGCACTGGCTGTGTAACTGGCTGACCCGTGATTCGCTGACCCCCAGGACCTCACCGATTTCCTTGAGGTTCAGCTCTTCGTCGTAGTACAGCGCCAAGACCAGTCGCTCACGTTCCGGCAAATTGGCAATCGCTTCCGCCAGCGCGCTCTGGAAACGTTCATCTTCCAGGTCACGCGACGGCTCCATGTGAGCACTCGCGTTATCCTCATGCAGCCCTTCGTGTTCGCCGTCCTGCAACAGGTCGTCGAAACTGAACAAGCGACTGCCCAAGGTATCGTTCAAAATCCCGTAATAATCATCGAGACTCAACTGGAGTTCGGCCGCAACCTCGTGATCTTTAGCGTCACGTCCGGTTTTAGCTTCGATAGCGCGGATCGCGTCACTGACCATGCGGGTGTTGCGATGCACCGAACGGGGTGCCCAGTCGCCCTTGCGGACTTCATCGAGCATCGCTCCGCGAATACGGATACCGGCATACGTCTCGAAACTGGCGCCCTTGCTCGCGTCGTATTTATTCGACACTTCGAGCAAGCCGATCATGCCCGCCTGGATCAAGTCTTCGACCTGGACACTGGCCGGCAGGCGCGCCAGCAAGTGATAGGCGATACGCTTGACCAGGGGCGCGTAACGCTCGATCAATTCGTATTGGGCGTCCCGTGCCGATTTTTTGTAGAGATGGTTGTAACCGCTGGCTGTCATAACACGGGCCCTGCTGTTTGTTGCACGAGACGCTCGACGAAAAATTCCAGATGCCCGCGTGGGTTGGCCGGCAAGGGCCAGGTATCGACTTTCTGGGCGATTGCCTTGAACGCCAGCGCGCATTTGGAACGTGGAAAGGCTTCATAAACGGCACGTTGCTTCTGGACGGCCTTGCGTACGCTTTCGTCGTAAGGCACTGCGCCGACGTATTGTAGGGCGACGTCCAGGAAGCGATCCGTGACCTTTGTCAACTTGGCGAACAGGTTGCGTCCTTCCTGCGGGCTCTGGGCCATGTTGGCCAGGACGCGAAAGCGGTTCATGCCATAGTCGCGGTTAAGCAATTTGATCAGGGCGTAGGCATCGGTGATGGACGTCGGTTCGTCGCACACCACCAGCAGGACTTCCTGGGCGGCGCGCACGAAACTGACGACCGAGTCACCGATACCGGCGGCCGTGTCGATCACCAGCACATCGAGGTTGTCGCCGATGTCGCTGAAAGCCTGGATCAGGCCCGCGTGCTGCGCCGGTGTCAGGTGAACCATGCTCTGGGTGCCGGAGGCCGCCGGCACGATGCGAATCCCGCCCGGCCCCTGCAGGAGCACGTCGCGCAGTTCACAGCGACCTTCGATCACGTCCGCCAGCGTGCGCTTGGGTGTAAGCCCCAGCAACACGTCGACGTTCGCCAGGCCCAGGTCGGCGTCCAGCAGCATGACCCGTCGGCCAAGCTCTGCCAGAGCCAGGGACAAGTTCACTGACACGTTAGTCTTCCCGACGCCACCTTTGCCGCCGGTCACCGCGATCACCTGTACGGGATGCATGCTGCCCATGTTCGTTCTTTACCTTGTCTTACTTAGACGGAGGCCACATTACTGGCTGCGCGTTCACATATGGAACAATGCATGGCAGACCATCGATGTAGGTACAAAAAATATTCATGATTACCTCAGCCGACCTGCTTGGTCGGGCTGTGGTAGATATCAGCGAACATGTCAGCCATGGCTTCTTCGCTGGGTTCTTCCTGCATTTGCACACTCACGGCACGACTGACCAGTTGATGACGGCGCGGCAGATGCAAATCATCCGGGATCCGCGGCCCGTCGGTCAGGTAGGCCACCGGTAGTTCATGACCGATTGCCAGGCTCAACACCTCGCCCAGGCTTGCCGTTTCGTCCAGCTTAGTCAGGATGCAGCCGGCCAGCCCGCAGCGTTTGTAGCTGTGGTATGCGGCGGTTAGAACCTGTTTCTGGCTGGTGGTTGCCAACACGAGATAATTCTTTGACTTGATGCCACGCCCGGCCAGGCTTTCGAGCTGCATGCGCAGGGCCGGATCGCTGGCTTGCAGGCCGGCGGTGTCGATCAGTACGACGCGCTTGCGCATCAAAGGCTCCAGCGCCTGGGCCAGGGATTGGCCCGGATCCACATGGGTCACCGACACATTGAGGATCCGGCCCAGGGTCTTGAGTTGTTCCTGGGCGCCGATGCGGAAACTGTCCATGCTCACCAGGGCGATGCTCTGAGCGCCGTACTTGAGAACATAGCGAGCCGCGAGCTTGGCCAAGGTGGTGGTCTTGCCCATGCCGGCTGGGCCGACCATGGCGATGACACCGCCCTCTTCCAATGGCTCTACTTCCGGCGTGGCGATCATCCGCGCCAAGTGGGCGAGCAACATGCGCCAGGCCTGGCGAGGCTCTTCGATGCCATTGATCAGCGCCAGCAGGTCCCGCGACAACGGGCCGGACAGGCCAATGCGTTGCAGGCGACGCCACAGGTTGGCCTGGGCCGGACGGCTGCCTTGCAGTTGGTTCCAGGCCAGCGAGCCGAGCTGGACTTCCATCAGCTCGCGCAAACTGTTGAGTTCGAAACGCATCGAGTCCAAGGCGCGTGGGTCAACGCCCGCCGCTGGCGCTGCCTGCATCGGTGCCGGACGACGCGGCTCGGCCAAGGCTGGCTCGATCAGCGGTTCGGCAGCGGTCAACGGCAGGCCGGCAGTCAATGGCTGACCGGCGAACAATTGGCGATTGGTGCCCGCGCTGCCGTCGCCTTCGCTGCTGCGCAGGCTCAGTTCGGCCTGGGCGCTGGCGATGCGCGACTGGGTCTTGCGCAGCTCATCCTCGAGTTCCATGTTCGGAACCCGTGGGGCCAGCGCCGACAGTTTGTAATCCAGAGCTGCCGTCAGCTCGACACCGCCGGCGATACGACGGTTACCGATGATGGCTGCTTCAGCGCCCAGTTCGTCACGAACCAGTTTCATGGCCTGACGCATATCGGCGGCGAAAAAACGCTTCACTTGCATAAACCACTACCTCAGCCGTTGGGCCCTACTGTCGCAACGATGGTCACTTGCTTGTTGTCCGGTATTTCCTGGTACGCCAGCACATGCAGCCCCGGGACCGCGAGGCGCCCGAATCGCGAGAGCATCGCGCGAATCGGACCGGCCACCAGCAGGATCACTGGTTGGCCTTGCATCTCTTGCCGTTGGGCCGCATCAATCAACGAACGTTGCAGCTTCTCGGCCATGCTTGGCTCCAGCAGAACACCCTCTTCCGAGCCTTGTCCTGCCTTCTGCAAACTATTGAGCAATATCTGTTCCAACCTTGGCTCCAGAGTGATCACAGGCAGCTCGGACTCAGTGCCTACAATGCTTTGGACGATTGCGCGGGATACGCCGACCCGCACCGCAGCCACCAAGGCGGCGGTATCTTGACTCTTCGAAGCGTTGTTGGCGATCGCTTCGGCAATGCTGCGAATGTCGCGAACCGGGACTTGTTCGGCCAGCAGCGCTTGCAACACCTTGAGCAATTGCGAAAGTGAAACCACGCCCGGCACCAATTCTTCTGCCAGCTTCGGCGAGCCCTTGGCCAGTACTTGCAGCAATTGCTGGACTTCCTCGTGGCCGATCAGCTCGCTGGAGTGCTTGTACAAAATCTGGTTCAGGTGAGTCGCGACCACGGTGCTGGCGTCCACCACGGTGTAGCCGAGGGACTGGGCCTGGGCTCGCTGGCTGATTTCGATCCACACCGCTTCCAGGCCGAAAGCCGGATCCTTGGCGGTAATGCCGTTGAGCGAACCGTAGACCTGCCCCGGGTTGATCGCCAGCTCGCGGTCCGGGTAGATCTCGGCTTCGGCCAGGATCACGCCCATGAGCGTCAGGCGATAGGCGCTGGGTGCCAAGTCGAGGTTGTCGCGGATGTGCACGGTGGGCATCAGGAAGCCCAGGTCCTGGGACAGCTTCTTGCGCACGCCCTTGATCCGCGCCAGCAGTTGACCACCCTGATTGCGATCGACCAATGGAATCAGGCGGTAGCCGACTTCCAGGCCGATCATGTCGATCGGCGTCACATCGTCCCAGCCCAGTTCCTTGGTTTCCATGGCGCGGGCCGGCGACGGCAGCAGTTCCTGCTGACGCTTGACCTCATCCAACGCTTGGACTTTCTGCACGTTCTGCTTCTTCCAGAACAGGTAGGCGCCACCGGCAGCCAGGGCAGCCATGCTCAGGAAGGAAAAGTGCGGCATTCCCGGCACGATACCCATCACCGCCATCAAGCCGGCGGCCACGGCCAACGCCTTGGGCGACGCGAACATCTGACGGCCAATCTGCTTGCCCATGTCTTCGGAGCCCGAAGCACGGGTCACCATGATCGCGGCAGCTGTGGATAACAACAGTGATGGCAATTGCGCCACCAAACCGTCACCGATGGTCAGCAAGGCGTACACCTTGCCAGCGTCACCGAAGGTCATGCCATGTTGGAAGATACCGACGGCCATGCCGCCGATCAGGTTGATGAACAGAATCAGCAGGCCGGCAATGGCGTCACCGCGCACGAACTTGCTGGCACCGTCCATGGAACCGTAGAACTCGGCTTCCTGGGCGACTTCAAGACGACGGGCCTTGGCCTGGCCCTGGTCGATCAGGCCGGCGTTGAGGTCAGCATCGATTGCCATTTGTTTGCCGGGCATCGCGTCGAGGGTAAAACGTGCGCTCACCTCGGAAATCCGCCCGGCACCCTTGGTCACCACGACGAAGTTGATGATCATCAAAATCGCGAACACCACGATACCGACCACGTAGTTACCGCCGATTACCACCTCGCCGAAGGCCTGGATCACCTTACCAGCGGCTTCGTGACCTTCGTGACCGTGGATCATGACAACCCGTGTCGACGCTACGTTCAGCGCCAGCCGCATCAGCGTAGCTACCAGCAGAATGGTTGGAAACACTGCAAAATCCAGCGGCCGCAAGGCGTATACGCAGACCAGCAACACGACAATCGACAAGGCGATGTTGAACGTGAAGAACACGTCCAGCAAGAACGGCGGCACAGGCAGCATCATCATGGCGAGCATGACCAGCAGCAACAGCGGCACGCCCAGATTACCCCGGCTGAGGTCTGCTACGTTGCTGCGCGCATTGCTGAGTAACTGAGAGCGATCCACCAAAATTCCCCGTTCCTGTGAAGCAAACTTTTGACGCCCTGAAGGGGCTCAGGCGGGGTATTGCAAGAAGCCTTCCAACTTTTGTAGGAGGCTAAAATAGAAAGGTTTGAAGGGTGCCGACCGACTCAGGAATCGCGCCGCAGATCCGGCGGAATCGGCAAATCCTTGAGCGGATCGGGGCGCTTGCCCTTGCCGGCGCGGTGCTGGCGAATCTGGTAGACGTAGGCCAACACCTGGGCGACGGCCAGATACAGGCCACCCGGGATTTCCTGGTCAAGCTCAGTGGAGTAGTAAATCGACCGCGCCAACGCCGGGGATTCGAGCAGCATCACTTCATTGGCCACGGCGATCTCACGGATCTTCAGCGCCAGGAAATCGCTGCCCTTGGCCAGCAACACCGGTGCGTTGCCTTTTTCGGGGTCGTACTTGAGCGCCACGGCGAAATGGGTCGGGTTGGTGATGACCACGTCGGCGTCGGGGATGGCCGCCATCATTCGTCGCTGGGACACTTCGCGCTGCAACTGACGGATCCGCTGCTTGACTTCGGGCTTGCCTTCTTGCTCCTTGTACTCGTCGCGAATTTCCTGCTTGGTCATCATCAGCTTTTGCTTGCTTTGATAAAGCTGGATCGGCACGTCGATGGCGGCAATCAGAATCAGCCCGCAGGCCATCCACAAGGTGCTCCAGCCAACCAGCTGAACGCTGTGGATAATGGCTTGTTCCAGCGGCTCATGGGCGATACGCAGCAAGTCGTCGATGTCGGCCTGCAGCACCGTCAGCGCAACGAACAGGATCAGCAGAAACTTCCCAAGCGCCTTCAGCAGCTCCATCACCGCCGTGGTTGAGAACATGCGCTTGAGGCCCGCAGCAGGGTTCATCCGACTGAATTTCGGGGCCATGGTCTTGCCGGAAAACAGCCATCCGCCCAAGGAAATGGGCCCCAGAAACGCCGCCAGCAGCAAGAAAATCAGGATCGGCTGCATCGAAATGATTGCGATCTTGCCCGAATGCAACAGGTACTGCGTCATCGCGCCAGGACTCAGTAGCACTTCTCGAGGCAGAGAGAAATTCAGGCGCATGATTTCCAGCAAATCCAAAGCCAGCCCACCGCCATAAATCAGCAAGCCGCCAGCGCCGGCGAGCATGATCGCAAGTGTATTGAGCTCTTTGGAACGTGCGACCTCGCCTTTGTCCCTGGACTCTTTCTTGCGTTTCTCCGTGGGATCTTCTGTCTTGTCCTGGCCACTCTCGCTTTCAGCCATGGTTCAGCGCGCCTGTGCCATATCGCGTAGCAGCTGCAAGGCCTGGGTGGCCAGCGGCTGATACTGGTTGAGAATATCCCCCAGGGTGACCCAGAAAATCACCATGCCCAGCACGAGGGTCAGCGGAAAACCAATGGAAAAGATGTTCAATTGCGGCGCCGCCCGGGTCATTACGCCAAAGGCTATGTTGACCACCAGCAGCGCGGTGATCGCCGGCAACACCAGCAGCATCGCCGCGCCGAGGACCCAGCCGAGCTTGCCGGCAATGTCCCAGAAATGATTGACCAGCATCGCGCTGCCCACCGGCATCGTCGTGAAGCTCTCGGTCAGCACTTCGAACACCACCAGATGTCCGTTCATGGCGAGGAACAACAGCGTCACCAGCATCGTCAGGAACTGCCCGATGACCGCGGTGTTTACGCCGTTGGTGGGGTCGATCATGGAGGCGAACGCCATACCCATCTGGATCGAGATGATTTGTCCAGCGACCACGAATGCCTGGAAGAACAGCTGCAATGAGAAGCCCATCAAGGCACCGATGAGAATCTGTTCGGCCACCAGCATCAGCGCACTGAGGTCCAGGGCGTTGACGGGCGGCATCGGCGGCAGTCCCGGGGCGATGACCACCGTGATCGCCAGGGCCAGGTACAGGCGCACCCGAGTCGGGACCAGGGTAGTGCCAAAGACCGGCATGCTCATCAGCACCGCGGCGACGCGAAACAGCGGCAGGATGAACGACGCCACCCAGGTACTGATCTGGGTGTCCGTCAGCTCGAGCATCGACATCGGCTCAGCCGATCAACTGCGGAATACTGCCGTACAACTGCAGGATGTATTCCATGAAGGTTTGCACCAGCCAAGGGCCGGCGACAATCAGCGTCACCAGCATTACCAGCAGGCGCGGCAGGAAGCTCAGGGTCTGTTCGTTGATCTGTGTGGCGGCCTGGAACATCGCCACCATCAAGCCCACCAGCAGGCTCGGAATTACCAGGATGGCAACCATCACAGTGGTCAGCCAGAGCGCTTCGCGGAACAGGTCTACCGCTACTTCAGGCGTCATAATGTCCTATCCACGCAAAGGGCCTAAACACCGCCGAAACTGCCCGCCAGAGTGCCGATGATCAAGGCCCAGCCGTCCACCAGCACGAACAGCATGATCTTGAACGGCAGCGAAATAATCAGCGGCGACAACATCATCATACCCATGGCCATCAAGATACTGGCGACCACCAGGTCGATGATCAGGAACGGGATGAAAATCATGAAGCCGATCTGGAACGCCGTCTTGAGTTCGGAGGTGACGAACGCCGGCACCAGGATCGTCAGGGGCGCCTGGTCGGGACTGAGGATGTCGGTGCGCTTGGACAGACGCATGAACAGCTCCAGGTCGCTGCTGCGAGTCTGGGCGAGCATGAAATCCTTGATGGGCACCTCGGCCCTTGCCACGGCGTCCTGGGCACTGAGCGTTTCCGCCAGGTAGGGTTGCAGCGCGTCCTTGTTCACTCGGTCGAACACCGGCGCCATGATGAACATGGTCAGGAACAACGCCATGCCGGTGAGGATCTGGTTCGACGGCGTCTGCTGCAGGCCCAGGGCCTGACGCAGGATCGAGAAGACAATGATGATCCGGGTGAAACTGGTCATCAGCATGACGAACGCCGGGATGAAACTCAGCGCGGTCATGATCAGCAGGATCTGCAGGCTGACCGAGTATTCCTGCGCGCCTTCGGCGTTCGTACCCAAGGTAATCGCCGGGATCGACAGCGGGTCGGCGGCAAACACCAACGGCGCGGCCAGCATCAGGGCCAACGCCAACAGAATGCGCAACGGCATTACTTCTTATCCTTCTGGTCTTTACCCAGCAATTCCATGAGCCGCTGGGCAAATTCGGGGGTAGCCTGCTCAGTGGTGGGCACCTGCACCGGCTCCTTGAGGACATGCAAGGCGGTAATCGTGCCGGGGCTCAGGCCGAGCAGGATCTGCTCGTTGCCAACCTGCACCAACACCAGTCGGTCCCGCGGGCCGAGCGCGCGGGAACTGACGATGTCGATCACCTGCCCTTTGCCGGCAGGCCCCGCCTGTTGCACGCGCCGCAACATCCAGGCCAGGAAGAAAATCAATCCGAGCACCAGCAGCAGGCCCAACACCAATTGCGCCAATTGCCCGGCGATACCACTGCCACCCGCCGGCGCAGCGGCCGCCGAGGCCACCGGTTCGGCCGCCAGCACGCTGAACGGCAGCATCAAGGCTGCGGCGAGAAAGCCTTTCATTCAGCGCAGCTTCTTGATGCGTTCGCTCGGGCTGATCACGTCCGTCAGGCGAATGCCAAACTTCTCGTTGACCACCACCACTTCGCCATGGGCGATGAGCGTCCCATTGACCAGCACGTCCAACGGCTCACCGGCCAGGCGGTCCAGTTCGATCACGGAGCCCTGGTTGAGCTGCAACAGGTTGCGAATGTTGATATCGGTGCTGCCCACTTCCATGGAAATCGACACCGGGATGTCGAGAATGACGTCCAGGTTCGGCCCGTCGAGGGTCACTTGCTCGTTGCTTTTTGGCACGCTGCCAAACTCTTCCATCTGCAGACGGTTGGAAGCGTTACCGGTATCGGCGGCCAGCAGCGCGTCAATATCGGCCTGCCCGGCATCTCCGGTTTCTTCCAGGGCGGCAGCCCATTCGTCGGCCAGCGCCTGGTCATCCTGGGTATTCATATCGTCAGCCATCATGTGTCCTCGGCGGGCAAAAATCGGTTAAAAACCTAAAAATTCGTTACAAACTTAAGCGATTGACAGCGCTCAGCGGCGTTCGATCGGCTCGATCACCTGCAACGCGAGGTTGCCTTTGTGAGCGCCCATCTTGACCTTGAAGGCCGGTACGCCGTTGGCGCGCATGATCATCTCTTCAGGCATTTCGACGGGAATGATGTCCCCCGGCTGCATGTGCAGGATGTCTCGCAGGCGCAGCTGGCGCCGGGCAACGGTTGCGCCGATTGGCACGTCGACGTCCAGCACGTCCTGGCGTAAGGCGTTGATCCAGCGCTCGTCCTGGTCATCGAGATCCGATTGGAAACCGGCATCGAGCATTTCACGCACCGGCTCGATCATCGAATACGGCATGGTCACGTGCAGGTCGCCGCCACCACCGTCGAGTTCAATATGGAAAGTCGAGACGACAATCGCTTCGCTTGGCCCGACGATGTTGGCCATGGCCGGGTTCACTTCCGAGTTGA
This sequence comes from Pseudomonas sp. Z4-20, assembly GCF_051131955.1. Classification (NCBI taxonomy): domain Bacteria; kingdom Pseudomonadati; phylum Pseudomonadota; class Gammaproteobacteria; order Pseudomonadales; family Pseudomonadaceae; genus Pseudomonas; species Pseudomonas sp. Z4-20. Next base: position 4,033,404 of record NZ_CP071641.1, read on the forward strand.
TGTACTCGAAGTTCACCTCCATGATCGCCTGCCAGGCTTCTTTCAAGTCGACGAAAGCCTGTTCCAGGACCATGCGCACCACGCGCAACTCGGTCGGGGTGAACTCACGCCCTTCGATCTTCGCGTGACGACCGTCACCGCCGAAGAAGTTGTCCACCAGCTTGAACACCAGCTTGGCGTCGAGGATGAACAGCGCAGTGCCGCGCAGCGGCTTGATCTTGACCAGGTTGAGGCTGGTGGGCACGTACAGCGAGTGCACGTATTCACCAAACTTCATCACCTGCACGCCCCCAACGGCCACGTCGGCCGAACGGCGCAGCATGTTGAACATGCTGATGCGGGTGTATCGGGCAAAACGCTCGTTGATCATTTCCAGGGTCGGCATGCGTCCGCGAACGATGCGATCCTGGCTGGTCAGGTCGTAGCTTTTGACGCTGCCCGGTTCAGCAGCGTTTTCGGTCTGCACCAGGCCGTCGTCGACACCATGCAACAGCGCGTCGATTTCGTCCTGGGACAACAGGTCCTGCACGGCCATGTCGGGTTCCTACTGCAATACGAAGTTAGTGAAGAGCAACTGTTCGATCACCACTTTGCCGAGCTCTTTCTGAGCCACTTCCTGAACGCTGGCCGTGGCTTTCTGACGCAGCATTTCCTGGCCGACCGGAGTGGCCAGGGTGTCGAAACTCTGTCCTGAAAATAGCATGACCAGATTATTGCGAATCAGCGGCATGTGCACCCGCAACGCTTCCAGGTCAGCCTGGTTGCGTCCCAACAGGGTAATGCTCACCTGCATGTAGCGTTGGCGACCGTTCTGGGTGTAGTTGGCCACGAAGGCCGGGGCCATGGGCTCGAAAATCGCCGGCTGCTTGCCTACTGGAGCGGCTTCGACTGCCGGCGCCGGCTTACTCTGAGCGCTGTGCATGAAATACCAGGTCGCCCCCACGGAAACACCCACCGCCAGGAGCAAGCCCACCACGATCATGATGATCATTTTGAGTTTGCCTTTGGTTGCAGGGTCTTTTACTGCTGCTGCTTCGCTCTTCGCCATGCCAATAATCCGTCACTAATCGGGGGTTTCACTGTTGCACGGCTAGGCAGGAGCAAGTGTTATGCCAGAAGTGTGTAGCTCATGTGGTTTGCGCCGCCCACAAACAAAGCGGGAGCGGGCCTGCTCGCGATAGGGTGGATTCCGGCCAGAACAACGCTGGCTGAAAATCCGCTATCGCGAGCAAACGCGCTCCCGCAGGTTTATTGCATTGAATCAGGCGTAGTAATCGACCGCACTGGTGCCGATCACGCTGACGGTGTTGACCGCCACCTCGGCCACGCTGGCCGGCAGATCTTCATTCCCCGAATCCACTCGACCACCGGAGGAAGTCGTGCGTCCCGCCTGGGCCTGCTGCTGGGCTTGCTGATCCTGGCCCTGCGAGCCACGCGACTGATCCGATACGTTGACGTCGACCTGCCCCATGCCCTGCTGGGCAAAACTGTCGCGCAGGCGATGCATCTGGCCTTCGAGGGCTTCGCGAACGCCTGAGTGTGCGCTCATGAAAGTGATCTGGGTCTGCTGGTCCGGAACCATGTTCACCCGGATATCCAGGCGACCGAGTTCGGCCGGTTGCAATTGGATGTCGGCCGCCTTGAGATTGGCGCTCGACAAGTACATCACCCGATTGACCACTTCCTCGGTCCAACCGCTCTGGTTCATGGCGATAGGCTGGTTGACCGGCACCGCGTTGGCGGTTTTTGGCGTGGCCGCCTGGGTCAGCGCTGCCAGGCGGTTGGCGAAGTCGTCCACGCGCGTATCGCTGGACGCCGCGGTCAGGTCCTTGAGGCCTTCACTGATCAAGCCGCTGAACGCTTTCTCGCCGCCCTGGCTACCGGCGCCGGTACTGTCTTGGTCGGCTTGCACGGTGAGCATGCTCGCCATGCCGGCAGTGAAGGTCTGGGCCGATGTCGGCTCGCCATCAAGAGACGCCGATGCCGCTGCCTTGGGCTGTGCCTGGCTGGCAGCGGACACGTGGCCGCCCTGCTCCATCGCCAGGCGCAGGGCTGGAAGCGCATCGAGTGGATCGGCCTGCGGGTCGAACTCCGGATCGATCGCCGGGTCCGTTGCCTTGGCTGGCGTGGCTAAGGCAACGACGGGAGCCGCTACCGCCGCAGTGACGGGAGCCTCGGTCGGGATCACGACAGGCGTAGGCTGAGCCTCGACGGCGGCCACCAGAGCAACGGCGTCCGGCAGCAAGGTCGGATCAAGCGTCGGATCGGAAGGCGCCGCATCCACTACCGGCGCTTCAGCCGTATCGGCGGCGGCATCTTCCGTTGCCTTGCCGTCGGCAGTCGCCGGCTTGTCGGCGGGCAAGGGTTTGCCGCTATCGGCAACCGCCGGCTCAGGAGCGGCAGCCGTGTCGCTGCCTGCATCCTTCTTGACGGTAATATCGGCCGCCTTGTCGCGCAGCGGTTTTGTCGGCGGCTCAGGTACCGCCGGTGATTTGACGGGCGCCTGCTTGGCGAAGACCTGGGCGAAGCTGGAGGCTTTATTCCCGGCGTCCGGGCCTGCTGCCAGCGGATTGACAGCGGCCTGCGGCTTGGCCTGGGCAGTGGCCTGGATGAGTGTATTAGGCGTAACGGGCATAAAATGGTCTCCGCTGCACTGGGATCTTTGATGCAGTCGAGACAGGACAATGCAAGGGATGGGCCAACGCGCCGAACAACAACGACTTTAACAGTGGAAGCCTTCGCGCTCTTCCTTGCAAAGCTCGCGAACATAGGTGAATTCGCTGTTGATCTCGCTGACCAGTTTCTCGATACCCCCCAGCGAGGGCTGCTTGGCGCGCTGTTCGAGCTCGCCGCACAGTTCAGCCAGGCGCAGGGCGCCCATATTGCTGCTACTGCCCTTGAAACTGTGGGCGGTGGCGCTCAATTGTTCGGCATCCCTGGCCTCAAGCAATACACGCAGGCGTGCTTCGGAATCGTTGAGAAACGTATCCAGCAATTCCGGATACCCGTCCTCCATGACTTCCCTCAACGTGCTGAGCACGTCCCGATCCAGATGAATCTCGCTCACTTGTTCGCTCCTTGATCAAGAATGGCCCTAATTATGCCAGAGCCTCCCAGAAAAACTCCACGCGCGCACTACGACCATCGTCGGACCAACTGGCCTGATGGCATAGCTGGCGCACCAGGCTTACACCACGTCCGGATAACCGGTCACGGTCCACTGGCCGGGCCAGCACCCGGCTGACATCGAACCCCTGGCCGCTGTCTTCGACCTCAATGACCAGGCGCCCACCATCCCCTTGGGGAGTCACGTGCAGATGCACGCGGATATGGCCACTGTCCAGCTCGTCCAGACGGGTGCTGCGCTCCGTGTAATAGCGGGCGAAACCCGCCGCATCACGCTTGAGACTCGAATCGAGCCCCAGTACGCCATGCTCCAGTGCGTTGGAGTAAAGCTCCGTCAGGACACTATACAAGGCGCCACTCTGACCCCTGAGCCCATGGACCTCAAGCAATAACTGCAACAGGTAAGGCATCGGGTTGAAACGCTTGAGCGTCTGGGCGCGGAACTCGAAGCTCACCGACCAATCCAGAGGGCTCGACTGGCCGCTATCGGAATAGACCGGTGGCGGCGGGCTGAGTTGCGTCGGCGCGACCAGCCGCACTTCGACCATGCTGAAGTCGTCGCGGGCCTCGCCGCGAAAATCGCCGAGGGCCTGCTGGATATCTTCGAACAGGCGGTCGGGCTCTCGGTTGGCCGCAAACACCTGCTGCAACCTCTCTACGCCGAACGGCTGATCATCGCGGTCGCTGGCTTCGATGACGCCGTCAGACAACAGGAATACACGGTCACCCACCGACATCGGGTGCACTTCAGTTCGGTCATCGAATAACTGCGGCGTCAGCACGCCCAGCGGCAAATGCCGGGCCGGCAAGGGCGTGCGCGCGCCACTCAGGCTGTCATGCAAGTAGCCATCGGGCATGCCGCCGTTCCAGACTTCGACGGTGCAGCGCTGGAAACTCAGGCACAACAGCGTCGCACAGCAGAACATGTCCACCGGCAGGATGCGCTTGAGCTTGGCATTCATCTCCCGCAGGATTTGCGCCAGGCCGTAGCCTTTGGCGGTCATCCCGTAGAACACCTCCGCCAGCGGCATCGCCCCGACCGCCGCCGGCAAGCCGTGGCCAGTAAAATCCCCGAGCAGGATGTGCATGTCGCCAGCCGGGTTGAACGCAGCCAGCAGCAAGTCACCGTTGAACAAGGCATAGGGCGATTGAAGGTAACGGATGTTCGGCGCGCTGAGGCAACCGGAGTGGGCGATCTTGTCGAATACGGCCTTGGCGACCCGCTGCTCGTTAAGCAGGTAGTCGTGGTGCCGGGCGATCTGGTCACGTTGTTCGACCACCGTGGCCTGTAACCGACGCAAGCGGTCCATGGCCTTGATCTTGGCAGCCAGGATCACTTGGTTATAGGGCTTGGCGAGGAAATCGTCACCGCCAGCCTCCAGGCAACGGGCCAGCCCTTCGCTTTCAGTCAACGAGGTGAGGAAAATGATCGGAACCAGCTGGTCCCCGGCCAGATGCTTGATCTGCTGCGCGGCTTCGAAGCCATCCATGACCGGCATCATCGCGTCCATCAGCACCAGGTGCGGACGCTGCTCCCGGTAGACTTCGACCGCCTCGGCGCCATCCGCTGCGGTGAGCACCTGATGGCCTTGACGGCGGACGATGGTCGACAACAGCAGTCGGTCAGCGGCACTGTCTTCGGCAATCAGGATCGTCAGCGGCTCCGGCGACGATTGCATGGTAATCAACTGATATCGAACAACTTGTCGAAATTGGAAATCGCGAGGATTTTCTTGACGTCGCTGCTGCTGTTGACCACACGGATATCCGACTCGTCGCCACCGGCATGATCGCGCAACAGCAGGAGCATGCCCAAGGCAGAGCTGTCGAGGTAGGTGGCTTCTTTCAAATCCACCACGATGGACTCAGGCTTCGTATTGAGCTTTTCGTAAGACTCACGAAATTCCTGGTGTCGGCCAAAATCGAATCGACCTTTGATCGAGATCGTCAGCTTTTGTCCATCTGGGGACACTTCAGTTACGACAGACATATTCACTTCCTTGTCGTGGACATATGTGTACAAGGTGTAGCATCAGGTAGAGGTCTGAGCAAGGAATCAAACCCTCCAACCGACAGAATTCCGCTTTCATGATCAATACGGATCATGGCGCGGCAGACGCTGAGACAGTTCATCGAGCAATTTCTGCTCGCGCTTGTCTTCCAGCTGCCGAGCCTCATCGATATAGCGCTGTACAAGTTTGCGCAGCCCTTCGACCCGGGCGAAGGCTTCCTGCCAGCTCTGGCGAGCCTTTTCCAGGTTGTTCTGGTGCCAGACGAGGCTTTGGCGCTGCTGATCGATCGCGGTGCCCAGCTGTGCGAGGAACCCCTGGTAGCCCAACAGCCATTGCCCGGAAACGCCATGGCTGCCGCGGGCGATCCACTGCTCTTGGTATTCGAGACGAAAATTCTCCAGGTCGGCCAGCTTGCTCTCGGCCACGGCCACTTGTCCCTGGAAATAAGCCAGCCGCTGGACGGCGGTCTTCTCGGCTTTTTCCGCCATGTCCACCACTGGCGCCAGGCGTGCAGCACGACTCGTGGCCATGACCGGTTACGCGCCAGCGACGGGGGTGAAGATGGTCTGCAGGTGCGCTTCGCTGGCGCCCATGCCGATGTTGTCGTTCAGGCTCTGGCGTAGATAAACCGCCATGGCCGGATAGAGATTGATGGCCATGTCCGTCTCGCGGTCACCACCCGGCACGTAGGCACCGACGCTGATAAGGTCGCGGCTCTGCTGATAGCGCGACCAGTACTGCTTGAATTGCTGCGCGCGTTTCATGTGCTCGGCACTGATGACCGACGGCATGACCCGGCTGATCGAAGCTTCGATATCAATGGCCGGGTAGTGCCCTTCTTCGGCCAAGCGCCGAGACAAGACAATGTGGCCATCGAGCACACCTCGCGCCGAGTCGGCGATCGGATCTTGCTGATCATCGCCTTCGGACAACACGGTATAAAACGCGGTGATCGAACCGCCACCCTTCTCGGCGTTACCGGCTCGCTCTACCAACTTGGGCAGCTTGGCAAATACTGAAGGCGGATAACCCTTGGTGGCCGGGGGCTCGCCGATGGCCAGGGCGATTTCCCGCTGGGCCTGGGCGAAACGAGTGAGCGAGTCCATCAACAACAGGACGTTCTTGCCCTTGTCGCGAAAATATTCGGCGATGCGCGTGCAGTACATGGCGGCGCGCAAGCGCATCAGCGGCGCATCGTCCGCTGGCGACGCCACCACCACGGAACGCTTGAGCCCTTCTTCGCCGAGGATGTGCTCGATGAATTCCTTCACCTCGCGGCCCCGCTCACCGATCAGCCCCACCACGATAATGTCGGCTTCAGTGAAGCGGGTCATCATGCCCAGCAGCACACTCTTGCCCACCCCGGTACCGGCGAACAGGCCCAGACGCTGGCCGCGTCCTACCGTCAATAATCCGTTGATGCAGCGAATGCCCACGTCAAGCGGCACGCTGATCGGGTCACGCTTGAGGGGGTTGATTGTCGGGCCGTCCATCGGCACCCAGTCTTCGGCCTTCATGCCGCCCTTGCCGTCGAGGGCACGCCCGGCTCCGTCCAGCACTCGTCCGAGCATGCTCATGCCCATGGGCAACCGACCGGTATCGGCCAGGGGCACCACGCGGGCGCCGGGGGCGATGCCGGCGACACTGCCCACCGGCATCAAAAATACTTTGCTGCCGGAAAAACCCATGACCTCGGCTTCGACTTGCACCGGATGATAGCTGTCGTCGTTGATCACCATGCACCGACTGCCCATGGCGGCACGCAGGCCCTCGGCTTCGAGGGTCAGGCCGACCATGCGCAGCAGGCGCCCTTCCAGGATCGGCTGGCCGGCCAGTTCGGTGGCTTCGGCGTAGCTGCCCAGGCGCTTGCCGAAGCTGGTTCGATCAAGGCGCATCGCGGCCGTCCAGTTCAGGGGCTATCACATCGGCACCGTTCGGATCGACGATGACGGCGGCCTTGGATTCGTCCGGCAACTCCAGGCTCAGGTCGGCGGGGGCCGGGTGCAAGGCCTGTTCGTGCAGTTGGTCAAACAGCTTGGCCATGATCTGGCTGATGCGGGTTTCGACCGTCGCATCGATACGGCTGTGCTCGGTTTCGACCCGGCATCCGCCCGGCAGCAAGGTTTCGTCTTCGACTATTCGCCAGGTTTCTTCATGGCGCTCGCGCAGCGCCTTGACCAGTTCGAAGTCCTGCGGGTTGATGTACAACCGCACGTTGCCCACGCCCAGCGGCAACAACTTGAGGGCTTCACGCATGACGTGTTCGATCTGGCTCGAATCAATCGCCAGCTCGCGCTGGATTACCTGCCGGGTGATGTGTTGCACCAGCCCGACCAACGATTTTTCGATCTGGGTGTCTTGTTCGGCGATGGGCTCGAATAAATTGAGCATCAGCGCTTCCAGCGCCCGCAACTTGGCCGTCAGCGCCACGTCGGCTTCCTGGCGGACCTTGAGCGTGGTGCTGTGGAAACCTTCTTTTTCGCCGATGGCGAACCCTTCGTTATAGGCTTCCTGGCGAATGCTCTCGACTTCTTCGAGGGTCAGCGGCTGCACTTCCTCCAGCGGCACCTCTTCCATCTCCGGCAGTTCTTCCACCGGTGCAGGCTCAGGCTCGGGCACGTGGGGATCGAAGCTGGGCAGCGACCAGACGTCGAAGCCACCGACGTCCCGGGCGCGGATCAGGTCGCTGGGTGAATCATCACTCTTGGCAGACATAACGACCTTAGATCATCTCTTCGCCGCCCTTGCCACCGAGGACGATTTCTCCGGCTTCGGCCATACGGCGGGCGATGGTGAGGATTTCCTTCTGTGCGGTTTCCACGTCGCTGACGCGCACCGGGCCTTTGGCCTCGAGATCGTCGCGCAACAGTTCGGCCGCTCGTTTGGACATGTTCTTGAAGATCTTCTCCTTGACGCCTTCGTCCGAACCCTTGAGGGCCAGGACGAGCACATCGGAGGACACTTCGCGCAACAGTGCCTGGATGCCACGATCGTCGACATCGGCCAGGTTGTTGAACACGAACATGAGGTCTTCGATCTGACCGGACAGGTCTTCGTCGACTTCGCGGATCGAGTCCATCAGTTGACCTTCGATCGAACTGTCGAGGAAGTTCATGATGTCTGCCGCGCGCTTGATACCACCCAGGGTGGTGCGCGAAGCATTGGAGTTGCCCGAGAACTGCTTCTCGAGAATCTGGTTCAATTCTTTCAGGGCCGCCGGCTGCACGGTGTTCAACGACGATACCCGCAGGATGATGTCGAGACGCACTTTATGGTCGAAGTTGCCCAGCACTTCACCAGCCTGGTCGGGGTCGAGATACGCCACGACGATCGCCTGGATCTGCGGGTGCTCGTAACGGATCACGTCGGCGACCGCGCGCGGTTCCATCCACTTGAGGCTGTCCAGGCCGCTGGTGTTGCCACCGAGCAGGATCCGGTCGATCAGGCCGTTGGCCTTGTCCTCGCCCAGGGCCTGGGTGAGCATCTTGCGTACGTAGTCGTCGGAACCGACGCCCAGGCTGGTCTGATCGCCGACGATGTCAACGAACTCGCTCATGACCTGCTCGACCTGTTCACGGTGCACGTTGCCCATCTGCGCCATGGCCACGCCGACGCGTTGGACTTCCTTGGGGCCCATGTGGCGCAGCACCTGGGCGGCGTCGGTCGAACCCAGGGACAGCAGCAAGATCGCGGCTTTGTCGACCCGGGACAATTTGGCAACAGCGGCTCGATTATCACTCATCTGCGTTAATCCACTCTTTCACGACCTGGGCCACACGACCCGGATCCTCTGCCACCAGACTCTTGATGGCGTTCAACTGTGCGTCATAGCCTTCGCTCGGACTTGGCAGCAGGATGCTCTGCGGCCCGCCGAGGCTGACGCGATCGTTGGCCAATTCGCCATCCAGGCCGCCCATGCCTCCCAGCTCTACATCGCCCAAGCCTGCCAGCTGCTTGTTCTTGCCGCCACCGGTGATGTTGTTGAGCACCGGACGCAGCACGCCGAACACCAGTATCAGGATGAACAGCACACCCAATACTTGCTTGACCACATCCCAGAACCAGGGTTGCGAATAAAACGGGATGTCGGCAATTTCTTCTCCGCGCTCCAGGGAGAACGGCACGTTGATCACGCTGACGCTGTCGCCACGGCTGGCGTCGAAACCGACGGCGTCCTGCACCAGGCGAGTGAAGCGCGCCAATTCGTCGGCAGTCCATGGCGCACGGCTGGTTTCGCCGTTGGCCGCGTTGATCTTGACCTGATCGTCCACCACCACGGCAACTGACAGGCGATTCAAACGGCCCTGCTGCTGCTTGGTGTGGCTGATGGAACGGTCGAGTTCGAAGTTCTTGGTCGATTGTTGACGCTTGTCGGCCGGGTACGGCGCGAGCATCGGCTGGCCGGTGGCCGGGTCCATGATCTGCTGGCCGTTGGCATCGATCAGCGGCTGGCCTGGCTGCACCATGCCTGCGGCCGCAGTGGCGCCACCGGTGGTTTGCGGCGCGCTGGCTGCCGATGGCGGTTGGTTGCTCAGGGCACCCGGCACACCTTGGGGGCCATTGCTGGCGGTACGCTGCTCGTTCACCGATTGTTCGCTGCGCAACGCCGGTTGATCCGGGTTGAACTGTTCGGACGTCGACTCGACGGCGCTGAAATCTACGTCAGCCGAGACTTCAGCTTTATAACGACCATTACCCAGTATAGGTTGCAGGATGTTGTGCACCCGCTGGGTCAGCATGCCTTCCATGCGACGGCTGTAGTCGAATTGCTTGCCGGCCATGGTCAGTTCGGAATTTTCCGCCTGGTCGGACAGCAGGTTGCCCTTCTGGTCGACGACGGTGATTTGCGACTTGCTCAGTTCAGGAACACTGGTCGCCACCAGATTGATAATGGCAACGACTTGGCCTGGCTCCAGGGAGCGGCCGGAATACAGCTCGACCAGGACCGAAGCACTCGGCTTGCGCTCATCGCGCACGAATACCGAGCTTTTCGGAATCGCCAGGTGCACGCGGGCACCCTTGACGTTGTTGAGGCTGGAAATGGTCCGCGCCAGTTCGCCTTCCAGGCCGCGACGATAACGCGTCGCTTCCATGAACTGGCTGGTGCCCAGGCCCTGGTCCTTGTCGAGAATCTCGAACCCGATGTTGCCATCGGTCGGCGTTACGCCAGCCGCGGCGAGCTTGAGGCGCGCACGCGCCACATCGTCGGCCTTGACCAACAAGGCGCCAGAGTTAGGTTCGACGGTGTAAGGAATGTCGGCAGAAGCCAGGGTTTCCATGACTTGCTTGGCATCCATGCCTTCCAGGCTGCCGTACAAAGGACGGTAGTCTGGCTGCTGGGACCACAACACCACGGCGAAACCAATCGCCACGCTGGCAGCCAGGCCGACCAACAGGCCTACCTGACGCAGCATGGTCATCTCGGAGAGGTTTTCCAGGAAAGACAGACCGAACAACGGCGGCTTGCCGTCTACCGGTGTGGTCTTGGCTGGAACGTTATCAGCGGCTGCTTCTGCCATGACTCAATAATTTCCTTAGACCGGCATCTGCATGATGTCTTGGTAGGCTTGAACCAGTTTGTTGCGTACCTGGGTCAACGCCTGAAACGAGACACTGGCTTTCTGCGAAGAGATCATTACGTCCGTCAGGTCGACGCCACTTTTGCCAATCTCGAAAGCACTGGCCAACTGGTTCGAAGCCTGCTGGGTATCGTTCACTTTATTGACGGCCTGACCGAGCATGTCGGAAAAACTGCTGCCGGCCACTTGTGGCACCGCGACCGATTTAGGCTGGGCCATGGCGTCCATCTGCATGGACCGCATGTCCAACATCAACCGATTAAATTCAATACCTTGGCTCATGATCTATTCTCTCTGGCGGCCCGCATTTTTTTGACACTTACTCAGCGGGTATACAGGTGTTAGCAACAAGGGTGCCAGCTCCATGGCCGTCAGAAACAAATGCGCGCGCGAGCGCATCCGGCGCTACACGGTTCAACCGTTACATGCATGAGCGCTTCGCACTGATGCTTGGCCAGCCCCTGGCGACAGGCATCAACTGGCGAAGAGATAAGCCTCCACGTCCATCCCGGCATCGCGCATCTGCGCCAGCTTGTAGCGCAAGGTACGCGGGCTGATGCCCAGGCGTTCAGCGGCCTCCTTGCGCCGGCCGCGCTCGGCGCGCAGGGTGTCGATGATCATCTGGAATTCGCGACGACGCAGGTCGTCTTCCAGGGCTCCAGCCGATTCCCCCGTCACTTCGACCGGCTGGACCTGCGTTGGCACAGGCTTGAGCGCTGGCAATGGCGCGCAGGCCACCGGACCCGCCAGGCAAAAATCCTCGGGCTGGATCAAGCCGCCCTGCTGAAGAATCAATGCCCGCTGAATGGCATTGTCCAGCTCACGGACATTGCCGGGCCAGGGATACGCAATCAAGCAAGCCTGCGCCTCGGCAGACAGCCGGGCCGTTGCGTGCTTCATTTTATTGACGTGTTTGGCCAGCAGGCGCTCGGCCAGCGGCAGGATATCGGCGGTGCGCTCGCGTAATGGACGCCAGGCCAGGGGGAAAACCGACAGTCGGTAATAAAGGTCTTCACGAAAGCGCCCCGCTGCCACTTCCCCGGCCAGGTCGCGGTTGGTCGTTGCCACCACGCGGATGTCCAGGCTGATGGGCTTGCGCGCGCCGACCCGCTCCACTTCCCGTTCCTGCAATACACGCAGCAACTTGGCTTGCAGGCCCAGCGGCATTTCGGAAATCTCATCAAGGAGGATCGTCCCGCCGTCGGCCTGCTCGAACTTGCCGGGCTGGGCCGCGATAGCGCCAGTAAACGAGCCTTTTTCGTGCCCGAACAACGTTGCCTCGAGCATGTTGTCAGGAATCGCCGCACAATTGATGGCGATGAACGGTTCGCTGGCGCGCCGGGATTGCTGGTGGATATAGCGAGCCAACACTTCCTTGCCCGTACCGGACTCGCCGGAAATCAACACCGTCGAATCGCTGCGGGCTACCCGCGCGGCCAATTCCAGCAATTGCGCGCTGGCGGGCTCGAACGCCACCGGCCCCTCACCCTCGACAGCGACGCTGCCCAAGGCATGCCGCGCGACCAGATCCAGGAGCGCCTTGGGCTCGAACGGCTTGACCAGATAATCCGCGGCGCCCTGGCGCATGGCGTCCACCGCGCGCTCGACGGCGCCGTGGGCGGTCATCAGCAAGACGGGCAATTGCGGCTGGCGCGCCCGTAGCAAACCAAGCAACTGATGGCCGTCCATGCCTGGCATGTTGACGTCGCTGACCACCAGGCTGAACGGTTCGCGGGCCACGGCGAGTAATGCGTCTTCTGCCGAACCGACGGCGGCATAATCATGCCCGGCCAACAGCAGCGTATCGGCCAGCGCTTCGCGCAGGGCGCGGTCGTCCTCGACCAGCAGAACCTTGATCGCCATAACCTTCACTCCAACCCTGGCGCACTGGAAAACAGCGGCAGGAGCACCAGCGCGCACGTGCCGCGCCCCGGCCGCGAGTGCAACTGCAATTCTCCCTGATGGGCACGGGCCACCGCCTTGACCACGGTCAGGCCGAGGCCCGTCCCGGTGGTCTTGGTGGTGAAGAATGGCTCGCCCAGACGCGTCAACACGGCCGGCTCGATACCGCTGCCGCTGTCACTGACGCACAGGCGCAAGGTGTTGTCGCGTGTGTATAGATGGACCTTGAGCCGCACGTCGCCGTCGCTGGCCTGGATCGCATTTTCAATAAGATTCAACACTGCCCCCACCAACGTGTCGCGGTTGCACAGCACCTCACCGACGTGACTGTCGCACTGCCAGCGGATCGGCAAGCCCTGCACGTGAGTCAGCGCCGCAGCCTGCAAGGATTGCAGCAGCGCCCTGGGCGTTACGCGGTCGGTCAGGGGCAGCTCGCCACGGGCGAACACGAGCATGTCGCGCACTTGGTGTTCGAGTTCGTGAAGGCGCTCTTTCAGGCGACCGGCGAAGCGTTGCTGGGTCTCCATCGGCAATTGCTGCTCGGTCAAATGACTGGCGTACAGCAACGCAGCGGACAGCGGCGTACGGATCTGGTGAGCCAGCGACGCCACCATCCGCCCAAGGGAGGACAAGCGCTCGTGACGGGCCAGTTGATCTTGCAGGTGACGGGTTTCAGTCAGATCGTTGAGCAACACCAGTTGACCGGGCTCGGCGTCCAGTGATCGAGTCGAGATGGACAGGCGACGGCCGTCCTTGAGGGAGACTTCGTGACCGTCATCCTCGCGCGGAGCGAAGCAACGGGCGATGACGTGTCGCCACAACTCGCCTTCCAGCGGCAAGCCCAGCAGCTCGCAGGCCGCCGGGTTGGCTTCGCGCACGAAGCCGAGGGCATCGATGACGATGACGCCGCCAGGCAAGAGGTCGAGGAGGTTTTGCAGCCGATTGGCCAGGCGTTCTTTTTCCGCCAGCTCCTGCATGCGCTGAGCGCTGACCACTGCCAGCTCACCCTTGAGCTCGGTGACCCGGGCTTCAAGCAGGCTGTAGGAGTCGGTCAGCTGGCTGGACATCTGGTTAAACAGCGAAAACGCCTGCTCAAGTCCAAGACGACTAGCCTGTTCGGCGGACGGCATGTGTCCCGACTCTGGGACAGGAGACATCAGGGCGGCTTGGGTCATCGTGCTCTCTCGCTTGGCTGACCGTCAGTTAAACGGAACGTTGCGAGGGCTATAGCAATACCCGTGCCGAAAAAAAAACCGCCTGAAAATCAGGCGGTTGCAAAACAGGCGTCAATCATCCGCCTGTTCATCTCCTTCGCGACGGCTCATGCCGTACTTGCGCATCTTTTCCACCAGGGTGGTACGACGGATGCGCAGGCGTTCTGCGGCACGAGCCACGATGCCGTTGGCGTCGTCCAAGGCTTGCTGGATCAGCCCTTGCTCCAGGCCGCCCAAATAGTCCTTGAGGTCCAGGCCTTCCGGCGGCAGCAAAGCATTACTGGTGAAATCCGGCGTATGGCCGTTGATCGCCACGCGCTCTTCCAGGTCGCTGCGCAGGCTGTCGACCATCTGCTCGTCTTCGTCGTCGACGTAGCGGAATTTCTTTGGCAACTCCGCGACGCCGATCACACCGTAGGGGTGCATGATCGCCATGCGCTCGACCAGGTTCGCCAGCTCCCGGACGTTGCCCGGCCAGCCGTGGCGGCAGAGAGACATGATCGCCGCCGAGTTGAAGCGGATCGAACCACGCTTCTCATGCTCCATGCGCGAGATCAGTTCGTTCATCAGCAACGGAATGTCTTCGACCCGCTCGCGCAGCGGCGCCATTTCGATTGGGAAAACGTTGAGGCGGTAATAGAGGTCTTCGCGGAAGCTGCCGATCTCGATCATGGTCTCGAGATTCTTGTGGGTCGCGGCGATGATCCGTACGTCAACGCTCTGGGTCTTGTTGCTGCCCACGCGCTCGAACGTACGTTCCTGCAGGACCCGCAGCAGCTTGACCTGCATCGGCAGCGGCATGTCGCCGATTTCGTCGAGGAACAGCGTGCCGCCGTTGGCCAATTCGAAACGCCCGGCGCGACTGGTGATAGCACCGGTGAAGGCGCCCTTTTCGTGGCCGAACAATTCGCTTTCCAACAGCTCGGCGGGAATCGCACCGCAGTTGACCGGCACGAACGGCGCTTCGCGACGCTTGGAATGGTAATGCAAGTTGCGCGCAACCACTTCCTTGCCGGTGCCGGACTCACCCAGGATCAGCACACTGGCATCGGTGTCGGCCACTTGCTGCATCATCTGGCGCACGTGCTGGATCGCACGGCTGGTCCCGACGAGGCTGCGAAACAGATTGGGCTCGCGATGCCGACCGCGCTCTCGGGCCTGGTCGTACATCTCGCGATAAACCTGGGCGCGGTGCAGCGAATCCAGCAGCTTGCTGTAGCTGGGCGGCATTTCCAGGGTGGAAAGTACCCGGCGGCGCTGATCTTCCGGCAGATCGAGAGAAGAATTTTCGCCCATCAGCAAAACTGGAAGGAACTCATCCCAGGTTGAGAGTGTCTTTAGCAAGCCCAAAAGCGACGCGGGAGCATTTACGGTCCCAATCAGGACGCAAATGACTTCACGACTGGAGGACAGAGAGCCGACAGCCTGCTGCCAATCATGGCTACCGCAGGGCAGATTTTCTTCGCCAAGAAAATTGAGGATCACCGCCAAGTCGCGGCGGCGGACGCTATCGTCATCGATCAGGAGAATTTTGGTTTCACGCCACATGCAATAGCAACTTCCCTAGTCAACTCAGTGCCCGAATTTGGGGGCAAGCTAGACGCTTGCAGACTTGTCATGCCTGTAGACGCCTGAAATCTGTAAACAGCCACTAGTTAAGTCAAAAAATCGTGCACAGTCAAATTTATGGCGCAGTTTGTTCGGGTTAACTGAAAATTAAATCAGCCGAACAGGTGATAAACCTTCGCCGCGTTCTGTGCCTGATGAATCTGCGCCATCTCATTCACGATTGCCTGACGCTCTCCGGTCGCCGCTTCCAGCAAGTTGCGGTAAACCCCTAGCAACTCTTCCAGATTATTACGCAACGCCGCCTCGTCCACCTCGGACTCGCTCATGACGTCTTCCATGCAGGTACGGCACGCCAGGTCCAATTGACCAATGGCTTCCCAATTTCGCTCGGCCAGGGCATCAACCAGGGCGTCACGGGTTTGTTCGATTCGCTGCAGGACAAGACTCATGAGCGTGCTCCTCAGAATTGCGGGCCAGGCGCCGCGATGCCATCCCAACCTTCCTTGACCGTGCGAAGCAGATCTGCAACTTCGTCGAGGATCTTCGGATCGGTCTTGGCGTTGGCTTCGGCCAGGCGCTTCATCATGTAGGCGTAAAGGGCATCGAGCTCTGCGACCGACCCAGCCTGGTTTTCCAGGTCCAGGCCTTCGCGCAGGCCGCCAACAATGCCGATGGCCTTGCTGATCAGAACGCCTTTGTTCGGGATATCCTTACGCTCCATCGCACCCTTGGCCTGGGCGATACGGTCCAGCCCGCCTTCCATGAGCATCTGCACAAGACGATGGGGACTTGCTTCGGAGGTTTGCGCCTGGGCGCCAATCTTCTGGTATTGGCGAAGGGCTAACATCGGATTCATGTTCTACCTCATCTAAAAACTTCGGTTCGTATAAACAGCGTATCGACGCCGGGTCAAAAAACTTTAGGTCAAAAAGCCGAAAGCCCGGAGCGTTGTCAAAACGCTGCCGGGCTTTTGCATCGGTCGAAAATCAGCCGTTTTTCTGTCGGGCCGTCATAGCTTCGAACATGGAGGTAATGTTATTGGCGGTGGCTTTCAGCTTGCCGACCAAGGTGTCCATGTCGTTGTACTTTTTGGTCAGTACGGTAGTCAGCGTTGCAATGCGACGGTCCAGAGCTGCCTGATCGGCAGTTAACTTTTTCTGGAGGATTTCAAGGTTTTTGGACCTTGCGGTCAGAATATTATCAACGGGCTTTCCGCCGGCATCCAGCTTGTTCTCAGTGTATGGCTTGATCGCATTCTGCATGCGCTCGATCAGACCGTTATCGCCTGTGAACAGAGTCTGGACTTCCCCTCCCAGCTGCTTATCGTTCAGGGCTGCGGTGAATTTAGCGCTATTGAAATCCAGGGCACCCGTAGTCTGGTTGGTGGTAATCCCCAGTTGGGACAAAACAGTCAGTTTTGTGCCAGCCCCGGTTTCGGACAACGGACCGCGAATAGCGGCCAATAGCGCGCGCGGCATCGCGTCACCATCCAGTGCAGCCGGAACAGAATTCCCCTCAGCGTCTTTGGTGGGCTTGGTCAGCGAAGTGACTGCCTTAGCAATAGCGTTATAGGCATCGACAAATTTCTGAATCGAAGCCTTGAGTCCGTCGGTGTTTGTCGCGACGGTCACTGTCACCGCAGTAGCAGTCGGCGCGACGAGCGTCATGCTTAATCCAGAGACTGCGTTATCCAACTTGTTAGTTGGACTGGTCATCTCCAGCCCATCAATGTTGAATTTGGCATCTTTGGCCAACGACAGCGAGCCAGCAGAATTAGCGGTTGGAGGAGTAACCATGGCAACCGTGCCATCAACCGCAAGGCTGGCGATACCGCTCATGGACAGGTCGTTACCTGAGCCGGTTTTGCTAGTTCCTACCACCAATCGCGAACCGAAGCTGTCGGTGATGATGTTGGCGTTTATACCGCTGGCCTGGTACTTGGTGTTTATAGCGTCTCGCACCGATTGTAGCGTGGAACCGGCTGGAACATCGACCGCATAGGAGTCGCCGTTCTGGCTACTAATGGTCAGAGTACCCGCATCCACTGCGCTGGTAGCGCCACCAGCAAAAGCGGCCGTCGAGACCTTCGAAGAGGTTGCCAGGCTATCGATTTTGATACTGTAGGTACCGCCGACCGCCGAGTTGCTCGACGTAGCGGTCAGTATCTTGATATCGGAGGAAGTGGCAGAAAAACCAGTGAACTGGGGCGTGGTTTTGTTCCCCAGGGCTTCAAGCGCAGACTGGAACGTAGCCAGCAGCGATTTCAACGAACCAACGCCTGAAATGTTCGAGGTATTGGTCTTGGTGGCACGGTCAATCTGACCTTGCTTGGCTGCTTTGTCAGAATCCACCAATGCCTTGACAATAGCGGTGGTATCAAGGCCAGAGCCTAAACCCAAGCCAGGTAGTATTGGACTTGCCATGTGAAACTCCCTTCAGTGTGTCGCCGGCCTTTTGACCTTTACAACGCCCAAAAGAACATAACAACAATTCGTGCCGGTTGTCAGGCTTCAGCGCTGAACAACAAGCTGTTCGCGTCATTCAAACTGTCCGCCAGCCGCAAAACTTCTTCATTCGGGATCTGACGAATCACTTCACCTGAACTGCTGGCGATTACTTTGACGATTACCTTGCCTGAAGGCTCATCAATTGAGAACTCCAGGTTACGCTTGACCGATTGAACAAATTTCTCGATTTCCTGAACGGCCTTCTTGAGTTTGTCCTGCTCGGCGGCAGCGTCTTTAGGCGCTTGCTTGACCGGCGTCACGGTAACAACTTCGGCTTGAGGCTTCTCCACGGGCTTGTCGGCCACCGTAGGTGCCGGCTTCGCCGCTGGATAAGACAAGTTCAGCTTCACGCTCATATCCATGTCCATCACCTCTTGAACGGAAAAAGCGAGAGAGCACGCAAGCGCACTCCCCCGCTAAAACTCATCCGGCTATTACTGAAGCAGCTTCAGTACAGCGGATGGCAGTTGGTTGGCCTGGGCCAGAACCGAAGTAGACGCTTGCTGCAGAGTCTGCTGCTTGGTCAGTTGTGCAGTTTCAGAAGCGAAGTCGGTATCTTGTACGCGACCCAGTGCAGCACTGGCGTTTTCGTTGATGTTCTGCAGGTTGGAAATGGTGCTGGTCATACGGTTTTGTGCAGCACCGAGGTCAGCACGGCTGGAGTTGATCTTGGCCAGAGCAGCGTCGATTTTGGTCAGCGCGTTGTTCATCGAAGCTTCAGCGGTAGCCGAGTCGGTACCGGTAATCTGTACGGTAGCGGAGTCAACCGACAGGGAAGCTGCGTCGAAGCCGCTGTCCAGGGTCAAAGTGATCTGGTTGTCAGCACCGGTGTTGGAACCAACCTGGAAGGTCATGGTGCCAGCAGTACCGTCAATCAGGTTCTTACCGTTCAGGTTGGTCGACTTGGCAATACGAGTCAGCTCGTTCGACATCGAAGCAAATTCTTTGTTCAGAGCTGCACGGTCTTCGGTACCGTTAGAATCGTTTCGTGCCTGTACAGCCAGTTCACGCATACGCTGCAGAATGTTGGTGGATTCTTGCAGAGCACCTTCAGCGGTCTGAGCGATGGAGATACCGTCGTTAGCGTTCTTGATCGCCATTGTCTGACCGCGGATTTGCGAGGTCATACGAGTGGAGATCTGCAGGCCGGCGGCGTCATCTTTGGCGCTGTTGATTTTCAGGCCGGAAGACAGGCGGGTCATCGAAGTGGAGAGAGCATCGGAAGCCTTGTTCAGGTTCTTCTGGACGTTCAACGACGTGACGTTGGTGTTTACTGTTAAAGCCATGACGAATTCCTCGTTGGTTGGGTACTGCGGCTTCCGGCCCTGGCAACCGCCGGGTGTGGCCTAGAGAACCTTCGTAATAGTTATCGTCGTAATCGGAACTTGCTTTAGCGATTTTTTCAAAAATTTTGCCATCAGGTGGCCACCCCTCATAAATCAAGGACTTGGTAAAGATTAGAGGGTAACAAAATGACGTCAGGGAACTGCCACCCGAGCGGGAACCGATTGGCCGGTGGCACCCGCCAAGGGGTCAACGACTTAAATCGCCTGACCAGCGGTCAACAGACCAACCAATTCGTACTCAGGATAATCAGCAGCGAGAGCAGTTCCGGCCTTGCTGATCGCTGAACATCAACATGAGCAATCCGCTCCACGATGATAGGAGGTCGCCAAGCATAAGCTCGATAAAAGCCTGCGCCGCTTCGATCATCGCCACCATCGCCAGCCCACCTCGACATCGCGCCCCAGACGGATGATTTGGAGATTGCGTTCGAAGAACTCGCTAATGGCGTCTCGCTTTTGCATCGGGCAAAAAAATAGCGTTCAAGGTTACATCTTGGACGCTATTTTTGTGTTTGGGTTTAAGTGACTCAAGGACGATAGATGATCGCCGAGCCCCAGGACAAGCCCACGCCAAAACCACTTAATGCCACGCGCTTCCAATCGGAATCCAGCACGTGCTTTTCCAGCAGCAACGGAATGCTCGACGACACGGTGTTCCCGGTCTCGACCATGTCCTTGATGAACTTCTGCGGTTCACCCTCAAAACGCCGCGCCACCGCATCGACAATTGCCGCACTGCCCTGATGAATACAAAACGCATCAATGTCGCTGGCTTGCAGATCGGAATCGGCGAGCAACTCATGCAAATGAGCCGGCACCTTGAGCAAGGCGAAGTTGAACACCTGGCGGCCGTTCATGAAGAACACACCATCGCTGACCTTCAGGTGCGGCGCACCGGAGCCGTCGGTGCCGAACTTGGCCTTGCCCAGTTGCCACGGCGCACCTTCACCCATCCAGGTGACGGTGGCCGCGTCGCCAAACAGCATCGTGGTGTTGCGGTCTTCCGGGTCGACGATTTTCGAATACGGATCGGCGGTCACCAACAGGCCATTCTTCAGGCCAGCAGCCTCCATGAAGCCCTTGATGGCGTAGATACCATAGACATACCCCGAACAACCCAGGGAGATGTCGAACGCCGCCACGGTGGTCGGCAAGCCGAGCTTGTCCTGGACGATAGCCGCGGTGTGCGGCAAGCCTTCTTCATCGCCGTTCTGGGTGACAACGATCAGAACGTCAATGGATTCGCGTTTCAGGCCGGGGTTGTTGGCAAACAGCGCGTTGACTGCTTCGACACACAGGTCCGAGGTTTCCTGCCCGTCATCCTTGCGCGGCAAGAAGGCGGAACCAATCTTGCCAAGGATGAACTCTTCATCCTTTTCAAATTTTGCACCTTGTGCGTAATTGTCCACGCCGGCTACAGGAACGTAGCTCGCAATGCTTTTTATGCCAATCATTACGGCTTCCCAATCAAAAACAGCCCAATACCACCGCTCGCAAGGAATCGAGGGGCGCCGACAAACGGGAAGTGTAAAGGGCTATCACTGGGCCTGATAAGGGCCAGGCGCCATCTTCCCGGTCAATACAATACAGTGAAGATGCGCGTTATGACTCGCAGGTCACGCTATTTTGCCGATAAAGCCTTTTTTGAAAAGGCTATATCGGCAACAGCAGGAGCAAGCAGGCCTATTAAAGCAACCGCGCCCAGTCCACCGCAGTGGCGTCGCCCAGCGCAAAGCCAGTGTCGGTCAGGGCCAGGTTGGGGTTACGAGCGGCGTCGTGCTCGAAGCGAGCCTGCCATTTATCGCACAAGGCGCCGGCCGTCTGGGGCGCGTCGGCGAATGTGCCGGCATGCAGCAGTTGGACCTGGGGCGTCCAAACCGTGAGATACCCCGCATCTGCCGCTTTCAGGCACAGGTCGACATCGGCGAAGGCGTCGGCAAAATGTGCCTCGTCCAGGCCTCCCACGGCTTCGAACAGGTCCTTGCGGATCATCAGGCAAACGCCGGACACCGCCGAGTAGTTCTGTTCCGCCTGATGGGCGTTGAGATAGCCCTTGGCGTCCTTGCGCTCGCCAACGAACACCGTGGCCACCTGCCCGTCGGGCTTGAGCACCAAGCCAGCCTGGGTGGTGATACCGCGCATGTCCATCTGCTTGCTGCCGACGATCCCCACTTCTGGTCGCTGGGCCTGGTTGAGCAGGCTATCGAGCCAGTTGGCATTGATCACTTGGGCCTCGGCAGACAACAACACCAGGTACTCGCCCTTGGCCTGGGCGCTCGTCCAGTTGTTCAGGGCCGAAGCGCTGAGGCGCCGGTCGCTGCGCAGGATGCGGATCCGATCGCCCTTCCCTTCCAGACTGTCGAGCCACTGGGCCAACTCTTCGGATTGGCTATGATTGTCCGCGATCAGAATTTCATGACGATTGTAACGCGTGCGCTGCAGTACGCTAATTAGCGCCTGTTGTATCTGTTCGAAGTTGTCCCGACTTTCGAGAATGATCGATACCAATGGCCGCTCGGCATGCTGGTAGTCGATTTGATAGATCAACGGTTGCGCCGAAGTGACCTGGGCCCGATAACCCCGGGCTGCCAGGTGGCGTGTCAGTACTTGACGTTCGTGGGGATTCTCCTCTTCCGCCGGGGCGTTGCAGATCAGCAACGGCTCGGCCAGGTGCGCCAGACCGGCGAGCCCAGCATCCTCGATCAGGCGCAACAATACGTCGAACTCCAAGGCGTGGGTGTATTCAGCCGTAAAGCCGCGAGCCTGGGCCAGCACATCACGACGAATCAGCCAGTGACGCGCCATCAACGAGGGCACCGATTGCAGCAGATCGAGGTTGACGCCCGGGCGGAATACGTCGGTGAGACTGCCATCGGCTTTGCGTTGGATTTCGTCCATGGCCACGGCGCGTACGCCTTCGGCACCGATCAGCTCGAGACTGGCGCGCAGCAGGCCGCTAGCGGTGAACTGGTCACCGGCCTCGGCCAGCATCAGCCAGTCGGCGGCAGATTGCCCGATTATCTGGTTGATGCGCTCGACATAGTTGGCGGGGCTGACTTTAACGAAGTGTACGGTGTCACGTACCGAAGTGGTCGCCGGCAAGTCACCCGTAGTGAACACTACTACGTTGAATGCTTTGCAATGGCCATTGACCAAGCTGTCGAACGTGGCCTGCAGCTTGAACATGTCTGCGTCCAAGTCCAGCAAGAGGATGCCGAATCGCGGGCCGCCTTGATGCTCAGCCAGATGAGCCGCGATGGACTGGAGCTGCTGCGCATCTGGATTACGCGCCTCAAGCCAGTCCAGCAGGCGGCCGGAGTGCATGTTTTCCAGCAACCGGCGATCCTGCTGCCCCGGCACCGAGTCCAGTCGCTCGGCCCAGGCCTGCAACTTCAATGCTTCATCAGGTTCTTCGCTGTTCTTCAACGACTCGGCCAAGCGCTTGACCACGGTACGGTTGAACGCGTTCAGGCCATGGGCCTCCCACAAACGACTGCGTAACGTGCGCTCGTTGTCATTGGGTTGCACGCGCATCAGTTCGTGCTGGCGCAGCAGAATGCCCTCCAATTGCTGGAGTTGCAGACGACCGGCCGGCATGGCGTGCAACAGGAATTCAAACTGGGTCAGGAGATCGAATACGCGTTGGTTGTAAAAAGGCATCTCGACAAATTGTTGCGGGCCAAACGAACGCACTGGCTCGTCACCGGCCTGCGGCCAGGCGGAACGAATGATCTGTGTACCCTTAAGGGAACGCCCTTGCTGCAGGCAGTCAGCCATGGCCGCGAAACTGTCCAGAGCAACCTGCTTGGCACGTCCGTGCGCTTGCTCGCGCAGCGGCGTTGGAAGCGATGCGAGGAACTCGGCGAATTGCTCGCGCTCGACGACACTTTTGGCGTCCTGGTAACTGAGCACGGTCAACACGTTGGTGTTGTGCTCTGAGGCGCCGTAGTTGAGTTCACGAACGGCGAATGGAATCGGCAGGATCCGTGCCTTGGCGCAGGCCAGCAGATAAAAGGAGTGGCCGATCTCCTGCCATTCGAAACTGGTGCCCGGCGGCAACAGGCCATACCACTGTTGCAGCAGATCGGTGCGGGTCACGGCATAAAATGGCGGCAGGAACTGATCCATGAATCGGATTACCCGGTCTTCGGCCAGCTCGCTGTTGTAATCCTCATGCACCTTGCGATCGCGACGGAAGTAATTGACTTCGGTCGCACACGACAGATACATGATCCCGTAGCCATGGCACAGGCCGTAGTCGGGATTCGCCTCGAGAAACTCCACCGATTCGGTCAACGCATCGTGCAGCAGGAAATCATCATCGGCGGCGAACACCATGTACGGCGTCGTGACCTGATTGACGCCGTACGCCAGTTTGTCCTGCAGCCCCTTGTAGGTGAACTGAGGCAAGTGTCGGTAGTCGACCGAGGGAAAGTCCCGTGCGATTTGCTCATCGCGCTCAACCGACGAATCAAGCACCAGCACCGAACACGGATAGCTGCTGTAGTAATGCAATGTGCGCCGCAGGAATGCGCTGCGGTTGTGGGAAATCACCACCAAGGTGAACCGCTCGTTCAGCGGTGCCACGTTGCCTTGAATATTGTTTCGAACCTGCATATTTCCTTTCCCCACAACCTGCCAGACGCCAATGACTTGAAACGGACGGATTAACGAACCCGACGCAGATAACCGTCTGGAGCAACGGTGATCAACAGCTTGTTCTGCAATTGCTGGTCAATTTCAAAATCAGCGTTTTCCTCAAGGTATTTCCACACTGCGGTTTTCGGGTTATCGCCAGGGCCCCATGGACGATCCGGGAAAAAGTCCGCTGGCATGTCTTCGACCACGGTGTCCATCACCACGCAATAGCTGCCCACCGAGACCAGCGGCGCGTACAGACGCAGCTCTTCGAGCACATGATCATGGGTGTGGTTGGAATCGAGCACCAGGATGACTTTCTTGCCTTTGGCCGCGGCCTGGACCTGCTCGGCGATGGTCGGATCAATGCTCGAACCCTCGATCATCGAGATGCGTTTGCTCATTGGGTGGCTCTCGATGGCTTCGCGGTTATGGGGGCGAATATCCAGGTCGATGCCCAGCACTTCGCCGTGGCCTTGCAGCTCCAGCAACGAGGCGTAATAAATGATCGAACCGCCATGGGCGATGCCGCATTCGATGATCAGGTCCGGCTTGATCTGCCAGATCAACTCCTGCATGGCCATCATGTCCTGTGGCAGTTGGATGATTGGCCGGCCCATCCATGAAAAATGATAGCTGTACTTGTGACGGGCCGATTCGTTGAAAAACTCCTTGGCCAGTGCAACGACTTTCTCGTCTTGGCCTTGAGCTGAGATTTCAACTTGGCATTGGGCTTCAAAAGCTTGATGGAGGGTGTTGTCGGTCATGTTCGAATCTCGCGGTTATTGGAACGAAGCGCTGTCAACGGCGTGATAGACGTAGCGCCCATCGGTCATCCGCTTGATTTCTTCGAGGTAATTGGAATTCATCACAAACAGATTGGCGCCTTCGGGCAAGGTCTCCATCGCCTCTTGGGGCGAGGACACGCGCACACCACTCAGAGGCAGGTAACGGCCCTGCTTGGCCGGATTGATATCCACCACTCGATCCACCGCAACGCCCGCGCGTTGCAGCGCCAATGAATAGATCACACCTTTGGACGACGCGCCCCAGATCGCCGAACCTTGCTCGGGCGCGCCCCGGATGATCTGCACGGCACGGTCACGGCTGGCGGTGAAATTTTCCGGCAGCATCAATTGCTGTGGCGCCTCGGCGGGTGTGCTGCGCAACGTGGAAAGATCCGCAACGATGTAAAGGTATTGGCCGCCGAATAAATGCCCAGCCTCGTGCACCGTCCCGAACATTGCGCGCAAATCGGCGAGTCGAAAGTAATTCACATGCTCATAGAACACGTCGAACCAGGCGTTGTGCTGAATAATCCAGTCGAAACACGGCACTTCGATATAAATCTGCCCGCCCTGGTTGGCGGCGGCGATTTCAGCCAGAAAACTGACCGGATTACTGATGTGCTCCAGCACATGGCGCAACACGATGGCGTCAGCCGCCATGCCCAGCTCCCGACTGAACGGAGCCTTGATCACATCAGGGTTGTCACCTTCATAGGAAGGATCGATCCCGGTGATGGCGTAGCCGAGGCCTCGCAGCTTTTCGAGGAAATAACCTTTGCCGCAGCCAACTTCAATCAGGCTTTTGTCTTTGAAATGTTGCGCCAGGATCGCTTCGACGTCATTCAGATGGTGTTGGAATTGCACTGAATGGGCTTGCTCGTTTTGATAGTCCACGTCATAGCTGAGTTTGCTGGCGTCGAATGCCTGGTTGAAGATCAGACCGCTCTGGCTGTCCTGCACCAGCACGATATCCGCGCTGGCCGATGCCTGAGCCTGTTCGGCAGTGGCAAATGTACGGTTCTGCAGGATCGGCAGTCCGCTCGCCCGATACAGTTCATGCTGCATGTTCTTCTCTCCTGAGCTGCGAAATCCGCCGGGCATCGCCCCAAAATGCCATGGGCTCATGCCCCGAGTAGCCGTAGTGCCCCAGGTTCAACGCGATGGCCGACTGACGCTCGCGCACTCGCTGTTCAACCAGTGCCCGTACCGACACCGGATGGCCACTGCAACAGTTGATTACCCCATCGACATCGTGCCGCGCAATCAGCGAGGCCAACTGAGAAGCAGCTTGTTCGATTTCCAGATAATCGCGCAATTGGTCGCCCGCGGACATGTTGAATTGCGCATCACCTTCGTCAATCGCCCGATCAAGACTGGCTAACAGACTGTTAGGATTCTGTCCCTCGCCGTGCAGATAAAACAGGCGCGCCCACTGCAACGTAAATGCTCGCTCTCGCTGCAAGGCTTCAAGGAACAGATGCAAAGTATGTTTCGCCAGGCCATACGGCGTGCACGGCTGTGCGTTCACAGTCTCGCTCAATGGGCCACTTTGCAGTCCGTACTCGAAACAGGTACCGGTGACCAGAACATGGCTGACGCCGGCTTCGATCACACGTTTGAGAAACGCGTAGTCCAAAGGCAAGGTTCGTTCGAAATGGAACAGTGACTGGTAGTTGGGCAGGCCGGGCCAAGCCAGATGGGCGATAGCATCGACCCCGTCGGTCAGAACACCCACGTCGAGGTCTGGTGCGTGGATGTCCGCCACGCGGAATTCCACATCTTCAAACCATGGCATAGCGCGCGCGGTTTCGACGTTTCGGCCTGAAGCTCGAACCTTGAAGCCTCTGGCGAGTAAAGCACTGACCAGATGCCGACCGACAAAACCGGTGGCCCCCGTGACCAATACGGTGGAGGAATTACTCATTACAGCTCAACTCCACTGAAGTCTTTGTCCAGCAACGGATGACTCGCGTCTTTGGCCGACAGATTTTTAACGGGCAGCGGCCACGGGATAGACAGCGCTGGGTCAATGACTGAAAGGCCGGCTTCATGATCCGGAGCGTAGTCAGCATCGGTCAGGTACAGCACTTCAGCGTCATCGGTCAAAGCTTGGAAACCATGGGCGAAGCCGGCAGGAATCAGCAAGCTGCGTCCGTCATCGGCTCGCAGTTCTTCGGCATGCCACTGCAGGTAGGTTGGGGATTGCGGTCTCAAATCGACCACCACATCCCATACCGCGCCACGTATGCAAGTAATCAGCTTGGACTCTGCATACCCGGCGTTTTGGTAGTGCAAGCCTCGTACGCTGCCTTTTTCGACGGTACGTGAATGATTGATCTGGCGGATAGCGAACGGACGCCCCTGAAGCGTGAGGCGGGACTGACAGAACAATCGGGCAAAACGCCCCCGATCATCGCAGAAGACTTTTTGCCGGATCAGATACAAGCCTTCCAGCGCTAACGCCTGAAGGGTGAAATCAGTCATAACCGCCCCCTGTAGAGATTCAATTGATTCAGGGTTATCGCACGCATGTCATCGCCGTTCTGCCATGCCAAATGCCAATCCAGGGTCTGGGCCAGGCACTGTTGCAATGACCAGCGCGGCTGCCAGCCGAGCAGTTGCCGGGCGCGGCTGCTGTCCAGGCGCAACAGGCCGGCTTCATGCAAATCGCTCGGCTCAATGCGCAGGCCCGGCGCTTGTGGCCAGCGCTCGGCCAGCAACTGGACGACTTCGCCAACGCTGCACATGTCAGCCTCACCCGGGCCGAAGTTCCAGGCCCCGGCGAACTCTGGTCCCTGCTGATACAGGCATTCAGCCAATTGCAGGTAACCGGCCAATGGTTCAAGCGCGTGCTGCCATGGGCGCACGGCTTGTGGATAACGCAGCGTCACCGGCTCGTCGGCCGACCAGGCTTTAAGTACATCGGGGATCAGGCGCTCGGGAGCGAAGTCACCGCCGCCCAAGACATTACCGGCCCGCGCCGTGGCCAGGGCCAGGCCGTGTTCGGCATAACGTTCAGCCGAAAAGAATGAGGCGGCATAAGACTGCGCCAGCAATTCGCAGCAGGCCTTGCTGCTGCTGTAAGGATCGTGACCGCCCAAGGGCTCGTTTTCGCGATACGGCCATAACCATTCCTGGTTGGCGTAGACCTTGTCGGTAGTGACCAGTACGCATGCCTTGACACCGCCCACCTGGCGAACCGCTTCCAGCAGGTTGAGGGTTCCCATGACGTTGCTGGAATAGGTGCCCAGCGGATCGCGATAACCTTCACGTACCAACGGCTGGGCCGCCAGGTGCAGGACTATTTCCGGCTGCGCGTCCGCCAGGATTTCCAGCAAGGCACCGAGGTCGCGCAAGTCGCCGCGCCGGTCATCGATGCCCTCGCCTACGCGAGCCAGTTCGAACAGGTTCGGGTGGGTGGCCGGGTCAAGGGAAAAACCACTGACGTTGGCTCCCAGGCTCTGCAGCCACAGCGTCAGCCAACTGCCCTTGAAGCCGGTATGGCCGGTGACCAGTACGCGCTTGCCACGCCAGAATTCCGGGCTCATCCCCATTGCTTCCATGGAGCCTCCCCGCTTAGCCATAGGGCCTCAAGGTGGTTCTTATCCCGCAACGTGTCCATCGGATGCCAGAAGCCGTCGTGTTGGAAGGCATTGAGTTGTTCCTCTGCCGCAAGCGTCGCCAGAGGCTCGGCTTCCCAGGAGGTCTGGTCATCTGCGATATAAGGCAAGACCTTCGGCGAGAGCACAAAGAACCCGCCGTTGATCCAACCGCCATCGCCACGAGGTTTTTCGGTAAACCCCAGGACCGAATCACCGTCGCGCTCCAACGCACCGTAACGTCCCGGCGGTTGAACCGCCGTCACGGTGGCGAGCTTGCCGTGGGACAAGTGAAAATCCACCAGCGCGCCTATATTGAGATCAGAGACGCCATCGCCATAGGTGAAGCAGAACGCTTCTTCGTTTTCCAGGTAACGTGCCGCCCGACGCAGGCGTCCGCCGGTCATGGTGTCCTCGCCGGTATCGATCAGGGTCACGCGCCACGGCTCGCTGTAGTTCTGGTGGACGTCCATCCGGTTGTTGCACATGTCGAACGTGACGTCGGAGGTGTGCAGGAAATAGTTGGCGAAGAAATCCTTGATGGCGTAGCCCTTGTAGCCCAGGCAAATCACGAAGTCATGGATTCCATGGGCGGAATACTGCTTCATGATGTGCCAAAGAATTGGCTTGCCACCGATCTCGATCATCGGCTTGGGCTTGAGGTGCGACTCTTCGCTGATCCGCGTACCGAGACCACCTGCCAAGATAACTGCCTTCATCGTCTCCCCTCTTGTTCATCACCGGGCTCGGCAAGCGTTGTTTCGCTTTGCGGGCGCAGGGATTACACCTTCGATGCCGATCCGAACGCTGCGATGAGCCGCGAGCGCTCGTTTTATGGCGATATGAGGGGGGCTTGCAGGAAACGCGCCAGCTGTAGCGAAGGACAATTCCAAGAGGAAAACATCAGTTGGATGGCCAGGCGCCGTGATTCTGGCGAGGAGTTTGCCCCCTCGCCACAGAACAGCGCTGCATCAGGCAACGATCAATCGGGTAGCCACCCCCACAACCAATGCTGCAGGTTCTTGCCGCTGAGCATGTAGTCGCGCAGCACCGCTTCGCGCAGCTCGTCGCCCATGCGGTAACTGGCGTCCGGGTCGGCCAGGTGCATGCGGATGGCCGCGATCCATTCCTCGGTGCTGTTGCTGCGCACTTTGGTACAGGGCAGGAAACCGTCGTAGGCCTTGGTGTCGGTGCAGATCACCGGATAGCCGCAGGCACCGTATTCCAGCAAGCGCAAGTTGCTCTTGCAGTCGTTGAAGATGTGGAATTCCAGCGGGGCCAGGGCCAGGTCAAGGTTCAGGCTGGCCAGCTTGAACGGGTAGGTGTTCAACCCGACGGAGGCGTGGAACTCATGGATGTAGGGACGCAACGCATCCGGGCACATCCCGAAGAATACCCACTCCACCTCATTGGCCAGTTCGCGGACGACATCAGCAATGATTTCCAGATCACCGCTGTGGCTTGTTCCGCCCCCCCAACCAACCCGGGGCTTGGAGGATGTTCCTCGTCGGCTGGTCAAGCGGATCCATGGTTCGGGCGGCAGCATGTTGGGCACCACCCGGATTTCGCTATGCATGCTGGACAAGGCATCGGCCAGCGGCTGGGTCGTCACCACCACCCGATCACACAAGCCAATCCCCTCGCGCAGCATCTGCTCGGTGTTGAGCGGTTTATTGCGGGCGTGGGTGTTTTTCTTGGGGGCACTGACTATGTAATCGTCGAGTTCGAAAATTCGCAAGGCATTGGAATATTTCTTCATCCGCAGGATGTCACCGGCCGCGCCCTCACTGTAGCGCCCTTGCAGGACGATCGTGTCCGGCGACAAGCGCTCGATTTCTACGGTCGAAGGCGACTCATAGGCCACCCTGGCAATCACTCGTCCGCTGGCTTCGAGTTCGGCCAGCGGGGCCGTGACACGATAGTGGCCGACCGCAGTGGCGTTGACCGGCAGTCCAAGTACCAGCGGCAGCGCACGGGAGCAGAAGGGATTCCAGTTATTGCGCAGTGAAGGTTCCAGGCTAAAGCTGGAAACCCCCAGGCTCAAGGAAGGACTGTAAGCCGGGTCACGAGCAATCTGCGGCAACCATTTGCGATAGAAAACTTCACGTCCGCGCTCCTGCAACGCCTCTTCCGGCTGGACTGGCGATTGCTCGGTTGTTTGCATGACGCTGGCGTAAGGCGTCCAGACCACCAGATAGCCATCCTTACCTATACGCAGGCACAAATCGACATCACTTAGGCCCTGGGTGAACGTCGTTTCATCAAGGCAACCGATTTCTTCGAACACCTGCTTGCGCACCATCAGGCAGTTGCTGCTAACCGAACTCCAGTTCTGGGTCGTGTGCAGACGCTGCATATAACCGCGAGAGGTCGCGGACTCGCCATAAAACGGTGATCCCACCGGTCCGGCCAACCCGAGAATCTGTCCTGCGCCGACAATCGTACCCTGGGGGCTGAGTATCCTTGCGCCGACCACCGCGACTTCCGGACGCAAGGCGTGGTTGATCAGTTCGTCCAACCAATCACTTTCGCAGATGACCATCTGTGGGCTGAGCAGCAACAAGTAGTCGCCCTGGGCCTGGCTCGCGGCGAAGTTACGCACTGCGGCGTCATTGTCGTCACCGGCATAACGCAGTATGCGCAGCATGCTTGCGCCCAACTGCGCCATGTCCGCCAACCAACCGAGCATGACCGGGTCCCGGACGCCGCTATCCACTATCAGAATCTCATAATGCGTATAGGCCGTGCGCTCGATCAGGCTTTCGCAGCAGCCCTGCAAGGCTGTCAGCGAATCCCCCGTGCGCAGGATGATCGACACCAACGGACGAGTGCCGTATCGGTAGTCGATGCGATTGATCAGCGGCAACACATCCTGGCGAATCTCATGAGGTGCTCCGATGCGCGCCAGGTGAGCGCCAACCGTAGGAGCGTTACCCTCGATAACCTCCGGCCACGACAACCACTGGGCGAAGCTCAGTGTCGATTCCATCTGAATCTCGGCAATGTGCTCGATGGTTTGTGGGCCGGCCTCTTCCACCAGCCGCCAGAGCAAATCATGCGGCGCCAGCTCACCACGGGCCGGGTCGAAACCGCCCAAGGTCATGAAACGCTCACGCTCGAAGGCCAGGGTCCGGCCGACGTAGGGGTAGGCGCGCATCAGGTCGAGGTTGAAATCCGGCTTGAACACGGGCTCGAACGACTCCCCGTCCGCAAGCGCCCCTTCATCGCTATAGGTGCAAAGAATCCCTGGTCGCCCAGCCACGCGTTCGGCCAGGATCAACAATGCGGAATCACGGAGGGTATCGCCAGCGCGCAGCAGGTAGAACCAATGTGCGCCCTCCAACTGCGGAACAATGGCATTGAGTTGCCGTGCCCAGTCGGCCTGATAGGGCAACTGCAGTACACGGTCATTGACCTCGCAATGGGCATCGGACAATACCACCACGGCTTGCGCCGGATAGAGCTGGCCATCAATGCTACGCAGCGTTGCCGTCAACGCCACACTGTCTCCAACGCTGTCGATGACGATGGGTACGATGTTCGGACGCAACGGCCAACTGTCGATGCGCGCAGGCATGGTGCGTTGTTCCACCTCGCTGAACCGTCGGATCGACAGCCATTCGCGGTAGAACTCGGCGTAGCTTTCACTCTGCGCCCCCACTCGGCCATTGACTACGGTGTTGCGATTGCCCAGCACCCGGGTCACACACAGTTCCTGCCAGGCGTGAGGTTGATCGGTGACACTGCTCAAATCCACATAGCGCACCCAGCCCGAGGCGGGCGCCGCCTCGCCGTTTCGCACGGCGAGCATCTGTGCCAACCACTCCCACTCCACCTTCGCCGCCTTGAGCATTTCCGGAGTCTTGCTCAGGCGCCCAGGATACAGACGCTCGACACTCAGGACCGTCCCCTGGGCGACCAGATTACCCCGGCGCATCAGGCAGACGAACAAGGCGAAGTCGAGCGTGGCAACGAATCCGGCACCCTCCTGGACCAGGGCCGGCAAGAGTTCCAGCACGTCGGCCCGACGCATCAGGGTCGAACTGAAATTGCCGATGAAGTTGGTCGGTGTTTTCTCGAAAATCGCCAGCATGTCGTCGCCCTTGAGCAGAGCGTCATTTGGCGCGAAGCGGCAATTTTCGATACGCGGCGGCAGAATGAAATTACCCGCATCGCACAACAATCGCAGGGCAAATACCACGCTGACGTCAGCATGATCCATCAGCACCTGAGCCTGCATGGCAATGCTCGGGGCAAATAGCCGATCGTCATCGCACAAGATCTTAATGAACTCGCCTCGGGCCTCTTCGACACAACGCAACAGATTGCCCTGAAGCCCCAACCTCTGTGGGTTTCGCAAATAGCGGATCGGATGGGAAGGCTCGGCGAAGGAATCTACGATCTGACGAATTTCATCTTCTGACGAATCATCGCAAATAACGATCTCGATGTGTTCGTAGGTCTGCGCCAAGGCACTGAGCAGTGCCTGGTCAAAAAACCGAGGGTTGTAGGCGGGGATGACGATACTGACGAGGGGAAGTGGCTTCACGGTTAAAACTCTCGAGCGGCGGGCCCCAGCCTTTTCAGGCCAGAACCCCGGAACCGCTTAAAAAAGACGGTTGGCGGCTCGGTCGATACCGGCTCAGATCTTGTTGAACAGGCCCAGCTGGGCGATCTTGCTGAACGCCAGTTGCGAGGCTTGCAGCATGGTCTGTTGCAACGTCAAGCGGGTCATCACTTCGGCCGGATCGGAATCGCGGATCGACGATTGGGTCTGGCTGTTGGCCAGGATCAGGCTCTGGTTGGTGTCGTTTTGGTTGTCCAGAGCAGCACCACGACCACCCACTGAACTCAGGGCGCTGGACAACTGGTCGGTGCCGCTGGCCAAGTTACCAATACCGGACGCCAGCGAAGCCTGCAGCTTTTGCGTAGCGATCGGATCCCCGTTGGTAGGCGTGCTCAACGCCGCCTTCAGTTGGCTCACGGTGTCCAGGACGTTCTGGGTTTCGTGGGTGTTGACCGCGATGCTGAATTGATCGTCTGCGCCAGGCGCACCGTTCAGGGTAAAGCTCACGCCCGATGCAGTGGCTACGTTGCCGGCCAGCGTACCGCTGGAGACAGGCTGGCTGTCGGCCGTCAACGGTGCAGCGTAAAGGTCGAAATCGGTGGCGCTGGTAAATTTCAACACGGCCGAGCCCGTAGGGAAACTGGCGTGATAAGCCACCGGGTCGGTGATTTCGCTGCCAGTGATCTGTACTGCGGTCGGGTTACCAGGGCTACGTGTCGGAACAAAGCTGTCCGGCTTGGCGGCGAGGGTGAAGGTATGGCCTGGCAATACAGCACCGGGAGCATCACCCGTTTGCAGATTGATGTTCAGGGTCAGTTCCACACCTCGGAACTGCACGGCCTGCCCGCTCTTGCTGTTAGGGTCGAATGCGCCGCCCCGGCTGGCTTCGGCGGTCACGTCGTTGCCGAGCGAGTCGGTGATCCGCAGTTGCGTGCCACTGGTGAAATCCACGGTGTACGGCTCGCCACTACGGAACTTGCTGTTGTAGCTGACACTGGACGACACCTGGCCGTTGGACAACACCACGCGCCCATCGTCCACCGCTGGAGCGGTCCGGGTGACTTGGCTGCGGCTGGTGTTGACGGCCTGCTGGAACACTTCCCAGCCGGTGCTGTTGGTGGCCATCGACATGGTATCGCCAACCGGCAGGTCGAGGGTCACCTGGTCGCCGTTGTAGCTGTAGGAGCCATCGGTATTGCGCGTGAACGGAATGGTGTCGCCTTTGGAACCGGAGAAAATGTACTTGCCATTTTCATCCTTGCTGTTCATCAGGCTCAGCAACTGTTCTTCAATCTGCGCCAACTCCGACGCGTTGGCCTGGCGGTCGGCATCGGTATAACCGGCGTTGCCGGCACCGACAGCCAATTCCTTGGCGCGCTGCAGCACGTTGCCGATGCTGGTCATCACCGCCTCGGTGGTGCCCAGGGTGGCCTTGATCGTGTTGGCGTTGGTTTCGTACTGGGACAGCATCGAGGCCTGAGTACCCAGTTGCAATAGACGCGAAGCCCCCACCGGATCATCGGCGGCGGTGTTTATGCGCACCAGGCTACTGGCTTCTTCGCTGGTCTTGACCACATTGGCGAAGTTTTTCTGGTAGTTCGCAGCCGTGCTTTCGTAAAACTGAGAGGTAGAAATGCGCATGGGCTACGGCTCCTTAAAGACTGTTGATCAACGTGCTGAAAATTTCCTGCGCAGCCTTGATGATCTGCGAAGACGCGGTGTAGTACTGCTGGAACTTGACCAGATTGCCGGTTTCTTCATCCAGGTCCACCCCCGAAAGCGAGTCGCGGGCATTCTTGGCGTTGTCCAGGATCGCGCCGGTGGCGGCGCTGTCGAGCTTGCCTTGGGCGGCCTTGGCGCCGACGCCTTCCACCAGCTTGCCATAGGCATCGTTCAGCGAAATACCTTTGCTGGCGGTGTTGGTGTCCACGGTCTTGGCGGTCTGCAAGCCGGCCAGGACAGTACCATTACGGTTGTCCAGGCTGCCGGGCTGGCTGAGGCTGATGTCGATGCCGGCACCTTGGGAAGGCGCGCCAGCGATGGACATGTCGAACGTGACGGTGCGCTGCACCGGCGGTACGGACGAATCCATGATTGGGGCACCCGTCGCATCCTTGAGCGGAACACTCAGGCTCAGGGTGTTGCTCTGGCCGGGCTTGATCGTGCCGCTGCTGATCGTACCGCCTTTGGCATCGAGTAACTGATAAGCCTGGCTGGTGCCGTCGGTCGAGGTCGCGCCGAACACCACTTTGACCGGCATGGAATTCTTGATGCCGTTCTGGATGATGCTGGTGGTGGCTTCGTCGTAGATGTCCAGCTTCGTGGTCATCGTCGGCTGGCCGCTGGCCGGGATGGTCAGCGTACCGCTGCCGCCCGGCGTGATGGCGGCGCCCAACGGCGCGGCAATCGCCAGCCGCTTGGAGTCGGTCATCTCGGTCTTGATGCTGCCCGCCGCGTTGCGGGTGGGGGTGATCTTGAACGAATCACCGGCCACCGCCGGGCCACTGCCGAACGTCAGGGCGAAACCATCGACCACCGGTGGCGGCGTGGTCGTGGTGCTGAACGTGCCCATCGGCGTGTTATCGGGCAAGCGCTGTACGGTGTAGTTGGTACCGCTGGTGAACGTGATCTTGTAGTCGTTGGTGGTCAGCTTGCCGGTGTCTTCGATCGACACGTTGAAGTTGCCGGACCCGGCGCTGTTGCTCAGCGAGGCGACACTGCGCTGGCTCATCTGCGCGGCGCTGTTGATGCTGCTGAACAGGTTGGAACCGAAGGCGCCGTTCTTGTCGATACCCGAGGCCTGGATGCTGTTCATCTGGTCGGCGACGACCAGCGCCACGCGGCCCAGCTCGTTCATGGCCGGGTCCAGCACGGTGCTGCGGTAGCGCATCAGGCCGCCGATTTCGCCGCCGGTGAGCACCTGGGTGAGGTCCATGACGCTGGAGCCGCTGTTGAGCTGGATGCCTATGCGCCCCGGATCGTTCCTGTCCGGCACCGCTTCCAATTTATTGGTGATGTTGCCCATGACCAGCGGCTGGCCGGAACCAAGGTAGATGTCCAGGCTGCTGCCGTTCTCGACGACTTGAGTGCCGGTGAAGGTCGACAGTTGGCGAATGGTCTCGCTGCGGGCGTCGAGCAGGTCGTTGGGGGCGCCGCCGGCGTTGGAGACTTCGGCGATTTTCTTGTTCAACTGGGCGACGGTGGTGGCCAGGCTGTTGATCTGGTCGACCATGTTCGACAGGTTGCCGTTGATGTTCTGGCTCTGCTCCGTCAACTGGCTGGCGACCGAATTGAAACGGTTGCTCAGGGCCTGGGCATCGCTGAGCAGCAACTGGCGGGATGCATCGTCACCTGGCTTGGCGTTGACGTTCTGCACCGAGGCGAAAAACTTGGTCAACGCGCCGTTGAGGCCGGTGCCGCTGTCCGACAACAGGGAATCGAGCGGGGTAATCTGCCCTTGGTAAGCCGCCGCGTCGCTGTTGAGCGAGGTGGTGGTTTTCAACTGCGCTTCAAGATACGAGTTATACACCCGGCGAACGTCCGCCAGGGTGGTGCCGGAGCCGATGAACACGTTGCCGTACTGGTTCGACGCCTTGGTGGTCTGCACGGTCTGCTGACGCGAATACCCAGCGGTATCGACGTTGGCAATGTTGTTACCCGTGGTCACCAGTGCGGTCTGGCTTGCGGACAGACCCGACATCCCGATATTGAGCAAACTCATGGTTCAGACCTTATAAAGTCGTGGTGGCACCAGCCGAAGCGTAGTTTTGGTAACTCGTCATCTGCCGGGCTATGTTCGAAATCTTGCTGGCGTAGTTCGGGTCGGTGGCGTAACCGGCCTTCTGCAACTCGCGTACAAACTGTTCCGGGTTATCGGCAGACTTCAGGACATCTTGATAGCGACTGTTGCTTTGCAGCAGGTTGACCAAGTCATGGAAGCTGTCGCGATAGGAGGCGTAGGAACGGAACTCGGCCGTCTCCTTGACCATCGCGCCATTGCGGAATTCGCTGGTGATGGCACGCGCCGAATCGCCCGTCCAGTTCTTGCTGGCCTTGATGCCAAACAGGTTGTGGCTGCTGCTGCCATCGGGCTGGCGCATGACCGATTTGCCCCAACCGGTTTCCAGGGCAGCCTGGGCCACCAGGTAGCGCGGGTCGACACCGATGCGGTCGGCAGCTTCCTTGGCCATCGGCAGCATGGCGTCGACGAATTCATCGGCATCGCGGAAGGCCTTGCGCGCGGGTGCCAGCGGTGGCTGGGCCACGGCGCGACCGTAAACCTGCATGTCGCCTTTGGGCTCGGCAGCCTTGAGCGCAGCCAGCCAGTCGCCATTGGCCAGTTCACCGGTGGCGGGCTTGACGGCGGTCACGGCGCGATCCGGCAAGACGTTATGGGCGACGGCTTCGGCGTTGACCGCGGCTGGCGGCACCAAGCCGGCGAGCAAGCGATCAGCGAGCTTCGGCGGCAGGGCCAGGCGACGCTGGTTGATCAGCTCCATGTCGTTGCGATGAATACCCTCGGCCCCTTGCGGCGCGCTCACGGCCCGCGAAGCCCAGAGCGGACGCTGGCCGTTGCTGCGCGACAAAGGTCCATCGGGCAGCGTTCCGGCGGCCACTGGCGTAGGCACCGGTGCCTTGACGACTTTTTCCAGCGCCTCTTGCTGCTTGGCGGCCGACAACGTGGCTGCCTCGCCGGAGGCCAGCGGCTTGTTCTTGGACATCTGGCGCAGCAGCACATCGGCCAGGCCGATGCCGCCGCCTTCGCGGGACATGGAAACGGCCAACTGCTGGTCGTACATTTCCTGGTACTGCTTGGCTTCCGGCGTATTCATTGGGTTGTCCTTGCCCAAGGCCTCGGTGGCCGAGCGCATGGACTTGAGCATTTCGCCGAGGAACAGCGACTCGAATTCCTGCGCCACTTTGCGCAGGTTGCCTTCGCTGTTCTTGTCGCCGACCTTGAGCTGGTTAAGGCGATTCAGATCCGAATAGGAGGCTGAATCCCCGCTGGTCAAAGCGCCTTTGCGCATATCCACCATGGCCCGTTTTCCTTAGATCACGATCAGGTCGGCTTGCAACGCGCCGGCCTGCTTCAAGGCTTCGAGAATCGCCATCAGGTCGCCCGGCGCCGCGCCGACCTGGTTCACCGCCCGGACGATTTCATCCAGGGTAGTGCCCGGGCCGAACTTGAACATCGGCTTCATTTCCTGCTCGGCGTTGACCCGCGAACGCGGTACCACGGCGGTCTGGCCGTTGGACAGCGGTCCGGGCTGGCTGACGATCGGGTCCTCGGTGATGGTTACGGTCAAGCTGCCATGGGTCACGGCGGCCGGCGACACTTTGACGTTCTGGCCGATCACGATGGTGCCGGTGCGCGAATTGATGATGACTTTCGCCACCGCCTGGCCTGGATCGACCTCGAGGTTTTCCAGGATCGACAGGTAGTCGACGCGCTGGCTCGGATCCAGTGGCGCGGTGACGCGGATCGAGCCGCCGTCGATGGCCTGGGCCACCCCTGGGCCGAGCAGGTCGTTGATCTTGTCGACGATGCGCTTGGCCGTGGTGAAGTCGGAACGGTTGAGGTTCAAGGTCAGGCTGTTGCCCTGGTTGAAACCGCTCGGCACCGCACGTTCCACCGACGCACCACCGGGGATGCGACCGGCCGACGGAACGTTGACGGTGATCTTCGAACCGTCGCGCCCTTCGGCATCGAAACCGCCTACCACCAGGTTGCCCTGGGCGATGGCATAGACGTTGCCGTCGATACCCTTGAGCGGAGTCATCAACAAGGTGCCGCCGCGCAAGCTCTTGGAGTTACCGATGGAGGCAACGGTGATATCCACTTGCTGGCCGGGCTTGGCAAACGCCGGCAGATCGGCGCTGATCGACACCGCCGCGACGTTCTTCAATTGCACGTTGCCGGAGCCGGCCGGCACCTTGATGCCGAACTGCGACAACATGTTGTTGAAGGTCTGCAGGGTGAACGGGGTCTGGGTAGTCTGGTCACCGGTGCCGTTAAGGCCCACGACCAGGCCGTAGCCGATCAACTGGTTGGAGCGCACACCGGAAATACTGGCGATGTCTTTCAGGCGCTCGGCGTGAGCGCTGAAGGCTGCCGTCATTGCCAGGGCGCCGATCAACAGCTGCTTGAGGTTCAACCGCTTAAGATTCAACTGGGCCACCTAGAAAGGGAACTTCGGGCTGAGGAAGAAACGGTCGAACCAACCTGGCTGACTTGCATCGGCAAAGGCACCAGTGCCCGAATAGGTGATGCGTGCATCGGCCACGCGAGTGGACGAAACGGTGTTATCGGTGGCGATGTCATCGGCGCGGACCATGCCGGCGATGCGCACCAGTTCATCACCGGTGTTGAGGGTCAGCCATTTCTCGCCCCGCACGACGATGATGCCGTTAGGCAGCACATCGGAAACGGTCACGGTGATCGAGCCGGTCAGGCTGTTGCTCTGGCCCGACTTGCTGTCGCCCTTGGTGGCACGGTCGGCGCCATAACCGGCACTGAGGCTCAGGTCGTTGCTGCCGATCGGGTTGTTGGTGGTCAGGCTCGAGCCGAACAACGACGTCAGGCCGACGCTGGTCTCGCTGGTCTTGTCGACCTGCGAGTTAGCGTTCTTGCTGGCCTGGGTCCGCTCGTTCAGGGTGATGGTGATAAGGTCACCGACCCGGAAAGCCTTGCGGTCGCTGTACAGGTTCTGCTCGAAACCGGCCTGGTAGATCGAGCCATTGTTGGCGGCTGCCGGCAACGGCGTGCGCGGCAACACCGGAGCGTAGTACGGGTCATTGGGCCGTGGCGTTGGCGCGACACAGCCCGCGAGTGCGGTAATCCCACTCAGTGCCAGAACAGATACGAAGCGTTTCATGACCCTACCTCTTGGTGTTGCAGGCGACCCTGGGGCCGCCCTGTCTACGTAATGACGGACGACGCGGTTAAAGATTCTGCGTAACGAACGAGAGCATCTGGTCGGCGGTGGAAATCACCTTGGAGTTCATCTCGTAGGCGCGCTGGGTGGTGATCATGTTGACCATCTCCTCAACGGTGCTCACGTTGGAGGTTTCCAGGGTGTTCTGCAGCGTGGTGCCGAAACCGTTCAGGCCCGGAGTGCCGACTTGCGGCGCGCCGCTGGCGGCGGTTTCCATGAACAGGTTGTTACCCACCGCTTGCAGGCCGGCCGGGTTGATGAAGTCAGCGGTCTGCAGGTTGCCGATCACCTGGGAGGCCGGGTTGCCTGCAATGGTGATGGACACGGTGCCGTCACGACCGACGGTGAAGGTCTGGGCATCGTTCGGGATGATGATGGCCGGCTCCAGGGCGAAACCGCTGGCATTGACAATCTGGCCATTGGAATCGAGGTGGAACGTACCGTCACGGGTGTAGGACGTGGTGCCGTCCGGTTGCAGGATCTGGAAGAAACCGCGACCGTCGATGGCCATGTCCAGCGGCTGCTCGGTGGTTTGCAGGCTGCCGGCGTTGAAGTTTTTCTGGGTGCCGACGATGCGCACACCGGTACCCACTTGCAGGCCCGACGGCAGTTCGCTGTCCTGGGTCGACTGGGCGCCTGGCTGGCGTTTTACCTGGTACAGCAAGTCCTGGAACTCGGCGCGGTCACGTTTGAAACCCGTGGTCGACACGTTCGCCAGGTTGTTGGAAATAGTGGAAAGGTTGGTGTCCTGGGCGGACAGACCTGTTTTGGCAACCCAAAGAGCCGGAAGCATTCGATTCTCCTCGTACGCCTGTTTTTCGGCGCAACGCTGTAATTAATAGTTAGATCTGCAAGACCCGAGCCATGGCTTCATCGCCTTCTTTGGCGGTGGTCATCATCTTGACGTGGAGCTCGAACTGCTTGGCCAGGGCCAGCACCGAAGTCATCTC
Source organism: Pseudomonas sp. Z4-20 (assembly GCF_051131955.1). NCBI lineage: Bacteria > Pseudomonadati > Pseudomonadota > Gammaproteobacteria > Pseudomonadales > Pseudomonadaceae > Pseudomonas > Pseudomonas sp. Z4-20. The sequence goes on from NZ_CP071641.1 coordinate 4,074,136, forward strand.
ATCCACGGCGTTGACGTTGCTCGCCTCCTGGAACCCCGACACCAACTGCACGTTGGCATCGATGGGCGCCGCCTGGCCGTCTTTTGAACGGATCGAACCGTCCAAGCCCTTGGTCATGGTCTTGAGGTCCGGGTTGACCAGCTTGATGCGGTCCACTTCAGCCATCACACGCGGGCCTTCGCCCATGGCGCGGATGCTGATGGTGCCGTCCTGGCCGATCTCGATTTTCTGCTCTGGCGGCACGGCGATCGGACCACCGTTGCCCATCACCGGCATGCCGTTGCCGGCCCGCAAGACACCCAGTGCATCGACATTGAGGCTGCCGGTGCGCACATAGCTTTCACCGCCGTCGGGGTTCTGCACGGCCATCCAGCCCGGCCCGCTGACCGCCACGTCGAGGTCGCGACCGGTTTCAATCAGCGCACCCGGGGTGAAGTCGGTGGCGGGACGCTCGGACATCGCAAATGCCCGCGCCGGAAAGCTGTCGCCGAACACCGGCATCGAACGTGCTTGCTCCAGGTCTTTCTGAAAACCATTGGTGGAGATGTTCGCCAGGTTGTTGGCATGGGCCCGTTGCGCCAGCGCGTTTTGGCTGGCGCCGGTCATTGCCACATAAAGGTACTTGTCCACTGTCGTTCCTCTGCATGCCGGACGTTTGCCGTCCACTGCTGTGTTGCACAGCCTTAAGCAATTTGCAGACCAACTTTTTTCTGGCGCTGATAGACCCGGTAAACAAAGGGCTTGGGACTACCTGAAGGGATATTGCAGATGTATCGAAGACGAAAAACCGGCGGTGTCGTGCCGCTGCAAGGCAAAGGTTTACCTATCCGGCAGCGGCACCCTATTTCTGTGCCAAGCTGATCTAGCCCGGTCCGGGCTCCTTGCCAACTTCATATTCGCGCAATTTGTTGGCAATGGTCGTATGGGAAACCCCCAGGCGCTTACCCAGTTGCCGACTGCTGGGGTGCTCGGAATACAAGCGCTCCAGCACGGCTTTCTCGAACCGTCCGACGATATCCTCCAACCCACCATCAAGTGAGAAATCGCCAAGGGGTTGGCGCACGCCGTAGTCCGGCAGGCGGATGTGCTCGGCCTTGACCGTTCCGCCGTCACACAGGGAAACGGCCTGGAACAATACGTTTTCCAACTGCCGGACGTTGCCCGGCCAATGGTAGTGACTGAGACGGTCCACTGCTGCTGGGGCGAGCTTGGGCAGCGGGCAGCCGATCTGGCGACTGGCCTGGTCGAGGAAATGGTCCACCAGCGGCGCGAGGCCGTCGAGGCATTCGCGCAGGGGGGGAATGTGCAGGGAGAGCACATTCAAGCGGTGGTACAAATCCTGGCGAAATTCTCCCCGTGCGCAGAGCTCCGACAAATCGACCTGTGTCGCGCAGATCACCCTGACATCCAGATAAACCTCTTCGTCACTGCCTACGCGACGGAAGCATCCGTCCTGCAGGAAGCGCAGCAATTTCACTTGTAGGCGCGGGCTCATCTCCCCTACCCCGTCGAGGAACAGCGTTCCCCCAGCGGTCAATTCCAGCAGGCCAAGCTTGCCTTCGGCCCGGGCGCCTTCGAAGGCACCGGGACCGTAGCCAAACAGCTCGGTCTCGGCCATTGACTCGGGCAGCCCGGCACAGTTGAGCGCCATCAGTGGCGACTGCCCACGCGGGCTCGCCAGGTGACAGGCGCGGGCCAACAATTCCTTGCCGGTGCCGGTTTCGCCTTCTATCAACAGCGGCGCGTCCAACGGCGCCATGCGCCGGGCCTCACGGACCACCGCCGCCATCACTTTCGAACTCTGGAAAATACTGTCGAAACCGCGCAGCTCCTGCTTGCGCACGTTATAGATACGTTCGCCCACCCGATCGGCGCGGTGCAGGGTCAGCACCGCGCCGGCCATGGCCTCGCTGTCGTCGTGTTCCGACTGTAGCGGGGCGATATCCGCCAGGAACACGTCGCCCTTGACCTTGACCCGCAAGCCATTGATGCGCGACTGGTTGGCGCGCACCAGCTCAGGCAGGTCAAAGTCCTCGGCATACCGGGACAGGGGAATTCCTGGTACCTCGTCCACTCGCACCCCAAGCAACTGCGCTGCAGCGCGGTTGGCCGCGACGATGGAGCCGCCCATGTCGATGGACAACACCGGAAACTCGAGGGCGCCAAGCAAGGCGTTGAGCTCCATGTGCCGACGCTCGCTGGGCATCAGTCCTACGCGCTTGACGCCGAATACCCCGGCGATGCTTTCGAATTTCGGACGCAGCGCCTGGAACTGGATGTTGATCAGGTTCGGGCAGTGCAGGTAGATCGCGTTGCCATGCTCACCACCGACCTCGCCACGGGCGACGTTGACGCCGTACTCCACCAGCAGGTTGAGAATGTCCCGCAGGATGCCGATGCGATTCTGACAATGGACTTTGATGCGCATGAAAAAGGCCCAGGTGTTTGAGATAACAAAGAGCTCCCTCGCACAAAGGTTTCTGCGAGGCGGCGCAAATAATCGTCAAGATTATGTGACACCTGTAGGACGTTTCACAGCTGAAAATCCCAACAACGCCGTGATACGCCTAAATACGTAACGAAAACTTTACACATTTTAACCAAAAGGCTTGTAGGAACCTGAATCAACCTACTGCACCGCATGCTGCTTCGGGTTATCTCTAATGCATCGCTGGACATAAAAACAAACAGCCTTTCCGCCGGCTCGAAACGCCGGAGGAAAACAGCAGGAGAGCAGCATGAAGCAGACGCAATACGTGGCTCGCGAGCCCGATGCGCAAGGTTTTATCCACTACCCCGCCGAAGAACACTCGGTGTGGAACACGCTGATCACCCGCCAATTGAAAGTCATCGAAGGCCGCGCGTGCCAGGAATACCTCGACGGGATCGACAAGCTTGGCTTGCCCCACGACCGCATCCCGCAACTGGGGGAAATCAACAACGTGCTGGGCGAGACCACGGGCTGGCAAGTCGCCCGGGTGCCGGCGCTGATTCCGTTCCAGACGTTCTTCGAATTGCTCGCCAACAAACAGTTTCCGGTCGCGACGTTTATCCGCACCCGCGAAGAGCTGGATTACCTGCAAGAGCCGGACATTTTCCATGAGATCTTCGGCCACTGCCCACTGCTAACCAATCCTTGGTTCGCCGAATTTACCCACACCTACGGCAAACTCGGGCTACAGGCGTCCAAGGAAGAGCGCGTCTACCTTGCTCGCTTGTACTGGATGACCATCGAATTCGGCCTGGTCCAGACTCCGCAAGGCCGGCGCATCTACGGCGGCGGCATCCTGTCTTCCCCGAAGGAAACCGTGTACTGCCTGTCGGACGAGCCGGAACACCAGGCCTTCGACCCACTGGAAGCCATGCGCACGCCGTATCGCATCGACATCCTGCAGCCTGTGTATTTCGTCTTGCCCGAGCTCAAGCGCCTGTTCGACCTCGCTCATGAAGACATCATGGGCATGGTCCAGCGTGGCCGGGAGCTGGGCCTGCACGCGCCAAAATTTCCACCGAAAGCGGCGTGAACCGCTACTTTTGATTTCAATTGAGTCTGTTGCGCCACGCCCCTTTGCTTTAGCGTGGCTGCATCGACGTTTTCCAATATTCGATTCGGGAACACACCATGACCACTCTGAACCAAGCCCATTGCGAAGCCTGCCGCGCCGACGCCCCGCAAGTCAGCGACGAAGAACTGCCGATCCTGATCAAGCAGATCCCGGACTGGAACATCGAAGTGCGCGACGGCGTGATGCAACTGGAAAAAATTTTCCTGTTCAAGAATTTCAAGCATGCCCTGGCGTTCACCAACGCGGTTGGTGAGATCTCCGAGGCCGAAGGCCACCACCCAGGCCTGCTCACCGAATGGGGCAAGGTCACCGTGACCTGGTGGAGTCATTCCATCAAGGGCTTGCACCGCAACGACTTCATCATGGCCGCCCGCACCGATGACGTAGCCATGACCGCCGAGGGCCGCAAGTAATGCATTTCGATGCCATCGGCCGTGTGCCCGGCGACCCGATCCTCGGCCTGATGGAGGCCTACGGGGCGGACAGCAATCCCGGCAAGTTCGACCTCGGCGTCGGTGTGTACAAGGATGCCCAAGGCCTGACGCCGATTCTTCAATCGGTGAAACAGGCTGAACAGAAACTGGTTGATCGCCAGGTCACCAAGACCTACATCGGCGGTCACGGTGATGCCACGTTCGGCCAATTGATTAATGAACTGGTGCTGGGGGCCGACTCGCCGCTGCTTGCCGACAAACGCGTCGGCGCCACCCAGACCCCGGGCGGCACCGGCGCCCTGCGCCTGAGCGCCGACTTCATCGCCCAATGCCTGCCGGGCCGTGGCGTGTGGCTGAGCAACCCGACCTGGCCGATTCACGAAACCATCTTCGCCGCCGCGGGCGTCAGGGCCAGTCACTACCCCTATGTGGGCGCCGACAATCGCCTGGATTTCGAGGCAATGTTGGCGACCCTGGGCCAAGTGCAAAAAGGGGATGTGGTGCTGCTGCACGCCTGTTGCCACAACCCCACCGGCTTCGACCTGACCCACGAGCAATGGCGCCAGGTGCTGGATGTGGTTCGCAGCCGCGGCCTGCTGCCATTGATCGATTTCGCTTACCAGGGCTTTGGCGACGGGCTGGAACAGGACGCATGGGCCGTGCGATTGTTTGCCGAAGCGTTGCCGCAAGTGCTGATCACCAGTTCATGCTCGAAGAACTTCGGTCTTTATCGCGACCGCACCGGTGCGCTGATCGTCTGCGCCCGCGACGCAGACAAACTGCTCGACATTCGCAGTCAACTGGCCAACATCGCCCGCAACCTGTGGTCGACGCCACCGGATCACGGCGCGGCGGTGGTGGCGACGATCCTCGGCAACCCCGAGCTCAAAAATGTATGGGCCGATGAAGTGGAAGCCATGCGCCAACGCATCGCTCAGTTGCGCAGCGGCCTGCTGGAAGCGCTCGAACCCCATGGCTTGCGTGAACGCTTCGCCCATATCGGCGTACAACGCGGGATGTTCTCCTACACCGGCCTCTCGCCGGAGCACGTCAGGCAGTTGCGCGAGCGCCACAGCGTCTACATGGTCGGCACCGGCCGGGCCAACGTGGCGGGCATCGATGCGACGCGCCTGGATGCGCTGGCCGAGGCGATTGCCGAGGTTTGCAAATAACACCACCGCCGGCCGTTGATTTTGTGGCGAGGGAGCTTGCTCCCGCTCGGCTGCGCAGCAGTCGTAAACAGGCCTGGCGCGGTGTGCCAGGCAGATAGCGTTGTTCCATTTGGGGCGGCTTCGCCGCCCAGCGGGAGCAAGCTCCCTCGCCACAGTGGATAAAACCAGCCTCAAATAATCCGCTGCCCTTGCGGGGCTACTGGCCTGTCCACTCGCTGACAAATTCTGCGGTTTCCACCTTCGGCGCCGTGCGCGCTTCTTTCTGCGGTGTACCCAAATATAGGAAACCGATCACCTCTTCCCCCTCTTCAAGGCCCAGCCCCCTCGCCACATGCGGCGAATACGCCAACTCACCGGTACGCCACACGCCACCTACCCCTTGGGCATAAGCGGCCAGCAGGATGCCGTGGGCCGCGCAGCCGGCCGCCAGCAATTGTTCGGCTTTCGGAATCTTGAAATGGTCCTGCAGACGCGCAACCACCACCACGACCAGTGGCGCGCGCAGCGGGCCATTAAGGGCCTTTTCCACAACCGCTTCGGGCACCAGCGGGTCATTGAAGCGGGCCGCTTCGGCCAGCAACTCACCCATGCGGTTTCGCGCCTGCCCTTCGACGGTGAGGAAACGCCATGGGCGCAACTGGCCGTGATCGGGCGCGCGCATCGCAGCGGCGAACATCACCTCGCGCTGTTCGAGAGTCGGTGCCGGGTCCACCAGGCGCGGGACGGAAACACGGTTGAGCAAAGCGTCGAGAGCCTGCATCTGCCACCTCCTGGAAAAAATGTTCGGCTATTCTAGTGGCTTGTACCGTCAGTTGGTTAGTTCAAATTCCGATACACGCGGCAGCGGGCGCCGGTTTACATGCCGCCTGTCGCAGGTAGAATGGCGCCCCTTCCCTTTCAGCCCGAGCGGACTCCATGGCGTTGCCGACCCTGCGGATCATTGGTTTCATCATCGGCATCTTCCTGATCACCCTGGCGATCTTCATGGTCGTGCCGATGGCCACGTTGCTAGTCTACGAGCGCACCAGCGACCTGCCGTCGTTCCTCTGGTCGAGCATGATCACTTTTGTCGCCGGCCTGGCCCTGGTGCTTCCCGGGCGCCCGGAGCATATTCACCTGCGCCCGCGCGACATGTACCTGCTGACCGTCAGCAGCTGGTTGGTGGTGTGCGTCTTCGCCGCGCTGCCCTTTTTGCTGACCCAGCACATCAGCTACACCGATTCGTTCTTTGAAAGCATGTCGGGCATCACCGCCACCGGCGCCACGGTGTTGAGCGGCCTGGACACGATGTCGCCGGGAATCCTGATGTGGCGCTCGCTGTTGCACTGGCTCGGTGGCATCGGTTTTATCGGCATGGCGGTGGCGATCCTGCCGCTGTTGCGAATCGGTGGCATGCGGCTGTTCCAGACCGAATCGTCTGACCGTTCGGAAAAGGTCATGCCCCGCTCGCACATGGTGGCGCGGCTGATCGTGGCGTCCTACGTGGGCATCACCATCCTCGGCACCCTGGCCCTGTGGTGGGCCGGGATGAGCCTGTTCGATGCAATCAACCACTCGATGTCGGCCATTTCCACCGGCGGTTTTTCCACCTCGGACCTGTCCCTGGCCAAATGGACCCAACCGGCCGTGCATTGGGTGACCATTGTCATCATGATCCTCGGCAGCCTGCCGTTTGCCCTGTACGTCTCGACGCTGCGCGGCAACCGTCGGGCGCTGATCAAGGACCAGCAAGTCCAAGGGCTTCTAGGCGTGCTGCTGGTCACCTGGCTGGTGCTCGGCACCTGGTATTGGATCACTACCGACCTGCATTGGCTCGAGGCGCTGCGACACGTGGCGCTGAACGTAACGTCGATCGTCACCACTACCGGTTTCGCCCTGGGGGACTACAGCCTGTGGGGCAATTTCTCGCTGATGCTGTTTTTCTACCTGGGCTTTGTCGGTGGCTGCTCGGGCTCGACCGCCGGCGGGATCAAGATTTTCCGCTTCCAGGTCGCCTACATCCTGCTGCGGGCCAACCTTAACCAACTGATCCACCCACGCGCGGTGATCAAGCAGAAGTACAACGGTCATCGCCTGGATGAAGAAATCGTGCGTTCGATCCTGACGTTTTCGTTCTTCTTCGCCATCACCATCTGCGTGATCGCCCTGCTGCTGTCGCTGTTGGGCGTGGAATGGATGACGGCGCTGACCGGCGCAGCCAGCACCGTATCCGGCGTCGGCCCGGGCCTTGGCGAGACCATCGGCCCGGCCGGCAACTTCGCGCCGCTGCCGGACGCGGCCAAATGGATTCTTTCGGGCGGCATGCTGTTGGGCCGACTGGAGATCATTACGGTGTTCGTATTGTGTATTCCGGCGTTCTGGCGTCACTGAGCGGAGTCGCGCTGCGCGCCCGGTATTCGCCGGGCGTGGTCCCGAACCAGCGACGAAAAGCGCGGAAAAAATTGCTCGGGTCGGCAAAGCCCAATAGATAGGCGACTTCCAACAACGTCATGCCCGGCTGCGCCAGATATTGCTCGGCCAGCTCGCGACGGGTGTCGTCCAGCAGACTCTGGAAACTGGTGCCCTCTTCCTGCAAGCGCCGCTGCAAGGTGCGCTGCGACAGGTGCAGCGTCTGCGCCACGACGTCACGCTTGGGCTCGCCCTGGGGCAGCAGCCGGCAAAGCACTTGCCGCGCCTGGTGTGTCACGCGGCTTTCGGAGAAACGCGCCAAGTACTCCCCGGCAAACCGATCGTGAAGCAGCGCCATCGCCTCGTTCGCCGTGGGCAGCGGCGCTTCGATGTCGACCTGCTGGAAAATCAGCGCGTCATAGGGCGCATCGAACACCAGCGGCGCGCCGAAAACCTGCTGATAAGGCGTAACGTCAACGGGCTCTGCGCCTTGGAAAAGCGCCTTCACCGGGTGCAAAGTGCGTCCGGTCAACCAGTTGCACAAGGCCAGCGCACAAGCCATGGACGCTTCGGCACTTTGGCGGGTGGGCGCAAGGTGGTCGCCGTGCACCGTCAGGATCAGCCCGTAGCCTTCTTCCAGGCGACGAAAAGTCAGCTCGGCACTTTCGGCGATGATTCGCTGATAACGCACCAGGCGCTGAAACCCTTCGACCAACGTTCGACTGGACATCAAGGCGTAACCGACCACATGGAACGATGCCGGGCGCACCACCTTGCCCATGTTCAGGCCTATGGCGGGGTTACCCGACAGCGTCACCGCCAACTGCCAGAGCCGCGTCATCGAGTCCTGGGGAAAACGCGCGTCCGGATCCTCCAGCGCCGCATAATCCAACCCCAACTGCTTAAACAGCGCCCGACAGTCCAGGCCATCCATTTCCAACGTCTTGACAATCCCCATCGCCCAGCTCGAAGAAGTCGTTCGTTCGCTCATGACGTTTACTTGCATGACGAGCCGCGGGGTACGGCCGGATTTGCGAAGGATATCAGTGTCCTGTCTTATGAATACGTTCCTTTTGGACGAGTGGCTGTTGTCGTCAGGCAAGGCGCCGCGACGAGTCATAGCCAGCTATGGCGAGGAGCGGCAACGCAGCATGATGGCAACAGACGCCGTCCAGAAGGAACAGTATTTGTAAGACAGGACACTAGACTGGCGCTGATTGTCACTGGTTGTGGCAAGTGGACGCTCTAGACTGAATGTAAGCGGTTCGAAACACCGGCCGCCAAAATAATAACCAAAGAGCCCGCCGTCTTGGAAAACACCAAACGATTCACTACGTTCACCGAGTTCTACCCGTATTACCTCGGCGAACACAGCAACAGCACCTGCCGACGCTTGCATTTCATCGGCACCTCCCTGGTCATCCTGATTTTCGCCATGGCCCTTGTCGTCGGTGCCTGGTGGCTGTGGGTCGCCCTGCCGGTGGCTGGCTACGGCTTCGCCTGGGTCGGGCATTTCTTCTTTGAGAAAAACCGTCCCGCCACCTTCCAGCATCCGCTCTATAGCTTGCTTGGCGATTTCGTCATGTATCGCGACATGTTGCTGGGCAAGGTTGCGTTCTAGCCAACCACAAGGGCCTAGGCAGGCTCGGTCACCTTCAGCTCAGCCTTGACCAGCGCCTCGCGCGCCTGGGCGTCCGCCAGTCGATACAGCTCGATCGTCCCGTCCCAATGCTCGATCAGTGCCGTGCACGACTCGACCCAGTCGCCGCAGTTGAGGTATTCCACTTCGCCCACCTTGCGCATCTCGGCGTGGTGGATGTGCCCGCACACTACACCGTGCAACTCGCGCTTGACGCATTCATGGGCGATGGCTTCTTCAAAATCGCTGATGAAACTGACGGCGGTCTTGACCTTGTGCTTGAGGTACGCCGACAGCGACCAGTAGCCGTAGCCATAACGGGCCCGCCAATGGTTGAGCCAGCGGTTCAGCGTGAGGGTGAACTCGTAGGCCGAATCCCCGAGGAACGCCAGCCAGCGGTGATAGCGGGTGATGACGTCAAACTGATCGCCATGGATCACCAACAAGTGCCGGCCATCGGCGGTCACGTGCACCGCTTCGTCCACCAACTGGATATTGCCCAGGATCAGCTTTGAATAGCGTCGCAGGAATTCGTCGTGATTACCGGTGACGTAGATCACTTCGGTGCCGCGCTTGCTCATGGTCAACAAGCGGCGAATGACGTTGGTGTGGGCTTGAGGCCAATACATGCCACCGCGCAGCTTCCAACCGTCGATGATGTCTCCTACCAAGTAAATCTTGTCGGTGTGGTAGCCCTTGAGAAACTGCGACAGGTGCTCGGCCTGGCAGTCCCGGGTGCCCAGGTGGACGTCGGAAATCCACAGGGTGCGAACACGCTGCTTGCGGCTGGGTCTGGCGAGCTCGGCGCTGGTCATGGGCAACCCTCTGATCGTTTTCACCACAGTGCACGCCAGCGGTTAATGCGTCATGACAGCAATAAGTCGATTACATGACAGCGCGAGACGCCGCGCCCCAGGTGTAGACTGGCCGTCAGCCCCTGGAGACCGCGATGAGACCGATCCTCACGCTACGCCATTACAGCCACGACTTGATTGTCCACAGCCACGACCATGCACAGCTGGTGTTCGGGTTGTCGGGCGCGCTGGACTTCGAAGTCGAAGGTTGCGGCAGCCAAGTGGTGCAGCAGAGTTTCGTGGTGGTGCCGGCCGGCGCCCATCACGCCTGTGGCAGTCCCCTGGGCAGTCGCTGCCTGGTGCTGGATGTGCCTGACGATGACTGGGTGGGGCAATGCCTGGGCAATCACGCCGATGCCAGTCGCAGATTGCTCGACAACACCGCCCGCCTGCTCTTGGATGCGGGGCAAAGCCAGTTGGTCAGCTGGCTCGCGGGCAGCCCGGTGGACGATCCGCTGATCGCTCAGCAAGGCGCGGTGTTGCTGCTGGCCAGCCTCAATGGCGCCCGTCACGAAACGACCGGCGGCCGGCGCCTGCCCTATGCCGCGCTCGATGCTCACATCGACCAATATGCCGCTTATCCGCTGCAGGTCGCGGACTTGGCCCGGGTCGCCGGGCTTTCGAGCGCTCGCCTGCATGCCCGTTTCGTCGTCGAACGTGGGCAGACGCCGATGGGGTACATCCGCAGCCGTCGTTTGCACAAGGCCGTGGCGCTGTTGCGCGAGACAGACCTGCCCATCGGGGAGATCGCCCACCGGGTCGGCTACAGCTCCCAGAGTGCCTTCGCCGCGGCGGTACTGCGCGAGTTCGGCGCCCCGCCGGGCAAACTCCGACGCCAACACTAGATCCGCGTTAAAAATCGCTAGGATCGCGACAGACAAAAACGCTCGGCACCGGGTTCAATACCCGCACGTCCAACCGCTCAACAAGGATTGCAATGACACCCCGTACCGCCCTCGGCGCCCTGCACATTGGCGCACTCATGTTTGGCCTGACCGGTGTATTCGGCAAACTCGCCGCCGCCTCGCCGGCCGTCATTGTGTTTGGCCGCGCGGTGTTCGCCGTGTTGGCCCTGGCGATTTTCGCCCGGTTCGCCAGCAGCACCCGCTGGCAGAAACTTCGGGCCCTGGACGCTCGCCGCTTGCTGCTTGGCGGACTGCTGCTGGCCGCACACTGGGTGAGTTTTTTCATCTCGGTGAAAATTGCCGGCGTGGCGATCGCCACACTGGGGTTCGCCAGTTTCCCCGCGTTCACGGTGCTGCTCGAAGGGCTGATCTTCCGCGAACGGATCCGCGCCAACGAATTCCTCCTGGTGGTCCTGGTGAGCATCGGCCTGGTGTTGGTCACGCCGGACTTCGACCTGGCCAGCGGCGCCACCACCGGCCTGCTGTGGGCGGTGGCGTCGGGGCTGCTGTTCTCACTGCTGTCGCTGACCAACCGCGCCGGCTCCGGGCATGTCCCACCGGTACAGGCCGCGCTCTGCCAGAACCTGGTGGTCGGGCTGTGCCTGCTGCCGATGGCCGCGCCGCAATTGAGCGAAGTGCGCCCCATCGACTGGCTGTGGATCGGCCTGCTCGGCGTGTTCTGCACCGGCCTGGCCCACAGCCTGTTCGTCGCCAGCCTGGCGGTGATCAAGGCCCGCACCGCAGCGGTGGTGTTCGCCATGGAGCCGGTCTATGGCATCACCATCGCCTGGCTGCTGTTCGATGAGAATCCGACGTTGCGCATGCTGCTGGGAGGCATGCTGATCATCGTCGCGATTGTGGTATCGAGCCAACTCAGTGGTACGAAAAAATCCAGCGTCAGCGCTCAAGCGCCGTCTCACTGAGTCCGGTCGTTGTGCCCCAGGTCGCGCTCCGGATCGATCCGGTCGCGGACCCGCTGCTTGAGGACCTTGGCCTCGGGAAAGCCGCCGTCGGCCTTGCGCTCCCACAGCTGCGTGCCGTCGCAACTGATGTGAAACACCCCACCGGTGCCCGGCACCAGCGACACCTTGCCCAAGTCGTCAGCGAACGTGCTGAGCAGCTCCTGGGCCAGCCACGCGGCGCGCAGCAGCCATTGGCACTGGGTGCAATAGGTGATGACGACTTCTGGTTTCGGCTTGGTCATGGCGGATGAACTCCTGGTTTCAAAGGCGTCGTTATACTACTCGCCTTTGATTGCCTGCCTCGAGATTGACGATGCGCCGCCTGCTGCCTTGCCTGCTTCTGTTACTGCTGCCCTTGTTTGCCGACGCGGTCGAACCGCCGCGCCCGAAAATCGGCCTGGTGTTGTCCGGCGGCGCGGCCCGTGGCCTGGCCCACATCGGCGTGCTCAAGGCCCTGGAAGAACAAGGCATCAAGATCGACGCCATCGCCGGCACCAGCATGGGCGCGGTGATCGGCGGGCTTTATGCCTCGGGCTACAAGATCGACGAACTGGAAAAACTCGCCCTGGGCATCGACTGGCAACAGGCCTTGTCCGATGCGCCGCCGCGCAAGGACGTGCCCTTCCGGCGCAAGCAGGATGATCGGGATTTCCTGGTGAAACAGAAACTCAGCTTTCGCGATGACGGAAGTCTGGGCCTGCCGCTGGGGGTCATCCAGGGACAGAACCTGGCCTTGCTGCTCGAAAGCCTGCTGGCCCATGCCAGCGATACCCGGGATTTCGACAAGTTGCCAATCCCTTTCCGGGCCGTGGCGACCGACATCGCCACGGGTGAAAAAGTCGTGTTCCGCAAGGGCCACCTGCCCAAGGTGATCCGGGCCAGCATGTCGATTCCGGCGGTATTCGCCCCGGTGGAATTGGACGGCAGGCTGCTGGTGGACGGCGGCATGGCCGATAACATACCGCTGGATGTGGCACGGGAAATGGGCGTGGACATGGCCATCGTCGTCGACATCGGCACACCGTTGCGCAATCGCAAGCAATTGGTCACGGTGGTGGACGTCTTGAATCAGTCGACCACCCTGATGACCCGACGCAACTCCGAAGAACAATTGGCGACGCTGAGAAAAGACGACGTATTGATTCAACCGGCGCTGGCGAGCTACGGCTCCACCGATTTTGGCCGGGCCCAGGAGATGATCGATGCCGGCTATCGCGCCACCCGCATACTCGAGGCGCGCCTGGCGCACCTGCTCCCCGTCAAACAAGTCGATGCCGACCTGATGGCGGCGCGCACGCCCAGCGAGCGTACCCCGGTCATCACCGGGATCCGCGTGGAAAACGATTCGAAAGTCGGCGACGACGTGATCCGCTATTACATCCGCCAGCAGATCGGCGAACCGCTGGACCTGGGTCGCCTGCAGACCGACATGGGCACGCTGTACGGCCTGGATTATTTCGAGCAGGTGCAATACCGCGTGGTGCACAAAGGCGCTGACAATACCTTGGTGATCAGCGCCCGCGGCAGGCGCACCGGCACCGACTACCTGCGTCTGGGCCTGAGCCTGTCGGACGACATGCGCGGCGACAGCGCCTTCAACCTCGGCGCCAGCTACCGGGTCAATGGCATCAATCGCCTCGGCGCGGAATGGCTGACCCGGGCGCAGATCGGCGACAAGCAGGAGCTGTACAGCGAGTTCTATCAGCCGCTGGACGTCGGTTCGCGCTACTTCATCGCGCCCTATGGGCAATTCGAATCGCGCAACGTCGAGTCGATCCTCGATAACGATCCGGTCGCTCAATACCGGGTCGAGCGCTATGGATTCGGCTTGAACCTGGGCCGTCAGATTGGCAACAGCGGGGAGATCCGCTTCGGCGTCGGCCAGGCCTGGGGCAAGGCAGATGTGCGCATCGGCGATCATGACCAACCCAGCGAAAACTTCAACGAAGGCTTCTACGAGCTCAAATATTCGTTCGACTCCCTCGACAGCGTGTACTTCCCTCACGAAGGCGAGGACATCGGCCTGTCGTGGCGCCAATACGAACCGGGCCTGGGTTCCGACCAGCGTTACCGTCAGTGGGAGTTCAAGCTGGACAAGGCCCTGAGCAGCGGCCCGGACACCTTCATCCTGGGCGGCCGCTACGGCCGGACTCTGGACACCGCCGAGGTGGTGACCTCAAGTTTCGTACTGGGCGGTGCGCGGCAGTTGTCGGGCTTTCGCGAGGATGGGATATCCGGACAGAACATGAGCCTGATGCGCGCCGTGTATTACCGCAGGCTCACCCCACGCGCCTATTTGCCGCTGGACTTTCCGTTGTACATCGGCGGATCGCTGGAGCGCGGTCGGGCCTGGAACAACGACAACGAATTCGACAGCGGCTACATCAACGCCGCCAGTGTCTTCCTCGGGTTCGATACGCCGCTGGGGCCGCTGAATTTCAGCTATGGATTTAACGATGACGACGAGCAGGCGGTGTATTTGAATCTTGGGCAGACGTTCTAGACCCGTTCATTGATAACGTCCGCCCCAAGACCCACTCAACGAATCCCGGCCAACAACACCCGGGCGGTCTCTTTAAGCGGTTCATCGCCCTCTTCCAGCAACTCTTCGAGCAGGGTGATGGCGCTCTTCAGGTCGCCCTCATCGATACAATTCTGCGCTTCTTCCAATTTGAGCGAGTGTTCCGGCGGCGGTTCGAAGGAGACCGGTTCGAGCGACAACGGCTCAAGCCTCATCGGTTCCAGCTCCAGCGACTGTTCTTCATCGGCAAATCCGTCGAGGAAATCATCGTCCAGCGATTCGGTTTCCAGCGGCGCGCCCCATTGCAGGTCGGGCTCGTCGAATCCCGAGAGCGACAACGTCTCGGTCCTGGCGGACGGCGGCGTCTGTGGCCCGGCGGACATCGGTTGGGCATCGCCCAGGTCCCAGCTGTTTTCCAGGGCGAGCCCGTCGAGCTTCAGTTCGAATTCGTCGCCGGCTTCGGGGGCTGGTTCGGGTGTCGGTGGAGGCTCCGGTGCCTGGATCTCTGCCGGCGCCTCGATCGGCGCGTTGATCACCGCAACCTTGGGATAGCGCTTGCGGATCTCTTCCAGCGCTTCGTGATCGACGCCCTGGGCCAACAGGTGATTCTCCTGCGCCTGGAAGCCGATGACATCACCTTGCTTACCCAGTACCTCCAACAACTTCAGGCCGAGGTCGGTGCGCCCCGGCTCCGCCAGCAATGCAGCGCGCAGCAGCCCAGCGGCTTCGGTGAAACGGCCATAGGTCAGGTAGATGCCCACGCCTTCGAGCACATCGCCCAACGGAGCATCGCCGTTATGAAACGACGCGGCGCCCTCGGGACGCTCGGCGTCGGCGGCTTCTGCATAGGTCTCGGTGTCATCGTCCACCGTCAGGTCGGGACGACCCTGCATCGGCTCGGGGCTGGCCAGTTCCTGCTGTTGCCGGCGACGGAGAAAAAGCAACAGCGCAAGCAGCCCTAGCAGCCCCACCAGTCCCGTCATCCACAACCAGTCGATGCCCTCGCCTTGCGCGACCGGCACTGCGTCGACGGATGGCTCTGCCTCAACCGCCGGAGCGAATTCGTCGGGTTCCGAGGCTGACGATGGTGACGCATCGGCCGGCGGCGTGGCTTGGGTCAGTTGCGCTTGCAGATCGCTGATCTGCTGCCGCTGGGCAGCAATTTCCTCATCCTGGGCCTGGATCCTGGCCTGCAGTTGCTCGATGGTCTGCTGTTGCTGCTGGCTTTGCAGCACGCTGGTCGCCAATTGCTCGGCGTTGTCGTCAGGCGCGACGGAGGCCGCGGCCGGGGTGCGTTCGGCGGGCGGCAATATCGCAGAATCCGGTAACAACAAGCGCTGGCCGATTGAGAGCCGCTCGCTACCGGGATTGAGCGCCTGGATCCCCTGCATCAGCTCGTTGACCGACGCATTGCTGCCGGCATCATGCAGGCGCTTGGCGATGATCCACGGGTTATCGCCCTGCACGACGGTGTAGCGCTTGCCTTGTGTCGCTGGCGGCGGCTTGCTGGCAGGCTTTGCCTCGGCGGGGGTGGACGGCTCGTCGCGGAGGGGCACGATACCCGGCGTTCCCGGCGGATCGATCAGCACGGTGTATTCGCGCAGCAGGCGTCCGTTGGGCTGGTTGAGCTGCACGAGGAAATTGAGGAAGGGTTCTTCGACCGGTTTGCTGGAAGTGACCCGAATGAAACTGCGCCCGCCGCGCAGCACCGGCGTGAAGCGCAGGTTACTGAGAAAGAACACCCGCTCTACGCCAGCACGACTGAAATCGTCCGGACCCGCCAGGCTCGCGGACAAGTCACCTTCACTGAGGCCGGCCGCGTCGACCAGGGCGATATCGGCGCGCAACGGCTGGTTGAGCGCGGAATGAAGCGTAATCTCACCCAGGCCCAGCGCCGACGCCAAGGCCGGAAAACCGAGGGCACCCACGACGATCGACACGTTGATCCAACTGCGCAACGTGGACTTCAGACTTTCAAGCATGGGCATCCTTTTGATTCACTAACCAGTACGAAACGCTTCCAATACGAACGCTCCCTACTGGTTATAGTTCGCTAACGGCCGAATCTCAAAAGTCTGGCGCCGGGGATATGCCTCAGGATTTTTCCAGGTTGGCCAGGATCGTGCCGTGGACGCGCATGCATACCCGCATGTCCTCCTCATCGACGCCTTCGAACAATTCCCGGCGCAACTGGGTGGCAATGGTTTCGATTTGCTCGATCAACGGCAGCGCCGGTGCGCAGAGTACGATTTTCTTGGCCCGACGGTCCTCAGCGACCGCTTGGCGCTGCACCAGTCCCTGGGTTTCCAGACTGTCGAGCAAACGGGCCAGGGTCGGGCCTTCTACGGCAACGCTCTGGGCCAGTTCGCGCTGGGTCGGCGCCTGTTCGAACCGGGCCAGGTGCAGCAGCACCAGCCAGCGTGCCTGGGACAGGCCCAGCCCGGCCAGGCGGCGGTCCAGCTCGGCGCGCCAGCCGCGGGACATCTGTGCCAGCTGCATGCCAAAACGGTGTTGATCGGTCAAGGGCATAAAAAACTCATCGGATCTGAAATAGAGAAAAACTAATTATTAGTCAGCTAAGCATGAGCTTTGGATTCAGGCAAGGCTGGCACTGTAGTGAATCGTTAAAGGAATGTAACTGACTGATCAGACTTCGAATTCCGATTGCAGTGCGGCCCTGACGCAATACAAGACGCCTTCCGGGACCCGACCGGTAAACAGCGCGGCCACTTCCGATACCGGCGGCAGTTCACCTTCGCCATCGAGAAAAGCGTCCTGCACTTCGCCCATCAGTTCCTCGGGCAGGTCCAGCGCCTGCTCCAACGACAGCTGTTGTTGGCCAATTGCCTCGGCCAGCATCGTGTAGACGTTTTTTTCCGAACATTGCAATTGCCCCGCGATCTGCATCGGGGTCATGCCAGCCCTGGCCAGCGTGATGAGTTCGTGACGTACATCGGCGACTGCCGGGGGCGCCTCGACTTCGCCGCCCAGCACTTGCAGGAAGGCCTCGCCATAACGCTCCAGCTTGCGTGCGCCGACGCCGCTGACCCGGGCCATTTCCGCCAGGGAAGTCGGTTGGCTGCGGAGCATTTCCAGCAATGTGGAATCGGGGAAAATGACATACGGCGGCACACCGTGTTCCTCGGCCAGCTTGCGGCGCAGGGCACGCAAGGCTTCCCACTGATCGCGCTCCTCGCCGCGCACCAGTTGGCTGGCCTGGCTCTTGCTGCTCTTGACCGCCGTGGCGGGCTTGAGGTCACGGCGCAACTCGAGGGTGACCTCGCCTTTGAGCAACGGCCGGCAGCTCGCGCTCAAGCGCAGGCCG
This sequence comes from Pseudomonas sp. Z4-20, assembly GCF_051131955.1. Classification (NCBI taxonomy): domain Bacteria; kingdom Pseudomonadati; phylum Pseudomonadota; class Gammaproteobacteria; order Pseudomonadales; family Pseudomonadaceae; genus Pseudomonas; species Pseudomonas sp. Z4-20. The sequence goes on from NZ_CP071641.1 coordinate 4,091,902, forward strand.
CCGTAGCCTTCCAGGTCGATGTCCGCCAGGCCACGTGCAACGAGCTGTCGGAACAACGACCGCCACTCGCTCTCGCTGCGGGCCTTGCCCACGCCGAATACCGAAAGGTGCTGGTGGCCGAAGCTGCGCACTTTTTCGTTGTCCTTGCCCAGCAGCACGTCCACCAGGTGCCCCACGCCATAACGCTGGCCGGTGCGATAAATCGCCGACAGGGCCTGGCGCGCCGGTTCGGTGGCGTCCCAGGTTTCCACGCCGTCGACGCAGTTGTCGCAATGCCCGCAAGGTTGCGGCATGTCTTCATCGAAATAGGCCAGCAAGGTCTGGCGACGGCAGCGGGTTTCTTCGCAGAGCGAAAGCATCGCGTCGAGCTTGTGTTGCTCCAGCCGTTTGTGGCGCTCATCGCCTTCAGAGTTCTGCAACATCTGCTTGAGCATCACCACGTCTTGCAGGCCGTAGGCCATCCAGGCATCGGCCGGCAGCCCATCGCGGCCGCCACGCCCGGTTTCCTGATAGTACGCCTCGAGGGACTTGGGCAGGTCCAGGTGTGCGACAAACCGCACGTTGGGCTTGTCGATGCCCATGCCGAACGCCACGGTGGCGACCATGATCAGGCCTTCCTCATTGAGGAAGCGCTTCTGGTGATAGGCGCGCAGGTCGTTGGGCAGGCCGGCGTGGTAAGGCAATGCGGGAAAACCCTGTGCGCTCAGGAACGCTGCTACTTCCTCGACCTTCTTGCGCGACAGGCAGTAGACGATGCCGGCGTCGCTGCGCCGCTCGGCAAGGAACGCCAGCAACTGCTTGCGCGGCTGCTCCTTGGGCACGATGCGGTAGAAAATGTTCGGCCGGTCGAAACTCGAGAGGAACCGCTCGGCGTTCTGCAGATGCAGTCGTTCGACGATTTCTTCACGGGTACGCTTGTCGGCGGTGGCGGTCAGGGCGATGCGCGGCACATCGGGAAACAGTTCGGCCAGTTGCCCCAGTTGCAGATACTCGCGGCGGAAATCATGCCCCCACTGCGACACACAGTGTGCTTCGTCGATGGCGAACAGGGCGATTTCCAGGCTTTGCAAAAACGCCAGCATGCGCGGTTGCACCAGGCGCTCCGGCGCCAGGTAGAGCATTTTCACTTCGCCGCGCTTGATCCGCGCCGCCAGGTCCCGCTGCTGTTCGGCACTGAGGGTGGAGTTCAGCGCAGCGGCAGCGACACCGAGTTCTTCAAGGGTAGCCACCTGGTCATCCATCAAGGCGATCAGCGGCGAAACCACCACCGCCAGGCCATCGCGCAACAGCGCCGGGACTTGGAAACACAAGGACTTGCCGCCGCCGGTGGGCATGAGCACCAACGCATCGCCACCGCTGGCAACGCGCTCAATAATGGCACCTTGGCGGCCACGGAAACTGTCGTAGCCGAAGATGTCCTTGAGGACGCGTTGAGCCTGTTCGAGCATAGAAACTCCAAAATCACCGAATCATCCCTGCAAGGCTGGTTCAGAATCCAAAAAACGCACCGACAAATCGTAAGTGTGCGTTTCGAACCGGCCGGGCACCGCAGGGCATCACAAAACGCGGCAGTATACCCGAGCCCTTCGTTGCAAAGGGGGCCGCTGACAAGAGGTGTGGAGTTCGGTCATGCCCGTGGCATCAAGCGGCCGCCCCGGCGTCGGCCCGTAGCTGCAATGCCTCTACTGCCCTGATCGCGACCTGTTCGTCGACATCCGACACATCGCCACTGATCCCAATGGCGCCCAACACCTTCCCGTCCTGATCGCGAATCAACACCCCGCCGGGTGCCGGCACGATATTGCCCTGCCCCAGCCCGTTCAGTGCAGCAAAAAATGCCGGGCGCTGCTGGGCGTCCTGGGCCAGAAGGCGTGAGCCTTTGCCCAACGCGATGGCGCCCCAGGCCTTGCCGATGGCGATTTGTGGGCGCAGCAGGCTGGCACCGTCTTCCCGTTGCAGGGCAATCAGGTGCCCGCCACTGTCCAGAACCGCGACGGTCAGGGGCGCGGCGCTGATTTCACGACCTGCGGCAAGGGCTTGCACCGTCAGGTTGACGGCGACTTTCAGGGTCAGAGCGTTCATGGATGCGATCCTTCTCGGTTATGTAAAAAACAAATAGAACACAACAAACAGCGATTTTGTATACAATAATTTCGATAGAACGTAGATTACTTCGAAAAACTTGGCTATATGGCGTCTTTCGATGAATGAAACAGCTGCTTGAGGAAATGCATTGACCTGCGCCGCTCGCTCTGAATACACTTCGACCAGAAGCCACTTGTATACAATTACAAAACGTAAGAGGCACAAAACCATGAGCAAAATGAGAGCAATCGAAGCCGCCGTCCTGGTGATGCGTCGTGAAGGCGTGGACACCGCCTTCGGCATCCCGGGTGCTGCGATCAACCCGCTGTACTCTGCCCTGCAAAAGGTTGGCGGCATCGATCATGTCCTCGCTCGCCACGTTGAAGGCGCCTCGCACATGGCCGAGGGTTACACCCGGACCAAGGCTGGCAATATCGGCGTCTGCATCGGCACTTCCGGGCCGGCCGGCACCGACATGGTCACCGGGCTCTACAGCGCTTCGGCCGACTCGATCCCGATCCTGTGCATCACCGGGCAAGCACCCCGCGCCCGCATGCACAAGGAAGATTTCCAGGCTGTGGATATCACCAGCATCGTCAAGCCAGTGACCAAGTGGGCGACCACCGTCCTGGAGCCGGGCCAGGTGCCCTACGCATTCCAGAAGGCGTTCTTTGAAATGCGCTCAGGCCGTCCGGGCCCGGTGCTGATCGACTTGCCGTTCGATGTGCAGATGGCCGAGATCGAATTCGACATCGACGCCTACCAGCCGCTGCCCCTGGCCAAACCTTCGGCCAACCGCGTGCAGATCGAGAAAGCCCTGGCGATGCTGGATCAGGCCGAGCGCCCATTGCTGGTCGCCGGTGGCGGCATCATCAACGCCGATGCCAGTGACCTGCTGGTGGAATTCGCCGAACTGACCGGCATCCCGGTCATCCCGACATTGATGGGCTGGGGCACGATCCCCGACGATCACCCGCTGATGGTCGGCATGGTCGGCCTGCAAACCTCGCACCGCTACGGCAACGCAACGTTGCTCAAGTCGGACGTGGTGCTGGGCGTAGGCAACCGCTGGGCCAACCGTCATACCGGCTCGGTGGATGTCTACACCGAAGGCCGTACGTTCATTCATGTGGACATCGAACCGACCCAGATCGGCCGGGTATTCACCCCCGACCTCGGCATCGTTTCCGACGCCGCCTCGGCCCTGACCGTGTTCCTCGAAGTAGCCCGCGAGTGGCAAGCCGCCGGCAAGCTGAAGGACCGCAGCGCCTGGCTCCAGGATTGCCAGCAACGCAAGGCCAGCCTGCAGCGCAAGACCCATTTCGACAACGTGCCGGTCAAGCCGCAACGCGTCTACGAGGAAATGAACCAGGTGTTCGGCAAGGACACTTGCTACGTCAGCACCATCGGCCTCTCGCAGATCGCCGGGGCGCAGTTCCTCCACGTCTACAAGCCGCGCCACTGGATCAACTGCGGCCAGGCCGGCCCCCTGGGCTGGACCATCCCGGCCGCGCTGGGGGTGGTCAAGGCCGACCCAAGCCGCAAGGTCGTGGCGCTGTCGGGCGACTATGATTTCCAGTTCATGATCGAAGAACTGGCGGTGGGCGCGCAGTTCAAGCTGCCGTACATCCACGTCGTGGTGAACAACTCCTACCTGGGCTTGATCCGCCAGGCCCAGCGCGGTTTCGACATGGATTATTGTGTGCAACTATCGTTCGACAACCTCAACGCGCCGGAACTCAACGGTTATGGCGTGGACCACGTCGCCGTGGCAGAGGGCCTGGGCTGCAAGGCGTTGCGGGTATTCGAACCCTCTGGCATCCAGCCTGCACTGCGCAGGGCACAGGAAATGATCGAGGAATTCAAGGTACCGGTGATCGTCGAGATCATCCTGGAGCGGGTGACCAATATCTCCATGGGCACCGAGATCAACGCCGTCAATGAGTTTGAAGACCTGGCGCTGGTGGGCAACGATGCACCGACCGCCATTTCGTTGCTCGATTAGCCAGTTGATCGTTCCTGCGCCCTGCGTGGGAACGATCAGAAACAACCTTACTTACAGGAGACCACCATGCCGCGTTTCGCCGCCAACCTGTCCATGCTGTTCACCGAGCAGGATTTCCTCGCCCGTTTCGAAGCGGCCGCCACGGCCGGTTTCAGTGGTGTCGAGTACCTGTTCCCCTACGACTACAGCTCCGCCGAACTCAAGGCCCTGCTCGACGCCAATGGCCTGACCCAGGTGCTGTTCAACCTGCCGGCCGGCGACTGGGCCAACGGTGAGCGCGGCATCGCGTGCCTGCCGGACCGGGTCGAGGAGTTTCGCGCCGGCGTCGACCTGGCGATTGCCTATGCCAAGGTGCTGGGCAATACCCAGGTCAATTGCCTGGCCGGGATTCGTTCGCAGAAGTGCGACGCAGCGCTGGCAGAAAAAACCTTCGTCGCCAACCTGAAATATGCCGCCGAGAAGCTCCAGGGCGCCGGCATCAAGCTGGTGATGGAAGCCATCAACACCCGCGACATCCCGGGTTTCTTCCTGAACAACACCGCCCAGGCCCTGTCGATCCGTGAACAGGTGGGCAGCGCCAACCTATTCCTGCAGTACGACATCTATCACATGCAGATCATGGAAGGCGACCTGGCCCGGACGCTGTCGGCGCACCTGGGCGGAATCAACCATGTGCAGCTGGCAGACAACCCAGGCCGCAACGAGCCGGGCACGGGCGAAATCAACTACCGCTTCCTGTTCGAACACCTGGACCGCATCGGCTACCAGGGTTGGGTCGGCTGCGAATACAAGCCACTGACCACCACCGAAGCGGGATTGGGCTGGCTGAAAACCCACAACGCGATCTGACCCGACAGTGCTCTTGTGAGACCCGGGACATTTAAATAAGAGAGGATTTCACCATGGCTAAAATCGGATTCATCGGCACCGGCATCATGGGCCACCCCATGGCCCTGAACCTGCAAAAGGCCGGTCACAGCCTGTTCCTGTCCCAGCACCACGACGCCGCCCCCGCCGACCTGGTGGCCGGTGGCGCGGTGGCGTTGGCCAACCCGAAGGAAGTCGCCCAGGAAGCCGAGTTCATCATTGTGATGGTCCCGGATACCCCGCAGGTCGAAGACGTGCTGTTGCGCGCCGACGGCGTGGCGGCCGGCGTGGGCGCGGGCAAAGTGGTGATCGACATGAGTTCGATCTCGCCCACCGCCACCAAGGCGTTTGCGGCGAAGATCAACGAGAAAGGCGCGCAGTACCTCGACGCCCCGGTGTCCGGCGGTGAAGTCGGCGCCAAGGCCGCGACCCTGAGCATCATGGTCGGTGGCGACAGCGCCGCCTTCGAGCGCGCCCTGCCGCTGTTCCAGGCCATGGGCAAGAACATCACCCTGGTCGGCGGCAACGGCGATGGCCAGACCGCCAAAGTGGCGAACCAGATCATCGTTGCGCTGAACATCCAGGCAGTGGCCGAGGCCCTGCTGTTCGCCTCGAAGAACGGCGCCGATCCGGCCAAGGTCCGCGAAGCGCTGATGGGCGGTTTCGCCTCGTCGAAGATCCTCGAAGTACACGGCGAGCGCATGATCAAGGGCACCTTCGACCCGGGCTTCCGTATCAGCCTGCACCAGAAGGACCTGAACCTCGCGCTGCAAGGCGCCAAGGAACTGAACATCAACCTGCCCAACACCGCCAACGCCCAACAAGTGTTCAGCACCTGCGCGGCCATCGGCGGCGGCAACTGGGACCATTCGGCGCTGATCAAGGGCCTGGAACACATGGCCAACTTCTCGATCCGAGACAAATAAGCCCTGCCGCGCCACCCGCGGGGGCGGGTTCGCTCGCTCCCCACGGGCCTGCATCACACCCATAATAAAAATCGGGAGCCCGCCATGTCGGTCGATCCGCAACAATTGCTCCGCGAGCTGTTCGCCACAGCCATCGACGCGGCCCATCCGCAGCAAGTCCTCGAACAATACCTGCCCGCTGACCGCAGCGGCCGGGTGATCGTCATCGGTGCTGGCAAAGCTGCGGCGGCCATGGCGCAAGTGGTTGAGCGTTGCTGGCAGGGCGAAGTCACCGGCCTGGTGGTGACCCGCTATGGCCACGGCGCGCCCTGTCAGAAAATCGAAGTGGTCGAAGCCGCCCATCCGGTGCCGGACGCCGCAGGCCTGGAAGTGGCCGGACGGGTACTCGAACTCGTGAGTAACCTGAACGAAGACGACCGGGTGATTTTCCTGTTGTCCGGGGGCGGCTCCGCGTTGCTGGCGTTGCCCGCTGCCGGCATCACCTTGGCTGACAAGCAATCGATCAACAAAGCCCTGCTCAAATCCGGCGCCACCATTGGCGAGATGAACTGCGTGCGCAAGCATCTGTCGGCGATCAAGGGTGGGCGGCTGGGCAAAGCCTGCTGGCCGGCGACGGTCTACACCTACGCAATTTCCGATGTGCCGGGCGACTTGGCCACCGTCATCGCCTCCGGCCCCACCGTGGCCGACCCCAGCACGTCGGCCGACGCCCTGGCGATCCTCAAGCGCTACGACATCGACGTACCGGCCTCGGTGCGCGCCTGGCTGGAAAGCCCCGAGTCGGAGACCGTCAAGCCCGGCGACCCAAGCCTGGCCCGCAGTCATTTCCAACTGATCGCCCGCCCGCAACAATCGCTGGAAGCCGCCGCGGTGAAAGCCCGCCAGGCCGGTTTCAGTCCGCTGATTCTGGGCGACCTGGAAGGCGAATCCCGGGAGGTGGCGAAAGTCCACGCCGGCATCGCCCGACAAATCGCCCAACACGGCCAGCCCTTGGCAGCGCCGTGCGTGATCCTGTCCGGCGGCGAAACCACGGTCACCGTTCGTGGCAATGGCCGTGGCGGACGTAACGCCGAATTTCTCCTGAGCCTGACCGACAGCCTCAAGGGCTACCCCGGCATCTATGCGCTGGCGGGCGACACCGACGGCATCGACGGGTCCGAAGACAACGCCGGCGCGCTCATGACCCCGGACAGCTATCGCCGCGCCGCCGAACTGGGCCTGAGCGCCAGCGACGAATTGGATAACAACAACGGCTACGGCTACTTCGCCGCCCTGGATGCGTTGATCATCACCGAGCCGACCCGCACCAACGTCAACGACTTCCGCGCCATCCTGATCCTCGAGAACCCAAAAAATGACGCCTGACAAGAAGGTCAAGATCCTCGCGACACTAGGCCCCGCCACCCGCGGGATCGATGACATTCGTGAACTGGTGCAGGCCGGCGTGAACATCTTTCGCCTGAACTTCAGCCACGGCGACCACGCCGACCACGCCCAGCGCTACCAGTGGATCCGCGAAGTCGAGCGGCAGCTCAATTATCCACTGGGCATCCTGATGGACTTGCAAGGGCCGAAACTGCGGGTCGGCAAATTTGCCGACGGCAAGGTGCTGCTGCAACGAGGCCAGGCCTTGCGCCTGGACCTGGATCCAACGCCGGGGGATCAACGTCGGGTGAACCTGCCCCATCCGCAAATCATTGCGGCGCTGGAGCCCGGCATGGACCTGCTGCTGGACGACGGCAAGCTGCGCCTGCGGGTGGTCGCCCGACACGCCGACGCCATCGACACCGAAGTGCTCAATGGCGGCGAATTGTCGGACCGCAAAGGCGTGAACGTGCCACAAGCCGTGCTGGACCTGAGCCCGCTGACCGCCAAGGATCGCCGCGACTTGAGCTTCGGCCTGGAGCTGGGCGTGGACTGGGTGGCGCTGTCGTTCGTGCAGCGCCCCGAGGATATTCGCGAAGCGCGCGCCCTGATCGGCAACCAGGCGTTCTTGATGGCCAAGATCGAGAAACCCTCGGCCGTCGCCCAGTTGCGGGAAATTGCCGAGTTGAGCGACGCAATCATGGTTGCCCGCGGTGACCTGGGTGTCGAGGTGCCGGCCGAGAGCGTGCCGCAGATTCAGAAAAACATCATCGGCACCTGCCGCGCCCTCGGCAAACCGGTGGTTGTCGCAACGCAGATGCTTGAGTCGATGCGTTTTTCCCCGGCGCCGACCCGCGCCGAGGTCACCGACGTCGCCAACGCCGTGGCCGAAGGCGCCGATGCGGTGATGCTGTCGGCGGAAACCGCCTCGGGCGACTATCCCCTCGAAGCCGTGCAGATGATGAGCAAGATCATTCGCCAAGTGGAAAGCGGCCCGGACTACCAGGCGCAGTTGGATGTCAGCCGGCCGAAAGCCGAGGCCACGGTGTCGGACGCGATCAGTTGCGCGATCCGTCGGATCAGCAACGTGCTGCCGGTGGCGGTGCTGGTGAATTACAGCGAATCGGGCAGTTCCAGCTTGCGGGCGGCGCGGGAACGGCCGACGGTGCCGATCCTCAATCTGACGCCGAATCTGCAGGCGGCGCGCCGCCTGACCGTGGCGTGGGGTGTGCACTCGGTGGTCAACGACCGGTTGAAGCAAGTGGACGAAGTCTGTTCCACCGCCTTGGAAATCGCCCAGGCCCAAGGCATGGCCCAGCGCGGCGACACCTTGCTGATCACCGCGGGCGTGCCGTTTGGACAGCCGGGGTCGACCAATTCGCTGCGTATCGAGACATTGATCTGATTTTCCGTGGCGACTGGGCCACGGCCCTGCTCAACGGCTTCAGTCAGATTTTCCTCCAGCGTCATCCGCTGTGCGGCTTGCTGTGCCTGCTGGCCATTCTGCTGACCGCGCCCGCCTTGCTCGGCGGTGCGCTGCTGGGCGGCGTGGCGGGTTTGTTGACTGCGCAGCGACGCGGTTATGCCAAGGAACATCGGCAGGCCGGGCTGTTCAGCTACAACGGCATCCTGTTGGGATTACTGCTGAGCCTGATATTTCCCTGGTCGGTTTTGCTGCCACTGTTGATCATCGCCAGCGCAGGTCTCAGCGCGATGTTGACCCAACAATGGCTCAAGCGAACCCCAGGCCCACGCTGCCTGCCGGCCTATACTGCGCCTTTCGTCGGGTTTGGCTGGCTGCTGCTGGGTTTTGCCCCGCAGGCGCCCGCGCCCACATCGCTGGAAATGACCTCCCTCTCTTTGCTGGCCGCCCCTTTGAACGGTCTCGGACAGGTGATGTTTCTCGACCATCCGCTCGCCGGTGCGCTGATCGCCATCGGTTTGCTGATTGCCAACCGTTGCGCCGCTGCCTGGGCGCTGTCCGGTTCGGTCGCGGGCCTGGTTTTCACCGGGTTGCATCAAGACTCTCTGCAAGCCCTGTCCGGACTGGGCGGCTACAACCCGGCGCTGGTCGCCGTGGCGCTGAGCCAACAGCGCGGTCAGCCATGGAAGCCGCTGGCAGGCATCCTGCTGGCGGTCCTCCTCACGCCGGGTTTCGCGGCGCTGGGCCTGGCACCGCTGACAGCGCCCTTCATCCTCGCGTGCTGGCTGGTGCAGGCGACCGGGCGGCTGTGGCATCAGGCCAGCCTCGACACTGCGCCTTGCACTCTGCGGGGCAATCACCCTAGGCTTCGCTGAATATCGATCAGGCGAAGGTTATGGACAGCAGCAACAATTGGCGTGAACGCCTCTACGTGATCATTTTCCAGACCGACACCGTGGCCGGCCGGCGCTTCGACAGCGCGCTGCTGCTGATCATCCTCGCCAGCCTGGTGATCGTGATGCTCGACAGCATCGACAGCGTGCACAAGAACTACGCCACGCTGCTGGCCGCCATCGAATGGGGCTTCACGTTCATCTTCATCGTCGAATACGGCTTGCGCCTGTACTGCTCGCCAAAGCCGCTGCGCTACGCGTTCAGTTTCTACGGGCTGGTGGATTTGCTGGCGATCGTGCCGGGCATCCTCGCGCTGTACTACAGCGATGCCCAATATCTGTTGATCGTGCGGATCATCCGCATGCTGCGGATTTTCCGGGTGCTCAAGCTCAGCCCGTACCTCAAGCAGGCCAACTACCTGTTGGCCGCGCTACGGGGCAGCAAGCAGAAAATCATCGTGTTCCTGGTCAGCGTATCGACTCTGGTCACGGTGTTTGGCACGCTGATGTACGTCATCGAAGGCCCCGAGCACGGCTTCACCAGCATTCCCAAGGGAATCTATTGGGCTATCGTGACATTGACCACGGTGGGCTTCGGCGACATCGTGCCGAAAACCCCGTTGGGCCAAGTGGTTTCATCCTTGGTGATGATCACCGGTTACTCGATCATCGCCGTGCCCACGGGGATTTTCACCGCCGAGCTGGCCAACGCCATGCGCGGCGACCAGCTCCAGCACAACTGCCCGGTGTGCAGTAAAAACAACCACGAACATGGCGCCGCCTTCTGCTCCCGTTGTGGCAACGCGCTGTTCAAGAAATTGGAATAAGCAAAGCACTTTTAAATACTTGAAGGCCTATAAGCCAATCGCTAGTGTGCTGGCTTATCGCCCTACTCTTTCAAAAAGGAATTCGCAGTGAAGAAATTCTTTGGCGCCACCCTTCTCGCCGCTGGCCTGGCGTTCGGCAGCCTGGCTCACGCCGCCCCGACGCTGCTCAATGTTTCCTACGACGTGATGCGTGATTTCTACAAGGACTACAACGCTGCGTTCCAGAAACACTGGCAGGCCGAGCACAACGAGAACATCACCGTGCAGATGTCCTTCGGCGGTTCCAGCAAACAGGCGCGCTCGGTGATCGACGGTTTGCCGGCGGATGTCATCACCATGAACATGGCCACCGACATCAATGCCCTGGCGGACAACGGCAAGCTGGTCCCAGAGAACTGGGTCACCCGCCTGCCGAACAACAGCGCGCCGTTCACCTCGGCCACGGTGTTTATCGTGCGCAAGGGCAACCCGAAGGCACTGAAGGACTGGCCCGACCTGCTCAAGGACGGCGTGCAAGTGATCGTGCCCAACCCGAAAACTTCCGGCAATGGCCGCTACACTTATCTGTCGGCTTGGGGTTACGTGCTGAAGAATGGCGGCGACGAAAACAAGGCCAAGGACTTCGTTGGCAAGTTGTTCAAGCAAGCGCCCGTGCTGGACACCGGCGGCCGCGCTGCTACAACGACTTTCATGACCAATCAGATCGGCGACGTGTTGGTGACCTTTGAAAACGAAGCGGAAATGATCGCCCGTGAATTTGGCCGCGACCAGTTCGAAGTGGTCTACCCAAGCGTGTCCGCTGAAGCCGAGCCACCGGTCAGCGTCGTGGATAAAGTCGTCGAGAAAAAAGGCTCGCGTGCCGCCGCCGAGGCGTACCTGAAATATCTGTGGTCGCCAGAAGGCCAGGAAATCGCTGCGGCCAATTACCTGCGCCCTCGGGACCCGGCGGTGTTGGCGAAATACACCGACCGCTTCCCGAAAGTCGACTTCCTCTCGGTGGAAAAAACCTTTGGCGACTGGCGCACCGTGCAGAAGACCCACTTCAACGACGGTGGGATTTTTGACCAGATCTATAGCGGGCAGTGAGGCGCTGATTCGCCTAGGATTGCAATCAAGCTTTTGTGGCGAGGGAGCTTGCTCCCTCGCCACATAAGCGTTCATCGCAGCAATCATCATCAACCGCAAGCATGACTGCTATCAACCCCAAGCCCTGTTCCAGGGCCCCGTAAGTCTTTAGCCTCTCGCCGTCCCTTCCAATCGATCGATGAGATTGCCATGAGTGCCCATTTACCCGCCTCGCCCGCTGCCCTGACACGGGGCATGGTCCTGTTGTTCGCCTTCTGCTGCGGCGCCATCGTCGCCAACATCTACTACGCCCAGCCCATCATCGAACTGATTGCGCCCGACGTCGGCTTGTCCAGCACCATGGCCAGCCTGATCGTCTCGCTCACCCAGATCGGTTATGCCCTGGGGCTGTTTTTCCTGGTGCCGCTGGGCGACCTGCTGGAAAACCGCCGCCTGATGATCCTCACCACCGTGGTCGCGATTGCCAGCCTGTTGGGCGCGGCGTTCACCGAGCAACCGAACGTATTCCTGCTGGTTTCGTTGTTGGTCGGGTTCAGTTCGGTCTCGGTCCAGGTGCTGATCCCGCTTGCCGCGCACTTGGCGCCGGAAGAATCGCGCGGTCGCGTCGTGGGCGGGATCATGGGCGGGCTGTTGCTCGGAATTCTGTTGGCACGGCCGGTGTCCAGCCTCGTGGCGGATCACTTCGGTTGGCGGGCGATGTTCATGATCGCCGCCGGGCTGATGGCCGCGATCAGTATTGTCCTGGCGGTCACCGTGCCCAAGCGCCAGCCCGACCACCGCGCATCCTACTGGCAACTGCTGGGCTCGCTCGGCACGCTGCTGCGCCAGCAACCGCAGTTGCGTCAGCGAGCTTTCTATCAGGCTTGCATGTTCGCCACGTTCAGCCTGTTCTGGACCGCCGTGCCCCTGGAGCTGTCGCGCAACCACGGCCTGTCCCAGACCGAGATCGCGCTGTTCGCCCTGGTGGGTGCCATCGGCGCCATCGCTGCGCCCATTGCTGGCCGCCTCGCCGATGCCGGTCACACACGCATCGCCTCGCTGTTGGCCATGCTGTTCGCCGCCCTGAGTTTCCTGCCCGCGTTCATTCATCCGCCGTACAGCGTCATCGGCCTGGCAGTCACCGGTGTGGTGCTGGACTTCTGCGTGCAGATGAACATGGTCCTGGGCCAACGGACTATTTATGCCCTGGATGCGAAAAGTCGCAGCCGGCTGAACGCGCTGTACATGACCAGCATTTTTGTCGGCGGCGCGTTCGGCTCGTCGATCGCCAGTGCGGTCTATGAACATGGCGGCTGGCTGTGGGTGGTGATCGTCGGCAGCGCCTTCCCGTTGCTGGCATTGCTGCGCTTCTTGAGAGCTTCGCAGAAATCCACGCTGGCAACGGCCTGAAACTTTGCTGCTATAAAAATCGTGCCCAAAAAAATGCCCGACAGGTCAGTACCTGTCGGGCATTTTTGCTGGAGCGGTCAGATCCGCACGTTGCCACGCGGCCCGGCAATCGCCCAGATAATCAAGCCCAACACCGGCAGCAGGAGGATCAGCAGTACCCACAGGACCTTCGCCCCGGTGCCCGCGCCGCTCTTGAGCACGTTGATGATGGCCCAGATATCGAGCGCCAGGATGATCAGGCCAATCAGGCCGTTGAAAGTGGAACCCATGGTGTCGCTCCCAAATGGTGATATGCACACTTAGGATAGCGGCGCCGGGGCAAGGGTTCCGTATTATTGTTTCAGACGTGAACCGCGACCTTGAGCGCTTCCAGGGCGGGCGCAGCGGCGATGCCGACTTCGGCACATAGCGCCAGCACGCGCGGCAGGTCATTGCCGTACACCAGCACCATTTGCAACTCATCGTCGAGCAACTGACTGAAGTTCATCAGCACGTAGCCGCCGTTTTCCTTGTTCAGGCTGCTCATCTGGATCTGGATGCGGTTGAGTGCGGTCAGCGCTTCGGTCTTGGCCAGTTGCTTGGGCTTGAGGTTGAAGGCGACACCGGGGCCGAACGAGGCGACAATCTGCTCGAACAACTCGACGTAGGCGTCTGCCTGGAACAACACCGTGTCTGGCAGGCTGCCCACCACCACCCATTCGCCCAACGGGATGGGAAAGGTGTCGTCGTAGTTGATGTCCGGATTGGCCGCCAGGAACGCCACCGGATCGGCGTAGGCCTGGGCCGCTTCGTCGGCGATTTTCTCAATGTCCGCTTCGTCGAGGCAGCCGGAGCTGATTTTACTGATGAGTTCGGCGAGTGCGGCTTTCATTGGGCGAATCCTGTGGCTGAATTTTCAGGCGCGCAGGATAGCGCATCACCTCGGCTGATGTCAGGGCACATCCGGTGGCGGTGGCGCTGGCTCTCAGCCCAGCAACTTCTCCAACTGCGCCGTGGTGTCCACCGCGCCCATGGTCTTGGCCGCGTCCAGTGCCGAAACGCCGTTGGCATCCCTGGCCTTGGGATCGGCGCCTTTGCTGATCAGGTAAGCGACGATTTCCACCCGGTTGAACATCGCCGCCATCATCAAGGCCGTGCGCCCATCAAATGAGGAACCTTCCACTTGCGCGCCGCCGTCTACCAAGGCCGAGACCACCGCCAGGTCGCCCTTGAACGCCGCGCCGGCAATCGGACTCTGGCCGTTGTCATTGCGAATTTCCGGATCGGCCTGGTTTTCCAGCAACACTTTCACGGTTTCTACATGCCCGTGGTACGCGGCGAGCATCAGCAAGGTGTCGCCCTTGTGGTTACGCAGGTTCGGCGGCAGGCCTTTGCTCAGCAGCGCAGCCATCATCGCGGCATCGCCCTGGCGCGCGACGTTGAACACCTGCTCGGCAAATTCCGCAGCCTCTTCCGGGGTCATCTGGCGGCTTGTATCGGACATGGGAAAACTCCAGTTGGCTCTTCGCAAAGCCGCTAGTTTCCCGAGGGACTTAGGCGCTGTCATCCCTTTTTTCCCTGCAACAGCCATAGCCAGAATCAATAGCGGTACTTCCCGCCCTGGATCCGCGTCGCCAGTTGCCGGTCTACTCGCACGTAGGTCGCGGTATCGGGCAGCCAAGCGAAGACCGGTTCGTCGCCGGCGAGGCAAGGGTCGAAGCCTTCAGCCTTGAGCCGGGTCTTCTGGTATTTGAAGGTGCCCGTGGTGTCCATCTTCACTTTGATGCGCAGGAACAGCGGCACGGCGTAGCCAGGCAACTCGCCCTGGAGAAACTGCAATAGTTCACTGAAGTCCAGCGTCGCAAGGGATTCGGACGGCGTGATCGCGGCCATGCCGGCACGGCCATTGGTGCCGTTGACTTCCACGCCATAAGCCACCGCCTCGCAGATCTGCGGGTGTTGCAGCAGCACGTTCTCGACTTCCGTGGTCGAGACGTTCTCGCCCTTCCAACGATAGGTGTCGCCGAGGCGATCGACGAACTGCCCATGGCCGAACCCGATGTTGCGCAGCAGGTCGCCAGTGTTGAAATAGCGGTCGCCGGGGACAAAGACATCCCGGCAGATGGTCTTTTCGGTTTTCGCCGCATCGGTGTAGCCGTCCAGCGGCGCCTTGTCGTCGATGCGCGCCAAGAGCAAGCCCGGCTCGCCCTTGGGAACCTTCTGCATGCGCCCTTGCAGATTTCGCAAAGGCGCGCCGCTGTCATGGTCGTACTGCACCAGCTCCCAGCCCATCAGGGAAAACCCCACCGTGTTATCGAAATTGAGGATATTGGTGAAGCCGATATTGCCGTCGCTGGCCGCATACAGCTCGCAGATGTGGCCAACGCCAAAGCGGGTCTTGAAGGCCGACCAGGCGCCTGGGCGCAGGCCATTGCCGATCATTTTCGTCACGGCATGCTGCCGGTCCGTGCCGTTCTCGGGCTGGTCGACCAGATAGCGGCACAGCTCGCCGACATAACCCAAGGTGGTCGCCCGATAGCGGCGGACGTCGTTCCAGAACTGACTGGCGCTGAACTTGCGGCGGATCGCGAATCCCGACGCACCACAAACCGCCGCGCCCCAACACACACACAGTCCGGTGGCGTGATACAGCGGCAGCGTGCAATAGACGATGTCCTCGGGCTGCATGTCCAGGGCGATCAGGCCGAAACTGGTGGCGGTGCGCATCCAACGGCCATGGCGGAAAACGCCGGCCTTGGGCAGTCCGGTAGTCCCTGAGGTGTAGAGGTAGAAGCACGGGTCGTTGAAGAAGACCTGCTGGCTGCTGGCCGGATTATCCCCCGGGTATTGCTCGCTGTTGCTGATGAGGTCGACGAATCCGCACGGAGCCGCAGCGCTCGCCTGATCAGCCACCCACCAGATCCGAGCCTGCGACAGCGCGGTTCGACCACGCACGTCGTTGTACACCGCGACTCGTTCATCCCCGACCACTACGGCAACGGGCGCGACCAGCGCCAGGCTATGGACCAGGGCATCACCGGTCTGCGACGTATTGATCATCGCGCTGACCGCGCCGACCTTTGCCACCGCCAGCACGGTGATCAACAGTTGGGGACGGTTTTCCAGGAAAACCGCCACGCAGTCGCCTTTGCCGATGCCTTGCACCTGGAGGTAATGGGCGATGCGGTTGGCCTGCGCGTTGACCTGTGCATAACTCAACACTGCGTCGCCGTACAGCAACGCCGGGCCTTGGGGATTACGTCGCGTGGCCTGTTCGAAACACCAGCCCAGGCCGCAGGGCTGGGTAGGGTTTTGGACGTTGGCGAGCTTCGTGCCTTTGACAATGCGGGGAACAGCCCTGGCGATGGCCGGCAGTTTGCACAGCATCATGCCCCAGGTAATAGCGTCGCTGGGTGTACGACTCATGGATGATCCTTCCCCGTCCGGCCTTGTGGGCCGCGGTTCTTGTTATAGGTTGTGCGAAATCTGGATTCGAAAGTACGCCAGCGATTCGGCGGCTGTACACGCGGTTTTTGCAATGTTTTGTATCCGCAACCCGAGGCCAGGCGAAGCGTGAGCGTGCGGGCCTGGTTTGGTTCCAAAAATCTGCTCCAACCACGCAAAATGCAGGATGCACGATGGCCGTTCATGCAAGATGCACGAAAGCAGAAAACCGATAAAAATATAACCTGTTGTTTTGGAAGGATTTTTCTTCGCACCAAAGGCTGGCACAGACACTGCAACTACCCCTCCACGGTTTGCCATACCATGGAGCAGTCAACTATGAACATGATTCAAGAGAAATTTGCATCGCTGTTTTCCAACTACGACGTCACCACCCAGGCTCGCCCGGATGGCGGCATCCTGCTGACCTTGCGCAACAGCGACGGCAAACTGTTCAAACGCACGATTTCCTACGCTCAGTTGCACGCTGGGGACCAATTGTCCTGGGCAATCAGCGCCATTCGCCGTGACCTGGCTGAACAGGCCAGCGAGCTACCGCCGGTCGCCATGTTGCAGAGCCAGCATCGCTTTGCGCTGCCGACTTATCACAGCGCCTGATAGCAACGTCCCTGATCGGGCCATGGCACTTTGCGGCGCCATGGCCCGATTTCGTTTGGGCGGCAGTGCTGCGATTCAGAAACCAGCCGGATCGATCCGTGTAAAGCTTTCCACGGTTTCGTGGCCGACCAGCTCACCGCCGTCCCGCGCCAAGCCACAGGTCGCCATGCCCGCACCGCGAGCCACATCCAGTTCCTCGACGATATCCGACAGGAACAGGATTTCCCCCGGCGCAACACCCACCGCCTCGCTGATCCGCTGGTAGGACTGCACGTCCCGCTTGGGCCCCGACGTGGTGTCGAAATAGCCGCTGAACAGCGGCGACAAGTCGCCCGCTTCGGAACAGCCGAAAATCAGTTTCTGCGCCTGGATCGAACCCGAGGAATAGACAAATAGGCGATAGCCTTGCTGGTGCCAGTTCTTGAGCGCCTGTACCGCGTCCGGATAAACATGACCTTTCAACTGTCCGGCCTGGTAGCCCTGCTCCCAGACCATTCCCTGCAACGCCTTGAGCGGCGTAGCCTTGCGGTCCTCGGCGATCCAGCCCAAGAGGATCGCGATGACCCGCTCGGTATCGGCGTCGGCTTCACCACTGTCGCGGCGCACCGCATCCAATTGCTCGGCTACATCAACGCGCGCGGCGTTGTGCCGGACAAAATCCGGCAGGTGTTCAGCGGCGTAGGGAAACAGCACGTCGAATACAAAGCTCACCGCGCTGGTGGTGCCTTCGATGTCAGTGAGGATGGCTTTGATCGTCATGAGCTCAGTCCTCCAGCCGCGGGAAACGGCCGGCGATGTCGTCGCCGGTAAACTTCGCGACCCAACCTTCGGGATTGTTGAACAGGCGAATGGCAACGAAATGCGGGTGTTCGCCCATGTCGAACCAATGCGGCGTACCGGCGGGCACCGAGATCAGGTCGTTCTTTTCACAGAGGACTGCGTAGACATAATCGTCGATGTGCAAGGTAAACAAGCCACGACCGGCGACGAAAAATCGTACCTCGTCCTCCCCATGGCGGTGTTCATCGAGGAACTTGGCGCGCAGTTCGGCTTTCTGCGGGTGATCGCTGTTGAGGCTGATGACATCGACGGTGACGTAGCCGCGTTCGGTCATCAGCTTGTCGATCTGGGTCCGGTAGGCGGCGATCACTTCCTCCTGGCTGGCGCCGGGCTGGATCTTGGCCGCAGCTTCCCATCGGTCGAAGCGCACGCCTTTCTCGGCCAGGGTCGAGGCAATGTCTTCAAAGTGGGTCAGCACCTTGTTCGGAATCTCGGGACTCGATACGTGGTAGACGGACAGGCTGCTCATGGCAATGGCTCCAGCAAATTAACGGTTCAGGAGTGCGCGGGTCTTGAGTTCGCACTCGAACAGGAATTCGAACGCTTCGATCTGCCGCAGCGCATCGTTCATCCGCGCCCCCCAGGTATACAGGCCGTGGCCACGAATCAGGTAGCCGACGCAATCGGGGTGGGCCTCCAGCCATGGCTGGACCTTGGCGGCCAGGCGCACGATGTCCTGGTCGTTGTCGAAAATCGGCACGCGGACCTGGGATTCGTGCGTGGTGATCCCACTGAAGGCTTTTTGCAGTTCGTAGTCTTCAAAGTCAATGAAGGCTTCGCTCGTCAGGCGCGACAGTACGGTGGCGTTCACTGAGTGGGTATGCAGCACCGCGCCGATCTGCGGGCGCCAGCGATACAACTGAGTGTGCAGCAGGGTTTCAGCGGACGGTTTCTTGCCAGGTTCCAGGCTGTTGCCGTCGAGGTCGGTGGCGAGCACGTCGTCGATGCTTAACTGTCCCTTGTGTTTTCCCGACACGGTGAGCAAGGCCTGGTCAGGCGATAACCGCGCCGAATAATTGCTGCTGGTGGCCGGGGACCAGCCGCGACCATACAAAAAACGCCCGGCGTCGATGATTTCCTGGGCGAGCTGTTCATGGGTAAGGCTCATGGCCTGTCCTCTTGCATGCGTGTGGCAATGATAACGGCTGCAGCCAAGGCTGCGAGGCTGGCGATGTTGAACGTCCATCCGGCGCCCAACGCATTCCAGCTATAGCCGGAATACAACGCGCCCAGCGCCCCGCCAGTACCGGCCAGCGCGGCGTATAGCGCCTGGCCCTGGCCCTGTTGGCGAGGGCCGAAGCTACGTTGCACGAAATGAATGGCAGCGGCGTGAAAGCTGCCGAACGTCGCCGCGTGCAGCACCTGGGCAAACAACAGTACCCAGAGAAACTCAGCCAGCGACCCGAGCAGCAACCAGCGCAGCGCCGCCAGCAGGAAGCTGGCCATCAGCACCCGGCGCACGGAAAACCGCGCCAGGATCCGGCTCATCAGCAGGAACACCAGCACCTCGGCGACCACGCCAACGGCCCAGAGCACGCCGATCAATCCACGGCTGTAACCCAGGCGCTCGAGGTGCAAGGTCAGAAAAGTGTAGTAGGGCCCGTGGCTCAGTTGCATCAAACCGACGCAGGCATAAAACGCCAGCACACCCGGATTGCGCAATTGCCGCAGAAAACCGTCCCCAGCCACTCGCGGCCCCTGCACGGGCTGGGCGTTGGGCACCCAGAAACTGCTGAGCACGATACCGGCCATGATCAGGGCCAGGGCCACCGGATAGACGTCCAGGCTCAGCCACTGGAACAACCGCCCCAGCACGACCACGGTGATGATGAAACCGATGGAGCCCCACAGGCGGACCTGGCTGTAGCGCGACGCCTGCCCGCTCAGGTGGGCCAGGGTGATGACCTCGAATTGCGGCAGCACCGCATGCCAGAAGAACGCATGCAGCGCCATGACCATCGCCAGCCAGGCGTAGCTTTTATCAATGAAAATCAGCGAGAAGCTCAGCAGCGTACAGACCGCGCCGAAGCGCACGATCGCCAGGCGCCGGCCGGTGTAGTCCCCCAGCCAGCCCCAGAGATTCGGCGCCACGCAGCGCATCAGCATGGGAATCGCCACCAGCTCGCCGATACGCGCCGCGTTGAAACCCAGGTGATCGAAGTACAGCGCCAGGAACGGCGCAGTCGAACCGAGCAAGGCGAAATAGAACAGGTAGAAACTGGAAAGCCGCCAGTACGGCAACGCCGCCATGGTCGTCAGGCCACGGCGTTCGGCAGGCCAGTCATCAAAGCTGACCCAACACCGGCGTGCTGACCTGAACGTCGGCGTTCTGGCCACGATGACGCAGCAGATGATCCATCAACACAATCGCCATCATCGCTTCGGCAATCGGCGTCGCGCGGATGCCC
The DNA here is from genome assembly GCF_051131955.1 of Pseudomonas sp. Z4-20. Lineage (NCBI taxonomy): Bacteria > Pseudomonadati > Pseudomonadota > Gammaproteobacteria > Pseudomonadales > Pseudomonadaceae > Pseudomonas > Pseudomonas sp. Z4-20. The sequence goes on from NZ_CP071641.1 coordinate 4,112,057, forward strand.
ACGCAAGGGTCGTGGCGGCCCTTGGTGATGACGTCCGCCGGGTTGCCATGAACGTCGATGGAACGTCCGGGCGTGGTGATGCTGGACGTCGGCTTCAGGGCCAGGTGCGCGACAATCGGCTGGCCCGAGGAAATGCCGCCAAGGATGCCGCCGGCGTTGTTGCTGAGGAAACCTTGCGGGGTCAGTTCGTCGCGGTGCTCGGTGCCACGCTGGGCGACACAGGCGAAACCGGCGCCGATCTCCACGCCCTTGACCGCGTTGATGCTCATCAGCGCGTGGGCGAGTTCGGCGTCGAGGCGGTCGAAGATCGGCTCGCCGAGGCCAGGCATGACACCTTCGGCGACCACAGTGATTTTCGCGCCGACCGAATCCTGGTCGCGGCGCAGCTGGTCCATGTAGGCCTCGAGTTCCGGCACCTTGTCCGGGTCGGGACAGAAGAAGGCGTTCTGTTCCACCGAATCCCAGGTCTTGAAGGGGATTTCGATCGGGCCCAACTGGCTCATGTAGCCACGGATGACGATGCCCTGGCTGGCCAGGTATTTCTTGGCAATCGCCCCGGCCGCCACGCGCATGGCGGTTTCCCGGGCTGAGCTGCGGCCGCCGCCACGGTAGTCGCGCTCGCCGTATTTGTGGTGATAGGTGTAGTCGGCATGGGCCGGGCGGAACAGGTCCTTGATGGCCGAATAGTCCTTGGATTTCTGGTCGGTGTTGCGAATCAGCAGGCCGATGGCGCAACCGGTGGTGCGCCCTTCGAACACACCGGAGAGGATTTCGACTTGATCGGCTTCCTGGCGCTGGGTGGTGTGGCGGCTGGTGCCAGGCTTGCGTCGATCGAGGTCACGCTGCAGGTCCTCCAGGGAAATCTCCAGGCCCGGCGGGCAGCCGTCGACAATGGCGACCAACGCCGGGCCATGGCTTTCGCCCGCGGTGGTAACGGTGAACAGCTTGCCGTAGGTATTGCCGGACATGCAGGGTGCTCCGTGAAATCGCTGAGAGACTCAACCTTGGATTCGTAGTGGGCGCCAGTATACGCAGGCTCCCCGAGTAGTTCATCCTCGAACCTTATCGGTGCCCGCCAGTCCAACCGGCACCTTCGCAACTAATGGCGTCATGATGTTAAGAGCGTTTGCCTTGAGCCTTACCCTGTTGACCGGCCTGCTTCCTGGCTTCGCCCAGGCCACCGTGCTGCAACGTCCCATCAGCCTCGACACCGGTAGCGGTGAGCTTTTCGGCTCGATGCTGCTGCCCAAGTCCGACACGCCGGTGCCGGTTGTCCTGATCATTTCAGGGTCAGGTCCTACGGATCGTGACGGAAACAACCCCGAGGGCGGGCGCAATGACAGCCTCAAGCGACTGGCCTGGGTGTTGGCCAGGCATAACATCGCCAGCGTACGCTACGACAAGCGCGGCGTGGCGGCCAGCCTCGCGGCCACGCCCGACGAACGCAACCTGAGCGTCGAAGCCTATGTCGCCGATGCCGTGGCCTGGAGCCACAAACTGGCCGCTGATCCTCGGCTGGGCCCGTTGATTCTGCTCGGTCACAGCGAAGGCGCGCTGATCGCCAGCCTCGCCGCGCCCCAGGCCAACGCGGCGGCTGTCATTTCGGTGTCCGGCAGCGCTCGTCCGATTGACCAAGTGCTGCGCCAACAGCTCAGCAATCGCCTGCCACCGGCGCTGATGTTGCGCAGCAACGAATTGCTCGACAGCCTCAAGGCCGGCCGCCCCGACGCTGACGTGCCGCCGCAACTGCACGTCATCTTCCGCCCCAGCGTGCAGCCGTACCTCATTTCCTTGTTCCGCCAGGACCCGGCCCACGCCTTCGCCGCGCTGAAGATGCCGGCATTGATTATCCAGGGCAGCAACGATATCCAGGTCAGCGTCGACGACGCCAAGCGGTTAAAAGCCGCCAAGCCGGATGCACAACTGGCGCTGATCGAGGGCATGAACCACGTGATGCGCATTGTGCCCAACGATGTGAAGCGGCAATTGGCTTCCTACAAGGACCCCAACCTGCCCCTGGCCGCCGAGCTTGGCGCGCACATCCTGAACTTTATTGGTGCGTTGGCCGCCCGTTGAGCGGGATTAGTGGCCTATAGCTCTCCAGTCTTGGCAAAAACGGCCGATAAACCGGTGTCGGACAGCGCATTGGCTGCCGAGGAGCCGGCCTGGACAGGATTTTGCCGTTATGACTGAGACTGAAACTTCACCCGACACCGTCGCCGAAACGGCCGCCCCACCTGCGGCGGACCTGCCTTGGGCGGACGTGCACGCCGAGCATCACAAAATGCTCCGGCTGGCCCCGCTCAAGACCGATCGCACCACCGGCGTGCGACCGCTGCGGTTTGTCGAGTTCAGCTATGCCGAGCGCCATAGCAAGGAGCGCAGCTTGCTGCGCATGAGCGTCCAGCTGCCGGGCCAGCGGGTGCGCAAGGAACAGAACCATCTGGATGTCTGGGCCGACCACGTCGAAAAACGCCTGTACTTCTCTCCCGACAGTTTGCAAGTCGAGCCGTTGAACCGAGGCATTGGTCGCTTCCTCGCTGCCCAAGGCATTACCTGGGCCAAGAAGCGCTGGTCGGGCTACCGGGTCGACGGTACCGATCTGAATAACAAGGACGCGCTGAACGAAGACACGCGTCTGCGCCGCGACCACTTCCTCAAGGCCCACGGCTTTGAAGTGGTCTACGCCGACGCCCAACACCTCAAGGGCAGCGTCAAGCCAGCCCAGGTCGGCGATCTGCTGGGTGACTGGAACACCGAGAAACTGCAATTCGTCGAGATCCTCGAAGCCGCGCAAATGCTCCAACAAGCCGAGCAGAACCTGGCGGAACAGGAAGTCAAACTCAAGAAGCAGGAAGAAAAGGTCAACAAGTTCAAACGCGAAGACACCGGTCTACGCTTCACCATTACCTGCCTGGTGGCGTTTGCGATGTTCCAGGCCGGGTTGCTGATCTGGATTGCGACGCGGCATTGAGCACCGTTGAACGGGAGAGCCTCAGCCGATCCCGTGGCGAGGGAGCTTGCTCCCGCTCGGCTGCGCAGCAGTCGTAAATCTGGCGACTGTTATTCCGAGACCTTAAAACGGGGGCTGCTGCGCAGCCCAGCGGGAGCAAGCTCCCTCGCCACAAAGGCAGTCCGTCGTAACCAGAGTCAAACCCGCGAAGCAAACAACGCCTGGTGCTGACGGCACTGTTCGGCGCTGAGCATGAACACGCCATGGCCGCCGCGCTCGAAATCCAGCCAGGCGAAGTCGACTTCCGGGTACAGCGCTTCGACGTGCACCTGGCTGTTGCCCACTTCGACAATCAGCAATCCTTTGTTGGTCAGATGATCGGCCGCCTCGGCAAGCATCCGGCGAACCAGGTTCAAGCCGTCATCGCCGCAGGCCAGGCCCAGTTCAGGCTCATGCTGGTACTCCTGGGGCATGTCGGCGAAATCCTCCGCATCGACATAGGGTGGGTTCGACACGATCAGATCGAAACGTTGCCCAGGCAATCCATCGAAGCCATCGCCCTGGACAGTAAACACCCGCTCGTCGACACCGTGGCGCTCGATGTTCTGGTTGGCCACCTCCAGCGCTTCGAACGACAGGTCGGCCAGCACCACTTCGGCCTCGGGAAACTCATAGGCACACGCGATGCCGATGCAGCCGGAACCGGTGCAGAGGTCGAGGATCCGTGCCGGCTCCTGCCCCAACCAGGGTTCGAAGCGTTTTTCAATCAGCTCGCCGATGGGTGAGCGCGGGATAAGCACGCGCTCGTCAACGATGAAAGACATGCCGCAGAACCAGGCCTCACCCAGCAAATAGGCAGTGGGGATGCGCTCGTCAATGCGTCGGCGCAGCAAGCGCTGGACGTGCACCAGCTCTTCGTCTTCGAGGCGGCAATCCAGATAACTGTCGGCAATTTCCCAAGGCAGGTGCAGCGCGCCAAGGACCAACTGGCGAGCTTCATCCCAGGCGTTATCGGTGCCATGGCCGAAAAACAGATCCTCCCCATGGAAACGGCTGACGGCCCAACGGATGTGGTCGCGCAGGGTACGAAGGCGGGAAGTGATCACGGCGGCAAACTCCAGAAAAATCGACGGGCGAGTCTAACAGCCAAACGCATGCCCACCCAAACACGCGCCAAGGACGAACGAAAAGTGCCGGCTTAGCTGTAAGAAACCTCCCTTTTTTGCACGTCCTATTGAACAAGATGCCAATCTTGACAAGGCTGTAGGCCAGCAACGGCGGCCCCTGCGATGGAAGCGATTCACAGAACCGCTCAGCCGGAGGACAATGTCACAAAAGCCCCACCCGAAGGAGCCCCAGAATGTCCGTTCCAAAAACGATGTTTCAACTCAGCGGCCGTGGTTATGCGGCGGCCAACCTGAGTCAAGCGACCCTGATCATCATCGATGCCCAGAAAGAATACCTCGCCGGCCCCTTGGCCCTGAGCGGCATGGACGCGGCGGTCGCGAACATCAAGCAATTGCTCGGCGCGGCCCGAGCCGCCGGTCGCCCGATCGTGCATGTGCGCCATCTCGGCACCCATGGCGGGCTGTTCGATCCGCAAGGCGAACGCGGCGAGTTCATTCCGGGCCTCGAACCCCAGGGCGACGAAACCGTGATCGAAAAATTGCTGCCCAGCGCATTCCACGGCACGGAGCTGAAGAAGCGCCTCGAAGACTTCGGCCCCCTGGACCTGATTGTCTGCGGCTTCATGAGCCATTCCAGCGTCAGCACCACCGTGCGCGCCGCCAAGAACCTGGGGTTCCGGTGCACCCTCGTCGAAGACGCCTGCACCACGCGCGACCTGCCGCACAAAGGCGGCGTGCTGAGCGCCGAACAGGTGCACCAGACCGAAATGGCGATCATGGCGGACAATTTTGCCACCTTGGCCCTGACCCGCGACTTCACCTGATGCCCTCGATGAGCGGCCCGTTCCGCCGCTCATCCGCAAAAGCCTCTCATTTCCTTCAAATACCCTAGCCTCAGGAACAACCCGAACATCTTCCGGTCGAAGGGCCGATACCCATTGAGGAAGGTCGGAATGAAGATATCCGATGGTTTTGACGCCCGTCGCTTGCGGCCCAAGGGCCCGAGCAACTGGCGATTTCGTTTCGGCGCGGCGATTGCCGCGCTGCTCGCAACGCTCGGTGTCCTGCTGGCCATGGCCGGCGCCGCCAGCCTGCTTGGCCGCCCACCGGCACTGGGTGAATTGAATGCCACCCCGCTCGGCTCGGCGCTGATCCTGGCGATCGGCTTGCTGGTCTTGCTGTTGGGCGTCTGGCTTTGGCGCCGTTGCCGCCGTCGCGCCCGCCAATCCCTGGAGCTGGCCATGTCTCCGCACCTGATGAAAAAACACGACTGACCCGCCATCCGACGTTTTCTTGCGCCTGATCCCGTAGGAGTTCGGTAAACTGGCCGGCCTTCGCGGAGGCTGACATGCAAGACGACGACTTTTCCCTGTTCAAAAGTGCCATCCAAGGCGTAAAACCGATCAAGCACGATCGCGCTGAAACCGGCAAACCCAAAGCCGATCGCGCGCAGATCGCCAAGTTGCGCCAAGCCGCCACCGTGCGTACCGATGCCACCACCGTGGACGGTTTGTCCGATCAGTTTGTGATCGATGTCGGCCCTGAAGATGAGCTGATGTGGGCTCGCGACGGCGTGCAGGAAAGCCAGATGCGCAAGCTCAAGGTCGGCCAGATCCCCTTCGAAGGCAGCCTCGACCTGCACGGCATGACCGTCGAAAAAGCCCGGGAAACCCTCTGGGCCTTCCTGGCTGAAGCCACCCAATTCGAAATCCGCTGCGTGCGCGTCACCCACGGCAAAGCCGTGCGACTGGACGGCAAGCGGCCGATGATCAAGAGTCACGTCAACACTTGGCTGCGCCAGCATCCGCAAGTGCTGGGCTTCACTTCCTGCCAGGCCAGACACGGCGGCGCCGGGGCGGTGTACGTGATGCTCAAGCGCACCATGATGGAAGGCCGCGACGAGTAGCCCTCGATTGCCGAGCTTGCAGCGCCGTGTCCGCCACCGTACCCTTGCCCTTTGCGTAAAATCCCACAGGTAGTTTCATGTCTCTGGAACAGAATTACACCGCGATTCTCGGCCAATTGGGCGAGGACGTTTCCCGCGAGGGCCTGCTCGACACGCCCAAGCGCGCTGCCAAGGCCATGCAGTACCTTTGCCGCGGTTATGAACAGACCCTGGAAGAAGTCACCAACGGTGCCTTGTTCAGCTCCGACAACAGCGAGATGGTGCTGGTCAAGGACATCGAGTTGTACTCGCTGTGCGAGCATCACCTGCTCCCGTTTATCGGCAAGGCTCATGTCGCGTATATCCCGAGCGGCAAGGTCCTGGGCCTGTCAAAAGTTGCGCGCATCGTCGACATGTACGCGCGTCGCTTGCAGATCCAGGAAAACCTCAGCCGCCAGATCGCCGATGCGGTCCTGCAGGTGACCGGTGCACTCGGCGTGGCGGTCGTCATCGAGGCCAAGCACATGTGCATGATGATGCGCGGTGTGGAAAAGCAGAACTCCTCGATGATCACTTCGGTGATGCTTGGCGAATTCCGCGAAAATGCGGCGACGCGCATGGAATTCCTCAGCCTCATCAAGTAATCCGTCGCGTAAAAAAACCGGCATTGATCGCCGGTTTTTTTTCGCCCACGAAAAATCAGGTAAGCTGCGCGCCCTGTTCTTCCCGCGAGGCTTGTACCGTGATCGTCAAAGCGCTTCGAGTTGGCCTGGGCCAGCTCATCATCTTCCTCGATTTCATCACCCGGCCCGCCAAGAAACAGCGCACGGCGCAAGCCCAGGCGCAAGTTGACCAGGCAGCCAGCGGCCTGACGCTGTTTCAATTCCACGCTTGTCCTTTTTGCGTGAAGACCCGCCGCGCCCTGCGTCGCCTCAACGTACCGGTGGCCCTGCGCGACGCGAAGAACAACGAGCAGGATCGCCAAACGCTGCTGGAGCAAGGCGGCAGGATCAAAGTGCCGTGCCTGCGAATTGAAGAAAATGGCGAGACCACGTGGTTGTATGAGTCGAAAGCGATCATCGATTATCTGGATAAGCGCTTTTCGGCGGCCTAAGGATTTTCAAGGCAGTGGATGGCCTTATCGCGCGCAAGCGTCGCAAGCCATCCACCCCGCAGACTCACGCCGCCTCTGCGGCCAGCGCCTCACGCACCACGCCTGCCAAGCGCCTGAGTCCTTCATCCAGCCGTGCCGGATCGATGTGGCTGAAATTCAGGCGCAGATGCCCTGGGTGTTTGTCCGGGTCCGGAAAGAATGGCTCCCCCGGCATGAACGCGACGTCCGCCGCCAACGCCGCGGCCAGCAGGGTGCGGGTGTCCAGCGGTTGCTTGAGGGTCAGCCAGAAAAACAGCCCGCCCTGAGGCACGTTCCAGTCCGCCAGGTCGGAAAAATGCCGTTGCAGCGCGGCTTGGAACCCGTCGCGACGCTCCCGGTAGAAATCCCTCAACTTGCTCAGATGGCTGCGGCACTGCTCGGTGCCGATCCATTGCCACGCCTGCCAATGGCCGATGCGGTTGGTGTGCAAATCCGCCGATTGCTTGAGCCGCAGCAGGTACGGGAACAGGAAAATCTGCAGCGCCGCCAAGTAAGTCGGTGCTTCGAGCGTGATCTCGGTGCCGATGTCGATGTGCAACTTCGCCGCCAGGTCGAGGGTTTGCTGGGAACCGCTGACCACCAGTACCTGGCTTGCCGCACATGGCAGGCCTAAGGATCGCGCCTGCGCTGCCAACGCTTCACGCAGGGCCGGCTCGCCTTCGCTCATGCCGTATTGGCCCATGGATCGCGGCGGGGCGTTGCGGCGCGAGCAGGTGAAATTGCTCGAACGGGTGTTTGCCGAGGCAGGCGAAGCAGCTGTCGATGGCTGGTTGGCGGTGAATCTGGGGTTAGGGAAGGCTAGCGACTGACAGCTTGCGCGTCCGATCCCAAGGCATCCTCATGGCGATATATCCCTATCGCCATAAATTTCGTCGACAAAACAGAAAACATTATTTGCTTTATTTGTATACAAAAGCATAATTCGCTTCGTGCGAGTTCCTGACCAAGCAGTCAACAACTTCGCCAGCCTTACCTGCCTCAATGCCTCGCAGCCTTCCTCAGGGAACACGCGATGCTGGAATAACAATAAAACTCTTGAGGAGTACTCGCTGTGGACAGCCGCAAACCCGAAGCCCAGACGCTGGATCTCTCGCCGCCTTTACGCAGTGGCTGGCTGGAACGCCTCTTCAAACTCAGCTTGCATGGCACCACGGTGAAGACCGAGCTTATCGCCGGTGTCACGACCTTTATCACCATGGCCTACATCATCTTCGTCAACCCCAACATCATGGCCGATGCCGGCATCGATCACGGCGCCGCGTTTGTCGCCACCTGCATCGCCGCAGCCCTCGGTTGCCTGTTGATGGGCCTGTATGCCAACTGGCCGGTAGGCCTGGCACCCGGCATGGGCCTGAACGCTTTTTTTACCTACACCGTAGTCGGCACGATGGGCTACAACTGGGAAACCGCGCTGGGCGCAGTGTTTGTTTCCGGTGTGTTGTTCATGGTCCTGACCCTGTCGCGTATCCGTGAGTGGTTGCTCAACAGTATCCCGGTCAGCCTCCGCTACGCGATGGGCGCCGGGGTCGGGCTGTTCCTTGGACTGATCGGCCTGAAAACCGCCGGCATCGTCGTCGACAGCCCCGCCACGCTGATCAAGCTGGGCTCCTTGCACGAGCCCGGACCGCTGCTGGCCGCGGTGTGCTTTCTGATGATCGCTGTGCTCAGTTACCACCGCGTGTTCGGCGCGATCCTGATCAGCATCATTGCCGTGACCCTGGCCGGATGGGGCCTTGGGCTGGTGCAATACAACGGTGTGATGTCCACGCCGCCAAGCCTCGCACCCACCTGGATGGCGATGGACGTGGCCGGCGTATTCAATGTCAGCATGATCAGCGTGGTGCTGGCCTTCCTCTTCGTCCATATGTTCGATACCGCCGGCACCCTGATGGGCGTGGCCCAGCGCGCCGGCCTGGTGAAGCCCGATGGCAAGATCGAAAACCTGTCCAAGGCCCTGAAGGCCGACAGCGCTTCCAGCGTATTCGGCGCCATGGTCGGTGTGCCACCCGTCACCAGTTATGTGGAAAGCGCCGCCGGTGTCGCCGCCGGTGGCCGCACCGGGCTTACCGCCGTGACAGTCGGCGTGTTATTTATTGCCGCCATGTTCTTCGCACCGTTGGCGGGGATGATCCCCGCCTACGCCACGGCCGGTGCGCTGATTTATGTCGCCATGCTGATGATGGGCGGCATGGCCCACATCGAGTGGGACGAAGCGACTGACAGCATCCCGGCAATCGTTACAGCCATCATGATGCCGCTGACCTTTTCGGTCGCCGATGGCATTGCCCTGGGTTTCATCACCTACGTGGTGCTAAAGGCTGGCACCGGTAAATACAAGGAAATATCCGTCAGCTTGTGGGCGCTCTGCGCGATCTTTATCGCCAAGTTCATCTTCTTGTAGACGGTACACATCTTCATCCGCCTCACCCCGTTGGTGGGGCTTTTGTGCATCAGGAGCAAAGCAATGAATCTGGAAACCTGGTTGTTGTTCAGCGGCGCCGCGTTAGTGGTGATCCTCATCCCCGGCCCGTTATCCTTGTTGATGATCAGCAACAGTTTGAACTACGGCCTGCGCCGCTCCTATCCGGCATTCCTCGGCGGGGTCATTGCTTCGATCTGCTTGCTTAGTGCCTCGGCGCTCGGGCTGGGGGCACTGTTGCTGGCGTCCGAACAACTGTTCAGCGTGCTGAAGATAGTCGGAGCACTGTACCTGTTCTATCTCGCTTGGCAGAGCTGGAAGCAGTCGCGCCAGCCCTCGATTGCCACTGACCTGCCCCACGCTGTTGCGACTCCACGCTTTGCTGCATTGTTTGGCCGTGCGTTCGTGTTAGGCGCGAGTAATCCAAAGGATATTTTGTTTTTTGCCGCGTTCCTGCCGCAATTCCTGAGCGCGGAACACCTCTTTCTCCCGCAGTTGCTGGTCATGATCGCCACCTGGACGGTGCTCGATCTTGGCTGCAAGTTGATGTACGGGTTAAGCGCCCACGGAGCGGCGCGCTACTTACGGAGCGGCAAGGGTCAGAGTTGGTTCAACCGTATCAGTGCGGGGCTGTTCGGCAGCGCCGGCGCCGCTTCGTTGTTATCAACTCGCTGATACACCAGGGCCAGGCAAAATATCGCAACAACCCTTTGATGTACACGCCTCGCAAAACTCACTACATCTAGCGCTCCCATCATTTCCGAACATGGACGTTCTCAATGGTTACCGACGCCCCTCTTTCCTCTCTGGACGATCATGCTGTCGTCATTACCGACATAGGTCTTCATGCCAACGAGTTTACCAGCGAGACGATCGATTTCAGCTTGGCCGACAACGAGAAAATCGACCTCGAACGTAAGCTCAGGCGCGTTCAACTGGACGTTGTCGACAAGTTATATGGTCCGCTGAACATTGCGTCGCTGACCGTGACCCGCTCAGCACTGGATACACTAGGTGCAACCATCGATGGACAACCATTGAATGGCCAGAATTGCTTTTTCCGCACACCCAATCGGTTTTTCATCAATGCGCTGCAGTTCAGCTCGATTGATATCGAAGCGCGGATGAAAACAATCGCTGCCGCCGAAGATTATCGGCTGCCGACGTTACTGTTTGAAATGGCAAGTCAACGATCACCCAGCGCCGTCCCGTTGTTAAGCGTTCCGTCAGTACAACCGAAAACGTTGAACAGTTATCGGAGCAAACTGGAAAAGCTATTGATATACGCCCAACGACTGGAATTTCGCCAATCCCTCCAATTCAGCACACTACCCTGGGTCAACCAGGCGAAGAGCATAGCCATGACCCATACCGGCCTGGGACTTCAGGGCTTCGGTATTTACAGTGGCTTACGAGGGCTACAAGACGCCATTCGAAACAAGGACAGCTATAACACGATATTCAATAGCGCCAGCCTCGGCGCCGAGGTAAGTTCAATTGCCATTGAGGCCGCGCTGACCAGGCAGGCCACTCACATGCTCAAGGCGAGCCAGGGCGCTTTGAAAGACTTCACCAGAACGACATTTGCCGTCAGATTGGGCCGCGGTGCCGGCCTGATTGCAGGTGCATTAACACTGCCCATCGACATTATCTCCGCGATCAATGCCTTCAAGGATGCAGCGAAAAGTACCGGTAAGGACGCCATCGATCATTACGTCAGCGCAGCCTTGAGCATTACCAGTGCGGTGATGACAGTGTCGCTCGGTATTGCGGCGTTGGCAGGCTTTTCTGCAGCCGGCCCCGTGGGGCTTGTCGCTGGACTTATCCTAGCGCTAGGCGCGCAAATATGGGGAGCAGTACGCCAAGTGGATGAGATCGCCGACTATATTGAGCTCACCGCCCTTGAACGCCTGCGTACTGGATGGTTCGCTTTCTGGCTCATCGACCCGGACCGAGACATCAACGACCGATACCTCATTGCCAAAGCGACAGCCGAGCACACGAAAAAGCTCGAGGCTGAAGCCCTGTACTTATTGCAGGGGCCCCTCAAAGACACCACGGAAGCGATCGTAAACGGTGCGTTCAACGTAGAACTCGAAGACGTGCCCTTCAACGCAACGCATTGGCTGACCGGCAACAAATACGTTGATTACCTACAGCGACCAAAGATTACAGGTGGAGACGATACGATCGATGCCCGTGGGGGCGTTACCGTCGATACGCCAGGCGCAGTATTGGGCACTTCGGCCGAGGATAAAAACATCCATTGGTATATCGGCGGCGGTAGCGACACTGTCTGGGGCGATGAAAAAAAACAGAATATCTTTCGCTACGGCGAGGGCATCAAAAACCTCACCGGAGGCGAAAAGGACGACGTGTTCATTTTCGAGGGGATCAATGCGCTGCCCAACGAAACGGACGACGATTTCGTGCCGGGCACGCTGGACGGTGGCCAAGGCAACGACACCTTGATTCTCGCAGGCAGGTCTAAAGATCACCAGGTCTTGAAACTGGGTTACCGTGTCGACCTCTCCCGCAACCAGGTTCTGGTGACCAAAGCCGATAACACAAGCCACCTGCAGACGGTGCTGAAAAACATCGAAAACATAGAGATCCATGAAGGCGGCACTCATACCATCAAGGGCTCGGACGCGGTGAACATTATCAAGTCCTACGGCTGCGATACTGTCGAAGCGGGTGGAGGCGACGACCGTATTTATCTGCTAGGGAAAAACAATCTCGACGCAAAAGGCGGGGCCGGAAACGATTCGTACGTCATCGCCCATAGACCCGGTCGCATCACCCTTACAGAAGACGGCCTGGACGGCAGCATCATCTTGCTGGACTGGAGAGCCGACCTGATTAAAAACTGGCAAATCACCCAAAACGACTTGGTGCTCACATCACACTTCGACGCGAATGACCTGGACGTTCGCCAAGTGGTCATCAGGGACGTTTATAAGCGTATCGACGGACGTCGTAGCATTAATAATAAAGAAATGAATTTCCTGACGAAGGATGGTTACCAGCTGACCCCAGATCTGCCTGAGTTTCTTGAAGTTGACGGCCCTTTCCAGATAACCATTGCGATGACCAAACAGGGAACGCTACGAAATCCGTGGATATTGAAAGATTGGGTCATACAGACAGTCCCGCACGATAAAGACACGCACTATTACTTCTCACGCTTCACCAACGAGACCACGCTCAATATCAAACAACGCAGCGCCTTCACCACGACGCTCCACCTGGATTATGCCAGCGCCGAACTGACGCGCATCGAAGCCGACTACAGCATTTACTTCGCCGGCACGGATGAAGATGAAATCGATAACATTAAATATGGAAAGTGCGGCCTGACTTTATCTCTTGGCAAAAAACGGGTAAGGCTGCTCAATCTGGAAAGCGCCGACGAACGCTTCACCGCCCTAGCCCCTGGACGACGGATGTTTTCCAAGCTACGCCCGCAGCACACTTTTATCCTCGTCATGAACGATGGAAAATCCTATCGGCTTACCCTCCCCGATCCCAACCCCGCGCTTTTCCTCAACGGTGAAATTACAAAAGATAATCCACTGCAATGGAAGACGGATGTACGGCTGCCACTCAAACCTACGAAACACCTATATCCCTCTCTGCCACCGCTGGAAAAAGAACCCTTCCACATGCGCAACAGAGCGACTTGCGCTCGATTGAATCCGCCATCTGATGCATCGGGAGTTGAAGTCTTGATTGGCGAGGGCTCTACCTACCTTATCCACTTGAAGCCGGAAACGACGCTACGCCTTTCGACGCCAGGCGCACTGGCCAACGCCAATCCTCGCCTGCCTGCTGCTTCCACCTGGGAGCTCGACGCCACTCAATTGGGCCGGGTGGAAATAACCTTGCTTCCCAATCGGTTGAAAGTTGGCAGCGTGCTTATTCATCTACCTGAGTATGGCCCCGAAGACCTTATCGACCCAATACGGGTCATCACCGCAGAGGGCATTGTCCATGCCGTCGATGTTCTGTTTGAAGAAGTCTATATAGACGCTCTTGACGCCCGCTACTTCCGCCCACCAAAAAACGCGGACGATACACTTGCAAAAGAACTGTCCAGCCTGACGTCGGAGGATATAAAGGTACTCAATGTCGCCGTCAGGGATGGTTCAGCCGGGACGGTGAGCTACAACTGGAAGAAACGAAACTGGTACCTGCGCGCGGACAGTCTCCGTGTGTTGGACGCGAGCGACCTGCGAAAAACCAATAGGTGCGAGCATCAGATCGCGCGTTATCAAGACTTTGTTCAGCATACACTCAATGAAAACGCCGACTTCACCGTTGATATCTTGCAAGTTATTCGCACCGTGTGCATCACGCTGTCTGATAGCGTGATACCAAACGTCGTTGACGATGCAGCGTTTTCAGCGGCGTTGCAAAAGGCCTTCGGGACAACCGAGCTCCAATACGGAATATATTACGGACAGGACATCGAACCGAGATCACCCGCCGCCTCGATAATATTCCAGCTATGAAACACATCGTGTAACACGCAACGACTCCGCTAGACGTATATACCGCATTTTTCGTTTGATTCGCGCCGAAAATCAGCGCTCGTACGCTGACGCAGGCGCGAACCTCCTCGATCATTTCATTGAGACGAACAGATGCTTTCTCCAAAAAGACCGCGACCCAATACAAACACGCCGCCCAACCCTCATGCTACTGCGCACGAGGCGATGCCGGATACGGAACCCGAAAGGCCGCCCAGGCCAACAAGACCCTGGAATCCCGACACGACCCACGACACGGCGGCAGGGCCCTCATCCCGGCCCGATGCCGTTCAACACCCGACCGTCGCGATAGCGGACATCCCCGCATCAATTCTAGGCGCCGGTCCAACTACCTCGGCCCCGTTGAGCAACTACCGTTTGGCACCCTCCGTGGTTGAGAGGTTGCCGGCGCCAGATTTAGAGTCAGGCATTCGCACCTTCAAATCGCGCGCCTATGTCGATCTCGTGGGAGGGGGAACGGTCCGGATTGCCCAGGACGCGAACAGCCATTACCGAGCGAGACTGGACAGTGAACTCGAACCCTCCGGGCCATATCTCGAACGTATCGAAGCAAGCCTGCTATGGCGTGAGGCCCGGCAGCAAACAGCGGCCCCGAACCCAGCAGCACAGGACGCAGCCATAATCAGCCGTTGGCGCGTCCAATCGGCATTCGCTGCACCTAACCGCATCACCATAGGCGGTCATCACTACTGGACAGTGGTTAACGACAATGCCAGGGCACACCCCATCGCCTATATCAAGGATCCTGCGCATTTAAGCTATGACTTCGACACCCTGGAGAACATCCTCCTGGATAATCCCAACTCCCAGCCTAGAGGCGCCATTCGGGTGCCGCCTCACAATCAATGGGAAATTGATCCAGGGCGTCCCTTCGAGATGCCGTTGATCGCTTCTTCAATTAAATCGTTCCCTGAACTACGGCCTTACATTCACGATAGATTTTCCAGAAGGCAATTTGAGCTGGCCAACGACGGGAAATTTGCCGATGCCCAAGGATTGACCACGTTGAGGCAGGTATTCCACAGCTGGCGAAGCGAGACACGTTCTCTTCATCCCGAGTTGAGTGATCCACTATTGATGTTACCGACCTTACCGGTCATTTCAGTCGTTCCGGACACAGCTCGCTCCCTGGAACTGCCGCACCCTGCGATGGTGCTCGGTCCCTTCGCACGATTGGACTTCGATCCAAATGTGTTCCCGAAACGAAAAAATTGGAGTGAATTGGCTGATGACGTACGTCTTAATGAATTCATGACCGAGCGTCTTGAACGTAACGGTTACACAGTTCGTCCGATTCCCTGGCTCCCTACCGCATTGATATTTCAACGACCACAACATGATTATGTCTATTTCATGACCCTGCACCGCACAGCAGATAGCACGATCTCCATACCTGCCCTGAACCCAAGAGGCAACGAGCTTGCATTGCGCCTTCAGTTCGATGACAGCGCAGCAGACGTTTTGCAAAATGCACACGCAAACAACAAGCTCATTTGTCTGCGCGGAGGCATACAGCGCTATACAAACCTGGGGACTCAGGAAACGCGAGAGACCGTCTTCATCGTCAGGGATGACACCTAAAACACAGGACCGCGACACCCATGAAAAAAAGCCCGCAGTGTGAGCGGGCTAAAAACCAAAGAAGCTATGCGCAGTCGCTTCCAGGGCAAGGCAGCTGCTTGGGGGCTCAGCTGCCTCGATACGTTGAATAGGCGTAAGGCGAAATCAGCAAGGGCACATGGTAGTGCTCTTGCTCGTTAGAAATACCAAAGCGCAGCACCACCACATCCAGGAACGCCGGTTCGGACAGCTGGACGCCACGGGCGCGGTAGTAATCGCCGGCATGGAATTGAATCTGATAGACGCCGCTGCGGTAGTCATCCCCTTGCAACAGCGGTGTATCGCAACGGCCGTCGCTGTTGGTCGATGCACTGGCAACCAAGAGCAATTGCGAACCTTCCACGCGGTATAGCTCGATCCTGATGGAGCTGCCCGGGCAGCCGTGTGCGGCATCCAAAACGTGTGTAGTCAGACGTCCCATTGATTGTGCGTGCCTCGCTGCTGAGCAGCCCGGCACGGCGCCTCCTGAGTCAGTTGAAAAGACAGGCTGCACCGTTTCGAAGCATGAAACGGTGCGGCAGTGGGCGAATTAAGACACTTCAAACATAAATTGTACACAATAAAAAACAAAAATTTGCGTCATGTGGTTGATGATGCGCGCAGCGCCTCGATCTGTGCGCGATCCAGCGCACCCGCCAGCTGTCGGGGTATAAATTGACCAAGTGGGCAGATTTCTTGCAGTGTAGACAAACTGCCGCCTGCGGTAAAAAATGCAAAAAACGGGCTTACAAGTCGCTAGCGAAGTTGTATACAATCAGTCCATCGTCGTGACGCCAGCCAGATATTCAAGCCCGGGCGCCACCCACATGGTTCGAACAAGAAGGAAGACTGCAGTGAGCGCTGACTACCCACGCGACCTGATCGGTTACGGCAGTAACCCTCCCCATCCTCATTGGCCGGGCAATGCCCGCATCGCCCTGTCGTTCGTGCTCAACTACGAAGAAGGCGGCGAGCGCAACATCCTGCATGGCGACCGTGAGTCCGAAGCGTTCCTCTCCGAAATGGTGTCGGCGCAACCGCTGCTGGGCGAGCGCAACATGAGCATGGAGTCGCTGTATGAGTATGGCAGCCGCGCCGGTGTCTGGCGGGTCCTCAAGTTGTTCAAAGAGTTCGACATCCCGCTGACCATCTTCGCCGTCGCCATGGCCGCCCAGCGCCACCCCGACGTGATCCGCGCCATGGTCGCCGCCGGTCATGAAATCTGCAGCCACGGCTATCGCTGGATCGACTACCAGTACATGGATGAAGCCCAGGAACGCGAGCATATGCTCGAGGCGATCCGCATCCTCACCGAAATTACCGGCGAACGCCCGCTGGGTTGGTACACCGGCCGCACCGGTCCCAACACCCGTCGACTGGTAATGGAAGAAGGCGGTTTTCTCTATGACAGCGACACTTACGACGACGACCTGCCCTACTGGGAACCGAACAACCCCACCGGCAAGCCGCACCTGGTGATCCCGTACACCCTGGACACCAACGATATGCGCTTCACTCAGGTGCAGGGTTTCAACAAGGGTGACGATTTTTTCCAGTACCTCAAGGACGCCTTCGACGTGTTGTATGCCGAAGGCGCTGAGGCACCGAAGATGCTTTCCATTGGGTTGCATTGCCGCTTGATCGGCCGCCCTGCGCGCCTGGCATCACTCAAGCGTTTCCTTGAATATGTAAAAGGCCATGAGCGCGTGTGGTTCAGCCGTCGCGTCGACATTGCCCGCCATTGGCAGCAGACCCACCCGTATCAGGGAGCTGCCAAATGAGTGCCTTCCAGACCCTCAAGCCTTCCACCTTGAGCCGCGAAGCCTTCGTCAAAGCCTTCGCCGACATCTACGAACATTCGCCATGGGTTGCCGAAAAGGCCTTTGACCTGGGCCAGGATCCCTCGATCGACGAGATCGAAACCCTGCACCAGCGCATGAGCGACATCCTGTTGAGTGCCGATCACCCCAGCCAGCTGGCGCTGATCAACGCTCACCCGGACCTGGCAGGCAAAGCTGCCGTTCAGGGCCAACTGACCGAAGCCAGCACCAACGAACAGGCTGGCGCCGGTATCCACCAATGCACGGCCGAAGAGTTCCAGCGCTTCACCGAGCTGAACGAGGCCTACAAAGCCAAGTTCAAGTTTCCCTTCATCATGGCGGTAAAAGGCAGCAACCGGCACCAGATCCTCGCCGCGTTCGAAACGCGCATCCACAACTCGACAGACGTCGAATTCAAATGCGCGCTGGCGGAGATCAACAAGATCGCGTTGTTCCGATTACTGACCCTTTAGCAAGCAGCCCCGGGAACCGGGGGACTGCAAGCATCCCCAGCCAACTTATCAAAGGCAGACAAGAAGAATGAAAGCTTACGCCGTACCGTTCGAGAAGTTCGTCAACCTGGCCGATGCCCGCCTGGGCACCAAAATCATTTCGGTGACCGATGACTGGTTCGCCGACGCCAACCGGCTGTTCCAGCCGACCCCGGCCGTGTGGAAGGAGGGCGTGTTCGATGACAACGGCAAATGGATGGACGGCTGGGAGTCGCGCCGCAAGCGCTTTGAAGGCTACGACAGCGCGGTGATTCGCCTCGGTGTACCCGGCTCGATCAAGGGCGTGGACATCGACACCTCATTCTTCACCGGCAACTACCCACCGTCGGCCTCCCTGGAAGCCTGCTTCGTGGCGCAAGGCGAGCCGGACGAAAACACCCAGTGGACCGAAGTGCTGTCGGCCGTCGAGCTCAAAGGCGACAGCCATCACTACCATGAAATCGGCAACGACCAGGCCTTCAGCCACCTGCGCTTCAACATTTATCCGGATGGCGGCGTGGCCCGATTGCGGGTGTACGGCATTCCGTACCGCGACTGGTCCGCCGTCGGCGACAACGAACAGATCGACTTGGCCGCTGCCCTCAACGGTGGCCGCGCCCTGGCCTGCTCCGACGAACACTTCGGCCGCATGAGCAACATCCTCAACCCGGGCCGTGGCATCAACATGGGCGACGGCTGGGAAACCGCCCGTCGTCGCACCCCGGGCAATGACTGGGTGATCGTCGCCCTGGGCCACGCCGGCATCGTTGAAAAAGTCGTCGTCGACACGCTGCACTTCAAGGGCAACTACCCCGACAGTTGCTCGATCCAGGGCGCGTTCGTCAAGGGCGGCACCGACAGCCAGATCGAGACCCAGTCGCTGTTCTGGCGCGAACTGTTGCCAAGCCAGAAGCTGGAAATGCATGCCGAACACGCCTTCGCCGAACAGATCAAGGCGCTGGGACCGATCACCCACATTCGCCTGAATGTGTTCCCGGACGGTGGTGTGAGTCGCCTCCGGGTGCTGGGTAAAGTTGCGAAATAAACGATCACACTCAAAAGATAAAGAAGACCAGCATGCGCACACTCAAGATCGAACCGCTGACCAAAGAAGCCTTCGCCCCGTTCGGTGACGTGATCGAAACCTCTGGCCGCGATCACTTCATGATCAATAACGGTTCGACCATGCGCTTCCATCGCCTGGCAACGGTTGAAACCGCTACGCCGGACGACCAGGCGATCATCAGCATTTTCCGCGCCGACGCGCAGGACATGCCGCTGACCGTGCGCATGCTGGAGCGTCATCCGCTGGGCAGCCAGGCTTTCATCCCGCTGCTCGGCAACCCCTTTCTGATTGTGGTCGCGCCACTTGGCGATGCACCTGTATCAGGCTTGGTCCGCGCCTTCGTCACCAACGGCAGGCAGGGCATCAATTACCATCGCGGCGTCTGGCACCACCCGGT
Organism: Pseudomonas sp. Z4-20; assembly: GCF_051131955.1. Classification (NCBI taxonomy): domain Bacteria; kingdom Pseudomonadati; phylum Pseudomonadota; class Gammaproteobacteria; order Pseudomonadales; family Pseudomonadaceae; genus Pseudomonas; species Pseudomonas sp. Z4-20. The sequence continues at coordinate 4,131,520 of NZ_CP071641.1, forward strand.
GCTGACGATCGAAAAGCGGGATGACTTCCTGGTGGTTGATCGCAGTGGCACAGGCAATAACTGCGATGAGCATTTTTTCAAAGAGGATGAGTATTTGATCCTCGCCCCCCACCAATAAGAGAAGGTCCGATCACCCGAAACAAGGGTGACGGGCGAGAGGTAAAGACTGTGGAAGCACATTTGCTGGAATGGCTGAACCTGAGCGTTCGCTGGGTTCATATGATCACTGGCGTGGCCTGGATCGGCGCGTCGTTCTACTTCGTCTGGCTGGAAAACAATCTCAATCGCGTCAACCCCAGGAGCGGCTTGGCTGGCGACCTGTGGGCCATCCACGGTGGCGGTATCTATCACCTGGAAAAATACAAACTCGCGCCACCGTCCATGCCGGACAACCTGCACTGGTTCAAATGGGAAGCCTACTTCACCTGGATGTCGGGCATCGCCCTGCTGTGCGTGGTGTTCTATTGGAACCCGACTGTCTACCTGCTGGCTCCCGGCAGCAACTTGAGTGGCACCGAGGGCGTGGCCCTGGGCATCGGTTCTTTGTTCGTCGGCTGGTTCGTCTACTCCTTTCTTTGCGATTCCGCGCTGGGCAAGCGCCCTGCCCTGCTCGGCCTGATCCTGTTCGTGCTGTTGATCGCCGCGGCATACGGGTTCAGCAAGGTGTTCAGCGGTCGTGGTGCTTACCTGCACGTGGGCGCGGTCATCGGTACGATCATGGTCGGTAACGTGTTCCGCATCATCATGCCGGCCCAACGCGCGCTGGTCGCGGCCATCGCCGAAAATCGCACGCCTGACCCGGCGTTGCCGGCCAAGGGCTTGTTACGCTCGCGCCACAACAACTACTTCACCCTGCCGGTGCTGTTCATCATGATCAGCAACCACTTCCCGAGCACCTACGGCAGCCAATACAACTGGCTGATCCTGGCCGGGATCGCCGTGGCGGCGGTGTTGGTGCGGCACTACTTCAACACGCGGCATGACAGCAACAAATTCGCCTGGACCTTGCCGGTAGGTGCCCTGGCGATGATCTGCCTGGCGTATGTCACCGGTCCCAAGCCCATGTCCACCGCACCGGAAGTGGCCAAGAACCCGAGCGTCATCGAGTACCAGCCATTGCCGGAGACTGCAGTGGGCGGCGGAGCCAAACCGGCGACGGCGGCGACCGCCCCGGCAGCGGCGCCCGCCCAGGCTTCCAACGCCCGAGGCCCTTCGTTCGAGAAAGTCCATAGCGTGATCCAGGAACGCTGCTCGGTCTGCCATTCGGCCAAACCCACCAGCCCGCTGTTCAGCGCGGCGCCGGGCGGAGTGATGTTCGACACGCCGCAGCAGATCCAGCAAGAGGCCGCGCGCATCCAGGCCCAGGCGGTGACCACCCAGATCATGCCGTTGGGCAACATCACGCAGATGACCCAGCAGGAACGCGACCTGATCGGCGCCTGGATCACCCAAGGCGCGCGCACCCACTAGTCCCGTTACAAACGCAATACCGCAGACAGGCAGACCGGCACCCGACCGGTCGCCTGTCAGCGGCTGCCTGCGCCTCAACAATAACCACAAGACCACTTACCTTTGGGAGCAAACCGAATGAAGCGTACGTGCACCAACCTGATACTCGCGGGAGCGTTGTTGGCCGGGGGCCAGGCGATGGCAGGCGATCTCCTCCAGTGGCAGAACAACAGCCTGAGCTACCTCTATGGCAAGGATTTCCAGATCAACCCGCGCATCCAGCAGACCGTGACGTTCGAGCACGCCGATGCCTGGCAATATGGCGACAACTTCTTCTTCCTTGACCGGATCTTCTACAACGGCCAGGACGACAGCAATTCCGGCCCGAACACTTATTACGGCGAATTCAGCCCACGCTTGTCGTTCGGCAAGATCTTCGACCAGAAGCTCGCACTGGGTCCGGTCAAAGACGTCCTGCTGGCCATGACGTACGAGTTCGGTGAAGGCGACAACGAGTCGTACCTGATCGGTCCAGGTTTTGACCTGGCGATTCCTGGGTTCGATTACTTCCAACTGAATTTTTACAATCGCCAGACCGAAGGCCCGCGTGCCGGCGACAACGTCTGGCAGATAACCCCGGTCTGGGCCATTACCGTGCCCGTGGGTTCATCCGACATCCTGTTCGACGGGTTCATCGATTGGGTCGTGGACAACGACACCCACTCCAAGGGCACGTACCACGCCAACCTGCACATCGTCCCGCAGATCAAATATGACTTGGGCAAAGCCCTGAAGTTGGGCGCCAAGCAGTTGTATGTGGGAGTGGAATATGACTACTGGAAGAACAAATACGCAATTGAAGACAGCGACGGGTTCAAGACCAACCAGAGCAATACCAGCTTCTTGTTGAAGTACCACTTCTGATCGAAACGAGCGCTCCCAGCAGGTCCATTGTCGGCGCGAGCCGGCTCACGATAGCGGTGGACCTGCTTGTAGCCCCAGGAACCGGCACAACGCCTCACGTTGCGCCAACGCATCCTGACGTCCCAGCTCGATCAACTCGCCGCAATACCCCGCCTCGAACAGCAGATAACTCAGCACCCCGGCGCCGCTGGTCTTGGTCGCGCCCGGCCCGCGCAAGAACACCCGCAGTGCACGGGGCAACTCCTGGCGATGACGGGCAGCGATCTCGTCGATTGGCTGGCTCGGCGAAATCACCAGCACCTCCACCGGAGCTGCGCCGAGGGCGTGGGCCGGTACGTCGTCGGGTAGCATGTGACTGAACTGGTTCAGACGCTCGAGCAGCTCGATGTCGCTTTCCAGGCTGTCGATGAACGTACTGTTGAGCATATGGCCGCCGATCTGTGCGAGGGTCGGTTGCTGCCCGGTGTAGGTGCGCTCCGTCGGAGTCAGCCCACCCGCGCCACGGGGGTTGCCGCTCACACCGATGACCAGTACTCGATTCGCCCCCAAGTGCAGGGCCGGGCTGATCGGCGCCGATTGGCGCACCGCGCCGTCGCCGAAATATTGTGGGCCGATCTTGACCGGAGCAAACAACAAGGGGATCGCCGAGCTGGCCAGCAGGTGCTCCACCGTCAACTGCGTGGGCACACCGATGCGTCGATGCCGCAGCCAGGCGCCAATGGTGCCGCGACCTTGATAGAACGTCACTGCCTGTCCGGATTCGTAGCCGAACGCTGTCACCGCCACTGCGCGCAATTGATGCTCGGCGATCGCCTGTTCGATGCCCGATGCGTGGAACTGTGCCTGGAGCAGCTCGCGCAAGGGCGAACTGTCGATCAGCGCCACCGGCAGCTTGGCGCCCAGGCCGAGCAGGCTATGACTGAAAAAAACGCGTCGCCTGGCCCATCACGCCACGCCAGTCGCTGCGCATGACCTGATGGCTGCGCACCGCCTGCCAGAAGGCCGTCAGGCGTTCGATGGCAGTCTTGAAGTCCATCGCCCCACTCGCCAGGCTGACCGCGTTGATCGCACCGGCCGACGTCCCGACGATCACCGGGAAAGGATTTCGCGCCCCGTCCGGCAACAACTCGGCGATGGCCGCCAGTACGCCTACCTGATACGCCGCCCGAGCCCCGCCGCCGGAAAGAATCAAACCTGTTACCGGTTCAGCTGGGGTCATCGCAAAACTCCGTCGTCAGTCAATTAGGCTACACGCTCAACCGCGCTTTTCGTACAGCTTCGGCTCGCCCGGTGGACGGGTCTTGAACCGCCGGTGGGCCCATAGGTATTGCGCGGGACACTGGCTGACCGAACGCTCTACCCATTGGTTGATCCGCAGGCAATCGGCCTCTTCGGTCTCGCCCGGAAAATCTTCCAGCGGCGCCTGGATCACCAGACGATAGCCGCTGCCATCGGCCAGGCGTTCCTGGACGAACGGCACGACCAGCGCCTTGCCCAAGCGGGCGAATTTACTGGTTGCGGTCACTGTCGCCGCCTGGATACCGAACAGCGGCACGAACACACTTTGCTTGGCGCCGTAGTCCTGGTCCGGCGCATACCAGATCGCCCGGCCGGCGCGCAGCAACTTGAGCATGCCGCGCACGTCATCACGCTCCACCGCCAGGGAATCGAGGTTGTGGCGTTCACGACCCCGGCGCTGAATGTAGTCGAACAGCGGGTTCTTGTGCTCGCGGTACATGCCATCAATGGTGTGCTGCTGCCCCAGCAACGCCGCGCCGATTTCCAGCGTGGTGAAATGCAGCGCCATCAGGATCACACCCTTGCCGTCGCGCTGGGCCTGCTTGAGATGCTCGAGCCCTTCGACATGGGCGAGCTTCGCCAGGCGCGAACGTGACCACCACCAGCTCATGGCCATTTCGAAGAAGGCGATGCCGGTGGAGGCAAAGTTTTCCTTGAGCAAGCGCTTGCGTTCGGCAGCGGACTTCTCGGGGAAGCACAACGCCAGGTTGCGACTGGCGATGCGCCGCCGGTCGCCGGCCACACGGTACATCAGCGCGCCCAACGCACGGCCGACCCGCAGCAACAGTGGATAGGGCAACTGAACGATCAGCCACAACAATCCCAGGCCACACCACAGTAGCCAGAAACGCGGGTGAAAAAACGCAGCTCGAAAACGCGGGCGATCCATTACAGCTTCCATCAAGACCTGGGCCGCGCATTCTACATTGTTCGACTCGGCTTGCGGCTCGCGGGCGATCTCGTTATAAGTCTCGGCACTTTTAGTGACAAGTCGTTGTACGCCGACCATGAGCCAAACCGAACCGCTAGACCAAGATCCCGTGTTCCAGCTGAAGGGCAGCATGCTCGCCATTACGGTGCTGGAACTGGCCCGTAACGACCTGGAAGGACTTGACCGGCAGTTGGCGGCGAAAGTCGCCCAGGCGCCGAACTTTTTCAGCAACGCCCCGCTGGTACTGGCGCTGGACAAGCTGCCGGCTGGCGAAGGCTCGGTGGATTTGCCAGGGCTGATGCGCGTTTGCCGCCAGCATGGACTGCGCACCCTGGCGATCCGCGCCAGCCGCATTGAAGACATCGCCGCCGCCATCGCCGTGGACATTCCGGTGCTGCCGCCCTCCGGCGCCCGCGAACGCGTGCTGGAGCTGAGCCCGGCCGAAACGAAAAAGCCGGAAAAACCGCCAGAGCCCACCGTCAAGCCCACCCGAATCATCACCTCGCCGGTGCGCGGCGGGCAGCAGATCTATGCCCAAGGTGGCGATCTGGTCATCATCTCTTCGGTCAGCCCCGGCGCGGAACTTCTCGCCGATGGCAACATCCATGTATACGGCCCGATGCGCGGCCGAGCGCTGGCCGGTGTCAAGGGCGACACCAAGGCAAGGATTTTCTGTCAGCAGTTGAGCGCGGAACTGATCTCCATCGCCGGGCATTACAAGGTTTCCGAGGATTTGCGGCGCGACCCGTTGTGGGGGGCCGGCGTCCAGGTCAGCCTTTCGGGCGACGTGTTGAACATCATTCGGCTTTAACGGATACTGCCGCATTTTCCAAGCATCTCTAAAACGTAGCGAAAACGGCTTGAACGACGTAGGAAAAAGATCAGGCAGTGTTTACCGGAGGTAGACCCCGCCGCACATCCGATTCCAGCCAAGCCTGTCCAATTGCAGCAGTTTTCCAGAGATGTTTTTCAGGGGCTGACAAAGTCCTTTTTCCTTAGGGGTGAAACACCTTGGCCAAGATTCTCGTGGTTACATCCGGCAAGGGTGGTGTGGGTAAGACCACCACCAGCGCCGCTATCGGTACCGGCCTCGCCTTGCGCGGCCACAAAACAGTCATCGTCGACTTCGACGTCGGCCTGCGTAACCTCGACCTGATCATGGGTTGCGAGCGTCGCGTGGTCTATGACTTCGTCAACGTGGTCAACGGCGAAGCGAACCTGCAGCAGGCCCTGATCAAGGACAAGCGCCTTGAAAACCTCTACGTGCTGGCCGCCAGCCAGACCCGCGACAAAGACGCGCTGACCCAGGAAGGCGTGGAAAAAGTCCTGATGCAACTCAAGGAAGACTTCGAGTTCGTGGTCTGCGACTCCCCGGCCGGTATCGAGAAGGGTGCCCACCTGGCCATGTACTTCGCGGACGAAGCGATTGTCGTGACCAACCCGGAAGTCTCGTCGGTGCGTGACTCGGACCGCATGCTGGGCCTGTTGGCGAGCAAATCCCGGCGTGCCGAGAAAGGCGAAGAGCCGATCAAGGAACACTTGCTGCTGACCCGCTACAATCCGCAACGCGTCAGCGACGGCGAAATGCTCGGCGTCGAAGACGTCAAGGAAATCCTCGCGGTGACCCTGCTGGGCGTGATCCCGGAATCCCAAGCCGTACTCAAGGCCTCGAACTCCGGCGTGCCGGTCATCCTTGACGACCAGAGCGACGCCGGCCAGGCGTACAGCGATGCAGTCGATCGTCTGCTGGGCAAAACCGTCGAGCATCGATTCCTCGATGTCACGAAGAAAGGTTTCTTCGAGCGCCTGTTTGGAGGTAGGTAATGAACCTTTTTGACTTCTTTCGTGCCAACAAAAAGCCAAGTACCGCCTCGGTAGCGAAAGAGCGTCTACAGATCATCGTGGCGCACGAACGCGGCCAACGCAGCACCCCGGATTACCTGCCTGCGTTGCAGAAGGAACTGGTGGAGGTGATCCGCAAGTACGTCAATATCGGCAACGATGACGTACATGTCGCGCTGGAAAGCCAGGGCAGCTGCTCGATCCTGGAACTCAATATCACCCTGCCGGATCGCTGATCGCACCGGCGGGAGCCACGGCGGCTCGGGCTCTTCTGCTCTTCCTTTGGGAATTGAGAAAGGCCCGGGCCGCCGTTGGCGTTTGTAACGAGACCGTTTAATGCCCCTGTCCAACATCCGCATCATCCACCAGGACGCCGCCGTGCTCGTGGTCGACAAGCCGACCCTGCTGCTCTCCGTGCCTGGCCGGGCGGACGACAACAAAGACTGCCTGATCACCCGCCTGCAGGAAAACGGCTATCCGGAAGCACGAATCGTGCACCGGCTGGACTGGGAAACGTCCGGCATCATCCTGTTGGCCCGCGACCCGGATACGCATCGCGAACTGTCTCGGCAGTTTCATGACCGTGAAACCGAAAAAGCCTACACGGCATTGTGCTGGGGCCAACCGGAGCTGGACAGCGGCAGCATCGACCTGCCCTTGCGCTACGACCCGCCGACCAAACCTCGTCACGTGGTGGACCATGAACAGGGCAAACACGCCCTGACGTTCTGGCGTGTACTGGAACGTTGCGGCGACTGGTGTCGGGTCGAACTGACGCCGATCACTGGACGCTCGCACCAGTTGCGGGTGCACATGCTTTCCATCGGCCATCCGTTGCTAGGCGACGGACTCTACGCCCACCCGCAGGCCTTGGCCGCCTGGCCACGCTTGTGCCTGCACGCCAGCATGCTCAGCTTCACCCACCCGCAAAGCGGCGAGCGCCTGCGCTTCGAGTGCCCGGCGCCGTTCTAGACGTTGACGTTTATATTAAGTCGAGCCATGCAGTCCCGGACTTACAGGCTTCGGCTTCGGCGACCGTCCTGTTTGTAAAAAAAAATTCACATTAAACGAAATGTGTCTAAGATAATGGCCTTTCGCCAAGGCAGGACGCCCGTGCCAGACCCCTCGACACTCCATAGGGACTATCCCTACACTTTTCGCTTCTTGAACACCGATTTGCATTTGCGGGACGTACCTTGTCATCGCACTGAGCACGCGCTGCGACAGTTGATCGTCAATCGCCGCAAGCGCACGGTGACGCGCGCGACAGCGATTATCCTCGGCAGCAAACAGTCTCTGTTCGCGAAGGTCCAGCGCCTGGACAGCTTTCAAAGCAAAGTCCGCGTAACCTTCGGCACGCCCCGGCGCAACGGGCGCTTCGATTGGCCACTGGAAGAATTGCAGAACATGCTGCAGGCCCAGCATCGAGGTGTTCAGATGCCTGCGCTCCAGGGGTTCGGCTACACCCGCGGCGGATTAGGCCTGGCCCAGGATTATTTCCTTATCACCCAGTTGCTGGAAGGTTACACCGACGGCAAGATGGTTGGTCGAGCATCCTGGGCAAATCGAAGCATTCATCCGAAAATCGTTCGATCTGTTGGATTCCCTCACCAGTAGAAACATTAGTCACATGGATTTATGGGCGGGCAATCTCATGCAACCTGCTGATGGGCAATGCCCGCTCATGGCGATCGATTTCGAAAACTGTTTCTCCCGGCCAACGCTGTATCCCAGCGAAACACTCGGCTTTCAGCTCGGCTTTTTCTATCACCGGCAGATTTATCGATTCATCACCGAAGCCCGATACGACAGCCTGGTTGAGGACTACCTCAAACAGAACCCGACGGTTTCGATGACGGATTTCGACAAGGTTTACCAAGTCAGCAAGCACACCCACCTAGGTCGCAAGGAGCGCCGCGAGGTGTTTTTGCAGGGCCGGTTGATCCTCGGCTGACCCGCCCGGGGCGAGGCATTGGCCCTGCAATGTCGCGACCCGATGGGGTAAACTCCCGCCCATTGCTGTCTGGAGTTATTTATGCGCGCAGAGTTGAACCGGGGCCTCATCGACTTCCTCAAGGCCTCCCCCACCCCGTTCCATGCCACCGCCAGCCTTGTCCAGCGCCTGGAGACGGCGGGTTACCAGCGTCTTGACGAACGCGAAACCTGGGCCACCGAGGCCAACGGTCGTTATTACGTCACGCGCAACGATTCCTCGATCATCGCCTTCAAGCTCGGTCGCAACTCACCGCTGCACGACGGCATCCGCCTGGTCGGCGCCCATACCGACAGCCCTTGCCTGCGGGTCAAGCCGCAGCCTGAACTGCAACGCCATGGGTTCTGGCAACTGGGCGTCGAAGTCTACGGTGGCGCGCTGCTGGCGCCGTGGTTCGACCGCGACCTGTCGCTGGCCGGGCGCGTGACCTTGCGCCGCGACGGCAAGGTCGAGAGCCAGTTGATCGACTTCAAGGTCCCCATCGCCACGATCCCGAACCTGGCGATCCATCTCAATCGTGAAGCCAACCAAGGCTGGGCGATCAACCCACAGAATGAACTGCCGCCGATCCTCGCCCAATTCGCCGGCGACGAGCGCGTTGATTTCCGCGCCGTGCTCACCGACCAACTGGCGCGCGAACATGGCCTGAACGCCGACGTGGTGCTCGATTACGAGCTGAGTTTCTACGACACCCAAAGCGCCGCGGTCATCGGCCTGCATGGCGATTTCATCGCCGGCGCGCGCCTGGATAATCTGCTGTCGTGCTATGCCGGGCTGCAAGCCCTGCTGACCGCCGACACCGAAGAAACCTGCGTGCTGGTGTGCAACGATCACGAGGAGGTGGGTTCCACTTCGGCCTGCGGCGCCGACGGCCCGATGCTCGAACAGACCCTGCGCCGACTGCTGCCCGAAGGTGAGGAATTCGTACGCACCATTCAGAAATCCCTGTTGGTTTCTGCCGACAATGCCCACGGCGTACACCCCAACTATGCCGACAAGCACGACGCCAATCACGGGCCCAAGCTCAATGCCGGGCCGGTGATCAAGGTCAACAGCAACCAGCGCTACGCCACCAACAGCGAAACCGCCGGATTCTTCCGCCATCTGTGCATGGCCGAAGAAGTACCGGTGCAGAGCTTCGTGGTGCGCAGCGACATGGGCTGCGGCTCGACCATCGGCCCGATCACCGCCAGCCAACTGGGCGTACGCACCGTGGACATAGGCCTGCCGACGTTCGCCATGCATTCGATTCGCGAACTGTGTGGCAGCCATGACTTGGCGCACCTGGTGAAAGTCCTGAGCGCGTTCTACGCCTGTCGCGAGTTGCCGTAAGCCTTCGTGGCGAAGGAGCTTGTTCCCGCTGGGTGGCGCAGCCGCCCCAAATTTGCAACTGAATGCAGATATGCCAGTGCTGCGCACTGGAGCGGGAGCAAGCTCCCTCGCCACAAGAGCGTCCGCTTCGAAATGTGCGGATGCTAATGATCTGCCCGCCAAACCCCAACTAGACTGACCTTATCGCTCCCGACAAGGCTGTCGCCATGATTTCCATGTCCTCGTTCAACGCCATGCTGGTGCCCATCATCGCCGGCATGATCCTGCTCGCCATCGGCTTCAACTTCCGCGATAAAAACGTCGGGGTGTTTGCCATGTGGATTGGCATGCTGCTTATCCTTTTGACCGTGCTGTTCAGGATCATGGCCAAGCTCAACGAATCGTCCTGAGCTCGTCACAAACTGGCTGTTCCGGGACGTCGACGCCGACATGAATCGCATCGTGCCGCCAGAACTCCAGGTCGCAATCGATCAGGCGCTGATGCTGGTCATAATTGACCCGGGCAATCCGCAGCCCAGGGCTACCGACCGAGACTTTCAGCGCCGCCGCCGCTTCGGGCTGTAACGACGTCGGCACGATCTCGAATCTCACCCGGCCGTAGTGCAGGTCGTAATGGCTCGCGTACAACTCAGTCATCGACTGGTTGAGGTCGAACTCGAGAATGTCCGGAAAATACAGCGGGTTCAGGTAATGCTCGACGTACAGCACCAGGCGTTCGTCGATACGACGGGTGCGGCAGATCTGGATGACGCTGGACAGCGCCGGTAATTGGAGCCAGGCGCATACCGCCGCCGAGGCAGGTTGCAGGCGCGCCGAGATCACTTCGGTGGACGGCACTCGTCCCTGGGCAGCGACCATGGCGTGAAAATGACTGCGCTGCATCAAGTTGTAGGCCAGCCGTGGCGGCGAGACAAACCAGCCTCGGCGCTCCTCCCGGTAGATCTGTCCCTGGGCTTCGAGCTGCAACAGCGCCTCGCGAACGGTGATCCGGGTGGTGCCGAACAATTCGCTGAGCTTGCGCTCGGCCGGCAACTTGCAACCGGGCGCCAGCAAGCCGTGGTCGATCTGCTCTTGCAGGACCTGCCCAATGGTTGTCACCGCCTTGGTTGCCTCAACGCGCATCAACGTTACCTATCTGGACTAGACCAGCACTGTTTCGGGGCAGGATCTTCACCGCGTCGATCCGCAATTCACGCCTGCAAGCCTAGGCCTTGACCATGACTGACAGATGACACAACCGCTGAACGGTCTACACATCGGCTTGCAATTAAGCGGCCAAGCCCTTGCAGATCAGTTATTTACTCATGGTCTACGCTTATGACGCAGCGACCCTCCATGAGCCTGACGACTGCTGGCGAACTTCCCATCGACATCAAAATGTCATGGGGCGCGCCTACATTGGCTCAGGTATTGCTGACCTAGACCAACACAACCGCAATCGCAGCGTTGAAAACGCCCATAGGAGCTTCGGATGAAACGGCTTTTCCTGGCATCACTGTTAGGCTCGACCATTGCCATGTGCACCGCCGCCATGGCCGCTGATACCGATCTGAAAACATTGGAAGCCGCTGCGAAAGCGGAAGGCGCCGTCAACAGCGTCGGCATGCCCGACGACTGGGCGAACTGGAAAGGCACCTGGGACGACCTGGCCAAGCTCTACGGTTTGAAACACATCGACACCGACATGAGCTCGGCCCAGGAAATCGCCAAGTTCGCCGCCGAAAAAGACAACGCCAGCGCAGATATCGGTGACGTTGGCGCGGCCTTCGGCCCGATCGCAGTCAAGCAAGGCGTGGTGCAACCCTACAAACCAAGCACCTGGGAACAGATCCCGGACTGGGCCAAGGACAAGGACGGCAACTGGGCACTCGCCTACACCGGCACCATCGCCTTCATCGTCAATAAGAAACTGCTGCACGGCTCCGATGTACCGACCAAATGGGCCGATCTGAAAACCGGTAAATACAAGGTCTCGATTGGCGACGTGAGCACCGCCGCCCAGGCCGCCAACGGCGTTCTGGCAGCCGCCCTGGCCAACGGTGGCAACGAGAAAAACGTTCAACCGGCCTTGTTGATGTTTGCTGAAATCGCCAAGCAGGGACGGCTGTCCATGGCCAACCCGACCATCGCCACGATGGAGAAAGGTGAAGTGGAAGTCGGTGTGGTCTGGGATTTCAACGGCCTGAGCTACAAAGCCAAGATGGCCAACCCGGATGACTACGTCGTGCTGATTCCGTCCGACGGCTCGGTCATCTCCGGCTACACCACCATCATCAACAAATACGCCAAGCACCCGAACGCCGCCAAGCTGACCCGCGAATACATCTTCAGCGACGCCGGGCAGATCAACCTGGCCAAAGGCAACGCCCGCCCCATCCGCGCCGAGCACTTGAAACTGCCGGAAGAGGTCCAGGCCAAGCTGCTGCCGAACGAGCAGTACAAAGGCGTGACCCCGATCAAGGATGCGGATGCGTGGGAGAAGACTTCCAAGGCACTGCCGCAGGCGTGGAATGAACAAGTCATCGTCGAGATGAAGTGAGGCGCTAGTCGCTCCGCTCGGAAAAGCAACAGAGAACCTGACGCGGGAGAAAGCCTGCTTGTTCCCGCGTCAGGTGCCTGGGTAAATCCGAGTTTTCTGGTATCTGTCCGGAGTCCCGGTCCCCATGAAGCACAACGTCATCCTGGTGCTGCTCGACGGCCTCAACTATGAAGTCGCCCGGCACGCCATGGGACATTTGCAGGCGTATGTTGGCGCAGGACGCGCGGCGCTCTACAAGTTGGAATGTGAACTGCCCGCCCTGTCCCGCCCACTCTACGAATGCATCCTCACCGGCGTCGTGCCCATCGACAGCGGGATCGTGCACAACGATGTCTCGCGCCTGTCCAACCAGCGGAGCATTTTTCATTACGCCACCGACGCCAACTTGAGCACGGCAGCCGCTGCGTATCATTGGGTCAGTGAGCTGTACAACGTGTCACCCTTCGTGGCCGGTCGGGACCGTCATACCGAAAACCCCGACCTGCCGATTCAATACGGGCATTTCTACTGGAATGACCACTACCCCGATTCCCATCTGTTCGCCGACGCCGAACACTTGCGCCAGCGCTACCTGCCGAACTTCTTGCTGGTGCACCCGATGAACATCGACGATGCCGGCCACAAGCACGGCCTCGACACCCCGCAATACCGCAACAGCGCCCGCTCGGCCGACATCAACCTGGCGGCCTACCTGCAAGCCTGGCTCGACGCCGGTTACCAGGTGTTGGTGACGTCGGACCATGGCATGAACAACGATCGCTCCCACAACGGCCTGCTGGCTGAGGAACGGGAGGTGCCGCTGTTTGTCCTCGGTGATGGCTTTAGTCTCAAGGCCGATGCGGCCCCTCGGCAGACCGAACTGTGCGGCACCATTTGCCGATTGCTCGGTGTCGCCCACGACAAACCTTATTGCCAGGAGTTGCTCAAGTGAACGCCATGACGCGCGGCAAATGGCTGGCAGCGTTGTGCCTGGTGCCCTTCGCGATTTTCTTCATCGTGTTCCAGATCGCCCCGCTGCTTTGGGTGCTGGTCAACAGCCTGGAATCGGAAGAGTTCGGCTGGGGCCTGGCCAACTTCAGCAAGATCTTCAGCTCAAAGTTTTACCGGCAGGCGATCCAGCACAGCCTGGAGATCAGCTTCTGGTCCAGCGTCTTCGGCATCATCATCGCCGTTCTCGGCAGCTACTCCCTGCGCCGTGTCGATTCGCGATTACGCAACTTCGTCAATGCGTTCGCCAACATGACCAGCAACTTCGCCGGCGTGCCCCTGGCCTTCGCCTTCATCATTTTGCTGGGGTTCAACGGCAGCATCACGATCATGCTCAAGCAGGCGGGGATCATTGAGGATTTCAACCTGTATTCGAAGACCGGGCTGATCATCCTCTACACCTACTTCCAGATTCCTCTCGGCGTGCTGCTGCTCTACCCAGCCTTTGATGCGTTGCGCGAAGACTGGCGCGAATCGGCCGCCCTGCTCGGCGCCAACGGCTGGCAATTCTGGCGATACATCGGTTTGCCGGTCCTGACCCCGGCGCTGCTGGGTACTTTCGTGATCCTGCTGGCCAATGCCCTCGGTGCCTACGCGACGGTCTATGCGCTGACCACTGGCAATTTCAACGTCCTGCCGATTCGCATCGCAGCCATGGTTTCCGGCGATATTTCCCTCGACCCGAACATGGCCAGCGCCTTGGCCGTAGTGCTGGTGGCGTTGATGACCCTGGTAACCATCGTCCATCAATTGCTGCTCAAGAGGAGCTATCATGTCTCGCGCTGAATCGAGCTCCGTCGGGCTCTATCATCGGGTGGTGGTGTACCTGCTGTTCGCCATCCTGCTGCTGCCCTTGGTCGGCACGCTGGTCTATTCCATTGCCAGCAGTTGGTCGGCCACCGTGTTGCCCAGCGGCTTTACCTTTAAATGGTACGTGCAGCTGTGGAGCGATCCGCGCTTTCTCAATGCGTTCGGCCAATCGCTGATCGTCTGCGTCGGGGCACTGGTGCTCTCGGTGGTGCTGATCCTGCCGCTGCTGTTCGTGGTGCATTACCACTTTCCCAAGCTCGACGCGCTAATGAACATCCTCATCCTGCTGCCCTTCGCGGTGCCGCCCGTGGTGTCTTCGGTGGGGTTGTTGCAGCTCTATGGCTCCGGGCCGCTGGCGATGGTCGGCACACCGTGGATCCTGATCGGCTGCTACTTCACCGTTGCCCTGCCGTTCATGTACCGGGCGATCACCAACAACCTGCAAGCCATCAACCTGCGCGACCTGATGGACGCCGCCCAACTGCTTGGCGCCAGCACTTTCCAGGCGGCGTTGCTGGTGGTGCTGCCGAACCTGCGCAAGGGCTTGATGGTCGCACTGTTGCTGTCCTTCTCGTTCCTGTTCGGCGAGTTCGTGTTCGCCAACATCCTCGTCGGTACCCGCTATGAAACCCTGCAGGTGTACCTGAACAACATGCGCAACAGCAGCGGTCACTTCACCAGTGCGCTGGTGATTTCCTACTTCTTCTTCGTACTGGTCCTGACCTGGGCGGCCAACATCTTGAACAAGGACAAAAGCCAATGAGCTACGTCAGCGTCCAACACCTGCAAAAAAGCTACGCGGGCACACCGGTGTTCAGCGACATCAATTGCGAAATCCACAAGGGCGAATTCGTCACCCTCCTCGGCCCTTCGGGCTGTGGCAAATCCACGCTGCTGCGCTGCATCGCCGGCCTGACCGCAGTGGACGCGGGCCAGATCCTGCTGGACGGCCAGGACATCGTGCCGTTGAGCCCGCAAAAACGCGGGATCGGCATGGTCTTCCAGAGCTACGCCTTGTTCCCCAACATGACCGTGGAGCAGAACGTCGCTTTCGGCCTGCGCATGCAAAAAGTCGCGGCCGACGACAGCCGCCAGCGCGTGCTGGAGATCCTGCGCCTGGTGGAGCTGCATGACTTTGCCGCCCGCTATCCCCATCAACTGTCCGGTGGTCAATGCCAGCGCGTGGCTTTGGCCCGTTCGTTGGTGACCCGGCCCCGCCTGCTGTTGCTGGACGAACCGCTGTCGGCCCTGGATGCGCGGATTCGCAAGCATCTGCGCGAACAGATCCGCCAGATCCAGCGCGAGTTGGGCCTGACGACGATTTTCGTCACGCACGACCAGGAAGAAGCCCTGACCATGTCTGACCGGATATTCCTGATGAACCAGGGAAAGATCGTCCAGAGCGGCGATGCCGAAACCCTTTACACTGCGCCCGTCGATGCCTTTGCCGCCGGCTTCATCGGCAACTACAACCTGCTCGACGCCGACACCGCCACCCGCCTGCTGCAACGCCCGGTGAACAGCCGCATCGCGATTCGCCCGGAAGCCATCGAGCTGAGCCGCAACGGCCAGGCCGATGCACTGATCCGCAGCCACAGCCTGCTGGGCAACGTCATCCGTTACCGGGTCGAGGCCCGTGGCGTGGAGTTGGTGGTGGATGTGCTCAACCGCTCGGCCGCCGACCTGCACCCGGATGGCGCACGATTGGCACTTTCCATCGATCCGTCGGCGCTGTGTGAGGTAGCCTGACGGCTCCATTGATTTTGAAGATGATTCTGAAAAGGGAAACGCGCTGATGGCCCTGGCAATATTTGATCTGGACGAAACCCTCATCCACGGCGACTGCGCCACGCTCTGGAGCGAACAGATGGGGCGCCTGGGCTGGGTCGACCCTGAGTCGTTCATGCGGCGCAACAACGAGCTGATGGATGCCTACAGCCACGGCAAGCTGCGCATGGAAGAGTACATGGACTTCAGCCTGGAACCGATGATCGGTCGTACGCCGGAAGAAATCGAGCACCTGGTGGCGCCCTGGGTGGAAGATTTCATCGAACCGATCATTTTCAGCGACGCTACCAAGGCCATCGCCGAACACCGCAAGGCCGGTGACCGGATCCTGGTGATCTCGGCCTCGGGCACGCATCTGGTCAAGCCGATTGCCGAACGCCTGGGCATCGACGAGATCCTGGCGATCGAGCTGGAGCTGGCCCATGGCGTCTACAGCGGCAAGACCGTGGGCACCCTGACCTACCGCGAAGGCAAGATCGAGCGACTGCTGGATTGGCTGGATGCCGAGGAAGAGAACCTCGAAGGCGCGAGTTTCTATTCCGATTCGCGCAACGATTTGCCGTTGTTGCTCAAGGTCGATTACCCGCACGTCGTGAACCCGGACCCAGTGCTGAAGGCCCATGCCGAATCGGCTGGGTGGCCGATTCATACCTGGAAATAGACAGGCGGGAAGAACACCCTGGCTCTTGTGGCGAGGGAGCTTGCTCCCGCTCGGCTGCGAAGCAGTCGTAAAACCGGCTGACGCGGTCCCCCTGGACAGTTGCGTCGTCCCAATTGGGGCGGCTGCGCCACCCAGCGGGAGCAAGCTCCCTCGCCACGGGGCGATCCATACCTGCTCCCACAGGTCTACGCAAAATCAGCTCAGGCTTCCGTCGATCACCAGAACCAGCTTCCCCGACACCTTGTTCGTCGCCAGCTCCGCGAACGCCGCTTCGGCATCCTTGATCGCAAACGTCTTGGCCAATTGCGGGCTCAGGCGTTTGTCGGCGAACAATGGCCATACGTTCTGGCCCAGGTCGCTGATCAGGTCGGCCTTGAACGGGTCGTTGCGGCTGCGCAGGGTCGAGCCGAGCAATTGGATGCGCTTGCCCAGCACCTGGGCCAGGTCGAATTCGGTCGTGCGCCCGCCCATGAGCCCGATCAGCACCCAGCGCCCGTCAACTGACAAAAGTTTCACGTTGAGCGAGGCGTAGTTGGCGCCGACTGGATCGAGGATCACGTCGAACGGCCCGAAGTCGTTCAGGCTGTTGATGTCGTCGGTGCGCACCACGCCGCCCTGGGCGCCCAGCGCTTCGCAATAGGCCAGCCGATCCGCCGAACCGACGCTGACCCAGCACGGGTTGCCGAAAGCTTTGCACAGCTGGATTGCGGCCGAACCGACACCACTGGCCCCGGCGTGCAACAGCACTTTCTCGCCCGGTGTGAGGCCGGCGAGCTGGAACAGATTCAACCAAGCGGTGCTGTAAACCTCCGGCAGTGCGGCGGCTTCGGCCATCGACAAGCCTTCGGGCACCGGCAGGACATGGCGGCCATCGACCACCACTTCCTCGACCATTGCACCGCCGGCCAGTAATGCGCAAACCCGGTCGCCGACCTGCCAGGAAGAGCCTGGCCCGACCTCGCTGATTACCCCGGAACACTCCAGCCCCAACACCTCGCTCGCGCCGGGTGGCGGGGGATAATGCCCGGCCTTTTGCAACAAATCCGCCCGATTCAGGCCGGCGGCCGCCACGCGGATGCGAACTTGCCCCGCATCACAGGCCGGACTCGGCTCATCTGCCCATACCACTTGGCCTTCAACGCCTTGCAATGCTTTCACGGTGCCTCCATAGTGAGTCTCGACTGGGCCCGCTGCTGTAACGCCGGGCTTTCTTGCATTATGCGCCCGGGCCACATGGAACCGGCGACTTCAAAGACGGCCTAATATGCGTGATCAATTGTCCCTGCGTCGAATCAGCATGAAGCACTTTTTTCCCAGCACCGCACTTGCCCTCCTCATTGGCCTTGGCGCTTCAACGCTTTCGAACCCTGTGTTCGCGGCCAACAGCTGGGACAAGCTTCAGCCCGATCGCGACGAGGTGATTGCCAGCCTCAACGTGGTTGAGTTGCTCAAGCGGCATCACTACAGCAAGCCGCCACTTGATGACGCACGTTCCGTCATCATCTACGACAGCTATTTGAAGCTGCTTGATCCGTCGCGCAGTTATTTCCTGGCCAGCGACATCGCCGAATTCGACAAGTGGAAAACCCAGTTCGACGACTTCCTCAAGAGCGGCGACCTGAACGCCGGGTTCACCATCTACAAGCGCTACCTGGACCGCGTGAAGGCGCGTCTGGACTACGCCCTTGCCGAGCTGAACAAAGGCGTCGACAAGATCGATTTCAATGCCAAGGAAACCTTGCTGGTCGATCGCAAGGACGCCCCTTGGCTCAAGAGCACAGCCGAACTCGACGACCTGTGGCGCAAGCGCGTCAAGGACGAGGTGCTGCGCATGAAGATCGCCGGCAAGGATCCCAAGCAGATCCAGGAAACCCTGACCAAGCGCTACAAGAACCAATTGGCGCGCCTGGACCAGACCCGTGCCGAAGATGTCTTCCAGGCCTACATCAACACCTTCGCCATGTCCTACGACCCGCACACCAATTATCTGTCGCCGGATAACGCGGAAAACTTCGACATCAACATGAGCTTGTCGCTGGAAGGCATCGGCGCGGTGCTGCAGAGCGACAACGACCAGGTCAAGATCGTGCGCCTGGTGCCGGCGGGACCCGCCGACAAGACCAAGCAAGTCAGCCCGGCGGACAAGATCATTGGCGTCGCCCAGGGCAACAAGGAAATGGTCGATGTCGTCGGCTGGCGCCTGGACGAAGTGGTCAAGCTGATCCGCGGCCCGAAAGGCTCGGTGGTGCGCCTGGAAGTCATTCCGGCCAGTAATGCGCCGAACGACCAGACCAGCAAAGTCGTGTCCATCACCCGCGAAGCGGTGAAGCTGGAAGAACAGGCAGCGAAGAAGTCGGTCCTCAAACTGAAACAGGATGGCAAGGACTATAAGCTCGGCATCATCGAGATTCCCGCGTTCTACCTGGACTTCAAGGCTTTCCGCGCCGGAGACCCGGACTACAAGAGCACCACGCGCGACGTGAAGAAACTGCTGACCGAATTGCAGAAGGAAAAGGTCGACGGCGTGGTCATCGACTTGCGCAACAACGGCGGCGGCTCGCTGCAGGAAGCCACCGAGCTGACCAGCCTGTTCATCGACAAGGGCCCGACCGTGCTCGTGCGTAACGCCGATGGCCGCGTCGATGTCCTCGAAGATGAAAATCCTGGCGCGTTCTACAAGGGCCCGATGGCGTTGCTGGTCAATCGCCTGTCGGCCTCGGCCTCGGAAATTTTCGCCGGCGCCATGCAAGACTATCACCGGGCGCTGATCATCGGCGGCCAGACCTTCGGCAAAGGCACCGTGCAGACTATCCAGCCGCTGAACCATGGGGAACTGAAACTGACCCTGGCGAAGTTCTACCGGGTTTCCGGCCAAAGTACCCAGCACCAGGGCGTACTGCCTGACATCGATTACCCGTCGATCATCGACACCAAGGAAATCGGTGAAAGTGCCCTGCCCGAAGCCATGCCGTGGGACACCATCCGCCCTGCGATCAAGCCGGCCGTGGACCCGTTCAAACCGTTCCTGGCCCAGCTCAAATCCGAGCATGACGCCCGCTCGGCCCAGGACGCGGAGTTTGTATTCATTCGCGACAAGCTGGCCTTGGCACAAAAGCTGATGACCGAGAAAACCGTCACCCTCAACGAAACCGACCGCCGCGCACAGCACGCCGATATCGAAGCCAAGCAATTGGCGATGGAGAACCTGCGCCGCAAGGCCAAGGGCGAAGAGCCGCTCAAAGAGCTGAAGAAAGAAGACGAAGACTTGATCACCGAACCGGAGAAGACCAAGCCGGAAGACGATGCCTACCTGAGCGAAACCGGGCGGATCCTGCTGGACTACCTGAAACTTAATACGACGGTCGCCACGCATTGAGATGATGGCCATTTAATGGTGATGCTCGTCGGAGTGTCATCAAACTGACATCAGTCTGTCGTGAAATACAGGACCGGGCGCACCCCAGCAGGGGTTGCGCCCAGTCCTTTTTTTATCGCCAGAGATCGCCATGACCACGACAGAACAGCTGGGTGCCTTGAACTCAATCCTGAGTCAAAGCGGATTGCACAGCCTGTTCCAACCAATCATTTGCCTCTCCGAACGACGTATCCTGGGCTACGAAGCCTTGACTCGTGGCCCGTCCAACAGCCCATTGCATTCCCCCATCGCTTTATTGTCCGTGGCCCGCCAGGCCGGAAGGCTGAGCGAGCTGGAGCTGGCCTGCCGACGCAGCGCCTGCCAACGTTTCAACGAGCAGAAGCTGCCCGGCAAACTGTTCCTCAACGTTTCGCCCGAGTCGCTGCTGGAATCGGCGCACCAGACCGGCCGCACGTTGCAACTGCTACAAGACTTTGGCATCCCGCCCAGCCAGGTCGTCATCGAATTGACCGAACAAACCCCCATCGATGATTTCCAGCTCTTGCAGACCGCCCTTCACCACTACCGCGCCATGGGCTTTTCCATCGCACTGGATGATCTGGGCGCTGGGTATTCAAGCCTGCGTCTCTGGTCTGAACTGCGGCCGGATTATGTGAAGATCGACCGGCATTTCATCGACGGCATCCACCAGGACGCGCTCAAGCGCGAGTTCGTCGGTTCCATCCTTAAAATCGCCCAGGCGTCACGGGCCCAGGTAATTGCCGAGGGCATAGAACTGCCAGAAGAATTGGCGGTGTTGATTGAAATGGGGGTCGATCTGGTCCAAGGGTATCTGCTCGCCCGCCCCCAGGAACATCCTTCCCAGGACGCCAGGGCCCTGATGCCCCGACAGGACAGCGGCGTGGTGCCATTGACCGAGGAAGTCAATGACCTCGGCGCCCTGCTCAACGAACAACCGGCCGTGGCGCACCGCACGCCAACGGCCACCGTGCTGGAAGCGTTCCGGCGCCAGGCCAACCTCAATTCCCTGGCGGTGCTGGACGATCAGGGCCAACCGTGCGGCATCGTGCATCGCCACTCGCTCTCGGACGCCCTGCTCAAGCCCTTCGCCACCGACCTGTTCGCCCGCAAACCGATCAGTCGGCTGATGAGCGACGATTTCCTCGCGGTGGAATTGAGCCAGTCGCTGCAACAAGTCAGCCGCCTCATCACCAGCCGCGCCCGGCAGCGCATTGAAGAAGACTTCATCATCACCCTCAACGGCAGCTACATGGGATTGGGCCGGGTCATCGACGTGCTCAAGCTGATCACTGAACTGAAAATCCAACAGGCCCGCTACGCCAACCCGCTGACCTTGCTGCCGGGCAACGTACCAATCCAACAATGCCTCACGCGCCTGTTGCAGCAACGCCAGGAGTCGGTGATCTGCTACGTCGACATCGACAGCTTCAAACCCTTCAACGATATCTATGGCTACGGCCGCGGCGACGAAGTCCTGCTGTGCCTGGCCCAGTGCCTGAACGAACGCATCGACCCCAGCCGCGACTTCGTCGGCCACATCGGCGGCGACGACTTCCTATTGGTCCTCGGCCCGGACGACTGGCGCAAACGCCTGAACCTGCTGCTGACCGACTTCCAAACCCACTGCCGCCGCTTCTACCGCCCTGAACACCTGGAAGCTGGATGTTTTACCGCGTTGAATCGCCAAGGCGTGCGACAGGAGTTTGCGTTGCTATCGCTGTCGATTGGGGTGGTGCATTTGCGTTCGGAGGCCTGTGCTGGATTGGATGCCAGTCAGTTGGCGGAGATGGCTTCCCAGGCGAAGCATCATGCAAAGGAGATCGTAGGGGGGAGTTTGTATTTGATTGATGGGGGGGTTGGGCGGGTGCCGGCCTTGGAGTTGGGTTTGTCGGTGTGAGGGTGGGTGCGTTCACACCGACGGAATGGCAGCCACAAATCCTGTGGCGCGGGAACAAGCTTTCTTGCCACAAAAAGCTAGATGTATATTGTGATGAAAATCACCAGCTAGCTGGGTCTTCAAGGGAAGCTTTATGGATATCTTCCTTCCATTTTTCTTTAGCCAGCACCCAGACATCCCTAAAAAAATTCTTAGGATTCTTCAAGTTATACCACTCTCCGCGAGGCCAGCTACCCGCACAATCTTCGTCTATATCGAATACACTTTGAAAATCAAAATTCGGATCTTTAAGTTTATCCTCCAAAAACGAAACGAGCACATATTTGTGCCGGTAAGATAAGCATTCCAGATCTAGACCATACCTATTAATGAGTTCCCACCTGTCAGATTCGTCGTCTGGATTGTAAACTTCCAACGTCGCCCCGCGAGTCTCTTCCCGATCATAAACATCAAATTGTCCGACAAACCACATGAGATCGGGAACAAACTTCTCTTTTAAAAAAGGGTGCTTCAGCATTATTTTTTCTCCGTGGGAAAACCAGTGTAGGGTGCGCCATGTTTGTCAAACTTGACTTCAAACCAGTCCAAGTTCTCTCTGAGCGTAGGGTTTTGCTTATTTTTTTTATTTGGTTTATAGCCACGGCCCGCCCCCGGCAATTCTTGCCTAACAATTCTGTCCTTTTTATGGTCCACACCTGTAAATGGGTCCAACCCTAACCGTTCTCTTGTCATAGCTTTATTTAGCGCATTTAAATGAACGCGCCAATTGCTGAACTGTGAACTTAAGCTTCCATTAGCGCCTTTGGGTACTTCTCCTGTATGCGGATTCGCACCGTTAATAGCCCGCTGTTTTAGAGCGACGTCTGATATTTCTGAACTATGCTTTTCAACGGTGTGCATCTGGTATCCTTTTTCAATAGCAACAACCCGTCCCTTGGCATTCGCCTCCGCCAACTCATCAATCCGCGCCCGCCGCTGCTCCGCCGTCATCGGCAGCGCTGGCTCGCCCTCATCCACCCCAACCTTAGCCGCCGGATCCTGCTCTCCAACCGCAGGCTTTTTACACCCATCCCCCGGGCAAGTTTCCAACCCCAGCGGATCCACCCACCCCGTCGGGTTCAGGGTGTACCGATACCCATTGAGCCCACCCTTGAGCTTGCTCGGATCGGGTGTGAGATACCGCCCCGTCTCCGGATTGTAGTACCGGTGCCGGTTGTAGTGCAGGCCGCTTTCCCGGTCGTGGTATTGCCCTTGGAAACGTAGGGGTTGATGTAGTCGGGGGCCGTCGCCGTGGCGCAGTTCGGTGAGTTTGCCGTAGCCGCTGTAGC
Organism: Pseudomonas sp. Z4-20; assembly: GCF_051131955.1. Taxonomy (NCBI): domain Bacteria; kingdom Pseudomonadati; phylum Pseudomonadota; class Gammaproteobacteria; order Pseudomonadales; family Pseudomonadaceae; genus Pseudomonas; species Pseudomonas sp. Z4-20. The sequence continues at coordinate 4,154,697 of NZ_CP071641.1, forward strand.
GCGCTGCCCAAACCACTTCGCCTTGGTGGCTGGTCAGTTCCTGCGGCGTGCCGAGATGGTCGAGGTGGTAGTAGAACGGCGTGGCTTTTTCTGGGCCTTCGCCTTCGAGCAGGGCGAGGGGACGGAAGGTGCCGGGTTCGTAGATGTAGCTTTGGTAGTGCTGGTCGCTGCTTTCGGCGATGACCTGGTCGCCTTGCCAGATAAATTCGCTGGTCTGGTCGTCCACGGTCTTGCTGATGCGTCGGCCGAAGGCGTCGTAGCGGTAGGACGTTTCGTTGCCGTCCGGGCTGGTGACGCCGATGAGGCGGTGTTGGCTGTCGTAGCGGTATTCGGTGACCAGGCATTGGGCCGTGCCGCGGCGTTCGCGGACGAGGTTGCCGTAGGCGTCGTAGTCGTAGTGGCGGTCGCCCTCCATCAATAGGCGGTTGCCCTTGAGGGTGGTCGGGCCGGGTCGGTCCTGCATCAGCAGGTTGCCGGCCGGGTCGTGGGCGAAGCGTTCCGGGGCTTGGCTGTGGGCGTAGTCGATACGCAGCAGGCGATCTTGCTTGTCGTATTGGTAGCTGCGGCGGTTTCGTGTGTCGGACAGCGCGGCGAGGTTGCCACTGGCGTCGTAGGAATAGTCGCGCCAAAACAATTGCTGTTGCTGGGTCTGCCACACGGTCTGGGCCTTGAGGCGACCCTGCTCGTCGTAGCGGTAGTCGCTGAGCAGCAAGCCCTGCTGGCGTTGGGTTTCGCGTCCGCCTTTGAAACGGTGCTCGGTCAGGCAGGTGCCGTTGAGGTCGATGGCGATCAGCGCGCCGCCCGGGAGGTGGCGATAGTCGAGGGTGCTTCGGTCGGGCAGGCGGCAATGGATCAAGCGACCGGTGTTGTCGTATCGATAACGCAGGGTGGCCCAGCCCTGGTGTTCGGCGACGAGGCGGTCTTGCGCGTCGTATTCGTAGGCCAGCGGCCAATGACCGTCGTCGACACTGACCAGACGCCCAAGGCCGTCGTAGCGGTACTCGACCGTTTCGCCGTCGGGCAAGGTCTTGCGCAGCAGGCGTCCTGCAGAATCCCTTTGGTAAGCGGTGACCCGTTGATTACCGTCGGAACCAAACTCGGTCTTTTCCAGCAGGTGACCGTTGAGGTCGTAGGCGTAGCCGGTGCGCTGGCCGTCGAAGCCGGTTTCCTGTCGGATCAGTCCGTTGGGCGTGTAGTCCAGCTGATATTTTTCGCCGGATTCGTTCTCGATTTCCGTCAGCAACAGCCGCGCCGAGTCATAGCGGTATTTCAGCTCGCTGCCGTCGGGGTTGAGGCGGCGGCTGTTCAGGTGCAGGTCGTCGGCGTATTCGTAGCGGGTGATGCGCCCCAGTTCGTCGCGTTCGGCGCTGACCTTGCCGTAGGCGTTGTAGCTCCAGGCGCGGGTTGCGCCGGTGGGCAAGGTGGTTTGCAGCAAACGGCCCACGGCGTCCCATTGGTAATGGGTGATGGCGCCATGTTCGTCCTGGCGGGTCAGCAAACGCCCGAGGGCGTCGTAGGAAAAGATCCGCTGGCTGTCGTCGGGCAGGATCTCTTCGGTCAACTGGCCCAGGCGATTACGGACAAAAGTGTGCTGGCTGCCGTCCGGGTAGCGGATCGAGCTCAGTTGGCCCTGGGTGTCGTAGGAGTACCAGGTGCTGTGGCGATCCGGGTCGATGGCCTCGATCACATCGCCCTGTTCATTGCGCCGGTAGGTCCACACGGCGTTACCGCGATGCCGTGCGTGCAGGAAACCGTTGCGGTACTCGTAGGACGTGGGCTCGCCTTCGGGCGGAATCAGCGCCACCAGCCGTCCGACTTCGTCGTAGCGGTATTCGGTCACCGCGCCGAGCGGGTCTTGTTCGGCGACCAGCCGGCCCTGTTCGTCATAGGCCTTGAGGTGTTCGCCACCATCAGGATCGACCTGGCGCACCAGCCGCGCGCGGTCGTCATGGACGTACACTTCCCGGCTGCCATCGAGGTTCTGGACCGTGACGCTGCCGTCCTCGCCCCAGGTGTAGCGGCTGTCCATCTGCGCAAAAGATGCCCAGTGCCGCACGCAGCGGGCCGCCGGGCCGAGGCCTTGCCATTCCCAATAAAAACTCGCCCCGCCGGCCAGTTGCCGTTGGAGGATGACGTGCTGGTCGTCGTAGTCGTAGCGTTCACTTTCGCCGGCGGCGTTGGTCGCTTCGATGAGTCGCCAACGCGCGTCGTAGCGGTAGCTCACCAGCGTCTGTTCGGTGCGCCAGGCTTCGTCCGGCAGCAGTTCCAGGTGAAAACTCTGGTAGTCGATGGCGACCAGGTGGCGGTGTTCGTAGCGCAGGCGCAGGCAGCGCCGGGCACCGTTGTCCAGGCGGCTGATGTCGCCGTAGATGTTGCGCTGGATCGTCAGGCGGTTGTCGTACCGATCGCTCAGGGCAATCAGATGACCGTCGCGAAAGTGTAGGAAAGGCGCACCGTCGCCGGGTTGGGCGATGATCAGTTCGTCCGGTTCGCTGCTCAGGTAGATCGCCGCGCGGGCCAGGCTGTTGTGGATCGCCGGGCGTTGCAGGTTCGGCCGAGGGAAAGTGGTGCGGCGGTTTTCCTGATCGATCCAGATGACCTGCTCGCCTTCAATCAAAAGGCGATGGGCCAGGGCATGGCTCCAGCCACGGCCGAGGCCAATGTCCAGGTCGGCGGCGCTGGTGCGATAAAGGCGGGTGAAGACGAAGGGCAAACGCCCGTCGAGGGTGCCGTCGTCCAGGGTCAGCAGTTCTTCGCCGGTGACCATCGACACCGGACAGCCGTGGGTGCGGGTCTGGTCGGCGCTGTCGGCGGGGTCGCCTTTGGGGTTTTTCGATTGGGCGGGGGCGTCGTCGTGGGGTTGGTCTTGTTTCAGCGTGGTATTGCGCTTAGCGTCCCAGCGCAGTTGCATCCGGCCCTTTTTCACAGCGGCGGTGATGCCTCGCGCCGCCACGGTTTTGTAGCGGTCCACGTAGGCCATGAAACCGTTCACCACTGCGAAGATGGCACGAATGAAACGCTTCGCGGCCTCCAGCAGGCGAGCGCTGTGCCGAACCAGGCGCATCGACAGATAAGCAATGCCGGCTCCCGCCGCGGCGAAGGTCAGGACCACGCCGATCAGCAGGTCGATCACCAACTGCACGAGCATTGTGGATAACGCTTGAGCCGTGCTGCCGGCGAGCTCACTGGGCGGCAGCATGTCCAGCCAGAGACTGGCGGTGCGCACCAGCAGGCACAGCGCCGCTTCGTCACTGGCCAGCAGCTGCAGCTTCGCCATGACCTGCGGTGCCGACTGTGCAAGCTTGGCTAGATCGGCCGCGCCGCTGCCCAACTCCGCGCCGAACCGAGCGGGGTCCTTGAGGATGTCCGAGATCAGGCCGATGCTGTCCCACACCTCTTCGATCGCTGCCCAACCGCCGGCGAGCAGGCCATTGCCCACCGCAGCCGCCGACGTAGCCAGGGATTGCTGCGCCCACTGCGGCTTGAAACCCTGCCACTCGCCGCGCAGCCAGTCCGTCAGATCGGAGGTCAGGCCGTCGTAGGAAGAAAACAGTTCTTCGATTTGCTTGGGAGATACCTCGCCTTGGACGTGTACCTGATAGTAGCGACCCGCTTCGCCTTTGAAGGTCCCCACGCCTTGGGCATCCAGCGTGACCGGCGTGATCTTTCCAGTGCCGACCTCCACCACATCTACAACGATGCCGCCCAGCGGAATGTCGTACACCGACTCGAGCTTGCTCTCGATCGTCAAGACGCCGCCCTTGGGGCACCGGGCGACGGTGGAGAGAAAATCCGTGTCCTGAATGCTGACCGCCGTGGTGCTGTCACCGAAGCGGATCACCCGCTCCATGCCCATCAATGAAGGCAGGTCGGCTAGCTGGCTAGCGCCGTCCACAGCGCGGCTGTACCAACTCTCGAGCTGCTCGCGGTAAAGGGGAAGGGTCTCTTTGAAACTGTCGAGTGCGTCCTCGATGCGGCGCACCTGATCCATCAAGGCACCGCTCGATCAGAGGCCAACAGGAAAAATCGATCAGGCATGGGCAGGCGTCTCGCGAGGGAATCGGGAAGCGCGAGACTGTGCCGGGGAAGGCCGGAGAATTAAGTCAGATAAGGAGACGGACAGCGTAGGACTATTCTGAGATTTGCCCTAAAGGACATGCCCCATTAGCGAAGAAAAGAAATACCGCCTGTGGATAACAGCTAAGGGGACTGGTCTTCGAGCGCCTTGAGCTTGATCTCGGCCAGCGGATGCCCGGCCTTTGCAGCCAGGGTCCACCAGCGCGCCGCTTCGGCCGGATCCGGCGCTTTAGTGGCAGTGCCGGCGAGGCTGATGACGCCGACCTGATAGGCGGCCTTGCCATCCCCGGCCAGTGCGGCCAATCGCAGCAGGCGAATGCCCTCCTCCCGCGCGCCCAGCCCCTGGCCGCGAAACGTCAGGATATGCCCGTAGAAACTCTGGGCGCCGACATCACCCAGGTTCGCCATGCGTGCAAACTGACCTTCGAGCCAGGCCCAGCCACGCGGCTGTCGGACGAACCATGACCAATGAAACAACCGCCGCGCCAGCCAATAGCCGGCCCGCGCCTTGATGCGCCAGAGCACTCAGGCTTCCGCCGATTCGGGGTACTCGTATTCGAACACCCGAACCACTTCCGAAGCATGCCAGGACGCAGCGGCGACGCCGTCGGAAGGACCGGAAAAACGGCCGAGGCGTTCGACACATTCGAAGAAACCGGTGCGCGGCAATCGGCTGGCACCCTGGCTGATAACCAGCGAACTGCGCAGCGGCTGTTCAGCCCGGGCGTCCAGCGCGGCCAGGTGCTCGAGCGCGGCGGTCAAGGTCTGCATCGCCGGGCTTGGAAGCTGCAAGCGTTCCAGCAAGGCGCGGTATGTCAGCAAATGGCGCTGGCGACGTGCCTGGTCCAACTCCCCCAACAACCCATCCCAATGTTGTCGACTGATGCGTACACTCACGATTCATCCCTCCAACCCGGCACCGTCAGTTCCCAGGCCAGGCTGCGCTTGATCGCGGCATCGGGTTGACGCTCGCCGCTTTCGATCATGGCCAGATAAGACGGGCTGATGCCTACCGTGCGGGCCAGCGCCTCGATGGCAATGCCCTTCCCTTCGCGCAAGCTGCGCAACTGATCCAGACCAGGAAGGACCTGATCGGGTGCCGCCGTATCCTGGGCTTTTGCCTGCCGCGGCGGAGCTTGATTGAGACCTGCTGCCTTCAATAACGACTGGTACTGATCCCACGGCAAAACCGCGTACTCGGGCTCTCCGTCGCGTGTGATTATTTGAATATCCATGTTTACCCCGTAGGACAACAACACTTAGCGAGTCAGCTTTTTTCCTTGGAAGTGTAATCCTAAATAGCAGCCGAGGTCGCGGGGCGATGATGTTCTGGGATAAACAGGCGGGATCAGGTCTTTTTCGGACCTTGGAGCTGGAGTTGTTCCGGGGTGTCGGGAAGTCTTTCGACCAGCGCGAGCTTCTCGGGTGACTGCTGGTCACGCCAGGCGCGGAAGGCACTGAGTTCGTCGTCGAGTGTTTTCATGATCCAGGCTAGCACGGCGATGTCGTCGAACATGCCAAACATCGGCAGCAAGTCTGGAATCGCGTCCAGGGGGCTGAGGAAATACATGAGCCCCGCCACGACCGACAATAACGACTTGGCACTGACCGCCCGGTACTCGCCACGCCAGTAGGCCAGGCACAACGCCTGCAACAAGCGCAGGTCTTCCTTGAGCTTGCCCAGCCGGCCGCCCTCGCGCGCGCCTTTGCTGGCAACGGCGAACAGCAACGTCGGCAGTCTACCGCGGGCCAGCAGCCGTCCCGCCAGAGGTAGAAACCGAGTGAAATTCCACGGGGCCTTCATTTTTTCTCCCACTGAAATGTTATCCACACAAATTGTGGATAACCTTGTGAACAGAGCTGCATTTCACCGCTGAAGCCCCCGTTTAATAAGGGCCCGGCTTAGATCGGGCGTTTTTTACTCACATAAAAAAACCCAATATTTCATTGACTTGATCGGCCAACTGCGTCTAGCGCAGCGCCTGTATTGCCTATGACTGTAGCCCGCCGGGAGCGTTCGGTTTTTTTGTCATTCACCGAACGCCAGATGCAACAACGCCCCGCATAAGCGAGGCGTTGTCGTTATAGCAGACGCGATTACTTGGCTGCGCCTTCTTTTGCCGGATCCTTGATTGCCAGCAGCTCCAGGTCGAACACCAGGACCGAATTGGCAGGGATAGCCGGGCTCGGGCTCTGGGCACCGTAGGCCAGGTCGCTCGGGATGTACAGCTTGTACTTCTCGCCGACGTGCATCAGTTGCAGACCTTCGACCCAACCCGGGATCACGCCGCTGACCGGCAGGTCAATCGGGCTGCCACGCTCCACGGAGCTGTCAAACACAGTGCCGTTGGTCAACTTGCCGGTGTAGTGAACGGTCACCACGTCGGTCGGCTTGGGCTGTGCGCCGTCGGCTTTCTTGACCACTTCATACTGCAGGCCGGAAGCGGTGGTGGTAACACCCGCCTTCTTGGCATTTTCTTCGAGGAATTTCTTGCCGGCCGCTGCCGACTCTTCACTCATCTTGGCCATGCGTTCTTCGGCACGCTTTTGCAGGGCGGCGAAGGCTTCGACCAGTTCTTCGTCTTTCAGCTTCTGTTCTTTCTTGCCGACGGCATCTTCGATGCCCTGGGCGACTGCTTTGGAGTCCAGGTCATCCATACCTTCCTGAGCCAGGCTCTTGCCCATGTTCAGGCCAATGCCGTAGGAAGCTTTTTGCGCCGGGGTTTTCAGCTCTACGCTGGTCTGCGAGTCACAACCCGCGAGTACCAGGCCAACCAGGGCTACCGCCGCCGCCAACCGATGCTGTTTCATGCTATTTCCTTGTTCATGCGCCTAAAGGGCAATCGAGTAAAGCCGCGAGCTTATCAGGCGGCCACGACCAATGGCTACCGGCATGTGAGCCACAAAGCGATGATAAGTTCAGGCCGGCAAACGCTTTTTGAACCTGGGCAGATGAAGCATCTGTCATCTATTACGTACAGAGACAACTTGCCACCCCCTACGGCCCGAGATAATGGCCACTTGCCGGCCGGGCGGCGCTGAGGCATAAGGGCATATCAGAAAAACAAGGACGTTACCGTGCGCCTCCTCTCTCGCATTCTCTTGCTCATCCTCGCATTGCTTGTCGTCGTCGTGGCCGTGGTGCTTTATTACGTCGCCAACCCGCGATTGCCGGCCTATACGCCTGTCGAGCAAGTGCACTACCTGGATCAGTGGAGCGCCGCCGAGCGCCAGACGTACTATTTCACCCCGCAGGGTACTCAGGTCAAAGGCCTGCGCTACGAGTGGTTCACGGCATTGGAGCTGCCGTTCTCGCAACAGCGCTTCGCGTCGCCCGAATACCTCGCGCGCTTCGGCTTCCTGGTCGATCCAGCGCAAAAAGCCACGCCGGACAATCCCGGTAATTTGCCGGTGGGCTTCACGCGGCATCAGAATGCGGGCAGCCGCGAGCAATATCTGGACATCACTTGTGCTGCTTGCCACACGGGCGAACTGCACTTCAAGGGCCAAGCGATACGGATCGATGGCGGCTCGGCCCAACACGTGTTGCCGTCGACTGTTCCGACATTACGCGGGGGCAGCTTCGGACAAGCCTTGGTCGCAAGTCTAGCTTCGACCTACTACAACCCCTGGAAATTCGAACGCTTCGCCCGCCAGGTGCTGGGCAAGGACTATGACGCCCGTCATGAACAGCTGCGCAAGACATTCAAGGTTTCCCTGGATACCTTTCTGCGCACGGCCTGGAACGACACCCATCGCGGTCTTTACCCCACCGAGGAAGGTCCGGGACGTACCGACGCCTTTGGCCGTATCGCCAACGCCAGCTTTGGCGATGCCATTTCAGCGGAAAACTACCGGGTCGCCAACGCGCCGGTGGATTACCCTCAGCTGTGGGAAATGTGGACATTTGACTGGGTGCAGTGGAACGGCTCGGCCCAGCAACCGATGGCGCGCAATGTCGGCGAAGCCTTGGGAGTCGGCGCCACGTTGAATTTCTTCGACGCCCAGGGCAAGCCGCTGCAGGGCGATGCGCGCTATCCTTCCAGCGTGCGCGTGCGCGACCTGAACAAGATTGAAGAAACCTTGCAACTGCTCAAGCCTCCGACATGGCCTGAGGCGCTGCTAGGCTCGATCGACAAGCCTTTGGCGGCCAAAGGCCGGACGCTGTTCACCGAGAACTGCGCCGGCTGCCATGTCCCGGAAGTGGTTCAGGGGCCTGACAGGCCTGTTCAACAATTGCGCATGTTGCCGGTGAAAGTGATCGGTACCGACCCCGGCACCGCCAATAATATCGCCGACCATCGCTTCAACCTGACCAGTCTGCAATGGGACCCGGCCGAGCTGGCGAAGCTGGAGGTGCACCTGCACCCGACGCCGACAGAGCCGTTGGATCTCAGCCAGGTTTCGGTTGCCAAGGGCCTGGCCTATGTCACAGCGTTTGTCGAAAACCGTGCTTATCGCGACGCCGGCGTGACGCCGGCCGAGCGCCCGGCCCTGGATGGTTTCGGGCTGCCCATCGGCGTGCGCGAATTGCGCGCCTACAAGGCCCGACCGCTGGCAGGTGTCTGGGCCACGCCGCCATTCCTGCACAACGGCTCGGTGCCGACGATTTATCAACTGCTGTCCCCCCAGGCCGAGCGGGCGATGACCTTCTATAAAGGCAGCTTCGAATATGACCCGCGACATCTGGGCTATCGTACCGAAGCCTTTGCCAACGGGTTTCTCTTCGATACCAAGATTACCGGCAACCACAACAGCGGCCATGAATTCCGCTCAGGCGAGCGAGGCAACGGCGTCATTGGCCGCTTGCTGCAACCGCAGGAACGCTGGGCCTTGCTGGAGTATTTGAAAGTGTTGGGCGGGCCGCTGGAGTCGCAACTGTAATGATGAATCCCACAGGTAAAAGGATGTTTGCATGTTGATCACGCTCTGGCTGCGCCTCGGCGCCTTTTTGGGCAAGACGCTCTTGTGGCTGCTGGGCATCGGGCTGCTCGGCTGGGCCTTGTCCACCGCTTGGTTTGCCTGGCAACACAGCGGCTCGGTCTCGAACAAGGAGCAGATCCCCCCGGGCGAAAGCGCCATGACCCAGGACATCATCCAGACCGCCATCCGCATCGTCGATCAGCACCGCGAAGGCACCCGCTACCTGCGCGATGCCCACGCCAAGGCACACGGTTGTGTCATGGCCGAAGTCCAGGTGCCGCGCGATCTGCCAGCGCCTTTGCGCCAAGGGGTATTTGCCGAGCCGGGCAAGACCTGGCAGGCAACGATCCGCCTGTCCAACGGTAACGCCTATCCGCAATTCGACAGCTTGCGCGACGCGCGGGGGATGGCGATCAAGTTGCTGGACGTGCCCGGCAAGCAACTGCTCGCTGGTCGGCAATCACAAGGCGAGCAGGACTTCGTGATGTTCAATCATCCGAACTTCTTTGTCAGTGATGTCGCCGAGTATCGTCAGAATGTGGCCGCTCAGGCTGACGGGAAGAAGGCGATGGCATTCTTCCCGAGCCTGGATCCGCGCACTTGGCAGATCCGTCATTTATTCATCGCCCTGGCGACCCTTTCGCCGCCCCCGACCAGCCCGACCCAGACCACCTACTTCTCGGTATCGCCTTACAAATTCGGCGCGGCCAATGCCAAGTTTCGCGTCGCACCGGACCCGGACAGCTGTCCAAGCTACACCTTGCCTGCGCAGAACCAGGACCTGCCGAATTTCTTGCGCAGCGCATTGAATCAGCAGTTATCCACAGATCGCGTGCCGGCCTGTTTTGTCTTGCAGATCCAGCGTCAGGATCCGAGCAGGTACATGCCCATCGAAGACACCAGCATTGAATGGCAGGAAGACGATGCACCGTTCGAGACGGTGGCGCGAATCAAGGTGCCGGCTCAGGATTTCGACACGCCCAAGCTGAACCTCGCTTGTGATAACCAGTCCTTCAACCCTTGGTTCGGCATCGAGGATCATCGGCCTATTGGCGGTATCAACCGTTTGCGCAAGGCCGTGTATGAGGCGGTCAGTGATTATCGTCACAGCCGGAACGCCGAGCAGTAGATAAAGTGCCGGACAACAAAAAGCCCGCTCAAATGAGCGGGCTTTTTGTTGGCAACCTGGCGTTCAGCATTCCAGATGACCGAATATGGCGCAGCGGACGGGACTCGAACCCGCGACCCCCGGCGTGACAGGCCGGTATTCTAACCGACTGAACTACCGCTGCGCGTAACATTGAAAGCTTGGTGGGTGATGACGGGATCGAACCGCCGACATTCTGCTTGTAAGGCAGACGCTCTCCCAGCTGAGCTAATCACCCTTCACTTTCGATGCGGTGCGCATTCTCTCACAGTTTTTTATAACGTGCTGATTTAATTGAAAAAGTCAGCAAAACAAATGATTCATGCGTACCGCGGAGAAACTGCAAACAGCAAAAAGCCCGCGTTAGCGGGCTTCTTGTGGTGACCTGGCGTTCAGTGTTCCAGGTTACCGAATATGGCGCAGCGGACGGGACTCGAACCCGCGACCCCCGGCGTGACAGGCCGGTATTCTAACCGACTGAACTACCGCTGCGCGTAACACTTGAAACGAATGGTGGGTGATGACGGGATCGAACCGCCGACATTCTGCTTGTAAGGCAGACGCTCTCCCAGCTGAGCTAATCACCCTTCGCTTTCGGTGTGGCGCGCATTCTACGGAGCACTCCCTAAGCTGGCAAGCACTTTTTACATTAATTTTCTCAGGCCTTCCAAAGGCTTAGCTAAGGGTTGGCCTATGGCGCCGCGAAGAGAATAATGCCCCCCTTTGTATAAAGGAGAGACTCACCCCATGTGGTTCAAGAACCTGCTTATCTATCGCCTGACCCAAGATCTGCCTGTTGATGCCGAGGCGTTGGAAACTGCACTGGCGACCAAACTGGCACGCCCATGTGCAAGCCAGGAGTTGACCACTTACGGTTTCGTCGCGCCCTTCGGCAAAGGCGAAGACGCGCCCTTGGTGCATGTCAGCCAGGATTTCCTGCTGATCGCCGCCCGCAAGGAAGAACGCATCCTGCCCGGCAGCGTCGTGCGTGACGCCGTGAAGGAAAAGGTCGAAGAGATCGAAGCCGAACAGATGCGCAAGGTCTATAAAAAGGAGCGGGACCAGATCAAGGATGAAATCATCCAAGCGTTCCTGCCTCGCGCATTCATCCGTCGCTCGTCCACGTTCGCCGCCATCGCGCCGAAACAGGGCCTGATCCTGGTCAACTCCGCCAGCCCGAAACGCGCCGAAGACCTGCTTTCCACCCTGCGCGAAGTCATCGGCACGCTGCCGGTACGTCCGCTCACCGTGAAGACGGCCCCAACCGCGATCATGACCGACTGGGTCAAGACTCAGAAAGCCGCAGACGATTTCTTCGTGCTGGACGAATGTGAATTGCGCGACACCCATGAAGACGGCGGCATCGTTCGTTGCAAGCGCCAGGACCTGACCAGCGACGAAATCCAACTGCACCTGAGCACCGGCAAGGTCGTGACGCAGCTGTCGCTGGCCTGGCAGGACAAGTTGTCCTTCGTGCTCGACGATAAAATGGTAGTCAAGCGCCTGAAGTTCGAGGACTTGCTGCAGGACCAGGCGGAACAGGACGGCGGCGACGAAGCCTTGGGCCAGTTGGACGCCAGCTTCACCCTGATGATGCTGACATTCGGTGAGTTCCTGCCGGCGCTGGTTGAAGCGTTGGGTGGTGAAGAGCTTCCGCAGGGAATCTAATGGCAGAAGTTGTCCTTTGGAAGCAAGCCCGCTCGCGATGACGGTCGATCACCCACAGTAATGTGGGTCGATAATCCGTTATCTTAAGCAGGCTCGCTTTCATGTCGGGCTGTGCTGCAACTAATAATAAGGATCAGGTCATGCGCGCACTGGTTGCATTGAGTCGTTTTGTCGGCAACACCTTCGCTTACTGGGTACTGTTGTTTGCGATAGTAGCGTTTCTATTTCCCCAATGGTTTGTCGATCTGAAAGTGGCCATTGTGCCGTTGCTTGGCCTGGTGATGTTCGGCATGGGCCTGGCCCTGAAGACCGAGGATTTTGCCGAAGTGGCCCGCCATCCGGGACGCGTCGCCCTGGGAGTTGCTGCTCAATTCGTGATCATGCCAGGCACCGCGTGGCTGCTTTGCCAGATATTCAGCCTGCCGCCGGAAATTGCCGTGGGGGTGATCCTCGTAGGCTGCTGCCCGAGCGGCACATCCTCCAACGTCATGACCTGGCTGGGTCGTGGTGACCTGGCCTTGGCTGTGTCGATTTCGGCCATCACGACCCTGATCGCCCCGGTGATTACCCCGGCGCTGATCTGGCTGTTGGCCTCGGCCTGGTTGCCGGTGTCGTTCTCGGCGCTGTTCTGGTCGATCCTGCAAATAGTCCTGTTGCCGATCTTCCTTGGCGTCGTCGCCCAACGTCTACTGGGTGAACGGGTTCGTCTCGCGGTCGATGTGTTGCCGTTGGTGTCGGTGGTGAGCATCGTGATCATCGTCGCGGCAGTGGTCGCGGCCAGTCAGGCGAAAATCGCCGAATCCGGCCTGCTGATCATGGCAGTAGTGATGCTGCACAACAGCTTCGGCTACCTGCTGGGATATTTCACCGGGCGCCTGTTCGGATTGCCACTGGCCCAGCGCAAAACCTTGTCGCTGGAGGTGGGCATGCAGAACTCCGGCCTGGGCGCGGCCCTGGCCAGTGCGCATTTTTCGCCGCTGGCGGCGGTGCCCAGTGCACTGTTCAGCGTCTGGCACAATATTTCCGGCGCGTTGCTGGCAACCCACTTCCGGCGCATGAGTGAAAAGCAAGACCGTGAGCAGCTTGCCCGTCAAGCGGCGGACTGACCGGGCGCCTTGACCGAATAGTCAGCATTGGGCATCCTTTTGCCCAATGCGGGGACGACCTCGCAACTCCAAAGAGTTTTATCCGGGGACGACCCCATCCATCGATGAGGTGTGTGATGTCCTGGATCATTCTGTTTTTCGCTGGCCTGTTTGAAGTCGGCTGGGCTGTCGGCCTGAAATACACCGACGGCTTTTCCCGCCCTCTTCCCACTGCATTGACCGTTGCGGCCATGGCGATCAGCCTTGGCCTGCTGGGCCTTGCCATGAAAGAGCTGCCGTTGGGCACCGCCTATGCAATCTGGACCGGTGTCGGTGCCGTAGGCACGGTGATCGCCGGGATCATTCTGTTTGGCGAGTCGATGGCGCTGATTCGGTTGGTCAGCGTGGCGTTGATCATTGCCGGGTTGATCGGCCTCAAGGTCAGCAACTGAACCGAATGCAGGAGCCGGACTTCCCGGTTCCTGCATCGTTTTGCGTTATCGGACCGCGCCGCGAAGCTCTCCCACCATCGCCTGCAACTTCGCAGGCTCAGCCGTCTCGACCGCAACCGCCGAACCCGCCACCAGGGTCACTCGCGACCAGAACCGGCGAAAAAGCCCCTTGTCCGGATCGCGACTGAAGAAGCTGCCCCACAAGCCCTGCAACGCCAAGGGAATCACTGGCACCGGGGTTTCCTGGAGGATGCGTGTCAGTCCGCTCTTGAACTCATTGATCTCACCGTCGGCAGTCAATTTTCCTTCAGGAAAGATGCACACCAGCTCGCCGTCCTTCAGGTACTGGGCGATTCGGCTGAAGGCCTTTTCGTAGATCTGGATATCTTCCTGGCGCCCGGCGATCGGAATTGTGCCCGCGGTGCGAAAGATAAAGTTCAGGACTGGCAGGTTGTAGATCTTGTAATACATCACAAAACGAATCGGCCGACGCACCGCGCCGCCGATCAGTAAGGCATCGACAAACGACACGTGATTGCACACCAACAGCGCCGCGCTCTCATCAGGAATCGCTTCGAGGTTGCGATGCTCCACCCGGTACATGGAATGGCTTAGCAGCCAGATCATGAAACGCATGCTGAACTCGGGAACGATCTTGAAGATGTAGGCATTGACGCCGATGTTCAGCAGCGACACCACCAGGAACAGTTGCGGGATCGACAGTTTGGCCAGGCTCAGCAAGACGATGGAAACGACCGCCGAGACCACCATGAACAGTGCGTTGAGAATATTGTTGGCGGCAATCACCCGCGCCCGCTCGTTCTCCACGGTACGCGACTGAATGAGGGCGTAGAGCGGCACGATGTAGAAACCGCCAAAAATCCCTAGGCCAAGAATGTCGATCAGCACCAGCCAGGCATGCCCGAACCCCAGGATCTGCAGCCAGCCGTGGCCGTCGACACTGTCTGGGATTGCGCCGGAATGCCACCACAAGAGCAGCCCGAACACGGTCAAGCCGAAGGAACCGAATGGCACCAGGCCGATCTCCACTTTGCGCCCCGAAAGTTTTTCACAGAGCATCGAACCCAGGGCGATCCCCACCGAAAACACCGTAAGGATCAACGTCACCACGGTTTCGTCGCCGTGCATCCACTCCTTGGCATACGCGGGAATCTGCGTGAGGTAGATCGCCCCGACGAACCAGAACCACGAGTTGCCGACAATGGAGCGGGAAACCGCCGGGGTCTGTCCCAGGCCGAGCTTCAACGTGGCCCAGGACTGGCTGAAGATGTTCCAGTTCAAGCGCATCTGCGGCGAGGCCGCCGCCGCCCGTGGAATGCCACGGCTGGCCAGGTAACCGGCCACGGCGATGGCGACGATGGCCACCGACACCACCGGCGCGTAGTGCGCCGACGACATCATGATCCCCGCGCCGATGGTGCCGGCAAGAATCGCCAGGAACGTGCCCATTTCCACCAGGCCATTGCCGCCAACCAGTTCATCCTCGCGCAATGCCTGCGGCAGGATCGAATATTTCACCGGCCCAAACAGCGCCGAATGCGTGCCCATGGCAAACAGCGCCACCAGCATCAGCCACAAATGATCGAACAGGAAACCCAGCGCGCCGACCGCCATGATCGCGATTTCGCCGAGCTTGATCAGGCGAATCAGCGCGTCCTTGGCGAACTTTTCTCCGAATTGACCCGCCAACGCCGAAAACAGGAAGAACGGCAGGATGAACAGCAGCGCGCAGAGGTTGACCCAGATCGAGCGGTCACCCTCGATGGTCAGCTTGTAGAGAATGGCGAGGATCAGCGACTGCTTGAAAATGTTGTCGTTGAACGCCCCGAGGGACTGCGTGATGAAAAACGGCAGGAAGCGCCGCGTGCGAAGCAAGGTGAACTGCGAAGGGTGACTCATCTTCCATGTTCCTGAGTGGCGTGGACGCTTGTTTGGAATGACGCTTTTTCGATCCAGGCCACACATTACCTGTCTTTAACGATTATTTCGCCAGCCCCGCAATGCAGGGCGACACAAACAACTCACCGTGCCAGGCGCCCAGTAACGTGCGCCAGCCCACGATCAGCCACATCACCGCCAGCATCGCCACCAGCGCGCAACCGAACACATTGAAAAAAACCAGGCCCAGCAGGCTCGCCAGCTTCAGCGTCGTCAGGGCGAACACACCCAGCGGAAAGGTGAAGCCCCACCAGCCGAGATTGAACGGGATGCCTTCGCGCAAGTAGCGCGCGGTGATCAGCAGTGCCATCAACATCCACCAGAAACCGAAGCCCCACAGGGTGACGCCGGCAACCAATCCCAGCCCGGAGGCGACCTCGCCCACGCCCGACAGGCCATTGGCGGCAAAGATAATCGGCGCGTCACCCCCCAGCAGCAACATGCCCAGGGCGCCGGTCCCGATGGGGCCGAGGGCCAGCCAGCTCGAAGCGGCCATGTTCTCGTGCGGCAGTTTGTGCAAGGCCATGCGCAACAGCAGAATGGTCAGGATGCTGAACGCCACCGGCAGGGAAAAGGCCCAGAGCACGTAACTGGTCACCAGCATGACCAGTTGTGAATGGGCATCGGCAAGGTGCGGCGCCAACAGCCCGCCGCTGACAGCAGCCACTTCGGCGGCGACTACGGGCAGCAGCCACACGGCAGTCATCTGGTCGATGCGGTGTTCCTGGCGGGTAAACATCAGGAACGGAATCAGCACGCCGCAGGCCAGCGACATCGCCACGTCGACCCACCACAACAGCTCGATCAACGGCAACACCCCCTCGCCCCAGCGCGGCACGCCGAACACCAGGAAACCATTGATGATCGTCGCCAACCCCATGGGAATGGTGCCGAAGAACATGGACACGGTTGAATGTCCGAAAATCCGCCGGGCCTCGTCGAAGAAAAGCACCCAGCGAGCGGCGTAAAGTCCCGTGAACAAACCGAAGAGGAGAATGTTGAACAACCACAGCCCTTCGGCCAGCGCGTGCAAACCGGGGTTGGACCCTGGCAGTTGCGCCAGGGCCAGGGCCAGCACGCCGGTGCCCATGGTCGCGGCAAACCAGTTCGGGGTGAATTGTCGAATCACCTCCAACGGCCTTGGCAGGTGGCTAAGCGGTCGCAAGGGATATTTTTCGGCAAGGCACGTCACGGTGATTTCCTCTCCTCGGATGAGGTGAGGCCATGCTAGAGCCGAACAGAATATCTATATAACGGGTAATTTCTCTATGGGTTATCTATTCACCAGATACATCTCAAACGCTGCCCTCAGTCTCGATCACCAGGATTCTCGCTTCGCCTATAGGTCTGGCCACGTGCTCGGTGCCTACGGATGCGTAGAAAATGTCCCCGGTCTCCAACAAGGTATCTTTTTCGCTACCCTCTTCCCGGTAGCACATCTGCACTTGCCCATCGAGCACTACGAATACTTCCTGCCCATCATTGATGTGCCATTTGTACGGCTGATCAGTCCAGTGCAAGCGCGTGGTGATCCCGTTCATATTGGCGATATCCAGCGCCGCCCAGGCGCGGTCGCCAACGAAGGATTTGCTGCGGATAATTTTCAAGAGGATGTCCGAAAAAAGGCTTGGGCACCAAGACTACCCCCATGCCTCGACCTTGGTCGACACTGACGAACCCGAGCGGGCATGCGAGACTGTCGTGCCGGGCTCAAGCCCGGGCGGATTTGTCTGGGAGTATCCATGTCGCTGTCCAGCGGGCTGATCGCCGTTGTTGCCCTGGCCTATATGGCCATCATGTTTGCCATCGCCTTCTACGGTGATCGGCGCAGCACGCCGTTGCCGCCGCGCGTGCGGGCCTGGGTCTATAGCTTGTCGCTGGCGGTGTATTGCACCAGCTGGACGTTTTTTGGCGCCGTGGGCCAGGCCGCCGAACAGCTCTGGTCATTCCTGCCGATCTACCTCGGGCCGATCCTGCTGCTGGTGTTTGCGCCGTGGGTCCTGCAGAAAATGGTGATGATCAGCAAGCAGGAGAACATCACCTCCATCGCCGACTTCATCGCCGCCCGCTATGGCAAGTCCCAGTCCCTGGCGATCGTGGTCGCGTTGATCTGCCTGGTCGGCGTGTTGCCCTACATTGCCTTGCAACTCAAGGGCATCGTGCTGGGAGTGAACCTGCTGATCGGCGCGGGTGCCGATGCAATGGGCACCCGCGCCCAGGACACGGCGCTGATTGTCTCGCTGATCCTGGCGCTGTTCACGATCGTGTTCGGCACGCGCAACCTGGATGCCACCGAACACCACCGCGGCATGGTGCTGGCGATTGCCTTCGAATCGCTGGTCAAGCTGTTCGCCTTCCTGGCGGTTGGCGCGTTCGTCACGTATGGCCTCTATGACGGCTTTGACGATCTGTTCGACCAGGCGATGCTCGCGCCTCGCCTGGAGCAATACTGGAAGGAAACCATCAACTGGCCATCCATGGTGGTGCAAACCGGGGTGGCGATGATGGCGATCATTTGCCTGCCCCGGCAATTCCACGTCACCGTGGTAGAAAACATCGACCCTCAGGACCTGCGCCTGGCCAAGTGGGTGTTTCCCGCCTACCTGGCCCTGGCCGCGCTGTTCGTGGTGCCGATCGCACTTGCCGGGCAAATGCTGCTGCCCACCTCCGTGCTGCCGGATTCGTTCGTCATCAGCCTGCCACTGGCCCAGGCTCATCCAGCCCTGGCGGTGCTGGCATTCATTGGCGGCGCCTCGGCCGCCACCGGCATGGTCATCGTCGCGAGCGTCGCCTTGTCGACCATGGTTTCCAACGACATGCTGCTGCCCTGGCTGTTGCGCCGCAACAACGCCGAGCGGCCCTTCGAAGTGTTCCGCCAGTGGATGCTGTCGGTACGTCGGGTAAGCATTGTCGTGATCCTGCTACTGGCCTACGTCAGCTATCGACTGCTCGGTTCGACGGCGAGCCTGGCGACCATCGGCCAGATCGCCTTCGCCGCCGTGACGCAACTGGCGCCCGCCATGCTCGGTGCGCTGTATTGGAAGCAGGCGAACCGACGCGGTGTGTTCGCCGGCCTCGCCACAGGGATTTTCCTCTGGTTCTACACGCTGGTGCTGCCGATCGCCGCCCACAGCCTGGGTTGGTCGTTGAGCAGTTTCCCCGGCCTGGCCTGGCTGCACGGCAATCCACTGGACCTGCCGATCACCCCATTGACGCAAGGCGTGGTCTTGTCGCTGGCCGGCAACTTCATTCTGTTCGCCTGGGTCTCGGTGTTGTCGCGCACTCGCGTGTCGGAACATTGGCAGGCCGGACGGTTTATCGGCCAGGAGATTAACGCTCGCCCCAACCCGCGCTCGATGCTGGCGGTGCAAATCGATGACCTGTTGCAACTGGCTGCTCGCTTCGTCGGCGAAGAACGGGCGCGCCAGAGCTTTATCCGGTTCGCCTATCGCCAAGGCAAAGGCTTCAACCCGAGCCAGAACGCCGACAGCGAATGGATCGCCCACACCGAGCGCCTGCTGGCCGGTGTGCTCGGGGCTTCTTCGACGCGGGCGGTGGTGAAAGCGGCGATTGAAGGCCGCGAGATGCAACTGGAAGACGTCGTGCGGATCGCCGACGAAGCGTCCGAGGTGTTGCAATTCAACCGCGCGCTGCTGCAAGGCGCGATCGAAAACATCACGCAGGGCATCAGCGTGGTGGACCAGTCCCTCAGGCTGGTGGCGTGGAACCGTCGCTATCTGGAGCTGTTCAATTATCCCGACGGCCTTATCAGTGTCGGCCGGCCGATAGCCGACATCATCCGCTACAACGCCGAGCGCGGCCTTTGCGGTCCTGGCGAGGCTGAAGTCCATGTTGCGCGGCGCCTGCACTGGATGCGCCAGGGGCGCGCGCACACCTCGGAACGGCTGTTTCCCAACGGCCGGGTGATCGAGTTGATCGGCAACCCGATGCCCGGTGGCGGATTTGTCATGAGTTTTACCGACATCACCGCGTTCCGCGAAGCTGAAAAAGCCTTGACCGACGCCAACGAAGGGCTCGAGCAGCGGGTCGCCGAACGTACCCGCGAGCTGTCGCAACTGAACCTGGCGCTGACCGACGCCAAAGGCACGGCCGAAGCGGCCTATCAATCCAAGACGCGCTTCCTCGCCGCCGTCAGCCATGACCTGATGCAACCCCTCAACGCCGCGCGCCTGTTCTCCGCGGCGCTGTCCCATCAGCACGAAGGCTTGCCGAGCGAAGCCCAGCAATTGGTGCAACATTTGGACAGTTCGTTGCGCTCAGCCGAAGATCTGATCACCGACCTGCTGGACATCTCCCGACTGGAAAACGGCAAGATCAACCCTGATCGCAAACCGTTCGCCCTCAACGACCTGTTCGACACCCTCGGCGCCGAGTTCACGGTGCTGGCGCGCGAGCAAGGCCTTAAATTCCGGGTTCGCGGTTCACGGCTGCGGGTAGACAGCGACATCAAGTTGCTACGCCGCGTCCTGCAGAACTTCCTTACCAATGCCTTTCGCTACGCCAAGGGACCGGTGCTGCTGGGCGTACGCCGCCGCGACGGCGAGCTGTGCCTGGAGGTCTGGGATCGCGGGCCGGGCATTGCCGAAGACAAACTGCAGGTCATCTTCGAAGAATTCAAACGCCTCGACAGCCATCAGACCCGCGCCGAGAAAGGACTGGGCCTGGGCCTGGCGATTGCCGACGGGCTGTGCCGCGTGCTCAGCCACACGTTACGGGTCCGCTCTTGGCCGGGGTGCGGCAGTGTCTTCAGCGTCAGCGTGCCGTTAGCCCGAACCCAAGCCGTCGAGCCCCAGATCGCGCCCGAACCCAACGGCCAGTTGCCCAGCGGCGCACAGGTGCTGTGTGTCGATAACGAAGACAGCATCCTGGTCGGCATGAACAGTCTGCTGACCCGCTGGGGTTGCCAGGTACGGACGGCGCGCAACCGAGAAGAATGCGAGCGCTGGCTCGCCCAAGGGGTCCGCCCGCAATTGGCGCTGGTGGATTTTCATCTGGACGACGGCGAGACCGGTACCGAGCTGATGGCCTGGCTGCGCACGCGCATGGGCGAACCGGTGCCGGGGGTGGTGATCAGTGCCGACGGCCGGCCCGAGACGGTGGCGCAGGTGCATGCGGCGGGCCTGGATTACCTGGCCAAACCGGTCAAGCCTGCGGCGTTGAGGGCTTTGTTGAGTCGGCATTTGCCGCTTTAGAGAGCAACTGCATTCTATCGTGGCGAGGGAGCTTGCTCCCGCTGGACGCGCAGCGTCCCCTTGCGGTGTGTCAGGCAAATCCAGAGGGCCGCTGCGCAGCCCAGCGGGAGCAAGCTCCCTCGCCACGGGGGGTCAACCTTGAGAGGGCTCGGCTTCTTCCGGCAACTCAGGCAACCCATCCACATCCGCCATCGCTCTCTCAAGCAACTCGGGCGGTAGGCTCTTGCTGGCCCGGGCACCGAGTAATTTCAGCTGTTCGCTGCGGCTGATCAGGTTGCCGCGCCCTTCTGTCAGCTTGTTGCGTGCGGCGCTGTAGGCTTTGTCCAGCTGTTGCAAGCGGCTGCCGATTTCGTCCAGGTCTTGAATGAACAGGACGAATTTGTCGTATAGCCACCCCGCCCGCTCGGCGATTTCCCGGGCGTTCTGGCTCTGGCGCTCTTGCTTCCACAAGCTGTCGATCACCCGCAACGTCGCCAGCAAGGTGGTCGGGCTGACAATCACGATGTTGCGATCGAACGCCTCCTGGAACAGGTTCGGCTCGGCTTGCAGCGCGGCGGAGAATGCCGCTTCGATCGGCACGAACAGCAACACAAAATCCAGGCTGTGCAGCCCGTCCAGGCGTTTGTAATCCTTGCCGGCCAAGCCTTTGACGTGAGCGCGCAACGATACGACATGTTGCTTGAGGGCAAGCTGGCCGATGGCGTCGTCTTCGGCGGCGACGTATTGCTGATAGGCCGTCAGGCTGACCTTGGAGTCGACCACTACTTGCTTGTCGCCGGGCAGGTAAATTAGCACGTCGGGCTGGAAACGTTCACCGTCCGGGCCTTTGAGACTGACCTGAGTCTGGTATTCGCGGCCCTTTTCCAAACCGGCATGTTCGAGCACTCGCTCGAGGATCAGCTCGCCCCAGTTGCCCTGGGTCTTTTGTCCCTTGAGGGCACGGGTCAGGTTGGTGGCTTCATCGCTCAGGCGCAGGTTCAGCTGTTGCAGCCGCTCCAGTTCTTTGCCCAAGGAGAACCGTTCGCGCGCCTCGGCCTGATAACTTTCCTCGACGCGTTTTTCGAAGGACTGGATGCGTTCCTTCAGCGGATCGAGCAATTGCCCCAGGCGCTGCTGGCTGGTTTCGGCGAAACGCTGTTCACGCTCATCGAAGATTTTCCCGGCCAGCTCGGCGAACTGGGCCCGCAACGCATCTCGCGAACCTTGCAAGTCGTCCAGGCGCTGCTGATGGCTTTCCTGCTGCTCGCGCAATTCGGCCTGCAACGAAGCCGCGTGGGCATCGAGGCGTCGCAGTTCCGCTTCTTTATTGGCGCGCTCCAGGTTCCAGGCATGGGCTGCGTCCCTGGCGTTGTCGCGCTCGACCTGCAGCAACTCGACCTCGCGACACGCGGCGGCAAGTTCAGCTTGCTTGGCGGCATTGGCCTGGCTCAGGTCACTGATTTCGTCGCGACAGGCATCGAGTTGGGCGTTCAGCCCATCGTGGGCCATGTGGGCCGTGCTCAGGCGCTCTTCGAGCAATGCCAGCTCAGTCTGCGCGGCAGTGGCCCGGCGTTGCAGGTGCCAGGCCAGCGCCAGCAACGGCACTGCTGCGCCCGCCAGGCCCAGCAACAGGCTGGTCAAATCCAAAGCCATGACAGTTCCTGCCGATCAAATAAAGCCCGAAGGTTAACCAAGCAGCCAAGCGTTGCCCAGCTCAGTCTTCGATTTCACCCAGCGCCAGGCGGGCGCGGTGATCGCCGGCCCGGGCGGCTTGGCGTAACAAGTCGTGGCCGATGCGCCGGTCCCGCGCATTACCGCATTCGCGACACATCAGTTGCCCGAGGCGACTTTGTGCAGCCACCACCCCTTCTCGGGCCGGTTGCTTGAGCAAACGGCCGGCCAGATGCTTGACGCTGGGGCGTTCTCCCAGGCGTGGGCTATCCAATAGCCACTCGGCGACGCGCATCGACATGCGCTTGGGCGGGGTAACACCCGGGGGTACCGAGGTAACAGGATTTGATACTGAGCGAAACTTCATGACGCACTACGGGACAGATCGGAAGGCGCGCCACTCTACTCCTTTTTTCGTGCGGGTAAAGTCGAAAAAACCAGCACCCCCCGTGCTAGAGCAAGCGCTTGGGACAATCCACAGAAGCTGTGGATAACTCAGTGGACAACCTACCCTGAACTGTCCGCAAGCCCTGTGGAACGGGGCCTGCGCTCAAACTGACGATTTTTTCACCAGTCAAAAAAAGCGATGTTTTTCATTGACTTAAATTTTGGATGCAGGCACCCACCCCCGATTGTTCCAACATGACAATACCGTGACAGTCCGCACCGGGAGTGTGTACAAGTAACAGCCGAAGTGGTTATATCGCCGCGCTTTGTTGGCACCTACGGCGCAGAAAACCCTGTGGACAAGCGCAGATCTATGGCATCAGGCCATTATTTTCGCCGTGCCTGGGCCGGATCGAATCTTTTTTGACAAGAGCCCTTCCCTTCCACTATTCGATCCGTTAGTATCCGCGGCGTTAGTACCAAGCTGAAAGTCAATTCCGGGTCGGAAACATCTCTACGGTCAGCCATCCTAAAAAGGACGCCTTACTGAAAAAAGAGACCGCCCCCCTCGATGGTTTCCAGGTAACCCTTGCGCCAATACACTTCGAACGAATGCGAAGCGTGCTGCCAGGCTCACTACTCTGACCGAACCAACCTGCAAAATTGATCAGGATCTTCACCCCGGGCCCAGAACCTTTGCCCTTGATGTGCTGCCTGCCCTCCTAAGTACCTACCTGCCAGCCCAAGCGCGCACTCATATAGCGCTCAAACTGGCTGCTTTGTTCCAGTCAGGCTCTTCGTTCGACCAACGGTGGTCGACGTTACTGGAACGTTTTAACGTTGCACGGTTCTTAACCGTGTCATTTGTAGGAACACCCATAACATGTCTACTCAAATCCACACGCAGGATGCGATCCGCACCCTAACCAACGCTTTTGCCCCAATGAACTGCCTGATCATGGCCGCTCGCAAAGGCTGCTTCAGCTTCACGCTGGTCAACGAACACGGCATCGCTCGTCACAGCGAACGCTTGTATCCCGACCAGTACTCCAGCGCAGAACCGCTGCAGGCCGTGATCGAGCGTACCCGTCAGGCACTGGTTGCCTGAGACCCGAGACAACTGAAAACCCCAAAGGCCCCGCCCAAAACGCGGGGCTTTTTATTGCCCAAGGTTTCTCGATAAAGCGCAACGGCTTAAGCACAAACCGCTATAACAGTCATAACCGTTCGACGAACTTGGTTTAAAAACAGTCCTTTACAGCACAGATATGACACTACACTTCAACTCGAGCGGCATGATCCGCTTTCGGCGAAGCCTGATCCGATCCACTCGCTGCCAAGCCCTTACCGTCAGGCTTCGCCCATTTCCCATCTCGAGGGTTTTATGGGTATCGCCGCCAGCGAACTGTGTAGATACGTGATCCGCCCGACGCTCCTTTACCTGGGGCGTCACAGCACCACGGCGGAGACCTTGTTGCTGGGTATTGCCGCCAGCCAGTCCGGTCTGGGCGCTGCCTTGCATGATCGCCGCGGACACGGTTTGTACCGCATTACCGAACCTCGCCACCAAGCGCTGTGGGACGATTATCTGGCGCTGGATCCGGAACGTGCCAGCCTGGTTCGCGGCCTGGCAAGCCAACATGCCTTCCTGAGCAGCCCCCATCTGGAATTGACCGTCAACCTGCGCTACGCCACCGCCATCGCCTGGTTGCTGGTCGAAGAACAAGCCTCCCCATTGCCCAGTGCCGACGACTTGCTGGGTATGGCCCGGATCTGGCGACAGACTTTTCACCCTCAAGGTCGCCTGCGAGATTTCACTTGCGCCTGGCAAAACTGTGTTTCGCCGCTGAATCAGGTGGCTTGCTGAACGGAAAAAAGGAAAGTTCCTACAAAAGCGGCGATTTTGGTCAGATTGTCCTACAAAACCCCTCTAAATCAAGCCATACAAGCTATAGCGCTAGACCGAAAATGTTGGTAATTTTCGCCTCGGTGATCACCTGGAGTTCTAACAATGAAAAAAATGATGCTCAAAACCACCCTTGGCCTTGCCGTTACCTTGGCATCCACCCAAATTTTTGCCAGTGGCTTTGCCTTGAACGAACAAAGCATCAGTGGCATGGGCACTGGCTTCGCGGGTCGTTCTTCTTCTGCCGATGATGCGAGCACCGTGTTCGGCAACCCTGCCGGCATGTCGCGCCTCAAGCGCCAACAAGTTACCGGTGGTTTCGCTGTCATCGACGCGTCCACTGATCTCAACGACACCAGCGGCACCCAGTCCGGCACCAACGATGGCGACATGGTCCCGTTCACTGGCGTTCCGATGGGCTACTACGTCAAGCCTATCGATGATCAATGGGCTTTCGGCCTGGGCGTCTACGCCCCGTTTGGCCTGATCACCGACTATGAAAACAGCTTCCAGGGCCGCAATTTCGGCAGCAAGAGCGAAGTGAAGGTCGTCACCTTCCAGCCAACTATCAGCTACGCCTTCAACGACAAGGTGTCGATTGGTTTTGGCCCGACCATCAACCGGCTATCGGGTTCGTTGGAGTCGGCGTTGAACGTGCCGGTACCAGGCGTGCCCGAAGGCAACGTGAAGATCAAGGGTGATGACATTGGCTATGGCTACAATATCGGCGTACTGATCTTGCCAACCGATACCACCCGTGTCGGCCTGACTTATCACTCCAAGGTCAAATACAAGCTTGAGGGTCACACCGAAGTTAACCCCGGGGCTGGCACACCTCCTCCTCTGCTGAGTGCCGAGCGCTACGACGCCTCGCTGGACATCACAACACCTGAGTCCGTGGACTTCTCGGTTACTCAACAAATTAACGACGCCTGGACCGTTTATGCCGGTAGTACCTGGACTCGTTGGAGCCGCCTGAAAGACATCACAGTGAACAACGATGTAGGCACAAGTGGCGGCGGCTTTAATCCACTGCTTTTTGGCACCATTACCGAAGAACAGAACTGGCACGACACCTGGGCCTACGCCATCGGTACCTCCTACCAGTTGAACAAACAGTGGGTACTGCGCACCGGCCTGACCTTCGACCAGTCACCAACCAACAATACCGACCGCTCGCCACGCATTCCTACCGGCGACCGGACCATCTTCAGCCTGGGTGCCGGCTGGAGCCCAACCGAAGACCTGACCATCGACGTGGCCTATTCCTACCTCAAGGAAGAAAAAGTCAGCGTCAACAGCAGCAACGCTCTGGGCCAGGCTTACAACGCTGAATACGAAAACAGCGCCAACGGCTTCGGTGTCGGTGCAACCTACCGCTTCTGATAATTCACGGCGAGGCTGACTGTAACCAGGCAGCCGCTCGTCACTTGAAGCGAAAAAAAGCCCCGCTCCCTGCAAAGAGGGCGGGGCTTTTTCGTGGCTGGCGGTCAGGGCTTGGAAGCAATGGCCGTTTCCACGGCCTTGATGAAATCAGGATCGTCTGGCTTGACCCGGCTGGAAAAACTGCCGACCACGTTGCCCTGGCGGTCCACGACGTACTTGTAGAAATTCCATTTTGGCGCGCTGGATTGTTCGGCCAAATGCCTGAACAACGGAATCGCGTCCGAGCCCCGTACCGGTTGCGGCTCGGTCATGGTGAAGGTCACGCCATAGTTGACGTAGCAGACCTTGGCCGTCTCCGCGCCATCCTTGGACTCCTGTTTGAAATCATTGGACGGCACGCCCAGCACTTCCAGCCCTTCGCCCTTGTAGTGCTGGTTCAGCGCTTCCAGCCCCTTGAACTGTGGCGCAAACCCACAGAAGCTGGCGGTATTAACTACCACCAAGGGCTTGCCGGCGAAACGCTGGCAAAGGTCGATGGTTTCCTTGGCCCGCAACTTGGGCAATGAGCCCTCCAGCAACGGCGGACAATCAGCCGCCCATACCTGCCCGGACACAGCCAGCAGCAGGGCGGGAACAGCAAGCCAACGCATCAGCATGTCGGATTTCCTTGTAAGCCTGTCAGACCAAGACGTTACTCCGCGGCGACCGCTGCCGTCCATCAATTAGCAGCTACCCATGCCCAGTTGCATCAACGCCAGCCCGCCCTGGTGCCAGCCCCACCAGACGAACGCCAGCAGCAGGGCCGCACCGGCCGCGAGCAACCATGGGCCGACGCGACTCATGCTGCACCGGCCTGGACTTGCAGACGCGCCACCGGACGTTCACGCACCGGCCAGTTCAGCGCCGCCGCCAGCAGGCTGAGCAAGATCGACACTTGCCAGATCAAATCGTAGCTGCCGGTGCGGTCGTACACCACGCCGCCCAGCCAGCCGCCGAGGAATGATCCCAACTGGTGAAACAGGAACACGATCCCACCCAGCATCGACAGATTTCGGACGCCAAATAGGGTCGCCACCGTGCCATTGGTCAACGGCACCGTCGACAACCACAAGAAGCCCATCGCCATTCCGAACACGTAGGCCGTGGTGGTCGTCACCGGCAGCCAAAGGAACAGGCCGATCACCACCGCTCGCGCCAAATAAAGCCCGGTCAGCAAGCGCGGCTTGGACATGCGCCCGCCCAGCCACCCGGCGGTGTAGGTACCAAAGATATTGAACAGCCCGACCAGGGCCAACACAGTGGTGCCGACGCTGGCGGGCAGGTGTTGGTCCACCAGATAGGCCGGCAGGTGTATGCCGATGAACACCACCTGGAAGCCGCAGACAAAAAAGCCCACGGCCAACAGCCAGAACCCCGAGTGACCGCATGCCTCGCGCAGCGCTTCGGAGAGGGTTTGCTCGTTGCCGCTCAGGGGCGCCGGCGCATCCTTCAACATGCGCACCAACGGCACGATCAACGCCACCAGCAGCCCCAACGCCAGCAGCGCGGCGGACCAGCCAAGCCAACCGATCAAGCCCAGCGTGCCCGGCAGCATGGCGAACTGGCCGAACGAGCCGGCAGCGCTGGCGATCCCCATGCCCATGCTGCGTTTTTCAGCCGGCACGGCCCGCCCGACCACGCCGAGGATTACCGAGAACGACGTGCCGGACAGGCCGATGCCAATCAACAAGCCAGCGCTCAACGACAGCGACCATGGCGAATCGGCCATGCCCATCAACACCAGCCCGAGTGCGTAGAGAACGCCACCGATCAATACCACTTTCGCCGCACCGAAGCGATCGGCCAGCGCGCCGGTGAACGGTTGCGCCAAGCCCCAGATCAGGTTTTGCAAGGCAATGGCAAAGGCAAACACCTCGCGACCCCAACCGAACTCGGCGCTCATGGGCGCGAGGAACAGGCCGAAGCCATGCCGCACACCCAACGACAACGCCAGGATCAGCGCACTGCCGACCAGGACCCAACCACAGGTACGCCACATCGATGTCATTGTTATTCTCCGGTCGCGGGTATATACCCACTTATCATCGGACGAACCAGCGTCACGCCAGTTCATCCAGCAAGGCCAGCAAGGTCGCGCGTTTCTCGGCGCCAAGCTTGTCGATCAGTTTCTGTTGCGCCGCTTCCCAGGCCGGCAACGCCGCCGCCAACCGCGCATGCCCTGTCTCGGTGAGCACGACGATACGGTTGCGCAGGTCGTCGCCCTCGGCCAGGGTCACCAACCCCTCGCCTTCCAGCACCCGCAGGTTGCGCCCCAGGGTGCTGCGGTCCAGGCCCATGGCCTCGGCCAACGAGGAAATGCTCGGCTGGTCCAGGCGCGCCAGGTTATTGAGCAAAGAATACTGGGCGACGTTGATCCCGAAGCCGTCGAGAGCGCCGTCGTAATACCTGCTGACGCCTCGAGCGGCACGACGCAGGTTGATGCACAGACATTGGGAAGGAAGCATGATGCGTGTATATACCCGCGACTGAATGAATGCAAATTTAAATCAACGGTTGCGTGCCGGCGAGGACCGGATTCAGCCCAACGCCAGGGTCACCAGAACGACCATTTCCAACAGTTCCAGCAGGGCGCCGGCGGTATCGCCGGTGCATCCCTGCAGCCTGCGCAGCATCAGCTGGCGCAACCCGAAAAATGCCAGCGCGGCGACCGCCAGCGACCATAGCCCTGCCCAACCCGCCAGCCATACACAACCCAGCGCACAGGCGGCCAACACCTGCCAGCCCAGGCGCCGCGGAAGATGATCGGCAAGCGCTTGGCCCAGCCCACCGGCGCGCACATAGCGCGTCGTCAGGAACAACCCCAGCAATGCGCCGCGCCCTACCATCGGCACGACAAGCAGCGCCAACGTCTGCTCCTGCTCGATCAGCGCCGCCAGCGCGGCCCATTTGAGCAGCAACACCAGCACCAGCGTCACGACAGCGATCGGCCCGCTGCGAGGATCCTTCATGATCAGCAACGTGCGCTCACGATCGCCGAAACCGCCAACCCAGGCATCGGCGCTGTCGGCCAGGCCATCCAAATGCAGCCCGCCGCTGAGCAGCACCCACACCGCCAGCAACAGCGCGGCATGCAGCAGCGAGGGCGTGCCGAGCAACAGCGCATCGAGCGACCACAGCACGCCACCGAACAACAGCCCCACCAAAGGGTAAAACAGCAGTGAACGGCCCAGTTGTTCAGGCTCGGGCATGCCGGGCAGACGAATCGGCACGCTGCTCAGAAATTGCAAGGCGATCCAGAAGGGCAGCATCGTCAATTCGCCTCTTCAAGCACGAAGCCGGCCGACACTGAAAGGGAAAACAGCGCGCCGTGGCCGACTTCGACATTGAGCAACTGCTCGCGCGGCAGGCCACGGGCCCGGGCCAGCAACAGGCGCATCACGCCACCGTGGCTGACCAGCAAGACACGCTGCCCGGCGTAGGCCTGGTGCAAGCGTTCGATCGCCCTCAAGACACGCGACGAAAATTCGAGCACCGGCTCGCCTTCGGGCGGCGTGAAGGCATAAGGATCGGCCCAGAAGCGGCCGAGGGCTTCGGCGTCGTTCTCCATCAAAGCCGCCGCGCTGCGGCCTTCCCAGGCGCCGAAATGCAGCTCCTGCAGGTCGTTGTCCACTTGCACCGGCACGCCGAGTCGACTGCCGAGCTGCTCAGCGAAACGAGCGCAGCGCTGCAAAGGCGAACTGACCAAGCGATCCCACGGTCCGCCTCGTGCGACCGCCGCGTGCATCTGCTCCCAGCCCTTGGCCGTCAACGCATCGTCGAGGCTGCCGCGCAAGCCGCCGCCCAGTTCGGTTTCGCCGTGACGCAGCAGGTCCAGGCGCAAGGTCATGCCGGACGATCCGCCACGGCCGCTTCGGCAAACGTCGCCATTTGCCCGTGAAGGTCACAAGCCAGGCGTAACAGTGGCACCGCCAACGCCGCACCACTGCCCTCGCCCAGGCGCAAACCGAGGTCCAGCAGCGGTTCAGCGCCGAGGGTTTCCAGCACATGGTGATGACCTGGTTCGCCACCGCGATGAGCGAACAGCAACCACGGCCGGCATGCGGGATTGAGCCGCACCGCCACCAGGGCCGCGACGCTGCAGATGAACCCATCGACCAGCACGGCGATGCCCTGCTGGGCACAGGCCAGATACGCACCGACCAATGCTGCGATCTCAAATCCGCCGAGGTTGAACAAGGTCTGCAACGGATCCTCGCTCTGGGCCTTGTGCAGCGCCAGCGCCCGTTCGATCACCTGAGTCTTGCGGCTGATACCCGCCGCATCCAACCCTGTGCCCGGCCCGACCAGATGTGCTACCGGGCATTCGAGCAGGGCACAGGCCAGGGCGCTGGCCGCCGTGGTGTTGCCGATGCCCATCTCGCCGCCGATGAACAATTGCGTCCCGGTCGCCAAGGCGCGCATTGCGCTGTCACGCCCGGCTTGCAAGGCCTGCTCGCCTTGGGCAACGGTCATGGCCGGACGCTGGACGAAATTGGCGGTGCCAGGCCCCACGTTCAAATGGCGCACGCCGGGCAGGTCCAACGAGGGCGTGACAGTACCTAAGTCGACCACTTCCAGCGAGGCGCCCAATTGCCGAGCCAGGACACTGATGGCCGCGCCGCCGCTGACGAAATTGAGCAGCATCTGCCCGGTCACTTCCTGGGGAAAGGCCGATACGCCCTCAGCCACCACACCGTGGTCACCGGCGAAAATCGCGATCCACAGCCGGTCCAGGCTCGGCTTGACTTGCCCCTGCAGGCCCGCCAGTTGCACCGCCACCGACTCCAGTCGTCCCAGGGAGCCGGCCGGCTTGGTCAGTTGTTGCTGACGGGCCGCGGCCTGTTCCAGCGCTTGGAGATCAACAGGCTTGCACGGTTCCAGCCACCACCGGTGATTCATAACGCAGTACCTTTGAGAGTCAGGGGCAGGCCAGCAACGGTCAGCACGACGCGCTGACAACATTCGGCCAGGGCTTGATGCAGCCAACCGGCTTCATCGACGTAACGGCGAGTCAACTCGCCCAGCGGCACAACACCCATTCCGGTTTCGTTGCTGACAAAAATGATTTCACCGGGCAGCGAGTCGAGGCAGTTCAACAGTGCTTCGCGCTCGGCGTTCAGTTGCCCGAGATCGTCGAGCATCAATAGATTGGTCAGCCAAAGGGTCAGGCAATCCACCAGCAGGCATCGATCGCTGGCGGCGTTATCGCGTAGCACCCGCGCCAGCACCAACGGCTCTTCCAGCAACGCCCATTCCACCGGACGCCGGGCGCGGTGCTGGGCGACACGCTCGTTCATCTCGCCGTCCAGCGGTTGGCTGGTGGCGATGTAAGTCACCGGCAATCCTGTGTCCGTGGCGAGTTTTTCAGCCAGGCGACTCTTGCCGGAACGGGCGCCGCCGAGGATCAGTTGCAGCATGTTTTTTTCCTTCAAATAGGCGAAGTGGCTGCCGGCTCGCCATGGATCCCACAAAGCTCACGCAACAGCCCAGTATCCAGATGCCGCTCGACCAGATCCGCCAACCGCTCGATATCCCGCTCGCGCAACCCGTGGTAATCCACCGTTTGCACATCCTGCATCCCGGCCCAGCGCAACAAGGCGCTGCTGGCCGCCGGTGATTCGAACAGCCCGTGCAGATACGTACCAAAAACCTGTCCATCGAGGCTCTGCGCGCCATCGCAGCGGCCGTCATCCAGATAGACAGCGGCGTTTTCCAGCGCGGCACCAGTGGTCACGCCGGCATGGATTTCGTACCCGCTGACCTCGGCATCCTCCAAGGCCAGTCGCCCACGTACATTGCGCAGTTGCTTCTCGCGCTCGAGCGTCGTTGCGAAATCCAACAGCCCCAGCCCGGGGCTGGAGCCCGCCGCGCCCTCGAGCCCGAGCGGATCGTGGACGTGCCGGCCGAGCATCTGCAGACCACCGCAGATGCCCAGTAATTTGCCGCCGTAACGCAAGTGGCGATGGATTGCCGTTTCCCAACCGTTGGCCCGCAGGTAGGCCAAGTCGCCGCGCACGCTTTTCGAACCGGGCAGGATGACCAGATCCGCTGGCGGGATGGCTTGGCCGGGGCCGATAAATTGCAGGTCGACTTGCGGATGCAGGCGCAGCGGATCGAAATCCGTGTGGTTGCTGATACGCGGCAAGACCGGCACCACCACCTTGAGCACCTGTTCGGCTTTGTCGGTTTGGCGCTGGTCGAGACCGTCCTCCGCTTCCAGATGCAAATCCATCACGTAGGGCAATACGCCGATCACCGGTTTGCCGGTGCGCGCTTGCAACCAATCCAGGCCAGGTTGCAGCAACGCCAGATCACCGCGAAAGCGGTTGATGACGAAGCCCTTGACCCGCGCCTGTTCGCTGGGCGAAAGCAGTTCCAAGGTGCCGACCAGATGAGCGAATACCCCGCCGCGATTGATGTCGGCAATCAGCAACACCGGGCAATCCACCGCCTCGGCGAAGCCCATGTTGGCGATGTCGCCGGCCCGCAGATTGATCTCGGCCGGCGACCCGGCGCCCTCCACCATGACGACGGGATACGCGGCGCTCAAGCGTTCATGGGAAGCCAGCACCGCTTGCATCGCGATGGCCTTGTAATCGTGATAGGCCACGGCGTTCATGGTGGTCACGGCGCGGCCATGGATGATGACCTGGGCGCCGGTATCGCTGTTGGGCTTGAGCAGCACCGGGTTCATGTCGGTATGCGGTTCGAGGCCGCAGGCCTGGGCTTGGACGGCCTGGGCCCGGCCGATTTCGCCACCATCGGCGGTCACCGCGCTGTTGAGGGCCATGTTCTGCGGCTTGAAGGGCACCACACTCACCCCTTGACGCCTGACCCAGCGGCACAGCGCCGTGACCAAGGTACTTTTGCCGGCATCGGAGGTGGTGCCCTGCACCATCAAGGTGGTCATCGAATGTCCTTGGCGTAGGCCTCGAACGCCTGTTCGAGGCGCGAGAATTCAGCGTCATCGGCAGGGAGCCCGAAGCGCAGGCTGCTGGTGTGGGTGAACAACCGCAGGAGAATGCCGCGATGGGCCATGAAGTCGTGAAGCGCCTGGGCATGCTCGGTGATCAGCCACTGGAACAACCCACAGCCGCCCTGCGGCTTGAAGCCATGGCGCTCCAGCACCAGTGCCAAGCGTTGACTGGTCTGTTCGCAGCGCAGTCGTTGACGCGCGTGCGCCTCAGTGTCCAGCAGGCACGCCTGGCCCAGCACCCGGGTCGGTCCGCTGATGGCCCACGGCCCGACCTGTTCGGCGAGCAGCTTGAGCAAGTGCCGCTCGGCCAGGACAAACCCCAGGCGAACCCCGGCCAGGCCGAAAAACTTGCCGAACGAGCGCAACACGATCAACCCGACCTGATGCGCATGGGCGGCAAGGCTCAGCTGCGGAGTGACGTCCATGAACGCTTCATCCACCACCAGCCAGCCGCCGCGCTGGGCCAGCCGGGCATGCCAGTCCAGCAGGCGTTCGGGGCTCAGGCTCAGGCCCGTGGGGTTGTTGGGGTTGACGACCACCAGCACGTCGAGGCTGTCGAGAAAGAAGTCCACTTCCGCTTCCAGTACTTCACGCACGATGTAGCCACTGCGGCGCCAGGCTTCGGCGTGCTCGGCGTAACAGGGCGACAAGACGCCGACCTTGCCGACCCGGCGCAGGCGCGGCAGCAGTTGGATAGCCATTTGCGAACCCGCCACCGGCAGCACATGCGCTGCCTCGTAGTAATCGCAAGCAGCCTGCTCCAAGCCATCGTCGATTTCGGGCAGGCGCGCCCAGGCGCGCAGTGGAATAGTCGGAATGTCGAACGGCCAGGGCGCCAGGCCGCTGGACAGGTCGAGCCAGTCGGCCTCGGCAATGCCGTATTGCCGGGCCGCGTTGCGCAGTCGCCCACCGTGTTCAAGCATAAAACTCGGCTCCGAGGCAGAGAATCAGCAGCCATAACCATACGCCGCGCTGGACCAATTGCCAGCCGCGATCGATAGAATCGGCGCTCGCCGGCACGCCTTCGCCCAACGGTGGGCGTTGATGCAGTTCGCCGTGGTACACCGCCGCGCCCCCCAGTTCCACGCCCAACGCTCCGGCACCGGCGGCCATCACCGGCCCGGCATTGGGGCTGTCCCAGGTCGGTCCCTGGGTACGCCAGCACTTGAGCGCCAAACGGGTCTTGCCGAGCACGGCGTAGGTCAACGCCACCAGGCGCGCGGGAATATAGTTCAGCACGTCATCGATCTTCGCCGCCGCCCAGCCGAAACGCTCGAAACGCGCGTTGCGATAACCCCACATGGCGTCGAGGGTATTGCTCAACCGGTACAACACCACTCCGGGCGCACCGGCCACGGCGAACCAGAACAGCGCGGCGAATACCGCGTCGCTGCCGTTTTCCAGTACCGACTCAGTCGCGGCGCGGGCCACGGCGGTTTCATCCAGCTCAGCGGTTTCGCGGCTGACCAGATAGCCGACACGCTGGCGCGCTTCATCCAGATCGCCCTTGCGCAGCGCCCGCGCCACCGGCTCGACGTGCTCGCCGAGGCTACGCAGGCCAAGGGCGCAGTACAGCGCCAGAATATCCACCAACCAGCCCACCAGCGGTGCCCAGGACAGTGCCGTGGCCAGCAGGGTCAGTGGCAGGACGGCAATGATCCACGCCGTGACGCCATGACTACGCCAGCCGCGCCCGCCGGAATTGAACCGTTGTTCGATACGGTTGGCGAAACGTCCGAAAGCGACCAGCGGATGCCCGCGCCGAGGCTCGCCCAACAGCGCATCCAGCGCGACCGCGGCGGCACTGAGCAACGCCACGCTCATGGCCGCACGCCCCAACGATTTTCATACAGCAATTCGTCGAGCGGACGCGGTTGCGCCCAGCCTTCCAGGGCGAGCATCGGCGCCGGGTAAAAACCTTCTACCGGGCCCAGGCAAAGTATGGCAAACGGCTTGGCCCCGGCGGGCAGGCCCAGCAGGTCGGCCAGCGCCTGGGGCTCGAACAGCGACACCCAGCCCATTCCCAGCCCTTCGACGCGGGCCGCCAGCCACAGATTCTGGATCGCGCAGGACAGCGAGGCCAAGTCCATTTCCGGCAACGTCCGACGGCCGAAGATGTGCCGCTCGCGATTGTCCATCAAGGCCGCCACCAGCACCTCGGCACTGTCGTTGATGCCTTCGACCTTGAGTTTCATGAATTCATCGCTGCGCTCGCCCAAGGCCTCGGCGGTGCGGATGCGTTCCTGCTCCACCAGCTCGCGGATCTGCCCCCGCACGGCGCGGTCACTGATGCGGATGAACCGCCAAGGTTGCATCAGCCCGACGCTGGGCGCCCGATGCGCCGCTTCCAGCAGTCGGCGCAGTAACGCCGGTTCGACCGTGCCGCCGGTGAAGTGGCGCATGTCACGGCGTTCGGCGATAGCGCGGTAGACGGCTTCGCGTTCGGCCTCGGAGAAGGCGTTATCGGTCATTGCCTGCTCGCGCCAATGGGCTCAAGATCCGGCGCAAACAGCGCGGCAACGGCCCTCGGGTTGGACGGGAAATAAAAATGCACGTAGGAAGCCGTCATCCGTCCTTGGCGAAAAACCGCTTCAGCCCCGCGCCCACCGTTAGGGCTGTGACCACGGGCAATCGGCGCCAGCTCAGTGCTGGTCAGGGAGTGATGATAGGTATGCCCGCGCAGGATGCCTTCCGGCAGTTCAACCGACTGCAACGCCAAGGCCGCCAGACGTGTCTGCATCTGCGCATCACCGTGCAACAGGCCGAGCAGCTCGGCGCGAGCGCCTTCGAGGTCGGTCAATGAATCGAGCAGATACAGCATGCCGCCGCATTCGGCGAGCAGCGGTTTGCCGGCTTCATGGTGCGCACGGATCGCCGCGAGCATCGGCGCGTTGCCGGCCAGGGCAACGTGATGCAGTTCCGGGTAACCACCGGGCAGGTAAAGACTGTCCGTCTCAGGCAGGGAGGTGTCATGAATCGGCGAAAAGAAGCGCAGCTCGGCGCCCATGGCCCGCAGCAGATCCAGGCTTGCGCCGTAGGTGAAGGCAAACGCTTCATCCCGGGCCACGGCAATGCGCACGCCGTCGAGCCACGGCTCAACGGCGGCCGGTTCGGGCGCCGCGAATTCGACCATGGGCGGCAGCGCGACTTCACAACTGCTGGCCAACGCCTCGGCGGCGGCGTCGAGGCGAACATCCAGGTCGTTCAACTCGCTGGCCTGGACAAGGCCGAGGTGGCGGCTGGGCAATTCGATGCCGGTTTCCCGCGAGAGCCCGCCGTACCAGCGCAGGCCTTCGGTGAGGCTGCCTTCGAGCAACTGCGCATGACGCAAGGTGCCGACCCGATTGGCCAGCACGCCGGCAAAAGGCAAGTCCGGTTGATAGCGGGCCAGGCCCAAGGCCAGGGCGCCGAAGGTCTGGGCCATGGCGGTGCCATCGATCACGGCCAGCACCGGCACGCCGAAATGCCGCGCCAGGTCGGCGCTGGACGGGGTGCCGTCGAATAATCCCATGACGCCTTCGATCAGGATCAGGTCCGCTTCGGCGGCGGCTTCCCACAGCAGTCGCCGGCTTTCCTGCTCGCCGACCATCCACATATCCAACTGATAGACCGCCGCGCCACTCGCACGCTCGAGAATCATCGGGTCGAGAAAATCCGGGCCACATTTGAATACGCGCACCTTGCGTCCCTGGTTGCGATGCAAGCGGGCCAGGGCGGCGGTGACGGTGGTCTTGCCCTGGCCCGAAGCCGGGGCGGCGATCAGCACCGCCGGGCAGTGGCGGCTGGTCATCGAAGCATTGCTCACAGTTCGACGCCCTTCTGCGCCTTGATGCCTGCTTGAAACGCGTGCTTGATCATGCCCATTTCGGTGACGGTGTCGGCCAGCTCGATCATCTCGGGCTTGGCGCCACGGCCGGTCACGACTACATGCTGCATCGGCGGGCGGGCCTGCAGATCGCCAAGGACTTGATCGAGGTCGAGGTAGCCGTGCTTGAGGGCGATGTTCAGTTCGTCGAGCACCACCAGGCCAATCGATGGATCGCCGAGCAGTTGGCGCGATACGGCCCAGGCCGCTTCGGCTGCGGCGATGTCACGCTGGCGATCCTGGGTTTCCCAGGTAAAGCCCTCGCCCATCACGTGGAAGCGCACCTGCTCCGGGAAGCGGCGGAAAAACAGCTCCTCGCCGGTGCTGTTGCGCCCTTTGATGAACTGCACCACGCCGCACTGCATGCCATGTCCCATGGCCCGGGCCAACATACCGAACGCCGAGCTGCTCTTGCCCTTGCCGTTGCCGGTCAGCACCAACAGCAGGCCGCACTCGTTCGGTGAATTGGCAATGCGCTCATCGATCACGGCTTTTTTGCGCAGCATGCGCGCCAAGTGGCGTTCGTCGCGATCAGGCGTGTCGGTCATGGGGAGCTCTCCGTTTGGGACTGGATAACGGCGGGCGGGCACAAAAAAAGACGGCAAGGAGCCTGGCATCGCCCACCGTGATGCCGTTGGATGAATCAGGCCGGTCTCCGGGCTCATGAGCGGCGTGGTGCCGGGCTGCGCGCCTTCCCATGTCTTGCGACACAGTGGCCCTGTACACAGCGTTTACTCATTTACCGTTGCGGGGGCAGCGCCGGGTTCGTGTGCACTCACCGGCTTCCCTGTTTCACCCTATCGGCCACGGCCATAGAGCACCTGAAACAAGCCGCGAAGGTTAGAGGGTTGGGGGTGGAGCGTCAATTAAAGCCGCCAGCTGTTTCGGTTCGCTACTCGGCCCTGATCAATAAACTGACGCCTATCTTGTGTGAATCTGCGGCAAGTGATATCAAAGAGACACTACGACCCGATATCACAAGAACAAGAGGGCAAATACATGCAAGGCATGATCATCAGCAATCCAAAACTGGAATTCCTGCGCCCGGTGCTGGAACGCTGGTTCGACTGCATCGACCGTTACAACGCCGTGCGCGGCGATAACGACACACCCTACTGGCACGATGAGAAAGCCAACCTCGGACTGCTGGCGGCAGCAGCCTGGATGGCTGAAATGGTCACGCTGCAAAATGCCCCGACCCGCAAACAGAATGAAGAAGGCGAGCGTAACGCCAGCGCCGACCTGCTGATCGCCAGCAGCGACGAACGCGTGTTCATCCAGGCCACGCAACGCTGGCCCAAGGTCAACAACCTGAACCTGACCCAACCGTTGCAAGAAGCCGCCAGCGACGCCAAACGTATCAGCTATGCCAGCGACTTGAAGGTGGGCTGCCTGTTCGTCGCCCCGCAAAAAGTCCAGCAAAGCGCCACGCCCGAAGAGCTGCAGGACATGATTGATGACTTGCAGAAAGAAAACACCTGCGCCGTGGCCTGGTACTTCCCCTACGCCTACCGCAAGTTGCGCAACGAGGCCGGCCATTATCACCCCGGCATCGCCGTGCTACTGAAACAGGCTCATAGCTGACGGTTGAACCATCCCACGGCTACGCTTCTCTATGAATAACCACATGCATTCATAGGGAAGCGCGCATGCTCAAGCCACCGCATCTTTTTATCATCGCCCTTGCTACTGGGCTTGCTGCTTGTGGCGAGTCTTCCACGTTGCAGGTGTCCGACGGTTTCGGCCCGTCGCCGAAACTGCCCGAACCGAACAAGACCCTGATTCCCACGGTGAACATCGCAGAAGCCGTCGGCTGGCCGGATGGCGCCAAGCCAACCCCGGCCCAGGGCCTGCAGGTGGTCGCGTTCGCCGAGGGACTGGACCATCCGCGCTGGCTGTTCGTCTTGCCCAATGGCGATGTGTTGGTGGCGGAAACCAACGCGCCGCCCAAGCCCGACGACACCAAGGGCATTCGGGGCTGGGTGATGAAAAAAGTCATGGGGCGTGCCGGCGCTGGCGTGCCCAGTCCCAACCGCATTACATTGCTGCGAGACGCCAATCACGACGGCATCGCCGAAACCCGGACGATCTTCCTGGAAAATCTCAATTCGCCGTTCGGCATGACCTTGGTGGGGAATGACCTGTACATCGCCGACACCGACCGGTTGATCCGCTTCCCTTACAACGAGGGTGATACGCAGATCAAGGCGCAACCCACCAAAGTCGTCGATTTGCCGGGCGGCACCCTCAACCACCACTGGACCAAAAACGTGATCGCCAGCCGGGACGGCAGCAAGCTGTATGTCACTACCGGCTCCAACAGCAACGTCGCGGAAAATGGCATGGAGGTTGAGCAAGGGCGCGCGGCGATTTGGGAAGTGGACCGGGCCACGGGCAAGCACCGCATCTTCGCCTCGGGTCTGCGCAACCCCAACGGCCTGGCGTGGGAACCCAGCAGCGGGGCGTTGTGGACGGCGGTCAACGAACGGGACGAGATCGGCAGCGACCTGGTACCGGACTACATCACTTCGGTGAAAGACGGCGGCTTTTATGGCTGGCCCTACAGTTATTACGGGCAGAACATCGACGTCCGGGTCGAGCCGCAGAACCCGGACCTGGTGGCCAAGGCTATCGCTCCGGACTATGCCGTCGGCCCTCACACCGCCTCTTTGGGGCTGACTTTCGCCGAGGGCAGCAAGTTGCCCGCACCCTTTACTCAAGGTGCATTCATCGGGCAGCACGGCTCCTGGAACCGCAAACCCCACAGTGGCTACAAAGTGATCTTCGTCCCGTTCAATGGCGGCAAGCCGGTGGGACAGCCTGTGGACGTGCTGACTGGCTTCCTCAGCACAGACGAAAAGGCCCAGGGCCGGCCGGTGGGTGTGGTGATCGATAAGCAGGGAGGGTTGTTGGTGGCTGACGATGTGGGGAACAAGATCTGGCGGGTGTCGGCAAAGTAAGCTGATGCACTCTTGTGGCGAGGGGATTTAGCGAAACGTCGCACCGCCCCGCTGGGCTGCGCAGCAGCCCCTAGCTTTTCAGCGGTTGCTACGCAACCGAGCGGGAGCAAGCTCCCTCGCCACAGAAGCCTCATCAGCCAAGTTGCTATATCTCAGGGATTACGCGCCAGGTGTTCCGGCTGCAGCACACGCTTGGCGCCCAGGTAGGCTTTTTGCCAATACGCCTTGGAAAGACTGTCGAGCTTGACCGTCCCGCCGGTGGCCGGCGCATGGACGAAACGCCCTTCCCCTACGTAAATCCCAGCATGGCTGACCTGGGAGCCGCCATTGGTGGCGAAGAACACCAGGTCACCGCTCTGCAACGCCTCCTTGCCAACAGCTGGCGCGCGCATGCTGATCATTTCCCGCGTGGAACGTGGCAGGGCAATACCGGCAGCGTCACGGTACACGTAGCCGATCAAACCACTGCAATCGAAACCTGAATCGGGCGTGTTGCCGCCCCAGCGATAGGGTGTGCCAACCAGGCCCAGCGCTCGAAAAAGCACGTCTTCGGCGGCAGGAGAAAAAGTTTGGGAAGGCGCAAAAACCACTGGGGCCCGCACCGGCGCAGGCGGTGGGGTGCGGCTTGCGCATGCGCTGAGCAGCGCGGCGAGAAACATGAGAGCGAGGCGGGCCGACGTCGACATAAGCAGAACAATCCTGATCTGGATGCGGCTTTTCTGCCGTGGTGATGGAAACAAAGCCGCCTGCGCAGAGCGCAGGCGGATTGCCATCAATCAATGATCATGGATTCTAGCGCCTATCGGGCAAACTTCAAGTAAGACTTTAAGTTTGCCCCACAAACTGTGTGCTTACTTGCGAGCGGTGACCACAGTCGGTGCCATGGCGAGGGCGCGCTTGGCTTCGATGAAGGTCTTGCTCCAGTAGCTGTCGCCCAGGCTGTCGATTCGCACCCCACCGCTGCGGCGGCTGCTGGAGTGGATGAACTGGTTGTCGCCCAGGTAGATACCGGCGTGGCTGACGCGACCGCGACGACCGTTGGTGCTGAAGAACAACAAGTCACCGGGTTCAAGTTGATTGCGGGCAACCAGCGGGGCTTTTACGTTGATCATTTCGCGAGTGGAGCGCGGCAGGTTCATGCCCGCCTCTTCACGAAACAGATAACCGATGAAACCGCTGCAGTCGAAGCCTGCTTCGGAGGTGCCACCAAAACGATAACGCGTGCCGATCAAGGACATGCCGCGTTCCAGGATGCTGTCTGCCAGAACTGGAAGCTGATAAGGCTTGCTGCCGGCAAAGTCCGCCAGCTCTTTATCGGAGGCCATTTCTTCCTGGAACGCAACGGAGGAAGACTGGGCGATAACGGAATTCTTGACCTGTGGTTGAGGCGCTTGCTGGGTCACTGGAGAGTGGGCAGCGCAACCGAACAACAGGGTAACGAGTGCGAGAGGCACGAGGGGTGCGAAGCGACTTAGCATGGGCACGACCGTGGCTGAAGTAGTAAAGATGGCGAGACTATGCCTTCTATCAACCTCATTTGCAAATTCAATCGATGCAAATGTGACTTCTTGATTTCTCGTTACCATCTAAGCGCTTAGCCCCGTCCTGAACGGGATACAGGCCTTCGACCCAGTAAAACCGCGGGCTTCGCCGGGTTCAGAAGAGGCTTTAAGCCATCATCTGACGACAGTTTTACCAGCCTAAAGTTTCTTTCAAAAAAGGAATGGTCAGCTTGCGCTGGGCCTGGAGTGAGGCCTGGTCGAGACGCTCGAGCAATTCGAACAACGCGCTCATGCTGCGGGTGCCCCGGGTGAGGATGAAATGCCCGACTTCGTCGGTCAGGTGCAGGCCACGGCGCGAAGCCCGCAATTGCAATGCACGCAACTTGTCTTCATCGGAAAGAGGGCGCATCTGGAAAATCAGCGCCAGGGTGAGACGAGACTTGAGGTCCGCCAGTTTTACTGGCAGCTCTCGCGGCGATGTCGAGGCGGCGATCAGCAAGCGCCGACCACTGTCGCGAAGCCGATTGAACAAGTGAAACAACGCCTCTTCCCAATCGGTCTTGCCGGCCACGGCCTGGAGGTCATCCAGGCAGACCAGTTCGTACTGCTCGAGGTTGTCGAGGATTTCAACGCCGCGATCCAGCAACTCGGCCAAGGGCAGATACACCGCCGGCTCGCCCAATTGCTCGAACCGCAAGCAAGCGGCCTGTAACAGATGCGTGCGCCCTACTCCATCCTTGCCCCACAGATAGATCAGGCTCTCGGTCCAGCCAGCGTCGGCTTCGCAAAGCCGCTCGACATAGCCGA
This sequence comes from Pseudomonas sp. Z4-20, assembly GCF_051131955.1. NCBI lineage: Bacteria > Pseudomonadati > Pseudomonadota > Gammaproteobacteria > Pseudomonadales > Pseudomonadaceae > Pseudomonas > Pseudomonas sp. Z4-20. Next base: position 4,196,699 of record NZ_CP071641.1, read on the forward strand.
GTGCAGCGGCATTGGCGCCTGGGTAGTAGTTGATAAAGGTGGCGTCATCACGCAGACGCACACCTAGGGGCAGCTGAATCGGTTTCATGCTGACTGAACAGTTCCACGGGAACCGTTAGTGGCCTCTGTGTAAAGTGCGCAAAGTTTATACCCGTGACGCGGACCGCACAATGCGCCGGACCACGAGCAAAATCAAAGGTTTGCAGCGGCAAGGGTGCGGAGCATCAGTTTCCCTGACACTCCACCGATCATTCGCCTTACAGATCAGGGTCTTCGACGCCGCTATAGATGTCCGAATCCTTGTACAGATCGTGCACATGGCGCACCAGCACCATGATCACCGCCGCCACCGGCAGTGCCAGCAGGATTCCGGTAAAGCCGAACAACTCGCCGCCTGCCAGGATCGCGAAGATCACCGCAACCGGATGCAGGCCGATACGGTCGCCCACCAGCAGCGGCGTCAGCACCATGCCCTCCAGCGCCTGCCCAACCATGAACACCGCGACGATGCCGACCATGGGATACAAATCCCCACCGAACTGGAACAGCCCGGCGACCAAGGCCGCACCAATCCCGATGACAAACCCCATGTAAGGCACAATGGCCGCCAGCCCGGCGATCAGGCCGATCAACAACCCCAGCTCCAGCCCGACCAGCATCAGCCCTGCGGCATAAATGAAACCCAACGCGACCATCACCAGCAATTGGCCCCGGACGAATGCCCCGAGTACTTCATGGCATTCACCAGTCAACGTCATGATGCGTTCTTCGCGATGACGCGGCAGGAGGCTGCGGATCTTGGCCATCATCAGATCCCAGTCACGCAGCAGATAGAAGGCCACCACCGGAATCAACACCAGGTTCGCCAGCCAGCCGATCAGCGCCAGGCTCGACGCCGTGGCCTGGCTCAAGACCACGCCGACGATATCGGTGGTCTGGCCCATGTGCTCGCTGATCGCAGCCTTGACCTTGTCGAACTTCCAGAAACCGTCGGACAACCCCAGCTTCGACTGCACCCATGGCACCGCGCTGTGCTGCAACCAATCGAGCATCTGCGGCGCCAGTTCGTACAGGCGCACCAGTTGCTTGGCGAGCATCGGTATCAGCACCAGCAACAGAGCGCTCACGATCAGCGTGAACAGCGCGAACACCGCTACCACGCCCCAGGTCCTGGACAGACCGAGTTTTTCCAGGCGATCCACGACCGGATCGAACAGGTAGGCCAGCAACAGCGCAACCAGGAAGGGCGTGAGGATCGGGTGCAACAACCAGATGAACGCAATCAGCAGGGCGACCCCACCCAACCAGAACCAACGCCGCGTGTCGCCCATGAACCACTCCTGACTCTTTATATAGAAAGAAAAACTACCAGCGGAACCGCAGGTTGGCTGCCGGCGCTGGCGTTGGCTGCGCAGGCGCAATCGCTCCATCAGCAGCGGGCTGGACCGCAGGCGTCGGCGCGATGGCCTCTCCGGCGGGTATCTCCTGCAGCTTCGCCAGGGCCAACTGTGCCTTCAACTGCTCTGCGCTTGCGCTGACCTTGTAGACGATCACGTCGCCTTCGACCCGTTGCACTTGCCCACCGAACGGTTCAAGCAACCGCCCCAACGCCGCGTAACGCTCAAGGTTCGTACCTTGCACTTCCAGCAATTGTTCGGTGGCGACACCCGGCTTGGCCACAAAACGCGGCGCCAGGCGTTGGCTCACCGCCAGCATCACGGCATCAGCCAATGCAGCAGGATCGGCGCCCTGGACGCTGCCCTGTTCGCGCTGGTCGCCCAGCCACAGGCGCCAGCTCGCTTGCCATTGGCCGCCCTCTTCCTTGGCATGGACCGCCAGTAACGCGTCGGAACCATAACGCTGCGACACCTCGCGCAATGGCGCCGGGTCGTTGCCTTGCAAGTTCGGCGCCGTGGCGACAATCTGCTCGCTCAAGTCCGCCAGGGGCAGATGCAGCGGCAAACCCCGGTGCTGGGCAGCCCGGCGCAACGGCGTGGCGCTGGCCTGGCCATCGCCGACCAGGCTGGAACCCTCCACCGAATCGTTCAGCCACCAACCCAGGATCGATGGACGATTCGCCCCCCAAAGCGACAGCCCCGCCGAACGCAACGCCCGGTCGGTGCTGGCTGGATCGAAGTCCACCTGCAGGCTTTCCGGAGGGCCGGCCTCGTAGCCATATTGAAGAATGATCTGTTGCGGGTCCTTGCGGATCGCCGCCAGGCCGGGGCTCTGGGCGGCCTTGGCGTCGCCGGTCAGGCGCAACACCAAGGTATCCAGGGCGCGCAACGTCGCCTGGTTACGCTCATCCGGCGCCTGACTGCTGACCGGTTCACGCACTTGATAAAGGCTATTGAGGGTTTCGGCATGGCTCGCCAGGCTGATCAGCGACAAGCAGCCCACAGACAAGAATTTGAACAAACGCATGGAGAATTCCCGGACAAAACGGCTGGCAGCGGCCGTGTGGAGAAGATTGAGCATGGCTGTGACACGGCACCGGGCAAAACATTCAGCCGCCCGATGCAAGTTTCCCACGGTCATCGCCATAGTCGCTTACCGCTACACCTTATACAGACGCGCCGTGCAGTGCCATCACCACAAATATCGGTTTTTTTTGGCGGATATGTCCCTGCCGTCGGCACGAGGATGGCCGCTGCTGCACAAGCCTGATAAAATCGCGCGCCTTCGCAGACCGGCAATGGCTGGGCACCCGGGATAATTCGTACAACGGTTATTCCACGGCCCCGGCGATCGGTCGTTACCCAGAAATCCCCCCTTTAAAGGCCTGGATCATGAGCAAGCAACCCTCCCTGAGCTACAAGGACGCCGGTGTAGACATCGACGCCGGTGAAGCATTGGTCGAACGCATCAAGAGCGTCGCCAAGCGCACCGCGCGCCCGGAAGTCATGGGCGGCCTGGGCGGTTTCGGCGCCCTCTGCGAAATCCCGGCCGGCTACAAGCAACCGGTACTGGTCTCCGGCACTGACGGCGTGGGCACCAAGCTGCGCCTGGCCCTGAACCTGAACAAGCACGACACCATAGGCATCGACCTGGTGGCCATGTGCGTGAACGACCTGGTGGTCTGCGGCGCAGAGCCGCTGTTCTTCCTCGACTACTACGCCACCGGCAAACTGAACGTCGACACCGCCGCCCAGGTCGTGACCGGCATCGGCGCCGGCTGTGAGCTGTCCGGCTGCTCGCTGGTTGGCGGCGAAACCGCTGAAATGCCAGGCATGTACGAAGGCGAAGACTACGACCTGGCCGGTTTCTGCGTCGGTGTCGTGGAAAAAGCCGAAATCATCGACGGTTCGAAAGTCGCCGCCGGCGATGCCCTGCTCGCCCTGCCGTCTTCCGGCCCGCACTCCAACGGCTACTCGCTGATCCGCAAGATCATCGAAGTCTCGGGCGCCGACATCGAGAACACCCAGCTCGACGGCAAGCCGCTGGCCGACCTGCTGATGGCGCCGACGCGCATCTACGTCAAGCCACTGCTCAAGCTGATCAAGGACACCGGCGCCGTCAAGGCCATGGCCCACATCACTGGCGGCGGGCTGCTGGATAACATCCCGCGCGTGCTGCCAAAAGGTGCCCAGGCGGTGGTCGACGTGGCGAGCTGGACCCGCCCGGCGGTGTTCGACTGGCTGCAAGAGAAAGGCAACGTCGACGAATCCGAAATGCACCGCGTGCTGAACTGCGGCGTAGGCATGGTCATCTGCGTGGCCCAGGAGCACGTCGAGACCGCCCTGAACGTACTGCGTGACGCTGGCGAACAGCCTTGGGTCATCGGCCAGATCGCCACCGCCGCCGAAGGCGCTGCGCAAGTCGAGCTGAAAAACCTTAAGGCACATTGATGCACGAGCAGCCGCCTGCCACCTGTAACGTCGTGGTGTTGTTGTCCGGCACCGGCAGTAACCTGCAGGCCCTGATCGACAGTACTCGGACCGGCAACAGCCCGGTCCGTATCCGCGCGGTGATTTCCAACCGCGCCGATGCCTACGGCCTGCAACGTGCCAAGGAAGCGGGTATCGATACCCGCGTCCTGGACCACAAGGCGTTCGACGGTCGCGAAGCCTTCGACGCCGCGCTGATCGAACAGATCGACGCGTTCGATCCGCAACTGGTGGTACTCGCTGGCTTCATGCGCATCCTCAGCGCCGGCTTCGTGCGTCATTACCAAGGCCGCCTGTTCAATATCCACCCCTCGCTGCTGCCCAAATACAAAGGGTTACACACTCACCAGCGCGCGCTGGAGGCCGGCGACACGGAGCACGGCTGCTCCGTGCACTTCGTCACCGAGGAACTCGATGGCGGACCACTGGTCGTACAGGCAGTAATACCGGTAGAGTTGCACGACACGCCGCAAAGCCTGGCGCAACGGGTCCACGCCCGCGAGCACCAGATCTACCCGATGGCCGTGCGTTGGTTTGCCGAAGGCCGGCTGACCCTCGACGATCGCGGGGCCTCACTGGACGGCCAGTTGCTCGCCGCCAGCGGCCATTTGATTCGATACTAGGAGATTTTATGCGTCGCGCCCTGCTCTTCGCTTGCGCTCTGCTCGCCTTGCCCCTGGCACAGGCCGCAGACCTTCAACCGTTCTCCGCCAGCTACACCGCTGATTGGAAACAGCTGCCCATGAGCGGCACCGCCGAGCGCAGCCTGACCAAAGAGGCCAACGGCACCTGGAAGCTGAGCTTCAAGGCGTCGATGATGATCGCCAGCCTGACCGAAGAAAGCACCCTGACCGTGGACAAGGACACCTTGTTGCCACAGTCCTACCATTTCGAACGCGGCGGCCTGGGCAAAGCCAAGAAGGCTGACCTGGACTTCGACTGGAACGCCAAGATGGTCACCGGCACGGATCGCGGCGACCCGGTCAAGCTGACGCTGAACCGGGGCATGGTCGATAAGTCGACTTATCAGCTCGCCCTGCAGCACGACGTGGCGGCCGGCAAGAAAAGCATGAGCTACCAGGTTGTCGATGACGGTGAGATCGACACCTACGATTTCCGCGTGCTGGGCTCGGAAAAGGTCGCCACCAAGGCCGGCCAGATCGAAGCCATCAAGGTCGAGCGCGTGCGTGACCCGACTCAAAGCAAGCGCATCACCGTGCTCTGGTTCGCCAAGGATTGGGATTATCTGCTGGTGCGCCTGCAACAGGTCGAGACTGACGGCAAGGAGTACAACATCATGCTCCAGGACGGTACGGTCAACGGCAAGGCTGTGAAAGGCAGCTGATTAACCCGATAAGAAGCCCCGCCATGCGGGGCTTTTTGTTGCCCGCAAATTGCTCATCCCATGTCCGCTGACGTGCGCATGCGTCATCACTGCAACATGAAACCTTCTTCATGAACCCCACCCGACTGCGACCGAATGCCGCGCCCTGGCTGGCCCGCGGGATTGTCGCGATTTTCATGAAAGTTTCTTAACGCGCCGAAGCATTTACTTAGCTGGCTACCAAAATCTATAACAAAGCCCTGCACACGCCTTGCTGCAGATAACAGAGATTGGAGCTTGCAAGATGACTGTGAAAGTAACTGAACGCGACGACGCCCATATGTCCCATGAAGGCATTGCTGCCGGCATCCGGATCTGGGATGTGCATCAACAAGACTTACTGGTGGGGATGTTCCATTCCGAGACGGACGCTCAGAACTACCGGGCCGAGCTGGAGCGCGAAGAACGGTTGCGCTCGCGTGAAATGGCAGAATCCTGAAAACAGAAACAGCTGTGGGAGCGGGCTTGCCCGTTCCCACATTGGGCCTGTGCTTAGCTTGCTGCCCTGCTTACCACATCAGGTCGTCAGGAATCTGATACGCCGCGTACGGATCATCGGCATCCACTTCTTCCGTCTGGGTATTGAGCTGGACGATGCGCTGGGGATCGCGCTCCTGGATCTTCAAGGCCGCCTCACGGGGAATCACTTCATAGCCACCGCCATGATGGACGATTGCCAGGGAACCGCTGCTCAACTTGTTGCGCATCAGGGTGTTGACCGAGATACGCTTGACCTTCTTGTCGTCGACAAAGTTGTAATAGTCGTCGGTGGTCAGCTTCGGCAGGCGCGAGACTTCGATCAGTTGCTTGATCTGCGCGGCACGGGCCTTCTGCTCGGCCTTTTCCTGCTGCTGGCGGTTGAGCTCCTGGTCACGCTTGACCTTCTCGGCCATGGCTTCCTGGGCCGCGCGCTGCTGGGAGTCATCCAGTTCGATCTGGCCTTTATGGGCCAGGCGCTGCTGCTTCTGTTTATCTTTGCCGACCTGCTTGGCCTGCTTTTGGTTGACCAGCCCTGCTTTGAGCAACTGGTCGCGAAGGGAAAGGCTCATGGTGCTTACTCACTTAGGCAACGGCCTCAGCCACAGCTGGGCAAATTCTTTTCCTGACGTTTGGCTTCGCCCCACAAGGCGTCCAACTCTTCGAGGGTGCAATCTTCCATGGGACGGTGGGTGTCGCGCAATGCCTGTTCGATAAATCGGAAACGTCGCTCGAACTTTGCATTGGCGCCACGCAGGGCGGCTTCGGGGTCGACCTTGAGGTGCCGGGCCAGATTGACCACGCTGAACAGCAAGTCGCCGACCTCATCGCTGATGGCCGCCGGGTCGTTATCCGCCATCGCCTCGAGCACTTCGTCCAGTTCCTCGCGGACCTTGTCGAGCACCGGCAACGGGCCCGGCCAGTCGAAACCGACCTGACCGGCACGCTTCTGCAACTTCGCCGAACGGGACAACGCCGGCAGGGCCGCCGGAACATCGTCGAGCAGCGACAGTTGCTCGGGCGCCGAGGCTTTCTCGGCCCGCTCCTCGGCCTTGATTTGCTCCCAGCGCTGCTTGACCTGTTCTTCGCTCAGGCGCGGGATAGCCACGGGTGCATAGAGGTCGCCGGTAGGAAACACATGGGGATGGCGGCGGATGAGCTTGCGGGTGATGCTGTCGACCACACCGGCGAATTCGAAGCGGTTCTCCTCCCGGGCCAACTGGCTGTAATACACCACCTGGAACAGCAGGTCGCCCAATTCGCCCTGCAGGTGATCAAAATCGCCACGCTCGATCGCATCAGCGACCTCGTAGGCTTCTTCAAGCGTATGCGGGACGATGGTGGCGTAGGTTTGCTTGATGTCCCAAGGGCAACCGTACTGCGGGTCCCGCAGGCGGTTCATCAGGTGGAGCAGGTCTTCGAGGCTATACATTAATCCGTCTCATCACACGAAACTCTGGGAGCGAGATTGCCCGCTCCCACAATTGGCTCACGGATCATCCCGGCGTACGGTTACGCCGGGTCTCGATGATGTTCGGCAGCTGGGAAATCCGCCCCAGCAGCCGCCCCAGCGCGTCCAACCCGGGGATCTCGATGGTCAGGGACATCAACGCCGTGTTGTCCTCCTTGTTCGAGCGGGTGTTGACCGCCAATACGTTGATCCGCTCGTTGAGCAATACCTGGGAGACATCACGCAACAAGCCGGAGCGGTCGTAGGCACGGATGATGATGTCCACCGGGTAAGTAAGCACCGGCACCGGGCCCCAGCTGACCTGGATGATGCGTTCCGGCTCGCGACCGGCCAGTTGCAGCACCGAGGCGCAATCCTGGCGGTGAATGCTCACGCCACGGCCTTGGGTGATGTAGCCGACGATTGCATCGCCCGGCAGCGGCTGGCAGCAGCCGGCCATCTGCGTCATCAGGTTGCCCACGCCCTGGATCTGGATGTCGCCGCGCTTGCCGGGCTTGTAGCCGGTGGCCTTGCGCGGGATCAGCTCCAGTTGCTCGTTGCCACGCTCCGGCTCCACCAGTTGCTGGGCCAGGTTGACCAGTTGCGCCAGGCGCAAATCACCGGCGCCGAGGGCGGCGAACATGTCCTCGGCGGTCTTCATGTTGGCTTTTTCGGCCAACTTGTCGAAGTCCACCTGCGGCAGGCCCAGGCGACTGAGCTCGCGTTCGAGCAAGGTCTTGCCAGCCGCGACGTTCTGGTCGCGGGCTTGCAACTTGAACCAGTGGACGATCTTCGCCCGCGCCCGGGAAGTGGTGATGTAACCCAGGTTCGGGTTCAGCCAGTCGCGGCTTGGCGTGCCGTGCTTGCTGGTAATGATCTCGACCTGCTCGCCAGTTTGCAGGCTGTAGTTGAGCGGCACGATCCGCCCGTTGATCTTCGCGCCACGGCAGTTGTGGCCGATCTCGGTATGCACCCGATAGGCGAAGTCCAGCGGCGTCGCGCCCTTGGGCAGGTCGATGGCATGGCCATCGGGGGTGAAGATATAGACCCGGTCCGGTTCGATGTCGACGCGCAGCTGTTCGGCCAGGCCGCCGATGTCACCCAGTTCCTCGTGCCATTCGAGCACCTGGCGCAACCAGGAGATTTTCTCTTCGTAGTGGTTGGACCCGGACTTGACGTCGGTGCCCTTGTATTTCCAGTGGGCGCAGACGCCCAGCTCGGCTTCCTCGTGCATGGCGTGGGTGCGGATCTGCACTTCCAGCACCTTGCCTTCGGGGCCGATAACCGCGGTGTGCAGTGAGCGGTAGCCGTTTTCCTTCGGGTTGGCGATGTAGTCGTCGAACTCCTTCGGAATGTGCCGCCACAGGGTATGGACGATGCCGAGCGCGGTGTAGCAATCGCGCATTTCCGGAACCAGCACGCGAACGGCGCGAACGTCGTAGATCTGGCTGAATTCCAGGCCCTTGCGCTGCATCTTTCGCCAGATCGAATAGATGTGCTTGGCCCGGCCACTGATGTCGGCTTCGACGCCCGTGGCCTGCAACTCTTCGCGCAACTGGGTCATGACGTCAGTGATGAAGCGCTCGCGATCCAGCCGTCGTTCGTGCAACAGCTTGGCGATCTGCTTGTACTGGTCAGGCTCCAGGTAGCGGAAGGACAAGTCCTCCAGCTCCCACTTGATATGACCGATACCGAGACGGTGGGCCAGTGGCGCGTAGATATCGAACACCTCGCGGGCGACGCGATTGCGCTTTTCATCGTCAGCGGACTTCACGGCGCGGATCGCGCAGGTGCGCTCAGCCAGCTTGATCAGCGCGACGCGCACGTCGTCGACCATCGCCACGAGCATCTTGCGCAGGTTTTCCACCTGCCCCTGGGTGCCCAAGACCATGGACTGGCGCGGGCTGAGGCTGGCGCTGATGGCCGCCATGCGCAGCACGCCGTCGATCAGCTTGGCGACCACAGTGCCGAAACGCTGGTGGACCATCGGCAGCTGGATCTGCCCTTCGCGCACGCCGCGGTACAGCACCGCAGCGACCAGCGAGTCCTGGTCAAGCTTGAGGTCGGCGAGGATTTCGGCGATCTCAAGGCCCGTCTGGAAACTCGAGGTGCCTTCGGACCAGAGGTTCTTCGCCGCATTGTGTTGCTGTTCCGCCTCGCGAGCGAACTCGCAGGCGGCCTTCAAGGCTTCGCGATCCAGTGCCGTGTCGATACTGACCGCGTGATCGAGCCAAGCCTCGAGATTGATACTGCCGTCGGTGTTGATCGGCTGGTGTGCTCTCACCTGTACCATCTTTACTTACCTTCCCTACGACGCAGATTCAATGCGTCAACAGCGCTGACCTTCATGCCCGTGTTTGCGCCCAGGGCAGTGGCGGGTTGGCACGGACGGGTCAGTCGGACAAGCCATCCTGGCTCGCTTCAAATAACGCCATGGCCTCGACATGCGCCGTCTGAGGAAACATATCGAGAATCCCGGCACGTTTTAACCGGTAGCCCTGCTTGATCAATTCGACCGTGTCCCGAGCCAAAGTTGCCGGGTTGCACGAGACATAAACCAACCGTCCGGCTCCGAGGGACGCCAGCTTGCGTACCACCTCGAAAGCACCGTCACGGGGTGGGTCCAAGAGTACCGCAGAAAAGCCTTCGCCGATCCATTCGGCATCCGCCAATGGCTGGGATAAATCGGCCTGAAAAAAGGCAGTGTTATTCAAATTGTTGCTGACGGCGTTAGCGGCCGCGCGGTCCACCATGGTTTGTACGCCTTCCACGGCCACCACCTCGCGCACGCTCCTGGCCAGCGGCAAGGCAAAGTTGCCCAGGCCGCAGAACAGGTCCAGCACTCGCTCATTCGATTGAGGCGCCAGCCATTGCAGGGCCTGGGCGATCATCGCTTCGTTGACGGTGGCGTTGACCTGGATGAAATCCCCTGGCCGGTAGGCCAGTTCCAGATCCCAGCTATCCAGGCGATAACCCAAGGCCTGCTCCGGATCGACCGGTTGTGGCTCGCCTTCACCCTGCAACCACAACTGCGCTTCATGGAAGGCGCAGAAATCCTTGAGGATCGTCAGGTCGGCTTCCGACAGCGGCGCCATGTGCCGCAACAGCAAAGCCAAGGAAGAACCGGCGAACAGTTCCACATGACCCAACGCCTGGGGTTTGCCCAGGCGACGGAGCATTTCCGGCAAGCGGCTCATGATCGGCTGCAAGGGCTGTACCAGCACCGGGCACTGGTCGATGGCAACGATGTCCTGGCTGCCGACCGCACGGAAACCGACTTCAAGCTTTTTCGCCTTCTGGTCCCAACGCACGGCCACGCGGGCGCGACGTCGATAACCGAACTCCGGCCCACTCAAAGGCTCGGCCCATTCGTCTGGCTCAACACTTGCGACTCGCGACAATTGCTCGGCGAGCATGCGCTGTTTCAGGGCAAGCTGTTCGGCATGGGGCAAATGCTGGACGCTGCAGCCACCGCAACGACCGGCATGGATGCACGGCGCCGGACGACGCAGTTCGCTGGGTAGGAAAACCCGTTCGGTACGCGCCTCGACCACTTTGCCATGGGCACCGAGCACCCGCGCCTCGACCTCTTCACCGGCCAGGGCACCGAGGACAAACCAGGTACGCCCGTCGACAAACGCGATGCCGCGGCCATCATTGGCCAGGCGCTCGATGGTCAGGCGCTGTTTCTTGCCGGTGGGCACTTGCGGGGTCCGGCTTCCGCCACTGGGCTGGAAGCGCAAACCTCTTTCTTGCTTGGCCATCAGTTGGGCGCGTCGAAAATGCCGGTCGACAGGTAGCGGTCGCCTCGGTCACAGATGATCGCAACGATCACCGAGTTTTCGACTTCCTTCGACAAGCGCAGCATGCCCGCCACGGCACCGCCCGAAGACACGCCGCAGAAAATGCCTTCCTCACGCGCCAGGCGACGCGTCACGTCCTCGGCTTCGCTCTGGGCCATATCGATGATGCGGTCGACGCGGTCGGCCTGGTAGATCTTCGGCAGATACTCTTCAGGCCAGCGGCGGATGCCGGGGATGGCTGAACCTTCCATCGGTTGCAGGCCGATGATCTGCACGTTGGGATTCTGTTCTTTCAGATAGCGCGAAGTGCCCATGATGGTGCCGGTGGTGCCCATCGAGCTGACGAAATGGGTAATCGTGCCGTCGGTCTGGCGCCAGATCTCAGGGCCCGTGGTGGTGTAGTGGGCCTCGGGATTATCGCCGTTGGCGAACTGATCGAGCACCTTGCCACGCCCCTCGGCCTGCATGCGCTCGGCCAGGTCCCGGGCGCCCTCCATACCCTCTTCCTGAGTCACCAGGATCAGCTCGGCGCCATAGGCAGTCATCGCCGCCTTGCGCTCGGCGCTGGAGTTGTCGGGCATGATCAGGATCATCTTGTAGCCCTTGATCGCCGCCGCCATCGCCAGAGCAATACCGGTGTTGCCGGACGTCGCCTCGATCAGCGTATCGCCGGGCCGGATCTGCCCGCGCAATTCGCCACGGGTGATCATCGACAACGCCGGCCGGTCCTTGACCGAACCCGCCGGGTTGTTCCCTTCGAGCTTGAGCAAAAGCGTATTGGTGGTCTCGCCGGGCAAGCGCTGCAAGCGGACCAGCGGAGTGTTGCCGACGCAATCGGCGATGGTTGGGTACTGCAGAGTCATGGCGTATTCGCAATCCGGACTGCGGGGGCGCCTATCATACCGGCAAACCCGGCGAGGCCATATCACGCAAAGTAAGGGGGTTATGGCTTATGGGAATAAGTGAGGCGAACGTTGCGGCCCCGCCTCTCAGAATCTCATCGACCAAATGCTGCCAAAATGTAGCTGTGCCCCGCTGGTTGCATCTTGACACCTTCGCCGAGCTTGACCGCACTGCGCCGAGCGTCTTGGAATCTATCTCGGCAATTGAGACTCCCTATAGATAACAAGCAAAACTCCTTAATTGTTAGGCCTTATAGAAAGCGACATGTCGAACATCTTGTAGGAGTTTCTACCGCCGACTGAAAGCTTTTTCCTAAGAAACATCCAAAATTTGTAGGATTAACAGCAAACCACAGATATTTCACGCAGCTTTTCGAGACGCTTCCAACTTCCAAAAAATCGATAACATCTATAATGTTATTACCAAGCAATTCCGATGTAGACCATCAACTGAACCGTCGTTCAAAAATGCGGAGTAATAAATTGAAGCAAGACGACAAAAGCCTCACTCTACGAGAGCATGAAATTTTTAAACTACTACTTAAAGGCGATACAAATAAGACAATCGCCCTAGCCCTTGGCATTAGCGACTTCACCGTGCGAGATCATGTATCCTCAATTTTGCGTAAAAAAAAGGCGAGTACCAGAGCAGCGTTACTAGCACAAAAAATTATTAACTCCTGACGCGTGCTACACAACCGAAGAAACATTCCATTATCAACAGAATCGCCCTCCCCACTCAACTCACACCAATATCGGCGCAAGCGAAATCTGTATGACCACGATCACCGAAAGCAAGAACAAATTTGAATATTTTTCAGGAAGCAACAAGCGACATATATTCACCCATAAAAACAGCGCCCCCCCCCTAAACGAAAACACTGCGAATAATTTTTTGAACGTAGCTGACCTGGCATCACGGTCAGCGTTGATCACCAGAGTCTAACCTCCTACCATAATAAGCGCCCCCATACCTATTAACACCCCTTCATAAGAGCACTATTTAGAATAGCTCACCACAAACACGGACCCCAGACAAACCTGACTTTCATACAATCGCTCAACACGAACAAAACTACAATTCAAAATAACCATTAAATATCGGCATTAAAAAAACAACCACAAAAATAATCACAATATATACAAAACCAACAAAATATTTCACCGGCAAAACGTACCCACACCACCTTCGCAACAACATAAGGACCACCTTTAGAAAGAATATAATAAATAGACTTAACCCTGCCCCAACCGTGAGTGAGAACAATATAGACTCCATCCACCCTCCCATTCCAAAGCACCAGGTAGCGCACTTCGCATCTGGATGTTAAGTGCGCCCCCCTTTTTTCGGTGTACTTAAGCTGCCCGCATTTCGTGGCTGACGCCTCCACCTATAATTCCCGCACCATAAGCCCCCCCGCTAAACCCTAACGTTCTACCTATTCCTACAGGCCCAGCCAGGGCGCCTGAAACAGCCCCAGTAATAGTTGCGCCTGCAAAATCAATCGAATCAAATTTTCCCCCACCGCCGACCACAGTTCCTACGTAGGCAGCAGCTCCAGCCGCCGCACCAGCTACAGCGCCAGGCACACCGACACCGCCGCTAATTAAGTCAATTTCATCCATCGTTATTTCTCGCATCATTTATTCCTCTGCATGATTAGATAAATCTAAGGCTCATTCAAAATAGAGCCTCTAGTTATTTAAAACCTCTTCCCAACCCATTCACATGTCAATTACCCCCTCACTTTATAGCTGCTCACCTTCCGCATGTCGGCGCGGGCATCTTGCCGAGCCCAAGACACCTGCGCCACGCCCTTATTACGAAAATGACTCTTTAATAAACTTACGGCGCTCAAAACTCCCCCTGAGGGAAAACAAAAATCGATAACCCAAACATTTCCTCCCTCATTCCACTCCGAAACGTCTAATAAGAAGCGAGGATCATTAAGCAAACGCAACTCACTATCAGGCGCCAAAAAAGCCCACGTAACATAACCGACCGTGCTGCCTGCTCGATCAAAAAAGAAAACAATTTGATCATGATCAATCGCTGGCTCTAACCAAGCTTTCAAATTTACCAATTGAAAGCTCAGATAGCGGCGACAGCTCAACATAACCATGCAACCGTACCCCAACATCTGAGCTTTACTGAGCATTTCTGTCTGCCTAGAGACGATACGCAGGTCATAAGTCTTCTTCATAAAAAAAATTCCATATTGGCTTGTAATACAATCGTGCTCTCATAGTTTCTTCACAAACATTCACAACATCGCAAAAACTTGAGACGATGAAAAATTCCGCACCTTCAAGTGCCACTTGAAAACAATCATGTCTTATGTCGTAAAACACTCTTACTGATGCTCCCTCCCAAAAGGGAACGAGACATTCCTCCTCATGGCCATAATTAATAGCAGCTGCAAATACGGATTCGCTAGTTAGCTCGTCGATAGTAGCAAAGGAACACGACTTCTCTTTGTTCCCCCACAAATCGGAAACCCTCGCCTTTAGATCAAGCAACGATTGACCCCTTCGATTGAGTCTGATTAGGTTAATGGCCATACCGCGAACCAGCCCTGCACGTTCTATCCCATCCAATGTTGCCTGACTGGTTACTAAATCAAAAAGAGCGGAATATGTAGATCTTAATCGTTCCAACTTAACAGAGCTGATAAGAGGCCATGATGACTCCCTAGACAGGTCAAAAACCTCATTCCACAATAAAGACTCGTACAACCCTAGCGCCCAGAAGCCAGAGCCGCACTTCCCCTTTTCACCAGAAACCGAAAACACACTGAATTCATCTGCTAACAGCACGCTCTTCAAGGCTGCCGAAAACGCCAAAAATTGCGCGCTCCCCATACATGCCCTTAAAAGAAAGGGGCTGAACCCCACTTGCAAGGCAAGATAATAACCAAACTGAAGCTCATATTCCGACTCAAACTGAGCCAATACACACTCAAAGAGGCTTTCTGCAAAGTGACGATCAATCACTCTATATTTACCCAGGTTATAGCATATACATCGAATAGCGTTCAGCGCAGGCAGGTATTCATTCAAGAAACGGTCAATATCCGTTTTGTCGCCCAAAATTAATTGGGAGAAAACTCCGGCACCACTCAAATCCATCCACCCACCGTCTATCGATAGATTAGACGCACTTACATTATAATGAATTATTCGTTTTGCCCTTGCGGCGGCAAACTGGCGCGCATAACGCTTAGTCAGCTCAACCAAGCCGCGATGTAGGCGGATATCAAGCCTGCGCTCCGAGGCCCAGCCCGGATCAAAAGGGAGGAATTCCGCCAGCCTCTGTACCGTAGACCGCACACGCTTCGCGTCACTGCTCAATAAACTGGTAAAGCGTTCTTTAAAATATAGCGCCCTGATAAAATGTGCGGGACGCACAGCAGGTTCTCTAACTAAAAGCCCTCGCCAATATTTCACTCCATGTTGCTCAAACTTCGTCCACGTATTGATTACCGCGACAGTTCTAACAGCGCCGTAAGGCAGTGCAATATTTATTATTTCCGCCCATATTGACTCGTAGATTGCACTTTCAAGACTCAGGAAACCGTTGCCATGCGCGTCGCCTGCATCCTCACTCACCAACTCATTGGGCCCTATCCCTTTTAGCTGGTACTCACCGTCAAAGCCGCAGCGTCCGCCTCCACCATTTCGTAAAATTCCGTCGCCGCCGTATCGTTCTGCCTGGAAGATTTTTTGCGATCCTCTTCCTTCTGATGAGCCTGCATCGCCTACGACATAACTGTATTTAAAAAGGACCTCTTCTTTAGTAAGACCAGAAACTAAACGCCCGTTGTAGAATTCAAGAGAAGCACCTTCAATTCGCCGAGCATTGAAGCCTACGAATACTTCGTGTAGATCCGCTAGTTTCTTCATAGAATTCTCTCTCACTGTCAGCCATTACAGTAGCAACAGAAAATAGATGCCGGAACCCTACACATGTAGGGGAAGACCCGAACAAAGAATTGTGCGACCTTTGAAGCTTGATCAGGAACGCACTACCAGACTTAACGACTTGTTTGCGGAAAAACCTAATTACCAGGAAGCTCACTTTGAACGGGAATACACCGCTATTCAGACCAGAGGCGCTGGATAACAATCGTACACAGTGGCTGGGCAACATCGTGCTGATTAACCCAGTCTCTTTTACAATCCTTACCCTCTTCTCTGTGAGCATGGCGTTACTCGTAACAGTTTTTTTGATATTGGGAAGCTATACCAAACGAAACACAGTGTCGGGGCAGCTAATACCAGCTTCAGGTCAAATAAAGATATTTCCATCGCAATCTGGACGAGTTCTTGAGCGATTCGTTCAAGAGGGGCAATACGTAACAAAGGGAGCACAATTGATGAGCATATCTGGGGAAAGGTATGGTGAGAACTCAGACCCAGTCCAAGCAAGCATCAGCAAGAGTCTCCTAAACAGAAAAATGTCTTTACAAGAAGAACTCGACAAGCAGCATTCGCTCCAGCAAGACGAACGCAATAACATTGTAAGTCACCTAGAAAGTCTAAAAAAAGAACGTATGACCTTGGGGCAGCAAATTGAAAGCCAAAAACGGCTGATCTCATTAGCATCGAATGCAAAACAACGCTACGCTACTTTGATAACCAATGGCTATGTATCGATGGATCAGTTTCAACAGCGCGAAGCTGCGCTACTGCAGCAACAGCAAGAGCTACAGCTTTTGGAACGGGAGCTGGCTTCAATCCAACATCGTATAAGCGAACGCCGCAATGATCTTTCAGGGCTACCGGCCCGACATGAGAACCAGCTCGCCCTTATCAAGCGGGCATTATCCGGGCTTGAGCAGCAGGTTGTGGAAAGTGAGGCTAAGCGGCTGGTGG
This sequence comes from Pseudomonas sp. Z4-20, assembly GCF_051131955.1. Lineage (NCBI taxonomy): Bacteria > Pseudomonadati > Pseudomonadota > Gammaproteobacteria > Pseudomonadales > Pseudomonadaceae > Pseudomonas > Pseudomonas sp. Z4-20. Next base: position 4,213,477 of record NZ_CP071641.1, read on the forward strand.
TTATCACCGCCTCCCAAGAAGGTGTCGTCACGGCCATCTCTGCGGAACCAGGCCAGACTATAGATCAAGTACGCCCACTCTTAAGCATAGTCCCAGCAAATTCCTTGCTTCAAGCTGAGCTCTACGCGCCAAGTAACACAGTTGGCTTTATTGATATAGGAGATAAAGTACGTATTCGCTATCAAGCCTTTCCGTACCAAAAATTTGGACAACACAACGGAACGATCCGGTCTATTTCAAAAGCTTCTGTTTCTGCATCAGACTTAACTGGAACGGTGGGTGAGATACCCAGACTTCTTATAGGTGAACAACGTTTCTATCGAATTCGCGTCGAACTGGAAAATCAAAGCGTTCCAGCTTATGGCAAGCAGCGCGCATTAACAACGGGGATGCTGCTTGAGGCCGACATACTTCAAGAGACCCGACACCTCTACGAATGGGTGTTGGAACCGCTGTATAGCTTGACCGGCAAACTTTAGGAGCTGCATCGTTGAACAATCTGAACTCAATAGCACTCCGCATGGGGCGCGAACTGCCTCTTCGACTACAGACCGAGGCGACAGAGTGCGGTTTGGCATGTCTGGCAATGCTGCTCGGCTATTATGGGCATCACACCAAATTATCGGATTTACGCGGCCGCTTCCATATTTCCTTAAAAGGCCTAACGCTTAAGCAACTCATATCGATTGCCGACCAGTTAAAACTGGGCACCCGACCTGTCAGGTTGGAGATGAGAGACCTCACCGGCCTCAAACTGCCTTGCATACTTCATTGGAATTTCAATCACTTTGTGGTCCTGAAATCGGTACGTATGAACCACTTAGTACTGCATGATCCGGCCGTAGGAATTCGCCACTTGACATTCAACGACGCCAGTAAATTATTTACTGGCGTCGCATTGGAACTATGGCCCAATGCCGACTTCGAGAAACATGAAGCAAAACCGAGAATAAAACTTGTAAATATGTTGGGCAAGACAAGCGGTCTGTATCGTTCGCTTGCGCAGATATTATTGCTGGCTTTCGCGCTGGAAATATTCTCGCTAGTTAGTCCACTCCTCCTCCAATGGACGATTGACAATGTACTTCTGAGCGAGGACAAGGATCTACTTAAGAGCCTGATGATCGGCTTCGGCTTGTTGATGCTTATTCAGCAAACAGTGACAGCAATCCGCTCATGGATAACGCTTCATATGAATACAATGGTCAGTGTGCAATGGCAGAGCAACGTATTCACTCATTTATTGAAACTGCCAATACAGTACTTCGCTAGACGGCACTTGGCAGATATTGTGTCGCGTTTCGGGGCAGCTACTCATATCCAGCAAACCTTGACCGCTGCATTTTTCTCTAGTGTTCTCGACGGCATTATGACTTTCGCCACATTGGCGCTAATGTTTATGTTTAGTCCAGTTCTGGCCTCCATTTCTCTCTGTACCATGGTTCTATACATTTTCGGTCGTTGGGTCTGGTATAGCCCACTCAGAGAAGCCACTGAAGAGCAGATTATCCATGCCACCCAGCAAGAGAGCCACTTCCTCGAAACAATCAGGGGCATTCGTGCAATAAAATCGTTTGGAAGACACTATGAGCGCAGAGCTACATGGCTAATGCTATTAATTCAGCAAATTAATGCGAATCTACGCACCCAAAAAATGCAACTTTGTTATACGCAGCTAAATGGACTACTGTTCGGCTTAGAAAATCTTCTCGCCGTTTGGTTCGGTGCTGGTTTTGTAATGACTGGTCATTTCAGCATTGGCGTTCTGATGGCATTTATCGCCTATAAAACACAATTTGTGAACAGGGTCACCAGTCTTATAGATCATTTGTTCGAACTGCATATGCTTCAGCTACAAGGGGAGCGCTTGGCAGATATCATTCTTCACCCAGTTGAAAGCACCCCCACTCTTGCCAACATACATATCTCTCGAGAACACCACGCGAACATTGAAATCAGCGAGCTAACGTACCGCCATGCTGATAACGAACCTTACATTGTTATTAACCTGAATTTTTCGGTTATGGAGGGAGAATACATAGCTATTATCGGTCCCTCGGGTTGTGGAAAAAGTACATTGATTAACCTGCTGTTGGGAATTGTAACCCCAACGGGTGGGAAAATTAGCATAGCGGGACACGATATCAAAAAAATAGGTGCGGACGCGATTCGCGCCATAGTCGGGACGGTCATGCAGGACGATACTCTATTTGCTGGATCGCTGGCAGACAACATTTCGTTCTTTGACCCTAATGCGGAGTTACCCTGGATCATAGAATGTGCGCAGATGGCGGCCATACATGATGATATTCAATCTATGCCGATGGGATACAACACGCTTATAGGAGACATGGGCTCAGTCTTGTCAGGCGGACAGAGACAACGCGTGCTGTTAGCAAGAGCCCTATACAAAAAACCCAGAATCTTGGTCCTAGACGAGGCCACGAGCCATCTTGACTTGGTCTGCGAACGAAAGGTAAACGAAGCGATACGCTCATTAAAAATAACTAGGATTATTGTTGCCCACAGACCCGAGACAATAAATTCGGCGGATCGAGTTTTCCTAATGCAGGCAGGGGAATTAAAGCTCGCCTCTGAATGGTTAAATAGTGGATCGGCACGATGAATAAAAAGATAAGCCCAAGACATATATTTCCAATATTCTTTTTCATTAGTTTTTCGGCTAATGGGACGGAACGTAACTTTATTGATACCCTTACAGAAGCTCATCCAAATTCAGATATAGACGCCCACTTATCACCGTGTGTTTTCGGTAATTTACCGCGAGGGGTTTCATTACAACAAACGATTGAACGCATACTCTGCCATGATCCAAGAACGCGCTCGACCTGGACCCAAGTCAAAATCCAAGCGGCATTGGTAGACGTCGCTAGGGCGGCTTATTATCCCACAATCAAAGGAACTGCTCGTCTGGTGAATGGACGCAACACAACGAACTACGACGAACGTAACGAACTCTCTAGCGATGGTCGTCTAAGAAAACTATCCAACCAACTGAACCTGAGTTGGACGCTTTTCGACTTCGGTCAGCGAGAAGCGGCTCTACGTGAGAATTTGCAGTTATTGGCAGCGGCCAACGCCAACCAAGACGCTCTACTGCAAATGTATTTTTTCTCCGCGGCTCAACTCTACTACAGCGCTTTGGCTGCGCAGCACGACTTGAAGATCTCAAAAAAAATTACAGCTCTCACGGCAAACAACCTTGAAGCGGCCGCAGCCAGATATAAATCTGGCGCCGCAGCGCTTTCAGACTGGCTCCAAGCTCAAACAGCTTACTCCCAAGCGAATGTGAATCAGATTTACGATGCGGGAAAGTTTCGCGAGGCCGTCGGGGTAATCGCACTACGCATGGGTTTTCCACCGGATATTCCGCTCAACCTTGAAGATGATCGGGCACCCCTGCCCAGCGCGGAGCTTGTTAATGACTTCGCGGCACTACTTCGGCAAGCTCAGCAGGACCACCCGGCCCTAGCGGCAATCCGCGCAGAAATCAGAGCAAAGGAAGCGAAACTCGATGGAAATCGCGCGCTTGGAAAACCCATCCTATCACTGACAGCAGATTTTTCTTATGCCCAGTTCAATCAATCCCAGATGGGTAACCAAGACAGAAGTGAGCGAGATAGGGCGATCGGCCTTCAGTTAAGCGTGCCTTTATTTGACGGGTTCAGACAACGCTCTCTTGTGAGTCACGACCTTGCTCGCCTTGAGGAAAGCAAAGATAAACTCTTCAAAGAGGAGCAACGCTTGTCATTGGAACTATGGGAAGGTTACCGAACGCTAGACACTGAAACACAACGCTTAATTCAGATTAACAAACTAGTAACGCAGTCACACCAGGCGTTAAAGGTAGTTCAGGGCCGTTATAACTCTGGAATTGGAGACATGACCGAGTTACTTTCCGCCCTAAGCATCTATGCAAATGCAGAACGGCAGAAAGCCGCTACCATGAACGTTTGGCAAATCACCCGATTAAAAGTCTGCCAACATCTTGGCACATTAGGCTATTGGAATTTAAATTGATACGGAATCTACCCATCCCATACATCCAACATCACAAAATTCCGCATGGAGCGCATAACCGTGACAAACAAAAATTTACAAACGAAACCAACTTTTTCGAACAGCCTCCTTACCATCATGCATCTTTACTGGGGAAGTGACGAGAAATTATTCGCATGGACTGGCGTCGCCACCCTAGTAATTTTATCTTTATTAGGAGTCGCAACCGCGCTCGCGATCAACGACTGGTATAGATACTTTTACAATGCAATCCAAAACACTGACATCGAGCTGTTTTACAATCTGATATTTATTTTTTTTGGAATTGTATCGTTTTCTGTTCTTCGGTCTGTATCCATTTCTTATCTAGTTGATCTGCTAGCCCTGAGATGGCGTCGTTGGCTGACCAAGCATTATCTAGCCCATTGGACGCTAGTCCCAATCAATACGATCCAGGCTGACCACTCGATAGACAATCCTGATCAGCGCATTGCGGAAGACATCAACAAATTTACATTTGAGACAATTGATCTAGGGTGTGGATTAATATTCACCATAGCCAGCATCATATCATTCAGCGTGGTACTCATAGAAATATCCGGCGAGATCAAACTCACCGGGATAACAGTACCTTGCTACATGTTTTTTTCTGCCATAACCTACGCCACGGCGGGAACTTATATTAGTCAAAAAATAGGTTTCAAGCTCGTCTCACTGAGCAACCACCAACAACGATCAGAAGCGGACCTTCGGTATAGCCTTATAAAATTACAAGAAAACGATAAGAATTTCCGGACACCACCAATACAAAACGACCGACAGAACACTGTCAAACTTAGACTGGATGCAACCCAACTAAACATGAGAAAAATAATAAATTTAAAGATGCGACTCTCATTATTTACTGAAACATATAGTCAGCTGGCGCTAGTTTTAAGCAGCTTATTGGCCGCCCCACGATTATTCTCTGGCAGCATTACGTTTGGAGACTTCATGCAAATCAACTCAGCGTTCGGAAACCTGAGTGGAAATTTAAGTTGGTTTATCAACGCCTATCACAGGCTCGCCGATTGGAAAGCGACTACGGATCGCTTGATCGCTTTTCACAACACCGTGGTAACCGCCAGTGCGGTCACTTAAAGCACTTTTCGAAGACGTATTGCATCAACTTCCCTAAGATGAGGGTCGGCAGACATCGGGCAGATTGCAGGGGACCGCTTCGCGCCCCAACGAGAGCAAGCTCGCCACAACGGTCCTCGGCTTATTGGCCAATAAACGCAAGTTCAAGCGCAAGCCTTTTCAACCGTTCTGCGCCCACAGTCATCCACCCTGACGCGCCACCGCATAGCGGGTGATACTCAACCCCAGCCCAAAACCACCGTTCCTCTGGTGGGAACCATCGAGACGGATCAAAGGATCAAAGATCCGCTCCAGCTCCTGTTCGGCCACGCCACCACCTTCATCTTCCAGCCACAGATGCCAAAAACTACCGTCGCGACGGCCATCCAAGCGAACGACGCCGCCGATCGGTGAATGTCGGATTGCGTTGCGCAGGATACTTTCTAAAGCCTGGGCCAGGGTGTTGAGGTTGCCCTAGACCCAGCAGTCCACTTCGACGGCGCATTGCAGTTGACCAGCGGAGTGTTGCCGACGCAATCGGCGATGGTTGGGTACTGCAGAGTCATGGCGTATTCGCAATCCGGACTGCGGGGGCGCCTATCATACCGGCAAACCCGGCGAGGCCATATCACGCAAAGTAAGGGGGTTATGGCTTATGGGAATAAGGGAGCAGCGCGCTGCTGTGTGGGGAGCTTGTTCACTTGCCACCGGATCCACGCTCGCGCACGTGATGCTCAGGCTCATGTAGTTAATCTGCACTCCACACAATCCTTTTCCTACAGATTTGAGCGCTCGAATCGTGCATGTATAGCTGTTGTAAGCACCGTCTGTAGGCACTCTTCCTGCCTGTTTGTGGGTTCGTTCCTTCTGTATTGATGGTCAAGCAGCCAAGGCTATCTGGCTTTGCACCGGGTTCTTTACAGTTGTACCGCCAAACGTATTAGTAGGTATCGAGCGATAACGATGGTCGACGCAAAACAAAAAGATCAGCAGCCCTGCGCCCAGCGCACTTGCGGGCAACGCCTGCGCACCCTATTGGAAGAGTACGGCATCTCTCCCTCGGCGTTTGCCGAGGTGCTCGGTATCAGCCCTCAATGCCTGACGAACTGGAGCGCGCGGGGGATACCTCGGCTGCGGGTGGAGCAATTGGCACGGTTGCTGAGTGTTAGTGACGTGTGGCTGGTGACTGGGGTGGGTGAGCGGGCCCGTGACATATCGGGAGCTAGAACAGAAGAGATTGGGCCTCAAACACATCCCTGATGAAAGCATCATCCCATTCCGATCTGGGGGACATACGCCTGTTACTGAGGAAATGGCTGCCGCAAGGTGTCCGCGAAAAAATGCAAACAAACGGATGACCTGATGCCGCTTTTGACATCGAGGGGGCTGAAGCCAGACGCAAATGGATGCATTGAATCGAGCGCTTTCGTAAGAGGTGAGGATTGAGCGTTTCGCCCATCTACGTGCAAGTGGGTTGTTACTGCCCACTTGCATATTTGCTCAACTCAGGCGCCGATTTACCGCTCTATTAGTTTGCATCGCATGCAGCTGGCTTTCATCAGCATCAAATTATAGGAAGAATCATGGCAAATCCCTACCGCGAACTTTTCACCACCCCAGGCGTCATGGGGTTAGTGATCGCGAGTTCCATTGCCCGGCTACCACAGGCAATGATCGGCATCGGCATCATCACCATGTTGGTGCAGCAGACGGGCCTTTATTGGCTGGCGGGCGCGGTCGCCGGTACTTTTACCTTGGCGAATGCGCTTATCGGTCCGCAAGTATCGAAACTTGTTGATCAGCGGGGGCAACGTCGGGTTCTGCCCTTTGTGACGGCCTTCAGCATTGGTATGTTGCTCGCGCTGATCATTGCCGTCTACATGAGCGCTCCAGCCACACTGCTGTTTATTCTTGCGGCATTGGCGGGCACGATGCCGAGCATGCCCGCCATGATAAGAGCGCGCTGGACGCAGCTTTTCCGTGGCAAGCCAGAGTTACACACGGCGTTCTCCTTGGACACGGTTCTAACTGAACTCGCCTTTATCATCGGCCCACCACTTGCCATTGGTTTGAGTGTCAGCTTTTTCGCGGAAGCCGGGCCTCTTGTAGCCGTTTTGCTGCTGGTTGTCGGCGTGACGGCTTTTCTTATGCAGCGGCAGACAGAGCCGAAGGTGATCGTGGGCATTGGAAGGAGCGCAAGCTCGACCCTGCTTATCCCCGGCGTTCGTACCATCGTGCTAGCGCTCCTGGCAATGGGTGTGATTGGCGGATCAATCGACGTGGCGGTTGTGGCCTTCGCCAACGTACAAGGCTGGCCGGCGTCTGCCAGTTTCATCCTGGCAGCCTATGCACTTGGTTCAATGATCGCGGGTCTGACGTTCGGCGCTTTAAGAATTTCCTTGCCGATTGAAAAGCAGTTCTTTATCGGGGTACTGATAACGGCGGTCACTGCCGTGTTGCCCATTCTTTCACCGAACGTCTACATCCTTTCCGGGATGTTATTTGTTGCAGGTATGTCATTTGCGCCAACGATGGTCGTCGTCATGAATCTCGGGTCGATCATTGTTCCACCGTCAAGGATCACCGAAGGACTTACGTGGATGACTACAGGCATCAGCATCGGCGTAGCGCTCGGTGGCGTATTGGCAGGACTGGTCATCGACGTCTATGGCGCGCAGGCAGGGTTCGGCGTCGCGATTGTCGCGGGCCTGGCCATGGTGGTGATCGTGCTTTTGGGGCTGCGTACACTTCGTGCCACGTCTGCGGTTTGTACGGAGCTAAACTTCCAGTGATCAGCACTCTGGGCTTCGTCGGGGCATCGATCTGCTGGCAACGGGTGCGCCCCCCCCCCACGAACGACCTTGATCAGGGGCTGATTACTTACATCGGCACATGGTGATCCTGAAGCCAGGGGTAATTGCATCCGCTTAAAATACGCGGACACAGTCGCCCTTATCGGCCGGGCGAGGAAGATGTGTTCCCCCGGTCCCCTTTCGATAGTAGTGAATTAATCCTGCGTCGCTGCCTGCCTTAAGGAGATCTGAAGTACCCACCGATCTTTGTTGCCCTCGGTCGACACGATTTTTACAAAGATCCCCCGCCCGCAAATCGCTACACTGCGCAGGTATTGCGTGCCGGATGCGCGCAAAGCTAACCAAGACCGCTGGATGCAGGAGACAAGCGTGCTCAAGAAACTGGGAATCAAAGGCCGTGTGTTGTTGCTGACGCTGTTGCCGACCAGCCTGATGGCATTGGTCCTGGGTGGTTATTTCACCTGGATGCAGCAATCGGACCTGCACGCCCAGTTGCTGCAGCGCGGTGAGATGATCGCCGAACAGCTGGCCCCGCTGGTCGCGCCGGCCATGAGCCGCCAGGACACCGAACTGCTGGAGCGCGTCGCCACCCAATCCCTTGAACAGACGGACGTACGCGCCGTGACCTTCCTGGCGCCCGACCGCACGCCCATGGCCCATGCCGGCCCGACCATGCTCAACCGCGCGCCTGAGGGCAACAGCAGCCAATTGCTGCAACGCACTGGCAACGATGCCACCCGCTACTTGCTGCCGGTGTTCGGCAAGCACCGCAACCTGGCCGGTGAATTGATTCCCGAAGAAGCCGACCGCCTGCTGGGCTGGGTCGAGTTGGAGTTGTCCCACAGCGGCATGTTGCTGCGCGGTTATCGCAGCCTGTTCGCCAGCCTGCTGCTGATCGCCGCTGGCCTGGGCTGCACCGCTCTGTTGGCCTTGCGCATGGGTCGCACGATCAATCGCCCGCTGAGCCAGATCAAGCAAGCCGTGGCGCAACTCAAGGACGGTCACCTGGAAACCCGCCTGCCGCCGCTGGGCAGCCAGGAACTGGATGAATTGGCCTCGGGTGTCAACCGCATGGCCGGCACTTTGCAAAATGCCCAGGAAGAGTTGCAGCACAGCATCGACCAAGCCACCGAAGACGTGCGCCAGAACCTCGAAACTATCGAGATCCAGAACATCGAGCTGGACCTGGCCCGCAAGGAAGCGCTGGAAGCGAGCCGGATCAAATCCGAATTCCTGGCGAACATGAGCCATGAAATCCGCACGCCGCTCAACGGCATCCTCGGCTTCACGCATTTATTGCAAAAAAGCGAACTGACCCCGCGCCAGCTCGACTACCTGGGCACCATTGAAAAATCCGCCGACAGCCTGCTGGGCATCATCAACGAAATCCTCGATTTTTCGAAGATCGAGGCCGGCAAGCTGGTGCTCGACAGCATTCCGTTCAACCTGCGGGACCTGTTGCAGGACACCCTGACCATCCTCGCCCCCGCCGCCCACGCCAAGCAATTGGAGCTGGTGAGCCTGGTCTACCGGGACACGCCGCTGTCACTGGTGGGCGACCCGCTGCGTCTCAAGCAGATCCTCACCAACCTGGTGAGCAACGCCATCAAGTTCACCCGAGAAGGCACCATCGTCGCCCGGGCCATGCTCGAGGACGAACACGAAGACAGCGTTCAGCTACGCATCAGCATCCAGGACACCGGCATCGGCCTCTCCAACCAGGACGTGCGAGCGCTGTTCCAGGCCTTCAGCCAGGCTGACAATTCCTTGTCCCGGCAACCCGGCGGCACCGGGCTGGGCCTGGTGATTTCCAAGCGGCTGGTGGAACAGATGGGCGGGGAAATCGGTGTCGACAGCACACCGGGCGAAGGTTCCGAATTCTGGATCAGCCTGCGTCTGCCCAAGGCTCGTGACGACGTCGAAGACTTGCCCGGTCCACCGTTGCTGGGCCGACGCGTGGCCGTTGTGGAAAATCACGAGCTGGCCCGCCAGGCCTTGCAACATCAGCTCGAGGATTGCGGACTGCAAGTCACGCCATTCAACACGCTGGAGAACCTGGCCAACGGCGTCACGGTCGCCCACCAGACCGATCAGGCGATCGACTTGGCCGTGCTCGGCATCACCAGCAACGACATGCCACCGGAACGTCTGAACCAGCACATCTGGGACCTGGAACATTTGGGCTGCAAAGTGCTCGTGCTGTGCCCGACCACGGAACAGACGCTGTACCACCTCTCGGTACCCAATCCTCATAGCCAGCTGCAAGCCAAGCCGGCCTGCACCCGCAAGCTGCGCCGAGCGCTGTCCGACCTGGTCAACCCGCGCCCGCAACGCAACGAGCCCAACGAACCGGTGGCCAGCCGCGCGCCGAAAGTGTTGTGCGTAGACGACAACCCGGCCAACCTGCTGCTGGTGCAGACGCTGCTCGAAGACATGGGCGCCCGGGTGCTGGCGGTGGAAAGCGGTTACTCGGCGGTCCAGGCTGTGCAGAAGGAAACCTTCGACCTTGTCTTGATGGACGTGCAGATGCCCGGCATGGACGGTCGCCAGAGCACCGAGACGATCCGCCAGTGGGAAAGCGAACGCCATTGCACGCCGCTGCCCATCGTCGCCCTCACCGCCCATGCCATGGCCAACGAGAAGCGCGCGTTGCTGCAAAGCGGCATGGATGACTACCTGACCAAACCCATCAGCGAGCGCCAACTGGCCCAAGTGGTGCTCAAATGGACTGGCCTGGCGTTGCGTAACCAGGCGCCGGATCGGGCCGTCGACGCCCATGGCGGCAGTGAGCTGCTGGTCCTCGATCATGAGGAAGGCCTGCGCCTGGCCGCTGGCAAGGCCGATCTGGCGGCAGACATGCTGGCGATGCTGTTGGCCTCCTTGGAGGCTGACCGTGAAGCGATTCGCGAGGCCAGCGAGGCCAACGATCACAACGCCCTGATTGAACGCGTCCATCGCCTGCACGGTGCCACACGCTACTGCGGCGTGCCGCAACTGCGCGCGGCCTGCCAGCGCAGCGAAACCCTGCTCAAGCAGCAGGACCCGAAAGCCGCAGCCGCCTTGCAAGAGCTGGAACACGCCATCAATCGCCTGGCCAACGAGGCACGCATCAGCGCCTGACCCAGCGCAATGGTCATCGGCGCGAGGGCTGCTAGGCTGGGCTCATCCCAATGCCAGGAGGCCGTCGTGCGCGCCATTCTTTTCAGCAGCCAGAGCTACGACCGCGACAGTTTTAGCAAGGCCCCTTTACCGGCTGGCCTTGAATTGCAGTTCCAGCCGGCGCGGCTGAACCTGGACACCGTGGCCCTGGCCGAACGGCACGAGGTGGTCTGCGCGTTCATCAACGACGACCTGAGCGCCCCGGTACTGGAACGGTTGGCCGAGGGCGGCACGCGGCTGATCGCCCTGCGCTCGGCCGGCTACAACCATGTCGACCTGCCCGCGGCCAAACGCCTGGGGTTGAGCATCGTCCGGGTGCCGGCCTATTCGCCCCACGCCGTCGCCGAACATGCCGTGGCGTTGATCATGGCGCTCAACCGGTGCCTGCACCGCGCCTACAACCGCACCCGGGACGGCAATTTCAGCCTTCACGGGCTGACGGGGTTCGACCTGGTGGGCAAGACCGTCGGCGTGATCGGCACCGGCCAGATCGGCGCGACCTTCGCCCGGATCATGGCCGGCTTCGGCTGCCAATTGCTGGCATACGACCCTTACCCCAATCCACGGGTCGAGGCCTTGGGTGCCCGCTATTTGCCCTTGGCCGATTTGTTGGCGCAAGCGCAGATCATCAGCCTGCACTGCCCACTCAACGAACAGAGCCGGCACCTTATCGATGCTGATTCCCTAAGCTCGATGCAGCGCGGCGCCATGCTGATCAACACTGGGCGCGGCGGTCTGGTGGACACGCCGGCGCTGATCGACGCGTTGAAAAGCGGCCAACTGGGCTACTTGGGCCTCGACGTCTACGAGGAAGAGGCCCAGCTGTTCTTCGAAGACCGCTCCGACCTACCCTTGCAGGACGACGTATTGGCGCGGCTGCTGACCTTTCCCAACGTGGTGGTCACGGCGCACCAGGCGTTTTTGACCCGGGAAGCCTTGGCAGCGATCGCCGCTACCACATTAGACAATATCGCGGCCTGGGCCGAGGGTGCGCCACGCAATCTCGTGGAAGGCTGAACGCCTTCGCCATCCCGGCAGCGGAAGTTCGTCGCCTGCGGACCATGGCCAACCCTGCCCCGTGCTAGCATGTCGCGCCTATTTGGAGGACCCATGGCCGAACACGATTTCCGCTACACCCTGATGAACCCACAGCACACCTTGACCGAGGTCCGCGCCCTGGCGCCGGGCCGTTACCAAGTCACCGGCAACGGCGGTTCGATCCAGGCCAACGATGTGTTGCTCGTGACCCTCAAGGGCAGCAAGGACCTGTCCATGCGACTGACCGTGGACACCGTTAGGCACCTGCTCAAGCCGATGGGGCAATGGACCGCCATGACCACCGGCCCGGTGTTCGGCGAACTGGCGATACACACCTGGCAGGTCAATTGCGACCGCTGCGCCAAGGCGCTGAGCTTCGAATTCGCCGTCGATGCCAAGCTTGGCAGCAAGGCCCAGAAACCGGCCGCCACCGCGCGCATCGCCGAGTTGGGCTGGACGACTGTCGGTGAAAAGCACGTGTGCCCTCAATGTCAGGAAGCCGCCTGATGAAACGCCTGGTCCTGGCCGCGCTGATCGGCGCCGGCCTGATGGGTTGCGCCGCCGAGCCGGTGCAACTGCAACAGAACCGCAGCTACATCCTTGAATGGATCGGTGAACGGCCGTTGATGGATTACAGCCACCTGACCATCACCCTCGGCGATGACGGTCGCGCCTATGGCAACGCGGGCTGCAACCATTGGTTCGCGCCGTACACCCTGGAAGGCGACCGACTGAGTTTCGGCAAGATCGGCAGCACCCGCAAACTCTGCGCCCCGGCGCTGATGGAGCAGGAAACACGTTTTTTTCAGGCACTGGAGAAGGTCGAACGGTGGGACATCTCGCCGATCGAACAGACGCGCTTCTGGCCAGCCCAGGGCAAGCCGCTGCGTTGGTGGTTGGAGGAAGGCTGAGGCCTGAGCCTCCAGACAACCCCAGTTTGGACCAGGGACATGGTTGACCCTGTGGCGAGGGAGCTTGCTCCCGCTGGGCTGCGCAGCGGCCCCCTCCATTCTGTCTGACACATCAAAGTGACAGGTACATCTGGGGCCGCTTCGCGGCCCAGCGGGAGCAAGCTCCCTCGCCACAAAAGCTCCCTGTCACAAAGAACCTATATAACCAAACGCCCTATGTCAGTTGGGGGATCACTTGAGCGCCTGCAATGCCTCGAGCTTGGCCATCACCCCCGCCGCCGTCTGCTCCCCCAGCAGTTGTTCGCGGACCTTGCCTTCGGTATCGATGATGTAAGTGACGGGCAGCCCTTCACTGCGCGGGATATCGAAGAACTCAGCCGGGTCCTGGGCCATGACGGTGAAACGAATGCCCATCTTCTCGCTGGCGCTCTTGAGCTCCTCGCCCTGCACCTGGTCGAAATTGACCCCGAACACGCCGACGTTTCGCTCCTTGAGCTGGTCGGCCAAAGCATTGAACTCGGGGATTTCCGTACGGCATGGCGCGCACCATTCGGCCCAGTAATTGAGTACCACCCAGTGTTTGTCCAACCGCTGCGAGGCAATCGGCTGGCCGTTCTGGTCCACTCCGTAATCGTTTCCGCAGCCGGCGAGCATCAAAATACCGATGAAAGTCAGTGCCGCCACCAATCGCCTTGCCATGTGTCGATCCTTGTCTGAGGTGCTAGGGACTTCGCAGCACAGTAGAATAGCCGCCACCTTACGCAAGATGCGACCCGCCCATGACTGATCTGACGCTTTATCACAACCCGCGTTGCTCAAAATCCCGCGGCGCGCTGGAACTGTTGGAGGCCCGCGGCCTGTCACCAACGGTGGTCCGCTACCTCGAAAACCCGCTGGATGCCGCGCAACTTGAACGCCTGCTGGGCAAGCTCGGCATCCAGGCGCGGCAATTGCTGCGCACTGGCGAAGATGAGTACAAGACCTTGAACCTGGCAGCCCAAGGCCTGAGCCAGGCGCAGTTGATCGCAGCGATCGCCGACCACCCGAAACTCATGGAGCGACCGATCCTTGAGGCCGGCGACAAGGCCGCGATCGGCCGCCCGCCGGAAAAGATCCTGGAGATCCTGCCGTGAGTACGCCGTACATCCTGGTGTTGTATTACAGCCGCAGTGGCTCCACCAACGAAATGGCCCGGCAGATCGCCCGAGGCGTCGAGCAGGCCGGCCTGGAAGCCAGGCTGCGCACCGTGCCGGCGATTTCCACCGAGTGCGAGGCCGTGTCGCCAGACATCCCGGAGCAAGGTCCGCTCTACGCCAGCCTTGATGACCTGAAAAATTGCGCCGGCCTGGCCCTCGGCAGCCCGACCCGCTTCGGCAACATGGCCGCACCGCTCAAATACTTCCTCGACGGCACCAGCAACCTCTGGTTGACCGGCGCGCTGGTGGGCAAGCCGGCCGGCGTGTTCACCTCCACCGCGAGCCTGCATGGCGGCCAGGAAACCACCTTGCTGTCGATGATGCTGCCCTTGCTGCATCACGGCATGTTGATTACCGGCCTGCCCTACAGCGAATCGGCCCTGATCGACACCCAAGGTGGCGGTACGCCCTACGGCCCGAGCCACCATGCTGGCGCCGACGGCAAGAGCGGCCTGAACGAACATGAAGTCGCCCTGTGCCGTGCCTTGGGCTTGCGCCTGGCAAAAACCGCTCTGTTGCTGGAGAACGGCCGTGGCTAAGAAGCCGAAGATCCTGCCGCCGATCCAGTGGCTGGAGCCGCGTGTACGCCTCGCTCGCAGCCTGAGCCTGTTGTGCTTTTTCGGCCTGGTGGGGCTGCTCAGCGCGTATTATCTGCTGATCGCCGATCTGCATGGCGCGCGTCCCTGGGTGATCCTGTCGATCGAGCTGGTGCCGCTGTTGATCCTGGCGCCGGGCATGCTCAGCGGCAGCGCGCGCGGGCATTCGTGGATGTGCTTCGTGGTGAACCTGTATTTCATCAAGGGCGCGCTGGCGGCCTACGACCCGAACCGGCAGCTGTTCGGCATGCTGGAAATGGCCGCGAGTGTGGCGCTGTTCTGCTCGGCCTTGCTGTATGTGCGATGGCGGTTCCAGTTGAACCGGCGGCTGGCTGGCGAGGGTGAGCCTTCGGCTGCCTGAAACAACGCCCTCGCAACGCAGGTCAATGGTTGACGGTGTAAGCCAGCATCATGGAGATCTGGCTCATCGGCCGCCCGCCGCTTTCTTCATGCCACTGGTTGAACGCGTTCTGCACCGTCGCCAGGTCCCGCAGGCTGGACGGGACTTTATCGACGATTTCCTGGGCGTTGAGCGCCGCCACCACGTCATAGCTCGGCACGAAGGTGTCCTTGCCCATCATTCGCAGGAAACGCGGCGCCGACAGACCGCCGAGTTGATGGCCGTGTTTTTTCAGGTAGGTCCACAGGCCGACAATGTCGGTCACTGGCCAGTCGGCGATCAACGCGCCGAAACTGCCTTTTTCATGGGCCACATCCAATACGAGCTGCGCATTGCGCGGCACGCTCTTGAGCTTGCCCAGGTGGCGAATGATTCGCGCGTCCTGCATCAGCCGTTCCAGGTGCTCGGCGCTCATCAACACGACTTTTTCCGGGTCAAACTTGAAAAACACCTCTTCGAATGCCGGCCATTTAGCGTCCACCAGGCTGTGCTTGAGCCCGGCACGAAACACCCGCAGCGCCATGGTCGAGAGGTAGCGGTCGTCGCTGATTTTGCGCAGTTGCGCCGGGGTCTTGGGAATCGGCAGGTGGGCTTCCAGTTCAGCCGCTGAACCGAAGCGGTTCAGACAATACTCGTGCAGCCACTTGTAATCGCGCATGCCCTCTCCTGGTTTAAAAATGAAAACGGCGCTCGCGAGCGCCGTGAATAAAAGCCGTTGGGACCGTCAGAGGTTCACCACATTGACGAACCGCGGCGTGGCGCTTTCGTCGATACGCAGGTTGGTGAAGTCGAACAGGTTGCGGTCCGCCAGTTGCGACGGAATGACGTTCTGCAAACCGCGGAAGATGCTCTCGGTACGGCCCGGGGTCTTGCGTTCCCATTCCTGGAGCATCTCCTTGACCACTTGGCGCTGCAGGTTTTCCTGGGAGCCGCACAGGTTGCAGGGAATGATCGGGAATTGCTTGAAATCCGAATAGGCCTGGATGTCTTTCTCGTTGCAATAAGCCAGCGGGCGAATGACCACGTTGCGTCCGTCATCGGCGCGCAGCTTGGGCGGCATGGCCTTTAGCGAGCCGTTGTAGAACATGTTCAGGAAGAAGGTCTCGACGATGTCGTCGCGGTGATGCCCCAGGGCCATCTTGGTCGCGCCGATCTGGTCGGCAAAGGTGTAGAGCGTGCCACGGCGCAGGCGCGAACACAGCGAACAAGTGGTCTTGCCCTCGGGAATCAGCTCCTTGACCACCGAATAGGTGTCTTTCTCGACGATGTGGTATTCAACGCCGAGAGACTCGAGGTAGGCCGGCAGCACATGCTCGGGAAAACCGGGCTGCTTCTGGTCCATGTTCACGGCAACGATGTCGAACTTGATCGGGGCAACCTTCTGCAAATGCATCAGCACGTCGAGCAAAGTGTAGCTGTCCTTGCCGCCGGACAGGCAGACCATGACCTTGTCGCCGTCCTCGATCATGTTGAAATCGGCGACCGCCTCACCGGCCAGGCGGCGCAGGCGCTTTTGCAGTTTGTTCTGATTGACCGTGAGAGTGCCCATGACGCGAAATCCGTGAGGTGTGACGAAAGGCCGGCATTTTAGCTTTTCAAGCAGCTGCAAGCTACAAGCCACAAGCGGCAAGCGGCAAGCCAGGCGAGGTGCTTTATCTTGCAGCTTATGGCTTGCAGCTTTTAGCTATCAGCAGCCTCCCCTACAGCGCGATTTGCTCTAAGCCGCCCATCCCCCTCGCGGCGACTCCTTTCTATACTGCGACATAAGGTCGCACACACTTACAGACCTTCACTTACCCGGCCATTTGGCCCGTAGGCGCTCCGTTGGGGGGCGATGGCAATAACAAAGGAGTGACTGACTATGATCCATCATGTCGTGGGGCTCTTTACCCACCCTGATCAAGAATGGAAGGAAATCCGTGGCGATCAGGAGGAAAGCATCAGCCACATGTACCTCACCCACACGCTGATCCTGGCGGCGATCCCCGCCATATCCGCGTTCATCGGCACCACGCAGGTGGGATGGGTCATCGGCAATCGTCCACCGGTCATGCTTACCCAGGAAAGCGCGCTGTGGATGACCGTCATGTCGTACTTGGCCATGTTGGGCGGCGTGGCAGTGATGGGCGCCTTCATCCATTGGATGGCCCGCACCTATGACGCCAACCCGAGCCTGGCTCGTTGCGTCGCGTTCGCTACCTACACTGCGACCCCGCTGTTCATCGGCGGCCTGGCGGCACTCTATCCGCATATGTGGCTGGGGATGATCGTCGGCACCGCGGCGATCTGCTACACGGTCTACCTGTTGTACGTGGGCTTGCCGACGTTCATGAACATTCCCCAGGATGAAGGCTTCCTGTTTTCCAGCTCGGTGCTCGCCGTCGGCCTGGTCGTGCTGGTAGCCATCATGGCGTTCACGGTGATTGTCTGGGGGCTGGGCGTTGGTCCGGTCTATACCAACTGAAGATTTGAAGCTCTCCAACAAAAAAGAACCTGCCAACACAGGCCGCCGCAAGGCGGCCTTCCTGCGCCTGGAACTGCCGAAACGACCATTGGGCGCCTGGGCGATTCGCAACGGCCGGCGCTTGCGGCATACTCGGCTTTCTGGAGACCCGTAAAGCATGCTCGAGCAACTCAATACCCGCGTCGAAGAGTGTTACCAACAAG
The DNA here is from genome assembly GCF_051131955.1 of Pseudomonas sp. Z4-20. NCBI lineage: Bacteria > Pseudomonadati > Pseudomonadota > Gammaproteobacteria > Pseudomonadales > Pseudomonadaceae > Pseudomonas > Pseudomonas sp. Z4-20. The sequence goes on from NZ_CP071641.1 coordinate 4,231,396, forward strand.
CCGAATCCTTTTTCAAACGTCCTTTCAAACGCCCGGTCGTCAGCCTCAAATTGCGCGGCCAGAAGGCCGGTGTCGCGCACCTGCATGAAAACCTGCTGCGCTTCAATCCACAGTTGTACCGGGAAAACGCCGAAGACTTCCTCAAACAGACGGTCGCCCATGAAGTCGCGCACCTGATCGCCCACCAATTGTTCGGCGACTGCATCCAGGCCCACGGCGAAGAATGGCAATTGATCATGCGCGGGGTCTACGAACTGCCGCCCAACCGCTGCCACACCTATGAGATCAAGCGCCGCACCGCCACCCGCTACATCTACAAATGCCCTTGCGACGGCAGCGACTTTTCGTTCACAGCCCAGCGCCACAGCCTGGTGCGCCAGGGGCGACGATATTTATGCCGCAGTTGCCGCAATACCTTGGTGTTCAGTGGAGAAACGCGGGTCGAATAGCTGGAGTTGGTTATGCGCCGGCTAGCGATAGGGCCCTGATGACACTACCCAACGACCCTGTCGCCGCGCAGTTGGGCAATCCGTTCGTCACTGAACCCCAATTCTTCCAGTACCTGGTCGGTATGCTCGCCCAGCATCGCACCAACGTGCCGGGGCTCGGGCAGCCCTTGGGAAAACTTCAACGGACAGGCCAGCTGCGCCTGGCTCGAACCGTCGCTGCGAGGCACTGTGGTCACCAACTCCCTGGCTTGCAATTGTGGATGCTCAAGTGCTTCTTCCAGGCTCAGCACCGGCTCGACGCACGCATCGACCCGGGCGAATAACGCGCAAATGTCAGCGAAGTCATGCTTCTCGAACTCGGCTTGAAGTTGCTGCTTGAGGGTCTGCTGCTGCCCAGGTTCAGGCGCCAGTCCCAAGGCCGCCAGCTCCGGCCGTCCCAAGACGTCGCACAGCGCCTGCATGAAGGACGGCTCAAGGCTGCCCACCGACATCCAGCGACCATCGCGGGTGCGGTAATAGTCATAGAAACTGCCGCCATTGAGCATCTGGCGCTCCCAGCCCGGCTCCACACCGCAGGCCAGATAACCTGCACCGGCCATGGCGTGCAGGCTGAAGACACAGTCGGTCATGCTCACGTCCAGGTGCTGGCCCAGCCCAGTGTGCTGGCGAGCGATCACCGCCGCCAACAACCCGATCACGCCATGCAACGAACCACCGGCGATGTCCGCCGCTTGGATGCCCAGCGGCAACGGGCCGCTGTCGACACGACCGGTCTGGCTCGCCAAACCGGCCAGGGCCAGATAGTTGATGTCATGGCCGGCGCGATCCTTGTAGGGCCCGGTCTGGCCATAGCCGGTGATCGACACGTAGATCAGCCGGGGGTTGATCCTCTTCAGAGCTTCGTACCCCAGGCCCAGCCGCTCCATCACCCCGGGGCGGAACTGTTCCAGCAGGATATCGTGGTCACCCAGCAACCGTTTGATGATCTCCAGCGCCGCCGGCTGCTTGAGGTCCAAGGCCAGGCTGCGCTTGTTGCGATTGAGGTAGGCATGGCTGGCCGAGATGCCTTGGTCGTGCGGCGGCAAGGCCCGCAGCAGATCCGGACGATCCGGTGATTCGATGCGCAGCACCTCGGCGCCCATGTCCGCCAGCAGCAGCGAGGCGAACGGGCCCGGCAGCAGGGTCGAGAAATCCAGAACCTTGAGCGATGCCAGTGGGCCTTGCATGGACGACCTCCGCTTGAATGATGCATTCAAGACTAGGCAGGGACTGGCGCTGGGGCAATTACCGTGGAAATCGAGCACATGAAAAAACCCGCCGAAGCGGGTTTTTCATTGCAGCCTTAAGATTACCTTACAGTGCCTGGGGCAGAGGATTCAGCCGCTACAATCTGCGCTTGCGCGATCTGCTCGTCGTCTTCACGAACGTCGGAAATACCGCGACCACCGGAAGCCAGCTCGGTCTGCAACTGGTCTTCGTCCAGCTCCTTGACCCACTTGGCAACCACGATCGTCGCAACGGCGTTACCCACCAGGTTGGTCAGGGCGCGGGCTTCGGACATGAAGCGGTCGATACCCAGGATCAGCGCGAGGCCGGCGACCGGCAGGTGGCCTACGGCCGACAGGGTGGCTGCCAGCACGATGAAGCCGCTACCGGTGACGCCGGCAGCGCCTTTGGACGACAGCAGCAGCACCAACAACAGGGTGATCTGGTGCGTGATGTCCATCGGAGTGTCGGTGGCCTGGGCGATGAACACCGCAGCCATGGTCAGGTAGATCGAAGTACCGTCGAGGTTGAACGAGTAGCCAGTCGGGATGACCAGGCCTACTACAGACTTCTTGGCACCCAGGCGCTCCATCTTGATCAGCATGCGCGGCAGGGCCGATTCCGACGAGGAAGTGCCCAGCACGATCAGCAGTTCTTCACGGATGTAGCGGATCAGCTTGATCACGCTGAAGCCGTGGGCGCGGCAGATGGCGCCCAGCACCACCAGCACGAACACCACGCAGGTGATGTAGAAGCAGATCATCAACTGGCCCAGTTGCACCAGCGAACCGACACCGTAGGCGCCGATGGTGAAGGCCATGGCACCGAACGCACCGATTGGCGCCAGCTTCATGATCATGTTGATAATGATGAACATGACGTGGGCGAAGCGGTCGATGAAGTCCAGCACCGGCTTGCCGTAGGCACCCAGGCGATGCAGGGCGAAACCGAAGAGCACCGAGAACATCAGCACTTGCAGGATGTCGCCGTTGGCGAACGCGCCGACGATGGTGTTCGGGATCACGTTGAGGATGAAGGCAATGATGCTTTGATCTTTACCGGCCGAGATGAAACCGGCGATCTTGCTGGTGTCCAGGGTCGATACGTCGATGTGCATGCCGACGCCCGGTTGCACGACGTTGACCACGACCAGGCCGATCAGCAGGGCGATGGTGGAGACGATCTCGAAATACAGCAGCGCGTAGCCGCCGGTCTTGCCCACCGATTTCATGTTCTGCATGCCGCCGATGCCACTGACGACGGTACAGAAGATGATCGGGGCGATGACCATCTTGATCAATTTGATGAACCCGTCACCGAAGGGCTTGAGAGCAACGCCGGTCTGCGGGTAGAAGTGGCCGAGCAAAATGCCGATGGCAATGGCTACGATCACCTGGAAATACAGGGATTTGTACAGGGGCTGACGAGTCGTCATGGCAAAACCTTCCTCAAGAGTCCCGTGTGACAACATCCGCCTGTTGTCCACGACACCTCAATTGCGAACCCTCCTGCACTGGAGGGATTTGTTTTTTGTCGGCTGCACGCTGCAGACTTGCAAACTGCATCGCAAGGCGCGTGCCATTTTTGCGAAACGCCCTACAAGCGCCATCGCAGGCGGTATTTGTGTATTTCTGAAGGATTAAACACAAGGCTAAACGTGGCGGATATCCGCCAACCTACCGCTTACCACTCCATGATTTGGCGGATATCCGCCTTGTCGAGCCTGAAGTCCCTGCTAACATCGCCTCGCTTAACGGACGGATCAGTGCCCATGCGCCAACGCACCATCGCCAGTCACTTCGCCCGTGCAGCCCTCGGTGGCGCGCGCCGGCAAGGGTTCGACTGCCTTCCCCTGCTGCAACAGCTGGGCATCAGCCTTGAGCTGCTCGACGAACCGCGTGCGCGCATCGCGCCAGAGCAATTCGCCCGCCTGTTGCGGGCGCTGTGGTCGGCGCTGGAGGATGAATATCTGGGATTCGGCCGGGTGACGAGTAAACCCGGGACGTTTGCCATGATGTGTCACACGTTGATCCACTGTCGGACGCTGGGCAAGGCCCTGCAACGCGGTTTGTTGTTCTACAGCCTGTTTGCCGACGCACCGCGCCTGACGCTGGAGGCTGAAGGAGACCGGGTACGGTTGAGCCTGGATGAGTCGACGCTGCGTGACCCCGAGCATTTCCTGGCCGAAAGCCTGCTGGTCATCTGGCATCGCCTCGGCAGTTGGCTGATCGGCCAGCGGATCGGCCTGGAACAAGCGACGTTCAGCTATGCCAAGCCGCCCCACGGCGCAGAATACGACCTGCTGTTCCCCTGCCCGCGGCTGTTCGAGGCGCAACGCAACAGCCTGTTGTTTCATGGCCGCTATCTGGAGATGCCGCTGCTGCAGGACGAGCGAACCCTCAAGCGTTTTCTCGAACGCTCCCCCGCTGACCTGCTGTCACGACCGGACGATGGCCGCAGCCTGACCAGCCAGTTGCACCGCCTGCTCAGCCGTGACACGGCGCGCTGGCCGGACCTGGACAACGTCGCCGCGCATTTGCACATCAGCGCCCAGACGTTGCGCCGGCACCTTCGCGAGGAAGGCACGAGTTTCCAGGAGCTCAAGGATCAGCTGCGGCGGGATATCGCCATCTACCATTTGGGAAGGGCCGATCTGTCATTGCAGCAGATTGCCGAACAGCTCGGGTTCTCCGAGCCATCGGCGTTTCACCGGGCGTTCAAGAAGTGGACGGGGGTGACGCCGGGGGCTTATCGGGAGCAGGAAAACTGATTTTTTGGTTTCAAACCATCGAAAAATGAATCCGAAACGCCGCCCCGCCCAGCTCCGAATCCCCTAGGGCCAATTTCGCCCCATAGCTTTCAATGATGTCCTTGACTACCGCCAGGCCAATTCCCTGTCCCGGATGCTGGCGATCCAGCCTTTCGCCACGCTCAAGGATCCGCGCACGCTGGTCTGGCGGCACGCCCGGACCATCGTCTTCAATGCTCAACTCCGTACCGCCGAGGGTCTGGTGCACGCTGACCCGCACTTCCCCCAGGCACAGCCGATAGGCGTTTTCCAACAGGTTGCCGAGCATTTCCAGCAGCGCGCCCTGTTCGATCGGCACCTGGCAGTGCTCCGGCAGGTCGAATACGACCTGCACGCGCTTGTCGCGGTACACCTTGTCGAGTGTGTCGCACAGGCTTTGCAGGACGGGGCGCAAGCGCACCTGATGGCGCACCAGGCCGCTTTTGCGCAGGCTGGCACGCTGCAACTGATAGCCGATCTGTTGGCTCATGCGTTCGATCTGGGTTTGCAGCACCCAGGCCTGGCCACGGTCCTCGGGGCGCCGGGCCATGTCCTCACTGACGCCTTGCAATACCGCCAGCGGAGTTTTCAGGCTGTGGGCCAGATCATCGAGGGAATCGCGATAACGGCTGCGCTGCTCGCGCTCGCTGTACAGCAGGCGATTGAGGGAGCCGGTCAACCGCAACAGCTCCCGAGGGTGCGCGGTGCTGAGGCTTTCGCGGGTGCCGGCTTCGATTTCATCCAATTCCTGGCTCAGGCGCCGCAGGGCTCGCAACCCCCAGGTCAGGCCGATCCACAAAAGCGCCAGCAACACCGCCAGCGCGGCGCCGAACCCCAGGTAGAGGTTTTCCCGCAGGCCTTGCAAGGTCAGCTCATAATCATGCACCGGCTGCAGGGTGACGATACTGAACGCGGCGCTCTGGCCGCCCAGCAACTTGACCTCGACGTCGTAAACAAAGAACGCCTGGCCGTTGTCCTCGCGGATACGCGCGAACTGGTTGCCCTGCCCGTCATAGCGCGGGGTGTAATTGATGTGTTCTTCCCGGGTGGCCTTCGAACGCCAGACCAACCGCCCTTCGCGATCATAGATGTAGCCCAGCAGGCGAGCATCGGCGAGGTTGAATCGCTCGTCGGGCAACTGCGCGGGCATCTTCAAACGATTGTTTTCCACCCGGGCGGCGGAAATCAGCGTGGTCACATCCGAGGCCAGGCGTTGTTCGATCGACTCCTGCAAGGCCAGGCTGAACGCGCCTTGCATCGCCGGCAGCAGCGCCAGCATGAACAGCACCGCCAGGGTCATGGCGGCCAGCATCAGCCGCAGCCGCAGCGAACGAATCACTGGCAGCGCTCGTTGAACAAATAACCCAGGCCACGCACGGTATCGATCGGTTTAAAGCCGGCCGGCGCTTCGAGTTTGCGACGCAGGCGTCCTACCAATACTTCGATGACATTCGGGTCGCGCTCATCGTCGTCCGGGTAGAGTTGCTCCATCAGGCGGTCCTTGGCGACGACTTGCTGGTGATGGCGCATCAGGTATTCAAGGATGCGGTACTCATAGGCCGTCAAGGCCAACGGCTCGTCGCCCAGGGACGCCTGCTTGCGGTTGAGGTCCAGCAACAGCGGACCGGCGATGATGGTCGACTGGGTGAAGCCGCTGGAGCGACGCAGCAGGGCATTGAGCCGCGCTTCCAACTCTTCGAATTGAAACGGCTTGACCACGTAATCATCGGCCCCGGCGGCCAGGCCTTCGACTTTGTCCTGCCAATTGCCGCGGGCGGTCAGGATCAGGATCGGGAAAGTCTTGTCCTGTGAGCGTAATCGGCGGATCAGTTCCAGGCCACTGATGCCCGGCAGGCCCAGGTCGATCACCGCCAGGTCATGATTGAACTCGCGCACCTGGTACAAGGCTTCTTCGGCATTGGCCACGGCCTGCACCACATGGCCGCTGTCGGTGAGACGGGTTTGCAAGTGATGACGCAACAACGCTTCGTCTTCGACAACCAATAGTTTCATGAACCGCTCCCAGGCCAATCAAAAAGCCGATTTCAAACAAAAGGCGCCGGATCGCCTCGGGCCGATCCGGCTGGACATGCTCATCCCCAGGTTGCCTAGAACGTGTAGTTGGCGGACAGGTAGGTCTGGGCGCTGCTGGTCAAGTCCAGCGAACCGACTTTGTCACCGCCGTGCGGGCTCATCTCGGTGCTCGCATTGCTGCGCAAGTAACGGTACCCGAGTTCCACCGAGGTGTTTTGCGAAATCTGTTGCAACAAGCCCCCTTGCAGGCCAACGGCGTAGCCGATGTCGGTGTCGCGGCTAAAGCCTGGGGAATCCTGGGTCAGCTTGGTCAGGCCCGCCGTGCCACCACCGAACAGTTTAGTGCTGCTGGTGACCGGATAGAACAGGTCGTAACTGCCCAGCAGGTTTTCCTGGCGCAACTTGATGCCGTTGTGGCTGCCCGAGACGTTATCGTAGGTGGCGTAGTAGCGACCCTGGTCGTTTTGCCGGCCCAGGCGCAGGCCATAGGTGCTGTCCTTGGCGATGATGCCGTCGGCGTTCGGGTTGTTCAGCGCGCTGTTCAAGGCGTTGGACTTCTTGACCTTGTCGCTGGTCTGGCCGAGCGTCAGGCTGGCAAAGTTATCGTCGGCGTGAGCCAGGGCGCTGGCGCCCAGCACGGTGAAGGCCAACAGCAGTTTTTTCATATGAGTCATGATCAGGTTCCTTTTGAAGCCGTGGTTGTGTGAACTCGCAGCCACGTTATCCAACGGTCCCTGAACCCCTCTTGAACGTTCTCTGAACCTGGGCTGAATGAATCGGCTAGTCTGTCCGAACAACTTTTCAAGGAGATCCAATCATGCGCAGGTTGTTTGCTGTTGTACTTCTGGCCTTGAGCGGCGCAAGCCACGCCGCCATCCAGACCCAGGAGATCCCCTACACCAGTGCCGACGGCACGAAGCTGATCGGTTATTACGCCTATGACGACGCGGTCAAAGGCCCGCGCCCCGGCGTGGTGGTGGTGCATGAATGGTGGGGGCTGAACGATTACGCCAAGCGCCGCGCCCGCGACCTCGCCGGGCTTGGCTACAGCGCCCTGGCCATCGACATGTACGGCGACGGCAAGAACACCGAGCATCCCAAGGACGCCATGGCTTTCATGCAGGCGGCGCTCAAGGACGGCAAGGCGGCCAGTGCGCGCTTCCAGGCCGGGCTCGATCTGTTGAAGAAGCAACCCCAGACCGACCCGGACAAAATCGCCGCCATCGGTTACTGCTTCGGCGGCAAGGTCGTGCTGGACGCAGCGCGCCAGGGCCTGCCGCTGGCTGGCGTCGTGAGTTTCCACGGTGCCCTGGTCACCAATACCCCGGCGACTCCAGGCAGCGTCAAGGCAAAGATCCTGGTGGAACACGGCGCGCTGGACAGCATGGTCACCGGCGACAACGTGACCGCGTTCAAGAGCGAAATGGACAAGGCTGGCGCCGACTATAAATTCGTCAGCCTCGACGGCGCCAAGCACGGCTTCAGCAACCCGGACGCCGACCGCCTGAGCCATGGCGAACATGGCGGGCCGGACATCGGCTACAACAAGGCGGCCGATGAGAAATCGTGGGCGGATATGCAGAAGTTCTTCAAGAAGATCTTTGGCTGATACCGATTCCTTCAAGCTGAAACAAATACCTGTGGCGAGGGAGCTTGCTCCCGCTGGGCCGCAAAGCGGTCCCAAGATTACCGGCGACTGCTGCGCAGTCGAGCGGGAGCAAGCTCCCTCGCCACAGAAGCATCTTCGCGTACTGCTCTTTCCACTACCCAGCCTCAAGCCAACCCGGCAAAATGCCCGGCATGAACCGACTCCCCGCCCTGCCCGCCTGCTGTTCGCCTCTGGATGAACACTGGCTGCTGCCCGACGCCTTGCCCGATACGGTGCTGGTCAGCACTCGCTTCGATCCACTGTTGCTCGTCGCTGACGATTTCCCCAACAGCGCCATCAAGCCGCCGGCGAGCATCCAGCGCTCGGTGGCCAAGCGGCAGGCGGAGTTCCTCGCCGGGAGAATCTGCGCCCGGGCGGCCTTGCTGCGCCTTGACGGCCAAGCCTGCGTGCCGCCCATCGGCGAAGATCGCGCGCCCGTGTGGCCGGCACATGTCAGCGGCTCGATCACCCACAGCACAGGCCGGGCGGCGGCGATTGTCGCGCAAAAACAGCACTGGCAAGGGCTGGGCATGGATCTGGAAAACCTGCTCGACCCTGAGCGCGCCGAGCGCCTGGCCGGTGAAATCCTCACGCCACCCGAGCTGCTGCGCCTGGCCACTGTCTCGCGAGATGATCGGGCGCTGCTGGTGACCCTGACCTTTTCCATGAAGGAAAGCCTGTTCAAAGCGCTGTACCCGATCGTCGGGCAGCGTTTTTACTTCGAACACGCTGAGGTGCTGGAGTGGGCGCACGATGGGCACGTGCGATTGCGCTTGTTGATTGACCTGTCGCCCGAGTGGCGTCATGGCAGTGAACTGCACGGACAATTTGCTGTGAAGAACGGGCAATTGCTGAGTCTGATGGGGATCAAGGCCTGAGATTTGGGCCCCATCCCTCAAGACCGGTCCTGGTGCCTCGGCCAACTCAAGCTGAAACAGGCTCCTCCGAGGCTTTTGCTCCTGCTGATCAACGCCCGGCCGTCATGCCAGTGGATGATCCGCCGCACGATCGACAGCCCCAACCCGTGGCCGCCCGACGCCCGCGCGCGACTGTCATCCAGGCGCAGGAACGGTTTGAACACCCGCTCCCATGCGGCCTCGGGCACACCGGGTCCGTCATCCTCGACATCGACCCGGCAACGCAACTGCCCAACTTGGTAACTCACCGTGACCCGGGATCTGGCGTGGCGCATGGCATTGCCCACCAGGTTCTGCAGGGCACGGTGCAAAAACCGCGGCTCGGCCTCGACCCAGGCGTCGTCACAATCGGCGGCGGACAGGCAGAGGCCACGCTCTACGGTAACCCCGGCGCGCAAAGGCCCGAGTTCCTCGATGACCTGATTGACCAGCGCATCCAGGTCCACCCGCTGAAAATTCAACGCCGGCGACCCTTGTTCCAGTCGGGCGTAGGTCAGCATTTCATCCACCAGCCGGTCCAGGTCTTCAATATCGTGGTCCATGCCCGCCAGGTATTTGTCCCGGGCATCGGGCGTGCTGGCGCTGCCGAGCATTTCCAGGCCGAAACGCAAACGCGCCACCGGCGTGCGCAACTCGTGGGAGACCGCGCGCACCAATTCTCGTTGGATCGCCAGCAACTGCTGCAAATGCTCCGCCATGCCGTTGAACGCAGCGGCCAGGCGCCCCACCGAGTCGGCGCCTCGGGCGGGGACGCGGGTCTCCAGGCTGCCTTGGGCGATTTGAGTGGCGGCCGACTCGAGGCCGCGCAGGCGTCGCTCCAACTGGCGCACCAATAGATAGACGATCAAACCGATCAGGCTCAACCCCAACGCGGCGATCAGCACCAGCCATTCGGGTGGGTACGGATTCATTTGGTACAACGGACCGATCTCCAGGACCCACGGCGTGCCGACCATCCCGGCAAAGACCCGGATCGAGTCACCGCCCTTGCCCAGCGCCATCACCGTATCGCCCTCCGATACTCGCCGACGCTGATCGTCGTCCATGTCCGCCTGCTCGACCTTCATCAGCCGCAGGTCGAAGCCGAAACCTTTTTCCTGTTTCAGTTGCGCGAGCCGTCCGGGCTGCTCGGCCACCGGGTAACGCACCAGCTCATCGGCCAGCAGATAGATAGTCGCCCGGGCCAGTTGCTCGCTGATCTGGCGAACCTCGCCCACCAGCGTCAACTGTTCACCATCGCTGACCAGCCGATAGACCTTCGCCGCATGGGGGCCGGTCTGCTCCACCAGGACTTGACCGCGCAGCACGCGGGTGCGCTGCCCCAGGTCGAGGTCGGTCTGATTGAAAGTCCTCAGCTGCAGCGGAATCCCCAGCAGGCGTTCCCACACCGCCAGCGCCCGTCGACGCTCGGTGTCGTTCATCGGCCGCAGGTTATCGGCCATCAGGGAAAACGTGCCATGGGCCAAGCGCTCGCGGTATTGCTCGCCACGCGTCTGGTTGAGCAGATGCAGGGCCAGCACGCCAAGCACCGCCACCAGCACCAGTGCCGCGCACATGCCGCCGTAGATGCGCAGGAAGATCGAGTTCACGAAGCCGCGTCTACGCAGGCTTCGGGGACGAACAGGTAGCCTTTGCTGCGAATGGTCTTGATCAATCGCGGATGGTCGGGGTCGTCGCCGATCTTGGGGCGGATGCGCGAGATACGCACATCGATCGAGCGGTCCTGGCCGTCGTAGCCGATGCCGCGCAGGGCGGTGAAGATTTCCTCACGGGACAGGATGCGCCCGGCGTTGGACACCAGCAGCCACAGCAAGTCGAATTCGGCGCTGGTCAGCTCGATACCGTTGCCCTGCAGCCAGGCTTCGCGCAAGGCGTTGTCCACCACCAGCGGACCGAACTCCAGGCGCCGCTGTTTCTGCGGCACGGACGGCTCCGGTTCGCTGCGGCGCAACAGCGCCTGGATGCGCGCCAATAGCAGACGCGGGCGCACCGGCTTGCAGACGTAGTCGTCGGCGCCCAGGTCCAGGCCCTGGATCTGATCGGTGTCATCGGAACGGGCGGTGAGCATCAGGATCGGTCCGTCAAATTGCTCGCGCACTTTGCGGCAGATACTCAAGCCATCTTCGCCGGGCAACATGAGGTCGAGGATCACCAAGTCCGGCTGCTCGCTGATAATCCGCTGCGCCGCCACCGCGCCGTTGCCTTCGATGGCGACGCGCAGGCCGTTGCTTTCCAGGTATTCGCGGGTCAGTTCGGCCAGCCGCTGGTCATCCTCGACGATCAATATCTGCCAGGCTTCTTGTTCCACGTGGGGGCCTCGTCTTGTTGTAGGTATAAAAAGAAAGGATGAACACTCACCCTGTGGCCGCTTGAAACCCGGATCCTCCCGTCTGTTTGTCATATCAAAGGAGGATAAACACGCCCATGCGTCGGCCGATTGTATAAACGCCGGCTGTACAGAAAACAAGCGGACAAATGCGTTCGGTCGGGCTGGATTTGTGTGGTAACGTCCGCGCCCGAAAAAACCCCGGGCTGTTTTCAAGTCGTCAAAATCGATGAAAAAAGCCGCGCTCCAGCAAGGTCGCGGCCTACAGAGCAGTTCCACGTTTCGCACACAAATTACGCACAGGCTTATCCACAGGTAGCACGTTGATTCATGCCCCAAAACGCATTATCTTGTAGCCCGCCGCGTAAAAAACCCTACATGTAGGGTTTCAGGCCAAAAACCAAACACAAGTTGGATAGAGAATTCAAGCGATTTTCTTGCCTCTGCCCTCCTGCAACACGACAGTTTTTCCAAGTCCAGACCGCCCCCTGCGGATGGCGACTGTTTCAGGGTCTGGAACGACCGAAACGGTACGGGTGTTGCAGTCCTTTGCTGCCACCCCTGCAAACCCGGTTTCGAGCCCAGGCTCGCGACCCGAGAACTTCGGATGGAAGCGGCGCCACTGGCTCGCTTCCTACTGTCCCGAAGTTGTTATACCCGGCGCCAGTCGGTTGTAGTGCTTCAGGACGGAACGGTGGGCACCGTGATGGTGCCCAAATAAACATAGAGAACGTGGAGACACCCATGCACACCGACACAACTCGCGAGAACCCGCAGGGCACCGCGCCGCTGGCCGCTGATTCGAACCCGGATCTGTCCGCCACCGCGCCTGGCCAGCTGCGCGTGATCAAGCGTAACGGGACTGTCGTTCCTTACACCGATGACAAGATCACCGTCGCCATCACCAAAGCGTTTCTCGCAGTTGAAGGCGGCACCGCTGCCGCTTCGTCGCGAATCCACGACACCGTGGCCCGCCTGACCGAGCAAGTCACTGCGACCTTCAAGCGTCGCATGCCCTCGGGCGGCACCATCCACATCGAAGAAATCCAGGACCAGGTCGAACTGGCCCTGATGCGTGCTGGCGAGCAGAAAGTCGCTCGCGACTACGTGATCTACCGTGATTCGCGCGCCAAGGAGCGCGCCATCCGCACCCCGGCCGACGCACCGGTCCAGGCTCACCCTTCGATCCGCATCGCCCGCGCCGACGGCAGCCTGGCGCCGCTGGACATGGGTCGCCTGAACACTATCGTCACCGAAGCCTGCGAAGGCCTGGAAGAAGTCGACGGCGACCTGATCCAGCGCGAAACCCTGAAGAACCTCTATGACGGCGTCGCGCTCAAGGACGTCAACACCGCCCTGGTGATGACCGCACGGACCCTGGTGGAACGCGAGCCGAACTACTCGTTCGTCACCGCCCGCCTGCTGATGGACACCTTGCGCGCCGAAGGCCTGAGCTTCCTGGAAGTCGCCGAGAGCGCGACCCACCACGAAATGGTCGACCTCTACGCCAAGGCCCTGCCGGCCTACGTCGCCAAGGGTATCGAGTTCGAATTGCTGAACCCTGTCCTGGCCGAATTCGACCTGGAAAAACTCGGCAAGGCGATCAACCACGAGCGCGACCAGCAGTTCACTTACCTGGGCCTGCAAACCCTCTACGACCGTTACTTCATCCACAAGGATGGCGTGCGTTTCGAACTGCCGCAGATCTTCTTCATGCGCGTGGCCATGGGCCTGGCGATCGAAGAGAAGCAACGCGAAGACCGTGCGATCGAGTTCTACAACCTGTTGTCGTCCTTCGACTACATGGCGTCGACCCCGACCCTGTTCAACGCCGGCACCCTGCGTCCGCAACTGTCCAGCTGCTACCTGACCACCGTGCCAGACGACTTGTCGGGCATCTACGGCGCGATCCACGACAACGCCATGCTGTCGAAATTCGCTGGCGGCCTGGGCAACGATTGGACTCCGGTTCGCGCATTGGGCTCGTACATCAAGGGCACCAACGGCAAATCCCAAGGCGTCGTGCCGTTCCTCAAAGTGGTCAACGACACCGCGGTCGCGGTCAACCAGGGCGGCAAGCGCAAGGGCGCGGTCTGTGCCTACCTGGAAACCTGGCACATGGACATCGAAGAGTTCATCGAGCTGCGCAAGAACACCGGTGATGATCGTCGTCGTACCCACGACATGAACACCGCCAACTGGATCCCGGACCTGTTCATGAAGCGCGTCTTCGACGACGGCAAGTGGACCCTGTTCTCGCCATCCGAAGTACCGGACCTGCACGACCTGACCGGCAAGGCCTTCGAAGAGCGCTACGAGTACTACGAAGCCCTGACCGAGTACAACAAGATCAAGCTGTTCAAAGTCGTCCAGGCCAAAGACCTGTGGCGCAAGATGCTCTCGATGCTGTTCGAAACCGGCCACCCATGGCTGACCTTCAAGGACCCGTGCAACCTGCGCAGCCCGCAGCAGCACGTGGGCGTGGTCCACAGCTCGAACCTGTGCACCGAGATCACCCTGAACACCAACAAGGACGAGATCGCAGTCTGCAACCTGGGCTCGATCAACCTGCCGAATCACATCAATGACGGCAAGCTGGACACCGCCAAGCTGCAACGCACCGTGAACACGGCCGTGCGCATGCTCGACAACGTGATCGACATCAACTACTACTCGGTGCCGCAAGCGAAGAACTCCAACTTCAAGCACCGTCCGGTCGGCCTGGGCATCATGGGCTTCCAGGACGCGCTGTACCTGCAGCACATCCCGTACGGTTCGGACGCCGCGGTCGAGTTCGCCGACAAGTCCATGGAAGCGGTCAGCTACTACGCGATCCAGGCTTCCTGCGACCTGGCCGACGAGCGTGGCGCCTACGAGACGTTCCAGGGCTCGCTGTGGTCCAAGGGTATCCTGCCGCTGGACTCGCAACAGATCCTGATCGAACAGCGCGGCCAGAAGTACATCGATGTCGACCTGAACGAATCCCTGGACTGGGCACCGGTTCGCGCCCGTGTACAGAAAGGCATCCGTAACTCCAACATCATGGCCATCGCGCCGACCGCGACCATCGCCAACATCACCGGCGTCTCGCAGTCGATCGAACCGACCTATCAGAACCTGTATGTGAAATCGAACCTGTCGGGCGAATTCACCGTGATCAACCCGTACCTGGTTCGCGACCTCAAGGCTCGCGGCCTGTGGGACTCGGTCATGATCAACGACCTGAAGTACTACGACGGTTCCGTGCAGCAGATCGAACGCATCCCGCAAGAGCTCAAAGAGCTTTACGCAACCGCGTTCGAAGTGGACACCAAGTGGATCGTCGACGCTGCCAGCCGTCGCCAGAAGTGGATCGACCAGGCTCAGTCGCTGAACCTGTACATTGCCGGCGCCTCGGGCAAGAAGCTCGACGTGACCTACCGCATGGCTTGGTACCGTGGTCTGAAAACCACTTACTACCTCCGTGCCCTGGCCGCCACCAGCACCGAGAAGTCGACCATCAACACCGGCAAGCTGAACGCGGTTTCCAGCGGCGGCAACCACGGTGACGACTCGGTCCTGGCTGCTCCAGCAGGACCTGCGCCAGTGCCAAAGGCCTGCGCGATCGACGAGCCGGATTGCGAAGCTTGCCAATAAGCTGAGCGGGTAGGCGCTGCAAGGCGCCTGCTGAAGAAACCCCCAATAGACCGCTGGTTTATCGGGGGTTTTCTTTTGCCTGGAGAAAGCCGGGGCCTGGAGTGGTCCGGGACAAGCGCCACAAAAAGAGCCGCCACAAAAAAGCCCCTCTTGCGAGGGGCTCTTCGTGCAGCCTTCAAGCAACCAACGTTATCAAGCCATCTGAATGATGGTCTGCATGATGGTGCTCTGGGTGGAGATGGTCTTGGCGTTCGCCTGGTAGTTGCTCTGCGCCTTGATCAGCTCGACCAGTTCGTTGGTCAGGTTGACGTTGGACTCTTCCAGCGAGTTGGAGACGATCGAACCCAGGGTGCCGGTTTGCGGAGCATCGTAGCCCGGGATACCCGAAGCGAAGGTTTCTTTCCAGCTGGTGCCGCCTACCGGCTGCAGGCCTTGCTCATTGGTGAAGCTGGCGAGCGCGAGCTGGCCGATCGGCTTGGTCTGGTTGTTGCTGAAGTTGGCCAGCAATACACCGCTGCCGTCGATGGTCAGGTTGGTGATCTGGCCAGTGGCGTAGCCGTTCTGGGCCGGGATCGAACGAGCGGTGTCGGCGTTGAACTGGGTGGTGGTGCCCATGGAGATCGTGATTGTCGGTGCACTCGCGGCGCCGTTGGCGGTCCATGTTCCGTTGGTCACGGTGCCAGGAACCCAGCCAGTCAATACCAGATCGCTATTGACCGTCGCGGGCGGAGTGGTGACCGTCGTCAATTTGCCGTTCGCATCGAAGTTCATGGTCGACGGAACAGGCGCGGTCGCACCGGTCGTGGTTGGCAAGCTACCGTTGAGGTTGCGACCGTCGATCAAGGTATAGACGTTCCAGGTGTTGGAGCCCGTCTTGACCATGTACTGGTCCATGGAGTGCTGGTTACCCTGGCTATCATAGACCGGGGTGGTGAACTGCTTGGTGAACGTGGCCGTGTCGGTCGGATTGAACGCGGCGGTGATCGGCGTCGCCGTGGAGTTCAGGTTGATCGTCGACGAAACCAGGCTGGTGGCGCTCGGCGGCAGGTTCGAGGTGTCGATGCGCAGGTCGGTCAGGATACCGTTCTGGATCTTGCCGTTGGCATCCACGCCATAACCCTGCAGGCGTGCAGTGCCATCGCTGTTGGTGACGTAGCCTTCCTTGTCGGTCTTGAAAGTACCGGCACGGGTGTAGCTCAGGGAACCGTCGTTGCTCAGGACAAAGAAGCCCTGGCCCTGGATACCCATGTCCAATACGTTACCGGTGTTGTTCACGTCACCCTGGCCAAACTGCTGGGAAACGTTGGCCAGGCGCACGCCGTTGCCGACGGTCTTTGAACCCGAACCCAGCTTGGTGGCCGAGTAGACGTCTTCGAATTCCGCGCGGGACGATTTGAAACCGGTGGTCGCCACGTTGGCGATGTTGTTGCCGGTCACGTCCAGCTGTTTGTTGGCAGCATAGAGACCGCTAAGGCCGATGTTGAAAGACATGTTGACTCCTTTTGCCGGTTAGTCGGCTCTACATACCAATAGTTTGTACTTTGGACAGGGCAATGCTGCCCAGCCCGGCCAGGTTGAGCATCAGCTCACCGCCCGTCTGGCTGATCGTCACGCTGCTGACCGTGGCCGGCAGGTGGGTGATCAGCGACGTGGCCTTGCCATCGATGGTGGTCGAGGCCGCGAAGGTGTACGTGCCCGACTCGACCGTCGCGCCCGCATCGTTCTTGCCGTCCCAGATGAATGCCGATTTGCCGGCGTTCTGGCTGCCCAGGTCGATGGTGCGAACGGTCTTGCCGTCCTTGTCCACGATCTTGACGGCGACAGAGGACACCGATGCCGGCACCACCACCGTGCCGTTGAGGCTCTTGGAGGTATCGACCACCGCCTTGTCACCAGGCGCGATGACCGAGCGACCCACCAGCGACGAAGCCTGCAAGGCCTGGGACGAGTTGTAGTTGCCAGCGATGCCGCTCACGGTCTGGTTGAGCGTGGTGATGCCTTCCAGGCTGCTGAATTGCGCCAGCTGGGCAACGAACTCACCGTTGTCCTGAGGCTCCAGCGGGTTCTGGTTTTTCAGCTGGGTCACGAGCAGTTGCAGGAACGCATCCTTGCCCAATTCCTTCTTGCCGGTCGCCGTGCCGGTCACCGTACCCAGGGTATCGGTGGCGGTGTTGGTCTTGACCGAGGAGTTGGCCAGAATCTCGTTGAGGCTCAAACCGCTGGTGGTGTTGGTGACGCTCATGTGACTCGCCCCTTATCACTGACCGAGGGTCAGGACCTTCTGCATCATGGTTTTGGCGGTGTTCATCATTTCGACGTTGGTCTGGAACGAACGGCTGGCGGAAATCATGTCGGCCATTTCTTCGACGACGTTGACGTTCGGGTAATAGACATAACCCTTGGCGTCCGCGGCCGGATGGTTTGGTTCATAACGGGCGTCGAGGTTGCTCTGGTCTTCGACCACGCCAAGCACCTGAACGCCCTGCCCGGCGGCGTCCTGGTCCTGGAACAGCGAGTCGCTGCCGCCGGACTGGCCGCCCTGGAACATGGTGGCGAAGACCGGATGACGGGCGCGGTAGGTCTGGTCGATGCTCGACGAAACAGTCTCGGCGTTGGCGATGTTACTGGCGACGGTGTTCAGGCGAGTGGTCTGGGCACTCATGGCGCTGCCGGCGATGTGGAATACGCTCGCGATCGACATGGCTTACTCTCCACGCAGGGCTGATACCAGCCCTTTGAATTTACTGTTGAGCAGGGTGAAGCTGGCCTGGAAGTTCACGGAGTTTTCCGCGTAGTTGGACTGTTCCAGTTGGGCGTCCACGGTGTTCTGGTCGATCGACGGCTGCATCGGCGTGCGGTACATCAGCGATTCGTCGCCGCTGCCCAGGCCTTCTGCTTCGATATGACGGTTGTTGGTCATGTTCAAGGCGAAGTGGCCGTTCTTGGTCTTTTCGTTCTGCTCGGCGAGCACCTTGGAGAAGTCCAGGTCGCGCGCCTTGTAGTTCGGGGTGTCGGCGTTGGCAATGTTGTTGGCCAGGACTTCGGCACGCTGGGCGCGGAAGCTCAGGGCCTGTTCGTGGATACCGAGCGCTTTATCGAAGCTGATGCTCATGTCGGAAACCTTTGGGTGACCAGAAATGTACTTACGATGGCTTTAGCAAGCGGCGTGCCACTTGCAGAAAGCCCCGTAAACCGGCGCTTTGCGGGATATTGGCACGGCGGCAATGCCAGAAAAGCGGCAATCGGCTTCCGCTGGATGCCGCTTTTCTGCCGCTTTTGGCCAGTAGTCATCGAACAATGGGCGAGCGGCAATAGAGGAAGCGATACCTGGGATCCGTATAAAAAGTGCACGCATAAAAAAAGCGGCGCTCAATGCGCCGCTTTTTGCTGCCACTCTGTCAGCGATGGCCGCCTCGTCCATCATGACCGCCGCGTCCCCGGTGATCGTGTCCGCGATCACGACCGCCTCGACGACCGCGATCGTCGTTCCAGCCGCCCCGATCACGGCCATCCCAGCCGCCCCGGTGTGGATAAGGCCGGTACGCTGCTCGCGGGGGCGAGTAATAACGAGGCCCATGCTGGTAATAACGCGGTGCCGAGTAATAACGTGGGGCCGGCTGATAGTACCGTGGCGCGTAGTAGCCACGTGGGGCCGAATAATAACTCCCGCCACCGTAATAGACCGGCGCTGGTGAGGTGTAGACCTCGGAACGGTAATAGTTCGAACCTCCTCCCTCGTAAGGCACGCAGGCTGAAAGAGTCAAACCGAGAAACGCAATGAACAGCAGTCGTCGATACATGGCGGCCTCCTGGACCGCGGGTGGGCCACATCAGCGACGCTGACGGGCGGCAGTCATCTATTGAGGTGACTGACGATTAATCTGACAGTGAAATCGGAATCTGGTGCGACGTGGCAATAACTCGAAACATGTAGCCTTTTGCTTTATTCCGGCGAGGGGGCTGCTCCCTCTCCACCGCTTCACGAACTACAAATCCAGGCACCTTTTCCCACAAGGCCACTAAACTGATTCCATCGGATCACTCCAAGGGAATCGCCATGTCGCTTCGTTCGCCGTTGTATTCCCCGCGCTCGCCAATGCTGGTACTGACCATTTTGTTGAGTGCCGGCTTCCTGGTGACCTCGCTGCTGGGGTACTACGCTGCCGGCACCTTGCTGCGGGACACGATTCTCAAGGCGTTGTACCTCAATCTGCTGATCGGCCTGCTGGTGACGGTGGCCGTACTTGCGATGCTTTATCGGCTGGTGGTCAGCTATCAACGTCGGATCGATGCCCAAGCCATTCTTGACGGCCTCACCGAACTGCCCAACCGACGGGGCTTCGACCTGCTGGCGGTGCAGGCCCTGCACGAAGCCCAACGTGAACCCAAGCCGTTGAGTGCGCTGCTGCTGGAAGTGGACAATTTCAAGCAACTGGATTCCACCCATGGCCACATCGCCAGCGATCAATTGTTGAGCGGATTCGCGCGCGACTTGACCAATAACGTGCGCCATTCGGACATTGTCTGCCGCTGGAGTGCTGACGCTTTCGCCTTGCTTCTCAAGGACACCGATGGACAGAACGGTCTGAAGATCGCCGAGAAAATTCGCCAGCGCATTGAGCAACAGCGCTACTTTTGCAGCGGGAAACAATTGCGCGTCACCATCAACATCGGCCTGACCACCTTGCAGGACGAGGACACCTTGCACAGCCTGCTGTCCCGGGCCGATCATGCCCTGCAACGCGCCCGACAAACCGGAACCAACAGAACCTGCGTGGAGATGCCTCATTCGAGTTATGAATAAACCTGACCTCTGCCCCGCCTGCGGCGCCGCCAACGACTGCACCCTGGCCAACCCGAAAACCGCCGACCGCGCCTGCTGGTGCTATGGCGTGAGTATCGACCCGGCCGTGCTCGAGGCCCTGCCAGCGCAATTGCGCGATAAATCCTGCCTGTGCCCGCAATGCGCGCGAGTGGACGACCAGTTGCGCGCCAAGCCCCAACCGTTGGCGTAAGATGCCCGCCCTCCGCCTCCTTGCCCGAATTGCCCATGCGCGTTGACCGTTTCCTCAGTAATCTGCCGCGTTTCAATCGCCAACAGGTCCGACTGCTATTGGCGGAGCGCCGAGTGCGGATCGATGGCCAGACCGTCAACGATCCGCACGCGCAAGTGCGCGAATTCAGCCACGTCGAAGTAGATGGCGAGGTGTTGCAGGCAGGCCGAATGGCGCGGTACTTCATGCTGCACAAACCGCAAGGCTGCGTCAGTGCCACGCACGACCCGCAGCACCGCACCGTGCTCGACTTGCTCGACGAACCGGACAAGGACGACCTGCACATCGCCGGCCGCCTGGATTTCAACACCACCGGACTGATGCTGATCACCAATGATGGCAGCTGGTCGCGGCGCCTGACCCAGCCGCAGACCAAGCTGCCCAAGGTCTACTACGTCGAGACCGAACAGACCATCACCGCCGAATACGCCGCCACGTTCGCCCAAGGCCTGTACTTCGCTTTCGAAGACCTCACCACTCAACCGGCGGAGCTGACGTTGCTTGGGCCGTCTTCGGCGCGATTGAGCATCGTTGAAGGACGCTATCACCAGGTCAAGCGCATGTTCGGGCACTTCAATAACAAGGTGTTGCGCCTGCACCGCGAGCGCATGGGGCCGCTGGTGCTGGACGTCGATCTGGAACCGGGCCGATACCGCGCCCTGAGCCCCGATGAAATCCGCCTGATCTGAGCCAGATGACCGCTGGGCAGAAGTGTCGAGCAATTTTCAAAGAGCACTTGCGCAACGGTCGACCCCCTGCTTGAATCAAACCGTCGGCCGAAATGTGACCGACTGGTCACTTCATACCTCTAAGAAACTTTTTGCCGGCTGGAACCCTCAGGTTCCGCCATATCCGCCGGCAAGCTGCCCGCCATAACAATACCCGTCGACCGGCTTTCCTGGATCGACATGGGCCTTATCTTCCAGGCGTATGCCTACCTGTCACATTGCCCGTGCAATCTCATTGCGCGCATACCCGCTTGCCAGGAGTCTTATGACATGAGGCCAGAAATCGCTGTGCTGGATATACAGGGTCAGTATCGGGTTTACACGGAGTTCTATCGCGCAGACGCCGCACAAAAGACCATCATCTTGGTCAACGGCTCGATGGCCACCACCGCGTCGTTTGCACAGACCGCCAAAAACCTCTATCCGCAATTCAACGTCGTGTTGTACGACCAGCCCTACGCGGGCAAATCCAAGCCCCACAACCTCCACGAGCAAATGCTGACGAAGGAAATCGAAGGACAGATCCTGCTGGAGCTGATCGACCACTTCGCTGCCGAGCACGTATTGTCATTCTCGTGGGGCGGCGCCGCGGCACTGACGGCACTGGCCCAGCGCCCGCGTCGTATCGAAAAGGCCGTGATCAGCTCGTTCTCACCGGTGCTCAACGCGCCGATGCGCGACTATCTCGAACGCGGCGTGGACTACCTGGGCAGCCTGGACGGTCACCGTGTGGGGCACTTGGTCAACAGCACCATTGGCAAACACCTGCCGCCGCTGTTCAAGCGCTTCAATTATCGCCACGTCAGCAACCTGGCCGAGCATGAATATGGGCAGATGCACTTTCACATCCATGACATCCTCCACAGCGACCAGCAGTGCTACGTCAACGCGGCGAGAAAAATCAACGTGCCGGTACTGTTCCTGAACGGCGAATGGGACGAGTACACCTCGGCCACCGACGCCAGGCTCTTCGGCAACCATGTCCAGCACAGCACCTTCACCACGCTGCAAGCCACCGGGCATTTCCTGGACATGGAACACAAGGCCGCCTGCCGCGACAGCCGCGACGCGTTGCTGAGCTTCTTGAAACCGACCCACCACGAAAGCCGACCGCGGTACAGCTACGTGCAGGATTACCATGCGCTGGCCATTTGAAAAAAGTCGTCGCGAGCAAGCCTCCGGCAACGGGGCTCGCCCGCGAACGACCGCTCTGGTTTGAGGCTTGCGTGGACGGATGACCTCACCGTCCGGAAAGAAAAACTTCAAATCCCAAGCGACATCTGGTACAAAGTCAGCCGCTCTGAGCGGGTGTCGTATAATGGCATTACTCCAGCTTCCCAAGCTGATAACGAGGGTTCGATTCCCTTCACCCGCTCCAATCAAATTCTGGTCCTGCGTCGTGTGGTTTTGACGGGGGATAAAAAAAAACCGGCTCTTGGTGGCCGGTTTTTTTTGGTCTGGGGTTTTTGGGGTTGGCGTCCCTGACGGTCGCGCAGGAGGATCAAACATGCTTTGCGACAAAAGCCACGATGGTGAACAAGGTCAGGGCGAACGCAGCGCCGATGCTGAACGGCAGCAGCGTAACGCGAACCGTAGTTGGAGTCGGGCGTCTCATTTCTTCAGCTAACGCCTCTACCTCTTGATGCAATTGCTCGATGCTTGCTTGATAACTACGAGGTGTAGGCATGTCTCCTTTCTCCTCCGCGGCCGGAGGCCGTGCTGAGTCTGTGAACCATCTGGAACAATGTGAGCCGTGTGCTTGAAAGCTCAATTACCGTATTAGGATACATTGACCATCCCTCCAAGGTTTGCCCCACTGCCCCAAGCATCGCGCTCTGCGAAGCCGGCAGAATCTGTCGGACGTCAATTGTTCGTTGCCAGTCGCATAGTCCGTTTGCGGAACACTATTTCCTATTTGTGCAATTGTGGGTAGCGGGCGACTCCCGCTTAGTTTGTAGGCAAAATCAGAGAATGGTGTGCGACAGAGAATTGCCAGTGCTTCACCCTCCAGCCAAATGCCCCAACGGCAACGGCACCGGCGCTTTCACAGTGTTAATCGCGAAATTGCTGCGGATATCCCTGATCCCCGGCAGTTTCAGCAGATGCCCTGAGACAAAACGGTCATAGGCCCGCAGGTCCGGCACCACCACTTGCAGCAAAAAATCCGACTCGCCTGACACCAGGAACGCCGAGATCACCTCAGGCAAAGCCATTACCGCCTGACGAAACGCCTCGGCTCGTTCGTCGGTGTGCCGCTCGACCTTGACGCCGACGAAGATCGTCATCCCGAGGCCCACTTCATCACGGTCGAGGATGGCCTGGTAGCCGCGAATCACTCCGGCGTCCTCAAGCATCCGCACGCGACGCAGGCACGGCGAGGGAGACAAGCCTATTTCTTCGGCCAGTTGCACGTTGCTCAGGCGGCCGTCCCGTTGCAGTGCGGCGAGGATTTTGCGGTCGAAGGCGTCCAGCTTCATGAATTGGCATCTTCCGATTGAGTAGTTCGAGTGCTTGGCAGGTTATGCCAATTTACGAATCATTAGAAGCCGACTACGCAACCACCTGCCCTGCTGTTCGGCCATAGACTGACAGCACTGATTCGTCGAATAAGGGGTGTAGGGATGACAGGGCTCTGGTTGTTTTTCACGGCGTTGACGGTGGCGTATCTGCTGCCCGGGCCGGATATGATCCTGGTGTTGCAAACCGGCGCCCGCGAGGGTAAGGGCGCGGCGTTAGCCACGGCGGTGGGCTTGGGGATCGCCCGGGCATGTCATGTCGCGCTGGCAGCGATGGGACTCTCGGTGCTATTCAAGTCGGCGCCTTGGACCTTTGATGTGGTGCGCCTGGCCGGGGCTGCTTATTTGGCCTGGATCGGGCTTCAGTGTTTGCGGACCACGTTGTTGCCGAACCTTCAAGACCACAGCCTTGCAACCGAAGGGCAACGCTGGCAAGCGGTGCAGCGCGGCCTGCTGACCAATCTGCTTAATCCCAAGGCACTATTGTTTTGCTCGGTGTTGATGCCGCAATTCATCGCCCCCCAGAACGGACCGGTGCTGGCGCAGTTTGCAACGTTGGGGGTGATATTGGTCTGCGTCGGTTTGTTGTACGACGTGCTCTATGCCTTCGCTGGAGTAGCCCTGGGGC
The DNA here is from genome assembly GCF_051131955.1 of Pseudomonas sp. Z4-20. Classification (NCBI taxonomy): domain Bacteria; kingdom Pseudomonadati; phylum Pseudomonadota; class Gammaproteobacteria; order Pseudomonadales; family Pseudomonadaceae; genus Pseudomonas; species Pseudomonas sp. Z4-20. Next base: position 4,255,386 of record NZ_CP071641.1, read on the forward strand.
GCTGGCTTCAACGATCGCCCACAGCGCAGCGGGTGCAGCAGTGGTTGTTTGGTGGCCTTCTGATTGGGTTTGCGGTGCGGCTGACTTTCTTGCAGCAATCATAGGCGCTTAGGGCGAACAGCTGTTGTTCGCGGTTGAGCTCAAACGGGGGCTACTGCGCAGCACAGCGGGAGCAAGCTCCCTCGCCACCAGGGGCATCTGTACGCGGCCTCACATCCAGAAATAAACCCAACCCGCCCCCTGCCCGCCTTCCCTGGCGCGGCTTCTAGACTTGGTTACGACATACCGCTAAACCCGCTTATCCCCCTGCGGTGGTTATAGTGTTGATCATTATTTTTTAGTGGGTATAGTTCCCACCAAGCGCACCACACGGAGGTGTTGTGAATAGCCGATTCTTGATAGGTCAGATTGTTGCGGATGGTTGGTACCTGGTGCGGATTCGAGGCAGTCACCATCATTTCAAGCACCCGACCAAACCGGGACTGGTCACGGTTCCCCATCCAAAAAAAGATCTGCTCAAGAAAACGGCCATCAGTATTTTGCAACAGGCCCTGCTTCAGGAAGCCAGTTGCCAAGCTTTTCCGGAGGACCATTGAATGCTTTACCCAATTGCGATTTCCTTGGGCGATGAGAACCACGCCTGGGGTGTGGAAGTGCCGGATATTCCCGGTTGTTTTTCCGCTGGCGACGATCTCGATGAAGCCATGGCCATGGCGCGCGAGGCCATCGAAGGGCACTTCGAAATTCTCGCCGAGGATGGCTCGCCCATTCCGCCAGCCAATACGGTCACGCTGCACGCGGCCGACCCGAAATATGCCGGATGTACATGGGCGCTGGTGGATATCGACGTGACCAAATACCTGGGCAAGGCACAGAAGCTCAACATTACGTTGCCCGGCTACCTGCTCAATCGTATTGATGAATACGTGTTGCACCATCCTGAAGAGAAGAGCCGCTCCGGCTTCCTTGCCTCGGCAGCGCTGAAGGTGTTGCAGCAGGGCCGGTGAGAAACAGCCCCAACCTGGGGGCAAGCTTGTTCCCCCAGGTTTTCCATAGCCAAGCTTGGGCTATGCCATCTACTTGCTTTGCGACTTGGACTCCTGCATCTGCACCGACGACTTGGTGCCGTCGGTGTTGTCCTTGGTCTCGTTGTTGGAGTTGTCGAAACAGCCTTGCAGGGCGAACAGGCAGCAGGCGAGGCAAAAAGTGCGAGTGAGATTCATGACGTACTCCCTAGATTAAGGCTTTAAAGAGTGACCCTTGGATGGAGCAGATGGTTGCGACAGTCTTGGGCCTGGATGACGAATACCGACAGACGTCAGATTGAAATGTAAGTAGAATTTTCGCCGCCTCGTTGCTGTCACACCAGACAGGTGCATCCCATAAGGAAACACGGCAATGACGTTCGCAAAAATCGCTCAAAAACTGGCCCTGTGGGCGGGGAGTCCCAAGACCTTTCTGGGAGCCATCGTGTTGTTGGCGCTCTGGGCTGCCAGCGGACCGTTCTTCGGTTTCAACGACACTTGGCAATTGATCATCAATACCTCGACCACGATCATCACCTTCCTGATGGTGTTCCTGATCCAGAACACGCAAAACCGCGACACCGATATCCTGCATTTGAAAGTCGACGAATTGCTGCGCGCCAGCAAAAGTGCACAGAACGCCATGCTTGGGCTCGAATCGCTGGATCTCAAGCAGCTAGAGGCACTCAGAAAGCACTACCAGGCCATGGGAGAAGGTGAGGCCAAGCACCTTGAAGGGCTGGAAGAAAAAAACAAGGTTGATCTGAACCAGTGCTGACCGGCATTGCATGGGCGTCGATCGCCCATGCAACGGTTGGTCAAACGATCAGGGCAGCGGGTTGCCACCCGTAACGCCGAACACTTCCCCGGTGATATAGCTCGATTCCTGCGAGGCGAGCAGTACATAGAGCGGCGCGCACTCCGCAGGCTGTCCCGGACGTTTCATCGGTACTTGGGAGCCAAACGTAGGAATCTTCTCGCGAGGTTGTCCGCCGCTGGGTTGCAACACGGTCCAGATCGGGCCCGGTGCGACGGCGTTGACCCGAATCCCCTTGCTGATGACTTGTCCGGCCAGCGCCTTGGTGAAGGCGACGATAGCCGCTTTGGTGGTGGCGTAATCCAGCAGCGTCGCGGACGGATCGTAGGATTGGATCGACGCGGTATTGATGATGGTCGCCCCGGCCGGCATCAGCGGCACCGCAGCCTTGCAGATCCAGAACATCGCATAGATGTTGGTTTTCATGGTGTCGTCGAATTGCGCGGTGGTGATGTCGGCGATGTCTTTTTGCGCCTCCTGCTTGCCGGCGACATTCACCAGGATATCCAGCCCACCAAGTTCCTGTTGCGCCATTTTTACCAGCTGCACGCAGAACGCTTCATCCTTGAGATCGCCAGGAATCGCGATGGCCTTGCGGCCTTCAGCCTTGATAAGTTCGATGACTTGCTGCGCGTCGCGCTCTTCGCTAGGCAGATAATTGATCGCTACGTCAGCCCCTTCTCGCGCATAGGCGATAGCCGCTGCGCGACCGATACCCGAATCGCCTCCTGTGATCAGCGCCTTGCGACCTTCCAGGCGACCGAAGCCTTGATAACTTTTTTCGCCATGATCGGGTTGCGGCTCCATGTCCTGGTCAATGCCCGGCGGCGACTGTGGCTGGTCGGGAAACTCCGGACGAGGGTATTGGGTCAGTGGATTCTGCATCGCGTATTGGTTGGGTTCTCGGCGTGTAGACATTGAGGTTCTCCTTTTCTGCGGGCAAAACAAGCCGGGACGCGGGCGCCCCGGTCCTCTATGTAAAGCAGGTGCAGCGGATCAGCGGCTGGCCTGCAGCGCCCTGGCCATTTCGAGATGAGTCTGCAACTTGGGTAGGGTTTCGTCAGCGAATGCCTTGATTTCCGGCACTTCGGTGGTCTGGGCCTGCTGCTGGATCTGCTCGATGGCTTCCTCAGTGGCCTTGACCTGACTGGCGGCATAAGCCGCTTCGAACGACTCGCCCTCGGCTACCTTCGGCATGAGGGCCTTGGCTTTGTCAGCCACCTCTTCTCTTGGGGCAACAGGCAAATCGAGTTTCTTGGCGATTTTCGCCAGGTGTTGATTCGCGGTGGTGCGGTCGTTGATCACCATGATGGTGTAATCCTTGACCTCCCGGGATTCGGCTTTGGAATGCGCCTCGCGGCTGGCTTCGATGTCAGCCATGCCTTTGGCTGATGCATCGTTGATGAATTCGGCTGGCGATTGGGCCCAGGCGCTGCTGGCACCCAGGCCCATCAGCACGACAACGCTGGTGGTGCGTAAAAAGGTGGCCATCCGGCTCATGGTCGCGCCCTCCTCTGATAAGAAAATTTCGACGGGATTTGCCCGCCGCTGAATCAGAACCACCGATGGATATTCAGCGAGGCATCCGTCCCGGCTGGCGGCCAACTTCACCTTTCCCCGGGTATCTATCGACGCTCATGATGGTGGTCCTCCCACTTTTGCGACCCGATTCAGACACCTTCGTTCGATCGTGAGTGATGTTTCCCGGATAAATGTTGCTCGGCCCTCGCATGATCCGGCCCTCCGTTTTTATGAATGATGGGCATGCGCACCCCGTATCTCATTCGAAGTGATCCAAGACTCAAGGTTTGAGAAAAACACTGGCGCCACGACAAACGGTAGGGTGAAACCAAATGCCAGGCCGGTCCCCAGCCGTGCCGCATCGACAAGCAGCTCTGAGATTCGTCAAGCAGTGGGTTGCCCGAGCAGCGGAGCAAGGCAGGCCCAACAGATACAGGGTCAAGACGCAGCTCCGACGCTGCAAATGGATTCCCCGCCCAAGCCCTTAGGCAAGGTCCTACATAGAAGTCTCCGGTAACACTCAAACACACCGGAAACGGCCGATTCAAAGCCCTATCCGCCCATCTGTAAAGTCTGGAAACACACAGATATTGAAACGCCCCTACGGACAGCCTGCTTAACCAAGGAATCTAATTTACCCATGAACCAGACTTCGCAACCGACTCATCACTTCAGCAACTATCGCAAAATCGTTTCCCTGGCAGACCAGGACTGGCAAAGCGCCGAAACCGAAAAAGTCGCAAGGCTGAATGTCGAGGTCAAGACGCCCAATGTTCTCGTCGACCAATACGGCCGCACCCTGCAACACTTTTGCACGACGTCCTACCTGGGCCTGGATTACCACCCTGCGCTGCTGGATGGCGCCATGACCATGCTGTGGGAAACCGGGACCCTGCGCATCGCCAATTCGAGAAACCGTTGCCGGTTGGCGATCCTGGACCAATACGAAACCCAACTGTCGGAATTGTTTGGCGCCAGTTGCCTCAGTGCGCTGTCCTGCAGCGCGGCGAGCGCGGGGATCCTGCCGCTGCTGGCCAGCGGCGCGCTGACGGGCAACCGTCCGCCGGTAATGGTGTTCGACAAGCAGGCCCATTACTCGATGAACCACATCAAGGCCGCGTGCGCCGACGAAACCCAAGTCCTCACCTGCCCGCACAACGACATGGATTTTCTCGAAGACGTGTGCAAACGCCAGGGCAACGTAGCCTACGTGGCCGACGGCGCCTACAGCATGGGCGGCATGGCGGACCTGGACAGCTTGCTGTACCTCAAGCAACGCTATGACCTGTTTCTTTATGTGGACGATTCCCACGCGCTGTCCACTGTAGGGAAATCCGGCATCGGCCTGATGCGCTCGCGGGTGCACACGGTGGATGAGCGCACCTTGATCGTCGCCTCGCTGGCCAAGTCATTCGGCGCCGGCGGTGGGCTGGCCATGTTCGGCGATGAACGGCACAAGACGCTGGCGCAGCGTTACGGCGGTCCCAGCAACTGGTCTCAATGCCTGAATTCGGCAGCGATCGGCGCCGGCATGGCCTCGATCCGTTTGCATCGCAGCCGCGAATTCCAGACCTTGCAGGAGCGTTTGCAGGCTAATATCCGCTTCTTCGACAGCCTCATCCGAACCGAACAGTACGCCAGCCCCATGGCAATCCGCCTGGTGCACTGCGGCGAGGCGACGGCGGCCACCCGCCTGGCGGTCGAACTGGCCGACCTGGGGTATTTCACTTCAGCGGTTTTTTTCCCCGTGGTACCGCAAGACAAGGCCGCAATCCGCATCACCCTGCGTGCCGATATGGAAACGGAGGTGATTCGCACGTTCTGCGAACGGATAATTGATCTGCTACTGGCCCACGGGCGTGACATCCGCCCTTGAAACGAGCCCCTGATGAAGAACCGCACAACCCTGATCGTCACCTGCGCCAGCGTCTTCCTGGCCCAACTGGGCATGAGCATCTACTTGCCGGCCCTGCCTGATATCGCCCAAGACCTGGGAGCCGACGCGGCGCGGGTGTCGTGGGGTTTGCCGGTGTACCTGATTGGCATGGCGTTACCAATGCTGTTATGGGGCAGCCTGAGCCAGCGGCTCGGGCGCAAGCCTGTCCTGCTGGCGGCCTTGGCGCTTTACGGCCTGGGCAACCTGGCCTTGCCGTTGGGCACGTCCATAGAGGCGTTCCTGACGCTCAGGTTGATCCAGGGGATCGGCGCCAGCGGCATTTCCGTCATGGCGCGAGTGCTGATACGCGACAGTTTCAATGGCGATCTGCTGGCCAAGGCCCTGTCCTGGATATCGATCGCCTTCGTGGTGGCCCTCGGCATCGGCCAGTACCTGGGCTCGCTGATCCAGGCGGCGTTCGGATGGGAGGCGATCTTCCTGGGATTGGGCGCGGCCAGCCTCGCCATGGCAGCGGCAGTGTCCAGGGCCCGCTTCCCGGTCCTGACCGAGGCGAGCAACGGGCAATCGGCGTGGTGGGTGTACGGGCAGATACTGCGCCATCGCGGATTCCTGTTGCCAGCGCTGGCAGGAGGATTGGGCTATGGCGTGATCATCGCTTTCAACACGGCTGCGCCGCTGATCCTGCAGGGCAGCTTTCACTGGTCAGCGATCGAATACGGTCTGTTGGGTTGGCCGATCAGTGCGGCGTATTTGTTGGGCGCGCTTGCGGTGAATGCGTTTGTATTGCGCACGGGCCAGCGGCGGCTGATGGGCTGGGGCATCGCCCTGGTTTTGGGTGGCAGCGTCACCATGCTGGCGGGCAGTGTTTCACTGAGCAGCGTCGCCCTGCTGTTCTGGCTGCCTTACTGCTTCGCGGTGTTCGGCCAGTCGTTGAACTACCCCATCAGCCTGTCTTTGGCGAACGAGGGATCGCCAATCGCCGGCGCTTATGCGATGGCGTTGAGCGGTTTCCTGCACCAACTGATGGCCTCCTTGATCGGCGCCATGGCCAGCCTGTTATTGAGTCAACAGGCCTGGCCACTGGCGGTGCTATGCACGTTATTGGCGGCGGCGGCAATGCTCTGTACCAGGTTCACGCCACCGCGGACCGCCTAGAATGCGCTGCGGAAAATTTCTTCGATCTGCCGCTGGTCCGCCGCCCGTGGATTGGTAAGCCCGCATGCGTCTTTCATGGCGTTGGCCGCCAGGACTGGCACGTCGTTGAGACGCACGCCCAACTCGCGCAGGCCTGCGGGGATCTCCACGTCCAAGGCCAGGCTGCGGATCGCGGCGATGGCGACCTGCGCGCCTTCTTCCGGGCTGGAACCGTGCGCATCGGCCCCCATGGCAACAGCCACGTCGGTCAGCCCGGTGGCGCATACCATGGCGTTGAAACTCTGCACATGAGGCAACAGCACCGCGTTGCATACACCGTGAGGCAAGTCGTAGAAACCGCCCAGTTGATGCGCCATGGCATGCACGAAACCCAGTGAGGCGTTGTTGAACGCCATGCCCGCCAGGAACTGCGCGTAGGCCATGTTCTCCCGCGCCGCCAGATCGTTACCGTCGCGCACGGCCAGGCGCAGGTTGTTGCTGATGAGGGTAATGGCTTTCAGGGCGCAGGCATCGGTAATCGGCGTGGCGGCGGTCGAGACATAGGCCTCGATCGCGTGGGTCAATGCGTCCATGCCAGTGGCGGCGGTCAGGCCCTTGGGCATCGCCACCATCAGCGCCGGGTCGTTGACCGACATCAGCGGCGTGACGTTGCGGTCGACAATCGCCATTTTCACATGACGTGTTTCGTCGGTGATGATGCAGAAACGGGTCATCTCGCTGGCAGTGCCTGCCGTGGTATTGATGGCGATCAGCGGCAGTTGCGGCTTGCTCGAACGGTCGACCCCTTCATAGTCGCGAATCTGGCCGCCATTGGTTGCGCACAGCGCGATCCCCTTGGCGCAATCATGGGGAGAACCACCGCCCAGCGACACGACAAAGTCGCACTGGCTCTCTTTCAGCAAGCCCAACCCCAATTCGACATTGGCGATGCTCGGATTGGGCTTGGCACCGTCGAAAACCACCGAATCGACGTCCTGTAGGGCCAGCAGCTGGGCCACCTTGCTGGCGACCCCGGCCTTCGCCAGTCCCGCGTCGGTGACGATCAGGGCCTTGCGAAACCCGTAGTTGCGGATGGCGGTCATGGCTTCGTCGAGGCAACCGAGGCCCATGATGTTCACGGCGGGAATGAAAAAAGTGCTGCTCATGGGACACGCTCCTGATAAAGGCCGGATCGGCAGGGGCGTACAGCATTGACCGACCGGTCACAACGTATCTTGATCTGGCTCAAGACTGGGTCGTGATAAAGTCACAGCCCTGCCTTTGCCACGTTTTGAGATGACTTTCGTGATGACCGATTTCCAGGAATACGACACCCGGCTCGAAGATTGGCAGACGTTGCGCGCCAACACCGCCTTCAGCGGCCTTCTGGTGGGCAATGGCGCCAGCCGCGCCGTGTGGGACGATTTCGGCTATGACTCGTTGTACGAAAACGCCCGCACCGTCGAGGAGAAACCCTTGAGCCCGTCGGAACTCAGCGTGTTCGACGCGCTGCAGACGCGCAGTTTCGAACAGGTGCTCGGCGCATTGAAAACCACCAGCCGGGTCAACAAGGCCCTGGCCGTCAGCTCCGCCGCACCGCGTAACCGCTACTACGCGATCAAGGAAGCGCTGATCAACACCGTGCACACCGTGCACATCCCGTGGCGGCTGGTGCAGCCCTCAACCCTGGCGAGCCTCAACCAGGAACTGGGCCGCTACCGCACCGTGTTCACCACCAACTACGATCTGCTGAGCTATTGGGCGATCCAGCATTCGCCCGAAACCATCACCGACCTGTTCCTCGGTGCGGACCATAGCTTCGACCTGAGCCAGGCCGACTCTGACAAACCTCGCCTGCTGTATCTGCACGGCGGCCTGCACCTGGTGCGCAACCAGGACGGCACCGCGCGCAAGCTCACCTCCACCGAGGGCACGCTGCTGGGCAGTTTCGCCATCAACAACACGCTCAAGACGCTCGACGACGTACCGCTGTTCGTCAATGAGGGGCCGAGCCAGGACAAACTCAAGACCATCCGCAGCAGCGACTATCTGTCGTTCTGCTACGAACAGCTGCTCCACCATCGCGACAACCTGTGCCTGTTTGGCCATGCCTTGGGCGAACAGGACAGTCATATCGCCCATGCCTTGCGCCTTGCCGCGCCGAGGACCGTGGCGATCTCGATCTACCCGCGCAGCCAGGCGTTTATCCAACATCAGAAGCGCCATTACGCCAAGGTATTCGAGGGACTGGACACCGAGTTGCGCTTCTTCGACGCCAAGAGCCATCCGCTGGGCGATCCGAAGTTGACGGTGCCGGTGGAGGTCTAGATTCGCCAATCCGCGCTCCCAGTCCGGCACGTGGCGCTGGACGTCCGCCCGGTACCAGCAGCGCGTCGTAGTTGGCCGCCTGGACCTTGGCAAAATCTTGATTGAGACCGCGGATCAGACGAGGTAACCGTCAGCCCGCAGCAGCGTTTCGAGGCAATGCTCGGTGATGTGATAGAACGCCTTCAGTTCCTGGATCTTGGCCAAAAGCTCGGTAGCGTCCACCGGTTCGGCGCGCTTGACCGCCAGGATCATCTTGTTTTTGTTGGTGTGGTCCAGGGAAATGAACTCGAACACCTTGGTCTCGTAGCCACAGGCTTCCAGGAACAGCGCTCGCAGGCTATCGGTGACCATTTCGGCCTGCTGGCCCAGATGCAGGCCGTATTGCAGCATGGGCTTGAGCAGCGCCGGGCTCTGGATTTGCAGGCGGATCTGCTTGTGACAGCACGGCGAGCACATGATGATCGAGGCGCCGGAGCGGATGCCCATGTGGATCGCATAATCGGTGGCAATGTCGCAGGCATGCAGGGCGATCATCACATCCACCGCGCGCGGCGCCACGCTGCGCACGTCACCGTGTTGGAAGTCCAGGCCTGGGTGCTCAAGCCGCGCGGCAGCTTCGTTGCACAACTTGACCATGTCCTCGCGCAGCTCCACGCCGGTGACCAGCCCCTCGGCCTGCAAAGTGTTGCGCAGGTAATCGTGGATGGCGAACGTCAGGTAACCCTTGCCCGAGCCGAAATCCGAGACCCGTACCGGTTTGTCGAGCGCCAGTGGCGAAGACGTCAGCGCATGGCTGAAGACTTCGATGAACTTGTTGATCTGCTTCCACTTGCGCGACATCGCCGGGATCAGCTCGTGCTTGTGGTTGGTCACGCCCAGGTCGGCCAGGAATGGCCGGCTCAGGTCGAGGAAACGGTTCTTCTCACGGTTGTGCCCGGCGGACGGCACTTCCCGCAGTTGCTGGGGCTTGCTCTTGAACAGCGAGCTCTTGCCCTTCTTGCTGTATTCCAGCTGCGCCTCATCGGTGACCGCCAGCAGATGTGCGTTCTTGAACGACGCCGGCAGCAGTGCGGCAACGGTTTGCACACCTTCGGCCAAGGCAAAGTTCTTGGTGATATCGCGGGTCTTGTAGCGATAGACGAAGGACAGGCACGGCTGATCCTTGACCATCAGTTGCTTGATGATCAGCCGCTGCAGATCGGCTTCGTCACCGCAGTACTTGGCCAGCACCAGCTTGATGAACGCGTTCTGTTCGAGGCTGGTTTGCAGCAGCTCGATGAACTGGGCGTGATGATCCGGCGCGGGACGGACTGGCGTGGCGGTGGCAGACATGGAGAAGCGGCCTCGGGGCGGGCGAATCGGGAATGGTATTTTAAGCTGCAAGCTGCAAGCTGCAAGCTGCAAGCTGCAAGTCAAACGCAGTAGATAGGCTTTGGCTTGAAGCTTGAAGCTTCAAGCCGCTACGCCAACACCACCAACCGATTCGGCAATTCATTGCGCTCGTGAGTCACCGGTACGTGCGTCTTGAGCAACTCGCCGCAGGCCTCGATACAGGTCACAAAGCCCTGCAATGTCTGCCCCTGGCGAACCTGCTGGGTGAACGCACTGACAATGGAGTCCCAATTGCTGTTGTCGAGTCGCTTGGAAATGCCTTCGTCCACCAGGATTTCCACATACCGCTCGGCCTCGCAGACGAAGATCAGCATGCCGGTGCCGCCCGCGGTGTGGTGCAGGTTCTGCTCGAGAAATTGCCGGCGCGCCAGGTTGGAGGCTCGCCAATGGCGCACGGAGCGCGGGATCAGGCGCGTGGTGATGAAGGGAATCCGAAACAGCAGGCACAGCACGATGAAGCTGCTCCATTGCACCCACAGCAAACTGTGCATGCTCAGCCACCCCGTCAGGTAATGCAGCACTCCGGGTACCACCAGCGCCAGCAAGCTGGCCCACAGCAGCGGGATGTAGGCGTAATCGTCGGCGCGGGCAGCGAGCACCGTGACCAGTTCGGCATCGGTGTCGCGCTCGACCCGGGCGATGGCCTCGGCCACTTTGCGTTGTTCGTGTTCAGTCAGTAATGCCATGGTTAAAAATGCCTGCTCATTATGATTGTCACCAGCCGCCCGACGAACCGCCGCCTCCGAAACTGCCACCGCCACCGCTGAAGCCGCCACCCCCTGCGCCACCGAAACCGCCACCGCTGCTTCGCGAGCCGCCGCCGCCGCTCGGCAGGATACCGAGCACCTGGCAGACGAATATGGTCAGGATGAACAGCATCGCCAGAAAGATGAACAGCCCCGGATGGCGCTCGATGAAGTCACCCTCATCCTGCCCGTCCGCGCTGTATACCGGGGCCGGCTCGTCCAGTGGGCTGCCGCCCAAGACCACGAGCATCGCCGCGACGCCGTCACTGATGCCCTTATTGAAGTTGCCGGTCTTGAACGCCGGGGTGATCACCTGGTTGATGATGACCGAGCTCTGGGCATCGGTCAGCCGATCCTCCAGGCCGTAGCCCACTTCGATCCGCAGTTTACGGTCATCGCGCGCCACGATCAGCAGCGCGCCGTTGTTCTTGTCTTGCTGCCCGATGCCCCAATGGCGGCCCAATTGATAGCCGAAATCTTCAATGCTCGCGCCTTGCAGATCCGGCAGCGTGACCACCACCAGCTGTTCGCCAGAGGCCTGTTCATGGGCCTTGAGCTGCGCATCGAGTTGCGTACGAACCGACGGTTCGAGCATCTGGGCGCTGTCCACCACCCGCCCGGTCAGCGCCGGGAATTTCAAATCGGCCTGGGCCGTGACTGCAAATACCCAGAGCAACAGCGCAAACAAGCATTGAGCTGCAAGCCTCAAGCTGCAAGCAGTACGCGTTGCCTGAGCTTGAAGCTTGCAGCTTGGAACTTGAAGCTGCTCCATCAAAACTTCACCTCAGGCGCTTTTTCGGCGTTCGGGCTGGTGGCCTCGAAGGTCTCGCGAACCGGCAAGTCGCTGTACATCACGCTGTGCCACAGGCGCCCGGGAAAGGTCCGGATTTCAGTGTTGTACTTCTGCACCGCCAGGATGAAGTCGCGGCGCGCCACGGCGATACGGTTCTCGGTGCCTTCGAGTTGCGATTGCAACGCCAGGAAATTCTGGTTGGCCTTCAGGTCCGGGTAGCGCTCGACCACCACCATCAGTCGGCTCAACGCGCCGCTCAGTTGGTCCTGGGCCTGCTGGAACTGCTTGAGTTTTTCCGGATTGTCCAAGGTGCTGGCATCGACCTGGATCGACGTGGCCTTGGCACGCGCTTCAACCACAGCGGTCAGGGTTTCCTGCTCATGCCGGGCGTAGCCCTTGACGGTCTCCACCAGATTGGGGATCAGGTCCGCGCGGCGCTGGTACTGGTTCTGCACCTGGCCCCAGGCCGCCTTCGCCTGCTCATCCAGCGTCGGAATATTGTTGATGCCGCAACCGGCCAGTAGCGTGGTGAACAGCATCAGGGCCAGCATCTGCAGCGCGCTGCGGTGATTCAGTCGTGGATTCATCAGGTGAAGCTCTCCCTTGCATTGCATTAAAAAAACACCGCCACCTATCTTACCGGCGTCTGGGGCATAATCGCCCCCGCACTGGATCGAATCAGGTCTATGGGCTAAAAGATGCGCGGTGCGAAACTAAGTTCATCGGCACAGGTTCGAAAGTGTGCTGCATTTAGCTGGATAACACCCGAACAACAATAGCCGCTCCTCACATTTAGGCTGACCGGCGTGTACAGATCACCGCCCTTTAGGCTTGCGAGAAAACTATTCATGAAGAAGCTGTGTTTGCTGGGCCTGTTTGTCACCCTGGCCAGTCAATCCGTATTAGCCGACAACGTGCCAGCCCCCATAGAGAACAAGGACGCTTTCGTCAATAACCTGATGAAGCAAATGACCCTTGAGGAAAAGATTGGCCAACTGCGCCTGATCAGCATCGGCCCGGAAATGCCCCGGGAGATGATCCGCAAGGAAATCGCCGCCGGCAACATTGGCGGCACGTTCAATTCCATCACCCGTGATGAAAACCGTCCGATGCAGGACGCGGCCATGCGCAGCCGGCTGAAGATCCCGATGTTTTTCGCCTATGACGTGATCCACGGCCATCGCACCATTTTCCCGATTCCCCTGGCCCTGGCCTCAAGCTGGGACATGGACGCCATCTACCGCTCCGGTCGTGTCGCGGCCAAGGAAGCGGCGGCTGACAGCCTGGACATTACCTTCGCGCCCATGGTCGATATTTCCCGCGACCCGCGCTGGGGCCGGACATCCGAAGGTTTCGGCGAAGACACCTACCTGGTGTCGCGCATTGCCGCGGTGATGGTCAAGGCGTTCCAGGGCAACGGCGCCAACGCGGCGGACAGCATCATGGCCAGCGTCAAGCACTTCGCCCTGTATGGCGCGGTGGAAGGCGGCCGGGACTACAACACCGTGGACATGAGCCCGGTGAAAATGTACCAGGACTACCTTCCGCCTTATCGCGCCGCCATCGATGCCGGCGCGGGCGGGGTAATGGTCGCGCTGAACTCCATCAACGGCGTGCCGGCCACCGCCGATACCTGGCTGATGAATGACTTGTTGCGCAAGGAATGGGGCTTCAAGGGCCTGGCGGTCAGCGACCACGGTGCGATTTTCGAGTTGATCAAGCATGGCGTCGCCCGCGATGGTCGCGAAGCGGCGAAACTGGCGATCAAGGCCGGTATCCACATGAGCATGAACGACTCGCTGTACGGCAAGGAGCTGCCAGGGCTGCTCAAGGCCGGCGAGATCGAGCAGAGCGACGTCGACAACGCGGTGCGCGCGGTGCTTGCCGCCAAATACGACATGGGCCTGTTCAAGGACCCGTACCTGCGCATTGGCAAGGCCGAGGATGACCCGGCCGACGTCTATGCCGACAGCCGCATGCACCGCGCCGATGCCCGTGACGTGGCGCGCCGCAGCCTGGTGCTGCTGGAAAACCGCAACCAGACCCTGCCCCTGAAGAAAACCGCGAAAATCGCCCTGGTCGGGCCGCTGGCCAAGGCGCCGATCGACATGATGGGCAGTTGGGCAGCCGCTGGCCGGCCTGCGCAATCGGTCACCGTGTACGACGGCATGACCCGCGCGTTGGGCGGCGAGTCGAAGCTGATCTATGCCCGTGGCGCCAATATCACCGGCGACAAGAAGGTGCTCGACTACCTCAATTTCCTCAATTTCGACGCACCGGAAGTGGTGGACGACCCGCGCCCGGCCCAGGTGCTGATCGATGAAGCGGTGAAAGCCGCCAAGGAAGCGGACGTGGTCGTGGCCGCCGTGGGCGAGTCCCGTGGCATGTCCCATGAATCGTCGAGCCGCACCGAACTGAACATCCCGGCCAACCAGCGCGAGCTGATCAAGGCGCTGAAAGCCACCGGCAAACCGCTGGTACTGGTGCTGATGAATGGCCGTCCGCTGTCGCTGCTGGAAGAAAAGCAACAGGCCGATGCGATCCTGGAAACCTGGTTCAGCGGCACCGAAGGCGGTAACGCCATCGCCGACGTGCTGTTCGGCGACTACAACCCGTCAGGCAAGCTGCCAATCACCTTCCCACGCTCGGTCGGGCAGATTCCGACCTACTACAATCACCTGAGCATCGGCCGGCCGTTCACGCCAGGCAAGCCGGGCAACTACACCTCGCAGTACTTCGACGACACCACCGGTCCGCTCTACCCGTTCGGCTACGGTCTGAGCTACACCGAGTTCAGTCTGTCGGACATGGTGCTGTCGTCGACCACGCTGAACAAGTCCGGCAAGCTCGACGCCAGCATCACCCTGGAAAACACCGGCCAGCGTGATGGCGAAACCGTGGTCCAGCTGTACATCCAGGATGTCACCGGCTCGATGATCCGTCCGGTGAAAGAGTTGAAGAATTTCCGCAAGGTGATGCTCAAGGCCGGCGAGAAGAAGGTCATCCACTTCACCCTTACGGAAGACGACCTGAAGTTCTTCAACACCCAGCTCAAATACGCGGCTGAACCGGGCAAGTTCAATGTGCAGATCGGCCTGGACTCCCAGGAGGTCAAGCAGCAGAGTTTCGAGTTGCTCTGATTTATCCATACCGTTAAACCTGGGAGCCAGCCTGCTCGCTCCCAGCGTTTTGCCGATGGACGCTTAGCCGCGCCGATCCAGCAGATTCACCACCAGTCGATCCACCCATCCCCATAACCGCTGCTTGACGCGTTTCCACAGAGGTCGGCGCTGCCACGCGTCGAGGCTCACTTGCAGGCTTTGCTCGAAGTCCCGTTCAAAACTGGCTGCCACGGCACGGCTGAGCCCGGAATCAAGGGCTTCCAGATTGGCTTCCAGGTTGAAGCGCAGGTTCCAGTGATCGAAATTGCACGAGCCGATGCTGACCCAATCGTCCACCAGCACCATTTTCAAATGCAGAAAGCACGGCTGGTACTCGTAGATTTTTACGCCGGCCTTGAGCAGGCGCGGGTAATAACGATGTCCGGCATAGCGCACGGAGGGGTGATCGGTGCGCGGCCCGGTCAGCAGCAGGCGCACATCGATGCCTCGCGCGGCAGCCTTGCGCAACGAGCGGCGCACGTTCCAGGTCGGGAGGAAATACGGCGTGGCCATCCAGATGCGTTTCTGGCCGCTGTTCAGCGCCCGGGAAAGTGATTGCAAGATGTCACGGTGCTGGCGGGCGTCGGCATAGGCTACCCGGCCCATGCCCTCACCCATCGGCGGAACGCGGGGCAGACGCGGCAAGCCGAAATTAGAAGCGGGCTTCCAGGCTTGGCGATGACGGTTGGCGAGCCATTGACGATCGAACAGCAGCTGCCAGTCGAGCACCAGCGGACCCACGATCTCCACCATCACCTCGTGCCAGTCGCTGCGATCATCCAGGGGATTCCAGAACTCATCGGTCACCCCGGTGCCGCCGACCACCGCCAGGCGCTGATCGACCAAGAGTAATTTGCGATGATCCCGGTAAAGGTTGCGCACCCAGCGGCGCCAGCTGAGGCGATTGTAGAACCGCAGCTCGACCCCGGCCTCGACCAGGCGATTGCGCAAGCTCAGGGTAAACGCCAAGCTACCGTAGTCATCGAACAGACAACGCACGCGAACGCCACGTCGGGCGGCCTGGACAAGGGCTTGGACCATCGCCTCGGCGCAAGCACCCGCCTCCACCAGGTACAACTCCAGCTCGACTTGCTCTTGGGCACGAGCGATTTCCACCAGCATGCGTGGGAAGAACTGTGGACCGTCGATCAACAGCTCGAAACGGTTGCCTTCGCGCCAGGGAAATACCGGGCCGCTCACGTCAGCGCGCCGTAAAAATCAGCACCGCGTTTACCGGCACCGAAAGGCTGATGGCCGACAACCCGGCCAGTTCACGAAGCTTTTCCAGTCTCGGCGCGAAGTCGAAGTCGGCCGCGTTGAGCACGACCGGCTCCAGGGTCACGACCTGGAAACGGCGTTCGTCCAGGCGCGTCGCCAACAGTTCGACAGTGTATTGATGCTGCTTGCCGTGCAAGTCCACCGTCACTGGCAGGCGCAGTTCCAGTTGCGCACCGTTGGCCAGGTCCTGGATCGGCATCAGGTCCAACTGCGCGGTGATGGTGGCTTCGGCAAATTGCTTGACCTCGAAAAGATCGGCGCGCATGCGCTCGTCCCGCAGCGCAATGCCGCTGTTGATCGATTCCAACTCGATCTCTAACCGCGCCTGGCCCTTGGGCTGGACTTGGCCGTGAAGCACTAGAAACCGCTGGACCTCGGAGACGTTGCCGTTCTTGCTGCTGATAAACGATAGCCGTGACGACTCGCCGTCCAGGTACCAGTCGGCCTGGGCCGGCAGCGCGATACAGGCCAGAAGCAAGCTCGCGACAGCGTGAGGGAGAAACCGCTTGAACATACACACTCGGGGGCAGATAAACCTGTGGCGAACCTTAACCGGGCCGAGAGCACTTGCAAACTGTCTGTTTCGACAACAGCAGGAGTCGTTTCGGGATCTACTCCAACCGGCACCCCTGCCGCTCGCCTATCCACCGTGCGCTGTGGCTACGCCCCAAGCCGCTGACGGTGATGCGTTTCGCTTGCGCCGTTTCGAGGAATTCGCTGATGGGCACCGATTGCTTCACATAGCCCCGGCAATATTCGGCCGGTTGCAGCATCACATAGCGGCACGAGCAATATTCCTTGGCGGTGTAGGCGCTGATGATGTCGGGAAAGGCCCGTAACGCCACCCGCTCCAACCACATCCAGCCGAACAGGGCGATGAGCAGCACCGACAACAAGGTCAGCAATACGCTGCGCCTCATGGTTGCACCGTCCCGGCGAACGCCGCCACGGCGCGCTTGAGCATTTCGTTATGGCGGTAGCTGCCGTCGCGGTCATCGCCGTAGCGCACGATCACCAACCGCGCGCTGGGAATGACGTACAGCGCCTGGCCCCAATGGCCCAGCGCGGCGAAGGTATCCGGCGGCGCATCGGGCCAGGGGTGGATCGTCGGATCGGCGGCGCGGTTGAGCCACCAATGCCCGCCCGGCACGGCTTCGTCCTGGCCGGCCTGAAAGTGCGCGAAAGGCTCGCGGTTGAACGCGATCCAATCCTTGGGAATCAGTTGCCGCCCGCCCCAGCGGCCTTCGCGTTGTATCAACAATCCGACCCGCGCCAGGTCGCGCGCGGTGAGATAGGCATAGGACGAACCAACGAACGTACCGCTGGGGTCGGTTTCCCACGTCGCGTGACGAATGCCCAGCGGCTCGAACAAAGCCGTCCACGGATAATCGGCATATCGCGCCGGACCGACGATGTTTTTCAGCGCCGCCGCCAGCAGGTTGCTGTCGCCGCTGGAGTAACGGAACGCCTGCCCGGGCGGGCTGAAGCTGTCGTGCCCGGCGGTAAATGCCGCCATGTCGTGGCGTCCACGGGTGTAGAGCATCGCCACCACCGAGGAATTGAGCGGCGCGTATTCGTAGTCTTCTTGCCAGTCCAGGCCGGACGCCCAGTGGAACAGATCGGCCAGGGTCATGCGCGGCAGCCGGCTCAATGGCGGATAGTAGTTGGCTGCCGGATCTTCCAAGGCAAATAGCTTTTCGCCATAGGCGACGCCGTACACCGTCGCCAGCAGGCTTTTGCTGATCGACCAGGTCAGGTGCGCAGTGTCCGCCCGAGTGTTTCCCGCGTAGCGCTCGTAGACCAGCCGACCGTCTTGGATGACCAACAGCGCATCGGTGCGGATGCCTTGGCGGGTCGCATCGTCCTGAGGCGCGAAGGCGTAGCGCTCCAAGGCTTCGATGGCCGGCCCGGTGGGCATCGGAGCGGTCGGCCACTGCTCGCCGGGCCAGTCTTCGGCGTGGGCCTGCAGGTTGAGCAGCAGGAACGGAATCAGCAGCCAGCCTTTGGACATGCTCGGGAGCTCGTGGGGTTGGACCTGCAAAGCCTAATCAGGCTCGATGACAGTTTGGATATTCCCCAACAGCAGATTTCTCGTTGAGCAGGCTACCCCAGGGCCTTGGCCAACCGCTTGGCCCGTGCCCCAGCGGCAATCGCCATCACACCTTTGTCCCGCGCCCACATCTCGCGCCACGTCGCAGGCCCGGCGGCCAGGGCATCGTTGAGCTCGCCGTCGAGCCCTTCGAACTGGGCAAACAGCCCGCCCAGCAGCACGTGCCCGGCGGCGCTGGATGGGTTATGGCGGCTCACCTCGGCGCAACCGGCCAATAACGCCAACAGACGCAGTTGCAAGACCTGGGGCCAGGCACATTCCTGGCCCACGCCATACAGCCACGCGGCCATCGCACTGAGTACATAAAGGTCTTCCAGGGTCCGGAAAGGTTTGACGTAGGCGTCCCAGCCGTCTCCCGCCAGCAACTCGCATAACGCGCCATCGAGCAAGACCCGGCCGTGGCTGATGTCCGGCACCAGGGCAATGGCGGGGAGCTTTTCCAGCGTCACGCCGGGCTCGCCGGGATAAACCACCGCCAGGCTCAACCGAGGCGCTTCGCCGGGCGCCTCGCTTCGCGCCGCGATCAACAGCCATTCGGCGGCGTCGCCAGCGGTGACGAAATCCTTGCGCCCATTCAAGCGCAAGTCGACGAGACGGGTCTGCATGTCCGCTGGGCGCAGGCTACGCCGTTCGGTGGCGCACAAGGCGCCGAGGCTGTGCGGAGCGCTCGGCCAGAGCGCCCGCAGCGCCGCTTGATAGCCCATCAGGAAAGCCAGCCCCGGCGTGGCCATCAATCGCGCGCCGGCGACGGCCAACTCGAACGGCGCGACAGGCCCCAAGCGCTGCAGCAAGGTCGAATAACCGTCCGCCAGGTGGGAAAAAGCAGCCAGTCGCTCGCCGCGTTCGATCAGGGTTTGCCAGGGCATAAGGGCCTCCTTGGAGGGCTGTCATATAAGCATCACCAAAGCTTCATGGCGATGACACCGGGGCTACATAGCCTGACTTTGCACAACATGGCTGCATAAAGAAAGTCGATTGGCTGCCACCCAAGACGGGTCCACAGCCCGCACGGAGATTCGCTATGACTCAGATCGCCCGCATCAGCGACACCGGCAATGAACGCCGCCTGCAAGCCGAACGCCTGATTGGCGCCCACGCCTTGCAAGAAGCCCAGGCCCTGCGCTTCAACGTCTTCAGCGGCGAATTCAACGCCAAGCTCAAGGGCGCGGAGATGGGTCTGGACATGGATGACTATGATGTTCACTGCGCCCACATCGGCGTACGCGACCTGAACACCGGCCGCCTCGTGGCGACTACCCGCTTGCTCGATCACCAGGCCGCCAGCAGCCTGGGCCGGTTCTACAGCGAAGAAGAATTCAGCCTCCACGGCTTGGTCCATCTCAAGGGCCCGATCCTGGAAATCGGCCGTACCTGCGTCGACCCGGCCTACCGCAACGGCGGTACGATCGCGGTGCTCTGGGGCGAATTGGCCGAAGTCCTCAACGAAGGCGGCTACAGCTATCTGATGGGCTGCGCAAGCATTCCGATGCAGGACGGCGGCATCCAGGCCCAGGCGATCATGCAGCGCCTGCGCGAACGCTACCTGTGCACCGAACACCTGCAAGCGGTGCCGAAAAAACCGTTGCCGGCCCTGGACGTGCCGTCCAACGTCATCGCCGAGATGCCGCCATTGCTCAAGGCTTATATGCGCCTGGGCGCGAAAATCTGCGGCGAGCCGTGCTGGGACGAGGACTTCCAAGTGGCGGACGTGTTCATCCTGCTCAAGCGCGACGAACTCTGCCCGCGCTATGCCCGTCACTTCAAGGCGGCGGTCTGATGAGCCGGCTGCGGATCTACGCGCGAATCGCGCGAGTGTTACTGGTGGTCGCCCTGGGCCTGGCAATGGCCAGCGTGTTCGGCTTGCTGGAACGCCTGGGGCTCGCTCATTCGATGGTGCGCCGCCAGCGCTGGTCGCGATTTTTCATGGCGCGGCTGAGCAATGCCCTGCCTTTTCGCGTGACCGTTCACGGGCAACTGCCGAAACAGCCGATGCTGTGGGTCAGCAACCATGTGTCATGGACCGACATCCCACTGCTGGGCATGCTCGCTCCGCTATCGTTTTTGTCCAAGGCTGAGGTGCGCACCTGGCCGGTGGCCGGATGGCTGGCCGCCAAGGCTGGCAGCCTGTTCATACGTCGTGGTTCCGGCGACAGCCAGTTGATCCGCAAGCAGATGAGCCGACACCTGGAACAAGCCCATCCGCTGTTGATGTTCCCGGAAGGCACCACCACTGACGGCCGGACCCTGCGCACCTTTCATGGTCGCCTGTTGTCGGCGGCCATCGACGCCGACGTCGCCTTGCAACCGGTAGCGATCCGTTACCTGCGCAATGGCGAAATCGACTTGCTGGCACCGTTCGTGGGCGATGACGATCTGCTATCGCACCTGATGCGTCTGTTTGCCAACGACCGTGGCGACGTAGAAATCCATTTGCTCGAACCTATCGCCTGCCACGGCCAAGAACGCGCAGCGCTGGCATTCCAGGCGCAACAGGCGGTACACAAGGCATTGTTTGGTGCGATACCCGAGAAGCAACACGTGCCGATGCGGCCTGCGATTGCGGCCTGATCCCTTCAGTTTTGCGCTGTCGAGTGGTTCTGCACAAAATCCTGAAGCTGCGGGTAGAACAACCGGAAGTCCTCGCTTAACGGCTCATAAAGCCTGACCAACTCCTCCATCGCCCCGGCCAGTTCTTCGGGCCGGGATAGGCGTCGCGAGATGCCGCGCAACACCTGTCCCAGCACCTGGAATTGCTGATAAGACCCCAACCAGTCATCCGCTGCCATGAAAGGCGCGATCTGCGCCAAGCGTCCTGGCAATCGAGGTTCGTTGGCAAGGACCTGGTAGACCCGGGAAGTGAAGTCGACCAACGGGCCTTCGCCGTACAGCATCCAGTCCCGCGCCAGGCAATGATCGAAAAACACGTCCAGCACGATCCCGGCATAACGCCGCCGCACCGTGGAGAAGCGCGACAAGGCGATGTCCACCAACGGATGGCGATCGGTGTACATGTCGATGCGTCGATGCAGGGCTATCGCCGCTTCGATCTGCGGATCGTATTGCCCTTGCAGAGGACCTTTGACGAAATCGCCATAGAGGCTGCCGAGCAGTTGTTCCCGGCCAGGGCCGCCGAGGTGCAGGTGTGCGAGATAGTTCATGGCGGGCAGCTTAGCACCGCTGCGGCTGTATCGTTATAACCCGATATAGCGATTTGTTCGGCGTTCAGATCAAATACATATTGGTATATCGGGAAGCAACGATTTAAGGTTCGCCTCATCGCGATATAGCGTTACTCAAATGAGCAGCCCATGACCCTCGACCTCGACGAAATAATAAAAGCCCTGGCGCACCCAGTACGGCGAGACATCCTCAACTGGCTCAAGGACCCCAAGGTCCAATTCCCCGAACAGTTGCACAACCACGAGTTCGGCATTTGCGCCGGGCAGATCGACCAGCGTTGCGGCCTGTCGCAATCCACGGTGTCTGCGCACTTGGCGGTATTGCAACGGGCGGGGCTGATTACCAGCCAGAAGGTCGGTCAATGGCACTTCTTCAAACGCAACGAGGAAGTGATCCAGCAGTTCCTCAAGCAAATGAGCCAAGAGCTCTGACCTGACAAGGATTCGACATGCCCCTTTCACTCATCATCCTGGCGCTGAGCGCCTTCGCCATCGGCACGACGGAATTCGTCATCATGGGCCTGTTGCCCGATGTGGCGGCGGATTTGGGCGTCTCGATTCCCGGCGCCGGCTGGCTGGTGACCGGCTACGCCCTCGGCGTGGCCATCGGAGCACCGTTCATGGCCCTGGCCACTGCGCGACTGCCGCGCAAGGCAGCGCTGGTGGTGTTGATGGGGATATTCATCGTCGGCAACCTGCTTTGTGCCATCGCCAGTGACTACAACGTGTTGATGTTCGCCCGGGTCGTTACCGCTCTGTGCCACGGTGCGTTCTTCGGCATCGGTTCGGTGGTGGCGGCCGGGCTGGTAGCGCCTAACAAGCGCGCTTCGGCGGTTGCCCTGATGTTCACCGGCCTGACGCTGGCCAATGTGCTCGGTGTACCGTTGGGCACCGCCCTGGGCCAGGAAGCCGGTTGGCGCTCGACCTTCTGGGCGGTGACGGTCATCGGCGTGATTGCGCTGATCGGCCTGATCCGCTTCCTGCCGGCCAAGCGCGACGAGGAAAAACTCGACATGCGTTCGGAGCTGGTGGCGCTCAAAGGCGCCGGCCTGTGGCTGTCCCTGGGCATCACCGCGCTGTTCTCCGCCTCGGTGTTCACCTTGTTCACCTACGTCGCCCCGTTGCTGGGCGAAGTCACCGGCGTATCGCCCCGTGGCGTGACCTGGACCCTGGTGTTGATCGGCCTGGGTCTGACCTTGGGCAACATCATTGGCGGCAAGCTAGCGGACAAGAGCCTGGTCAACACACTGATGGGCGTTTTCATCGCCATGGCGGTGGTCTCAACGGTACTGAGCTGGACCAGCGTGGCGCTGATCCCGACTGAAATCACCCTGTTCCTCTGGGCCACGGCGTGCTTCGCCGCGGTGCCGGCGCTGCAAGTCAACGTGGTGACCTTCGGCAAAGATGCGCCGAACCTGGTTTCCACCTTGAACATCGGCGCCTTCAACATCGGCAACGCCTTGGGCGCCTGGGTCGGCGGCAGCGTCATCGCCCATGGCCTGGGCCTGACCGCCGTGCCCCTGGCTGCTGGCGCACTCGCCGTGCTGGCGCTGCTGGTGACCCTGATTACTTTCCGCCAGGGCGGCAATGCCGGCCTGGCGCCTGCCACTCACTGACCTTTAATCCTTTTACTTGCGAGGTTGTTATTTCATGGCGACAATTTTCGACCCTATCAAACTCGGCGACATCGAGCTGAAGAACCGCATCATCATGGCTCCGCTGACCCGCTGCCGCGCTGACGCGGGCCGTGTGCCCAACGCGCTGATGGCCGAGTATTACGTGCAACGCGCCTCCGCCGGGTTGATCCTCAGCGAAGCCACTTCGGTGACGCCGATGGGCGTGGGCTATCCGGATACCCCGGGGATCTGGTCCAACGACCAGGTACGCGGTTGGGCCAACGTGACCAAGGCCATCCACGGCGCCGGCGGCAAGATCTTCCTGCAACTGTGGCATGTGGGGCGAATCTCGCATCCTTCCTATCTGAACGGTGAACTTCCGGTCGCGCCGAGCGCCATCCAGCCAAAGGGCCACGTGAGCCTGGTGCGGCCGCTGGCCGACTACCCGACCCCACGCGCATTGGAAACCGCTGAGATCGCCGACATCGTCGACGCCTACCGGGTGGGTGCCGAGAACGCCAAGGCCGCCGGTTTCGACGGCGTGGAAATCCACGGCGCCAACGGCTACCTCCTTGACCAGTTCCTCCAAAGCAGCACCAACCAGCGCACCGACAACTACGGCGGTTCCCTGGAGAACCGTGCGCGCCTGCTGCTGGAAGTGACCGACGCCGCCATCGAAGTCTGGGGCGCCGGCCGTGTTGGCGTGCACTTGGCACCGCGTGCCGACTCCCATGACATGGGCGACGAGAACCGCCTGGAAACCTTCAGCTACGTGGCTCGTGAATTGGGCAAGCGTGGCATCGCCTTCATCTGCTCCCGGGAAAAAGAAGGCGAAGACAGCATCGGCCCACAACTCAAGCAAGCCTTCGGCGGCCCGTACATTGCCAACGAACGCTTCACCAAGGAGAGCGCCAATGCCTGGCTGGCCGAGGGCAAGGCCGACGCCGTGGCGTTCGGTGTGCCGTTCATTGCCAACCCGGACCTGCCGGCACGCTTGAAAACCGATGCACCGCTGAACGAAGCGCATCCGGAAACCTTTTATGCCAAGGGACCGGTGGGTTATATCGATTATCCCGTCATGTAAGTTCACGACCGCTGTATATGCAAAAGCCTCGGCATTGAAAGACGCCGGGGCTTTTTTATGCCTGGCACACTTACCCCATCAACAACCCATGCCCACCCACACAGTGACGACACATCATAAAACAACCCAAACAACCCGCTCGCTGGATTGATCACCTGGAACTCGATAATAATAAATGCGCTGAGACAGTGACAAACACCCCAGTTATATCACCGCCCAACAGCAAATAACTTATACATCAAACAGCTCATGCAAACCCAACTGCATCTGTGCTCATGGAAGAGTCCATCATGAATGACTTAAAGCGTTTCACCCTGGCTGCCGTACTGACGCCAGTATTTATCAGCAGCGCCCTGGCGGACACTGCCGTATTGGTTCAAGTCACGAACAACAGTTCGGACACGTTGAAATTGACACATCTTTCGGTTCTGCCACCCGACTATCCTACTTCGGGCTACGACGTAGCGCCGAACAAGCTGCGCAATATAAACATCCCTTTTCAAAGGACCTTCACTTACCCGACGTCCGGCTGGCAACCCACACTCAGAAAAATCTCGCCCATCCAGTTCAACCTGACTTATGAAATCAACGGCCATATTTGCCAACTTGCCACTCGACTCGAAGTTCCCATTATTCCTGGCTGGTCGGAGCCCAGCTACAACCCTCGCTGGAGTAAAACAGTTAATACTTCTGGCAATGACAACTACAGTTGCAAAGCTGTCATCACCCAAAAAATGACTGAAGCGCCGTTCAGCTACACCATTAGCCTGACAGTCGACGATAACAACCCGAGCTGATCGGCTTTACCCCTGCGCCTACCAAGGGGAGTGCCCGACCGAGACGCGACTTAACCAACACGCAACAATTTCCCTACAAAATAGCCGGCTCGCCGCCTGTCAAAGGCGCCGGAGCAGCTATATAAAGTACCCCGCCGGGATCAGGCCCAGCGGGGTACGTTAGGATCGGCTATTGACACAAAGCGACGCAATTACGCATTTTGTTTCATTTGCGCAGGCTCGGGCTCAGGTGCAGCATATCCAGCCCGATCTCCACCCAGCGCTCGGCCTCGCCCGCCAGTGCGAAGCTGTCGGGGGCCAACAGCCATTGGTAGAGGATGCCGTCGATGTAGGCATGTATCGCCACGGCGGCCCTTTCCGGGTCAAGGTCATGCGGCAATTGGCCGCGTTTCATTGCATTGCGCAACGACAGCGCAATTCGCACATTGCAATCGAGGCTGACCTCTCGTCGCTGCTGTCGCAAGTCACACATTTCATCGGTGAACTCGCACTTATGGAACAGGATCTCATTAATGCGTCGGGTTTTCGGGTCCAGGGCCACCTGTTGGAACAACCGCACCAGCAGCTTGCGCACGCAGCCCAGAGGGTCAAGCTCCTCTTCGTTTTCGCTGGCGCGGGCCAGTTCATCGAGCGGCTCATGCAAGGTGTCAAGCATGGCCTGGAGCAAGTCCGCCTTGTTGCTGAAATGCCAGTAGATCGCGCCACGCGTCACGCCGGCGAGCATGGCGATATCGGCCAGCGTCGTGCGCGCCACGCCTCGTTCGAAAAACGCTTTTTCGGCCGCTTCGAGTATCTGGCTGCGAGTCTCCAGCGCTTCCTCTTTGGTACGACGGACCATGGCAGTAAACACCTCAATCAGGATGCGTAAGCAATGCGTAAGGATCAGCAGGACAAGCTATGAGGCAGCGCCTGTCAGGTCGCGTCCCCGCCCCACATTGGCCTTTGTCAGGCTTTTGTAAATCCGGATGGTACGCAATTTGGCTGTTTACAAACAACCGTGTACGTAAGTATATTTCTTAGCATCCTACTAATTGCGTATCTCGCTCTTTTTTCATCTTTCATTTTTCGAGCGCGCCCATTACGCGCCTGGACCCGAGGATTTCCATGCAATTCAAGCCAGCTGTTACCGCTCTGGTTACTGCCATCGCCCTGGCATCGCTGCTCAGCGGATGCAAAAAGGAAGAGGCGGCACCTGCCGCACCGCCCCCTCAGGTCGGCGTTGTAACCCTCAAGACCCAACCTTTTACCTTGACCTCGGAACTGCCGGGCCGCACCAGCGCGTTTCGCGTCGCGGAAGTACGGCCACAGGTCAACGGGATCATTCTCAAGCGCCTGTTCAAGGAAGGCGCCGACGTCAAGGCCGGCCAGCAGCTGTACCAGATCGACCCGGCCGTGTATGAAGCGACCCTCAAGAGCGCCGAGGCGAACCTGCGGTCCACCAAGTCGATTTCCGACCGCTACAAGCAGTTGGTGGACGAACAGGCCGTCAGCCGCCAGGAATACGACACCGCCGTGGCCAATCGCCTGGAGTCGGAAGCCAACCTGCAGACCGCCCAGATCAACGTGCGCTACACCAAGGTCTATGCACCGATTTCCGGCCGCATCGGCCGCTCGTCGGTGACCGAAGGTGCGCTGGTGAGCAACGGCCAGACCGATGCCCTGGCGACCATCCAGCAGCTGGACCCGATCTATGTCGACGTGACGCAGAGCTCCGTCGAGTTGTTGCAACTGCGCCGTGAACTTGAAAGCGGTCGTTTGCAAAAGGCTGGCGACAACGCCGCCATGGTCAAGTTGACCCTGGAAGACGGCAGCCAGTACCCGCACGAGGGCAAACTGGAATTTTCCGAGGTGTCGGTCGACCAGACCACCGGTTCGGTGACCTTGCGCGCCGTGTTCCCAAACCCTGACCACACGCTGCTGCCAGGCATGTTCGTTCATGCGCAACTGCAGGCCGGCGTGAACAGCGCGGCAATCCTCGCGCCGCAGCAAGGCGTGACTCGCGATCTCAAGGGCATGCCGACCGCATTGGTCGTTGGCGCGGACAACAAGGTCGAACTGCGCCAGCTCAAGGCCAGCCGCACCGTTGGCAGCCAGTGGCTGATCGAAGACGGCCTCAAGGCCGGCGATCGCTTGATTACCGAAGGATTGCAGTACGTACGGCCAGGGGTGGAAGTCAAAGCCACCGAAGCCACCAACGTTGGCGCAAACAACCCGGCCCCCGCCCAGGCAGCTGACAAAGCCGCCGGCGGCAAAGGGGAGTAAACCATGTCGAAATTCTTTATCGACCGTCCGATTTTCGCCTGGGTGATCGCCCTGGTGATCATGCTGGTCGGTGCTCTATCGATCCTCAAATTGCCGATCAACCAATACCCGAGCATCGCGCCGCCAGCCATTGCGATCCAGGTGACTTACCCAGGCGCGTCCGCACAAACCGTGCAGGACACCGTGGTCCAGGTCATTGAGCAACAGCTCAACGGCATCGACAACCTGCGTTATGTATCGTCGGAAAGTAACTCCGATGGCAGCATGACCATCACCGCGACCTTCGAGCAGGGCACCAACTCCGATACCGCGCAGGTCCAGGTGCAGAACAAGCTGAACCTGGCCACCCCGCTGCTGCCGCAAGAAGTGCAGCAACAGGGCATCCGTGTGACCAAGGCGGTGAAGAACTTCCTGATGGTCATCGGCGTGGTGTCGCGCGACGGCAGCATGACCAAGGACGATCTGTCCAACTACATCGTGTCCAACATGCAGGACCCGATCTCGCGCACCGCGGGTGTCGGTGACTTCCAGGTCTTCGGCGCCCAGTACGCGATGCGGATCTGGCTCGACCCGGCCAAGTTGAACAATTTCAACCTGACCCCGGTAGACGTGAGAACCGCCATCGCCGCGCAGAACGTCCAGGTTTCATCCGGCCAACTCGGCGGCTTGCCCGCCCTGCCCGGCCAGCAACTGAACGCCACCATCATCGGCAAGACCCGTCTGCAGACCGCCGAGCAGTTCAAGGCGATCCTGCTCAAGGTCAACCCGGACGGTTCGCAAGTGCGCGTCGGCGACGTGGCCGATGTGGGCCTGGGCGGTGAAAACTACAGCATCAGCGCCCAGTTCAACGGCGCCCCGGCATCCGGCCTGGCGGTGAAACTGGCCAACGGCGCCAACGCCCTCGACACGGCAAAGGCCCTGCGCCAGACCATCGACGATCTCAAGCCGTTCTTCCCGCAAGGCATGGAAGTGGTGTTCCCGTATGACACCACGCCGGTGGTGAGCGAATCGATCAAGGGTGTGGTTGAAACCCTGGTCGAAGCGGTCGTGCTGGTATTCCTGGTGATGTTCCTTTTCCTGCAGAACTTCCGCGCCACCATCATCACTACGATGACGGTGCCGGTGGTATTGCTGGGTACCTTCGGGATCCTCGCGGCGTTTGGCTTCAGCATCAACACCCTGACCATGTTCGGCATGGTGCTGGCCATCGGCTTGCTGGTGGACGATGCCATTGTCGTGGTGGAGAACGTCGAACGGGTGATGAGCGAAGAAGGCCTGTCGCCCAAGGAGGCCACCAAGAAGTCCATGGGCCAGATCCAGGGCGCCTTGGTGGGCATTGCCCTGGTGCTCTCGGCGGTACTGCTGCCGATGGCATTTTTCAGCGGTTCCACCGGCGTGATCTACAAGCAGTTCTCCATCACCATCGTCTCGGCCATGGCCCTGTCGGTGCTGGTTGCCCTGATCTTCACCCCGGCCCTGTGCGCCACCATGCTCAAGGCCATTCCGAAGGGTGAGCACGGCACGCCGAAACGCGGCTTCTTCGGCTGGTTCAACCGTAATTTCGACCGCAGTGTCCGCAGCTACGAGCGGGGCGTGGGCAATATGCTCAAGCACAAGGCGCCGTACCTGCTGGCCTACCTGATTATCGTGGTCGGCATGATCTGGCTGTTCACCCGCATCCCGACGGCGTTCCTGCCGGAAGAAGACCAGGGCGTACTGTTCGCCCAGGTGCAGACACCGGCCGGCTCCAGCGCCGAACGCACCCAGGTGGTAGTGGACAAGATGCGTGAGTTCCTGCTGCGTCCGAGCAAGGATGGCGGTGAAGGCGACGGCGTGGCTTCGGTGTTCACCGTGACCGGCTTCAACTTCGCCGGTCGTGGCCAGAGCTCCGGCATGGCCTTCATCATGCTGCGTCCTTGGGACGAGCGGAACGCCGACAACAGCGTGTCGAAAATCGCCGCGCGCGCCCAGCAGCACTTCTTCTCCTTCCGCGACGCCATGGTGTTCGCCTTCGCCCCGCCAGCGGTATTGGAGCTGGGGAACGCGACCGGTTTCGACGTGTTCCTGCAGGACCGCGCCGGTATCGGCCACGACAAGTTGATGGAAGCCCGCAACCAGTTCCTGGGCATGGCTTCGCAAAGCAAGATCCTGTCCCAGGTGCGTCCGAACGGCCTGAACGACGAACCGCAATATCAACTGGAAATTGACGACGAGAAGGCCAGCGCGCTAGGCATTACCCTTTCGGACATCAACAACACCCTGTCGATTGCCTTGGGCAGTAGCTATGTGAACGACTTCATCGACCGTGGTCGTGTGAAGAAGGTGTACATACAAGGCCAGCCGGGCGCGCGCATGAGCCCGGAAGACCTGCAGAAGTGGTACGTGCGCAACAGCGCCGGGACCATGGTGCCGTTCACTGCGTTTGCCAAGGGAGAATGGATCTACGGCTCGCCAAAACTGGCCCGTTACAACGGCGTAGAAGCGATGGAAATCCTCGGTGCCCCGGCTCCGGGTTACTCCACGGGTGAAGCGATGGCCGAAGTAGAAGCCATCGCCAAGAAGCTGCCGGCCGGTGTCGGTATTTCCTGGACTGGCCTGTCGTACGAGGAACGCCTGTCGGGTTCCCAGGCGCCGGCGTTGTATGCATTGTCACTGCTGATGGTGTTCCTGTGCCTGGCGGCGCTGTATGAAAGCTGGTCGATTCCGATCGCGGTCATGCTCGTGGTGCCACTGGGGATCATCGGTGCCCTGCTGGCCACCAGCCTGCGCGGCCTGTCCAATGACGTGTACTTCCAGGTGGGCCTGTTGACAACCATCGGGCTGGCGGCGAAAAACGCCATCCTGATCGTCGAGTTCGCCAAGGAACTCCATGAACAGGGCAAGACCTTGACGGAAGCCGCCATCGAAGCCTGTAGGATGCGTCTGCGACCGATCATCATGACGTCCCTGGCGTTCGTCCTCGGCGTGGTTCCGCTGGCGATCTCCACCGGCGCCGGTTCGGGCAGCCAGCACGCCATCGGTACCGGCGTGATTGGCGGTATGCTCACCGCGACCATCCTGGCAATCTTCTGGGTGCCCTTGTTCTTCGTGACGGTGTCGTCGATGGGTCGCCGAAAAAATATCGACCAGGACAACACTCCTGAAACTTCTAAAGAGGCTGGCCAATGAGCAAGTCGCTACTTTCCCTGACCATCGCCGCCGTCGTGCTCAGCGGTTGCTCGCTGATTCCCGACTACCAGCGGCCCGAAGCACCGGTCGCGGCCCAGTACCCGCAAGGTCCGGCCTACGAGCCGGCCAAGGCACCCGGCCAGGCCGCTGCCGAGCAAGGCTGGAAACAGTTCTTCCATGACCCGGCGCTGCAACAGCTGATCCAGGTCGCCCTGGAAAACAACCGCGACCTGCGCGTCGCGGCCCTGAACATCGATGCCTACGCCGCGCAATACCGCATCCAGCGGGCGGACCTGTTCCCGGCGGTCTCGGCCACGGGCTCCGGCAACCGTCAGCGGGTGCCGGCACGGGCCTCGCAAACCGGTGAAGCAGCAATCACCAGTTCCTACTCGGCGACTTTGGGCATCAGCGCCTATGAGCTGGATTTGTTCGGCCGCGTCCGCAGCCTGAGCGAGCAAGCGCTGCAGAACTACTTCGCTACCGAAGAAGCCCGCCGCAGCACGCAGATCAGCCTGGTGGCCAACGTCGCCAACGCCTACCTGACCTGGCAGGCCGACAAGGAACTGCTCAAGCTGACCCAGGACACCCTGGGCACTTACGAGCAAAGCCTGAAGCTGACCTCGCGCAGCGCCGAAGTCGGCGTGGCCTCGGCCCTGGAGTTGAGCCAGGCACGTACGGCGGTGGAAAACGCCCGGGTGCAATTGGCCCGTTATACCCGTCAGGTGGCCCAGGATGAAAACAGCCTGACCCTGCTGCTGGGCACCGGCCTGCCGGCCAACCTGCGCACCCAACCGCTGAGCGATGACCTGCTGAGCGAAGTGCCGGCCGGTTTGCCGTCGGACCTGCTGCAACGGCGCCCGGACATCCTCCAGGCCGAACGCAACCTGCTGGCCGCCAACGCCAACATCGGTGCCGCGCGGGCCGCGTTCTTCCCGAGCATCAGCCTGACGGCCAACGCCGGCACCCTGAGCCCGGACCTGTCCGGCCTGTTCAAGGGCGGCTCGGGCACCTGGTCCTTCGCGCCGCAGATCAACCTGCCGATCTTCAACGCCGGCAGCCTGCGGGCAAGCCTGGATTACGCCAAGATCCAAAAAGACATCAACGTGGCCAACTACGAGAAGTCTATTCAGACGGCGTTCCAGGAAGTCTCGGACGGCCTGGCCGCGCGCCAGACCTACAACGAACAGTTGCAGGCGCAGACCGACTTCGTCGCAGCCAACCAGGACTACTACCGCCTGGCCGAGCGGCGCTACCGCATCGGTGTCGACAGCAACCTGACCTTCCTTGATGCCCAGCGCCAGCTTTTCAGCGCGCAACAATCGCTGATCACTGACCGCCTTTCGCAGCTGACCAGCGAGGTCAATTTGTACAAGGCACTGGGCGGTGGTTGGAATGCCGAGACCGGCAAGCACGAGCCGATCGCGGAGAAAGCGCCAGAGACGAAGCTGTTCTGATGGATGCTTGAATGCTGAACACGAAGCCCACCGAAAAGGTGGGCTTTTTGTTTTCAAGGATTAATAAGTCTCCGAGTTCAACACACAACTCTGTGGCGAGGGGATTTATCCCCGCTGGGTTGCGCAGCAACCCCAAAGGCTCGATGCGAAAAAAACTGATGAACCGAGGTGGCGGGCGTATGAGCTGCTACGCAGCCCAACGGGGATAAATCCCCTCGCCACAATACGGTCCGATTAGGCTAACGGGGATCGACGAGATCCAGCGCTCGATTGGCCAACAACTCACTCAAGTCGATCATCTGCACCACGCCTAACGCGACATGTCGCCGAGAGCCTTCCAGATCGAACGCCAGGTCGTTGACCATGGCACTGGCTGAGGCCAGGGTTTCGCTGAGATTTACCAGTAGGCACTCGGTGTCGAGGGTATCGATGACGGTGAAAACTTGAGTGGATGAGGTCTTGGGTTTGGGGTCGGGAGTGGTGCCCAGATGGTAATCGAGTGCTCGGTCTGCGGCCTCTTGGAGCTTTTCTGGATCGGGGTCGTTGTAGGGGAAGGTGCTCTCTGATGGCGAAGAAGGATGATGTTTTTTCATGACGGCGCTCCTGCATCGATTGGAGCCCGAGACATTGGGTCCGGGCGCTGGCGCCTAACGAATTCGACGGGCTTGCAGTCCCGGTCGCTGAGTTGGCAGCGACACTGACAAGCTAGAGATATCGCTTCCGAGCAGCAACCTTAAAACCTCGTCGGAAAAGTCGTCGCGTCTGTCAGACCGGCTACAAATCTTGCTCGGGATGGCGGCCTGACAGCTCGCGGGACGTTGTTGACTGAGTACATATCCATTGCTGCGGCCACGGCTGCTGGCGGTTTCGCTCTTACAGCGACTCACTTTTATGAAGCGTAAAAGTAAGCAAAACGCTTTTGCCCCACCACTCGGCACCTCGCTTAGGCTCGGTGTGCCCGCACTCCGGCATTGCTCCGTGGGCCCGCCGCGAAGGACCATCCATGGTCCAGCGCGGCTATCCCGGCATCCATGCCGGGATGCCCACTGCGCAATACCTGCGTTCGGCCAGCGTGGTTAATGGGGCGCCGAGATCAACGTCCGCCACGAGGCGGCCGTAGAGCCGACCTGGTTCTTGATGAGTCCGCGTTTCCCCTGTGAGTGAGTCTGCTTGCGACGAGTCCGCAGCGTTGCTGCTGCACTTAAGGAATACGATACCCTCGCCACGAGTTTTGGTGTGCTCTAGAAAGCGGCATTTCCCGTGGGAATGAAGTACCAAGGTACTTTCGTCATCCATGCCAGTTGACCCATCGTTATCCTGGGCAAGCTCTCACAGGAGAAACGCGATTCCATCAAGAAACAGGTCGGCTATCAGGCCGCCTCGCGGTGGACGTTGATCTCGGGCGCCCCGTTAACCACGCTGGCCGAACGTAGGTATTGCGCAGTGGGCATCCCGGCATGGATGCCGGGATAGCCGCGCTGGGCCATGGATGGCCCTTCGCGGCGGGCCCACGGAGCAATGCCGGAGTGAGGGCACACCGAGCTCAAGCGAGGTGCCAAGTGGTGGGGCAAAAGCGTTTTGCTTACTTTTACGCTTCATAAAAGTGAGTCGCTGTAAGAGCGAAACCGCCAGCGGCCATCACCGCAGCAATGGATATATACCCAGAACAAGCGCCCCCACCATTCGCTCATTTTTTGCTGTTCGATAATCGCCCAAAACCCGCAAACGGCAATTGAACCGATCCCGACCCGCGCTTCACCATCGCTCGCACAAAACCAATAACAACAGGTTCGACACCATGCCCAGACGCCCCGCCTCACCCGGCTGATCCCGATCGCCCTGACGACCCTGGCTACACCCGTACCGTCTGCACCTCAAAAGTGCGGCAACGACTCGCTTCGTCCACAAAAATAGAGACAACGCCCATGAAGCCCACAAAGCACTTGTTCCCAAGCCTCATTGCCGTCGCCCTGACCAGCACCGCCCTGCCCGTCCTGGCCGCGGAATCGGGCTTCGTCGAGGATGCCAAGGTCAATCTCAACCTTCGCAACTTCTACATCAACCGCAACTTCACCAACCCGGACAATGCCCAGGGCAAAGCCGAGGAATGGACCCAGAGTTTCATCCTCGATGCCAAGTCCGGTTTCACCCAAGGCACGGTCGGTTTCGGCCTGGACATCCTGGGCATGTACGCGGTCAAGCTCGACGGTGGCCGTGGCACGGCGAACACGTCCCTGTTGCCGATTCATGACGATGGCCGCCCCGCCGATGACTACGGTCGCCTGGGTGTAGCCCTCAAGGCCAAAGTGTCGAAGACCGAATTGAAAGTCGGCGAATGGATGCCGGTGCTGCCGATCCTGCGTTCCGACGACGGTCGTTCCCTGCCGCAAACCTTCCGTGGCGGCCAGGTGACTTCGACCGAAATCAACGGCCTGAGCCTTTACGGCGGCCAGTTCCGTGGCAACAGCCCGCGCAACGACGCGAGCATGGAAGACATGTCGATGAACGGCCGCGGCGCGTTCACCTCCGACCGCTTCAACTTCGGTGGCGGCGAATACGCCTTCAACGAAAAACGCACCCAGGTGGGCGTCTGGTACGCGGAACTGTCTGACATCTACCAGCAGCAATATTTCAACCTGACCCACAGCCAACCCATGGGCGACTGGACCCTGGGCGCCAACCTTGGCTACTTCATCGGCAAGGAAAATGGCAGTGCCTTGGCCGGCGACCTGGACAACAAAACCGCATTCGCCATGCTCTCGGCCAAATACGGCGGCAACACCTTCTACGTCGGCCTGCAGAAAGTCGGCGGCGATGATGCCTGGATGCGCGTCAACGGCACCAGCGGCGGCACCCTGGCGAACGACAGCTATAACTCCAGCTACGACAACGCCAAGGAAAAATCCTGGCAAGTGCGCCACGACTACAACTTCGCCGCTGTCGGCGTGCCGGGCCTGACCCTGATGAACCGCTACATCAGCGGCGATAACGTGCACACCGCCACCGTTGACGATGGCAAGGAATGGGGTCGTGAAAGTGAACTGGCCTACACCGTGCAGAGCGGCGCGCTGAAGAGCCTGAATGTAAAGTGGCGCAACTCGACGATGCGCCGGGATTTCAACGTCAATGAGTTCGATGAGAACCGCTTGATCGTCAGCTACCCGATCAGCTTGTTGTAAGCCAAAGTGATGGGTCAGCGGGTGTCGATGCCAACTGACCCATCGCTATCGCGAGCAAGCCCGATCCCATGGACGATTGGGGGCGATTCTTAACCCCGGGATTCAACGCCCAGTTCATCCCAAACCGACTCGGCCAAATGAAACGTCGCATTGGCCGCCGGGATGCCGCAATAAATAGCGCTCTGCATGATCACTTCCTTGATCTCGCTGCGGCTCACGCCGTTGTTGGCGGCGGCGCGCAGGTGCAGCTTGAGTTCCTCGTTACGGTTCATGCCGATCAACATGGCGATGGTGATCAGGCTGCGGGTATGGCGCGGTAGGCCCGGGCGGGTCCAGATGTCGCCCCAGGCGTGGCGGGTGATCATTTCCTGGAATTCGCTGTTGAATTCAGTCAGGGCATCAAGGCTGCGATCGACATGGGCATCGCCCAGCACCGCGCGGCGTACTTGCATGCCTTCGTTGTAACGTTGTTTCTCGTCCACAAAAAACTCCTCAGGCACGGCCAGAATCAATCAGGAAATCCAGGACCCGCGCGCTGAACGCCGCGCCGGCCTGGACATTGGACAGGTGCGCGGCATGGAACTCGGCGTACTCGGCGCCACTGACCCGCTCTTGGATAAAGTGCCCACCCGACGGCGGCGTCACGGCATCTTCAGTGCCGGCGATCACCAACAGCGGCACGCGAATCGCAGACAACTGCGCGCGGAAATCGGCATCGCGCACGGCGGCACAATTGGCCGCGTAGCCCTGAGGCGACGTCGCGGCGAGCATGTCGGTGATTTGCTTGGCCTTGTCCGGATGGGCCTCGGCAAAATCAGGCGTGAACCAACGGGCAATCGAGGCATCACGCAAGGCCACCATCGCGGCCTTGCCGTCACGCAGCACGGTTTCGATGCGCGGGTTCCACACCGACGGGTCGCCGATCTTGGCGGCGGTGTTGCACACCACCAATTTGTGCAGGCGCTCGCCGGCATTGATCCCCAGCCACTGGCCGATCAAGCCGCCCATGGACAAGCCACAGAAATGCGCCTTGTCGATGTTTAACTGATCGAGCATCGCCAGCACATCGCGGCCCAGCTGTTCGATGCTGTAGGGGCCTTCGGTGACCAGCGACTGGCCGTGGCCGCGGGTGTCGAAACGCAGCACGCGAAAGTGTTCGCTGAAGGCCGCGACCTGCTCATCCCACATGTGCAGATCGGTGCCCAGGGAGTTGGAGAGCACCAGCACCGGGGCGTCTTGTGGCCCGTCCAATCGCCGCTCATCCAAACAATAGTTCAGTTCGCCATCGGCGAGTTTGACCAATCCCACAACAATCTCCTTTCAGGCGTTCAAGGCAAGGTGTTCGGCCACGGCCCGGGCAACCCAGGTCTGGGCCTGGCCGAGGTAGTGCGCCGGGTCGAGCAGATGATCAAGCTCGGTTGCGGACAACTGCGCGGTGACCTGGGGTTCGTCTCCCAGCACCGCACGTAGATGCCGCTGTTCAGCCACGGCGCGCTTGCAGCATTGCTCCAGCAAATGATGCGCCGTGTCGCGGCCAACCCGCTGGGCCAGGGCGATGCTCACCGCTTCGGCCAGCACCAGCCCTTGGGTCAGTTCCAGGTTGCGGGCCATGCGCGCCGCATCCACTTCCAGCCCTTCGGCCAGCAGCCGCGCCTGTTGCAGGGCGCCGGAGACCAGGCAGCAGATTTCCGGCAGGGTTTCCCATTCGGCGTGCCACAGGCCCAGGCTACGTTCATGTTCTTGAGGCATGGCGCTGAACAACGTCGACACCAGGCCTGGCACCCGCGTCGCCGCGCCAATCAACACCGCCGCGCCCACCGGGTTGCGCTTGTGCGGCATAGTGGAAGAACCGCCCTTGCCCGGCGCGGAGGGTTCGAACGCTTCGCCGGCCTCGGTTTGCATCAACAGGCTGACGTCGCGCCCCAACTTGCCCAGGCTGCCGGCGAGCAAGCCCAGCACCGCGCCGAACTCCACCAAACGATCGCGCTGGGTGTGCCACGGCTGTTCCGGCAGGGTCAGTTGCAGTTCGGCGGCCAAGGCTTCGGCGACCGGCAGCGCCTGGTCACCCAAGGCGGCGAGCGTCCCGGAGGCGCCGCCAAACTGCAGCACCAGCAGGCGTGGTTTGAGCTCTTTCAAGCGCTGGCGACTGCGGGTGATCGCCCCCAGCCAACCGGCGATTTTCATGCCCAGGGTGACTGGCGTGGCGTGTTGCAACCAGGTGCGCCCGGCCAACGGCGTGGCGGCGTAGCGTTCGGCTTGTCGGGCCAGGGCGCCCGCCAGTTGCGCCAGCTCTGCCTCGATCAGGCCCAACGCCTGACGCAATTGCAGCACCAACCCGCTGTCCATCACATCCTGGCTGGTGGCGCCCAGGTGTACGTAGCGCTCAGCCTCGGTGCTCTGGGCGGCGATGCGCTTGCCCAGCGCCTTGACCAGCGGGATTGCCGAGTTACCGGCGCTGGCGATTGCTTCGCTCAACTGCGAAAAATCGTACAGCTGGGCGCGACAGGCGTTCTCGATCGACGCCACTGCGTCTTGGGGAATCAACCCTACCCGCGCCTCGGCCCGGGCCAGGGCCGCCTCGACATCCAGCATCGCCTGGACCCGCCCCGCATCGCAGAACACCTCGCGCATGTCGCGGGCGGTGAAATAGGCATCGAACAGCTGATTGCCCGGTCGTTCGCTCATAAACAGTCCTTCGCAAGGTGGATGCCTTAAAGATCATGCTGCAAATACTTCGGTTGCTTGGGCAGGCGCAGGCTGAACAGGAACGCCACCACCATCATCACCGTGACATACCAATAAAAGGCGTTCTCCATGCCCTGGGCCTTCAGGCTCAAGGCGACGTATTCGGCCGATCCACCAAAAATCGCATTGGCCACCGCGTAAGCCAACCCTACTCCCAGCGCCCGCACTTGCGGTGGAAACATTTCAGCTTTCACCAGGCCGCTGATGGAGGTGTAGAAACTGACGATCGCCAGCGCCAACGTAATCAGGACAAACGCCAGGAACGGGCTGCTGGTGCTTTTGAGGGTCAGCAGGATCGGCACCGTGCACAACGCCCCCAGGGCACCGAACCAGAGCATGGAGTTACGTCGGCCGATCTTGTCCGCCAGCATGCCGAACAGCGGCTGCATGCACATATAGAGGAACAGCGCGCCGGTCATGATGTAGCTGGCGGTCTTGGCGTGCAGGCCGGCGGTGTTCACCAGGTATTTCTGCATGTAGGTGGTGAAGGTGTAGAAAATCAGCGAACCGCCGGCGGTGTAGCCCAGCACGGTGATGAACGCGGCCTTGTGGTCGCGAAACAGCGCCGCAATGCTGCCGGCGTCCTTGTTTTCGCGCATTTCCTTGCTGCTGGTTTCCTTCAGGGAGCGCCGCAGGAACAGCGAAATCAATGCGGCCGCGGCGCCCACCACGAATGGGATACGCCAGCCATAGGCGCGCAACTCTTCTTCGCTGAGAAATTGTTGCAGGACCACTACCAGCGACACCGCCAACAGTTGCCCGCCGATCAGCGTCACGTACTGGAACGAGGAGAAAAAGCCGCGTTGGCCCTTGAGGGCGACTTCGCTCATGTAGGTGGCGGTGGTGCCGTATTCACCGCCCACCGACAGGCCTTGCAACAAACGCGCGAACAACAGCAGCACCGGTGCCCAGACGCCGATGTCCTTGTAGGTCGGCAGGCAGGCGATGAGCAACGAGCCGAAGCACATCATCATCACCGAGATCATCATCGAATTCTTGCGCCCGTGACGGTCCGCCACCCGGCCGAAAATCCAGCCGCCGATGGGCCGCATCAGGAAGCCGGCGGCGAACACGCCGGCCGTGTTGACCAGTTGCACCGTCGGGTTGTCCGAGGGAAAGAACGCCGGGGCGAAATAAATCGCGCAGAACGCATAGACGTAGAAGTCGAACCATTCGACCAGATTGCCGGATGAGGCACCGACGATGGCGAAGATGCGCTTGCTGCGTTCCTCACCGGTGTAGTGGCTGATTGGGGTGGTCATGGGTTATTCACTCGTTGGGGACTGACCACGTCTAGACACACTTGGTAACAGTCCCGTTCCACAGTCTGGCCATCCGTGGCGAGGGAGCTTGCTCCCGCTCGGCTGCG
Organism: Pseudomonas sp. Z4-20; assembly: GCF_051131955.1. Classification (NCBI taxonomy): domain Bacteria; kingdom Pseudomonadati; phylum Pseudomonadota; class Gammaproteobacteria; order Pseudomonadales; family Pseudomonadaceae; genus Pseudomonas; species Pseudomonas sp. Z4-20. The sequence continues at coordinate 4,294,441 of NZ_CP071641.1, forward strand.
CAGCAGTCGCAAAACCAGGCTCCGCACTGCTTTGATACACCGCTTCGCCTGCCATGGGCTTGCTGCGCAAGCCAGCGGGAGCAAGCTCCCTCGCCACGGGGGTTTTCAATCAGTAATCGAAGAACACCGTCTCGGCATCCGTGCCCTGCAGGATCACGTTCCACTGGTACACGCCCGACGCATCAGGCTTGGCGACGATTGTGCTCCGGCGCTCTTCGGGCACGCAGGCCAGCAACGGATCGGCCCCGTTGGCCTGTTCGCCGTCGAAGTAGATGCGCGTCAGTAGATGCTTGACCAGTCCGCGCGCGAACACCAGCACCACCAGATGCGGCGCTTGGGTCGTGCCGCCGAGGCCCGGCACCGTGCCCGGCTTGATCGTGGTGAAACGAAAGCGCCCTTCGGCATCCACCGGCACCCGGCCGAAGCCTTCGAAGTGCGGGTCCAGAGGCTTGTCCTGGTCGTCCTCCGGGTGGGCGTACTTGCCGGCGGCGTTGGCCTGCCAGACTTCCAGCATCGCATCGTTGACGAACTGGCCGTCGCCGTCGATCACCTGCCCGGTGATCGCCACGCGTTGGCCCAGGGTCTGAGCGACGGTCAGGTCTTCGCGGTTCAGCCAGGTCAGGCCGATGTGGTAGTACGGGCCGACGGTGTGGGACGTAGTGGCGTTGAGCGTCATCTTATTTCTCCATCGGCGTGGCTTCGCGGCCGCGCAAGACGATGTCCCAGCGATAACCGAGGGCGTAGTGGGGGATGGTTTTTTCCAGGTCGAAACGGGCGATCAGGCGTTCCTTGGCACGGGCGTCCGGCACGCAGTTGTAGATCGGGTCGTATTCCAGCAGCGGGTCGCCAGGAAAATACATCTGCGTCACCAGCCGCGTCAGGATACTCGGCCCGAACAGTGAGAAATGGATATGCGCCGGGCGCCAGGCGTTGTGGTGATTACCCCACGGGTAGGCGCCGGGCTTGATCGTCTGAAACTGATACCAGCCATCGGCATCGGTCACGGTGCGACCGGTGCCGGTGAAGTTCGGGTCCAGCGGCGCATCGTGTTTGTCACGGTCGTGGTTATAGCGACCGGCGGCGTTGGCTTGCCAGATCTCCACCAAGATGCCCGGCACCGGCTGGCCGTGCTCATCCAGCACGCGCCCGTGAATGATGATCCGCTCACCCAATGGTTCGCCGGCATGTTGGGCGGTGAGGTCGTGATCTTTCTCCTGCAAGCGGTCAGCGCCTACAGTCGGCCCGGTAATTTCCGACAGCGAGTGAGGCAAATACACCAACGGCTTGGACGGCGAGCGCAGGTTGGTGGACTGGTACGGCGGGTGCAAATACTCCGGCTGGGTGCCCGCTTGAGGGCGACGATAACCAGGCTTGTCAGTCATGAAGCATTCCTCGATTTCTTATTGGTAGACGACCCGTCAGATGCGTTCGATGGCCAGCGCCAGGCCCTGGCCGACGCCAACGCACATGGTCGCCAGGCCTTTCTTGCCGCCGGTCTTTTCCAACTGGTGCAGCGCCGTCATGACCAAGCGCGCCCCGCTCATGCCCAGTGGATGCCCGAGGGCAATAGCGCCGCCGTTCGGATTGACCTGCGGCGCATCGTCCGCCAGCCCCAAGTCACGCAGCACCGCCAGGCCCTGGCTGGCAAACGCTTCATTGAGTTCGATCACATCGAAATCCGCGACCGCCAGGCCGAGGCGCTCGGTGAGTTTGCGCACCGCCGGTACCGGGCCAATGCCCATCACCCGAGGCGCAACCCCGGCGCTGGCCATGCCGAGCACTTTACCCCGAGGGGTCAAGCCGTGTTTCTTCACCGCTTCGGCCGACGCCAGGATCATCGCCGCCGCGCCATCGTTGACGCCTGAGGCATTGCCGGCGGTGACGGTCTTGTCCGGGCCGTTGACTGGTTTGAGTTTGCTCAAGGTTTGCAGTGTGGTGTCGGCGCGAGGATGTTCATCCTGCTCGACAACGGTTTCGCCTTTCTTATGGGCAATGCGCACCGGAACGATTTCTTCGGCGAAAAAACCCGCTCCCTGGGCGGCTGCCGCGCGTTGCTGGCTGCGCACGGCGAAGGCGTCCTGGTCGGCGCGGGACACCCTGTAGTCATCGGCCACGTTGTCCGCGGTCTGCGGCATTGCGTCCACGCCGTACTGGGCTTTCATCAACGGGTTGATGAAGCGCCAGCCGATGGTGGTGTCTTCCAGCTTCATGTTGCGCGAGAACGCCGCGTCGGCCTTGCCCATCACGAACGGCGCGCGGGACATCGACTCCACGCCGCCGGCAATCGCCAACTCCATCTCGCCGCTGGCAATGGCGCGGAATGCCGTGCCGATGGCGTCCATGCCCGAGGCGCAGAGGCGGTTGAGGGTCACGCCGGGAATGCTCTGCGGCAAACCCGCCAGCAACAGCGCCATGCGCGCCACGTTGCGGTTGTCTTCGCCGGCCTGGTTGGCGCAGCCGAGGAACACCTCGTCCACCGCGCTCCAGTCCACCGACGGATTACGTTCCATCAATGCCTTGATCGGCACGGCCGCCAGATCATCGGCGCGCACGGCGGACAAACCGCCGCCAAACCGCCCGATAGGGGTTCGAATCGCATCACAGATATACACGTCGCGCATCAAGCTTCTCCCGGCGCCTGGCCGTGGGCCGCCGCGGTACGAGCTTCCAGGTCGCGCAGTGCGCGCAGCTCCACTTCGGTCGGTTCGGCGGTGGTTTGCACTTGGTCGGCGAAACGGATCGCCCACCCGGTGGCGGCAATGACCTGCTCGCGGGTCACGCCCGGGTGCAGCGCGGTAACCACGAATTCATGACTGCCAGCTTCCGGCTCCATGATGCACAAGTCGGTGATGATGCCCACGGGGCCGGCACCCGGCAGGCCAAGACGCTTGCGCGAATCGCCGCCTTCGCCATGGCCGACCGAGGTGATGAAATCCAGCTTTTCGACAAACGAACGCGCCGACTGCTTGAGGATGATCAACACGCTCTTGGCCGAACCGGCGATTTCCGGCGCGCCACCGGCACCCGGCAGGCGCACTTTGGGCTGGCGGTAGTCGCCGACCACCGTGGTGTTGATGTTGCCAAAACGATCGACCTGGGCGGCGCCAAGGAAACCGACGTCGATACGGCCGCCCTGCAACCAGTAGCGAAAAATCTCACCGGTCGGTACGACAGTGTCCGCGGTTTCCGCCAGTTCACCGTCGCCGATGGACAGCGGAAGTACGCTGGGCTTGGCGCCGATCGGGCCGGATTCGTAGATCAGGACGACATCGGGTGACGAGGTCAGCCGCGCCAGGTTGGCCGCTTTCGACGGCAGGCCGATGCCAACGAAGCACACAGCATTGTTTTTCAAGCGACGCGCCGCAGCGACGGTCATCATTTCGTTGGTGGTATAGGTCATGGTTTCACCTGCGAAGCGGCTGCCAGCCGGGCCTGGAATTCACTGAAATCCCGGGTACCGTGGATGTATTCGTTGATCCATGCGGTAAAGGTCTCACGGTCCCGAGCGATGGGGTCCCACGCTTGGTAGAAACGGTTGTCACGTTCGGTGTAGCCGTGGGCGTAGGACGGATGGGCGCCGCCGGGTACGTGGCACACCGCGCTTAATGCCCAGGTCGGCAGTACGCAGGCATTCATCGGCGCGTTCAGGTCGTCGACGATCTCTTCGACGGTGACGATGCAACGCTTGGCGGCCAGGGCGGCTTCTTTCTGCACGCCGAGGATGCCCCACAGCAGCACGTTGCCCTTGCGGTCGGCTTTCTGGGCGTGGATCACCGTGATGTCCGGGCGCACCGAAGGCACGGCAGCGAGGACTTCACCGGTGAACGGACAGGTCACGCTCTTGATCAGCGGGTTGACCTTCGGCAGGTCGGAACCGGCGTAGGCTCGCAATACCGCAAATGGCAGGCCGGAGGCGCCGGCGACGTAGGCGTTGGCCAGGTCGGCATGGCTGTGTTCCTCGATTTCCAGCGGGTGCGGCCATTGCTTCTCGACCGCGTCGCGCAACCGATGGAGGGAGCCCACGCCGGGGTTGCCACCCCAGGAAAAAATCAGTTTGCGAGCACAACCGGCGCCGATCAACTGGTCGTAGATCAGGTCCGGGGTCATTCGCACCAAGGTCAGGTCTTTCTTGCCCTGACGAATGATTTCATGACCCGCCGCCGTCGGAATCAGATGGGTAAAGCCCTCGAGCGCGACGGTATCGCCGTCGTTGACGAATTGCTTCACCGCGTCGTGCAGCGAAAGGATTTCAGCCATGGGGCAGGCTCCCGTTTTCCAGTGGACCGGCATGAAGAAAAAGGCGCGAGGTTCAGCGCCGGAATGCCTGAAGATTAAGCTTCGGGATAACGCCAAAACAATCCGATAATCGACTAAGTGTTCGTTTATCGAACAGATTGTTGCTTGGCTATCGATATTTCCTTAATTCGAAAACACACTAAAACCGTGGCGAGGGGGCTTGCTTGCTCCCTCGCCACAGGTGCGGACCCAGCGTTTCGTGCAGGTGAATAACTCAGGTCGCATCCGCATGGCTGACCACGCCCTTGATCACCACAGCCGTGGTCGCCAGGGCTGCGGGAATCACCAGCGCGGTCAAGACCTGTTCGAAATTCCAGCCCAGGCCCAGCAATGTCGCGCCCATCCAAGCACCGAGAATCGCGCCAAACCGGCCGATGCCGAGCATCCAGGAAACCCCGGTGGCCCGGCCCTGGGTCGGGTAGAAACGCGCCGCCAGGGACGGCATCGCCGATTGCGCGCCGTTGACGCACATGCCGGCCACCAGCACCAAGGTGGCGAGCAGGGTAATGTTGCCCAGGCTCTGCCCTACCGCGTAGGCAAACAGCCCGGCCATCAAGTAGAAAATGCCGATGACCTTGTGCGGGTTGAACCGATCCATCGCCCAGCCCACGCCCACCGCGCTCAATACGCCACCGAACTGGAACAACGCGCCGATGAACGCGGCCTGTTCCATGCTCGCGCCGCTGTCGCGCATAAGGGTCGGCAGCCAGCTGGTCAGCAGATAAACAATCACCAGCCCCATGAAATAGGTCAGCCACAGCAACAGGGTGCCGGCGCTGTAGGTACCGGAGAAAATCACCGCCAGCACGTTGCGCGCCTTTACGGTTTTCTGTTCGGGGACGCTGAAGCTCGCCGCGTGGGCAACGGTCTGCGGGTCAATCGGCGCCAGGGCCTTGCGCACCTTATCGGTGCCACGATCGCGCACCACCAGGTAACGCGCCGACTCTGGCAGCCAGAACAGCAGCACAACCGCCAGGATCAATGGCAAGACGCCGCCGATGAATAACAGGCTGTGCCAGCCAAAGGCAGGGATCAACTTGGCCGAGATGAATCCGCCGGCGGCCATGCCGAGGTTGAAGCCGCAGAACATGCTCGTGACCAGCAGCGACTTCTTGCGCTCCGGGGTGTATTCCGAAAGTAACGTGGTTGCGTTCGGCATCCCGGCGCCCAGGCCCAGGCCCGTGAGGAAGCGCAGCACCAGCAGCTGGTCGACATTCGTGCTGTACGCCGACGCCAGGCTGAACCCGCCGAACAACACGACGGCCCCCACCAACACGACTTTTCGCCCGAAGCGATCCGCCAAGGGGCCGGAACCCAATGCGCCGAATACCATGCCGATCAGCGCTGCACTCATCACCGGGCCAAGGCTGGCCCGGTCGATGCCCCAATCCTGGGACAGTGCCGGCGCAATGAAACCCATCGCGGCCGTGTCGAGGCCGTCGAGGAAAACAATCAGGAAACACAGAATCACCACCCGCCATTGATAGCGCGAGATGGGTTGGGCATTGATAAAGGACTGCACATCGAGGCAAGTGCCTACGGAAGTCTGGGGCTGGTTCATTTTATTTTTATTCCACGCAAGAAACGCCAGATGACGCTGCGCGACATTAATGAGCCCAGGCAAACACCGTCAATTCAGCGCGGCCGACTGTGTGCGTTTATCGAACAGCTACGTGAACAACTGCGCGCTCAAGTCCCGGCTGGCCCCTAGCAAGCCTGGCAAGAATCGTTGTTCCAGCTCGTTGCGGCTGACCCGCCCGGCGTGGGTGCTGACGTTCAGCGCAGCCACCACCTGACCCGAAGCGTCATAGACCGGCACGGCGATCGAGCGCAGGCCTTGTTCCAGTTCCTGATCGACGATGCACCAGCCTTGTTGACGAACCTCCTGCAAGCATTCAAGCAGAGCCTCGGGTGTGTGCAATGTCCGGCTGGTCTTGGCCTGCAGGTCGGCATGGTCCAGGTAATCGCGCAGCGAAGCATCGTCCAGGGCCGCCAACAAAATCCGGCCCATCGATGTGCAATAAGCCGGCAGGCGACCACCCACGGACAGGTCCACGGAAATCAGCCGCTGGGTGGTGGCCGACCGCGCAATATAGAGAATATCGTCGCCTTCGAGCGTCGCCATGTTGCAGGCCTCGTGCAGCTGTTCACTCATGCGGTCCAGATACGGCTGGGCGGAAACGGCCAAGGGCGTCGAGGACAGATAGGCATGGCCCAGTGTCAGCACTTTGGGCAGCAAGGAATAAGTGCGCCCATCGGTGGTCGCGTAGCCAAGCTTGATCAGGGTGTGCAGGCAACGCCTGACCGCGGCGCGGGGGATTTCGGTGCGGTGGCTGATCTGAGCGATGGTCAGGTGCCGCTTGCGCTCCTGGAAGGCCTGGACCACGGCCAGCCCACGGGCCAGCGATGTCATGAAATCCGGGTCGCCAGTGAGGGCCTGGATCCGCTTGGCCGGCGAGGCAACGATCGGCGGCGCGACTGACGTGAAGGCATTGCGCAATTGGTCGTTCATGTCGGGTCCTCTGGGAATGACGGCTATTACACGCGGCTACCCGGCAGACAGACAACGGCCGAATCGCCAAGACCGTTCGATTATCGAACCGACGACCGATAATCGCAATGCCCCGCCCCCCGCTTGTTCCATTTGATTCGTCTCGTCTTACTGGCAAATGAAACTTGAGGACAGCGCCGCGATTGACTTGAACAGATCGAGCAATATTTGAACTTGTGGTGCAGCGTGTAACTCTGTCTACATAACTAGCCCATACAAACATCAATTCACACAAGGCAACGTACGGTTTAACGTTTACTGATAGTGTTCTTCAGGCAGACCGCTATAATGCGTTCGGTGACGGCGCGGCCAATAGGCTTGCCCGTCTCCGGCACCACAGTGAGTCCCTATGGTGTCAAAAGCCGGTGCCTGAAGCACCCATGACGCTTCCGCTGTATCGGCAATATCCGAAGCCCTGATGCTACGTCAGCTGTCAGCTCTGGTGCCGTGGCCGTCTGCATGCCTGCATGCAGTGCGTATCACCAGATTAATTTCAATTCATTAGGTAATACTGTGACGAAAGACGAACTGCGCGCGGAACTTGAGCGCCAGGAACAACGTTACAAGGAAGTTTACGGCGGGGAAATCACCACTTACGCCGCGCAACCAGAACCGGAACGCAAACCTTGGCGTAAACGCGCCACCGTTCAGGACCAGGCTTTCAGCCAGGAACTTCAGAAGATCGAAAAAGAACTCAAGGCCGAAGAGGGTTAGCTTCCGGGGCTGGACGTTCTTGCTTACCGTGTCCGGTCGTCACCCAGGCCGGCGCCCCGGCATCGAGCGCCCGCCAAAAGCGGGCCGTTGTGCTCCTGCGCCATCGATCGGAGAGCTTGAGTGGAGGTCCTGCTTTGGATTTTTCCTACGACTATTCCTACTCCCTTCCCATCTCGATACGAACCCTGCCCACAGGGCATTTGGCCTTCTAAACAAAGGGTTGCGATCCACATGGCTAACCAGGACCGGGCAGGTTTCCTCGCGGTTATTTCGTAGAAGAATGTTACCGATGAGCAGGCAATGCATCGATTAACGCGGTTTTCTGGCATAATCGCGCCCCCTTATGACCGGGTCAGAAAACCTTCATGATCGATTTATTCAGCGGACTGGATGCTTGGGTGCTTGTGAGCCTCTTGCTCGCCCTGGCTTTTGTCCTCGCCTTCGAGTTCATCAACGGCTTTCATGACACCGCTAACGCGGTTGCCACTGTTATCTACACCAAAGCCATGCCGCCCCACCTGGCGGTGTTCTTTTCCGGTGTGTTCAATTTTCTCGGCGTACTGCTGGGCGGCGTAGGCGTGGCGTATGCCATCGTTCACTTGCTGCCGGTAGAGTTGCTGATCAATGTGAACACCGGGCACGGACTGGCCATGGTGTTTTCGCTGCTCGCAGCGGCCATCACCTGGAATCTGGGCACCTGGTACTTCGGTATTCCGGCCTCCAGTTCCCATACGCTGATCGGCTCGATTCTCGGCGTGGGCCTGGCCAACGCCCTGATCAACGATATTCCGTTGGGCGACGGCGTGAACTGGCAGAAGGCGATCGACATCGGTGCCTCCCTGGTGTTCTCGCCGATGGCCGGTTTCCTGATCGCTGCCCTGGTGTTGATCGGCCTGAAATGGTGGCGTCCCCTGTCGAAGATGCACAAGACGCCGGAACAGCGCCGCAAGATCGATGACAAGAAGCATCCTCCATTCTGGAACCGCCTGGTGCTGGTGATTTCCGCCATGGCCGTGAGCTTCGTCCATGGTTCCAACGATGGCCAGAAAGGCATCGGCCTGATCATGCTGGTATTGATCGGTATCGTGCCTGCGCAGTTCGTACTCGACCTGAACAGCACCACCTACCAGATCGAGCGCACTCGCGACGCGACCCTGCACCTGAGCCAGTTCTACAAGCGCAACAACGAGTCCCTCGGCGAATTCCTGGCCTGGGGCAAAAGCGTCGAAGGCGACCTGCCGGAGAAATTCCGTTGCAACCCGCAGCAGACCGAGCCGACCATCAATGCGCTGCTAGACACCCTCAAAGGCGTGGCGGACTATCACTCGCTGCCGTCGGAAAGCCGTATCGAAGTGCGTCGCTACCTGCTCTGCCTCGACGACACGGCGAAAAAAGTCGGCAAGTTGCCTGGGCTGGCGGCGCGTGAAAAAGACGACCTGAACAAGCTGCGCAAGGACCTGACCGCCACCACCGAATACGCCCCATTCTGGGTGATCCTGGCGGTCGCCTTGGCACTCGGCCTGGGCACCATGGTCGGCTGGAAACGCGTGGTATTGACCATCGGCGAGAAGATCGGCAAGCAAGGCATGACCTATGCCCAAGGCATGTCCGCCCAGATCACCACTGCCTGCATGATCGGCGCGGCGAATATATTCAGCCTTCCGGTGTCCACCACCCACGTGCTGTCTTCCGGCGTGGCGGGCACCATGGTCGCGAACAAGAGCGGCCTGCAAGGCGGCACGGTCAGGACCATCCTGCTGGCCTGGGTGTTGACCCTGCCGGCCACGGTGGCCTTGTCGGCCGCACTGTTCTGGCTGGCCTCCAAGGCCATCGGCAGCTGATTTCCAGCGGAGCGTAAAAAAGGTGCGTCCCTTGCGGTTCGCACCTTTTTTTATGCCATTGCTTTTGTAGGTCCAACAATCGCGGCGCAAAAAAAAAGGGCGACCGAAGTCGCCCAAAATGCCTTGCGTGCTCGTTGTCGCTGGAAAGATCTACAGCTTCTTGCGCTTGTGTGCGTCTTTCCAGATGAATAATCCAAAACCTGCGAAAAACACGAACATGAGGCCGACCGTCAACACACCGGCAAACACCACATTATCGAAAAACATGACTGGCCTCCTGGTCTTGCCCTTGTTTCGTTGGAGCCAAGGTAACCAATCAGGCCTGGATAAAAATTGACCGGCGTCAATAACGCTCGTGACTGAGCGAAATGGAGGGGGAATAACTGATCTGCATCAATGGATCGAGGGGTTCAGCGCTTTTTAGGTTTGCTTTTGTTTTTCTTCTTCGGCTTGCCCAACGGCATCGCCTGCTCGAACGCCTGGCGGACTTCATTGAGGCGCTTTTCGTTGAGGTCGTGAACGCGCTTGGCGCGTTCAGCGCTAAGGTCAACCAGCTTGTCTTCTTGGCTCATGGCGTGTCGGCATCGTACGGTGAGTTGCGGATGCGCCCATGATGCGGGCTGTCGTCGAGCTTGACCAGCCTGTCGGTTCGGTACGCCTGGATCAGATCTGAATATCGACCCAGAGGCCCTGGCGCGACTCCCCCTCCACCAGCGGCGCGACCGGCACAGTGTTGTCGGCGTTCAGTTCCGTACCCGGTACAGCCAAGTGTTCCTCGGGATCTTCGTCGGCTTCCTGGCGGCGCCTTTGGCGTTCCTGCTGGCGGCGCTGTTCCTCACGCAGCAGCAGCGCGGTTTCTTCCGGGTCACGCTTTTGCAGGTCGATGGTGCTTTCGCTGGAGCTTTCCTGCACCGGGACCACGGGCGGTATGTCCGGTCGCTGGCGGACCGGATCCTGTTGCGCGGTAACGGGTACGGCGCTCAAAGGAAGCATGGGTGGCAACATAAAGGTCTCCTGTCTTCAGGTTGTCGGCTGTGGTGGGTGCAGCTTGAACCGCTGGTCTGAAACTTGTGACCTGGTTGGCATTATGCCCTGCCCACACACAAGCTTCTTTGATCCCTAAGCAAGGTTAAGTTCCCTTCGGAGGAAGAGTACGCACGCTGTATGAGGCCAGGATGCGTGCGTAAATCCTTTGGTCTGACGGCTCATTCCGTTAAGATAGCCGGCTTTTTCACGGCGGGAGTCAGGCAGCATGGCGCAGCAGTATCAACCGGGGCAACGCTGGATCAGTGACAGCGAAGCCGAGCTGGGTTTAGGCACCGTTCTGGCACAGGACGGCCGCTTGTTGACCGTGCTCTATCCGGCCACTGGCGACACCCGCCAGTACGCGCTCCGGAATGCGCCCCTCACCCGTGTACGGTTTTCGCCGGGCGATGTGATCACTCACTTTGAAGGCTGGAAAATGACCGTGCGCGAAGTCGATGACGTCGACGGGCTGTTGGTCTATCACGGCCTCAACGGACAGAACGAAGTCGTAACCCTGCCGGAAACCCAGTTGTCGAACTTCATCCAGTTCCGTCTGGCCAGCGACCGTCTGTTCGCCGGCCAGATCGACCCGCTGGCCTGGTTTTCCCTGCGTTATCACACGCTGGAACACACCAGCCGGCAGTTGCAGTCGTCGCTCTGGGGCCTGGGTGGCGTACGCGCCCAACCGATCGCCCATCAACTGCACATCGCCCGTGAAGTGGCCGACCGCATCGCGCCCCGGGTATTGCTGGCGGACGAAGTGGGCCTGGGCAAGACCATCGAAGCCGGCCTGATCATCCATCGGCAACTGCTGTCCGGCCGCGCCAGCCGCGTGCTGATCCTGGTGCCGGAAAACCTCCAGCACCAATGGCTGGTGGAAATGCGCCGACGTTTCAACCTGCAGGTTGCGCTGTTCGACGAAGAACGCTTCATCGAAAGCGATGCCAGCAACCCGTTCGAAGACACCCAACTGGCGCTGGTGGCGCTGGAGTGGCTGGTGGAAGATGAGAAAGCCCAGGACGCGCTGTTCGCCGCCGGCTGGGACCTGATGGTCGTCGATGAGGCGCATCACCTGGTCTGGCATGAAGACCACGTCAGCCCGCAATACGCGCTGGTCGAACAGCTTGCCGAAACGATCCCGGGTGTATTGCTGCTGACCGCAACCCCAGAGCAATTGGGCCAGGACAGCCACTTTGCCCGTCTGCGCCTGCTCGACCCGAACCGCTTTCATGACCTCAAGGCCTTCCGCGCCGAGAGTGAAAACTATCGCCCGGTGGCCGAGGCTGTCCAGGAACTGCTGGACAAAGGTCGCCTGTCGCCCGGAGCCCACAAGACCATCCACGGTTTCCTGGGGAACGAAGGCGAAGCGTTGCTGACCGCCGTCAATGACGGTGATATCGAAGCCAGCGCCCGCCTGGTCCGCGAACTGCTGGACCGCCACGGCACCGGTCGCGTGCTGTTTCGCAATACCCGCGCCGCCGTACAGGGCTTCCCCGAGCGCAAGCTGCACGCCTATCCGCTGCCGTGCCCGGACGAATACCTTGAACTGCCATTGGGCGATCACGCCGAGCTGTACCCGGAAGTCAGCTTCCAGGCCCAGCCGGACGCCAGTGAAGAAGAGCGCTGGTGGAAATTCGATCCGCGCGTCGAGTGGCTGATCGATCAGTTGAAAATGCTCAAGCGCACCAAAGTCCTGGTGATCTGCGCGCACGCCGAAACCGCCATGGACCTGGAAGACGCCTTGCGCGTGCGCTCCGGCATCCCGGCCACGGTGTTTCATGAAGGCATGAACATCCTTGAGCGAGACCGCGCGGCCGCCTATTTCGCCGACGAAGAGTTTGGTGCCCAGGTGCTGATCTGCTCGGAAATTGGCAGCGAAGGTCGCAACTTCCAGTTTGCCCATCACCTGGTCCTGTTCGACCTGCCGGCGCACCCGGACCTGCTCGAACAACGCATCGGCCGCCTGGACCGGATTGGCCAGAAACACACCATCGAGCTGCACGTGCCCTATTTGGAAACCAGCCCGCAGGCGCGGTTGTTCCAGTGGTATCACGAAGCGCTGAATGCCTTCCTCAACACCTGCCCGACCGGCAACGCCTTGCAACACCAGTTTGGCCCGCGCCTGCTGCCCTTGCTGGAAGAAGCCGATGACGGCGAGTGGCAAGCGCTGATCGACGAGGCGCGCGCCGAGCGTGAACGCCTGGAAGCCGAGCTGCACACCGGCCGCGATCGTCTGCTGGAGCTCAATTCCGGCGGTGCGGGAGAAGGTGACGCATTGGTAGAAGCCATATTCGAACAGGACGACCAGTTCGCCCTGCCGATCTACATGGAAACCCTGTTCGACGCCTTCGGCATCGACAGCGAGGACCATTCCGACAACGCGCTGATCCTCAAGCCGAGCGAAAAAATGCTCGACGCCAGTTTCCCGCTGGGCGACGACGAAGGCGTGACCATCACTTACGACCGCAACCAGGCGCTGTCCCGCGAAGACATGCAATTCATCACCTGGGAGCACCCGATGGTGCAAGGCGGCATGGACCTGGTGCTGTCCGGCTCCATGGGCAACACCGCCGTGGCGCTGATCAAGAACAAGGCACTCAAGCCCGGCACCGTGTTGCTGGAATTGCTCTACGTCAGCGAAGTGGTTGCCCCGCGCTCGCTGCAACTGGGCCGCTACCTGCCACCGGCCGCCCTGCGCTGCCTGCTGGACGCCAACGGCAACGACCTGGCTGCCCGGGTCTCGTTCGAGACCCTGAACGACCAGCTCGAAAGCGTGCCCCGCGCCAGCGCCAACAAGTTCATCCAGGCCCAGCGTGATCAGCTATCACCACGGATCAATGCCGGCGAAGAGAAGATCATCCCGCGCCATGCCGAGCGCGTGGCCGAGGCTCAACGCCGCCTTGCAGCCGATACCGAAGAGGAACTGGCACGTCTGACCGCGCTGCAAGCGGTCAACCCTACCGTGCGCGATAGCGAGCTGGAGGCTTTGCGTCAGCAGCGCGAGCAAGGGCTGGCGATGCTGGAGAAGGCTGCGTTGCGGTTGGAGGCGATTCGGGTGTTGGTGGCGGGCTGATTTCGGCGGTTTTTGGGTGTGTATATCCGTATCTTCGGTAACGGATATACACCCAAAACCCCAGCCACCCAGCCTCAAGGACTGTAATACCCCACCGCCACCAGCAAATGCCCCGCCTTCTTCAAATAGGCATGCTTGTTCTCGACCTTCCCCGTTACCGGATTCTTCCAGCGATACTCATACTCCCCCGCATCCTGCTTACCGATCATGGCCAATATCGGCTCGCCCACCGGCTTGCCCGCCGGATCCTTGACCTTGGCAAAATCAGTATTGATCAAGCGCAGGTTGGTGCCATGACCGACATAGCGTCGGGTATCAAGGTCGACGACAAAGACATACAGGTCATCCTCAAGATAGCCGCCCTTGAGAGCGTTGATCGCCGTCAGCGTCGCTTTCTCGTTTTTCAACAAATCGGCCGACGCCTTGTCCAGCAGCGCCCTGGCCTGTTCGGCAGAGGCCCGAGGCAGGTAATAGCCGACCGCGAGGATTCGCTCGCCGACCCGCTGAAAGTACACATGCTTGCGCTCGACCTTGCCGTCGGCCCAGTTCTGCCAACGGTATTCAGCCTGCTGGATACCGCTGGCTTCAGGGGTTTTCAGTGCGTCCTTGAAGGCCTTGCGCAACTCCGGCCCCAGCACCTCGGAAACGTCTCGCCCGATCAATGCTGACGAGGGACCGCCGCTGGCGAGCATCACGCCTTGGGTGTCGACCACGAACACGTAGCGGTCCTTGTCGACGAACTCGCCTTGGCGGCTGAAGGCGGCGAACGCATAGTCGCCGTAGTCGTCATAGTAGGCCAGGGCCTTTTCCAGCAGTGCCCGGGCTGCCTGACCGTCGTCCGGAGTGGCGGCCTGGACCTGTGTTACCAGAAACAGCAACGCCGTCAGCCTGGCCATCTTTCGAATCAATCCCATGCGCGCGCCCTCGTTCTTGTTGATGTTTCAAGAGCGTAGACGGCGCGGGGTGATGTGGGAGTATTCAGGGGATTGTTGCGAGGCAAGCGCAAACCTGTGGAAGCGAGCTGGCTTCCACAGGTTCCAGAGCGTCACTGGGCCCGGTTGCTCAGTTGCTGTTGCAGGTACTGGATCTGCGATTGCAGGGTATTGATGTTACGCGTGACCTGGCCACGGAAGGCATCGAACTCCGCGGCAGAGCCGCCCGAACGATTCTCCTGTTGGCTCTTGAGCACGATCATGTCCTGTTCCAGGCGCTCGATGGCCGAGTTCGAGGTGGCTCTTTTCAGAGCGGTGATGTCGGCACCGATGCTCTTGAGCTGGGCATCCAGCGCGCCGCCCTCGCCTTGGTTCTTCAAGGCTGCCATCTCCGCCGCCAACGTCTTGACCTGGGCCTGAAGCTGGGTATTGGCTGCTTGCAACTGGGTGTAGGCGTTCTGCTGTTCGGAGTCTTGGGCGATCATCTGGGCCAGCTGCTTGTCCAGGTCGGCAGATGGACCGAACGCGCCTTGCAGGAGTTTGTACTGTTCTTGCAGCTTGCCTTCGAATTGCCGTGCCTGCTCCTGCAGCTTGTTATCCAATTGTTTGATCTGCAATTTCAACGCTTCACTGTCGCTCATCACGTTGGACTGCCCGGCGACGACCTTGCCGGAAATGTCCTGCAAGCGTCCCGCCGCGTCCTCACTGATCCGGGCGAAACTTTCCTGGGTAGCGACCAGTTGCTGCTCCATCAGGGAAATCTGCTGGAAACTCCACCACGCCAGGAAGGCCAATGCGCACAGTAGGGCACCGACCAATGCCCACAGCGGCCCAGTGCTCGGTGCCTTGACCTTGGCCGCCGCAGCGGGTGCCGGACGCGCTTGCACGCGGGGCTCGCGGTTGGTCAGGAAGTCATCGTCATCGGGAATGTCGGCCCGCATCCGCAGGCTCGGTACATCATCGAAGTCGTCGTCGGCATCGTTACGCATGGGCATGGGTTCAACCTTTGGGAAACCGGTAATGGCTCGGTGCAGCGAGTATAACCCCCGCAACCGCCGCACCCATTGACCCCGAACTGGGCACTCGGTTCATGACGGACCGATCAGCGGGCATCTTGGACGCGCCACCAAGCGCAAAATTCATCGAGGGCGGCCCACAAACTGACCTGCGGATCATAATCGAGATAATGCCGCGCCCGACCGATGTCCAAGGTGAAACTCCTGTTCATGACCTGCATGCCCAGGCGCGACAGCGTCGGCTCGGGGCGGCCGGGCCATAACGCGCAGAAACCTTCATTCATGGCCGCGACACTGTAGGCCAGCCCGTAGGAGCGATAACGCCTGACCTGTGGGACCTCCATTTGTCGCATTACGTAATTGACCACGTCCCACAGCGGGACCGGCGCTCCGTTGCTGATGTTGTAGGCCTTGCCCAAGGCTGAATCGGTGGCCAGCAAGCTGCTGAGCAGCGCTTCGTTGAGGTTCTGTACGCTGGTGAAATCGACCTTGTTCAATCCGTTGCCGACTATGGCCAGTCGCCCCTTGCGCTGCATCTTGAGCAGTCGCGGGAAGACGCTCATGTCGCCGGCCCCGGTGACGAAACGCGGCCGCAAGGCCAACACTTCCAGGCCGAACTCCTGGGCGCCGAAGACCTTCTGCTCGGCCAGGTACTTGGTGGCGGCATAGGGATGCTTGAAGCGTTTGGGCACTTGCTCTTCGGTCAACGCGAGGTGATCACGACCGTCGAAATAAATGGACGGCGATGAGAGATGCACCAATCGCCGGACCTTCTGCTTCAGGCAAGCCTCGACGATGTTTTCGGTGAGTTGGACGTTGCCCTGGTGGAAATCCTGATAGCGTCCCCAGACGCCCACCGAACCAGCGCAATGCACCACGGCATCGATATCGCGACACAGATCACGGGCCAGCATCGGGTCGACCAGGTCACCCTCGATGAATTCGGCGCCGCGCCGGACCAGATGCTCGACGCTTTCGGCCCGGCGGCCATTGACCCGAACATCCAGGCCTTGCTCCAAGGCAAAACGCGCAAAGCGTCCGCCAATGAAGCCGCTTGCGCCGGTGACCAGAATTTTCATGTGGTGCTCCTAAAAATCAGTTTCGAGCTACAAGCCAAGAGCTGCAAGCCATACGACTTCAACTCACTGCTTGCAGCGTGCTGCTTGTCGCTGCGATCAATTGTTCGGTCAGCAAACCGAGCAACTGTCCGCCGTTGCGCCAATGATGCCAGTACAGCGGCACGTCGATCGGCTTATCTGCCAGCAATTCCATCAACTCGCCTCGCTCCAACTGCTCGCGCACTTGCAGCTCAGGCACCAGGCCCCATCCCAGCCCGGCTTCGATGAGGCGAATGAAGCCTTCGGACGAAGGACACAAATGGTGCTCGAAACCGCCTTCGACGCCGAGGGACGCCAAGTATCGGTGCTGCAGGAAGTCGTCCGGGCCGAACACCAGGGCTGGCGTGCGCGCCAGCTGATCGGCGCGCACCCCTTCGGGGAAATGTCGAGTGATGAACGCAGGGCAGGCAAGCGCACGATAACGCATCGCCCCCAGCAATACGCTGCGGGCCCCGGCCACCGGGCGTTCGCTTGCGCAGACACACGCCGCTACTTCGCCGGCGCGCATTCGCTTGAGTCCGACAGTCTGGTCTTCCACCACCAGGTCGAGCAACAGATGCTGTTCTGCACAAAAAGCCCCCACGGCGCCGGCCCACCACGTGGCCAGGCTGTCGGCGTTCAATGCAATCCGCAGGCGCTCCGGCAACCCTTCCTCATCCAGCGCCGGCACCAGGCTTTGCAGGTCACGTTCCAGTAGCCGGACCTGTTGCACATGGTTGAGTAACCGGCGGCCGATTTCGGTAGGCGCCGGCGGCGTGACGCGCACCAGGACGGGCTGGCCGACCCGTGCTTCCAAGAGTTTTATCCGCTGGGAGATGGCCGACTGCGACAATCCCAGCACCTGCGCGGCACGCTCGAAACCAGCCTGTTCGACGACGGCCGCCAAGGCAGAAAGCAGTTTGTAATCGAACATCAGTATTCCTAATGGGCAATCAGCAGTATTGGTTTTTCTTATACATCCCCGCACTGGAGAATGACCAGCATTGCAAACACTCAAAGGGAAGAACTCATGTGGCAAAGTTACGTCAACGGGCTGCTGGTGGCGCTTGGATTGATCATGGCGATTGGCGCCCAGAACGCCTTTGTGCTGGCCCAGGGCCTGCGGCGTGAGCACCACCTGCCGGTCGCCGCGCTGTGCATCACCTGCGATGCGCTATTGGTCGCCGCCGGAGTGTTCGGGTTGGCGACGCTGCTGGCTCAAAGCCCGCTGCTGCTTTCGATCGCACGATGGGGCGGCGCGGCGTTCCTGCTCTGGTACGGCAGTCAGGCGCTGCGTCGGGCGTGTTCGAAACAGAGCCTGCAGCGCAATGAAAAACACGTCACGCGTTCACTGCGAACCGTGCTGCTCAGCGCCTTGGCGGTCACGCTGCTCAACCCCCACGTCTATCTCGACACGGTGTTGCTGATCGGCTCCCTCGGCGCCCAGCAAAGCGTTCCCGGTGCCTATGTAGCGGGTGCGGCCAGCGCCTCGCTGCTTTGGTTTTCCACCTTGGCGCTGGGCGCCGCGTGGCTGGCCCCTTGGCTAGCCCGACCCAGCACGTGGCGAATCCTCGACCTGCTGGTGGCACTGATGATGTTCACCGTGGCGGTGCAGCTGATCGTCTCCGGCTGATATTCCAAACCGCTCTGGAACCTCTATTCCACACAGTTGTTGCGTGGTTATGCCGCACCCCCGGTGCTATGATCCGACTCCTGCGCCGCAAAGAGTACAAACTCCCCGGCGCTAGTCTGGCCGCCCGTGATCGGCCTTGCGCTCACCGCAACTGACCTGATTAGGAGAATCACCATGGCTTTCGAATTGCCGCCGCTGCCCTATCCTCACGATGCACTGCAGCCGCACATCTCCAAAGAGACTCTGGAATACCACCACGACAAGCACCACAACACCTATGTCGTGAACCTGAACAACCTGGTGCCTGGCACCGAGTTCGAAGGCAAGACCCTGGAAGAGATCGTCAAGACTTCCTCGGGCGGTATCTTCAATAACGCCGCTCAGGTCTGGAACCACACCTTCTACTGGAACTGCCTGGCGCCAAACGCCGGCGGCCAACCAACCGGCGCACTGGCTGAAGCCATCAATGCTGCCTTCGGTTCGTTCGACAAGTTCAAGGAAGAATTCAGCAAGACGTCCATCGGCACCTTCGGTTCCGGCTGGGGCTGGCTGGTGAAAAAGGCTGACGGGTCCCTGGCCCTGGCCAGCACCATCGGCGCCGGCAACCCGCTGACCAGCGGCGACACCCCGCTGCTGACCTGCGACGTCTGGGAACACGCCTACTACATCGACTACCGCAACGTTCGCCCGAAATACGTCGAAGCGTTCTGGAACCTGGTCAACTGGAAGTTCGTGGCTGAGCAGTTCGAAGGCAAAGCCTTCACTGCCTAAGCTTTGATGCCAGGAAAAAGGCGCTTTTCCCGAGAGGGCAAAGCGCCTTTTTTTTAAGCTTGCATCCACAATCCCCAGCAGCAGGCACATGACCTCGCGTCTGAAACCCAATAAAAAATCCCGCCAGGCCTCAAGTTGCAGGCCCTTCCAACCGAAACAATGGTCGTAGAGTAATAACTCTGTAGACACCGTATAACGGCCAGGCTTCAGGCGAAAACCCTTGTGTTTGATTGTCCCTTTGACTGACATCACAGGATTGCCAATACTCATGGCAACTTGACGCTATCCGCACGAAACAAGGAATCCATCTTTGAAGCTGGAACTTAAAAACAGCTTGTCTGTGAAGTTGCTCCGGGTCGTGCTCCTCTCGGCGTTGATCGTTGGCATGATCTTGAGCTGTGCCCAGATCGTATTCGACGCCTACAAAACCAACCGTGCCGTAGCTGTCGACGCCCAGCGCATCCTTGATATGTTCCGCGATCCTTCTACCCAGGCGGTCTACAGCCTGGATCGGGAGATGGGCATGCAGGTCATCGAAGGGCTGTTCCAGGACGAGGCCGTGCGCATGGCCTCCATCGGCCACCCTCGCGAAACCATGCTTGCCGAAAAAACCCGGCCCTTGCAGCACTCCGAAAGTCGCTGGCTGACCGACCTGATCCTTGGCCAGGAACGAACCTTCACCACACAACTGGTGGGCCGCGGCCCCTACAGCGAATATTACGGCGACCTGAGCATCACGCTCGATACCGCGACCTACGGCCAGGGCTTCATTATCAGCTCCGTTATCATTTTCATTTCTGGAATGCTGCGCGCCCTCGCCATGGGCCTGGTGCTGTACCTGGTCTATCACTGGCTGCTGACCAAGCCGTTGTCGCGGATTATCCAGCACCTGACCGAAATCAACCCTGACCGCCCCAGCGCACACAAGATCCCGCAACTGCGAGGCCATGAGAAGAACGAGCTGGGCCTATGGATCAATACCGCCAACCAGCTCCTGGCCTCCATCGAGCGCAACACCCATCTACGCCACGAAGCCGAGAACAGCCTGTTGCGCATGGCGCAGTACGACTTCCTGACTGGCCTGCCCAACCGCCAGCAACTGCAACAACAACTCGACAAGATCCTGGTGGATGCCGGACGCCTGCAACGTCGCGTGGCGGTGCTCTGCGTGGGGCTGGATGATTTCAAGAGCATCAACGAACAGTTCAGCTACCAGACCGGCGACCAGCTGCTGCTGGCCCTGGCTGATCGGCTGCGGGCCCACAGCGGACGCCTCGGTGCGTTGGCCCGGTTGGGCGGTGACCAGTTCGCCCTGGTCCAGGCCGATATCGAGCAACCTTACGAGGCCGCCGAACTGGCCCAGAGCATTCTGGATGACTTGGAAGCGCCGTTCGCACTGGATGACCAGGAGATCCGCCTGCGGGCAACCATCGGTATCACGCTGTTTCCCGAGGACGGCGACAGCACCGAGAAGCTGCTGCAAAAGGCCGAGCAGACCATGACGCTGGCCAAGACCCGCTCGCGCAATCGCTACCAGTTCTACATCGCCAGCGTCGACAGCGAGATGCGCCGCCGTCGCGAACTGGAAAAGGACCTGCGCGAGGCGCTGGCCCGCGGGCAATTCAGCCTGGTGTACCAGCCACAGATCAGTTATCGCGATTTGCGCGTGGTGGGCACCGAAGCCTTGATCCGCTGGCATCATCCGGAACACGGTCTCGTGCCGCCAGACCTGTTCATTCCCCTGGCCGAGCAGAACGGCACCATCATTGCCATTGGCGAATGGGTACTGGACCAGGCCTGCAAGCAATTGCGCGAATGGCATGACCAGGGCTTCGTCGACCTGCGCATGGCGGTCAACCTGTCCACCGTACAACTGCACCACGCCGAATTGCCGCGGGTGGTGAACAACTTCCTGCAGATGTATCGCTTGCCGCCTCGCAGCCTGGAGCTGGAAGTCACCGAGACCGGCCTGATGGAAGACATCACCACCGCTGCCCAGCACCTGCTGAGCCTGCGCCGTTCCGGTGCGCTGATCGCCATCGATGACTTCGGAACCGGCTATTCCTCGTTGAGTTACCTCAAGAGCTTGCCGCTGGACAAGATCAAGATCGACAAGAGCTTCGTCCAAGACCTGCTCGACGACGAAGACGACGCCACCATCGTCCGGGCCATCATCCAGCTAGGCAAAAGCCTGGGGATGCAGGTCATTGCCGAAGGCGTCGAGACGATCGAGCAAGAGGCCTACATCATTTCCGAGGGCTGCCATGAAGGCCAGGGGTATTACTACAGCAAACCCCTGCCGGCACGGGAGCTGGGCCTTTATCTGAAGCAGGCGGAGCGCACCAAGGCCTCCATCGTCTGAATCTTTTGCGCGGCCATTGCTCCGCTCAAGGAGTTGGCAACCAGACAATCCCTACAGACGCCGCCCAAACGCAGCGATCTGCATTATTAAATAAGAAATATTTACAGCCACAGCCCTTTACACATAATGCAAATCTTTCGCATTATGTCGCAGCTTTTGCGCACCCTTGCGCCTGTCCCATTCATCACCGAAGCAGGATGTTCGCCATGATTCGTATGCCTCTGGCTACCGCCAGTCTGTTGGCCATCGCTATTTCCCTCGCCGGTTGCGGCGAAGGCAAAGACAAGGCCGCCGCGCCGCAAGCGCCAACGCCGGCCGCCAGTACCGCTGCTCCGGCTGCCCCCGCTGCCGCTGGCAAGATCGACGAAGCCGCCGCCAAGGCTGTTGTCGCGCACTATGCCGACATCGTCCATGCCGTCTACAGCGATGCCGAATCCACCGCGAAAACCCTGCAAACCGCCGTCGACGCGTTCCTGGCCAAGCCGAACGCCGACACCCTCAAAGCCGCCAAGGCTGCTTGGGTCGCCGCCCGCGTGCCTTACCTGCAGAGCGAAGTGTTCCGCTTCGGCAACACCATCATCGACGACTGGGAAGGCCAAGTGAACGCATGGCCCCTGGACGAGGGCCTGATCGACTACGTCGACAAGACCTACGAGCATGCCCTGGGTAACCCGGGCGCCACCGCCAACATCATCGCCAATACCGAGGTTCAGGTCGGCGAAGACAAGGTCGATGTCAAAGACATTACCCCGGAAAAACTCGCCAGCCTGAACGAGCTGGGCGGTTCCGAGGCGAACGTTGCCACTGGCTACCACGCCATCGAATTCCTGCTGTGGGGCCAGGACCTCAACGGCACCGGCCCTGGTGCTGGCAATCGCCCAGCTTCGGATTACCTGGAAGGGGCAGGCGCCACCGGAGGCCACAACGATCGTCGTCGTGCCTATCTGAAGTCCGTGACCCAACTGCTGGTCAACGACCTGCAGGAAATGGTCGGTAACTGGAAGCCGAACGTGGCCGACAACTACCGCGCCACCCTGGAAGCCGAGCCGGCCGAAACCGGTCTGCGCAAGATGCTGTTCGGCATGGGCAGCCTGTCCTTGGGCGAACTGGCAGGCGAGCGCATGAAGGTGTCCCTGGAAGCCAACTCCCCGGAAGACGAACAGGACTGCTTCAGCGACAACACCCACAACTCGCATTTCTACGATGCCAAGGGTGTACGTAACGTTTACTTGGGCGAATACACCCGCGCAGACGGCACCAAGATGACCGGCGCCAGCCTGTCGTCGCTGATAGCCAAGGCCGATCCGGCCGCTGACACCGCGCTCAAGGCCGACCTGGCCGACACCGAAGCCAAGATTCAGGTTATGGTCGATCACGCCAACAAGGGTGAGCACTACGACCAGCTGATCGCCGCCGGCAACACCGCGGGCAACCAGATCGTGCGCGACGCCATCGCCGCCCTGGTCAAGCAGACCGGTTCGATCGAACAAGCCGCAGGCAAGCTGGGCATCAGCGACCTGAACCCGGACAGCGCTGATCACGAGTTCTGATCAACGTTGGGCGAATGAGAAAGGCGACCTTCGGGTCGCCTTTTTTGTTTGTTGTCCGCCAGTTCAGGAAACTCAGGAAAACCCCGTGGCGAGGGAGCTTGCTCCCGCTGGGCTGCGCAGCAGCCCTCCTGATTCAACTGACACACCGCGGGGGGCCGCTTCGCGCCCCAGCGGGAGCAAGCTCCCTCGCCACGAATAGGTTCGGATACCTCTGGACTATCAATCCAACCCGGCCAACCTGGCTTCGATAAACCGTCGCTCCGGCAATTGCTGCGTCAGTTCAAGCGCCCGTCCATAAGCCGCCCTCGCCTCCTCCACCCGCCCCAACTGCCGACAGAATTCCGCCCGCGCCGAATGGGCCAGGTGATAGTCGAGCAACTCACCCCTTGCGAGTATCCCCTCGACCAGACTTAACCCTGCCTGCGGCCCATCGCGCTTGGCCAGGGCAGCCGCGCGGTTGAGCTCGATGACTGGCGATGGCATCGCGCGCAACAACACATCGTAGAGGCCAACGATCTGCGGCCAGTCGGTTTCTTGCGCGGTGGCCGCTTCAGCGTGCACGGCGGCAATCGCTGCTTGCAGACAATAGGGTCCGAACCGCCGGGTATTGAGCGCGGCCTCCACCATGGCGCAGCCTTCGGCGATCATCCCTTGATCCCACAGGGATCGGTCCTGCTCGTCCAGCAGAATCAGTTCACCCGTCACCGAGCTTCGTGCCCGGCGTCGCGATTCGTGCAACAGCATCAGCGCCAACAACCCCATGACTTCAGCTTCCGGCAACAACTCCATCAGCAAACGCGCGAGGCGTATGGCTTCGCGGGTGAGATCTTCACGGGTCAATTCTGCGCCCATCGAGGCCGAATACCCCTCGTTGAACACCAAGTAGATCACCCGCAACACACTGTCCAGCCGTTCCGGCAGTTCGGTGCGCGATGGCACTAGATAGGGAATCTTCGCGTCGCGGATTTTCCCCTTGGCCCGCACGATGCGCTGGGCGATGGCCGCCGGCGAGGCGAGAAAGGCACGGGCAATTTCTTCGGTGGTCAAGTCGCACACTTCACGCAGCGTCAACGGCACCTGGGCATCAGCCGCCAGGGCCGGATGGCAACAGGTAAAAATCAGCCGAAGGCGATCGTCTTCCACGTCCTCATCACTCCAATCGGACTGTTCCAGCTCTTCGAGCTGTGCAACCAGCATCGGCTGGGACGCCGCGAAGCGCGCTCGACGGCGCAGGCTGTCAATCGCCTTGAAGCGTCCGGCGGACACGAGCCACGCCCGCGGATTGTCCGGCACACCGTCGCGCTGCCAGCGCTCGACCGCGACGAAGAACGCCTCGTGCAGGGCTTCTTCGGCAAGATCGAAGTCGCCCAGCAAGCGAATCAGCGTTGCCAGGATCCGCCGCGAGTCTTGCCGATAAACCTGCTCGACCCGCGCCTTGACCGCCTCGGCCGGCATCAGTCGGGCATGCCCTGGGCTATCAGCATTTCGAGCCGGCCGACGACCCATTCCAAAGATGCGGGTTTAAGGTTCATGGACACAGTCCTGTTCAGGGATTGAGTTGACGGACCGGCCGGACTTCAACGCAGCCGACCCGGGCCGCCGGAATGTTGCCGGCGACCTGGATCGCCTCGTTCAGGTCCCTGGCTTCGATCAGGTAGAAGCCCGCCAGTTGTTCCTTGGTTTCGGCGAACGGACCATCGGTGATCGACAGCTTGCCGCCGCGCATGCGCACTGTCGTGGCGGTCTGCACCGACTCCAGGGCTTCGGCGGCAACCATCCGGCCGCTGCCCTGGATCGACTCGGCATAAGCCATGCACTCGGCGTCCTCAGGGCTGTCGGGCGAGTTGTGCAGGGCCTGTTCGTTGCTATACACCAGGCATAAATACTTCATGGGTAAGCTCCGTGGTCGAACTGATCGACGAGGATGACAGAAGAAACCGTGGCCAATCAGGGCTGCAAGTCGAATATCGCCGTTCCCGCCATCGGATCGAACGGCGCCGACCAATGTTCATGGGCGATCTTCCATTGCCCGGCCGTACGCTTGTAACAAGCTGTCACGCGCATCCAGCAGGCCTGTTCCTCGCCTTTATCGTTGGTGCCGCCGCAATAGGCCAACCAATGGGCGAACGCAATGTTCTCGGCCGGCGTAATCTCGATCTGGTGGAAATCGAACTTGTGCGGGCCGGGGCACATTTCCATGCACGCCTCCCAATGGGCACGGTAAGCAACCTTACCCTTGAATTGCAGGGCCTGGATGGCGTCGAACGAGACGATGTCGTCGTCATAGAGGGCCATGACCTTTTCCACGTCCTTGGCCATGACCGCCTGGCGATAGGTGTCGATCAGCGTCTGGATTTCGCTTTCGGTAGCTTGGGTATTCATGGTGATTCTCCGCAGGTTTTTGTTAGAGACATCCTTAGTCGTCTGGAGAAACAGTGAATCGACAGCCAAACAAAAATAAACCAAAGAAAAATTTTCGCTAGAATTCGAGGCCCATTCTGTCGGCAAACAACGGACGTTCTCGTGACCGCTCAGCTCGTACCTTATGAAGACCTGACCCCGACCCAACAGCAACAGGTCGAAGCCATCGAAATCCACCCTGACCAGATCAAGTTTTCCGGCGATATCCACGGTGCGCTGCATACGCTGCTGTCCAGGCCCGGACCGGGTGTAAAGGGTTTCGCATTGCTGGCTGGCGATGTGCCCGTCGCGTTCTTGCTGCTCAAGCGCCCGCCCGTGCTGCCCGAGTGGGCCGATGAACACAGCGCCACCCTGCATGCCTTGCAGGTCGACTTCCGAGCCCAGGGCAAGGGATACGGCAAGGCCTGCTTGCAGGCATTGCCGACGGTGGCGCGCTCGGCGTGGCCGGAAATAAATGGACTGGAGCTGTCAGTCGACGCCGACAATGAAGCAGCGATTGGCCTGTACACGCGACTGGGCTGGGTCGACAACGGCGAGGCCTATAAAGGCCGTATCGGTTATGAACGGCGGATGCGGCTGGTGTTTGACCAGACGGATCCATCGCTCAGCTCGGTTTGAGGGGTATCCAGATTTCCAGGGTGCCTTCACCGGTCCGGGGATTGAAATCCTCGCTGTAGCGCTCGAACTCAGGCTCGTCCGCCGCTTGGTGGCCGGACTGCGGCAACCATTCTTTCCAAATGTATTGGAAGGTGTCCGGAAGACTCTTCAGCGGCCCTTTGTGTACGAACACGGCGTAGGGCCCGGGCTGGATTTCGATCCAGCGGTATTGCTCCGGCAGGTCGTCGAGCCGACTGATTTCCACGCCGGCGATGTATTCGAAGCCACCCTGGCCGTCCGGGTTGCAACACACCCCGTAGGTCACTTCGTCTTTCTGACCTGGCACCTTGCCGAGCCAAGGCAGGAATTTTTCCCAGAGCTGCGGGATGTCCTGGGCGGTGTCCTGGGTAAAACGCGCGCCGAAACCGGCGATGAGCTGAAAGCGTCCCTGTTCAAAGCGCGGCTCGATTGCGTTAACGCGTTTTTGCGTTTCCATTGTTTCAACACTCCGGAAAACTTGAAGTCGGGCTTGGCAGTATAGAAGCCAAACCGTGATTGCCAGGCCGTTTCGCTTGTCAAAGTCCAGGCAGGACGACTGCGGTAGTCTCTCCTACAAACTCGTTGTAACCAGAAACGACCACATAGACCGCGAAATAGCAGAAGATCGCTGCGGATGCCCAATAAGAGTAGCGCAGCAACTTGTCGCCCAACAATTTGCCGCCTTGGGTCGCAGCCAGGCACAAGCCCGCGCTCCACAGCAGCCCGGCGCAGAGAAATCCGCCCAGGAACAGCGCCGAACTGAGCATCGTTCCACCGCCAGAGCGGGCGATGAGCGTCCCGCCCACCGCGGCGAACCAGAGGATGGCGCTGGGGGACGACATGGCCAGGAAGATTCCGCGGAAAAACTCCTGGCGTGGCGAGTTGCCCCGGACCTCGCCGGCCTCGGCCAGCACCGCGTTGTGATAGATCGCCGAATGCACCATTTTCGCGGCGAAATACAACAGCAGCACCGAGCCGCCGATCCACAGCACCCAGCGCACCGTTTCGTATTGCAGCAACACGGTCATCCCCGCCAGCGCCAGGACCGCGTAGATCAAATCCCCCACGCAGGTGCCCAGGCCCAGGGCGAACCCCTGGAAATAGCCGCGCTGCATCGCCAAGGTGATCATCGCGATATTGGCCACGCCGATGTCCAGGCACAGTGAAAGACTCAGCAGGAAGCCGCTGGAAAATTCCATTATTCGTTCCATCAGGATTGGGTAAGACGTATTTCAACCGCCGACAGGACGCCTCGATGGCGCCACAGCAGCGCCACAGTGTCGTCGAAAATAGTTCGGCGCCGCTACTGGACAATCTACCACCGGCCCTATTATCTTGCGCCGCAGGCCACCGCAGTGGCCGACGTCGCTCGGACGGTTCCGGGCGCTCACGTATCTCGAGGCAACAATGGCCGAACAAGGTTCGCCGCGCCGCTTTGCGCGCATCGATCGACTCCCCCCGTATGTATTCAATATCACTGCCGAGCTGAAGATGGCTGCGCGTCGGCGCGGCGAAGACATCATCGACTTGAGCATGGGTAACCCCGACGGCGCCACGCCCCCGCACATCGTGGAAAAATTGGTCACCGTCGCCCAGCGTGAAGACACCCATGGCTATTCCACCTCCAAAGGCATCCCGCGCCTGCGCCGCGCCATTTCGCGCTGGTACAAGGACCGCTACGAGGTGGACATCGACCCGGAAACCGAAGCCATCGTCACCATTGGCTCCAAGGAAGGCTTGGCGCACTTGATGCTGGCGACCCTGGACCAGGGCGACACCGTGCTGGTGCCCAACCCCAGTTATCCGATCCACATCTACGGCGCGGTGATAGCTGGCGCCCAAGTGCGTTCGGTGCCGTTGGTGCCAGGCGTGGATTTCTTCGATGAGTTGGAGCGTGCCATCCGTGGCTCGATTCCAAAGCCGAAGATGATGATCCTCGGCTTTCCA
Source organism: Pseudomonas sp. Z4-20 (assembly GCF_051131955.1). Taxonomy (NCBI): domain Bacteria; kingdom Pseudomonadati; phylum Pseudomonadota; class Gammaproteobacteria; order Pseudomonadales; family Pseudomonadaceae; genus Pseudomonas; species Pseudomonas sp. Z4-20. The sequence goes on from NZ_CP071641.1 coordinate 4,322,307, forward strand.
TCCAACCCCACCGCCCAATGCGTGGAGCTGGATTTCTTCGAGCGGGTCATCGCCCTGGCCAAGCAATACGACGTGTTGGTCATCCATGACCTGGCCTACGCCGACATCGTCTATGACGGCTGGAAAGCCCCTTCGATCATGCAGGTGCCGGGCGCGAAAGACATTGCGGTGGAGTTCTTCACCCTGTCCAAGAGCTACAACATGGCCGGCTGGCGCATCGGCTTCATGGTCGGCAACCCGGAACTGGTCAATGCCCTGGCTCGGATCAAGAGTTACCACGACTACGGCACCTTCACCCCGCTGCAGGTTGCCGCCATCGCCGCCCTTGAAGGTGATCAGCAATGCGTGCGCGACATCGCCGAGCAATACCGCCAACGTCGTAACGTGCTGGTCAAGGGCCTGCATGAGCTGGGCTGGATGGTGGAGAATCCCAAGGCGTCGATGTACGTCTGGGCCAAGATCCCCGAGGCCTATGCCCACCTCGGCTCGCTGGAATTCGCCAAGAAGCTGTTGGCCGAGGCCAAGGTTTGCGTCTCGCCGGGGGTGGGGTTCGGCGAATATGGCGATGATCACGTGCGCTTCGCGCTGATCGAAAACCAGGACCGGATTCGCCAGGCGGTGCGCGGGATCCGTGGGATGTTTAGGGCGGATGGGTTAAGCAAACCCAACAGCTGATTACGCGGCTAATGTGGCGAGGGAGCTTGCCCCTCGCCGCAGACAACCCTGGTGTTCTTAGATCACCAGCGACAGCAACAGAATGAAGCCCAGCGCCACCACGGACAGGATGGTTTCCATCGCGGTCCAGGTCTTGAAGGTCTCGGCCACGGTCATGTTGAAGTACTGCTTGACCAGCCAGAAGCCCGCATCGTTGACGTGAGACAGGATCAGCGAACCGGCACCGGTCGCCAGCACCAGCAACTCGCGGTTCACACCCGGCATCATTCCCACCACCGGCACGACGATCCCGGCACCGGTAATGGTTGCCACCGTCGCCGAACCCGTCGCAATCCGAATCACCGCCGCCACCAGCCAGGCCAGCAGGATCGGCGAGATCTGCGCGCTGACCGCCATATGGCCGATCACATCACCCACGCCGCTGGTCACCAGCATCTGCTTGAAGCCGCCACCGGCACCGATGATCAGGATGATCGCGGCCGTAGGGGCCAGGCTTGCGTCCAGCCATTTGAGCATCTGGCTGGAGCCGATGCCTTGTTTATAACCAAAGGTGTACAACGACAGCAGCAAGGCCAGCAGCAGCGCCGAAATCGGATGACCGATCATGTCCATCCAGACGCGGAACACGTTGCCGTCCGGCAACGCCACATCAGCGAAGGTCTTGAGCAACATCAGGAACACCGGCGACAACACGGTGATCAAGGTGATGCTGAAGCTTGGCAGCTCGGCGGCGTTCGTCTCGCGCGCCAGTTGATCCACCAGTTCCTGGTTCGGATGACCGGGGATGTGCTTGGCAATGAAGGTACCGAAGATCGGCCCGGCAATGATGGCGGTCGGCAGCGCGACGATCAGGCCATAGAGAATGGTCTTGCCGATGTCAGCGCCAAAGATGCCGATCGCCAGCAGAGGCCCCGGGTGCGGCGGCACCAAGCCGTGGACCGCGGAAAGACCGGCCAACAGCGGGATACCGATCTTGATGATCGACACACCGGTGCGGCGCGCGACGATGAACACCAGCGGGATCAGCAGCACGAAGCCGATTTCGAAGAACAGCGGGATGCCCACCAGGAACGCGGCGAACATCATGGCCCACTGCACCTTGTCCTTGCCGAAGGCGCGGATCAGGGTCTGGGCGATCTGATCGGCGCCGCCCGACTCGGCCATCATTTTGCCGAGCATCGTGCCCAGCGCCAGGATGATGCCGACAAAGCCCAGCACGCCACCAAAGCCGTCCTGGAACGCCTTGATGATAGTGCCGGCCGGCATGCCCGACGTCAGGCCGAGAAAAGCGGCGGCGATGGTCAGTGCGATGAAGGGATGGATCTTGAACTTGGTGATGAGGACGATGAGTCCAATCACCGTGACCACTGCATCGAGCAGTAGGTACGTCTCGTGGGACATGCCGAACATGGGAGGTGTCTCCTGATTTGTTGTTGTTATTGAAGCAGTTATTTTCAAGCCGTCGGGACAGCGCTATCTTTCTGACGCAAAATTTTCCATGCTCAGCTGGCGAGCTTCAAGCCATGGGCCAGCCACCAGACGTAAGCCTGGCGCGCCAGTTCATCAACGCTGTGGCTGGACGCATCCAGAGCCAGGGTCAGGGGCTCGCCGACAGGGGATTCAAGAGTGGCGAACTGGCTGTCAATCAGGGTCGACGGCATGAAATGGCCGGGACGATGGGAAACCCGATCAGCGGCCACTTCTGGAGTCAATTCTAGGAATACGAAGCCCAGGCCTGGCAAGGCGCTGCGCAGACGCTCGCGATAACTGTGCTTGAGCGCGGAACAGGTCAACACCGGGCGGTTGCCCTGGGCGTCGACACGACGCAGTTCGTCGCACAGGCTGTCGAGCCAGCCGGCACGGTCGTCGTCGTTCAAGGGAATACCGGCGCTCATCTTCTGGATGTTGGCCGCAGGGTGGAACGTGTCGCCTTCAATGGCGGTGGCGTCGCTCAGTTGGCACAGGGCCTGGCTGACGCAAGTTTTGCCGCAACCGGCAACGCCCATGATGACCAGGGCGGTGATTGGATTATTCATGTAACACCTCAGCGCGCAGACAGCGCTACCTTTGCCAGTTATGACACCGCAGCAAAAGCAGAAGTTGCCGACGCCTTCTTGTCATTTTTGTGGTTGCAGCATGTACGTCCACGACACTTGCACACAGGGATCAGGCAAACCCTGCTCGCGCATTTGCAGCCGCGCCGAGACAGCGCTACCTTAGTGCCTTGATTTTTGTTTGGCAAGCCACCCTGATGACCGCCCCTAAAAACGATAAGAATACTCGCACCACCGGTCGCCCCACGCTCAACGAAGTCGCACGCCTGGCCGGTGTCAGTCCGATCACCGCCTCCCGTGCCCTGCGTGGCGTCAGCACCGTGGCCGCCGAATTGGTGGACAAGGTCCGCCAGGCCGCCCTGGAACTCAACTACGTCGTCAACCCCGCCGCCCGCGCACTGGCCTCGGCCCAGAGCCATTCGGTGGTGGTGCTGGTGCCGTCGTTGTCCAACCTCCTGTTCATTGACACCCTGGAAGCCATTCATCGCGTGCTGCGGCCCAAAGGCTTCGAAGTGGTGATTGGCAACTACCACTATTCCCGGGATGAAGAAGAAGACCTGCTGCGCAATTACATGGCGTACCAGCCTCGAGGCTTGCTGCTGACCGGATTCGACCGTACCGAAAGCGCCCGGCGCATGATCGAGGCCAGCAATATTCCTTGCGTGTACATGATGGAATTGGACCCAGGCGCCGGCTTGAACTGCGTAGGCTTTTCCCAGCTCAAGGCCGGCGAGACCGCCGCCGAGCATTTGATTTCCCGAGGTCGCAAGCGCCTGGCCTATATCGGCGCCCAGCTAGACCAACGCACGCTGCTGCGCGGCGAGGGCTTCCGCCGTGCGCTGCAGAAAGCCGAACTCTACGACCCGGACCTGGAAGTACTGACGCCGCGTCCGTCGTCGGTGGGCTTGGGCGCAGAACTGTTCCTCCAATTGCTCGCCAGCCACCCGGACGTCGATGCGATTTTCTTCGGTAACGACGATCTGGCCCACGGCGCCCTGCTCGAGGCGTTGCGCTGTGGCATCAAGGTCCCCGAACAGGTATCGATCCTGGGCTTCAACGATCTGCCGGCCTCGGCCCATATGGTGCCGCGCCTGAGCAGCATCAGCACCCCACGGGAGGCCATTGGCCGCCGCGCCGCTGAACAGATGCTCACCTTGATGGCTGGCAATCGTATTACCCAGCCGGTGGTTGACCTGGGATTCGAACTCAAGGTTCGCGAAAGTACCTGAGCGGTTCCGACATGAAGCGGTCGATCCATGCCGACGAACCGCGAGTGTGAAGCTGGGGCTACAGCCCCAGCTCCTCCCGAGGCAAAGCCAGGCGTTGCCGGTTCAATGGCCGAACAGGTTGACCTTCTTGGTTTTTTTGTCGGCGCGCTTTTCATCGGCGGTCTTCGCCGGTTTTTTCTTTGCCGCTTTTTTTGAATCCATGCCTTTGGCCATGATACGTACTCCAGTCATACGGGATGTAAGCCAGGTATACACCTATCGCTGCACCGGCGTTCTTTTATAATCGCCCTCCCCTTATCGCCTAAGCCCCCCCGCCATGCTGGAAATCCATTACACACAGCTCGAAGAATCGCTGTGGCCGCTGATGAACAAGTTTTATCGCGCCCACCAATCGTCGATGAAAGCGGTACGTGAAGCGCAATTGTGGGTGGCGCGGCGGGATAAAATCGTCGGCGCCTTGTGCCTGCGCCCATTGTCGGGTGGGCATTGGCTGACCGGATTGTTCGTCGACCCGGCATACCGCACGCAAGGCATCGCCGCGCGGTTGATCGAAGAGGCGCTGAGCGGCGTGGAGGGGCCGGTTTGGCTGTTTTGCCATCCTGACCTGCGCAGCTTTTATGAGCGACGTGGTTTCAGCGTCGACCCTCAGTTGCCCTATGCGCTGGCTGAACGCCTGAGCCGGTACGCGCGCAGCAAGCCGATGATTGCAATGGGGTTGGAACCTGCAAAACCCTGACGATCAATCGTCGGCCGCTGGGTCAAGGTCCGGGAACATCACTTCAGTAAATCCGAACTTGCTGAAAGCGGTGATGCGCGATGGGTACAAGCGACCTATCAGGTGATCGCATTCATGCTGGACCACCCGGGCGTGGAAACCTGAAGCCGTGCGCACGATGGCTTCGCCCTTGGGGTCGAAACCTTCGTAGCGGATGTGCTGGTAGCGATCCACCGCACCGCGCAGGCCCGGTACCGACAGGCAGCCTTCGTAGCCTTCCTCCGTCAGCGGATCCAGCGGCGTGATCAGCGGATTGATCAAGATAGTCTGCGGCACGGCCTCGGCGTCGGGATAACGCTCGCTGTGCTCGAAGCCGAAAATCACCAATTGCAGGTCGACACCAATCTGCGGTGCCGCCAGGCCAACGCCGCCAACGCTCTCCATGGTCTGGAACATGTCATCGATCAGTTGCCACAACTCAGGAGTGTCGAACATCTCCTTTGGCACCGGCGGCGCAACGCGCAGCAGGCGTTCATCGCCCATCTTCAGGATTTCGCGGATCATGTTTGGGCTTCGTCAGTTTTCGTCTTAATGGAGTGGTCGCGACCAAGACCGGACACATGCTGTTTTTCGCTATGCTCGTCCGGATTCTTTTCGCCTTTGTCCTTGCCTTCGGCGGACATGTGCTCGATCACCGCGTTCATCTCCGCACCGAGCAGCAGCACCGCTGAAGAAATATAGAAATACAGCAGCAAGACGATGATCGCGCCGATACTGCCATACATGGCGTTGTAGTCGGCGAAGGTCTTGACGTAGAACGCGAAGCCCAGGGACGCGATGATCCACACCACCACAGCCAACACCGAGCCTGGCGTGATGAACCGAAACTCCTGCTTGACGTCGGGCATCACGTAATAGATCAGCGCCACGGCCACCATCAGCAGAAAGACGATGATCGGCCAGCGCACGAGGGTCCAGAGGGTGACGATAAACTCCTCCAGCCCGACCTGGGCGGCAATCCAGCCCATCACCTGCGGCCCCAGCACCATCAGCGCCGCAGCGGCCAGCAACATGCCGGCGATGCCGATGGTGTAGAAAATCGACAGCGGAAAGCGCTTCCAGGCCGGACGACCCTCGACCACATCGTAGGCTGCGTTCATCGCGCTCATCATCAGCCGCACACCGGCCGAGGCCGTCCACAACGCGATCACGATACCCACCGAGAGCAACCCGCCCTTGGATTGCTGGAGCTGGTCGATCACCGGGTTGACCTGTTCCAGGGCCTGGGGCGGAAGCACCAGCTCCGATTGCAGGCGCAACCAGGAGAAGAAGTCCGGCAGGTGCAGGAAACCGATCAGGGCAATCAGGAAAAGAATGAAGGGGAACAGCGAAAACAGCATCTGGTAAGCCAGAGCGGAGGCGTACGTCGACATCTCGTCGTCGAGAAACTCATTCACCGTGCGAATCATCACGCGGTGCAGGGGCAAGCCTTTCAAGGCCGGGAACATCATGTGCGTCTCCTTTCGCCGCAAAAAAGGAAGGTCGCCTGGCGACTCACCGGGTTCCTATCCAAGACAAAAGTAACCTGTTTGGCGCCTTTGGAACAATTTCCCCGGTGCAAGTTCGAGCCGACATGAAAACGGCCACCCGCGGATGGCCGTTCCAATCGCTTTCAACAGGCCGGTTATGCCTCGTCAACGCCTTTCTCGACTGCATCCTTGGCCTTGCCCACGGTTTGCTGGGCTTCACCTTTTTTCTCCTGGACCACGCCCTCGGCGCGCATGCGGTCATTGTCGGTGGCCTTGCCGACGCCTTGCTTGATGTTGCCGACGGCTTCGTTGGCAACGCCCTTCACTTTATCGCTCGTGCTACCCATGATGTCTCTCCTGTGAATAACTGTACGAAAAGTCATTACATAGGGTTGACCGAGGCCGTTTGCGGGGAGTTTCATTTTTTCAGCGGCGCATTTCATCGTCAGATGCAGGTTACGCTTTATGTTTGCCGATCCACCCCCGAGAATGCTCCACGTATTCAGGCTATGGCCCGAAGCTTCCATCCCGTAGGAACGTTATGAAACTCGATAAAAAGCAGGCCATCGCCCGCAGGAACCAAGAACTGGGCGGCGCCGTCCTAGGCGTCAATAACTGCCATTTCAGCGAACTGAACCGCAACCGCAACATTTTCTGGTTCGACATTCCAGTGGCCCGCCTGGCCATTGGGCAATACGAATGGATTCACCTGCTGCTGCACACGCCGGCCACCGACGAGTTGTTGCACCTGAAGGTACCGACCGTGTTCCTTCGCGAAAAAATGGAAAACCTGGAAGTGCGCAACCAGGGCAAACGCAAGGCAGCCTTGAGCCTGGAACTCAGTGCCGACAAGGATTCGTACCTGCAAGACATGCGCCCGGGTGGCACTAATCTAGATTTTGCGCAGTTTCGGTTGTAGTCCGATCGCCAGACGCCGGTTTCCCCTGTGGCGAGGGAGCTTGCTCCCGCTGGACGCGAAGCGGCCCCTTGCGGTGTATCAGTCGGACCGGATGGGGCTGCTGCGCAGCCCAGCGGGAGCAAGCTCCCTCGCCACAACGGCAGCCCCCCGCGAGGACATCACCTTGTAACAAAAACCCCGCATCAGCGGGGCTTTTTGTGGGTGGAGGGCTTACTTCTTCAACCCCAACTTCCTCAGTTCTTCATCACGCAGCTCACGGCGCAGGATCTTGCCCACGTTGGTGGTCGGCAACGCATCGCGGAATTCCACGGTCTTGGGCACTTTGTAACCCGTGACGTTGGCGCGCATGTGCTCCATCACCTGCTCCTTGGTCAGCGTGACGCCCGGGCGCGCGACGATGAATATCTTGATCGCCTCGCCGGATTTCTCGTCCGGTACGCCGATGGCCGCGCATTGCAGCACACCCGGCAGGGTCGCCAATACATCTTCCAATTCGTTGGGGTACACGTTGAAGCCGGAGATCAGAATCATGTCTTTTTTGCGATCGACAATGCGCATGTAGCCGTCCGGCTGGATCACCGCGATGTCGCCGGTCTTGAGCCAGCCATCGCTGTCGAGCATCTCGTCGGTGGCGTCCTGGCGCTGCCAATAGCCCTTCATGACCTGAGGACCTTTCACACACAACTCGCCGATTTCACCCAAGGGCAGCTCGACGCCAGCGTCATTGATGACCTTGCACAGCGTCGACGGCACCGGAATACCGATCGTGCCAACCTGGATGTGCTGGATCGGGTTGACGGTGGCGACCGGGCTCGTCTCGGTCATGCCGTAGCCTTCGCAGATCGGACAACCCGTGACCGCTTTCCAACGCTCCGCCGCGGCCAATTGCAAGGCCATGCCGCCAGACAAGGTCACCTTCAGCGCTGAGAAGTCCAGCTTGCGGAAAGCTTCGTTGTTGCACAGCGCCACGAACAACGTGTTGAGGCCAACGAAACCGCTGAACTTCCACTTCGACAGTTCCTTGACCATCGCCGACAGGTCGCGCGGGTTGCTGATCAGGATGTTGTGGTTGCCGATCAGCATCATCGCCATGCAATGGAAGGTGAATGCGTAGATGTGATAAAGCGGCAGCGGCGTGATCAGCACTTCGCAGCCTTCATTGAGGTTGGAGCCCATCAGCGCCTTGCACTGCAGCATGTTCGCCACCAGGTTGCGATGGGTGAGCATCGCGCCCTTCGCCACGCCAGTGGTGCCGCCGGTGTACTGCAACACGGCCACTTCATCGCTGGCAGGGTTGGCTTCGGTCACGGGTTGGCCATGGCCCTTGCTCAGCACATCGTTGAACTTGATGGCCTTGGGCAAGTGATAAGCCGGGACCATCTTCTTGACGTACTTGATGACGCTGTTGATCAGCAAACGCTTGAGCGGCGGCAGAAGATCGGCGACTTCGGTCACGATGACGTGCTTGACGCCCGTCTTGGGCACCACGTGCTCGGCCAGGTGCGCCATGTTTGCCAGGCACACCAGCGCCTTGGCACCGGAGTCATTGAATTGATGTTCCATTTCCCGCGCGGTGTAGAGCGGGTTGGTATTGACCACGATCAGCCCGGCACGAATCGCACCGAACACGGCCACTGGGTATTGGAGGACGTTGGGAAGTTGCACGGCAATTCGATCGCCCGGCTGCAAATCGGTATGCTGTTGCAAGTAAGCGGCAAAGGCACCGGACAACTCGTACAGCTCACCGTAGGTGATCGTCTTGCCAAGGTTGCTGAATGCCGGCTTGTCGGCGAAGCGTTGGCAGGATTGCTTCAACACCGCCTGAATATTCGGATACTCATCTGGATTGATGTCGGCAGCAATCCCAGCTGGGTATTTATCCTTCCAAAAGTCTTCGATCATGGAAGCCCCACTCCTCAGCAACGCGAATTCTCACCGCATTTGATGCGATTATTATTGGTGTGTGTCTGTTGGTGAATCTGGCTGGATAAAGGCCGAGAAGTCACAAAAGCGCGCCGAGAGTAGCAGCTTTGCCAAGGGTCGCCTAGAGCCAAAAACGGCCCCTACAGTCACAAAAATGACTCAAGAACATTCAATAGTCATTTTTAGAGTAAAAATTCTAAGCCCTGGATAATTACGTCAAATACATAAAGCACTGTGGGAGCATGCTTGCTCCCACAGGGTTCTACCGGACCTCTCTGGTTCAGGCGATGTCGCGCAGCTCCCGTCGCAAGATCTTGCCCACCGGCGTCATCGGCAGCGACTCTCGCAGCACGATGTGCTTAGGGATCTTGTACCCCGTGAAGTTCTCCTTGCAGTACGCCTTGAGCTCTTCAAGGCTGACGCCCGACTCACGCGCCACCACGAACAGCTTCACCGCCTCCCCCGAACGTTCGTCCGGCACGCCGATGACGGCGCAACTGGCGACTTTCGGGTGAGCCATCACCACGTCCTCGATCTCGTTGGGGTACACGTTGAAACCCGAGACGATGATCATGTCCTTCTTGCGGTCGACGATACGCACAAATCCATCGGGGTCGATCACCGCGATATCGCCGGACTTGAACCAGCCTTCGCTGTCCAGCACTTCAGCGGTAGCTTCAGGCTTGTTCCAGTAGCCCTTCATGATCTGTGGTCCCTTGATGCACAGCTCTCCGCGCTCACCAAGAGGCAGCTCGATACCGTCATCGCTGATGACTTTCATCAGCGTCCCCGGCACCGGCAAGCCCACCGTACCCAGGCGCGACTTGCCGCCGTAAGGGTTGGCACTGGCCACTGGCGAGGTTTCGGTCAGCCCGTACCCTTCGGTAATACCGCAACCGGTGAGCTGTTTCCAGCGCTCGGCGGTGGCCTTGACCAGCGCGGTACCGCCTGAGTTAGTGACTTTGAGGTTGGAGAAATCCAGCGTCTTGAAATCCGGATGATCCATCAGCGCCACGAACAACGTGTTAAGCCCCAACAACAGGGAAAACCGCCAGTTCTTCAGCTCCTTGATGAAGCCGCCGATGTCCCGTGGGTTGGTGATCAACACGTTGTGGTTGCCCGTGACCATCATGCACATGCAGTTCGCCGTGAATGCATAGATGTGGTACAGCGGCAGCGGCGCGATCATGACTTCCTGGCCTTCGCGCAACAACGGCTGGCCGTCGTCGCCGATCTGCCCCAGGCAGGCCCGGGCCTGCTGCATGTTGGCCACCAGGTTGCCGTGGGTCAGCATTGCGCCTTTCGCCAGCCCGGTGGTACCGCCGGTGTATTGCAGCACGGCAATGTCGTCGAGGCTGACGTTCAACGGCTTGATGCCCTGGCCACGGCCCAGGCGCAAGGCAGTCTTGAAAGAAACGGCTTGGGGCAGCGAATAGTCCGGGACCATTTTCTTGACCTTGCTCACCACCGTATTCACCAACCAGCCCTTGGCGGTGGGCATCAGGTCGCCCATCTTTGCCTCGATCAAATATTGCAGGTCGGTGTCAGGCAGCACTTCCTGGACTTTCTGTCCGAACATGTTCAGGTACACCAGCGCCCGGGCTCCGGAGTCCTTGAACTGGTGGCGCATTTCCCGCGGGGTATACAACGGGTTGGTGTTGACCACCACCAGTCCGGCGCGCAGCGCACCGAAGACGGCGATCGGGTATTGCAGGACGTTGGGCATCTGTACCGCGATGCGATCGCCCGGTGCCAGGTCGGTATGGGCCTGCAAGTAACCGGCAAAGGCCGCGCTGTAGCGCTCGAGCTCGGCGTAAGTGAGCGTCACCCCCATGTTGCTGAACGCCGGACGGTCGGCAAATTTCTTGCAGGAACGCTCGAACACCTCGACGACCGACTTGTAGACACCGTGTTCGATGTCCGAAGGCACGCCGGCCGGGCGTTTGTCATTCCAGAAATCAGGCTGCATTGTTTTTGTCCTCTTTACCTGAACGTATCCGGGACCGCTTGCGTATCGCTTTCACAGGCGGAGCTCATGGGACACTAGCAGCTATGGCCAATCAGGCAAATATGGCAACTTGCGTCATAGATTATGTGAATCTTCCTGCCTCGCCGAGAGCTGATCAGGCGAGACGCAGCGGATGCGCTATACAATGCAGCAACGCTGCGTCTGATTTTGTGCAAAGGAACCGCCATGATCCACCAAACGTTCTGGCTGACCGCGACCGACCACAGCCGCCTGTTCGTCAACCAGTGGTTGCCCGAAACCGCCCCATCGGCGGTCATCATGCTGGCCCACGGCATGGCCGAACACAGCGCGCGCTATGGGCGCCTGGCGCAAGCGCTGTGCGCCGAAGGTTATGGCGTCTATGCGCTGGACCTGCGTGGCCACGGCAAGACGGGTGAAGAAGCCATCCTCGGTCATTTCGCGAACGAGGACGGCTGGGCCAAGGTCGTCGGCGACCTGGCGAGCCTTAACCACCACATCGGCCAGCAGCATCCGGATATCCCCATACTGCTGCTGGGCCACAGCATGGGCAGCTACATCGCCCAAGCTTACCTGCTGCACCACAGCGCCAGCCTGCACGGGGCGATTCTCAGCGGTTCGAACTTCCAACCCGTGGCGCTTTACCGTGCGGCGCGCCTGATCGCCCGCTTCGAACGTCGACGTCAGGGAGCAACGGGGCGTAGCGCGCTGATCGAGTGGTTGTCATTCGGCAGCTTCAACAAAAAATTCAAACCCGCGCGTACGCCTTTCGACTGGCTCAGCCGCGATCCGGCCGAGGTGGACAAATACGTCCGAGACCCGCTATGCGGCTTTCGTTGCACCAATCAGCTGTGGGTCGACCTGCTGGGTGGGTTGCAGCAGATCAGCAAAGCGTCCAATCTCGCGCAGATCGATCCAGGCCTGCCGCTGCTGGTAATTGGCGGCGAATGTGATCCGGTGAGCGAGGGCAAGCGTCTGAAGGATCTGGCCGACGCCTTGCGCGACGCCGGCAACCAACATATGCAATTGACGATTTACCCGCAGGCCCGGCACGAACTGTTCAATGAAACCAACCGCGATGAAGTGACGGCCGATGTGCTGGCCTGGATTGCCCAGGCCTTGAGTCACAAGCGGCCGCCACGCAGCGAGTAGCTTTGCCGCGTTTTCCTTTACCCGTCCAGGATCCAGACATGACCCAGGTTACCAACATCCCTTACGAAGCCCTCGAAGTCGGTCAGACTGCCAGCTACAGCAAGACCGTCGAAGAGCGCGACATCCAGTTGTTCGCCGCGATGTCGGGCGATCACAACCCGGTGCATCTGGACGCCGAGTTCGCCGCAGCCAGCATGTTCAAGGAACGCATCGCCCATGGCATGTTCAGCGGTGCGTTGATCAGCGCGGCGGTCGCCTGTGAATTGCCTGGGCCGGGCACCATTTATATTGGCCAGCAGATGAGTTTCCAGAAACCGGTAAAGATCGGTGACACCTTGACCGTGCGCCTGGAGATCCTGGAGAAGCTGCCAAAATTTCGCGTGCGCATCGCCACCCGCGTGTTCAACCAGCGTGATGAAATGGTGGTGGACGGCGAGGCCGAGATTCTCGCCCCGCGTAAACAGCAGACCGTGACATTGCCGACGTTGCCGCCGATCAGCATCGGCTGATGGCACATGGTGCTCTTCGTGGCGAGGGAGCTTGCTCCCGCTGGGGTGCGAAGCGCTCCTGAGAAAAGCCCACCGCGTTTAATCTGATTAACCGTGTGTTCTTTTTGCGGCCGCTTCGCAGCCGAGCGGGAGCAAGCTCCCTCGCCACAGGGTCCGCAGGCAACGGTTATTGCCGCCCCTCCCGCACCTGCACGCTCGCCGTCATCCCCGCGCTCAGGCTCATCCCTTCCGGCACCTTGTCCAGCTTGATCCGCACCGGAATCCGCTGGGCCAGGCGCACCCAGTTGAACGTCGGCTCGACCTCGGCCAGCAGTTGCGCATCGGGGTTGGTATTGCGGTCGGTGATGCCTCGGCTGATGCTTTGCACATGGCCTTCGAGCGCATGGCCAGCGCTCATCAACCAGACTTTGACCGGATCGCCGACGCGGATCCGCGGCAGTTTGGTTTCTTCGAAATAGGCCTGCACGTAGAACGTTGAGTCATCCACCAGCGCCATGACCGGCTGCCCGGCGTTCACGTAGTTGCCTTCGGCCAGGCGCAGGTTGGTGATGTGGCCGCTACGTGGGGCCAGGACCTGGCTGCGCACCAGGTTCAGCTCGGCAACCTTGGCCTCGGCCTGGGCCTCGCGCAGTTCACCACGGGCGATCCCCGCGTTGATCTGGGCGTTTTCGCGCAACTCGGCGCTGATGGCCTGTGGACCTAATGCGGCGCGGCGACTGGCTTCGTGTTCGCGCAGGCTCAGTTGCTGCTGGCGAGTCTGGACCACCGCCCTGGCCTTCTCCACCGCGGCCTCGAAACGCTCGCGATCGATATTGAGCAATACGTCGCCCGCCTTGACCTGCTGGTTATCCACGGCCTTGAGCTCGCGCACCCACCCCGATACGTCGGGCGCGATCACCACCACGTCGGCACGGATCCGCGCATCCCGGGTCCAGGGCGTGAGCATGTAGTACTGCCACAAATGAAACCCGGCGAAGATCGCCACGGCCACCACGCTCAGCGTGACGGCAACACGTACGGAAGTACGCATGTTCAACTCCTTATAACGGTCCGAGGACCAGGGTAATGACAGTCAGGACACAGACATACAGGGCGCAGTCGAACAAGGCCTCATGCCAGATCCAGCGCCCGGCCGGCACGACGCTGAGCAACAGGCGCAGCGCCCCCGTCACCAGCAAGGCCAGCACCACATAAATCAGGAACGGGCTGAGCAAGACCCCGCCGATCGACCACTCACGCAAGCCCATGGCTATGCTCCCCTCGTTGAGGTTCGTGCTGACGGCACCAGGCGCGCCAGCTGTTCTGCAACTGCACGACCGCGCCTTGCGCCAACTTCAGCGCATCGCTGGAGGGCTGCTGCGACAGCACTTGCAGATACTCGTCGCTCGCCTGGGCCAATGCCTCGGCCTCGCCACCGGACGGACCGCGTTCCAGCGCCTGCTCCAGGGTTTCGAAATAGCGGCGCTGGGCCGGGGCCTCGGGCACTTGGGCGACGGCCAGGCTCAAGCGCAGGTGCAGCAACTCATCGCCAATGTCCAGGCCCAACAAACCGTCATCCCAACGACTGCGCGCGGGCACCGGCAGTTCGGGATAATGCCGCGCCAGTTGCAACAAACGGTCGGCCATGCGTCCGCCAAACCAGCTCTCGGCCCCGCGCAGGTTGCGATGGGTCAGGCGCACCAGATCGTCCAGCGTCGCGGCCAGCAGCCGACGGCTGTGCCAGGCCGGGTTGCGCAGGATCAACAGCTTGAACGCCAATACCGCCGCACCTACGCCAATCATTATGGCCTGGGCGTTATTGAAGAAAGTCGAGACGTCATACTTCATGGCGTTGAGCGGCGACACCAACACCACAAGGTGCAGGCAGAACGACGTGGCCGTGGCGTAGAGCGGCGGCTTGGCCATGCCCAGCGCGCCGAAGAACAACGGCACGCCCATGGCGATGCAGAGCATCGCGAAACTGCTCCATTGCGGCAGCAGGATTTCACCGATCACAAACGCTGTCGGCACTGCCAACAGAATGCCGCGCAAAAAACTCATGCCGATCTGCGCACCGTTTTCACGGCTGGCGAACAGGCTGCAGACCACGCAGGTGAGCAGCAGCGCGCCCGACGCGGCGGGCCAGGCGGTCGCCAGCCAAAAACACGACACCGTCAGGAACGCCAAGGCGCTGCGGGCGCCGAACACCATGGCCAGGGACACATCCCGGTGGGGTGCCAGGGTTCGCGGCGGGTCCGCCGCTTCCCTGCCCTCCTGCACTGCCGACAGCGCAGCGCAAGCGGCCAGGGCGGTATCAAGCAGCAAGGCGAAACGCGCCAGGCAATAACTTTGCGCCGAGCTGATCCGCGGGTCGTGAGACGCGTCCAGGACCCGAGGCCGCAGCGCCTGCAGCGTCGCGCTATCCGCGTCGAGAGCCTGCTGCACCTCTGTCATCCACGGCTGGAGCGCTTCGGCCTCCAGCGGCTCAAGCTGTTTCCATTGCCGACGCACCGAACGGGCAATACGCAGCAGCATCAGCAGCTTCTGGCTCAAACCGCTGATGGCCCGGGCGCGCTGGCGACCCAGGCTGCCTTCGAACCAGGCGTGCTCGCGCTGGGCATCCACCGCGACGATCTTGCCGAGAATCTCCAGCAAACCTTTGCGCGCCTGGGCATCGCCGGCCAATGTCGCACGGGCCGCCTGCATGCCGCTCTGCCAGGCAGCGCGAGCCTGATCCGCCAATTGTCGTTCGACCCGCAACGGCCAGAGCAACGCACTGGCCGCCGTGGCGCAGGTGATGCCCAGGCTGATCTCGGTACAACGGGCCACGGCCTGGTCGAACACGCCAAGCGGATGGGAGATGGCCGGCAGGGCGATGATCGCCACCGTGTAGCCGGCCAGCACGAAAGAGTACGACCAGGCGCTGCGCAACAGCGTCGAACAGGCTGTGCACACGCCGAGCCACAACGCCAGCGCCAGCAAAAACAACCACGGCGCCTGGGCAAACAGCCCCATGAACACGACCGACATGATCGTTCCCACCAACGTCCCGACCAATCGCGCCAAGCCCTTTTGCACCACCATGCCGGACAGCGGCTGGGCGACGATGAACGCCGTCATCAAAGCCCAAGACGGCTGCTCCAAACCCCAGCGCAACGCCAGCCACAGCGCCAGGCCACCGCCGAGGACGGTTTTGATGGCGAACTGCACAGCGAGGCGATCGGGAGCGAACAGGGCCTGGAAGGTGATGGGCACGCGGAAAACTCTTTTCTGGGGACGTTGTAACAATAGATTGCGTTAGAGGTGACGCAATTATTAGCTAGCTATCTAATTGAGTCCAGCGTTGTTTGTTGACGGATTCGACAAACACTATTACGCGTCTTTCCACTGATTGCCTCCCATAAAAAAACGCCAGACGAGCTGGCGTTTTTTGCATCACACACGAGTATTAGCTGGCGCGTGCCTGGTTACGCAGGGCCTTGACTTGGTCATGGTTGCGTTGCACGCCGTGGTACTGGCGTTCCACCAGGTCACGAATGCCCACTAGGTTGTGCTTGTTGATTTTCTCGATGGCTTCCTTGTAAGCCTTCAGTGCGTGGTCCTCGCCGCGCTCGGCTTCGTTGAGCACCGCCTCTTCATCCTTGCCGGTGAACATCGCTTTCACGTCTACCCAACGGCGATGCAGGTCACCGGCAACGCTGGTAGAAGTTTCCGGATCGCCACCCAGGGAGCGGACAGCAGCTTGAAGTTCGGCCGCGGCGGTTGCGCAATCGGCGGCGCGTTTAACGAACAAAGCCTTGAGTTCTGGGTGCTTGATGTCTTCAGCGCAGGTCTTGAATCCTTCCTGGCCATCCTTGCTGGTCTCGATCAGGTCGTTCAAGACAGAGATGGATTCTTTATTGATGTCAGTCATTTTTCAGTTCCTTTGCTTGGTGAATAAAAACCTGCAAGGAATATTGCATCGGTCGTGCCAGCCCTTAATTATAAAAAATACGTTTAAATTCAATCATTTATTTACACGGAAAGATTCTGTATCCGCGTTATTTGCATGATCTGTCATTTGGCCTGCATGCAGAATGCCTGTATTTTGCCGATGGTCCCGAACAAGACAATTGCCATGAATCCAGAAAAGCTCGAACTGTTGGTAACGCGCCAAATGCCCTTCGGTAAATACAAGGGGCGAATCCTTGCCGACCTGCCTGGCCAGTACTTGAACTGGTTCGCCCGGGAGGGTTTCCCCAAGGGCGAACTGGGCGGTTTACTGGCACTGATGCAGGAGATCGACCACAACGGTTTGTCAGACCTGCTGGACCCGCTGCGGGCTAAACATGGCTTGCCTAAACCTCGCCACTGACCGCTGCCATTGATTGATTGAGCCCGCCATGCCCGAAAATACGCTACGCGCCCACGATGAACGCTTCTGGGAAACCTTTGTCGATCGGTACGATGTCGATGCCGGCGGGCCGCTCAATCTTGAAAATGGCTACTTCGGGCGGATGTCGCGCACCGTGGTCGAGGAGTACCAACGCAACATCGAGTTCGTCAACCGCGGCAATTCGTTTTACGTGCGCCAGGATTTTGATCGGGAACATGGCGAGGCGATTCGTCTCCAGGTGGCTAAACTGATCCATGTCCCCCCGTCTACCGTGGCGCTGGCCACCAGCGCCGTGGACGCCTTGCAAAGGCTGATTCGTAATTACAACGGTCTCAAGCCGGGCGATCAGGTCTTGATAAGCGATGTCGAATACGAGTCGGTCAAGAGTGCGATGCGCTGGCTGGCCCGCCAACGCGGGGCGGAGGTCATTGAACTGGTCCACCCGCACCCCGCCAGTTTCGACAGCCTGGTTGGCACGTATCGAGAAACCTTCATTCGGTATCCCCGCCTCAAGCTGATGCCACTCACCTATGTCAACCACCTGACTGGCCTGGTGATGCCGGTCCAGGCCATTGCCGAGGCGGCACGGGAATTCGATGTCGACATCATTCTTGATGGCGCCCACGCCTTAGGTCAGATCGAATTCGACTTGAAGAAACTCGGTATTCAATTCGCCGGGTTCAACTTGCAAAAGTGGATTGGTGGCCCCTTGGCCCTGGGCTTTCTCTATATCGCGCCACAGCGGCTGGCCGACATCGACCCGGACATGGACGAAGCCACCTATCCCGCCACCGACATACGCTCACGCACGCCACACAGCACGCCCAACATCCCGGCCCTGCTGACGCTGCCACTGGTGTTTGAAGAACACCGTGCGTTGGGTGGTGCATCGGCCAAAGGTGCACGGCTGCGCTACTTGCGGGATATGTGGGTGAGCGCGGTGCGCGATGTGCCTGGCATCGAAGTCATGACACCGGACGACCGTCGTCTTTATTGCGGCATCACCTCGATGCGGTTTACCGTCCAAAGTGACCAGCAGACCATGGCTGATCGACTGCTCGACGACTATGGGATTTTTACCGTGGTGCGCAAGACCAGCGCTGGGGCGTGCATTCGCATTACGCCCGGGTTGATTACCCTGGGCCGTGATATCGAGCGTTTGACTGAGGCGCTGATTAACCTGAGCAGTACATAACCCGTGGCGAAATAACAGGCAAAAAAAAACGGCGCGCCGACCAAGCGCACCGTAAAGCCGTAGAACACCCAACGAAGTTCGGTAAGACAATCAGTCCAGTAGCGCCAGCGCCTCGGCGGTGCATTCCTGGATACGGGCCCAGTCGCCGTTCTTGATCCACTCCGGATCGAGCATCCAGCTGCCGCCCACGCACATCACGTTTTTCAACGCCATGTAGCTTTTGATGTTGGCCGGGCTCACGCCGCCGGTCGGGCAGAATTTCACTTCGCCAAACGGTCCGCCCAAGGCCTTGATAGCGGCAACGCCGCCGCTGACTTCGGCCGGGAACAACTTGAAGCGGCGATAGCCCAAGCCGTAGCCTTCCATGATGCCCGAGGCGTTACTGATCCCCGGCAACAATGGGATCGGGCTCTGGACGCTCGCTTCCAGCAAATCTCGGGTGATGCCCGGGGTCACGATGAATTGCGAACCGGCCGCCTCAGCGGCAGCAAGCATATGGCGGTCGAGCACCGTGCCAGCGCCAGTCACCAACTCCGGGCGCTGCTCGCTCAGCACTTGGATCGCCTTGAGGCCGTACTGCGAACGCAAGGTCACTTCCAGTGCCGTCAGGCCACCGGCGGCCAAGGCATCGGCCAATGGCAGGATGTCTTGTTCACGGGCGATGGTTATCACCGGCAGGATCCGCGCCTTGGCGCAGAGGCTGTCGATCAGCGTCACTTTGTCCGCCATGGAAACGGTAGGGGATGGGTTTTTCATAGCGGCTGATCCTTGGTTCATGGGCACCAGTAAATCTCTAACGTAGGTTGCAGAAACGCGCGGATCGGCATTGCGGCGACGTCGTCACCGGCCACCGCGGCGTTCAGGGTGGTCAATTTCGATTGACCGGAAATCGCCAGCACCTTGTGTTTCGCCGAAGCCAGCAAGGCGCGGCTCATGGTCAGGCGTTGGTGCGGCACGGTCGGTGCGAGCATTGGCCAGCAACGGCGAGCACCTTGTTCATCCAGGGCCTTGGCCAGGTTCGGGCTGTCGGGAAACAACGAGGCGGTGTGCCCGTCATCGCCCATCCCCAGCACCAGCACGTCGATAGGCGGCAACTCGGCCAGCAGGCGATCGGCCTGTTCGGCCGCCGCTTCCAAGTTCGCGCTGGGGTTGTACAGGCTCAGGAACTGCGCCTTGGCCGCCGCGCCCTGGAGCAGATACCGCTTGAGCAGACCGGCATTGCTGTCGGTATGTTCAACCGGCACCCAGCGCTCGTCCGCCAGGCTCACCATCACTTTCGACCAATCCAGCGCTTGCTTGGACAGGTGCTGGAAAAACGCCACCGGGCTGCGACCGCCCGAGACCACCAAGGTGGCCGCGCCATTGCCGTCGATCGCCGCGCGCAATTGCTCGGCAACGTTCAGCGCCAGGCTTTCAGCCAGCATCACCGGGTTCTTGAACGCCAGGGCAGTAACGCCCTGGGGCAGTTTCACTTCAGATATCGCCATACCATGACCTCCCATCCCGCGTGATCAGTGCAATGGAGCTCATCGGCCCCCACGACCCAGCGGCATACGGCTTGGGCGCATCGCCAGACTTCTTCCATCCGGCGATCAACTGGTCACACCACGTCCACGCGGCTTCAATTTCATCTTTACGGACAAACAGGTTCTGATTGCCGTTCATGACTTCCAGCAACAACCGCTCGTAGGCATCGGGAATCCGTGCGCTGCGATAAGTGTCTGAAAAGTTGAGTTGCAATGGACCGCTGCGCAATTGCATGCCCTTGTCCAGGCCTTGCTCCTTGGTCATCACTCGCAAGGAAATCCCTTCGTCCGGTTGCAGGCGAATGATCAGCTTGTTGCTGATCTGCAGGCGCTGCTCGGGGGCGAAGATGTAGTGCGACGGTTCCTTGAAGTGGATGACGATCTGCGACAGCTTCTGCGGCATGCGCTTGCCGGTGCGCAGGTAAAACGGCACCCCAGCCCAACGCCAGTTGCGGATGTCGGCGCGCAGGGCGACGAACGTCTCGGTGTCGCTCTGGGTATTGGAATTGGGTTCTTCCAGGTAACCCGGGACGGCCTTGCCCTCGGCGTGGCCGGCAATGTACTGGCCGCGCACTACTTGGGTGGTCAAGCCTTCCGGACTGATCGGCGCCAGGGCCTTGAGCACCTTGACCTTCTCGTCGCGGATGCTGTCGGCGGACAGGTCGGCCGGTGGGTCCATGGCAATCAGGCACAGCAACTGCAGCAGGTGATTCTGGATCATGTCGCGCAGCTGGCCGGCCTTGTCAAAATAACCCCAACGGCCTTCGATCCCGACCTTCTCGGCCACAGTGATTTCCACGTGGGAAATGTAATTCTGGTTCCACTGGGTTTCGAACAGGCTGTTGGCGAACCGCAGCGCGATCAGGTTCTGGACCGTCTCTTTGCCCAGGTAATGGTCGATACGATAGGTGCGGTTTTCCGGGAAGAATTGCGCCACGGCGTCGTTGACCTTGCGCGACGATTCCAGGTCCGAGCCGATGGGTTTTTCCAGCACGACGCGGGTGTTTTCGCTCAAGCCGACTTTCGCCAGGTTTTCGCAGATAGCACCGTAGACCGCCGCCGGGGTGGCGAAATAGGCGATGACCTGTTGTGGGGTCTGGCCGACCTGCTCAGCGAGCGCAACGTAGTCGTCGGCCTTGAGGAAATCCACATGCAGGTAAGTCAACCGCCCCAGGAAGCGTTCGATCACGGCTTCGTCGAGGTCTTTATCGCCCACATAACGGCGCAGCTCCGCGGTGATGAAAGCCAAGTGCTGCTGCTCGCTGCCGGGTTCACGGGCCAGCGCGAAGATTCGCGTGTCCTCATGCAGCAGGCCGGCGCCATCGAGCTGATAAAGGGCAGGAAACAGCTTGCGCAACGCCAGGTCGCCCAGCGCGCCGAACAAGGCAAAAGTGCACGGTTCAACCGTAATCGAATGCATGATGTTTGTTCTTTTATCAAGTTAAGCTACAAATACCTTTTTTCAAGGTATCACTCAAGGAAAAATGTAGTAATAAACACAACATTTTCCGAAAATACCGATTCCGAGTGGTGGTCCGTCGGAGCCATCAGTAGGATAGGCCACCGCAAAGGGTCGTATCAAAGACCCGTCTCTCTAGGAATCTTGTATGGACCGCGTGCGAAATCTACTGGAGCAAATCCAGAGTCGCCTGGAAGACCTGAACAAGGCCGAACGCAAGGTGGCCGAAGTGATCCTGCTCAACCCGCAGCAGGCTACCCGTTTCAGCATCGCCGCCCTCGCCCAGGCGGCTTCGGTCAGCGAGCCGACCGTCAACCGCTTCTGCCGCTCCTTCGGCGTCAGCGGCTACCCGGAACTCAAGCTGCAACTGGCCCAGAGCCTGGCCAGCGGCGCGGCCTATGTCAGTCGTGCCGTGGAGGCCGATGACAACCCGGAAGCCTACACCCGGAAAATCTTCGGCAGTGCCATTGCCTCATTGGACAGCGCCTGCCAGGCCCTTGATCCCAATTTGATCAGTCGCGCGGTGGATCTGTTGATCCAGGCTCGCCAGATTCACTTCTTCGGCCTCGGCGCTTCGGCCCCTGTGGCGCTGGATGCCCAGCACAAGTTTTTTCGCTTCAACCTGGCGGTGACCGCCCACGCCGATGTGCTGATGCAACGCATGATCGCGTCGGTGGCCCATACCGGCGAACTGTTCGTGATCATTTCCTACACCGGGCGTACCCGCGAGCTGGTGGAAGTGGCGCGCATTGCCCGGGAAAACGGTGCATCGGTGCTCGGCCTGACCGCCGAGGGCTCGCCGTTGGCCAAGGCGAGCACCTTGAGCCTGAACATCCCGCTGCCGGAAGACACCGACATCTACATGCCGATGACGTCGCGCATCATCCAACTCACCGTGCTGGACGTGCTGGCCACCGGCATGACTTTGCGCCGAGGCGTGGACTTCCAGCCGCACCTGCGCAAGATCAAGGAAAGCCTGAACGCCAGCCGGTATCCAGTGGGGGATGAGTTCAACTGACCATCCTGATCGTTCCCACGCTCTGCGTCGGACGCGGAGCGTCCGTAGAGGCATTCCCACGCAGAGCGTGGGACCGATCATCTGACCTAAACTCCCGCCCGCGCCTGCAAACTCAAATGCGCCTGCTCCCCGGGTGCCAGGCATAGGCTCTCGGTGCCGCCACTGGCCGCTTCGACGCAAACGAACTCACTGACTTCATCCCAGCTCACCCCCAGCAATGGCCTGGCACCCGGGTGCCACACCACCGTGTCGGCGCTATCACCGGTATCGATGCACAATTCGCGCTGCCAGGCGTGATCCTTGAGCTGCAATTCTCCCTCATGCTGGAACACCCGCTGACACCCACCATCGACTCGCAACTCGCCTTCCTGCTGGCAAACCGCACGGTTCAACTGGTCGTAACCGTGCGCGCCTTCGAGCCCAGACAGCGCTACCTCGCCGACGTCACCAATACGCCAATAGGCATGCAAGGCTTGGCTCAACTGGCAAGGCAAGCTGTCGTGATGCT
Organism: Pseudomonas sp. Z4-20; assembly: GCF_051131955.1. Taxonomy (NCBI): domain Bacteria; kingdom Pseudomonadati; phylum Pseudomonadota; class Gammaproteobacteria; order Pseudomonadales; family Pseudomonadaceae; genus Pseudomonas; species Pseudomonas sp. Z4-20. Next base: position 4,345,059 of record NZ_CP071641.1, read on the forward strand.
CGGTGCTCAAGCGCAGCTCCATGTGCTCGCCCAGGTCGGCATGCAGGTCTACTTGCCAGTCACACAGTTGCAATTGCCAATGCAGGTGGACGCCCTGCTCGTCGCTGCTGCTGTCCAGCAATTTCCAATCGATCAGCCGCGCCCAACCATGGGAGGGCCAAGCGTTTTCGCTTGGATGCCGGCCATACCATGGCCAACACACCGGCACCCCGCCCCGAATCGCCCCGACCTGTGGCCACCTGGCCGCGCACCACAACCACGGTTTTTGCCCGCGCGGCTGGAAGTGCAACAGTTGCGCGCCCTGGCGACTGAACACCGCCTGGCACAAGGGGTGGTCGATCACCAGCACATCGCGCTGCTGATAACGCTCCCACGCAAACACCGGACGCTCGCGCAAGGATCTGAAAAAGCGTTGTAGCGGATGCTCATGCATGGGTCGCGGTCCTGGAAATCATTCGATATTCAACGGTGTACGACGCGTTTTTTGTGGCGAGGGAGCTTGCTCCCGCTCGGCTGCGAAGCAGTCGTAAACGAGGCAACTGTGATCTGGCTGAAGCATCGCAGTGAATGGCTTTGGGGTCGCTTCGCAACCCAGCGGGAGCAAGCTCCCTCGCCACGGGTTCTGCACACAACCAAACGCACTCCGCAAAAAAAAGCGGACAGCCTTGGCTGTCCGCAAATATGCGCACATAGAGAGGAGCTTATCGCAACAGCGTTAGAACACCGACTGAATTTTCAGACCGGCCACCAGCGCGTCATCGACTTCATTGACACCGCCTGGGTGAGTCACGTATTGCAAGTTAGGACGCACGGTCAGCCAGTTGGTGACATGGAAGCCATAGTTGATTTCATAGTTGTACTCAGTGCTGCGCAACGGCGAGAACAGCGGATTGTCGTAATCGCTTACACCATTGGCAACGTTGGTCAGCTCGGCGTTTTTCTTCACGTCTTCGTTGACATGGATGCGCGAGAAACCGATCCCGACGTCGTCTTTAGGACGCGCATCGAACGGCCCCTTGTACACAAACATCAGCGACTGATAGTTGTCGACGACGTTGGTCTCCTTGTCATGGAAGGTGGCGTTGGCCGCGATGTTCAGGCCGCGCGTAGCGTCACCGTTGTGGTCGGTGAGCTGCTGCTGCAGGACGAACCAGTAGCCGTCCTTGCTGCTGTGGCTGCGGTAGGCGTTACGGGTGGTCGCGGCGTCATTGCCATTGTCGTCTTCGCGGACGTCATCAGCCTTGGCGGTGCTTTTGTAGTAACCGACACGGTACTCGCCCGGCAAGTTGTTGATCTTCGGCGACCAGACCAATTCGACCGGAATCAAGGTGCCCTGGGTGCCGCTGCCGCTGAGCTTGTAGCGGTTGTTGTTTTCCAGCTGCGAAGGGTTCTGGTTGTAGGCGCCGATTTGCGCATACAGCTCAGGCGTAATGTTGTATTTGAACCGGATAGCTGCCTGCATGATTGGCCAGTTGTACCAGATGCCGGTGGCCCAGTTGCCTGCCTGGGAACCGCAGAAGGCCAGGTTCTGGAACTCGCAAGGGAAGGTGTTGAAGTCTTCGCCCACGCCGTAGTAACCGGCTTTGACATCCAGCTTGCTGTCGAAGTATTTCTGCTTGATCCACAGCTGGGTCAGACGGGTAGTCTGTCCGCGACCCCAGACTTCCTGGGAGGAGCTGAGGGTGCCGGCACGCGGATCACCGATACGGTCGTTGGAGATGTTGCGACCATCCCGGCGGGTGAATTGGATCTTGGCTTCCGTTTCATTCCAGCCCAGCAGTTTTTCCAGGTCCAGGGCTACGCCCAAGCCAAACTGTTGGGACCAACGCGCGGTCTTGTCATCGTTGTAGCCGCCGTCGAGGTTGGCACCCATCTCACCGACGAAGTCAGCCTTGATGTCGATACCTTGCTCGATCAGCTTGGTCCGCTCACCGCCCCAGTCGCCCGTCATCCACTTCGAGTCGGCACTGAACGCGTCGGCCGCATGGGCGCTACCGGCCAGCATCATCGCCGCAACGGCTGACAACTGGCAGATAAGCTGGGCATTGTTCTTCTTCTTCATCCCTACATCCTCGTCTTTATTGTTATTAACTGTTTTTATCTAACGCGGTTTACAACGATTGCGACGAGAGGTCCCCCACTCGCCGCAGACTCCTGTCGAGAGCGATCAAGCCCGCTCCGTCTTCTATTACTCATCGGCCTTTGAACTGCGCGACATTGTCGGTTCGGGCTTGCGCTTGTGGCTGGCCGGCCACGCCCAGGCGCTCGCCAGACTTGGCATCGAACAGCAGCACTTTCGATGGGTCGAATTGCAGCGTCAGGGTTTCGCCCGGCGCTGGCGCAACGTCCGGTGCGAGGCGGCAGCAGACCTTGGTGTCGTTGAGGTTGACGAACACCAGGGTGTCCGGACCGGTGGGCTCGGTGACCTGGACTTCTGCCCGAATGGTCGGCAAACCGTTCGGCTCATTTGCGGCCAGCACGATCTGCTCCGGGCGCAGGCCAAGGATGACTTCGCGATCTTCGAGGCCGGCGTCTTGCATGCCCATCGGCAACTCGCAACGGGCCTGACCGCTGTCGAGCAAAGCCAACAGGCGACCGTCCTTGCGTTGCAGGCGCAGGGGAATGAAGTTCATCGGTGGAGAACCAATGAAACTCGCCACGAACAGGTTGGCCGGGTTGTTGTAGATATCTTTTGGCGTGCCGAACTGCTGGATGATGCCGTCCTTCATTACCGCCACCTTATCGCCCAGGGTCATGGCTTCGATCTGGTCGTGAGTCACGTAGACCGTGGTGGTTTTCAGGCGCTGGTGCATCAGTTTCATTTCGGTACGCATCTCGACCCGCAGCTTGGCGTCGAGGTTAGACAGCGGTTCGTCGAACAGGTAAATCTTCGGCCGCCGCGCCAGGGCCCGGCCCATGGCAACGCGCTGTTGCTGGCCGCCGGAGATCTGGCCGGGCTTGCGGTTCAGCAGGTGTTCGATCTGCAACAGCTTGGCAACACGCGCGACTTCTTCGTTGATGTCCGCCTGTTTCATCTTGCGAATCTTCAGGCCGAACTCGATGTTCTCGCGCACGCTCATGGTCGGGTACAGCGCGTAGGACTGGAACACCATGGCGATGTCACGATCCTTGGGGCTCATGCCGCTGACGTCCTGGTCGCCGATCATGATCGCACCGCCGGTGATGGTCTCCAGGCCGGCGATGCAGTTCATCAGTGTGGATTTGCCGCAGCCCGAAGGGCCGACCAGGATCAGGAACTCACCCTCCTTGATCGACAATTGGATGTCTTTCAAGGTGTCGGGCAGGCCCGCGCCATAGGTCTTGTTTACGTTGCGAAGTTCAAGCGTAGCCATGATTACCCCTTGACCGCGCCAGCCGTGAGGCCGCGCACGAAATACTTGCCTGCGATCACATAGACCAGCAGGGTTGGCAACCCGGCGATCATCGCCGCCGCCATATCCACGTTATATTCCTTGGCCCCGGTGCTGGTGTTGACCAGGTTGTTCAGTGCCACCGTAATGGGCTGGGAGTCACCGCTGGAGAACACCACGCCAAACAGGAAGTCGTTCCAGATCTGGGTGAACTGCCAGATCAGGCAGACCATGATGATCGGCGTCGACATCGGCAGGATGATCCGGCGGAAGATCGTGAAGAAGCCCGCACCATCCAGCCGTGCGGCCTTCACCAGCGCGTCCGGTATGCTCACGTAGTAGTTACGGAAAAACAGCGTGGTGAATGCCAGCCCGTAGACCACGTGGACAAACACCAGGCCAGTGGTGGTGCTGGCCAGGCCCATCTTGCCGAGGGTGAACGAGGCCGGCAGCAGCACGGTCTGGAACGGCAGGAAGCAGCCGAACAGCAACAAGCCGAAAAACAGCTGCGAACCGCGGAAGCGCCACATCGACAACACGTAGCCGTTCAACGCGCCGATGGCGGTGGAAATCAGTACGGCCGGAACGGTGATCTTGATCGAGTTCCAGAAGTAGCCATTGACCGTGGCCCAGGCCTTGACCCAGCCGATACCACTGACCACGGTCGGCCAGCTCAACAGGTTGCCGGTGCTGATGTCTTCCGGCGTCTTGAAGCTGGTCAACAGCATGACCACCAGCGGCACCAGGTAAAGTAATACCGCGACGATCAGCACCGCGTAGATCGCGATGCGGCTCAGGCTGATGGAGGGTTTGACAGCGAGACTAGTCATGACGCTTGGCCCTCAGCTCGGAATACAGGTAAGGCACGATGATCGCGAGAATCGCACCGAGCATCAGGATGGCACTGGCCGAGCCCATGCCCATCTGGCCGCGACTGAATGTGAAGGAATACATGAACATGGCGGGCAGGTCCGAGGAGTAGCCCGGTCCACCGGCCGTCATGGCCGCTACCAGGTCGAAACTCTTGATCGCGATGTGCGCCAGGATCATCACGGCGCTGAAGAACACCGGACGCAGGCTCGGCAACACCACTTTCCAGTAGATGCGCGGCATGCTCGCGCCGTCGATCTGCGCGGCGCGGATGATCGACTGATCGACACCCCGCAGGCCGGCCAGGAACATCGCCATGATGAAGCCCGACGCCTGCCATACGGCAGCAATAACCAGGCAATACACCACACGATCAGGGTCGATCAGCCAGTCCAGGCGGAAGCCTTCCCAACCCCAGTCGCGCAACAATTTGTCCAGGCCCATGCCTGGGTTGAGCAGCCATTTCCAAGCGGTACCGGTAACGATCATCGAGAGCGCCATCGGGTACAGGTAAATGGTGCGGATAAAGCCTTCGCGACGGATACGCTGGTCAAGAAACACCGCCAGCAGCACGCCAATCACCAGGGTGATGCCGATGAACATGCCGCCGAAGACCGCGAGGTTCTTGCTCGCCACCCACCAGCGGTCGTTGTCCCACAGCCGCGCGTATTGCGCCAGGCCCGCCCACTTGTAGGTCGGCAGGAAGGTCGAGGTGGTGAACGACAGGACGAACGTCCACAAGATGTAGCCATAGAAGCCCACCAGCACGATGAACATGCTCGGCGCCAGCACCAGTTTTGGTAGCCAGCGCTGCAATGCATCGAACGGCGAGGCCTTGCTGAACACAGCAACAGAACTCATGGGGAAATCCAAGACAGAGAATAGGGACTAAGAGCAGCTATAAGCTGAAAGCTGCAAGCTGCAAGCTGCAAGCTAAAGCCGGTGCACGCTTGTAGCTTGTAGCTTGTAGCTTGTAGCTTGTAGCTTGTAGCTTGTAGCTTGTAGCTGCCTTACTTGGCCGACTGAACCGCTGCGCCAAGCTTCTTGGCGGCATCGGCAGGGTCGGCTTTCGGGTCGTTGATGTAGTTCGTCACCACGTCAAAGAACGCGCCCTGTACCGCCAGCGTGGTCGCCATGTTGTGCGCCATGCTTGGTTGCAGTCCGCCGGACTTGGCGTCCGCCAGGAAGTCCTTGGCAGCGGTCTGGGCGCAGGAGTCGAAACCGTACTTGGCCATGTCGCCCAGCATGTCGTTGCGCACCGGGATCGAGCCCTTGTTGATGCTGAAGACTTTCTGGAAGTTCTCACCCAGCACGACTTTGGCGATATCTTTCTGGCCGGCCGCGGTGCCTTCGTCTTTCTGCTTGAACACCGCCAAGGAGTCGATGTTGTAGGTGAAGGCCTTGTCGGTACCCGGGAAGGCTACGCATTCGTAGTCCTTGCCGGCGACTTTCTTCGCGGCAGTCCATTCGCTCTTGGCCCAATCACCCATGATTTGCATGCCGGCCTTGCCATTGATGACCTTGGCCGCTTCCAGGTTCCAGTCCTGACCCTTGCCATCAGGATCCATGTAGGTCGCGACTTTCTTCAGCTCGGTCAACGCCTTGACCATTTCCGGACCGGTCAGCGCCTTGTTGTCCAGGTCAACCAGTGCCTTCTTGTAGCCATCGGCGCCCATGACCGAAAGCACCACGGCTTCGAACACGGTGCTGTCCTGCCAAGGTTGACCACCGTGGGCCAGGGGAATGAAGCCCGCGGCCTTGAGCTTGTCGCCGGCTGCGTAGAATTCTTCAAGGGTGGTCGGGTTCTTGGTGATGCCGGCTTTCTTGAAGACTTCCGGGTTGATCCACAGCCAGTTGACGCGGTGGATGTTCACCGGCACGGCCACGTAGTCACCCTCGTACTTCACGGTATCGGAGACTTTCTTGTCGAGCAGGCTGTCCCACTTCTCTTCCTTGGCGACGTCTTTCAGGACGTCGGTGTCGAGCAGGCCTGTAGTCGCCCATTCCTGGATGTCCGGGCCCTTGATCTGGGCCACGCCTGGCGGGTTGCCGGCCACGGCGCGGCTCTTGAGCACGGTCATGGCAGTGGAGCCGCCACCGCCGGCGACAGCGCCGTCCTTCCAGGTAAAGCCGTCTTTTTCTACTTGCGCCTTGAGCACATCGACCGCGGCTTTTTCACCACCCGACGTCCACCAATGGACGACTTCCACGGAACCTTTCGATTCGGCGGCGAGTGCGCTGACAGGGAATGCTGCGGCGGGAAGCAAGGAAGCAAGAGAAATGACAGTAGCGAGGCGAGAAATCGCATTCATCTAGAAGTACCTTTCTTGTTGTTATGCATGCAAGTCTGGTGCTTGCGCTGCATGGATTCTAATCAGGGGATATCCCTTCGCAGGTAACGAAGGGACGCGTGTATGTCACGACATGGTTACACAGGCGCAGGATCAGACAACCGCGCCAGGGCTGATGCCATGCTGGGTGCCAACGGAAGACGAGGTATCAGCACCGCCTGCCAGGCGTGATAAAGGTCCGGTTTACCCGGCCAAATGTCAGCGCTGGGGCGGTTTTGCGGATCGAGTTCGTGATGCCAGCTACCGTTGCAACGGTCGATGAAATGTTTGTCACAAAACTCCCAAAAGCGCCGGTACCAGGTCTCGTACTGGACCTCGTCGGTGCGTTTGAGCAAGGCACTGGCCGCCGCTGCCGCTTCGGCATGCACCCAGTGCAGGCGATGGCGAACCACGGCGCGGTTGTCCCAATCCAGCGTGTAGACAATTCCCGGGGCCCCATCGACATCCCAGCCGTGGCGGCAATTCTGGTCGAAGAGTTTCTGCGCATCCTGGGCCAGCCAGCCCGGCGTCAGCATGCCAATCTGGACGCGCGCGGCTTCAAGGTGCAGCAGTAGCCGCGCCCACTCAAAGCCATGGCCCGGCGTGGTGCCGTAAGGGCGAAACCCATCGGCGGGATTGTCGTGGTTGTACTCGCGCAGCGGCTGCCAGTCGCGGTCGAAATGCTCCACGACCCTGTAGTCGTTGGCAGCTGCATGGCCGTGAATGACCCGTTCGACGATGCGCAGCGCACGCGCCAGCCAACGCGGATCGTCGGTGACATCGGCCAAGGCGAGGAATGCTTCGGTGGCGTGCATGTTGCTGTTGGCGCCCCGGTAGGCTTCTTCTCCACTCCAGTCGCGGTTGAAGGACTCGCGCATGGCGCCCTCTTCTTCGCACCAGAAATGCTCGTCGATGACCCGCACCGCTTCTTTGAGCAATGCCTCGGCGCCGGGCCGTTGGGCCACCACCGCAGAGCTGGCAGCCAAGGCAACGAAGGCGTGCAGGTAAGCGGCTTTGCCGGCGTCGTTTTCATCGGGATTGGCCGTGGCGAACCAGCCCCCCTGCTCGGCGTCGCGCAGCGGCCCTGCGAGGGCCTGGACGCCATGATCGACCAACTCGGCAAACCCCGGCAGGCCCTGGATGTGGGCCATGGCGAAGCTGTGGGTCATGCGCGCGGTGTTCATGGTTTCGGCCCGCGCATCGGCCGGTAGGCGACCCAGCTCATCCAGGTTGCCGAAGCCGGCCGGCAGCCGCGAGGCCTTGGCGAACGCCAGCAGGCGCAAGCCTTCGGCGGCGAGCCATTGCTGGTGGGCTGGTGCATTCAGCCAACTGCTGAACGCCGGTTGGAAGGTGTCCATCAAGGTCCCTTTTTTGTTGTTCTGACCCGGGGAGTCTAAACAAGGGAAGGCAAGCGACAGGTAACGAAAGGGACGAGTTATGTCACCAATCCGTGACATTGATAATGAACGCTCCCACGCTATGCGCAGGAACGATCAGTCGACACAACCCGGCTAATCCTGACTGCGCGGCAATTGCAACGTCACCCGCAACCCACCCTCGCGCAGGTTCTGCAGGCTCACTTCGCCGCCGTGGCTGTGGGCGATGTTGCGGGCGATGCCCAGCCCCAGGCCGTAGCCCTGCTGTTGCCCGGCAAGGCGAAAGTGCGGTTCGAAGACTTGTTCCAGACGCTGCTCCGGCACGCCAGGGCCCTCATCGTCCACATGCAGGATGAACGCCGTTTCATCGTCATCGATGTGCAGGTGGGCTCTTTGCCCGTATTTCAAGGCGTTGTCGATCAGGTTGCCAATACAACGCTTGAGGGCCAGCGGCTTGCCGGGATACGGCGCCAGCGCCCGGCCATCCTGTGTAACCCGGCCGTTACCGTTGGGGGCGAGGTAAGGTTCCACCAGGCAATCGAGCACGTGGTTGAGGTCCACCGGCTCGATGTTTTCATGAATATCGGTGTCCTTGACGCATTGCAGCGCGCCTTTGACCAGCAGCTCCAACTCGTCCAGGTCGCGGCCGAACTTGGCTTGCAGGTTTTCGTCCTCCAGCAGCTCGACCCGCAGTCGCAGTCGGGTAATGGGCGTGCGCAGGTCATGGGAGATCGCGCTGAACAACTGGCTGCGCTCGGTCAGGTAGCGGCTGATCCGCTCGCGCATGGCATTGAACGCGCGCCCCACTTCCACCACTTCGCTGCCGCCGCCCTCGGCCACGGGCTCCACTTCGGCGCCCAGGGACATGTCCCGCGCGGCCCGGGCCAGGCGTTTGAGCGGTCGGCTTTGCCAGTGCACCAGCAAGCCGATGAACAGCAGTAACAGGCTGCTGGTGAGCACGATGAAGCCGACCTGTTGCTTGGGCAGGTCCTGTTCTTCAAGGCTGGTGTAGGGTTCGGGCAGCAGCGAGGCGATGTACAGCCATTCGCCTGGGGCCATCTGGATTTGCGTGACCAGCACCGGCGGGTTCACCGGTTCAAGGGTCAAGGCGTAATGAGCCCAAGAGCGGGGCAACTCATCGAGCTTGAGTCCGCCATTGAAGATTCGCAGGTCTTCGGGGCTGACAAACTTGACGGAGATATCGGCGTTATTGCCCAGGGAACGACGCAACACTTCGTCCACGGCCTTTAGCACCGCCAGTTTGCGCGGCGTCACTGGCAACACGTCCATGCCCAGTGGCTTGTCATTGAGCGTCACGACAAACCGCGTGCCGCCCATGCTGCGCAATTGGTCCAACACCAACGGCCGATAGGCCACCGGCAGCGAACGCAGGTAGCTGACAGTGGCGGTCATCGAATGCGCAAGGCTGCGAGCGCTGGTGACCAGGCCTTCGAGCTGGGTGGCGCGCAATTGCGAGACCCAGATCAGGCTGGACAGGGTCTGGGCGAACAGCACCACCAGCAACGTCAGCAGTAGCATTCGTCCTAGCAACGAACGCGGCACGGGCACTCGCCGGACAAGCTTCTTGACCCCTTCAATGACCATTGCTGGCAACCACACTGGCCGCCAATTGATAACCGCTGCCGCGCACGGTGCGGATCAACCGCGGCGGCTTGTCGGTGTCGCGCAAACGCTGGCGCAGGCGACTCACCGCCATGTCGACGATCCGGTCCAGCGGCATCAGTTCACGTCCCCGGGTGGCGTTGCCGATGGTGTCGCGGTCGAGGATTTCCTGGGGATGGTCGAGAAACAGTTTGAGCAAGGCAAAGTCGGCGCCGGACAGGATCACTTCTTCGCCATCGGCGTGGAACAGCCGGTGGCTGACCATGTCCAGGCGCCACTCGTCAAAGGCCAGCACTTCGCCGCCGGTGCGTTCCTGGCCGAACTGCGCCCTGCGCAGCAGCGCCTTGATGCGCGCCTGTAATTCACGAGGACTGAAAGGTTTGCCCAGGTAATCATCGGCCCCCAACTCCAGGCCAATGACCCGGTCGGCCTCGTCGGAACTGGCGGTGAGCATGATGATCGGCACGTGCGCCTGGCGCGGATGCTGGCGAACCCAGCGGCAAAGGCTGAAACCGTCTTCATCCGGCAGCATCACGTCGAGGATCACCAGGTCGCTCGGCGCCTCGTTCAGGGCCTGGCGAAACCCGGCGCCGTCAGGCGTAGTGCGCACCTGGAACCCCGCACGGCTGAGGTAAGTGTCCAGCAGTTCGCGAATCTCTTGGTCGTCGTCGACCAACAAAATCGATTTGTTCACTGAACTCACGGGGCATCGTCCTTGCTGTTTAGGTTGGGGCGGATTATGCCTGATGGACGGAACCTGCAAACACCACAACCTGCGAGGCGAGCGAGCCCGCTCCCACAGGTAGCCTATTTCAGACGAAGGCCGACGCCGATTGCTCCAACGCCACGCCCGCACCCATCAGCCCAGAGTACGGCGCGGTCACCAGCCAGACCGGAATGCCCTTGAAGTAATCGCTCATGCAGCCTTTGTCGGCGAAGCAGGCGGCGAAACCGCTTTCAAGGAAGAAATCGGCGAACCGCGGGACCACCCCACCCACGATGTACACGCCGCCGCGCCCACCTACGGTCAGCACGTTGTTGCCGGCCACGCGCCCCAGCCAACGACAGAATTGCTCGAGTACCTCCAGGGCGATGGGGTCGCCGGCCAGGCCGGCGGCGGTAATCGACTCGGGTGTATCGAGCACCGGCACATGCCCGTCCACCGCGCAGATCGCCCGATAGACGCGAGGCAGACCGCTGCCGCTCAGGGCCGTTTCGGCGCTGACATGGCCGATCTCGTTGTAGATGTGTTGCCAGAGTTGAGTCTCGCGCGGACTGCTCATCGGCAGGTCGACATGACCGCCCTCTCCCGGCAACGCCGCGAAACGGCCCTCACCCAGGTCCAGCAGCGTGCCGACGCCCAGCCCGGTGCCCGGGCCAATCACCACCGCCGGGCGCATCGGCTCGGGCGTACCCTGGCAAACGACCCGATATTCATCGGGACGCAAACAGGTCATGCCCAGGGCCATCGCGGAGAAGTCGTTGACCAGCAGCAGCTTGTCCACCTGCAAGGTCTTGCAGAAGGCCAGGTTGCTCAATCGCCAGTGATTGTTGGTGAAGCGAAACTCATCGCCGCTCACCGGGCCGGCCACCGACAGGCACACCGAGCCAATCGACCCCGGTACCATGCCCATGCCGCTCAGGTACACCTTAATGGCATCTTCCGGGCAGGCGTAATCCGCCGTCGCCAGCACCTGGATGTTTTCCAGGCTGTGGTTCTTCCACAACGCGAAACGTGCGTTGGTCCCACCGATGTCACCGACCAAAGCCAGTTTCAATTAAGCGTCTCCAGGGCAGAAGTGAACGCGCTGGCGCCCTGCTCTGCCGAGCTGAAGGCCATGCGCATGAAGCCAAACAGCTCGCGACCGGTGCCGATGTTGTTGCCCAACAGGCCCTTGGCCGGTTCGCGCGCGGCGAATTCCTCGGCGTCCACCTTCAATTCCAAGGTGCCTTTGACGCCATCGACACGAATGATATCGCCCTCCCGCACCCGGGCCAACGCACCACCGACATATGCCTCGGGACTGACATGAATGGCCGCGGGGATTTTCCCCGACGCGCCGGACATGCGCCCGTCCGTCACCAGCGCAACTTTGAAGCCGCGATCCTGCAGTACGCCGAGGAACGGCGTCATTTTATGCAGTTCCGGCATGCCGTTGGAGCGTGGGCCCTGGAAGCGCATCACCGCGACAAAATCCTTCTCCAGCAAACCGGCCTTGAACGCATCGGCCAAGTCCTGTTGATCCTGGAAGACCATGGCCGGCGCTTCGACAACCTGGTTTTCCAGGGCCACGGCCGAGACCTTCATCACGCCACGGCCCAGGTTGCCTTCCATCACCCGCAATCCGCCCTCCGGCGAGAAGGCACGGGCCACCGGGCGCAGGATGTTTTCATCGAGGCTTTCGACCGGACCGTCGCGCCACACCAGCTCGCCATCCTCGAGGAACGGCTCCTGGGTGTATCGACTCAGGCCGTGACCGAGCACGGTGTTGACGTTCTCATGAAGCAGACCGGCTTCCAGCAATTCGCGGATCAGGAAGGACATGCCGCCCGCCGCCTGGAAGTGGTTGATGTCGGCCTTGCCGTTCGGGTAGACGTGGCTCAGGGTCGGCACCACCTCGGAGAGGTCGGCCATGTCCTGCCAGGTCAGCTGGATACCCGCCGCCATGGCGATGGCAGGCATGTGCAAGGTGTGGTTGGTGGAGCCGCCGGTGGCGTGCAGCGCGACGATGGAGTTGACCAGCGAACGCTCGTCGACGATTTCGCCGATGGGCATGAAATGACCGCTCTGCTTGGTCAGGCGTGTCACCTGGAACGCCGCTTCGCGGGTCAGCGCATCACGCAGCGGCGTGTTCGGGTTGACGAACGAAGCGCCCGGCAGGTGCAGGCCCATGACTTCCATCAGCAGCTGGTTGGTGTTGGCGGTGCCATAGAACGTGCAGGTGCCCGGGCTGTGGTAGGACTTCATCTCCGACTCCAGCAGCTCTTCGCGGGTGGCCTTGCCTTCGGCGTAGCGCTGGCGCACGTCGGCTTTTTCCTTGTTGGAAATGCCCGAGACCATCGGCCCGCCCGGCACGAAGATCGTCGGCAAGTGACCGAAGCGCAGCGCGCCCATCATCAGGCCCGGGACGATCTTGTCGCAGATACCGAGCATCAGCGCGCCATCGAACATGTTATGGGACAACGCCACCGCCGTGGACAGCGCGATCACTTCACGGCTCGGCAGGCTCAGTTCCATCCCTGCTTCGCCCTGGGTCACGCCGTCGCACATGGCAGGGGTGCCGCCGGCGAACTGGCCGACCGAGCCGATCTCGCGCAGGGCTTTCTTGATTTGTTCAGGGAAGGTTTCGTAGGGCTGGTGCGCCGAGAGCATGTCGTTATAGGACGACACAATGGCGATGTTGGCGGCATTCATCATCCGCAGGTGATGCTTGTCTTCGGTGCCGCAACCGGCCACGCCGTGGGCGAAGTTGGCGCACTGCAACTTGCCGCGCATCGGACCGTCGCTGGCTGCACCGCGGATCAGTTCAAGGTAAGCCGCGCGTGTAGCGCGACTGCGGGCGATAAGCCGTTCGGTGACCTCAAGTACGCGGGGATGCATGTGTAGAACTCCAGGCTAACGGGTATGGCGACCTGATTGTCTATGCTGGTTCAAAGCCCCTTGCGCACCGCAGGAAAGACCGGGCGACAAACGGTTTCTGACCAATCGGACCAGTTGATTCAGGTCACTCGTTGTAGATAAAACAAAATATTGCCATTAAAAAGGCTTGTTTTCTATTTTTATGCGAATAATCTTGTAATTCCAACAACAAATCGACGGCGGCGCAGTTAATGACTCTTCGAATTGCAATCAATGGTTTTGGCCGCATCGGCCGCAACGTCCTCCGTGCACTGTATACCCAAGGCTACCGTCGCGACTTGCAGATCGTCGCCATCAACGACCTGGGCGACAGTGCAATCAATGCTCACCTGCTCAAGTTCGACACCGTCCACGGCACCTTCGATGCTGACGTACAGCACGACCATGAGAGCCTGACGGTCAACGGCGACCGCATCTCGGTCAGCGCCATCCGCAACCCGGCCGAACTGCCTTGGGCCGCCGAGAAAATCGACGTGGTGTTCGAGTGCACCGGGCTGTTCACCGACCGTGCCAAGGCGGCCGCGCACATCAGCGCCGGCGCCCGCAAGGTGATCATCTCGGCCCCGGCCAAGGGCGCCGACGCCACCGTGGTGTATGGCGTGAACCACGATATCCTGCGCCAGTCCCACCAGATCATTTCCAACGCTTCGTGCACCACCAACTGCCTCGCACCGGTGGCCCAGGTGCTGCACCGCGAGCTGGGCATCGAAAGCGGCCTGATGACCACCATCCATGCCTACACAAACGACCAGAACCTGACCGACGTCTATCACAGCGATCCGTACCGCGCCCGCTCGGCCACCCAGAACATGATCCCGAGCAAGACCGGCGCCGCCGAAGCGGTGGGCCTGGTGCTGCCGGAACTGGCCGGCAAACTGACCGGCATGGCCGTGCGTGTACCGGTGATCAACGTGTCCCTGGTGGACCTGACCGTGCAGCTCAAGCGCGAAGCGTCGGCCGAAGAAGTCAACGAACTGCTGCGCCAGGCCAGCCAGCATTCGACGATCCTCGGCTACAACACCCTGCCTCTGGTCTCCAGCGATTTCAACCACAACCCGCTGTCGTCGATCTTCGACGCCAACCACACCAAGGCCAGCGGCAAGCTGCTCAAGGTACTGGCCTGGTATGACAACGAATGGGGTTTCTCCAACCGCATGCTGGATAACTGCCTGGCGTTGTGTAACGCCGAGTAACTCAGCGCGACGTTAACGCGAGCCAATCGTGGGAGCTCGCTCCCACAACGGCTCTGCCGTGGCAAATCAGGGCTTGACCATTCGCGCAGATGATAAGCATTATCATCTAGTCGAATCGGATCGGGCCCTACCGTGAGTCAATCGCGCTTTCACCACGTCTTTCTCGCCCAGCGCACCCCGCTGCTGCGCACCCTCGAGCGCATGGTCAACAACCCGAGTACCGCCGAAGACCTGCTGCAGGAAACCTACCTGCGCGTCACCCGCGCATTGGCCGAACGCACGATCGATCATCTTGAACCCTTTGTCTTCCAGACCGCCCGCAACCTGGCGTTGGACCATTTGCGCGCGCGGCGGATCCAGTCGCGAACCGTGCTCGACGACGTTCCGTTGGACGTCGTGAATAATGTGGTCGCGCCCCAAAGCAGCGCCGAAGACGCCGCCCATGCCGAGCAAATGCTTGAGCGACTGAATATACGCTTGCAATCGCTGAGCTCGCGCCAGCAGCAGATTTTTATCCTCAGCCGCTTGCACGGCCACAGTTACCAGGACATCGCCGAACGATTGGGCGTGTCCTCGAGTACCGTGCAAAAGGAACTGAAATTGATCATGGCGATCTGTGTGGGGCAACTGCAGCTATGAGCTTCAAGCTTCAAGCTGCGTACAGGCCACTTGCAGCTTACAGCTTGCAGCTTGTAGCTTATCGCTCACTGCTTACATCGAGAATCCACCGTGACGGATACGCCCCGCCCCCCTGAAGCCGCCGAGGCACGGCTCACCGCCCATGCCATGGACCAGGCGCTGGACTGGCTGATCCTGCTCGATAACCCCAGCGAGGAACAGCGCCGACAGTTCCAGGCCTGGCTGGCGGCCGACGCGCGCCACGGCGAAGCGTTCGCCCGGGCCCAGGCGATCTGGAACGGCCCGCAAATCATCGAAAGCGCCCGGCAGCTGCTGGACCGCCCCAAGGTCAGCGCACTGTCGCGCCTGCGCAGCCATTGGAAACCATTGGCCACGGCTGCCGTGCTGTTATTGGGATTGTTCAACTTCAGCGACCTGCCCCTGCAATTCCAGGCCGATCACCTGACCGTGGTCGGCGAACGTCAGCGCCTGCAATTGGAAGACGGCTCCAAGGTCCTGCTCAACACCGATTCGGCTTTTTCCAGTTCCTTCGACGAACACCGGCACGTCGCCCGGCTGTACAAGGGCGAGGCGTTTTTCGAGGTGCCGGCCAGCCGCAACCTGCCGCTGGAGCTGGACGCCGGCCCGGTCACCGCCAGCGTCAGCGATACCACATTCGCGGTGCGTTACCTGGACGGTGTCGCGCAGGTCCAGGTGCAACGCGGCGATATCGACCTGAGGGCAACCCGTTATGACACCCATGTCCGGCTCTCGGCCGGCGAGAGCATTCGCATCGGCCCCAACGGCTTCGACCGCCCGGCACGGCTCGACGTCGGCACCGACCTGGCCTGGGTCCAGGGTCGGCTGGTGTTCGAAAACCGGCCGCTGAGCCAGGTCCTTGCCGAATTGCGGCGCTACTACCCCGGCTGGATCATCACCCGTAACGACCGGCTGGCCAACGTCGCGGTCACCGGAAACTACCGCCTCGATCAACCCCTCGACGTGGTGCGCTCCCTGGCCCACATCACCTCCGCGCGCCTGAGGGAATTTCCGGCGCTGGTGATCTTGAACTAAATGAGAATTATTTTTACTCGATAGGCTTCGCTGGTTCGTCTCGTTATAGCCAATGCAATTGATTCGCATCTCCCGATGCCGATCTGCACCTATAACAGATGCGACACGGAGCACTATCGATGTCCTCGCGCTTTACTTGCCGACTCCTTGCCCCTAACACGCTGTCACTGCTGACCGCTGCCATCTTGATGGCCGGCACCGCGCCGGCCGTCTTGGCCGCCACCGCCGAGCAACCGCCGGCTCGCAACATGGGCGACTACACGTTTTCGATTGCCCGGCAGCCGCTGGTCTCGGCCCTGAATGCCTTTACCGCCGTCACGGGCTGGCAGGTTGGGCTGCCCGCCGAATTGGCCGAGGGGGTCGCGTCGCCGGGCGTCAATGGCTCGCTGCCACCGGAGAAAGCCCTGGAACGGCTGCTGGCAGGGACGCACCTGAACTACCGCAAACTGGGCGATAACAGCGTCGTCCTGGAAAAGCGCAGCGCCGCCAACGTGTTGGATCTGCAGCAGGTGACCATCAGCGCCACCCGCCAGGAACAGGACATCACCAGCGTGCCGAGCACCGTTTCGATTCACGGTCGCCAGGAGCTGGACCGCAACAACGTCAACACCATCAAGGACCTGGTGCGCTATGAGCCTGGCATGTCAGTGGGCGGCGCGGGCCAGCGTGGCGGCATCAGTGGCTACAACATCCGTGGCATCGACGGCAATCGGATCCTGACCCAGATCGATGGCGTGGAAGTCCCCGGCGGATTTTTCAACGGTCCCTACGCCAAGACCCAGCGCAACTACGTCGACCCGGAAATCATCAAGCGCGTGGAGATCCTGCGCGGGCCGGCCTCGGTGCTGTATGGCAGCAATGCCATCGGCGGCGTCGTCAGTTATTTCACGCTCGATCCGGACGACATCATCAAGCCCGGCAAGGACGTCGGCGCTCGACTCAAGACCGGCTACAGCTCCGTCGATGAAAGCTGGCTTAAATCCGGCACCGTCGCCGGTCGCAGCGGACCGTTTGATGGCCTGCTCCACTACAGCCAGCGCGACGGTCACGAAACCGAATCCTACGGCAGCAACAACGGCACGGGCCTGGACCGCACCGCGGCCAACCCGGAAGACGTGCGCGCCCATAACGTGCTGGCCAAACTCGGTTGGAACTACAGCGATGATGCGCGCCTGTCCCTGGTTTATGAAAAGTACAAGGACGATCGCGATACCGACCTGAAAAGCGCCTACGGCGGCCCCTACGCCAATGGCCAACCGGCCATTCCCGGGTCGATCCTGCCCGGCGGCATGTACCAATGGCGCACCGGCAACGACACCATCACCCGCGAGCGTTTCGGCCTGGAACACAGTTTCGCCTTGGATAGCCTGTTCGCCGACAGCATCAAGTGGAGCCTGAACCACCAGGTCGCCAAGACCGACCAGAGCACCGCCGAATTCTATTTCCCGATCACCCGCCAGGTATTGCGCACCCGGGAGACACTCTATGAAGAAAAGCAGTGGGTTTTCGACGCTCAGTTGGACAAGGCTTTCAGAATTGCCGACACCGATCACACGCTGACCTACGGCACTACCCTCAAGCAACAAAAGGTCACCGGTTCGCGCAGCGGTAACGGCGTGTGCCTGGCGGTCGGCGTGGGTTGTCCCGCCGTCGGCGCCATCAGCACGCGAGACGTATTGGCAAAAGCCAGTGACTTCCCGGACCCGACCATCAACACCTACAGCCTGTTCGCCCAGGACCAGATCAACTGGGACAAATGGACCTTCACGCCAGCGCTGCGCTACGACTACACCCGGCTCAAGCCCCACCTGACCGATGAGTTCCTCAGCACCGTGGACCCTACCGCTGGCGGCACGGTCAGTGACGACAACAAGACCTGGCACCGCGTCTCGCCCAAATTCGGCCTGACCTATGCCCTCACCGACCAATACACCTGGTACGGCCAGTATGCCGAGGGGTTCCGCACCCCGACCGCCAAGGCCTTGTACGGTCGTTTCGATAACGCAGGCGTGGGCTACAGCGTGAAGCCCAACCCCGACCTGGAACCGGAAAAAAGCCAAGGCTATGAGACCGGCCTACGCGGTCGTTTCGATTCGGGCTCGTTCGACGTGGCGGTGTTCTACAACAAGTACCGCGACTTCATCAACGAAGACGCCATCACCCCCGGCGCTGATCAGTTGACTTTCCAGAGCAACAACATCAAGCACGCCACCATCAAGGGCATCGAGGCCAAAGGGCGCCTGGACCTGGAGGTGCTTGGGGCACCAAGCGGGCTCTACACCCAAGGGTCGGTGAGCTATCTCTATGGCCGCAACAACGACAGCGGCGAACCGCTCAACAGCATCAACCCGCTCACCGGCGTGTTCGGCCTGGGTTACGACCAGGAGCAGTTCGGCACCTTGCTCAGCTGGACCCTGGTGAAGAAGAAAAACCGTGTCGACGACAGCAATTTCAATTCGCCCGACGGCGTTACCCGCCAGTTCAAGACGCCCGGCTTCGGCATCCTCGACCTGAGCGGCTACTACAAGGTTACCGACGACGTCACGGTCAGCGGCGGCCTCTACAACCTCACCGACAAAAAGTACTGGTTGTGGGATGACGTGCGCGGCTACGACAGCGTCGGCGAAGCAGCGGTGCTGAGCCCGGCCAACCTCGATCGCCTGACCGCGCCCGGGCGCAACTTCGCGGTCAACCTGATCTGGGATATCTGATCGGTCGCCTGACAAAAGATGACCCCGTGGCGAGGGAGCTTGCTCCCGCTCGGCTGCGCAGCGGCCGCAAGTCCTCGGGGCCTGCTACGCAGTCCAGCGGGAGCAAGCTCCCTCGCCACACTGTATTCACTCGAAGGAATTTACATGACCATCCAACGCCCCGCCTCACGCTCCCAACGCCTCAACCAGATCACCCACGAGTCCCACAGCAAGCTCGACGCGTTGGTCAAGGCCCACGCGCCCTTCGAGACCCGGGCCAGCTTCGCCCGCTTCGTCGTCGCCCAGTACCTGTTCCAGTCGGAATTGGTGGCGCTGTACAACGACGCGCAACTGACCGCGCTGATCTTCGACTTGCCTGCTCGCTGCCGCGCCGAAGCGGCCAAGGCCGACCTGGCGGACCTGCACACCGAAGTACCCGCCCCGGTCGACGGTGCGGTGAAAAATCCGACCCAGGCCGAAGCCCTCGGTTGGCTGTTCGTCTCCGAAGGCTCCAAGCTCGGCGCGGCGTTCCTGACCAAGCGTGCCGTGGCCTTGGGAATGAATGAAACCTTTGGCGCCCGTCACCTGGCGGAACCGGTGGGTGGACGCGCCGAAGGCTGGAAAAGCTTCACGCGCACCCTCGACAACCTGCCCTTCACCGAACAGCAGGAAGCCGAAGCGGACAAAGGCGCGCTGGATGCCTTCAAGCGGTTTACGGTGCTGTTGGAACAAGCGTATGCGACAGAATTGGCCTGACGGTCGGCGCTTGCTCGCACGCGGCTACGAGCGACCTCAAACGCAGTTTTGAACTATGATCGCCCTCTCGTAGTGGAGGGCTTTCGATGTCAGATCTACTCACGTCCATGCAGGCCGCCCTCGGTTTGCCGATGACCCCGATCCCCTTCACGGGCGAAGGCGCCTTGCCTTCGGCCTTCGCCGTCACGGAACTGGCCAGCGCCAGCATCGCCACGGCCGGTCAAGCGATCGCAGAACTCATCCGCCAGCAGACTGGCCGCTTGCCGACGCTCGAAGTCGACCGACGCCTGGCCTCGTTCTGGTTCTCGACCTCCCTGCGCCCGATCGGCTGGAGCGTACCGCCCATGTGGGATCCCGTGGCTGGCGACTATGCCACCGTCGACGGCTGGATTCGCCTGCACACCAATGCACCGCACCATCGCCTTGCCGCGGAAAAAGTCCTTGGCACCTGCACCGACCGCGCCGACATGGCACGCAAAGTTGTCCGTTGGCACAAGACGGATCTGGAACAGGCCGTGGTCGACGCCGGTGGTTGCGCCGCGCAGATGCGATCCTGGCAAGCATGGCAGGCTCATCCACAGGGCATGGCCGTGAACGCCGAGCCCCTCGTCCACCGGTACGACGATGGGCAAGGTCCGCTCAGGCCCTGGCTTGGCTCCGTCGCCCAGCCATTGGCCGGCCTCAAGGTACTGGACCTGACCCGCGTACTGGCCGGCCCGATTGCCAGTCGCTTCCTCGCCGGCCTGGGCGCCGATGTACTGCGCATCGACCCGCCGAACTGGAACGAACCCGGCGTGGTGCCGGAAGTCACCCTCGGCAAACGGTGTGCCCGCCTCGACTTGCATCAATCCGCTGACCGCGCGGTGTTCGAGGCGCTGCTCAAAGACGCCGATGTCCTGCTGCACGGCTATCGCGCCGACGCGCTGGAGCGTCTGGGCTACGGCGTCGAGCAACGCCGGCAAGTGGCGCCTGGGCTGATCGATGTCAGCCTCAACGCCTACGGCTGGAGCGGGCCATGGCAGCATCGCCGTGGCTTCGACAGCCTGGTGCAGATGAGCAGCGGCATCGCCGAGGCCGGCATGGTGTGGAAACAGGCCGACAAACCGACGCCGCTCCCCGTCCAGGCACTGGACCATGGCACGGGCTACCTGATGGCGGCCAGTGCGATCGTGTTGTTCTTCCGCCGCTTGGTCGATGGCCGTGGCGGTTGCGCACGCTTGTCCCTGGCACGCACGGCGAAGCTGTTGATCGAGCGCGGCGCAGGCGACGCGAGTCCCTTGCGAGCCGAGGCCAACGATGATCAGGGATTATTGGTCGAACAGACGCCATGGGGACCCGCCCATCGCTTGCGGGTGCCATTGAAGATCACCGGGACGCCGCTGCAATGGACCTTGCCGGCGGCCGAATTGGGCGCTCATCGCCCGCAGTGGTAACAGCACGAGCGCTATCGCGAGCAAACGCACGTCAGCACGGCAACGCCAGGCATTGTTTATCGGTAACCGCAAAACTTATGCGGCAGGCGCGGTGTCTGCCGTTCTCCACGCCTTCGAAGGAGAGATCCATGGCCACGTTCGAACCCGGTCACCTGCACATGGAACGCCATGCGCTGAACAAGGATGACTACAGCTATAACCTGTGCATCGACTACAAGGTCGATCAGGACGACAAGGAGGGCAAGGGCATGTCGTTCCGGCTGCACGGCACGGTGGAAGACAAGAGCGTGGACAAGACGTTTTTCCTGGCCAAGGACCAGGCCTTCGACTTCGCCCGCCACGCCACGCGGATCGCCCAGCAATACGGCATGCCCAAGACCGCCAGCATCGGCTCGATGCACAAGTACTACGACGAAATGTTCGAAGACGTACGCCAGCAACTGGAGGTCAAGCCGGGGGATCCGATGAAGCCAGAACATTTGGAGTAATGCCTGACATGCCATTTCGTGCATCAAAAGCACCTCTGGCGAGGGCGCAAGCTCCCTCGCCACAATGAGTCCCTGTACATAGCGGCTATCAGTAACCTGAATATCGGGCTACACACAACACCTTCCTCACTGGCAACCCGCCACGGCTGACCTATGCTGAAAACAGTACCCCCGGGTATTCGTTCAGAGGTCATCGCCATGAACATCAAAACAAGAAGACGCCTCGCCATTTTTGTCACTTGCACCGCCACGCTTGCGCTGTATGGCACCGCGGCTTATCGGGTCGAGCAGGCCAGGCAATTGCCCCGTGATTACGCCAGTTGCAACTTCGAGCGCTGCATACCGCACAACGCCACCTTGAACGCGCTGCGCTGACGCGGTTTCAGTCGTCCTGCGGATCGGTCTTGAGCCGGTCGCGGAAGGCCTTGGGCGAGATGCCGACGCGCCGGCGGAACAGCCGGGTGAAGTTGGTTGGATCGGAGAAGCCGAGCGCCTCGGAAATCTCGTAGATGGTCATGCCGGTATAAGTCAGCAGCCGCTTGGCTTCGAGCAACTGACGCTCATGCATGATCTGCAACGCCGGCTGCCCCGCCAGTTCGCGACAGGTCCCGTTGAGGTGTGACACCGAGATGCCCAGGCGATGGGCCAGGTCTTCTACCTTGACGTGCTGGCGATAAGTTTCTTCCACCAACTGAATGAACCCGTTGAGGTATTCCCGGGCCCGTTGCGGACGCTGGCTGGAGGTGCGCCGGTGCATCACTTGCCGACTGACCCAGACCATGATCACGCTGACCAGCGCATGCATCAGCATTTCCCGGGCCGGTTGGTGGCCGACGTACTCTGCCTGCAAGGCGCTGAACAGGCTGTTGAGATAATCGGCATTTTCACCGGCCGGGTAGGCTTCGGCCTGGGCCAGGACATTCACCGAATGGCCGAGCTGCGCCTGCAGGTGCGTCACCAACGGCGCCGCCAGGGTCACCACATAGCCTTGCACATCCTCGGAAAAACGAAAGCCATGCACCGACAGCGGCGGCAGGATCTGCACGGCCGGCTCTTCGAGCCGGGTGCGCTGGCCTTCGATTTCCAGCTCTGCCTGGCCTTTGAAGACAAACAGCAACTGGCACAGGTCGGCATGCCGATGGGGCTTGATTTCCCATTGGTGCTCGCTGCTGCGCGAGGAAATGGTTTCACAGTGCAGCAGGTCCGGCGTCGGCCAATCCTGGCTCTCGCCATAAAGCTTGAACACCGGAATAGAAGGCAGCTCAGTTTTCTTCATAGCGAGGTTCGGCCTCGGGTTACGGGCGATAATCGCACCGATTGGCAGAAAGTACAGGTATCAGCGCAGTTTTCCCCTTCAATTGACAGGTTCGCAAGCGAAAAATGCAGGCCAGGATTACTAATAATAAACACCGACCCTGGTCGCGTGCTCCTTGCGAGTCATAACAACAATGAAAATACTCAAGACCCAAGTCGCCATTATCGGCGCCGGCCCCTCTGGACTGCTGCTCGGCCAGCTACTGCACAACGCCGGCATCGAGACCCTGATCCTTGAACGCCAGACGCCCGACTACGTCCTCGGTCGCATCCGCGCCGGCGTGCTCGAGCAAGGCATGGTCGATCTGCTGCGCCAGGCCGGCGTTGGCCAGCGCATGGACGCCGAGGGCCTGCCCCATGACGGTTTCGAACTGGTGCTCAGCGGCCGGCGCGTGCACATCGATCTCAAGGGCCTGACCGGCGGCCAGAACGTCATGGTCTACGGCCAGACCGAAGTCACCCGCGATCTGATGACCGCCCGCCAGGCATCCGGCGCCCAAACGCTGTATCAAGTCGATAACGCCCAGCCCCACGACTTGCAGACCGAACGCCCGTTCGTGACCTTCGAACACGCCGGGGAAACCTGGCGCCTGGACTGCGACTACGTGGCCGGCTGTGACGGTTTCCACGGTGTCGCGCGGCAGTCGATCCCGACGGAAAAACTCAAGGTTTTCGAGCGTGTCTACCCGTTCGGCTGGCTCGGCATTCTCGCCGACACCCCGCCGGTCCACGAAGAACTGGTGTACGCCCGCCACGAGCGCGGCTTCGCCCTGTGCAGCATGCGCTCGCGGACCCGCACGCGTTACTACCTGCAAGTCCCCGCCGAGGAGCAGGTGGCTGACTGGCCGGACGAGCGTTTCTGGGCCGAGCTGAAAAATCGCCTGCCCGCCGACCTGGCCGAAACGCTGGTGACCGGTCCGTCCATCGAGAAAAGCATCGCGCCGCTGCGCAGTTTCGTCGTCGAACCGATGCAGTACGGGCGGATGTTCCTCGTGGGCGACGCCGCTCACATCGTTCCGCCCACGGGCGCAAAAGGCTTGAACCTGGCCGCCAGCGATGTCAGCACGTTGTACAACATCCTGCTGAAGGTCTACCGCGACGGCCGCGTCGATCTGTTGCAACGCTACTCGGCGATCTGCCTGCGGCGCGTGTGGAAAGCCGAGCGGTTCTCCTGGTGGATGACCTCGATGCTGCACCGCTTCGAGGACGATGCGTTCAACCAGCGCATCAGCGAAGCGGAGCTGGAATATTTCGTCGACTCCGAGGCCGGCCGAAAAACCATCGCGGAAAATTATGTGGGCCTTCCTTACGAGGCTATCGAATAGCCAACTATCGATCTAAACTGCGGGCTCCCGTTCATTCGCCTCCCCGGCACGGTGCCCGCAGGTCTTACCTTGACTCAGCTCGACACGCCCCAAGCCCCGCAACCCGCGATCCGCAGCGTACTGGTGGCGCTGATGATGGCGATTTTCCTCGGGGCGCTGGACCAGACCATCGTCGCGGTCTCGATGCCGGCCATTTCCGCGCAATTCAAGGATGTCAGCCTGCTGGCCTGGGTGATCTCCGGCTACATGGTCGCCATGACCGTTGCGGTGCCGATCTACGGCAAGCTGGGCGACCTGTACGGTCGGCGACCGCTGATGCTGTTCGGCATGGGCCTGTTCACGCTCGCCTCGCTGTTCTGCGGCTTGGCACAGGACATGGAGCAACTGGTGCTGGCGCGGATCGTCCAGGGTATCGGCGCTGGCGGGATGATCTCCGTGAGCCAGGCGATCATCGGCGACATCATCCCACCCCGGGAGCGGGGCCGTTACCAGGGTTACTTCAGCAGCATGTATGCGGTGGCCAGCGTCGCCGGGCCGGTGTTGGGCGGCTACATGACCGAGTACCTGTCGTGGCGCTGGGTGTTCTGGATCAACCTGCCGCTGGGCCTGGGCGCGTGGTGGGTGGCTCATCGCAGCCTGGTCGGGCTGCCCGTGCCGCAACGCACACCGATCATCGACTACCTGGGCACCGTTTTGCTGATCATCGGCCTGACCGCGCTGCTGCTGGGCATTACCCAGATCGGCCAGGGCCATGCCTGGCACAGCCGCGAGGTGCTCGGGCTGCTGGCTTGCGCGGTGATCGTGCTGGGGAGTTTCGTCTGGCACGAACGCCGTGCCCGGGAGCCGTTGTTGCCCATGCACCTGTTCGTCAACCGCAGCGCGGTGTTGTGCTGGTGCACGGTATTCTTCACCAGTTTCCAGGCGATCTCGTTGACGGTGCTGGTGCCGTTGCGCTTCCAGAGCGTGACCGGCGCCGGTGCCGACAGCGCCGCGTTACATCTGCTGCCGCTGGCGATGGGCTTGCCGATGGGCGCCTATTTCGCCGGACGCCGCACCTCGATCACCGGTCGCTACAAACCGATGATCCTCAGTGGCGCCCTGCTCTTCCCGTTCGCCATCCTCGGCATGGCCTTCACCCCGCCCGATGCATTCTGGCTCAGCGGCCTGTTCATGCTGCTCAGCGGCATCGCCTCCGGCATGCAATTTCCCACGTCGCTGGTGGGCTCGCAAAATTCAGTGGAACAACGGGACATCGGCGTGGCCACCAGCACCACCAACCTGTTCCGCTCCCTCGGCGGCGCGGTCGGCGTGGCACTGATGTCGGCCTTGCTGCTGGCCCTGCTGCAGGGGTCGGGCCTGGCCCAGCTCGCCGGTTCGGCGCTGATAGGCGAAGGGCACTCCGGCAACGTCCTGCTCGACGGCCTCAACGCCGCGCCGGGCCAGACCTTGGGCGCCTTGCATGAGCAATTGCAGGCAACGTTCCGGCACTTGTTGATGATCAGCGCGGCGGTGTCGTTGCTGGGCTTGGCGGCGGCGGTGGCGATGCCTGATCGCGTGCTGCGCGGGCGAGAGGAAAAAGCCCGATAGTGTCGATAGCACTTCCCCGTGGCGAGGGAGCTTGCTCCCGCTGGGTCGCGAAGCGGCCCCAATAATCCTCGGCTTAATCAACACCTTGGGCCTGCTGCGCAGTCCAGCGGGAGCAAGCTCCCTCGCCACGAAAGCGCTTTTACCCAACGATCTCAGGCCGTCGCCGCGACACCCTCCTGCATCACATCCGCGCTCATCCCGTCCTTCATCCGCTTGGCATCGCGCACGAAGCAGCGTGACGCCAGGAACAAGAACACCATGGTCAACAGCAGCGCTACCGGGATCAGGTACATCGCGTCATGCAAGCCGATGGCCTTGAACGCTTCGGTCATCTGGTCGACGCCCGCGGCCGCCATGGCGGTGTGGGCGAAGTAGTCCGACAAGCCGCCAACCACCACCGGTCCCAGGCCGCCGCCGAGCAGATACAGCCCGGCAAAATACAAGGCCATCGCGGTGGCGCGCAGGCGCGGCTCGACGACGTCCTGGATCGCGGTATAGACGCAGGTGTAGAAGTTGTAGGCAAACAGCCAACCCACGCTGAACACCGCCACGAACACACCGATCTCGATGCGCCCGGCATGCAACGCCCACGCAGTGGTGATCGTCGAAATAGCCAGGCTGAACGCCGCGAACAGCAAGCGGCCGTTGGGCACGCGCTGGTGAATCTTGTCGGCCACCCAGCCCCCGAGGGTCAACCCGAACAACCCGGTCACGCCGACCATGATCCCGGTCGCCACGGCGGCCTCGTGCAGCGGCATCAAGAAATAACGCTGCAGCATCGGCACCAGGAATGAGTTGCAGGCATAAGTGGCAAAGTTGAAACACAGCCCCGCCATCACCAGCCACAGGAATGTAGGCACCGCCAACACCCGGCGAACCGGCCGATCGACCTTTTCCTGGGACACCTGCACGGTTTCCGCCGCGCCGCGCTTGGGTTCCTTGATGAAGAACATGAACACCGCCAGGATCAACCCCGGCACCGCCGCGATGAAGAACGGCGCACGCCAGCTATCGAACGCCTTGACCATCGCGCCGATGGTGAAGAACGCCAACAGCAGGCCCAGCGGCAGGCCGAGCATGAAGATGCCCATCGCCCGAGCTCGGCGGTGGGCCGGGAACAGATCGCCAATCAACGAGTTGGCCGCCGGTGCATAACTGGCTTCACCGATGCCCACGCCCATGCGCACCACCAGGAACGCCCAGAAACTGCCCACCAGGCCGTTGACCGCCGTCAGCCCGCTCCAGGCCGCGAGGCCCCAGCCCATCAGCTTGCTGCGCGAACCGGTATCGGCCATCCGCCCCAACGGCAAGCCGGCAATGGCGTAGACGATGGTGAAGGCGGTACCGATGATGCCGATCTGGAAGTCGCTGAGGCTCCATTCCATGCGGATCGGCTCGATGATGATCGCCGGGATGGTACGGTCGAAGAAATTGAACAGGTTGGCCAGGAACAGCAGGAACAGAATGCGCCAGGCATTCGCCGCTTGGGTCGAGTTCTGCATGGGTCCGTCTCTTTTTATTGTTGGGCGAGGCATCCGAGCCCGGAGTCTGCAATCTAGACAGCGGCGCGCGCGCTGTCTCCAATCATTCGCAGGGCTGATACCCGACCATGGCGCGCAGCGTTATTCATGGCCTCAGCCAACTTCCCGTAACAATAGCCATCATTTTGCCTGTTAACCGTTAAAGAACGCCGCGCGATGGCCGATCCAGGATGATCAGGAAAAGATTCCCCCGAGCGCTACTCAGGCTGCAGCCCTGAACGCTTGGGCCGACATTCGCGACCGTCAGGACGCGAGTTCCCATCCGCGATGGTTCGATGACAGAGGTCGTTGGACCGACCAGTCAGGCATACGGCGCACAATGACCTCCAAAAAAACAGCCACTGCGGTTTCCGATCTGACCCTGAGCCCGGCCGCCAACGGCCCCGAAGCCACTACGCTTTCGAGCAGCTCGCGATCCCTGGCGACCCAGCAATACCTGTATTTCACCGAGACCAACACCGACCGCATCCTCGATAACCTCGATGGCCTGCGCGATGCCGTGTTCCCCCGTCCGCCCCACCTGGTGGACGACGAGAGCGAGCGTGGCCAGCAGGAATTCCCGTCGGTGTGCCTGATCGGGCTGGGGCGCTGCGGCTCCAACATCGCTTTGGACGTCGCGGAACTGGTCTACAACGCGCGCAAGTTCTACCTCAACGAATTCAACGCCGAAGACAAGAAGTACGGCGACAAAGGCTATCGCCCCGCACAATGGATGCGCAACCTGCGCCTGGGCACCAGCAAGGCCAGCAAACCGGTGTTTTTGGTAGAACCGCTGGTCATGCTCGGCGACCTGGACAAGGACATCGCCGGACGCATCCGCTTTTCGCGCAAGGGCGAGAAAAGCGGTTTCCTGCGCGACTACAGCAAGATGAAAATCATGGACCTGTCGGAAGTCCATGCCGGCGGTGCCGGTAACGCGCCGATCCTCGGCCAGTACCTGGCCAAGATCATCCTGAACAAGGACACCCAGCGTTTCTCCAGCCCCGACTGGAAAATGATCCACTCGTACCTGATCGACAGCTGCGGCATCAAGGCCAACCAGTCGCGCCTGTATTTCTCGATCTTCAGCGCCGGCGGCGGTACCGGTTCAGGTATGGCCTCGGAGTTCGGCCTGGCCCAGCAGTACTCGTACATGAACAAGACGTTCGACACCAAGCCGATGGACGAGCACGACAGCAAGAGCGGCCACTCCTTCGTCTTCGAGCCAATCTTCACCAGCGGCATCTGCGTACTGCCGAACATTTCCGATCACCGCAGTGAAATGTCCGAGGCGCTGCACATCAACGCCGGACGCCTGCTGTGCAAATACCTCTCGGAAGAATGGGATTTCTCCTACAACTTCGCCAATGAAGACAGCAGCGAAGCCAGCGTCATGGGCCGTATCCGTCCATGGAACGCGATGATGCTGATCTCCAACGACATCATGCGCTACGCCGAGGAAAGCGATGACGGCAACATCCAGAACATTGACGTCAATGCGATGGAGAAGCACGCCAACCAGTACATCTCCCAGCAGATCTTCAACATTCTGACGGCTCAGGCCGTGACCACCGACTACGACCAGAACTATTTCCGGCGCGCCGGCATCGACATCGGCGAGACCATCCGCCTCGACGCAAACGACCTCTTCATGAGCCTGGCCGGCCCCGTGGCGATTGCCTACGCCGAATCCGTGGTCCCGGAAACCCCGGCGCCGAGCGGCGACAAGTTCAAGGTATTCGAGAAAGAGCCGCCGCGCCTGAACATCGACGACCTGTTCTTCCGCTCCATCGACCTGCCGCACTTCAACAAAGTCACCCAGGCCATCGAAGGCATCAGCCTGTTGCCCATCGAATCCAAGCGCTACCGGGCCTCGCTGGAGCAATACAAGAATTCCGGCTACGACGCCGCCGCCCTGCACGACCTGCACTTCTTCAAGAACTGCTCGTCGGTGGTGTCGATCGTCTCGCTGCCTAAAGACTACAAGCTGTCCTACATGGACCTGAACCGGCTCAAGACCCACCTCAACAGCCTGTTCCCCAACACCACGCTCAAGCGTTACGCCTTGGTGATCGGCGCCTCGGCCAACCTGTCGCTGACCACCTTGATCGCCAAGAGCCCGTGCCTGTCGGACGACTTCCTGACGCTGATCGTGGCCTTCATCAAGCGCTGCTTCGCCCGCAACCCGTACCGCTTCGACGACACCCTGGACAACTCGATCCTGGATTTCATCATCAATGAAGAGTTCGATGAAGGACGCATCGATGAGTTGCTCAATGAATTCGAGAACCCGGCGAAGATCCTCGACACCAACTGGTACGCGATCAAGCCGATGTACGAGAAGAAGTACCGCGAGCTGATCAGCGACAAGGACAAGTTTGTCTCGATCAACGACATCCGCCTGTCCCGCGACTGCGTGAAGAAGGCGATCAAGTACCTGCGCGAGATCTACCGTCACCGGATCGGCAAGACCAAGGTTATTTCTCTTAATAACCACACTGGCAAGAGTTACTGAGGCATTCAGAAACAATTGAGCAGCTCAAAGGCTGCTCAATAAACTGTTCCCGTTACGTATACGTCACCCTCCCCTGTGGCGTTTCGCCACGGCAGGCTGCCATCACGCTACTCACGTACACACTTTCCCAAGCGCAACAACACGAACCAACTTGGTGCGTCGATCAATTCGATGCCCTTTCCTGGATCAAAATCCACGGCGAAACCACCACGGCCCAAAGCTGCGGATCGCGTTCGACAAAATCCAGCGCCCGCGTCTCAGACAGCTTGGCGAGCTGGTCGGCGGCCAGCCAGGCAGCGACTTTGGTACCTTCGTCCTGGGCAACGGCCTCGGCGGCTGCGATCAGATCCAATGCCGGGTCGACCCACAATAGGGCACCCTTGGCAAAGAACGGCTCCAGCTCCTTCCAAGTGATGGATGCCGTTTCACCGAGCAATTTGGCATAGAGGGTGCTAGGTTCTTGATTCATGGGGAGCTGTCCGGAAAAGAAATCGGCGCGAATGATAACGTCGGTGGTCTGGCAGAAAAACCCGGTTGCAATTGCAGTACCGATTGAAAAGCGCAGCAAAGCCAAGGATTGCCGATTTGACCGGACCAACCCCGCCGCCAATCTGTCTTTTTCTTTCAATAAAGCGACACCCTCAGGTTTTGCCCCCAAGCGCCAGCTTCCCTTGCCAACAATCGGCGCTCTACACTGTACCGGTACAGT
Source organism: Pseudomonas sp. Z4-20 (assembly GCF_051131955.1). NCBI lineage: Bacteria > Pseudomonadati > Pseudomonadota > Gammaproteobacteria > Pseudomonadales > Pseudomonadaceae > Pseudomonas > Pseudomonas sp. Z4-20. The sequence continues at coordinate 4,375,491 of NZ_CP071641.1, forward strand.
TGCCGGGGGCATTTTCCGCGAGGATATCCAAGATATCTGACCCGGTTCTGCTGCTACGGCGCCAGGACTATAAAAACTACAACAGCATGAGTGGAGCACTATGACTAAGGCTACTAAGCAGATTTCCAAACTGTTTGCCGCTATGGTTCTGGCCGGGGTTGCCAGCCATTCGTTCGCCGCCGACACCATCAAGATCGGCATCGCCGGCCCTAAGACCGGTCCTGTAGCCCAATACGGCGACATGCAGTTCAGTGGCTCGAAAATGGCCATCGAGCAGATCAACGCCAAGGGCGGCGTCAACGGCAAGCAACTGGTCGCCGTTGAATACGATGACGCCTGCGATCCGAAACAAGCGGTCGCGGTTGCTAACAAAGTGGTCAACGACGGCGTCAAGTTCGTGATCGGCCACCTGTGCTCCAGCTCCACCCAACCGGCTTCGGACATCTACGAAGACGAAGGGGTGATCATGATCACCCCGGCCGCCACCAGCCCGGACATCACCGCTCGCGGCTACAAGATGATCTTCCGCACCATCGGCCTGGACAGCGCCCAAGGCCCAGCGGCCGGCAACTACATCGCCGACCACGTCAAGCCGAAAGTCGTTGCGGTCCTGCACGACAAGCAGCAGTACGGCGAAGGCATCGCCAGCGCCGTAAAAGCCACCCTCGAGAAGAAAGGCACCAAGGTTGCCGTGTTCGAAGGCGTGAACGCCGGCGACAAGGACTTCTCTTCGATGATCGCCAAGCTCAAGCAAGCCAATGTCGACTTCGTCTACTACGGCGGCTACCACCCGGAGCTGGGCCTGATCCTGCGTCAAGCCCAGGAAAAAGGCCTGAAAGCCAAGTTCATGGGGCCGGAAGGCGTGGGCAACGACTCGATCTCGCAGATCGCCAAGGAAGCTTCCGAAGGCCTGCTGGTGACCCTGCCGAAATCCTTCGACCAGGACCCGGCCAACGTCGCCCTGGCTGACGCGTTCAAGGCCAAGAAAGAAGACCCGAGCGGTCCGTTCGTATTCCCGTCCTACTCGGCCGTGCAAGTGATCGCCCAGGCCATCACTTCCACCAAGAGCGAAGACCCGGAAAAAGTGGCCGAAGCCATCCACGCCGGCACCTTCAAGACCCCAACCGGTGACTTGAGCTTCGACGCGAAGGGCGACCTGAAGGACTTCAAGTTCGTGGTTTACGAGTGGCATTTCGGCAAACCTAAAACCGAAGCTTCGCCTCAGTAAGGCCTGGCCTGACTGACTGCCAATAAAGCCCACGGCGTGCCGTGGGCTTTGTTTTAAATGTATTGGGCCGCGCTGGCGTGATCCGCCAGTCTCCCCACCTGAAAATCTCAAAACCGTCATCAGCGGTTCGCTGGCAAACCTCGTGTTCGAAGTGGATGAAGATCCACGGGGCCCGGGCGGGAAAAGGACTCCACCAGTGAAATGCGTATCAGGTTTTTAGGAGCGCTGTAATGCCTGACATCTATCACTTCTTCCAGCAGCTGGTTAACGGCCTGACCGTTGGCAGCACGTATGCCCTGATCGCCATCGGCTATACGATGGTCTACGGCATCATTGGAATGATCAACTTCGCCCACGGCGAGGTGTACATGATTGGCTCCTACGTGGCGTTCATCGCCATCGCCGGGCTGGCCATGATGGGACTCGACAGTGTCCCGCTGTTGATGACCGCGGCTTTCATCGCGAGCATCGTGGTCACCAGTTCCTATGGCTACAGCATCGAGCGGATTGCCTATCGTCCGTTGCGCGGCAGCAACCGTCTGATTCCGTTGATTTCCGCCATCGGTATGTCGATCTTCCTGCAGAACACGGTACTGCTTTCGCAAGACTCCAAGGACAAATCCATTCCCAACCTGATCCCGGGCAACTTTGCCATCGGGCCAGGCGGGGCACATGAAGTGCTGATTTCCTACATGCAAATCGTGGTGTTCGTGGTGACCCTGGTCGCCATGCTCGGCCTGACGCTGTTCATCTCCCGTTCCCGCCTGGGCCGCGCCTGCCGTGCCTGCGCCGAGGACATCAAGATGGCCAACCTGCTGGGCATCAACACCAACAACATCATCGCCCTGACTTTCGTCATCGGTGCCGCCCTGGCGGCCATCGCCGCGGTGCTGCTGAGCATGCAATACGGCGTGATCAACCCCAACGCCGGTTTCCTCGTGGGCCTGAAAGCCTTCACCGCCGCGGTACTGGGCGGCATCGGCAGCATTCCCGGCGCGATGCTCGGCGGGCTGGTGCTGGGCGTGGCGGAAGCCTTTGGCGCCGACATCTTCGGCGACCAGTACAAGGACGTCGTAGCGTTCGGCTTGTTGGTTCTGGTTCTGTTATTCCGGCCGACCGGCATCCTGGGCCGCCCGGAGGTTGAGAAAGTATGACTAGGCATCTCAAATCGGCGCTCTTCAGCGCCCTGCTGGTCTGGGCCGTGGCCTACCCGGTACTCGGTCTCAAACTGACCATCGTCGGCATTAACCTGGAAGTGCACGGCACCAGCCCGGCCATCCTGGCGACCATCGCCGTGTGTTCCGTCCTGATGTTCCTGCGGGTGTTGTTCAGCACGCAGATCAGCGCCGCCTGGAAAGCTTCGCCCGGCCTGCCGGTGATCCCGCCCAAGGCCAGCAACTTCCTGACCCTGCCGTCGACCCAACGCTGGATCGTCCTGGGCCTGGTCGTCGTGGCATTGGTGTGGCCGTTCTTCGGTTCGCGCGGTGCGGTGGACATCGCCACGCTGATCCTGATCTACGTGATGCTCGGCCTCGGCCTGAACATCGTCGTAGGCCTGGCCGGCCTGCTGGACTTGGGCTACGTCGGTTTCTATGCCGTCGGCGCCTACAGCTACGCGCTGCTGTCCCATTACTTCGGCCTGAGTTTCTGGATCTGCCTGCCGATCGCCGGGATGATGGCCGCCACCTTCGGTTTCCTGCTGGGCTTCCCGGTCCTGCGCTTGCGCGGCGACTACCTGGCAATCGTGACCCTGGGTTTTGGCGAGATCATCCGTCTGTTCCTGCGCAACCTGACCGACATCACCGGTGGTCCGAACGGCATCAGCAACATCGAGAAGCCGACGTTCTTCGGCCTGACCTTCGAGCGTAAAGCCGCCGAAGGCCTGCAGACCTTCCACGAGTACTTTGGCCTGCCATACAACTCGATCAACAAGGTAATCTTCCTCTACCTGGTGGCGTTGCTGCTGGCCCTGGCCGCGTTGTTCGTCATCAATCGCCTGCTGCGCATGCCGATCGGCCGTGCGTGGGAAGCGTTGCGCGAAGACGAAATCGCCTGCCGTGCGCTGGGTCTCAACCCGACCGTGATCAAGCTGTCGGCCTTCACCCTCGGCGCTGCGTTTGCCGGTTTTGCCGGCAGCTTCTTCGCCGCTCGCCAGGGCCTGGTGACGCCCGAATCCTTCACCTTCATCGAGTCGGCAATCATCCTCGCCATCGTCGTGCTGGGCGGGATGGGCTCGCAGCTGGGCGTGATCCTGGCGGCGATCGTGATGATCCTGCTTCCCGAAATGATGCGTGAATTCAGCGAATACCGCATGTTGATGTTCGGCGCCTTGATGGTGCTGATGATGATCTGGCGTCCTCAAGGTCTGCTGCCTATGCAACGTCCGCACATGGAGCTGCGCAAATGAGCCGCGAGATCCTGAAAGTCGAAAATCTGAGCATGCGCTTCGGCGGTTTGCTGGCGGTCAACGGCGTGGCCCTGACCGTGCAAGAGAAACAAGTGGTTGCCTTGATCGGGCCGAACGGCGCGGGCAAGACCACTGTGTTCAACTGCCTGACCGGCTTCTACCAGCCTACCGGCGGCACCATCCTGCTGGACGGCGAGCCGATCCAGGGCCTGCCCGGCCACCACATCGCTCGCAAGGGCGTGGTGCGGACCTTCCAGAACGTGCGGCTGTTCAAGGACATGACGGCGGTCGAGAACCTGCTGATCGCCCAGCATCGTCACCTGAACACCAACTTCTTTGCCGGCCTGTTCAAGACCCCGGCGTTCCGCAAGAGCGAACGCGAGGCCATGGAGTACGCCGAGTACTGGCTGGACAAGGTCAACCTCACCGAGTTCGCCAACCGTACCGCCGGGACCCTGGCCTACGGTCAGCAACGGCGCCTGGAAATCGCCCGCTGCATGATGACCCGCCCGCGGATCCTCATGCTCGACGAACCGGCCGCCGGCCTGAACCCGAAGGAAACCGAAGACCTGAAGGCGCTGATCAGCGTGCTGCGCGAGGAGCACAACGTCACCGTGCTGCTGATCGAGCACGACATGAAGCTGGTCATGAGCATTTCCGACCACATCGTCGTGATCAACCAGGGCACGCCCCTGGCAGACGGTACGCCGGAACAGATCCGCGACAATCCTGAAGTGATCAAAGCCTACCTGGGGGAAGCGTAAATGCTGCAATTCGAAAACGTTTCCACCTTCTACGGCAAGATCCAGGCCCTGCACAGCGTCAACGTCGAAGTTCGCCAGGGCGAAATCGTCACGCTGATCGGCGCCAACGGTGCCGGTAAATCCACCCTGCTGATGACGCTTTGCGGTTCGCCCCAGGCCCACAGCGGCAGTATCCGTTACATGGGGGAGGAACTGGTGGGCCAGGACTCGGCGCAGATCATGCGCAAGAGCATCGCCGTGGTGCCGGAAGGCCGTCGGGTGTTCGCCCGGCTGACCGTGGAAGAGAACCTCGCCATGGGCGGATTCTTCACCGACAAAGGCGACTTCCAGGAACAGATGGACAAGGTGCTGCACCTTTTCCCACGCCTGAAAGAGCGCTTTACCCAGCGCGGCGGCACCATGTCCGGCGGCGAACAGCAAATGCTCGCCATCGGCCGTGCGCTGATGAGCAAGCCCAAGCTGCTGTTGCTCGACGAGCCCTCACTGGGCCTGGCGCCGATCATCATCCAGCAGATCTTCGACATCATCGAACAGCTGCGCAAGGATGGCGTGACGGTGTTCCTGGTGGAGCAGAACGCCAACCAGGCGCTGAAAATCGCCGACCGGGCGTATGTGCTGGAGAACGGCCGCGTCGTGATGCAGGGCAGCGGTGAAGCGCTGCTGACCGATCCCAAAGTGCGCGAGGCGTATTTGGGCGGTTGAGTCTGTCGCTACAAGAAAAACGGCCTTCGGGCCGTTTTTTTGCTCGGATGTTGGACGTAGCTCCCTCGCCACAGGGACCGGCTACAACCGATCCAACGCCTCCCCACTGCGCTTGAACCAATCAATCAGATAATCAGCCAGCACCTGCGTACGCTTGGGCAACCCGCCCTGATACGGATGCACCAGGTACATCGGCATCCGGCGGGTCTGAAAATCGCGCAGCAACCAGCGCAGGCGTCCATCAGCCAGTTCCTCGTTGAGCAAATACGACGGCAATCGCGCGATTCCTGCCCCGGCCAGGGCGGCTTTTTTCAACAGGCTGTAGTGGTTGCTGGCAAACGGCCCGGACACCCGCACCCGCAGCAGTTCGTGCTGCTGGTGATACAGCCATTCCTCCCGGCCGCTGTAATGGCTGTTGAGCAAGCACTTGTGCTCGGCCAGGGCCCGGGGCGCCTCGGGCTCGCCATAACGCTCCAGGTAGGCCGGGCTGGCGCAGGTCATTTCATGCCAGGCCAGCAGCGGGCGGGCCACCAGCCGCTCATCGATAGAGGCATCCGAGCGAATCGCCAGGTCGAAGCCATCGCGAGACAGGTCACGATAGCCGTTGTAGAGCTCCAGCTCGATCTGCACGTCGGGGTACGCATGGGCGAACTCCGTCAGCAGGCCTTCAAAGAAGGTTTCCCCCAGCGAGACCGGAACCGTCATACGCACCGGCCCGGAGATTTCGCCTTTCAAGCGGGCCAATGCCTGACGCGCCCTTTCCACTTGGACCAGCAATGCCTGGGCCTGGGGCAGCAGCGCCGCCCCCGCCGCCGTGAGGCTCAAGCGACGGGTCGTGCGCTGGAGCAAGAGCACCGAAAACCGTTCTTCCAAAAGGCTGATGCGCTTGGACAGTTGGCCTTTGCTGCACCCCAACTGCTGCGCCGCCAAGGTAAAACTCCCGGCCTCGACGAGTACGGCAAATGCCGCAAGATCGTCTATCTCGCTCATTGGATTGTTTCCAATTGAAAACCAAAGGTTTCCTATTAGCACGCTTATCTACGAGAAAATCCATCCTAGACTGCAACCTCGTTCAACCCATTGAGGAAACAGCCCATGAAAATCCTGTTGATCGGCGCCAGCGGCACCATCGGTTCAGCCATCGATAACGAACTGTCGCCCCGCCACGAAATCGTTCGGATCGGCCGCCACAGCGGTGACTTGCAGGTGGATATCAGCGACAGCGCCTCGATTCGCGCCCTGTTTGCTAAGACCGGGCGTTTCGATGCGCTGGTTTGCGCAGCGGGCAACGTCACCTTCGCGTCCTTGGACGACATGACCGAAGAAAGCTTCGCCCTCGGTTTGAAGGACAAGCTGATGGGCCAGGTGAATCTTTTGCTAATCGGCCGCGAATTCGCTAACGACGGAGCGTCCTTCACCTTCACCACCGGCGTGCTCAGCCACGATCCGATCAAGAGCGGTGCTTCAGCGGCCCTGGTCAACGGCGCCCTGGACAGTTTTGTGCGCGCCGCGGCAATCGAGTTGCCTCGGGGCATTCGAGTCAACTCGGTGAGCCCGAAGGTGCTGCTCGAAGCCATGGACAAATATGCCCCGTACTTCCGTGGCTACAAGCCGGTTCCTGCGGCGGATGTGGCGCTGGCCTACGCCAAGAGTGTCGAAGGCCTGCAAACTGGCCAGACGTTTCACGTGGGCTGAAGGATAGGATACCTAGCGGCGCCCAGTGCTTCATCAGGGCGCCAAAGGTTCCAACAACGTCGGGATCAACGAACGGGCAACGTCACTTGGCACGGCTATCTGCATGCCAACACCGTCGATTACCGATCTTACGGTCGGGGTGCTCACCAGAATCCCGTTGATAAACAGGCGCAAGGGCTTGTTCATTTCCTCGCGCGAAACCTGTGCCATGCGGCGTTGCGCGTCCGGGCTAAGCGTGACATCAAGCGTTACGAAGTCTGGCTTGGGGTCGCCCACTTGCTCGATCCTCAGATTCATTGTCGTAAAGTCCGTAGCGGACGAGAAATTGATATCGGCCGCCAGGCACTGCAAAGCCGCCGCCATTCCTAATGCTACGAACAACGCCTGTTGCGCCTTCTTCATGCGATCACCTGCAATTTGAACTTGCCCAAGACTACAGCCCCCACCCAGCGCCTTGGTTTTTGAGATAGCACGGAATGTTGCAGAAGCCACACGACTGATCTGTAACTTCGTTCCATGGGTTGTGGTGAAAGAATAGTCTGAGTAACGTGGCGGCACTTGTCTGGAGACCCAATGATGCGTGCCGTTCGTTCCCTGTTGTGTATTGCCCTGCTCCCGCTGTTCGCCGGTTGCCAATTGCTCGACGCTCCGCGCCAGAGTGCGTCCCATGTCGGACAGGTGCGCATGCAGGGCGAGCTGACGGCGGCCGACGGCAAGCTGGTGTTCCAGCCGTGCCAGGAGCAACGGCGTTATATCGTCAACGACGCCGGCGGGACGAGCGTGCTGCAACAAGCTGCCACCCTGGCGGATGATCGCGGCAAGCTATTTGCCGATGTGCGCGGCCGCATCGTTTCCAGCGCGGCGGCCGGTACCGACAGCCAGTTGGACGTCGAGCAGCTCTATCGCCTGGAACCTTCGGGAACAGCTTGCGATAACGCTGACTTCAAACGGGTGATTCTGCGCGCAGTGGGCCACAGTCCGGAATGGACCCTCACGGCCAGCGGCAAGGGCCTGGTGCTGGATCGCGTCGGTAAGCCTCCACTGGCGGTGCCTTATGTCGAGGAGCAACTGGGCGACGGCCGCTTCAACCTTGGCACCGAGGCCAACGGCGAGAAAGTCGAGCTCTGGGTGACACCGGCACGCTGTGTCGACAGCGCCAGCGGCAGCGTGCAGCACATGAGCGCCGAGTTGCGGGTCAACGGCCAGGTCCAGCGCGGCTGCGCCTACTTCGGTGGTGCGCGCGACGACTGATTCGCAGCTTTTGGCTTATAATCGCCGGTTCACGCCCTGGTGCAGTTGTGCACCCCGCGAACCGGATCACGCCATGTTACGAATCACCGAACTCAAGCTGCCGATCGACCATCCCGAAGAAGACCTGCGCCCTGCCATCGTGCAACGCCTGGGCATCGCCAGCGATGACCTGCTCGACTTCACCTTGTTCAAGCGCAGCTACGACGCACGCAAGAAATCCTCTGAGCTGTGCTTCATCTACACCATCGACCTGGCGGTGCGCGATGAAGCCAGCCTGCTGCGCAAGTTCGCCGATGACCGGAACGTCAACGAAGCGCCGGATGTCAGTTACAAAGTCGTTGGCCAGGCACCGGCCGACCTGAGCGAGCGGCCGATCGTGGTCGGCTTCGGGCCGTGCGGGATCTTCGCCGCCCTGTTGCTCGCACAGATGGGCTTCAAGCCGATCATCCTCGAGCGTGGCCCGGAAGTGCGCCAGCGCACCAAGGACACCTGGGGCCTGTGGCGCAAAAGCGTGCTCAACCCCGAGTCCAACGTGCAGTTCGGCGAAGGCGGCGCGGGGACCTTCTCCGACGGCAAGCTCTACAGCCAGATCAAGGACCCGAAATTCCTTGGGCGCAAGGTCCTGCACGAATTCGTCAAGGCCGGCGCACCGGAAGAAATCCTCTACGTCAGCAAGCCGCACATCGGCACGTTCCGCCTGACCGGCGTGGTTGAAACCATGCGTGAGCAGATTCGCGCCTTGGGCGGCGAAGTGCGCTTTGGCCAGCGGGTCACCGATGTGTTGATCGAGGATGGTCAGCTGGTTGGCGTCGAGCTGGCCAGCGGTGAGCAGATCCATTCGAAACACGTGATCCTCGCCCTCGGCCACAGCGCCCGGGACACGTTCCGTATGCTCCACAACCGTGGCGTGTACATGGAAGCCAAGCCGTTCTCGGTGGGTTTCCGCATCGAACACCCGCAATCGCTGATCGACAGCGCGCGCCTGGGCAAATACGCTGGCCATCCGAAACTCGGCGCCGCCGACTATAAACTGGTGCACCACGCCAAGAACGGTCGCTCGGTGTACAGCTTCTGCATGTGCCCGGGCGGCACCGTGGTGGCGGCGACTTCCGAGCCGAACCGCGTCGTGACCAACGGCATGAGCCAATACTCACGCAACGAGCGCAACGCCAACTCCGGCATCGTCGTCGGCATCACCCCGGAAGTGGACTACCCGGGCGGACCGCTGGCGGGCATCGAGTTGCAAGAACGCCTGGAATCCCATGCCTTCGTGCTCGGCGGCAGCAATTACGAAGCCCCCGCGCAACTGGTGGGTGACTTCATCGCTGGCAAGCCGTCCACCGCACTGGGCAGCGTCGAACCTTCCTACAAGCCGGGGGTGTCCCTGGGTGATCTGGCTTTGGCCCTGCCGGACTTCGCCATCGAAGCCATCCGCGAAGCCCTGCCGGCATTCGAAAAACAGATCCGCGGCTATTCGTTGCACGACGCCGTGCTCACCGGCATCGAGACTCGCACCTCGTCGCCGCTGCGCATCACCCGCGACGAAACGCTGCAGAGCCTGAACGTCAAGGGTCTGTTCCCGGCAGGCGAAGGGGCCGGTTATGCGGGCGGGATCCTGTCAGCGGGCGTGGACGGTATCCGGATTGCCGAAGCGGTGGCGCGGGATGTACTTGGCCTGAAAGCCTGACCAAGTTTGCTGGGGGGCGAGCTTGCTCACTCCCCAGGAAATTCGTCTTATCGAAAATTCAGATATCAGCTCGCAACACACTTTCCGGCAACGCCTCTCCCCGCTCCGCACATGCCGCCACGGCATCGATCAATCCACTCAATTCATACCCCTGAGCCTCGAGCCAGGCCGAGTCGTAATACGTCGTGGCATAGCGCTCCCCGCCATCACATAGAATCGCCACGATCGACCCCGACTCGCCGGCGTCTGCCATTCGCTTCGCGGCAATCAACGCGCCGATCAGGTTGGTGCCGCTGGATCCGCCGACCCGTCGCCCCAACCGCTGGGCCAGGTAATGCATGGCCGCGAGGGACAAGGCGTCCGGCACCTTGACCATCGCATCGATGACCTTGGGCAGGAACGACGCCTCGACCCGTGGCCGGCCGATGCCTTCGATCCGCGAACCGCAATCCAGGCGCAGGTCGGCGTTGCCGCTGCGGTAGTAGTCGAAGAATACCGAACGCTCGGCGTCGGCACACAGCACGCGGGTACAGTGCTGGCGATAACGGACATAGCGCCCGAGGGTCGCCGTCGTACCGCCCGTCCCAGGGCTGGAAACCAGCCAAGCAGGCTCCGGATGCCGCTCGAAGCGCATCTGCTGGAAGATCGACTCGGCGATATTGTTGTTGGCGCGCCAGTCCGTGGCGCGCTCGGCGTAGGTGAACTGGTCGATGAAATGTCCGTCATGCTCGCGGGCCAGGCGTTCGGATTCGGCGTAGATCTGCGTAGGATCGTCCACCAGATGGCTCTTGCCACCATAGAAGGCAATCTGTGCGATTTTTTCCCTGGAGGTAGTTGCCGGCATCACCGCAATGAACGGCAGGCCCAGCAAGCGGGCAAAGTAAGCCTCCGAAATCGCCGTCGAGCCGCTGGAGGCCTCGATCACCGGCGCGCCCGGCTTGAGCCAGCCGTTGCACAACGCGTAGAGAAACAGGGAACGGGCCAGTCGATGCTTGAGGCTGCCGGTAGGGTGGCTGGATTCGTCCTTGAAATACAGCTCGATGCCCGGCAGTCCCGGCAGTTGCAGTGGAATCAAATGCGTGTCGGCACTGCGCTGGAAATCCGCCTCGATGATGCGGATGGCTTCGCGCGCCCACTGGCGAGGGTCATTCATGGTGTGTTCTCACTGGATCGGTTCGACGCGAGCGAACCTGACGGCCCCGCATACACGGCCTGGTTTCGGAAATACGTGACGCAAGCTTAGGAAAAAACCGACATCTCGCACAGGTACAGCTAAGGTCCAATATGCCGCATAACTGCCCGACAGCCTGGCGAGAGCCTGTAACGACATATAACAAAAAAGAATATAACTTTTGTTTTAACAACTAACGGTACGGGTTAGGGTGTGCCATCTTTTTGATTCAAATAATGGAGAGCTACCTTGCCTATCCGTAGCGCTTTGACCCGTTTTCTTCAGTTGGAAGCCGCCGGCGGCTTGCTTTTGATCGCCGCTGCCGTGCTAGCCCTGATACTGAATAACTCGCCACTGTCGTGGCTCTATACAGATTTCCTGGACACGCCCGTGGTGGCTCAGGTCGGGGCGCTGAAAATTGCGAAACCGGCGCTGCTGTGGATCAACGACGGCCTGATGGCGCTGTTCTTCTTGCTCATCGGCCTCGAGGTCAAACGTGAGGTACTGGACGGGCAATTGTCGAAGCCTTCACAAATTGTCTTGCCTGGCGCGGCGGCGATTGGCGGCATGCTAATACCAGCGTTGATCTATTGGTTTCTCAACCGCGACAACCCGGCCGCCCTCGCGGGCTGGGCGATTCCGACGGCGACCGACATCGCCTTCGCCCTCGGCGTGCTGGCCTTGCTCGGCAAGCGGGTGCCGGTGTCGCTCAAGCTGTTCCTGATGACCCTGGCGATCATCGACGACCTGGGCGCCATCGTCATCATCGCTATCTTCTACTCTGGTGATCTGTCGACCTTGTCACTGGGACTGGCAGCCGCCTGCATCGCCGGGCTGGTGGCGATGAACCGGATGGGCGTCGTCAAGCTCGGGCCCTACATGGTGGTCGGGCTGATTCTATGGATCTGTGTGCTCAAGAGCGGTGTCCACGCCACATTGGCGGGCGTGACCTTGGCGTTCTGCATTCCACTGCGCACCAGGAACGCCGAAACGTCACCCCTGCTGACGCTGGAACACGCGCTGCATCCCTGGGTGGCCTACGGTATCTTGCCGCTGTTCGCATTCGCCAACGCCGGCTTGTCCCTGAGCGGCGTCACGGTCGAGAGTTTCACTCATCACGTACCGATGGGCATCGCGGTCGGCCTGTTGCTGGGCAAGACTGTCGGCGTGTTCGGCCTGACGTGGCTGGCGGTGAAAATCGGCATCGCCAGCCTTCCCGCCGGGGCCAATTGGGGGCAGATATTGGGCGTGGCGATTCTCTGCGGCATCGGTTTCACCATGAGCCTGTTTGTCGGCTCCCTGGCGTTCGATCCGAGTGTGAGCGAGTATGCCGGCATGGATCGGATGGGGATTCTGACGGGGTCGATTCTGGCGGCGGTGATTGGCTATGGGGTGACGGCGATGGCCAGTCGTAAGGCTGTTTTGCGGCCTTCTTGATGGTGTGTGTATCTGTTGCTGCGGTAACGGCCGCTTTGTTTCGGGCGGTTGGTGTGTATATCCGTTGCTGCGGTAATGGCCACTTAGGGTTTCGCCCTGACGGCGAGTCACTTTTGGAAGAGCGCCAAAAGTAACCAAAAACGCTCTGCCCACCACTCGGCACCTCGCCTGGGCTCGGTGTGCCCTCACTCCGGCATTGCTCCGTGGGCCGCCGCGAAGGGCCATCCATGGCCCTTCGCGGCCCACGGAGCAATGCCTTCGTTCAGGCATGCCGAGCCTAGGCGAGGCACCAAGTGGTGGGGCAAAAGCGTTTTGGTTACTTTTGCGCTGTTCAAAAGTGACCCGCTGTAAGAGCGGAACCATAAGTGGCCATTACCAAAGAAACGGATATGCCCACCGCTCGAAGGACAGATACAGCCCCACGAATCAAAAACTGCTTAGTGCGATACGCGACTCGTACCACCGACAGTAGAAATACGAACCCGCTCACCCACACGGAACACCTCGTTCTCCTGAACCTGCTGCACATAGGCACGCATGCTGCCATCGTCCTCACGAACAGTGATTTCAACACCCTGGGTGCGGGTCAGGCCTTCTTCAGTAGCAGAACCGAGCAAGCCGCCAGCCACGGCGCCGATCACAGCGGCGACGATGCTGCCACGGCCACCGCCGATGGCGCTGCCACCCACACCACCCACCACCGCACCGGCTGCACCGCCGATCGGGGTCTTGGTGCCTTCGATCTTGACCGGACGCAGGGATTCGATGGTACCCATGCGAATCGTCTGGACGCGACGCGCTTCGTCACGGGAGTAGGAGTCACCGGTCAGGCTCGACTGACAGCCAGTGAGCAACATCGCCATCGTGGAAAAGGAAGCAACCAGCAAAACAGACTTACGCATAGCATCAACTCCAAAAGACAGGGATCCATTAAACTCCCCGGCTTGACGCCTGTCACGGCCTCGCCAGGGAAAATTTGTTTTCATTCAGGTGGGATACAGGCGCACCGGAAAAAATTCACCACACAGTAGCGCTCATTTCAAAAGTCCGCGTCACCGACCCAGGGATTTCCATGGATTATTTCATCATAGTCGCTACCACCGTGGCGGGCCTGTACTTCCATTGGTGGCTGTACGTACGCATCAAACGCTGGATGGACCGTGACTTGGCGTTGTCATTGGCGGGACAGGATGAGCAGAAGAAAACTCACATGCTGAAACAACTGGCCCGTGCCCGCGAACAAGGCATCAAGCGCCGGGACCTGCCGCAATGGCTTCAAGCCGCTGCGGCAGCTTATCCCGAAGTCAAGGCGCCAAACGCTCGAGAACCCAATCCCCGCCCTGCAGACGATAGTTGAGACGATCATGAAGACGGCTCGGCCGTCCCTGCCAGTATTCGATGCGCTCAGGCAACAGGCGATAGCCGCCCCAATGCTCGGGGCAATGAGGTTGGCTGTCGCTGAAACGCTGTTCGGTGGCTTTCAGCAGATCTTCCAGCTCCCTACGTCCGGCGATCACCCGGCTCTGGGGTGAGGCCCAGGCACCGAGACGGCTGCCCAGCGGCCGCACCTGATAGTAGGCGTCCGACTCCTGCGCCGTGACCTTCAGGACTTTGCCCTCGATACGCACCTGGCGCTCCAGGGTAGGCCAGAAAAAAGTCATGGCCGCGTAAGGATTCGCCGCCAAGTGCTGGCCCTTCGCGCTGTCGTAGTTGGTGAAGAAGGTGAAACCCTGGGCATCCAGTCCCTTGAGGAGCAGGATCCGGCAGTGCGGCCGACCGTCCGCATCCACCGTCGCCAAGGTCATGGCGTTGGCCTCCACCGGAGCCTGTTCGGTTTTCACCGCGTCGGCGAACCACTGGTGGAACAGCGCGAACGGCTCGGCCGGAGCTTGTGCCTCGGTCAGGCCATCGCGGGTGTAGTCACGGCGCATATCAGCCAGCGTTTGGGTCATGGCGCGCTCCTTGTGATCAGCCCATCACTGTTTTTTGGACGTATCGGCGGCAGCGACTTTTTTCCCATCGGCAGCGGCCTTGGCCGGTTCCGGTTTCTTCGCTGGCGTGGTTTTCTTGGCCGGGGTCTTCTTCGCAGGGGCCTTGGCGGGAGCCTTCTTGGCCGCGGCTTTCTTGGCTGCCGGGGCTGCGGCTTTTTTCGTCGCAGGAGCCGGGGCCGCAGGCTTGACGTCCTGGGCTGCCACCAGAGTCACCGGTGCAGGGGCCGGCATGTTGTATTTGCTCAACAGCGCAACCATCGTGTTTGCCGGCGTGACCAGCAACTCCACACGACGGTTCAAGGCCCGGCCTTCTACGCTATCGTTGGCTGCACGGGGAGCAACCGAGCCCATGCCGCGCAGCATCAGGCGATCACGCTGCAAGCCACTGAGCCGGAAGATCGCCGCCACGGATTGGGCACGCTCCTGGCTGAGCTTCTGATTGGCCGGTGCCGCGCCCGACGTATCGGCATGGCCGAGGATCAGCACGGCGGTTTTCGGATCGGCTTCGAGAATCTTGGCGACGCGGGTAAACGGGCCAAGTGTCACCGGCAGCAGCATGGCGGGCCGATCCGGGTTGAACGAGCCGTCGACGGGGGCGGTGACGACCAGCACGTTATCGCGGCGCTCCAGTTCAAGCTTGCTGTCCTGGATGGCGGTACGCAGCTTCGGCTCATAGTCGTCGAGCCAGGCCTGGGTGACTTTCGGGTCGGGCATCGGCACCGCCTTGGCGGTCTCCTGGTCCTTGCCACCGAATGGCCACCACCATTTGCCGTTACTTTCGGCATCGGCCTTGGCAACGGTCGCCGGCGCCTTGGCTTCAGGTTTGGCTTCAGGCTTCACCGGATCTTTTTGGGCGACGTTATCAGCGGCGTCGTCGGAGGAGAATGGCCACCACCAATGCGTGCCACCGGCACTTTCGGCCTTGGCTTGCGGTGCTGCTGCGGCAGGCTTCAAGGGTGCCGCTGGAGCCGGTTCTTTAGCTGCAACCTTGTCGGACGAACCGAACGGCCACCAACCGCTGCCGCCTTCGGCATCATTTTGTGGGTTTTGTGCGCAACCGGTGATAGCGAAGCACAGCGCCAGAGCGAGGGTTTTATTCGATGACATTGGATATCCACAAAATGATCAAAATGAAAAAACAAAGGCCATGTTCCGGCCGCATAAACAGACGCTTTGAAACTGAAAAGGACATGAGGTTCCTGTCCCTGCTACCTGCAAGGGCGTTTTATAGACAAGTGGCAAGCACCCTCGCAAGCTTCTGCGCACGCGGGTCCATCAAGACGTAGGGCCCAAGTGTGTTGGTCACGAAACCAAACGCGACGTCATGCTCCGGATCGGCAAAACCGATGGAGCCCCCTGCCCCTGGATGACCAAACGCCCGTGGCCCGAGGCCGTAGGTCGCGTTAGGCACCTCCGGCTGGTCAAGCATGCAACCCAGGCCGAAACGGGTCTGGGTCAGCAGCGTCTTGTCTTCGCCGAAGCTGTGCTGGCGCGTCAGCTCGTCGAGCATCTCGCCCTCCAGCAGGCTGCCATCGAGCAGGCCGGCGTAGAACCCGGCGAGGCTGCGCGCGTTGCCGTGGCCGTTGGCGGCCGGCTGCTGCATGCGTCGCCACTCGGGTTTGTTGGTGCTGGTCATGATCGACGGCGGATTGGTGAACGCCCGAGTGGTCATGGCCGTCGGTTCGCGCATCGTCACCTGCAGCAGGCGCTGGGCCGCGGCATCGCCGACATTGCCTTTGCCCCTGGCGATATGCGCCACGCGATAAAATTCGTCGTCGGCCAAGCCGACATGGAAGTCCAGGCCCAGCGGTTTTGCGACCCGGGCGACGATGGACTCACCCGGACCCCGGCCGTCGGCCCTTCGCAGCAATTCGCCGACCAACCAGCCGTAGGTGATCGCGGCATAACCGTGCCCCTCGCCGGGCGTCCACCAAGGCGCTTCAGCCGCCAAGGCGTCGACCATGGCTTGCCAGTCGTAAAGTGCTTCAGGAGCCATCAACTCTCTAAGCGCCGGTAACCCGGCCTGATGGCAGAGCAACTGTCGCAGGGTGATGGATTCCTTGCCGGCGGCCGCAAATTCAGGCCAATAGCGAGCGACCGGGGCGTCCAGCTGCAGCTTGCCCTCCGCCACCAGTTGCAGGGCCGTCACGGCAGCGAAGGTCTTGGTGCAGGAAAACAGGTTGGCGAGGGTGTCGCTGTGCCAGGCTTCACTGCCATCTTTATCAGCCGTGCCAGCCCAGATATCGATGACCGTGCGGCCGCCCACTTGAATGCACAACGCCGCGCCGCGCTCCTGGGCATCATCGAACAACGACGCGAACGCTTCACGCACCGCCTCGAACTGAAGCTCGTAATGACCTTGAATTTGCACCCGCAACTCCCTTGAAACAAACACTTTTTCAGGTGGCTGGCATTGTTTCAGCCATTGAGGGTTTTGGGAACCGCCGTGAGACGGTTGGTTGTGGCTAGGAAATCTCCCGCCGAAACGGCGGCAGCGCATTGAGGATGGCTTTACCGTAGCGCTGGGTCACCAATCTGCGGTCGAGCAGCGTGATGGTGCCGCGGTCTTCCTCGGTACGCAGCAAGCGACCGCAGGCCTGGACGAGTTTCAGCGACGCGTCCGGCACGGAAATCTCCATGAACGGATTGCCGCCCCTCGCTTCGATCCATTCGGCCAGTGCCGCTTCCACCGGATCGTCCGGGACCGAGAACGGGATCTTGGCGATCACCACGTGCTCGCAGTAGGCACCCGGCAAGTCGACGCCTTCGGCAAAACTGGCCAGGCCGAACAGCACGCTGGAATCCCCGCCATCGACCCGCGCCTTGTGCTTGTTCAAGGTTTCCTGCTTCGACAGGTTGCCCTGGATGAACACTTGCTTGCGCCAGTCACGGTCAAGCCCATCGAACACGTCCTGCATCTGTTTGCGCGAGGAAAACAGCACCAGCGTGCCTCTCGAACCCTCCACCAGCTCCGGCAGGTCGCGGATGATCGCGGCGGTGTGGGCGGGGGCGTCCCGTGGATCGGCCTTGAGGTCCGGCACCCGCAGCACACCAGCGTCGGCATGATGGAAGGGGCTCGGGACCACGGCGGTCACGGCTTTTTTCGGCAGGCCGGCGCGCATGCGGAAACGGTCGAACGTGCCCAGGGCGGTGAGCGTGGCGGAGGTCACCAGCGCACCGTAGGCAACATTCCACAGGTTGCGTCGCAGCATGTCCGCCGCCAGGATCGGGCTGGCATTGACCTCGATGTCGAACAGCGAACCGCTTTCTGCCAGGGTCAGCCAACGCGCCATCGGCGGGTTGTCTTCCGGATCTTCGACGGTAAAGGCCGTCCACAGCTCCCAGTTGCCCTGCGAGCGAGACAGCAGGCTGCCGAACAAGGGATACCATTCCTCGGCCTGGTTGCTGGCAATGCCAATATTGACCTCGCCATCCATGCCTTCCTTGAGCAGATCGGTCAGGCGCGTAAACAGGTCGGTCAGGCGCGCAAAGCCTTTCTTCAGCTCGATGCCCATTTCACGCATGTACTCGGGAATGACCCCGCCGACAAAACGATGCCGCGGTCGCTCGCGGCCCTCGACATCTTCGCCGGGCTTGAAGTCGGCCACCTGCTCGCACGCGGTGAACATGAATTGCTGGTTCGTCTTGATCTCGCGCGCAAGCTCGGGCACCTGCTCGATGAACTTGCCCAAGTCACCCGGCAGCGGATGCTGGGCCAACAGTTTCGTGAGGTTCTTGGCGGTGGTTTCCAGCCAGTCGGCAGTGGAACGCAGGCGCGTGTAATGGGCGAAATGGCCGATGGCCTTGTCCGGCAGATGATGGCCTTCGTCGAACACGTAGATCGTGTCACGCGGGTCTGGCAGCACCGCGCCACCGCCCAGGGCCAGGTCGGCCAGGACCATGTCGTGGTTGGTAACGATCACGTCGACCTTGCCCATGCCTTCGCGGGCCTTGTAGAAGGCGCACTGGCCGAAGTTCGGGCAATGACGGTTGGTGCACTGGCTGTGATCGGTGGTCAGGCGGGACCAGTCGGCGTCTTCCAGGGCCGTGGACCAGCTGTCCCGGTCGCCGTCCCACTTATTGCCGGCCAGTTTCTCGATCATGCTGGTGAACAGCTTCTGGCTGGCTTCATCGACCTCGATCTTGAAGCCTTCCTCTTCGAACAACTGCGCGGTGGCGGTCTGCGCGTGCCCCTCCTGGAGCAGCATGTCGAGCTTGGACAGGCACATGTAGCGCCCACGGCCCTTGGCCAGGGCGAACGTGAAGTTCAGCCCGCTGTTGCGCATCAGGTCGGGCAGGTCCTTGTAGACGATCTGCTCTTGCAGAGCGATGGTGGCCGTGGCGATCACCAGGCGCTTGCCGGCGGCCTTGGCAGTGGGAATGGCCGCCAGGCTATAAGCCACGGTCTTGCCGGTACCGGTGCCGGCCTCCACCGCCACCACCGCAGGCTCGCCACTGCGCCGGCCTTCGTCGTCGGTGTCGATGTCACCGAGGACCTTTGCCACTTCGGCAATCATCAGGCGTTGGCCATATCGCGGCTTGAGGCTCTTGGCTTCGAGAAAACGCGAGTAGGCGCCCTGGATCGTGGTTTTGAGTTCGGTGCTGATCATGAATGGTCGGGCGCAAAAAACGCTGGATAAATTTTCAGTGGTTCGGATCGGCGGCTATCATACCCCGCTAATCAATCCTGCGCAGAACGGAGTGACCCAATGACACCCTTTGCCCTCGTCTACACCCTGCATTTACTGGCGGCCCTGGTCTGGGTCGGCGGCATGTTTTTCGCCTGGATGATCCTTCGTCCCGCCGCAATGACGGCCCTTGAAGGCCCTGCACGGCTCACGTTGTGGGTAGAAGTGTTTCAGCGTTTTTTTGTCTGGGTGTGGGTCGCCGTGGCGATTCTGCCGATCAGTGGCGTCGGCCTGATCCATCTACGCTTCGCCGGCTTCGAAACCGCGCCGCGTTATGTGCAGGTAATGATGGGGCTGTACGTGGTGATGACGGCGCTGTTCATCCGCATCCAGGCCTTGCAACTGCCGTCGTTGCGTAGCGCGGTAGCCGCGCAGGACTGGCCGACGGGCG
Organism: Pseudomonas sp. Z4-20; assembly: GCF_051131955.1. Classification (NCBI taxonomy): domain Bacteria; kingdom Pseudomonadati; phylum Pseudomonadota; class Gammaproteobacteria; order Pseudomonadales; family Pseudomonadaceae; genus Pseudomonas; species Pseudomonas sp. Z4-20. Next base: position 4,394,903 of record NZ_CP071641.1, read on the forward strand.
CGGCGGTGCTGGGCAAGATCCGTCGGTTGGTGGGCATCAACCTGTTGATCGGGCTGCTGGTGGTGGCGCTTGGCGCGGCAAGACCGATGTTCTGAAAGAGCGTCATCGACAAGCGGGGGCGCACGCGCTCCCACCCGTCTGACGTTCCTCAGAACCGCTGCACCGTCACCGCCCCTGGCGCGCCGGCTGGCCCCGGCTGGCCATCGGTGCCAGGGCGACCCCTCTTGCCGCCGTCGGCGGTATAGACCAGGCACCCCTTGGCCTTGCCTCCCGCGCCGGGCTTGCCACCCGCCCCAGGTGCGCCTCCGGCGCCGCCATCCACCGCGACCTTGATGCGTTCGTCGGGGTATTCTCGGGGTAGTTCCAGGCGCACCAGCGCACCGGCCGCACCGGCCTGGCCATCGCCGCCATTGCTGCCGTCGGCGCCGCGACCGGCCGAACCCCAGGTGCAACCCGGCGCCTGCCCGTTGGCACCGTCGAGCCCCACGTAACCGGGCGCACCGGTTCCGCCACGGGCGTCCACCGACAGCAGCGTCGCGTTCAACGCATTGAAGCGCACATTGAGATTGCGCCCCGGGCGTGCCGCCTTCGTATAAGTCCCTGGCGCGCCGCGCGCAGTGATCTGGCTGCCTTCGGCCATTTCAGCCTGGGTGACTTTCATCTCCAGCACCTGTTGCGCTGGCACGATTGCGATCCGCGCTTCGCGCCCCAAGTGCAACTGACCGATGGACAGTTCGGTAACGTTGGATGGCACCAGCAGCGTGCCGTAATCGGCAACGTCCAAGCGCTCCAGGGCCAGCGCGCTGGTCGTGTTGGGCAGACGCATCAGCGAATGACTTTCGACCTGGACCACTTGGGCACAAGCCCATGGGCACACAAATGCTGCGAGCAGACACAATTTACGCATGGGAAGCCTCTGGTGCGGTCGGAAGGGTTTGCACGTGAAAGATGCCGAACAGCAGCACTCGGAGGCGGTCACGGCCAGGCGCGGGACGTCCGCGAAACTGCGCCCTGAACAGCAAGAGTTCGAGCAAATGGACCGCCAGCAACAGCGCCCCGGCGAAATTGACCAACAGATGCAGCGGATGGACGAACGGCATCAACAGATTGACCAGCACCACCAGCCAGAACAGCAGGGTCAGCAAGCGCCCCAGCCCCCAAAACACCTTCATACGCCCCCCATTCGGGAATTATTCTTTGCACGCACAGTAACGGCATGCGCGGCGGATAAGCCAGAGGGCCCGGCAAATTTAATCTGATCCCAGACCGGGGCCAGCGGTTCGCCTTCCGACGACCCGACAGCCCTGGCCCGGCGCTCAACGCTGGATATGCAATTCAACCCGACGGTTCTGCGCACGCCCCTCGTCGGTCTCGTTGTCGGCCACCGGCTCGCTTTCGCCCTTGCCTTCGCTGGTGAGTTTGTCCGGCGCCAGTCCCTGGGTCAGCAGGTACTCCACGACACTGCCGGCCCGGCGCTCGGACAGTCCCTCGTTATAGGTTTCGGTGCCGACACTGTCGGTGTGGCCCACCACACGAATGCTGGCGACGTTGGCATGGCTCAACTTCGCCACCAGCCCATCGAGTTGGCCTCGTGCCGCGGCGGTGAGATCGGATTGATCAAAATCGAACAACACCTTGCCAGCGTCATTAAGGGTGATGACTTCGCTGGTCGGCGTCTCGGGTTCGTCTTGCGGAACGCTGGCGGGGTATTGCGGCAGCGGGCAGCCGTGGTGTTCGACTGGGGTATCGGCGGGCGTATCGGGACAACGGTCGCGACGATCGAACACACCGTCGTCGTCTTCGTCACCATCCTGGGCGTAGCAGATCAAGCCGCCACCGATCAGGCCCAAAGCGGCTCCACCGGCGGCCCAGCCGCTGCTTTTGATGGCACCCAGCCCACCGCCGACGAGTCCGCCGAGCAGGCTGCAGATTGGCCAGGTACGTTGATTGAGTGGTGCGCTGCCGTCGCTGTGGGTGGCGCAGCCGGACAACAGGCTGCTCGCCAGCAGCACCGGTAAGGCGACTTTGATTAGAACGTTCATGGTGAAAGCTCCTGTGTCACCGGCCCATACCGGTCACACAGGAGTAAAGACCCGCATCCGCGACTGTACAAGCCGCGGACGACAAGGGCTTCAGCGGTTTATCTTGATTTCGGTGCGACGGTTCATGGCGCGACCATCGGGCGTGTTGTTGTCGGCCACCGGCTGGCTTTCCCCAGCGCCGGATACCGTGACGAAACTGGCGCGAGGCACGCCGCTTTCGACCAGGTATTGCACGACCGAGTTGGCCCGTTTTTCCGACAGTTTCTGATTGTAGGCATCACTGCCGACGCTGTCGGTATGGCCCGTCACCCGCAGCTGCGCGGTGGACGTTTCCTGCTTGAGGCGGGTTGCGATGGTGCTCAGCACCTCCTTGTCGGTCGGCGTCAACGTGGCTTTGTTGAACTCGAAATGCACATCGCGCACGACGATGGTTTCTTCCGTCACCACGACCGGTTCCTCGACCACGGGGGCCGGGGCGGGTGGTGGGCAGCCGTCGGCATCGACCTGCACGCCCTTCGGTGTGCCTGGGCACTTGTCACGGCTGTCCGGCACACCATCGCCATCCTCGTCGCCGTCGCCCTTGACCCAGCAATAAGCTGCCGCCATGCCGCCAACGTACAGCGCGCCGCCGCCAGCCCAGGATGTACTTTCTATTGCGCCTAATCCGGCGCCGATCGCTCCGCCAACGGCCGCACAAGTCGGCCAGTCGGTTTTCTGCAAACCTGCGCAACCAGTCAACACACTGGTTAGCAGAACCAGGGGTAACGCTGTCCGAACTATGCTCATCGGGTTTCTCCTTGAAGGATCGGCTTGTCGCCGATTCAGGGGAGTAAAGACCCGACTTCGGATCTGCGCCAGCCTGAGCAATCGCGGGTTTTCACCCCGTGTTTGCGACGTTTGCGCACATTCAGGGACAAACCGCTCTAGGCCATGCTGTGCGGGCAGGCTATCGTGGCGGTTCTGACTGAGGAACTTCGATGACCGTTGCCATTTCTTCGCGTACGCCCCAGCAAGCCCTGGCTGCCGTACTCGACCGTTACGCCCCGCAAAGGCTCTTGCTGATCGGCGCCAGCAGTTTTCCTGCGCTCAAGGCGTTCCAACAAGCGCACCCCGATACCGAGGTCGTCCACGCCAGCCCAGGCGTGCTGCCGGCGGAGGTGGCGGCGCGACGTTTTGACCTGGCCCTGGCGCTCGATTGCCTGGAGCATTTGCCCAAGCGCGATGGTCTTAACCTGTTGGGTGGCATCCGCAATCTCAACGCCAGCCGGATCGCCGTGCTGGCGGACCTCGACGCCTGCGGATGGCAAGAGACAGACTTTTTCTCGCTGGCGCTGCAGGCCAGCGAGCGGTTCCAGCGCGAAGATCAGGTGCTGACCCTGTTTACCTACGATCTGCTTGAATACAAACAAGTCCCCGACTGGCTCAACTCACGTTTCTGGGCCAACCCGGAAAACTTTGGAAAATATTGGTGGTAGCGGTGAACACACCCATGCACACACCCATTTGCCCCTGCGGCAGCGGCAATCCGTTGGACGCCTGCTGCGGCCATTATCACGACGGCCACCCGGCGCCCTGCGCCGAAGCCTTGATGCGCTCGCGCTATAGCGCCTACGTGTTGGGCCTGGTGGATTATCTGGTCAGCACAACCCTGCCCGCGCAGCAGGACGGTCTCGACCGTCATTCCATCGCCGAATGGAGCGCCGGCAGCACCTGGCTGGGGCTGGACGTCGAAAGCAGCGAAGTGTTCGGCGGCCAGCCGGAACACGCGTTTGTCACATTCACGGCGCGCTGGCATGACGGCCAAGGCGAACACAGCCACCGGGAACGTTCTTCGTTCGTGCAGAACGGCGGTCGCTGGTATTTCATCGACCCGACCGTGCCGGTCAAGACCGGCCGCAACGACAGTTGCCCGTGTGGCAGCGGACATAAATTCAAGAAGTGCTGCGCCGCTTACTTCACCCGTTAGTTTCGCAAGCGTCCGACGCTCGCCCGCCGGTCAGAAGACTAGACTGGGTATAAACCAGAGGCACGGACATGACACAGCCATCACAGTTTTTACGCATCACTTGCCTGCTGCTGTTCATCGGGCTTGGCGGTTGCGCGTCCTGGAGAGGTGACGAAACGCCCGAGCCGCAGGTGCATCTGGTCAAGGTCGAGGTGGTGCGGGCCCGGTTGCTGGAGCAGAAGTTCACGTTGCACTTTCGGGTCGATAACCCCGGCGACAGTGATCTCACCGTACGCGGCCTGACCTACCGGATCCACCTGGGCGACCTGCTGCTGACCGAAGGCGAACATGAACACTGGTTCACCGTCCGTCCCCGACACAGCGCTTACTTCAAGGTGCCGATCCGCACCAACCTGTGGCCGCAGGTCCGGGAAGTGGTGAAAATGCTCGAGAAACCCCGGCAGCAGATCCCCTATCGTCTGGAAGGTGAGCTGGAAACCGGTTTATTCATCGCTGACTACGTGCACTTGGAACGCAATGGCGTGATAATCGCCGCCGATTTAATTGCGGAGTGACCCCCGATGACCCAACAACCCCATGTCCATGGCCCTGATTGCGACCACGATCATGACCATCACCACGATCATGATCACGGCCATGTCCACGGCCCCAATTGCGGCCACGCTCATCAGGAGCCCGTGCGCAATGCCCTGAAAGACGTCGGTCGCAACGACCCTTGCCCTTGCGGCAACGGCAAGAAGTTCAAGAAGTGCCACGGGGCTTGATGGCCCAGGCGATAAGCTTTTTCGTCGGCTAAACGTCATTGCGAGCTTGCTCGCGATGACGCCGCCGCAACCGATCTGCATTTTTATCAGCCCGCCTGCAGAATCCGCTCCACATTCACCACCGTTGCATACTCCCCGTTCAGGTTCCCCAAGGACATGGCGTGCACCTCGGCCGCTGAACGGGCATTGCCGAAGTAATCGGCCTTGTCGAAGGTGTAACAGGCGTCCTCGGCCACCCAGGTATCGAACCCCATATTGCCGGCCGTACGAGCGGTGGACTCCACCGAATTGTTCGTGGCCACACCGACGATCACCAGTTGCGAGATCCCGACGCCCCGCAGCTGCGCTTCCAGGTCCGTGCCGCAGAAGGCGTCCGGCACCTGCTTTTGAACCAGACTTTCCCCGGCCACCGGCGCGAAGCGCTGCTGGACGTCCACGCCTGACTGACCGGGCCAGAAGACTGACTCGGGAGAGCGGGACAAATGATGGACGTGGAAGACCGGCCGCGCCGAACCTCGCCAGTGAGCAAGCAACGCCAGCATGCGCAGCTCCGCCTGGGGATTGTTGCGACGGCCGAGCCTGGGTTCGAGGATGCCTTTTTGTTGGTCGATGAGGATCAGTGCTGCGTTTTCCTGTAATTCCATGCCGGTCTTCTCATGCTCGGTCATTGATTTTCCACACTTGAGCATCACCGTTTCCTACAAGCAAGCCCTCCATCGGCCTGTGTCGAAAGCGCCTGCCCCGGGCTTTCATCGCCAAATCAACAAATAACCCCAGCCCCCGCTTGCGCGCCCTCCTCCCGCTCACTAACGTAGCGCCTTTATTGGTGCTACCCCCTCCCGCAGGAGCTTTGCCATGGCCTCGCCAGCCTCTATTTCGTTCTTTCCCAAGCTCGGCGTTGCCGCAGCAGTGGCCAGCGTGCTCGGTCTGAGCGGTTGCCAGGCCTGGAATACCCAGGACACGGTCCCACCCGCCACCGGTGTACAACCGCTCAAGGGGCTGGCGCAAAATGTCTCGATCCGGCGCAACGCCATGGGCATGCCGCTGATTGAAAGCAACAGTTTTCATGACGCCCTGTTTGCCCTCGGCTATGTCCATGCCAGCGACCGGATCACGCAAATGACGACCCTGCGCCTGCTTGCCCAGGGCCGATTGGCGGAGATGTCCGGCGCCGAGCGGCTGGATGTCGATCGCTATATGCGCGCGGTGAACCTGAAGAAAAGCGCCGACGAGCTGTACAAGGCATCTTCACCACGCCTCAAGCGTTTCTTCGAAGTGTATGCGCGCGGCGTCAATGCCTACCTGTTCCGCTATCGCGACAAACTGCCTTCGGACCTCGCCGCCACCGGCTACAAACCCGAATACTGGAAACCGGAAGACTCGGCACTGATCTTCTGTCTGTTGAACTTCAGCCAGTCGGCCAACCTGCCGGAAGAGGTCGAGGCACTGGTGCTTGCCCAGACCGTTACCCACGACAAATTGGCTTGGCTGAGCCCGTCCTACCCGGATGAGCCACTGCCCTTGGCGGAAGCCGAAAAGCTTCAGGGCGTGCGGCTCAATGGCCAGGTTCCCGGCCTGGATGAAATCAGCAAGGCGGGCACTCAACTGGCCGACCTGAACCTGCTGGGCGCAGCCTCCGCGAATAACTGGGCCATCGCCCCGCAGCGCAGCCGCAACGGCAAGAGCCTGCTGGCAAGCGACAGCCAGGGACCGCTGGGCGTACCGTCGCTCTGGAGCCCGGTGCAGATCCGCGCGCCCAAATACCAGGCCGCCGGGCTGTCCGTGGCAGGCGTCCCCATGATCCTGGCGGGCTTCAACGGTAACGTGGCCTGGAGCATGACCAGCGTGCTGGGCGACAACCAGGATCTCTTCCTGGAAAAGATCCGACGCCAGGGCAATGGGTTGTCCTACGAAGTCAATGGCAAATGGCAGCCAGTGACCGTGCGCAACGAAACCTACTTCATCAAGGGACAACGGCCTATACGCGAAGCCGTGTACGAAACCCGCCACGGTCCGTTGCTCAATAGCGCCCAAGGCCTGGCCATGGCCAATGGTTTCGGACTGGCCCTTCAACTGCCGAGCTTCACTGATGACAAGACCCTGGACGCGTTCTTCGATCTGTCACGCGCCCAGAGTGTCGAGAAGGCATCCGATGCCAGCCGGGAAATCCGTGCCATGGCGGTGAACATGGTCTTCGCCGATGCCCGCAACATCGGCTGGCAAGTCACTGGCCGCTATCCGAACCGCCGCGAAGGCGAAGGCCTGCTGCCATCGCCAGGCTGGGAAGGTCGCTACGATTGGGATGGTTACGCCGATCCGATGCTGCATCCCTACGACCAGGATCCAGCCCAGGGCTGGCTCGGCACCACCAACCAGCGCGTCATTCCCCATGGCTACGGCATGCAACTGTCCAATTCCTGGGCGGCGCCGGAGCGTGGCGAGCGCATGGCCGAGCTGGCCGGCGCGGGCAAGCACGACGCCCGCAGCCTGAGCGCCATGCAATATGACCAGACCACGACGTTCGCGGCCAAGCTCAAGAAAGTCTTCGAAGCCCCGGGCATGGCCCAGCCGCTCAAACAAGCGATTGAGGCCCTGCCGGTGGCGGACCGGGCCAAGGCTCGCGAGGCTTATACCCGCTTGATGGCGTTCGACGGCCGGCTCAGTCCGGTCTCCACCGACGCAGCGATCTATGAGTTGTTCCTGCAAGAAAGCATGAAGCAGATTTTCCTCGACGAATTGGGCCCGGAAGGCAGCCCGGCCTGGAAAGCGCTGGTCGCCAACGGCCAGTTGTCCTACTCGGCCCAGGCCGATCATTTGCTGAGTCGCGAGGACAGTCCGTTCTGGGACGATGTGCGCACGCCGCAGAAGGAAGACAAGGCCGTCATCCTGGCCCGCAGCCTGGCAGCGGCCATCAGCGCCGGGGAGAACCAATTGGGCGGCGACCGCGCCACCTGGCAATGGGGCAAGCTGCACCGCCATGAGTGGAAGAACGGCAGTGGCCAGGTCGTACGCGGCCCGCTGGCAGCCGGCGGCGATGCCACCACGCTCAATACCGCCGCGTTCGCCTGGGGCCAGGACTTCAACACGACCCTGGCGCCGGCCACGCGTTTTATCGTGGACTTCAGCCAGCCCGAACCGTTGACGATCCAGAGCGCTGCCGGCCAGTCGGGCAACCCGGCCAGCCCGACTTATCTGAACGGCATCGATCCATGGATCAAAGGTCAATATCAAAGCCTACCATTGCAACCGCAGAACTTCGACCGGGCGTACGGCAAGACCCGGTTGACTCTGGTGCCCGGGAAATAGATACACCAATGTGGCGAGGGGATTTATCCCCTCGCCACATTTGTCCATCCTGTCACCTGATCCTGCCCGCCCAAACCCGATCGAACTTCTCCCGCGCCTCCCGCCTCTACCTGACAAGCCCATCGCCCCGGTAAACGCATGGATCTTGTCATTGCCCGCCCCGAAGGCCTGTATTGCCCGCCGGGAGATTTCTACATCGACCCGTGGCGTGCGGTGGAGCGCTCGGTCATCACCCACGCCCACGGCGACCATGCCCGTGGCGGCAACCAGCACTACCTGGCAGCGGCCCCCGGCGAAGGCATCCTGCGTTCGCGGCTGGGCCAAGACATCAATCTGCAAACCCTGCCCTACGACGAACGCCTGCAGCATCATGGCGTCACCCTGAGTTTTCATCCCGCCGGCCATGTACTGGGTTCAGCCCAGGTCCGGCTGGAATACCAAGGCGAGGTATGGGTGGCGTCCGGCGACTACAAAGTCGAGCCCGACGGCACTTGCGCGCCATTCGAGCCGGTGAAATGTCACACGTTCATCACCGAATCCACCTTCGGCCTGCCGATCTATCGCTGGCAGCCCCAGGCGCAAATCTTCGACGAAATCAACCAGTGGTGGCGCGGGAATATTGCCGCAGGCCGGGCCAGCGTGTTGTTCTGCTACTCCTTCGGCAAGGCGCAGCGAATTCTCCACGGCATTGATGCAAGCCTGGGACCGATCCTCGCCCACGGGGCGGTGGAACCGCTGAACCGGGTCTATCGCGAGGCCGGTGTGCACCTGCCGCCGACGATTTACGCTGGGGATGTGAAGAAGAACGATCCGATCATGGGCCAGGCACTGATCATCGCCCCGCCGTCCACCAGCGGCAGCACGTGGGTACGTCGTTTCGGCGATTACAGCGACGCCTTCGCCAGCGGCTGGATGCGCTTGCGGGGTACCCGTCGTCGCCGTGGCGTGGACCGGGGATTCGTGCTGTCCGACCACGCCGATTGGCCAGGCCTGCTCTGGGCCATCGAACAGACCGGCGCCGAACGGGTCATGGTCACCCACGGTTCGGTCGGCGTGCTGGTGCGCCATCTGCGCGAGCAAGGCCTCGATGCCCAGGGCTTTACCACGGAATACGGCGACGACGAAGAAGACAGCGTGTCGGCAGTCGACACTGGCGCGGAGGCCTCATGAAAGCCTTCGCCGAACTGTATGCCGAGTTGGATGCGACCACCTCCAGCAATGCCAAGCTTGCCGCCATGCAGGATTACTTCAGCAAGGCGCCGCCCGAGGACGCCGCTTGGGCCGTGTACTTTCTCTCCGGTGGCCGGCCACGGCAGTTGGTGCCGGTAAAAATCCTCCGGGAACTGGCGGTCCAGGTGTCTGGATTATCACTGTGGCTGTTCGAGGAAAGTTACCAGGCCGTGGGCGATCTTGCGGAAACCATCTCGCTGGTATTGCCCGAATCGCCCCACAGCTCCGATGAAGGCCTGGCGTCGTGGATCGAGGAAAAACTGCTGCCGTTGCGAGGCGCGCCGCCCGAGGTGCTGTCCGAACGGCTCCCGGCCCTCTGGGCACAGCTCGACCGGCCGAGCCTGATGCTCTGCATCAAACTCATCACCGGCAGTTTCCGCGTCGGTGTGTCCAAGCTGCTGGTGACTCGGGCGTTGGCCACCATGGCTGGCTTGGACAGCAAACGGGTGGCTCAGCGCTTGGTGGGCTATACCGACCTGTCCCACCGTCCGACAGCGGTCAGTTACCTCAAGCTGATCGCTGCCGAGTCCGACGATGAACATGCCCAGCGCGGCGGGCAGCCTTATCCATTCTTCCTGGCCCACGCCTTGTCGCAACCGGTGGAACAATTCGACGCCCTGCTGGGACCGGCCAGCGACTGGCAAGTGGAATGGAAATGGGATGGCATCCGCGCCCAGGTGATCAAGCGCGACGGCCACTTGTGGGTCTGGTCACGAGGAGAAGACCTGGTCACTGAGCGATTCCCCGAATTGCATTCATTGGCGCAGGCCCTGCCCGACGGCACGGTGATCGATGGAGAAATCGTCGTCTGGAAAGCGCCGCAGTCCGTCACTGAGGATGCCTTTGATCCAGAAGCACCGCTGCAACCGGCGGTGCAGCCCTTCGCGCTGTTGCAACAACGCATCGGCCGCAAGACGCTGAACAAGAAAGTGCTTGAAGACGCCCCGGTGGTGGTCATGGCCTATGACCTGCTGGAATGGCAAGGCAAGGATTGGCGCAGCCGGCCACAGGCCGAACGCCGCGAGCAGCTGGAAACGTTGATCGGCCGCTGCCACAGCCCGGTGCTGCTGCCGTCGCCCATTGTGACGGGCGAGGATTGGCTCGACCTCGCCCGCCAGCGCGAGGCATCCCGCAGCCTCGGCGTCGAGGGCATGATGCTCAAGGCCCGCAACGCGCTGTATGGCGTCGGCCGGACCAAGGACATGGGCGTGTGGTGGAAGTGGAAAATCGACCCGTTCAGTGTCGACGCGGTGTTGATCTATGCCCAGCGCGGCCATGGCCGCCGCGCCAGCCTGTACAGCGACTACACGTTCGCCGTGTGGGACAACCCGCCCGGCAGCCGCGAGCGCACCCTGGTGCCGTTTGCCAAGGCCTATTCGGGGCTGACCGACGAGCAAATGCGCCAGGTCGACAGCATCGTGCGCAAGACCACCGTGGAAAAATTCGGCCCGGTGAGCAGCGTGACGCCGACCTTGGTGTTCGAGCTGGGTTTCGAAGGCATCGCCTTGTCCAAGCGCCACAAAAGCGGCATCGCGGTACGGTTTCCGCGGATGTTGCGCTGGCGCCAGGATAAAGCCGTCGAAGAAGCGGACACCCTGGCAACGCTGCAGGACCTGCTGAAATAGCCCTCGCTGCCTTGCCATAAGCCAACGCACAGCATGCTCCATCCCGGTGCGCTTTTTGATGTACGCTCACGCTCGCGCACCATCGCGTTCCGTCCACCGCCGCCCGTGCTTTTAAAACACTTGTTCGGCACTATGGTTCGGAAATTGCTACCTTTATGCCGTCATACCGTTCAGACCTTCACCGGTAACAACTTATGCGCCACAAGCGCTCAAATTGGTTTTAGGGACTCAATAATGAAAAAAGCACTGCTGACCCTTTCTGCACTGGCGTTGTGCATGGCTGCTGGCGTTGCCACGGCCAAGGAATACAAGGAACTGCGTTTTGGTGTCGATCCGTCCTACGCCCCGTTCGAATCCAAGTCCGCCGATGGCAGCCTGGTAGGTTTCGACATCGACTTGGGCAATGCCATCTGCGAAGAGCTGAAGGTCAAATGCAAATGGGTCGAAAGCGATTTCGACGGCATGATCCCAGGCCTCAAGGCCAATAAATTCGACGGTGTGATCTCGTCCATGACAGTGACCCCGGCCCGCGAAAAAGTCATCGACTTCTCCAGCGAGCTGTTCTCCGGCCCAACGGCCTATGTCTTCAAGAAGGGTTCGGGCCTGAGCGCAGACGTTGCCTCGCTCAAGGGCAAGACCGTCGGCTATGAGCAAGGCACCATCCAGGAAACCTACGCCAAGGCCGTATTGGATAAGGCCGGCGTCAAGACCCAGGCCTATCAGAACCAGGATCAGGTTTACGCTGACCTGACCTCCGGCCGCCTCGACGCCGCGATCCAGGACATGCTCCAGGCCGAGCTGGGCTTCCTGAAGTCGCCAAAAGGCGAAGGCTATGAAGTCAGCCAGCCGGTCGACAGCGAACTGCTGCCATCCAAGACCGCCATCGGTATCAAGAAAGGTAACAAAGAGCTGAAGGCGCTTTTGGACAAAGGTATCAAAGCGTTACACGACGACGGCAAATACGCCGAGATCCAGAAAAAACACTTTGGCGATCTGAATCTGTACAGCGGCAAATAATGTGCAGTGCCCACCCGGCCTCGGGTGGGCACTTTTTTTCTGCCAAAGGCACCTTCCATGTTCGAACAACTCCTACAAAATCTGGGGCTCTCGGCCTTGAGCCTGCAGGGCTTTGGCCCGCTGCTGATGCAGGGCACCTGGATGACGATCAAACTGGCGGTACTGTCGCTGTTGCTAAGCGTCTTGCTCGGCCTGCTGGGCGCCAGTGCCAAGCTGTCCAGCGTCAAGCTGCTGCGTATCCCGGCCCAGCTCTACACCACGCTCATTCGCGGCGTACCGGACCTGGTGCTGATGCTGCTGATTTTCTACAGCCTGCAAACCTGGCTGACTTCTTTTACCGATTTCATGGAATGGGAATACATCGAGATCAACCCATTCGGCGCCGGGGTGATCACCCTGGGCTTCATTTATGGCGCGTACTTCACCGAGACGTTTCGCGGGGCGATCCTCGCGGTGCCTCGCGGGCAAGTGGAAGCCGCCACGGCTTATGGCCTAAAGCGTGGCCAGCGCTTTCGCTTCGTGGTGTTCCCACAGATGATGCGATTTGCCCTGCCGGGCATTGGCAACAACTGGATGGTCATGCTCAAGGCCACCGCCCTGGTGTCGATCATTGGCCTGGCTGACTTGGTCAAGGCCGCCCAGGATGCGGGCAAGAGCACCTACCAGCTGTTTTACTTCCTGGTGCTGGCGGCGCTGATCTACCTGTTGATCACCAGCGCGTCCAATTTCATCCTGCGCTGGCTTGAACGTCGCTACGCCGCCGGAGCCCGGGAGGCGGTGCGATGATCGAACTCCTGCAAGAATACTGGCGGCCGTTCCTCTACAGCGACGGCACCCACATCACCGGCCTGGCCATGACCCTGTGGCTGCTCAGCGCCTCGCTGTTGATCGGCTTCGTGGTGTCGATTCCATTGTCCATTGCCCGGGTTTCGCCCAAGGTCTACGTGCGTTGGCCGGTGCAGTTCTACACCTATCTGTTTCGTGGGACACCGCTCTACATCCAGCTGCTGATCTGCTACACCGGCATCTACAGCATCGAGGCGGTGCGCGCCCAACCCCTGCTCGACAGTTTCTTTCGCGACGCGATGAACTGCACGATCCTGGCGTTCGCCTTGAACACCTGCGCCTATACCACGGAGATTTTCGCCGGGGCAATTCGCAGCATGAACCATGGTGAAGTCGAAGCGGCCAAGGCTTACGGGTTGACCGGCTGGAAGCTCTACACCTATGTGATCATGCCTTCGGCGCTGCGTCGCTCGCTGCCGTATTACAGCAACGAAGTGATTCTGATGCTGCATTCGACGACGGTGGCTTTCACCGCTACCGTTCCAGACGTGCTGAAAGTCGCCCGGGATGCCAACTCGGCGACTTTCATGACGTTCCAGTCGTTCGGGATTGCCGCGTTGATCTACCTGACCGTCACGTTTGCACTGGTCGGCCTCTTCCGCCTCGCCGAGCGTCGCTGGCTGGCTTTTCTAGGGCCGACTCACTAAAGCTTCCGCTCCCAGGACACCCACGTAAATGCGCCACCAGATTCATGACCTGTTGGCCCCGCTGCCGGGGACCGCACGCAAGATCCACAGTTTTCACTTCGGCCCGGAAAAAGCGGTCGGCAAAATCTACATCCAGGCCTCCCTGCACGCCGACGAATTGCCGGGCATGCTGGTGGCTTGGCACCTCAAGCAGCGCCTGGCCGAACTCGAAGCGTCGGGGCACCTGCAGCACGAGATCGTGCTGGTGCCGGTCGCCAATCCCATCGGCCTTGAACAAGTGCTGATGGACGTGCCCCTGGGCCGCTACGAGTTGGAAAGCGGACAGAACTTCAACCGCCGGTTCGTCGACTTGAGTGAAGAGATCGGCAACGAAATCGAAGGCTTGCTCACCGACGACCCGCAGCACAACCTATTGCTGATCCGCACCAGCCTGCGTGACGCTCTGAACCGGCAAACCGCCAGCACGCAACTGCAATCCCAGCGCCTGGTCCTGCAGCGACTGGCCTGCGACGCCGACATGGTGCTGGACCTGCATTGCGATTTCGAAGCCGTCGCGCACCTTTACACCACGCCGCAAGCCTGGCCCCAGGTCGAGCCGCTGGCCCGCTACATCGGTGCCGAGGCCAGCCTGCTGGCCACCGATTCGGGCGGACAGTCGTTCGATGAATGCTTTACGCTGCTCTGGTGGCAACTCAAGGAACGTTTCGGCGAGCAGTTCGAGATTCCCCTCGGCAGCTTTTCGGTGACCGTCGAATTGCGTGGCCAGGGCGACGTCAACCATGGCCTGGCGAGTCTCGATTGCCAGGCCCTGGTCGAATACCTGATTCACTTCGGCGCCATCGAGGGCGAGCCGATGCCGCTGCCCGAGCTGCCCTACCCGGCCACCCCATTGGCCGGTGTCGAACCGGTGACCACCCCGGTCGGCGGCCTGCTGGTCTACAGCGCCATGCCCGGCGAATATCTGGAAGCGGGACAGCTGATTGCGCAAATCATCGACCCGATCAACGACACCGTCACACCGGTTCATTGCCGTAATGCCGGGCTGCTATACGCCCGTTCGCTGCGTCGCATGGCCACTGCCGGCATGGTCATCGCCCATGTCGCCGGGACCGAAGCCTACCGCAGCGGCTACCTACTTTCGCCTTGAGGATGCCTGTTCCATGTACAAACTGACCATCGAAGGCCTACATAAAAGCTATGGCCAACACGAGGTGCTCAAAGGGGTTTCGCTCAAGGCCAGGACCGGCGACGTCATCAGCCTGATCGGCGCCAGCGGCTCGGGCAAAAGCACCTTCCTGCGCTGCATCAACTTCCTGGAACAGCCCAACGACGGCGCCATGAGCCTGGACGGCCAATCGATCCAGATGATCAAGGATCACCACGGCATGCGCGTGGCTGACCCCGACGAACTGCAACGCATCCGCACGCGCCTGGCCATGGTGTTCCAGCACTTTAACCTGTGGAGCCACATGACCGTGCTGGAAAACATCACCATGGCGCCGCGCCGGGTGCTGGGGGTCAGCAAGCAGGACGCCGAGGATCGCGCCCGCCGTTATCTCGACAAGGTCGGCCTGCCGGCACGCGTTGCCGAGCAATACCCGGCGTTCCTGTCGGGTGGCCAGCAACAGCGCGTGGCGATTGCTCGCGCCTTGGCGATGGAGCCGGAGGTCATGTTGTTCGACGAGCCGACCTCGGCGCTGGACCCGGAACTGGTGGGTGAAGTCTTGAAGGTAATCCAGGGCCTGGCGGAAGAAGGCCGGACCATGATCATGGTGACCCACGAGATGAGCTTCGCCCGCAAGGTATCCAATCAGGTGCTGTTCCTGCACCAAGGCCTGGTGGAAGAAGAAGGCGCGCCGGAAGATGTGCTGGGCAATCCCAGGAGCGAACGGCTCAAGCAGTTTCTCAGCGGCAACTTGAAGTAGACAGATCCCTTCTATCGTTCCCACCCAGAGCGTGGGAACGATCAACGCAAAAGCGCGCCCGCCGTGATGTCGTTCATTAAACCTTTCATCTCTCGCCGTGGTCACTGAAAGAAGACTTTCAGGGCGCACACGGCACGCATGGCGACATCTAACAACCTCGCGAAACAGTGGTTCGATGCCCGCGGCTGGAAGCCGTTCGCTTTTCAAAAGCAGGTATGGACCGCGGTCAAGCGTGGCGAGTCGGGGTTGCTGCATGCCAGCACCGGCGCCGGCAAGACCTACGCCGTATGGTTCGCCGCCCTCAACCGTTTCGCCCGCTCAGTACCGCCGCCTGACACACCGCGTAAACGCAAACCGCCGGCCGAACCGTTGACGGTCTTGTGGATCACCCCGATGCGCGCGCTGGCCGCCGACACCGGCAAGGCCCTCGAAGCGCCTCTCGCACCCTTGCACATCCCTTGGAGCGTTGGCCTGCGCACCGGTGACACCAGCGCCAGCGAACGCGCCCGCCAAGGCCGCCGCTTGCCCACGGCATTGATCACCACGCCAGAAAGCCTGACCCTGATGCTCGCCCGCGCCGACGCGCAAACAGCGGCTTCGACGCTGCGCATGGTCGTGGTGGATGAATGGCATGAATTGCTCGGCAACAAGCGCGGCGTCCAATTGCAACTGGCCTTGGCACGATTGCGGCGCTGGAACCCCGAACTGATCGTCTGGGGTATATCGGCAACCTTGGGCAACCAGGCCCGCGCCGAGCAGGTGTTGATCCCGCAAGGCAATGGAATCAGCGTGCAAGGCGCCAACGCGAAAGCGCTGCAGATCGATACGCTGCTGCCGCCGACCCTCGAACGTTTTCCCTGGGCCGGGCACATCGGCTTGAAAATGCTGCCCCAGGTGGTCGCTGAAATCGACGCCAGCAGCAGTTGCCTGGTGTTTACCAACACCCGTGCGCAATCGGAGATCTGGTACCAGGCGATTCTCGAAGCACGTCCGGATTGGGCCGGGCTTATCGCCCTGCACCACAGCTCGTTGTCCCGTGACACCCGCGATTGGGTGGAACGAGCGTTGAAGGACGGCCAACTCAAGGCGGTCGTGTGTACGTCCAGTCTGGACCTCGGTGTGGATTTCCTCCCGGTGGAGCGGGTGCTGCAGATTGGTTCCGCCAAGGGCGTCGCGCGGTTGATGCAGCGTGCCGGACGCTCCGGACATGCGCCTGGGCGGACTTCGCGGATCACCCTGGTGCCGACCCACAGCCTTGAACTGATCGAGGCGGCCGCCGCCCAGGACGCCGTGGCGCAGCGGCGAATCGAGCCCCGAGAATCGCCCCACAAACCTTTGGACGTGTTGGTCCAGCATCTGGTCAGCATGGCCTTGGGCGGCGGTTTCGTTCCCGACGAACTGCTTGAGGAGGTGCGCGGCGCCTGGGCCTATCGAGACCTGAACCTGGCTGAATGGGCGTGGGCCCTGGCATTCGTGCGCCACGGCGGCCTGTCGTTGACCGCCTACCCTGACTACCGACGGGTCGAGCCGGACGAACACGGCATTTGGCGCGTGCCCGATGCACGTCTGGCCCGGCGTCACCGCATGAGCATCGGCACCATCGTCAGCGATGCCAGCCTGCAACTGAAATTCTGGAGCAAGGGCGGTGGCGGCAAGATCCTGGGCAGCGTGGAAGAGGGTTTCATCGCTCGCCTGCGCCCTGGCGATGGCTTCCTGTTTGCCGGGCGCTTGCTGGAACTGGTCAGGGTCGAAGACATGACCGCCTACGTGCGCCGCAGCCAGGCCAAAAAAGCTGCCGTGCCGCGCTGGAACGGTGGGCGAATGCCGCTCTCAAACGAGTTGGCGGCAGCCGTCGTGGCGCGCCTGAGCGAAGCCGCCGCTGGCCGCTTCGAGGGGCCGGAAATGCAGGCGGTGCAGCCTTTGCTATCGACCCAGCATCGCTGGTCCGGCTTGCCTACGCAAAACACCTTGCTGGCTGAAGCGCTTAAATCACGGGAAGGCTGGCACCTGTTTATCTATCCGTTTGCCGGGCGCCAAGTGCATTTGGGGCTGGCGAGCCTGTTGGCCTGGCGCGTCAGCCAGCAACAGCCGGTGACCTTTTCCATCGCCGTCAACGACTACGGCCTGGAACTGCTCAGTGCTACCGCGGTGGATTGGTCGACACACCTGGACCCGACGCTTCTGAGCGCTAAAAACCTCTTGGACGATGTGCTCGCCAGCCTGAATGCCGGGGAACTGGCCTTGCGCCGCTTTCGCGAAATCGCTCGCATCGCCGGACTGGTCTTCGCCGGCTACCCCGGCGCGCCGAAAAGTACCCGGCAAGTCCAAGCCTCGAGCGGGTTGTTTTTTCAAGTGTTCAAACAATACGACGCCGACAACCTGCTGCTGGCCCAAGCCGGGGAGGAAGTCTTGCGCGAAGAACTGGATATACGTCGACTGGAGCACACCTTGCTACGCCTCGGTACGTTGAAGCTGGACCTGCACATCATCAAGCGCCCCACGCCCCTGGGCTTCCCCTTGCTGGTGGAGCGTTTTCGCGAAAGCATGAGCTCGGAGAAGCTTGCCGATCGCATCCGCCGAATGGTCAGCGAACTGGAAAAAACCGCCGATCGAGGGGACGCCTGATGCCCGCCCCGTATCCGGTCAACCTCGCCGGGGAAGAACTCTGGCTGCTGCCGCAAAAGGCCGTGTATTGGCCGGCCCAGGAAACCCTGATGGTGGCCGACGTCCATTTCGGCAAGGCCGCGGCTTACCGCAGCCTCGGTCAACCGGTGCCCCACGGCACCACCGCGAGCAATATCGCCGCACTCGATGCGCTGCTGGCCGACCTGCCGTGTCGACAGTTGATTTTTCTCGGGGACTTTCTTCATGGACCCGGCTCCCACGCACCCGGCACCTTGAAGGCACTTTCCGATTGGCGTGGGCGACATCCGCACCTGGCCATGACGCTGATTCGCGGCAACCACGACAAACACGCGGGCGACCCGCCGCTGGCGCTGAACATCCGCGTCGTTCCCGAGCCTTTGCTGCTGGGGCCCTTCGCCGTGCAGCACGAGCCCAATCCACACCCCAGCCGTCATGTGCTGGCCGGGCACGTGCACCCGGTCTATCACCTGAGCGGCAAGGGCCGGCAGCGCCTGCGCCTGGCCTGCTTCCGCCTCGGCAGCGAGATCAGCCTGCTGCCAGCCTTCGGTGCATTCACCGGAGGCTACCGGGTCGAACAGGACAAGGGCTGCAAGATCTTCGTGGTCGGCGACAATGAAATATGGCCGATTGGCTGAAAGCTTCCAGCTTCAAGCTTCAAGCTTCAAGCTTCAAGCTTCAAGCTTCAAGCTTCAAGCTTCAAAACAAGGCTAGGCGCACCCACTTGCAGCTTGTCACTTGTAGCTTGAAGCTGACGTCATGCTACAGGCGCGGGAGGCGGTTCGTCCGGAAGAGTCGGCTCGCCGGGTTCAGTGGGTTCCGTAGGATTGGGATCAGGATCGGGATCACCAGGAATACCGCCTGCCGCCTCAGCGGGATGGGCCAGCAGTGACCAGGCCAGGACGCCGATCTGATTGGGCTCAAGCCTTGCCAGTTCGGCACTGATTCGCGGATCGATCTTCATAGAGCAACTCCTGAGCGAAGGCCCGCTGCGTTAACGCAAAAAAAAAACGGGCAGTACACCTCATAGAGTGCCTGCCCGCCCAGGAATTCCAACAGCTCGTCAGAATCAGGTGCGCGGCAATGTCACGCCACGCTGGCCCTGGTATTTGCCGCCACGATCCTTGTAGGACACTTCACATTCTTCGTCGGACTCAAGGAACAGCATTTGCGCCACGCCCTCGTTGGCGTAGATCTTCGCCGGCAGGGTCGTGGTGTTGGAAAACTCCAGGGTCACATGGCCTTCCCACTCCGGTTCCAGCGGCGTAACGTTGACGATAATGCCGCAACGGGCGTAGGTGCTTTTACCCAGGCAGATGGTCAGCACGTTGCGCGGGATGCGGAAGTATTCCACGGTGCGGGCCAGGGCGAAGGAGTTCGGCGGAATGATGCAGACATCGCTCTTGACGTCGACGAAGCTCTTCTCGTCGAAATTCTTCGGGTCGACGGTGGCCGAGTTGATGTTGGTGAACACCTTGAATTCGTCCGCGCAGCGCACGTCGTAGCCGTAGCTCGAGACACCGAAGGAAATCAGCCGGTTGGCGCCTTCGCCACGCATCTGGCGTTCCACGAAGGGCTCGATCATGCCGTGCTCTTGCGCCATGCGGCGAATCCACTTGTCCGATTTGATGCTCATGGCGGTGTCCTGAATAGCGAGGTGGAAAAAACTGTCCGGCATCTTACCGGGGCGCGGGGCGGGTTCAAAGTGCGGGAAGCAAATCTCGGCGATCCACCCTGATTTCCGGGCCCTGACGGCCATCGTGCGCGCCGTCAGTCATTAAAACCGAGAAACCTTCGCAAAGACCATTGGCACGTTCCGGAAAAAGGGGTAAGGTGACGTCACTGTGCTGCTTGTGTCACTGAGAATCTCTACACGATATGTTGAATTTCGATCCAACCATCTACAAGAATTTTTCCTGCTCTTTGCACTCAGTCTCGGCCAGGGTTCTTCCTGTGTCGCAGTTATCTTTGTTCAAGGAGTTACACCATGTCTAATCGCCAAACCGGTACCGTTAAGTGGTTCAACGATGAAAAAGGCTTCGGCTTCATCACCCCACAATCCGGTGACGATCTGTTCGTTCACTTCAAAGCTATCCAATCCGACGGCTTCAAAAGCCTGAAAGAAGGCCAACAGGTTTCTTTCATCGCTACCCGCGGTCAGAAAGGCATGCAAGCTGAAGAAGTTCAAGTTATCTAACTTGTCCTTGCTTTAGTAAAAGGCCCCGCCCTCAAAAGCGGGGCTTTTTTGTGCCTGCCAGTTTTAATCCCGCGCAAAAAAAATGTGGGAGCAAGCCCCCACATTGTTCCGCCTTGACTGGTTACTTACCAGGTGACGCCAAATCCTGCCGTGTAGCGAGTCTTGCTCAGGTCGCTATCCTCGGTGCCCTCGATGACATCCTTCTCGGCCTTGAGATTGAGCGACGCCCAGTCGGTCACCTTGTAGCGCAGTCCCATCTCCGCGTCGTAGGCATACTCGGCAACACCCGAAAGCGGCTTGCCCACCTCGCCGTTGGTGAAGAACTCGACGCGCTTGCCGATCAGGTAGCGGTTGTAGTCCCACTTCATCGCCACGGAATAGAAGTTGTCCTTGCCGCCATCACGGTATTCATAGTCGGTGCGGTTGAACAATGAACCCAGCGAGAACGCGCCCAACTCGTCATCCCAGAACTGATAGCCCGGACCGGTACCCACCACGCGTTGGCGAGCCAGGTCTTCGACCTTGTCGCGCTTGTAGTTGAGGCGACCTTGCCAGAACCACTTGTCCGTGAAGAAGCGGTCGAGGGAATACTCCAGCCGCCAGTTGTCAGTCGACACCACGTCGTCCTGGAATTCACGGTTGTACTCGCCCTCGGCGATATGCCGCCATCTGCCGTGGCGTGCCGAGGTCTTGAAGTCGACGTCGTAATCGTCGGTATCGTTTTCCGCTCGCTGGTAGTCCAGCGCGGCATCGATATTGCCCTTCCATACCAGATCCTCGACCACCGGCTTGGGCTTGAGGATCTGTTGGATACTCGCCAGATCGACGGTCTTGGGCGTATCACCGTTGGCCAGGGTGACCTTGCCATCCTCGGCCGCCTGCAACGCCTTGGCCTTCTCGCCGGTATAGGCGTCCTGCTTGACCAGCAATTGCTGGTCGCTTTCAAGCGTCTTGACCTGGTTCCAGTCAATCGGGATTGCGCCAGCGTAATCGGTCTGGATCAGCAGTTTGCCGCCATCGAAAACGGTGATCTTGCCACTGAGCTTGTCGCCGTTCTTCAACCAGACGGTATCGGCAAGCAAGGGCATGGAGGCGCTCGTAACAGCTAGGCACAGCAGGGTTCTAGACAACATAAGCGATAATGGGCTCAAGTTTGCGTTGAAAAGGCGGCATTATCCCCCAGGATGACACCTCAGCAACGACTGACCCGCGTATGGGGGATGAGTTCATTTATCAACGCACCCTGTAGGAATTAATCTACAGACGGACACCTTTAGGAACCTTGCTCGTGACTGACGCTCCAGCGGCCACCGAGAATGCCGCCCAAATCCGCCGTACCACGCTTTATCTGACCTTGGCCCAAGTACCGGCCGGCAAGGTTGTCACCTATGGTCAGCTCGCCGAGATGGCCGGCCTGGGTCGCGCCGCGCGCTGGGTCGGACGGACGCTCAGCCAGTTGCCGAACGACACGAAGCTGCCGTGGCACCGGGTCCTGGCGGCCGGTGGCCGGATCAGCCTGCCGGCGGGCAGCGCCTCGGGGGATGAACAACGTGCGCGCTTGCGCATGGAAGGGATCAGTGTCCTGAACAATCGTGTTGATATTCAGCGCCATGGCTGGCGTCCGGTAGAGCACAGCGGTTAGAGTGCGCGCTTTGTTTTCGCAATTTTTGAGGCAGACTCCAGCCCATGCCCCGTAAAACCTGGCGCGCCGCCCTCGCCGCCTATGCCAGTCCTTCGACGCTCGTGCTATTGCTGCTTGGCTTCGCCGCCGGCTTGCCCTACATGCTGGTCTTCTCCACGCTGTCGGTCTGGTTGCGTGAAGCCGGCGTGGCCCGCGAAACCATTGGTTACGCGAGCCTGATCGGCCTGGCCTACGCCTTCAAATGGGTCTGGTCGCCACTACTCGATCAATGGCGCCTGCCGTTGCTGGGCAAGCTGGGGCGTCGCCGCTCCTGGCTTGTGCTCTCTCAAGGTTTGGTGATCCTGGGCCTGATCGGCATGGGTTTCTGCGATCCGCAAAAACACTTGTCCTGGCTGATCGCGATTGCCGTGATAGTGGCCTTCGCCTCGGCCACCCAGGACATCGCCGTCGATGCCTATCGACTGGAAATCGTCGACGACACGCGTCAGGCCGCCCTCGCCGCCAGCTACATGTCCGGCTATCGCATCGCCGCTCTGCTGGCCACCGCCGGTGCCCTGTTCTTCGCCGAAGGCTTCGGTTCCACCGGGTTCAGCTACAAGCACTCAGCCTGGGCCGGTACGTACCTGCTGTTTGGCGTATTGATGGTGCCGGCGTTGCTGACTTCGTTGATCATGCGCGAACCGCCCGTGCCACTGCGCACACAGCTGCAGGCGGGGCGCTATACGTTCGTCCATCAACTGGCGTCGGTTTTCGTACTGATCGTGCTGCTGGTGTCAGTGCCGGCGATGTTCACCCAGCTCTATAACACCGACTTCGCCAGCGTGCTGTTCGAGGGGGTCAGCCTGCTCGACCTGCTGCTCGAAGACCGCGCCTTCCTGCGCGCCATCCTCTATATCATCCTGACCGCCATCTGCCTGTCATCCATAGGTCGCCGAGGCCTTGCGCCTGTGCTGACGCCCATCAACGACTTCATCCTCCGTTACCGCTGGCAGGCGCTCTTGCTGTTGGGGCTGATCGCAACCTACCGGATGTCCGATACGGTCATGGGCGTCATGGCCAACGTTTTCTACATCGACCAAGGATTTACCAAGGACCAGATTGCCAGCGTCAGCAAGATCTTCGGGCTGATCATGACCCTGGTCGGCGCAGGCATGGGCGGCCTGTTGATCGTACGTTTCGGCATCCTGCCGATCCTGTTCATCGGGGGCGTGTCCTCGGCCGCGACCAACATCCTGTTCCTGATGCTCGCCGACATGGGCCCCGACTTGCAGATGCTGATTGGCACGATTTCCCTGGACAATTTCAGCTCCGGCCTGGCTACCTCGGCGTTCGTCGCGTACCTGTCGAGCCTGACCAACCTGAAGTTCTCCGCCACTCAATATGCCCTGCTCAGCTCGATCATGCTGTTGCTGCCACGCTTGATCGGCGGCTATTCGGGGGTCATGGTGGAAAAATTCGGTTATCACGATTTTTTCCTGATCACCGCCCTGCTCGGCGTTCCGACCCTGCTGCTGATCGCCTTGCACTGGTACCAGGAAAACCGCCGCGAGGGCGTGAACTCCGATCCGGAATCGCCGCCGACCCGGCCCGCCGAAGAGTCGTAGGAAATTTCAGCAGGCGCCGAAGAAAGCGGTGCCTGGTTCCGGCGGCAGGCCACGCGCCTGTACGCCAGGGCATCTCGCCCGTACAATGCTGCGTCACTTCTCGTCATCAGCAACCGACAACGGCCAACCATGCGCACCAGTCAATTTTTGCTCGCCACACAGAAAGAAACGCCTTCCGACGCCGTCGTGATCAGCCATCAGCTGATGCTGCGTGCCGGCATGATCCGCAAGCTCGCCTCCGGCCTGTACACCTGGCTGCCGATGGGCCTGCGAGTGATGCGTAAGGTCGAAGCCATCGTCCGCGAAGAAATGAACGCCGCCGGCTCCCTGGAAGTGTTGATGCCGAGCACCCAGCCGGCCGAGCTGTGGCAGGAATCTGGCCGCTGGGAAGAATACGGCCCTGAGCTGCTGCGCATCAAAGACCGTCACGGTCGCGACTTCTGTGCTGGCCCGACCCACGAAGAAGTGATCACTGACCTGATGCGCAACGAGTTGAGCAGCTACAAGCAGCTGCCTATCAACCTGTACCAGATCCAGACCAAATTCCGCGATGAGATCCGTCCACGCTTCGGCCTGATGCGCGGCCGTGAGTTCATCATGAAGGATTCGTACTCGTTCCACGCCGACCTGGCCTCGCTGCAAGTCACCTATGACCGCATGCACCAGGCCTACTGCAACGTCTTCACCCGCCTGGGCCTGAAATTCCGCCCGGTTGAAGCCGACAACGGCTCCATCGGCGGTGCCGGCTCCCATGAGTTCCACGTATTGGCCGAATCCGGTGAAGACGACATCGTCTTCAGCAACGGCTCCGACTACGCCGCGAACATCGAGAAGGCCGAAGCCGTGCCACGGGAAACCTCCCGCGCCGCGCCGACCGAAGAACTGCGCCTGGTGGATACGCCGAACACCAAGACCATTGCCCAGTTGGTGGAAGGCTACAACCTGCCGATCGAGCGCACTATCAAGACCCTGATCGTGCGCGCGGAAGAAGAAGGCAAGCTGATTGCCCTGATCATCCGCGGCGACCATGAGCTGAACGAAATCAAGGCCGGCAACCAGCCAGGCGTCGCCAGCCCATTGGTCATGGCCACCGACGCCGAACTGCGTGATGCCATCGGCGCCGGTGCGGGCTCCCTCGGCCCATTGAACATGCCGTTGCCGATCATCATCGACCGCTCGGTGGCATTGATGAGCGACTTCGCCATCGGCGCCAACATCGATGACAAGCATTATTTCGGCGTGAACTGGGAGCGCGACCTGCCGGTTCCAACCATCGCGGACCTGCGCAATGTGGTTGCCGGCGACCCGAGCCCGGACGGCAAGGGCACCCTGGAAATCAAGCGCGGCATCGAAGTCGGGCACATCTTCCAGCTGGGCGACAAATACAGCAAAGCGATGAAGTGCGAAGTGCTGGGCGAGAACGGCAAGCCGGTCACCTTGCAAATGGGCTGCTACGGCATTGGCGTGTCCCGCGTAGTGGCGGCAGCGATCGAACAGAACAACGACGAAAACGGGATCATCTGGAGCGACACCCTGGCGCCATTCCAGGTTGCCCTGGTGCCGTTGCGCTATGAAACCGAACAGGTCCGCGAAGCCACCGACAAGCTCTACGCCGAATTGACGGCCGCCGGCTTCGAGGTGCTGCTGGACGACCGCGACAAGAAAACCAGCCCAGGCATCAAGTTCGCGGACATGGAACTGATCGGCATTCCACACCGGATCGTGGTCAGTGACCGCGGACTGGCCGATGGCAACCTGGAATACAAGAGCCGCACCGAGGCCGAGCCACAAGCGCTGCCGGTCGCCGACGTGCTGTCCTTCCTCCAGGCCCGTATCCGCCGCTGAGACCAGATAGAGACGTCATGTTCAAGCGAAACACCTTAGCGTTGGGGGGCGCCGTACTGTGCGGCGCCCTGCTGGTCAGCGGATGCGCCAACCAGATGTCGCAACGCAACGAGCACGAAGAACGGATCGAGCGCAAACTGCTCGACCATAGCCTGCAGATCGATGTGGGCGAACCCAAGGTGCTCGACTTGCCGCAGCGTCGCGTGCGGATCAACGAACAAAAGACTTTCGAAGTCACCGAGTTCGAGGTCACCCGCCATTACGACCGCTACACGCCCTACCAACCTTGGCGGGAGGTCTATGAGATCCCGTTGGGCGCGGTGGCGGTGGTGGCCGGTGTCGGCGCGAACGTCGTCAATGTGTTCGCCTTCGGCACCCTGCCCGACACGGCGACCCGCGACTGGATCAGCTACGGTTTCGCCGGGCTCAACCCGTTCATGAACGTTCCGTCCAACGGCCGGGCGCAACAGAACCTGGCGGGTATCGACGAAGTCCAACGGGACAAGCGCACCGAATATTCGAGCTTGCCCTGGAGCGAGCGCCCGGTCGAGGTGAAAGCCGCCCGCCAGACGTTCGAGCTGAGCACCGACCGCAACGGCGTGTTGCGCTTGAACCTGCTGGAAAGCCCGTTTGCCGAACATGACCTGAGCCAGTTCGGCAAATTGCAGATCAGCGTCACCGATGCCCAGGACGAGGTGCATACTGACTCGTCCCTGAGCATCAGCAGCACCTTGCGCAGCAAATTGGTGGAAGCCCATGCGTTGATCTATGACGACTTGGAAGATGACGAAGTGAGCCAGTGGGTTCACCGAGTCAAGCGGCTGTCGGAGCTGGGCCTTGAAGAAGAAGCCAGCGAGCTGGAGCAGAGCCTGATCGAACTGACCCGCAATGATCCGGAACTGCAGGCCGAATTCCTGAAAGCCCTGACCAAGGACGGCGGGCGGCTGGTGGCGGACCCGGGCGCTAGCTGAGTGAATGCTCCCCTGTGGCGAGGGAGCTTGCTCCCGCTGGGCTGCGGCTTTACCGCTCAAACAACTCCAACTGCTCAAACCCACCCCGTAAATCCTCCAGCCGCACCCCTATTCCCAGCAACCGTACCGGCTTGCCGCCGCGGTTGAAGGCCTGGGTCAACAGCAACTGGTAACTGCCCAGGTCCCGCCCTGCCCCGGCCTGTTCCAGGGTGGTCTGGGTGAAGTCATGAAATTTGACTTTGACGAACGGCTTGCCCGGACGGTAGCTGCTGTCGATCCGCGCGATGCGGCCGCTCAGGGTTTCCATCAGTTCGGGCAGCTTGTCGAGACAGCTCTGCAGGTCGGGCAAATCGACGTCGTAGGTGTTTTCAACGCTGATGGACTGACGCCGACTGTCGTTATGCACCAGGCGGTCGTCAATCCCACGGGCGAGGCTCCAGAGTCGCTCGCCAAAACTGCCGAATTCGCGCACCAGCGCGAGCTTGTCCCACTCGCGCAGATGCCGGCAATCGACAATACCGAGCCTGTTCAACTTGTCGGCGGTGACCTTGCCGACACCGTGGAGCTTGTTCACTGGCAAGGCCGATACGAAATCTTCTACTTGGTCGGGGGTGATGACGAACAAGCCGTTGGGCTTTTTCCAGTCACTGGCAATCTTGGCGAGGAATTTGTTCGGCGCGACGCCGGCAGACACAGTGATGTGCAACTGATTGGAAACCCGTCGGCGGATGTCCTGGGCGATACGCGTGGCGCTGCCTCCGAAATGCGCGCTGGCGGAGACATCCAGATAGGCCTCGTCCAGGGACAACGGTTCGATAAGGTCGGTGTAATCACTGAAAATCGTATGGATTTCCTTCGACGCTTCCCGATAGGCATCCATCCGCGGCTTGACGATGGTCAGGTCCGGACAGAGTTTCAAGGCGTGGCCGGAGGACATGGCCGAGCGCACGCCATAGGCCCGCGCCTCGTAATTGCAAGTGGCGATCACACCACGCCGGTCCGCCGAGCCGCCGACCGCCAGGGGCTTGCCGGCCAGCTGCGGATCATCGCGCATTTCGATCGCGGCATAGAAGCAGTCGCAGTCGACGTGGATGATTTTGCGTTGCGTCATATAAAGAAGCGGTACGTGGGATGGATCGGAGCGCCAGTATCTCACCCGAATCTGTACATAGCACCAGTAGTTTGAAAGATCCTTCAGCGGACAGGGAAAAAACCTACGTGAATGTGTTTCTTCAATCGCAGCGAACCGCTCGATAGAGCGCCAGCCCTTGCCAGGCTTGCGTCACAGCACTGCAACATTCGCTTTTCCCGAGGCTAACCACTTGAAGCGGAACAGGTTTTTCCAGGTAAGGGGTTGACAGGGCGCCGATCCTCTGTAGAATGCCGCCACACAGACGCGGGATGGAGCAGTCTGGTAGCTCGTCGGGCTCATAACCCGAAGGTCGTCGGTTCAAATCCGGCTCCCGCAACCAAACATCAAGAAAGGCTACTCGAAAGAGTGGCCTTTTTTGTGTGCGCTTGTTTTGCAGCGTCGTGGAGACCCGACTCCATCACCGCTCCGCGCCGTCAAAGTTGTAGGACGATTTTCCGTTTGTTTTCGCGTATTTAGCCAACCGGGCGTTTATTTTGCCCAGCATCTTATTAACGGTTGACACTCCGGCGTTCGCCTGTAGAATGCCGCCACACAGACGCGGGATGGAGCAGTCTGGTAGCTCGTCGGGCTCATAACCCGAAGGTCGTCGGTTCAAATCCGGCTCCCGCAACCAAATATCAAGAAAGGCCACTCGAAAGAGTGGCCTTTTTTGTGTGTGTCGAAAAAGTCTGCATTACAAATATTTTGTAATTATTTTCCGCCGCAGGGATTGGTTACTTGGCTGGATACCCCCATCCTGTCGCGCATAGCTCAAGAGGTGATTGATGCGCGCCCACTCGTCTGACTCACAAGACACTGTTACTGCGACACAACCGATCAAGGCCGAGCGATTACGCTGGCTGAATCGGATCAGCCAGTACCGCCAACCGATCGGCCTCGCTGTCACGTTACTGCTGTTCGCGATTGCCTTGATTGCTTGTCACCACTTATTGAGCGAACTCGACCTTTACGCCCTTCATGACTCTATCCTGGAGGTGCCGAGACCGGCCCTGCTCGGTGCGATCGCCGCCACCGTGGTCGGTTTCATCATTTTGCTGGGCTATGAATGGTCCGCCACTCGCTACGCCGGCGTGAAGCTGCCGCCACAGACCCTGATCCTGGGTGGCTTCAGTGCGTTCGCCATCGGCAATGCCATTGGCCTTTCGTTGCTCTCAGGCGGTTCGGTTCGCTACCGGCTGTACGCCCGACATGGCCTGGGGGCGGCGGACGTTGCCCACATGACCTTGTTCGCCAGCCTGTCCCTGGGCTGCGCGCTGCCGCCGTTGGCGGCGCTGGCAACCCTGAGTAACCTGCCCGCCGCATCGGCGGCCTTGCACCTTCCAGCCGCTTTGCTGGGCTCCATCGCCGTCGCCGTATTGGTGCTGACCAGTGCGCTGGCCATCGGCATCTATCGCCGTCGCCTACCGGAACAACCCTATCGGGATGCCCTGCTGGTCAAGGCCGGTCGCCGCACGCTGCGTCTGCCGGGCCGCCGCCTGACATTCCTGCAATTGGTCATCACCGCGCTGGATGTCGCGGCCGCCGCCACGGTCCTTTACCTGTTGCTACCCGAGGCGCCACCGTTCGCTCCCTTCTTGCTGGTGTACTTGCTGGCGTTGGCCGCCGGCGTACTCAGCCATGTGCCGGGCGGCGTCGGGGTGTTCGAGGCGATCCTGCTGGCCGCGTTTGCCGACAAACTCGGGGCCGCGCCACTTGCCGCCGCGTTGTTGCTGTATCGCTTGATCTATGTGCTGCTGCCGATGCTGGTGGCGTGCGTGTTGCTGCTGATCAATGAGGCGCAACGATTGTTCCAGACCCGTCAGACGCTGCGGGCGGCGTCGGGTTTCGCCGCGCCGATCCTGGCGGTGCTGGTGTTCCTGTCCGGCGTGGTGCTGCTGTTTTCCGGCGTGACGCCCGAGATCGACACGCGTCTTGAGCACATCGGCTTCCTGATCCCCCATCGACTGGTGGACGCTTCGCACTTTGGCGCCAGCCTGGTAGGCGTGCTGTGCCTGTTGCTGGCCCAAGGCTTGCGCCGTCGCCTGTCCGCTGCCTGGATGCTGACCACCATTCTGCTGCTAGTCGGTGCCCTGCTCTCGCTGCTCAAGGGGTTCGACTGGGAAGAAGCCACGCTGCTGACCCTGACGGCTGCCCTGCTGGCGGTGTTCCGGCGGTCTTTCTATCGGCCGAGTCGCCTGACCGAGCTGCCGTTTTCGCCACTGTTCCTGATTGCCAGCCTGTGCGTGCTGGGCGCGTCGATCTGGCTGCTGCTGTTTGCCTACCAGGACGTGCCCTACAGCCATCAACTGTGGTGGCAGTTCACCTTGGACGCCGACGCCCCTCGCGGCCTGCGCTCATTGTTGGGCGCCGCGGTGCTGCTGGTGGTGGTGTCGCTGACCTGGCTGCTGCGGACCGCGCGACCGGTGATCCACCTGCCCATTGCTGACGAATTGGAGCGGGCCAAGACGATTCTCATGGCGTCTTCGCAGCCCGACGGCGGCCTCGCGCTGACCGGCGACAAGGCGTTGCTGTTTCATCCCAACGATGAAGCCTTTCTGATGTATGCCCGCCGTGGCCGCAGCCTGGTGGCGTTGTACGACCCGATCGGGCCACCCCTGCAGCGCGCGGAAATGATCTGGCAGTTTCGTGACCTGTGCGACATCCACCACGCCAGGCCGGTGTTTTATCAAGTGCGCGCCGAGAACCTGCCGTACTACATGGACATCGGCCTGACCGCGATCAAGCTTGGCGAAGAAGCGCGCGTGGATCTCAAGCGTTTCGATCTCGAAGCCAAGGGCAAGGAGATGAAGGACCTGCGCTACACCTGGAACCGGGGCACCCGCGATGGCTTGTCGCTGGAGATCCATGAGCCAGGCCAGGCGCCGATGGATGAGCTCAAGGTCATTTCCGATGCCTGGCTGACCGGCAAGAATGTGCGCGAGAAAGGCTTTTCCCTGGGCCGTTTCAGCAACGACTACCTCAAGCATTTCCGCATCGCCGTGATTCGTTTCGAAGGTCGCCCGGTGGCGTTTGCCAATCTGTTGGAAACCCACAACCACGAACTGGCCAGCCTTGACCTGATGCGCGCGCACCCCGACGCTCCGAAACTGACCATGGAATTCATGATGGTCGGCTTGATCCAGCATTATAAGAACCACGATTACGCCCGCTTCAGCCTCGGCATGGTCCCACTCTCGGGCCTGCAACCACGTCGCGGCGCACCGCTGACCCAGCGCCTGGGTTCGATGGTGTTTCGCCGTGGCGAGCAGCTCTACAATTTCCAGGGGCTGCGCCGCTTCAAAGACAAATTCCAGCCTGACTGGGAACCTCGTTACATGGCCGTGCCCGCCGGACTCGATCCGCTGGTGGCGCTGGCCGATACCGCCGCCCTGATTGCGGGCGGCCTGACTGGATTGGTGAAACGCTGATGATGCAACGCTCCTGGCGATACGTAGTGGCCGCCCTGCTGGTGCTGGCGGTGATTCTCGGTGGCGGCTACTGGTACTGGAACCGTCCGGCCCCGCAACCAACCCTGGAACAACTGGAACCCGCCGACGGCGTGCCGATGACGCGGATCACGCCCGGCACCAAGTCCAGCGCCCACGTGCTGGTGGCAGTCAATGAGGACCAGAAGCTCAGCGACACGCAGTTGACGACCCTCAGCCGCAGCGGCTCGGCCGAGATTGTCCAAGTGATCCTGCCCAAGGACTGCATGCTCCAAGGTCGCGCCCTGCAGGCTGGCCTGAGACAGCTCCGAGGCCCGGCCACGCTGGTCAGCGGCATCGGCCCTGGCGCGGTGCTGGCCTGGCGCTGGCTGGCCGAACAGAAAGACGACAAGGCCCAGGCCATCTCGGTGGACCTGGCCCTGGAAAAACCTGGCTGCACGCACCTGTTGCCGAAAAGCGCGGCCCACGGTCGCTGGCTGGTGGCCTGGAACGATAACCCCGACGACACCAGTGCCGGCTTCGTACGCGATCAACGCAATGCCGAAACCAGCATCAGCGACTACGACATCAATCTGCCGCAGGTGCTGAACAACGAGCTGCGCAAGATCCTGGTGGGCGCCGAGAAGGGCAAGGGTGGCCTGAGCATTCCAGTCGTGGAAATCCCTGCCAGCCAGGCCCGCGATACCGTGACGTTGTTCCTCTCCGGCGACGGCGGCTGGCGTGACCTCGACCGCGACGTGGCCGACGAAATGGCCAAGATCGGCTACCCGGTGGTGGGCATCGACACCCTGCGCTATTACTGGCAGCACAAGAGCCCGGAGCAAAGCGCGGCCGACCTGACCGAGTTGATGCAGCACTACCGCCAGATCTGGGGCACCAAGCGCTTCATCCTGACCGGTTATTCCTTCGGCGCCGATGTGCTGCCAGCGATCTACAACCGCTTGCCAGCGACGGAGCAGCAGCGGGTCGATGCAATCATCCTGCTCGCCTTCGCCCGCACGGGCAGTTTCGAGATCGAAGTGGAAGGCTGGCTCGGCAACGCGGGCACCGAAGCCGCCACCGGCCCGGAAATGGCCAAGCTGCCCGCCGAAAAAGTAGTCTGCATCTATGGTGCTGAAGAAACCGACGAAAGCGGCTGCACCGACAAGACAGCCGTCGGCGAAGCCATCAAGCTACCTGGTGGGCACCACTTCGACGAAAACTACCCGGCCCTGGCCAAGCGGTTGATCGATGAAATCAACAAGCGGCAGAGCAAGCCAGCCGAACAATAAGCGGCTACCCGCCTGACAAAAGCCCCCGCCGCCGCAAGGCAACGAGGGCTTTTTAAAATGGTTAAAGACGACGCTCTGCCGCGTCATATACTTCCTTATCCCGCCGCGCACCAACGGCTACGATCAAGACTTGAATCGCTTTCCCGTCGACCCTGTACACGATACGGGTGTCCCCGGTTCGGATTCTTCGACATCCCGCCAAGCTGGCTCTGAGCGGCTTGCCGGTTTTGTCCGGCTCGCCATTCATGATCCGCTCCTCGATGACATCAAGAATACGGTTCGCCGCGGCCGCACCCAACTGATCCAAATCGTCTTGAACTTCCGGGTGATAAATAATGCCCCAAGCCATTCACCACTCCTTCAGTTGTTTTTGGCGTACCGTGCCCGCATACCCTCATGGCTGATAGCCTTGGCCTGGTCGAAACCGATCAGGCGCTCGCGAGCCGTCGCTTCGACGCGAAGGTTTTCCAGTTCATCGAGCATTTCCTGATAGGCATCGACGTTGATAATCACCGCTGCCGGTTCATTGTCCTTGAAGATGACCAGCCTTTCGGTTGCACGGCTCGATACTTCCTTGAGCTTCGCGCTGAACCCTCTGACCATTGCCGTAACGGATACTGCTTGATCAGCCCGATCGAGTAATGCTGCCATGTCTTGCCTCCTACAGCATAAATTTCGCATATCTTTATACATACTTTGATGCGCGAAGTATTGCGCGACAATGCGTATGAATCAAGCTGGGAAAACACTATTCGACCAATGACGCATTGAAAAACAGCACCCATAAAAAAGCCCCCGCCGCCGCAAGGCAACGAGGGCTTGTGGTTTCCCGGTGCTACATCTCGACCTGCGTCCCCAGCTCGATCACCCGGTTCAACGGTAGATTGAAGAAGCGCAGGTTGCCGTTGGCGTTTTTCAACATGAAGGCGAACAACGACTCACGCCAGCGAGCCATGCCTTCGAGTTTGGAGGCAATGACGGTTTCGCGGCTGAGGAAGTAAGTGGTGCGCATCGGGCTGAAATCCAGCTCATCCAGATGGCAGAGTTTGAGCGCCTCGGGCACGTCCGGCTCGTCAGTGAAACCGAAGTGCAGGATGACCCGGAAGAATCCCTCGCCGTAGGCATCGACTTCGAAGCGCCGTTGCGGTGGCACACGGGGAATGTCCTCGTACACCACTGTCAGCAAGACCACTTGCTCATGCAGCACTTGGTTGTGCAGCAAGTTGTGCAACAACGCGTGAGGCACGGCATCCGAGCGCGCGGTCAGGAACACCGCCGTGCCCTGCACCCGGTGGGGAGGTTGCACGCGAATGCTGCTGATGAAGATCGGCAGCGGCAACGCCCCTTCGTCGAGGCGATCCACCAGCAGTTGCTTGCCGCGCTTCCACGTCGTCATCAACACAAACAAGGCAATGCCGGCGATGACCGGGAACGCACCGCCCTGGATGATCTTCGGCACGTTGGCGGCGAAATACAGCCCGTCCACCAGCAGGAAACCGAACAACAGCGGTACCGCCAGCAACGGCGGCCATTTCCACAACAGCAGTATGACGGCGGACACCAGGATCGTCGTCATCAGCATCGTCCCGGTCACAGCCACGCCGTAGGCCGAAGCCAACGCACCAGAGGACTCGAAACCGAGCACCAGCAGCACCACGCCGACCATCAGCGACCAGTTCACCGCACCGATATAGATCTGGCCCTGCTCGGCGCTGGAAGTGTGCTGGATGTACATGCGCGGGATGTAACCGAGCTGGATCGCCTGGCGCGTCAGGGAGAAAGCACCGGAAATCACCGCCTGCGAAGCAATTACCGTGGCCAGCGTCGACAAACCCACCAGCGGCAGCAACGCCCAGCTCGGCGCCAGCAGATAGAACGGGTTGCGCGCCGCTTCCGGATCGCCGAGCAGCAAGGCGCCCTGGCCGAAATAGTTGAGCATCAGGCCGGGCAACACCAAAATGAACCAGGCACGAGCGATCGGCTTGCGACCGAAGTGGCCCATGTCGGCGTACAGCGCTTCGGCGCCGGTCAGCGCCAGCACCACGGCGCCCAAGATCGCCACGCCCATGCCCGGATGGACAACAAAGAACCGCACGGCCCAGGCCGGGCTCACAGCCTGCAATACTTCCGGATGCTGGCTGATGCCATAGACGCCGAGGGCACCGAGCACCAGGAACCAGGTCACCATGATCGGGCCGAACAGAATGCCGATCCGCGCGGTGCCGTGGCGCTGGATGAGGAACAGTGCGACGAGCACCACCACCGACAGCGGCACCACCCAATGATCGATGCCTTCGAATGCGAGGCCGAGGCCTTCGACCGCCGAAAGCACCGAGATCGCTGGCGTGATCATGCTGTCGCCGTAGAACAGCGCCGCGCCAATCAAGCCGCAGATCACCAGCAACGTGCGCAGCCGCGCCCTTCCCGCCGCCGCCCGCCGCGCCAAGGCGGTCAGGGCCATGATCCCGCCCTCGCCCTGGTTGTCGGCCCGCAGGACGAACATCATGTATTTGATCGACACCACCCAGATTAACGACCAGAAAATCAGCGACAGGATCCCCAACACCCCATCGTGATTGACGGGCACGCCATAGGCACCGGAAAACACTTCCTTGAGGGTGTACAACGGGCTGGTGCCGATGTCGCCATAGACCACTCCAACCGCCGCGACCAGCATGCTCAGCGGTTTCGCTGCCGAATGCCCGGCCCCCGCCGCCTGACTACTTGCATGACCCATCCAATACTCCTGGTTTGCAGACCTGTCTTCTTGAGCGAAGCACCATGCCGAGTGAGTCAGCATGCGCTTTTTACGCATTGTTACAGACGTTTTATTGACTGTCGGAATTCTTCAAGGCGTAAAGGCGCGAAGCATAGCGCAGCACTTGTCGCATTTCCCTGCATAAACCTGCATAAAGCTGGTCAAGTGCGTCGGCCATGGATAGAATTGCGCACTTTTTGATCAGAGGCGCGCCAGGCGCCCTGTCTCGGCAAGAGACGATCCCCCCTACACCGAGGTTAGACATGTCCACCACTCCCGCGCCGGCCAATCCAAAAGTTGGCTTCGTATCCCTGGGTTGCCCGAAGGCACTGGTCGACTCCGAGCGCATCCTCACCCAGCTGCGCATGGAAGGCTATGACGTTGTGTCCACCTATCAGGACGCCGACGTGGTTGTGGTCAACACGTGCGGCTTCATCGACTCGGCCAAGGCCGAGTCCCTGGA
Source organism: Pseudomonas sp. Z4-20 (assembly GCF_051131955.1). Lineage (NCBI taxonomy): Bacteria > Pseudomonadati > Pseudomonadota > Gammaproteobacteria > Pseudomonadales > Pseudomonadaceae > Pseudomonas > Pseudomonas sp. Z4-20. Next base: position 4,430,243 of record NZ_CP071641.1, read on the forward strand.
AGTGATCGGCGAAGCCATCAAGGAAAACGGCAAGGTCATCGTCACCGGCTGCATGGGCGTGGAAGAAGGCAACATCCGCAACGTGCACCCGAGCGTGTTGTCGGTGAGCGGTCCGCAGCAGTACGAGCAAGTGGTCAACGCCGTGCACGACGTGGTACCGCCGCGCCAGGACCACAACCCGCTGATCGACCTGGTGCCGCCGCAAGGCATCAAGCTGACCCCGCGTCACTACGCCTATCTGAAGATCTCCGAAGGCTGTAACCACAGCTGCAGCTTCTGCATCATCCCGTCGATGCGCGGCAAGCTGGTCAGCCGCCCGGTGGGTGATGTGCTCGACGAGGCCCAGCGCCTGGTCAAGTCTGGCGTCAAGGAACTGCTGGTGATTTCCCAGGACACCAGCGCCTACGGCGTCGACATCAAGTACCGCACCGGTTTCTGGAACGGCGCGCCGGTGAAAACCCGCATGACCGAACTGTGCGAAGCCCTCAGCACCCTCGGCGTCTGGGTGCGTCTGCATTACGTCTATCCGTACCCGCATGTCGACGAGCTGATCCCGCTGATGGCCGCCGGCAAGATCCTGCCGTACCTGGACATCCCGTTCCAGCACGCCAGCCCGAAAGTCCTCAAGGCCATGAAGCGCCCGGCCTTCGAAGACAAGACCCTGGCCCGCATCAAGAACTGGCGCCAGATCTGCCCGGACTTAATCATCCGTTCGACCTTTATAGTCGGCTTCCCCGGCGAAACCGAAGAAGACTTCCAGTACCTGCTGGACTGGCTGACCGAGGCCCAACTCGATCGCGTCGGCTGCTTCCAGTATTCGCCGGTTGACGGTGCACCGGCCAACGACCTGGACCTGGACGTGGTGCCGGACGACGTCAAGCAGGACCGCTGGGATCGTTTCATGGCGCACCAACAGGCCATCAGCTCGGCACGCCTGCAAATGCGCATCGGCCGTGAAATCGAAGTGCTGGTGGACGAAGTCGACGAACAAGGCGCCGTGGGCCGCTGCTTCTTCGACGCCCCGGAAATCGACGGCAACGTGTTCATCGACAATGGCAGCAACCTCAAGCCAGGCGACAAGGTCTGGTGCAAGGTGACCGACGCCGACGAGTACGATTTGTGGGCTGAACAGATCGGTTGATCCAGACCAGGCGGGACTGCTGTTGTTTTCAGCCACTCACCTGCCAGCCCCAAAAAATCCTGAATCCCCGCTCTTGCAACAAGATGCGGGGCTTTTTTACGGCTATCGTATGGAGACACCCACCACAAGGAACAGGCGGACATGCGTCAGCATTCGGTCATTTACACACCGAAACCGAGCGACTACCAGGAATTGACCCGCGTCTGGGAAGCGTCGGTACGCGCTACCCATGACTTCCTGCCGGACAGTTACATCGAGCTGCTGAAGAACCTGGTGCTCACCCGCTACCTGGACGCGGTGATGCTCATCTGCACGCGAGACACACGCCAGCGCATCACCGGTTTCGCTGGGGTGGCGGCCGGCAAGGTCGAGATGCTTTTCATCGGTCCTGAACACCGCGGCCAAGGCTTGGGCAAGCAGTTGCTGCGCTACGCCATGGAACATCTGAACGCCCATCAACTGGACGTCAACGAACAGAATCCGCAGGCGCTGGGCTTTTATCTCAAGCAAGGCTTCGAAGTGGTCGGGCGCTCGCCAAGAGATGGCATGAACCAGCCCTACCCACTGTTGCATATGCGTTACAAACAGCCTGGCCTGAGGGTTGGACGCGGCTAATAGTTGCATGAGGCAAATGGACCCGCGATTAACCGGCGCCAGGCAGGTACAATGCCCACCCTCTTTTTGTTACGGCCCCCGTCATGACTGACCCGATTCGTCTCTCCAAACGCCTCATCGAACTCGTCGGCTGTTCCCGTCGGGAGGCTGAGCTGTTCATCGAGGGCGGCTGGGTCACTGTGGATGGCGAAGTGATCGACGAGCCGCAGTTCAAGGTGACGACCCAGAAGGTCGAACTCGACCCCGAGGCCAAGGCTACCGCGCCGGAGCCAGTGACGCTCCTGCTGAACGCCCCGGTGGGCATGGATGTAGACACCGCGATGGCTTCCCTTGGACCGCAGAGCCTCAGCGATGAACATCGCTTCGGCAAGCGCCCACTCAAAGGGCATTTTCTGCGCCTGACCGCCAGTGCCGACTTGCAGGCTGGTGCCAGCGGCTTGCTGGTGTTCACCCAGGACTGGAAGATCCTGCGCAAGCTCACCGCCGACGCGGCCAAGATCGAGCAGGAATACGTGGTTGAAGTCGAAGGCGAAATGGTCGCCCATGGCCTCAATCGCCTGAACCATGGCCTGACCTACAAGGGCAAGGAGCTACCGGCCGTCAAGGCCAGTTGGCAGAACGAGAACCGCCTGCGCTTCGCCATGAAGAACCCGCAACCGGGCGTGATCGCGCTGTTTTGCCAGGCGGTCGGCCTGAAGGTCGTCGCCATCCGCCGCATCCGCATCGGCGGCGTCTCCATCGGCAAGGTGCCGCTGGGCCAGTGGCGCTATTTGTCCGCCAAAGAGAAATTCTAATTTCCGGCGCCGCAGCGAAGCGCGGCGCCCACTGTCGATTGATCAGGACTGCACACATGATTCACAACGACGTACTGCGCAGCGTGCGCTACATGCTCGACATCAGCGACAAGAAAGTCATCGAGATCATCAAGCTGGGCGGCCTGGAGGTTTCCTTGGAGGACCTCGCCGGCTACCTCAAGAAAGACGAGGAAGAAGGCTTCGTGTTCTGTCCTGACGAGGTCATGGCGCATTTTCTCGATGGCCTGGTGATCTTCAAGCGCGGCAAGGACGAAAGCCGTCCGCCGCAGCCGATCGAAGTGCCGGTGACGAACAACATCATCCTGAAGAAACTGCGCGTCGCCTTCGAGCTGAAGGAAGACGACATGCACGCCATCCTCAAGGCTGCCGAGTTCCCGGTGTCCAAGCCGGAATTGAGCGCGCTGTTCCGCAAGTTCGGCCACACCAACTATCGCCCATGTGGCGACCAGTTGCTGCGCAACTTCCTCAAGGGCCTGACGCTGCGCGTCAGAGCTTAGACAGCAGCCATAAGCTTGCGGCTTGTCGCTTGCCACTTGAAGCACTCGAAATGACCTACACCGTCTCCCCCGTCGGCTTCGTCCGCTCCTGTTTCAAGGAGAAGTTCGCCATCCCGCGCCAACCACAACTGGCCCCGGCCGCGCGCGGCGTGCTGGAGCTGGTGGCGCCGTTCGATCAGGGCGACGCGGTGCAGGGCCTGGAGCAGGTCAGTCATGTCTGGCTGCTGTTTCTGTTCCACCAGGCTTTGGAAGACCAACCCCGCTTGAAAGTGCGCCCGCCGCGCCTGGGCGGCAACAAATCCATGGGCGTGTTCGCCACCCGCGCCACCCATCGTCCCAATGGAATCGGCCAGTCGGTGGTGAAGTTGGATCGGATAGAAGCCGACCGGCTGTGGATCTCGGGCATTGACTTGCTGGACGGTACGCCCGTGCTGGACATCAAGCCCTACGTGCCCTATGCCGACATCATCGGCTCAGCCTCCAACGACATCGCCAGCGCTGCGCCTGGCCTGATCCCAGTGCAATGGGCGGACTCAGCCTTGCTTCAAGCCCGCGATCACGCCTTGCGCCTCGACGAGCCGTTGGTGGAGTTGGTTGAGCAATGCCTGGCGCAGGACCCCCGCCCGGCGTACCAGATTCCTACAGCCGAACGGGAATATGGCGCGCAGTTCTGGGACCTGGACGTACGCTGGCATTACCCGGAGCCCGGCGTGATCCGCGTGCTGGAAGTGATTCCAGCGGTTAAATAAGTCCAGGAACGAAAAAGCCCGCGCGGCCTTATTCAGGCGGCGCGGGCTTTTTATGGGCTGCGACTTACTTTTCCACAAATGCTCGTTCGATCAGGTAATCACCCGGCTCACGCATACGCGGCGAAACGGTCAGGCCGAAGCTGTTGAGCACTTCGCTGGTCTCGTCGAGCATGCTCGGGCTGCCGCACAGCATCGCACGGTCGTCTTGCGGGTTGATCGGTGGCAGGCCGATGTCGCGGAACAGCTTGCCGCTGCGCATCAGGTCGGTCAGGCGGCCTTCGTTCTCGAACGGCTCGCGCGTCACGGTCGGGTAGTAGATCAGCTTGTCACGCAGCGCTTCGCCGAAGAATTCGTTCTGCGGCAGGTGCTCGGTGATGAACTCGCGGTAGGCGACTTCATTGACGTAACGCACGCCGTGGCACAGGATCACTTTTTCGAAACGCTCGTAGGTTTCCGGATCCTGGATGACGCTCATGAATGGCGCCAGGCCGGTGCCGGTGCTGAGCAGATACAAATGCTTGCCAGGCTTGAGGTCGTCCAGCACCAGCGTGCCGGTAGGCTTCTTGCTGATGATGATCTCGTCGCCTTCCTTCAGGTGCTGCAACTGGGAAGTCAGCGGACCGTCGGGGACCTTGATGCTGAAGAATTCAAGATGCTCTTCCCAGTTCGGGCTGGCGATCGAATAAGCGCGCATAAGCGGGCGGCCGTTGGGCTGCTGCAGGCCGATCATCACGAACTGACCGTTCTCGAAGCGCAGGCCCGGATCGCGGGTGCACTTGAAGCTGAACAGAGTGTCGTTCCAGTGATGAACACTGAGGACACGCTCGTGGTTCATGTTGCTCATGTACGGGGGACTCCTGGAAATGATGCCTGCGTCGATAATCTGCGCAATTGCATCGCATTCTAATGGCGGCGACAATATCTGTTAAATGGATTATTAAGATAAGGGTTATCGGTTATATAGATATGCGATTTACTCTACGTCAACTTCAAGTCTTCGTCGCTGTCGCCCAGCAAGAGAGCGTGTCCCGTGCCGCGGGCCTGCTCAATCTTTCGCAGTCGGCTGCCAGCACCTCCATCACTGAATTGGAGCGCCAATCGAGCTGTCAACTCTTCGACCGCGCCGGCAAGCGCCTGAGCCTCAACGCCTTGGGCAAACAGTTGCTGCCACAGGCCGTGGCGTTGCTGGACCAGGCCAAGGAGATCGAAGACCTGCTCAACGGCAAGTCCGGCTTCGGCTCACTGGCGGTCGGCGCCACGCTGACGATTGGCAATTACCTGGCGACCCTGCTGATCGGCGGTTTCATGCAGCGCCATCCGGAAAGCCAGGTGAAGCTGCACGTGCAAAACACTGCCAACATCGTGCACCAGGTTGCCCACTATGAAATTGATCTGGGTCTAATCGAAGGCGACTGCAGCCACCCGGACATAGAGGTGCAGAGCTGGGTCGAGGATGAGTTGGTGGTGTTCTGCGCGCCCCAGCATCCACTGGCCAAGCGCGGGCAGGCGACCATGGAGGAGTTGACCCATGAGGCCTGGATTTTACGTGAACAGGGTTCCGGCACCCGGCTGACTTTCGACCAGGCCATGCGCCACCACCGCAGCGCGTTGAACATTCGCCTGGAGCTGGAACACACCGAAGCGATAAAGCGCGCGGTGGAATCCGGCCTGGGGATCGGCTGTATCTCACGCTTGGCTTTGCGTGATGCCTTTCGCCGCGGCAGCCTGGTGGCGGTGGAAACGCCGGACATGGATTTGGCGCGCCAGTTCTACTTCATCTGGCACAAGCAAAAATACCAGACCTCGGCCATGCGTGAATTTCTAGAGTTGTGCCGGGCATTTACCGCAGGGGTCCAGCGCAGCGACGAAATCGTCCTGCCGGCCATCGCCTGAGACTTAGAGCAGTACCAGGCCCCACACCAACGCAATCATCGTCAGGGCGACAAACTGGGCGGCGCTGCCCATGTCCTTGGCGTTCTTCGACAGCGGGTGCAGCTCGAGGGAAATGCGGTCAATCGCCGCCTCCACTGCTGAGTTGAGCAGCTCGACGATCAGGGCCAGCAAGCAGACCGCGATCAACAACGCTTGTTCGACACGGCTGACATTCAGGAAGAACGACAGCGGAATCAGGATGACGTTGAGCAGGACCAGTTGGCGGAATGCGGCTTCGCCGACGAAAGCGGCACGCAGCCCGTCCAGGGAGTAGCCGGAGGCATTGAGGATGCGTTTCAGGCCGGTTTGGCCTTTAAAAGGTGACATAGAGTAGGCAACTGATCGGAAGGAGTGGAGAAGCTAATGTAAACCCAGTCAAAAAAGCGTGAATCCAACGCTACGACTGCGGCGAAATTGACTCAAGTTGTTGCAGCAACAACGCCGCCTGGGTTCGGGTACGCACGTTGAGTTTACGAAAGATGGCGGTGACGTGGGCCTTGATGGTTGCCTCCGACACGTTCAATTCATAAGCAATCTGCTTGTTCAACAGGCCTTCGCAGACCATGGTCAGCACTCGGAACTGCTGCGGCGTCAAGCTGGCCAACCCTTCGCTGGCAGCCTTGGCTTCCGCCGACACGCTCACCGCTTCGAACGCCTGCGGCGGCCAGGACACATCGCCATCGAGGACGGCCTTTACCGCCCTCTGAATCATTTCCAGGGAACTGGATTTGGGAATGAACCCGCTGGCACCGAACTCGCGGGCCTTGACCATCACCGAAGCCTCTTCCTGAGCCGACACCATTACCACGGGGATCTGCGGATACTGTCCGCGCAACAACACCAGGCCAGAGAAGCCATACGCGCCGGGCATGTTCAGATCCAACAGCACCAGGTCCCAGTCGGCCTTCTCAGCCAATCGAGTTTCCAGTTCCGCGATGCTGGCCACCTCCGTCAACCGGACATCCGAGCCAAGGCCCAGGGTCACTGCCTGATGCAACGCGCTGCGAAAAAGCGGGTGATCATCGGCAATCAGGATTTCGTATGTGGCCATTTTTCAAATGATCCTGTTTTTAGTGGCAGGCCCGATGCATTCGCGCCTCGCCAAACAACTCAAGACACCACCACGCAGCGGCATCCACAGGGGCACGTTCAACGCCAATCACAGCGTTTCAAACTTTTGGCCGCACCCTGGTCGGCGCCAAGCATGCCCAGCGAAGCCGGGGTGGTCAAGCAGCACGGCGACTGCTGTATCGAGTATGGGCCACTATTAGGCCAACACCTCGTGAGCCGCACGGACAAAGAGCTGCAACTCGGCATGGGCCGGGGTCGATACGTTCACCTCTTGCTGGCGCTTGGCACCGAGGTAATGCTGGCTGAACACATCGAAATAGGCGTCCAGGGCCGACGCCGCGTCACTGTCTCCCGCCAGCTCAAGGCACAGCGCCGCTACCTCGGCGGTGCACAGGTGCTCGCTACGGGTGGAACGTCGCAAGCGATAGCGCGACAGCTTGTCAGGCAGCAGGCTCAGGATGGGCAAACGGTCAAAATAAGGACTCTTGCGGAACATTTTCCGCGCTTCCGTCCAGGTCGCGTCCAAGAGAATGAACAGGGGACGCCTGGAGTGATCGAGATCAACCGTATGGGTGACTCGCGACGGTTCGACGTATTCGCCAGGAAACACCAGGTATGGTTGCCATTGCGGATCGCCCAGCAGCGCCAACAATTGCTCATCGACCTCGGTGCGCGACCATATGAACGCATGATTGTCCTGCACCACATCGGCAATCAGCCAACCGGTGTTGCTCGGCTTGAAGACTTCCTTGTTGGTCATGATCAGGCAGACCCCGGAGCGGGTCTCGACGCTCGGGCGCCAGGCGCACAGGCAATGGCTGACAATCACTCGGCATGCGCTGCAACGGGGCGCGCGCCAGCCCCGGGCCTGAATTGGCTTGATGCCTTCATCGATGCGTTGGTCGCGCAGGCGGGCTACGGCGTTAGGGGCATGGTTCATCGCGGGCAACACCCACAGGCAGGAAAACTCGACACGAACAACACTCGGCAGGGCAATGAAGGCCGGCAGTCTACCAGAGCGCGCAAACCTGTACCGTCTCCCCAGGCTCCCCTATAATCGCCGCCACTGAACGCACAGTCACGTGACCGGTCGAACCACCAGTTACTGAACCAGGAGAGTTTCATGCTGCGCCTTATCGTCCCTACCGTTGCCGTTTTGCTGGCGACGTCCATCAGCGCTCAGGCTGCGTCGCTGAAAGAACTCGAACTGAACAAGATGCTGCAAAACGTAGCCACGCAAAGCAGCGTTGGCACGCCGCGAGCCATCAACGAAGACATCCTCGACCAAGGGTATACCGTCGAAGGCACCGAGCTGGTCAATCACCTCAGCGTGCAAAGCAGCCATGCCCAGAAAATGCGCGCAGACCCCAAGGCCGTTTATTTCCAGCTGGGCTCCACGGTGTGTACCAATCCGGGTTTCCGCAAGCTGATGGCCAAGGGCGCAACCATGCGCTACGAGTTCACCGAAGTGAAAACCAACCGCCCGGTTGCAACCGAACGCTTCCAGGAATCGGACTGCCCGAAACCGGCCAAGACCAAGAAATAATCAACCCGAGCGAGAGCGCCGTTGTTCATCGTCGGCGCGCACTTTCGAACATCATGATCGAGAAAGCAAAGATCAGCTCAAGGGACTAGATTCAAAGTATCGCTTTATAACGGGCAGAACGAGGCTGCCACCAACGCCGTGACGTGTGTTTGTTTTTCATCCAAGGGAAGAAAACAGAACCTGCTGGATGGCTTGTCCGCCTTGCTGCACATCGCGCCTAGCCAGTTTGATGCCCGGACACAGGCCCGGACTGACAACGACACAGGACGTGTCGTGGCCCTGACGAATCTCTCGTTCGGGCCGGGGGTTCTGTTCAGAAGGAGAAGCTGAATGCCGTACAAACCGAATGACCTGCTCAGTCGTCATTTTGAGAGCCATGGCCACGACCTCACCCGCAAGGTCGAAGAGCAACTCAACCTGGTATCACCCAACAGCCCTAACCTGCCCATTTATCGAGACATGATCCTGACCGTGCTGCGCATGGCCCAGGAAGATCACAACCGCTGGAACGCCAAGATCACGCTCCAGGCGCTGCGCGAGTTGGAACATGCGTTTCGCACGCTCGAACAATTCAAGGGTCGGCGCAAAGTCACGGTCTTCGGCTCGGCCCGAACCCCCATCGAACATCCGCTGTATGGCTTGGCACGGGAGCTGGGCGCGGCGCTGGCTCGGTCAGACATGATGGTCATCACCGGCGCGGGCGGCGGCATCATGGCTGCGGCCCATGAAGGTGCGGGGCGGGAACACAGCCTGGGATTCAACATTACCCTGCCTTTCGAACAGCACGCGAACCCCACCGTGGAGGGCACGCAGAACCTGCTGCCGTTCCACTTCTTCTTTACTCGCAAGCTGTTTTTCGTCAAGGAAGCCGATGCCCTGGTGCTCTGCCCAGGCGGGTTTGGCACCCTTGACGAGGCGTTGGAAGTGCTGACGCTGGTGCAGACGGGTAAAAGCCCGTTGGTACCGGTAGTGCTGCTGGACGCTCCCGGGGGAAAGTTCTGGCAAGGCGCCTTGGATTTCATCCGCGAACAGCTCGAGGAAAATCGCTACATCCTCCCAACCGACATGAAGCTGATGCGCCTGGTGCACAATGCCGAGGACGCCGTGGAAGAAATCAACCAGTTCTACCGCAACTTCCACTCCAGCCGTTGGCTCAAGCATCAGTTCGTGATCCGTATGCACCACCCGCTCAATGAACAAGCGTTGCAGCGGATGCAGGCTGATTTTGCCGATCTGTGCCTGAACGACTGTTTCCACCAGCACGCCTACAGCGGCGAGGAGCCGGAGGAAGCCCCGTTCAGCCATCTGACCCGACTGGCATTTACCTTCAACGCCCGTGATCACGGCCGGTTAAGAGAGCTGGTGGATTATATCAACCTGTCGGAAAACTGGGCCCAGCCCGCCACCGAGGTCCATCCCCTTACCTGGGATCCGATCAAGGTTTCCTAAACCCATAAAAAAACGGCCCGCTATCGAAATAGCGGGCCGTTTTGTTTAGTCATCCAGGCTGCGACCGCTGAACAGGCGATTGATCATTTCCATGGAGTAACCTCGATACGCCAGGAAACGCCCTTGCTTGGCTCGCTCCCGTGCATCGATGGGCAGATGCCCTGAAAACTTGCGCCGCCAGGTATCCGTTAGCTGTTCTTGCCAGTCGATACCGCTTTCGCGCAAGGCGAGTTCGATATCCGGGCGTTGTAAGCCGCGTTGGCCAAGTTCCTCGCGAATCCGCATCGGACCGTAACCGGACCGGGCGCGGTAAGAGACAAAGCTTTCGAGGTAACGCGATTCCGACAGCAGACCCTCTTCCGTCAAACGGTCGAGGGCCGTGTCGATCAACTCGTCGGGGGCGCCGCGCTGACGCAGTTTACGCGTCAGCTCAACTCGACCGTGCTCACGTCTGGCGAGCAGGTCCATTGCGGTTCGCCGCACCGCGACGAGGGTATCGAGTACGGCGGTCATCGGATCGATCAGATGTCAGCGTCAGCCAGGTTCTCTGCAGTTTCGCGATTGGCCACGGACTTGACGTCTGCAACCGGGCTCAACAGCTTGTCGCGCAGTTGCTTCTCAAGGGCAGCGGCAACTTCCGGGTTATCCGCCAGGAACTTGGCCGAGTTGGCCTTGCCCTGACCGATCTTGGTGCCGTTGTAAGCATACCAGGCGCCGGATTTCTCGACGAAGCCGTGCAGCACACCCAAGTCGATCATCTCGCCGTTGAGGTAGATGCCCTTGCCGTAGAGGATCTGGAATTCAGCTTGACGGAACGGCGATGCCACCTTGTTCTTCACCACTTTGACGCGAGTTTCGCTACCGACAACCTCATCACCTTCTTTCACCGCGCCAGTACGGCGGATGTCCAGGCGAACCGAGGCGTAGAACTTCAGTGCGTTACCACCGGTGGTGGTTTCAGGGCTACCGAACATCACGCCGATCTTCATGCGGATCTGGTTGATGAAGATCACCAGGCAGTTGGCGTTCTTGATGTTACCGGTGATCTTGCGCAGGGCCTGGGACATCAGGCGAGCCTGGAGGCCCACGTGCATGTCGCCCATTTCACCTTCGATTTCAGCTTTCGGTACCAGTGCCGCCACGGAGTCGACGATGATCACGTCAACTGCGTTGGAGCGCACCAGCATGTCGGTGATTTCCAGGGCTTGCTCACCGGTGTCCGGCTGGGACACCAGCAGGTCGTCGACGTTGACGCCCAGCTTGCCGGCGTATTCCGGGTCCAGGGCGTGTTCGGCGTCGACGAAGGCGCAGGTTGCGCCGGCTTTTTGAGCCTGGGCGATCACGGATAGCGTCAGCGTGGTTTTACCGGAGGATTCAGGACCGTAGATTTCAACGATACGACCTTTTGGCAAGCCGCCGATGCCAAGCGCGATGTCCAGGCCCAGGGAGCCGGTGGAGATGGAAGGAATAGCCTGGCGGTCCTGATCGCCCATACGCATTACGGCACCCTTGCCGAATTGACGTTCGATCTGACCCAAGGCCGCAGCCAAGGCTTTCTTCTTGTTGTCGTCCATTAAAGTCCTCACGTAATCAATAAGGCCTGACGGCCAACACCTGTATAAGTAGCCAGTATTATTCCACAGCGATTGAGGATCGCCTACCCCTGATTTGAGATTTCTGCGGCGGCATGTTGTAACAGCCCGTCTAGCGCGGCCTTCACCGTTTGTCGGCGGACCTCGTCGCGGTTGCCTGGAAAGAATCGCTGCTCACTGAACAGCGCCTCGCCGACGCCCCAGGCGAGCCATACGGTGCCCACCGGTTTGCTCGGCGAGCCCCCGTCCGGCCCGGCCACGCCGCTGACCGCCACGGCGAAACGCGCCAGGCTTTCCTGCTGGGCGCCCCGCGCCATCGCCTCCACCACCTCGCGGCTGACCGCGCCGACCTTTTCGAATAACCCGTCGGGCACGCCCAATTGCTGGGTTTTCTGACGATTGGAATAGGTGACAAAACCTGCCTCGAACCAGGCCGAACTCCCTGGGATCCGAGTGATCGCCTCGGCAATCCCACCACCGGTGCAGGACTCGGCGGTGGTGACATGGGCATTGAGCAGCTGCAGGCGCCTGCCCAATTCAGCGGCCAGTTCGGTAATGTCGTCCACGAAGCTCTCCTGATTCGACGCGATTGGGGCCTACCGTACACGACCATCCGAAGCATGCAAGGCTCGACAGATCACCGGCCCAGCGCCCTGACGTAAGCCTGGCAAGCCTGCAGCGCAATCAGTCCACGGTCGCCCGCGTCAGTGATGGCGATAATTCGTTGAGCATGCGACGGGTCAAGTCGGGCGCGTGGGGCACCATGATCCATGCCGCCGGCGCCGGGGGCGGCAGGCACTGCACAGCCGGCGGCAACATCGTCGGCGTCGAGGAGGACTGACAGCCGGACATCGGCAGTAGCAAGGCGATCGCGCAAGCGATCCTGGTCACGTTGGGCATCGCTCAAGGCTCGATAATGAATTTGCTCGCTGGCGGAAAGTTGCTGTTCGAGGGCGAGGCGTCTTTCTGTTTCTCTTTGCTGCGAAGCGGCCGCTGCAACGCTCATCTTTCTCAGGGTTTCAGCGTGGGAATTGGCCAGCTCGGCCAACGTCTTGCCGTAACGCCAATCCTGGATTTTCCAGGTCACGCTGGTCGTCAGCAGCAAAAAAAACCACGGCGGTGAGAGGCACAAACCTCAGCAGGGCCGGGTTCATTCCAGCACCCGCAGCGCTCGCCCATATAAAACCTGGCGGTCCGCGGCGCCGTTCTGGCCGCCGTTGATCCGCTGGGTGATCGTAACGAAATCGCCGGCATCCGCGAGGGGATTAAGCCCCCGTGAGGCCCAGAACCACGCAGCCGAAAGCGCGGCCCACAGGGGTTGCTCCAACAGCGTCGGTTCCGCGACCAGATCCAGGCCCAGCGCCTCACCGCAAGCCTGGTAGTTCGCCCGTCCGGTAATCTGGATCAGCCCACGCCCCCGGTACCGTTGACCGTCGCCGTCCACTTCAGGAGTATTGCCCAGGCGCGAAGCCAGCCGACCGGTGTCATACTTTGACAAATAAACATCGTTGCCCAGTTCGCGTAGATAACGCAGCTGGCCGGATTCATGGCCGACCTGGGCGATAAACGCGGCGACACGCTTGAGGCCGACAATCTGGTAACGGCCCATGGCAGTGTTCAGGACAGGTGCAAAAACGCCGGCACTGGCGCCGGCGTTTGGAAGGATACGCAGCAGTTGGGCTTGCGTGATAGGCATGGCGATTTTCCTTAACGCGGTTGAAGGCATCATCAATCATTTGAATAAAGAAAAGGGACGTACATGAGCAGGGCGAAAAATCTGGACAAAGCGCTCATCACAGAAGCAGCTACGTCATTGAAAAAGGCCAGCTTCAGTGAATGCAAAAACGTAAAAAGTGGGCCGGTTTTTATCATCGCTTCAGGCGCCTCGGCGAGAGACTTTCCGTTACAAGAGTTTCCCACCGTGCCGATGATTACCATGAACGGCGCTATATCAATGTTCAGCCAAGCCGACATCAAGCCCTTTTTCTATATATGCTCGGATCTCAACTTCTCGCTTCAACAGCCGGAACTCTTCGCAACCGCAATGCAAATCAGTGAAAACGTTGCGGTGTGGGAGGAACAGTTTGACATCGTCCAAACCAAGCCCAGCGGGAAAGTCTTCAGCTTAAAAAAGGCCCCCAGGGCGTCGATATTCACAACGTTATTCAACCCGCAGAAGTCACTAGTCAGGGACAGATCTCTTTTTAGCAAGCGAAGCAAAGATATTGGCTTCAGCAAAGACATGACCCTTGGCTACTTCGAGGCTCGAACCGTCATGTACCTAGCCATACAAACTGCCTACCATCTGGGTTTCAACAAGGTCTTCCTGGTTGGCTTCGACTTGAATCAGGCGGCTGGCCGATTCTATGAAACGTCCGACAGCAAACCCTCGCCTTGCGGACTGGACCAGCAGTACGGCACTCGGATATTGCCTTCCTTGAAACTTATGTCGAAACATGTCGTTAACGATAATTTTCAGGTCTATAACTTGTCCGCAGAGTCTCGGGTTCCGGCACGTATTATTGAGAAGATCAGTCTTGATGACGTGCGGCGGATGCTTAATAGGTGAACGCCGCCAAGCCGACACTTGATTACTCCATACACCGCGAGCAGTTCGTTTTAGCTGGATCGACGTGCACTGGTAACAAATGTCAGCCCCTCGCATCCAGACAAGTCGCCTCGATCCTGCAGCGGTAGCTTTTTTCCCGGTCGCCGCTGGCGGTGACCTTGTCGATCGACCAGCGGCCGCGCATGAAATCCGGCCAGGTTGGGTCAAGCAGCACGATGCCTTCTGCGGATAACGCCGGATTGCCGGGGCATTCAATGGTGACCTTGAGGGCTTCGCGCATCATCCGGCGCACCTCCCCTTCAGCGGCGGCGCGGGCATCGTCTGCGCTTTGGAAGCGTTGACGCAGCGTCTTGAATGGCGCGATACCGCTTTCTTCGACACGCACTTTGCCCGCCACCGCATCCCACCAGGTCGTCTTGCAGCCCTGGTATTTCGCCCGGGCCGCTTCATCAAGAACCGCAGAGATAAAGGCTTGGTCTCCTGGACGATTGTTCGTCGTCACCGACAGCTTTGTGTCCGGAAGGATTTTGCCCGATAACGATTTCGCCTGGCCGCGACGTGCCAGCACATACAACTCGTTGATCGGCTTCGCTACCGCGTCATAACGATGGGCCAGCCGAGTCAGGAATCCCATGTCGGTTTCGTTGGACTGGTCGATGTGCTCGATCTTGATCAGCGACAGCTCGGGGGCAACGCGAGGGGAAAACCCGTGCCTCGACGTCAATTGACGAAACAACGTCCCCAGAGTCGTCGGCCCGTGACTGACAGATCGGCGCTGCTTGAAACCGGTCTGATCCGACGCGCTGAACGGCGCCGCCGTCGCCACCAATGTCAGGCGCAGGGGAAACAATGTCGGGGTGCGCCGCGTCACGACGAACTCACCTTTATCCACGAGCCCGGACTCTTGATAACCGACCCGCAGGCCGATTTTTCCCTCAAGGCTGGGCAGCCCCTCGAGCCCTTCCAGGCTGAGCGTGAGCGTCAGTTGATCGGACTCGATACCCGCTGCGTCGATGTGCGTCCAACTGAGCAATCGCTGGTTGAGCAGCGCGGCGTTCGCGCCATAAATTTCTACCGCAGGCGTAAAACCCAATGACATGTCGCCTCCTTAATCCCAGGCCGAAACCGGTGGGGTTGCAACAGGTTTGAGCTCCACTTCCGGCAGGACGACCCACACGCCCGCAGGCAATACCGGGCCCCATTCTGCCAGCCCCGGATTCAGCCGCCAGAGCGCTTCTTCGGCGGCGTCATCACAACGTTCAAGCTCGCGATACAACAACAGATTCACCGAGTCGCCGGCGATGCTTCGAATCCTACGCATTGGCGAACTCCGTCAATTCAATCACCCAGCCAACCACCATCGCGGTGCCGTCGTCGATGATCTCGGTCTGGGTTTCCGAGACCTTGTTGATTTGCCACAAGCCCCAGTTGCGGCCGATGCCGTCCACCAGCGGCAAAGGCCTGCGCAGCGCTTGCAATGCGCGCAGCTCATCGAGTCGATCCATGGCGGTCGCGTACATCGACTTGCCGGTAATGGTCAGCCCTTGCAGGCCTTGGCCGACCTGGCTGGACTTGGGTTTGCTAGTGAGGATGTCGATGCTTTTCCAGCCACCGTCCGAGGTGCGAACCAGGGAGTGGTAGGCGAAATTGCGAGACAGCCCGAAAATGAAACTGCCCAACGCCATTTGCTGACGCATCAGGTCACTCCGTCGGTCAGGGCCGCATCACTGCGCATGGCAAGTGAATTAGGCATGAGTTGGAATTGGCTGGTGATTTGTTGCACCACCAGGTTCGCCAATTGAGCGGCGCTGGCCTGGTCCTGGCCATTGATGTAGATGTTCGCCGTCAAGACGTTTTGCTGGGTGGCGACCTGGGCTTGGGGCAGATCCCTTGTGGCTTGATCCGCAGGAGGGAGTTTGTCGACGGGCGAGGCGAGCTTCTCGCCCAGCCAGGAACCCGACTCACCGCCGATCCAGCTTCCCGCCACACCGCCGACAATCGCGCCGAGGGCTCCACCAATGGCGGTGCCGATACCCGGACCGAAAAAGGTGCCGAGCGTGGCGCCCGCAGTCGCACCGGCCGAAGCCCCGGCCCAGCCGCCGCCCGCAGCTCCCAGGCCTGCGCCAATCATCTGGACGTCGCCGTTCATTGCGCCTTCGACTAGCTGAGGGCCAGCGCCGAGAACAGGCGCTCCGGGCATAAAGCGCAGCGAGCGCGCTGAAGTATTCAAGCCCTGCAGAGAACGACCAACGCTCCCGCCAACCTCGGCTTTCGCAGCGCTCGCCGGCTCCAATATCCGCTTGGCCGTTCGATTACTCAGCTCATCGGTGATGGCTTTAAGCAACGCTCCCACCAGCGGTTTGAGCGCCGCGCCGACCAGTACAATGGCAGCGGTGGCTTTAGGTGAGGTTTCGGCCAACTCGCTCATGCCGTCGTTCAGCGAACCGAGCCATTGCAGCGAGCTGTCCATCACAGGCGCCACGGCATTGCCAGCGGCCAACGACAGACGTTCGTTGCTGGCGTTGTGGACGTTCAACCGGCCTTGCAGGGTATTCGATAGCGCCAGCGCGTCCTGCTTCACCGAGCCGTCATTGCCCAGTTGTGAAGTGGCGTATTGACCTGGAGTTTTCACCTGCCAGAAGGCTGCATTCACGTCGTCCAGTTTCTGCGCCATGCGCAGCACCGCCTCATTGCCCGTACCAAACAGCGAAGAGGCAAGGTTCGCGCGTTTGTCGGCCGGTTGCGCGTTCAACGCTGCAAGCACCGACATCACCGTCCCCGGCGCGGCGTCCTTGTCGCGCATGCCGCTCGCCACCGCTTTGGGATCCAGCCCCAGTTGCTTCCAGGCCGCTTGTTCGGTCGCGGAGACCTGATTGCCCTTGCCCAACGCAGTCGTAAAACTACCAAGCGCCGCGCCAGCTTCAGCCTGTTGCGAACCGGTATTGAGCAACGCCGCCGTCAACGCTGCGGCTTGCGCTGGCTGCAGGCCTACCGAAGTCGCCGCCGCTCCGTCACGTTGCAACACGGTGCCGATATCACTCGCTTTCGCACCACCGCTAATCTTGCCCAAATGGTAGGTCGCATCCGCCAGATCAAACGCTTTCTCTGCGCTGAGCTTCATGGAAGTACGCCAACCGAGCAGCATCTCGGCGGCTTCCATGGCCGGCATTCTGAACGTCGAGGCGGTCACGCCTGCATCACTGGCAAAACGCAACAGTGCCAATTGCCGGTCCGGGGCATTGGGCAGTTCACTGCCAATTCCATTCCTAGCGGCCAGGCTTTGCATCCTCACCAGCTCAACCGCCGTGGTTCCACCGGCCGCCACCAGTGGCGCGCTGGCGATACGCTGGGTTGGCTCAGCCATCTCGGCAATTTGGCGAGGCGTGAATTGGCCGGCCTGTTTGAGGTCGGCCATGGCCGAATCCATTTCAATCGCGGGTTTCAACAGCGCCGGAGGTTCGATACCGCGGCCCGCCTTACCCTTCGGATCATTGGCCGACTCACCTGCGGCGCCAGCGCCCATCGTCTGGAAGAACGCCCGTTGCGCCGAAAGCTTCAAGGTCAGCGACTCGACCGCCGTGGTCAGCAGGCCGAGCTTGAGCCCGAGGTTTTCCAGCGCCAGGTTGAATCCTGGCAGCCGATCGCCGGCGGAAATAATCACACTGCTCGTGGGGCTGGCATTTGGGGCCGCTAACCCACTCTTATCGAAGGCTGCGTATCTGAGGGAATATCTATCGTCCGCCATTGCGCTCTACTCCTGTTTCACACCAAGGCGACTGATCGCGATGTCGTATCGGCGCAAGGCCTTGCCGGCGTCCCACTCGAGGATCTCCGCTTCACTTACTGAGTAAATGAGCGGCACCACATCGAGGATCAGTTCGATGTCGCGCTCCGAAAGAAGTCCGCCGGTTTGTTTAAAAAATCGTCGATGCGTACCTGAAGTTGCGTCCAGTCGGGCACGGTCAGCGAGGCCAGGTCGGGAAGCATCAGGCCAGTGCAATGGGCCGTGATGAACTCGGCGCGTTCCTTGGCCGTCTTCAGTTTTTTCATCGCCTTGGTGGCCCGCAGCACGGGCATTTCCAGGGTCAACGAGGTCAGGCTGCGGCCCGCGACGTCGAGGGGTTGCAGCAGTTGTATCTGGTCGGGATCGGCGGGCCCGCCATCCACCTGTTCCGAAAAGTGGGAAGTCGGGCGCGTGGACATTTCGTGTACGTATTGCGCGATGCTCACGTAGTCCGGGCGCTTGAGTTGATCCAGCTCCTTGAGTGACAGGCCGGTCGCCAGTTTGGCCAGTTCGAAGAACTGATCGTCTTCGTCATCGCCCGCACGGGCGAGGGCGTCTTTTTGCGCGCAGTAGTACAGCGGCTTGAGTTGCAGCTGTTCGATTTGCGTCCCATCGTCACCCGTGATCGGCGACAACAGGACGTGAACAGGAGGTGTCCAGGACATGTGTATTCCTTGCTGAATCGGCGAGCGACCTGTGGAACGAACACGCGTCCACAGATCGGGTCAGCCGTTTGGTTTCTGGCTTAAGGCAGCAATACCGCACGGCGGGCGTCGCCAAGAATGTCGACGCCGTTGAGCACGAACTTCTGGGTGCGCACATCGATGTCGATCACTGGGATGCCGTTTTCCAGACGGTTGTAGGTACGACAGGCCAGCTCGAGCGTGGTGATGGGTTTCTCGTTCATCTTCAACGCAGCTTCGTCCAAGGACTTCAACTTGCCGCCCACCGTGTGATAGGTGAACCACGTGTTGCCGTCCTGATCCTGACCGGCTTCGCGCACGTTCAGCAGGATGTCGTCACCGACACTCACGCCCAGCGCCAGCATGATTTCCGGGCCGACGCCTTGCAGCACCAGCTTGGCCGTCAGCGCCTTGCCGCTCTTGGCCATCTCCTCGCCGATGAAACGCCCGCCGCGCATTTCTTCCATTTCGAATTCGATTTTCGGCGCCGTGAATTCTTCCACAGTCGCCGACAACGGCAGGCCCTGCAGGGTGGCCGCAATGGCCTGTCTTACGCGGTTGGTAAACATTAGAGAACGTCCTCCAGGAACTGCTCGATGATTTCATCGCGGGCATTGAGTTGATAAATCATGTGTTCGTTTGGCGCGTAGCGGCCGTAGTCGATGACCACATACCAGGTGCCGTTCTTGTACTTCTCGACGCTGTTCAATTCCGGGTGCAGGTACACGCTGCCGCCAGGAATGGTTTCGTCGGCGACCAGGGTTTGCAGCCAGTCGTTGATGCGCTTGACCTCCTGGTCCATGAACGACTTGGTCAGGTTCTTCGCCATGGCTTTCTGGCCGGCCTTCACCAGCTTGCGGCTGATGGCATCTTCAAGGCCGACGTAGCTGATGAACTTGCCGGTGATGGAGCGGTTACCCAGCAGCGAGAAGCCGCCGAGGATGGTCCGGGCGTAATAGCTGACGCCGTAGCGGTTGAGCAGATCGCCTTCGGTGGAGGTGTCGAGGATGTTGTATTCCACAGTGCGGGAAACGTCTTCGGCGAAGGTCACCTGGTTGCCCGGGCTCTCCCATTGCTTGACCTTGGCGAGGGCAGCGATGGCCAGGCTCGACGGCGCCAGGAAAACGTTTTTCTTCGCCGCCTTGGAATACACCGCCGGCATGTTGTGCACCACCAGGCAACGGTCAAAACCGAGGTCGGCGCCACCCAGCTCCTGGCTGTAAGTCACTTGATCGGCGACCGAGACGTCCTTGCCGTCGAGCACCACACGGGCCTTGATGCGCTTGCCAAACGAAGCGAACTCGCTCGCCACCGCCTTGGTGCCGGTGAAGCCCGGCGCGCCGATGATGGTCAGGTCTTCGGCGACGCCACTCAACGCCGCCAGACCCAACTTGCGTCCGGTCTGCGCCTCGATGCCGCCAATCACATTGTTCTGCGTGTCGGCCAGGGTCGCGCCCTCTTCGACGATAACCACATACACCGGTACCTTGACCACTTTGAGGATCTGGTAGACCGCGTGGAACAACGTCCCCGCCTCGGCACCAGTCGGGTCCAGCTGAGCCTGGGTGGTGAAGCTGTTGATACGGAACGGGGTATTTTTCGGAATCAGCGCGTTGGCATTCGGCGCGGTGCCGACCAACCCGATGACGTTGTCACCCAGGCCACCCATGGCCTCAGGGGATTCAGTAGCGTTGACGGTGATGCCGTTGTGCTCGAAGTTCAAAACCTCAGCCATGGTTATTCAGCCTTTTGGGTGGTGGCCTTTTTGGCCGGGTTGGATGTAGAAGCCGGTTCGACGGCTTCGGTTTTCTTCAGCGCCAGGCGACCGGCGCTGCGCAGGGCGTTGGCCTCGACGTCGAGCAGGTCCAGTTCCTGGCCGGTGGTCGACCAGTGACCGCCTCCGGTGGGGAATGGGAGGAGCACGGTGTAGGTTTGGCGTAGTGCCATTTTTGGTTTTCTCCGGGTATGAAAAAGCCCCTACGGGGAGGGGCTTTGGTTTTGAGTGGGTAAGAAAACGCCCCGTCGGTGCGGGGCGTTTATTGGGACTGCTCAGGCAACCAGGACGGGACTATCGGACGGTGATCGACCAGTGGGAACTCGCTCGTCTCCGGCCACTTACGCAGCGCCCGACGATAAGCCTGGAGTTCCGAGTACTGCTCGACAGAAAGTGTGGTTTCCGGTGTTTCTTCCAACTCGTCACGGTGCCGGGCAACCATGCCATCGGTCAAAACGAGCTGACCATCACGCCACAGGCGCTCAATTGCTGCCAAAAACTCAGGCGATTGCGCAGGTGGATCGACCAGTATCGGATAACCATCTTCGCCACTGGAGATCCGTTTCCCCAACGACTGCCCCTCATGAAGCTCTGTATATAGCTTCTGGGTTATTTCAACCGCGTCTGGAGGGATTTTCTCGGCGGAGTGGATAGAGTCATCGTAGAAACCACCCGTTGTTTTGCTTGAATAAAGAGTCAT
Organism: Pseudomonas sp. Z4-20; assembly: GCF_051131955.1. Classification (NCBI taxonomy): domain Bacteria; kingdom Pseudomonadati; phylum Pseudomonadota; class Gammaproteobacteria; order Pseudomonadales; family Pseudomonadaceae; genus Pseudomonas; species Pseudomonas sp. Z4-20. The sequence goes on from NZ_CP071641.1 coordinate 4,451,160, forward strand.
TTTCTCACCCCGTACTCAATAGCACCGATGTCCGGGACAGATGAGTCGGTCGTTAATAGATTAGGCATTTTCTTCCGTCCCTCAATAACCAATGGCAAATAGAAAGATGGCATCACCCCCCGTCGCCAATTGACTCGCCAAGGTGGCTGACACATTAGGACTTCCAGAAGTGGGATGGGCACCACATGCATACATGCTTGTGCCAGAGGACGACGCGTCATTGCTTGCGAACACACGAAACACTGAATTAGGGAATGCTATTGGATAAGTCCATGTGCCAAACCCATTTGTAGTCCCGGCAGTGCCCCACTGGATGATTAAACCGCTTGGGAGCTTCTGATACCCATTAGCTGTCAACGCACCTCCAAAAACCGAGGCGTATTTAAGAGCCATAGCCCCACCACGCAAACGCCACGTCCCTGACACTTTCACGAACTCGGCGTTATCCCCCGTACCCAGAACGACCGTAGTCACTGCCATGAGCGGGGAAGCCAAAACGTCAGTGCCGGCCGCCAGGACAGTAACGGCAGGAGCCCCAGCGTTCACTACCTCGACCGTAGCGCCCTCAGCGACCCCGGTGGTCGGAGGCAACGTAATGTTGATCGGCGTAGCGGATGAGACGGATACAACGCCGCCTACGTACGACGCCCCGAGTGCGGTACTGACCGTAAGCGGGACAAAAACCGAATATTCGACACCCATCCGTTTTGCGAAGGCAGTACTCGCCAATCTGAGAGAGCTATCGAACTGGGGTGGTGTCGGCGCCGTTGGATTGCCCCCAAAGGCTGGCGACAACAATCGGGCATACCCTGCCGTAATGTCTTGGAACGTCAGCGACGTCGTTCCCAATACGATCGAGCCATCAGTAATGAGCTGCCAGATCGTATCGGCAAGCGTAGCCCCCGTTTCCACGGAGACAATAAGCGCCGAGGTGACATCGGCATTCGAATCAGCATCCTTAGCCCGAATCCAAGCACCGTTCGCAACCACGTAGATACCGTTGTCTTTCGCCAACGTCTGCGACTTGACAAGCACCCGGTCCCCAGCCACCACGGCAACGCCGTCGACGGTCTGCGCACCGCTCAGCACAATGTTTGCTGTCGTCGCCACCCGCACAGACTGTTTCCTGTCGAGCTTGGCAAGCTCATCCGCGACATAACTTGCGACCCATGCCCGCGTCGCCTTGACCACCGTATCGTCAATCAACAACGTCACCAGTTCCGCATTGCTGGTCTCGAAAATCGAACGGATATAAAACTCTTTCCCTGAGCCCGAGGTGGCCAACACCGGCTTGAACGACTCTGGATATTTGACGATCGCGTACAGAATCCCGGTATCGGTCCATATGCCGGCTTCGCGCACATACCAACCGCCAACATCAGGCGCAATGGTCACCTCAGCCAGCAGCCAACTCGGGTTTTTTTCGTCCTGGAACAGCGCATTGAGTGGTCCGCGCCAGACCTCGCGCTTGAGTGCGGTGGCGGTCGCCGCCGGGTTGTAGACAGCACCCCCGCCGTCACCGACGGAAATCTGCGACAGTTTGATTGGTAGGCCCGCTGCCTTGCAGGCGGTTTCGTAGGCAATCCCCGCGTCAGTGAGCAGGGTGTAGTAGTCGGCCATTTAGGACCCCTGTGGATAAATAGTGGAGGTTTCGACGGTGTAGAGCCCGGCAGCGGTGAAGGCTTGGCCCGAGGCTTCAAGGCCATCGATGACGGCGGGATAAACCGTGGTCAGTTCACCGCACAGCGTCGCGGCGCCGATAACGTGACGGCCGAAGGCACTCAAGCCGACGGAAACTGTCAAGGTGTCGCGCTCGCTTTTGGCGTCGGCCAGGCGACGGTCGAGACGGGCGTCGATTTCTTCGCTGTAGGGTTGCTCGGTAAACGCCCTGACCGAAAAACTGTAGGGCGGCCCGGGTGGCGTTTGCTCGTACCAAGCCCGCACTTCAGGCCTCAATCGCAGCCCCTTGGCCGCGTTTTCCAGCGCCGTTCGTGTACCGGCTTGTCGAGCGGTAGGCCAGGCGAGTTCGACCGTCAGGCGTTTTTCCGTCTCCGCAGCCTCGGAACTCCACTCCTTGACCCCACGATCCGCCGCCAGATAAGGCAGGAACGCCAATGTCGTTCCACGCGGATTCATCAGTTCGGGAAACGGCGGATCGATGCGTTCCAGCAGCCGGGCAAACCCGAGATCCAGCGCCCGCTCCAGCGGTGAGCTGTTGACCGGCAGCAGGCCCGGGCGAGGTGTGTCGTCACTCATAATGTATCCACCTCGACCTCGACGCCCGTGCAGAACGGCGCCTGGAAAGCCGTCGTCACAATCGGCGCAAGCGGTTCGAGAATCTGCAGTTGAACCGCGCCAGCGCTGTGCAGCGTGTAGTCGATCCAGCTCGGGTCCACTCGACCTTCCAGGCGATGACACGCCTCGGCATAGTCCAGCAGTTGCTGTTGTGCGGCAGCCTGGGTCAGGCCCGAGTCAGGCCCGGGATTGATCTTCGCCACGACGCGGATTTTGTAAGGTTTGATTTGCGCGGCCTGCACGATGACCAAGTCCGTCTCGGGCCGTACATCCGGTCGGGCGAAGTGCTCGCGGACGCCGTCGAGCAACGCTGCGGACGGCGTTCCATCGCCGTCGCGGGACAGCACCGTGACCGTGACTTCTCCGGGTGCGGTACGGCGTCCGTTACCGTCCTTGATCTGGGCGGCGTAGCTGTCCGGGTCGAAGGTATAGGTGACCGTCACCACCCCCGCCGAGGCATTCTCGACCTTCACCACGGGACGTTGCCCCAGGGTAAAAATCTCCCGCCGATACTGCATGCGCGAGCCGGCCGCCGGGGCGTGAGGCGCCAGGTAGTAGCGCAACCGCGCATCGTCATCGCTCTCGTAGACCGGGGGCACGGGCGGGAACGCCGCCGGGTCGCCCGGGTCGAGCAATTGGCGTTCAAGCCCCATGTCCGCGAGGCGAGCGTCGAGGTTGGTGCCCGTGGCCCACCATGCCAGCATCTGCTTGATGCGGGCGTTGTATTTGCGTTCGTGGGTTTGCAGCCGGACACAGAACGCCTCGAGGGCCAGGGTCAGCAGTTCGCTTTCGTTTTCGAGGCTGTCCACCAATTTGGCAGCGCTGGCGGGAGAGCGTGCGGCAACGTACTCGACCACGAAGGTCTTGAACTCTGCGAGCAAGTCCTCGAACGCTTCGACGGTGACGATGGCCGGTTCGGCCAGTTGGTTCTGGCCGGGTATCAACATGCTCATGTCACCACCTCGAAAGTCTGTTTGCGGTTTTTCCAGGTGCCGGCGAAGCGCAACAACAAACCAGCGCCCTGTCGATTGGCGACGATGACTTGCGGCTCAAAATCGTCGATGCCGTTGTGCGGGTTGTAGAACGCTTGGGCCGCGTGGCTCTGGGCGAGTATCAGCAGGTCGTCGCCGAGGTTTTGTCCGAGCAACTGGGTGAGTGCGCAGCCATACAAAGGCCGCTTCTGGCGAGTGCCCAACGGCGTGGTCAATGCACGGGTGGCGCGCTGCACGAATTGCAGCCAGTCGTCGACCGTCGCGCCGGTATTGCGATCGATTCCAATCATGGGAAATCCTTTATGCGGTACTGATGACGCGCCCCTGGTGATCTACCACCGGGCCGCTCAAATGCACGCCGGAGGCGTCGAGCCGAATGCCGACGGCGCCCAGTTTTAGTTCGATGGTTTGCGGCGTCATCACCAGACTCGATGGGCCAATGCTCAACTGGAGCGATTCACGGGAACCGCTGAACGTCGCCGGGCCGTTCATCCAATGCAGGACATGGCTGGCATGGTCGTAGCCGTTTTCCGTACCGTCCTGATAGAGGCGACGCGTCAGCGAAGCCTCTGTCGAGACGGGCGGGAACTGGCCGCCGTTAAGGCCGAACAGCGCCACGGCTTGCCCACCGCTCTCGCCGCCGCCATGGTTCAGCAACAGGCACTGCTCGCCCACGGACGGAATCCGCGACTCGCTCTGGGCGCCGGCGCTCGGGTTGAAAAAGCGGATCGCCGGAGTCAGCAGTCCACCATGGCTGACTTTGCAGGTGTTGCTGGCCGCATCGACTTCCTGGCAAACGCCGATGCGGCAGAAACTCTCCGCACGCCGATGCAAGTCCTCGAATTCGGTTTCCATCTGCGCCAGACGCTCGATGATCGGCGCCAGATGCATCCGCAACAGCGCATCAAACATGGTTCAGCCCTCGAGTGCGGTGTATTGGTCCGGGTCGTCGATGTCCGAAATTTCCCAGGTACGGGCGAATTTCGGGATACCCAGCGGGTCCTCCAGCAGCGTCGGGCCCAGGTACAGGGTTTGGCTGAAAGAAAGGGTCCAGGCGGTGTAGGTTCGTACCGGGTTAATGAACGTGGACGGCATGCCGTCGAGCTCCGTGGGCAGGTCGCATTGATCGCCCGGCAGGCCCCAGCGGTTATCCATGAGCAGGTGTTTCAGCTCAGCGGCCAAGTCACAGGCGTCCCATCCGGGCACCGCCATGACCACTTGCAGGGAAACCGTCAGGGCATGAGCAACGCGTCCGTCGTTGGCGCGATGGCCGGGAGCATCACGCTCAATGGCAATCAGCACCCAGGGTTGATCGTCGGTGCCATCGAAATCCTGAGGGCTACCGACTTTCAACGCGGGATAAGTGGCGCGCAGCGTCTGGGCAATGGCGAAGAACAGCTGCGACGGTTTTTCAAGGACGGCAGGCATCTAGGCCTCCTGTTTCTATGGCGGCACGAAAGTCAGCAGCGAGGGATTAATGTCGGTCGGAACGGGAATCGCGCGGCGGTAGCTCACTGACGCCCATCCGCTTGGCGGCCCAGCGTTCGTAAAGCCCGATGGCCACGTCCGCCCCGGCCATCGCGGTCAGGCAGCCGAAGGCACCGGCGGCCCAGATCGACAGGCCCATGGCGTACAACAGCATGATCGCCGAAACGCCACAGACCATGCAGGCGCCGGAGCGCAGGGCCAGGCGCCGCAGCAGCGACCAGCCACGGGCGCCCTCCTTGTCGGCACGCCACATCTCGCCAGTCACCCCGCCCACCAGGGCGAGCACGATGACCAGCCAGATCGGCATGTCCAGCAACGCTTGTTGCTCGTTTGTCATGTCAGGCTTCCTGGGGGTGATTGATGATGGGTAGGACCGGGATCTTTTCCGGGTCAGAAGATGGATGGTTGCGCCAGGGAAATGGGGAATGCCTTCTTTACCTTCCCTTGACGACGGCTTGAAGTACCTCGCGGCACAGGCATTCCAAAAAGCCCGGTCGCCCAGGCTTTTCAGTAATGCGCTTGATCTTTCGGCGCGACTGGCGCGGTACGGATCCATTCAAATTGTTCTTCCGACCGCGGCCCCTGCCCGCCGGATAACTGCTTCTGGTGCTTTACGCTGCACACCCGGGTCAGTTGCCAACCCTCTGAACCGTTAAAGGCCGGTTCATCGCTGCCTGTTGGTGGAACTAAAGAGCTTCGTTGCCAGCCGCTTTGTCGAGCGGCTTGGACACAGGATATGCATGTATGCATATACAGTCAATGCGTAAATGCATTTATTTATGCATGTCGAATGCGCTAATGCATGAAACCCTTGCAGATACGGGGTCGCGGGTTATCAGGAGGTGAAAAAAAACCCGCACGGTGGCGGGTTTTATCTGACAGCGCAGGGGTTAACGGGCGTACATGCCCCACCAGAAGACGTGACCGAGGATGACGATCTGTTCGTCTTGCATCTCCTGGAACGTGTAGTCCTCGTCCGGATGTTCATCACGGTTGAAGCTGCGCAGGCGAATGCCGGTGGGCAGGCGGTAAAGCTGCTTTACCCGCAACTGGCCGTTGTGATTGATGGCGTAGAGGTCACCGTCGACGATGTCGCCGATCCCACACTTGCCCGCATTAACCCCGACCGTCGCACCGTCGCGCAACACCGGCAACATGCTGTTGCCGCGCACGGTCACGCACTTGGCCTGGTCGAACTGCACGCCGTTATGGCGCAGGCTGCGCTTGCCGAAGCGCAGGCTGGAGCGCTCGCTTTCCTCGATGACGAATCTTCCTGATCCAGCAGCCAATTCAACCTCACGCAGAAAAGGAACGGACACCTCGTCTTCCTCGACGGGCGTGTCATCGTCCCACAGGCTTATGTCCTTGAGTTCGGAATGCGGCTCTTCGCGACGGCTGCCGCCGGCCGACGCAATGTCGGCGCGCCCGCGCAACTGGTCGGTGCTCACGGCAAAGTATTCGGCGATCTTCGAGATGTGCTTATCCGAAGGGTCGACAATCTTGCCGCTGAGGATCCGCGAGAGGGTGGACTGAGGCACGCCGGTACGCCGGTGAAGCTCCGTGGGGGAGATCCGGTGCTGATCGAGCAATGCTCTTAATACGGTAGAAACGTTGCGTTTTTGCATAACGCGCATAATGCTTGTTCTTTTTGCGGAAGACAAATGCTGATTTGCATAAGTATGCAATTCCAACCAATTGCATTCATTGTGGCGAGGGAGCTTGCTCCCGCTTGACCGGGCTGGCGCTCCAGTGCGAAGCGCTCACAAAAAAGGGTCTGCTGCGCAGCCCAGCGGGAGCAAGCTCCCTCGCCACGGAATCGGCCTACAAGTCCTTAGGAAAATGCGCCGCCCCCGTCCTTCAAATGTGTGACGCAAGGCTACGTTTTCTTGCGCCTCTGCCTACAACTACGCCAGAATCCGCCGGCTTGTGCGCCTTGGGCCCCACCGGTACCTTGATTCCATCACTGCCCATCAGTGATCGGGTTTAGTAGCTCGGTATTCCAAGGTGCTCACTGCTCCATTCAGCCTGGTGTTTCTTACCTGTGCTCAATGGTAGCTGTGCGCAGGGCGCCCTCGGGCGCGCCGGTTCCTTGGATCCCCGGTCTACTAACCTGCGTACAGCTGCCACCCATCTCGTTTAGTAGCGGATTGGTAGCGGCTCCAACTTAAGGATCCAAGACTATGTCCAAGCCAACTCCGAATCCCCCGAAAGACCACATCTCCCGCGCTCAATCGGCCAACGCTAAGAAACTCGACGAAGCGGCCACCCGCGCCCTTGATTACTACCTCAACCCAAAGCCGACAAAGAAACCGGCGAACCGGTTGATACTCTTTTCATCATTGCCCCCAACATCGACGTCGAAAGCCTGCTCGCCAACCTCAGCGAAACCCTGGCCTCGGCCAACGCCATGGTCAGCGACCTGGCATTCGACCTGAAGGGCTCGCGACGAAATATCGCGCTGGGGGTCCAGCAGATGATTGAGCTGAGCCAGTTGTTGGCGAATCGAGCGTTGGATGTGGTTGAGGTGAGGTAAACAGGTCCGCTTGAACAGAAACAAAAAATGGCCGTATGTATAGCCGTAGTATTCACTTAAGAAAGACGAAGAGCTTGTTGGGTTTGATGGAAGCTACCAAGCAGCAAAACCTGGTCATGATGCAGGCCGAGGCGAAACGAGCCTGTTTTCAAGACTGAAGCGAAGCCCGACCATGCGTCGGGCTTTCTTTTGCCTGGTTCGTGCTTCACAGATATTTTTTCGCCACATGTAGGGCAAATTTGGAGGACAAAAGCCCAGTTTCACTAACCTTATCGAAGCACTCATCCCTGGGTCGCCCCCCACCCCCCATGTTAACCTTGCGCCCATCGCGGAAAAGCCGGGCCAATGCCCCTCCTTTTGCCCTACACCTTTCAACGAGCTTCCCTGATACCCATGAATACCGCCGTGAACGACCTGTCCTCCCACACGCCCATGATGCAGCAGTACTGGCGCCTGAAGAATCAGCACCCCGACCAGCTGATGTTCTACCGCATGGGCGACTTCTACGAGATCTTCTATGAAGACGCGAAGAAGGCCGCCAAGTTGCTGGACATCACCCTGACGGCGCGTGGGCAATCGGCGGGCATGGCGATTCCGATGTGTGGGATTCCTTACCACGCGGCGGAAGGTTACCTGGCGAAGCTGGTCAAGCTCGGCGAATCCGTGGTGATTTGCGAGCAAGTAGGCGACCCGGCCACCAGTAAAGGGCCGGTTGAACGCCAAGTCGTGAGGATCATCACCCCGGGCACGGTCAGTGACGAAGCGCTGCTGGATGAACGCCGGGACAACCTGATCGCCGCCGTCCTGGGCGATGAGCGCCTGTTCGGCCTGGCGGTGCTGGACATCACCAGCGGCAATTTCTCGGTGCTGGAAATCAAGGGCTGGGAAAACCTCCTGGCGGAGCTGGAGCGGGTCAACCCGGTGGAACTGTTGATTCCCGATGATTGGCCCAAAGACTTGCCGGCGGAAAAACGCCGTGGCGTACGTCGTCGGGCGCCGTGGGATTTTGAGCGTGACTCAGCGTTGAAAAGTCTCTGCCAGCAATTCTCCACACAAGACCTCAAGGGCTTTGGTTGCGAGAACCTGACCCTGGCCATCGGCGCCGCCGGCTGCCTGCTGGCCTACGCCAAGGAAACCCAGCGTACCGCCCTGCCCCATTTGCGCAGCCTGCGTCACGAACGCCTGGATGACACGGTCGTGCTGGACGGCGCGAGCCGACGCAACCTGGAGCTGGATACCAACTTGGCCGGCGGGCGCGACAACACCCTGCAATCGGTGGTCGATCGATGCCAGACCGCCATGGGCAGCCGTTTGCTGACCCGCTGGCTGAACCGTCCGCTGCGGGACCTGACCGTTTTGCTGGCGCGCCAAACCTCCATTACCTGCCTGCTCGACCGCTATCGCTTCGAGCAGTTGCAACCGCAGCTCAAGGATATCGGCGACATCGAGCGGATCCTCGCGCGTATCGGCCTGCGCAACGCCCGCCCCCGCGATTTGGCGCGCTTGCGCGATGCCCTCGGCGCCCTGCCCGCTCTCCAGGAGGCAATGACCGACCTCGAAGCCCCGCATTTGCAACAACTGGCGTGCACCACCAGCACCTACCCGGAGCTGGCGGCATTGCTGGAAAAAGCCATTATTGACAACCCACCCGCGGTGATCCGTGACGGTGGCGTGTTGAAGACCGGTTACGACGCCGAACTCGATGAGTTGCAATCGCTGAGCGAAAACGCCGGCCAGTTCCTGATTGACCTCGAGGCCCGGGAAAAAGCCCGTACCGGCCTGGCCAACCTCAAGGTCGGCTACAACCGCATCCACGGTTATTTCATCGAACTGCCAAGCAAGCAGGCCGAACAGGCCCCGGCCGACTACATCCGTCGCCAGACCCTCAAAGGCGCCGAGCGCTTCATTACTCCAGAACTCAAGGCCTTCGAAGACAAGGCGCTGTCGGCCAAGAGCCGTGCCCTCGCCCGCGAGAAGATGCTCTACGAAGCGCTGCTGGAAGACTTGATCAGTCAACTGCCGCCACTGCAAGACACCGCCGGCGCACTGGCGGAGCTGGACGTCTTGAGCAACCTGGCCGAGCGCGCACTGAACCTGGACCTCAATTGCCCGCGCTTCGTCAGCGAGCCATGCATGCGCATCAGCCAGGGCCGTCACCCGGTCGTCGAGCAAGTACTGACCACGCCGTTCGTGGCCAACGACCTGAGCCTGGACGACAACACCCGCATGCTGGTGATCACCGGTCCGAACATGGGCGGTAAATCGACCTACATGCGCCAGACCGCGCTGATCGTGTTGCTGGCACATATCGGCAGTTTCGTGCCGGCGGCGAGCTGCGAGCTGTCCCTGGTGGACCGCATCTTCACCCGGATCGGCTCCAGCGACGACTTGGCCGGCGGGCGTTCGACCTTCATGGTGGAAATGAGCGAAACCGCGAACATCTTGCACAACGCCACCGAGCGCAGTTTGGTGCTGATGGACGAAGTCGGCCGTGGCACCAGCACCTTCGACGGCCTGTCCCTGGCGTGGGCGGCGGCCGAACGCCTGGCCCAGTTAAGGGCCTACACGCTGTTCGCCACGCATTATTTCGAACTGACGGTGTTGCCGGAAAGCCAGCCACTGGTGGCCAACGTCCACCTCAACGCCACCGAGCACAACGAGCGCATCGTGTTCCTGCACCATGTGCTGCCCGGCCCGGCCAGCCAGAGCTACGGTTTGGCAGTGGCGCAACTGGCCGGCGTGCCAAGCGACGTCATCACCCGTGCCCGCGAGCACCTGAGTCGCCTGGAAACCACCAGCCTGCCGCACGAGGCGCCGCGCCCGACCAAAGGCAAGCCAGCCGTGCCGCAGCAAAGCGATCTGTTCGCCAGCCTGCCGCACCCGGTGCTCGACGAACTGGCCAAAGTCGATCTGGACGACCTGACGCCACGCCGGGCACTTGAATTGCTCTATACATTGAAGACACGGATCTAACGCACAGGCTTTCAAGCTGTTAGAATCTCGCGCGGTTTGGGATGCTGCGGGCCATTAGCCTAGCCTGCAGACCATCGCTCCCGAACCTGGCGAGCCCACCGTGAAGGGGTTCCGCTGCCGCCGCCTGAGGAGAGAATTAGAAATGACCTTCGTCGTCACCGACAACTGCATCAAGTGCAAGTACACCGACTGCGTAGAAGTGTGTCCGGTGGACTGCTTTTACGAAGGGCCGAATTTCCTGGTCATCCACCCGGACGAGTGCATCGACTGCGCCCTGTGTGAACCGGAATGCCCGGCAAATGCCATTTTCTCGGAGGACGAAGTGCCGGCTGGCATGGAGAACTTCATCGAGCTGAACGCCGAGCTGGCGGACATCTGGCCGAACATCACCGAGAAGAAAGATGCCCTGCCGGACGCCGAAGAGTGGGATGGCAAGACAGGCAAGATCGCCGACCTGGAACGCTGATCATTCGACGTTCGCTGAAAAGGCCCCTTGCGGGCCTTTTTGCTTTTTCGAGCCTGGCAAATCGCAGACAAAAAAAGGGGCGATTTGACCCGCCCACATTTTTTCCCTAATCCCTTTAATCCTTTTCATCGTCCTGATGAATCGCTCCTGCGATGTCCTTCCTACCCATCGTCCTTGACGGGTGTGTCTGTCCGTCGACACAGGACTGATATTAGTATTTTCCTGCTGTAGTGCAATCAGACTCGTCCGTCCCCTTTTCCGCTGTAACGCCTCAGACACAAAAAATAAATCCTTATAGAACAATGAAATAGAAAAAATCTACGCCTTTCTTAGCCATCTATCCTATCGGCGGGAAACCGAACACTTACGTAACACTAGGCAAAGGCTTACAAACTGAACTACAAATTGGGTAGGACTTAAAACTGCGGCCGCAAAACGCAAAAGCCCCGAACCAGTCGGGGCTTTTCCTGCCGTGCTTGCGTGGGGTGTTATTGAAACAACGATTCGCTCGACAGCCCATTCTTCTCCAGGATCTCCCGGAGGCGCTTGAGGCCTTCAACCTGGATCTGCCTGACCCGCTCCCGAGTCAATCCAATCTCCAGGCCGACGTCTTCAAGCGTGCTGCTCTCATGACCGCGCAAGCCGAAGCGGCGAATCACCACTTCCCGTTGCTTGTCCGTGAGTTCCGAGAGCCACTGGTCGATGCTCTGGGACAGGTCATCGTCCTGCAACAGCTCGCACGGATCGGTGGGTCGATCATCGGTGAGGGTATCGAGCAGGGTCTTATCCGAGTCAGGCCCCAGCGAGACGTCTACCGAAGAGACACGCTCGTTGAGCCCAAGCATGCGCTTGACCTCCCCCACCGGTTTTTCCAGCAGGTTGGCGATCTCCTCGGGCGAGGGTTCGTGGTCGAGTTTCTGGGTCAATTCACGAGCGGCCCGCAGGTAGACATTCAGCTCTTTGACCACATGAATCGGCAACCGGATGGTCCGGGTCTGGTTCATGATTGCCCGTTCAATGGTCTGGCGAATCCACCAAGTGGCATAGGTCGAGAAACGGAAGCCGCGCTCGGGATCGAATTTCTCGACGGCGCGAATCAGCCCCAGGTTGCCCTCTTCGATCAGGTCCAGCAGCGAAAGCCCACGATTGACGTAACGTCGGGCGATTTTCACCACCAGGCGCAGGTTGCTTTCAATCATGCGTTTGCGACCGGCAGGATCACCGCTTTGCGACAGGCGCGCAAAATGAACTTCTTCCTCGGGGGAGAGCAGCGGCGAAAAGCCGATTTCATTGAGGTAAAGCTGAGTGGCGTCCAGCGCCCGGGTGTAGTCGATGTACTTATGTTGTTTAAGTGAAGCGGAGTGTTTGGATTTGGCACGAACGGAAGGTGGAGTCGCCCCTTCATCATTCGACATCGAATCCATAGCGATGCCGGTGTCCATCAGGAGCACCTCATCGTCGATGTCAAACTCCGGCACTTCTTTACTGAGAGCCATTGTTATAGTCCTTTGGTGAGTTCGACCTCAAGCTCAAGCGACGCCTTTATCCTTGGCAACGCTGGAGCCTGTTCCCTCTACGTGACGGAACAGGCTGACAACTGAAATCAACGACGTGGCAGGAATTGCAGCGGATCTACGGGCTTACCTTGTCGGCGAATCTCAAAATGCAGTTTCACCCGGTCCGTACCCGTCGAGCCCATTTCGGCAATTGTCTGTCCGACCTTGACCTGCTGCCCCTCCCGAACCAACAGCCTGCGGTTGTGACCGTAGGCACTGACGTAGGTATCGCTGTGTTTGATGATCACGAGTTCGCCGTAGCCCCTTAAACCACTCCCGGCGTACACAACCGTGCCATCAGACGCGGCTAAAACAGGCTGTCCCAAATCCCCGGCGATATCAATTCCTTTATTCAAACTACCGTTTGAAGAGAATTTTCCAATGAGAACGCCATTAGAAGGCCACCCCCAGCCGGTCGGGGCGGGGCCTGCTGGAGGCATCGGCGCAGGCGCCGGCTTGTTCGCGACGGACGGTACAGTTGCCGCCGCAGCACCGGCCGGACGACGGATGACCGTCGTTTTGCTCGAGGATGAAGAGGTCGAACCCGACTGCGTGACGACCGCGGTCGGCGTTGAACCGCTGCGACCATCAAAGCGAATTGTCTGACCCGGATGGATCGTATAAGGCGCAGGAATGTTGTTGCGGGCCGCGAGGGCTTTGTAGTCCCAGCCGTAGCGAAAAGCGATGGAAAAAAGCGTATCGCCGCGACGGACTACATACTGGCCGGTCGTCACTGTAGGACGTTGTGGCGTCGCATTGTTGCGATCGACCACCCGGACATTACCCGATGGCGTACTGGAACAACCGACCAGCAAGGTACTCAAGAGAAGGCCAGTCACCAGGCGCTTAAAGCTCGTGATACCCATACGCTGCGCAATGACTGTGAGACTCACCCGCCGCTCCCTTTGTGGTGGCTGAAGAAATGGACAGCTGCCTGTCCAGGCAGACCTGTTGTCGCGTGGCTGGCCGATGCCGCTCCTCTATAAAGGAAGCGCGAAAGGCTGCCGCACACGTTTGCTAGACGCTGTTGAACGTCGTTTGACAGGCCAGCGCTTGACTGACCGGTGCAGCCGTAAGACACAGCCCATGCCACGGAATTCAGCGCTCGTTGATAAATGCTCAGGCCAACGGCCCATTGAGCAACGGCACAAAACGCACCGCCCCAAGAACGTGTCGCGAAAAACCGTGCTCTTCGCGAACGATCAGCATCAGTTGCTGGACTTCGCCCGCGCCTACCGGAATGACCAGGCGCCCGCCGGGGGCAAGTTGGTCCAGCAAGGCCTGCGGCACGTCCGTGGCAACGGCCGTGACAATGATGCCGTTATAAGGCGCCAGCGCCGGCCAGCCTTCCCAACCGTCGCCCCAGCGAAACACCACGTTGCGCAGGTTCAGCTCCACCAGGCGTTCCTTGGCGCGATCCTGCAGCACCTTGATGCGCTCCACGGAAAACACCCGCTCCACCAGTTGCGACAATACCGCGGTCTGGTAACCCGACCCCGTGCCGATCTCCAGCACCTTGTCCAACGGCCCCGCCTCAAGCAGCAACTCGCTCATGCGAGCGACCATATAAGGCTGGGAAATGGTTTGGTTGTGGCCGATTGGCAACGCGGTGTCTTCGTAGGCACGATGGGCCAAGGCCTCATCGACGAACAAATGCCGTGGCGTGCGACGGATCACTTCCAGCACTTGGGCGTTGGACAGCCCTTCTTCGTACAGCCGCTGGATCAGTCGCTCCCGGGTACGCTGGGAGGTCATGCCGATTCCGCGGCGGAGCATATCGTCTTGTTCGCGAGCCATCAGCGCAGCCCCTCCAGCCAGCCATCGAGATGTAGGAAGGCATCGTTGAAGGTCCGATCGAACTGCAAGGGCGTGATCGAGACATAGCCTTGCATGACCGCATGAAAGTCCGTGCCAGGCCCGCCGTCCTCGGCATCGCCGGCGGCTGCGATCCAGTAGCCAGCCTTGCCGCGCGGGTCGACGACGTGCATCGGTTTGGCGGCGCGGGCACGATGGCCCAGGCGGGTCAGCTGGATGCCGCGAATATGGTCAAGCGGCAGGTTCGGGATGTTCACATTCAGCACCGTGCGCGGCGGCAGGTCCAGCGCGCCGTGGGCCTGCACCAGTTTACGGGCGAAGTAGGCGGCGGTGGGCAAGTTATCGACCTGCCGTGAAACAAACGAAAAGGCAAACGAGGTCTGGTTCAGGAAACGACCTTCCAGGGCTGCCGCGACAGTACCGGAATACAGCACGTCGTCGCCCAGGTTAGCGCCCAGGTTGATACCTGAGACCACCATGTCCGGCTCGCGCTCCAACAGGCCGTTAAGGCCCAGGTGCACACAATCGGTCGGCGTGCCGTTGAGACTGATGAAACCGTTTTCAAGGTAACAGGGGTGCAGCGGACGGTCGATCGTCAGCGAACTGCTGGCGCCGCTCTTGTCCTGGTCCGGGGCGATGACCACGCATTCGGCAAAATCCGCCAGCGCAGCATAAAGCGCGGCAAGGCCGGGTGCTGTCACCCCATCGTCGTTAGAAATCAGAATACGCATGGGCTGTCCGTCTGCCCTACCGGCACCAGATCGACGAGTTCGCGCACCAAGACAGTGGCGAAGCATCCGGCCGGCAGGACGAATTCCAATTGCAGAATGTCAGGCGAGGGATAATGCCACGACAGCCCGCCGATGGGCAGTCGCAGGATGCGACGTTCGTGACTCATTCCCGCGGTTATCAACCAGTCTCGCAATGAGGCCTCGCTTTCGGCGACGGCTTGCTCGAGCTCGAATACCGCGCCAGCGGTGGGCGAAGGGCCTTCGCCCCACTGAGGCCCGGTCGGATGCAGGTCGAGGATTGCCAGGCGCGGATCGCTGCATTCAGCTTCGCCCGCCGGGAAGAAACTGCGGCTGTCGGTGAACGCCAGCAAATCGCCTACTTGGGCGGTTTGCCAGGTGCCATCGGCCACCCGGGCCGCCAGCACCTTGTTAAACAGAAAGCTACGGGCCGTGGACAGCAGGCGCGAACGCACGTTGCGCTGCTCCGGCAATGCCCCGCGAGCAGCCCAGGCACGGGCATCAACGACGTTTGCGCCGTCATGGCCAAAACGCTGGACGCCGAAATAGTTCGGAATGCCTTGGCGAATAATCTGTTGCAGACGCGCTTCGATAGCCTCTTTGTCGCCCTTGAACTGGGTCAGGCGCAGGGTGAAACCATTGGCCGAATGCGCGCCGCGCTGCAGCTTGCGCCGATGGCGACCGGTCTTGAGGATCTTCAGCGTTTCATTTTCCGCCGCCGACAAATCCGGGTCGGCCTTGCCTGGCAGCTGCACGCTGAACCACTGGCGAGTCAGGGCTTGGCGATCCTTGAGCCCGGCATAGCTGACCGTGCGCAACGGTACCCCGGCAGCCTTGGCAAGGCGCCGGGCCGCTTCTTCGGTGTTCAGGCCACGTTTTTCAACCCAGATCCACAGGTGCTCGCCATCGCCACTCAACGGAATGTCGAGCACTTCATCGACCTGGAAATCTTCCGCCGTGGCCTTGAGTACCGCGCTGCCCAGCGACTCACCGTAGGCCCGCGGGCCCAATAGTTCGAGTTCGGTCATGGGCGCAGCAACAACGCAACGGAATGGACGGCAATACCTTCTTCGCGACCGACGAAGCCAAGCTTCTCGGTGGTGGTGGCTTTCACGTTCACCTGGTCAAGGTCAACCTGCAGATCCTCGGCAATCTGCTGGCGCATCGCTTCGATGTGTGGCGCCATCTTGGGCGCCTGGGCAACGATCGTGTTGTCGACGTTGCCGATTTTCCAGCCTTTGGCGTGGATCAACGAAACCACGTGACGCAGCAACACGCGGCTGTCGGCGCCCTTGAATTGCGGGTCGGTGTCCGGGAAGTGTTTGCCGATATCGCCCAAGGCGGCCGCGCCAAGCAATGCATCGCTCAAGGCGTGCAGCAAAACGTCACCGTCTGAATGCGCGAGCAGCCCGAAGCCGTGTGCGATACGCACGCCGCCCAGAGTAATGAAGTCGCCTTCAGCGAAACGGTGAACATCGTAGCCGTGGCCAATACGCATAAAAAAACGCCCCGATTTTTGTCAGGGCGTGATTCTACCTGCATTAGCCGTTCAGGGCGCGTGCATGATGTTGCAAGTGTTCATCGATGAAGCTGGCGATGAAAAAGTAGCTGTGGTCATAGCCCGGTTGCAGGCGCAGTTCCAACGGATGGCCGGCCGCCTTGGCGGCTTGTTGCAAGGCTTCGGGCTTGAGCTGGTTGGCCAGGAAATCGTCACGATCACCCTGGTCCACCAGCAGCGGCAGCTTTTCGCCGGCCTCGGCGATCAACGCACAAGCATCCCACTCACGCCATTTCGAGCGGTCTTCTCCCAGGTAGCGGGAGAAGGCCTTCTGCCCCCATGGACAATCCATGGGGTTGTTGATCGGCGAAAACGCCGATACCGAGCGGTAACGCCCGGGGTTGCGCAACGCGCAGACCAGCGCGCCATGCCCACCCATGGAGTGACCACTGATGCCTCGTTTATCGGATGCCGGGAAATGGGCTTCGACCAGCGTCGGTAATTCCTGCACGACGTAGTCATGCATCCGGTAATGCCGCGCCCAAGGTTCCTGCGTGGCGTTGACATAAAAGCCCGCGCCGAGGCCAAAGTCCCAGGCGCCATCCGGATCGCCCGGCACGTCGGCGCCACGGGGGCTGGTGTCCGGCGCGACAATGATCAGCCCCAACTCGGCAGCCAAGCGCTGGGCCCCGGCCTTCTGCATGAAGTTTTCGTCGGTGCAGGTCAGTCCGGACAACCAGTACAACACGGGCAATTTGCCGCCCTGCTCCGCCTGCGGCGGGAGGTAGACGGCAAACACCATGTCACAACCAAGCACTTCGGAACGGTGCCGGTAACGCTTGTGCCAGCCGCCAAAGCTTTTCTGGCAGGAAATGTTTTCAAGGTTCATGGGCAATACTTCAGCGGCAAGCTTCAAGCTGCAAGCTGCAAGTGGGGGTGAACCGACTCGCAGCTTGTAGCTTGAAGCTTATGGCTGCTCCTTAGAAATGAATAACGGTACGAATGCTCTTGCCTTCGTGCATCAGGTCAAAGGCTTTGTTGATGTCTTCCAGGCCCATGGTGTGGGTAATGAACGTGTCCAGCGGGATCTCGCCCTTCTCGGCCATTTCCACGTAGCTTGGCAACTCGCTGCGACCGCGCACACCACCAAATGCCGAACCGCGCCAGACGCGCCCGGTCACCAACTGGAATGGGCGGGTGGCGATTTCCTGGCCGGCCCCGGCCACGCCGATGATCACCGACTCGCCCCAACCTTTGTGGCAGCATTCCAGCGCGGCACGCATCAGTTGAACATTGCCGATGCACTCGAAGGAAAAGTCCACGCCGCCGTCGGTCATATCGACGATGACTTCCTGGATCGGACGGTCGAAGTCTTTCGGGTTGACGCAGTCGGTGGCACCGAGCTGCTTGGCAATTTCGAACTTGGCCGGGTTGATGTCGATGGCGATGATGCGCGAAGCCTTGGCTTTCACGGCGCCAATCACCGCTGACAGGCCGATGCCGCCCAGGCCAAAAATGGCCACGGTGTCACCCGGCTTGACCTTCGCGGTGTTGAGCACCGCGCCGATACCCGTGGTGACGCCACAACCCAGCAGGCAAACCTTTTCCAGCGGCGCTTCTTTTGGAATCTTCGCGACGGAGATTTCCGGCAACACGGTGTACTCGGAGAACGTCGAAGTACCCATGTAGTGGAAAATCGTCTCGCCCTTGTAGGAAAAACGCGAAGTGCCATCCGGCATCAAGCCCTTGCCCTGGGTAGCGCGAATCGCCTGACACAGGTTGGTCTTGCCCGACTTACAGAACTTGCACTGGCCGCACTCCGGGGTGTAGAGCGGAATCACGTGGTCGCCCACCGCTACCGAAGTCACGCCCTCACCGATGGCTTCGACAATCGCGCCGCCTTCGTGGCCGAGGATCGACGGGAAAATCCCCTCCGGATCGGCGCCGGACAAGGTGTATGCATCGGTATGACAAACACCCGAAGCCACCACGCGCAGCAACACTTCGCCTGCCTTGGGCATGGCGACGTCGACTTCGACGATTTCCAGCGGTTTCTTGGCCTCGAAGGCAACGGCGGCGCGCGACTTGATCAATTCAGATACTCCAGCAAATAAAGACGAGACCGGGAGTGTAATCCTTCACCGGACGATGAATAATCCGGCCAAAAGCAAAACATTATTGCCGCACAGGGATAATCCTAAATGTCTGATAGCCGCTGGGAAGGAATCGACGAATTTGTGGCCGTGGCCGAATGCAGCCAGTTCACCGCCGCCGCCGAACGCCTTGGGGTTTCTTCGTCCCATATCAGTCGACAAATCGTACGGCTTGAAGAACGTCTTCAAACACGTTTGCTCTATCGCAGCACTCGCCGGGTAACGCTGACCGAAGCCGGCCAAACCTTTTTGCAGCATTGCCAGCGCCTTCAGGACGGACGCGAAGAAGCATTGCGGGCGGTGGGCGACCTGACCAGCGAACCCAAGGGCATGCTTCGAATGACCTGCGCCGTGGCCTATGGCGAACGGTTCATCGTGCCGTTGGTGACGCGGTTCATGGGGATTTATCCGCAGTTGCGGGTGGACATCGACCTGAGCAATCGGCCGCTGGACCTGGTGCACGAAAGCCTGGATCTGGCGATTCGCCTCGGCCGGTTGCAGGACTCGCGCCTGGTGGCCACGCGCCTGGCGCCACGGCAAATGTACCTGTGTGCGTCACCATCCTATCTGGAACGCTACGGCCGGCCCCACAGTTTGTCTGAACTGAGTCGCCACAACTGCCTGATCGGCAGCTCCGACCTCTGGCAGTTGGAACAGAACGGCCGGGAATTTTCGCAGCGGATACAGGGAAACTGGCGTTGCAACAGTGGGCAGGCGGTGTTGGACGCTGCGCTGCAAGGCGTGGGGCTGTGCCAGCTTCCGGATTATTACGTGCTGGAGCACTTGAAAAGCGGTGCATTGATTTCCCTGCTGGAGACCCATCAGCCCCCCAACACAGCGGTGTGGGCGCTGTATCCACAGCAGCGGCATTTGTCGCCGAAGGTGCGCAAGTTGGTGGATTACTTGAAGGAAGGGTTGGCGCAGCGGCCGGAATACCGCGGTTAGGAGCCGGCGGTTTCATGGGTATTGAACCCGTGTGGGCTAGCGGCGATTAGCCCAACGTTGACGCAACCACTCCAGATCTTCCGGCCGGGTGACCTTGATGTTGTCGGCCCGCCCTTCGATCAACCGAGGCGCCTGCCCCGCCCATTCCATGGCGGACGCTTCGTCGGTAATCAGCGCATCGGCCACCAAGCTGTCGGCCAAAGCCCGATGCAGGGCACCGAGGCGGAACATCTGCGGTGTATAGGCTTGCCAGATCACGCTGCGATCAACGGTTTCCAGCACGCGCCCCTGTTTATCGACGCGCTTGAGGGTGTCGCGCGCCGGGACGGCCAGCAGACCGCCGACCGGATCGATCGACAGCTCGCCCAACAAAGTGTCCAGGTCTTCCCGGGCCAGGTTCGGCCGGGCGGCATCGTGTACCAGCACCCAATCATGGTCATCGGCGCCCTGTTCGTGCAGATGCAGCAAGGCATTGAGTACCGAGTCCGAACGCTGCGCTCCTCCGTCCACACGCTGGATGCGCGGGTCGCCGGCACAAGCCAGGGTCGGCCAGTAAGGGTCATCGTGGGCAATGCTGACCACCACGCCTTTGACGGTCGGGTGATCGAGGAAACAGCCAAGGCTGTGTTCGAGAATAGTGCGCCCGGCCAGTTGCAAATATTGCTTGGGACGGTCCGCGGCCATTCGGGCGCCAACGCCCGCGGCAGGAATCACGGCCCAGAAGGCCGGTAGACGAATACTCATTGGGCGAGCTGGTAGAGGGTTTCGCCCTCCTTGACCATGCCCAACTCATGACGGGCCCGCTCTTCCACGGTCTCCATGCCTTTCTTCAGTTCCATCACTTCGGCGTCCATCACCCGATTGCGCTCCAGCAGTGCTTCGTTTTCAGCGTGCTGATCGGCAATTTGCTGGGTCAGGTCGGCCACTTGCGCCAAGCTGCCGTTACCCACCCACAGGCGGTACTGCAGGCCGGCCAGCAACAAGAGCAAGACAAGGAACAACCAATTGGGACTGCGCATCGAATATCAGGTATCCAGTGAAAAAAGACCGCCATGCCAAACTTTGAAGCGTCTGATAGCACGAAGCCTGGAGAACCCAGGCTTGTGCTTGATAAGGCATCAGATTAGAGGCAAAACCGCCGTCATGGCGACCTTTGCGACAAAATCAGCTGTCTTTTTACCATTTACCGCTTAGCCGCGAAACTCGGCGCGACCGTTGTACTTGGCCTTGCCGTTCAACTGCTCTTCGATACGCAGCAATTGGTTGTACTTGGAAACGCGGTCGGAACGGCACAGCGAACCGGTCTTGATCTGGCCCGCCGCGGTGCCCACGGCCAGGTCGGCAATGGTCGAATCTTCGGTTTCACCGGAGCGGTGGGAGATCACGGCGGTGTAGCCGGCGGCCTTGGCCATCTGGATGGCTTCCAGGGTTTCGGTCAGGGTGCCGATCTGGTTGAACTTGATCAGGATCGAGTTGGCGATCTTCTTGTCGATGCCTTCTTTCAGGATCTTGGTGTTGGTCACGAACAAGTCGTCGCCCACCAGCTGGGTTTTTTCGCCGATCTTGTCAGTGAGGATTTTCCAGCCGGCCCAGTCGGACTCGTCCAGGCCGTCTTCGATGGAGATGATCGGGTAACGTTCGGTCAGGCCCTTGAGATAGTCGGCAAAACCTTCGGCAGTGAACACCTGGCCTTCGCCGGACAGGTTGTACTTGCCGTCTTCGTAGAATTCACTGGCGGCGCAGTCCAGGGCCAGGGTCACGTCGGTGCCCAGTTTGTAGCCGGCGTTGGCCACGGCTTCGGAGATCACTTTCAGTGCGTCTTCGTTGGACGCCAGGTTCGGCGCGAAGCCGCCTTCGTCGCCCACCGCAGTGCTCAGGCCACGGGCTTTGAGCACAGCCTTGAGGTGATGGAAGATCTCGGTGCCCATGCGCAGGCCTTCGGAGAAGGTCTTGGCGCCGACCGGCTGTACCATGAATTCCTGGATGTCGACGTTGTTATCGGCATGCTCGCCGCCGTTGATGATGTTCATCATCGGCACCGGCATCGAGTAGACGCCCGGCGTACCGTTCAGGTTGGCGATGTGTGCATACAGCGGCAGGTCCTGGTCCTGGGCGGCAGCCTTGGCAGCGGCCAGGGAAACGGCGAGGATCGCATTGGCGCCCAGGGTGGCTTTGTTTTCAGTACCGTCGAGCTTGATCATGGCCTGATCGAGGGCTTTCTGGTCGGCAGGATCCTTGCCCAGCAACAGGTCGCGGATCGGACCGTTGATGTTGGCGACAGCTTTCAGCACGCCCTTGCCCAGGTAACGGCTCTTGTCGCCATCACGCAGCTCCAGCGCTTCGCGCGAGCCAGTGGAAGCACCGGACGGCGCGCAGGCGCTGCCGATGATGCCGTTGTCGAGAAGCACGTCCGCTTCGACAGTGGGGTTGCCACGGGAGTCGAGAACTTCACGACCTTTGATGTCGACGATTTTTGCCATTGTTGTAAACACTCCAAAGTTGACGAAAACGACGCAGCGAGAGGAAATCTTTTACCGTCGGCGGGCAGAAAGCAGCGGGCAGGCTTGCCGACGATAACGCCCGGCCCGCAGGCCAGAGCGTTTATCGAGCGGTACTTTACCGGAGAAAGCCGTGTTACGCGGTTTCTATCGTCGGAAAACCCTTGACCAGCTCGTCCAGCGACTTGAGCTGAGACAGGAAAGGTTCCAGCTTGTTCAAGCGCAAGGCACAAGGGCCGTCACACTTGGCGTTGTCCGGATCAGGGTGGGCTTCGAGGAACAGGCCCGCCAAGGACTGGCTCATGCCGGCCTTGGCCAGGTCGGTCACCTGGGCGCGACGACCACCGGCGGAGTCGGAACGACCGCCCGGCATTTGCAACGCATGGGTCACGTCGAAGAACACCGGGTACTCGAACTGCTTCATGATGCCGAAGCCGAGCATGTCCACTACCAGGTTGTTGTAGCCGAAGCTCGAACCACGCTCGCAGAGGATCAACTGGTCATTCCCGGCTTCCTCGCACTTGCTCAGGATGTGCTTCATTTCCTGGGGCGCGAGGAACTGGGCCTTCTTGATATTGATCACCGCGCCGGTCTTAGCCATCGCCACCACCAGGTCGGTCTGGCGCGACAGGAAGGCTGGCAGCTGGATGATGTCGCAGACCTCGGCGACGACCGCGGCCTGGGCCGGCTCATGGACGTCGGTGATGATCGGCACGCCGAAGGCTTGCTTGATGTCCTGGAAGATCCGCATGCCTTCTTCCAGGCCCGGGCCACGGTAGGAAGTGACCGACGAGCGGTTGGCCTTGTCGAAGCTGGCCTTGAAAACGTAAGGGATGCCCAGTTTCTGGGTGACCTTCACGTATTCTTCGCAGACCTGCATCGCCATGTCGCGGCTTTCCAGCACGTTCATGCCGCCAAACAGCACCATGGGCTTGTCGTTGGCAATCTCGATGTCGCCGACGCGGATGATCTTCTGGGCCATGGTCTTATGCCTTTTTCTGGTGTTGAGCCAAAGCGGCTTTCACGAAACCGCTGAACAACGGATGGCCGTCGCGCGGTGTCGAGGTGAACTCCGGGTGGAACTGGCAAGCGACAAACCATGGATGATCCGCCGCCTCGACCACTTCAACCAGCGCGCCGTCACCGGAGCGGCCGGAAATCTTCAGGCCGGCTTCGATCAGTTGCGGCAGCAGGTTGTTGTTCACTTCGTAGCGATGACGATGGCGCTCGACGATCACATCCTTGGCGTAGCAATCGTGCACCTTGGAGCCGGCTTCAAGCAGGCATTCCTGGGCGCCGAGGCGCATGGTGCCGCCCAGGTCCGAAGTTTCGGTGCGCACTTCCACGGCACCGGTGGCGTCCTCCCACTCGGTGATCAGGCCTACGACCGGGTGGCCGCTGGCACGATCGAACTCGGTGGAGTTGGCGTCTTTCCAGCCCATCACGTTACGGGCGAACTCGATGACCGCCACTTGCATGCCCAGGCAGATGCCCAGGTACGGCACCTTGTTTTCACGAGCGTATTGCACCGCGGTGATCTTGCCTTCTACACCACGCAGGCCAAAGCCGCCCGGCACGAGGATCGCATCGGCGCCTTCGAGCAGGCCGGTGCCCTGGTTCTCGATGTCTTCGGAATCGATGTAGCGCAGGTTGACCTTGGTGCGGTTGCTGATACCGGCGTGGCTCATCGCTTCGATCAGCGATTTGTAGGCATCCAGCAGTTCCATGTACTTGCCGACCATGGCGATGGTGACTTCGTGCTCCGGGTTGAGCTTGGCATCGACCACGGCTTCCCATTCGGACAGGTCGGCGCTCGCGCACTGCAGACCGAAGCGCTCGACGACAAAGTCGTCCAGGCCTTGGGCGTGCAGGATGCCCGGGATCTTGTAGATGGTGTCGGCGTCTTCGAGGCCGATGACCGCACGCTCTTCAACGTTGGTGAACTGGGCGATCTTGCGACGCGAGGAAATGTCGATCGGGTGATCGGAGCGGCAGATCAGCACGTCCGGCTGCAGGCCGATGGAGCGCAGCTCCTTGACCGAATGCTGGGTTGGCTTGGTCTTGGTTTCGCCGGCGGTGGCGATGTACGGCACCAGTGTCAGGTGCATCAACATCGCGCGCTTGGCGCCGATTTCGAAACGCAGTTGGCGGATAGCCTCGAGGAACGGCTGGGACTCGATATCGCCCACGGTGCCGCCGATCTCGACCATCGCCACGTCGGCGTCGCCGGCACCCTTGATGATGCGGCGCTTGATCTCGTCGGTGATGTGCGGGATGACCTGGATGGTCGCGCCCAGGTAATCACCACGGCGCTCTTTGCGCAGCACGTGCTCGTAGACACGGCCGGTGGTGAAGTTGTTGTTCTGGGTCATGGTCGTGCGGATGAACCGCTCGTAGTGGCCCAGGTCCAGGTCGGTCTCGGCGCCGTCATGGGTGACGAACACTTCACCGTGCTGGAACGGGCTCATCGTACCCGGGTCGACGTTGATGTACGGGTCCAGCTTGAGCATGGTGACCTTAAGTCCCCGCGCCTCCAGGATGGCCGCCAATGAAGCCGAGGCAATGCCTTTCCCCAATGAAGAAACAACACCGCCCGTGACGAATATGTAGCGCGTCATGAAAAACCCTAGAAGTCTGCGTTAAAGCGGTCCGAGCCGCCGGGGAAAGCGAAGGAAGGCCGAAGCCCCCGATCACCTGCATTAATCACAGTGCACCTTTCAAAAAAACCGCCGCGTCGGGACAGACCGGAGGTGAAATCACCGGTACGTTGCTCGCTACACATTTTTTGGAATCGCCCAGCAAAGACTGCTTGGTAATCGGCAACTCCTGCAATTCAGGCGAATCCACAGAAGTTGTATCAAGAAGGGAGCGTAGTCTACCGGAAAGCCCCTTTCAGCTCAAACCCAGATCTTGGCTTTCATGGCTGCCAGATCAACTGCCAACCGCTATCAGCACTGCCGTCGAGCCCCGCAAGGCTCGCCACCGCCAGCAATTGCTCGCCCCGGTAGAGCAGCGGCCATCGACCGCGAGCGAACGCGGGCACGCCGCTTTCGTTGAACAGACGCTTGAGATCACGGTGGCCGCGCCCCGGCAATTGCATGACTTCGCCGCCCTGGCGATAACGGATGCAGAGCGGACCGGCGGGAATCTCGCCGCGCAGCATCACCCGTCCATTGCCCGGCAGCAGCAATGGCAAGTCGATCCGCGGCCATTGAATGGGACCCGCGACCGCGCGCAACCAACGGTCGGATAACCAAAAGATTCGTCCGCCTGAACGGTGTAACTCGCCATCCGCCAATCGCCAGACCGGATGGGCATCTTCCTTTGCATCACGCAACGAATCCCAGCCGGCCCAATGATCGCTGTCGGGAAGCCTCGTCACCGAGGCCAACCAATGGCTCAGGACATTGCGCTGGCGGGCCGGTGACAGGGCCTGCAATGGCGCCAGTTCAAGCGATCGCAATCCAAGCCAGTCGAACGCGCCAGGCGTCCGGGCGCGCTCCAGATCGATCTGCGCCAACTCTTCCAGCAAACCTTGGGCCTCGCTCAGGTGCGCGGCACTGCGGGCCAGAGTCATCGATGCCTGGGGCCATTGCTCGGTCAGTGCCGGAAAAACTCGCTGGCGCAGGTAATTGCGCGCGTAGCGATGATCATCGTTGGAAGGGTCCTCGACCCAGCTCAGGCCCTGTAGCGCGGCATAGGTTTGCAGCTCGGCGCGGGACACATCGAGCAACGGCCGTAGCAAGTAGCCCTGCCCCAAGGGACGCTGCCTCGGCATGGCCGACAAGCCTCTCACCCCCGCTCCGCGCAGCAAGCGAAACAGCAAGGTTTCGGCCTGGTCGTCCCGGTGCTGGGCGGTGAGCAGCACGTCGTTGTCATGCGTCGTCGCGATGAAAGCGCCATAACGTGCGTCCCGGGCAGCGCGCTCGACGCTGGCGCCGGGACGGACTTGGACACTGACCACCTGCAGCGGCACTCCAAGCGCTTCGCAAACCCGTCGACAATGGTCCGGCCAGGCATCGGCCACAGCTTGGAGGCCGTGATGCACATGGATAGCGCTTAGCGCAGGCAAGGTTTGGTTTTTTGCCAGGGATACGAGCAGATGCAGCAGGACGGTGGAGTCGAGACCACCGGAGAAGGCGATGCGCCAGTTGGCGGCGTTGCGCCGAGGGGCTAGCTGTACGAGGAGACGGGAGGGCAGATCCGCGCTGGGGTTCATAGGATTCAGCCTTGGTACGAGCCCATGTGGAAGCGAGACAGCTCGCCCCACATGGATACAGCGCTCAGATCAGAGACCGTAGCTCATCAACCGCTCATAGCGACGAGTCAACAGTTCATCGTTGTCGAACTTCTTCAACATCGACAGCTGCGAACTCAGCTCGGCGCGGATCAGTGCCGCGGCCGCCGCTGGGTCACGATGGGCGCCGCCCACCGGCTCGCTGATCACTTTGTCGACGATGCCCAGGCCCTTGAGACGCTCGGCGGTGATGCCCATGGCCTCAGCGGCATCCGGTGCCTTCTCGGCGGTTTTCCACAGGATCGAGGCGCAGCCTTCCGGCGAGATCACCGCGTAGGTGGAATATTGCAGCATGTTCAACTGGTCGCAGACGCCAATGGCCAATGCACCGCCGGAACCGCCTTCGCCAATCACCGTGGCGATGATCGGCGTTTTCAGGCGTGCCATGACGCGCAGGTTCCAAGCGATCGCTTCACTCTGGTTGCGCTCTTCGGCGTCGATGCCCGGATAGGCGCCCGGCGTGTCGATGAACGTCAGGATCGGCATCTTGAAGCGTTCGGCCATTTCCATCAGGCGGCAGGCCTTGCGATAGCCTTCCGGACGCGGCATACCAAAGTTGCGGCGCACTTTTTCGCGCACTTCGCGGCCCTTCTGGTGACCGATGATCATGACCGGCTGGTCGTCCAGGCGAGCGACACCGCCGACGATCGCGGCGTCGTCGGAGAAGTGGCGGTCGCCGTGGAGCTCATCGAACTCGGTGAAGATGTGTTCAATGTAGTCCAGGGTGTAGGGGCGACGCGGATGACGCGCCAGACGCGCGATCTGCCAGCTGGTCAGCTTGCCGAAGATGTCCTCGGTCAGCGTGCGGCTTTTGTCCTGCAGCCGAGAGATTTCATCGCCGATATTCAGCGAATTGTCGTTACCGACCAAGCGCAACTCTTCAATCTTGGCTTGAAGGTCGGCGATCGGCTGTTCGAAATCTAGAAAATTCGGGTTCATAGGCGTCCGTCTTGGGTCGACGTCCAAGAGAGCTTGGGCCGGCCGGTTGTCTATTCGCGCCCTACCTTAAGGGAGAGGCGCGTTCAGGTCGAGATTAAAAATTCGAGTCGAGGTCAGGGGCGCTCTGGGTTCAAGAGTGGCACCTGGCCGTCAACGGTATTGGAGGAAGACGTTGTCTTTGCCGAACTGGTCACGCAAGGCTTGAATCAACGCATCCGCCGGATCGATCCGCCAGCCCTCGCCGAACTGCAACACGGCCTTGGCGTCGGGTCGCACGTACTCCATGGTAATCGGGCACGCACCGCGATGGCGTTTGAACAATTCGCCCAACCAGCGTAGCTGATCGCCCTTCAGATCCTGGGTCTGCAACTTCAAGCGCAGGCTTTCCGCCAGGTTGGTACGAGCATCCTCCATGCTCATCACCCGCTTGACCCGCAGCCGCAGGCCACCGGAAAAGTCGTCGTTGCTGACTTCGCCCTCCACCACCACCATCGCGTCGGTCTGCAACAGCGACTGCGCCGAATGGAACGCATCGGCGAACAACGAAGCCTCGATGCGCCCGGAGCGGTCGTCGAGGGTGATGAAGCCCATCTTGTCGCCCTTTTTGTTTTTCATCACCCGCAGGGCAATGATCATACCGGCGACGGTTTGCGTATCGCGAGCAGGCTTGAGGTCGATGATGCGCTGGCGGGCGAAACGACGTATCTCCCCTTCGTACTCGTCGATCGGGTGACCGGTCAGGTACAGGCCCAAGGTGTCTTTCTCACCCTTGAGGCGTTCCTTGAGGGTCAGTTCCTTGGCCTTGCGATGGTTGGCGTAGACATCGGCGTCTTCTTCGACGAACAGCCCGCCAAACAGGTCGGCGTGACCGCTGTCGTGGGTACGCGCCGTTTGCTCGGCGGCCTTGATCGCCTCTTCCATGGCGGCCAGCAACACTGCGCGGTTGCGGTCGATGTTGGCCTGGTAGGCCTTGGGCTCGTCCTGGAAGTAAGGGCCCAGGCGGTCCAGCGCGCCACTGCGGATCAAGCCGTCAAGGGTGCGCTTGTTGATGCGCTTGAGGTCGACCCGGGCGCAGAAATCGAAGAGGTCCTTGAACGGCCCGTCCTGGCGCGCTTCGGTGATGGCTTCCACTGGCCCTTCGCCCACGCCCTTGATCGCGCCCAGGCCATAGATGATGCGGCCTTCGTCGTTCACCGTGAACTTGAACTCCGAAGCGTTCACGTCGGGTGCGTCGAGGCGCAGCTTCATGGTGCGCACTTCTTCGATCAAGGTCACGACCTTGTCGGTGTTGTGCATATCCGCCGACAGTACCGCGGCCATGAACGGCGCCGGGTAATGCGCCTTCAGCCAGGCGGTCTGGTACGAGACCAGGCCGTAGGCGGCGGAGTGGGATTTGTTGAAGCCGTAACCGGCGAATTTTTCCACCAGGTCGAAAATGTTCCCGGCCAGGTCAGGGTCAATGCCGTTGGTCGCGCAACCTTCGATGAAGCCGCCGCGCTGCTTGGCCATCTCCTCGGGTTTTTTCTTACCCATGGCCCGACGCAGCATGTCCGCGCCGCCGAGCGTGTAGCCAGCCATCACCTGGGCAATCTGCATCACCTGTTCCTGATACAGGATGATGCCGTAGGTCGGCGCCAGCACCGGCTTCAAGCCTTCGTACTGATAATCCGAGTGCGGGTACGCCAGCTCGGCGCGACCGTGCTTACGGTTGATGAAGTCATCCACCATGCCCGATTGCAGAGGCCCCGGACGGAACAGTGCCACCAATGCGATGAGGTCTTCCAGGCAGTCGGGCTTGAGCTTCTTGATCAGCTCCTTCATGCCCCGGGATTCAAGCTGGAACACCGCCGTGGTCTCGGCTTTCTGCAACAGGCTGTAGGTCGGCTTGTCATCCAGCGGGATGAAGGCAATGTCCAGCGGTGCTTCACCGACCTTGGCGCGGTCGCGGTTGATGGTTTTCAGCGCCCAGTCGATGATGGTCAGGGTCCGCAGGCCCAGGAAGTCGAACTTCACCAGGCCCGCCGCCTCGACGTCATCCTTGTCGAACTGGGTGACCAGGCCGTCGCCCTCTTCATCGCAATAGATCGGCGAGAAGTCGGTCAGCTTGGTCGGCGCGATCACCACGCCACCCGCGTGCTTGCCGACGTTACGCACCACGCCTTCAAGCTTGCGGGCCATCTCCCAGATTTCCGCGGCCTCTTCGTCG
Source organism: Pseudomonas sp. Z4-20 (assembly GCF_051131955.1). Lineage (NCBI taxonomy): Bacteria > Pseudomonadati > Pseudomonadota > Gammaproteobacteria > Pseudomonadales > Pseudomonadaceae > Pseudomonas > Pseudomonas sp. Z4-20. The sequence continues at coordinate 4,480,563 of NZ_CP071641.1, forward strand.
ACCTTGATGAAATCGCGCAGGATTTCTTCCTGCTCGTAGGCCTTCTCCAGGGTCATGCCGACTTCAAACGGGATCATTTTCGACAGGCGATCCGCCAGGCCGTAGGACTTGCCTTGCACCCGCGCCACGTCACGTACCACAGCCTTGGCGGCCATGGAACCGAAGGTGATGATCTGGCTTACGGCGTTGCGGCCGTATTTCTCGGCCACGTAGTCGATCACCCGGTCACGACCATCCATGCAGAAGTCGACGTCGAAGTCGGGCATGGAAACCCGTTCCGGGTTCAGGAAACGTTCGAACAGCAGGTCATATTCCAGCGGGTCAAGGTCGGTAATCTTCTGCACATAGGCCACCAGCGACCCGGCACCCGATCCCCGGCCAGGGCCGACCGGCACGCCGTTGCTCTTGGCCCACTGGATGAAGTCCATCACGATCAGGAAGTAACCGGGGAAGCCCATCTGGATGATGATATCCAGCTCGAAATTCAACCGGTCGACATAGACCTGGCGCTTGGCTTCGTAGTCTTCGGTGGTGTCCTTGGGCAGCAGGACGCTCAAGCGTTCCTCGAGGCCGTCGAACGAGACCTTGCGAAAATATTCGTCGATGGTCATGCCATCGGGAATCGGGAAGTTGGGCAAGAAGTGCTTGCCCAGTTTCACTTCGATGTTGCAGCGCTTGGCGATCTCGACGGTGTTTTCCAACGCCTCGGGCAAGTCGCTGAACAACTCGGCCATTTCCTCGGCGCTCTTGAGGTATTGCTGGTCGCTGTAGTTCTTCGACCGACGCGGGTCGTCGAGGGCCCGGCCCTCACCGATGCAGACACGGGTTTCGTGGGCTTCGAAATCTTCCTGCTTGATGAACCGCACGTCGTTGGTCGCCACCAGCGGCGCGCCGATCTTGTCAGCCAGGGCCACGGCGGCGTGCAGGTGTTCTTCGTCGTTGGGGCGGCGGGTGCGCTGCACCTCGATGTAGAAACGGTCCGGGAACACCGCCATCCAGTCACGGGCCAGGATCTCGGCTTCGTCGGGGTTGCCACTGAGCAGGGCCAGGCCGATTTCACCCTCCTTGGCCGCCGACAGCATAATCAGCCCTTCACTGGCCTCGGCCACCCACTCGCGCTCGATGATGATCGAGCCGTTGCGCTGGCCATCGATAAAGCCACGGGAGATCAGTTCGGTGAGGTTGCGATAACCCTGGGCGTTCATCACCAACAGGCTGATACGGCTCAGCGGCGCGTCCGGGTCTTTGTTCGACAGCCACAGGTCGGCGCCGCAGATCGGCTTGATCCCGGCGCCCATGGCGGCCTTGTAGAACTTGACCAGCGAACACATGTTGTTCTGGTCGGTGACCGCCACGGCAGGCATGTTCATGCCCACCAGGGTCTTGACCAGTGGCTTGATCCGCACCAGGCCGTCGACCAGGGAATACTCAGTGTGCAGGCGTAGATGAACGAATGAAGCCGGCATAGTGATCCTGCGTTAAGTCATGAAAACAACAAGGCCCGGATTGTACCGGGCCTTGGGTAAAACATCAGCCAGCAACTCATGCTGTCCACCTGAGGAATGAACCTTAGATTTCGATCAAGCCGTCACGGGCTTCATAAGCCAGCCGCACCGGGGCGAAGGAGCGTCGATGGATGGGCGTTGGTCCGAGGCGCGCCAGGGCCTCCAGATGAACCGGCGTCGCATAGCCCTTGTGGCTGCCGATCCCGTAGCCCGGGTAGATCAATTCGAAAGCGGTCATTTCCCGGTCACGGCTGACTTTCGCCAGGATCGAAGCCGCCGCGATGGCGGGCACCTTGCCGTCGCCCTGAATGACCGCCTCGGCGCGCATCGACAGGTTGGGGCAGCGGTTGCCGTCGATCATCGCCAGTCTCGGGGTGATATGCAGGCCTTGTACCGCACGCTGCATTGCAAGCATGGTGGCGTGCAGGATGTTCAACTCGTCAATCTCTTCGACCTCGGCCCGGGCGATGCACCAGCTCAGCGCTTTTTCGCAGATTTCGTCGTAGAGCTTTTCACGACGGGCCTCGGTGAGTTTTTTCGAATCATCGAGGCCAATGATCGGCCGGTTCGGGTCGAGAATCACCGCAGCCGTCACCACGGCTCCGCACAACGGGCCACGACCGACCTCGTCGACACCGGCCACCAGTTCTTCGACTTCGGCGACCAGGTTGAAGTCCAGGCCCATCTGCTTCACAGGATTCATTGTTTTGCGCCAATCAAGGTCAATACCGCGTCCGCCGCCTGGTTGGAGGCATCGCGGCGCAAGGTACGGTGAATCTCATCGAAGCCTCGCGTCTGCTCTTCACCGCCATCAATCAGCGGCGAAAGCGTCTTGGCCAGCGCGTCGGCCGTTGCGTCGTCCTGAAGCAATTCAGGCACCAACAGGCGCTGGGCCAACAGGTTCGGTAACGAGACGTAAGGGCTCTTGACCATGCGCTTGAGAATCCAGAATGTCAGCGGCGCCAGGCGATAGGCGACCACCATTGGGCGCTTGAACAACAATGCCTCAAGGGTAGCAGTGCCGGACGCAATCAACACGGCATCGCAGGCCGCTAGCGCCTGATGGGATTGACCGTCGAGTAGCGTCACCGACAAATCGCGCCCGGCCAGCAGCGCTTCAAGCTGGACCCGCCGCTGAGGGCTGGCGCACGGCAAGACGAACGTGACGCCAGGACGCATCGCTTGCAGACGTTCGGCGGCATCGAAGAACAAGCCCCCCAGGCGACTCACCTCGCCACCCCGGCTGCCGGGCATCAAGGCCACCAACGGACCGTCGGGCAGGCCCAACGCTTGGCGCGCCGCCGCGCGGTCCGCCTCCAGCGGAACGGTGTCGGCCAAAGTGTGACCGACAAACCGCACGGGCACGCCCTTTTCTTCGTAGAACCTGGCTTCGAATGGCAGCAGCGTCAGCATCAGGTCGCAGCCCTCGCGAATCTTCAATACGCGTTTCTGCCGCCACGCCCAGACCGAAGGGCTGACGTAATGAACCGTCTTGATGCCGGCCTGGCGCAGCTTGAGTTCGATATTGAGGGTGAAATCCGGAGCGTCGATGCCGATGAACACGTCCGGTTTTTCGTCGATCAGGGTCTGGATCAGCTTCTTGCGCCGGGCCAGCAACTCGCGCAGGCGACCGAGCACCTCCACCAGCCCCATCACCGACAGGCGTTCCATCGGGAAATAGGAGGTCAGGCCCTCGGCCTGCATCAACGGCCCGCCGACCCCGATGAACTCCACCGCGGGATGCTGCGCCTTGAGCGCGCGCATCAGGCCGGCGCCCAGGATGTCACCGGAAGCCTCTCCCGCCACCAGTGCAACGCGCACGTTAACCATGGTCAGCGAGTGATGCCGCGGGTCGAAGACTGGATGGAATCGCGGAAGATCGCGACTTCCGGGTGCTGCCGCGAAGCCTCGGCCAGCTCGGCGAGCGCCTGCTCGACGGTCAGGCCCTGGCGATACACCACCTTGTAGGCCCGACGCAGCGCGGAAATTGCCTCTTCGCTGAAACCACGACGGCGCATGCCTTCGAAGTTCATGCTGCGGGCTTCGGCCGGGTTGCCGAACACGGTGACGTAGGCTGGAACGTCCTTGCCGATGGCGGTGCCCATGCCGGAAAAACTGTGGGCGCCGATATGGCAATACTGATGGACCAGGGTAAACCCGGACAGGATCGCCCAATCGTCCACATGCACGTGGCCGGCCAGCGCGGTGTTGTTGACCAGAATGCAATGGTTGCCGATAACGCTGTCATGACCGATGTGGGCATACGCCATGATCAGGTTGTGGTCGCCCAGGGTCGTTTCGGAACGGTCTTGAACGGTGCCACGGTGAATCGTCACGCCTTCGCGGATCACGTTGTGATCGCCGATGACCAGACGCGTTTCTTCACCTTTGTACTTGAGATCGGGCGTGTCCTCGCCTATCGACGAAAACTGGTAGATGCGATTGTGCCGGCCAATCCGGGTCGGTCCCTTGAGAATTACGTGGGGGCCGATCACCGTGCCCTCGCCGATTTCCACACCTGCGCCGATGATCGACCAAGGGCCAACCTCGACATCGGCGGCCAGAACGGCCGTCGGATCGATGATTGCGCGAGGGTCAATCAAATTCATAGCTTGCGTTCCGCGCAGATGATTTCAGCGGAGCAGACCGGCTTGCCGTCGACCGAAGCCTGGCACTCGAATTTCCAGATCTGGCGCTTGCAGCTGATGAATTTGGCCTCGAGGATCAACTGATCGCCCGGGGTGACAGGCTGGCGGAAGCGCAGCTTGTCGGAGCCGACAAAATAATAAAGCGTGCCATCGGCAGGCTTTACGTCGAGCATTTTGAAACCAAGGATCCCGGCAGCCTGAGCCATCGCCTCGATGATCAGAACGCCCGGCATGATTGGATGCGCGGGGAAGTGACCATTGAAGAATGGTTCGTTGATGCTGACATTCTTGTAGGCGCGAATGCGCTTGCCTTCAACATCCAGGTCCACGACCCGATCCACCAGCAGGAACGGGTAACGGTGAGGCAGGTATTCGCGAATCTCGTTGATGTCCATCATTTCGGGGGGAAGCCTATGTAAAGATTGGGAGCGCACGAGTGACGCGCACTCCGCTAGCAAATCAAGATGCCCTAACGGCTGTGCACACTTGATATGGAAATGGTATCAGCCATCTGATGAAGCATTGCCGCCAGGGGTCACGTCCCCTACACGCTTTTCCATCTGTTTCAGGCGCCGGGCGATGTCGTCGAGCTGGCGGATACGCGCCGCGCTCTTTCGCCATTCAGCCGCCGGCTGCATCGCCGTACCGGAAGAATAGGCACCCGGCTCGGTAATCGAGTGGGTAACCATGGTCATGCCGGTCAGGAAAACGTTGTCGCAGATATCGATATGTCCCACCAGCCCTACGCCACCGGCCAGCATGCAATGCTTGCCGATCTTGGTGCTGCCGGAGATGCCCACGCAGGCAGCCATGGCGGTGTGATCACCGACCTGGACGTTGTGGGCGATCTGGATCTGGTTGTCGAGCTTTACGCCATTGCCTATTACGGTATCGGCCAGTGCACCACGGTCGATCGCGGTGTTGACGCCGATTTCCACGTCATCGCCAACGGTGACACCGCCGACCTGGGCGATTTTCTGCCAGATGCCTTTCTCATTGGCGAAACCGAACCCTTCACCGCCCAGCACTGCGCCGGACTGAATCACCACCCGTTTGCCGATGCGCACATCGTGGTACAGGGTAACGCGTGGCGCCAACCAGCCGCCTTCGCCAATCTCGCTACGCGCGCCAATGACGCAATGGGCGCCCAGCGTGACGCCGGCACCGATTCGGGCCGCGCTTTCGATGACGACAAAGGGACCGATACTGGCCGTGGGGTCAACCACCGCATCCGCCGCGATCACCGCACTGGGATGAACGCCAGCAGCCGACTTCGGCTTGGGATCGAACAAATGGGAAATGCGCGCATACGCCAGGTATGGATCGGGCACTATCAGCGCATCGCCGGCAAACCCTTCGGCATCGCCAGCCTTGAGCAACAGCGCGGCAGCCCGGCTGTCAGCCAGGTACTTGCGGTATTGAGGGTTTGCCAGGAAGCTCAACTGAGCTGGGCCAGCCTCTTGCAAAGTGGCTAGCCCAGTAATTGCCTTCTCCGGGTCGCCACGCAGGGTGGCGCCGAGGAACTCGGCCAATTGGCCGAGCTTGATAGTCGCTGTCATGGATTACTTCAGCTGGTTCATGCGCTCGATAACCTGGCGCGTGATGTCGTATTGAGGTTTGACATCGATTACTGCACCACGCTCGAACACCAGGTCAAAACCACCTTTCTTGATGACTTCTTCCACGGCGCTGTCGAGTTTCGGCTTGAGCTGCTTGAGCATTTCACGGTCGGCAACAGCTTTGGCTTCGTTCAGCTCCTTGGACTGGAACTGAAAGTCTCGGGCCTTCTGCTTGAATTCGAGTTCCAGACGCTCGCGTTCACCCTGGGCCATCTTGTCGCCGCCGGCAACAAGACGATCCTGGATACCCTTGGCGCTGCTTTCCAGGCCCTTGAGCTTGGTCAGTTGCGGGCCGAACTTCTTCTCGGCGTCCACGGCGTATTTTTTGGCCGCGTTGGATTCCAGCAGGGCCATCTGATAGTTCAGAACGGCGATTTTCATGTCGGCAAAAGCCGGACCTGCGACCAGTACGGTCGCCAGGAGAACCAATTGAGTCAACTTACGCACGATGTACTCCTACAAAATCCATTGTCGTTATCTTGGGTCAGACGCTTAGAACGTCTGGCCGAGGGAGAATTGGAACACTTGGGTTTCAGCGTCATCCGGTTTCTTGATCGGCATCGCCAACGCGAAGCTCAATGGGCCCAGCGCGGTGACCCAGGTCACGCCGACACCGACGGAGCTGGCGAGGTTACTCAGGCTGATGTCGTTGCACTTGGTGTTGGATCGGGTGCCGTTGGCGTTGGTGGTGTCATCGCAACTGGAGTCGAATACGTTACCCACATCCCAGAATACCGAGGTACGCAGGGAACGCTGATCCTTGACGAACGGCATCGGGAACAGGAGTTCGGCGCCGCCCTGGATGAGCACGTTGCCACCGAACGGCAGCGGATCCTGATCCGGGTCGGCAATGGTGCCTGGGTTGGTGCCTCGGCTCGGCGTACTGCGCGGGCCCAGGGTACTGTCCTTGAAGCCACGTACCGAGTTGAAACCACCAGCATAGTAGTTCTCGTAGAACGGCAGGCCATCAGTCGAGCCGTAACCATCGCCATAGCCCAGCTCGGTGTGCAGGCGCATGGTGTAGTTATCGCTCAACGGCTGGAACAGCTGGCCACGATAATCGATCTTGAAGAACGACAGGTCGCTGCCAGGTGTAGTCGTTTCCAGGACCAGGCTCTGGGAACGGCCGCGGGTCGCCAGTACGCCTTTGTTCAGGGTCGATTCGGACCAGCCGACAGAGGCCTTGAAGTTCAGGTACTTGTCGCCTTCCTTCTCGACAAAATCGAAGATCTCGTCAACGGTATAGCGGCCAGTGCTGATCTCATCCTGCTGGGCAGTGAGACCGAATGTAAGCCGCGAAGTCTCGCTGATTGGATAACCCACGTTGACGCCGGCACCCAAGCTGTCTACCGCATAGCTGGATACATCGGAATCGAGTTCGTCATAGTCGGTGGTGCGATAAAAGGCGTTGTAGCCCAGGCTCACACCGTCTGCGGTCCAGTAGGGGTCCACGAAACCGAAGTTGTAACGGGTCTGGTATTCGCTGCGGGTCAGGCCGACGCTGACCCTGTTACCGGTACCCAGGAAGTTGTTCTGGGTAATCGAACCACCCAGGATCAGGCCCGCGCTCTGGGCGAAACCGACGCTGGCGGTGATCGAGCCGGAAGCTTGCTCTTCAACGCTGTAATTCACATCGACCTGGTCATCGACGCCCGGTACAGCCGGAGTCTCGACGTTGACTTCCTTGAAGAAGCCCAGGCGCTCCAGGCGGGTCTTGGACTGGTCGATCAGGTAGGTCGACGCCCAGCCACCTTCCATCTGGCGCATTTCACGGCGCAGCACTTCGTCCTCGGACTTGGTGTTGCCACGGAAGTTGATGCGGTTGACGTAGGCGCGCTTGCCCGGGTCCACGGCGAAGGTGATGTCGACGGTATGGTCTTCATCGTGCGGCTGCGGCACGCCGTTGACGTTGGCGAAGGTGTAGCCCTCGTTACCCAGGCGACGGGTGATCAGTTCAGACGTGGTGGTCATCAGCTTGCGCGAGAAAACCTGGCCCTTCTGCACCAGCAACAGCGACTTGACCTGGTCTTCAGGAACCTTCAGGTCACCACTGAGCTTGACGTCACGAACGGTGTATTTCTCGCCTTCGTTGACGTTGACGGTGATGTAGACGTGCTTCTTGTCCGGAGTAATGGACACCTGGGTCGAGGCGATGTCCATATTGATGTAGCCACGGTCCAGGTAGTAGGAACGCAGGCGCTCCAGGTCACCGGAAAGTTTTTCACGGGCGTACTTGTCGTCGTTCTTGAAGAACGACAACCAGTTGGTGGTCTTGAGTTCGAACAGGTCGATCAGGTCTTCATCGGGGAAGACGGTGTTGCCCACCACGTTGATGTGCTGGATGGCCGCAACGGTGCCTTCGTTGATGTTCACCTTCAGGCCGACGCGGTTGCGCGGTTGCGGCACGACCTCGGTGTCGACGGTAGCCGAGTAGCGGCCTTGGGCAACGTACTGGCGTTGCAGCTCGTTGCGCACGCCTTCGAGGGTGGCGCGCTGGAAGATCTCGCCTTCGGCCAGGCCGGATTGCTTGAGGCCTTTCATCAGGTCTTCAGTGGAGATCGCCTTGTTGCCTTCGATCTCGATACTGGCGACCGACGGGCGCTCGACGACCGTGATGACCAGAACATTGCCGTCACGGCCCAGCTGGATATCTTGAAAGAAGCCGGTCTTGAACAGAGCGCGAGTGGATTCCACCAGGCGCCGATCATCCGCTTGCTCGCCGACGTTGAGCGGCAAGGCACCAAAGACGCTACCCGCGGAAACCCGCTGTAGGCCGTTGACGCGAATATCAGAGATAGTGAAGGACTCGGCGTGAACTTCGGCGATCATCAATACGGTGAGAACCGCAGTTAGCAGCAGACGTTTCATGAAGTCCTTTCTTATTCCAACTGGCAATAAACAAACTGCCGCAAAATGCGGCAGATTCGCAATTCAGCGAAGCGTTACAGACGACCCAGATCGTTGACCAAGGCAAGCAACATCACCCCGACCACCAAGCTGATACCGATCTGTATCCCCCAACCCTGCACCCGATCCGACAAGGGACGACCACGCGCCCACTCGATCAGATAAAACAGCAGATGCCCCCCATCCAGTACCGGAATGGGCAGCAAATTCAGAACCCCCAGGCTAATGCTCAGATAAGCAAGGAAATTCAGGAAATCAGCGACGCCCGACTGGGCAGAAGCGCCCGCCACTTTAGCAATGGTTATCGGTCCACTCAAGTTTTTTACCGAGAGCTCGCCGAACAACATTTTCTTGAGCGAGTCGAGGGTCAGGACACTCATGGTCCAAGTACGCCGCGCACCCTCTCCAATGGCCGCGACAGGACCGAAGCTGACCTCGCGGATCATTTCCGCTGGCCATTCGACAGCCTTGATGCCAGCGCCCAGATAACCGGTCGGCGCCTTGCTTTCGCCACGGGCAGCCAGGTTCACCGGGACGTCGATTGAAGCACCGTCGCGCTCTACACGCAGCACAATCTTGGTATCAGGACGTACACGAACCGAGTCGACTACCTGCTGCCAGTCACTGACCGACTGGCCATCGAAAGCCAGCAAGCGGTCACCGGCCTTCAAGCCAGCGGCCTGAGCCGGGCCTTTGGGATCAAGTTCAGCCACCACTGGCGGCAACGCCGGACGCCATGGGCGAATCCCCAAGGAGCGGATCGGGTCCGGCTCGTCCGCACCCTTGAGCCAATTATCGAGCATCAGCTCCCGGGGCAAATCCGCCGTCGATCCCTGCTCACGTACCAGCAGTTGCAACGAACCGCTTTCACCCAGGCGACGTACCAATTGCAGGTTGACGGCAGCCCAGCCCGAGGTCGGCTCACCGTCTATGGCAACGATTTCCTGCCCAGCGCTCAATCCGGCGCGAGCCGCCACGCTGCCCGCCTCGACCGCACCGATAACCGGCCGCACCTGCTCGCTGCCCAACATCGCCAGCGCCCAGAAAAACACCATGGCCAGCAGGAAGTTGGCGATAGGTCCGGCCGCAACGATAGCGATACGCTGACGGACGGTCTTGCGATTGAAGGACTGGTCGAGTTGATCGGCGGGCACTTCACCCTCACGCTCATCGAGCATCTTGACGTAGCCGCCCAGTGGGATGGCCGCCACGACAAATTCGGTCCCCTGCTTGTCATGCCAGCGCAGCAACGGCATGCCGAAGCCGACGGAAAAACGCAGGACCTTGACGCCACAGCGACGCGCGACCCAGAAATGGCCGAATTCGTGAAAAGTGACCAGCACCCCCAGCGCAACCAGGGTGCCGACAATCATATAGAGCGCGCTCATCTGTTTTCTCCACAATCCTGTCCAGGACAACCCTGGCTAACGTACCGCTGCCTCAACGTCCGTGACGCCCCAACCACTGCCCCGCCAGCTCTCGAGCCCTGGCATCCACGGTGAAGACTGCGTCGAGGTCATCGAGTGAAACCACGGCCTGAAGATTCAAGACCTCTTCGATGATACTCGCGATCTCGAGGTAACGGACACGCCCGTCGAGAAACGCCGCGACCGCTACTTCGTTGGCGGCATTAAGCATGGCCGGTGCACTGTCGCCCGCCTCGGCTGCCTGTCGCGCCAGGCGCAGGCAGGGGAAGCGCTGCTCATCGGGCGCCTGGAAATCGAGGCGCGCAATGGCGAACAGGTCCAACGGCGCCACGCCCGAATCAATCCGCTCCGGCCAGGCCAGGGCATTGGCGATCGGGGTGCGCATGTCCGGGTTGCCCAACTGGGCCAGAACGGACCCATCGACGTAATCCACGAGCGAGTGAATCACGCTTTGCGGGTGAATCACCACTTCGACTTGGGACGGCCGGGCATCGAACAGCCAGCAGGCCTCGATCAGCTCCAGCCCCTTGTTCATCATGCTGGCCGAATCCACGGAAATCTTGCGACCCATGGACCAGTTCGGGTGGGCACAGGCCTGCTCGGGCGTAACATGCACCAATTCTTCCAGCGGCGTCTGCCGGAATGGACCGCCGGAGGCTGTCAGAAGAATCCTCCGTACACCCACCACGCCCAGGCCGCGAGAGAAATCCCGCGGCATGCATTGAAAAATCGCATTGTGTTCGCTGTCGATGGGCAGCAGCACCGAGCCACTTTTGCGCACCGCCTGCATGAACAGTGCGCCGGACATCACCAGCGCTTCCTTGTTGGCCAACAGGATCTTCTTGCCCGCTTCCACCGCAGCCAGCGTCGGACGCAAGCCCGCAGCGCCGACAATTGCCGCCATCACAGCATCGACCTCGGGATCGGAGGCTACCTGGCACAAGCCCTCCTCCCCCACCAGGACACGCGTCTGCAAACCGGCTGCGCGCAAGTCGTCCTGCAGCGCCTGCGCCACAGCCGCCTCGGGCACCACGGCAAACCGCGGCGCGTGGCGTACGCACAGCGCCAGCAATTCACTCAGGCGCGTGAAACCGCTGAGGGCAAACACCTGGTAGCGCTCTGGATGCCGGCCAATGACATCCAGAGTACTGAGACCGATCGAACCGGTGGCCCCGAGGACGGTAATCTGCTGGGGACGACTCACGATGCCGCCATCCACAACAGCACTGCAAAGATCGGGATCGCGGCGGTCAGGCTGTCGATACGATCCAGCACGCCACCGTGGCCCGGCAGCAGGTTACTGCTGTCCTTGATCCCGGATTGGCGCTTGAACATGCTTTCCGTCAGGTCACCGACCACCGATACAAATACAATGAGCGCGGCGCCAATCAGGCCCATCAGCAGCTGCGCGACTGTCCAGTCGCGCACGAAGCCAACCACGGCGGTGATCACCAGGCTCAAGGCGAGCCCACCATAGACGCCTTCCCAGCTCTTGCCGGGACTGACCCTTGGCGCCAGCTTGCGCTTGCCGAAGGCACGACCGGAGAAATAAGCGCCGACGTCAGCGCCCCAGACCAGCACCATCACTGCCATGATTTGCCAGTTTCCCAGCGGCCCCTGCTTGATCCAGATCAGCCCCTGCCAGGCCGGCAGCAGGATCAGGAGACCAATCATCAGCTTGGTCGCGGCATTGGACCAGTGATGAGTGGTGCGCGGATAGGTCAACACCAGGAAGGTCGCCGTCGCCCACCACAGCACCGCCGCCCCCAGCACCCACGGCGCGATGCCAGGCACCAGGTACATGACGAACAACATGGCGGCGACCGCCACCGCATAGGTCACGCGCGCCGACTGCGCGGCAAAACCTGCCAGCCGCGCCCATTCCCACGCACCCAGCGTCACGACCAGCCCGATGAACAGGGCAAAGCCCGCCCCTTCGAGCAGGAAAAAACCACCCAAGGCGATGGGCAACAGGATCAGGGCGGTGATGATTCGTTGTTTTAGCATTAAACCCGGGCTCCAGCTTCGATCTGCTCGCTCGTTTTACCGAAACGACGCTGACGGGAAGCGAAATCGGCCAGTGCGGTGCGCATGGCTTCGTGTTTGAAGTCCGGCCAGAACAGGTCGGAGAAGTACAGCTCGGCGTAGGCCAGCTGCCAGAGCAGGAAATTGCTGATGCGATGTTCGCCGCCGGTACGGATGCACAGGTCCGGCAACGGCAAGTCGCCGGTCGCCAAGCAGGTTTGCAACAGCTCGGGCGTGATGTCCTCGGGCCGCAGGTGGCCGGCCTGGACTTCCCGCGCCAGGCGCTGGGCCGCCTGGGCGATGTCCCACTGGCCGCCATAATTGGCAGCGATTTGCAGCACAAACCGATCGGCGCCAGCCGTGGCGGCCTCAGCCTCACGCATTGCGGCTTGCAGTTCAGGATGGAAACGCGAGCGATCACCAATGATCCGCAGGCAGATCCTGTTCTCGTCCAACCGCTTGGCTTCGCGCCGCAGGGCCTTGAGGAACAGATCCATCAAGGCACTGACTTCATCGGCGGGACGCTGCCAGTTTTCGCTGGAAAAGGCGAACAGAGTGAGCACCTCGACCCCAGCCTCGGCGCACACCTCGATGACAGCACGAACCGCATCGACCCCTGCCTTGTGCCCGGCAACGCCAGGCATAAAGCGTTTCTTGGCCCAGCGGTTATTGCCGTCCATGATGATCGCCACATGGCGCGGCACCGCGAACGGCACGGCCTGCTTGGTCTTATCCATGAAAACGAGACCCTTATACGGCCATCAGGTCTTTTTCTTTCTCGTCCGTGGCCTTGGTGATTTGGGCCTCGGATTCTTTGGTCAGCTTATCGATATCAGCGACGGCACGACGCTCTTCGTCTTCACTGATTTCCTTATCCTTGACCAGCTTCTTCAGCTCACCCAACGCGTCACGACGGATATTACGCACGGCAACACGCGCGTCTTCCGCTGCGCTACGAGCCTGTTTGGTGAAGCCTTTGCGCGTTTCCTCGGTGAGGGCCGGCATCGGGATCAGCAGCAGCTCACCCAGGTTAGTTGGGTTGAGATTCAGACCGGCGCTCTGGATCGCCTTGTCTACAGCAGCGAGCATGTTGCGCTCGAAAGCCACGACCTGCAGGGTGCGCGAATCTTTCACGGTGACGTTGGCGACGCCGCTCAGCGGTGTGTCAGTGCCGTAGTAAGGCACCATGACGCTACCGAGGATGCTCGGGTGAGCCTTGCCGGTACGAATCTGACCGAATGCGTGGTTCAGAGACTCCAAGGACTTCTTCATGCGCTCTTCAGCGTCTTTCTTGATTTCGTTGATCATTACTTGCCTTCCTCGATCAGAGTTCCTTCGGCGCCACCGTGCACGATGTTGAGCAGGGCACCGGGTTTATTCATGTTAAAGACGCGCAGCGGCATCTTGTGGTCGCGGCACAGGCAGATAGCGGTCAGGTCCATTACACCCAGTTTGCGATCCAGCACTTCATCGTAGGTCAGATGATCGAACTTCTCGGCATGCGGGTCTTTGAACGGGTCAGCGGTATACACGCCATCCACCTTGGTAGCCTTGAGCACGACATCGGCGTCGATCTCGATCGCTCGCAGGCACGCGGCCGAATCCGTGGTGAAGAACGGATTGCCGGTACCGGCGGCAAAAATCACCACTTCCTTGGCGCTGAGGTGGCGCATGGCCTTGCGGCGATCGTAGTGATCGGTCACGCCGACCATGGAAATGGCCGACATCACGATGGCGGAGATATTGGCACGCTCCAGCGCGTCGCGCATAGCCAGGGCGTTCATCACAGTGGCCAGCATGCCCATGTGGTCGCCCGTGACCCGATCCATGCCCGCCGCGCTCAGCGCCGCGCCACGGAACAGGTTGCCGCCGCCGATGACCAGGCCGACCTGAACGCCGATCCCGACCAGTTGGCCAACTTCCAGCGCCATGCGATCCAGCACCTTCGGATCGATCCCGAACTCTTCCGAGCCCATCAGGGCCTCGCCGCTAAGCTTGAGTAGAATGCGTTTATAGCGAGCCTGATAACCACTGCCCTGCTGAGCCATTGCGAATCTCTCCTGCGGCGTATTTTCGAAAATTCTTTGAGGCTGTTTGCAGCCTGCCTTCACTCTAGCTTGGCGCTGAAACCGCGCCATCGGAACACGGCTTTGTAAGCCAGTTCCGGCGGGAAACCAATATAAATCGGCATCCCCATCCGAAAAGAGGCTGCGCGCGTGAGCGGGCAGCCTCTTCTGGGCGACAGTCGTGAAACCGTCTTATTGCTTGCTGGCAGCCAGCTGAGCAGCCACTTCTTCAGCGAAGTTGTCTACTGGCTTCTCGATGCCTTCACCCACCTTGAAGTAAGTGAAGGAAACGATTTCAGCGCCGCCCTTCTTGGCCAGTTCACCGACCTTGATTTCAGGGTTCTTGACGAACGCCTGCTCAACCAGGCTGGCTTCAGCCAGGAACTTGGTGATACGACCGGCAACCATTTTCTCAACGATTTCGGCTGGCTTGCCCTTGATCTTGTCTTCGTTGAGCTGCATGAACACGGCTTTCTCGCGTTCGATGGCATCAGCGGAAACTTCCGACGGCAGCAGGAACTCAGGATTGCTGGCAGCGACGTGCATGGCGATGTCCTTGGCCAGCTCGACGTTGCCGCCTTTGAGGGCCACGACTACGCCGATCTTGTTGCCGTGCAGGTAAGAACCGACAACATCGCCTTCAACGCGAACCAAGCGACGAATGTTGACGTTCTCGCCCACTTTGGCAACCAGGGCTTCACGAGCCGATTCCTGAGCGGCGATCAGCGGAGCTGCGTCGGTCAGTTTGTCGGCAAATGCTTTTTCGACGCTGGCGGCAACGAATGCCTTGAAGTCGTCTTGCAGGGCCAGGAAATCGGTCTGCGAGTTGACTTCAATGATAACGGCAGCTTTACCGTCGTCCTTGATGCCGATCGCGCCTTCAGCGGCAATGTTGCCGGCTTTTTTGGCAGCCTTGATGGCGCCCGAGGCACGCATGTCATCAATGGCTTTCTCGATGTCGCCGCCAGCCTTGGTCAAGGCTTTCTTGCAGTCCATCATGCCTTCGCCGGTACGCTCGCGCAGTTCTTTGACCAACGCTGCAGTAATCTCTGCCATTTCAAAATCCTCTTGGATAGGTTTTCAACCATTCCACCCGACCGAACGGGCGATCAATTCTTCCTGAAACACCCTTTGTTAGCCGCTGCACGTTACAGATGCTGTAGCTGCGCTGCCCACAAATGGTTTTCGAGGTGGCAAAAAGGGGGCCAAGCCCCCTTTTTGCTTACTGAGTCAACGCCAGGGCGTCAGTTACTCAGCGGCTGCTGCCGGAGCTTCTTCAGCGAAGACTTCGGTGCCGCCATTTACATTGTTGCGACCACGGATGACAGCGTCAGCCATCGCACCCATGTACAGCTGGATGGCGCGAATGGCGTCATCGTTGCCTGGAATGATGTAGTCAACGCCTTCCGGGCTGCTGTTGGTATCGACAACGCCGATGACCGGGATACCCAGCTTGTTGGCTTCGGTGATCGCGATGCGCTCGTGGTCAACGTCGATCACGAACAGTGCGTCAGGCAGACCGCCCATGTCCTTGATACCGCCCAGGGAGCGGTCCAGCTTCTCAAGATCGCGAGTACGCATCAGCGCTTCTTTCTTGGTCAGCTTGGCGAAAGTACCGTCTTCGGACTGGACTTCAAGGTCACGCAGACGCTTGATGGAAGCGCGAATAGTCTTGAAGTTGGTCAGCATGCCGCCCAACCAGCGGTGATCGACGTACGGCGAACCGCAACGTGCTGCTTCTTCAGCAACGATCTTGCCAGCGGAACGCTTGGTGCCGACGAACAGAATCTTGTTTTTACCCTGGGCCAGGCGCTCTACGAAGGTCAGTGCCTCGTTGAACATCGGCAGGGTTTTTTCAAGGTTGATGATGTGGATCTTGTTGCGCGCGCCGAAAATGTACTTACCCATTTTCGGGTTCCAGTAACGGGTCTGGTGACCGAAGTGCACACCGGCCTTCAGCATATCGCGCATGTTGACTTGGGACATGATAGTTCCTTGATAAGTCGGGTTTGGCCTCCACGTATCCCAATGACCAACCAGCGGCTGAATAAGCCGAAGGCACCCAGGCCATCGTGTCGACACGTGTGTGGATTTAAGCTCACGGGGTCATCCCCGGAAAGCGGCGCATTTTATACCACAGCATGGATGAAAACGAAACCCGGATTCTGAAAACCCGGCGAAGCGCCGTTATGCAGCCCATTCATTGGTTGTGGCAACAGCCCCTTTAGAGAGAAGCGATGCACGCGAGCGCGGATTTGCGCCGAGCGTCTGTTAGAATCGCCTCTTTCAGGGCCGCACCGACCATCATCCGCCGCCCATTTCGTTTTGAACAGCGCCGTCGGGCGCAGAGAGAGCCTGTATGACCGTTACCCTCAAGACTCCCGAGGACATCGCAAAAATGCGTGTCGCCGGCAAACTCGCCGCCGAAGTGCTGGAAATGATCGCCGATTACGTCAAGCCGGGCGTGACCACCGAAGAGCTGGACCGCATCTGCCACGACTATATCGTCAATGAGCAGAAAGCCATCCCCGCGCCGCTCAACTATAAAGGCTTCCCCAAGTCGATCTGCACCTCGATCAACCACGTGGTCTGCCACGGCATTCCCAACGAAAAACCGTTGAAGGATGGCGACACCCTGAACATCGACGTCACCGTCATCAAGGATGGCTACCACGGCGATACCAGCCGCATGTTCCATGTCGGCAACGTCCCGGAGTGGGCCCAGCGTCTGTCGAAGGTCACCCAGGAATGCATGTACATGGCCATTGAACTGGTGAAACCGGGTTGCCGCCTTGGCGACATCGGCGAAGTGATCCAGAAGCACGCGCAGAAGAACGGTTTCTCGGTGGTGCGCGAATTCTGCGGCCACGGCATTGGCAAGGTGTTCCACGAAGAGCCGCAGATCCTGCACTACGGCCGGGCCGGCACCGGCATGGAACTGCAGGCGGGCATGACCTTCACCATCGAGCCGATGATCAACCAGGGTCGCGCCGACACCAAGGTACTGGGCGACGGCTGGACTGCCATCACCAAGGACCGCAAGCTGTCGGCCCAGTGGGAGCACACGTTGCTGGTGACCGAGACCGGCTACGAGATCTTTACCCTGCGCAGCGATGACACCATTGCTCGCGTTTCCGCCTGATCCGCGCCCAGCCTATAGCTATAGATAGATAGAAAGGAAAGCCATTCGATGCCGCAGGTGGATCCCGAACTCTTCGACCGCGGCCAGTTCCAGGCTGAACTGGCCCTGAAGGCAAGCCCCATATCGGCGTTCAAGAAAGCGATCCGCCAGGCCCACGAAGTGCTCGACCAGCGCTTTCGCAGCGGCAGGGATATTCGCCGGCTGATCGAGGATCGCGCCTGGTTCGTCGATAACATCCTGCAAAAGGCCTGGGAACAGTTCAACTGGAGCGAGGATGCCGACATTGCCTTGGTGGCGGTTGGCGGCTACGGGCGTGGCGAACTGCACCCCTACTCGGACATCGACCTGCTGATCCTGCTGGACAGCGCCGACCATGAAATCTTCCGCGACTCCATCGAGCGTTTCCTGACGCTGCTGTGGGACATCGGCCTGGAGGTCGGCCAAAGTGTGCGTTCGGTGCGGGAATGCGCCGAAGAGGCCCGCGCCGACCTCACGGTGATCACCAACCTGATGGAAAGTCGCACCATCGCCGGCCCTGAGCGGCTGCGCCAGCGCATGCTCGATGTCACCAGCACGGCGCACATGTGGCCGAGCAAGGATTTCTTCCTGGCCAAGCACGCCGAGCAGAAGGCCCGCCACCACAAGTACAACGACACCGAATACAACCTGGAACCCAACGTCAAAGGCTCGCCGGGCGGGCTGCGGGACATCCAGACCATCCTCTGGGTCGCCCGCCGCCAGTACGGCACGCTGAACCTGCGGGCCCTGGCCGGTGAAGGCTTCCTGGTGGAAAGCGAAAACGCCTTGCTGGCGTCGTCCCAGGAGTTCCTGTGGAAGGTCCGGTATGCGCTGCACATGCTCGCCGGACGTTCCGAGGACCGTCTGCTGTTCGATCATCAGCGCTCCATCGCCGGCCTGCTGGGCTTCGAAGGACAGGATGCCAAGCAGTCCATCGAAAACTTCATGCAACAGTATTACCGCGTCGTGATGAGCATTGCCCAACTCAGCGAGCTGATCATCCAGCACTTCGAGGAAGTCATCCTCGCCCCCGAAGACGAAGAACCACCGCAGCCGATCAACTCACGTTTCCAACTGCACGACGGCTACATCGAAGCGCGCAACGCCAATGTGTTCCGTCGCACGCCCTTTGCCATGCTCGAAATCTTCGTGCTCATGGCCCAGCAGCCGGAAATCAAGGGCGTACGCGCCGACACCATCCGCCTGCTGCGGGAAAATCGTCACCTGATCGATGAAGATTTCCGCCACGACATCCGCAACACCAGCCTGTTTATCGAGTTGTTCAAGTGCAAGATCGGCGTGCACCGCAATCTGCGGCGGATGAACCGCTACGGGATCCTCGGGCGTTATCTGCCAGAATTCGGCTTCATTGTCGGACAGATGCAACACGACCTGTTCCACATCTATACGGTCGATGCCCACACCCTGAACCTGATCAAGCACCTGCGTAAGCTGCAGTACACCCAGGTCTCGGAAAAATTCCCCCTGGCCAGCAAGCTCATGGCCAAGTTGCCCAAGCCCGAGCTGATCTACATGGCAGGGCTGTATCACGACATCGGTAAAGGTCGCCAAGGCGACCATTCCGAAATCGGCGCGGTGGATGCCGAAGCCTTCTGCCAGCGGCATCAGCTGCCGGTATGGGACAGCCGGTTGATCGTCTGGCTGGTACAGAACCACTTGGTGATGTCGACCACCGCCCAGCGCAAGGATTTGTCCGACCCTCAGGTGATCCATGACTTCGCCCAGATCGTCGGCGATGAAACCCGCCTGGATTACCTCTACGTGTTGACCGTGGCCGACATCAATGCCACCAACCCGAGCCTCTGGAATTCCTGGCGCGCCAGCCTGCTGCGCCAGCTCTACACCGAGACCAAGCGTGCCTTGCGCCGCGGCCTGGAAAACCCGGTGGACCGCGAAGAGCAGATCCGTCGCACCCAAAGCGCGGCCCTGGACATCCTGGTCCGCGGCGGCACCGATCCGGACGACGTCGAGCAGCTCTGGTCGCAATTGGGCGATGATTATTTCCTGCGCCACACCGCCGGCGACGTGGCCTGGCACAGCGATGCGATCCTCCAGCAGCCAGCCGATGGCGGGCCGTTGGTGCTGATCAAGGAAACCACCCAGCGCGAGTTCGAGGGCGGCACGCAGATCTTCATCTATGCCCCGGACCAGCACGACTTCTTCGCCGTGACCGTGGCGGCGATGGACCAGCTTAACCTGAACATTCACGACGCACGGGTCATCACGTCCAGCAGCCAGTTCACCCTCGACACCTACATCGTGCTCGACACCGACGGCGACTCGATTGGTGACAACCCGGCGCGGGTCAAGCAGATTCGCGACGGCCTCACCGAAGCCCTGCGCAACCCGGCGGACTACCCGACCATCATCCAGCGCCGGGTGCCGCGCCAGCTCAAGCACTTCGCCTTTGCGCCCCAGGTGACGATCCACAACGACGCCCAGCGCCAGGTCACGGTACTGGAGCTCAGCGCTCCGGACCGGCCGGGCCTGTTGGCGCGGGTCGGCCATATCTTCCTGGAGTTCGACCTGTCACTGCAGAACGCCAAGATCGCAACGCTCGGCGAGCGGGTGGAAGACGTTTTCTTTATCACCGACGCTCAGAACCAGCCGCTGTCCGATCCGCAGTTGTGCAGCCGCTTGCAGGAAGCGATCGTCCGGCACTTGAGCGTCAACCAGGAACCCGACATCAACCTGACGCGCATCAGCATCTGATTGCGTCATGATTCAGCCGTTTTGAGAGATTGCGCAACGATGAACAACGCCCTGAACCAGCTCCAGCCCTACCCGTTCGAAAAATTGCGCGCCCTGCTCGGCAGCATCACGCCCAACCCGGACAAGCGCCCGATCGCGCTGTCCATCGGCGAGCCCAAGCATCGTTCGCCGAGCTTCGTGGCTGAAGCCCTGGCCAGCAATCTGGAAAAGATGGCCGTGTACCCGACGACGCTCGGCATCCCGGAGTTGCGTGAGGCCATCGTCGGCTGGTGCGAACGCCGCTTCAACGTGCCGAACGGCTGGCTCGACCCGGCGCGCCACGTACTGCCGGTCAACGGCACCCGCGAGGCGCTGTTCGCCTTCACCCAGACCGTGGTCAACCGGGCCGACGATGCCCTGGTGGTGAGTCCGAACCCTTTCTATCAAATCTATGAAGGCGCGGCGTTCCTGGCCGGAGCGAAGCCGCACTACCTGCCGTGCCTGGACGAGAACGGCTTCAACCCGGATTTCGATGCGGTATCGCCGGACATCTGGAAGCGCTGCCAGATCCTGTTCCTCTGCTCCCCGGGCAACCCAACCGGCGCGTTGATCCCGGTGGATGTGCTGAAGAAACTCATCGCCCTGGCTGACGAACATGACTTCGTCATCGCAGCGGACGAGTGCTACAGCGAACTCTACTTCGACGAACAAACCCCGCCGCCAGGGCTGCTCAGCGCCTGCGTCGAACTGGGCCGCAAGGATTTCAAGCGCTGCGTGGTGTTCCACAGCCTGTCCAAACGCTCCAACCTGCCCGGCCTGCGCTCCGGCTTCGTGGCCGGCGATGCGGACATCCTCAAGGGCTTCCTGCTGTACCGCACCTACCACGGCTGCGCCATGCCGGTTCAAACCCAACTGGCGAGCATCGCCGCGTGGAACGACGAAGTGCACGTCCGCGCCAACCGCGCGCTGTACCGGGAGAAGTTCGACGCGGTGCTGGAAATCCTCAGCCCGGTGCTGGACGTGCAACGCCCCGATGGCAGCTTCTACCTGTGGCCAAATGTGGCGGGCGATGACGCGGCGTTCTGCCGTGACCTGTTCGAACAGGAACACGTGACCGTCGTGCCGGGTTCGTACCTGTCCCGCGATGTCGACGGCGTCAACCCAGGCGCCGGCCGCGTGCGCATGGCCCTGGTCGCGCCATTGGCTGAATGCGTGGAAGCGGCGGAGCGCATCCGCGCGTTCATCCAGCGTCGGGGCTGATGACCGTATCGCGCTGAAGCGGACCGCTGTCGTGGCGAGGGAGCTTGCTCCCGCTGGGCTGCGCAGCGGCCCCAACAGCAGCATCCGTATCAACCACCCGCCCCCCCTGTACAAATCCTCAGTAATACCTGGGTTGCGCAATGCACCTATTTCGGTACACTCCGTTCATGGTTGATATTGCCCCCATACTGAACGTACATTTCTTCCGCACCGACGCCGGGAATGAGCCCGTTCGCGAATGGCTGACTGACCTGCCTCGCGAGCATAGACGAATGATCGGAACTGACATCAAGACCGTTCAGATTGGTTGGCCTATAGGTATGCCGGTGGTTCGCAAGCTGGACACTGGGCTATGGGAGGTCAGAATTGACCTTGGAGATACCATCGCCCGCGTTCTCTTTACTGTGGTGGGCTCTGACATGGTTCTACTCCACGCTTTCATAAAGAAGAGTCAAAAAACGCCAACCACCGATATGGCAACCGCCAAGCAGCGCAAAGCAAGACTATGAGGCACAGCAAATGAACAAGCACATCGGATCTGATTTTGACGACTTCCTCGCCGAGCAAGGTATCGCCGAAGAAGTTTCCGCAGCTGCGCTCAAACGCGTTATTGCCTGGCAGATTGCCGAAGCGATGAAGCTTCAGAAAGTGACCAAAAAAGCCTTGGCACAGCGGATGCACACCAGTCGCACTGCTGTTGATCGCGCACTGGACCAGAACGATGCGGGAATGACGCTGGCAACGCTTGCCAGCGCAGCGCGTGCGTTGGGTCAGAGGGTGGAAGTACGGTTGGTGCCTGAGCAGGAAGAGGCTCACGCATAAGCGCTGTTGTGGCGAGGGAGCTTGCTCCCGCTGGGCTGCGCAGCGGCCCCAAAGCAGTCAACTCAATCTGTCTGACGTACCGCGTTGCCCGGGTTTAGGGCCGCTTCGCGCTGGAGCGCCAGCCCGGCCCAGCGGGAGCAAGCTCCCTCGCCACAGGAGCTCGGTGTCGACTCTATATCTGTGAACACCACAAATCCCCCGTGGGAGCGAACTTGCTCGCGATGAGGCCGGCATTTATTACACCAAGTCCGAAGTTCTACCCGGTCCAGGCACTTGTTCGCCAACAACATCCCCAACTCAATCATCTGGGCCACTCCCAATGCTACATGCCGTCGCGAGCCGTCCTGATCGAAGGCAAGGTCGTTGAGCATCGCATTGGCCGAAGCCAGGGTTTCGCTGAGGTTGGCGAGCAACACTTCGGTGTCGATACCGTCAGCCACAGTGAATAACTGTACTGAGGGCTTGGGTTCTGACTTGCTGTCGTCATCAGGCTTGAGATATTGATCCAACACACGATCGGCTGCCTCTTGCAGCTTTTCGGGGGCATAGTCAGCGTAGGGGAAAGTGGAGGCTGGCTTTGGTGCGTTTTGAGTCTCTTTCTTGTCCATCAAAATTGCTCCCTAGAGCTGAAGTATGTAAAGCCCCGCGCTTGGATAGCGCAGAAGCCCGTGCTCCTAGAGGTGTTGTTCGGATTCTCACGTCCGGTCGCTGAATTGGCAGCGACACCCAGAGGCTAGAGCCCACGCTTCCGACGGACAACCTTAAAAACTTGTCGGAAACTTCGGCGCGTCTGACAGACGCCAATCTGTCTGCTCAGACAAGAAAAGAAATAAAACGCGTCTCCCTAAAGCAAGCCATTGATTTCACAGGTTTAGCACCTCAACAGATCACTTGCAGCCCTGTTTCAAGAATCAAGCTGGCTTGAATTCGCTATTACCGGCAGCCATGATCGCCCCGTCACCAGTGAACGCTGGCAGGAGTCTGGATCCCTCTCCGGGTTGACCCAGCCACGCAGACGGGGCAGAGCAAGCTCAGTTGCGTGTCGATTGAAGCCGCCTTTCGGGCGGCTTTGCTTTTTATGAGGTTAAGGATGAGTGTCCGGCAGGACTGCAAGCTGTTGCTTGTGAATGCTTGCAAAAGTCCCACCACGGGACTAAATTCTCACCCATGAGAATTATCGCCATCAGTCATCTGAAAGCCTTCTGGGAGAAATACCCAGATTCCGAACAGCAGCTTAAGGCTTGGCTTGACGATGCCGAAAAAGCCACTTGGACCAACCCAAACGACATCAAGGCGCAATACGGTAACGCAAGCATTCTCAAGAGTCGCCGCGTGGTGTTCAACATCAAGGGTAACGACTACCGCCTGGTGGTCGCCATTGCCTACCGCTTCGGCGCTGTGTACATCAAGTTTGTCGGCACTCATCGTCGGTACGATGAGATCGACGCAAACACCGTGGAAATGGAGTAATCATCATGAACATTCGCCCAATCCGCACCGATGAAGAATACCGGGTAGCTCTCAAAGAGATCTCTCCCCTGTTTGAGAATGAGCCTGAACTTGGCACCCCGGAAGGCGATGCTTTTGAAGTCATGGTCACTCTGATCGAGGCCTACGAAACCAAGAACTTCCCGGTTGATCTGCCTGACCCAATTGAAGCCATCAAGTTTCGCATGGAGCAATCTGGACTCACTGCAGCCGATCTTGCTCCCGCTATCGGAAAAACGAACCGCGTATACGAGGTGCTCAACCGTAAGCGCTCGTTAACTCTGCCCATGATCTGGAAGCTTCACGATATGTTCGGCATCCCAGCAGAAAGCCTGATAAAGCCAGTAAAAGCTGCCTGATACTAGCCCGGCCCGCCGGGCTTTTTCAAACCAGGATCGCCCACCATTCGTATTTGACTTTACCCATCGCGAGCAAGGTATGTTCATAGAACTCGTGATCGATCCCAGACCCTTCTGGACGATGAGGCCGATATCTATTTCCCCAACCCCAAATTCGCCTCCGCCAAATCCAACTCCCCCAGCACCTCACGCAGCACGTCATCGCCAATCTGGTGTTCACGACTGAGGCGATACAACTCCAGTCGCTGCGCCCGATAAGCTTTCAATCGCAGCCTGCGCTCCAGCAGGTCCATTTCGAACGCCAGTGCCTGGGCTTCGGCGGAGTCGTTGAAGACGTCGAGCTGGTGACGATATTCGGACATCAGCCGCGCCTTGACCTCAGTCGCCAGTGCCGCCTGGGCCGCATCCGGTGTGCTGGGCAACTCAGTCGGCTCCTCCACCTCCAACGCATGGATCGCCGCTTCAGCGGTTTTGCGCCATGCATCACGCACTTCGTTGCGACGTTTGTCGTCGGGGGTTTTCTCGATACCTCGCAGCAGCAATGGCAGGGCGATGCAGGCCGCAATCAGCGACAACAGAATCACCCCGGCAGCGATGAAGATCAGCAAATCCCGCTCGGGAAACGCCTCCCCCGCTCCCAGCAGCAACGGCACCGACAGCACGCCCGCCAGTGTTACCGCCCCGCGCACCCCGCCAAAAGTCAGCAGCCAGCAAGAACGCGCGGTCGGCACCAAGGTCAGCTCGCCCTTGCCGCGCCAACGCCGCAACAGCCCCGACAAACGCCAGATGCTTTGCACCCAGACAAACCGCAGCACCAGCAACACCAGGAAAATCGCCACCACATCCAGGCAGCGGTAGAACAATGTCGGCCACAACGTCGTTTCGTGGCTGGCCACGGCCTTGATGATGTCCGGCAGTTGCAAGCCCAGCAGCAGGAAGATCAAGCCATTGAAGGCGAATTCCAACAGCGCCCAGACGCTGCGATTGAGCAGCCGCGTGCCGGTCTGGCGTGGCAGCAGGTCGAGCCAGCTCTGCATCATCCCGGCCGCCACCGCCGAGAGAATTCCGGACGCGCCGAGTCGCTCGGCCAGCACATAAGCGGCAAACGGCAGCAGCAACATGAACACCACATGGGTGGCTGGATCGTCCCAGCCGCGGGCCACCATCCACGCCCGCAAGCGCCCCACCACCCAACTAAGGGCCACGCCCACCAGCAGGCCACCGAGCGCGAC
Source organism: Pseudomonas sp. Z4-20 (assembly GCF_051131955.1). Lineage (NCBI taxonomy): Bacteria > Pseudomonadati > Pseudomonadota > Gammaproteobacteria > Pseudomonadales > Pseudomonadaceae > Pseudomonas > Pseudomonas sp. Z4-20. Next base: position 4,505,793 of record NZ_CP071641.1, read on the forward strand.
CAGGACGAACGCCAGGCTGGCGTTCGCCAAGGAAAAGGCACCGGTGATGGCCGCCGCCAACGCAAACTTGAATGTCACCAGGCCCGAGGCATCGTTCATCAAGGCTTCGCCTTGGAGCATGTGCATCAGCGGTGCAGGCAGGCGGTCCCGGGCAATCGCCGAGACCGCCACGGCGTCGGTCGGCGACAGCACGGCCGCCAGGGCGAAGGCCACTGGCAATGGGATACTCGGCAAGAGCCAATGAATGAAATAGCCGGCGCCCACCACCGTGAACAACACCAGCCCCACCGCCAGCGTCAGGATCGGCCCGCGCAAGCGCCAGAGCTCGCGCTTGGGCATGCGCCAACCGTCGGAGAACAGCAGCGGCGGAAGAAAGAGAAACAGGAACAACTCGGGATCGAGCGCCACATGCAGCCCCAGGGACGGCCAGGCCAACAAGGCACCGGCGCCGATCTGCACCAGGGGCAACGGCAGCGGGACCAGCCGTCCGATCAGGCGCGAAACGCCCACCAACATCAACAGGATCAGGACGGTATAGGCGCTTTGCATAACGGACTTCCAATGACAGCCATACACATCTCCGGCAACAGCTGGCCGGTGAAGTGCCATATTAACTGCCGAGGTGGACCGCTGCCCTTGCACATTGGTCGCACCTCAGCGGCTTGAATGCGCAGCCGTCCGTTGGCCGCTCCTAACCTCCTCGCGGCAGGAGCGACCGGCGATCATCCGCAGTTAAACAGCTCGCTCAGCGGCACTGAGGGTCGAGCGGGCCGAAACAAAATCGACGCTGTCGCCCTCATTGTCGCTATCTTCCCCGATCCGTTCGGCCGTCGACGCTTCGACCAAGGGCAACATCCCCTGCAGCTCATCCGGATGGGCGGGACCGGCGGATAGCTTATCCAACGCGGCGGAAGCCTTGTCCGCCAACGGCTGGGTCATCACTCCCGTTGTCACCCAGGCGGCGAGCACCGGCGCCATCGTCGCCGTGACAGTCGCCTTGCCAGCCGCCGCAACACCGGCAGGCGAGAACCCGGCGTCCCTGGCCGCGTTGACAGCAGCGGTCTGGGCCATGCCGATCGCAGTAATACCGCCGGCCAACGCTCCAAGACCACTGACCAGGCCAGTCGGCGTAACCAAGCCTTGCAGCGATTTGCTGCCATCGCGTATCACGTCCAGCGGCAGGCTGCCGACCCGCTTCGCAATGCCCATCGCAGCACTTCCTACGCCATAATTCTTGAGGTCCTTGTAACGCTGATGCCAGTCTTGGCGCCCCAACAGGTATTCCGGACCAACCCGGTGTTTCGATTTATCGATGGAATGTTGCAGGTCATAGGCGGCCATGCCCGACAGCGGAGAACCGATGGCAGCTATTACAGAATCCACCTTGCTGCCCGTTTGCGCATCGACGGTCTTCGTCACAACGGGTTGGATAACCGTGCGCAACACGTTTCGCGCAGTGAAGGTCTGGAAAGTCAGGCTGCCTTCGACAGCCTGGGTCGTCAGGCTCGGCTTCACCGCCTGGGCGGCTTCCTGCATGACGGGCTCCAAGTCGGCATTTTCGGCCACCAGCCACTGGGTGTCGCTGGTGGCGCGCTTGATCAGGCCATTACCGACCGTGTCGGAGGCGCTGCTGACCAGGCCGGCAATCGCCGACAGCGCCAACGGAGCGGTAATCGAGCCATTGCCGGTCACCGCCGGGGCGAAGTCCAGCGCGATGGAGGCCGCGCCGAAGGGAACCGAACGAAGGAAACCGACAGTGTCATGGGCCGCGCGATCCAGCCGCGAGCCTTTGGTCAGCACGGCATCGACGCTTTGCGCGGTTTCGCCATCATTGGCCAAGGTTCGCGAACGATCGTCTATCAATGCCTCGAAGGCCTCGCGATTGGCGCCGTTCATATGCGGTTCGAATACCCTGGTGAGCTGGGCCTTGATTTCACCCGTGCGATTTGCCAGGTCCTGTGCAGCCGTGACAGGGCCGATCGGGACGGATGCGGCGGTCCCGGTGGTAGATCTTGGTGAAAGGGGCGGGAGTGTTTCTTGCGATTGATTCGTCAATGTAGGGCGCGGTGTCAGCGGGATGGAATCCATGGGCGGGGCCTCTTGTGCGCAGAAGTGCGGGATTTACCTGAGCTGTGTGGCCGCCACCGCGCCATCGGTTCCGCCTCGTCCGATCCGCCGCGACAGTCGAGGCACTGATTGGAACGACGTGGCATAATCGTCGGCTGATTTTCAGGACGATACCGGGAACGTTTTGGGGGAGCATTCATGCCCAATGAAAACAAGCACTTACAGCTGTTCGGCATCAAAGCCTGTGACACGATGAAAAAGGCGCGCACCTGGCTCGATGAACACGCTGTGCACTACGACTTTCATGACTACAAGACCGCCGGCATCGACCGTGAGCACCTGACCCAATGGTGCAACGAACATGGCTGGCAGGTGGTGTTGAACCGCGCCGGTACGACTTTTCGCAAACTCGACGACGAACGTAAAGCCGATCTCGACCAGACGAAAGCCATCGAACTGATGCTCGCCCAACCCTCGATGATCAAGCGCCCGGTGCTCGATCTCGGTGACCGAACCCTGATTGGCTTCAAGCCAGATATTTATGCGGCAGAAATCAAGTAAGCCTGCCCAGTCCATTTTGTAGAGGTAATTTCCATGTCCACGACCCTGTTCAGCCTGGCCTTTGGTGTCGGCACTCAAAACCGCGAAGGCGCCTGGCTGGAAGTGTTCTACGCACAGCCGCTGCTCAAGCCGTCGGCTGAGATCGTCGCCGCCATCGCGCCGATTCTCGGCTACAGCGAAGGCAACCAGGCCATCGCGTTCACCACGACCCAGGCCTCGCAGCTGGCTGACGCGCTGCGCAGCGTTGATGCCGCGCAAGCCAAGCTGCTGACCCGCCTGGCCGAAAGCCACAAGCCGCTGGTTGCCACCCTGCTGGCCGAAGACGCACAACTGACGTCCACGCCTGAGGCTTACCTCAAGCTGCACCTGCTGTCCCATCGCCTGGTCAAGCCCCACGGCCTGAACCTGGCCGGTATCTTCCCGCTGCTGCCGAACGTGGCCTGGACCAGCCAGGGCGCGATCGACCTGGCCGAACTGGCCGAGCATCAGCTCGAAGCCCGCCTGCGTGGCGAGCTGCTGGAAGTGTTCTCGGTGGACAAGTTCCCGAAAATGACCGACTACGTGGTCCCGGCCGGCGTGCGCATCGCCGATGCCGCACGTCTGCGCCTGGGTGCCTATGTGGGCGAAGGCACCACGGTGATGCACGAAGGTTTCGTCAACTTCAACGCTGGCACCGAGGGCCCGGGCATGATCGAAGGCCGTGTCTCGGCGGGCGTGTTCGTCGGCAAGGGCTCGGACCTGGGCGGCGGTTGCTCGACCATGGGCACTCTGTCGGGCGGCGGCAACATCGTGATCAAGGTGGGCGAAGGCTGCCTGATCGGCGCCAACGCCGGCATCGGCATCCCGCTGGGCGACCGCAACACCGTGGAGTCGGGCCTGTACGTGACCGCAGGTACCAAAGTGAAGCTGCTGGACGAGAACAACCAACTGGTCAAGGTGGTCAAGGCGCGCGATCTGGCGGGCCAGCCCGACCTGCTGTTCCGCCGCAATTCCGAGACCGGCGCGGTGGAATGCAAGACCCACAAATCCGCCATCGAGTTGAACGAAGCACTGCACGCGCACAACTAAGCCCCGTGCCAATGGAGCGGCCGGGCGCGTATCATCGACGCCCGGCCCGCCCAAACGAGTCCTGATCACCATGTTCCTGCCCTCACCCTGGCGTGCCGACTTTCCGGCCATCGCCGCCCTGCAACGGCAAGGCCAGACCTACCTGGACAACGCCGCCACCACACAGAAACCCCAAGCCTTGCTGGACGCCCTGGCGCATTACTATGCCAATGGCGCGGCCAACGTGCACCGCGCGCAACACTTGCCGGGCGCCCTCGCCACCCAGGCGTTCGAGGACAGTCGCCTCAAGGTTTCCCAGTGGCTCAATGCGGTGGACTGCGGCCAGGTCATCTTCACGCATGGCGCGACTTCGGCGCTGAACCTGTTGGCCTACGGGCTGGAACACCTGTTCAACCCAGGCGATGAAATTGTCATCAGCGCCCTGGAACATCACGCCAACCTGCTGCCCTGGCAACAACTGGCCGAGCGCCGCTCGTTGTCGCTGGTGGTGTTGCCGCTGGATGCCGATGGGGTGATTGACAAGAGCGCTGCCGCCGAGCTGATCGGCCCGCGTACCCGCCTGCTCGCGGTGAGTCAGTTGTCGAATGTCCTGGGAACCTGGCAACCATTGCCGGCATTGCTGGCGATGGCCAAGGCCCAGGGCGCGCTGACGGTGGTCGACGGTGCCCAGGGCATCGTGCATGGCCGTCATGACGTGGATGCGCTGGGCTGCGACTTCTATGTGTTTTCCAGCCACAAGCTTTATGGTCCCGAAGGCTTGGGCGTGCTGTTCGGTCGCAGCGCAGCGCTGGGCGAACTGCGCCACTGGCAGTTCGGCGGCGAAATGGTCCAGCAAGCCGATTTCCGCAACGCCACCTTCCGCCCGGCACCGCTGGGTTTTGAGGCAGGTACACCGCCCATCGCCAGCGTAATCGGCTTGGGGGCGACGCTCGATTACCTGTCCGATATCGACGAGCAAGCGGTCATCGATCATGAAAGAGCGCTGCATGACTATTTGCTTCACGGCCTGCGAGCGCGCAACGGCGTTCGTTTGGTGGGCGAGCCGCAACAGGCCTTGGTCAGCTTTGTGGTCGATGGCATCCACAACGCTGACTTGGCGCACCTGCTGACCGAGCAAGGCATTGCCGTGCGCGCCGGGCATCACTGCGCCATGCCTTTGTTCAAGCACCTGAAGCTGTCCGGGGCGATCCGGGTTTCGCTGGCGCTGTACAACGACTCCGCCGACATTGAACGGTTCTTCGACGCGCTGGATCAGGCCCTGGAGATGCTGCGATGAAACTGCCGGTCGACGCCGACGCCGCGCTGCAGATTTTCCAGGACGCGTCAGGCTGGGAGCAACGCGCGCGGCTGTTGATGCAGTGGGGCGAGCGCCTGGCGCCATTGAGCGACGAGGCCAAATGCGATGCGAACCTCGTCAGTGGTTGTGAAAGCCAGGTTTGGCTAGTGGGTCATTTGCACGACGGGCACTGGCAGTTTTCGGCCAGCAGTGATGCACGGTTGATCCGCGGGTTGGTGGCGTTGTTGCTGGCGCGGGTCAACGGGCTGTCCGCTGAAGAGTTGCAGCAGGTGGATTTGCCGGATTGGTTCAATCAGCTGGGATTGTCGCGGCAGCTGTCGCCGTCGCGTAGCAATGGGTTGAATGCGGTGCTAAAGCGGATGCGCGAACTGACGCAATAACCTGTGGCGAGGGAGCTTGCTCCCGCTGGACTGCGCAGCAGTCCCGTTTTTATGAGCGCTTCGCGCTCAAGCGGGAGCAAGCTCCCTCGCCACAAGAGCGGTTATCGGCCGGGCTTAAGCCTATCCGCCGGCCGCCGCACCCCCGCCACGATCTTATCCACAGCCTTGGTCGCCGCGACCATGCCGAACGTCGCCGTGACCATCATCACCGCGCCAAACCCACCGGCGCAGTCGAGCTTGACGCCATCGCCGACAAAACTCTTCTGCAGGCAAATGCTACCGTCCGGTTTCGGGTAGCGCAGCTGTTCGGTGGAGAACACGCAAGGCACGCTGTAATGACGGGTGACGGTGCGGGAAAAACCGTAGTCGCGGCGCAAGGTCGAGCGCACCTTGGAGGCCAGCGGATCATTGAACGTGCGGTTCAGGTCGCAGACCTGGATCAACGTCGGGTCGATCTGCCCGCCCGCGCCACCAGTGGTGATGATCTGGATCTTGCGACGCTTGCACCAGGCGATCAGCGCGGCCTTGGCGTTGACACTGTCGATGCAGTCGATCACGCAGTCGATATTTGGGGTGATGTATTCGGCCATGGTCTCGCGCGTAACGAAGTCCGCCACCGCGTGCACCGTGCAGTCGGGGTTGATCCCGCGCAGCCGCTCGGCCATGACCTCGACCTTGGGCTTGCCGACGGTGCTGTCCAGGGCGTGCAACTGGCGGTTGGCGTTGCTGACGCAGACGTCGTCCAGGTCGAACAGCGAGATCTCGCCCACGCCACAGCGGGCAATGGCTTCCGCCGCCCAGGACCCGACGCCGCCGACGCCGACAATCGCCACATGGGCCGCCCGCAGGCGCTCCAAGCCTTCAATGCCATACAACCGGGCAATGCCGGCAAACCGTGGATCTTCTGTACTCATGACCGTCACCCCGAAAACCGGCGCGCATTATAGGGCTTTGCCTGAGCAATTTAAGCAAAACCTCCGTGGATTTTGTGGCCAAACTGACCGGCACCTGAGCCCACCGTTATCGTTTTGCTATAAGATAACCGCCATTTCGCGCGCGCCAGCCCGCGCTCATACAAGCCTTGCGTTCACACTATATCCCGGAGCTTTCATGACGGCCCACGCCGACCTCTCGCCGACCCTGCAACTCGCCTGCGACCTGATCCGCCGCCCGTCCGTGACGCCGGTGGATGCCGATTGCCAGAAAATCATGATGCAGCGCCTGGGCGACGCGGGTTTCAAGCTCGAGCCGATGCGCATCGAGGATGTGGATAACTTCTGGGCCAGCCATGGCAAGCATGACGGACCGGTGCTGTGCTTCGCCGGGCACACCGATGTGGTGCCGACCGGTCCGGTACAAGCTTGGCAGCTCGACCCGTTCGATGCCGTCATCGACGAACAAGGCATGCTCTGCGGCCGCGGCGCGGCGGACATGAAAGGCAGCCTGGCGGCGATGGTCGTGGCGGCCGAACGATTCGTCGCCGACTACCCGGACCACAAGGGTACGGTGACGTTCCTGATTACCAGCGATGAAGAAGGCCCGGCCCACCATGGCACAAAAGCCGTGGTCGAGCGCCTCAAGGCTCGCCAGGAACGATTGGACTGGTGCATCGTCGGCGAGCCGTCGAGCACCACCTTGGTGGGGGATGTGGTCAAGAACGGCCGGCGCGGTTCCCTCGGCGCGAAGCTGACCGTGCGCGGCAAGCAAGGCCACGTAGCCTACCCGCACTTGGCGAAAAACCCGATCCACCTCGCCGCGCCCGCCTTGGCCGAATTGGCTGCCGAGCACTGGGACCATGGCAACGACTTCTTCCCGCCGACCAGTTTCCAGATTTCCAACCTCAACTCCGGCACCGGCGCGACCAACGTGATCCCGGGTGACCTGGAGGCGGTCTTCAATTTCCGCTTCTCCACCGAGTCCACCGTCGAAGGCCTGCAACAGCGCGTCGCCGATATCCTCGACAAGCATCAACTGGACTGGCACATCGATTGGGCCTTGTCCGGCCTGCCGTTCCTCACCGAACCGGGTGCGCTGCTCGATGCCGTGTCGTCGAGCATCAGGGACGTCACCGGTCGCGAGACCCAGGCGTCCACCAGCGGCGGCACGTCCGACGGTCGCTTCATCGCCACCATGGGTACGCAGGTCGTGGAGCTGGGCCCGGTCAATGCGACGATCCACCAGGTCAACGAGCGCGTGCTGGCGGCCGATCTCGACGTGTTGACCGAGATCTACTACAAGACGCTGATCAAGTTGCTCGCCTGATGCTCGCCTGCCCGATCTGCAGCGAACCGCTGAACGCGGTGGACAACGGCGTGGTCTGCCCGGCCGGGCATCGTTTCGACCGCGCGCGCCAGGGTTACCTGAACCTGCTGCCGGTGCAGCACAAGAACAGCCGCGACCCCGGCGACAACCAGGCCATGGTCGAAGCTCGCCGCGACTTTCTCAACGCCGGGCACTACGCCCCGGTCGCCCGGCGCCTGGCCGAACTGGCCGTTGAACGCGCGCCCGGGCGCTGGCTGGATATCGGTTGTGGCGAAGGTTATTACACGGCGCAAATCGCCGAGGCATTGCCCAACGCCGACGGCTACGCGCTGGATATCTCCCGCGAGGCGGTCAAGCGCGCCTGCAAGCGCAACCCGCAACTGACTTGGTTGATCGCCAGCATGGCCCGGGTGCCGCTGGCGGATGACTGCTGCCAATTCTTGGCCAGCGTGTTCAGCCCATTGGACTGGCAAGAAGCCAAGCGCTTGCTCAGCCCCGGCGGCGGCCTGATGAAAGTCGGCCCTACCGCCGGCCATCTGATGGAGTTGCGTGAGCGGCTATACGACGAAGTGCGCACATACACCGATGACAAGCACCTGGCCTTGGTGCCGACGGGCATGATGCTCAATCACAGTGAAACCCTCGAATTCAAGCTGACGCTCGACAGTGGCCAGGACCGCGCCAACCTGCTGGCGATGACGCCCCACGGCTGGCGCGCCAGTGCCGAACGCCGCGCCAGCGTGATCGAGCAGGCCGATCCGTTCGAGGTCACGGTGTCGATGCGCTACGATTATTTCGTTCTTCAATAACCTTTTTATTCCGGGCCCCGGGCACACCGGCCGGGGGCCAGTTAAATCCGCGAATGGATTTTTCAAGACCACAGCGAGGACATCCATGCGCCAACCCGATATCGAGATTTACCTCAAGGACGCCGACGTCGACCACAAGGCTATCGCCGGCTGGCTCGGCCAGGCCCTGGGCCCGTGCAGCGACTGGGTCCAGAAAGGCCAGACCTACAAATGCAAGGCTGGAAACATTGCGGTGACCTGGCTGCCCAAGGCTGTGGGTAAATGGAACAGCCTGTACCTGGAAAGCGACCAGACCCCATGGGACGACGACATCGCCTGCGCCCGCGCCGCTTTCGCCGCACTGAACGTGGAAGTGCGCTGCGCGCCGGGCTCTTGGGTCGAGGAAGAAGGCGAGGAATCGGCGGATCGCTGGATCCGGATCAGTGCCGATGGTGAAGAAGAGATTACCTGGAAGACGGCCTGATCGCCCCGGTGGGCATATGACCGTATAAACCCCCTGGGGAGCGAGTCTGTTCGCCCCCAGGGGATTTTTTCATGGCTACCGAGGCGAGTTACAACCCCACCACGTCCTCAGCCTGCAAGCCCTTTTGCCCTTCCACCACTGCGTATTCGACCTGCTGGCCTTCAGTCAGCGAACGGTGGCCGTCGCCCCGGATCGCGCGGTAATGCACGAACACGTCCTTCCCGTCTTCACGCTGGATGAAGCCATAGCCTTTGGCGTCGTTGAACCACTTCACATTGCCGGTTTCCCGTGCTGCCATGATGCTCACTCCCATTTCTTATTGTTAGGTCGGCTTTTCCTGCTCAGTTGCAAAAGGCAAAGCCGTACGAACTTCAGTCACCGTCCGGCCGTCCATGAAGGAGGCCAGGGCAGTAACGGCCGAGTATATGGCACCCGGAAAAACTCTCAACTGACTTTACTTCGGCGCTTTTTTGCCGATTTTCGGTGAATCCGGCACACTAGCGCCGCTTGTTCTTATCCACTCATGCAGAAGCCGTATGACCCGTTCCCCGTTCCGCCGTCTTGTGTTTGGCACCTTGCGCCGACTGTTGTACCTCTGGGTTCGCTCCGAGACGATCAACCAGTCGTCCTTCACCCTCAACCTCGACCGCAGCCGTCCGGTATTTTACGTTCTGCAAGACCCGTCGCTCACCGACCTGGCGGTGCTCGACACCGAGTGCACCAAGGCCGGCCTGCCGCGCCCCGTCCTGCCCGTATCGGTAGGCGACCTGTTGGAACCAGCGGCGTTCTTTTACCTCACGCCGGCGCCGGACTGGCTCGGGCGCCAGGACAAACGCGGCGCGCCCCCCACCCTGACCCGGCTGGTCGATGTGCTGACCCACAACGCCGCCGAAGACGCGCAGATCATTCCGGTCAGCGTGTTCTGGGGGCAGTCGCCCGACAGCGAATCCAGCCCCTGGAAGCTGTTGTTCGCCGACAGCTGGGCCGTCACCGGGCGCCTGCGCCGCCTGTTGAGCATCATGATCCTGGGCCGCAAGACCCGCGTGCAATTCTCCGCGCCGATCCACCTGCGCGAGCTGATCGAACATGACAAGGGCCACGAGCGCACCGTGCGCATGGCCCAGCGGATCCTGCGGGTGCATTTCCGCAATCTGAAAGCTGCGGTCATCGGCCCCGACATCTCCCACCGGCGCAACCTGGTCAAGGGCCTGCTGAACCAGCCACTGGTCAAGCAGGCGATTGCCGAGGAAGCCGAACGGGAAAAGATCTCCCCGGAAAAAGCCAAGGCCCAGGCCCTGCGCTACGGCAACGAGATCGCCTCGGACTACACCTACACCGCGATCCGTTTCTTGGAAGTGGTGCTGAGCTGGTTCTGGAACAAGATCTACGACGGCATCAAGGTCAACCACATCGAAGGCGTGCAGAACGTCGCCCAGGGCCACGAAATCATCTACGTGCCGTGCCACCGCAGCCACATCGACTACCTGCTGCTGTCGTACCTGCTATTTCGCAACGGCCTGACACCACCGCACATCGCCGCCGGCATCAACCTCAACATGCCGGTGATTGGCGGCCTGTTGCGCCGTGGCGGGGCGTTCTTCATGCGCCGCACCTTCAAGGGCAACCCGCTCTACACCGCGGTGTTCAACGAATACCTGCACATGCTGTTCACCAAAGGTTTCCCGGTGGAGTACTTCGTCGAGGGCGGTCGCTCGCGTACCGGACGCATGCTGCAACCCAAGACCGGCATGCTCGCCATCACCCTGCGCAGCTTCCTGCGTTCGTCGCGCATGCCGATCGTGTTCGTGCCGGTCTACATCGGTTATGAGCGGGTGTTGGAAGGCCGAACCTACCTGGGCGAACTGCGCGGGGCCAGCAAGAAGAAAGAATCGATTTTCGACATCTTCAAGGTCATCGGTGCCCTCAAGCAGCGCTTCGGCCAAGTCGCGGTGAATTTCGGCGAGCCGATCAAACTCGCGGAGTTCCTCGACAGCGAGCAGCCGGATTGGCGCGAGCAGGAGCTGGGCCCGCAGTTCAAGCCGGCCTGGCTCAACGCGACCACCCACCGCCTCGGCGAACGCGTGGCCCGGCACTTGAACGAGGCTGCCGCTATCAACCCGGTCAACCTCGTCGCCCTGGCGCTGCTGTCCACCAGCCGCCTGGCCCTGGACGATCAGGCCATGGCCCGCGTGCTCGATTTGTATCTGGCGTTGCTGCGCAAAGTGCCGTATTCACCTCATACCACCCTGCCCGAAGGTGACGGCCGAGCGCTGATCGACCACGTCAAGGGCATGGACCTGCTGTCGGAACAGAGCGATGCCTTGGGCAAGATTCTGTATCTGGATGAGCAGAATGCAGTCCTGATGACCTACTACCGCAACAATGTCCTGCACATCTTTGCCTTGCCGGCATTGCTGGCGAGTTTCTTCCAGAGCAGCTCACGCATGAATCGCGAGCAGCTCCTGCGCTATACACATGCGTTGTACCCGTACCTGCAATCGGAATTGTTCATTCGCTGGTCGCTGGAAGAACTGGACGCCGTGGTCGACCAGTGGCTCGACGCGTTCGTCGAACAAGGCCTGCTGCGTTTCGAAAAGGACCTGTACCTGCGGCCGGCACCGAGTTCGCGGCACTTCGTGCTGTTGACCCTGCTGTCAAAGAGCATCGCCCAGACCTTGCAGCGCTTCTACATGACCGTCTCGCTGCTGCTCAACAGCGGCCAGAACACCGTCAGCGCCGAAGAGCTGGAAGACCTCTGCACCGTCATGGCCCAGCGCCTGTCGATCCTGCACGGGCTGAACGCGCCGGAGTTCTTCGACAAGACTCTATTCCGACACTTCATCCAGACCATGCTCGACCTCGACGTGCTGCGCCGTGATGAAGCGGGCAAGCTGAGCTACCACGAACTGCTCGGCGAACTGGCCGAAGGCGCGGCCAAGCGGGTACTGCCGGCGGAGATTCGCTTGTCGATTCGCCAGGTGGCGTTGCATCGCAGTGAAGATGCCGCGGAGGTCGCCGTCAGCCCCGACCGTTGACCTTGGCCGATCACTCACCGTGGACCCTGGAACGGTTCCGGTGAGTGGATGGGTCAATCGCCAGGCGTACTCCGACGTTGCGCAGCGGCCAAGGCGACGTCAAACGAAGAAAAGACCTACAGAGAACTTTGGAAGAGCTCTCTAGGATGGGTTCACGTCAATGTTGACGTATTGAAAAGGAATTCATTCATGAAACACGCAATCAACGTAACACTGCGTCTGCCAGACGATTATCAAGTCCCGCAAACAGGCGCAGGTGACTATGCAATTTCCATCAACAAAACGACCGGCCTGCCAGGCGCCTATCCCGGCATCAGCTCTAACGTGCTTCCGGTGGGATCACCTCTGGTCTTTTCCTTCCACATCGTTCCCGATTTCGACCCGGCTGTCGCTGGGGATGAGTTCTCGGTGAAGATGCAGATCAACCATGAAGGCACTGACCTTCTAGCAGACAACGAACACGCCTTCATTTGGAATGGAGGCAATCAAGATGTCGACATTGATCTGAGCCTGGCGCCATCGTTCGCCCTTGAAACTGATCATCCGATCGCACCCAACGTCTGAGTCGTTACGTTTCGGCTGGATTTTTGCTGCCGAATCCTCCAGATTCCCTTTGTCGCCAGCGTGTTGCTGGCGTCAAAGGAAAGGTACTTCCAAATGAAAAAGATCCTTTTGCTTGCATTTACTTCACTGCTGGCTGCGTGCCAATCATCAACGCCACCCGCCGCCTCCGTCGCGAGCCTCGATGGCGAAGTCTACTATCTGCAACGCATCGCCTTGCCGCCCAACGCCACCTTGAGCGTGAGCCTGCAGGACGTTTCCCTGGCCGACGCCCCCGCGGTGGTGCTCGATGAGCAGCGCGGCCCAGTCAAAGGCCAGGTCCCGTTGCCGTTCCACCTCAGTTATGATCCCAACCAGGTCAAGCCCGGCCATCGTTATGCCGTGAGCGCCCGCATCGAAGTGGACGGCCAGTTGATGTTCATCACCACCGAACAGCACGCCGTACTGCTCGATGGCAAAGATCCGCAGCCGTTGAAGATTCGCGTCAACGCCACCCCCTGATTCCTTTCCAAACCTTGTTCAAGGACGCTGTCATGCTCCGCTCTACCCTTCGCTTCACCAGTCTATGCGCCGGCCTGCTGGTCTGCGCCAACGCCATGGCCCTGTCCCTGAGTGATCTTTCCCAGAAAGACGCCACGGGCGGCCTCAAGGACGCATTGACCCAAGGCGCCCAGATCGCCGTCAAGCAATTGGGCACTCCGGGCGGGTTCAGCAACAACCCGGACGTGAAGATCGAATTGCCCGGCAAGCTCGGTAAAGTCGCCAGCAAGATGAAGGCCTTCGGCATGGGCGACCAGGTCGATCAACTGGAAACCAGCATGAACCAGGCTGCCGAAGCCGCAGTGGTCCAGGCCCAGCCGATCCTGGTCGACGCGGTGAAGAACATGAGCGTGACCGATGCCAAGGGTATCTTGAGCGGTGGGAACGAATCGGCCACCCAATACCTGAACAAAAGCAGCCGTGAGCAGATCCGCGCCAAGTTCCTGCCCATCGTCAAGCAAGCCACCGACAAGGTCGGCCTGGCTCAAAAATACAACGCCTTCGCCGGTCAGGCTGCAACGCTCGGGGTGCTGGATGCCAAAAGCGCCAGCGTGGAAAACTACGTGACTGAGCAGGCGCTGGACGGCTTGTTCGAAATGATCGGCAAGCAGGAAGCCACCATCCGCCAGAACCCGGCGGCCGCGGCGACCAGTTTGGCGAAGAAGGTTTTCGGTACTCTCTGAGTTAGAGATCGTTCCCGCGCTCCTGTGGCGAGGGAGCTTGCTCCCGCTGGGGTTGCGCAGCAACCGCAAAAGCTAGGGGCCGCTGCGCAGCCCAGCGGGAGCAAGCTCCCTCGCCACAGGTTCGGTGTGCCCCTGTTGATCAGGTTTTCTTGACCCTGAACCACGCTGCATACAACGCCGGCAGGAACAGCAGTGTCAACGCTGTCGCCACGATCAAGCCACCCATGATTGCCACCGCCATGGGTCCGAAGAACAGGCTGCGCGACAGTGGGATCATCGCCAGCACCGCCGCCAGCGCAGTGAGCACAATCGGGCGGAAACGTCGCACGGTCGCTTCGATGATTGCCTGCCACGGCGCGAGTCCCGCCTTGATGTCCTGTTCGATCTGGTCCACCAGGATCACCGAGTTGCGCATGATCATCCCCGACAGCGCGATCGTGCCCAGCATCGCAACGAAACCGAACGGCTGGCGGAACACCAGCAGGAACAGCGTGACACCGATCAACCCCAGCGGCGCGGTGAGAAACACCATGGCCGTGCGTGAAAAGCTGCGCAGTTGCAGCATCAGCAAGGTCAACACCACCACGATGAACAGCGGCACACCGGCGTTAACCGACTTCTGGCCGCGGGTCGAGTCCTCTACGGTGCCGCCCACTTCAAGCAAATAACCGTCCGGCAGTTGCGCGCGAATCGGCTCCAGGGTCGGGAAAATCTGCTGCACCAGCGTCGCCGGTTGTTCCTTGCCGTAGATATCAGCCCGTACCGTCACGCTCGGCAAGCGGTTGCGATGCCAGATCACGCCCTCTTCAAAGCCGTACTCCAACGTCGCGATCTGTGACAGGGCAACGCTTTTGCCGTTGTCGGTCGGCACTGCCAGGCTCGGCAGCAACGACAGCTCGTTGCGCTCGTGCACCGTACCGCGCAGCAGGATCTCGATCAGTTCGTTGTCTTCCCGGTACTGGCTGACGCTGGAGCCGGTGAGGGAGCTGCGCAGGAAACTCGCCAAGTGGGCCGTGCTGACACCCAACGCCCGAGCGCGGTCCTGGTCGACGTTCAGGTACACCACCTTACTCGGCTCTTCCCAGTCCAGATGCACGTTGACCACGTGGGGATTTTCGCGAACTTTCGTCGCCACTTTCCGCGCCAGGGCCCGGACTTCCTCGATGTGTTCGCCCGTGACGCGAAATTGCACGGGGTAACCGACGGGTGGGCCGTTCTCCAGGCGCGTGACCCGCGAGCGCAGGGTCGGGAACTGCTCGTTCAGGGTCGAGATCAACCAACTGCGCAACGGTTCGCGGTCTTCGATGGTCTTGGCCAGCACCACGAACTGGGCGAAGCTGGAAGCGGGCAGTTGTTGATCCAGCGGCAGGTAGAAACGCGGTGAACCGGTGCCGACATAAGCCACGTAATTATCGATGCCGGCATGGTCCTTGAGCAGCGCTTCCAGGCGCTTGACCTGCTCGGCGGTGTTGCTCAGGGAGGCGCCTTCCTGCAGCTTCAGGTCGACCATCAATTCCAGCCGCCCCGATGCAGGGAAGAATTGCTGCGGCACGAAACGGAACAACACCACCGAGCCGACGAACAACAGTACGGTCAGCAAGATGACGGTTTTGCGGCGACGCACACACCACTCCACCATCCGCCGGACACGCTGATAAAACGGCGTGCCGTAAGGGTCGGTCTGGCCGTCAGTCGTGCCATGTTTGGCCGCGTGAATTTTCGCCAGGTCCGGCAGGAATTTTTCCCCCAGGTAAGGCACGAACACCACGGCGGCCACCCAGGAGGCGACCAGCGCCAAGGTCACGACCTGGAAAATCGAGCGGGTGTATTCACCGGTGCCCGATTGCGCGGTGGCGATCGGCAGGAAGCCGGCCGCTGTGATCAACGTACCGGTAAGCATCGGGAACGCGGTGCTGGTCCAGGCGAAGCTGGCGGCCTTGATCCGGTCGAAGCCCTGCTCCATCTTGATCGCCATCATCTCCACCGCAATGATCGCGTCATCCACCAGCAGCCCCAAGGCCAATACCAGCGCGCCGAGGGAAATCTTGTGCAGGCCGATCCCCAGGTAATACATCGCCGCGAACGTCATCGCCAGTACCAGCGGAATCGCCAGGGCCACTACCATCCCGGTGCGCAGCCCCAGGGAGAAGAAGCTCACTAGCAACACAATCGTCAGTGCTTCCACCAGCACCTGGACGAACTCGCCGACGCCGGTCTTCACCGCGGCTGGCTGGTCCGACACCTTGCGCAATTGCATGCCGGCCGGCAGGGTGTTCTGGATACGGGCAAAGTCGACCTCAAGGGCCTTGCCCAGAACCAGGATATCCCCTCCTTGTTTCATCGCCACGGCCAGGCCAATGGCGTCTTCGCCCATGAAGCGCATGCGTGGCGCCGGCGGGTCGTTGAAACCGCGGCGCACATCCGCGAGATCGCTGATACGGAACGTATGATCGCCGACGCGGATCGGGAAATTGCGGATTTCTTCCACCGTCTGGAAATTCCCCGAAACCCGAAGCTGCAATCGCTCGCTGCCCGTTTCGAAGAAGCCTGCGGTGGAGACTGTGTTCTGCTCTTCAAGGGCCTGCTGGACCGCCGCCAACGGCAGGCCGAGGGTTGCCAGCTTCACGTTTGACAATTCGATCCAGATCTTCTCGTCCTGCAAACCGATCAGCTCGACTTTGCCTACATCCTTGACCCGTTGCAGCTGCAGCTGGATGCGATCGGCGTAGTCCTTGAGCACGGCGTAGTCGAAGCCATCACCGGTCAGCGCGTAGATATTGCCGAAGGTGGTCCCGAATTCATCGTTGAAGAATGGCCCCTGGACATCCGGCGGCAGGGTGTGGCGGATATCGCCGATCTTCTTGCGCAACTGGTACCACAGCTCGGGAATCTGCGCCGAATGCAGGGAGTCGCGCGCCGCGAAAGTCACTTGGGATTCGCCCGGGCGGGAGAACGAGACGATCTTTTCGTAATCGCCGGTTTCCATCAGCTTCTTTTCGATGCGCTCGGTGACTTGGCGTGACACTTCCTCGGCCGTCGCGCCCGGCCAAACTGTGCGAATGACCATCGCCTTGAAGGTGAACGGCGGGTCTTCGCTCTGGCCGAGCTTGGTGTAGGAAAGCGCGCCGACGATGGCCAGCAACAGCATCAGAAACAGTACGATCTGGCGATTGCGCAACGCCCATTCGGAAAGATTGAAGCCCATCGCGGATTACTCCTTGGCCGTCAGGTTGACCAAACGGTTTGAGCGATCCACCGGCCGCACCTGCTGGCCGTCGAGGAGCACATGCACACCTGCAGCCACCACCCAATCATCGGGGTTGAGGCCCTCGAGCACCGGCACGGTCTTTTCGCCGAACGCACCGACCCGCACCGGGACTTTTTTCAAGGTGCTGTTGGCGTTGACCACCCAGACATACGTCGCACCGTTTTCAGCCGTCAGGGCCGACAAAGGCACAGACAGCGGCACCTCGTCGGTAGCCTGGATAAACACCCGGGCGCTCTGGCCCAATTCCGCCGGGACACTGCCAGCAGTGAAGGCGACGCGAGCAGCGAAGGTGCGGGATTTCGGATCGGCCGCCGGGGAGAGTTCGCGGATGCGTCCGCTGAAGCGTTGATCTGGCTGACTCCACAGCTCCACTGAAACCGGCTGGCCGATCTTGAACCGGCCAAAACCTTGCTCAGGCAGACTGATCAGGACCTCACGCTCGCCGTCGGTAGCGAGCGTGAACACCGTTTGTCCGGCGGACACCACCTGCCCGACTTCCACGGAGCGGCGGGCGACTACGCCGTCCTGGGGCGCACGCAGCACCGAATAACTGGCCTGATTGCTGGCGACGTCGAATTGCGCCTTGATCTGCTTGAGCCGCGCGGCACCGGAGCGATAGAGGTTCTCGGCATTATCGTATTGGGAACGGCTGACCATCTGCCGTTCCATCAAGGTCTTGTAACGGTCACGTTCGGCGCGCACCAGGCTCAGGTTGGCCTCGGCGGCGGCGACCTGGGCACGGCTCGCTTCCAGTTCCAGGCGCACGTCCTCGGGATCGAGTTCCGCCAGGGCTTGGTTGGCCTTGACCCGCTGCCCCTCTTCGACCAGCCGTCGGCTCACTTTGCCGCCAATGCGAAAGGCCAGGTCCGGCTCGAACCGCGCCCGCACTTCGCCGGGATAACTGTCCATCGCCTGGGCCGACGGCTCGGGCTTGATCACCATGGCAGGGCGCACGGCGACTGGCACCGGCTCGTCATGGCCACACGCAGACAATAAAAAAGCCAGGCTGACTGGCAGGGCGAGGGGCAGGACATAGCGGAACATGGTGGATGACCTTTCGCTAATGATGCTTGGAATAATTATACTGGCCAGTATGTTATTAATAGCAAACTCACCAGTCCAGTATTAAAAGCGAATAATGTCGAACAATCTTTCCCCTCCCAGCGGGCCCGGTCGCCCCAAGGATCTGGCCAAGCGCCAAGCCATCCTCGATGCGGCGAAAAGCCTGTTTCTCAGCCAGGGTTACGCCAGCACCAGCATGGACGCGGTGGCGACCGAGGCCGGCGTGTCGAAGCTGACGGTCTATAGCCACTTCAACGATAAGGAAACGCTGTTCTGCGCTGCGGTGATCGCCAAGTGCGAGGAACAGGTACCGCTGCTGTTCTTTGAATGGGCCGATGGCGTTTCGATTGAACACGTGTTGCTGAACATCGCCCGTGGTTTCAACCAACTGATCAACAGCGATGAATCGGTCAACCTGCATCGGTTGATGTTGACCTTGGGCAGCCAGGACCCGAAGCTCTCGAGCATTTTCTATGAGGCCGGCCCACAGCGAATGCTGTCAGGCATGGAAAGGCTGCTGGCCAAGGTCAACCAAAGCGGTGCGCTGAGCATCGACAGACCTCGAAATGCCGCCGAGCATTTCTTCTGCCTGATCAAGGGCGCGGCCAACTTCCGGTTGCTATATGGCTGCGACGGGCCGCAAGACGCCGAAGCGGCCGAGGCCCATGTGCAGGAAGTGGTGGCGTTGTTCTTGCGAGCGTATCGGCCTTAGCCATCGCGCCAGTTTCAGGCCTTGAGCGCCTTCTTCGGGTAGATGTCGTAGCGACTGGACTTGCCTTCGAGCCCATGGCTCGGCTTCGGCCCTTCGATGCACGGAGCCTTGCGCGGGCGCTTGACCACCACGCGGTGGGTCGCCAGGGCCAGCGCCGCGGCGAGCAGCGCCGGGGCATCAGAGTCATCACCCACCAAAGGCCGGAACAGGCGCATCTCCTTCTTCACCAGGGCGGTTTTCTCTCGGTGGGGAAACATCGGGTCCAGGTAGATCACCTGGGGCGGCTCGCCTTGCCAGTCGCGCATCACCTCGATGGCGTTGCCCTTGAGCAAGCGCATCCGCGCCACAATCGACGCGACGTCGAAATCTTCCGCGCCGCGAGCCAAGCCATCCTCCAGCAATGCGCCGATCAACGGTTGGCGCTCGATCAAGTTCATCTCGCAGCCCAGGCTCGCCAACACAAACGCATCCTTGCCCAACCCGGCCGTGGCATCCAGCACTCGCGGGCGCACGCCTTGGGCGATACCGACCGCCTTGGCGATCATCTGGCCGCTGCCGCCGCCGTACAAGCGACGATGGGCCGCGCCGCCCTCGACGAAGTCCACCCGCACCGGCCCCGGCGCCTCCGGCCCCAGTTGCTGCAGCTGCAAGCCCTGCTCACCGACCTGCAGGGCAAAGTCGCCGTCCTCCATCTGCAACGGCAGGCCTAGCTGCCCGGCCCAATACTCGGCGCGGGGCTGGAACGCCGGGGCCAAGGCCTCGACGTGGATGCGGCAGGCTGCGGATTGCTCGATCATGAAAACACGCTCAAAAAATTAAGGATCGGCAAAAACGGCCGATAACAACGGTGAACGGCATTTTGCCAGAGCTGAGCGTCGACCGAGAAAAATGTCAGACATTCAATCCACATCGATAGGCGTTATCTCCCCTTACGGCGATTACAGCCTGCGTAACACCCAAGCGCTGAGCGGCGTCAGTCACCTGTGGCAGGATTTTTTTGCCCGGGCCCTGGCCGATCAACTGGGTGATGACGCACCGGCACCTGGCAGCTACCAGCCAGTGCCCCTCGATGAAGCGGTTGAACCGACCCTCGGCGCCGAGTTGCTGGAGCACATCATCAGCCAGCGCACCTGCGACGTGACCGAAACCCAGGTCAAGCCGCCTGAACCGCTGTTCCTGCCGATCGCCGAGTTCGAACTCGACCTGCTCGACAAGCCCTTCCCGCCCTTCCCAGCGGAAGAAATCGTCGCCCAGCAAAAGCAACAGACCTTC
Source organism: Pseudomonas sp. Z4-20 (assembly GCF_051131955.1). NCBI lineage: Bacteria > Pseudomonadati > Pseudomonadota > Gammaproteobacteria > Pseudomonadales > Pseudomonadaceae > Pseudomonas > Pseudomonas sp. Z4-20. The sequence continues at coordinate 4,525,833 of NZ_CP071641.1, forward strand.
GAAAGCAGCTGGGTTCGCCCACTCGTCCTTACCGCCGGCCAACCGCTGCCGGAGCCCGGCCCGGCGCCGCAGCCGCGTCCATTGCACCTGCCAATTGCCGAGTTCGAACTCGACCTGCTGGACAAGCCATTCCCGCCGTTCCCGGAAGAAGAATTGGTGGCGCAACAGAAACAACTCGACTTCGATACCCGCTGGGCACGCCCGATCGTGCTGCAGAACCTGCGTATCGCTGCCTGATTCCTACCGACAAATCCACCATGGCCCCACATCCAAGTGGAAATGGTTGCGGTGTGCGGCGTTGTAGTCCGGACTCAAGACCACACTGAACATGTCGCAGGCGCCGTCGCGCACCTGACGCAGGAATTGCGCATCGGTGCCCTCCTTCGGCCAATCCCGGAGCACGCTGACCGTCCGCCCGTCAGCCAGGCGAAACCCGGCAATGTCCAGCGCGCTGGCAGTGGCGTGTTGGCTACGCGCGCCCGTTTCACGGCCGTACATGTTGCGGCAGGCAAAGCTGCCCAAGTGATCGACCCGGGTGACTTTCTGCCCGTACACCGTCGCCGCTGCCGGCTGCAGCGCGTGTCGCTCGAACAGCGCGAAGGCCACCGCCAGCGGACAACTGGCGAGAAAACTGCTGCTTAGCGCCACCTCCCCGCCCTGCACCCGCAACACGTTGGTCAACGGACACGAAGTATTCGCGCCGCTGTTCGCCTGGCGAGCCGTCCGAAGCCCCGACGTCGCGAGCGCCTGGTCGCACAGCTGCGGATCGTTGCGCAGGGCCATCAGCTTGTAGCGAGTCAGCAGATTGGGTGGAGCACCGACGTCCAGCGGCGCCCAGGGATTCCATTGCGGCGGCACCGACAACCAGCCGCGCCATACCGCCAACACCGCGACGCCAATGATCAGCGCCAATACCATCAGTCCTTTCAAAAACCGCACGACAACGCCTCGGGCATCAGCCCTTGAATAATTGATTGGCCTGGTTGAAAGGCATTGAACGACGGGTAAAGGTGAAGGTGCCTTGCTGTTGGATTTCCTCGGCAGCGCGGAAGAACTCGCCGAACGCCGCCAAGGCCAGGGCCGATCCGACGCTGATGCGCTTGACCCCCAGTTCGCTCAACTGCTCCACAGTGAGGTCCAGCGCGCCGGACATCAACACGTTGACGGGCTTGGGCGCCACGGCCTGTACCACCGCGAGGACTTGTTCGGCGCTGCTCAAGCCGGGTGCATAGAGCACGTCGGCACCGGCGTCGGCAAACGCCTTCAGGCGCCGAATCGTGTCGTCCAGGTCGGGGTTGCCGTGCAGGAAATTCTCCGCCCGGGCGGTCAAGAGAAAAGGAAAAGGCAGGCTGCGCACCGCATCGGCCGCAGCCTTGACCCGCGCCACCGCGTGTTCGAAAGCATAGATCGGGCTGTCCGAGCGACCCGTGGCATCTTCGATCGAGCCGCCCACCGCACCGGCTTGCGCCGCACGCAGCAGGCTCTGGGCACATGCTTGGGGCGCGTCGGCAAAACCGTTCTCCAGATCGACCGCCACGGGCAAGTCGGTGGCCGCCACGATCGCCCGGACATTGGCCAACGTATCGCCCAGCCCCAAAGCGCCATCGGGCCGTCCCAACGAGAAAGCGTGACCGGCGCTGGTCGTCGCCAATGCTTCAAAGCCGAGGCTGGCCAGCATCTTCGCTGAACCCGCATCCCACGGATTGGGGATGACAAACGCCCCTTCGCGTTCGTGAAGGGCCTTGAACGCCTGGGCTCGCCGGGTTTGCGCATCCATGAAAGTCGCTCCTGAGCTGTGGAAGAGTCGCCTCAGAGCAATCCCAGTTGCTCAGCGGCGGTTTCTCTATATAGCTCAGGCAGGGCCGGCAAGCCAGGCAAACGATCCATCAATCGGCTGTGGAAATGCATCGCGAGCTTTGCCGCCAGGAGGTTGTCGGCGGTGTGCAGGAACATATAGGGCGTGCGCCCTTCTTCGATCCACGTGGCGATTTTCTCGACCCACGGCGCGAGGAACGGCTCGTTGGCCTCCACAACCGGATGCCCGATGAAGCGCACCTGCGGGCACTGCGTGAAAGCCGCCGGCCGCGTCGGCACCCGTGGCTTCTTGTATTGCGCGTCGATGACCGAAGGGGCGGTCGAAGCGCAACTGAACAGGCCCCGCGGGTCGAGGCAAATGCGTTCGACGCCGCGATCGACCAACAGGCGGTTGAGGCGGCGTTCGACGTCGCCCTTGGCAAAGAACTCATGGTGACGCACCTCGACGGCCAGTGGCCGTTGAAACGCATCGATGAACGCCGCCAGCTCCGGCAGGCGATTGGGCGTGAACGCCTTGGACAGTTGCAGCCAGAACGGCGAAACCCGCTCGCCCAAGGGGCTCAGTAATTGGATAAAGGTTTCAGTAGCAGTCAGATGTTCGCGCAAATCGCCGCCGTGGCTGATGTCACCTGGGATCTTGGCGGTGAAGCGAAAGTGCGCGGGCATGATCTCGGCCCAGCGCTGCACAGTGGCCATGGACGGGCTCGCGTAGAAGGTCGTGTTGCCTTCCACGGCGTTGAATACTTGAGAGTAGAGATTGAGGAAATCGGTGCTCTTGGCGTCCTGGGGATAAAGATAATCGCGCCAGGCGCTTTCGCTCCAGGACGGGCAGCCCAGGTAATAAGGCAACCGCATCAGATGTAGAGGTCGAGCCCCAGCACTTCCATATCCCAATCGACGAAACCGGCGGTGCTCAGGTAACTGGCCAGCGCGGTGGCGACGCTGCGGCTCATGGCGCGGTGATACAGCATGTCTTGCTGGCGAGCGGGAAGATTGCCCAAGCGCTGCGCAGAGGCTTTCGCGGCACGGGCGGCCGACTGCTCCTCAGACGGAAACTCCAGCTCACCCTCGATATCATCGAAGTTTTCCGGCTCAGCGGCTTTACCCGCACGAGGCCGACGCTTGATGGGGTAGGACTGGGATGAAACGCCGTCTATACGCATAACAGAATGCTCGGTATCAATGATGGCAATTTAGCGGCACATTCGTGTCCGCGCAAATGCGCAAGTGATAACTAGAACACATAAAGCCAAAAAGGTTTAAAAACCGGCAAAAAAAGTGACGACTGGCAATTTTGAGTGTGACTTTTGGATGGGGGAGTAACTTTTTGACCTTGCCAGAGATAAGTCGATGCCCTTGTGGCGAGGGAGCTTGCTCCCGCTGGGGTGCGAAGCAGCCCTCAGCTAAGTGTATGACCCACCACTTTGCGAACGCTACGCACTCGAGCGGGAGCAAGCTCCCTCGCCACAAGGGCTTTCACTTGAAAATGAGATCAGGGCCGCTCGGACTTGGGCGTGGCGACCTTGTCGCGTAGATACACCGGCTGCGCATCGTCAGCCGGGATGGCTTCGCCGCGTTCCCAAGCGAAGCGTGCCACGGTCAGCAGGTCTTCGGCATGAGGCAACATCGAGGCGTCCTGGCCGATGAGACTGACGCCGATCCGCTCGCCATAGCCCCAGCCAGTCCCGGCACCGAACCAGTCCCCGCTGGTATCAGCCGGTAACGCCGCCGCTTCGGGAGGCAACACCGCTTCCGCACCGACCAGGCGCATCTCACCGGCGGTTTCGCGATAGCAGCCCCAATACACCTCGTCCATGCGCGCGTCGATGGCCGCTGCCACCTGACGCGCGCCGTGCTCACGCAGGGCCCGCTGGGCCAGCACCGCCAGGTTCGACACCGGCAAGACTGGGCGTTCCAAGGCAAAGGCCAGGCCCTGCACGACGCCAATGGCGATGCGCACGCCGGTAAACGCCCCCGGGCCACGACCAAAGGCGATCGCATCCACAGCTTGCAAGGTGATTCCGGCATCGCTGAGCAATTGCTGGATCATCGGCAGCAATTTTTGCGCATGCAGGCGTGGGATCACCTCGTAATGGCTCGTGACCTTGCCGTCATGCAGCAGGGCAACGGAGCAAGCTTCAGTCGCGGTGTCCAGGGCCAGCAAGGTGCTCATCGATGTGTCCGTAAATCAGGTGGGAAAAAAGTGCGCCAGTATAAACAACTCCGGCCCGCAAGCGGGCCGGAATTGATGCAACTGATCAGGCTTTTCAGCTCAAGGCTGCAAGCACCTTGGCAGTGATCGCTTCAACCGAACCGACGCCCGGGATATGGCTGTATTTCGGTTTGCCGCCGTTCTTGGCGGACAGTTTCTGGTAAAACTCTACCAGTGGCTTGGTCTGCGAATGGTAGACCGACAGGCGATGACGCACGGTTTCTTCGGTGTCGTCCTTGCGCTGCACCAGCTCCTCACCCGTCACGTCGTCCTTGCCTTCGGTTTTCGGCGGATTGTAGACGATGTGGTAGACGCGACCGGAAGGCTCATGCACGCGTCGACCGGCAATACGCTGGACGATTTCCTCGTCCTCAACGGCAATTTCAACCACCGCATCCAACTCGACACCCGCCGTCACCAGGGCATCAGCCTGCGGAATGGTGCGCGGAAAACCATCGAACAAGAAGCCATTGGCGCAGTCGGGTTGAGCGATGCGATCCTTGACCAAGGCGATGATCAGGTCATCCGATACCAGGCCGCCGGCATCCATGATGCTCTTGGCCTGAACACCCAATGGAGTGCCAGCCTTGACCGCGGCGCGAAGCATGTCGCCAGTGGAGATTTGCGGGATACCGAATTTTTCGGTGATGAACTTTGCCTGAGTACCTTTACCGGCCCCGGGAGCTCCCAGCAGAATGACGCGCATCGATGTGCTCCTCAATTTTTTTATGTAAAACGCTCGGATTCGCCTCGTGGGGCCAATCTTCGAAAAACTTGATCGTGACCGCCCAAACGGCCAAAGGCTGATCAAGATACACAGCGGGCCCGACCCACACAAGCCGCCGAAAGTCGGAGTAACCCGCGCCGCACGCGACCTTCGTAGGGGGTGATGAGCGTCGCAACCGGGCAACAAACTGTCGCCTGGTCGACCTCCCTGCCCCTGCAAACAGCGATGCCCGGACATGCCGGGCGCGCGGTTTTTTGACCCTTCGGGAGTTAGCCGGTGTTGCGCAAACCGGCGGCAATCCCTGCCACAGACACCAGCAACGCCTGTTCCACGGGGCTGCCTTGAGCCACATCCTGTTGCCGCGAACGGGCTAGCAGCTCGGCCTGCAACAGGTGCAGCGGGTCGAGGTAGGTATTGCGCAGGCTGATGAATTCCAAGGTATCTGGGCTATGTGCCAGCAGCTGCGACTGGCCGGTCAACCCCAGGACCACGGAGCAGGCCTGCGACAATAGGTCGCGTAAATGCTCACCCAGCGGCAACAGCGCCGGCTCCACCAAGCGCTCGTCGTAGGAAAGCGCAATGTCGGCGTCGGCCTTGGCCAGCACCATCTCCAGCATATCGATGCGAGTCCGGAAGAACGGCCATTGCTCGCGCATCTGCGCAAGCAATTGGCCCTCGCCCCGCTCCAGCGCCTTGCCCAGGGCCGTTTCCCAGCCGAGCCAGGCCGGCAACATGAGGCGGGTCTGGGTCCAGCCGAAGATCCACGGAATGGCCCGCAGGCTTTCGATACCACCGGCACGACGCTTGGCCGGACGGCTGCCCAACGGCAGCCGGCCGAGCTCCTGCTCCGGCGTGGACTGGCGGAAATACTCGACGAATTGCGGATTCTCCCGCACCACGGCGCGGTAGGCATTGACGCCGTCAGCGGCCAGTTCGTCCATCAGGTGCCGCCATTCGGGCGTGGGCGGCGGCGGTGGCAACAGGGTCGCTTCGAGCACCGCGGCGAGGTACAGATTGAGGTTCTGTTCGGCGATGTCCGGCAGGCCAAATTTGAAACGAATCATTTCGCCTTGTTCGGTGGTGCGGAAACGTCCGGCCACCGAACCCGGCGGCTGGGACAGGATCGCCGCATGCGCCGGGCCGCCACCACGGCCGACGGTGCCACCGCGACCATGGAACAACAGCAGTTCGACTTGCTGCTCGCGACAGATGTCCACCAACCGCTCCTGGGCGCGGTATTGCGCCCAAGCCGCCGCCGTGGTCCCGGCGTCCTTGGCCGAGTCGGAGTAACCGATCATGACTTCCTGCGGTCCTTGCAGGCGCGAGCGATAGCCCGGCAGCAGCAACAGCCGTTCGATCACCGGCCCGGCGTTGTCCAGGTCAGCGAGGGTTTCAAACAGCGGCACCACCCGCATCGGTCGCAGCACACCGGCTTCCTTGAGCAGCAACTGCACCGCCAGCACATCGGAAGCCGCGCCGGCCATCGAGATCACGTAGGAACCCAGGGACGCCGCTGGCGCCGCCGCGACTTCCCGGCATGTCGCCAGGACCTCGGCAGTGTCGGCCGATGGCTGGAAATAGGGCGGCAACAGGGGACGACGGTTGTTCAGCTCATCAAGCAGGAAACCGATGCGCTGTTCCTCGTTCCATTCCTCGTAACGCCCCAGTCCCAGGTAATCGGTGATTTCGGTCATCGCCGCCGTATGGCGCGTCGAGTCCTGGCGCACGTCAAGGCGCACCAGGAACAGGCCGAAGGTCACCGCCCGACGCAGGCAATCGAGCAGCGGTCCGTCGGCGATCACGCCCATGCCGCAGTCATGCAGCGACTGGTAGCACAGCTCCAGCGGATCGAGCAGTTCACGATTGTCCTGCAACACCTCGGCGGTGGCCGGCGTCGTGGCCTTCAAGGAAGCCTGGGCCCAATTGCGCGTGGCCCGCAGGCGTTCGCGCAATTGCTTGAGCACAGCGCGATAGGGCTCGGCGCTGTCACCGGCCTGGGCGCGCAAGGCCTCGCTGGCTTTCTGCATGGACAAGTCAGCGGCCAGATGGTCGACGTCGCGCAAATACAGGTCCGCCGCCATCCAGCGCGCCAGCAGCAACACCTCGCGAGTGACCGCGGCGGTGACGTTCGGGTTGCCATCCCGGTCGCCGCCCATCCACGAAGCAAAGCGGATCGGTGCGGATTCCAGTGGCAGGCGCAGCCCGGTGGCGGCGTGCAGGGCCTGGTCAGCCTTGCGCAGGTAATTGGGGATGGCGTGCCACAGCGAATGCTCAATCACCGCGAAGCCCCACTTGGCCTCGTCCACCGGCGTGGGTCGGGTCCGGCGGATTTCTTCGGTGTGCCAGGCCTCAGCGATCAACCGCTGCAAGCGCGTATGGATCTGCGCACGCTCGGCGCTGGTGAGGTCGCGGTGGTCCTGGGCTGCCAGCTGCGCAGCGATGGCGTCGTACTTCTGGATCAGCGTACGTCGGGCCACTTCCGTCGGGTGGGCGGTGAGCACCAGTTCGATATCCAGCCGCGCCAACTGCCGGGCCAGGGATTCGGCGCCATGGCCTTCGGCTCGCAGGCGCGCCAGCAATTCGGGCAGCACCCTTGCTTCGAACGGAGCTGGTTTGGATTCTTCGCGCCGATGGATCAGTTGGTACTGCTCGGCGATGTTGGCCAGGTTGAGAAACTGGTTGAACGCGCGCGCCACCGGCAGCAGCTCATCCTCGCTCAATTGGTTGAGGCTGGCGCTCAGCTCGGCGTCCATGGAGCCGCGACGGTCAGCCTTCGCGCCCTTGCGGATCTGCTCGATCTTGTCGAGAAAGGTGTCCCCGTACTGCTCGCGAATGGTGTTGCCCAGCAGTTCGCCAAGCAGGTGGACATCCTCACGCAAGCGGGCATCGATATCGGTCATCGGCAGTTCTCCAGCAAAAAGGTCCGGACAGCTTTGTAGAAGACAGCTCCTGAGAAGAGAGTGCCGATGCCGGTCGTTTATGACAAGCGACGAAGGGACTTTAAACCTTGTCGGACAAAGCTAGTCTCATGAATAAGCCACACAACGGCTTGTCACTATCGCGCCTGCCACGAGCAGGCCCACTGAGGCCATCATGAAAATCCGTGAACTCGCCCAGCATTGGGAAGAAAACGCCAAGGGTCACCTGACCCAGACCGGCTACTCGATTCATCTGGACGTGGAGGCCGCTGCGCGACTGGCGGCGATCTGCGACATGTATCCCAAGCGCCAGCCTGAGGAACTGCTCGGTGAATTGATCGGCGCTGCGCTGGAGGAGCTCGAAGCGAGCTTTCCCTACATCAAGGGTTCACACGTCGTCGCCACCGACGAGGAAGGCGACCCCCTGTATGAAGATGTCGGGCCAACCCCGCGCTTTCTCGCGCTGTCCCGCCGTCACTTGCAGCAACTTTCTTCGCAGAACGACAAGTCCAGGCACTGATCCCCTCCTCCATTTTTGCGCGATTCCCGGCACTGCACTGGGTTTCAAGGTGCCGGGCATACCGCCGCATGCCGTGAAAGTTCAGCTTTTTCGCGCCTGACCGATCAGTCAGCATTTCTTTTGGCGATTGGCCATCCCTGCCTGAACTTTTGAAAAACGCCTCGGGTCACACCGAGTAACCATACTGGAACGGCCGTTTAAATAAACGCGCCCTGGCGCCAGCGCCAAAACAGACGTCACGGCTTCGGTCCCAGCATGGATAAGTGTTTTTTTTCAGGAGTTTTCCAATGGAGTTGAAGCCTATGAATACCTGCACTGCCAAACCCTCATCCACTGGCCTGCGCGGCCTGAAGTTGGCTGCCCTGGCTATCGGTAGCAGCTTCATCCTGGCCGGTTGTGCCGGCAATCCACCTTCTGAGCAGTACGCAGTCACGCAATCGGCGGTCAACAGCGCCGTCAGCGCCGGCGGTACCGAGTTCGCTGCAGTGGAAATGAAATCGGCCCAGGACAAGCTCAAGCAGGCCGAGATCGCCATGCACGACGAGAATTACGAAGAGGCCAAGCGTCTGGCCGAACAGGCCGAGTGGGACGCCCGCGTCGCCGAGCGCAAGGCCCAGGCCGCCAAAGCCGAACAAGCACTCAAGGATTCCCAGAAAGGGGTTCAGGAACTGCGTCAGGAAGGCATGAACAAGGTTCAGTAAACCTGTCCACGCCACGACGTACTTCTCAACGATAAAAGGACGACAGACTATGACGCACAAACATTTCATGATGCCCGCCCTGCTCGCCGCCTGCGTAGCCCTGGCCGCTTGCTCCCACGACCCGAACGCGAACCTGGAACAGGCCCGCACCAACTACAACGGCCTGCAGGCCGATCCAGCCGCCACTAAAGTCGCCGCCCTGGAAACCAAGGACGCCGCCGAATTCCTGGCCAAGGCCGACAAGGCCTACCTGGACAAGGAAGACGAAGCCAAGGTTGACCAACTGGCCTACCTGACCAACCAGCGTGTCGAGGTGGCCAAGCAGACCATCGCCCTGCGCAACGCCGAAGCCGAGCTGAAAAACGCCGGTGACGAACGCGCCCGCGCCCTGCTCGACGCACGTAACGCGCAGATCAAGCAGCTGCAGGACAGCCTCAACGCCAAGCAGACCGAGCGCGGTACGCTGGTGACCTTCGGCGACGTGCTGTTTGCCACCAACAAGTCCGACCTGCGCACCAGCGGCATGACCAACGTGAGCAAACTGGCGCAGTTCCTCCAGGAAAACCCGGATCGCAAAGTGATCATCGAAGGCTATACCGACAGCACCGGCTCCGACGCGTACAACCAGTCGCTGTCCGAGCGCCGCGCCAGTTCCGTGCGTACCGCCCTGGTAAAAATGGGCGTCGACCCAGCCCGCATCGTGACCCAGGGCTACGGCAAGGAATTCCCGGTGGCAGACAACACCAGCGTCTCGGGCCGTGCCATGAACCGTCGTGTGGAAGTGACCATCTCCAACGACAACCAGCCAGTCGCCCCGCGTTCGACCATGAGCGCGCAATGATCGGCTGACCGCATGACAAAAAGCCCCGCCTGGGTTCGCTCAGGCGGGGCTTTTTATTGCTCACACAATGGAGTCGCTCAGGGCTGCAGTTTTTGCGGCGTTTCCTGGCCCATGCAGCGCACGGCACGCTTCTTCTGGTTGATCAGCACGCCAGTCAGGCCTTTCTGCTCGGTGTCGAACAACACCAGCACGCCATCGATACATTGGGCGACCTGTGGCGCAGGCTCCAGGGCGACTTTGTAATCTTCACCCGGGACGGTCTTGAGCATGGTGAACTGGTCGAGCAGCAACGCATCCTCGGGCTTGGCGAAATGCAGGTAACCGTAATACCAGAGCACCGCGACGGTGCCGAGGATGCTGCAGATGCCGGTGATGATCAGGGGGATGGCGTTACGTTCTTCGCTCATTGCGGGTTCTCGGGTGATTCAACGGATGATTTCGGGTAATTCGCAACCTCGCCCAGGCGGCGCAGGCCGTCGAAGTGCTGGGGATCGTCGAGGTAACGCAGCATCACGGTTCGCCAGGTCGGGTCGGCGAAGGTTTGTACATGCCCGCCCCGCGTCAATTGCAGGACCCGGGGTGGCGGCGCAGCTTGATACAAGCGGATGCCATTGGAAAGGGGCACGATGGGATCGTCGAGGCTGTGGTAGATCAGTTTCGGCACGCCAGTCAGTTGCGCCATCGAGCCGATGGCGCTGTCACCGTCCGGCACCCACCATGACAGCGGCACTTGCAACGCCCAGGTCAGCCATGACGTGCCCAAGGCAAAACGGCCGACGTCGCGATAACTGGCGGGCACGCCGTCGAGCACCACCGCCTTGAGCTGCCGCTGGCGCTGGGGATGTTCGACAAGGTAATGCACCGCCAGCGCGCCGCCCAGGCTCTGGCCGAGCAACACCAGCGGCTTGCCCTGGACGTCGGGCGACTGGTCGAGCCATTGGAACGCCGCGTCGATGTCCTGGTAGATCGCCGGCAGGCTCGGCTCACCTTCGGAGACGCCATAGCCACGGTAATCAATCATCAAGACTTGATACCCCTGCTCGGGCAACCACCAGCTCCCGCCCAGGTGCCAGGCCAGGTTGCCGCCATTGCCGTGCAGATGCAGCACCGTGCCCTTGACCTCGACGCCCGGCTTGGCCGGTAACCACCAACCGCGCAGCTTCAGGCCGTCAGCGGTGGTCAGGGTGACGTCGCGGTATTCGAGCTTGGCCCGCTCCGGCGTGAAAGGCAGGCCGCGCTCCGGGTAGAACAGCAGGGAGCTGCAACCGCTCAGGGCCAACAACAGGCAAATGATGCCGAGGGTTCGCATCCGGTGCAGCCTCGCAAGTCAGAAGTTGAACGCAGTCCCCCTGTGGTTGGACTTCGTGATGCTTAAAGGATGTTGGAATAATCCGCTTCGATCCGGTCCAGGCTCAGATGGTTCAAGAAGTTGGAGAAGCACATCCAGGCCGACAGCGCGTTCATGTCGCGAAATTGTTCGGGCAGGTACTTGGGCGGGACGACCAGGCCTTCGTCCACCAGTTGCCGCAACGTGCGCATGTCCTCAAGGGTGGTCTTGCCGCAGAACAGCAGCGGCACTTGCTCCAGCTTGCCTTTGCGCACGGCCAGCTGAATATAGTTGTAAACCATGATGAAGCCCTTGAGGTAGGACAAGTCCTTGGTGAATGGCAGACCGGTCGGCACCGAGCCACGGAAAACCCGACTGGCGTTGCCATAGCTATCGGCCATTTCAAAACCTTGCTCGCGGAAGAACTCGAACACCTGCAGGAAATCGGCCCCCTCCTCCACCATGTGAATGGCGCGGGTGCGGTTGGTGAGCTTGCGCAGGCGACTCGGGTAAGAGGCGAAGGTGATGATTTCCATCAGGATCGCCAGGCCTTCCTGGGTCACCGTCGACGAGGGTGGGCCCTTGGACAGGAAGGTGCAGATCGGCTGGTTCAAACCGTTCAGGGTGGTGCCGACGTGCACCAATCCCTCATGGACTTCCAGGGCCCGCACGTCTCGCTCATTGAACATCGCATCGGTGCGAATCTTGATGTAGTCGGCGCCCGCCGCCGCGTCGGCCACGATGCCGTCGGACTCGAACACGCGGATGGTTTCCTCGGCTTCGCCAAACACCCGGTTGAGGCGGTGTTGCAACAGGCTGACGGCTTCCTTGGCGCTGAGCTCCTTGGGTTCGTCCTTGAGGTCGCCACGGCCGTCGATGTTATTCAGATAATCGGAGAGCATCAGGCCCAGGTCGGCCAGGGTCGGGTCACCGGCATGAAAGGCGTCGGAGGCGGCGCCGTACAGTTCCTGGGAAATTAGCCCGAAATCCTCGGTGCCGCGCGCTTCGAGCATGCGCACCACCATGCGGTACTCCTTGCACATGCGCCGCATGATCTGGCCCACCGGGTTGAACTGCCCAAGCTGGCGGGTGATGTCGCGCTCGATGTTCTGGAATTCCAGCTTCACCTTGCTCGAATCGAACGCCAGCGGTCGGTTCAGGTAATAGTCGCGGTCCACGGCAGGCATTTCCTTGCCCTTGGCCTTGAGAAAGCCCTTGCGGATGCTCTCGTCCCACTTCACCGCGTCGAGAATGCGAATCGGCGTTTGCGCCAGCACAATGCGATCGGACAAGTTGCGTATCGTCTGCTGGTAATCGTCCACCCGGAACTCCTGTGAAAAAACGTCCGTTTGTTGCAGTTATTGGGGTTGGGTCAGTCGTTGGTAGCGCACGGCTTCCGAGAACACATCGGAGTTCGCCGGGTTGTCGAGATAGCTGAAGACCTTGTCCATGTCACTGTCCACCAACACGCCGTCGCCTTCCTCGCTCTGGTTCGGCTGGCCGCTGAGGATCTTCTGGCTGATCGCCTGGTTGATTTGGTCCAAGTCCAGGTTGTAGACCACCAGTTCCTGCTTGTCGGTCAGTTCGAAGCCGGCGATGACAAAATGTCCGCCATACCGGGCCGGCACCTTGGCCGACAGGTACCAGCGGCTGCCGTGACGGGAGACGGTCAGGGGAATGGCTTCGCGCTCCTGGGGCTTGGCCCTGAAGTAGCTGATCGCCTGATAGCGATGCTTGCCGACCTCCGTCAGCTCCAGGTTCAGCGGTTCACCCCAGGCATTGGTGCTGGTCCACTGGCCAAGCAGGCCATTGGGCGCGGCTTCGCTGTCGGGCAACGGCGCCTTGAACGACACCAGGCAACCACTGAGCAACAGCAACGACACGGCCAGCACGACGGCACGCCAGGCTTTCATTTGAACTCCCTATGGCAACAGTTCGGGTTACACCGACGCCAGTACCAGGTGCATGTAACGGGTCAGGATGCCAAGCATGTCTTCATCGGCTACCGGCTCGGCGCCATTGAGCAAGCCCTGATATTCCATCCGTCCGATAATCGCCGTCAACACTTTGGCATCCTGTTGCGGCTCACGCGAGCCCAAAACCTGGAAAAACTGACACGTCCCGTGCAGCAGGATTTGCTGATGGGAGCGTACCAGTTCGGCCAGGCGCGGGTTGAGCAGCGCTTCCTGGCGGAACGCCTGCTCGGCCATCAGGTAATCGCGACGACTCTGCAATTGATGCTGCACGTAGTCCGCCGTCATCCGCGCGATGTCGTCCGCCAGCTGCGAGCGTGCTGCCGCGCTGCCGTCGCCATAGGCGACCATTTCGCGCAACAGGCCTTCATTGTTGGTCCACAGCTTGGCCATGAAGGCCGCGCTACGTTCCACGTATTGAGCGAAGGTATCGGTGAGCAGGTCATCGATGTCCTTGAAATAGTAAGTGGTGGCCGACAGCGGCACGCCCGCTTCAGCAGCCACCGCGCGGTGTCGCACCGCCCGCACGCCATCGCGCACCACGATGCGCATGGCCGCGTCGAGAATCTCCTGGCGGCGCTGTTCACTGCCCTGTCGGCTGGCCTTGCGGCCCTGGTACTGAACACTTTCAGCGACAGCAGTGGCGACGCCCGCTGCACCTTCTGGAGCCATTGCACGATTCACGACAGGTCTTTCCTCGCTAGTCAGAAGTAACCATTTGATACGTTTGTACCAGACAGGCAATAAAAAGCCGCCCATCGAGGCGGCTTTTTAACTGAAACACTTACGCTTGGGGCCGCATGTGCGGGAAGAGGATGACATCCCGGATCGACGGTGAGTTGGTCAACAACATCACCAGGCGATCGATCCCGATGCCTTCGCCAGCCGTCGGCGGCATGCCGTACTCCAGGGCACGGACAAAATCGGCGTCGTAGTGCATGGCTTCGTCGTCACCCGCGTCCTTGTCGGCCACCTGGGCCATGAAGCGCTCGGCCTGGTCTTCGGCATCGTTGAGCTCGGAATAGGCGTTGGCGATTTCACGACCACCGATAAACAGCTCGAAACGGTCGGTCACGCTTGGGTTCTCGTCGTTGCGACGGGCCAGCGGCGAGACTTCGAACGGGTATTGGGTAATGAAATGCGGCTGTTCCAGCTTGTGCTCGACCAGCTCTTCGAAAATCATCACTTGCAGCTTGCCCAGGCCTTCGAAGCCAAGGACTTTGGCGCCGGCCTTCTTGGCGATGGCACGGGCCTTGTCGATGTCCTGCAGGTCGGCGGCGGTGATCTCAGGGTTGTACTTGAGGATCGAATCAAACACCGACAGGCGCACGAACGGCTCGCCGAAGTGGAACACTTTGTCGCCGTACGGCACGTCGGTGGTGCCCAATACCAACTGCGCCAGCTCGCGGAACAGTTCTTCGGTCAGGTCCATGTTGTCTTTGTAGTCAGCGTAGGCCTGGTAGAACTCGAGCATGGTGAACTCGGGGTTGTGCCGGGTCGAGACGCCTTCGTTACGGAAGTTGCGGTTGATCTCGAAGACCTTTTCAAATCCACCGACAACAAGCCGCTTGAGGTACAGCTCCGGCGCGATACGCAGGAACATTTCCATGTCCAGGGCGTTGTGGTGGGTCTCGAACGGCTTGGCCGCCGCGCCGCCAGGAATGGTCTGCAACATCGGCGTCTCGACTTCGAGGAAGTCACGCTTCATCAGGAAGCTGCGGATGTGGGCGATGACCTGCGAGCGCACGCGGAAGGTGTGGCGCACGTCTTCGTTGACGATCAGGTCGACGTAGCGCTGGCGATAGCGCTGCTCGGTGTCGGTCAGGCCGTGGTGTTTGTCCGGCAGCGGGCGCAGGGACTTGGTCAACAAGCGCACGCTGGTCATTTCGACGTACAGGTCGCCCTTGCCGGAACGGGCCAGGGTGCCTTCGGCGGCAATGATGTCGCCCAGGTCCCAGGTCTTGACGGCCGCCAGGGTTTCTTCCGGCAGGGTCTTGCGGTTGACGTAGACCTGGATGCGACCGGTCATGTCCTGGATCACCAGGAACGAACCACGATCGAGCATGATGCGACCGGCGACCTTTACTGGAATCGCCGCCTCGGCCAGCTCTTCCTTGGTCTTGTCCGCGTACTTCTTCTGCAGGACGTCGCAATACGCGTCGCGGCGGAAGTCGTTAGGGAAGGCCTGGCCCTTGGCGCGCTCGGCAGCAAGCTTTTCCTTGCGCAGGGCGATCAGGGAGTTTTCTTCCTGTTGCAGGGCTTGCGGGTCGAGTTCTAGGTCGCTCATGTCTTTAAGGTTTCCATCACAGGTTCGTTGCCCCCGGCCCCGGGGCCGGAGTTTGCGGGCAAGCCTCGCTCCCGAGGAAGCGTGCCTGCCCGCCGCGTGGGTGTCGCGTTACAGCCCTTGCTTGAGGCTGGCGATCAGGTACTCATCGATATCGCCGTCGAGCACTTTATCGCAGTCGCTGCGTTCGATGCTGGTGCGTAAATCCTTGATCCGCGAAGCGTCGAGCACGTACGAACGGATCTGGTGACCCCAGCCGATGTCCGACTTGGTGTCTTCCAGGGCCTGGGACGCGGCATTGCGCTTCTGCACTTCCTGCTCGTACAAACGCGCCCGCAGCATTTTCATCGCGGTGTCTTTGTTCGCGTGCTGGGAGCGTTCGTTCTGGCAACTGACCACGGTGTTGGTCGGTACGTGGGTAATCCGTACGGCCGAGTCGGTGGTGTTGACGTGCTGGCCACCGGCACCGGAGGAGCGGTAGGTGTCGATGCGCAGATCGGCAGGGTTGATCTCGATTTCGATGTTGTCATCGATTTCCGGCGAGACGAATACCGCCGAGAAGGAGGTGTGCCGACGGTTGCCGGAGTCGAACGGGCTCTTGCGCACCAGGCGATGCACGCCGATCTCGGTACGCAACCAGCCAAAGGCGTATTCGCCCTTGATGTGCACGGTGGCGCCCTTGATCCCGGCGACTTCACCGGCGGACAGTTCCATGATGGTGGCGTCGAAACCGCGTTTGTCAGCCCAGCGCAGGTACATGCGCAGCAGGATGTTGGCCCAGTCCTGGGCTTCGGTGCCGCCGGAGCCGGCCTGGATGTCCAGGTAGGCGTTGTTCATGTCCATCTCGCCGCTGAACATGCGACGGAATTCCAGCTTGGCCAGGGCCTCTTCGAGACGTGTCAGTTCGGCGACAACATCGCCGACCGCACCTTCGTCATTCTCTTCGACGGCCATGTCCAGCAGGTCGCGGCAATCGGCCAGGCCACTGGACATCTCGTCCAGGGTCTCGACGATCTGCGCCAGCGCAGAGCGCTCGCGGCCCAGCTCCTGGGCGTAGGAAGGGTTGTTCCAGACATTCGGATCTTCAAGCTCGCGATTGACTTCGGTCAGGCGCTCATGCTTTTGATCGTAGTCAAAGATACCCCCGAATAGTTTCGGAGCGCTCGGACAGGTCCTTGATGGTGTTCAGGATCGGGTTGATTTCCATGGCGGGCAGCACTCGTTGGCGAACTTTTGAAAGCCGGCGAGTATAACGTAATCAAGCGCCAGCGGCAGCCCGCCTGGCGGCTTTAGGGGGAATGAGATTGAGCGTACGGCCCCTGTGGCGAGGGAGCTTGCTCCCGCTGGGTTGCGCAGCAGCCCCAAAACGGCCCCCTCAATCGACCTGGCACACCGAGCCAACTGGTTTCAGGGCCGCTGCGCGCCCCAGCGGGAGCAAGCTCCCTCGCCACAAAAGCAATCTCGCCAAGCAGGGATTTATTCAACCCCCACCCGATTGCGCCCATTGTGCTTGGCCAGGTACAGCCCCTTGTCCGCCGCCGAAATCAGTTGCCGGCAATCGCCGCCCTGCTGTGGGGTGAAGGTCGAGACGCCAATGCTGATGGTCAGGTTCGCGCCACCGTCAGGCGTGGCATGAGGGATTTTCAGGGCGACCACGCTCTGGCGCAGTTTCTCGGCCATCAACCGGGCGCCGCCCGGCGCGGTGCCCGGCAGAACCAGGGCGAACTCCTCGCCGCCATAGCGGGCCGGTAGGTCAGAGGGGCGGCTGCACGACTCGCGGATCGCCGTGGCGACCTTGCGCAGGGCTTCATCGCCCTCCAGGTGTCCGAAGTTGTCGTTGTAGGACTTGAAGTAGTCCACGTCGATCATCAACAGCGACAGCTGGGTCTGGTCCCGCAGCGCCCTCCTCCATTCCAGCTCCAGGTATTCATCGAAGTGCCGGCGGTTGGACAGCCCCGTGAGGCCATCGGAGTTCATCAGCCGTTGCAACACCAGGTTGGTGTCAAGCAACTGCTGCTGGCTGATCCGCAAGGCGCGATAAGCTGCGTCGCGCTGCAACAGCATCATGTAGGAACGCGAGTGATAACGGATGCGCGCCACCAGCTCGATGTTATCCGGCAACTTGACCAAGTAATCATTGGCCCCGGCGGCAAACGCCGCGCTCTTGACCAGCGGCTCCTCCTTGGTGGACAGGACAATGATCGGGATGTCACGGGTCGCCGGGTGGTTGCGGTATTCCCGCACCAGGCTCAGGCCGTCGAGGCCTGGCATAACCAGGTCCTGGAGAATCACCGTCGGCTTGATACGAACGGCGTTGGCGATGGCTTGGTGAGGGTCGGAGCAGAAGTGGAAATCGATGTTCTGCTCATTCGACAACCCGCGCCGCACTGCCTCGCCGATCATCGCCTGGTCGTCGACGAGCAAGACCATCGCGGCGTTCTCGTCGCGCTTGAAATCGTCGAGTTGTAAATCATTCATGGAGGCTCACCTGAATACTGCCTGGGGTGCGGGGGTTGGTCATTGGGTGAAAATCTCCGCCAAGCGTGGCGCTATTTTATCCAGCGCGAGAATTTGCGCCGCCGCGTCGATGGCAGCCGCCGCCTTCGGCATGCCATACACCGCGCTGCTCTGCTGGTCCTGGGCGATGGTCACGCAGCCTTGCTGGCGCATGAGTTTAAGCCCCTGCGCACCGTCGCGGCCCATGCCGGTGAGCAATACCCCCACCGCATCGCCGTTCCAGTAATGGGCGACACTTTCAAAAAACACATCGATGGAGGGTCGATAGATCTCATTGACCGGCTCGGCGGTGTAGGCAAGCGTGCCGTTTTTCAGCAGGCGCAGATGGTGGTTGGTTCCCGCCAGCAACACCGTGCCGCCTTGCGGCGTCTCGCCATGCCGGGCCAACCGGACGTCCAGGCCCGACACGCCGCTGAGCCATTCGGCCATGCCGGCGGCAAACACTTCATCCACGTGCTGGACCAGCACAATGGCTGGGGCGAAGTCACGCGGCAGCCCCTTGAGCAGCACTTCCAACGCAGCCGGGCCACCCGCCGACGAGCCGATCGCCACCAGGCTGTTGCGTGACAACGGCGCTCGTTGTGCGGCCGGCATGGCGAGCTCACGATTCCCGCGCGCGCCGATCAGCCAGCCAATGTTGGCGATCTTGCGCAGCAGCGGTGCCGCGGCGTCTTCCGGCCTGCCGACGCCCAGGGCCGGCGTATCGACCACGTCGAGGGCGCCATGGCCCATGGCCTCGAATACCCGATGGACGTTCTGCTGGCTGTCACCGGTCACGACCACGATGGCGCACGGGGTGTCGGCCATGATCCGCCGCGTCGCTTCCACGCCATCCATGATCGGCATGAACAGGTCCATCAGGATCAGGTCGGGGGTGTATTCGGCGCACCGCTGCACAGCGTCAGCGCCATTGGCGGCCACCCAGACCAACTGATGCGCAGGCTCTAACGCCAGCGCGCGGCGCAGGGCCTCGACCGCCAGGGGCATGTCATTGACGATGGCGATCTTCAAACCCGTGCTCCTCCGATCAATTCGACCACGGCATCCAGCAAGGCGTCGTCGTGAAAACTCGCCTTGGCTAGATAATAGTCGGCCCCGGCGTCGAGGCCACGGCGACGATCTTCTTCGCGATCCTTGTAGGAAACCACCATCACCGGCAGCGACTGCAAGCGGCTGTCGCGTCGCAGCAGCGACACCAACTCGATACCGTCCATGCGTGGCATGTCGATGTCGGTGATGAGCAGGTCGAAATCTTCCGCGCGCAACGCATTCCAGCCGTCCATGCCGTCGACGGCCACGGCCACGTCGTAGCCGCGATTGAGCAACAGCTTGCGCTCCAGCTCACGCACGGTCAGCGAGTCATCGACGACCAGGACCCGCTTGCGCGGCGACTGGGCGTCGCTCCGCCGGGCAATGCGCTCCAGTCGGCCGGCATCGAGCAGCTTCTCCACGGAGCGCAAGAGATCTTCGACATCGACAATCAACACCACCGAGCCGTCGTCCAGCAAGGCGCCGGCGGAAATGTCCTGGACCTTGCCCAGGCGCTCGTCCAGGGGCAGGACCACCAGGGTCCGCTCACCAATGAACCGTTCCACCGCCACGCCATAAATCGCCTCCCGCTCACGGATCACCACGACCTTGAGGGTCTGGTCGCTGTTCGGCGTCGCCGGGCGATTGAGCAGTTGAGTGGCGGCAACCAAGCCGACATGGCGACCTTCGTGCCAGAAATGTTGGCGGCCTTCGACCTGGACGATGTCCTCGGGCGCCAGGTCGCACATGCGTTCGATATGGGCCAAGGGAAATGCGTAGGCTTCGCCGCCGACTCCCACCACCAGGCTGCGCACCACCGAAAGCGTCAGCGGTACTTCAAGGTGGAAACGACTGCCCTGACCAGCCGTCTGCTCCAGCACCACCGCGCCGCGCAACTGCCGGACCATATGCTGGACCGCATCCAGGCCGACACCGCGCCCGGACACTTCGGTCACTTTGTCCCGCAGGCTGAAGCCGGGCAGGAACAGAAACGCCAGCAGCTCTTCTTCACTCAGGCTGGCGGCGGTGTGCTCGGGGGACAGGCCGCGCGCCACGACACTACGGCGTACCCGCTCCAGGTCCACGCCGGCACCGTCGTCCGCCAGTTCCAACACCAGCAGGCCGGCCTGGTGCGAGGCCCGCAGGCGGATCAGGCCTTCGGCGGGTTTGCCGGCCAACACTCGTTGTTCCGGCGTCTCGATGCCATGGTCCACGGCGTTGCGCAGCAAGTGAGTCAGCGGCGCTTCGAGTTTTTCCAGTACGTCGCGATCGACCTGGGTTTTCTCACCCTCGATTTCCAGGCGTACCTGTTTGCCCAGGCTGCGCCCCAGGTCGCGAACCATGCGCGCCTGCCCCGAAAGCACATCGGCAAACGGGCGCATGCGACAGGCCAGCGCTGTGTCGTACAACACTTGCGCCCGCTGGCTGGCCTGCCAGGCGAACTCGTCCAGTTCAGCGATTTTCTGCGCCAGCAATTGCTGGGTCTCGGCCAGCAGGCGCCGGGCATCGCCGAGGGCCTCTTGGGCCTGCAAACTCAGGACGTGGTCCTTGAGGTGCACATTCAAGTCTTCGAAGGCGCGCAGGCCGTTGCCTTGCTGGCGCTTGAGCCGCTGCATGGTCGCCAGCCAAGGCTTGAGGCGCTGGGTTTCCACAAGGGACTTGCTCGACAGGTCCAACAAGCTGTTCAGGCGCCCGGCGGTGACTCGCAAGACCCGTTCGCCCTCTTCGGTGACGCGCTTTTTCTTGGTGGGCGGTCCTACGGGCTCCGTGGGCGCGGGCTCGGCCATTTCGAAAGCAATGGGCTCGGCGGATAGGTCGGCCTTCGGCAACGCGACCGTCGGCGCCGGCGTCGCGGCAGGGTCAAGCAAACGGCCCAACAGTGCGACATAGGCCTCGACGTCTTCGGCGCCGACACTGTTGCCGGGCGTCGCAATACGGGTCAACAGATCAGTGCCTTGCAGCAAGGCATCGATGTGTTCGGCGCGCAACACCAGGCGCCGTTCCTGGGCGCTGACCAGGCAATCTTCCATCACATGAGCCACGCTGACCCCGGCATCGACCCCGACGATCCGCGCGGCACCCTTGAGGGAATGAGCCGCGCGCATGCACGATTCCAGATGGTCGGCCTGGGTCGGATCACGTTCCAGCGCCAGCAGGCCGGCACTCAGCACTTGGGTCTGGGCTTCGGCTTCCAGGCTGAACAGCTCCAGCAGCGAGGCGTCGCGCATCTGGTCGGGGGTCATGACAAGCTCCGGGACACGGCGGACAACAGCTGTTCTTCATCGAGCCAACGCAGGTTACGGCCGTTGTACTGCAACACACCACGGGTGTATTTGCCGGTCGATTGCGAAGCGTTCGCCAGGATACGTTCATCAATGGCATGGATCCCGTCCACCTCATCGACCGGCATCATCACCGGCCCGCCTTGCGCGCCGACGATCAGCATGCGCGGCATGACCCGACCTCCCGAGGGCGCCGCCGAGCCGGGCTCCAGCCCGAGCAAGTCAACCAGCGACAGGCAAGCCACCAAGGCCCCGCGCACATTGGCAACCCCGAGCAAGGCCCGGGAGCGCTGGTGAGGTAATGAATGGATCGGCTGCAACGGCGCCACTTCCACCAGGCTGCGGGTAGCCAGGCCCAGCCACTCTTCGCCCAGGCGGAACATCAGCAGCGAGCGCGTGACGACATCGGCGTCCACCGGGGCATAGGCCAAGTCACGGTCGTCCTGGCGCAGGGCGTAACGGTCGAGCAAACGGGTGGCGGCGGCCGAATACACTGAGCAATTGCGGCAGTGAATATGCTCAACCAGCAGCGGGCAAGACTTGTCGCCGTGAACGCCGATGCGGTTCCAGCAGTCATCGATGGCCTGGGCATCGTCATGGGTCACGTTATAGAAAGCCGAACCGCTCATCATCTACGCTCACTGTCAGCCGCGCGCCCACTGCGTGCCGCGCGCTCCTGCAATCGACGGGCACCGGCCGCGTCTCCCTGGGAAGCCAGCAGCGCCGCCAAGTGCACCAACGCCTCGGCGTGTTGCGGCTCAAGATACAGCGCCTTGCGATAGAAACCCTGGGCCTCGAGTGCACTGCCGGCCATGTCGCTGAGCAAGCCCAGCCAATAGAAGACCTGGGCGTTTGGCGCATGGCTGCCCACGTACTGTTCGCAGGCGGCGCGGGCCTCGGCGCTTTTGCCGCCGTTGGCCAGGGCGGCAATATTGGCCAACAAGGTCGCGGCGTCGCTGCTTTTCGGTGCGGCAATTGGCGTGACCCCGCCAGCAAACGGCCGGGGCCGAATCACCGGCGGAGCGACTCGCGGTGGCGGTTGGCGAATCGGCAGCGGCGTCGGCATCAGGGCCGGCAGCGGTTGCGGCTCCGGCGCGCCCTGGCGGCTGAAGGCAAACGACTGGGCGATGCCGATCGAGCGCATGCCCAGGCGCCCCAACAGACTGCCCTCGGCAGGACCAATGAACAGCACGCCGTCCTCATGGGTCAGGCGCTTGAGAACCGCGAACACTTGCTGCTGGGTCGGCTGGTCGAAATAGATCAGCAGGTTGCGGCAGAAGACAAAATCGTAGGGGGCCTCGTTTACCAGCAGGGCCGGGTCCAACAAGTTGCCCACTTGCAGGCGCACCTGCTCGCGTACGCGCTCATCGAGACGATAGCCGTCATCCTCGGCGTTGAAATATCGTTCGCGAAAATCCAGGTCCGCACCCCGAAAAGAGTTTCTGCCGTAACGCGCTTGCCTGGCCTTTTCCACCGACAGCGGGCTGACGTCCATCCCATCGACCTTGAATTGATGAGGTCCCAGCCCCGCGTCGAGCAAGGCCATGGCGATCGAGTAGGGTTCTTCGCCGGTGGAGCACGGCAGGCTGAGAATGCGCAGCGCCCGCAGATGCTTGATCTCGGCGAGACGCTGGGTGGCCAGCCGGGCCAACGTGGCGAAGGATTCCGGGTAACGGAAGAACCAGGTCTCCGGGACGATTACCGCTTCGATCAGCGCCTGCTGCTCCTGGGCAGAGTGTTGCAGGGATTGCCAGTATTCGTCGGTGGATCGGCCGGGGACGGCAAGGACACGCTGGCGGACCGCTCGCTCGATAATGGCAGTGCCGACGGACGTGACGTCCAAGCCGATACGCTCCTTGAGGAAGTCGAAAAAACGCTGGTCGCTGTTCATCGCTCTCCCTCGTTGTCATTGAGTTCCAGCGGCGGCGTGGGAAACAGCATCGCGCGAACGGACTCGTCGAGCAAATCGTTAACCCGGACCCATTGCAGCATGCCCTGGGCGTCTTCACGCACCGGGCCGAGGTAAGGTGCCTGGCGATTGTCCAGGCCGTAAGGCTTGAAATCGGCCGGATCACAACGCAACGTATCGGTGGCCTGTTCCAGAATCAAACCCAGTACCTGCGCGGCTTGCTGCGCCTGGTGCCGATAGTGCACCAGTACCAGCCGGGTGCTGGTGCGCGCCTGGGCGTCCTGGCCGAAGGCCAGGGCACAAAGGTCGATCACCGGCACGACAACCCCGCGCCAGGCAAATACCCCCGCCACCCAGGACGGCGCCCGGGCGATCGGCTTGAGCGACAAGCGCGGCAATACTTCCACCACGTCGGTGGCCTGCAAGGCGTAGCGCTCGTTTCCGATACAAAACACCAGGAACAGCGTTTGCCGGGCCGCCGGAGCGGCGCCAGATCGGGCTTCGAACTCACCCATCAGACTTTGAAGCGCGAGACGCCGCTGCGCAGCCCCACGGCCACCTGGCTGAGCTCATCGATGGCAGAACTGGCCTGGCGCAGGGAGTCCACGGTCTGGCTGCTGGCATCGCCCAGTTGCACCAGGGCGTGGTTGATCTGCTCGGCGCCGGTGGCCTGGGCCTGCATCCCCTCGTTGACCATCAATACCCGGGGCGCCAACGCCTGGACCTGATGAATGATCTGCGAGAGTTGCTCGCCGATCTGCTGCACCTCGGCCATCCCGCGGCGCACTTCTTCGGAGAACTTGTCCATGCCCATCACGCCCGCCGAAACGGCGGACTGGATCTCGCGGACCATTTGCTCGATGTCGTAGGTGGCAACCGCGGTCTGGTCGGCCAGGCGGCGGACTTCGGTGGCGACCACGGCGAAACCGCGTCCGTATTCGCCGGCCTTCTCGGCCTCGATGGCAGCGTTGAGCGACAGCAGGTTGGTTTGGTCGGCAACCTTGACGATGGTCACCACCACCTGATTGATGTTGCCGGCCTTCTCATTGAGGATCGCCAGCTTGGCGTTTACAAGATCGGCCGCGCCCATCACCGAGTGCATGGTTTCTTCCATGCGCGCCAGGCCCTGCTGGCCTGAGCCGGCAGCGACCGAGGCCTGGTCGGCGGCGCTGGAAACTTCGGTCATGGTGCGGACCAGATCGCGGGACGTGGCGGCAATTTCCCGGGAGGTTGCGCCGATCTCAGTGGTGGTCGCGGCGGTTTCGGTGGCGGTGGCCTGTTGCTGCCGGGAAGTGGCGGCGATCTCGGTCACCGAGGTGGTGACCTGCACCGAGGAACGCTGGGCCTGGGACACCAGCGACGTCAGCTCGGCCATCATGTCGTTGAAGCCAGTCTCCACGGCGCCGAATTCATCTTTGCGCGCCAGGTCCAGGCGCCCGCTCAGGTCGCCGCTGCGCATGACATCGAGAATCTCCACGATGCGCGTCATGGGCGCCATGATTGCGCGCATCAGCAACAGGCCGCAAAGCACAGCCACGAGCACCGCGACGACAAATGACAGGCCCATGGCGACCTCCGCCGCCGTCACCGCGCGGCCAATGGTCTGGGTGGCTTGTTCGGCCAGCTCGCGATTGCGTTCGATGATCTGGTTCAAGTGCACACGGCCGTCGAGCCATGCCGGCGTCAGCTCTTTTTCCAACGCCAACCGTGCGCCTTCGTAGTCCTTGCGCTGGTACAGGTCCAGCACCTTTGCCAAGGCCTTGTTGAAGTCCTGGTGATTGACCTCGAATTCGTCGAACGAAGCCTGGTCGGCCGGGTCCTGGATCAACTTCTGATAGTTCTGGATTTCTTCGCGCAGATGCTGCTCGTACCCCTGATAGAGCGCCTTGTCCTCAGCGGTTATTTCGCGCTGGCCGGAAAGGCCGACGAGCTGCTGAGTCTTGACGTAACTGTCGACCCAGCCGCCTCGGATCATGGAACTGAAATAAACCCCTGGGACGGCGTCGGTACGCACTTCCTGTTCGCTGGCCTCGATCTTCAACAACCGCGAATACGTGACCACTACCATCAGCAACATGATGGCGATGATCACTGCAAAACTCGCCAGGATGCGTTGGCGCAACGTCCAGTTCTTCACAGTAAAACCTCGGGGCACTTTGAATTGCCGGGAGTATAGCCGAGGGCAATGGTACGTCTGCATGGCGGCTGGGGGAGATTTTTGGCCGCCCTTGTCTTGATAGCTGGCGCACCTGTGGCGAGCAAGCTTGCTCCCTCGCCACAGGGATATCAGGTTGGGACTGATCTATATAGTCGCCTGCCGCACCTGCTTCTCCAACTCCGCTTTCAACCCTGGCTCGAGCTTCAACTGCCGCGCCAGTTCGTCGAGGTAGGATTTCTCCATGAAATTTTCTTCGTCCACCAGCATTACGCTGGCGATGTACATTTCGGCGGCGATTTCCGGTGTGCTTGCCGCCCGGGCGACGTCACTGGGATCCAGGGGCTTGTTGAGTTCAGCGTGCAGCCAGTGCTGCAGTTCCTGGTCGCTGTCGAGCTTGGTGAATTCGCCCTCAATCAACTGCCGTTCGCGCTCGTCTACATGACCGTCGGCCTTGGCCGCCGCGACCAGGGCCTTGAGGATCGCCTGGCTGTGCTGCTCGACTTGCGCCGGCGGGACGCGGTCCAGGGTCTGCGGTTCGGTTTTCGGTGCTGTGCCCTGTTGGGCCTGCCAGTTGCCATAAGCCTTGTATGCAATGACGCCCAACGCAGCCAGGCCGCCATAGGCCAGTGCCTTGCCGCCGAAGTTGCGGGCGTTCTTGTTGCCCAGCAGCAAGCCCATGGCCCCGGCTGCCAACGCCCCTCCACCCGCGCCGGAGAGCATTCCGCCCAGGTTGCCGGAACCACCACCGAGCAATCCGCCCAACCCGCCGGACGACTTGCCCTGGGATCCGCCAGCCTTGTTCTGCAACATTTCCTGGCCGGACTTGAGTAACTGATCGAGCAATCCACGGGTGTTCATTTGTCGCCTCCACGCATTCGGTTAACCGGATCATAAGGCCCCCAGCCTAGATCGAAAGTGCCCGGCGTCCTCGGCGACTTTGCTTCGAGATGTTGCCTGATAGGTTCCAGTCGATCCGCAGCCATTCGATAAACACGATATATACTCCAAGACATCGATAAATTCGCGTGCCGGTACTCAACCATGATGACCCTGCGTCAAATCCGTCACTTCATCGCCGTGGCCGAGACTGGGTCAATTTCCGCCGCCGCGCAAACGGCGTTCATTTCCCAGTCGACGCTGACCCTGGCCATCCAGCAGCTGGAGGACGACATCGGCGTCAGCCTGTTCAGCCGCCACGCCAAGGGCATGACCCTGACCCACCAGGGGCATCAATTCCTGCGCCAGGCCCACCTGATCCTTGCTACCGTCGACAACGCCAAGCGCAGCCTGCAGCAGAGCACCGACCAGGTCGCCGGCCAAGTCACCATCGGCGTGACCAGCCTCGTTGCCGGGTATTACCTGGCAGACCTGCTGACCCGTTTCCAGCGCGCCTATCCCAACGTGGCGATTCGCGTGATGGAAGACGAGCGCCCGTATATCGAGCATTTGCTGGTCAGCGGAGAAATCGACGTCGGCGTGTTGATCCTGTCGAACCTGGAAGATCGCCACGCGCTGCAGACTGAAGTGCTGACCCACTCGCCCCACCGCTTGTGGCTGCCGGCCCAGCATCCGTTGCTCGAGCACGACAGCATCCACCTGTCGGACGTGGCCCGCGAGCCGCTGATCCAATTGAATGTCGACGAAATGGATCGCAACGCGCAACGCCTGTGGCGCGGCGCCGGCCTGCAACCGAACATCACGCTGCGCACCGCGTCTACCGAAGCAGTGCGCAGCCTGGTGGCGGCCGGGCTGGGCGTGTCGATCCAACCGGACATGACCTATCGCCCCTGGTCACTGGAAGGCGACATTATCGAGGCCCGGCCAATTGCCGACCTCAACCAGACCCTCGACGTCGGCCTGGCCTGGCGCCGAGGCACCGCGCGGCCGGCGTCGGTCGACCCGTTCCTGGCGGTCGCGAGAGAACAGCGTCCCGGCGGGCGCAAGCCATCTATTTAATCGAATGCAGCCTTGAGTATTTAGAATTTGTCGTCCGCCGGACTGCGCACTAGTCTTGCTGCATCCTCTAGGCCACTGACAAAAAGAGAAATCGACAATGGCTGGCACGCAGACCCCGTTGTGTACCGCGTTGCTGATTGACGGCGAAAGCGTGCCCGGCGAGGGCTTTGTCGAACCAATCCTCAACCCCGCCACTGGTGAAACACTGGCGCACATTGCCGAAGCCAGCATCGAACAGGTCGAAACCGCGATCCATGCCGCCCATCGCGCCTTCGACGGCTGGTCGCGCACCACCCCACAGCTGCGCTCAAACTTGCTGCTGGACATTGCCAGCGCGATCGAGAAAAACGCCGATTACCTGGCCCGCCTCGAATCCTTGAACTGCGGCAAGCCGCTGCACTTGGCACGCCAGGATGACCTGAGCGCCACGGTGGATGTGTTCCGGTTCTTTGCCGGCGCGGTACGCTGCCAGACCGGCCAACTGAGCGGCGAATACCTGCCCGGCTACACCAGCATGGTGCGTCGCGATCCGATTGGCGTGGTCGCCTCCATCGCGCCGTGGAATTACCCGATCATGATGGCGGCCTGGAAAATCGCCCCCGCCCTGGCCGCCGGTAACACCTTGGTCTTCAAGCCGTCGGAGCATACGCCGTTGACGATCCTGGCCCTGGCGCCATTATTGGCCGAGATCCTGCCGCGCGGCGTCATCAACATTATCTGCGGCGGCGGCGAAGGTGTCGGCAGCCATCTGGTCAGTCATCCCAAGGTCCGCATGGTTTCGTTGACGGGCGATATCGTCACCGGGCAGAAGATCCTCCAGGCCGCCGCCAAGACCCTCAAGCGCACGCACCTGGAACTGGGCGGCAAGGCTCCGGTGATTGTCTGTGACGATGCGGACTTGCAAGCGGTGGTCGAAGGCGTGCGCACCTACGGTTACTACAACGCCGGGCAGGATTGCACCGCGGCATGCCGGATCTACGCCCAGGCGGGGATCCACGACCGTCTGGTGGCCGAGCTCGGCGCGGCGGTCGGCAGCCTGCGTTTTGCCGGCAAGCGCGATGTCGACAATGAGATCGGCCCGCTGATCAGCATCCGCCAGCGCGACCGCGTCGCCAGTTTTGTCGAGCGCGCCCTCGGCCAGCCGCACATCGAACGCGTCACCGGTGCGGCGGTGCATTCCGGCGCCGGCTTCTTTTATCAGCCGACGCTGTTGGCCGGTTGCAAGCAAAACGATGAAATCGTCCAGCGCGAAGTATTCGGCCCGGTGGTCACAGTGACTCGCTTCGACGAGCTCAGCCAGGCGGTGGACTGGGCCAACGACTCGGAATACGGCCTGGCCTCCTCCGTCTGGACCCATAACCTTGACAAGGCGATGCAAGTGGCCGCGCGACTGCAATACGGCTGCACCTGGATCAACAGCCATTTCATGCTGGTCAGCGAAATGCCCCATGGCGGCCTGAAACGCTCGGGTTATGGGAAAGACCTGTCGAGCGATTCGCTCCAGGACTACAGCGTGGTGCGCCATATCATGGCCCGGCATAGCCGGGAGCTTTGAGCTACAAGCTGCAAGCCCTGCGCTACCTGCCTTTGCTTGTAGCTTGCCGCTCGAAGCTTGCAGCTAAGCTAAAACAATAACCAGCGACACGTTCTCGAAACCTGCCCCGACCATAATTAAAGCAAGAGGGATTTCCATGTACGCGCACAAGACCGCATTGCTCAGTGCAATCACCACGGCGCTGCTGACCAGCGTCAGCCTCCAGGCCGCCGAACCGCTCAAGGCGGTTGGCGCCGGCGAAGGCCAACTGGATATCGTCGCCTGGCCGGGCTACATCGAGCGCGGTGAAAGCGACAAGGCCTACGATTGGGTGACCGGCTTCGAGAAGGAAACAGGTTGCAAGGTCAACGTGAAGACTGCCGCGACGTCCGATGAAATGGTCAGCCTGATGAGCAAGGGCGGCTACGACCTGGTCACCGCCTCCGGCGACGCCTCCTTGCGACTGATTGCCGGCAAACGCGTGCAGCCGATCAACACCGCCCTGATCGCCAATTGGAAAAACCTCGACCCGCGTCTCAAGGATGCGCCGTGGTACGTGGTCAACCAGCAGACCTACGGCACCCCGTACCAATGGGGCCCGAACGTGCTGATGTACAACACCGAGGTGTTCAAGCAGGCACCGACCAGCTGGAGTGTGCTGTTCGAGGCGCAGAACCTGCCTGACGGCAAGCCGAACAAGGGACGCGTACAAGCCTACGACGGCCCGATCTACATCGCCGATGCGGCGCTCTACCTCAAGACCGCCAAGCCTGAATTGGGCATCAAGGACCCGTACCAGCTCGACGAAGCCCAGTACAAGGCCGTGCTGGAGTTGCTGCGGGCCCAGCATCCGTTGATCCACCGCTATTGGCATGACACCACCGTGCAGATGAGTGACTTCAAGAACGAAGGCGTGGTGGCGTCCGGCGCGTGGCCCTATCAGGTCAACGGCCTGATCAACGAGAAACAGCCGACTGCCTCGACCATTCCCAAGGAAGGCGCCACCGGCTGGGCTGATACCACGATGCTGCACGCCGAGGCCAAGCACCCCAACTGCGCGTACAAATGGATGGACTGGTCGCTGCAACCCAAAGTCCAGGGCGACGTATCCGCCTGGTTCGGCTCCTTGCCGGCCGTACCGGCGGCGTGCAAAGGCAGCGAACTGCTAGGCGCCGAAGGCTGCAAGACCAACGGCTTCGACCAGTTCGACAAGATCGCCTTCTGGAAAACCCCACAGGCTGAGGGCGGCAAGTTCGTGCCATATAGCCGCTGGACCCAGGATTACATAGCGATCATGGGTGGACGCTAAGTCGCAGTCACCTGTTTGGACCGGGGGGACATGGTTAACCCTGTGGCGAGGGAGCTTGCTCCCGCTGGCGCGCGCAGCACGCCCAAAACCGACCGACGCGGTATGACCTGCCCACCGCATCGGCTGGTTTTGGGCTGCGCCACCCAGCGGGAGCAAGCTCCCTCGCCACGGGACCGCGTTCCAACCGTTGCGATTTCATGCCCGCCCCGCTTTCTGGAGCACCGCACCATGACGCTTGCAGTCCAGTTCACCCACGTTTCCCGTCAGTTCGGCGATGTGAAGGCCGTTGACCAGGTCTCCATCGACATTCAGGACGGCGAGTTCTTTTCCATGCTGGGACCGTCCGGTTCCGGCAAGACCACCTGCCTGCGGCTGATCGCCGGGTTCGAGCAGCCCAGCGCCGGTTCGATCCGCATCCACGGCAAGGAAGCCGTGGGGCTCGCGCCCTATCAGCGGGACGTCAACACGGTTTTCCAGGACTACGCCCTGTTCCCCCACATGAACGTGCGCGACAACGTCGCCTACGGCCTGAAGGTCAAAGGCGTCGCCAAGGCCGAACGCATCAAGCGCGCCGACGAAGCATTGGAGATGGTTGCCCTGGACGGCTACGGCCAGCGCAAGCCGGTGCAACTCTCGGGCGGCCAACGTCAACGCGTCGCCCTGGCCCGCGCGCTGGTCAACCGCCCGCGCGTCCTGCTGCTGGATGAGCCCTTGGGCGCCCTCGACCTGAAGCTGCGCGAACAAATGCAGAGTGAATTGAAAAAGCTGCAACGGCAGCTGGGCATCACCTTCATTTTTGTCACCCATGACCAGACCGAAGCGTTGTCGATGTCCGATCGCGTCGCGGTGTTCAACAAGGGCCGCATCGAACAGGTCGATACGCCGCGCAACCTGTACATGCGGCCGGCCACCACCTTCGTCGCCGAATTCGTCGGCACCTCCAACGTGATTCGTGGCGAACTGGCCCGGCAACTGAGCGGGCACCCACAGCCGTTCTCGATCCGCCCGGAACATGTGCGTTTTGCCGAAGGCCCGCTGGCTGGGCATGAAATCGAAGTCAGCGGCCTGCTCCATGACATCCAATACCAAGGCAGTGCGACGCGCTACGAGCTGACGCTGGAGACCGGCCAGACGCTCAGCCTCAGCCAGGCCAATACCCAATGGAACGACAACAGCGCCCAGCACCAGACCGGCCAACCGATCACGGTACGCTGGGCGCGTGAAGCGATGGTCGCCCTGCACGACACCGTTGGCGGCGAGGCCTGAATGAACACCGTGGCCATCACTCGAACGCCCGCGCACGGCTCGCCAATACGCCGTTTTTCCAACCTGCTGTACCGACGGCCCACCCTCTACCTGTCGATGTTGCTGGTGCCGCCGCTGATCTGGTTCGGCGCGATCTACCTGGGTTCGCTGCTGACCTTGCTTTGGCAGGGTTTCTACACCTTCGACGATTTCACCATGGCGGTCACGCCGGACCTGACCCTGGCGAACTTTTCGGCACTGTTCCAGCCGTCGAATTTCGACATCATTGCGCGCACGTTGACCATGGCAATCGCGGTGTCCATCGCCAGCGCCATCGTCGCTTTCCCGATCGCCTATTACATGGCGCGCTACACCAGCGGCAAGACCAAGGCGTTTTTCTACATCGCGGTGATGCTGCCGATGTGGGCCAGCTATATCGTCAAGGCCTATGCCTGGACATTGCTGTTGGCCAAGGGCGGCGTGGCGCAGTGGTTTGTCCAGCACCTGGGCCTGGGGCCGGTGTTGCAGTTCGTGCTGGGGATTCCCGGCGTGGGTGGCAGCACCTTGTCCACTTCGCATCTGGGGCGCTTCCTGGTGTTCGTCTACATCTGGCTGCCGTTCATGATCCTGCCGATCCAAGCGTCGCTGGAACGTTTGCCTCCGTCGCTGCTGCAAGCCTCGGCGGACCTGGGCGCCAGGCCACGCCAGACGTTCACGCAGGTGATCCTGCCGCTGTCGATCCCAGGCATCGCCGCGGGCTCGATCTTCACGTTTTCGCTGACCCTGGGGGATTTCATCGTGCCGCAACTGGTGGGCCCGCCGGGCTACTTCGTCGGCAGCATGGTCTACGCCCAGCAAGGGGCCATCGGCAACATGCCCATGGCGGCGGCGTTCACGCTGGTGCCTATCGTGCTGATCGCCATCTACTTATCCATCGTCAAGCGACTGGGGGCTTTCGATGCACTCTGACTCTCGGGCCTCGTGGGGCTTGCGGATCGCGGCATGGGGCGGGCTGGTGTTCCTGCACTTTCCGATCCTGATCATCTTTCTCTACGCCTTCAATACCGAAGACGCGGCGTTCAGCTTCCCCCCCAAGGGCTTGACCCTGAAGTGGTTCAGCATCGCCTTCTCGCGACCGGACGTGCTGGAGGCGATCAAATTGTCCTTGCAGGTCGCGGCCGTCGCCACGCTGATTGCCATGGTCCTCGGTACGCTCGCCTCGGCGGCGCTGTATCGTCGGGACTTCTTCGGCAAACAAGGCATTTCGCTGATGCTGATCCTGCCGATTGCCTTGCCGGGGATTATCACCGGCATCGCCCTGCTGGCTACGTTCAAGACCTTGGGCATCGAACCCGGCTTTTTCACCATCATCGTCGGCCATGCGACCTTCTGCGTGGTGATCGTCTACAACAACGTCATCGCCCGACTGCGCCGCACTTCCCACAGCCTGATCGAGGCATCGATGGACCTGGGCGCCGACGGCTGGCAGACCTTTCGCTACATCATCTTGCCTAACCTGGGGTCGGCGTTGCTGGCAGGCGGGATGCTGGCGTTTGCCTTGTCGTTCGATGAAATCATTGTCACCACCTTCACCGCCGGCCATGAGCGCACGCTGCCGCTCTGGTTGCTCAACCAGCTCAGCCGCCCCCGCGACGTGCCGGTGACCAACGTGGTGGCCATGCTGGTGATGCTGGTCACGATGCTGCCGATACTCGGCGCCTATTACCTGACCCGCGGGGGTGAGAGCGTGGCGGGGAGCGGCGGTAAATGAATGCCACTGTGAAACCGGCCCCCACGGGGTTACAAACCAGACTCAAGAGGACATGGACATGCAAACCAAACTGCTGATCAACGGCCATCTGGTCAACGGCGAAGGCCCCGGCCAGGCGGTATTCAACCCGGCACTGGGGCGGGTGCTGGTGGAAATCAACGAAGCCAGCGAAGCCCAGGTCGATGCCGCCGTGCGCGCCGCCGACAGCGCCTTCGAATCCTGGTCGCAAGTGGCGCCCAAGGACCGCTCCCTGCTACTGCTCAAGTTGGCCGATGCCATCGAAGCCAACGGCGAAGAACTGGCGAAGCTGGAGTCGGATAACTGCGGCAAGCCCTTGAGCGCCGCACTGAATGACGAGATTCCAGCGATTGCCGA
The DNA here is from genome assembly GCF_051131955.1 of Pseudomonas sp. Z4-20. NCBI lineage: Bacteria > Pseudomonadati > Pseudomonadota > Gammaproteobacteria > Pseudomonadales > Pseudomonadaceae > Pseudomonas > Pseudomonas sp. Z4-20. Next base: position 4,559,236 of record NZ_CP071641.1, read on the forward strand.
CGTGTTCCGTTTTTTCGCTGGTGCCAGCCGCTGCATGAACGGTTCGGCGGGAGGCGAATACCTGCCGGGGCACACCTCGATGATCCGTCGAGACCCGGTGGGCGTGATTGCCTCCATCGCACCGTGGAACTATCCGCTGATGATGGTCGCCTGGAAGATCGCCCCAGCCTTGGCCGCCGGCAATACCGTGGTGCTCAAACCGTCGGAACAGACCCCATTGACCGCCCTGCGCCTGGCGGAGCTAGCGTCGGAAATTTTCCCCGCCGGCGTGCTCAACGTGATCTTCGGCCGTGGGCAAACCGTCGGCAACCCGCTGGTCACCCACCCGAAGGTGCGCATGGTGTCACTGACCGGATCTATCGCCACCGGCTCGAACATCATTTCCAGCACCTGCGACAGCGTCAAACGCATGCACATGGAACTGGGCGGCAAGGCCCCGGTGATCATTTTCGACGACGCCGACATTGACGCGGCCGTGGAAGGCATCCGCACCTTCGGCTTCTACAACGCCGGCCAGGACTGCACCGCCGCCTGCCGCATCTATGCCCAGCAAGGCATCTATGACCAGTTCGTCGAAAAGCTCGGCGCCGCGGTGGGTGGCATCAAGTGCGGCCTGCAAACCGCATCCGACACCCAGATGGGTCCGCTGATCACGGCCCAGCATCGCGACCGCGTGGCCGGATTCGTCGAACGGGCCATCGCCCAACCACACATTCGCCTGATCACCGGCGGCAAGGCCATCGACGGCAACGGCTTTTTCTTCGAACCGACCGTGCTGGCCGACGCCCAGCAGGACGACGAAATCGTCCGTCGGGAGGTTTTCGGCCCGGTGGTGTCCGTCACGCCATTCGTCGACGAAGCACAGGTCCTGGCCTGGGCCAACGATTCGGACTACGGCCTGGCCTCATCGGTGTGGACCGCTGACATCGGTCGCGCCCATCGCCTGTCGGCACGTTTGCAATACGGCTGCACGTGGGTGAACACCCATTTCATGCTGGTCAGCGAAATGCCCCATGGCGGTCAGAAACGTTCCGGTTATGGCAAGGACATGTCCATGTACGGGCTGGAGGATTACACGGTGGTGCGGCATGTGATGTTCAAGCATTGAGTCAACGCCCATTGAAGGTACACCACGACCAACGGGGTCGTATTGGTCGTGGTGAAGCGTATCTCAGGATGGCACTACCAACTCGACCGAAGGAAAATAACTTCGGATCATCTTCCAGCACATCAATCAAGACATTGGTATCGACCAATATCATCAGTCGTCCCCACGCAATAACGCCATTAGATCATCCGTACGCCATTTGATATCCGCCTTGCCACGGACAGCGTCAAAACGATCGCTGGCGGACGCCTCGGCTGTCCCAGGCTTACCTGCATGCAGCACCACTTCGCCTCGCGCATTGATGCTGAACTCAACTGCACAACCAGGAATCAAGTGGAGTGCGTCGCGGATGGGCTTGGGGATGGTGACTTGTCCTTTACTGGTCATAGTCGTCGGCATTGTATTTTCCTCGAAGTGAAAAACCTACCCGTGAGTAGGAAAACCGAAAGCCGTTTGTACGCAGTTGAAGTCACTGTTCAAAACCGCGAAACACTGCGCATCGCATCCACCAGGTAACGCATGGCGATCCGGTCGTTTTCCGACAGCTCCCGGTAACGTTCGACCAGCCTCAGTTCTTCCAGGCTGAGTCGTCGTGTCCTGCGCCCATTGATCAGGCCTGGAAAGATTCCCAGCATTTCGGTAATGCCCTGTATTTTCGTCATAAGCGTTGTCCTTCTGTACTCGAATTGGCCTGATAGCGCCCCGTGATCCGGGGTTGACGCGGTCTATCCACGTTAAGAATAGGGAGGATTCGAAGCGTGAGAAGGGAGTTTTAGAGTAATTAGTCAAAAAAATCCAAAATCCTCCGGAAAAAAAGAAATATCTGTAAGAAAGTTTGACCAAACCACCCTTTTCCTTTCTCTCCCGACCAGCAATTCCCCTATGATTTTGCGCCTCGGTGAACCGATCCAGCTCTCAGGCATCTGTTCTTACGTTCGTCGCGTTTGGCCAAAGGCATGTCCGAACTCCCTTATCAATTGCCGCGGCCAGGATCGGCTGGGGATTGTTTCGAGAAAAGGTTGTATTTATGCACCGCAGGAATCTGCTAAAGGCCTCCATGGCCTTCGCCGCCTACACCGGGCTTTCAGCCTCTGGACTCATGGCTGCACGAGCCTGGGCGGCCGATCAGGCGGCCGACGGCGAAGCCCGGCCCTTCGATTTCAACGGGCTGAAAGACCAGGCCCGGAAATTGGCCGCGAGCCGCTACGTCGACACCAAGCAAGTCTTGCCGCCGACCTTGGCCCAGATGTCGCCCCTGCAATTCAATGCCATCCAGTACGACGTCAACCATTCGTTGTGGAATGCGCTGGACGGTCAACTGGACGTGCAGTTCTTCCATGTCGGCATGGGCTTCAAGCAACCGGTGCGCATGTACAGCGTCGATCCGAAGACCCGCATGGCCCGCGAGGTGCATTTCCGCCCGGAGCTGTTCAATTACGAAAAGACCACGGTCAACACCTCGCAACTGACCGGTGACCTGGGCTTCGCCGGGTTCCGGGCCTTCAAGGCTCCAGAGCTGGATCGGCACGATATCGTTTCATTCCTGGGCGCCAGTTATTTCCGCGCCGTGGATGAGAGCGGACAGTACGGGTTGTCAGCCCGCGGCTTGGCCATCGATACCTACGCAAAGAAACGCGAGGAATTCCCGGACTTCACCAAGTTCTGGTTCGAAACCCCGGACAAGAACAGCACGCGTTTTGTGGTCTACGCCCTGCTCGATTCGCCCAGCGCCACGGGTGCCTATCGGTTTGATATCGATTGCCAGCCGACCCGGGTCGTCATGGAAATCGACGCCCATGTCAACGCCCGCACCGCCATCGAGCAACTGGGCATCGCGCCGATGACCAGCATGTTCAGCTGCGGCACGGTCGAGCGACGCATGTGCGACACCATCCACCCGCAGATCCACGATTCCGACCGGTTGGCCATGTGGCGCGGCAACGGCGAATGGGTCTGCCGTCCGCTGAACAACCCCGCCACCCTGCAATTCAACGCCTTCGCCGACAAGAACCCGAAAGGCTTTGGCCTGGTGCAGACCGATCATGACTTCGACAGCTACCAGGACACCGTGGACTGGTACAGCAAACGCCCAAGCCTGTGGGTCGAGCCCACCACGGCCTGGGGTGAAGGTTCTATCGATCTGCTGGAAATTCCTACCACCGGCGAAACCCTCGACAACATCGTTGCCTTCTGGACGCCGAAGAAACCGGTCGCTGCCGGCGATTCGCTGAACTATGGCTACAAGCTCTACTGGAGCGCGCTGCCACCGGTGAGCACTGACCTGGCGCGAGTGGACGCTACGCGTTCTGGCATGGGCGGCTTCATCGAAGGCTGGGCGCCCGGCGAGCATTACCCAACCGTCTGGGCACGACGTTTCGCCGTGGACTTCACCGGCGGCGGCATCGATCAACTGCCTCCGGGCACTGGCATCGAACCGGTGGTGACCTGCTCCCATGGCGAAGTGAAGGACTTCAACGTGTTGGTGCTGGATGCGATCAAGGGCTACCGCATCACCTTCGATTGGTACCCGACCGACGACCGCGTGGATCCTGTAGAAATGCGCCTGTTCATCCGCACCAAAGACCGGACCCTGAGCGAAACCTGGTTGTACCAGTACTTCCCGCCAGCCCCGGATAAACGTAAATACCCTTAAGCGCGCCAGCACCACGCCTCAGATAAACAAAAGCCCCGGCCAGACCAACCGGGGCTTTTGTTTTATCGAGTGCTCAGTCGCGCAAATCCGACTCGTGGATCGGCTGGTCCCGATGCGTGGCCCGCTGGTACTGCGCAGGCCAGGTGGCCTTGCGTCCGCCCAGGTCATCATCGGCATGCAGAGCCCAATAGGGATCGCGCAACAATTCGCGGGCCAAGAAGATGATGTCGGCCTGGCAGGTGCGCAGAATGTGTTCGGCCTGGGCCGGTTCGGTAATCATGCCCACGGTACCGGTAGCGATTTCCGACTCCTTGCGCACCCGCTCGGCGAAGCGCGTCTGATAGCCAGGGCCGGTGGGGATTTCCGCGTTCGCCGCGGTACCGCCCGACGACACGTCGATCAGGTCCACCCCCAATATTCTGAAGCGCCGCGCCAGTTCGACGGTTTCATCCGGGTTCCAACCGTCTTCCACCCAGTCGGTGGCAGAGACGCGGACGAACACCGGAAGTTCTTCAGGCCATACGGCCCGGACCGCTTCGGTGACTTGGAGCACCAACCGAATTCGATTTTCGAAAGATCCGCCGTATTGATCTCGGCGCTGGTTGCTCAACGGCGACAGGAACTGATGCAGCAAATAACCATGGGCGGCGTGGACCTCGACAACCTTGAAACCGGCCGTCAGGGCGCGTTTGGCCGCGTCCACGAACGCCTGGATGACATCGGCGATCTGCCCTTCATCCAGCTGGGTCGGCGGGGTGTGCTGCGGATCGAAGGCAATAGGCGATGGGCCAACCGGAACCCAGCCGCCCTCCTCGGGCTTGACGCTGCCATGCTTGCCCAACCAGGGGCGCCAGGTACTGGCCTTGCGGCCAGCGTGGGCCAGTTGAATGCCCGGCACCGCACCTTGGGCGGTGATGAAACGAGTGATGCGTTGCAAGGGTTCGATCTGTTCGTCGTTCCACAACCCCAGGTCCTGGGCCGTGATACGGCCGTCGGCAGTGACGGCGGTAGCTTCGGTGAACACCAGGCCGGCGCCGCCCACGGCGCGGCTGCCGAGGTGCACCAGATGCCAGTCATTGGCCAAGCCATCGGCGCTCGAATACTGGCACATCGGCGATACCGCGATGCGATTGGGCAGGGTCAATTGGCGAAGGGTATAGGGTTCCAGCAGCAGACTCATGGGGCACCTCTCGAATCAGTGGGCAGGCTCCAGGGTTCTGTTTGAAAAGTCGACGAGTGACAAAGGATGCAACACCCGCCCCCGCGGGCAAAAAATTCGACAAGACGTCACAAGGGCTATCAAGCAGTGCTTAGAGACTAGTCGACAACCGGGGATGAGGAAGGGTTCCGGGGCAAAAACCCGGTCTCAAGGCCTGCCTGCGTACTACCGCGGCTCGATATGGGCAATCATCAACTGCACCGTTTCCTGGCCGCGGAATTCGTTGAGGTCAAGCTTGTAGGCCAGTTCCACCCAGCGCACGGTGGGGTTTGGCCAGATCTCGCGGTCGATGCCGAACGCGATGCCATCGAGCTTCACCGAACCGCACTCGCTCTTGAGCACGACCTTCAGGTGCCGTTCGCCCACCACTCGCTGCTCGACCAACTGGAACACGCCATGAAACATCGGCTCCGGAAAATGCTGGCCCCAGGGGCCGGCGTGGCGCAGTGCCCGGGCCAGTTCCAGGTGGAATTCTTCCACCGCGAGGGTGCCGTCCGACAGGAGCCTTCCGGTCAAGTCTCCTTCGCGCAGTTGCCTACGTACTTCAGCGTCAAAAGCCTCGGCGAACAAGGGAAAGTTCGCCTCGGGCAGCGTCAGTCCCGCCGCCATGGCATGACCGCCGTACTTGCTGATCAACGTCGGATGTTGCGCCGCGACGACGCTCAGCGCATCGCGAATATGAAAGCCCGGCACCGAGCGGCCCGAGCCCTTGAGCAGGCCATCCCCGGCATCCGCGAAGGCAATGGTCGGACGGAAATAACGCTCTTTCATGCGCGACGCGAGGATACCGATGACGCCTTGGTGCCATTGCGGGTCGAACAGGCACAAGCCGAAGGGCATCGATTCCACCGGCAGGTCCTTGAGCTGGGCCAACGCTTCGCGCTGCATGCCCTGTTCGATGGACTTGCGGTCCTGGTTCATGCCATCCAGTTGCGCCGCCATGTCCCGCGCCAGCGCCGGGTCGTCGGTGAGCAGGCATTCGATCCCCAGGCTCATGTCATCGAGTCGCCCCGCCGCGTTCAACCGCGGGCCGAGAATGAAACCCAGGTCCGTAGAAGTCATTCGCGAAGCGTCGCGCTTGGCCACTTCCAGGATGGCCTTGATCCCTGGGCGGGCGCGCCCGGCGCGAATACGCTCAAGGCCCTGATGCACCAGGATCCGATTGTTCGCGTCCAGCGGCACCACGTCGGCGACGCTACCCAACGCCACCAGATCCAACAGCTCGCCAATGTTCGGCTGAGGTGTGCTGGCGTACCAGCCCAGGCTGCGCAGGCGAGCCCGCAGAGCCATCAGTACATAAAAAATCACCCCGACGCCCGCCAATGCCTTGCTCGGGAATTGGCAACCGGGTTGGTTCGGGTTGACGATGGCGTCGGCCGCTGGCAATTCGAGACCCGGCAAGTGGTGGTCGGTCACCAGCACCTTGAGGCCCGCCGCTTTAGCCGCCACCACGCCTTCCACGCTGGAAATGCCGTTGTCCACGGTGATCAACAATTGCGGCTCGCGTGTCAGGGCGACTTCGACGATTTCCGGCGTCAATCCATAGCCATACTCGAAGCGATTGGGCACCAGATAATCGACGTGGGCCGCACCGAGCAGGCGCAACCCGAGCATGCCCACCGTGCTGGCCGTCGCGCCATCGGCGTCGAAGTCCCCGACGATCAGGATGCGCTGGCGTTGCTCGAGCGCTACCACCAGCAGATCCACCGCGGCATCGATCCCCTTGAGCTGCTGATAAGGAATCAGGCGCGCCAGGCTCTTGTCCAGCTCAGCCTCGGACTGCACGCCACGGGCGGCGTACAGACGGGTCAACAAGGGCGGCAGGTCGCCAAGAAATGGCAGGGTGTCGGGCAGTTGGCGGGATTCTATGCGCATGGGGTGACGGACATTTCTCTATTTTCGGGATCCTGGACTGCGGCGAGGGCGCTGCGCACCCAAGCGGGAGCAAGCTCCCTCGCCACAATGAAATTCACTCGCTACCGCGTCAATGGCTCAACCGCGTTCGCCCGACAGCCACTGCAGCTGGACTTCATGCTGGCCACGGTCGTCGGTCACGAAAATCGTCCCTTCGCTGATCATCACGTCCCACTTGATGACCCGGGGCATGTCCTTGGCCAGGGTTTCAAGAGCCTCCTGGGGGACGGCAGCGATGTTCACATTCTTCAGGTTTTTCACCGCCGGGATCACCTTGCCTTCCCAGACCCGCAGGCTGCCGTAGGCCAGCAGGCTGGTGCGCTCGGTACGACGCGAACACCAGGTCAGGCGATCGGCATCCGGCTGGCCGACTTCGATCCAGTGCAAGACACGGTCATCCAGGCTTTTTTCCCACAGCGCAGGTTCATCGACGTCCGACAGCCCACGACCAAACGACAGCTGCTCGTTGTACCAGAACGCATAGGCCAACAGGCGCACGGTCATACGTTCTTCGGTTTCCGAAGGGTGGCGGGCGATGGTCTGCTTCACACTTTCGTACACACTGCGGTCGAGGTCGGTGAGGTTCAGTTCAAACTTATAGGTCGTGGACGGCTGGGCCATGAACGGGCTTCTTGATACGAGGAAAGGCGGCAAGTCTAACCGATGAGAAGGGCAATCCACGAATTGCCGACCATCAACCTGCGGCGACTGACCTTGACCTATGATAAAAGCCTCTATTCGTTCTGCCTTTGTCCTACAGGATTCGTCATGTCGCTTACTGCCAAACCTCTCGCCGGCGTCAAGGTCATCGAACTCGGCACCTTGATCGCCGGCCCCTTCGCCTCGCGAATCTGCGGTGAATTCGGTGCCGAGGTGATCAAGGTCGAATCGCCCGATGGCGGCGATCCGCTGCGCAAGTGGCGCAAGTTATATGAAGGCACGTCCCTGTGGTGGTTCGTCCAGGCCCGCAACAAAAAGTCGTTGACCCTGAACCTCAAGCATCCGGAGGGTTTGACTGTCCTGAAAAAACTGATCGGCGAAGCGGACATACTGATCGAGAATTTTCGTCCCGGCGTGCTGGAAAAGCTAGGCCTGGGCTGGGACGTGCTCCATGCGCTGAACCCGAAACTGGTCATGGTACGGCTCTCCGGCTTCGGCCAGACCGGCCCGATGAAGGACCAACCCGGTTTTGGCGCCGTCGGCGAGTCGATGGGGGGCCTGCGCTACATCACCGGTTTCGAGGACCGCCCGCCGGTGCGCACCGGGATTTCCATCGGCGACTCGATTGCCGCGCTGTGGGGAGTGATTGGCGCGCTGATGGCCTTGCGTCATCGGGAGGTCAATGGCGGAACCGGACAAGTGGTGGACGTAGCGCTATACGAAGCGATATTCGCCATGATGGAAAGCATGGTGCCGGAATTCGACGTGTTCGGGTTCATCCGCGAACGCACCGGCAATATCATGCCCGGCATCACACCCTCGTCCATCCACACCAGCGCCGACGGCAAGCATGTGCAAATCGGCGCCAACGGTGACGCGATCTTCAAGCGCTTCATGCAAATCATTGGCCGCGACGACCTCGCCAACGACCCGCGGTTGGCCAGCAACGACGGACGTGACAGTCGCCGCGACGAGCTCTATGGGGTCATTGATCGCTGGGTCAACTCGCTGCCACTGGACGCCGTCATCGAGCAGCTGAACCAGGCAGGTGTACCGGCCAGCCGGATCTTCAGCGCCGAGGACATGTTCAGCGACCCGCAATTCCTCGCCCGTGAAATGTTCTTGCAGGCCAAGCTGCCCGACGGCAAGGCATTCAAGATGCCTGGCATCGTACCGAAACTTTCCGACACACCCGGCACATCCGAGTGGGTCGGCCCGGCGCTCGGGGAACACACCGCCCAGGTGCTCGGCGAGCTTGGCTACGATGCACAACACATCGCCCGATTGCGTACCGAGGGAGCCATCTGAGCTTGCGCGTGCAGGCGCTCCGCCCATAAACGCCAGGCAAAAAGAAACCCCGAGAAGTGGGGAGACAACTCGGGGTTAAACGTGACCCTTAAAGGTCCGTGCAACAAGCGACAAGCACCGGAGCACAATGCTTGCTCTTGTTGGTAAAAGGTCTGACTCACCGGGACGTAGGAAGGTTCCCTCAGACATCAATTCGCAACAGCCATGACCTTGTCCTGGGCCACATTACGCAACGCCGCAATCACACAAGGCTCCAGGCGCCCCTCGGCAATCAGCACATCGCGATGCAGGCCGTCGACCACGTCGGTCAATTGGCGCCTGTCGGCCAGCTGGGCCTGATTGAACGCGCGCTCGACCATGATAGCGCCCGCCGGGTTTCTCAACATCACCAGGCATTCACGGGGGCCGGAGGGAGTGAGCGTGACCTGATACGGACTCAAAGCTTCATTCAGCAAGAGGCTGATACTTTCCATTCGATCACCCTTCAATAATCCGAAAAAAACAACTGCACAGTAAGTGACCGTGGGCTGCGGCAGAAAGTTCGCCAGCGCAACGAACCGACACGCCTGCGCCCTGTTCAAACGAGGATGCGCGTCCAATGTGACAGACAAACAACAACCATGGCTGTTCGGTCAATCAAGCCAGGAACCGGTTGGAACGGCTTCTTCGACGCCGCACATCGATCCACCCTCCCAGCAGACCGCGTAACTGGCCATCACTGCCATAAAACGGCACCGACCAGTGGTAGATATCCCTCAGTCCATTGCTGAACATCAATTGACGATCCACGAATCTCGGCTGACGGGTTAGCAGTTGCTCCATCAATTCCCCGTGCAACAGCTCGGCAGTCGCCAGCGGAAACGCCGCGGACTCCGTCAGGCGTGTGCCGCGCAGTGTTTCGAAGCGAGTCGCGAACTGGTCTTCATAACTTTTATTGCACATGATCAGGCGCCCCTCAAGATCACGGATGAAGATCGGATCGGGAATGGCGTTCATCAACGTTCGCTGGAACGTCAACTGGTCCTTGAGGACAGCCTCGGCCTTCAGGCGCTGGTCGATCTGGGCTTGCAAGCGGCGGTTCCATAGCAACGAGAACAGGCCGAACACCCCGACCACGACCACGCACCAATAGTCCCACTGGGCGATGCGCAGCGAGGATGAACGCGCTTGCGGGGAAACCGCCCCCGTCAGCCACTTGGCGCGCAGCGCACGCATGTCTTCTGCCGGAAAAGCTTCCAGGGCCTTGTTCAGAATGCCCAGCAACGGCCGCAGCTCCTGACGAACAGCCAGATAATCTGGTTCCCACCGGCTTTCGAGATTGCCGCCTACTTGCAAGTGCCCTGCGGGATAAAGGTGCGCACCGGTTTCATTTTCGATAGTGGCATAGGCTTCCCGGCTTTCGACCAAGGCTCGTGCCTCGCCATACGTCTTGACTGTACGCAACTCGATAGACGGATGATCGCGCCTGATTTCCGCTTCTAATGCATGCCGTGCCGGTAATACCAGGATTCTGCCGTTGAGCTGGCTCAGCGAATGGAGTAATGGCTCTCCATAACGACTGATAAATACCCAGCCGCCCCCTCCAAATGCATGACTGAAACTCAGAAACTCCCTGCGCTCGTCGTTCATCACCAAGGTCGTCGTCAAGTCCGCCTCGCCATTTTGCAACATCGTCATCAATTGATCGGGAGAGAACGATTCCCGATGGACGAACTCCAGCCCGGTCATGTCTTGGATGCGCCGGAGAATGTCGTCGTTGAGTCCATTCCACTGTCCGTATTCATTCTTGAACAGATACAGCGGGTACTGCATCGAGGCAACGACGACACGTGGATTATCCCTGATCCATTTCAGTTCGTCGGCGTCGAGCCCCAGCCGCCCTGCTGATTCAAACTGTGTTTGCCCGCAAGCCGTCATTTGGGCGCTTGCACACTGCGCCCAATACAACAGCGTGAGGCCCATCAACCAGCTCAGCGCTGGTTTGCATCGGATAAAGAACAACATCTGCACTTCCTTCGAGATAACTCGCCCCTCCCTAAGGCGAAAACCCGGCCAGTTTGGCATGCAGAAACAAGAAAGCCCGTCAGGAGACGGGCTTCAAAATGTGACAGCTTGCGGACGTCAGAGAGGCTTGCCGCGGTTACCATGCTGGCTGACAAAGGCCTGCACGGCTTTCAAGTCATTGGGCAACACGGTGCAACGCTCATTTCGCTCAAACAAATCAGAAAGATGTGCGGGCAGCTCAAGCGCTTTTCCTACGCCAGCTTTCTCCACAGCTTCGGGAAACTTGACCGGGTGAGCGGTGCCAAGGATAACCATGGGGATATCCAGGCTACGACGGCACTCACGGGCGGCCCTTACGCCAATCGCCGTGTGCGGATCGAGCAATTCGCCGCTCTGTTCGAACACTTCGGCGATGGTTTCGCAGGTCTGCGCATCGTCCACCGCCAGGGAGTCGAACAACTTGCGGGCTTCGGTCCAGCGTTCGGCCTCGACGCTGAAACCACCGCCCTGGCGGAAGCTGTCCATCAAGCCGGCAATCGCCGCACCGTTGCGACCGTGCAGATCGAACAGCAGGCGCTCGAAGTTCGACGACACCATGATGTCCATCGAAGGCGACAACGTGGCGTGCAGGGTTTCCTTGACGTACTGGTTGCCGCTCATGAAGCGGTGCAGGATGTCGTTGCGGTTGGTGGCGACGATCAACTGGTTGATCGGCAGGCCCATGTTGCGCGCCAGGTACCCGGCGAAGATATCGCCGAAGTTGCCAGTGGGCACCGAGAACGACACAGAACGGGCCGGGCCGCCCAGCTGCAGGGCCGCGTGGAAGTAGTAGACGATCTGGGCCATGATCCGCGCCCAGTTGATCGAGTTCACCGCCACCAGCCGGGTGCCCTTGAGGAAGCTCTGGTCGGCGAAGCTGGCCTTGACCATTTCCTGGCAGTCATCGAAGTTGCCTTCGATAGCGATGTTGTGGATGTTCTCGCCGAAGATTGTCGTCATCTGCCGACGCTGCACTTCCGAGACGCGGTTGTGCGGGTGCAGGATGAAGATATCGACGTTCTCGCAATGCTTGCAGCCTTCGATGGCGGCCGAACCGGTGTCACCGGAGGTCGCACCGACAATGACCACGCGCTCGCCACGCTTTTGCAGCACGTAATCGAGCAAACGACCGAGCAATTGCAGGGCAAAATCCTTGAAGGCCAAGGTCGGGCCGTGGAACAGCTCCATCACCCATTCGTTACCGTTGAGCTGACGAAGCGGGGCGATAGCGTTATGGGAAAAAACCCCATAGGTCTCTTCGAGGATCTTCTTGAAATCGGCGTCTGGAATGCTGCCAGTGACGAAGGGGCGCATTACGCGGAAGGCCAGTTCGTGGTACGGCAGGCCGGCCCAGGAAGCGATTTCTTCCTGAGTGAAACGCGGCAGGTTTTCCGGCACGTAGAGGCCGCCGTCCGTAGCCAGGCCGGCCAGCAGGACATCTTCGAAATTCAGGGCCGGTGCCTGGCCGCGGGTGCTGATATAGCGCATTTTTGGCAAACCTTCGGTTTGAGCTTCAAGCCGCAAGCTACAAGCGGCAAGTGAAAAGCGGCTCGGCTTCTACTTGCAGCTTGCAGCTCATGGCTTGCAGCTGTATTGATTTAACTTGCAGCTTTTAGCTTGGAGCTTGCAGCTGCTTCAATTCAAATGCTCGACGCGGATACGGACCACCGGCCCTACGACACCCTGGAGCGCTTCCAGCGCCGCAATCGCATCGTTGATGCGCTGCTCGACCACACGGTGGGTCAGCAGGATCATCGGCACCAGGCCGTCGTGCTCTTCGACTTCCTTCTGCATGATCGACTCGATGTTGATGCCACGTTCCGAGAGAATGCTCGCCACCTGGGCCAATACGCCCGGATGGTCCTTGGCCTGGATGCGCAAGTAGTAGGCACTTTCGCAAGCGTCGATCGCAAGTATCGGATGTGCCGACAGAGAGTCCGGCTGGAAGGCCAGGTGCGGCACGCGGTTTTCCGGATCGGAGGTCATGGCACGAACCACATCCACCAGGTCGGCGATCACCGAAGACGCGGTCGGCTCCATACCGGCACCGGCGCCATAGAACAGCGTCGAGCCGGAGGCATCGCCATTGACCATCACCGCGTTCATCACGCCGTTGACGTTGGCGATCAGGCGGTCAGCCGGAATCAGCGTCGGGTGCACGCGCAATTCGATGCCGCTGGCGGTGCTGCGCGCCACGCCCAGGTGTTTGATGCGGTAGCCCAGGGCTTCGGCATAGTTCACGTCGGCAGTGGTCAGCTTGGTGATGCCTTCGGTGTAGGCCTTGTCGAACTGCAGCGGGATACCAAAGGCAATAGACGCCAGGATCGTCAGCTTGTGCGCCGCGTCGATACCTTCCACATCGAAGGTCGGATCGGCCTCGGCATAACCCAAGGCTTGGGCCTCGGTAAGCACGTCCTCGAAGGTGCGCCCTTTCTCGCGCATCTCGGTGAGGATGAAGTTGCCGGTGCCGTTGATGATCCCCGCGACCCAGTTGATGCGGTTGGCCGACAGGCCCTCGCGAATCGCCTTGATCACCGGGATGCCACCGGCCACGGCGGCTTCGAACGCCACGATCACGCCTTTTTCGCGCGCCTTGGCGAAAATTTCATTACCGTGAACGGCGATAAGCGCCTTGTTCGCGGTGACCACATGCTTGCCATTCTCGATGGCCTTGAGTACCAGCTCTCGGGCAACGGTATAGCCGCCCATCAGCTCTATCACGATGTCGATCTCAGGGTTCGTGGCCACTTCGAAGACATCGTTGGTAATCGCAATACCGGTCGTCTGGAACTGAGGCTTTGGCGTGCGCATGGCAATTTGTGCCACTTCGATTCCACGCCCGGCACGACGAGCAATTTCCTCGGCGTTGCGCTGAAGTACGTTGAAGGTGCCGCCACCGACGGTACCTAACCCACAGATGCCTACTTTGACCGGATTCACTCTTGACTCCCCATGAAACGGCCGACGCAAGGTCGGCCGTGAAATACAGCCGCGCAGCTACGCGACTTAGTGTTTAACGGCCCAGCGAAAGTTTTCGCCGAGCCATGATCTTCAGAAGCACACGGCCCATGATCATTTCGCCTCAAGGGCCAGTTTGGCGACTTGCGGCGCCGGCTGGTAGCCCGGAATCACCTGACCGTCCGCCAAAACGATGGCCGGCGTACCGTTCACGCCGATGGACTGGCCCAGGGCGAATTGCTTGGAAACCGGGTTCTCGCACTTGGCGGCCTTGATTTCCTTGCCATCGACCATTTTATCCATGGCGGCTTTTTTGTCCTTCGAGCACCAGACCGCCTGCAATTGCTCATCACCTGGCGACCCCAGGCCCTGGCGGGGGAACGCCACATAACGCACTTCAATGCCGCGTTTGTTCAGCTCCGGCACTTCGGCGTGCAACTTGTGGCAATACGGGCAGGTGGTATCGGTGAACACGGTAATGTGGGACTTGGTTTCGCCGACCGCCGGATAGACCACGGTTTCGGCAACCGGAATGCCGTTGATCAGCTTTGAAACGCCCTGGCGTTCGGTGATCTCGGTGAGATTGACCGGCTTGCCGCCCTTGAGTGCGAACAGGTTGCCCTGGACGATGTACTGGCCATCGGCGCTGGCATACAGCACGCGGCTGCCCTGGAGCTTGACTTCATACAGGCCGGACATGGGGCTGGCGGTGATGGCTTCGATCGGCACTTCGAGCTCAAGGTTGGCCAGGCTCTTGCGGATAGCCTGGTCAGCCGCGTCGTCGGCGAAAGCAAAGGTGCTGGCCAACGCAATGGCGGCGGCTGTAAACAACTGGATCAAACGCATGGGGACTCCTGAGGCGGACAAATGGGACGGGGAAACGCCGACCCGCAGATTCGGGTTCCAGCCGCCCACTGTGCAAACCGGCAAAGCCTACCACATAAGGCCTGCGGGGCCGAATTCGCCTGTCGCAAGACAACACGCAATGTCGGTGCACCAGGCCCCTGTGGCGAGGGAGCTTGCTCCCGCTCGGCTGCGCAGCAGTCGCAAATGGAATCACTCCGCTCTCAGGAAAGATCGCGGCTGCTGCATTGGGGGCGCTTCGCGCCCAGCGGGAGCAAGCTCCCTCGCCACAAAAGCAGGTGTTCAATCAGCCGCGCGGATGATGCTTGGCATGCAGGTCCTGCAACCGCGCCCGGGCGACGTGGGTGTAAATCTGAGTGGTGGACAGATCGCTATGACCGAGCAGCATCTGCACGACCCGCAGGTCGGCGCCGTGATTGAGCAGGTGGGTGGCGAAGGCGTGGCGCAAGGTGTGAGGCGAGAGGGATTTGTTGATCCCGGCCACCTTGGCCTGGTGCTTGATACGATGCCAGAACGTCTGGCGAGTCATTTGCTCGCCGCGCAGGCTGGGAAACAGCACATCGCTGGGACGCCCGCCCAGCAGTTCATGACGGGCATCACGCATGTAGCGCTCGACCCAGACAATCGCTTCCTCGCCCATCGGCACCAGCCGCTCTTTGCTGCCCTTGCCCATTACCCGCAACACGCCCTGGCGCAGATTCACTTGCTCCAAGGTCAGGCTGATCAATTCGGTGACGCGCAGGCCGCAGGCATACAAGACTTCCAACATCGCCCGGTCGCGCTGACCGATGGCTTCGCTGAGGTCGGGTGCCGCGAGCAGCGCTTCCACATCGGCTTCCGACAGCGACTTGGGCAGCGGACGCCCCAGTTGCGGCATTTCCACGCGCAAGGTCGGGTCTACCGCAATCAGTTTTTCCCGCAGCAGATAGCGATAAAAGCCACGCAGACCGGAGAGAAACCGCGCGGTCGAGCGGGGCTTGTAGTTCTGCTCCAGGCGCCAGGCCAGATGATCGAGGATCAACTCCCGCCCGGCATTGGCCAATTCCAGGTTCTTTTCCTGCAACCAACCGTTGAACAGTGCCAGGTCGCTGCGATAGGCCTGCCGGGTGTTGTCGGACAGGCCCTTCTCCAGCCAGAGGGCATCGAGAAACTGGTCTATCAATGGATGATCGATGGCAGGCATAAAAACTCATACTGGATGCAGGTGTAAACGGCATCGAAACGGAGAGCGAAGACAGGCAGCGTGCTCAAAGAGCAAATCGCAGGCAACAAAAAAGCAGCCCGCAGGCTGCTTTTTTTTGCATCGGAAGCTGGACTTAAGCCAGTTTTTCCTTGATGCGAGCTGCTTTACCGGACAGGTCACGCAGGTAGTACAGCTTGGCTTTACGCACGTCACCACGACGTTTCACGGCCATGCTGTCGATTTGCGGGCTGTAGGTCTGGAAAGTACGCTCTACGCCAACACCGTTGGAGATTTTACGAACGGTGAATGCACTGTTTACGCCGCGGTTACGCTTGGCGATAACAACGCCTTCGAACGCTTGCAGACGCGAACGGTCGCCTTCCTTCACTTTCACCTGAACGACAATGGTGTCGCCCGGGGCAAAGGTAGGGATCTCTTTGGTCATCTGCTCTGCTTCGAGTGCAAGGATGATTTTGTTAGTCATGCTGTGCTCCTAAGGCAAGTCATCGGACTTACCATCGATACGTTGTTAACTATCGTCCCGCTCGCGGATGTATTCCTCGAGCAGCTTCTTCTCTTCTCCAGAAAGCGAGCGGCTTTCCAGAAGATCGGCGCGTCGTTCATAGGTCCGACCAAGGGACTGCTGTAAACGCCAACGCCGGATGTGCGCGTGGTTGCCACTTAGCAACACGTCGGGAACACGCTGATCCGCATACACCTCCGGGCGGGTGTAGTGCGGGCAATCCAGCAGACCATCCGTAAAGGAATCTTCCTCAGCGGAATCCGCATGCCCTAAAGCTCCGGGCAGCAGTCGTGTAACCGCATCGATCAGCACCATTGCCGGCAGCTCGCCGCCAGACAGTACATAGTCGCCAATCGACCACTCTTCATCGACATGAGCTTCAATGAAACGCTCGTCAATGCCTTCATAACGGCCGGCAATCAGGATCAATGCATCCGAATTCGCCAGCTCGCGTACCGCCGACTGAGTCAGCTGGCGGCCTTGGGGCGACAGGTAGATCACCTTCGCACCCTCCCCGGCTGCTGTCCTGGCCTGAACCAGCGCATCTTCCAGGGGCTTGATCTTCATCACCATGCCCGGACCACCGCCAAACGGGCGATCGTCCACAGTGTGATGTCGATCCGTGGTGTAGTCCCGCGGATTCCAACAGGTGAGCTGTAACAGCTCCTGCTTCACCGCGCGGCTGGTTATGCCGTACTCGCTGATGGCGGAAAACATCTCGGGAAACAATGTGATGACTTCAACGCGCAAATTAGCCACGTCTAGAAATCCGCATCCCATTCCACCTTCATCTCGCCTGCGGCAAGGTCGACGGCCAACACGCATTGCTCGGTATAGGGCAACAGGCGTTCGCGATCATCCAGGCTGCCGACGCAAGGCTTGACCACCATGACATCGTTCGAACCGGTCTCGAGCAGGTGATCGATTTTCCCGAGCAATTGCCCGAGGTGGTCGATGACCTTCAGACCCACCAGCTGGTACCAGTAGTACTCGCCGTCGGTCAGTTCAGGGAACAGGTTGCGCGGCACGCAGATCTCATAACCGGCCAGAAGACGCGCTTCTTCACGATCATCGAGATCCTTGAGCTTTGCGACCAGGAACTTGTCGTTCCCACGTCCGCTGACCAGCTCCACCTGTTTCACGCTACCTTCGCGCTTGAGCGTCCAGGTTTTGTACTCCAACAGGTTCTTGATCGGATCAGTAAAGGAATACACCTTCACTTCGCCGCGAACGCCATGAACAGAATAGATCTTGCCGACAACGATCAAATCATCAGCATCTTTTGGCGTCGCGTTCATATTGCTCAGGCCGCAGCCTTAGCCGTTTCCTTCAACAACTGAGCAACGCGCTCAGAAGGTTGTGCACCAACGCTCAGCCAGTAGGCTACGCGCTCTTGGTTCACGGACAGACGAACTTCCTGACCACGGGCAACAGGGTTGAAGAAACCAACCTGCTCCTTGTGGGAACCGTCACGCGGGTTGCGGCTGTCGGTTACGGTCAGGTGGTAAAACGGGCGCTTTTTGGAGCCGCCAAGGGCAAGACGGATTGTTAGCATGTGAACATCGTTCCTGTAGTCGGTGCTGCAAATCTAAATGCACAGCGGGCATAGGTGCCCGAAAGGCCGCATATTCTAAGGAATATCCGGACTTTTGCAAATGACTTTTTCCGGCGCCTATCAGCGTGCCGTTCAGATCTGCCATGAAGCCGTCGTTGAAAACGGCTGGTCAGCCCCCGCCGAAGCGAGCGGGCTGGAGATCCCACGTCCCCGTGGGCAGCGCCGGCATGACTGCCGGCACCTGGATTCTTTACATTTTCGGCATGCCGCCGCCGGGCAACATACCGCCCATGCCGCGCATCATCTTGGCCATTCCGCCCTTGGCGGAGAACTTCTTCATCATCTTCTGCATCTGCTTGTGCTGCTTGATCAAGCGACCGATATCCTGCACCTGGGTGCCGGAACCCATGGCGATCCGACGCTTGCGCGAGCCGCTGATCAGATCAGGGTCGCGGCGCTCGGCCGGAGTCATGGAGTTGATGATGGCTTCCATCTGCTTGAATTGCTTTTCAGCCGCGCCTTGGGCATTGCCCATCTGCGCCAGGTTCACGCCACCGATGTTCGGCAGTTTGTCCATGAGGCCGCCAAGGCCGCCCATGTTCTTCATTTGTTGCAGCTGGTCGCGGAAGTCTTCGAGGTCGAAGCCCTTGCCCTTCTTCAGCTTCTTGGCCAGTTTGTCGGCCTTGTCCTTGTCGAGGGTCTGTTCGGCCTGCTCGATCAGGCTGAGCACGTCGCCCATGCCGAGGATACGCGAAGCGATACGCTCGGGGTGGAACGGTTCGAGCGCTTCGCTCTTCTCGCCCATACCAATGAACTTGATCGGCTTGCCGGTGATGGCCCGCACCGACAGCGCGGCACCGCCGCGGGCGTCACCGTCGACCTTGGTCAGGATCACCCCGGTCAGTGGCAGTGCGTCACCGAAGGCCTTGGCGGTGTTGGCCGCGTCCTGGCCGGTCATGGCATCGACCACGAACAGGGTTTCCACCGGGTTGATCGCGGCATGCAGTGCCTTGATCTCGCCCATCATCTCTTCATCGATGTGCAGGCGGCCGGCGGTATCGACGATCACCACGTCGATGAACTTGAGCTTCGCTTCTTTAATAGCGGCCTGGGCGATGTCCACCGGCTTCTGGCTCAGGTCGGACGGGAAGAACGTCACGCCGATGTCGTTGGCCAGGGTTTCCAGCTGCTTGATCGCCGCCGGACGGTAGATGTCCGCAGACACGACCATGACCGACTTCTTCTTGCGCTCTTTAAGGAAGCGCGCCAGCTTGCCGACGGTGGTTGTCTTGCCCGCGCCCTGCAGGCCGGCCATGAGCACCACGGCTGGCGGCACGGCGCTCAGGTTCAAGTCTTCGTTGGCGGCGCCCATCAGGCTTTCGAGTTCGGCCTGGACGATCTTCACGAACGCCTGGCCCGGCGTCAGGCTGCGCGACACTTCGGTGCCGACGGCGCGTTCCTTGACCGAATTGACGAAGTCCTTGACCACCGGCAGGGCGACGTCGGCTTCGAGCAACGCCATGCGCACTTCGCGCAGGGTGTCTTTGATGTTGTCCTCGGTCAGTTTCGCCTTGCCGGTGACATGGCGCAGCGTCTGCGAGAGACGGTCGGTTAGGTTTTCAAACATGCGCGATCCTTTCAGGCCCAGATGAGACCGGGATAATGGCGGCCCAGACCGTGAAATATGTGCTCGGCGAGCCTGCGGCGTGGGCAGGTCGCGGATTATAGCGAAGAAGCGTGCGACGTACACCTCGCTGTCGGTTGCAGTGGTCTTTCGTGCGATGGGGGTTCTATGCCAAACTCGCGCCTTTCGGGCCTGCCTAACAGGATTTATGCTCCCCTTGTCACCCAGCTTGCTTGCCTCCCTCGCCGCCGCTTGTCTTTATGCCGCTGCGACCTTTTATCAGGGTACCCGCCTGGCCACTGGCGCCAAGGCGAACAAACGCCTGCTGGTCACGCTTGGCGTGGTGGCGGTGCTCAGCCATGCGGCCAGCCTTTATACCCACCTGATGACGCCGATCGGCCTGGGCCTGGATTTTTTCAACGCCGCCAGCCTGATCGCCGTCGCCGTGATTGCCCTGACGCTGCTGGCCTGCTCGCGCATCCCCGTGGAAAACCTGCTGGTGCTGCTCTTTCCGCTGGGATTGGCAACGGTGCTGCTGGCGCAGTTCGCGCCGTCGGGCACGGTGCAGATCATCGACGAAGAGCCCGGCATCCTAGCGCATATCCTGCTGTCGATCCTGGCCTACGGCCTGTTCACCATCGCCGTGTTCCAGGCGTTGTTACTGCTCATCCAGGACCACCAGCTCAAGCACAAGCATCCGTCCGGGCTGATCCGCAACTTCCCACCGCTGCAAACCATGGAGAGCCTGTTGTTTGGTTTTCTCTGGGCCGGCTGGACGTTGCTGTCGCTGTCGCTGATCTCCGGCTGGCTGTTCGTAGAAAACCTGTTTGCGCAGCATTTGGTGCACAAGACGTTGTTGGCTTGCCTGGCATGGGTGGTGTTCAGCGTGCTGCTGTGGGGCCGTAACCGTCTCGGCTGGCGCGGCCACAAGGCCATTCGCTGGACGCTGGCCGGATTCTGCCTGCTGATGCTGGCCTATTTCGGCAGCAAGCTGGTCCGTGAATACATCCTGCATATTTGATGGATGACGCTGATGGATAGGCTGCCCTTGGGGCCATTGTTTGCGGTAATGGTCGTGCTGATCCTCTGGTCGGCCCTGTTCACGGCCATCGAAGCCGCGCAACAGCACTTGCTGGCCCAGCGCAGGGCCTCGCGCGCCAGCGACAAGCCGCTGGCCAAGCTGAGTTTCCCACTGGTCAGCCTGGTCCTGTGCAATACCCTCTGTCGCGCCCTCGCCGTGGTCATCGGCACTTGGCTGGCTATTTTCACCTGGTTGGAAAATGGCCCCTGGCTGGCCTGGCTCGGCAGTAGCGCGGCCTTGCTGGTTTTTGCCGACTACCTGCCACGCACCCTGGCCACCCGTCACCCCGATGCGGTGCTCAGCGTGGGCAACAGCTTACTCGGCGTGCCATTGAAAATTCTTTATCCCGCAGCCTGGCTGCTCAATGGCCTGAGCCAGTTGCTGCTGCGCCCCTTGGCCCGCAAGAGCGGCGCGGTCCAGCAAAGCGACGATGAAATGCCCGCACCGCCGCACACCGACCATGAGCAGGAGCACGGCCACGGTCGGGTGCATCCGGTTTCCGGTATCCACGCGCTGGACAACATCACCGTCAACGACATCCTCGTGCCCCGCAGCGAGGTGGACGGGATCAACCTCGACGACCCCATCGGCGATATCATCGAGCAGTTGCGCCTGAACCGTCGTACCCGCCTGCCGGTGTTCCACAGCGACATCAACCAGGTCGAAGCCGTGCTCAACACCCGCCAGATCCGTCACCTGCTGGCGGATGCGAGCCTGACCCAGGAAGCGCTGCTGACGGCCTGCCACGAACCGTACTTCGTCCCCGAAAGCACCCCGTTGCAGCTGCAATTGCTGAACTTCCACAAGCAACAGCGGCGCCTGGGCATGGTGGTGGACGAATACGGCGAAGTGCTGGGCATCGTGACCCTGGAAGACATCCTCGAAGAGATCGTCGGTGAGTTTGAAAGCGAGCACAGCCTCGACAACCCCCACGTCCACCCACAGCCCGATGGGCGCTTGATGATCGATGGCGCAGCGTCGATCCGCGAGCTGAACAGGACCTTGGGCTGGCATCTGCCTTGCGACGGCCCGAAGACCCTCAACGGGCTGGTGACCGAGGCGCTGGAAACCATCCCCGAGAGTCCGGTTTGCCTGAAGATCGGCCGCTACCGGCTGGAAATCATCGAAACCGTCGACAATCGCGTCAGCCAGGTGCTGGTGTGGCATAACAGTTCGATGCCGGTGGTGGTCTAACACCATACCCGTGGCGAGGGAGCTTGCTCCCTCGCCACAAAAAACTCAGCGCACGCTTCAATATTGTGTGCCAGCGCTCTTGTCGATCCGTTAGCCCCCTTCCTATACTCGATTCGCTTACCCAGCCCCGCCCGAGCCCCGTGCCTACCCTGCATTCGGACAGTTCGTGCAGTCCACCGGCAATATCCGCTTCAACCCTGCGACTGTTCCTACCCGAAACAGCGACAGCGCCCTAACCCACATCCCTGGGTGTTCGACCATAATAATTCGCTCCAACGGAGCACATGACTGTCAGGGATAACCGCATGACAACCACCACTTGCAACGACGCCGTGGCATCGCAACCGACCAACTCGGCCACCCGTGTGGCGACCGCGAGCTTCATCGGCACCGCCATCGAGTTCTACGACTTCTACGTCTACGCCACCGCCGCAGCACTGGTGATCGGGCCGGTATTTTTCCCGCAGACCTCGGGCACGGCACAAATGCTGTCGTCCTTCCTGACGTTCGGTATCGCGTTTCTCGCTCGCCCGCTGGGTTCGGCGCTGTTCGGCCATTTCGGCGACAGGATCGGACGCAAGTCCACGCTGGTGGCCTCGCTGCTGTTGATGGGCGTGTGCACCACGCTTATCGGCGTGCTGCCCGGCTACGCCAGCATCGGCGCCTGGGCGCCGATCCTGTTGTGCCTGCTGCGTTTCGGCCAGGGTCTCGGGCTTGGCGGTGAGTGGGGCGGCGCAGCATTGCTC
Organism: Pseudomonas sp. Z4-20; assembly: GCF_051131955.1. Classification (NCBI taxonomy): domain Bacteria; kingdom Pseudomonadati; phylum Pseudomonadota; class Gammaproteobacteria; order Pseudomonadales; family Pseudomonadaceae; genus Pseudomonas; species Pseudomonas sp. Z4-20. The sequence goes on from NZ_CP071641.1 coordinate 4,581,869, forward strand.
GCCACCGAGAACGCGCCCAAGGGCAAGCGGGCCTGGTTCGGCATGTTTCCCCAGCTGGGCCCCTCCATCGGCTTCCTGGCTGCCAACGGGTTGTTCCTGACCCTGGCCATGAGCCTGGATGACGAGCAGTTTCGGTCCTGGGGCTGGCGGATTCCGTTCCTGCTCAGTGCCGTATTGGTGATCGTCGGCCTCTATGTGCGGCTCAAACTTCATGAAACACCGGTATTCGCCAATGCCATGGCTCGCCAGGAACGGGTGAAGATCCCGCTGGTCGAGCTGTTCAGCCAGTACTGGGCACCGACATTGCTGGGCGCTGCCGCCATGGTCGTGTGTTACGCGCTGTTTTACATTTCGACGGTGTTTTCCTTGAGCTACGGCGTCGCCACCCTTGGCTACAGCCGCGAGACCTTCCTCGGCCTGCTGTGCTTCGCCGTGTTGTTCATGGCCGCCGCCACGCCGCTGTCGGCTTGGGCCAGCGACCGCTACGGGCGCAAGCCGGTGCTGATCATCGGTGGCGTCCTGGCGATTGCCTCGGGATTCCTCATGGAACCCCTGCTGACCCACGGCTCGACGTGGGGCGTGGCGCTGTTCCTGTGCATCGAGCTGTTCCTGATGGGGGTAACGTTCGCGCCCATGGGTGCGTTGCTGCCGGAGCTGTTTCCCACGCATGTGCGCTATACCGGCGCGTCGGCTGCCTACAACCTCGGCGGCATCGTCGGCGCCTCAGCGGCACCGTTCTTCGCCCAGAAACTGGTGGCGATGGGCGGCCTAAGCTACGTCGGCGGCTACGTTTCCGTCGCCGCGGCGCTCAGCGTGATCGCGGTGCTGTGCCTGAAGGAAACCCGTCACAACGATCTGAATCGCATTGACTGAGCCCCTGTGGCGAGGGGCTGCTCCCTCGCCACACCAACCTGTCGCCAGCCTGAACACAGGCCAATGAAATAACCGTTCACAACTGTCCAGCATTGAAACAACCCCTCACCTGCCCCATCTAAGGTCCATACTCCATTGCGCAGGTGCCCCATGAGCGACCAGCACTCTACAGAAGCCACAAACGAATACGCAGACGCCGAGCACATCGAGCACACCGCTTCCGGCACCGGCCTGGCCCTGCCTGGCCAGAGCCTGCCGGACAAGGTCTACATCATTCCCATCCACAACCGTCCGTTCTTCCCGGCCCAAGTGCTGCCGGTCATCGTCAATGAAGAACCGTGGGCTGAAACCCTGGAACTGGTGGCCAAGTCCGATCATCACTCCCTGGCGCTGTTCTTCATGGACTCGCCTCAGGAGGATCCGCGTCATTTCGACACCTCGAAGCTGCCGCTGTACGGCACGCTGGTGAAGGTGCACCACGCCAGTCGCGAAGCGGGCAAATTGCAGTTCGTCGCCCAGGGCCTTACCCGCGTGCGCATCCGCACCTGGCTCAAGCACCATCGCCCGCCTTATCTGGTGGAAGTCGAATACCCGCACCAGCCAAGCGAGCCGACCGACGAGGTCAAGGCCTACGGCATGGCGCTGATCAATGCGATCAAGGAACTGCTGCCGCTCAATCCGCTATACAGCGAAGAGCTGAAGAACTACCTCAATCGCTTCAGCCCCAACGATCCTTCGCCCTTGACCGACTTCGCCGCCGCACTCACCTCCGCCACCGGCAGCGAATTGCAGGAAGTGCTCGACTGCGTGCCGATGCTCAAGCGCATGGAAAAAGTGCTGCCGATGCTGCGCAAGGAAGTGGAAGTCGCGCGACTGCAAAAAGAAATTTCCGCCGAGGTCAACAGCAAGATCGGCGAACATCAGCGCCAGTTCTTCCTCAAGGAACAACTCAAGGTCATCCAGCAGGAACTGGGGCTGACCAAGGACGACCGCAGCGCCGACCTTGAACAGTTCGAGCAGCGCCTGGAGGGCAAGGTGTTGCCGGCCCAGGCCCAGAAGCGCATCGAAGAGGAAATGAACAAGCTCTCGATTCTCGAAACCGGCTCACCGGAGTATGCCGTCACCCGCAATTATCTCGACTGGGCAACCTCGGTGCCGTGGGGCGTGTTTGGCCAGGACAAACTGGAGCTCAAGCATGCCCGCAAGATCCTCGACCAGCACCACGCCGGTCTGGACGACATCAAGGACCGTATCCTGGAATTTCTCGCGGTGGGCGCCTACAAGGGCGAGATCAGCGGTTCCATCGTCTTGCTGGTGGGCCCGCCGGGCGTGGGCAAGACCAGCGTAGGCAAGTCGATTGCCGAATCCCTCGGGCGACCGTTCTACCGCTTCAGCGTCGGCGGCATGCGCGACGAAGCCGAGATCAAGGGGCATCGGCGCACCTACATCGGCGCCCAGCCGGGTAAGCTGGTGCAGGCGCTCAAGGACGTCGAAGTGATGAACCCGGTAATCATGCTCGATGAAATCGACAAGATGGGCCAGAGCTACCAAGGCGATCCGGCTTCCGCGTTGCTGGAAACCCTTGACCCCGAGCAGAACGTCGAGTTTCTGGATCATTACCTGGACATGCGCCTGGACTTGTCAAAAGTCCTGTTCATCTGCACCGCTAACACGCTGGATTCGATTCCCGGCCCGCTGCTGGACCGCATGGAAGTGATCCGCCTGTCGGGTTACATCACCGAAGAGAAAGTCGCCATCGCCAAGCGCCACTTGTGGCCCAAGCAACTGGCCAAGGCGGGTGTGTCCAAGGGCAGCCTCAGCATCAATGACAGCGCCCTCAAGGCCCTGATCGACGGTTATGCTCGCGAGGCCGGGGTACGCCAGCTGGAAAAACAACTGGGCAAGCTGGTGCGCAAGGCAGTCATGAAGCTGATCGACGATCCTAAAGCGGTGATCAAGCTCGGGCCGAAGGATCTCGAAGCCTCGTTGGGCAAACCAGTGTTCCGCAATGAACAGGTGCTGTCCGGCGTCGGCGTGATTACCGGACTGGCCTGGACCAGCATGGGCGGTGCAACCCTGCCGATCGAAGCGACGCGCATCCACACTCTTAATCGGGGTTTCAAGCTCACCGGGCAACTGGGCGAGGTGATGAAGGAATCGGCGGAAATCGCCCACAGCTACGTCAGTTCTCACCTGAAGCAGTTCGGTGGGGATCCGAAGTTCTTCGACGAGGCTTTCGTCCACCTGCACGTACCGGAGGGCGCCACGCCCAAGGACGGCCCGAGTGCCGGCGTGACCATGGCCAGTGCCCTGCTGTCCCTGGCGCGCAACCAGGCACCGAAAAAAGGCGTGGCCATGACCGGCGAACTGACGCTTACCGGGCATGTCTTGCCGATTGGCGGCGTGCGCGAGAAAGTCATCGCGGCGCGCCGGCAGAAAATCAATGAACTGATCCTGCCGGAAGCCAACCGGGGCAACTTCGAAGAGCTGCCGGACTATCTCAAGGAAGGCGTCACGGTGCACTTTGCCAAGCGGTTCGCGGATGTGGCGAAGGTGTTGTTCTGATGCCCATGTAACGGCTATACGGCCCCATCGCGCGCTTTGCGCGCGACGGGGCCTCAACAGGCAGCGCATCCCGCCCGACACACCCCGCTGCATCTTCGGTTATGCTCGCCGTTCGTCTGAATGCCGGAGCCTTTATGTCCCTCACCCGCTTGCTCGTCCCTGTCAGCCTCGCCCTGTTGAGCGCCTGCGCCACGCAGCCAAAACAAAACGTGACGGTGGAGAAACAGAGCCAATGCCCCGTGCAACTCAATAACGGGCAGAACCTGATCCTGAGTTTGCCGAGCAACCCCAGCACCGGTTATCGCTGGACTATCCAGGATTCGGCGGGTGGTGTGCTGAAAGCCTTGGGGCCTGAGGTTTACCGCAACCCCGAAGACGCGGGCATTGTCGGCGCCGCAGGCGTGTCCACCTGGCGCTTCCAGGCGTTTGCCGGCGGAACCGGGAAATTACGCCTGACGTATCAACAGCCCTGGGCGCCAGAAGTGCCACCGGTCGAAACCTTTGATTGCGCCATTTCGGTGAAATAACGTTCCCCGAAGCCGCACTTGAACAAAGCTCCCACCCATGGTTTTTTTGGTTAAAATGCCGGCCTTTTCCATCCCTGCCACCGGAACCGCCGTGAGCAAAGAACCCGATCGCCTATTCGCCCAACCCTTGGCCCAGGTGCCTGACTTCGCTTTCAATGAAGACGTGGTGCGAGTGTTTCCGGACATGATCAAGCGTTCGGTACCGGGTTACCCGACCATCGTCGAGAACCTCGGCGTGCTCGCGGCGCAATTTGCCCAGCCGGGCAGCGTGCTCTATGACTTGGGTTCGTCCCTGGGCGCGGTGACCCAGGCGCTGCGACGCCATGTGCGCACCGACGGTTGCCGCGTGATTGCCGTGGATAACTCGACGGCCATGGTCGAGCGCTGCCGCGAATACCTCAACGGCCAGGACTCGATGTTCCAGGAGTTGCTGCCGGCGGAGGTGATCGAAGGCGACATCCTTGCCCTTGAGTTTCAGCCGGCTTCGGTGGTGGCGTTGAACTTCACCCTGCAATTTATCGCGCCGGAGCAGCGAACCGCACTCCTGGGTCGCATCCACCAGTCGTTGCTGCCCGGCGGCGCCTTGATCCTGTCGGAGAAGCTGCGCTTCAACGATGCCGAGGAACACGCGCTGCTCAACGACCTGCACGTCGCGTTCAAACGCGCCAACGGCTACAGCGAGCTGGAAATCGCCCAGAAACGCAGCGCCATCGAAAACGTCATGAAGCCCGACAGTCTCGACGAACACCGCGAGCGCCTGCTGGCCGCCGGCTTCTCGAAAGTCGTCCCGTGGTTCCAGTGTCTTAACTTCGCCTCGTTGATTGCCCTGCCATGATTGATCTGTCTCCCCTCGCCCGTCATCTGGCTGGCACGCCCCTGGCCGAATGGGCCGCAACGCTGCAGGGGCAACTCGACAGCAAAATGGAAAAGGGCCATGGCGATCTGGAACGCTGGCAAAGCGCCCTCGATGCTTTGCCGGACTTGCAGCCAACCACGGTGGACTTGCTGAACGGTCTGACGCTGGATGTCGATTGCGCCGACGAAACCCGTGTGCAGATGCGCACCGCGCTGATGGGCCTGTCGCCATGGCGCAAAGGGCCTTTCGATCTGTTTGGCGTGCACGTCGACACTGAATGGCGCTCGGACTGGAAGTGGTCGCGCGTGGCCCCGCACCTGAACCTTGCAGGCAAGCGCATCCTCGATGTCGGCTGCGGCAACGGTTATTACATGTGGCGCATGCTGGGCGCCGGGGCCGATACGGTGATCGGTGTCGATCCCAACTGGCTATTCTTCTGTCAGTTCCAGGCCGTGCAGCGTTACCTGTCGCAGCCCAACGCCTGGCACCTGCCGTTCCCGTTCGAGGCCCTGCCGCCGGAACTGGAAGGCTTCGACACGGTGTTTTCCATGGGCGTGTTCTATCACCGCCGCTCGCCGATCGAACACTTGCTGGCCTTGAAGGATTGCCTGGTCAAGGGCGGCGAACTGGTGCTGGAAACCCTCGTGATCGAAGGCGATGAGCACCAGGTGCTAGTGCCCGAGGACCGCTACGCGCAGATGCGCAACGTGTGGTTCCTGCCGTCGGTCGCCGCCTTGGAGCGTTGGCTGCGCCGTGCCGGGTTCAGTGATGTGCGCTGTGTGGACGTAAGCCTGACCACCGTCGAAGAACAGCGCAGCACCGAGTGGATGAAGTATCAATCGCTGAGCGACTTCCTCGACCCCGCCGACTACAGCAAAACCATCGAAGGGTTGCCAGCGCCGATGCGAGCGGTGATTGTGGCGCGCAAATAACCAGGCATCACAAATCCAAAAGCCCTCGGGGTTATGTATTCAACGTTCTGATCTGGTTCTTCGGGCCTTGAAGAACTCGCTCAGCATGGCGCTGCATTCGTCGGCCAGCACCCCTCCCTCGAACATCACCCGATGATTCAAAAAACCCTGGGTAAAGAACTGCCCCTGGCTCTGCACAATCCCGGCCTTGGGTTCCAGGGCGCCGTAGACGACTCGAGCGATACGCGAATGGACGATAAGGCCGGCACACATGCTGCACGGCTCCAACGTTACATATAGCGTGCTGCCGGGCAGGCGATAGTTGCTCACGGCCTGGGCGGCGGCGCGAATGGCGACCATTTCGGCGTGGGCGCTGGGGTCGTGGCCGCTGATCGGGCAATTGAAACCACGCCCGATGATTTCACCGTCCTGGACCAACACCGCGCCGACCGGCACTTCGCCCAAGGCCGCGCCTTGCTCGGCGAGGGCCAGGGCTTCGCGCATGAAGTCCCGGTCGCGGCTGCGATCGATGATCGGTGCGGGACGAATCTGGCGCATCACGCCACCTCGATGGCGGCCATCAGGCCGGTTTCCATGTGATCAATCACATGGCAGTGGAACATCCATACGCCAGGGTTATCCGCCACCAGCGCCACCTGCGCCCGCTCGTTCTTGCCGAGCAGGTAGGTGTCGGTGAAATACGGAATCACTTTATGCCGGTTGGACGCAATCACCTTGAAGCTCATGCCGTGCAAATGGATCGGGTGCTGGTACTGGGTCATGTTCTTCAATTCGAAAATGTAGCTCTGGCCTTTCTTCAACGTGGCGATCGGCCGGTCGGCGCAGGTCTTGTCAGTAATGTCCCAGGCCTTGCCGTTGATCTGCCACAGGCTCGGCGGCTTGCCGTTGTCGACATTCACCGACACCGAACCCACCCATTCGAAATTGAAGTTGAGTTTCTCGGCGTTGGCCAGGTCCGGCTCGGCCACGGGGTTAGGCGGCAGCGCCGGCGGCCATTGACTCGGCGCGTCACTGTTGGCCACCGAACGCAGGGTGCCCAGGCGTACCGGGCCGTTGCGCAACGACAACTCTTCTCCGGCCGCGGGCGCCTTGATCGCCAGGCAGATGCGCATGCCCGGGCCCAGCCAGTATTCCTTGCCCAGCGGTCGCGGCTTGATGGGGTTGCCGTCCAGCGCGTAAATCTGCGCTTCAACGCCCGGGATGTTGATGCGATAAGTCAGGGTGTTGTCGAGGTTGAGCAAGCGCACCCGGGTGATCTGCCCGGCCGGCAGGTCAATCACCGCCTGCGGCACACCATTGATCGTCGACAACCGCCCCGCCGTGCCGCCACGGGCCGCCTCACGGGGGATGCTGAAAGCGACGAACTCGCCCTGCTCGTCCACATGCCAGCTCTTGAGGCTCAAGGTCTGCTCGTATTTGAAGCCGGTAGGCTCACGCTCTTCGATGATCAGCGGCCCCACTAGTCCGCGACCGAGCTCCTCGCTGCTGTTGACGTGAGGGTGATACCAATAGCTGCCGGCGTCCGGCACGCGGAATTTATAGTCGAAATACTCGCCCGGCAGCACCGGCAGTTGCGAGACATACGGCACGCCGTCCATCTCCAGCGGCAAACGGATGCCATGCCAATGAATCGTGGTCGCAACCGGCAAATGATTGATGAAGCGCACCCGCAGCCATTCGCCCTGGCGCACCCGCAATTCCGTGCCCGGCGCCGACGGGCCAAACGCCCAGGCCTGGGTCTTGTGCCCGGCTACCAGCTCGACGTCCAACGGTGCCGCGATCAACTCATAATCGTGACCGGCCTCGGCATCGGCCATTTTGCCCAGCCAATACCGCGACGCGCCTCCCGCTCCTACGCCAACGACAACAAGACCGGCCAGGCCACCGAGTATTTGGCGACGGGTAAAGGACATGAACGCAACGACCTCTGAATCTGCGACGGACCGGTGGGCCCGCAAAAGGCGAATACGATACACCCGCAGATGAGAAACAGTAAGGGCGACGTGTCGATGGGTCGCAGTCTGACCGTGTGTCGAAACCCGCAAACGCGGCAGTGCGACGAACGGTTCTAACAGCGTTATTTATCAAGACGTAACCAAAGCGTCGACTCGCTTCTTCGTCGAGACGCGCACGTTGGAATAGATACCCAACTTATTTGCCAGTTACATGCAATCCATCTCATGTCCGTTCACTTTATTATTAACAAACGTTGCAAAGAAACACCGCGCCACATTTTCTGATTTTTAACTGATGAAAAACCGAAGGATGATCAAGCTCCCAGCACGTCGAACAACAGGAAAACACTCATGGAAGAAGTTAAATTCAACAGGAAAGATGAGCCCTCTTTTTACTTGAAAAAAAGTGAGGACATGATTGCAATACGGACCCACTCAAAAAAACCGATAGGCACGACCATGCAGTCTGGACATTCGATCGACTGCATGAATGACTGTGACTGTGTGATGGCGTTTCCAGACGCCGGGCTTGAGGTGTACAGGATCCCGGCAGGCAACGGCTCTTTGTCCTCACGTAAGCGAACGCTACGCACATTGCCGGATGTGCGCTTCGCGGGCAGTGTGCTGGTCGATCCAAAGACCGACGAACCCGTCATCTACAGTGAAAACATTTTTATCCAATTCGTTGAATCACTCGAGGCAACAAAATGCCTGGAAATCATTGCAACTAGCCATCTGGTCGTCAAAGAGGCATTGGACTACGCAACCAACGCTTACTTTGTAAAAGCAAAAGAGGGCAGCGGCACGCATGTTTTTCAAATGGCGATGAATTTATTGAGTCGTGAAGAGGTTCAGTACTGCCATCCGGAAATACTGCGCCAGCGTCGCAATCGCGCGATCCACCCCAATCAATGGCATCTGAAAAAAACCAATGTAACTTATGAAATCGAAGTGGATGCCAGCGCTAACGTTGAAGCGGCCCATCGATTAAGCGAGGGCGAGGGAATCACCATCGCTGTTATTGATGACGGATTCGACATCGACCATCCAGAGTTCAGTGGCATCGGAAAGATTGTCGCGCCGAAAAACATCAGCGATTACGAATTGAGTGACGACCCTCGACCAAAAGACCCCAGCGAATCCCACGGTACCGCTGCAGCTGGAGTTGCCTGTGCGAATGGAAACTACGGGGCCAGCGGCGTAGCGCCCAAGGCGAGACTGATGCCGATTCGCCTGGATGTTCCATTAGGGTCCATCGACGAAGCTCACGCCTTTATTTGGGCCGCCAGTAACGGCGCGGATATCATTTCCTGTAGTTGGGGCCCAGGCGACGGCGAATGGGCAATTCCATCCGACCCCCGGCATGACAACGTTTTTCCTTTACCCGCCAGCACGCGGCTAGCAATCGACTACGCGGTCAAGATGGGCAGGAACGGCAAGGGCTGCCTTGTATTTTTCGCTGCGGGCAACGGGAATGAGAGCGTCGATAACGACGGTTATGCAAGCTACCGCAATGTGATTGCCGTCGCGGCGTGCAACGATCATAACCGGCGCAGCGCCTACAGTGACTTCGGTAAGGCGATCTGGTGTACATTTCCGAGTAATGATATCTGGCATCCCGACCCCAACTTCAAACCCAGAGGCAGCCCGCCTCTTACCCGTGGTATCTGGACGACTGATTTACTCGGTAATGTTGGATACAACGAAGCCTCTATCAGCGCCGGGGATCCGTTGGGGAACTATACAAATGAATTTGGCGGAACATCCAGCGCGTGCCCTGGCGCGGCCGGTGTCGCCGCCCTGGTACTATCAGTCAACCCGAAATTAAATTGGCGCGAGGTACGCGACGTCCTTGCCAAAACCGCTGATAAAATCACTCACCCGGACGATGGCAGACGTGGAAAATATGATCGAAAGGGGCACAGCCAGTTTTATGGGTATGGTCGATTGAATGCCGAAAAAGCGTTGATGCTTGCACAAGAAAAAATGCGTGAAAAGGCGTCCAACACCGAATCAGTCAGCTCGCATTAATATTTCGGCCGAGCACCACGGTTCAAACCTCTCTAATGCTGATGCTGACGCTGGCTTGTCCCTGTTCGCATTTTCAAACGCCCGTGCACCGCATCGGGCGTTTACAGGAACATCGACGGCCAGATAGCGCGACGGTTCAGCCCTGCAAGCCGGTAATCAGATGCACCACGCCGTTGTCCAGGGTCATCACACCCGTCACACCGGCGACGCTCAACCCGGCCCGATCGATCCGCGCCACGTCCCGCAGTTCCACCCGCAGCCGCGTCAAGGCTACTGGCTGTTGGGACTTGAGGTTTTCCGCGCCGCCCAACGCGGCGATGATGGCCGGTGCCAGCTCTCCCACCGCTGCCGGCCGCTTGGGCTCTTCCGGTATCAGGTCCGGAGTCAGGGCCTTCCAGAACGCCCGTTGTAGTTTATCGAACATGTTCAATGCTCCATGGCCATAGGGGCCGGATTGGCCGTGGATGAGTGAATACGCAGGAGTTCACGCACCTGCTCCGCGCTGTCCTGACCCAAGGCCTGTTCAGCCAGCGTGCGGCATTCGCTCAGGCTCCATTCACGCACGCAGGCCTTGATGGCCGGAATCAACGGCACACTGACCGATAACTCGTCCACGCCCAACCCCAGCAACACCGGCACCGCCAGGGGTTCCGAGGCCAGCGCGCCACACACCCCTACCCATTTGCCATGAGCGCGAGCAGCCTCGGCGGTATGGGCGACCAGGCGCAACACCGAGGGGTGCAGGCTGTCGGCCTGGCTGGCCAAGCGCGGATGGTCACGGTCCATAGCCAGGGTGTATTGGGTCAGGTCATTGGTACCGATGGAGAAGAAATCCACCTCGGGGGCAAACAGGTCGGCCATCAGCGCCGCCGCTGGCACTTCAATCATGATGCCCAGCTTCGGCGCCTGCTTGAGTCCCAACTGACGGACCTCTTCGTCCAGCATCTGCCGCGCCAGGCGCAGCTCCGCCAGTTGCGTGACCATCGGCAGCATGATGTGCAGCCGCGCCAACCCCGAACAGGCGAGAATTGCCCGGAACTGTTCGCGCAGCAATTGCGGTCGTTCCAAGCACAGGCGAATACCGCGCACGCCCAGGAATGGATTGGCCTCATAAGCCATCGGCACATAAGCCAGCGGCTTGTCCCCGCCCACGTCCAGGGTGCGAACCACCAGGTTGCGCTCAGGCCCCAGGACTCGGGCGACGGCGCTGTACAGCGCGGCTTGCTCGTCGTGACCAGGTGGGCGCGCGCGATCCAGGTAGAGCAGTTCGGAGCGCAACAACCCCACACCTTCGCCTCCGAGGGTCATGGCCTGTTCCACGTCCCGCAGCGACCCGACATTGGCACTGACCTCGACTCGATGACCGTCAAGGGTACGAGCCGCCTGGGCCGACTGTTCTACGTCACGCTGGTGTCGCTGGCGCTGCCGCTCGCCTGCGCTCTGGAGCTGCTCGATCAAGACCGGATCCGGATTCACGTGCAGTTCACCGCCATCAGCGTCCAGCAACACCCGGGTGCCGTTCTCCAGGGCCAGCACGGATTGCGCCACGCCACATAATGAGGGCAGGCCCAGCGCACGGGCCAGGATCGCGACATGGCTGGTGGCGCCGCCGCCCACGGTGACGAAACCGGCGATGCGTGAGGTGTCGAGACTGGCGGTCTGGGACGGCGTCAGTTGCTCGGCCACCAGGATCGCCTGTTCGGGCAGCTTCCAGGCGTTGTCCTGTACCCCCAGGATCAACTTGAGCACCCGTTGCTCGACATCGGCCAGGTCCGTTGCGCGCTCGGCCAGCAAAGCGCTGCCCAATTGCTGGAACAGCGCAGCGCTCGCCTCGGTGGCGGTTTTCCAGGCGAATGCCGCGCTCTTGCCCTCGGCGATCAAGGCTTGAGCCTGCTCCAGCAAGGTAGGGTCGTCCAGCAACTCTTGATGGGCGCGAAAAATCTGCGCCTGGACACTCCCCGCCGCCTCGTCCTGCAATGCCTTCAAAGCCTGTGTCGCTTGCTCCAACCCTTGATCCAGGGCCGCTTGCTCTGCCTCGACGCCGACACCCGCCTCCTCGATGTGCAACACCTGGGAGGCGACCTGGACCACTTCGCCAAACGCCGAGCCGGGCGATGCACAGACGCCCCGCAGCCGGCCAGGGGGCGGCTCGACGATCATGACTGACTCCGGCGCCAGCGGCGCTTGCACCGTTTCGCCGCATCCCGACAGCAGCAGGTGTTCCAACGCCTCGATGGCCTGCCCGGCCTGGGGGCCGGCGGCACTGATCTGCACGCTGTCGCCCTTGGCCGTCTGCAACGCCATGATCGCCACCAGGGATTTGGCGTTGGCGCTGGCTTGATGCTTATGCAGTTGGACAGTGGCCTCGAACCCCTTGGCCGCCTGGGCAAGCACCGCGGCAGGACGGGCATGCAAGCCACTTTCATTGGGCACGATCAGCGGCCGGGAAAACAGCACCGAGCCCGGCTGCGCCTCATCGACCGTCCCATGCTCGCCTGGGCGCACCTGCAACAACGGCATCCCGCTTTCGATGCAAGTGGCCTCATCCATGAGCAGGCTGAAAGGCTCGCCGCTGACCACCAGCATCAGCGTCAACAGACTGCGCGCATGCAAGGCGATGTAGTCGGCATCGAAATCGATCAGCGGCTGGCCGGCCTCGACCCGTTGCCCCATCGCCACCCGCGAGGTGAACCCCTTGCCCGCCAGGCTGACCGTGTCCAGGCCAATGTGCATCAGCACCTGGACACCGTTGTCAGCGGTGATACTCACCGCATGGGCACTGTCTTGGAGCGTGCCGATGACACCGGACAGCGGTGCGCAAAGGGTTTGCGAGGTCGGATCGATGCAGATGCCATCCCCCACCACGCGGCTGGAGAAGACCGGGTCCGGCACACTGTCCAAAGGTATCAGGACCCCGGACAGCGGTGCGAGCAATTGCAAAGGTTGCGTTGTGTTCATGATTTCACCTGCTGCTGTCTGTTCTTGTTCGCATCGCGGGCACGCAACGATCAGCGACCCGCGCTACACGGATCATTTCCACCAGTATTCGACCTGCAGACCCACGTTGGAACCATGTCGCGCACCGCCAAACGCACCGGTGTCCGACAGCGCCGAGCCGGCTGCCAGTTCATTGGCTGCACGCTGGGCCGCCGCGTTCCAACTGGCGTAGGTGTAATAGAGCCGTATTTCCGGGCGAGCCCAGAACTCGGGGCCCTTAGGCGACCAGGTGGGCGCGAAGGTGAATTTGCTCAGCTTGCGTGTTCCATCGTTGGCCTGCACCTGGTCGTGGCCCAGTTCGGCCACCAGCTTGAACTGATCGGTGATGGCGTACGCCGGGCGAACCCCCAACGACAGCCAGTCCTGGTCGGTGCCGTCGGGGCGGATGTCCTTCTGGTACACCGCCTGCACCTGCCCGCCGAAACGCGGCGTGACCTGCCAATCGAAAAACTCCACCAGACGATAGCTCTTGTTGCTGTCGTCCAGGCCGGTGTCGCCGGTATAACCCAGCCCCGTGCCGGGGCCCTCGCCGTATTGCAAGGCCAGTTTATTCTTGCCGCCCAGGAAGTCCTGCTGCACATGCTGGGCGGTCAGGGCCCAACCGCGATGGGCGTCACGACGGTTCGCCCGGTCGATGAAGCTCAGGCCAAATTCCAGCTCGCCGCCGGGGTTGGTCCTGAAACCTGCGACGTTGAAGTCGTGCCGGTTGACCGGGTCTTTCTGGTACAGGTTGTCCTTTCGCGAGAAGGCGTAGCTGTATTTCAGCCCGCCGATCAACACGTCCTCGATCCCGCCACCGGTGGCACTCTGGTTCCAGTAGTAGAAATCCGAAATATGGATATCGTTGCGTTTGTAATAACGCCGGCCGGCCCACAACGACCCGCCGTTCAAGCTTGGCATGTTCGACCATTGGGCATACATCTGCGGCATGCGCGCCGTCCCGTTTTCACCCTGAAAAGTCGGGGTGCGGTCGTAGCGGTTGTACAACGATGCCATGCCGTCCACGCTCAGCACCGAACCATCGTCGAGGGTGAACAGGTCTTGGCGCAGCTCCAGTTCCCCGTACTGCTCGCATTCATTGCCCAAGCGATATTTAGTCTGCGCCCCAGGCAACTGGAAACAGGATTGGGAACGGCCATTGGTCGCGCTGCCTACGCCGCTACGCAGATAACCGGAAAACTCCAGCGCCTGAACCGGGAACGGCAGCGCCAGGCAGATACAGGACGCGGCCAGGCCACGGTTTATTATTGTTTTCATATGCTTCTCCATTATTTCTTATTGTTGTTTGCTCCATGACTCCCCCCTTGGTTGCCGTTTGGCTGACGACAAAGAGCCCACGGTGCGTGGCGCACGTGTTCGCTGTCAGGCATTGCCTGGGTCAGGGGAAGTTTTTTTCTCAGTCGCTCAGGTGCAACACGAACGACTCGTAGGGCCGCAGATGCAGACGTCGGTGTCGGTGTTCGCCGGCCTCGTAGTTGCCGATCACCCAGCGTTGTTTCGTGTCATGGGTGAGGATCCCTTCGGGCAGTTCCACCTCACAGTCACCCCCATAAAAATGGCTGACCACCAACAGGCGCTCCCCCTGCCCTTCGCGCAGGTACGCCCACACATGCGGGTGCTCAGGTAGCAGCAGGCGATAGACACCGTCCTGGATCAAGGCTTCGCGGCGGCGCAGGGCGATCAGCTCGCGGTAGTAATGCAGCACCGAGGTCGAGTCTTTTTGTTGCTGCTCGACATTGATGAACGCGGCATTGGCAGGCACGCCAATCCAGGGATCAGCCCGGCTGAAACCTGCGTTCGGCCCAGCATTCCATTGCATTGGCGTGCGCCCGTTGTCACGGGACTTCTGCATGATCGGCGCCATGGCCTCGGCTTCGGGCACGCCGGCGTTGCGCTTGAGGCGATAGATGTTCAGGGTTTCCACATCACGGTATTGCTCGATGTGCTCGAAGCCCGGATTGGTCATGCCCAATTCCTCGCCCTGGTACACGAACGGCGTGCCCTGGAGAAAGTGCAGCGCCGTGGCGAGCATCTTCGCCGAAGGCACGCGGTACTCACCGTCATCACCGAACCGCGACACCACCCGTGGCTGGTCATGGTTACACCAGAACAACGCATTCCAGCCGTCACCGGCCTGCATGCCGACCTGCCAGTCGGACAGGATGCGTTTGAGCTCGAGAAAATCGAAGTCGGCCCGCACCCACTTTTGCAGGTTCGGGTAGTCGACCTTCAAGTGATGGAAATTGAAGGTCATCGACAATTCACGGGACGCCGGGCACGAATAACGAACACAGTGTTCAAGGCTGGTGGACGACATCTCGCCGACGTTGATCAGGTCGAAACCCTCGAAGACTTCCCGGTGCATTTCCTGCAGGTAGCGGTGCACGTTGGGGCCGTCGGTGTAGAAACGCCGGCCGTCGGTGTGGTCGTCAGGGAAGTCGGCCGGCTTGGAGATCAGGTTGATCACATCGAGACGAAAGCCCCCCACCCCCATGTCCCGCCAGAAACGCATCATCTTGAACACTTCGGCGCGGACCTGGGGGTTGTCCCAGTTCAGGTCGGCCTGGGTATGGTCGAACAGGTGCAGGTAATACTGGCCGGTCTGCGCTTCGTACTCCCAGGCCGAGCCGCCGAACTTGGACTCCCAGGTGTTCGGCTGGTCCCGCCAGATATAGAAATCACGGTACGGGTTGTCGAGGCTGCTGCGGGCGGCCTGGAACCAGGGATGCTCAATGGAGGTGTGATTGACCACGATATCGAGCATCAGCTTGATACCGCGCTTGCGCGCCTCAGTGATCAATAATTCGCAGTCGGCCATGGTGCCGTAGCTGGGGTCGATGGCGTAGTAGTCGCTAATGTCGTAGCCATTGTCCCGTTGCGGCGAGCGCAGGAAAGGCGTCAACCACAGGTAATCCACACCCAGCCAGTGCAAGTAGTCGAGCTTGTCCACCACCCCCAGCAAATCACCGGTGGCCTGGCCGCCATGGCTGTAGAAACTCTTGGGATAGATCTGGTAGATCACCGAGCGTTGCGAGTCTTGCATGTGTGCGATTCCTTCAGTCTGTTTGGTACTGGCCTTGCGGGCCTCATCGCGGGCAAGCCCGCTCCCACAGAGTCAGGCCACCCGATACCCCGGCCGGACGATCTTCATGCTCAATGCGCAAGTCAGGGCAAAGGGCACGCTCATGGCGATGACCATGCCGACCACGAACATCGGTATGTAGTCCGGCACGATGGAAATGAAACCCGGCAGGCCGCCCACGCCAATCGCCGAGGCCTTGATCTTGTTCAGTGACAGGAAAATGCAACCCAGGGCCGAGCCGGCCAGGGCGCAATAGAAGGGGAATTTGTAGCGCAGGTTGACCCCGAACATCGCTGGCTCCGTGATCCCGAAATAGGCGGAAATCGCCGAGGTGGACGCCATGCTCTTGTCCCGCGCATTGCGGGTCATGTAGAACACTGCCAGCGCCGCGCTGCCCTGGGCCAGGTTGGACATGACGATCATCGGCCAGATGAAGGTGCCGCCCTGGGTCGAGATCAACTGCAGGTCCACCGCCAGGAACATGTGGTGCATGCCAGTTACCACCAGCGGCGCGTAGAGCAGGCCGAAAATCGCTCCGCCAATCACTGGCGCCAGGTCGAACAACGCCACCATGCCTTCGGTGATAAGGATGCCCAGGTGCCGGGTGACCGGACCGATGATGGCGAGGGCCAATACCCCGGTGATCACGATGGTGGTGATGGGGATCACCAGCAGTTGGATCGCGTTAGGCACCCTGGCCCGCAACCATCGCTCGATCACGCTCATGACATAGGCCGCCAGCAGGATCGGCAGGATTTGCCCTTGGTAGCCGACCTTCTCGATCTGGAACCAGCCAAAGATATCGAAATACGGCAGGCTCTGGCCTTCCAGTCCCGCCACGGCCTTGCCGTAGTTCCAGGCGTTTAGCAGGTCTGGGTGGACGAGCATCAGGCCCAGCACGATGCCGAGAATCTCACTGCCGCCGAAACGCTTGGCCGCCGACCAGCCCACCAGGGCCGGGAGAAAGACGAAGGAAGTATTGGCCATCAGGTTGATCAGGCTCCAGATGCCGTCCAGGTTCGGATAGGCATCGAGCAACGTCTGATCGGCAATGAACATGCCCTTGGCGCCCAGCAGGTTGTTGACACCCATCAGCAGGCCGGCGATCACCAGTGCGGGCAGGATGGGCATGAACACATCGGACAGCACCCGCACCAGGCGCTGCATGCCGTTGCCCTTCTGCGCACCCTGGCGCTTGACGTCGGCAATGGTCGCGGCGGCCAGGCCGGTGAGTTCGCGCAGGGCGGCATAGACCTTCTCCACCTCGCCCGGGCCAATGACCACCTGAAACAGGCCACCGGTAAAAAACGAGCCCTTGACCAGGTCGATCTGGTTCAGCGTGGCACTGTCCACCCGGGCGGCGTCCTTGAGGGACAGACGCAGGCGCGTCACGCAGTGGGCGGCCTGCTCGATATTGTCGACGCCACCCAAGCTTTGCAGCAGCTCACTGGCGATTTTGGCGTAATCGTGGCTCATGCTTTTTTCTTCCGCGTCATTCTTGTTATTGAGAGTCGACAGCACGGAAGAGAAAGTACTCGTCTGTACGAGTTAAATCAACAACTCGTACAGACGAGTTATGTTTTTGTTTATGATAAGGCCCAAAGACCCCGGAAACGTCCTACGCTCCCGTCGTCAAACGATGACAGTCGAATGGACAATCTCCCACTTGGCCCGTAAGGTTCCGCCCCGGTGAACAGCGCGGTACAGAGCCCTTTCCATGAGTAAATACAACCAGATCTACAACGATCTGCTGAACAGCATTACCACCGAACGCCTGGAGCGAGGCGCCCGCCTGCCCTCCGAAACCGAACTGATGGACAGCTATCAGGCCAGTCGTGGCACCGTGCGCAAGGCCATCGAGCAACTCCAGGAGCGCGGCTTCGCCCAGAAGATCCATGGCAAGGGCACTTTCGTACTGTCCACCCAACCCATCGAATTCCAACTCGGCGGCATCGTCAGCTTCCAGGAGACCTACCCGCGCCTGGGCAACGATGTCAGCACCGAAGTGGTCGAGTTCAGCCAGTTGCCGCTGGAAGGGGCCTTGCTCGAGCACATCAAGGCGCCCATCGGCAGCCAGATAACCCGCATCAAGCGGGTCCGGCGCATCGATGGCAAACGGGTGATCCTGGACATCAACCACTTCGTCAGCGACGTGATCCCCGGCCTGACCCGCGACATCGCCGTGCAGTCGATCTACGCCTTCATCGAACAGACCCTGCAACTGCAGATCGCCTACGCCCAGCGCACCATCGAAGCGGTCCGCTGCGGCAAGGACGACCAGCAACACCTGGACCTCGAAGGCCAGAGCCATGTGATCGTGGTGAGTAACCAGACCTTTCTCCAGGACGGCCGACAGTTCGAGTACACCGAATCGCGGCATACGCTGGATAAGTTTTATTTTTCGGATGTGGCGCGGCGGTGAACACAGAAAGCCGTGTGGATACGGGTTCACACGGATTTGACTCGACCACAGCTTCTTTAATACCCAAGTCTGAAGGGCTTCAGCGGTCGACGGGCTTTCCCGGACGATATCGATCGATCACAACATCACCCGCTCCGCCGTCTTCCTCAAACCCCCGCGAGACGGCTCAGCGATTTCGGCCCATACCCCTACCTGTTGCAGCGCGGGCATTCCAGAAATGATGTCGTGCTCCTGATCTTGTAGCTAACGGTTAAGGTTGTAAAAAAACGATTAGATAACAAGAGTCGCGTACAAAAACGATTACTCCTGCCAATCGGCTCGTCAAACTGAGGGGAGGCTGAGCATGACTGTCACCCAACCAAAGCTTTCAACTCTTCGGAAGCCATACCAGGCACCCGTCGGCTTTCTTTCGCAACGTTGACCTGCAACGCCACCAGGGCCAAATCCAACACATTTTTGGTAAGCGAATAGTTGCCCCTGACCTGCAGCCAACGCAGAACATCCGCCAAATGCCAGAGAGATGCACTCCCCTCGTGCACCGGCGTCGGGAAGCTGCCCGGATGAGCCAACATCAGCTTGCGCATATTCTGCCGAGACACCCCTACGATCTCCGCTACATCGGTCAGCCCGACCAAATCAGGCGCCACCTCGATCAATTTGGCCGACGGCACCGCGCGATGAACGTCGGACAGAGCGCTAAGCACTGCCTTGGCCGCATCAGGAGCCTCGCGCGTGAACTCAAGCGCCAGCCGTCCCGGTTGCCCGATACCCACCAAGGCATCGTCGCAGCCCGCTTCTCCCAGCCGCTCGACCAGTTCATCCATGGCACAGCCATCGTCAGGGAGCTGATATTTCAAGGTAAAAATATATTCCATTGTTCTATTCCTCAGCATCGTCATCAGCATCGCGCTGGTTGCGATGCGCAGTGCAATTGTCCACGACGCGTCGCAATGCTCGCGCATGGTTGCCAGGGTTTTTCGGCGTGCTCCATATCGATGTGATGCAGAACTCGCCACAACGGCACTCCGCCTCTTTGTATGGGCAATAAGCCCGTCCCCAGGCGTGACTGCCGCCAACGTCTACGCGCCACCCCTGCCCTTCGGCATGCCTGAGCGCGTCTTCGATTTCTTTTTTCGGGTGCGTTGGACGAATCATCCGTGATCTCCAGTATTCGCATCATCCGCCAGGTTGTCAAATGACAACCCAGCGGATCGCTTTCAAACGCCAGCGTTTAGCGCCCACATCCGCTCGGCAGCAGCTTTGGTACAAAGTGGTTCGCAGACGTTGCGACAGCGCTCCGCACCATGCCGGCGAAATACACGTTGGGTTCCGCGACAGATGGTAAGCATTTCTCAGTGCCGTTGAGGCGGGGAATCGTAGCGAAAGGTGACTATGCTGGGATGCGTTGCAGCCCAAAGCCGTCATTGCGGTGTCTCAGGCCGATCCTGGTCGGCTTTGATTGGGGCGCTTCGCACCCCAGCGGGAGCAAGCTCCCTCGCCACGGTTTTGTGTTTGGCTGGCAATGACCGGGCCTTTCAAGCCCCATCATTTTGCACACACCAAATGGGTTACCACGTCTTACAGGCTCCGACCTATCGAATGGGGCGTAGCAATTCAGATCTGCGCCAGGCCACCGTCGGCGGCGACCTCGCTGGCGGTCATGAAGCTGCTGTCCGGCGATGCGAGAAAGGCCGCCACCGCTCCGATCTCCGCCGGTTCTGCCATGCGCTGGAGCGGATTCATCGAGGCGAAGATCTTCATGCCCTCCTCGCCCAGCGCAGCCTTCGCCAGTTCGGTCGCCGTCGGCCCGGGTGACAGCACGTTGACCCGGATGCCGCTGCCCTTCAGGTCCTCTGCCCAAGTCCGCGCCAGATTGCGCACTGCCGCCTTGCTCGCGCTGTAGACGCTGAATGCCGGGGCACCCGTGGTGCCGGCACTGGATCCGGTCAGGATGATCGAACCGCCCTCGCCCATCAGCGGCAGCGCCTTCTGCACGGTGAAGATCGAGCCCTTCACGTTGGTTTCGAAGATTTCGTCAATGTGCTCGGCGGTGATCTCGCCGAGGGCAAGCGGGCTTCCCGCCCCGGCATTGGCGAAGACGATGTCGAGGGTTCCGCGCTCGGCTTTCACCGCCGCGTAGAGTCGGTCGAGGTCGGCCTGGTCGGAGACCGAGCCCTTCACCGCGCGGGCATTGGGCCCGAGCTCAGCCACAGCAGCGTCTAGCGCTTCCTGTCGGCGGCCGAAGATAAAGACGAACGCGCCCTCCTCGATGAAGCGCTTTGCTGCGGCGAGGCCGATGCCGGTAGCGCCACCGGTGATCACCGCAGTCTTTGCGTTCAGTTTGGTCATGTCGTGCATCCTTCTTGGAGTGATATGCAAGCAGGGAACTGTTTGCTTGAGAACGAGGATGCAGCCCTGATAACCTAAGGACAAGTATGCACCTTTTGGTAAGTATCAAAAAATGACCCAATCTACTGAAACCTGCGACACCGGCTGCGGGCTCAACGCCACGCTGCGCATCATCTCGGGCAAGTGGAAACCACTGGTCCTGTTTTTTCTGCGCGACGGCCCGAAACGCTACGGCGAACTCAAGCGTTTGATCCCAGGCGTCAGTGACAAGGTGCTGATCCAGCAATTGAAAGACCTGGAAGCCGATCACGTGCTGGCGCGGACCGACTACAAGGAAGTGCCGCCGCGGGTGGACTACGCGCTGACCCCGCTCGGTCGCAGCTTGGCCGAGGCAATCGTCCCGCTGTGTACATGGGGGACCGAAAACGCGGCGCAAATGGCGAGCATCTTCGCCAAACGCGACGCGTTGCCTTAGAAATTGCCAAACCCCAAAAAGCCAAAAGCCCGCAATCAAGCGGGCTTCAGGGTGTTCCCCAGCTTCTATAAAAGCTGCATGGTGATGATCAGCGCGCTTCTCATCGCCTGCCAATCGCCGCGCGAGTCACTGCAACAATTGGCTCAGGAGCACGGCCGACAATCGGAGGTCCTGCCGGGACACGCCTTCCCCCTCTTCATAATCGCGCCGCAAACTACAGAAAAGATGACTCGCCTGCGGGTCTATTTGGAAGGCGATGGCCATTCCTGGGCGACGGCCACTCGACCCAGCCTGGATCCGAGTCCGCACAATCTGTTGGTGCCACGGCTGGCGGTCGATGATCCGACACCGAATGTTTACCTGGCACGTCCTTGCCAGTTCGTCATGGCCGCAGCCTGTCAATCAGCACTCTGGACCCATCGACGATTTTCCCAGGAAGTGGTCACCCACCTCAGCCAGGCGCTGGACCAATTAAAACAGCGATATGGCAATAGGGAGTTCGAACTGGTGGGTTACTCAGGTGGAGCCGCTCTTGCATTATTGTTAGCGGCGCAGCGCAATGATGTTACCCAGGTGCAAACCCTTGCTGGCAATCTCAGTCCCCGTCTGTGGGCGACGATGAAAGGCCTGTCGCCACTCGACGGTTCACTCGATCCGCTGGACTATCGAAAGCGACTCGCCTTGTTGCCCCAGCGTCATCTCATTGGAGACGCAGACCGGATTATTCCAGGTGACTTAGCGGATAGGTACCAACAGGCGCTTGGCTCGCCCCTCTCCGAATGCGTCCGTGTGCCAGGAGCAAGCCATGATAAGGGGTGGGAAGCGACATGGAGCCGATGGGTTAAAACTCCGTTGGCACATGAGACTCCTTAGATGAGAAGTGGGCAGGTCCGTTTGAAAACATCCGAATCACATCCTCCTTAGTGCCTGACCCGGGCCAGCCGCAACGACAATCTAAAGTTCAACTTAATTGCTGGATAATGCGGTAAAGCCTCAAAAAAACACTGTCGCGTCGCATTTTTTAACGGCGTCTTCTTCATTTATTCTTTTTATGGTGAATTGTCCTGCAAGCATCGTGTAAATTTGCACGCGCTTGAATCAGCCATTCACTGACAAGCTGGCAAGGATGCCCAAAACAGACGCTGACGCGCAGGTTGTTCCTTGCCAGTTTCTGCCCTGTAAGGATACTGCTTTGAACATTTCCCACCTGCGCCGCTCGTTGTTGGCGCTGTCCGTCGCGGCTACCACTTCCACGGTCCATGCCGCACCCGCACCCGACCTCAACCACGACCTGAGCACAGGGGCATACAGCAGCTCCGGTGATGTTTTCAATAACGCCACCTTCACCGGGACGTCGCAAAATGCAGGGGTAGAGCTGACCAACGTGACCCTGGCGGGCAAGCTGGTCAACCAAGGCAAAATCAACCTGACGGCTGCAAACCCCAGCGACATCCCTGCCGGTATCTCCATGACACTCAACTCCACCGTCGCTGGCGATCTAATAAATGATGGTGACATGGCGGTGAGCGGCAACGGCGCCATGGGGCTGGACCTGTATCTGGCGAACATCGCTGGTGAAGTGAACAACAACGGCAACATCACTGTAACTGGCGAAAATGCCAATGGCATGATGATCACCTCGACCCAGGCGCACATCAACAACTCGGGCACTATCACCGCTCGCGGCATCGACTCGGCGGGTATCGAGATCGAGAACGCTCGATTTACCGGCCAGATGACAGGCGCTCCCTTCAAGAGTGATATCAACAACAGCGGGACTATCTCCGCCGACGGAGTCGGTATCCATTTTCTCAGCCTCGATACCTCCGGCGGTTTCGACACCCTCACCATCAGGCAGACAGGCGGCCTGATCGAAGGCGGCACCGCAGCAATTTTGGCGGACGACGATGCCTCCCCTTCGTATTTCTACTGGCAAGGTGGTCAGGTCAACGGTGACCTGCTGGGCCTGAGTGGTGTGCTGGTGCAAGGGGACGCGATGTTCGATGGCTCGACCATCCGCGCCGGTTTCGTCGATATCGACGGTGGCCGCCTGACGCTGCTTCGCCCGCAGACTACGATTGTGGGCGATCTCGACATGGACAGCGACACTGCGCGCCTGCGCCTGCTGCTGGACAACAACACACTGGCCAATACGCCGATTTTGAAAGTCACCGGCAATACCTACTTCTCTCCCGGCAGCCAGATCGAACTGCAGGCTCGCTCCGACGACTTCCGCACGTCGGCCCAGGGCACCCGCTACACCCTTCTCAACTCTGGCACGTGGGAGGACCCGCAGAACCTGTCCGTGGTTTCCTCCTCGGCGCTGCTCGAGGTGAGGAACTTCGGCATTGAAGGCCAGGACGTGAAAGCACTGGTTGCCACCCGCAGTGATGAGGTGATTACGCAAGACCTGCTGGGTGCCCGTGGTTCGCGCAACGCGGTGAACGCCATCAATCCATTCAAGAACACGGTCATGGGCCAGATGGACGAAAGCGACCCGGTGTTCCAGCGTTTCGCCAACGCAGCCACCAGTGAAGACCTGGCCAAACTTGCCGAAACACTGGCTCCAGACGTCAGCCGTGGGGCGATCAACGCTGCCACCAGCAGCCAGAACCTGGTCGCGAGTGCTATCAACCGTCGCGCCAGCAAAGGGCGTAGCGGTCTGTCCTCCGGTGACGTCCTGGCAGAACAAGGCGTATGGCTGCAAGCGCTGTCCAGCGATGCCAACCAGGACCGCCGCCACGGTGTTGATGGCTACGACGCCAACACCAACGGCATCGCCGTGGGTGCCGACGGCAAGCTCAACGCCGATACCACCTTGGGCCTGGCCTACAGCTACCTGACCAGCGACGTCAAATCCGACCTGGGCAACAAAACCGACGTCAGCGGCCATGCACTGACCCTGTACGGCAACTGGACCCGTGACAACTTCTTTGTCGACACCTCGCTGATGTATGGCTGGAACGACAACGAGTCCAAACGCTACATCGCCGATACCCGCGCCAAGGCCGACTACGACAGTGAGATCTTCGGCGTCAACGCACTGGCAGGCTACACGTTCCAGCTCGACAAGCAGTGGCTGCTGGAACCACAGATCGGCGCGCGCTATGCCAACGTAACGATGGATTCGTACCGTGAAAAAGGTAGCTCAGCCGCCCTCAACGTCGGCAGCCAGCGCTATGAAATCGGCGAAATGGGCCTGGGCGCTCGTCTGGCGGCGGCTTTTGACGTAGGTTTGGGCAGCCTGGAACCGGAAGCCAAGCTGATGGCTTGGCACGATTTCATCGGCGACAAGGCCGGCACCACCTCCACCTTCGTGCTCGGCGGTACGCCATTCACCACTACAGGCGCGACACCGGCACGCGACAGCTACGAGCTGGGACTGGGCGCGAACTACCGCGTAGGCGCGTGGAGCGTGGGAGGGACGTACAACTACCTGACCAGCAGCGGCTTCGACGCCGACACCTTCACCGCAAACGTGCGTTACGATTTCTGATCAACGTTTGCGCCTTAAACAACAAAACCCGCCGATGCGGGTTTTGTTGTTTAAGGCTGAGGGTAAAGCTCGTAAGCGCCTGGCGTCGCTGGATCAAAACCGTCCCAGGCCGCAACTGCCTCTGCGCAGAAAAGCGCTATGGATACCCTGTCGGCATTGCTCTACCGAACAGGGTACAAAGCGTTGCGGACGAACCTCATTCCCACTCAATCGTCGCCGGCGGCTTGCTCGACACGTCATAAGTCACGCGAGAAATACCTTCGATCTCATTGATGATCCGCCCGGAAACGGTTTCCAGCAGCTCGTACGGCAGGTGTGCCCAGCGAGCGGTCATGAAGTCGATGGTTTCCACGGCGCGCAGCGCCACGACCCAGGCGTAACGACGGCCATCGCCGACCACGCCCACCGATTTCACCGGTTGGAATACCACGAACGCCTGGCTGACCTTGTGGTACCAGTCGGCCTTGCGCAGTTCTTCGATGAAGATGTGGTCGGCACGACGCAGCAGGTCGGCATATTCCTTCTTCACTTCGCCGAGGATCCGCACGCCCAGGCCCGGGCCCGGGAATGGGTGGCGGTAGACCATGTCGTAGGGCAGGCCCAGTTCCAGGCCGAGGCGACGCACTTCGTCCTTGAACAGTTCGCGCAGCGGCTCGACCAGTTTCAGGTTCATCTCTTCCGGCAAGCCACCGACGTTGTGGTGGGACTTGATCACGTGGGCCTTGCCGCTCTTGGCGCCGGCCGACTCAATCACGTCGGGATAGATGGTGCCCTGGGCCAGGTACTTGATGTTGTCCAGCTTGTTGGACTGGGCATCGAACACGTCGATGAAGGTGCGGCCGATGATCTTGCGTTTCTTCTCCGGGTCGGACTCGCCGGCCAGGTTGTTCAGGAACTGTTCTTCGGCGTTGGCGCGGATCACCTTGACGCCCATGTTCTCGGCGAACATGGCCATCACTTGCTCGCCTTCGTGCAAGCGCAGCAGGCCGTTATCGACGAAGACGCAGGTCAATTGGTCGCCGATGGCCTTGTGCAGCAGCGCGGCAACCACCGAGGAGTCGACGCCGCCGGACAGGCCCAGCAGCACGTTGTCGGTACCGACCTGGGCACGGACTTGGGCAATGGCGTCTTCGGCGATCTTCGACGGGGTCCACAGGGCTTCGCACTCGCAGATGTCGAGGATGAAGCGCGACAGGATGCGGCCGCCCTGCTTGGTGTGGGTCACTTCCGGGTGGAACTGCACGCCGTAGTAGCGACGATCGTCGTTGAACATGCCAGCGATCGGGCAGCTCGGGGTGCTGGCGAGGATGTGGAAGTCTTCCGGCATCTTGGTGACCTTGTCACCGTGGCTCATCCACACGTCGAGGCCGAACAGGCCATCGGCGTCGATGTGGTCTTCGATGCCGTCCAGCAGGCGGCTCTTGCCGACCACGTCGACGCGGGCATAACCGAACTCACGCAGGTCCGAGCCTTCGACCTTGCCGCCCAACTGCTCGGCCATGGTCTGCATGCCGTAGCAGATACCGAAGACCGGCACGCCCAGGTCGAACACGGCTTGCGGGCAGCGCGGGCTGTCGGCTTCGTGTACGGACTCGGGGCCGCCAGCGAGGATGACACCTTTGGGAGCGAATTCGCGAATCGCTTCGTCATCCATGTCGAACGGATGCAGTTCGCAGTACACGCCGATCTCGCGCACGCGGCGGGCGATCAGCTGGGTGTACTGGGAGCCGAAGTCGAGGATCAGGATGCGGTGAGCGTGAATGTCGAGGGCCATGGGAGAAACTCTGAAGAGCAGTTGCAAGCCGCAAGCCGCAAGCTGCAAGTTGATCGGGTAATACGCGGTGGCTGCTGCAGCGCAACCACCGCTTGTAACTTATAGCTTGTGGCTCAAAGCTGTCGGCGTCAGCCGACCCGATAGTTCGGCGCTTCCTTGGTGATCTGCACGTCGTGGACATGGGACTCAGCCATGCCAGCGCCGGTGATGCGGACAAATTCCGGCTTGGTGCGCATCTCTTCGATGTCGGCGCTGCCGGTGTAGCCCATGGAAGAACGCAGGCCGCCCATCAGTTGATGGATGATGGCGCTCAGGGTGCCTTTGTACGGCACGCGACCTTCGATGCCTTCCGGCACCAGCTTCTCGGCACCCGCGGAGGAGTCCTGGAAGTAACGGTCGGAAGAACCCTGGGCCTGGGACATGGCACCCAGCGAACCCATGCCGCGATAGGCCTTGTAGCTACGACCCTGGAACAGTTCGATCTCGCCCGGCGCTTCTTCGGTACCGGCGAACATCGAACCCATCATCACGCAAGACGCGCCGGCGACGATGGCCTTGGACAGGTCACCGGAGAAGCGGATACCGCCGTCGGCGATCAACGGCACGCCGGTGCCTTCAAGGGCGGCGGCGACGTTGGCGATGGCGCTGATCTGCGGCACGCCGACACCGGCGACGATGCGCGTGGTGCAGATCGAGCCAGGGCCGATACCGACCTTGACCGCGTCGGCGCCAGCTTCGGCCAGGGCCTTGGCCGCAGCGCCAGTGGCGATGTTGCCGCCGATGACCTGCACGTCAGGGAAGTTCTGCTTGACCCAGCGAACGCGGTCGATCACGCCTTTGGAGTGACCGTGGGCGGTGTCGACCACCACCACGTCAACGCCGGCATTGACCAGGGCCGCGACGCGGTCACCCGTGTCCTTGCCGGTGCCGACCGCAGCGCCTACGCGCAGACGACCTTGATCATCCTTGCTGGCCAGCGGATAAGCCTTGGCTTTTTCGATGTCGTTGACGGTCATCATGCCCTTGAGGGCGAACTTGTCGTCGACGATCAGCACGCGCTCGATGCGGTGCTTATGCAGCAACTCGCGGACTTCGTCCTTATTGGTGCCTTCCTTGACCGTGACCAGGCGCTCCTTAGGCGTCATCACTTGGCGAACGGAGGCATCCAGGCGGTTCTCGAAACGCACGTCGCGGGAAGTGACGATGCCGACCAGGTCGCCATCGTGCAGTACCGGAACGCCGGAGATGTTGTGCATGCGGGTCAGTTCGAACAGATCCCGGACCGTGGCATCCGCCTCGATGGTGATCGGATCCTTGACCACGCCAGCCTCGAACCGCTTGACCTTGCGCACTTCGGCGGCCTGCTGTTCGATGGTCATGTTCTTGTGGATGATACCGATACCGCCTTCCTGGGCCATGGCAATGGCCAGGCGGGCTTCGGTCACGGTGTCCATGGCAGCGGAAACCAGCGGGATATTCAGTTCGATGCCACGGGTGAGACGGGTCTTGAGACTGACTTCGTTAGGCAGTACTTCGGAATATCCGGGCACTAGGAGAATGTCGTCGAAGGTCAGAGCTTCTTGGCTGATACGCAGCATCGCGGGGGCTCCCGAGCGGGAAAATGGAAGCGCGCCATTATACTCATGGACCCCGTCTGGCTCAATGTAAAACTCTGTCTATTATTGGCGGGGTGATTGACTGGCTAAAACCAACAGGGTTTGTGTGTTTCTCTTAGGAGTTGTGACTCGCTACAACTCAACCCTCACCCAACTCACCGGCAGATCGAGCCAGTCGGCGAACTCATCGAGAAAGTCCTGCTTGAACCCCGCTTCGAGCCAGTTATTGAAAATGAACCCCAGGTTCGAGAAACCGCAGGGCTGGAGAAACAGGAACCCGTTGATGTCGTCTTCATGCCCGCATTCGGGACAAGTGAAGTTGTCGGTGCGCCCCGGCATCCAATCTTCCAGGCTTTCGAACAGCGCCTCGCCGATTTCCCGGCGGCACTCGGCGCAGCCGGCTTCTTCGAGAAAACCCTTGGCCGGCGTATAGATGCAGCGCTTGGTGATGATCTCCAGGCCGTTGACCGGTTCGCCGAACGGCAGCGCGTCGGGATGCAGGACCACATGGCGGGCACCGGGGGCGATGGCGTGGGCCATGCGGTTGCCGGTGCGCCCGCAAGTGGTCAGTTGCTCCTCGACGATATTCTTGCGCACCAGCCAGCGCACGATCGCCCGGGCCCGGGGCTCGTGGACCGGCAGGGTGGAAATTTTCGGGACGATAATGCTTTGCGAATTCATGGCGAGGCCTGGCTGTTTCCCTGGCGGGTCTGATAGAAGGCCGGCAGCTTAATCCCTGGCCGAGCCAGGTCAAGCACTCAGGTAGCGCACGATCAACGCAATGCCGCTGGCGAGCACCAACCAGGTAACCAGGCGCACGAATGCCTCTCGCGACATTTTCATGGTCAAGCGACGCCCGACCCACAGCCCCAGCGCCATGGCCGGCAACAAACACAACGCCAGTACCAACAAGGGTAGCTCGGCATATACCCCAGCGACGATGAACAGGCTCAAGCGCACCACCGTGCTGCAACTGATCAACGCGCTTTGAGTCGCCCGGGCCGCCTCCTTGGGCAAACGGCTGTTGAGGTAGATGGCATATAAAAAGCCGCCACTGCCGAACAACGCACCGAACATCCCGCCCACCGTTCCCATCGGCAGCGCCCACAGCGCCGACAACTGCGCCGGCCGGGTTTTTATCAACAGGCTGTAAATCGCATAGGTGCTGATGAACAGGCCCATCAACAACAGCAGCAGATCGGACTTGAGGTTGAGCAGGAAGATCACGCCCAAGGTGCACCCAACCGCCATGCACGGCAACAACCGCAGCAACTCGGGCCGGGCGACGTCTCGCCGCGAGGGCAACAGATTGCCGAACGCCGCGACAAAATCCAGCAGCACCAGCAGCGGCACGATCTTCGACAGCGGCATGTACAGCAGCAAGATCGGCGCGGCCACCAACGCGGTGCCAAACCCGGCGATACCGAAAACAATGTAGGCCAGGATGATCGCAAGCCCGATCACCAGCCATTGCATCGGTGCGAATGCCCACTGGCCCAGCCATGACAAAAGCTCCACCCGGCACTTCCCTGAGGACGAAAGCGGCGACTTTAGCCAGATGTGTCGGGGCATATCCAGCATTTATGCTGACGGACCTGTCCGTAATGGAGCTAATGGAGTCGAAATGTCTGCGCTCATGGAGATTCACCTGCGAATCCCCTTATCATGCCGCCCATGATTAAAGATCCCTTTGCCCGACTGGGCCTGGACCGCGAGGTCCTGACTGTCAGCCAGCTCAACGGCCGCGCGCGGGTGCTGCTCGAAGACGTGTTCAGCAACATCTGGGTCGAGGGCGAAATCTCCAACCTCGCCCGGCCCGCCTCTGGCCACGTGTACTTCACTCTGAAGGACAGCGGCGCCCAGGTGCGTTGCGCACTGTTCCGGCAGAACGCCGCGCGGGTGCGCCAGGCCTTGAAGGACGGTTTGGCGGTGAAGGTACGCGGCAAGGTCTCGCTGTTCGAGGGTCGCGGCGACTATCAATTGATCCTCGACACCGTCGAGCCGGCCGGCGATGGCGCCCTGCGCCTGGCCTTCGATGCCTTGAAGGAAAAACTCAGCGCTGAAGGCCTGTTCAGCGCCGAGCGCAAGGTGCCGCTGCCGGCTCACCCGCAGCGCATCGGGATCATCAGTTCGCCCACCGGCGCGGTGATCCGCGACATCATCAGTGTGTTCCGCCGCCGGGCGCCGCAGATTGCCTTGACGCTGATTCCCACCGCCGTGCAAGGCCGCGAAGCCACCGGGCAAATCGTCCGCGCCTTGAAACTGGCGGACGCCCGCGGTTTCGATGCGTTGATCCTGGCCCGGGGCGGCGGTTCGCTGGAAGACTTGTGGTGCTTCAACGAAGAAGCGGTGGCCCGCGCGGTGGACGCCTGTGTCACGCCGATCGTCAGCGCCGTCGGCCATGAAACCGATGTCTCCATCAGCGATTTCGTCGCCGACGTGCGCGCGCCGACGCCGTCCGCCGCCGCCGAACTACTGGCGCCGGATGCAGGCGATTTGGTTCGCCGGGTTGAAACCCTGCATCGCCGGTTGGTGATGCGCATGCGCGACCGGTTGATGCGCGATCAACTTCGCCTCGAAGGCCTGACCCGACGCCTGCGGCATCCCGGCGAACGCCTGCGCCAGCAAGCCCAGCGCCTCGACGACCTGGACATGCGCATGCGCCGGGCCTTCGAACGCAGTCTCAATACCCGTAACGAGCGTTTGATCCGCCTGGAGACTCGCTTGGCCGGGCAACATCCGGGCCGGCAACTGGCGATGTTGCGCCATCGCCTGGAGAGCCTGGCCGAACGCCTGCCCCGGGCCATGCGCGAAGGCCTGAAAACCCGGCGTGTGCAGTTACAGAACCAGATGCAGACGCTGCACATCGTCAGCCCCCTGGCGACCCTCGGCCGTGGCTACAGCATTCTGCTCGACGAGCGCGGCCATGCAATCCGCAACGCCGCACAGACCCAGACCGGCCAGCGCCTGACTGCCAAGCTCGGCGAAGGCGAGCTCCTGGTGCGGGTCGAAGACAATCACCTGACGCCGGTCACCCTTTCTCTACTGGATTGATTCATGCCGAGATTTCTCGCTCCACTGCTTCTGCTGTGCCTGAGCGTCAATGCCCACGCCGACAGCTACATCACTCGCCTGCTGAACAAGCCGGTGCCCGGCGGCGTGGCCGTGGTCGATTTGGGCGCCGCGGCCCAGGCGCCGAAAGCCACGTACCAGGGCAAACCGGTGCTGGTGGTCAAGGAGCAGCAAAACTGGCTGGCGATCGTCGGCATTCCGCTGACGGTCCAGCCCGGTACCCAGCAAATCAGCAGTGGCGGCGCCACCCAGCCCTTCGTGGTCGGCTACAAGAAGTACCCCGAGCAGCACATCACGCTGAAAAACAAACGCCAGGTGAATCCGGAGCCGGCGGACCTTGCGCGGATTAACGCCGAGCTCGCGGTTCAACTGAAGGCCTACCGCAGCTTCAGCCCGAACATTCCCAGCAACCTGTTACTGGACAAACCGGTCAACGGTCCGCTGTCGAGCAAGTTTGGCGTGCGCCGGTTTTTCAACGGCGAGGAACGCAACCCGCATTCCGGCCTGGATTTCGCCGTGCCCGCTGGCACGCCGATCAAGACCCCGGCCGCCGGCAAGGTCATCCTCACCGGCAATTACTTTTTCAATGGCAACACGGTGTTCGTCGACCATGGCCAGGGCTTCATCAGCATGTTCTGCCACATGTCGAAGATTGACGTGAAGATCGGCCAGCAATTGGCGCGAGGGACGGTGGTCGGCAAAGTCGGCGCCACAGGACGGGCAACCGGGCCGCATATGCATTGGAATATCAGCCTGAACGATGCGCGAGTGGACCCGGCGATTTTTATCGGGGCTTTCCAACCCTGAGCCTGATGAGGCCGCCGGTCTCATCTCCATCCGTCCATAATTGCCAGGCTCGAAACATCGACGCAATTGGCGAGACACTTCGCTGAGATACACGCGATTAAATCTCGCACAAGAGCCTTAAAACAGAACTTCTCCCAATTTTTTCCGACTGCTTGCGATCCCCCGCCGGCGCGGTTAGGGTTGAGGGCATGAAAACCTCTCATACCCTCATTCAGCTTCGCCAGCACCGCAGCCTGTGCCTCGTCAGCGCACGACTGCCGGGCTGAATCGCGGCACCTCGTCCCGGCTGAAAAGCCAACCCATTAGAACCACCGGCAGGCCGCCTTTTTCCGGCCACGACAATAAGGATTCCGCCCCATGAGCATGCTCAAAGACCCGTCTTCGAAATACCGCGCCTTCCCGACCATCAACCTGCCGGATCGCACCTGGCCGTCGAAGACCATCACCGCCGCGCCGATCTGGTGCAGCTCCGACCTGCGCGATGGCAACCAGTCGCTGATCGAGCCGATGGACGCTGCCAAGAAGCTGCGCTTCTGGAAAACCTTGGTGGCGGTAGGCGTCAAGGAAATTGAGGCTTCGTTCCCGGCCGCTTCGCAGACGGACTTTGATTTCGTGCGCACCCTCATCGAAGAAGGCCACATCCCGGACGACACCACCATCCAGGTGCTGACCCAGGCCCGTGAAGACCTGATCGCCCGGACCTTCGAATCCCTGCGTGGGGCGAAGAAAGCCATCGTCCACCTGTACAACGCCACCTGCCCGTCGTTCCGCCGCATCGTGTTCAACCAGGACAAGGAAGGTGTGAAGGAAATCGCCGTGAACGCGGCCAAGCTGTTCGTCAAATATGCCGCCCAGCAACCGCAAACCCAGTGGCAGTTCGAATACTCGCCGGAAACCTTCAGCGCCACCGAACTGGAGTTCGCCAAGGAAGTCTGCGACGCAGTGATCGAAGTGTGGAACCCGACGCCCGAGCGCAAGGTGATCCTCAACCTGCCGGCCACCGTGGAAGTCGCCACCCCAAACATCTATGCCGACCAGATCGAGTGGTTCCACCGCAACATCACCCGCCGTGACAGCGTGCTCATCAGCCTGCACACCCACAACGACCGCGGCACTGGCGTGGCCGCCACCGAGCTGGGCCTGATGGCCGGCGCCGACCGCGTCGAAGGCTGCCTGTTTGGCAACGGCGAGCGCACCGGCAACGTCGACCTGGTGACCGTGGCGCTGAACCTGTACACCCAGGGCATCAACCCCGAGCTGGATTTCTCCGACATCGACGGCGTGCGCAAAGTAGTCGAAGAGTGCAACCAGATCCCGGTTCACCCTCGCCATCCGTACGTCGGCGACCTGGTCCACACCGCGTTTTCCGGCTCGCACCAGGACGCAATCCGCAAAGGCTTCGCCCAGCAGAAACCGGACACCCTGTGGGAAGTGCCGTACCTGCCGATCGACCCGGCCGACATCGGGCGCAGCTACGAAGCGGTGATCCGCGTGAACAGCCAGTCGGGCAAAGGCGGCATCGCCTATCTGCTGGAGCAGGAATACGGCATCAGCCTGCCGCGTCGCATGCAGATCGAGTTCAGCCAAGTGGTGCAGCGTGAAACCGACCGCCTGGGCCTGGAAATGACCGCCCAGCAGATCCACGCCCTCCTCCAGCGCGAGTATCTGCAAGCCAACACCCCGTACGCGCTGGTCAGCCATCGCCTGCAGGAAGAAAACGGCAACAGCGCCGTGGAAGTGGAAGTGGCCAGCAAGGGCCAGGGCGAGACCAACCTGCACTGGCGCGGCAAGGGCAACGGCGCGCTGGAAGCCCTGGTGGCCGGGCTGCCGATCCCGGTGGAAATCATGGACTACAACGAACACGCCATCGGCGCCGGTACCAATGCCAAGGCCGCCGCGTATATTGAACTGCGAGTCAACGGCGAGCGTGCGGTGCATGGCGTGGGCATCGATGAAAACATCACCACGGCAAGCTTCAAGGCGCTGTTCAGCGCGCTGAACCGCTCGCTGAGCCAACCGGAAGCCAAAGCGGCCTGATCGGTCGTTGAATAACAAAAAGGCCCCGGGATGTGAATCCCGGGGCCTTTTGTTTGATTTCTGGTTAGCTGTCAGGCCATACAATTATCAGGCATGGGTATCGATCGAAACGGTCATCGCCTGCAAAAGCGCAGCCTGCAAAGTCTGCAAAGTTGCCTGGGTCGCCATGATCTGGGTCTGGATCGCCATGGCTTCCTGGGCTTTCTGCTCCTGGTTGGCCTGGCTTTTTTGAACACGGGCTAACTGGGCTTGCTGGTCGGCGAGCAACTTCTCGGTCCGCTCGATCTGCTTCTTCAGCTGTTCGATGACATTGCTGCCATTGCTGCCGCCAACACCGGCAATGTTCGCGCCGCTGGTGTCGACTTCCAACTTCTTGTCTTTTTCTTCCGCGCTATCAGTCGGTGCTACTGGACTGACCACTTTTTCTTCTTCAGCCCCGCGAATGGACACTTTGGGTGCCGACAGCGGATAAGGGTTTACGGTCGTTGCGCTGATACTGGTCATGGGGACTCCTCCTTGGCTGACCCGTTATCGGCCTGCTACAGCGGTCCTTGAGGGCTGAATCGTTTCAATATACGAATTCGAAGCGATCAGCGTCCAGGTTCGCCGGGAACCGTGTGCGGTACGCCGCCAGGTCCGCCGCGCTCAGGCGAACGCTGAACACGCCGTCGGCCTCGCCGGCGCTGAGGAGTGTCTCGCCCTGGAAGTCCAGCACCTGGCTGTCGCCAGTGTAGGCGAAACCCTTGCCGTCGGTGCCGATACGGTTCACCGCCGCCACATAGCAAAGGTTTTCGATGGCACGGGCCGGCAGCAGCCGATTCCAATGCTGGCGCCGGGCGCCCGGCCAGTTGGCGGTGTACAGCAACAGGTCGGTGTCCTCGGCATCGCGACTCCACGCCGGGAAGCGCAGGTCGTAGCAGATCAGCGGCCGAATCCGCCAGCCCTTGAGCTCGAACAACACCTGCTGATCACCCGGTGTGTAGTGATTGTGTTCACCCGCCATGCGGAACAGATGGCGCTTGTCGTAATGCAGCACTTCGCCGCCCGGTCGCGCCCACAGCAAGCGGTTGCGATGGCTGCCGTCGCTGGCCTGGACGATCACACTGCCGGTGACCACCGCGTCCAGCTTCGCCGCCTGGACCTTGAGCCATTGGCTGGCGGGGCCGTTTTCAGGCTCCGCCAGGGTTTCGGACTCCATGGAAAACCCGGTGGTGAACATTTCCGGCAGGATGATCAGGTCCGCCCCGCGCGACTGTTCGAGCAGCGTCTCGAAATGCTCCAGGTTCGCCTGGCGGTCGTGCCAGGCCAAGGTGGTCTGGATCAAGGCAATGTTCAGGTCCGGCAATGCACTCAAATCACGCATAGTTTTTCCGCCGCTTCGCGCAGCGTCTCCTCGCGTTTGGCAAAGCACAGGCGCACCAGGCGCTGGCCTTGGGGCGGGTTCTGGTAGAAGACGGAAATCGGAATGGTCGCTACGCCATGTTCGCGGGTCATCCAGACGGCCATGTCGACGTCATTCAGGTCCGGGCGAATCTGCGAATAATCCACCAGCTGGAAATAAGTGCCGGCGACCCGCTTGAAGTTGAAGCGCGACGGCGCCAGCAGATCGCAGAACAGGTCGCGCTTGGCCTGATAGAAGTCCGGCAGTTCGTCAACGTGTTCCGGGTGCTCGGCCATGTAGTCGGCCAGGGCGTACTGCAACGGCGTCACGCCGCAGAAGCTGACGTACTGGTGCACTTTGCGCAGCTCCGCAGTCAGGGCCGCTGGCGCCACCACGTAGCCGGTTTTCCAGCCGGTGACGTGATAGGTCTTGCCGAACGAACTGACCACGAAAGCGCGGCGATACAGCTCTTCGTGGGCGAGGACGCTGGCGTGGGGTACGCCGTCGAACACCAGGTGTTCATAGACTTCATCGCTGATCAGGTAAATGTCGCGGTCGCGAATCAGCGCCGCCAACTGGTCCAGCTCGGCGCGGCTGATCAATGCGCCGCTGGGGTTGTGCGGGGTATTGAGGATGATCATGCGCGTACGCGGGCTCAGGGCTTCGCCGAGCTTCTCGAAGTCGATGGCGAAGTCATCCAGGCCCAATTGCACATGCACGCAACGCCCGCCGGCCAGTTGCACGGCTGGCTCGTAGCTGTCGTAGCTAGGGTCGAAGACAATCACCTCGTCGCCGCTGTGAACCACCGCCGCGATGGCGCAGAAAATCGCCTGGGTCGCGCCGGGGGTCACGGTGACTTCCTGATCGGCATCGACGGTGGCGCCATAACTGCGGACGATCTTTGCCGCGATCTGCTGCCGCAGCGCTGGCAGGCCAGTCATCGGCGAGTATTGGTTATGGCCTTGGGCGATATGCCGGCCAACCGCATTGCGCAGGGCCTGCGGACCATCGAAATCGGGAAACCCTTGAGACAGGTTGAGCGCGCCGGTCTGCGCCGCGAGCTGGGACATCTGGGTGAAAATCGTGATGCCGACATTCGGCAACTTGCTGGTGATCATTGGACGCGCCTTCTGCGAGCTACAAGCTACAAGCTACAAACTACAAGCTACAAGCTGATGCGCACCAAACTTGCAGCTTGTAGCTTGAAACTTGCCGCTGCTTCTATTTCTTATCGCGGCGCTTCTTGTCGGCCTTCTTGTGGTGCGACATCAAGCGGCGCTTCTTGTTGACCTGGCGATCGGTGAGGGTGTTCTTGTTGCCTTCGTACGGGTTCTCGCCGCCCTTGAACTCGATGCGGATCGGCGTGCCGACCAGCTTCAGGACGCGGCGATAGGTATTCTCCAGGTAGCGAACGTACGACTTGGGCACCTTCTCGATCTGGTTACCGTGGATCACGATGATCGGCGGGTTGGCGCCACCCAAGTGGGCGTAGCGCAACTTGATCCGCCGGTTGTTGACCATCGGTGGCGCGTGTTCGCCAACCGCATCTTCGAGGATCTGGGTCAGGCGGTTGGTCGGCCAGCGAGTGACCGCCGACTTGAACGAGTTCTGTACCGAAGCGTAGAGGTTGCCCACGCCGGTGCCGTGGAGGGCCGAGATAAAGTGGATGTCGGCGAAGTCGACAAAGAACAGCCGGCGCTGCAATTCGACCTTCACATAATCGCGCTCGCTCGGCGTCATGCCGTCCCACTTGTTGATCGCGATGACCAGCGCACGACCGGCTTCCAGGGCAAAGCCCAGCAGGTTCAAGTCGTGATCGACCACGCCTTCGCGGGCGTCCATTACGAAGATCACCACGTTGGCGTCTTTGATCGCTTGCAGGGTCTTGACCACGGAGAATTTTTCGACTTCTTCGTGGATCTTGCCGCGCTTGCGCACACCGGCGGTGTCGATCAGCGTGTACTTCTCTTCGTTACGTTCGAAGGGAATGTAGATGCTGTCGCGGGTGGTGCCGGGCTGGTCGTAGACGATGACCCGGTCTTCGCCGAGCATGCGGTTGACCAGGGTCGACTTGCCGACGTTAGGGCGGCCGATGATGGCGATCTTGATCCCGTCTTTTTCGCTCGGGCCTGGAATGCGCTTGGCTTCCTCGCCTTCAGCAACGATTTCTTCCTCGCCCTCTTCCGGCTCGTCTGCGTCGTCCTTGGGGAAATCAGCCAGGGCGATTTCCAGCATCTGGGTGATGCCGCGACCGTGGGCGCCGGCGATCGGGATCGCCTGGCCCATGCCCAATGGTGCGAACTCGGCGCGAGCCATGTCCGGGTCGATATTGTCGACCTTGTTGGCAACCACGTAGGAGCGCTTGTTACGTTTGCGCAAGTGCTCGGCGATCATCTGGTCAGCGGCGGTAAAACCAGCCTTGGCGTCTACCAGGAACAGCACCACATCGGCTTCTTCAATGGCGAGCAGCGACTGCTCGGCCATTTTCTCATCCATGCCATGTTCATCACCGGAGATGCCGCCGGTGTCGACCAGAATATAGGTACGCCCTTGCCACTTGGCCTCACCGTATTGGCGATCACGGGTCAGACCGGACAAGTCGCCGACGATGGCGTCGCGAGTCCTGGTCAGGCGGTTGAACAAGGTGGACTTGCCGACGTTCGGTCGGCCCACCAGGGCGATTACGGGAACCATGCGGCTCTCCACTTCGTTATTTCAGAAAATACAAAAGCCGCTGCGAGGCAGCGGCTGGTGCTCGGGGCAGCCCATGGAAGCACTGCAAACCTTGCGAACAAGGCCGCTTGGGGGATTAGCCCCAAGCATAGTCTTACTTGATGGTCAGGGCTTCCAGTTTGCCGCTGTTGCCATACACATAAATCATGTCGCCCACCACCAGCGGACGGGCACGCAGGCCGTCGCTGTCGATGCGCTCGCGGCCGACGAAACGACCGTCCACCTGGCTGAGCAGGTGCAGGTAACCTTCCAGGTCACCCACTGCAACGTAGCTGGAGAACACTTCCGGGGCCGACAGCTGACGGCGGGCCAGGGAATCATTGCTCCACAATGCCGTGGTGGAACGCTCGTCAACGCTTTCGACGGTGCCCGAGGACAGGCTCACATAGACGCTGCCGAAGCCTTGGGCGACACCGGCGTAGCTGGAGGCATCGCGCTGCCACAACACACGGCCGCTTTCCAGGTCCAGCGCCGCAACGCGGCCCTGGTAGCTGGCAACGTAGAGCGTGCCGCCGGACAGCAGCAGGCCACCGTCGATGTCGACCACGCGCTCCAGCTCCGAACGTCCTTGCGGAATGGCTACTCGCTGTTCCCACACCGGTACGCCGTTGGAAATGTCCAGGGCAACGACTTTACCGGTCGACAAACCAGCCACCGCGAGGCGGTTGGTGACAATCGGTGCGCTGGTGCCGCGCAGGGTCAGTACCGCCGGGGTGCTGTCATACAACCAACGTTGGTTGCCGGTGGCGGCATCCAAACCGATCAGACGGTCATCCTGGGTCTGGATCACCACTACGTCACCGTTGGTGGCAGGCGGTGCAAGGACTTCACTGGTCACGCGGGCGCGCCATTTCTCTTCACCACTGCTCGCGTCCAGGGCGACGATCTCACCCTTGAGCGTGCCGATCATCACCAGCCCGTAACCCACGCCAACGGCGCCGGACACAGGCAGTTCAAGATCCTGCTCCCACTTCACGTCACCGTTCATGCGGTCCATCGCCATGATGACGCCCGTGACGTCGCCGGCATAGATGGTGTCGCCGTCGATAGCCGGCACCAGCATGTTGTAGGTTTCGCCCTGGCCGTCACCGATGGAACGGCTCCATTGCTTCTGCAACACGACTTCTTCTTTGAAGTCGGTCAGTTCGGCTGGAGGCAGTTCTTTCTTGCTGTTGCTGCTGCAACCCGCGGCCAGAATGGCCAGGGCCAGCAATGCTGCATGTTTCCAACGGATCACGTCACGCATCCCCTTTAGCCAGGTCGTCCAGCTTGATTTGCAGGCCACCGACCGCGGCTTCATCCGACAGCGCAGCCTTGGCTTTTTGGTAGGCCGCATGGGCCTCATCAGCGCGGCCCAGCTGTACCAGCAGGTCGCCCTTGAGTTCTTCGCGAGTTGCCAGGAACGCCTTGTCGGCGTCGCCGTCGAGCAGCTTCAAGGCGTCTTCAGCCTTGTTCTGCGCCGCCAGCACCTGTGCCAGACGCTGACGCGCCACTTCACCCAGGGTCGGGTTGGCCGGCTTGTCGACGATGGCCTTCAGCTCGGTGGCCGCGTCGTCCAGTTTGCCGCTGTCTACCGCGACCTTGGCCACGAACAGGCTGCCGTACTGGGCGTAGGCGGTGCCGCCGAACTCTTTGTTGAGCTTGCCAGCCAGGTCCGCCACGCGGGCAGCGTCAGGCTTGCCGTCCGGTGTCAGGGTGGTTTCCAGCAGTTGCTGATAGAGCATCGAGGCGCCTTGCGACTGGTTGCCCTGGTATTTCTGGTAGGCCTGCCAGCCGAACACGATGACCAGCGCCAGCAGGCCGCCAGTGAGCAGTGGCTTGCCGTTGCGCGTCCACCAGTCCTTCAAATCCGCCAGCTGTTCATCTTCGCTACTCGACACCCCAATACTCCTTAATCGCTAAATCGGCTGTTTGACAGCTTCAACCCTGCACGACGCAGGTGGCCAGGTGTGCAGCAAGCGCATCCCAGGCAATGCTTTGTTGTTCGCCCTGGCCACGCAGGGGTTTGAAACCTACCACTTGTTGGGCCAGTTCGTCGTCGCCGAGGATCAATGCGTACAACGCACCGCTCTTGTCGGCCTTCTTGAATTGGCTTTTGAAACTGCCGCCGCCGGCATTGATCTGCAGGCGCAGGTTGGGCAATTGGTCGCGGACCCGTTCGCTCAGGGCCAGGGCTGCCAGTTCGGCGGCCTCGCCGAAGGCGCACAGGTAGACGTCAACCTGGCGGGCCAACGCTTCAGGCACCTTGTCCAGTGCTTCAAGCATCAGTACCAGGCGCTCGATGCCCATGGCAAAGCCCACGCCCGGGGTCGGCTTGCCACCCATCTGCTCCACCAGCCCGTCGTAGCGGCCGCCGGCACACACGGTGCCCTGGGCGCCGAGCTTGTCGGTGACCCATTCGAATACGGTCTTGCTGTAGTAATCCAGGCCACGGACCAACTTGGGGTTGATCACGTAGGGAATGCCGACGGCGTCCAGGCGCGCCTTCAGCCCTTCGAAATGCGCACGGGATTCGTCGTCGAGGTAGTCGGCCATTTTCGGCGCGTCGACCAGGATCGCCTGGGTTTCCGGATTCTTGGTGTCCAGTACCCGCAGTGGATTAGTCTTCAGGCGGCGTTGGCTGTCTTCGTCCAGCTTGTCCACGTGCCCGGAAAGAAATTCCACCAACGCTTCGCGATAACGGCCACGGGACTCGCTGGTGCCCAGGCTGTTGAGCTCAAGCTTGACCGCATCGCGCAGCCCCAGCTCCCCCCACAGGCGCCAGGTCATGACGATCAGCTCGGCGTCGATGTCCGGACCTTCCAGGTTGAACACTTCGAGGCCGATTTGGTGGAACTGGCGATAACGGCCTTTTTGCGGACGCTCGTGACGGAACATCGGGCCGACGTACCAGAGTTTCTGCACCTGGCCGCCACCGGTGATGCCGTGTTCGAGCACCGCACGCACGCACGCCGCGGTGCCTTCGGGACGCAGGGTCAGCGAATCGCCGTTGCGGTCGTCGAAGGTGTACATCTCTTTCTCGACGATGTCGGTGACTTCGCCGATGGA
Organism: Pseudomonas sp. Z4-20; assembly: GCF_051131955.1. Lineage (NCBI taxonomy): Bacteria > Pseudomonadati > Pseudomonadota > Gammaproteobacteria > Pseudomonadales > Pseudomonadaceae > Pseudomonas > Pseudomonas sp. Z4-20. The sequence goes on from NZ_CP071641.1 coordinate 4,622,897, forward strand.
GCGCTTGAACAGCTCGGTGAATTCGACGATCGGCATGCGGATCTGCCGGTAACCGTAGTTATCCAGCAAACGCGCCACGGTGCCCTCGAAATAGCGCCACAGGGGCGTCTGCTCGGGCAGGATGTCGTTCATGCCACGAATGGCTTGCAGAGACTTGCTCACATGTATTCCTTAATCTTTCGACTTAACCGCGCGCGATGACCGCTGCGTCGGCTTCGACCTTTTCGGCCGCTTTCTGGCGGATCAGCCGTTCCAGCTCATCCACCAGATTGTCATTCGTCAGTTTCTGCGACGGCTTGCCGTCGATGTAAATCAGGTTCGGCGTACCGCCAGTCAGGCCGATATGGGCCTCCTTGGCTTCGCCCGGCCCGTTGACCACGCAGCCGATCACCGCGACATCCAGCGGCACCAGCAAGTCTTCAAGGCGCCCTTCCAGCTCGTTCATGGTCTTGACCACATCGAAGTTCTGCCGTGAGCAGCTCGGGCAGGCGATGAAGTTGATACCGCGGGAACGCAGGTGCAAGGATTTGAGAATGTCGTAGCCGACTTTCACTTCCTCGACCGGGTCCGCCGCCAGCGAGATGCGGATGGTATCGCCAATCCCTTCGGCGAGCAGCATACCGAGGCCGACGGCAGATTTCACCGTACCCGAACGCAACCCACCGGCTTCAGTGATGCCCAGGTGCAGCGGCTGGACGATTTCCTTGGCCAGCAGGCGGTAGGCTTCGACGGCCATGAACACATCGGACGCCTTCACGCTGACCTTGAAGTCCGGGAAATTCAGGCGTTCCAGGTGCTCGACGTGACGCAGGGCCGACTCAACCAGCGCGGCCGGGGTCGGTTCGCCGTATTTCTTCTGCAGGTCTTTTTCCAGGGAACCGGCGTTGACGCCGATGCGGATCGGAATGCCGCGATCACGGGCGGCATCCACCACCGCGCGCACGCGGTCTTCGCGACCGATGTTGCCCGGGTTGATGCGCAGGCAGTCGACGCCCAGCTCGGCCACGCGCAAAGCGATGCGGTAATCGAAATGAATGTCGGCTACCAGCGGGACCTTGACCAGCTGCTTGATCTTGCCGAACGCCTCGGCGGCGTCCATGTCCGGCACCGAAACCCGCACGATGTCGACACCGGCGGCTTCCAGGCGATTGATCTGCGCAACCGTGGCGGCTACGTCGTTGGTGTCGCTGTTGGTCATGCTCTGCACAGCGATTGGCGCATCGCCGCCCACGGGCACGTTACCGACCCAGATCTTCCGGGATTCGCGACGTTTGATTGGAGATTCGCCGTGCATGACTTATTGACCCAACTTCAGGCGAGCGGTCTCGCCACTGGTGAACGGAGCCACGTCGACCGGTTGGCCGTTGTAGCTGACCTGCGCGCCACGGGCATAGCCCAGGCGTATGGCAAACGGAGGCTTGCCGTTGATGGCGGTGGTGTCGCCCTTGCGCTTGAGACCACTGAACAGCACCTTGCCGTTGCCGTCGGTGACTTGCGTCCAGCAGTCGGCGGTGAACTGGATCTGTACCTGACCGTCACCCGGGGCCGGAGCCGCCGCGGTTGCCGGAGCCGCCGGGGTAGCGGGAGCCGTCGGCGTAGCCACGGTTGGCGCTGGCGCGGCCGGCGTCGGGGCCGGAGCTGCCGACGCGGTGCCGGCGTGGGCGGGAGCCGTCGGTGCGGCAGGCGCAGGAGTCGGGGGGGCAACCGATGGAGCGGTCGGCGCGGCGCCCGCTGCAGCATCGGCCTCGGTGCCATCCTGGCCCTGAGGCAACGCCAGGGCGGTTTCGCCTTCGGTTTGCGCCTCAACGACAGCCTGGTCTTCCGGCTCGTCCAACGGATGGATCTGGGTGGTGCCGTCGGCACCTTCGACTTCAACGTGTTCAGGGTTCATGGCGACCGGTTCCTTGGTGCGCAAGGACGCCTGGTCCTGCCACCAGACGAAACCGCCACCGATCACCGCGATCAGCAGCAACAGGCTGACGATTCGCAAAATGGTGTGGGAAACACGCACCGGCTCTTCGATACGACCCAGGCTGTGCACGCTGCTGCCCTGGGCGTCGGAACCGGTGTATTGATCGAATTGCTGGACCAGCACGGTCTGGTCCATGCCGAGTAATTTGGCATAGGCGCGGATGTAGCCCCGGGCAAAGGTGTGCCCAGGCAATTTGTCGAACGCGCCAGCTTCCAGATTGCCCAGGGAAGTCACGGTGAGATTGAGCTTGAGGGCCACTTCGGCCAGCGACCAACCATTGCTTTCGCGGGCTTGACGCAGGGTCTCACCGGGATTTACGCGAGTCGCTGCTACAACTTCGGGATGCGCCGCTTTCATCATTGCTCCGACAGGTATTGCTGATATTCCGGCGTACCGGGATAGAGTCTTTTGAGTTGCAGGCCATAGCTTGCGGCCTTGTCACGGTCTTCGAACACATGTGCCAGCCGAACGCCGAGCAATAGACTACGTGCATTTTGCTCGCTCAGCAGGCTAAAACGCTCGTAATAGTCACGCGCGGGCACATAATGCCTGTCTTCGTAAGACAACTCAGCCATTTCCAGCAATGCGCGCGGCTGCTGGCGGTTGAGTCGCAGTGCCTTTTCAAGCTGCTGGCGGGCCAGGTCGCGCTGGCCAAGTTTCGCGGCGGTCATGCCAAGGTTTTCAAAAACCCGTGAACGTTCGGGATAAAGGGTATCGGCGGCCGCTTGCTCGAAGCGTTCGTAGGCCTCTTTGTAACGGGCCTGCTCGTAAAGGAAGCTGCCGTAGTTGTTCAGGAACCGGGCATCTTGCGGCCGGGCCGACAGCGCATTGCGAAAATGCTCATCGGCCAGTTCCGGCTCCATCTCCGCCTGGAACACCAGCGCCAGCGCCGCGTTGGCATCGGCATCGCTGCCGTCCAGCTCCAGGGCTTTCTTGAGAGGCACCTTGGCCCGCTCGGTCATGCCCTGCTGCAAATAGCCGATGCCCAACTGCACATAGGCTTCGCGCGCTTCGTCGCGGCCTTTGCTGGTCTTCATCGGGTTGTAGTCACCCGACAGCACACAACCGGAACAAAGGCCGGCCAACAGCAACAGCAGCGCAAAGCGCAGGGACATAGAGTTCCTCTCTTAGTGACTGTTCGCAGCGGTTTGCACTGCATCGTCGGCGGCGTTCAATTCGCGCACGGCAATGTAGCGTTCGCTGCGACGGGTGCGATCCAGCACCTGTCCTACCAACTGGCCACACGCGGCGTCGATGTCTTCGCCGCGGGTGGTGCGCACGGTGACGTTGAAGCCAGCGTGGTGAAGCTGATCCTGGAAGCGACGAATCGCATTATTGCTCGGGCGCTCGTAGCCGGAATGCGGGAACGGGTTGAACGGGATCAGGTTGATCTTGCAGGGGATGTTCTTGAGCAGCTCGATCATCTCGACGGCGTGTTCAACCTTGTCGTTCACGTCCTTGAGCAAGGTGTACTCGATGGTCAGCACGCGTTTTTCGCCCAGGGACGACATGTAGCGCTGACACGACTCGAGCAGCATCTTAAGCGGATACTTCTTGTTGATCGGTACCAATTGGTTACGCAATGCGTCATTGGGTGCGTGCAGCGACAGCGCCAGGGAAACGTCGATGTGCTTGGCCAGCTCGTCGATCATCGGCACCACGCCGGAGGTGGACAGGGTCACGCGGCGCTTGGAGATGCCGTAGCCCAGGTCATCCATCATCAGGTGCATGGCGGCCACGACGTTGTCGAAGTTCAGCAGCGGCTCACCCATGCCCATCATCACCACGTTGGTGATGGCACGGTCGACGGTTGCCGGGACGCTGCCAAAGGATTTGTTGGCAATCCACACCTGGCCGATTACTTCGGCGGCGGTGAGGTTGCTATTGAAGCCTTGCTTGCCGGTGGAGCAGAAACTGCAATCCAGGGCACAGCCTGCCTGGGACGAAACGCACAAGGTACCGCGCTTGCCCTGGGGAATGTAGACGGTCTCGACGCAGCTACCGGACGCCACACGCACCACCCACTTACGGGTGCCGTCGCTGGAGATGTCCTCGCTGACCACTTCCGGACCGCGAATTTCAGCAACAGCCTTGAGCTTTTCGCGCAAGGCCTTGCTGACATTCGTCATGGCGTCGAAGTCGTCGACGCCAAAGTGGTGAATCCATTTCATCACCTGGCCGGCACGGAAACGCTTCTCCCCGATCGAGTCGAAGAATTTCTCCATTTCCGGCTGGGTCAGGCCCAACAGGTTGGTTTTGCCGTTCGATGTAGTCATGGATTCACCTTCACTCAAAAGCCTGGGCTTAGCGAGTGGTTACTTCAGTAGCGGAGAAAAAGTAAGCGATTTCGCGAGCAGCGGCGGCTTCGGAGTCCGAACCGTGGACGGCGTTGGCGTCGATCGATTCAGCGAAGTCAGCGCGGATGGTGCCGGCAGCGGCTTCTTTAGGGTTGGTAGCGCCCATCAGCTCACGGTTGCGAGCGATGGCGTTTTCGCCTTCCAGCACCTGAACGACAACCGGACCGGAAGTCATGAAGGCTACCAGTTCACCGAAGAAACCGCGCTCGCTGTGCTCAGCGTAGAAGCCTTCGGCTTCGGCTTTGGACAGCTGCTTCATTTTCGAAGCTACAACGCGCAGGCCAGCGTCTTCGAAACGGGTAACGATCTTGCCGATCACGTTTTTAGCAACGGCGTCAGGCTTGATAATGGAGAAAGTACGTTGAACAGCCATGGTGTAACTCCAGAAACGGTAATTTACGAAAAATTAAACCCGCGAATTATACGCGGGTTCTTAGGTATTGCCTAACCTGCGAGGCGATCAGTCCAATTCCGCGGCCCAGAGCTCCTGGACCGCTTCCAACACCTTCTCGCCGACTCGGCCAGAAGTGGGATCGAAGTCCGGCAGCTCCAGGATCATCTGTTGCAGACGGACGAAACCTACAGAGTACGGATCGAGACCCTCGTGGGCCTCGGCCAATTCTTCCGCGATGCGTTGTACGTCATTCCAACCATAGCTCATGACAGTCTCACCATCAGTGCGGCGCTTCAGCCGCATGGTTAAGCGAATATTTCGGGATTTCGACGGTCAGGTCCTCGGTGCCGACCTTGGCCTGACAGGTCAGGCGCGACGTCGGCTCAAGGCCCCAGGCCCGATCAAGGTAGTCTTCTTCCAGCTCATCGGCTTCATTGAGTGAGTCGAAACCTTCGCGAATGATGCAATGGCACGTGGTGCAGGCACACACGCCGCCGCAGGCGCTCTCGATCTCGATGTGATTGTCGTGGGCCACTTCAAGCAGGGACTTGCCGGTTTCGGCCTCTACCACCATACCGTCCGGGCAATGCTCGGCGTGTGGCAGGAAAATGATCTGCGGCATCAGTTATTCCTCGATTTCATTCAGGTTGCGCCCCGCCAGGGCGGCTTTCACCGTCGAGTCCAGGCGGCGGGCAGCAAAGGCATCGGTGACTTGCGACAGACGCTTGGTCTGCTGCTCGATGGCATAACCATCGGTGCCCTTGAGCAATTCGGACAGCTCCTGCACTTGCAGCTCGATGACCATGCGCTCCTCAGCGTCGAGCAGGCGGTCACCGTCGGCTTCAAGGGCGGCTTGCACGGCTTCGATCAGACGCTGGGCGTCGACTTGTTGCTCACGCAGCACGCGCGCGACCTTGTCGTCGCTGGCGTGCTGGAAGGAATCCTTGAGCATCTTGGCGATTTCGCCGTCGGTCAGGCCGTAGGACGGCTTGACCTGGATGCTCGCTTCGACGCCCGAACCCAGTTCGCGGGCAGAGACGTTGAGCAAACCGTCGGCATCGACCTGGAAGGTCACGCGGATCTTCGCCGCACCAGCAACCATCGCCGGGATGCCGCGCAGTTCGAAGCGGGCCAGGGAACGGCAGTCGCTGATCAGCTCACGCTCGCCTTGCAGCACGTGGATCATCATGGCCGACTGGCCGTCTTTATAAGTAGTGAAGTCTTGGGCGCGGGCGACGGGGATGGTGGTGTTGCGCGGGATCACCTTCTCCATCAGGCCACCCATGGTTTCCAGGCCCAGGGACAGCGGAATCACATCGAGCAGCAGCAGTTCGCCGCCTTCGCGCTTGTTGCCGGCCAAGGTGTCAGCCTGGATCGCGGCGCCGATGGCGACCACCTGATCCGGGTCGATTTCGGTCAGCGGCTGGCGGCCAAAGGCTTCGGCGACGGCTTCGCGAACCCGAGGCACGCGGGTCGAACCGCCGACCATGACCACTGCCTTCACCTCTTCAAGCTCAACGCCGGAATCACGCACGGCACGGCGGCAGGCCTTGAGGCTGCGGGCGACCATGGGCTCGATCAGGACATCGAAGGTTTCGCGGGTCAGGGAGGCTTTCCACTCGCCATAAGCGACTTCAACGGAGACGGCGTCGGTCAGGGCTTCCTTGGCGGCGCAGGCGGCTTGCAGCAGATGGCGTTGCGCACCCGGGTCGAGGTCGGCGCAGAGGCCCGCTTGCTCGATAATCCAGCCGGCAATGGCGTGGTCGAAGTCATCGCCGCCCAGGGCACTGTCGCCGCCGGTGGCCAGGACTTCGAAAACACCGCCCGTCAGGCGCAGGATAGAGATATCAAAAGTACCGCCGCCCAAGTCGTAGATGGCAACGAGGCCTTCGGCATGCTGGTCCAGGCCGTAGGCGACCGCCGCGGCGGTCGGCTCGTTGAGCAGGCGCAACACATTAAGGCCCGCGAGCTTGGCCGCATCCTTGGTGGCTTGGCGCTGGGAATCATCGAAATAGGCTGGAACAGTGATGACCGCACCCACCAGTTCACCGCCCAGCGCCGCTTCGGCACGCTGGCGCAGGACCTTGAGGATGTCGGCGGACACTTCAACCGGGCTTTTCGGGCCCTGTACGGTTTCGATGAACGGCATGTGGGATTCGCCACCGACAAAGCGGTACGGCAGCTGATCGCCCAATTGCTTGACGTCGGACAAACCACGACCCATCAGGCGCTTGACCGATACGATGGTATTGAATGGATCAGTGGCGGCGGCCAGCTTGGCCGACTCGCCCACTTCGACACGATCGGCGTGGTAGCGCACGGCGGACGGCAGGATTACCCGCCCCTGCTCGTCGGCCAGCGGTTCGGAGAGACCGCTGCGCAAGGCAGCGACCAGGGAGTTGGTGGTACCCAAGTCGATCCCCACAGCCAGGCGACGCTGGTGCGGTTGTGGACTTTGGCCGGGTTCGGCGATCTGCAGTAGGGCCATCGTAATCAGGACTTATCTGTAATCAGGCGTGCGACCGGAGCGGCACTGGGTTAATCGTCGAGGCGCTCTTCTAGCTGGCGCACTTCGTAGGTGAGCTTGTCGAGGAACTGCATGCGCCGCATCAGGCGTTCGGCCTGTTCGCGTTGCGCGGCATCGTTCCAGCAGGCTGCGAAGCTGTCGTTCAGTGTTTGCTGGGCGTCTTTCAAGCGACGCTTGAATACCGCGACACCGGCCAGGTCGGCGCTGTCCTGCAGGTCTTCGAGCTCCTCACGCCATTGCATCTGCTGCAACAGGAACTCGGGATCGTGGACCGTGACCTCCAGCGGCAACTCATGGCCGCTGATGGCGAGCAGGTAACGCGCGCGCTTGGCCGGGTGCTTGAGCGTCTGGTAAGCCTCGTTGAGGTTCGCCGACTGCTCGAGCGCCCGCCGCTGCTCCACCTCGGAGGCATCGGCAAAGCGGTCGGGATGGACGCCACGGGCCAATTCAAGATAACGCGCGGACAACTGCTCGAGATCCAGCTGGAACGCAGGCTGCATCTGGAACAACGCAAAGTGACAAGGAGTACCCACAAGCTGCCTCAGATGTTGAAGCTTTCGCCGCAGCCACATTCACCGCGCACGTTGGGGTTGTTGAACTTGAAGCCTTCGTTCAACCCTTCCTTGACGAAATCCAGCTCGGTGCCGTCCAGGTACGTCAGGCTCTTCGGGTCGATGATCACTTTCTGACCATGACTTTCGAACACCTGGTCGTCTTCACCGACTTCGTCGACGAATTCCAGTACATAGGCGAGGCCAGAACAGCCCGTGGTGCGAACACCCAGGCGGATACCCTCGCCCTTGCCGCGCCCCGCAAGTGAGCGCTGGATATGGTTAGCTGCCGCTTCTGTCATCTGGATAGCCATGGAAAACTCCTTACCGTAACGCGGGTCAGATCAAGCCTTTCTTCTGCTTGTAATCGCGAACGGCAGCCTTGATGGCGTCTTCGGCGAGTACCGAGCAGTGGATCTTCACTGGCGGCAGGGCCAGCTCTTCGGCCAGCTGGGTGTTCTTGATGGTTTCGGCTTCATCGAGGGTCTTGCCCTTCATCCACTCAGTGGCCAGGGAGCTGGACGCGATGGCCGAGCCGCAGCCGTAGGTCTTGAACTTGGCGTCTTCGATGATGCCTTGCTCGTTGACCTTGATCTGCAGGCGCATGACGTCGCCGCACGCCGGGGCGCCGACCATGCCGGTGCCGACGTCAGGATCCTGCGCGTCCAACTTGCCGACGTTGCGCGGGTTCTCGTAGTGGTCGATGACCTTTTCGCTATATGCCATTTGCTTTAATCCTCATCAGTGGAGCCGCTCTGGTGGCGACTTCTCAGTGCGCCGCCCATTCGATTTTCGAAATGTCGACGCCGTCTTTGTACATATCCCACAGCGGCGACAGAGCGCGCAGCTTGGTAACGGCCTCGCAGACTTTCTGCGCGGCGTAATCGATTTCTTCTTCGGTGGTGAAGCGGCCGAAGGTGAAGCGGATCGAGCTGTGCGCCAGTTCGTCGTTGCGGCCCAGGGCGCGCAGTACATACGAAGGTTCCAGCGACGCCGAGGTGCACGCCGAACCGGACGACACGGCCAGGTCCTTGAGTGCCATGATCAGCGACTCGCCTTCAACGTAGTTGAAGCTCAGGTTCAGGTTGTGCGGTACGCGGGCGGTCATGCTGCCGTTGACGTAGAGCTCTTCGAGGTGCTCGACCTGCTTGAAGAAACGGTCGCTCAGGGCCTTGATGCGCACGTTCTCGGCAGCCATGTCTTCCTTGGCCACGCGGAAGGCTTCGCCCATGCCGACGATCTGGTGGGTCGCCAGGGTGCCCGAACGCATGCCGCGTTCGTGACCGCCGCCGTGCATGGTCGCTTCGATGCGAACACGCGGCTTGCGGCTCACGTACAGCGCGCCGATGCCTTTAGGGCCGTAGGTCTTGTGGGCGGAGAACGACATCAGGTCGACTTTCAGCTTCGACAGGTCGATGTCGACCTTGCCGGTAGACTGCGCGCCGTCGACATGGAACAGGACGCCCTTGGAGCGTGTCAGTTCGCCGATGGCAGCGATGTCGTTAACGGTGCCGATTTCGTTGTTCACGTGCATGATCGACACCAGGATGGTGTCGTCGCGCAGTGCAGCTTCGATCATGGCCGGGGTGATGATGCCGTCTTCGCCTGGCTCGAGGTAGGTGACTTCGAAGCCTTCACGCTCCAGTTGGCGCATGGTGTCCAGGACAGCCTTGTGCTCGATCTTGGAGGTGATCAGGTGCTTGCCCTTGGTGTGGTAGAAATGCGCGACACCCTTGATAGCCAGGTTGTCGGATTCGGTAGCACCAGAGGTCCAGACGATCTCACGCGGGTCGGCATTGACCAGGTCAGCAACCTGGCGGCGGGCATTTTCGACCGACTCTTCGGCTTTCCAGCCGAACACGTGGGAGCGCGAGGCCGGGTTACCGAAGTTTCCGTCGACCAGCAGGCATTCACTCATCTTTTGCGCGACACGCGGATCAACCGGGGTGGTCGCAGAGTAATCAAGGTAAATCGGCAATTTCATGGACTCTCTCCTAAATCAGGCTGGCTGGCGTTCCGCGTGCTCTGCGGCAGTCATTCGACGGCGGACGCTTCAATCTTGTCCAGGCGCGGCGCCTTGCTGTTGCAACGGCGCTGGTCCTGACGCTGGGCTACTTCTTGCACCTCACGGCGAGTCACAAGGTCGGCCAAGCTGATACCGCTCAGAAATTCGTGGATCTGCAGGCTCAAGTCGCACCACAGATGATGGGTCAGGCAAGTATCGCCGCCATGGCAATCGCCCAGCCCCTGGCATTTGGTCGCATCGACCGATTCGTTCACGGCATCGATCACCTGGGCGACCTGGATGCCTTGCATCTCCCGCGACAGCTGATAGCCGCCACCGGGGCCACGAACGCTGGAAACCAGGTTGCTGCGGCGCAGCTTGGCAAACAGCTGTTCAAGGTAAGACAGGGAAATGCCCTGGCGCTCGGAGATATCGGCCAGGGACACCGGCCCGTGCTGCGCGTGCAATGCCAGATCCAGCATCGCGGTCACGGCGTATCGGCCTTTTGTAGTCAGTCGCATGGACAATTACCACGGAGTTCGGAATGGGGGCGAGTATGCAATTCCCGAGTATTTAAGTCAAGTATAAGACCTAGTGATTTACTCGGGATTACCCGCAAAACAGCGCGCGCATCATAGCAAAGGCTGGCCTGCGGCGGCCAGCTCTCACCGCGATGAGATCAGCTGGCGCGGGTTTCGTCCTTGTCCTTCACGCAGGCGAAATCTTCTTCGCGCAGTTCGGGCAGGTCCTTGGCACAATAATTACTGCCGAGGTCCTTGAGGGCGCCGCACATCCCCTCCAGGCGCCCGTCCACCGCTTGCAGGTGATCGAGCAACTGATTGATGGCGCGAGCCACCGGGTCGGGCATGTCTTCGCCAACACCGTAGGCGTCGAAGCCGATCTTCTCGGCCATGGCTTTGCGCCGGGCATCCTGCTCCTCGTCCGACTTGACGATGATCCGACCTGGAATGCCGACCACGGTCGCGCCGGGGGGCACAGCCTTGGTCACCACCGCGTTGGAGCCGACTTTCGTCCCCGCGCCCACCGTGAACGGCCCGAGCACCTTGGCCCCGGCACCGACGACGACGCCGTCTTCCAGCGTCGGGTGTCGCTTGCCTTTGTTCCAGCTGGTGCCGCCGAGGGTCACGCCCTGGTACAGCGTGACATCGTCGCCAATCTCCGCCGTTTCGCCGATGACGATGCCCATGCCGTGGTCGATGAAGAACCGGCGGCCGACCTTGGCGCCCGGATGGATCTCGATGCCGGTCAACCAGCGCCCGAAGTTCGAGACCAGCCGCGCCAACCATTTCCAACCCATGTTCCACAAGGCGCCGGACAAGCGATGGATCCAGATGGCGTGCATGCCCGGGTAGCAGGTCAGCACTTCAAAAGCATTGCGCGCCGCTGGGTCACGATGGAAAACGCTCTGGATATCTTCACGCAAACGTTCGAACATTTTATTCCTTCCGCTTAATCAGCTCGCCACGGGCCGCTTTCTGGGTTTCCGTGAGGATGCCGCGCAATATATTCATTTCCGCTCGGCTCACCGAGCTTCGTCCGTACAACCGACGCAGGCGCGCCATCAAATGCCGAGGCTTGTCCGGGTCGAGGAATTCGATATCCACCAGGGTCTGCTCCAGGTGCTCATAGAACCGCTCCAACTCGTCCATGGTCGCCAGTGTCTCACTGCGCGGCGACGTCGCCTCGTATTTTTCCATCTTGCTTGGCTGGCCTTCGGCTTTCAGCCAGGCCATGCGCACTTCATAGCTCAACACCTGCACCGCCGCACCGAGGTTCAGCGAGCTGAATTCGGGGTCGGAGGGGATATGCACGTGAAAGTGACATCGCTGCAGCTCTTCATTGGTCAGGCCGGAATCTTCACGGCCAAACACCAGCGCGATTTCAGCGCCCTGGGCGGCTTCCTCGACCACTTTGGTGCCGCACTCGCGAGGGTCGAGCAGCGGCCAGGGGATGCGGCGATCACGGGCGCTGGTGCCGAGCACCAGATTGCACCCTACAAGGGCATCTTCCAACGTGGCGACGACCTGGGCATTGGCCAGGACATCACCGGCGCCGGACGCCCGGGCATCGGCTTCGTGATGGGGAAACGAGCGAGGCTCGACCAGCACCAGCCGCGACAGGCCCATGTTCTTCATGGCCCGTGCAGCTCCGCCGATGTTCCCCGGATGGCTGGTATTGACCAGGACGACACGAATGTTCTGCAACAAGGGAGGCGCTCTCGAACACTTAAAAGGGAGCAAATCTTACCTAAGCACCTACCGTTAAGCTATGAAAGCGAACACCAACCTTCTCCTGAGAAAACTTTCTGATAGAATGCGCGGCTTTCTTTAACAACCTTAGGTGACACATCCATGCAGCCCATGCTGAATATCGCGCTGCGCGCCGCCCGCAGCGCCAGTGAACTGATCTTCCGCTCCATCGAGCGCCTGGATACCATCAAGGTCGATGAAAAAGACGCCAAGGACTACGTGTCCGAGGTTGATCGCGCCGCCGAACAGAAGATCGTCGACGCCCTGCGCAAGGCTTACCCCAACCACTCCATCCTCGGTGAAGAGACCGGCATGCACGCCGGCACTGGCATCGAAGGCGAAGAGTACCTGTGGATCATCGATCCGCTGGACGGCACCACCAACTTCCTGCGCGGCATTCCTCACTTCGCTGTCAGCATCGCCTGCAAATACCGTGGTCGCCTGGAACACGCCGTCGTGCTGGACCCGGTTCGCCAGGAAGAATTCACCGCCAGCCGTGGTCGCGGCGCCCAACTGAACGGTCGTCGCCTGCGGGTCAGCGGCCGCACCAGCCTGGACGGCGCCCTGCTGGGTACCGGTTTCCCGTTCCGTGACGACCAGATGGACAACCTGGACAACTACCTGGGCATGTTCCGCGCCCTGGTCGGCCAAACCGCCGGCATCCGCCGCGCCGGTGCCGCGAGCCTTGACCTGGCTTACGTCGCTGCCGGTCGTTTCGATGCATTCTGGGAATCGGGCCTGTCCGAGTGGGACATGGCGGCAGGGGCCCTGCTGATCCAGGAAGCCGGCGGCTTGGTGAGCGACTTCACCGGCGGTCACGACTTCCTTGAAAAAGGCCACATCGTTGCCGGCAACACCAAATGCTTCAAGGCCGTGCTGACGGCTATCCAGCCGCACTTGCCGGCTTCGTTGAAGCGCTAAGCAGTTCAGCTATAAAAAAAGCACTCTTCGGAGTGCTTTTTTTTATGCATGCGTTTCATACCAAATACCCCTGTGGCGAGGGGATTTATCCCCGCTGTGCTGCGCAGCGGCCCCAGAAATTTTGCGATCGCTGCGCAACCGAGCGGGAGCAAGCTCCCTCGCCACGATGAATTTACGCCTGGATATAGGGGCGATGCATAAAAATCGGGCGAAAAAAAAAGCACCCGGAGGGTGCTTTTTCATAGCGGTTGGATCACTGAGCCGGTTCGTTCTGACCCAGGATCAGCTGGCCTTCCTTGCTGACCGGGATCTGGTTGCCCGGGTCGCGGTCCATGCGGACTTTGCCTTCCTTGCCGTCGAGCATGTAGCGAACGTCGTAGCCTACAACCTTGTCGCTGATGTCATTGACGGTGTTGCAGCGAGTTTGGGTGGTGGTGTAGGTGTCGCGCTCCTGCATGCCTTCCTGAATCTTGTTACCGGCATAACCGCCGCCGGCCGCACCCGCCACGGTGGCGATTTTCTTGCCGTTGCCGCCACCGATCTGGTTGCCCAACAGGCCGCCGGCCACAGCGCCCAGCACGGTGCCGGCGATCTGGTGTTGATCCTGGACCGGCTTCTGCCGAGTCACGGTGACGTCCTTGCACACTTCACGCGGGGTCTTGATTTGGGTCTTGACCGGTTCCACGGCCAGTACTTGCGCATACTCGGGGCCACTCTTTACCAAGCTGTAGGTCGCGACCGCACCACCGGCAGTCACACCGACAGCACCCAATACCGCACCAACCAGCATCGATTTGTTCACTTGAACCTCCAGGCCATCACATGCGGATTAATCCGCGCTTCTCCCAGCCTTGGAGCACAAAAAAAGGCGCGAGTTCAACTCGCGCCTTTTTAGCGGTGACGGACGGAAAACCGAGCCTTACGGGCGGTCGTCCACCTCGGTCTCGGTGGCTGCCGGAGGAATCAGGTCCTCGGAGCTCAGGTTCAGCCAGATCAGCACCACGTTGGCGATGTAGATCGACGAGTAGGTACCCGCCATCACACCGATGAACAGCGCGATGGAGAAGCCGAACAGGTTGTCGCCCCCAAAGAACAGCAGCGCGGCAATCGCCAGCAAGGTCGAGATCGACGTTGCCATTGTTCGCAGCAGGGTCTGGGTGGTCGAGATGTTGATGTTCTCGATCAGCGAGGCCTTGCGCAGCACACGGAAGTTTTCACGCACCCGGTCGAACACCACGATGGTGTCGTTGAGCGAGTAACCGATAATCGCCAGCACCGCCGCCAGCACCGTCAAGTCGAAGGTGATCTGGAAGAACGACAGGATGCCCACGGTCACGATCACGTCGTGGATCAACGAGACAATCGCGCCCACCGCGAATTTCCACTGGAAGCGAAAAGCCAGGTAGAGCATCACGCCGCCCAGCGCCAACAGCATGCCGAGGCCGCCCTGGTCGCGCAGCTCTTCACCTACCTGCGGGCCGACAAACTCGACGCGCTTGACCTGGGCCGGGTTGTCGCCGCCAGCCTTCTGCAAGGCGTCAGCCACTTGCTGACCCAGTTGCGGGTCCTCGCCAGGCATGCGCACCAGCAGATCGGTGGTCGCGCCGAAGCTTTGCACAACAGCGTCGGTATAACCCGACGTCATCAGCTGCTCGCGCACCTTGCCAACATCCGCCGGACGCTCGTAGGTCAGCTCGATGAGCGTACCGCCGGTGAAGTCCAGTCCGTAGTTCAGGCCCTTGGTGGCCCAACTGAACAAGGCCAGGACGGTAAGGAACAATGTGACGCCGAACGCAATGTTGCGAACGCCCATGAAGTTGATTGTACGTAACATGGCAGCCCCTTAAATCCACAACTTCTTGACGTCACGGCCACCATAAATCAGGTTGACCATTGCACGGGTCACCAGAATGGCTGTGAACATCGAGGTAAAGATCCCGAGGGACATGGTCACTGCGAAGCCCTTGACCGGGCCGGTGCCCATGGCAAAGAGAATCCCGCCGACCAGCAACGTGGTCAGGTTGGAGTCGATAATCGCAGTGAATGCGCGGCCGAAGCCTTCGTTGATTGCCCGCTGGATCGACATGCCCGCGGCAATCTCTTCACGTATCCGCGAGAAAATCAGCACGTTGGCGTCCACCGCCATCCCCATGGTCAAGACGATACCGGCGATACCGGGCAGAGTCAGCGTGGCGCCCAACAGCGACATCAGGGCCAGCAGCAGCACCATGTTAACCGCCAGCGCAACCGTGGCGATCAGGCCGAAGAAGCGATAGATGGCAATGATGAACAGCGACACGAACAGCATGCCCCACAGCGACGCATCGACACCCTTGGCGATGTTGTCGGCACCCAGACTCGGGCCGATGGTGCGTTCTTCAGCGAAGTACATCGGCGCGGCCAGGCCACCGGCACGCAGCAGCAGGGCCAGTTCCGAGGATTCGCCCTGGCCGTTCAGGCCAGTGATGCGGAACTGGCTGCCCAGTGGCGACTGGATGGTCGCCAGGCTGATGATCTTCTTCTCTTCCTTGAAGGTCTGGACCGGCACGTCTTTCTCGACGCCGTTGACCATTTGCTTGGTGTAGGTGGTGGTCGGCTTCTGCTCGATGAAGATCACCGCCATGCTGCGACCGACGTTGCTGCGCGTGGCGCGGCTCATCAGTTCGCCGCCATGACCGTCGAGGCGAATGTTCACCTGTGGACGACCTTGCTCGTCGAAGCCCGCCTGGGCGTCGGTCACCTGGTCACCGGTGATGATCAGGCCACGCTCGATCTGCGCCGCCGGACGACCGCCTTCACGGAACTCGAAGCTCTCGGAAGAGGCCTTGGAAGCCCCCGGCTCAGCGGCCAGGCGGAATTCCAGGTTGGCGGTCTTGCCGAGGATACGCTTGGCTTCGGCGGTATCTTGCACGCCTGGCAGCTCAACCACGATGCGGTTGGCGCCCTGGCGCTGGACGATCGGCTCGGCCACACCCAGCTCGTTGACGCGGTTACGCACCGTGGTCAAGTTCTGCTTGATGGAGTATTCGCGGATTTCCGCCAGCTTGGCTGGGGTCATCGCCAGACGCAGCACCGCCTGACCATTGAGGTCGGCCGGCACAATGTCGAAATCATTGAAATTCTTGCGGATCAGGGCACGGGCCTGCTCGCGGGTGTCTTCATCACTGAAGCCCAACTGAATGGCACCGTCGAGTTGCGGCAGGCTGCGATAGCGCAAGCGCTCTTTGCGCAACAGGCTCTTGACGTCGCCTTCATAGACTTTCAGGCGTGCGTCGAGGGCTTTGTCCATGTCCACTTCCAGCAGGAAGTGCACACCACCGGACAAGTCCAGGCCGAGCTTCATCGGGTGGGCACCCAGCTTGCGCAGCCACTGCGGGGTGGTCTGGGCCAGGTTCAGGGCAACCACATAATCGTCGCCCAAGGCCTTGCGAACGACGTCTTTGGCTGGCAGCTGGTCTTGCGACTTGACCAGGCGCAACAGGCCGCCCTTGCCGTTTTCGGCGATGGACGCAGCCTTCACATCGATATTGGACGCCTTGAGCGCTGCGCTCGCGCGGTCCAGATCGGCCTGGGTGACCTGCAACGCCGTGCTGGCGCCGCTGACCTGGATGGCCGGGTCATCCGGGTATAGATTCGGAGCGGAATAAATCACACCGACCGCCAGCACCGCCAGGATCAGTACGTATTTCCACAGAGGGTATTTGTTCAGCATCACGCCGCCCGCTTATGACGCGGGGCGCCTTGCGCGCCCCGTCGATTGAAGAGAAGTTGTTACTTAGATCGCTTTCAGCGTGCCTTTTGGCAGCGTGGCCGCGATGGCGCCCTTCTGGAACTTCATTTCAACAGTGTCCGACACTTCCAGTACCACGAAGTCATCCGCCACTTTGGTGATCTTGCCAGCGATGCCGCCGGTGGTGACCACTTCATCGCCTTTCTGCAAGCTGCCGAGCAGGTTCTTCTGCTCTTTGGCGCGCTTGGCCTGTGGACGCCAGATCATCAGGTAGAAGATGACCAGGAAGCCGACCAGGAAAATCCACTCGAAACCGCCACCCATAGGGCCGGCAGCAGCAGGTGCAGCCGCGTCAGCCATGGCATTAGAGATAAAAAAGCTCATTTAGCACTCCAGTTGCAAATATTGAATCTAGGGATCGGAAAACTCAGTCCAAAGGCGGAACAGGCAACCCGCGCTTGGCATAGAAGGCCTCGACAAAGGCGGCCAATGTACCCTGTTGGATAGCCTCGCGCAAACCAGCCATAAGCACCTGATAATGGCGCAAATTGTGGATGGTATTGAGCATGCTGCCGAGCATTTCGCCGCACTTGTCCAAATGATGCAGATAAGCGCGGGAGAAGTTCTGGCAGGTATAGCAATCGCACGTCGGATCGAGCGGCGAATCATCATGGCGATGGAACGCGTTACGGATCTTCAGCACGCCAGTGTCGATGAACAGATGCCCATTGCGGGCATTACGGGTTGGCATCACGCAATCGAACATGTCCACCCCGCGGCGCACACCCTCAACCAGATCTTCCGGTTTGCCAACGCCCATAAGGTAACGAGGTTTGTCAGCCGGCATCAGGCCCGGCAGGTAATCGAGCACCTTGATCATCTCGTGCTTCGGCTCGCCCACCGACAGGCCGCCAATCGCCAGGCCATCGAAGCCAATCTTGTCCAGGCCGTCGAGCGAGCGCTTGCGCAAATCCTCGTGCATGCCGCCCTGGACGATGCCGAACAGCGCCGCGGTGTTTTCGCCATGGGCGTTCTTCGAGCGCTGGGCCCAGCGCAACGACAGCTCCATGGACACCCGCGCCACGTCTTCATCGGCCGGGTACGGCGTGCATTCGTCGAAGATCATCACGATGTCCGAGCCCAGGTCGCGCTGCACCTGCATCGACTCTTCCGGCCCCATGAACACCTTGGAACCATCGACCGGAGAAGCGAAGGTCACGCCCTCCTCCTTGATCTTGCGCATGGCACCGAGACTGAACACCTGGAAGCCGCCGGAGTCGGTCAGGATCGGGCCTTTCCACTGCATGAAATCGTGCAAGTCGCCGTGGGCCTTGATCACTTCCATGCCCGGGCGCAGCCACAGGTGGAAGGTGTTGCCGAGGATGATCTCCGCGCCCGTGGCGACGATGTCACGGGGTAGCATGCCCTTGACCGTGCCGTAGGTGCCCACCGGCATGAACGCCGGGGTTTCCACGCTACCGCGGGGGAAGGTCAGACGACCGCGACGAGCCTTGCCATCGGTAGCAAGCAACTCGAAGGACATGCGACAGGTGCGACTCATACTGTTTCCTCGGGTCCGCGTGGCGCGGGGTTACGGGTGATGAACATCGCATCACCGTAGCTGAAAAAGCGGTATCCATGCTCGACGGCGGCCTTGTAGGCGGCCATGGCTTCGGGATAACCGGCGAACGCCGAAACCAGCATCAACAGCGTGGATTCAGGCAAATGAAAGTTGGTGACCAGGGCATCGACCACATGAAACGGCCGGCCCGGGTAGATAAAAATGTCGGTGTCGCCACTGAACGGCTTGAGCACGCCGTCGCGCGCGGCGCTTTCCAGGGAACGCACGCTGGTGGTCCCCACCGCCACCACCCGCCCGCCGCGCGCGCGACAGGCCGCCACGGCATCGACCACTTCCTGGCTGACTTCCAGCCATTCGTTGTGCATGTGGTGGTCTTCGATGCGCTCCACGCGCACCGGCTGGAACGTCCCGGCGCCGACGTGCAGCGTCACGAACGCCGTCTCCACGCCCTTGGCGGCAATCGCCTCCAGCAATGGCTGATCAAAATGCAGCCCCGCCGTCGGCGCCGCCACCGCCCCCAGGCGCTCGGCGTACACCGTCTGATAACGCTCGCGGTCCGAACCTTCGTCCGGGCGGTCTATATAAGGAGGCAACGGCATATGCCCGACACGGTCGAGCAGCGGCAACACCTCTTCGGCAAACTCCAGCTCGAACAACGTGTCATGGCGCGCCACCATCCGCGCCTCACCGCCGCCGTCGATCAAGATCGACGAGCCCGGCTTGGGCGACTTGCTCGACCGCACATGGGCCAGCACCCGATGGCTGTCCAGTACCCGCTCCACCAGAATTTCCAGCTTGCCGCCGGAGGCCTTCTGGCCAAACAAACGCGCGGGAATGACTCGGGTATTGTTGAACACCATCAAATCGCCCGGGCGCAAATGCTCAAGCAAATCAGTGAATTGACGGTGAGCCATGGCACCGCTGACCCCGTCCAGGGTCAACAGTCGACTGGCGCGACGCTCAGCCAGAGGGTGGCGAGCGATCAGCGAATCCGGGAGTTCGAAGGTAAAGTCAGCAACACGCATGATGGGGTTCGTCTAGCAGGGGCCGAAAGTCTAGCGGAATTATCAAAAATTCACCATGAAACGTGATTGACCAACGGTAGGCACCTCTCTATACTTCGCCGCCATTGAGCCCTGATGGCGGAATTGGTAGACGCGGCGGATTCAAAATCCGTTTTCGAAAGGAGTGGGAGTTCGAGTCTCCCTCGGGGCACCATCTTAAAGAAAGACCTTGAATTCAAGGTCTTTTTTTTCGTCTGCTGGAAAGTGATTTGCCGCGGCTAACGCAGAGCTCAGGGCGTGAAGCGGCCCCCATAGCCAACCCCATGGTGAGGAAGAAGTTGCTCCCGCTTGAGTGCGAACCGCTCACAAAGCAGTCACCCCCTCACCGATACCCCGAGCTGCCAAATCCAAGACATAACCCACCCTTCTCACCCAGTCACCAAGGATTTCACCCATGGAATTGCTACTGGAAACGGTCGCTCTTTATTCCCTCAAGCTGGCTTATGAGGCAGAGGGTCACAGCCCGATTCTGCGAGATGATCCATTGATGGGCAGTTGCGACCGTGAGGTTTTTGAGTTGTTGATACGGCGGGGCGATGTGACAGGGATTCAGGGCGAAATCGGCCGATGCCTGGATTTGGCGTTGGGGGCGATTGGTGGGGTGGATACAGTGCTGGGCCGAGAGTTGGCGCGGCTGGCAGAGGACTTTGGTTCTGTGCGGGCGATGGAGGAACTTCGTGGCCCAGCTCTCATGCTCAAGGCCTATCTGCGCGATGTTCTTTGAGCGGGACATGGCAAAAACGGCCAAAAGCGGACGCTGAGCGCCACGCATTTGCCTGAGTCCTATCGCGCAGGTAGAATGCGAGTAATTATCAATTACTCGCCGGAATACCGATGCGCAGCGACGAAATACTAGGCACTGCAGATCTAGCGCTGCTCTATCGCACCCACCACTCGTGGTTACACGGCTGGCTAAGCCGACGCATTGGATGTCGCGATAACGCAGCAGATTTGGTGCAAGACACCTTCGTACGTCTGCTCAAATCCCGTCAATCAAGCCCCTTGCGCGAACCCCGTGCCTATCTGAGCAGCATCGCCCGCGGGCTGATGATTGATCAGTATCGTCGTCGCGAACTCGAACGTGCCTATCTGGAGAGCGTCGCGTTACTGCCTCAACACGAGGTTCCCTCGGAAGAAAGCCGACTGCTGATTCTTGATACGCTCGAGCGGATAGACCGCATGCTCGATATGCTTAAGCCGAGAGTTCGCCAGGCCTTTCTATTTGCCCGGCTAGACGGCTTGACCTGCGCGCAAATAGCCGAAAAGTTGGGCGTTTCCCGTGCGACGGTGGAGCGCGACCTGGCCATAGCCCTGCAACACTGTTATCGCTTGCGTTATGTCGAGGCGTGAGTCGCAGGCGCTGGATCCGGCCGTTGTCGACCAGGCGATCCACTGGCAGGTGCGCCTTCGCTTCAATCAGCCAGATGAGCAAACACAGCGCACTTTTGAGCACTGGCTACAGCAGCGCCCAGAGCACCTGTTGGCGTGGCAGCGTGTGGAAGCGCTTGGGGATGAATTCGCCGGCGTGCCAGCGCAATTGGCCCGACAAACCCTTAACGGCACCCACCGTGGCATACGAAGACGGGAAAGCCTGAAGCTACTGGGCCTGTTGGCCACTGTCGGCGCAGCCGCCTGGCTCGGCCGGGATTACACACCCGTGCCGGCCATGCTTGCGCAGCAGCGCAGCAACACCGGTGAGCAACGACGCGTCCAGCTCGATGATGGCAGCCTTATCCAGCTCAATAGCGACAGCGCTGTCGACAGCGATTTCGACGCACAGCGGCGCCTGATCATTCTGCGGCGTGGTGAAATCATCGTGAATGTCGGCGCGGATGAACACTCGACACAAACGCGCCCCTTCTGGGTACAGACACGGGACGGGGTCATGCGCGCTCAGAGTGCCCGCTTCCTGGCGCGGGAACGTGACGACGGCACCCTGCTCGCGGTTCAGGAAGGCACAGTCACGGTATTTCCGGGAGCCAGTCAAACCCTGGCCGATAGCGCAAGCAGCAGTGTCCAGGCCGCAAACCTGCTGCTGTTCACATCAAATGGCGCCCATAAGTTCAAGGATAACGGCCTTGATCTCTGGAGCTGGAGTGACGGGGTGATCACCGCGCGCAATATGCGCCTCAGTGATTTTATTGTTGAGTTGTCGCGCTACCGTCCCGGCGTATTGCGATGCGCCGAAGAAGTGGCTGACCGTCGGGTTTCCGGCACCTTTCAGCTCGCTGACAACGATCAGGTGCTGGCATTGGTCGCGCAGTCGTTGCGCTTGCACGTTGATTATCGGACCCGTTACTGGGTGACGTTGACCGCCGCCAGCTGAGTCCATTCGCACTTTTCTCGTATCTGAAAAAACTAATGAGGTAGTTTCTCATTCTCGTTCGACTTGTAAGGAAGGCCGACGTTACAGGCCAATCTGCCGATACCCTTCCATGGAGCGAGAAAATGAGTTCGTCCCCGGTTACACAGCGCCGTCCATTGAGTCATGCCGTACAAGGCGTGATTCTGGGTTTGATCGTCAGCAGCTACGGCCTGCCATCGCTGGCGCAATCTTCGAGCGCTGAACACCGCAACCAGGTCCAGCAGTGGAATATCGCTGCCGGCCCGCTGGCGCCGGCGCTTGACCGCTTTGCGCGCGAGGCGGGCATCAGTCTTTCCTTCGATGACTCGAGCGTAGCGAACCGCACAACGGGAGGCGTGAACGGCACCTTCGATACGTCGGCAGCGCTGTCAATGTTGTTACAGGGAAGCGAGTTGCAAATCGAGCAGCAAGGCCCGAACGCTTACCTGCTGATACCTCAACAAAAGCCTGCCGGCCCGCTCGAACTTGGCGCAACCGACACCGAGGACTACCGCCTCGCCCCCCTTATCATCAATGCCAAGGTCAAGGTCAACGCCGACGACGACACCAACTCGGTGGTCGCCAAGGAGCTCTGGGTCGGCGGCAAGGTGGCAACCAGCATTCTCAACACGCCCGCCTCCGTGTCGGTTGTGACCCGCAAGGAAATGGAGCAACGCAGCGTCAGCACCACTGAAGAGGCCCTTCAATACACGCCGGGCGTGATCAGCGACTTTTATGGTTCGGACGACCGCAACGACTATTTCCAGATCCGCGGCTTCCAGGCCACTACCTACCGTGACGGCTTGACCCTGAGTTCGATGCGCGGCGTACGCGAAGATCCTTTCGCCTATGAGCGCATCGAGATTCTGCGTGGCGCCAACTCCACGCTGTTTGGCCCGGCGGACCCAGGTGGCTCGGTGAACTTCGTGACTAAACAGCCGCGCTTCGAGCAGTTTGGCCAGGGCTACGTGACCTACGGTTCCTTTGACCATGTCGAGACAGGCGTCGATGTGGGGGACGCGCTGAACGACGAAAAAACCCTGGCCGGCCGCTTTACTGCCAAAGGGCAAAACAGCGACCGCGAGTACGACCACTCACAGGACGACAACAAGTTGGTGATGGGTGGCCTCACTTGGGCACCTACCGACTACACGTCGGCCACAATGATTCTGGACTACCTGAAAACCGAAAGTTCGCCCAACAGTGGTGGTTATCCGCTGGACAAGGAATACGACCGCAGCAAGTTTTATGGTGAGCCCAGCTACAACTTTCACGATGTCGAGCGCACCAGCCTCAGCGGCAATGTTACCCATGATTTCGACAACGGCTTCGTACTGCGCAGCAACCTGCGTTACAGCAAACTGACCGATGATTTTGGCTACGTTTACATCAGCGACAGCGCCGCACGTGTCGGTACTACCGTTGACCGGTATCTGTTTGGAACGGACAGTGAAGCCGACCAGTTCAACGGCAATCTGATGCTGCAATACGATGCCCGCTTCGAGAATATCGACAGCAGCAGCCTGGTGGGCGTGGAGTACCTCGATTCGACCACCAAGGAAAGCTCGGTCTACGCCCTGGCGACCCCGATTGACATTGCAAATCCGGTGTTTACTGGCGTTTCACGCTCAATCACGCCGTATGCCGTCAATAAGCGAGACGCGACCACCAAGGCCGTATTCCTTCAGCAGAACCTATCGTTCTACGAGCGTTTCATCGTCACCGCGGGTATGCGCAACGACTCGATGGACCTGACCAGCGAAGGCTTGCAATCCACTGAGAAAGACAACTTCTCCGAAACCTCCTACCGCGGCTCGTTGACCTATATCGTCAACGATGAGGTGTCCACCTATGTGAGCATGGTGGAATCCGTCTCGCCCCCCCAGGTTGGCGTTACACCGCAAACGGGCAAGCAGTACGAAGTGGGCGTGAAGTATTCGCCCATGGCGATGGACGCGCTGTTCTCTGCAGCCGTTTATGACCTGACCCAGGAAAACGTCACGATCGCTGTGGTGCTGCCAAGCGGCATCATCGAACAGCAGACGGTGGGCGAGTCGCGAGTGCGCGGCCTCGACCTGGAGGCCAAAGCGCAACTGACGCAGAACCTCAGCCTGATTGGCGGCTATTCCTACATGAAGTCCGAGGTGCTGCGCGGTACGTTGTACGACGGCAGCTCCCTCAAGGGCAATGAGTTCACCACGGCACCGAGGCATTCCGCTTCTCTGTGGAGTTACTACAGCTTGCCCGGCACTGACGTGAGCCTCGGCCTGGGCGCACGCTACGTCGGCGCCTATTACATGGAGGCCGCCAACAACAGCAAGAGCGATGGCACCACCTTGTTCGACGCCGCCTTCAACTACCAGATTGCCAAGGGCACCGACCTTGCCGTGAATGTCAGCAACCTGCTGGACGAGCAACACGTGGTCGGTTCCGGCACGGCGAACTATTACAACCCGGGTCGCGAAATTACCGCCAAAGTGAGTTACAACTGGTAAGCCGGCGTGTAAGCCTTCTCACGTAGGAAGTGGTGCCCGCTCTACAGCGGGCACTGATCGCCAAGCCGATGCTGAAGCACAAGTACGACCATGCCCCCGAGCGCGATCTCTTTAACTCGAAGACATAGCAATAGGACGGTGATAGCCGCCGGACAAGGAATCAGACCGCCAGTCACGCCGAACACGATATCTTAAAAAAGACCTTGAAATTCCAGGTCTTTTTTTTCGCCTGTATCATTCTGAGGGATTACCTACGGAATCTTCTTTGAGCAGGACATGACACTTAAAGTAAATCTGTTTCCGCTCTAGAAGCGGAGAGCAAGGATTTATCGACCAGTGACTGATACTCCGCAAGCGTCTCTCTTCCCAAAAAGGACAACGAAAGAAGGGTTGGAGACTGGCCAAAATGTGTATAGGATCCAATATAACGCCAAAGGAGTGAGTTATGTTCCAGCTTCCTGAAAATCTAACCCGTCAACAATTGCTAGCCCACATTTCTGAATCCAGCATATATGGAAACTTATGCCTATTCATAGGTGCGGGGTTTTCAAAAGAGCTAGTTGGCGAAGAGGCTCTTTCCTGGGGACAGCTACTGCAGAGAGCCACGACAGAGCTAGAAATAGAATTCGATTTTGACAATCCCAACTTGATTGGCACAGGTTATCCGGAAATAGCCTCTTCTATTTGCCGAAAGCATTCGGAAGCAAGAGGACTGACGATTACAAGCAGCATGGCTGCCCTAAAAGAAAAAGTGGCTGAGCTAACCTGTTGGTATCCAACGGACAAGAAAAAAATCGTATACGCTGATCATATCAGCAAATTGTCACCCGCCTGGGTGATAACTACCAACTACGATCTAGTCATAGAAAGTCTGCTGCCGGGCGAATCCATTACAATTGGACCGGATCAGCCACTGGTTTTCCCGAAGGGTCGCACACCAGTTTATCACCTCCATGGCGTACGTACGTATCCGGATAAAATTGTACTTTGCCGCGAGGATTACACCGCACTGTTTAGGCCAAATGAGTATCGCCAAATAAAGCTAGCTCTGACACTAAAGGAGTCTACAACAGTACTTTTAGGTTACGGACTAGGTGATGATAATGTTTTAACGGCCTTTGATTGGTCAAAAAATGTATTTGACGAAGTTATCAAGAGCTATCCCAATGAGACCATTCAGATAATTAGAGTTAGCACTCCTAAAGACGCGCCATATCGGGGACATAATGGCGCTACCATTTTAGAGGTTTCCGGACTAGCTGAATTCTTCGATGAGCTGATGCCAATTGTCGTCCGACGACGACAAGCCCAAGATGAATTGATCGGAAAACTGCATGACATTCGTGATTTGATGGTTAAATCTCCGCAAGACGCGGTCATTAAATTCATCGACGAAGAAAATTTTAGAGAAACAACTCTTTCATTTGTCAACAATAGCAACTATTCGCCACTAATCGATGGCTTCATACCTTTTTTTGAGAAATGCATTGATAAAACTTTCGAAAGATCGGCAGGGTACGGGGCATTTCAAGGCTACGCGCAAGGCTTGACTATAGTACTTGATATTTTGGATACCTACGGTGATTCCCATCTACCTCCGGCGCTGTTTCATAAACTAGCACACGCATTGTACAGGCAAGCTCCATACATTGGAAAAAAGAGCGGTCAGTCCCATGCAGCAGGAAAAATTTGGGACTCCAGAAAAAAAGGCCTATCCAAAACGCAGGTGCGAGAGTTAAAAATTTATGCACAGAGTAAGGGCTGGCATTATGTTGTTTTATTACTGAGTCCCCTGCTTGCACCGGCAGAGACGCTCGTCGTTCCTCCACCACCACCTCCGTTACCGGCGCAAAGCGGTCCCCTTATAGCCTCAGCCTCGGAGCCTCTTGTTCCATCTACTCCACCGCCTGCGCCTGCGCAACCAGCGTCCTCATCACCTCAACTTGCTGTAGCATCGCCTGCGCTGATCGTTACAACAACACAAACATAGGCTTTTTATAAACAAGATAAAAAATGGGACAGATTTGAATGGCGCTTACTTATTCTTCTTCGGGTGTCCATTCCTCCTGACCTCAGCCCTTGTTGATCGGCGTGTTTTCATCAGCAGGGGTAGGGCTTGGGTCTTCGTTTTATAGCGCGCGGCTCAATCCTGCCAGGAGGCTTTCCGACACGTTTCTGGGCAATCTGCTCAAGCAGATTCAGCATCTCTTGCTCTTGAGTCCCGTACCGCCTCAACTCAAGGCATAGCTGAAGGCTATGTTTGAAACTCAGTTAGCGAGGCAAGCAGTCGGCTAACAGAACTGATTGCGCCATGAGCTTCCGTTTCCAGTGAAAATAAATCCGTCCCTTTTTCGGTCCTTTTTCGCGTCCCTTTTTCGCACTTTAAGTTTCGAGAGAACGGTCATCCGTCGCTCCTGATCCTTGAGGCGCGCAGCACTGCGGTTCACCCTGGGCAGTTATTGTTTCAGGTCCTCAATCAGCTTGCCGACTGCCAGATCGGACACGCGGGAAAACGCCGCCCGCAGTGCTTCGGGATCGGTGGCGTACTGTTCAGGGGTGTAAGCGAGGGTATTGCTTTCATTGAATGGCGAGATGGTATTGAAGTTGCGCCAAACCGATGTACCGCCGCGCTTCATGAATCCGTTCACGCCAATGACCGGATAAAGCACGGTACTATAGTTTTTCAGGCTCAGCCCCCACTGCATGACCATGATTTCAACGTCGGCATCCGCTTTCTCGCCTTCAGCCACAATGGTGAACAGCCCTTCTTGCTTGATGCGCCTTTCGAAGCTTTCACGCACCAGCTTGCCCACATCGATACCATGGGCCTGCATATTGTCCAGAATCGCTTGGGAAATATCCACCGTCGCGCCGTCTGCCGCCTTGGTGCCCGCGACCGAGCCGGCGCCGGCCAATGCGCTGGTGGCGGCGCTCGATGCTCCGGCTGCCATGCCGGTTGCGGCACCTGCTCCGGCACCCAAGCCTGCTCCCCAGGCCTGGGTCATGCTGGTGTACTTGAAGTTCTGCACCGCAAAGTACACCGGAAGGATCTTGATGGTTTTGATCTGGTGGCGGTCTTCGATACTCAACGACTTGGTGACACACCCGGAAAGCAGGGCGACCGAAAGCAACGCGAGAAACAGCTTTTTCATGGGAGGGAAAACCGATTACATTGATGAATGAAAGCCTTGGGTTCCAAGACCGACCAGTCTTTCAATAAAGGGCAGTCTTCTTCCTTCATCGGGTAATCTGACCGAACGTCATGAAGGAGATCCCGAGAAACACCAACATCAGCAATACCCAGAACATGCTCGATCCTTCGTTTGATGTTTCTCGCGCAACGCGACAATTCCATGGCTGCCAGAAAACTGACCGTTTTCAAACTTCAATGCTCGCATCCTTATCGAGTCTGGTAAGGCCAGGAGTCTCTATTAGCTGACAGGCATTGGCAAATAATAAGCAGCTCAGCGCTGGCAATTTCAGCCTGTGTCGAACAAGAAAGGTCCCGCTGTGCAAGACCCTTCCTGCCCCGATTATCTACCGAGCCTCAACAATATCCAACGCCCGATTCGCCAACAGCTCACTCACCTCGATCACCTGCAAAATCCCCAACGCAACCCGCCTTCGCGAGCCATCCAGGTCGAACGCAAGATCACTGATCATCGCATTCGCCGAAGCCAGGTTCTCACTGAGATTCGCAAGCAAACACTCAGAATCAATCCCAGGATCAATCCGGAAAATGGAGTCGGGCTTGTCAGACGTTTCGCTCTTAGGCTTGGGTTTCAGGTAGTAATCCAACGCGCGAGTGGCCGCATCATCAATTTTCTTGTTCCGCGCAGCCTGAGCACGCGACACGTGTTCATCGGTAACGGGAGGGTTCGGTGTAATTTTGGCCATGGTCTTAGCTCTCTTTGGTTGAGGCTACGACCCGCTCGCGACTAAACGATTGGGAGGCAGCTGTACGCAGGTTAGTCGACCGACGAGCTAAGAAATCGGCGCGCCCGGAGGCGCCCTGCGCACAGCCACCATCGAGTGCAGGGACGGGATTCCTGACTGACGGGCGCTTGAGCGACTTAGCTACGGCGGGCGACTAAACCCGATCACTGATGAGCAGTGACCGAACCCAAACTACCGACGCCACCCAAGGCGCACAAGCCGGCGGATTCTGGCGTAGTTGTAGGCAAAGGCGCAAGGCGCTGTGGTCTGGTGAGCGCTGGCTGCCAGCGTCTGAAGGGCTTTACTGACACGGCTTACGTTAACGGGTTCGATCCGCCTGTGGCTATCTGCGCCAACCATTCCCGAGGAGACACACCAACCTTGGCCGTGAAGGCCCGTGAGAGTGCCGAAGGCGTTGTGTAGCCAAGTTCTTCGGTCAGGCTCTTGATGGATTCGCCTTGGCGCAAGCGGCTCTGGGCCAGGGCGATGCGCCAGGTGGTCAGGTAGTCGGCGGGTGTTTGGCCCACCACATCGCGGAAGGTGTTGGCGAATGCCGTGCGCGACAGGCAGGCGCGTTCGGCCATGCGCTCGAGGGTCCAGGCGGCGCTCGGGTCTTCGTGGATGGCGACGAGCACCCGTGCCAGGCGCGGGTTTGACAGCCCAGCGATGAGGCCCGGCTGGATGCCCGCTTCCTGTTGGTGATCGAGCAGCCAGCGTAGCAGTTGCAGCACCACGACTTCGAACAGTCGGTCGGCGAGCATTCGCTGGCCGCAGCGCACGTGGTCGGTCTCGGCGAACAGCAGTTCCAGCGCGGAGTGCAGGCCGGGGACTTGGGCCAGCGGCAACGCGATCAAGGGCGGCAGCGCCCGCGCCAGTGGGTTGCGTGCGCCGCCCTCGAACATCAGCCGCGCGCAGGTGAAGTCGGAGTCTTCCGCCGGGGGATTATGGAATTGGTGGGTGATCGGGCAGGGATAGAACAGCAGCGACGGTTCTTCGAAGCTCATCGAGGGCAAGCCTTGGCCACCGGGATGGCTGACTTTCAGCTGTCCCCGGCGAAGCACATGCAGATAGCCAAAACCTTCACGCGCGTCGAAGCGATTCACACCGCACAAGGCGCCGGTGTGGTGCAACTGCGCTTGCACGCGGAAATGGTCGAGGATGCCGGAGAGGCGATCTATGGTCGGTAGTGTTTGCATTCTGAACGAATTGCTACGTTAGGCGTACGTTAAGAGCCAAATAGTACAGACCATCCCCTTAAACTGCCAGCACCACATCATTCGGCAGAAGGGTCCACCATGAAACTCACTCGCTCCCCCCTCTTTTACGCTTCGTTGCTGCTTGGCTTGAGCGCCAGCGTCAGCGCTCACGAAGCCGCGCATCACGTCGGCATCGCCAGCAAACCGGCAAAGGCTGTAAAGGCGCCCTTCGATATCGTTCATACGAAAATAACCACCGAAGGCAACGTGGCGATTTTCCACATGGCCGTTTCTGGCAAGGCCGGCAGCGTACGCCCGGCGGCCAGCGGCAAGTTGGCAGGCAGCACGGTGTTCTCGTACGTATGGCCCACCAGCCTGGACCCTTCGGTGATTGGGTTCGAGCCGAAGTCCGGGATCCTGGCTTTTGCCGTGACTTCACACCCCGACTTCGACGACACGCCGCTGTTCGACGAGAACCGCGACGGGCGCCTGGATAACGACGGTGATCTTTGGCACTCGCATTGGGTGGTGCTGCAGCCCGACTCGGCCTGTGGGAAAGATGCGCTGAAAGTCGTAGACATTCCAGCAGGGGCCAAGCCTCGCGTGCCCAAGACTTGGCCGGGGTTGCCGATCCTCATCGACAGCCCGGGCTGGACCCCGACGATCAATCAGAAAACCATCGAAGTGCGCGTGCCGTTCGACGACATCGGCCCGGTCGAGGCCGGTGCGTTCGACGGCGTGACGGCCGCCCTGCGCGTGAACGCTAGCGTGCATAACCCGCTGCTGTGCGTCGCCGACGTGTTCAAGGTGGCCTCGGGCGACCTGTCCTTGCCCGGCAAGGTCAAGCGCTGACCCGCCTCGCCTCTTGTATTCAACCCCGCCACATCACTGGAGAAACACATGACTCGTATCAACCTTCAGCCACAATACGCGCCCGCCGCCAGCCAACCATTGCTGGCCCAGATCCAGCAGGCCTTTGGCGCAACGCCGAACATGTTCAAGGGCGTCGCCAATTCGCCGGCGGCGCTGCAAAGCATGTGGGCGGCCTTCGGTGCCCTGGGCCAAGGCACGTTGGGCGCCAAGCTCGGCGAGCAGATCGCGGTGGCCATCGCCAACCGCAATCGCTGTGAGTACTGCCTCGCCGCGCACACGGCCCTGGGTCAAAAGGCCGGTGTGTCCTCGACCGACATGGCCGCCGCCCAGCGCGGCGAGTCCAGCGACTCGAAGACGGCGGCGGCCCTGGCGTTCGCCCTGAAAGTGGTCGAGCAGCGCGCGCAAGTGGACGACGCCGATGTGCAGCGTCTGCGTGACAACGACTTTAGCGACGAGCAGATCGTCGAGATCATCGCCCATGTCGCGTTGAACCTGTTCACCAACTACATCAACGTCGCGTTGGACATTCCGGTCGACTTCCCCAAGGTCGCCCTGAAATAAGCCTGACCGAGCCCCGCCCGGCGCCGGGCGGGCTCACGTTGGCCGAGGTCCTATTCCGATGCTTCGGCGCTGTGCACCACGACCAGCAATTGGGCCTGGACATCGCCGACCGAACGCAGGCGATGGGGTTTCTGGGCATTGAAATGCAAGGCGTCACCGCGGTTCAGTAGCACGCGCTCGTTCATGAAGTCCACTTCCACTTGGCCTTCGTGAACAAACAGGAACTCCTCGCCCGTGTGTTCCTTGAACGCATGGTGCGCCGCGAATTCGGCCGGGGGATAGAGGATGAAGGGCAGCAACGTTCGCTCGGAAACCTGGTGAGCCAACACCGCGTATTCAGAGCTGCCAGGGTTCGCCGCCAGGGATTGGCGGTCTTCACACCGCACCAGGCTGTAGCTGTCGAGCGAGACGTTTTCCTCGGAAAACAACTCCTCGACTTTCACGTTCAGCGCCTTGGACAGCTTGAGCGCGGTGGCGATGGAGGGCGTGCTCAAACCCCGTTCAACCTTGGACAGATAGCTCTTGGTCATCCCGGTTTTTTCGGCCAGGACGTCCAGCGTCACACCGAGTTTTTTTCTGAGCAATTTCAAGCGAATGGACATAGATAACCATCATTTCCATGGAAGCGGACAATCGGCGATTGTAAATGACACTTTGTGTCATATAGTCTGTTTAGTGTCATTAGCACAGCCGTCCTCAAGCTTCAATGACGCGGATCAAGGGCAATCAAAGAGCGAATCAGGAGAACAATATGAGCAAGACACTGGCGACGCCAAAGGACCAATTGGTCCAGCATGCTGTAAACCAGATGCAGAAAACACTGCCGGATAATACGTGGACTGTACGACAAAAGCTGGCACTGACCTGCCGCATCCTGTTCGAGAACGGGCACGACTCCGGCCTGGCCGGGCAGATTACCGCGCGCGGCCCGCAACCTGGCACTTACTACACCCAACAATTGGGCTTGGGATTCGACGAAATCACCGCTGGCAACCTGCTGTTGATCAACGAAGACCTCGAGGTCCTAGAAGGCCACGGCATACCCAACCCGGCGAACCGCTTTCACAGCTGGGTCTACCGCGCCCGGCCGGATGTGAATTGCATCATCCACACCCACCCGACCCACATCGCTGCGCTGTCGATGCTGGAAATGCCGTTGCAGATTTCCCACATGGACCTCTGCCCGCTGTACGAAGACTGCGCGTTCCTGGAAGGCTGGCCGGGCGTCCCCGTGGGCAACGAGGAAGGCGAATTGATCGCCGGCGCCCTGGGTGACAAGCGCGCGATTCTGCTTTCTCACCACGGCCAGTTGTCGACCGGCGGGACCGTGGAGGAAGCCTGCAACATCGCCCAATTGATCGAACGCGCCGCGAAGCTGCAACTACTGGCGATGGCCGCCGGCGAGGTGAAACCGATCCTGCCGCACCTGGGCCGCGAAGCCCACCACTGGATCGCCCGCCCCAAGCGTCACGCGGCCGCCTTCAACTATTACGCCCGGCAGAACCTGCGCCAACACGCCGATTGCCTGAACTAACCCTATTAGGAGCGAAGCCATGTCTACCCCGAATATCCACGGCATCATCGGTTACACCATCACGCCCTTCTCCGCCGACGGCCAAGGCTTGGAACTGGACGCATTGGGCCGGTCCATCGACCGCCTGATCGAAAGCGGCGTGCATGCCATCGCGCCCTTGGGCAGCACCGGCGAAGGCGCTTACCTGAGCGACGCGGAGTGGGACCAGGTCAGCGAGTTCAGCATCGCCCACGTCGCCGGCCGGGTACCGACCGTGGTCAGCGTGTCTGACTTGACCACCGCCAAAGCGGTGCGTCGCGCGCGTTTTGCCCAAGATCACGGCGCCGACGTGGTGATGGTGCTGCCGGCTTCCTACTGGAAATTGAGCGAGGCGGAGATCCTCACGCATTACCAGACCATCGGCGCCAGCATCGACCTGCCCATCATGCTTTACAACAACCCGGCCACCAGCGGCATCGACATGTCCGTGGAGCTGATCCTCCGGATTTTCAACGCGGTGGATAACGTCACCATGGTCAAGGAAAGCACTGGCGACATCCAGCGCATGCACAAGCTGCAACTGCTGGGCGAAGGCCAGGTGCCGTTCTACAACGGCTGCAACCCACTGGTGCTGGAAGCCTTCGCGGCCGGCGCCAAGGGCTGGTGCACCGCAGCGCCGAACCTCATCCCCCAGCTCAATCTCGACCTGTACGCGGCGGTGTTGGCCAACGACCTGAGCAAAGCCCGGGCGCTGTTCTATCGTCAATTGCCGCTGCTGGATTTCATCCTCAAAGGTGGCTTGCCCGCCACCGTCAAGGCCGGTTTGCGCACCCTCGGCCTGGAAGTCGGCGACCCGCGCTTGCCTGTCTTCCCGCTCGACGATGCGGCCAACAGCCGATTGAACGCCATGCTGAGCCAACTGCGCTGATTCGTCTTGCCCTTGCGACCCAAGCCGATCAACGTCGATCTGCTCGGTCGCTCCGGCAAGCGGCCTTGATACTTTTGCGACAGAGAGAAGCCCAATGACCATCAAAGTCTATGACACACATGTCCGCACTCAAGACGGGAGATACCTGCATTTCGACGTCCTGATCGACCGCAACGACCTGGAATTCGCCCAATCCTGCGCACGACGCTTCCTGGCCGAACAGGGCATCGAAGACAAGGACATGACCCTGAATGACTGCCGCTTCTGCCATGTCGAGCCAAGCAACCCGAAAATAGTCGAAACCATCGCCAAGCAAGGCTTCTTCATTCTCAAACTGCAAGGCTGCGAGGCTTGAAATGGATATCTATAAACCCCTGCATTGCGACCTGCACGATTATCTGGAAATTGCCTGCCTGTGTAGCTACACGCTGGACATCGAGCTGATCGACGGCCAACGCCGGACAGGCCGGGCGATCACCACGCGGACCTCTTCCACGCGGGAAGAGTTTCTCGAAGTCGAAACTACGGACGGCCGCCAGGAAATTCGCCTCGACAGCCTATTAGCGATTACGCCGCAGAACGACAACGCCAGGTTTGGCCGCGTTGTGCTGGCGAATGGGTGAGCGGGCGAGCCGTTCATTTGATCCTTAAATCGTGCGCGGGGCGGGCTTGGTTGCGAACCGGTTCAGCACGTGTCGCTCTGACCTTATCGTATGCGTTACCTCGCGCCTACCGCGCGAATCTTGTTCCGCACAGCCTGAGCACGCGACACGTGTTCATCGGTAACGGGGAGGATTCGGTGTAATCTTGACCATGGTCTTAACTCTCTGGTTGAGGCCACCACCCGTTCGCTGCTAAACGAATTGGGAGGCAGCTGCACGCAGGTTAGCAGACCGACGAATTAAGAAATCGGCGCGCCCGAGGGCGCCCTGCGCACAGCCACCATCGAGTGCAGGGATGGGGCTTCCTGGCTGACGATGCGTTGTGCGTCACCTTCTGCGAACAACCCCGTCCCCTTTCCGCACGCCCAAGAATTCCAGAAAAAACGCCCACTCAAATTTCCTAGGCACACGCACAAACGCATCAGCCACTTTATCAATTTCGGCTCTCGCCCCCTCTGCGCTGTCACAAGCCCGCGCGCAGACCGTTCCATCGGGAAAAAAGATGTTGTAGTCATAACGAGGCCCCACCCAAACCCCATCGGTCCATCGGCCTCCCACTGCGCTTTTGTGTATCGCGCAGCCTTTGTAGTTCTCTACGAATTCCATATCGCACCTCACGAAATCAAGCACCGTGATATCGCGACACTGTTCAAACGAAATCTCGCGATATCGCCCTCAGAATACGGCCCTCGAAAATTCTCGCGCACCTGTAGGAAATGACAGTTCGTAATAACATCTAGCAACAAGTACGTGACTGTTAATTCGCCCCAGCTATAAAACCCACACAAAAATCTTTCGACTTCATCCCTTCCCGCAAAACTCCCATCCGCTTTAGCAAACACGCTCGCTCCCCCCCGCCTCGATAATCCCCTCTTCACTCACCCTACCGCTGCAACCGAGCACTGTGTACCTCCCATGAACCTACGCACCTTCATTCGCAGCTACTGCCGCAAATCCAGGCTCGCCACGAATGCGCTCACCCGCCTGCACAATTCCCTCTCGTCCCTGGCCGCCTATCTGGCCCAGCAAGGTTTCGATTCCAAGATATGGCCGGCGACCCGTGACGAAAGCGCGCTGGACCGGCACCTCAACACCCTCTGCCCAGAGCTGGCCGCCACCGTGTTCAGCCACGCCCGCGAAGGCATCATCCTGGTCGACCCATTCGGCCGGGTCATCGCCGTGAACGAGGCCTTTACGCGGCTGACCGGTTACGGGCAGGACGAGGTGCTAGGCCGGGATTTGAACTCCCATCGCATGCTGCGGCGGCTCGCGGCGTTTTATGCGCCGGTGAAAAATGCGTTGGATTTCCACGGGCATTGGTCCGGTGAGATTCAGAGCAACCGCAAGGATGGCCGGGAGATGACGTCACGGATCAGCGTCAGTGCGGTGCATGACCGTCACGGCAACGTTCAGCACTATGTGGCGCTGTTCAGTGACATGACGCAAATGAAGCAGCGTTTGCAGTTGCTGGAGCGTGACGCGCGGTATGACGCGCTTACGCAGTTGCCCAATCGCCTGTTGCTGGCCGAGCGCATGCGTCAAGCGTTGGGCAAGGCGCGCCTGCACCAGCAGAAGGTGGCGATCGCATTTATTGATCTGGATGGGTTCAAGGCGCTGAACGACAGTTATGGCCATGACTGGGGAGATCGGGTGTTGCAGATTGTCGCGGCGCGGATCAATGCGACGTTGCGCGAGGGCGATACGTTGGCGCGGCTCGGTGGCGATGAGTTTGTCGCGGGGCTGGTGGGGTTGCAGGCGGTGGAGGACTGCGAGCCGTTGCTCAAGCGGATGCTGGCGGCGGCCAATGCGCCGATTTTGATCGGCGCGCAGACGGTGGAGATTGCGGCGAGTATCGGGGTGGCGTTTTATCCGGAGCATGGGCTGGAGGTCGATGGGCTGATCAACAAGGCGGATCAGGCGATGTACCTGTCGAAGAAGGCCGGCGGTAACCGTTTGGCGTTTTGTCCGACGCGGTTTATTTCGGTCAATAGCGAAGCCTGACGGTGGTGCCGAGGGTGCGTTCGCTGCCGGTCATGACGCCATAGTCGCCGGCGCCGAGCAGTGAATACACGGCGGTGATGTACTGCCGGTCGAAGACGTTGCGCACCCAGCCTTCCACTTCCCATGCACGGTCTTGGCTGCGCAGGCCCAGGCGCAGGTTGGTGAGGCCGTAGCTGGGTTGATAGCTGCCCTCGCCGCCTTCGAGGGTGCCGTAGTAACCGGTGCGAAAGCTGTAGTCGACGCCGCTGAAGGCTTCCAATCCGTAGGGCAGCGGGTGGGTATGGTCGAGGCCGCTGCTGAGGTTCCATTCCGGCGCGTTGTAGAGGCGCTCGCCGCTGAGGTCGCAGGTCCATTGGCCCGAAGCCGGTGGGCATGGCGCGTTGGGGAAGCTGCGATAGCGCGCATCGCTCCAGGCCAGGCCCAGGCGGCCGGTGAGTCGTGGGGCGAGTTGCCAGGCGGTATCGAGTTCGATGCCGCGCAGGCGGACTTTGCCGACGTTGATCAGGTTGTCCCGCAGCGGTGGTGCGAACAGCGAGGTCGGCGGGCTGTAGGTGAGTGCCTGGTAGTTGTCGACGTCAGTCTGGTAGACGGCAAGGTCGAGCAATGCGCGCTCATTCCAGAAGCGCGTTTTCACGCCCAGTTCCAGCGACGTGGCGCGCTCCGGCTCGAAGGTCGGCGCGGTGAACGGGCCGACCACGTCGAAGTTGATGCCGCCGGCCTTGTAGCCCCGCGACCAACTGACGTAGCCCATCACCGCCTCGCTGAAACGGTAGCTGGCGCTGGCGAGGCTGGAGACGTTGTGTTCTTCGATCGAATCCTCGCGGTAGTAACCCCGACCGAGGGCGATGTCGCGCAGCAGTTGCCCTCCGGCTTGAAACACCGGCGGCAAGCCGGTCAACGGGGCGAGGTTGCTGACGTCGCGGGAGATCCAGCCGTCCTTGCGCTCATGGCTGTAGCGCAGGCCGCCGGTAAGTTCCAGCGGTTCGATCGGGCGCCAGGAAAGCTGGCCGAAGATCGCCCGGCTGTCGCCCTTCTGCTCGCCGTCGAAATGTTGCTGGGCGCCATCGAGCAGCATGGAAGGCACCTGGCTCGGATGGGTGAAATTGATGCCGAAGAGTTTTTTCAGTTGGTCGAGCTGATCGCCGACGAACCAGGGCGCGGCGTCCTTGCCGAATTCGGCGTCGATCTCGCGGTCGAGCTGCTGGCGCAAATAGTAGAGGCCGGCGACATAGTCAACGGACGAACCGGCCGTGCCGGACAGGCGCCATTCCTGGCTGAACTGCCGATGGCCGAGCTCGGTTTCGGACTGCGCCACCGCCAGCGCGGTGCTGTCGCCGTCGCGGGTGGCGCGGTAGTCCCAATCGCGGTAGGCGGTGATGCTGGTGAAGCGCATTGCCTCGTCGATGTCCCAGTTCAATTCCAATGACACGCCGTTCTGTAAGGTTTGCGGACGGCCCGGCGAGTCGATGCGGGATTCGCGTTTGTAAGGGTCGGGCTCGGTCAGTGGATAGCCGTGGAACTTGGCGCGCTTGCGGGTTTGTTCGCTGTAGTGATTGGGCAGCAGGACGTTGCCGGCTTCGTTTTGCTCGGCGTAGTCGGCGATCAGGCGCGCGCTGAAATCGGTGTTCGGCGTCCACAATAATTGGCCGCGCAGGCCTTGGCTGTCGGCGTCGCCGAGGCGGGTGCCGTCTTGCAGGTTTTCCACGGCGCCATGGGTGGCGCTGTCGAAGACATTGAGTCGCCCGGCGAGCACGTCGTCCTGCAGCGCGCCGGAAATCGTCCCGCGATATTCCCGCAGACCGCGCTCGCCGTAGCTGGCTTCGAGGTTGGCTTCGGGCTGGAACGTCGGTTGTTTGGTGATGATGTTCAGCGCGCCGGCGGTGGTGTTTTTGCCGAACAAGGTGCCTTGCGGCCCGCGCAAGACTTCGATGCGCTCGATGTCCATCAACTCGGTGAAGGCCATGCCCTGGCGCGCCTGGTAAACGCCATCGACATACGTGCCGACGCTGCCTTCCAGGCCATCGTTATAGGCCGTCGCGCCGAAACCGCGCAGGCCGAAGCCGGCGTAACGGGCGTCGTGACCGGAGACTATCAAACCGGGTACGCGTTGCTGGATGTCTTTAAGCGTATGCAGGCCGGCCTCGTCCAGTTGATCGCCGTAGAGAACGTTGATCGGGATCGGCACTTGCTGTGGGTCTTCCTCGCGGCGCCGAGCGGTGACGGTGGTTTCGTCGAGTGTGAGGGCGCTGGGGGCCGCTTGTTCGGCATAGCCCGATGCCCAAGGCAACGCTGAAAGGCTGCCGAGCAAGAGCAGCCGGTAACCCAAACCCGGCATGCTAGAACTCCCGAGCCATCGCGCGACGCACCGTGTCCGGGCAGGCCAGTGTCTTGACCCATCCCAGCAATTGGCGGCTGTCGGCGGGCTTGAGCAGTACCGCGTCGAAGTCCAGGTCCTTGGGGTAGTTCTCCGGTCTGCGTGACGGGACCGCCGAGTAAAGCATTACGGGCAGATGGCGCCAGCGTTCGCGCACCTGGTGCAGCAATTCCCAACCGTCCATGCCCGGCATCATCTGGTCGCTGATCAGCAGGTCGATCGGTTGTTCAGCCAGGCAGGCCAAGGCGTCTTCGCCGTTCGCCGCCATGCTCACATCAAAACCGTAGCCGGCCAGCAGGTCATAGAGCCACTCGCTGTTTTGCTCGATGTCGTCCACCAGCAGGACGTGTTTGCCCTGGCCATCGAGCGGCGTGGCGTTGTTGTCGAGGATGCCGTGTTCCAAGTCGTGTTCTTGGGCGCATTTCAATGGCAGGCGAAAACTGAAGTGGCTGCCCTGCTCCGTGGCTTGGGGTTCGAGGCGGCTGTCCATGCGTTCCAGCAGTTGCGTGACGATCGACAGGCCCAGCCCGCTGCCTTCGTAACGCTGGGCATTGCGGCCGCGGCGGAACGGTTGCAGCAGTTGTTCGAACTCTTGTGGCTCTATGCCGATGCCGCTGTCGATCACACTGAAGCGCAGTTCCACGGTGTCGGCGGTAGTCCCCGGATGAGCGCTCACTTCGAAGCGGATCTGGCCATCGCGGGTAAATTTCGCCGCGTTCGCCAGCAGGTTCATGAGGATCTGCCGCAGGCGTTTGAAGTCAGCTTCCACCAGCGGCGGCAGGTCGTCTGCCAAGTCCGCCTCGAAGGTATTGCCCTGGCGCGCGGCGAGGAAACCCGCCTCGTCTGCGATCTCTTTCAGGAAGCCGTAGAGATAACCCGGTGCGAGGGACAGTTGCATCTGTTCCAGTTCGCCACGGGAGAATTCGAGCATTTCGTCGATCAGCTCCAGTTGCTGGCGGGCGTTGCGCTCGATCGTCGCTTGATAGTCGCGGTTGGGCCCGGCGTGCAGCAGGCGTGCGTAGTCGATGATGCGCACCAGCGGCGAGCGCAGGTCGTGGCTGATCCGCGCCATCAACGCGCTGCGGGCCGCCAGCGATTCACGCAGTTGCGAGGTGCGCAGCGCTACGGTGCTTTCCAGGCGTTCGTGCTCGGCCAGGCGCTGTTGTTCGAGGCTGGACAGGGCGTTCTTTTCGCGATGGCGGCTGCGGCTGACTTCCATGATCAACGTGCATACCAGCAACACCACGCCGGACAAGGTGGACGATAGGCTGTATTTAGTTTCCGGCGATTGCCAGGGCAGTTGTTCTTGCGGGAAGAAAATCCGCATTAGCAATTGCCCAAGCAATAGCGCCGGCACCAGCCACGCCATCCAGTTGTAAGTGAGCCTTCTGCGCCAAGCCATGAACAGCGTGGCTAGCAGCGCACCATAAAAACTAAACAGGGACACCTGGACTATCTGCGCGCCCTGGACCGGATCGATTTTTAGCCACCAGAGTCGGCCAAGGACACAGCCCAACAGCGGCACACAATAGCTCCAGCCAATGACTCTGGGCAGCACGGACACCTGCAACAACACGCGGAAGTAGGCCAGGAACAGCACGAACGAGAGCGCGCTGGCACAGGTCAGCAGCTCACGCGTCCAGCCCAGCGCAGCGGGCCAGTAGATCAGGTAGCCGTTGAGGATGCAGGTCAGCAGGATGTAGCTGAGAACTGCGCCCGCGTTCACAGTGAGCAGTCGGGAGCGGAGGATCCAGCCGACGATCAGACCGAACGGGACGACCAGCAGGACGATGCCGAGGGTGAGCCCGTCGCTCAGGTACGTCCGTTGTTGAGTGCGCAGCAGCGCCGGTTCGGACCACAGCTCCGGCTCCAGTAGCATTTGGAAATTGCTCGTTACCCGGACCAACACCGTGGCGCTCTCCCCCGCCACCAACGACACCGGGAATGCCGGTTGACGCGCCGCCGGCTGCGGCCAGTCGGCCAAGGGATAGGCGCCGCCGGCGTGGGCCTCATGCCCCGGCTGGTAGACGCGAATGTCTTCCAGGCGCGGCGCCCCGACGACCAGCATGCGCGAGCACGCCTCTGCGCTCGAATTGGTGAAATGCCATTTCAACCAGAACGCGGAGCGGCTATAGCCCTGGGTCGGCCAGTGAGGCGTTACAGCATTGAAACGGCTTTCGGGCAGTTGAGCGACTTCCGCCCGGCTCAGGCCGGCCTGGGCATCTTCGAAAATCTGCGCCGAGGGCATCAGGTCCAGGTGGTCAGTCCGGCAGATATCCACAGGCGCCGCACGCAGCAGGCCTGTGGAAAACAACGTTATCGTCAGCAAGAAAAACTGTAGTAGCCGCATCAGGCACGCCCGGCCGACTCGATTTCGTTGATGCCCAGGGTTTGCTGGCGAAACTGACTGGGCGTCATGCCGATTCGCTGTCGAAATGCGGTGGTGAAGTTGCAGGCATTACGAAAGCCCACCACTTCGGCAACGTCCTGCACGCTCATGGCGCTTTCGCAGAGCAATTCCTGGCCGCGCCGCAGCCGCGCGTCACGAATGTAGGCAAACACGGTCATGCCCAGGTGTTCGCGAAAAATGGCAGAGAGGCGTTTTTCGTGGGTGCCGACCTTTTGCGCGAGCATGCCCAGGGACGGTATGTCGTCCAGCTGATGTTCAATCAGCCGCATCGCTGCGCGCAGCACGATTTCATCGCCTTGCGGTTCCGGATCGGCCGGGGTTTCTCGAGCGACCGGCGGCGCTCGCCAGGTCAATTGCAGGTGGATCTTGATACGTGCCAACACTTCTTCGGCGGCGCAGGATTTGAGGATGTAGTCCACCGCGCCCACCGACAGCCCTTCCAACCGCTCCAATGAGGTATTGGCCGACGACAGGAACAGGATCGGGATATGCCGGGTGGCCGGTGCCTCGCGCAACAGCCGGCACAGGCTGAAACCATCCATTTGCGGCATGTGCACGTCCAGGACGATGAGATCCGGGCGCAGGGCAAGTGCCCGTTGATAGCCTTGATAGGCATCGCTGGCCAGGGAGATGCGCCAGGGCTGGGTTTTCAACAGAATGAGCGTGGCGCGGATGTCTTCAGGGACATCGTCGATCAGCAGAATATGCGGCAACAGCTCAGACGCCGCCACGCCCCCCGCCGTCGCTGCCTGCCTTTCGTATCGTGCGTTGTCCATTCGCCAGGTCTCTTGTTGTGGTTAGCCAGGTCACTGTCGCGAATTGCCAGGCGAGGAATCACGTATCGGGCCGGCAACAAGTCGCTATAACGGCAGATCAGGCGAGAACTGAAGCTATCAAATTTTAAATGGGCGATAAACGGTCGTTCCGGCCGGGGCGGCCGCTGATGCGGGGGGATGTCGTTCACTTGAACCGTGGCGAGGGAGCTTGCTCCCTCGCCACGGGTTGGTGAACAGCAGTACAACCGTGAATTGAACCGGTTAGAACTGGTAACCGATCTGGGCGAGCAGTTGGGGGTTTTCCTGACGGGTATCGCTCTGTGCTTCGCCGCCGGAGTGGCGCCATGCGACCGTTGCATCGAACGAGATCTGGCCGTATTGAGCGCGCAGACCCACACCGCCGCCGGAGATGCTGCGGGTGTTTTCCTCATCGGCCCACTCGTTGTGGTTGATGCGCACTTTGCCGGCATCCCAGAACAGGTAGGGCGTGAGCTTGTCGATCGGGTAGCGAAGCTCGATCTGGGTCAGCATGCCTTCGTCGCCCGAGGCTTCGCTTTGCGGATAAGCCCGTACGCCATCGACACCGCCAAGGCTGAAATCTTCGGACGAGTCCAGGTTGTCCTGGCTCCACTGCCCAAGGAAACGAGCAAAGAGTGTGAAGTTGGCGGGCAGCGCTTGCAGACGGGCGAGGTCGACGTTCACTTTGCTGAACTGGCCTTCGGTCTGGGCAGTCTGACGGTCGCCCTCGCGCAGGGCCGAATCCAGTTTCAGGTCACCGTAGGTCAGCGTCGCGCCGCCGTAGGTGATGCCGCCGCCGAACAAGGTGTCCCTGACGTCGAATTGCAAGCTGATGGGCAGCGTGTTGCTGCTTTTTTCAAAACTGAGGCCCAGCACTTCGTACTTATCCTCAAGGTCCTTGTGCTGGTATTGCCCGGCCAACATGACGTTCGCCTGGTTGCTGCGCAGGAGCGGGTAACTCAGGCCAATGCTGCTGACCTCGGCGGTGCCGGTCGCCCCCAGGTCGGCGAATTCAGCGCCCAGGTCATAGGCGCTCTGGGCGTAACCCACGTTGCCGCGCAGGCCGGACGTACCCAATGGCATCGAGTAGCCGAGGCTGCCGAAATACAGCTCTTCATCGGTGGCCATCACGGCGGCGCTGAGCTTGTCGCCCAGCATCAACGGGCTGTTCCAGTCACCTTGTACCGTCAGGCGGTTGCGCCCCGAGTAGCGGTTGCCGTGGTTGTCCAGCGTAGCCCTGCCTTCGAAGGCCTCGGTTTTACTCACTTTGGCGTCAAGATCGCCCGTACCGAGTGCCTCACCTGGCCGGATGACCGGGCGGACAGCCACGCCTGGCAAGTCTGAGAGCACCAATATGCTGCGCTCCAGTCGGTCACGCTCGATCACGTCGCCCGGCTTCAAGTCGTCCAGGAAGGGCTGCGCCTGCGCGGCCAGTTTCGCATCGTCGTGGGTGGCGGTGACTTTCCCATAGCGGCCTTCGATCACGGCAATGGTCAGCTCGCCGTTGGCCATGCGTTGTGCCGGCAAATAGGCACGGGCAAACGGGTAGCCCTGCTCGCGGTAGTAGAGCGTGACCTGCCGGGCCACTTCCCGCAGCGCGTCCAGGTCAAGGGCCTGACCAATGGCCGGGGCGACCACGCGTTGCAGGCTGGCCTCGTCGATGCGCGTGTTGTCGGTGAAATGGACGGCGCTGAGCTGGACTTTGGCGCCGCCGACTTTTTCCTGGGCCGCTTGCGGCGCTTCCACATCCAGGCGAATGCTTTGCGGCAACTCCTGCTGTGGAATCGGCAGTTCCTGCAGGATAAGACCGGCATCGGGAATCGGGCGTGCCGGCAGGGTCGCCGCCCAGACCGGTGAAGTGAATAGCAACGCCAGACCGGCGGCGCAGGACATCAATTTGTTATGCATTGAATAAATCTCGAATGATTCGGCTTGCCTGAGCCTTGGCCACGTCCGCGGACGTGGCCAAGGGGCTCCTTCAAATGAAAAGGTGGATGTCAGGGATCAGGGACGCATGGCCAGACTCGGCAAGCGCACACCGCCGCGCACGACGAAAACGGTCTGCGGCGGGTAGGCCGCACAAGCGCTTCCACCCGATACACCGCCATCGGCGCAGACGTTCCCGGCCAGTTCCCGCTCGCTGTCGGCGCTCTCGGCCTGGGCAGCGGAATCGCTGTCAGTATTGCCGGCGCCGTTCCCACGAGTACCACCTTGGTCCACCAGCAACAGACCGCCGTCGTCGACCCCGTAGTCGGACCAGTCAGCCGGTTTCGGCTGTGCCGGGTTGAGCTCAGGGGCATGCGGCGACGTCACCTGCGCACCGACGCGTGTTGCATCGGCGACGCTCTGCCGGACGGCGTCGTAGTCAACGGACGCTGTCACGGTCAGGTTGG
This sequence comes from Pseudomonas sp. Z4-20, assembly GCF_051131955.1. Lineage (NCBI taxonomy): Bacteria > Pseudomonadati > Pseudomonadota > Gammaproteobacteria > Pseudomonadales > Pseudomonadaceae > Pseudomonas > Pseudomonas sp. Z4-20. The sequence continues at coordinate 4,666,750 of NZ_CP071641.1, forward strand.
CATTGGTCGGGTTGCTGACGATCAGGTAACCGAGGTCAGCCAGCCCGCCGATGTTGATCAGGTGCGAGCCCGGACCTTGTGTCCCTACCGAATACAGTGGGTTGCCGAGCATTTGCTTGGTGTCGCCGTTCCACAGACCGTTGGCGTCATAACCGGCTATACCGCCGCCATTGAACGTGGTTTGGCCATCGAACGGCTTGGTCTGGGTGGTCGTACCGTTGGTGGATACCACCAAGGTGGGTTGCTCGCGGTACACGGCATGCACGCCCGTGCTACCCAACGCCCTGCCGAAATTGCTCTGCTGCTCGTCACTGTTGTAGCGGAAATTGCCGCTGCCACTGCCGACCACATCCACCACGCGGGTACTGCCAGCGAGGCTACCGGTATAGATCACCGCCCGGCCACCGACGCCGGTGGACACCGTCACGCCTGCGTCGGCCTTCACGTCACCGCCCGTGGCCACGCCCGCCAAAGCGGATTGACCGGCGTTGAGCACGATCGCATCAGTGGCTTTGCTGGCGGTGCTGACGTTCTCGGCCAGGGTGATGTTGCCGGTCGTCGTGACAACCTGGACTTTGCCGGTGTTGCCGATGCCGACGATCTGATCCAACTGGGTGCCGTCCAGTGCCGTCTCGGTCAGCCTGCCGACGGTGACGTCACTGCGGTTGACGAAGCTGACGTCCTTCGCGCGGCTGGCGATATCGCCGACCCAGTTGCTGGCGTTGCGCAGGTCGAAATCGCCGCCCTTGAGCGCCAGGCCATCTGCGGTGATGTTGCCTTTGGCATTCTGGGTAGTCTTGCCATCGACGTTGAGGAACACGTTGCCGCGGGTGGCCAGCGCTTCGTTGATCGCCAGATTGCCTTGGGTGCCGATGCTCACGTCGCCAGTGTTGTTCACGCCGGTGGTGGTCTTGACCAGCTTGCCGTTGCCGTCGGATTCGGTCAGCGTGCCGACCTTGAGGTTGCCGGTATTGTTGAACGCGACCTTGCCTGCCTCGCTGGCAATATCACCCACCACGTTGCCGTTGTTACGCAACTCGAAATCGCCACCGTTGAGGGCCAGGCCGTCGGCGGTGATGTTGCCGTTGCCGTCCTGGGTGGTCGTGCCACCGACATTGAGGAATACGTTGCCACGGGTCGCCAGCGCTTCGTAGATCGCCAGGTTGCCTTGGGTACCGATGCTGACGTCGCCGGTGTTGTTCACGCCGGTGGTGGTCTTGATCAGATTGCCGTTGCCATCGGTTTCAGTCAGCGTGCCGACCTTGAGGTTGCCGGTATTGTTGAAGGCGACCTTGCCCGCCTCGCTGGCAATGTCACCCACCACGTTGCCGTTGTTGCGCAACTCGAAGTCGCCACCGTTGAGGGCCAGGCCGTCAGCGGTGATGTTGCCCTTGGCGTTTTGGGTGGTCTTGCCGTCGACATTGAGGAACACGTTGCCGCTGGTCGCCAGCCCTTCGTTGATCGCCAGGTTGCCTTGGGTGCCGATGCTGACGTCGCCGGTGTTGTTCACGCCGGTGATGGTTGTCTGCGTGCCGTCGGCATGGGTCGCGGTGAGCGAACCCACCTTGAGGTTCCCGCTGTTGTTGAATTGGACCTTGCCCGCCTCGCTGGCAATATCGCCGATCACGTTGCCGGTGTTGCCCAGGGCGTAATTGCCGCCCAGCAGCACCAGGCCGCGGGCATCGAGCTTGGCCCCGGCGTCGCCGGACTGGGTGGTCTTGCCCGCCACCTCCAGGGTGATGATGTCGTCGGCACGGGTCTGGCCCTGGCTGGCGTCATCACGTGGACCATTTTCAATGGTGATGCCTTTAACCAACGTCAGGTCGTGATCGGTTTTCAGGGTGACCGCCTCATCGGAGGTGATCCCCACCGTGCCGTCCACGACGCCCACCGTCAGGTTGCCGTTGCCGGCGAATTTCAGGCTGCCGACATCGGCGGCGATGACGCTCACGTCATGCCCGCCTTTACCCAAGTTGAAATCGCCTTCGCCACGCAAGGCCAATTCGTCTGCAGTAATGGTAGCGCCCGTTGCCTGGGTCGCACCTTTGCCCGCGTCGACGCTCAGGGTCAGCCCGTTGCCGGTGGTGCCGTCTTCGTCGGTGCCTTCGGGATCCTTGAGCGTCAAATCGCCCAGCAGGTCCAGAACGCCGCTTGCGACCAGTGCCAGGTCGTCCACGAACGTCGCGCCTTCATCGTCGACGGTGATGTTGCGCGTCTTGTCGTTACCGATGACGACCTTGTCGAAACCATCCCGGATATTCGCCAGGTCAGCGTCGGACAGCACCAGCGGATCGTTAGGCCCGGTCACTTCCGGGTCATCGCTGCCGCCCAGGTGAATATCCAGGCCATCGGTCTTCTGTTTCAGCGTGAGGCTGCCGCTACCGGCAACGCTCGCGGCGAGATCGATTTCGTCGGCGGTCAGGCTCGTATCGCCTTGGGTGAGCAAGGCCTGGTCGACCGTGAGCGTGTCGGCAACCAGGTTCAGGTCACCGGTCTGGGTCATGCCGGCGACCGGCACGCCTTGCGGGTTTGCCGGGGTCTGGCTATCGGGAACGGTCACTACGCCGGCGGTCAGGTCATCGACATCGGCGAAGCTGACCGTGCCGGTGTTACTGGCGATCGTGTTGACGTCGTTGGCGGCGTTGTCGAGGTCATGAACGGCACCGTCACCCAACAGCACCAGGCCATCGGCGACAATGGCACCGCCGGCGGTCTGGTCGATCTTGCCGCCATTGCTTTGCAATGCCAGGACCGGAGCCGGTTTGTTGTCGTCGCTACCGGTGCCCGGCGCGTCCGCCACGGTCAGTTGGTCATTGATGTGGATATCGCCGGTACCGGCATCCAGGATGAGGTTGTCGTTGATCCGCGTCGCTTCGATGATGCTGATGTCACCGGTCATGTCCGCGCCGCCGATCTTGACGGAGGTGAACCCGTCGCCCAATGCGCTGATGTCGGTGCCGGTCAGCTCCAACGAACCGGGGGCGTCATCGGTGCTGCCGCCCACCGCAATGTTCTTGCTCGGGGTGTTGGTCTCGAGGGCGATCTTGCCATTGCCGGTGACGCTGCCGACGCCGCCGTTGAAGTTGATGTCGTCGGCCTTGATGGCCAGGTTGTTGTCGGTGCTGTTGAGGCTGCCGTTGAAGGTGATGGAACTGCCTTGCAGGCCCTTGCTGCCCGAGGTGTTGGTCTTGATGTTGTCGACGTACAGCGAGCCGCCGACCTGCTTGCCGGCAGTTTGGTCGAAACTGCCCGAAACGAAGACGAACTTGTAGGTGCCGGCCCTATCAGCCGTTGCCGTATGGCTTTTCCAATCCACCGCGCCCGTACCGTTCCCGGTTTCGTTCAGGATGATCTGGTATTCGCCGGTGTTGACGTTCAACAGATAGCCGAAGACATCGTAAGTGTCGCCGCCCGCGACCGGTTTGTAATCGAAACTGACCGCTTCCCCCGCCGCCAGGGAGACGGTGCCCTCGCTCACCACCGAAGGGCCGCGCATGATGCAGCCAGCAGGGGCGTTGAGGCAGTTGGAATTGTTTTCGGTACCCAGCAGCAGCGCAGCGCCGCCGTCCTTGCCCTGGCCAGCCGCGGCGACCGGGGTGAGGGGTTTGTAGGTCATGTCGCCCTGGTCGCCAGGCGAAACGCTTGGCGCATTACCATTGGTTGGCGAGGTGGTCGGCAACGTTGGATCATCCGGCGAGACCACGCCTTCGACCACGGTAACGCCAGTGAAGAACTGGGCGATGGAGGTCTTCCAGCCGACCAAGCCGTTTTCGAAGTCGGCGTTCAGGAATTGTGACGTACCCAGCTCGACGGCGCCGTTGTAGACCTGCTCGCCACTGGTCAAGACTCTGGCGCCGTTGATAAACGTTTTGCCGGCGCCGCTGGTAGTCGCGTACAGCGCGCCCAGTGCGCTGTTACCGCCGACCATGTCGCTGAAGATGATCGAGCCTGAACCGGCGTCGACCCGCAGTTGGCGGTTGTTGGCCGCCGCATCGGAATCCACCACGCCGGCGAACACGATGTTGCCACCGTTGCTCTTCAAACTGACGTCGGTGTTGAGCGCGATCTTGCCGTTGAGGATCAACGCCAGGCTGTTGCCATTGCCTGCGCCACTGGCGTCGATGTCACCGTTGAGGAAAATATTGCCGAACACGTAGCGACCTGTTCCAACGTCGTCGTGCCCAGACTGCAAGGTCAGCGTCCGCTCGCCGCTGATGCTCGTCGGGGTGTAGTCACCGTTCCAGTGGATAGAGTTGTCGGCCTTGATCGCCACATCGGTGCCGCCGGCCAGGGCCGTATTGATCGCGTTGAAACCGACCGTGGCTTCTGTCCCGTTGGTGCCGCCGGTCAAGCCTCCGTTACCCGGCGCCACCGTGACGCTGTCGGGGTCAAGCAACCATAAGCCACCCTTGCCGTTTTTGGCTGACGCATCGGCGGCTTTGCTGACCGCCAGCTTGGCGCCGCTGGTCTCGATCTTGCCGCCGTCGCCGCCCTTGGCGCCGCCGGTGGCTTTCAGCGTGCCGTCCACGCGGGTCATGCTGCCCGGTTTCTTGATATCCGACCAGGCCACCACGGTCCCGCCCTTGCCGTTGTCGGTCGCCGATGCATCAAGCACGGCACCGGCGGCGATGGTGGTCTGGCTGGCCTGTTTGATCGCCGGGTCCTTGCCTTGCCAGCTACCGCCCACATAAATTTCACCGCCGCCCTTGGCCCCGGTGGCGTCGAGCTCAGCGCCGCCTTTGATCGCCACGCGGTCGCCCGTCACGACGATCTTGCCACCCTTGGCGGTATCGGAGGACACATCGATACGCCCAGCGACTTGCACATCGCCGTGGTCGCCCATCAGCGTGACCAGACCGTTTTCACCGATATCCAGGGAACGGGCTTCGATCAAACCGGTGTTGTTGATGACGGTGCTCGCCAGGGTTTCCGCCGCCCGCGCGGTCAGCAGGATTCGGCCGGCATCGGCACGAATGGCACCGCCGTTTTCGATCAAGGCTTGGAGCGCGCCTTCTTTCACTTCCAATTGCACCGGCCCGCCCAAGTCGAGCGTCACGACACGGCCGGCGCCCAGCAGCACATTGCCCTTGTGCGCGGTGATGTTGCCTTCGTTGACGATTTTTGCGGCGATCAGGGCAATGGTGCCGCCCTGTGCGGCATTGATGTTGCCCTGGTTGACCACCGAGGCGGCGCTGTCGCCACTGAAACGGTAGTTGCCGGCGAGGAAATCTTCTGTGGATAAGTTGAGCGTGGAGGCCACCAGGCCGCCCACATCAACCTGTGCGCTGGGGGTAAAGAGCACGCCGTTGGGGTTGACCAGAAACACCTGACCGTTGGCTTTCAACGCGCCCTGGATCACCGACACATCCGAGCCCAGCACACGGTTCAAGGCGACCGACGCCTTGCCAGGCTGGATGAATTGGACGGTATTGCCTTTGCCGACGGAAAAGCCCTGCCAGTCGATGGCGAGCTTGTCGCTGCCCTGATGAATGGCCATGTTATTGCCATTCTGCTGAATGCTGCCGTTACCCGCCACGATGTTGCCGCCGGTGGGCAACGCTCCCGCCGCCGCTACCGAGGCGAAAAGACCGCCGCCCACGCCGATGACGAGGCTGAGCGAGGTACGGCTTTTGTCCTTGCCGTGGCTCTTGACCAACTCGGATGCCACCTGCCACGCGCCCATCACGGCATTCCAGACGACTCGGTAAACTCTGTTCATTTTTGTTCACTCATCCTTAATACGGCGGGCCGTGCCATGACGACCAGGCGGTTCGCTGTCGACAAATCAAATGGAAAAGCGCATCCGGACGGATAGCGGCTCGAAAATCCCCACAGTGCTCCGCGCCATCATCTCCGCGACTGGTAGAGCGCACTTTTGCTTGAGCGCCTGAGGCCTTTGATTAAGCGGATCAGGTGCTTTTTTTCGATGGACGGTGAAATTGAGTGGGATTGGCGCTGCTGCGCAGCCCAGCGGGAGCAAGCTCCCTCGCCACAGGGTTGTTCGTTCGCTTAAGCTCGGTGGTGTATAGGTAAGATGGCCCCCAGCGAAATCACAGGAAGACAGCCGCGATGCAATCGCCATTTGATCCGTTGGTTCATATCGATTGGAAAACACCCGGCGGTGAGTTGCTCGGGCTGTTGCAGCATTACTATCCCGACATCGGTGTGTTTGCCGGGCCGGGGTTCGAGGCGCTGTTGGATGAGCTATCCAACGAGATGCCCGAGGTCTGTTTCGAGGTGTTGGCGTCGGTGTTGGCGGGCCAGGGTTATGACTTGTGGAACCTGGATGCCGGCGGCGATGACTATCGGCCGGTGGTTGTCCCCTCGGATCAGCGCGAGGCGTTTGCCCGGCATTGGCAAATCCCGCGTAGGGAACCGAGGTTCACGGCCACGTTGATCGAGCCGCCGCCGGCAAAAGAGCGCAAACCGGCCAAACCCAAGCGCAGCAAGTTGAAGTGGCTGCAGGAAGTCCATGATTATCCCGGGCCCACCTATGTGCATGAATACAACTATCACAACGGTTGGGCGGCCATTACCGAGCACGACGAAGACCAGTGGTTGTGCTTCCTGATCGATTACAACCAGTGGCCGCCCGCCGAGCAGGACATGCTCGAACATCGTACCGATGGCGTGGACGCCGCGGACTTGCAGCTCATCGATGCCAATGCCCAGCGCAGCCTGTGGAAACATCGGGTCGTGCGCGGCGATTACAGTGCGGACGACCGCTACCAATACGAAATTCGGCAAGGCGATGAGATCACAGCGTTCGGGCCTGCCGGGGTGCAATGGCCGGAATTTGAACAGCCTTGCGTAGTGGTGGGCTCGGAGATATTCGAACGCAAACGCATCTACGAACCCGAGCATCTGACGCGGATCTGGCGGATCACGGCGGACAGCAGCGAGGTGATTTTCGAGGATTCAGATGACCTGGCGATCCTGCCTGTTGGCCCTCGTCGTTTGCTGTTCATGCAGCACAACGGCTCAAAATGCTGGATCTGGAATCAAGACCCGCCGCACCAGGCCGTCATCGCCAAGCCAATGCCCGCCGAGGCCTACAAGCTGCGGGCCGCAACGGCGTATTTGGGTGGCGATGAGATTTTGCTGTTCAGCGAGGGCGCGCGGCAGAACGTCGAGCATTCGGGTTATCAGGAGACGGTTCTGTTGGCGTGGCGCTTTAACTTCATCACCGGCGCCACGACCCAATCAGCGCTGGACGGATTCGGCAGTGAACTGCGCCAAGACACGCGTATGCTCGTCACGCAGCCCAAGCAAGTCATCACGTTGCGCACGTTTCATGGGCAGCTTCAAGTTGCACGCGGGCATGGGGATTGGTGGGTGTGGAGTTATCGCGCCAACACGTTTGGCACGCAAACCTTGGCTTGGTTTTGGAATCAAGTCAGCAATGAGGTGGTGAAGCTGTCGACCAAGGACATCCCGCGGATCAAGCCGGAGGTTCGTTATGTGGCGGGGCAGGATCGCTATCTGGCGTTCGAGACCGAGTTTGTGGCGCGGCTGCCAGGGTTTGCCGAGATGGTCGAGACCAAGGGAAGTGAGGTTTTGGTTTTTGAGTGAGGTGGTTCTGTTGCATGGCGGCGCTTCGAACGCATGAATTTTCGTGGCGAGGGAGCTTGCTCCCTCGCCATGGGTCTGGTGTGTCTTTTAGACCTGCAGCAACCCGCGAAACCCACGCGCCGCGTAATACGACTGCACACCATTGTGGTAGATGAACACCCGTCCATAGCGGTAGTCACCAAACAACGCCCCGCCGAGGGCGCGAAGTTCGGGAGGAGTCGCCAACCATGTTGACGTCTTCGCATCGAACTCGCCCAGCGTTTGCAGGGCTCGATACTGGTCTTCGGTCAACAGGCTGATGCCCATTTCCTCAGCCATTTCCATGGCGCTGCCTTTGGGCTTGTTCTCTTTGCGCGCATCCAGCGCCGCGCGGTCGTAGCAAAGGCTGCGGCGGCCGGTCGGGCTTTCCTTGGCGCAATCGCAGAAGGTGACGGTGCCGGTTTCGGTGTCCAGAGCGATCACGTCGGGCTCACCACCGGTGGCTTCCATGGTCTGGAGGGTTTTCAGGGCATTGGGTTTGTTTTCCAGCCGGGTCATAACGTCCGCCCATCGAATGTCAGCGTGACGGTTGGGATTCTTTTCAAAGCGGGTCTTCAGGGTTTGCAGTAAGGTTTGTTGTTCTTGTTTTTTCATGGCACGAAGTCCTTGAGTGGCCGATTAAGCGCACGCGTTTTAATAGCTGTTTTCGGCACAGTTTCATGTCGGTTATTTCAAGTCGATATTGGCTACTGTGATTTCTGACAGTAGCCGCGCGGCCCCCTGGCCCCTATCCTGCAACAGGCTCGCAAGCAAACGACGCCGTTCAAAGAAGGAGCTAAAGATGAACAATAAATACAGCTGTATCAAACGCCCACTGCTGGCTTTTCTCGTGTTGCTGAGCACTACCCTTCCAGCTTTTGCAAAGGAAGATTGCAATGTGAAAAAAGTTGACCATGCCATGATTCTGGAAAAAGGAGGGATTGGTAAACCAGTCTTGTCCGCGGATGAATATAAAGCAGCACTCAGTTTAAAAAATGTGCAAGTTATCAACGGTATGAGCAAGGTCTACTACGATCCGGATCTGACACGCCTCACTGTAGTCCAAGTGTCAGGAACAGTGACTGGATTTTCCTGCAATGAATAAGGCTTATGCGGCACATCTGCAACCCTCCCTACGCTAGCTCACCACCGTGGACATAAGCCGCAACGTTCCTTGTGTTGCGGCCACCTCGCCCTCTCCCCAAAATCGCGCGCCTGACTTAACCCGCAAGGAACGCAATGCGCTTGATAAGGAGTGCGGATCAGGGGCTCGAACCGACGGAGCTTCCCGATACGGCCGCACGTTTGGTCGATGACGCGCTGATGCGCGGTCACCCCATCGACGGGCTGGATCAGTTTGGAACGCTGTCGAAGATCCCCCGTGACAGCGATATCGTCGAAGCCGTCAGGAACGGCGAGTTGTTGCTGGTGAGGCCAAGTTCCGCCGGCGCAGGTGGCAGCTTCATGCCTCGGTCGAGGTCTGCGCCAGAATCGGTCGACAGGGCCCCGGAGCAATGGCCATTGCCCAAGCCCCGGGATGACTTGGTGTTCGCCAAATCCTGCACCGCCGAAAACTGGTGCCAAACGAGCGTAGGTACGGCCACCGAAGCCGCCTCGAATTTCGGTCGGATCATGGTGGCGGGCGCCATGCTCATGCCCTCGGCAAGCACCGCGATTGCCTCAGCCCTCGGCGCGGATCTGGCGCTGGGTCGCATCGCTGGCGGCGGCATCATGCAGCAGCGCCTCACCTGGGCCATACGCGGCGCGGGCGGACCGGCCAGCGTCTTCGTCCTCGGCATGCTCCCCACCAAAATGGCCGACGGCACGCTTCACACCGACGACCAGCTACGCCGCATGAGCCACGCCACTACCCGAGTGCGCTTCCAATTCCGCCGCGACGCCGAAGGTGTGCTCCAGGTATACGGCATCCACAGTGGTCCATCGGGCGACGACTCGGTGCGCACCGTGCAAGTGACATGGAACGCCGACCACACCGCCATGGAGGCCAAACTCAACGGCATCACAATTATATGGACGCCGCAGCAAAGCCCGCTCGGCTCGCTTCCACCGCTGACCTATCCGGACGATATCGGCAAACAGCTGGGTACGATCCTCGTCCATCCGATAGCGGAGGACGTCGACAGCCAGATCGATGGATTGCCGGGGGAAGACATCACGGCCGAAGACCATATTTTGGTGTTTCCGGCGGATACGGGGCTGAAGTCGCTTTATGTGGTGTTTGCGAGGCCTTTTGGGGGGGATCATAGTTATCATCCGGCGCCTAAGTTGCTGACTGCTTTTCCTGAAGCCCGCAATGTTAAGTTCAAATCACGAGTGCAGGGAGGTGGCTCTTCTCGCAGAAGGTGGCAAGACAAAAAGGGACGGATCTACGAATGGGATTCCGAGAATGGGAGAGTGGAAGTGTATGACAGACAAGGCGCGCACTTGGGTGAATACGATGCTGAGACTGGCGCCCAAACTAAACCGGCCAAACCGGGCCGCAGAGTAGAGAAATAGGAAGCTTATGTATCTATGTATTAGCGGGTTCCTGCCAGACGAGGATGAAGATGATTCGCTTAAATTTGATCTCGATCTGGATGAATATTTTAACGACCGAATCATACAGCTTTTAGGCCATAGCAGCCTGAACGCAATGGCTGTGGGGGAATGGTTGTTAACGAAGGATCAGATAAGAGAGATATCCGACATCATCGGCAAACCTCTTCCGACGGATCTGGATTTATTCATCGGAGTACTGGTCTAGCGGGCCTCAAAATATCGGAGAAACATAACATGAAGCACGAGATCCTCGCCTTCGACAAAAGTGTCGAACCGCTCGTTTTCCATGTCGTCGAGGCCTTCAGCAAAAAAAGCGAGACGTTAGCCTTTGAAGTGGAACTGCCTGCTGGTTGCGATGCACAACTTAAGCAGATCATGGGATGGTCTACACCCCAGCGTGGCGATGAAGGTTATAACCTGAGCCGCAGCCAAGCTGCTGCCATTGAGGCATTGGCCGGTAGGCTTTTTTACGATGACGATAATATTTTTCAGCTCACCTGCAACATTGGTTGAGGAGAGGCGCGCGGAGTGAAACTGGAGATGATCGATCGGTCTTGAAGACTAGCCAGCCAACCCCTAAGGCTGCTGTGCAGCCCAGCGAGAGCAAGCGCACTTGCCACGGGATATCTAGACATTCAGATGTTGCGGCAGGCCTTTGCTGGTCAGCTTTTTTTTTACGCGATATCAGCCGCGTTGATAGCGTGCGGGTTCTGGGTCAAACCGAACTGTCGCAGCTTTAACCCGCCTTCGACTCCACCCCACCCCGAACCCGCTGCAGCATATTGATCAAGTGCAACCGCATCGAAGCCCGCGCTGCTTCGCCATCCTGTCGCGCCAGTGCCGCGTAGATCTGCTCGCGCTCACGCACCACCAGCGCTCGATTTTCCAACGTCACAGCCGGCCCGGCCTGTTGCACTACCGCGATCAGCGTGTTGCCCACGTGTGTCATCGCGTCGATAAAAAAGCTGTTGCCGGTGCACTGGGCAATTTGCAGGTGGAATTCGAAATCCATCCTGGCGCTTTCCTCATCCATCGCGTCAATAGCGTTCGCGACGTCGAGCGCTTCACGCATTGCCTGTAACTGCTCCGGCGTGGCGCGTTGCGCGGCGATGGCGGCGGCCTCCACTTCCAGGCTCAGGCGCAGTTCGATGACCGCCAGCGCGTCGTAGGCGCCGCCCTTGACGTGTTTGCTGCCTTGGAAATCGCCTGGGCGGGCGGTGTCGACGACGAAGGTGCCGATGCCATGACGGGTTTCGACCAAGCCTTCGGCCTGGAGCCGGGACATGGCTTCACGCACCACGGTCCGACTGACGCCGCGTTCCTTGATGATCACCTGTTCGGTCGGCAACTTGCTGCCTGCGGGCAGTTCGCCGGCGAGTATCTGCTGCGTCAGGTCGACCACCAGTTGCTGAGTCATGCTCAGGCGTCGATCGGTTGTGACACGCTCCATTGCACCTATCCATCAAGCCAGACGATCGCGGCATTATAGCCGCGACCTTGCGCTAAAACTCACTATAATGCCCGCTGATCACCCAAGAGCACGCCGATGACGGACCAAGCGTTATCTCCACTGAATAAACCGCGCCGCCTCGCCGAAACCCTGGTCGACCGTTTTGCCCAGCGCATGCGCGACGGCATCCTCAAGTGCGGCGAAAAGCTCCCCACCGAAGTGCACATCATGGAGGCCGAAGGCGTCAGCCGCTCGGTGGTGCGCGAGGCGCTGTCGCGCTTGCAAGCGGCGGGATTGGTGGAGACGCGCCATGGCGTCGGCACGTTTGTGCTGGACATGCCGGCGCCCGAAGGTTTTACCCTCGGGCCGGCGACGATTGCCACGTTGTCGGATGTGCTCAACCTGCTGGAGTTTCGCCTGAGCCTGGAAGTCCAGGCCACCGGCATGGCCGCCGAACGCGCCACGCCCCAAGCCCTGGCCGAACTGGCCCAGGCGCTGGAGGCGCTGCTGCAAGGTCCGGAAAAATCCGGCACCACCATCAACGCTGACTTTCAGTTCCATCTGAAAATCGCCAAGGCGGCCGGCAATTACTACCTGATCGACATCATGAAGCACCTGGGCACGAAGCTGATTCCGCGTACCCGGATGAACTCCGCCTACTCGGGGCAAAGCGATCGCAGCGCCTATCTGCAAGGCATCAACGCCGAACACCAGCAAATCTTCGACGCCATCGCCAGTGGTAACGTCGATGCGGCGCGGGCGGCCATGTACTTGCACTTGAGCAACAGCCGCATGCGCCTGTGCGAAACGCAGCAACGCCAGGCGTTCTACAACGAATAACTTCTAGAAAAAGTTGTACTGGATACCGACCCGCAGACGCAGTTGGCGATCACTGTCGACGGAGTTGACCTTGATGTCGCCCACTTCGAAGAACGGCGCCCAGCGCTTATCCCATTTGTACTTGACCACGGCATTTTGCTCATAGTCGTCGGTGCCGCCGTTGTAACGGATGTAATCGGCATCGAAGTAAGTCAGTTGATACTCATAGGCCCACGGCCCCTGGTTCGCATAATTGATATAGACGTCATAGCGATGGATTTTCTGGTCGTCCTGGCCATTATCCGGTACGTCGTGATCGACCTTGTCGCGGTCCAGCTTGCTGACGTCGTAGCGGTAGCGACCGGCGATGCTCAGTTCCTTGGTGATCTTGTAGCCCAGGCGCATGCCCATCTTGTAAGTGGTGGATTCCTCGTCGCTCTCCATGGCGAACGACGGCGTCAACATCCAGCGATCATCGATCTTGTGCTGGTAGTTGACGGTGAACTCATGGCCGCTGCCGACGGTATTGTCAAAGGCAACGTCTTCGCGGTCGCCGGCAGTCTTGTATTTGAGTTCGCCTTCCAGGCCCACGCCGTTATCCAGCCTTATGCCAAACTTGGCGCGGTCAGCGTGCATGCGAGTTTTTTCCGCGTACTGGTGGCGTACGTTGATATAGCCAGTATCGGCCACGGCAACGATGGAGGTGAACAACGAAGCGATCGACAACACTACGAGGGTCTTTTTCATGTTTTTTATTCTTGTTGGTTGAAATAATTAGTTGGGTGAAACGCCAAATCGCAGGCGAGCGCGTGCGCGCGTTGAAACATGCGATTCAACGAGTTCTGCGGTTTAAAACGGGTACAGCGGGTTGATTACTTCAGACGGCGATAGGTATTCGTTGTATGTCGCGGCTGGCTTGCACCAACAGGCGTGTGTATTCGTGGGCGGCGCCATCGCTTGCCAACAGATGACTGTCGAGTGTCTCCACCACCCTGCCCTGCTGCATCACCGCCAGCCGATCACACAAATGCGCAACGACGGCCAGGTCATGAGTGACCATCAGGTAGGTCAATCCTTCCTGGCGGCGCAAGTCGGCCAGCAGGTTGAGGATTTCTGCCTGCACCGAGACGTCCAGCGCCGAGGTCGGCTCGTCCAACAGCAGCACGCGTGGGCGCAGGATCAGCGCGCGGGCAATCGCCACGCGCTGGCGCTGGCCACCGGACAACTGGTGCGGATAACGAAAGCGAAAGCTGTCGTTCAAGCCGACCTTGCGCAGGATCTCGCTGACCTTTCGAACACGCCCATCGATGCCATGGATGCGCAGCGGTTCCTGCAACGCGGCGTCGATGGTGTAGCGCGGATGCAGCGAGGCATAGGGATCCTGGAAAACCATCTGCACGGTGCGGTAGTGGTCCAGCGGCAGCTTGCGCGTCACCGCCTGACCGGCAATTTGCAACCGTCCCGTCCAGTGCTGGTACTGCCCGGCCAGGCAACGCAGCACGGTGGTCTTGCCCGAGCCGGATTCCCCGACCAAGCCGAATGCCTCACCTTCGCCGACGCTCAAATCGACGTCATGCAGTACCGCGTTCAGTGCCGCGCCGGTGCCGAAGCTGAGGTTCAGCCCGGCGATTTCGATCATGCTCATGACAGGCTCCTCAAGCGTTCAACCAGTGTGGGTCGCGCTGCAACACCGGCAGCGTGGCGCGCGGATGGTCCAGGCTCGGCAATGCGGCCAGCAGACCTTGGGTGTAGGGATGGATGGCGTTATCCAGGTCGGCGGCGGCAATCGACTCGACCACGCGGCCGGCGTACATCACCAGCACACGGTCGCAGAAATGCCGCACCAGGTTCAGGTCGTGGCTGATGAAAATCAGCCCCAGGTCACGCTCGCTGACCAATTCTTCCAGCACGTTGAGCACCTGTCGGCGCACCGACACGTCCAGCGCCGAAGTGGGTTCGTCGGCGATGATCACCTGGGGATCGGTGATCACCATCATGGCGATCATGATCCGCTGGCCCATGCCGCCCGAGACTTCGTGGGGGTACAGGTCATAGACCCGTCGAGGATCACGAATGTGCACCTTGGCGAGCATGTCCAAGGCGCGTTCGCGGGCTTCGCGATGGGGCACCTTGTGATGGGCCAGGTACGCCTCGGCGATTTGTTCGCCCACGCGCACCACCGGATTCAGCGAGTACTTGGGGTCTTGCATGATCATCGACATGCGCGCGCCGCGAATTGCCTGGATCTGCTTTTCGCTGGCCTTGAGCAAGTCGATATCGGCGAAGCGCAGGGTCTTGGCGGTGACCTTCGCTGTCGGCGGATGCAGGCGTAACAGGCTGCGGCCGACGGTGGATTTTCCCGAGCCGGATTCGCCGACTATGGCGAGCTTTTCCCGCCCCAGGTTGAACGACACGTCACGCACCGCCATGGAAGTTTTGCCGGCGTTGCGAAACTCCACGCACAAGTCCTGTACCGCAAGTTTTATCTCAGTCATGGGCTGTTCCTCAGGATTGGCTGCGTGGGTCGAGGACGTCGCGCAAACCGTCGCCCAACAGGTTGAAGGCCAGGCTGACCAGCATGATCGCCGCACCCGGTGCCGCCACCAGCCACCAGCTTTCGAGCATGTAGCGTCGCCCGGTGGAGATCATCGCGCCCCATTCCGGCAGGGGTGCCTGGGCGCCGAGCCCGAGGAAGCCCAGGGCAGCGGCCGTGAGGATGATGCTCGCCATGTTCATGGTCAGGCGGATGATCACCGACGACAGGCACATCGGGATGATGTGGCGCAGGATGATCCGCGTACTCGACGCGCCCTGAAGCTGCACCGCGACGACGAAGTCGGCGTTGCGCAGCGGCAGGGTTTCAGCCCGAGCCAACCGGGCAATCGGCGGCCAAGCGGTGAGCGCGATGGCAATCACCGCATGCTCCAGCCCCGGGCCGAGAGCGGCGATGAAGGCCAACGCCAACACCAGGCTGGGGAATGAAATGAAGATATCGGTGATGCGCATGAACAGGCTGTCGACCCAGCCGCCGAAGTAGCCGGAAATGGTCCCGACCAACAGGCCGATGGGGCCGACGATCACCGTCACCAGCAAGACGATGTAAAGCGTGATGCGCGAGCCATACACCAACCGGGCGAAGACATCGCGACCGTACTCATCCGTGCCGAACCAGTGCACGCTGCTGGGCGCCTGCAATGCGCCGGCAAGGTTTTGCAGCAGCGGGTCGTGACCGGCGATCCACGGCGCAAAGATCGCGACCAACATCAGGGTCGCGACGACGACCAGGCCGGCGAAGGTCATCGGGTTGCGCAGTAAAAAACGCAACAGGCGCAGGCTGCTGGCGACCAGCGCTGCCGTACTCGAAGCGGGCAGCGCGGCACTGCCGGCTGCGCTGGAAGCAAGGGGCAGATTCATTAGCGAGTCCTCGGGTCGAAGATCTTGTACAGCGCATCGCTGATCAGGTTCAGCGTCACGAAAATGAGGCCGATCAGCAACACACAGGCCATCACCGCGTTCATGTCACCGAGCAACAAACTGCTCGTCAGGTACTGGCCAAACCCCGGCCAGGCGAACACGGTTTCGATCAGCACGGCGCCTTCCAGCAGCCCGCCGTAGGCCAGCGCGACGATGGTCAGCAGTTGCACGCGAATGTTGCCGAAGGCATGGCCCCAGACAATCTTGCGCTGGGACAACCCCTTGACCCGGGCGGTGATGATGTACTCCTGGGAGAGTTGTTCGAGCATGAAGCTGCGGGTCATGCGACTGATGTAGGCGACCGAGTTGAAGCTGAGGATCACCGCCGGCAACAGGATGTGGCGCAACGCGCTGCGAAAGGCTTCCCAATCGCCGGACCAGGCGGTGTCGATCAACAGCAGGCCGGTGTGTCTCGGGATCAGCCCGTCATAGGCCAGGCCGATCCGTCCGACGCCGCCGGCCCAACCCAGCCAGGCGTAGAACACCAGGAAGGCCATCATGCCGATCCAGAAGATTGGCGTGGAATAGCCGAACAACGTGATCAACCGCGCCACATGGTCACCGGCCCGTCCCTGATGCGTCGCCGCGTAGACACCCAGCGGCAAGCCCGCGAGCACACCGAATAGAATGGCCAGGGTGGCCAGTTCCAGAGTGGCCGGAAACACCCGGGCGATGTCGGTGATGACCGGGTTGCCGGTCAACAACGCCATGCCGAAATCACCGTGCAACAGGTCGCCGAGGTAGATCGCAAACTGGGTCCATAGCGGTTTGTCCAGGCCCAGCTCTTTGTACACCTGGGCGTAGGCCGAGGCGTCGGCGTCCGGGCCGACGATGGCCAGCACCGGGTCCAGGGGCATTACTCGCCCGATAAAAAACGTCAGCAGCAGCAACCCCAGCAGCGTCACCGCCACCGAGCCGCCGCGCCGGGTCGCCGAAGCGGCCCGGGTGGTCCAGATTGAATAAATTGCAGTCGACATGTTCATTCCTGCCTTGGCCGGGTGGCCGTCGATTTCAACGCTGCTTGTAGACGTCGCGAAGACGCGTGGTAGCGGCGGTATGCCCGATGTAGTTGCGCACATCGGCATGGATCACCACCTCATCCACCATCTGCGAGACCGGCATGATGGCCCCGGCCTGTTGGTCATAGAGGGTCTGGATCTGCGCGTAGATTTCACGCTGGCGCTCGGGGTCACGCTCGCGCTCGGCTTGCTCGATCAGTTGATTGAGCTGCGGATTGAAGAACGAGGTGCGCCAGCCTTGGAAGTTGCTCAATTTGGCTTCGGTGCGGTTGTCCGGGTTGTACACCAGGGCCCGCAGGCTCGAATGCGGATGGCGCTCCGCCCCGCCGCCGCCACGCCCGACGAGGATGTCGAACTGACGGTCGCGCATCGCCCCGTAGATCTGGTTGCCGGTGCCGGTGATGATTGTCGCCTGGATCCCCGCCTGGGCCAGCGTCGCTTGCAGGCTGGTGGCGATGTTGATAAACGGCGGATCGGTCAACGAACGGATGGTCACCTTGAAGCCCTCGGCATGTCCGGCCGCCGCCAGCAGGCGCTTGGCCTCGGCCACGTCCAGGCGATAGCCCGGATCGTCAAGGCGTGCCGGCAGTCCCAACTGCAAGGGCCGCTGATTGATCACGCCATAGTGCGGCATCACCACGTCATTGATGCCCTGGTAGTCGATCAGCAGGCGGATGGCTTGGCGCACGCGGATGTCCTGGAATAGCGGCTGTTGCATGCTCATCGCCACGTAGTACAGCGTGCCGCGGGCAATGCTCTGGATGCGCACCTCATCGACCTTGCCCAGCGCCTTGATGTCGGTCGCGGCCATGCCGCGGGCGACGTCCAAATCACCGCGCTCGACCATCAGGCGCAAGGCCTGGGACTCGGTCATGTTGCGCATGATCACCCGGCGCAACTTCGGCGCGCCGCGCCAGTAATCCTCATTACGACTCATCAGGATCACATCGTTGGCGCGCCAGATGTCGAGCTTGAACGCACCGGATCCGGCGGTATGCGTCGCCAGCCAGGCCGCGCCCTGATCGTCGCCGACCTGATGCTGCAAGGCCACCGAACGATCAACGATGAAGGCACTGGGCGAGGTTGCCAGGGTGTTGAGCACCAACAGCGGGTCGGTGCTGCGCGGCAGTTCCATGACAAACGTATGTGGCCCTTCGGCACGCATCAGTTTGACGACGTTGTCGGCGGTAAACCCGTAGGCTTTCCAGGTGGAAGCCAGGGCGCGGTTGAGGGTGACTACGCGTTGCAACGACCAGGCGACGTCTTGGGCGGTGAGCGGTACACCGGAGTGAAACCGTACGTCGTCGCGCAACTGGAAGGTCAGGCGCATGCGATCCGGACTGACTTCCCAGCTTTTCGCCAGGGCCGGAACCAGCGTGTCCGGCTGCGCCGCGTCCTGCTCCAGGAGCATGTCATAGACGTTGGCGTTGACTTCGGCGACCTCCAGCCCCGTCGCGGCGGCGGGGTCCAGGGACAGCAGGTTGATCATGCTCATGCCTACCACCAATTGGTCGGCGGGCGTTTCGCCTTGGGCCAGGCTGACGGGCACCTGCACTGCGCACAGGGCCACGGTGACACACAGCAGCCTGGTCAGGCGCTTGGGCCAGAGATTCATGGTTCAGTCCTTTCTTATATTTATAAAGACTTGTCGCCCGGGCAGTCATCGGCCTCGGGCGTGGAACAGGATCAATGTCGGGACAAAGTGTTGGCCTCGATATACGCAAAATTGATGTCCTCGCCCAACCCCGGCCGGTCGGACAGGTGCACATAACCGTCGGCATCCATGGGATCGACGATGCTGTTGAGGTGCGCGGGCACTTCTTCATAGTCGAGGAACGGGTGCAGCAAGCCGCGCTCATACCAGCGGCAGTTGCTGATCGCCCCGACCACCGCCAGGTTCGCCGCGCCATTGCCGTGGACTTCGCAGTCCATGCCGAACGACTCGGCCAGGTGCGCCACTTTCAGGCACGGCCCGATGCCGCCCACCCCGGCCACGCCCGCGCGCAGGATGTCACAGGACTTCTGCGTCACCCAACTGGCGCGGCTGTGGAATTTACCGGCAATGCTCTCCGGGCCCAGCACCGGAATGTCCAGGTTGGCGGCGAGCCAGGCGTATGACTCGGCGGAGTCTTCCATCATCGGCTCTTCGAACCAGGCGAAATTCAGCTGCTCCAGCGCCTTGCCGATGGTCAGCGCGTCCATGCGGCTGTACCAGTGATAACCATCGAGCATCAGCGCGATGTCCGGGCCAACCGCCTCGCGCACGGCGGCGCAAGCCTGGATGTCCATTTGCGGATTTGGCGCGAAGGAAATCGGTGGCATCCAAGTGTGCAGCTTGATGGCCTTGTAGCCACGCTTGACGAGCTTTTCGGCGAACTGGCCGTACTCATCCGGGGTGGACAAACCGCCCGGCAAATCATCGCCACACATGGTCGAGCCGTAGGCCAGGACTTTGTCGCGGTAGCCGCCAATGAGCTTGTGCACCGGCAACTGCAACGTGCGCCCGGCCAAATCCCACAAGGCTTGCTCCACCAACGCCAGCGCCCGGTCGGTGAACTGTCCGGCGCTGCCGCGCTGCCAGTGCGCCAGGTCCTGCCAGATGCTTTCACGGTCCATCGGGTTGCGACCGATCAGCACCTTGCGAACGAACGATTCGATGATGTGTGGACGGATCAATTCAGGCGTACCGAAGGCATAACCTTGCGAGCCATCGTCGCAGCTGATTCGCAGCAGGGCCATCTTGATCATGACCTCGTCACCCGGATGGGCGTGGCCCGCACTGTCCTGGGCGCGGCGCGACGGGGTGGAAAAGATTTCGACGTGAACGCCTGTGATTCTCATAGGGAGGAGCCACCGTGTTGTTATTTTCTATTTGTATGTCGTCATACAACTTGGTGAATTATTTGAACGTTTCATCGGGGCTGTCAACCCCTGTAATCAGTAAAAATTAGCCTTACCTCGACGCAACAGCCTTTTGAGAAGGATGACATCTTGAAATGTCGTCATACCACACAGATAAGAACCAAGGCGACTGCACCGCTGCGCAATTGTCCATTACAGTGTCAGGACTAATGGCGCAGCACCCAATGCGGAGGCCTCCATGACGCACTTCACCCTTCAACGCATCGACCACGTCGTACTGCGTGTAAAAGACATCGAGCGCAGCATCGCCTTCTACACATCAGTGCTCGGCTGCGAACTCAAGAAGCGTCGGGACGATCTGGGCTTGATCCACCTCGGCGCGGGTGCATCGATGATCGATCTGGTGGATGTCGAAGGGCCGCTCGGCCATCAAGGCGGTGCGGCGCCCGGCAAGCAGGGGCATAACGTCGACCACGTCTGCCTGCGCATCGAGCCGTTTGACGAACCCGCCCTGCTCGCTCATCTGGGCGCAGCCGGATTGAAGGTCGAGAAAGCGCAGAAGCGTTACGGCGCGGAAGGCGAAGGCTGGTCGATCTACTGCTTCGATCCGGACGGCAATCAGATCGAGCTGAAGGGGCCAGCGCTGGATTCCTGACACTCCGGCAGTCCGCAGTTTTTCTCCTAGACTTGCCAGTGTTTGCAGTTCGCCGGGGCCGGGATGGCCCCGTACGATAAACATGACCCGAAGGGATCCACCATGCTCAAACTTTTTTGCAAAGCGCTCGCGTGCACGCTGGCTTTCACCACGCTGGGCACGGCCACGGCGGCTGACCCTATCGTGATCAAGTTTTCCCATGTGGTCGGCGAGCAGACACCCAAGGGCCAGGGTGCGTTGCTATTCAAGAAACTCGTTGAGGAGCGTTTGCCGGGAAAGGTAAAGGTCGAGGTCTACCCCAACTCCACGCTGTTCGGCGATGACAAGGAAATGGAAGCGATGCTGCTGGGAGATGTACAGATCATTGCGCGTTCGCTGGCCAAGTTCGAGCAATACACAAAAACCGTGCAGTTGTTTGACTTGCCATTTTTGTTTCAGGACATTGCCGCGGTCGACCGTTTTCAAACGAGTCCTGAAGGCCAGAATCTATTGCGCTCCATGGAGCGCAATAACATCAAGGGCCTGGCTTATTGGCACAACGGCATGAAGCAACTGTCGGCTAATCGACCATTGCGCAAGCCCGAGGACGCCCGTGGCCTTACGTTCCGGGTGCAGACTTCCGCCGTGCTGGAAGAACAGTTCAAGGCCGTCGATGCCAAAGCGCAAAAGATGATCTTTTCAGTGGTCTACCAAGGGTTGGTGACCGGCGTGATCAACGCGACGGAAAACCCTTATTCGAACTTCTACAACCAAAAGCTGCATGAAGTGCAGAAGTACGTCACCGAGACCAATCACGGCGTGTTGGATTACATGCTGATTTCCACGTCCGATTTCTGGAACGGCCTGCCGCCGGATATCCGCAGCGAACTGGACAAGATCGTGATTGAAGTCACCGCCGACGTGAACAACCAGGCCGATCAGTTGAACGAACAGGACAAACAACGCGTGCTTGCAGCCAAGACCACCGAAATCATTTCCCTCACGCCGGAGGAGCGCAACGCCTGGCGCGACAAGATGAAGCCGGTATGGGCGAAGTTTGAAAAAGCTATCGGGCCGGACCTGGTGAGGGCTGCCGAGGCTTCCAATCAGGCGCAGTAATGCGGCGCGTTTAATGTAACAATCGTCCGGCAAGCTAATTTTCTGCCTAGACTTGCAACTGTCCCACCGTGCGTTGTGTTTTGAATGAGCCCGCACGAGAAAAACTAAAAATAAAAGGAAACCCCCAATGTTTAAACCTATGTGGAAAGCACTCGTCTGCGCGCTGGCCCTCAGTGCGTTGAGCACCGCCATGGCGGCTGATCCGGTGATCATCAAGTTCTCGCACGTAGTGGCCGAGCAAACCCCTAAAGGCCAAGGTGCGTTGCTGTTCAAGAAGCTGGTGGAAGAACGTCTGCCGGGCAAAGTCAAAGTCGAGGTCTACCCGAACTCTTCGTTGTTCGGCGATGGCAAGGAGATGGAAGCCTTGCTACTGGGCGACGTGCAGATGATCGCGCCGTCGCTCGCCAAGTTCGAGCATTACACCAAGAGCGTGCAGTTGTTCGACCTGCCTTTCCTGTTCGATGACATCAGCGCCGTGGACCGCTTCCAGTTGAGCCCCGAAGGCCAGAAACTGCTAAAGTCGATGGAAAGCAAGAACATCACCGGCCTGGCCTATTGGCACAACGGCATGAAGCAGCTGTCGGCCAACAAAGCGCTGCGCGAACCCAAGGATGCCCGTGGTTTGAAGTTCCGCGTACAGGCATCGGCGGTGCTGGAAGAACAGTTCAAGGCCGTCAACGCCAACCCGCGCAAGATGAGCTTCGCCGAGGTGTACCAAGGCTTGCAGACCGGCGTGGTCAACGGTGCCGAGAACCCCTACTCGAACATCTACAGCCAGAAGATGCATGAAGTGCAGAAGTTCATCACCGAATCCAACCACGGTGTACTCGACTACATGCTGATCACCAATACCAAATTCTGGAACGGCCTGTCGCCAGACATTCGCACCGAACTGGACAAAATCCTGGTGGAGGTCACCGCCCACGTAAACAAAGAAGCGGCGCAACTGAACCAGAACGACAAGCAGCGCATTCTCGATGCCAAGACCACGGAAATCATTACCCTCACGCCTGAAGAGCGCAACGAATGGCGCGACAAGATGAAACCGGTATGGAAGAAGTTCGAAGGTGACATCGGCGCCGATTTGATCAAAGCCGCCGAAGCCTCCAACAAGGCTCAGTAATGGGTTGGCCGGCGCTGCCGACATGGCAGCGCCGACCTGTTGTCCTCCCTGCAGGAGATGCCATCCATGAACGCCCTTCGGCGCACCTGGGAACATTTCGAGGAAGGGTTCATTGCCTTCCTCCTGGCCGCCATGACGCTCGTGACGTTCGTCTATGTGGTCCTCAATAACCTCTACGCGGTTTTCTACAGCCTCGGTGACAACTGGCCCGCCGCCAGCGAACCGATGTTCGCCATCGGCGACGGCATCATGGGCATGGCCCAGGCGATGACCTGGAGCAGTTCGCTGACCAAGGCGCTGTTCGGCTGGCTGATTTTCTTCGGTCTGTCGTACGGCGTGCGCACCGCCGGGCACATCGGCGTGGACGCGCTGGTGAAACTGGCAAGCAAACCGGTGCAACGCTTCATTGGCGTCATCGCTTGCCTGTGCTGCCTCGCCTACGCCGGGTTATTGGCCGTGGCGAGTTATGAATGGATCAATACCTTGATGATTGCCCAGATCGGCGCCGAAGACCTCGGCCATTTCGGCGTCATGCAATGGCACATCGGGCTGATCGTGCCGGTGGGTTTTGCCTTGGTGTTCATCCGCTTTGCGGAAATCCTCGTGCGCATCCTGATGAATCGCCAGACCGGTCTTGGCCTGGCCGATGAAGCGGCCGAAGCGATCAAACTGACCGAGATCGAGGAAGACAAGCCATGACCATTGCCTTCCTGTTCATCGCGCTGTTCGTGCTGATGTTCATCGGCGTGCCCATCGCCATTTCGCTGGGGTTGGCCGGATCGCTGACGATTATTTTCTTCAGCCCCGACTCGGTACGTTCCCTGGCGATCAAGCTGTTCGAAACCTCCGAGCACTATACCCTGCTGGCGATTCCGTTCTTCCTGCTGGCCGGTGCGTTCATGACCACCGGTGGCGTGGCACGACGGTTGATCGACTTTGCCAACGCCTGCGTCGGCCACGTCCGGGGCGGCCTGGCGATTGCCGCAGTACTGGCGTGCATGCTGTTTGCGGCGTTGTCCGGCTCGAGCCCGGCGACGGTGGCGGCGGTCGGCTCCATCGCGATTGCCGGCATGGTGCGCTCCGGTTATCCACAGGCGTTCGGCGCGGGCATCGTCTGCAACGCCGGCACGTTGGGCATCCTGATCCCGCCATCAATCGTGATGGTGGTGTATGCCGCGGCAACCGAAACCTCGGTGGGCAAGCTGTTCATGGCCGGCGTGATCCCCGGCTTGCTGTTGGGTTTTTTCCTGATGGTGGCGATCTACATCGTCGCGGTGAAAAAAAACCTGCCGGCAATGCCCCGGGCGACGCTGCGGGAATGGTTGAGCACGGCACGCCAGGCCATCTGGGGCCTGCTGTTGATGGTCATCATCCTCGGCGGGATCTATTCCGGGATGTTCACACCGACCGAAGCGGCCGCGGTGGCGGCGGTCTATTCAGCGTTTATCGCCTTGTTCGTCTACAAGGACCTGACGTTCCGCGAGACGCCGAAGGTGCTGCTGGAGTCGGCCAAGCTGAGCATCATGCTGATGTTCATCATCGCCAACGCCATGCTCTTCGCCCATGTGCTGACCACGGAGCAATTGCCACAGCAAATCACCGCGTGGGTGATCGATGCCGGACTGACGCCGGTGACGTTCTTGCTGGTGGTGAACATCGTGCTGCTGATTGCCGGCGCGTTCATGGAGCCTTCGGCGATTATCCTGATCCTGGCGCCGATCCTGTTCCCGATTGCCATGAAGCTGGGCATTGACCCGATCCACCTGGGCATCATCATGGTGGTGAACCTGGAGATCGGGCTGATCACGCCGCCGGTGGGGCTGAACCTGTTCGTCACCTCGGCGGTGACCGGCATGTCCTTGCCCGCGACCATCCGCGCGGCCATGCCGTGGTTGATGATTCTACTGGCGTTCCTGGTGCTGATTACCTATGTGCCATGGATCTCGCTGGCGCTGCCGAACTGGTTAGGGATGAGCTGACTATTCGGGCGTGAACCGTGGCGAGGGAGCTTGCTCCCTCGCCACAAGCGCGGGGTCATCCGCCCTGGCCGTACCTTCTCCAGTACCCAGCACATTACGTTATGATCGCTGCCTCATTCTGAAGCAGAGCTTTTCCCACGCATGTTGCCGTCTTCTTCCGACACGCTCACCTCCCCACCCCCCGTCCTCGTCGGTCCGCTGTTGCGCCGACTGGAAGCCACGCGGCTGGTGATGTGGCTGGTGGGGTCGCGACCGCTGACATTGACCTTGCGGCTGGACGGCGTGGGCGATCTTGCGCTGGATGCCACGCGTTGCACCGTGGTGCCAGTGGGACACCAGGCGTTTGTGCACCTGATCGACGTGCGACTCGACGCCGCCCTGCCCTTGGATGTAGCGATCGAATACGACCTGCTGGTGGACAGTGCTCCTATCGCCGAATGGGCGCCGCATCTGTTGTATGACGGCGCGCAACGCCCGAGTTTCGTATTGCATGCGCGTATCGAGCAATTGGCCCACGGCTCCTGCCGCAAACCCCATTACCCGGCCAATGACGGATTGCTGTGTGTCGACCGATTGTTGGCGCAAGCCCCCGAGCAGCGGCCAGCCTTGTTGATGATGAGCGGCGACCAGGTGTATGCCGATGACGTCGCCGGACCGATGTTGCGGGCGATTCACGCTTTGATCGAGCGCCTGGGGTTGTTCGAGGAATGTCTCGATGGCGCAGTGGTGGAAGACAGCGCCAGGCTCTACCAACACCCAGCCAGCTATTACCATCGCGCGGATCTGCTACCGGCGCTCGAGAGCAACGAAACCCTGCGCGAGCGATTTTTCGGCGGCGCACGCAAGCCGATTTTCACCAGCAGCAGCGCCGACAATCACTTGGTGACCTTCGCCGAAGTCATGGCGATGTATCTGCTGGTCTGGTCGCCGGTGCCCTGGACCTTGATCGCCCCGCAACCTCCCGAGCTGACCGCCGAGCGACGCCAGCGCTACGACTTGGAACAGCAACGCATCGACGCCTTCAAGACCGGGCTGGACGGCGTCGCCCGGGTGTTTGCGCATTTGTCCTGCCTGATGATTTTCGACGACCACGACATCACCGATGACTGGAATTTATCCGCTCAATGGGAGGAGACGGCCTACGGTCATCCATTCTCCAAGCGCATCATCGGTAATGCGCTGATTGCCTACATGCTCTGCCAGGGCTGGGGCAACAACCCGGACGCGTTCGACGAAGTGGTCGAACAAACCGTGGCCTTGTGCGGCACCGCCGACGACCGCTACCTTGACAGCGAGCCCCAGGACCGGTTGATCGACACGCTGCTCGGTTTCCAACGCTGGCATTACGTATTGCCAAGCTCTCCGGCGCTGGTGGTGCTCGACACTCGCACCCGGCGCTGGCGCAGCGAGAACAACCTCAAGCAACCGTCAGGCCTGCTGGACTGGGAAGCCCTGAGCGAACTGCAACAGGAATTGCTGGACCATCCTTCGGCGATCATCGTCTCGCCGGCGCCGATCTTCGGCGTAAAGCTGATCGAGACCGTGCAGCGGGTGTTCAGCTGGTGCGGATTCCCGCTGCTGGTGGATGCGGAAAACTGGATGGCCCACCGTGGCGCGGCCCAGGTGATCCTTAATATCTTCCGCCACTCGCGCACGCCTGGCAGCTACGTGGTGCTGTCCGGCGACGTGCACTACTCCTTCGTCTACGAGGTACTTATCCCACATCGCAAGGGCGGCCCGCGCATCTGGCAAATCACCAGCAGTGGCATCAAGAATGAATTCCCGCCGGCGCTGCTGGAATGGTTCGATCGCTTGAACCGTTGGCTCTATTCCCCACGCTCGCCGCTGAACTGGTTCACCAAGCGTCGCAGCATGCGCATCGTGCCTCACACCCCCGAGCACGCCGAGGCCGGGGAGCGGTTGTGGAATTCGGCGGGGATTGGCCAGGTATTTTTCAACGAACAGGGACAGCCGACGGACATCGTCCAACACAACGCCAACGGCAAGCCGCCAACCCGCATGCTGGCGCCCAAGTTACCCCCAACCTGAGCGACCACTCGGAACCGGGCACGGGGTTCAGAACGCCAGTTGCAGGCTCTGCTGGCCTTCGAGGCTTAGCAGGAACTGTTTCGCCGCGAGGCCGCCGGCGAAACCGGTAAGGCTGCCGGAGGTGCCGATGACGCGGTGGCAGGGAGCGATGATCGAGATCGGGTTGCGTCCATTGGCAGCGCCGACCGCGCGGGTTGCGGTCGGTTGGCCGATCTGGATGGCGATGTCGCGGTAACTGCGGGTTTCGCCGAACGGAATGGTCAGTAATGCCTGCCAGACCCGCACCTGGAAATCGGTACCGGCGAAATCCAGATCCAGTTCAAAACCACGCCGCTGACCCGTGAAGTATTCAAGCAGCTGGCGCTCGGTTTCCTTGAGGGTCGGGTGAGCGTTGTCTTGCTCCAAAGGCCCGAGGCGCACGCGGTTGAGCCGTTCGTTTTCCCACAGGATAGCGGCCAGCTTCGGGCCTCGGGCCACGAGGATCAGTTCGCCGACAGGGGATGGGATGGTTTTGTAGAGGGGCAACATTCCACTATTTTCCTTGATTCACACCCAATGGCTTTTGTGGAGAGGGTGCTCACTGAGCAAAAATCTTGCTCAGCCCAGCAACCCCAACGTCTTCGCTCGCGCCACGGCCTGGGTACGGCGTTCCACGCCCAGTTTACTGTTGATATGGCTGGCGTGGGTTTTCACCGTGTGCAGCGAAATGAACAATTGTTCGCTGATTTCCTGATTCGAACATCCTTGGGCGATCAGTTGTAGCACTGCACGCTCCCGGCTGCTGAGGGCTTCGACATGCGCGCAGGACTCGGTCGGTTGCAGCGCCGCCGTGGGCAAGCGTTCGAGCAAGTGCTCGCGAAGGCCGCCGGGCGGCGCCTGGAGCAGTTGCTCGCGCAACCATTCGTGATGCTTTTGCAGCAGCCACTCGAAGGGCTGCAGCGCGCCGCCAACAGCGGCATCGAACGCCTGGGCCAAGGCCACGCGGGCTTGCGGCTCGCGCCCGGCGCTCAACAGCAAGGCGACTTTCTGGTTGAGCACCATCACGCTGAGCATCTGCCGCCCGGTCTGCTGCGAATGTTCGAGCAACGCATTGAGCCGTCCTTCGGCCTGCATCGGTTGGCCGCGGATCGACTCGAGCAGTGCCTGTTGCAGTTCGACGTGCAGCGGCAGTTGCGGATGGAATTCCGGCGGGGCGGCAGCCCGTTCGCCCGTGTAGGTCTGCCCCAGCCGCACCAGCCAGGCTTCGGCCAGTTCGGTGCGCCCCTGGGCCAGCCAGAGCTCGCATTTGACCAAGGTAATCATCGCCAGGTAATAAACCGGCGGGACGTCCCAGATATGCATCAAGCGCTCGGCTTCGGCCAGTTCGGCAAAAGCCCGGGCGAACTCGCCGCCCTGGCCTTCGACGCGGGCAATCACACAATGGCCGATCAACACGCTGATATCGCGGCAGGCCCGGGCTTCGGTCAGCCCCGCCTGCAACCGCGCCAGCCCGGTCTGGTTTTGCATGCGCAACGTCAGCAAAAATCCCTCATACAAGACCAACCGTGCCCGCACCGCGTACAGCCGTTGGGGTGGCAGTGGGTGCAAGCGTTGCAGTCCCTGCTTGACCTCCTCAAGTGCCCGCAGGATCTCTCCTCGCGCCTGCAAGACCCGGGCGCGATCGTAATGGGCCAGGGCTTCGAAAAGTGGGTTGCCAACCCGCTGCGCCAACTCCAGGGACTCGCGGTTCAAAGTCCGGGCGCGCCAGAGGTCCCCGTCGGCAATCGCCAGGTTCGACAAGGTGGACAAACACATCAGGCGCTGGCCGTAGCGTTTTTGCGGCAGGCTTTCCAGCGCCTCGGTGCAATAGCGCAGCGTGGCCTCACGATCACCACGACCGCGGGCAACAATGCCGCTCAGCGCCAGCCACTGGGCGAGCATGGATTTATGCGCGGTGGCTGACGGCGCCGGCAGGAAGCGGCTCAAATGGGCGGCCAGCTCTTCGGCGGCATCCAATTGACAGGCCAGCCCCAGCGCCCAGCTGTACAGCACGATCAGCCGTGGGCTGCTGATGAGCAGGCTGTCGGGCAAGTCCATTTTCCAGCGCAGCAACATGCCGACGTTCTGTTCGGCCAGCAGTTGCTCCTCCGAGAGGTTCTGTACCAAATTCGCCGCCACGTCCAGATGCCCGGCGCGCAGGGCCTGCTCCACGGCTTCGTCGATCAGGCCCTGGGCGTTGAACCAGCGGCAGGCACGCAAATGCAGGGTCCCGGCCGGCACCATGGCCGGCGCGCTCGGGCGACTGCGCAGCAGGTCGGAAAACAGATGATGGAAGCGATGCCAATGCCCATGTTCATCCAGCGGCACCAGGAACACTTGGTGGGCGGCGAGAAATTTGAGGATTTCGTGACTGTCATGGGCGTCGCGCACCGCATCGCACAGCTCGCTGCAAAAGCGATCCTGGGGGGCGATGTCGTAGAGAAACGCCTGCACCTCGGCGGGCAGGCAGTCGATGACTTCCTCCAGTAGATAGTCGCGGATCAGCCCTTCACCGCCGTGCAACGCTTGGGGCAGTCGCCCTTCGCTACCGGCTTCGGAAGCGGCCAGCAACCAGAAGCGCAGCCCGGCGACCCAGCCTTCGCTGCGCTGGATCAGGCTTTCCAACGCCTCGCCACGCAACGCGCTGCTGTGATGCTGGAGCAAGGTCAACGCTTCGTCGTGGGTCAGACGCAAGTCCTGCTCGTTGAGTTCGAGCAATTGGCGCGACAGGCGCAGGCGCGCCAAGTGCCAGTCAGGCCGCTGACGGCTGGTGACCAGCACCAGCAACCCCTCGGGCAGGTGATTGAGGAAAAATTGCAGGCAGCGATCCAGCACCGGGCTCTGGGCAAGGTGGTAATCGTCGAGCACCAGCAGCAAGGGCGCGCTAGCTGATAAATGCGCGGACAGCTCATCCAGCAAGCCGTCGAGCCATTCTTCGAACGCGAAGGGTTGGTGGCGCTGGCGCATTTTCAGCAAGCCCAAAGCGCGGCCACCCAACTGGGGATAAAACGCCTGGAGTCCTTCGAGCAGCCGCTCCAGGAAACGCCCCGGATCGTTGTCCCTGGCACTGAGTCCCAACCAGAGGCTTCGCCAATGGGCCGGCAACCCCTGGCAGAACTCCACCGCCAGCGAACTTTTACCGAACCCCGCCGGCGCGCTCACCAGCAGCAACCGCCCACCCAGCCCGGCGCTCAGACGCTCGCACAACCGCGGCCGCACGACATGCCCGTCGGGCAGAGGTGGGCGGTAGAAACGCCCTTCCTGTACCGCGATGGCTGCACGGGAAGAATCCGGGGGTGAAGACAAATCAGTCATGGCCGGCTCTTGTTTGAAATGCGGATGGCGGCGTTGCAGATGTCCGCAGACTAGCCGTAAACGGAGAGGTATTGAAGCGAGTGCTACAAATGGCTACAAAAAGGCTACAAGTGGTCAATCTCTGTTGTAGTTTCCAAAAAAAAACGCCCCGAACCAGTCGGGGCGTTTTTTCGAGGATGCGGCCTCGGGTAGCGCTGCTTAGCGAACGCCTTCCTGGCGCAATGCCGCCGGGGTGAAGTCGCTGGTGGACGCGGTGAAGCCGAAGTCGTAGGCCGATTTCTCTTCGTTCTTCATGCCCAGGGCCAGGTAGCGTCCAGACTGCAAGTCGTAGAGGGTCTCCAGGGCGTACCACGGCACTTGCTTGTCGTAGTAGTTCTCGGCATGGGCCTCGGCGACGCGCCACAGTTGGCCACGACCGTCGTAGTGATCGATGACCGCCGCTTGCCAGGTGTCTTCGTCGATGTAGAAGTCACGCTTGGCGTAGATGTGACGCTGGCCTTCCTTCAGGGTCGCGGTCACGTGCCAGACACGACGCAGTTCATAGCGCGCCAGGTCCTGGTTGATGTGGCCGGCCTTGAGGATGTCGGCGTACTTGAGCTGCGGCGAATCGATCTTGTGGCTGTTGGCGGCAATATAGAGTTCTTTCTTGCCTTCAAGCTTCCAGTCGTAACGGTCCGGCGCGCCGTTGTACATGTCCAGGTTGTCGGATGTACGCAAGCCGTCGGCGGCAGTACCCGGGCCGTCGTAGGCGACTTGCGGTGCCTGGCGCACACGACGCTGGCCGGCGTTGTAGATCCAGGCCTTGCGCGGCTCCTTCACCTGGTCGAGGGTCTCGTGCACCAGCAGCACGGTACCGGCCAGACGCGCCGGTGCGGTCACTTGTTGCTTGAAGTAGAACAGCACGTTGCCTGGGTTGGCCGGATCGAAGCCCTTGATCTTGTCGCGGAACACGAACTGGTCCTGGAAGTACACCAGGTTGTACGAACCGTTGGGCTGCGGCGTGGCCTGGGTCACCAGGCGGGTCACGCTGCCGCCGCGATAGCGGGTGATGTGGTTCCAGATCACTTCCAGCCCGCTCTGGGGAATCGGGAACGGCACGGCCGTCTCGAAATTCTCCAGGCCGTTGCCGGCACCCACCAGCTTGGTGTTCACGGCGTTTTTCTTGATGGAGGCCAAGACTTCATCCGGCACGGTGGCGCCGCGATGGGTCGGGTAGACCGGCATCTTGAAGGTTTCCGGGTAGCGTTTGAACATCGCGTACTGGCCTGGGGCGAGCTTGGCCTTGTACTGGTCGACGTTCTGCGAGGTGATGGTGAATACAGGTTTCTCACTGGCGTACGGGTCGGCGAGGAACCCCTTGCCGTCCACGCTGCCGGCGTTCTTGGCCATGGGTTTCCAGGCGGAAATCGACCCATCGGCATTGCCAGCCATCTCGGCGCCCATCGGCGTCAGGCTTTTGCCCAGCTTGTCGGCCTCGGCGGCAGGCACGGCGGCCATGATGCTGGTCGCCAGCAGGGATAATCCCAGCGCACCGACTTGCAACAGATTTTTTGTTATTTTCATAGTGTTCGTCCTGAAATACGGTGCTTAGAAGGTCACGCCGACGCTGAGCGCCAGGAAGTCGCGATCGTCCACGGTGCTGAAGTCACCACCAAAGAAGTTGGTGTAGGCCAGGCTCGCGTTGTAGGTGTTCTGGTACTCGGCATCCAGCCCGAGGCTGACAGCCTTGCGACCTTCCTCGAAGTTGGCGCCAGGGCCTGGCGAGTAGCCTTTTACGTCATGGGACCAAGCCACGTTGGGCTTGAGATTCACGCCGGCGAAAACGTCCGGGTATTCCCAGATGGCACGGGTGCGATAGCCCCAGGAAGTGGAAGTGGTGAAGCCGTCGTTGTTGCAGTTGCTGTTCACGCCACTGATGGTCTGGCCGCCACCGGCCGCCGTCGACGTGTTGAGGGTGTTGCAGAAGCCGCCGGGCAGTTCGCCTGGCCCGAACACGGGGTCACGGCCATAGCGCGCCTCGGAACGGCTTTCCAGGCCGCCCACGTGAGTCACGCCGATTTCGCCGACGAGGGTCAGGCGGCTGGCGCCCATGACTTGATCGAGGAAGTGGGTGAACGTGGTCTGGAACTGGGTGATTTCCTTGCGGCGATAGCCGTGCAGGTCCTGGCCCGGCGCGCCGTCCAGCACGGAGGCGTTGCCAAAGCCCGGGATTGGCGTCACACCGGCGAACAGAATATCGGTGGTGCTCAGTTGAACCGGAGCGTTCGGACGGTAGCTCAGCTCACCGCTCCACGCGGTGCCGGTGGGCAGTGTGGTGGAAAAGCTCAGGCCGTAGAGCCGGATGTCTTCCGGGTATTCGACGAAGTAGTTGGAATTGCCCGCCACGATCACGGGACGCAATGCAGCCAGTGGACCCAGCGGCTGGTTATAGAAACGTGCCGCCGCGCCCGTGGCGCTGAAGATCGGCGCACGGCTGTGGTAGTTCATGAAATAGGCACCGAACTCGGTGTCCAGCGGCTCGAACATGTACTTCAGGGAAGCGCCCCACTGGCCGCTGTCACGGGCATCACGGTCGGGACCACGACGAACCAGGACGCCTTCCTCGTTTACGTTCACGCCCAGGGCGGTCAAGGTTGGCAAGGCGGCGGCTGGAATGCGCGAACGTTTGTTCAGCACGCGCAGGTTGTCGTCACAACCGTCGGCAATCACATCCGGCTGGGAGAAGAACGTCCCGCAGTTATCCACAACCGTCTGGTCCCACTCAATCTGGTAGAACGCTTCGGCCGACAGGTTATCGGTCAGGCTCTGGGACACGTAGAACATGTTGACCGGGATCAGACCTTCCTTGACCTCGGCGCCTGGACGACGGAACGCGGACACATCGACCGGGTTGATGGAGTTGATGCCCCCCTGGATGAAGGTGCTCTCACCCCAGCTGACCACCTGCTTGCCCAGGCGGACCGAGCCCGGTTGATCGGCGATGGCGTAGTTGTGGTAGACGAACGCATCGAGGAGCTGTACGCCGGACGACTTCGCGCCTTCCTTGCGGTTGCTGTCGCTGATGTCCTTGTACAGGCGGTCTTCGTCCTTGAGCTCGAAGTCATACCAGTACTTGCCTCGTACAAACACACCGGTGTCGCCGTACTTCAGTTCCAGGTCATGGATGCCCTTGAAGATCTTCGAGAACGTCTCCCCACGCTTGAAGTTCAGGTGGCCGTCATCGGAGGTCTGGGACAGGCCCTCGCCGCCGTTGTTCACCCCGATCAGGTCGCGGTTGGCCTTGGACGTGGACCAGCTCGCGCCCACCGACAGGGACGAATCGAACTGGCCCTCGATTTCACCGATGTTGAAGCTGACGCCGAATGCCGGGCCGGCGAGCGAGGAGGCAAGACTGACGGCCAGAGGCAGTTTTGCCCGGCGCCAGAAAGTGTTTGCTGAGGTCATCGACGCAACTCCATGTGTTTTATTGTTATGGCAGTGGGCGTTTCCGGAAACCCTTCGCCGTGCTGGCACGCGCGTCCCATTCCGAAAATCCTTGAGCGGACTATAGCCAGCAGGTAGTACGGCTTGATCCCTCTAAAGTGTGATTTGCAGCCTTTGACCACTCTGGAACAGTCCTTTGCCAGGCCGACGGTTGTCGGCACGGCAAGGATGGCTGAATTTTCGGTTTTGACAAGACAAGCGCTTGCTTGGCGGGGCTGCCGTGCCCTTTTCGGGCACGGCGGGGACGCTTAGAGCGTCGAGAGGAAGGTGCTGTTGTTGCTCTGCCATTCGGTGACGTCGGCCCGGATGCGCTTCTTGTCGAGCTTGCCGACGCTGGTCTTGGGAATTTCCGTAACAAGGGCGATCTGACTCGGAATCGCCCACTTGCTCAGGTGCCCCAGTTCGACAAACGGCTTGAGGTGTTCCTTGAGCTCGCGAGCCCCGATCTGATGCCCTTCGCGAATGACCAGCAAGGCAAACGGCCGCTCGCCCCACTGCGGATCGGGGATGCCGACCACTGCTACCTCGCGTACCGCTGCATGCCGGCTGATGAGGTCTTCCAGGTCCAGGGACGAGATCCATTCGCCGCCAGTCTTGATCACGTCCTTGATGCGGTCGCGGATGTCGATGAAACCCATGCCGTCGAGCGTGGCGACGTCGCCGGTGTGCAGCCAGCCGCCCTTCCAGAGCTCGGCGCCTTTCTGCGGTTCGTTGAAGTAACCTTCGGTGAGCCACGGCGCGCGCAGCACCAGTTCGCCCTGGGTCTCGCCGTCCGCCGGCAGGAAACGCCCTTCGCCGTCGACGATCGCCGCTTCCACCAGCGGCCCCGGCACGCCGGCCTTGATCCGGTAAGTGATGCGCTCGTCTTCGCTGCCGGCCATCAGCTCATCGTTGAGATGGGCGCACGACACCAGCGGGCCGGTTTCCGACATGCCGTAGGCGGCGGTGAGCTGGATCCCCTTGGTCTTCGCCGCCTCGTACAGGCTGCGATTGAGCGCGCTGCCGCCGATGACGATTTTCCAACCGTCAAAATCGGTGTCCTGGGCGCCCTTGGCGTTGAGGACCATTTGCAGGATGGTCGGCACGCAATGGGAGAAAGTGACCTTTTCCTTGCGCCACAGCTCGATCAGCAACTCCGGGTCGTAACGGCCCGGGTAGACCTGCTTGAGCCCGAGCATGGTCGCTACATATGGCAAGCCCCACGCGTGGACATGGAACATCGGCGTGATCGGCATGTACACATCGTTGGTGCCCAGCAGCCGCACGCTGTCGATGGACCCCATGATGGTCGACACGCCCATGGTGTGCAGCACCAGTTGCCGATGGGTGAAGTACACGCCCTTGGGGTTGCCCGTGGTGCCGGTGGTATAGAACGTGGTGGCGACGGAGTTCTCGTCGAAGTCTTGGAAGTCGTAGGTGGGAGCGGCGGCGGCCAGCAATTGTTCGTACTCGCCCACGAGGTTCGGCAGGTCGGCGGTCTTGTCCGGCAGGTCGGTCAGCAACAACGTTTTCTTTACCGTGCTCAGCTGGCCGGCGATCGCCTGGTACAGGCCGATAAACTCGCTGTTGACCAGCACGAAGCGGTCCTCGGCGTGGTTCATGGTGTAGAGGATCTGCTCCGGTGACAGGCGCACGTTGATGGTGTGGATCACCGCGCCGATCATCGGGATCGCGAACATGCATTCCAGGTAGCGATGGCTGTCCCAGTCCATCACCGCTACCGTGTCACCGGCCTTCACCCCCGCCTCGGTCAGCACATTGGCCAGGCGCGCGACACGCTCGATCAGCGTCGGATAGCTGTAGCGTATCTGGTCGCGGTAGATGATCTCGCGAGTCTTCTCATAGCGCGCCCCGGACATCAGCAGCCGCTTGATCAGCAACGGGTATTGATAAGCGCCCTCGGCTGGCGGAATAACGCGAGTCTGCAACATAGGAGTCCCTTTTCTGACTGCACGGTCTTGGCTGGAAGGTAAGCACTCTAGAGGGGTTATATGACGATCAAATCAGCCAAAGGAATGATTTGATCCACCCGTAAATACTAGCCTTGAGCCATCCCAGGGACGCTGTCCTACCCGGTCAATGCGCCTCGGTAAACGCCAACTTCACGCCAATGGCAATCAGCACCGCGCCCATGGTCCGGTCGAACCAATGGCCCATGCGGGCGAAACCGGCGCGCACCCGCGCCTGGCTAAACAGCATCGCCACCATGCAGAACCAGGCCGCCGTGGCGACGGCCAGGTAAACACCGTAGCCGGCTTGGACCGCCAGCGGCGTATGGGGATTGATCACCACGGTGAACAGGGACAGGAAGAACAACGTCGCCTTGGGGTTCAGGCCGTTGGTGATGAAGCCCGCCGTGAACGCGCCGCGCGCGGTACGTTTGCCCGCTTCCTTGTGCAGGTTTTCCTCGGTGGCCTTGGCCGGTTGCGCTCGCAATGCCTTGAAGCCGATGTACAACAGGTACGCGGCGGCGGCCCACTTCAGTGCGTTGAACAGTACGATCGATTGGGACACGATCAGGCCGATGCCCAGCAGCGAATAGCCCACGTGCAGGAAAATCGCCGTCCCCACGCCCAGCGCCGTCCATGTCCCGGCACGACGACCGTGGGTCACGCTTTCCCGTACCACCACGGCAAAGTCCGGACCGGGACTGGCAACCGCCAACAGGTGGATCAGGGCGACGGTGAGAAATTCGGCGAGGTACATGATGGGGCTCCTTGCGACAGTCTTGTGTTAAATGCAATCCCACAGGTATGCGGCGCCACGGCCGCAACGCATCTGATAGGCTCGCCACATTACGCCTTCGGTCTTTTAGATAACAGGTACAGCTGATGACGAACACCGCCCGCGCCGTTTTCCTCGACCATCCTTCCCTGGACCTCGGCGACCTTGACTTGAGCCCGTTGCGCCAATGTTTCAGTGAGCTGCAACTGTTCGCCCGGACCACCCAGGATCAAGTGACGGAGCGGCTCAAGGGCGCCACGGTGGCAATCACTAACAAAGTGGTGATCGATGCCGCCGCCATGGCCGCCAGCCCGGAACTCAAACTGATCCTGATCAGCGCCACCGGCACTAACAACGTCGACCTGGCCGCCGCCCGCCAGCATGGCATCACCGTGTGCAACTGCCAGGGCTATGGCACGCCATCGGTGGCACAGCACACGATCATGTTGTTGCTGAACCTGGCGACGCGGTTGGCCGACTACCAAAAAGCCGTTGGCGAAGGCCGTTGGCAACAGGCTCCGCAGTTCTGCCTGTTGGATTTCCCAATTGTCGAACTTATGGGCAAGACCCTCGGCTTGCTGGGTCATGGCGAGCTGGGCGGTGCCGTCGCGCGGCTGGCCGAAGCCTTTGGCATGCGCGTGCTGCTGGGGCAGATTCCAGGTCGCCCTGCCCGCCCCGACCGCGTGCCGCTAGACGAGCTCCTGCCGCAAGTTGACGCCCTGACTCTGCACTGCCCGCTCACCGAGCACACCCGCCATTTCATCGGCGCCCGCGAACTCGCATTGCTCAAGCCCGGCGCGTTCCTGGTCAACACCGCACGCGGCGGACTGGTGGACGAACAGGCCCTCGCCGCGGCCTTGCGCAGCGGTCACTTGGGAGGCGCCGCCACCGACGTGCTGAGCGTCGAGCCGCCGACCCAGGGCAATCCGCTGTTGGCCGGCGACATCCCCAGGTTGATCGTCACGCCCCACAATGCCTGGGGCAGCCGCGAGGCACGCCAGCGGATCGTCGGCCAACTGACGGAAAACGCCCAAGGGTTCTTCAGCGGTACAGCACGACGTGTCGTCAGTTGATAAACTGCCGCACTTTTTTTCAAGGAGCAGCCCATGGATCCGCGCAGTGAAGTACTGCTTCGTCAGGCCGAGTTATTCCAAGGTTCGGTCCTGCTGGCCGGCCTGCCCGCCGATGATCTGCTCGGCCGCTTGCCCGAGGCTCATGGCTGGTGCTGGCACGCCGGCGACCAGGCGGCGCTGGACGCGCGGTTCCCGGAACGCAGCCAGTTTGGCGTGAACGTTCCGGAGCGCGAATTCGACACCGCCGTGGTGTTCCTGCCCAAGGCCAAGGACCTCACCGACTACGTTCTCAATGCCGTGGCGTCACGCTTGGCCGGTCGCGAAGTGTACCTGGTGGGCGAAAAGCGCAGCGGCATCGAAGGCGCCTCCAAGCAGCTAAACCCGTTTGGCAAGCCTCGCAAGCTCGACAGCGCGCGCCATTGCCAACTCTGGCAGGTCACGGTCGCCAATGCGCCCGAAGCCAAGCCCCTGGAAAGTTTGGCCCAAAGTTACGAATTGCCGCTCGCCGAGGGCCCGCTGACGGTGATCAGCCTGCCGGGCGTGTTCAGTCACGGTCGCCTGGATCGCGGCAGTGCGCTGCTGCTGGAACACCTGGACAAACTACCCAGCGGCCATTTGCTGGATTTCGGCTGCGGCGCCGGGGTGCTGGGAGCAGCAGTCAAGCGCCGCTACCCGCACAACACGGTGACGCTGCTCGACGTCGACGCTTTTGCGGCCGCCAGCAGTCGCCTGACCCTGGCCGCCAACGGCCTGGAAGCCGAGGTTTTGACCGGCGATGGCATCGATGCCGCGCCCATGGGCTTGAGCGCGATCCTGAGCAATCCGCCGTTCCATGTCGGCGTCCACACCGATTACCACGCTACGGAAAACCTGCTGCGAAAAGCAGCCAAACATCTGAAAAACGGCGGCGAACTGCGCTTGGTGGCGAACAGTTTCCTCAAGTACCAGCCACTGATCGAAGAGCATCTGGGCATCTGCGCAATCAAAGCCGAAGGCCAGGGTTTTCGCATCTACTGGGCCAAGCGCGGCTGATGCGTTTGTGAAAAACATCGCTTGCCCATTCGGATTTGCCTAGGCAGAATCCGCACCGTCCTAGGGGAGTAGTCTCCCGCGAGCGCCACGCTCGCCCGGCATACGTCAACATACTTGGTCAGCAGACCATGGCGTATGCGGCCCAAGCGTCCCCATAGAGGGTCGCTGGGTTTGACAAGACCTATGACACGCACACCTTACCCGGGGCGGGGAGGCTGTACGTGTCATAGCCGTGTCGACCCGCCCCTCTTAGGAATCCCCTGATGCTGGACTCTTTCCTCGTACCGACCGCTATCGTTGCGCTGGCCGAAATCGGCGACAAGACGCAACTGCTCGCGCTGATCCTTGCCGCTCGTTTTCGTAAACCCTGGCCGATCATCGCCGGCATCGTCGCCGCGACCCTGGCCAACCATGCGGCGGCTGGCGCGGTCGGCGCCTGGGTCGGCGGGTTCTTCTCGGACTCGGTGTTGCACTGGATATTGGCGGCCAGCTTCGCGGCCACGGCGCTGTGGACCCTGGTGCCGGACAAGCTGGACGACGAAGAAGCCAATACCGCCCGCAAGTTCGGCCCTTTCCTGACCACGCTGATCGCCTTCTTCCTCGCGGAAATCGGCGACAAGACCCAGATCGCCACAGTCATGCTCGCTGCGCAATACCCTGAACTCTGGCTGGTGATCATTGGTACCACCGTGGGCATGTTGATTGCCAACGTTCCGGTGGTACTGGCCGGCAACTTCGCTGCCGAGAAACTGCCGCTTACCCTCATCCGCCGCCTGGCCGCCTCGGCGTTCTTCATCCTGGCGATCGTGGCGGTGTATAGGGCGTTGTAGCAGCGGCAAGCTTCAAGCTGCGAGCTGCAAGCAAAGGCGGTTCTACTTCGCTTGTAGCTTGTAGCTTGTAGCTTGTAGCTTGTAGCTTGTAGCTTGTAGCTTGTAGCTTGTAGCTTGCAGCTCGAAGCTTATTTCTTGGCCTGCTGATAAAGCGGCATAACCTTCGGAATCGCCGCCTGCAACGAAGCGATCCGGCTGCTCGACGCAGGGTGGGTGCTCATGAACTCTGGTGGCGCCCCCTCCGAAGCCTTGGCCATCTTATTCCACAGGGTGATTGCGGCGTTCGGGTCGTAGCCGGCCCGGGCGGCCAGTTCGAGGCCGATCAGGTCGGCTTCGTTCTCGTTGCCACGACTGTTGGGCAAGGTCATGCCGTAGTTGGCCACGGTATCGGCCAGCGCCAGGCTGTCCTGGCCCAGGCCGAATATGGCACCGGCACCCTGCTTGGCCATTTCGATGCCATAGGCCTTGGACATCGCTTCACGGCCGTGTTCGCGCAAGGCATGGGCGATTTCATGGCCGATGATCGCGGCGATTTCATCGTCGTTGAGCTTCAGCTTTTCGATCAAGCCGGTGTAGAAAATGATTTTCCCACCAGGGCCGCAGCTGGCGTTGAGCTCGTCGCTCTTGATCAGGTTCACTTCCCAGTTCCATTGCGCCGAATCCGGACGGAACACCGGTGCCTGGGCGATCAACCGGCTGGAGATGGCCTGGACGCGCTTGGCATCGCTGCTGGTCTTGTCCAACACGCCCTGGGCTTTCGCTTCGCCCATGCTTTTCTGATAGGACTGCGCATACATCTGGTTGACCTCAGCGGTCGACAACATGCTGAACATGTACTGCTTGCGCTCCACGCCCACGGCTCCGCCGCTGGTGGTGTTGACCGACTGGCAACCGGCGAGCAGCAGGCCCGCGCTCAAGGCACTCACGATCAAAGTCTTGTTCATACAAAAGAAGCTCCATGGAATCGTGGGCGTATCCTAGGCGTTGATTGGTATCCGCGCCAGATACACAGAGGCGGATTACAAATTTTTCAGTCAGTTTCCAACGCGGCCATTTGCGACACCGACGAAGCCAAAACAGTCATCCGACGAACAGCGCCTCATGTCCGGCCCGGGAAACGCCGATAAAAATTCCAGACGTCATTTCCGCGTCCGGAGCCTTTATGAAATTCAAATCGATCCAGTTTTCCGTCGCCGCCCTGGCCGGAGCCATTGTGCTCAGCGTGGTCGGCGCCCTGGTGCTGTATGCATTGTTCGCCGGCGCCCGTACTCAGGAGATGGTGCAACAGCGGACCAAGGCGCAGTTTGAACAACTCATCGAGCAACGCCTCAGCGCCCTCGCCCATACCCAGGCCAGCTTGATCCAACGGGAGCTCGAAGCGCCACTGTTGCTTGCCCGGGGCCTGGCAACTTCCAACGCCTTGATGGGCATGAGCGGCGCGGATGGCAGCCCGCAGTTGAAGATCCCTCGTGAACAAATGATCAGCCTGCTGCGGGAAAGCGTGGTGCGCAACCCGAAAATCCTCGGTGCCTACATCGCCTGGGAACCGAACGCCATCGACCACGACGACGCCAACTACGTGAACAGCCAAGTGCTGGGCATGGAAACCAACGGGCGCTTCCTGCCGTGGTGGTTTCGCAATCAGGACGGCACCCTGGGCCTGGAAAAGCTCGCCGACGTGACCGACCAAAAGCTGCTGTCCACGGGTATTCGCGCCAGTGAGTACTACCTGTGCTCCCGGGACAGCAAGAAAGCCTGCGTGATCGACCCGGCGCCCTACCGCGTCGGCAATACCATGACCATGCTCGCCTCGTTCATCGAACCGATCCTGGTCGATGGCAAGTTCCAGGGCATCGTCGGCGCCGACCTGTCGGTGAACTTCATCCAGGACATGCTCGTTGCCGCCGACGCCAAGCTGTATGACGGCGCCGGG
Organism: Pseudomonas sp. Z4-20; assembly: GCF_051131955.1. Taxonomy (NCBI): domain Bacteria; kingdom Pseudomonadati; phylum Pseudomonadota; class Gammaproteobacteria; order Pseudomonadales; family Pseudomonadaceae; genus Pseudomonas; species Pseudomonas sp. Z4-20. Next base: position 4,707,835 of record NZ_CP071641.1, read on the forward strand.
GAAATGGCCTTGCTCTCTAGCAACAACCGGTTGGTGGCCTTCACCAAAGACCCGAGCAAGCTCGGCGAGAAAGCCAGCGACCTGCTGGACGCCAGCGAGTTGGACAACCTGACCAAGCTCGGCATTGGCGAAGTGCGTTACGACATCGATGAAGAGCACGGCCACATTGAGGTGTACATGCCCTTCGGCATCGGCCAGGCCGAAGCGCGCTGGACGCTGATGATGCAACTGCCGCTGAGTGCGGTCATGGCTGACTTGCAAGCCTTGCAGAAGGACTTGGACGATCAGCGCGAGACCGATATTTTCGGCATGGCGATGGTCGGGCTGGCGATTGCCGCGCTCGGCCTGCTGGTGATTTGGCTGGTGGGCCACGGCATCGCCCGACCGCTCAAGCAAATGGTGGCAATGCTCGATGACATCGCCCAGGGCGAAGGCGACCTGACCCGCCGCCTGACCAGCGACCGCGCCGATGAACTGGGGGCCATCGCCAAGGGCTTCAATACGTTCCTGAGCAAGTTGCAGGGGATGATCACCCAAGTGGTGACGTCGGTGCAGAGCGTCAGTGACTCATCGGAGCACACGGCCGACATCGCGATCCGCACCAACCAAGGTGTGCACAAGCAAATGTCGGAGATCGACCAGGTCGCCACCGCCGTGCAGGAAATGACTGCCACTGCGCAGGATGTGGCGCGCAACGCAACCCAGGCCGCCCAAGCCGCCAGTCACGCCGACCAGGCTGCCAGCCAGGGCATGCAAATTGTCCGGGATACCTCGACGTCCATCGGCGCACTGGCCGTGGAAATCGGCAAGGCGGTGGGCGTGGTGCAGACCCTGGCCAAGGACAGCGAGAACATCAACGCAATCCTCACCGCCATTCGCGGGATCGCCGAGCAGACCAACCTGTTGGCGCTCAACGCGGCCATCGAAGCCGCCCGTGCCGGTGAACAGGGCCGTGGTTTTGCGGTGGTCGCCGATGAAGTGCGCAACCTGGCACAAAAGACGCAGCAGGCCACTGAAGAGATTCAGTCGATGATCCAGCAATTGCAGCAAGGCACACGGGACGTGGTGCGCGTGATGGAGGACAGCCAGCACCGTACCGATGAAAGCGTGCAGCACGCGGCGAAAGCAGCCCAGGCCTTGGAGACGATTACCCAGGCCGTATCGGTGATCAACGACATGAACACCCAGATCGCCAGCGCCGCCGAGGAGCAAAGCGCCGTGGCCGATGACATCAACCGTAACGTGATCAACATCGGGCAGGTGGCGAACGAGGTGGCTAGCGGCGCCGACGAATCCAGCGCGGCCAGCGCCGGGCTGACCAAGCTGGCGGAGCAGCAGCGGCGGTTGATCAATCAGTTCAAGGTCTGATGGGCAGTTGCAGGGCTCAAGCCGGAGTCAGGCACTCCGGCCCATTGAGTTTCGGGTCGTTGACCATGTTCGCCAGCACCCGTTCGCGCAGTTGCCCCGGCTCGCTCGCCAGCAGTCCTTGCAAGACATGCAGCGGTGTCTCGGGGTCGAGCCACTGGCGCTGGCCCTCTTCATCGAGAGTCAGTGGCCGGCGTTGACCGGCCGCCGGTTGAGTGATGACAGCGGTGCTCAGCCACACTTGCTCCTGCACCGGATAGGCTTCCCAGATCGCCGCGAAAAACAGCGACGAACCCTCGCCTGGCGTCAGCCAGTACGGACGCTTGCGGGTGCCGCCGCGCCATTCATAAAACCCGTTGGCGGGCAGCAGGCAACGCCGCAAACGCAAGGCTTCGCGGAACATGGGCTGCTCGGCGACGGTTTCGGCCCGGGCGTGAGCCGGCGTGCGGGACAGATCGGTCAGCCACGGCGGCGTCAGCCCCCAACGTGCCCGGGCCAATTCGCGCTGGCCATCGGCGCCGGCGCGCAGCATCAGCACCGAGTCATTGGGCGAAATGTTCCATTGGGCCTTCTGGTCGGCGGGGAAGCCGGGCAAGGCCGCAAAGGCGGGGTTCCAACGAAACAGGGCATAACGTCCACACATGGGGCAAAACGACTCTTGATCAAACTGCGGCCAGCCTAACAGACCAGCGTACCGGGGTAACTGTCGGGTTCATCGCCGGGCACCGGCAGCGCGGCATTGTAGGCGCTGATCAATTCCCGGGCGTATTGTGCCTGATCGTCCTCAACCGCCAGCCCCAGCAGGCCGTACATCGGCAACTCACCCGCGCCACCCACCAGGTCGCGGCCGACCAGGTGCGCCGTGATGCCTTCGCTGGCAAGCATGCCTTGGAGCAACTCGCCTTCCATCAGGTTTTCCAACTCGTAGATTCGCTGCATGGTCGCCCCAATCACTCGTTTTCGCTGAAGACCTCAAGGTGCCATTCGTCTTCGTGGACCTGCAGGACGAAGGTAATCGGTCGGCAGCAGACCTGGCAGTCTTCGATGTAGGTCTGGTCGCCGCCGGACAAATCCACGGAAGACTCCACCTCTTCCCCACAATACGGACATTCATAATGAGCAGCTTCCAGCATCGCGGTCTCCCAAGTGACTTGTGCGTATAATCGCCGGTCTATTTGCAGGGCTATTTTTGCCTGGACTATCTTCCAGGTCGTGCCCCGTCGGTTTTTCGATCGAACCTTTACTTACCCTAGCCGTTTCCAACAAGAGAGCATGATGGGCGAATTCGATGCCATCCGACCTTACAACGACAGCGAAGTCCCAGCGGTGCTGGCACGGCTGCTCAGCGACAAGGCGTTTCTAGATATCCTCACCCACTTCCGCTTCCCGCGCCTGGCCGGCGCTTTCGGCTGGATGCTCAAACCTCTTATAGCGCAGAAGTTGCGTCGAGAGTTCGCCGGTGTGACATCGGTCGCCACCTTGCAGGACAAAGTGGAGTTCTATGTCGACCACACCATCGAACGCGCCACCGATGGCGTGACATACACCGGGGTGGAGCAATTCAAGTCCGGCAACGCCTACCTGTTCATCGCCAACCACCGCGACATCGTGATGGACCCGGCCTTCGTCAATTACGCCGTGTACCACGCCGGCCTGCCGACCCCGCGCATCGCCATTGGCGACAACCTGCTGCAGAAGCCGTTTGTCAGCGACCTGATGCGCCTGAACAAGAGCTTCATCGTGCACCGCTCCATCACCGGGCGCCGGGAAAAAATGGCGGCGTACCAATTGCTGTCGGCGTACATCAACCACTCGATTCGCAACGATTGCGCGTCGATCTGGATCGCCCAGGCCGAGGGCCGCGCCAAGGACGGTGATGACCGGACCGAGTCGGCGATCCTGAAGATGTTCCACATGAGCCGCAAGGACGAGCCATTCGGCGAAGTCATCCGCTCGCTGAACCTCACTCCGGTGTCGATCAGCTACGAATATGACCCGTGCGACCAGGCCAAGGCCCGCGAGCTGTACATCCGCGCCACCACCGGCACATACACCAAGGCGCCGGGCGAGGATGACGTCAGCATTGCCAAGGGCATCACCGGCTACAAGGGCCGGGTCCACGTGAATTTCGCCCCGCCGATCAGCGAGTTGTTCGAGGACACCAAGCAGCTGGCCTTGGAGATGGACCGGCAGATTCTCGGCGGCTATCGCCTGTTTCCGGCGCACTACCTGGCCTACGCCCAATGGGCCGATGCCGACCCACAATTGCAGGTGCCGACGGCGGCCGAGGTATTCGGCGCCGAGGAACTGGCCAAGGCTGAAGAAGAATGGCAGCGCCGATTGGACGCTTGCCCGGAGGAACACCGACCGTTCCTGGTGCTGCAATACGCGACGCCGGTGCGCAATCAGTATCGGGTCAAGGCGGGGTTGGCGCTTTAGGGAGTCAGAGCTGAGTGCTGATCCACGACATCAGCAGTGCCAACCCCAGGCAGGCAAAACCGAACCGATAGAAAAACCGGTTCATGCGCTGGGTGGCCAGGTCCAGCAGCGCTTCGAATCGTTCATTGCTTTCGCTGCTACGCGCTTGGAGACAGGCCCGCGCCCGCTGTTCGCGGCGACGCGTTGCATGCAGCACCCAGCCACCCGGGCAGGCAAACAGCAGCGCAAGCAGGTTGATCAGTTTGGCGGGGTGGGCAGCGAACAACGAGAACAGTTGCAACGACATCACAAACCTCAAGGGAAAAACGGACGCCTGGCGCCCGGGGACCTACGAACAGGGCGCGGATTCTACCGAAAGCCCGCCGCCCTGCGCCGTTTTTTCCGACCAATAACGATCCCCGCCACGCCCCAGGGGTCGGGCTCATTTTTCTAATTTCAGCCGTCACGGTTTCGTCATATGGATAGGCCACCCTGTCGCCCTCCAAACCCACACGGAATCCGTCATGCTGCACGCCGAAAACCAGGACCGCCTCTACCTCATCAGCCCGAGCGATGAGCAACAAAACCTCGTCGGCAGTCTGTCCTTCAACGTACAGGATCGGCACTGGCTGGTGTATTGCGCCCTCGGCGGTCATCAACATGCCGATCTTCCCGAGACCGACCTGTTGACCGGGATCAGCGTGCTCGAATTCTATTCCCAGGCGGCGTGAAGATCGCGCCGACAAAAAAGCCCGCGTAAGCGGGCTTTTTCATGAGGCCAGAACCTTACTCAGCCAGCACCTGACCGATGGTCGGGTCCTTGAACAGACGGGTCAGGGCGTCGCTCAATACATCGCTGACCAACTTGGTGTTGGTGTCCTGGTTGGGCGCCATGCCGAAGCGCTGGTCCAGCGAAGCACCGTAGCGACCGCTGTAGCGGCGGCTCGCGTTCTGCACGTCGGAGCGGAAGGTCGCACCGATCGTCGCTTCGGTCACGTACATGCCTTCCTTGGGCGACTGATATTTCAGCTCGGCCAGGGTCACGGTCAGTTGCGGCGCGTTCATTGCGTTGGCGGTCGGGGTGAAGCCCAGCAAACGCACGGCCGCCTCGGCCTGGGCCTGCAACTTGGGCAGGATCTGCGCGCCCTGCACCGTGATCACGCTGGTTTCCGGGTACAACCCGCCACGGGTACCCAGGGTCGGCGACGGACGACCGTCGACAACCCGCACCACCACCGGCTGACCACGACCCACCGGTGCCAGCTGGGCGTTGAGCTTGGGTTCCGGGTTAAGTTGTTGCGGGCTGTGGGCACAGCCGACAAGGGTCAGACTGGTCACGGCGATCAAACCGAACAACAGGCGTTGCAACATGCTTTTCTCTCCAGAATCGGGCACAGACAGGCCGGCAGTATAGCGGTGCGCCATCGCGGCGAACTAGCGTCGCCGCATGAATACTGCAAAGTCTGACATGGGCCGCGCCGGGCGGTTCCTGTCACCCGGTTGTCATGGTCCTTACACCGGTGTGTCATGGCCGGCTGTCAGGCTGTCCTCAAGCTCCTTCGACACGGTATCCGACCATGCGCTATCTCATCTCCCTGTTCACCCCACGCCCACATCACCGCTGCTTTGCCCTGCTGGACCGCAGCGGTCGTTGCCAGGCATTCAAGCAATGCAGCTTGCAGCCCATGGGCGATGGCTGGGTGGAAATCGAAGAGATCCGTCTCAACTGGCTGCATCAACCATTGCCCGCCAGCGCCTTGGTACAAGCCCCCCGCGCTCGTTCGCGCAGCCGGCAACTGTTGGCCGTCTGACCGCAAGGCTAATAAAAGTCATAAAACCCGACCATTTCCGCGCGTTTCTTCGTTACAATCTCCCCCCGATTATAAGGACGTCTCCTGATCGGGCCCCGCAACGCCGCTGATGCGCTTGTATTGGCACCCCGCACCGCCCACAGAGAGCCGCCCACACAGATCGAGTGAAGCTGGCGCGCTTGCTGTTTCCCTGGCAAATCACCACTTTTCGCGAATCTGCAGAGCTGTCATTACGCTCGGTCACTGAGCTGTCTGCCCGTTTTGCCTGTCATGTACTTCATGGGGGCAACCAAACCGGGCACGGTGCCAGGCTGGGACAGCCCTTTTTTGAGGTTCACGTCTTCAAAAGAGCGTGAAAAAACGGGTTTTCACAACTTCACAAGAGTGTGGCGAGCAAATGAAGAGTTTTGCGTCTGAACAAGCACCATTGGCGTCTGGAACAGCCCAACGACACAGGACCGGATATCGCTCAAGAACCGGCGCCTGAAGCCTGTCCGCTACGGATTTGGTTGCACGAACGGATGTCTCGGCCATAAGTCGAATTGCCTGCCCGGCGCTTAAATGAGTTCATGGGACTCTTGAGGCCAGGCTGCATGCATCCGCAGTGTTGCGAAGAATTGCGAAGATTCGGACATGGCGATCCTGGCCATGGATACCTGGGGCGCAACTGACCTGCCCCGCTTCCTGGCCGCTATGCCGACAATTTGGTGCTGCAGATTTTGGAGACGCGTTAAATGGCGCATAACGAAGCAGTCGATGTAGTTCTGGTAGGGGCCGGCATCATGAGTGCCACCCTGGCCGTGCTGCTCAAGGAGCTCGACCCCGCGATTTCGCTGGAAGTCGTCGAGCTGATGGACTCGGGTGCCGCGGAGAGTTCCAATCCCTGGAACAACGCCGGTACCGGCCACGCCGGGCTGTGTGAGCTCAATTACACGCCCCAGGCCGCCGATGGCAGTGTCGACATCAAGAAAGCCGTGCACATCAACACCCAGTTTGAAGTGTCGAAGCAGTTCTGGACGTACTTGACCAGGAAAGGCACGTTCGGCTCCTCGAAATCCTTCATTGCCCCGGTGCCGCACCTGAGCTTCGTGCAGGGCGAAAAAGGCGTTGAGTTCCTGAAGAAGCGCTTCGAGCTGATGAGCCAGCATCACGCCTTCGCCGACATGGAATACACCGAAGACCGCGACCAGATGGCCGAGTGGATGCCGCTGATGATGCCAGGCCGCCCGGCTGACGAAGTCATCGCCGCCACACGCGTCATGAACGGCACCGACGTCAACTTCGGCGCCCTGACCAATCAGTTGCTCCAGCACCTGGGTAGCGCACCGGACACCCAGATCAAATACTGCAAGCGCGTTACCGGCCTCAAGCGCAACGGCAGCGGTTGGACCGTCAGCATCAAGGACGTCAACAGCGGCAACACCCGGGAAGTGGACGCCAAGTTCGTGTTCCTCGGCGCCGGTGGGGCGGCATTGCCGCTGCTGCAAGCCTCGGGCATTGAAGAAAGCAAGGGCTTCGGCGGCTTCCCGGTCAGCGGCCAGTGGCTGCGTTGCGACAATCCGGAAGTGGTCAAGCACCACCAGGCCAAGGTCTACAGCCAAGCCGCGGTAGGCTCGCCGCCGATGTCGGTGCCGCACCTGGACACCCGCGTGGTCGACGGCAAGAAATCCCTGCTGTTCGGGCCATACGCCGGTTTCACCACCAAGTTCCTCAAGCACGGCTCGATCATGGACCTGCCATTGTCGGTACGCGCCGGCAACATCGGCCCGATGCTGGCCGTGGCCCGGGACAATATGGACCTGACCAAGTACCTGATCAGCGAAGTGATGCAGTCGATGGAGCAACGCCTGGAATCCCTGCGTCGCTTCTACCCCGAGGCGAAAGCCGAAGACTGGCGCCTGGAAGTGGCCGGCCAGCGGGTACAGATCATCAAGAAAGACCCGAAGAAAGGCGGCGTCTTGCAATTCGGTACCGAACTGGTCGCGGCCAAGGACGGCAGCCTCGCCGCCCTGCTCGGCGCCTCGCCAGGCGCTTCGGTCACCGTTTCGATCATGCTGGAACTGATCGAGCGCTGCTTCCCGGACAAAGCCAAGGGTGAGTGGGCGGCCAAGCTCGCGGAGATCTTCCCGGCCCGGGAAAAAGTGCTGGAAACCGATGCGGCGCTGTATCGCAAGGTCAGCGCGCAAAACAACGTTGCGCTGGAACTGGTTGAAGAAAGTAGCGAGACCCAAAGCTACGCTTGATTCGACTGGATAAAAAAACGCCCCGTTCTCCTTGAGAGCGGGGCGTTTTTTTTAGACGCTTTCGTGGCGAGGGAGCTTGCTCCCGCTGGCCTGCGAAGCAGGCCCTGAATCAATCAGCCACGCGCCTTCTTGATCAACTCGATGTATTCCTCGGCATTACGCTGGTCCTGGGTCAACGCAACGAAATCATTACCGTGCTCATCCTTGCCGTTGAGGTCGTGACCGGCCTCGACGAAGAACGTCAGGAAGCGCTCGAAGTCGTCGACACGCAGCCCACGGTAGGCCTTGATCAGTTTGTGCAGCGACGGCGAAGTGGCATCGACCGGCTCGAAATTGAGGAACAGCTTGATCTGTTCGTCGCCAATCTCGTCACCAATCACTTGTTTCTTGTCTTTACGCATTGCCGGCTCCAGCTCGCACAGTTCACGGGGCGGGCAGTTTACCCCCGGCGGGCCTCGCGGCTCAACGCAGGCGTGCGGCGCCGGTGTGCAGGTCCGCCCAGATATGGCCGTTGGCGTAGCTGAGAAACTGCACGTACACCGTGTCGTTGCGCAACAGATCGATCACCACCCGGTACTGGGCCTGTGGATAAGACAGCGTCAGGGTCTTGCTCGCCTCGTCGTAGACCGGTTTCTTCAGGCTTTTGCTTTCACCGTCGAAATTGAGGATCACCTGGCTGATGGTGGCCCCCTTGTTCAACGGCTTGCCCTTGAGGCGCACCATCAACGGCGACGTGACCGGGATCGGCTGCTGGTTGGACGGCCGCTGGTTGCCCAGCACCACCGAGTAATCGGTGACTTGCAGCAACTGCTGCTGTTCAGGCTGTTCCTGGCGCGCCACCAGATCATCGGGAGGCAGGAACTGGCTGTGCATCGGCGCGGCAATGGCCAGCAACGGCAAGCTGGTTAGCAGCAGCAAGGTGGCGCAGCGGCGGATCGATACACGCATGACAGGCTCCGGAGTCTTGGGCGGGCACTCTAGCATGCGCACGGACGGTAAAAATAAGCGACCCGGATCAATACATCCGGGCAGCGGGCGCGGCATACTCGATGTGCCATCAGTCCCGGCGCCGAACCGATGCCGTTGTGGCGAGGGAGCTTGCTCCCGCTGGGTTGCGCAGCAGCCCCAAAAAGCCTGACGCGATTCCCCAGACGGAACGCGTCAACCGGTTTTACGACGGCTGCGCCGCCGAGCGGGAGCAAGCTCCCTCGCCACGGGGCCAGTGCCACCCCCCTTGCGAGGAGTATTCATGTCTTTCTCCGCCCCTCCGTTATTCTCCGCCTGGCGCCAAGCCTGGCGTGCCGGCTACACGCTGGAACGCTTGCGCGGCGATCTGGTGGCCGGGCTTACGGTCGGCATCATCGCCATCCCCCTGGCCATGGCCCTGGCAATCGCCGTTGGCGTGCCACCGCAGCATGGCCTGTACACGGTGCTGGTGGCCGCCCCCTTGATTGCGCTGACCGGCGGCTCGCGCTTCAACGTGAGCGGGCCAACGGCGGCATTCGTCGTCATCCTGCTGCCTATCACTCAGCAATACGGGCTGGGCGGCCTGCTGTTGTGCACCATGCTTGCCGGCCTGATCCTGATCGCCCTGGGCCTGGTGCGCGCGGGGCGATTGATCCAGTACATTCCTTATCCAGTGATCCTCGGTTTCACCGCAGGCATCGGCGTGGTCATCGCGACCCTGCAACTGAAGGATTTGCTCGGCCTGAGCACCGCAGGCCACGCCAAACACTACATCGAGCAATTGGGCGAGTTGATCGTGGCGCTGCCCGGTGCCCGTCTTGGCGATGGGGTCATCGGCGTCGTGTGCCTGGCGGTGCTGATTGCCTGGCCGCGCTGGGTGCCACGGGTTCCCGGGCATTTAGTGGCGTTGCTGGTCGGCACACTGTTGGGCCTGGCGATGGAGCGCGCGGGATGGCCGATCGCGACGCTGGGCGAACGCTTCAGTTATATCGTCGATGGCGTCGCCTACCCCGGCATCCCGCCATTCTTACCGAGCTTCGACTGGCCCTGGAATCTGCCGGATGGCCAAGGCCGGCCGTTGATCCTGTCCTATGACCTGCTCCGCCAATTGCTGGCGCCCGCCTTCGCCATCGCCATGCTCGGCGCCATCGAATCGCTGTTGTGCGCCGTGGTGGCGGATGGCATGACCGGCAGCAAACACGATCCCAACGCCGAACTGATAGGCCAGGGCCTGGGCAATCTCGTCGCCCCGCTGTTCGGCGGCATTACCGCCACCGCCGCCATTGCCCGCAGCGCCACCAACGTGCGCAGCGGCGCGTCGTCACCGCTGGCGGCGATCATTCACAGCCTGGTGGTGCTGGTGGCGATTGTGCTGTTGGCGCCGCTGTTCAGTTATTTGCCCATGGCTGCATTGGCGGCGCTGCTGGTGATAGTCGCGTGGAACATGAGCGAGGCCGGGCATGTGCTGCATACGCTGCGCATCGCTCCGCGCAGCGACGTACTGGTGCTGCTGACCTGCCTGAGCCTGACTGTGCTGTTCGACATGGTGCTGGCCGTCGCTGTCGGCCTGTTGCTGGCCGCCGGGCTGTTCATCAAGCGCATGAGCGAACTGACCGACAGCGCCGAGTTGCCACGCCATGCCCACCAGGCCCTGCTGAACCTGCCCGAACACGTTCGTTGCTACGCCATTCGCGGGCCGCTGTTTTTTGGCGCGGCGGAAAAGGCCTTGGACGTATTGCGCCGGTTCGACCCCGGCGTTCGGGTGGTGATCGTGGACATGAGCGCCGTGCCGATGCTGGACATGACTGCCCTGGTCGCGCTGGAAAATATCCTGCGCGATTATCGCAAGCAGGGCATCGGCCTGATCCTGGTGGGGACAGCGCCACGGGTGCGCCTGAAGCTGCGCCGCGCGGGGCTTCATCGCGAACAGCGTCAATTGGTGTATGTACAGAGCCTGGAGCAGGCGCGGGTCAAGAGCGAGAAATGGCTCGCCGCCTAGTCGAACTGGGCGCGCATCCAGGCTTGGTACTGCGCCACGCCCGCTTCGCCTTCGCGCGGCGCCCAGTGGGCCAGTTCGCCGTCGCCGACGGGCCGGTAAGGGCCGGCCTTGCATTCGAACATCAGGCTGTCCGCTTCGAGCACCACCAGGCCGTGATACACGCCTGCCGGCAGGTCGACACCGAGGCAATCGCCGCCGGCCTGGAGGATTCGCTTGTCGATTACCGTCCCGGCTTGGTCAAAAATCAACACACCGAGCCGGCCCTTGAGCACCAGCAGGGTTTCCGCCTTGTCGGCGCTCAAGTGGCGATGCGGCGGGATGTAGGTCGACGGTTGCAAGCCAACCGCCAGGCGATGGCATGGCTCATCCATCTCATGGAAGTTATGGTGCTGTCGCCCGCGAGGACTGGCCGCGGCTTTCCCGGCCAGCTCATCGAACAAGGCTTGATCCAGGAAGGCCGGCGCAGTCATTGGATTTACATCCCTTTGACGGCGAAAATACCGTTGGCGTTGCGCCAGTAGCCTTTGTAGTCCATGCCGTAGCCGAAGATGTAGCGATCGATGCACGGCAAGCCGACGAAATCGGCCTTCAGGTCGGGACGGGCCTTGCGGTCGTGGTCCTTGTCGATCAGCACAGCAGTGTGCACCGCGCGAGCGCCGGCGTGTCTGCAGAAATCGATGATCGCGCCCAAGGTATGCCCTTCGTCGAGGATGTCATCGATGATCAGCACGTCGCGGTCGATGAACGAGACTTCCGGCTTGGCTTTCCAGAACAGATCGCCGCCGCTGGTTTCGTTGCGATAACGGGTGGCGTGCAGGTAGGACGCTTCCAATGGGAAATTCAGGTAGGTCAGCAGCTTGCCGGAGAAAATCAGCCCGCCGTTCATGACACAGAACACCACCGGATTGCTCTCGGCCAACTGATCGTTGATTTGCGCACCGACACGGGCGATGGCCGCTTCGACTTCAGCTTCGGTGTACAGGCAGTCAGCCTCTCGCATGACTTGACGGATATGCTCGAGATCAGCGGACATGGCGCTCTCCAAGGGTGGCGTTTGCGGAAAAGCCGGCAAAGGTACGCATCCCGCCCGGCCAGATCAAGCGTTTGTGGACTAACGTTCTGTATTGTCTATAGGACAACACCCTCGGATAGATTAATCTAGGCCGGTTTTTTGCCCGCCGCCGGAGCCTTCCCCATGCCCATCCTCGAGATCCGCCACCCGCTGATCAGACATAAACTCGGCCTGATGCGCCGCGCTGACATCAGCACGAAGAACTTCCGCGAACTCGCCCAGGAAGTCGGTGCCCTGCTCACCTACGAAGCCACCAAGGACCTGCCGCTGGAATCCTACGAGATCGCCGGTTGGGCCGGCACGGTACAAGTGGAAAAAATAGCCGGGAAGAAAATCACCGTGGTACCGATCCTGCGCGCCGGCATCGGCATGCTCGAAGGCGTGCTCAGCCTGATCCCAGGCGCCAAGGTCAGCGCTGTCGGCGTGGCTCGCAATGAGCAGACCCTGCAGGCCCACACCTACCTGGAAAAACTGGTGCCCGAGATCGACGAGCGCCTGGCGATGATCATCGACCCGATGCTCGCCACGGGCAGCTCGATGGTCGCCACCATCGACCTGTTGAAGAAGGCCGGCTGCCGGGACATCCGCGCCATGGTGCTGGTCGCTGCGCCCGAAGGCATCAAGGCCGTCGAAGATGCCCACCCCGACGTGACCATCTACACCGCGTCCATCGATGAGAAACTCAACGAGCACGGCTACATCATCCCCGGCCTGGGCGACGCCGGCGACAAGATCTTCGGCACCAAGCAGAAGGACGCTTGAGCATGCAGGACGAATTCAACGATCCGCTCTGGCGCCAAGTGCTGTCCGGTGCGCAGATGCTCTTCGTCGCCTTTGGCGCGCTGGTGCTGATGCCGTTGATCACCGGCCTGGACCCGAACGTGGCGCTGTTCACCGCGGGCCTGGGGACGATCCTGTTCCAGATCGTCACCGGGCGCCAGGTGCCGGTGTTCCTGGCGTCGAGTTTTGCCTTTATCACGCCGATCATCCTCGCCAAGGGCCAATTTGGCCTGGCGGCGACCATGGGCGGCGTCATGGCGGCGGGTTTCGTCTATACGTTCCTGGGCCTGGCGGTGAAGATCAAGGGCACCGGGTTCATTGATCGGCTGCTGCCGCCGGTAGTCATCGGCCCGGTGATCATTTCCATCGGCCTGGCAATGGCGCCGATCGCCGCCAACATGGCGATGGGCAAGGCCGGCGACGGTTCCGAGCTGATTCCTTATCAAACCGCGATGCTGATTTCGATGCCGGCGTTGCTCACCACCCTGATCGTGGCAGTGTTCGGCAAAGGTATTTTCCGCCTGGTGCCGATCATCTCCGGCGTACTGGTGGGCTTTGCCATGGCGTTTTATTTCGGCGTGGTGGACACCGCGAAAATCGCCGCCGCGCCCTGGTTCGCCGTGCCGGCCTTCACCGCGCCGGAGTTCAACTGGCAAGCCATCCTGTTCATCGTGCCGGTAGCCCTCGCGCCGGCCATCGAGCACATCGGCGGAGTAATTGCCGTGGGCAGCGTGACCGGTCGCGATTACTTGAAGAAGCCCGGGCTGCATCGCACGCTGTTTGGCGACGGCATCGCCACCACCGCCGCCGGCCTGTTCGGCGGCCCGCCCAACACCACCTATGCCGAAGTCACTGGCGCGGTGATGCTGACCAAGAACTACAACCCGAAGATCATGACCTGGGCGTCTATTTTCGCCATCAGCCTGGCGTTCATCGGCAAGTTCGGTGCGCTGCTGCAAAGCATCCCGGTGCCGGTGATGGGCGGCATCTTGTGCCTGCTGTTCGGCTCGATCGCGGCGGTGGGCATGAACACCCTGATCCGTCATAAGATCGACCTGGGCGAAGCCCGCAACCTGGTGATCGTTTCGGTGACGCTGGTGTTCGGCATTGGCGGCGTGCTGGTGGGCACCGGCACGGGCCCGGACGATTTCGGCCTGAAGGGCATCGCGTTGTGCGCCGTGGTGGCGATTGCGCTGAACTTGATCTTGCCGGGCAATGATGGTTGGAAGCAGAAGAAGGCGGATGAGCCGCTGCTGTAAATCAACCAGTACCTAATGTGGCGAGGGAGCTTGCTCCCTCGCCACAGGTTTGTATTACAGCGCGATCGGCGCTCGCTCGCACAAGGTGCTCAACGCCTGCGCCCACTGCGGATCGTCATTGAGGCACGGCACCAGCACCAACTCCTCCCCTCCCGCTTCGCGGAACTGCTCGCGCCCACGGTCGCCGATTTCTTCCAGGGTTTCGATGCAATCGGCGACGAACGCCGGGCACATCACCAGGATTTTCTTCACGCCACTCTTGGCCAGCTCGTCCAGGCGCGCTTCGGTATAGGGTTCGATCCACTTGGCGCGGCCCAGTCGCGATTGGAACGACACCGACCATTTGCCATCGGCCAATCCCATGCGCTGGGCGAACAGCTCGGCGGTGCGAATGCACTGGGCGCGGTAACACGTCGCCATGACTTGCGGCGGCGCATTCTTGCAGCAATCGGCGTCCTTGAAACAATGAAAACCCGTGGGGTCGAGTTTGGTCAGGTGCCGTTCCGGCAGGCCGTGGAAGCTCAGCAACAAGTGATCGTAATCCTGCATCAGGTACGGCTTGGCGCTGGCAACCAGCGCATCGAGGTATTCCGGTTGATCATAAAAAGGCTGGAGAATCGAAAACTCGACATCGAGCTTCTTCTCAGCCACGACCCGCTTGGCTTCTTCGATGACCGTCGTGACGGTGCTGTCGGCAAACTGTGGATACAACGGCGCCAGCGTGATGCGCTTGTGGCCCTGGCTCGCCAGGCGCACCAGGGTTGATTCAATGGACGGCTCGCCGTAACGCATCGCCAGTTCTACCGGACCCTGCGTCCATTGGGCGGTCATGGCCTGTTGCAAGCGGCGACTGAGCACCACCAGCGGCGAGCCCTCTTCCCACCAGATCGACGCATAAGCGTGGGCCGACTGCTCGGGGCGCTTGATCAGGATCAGCGACACCAACAACCGTCGCACCGGCCATGGCAGGTCGATGACGTACGGGTCCATCAGGAATTGGTTGAGATAGCGGCGCACATCGGCCACCGAGGTGGAGGCCGGCGAACCCAGATTCACCAGAAGCAACGCGTGATCGGTCATGCAACGTCCTATTTCAAAGGCGACCCGACAAATCTTCCAGGGCCGCAGGCAAATCAGTGAACCGGAATGAAAACCCCGCCGCCTGCAATCGGGCCGGCGTGGCGCGCTGGCCGCCCAGCAACAGCAATGACAACTCACCCAGCGCAATTTTCAGCGCCAGCTCCGGCATCGGCACCACGGCCGGCCGATGCAACACGTGCCCCAGGGCCTTGGCAAAATCTCGGTTGCGCACCGGGTTCGGCGCGCACGCATTATAAGGACCGCTGGCGTCACTGCGGTGCAGAAGAAAATCAATCAAAGCGATTTGATCGTCGATATGAACCCACGGCATCCACTGCCGCCCATTGCCGATACGCCCGCCCAGCGCCAGTTTGAACGGCAGCAACAGCCGCGACAAAAAGCCGCCCTCGGCGGACAGGACCAGACCCGTGCGAATCAGCACCACGCGTATGCCCATGGCCTCGGCTCGCTGTGCGGTCTCTTCCCAGGCGATGCACAGCTGGCTGGCGAAATCCTCGCTGACCGGCCCCGACTCCTCCGTCAATTCTCGCTCGCCACCGTCGCCGTACCAGCCCACGGCGGAACCGGAGATCAACACCTGCGGCTTTTGCTCACAACGCTCCAGCCAAGCGAGCAAAACCTCAGTCAACGTGACGCGGCTGCTCCACAGCAACATCTTGCGCTTGTGCGTCCAAGGCCGGTCGCCGATGGGCGCGCCAGCCAGGTTGACCACCGCATCGACCGGCTCGCCAATCTCGTCGAGCTTGGCAATGCCTTGCACCTGCGCCCCGCAGATTTCTGCCACTTGTTCGGGTCGACGACTCCATACTGTCAAGCGGTGTCCCTGCTCCAGCCAGTGCCGGCAGAGCTGACGTCCGATCAAACCAGTACCGCCGGTCAGCAATATGTGCATGAGGTGTTCCTCGCATCGCGTTTTACCCGGCCCATTAGTCTATTTTTATAAGTAGGCATTTTTCATATCGGACAGGGTCTGTGTTTAAACAATAGGACAACCTGCCAAAACGCGAACGGTAAAACTTATACCAAAAACCAAAATTGTACAGGATTAAACGACGGCGTAGTCTGTACAGAAAGGTAAACGAGGCGCTCATGACTGTACCTATCGCAATCATCGGCACCGGCATCGCCGGTTTATCAGCCGCCCAGGCCCTGACGGAGGCTGGGCATGTCATCCAACTCTTCGATAAAAGCCACGGCAGCGGCGGACGCATGTCGAGCAAACGCAGCGACGCCGGCGCCCTGGACATGGGCGCGCAATACTTCACCGCCCGCGACCGACGCTTCGTCACGGAAGTGCAGCGCTGGCAAGCCAACGGCTGGGCGGCTGAATGGAATCCGCAGCTCTATCACTTCCAGGACGGGCAGATGAGCCCCTCGCCCGACGAGCAGACCCGCTGGGTTGGCACCCCGCGCATGAGTGCGATTACCCGCGCCCTGCTTGGCGACCTGCAGGTGCAGTTTTCCTGCCGCATCACGGAAGTGTTTCGCGGCCAGGAACATTGGCATTTGCAGGACGCGGAAGGTTTCACCCACGGTCCCTTCGGCCAAGTCGTGATTGCTACGCCTGCGCCCCAGGCCACGGCATTGCTCGCGGCCGTGCCGAAGTTGGCCGGCGTTGCCGCCGGGGTAAAGATGGACCCCACCTGGGCCGTGGCGCTGGCCTTCGAAACACCGTTGGATACGCCCATGGAAGGCTGCTTCGTACAGGACAGTCCCCTCGACTGGCTGGCGCGCAACCGCAGCAAGCCGGGGCGCGACACCCGGCTCGATACCTGGGTGCTGCACGCCACCAGCGACTGGAGTCGCCAGCACATCGACATGTCCAAGGAAGCCGTCATCGAACACCTGCACGGCGCCTTCGCCGAACTGCTGCACAGCGCGATGCCTGCACCGAGCTTCAGCGTGGCTCACCGATGGCTGTACGCTCGCCCTGCCGGCAGCCATGAATGGGGAGCGCTGGCCGATGCCGACCTGGGCTTGTACGTATGCGGCGATTGGTG
The DNA here is from genome assembly GCF_051131955.1 of Pseudomonas sp. Z4-20. Lineage (NCBI taxonomy): Bacteria > Pseudomonadati > Pseudomonadota > Gammaproteobacteria > Pseudomonadales > Pseudomonadaceae > Pseudomonas > Pseudomonas sp. Z4-20. The sequence continues at coordinate 4,724,849 of NZ_CP071641.1, forward strand.
CTTGTCCGGCCGGGTCGAAGGGGCTTGGCTCAGTGGCCAGGATGCCGCCCGTCGTTTGCACGCCAGCCTTCAGTAAATCGTGTCACCTGCGTTGTTCGCTGCTGTCGAGTCAGACAGCAGCCCCTCTGCGAACGCATCCACCGCGCCTCACTACGTATTTCCCGGTTGACATGCACGCATTCGGACCTATGATGAAAATATTGTACATAAATTGCAACATGTACAAGATTTACTCATCAGAGGTAGCCCATGCCCAGCGAAACGATCGCCAAACCCAGAATCGCCGTCAGCGCCTGCCTGATGGGGGCAGAAGTTCGCTTCAATGGCGGGCACAAGCAATCGCTGTTGTGCAGCCGCACGCTCATCGAATACTTCGATTTCGTCCCGGTGTGCCCTGAAGTTGCCATTGGCCTGGGCATCCCTCGCGAGCCGATCCGGCTGGTGGGCGACCCTGAACACCCCAACGCTTTGGGAACAGTGAATCGCGACCTCGACGTGACGCGGCCGTTGGCCGAGTACGGGCAGCAAATGGCCGGCGAACTGGACGATGTATGCGGTTATATCTTCATGCAGAAATCCCCTTCTTGCGGGCTGGAACGGGTCAAGGTTTATGGTCACAACGGCGCTCCCCAGGACGGTGGCGGTCGCGGTATTTATGCCCAGGCCTTTTGCGAGCGCCATCCTGACCTGCCGGTGGAGGAAGACGGCCGCCTCAACGATCCGGTCCTGAGGGAAAACTTCCTGACGCGGGTATTCGCCTATGCCGCCTGGCAATCACTTCGCCAACGCGGCCTCACCCGACGCGACCTGACGCAATTCCACTCGCGCTACAAATACTTGCTGATGGCGCACAACCCGGTTCAGTACAAGGCCCTTGGCTACCTGTTGGGCAACATGGGCAAGACCGACCCCAACGAGTTGGGCCCACGTTATTTCAGCGCGCTGATGGCGGCCCTGAAGAAATGCGCCACCCGTCGCACCCATGCCAATGTCCTCCAGCACCTGAGCGGCTACCTCAAGCGCGTCATCAATGCGCAGGACAAGCAGGAGGTCCAAGAGCTCATTGGTCAGTATCGGCTCGGCATCGTGCCATTGGTGGTACCGCTGACCTTACTCAAGCACCACTTGCGCCGACATCCCGACGCCTATCTCGCGCAGCAGGTCTACCTTCAACCCCACCCGGAAAACCTCAGCTTGCGAAACGCCATTTGATGAACAGCAAACCCGACTCCAGCGCCAGCGAAGACCTCGGCGCCGACTTTGCCAAGGCGCTGGCGCAGGGCTGGCTTCCCATACGGGAAGTCGCCCGGCAAACCGGCGTCAACGCCGTCACGCTGCGGGCGTGGGAGCGCCGTTATGGCTTGGTCGTGCCGCACCGCACGCCCAAGGGCCACCGGTTGTTCAGCCCCGAGCACGTGCAACGCATCCAGAGCATCCTCACCTGGATCAATCGTGGCGTGGCGGTGAGTAAGATCAAGCCGTTGCTCGACACACCACAGCCGCCCGGCGAACCCTTGGAAGACGATTGGCAGCGCCAGCGCCATGCGCTTGTGTTGGCGGTAAGCCAACTGGCCGAGCGCCAGATCGATGACCTGGTCAACCAGGCCATGGCCCTGTACCCGCCGTGGACCGTATGCGAGCAGCTGCTGTTGCCTTTGCTGGTCGAATTGCAAATGCGTTGGCAGGGCCAGTTCGGCGCGCAAATGGAGCAGGTATTCTTTTATACCTGGTTGCGCAGCAAATTCGGCAGCCGGATCTACCACAACAACCGCCAGCTGCATGGGGCGCCGTTGCTGCTGGTCAATCACTCGCAATCGCAGGAGCCTCACTTGTGGCTCATCGCCTGGCTCGCCAGCAGTGCCGATTGTCCGGTGGAAATATTCGATGGGCCTCTGCCTGCGGGCGAGTTGGCCTTGGCCGCCGAGCGTATGAAGGCTCGCGCCGTGCTGTTGTATTCCAGCAACGCCATGAACCTTTCCCAACTGCCCAAGCTGCTGAGCGCCATAGACTGCCCAATCGTCATTGCCGGCCCGGCGGTATCGATCCATCACGCAAAGTTATCCACAGGCGTCTCGATGATGAACGTCAGTTGGGCCGAAGACCCGCTCGCAGCTCACCGCGAACTGAGCCGCAGAGCACTTCTCCAATGAGCAAGCCAATGCAACTGATCTGGCTGCGCAGCGATTTGCGCCTGCACGACAATACCGCCCTGGCAGCTGCTGCGGCCCGCGGCTCATGTGTCGCGGTGTATTTGCCCAGCCCCGGGCAATGGCGTGCCCACGATGACGCGCCGTGCAAAATCGACTTCTGGCTGCGCAACCTCGCATCGTTGAACACGGCCCTGGGCCTGTTGAACATACCGCTGCTGATCCGTCATGCGTCGCATTGGAACCACGCGCCGCAGGTACTGGCCACCCTGTGTCGGGAGTTGAACATCAGCGCCGTGCACGTCAACGAAGAGTATGGCCTGAACGAAACCCGACGCGATGCCGAAGTGGCTCAGGCACTGAATGATCAAGGCGTTGAGTTTCATAGCCATCTCGACCAACTGCTGTTCAAGCCCGGCAGCGTTCTGACCAAGTCTGGCAGCTACTTCCAGGTGTTCAGCCAGTTCCGCAAGGTCTGTTACAGCCGCCTGCATTTCTCTGTGCCTGGTCTCGTCCCTGCACCCACGACGCAGGCGCCCGTCCCGATTGCCAGTGACCCGGTGCCGACCCGGGTCGAAGGGTTCGCCCCGCCCAGCGAAGCACTGCGCGCGCTCTGGCCTGCCGGTGAAGCTGAAGCCCGCCGGCGTCTTGACACTTTTGCCGAACAGCATCTGGACTATTACCAAAGTGAGCGGGATTTCCCGGCCAGGCCAGGCACGAGCCAGCTTTCGGCTTATCTGGTGGCTGGAGTCATTTCCCCCCGCCAATGCCTGCACGCCGCGCTGCGAGCCAATCAGGGCGAGTTCGAAAGCGGTAGCGCCGGGGCGGTGACATGGATCAACGAATTGCTCTGGCGCGAATTCTATAAACACGTATTGGTGGGATATCCACGCGTCTCACGACACCGCGCCTTCCGCCCGGAGACCGAAGCGCTGGCCTGGCGCAACGCCCCCGATGAACTGGCGGCTTGGCAACAGGCGCGCACCGGCCTGCCGATCATTGATGCGGCCATGCGCCAGCTGCTCGAAACCGGCTGGATGCATAACCGTCTGCGAATGGTAGTTGCCATGTTCCTGACCAAGAACTTGCTGATCGACTGGCGCGAGGGCGAGCGTTTTTTCATGCAACACCTGATCGATGGCGACCTGGCCGCCAACAATGGCGGATGGCAGTGGAGCGCCTCCACCGGGACGGACTCGGCGCCTTGGTTTCGCATCTTCAATCCGTTGAGCCAATCGGAAAAATTCGATCGAGAAGGATTATTCATCAGACGCTGGTTACCGCAATTGAACGATCTGGATACGCAGCGGGTCCACAATCCCAATGCCCAGCAAGAATTGTTTGGGGTAACGGATTACCCGGCGCCGATCGTCAAACTGCCTCAGTCTCGGGCACGAGCATTGGAGGCCTTCAAGCGACTTGCGCCACGTCAGCAAGGATGAAACCGAACGAATGGGCGCTTACCGAACATGAAATTGCTGAAGATTGGGTGCAAATCCACGATGGCCCGATATAGTCCTATTAGTATCAGGGTCTTTACCATGCAGGCGGCGTGCTAGAGCGCTGTCGCAATTGGAATGGGGGAAGAAAATGGGGCGGAGGTATTGGCTGACCGGTGCAGGAAACGGCTTGGGCGAATCGCTGGCCGAGGCGCTGCTTGAAACCGGCGCCAGGTTGGCCATCAGTGCGCTCCAATCCTACCAAGCCCTTTCCCAGCGTTATCCAGGACAGGTGCTGGCGGTGCCCGGCAATCTGACCGACAGCCAGACTGTCCGGGAAGTCTGCCAGCAGATTACCCAGCAGTGGGGCGCGTTGGACACCGTCATCATCAATGCCGGTACCGCTGAATATGTTGCTGAACAGTTGGTTGACCACACGGTTATCGAACACATCGTGCGCAGCAACGTGTTGGCGACCAGCCTGTGCATCGACGCGGCCTTGCCGTTGCTGCGCGCCGGAACAACGCCCCATCTGGTGGGCATTACCAGCCCGCTCACTCATTTACCTCCGTCGCACATCGAGGCCGGTGGCAACGGGATACGCTATCTGTTCGAGACGGCTCGCGCCGACCTGGCGGGTGACGGTATCGATGTGACATTGGTGCACCCCGCCTTCGACATCCCGTCGCCAAATCTCGATGATTGTTTCGTCGCCCCGGTTCATTGGTCAGCCGAAACAGCAGCGAACCACATATTGACGCGACTGGGCGACCATCCTCAAGAACTGGCCTTCCCAGCCGCCGCCATGACGAATCTCTGGCCACTGCCTTCATCGACCGAGGCAGGCCAGACAGGCACCGCTTCAGGCAGGGCGAGAAACGGGTCCCCGATCAAGGGCCAACCTTGAGCCGTCCGGTTGCCTTACACTGCGCACCATGAAAACCATTCCCCTTGTTGAGCTTCCCGCGCCGGTCGTTACCTGTTCGACATGCGCAGCCTGCTGCTGCCAGCTTGAAGTGCTGCTGATCACCGATACTGGCGTTCCGGAGCGTTTTATCGATACCGACGATTGGGGTGGGGAAGTCATGCTGAGGCTTGACGATGGCTGGTGCGCGGCTCTGGATCGCGACAGCATGATGTGCACGATCTACGAAAAGCGCCCGCTGATCTGCCGGGAGTTCGAAATGGGTGCGCCGGAATGCATCGAAGAGCGCTTGGGGATTGCGACGGCGTATCGCTAGGTGTCCATTGTGGGAGCGAGACTGCTCGCTCCCACTATTTCGAGTGTTACAGCGGCATCGTGTAGTGCAGCGCGTAGCTTTCCACACCGTCATTGGTCGACTTGATGCCGGCGTTGGAGTAGTGAGTGGCGCGGATGCCAACTTCATGTCCACCGTTGAAGCGCAGGCCAAAACCGATTCGGTCCTCGAACTGGAACGCCGTGCCGAGTTTGTTGGATTCCACCTCGGTGTTTTCAAACAACGCAACACCCACACCCGCCTCGATGTAGGGTTTGACGTTCTGGCCAGCGAACTCATACACAAGGACAGGCGAGAACGACAAACTGTGATTGCTGGAGGTCTCATCACCCTCCCAGTAAGTGTAGGCCCCGCTCCAATACCCCGTCAGGCGACCGACATCGCTCTGCAGCCAGCTTTTGTCCCAGTCGAACTGCATGCCCAGGCGATAGGTCATGGTCGAGTCGCCGGTCTGGCCAACTCCAAACTCCACGCCCGCTGCCTGTGCGGTGTAAGTGTGCCCCAGCAATGCAGCCGCAATCGCGGCAAAGCAGAATAAGCGCTTCATTAGAAACATCCTTTTCCGACAGACTTAGTTAGTTTTTTCTTACAAACAGACACAGCTATAGAAATCCGCGATAAACCAGAAGTTCAGCACGATTTACACAATTTTCACGATTTCTTTACAGACCGAAGCTTCGCACAATGTCAGACGAATTCCATAGCATCGGTAGGATTTTTCTTAAATGTATCGGATCAGCGCTGGTCCAGAACTGGGTTTCGCTGGCGGGCCCGTCTGCCGATAGCGCTCGTTCAGCCAAGAGCCGCTGAAGTTGACGAGCCACTGCGGCGCCGGTATCGATCAGAATGACAGACTCGGGAACCATCTGTCTGAGCAGCGGCTTGAGGAAGGGATAGTGCGTACAGCCCAGGATCAATGTGTCGCAGCCGGCCGCCAACAGCGGCGTGACGTAGCCTAGCAGCAGTTGGTGCAAGGCCGGACTGTGCAAGTCGCCCGCCTCGATCAGTTCCACCAGCCCCGGGCAGGGCTGCGTGATCACGCGCACGTCCGAGGCGAACCGGTCCAGTAGCGCGGCGAATTTGGCGCTCTGCAAGGTGCCTGTCGTCGCCAGCACACCGACGATGCCGCTTCGCGTGGCGGCGGCAGCCGGCTTGACCGCCGGCTCCATGCCGACGATGGGCCAGTTGGGATAATCGCGCCGCAGCTCAGCCACCCCGGCGACGGTTGCGGTGTTGCACGCCACTACAAGCGCCTTGGCCCCCTCACGCCGAAGAAAATCGGCAATGATCGTGCATCGCTGTCGGATAAATTCCGGGCTTTTTTCCCCGTAGGGAATATGCCCGCAGTCGGCAACGTACAGCAGGGACTCATTGGGCAGCAGCCGACGGATTTCTCCCAGCACCGACAGCCCGCCGACGCCCGAATCGAACACACCGACCGGCGCTTCACTCATGTCGGCTACCGCAGACACTGCAACCCGGATCGCGCTTGACTCGCAATTCCCGGAAGCGCGTGCCCAGCGCATCGATCAGCAGCAAGCGCCCCACCAGCGGCTCGCCGAACCCCGCCAACAGTTTCAAGGCTTCGAGCGCCTGCAGACTGCCCACCAGCCCCACCAGCGGGCCAAGCACACCGGCTTCGCTGCAGGTCAGTTCGGCTTCGCTGCCGTGCCCATAGAGGCAGTGATAACAAGGACTTTCGGGACGACGCGGGTCGAATACCGACAGCTGCCCCTCCAGACGAATCGCCGCGCCGCTGACCAGTGGCTTGCCTGCGGCGACACAGGCTGCGTTCACCGCTTCGCGGGTGGAAAAATTGTCAGAACAGTCCAGCACCACATCCACTGCCGACACTGCACTTTCCAGGGAATCTTCATCCATTGCCGCCGGATGCGGAACCAGTCGAACCTCAGGATTGATGGCCGTCAGGCGTCGCAGCGCCGAATCGACCTTGGTCAGGCCGACGCTATCGGTGTCATGGATGATCTGCCGTTGGAGATTGGTCAGGTCGACCGTGTCGAAATCCGCCAGGTGCAACTCGCCGACGCCTGCGGCGGCCAGGTACAACGCGACCGGCGCGCCCAGGCCACCCAGGCCGATGATCAGTACGCGGCCCTGCTTGAGGCGCAGTTGCCCGTCGATGTCGATGTGCTGCAACAGGATCTGGCGACTGTAGCGCAGCAGCTCTTGATCATTCAGCACGGCAGGCGTCCCAGGCTGATGCGCTCGTGATTGCCCAGGTCCTTGCGGCTATGGACTTCGACAAATCCCTGGTCCTGCAGCAGCCCACGCACCGCGTCGGCTTGATCGTAACCGTGCTCGAGCATCAACCAGCCATCCGCTACGAGATGCTGGGGGGCCTGGGCAATGATTGAGCGCAAGTCGTCAAGGCCGTCCGGCCCCGCCACCAGCGCACTGGCCGGCTCGAAACGCACGTCGCCTTCGGCCAGGTGCGGATCGCTGGCGGCGATGTACGGCGGATTGCTGATGATCAGTTCGAAACGTTCGCCGTCCAGTGCACTGAACCAGTGACTGCTCAGTACCGTGACATTGCGCAAGCCCAGGCGCTGGCGATTGCGTTCGGCCAGGGCCACGGCTTCCAGCACGCGATCAACCGCCGTGACCTGCCAGGTCGGACGCTCGCTGGCCAGTGCCAGGGCAATCGCGCCGCTGCCGGTGCCCAGGTCCAGCACCCGGGCTGGTGTCGCGGGCAACAAGGCCAACGCGGTTTCCACCAGCAGTTCAGTGTCGGGACGGGGGATCAGCGTATGGGGCGCCACTTCCAGGTCGAGCTTCCAGAAGCCCTGTTGCCCGAGGATGTAGGCCACCGGCTCGCCGGAACGACGGCGCCGCAAGTATTCGGAAAACAGCAGCGCCGCCTCGCTCGGCACGATTCGCTCGGGCCAGGTGTGCAGGAAGCTGCGGGACTTGCCCAGCGCAGCGGCCAGCAGCAACTCGGCGTCCAGGCGTGACGTGGGCGAGTCCGGTAATTCGGCGGCGCGTAGCAAACTGGCGATGATGGTCATTTATTCACCTGTGCTTACTCGCCAATCGCGGCCAGTTGGTCGGCCTGGTATTCAGCGAGCAGAGGCTCGATGACGGCGTCGACACCACCGGCAAGAATTTCGTCGAGGGAGTACAGGGTCAGGTTGACGCGGTGGTCAGTGACCCGGCCCTGGGCAAAGTTGTAAGTGCGGATCCGCTCGGAGCGGTCGCCCGAGCCCACCAGCAGCTTGCGCTCGCTGGCGATGGCGTTGGCGGCGGCGCTGGTCTGCTGATCGTTGAGCTTGGCCGACAACCAGGCCATGGCTCGTGCGCGGTTCTTGTGCTGGGAACGTTCTTCCTGGCACTCGACCACGATGCCCGAGGGTAAGTGGGTGATGCGGATCGCCGAATCGGTCTTGTTGACGTGCTGGCCGCCCGCCCCGGAAGAACGGTAAGTATCGACCCGCAGGTCCGCCGGGTTGATCTCGATGGCCTCCTGTTCGTCCGGCTCGGGCAATACCGCCACGGTGCAGGCCGACGTATGGATGCGGCCCTGGGATTCGGTGGCCGGCACACGTTGCACGCGGTGGGCGCCGGACTCGAACTTCAGCTTGCCGTAGACGTTGTCGCCTTCGACCCGGGCGATAACTTCTTTATAGCCGCCATGTTCGCCTTCGTTCTCCGACAGGATCTCCACCCGCCAGCCACGGCGTTCGGCGTAGCGCGAATACATGCGAAACAGGTCGCCGGAAAAAATCGCCGCCTCGTCGCCGCCGGTACCGGCGCGGATCTCGAGAAACACGTTACGCCCGTCGTTCGGATCCTTGGGCAGCAGCATGCGTTGCAGGTCGCTTTCCAGCTCGACCAACCGGTCCTTGGCTTCGCGCACTTCCTCGACCGCCATTTCACGCATGTCCGGGTCGCTGTCCTTGAGCAGCGCCTGGGCGCCCTCAAGGTCGCCTTGCACCTTCAACAACTGTTTATAGGTCGCGACAATCGGCTCGACCTCCGCGTACTCCTTGGAATAGGTGCGGAATTTGTTCTGGTCGGAAATGACTTCGCCATCGCCCAGCAAGGCGGTCAGTTCCTCGAAACGGTCCTGGAGAATGTCCAGCTTATTGAGCAGTGACGCTTTCATTGCGGTTTTTTATCCGAAAAGCTATCCGGTGAAGCTTCACCGAGAGCGAAAAGTTCCTGGGCCATGGCCAACGCATCGAGGCGGCCTTCGGCGGTCAGCTTCTTGAGCTGGACACTGGGCGCGTGGAGCAATTTGTTGGTCAGGCCGCGCGCCAGCTGCACCAGCACCTCTTCGGCGCTGCCGCCATTGGCAAGCAGGCGCTGGGCTTTTTGCAATTCTTCGTCGCGCAGGCGTTCGCCTTGCTGACGATACGCCTTGAGCACGTCCACCGCCGCCAGTTCGCGCAGGCGCACCATGAAATCGTCGGCGCCGACGGTGATCATTTCCTCCGCCGCCTGCGCCGCGCCTTGCCGGCTCTTCAGGTTTTCGGCGACGACTTCATGCAAATCGTCGACGCTGTAGAGATAAACGTCGTCCAGTTCGCCTACTTCGGGCTCGATGTCACGGGGAACCGCAATGTCGACCATGAAGATCGGCTTGTGTTTGCGCAGCTTCAAGGCGCTTTCCACCGCGCCCTTGCCCAGGATCGGCAATTGGCTGGCGGTGGAGCTGATGACAATGTCGCTGTGCACCAGCTCAGCCGGAATATCCGACAGCAGCACGGCGTGTGCACCGAACTGCTCGGCCAAGGTACTGGCGCGCTCCAAGGTACGGTTGGCGACCACGATACGCTTCACGCCCAGCTCATGGAGATGGCGGGCGACCAGGGTGATGGTCTCGCCGGCACCAATCAGCAGCGCCTGGCTGCGTTGCAAGTCACTGAAAATCTGCTTCGCCAGGCTGACGGCGGCAAACGCCACGGACACCGGGTTTTCGCCGATAGCAGTGTCGGTGCGTACTTGCTTGGCGGCGTTGAAGGTGGCCTGGAACAGGCGCCCCAGCAGCGGACCGACGGTGCCGGCCTCGCGGGCCACGGCGTAGGCCGACTTCATCTGGCCGAGAATCTGCGGCTCGCCCAGCACCAGCGAATCGAGCCCGGAGGCGACGCGCATCATGTGACGAACGGCCGCATCATCTTCGTGCACATAAGCACTGGCACGCAGCTCTTCGAGGCTCAAATCATGGTATTCGGCCAGCCAGCGCAACGCTGAATCGGCCGAAACGTGATCCTGCTCTATATAAAGCTCGCTGCGATTGCAGGTGGAAAGGATCGCAGCTTCGCGACTGTCGGTGAGTCGGCAGAGTTGCTGCAGGGCCTCCACCAGCTGCTCAGGCGTAAAGGCCACGCGCTCGCGGACGTCTACTGAAGCAGTCTTGTGGTTGATACCAAGTGCAAGGAAGGCCATTCAAGGTCGCTGATGGTGACGTGAAGCCGGCAATTGTCCTACTTCGCCAGATTCAGAACAACCACCACCGGCTATTGTCACAATTACCTGTGCCTATAAAGCATCCGCCGAGACTCGGTTATGTTTGACCGATGGCTTGTGTCATGATGATCCGACCGCAGGTAAGTCGTCCTCTTCCTATATGAATAGATTTTTCGCGTTGCTCCTCGCTTTTGCCTTCCTCAGCGGCTGCCAGTCCATGGCCCCCGTATCGACGGAGGGTACGCCACCGGTCGAAGGCAGCACCCCGCCCCCCGAAAAGCCAAAGGTCTACGGCTCGTTCAGCGAAGAAACCGTCTTCAGCCTGCTGAGCGCCGAGCTGGCAGGCCAACGCAATCGATTCGATATTGCGCTGGACAACTACGTGACCCAGGCGATCAACACCCAGGATCCAGGCATCTCCGAGCGGGCCTTTCGCATTGCCGAATACCTGGGCGCCGACCAGCCGGCGCTGGATACCGCGTTGATCTGGGCCAAGAACGCCCCGGATGATCTCGAAGCGCAACGCGCCGCCGCCGTGCAACTGGCGCGTGCCGGGCGTTATGACGACTCTATGATGTATATGGAAAAAGTCTTGCTGGGCAAGGGTGACACCCATTTCGACTTCCTTGCGTTGTCTGCAGCCGATACCGACCAGGAGACCCGCAACGGCCTCATGAAGAGTTTCGATCGCTTACTGCAGCGCCATCCGAACAACGGCCAGCTGATTTTCGGCAAAGCGCTGCTGCTGCAACAGGACGGCGACACCCAAGGCGCCCTCACCCTGCTGGAAAACAATCCGCCGGAAGCGGGCGAAGTGGCCCCCATCCTGTTGCGCGCGCGCCTTCTGCAAGGCCTGAACCGTGGCGACGAAGCCTTGCCGCTGCTTGAAAAAAGCATCAAGAAATACCCGGACGACAAGCGCCTGCGCCTCACCTACGCGCGCATGCTGGTGGAAAACAACCGCATGGACGATGCCAAGGTCGAGTTTTCCAGCCTGGTGCAGCAGTACCCCGAAGATGACGACCTGCGCTATTCCCTGGCGCTGGTCTGCCTGGAAGCCAAGGCCTGGGAAGAAGCCAAGGGCTATCTGGAAGACTTGATCGCCCGGGAAAGCCATGTCGATTCGGCCCATTTGAACCTGGGTCGCATCGCCGAAGAACGCAACGATCCCGAGAGCGCACTGATCGAGTATGCGCTGGTCGGCCCAGGCAACGATTATTTGCCAGCGCAATTGCGCCAGGCCGACATCCTGATAAGCAATGGCAAGACGGCCGAAGCCCAGAGTCGCCTGGCCGTCCAGCGCGACACGCAGCCGGACTATGGCATCCAGCTTTACCTGATCGAGGCCGAGACCCTGGCGGCCAACAACCAGGGCGACAAAGCCTGGAGCGTGCTGCAGCAGGCGTTGAAGCAATACCCGGACGATCTGAACCTGCTGTACACCCGTGCCATGCTGGCGGAAAAACGCAATGACCTGGGCCAGATGGAAAAGGATTTGCGCCTGATCATCCAGCGGGACCCCGACAACGCCATGGCCCTCAACGCGCTCGGCTACACGTTGTCGGATCGCACCACCCGCTACGCCGAAGCCAAGGTATTGATCGAACAGGCCCACCAGATCAATCCGGAAGACCCGGCTGTGCTCGATAGCCTCGGCTGGGTGAATTACCGCCTGGGCAATCTCGACGAAGCCGAGCGTCTGTTGCGCCAGGCCCTGGAGCGCTTCCCCGACCAGGAAGTCGCCGCTCACCTGGGTGAAGTCCTGTGGGCCAACGGCAAACAACGCGAAGCCCGGCAGATCTGGAGCAGATTCCTCAAGGAACAGCCCGACAGCCAGATCTTGCGCAGCACCATCAAACGCCTGACCGGATCAGAGACTCTTTAAGATTATGTTCTTGCGCCATTTCATTGTTTTCAGCTTCATCGCCCTGCTCGCCGGTTGCGCGGGCTTCGGCGCCCGTGAATCCGTCCAGGGCCAAGGCAACCAGGCCCAGTGGCGCGTACACAAAGAACAACTGAGCGGCCTCGACGGCTGGCAGATCGACGGCAAGATCGGCATCCGCGCGCCAAAAGACTCGGGCAGCGGCACTTTGTTCTGGCTGCAGCGCCAGGATTACTACGACATTCGCCTCTCCGGCCCGCTGGGTCGTGGCGCGGCACGCTTGACCGGCCGGCCCGGCCAGGTTTCGCTGGAAGTCGCCAACCAGGGCCGCTACGAGGCGCCCAGCCCGGAAGCGCTGCTGGAGGAACAGCTGGGCTGGAAACTGCCGGTTTCGCACCTGACCTGGTGGGTTCGCGGGCTTCCCGCACCGGACAGCAAAAGTCGCCTGACCCTCGACGCCGACAGCCGGCTGTCCAACCTGGAACAGGATGACTGGCAGATCGAGTACCTCAGCTATGCCCAGCAGAACGGCTATTGGTTGCCCGAGCGCATCAAGCTGCACGGCAGCAACCTCGACGTCACGCTGGTCATCAAGCAATGGCAGCCGCGCAAGCTGGGGCAGTGACATGAGTGCAACACGCCTGACGCTGCCGTCCCCGGCAAAGCTCAACCTCATGCTGCACATTCTCGGCCGCCGCCCGGACGGCTATCACGAGTTGCAGACGATTTTTCAGTTCTTGGACTACGGCGACGAGATCACCTATGCCGTGCGCGATGACGGCGTGATCCACTTGCACACCGAACTCGACGGTGTGCCCCATGACCGCAACCTGATCGTCAAGGCTGCGAGAAAACTCCAGGAGCAGTCCGGCTCCTCGCTGGGTGTCGACATCTGGATTGAAAAAATCCTGCCCATGGGCGGCGGCATCGGTGGCGGCAGCTCGAACGCGGCCACCACGCTGCTGGGGCTCAACCACTTGTGGCAGCTGGGCTGGGACATGGATCGCCTGGCAGCCCTGGGCCTGACGCTGGGGGCCGACGTGCCGGTTTTCGTCCATGGCCACGCGGCTTTTGCCGAGGGCGTCGGGGAAAAACTCACTCCGGTAGAACCCGAAGAACCTTGGTACTTAGTGCTGGTGCCGCAAGTATCTGTAAGTACAGCAGAAATTTTTTCAGATCCGCTGTTGACACGTAACTCTCCGCCCATTAAAGTGCGCCCCGTTCCCAAGGGAAACAGTCGAAATGACTGCTTACCGGTGGTAGCAAGGCGTTATCCAGATGTTCGTAACGCATTGAATTTGTTAGGTAAATTTACCGAAGCAAAACTCACCGGAACTGGAAGTTGTGTGTTTGGGGGCTTCCCAAGCAAAGCTGAAGCTGATAAAGTCTCGGCCCTTCTGACAGAGACCCTTACGGGGTTTGTAGCAAAAGGAAGCAACGTTTCGATGTTGCATCGCAAGCTGCAAAGCCTGCTCTAAAAGGAATCGAGTGCTGGGCACTCGCAGCAACAGATACAGGGGCGTCGCCAAGCGGTAAGGCAGCAGGTTTTGATCCTGCCATGCGTTGGTTCGAATCCAGCCGCCCCTGCCATTTTCCTATACTCATCCAGGTATACCCTCAGCCTTCAGGTACTGCGCGTGTCCAAGATGATGGTCTTTACGGGGAACGCCAACCCCGATCTGGCTCGGCGTGTAGTACGTCAGCTGCATATCCCTCTCGGTGACATTTCTGTCGGTAAGTTCTCCGACGGCGAAATCACTGCCGAGATCAATGAAAACGTTCGCGGTAAAGACGTCTTCATTATTCAGCCGACTTGCGCTCCGACCAACGATAACCTGATGGAACTCGTCGTGATGGCTGATGCCTTCCGCCGCTCCTCGGCTACTCGTATTACTGCTGTTATTCCTTACTTTGGTTATGCCCGCCAGGATCGCCGTCCGCGTTCCGCACGTGTGGCTATCAGCGCGAAAGTCGTGGCTGATATGCTGACCGTAGTCGGCATCGATCGTGTCCTCACGGTCGATCTGCATGCTGACCAGATCCAGGGCTTCTTCGATATTCCCGTGGATAACATCTACGGCTCCCCGGTACTGGTGGATGACATTGAAGATCAGCGCTTCGAAAACCTGATGATCGTGTCCCCGGATATCGGCGGCGTCGTGCGTGCACGGGCCGTTGCCAAATCCCTGGGTGTGGATCTGGGTATCATCGACAAACGCCGCGAGAAGGCCAATCACTCGGAAGTGATGCACATCATCGGCGACGTCGAAGGGCGTACCTGTATTCTGGTCGATGACATGGTCGATACCGCCGGCACCCTGTGCCACGCGGCCAAGGCCCTCAAAGAGCATGGCGCTGCAAAGGTCTTTGCCTACTGCACACACCCTGTGCTGTCGGGTCGAGCGATCGAAAATATTGAAAATTCCGTGCTGGACGAGCTGGTGGTGACCAACACCATCCCGCTGTCCGCTGCAGCACAAGCCTGTGCGCGTATCCGTCAACTGGATATCGCACCGGTAGTTGCCGAGGCGGTTCGCCGCATCAGCAACGAAGAATCGATCAGTGCGATGTTCCGTTAAGGGCCCTGCCCTTTCCAGGATATCTCGTTGACGAAAAGCGCCCCGCCCCAACACTCATGTTGGGGCGGGGCTTTTTTGCCCATACCGCTTTGGCGTCGGTCGCAGACGTCATTCGGAAATGGCTATTTTGGAGATACAACATGAACGATTTTACTCTGAATGCTGAAGTGCGTTCCGACCTGGGGAAAGGTGCGAGCCGCCGCCTGCGTCGTCTCGCAAGCCTGGTTCCAGCTGTAGTCTACGGTGGCGACAAAGCCCCTGAGTCCATCAGCATGCTGGCCAAAGAAGTTGCCAAACTGCTCGAAAACGAAGCGGCCTACAGCCACATCATCGAGCTGAACGTTGGCGGCACCAAGCAAAACGTCGTGATCAAGGCCCTGCAGCGTCACCCGGCCAAAGGCCACGTGATGCACGCCGACTTCGTCCGCGTTGTTGCCGGTCAGAAGCTGACTGCCATTGTTCCAGTGCACTTCCTCAATGAAGCTGCCCCGATCAAGAAAGGCGGCGAAATCTCGCACGTAACTTCCGAGCTGGAAGTTTCCTGCCTGCCGAAAGACCTGCCTGAATTCATCGAAGTCGACCTGGCTGACGCCGAAATCGGCACGATCATTCACCTGTCCGACCTCAAGGCTCCTAAAGGCGTTGAGTTTGTTGCCCTGGCGCACGGCGATGACAAGGCTGTTGCCAACGTCCACGCTCCACGTGTTGCTCCAGAAGCTACTGAAGAAGAAGGCGCTGCAGAGTAATTTCACTCTGTCGCCGGAGTGACCGGAAACATCGCGGACTGGAACGTAGCGAGACAGCGGGCGAGAACGCGAAGTTTACTTAACGGTAAGATCCGCACTTTTCGTCCACTGTCGCAACACCGTTTGAGCGCGACGTTGTTATCCACACTCCAGGAAGGGCCCCTATCGTGACTGCCATCAAACTGATCGTTGGCTTGGGAAATCCAGGCGCTGAATACGAACAGACCCGGCATAACGCAGGGGCCCTTTTTGTTGAGCGCATCGCGCACGCACAAGGCGTCAGCCTGGCCGCCGATCGCAAATATTTCGGCCTGACCGGGCGCTTTTCGCATCAGGGTCAGGATGTTCGTCTATTGATCCCCACCACCTACATGAACCGCAGCGGCCAGGCCGTGGCGGCATTGGCCGGTTTCTTTCGCATCAAGCCTGAAGAAATCCTGGTGGCCCACGACGAACTCGATCTGCCTCCGGGCGTTGCCAAGCTCAAGCAGGGCGGCGGCCATGGCGGTCACAACGGGTTGCGCGACATCATCGCGCAGCTGGGTAATCAGAATACCTTTCACCGCCTGCGGCTCGGCATCGGCCACCCGGGTGTTGCCAGTATGGTTTCAAATTTTGTCCTGGGTCGTGCGCCTCGCGCCGAACAGGAAAAACTCGATGCCAGCATCGACTTTGCCCTCGGCGTGCTGCCGGATATCCTCGCCGGTGAATGGAACCGCGCGATGAAAAACCTGCACAGCCAGAAGGCCTGACTCTTACCGAGGGGAAATACCATGGGATTCAATTGCGGCATCGTCGGCCTGCCTAACGTCGGCAAGTCTACCCTTTTCAACGCCCTGACCAAATCCGGGATCGCGGCCGAGAACTTCCCCTTCTGCACCATCGAGCCGAACACCGGTATCGTCCCGATGCCTGACCCACGCCTGGCGGCATTGGCGGCGATCGTCAACCCCAAGCGCATCCTGCCGACGACCATGGAATTCGTCGACATCGCAGGCCTCGTGGCTGGCGCCTCGAAGGGTGAAGGCCTGGGTAACAAATTCCTGGCCAACATCCGTGAAACCGATGCCATCGCTCACGTGGTGCGCTGCTTCGAAGACGAGAATGTGATTCACGTTTCCAACAGCGTCGACCCGAAACGCGACATCGAGATCATCGATCTGGAACTGATCTTCGCCGACCTCGACAGCTGTGAAAAACAACTGCAGAAAGTCGCCCGCAACGCCAAGGGTGGCGACAAGGATGCAGTCGTTCAGAAGGGCCTGCTGGAGCAGTTGATCGCCCACTTCACCGAAGGCAAGCCTGCGCGCAGCCTGATGAAGAAGATGAGCACCGACGAAAAGTTGGTGATCAAGGGCTTCCACCTGCTGACCACCAAACCGGTCATGTACATCGCCAACGTCGCTGAAGATGGTTTCGAGAACAACCCGCACCTGGACGTGGTCAAGGCCATTGCCGAAGAAGAAGGCGCCTTGGTTGTTCCCGTCTGCAACAAGATCGAAGCGGAAATCGCCGAGCTGGACGACGGTGAAGAGAAGGACATGTTCCTCGAGGCCCTGGGCCTGGAAGAGCCTGGCCTGAACCGCGTGATCCGCGCCGGCTACGAAATGCTGCACCTGCAGACCTACTTCACCGCTGGTGTCGAAGAAGTCCGTGCCTGGACCGTACGCGTCGGCGCCACCGCCCCGCAGGCTGCTGGCGTGATCCACACCGATTTCGAGAAAGGTTTCATCCGCGCCGAGGTCATCGCCTACGACGACTTCATTCAGTACAAGGGCGAAGCCGGAACCAAGGAAGCGGGTAAGTGGCGTCTGGAAGGCAAGGAATACATCGTCAAGGATGGCGACGTGATGCACTTCCGCTTCAACGTCTGAGATGAAAACACACCGCGTGGCAGCGACTCTGCCACGCGGTGTTTTTCTGTCAGCCTAACAAATGCCACTGGTCGACTTCTGGCGCTACCCCAACCAGCCCTAACTCGGCATCCGGCGCGGGCGCAAAGACCAGGTTTTCCTCGCCAAGGCTTTCCCGCCAGTCCCCAGCAAGCGCAATCTGGAACCAGTGCCCCTGTGCGTCGACCTGCGCATCCTTCAGATAAGTGCGGTCCAGTTCCTCGTTGTAAGCCATCTTCAGCGTGCTGTCCGTACCGTCGCCAAAGCCGGTATAACCCAAAGCCGATACATCAATCCGGTCGTCAACCGTAAAGCCTTCGATCAGGTCGGCAAAGCTCTGGCTGTCGGTGCGGTAGCTGTCCTCGGTAGAGAGATAGCGGAACACGTCGGCGTTTTCACGGTTATCTGTCCACAACGAAATGTCGGCCCTGTCCCCGCCGTTGAGACGATCTGCGCCCGCACCGCCTATGATGACGTCAGCCCCAGCGCCACCGTTGATGCGGTCATTGCCGTCCAGTCCATGGATGATTTCCGACAAGGCAGAACCGGTGATCCTATCGTTGGCAGACGTCCCTTCGACAGTGGGTGCCGTGAACACCAGGTGGGTGCTGTCCAACTGCCCCACCAGGTTACCGTCCAAGGCCAGTTCAAACCGTTGCCCAGAGGCATCCGCGTCGTAGTTCTTGAGGTAGGTGCGAGTACCGTCTGCGCTCGCCATGATAGCCAAGGTACCGTCATGGCCGTCGCCGATCCCGGTGAAGCCCAGGCCAATCAGGTCGATACGGTCCTGCGAGACGTCGAAGTCCCGGACCCGGTCGCTGTTGTTCAGCGCAGCCGTGCGGAAACTGTCGCCCAGTTCGCTGAAGCGAAAGATGTCCGCGCCATCGCCACCTTGCAGAACGTCGCGCCCGCCGTTGCCTTGGAGCACATCGTCACCGGCCAGGCCGCGGATGATTTCGGCAGCATCGGTACCCCGCAGGATTTCCTCACCGGCGTATCCATCTACATGGAGCTTGCCATCCTGGCTGCCGAAACTGCTGTCCAGACTGCCATCGGCGTTCAAGCGGATGACACTGAAATCCCCGTTGTTTGCGCCGGCGGCCAGGATCCTGCCATCTGCCTGTACCGTCAAAGCCACCGGCGTGTCGGCCTCGAAGGTTACCCTGCCATCGTTGCCGAAATGGGTGTCGAAGGATCCGTCAGCGTTAAGCCGCGCGATGGTCGCCAAGGTATCGCCTTGACCATGGCCCATGACAATGATCTTGCCGTCAGCCTGCACGGTGACCGTCGAGTCTTCACCAAAACCCATCGCAGCGCTCAAGTGCAGGACACCGTTGTCACCGAAACGGGTATCCAACTGACCGTCGGGGTTGAAGCGCTGCAAGGCGAACGACGGCTCGCCCACACCGGCGGCATTGTAGGCGGCCCCGACCACGACACCTCCATCTGCCTGCACCGCAGTAGAGATTGCTCCGTTGAAATACGGGTCTTCGGCAATGTTGACGGTCAGCACGCCCTCGTTGCCAAAGCCGTTGACGTAGGTCCCGTCATTGTTGAGCCTGGTGACTGAAGCCTGGTCAAACCCTCGCGCGCTGACCTGGAAGGTGCCATCGTTATTGGCCGTCAGGTCGATGTCCTTGAAGTCATGGCTGATGGCGACCGTCACGGCGCCGTTTTGACCAAAGGCCGCATCGCGTGTCCCGTCGCTGTTGAAGCGCTCCACCTGGATGCCGGTGTTCAGCGCGACCGCGACAAGCACCTTGCCATCGGCCTGCACCGCCGTCAGCTCGTAGCGGGACGCCGGGGCTATCGTGGCAGGCACGATGTCGATGCCGCCGTCATGGAAGCTGGTGTCCAGGCTACCATCGGCGTTCAGGCGGATAACGGAATGGTTTTGTTCGTAGCCGTAGCTTTCCTCGCCTGGCGCTCCGGGGTATCCCCACGCCAGGTACTCGGTATAGCCGCCAACCAATATCTTGCCGTCCGGCTGGATAATGATGCTCTGGTTATCGTCGGACTGGCCGGTGAGGTCGACCTGGACAGTGCCGGGGCCAGTTCTAACGGTATGGGTACTTGCCATCGTGCTATCGCTGGTTGCCATGGGTTAATCCTTTAACGGGTGTTGAATCCGTCACTCTAGTAGAGCAGTAAGGATTTGCACGCCGTCCCGTCGTTGGCAAAGCAGAGTTCGACCGATGGTTGTTGAGCCGCGTTGATTCGCGGCTTCTCTATGGGTGCTTCCTCAGTCCGACTGCGACAATTAGGCCGTCTCAGGCCTTTTTCGTCCGGGGCAGGAATATCGCCAACGCCCCGAGCAACGGCAGGAACGAGCACAACCAATACACATATTCGATGCCATGGATGTCTGCCAGATGCCCTAGCAGCGCGGCACCAATCCCGCCAAAACCGAACATCAGCCCGAAGAACACGCCGGCGATCATCCCGACGTTGCCCGGTACCAACTCCTGGGCGTACACCACGATGGCAGAGAAGGCCGAGGCCAGGATAAAGCCGATTACCACGCTGAGGATGCTGGTCCACAGCAGGTCAACGTGAGGCAGGATCAGGGTGAATGGCGCCACGCCGAGGATCGAGAACCAGATCACCGCCTTGCGACCGATCTTGTCGCCGATCGGACCGCCGAAGAACGTCCCCGCTGCTACCGCGCCGAGAAACAGGAATAGGTGCAACTGCGAAGAGGCCACTGACAGGTCGAACTTCTCGATCAGGTAGAAGGTGAAGTAGCTGGTAAAGCTGGCCATGTAGAAATACTTGGAAAACACCAACAGCCCAAGCACCACCAGCGCACAGGTCACGCGCCCCTTGGATAACCCGTGAGTCGCCGCCTGGCCTTGCTTGAGCTTGAACAGGTTCAGGTGATTGGCGTACCAGCGGCTGATGCGGTACAGCACGAACAACGCAAACACCGCGAACAGCCCAAACCAGGCCACATTGCCCTGCCCGTAAGGAATGATGATCGCCGCGGCCAACAACGGACCGAAGGCGGAGCCGGCGTTCCCACCTACCTGGAACGTCGATTGCGCCAAGCCATAGCGACCGCCAGAGGCCAGTCGGGCCACGCGTGACGCCTCGGGGTGGAAGGTTGACGAGCCGATCCCGATCAACGCCGCCGCCACCAGGATCAAGGCAAAACTACCGACCATGGACATCATCACGATGCCAATCAATGTGCACACCGTTCCCGCCGGCAAAAGCCAAGGCTTGGGATGCCGATCGGTGTGATAACCCACCCAAGGCTGAAGCAGGGACGCGGTGAGCTGGAAGGTCAGCGTAATCAGGCCGACCTGGGTGAATGTCAGGCCGTAGCTCTCTTTTAGCATCGGGTAGATCGAAGGCAATACGGCCTGGATCAGGTCGTTGATCAGGTGCGCCAATGCCACCGCACCAATGATGCGCATGACCAGCGGGCTGCTTTGAGGCGTGGCGGCTACCGACGTCGTGTCGGCCTGGGTGTTGCTGATAGCCATGGGAAGTTTCCATACGGCAGATGAGTGCACACGGGCAGGTCCATCAATGTGCCATTTTTCAGTGCGACAAGGCTATCCCCTTAGCTTGCTATCGACCTATAAAAATAGTCGCCGAACAAGGTGATAGCGCAACGCCATGGTCTGAATCTTGCCTGGCTAATGCTCTACGACGCGGCCCCTTACAAAGGGGACCGAGAATGGGAAGTTTCGCTACAGAGCAGGCCTACAGAGCCGGCCTGGACAAGCTTTCGAGGCCTTTTAAAAGGGCACCTGCTTCAGCACTGTGTAAAAACGCACAAAAACAGTGCAGAGGTGTTCAGGGGAGTATGGGCATGCAGGCTTTTTTATCACCGGGAATCCGGTTGCTGGGGCATTTTGGTTTCGCCCGCAAATTCCAATTGTTGTTCCTGTTGTTCATCCTGCCCCTCATGGGCAGCCTGTGGCTCATCGGCCAGGACTACCGCGACAAGCTCAACCTGATTTCCGGCGAGCGCGCCGGGGTCCGTCAGTTGTTGGCCCTGGATAACCTGGACAACCTGCTCGCCGCCCAGCGCAATCGCGCGGCTCGCTGGCGGGCCACGGAAACCAATCGACAACCGACGCCCGCGACGCTTGCCGCCATGGCCGCGTTCGATGCCGTGCAGCCGGCGCTCAACCAGGCCGCCGACGGCCTGGGCGCGACCCTTCAGGCCGAAGGCGCCGAAGCCGCCACCCTCGCCCGCTACCAAACCTTGCAGACCAGTCTCAAGGGCCTGGACTCCAAGAGCCTGGGGACCGTGGGGTGGTGGCCGGAT
Source organism: Pseudomonas sp. Z4-20 (assembly GCF_051131955.1). Classification (NCBI taxonomy): domain Bacteria; kingdom Pseudomonadati; phylum Pseudomonadota; class Gammaproteobacteria; order Pseudomonadales; family Pseudomonadaceae; genus Pseudomonas; species Pseudomonas sp. Z4-20. Next base: position 4,746,505 of record NZ_CP071641.1, read on the forward strand.
GGCTACGATCGCTTCACCTCGGCACTCGGCGCGCTGCAAGCCCTGCGCGAGCAGATCGTCATGGACAATCGCCTGACCCTTGCCTCCTGGCTGGAAACCTACCTGCTGACCCAGATCTCGACCCAGCAGACACCTGAGCTGATCGAACGGGTCGGGCGCCTGGCCAGCGTTGGCCAGGCCTCGGTAGTCTCGGGCCAATTCACCCTGCAGAGTCGCCTGCAATTGCGCGACTTGCGCAGCCGCATGGGCGACGCTCGGGATCAGTTGGTCAAGACCGGCGCATTGCTGGAAACACGCTTGCCCAGCGAATTGCAAACCTGGGCCGGCCAGTTCCAAGGCAGCGTCAAGCGTCTGGACGCGGGTTTGAAGGTCCTCGATGACGGGGTGTTCGGCGGCTCCATCAATCTCAAGCCGGAAGACTTCGAGAAGCAGATGGACAGCCTTCTTCTGGATCTAGCCACCCTGCGCCAACAATCGTTGGTGGCGCTGGATTCTCGGCTTGACCATTATCACGGCTCGGCGATTCGCCAATTCACCCTGGTCGCCACCGTGCTGGGTTGCCTGCTGCTGGCGGCGCTTTACCTGTTCATCTGCCTGCAAGCATCCATCCGGCGCAGCGCCAGCGGCATCATGCTGCTGGCCGAAGCCTTGCGCGATGGCAACCTGAGCCTGCAAGTGCCGGTACAAGGCCGTGACGAGCTGGCGGCGATCAGCACCGCCCTCAATGTCGCTGTGGTGCAGTTGCGCAACAGCCTGCTGGGCGTGGACCACGAAACGCTGCAACTGAGCAACGCCGTGCGCACCCTCAATACTCATTCCAGCGGTGCCCTGGGCGAAGTCGAGGCGCAACAGATACAGATCAGCCAGATCGCCGCCGCTGCGACGCAGTTGGCCGCGACCTCCCAAGGCGTCGCCAGGAGTTGCGAGCAAGCCTCCGACAGCGCGCAGCAGACCCGCCGCATCGCCGCCGACAGCAGCCGTGACAGCCAGCGCACCACGGCGAGTATCCAGCAGCTCAATCAACGACTCAACGAAACCGCCGCCGCGCTGGGCCGGGTCAGCGAACAGGGCCAGCAGATCCAATTGGTGGTAGACACCATTCGTGGCGTGGCCGAGCAGACCAACCTGCTGGCGCTCAACGCCGCCATCGAGGCTGCTCGCGCCGGGGAACAGGGCCGCGGATTCGCCGTAGTGGCTGATGAAGTGCGCAGCCTGTCGCAACGCACCCAGACCTCCACCCAGCAGATCGCCGGTACCGTCGACAGCTTGCGCGCCACGGTCAACGAAGCCGTAAGCCTGATGGAAGCCGCCTGCGGCCAGGCCCAGACCGATGCCCAAGCCGTCACCGGCCTTGGCGAACGGCTGGGCGAAATTGCCAGCGCCGTGCAAAGTGTTACCGATACCCTGGCGCAAATCGCCACGGCCGTAGACGAACAGGCCAGCACCGCCGACGAGGTCAGCGGCAATATCCAGCAGGTAGACCAAGCGGCCATGCGCCTGCTCGAAGGCGCCCGCGCCGTGAACCTGGCGGCCGACACCTTGAGCCAAGGCAGCCAGGCCTTGAGCGCGAACACAGGGAGATTTCAACTCGGTTGACGGGTATTTGCAGCGGGGACGGATAAGCAGTTGAAAGTGCAGAGAAATATTTTAGGTTTGCGCTTGACACATCTCCGTTACCAGCGAATAATGCGCGCCACTTGGCTACATAGCTCAGTTGGTTAGAGCATAGCATTCATAATGCTGGGGTCCGGGGTTCAAGTCCCTGTGTAGCCACCAAGTACTAAAAACGGCTTATCGAAAGATAGGCCGTTTTTTTATGCCTGGAGAAAAACACCTGCCCCGTCAGGATTTGTTTGCCCTCCTGCAATGAGGGATAAGGCAACACCGGGCTTTGTTCCGTCTCGTGTTGATTTGCGCCATACGCCTCGCATCGCTACAGTCGATCTCTATATCCCAAGCCCACGGATGGAGCGACACGTGCTAACAGATCTGAAACCAAACCTTCATCGCCTGTCTGCCGTCTCGTTGCTGGCTATCGCGTTAACGCTTGGCGCCTGCAAGGCCCCGCCCTCCTCGACCGCCACACCGGCATTGCCCGCCCCGCCGGAAATCACCTCCGGCTACCGCACCGATTTGCAAACCCGTTACGCCGACAAGCACATGGCGGCCGCGGCCAACCCACTGGCGGCCGAGGCGGGGCGGGAAATGTTGCGGCGCGGCGGCTCGGCCATCGATGCGGCAATTGCGATGCAAGCGGTGCTGACCCTGGTGGAGCCGCAATCGTCGGGCATTGGCGGCGGTGCGTTCATTGTGCTGTGGGATGGCAAGGCCGTGCGCACCTACGACGGCCGCGAAACGGCACCGGCCGGCGCCACCGAAAGACTTTTCCTGCAGGCCGACGGCAAACCCATGCCGTTTACCGCCGCGCAGATCGGCGGTCGTTCAGTCGGTACACCCGGGGTATTGCGCGGACTGGAACTGGCCCATCGCAAACATGGCCGTCTCGAATGGGCGAGGCTGTTCGAGCCGGCCATCGCGCTGGCGGAACAGGGCTTCGCGATCTCTCCAAGACTGTACGCCTTGATCGCTTCCGACCCGTCGTTACCGGGCTCGCCCGACATGGCAGCCTACTTTCTCAATGCCGATGGCAGCCCGAAGGCAGTTGGCACCGTCCTGAAAAACCCGGCATTGGCAGGCGTGCTCAAGCGCATCGCCAACGAAGGTCCCGATGTTTTGTACAAAGGGCCGGTTGCCGAGGAGATCGTCGCCAAGGTGCAGGGACATGCCAACCCCGGCAGCCTGTCGCTAAAAGACCTTCAGGACTACACCGCACGGGAGCGGCCCGCGTTGTGCACCGACTACAAGCGCTGGCAAATCTGCGGCATGCCACCACCGTCTTCGGGAGGGGTTGCCGTGGCACAGATCCTCGGGACGTTGCAGGCCCTGGAACAGCGCGACAGCAACGCGGCCCTCGCCCCCTTGAAACCCCTCAAGACCGTTAAACCCGCCGGCATTGAACCCTCCCCCGAAGCAGTGCACCTGATCGCCGAAGCCGAGCGCCTGGCCTACGCCGACCGCGCCCAATATATCGCCGACCCAAATTTTGTAGCCGTGCCACTCCAAGGACTGGTCGATCGAGGTTACCTTGCCAGCCGAGCTAGCCTGATCGGCCCTCGTAGCATGGGTGTCGCCAAGCCCGGCACACCACCGGGCATCCAGGTAGCCTACGCCCCGGACCGTTCACCCCTGCGTATTTCCACCTCACAAGTGGTGGCGGTGGATGACCAGGGTGGCGCGGTGTCCATGACCACGACGGTGGAGTCGGCGTTCGGCTCGCACTTGATGGTCCAGGGTTTCATGCTCAACAACCAAATGACCGATTTCTCGTTCATTCCGGAAGAGAATGGGCAAAAAGTCGCCAACCGCGTCGAACCTGGCAAACGCCCACGCTCGTCCATGGCGCCGACGCTGATTTTCGATCATCAGGGCAGACTGCTGGCTGCTGTCGGCTCCCCCGGCGGCTCGCAAATCATCGAATACGTCGCCAAGTCAGTCATTGGTCTGCTGGATTGGGACCTGGACCCGCAAACCGCCATCAACCTCCCCAATTTCGGCAGCCGCAATGGTCCCACTGAACTGGAAAAGGGGCAGTTCAGCCCGGCGCTGGTCCAGGCGTTGAAAGACAAGGGCCACGCCGTGAGCGAGATCGACATGAACAGCGGCACCCAGGCCATTGTCAGGGTACGTGACGCTCAGGGGAAAACCTCACTGGCCGGCGGTGCGGACCCAAGGCGCGAGGGTCAAGCACTGGGCGACTGATCGAACTCGTCCTGCGGTTGGTAGACCAGCAGATCCGCGGGCTGGCATTGCAGGTAGCTGCAAATGGCTTCAAGGGTTACCAGGCGGATACCCTTGACCTTTCCTTGTTTCAACAAGGAAAGGTTGGCTTCAGTAATGCCGATTGCAGCAGCAAGGTCCTTGGATTTGACCTTGCGCATTGCCAGCATCACGTCGAGTTGAATAACGATGGGCATGAGGATCTCAAACGAATGTTCTGTTTTCTGAATCGACTTCACTGGCCTGGGACAAAATCCGGGCAATGATCGCAATACAGGCGGCAAGAAATAAAGCGACGAACGATGGTGCGGTAATACTGAAGCTAAGCAATCGCTGGCCGACCGGCGCATTGATCGTCACCAGCAGGCTGAGAAACGGCTCGCAGATGAAATCCAGCAGCACCCACACCGCCACAGCGCGCCCCGCATTCCCCAAATACACCGCTGCTGCGTTGGAAAAGTATTGCCCTTGGGCATAGTGCTTGAAGAGCCTGCGCAAGTTGGTGAGCCCGACCGCCAGGGCCAGCAAGGGAATGCTCGAGAGCAGTATCGCCCCCAGGCACTGCCAGCCCGTCAACTGCACAAGCCCTTCGGGCAGGCTCGACAGCTGCCGCTCGGTCAGGGCAAATCCCAGGCCGTATCGCGAGGCCGCTTCAGGGTACAGCCAGGCCACGGCGTTGACGACCATCATCGCGACCATGAAAACCAGGGTTATGGCTGCCATCCGCTGACTGTACAGGGCTAGACGATTCGAATGCATGTGAGGCTCCAATAATGTAAGGGAGCCCAAAACATAGCGAACAAATTATCGCAGAACAATAATTAATATGTAAAAAACGATAATTATCTCTAAGTGGACAGCTGATTGGCGAACTGACTTACAGCATCGACCACCTTCTTCGCCCCGTCCTGGATCTCGACGATCACCGTACCCGCCTCGGCGGCCAAGGCCAGGCCGTGCTCGGCCTGGTGCTGGCCGTCGCTCATCAACGCCACGGCGTTGCGGGCCATGTCCTGGTTCTGGCGGACCACGCCGACGATTTCATCGGTCGCCTGGCTGGTGCGCGATGCCAGTTGTCGCACCTCATCGGCCACCACCGCAAAGCCCCGGCCTTGCTCGCCGGCCCGGGCCGCTTCGATGGCTGCGTTGAGCGCCAGCAGGTTGGTCTGTTCGGCGATGCCACTGATGGTCTTGACGATGGTGCCGATCACCAGGGATTGCTCGTTCAGCGCCTCGATACCTTCGCCGGCGGTCTGCATGTGCCGGGCCAGGTCGCGCATCACATCCACCGCCTGGGTCACGACGGTCGTCCCGCGCTGGGCACAATTGTCAGTTTGCAGCGAGGTGCTGTAAGCGATGTTTGCCGCTTCGGCGACGGCTTTCTCTTGATTGACCTGATCGGTGATGTTGGTGGCGAACTTGACTACTTTATAAAGCCGATCGTTGGCATCGACCACCGGGTTGTAGGAGGCTTCCAACCATACTTCGCGGCCGTTGGCGTCGATACGCTTGAAGCGGCCGGCCACGAACTCACCGCTGTTCAGACGTTTCCAGAACTGTTGGTAGGTCGCGCTGTTGTACTCCTCAGGTTCACAGAACGTGCGGTGGTGCTTGCCCTTGATTTGCGCAAGGCTGTAACCCATGGCGTTGAGGAAGCGATCATTGGCCGTCAGTACATGGCCGCCCAGATCGAACTCGATCACCGCCGTTGAGCGCACCAGCGCGCCGATGAGGTTTTCGTGTTCGCGGGAATTCTCGATGGTTCGCGTCAGATCGTTGGAGTACATCGAAAAATAACGAATTCGCCCCTCGGCGTTGCGTACCGGCTGGAGGATCGAGCGCAACCAGGCCTCCTTGCCGTCGCCTCGCGTCAGGCGCACTGCGCCCGAGAAGTGCTCGCCACGGGTCAGCGCGGTCTTGAAGCGAATCTGGAATTCATTGGACTTCAGGTAAGCCGGTACCAAGTCCTCGACAGACCGGCCAATCAAGTCTTGGCTCTTGTAGCGCATGTCGTCGAGGAAGTTCTGATTGACTGACTGTATCCGCCCTTCGGCATCAAGGGTTAGGCCGAGCATTTCACGATCCAGGCTCTCTTTCACTTGCATGAGACTGGAGAGTTCTTGGCGAAGAGCGAGCAGCTCCTGCTTCAGGCGATTGTTGAACATGGAGATGCTCCGACAGACAGGAGAATTTTTTATGTATCCCTTTGCCATCGGCCCGGAAAAATCTTTCTAAAGAGTGCCACCTGTCGGTCTGAAAAATAATCAGCTCGCCCTCGAACGCCAACCAGCCTTCCACGGTCATTGGATTGTTCTACTGTTGGCACCTGACCGCAGATGCTTCGTCGCTCCAGATACCCATAACCATAAAAACCGAGGTAATTGCCGTGACCACTGACATTGAAGACAGCCGTTCCGCCCGCTTCGCGCTGCGCTGTTCGAGTTTTGCCGAGCGCTGGTTTCCCGACTCCTGGGTCTTCGCCGCGTTGGCGGTGCTGGTGGTCGCGGTGGCGACGCTGTTCATTGGCGCCAAGCCCACCGCGGCAGCCATGGCTTTCGGCGACGGGTTCTGGAGCCTGATCCCCTTCACCATGCAAATGGCCTTTGTGGTGATTGGCGGCTACGTCGTCGCCAGCTCGCCACCGGCCGTCAAGCTGATCGACCGCCTGGCGCGCATCCCCAAAAACGGCCGCAGTGCCGTGGCCTGGGTAGCGCTGATCTCCATGGTCGCGTCGCTGCTCAACTGGGGGCTGTCGCTGGTATTCGGCGGTTTGCTGGTGCGGGCCCTGGCCCGGCGCACTGATTTGAAAATGGACTATCGCGCCGCCGGGGCGGCCGCCTATCTGGGCCTGGGCGCGGTCTGGGCGCTGGGGTTGTCGTCGTCGGCCGCGCAACTGCAGGCCAACCCGGCGAGCCTGCCGCCCTCGATCCTGTCGATCACCGGCGTCATTCCTTTCACCCAGACGATTTTTCTCTGGCAATCCGGGGTAATGTTGCTGGCGCTGATCGTGATTTCGTTGATCGTTGCCTACGCCACGGCTCCCGGCCCGAACAGCGCCCGTGACGCCGCCGCCTGCGGAATCGACCCGAGTTTCAGCATGCCCGCGTTACAGCCTCGCACGCGTCCAGGGGAATGGCTCGAACACAGCCCATTGCTGACCATTGCCCTGGTGCTGCTGGCCGCCGGCTGGCTGTTCCACGAGTTTTCGACCAAGCCTGCGATCAGCGCCATCTCCGGGCTCAACACTTATAACTTCCTGTTCATCATGCTCGGTGCCCTGCTTCACTGGCGACCACGGAGCTTTCTCGATGCGGTGGCCCGCGCAGTGCCAACCACCACAGGCGTGTTGATTCAGTTTCCGCTGTACGGCTCGATCGCCGCGCTGCTGACTACGGTCAAGGGCAGCGATGCCCAGACGCTCGCCCACCACATTTCGACCTTTTTCGTACAGATCGCGTCCCATGACACCTACGCCTTGCTGATGGGCGTCTATTCCGCCGTGCTGGGCTTTTTCATTCCTTCCGGCGGCGGCAAGTGGATCATCGAGGCGCCCTACGTCATGCAGGTGGCCAACGATCTCAACTACCATCTGGGCTGGGCCGTGCAGATCTACAACGCCGCCGAAGCCTTGCCGAACCTGATCAATCCCTTCTACATGCTGCCGCTGTTAGGCGTGCTGGGATTGAAGGCACGGGATCTGATCGGTTTTTCCTTCGTGCAACTGCTCGTGCACACACCGCTGGTGTTGGCGTTACTGTGGGCCTTGGGCACCACGCTGACCTATCTGCCGCCGGTGATGCCATAAAGCCATAAAAAAGGGCCGAAATTTCCTTCGGCCCACTTCTTCTTCGGCTCGGTCTGTTTCAGTATGGATACACCCTGTTTCGAGGGGTCCACACGCTGAAAAGGATCTGAGCATGTTCAAACTCGCAGTACTTCCGCTTGCCGTACTGGCCTTGAGCGCCACCGCCCAAGCCGCTGATATCGACGTAAACCTGGGCAGCACCGAGCGCGTCACTCGTCTCTTCGCTTATCCCAACAACTGCAACGTCATTTGCTTTCGCAACTGGACACTGGAGCAGACCGTCGAGCATTACCTGACGCAAAGCGTGCAGCGCGATGGCTACGACGCGGCCAAGGTCAGCGTCAAACGCGACAACGACACGGTGTATGCCAGCATCAGCGGCGTGCCTAAGAGCTATGGTCAACCTTTGACTGCGCTGCTCAAGGCCGGCGACCTTGCTTATGACGGTGCCACGAAACTCAACAACGATAAGAAATGGGCCTACAACTGGTACTTGTTCCTGCCGTTGGGCATGGCCCTGGAAAACCGCAAGAGCGTCGAGTTGCTGCACTTCCCGCCGGACTATTCGCTGACCCAGGCCCAGGATTACCTGGAGTCTGCCACCACCGATCGCTGGGCCACGCTGCTGACCGTCAACGGTATTGCTGCTGACGAGACCCCCGCGTACCAGACCATCATCGACATCGCGCCCATCGCGGCGCCGTCCAATGCCGGCAGCACGCTTGCAGGGCTCTACAGTTATTTCAACGATTACCAGACCACTATGGTCACGCAGGTCACCCAAACCGCAAGCGGCGCCGCGTTGCCAATGGTGGCCTTCGGCGCGCCCGTTCGAGACTGGATCAAGACGCAATATGGCCAAACGGTGAGCGTGCTCGGCCTGGCGACCATTACACCGACCGCCGGGGTCAAGGTTCCAGTCCTAGGCTCCAACCATCCCAGCTATATCTGGTATGCCGCCGATCCTGAGAGCTATGACGGTGACCAAGCCAAGGCAGATGCCGCAGGCCTGAAAGTCATGGGCCAGGACCTGAGTGCTGCTTGCTGGCAAGCCGGGATGGGCAGTAAACCGAACACTGATCCTACCCAGCAGCTGAGTCAATGCACGCAGACGTGGCAGGTGACGCAGAAAGAGCAGACCTGTGAATTGTTCTACACCTCGATTCGCAAACTGTCCCCGGCTGACGCAGCGAAAAAGTGCGCAACGCCTCCGGTCAAGTCGCAACTCCAACAACTGAAGGTACCCATGCCGTTGCCTGCCGAAGCGGTGTAAACCTGATAGGCCCTCCCGTGTAAGCCTGCGCTCACACGGGAAAACACCTTTGACGCCTGTCAGAGTCGACAGTAGATGCGCTGCTGGGTTTGGAGGAAGCTATTAGGCTTTCCAACGGCCGCTGGCAGGAAGCCAGCTCTGAACGTCGAGTGTTTAGCACCGACAGGGACTGTCATGACCAAGTTGACTGCTGGTGGCGCCAGCTCACAGAACCGGGACTGCCTCTACCCGGAAACACAACTCAGCACCCGCCTGGGCTATCCCTCTGCGCGCGATTTTGACGTGCATCGGACGAAAGACGGACGCGGCAATGGGATCGTCGCCCGCAAGCAGTTCACCCCCATGACGCGAATGTGCAGGGTCTCAGGAGTGCTGGTGGGCCGCCCACGCCTGCATACCCTGCAGCTCCTGCCCAATGTCCATATGTACGACCCCTACTTCGCCGGACTGCTGCTGCATTCATGCAATCCGAATGTCTTCCTGGACATGAGCGAACTGTGGTTGTGGTCCCTGACCGAGATCCGCGAAGGCGACTGCCTGACGATGGACTACGCCAGTACCGAACAGAAGCTGTATCGGCAGTTCGCTTGCCGGTGTGGTTCGTCCAACTGTCACGGCTGGATCACCGGCTATGACGAACCGCCCAACGAGCAAGGAATGGAGTTCCTGCGGCACTGGCGTCGTCGCTGTCATCGCAACTGAAGCACTGGGCTCAAGGCGCGTCTACTGGGCGCAACCGATACTGCGGCGGCAATTGCTCGAAGCCACTGATCGTGGTGTCCAGGCTCTTCCAGCGTCCATCCTTGATGCCGTAGATGCAGCCATGAATCGACAGTTTCTGCCCACGGTGCCAGGCGTTCTGCACGATGCTGGTGTGACCGACGTTGGCCACCTGCTGGATCACGTTGAGCTCGCACAAGCGGTCTACGCGCTCTTCTTCGGTTGGCAACTTGGCCAATGCGTCGCGATGTTCGTAATACAGGTCACGAATCGAGCGCAGCCAGCCGTCGATCAGTCCCAACTGGCGGTCCTGCATCGAGGCACGCACGCCGCCGCAGCCGTAATGGCCGGTGACCAGGATATGTTTGACCTTGAGCACATCCACCGCGTACTGAATGACCGAAAGGCAGTTCAAGTCCGTGTGCAGCACCACGTTGGCGACGTTGCGGTGCACGAACAGATCGCCCGGCAACATGCCGACGATCTCGTTGGCCGGCACCCGCGCATCGGAACAGCCAATCCACAAATACTCAGGGGTCTGCTGACGAGCCAGCTTGGCGAAGAAGTCAGGATCCTCCTGCTTGATCGCATCGGCCCAACGCGCGTTGTTATCAATCAGATCTTGTAATTCATTCATGCTGTCCAGCCTCGATAGAGAGTGCGCAACTGTGACAGACGACCGTCGGTCGAGGTCACGTTGGCGATGCATTGGAATTCCTGGCCCCGCTGCCGGTCGACTCTTAGTAAGGCCCACAGTATGAGGAATTGCCATGAATGATTCACGACGTCCCTTCGATGCGACGCAACCGGAGCCCATCGATGACAATGAAGATCGCATGGGCTCGATGCATGAGTTGGACTTCGACGATGAACCCGGCGCGAAAATCGGCGACGAATTGCCAGCGGACGAACGTGAGCAATTGATGCCGGAAGAACGCGTCCGTGAAGCGGGCTTGACCGGTGCCTCGATGGATGACCGCCAGCCGACTGAGGATGATATGAGCCCCGAAACGCTGATCCGCGACGACGGCTCTCGGGACGCCCATGAAGCCGGCGACGGCGAGCAAGCCGATTGGGATCTGAGCATCGTCGACGAAGACGATATAGGCGGCGGCGATGGCTTGGACGAAGCGGAAATGGCCGATATCGATCCGTTGGATGGAAGCCGTGATCGGGGCCGGTCCTGATTGAGCGTTGTTGCTATCGCGAGTTCGCTCGCGATAGCAACAGTCCAATCAACGAGAAAACATTCAGTCGACCAAGGTGCAGGCCATGACCACCGCATCCTCGCGGCCTCCCACCGCCGGATAGTAGTCACGCCGCCGTCCGATCTCATTGAAGCCATAACGTTCGTACAACCGGAACGCGGTGCGATTGCTGTCGCGCACTTCCAAGAAGCATTCACGAGCCTTAGCCTTGTAGGCAATCGACATCAGATGCTCCAACAGCCGCAAGCCCAGCCCGCGGCCCTGGTTTTCCGGCTTGACGGTGATGTTGAGCAGATGGGCTTCATCCAGAATGATCTGCACTACGCCATGGCCCACTTGCTGCTGGCCTTCGAACATCAGCCAGATCTGGTATTTACTCAATCCATCGAGAAATATCCCCCGAGTCCACGGGTGGCTGTAGGCTGCGTATTCGATCTTCAGCACAGCGTCGAGGTCCGCCTCGGTCATCGGGCGGAACGATACAGCGTCACTCATTCGATTCTTTCCAGCGCGCCATCAGCCGGCGCATGGCTTGCCAGACATCAGCCTTGCGCTGTGGCGTTTCCATTAACAGTTCCAGCCCGGGCAATGCCCAGGCCGAGCCCAGGCCTTCGACCTGCAACTCACGATTGAACGCCTCGGCATCCGCCTCGCCAGCAAACTTCACCGCCGGCAGGCCAACCAACCAGAGGCATACGCAAGGCTCGTCTTCGAGACGCGCCGAAACGAACCCTTGGACGAAATCCCGGGCGGCCTCAGGCCCTTGGTCCATCGTGCCGCGTGACAACAGCGGCCAGCGCACCGGCTCGCCGATAATTTGCGGGCTGTCCGGCAGGCCGGCGGCGCGGAGCATGTCCTTGAGCAGCAAGTACGCTGGGTCGCGGCTCTGGAAGGGATCGCCTGTGGGTAATTCCACCAGCAACAGGCAACGCCCGGCACGCAGCAGTTGCAGGGCAAAACGCGGAGGGGCGACGTAAGGTGCCTTGGGCGGCGCCTCGACAATCTCTTCCACCGGCTTGGCATTGGTGCGGGTCGAAGCCAGGCTCGGGCGCGGGACTTCGACCTTCGGCCGCTCGACGGCGGGCGCCACCGGTTGCACAGCGGTCTTGGCGACAGGCATCACCTGCACCGGCTCGATCTCCACCGGCTCAGGCGCTTCCAGCAGCTCGGGCCGCGACGGGGCGGCGAACGGCAATTCGGTACGCGGCAGCCAATTTACCACCTGCATGGCGGTCAGATAGGCGCGGCGGCGGGACTCGATAAGCAAGGGTCGGCCACTTGTGGATAACTGAAAGTGAGGGGGATTCTACCGCCCTTCGGCGCGGATCGCTGCCCCGTTGGCTTCATTAGTTGATCAATACGCAACGACAGTCCGTCTCAGGGGTGAATCGCAACCGGTCCGATGCAGTACAATCGCGGCTTTTAATTGCCAACCCGACGGCCACTGCGATGATCGAACCCAAGCGCGTCTTGCGCGCCCTCGCTGAACACTGGGCATTGCTGGAACCTTTGTGCGAGCACTTCGACCAGGGCACCCTGAGCCTCAACGAATTGCGTTCACAACTGGCCGCCCAACAACTGGACAGCACGCCACAGGACATCACCCATCTGCTGGACGTGTGGATCCGCCTGGACATTCTCGTGCCGGTGGCAAAAAGCCCGAACCGTTTCGAGCTCAACGCGCAGATCCATGATTTCCTCGCCTACCTGCGCCGCGAACATCGCCTGGGCTTGTGCCTGGAAATCGAAGCCTACCTGCGCCACCTTGAGCGCCTGGCCGGGTACATCCAGGACGCCTTCGACGTGCGCGACGGCAACGACCTGGCCCGCCAGTTGCGGCTGCTGGACATGCGCGTGCGCGACGTGCTCAAGAAGCTCGCCAACGATGAACAGGCCTTGGTAGCCGTTGCCGAACGGGCCAAGACCAGCGACCGGCAGATCCCGCTGCGCCAGCGCTACGCTGAAGTGCTGGCGACCTGGGACGAATACGTCGAGCCGATGATCCAGTTGGTAAACGCCGACGGCGCGTTCGAGCAAGGCGTGCGCAAGGTCGAGAACGTGCTGTTGCGCATGCTCACCGAACAGCAGCGCCTCGGACACCTGGTCGACGACGACATGCTGCTGCGCACCCATGCGCGCATCCTCGAGATGCAGACCAGCGCCCAGCTGACCCTGCGCCACGCCCGCGAACTGCTCCTGCCGCTGCGTGAAGAAGCCCGCCGGCATAACGCCGTGACCCGAGGCGCTGCCCTGGCCCTGGCGGCCATCCGCCGCAAGGGTATCGATGCCGTGCCGCAAGCTGCCATGCCGCTGTTCACCCGGCCGCAAAGCACCTTCCTGGGCAGCGCCAGCCAGGTCGAAGCCTACGTCTATGCCCTGGCCCGTTTCGAACCGAAACCGGCGCGCTTCCCCAAGTCCCACAAGACCCACAAGGGCGGCGAGGCACCACGCGCGCCGCGCACCGTGCGCGAGATGGTCGAGCGTTGCGAAGACGCCCTGCCGATGCCGGACTTGATGAGCTGGCTGCTGGAGCAGGAACCGGACGGCGCCACCGACGAATTGCTCTACTGGTTCTCGCGCCTGTCGCGGGAAAAACGCTTCAAGCGCGAGCGTCTGGAACGCCGCGATTACCACACCCATGAGCATCAGGTCAGCCTGCGCTCCTTCGCCCTGCTCTCGGCCGGCGACACCGCCGCCGAGGATTCTGCGAGCATCCCCCATGCATCTTGATCTATCCGAACTGTCCCAGCTGGCGCCGATCTTCCGCGAGCTGTTCAAGGGCTATCACGTTAGCCGCCGCGACCCGGAGCTGTACGCACAACTGTCGAACTTCCAGGACCAGTACCGCACGCTGTTCAAGGCCCTGGGCTTCGAGCTGGTGTGTGACACTCGCGGCTTCTACTACTTCGTGCCGGACCTGGCCGCCGCCGCGGTGAACAAGACCGCACAGCGCCTGGCCCTGTTCACCTTCATCCTCGTCGAGCACCTGGCCGACCAGGGCCGCGACCCGATCGCCGTGCTCGACGGTGGCAGCCTCGGCCGCGATGAGTTGCCGTCGTTGCTGGAAAAATACCGCGACCTGTTCATCCAGGCCGAAGTACAGACCCAGGAAGAGCTGGAAGAAAAAATCATGCGCCGCATGACCCAACTGGGTTTTGCCAGCGAAGAAAACGGCGTGTACCGCTTCCTGCCGCCGATGCACCGCTTCCTCGACGTCTGCCTGTCGGTCCAACAGGACCGCGACCTGGCCGCCAGCCTGCACAGCGTGCTGCCGTTGCCAGCGCCAGTACTGATCGACGAAGACAGCGACGAAAAACTGCTGCAGACCGACGACCCGCTGGACCTCAGTGAATTCGACGGTGAAAGCGAAGAAGACGCACTGGCCCGCGCCATTGCCGAAGAACAGGAGACCGACGCATGAGCAAGGAACGCTACGGCATCCGCCGCTTTGCCCTTTTGAACACCGCCGGCTACAGCCTCGGCCTGTTCCCGCTGGAAGAACCACTGTCAGTGTACGGCGCGAACAACCTGGGTAAATCCGCCTCGATCAACGCCCTGCAATTCCCGATCCTGGCGCGCATGTCGGATATGAGCTTCGGCAAGTACAGCCTGGAGCAATCCCGGCGTTTCTATTTTGCCTCGGACACCAGCTACATCCTCGTGGAAGTCGCCCTGCCCCACGGCCCGCACGTGATTGGCGTGGTCGGACGCGGCCCGGGCGGCGGCTTCGGCCATCAGTTCTTTGCCTACGCCGGCAAACTGGACCTGGCCCACTATCAGAAAGACGACACCTGCCTGCGGCAGAAGGAACTGTTCACCAACCTGGAGCGCGAAGGCCTGAAGGCCTACGAACTCAAGCCGGATGAACTGCGCCGTCTGCTGGTGGGTGGTCACACATCGATTCCCCTCGACCTGACGCTGATCCCGCTGCGCTCCACCAGCGAGCAAAGCCTCAAGACCTTCCGCGCGCTGTTTATCAACCTGCTGCACATGCGCGAAATCACCGCGGCCAAGCTCAAGCAACTGTTCCTTGATGCTTTCGAGCACAGCCTGCGTTCCGGCAGCGTGGACTACATCGCCGCGTGCGAAGAAGCCTTCCGCGACGTACGACGCATGGAACAGGACTACAACTCCCTGGTGGCCGCCGGCCCGCTGGTGGAAGCCTTGGCCAATGGCGTGGCCCAGCGCGATATCCTGCGGGGCAAGTTGCATCGCCTCTCGCCGTTGCTCGACTCGCTGCTGGGCACTTGGTCGGATTACGCCAGTGCGCGCAAGGAAGAGCTGACCATCCAGGCCGAACATTACCGCAACGAGCAGGATTCGCTGCAGAACGACCAACGCGGCGGCACTCAGGAGCTGATGCGCCTGGAACGGGAAATCAGCGGTATCCAGCGCTGGCTCGGCGAGCTGTCGGTGCTCAAGAACCGTTTCGCCTTGGTGGATGACGTCAAAATCCTTGAACAGCAATTGCTCGCCGCCAAGGATGCCCACGATGAATTGGCCGGTGCCCTGGCCCAGTCCCGGCAGTTCAGCGCCGAAGACTTGGAAGAGCGCCTGCGGGACCTGGAAAAACGCCTGAAGTCGGTCAAGCAGCAACTCGACCACGCCGACAACAACAGCTACGCCCGCCTGCGCGAGGAATTCTCCCAGCAGGACGTGGAACGCCTGATGCGCCTGTTCAATAGCGCCCTGTTCAGCCTGCCGCTGGGCGAGCACGGCATTGCGTTGGACGAGAATGGCGAGTGGGTCAAATCCATGGAGCTGATCCTCGACGGCTTCAAGGGTGAGCGCTTCGAAGTGCCGGGGCTGTCCATCGACCTGTCCCACATCGAGCCGCCGGCGCTGCAAGCCCTGGCCGACCGTGCCGCGCTGCGTGATCAGAAAGAGCGCTTGGAAAAAGAGCTCAAGCAGCTCAAGACCCAGCAAGCCGTGGCCGCCGACCGCGCCGCGAGCAAGACCCAGACCGAGGCACTGTACCAGCAGGTCCTCGACGCGCAGAAAGCCTTGGAAGACTTCCGCCGCAGCCAGACCTTGAGCGCCGAGGAAGGCGAGAAGCTTGAGCAACTGGCGCAGATGGAAGCCGCCCAGGACGAACTCAAGCGCTCCAGCGATGCCTTCACTGAGCGCGTCCAGCAACTGTCCGCCAAATTGCAACTCGTGGGCCGGCAGATCGCTGACATGGAAGCCAAGCAGCGCACCCTCGACGATGCCCTGCGCCGTCGTCAGTTGCTGCCGGCGGACCTGCCGTTCGGCACGCCGTTCATGGATCCGGTCGATGATTCCATGGACAACCTGCTGCCGCTGCTCAATGACTATCAGGACAGCTGGCAAGGCCTGCAACGGGTCGATGGCCAGATCGAAGCGTTGTATGCCCAGGTGCGCCTCAAGGGCGTGGCCAAGTTCGACAGCGAAGACGACATGGAGCGGCGCCTGCAACTGTTGATCAACGCCTATGCCCACCGCACCGATGAAGCCCTGACCTTGGGCAAGGCCCGCCGTGCAGCGGTCACCGACATCGCCCGGACCCTGCGCAACATTCGCAGCGACTACGACAGCCTCGAACACCAACTGGCGCTGTTCAACCGCGAGATCAACAAGCGCCAGGTGTCCAACCTGCAGAGCTTCCGTATCGTCCTGGCACCGAACAAGGAAGCGCTCAAGCACATCGACCAGATCATCCACAGCGCCGGCCAGTACGAAGAAGGCGAGACGTTGTCGGTGTTCGACCTCAGCCAGAGCGCCGAGCAAGACAACAAGAACGAAGAAGCCAAGGAATACCTGGCGCGGCTGGTGGCGGCGAACCACAACCAGCTCGGCCTGAAGGATCTTTTCGAGCTGGCGTTCGAGATCACCAAGGTCAACGGCCAGCCGGTCATTCACACCGACATCGACGGCGCGGCGTCCAACGGCACCACCATGACCATCAAGGCGCTGACCAACATGTACTTGTTGCTGCACCTGATGGACCGCGAACAGGCCGGCCGCGTGCGCCTGCCGTACTACCTGGACGAAGCGGCAGACATCGACGAGAAGAACCAGGCGGCGCTGCTGGAAACCAGCCTGCAACTGGGCTTCGTGCCGATCCTGGCGAGTGTGAAGCCGCAAGTCTGCGCCAGTGTCGCCATCGACCTGGAAGGCGGCAGCGGCCCGAACGGCATCTACATCGACGAGGCGGACTGGAAGTACATTCGTCGTCACGATGCGGTGAAAGCCACGGTGAACGTACAGGCCGATGAGCCGGAGTTGGACCCTGTTTGAGGTAAATAGCCGGAAATGAAAAAGGCCGCGATCCTGATGGATCGCGGCCTTTTTTATGGTCAGGTGAAACCTTGGGCGAGGGAGCTATGCCCAATAATCTTATTGGCTGATTTTGATCTTCGGCGCCCAGGTCAGCCATTCATCCTCAAATTGATCGAACAGCGCAAACGTCTGCTGCGGTCGTGCCGGGCTGCCCATCCGCTCGCCATCCGGCGTGGCAAAAGCGATACCGCCCTGAATCAGCGTTTCCAGCGACTCGGTTCGCACCGTCGCGCCTTTGAACAGGCCAAAATCCAGGCCGAACCCACTGGTATTCCAGAACCGCGTACCACTGCGCACCAACGGCGCGTACTTGGGCTCGATCAGGATATGGATCAATACCCGGTCTGCCGTTTGCCCCAGCTCGTAGCCCGTGACCTTGCCCACGGCAATCTCACGATAAGTTACCGGAACGCCGACCTTCAGCGAACCGCGGCGGGCCGCGCTCAGTACCAGGCTCAGCCCAGCCTCGGGAACCGCGCTTTCCGGCGGTTCGGCAAGGGCCACGAAGTTTTTCTGCGGCCCCAGGTTCTTTACCGCAGGCTGCACCTCGATGTACTGGCCGGTCACCAGGGTTTCCAGGTTGGATGTTTTCATCAAGCCCAGCTCAGGCTTGACCACCCAGAACAGTGAACCGACACGGGCAATACGCTCCGGCACTTCGGTGATACGCGCAGTAACCAAAACCGACTGCATATCGGCGCTGAGATCGACGTCCTCGATCTTGCCTACGTCCAGCCCTTTGAAACGGATCGGCGTACCGCTGCGCAAACCGTCGGCACGATCAACCTTGATCGTCACCAGCGTCCCTTTCTGCTGCGCGGCTTCGCGATCCTCGTGCAAACGGAACCGTGGGATACGCCGTTTCAACGGTACGTTCGGCTCCGGCGTTTCGAAGGCAATCCCCCCGGCCATTAGGCTTTGCAGAGATTCGCTCTTGACCTGGATGCCACCGGTCAAACCGCCCGTGAGCGTCACGCCGCTTGCGTTCCAGAACCGCGTCGAGCCGTTTACCAGCCCTTCGTATTCCTTCTCGATGTGCACACCGATGATCAGTTGCTTCTTCTTGCGGGAAAACTGGTAGCTCTGAACTGATCCGACTTTGACTTGCTTGTAGAGGATCGGACTGCCGACCTCCAGCGAACCGAGGTTTTCAGTCAACAGGACCAGGTGCAGACCGGGCGAGCGCAGATCCAGCGGTGGCGCCTTCGCCCGGGCTTCGAACTCGCGCTGCGGCGCGCCGCCCTTGTCGCCCGGGCGCACGGCAATGTAGTTGCCCTTGACCAGTGCTTCGAGGCCAGTGATACCCGCCAGGGAAATCGACGGCTTGACCACCCAGAACTGGGCGCCGGCCACCAGGTAATCTTCGGCCAACGGATCGAGAGTCAGCTCGGCGCTGGCGCTGGACAGGTCCGGGTCGACTTTCAAGGCTTTCAAGCTGCCGACCTGGATGCCCTTGTACATCACCGGCGTACGACCGGCCTGCAATCCGTCGAAGTCGCTGAGCTTGACCTTGACGCGAAGCCCGGCAGCCGCAGCGTCGAAATCCTCATACAGGCGGAACGGCAGGCTTGGGTCCGTAGGCGGACTGTCCTTGCGGTTTTCTGGCGTGGCAAACGCAATACCGCCCGCGACGATACTCGCCAGGGACTCGCTGCGTACTTTGACGCCTGAGAGGTTGGCATCGATGCTGATACCGCTGGCATTCCAGAACCGCGTGTGTTTGCGGACCAGGCTGGCGTAGGTGGGCTCAATGAAGACCTTGATCTCCACCGTGCGTTGATCCTCGGACAACAGGTAGCTTTTCACTTGGCCCACCTGGATCTGCTTATAGAACACCGGGCTGCCACGGTTCAGCGATCCCAATCGGTCCGCCTTGATCGTCAAGTGCAGGCCCGGTTTAGCATCCGACAGGGGCGGCTCCTCGGCCAATGCCTTGAATTTACGGGTCGACTCGCCCTCCCCTGGGCTAATGGCAACGTAGTTACCTGAAACCAGCGTTTCCAGACCGGTGATCCCCGCCAGCGTCACGCTCGGCTTGACCAGCCAGAAACGCGTTCCGGTCTTGAGGTATTGCTCGACGTCCTTGTTCATTTCGATGGTTGCGATGACGCCCTTGGAGCTCCCTTCATCGTCGAGCGTGAGGGCTTTTACCTTGCCGACCGTCATGCCCTTGTAGACGACCTCAGTCTTGCTCACCTGAATGCCTTCGCCACTTTCAAAACGCACGGTGATCTCGATTCCGGTCTCGTTATAAGCCCGCCAACCAAGCCATCCGCCGATGATCAAGGCAATCAGCGGCAGTACCCAGATTGCCGACCAGTTTGAAGCTGGCCGGGTTTTAGCAGTAGGCAAATCAGTCATGGTCGTCATCCGACTCCGTGTTATCCCAAATCAGTCGGGGATCGAAGGTTACTGCGGCAATCATTGTCAAAATCACTACGCTGGCAAAGGCGATGGCGCCGAGACCGGCTTCGACACTGGCGAGCCGCCCGAAATTCACCACCGCCACCAAGATGGCGATTACGAAAATATCCAGCATCGACCAGCGGCCGATGAACTCGATGAAGCGGTACATGAGGATGCGTTGTCGCGCGGACATGGGTTGGTGCCGTTGCACGGAAAACAACAACAAGGCGATGCCCACCAACTTGAAGGTCGGCACAAGGATACTGGCGATGAACACCACTGCTGCGATGGGAATCATGCCGTGCTGAACCAACTCGATCACGCCGGCCATGATGGTGCTTGGCGCTCCCTGACCGAGCGAGTTGATCGTCATGATTGGCAGCATATTGGCAGGAATGTAGAGAATCGCCGCCGTGATCAACAATGCCCAGGTCCGCATGAGACTGTTGGGGCGACGGGGGTGGATTCGTGCGCCGCAACGGGTACAGGCCTGCTTGCCAGCGTCTGCGTCCTGTCGATTCAATTCATGGCATTCGGTACAGACCAGGATGCCCGCATCAATCGCTCGCATGGGCGTCTTCTCCTGATAACGCCTGCCATACCTGATGGGGTGACATCACCACTTCCAGCCAGACCTGAACCAGCAACAAACTGACAAAGCACACCAGGCCCAGCCCCACGGTAACCGCCGCCATGTCTGCGAGCTTGACGATAGCAACCAGCACGCCCATGAGATAAACCTCGAGCATCCCCCAGTCCCTTAAATGATGATAAATGCGATACAACAGCAGGCCGTAGCTTCGTCCGATATTCCAGCGAATAGTCAGCAACACAATCAATTGGCAAAGCAACTTGAGCAGTGGAATAGCCATGCTGCACAGGAACACCACCACGAACACGCCTTGCATACCGGTATCAAACAAACCGACCACGCCGCTCCAAACGGTGTCTTCAGAGGACTGCCCGAGCAGATTGAGCTGCATGATGGGTAAAAAGTTCGCTGGCACAAATAGCAGCAAAGCGGCGATCACCAGGGCCAGGCTACGCTCCACCACATTGTGCCGGTGAGCGTAGAGCTCGTATCCACACCGAGGGCATTCGGCTTTTTCGCCATAGGCCAGCCGAGGCTTGCGCATCAACAGGTCGCACTCATGACACGCCACCAGATCGCTCAGGGGTAGATCTGACAACCTATCAATGTCTGAAGGATCGGGCATAAAGCGCTCTGGCTCAACTAAGTTGGGGCTATTCTAGTGCTCCAGCTCCAAAATAACTGTGCAAATTTATCATGAGTGTTAGCAGCTTTTTATAGCGGGCAAAACAAAACCCCTACCTGCATCAGCAGATAGGGGTTTCGGAATTTAATCTTGACGATGACCTACTCTCACATGGGGAAACCCCACACTACCATCGGCGATGCATCGTTTCACTGCTGAGTTCGGGATGGGATCAGGTGGTTCCAATGCTCTATGGTCGTCAAGAAATTCGGGTACTGAGTCGTGGCCGGCTGGCCTCGCTTCAGCAAATTGGGTATGTGATAGCTTCGGTGTTTTGTGAGATTCGAACTTTCGGTTCGTTTCGTCTTCACACACCGCAATCTGGCGCCCTGCGAGCAGGATCAGCAAATTGCTTGGGTGTTATATGGTCAAGCCTCACGGGCAATTAGTACAGGTTAGCTCAACGCCTCACAGCGCTTACACACCCTGCCTATCAACGTCGTAGTCTTCGACGGCCCTTCAGGGGACTCAAGGTCCCAGTGAGATCTCATCTTGAGGCAAGTTTCCCGCTTAGATGCTTTCAGCGGTTATCTTTCCCGAACATAGCTACCCGGCAATGCCACTGGCGTGACAACCGGAACACCAGAGGTTCGTCCACTCCGGTCCTCTCGTACTAGGAGCAGCCCCTCTCAAATCTCAAACGTCCACGGCAGATAGGGACCGAACTGTCTCACGACGTTCTAAACCCAGCTCGCGTACCACTTTAAATGGCGAACAGCCATACCCTTGGGACCGGCTTCAGCCCCAGGATGTGATGAGCCGACATCGAGGTGCCAAACACCGCCGTCGATATGAACTCTTGGGCGGTATCAGCCTGTTATCCCCGGAGTACCTTTTATCCGTTGAGCGATGGCCCTTCCATACAGAACCACCGGATCACTAAGACCTACTTTCGTACCTGCTCGACGTGTCTGTCTCGCAGTCAAGCGCGCTTTTGCCTTTATACTCTACGACCGATTTCCGACCGGTCTGAGCGCACCTTCGTACTCCTCCGTTACTCTTTAGGAGGAGACCGCCCCAGTCAAACTACCCACCATACACTGTCCTCGATCCGGATAACGGACCTGAGTTAGAACCTCAAAGTTGCCAGGGTGGTATTTCAAGGTTGGCTCCACGCGAACTGGCGTCCACGCTTCAAAGCCTCCCACCTATCCTACACAAGCAAATTCAAAGTCCAGTGCAAAGCTATAGTAAAGGTTCACGGGGTCTTTCCGTCTAGCCGCGGATACACTGCATCTTCACAGCGATTTCAATTTCACTGAGTCTCGGGTGGAGACAGCGCCGCCATCGTTACGCCATTCGTGCAGGTCGGAACTTACCCGACAAGGAATTTCGCTACCTTAGGACCGTTATAGTTACGGCCGCCGTTTACCGGGGCTTCGATCAAGAGCTTCGCGTTAGCTAACCCCATCAATTAACCTTCCGGCACCGGGCAGGCGTCACACCCTATACGTCCACTTTCGTGTTTGCAGAGTGCTGTGTTTTTAATAAACAGTCGCAGCGGCCTGGTATCTTCGACCGGCGTGGGCTTACGCAGCAAGTGCTTGACCCTCACCGGCGCACCTTCTCCCGAAGTTACGGTGCCATTTTGCCTAGTTCCTTCACCCGAGTTCTCTCAAGCGCCTTGGTATTCTCTACCCAACCACCTGTGTCGGTTTGGGGTACGGTTCCTGGTTACCTGAAGCTTAGAAGCTTTTCTTGGAAGCATGGCATCAACCACTTCGTCACCCAAAGGGTAACTCGTCATCAGCTCTCGGCCTTAAGATCCCGGATTTACCTAAGATCTCAGCCTACCACCTTAAACTTGGACAACCAACGCCAAGCTGGCCTAGCCTTCTCCGTCCCTCCATCGCAATAACCAGAAGTACAGGAATATTAACCTGTTTTCCATCGACTACGCTTTTCAGCCTCGCCTTAGGGACCGACTAACCCTGCGTCGATTAACGTTGCGCAGGAAACCTTGGTCTTTCGGCGTGGGTGTTTTTCACACCCATTGTCGTTACTCATGTCAGCATTCGCACTTCTGATACCTCCAGCAAGCTTCTCAACTCACCTTCACAGGCTTACAGAACGCTCCTCTACCGCATCACTTACGTGATACCCGTAGCTTCGGTGTATGGTTTGAGCCCCGTTACATCTTCCGCGCAGGCCGACTCGACTAGTGAGCTATTACGCTTTCTTTAAAGGGTGGCTGCTTCTAAGCCAACCTCCTAGCTGTCTAAGCCTTCCCACATCGTTTCCCACTTAACCATAACTTTGGGACCTTAGCTGACGGTCTGGGTTGTTTCCCTTTTCACGACGGACGTTAGCACCCGCCGTGTGTCTCCCATGCTCGGCACTTGTAGGTATTCGGAGTTTGCATCGGTTTGGTAAGTCGGGATGACCCCCTAGCCGAAACAGTGCTCTACCCCCTACAGTGATACATGAGGCGCTACCTAAATAGCTTTCGAGGAGAACCAGCTATCTCCGAGCTTGATTAGCCTTTCACTCCGATCCACAGGTCATCCGCTAACTTTTCAACGGTAGTCGGTTCGGTCCTCCAGTTAGTGTTACCCAACCTTCAACCTGCCCATGGATAGATCGCCCGGTTTCGGGTCTATTCCCAGCGACTAGACGCCCTATTAAGACTCGCTTTCGCTACGCCTCCCCTATTCGGTTAAGCTCGCCACT
>NZ_CP071641.1:4772500-5547500 GCF_051131955.1 Pseudomonas sp. Z4-20
GAGCGTTATCCCCCACTACCAGGCAGATTCCTAGGCATTACTCACCCGTCCGCCGCTCTCAAGAGGTGCAAGCACCTCTCTACCGCTCGACTTGCATGTGTTAGGCCTGCCGCCAGCGTTCAATCTGAGCCATGATCAAACTCTTCAGTTCAAACATCTTTGGGTTTTGAGAAAACCCTAAACTTGGCTCAGCAATCGTTGGTTACATCTTTGATTTCTCGCGGAGTAACTTGTGATGCTGATAATCTGTTGACTAGCAGTCTGACTCCACAAGCACCCACACGAATTGCTTGATTCAGTTGTTAAAGAGCGGTTGGCTGAGTCTTTCGTCTCAACCGAGGCGCGCATTCTACAGCGCCTTGTGTATCTGTCAAGCGGTTATTTTTAGAAGTTTTCAAAGTTTCCTTATCAACTTCAACCACTTGCGCTTCCGATCTCTCGTTAGCGGGAGGCGAATTCTACAGCGTTAGTCGCTGCTGTCAACACCTCTTTTTCTCCGCTTTCGACCGAAAAGATCGAACCGCCGATAGAGCCAAACAACGCCACTCTACCCGCTCCTTCCGTGCCTCGACGAACTGAAGCACGCTTACATCGAAACCTACTTAACTCGTTGAAACTCAAGGAGTTTTCCGTTTCGACTGCGCCGGAAGTGGGGCGAATTATAGACACCCAGGATTTGCCGTCAACCCTTTATTTCGCTTTTATTGCAGAAGGGACTTTCTTACCCAGCAAACGCGGGATCCGGCGCGTAACCGAAGGGAGCCTCAACACTAATAGCAAGGCTCCTATCAAGGCGTATATCGCCCACTCCTTGAGGTCCGCACGCACGATCCACAGCATATGCAGTAACCCAAGCCCTAGAATTGGATAAACCAGGCGATGCAATTTCTTCCAGCGGACACCCAGTCGCCGCTGGCTATAACGATTGGAGGTGACCGCCAACACCAGCAAACCGAGGAACCCAAGCGCCCCAACGATGATGTAAGGCCGCTTACTCAGCTCGACTCCCAACTGCGACCAGTCGAAACCTAGTATGAACGCCGCGTATCCGCTCAAATGCAGCACAACATAAGCGAAGCACCACAACCCCAACTGGCGCCTGACCGCGATCCACCCCGCCCACCCCGTCAACTTCTGCAACGGCGTCATGCTCAAGGTGACTAACAACAAAATCAGCGTCCCCAACCCGAGTCGATCCACCAGCACTTTGCCCGGGTCAGGACCCAACGCATTCATCAAGGCCTCGTAAAGCCAGAACAAAGGCCAGACCGCCACCGCGATGAAAACGCTGATTCGCCAGGCTGGAAAACGCATCAGTAGTCCTTCCTCAAATCCATCCCCGCATATAAGGAAGCGACTTCATCCTGATAGCCGTTGAACATCAATGTATCGCGGACATTGGGACGGAGCAGCCCGCTCGGCAGGCGACGTTCGCGCGCCTGGGTCCAGCGCGGATGATCGACTGTTGGATTGACGTTGGCATAGAAGCCGTACTCGTCAGACGCAATGCTTTGCCACGTGGTCTTCGGCTGCTCGCTCACCAAACTGATGCGCACAATGGACTTCACACTTTTGAAACCGTACTTCCACGGAACCACCAACCGCAGGGGCGCGCCGTTCTGGTTCGGCAACTCCCGCCCGTACATCCCCACCGCCAGGATAGCCAACGGGTTCATTGCCTCATCCAATCGCAGGCCTTCCACGTAAGGCCAGTCGATCAACGCGAAGCCTGAACGCTGGCCGGGCATGCTCTTGGGATCCTGCAGGGTTTCGAAGCGAATGTACTTGGCGCTGGATGTAGGCTCGACTTGCTTGAGCAATGCGGAGATGGGGAAGCCGACCCAAGGAATAACCATCGACCAGGCCTCGACACAGCGCAGTCGGTAAATCCGCTCCTCCAACTGATAAGGCTTCATGAAGTCCTCCAACCCATAGCGCCCTGGCTTGCTTACCTCACCGTCCACAACCACGCTCCAGGGCTCGGTTTGCAGCGACCCAGCGTTGGCCGCCGGGTCCCCCTTATCGGTTCCGAACTCATAGAAGTTGTTGTAGTGGGTGGCATCCTTGAACGGCGTGATAGGCTCATCCTTGACCGTCACAGCGCCCCATTGGGTAGAAGTAAGTTTCTCGGCTAACCAGGACGGCGCCTTGCCGGGCTCGACATCGGCATAACGCGCCGCATCGGCAGCGCTGGCCCACTGCGGCAAGCTGCTCACGGCGAGACCCGCCATGGTTGCACCGAGCATCTGGCGACGGGAAAGATAGATCGATTCAGGCGTGACGTCAGACTCGCGACAGTCGGACGACTTGGGGATCTTGATTAGCATGACAACTCCGCAGCATTGGAGGGCAGATGCACCAATAGACTGCGGAGTATGGGTGAAATTACATTAAGGCAACATTTAGCGTCGGCGAAGACGCAGCAAATATTGCACCGGGCCGGAAGCCGCATAGGCGAGGAATACCAACAACAAGATACGCGGTGGATCACTGAATACCACGGCAAAGACCAACACCACCGCCAGGATCGCCACGAACGGCACGCGCCCCTTGAGATCGAGCTCCTTGAAGCTGTTGTACTTGATGTTACTGACCATCAGCATCCCCGCCGCCGCGACCAATAAAGCCACCAGGAAGGACATCTTCGACCCCTGGATGCCAAAATCGCTGAATGCCCAGACCACCCCCGCCACGACACCCGCCGCCGCCGGACTGGCAAGACCAATGAAGTAACGCTTGTCGGCGGTGCCGACCTGGGTGTTGAAACGCGCCAGGCGCAGTGCAGCACCGGCGACATAGATGAAGGCAACCATCCAGCCGACCTTGCCCATGTCGCCCAGGGCCCAACCAAACGCCAGCAAGGCCGGGGCGACACCGAACGCAACCATGTCGGACAGCGAATCGTATTCGGCGCCAAATGCGCTCTGGGTGTTGGTCATGCGGGCCACGCGCCCGTCCAGGCCATCAAGCACCATGGCGACAAATATCGCAATGGCGGCGAACGCGAAGTAACGGCTCGCCCCTGCGCTGTCACCAGCGCTCAAGGCGGCCTGGGCGCTCATGGAACTGATGATGGAATAGAAACCGGCGAACAGGTTCGCGGTGGTGAACAGGTTCGGCAGCAGATAGATGCCACGATGCCGGACCTTACGGCCTTCAGCGTCATGGCCTTCTTCGACATGCTCGTCGATAGGCAACAGGCTTTCGGCGTCAGGAGCCTGGTTCGGCTCGTCGGGACGTTCGCTCATGGACAATACCTTGCAACGGTGTGAAAAATTCGACAGGTGCCTGGGCCGACGGTTCGGCCGCAAACGATGCAGCTTTATACCAGAAGCCGATGCCCAAACGAAAAAACGCGGCCTGGGCCGCGTTTCTTCAAACAACCTCGCGACTCAGTTCTTGGCTTTGTCGACGATCTTGTTGGCACCGATCCACGGCATCATGGAGCGCAGTTGCTCACCAATGATTTCGATGCCGTGAGCGGCGTTGTTGCGACGCTTGGCGGTCATCGAAGGATAGCCGGTGGCGCCTTCGCTGATGAACATCTTGGCGTATTCGCCGTCCTGAATGCGTTTCAGGGCGTTGCGCATCGCCTGGCGGGACTCGGCGTTGATGACTTCCGGACCGGTCACGTACTCGCCGTATTCGGCGTTGTTGGAGATCGAGTAGTTCATGTTGGCGATACCGCCTTCGTACATGAGGTCGACGATGAGCTTCAGTTCGTGCAGGCACTCGAAGTAAGCCATTTCTGGCGCGTAGCCCGCTTCGACCAGGGTTTCGAAACCGGCCTTGACCAGCTCGACGGTACCACCGCACAGAACGGCTTGTTCGCCGAACAGGTCGGTTTCAGTCTCGTCTTTGAAAGTGGTTTCGATGATGCCGGTACGACCGCCACCGACACCGGCAGCGTAGGACAAGGCTACATTCTTGGCGTTGCCCGAGGCGTCCTGGTAGATCGCGATCAGGTCAGGGATACCGCCGCCCTTGACGAACTCGGAACGTACGGTGTGGCCCGGAGCTTTCGGCGCGATCATGATCACGTCGAGGTCGGCACGTGGCACGACTTGGTTGTAGTGGATCGCGAAGCCGTGGGAGAAGGCCAGGGTGGCGCCCTTCTTGATGTTCGGCTCGATTTCGTTCTCGTACAGGGCGGACTGGAACTCGTCCGGGGTCAGGATCATGACCAGGTCGGCAGCGGCAACGGCAGAGGCCACGTCGGTGACTTTCAGGCCATGGGCCTCGGCCTTGGCAACGGTGGCCGAGCCTTTACGCAGGCCGACAGTCACGTCAACGCCGGAATCCTTCAGGTTGCACGCCTGGGCGTGACCTTGGGAACCGTAGCCGATGATGGCGACTTTCTTGCCCTGGATGATCGACAGGTCGCAGTCTTTATCGTAGAAAACTTTCATGAATTTCCCCTATATCCGGCCGTTCAGGCCATTCGCTAATTTGGTTTATTAGATGCTCAGTACTTTGTCGCCACGGGCAATCCCGGTGACGCCACTGCGTACGGTTTCGAGAATCGAGGCAGTGCCGATCGATTGGATGAAGCTGTCGAGCTTGTCGCTGGTACCGGTCAGTTGAACGGTATAGACGCTGGCGCTGACATCGACGATCTGCCCACGATAAATATCGGTAGTACGTTTGATCTCGGCGCGTTGGGCGCCGGTGGCCTTGACCTTGACCAGCATCAGTTCACGCTCGATGTGAGCGCTTTCCGACAGGTCCACCAGCTTGACCACCTCGATCAGCTTGTTCAGGTTCTTGGTGATCTGCTCGATGACCTCATCGTGACCTACGGTGGTCAACGTCAGGCGCGACAAGGTCGGGTCCTCCGTCGGTGCCACGGTCAGGCTTTCGATGTTGTAGTTGCGCTGCGAGAACAGACCCACAACACGAGACAGCGCACCCGGTTCGTTTTCCAGAAGCAAGGAAATAATGTGTCGCATGATTAGGTACGCTCCGTCTTGCTCAGCCACATATCACGCATGGAGCCGTCTTTGATCTGCATCGGGTAGACGTGCTCGCTGGTATCGACCTTGATGTCGAGGAATACCAGGCGATCCTTCATCGCAAATGCTTCTTCAAGCCCGGATTTCAAATCTTTCAGGTCGGTGATACGGATACCCACGTGACCATAGGCTTCGACCAGCTTGACGAAGTCCGGCAACGATTCCATGTAGGAATGCGAATGACGACTGCCGTAGCTCATGTCCTGCCACTGGCGAACCATTCCCAGCACACC
The DNA here is from genome assembly GCF_051131955.1 of Pseudomonas sp. Z4-20. Lineage (NCBI taxonomy): Bacteria > Pseudomonadati > Pseudomonadota > Gammaproteobacteria > Pseudomonadales > Pseudomonadaceae > Pseudomonas > Pseudomonas sp. Z4-20. The sequence goes on from NZ_CP071641.1 coordinate 4,777,746, forward strand.
GTTGTTCAGGTTGACGATTTTCACTGGCAAACCGTACTGCAGGCAGGTCGACAGTTCCTGGATATTCATCTGGATGCTGCCTTCGCCCGTGACGCAGGCGACATCGCTGTCCGGAAAGCTCAACTTCACGCCCATGGCCGCCGGGAAGCCGAAGCCCATGGTGCCCAGGCCGCCGGAGTTGATCCAACGGTTGGGTTTGTTGAACTTGTAATATTGCGCCGCGAACATCTGGTGCTGACCCACGTCGGAGGTCACGAAGGCATCGCCATTGGTCACTTCGCACAGGGTCTCGATGACGGTTTGCGGCTTGATCACGCTGCCGTCGCCCTTGTCGTAAGGGAACAGGCCTCGATCGCCACGCCACTCATCAACCTGCTTCCACCAGGCGGCTACGGACTCCTTGTTCGGGGCCTCGCCGATTTCCTTGAGGATGGCGACCATCTCGGTCAGGACGCTCTCTACCGGACCGACAATCGGCACATCTGCCTTGATGGTCTTGGAGATCGACGCCGGGTCGATGTCGATGTGGATGATCTTGGCATTCGGGCAGAATTTCGCCGGGCCGTTGATGACACGGTCATCGAAGCGCGCGCCAACCGCCAGGATCACATCGGCATGGTGCATCGCCAGGTTGGCGGTGTAGCTGCCATGCATGCCGAGCATACCGATGAACTGACGATCGGTGCCCGGGTAGGCGCCAAGCCCCATCAGCGTGTTGGTGACCGGCAGGTTGAGCATCTTTGCCAACTCGGTCAGCGGCGCGGAGCCACCGCCGAGAATTACACCACCACCGGCATAAAGCACGGGGCGCTTGGCCGCCAGGAGCATTTCTGCAGCCTTGCGGATTTGCCCCGAGTGACCACGTACGGCCGGGCTGTAAGAGCGCAGCTTGGCTTTTTTCGGGTAGATGTATTCGAACTTCTCGGCCGGGTTGGTCATGTCTTTCGGCACGTCGACCACGACCGGGCCTGGTCGACCGGACTCGGCCAGGTAGAAAGCTTTCTTCATGACTTCCGGGATTTCCGACGCATGCTTGATCATGAAGCTGTGCTTCACGATTGGCCGGGAGATACCGATCATGTCGGTTTCCTGGAACGCGTCGGTACCCACCATGGTGCTAGGCACCTGGCCGGAAATGATCACCATGGGAATCGAGTCCATGTAGGCCGTGGCAATACCGGTAATAGCGTTCGTGGCGCCAGGGCCGGATGTCACCAGAACCACGCCGGCCTTGCCGGTGGCACGGGCGTAGCCGTCAGCCATGTGGGTGGCCGCTTGCTCATGACGAACCAGGATGTGGGTCACTTCCGGTTCTTTGAACAGGGCATCGTAGACATGAAGAAGAGCACCGCCGGGGTACCCATAGATATATTTGACGCCTTCGTCACGCAAGAAGCGGACGAGCATCTCACCGCCAGATAAAAGCTCCACGTTGTTCACCTCTAAAACGCCAGAATACCGACCCACGAAAAGGGGACGGGTCTTAATAGGTTTACTTCTCGGCAGAGCATGAGCGACGGTGGTCGCCGACTACGTCAGCACTGACTGAGCAAGTATTGGGATCGTCCCAAGTGTTGCGGGCCTTTCCCACCCAGCGCGAGGTAACGCGTTGCGGGTGTAACAGGTCGGCGCGGATGTGCGCCTCATGATCTGCCGAGTGGGTCTGCTTCTGGCAGTCCCTCTACAGCGGACTTTGGATTCTTCTGTTTCGCCCTCTGCAAGTCAAGTCGTCAATGTGCTTTATTGAAGTAAGCACATGAGAACGCAAGAAAAAACCTTTAAACGGCTACTCTGTTAGCTTCAATTGCGCAACCCAGGACAAGGAAACAGCATGCGAATGATGTTATTGATGGCCAGCCTGCTGGTTGGCCTGAGCTCGATGAGCATGGCCGGCCAGATCTATAAATGGGTGGATAACCAAGGCGTTACGCACTTTGGCGCCCAGCCGCCCGAAGGGGTGCAGGCCACGACGGTGGGCAAATCTTCCCCTCCGGCGCCCAAACCACCGGCGCCCGCGTCGGGCGGGGTAATCGGCGACCAGAAAGCCATCGACCAACAGGTGAAACAGCAAGTCGAGGAACAGGAAGCCCAACTCAAGGCGTTCTGCGAGCAAGCCCGGACCAACCTGGCGCAACTGCAGAACAACCCCAGGGTGCGGGAGGACGTGGAAGGCGAAATGCGCCGCCTCACTGATGAAGAACGGCGCCAGCGCATCGATGAGACCCGTACCCAGGTCGAAGAACACTGCCAATAAAGGCAGTCAGCTGGCGTCACTGATCAACTGGTCGAACTGCGCCAACAGTCGCTGCAATTCGACGCCCTGCCCTGGCCGCTGCGCATAGACCATTTCCGCCATGGCCAGGATGCCTGAGGCATTGGGCAGCGGCAGGTCGTTTTCGAGGATAGCCTTCATCCGCGGCAAGAAGATCCATTGCAGCCATTGCTCGAAGTCCAAGGTATCGACCGCGAACGGCTCGACACTCGCCAGCGCCTCGGCCGAGGGGGAAACATCGCTCCACCAACCCTGGACACGCAGTTCACGCTCAATCAGCAGCAATTGATCGGCGATCTGGGGAAAACGCACGTCCATCAGAGTGAAACCTTGGCCTTCTGGCGAGCCAATGCCGCGCCTGCGGAATCGCCTTGCTTCTCGCGAGCCTGGGCAATCAGCTCCCAAAGACTTGCCTGAAGTGCCGGGCGACCGCTGGAGAATGTCAGGCCGCGACGGGCCAGTTGTTCGGCTTGCGGCGCATCACCCTGGGCCATGCGCACCTGCGCCAGTCGATAAAGGACCTGAGGTTCGCGCGGCGCTACACGCTGGGCGCGCTCGAGGCTGGAAGATGCACCATTGAGGTCACCTCCGGCCTGCTGCTGTTGAGCGGTGGTCAACAGTGCCAACACCGGGCCGTCCAGTTGCTCATCGGCTGACAAACCACCCGAACTGGCCGAAGGAATGCTGCTCGGCGTCGACGGCATGTTGTAGCTGCCCTGGTCGATCGGCGAGGTTTCGATAGGCCCCGGCGTGATAGGGCCTGGGGTAATCGGCGCGCTGCTGATCGGCGCCGAAGTTGTCGCACCGCCACCGGGCACCATCACCACGACACCCGTGTCGCCTTGCGGGATCGCCTGCGTCTGGCCCTGCACTGGCCGCTTCACCGTCGTTTGACGGAAACCACCGTTGGCCGAGACGCGCTCGCTATTGGACACGGCGGTGCCGGAGTCGACAACCGGAATCGAACCGCGCTGTACGGTAGAGCAGCCACTGAGCAAAGCCACGGCGGTTACCGCTGGAATCAACCACTTATTCACTTGAAACCCTCTTTGCTTAATTCATCCAATCCTTGACCCAATCCATCACCGATTCGGCGGGATTCTGACCGCCGCATGCTGGGCCGGGCGGCGGTTCGCTGCCGCGAATATACGGCATCTGGACGGCGCCCGGGCAATTGGCGTCGGAACCTTGTCCGGTGCGCGAATCGACCCAGGCCTGGACGATGTTGTCCGGCTGCGGCATATCCAGCGGCAACGGATCGGCCTTGCGCATGAAACTGGTCCACACCTGCAACGCACCGGTGGCGCCGGTGAACGGCGTCTTGCCGTTATCGTCGCGTCCAAGCCAGACCACCGCCAGCAAATCCTGGCTGAACCCGGCGAACCAACTGTCGCGCGAATCGTTACTGGTGCCGGTCTTGCCCGCCAGCGTCAGGGTTCGCGGAAGCACGTTGTAGACCGAGCTGCCGGTGCCTTCACGCATGACGCGCTGCATGGCGCTCTGGATCAGGTAAATGGAAGCAGGATCGAAGCGCTGCTGGACCTGGAACGGATATCGCTTGAGTGGCTCGCCGTCAGCGGTGAGCACACTGCGAATACCGCGCATCGGGGTATTGAAGCCGCCGTTGGCCAGGGTCTGGTACATGGCGGCCACTTCAATCGGAGTCAGGCCGCCGGCCCCCAACAGCATCGATGGGAACGCCGGGAACTCGCGAGTCACCCCCAGGCGCGCCAAGGTCTTGAGCACGTTTGGCACGCCAACTTCCAGCCCGAGCCGAGCGGTCGAGAGGTTGTACGAATGCGCCAGTCCCTGATACAGGAACACCGTTCCGTGGGGACGACGATCATAGTTTTGTGGCGTCCAGACCTGACCGTCCGCGCCCTTGATCGAGAATGACTCGTCGGACAGCCAACTGGTCAGCGTGTATTGGCTCGGTTTTTCCAGGGCGGTCAGATAAACCGCCGGCTTGATCAACGAGCCGATCGGGCGCACGGCGTCCAATGCCCGGTTGAAGCCAGCATAACTGGCCTGTCGGCTGCCGATCATCGCCTGGACTTCGCCGGTTTCCGGGTTGGTCACCACCATGGCGGCTTCGACTTCATCGGAGCCCTTGCGCCCCGCCAATCGCTTGAAGGTATCGTTGACCGAAGCCTCGGCCTTCATCTGCAGGATCGGGTCGAAACTGGTGAAGATCCGCAGGCCTTCTTCGGTCAAGTCTTCGTCACGGTAGTCTTCGCGCAGCTGACGCTTGACCAGGTCCATGAAACCGGGAAACGAGCTGTCCGCCAGGCTGCCGCGCTTGGTCACGCCCAGCGGCATCTTTTTCGCTGCCTCGACCTGCTCGGCTGTCGCCACGCCTTGTTGCTGCAACAGGTCGAGCACCAGGTTGCGTCGCTCGAGGGCACGTTCCGGATTGCGACGCGGGTTGTAGGAAGATGGCCCCTTGACCATGCCGACCAGCAACGCCACCTGGTGCAGCTTGAGCTCGGACAGCGGCTGGCTGAAGAAGAACTGGCTGGCCAGGCCGAAACCGTGCACCGCGCGCTGGCCGTCCTGGCCGACGAACACTTCATTGAGGTAAGCCTCGAGAATTTCCGGCTTGCTGTAGTGCAGCTCCAGCAACAGCGCCATCATGGCTTCGGTCAGCTTTCGCGTCAGGCTGCGCTCGTTGGTCAGGTAGAAGTTCTTGACCAGCTGTTGCGTCAGCGTACTACCGCCCTGGCGCATGTGGCCGGCGGACGTATTGACCCAGACAGCCCGCGCAATCGACTTGGGCGATACGCCAAAGTGATGATAGAAATCCCGGTCCTCGACAGCGATCAGGGTCTCGAGCAAGAACGGCGGCACCTGGTCGATCTTGATCAGGATCCGGTCTTCGAGGTTCTTGGGGTACAAGCCGCCAATCAATAGCGGCTCAAGGCGCACCACGGACAGCTTGGCGTTGTTGGCGCCGGTCAACGCCGCCACGTAGTCGCCGGAGAAGCGCACCCGCACTGGTTGCGCCTGCTCCATCCCTTCATAAAACTGGAAGCCGCGAGTGTTGAGGTCGACGGTATTGCCATTGATCGAGGCCGCGCCCGGGCCATTGGCAACGCTTTCACGGCGATAACCCAAAGCATCAAGTTCGGTCAGGAAATCATCCCGGCTCAGCTTTTGTCCGACAAACAGCTCCAGCGGCCGAGCGTAGACCTTGGCCGGTATGGTCCAGCGCTTGCCGGAGAATTTCTCCTGGACCACGGCGTCAAGGTAAACGGCAAAACCGGCGAGCACGACGAGGCCCACCAGGCCGAGTTTAAGGGCCCAGCCCAGCCAAGGCCGCAAGCGGCTGGCGGGTGGTTTTTTAGGGGTGCGGGGGGATCGGGTACGAGTCATGGCGGCGGATTATACGCACTTTGCTGCGCTTCAACATGAGCCCAACCACACAGGTCATCCGGTTTGCGTTAGCGCCGCTTGCCGCCATAATGACGGCCTTGAATTTTTCCAGACTCTGAAGGATCGCCCGTGAGCCAATCACTGATCGCTGCCCTGCAAAACCCCGCCCTTTTCACGCATCCCGTCGAAGGGTTCCAGGTCATCGAGACCCATATTTCCTGGGTATTGCTCACGGGGCCCTACGCTTACAAATTCAAGAAGCCGGTCAACTTCGGCTTCCTTGATTTCACCAGCCTCGAGGCACGCAAGCATTTCTGTGACGAAGAGTTGCGCCTGAACCAGCGCTTGACCCAGGATCTGTACCTGGAAGTGCTGCCTATTGCCGGCAGCGCCGAAGCGCCAAGCCTGGGCGGTGACGGCCCGGCCATCGAATACGCCCTGAAGATGCGTCAGTTCCCACAGAGTCAATTGCTCAGCACGCTGCAGGCCAACGGCGAGCTGACCACTGCGCATATCGACGAAATGGCCGCGCAGATTGCCCAGTTCCACCTCTCGACGCCCAAGGTGCCCACCGATAACGCCGCAGGTACACCGGACAGCGTCATGGCGCCGGTGCGACAGAACTTCGAACAGATCCGTCCATTCCTCAGCGACAAGGCAGACCTGCTGCAACTTGAAGCCCTGCAAGCCTGGGCCGAAAGCAGCTTCGAACGCCTCAAGCCGCTGCTGGCACAGCGCAAGACCGAAGGCTTCACCCGTGAATGCCACGGCGACATCCATCTGGGCAACATCACCCTGATCGACAGCAACGTGGTGATTTTCGATTGCATCGAATTCAACGAGCCATTCCGCTTCACTGACGTCTACGCCGACACCGCCTTCCTGGCGATGGACTTGGAAGACCGGGGCCTCAAGTCGTTGGCGCGGCGGTTCGTCAGCCAGTATCTGGAACTGACAGGCGATTACCGGGGCCTGGAGCTGCTCAACTTCTATAAAGCCTACCGCGCCCTGGTCCGCGCCAAGGTCGCGCTGTTCAGCATGCCCGCCGAAGCCGACCCGGTACAACGCGCAACCACCCTGCGCCAATACCGCAACTACGCCAACCTGGCCGAAAGCTACAGCACCATTCCATCGCGCTTCCTTGCGATTACCCACGGCATTTCGGCCGTCGGTAAAAGCCACGTTGCAATGCGCCTGGTAGAGGCACTGGGTGCGATTCGCCTGCGCTCGGACGTGGAGCGCAAGCGCCTGTTCGGTGAGCAGCAAGTACCGAACGACCCACAAGCCGGCATTTATAGCAGCGATGCCAGCGGCGCCACGTACAACCGCCTGCATGAAATTGCCGATTCGATCCTGCACGCCGGTTTCCCGGTGGTGATCGACGCCACCTACCTCAAGCATGATCAGCGCGACGCCGCAGCCAAAATCGCCGAAGGCACGGGCGCGCCGTTCCTGATCCTCGATTGCGACGCGCCGCAAGCGGTGATCGAAAGCAGGCTCGCCCAGCGCCAAGCCGACCAGAATGATCCATCCGACGCAAACCTTGGCGTCATCGCCTCCCAGCAGGCCAGCCGCGAAGCCCTGACGCCAGCTGAAATCCTCTGCAGCAAACGGGTCCAAACCAACGAAAGTGGTACCTTGGATGTCGTGGTTGCGCAGATTCGCCAACGCTTGCCGGGTCTGTAAGCAACTATTTCAGCCGTGAAGCGACGCCCGGCTTCACGGCTATTAAGTGATGGCACTATACTGGCGTCATAAAACCATCAGGTGATCTGACATGAGTCATCCCAAGCTTCTCGACACCCCGCTTTATGCCTTGCTGCGTAAGGATGATATTGCCGGCTTCAACAGTGAACGTCCTCAAGGCCCGGTGGACATGCGCGGCGGCGATTTTCGCGGCCTCGACCTGCGGGAACTGAACGCAGACGACGTGGATTTCACTGACGCCTACTTCCGCTCCGCCGATTTGCGCGGCATCGACTTTCGCAAGTCGTCACTTGAAGGGGCGAGCCTCGCTCACGCGCAGATTTCCGGTGCCTACTTTCCGCCCGAGCTGTCCGCCGACGAGATCCTGATGTCGATGAATTTCGGCACGCGCCTGCGCTACCGCACCCGCTGAACTAGCGGCACCCCGTGCCCTAGCAAGAAACAATCTCCAGCGCTCCCGCCCGCGCTGGAGGATGGCTTTTGCCGTCATCCTGACCATCGTGCGTAATGCATTAGAAGCTTTTGCGCCGCATCCCACCAAAGAATCACGCTTTTCCTACTGAGCGCTACACTCCTGAGAAGCTTGCCCACTGCACCAGTCGGCCGTTCGCAAGGAGGCTCGATGAATGACGAACTGCAACATCTAAAGAACCTGGGCAAGACATCAGCCCAGTGGCTGCACGCCGCCGGCATTCACAGCGCCTCGGACCTACGTCGGCTCGGTGCGGTGGACGCCTATCGCGCCGTTCGCACTCGCGGCTTCCGCGCTTCCAAAGTATTGCTGTACGCCATCGAGGGCGCGCTGATGGACATGCATTGGAACGATATTCCCCCTGAGCGCAAGGAAGCCCTTAATAAACAGCTGGACGCCCTGGCGGCGCGCCACAAAGCCTGACCATTTTTGTACCCATGCGCAGTGTTGCAGCCAAAGATTTCGAGAAATCGGAAAACAGTGTTTGACATGGTAATGAGAATCGCTATGATTAGCACATCCGGTCGCGAGACTGGTCGATATTTGAACAGCCCTTGGTTCGGACTCTCAGATATCTCCTCATCAGGCTAATCACGGTTATTTGACCCGGCTTTTGCCGGGTCTTTTTTTGCCCGCAAGAATCACTTTTCCTGCTGTTCGCGCATCTGAGCGCAATAATCCTGAGGGGGCGTAGCCGGGGTGTACCACACGTAATCCGCCATGGCCGCCGTGACCTCACTACCCTCCTCGGCCAGCATCAGGACGACGGGGGCGTCGCTGCCCCCCAGATCAAGCACATGCAACGGCACGCCGACATCCCTTCTGGCGTGCCAGGCGCCAGTGAGCAACAACGCCGGTGTCGGCGCCTCAAGCAATCGCTCGGCCATGCGCCGGTCACGCTGCTGCTGGACAGCCAACATCGCCGGCATTTGCGATTCCGGCAGCAGGTCACAGTGGGATTCGCGGATTTGCTCCAGCAGCACGGTTCTCACAGCGGCCGTATTGGCATGAACACCGCTCAAGGCGGGAGCCCGGCGATAGACCTGTCGGATTTCATCGTTATCAAGATTGGCAGCCAATACCGGATAAGGCTGCGCCAGGGCGAACTCGACGACTGGCCCATACAGGCTCCAATCCCAACCCGGCGACCAATCCAGTGCCTCGGGCAGATCCTCAGGCAAGGCCGGTAACCGGCGAACCGCGTCCACCCGCGGCTGCTGGCGCGGCGTGAGCATTTCCAAGAGCAAGCTGCCTTGGGCACGCTGGTCGGCCAAGGCCTTGAGCAACCAACCTTGCAGCGCATGGTGGTCACGATTGTCGTGCTGCTCCCCCAGCACCACCCGATGAGCCACTGCCAGCCGTTCAACCAGCATTTGTGGTGTGACGAATTGGTCGTTTTGCAAATCGCGGATCCGCCCGTCAACCGCTGGCGGTGCAACCGTTTGACACGCCGCCAACAGACTCAAAGCCAGGACAAGCAACAGGCGCATCGGCGTTCTCCAGGTAACCTCAGCGGGCAATGATCAATGGATGCCCGCGCTCAGGATGAGATTGCACCAACACGTCCAGGCCAAACACCGCTTTGAGCGGCTCCGGGCGCAGCACGTGCCGGGGCGTGTCCAGGGCCACCGGACGGCCCGAGGCGAGCAGTAACAGGCGATCGCAGTAGCGCGCCGCCAGGTTCAGGTCATGCAGGATGACCAACACCGCCGCGCCGCGACCGGCAAACTCACGCACCGCTTGCAAGATGGTGTGCTGATGCAGCGGATCGAGCATCGAGGTCGGTTCGTCCAGCAACAAGGTCTGCCCCGCTTCTCCTGGCCATAACTGCGCCAGCACGCGCGCCAGGTGCACCCGCTGGCGCTCGCCGCCAGACAGGTTCAGGTAGTTGCGGCCTTGCAAATGCGCAGCGTCGGCGGCCTGCAATGCCGACTCGACGATTTGCGCGTCACGCACCTGGCCGCTCTGATGAGGCAGACGCCCCATGCCGACCACTTCTTCTACACGGAACGCAAAATCCAGCGTCGAGGACTGTGGCAACACGGCCAGGCGCCGGGCACGCTCGGTACCGTCCCATTGGGCCAAAGGCCGGTCATCCAGCCAAACCTCTCCCTGGGCCGGGCGCAACTCGCCGCAGAGCCCGGCGAGCAAAGTGCTTTTACCCGCACCGTTGGGGCCGAGCACGCCCAGCACCTGGCCGGGAATGAGTTCCAGGTCGACCTGCGCCAATACCGTTTGCCGACCACGATGAATGTGCAAGTCCTGCGCTCGCAACATCAGGCGCGCCCTCGCAACAGGAGATAAAGAAAGAACGGCGCCCCTATGAAAGCCGTGACGATGCCAATCGGCAACTCCGCGGGAGATAACGCCAGGCGCGCCACGAGGTCGGCAAACAACAGCAGGCTCGCGCCGGCCAGCACAGAGGCGGGTAACAGGATGCGATGGTCGGGCCCGGCCATCAGCCGCACCAGATGCGGCACCACCAACCCGACAAAGCCGATCATTCCAGCCGCCGCGACCGCTGCCCCAACGCCCAATGCCGTGCAGAACACCAACTCCCGCTTGAGCCGTTCGACATCAATGCCCAGGTGCGCGGCTTCAGACTCGCCGAGCAGCAATGCATTGAGCGCCCGCGCTCGACGTGGCAACCAGATCGCCACGCCCGCGCTGACCAGCAGCAAAGGCCATAACCGCGCATAGCTGGCCCCGTTCAAGCTGCCCAGGTTCCAGAATGTCAGGGTCCGCAACGTCGCATCGTCCGCCAGGTAAGTGAACAAGCCGACCGCCGAGCCGGACAGCGCGGTCAGGGCAATACCCGCCAGAAGCATGGTGGCGACATGCGTCTGGCCGTTGCGCCGACCAAGGCGATAGACCAGTGCCGTCACCCCGAGGCCGCCAATAAACGCAAACAACGACAACACGTAGGGCCCCAACGCTTCGGGCAACCCACCCAGCGCCGAGCCACCGACAATCGCAAAAGCGGCACCCAGCGCCGCGCCGCTGGATACGCCCACCAGCCCCGGATCGGCCAGGGGATTGCGAAACAGCCCTTGCATCGCCACGCCGGAAAGCGCCAATACACCGCCCACCGCCAGCCCCAGCAAGGTGCGCGGCAGGCGAATCTGGCCAAGGATCAGCTCGGCCTGCTCCAGCCCATCGGCGTCAACCGGCAGTCCCAACAGGCGCAAGGCGACACGCGCGGTATCGAACAGGGGCAAGCTCACCGGCCCCAAGGCCAGGGACAGCCAGGTCGCCAACAGACACAGCAGTCCCAGGCCGATGAACAACGCGCGCGGCTTGAGCAATGTCGTCATGGCTTCTTGGCCGGGTAGAACCCGTTCGTCAACGCCTCCAGGCTTTGCGGCAATCTCGGGCCTAATCCGCCGACCAGCAGCGTAGGATCCAGCGCCATGACGCGCCCGTCTTTGGCGGCCCGGGTCGAAGATAGGATTGGGTTTTCCTTGAACAGCGCCACGCGGGCTTCTTCTCCGCTCAAGGCACGATCAGCGAACACCAGCACTTCAGGATTCAGGCTGGCCAAGGTTTCCAGGGAGAAAGGTTTGTAACCGCTGTGGGTCGCCAGGTTCTGACCGCCGGCCTGTTGCAGCAGCCAATCGGCGGCGGTGTCCTTGCCAGCGATCAGCGTCTTGCCGCCAGCATTGCCCACCAGCAGCAATACGCCCGGCGACTTTTGCTTGAGCCGGGCTTCGTTTAACCGGGCGCCGTGCTCGGCGAGTTGCTGTTCATAACCCCCGAACAAGGCCGCGGCCTTGGCCTCGGCGCCCAATAATTGTCCCAAGTGCCGCAAATTGGCTTGCAGCGCCGCCAGGCTCGGCGCCGCCGAGAACAGTTCGACTTGCACGCCCGCGCTGCGGATTTGCGCCAGCACCGGAGACGGCCCCATTTCTTCAGTACCCACCAGGATCTGCGGACGCAAGCTCAGCACGCCCTCCGCCGAGAGCTGTCGCTGATAGCCAATACTGGGAAGCGCCCGCAACGATTCGGGATGTTGGCTGGTGGTGTCCACCCCCACCAGTTTCGATTCCCCGCCGAGCGCACTGACCCACTCCGACAAGGCACCGCCAGCGCTTACCCAGCGTTGCGGCAGATCGGCAGCCAGCGCTTGCTGGCCGGCGAGCAGGACGAGACAGAGCGCAGCAACGCGAACATTCAGGCGCATCAGGCAGCTTCCTTAGGGATGTTTTTCGCAGGGCTGAACATGGAACCCTTCGGACCCAGTATCCTGTCACCTGCGAAGGAGGCGCCATTTGATAATTGTTTTCATTTGACCGTCAAGCGCGGACACTTCCCGACACATCCAAATCGAGCGAGCCCGCTCACCGTTCGAGAACGCCATGAAATTTCTGTGTGCCGCCGCCGAGCTGCCCGACAACGGCAGTCGCGGCTTCGACATCGAGGGGCGCAAGCTGCTGGCCGTGCGCCGTGCAGGCCAGGCCTACGTCTATTTGAATCGATGCCCGCATCGCGGCGTGCCATTGGAATGGCAACCCGACCAGTTCCTCGACACCAGCGCCAGCCTGATCCAATGCGCTATCCATGGCGCGCTGTTTCTGATCGAAAGCGGCGAATGCGTCGCGGGGCCCTGTGCAGGCCAATTCCTCGCGGCGCTAGAAAGTCGGGAGGACAATCAAGGCCTCTGGGTCGACCTGTAGCGGTTCCAACAGCACCGGAAGCCGGCAATCCACCCACATCTGCTGCGGCGTCAAGGTCACGCCATAAGCCAGTACTTCCACCCCTGCTGCCACCGCCTCGCGCAACGCGGCGGCATAGACAGGATCGATTTCCTGCGCCGGGCGCACCGCGTCGATGCCGCTCAGGTTCACGCAATACAACTGCACGGCGCGCACGCCTTGCCGGGCCAGACAGGCAAGCTCCCTCAGGTGCTTGGCTCCGCGCAGTGTCACCGCATCGGGAAACGCCGCCACGTTTGTACCGTCGAAACCCAGGGTGACGCTCTTGACCTCGACCCAGGCCGAGCTGTGATCAGCGTAGTCCAGTCGAAAGTCGATACGACTGTTTTCCACGCCGTAGGCGACTTCCCGCTTCAAGCCGGTAAAACCGTTCAGTTCGCGGATGACACCGGCGCGCAGCGCTTCCTCGATCAGGGCGTTGGCCCGCGCCGTATTAATGCAGGCCAACCGTCCCTGTGGGGTTTCGCCGATCTCCCAGGTGCCGGGCAACTTGCGCTTGGGATCGCTGGAGCGGCTGAACCAGACGCGCGCACCCTCGGCCATGCAATTGAGCATCGAACCGGTGTTAGGGCAGTGAATCGTCATCACTTCGCCGTGAACGGTCTCGATATCGGCCAAAAAACGCTTGTAACGTCGAATCAGCCGTCCTTCTTCCAAATCAGGAGAGAAACGCATCAGCCTTGCCAGCTCCGTAATCCACGTCCAATTCGCTCCACTGCTTCCTGAAGCCGCGGCAGGCTTTGGGTATAGGCGAAACGCACATGGTGGCCGGCCTGATGGCGACCGAAATCCAGTCCCGGCGTGAACGCCACGTGTTCGGTTTCAAGAAAATGCTGGCAGAACGCAAAGGCATCGCCGCCGAATGCACTGATGTCGGCGTACAGGTAAAACGCGCCCTGGGGCTCGACCGCAATGCCGAACCCCAACTCACGCAAGGCGGGCAGCAGGAAGTCGCGGCGCCGCGTGAACTCGGCCCGACGCTGCTCGAAAATCTCGATGGTTGCCGGCTCGAAGCAGGCCAGAGCCGCGTACTGGGCCATGCTCGGCGCACTGATGTAGAGGTTCTGCGCGAGTTTCTCCAGCTCACCGACAGCGGCCGAAGGAGCCACCAGCCAACCGAGCCGCCAACCGGTCATGCCGAAATACTTGGAAAAACTATTGAGGACAAATGCGTCGTCATCGACTTCCAGCACGCTGGCGGCATCGGTGCCGTAGGTCAGGCCGTGATAGATCTCATCCACCACCAGATGGCCGTTGCGCGCCTTGATGGTCTTCGACAGACCGCCCATTTCATCGCGACTGAGGATCGTCCCGGTCGGATTGGCCGGCGATGCCACCAATGCCCCCACGCTGTCCTGGTCCCAATGGCGATCCACCAGGTCCGGGGTCAATTGATAGCGCACGTCCGGCCCTACCGGCACCAGTTGCGCCGCGCCTTCGATCAAGCGCAGGAAGTGGCGGTTGCACGGATAGCCCGGGTCGGCCAACAGCCAATGCTTGCCTGGATCCACCAGCAAGGCGCTGGTCAGCAGCAACGCGCCAGAACCTCCCGGGGTGACCAGGACGCGCCGGGCATCGATGTCCACGCCGTAGCGCTGAGCATAAAAACCGGCGATCGCCTCGCGCAGTTCGGGAATGCCGCGCGCAGCGGTGTAACGGGTCTTGCCCGCTGACAGGGCGGCCTGGCCGGCACGGATGATCGGCTCGGCGGTGGTGAAGTCCGGCTCGCCGATTTCCAAGTGAATGACATCGTGCCCGGCGGCCTGCAATTCGTTGGCGCGCGCCAGCAGCGCCATGACATGGAAAGGTTCGATGGCACGGCTGCGTGCACTGTAGGGCTGGGCCATTAGCCTTCCTTCGCCTGAAAAGAACCGATTCTACCCAACTCCGGAACCGGTGCGGGAACGAGCGCGAATCGAAAGCGGTCCTAGCCCGTAGATCGCTGGAAATGGTTCCGGCGATTGGCCCAGGCTTGACTAGAATCAAGCATTGAGCAGGATTGCATCCCCACCGACGCGAACCCGGCCACGTTTTACAGGGCCCGGCCGCTGCAGGCTCGACAACCGGGAGTAGCGCGGCCCGATTTGATCTGGTAAGTTCGCCCGCTTGCAGCCGCAGGGCCGGCAGGTGTCGGTGATGGAGCAATCCTGCGTAGTGGATTACAAGAGTAGAGGCGGTCCATTCATGCCCACCCAAGCAAAGCAGAATCAAAATCAGTCGCTCAGCGGGTTTGAGCCGTATATCCCACAACCGGGCGAAGAGTACATGGGCGCCCCGATGCGCGCGCACTTCACCAAGATCCTGAATAAGTGGAAACAGGACTTGATGCAGGAAGTCGACCGCACCGTGGACCATATGAAGGACGACGCTGCCAACTTCCCCGACCCGGCCGACCGTGCCAGCCAGGAAGAAGAATTCAGCCTCGAACTGCGTGCCCGTGACCGTGAACGCAAGCTGATCAAGAAAATCGACAAGACGTTGCAATTGATCGAAGACGAAGAGTATGGCTGGTGCGAGTCGTGCGGCGTCGAGATCGGCGTCAAGCGACTGGAAGCACGTCCGACCGCTGACATGTGCGTCGACTGCAAGACCCTAGCGGAAATCAAGGAAAAACAGGTCGGCAAATAATCGCCGGGGCTGTCATTGAAACGGAGCGTTCATACGCTCCGTTTTTTGTTTCCGACGTTTCGCCAGCAGGCAAAACCCGGTCGGGGACAATCAGATCGCAAAATGTGTATTTCTACCGGCTTGGACTCAGTAACCTGCGCCCTATGACCATTACCGCCTCCTATATCGGGCGCTTCGCCCCCACCCCAAGCGGCCACCTGCATTTCGGCTCGCTGGTCGCCGCGCTGGCCTCGTACCTCGACGCCCGGGCGGTGGGCGGGCGCTGGTTGTTGCGCATGGAGGACCTTGATCCGCCAAGGGAAGAACCCGGCGCGCAAGTGGCAATCCTCAAGGCGCTGGAAAGCTACGGCTTTGAATGGGACGGCGAAATGGTGCGCCAGAGCGACCGCCATGAAACCTACCAGCAGGTTATCGATCGTTTGTTCAGCCAAGGCCTGGCCTACGCCTGTACCTGTTCGCGCAAGCAACTGGAACCGTATCAAGGCATTTACCCGGGCCTTTGCCGTAACGCCGGCCACGATACCGAGGACGCGGCCATCCGCCTGCGCGTCCCCGAGCTCGAATATCATTTCATCGACCGGGTCCAGGGCGAGTTCCGCCAGCACCTGGGTCGCGAAGCCGGTGACTTCGTGATCCGCCGTCGCGACGGACTCTATGCCTACCAGTTGGCCGTGGTGCTGGACGATGCCTGGCAGGGGGTCACCGATATCGTGCGGGGCGCCGATCTGCTGGACTCCACGCCGCGCCAGCTCTACCTGCAAGAGCTGCTCGGATTGCCGCAACCGCGCTACCTGCACGTGCCGTTGATTACCCAGCCGGACGGGCACAAGCTCGGCAAAAGCTACCGCTCGCCACCGCTGGCCGCCGATCAGGCCGCGCCGCTGCTGTTGCGAGCATTAAGGGCGCTGGGCCAACAACCGCCTTGCGAGATGGACGACGCCAACCCTCGGGAGCTGCTGGATTGGGGCTCGCGTCACTGGGATGCGACGCTGATCCCACGCACGCTGACCTTGCCCGAAGCGCAAATACGTTGACGGCCCTTGCAGCTTGGCGCCCATCCGTTACCATCGCCGCACGTTTTCGGGCACGCGCATAAACAAGAGAGGCCGGGATGTACATCTATCGCTTGGTCCTGCTCCTGGTAGTGGGGATCTACCTGTTCTCCCCGGCCATCATGGATTGGTGGATCGACGCCACGGGCGCCTGGTATCGGCCGTATCTGCTCTGGCTGATCCTGATCGTCGTGACCTTCATCCTGCAGAGCCAAAAAGATGCCGATGAGCTTTAGCCTGACCCAGATGATCCTGATCAGCGCCGCCTACCTGGCGGTGCTGTTCGGCGTGGCCTGGATCAGCGAACGAGGCATGATCCCCCGGGCAATCATCCGCCATCCGCTGACCTACACCCTGTCGCTGGGCGTGTATGCCAGCGCTTGGGCGTTCTATGGCACGGTTGGCCTGGCCTATCAGTACGGCTACGGTTTTCTGTCCAGCTACCTCGGGGTCTCCGGTGCGTTCCTGCTGGCACCGGTGCTGCTTTATCCGATCCTGAAAATCACCCGCACCTACCAGCTCTCATCGCTGGCCGACCTGTTCGCCTTTCGTTTCCGCAGCACCTGGGCCGGCGCACTGACCACCATTTTCATGCTGGTCGGCGTCTTGCCGCTGCTGGCCCTGCAAATGCAGGCCGTGGCTGACTCAATCAGTATCCTGACCCGCGAACCGGTGCAGCATCGCGTGGCGTTGAGCTTCTGCGTCCTGATCATCCTGTTCACGATCTTCTTCGGCTCCCGGCACATCGCTACCCGGGAAAAGCACGAAGGCCTGGTGTTCGCGATCGCCTTTGAGTCGGTGATCAAGCTGATCGCCATCGGCGGTGTCGGCCTCTATGCCTTGTATGGTGTGTTCGACGGTCCGCAGCAGCTTGAGCTCTGGCTGCTGCAGAACCAGACCGCCCTCGCCGCCTTGCACACGCCCTTGCAAGAAGGCCCATGGCGCACACTGCTGCTGGTGTTCTTCGCTTCGGCGATCGTGATGCCGCACATGTACCACATGACCTTTACCGAAAACCTCAACCCGCGCTCGCTGGTCAGCGCAAGCTGGGGCCTGCCGCTGTTCCTCCTGTTGATGAGCCTGGCCGTGCCGCTGATTCTCTGGGCCGGGCTGAAGCTGGGCGCCAGTACCAACCCGGAATACTTCACCCTGGGCATCGGCATCGCCGCCAACAACAAGGCCTTGGCCTTGCTGGCCTATATAGGCGGCCTGTCGGCGGCCAGCGGATTGATCATCGTGACCACGCTGGCGCTGTCGGGCATGGCCCTCAATCATCTGGTGCTGCCGCTGTACCAGCCTCCGGCGGAGGGAAATATCTACCGCTGGCTGAAATGGACTCGTCGGGCGTTGATCGTCGCGATCATCATGGCTGGCTACGGCTTCTACCTGATGCTGGGCGACGGGCAGGACCTGGCTAACCTGGGCATCGTCGCGTTCGTCGCAACCTTGCAGTTCCTGCCAGGCGTACTGTCGGTGCTGTATTGGCCAACCGCCAACCGTCGAGGCTTTATCGCCGGGCTGTTGGCGGGGATCCTGGTTTGGCTGGTCGCCATGCTGTTGCCGCTGCTCGGCAACCTGCAAGGTTTCTATATTCCGCTGCTGAACATGATCTACGTGCTCGACGACACCAGCTGGCACATGGCAGCCATCGCCTCGCTGGCGGCGAACGTGCTGATGTTTACCCTGATTTCACTGTTCACCAACGCCAGCAGTGAAGAAGCCAGCGCCGCCGAAGCCTGCGCGGTGGATAACGTGCGCCGCCCGCAACGCCGCGAATTGCATGCCGCCTCACCCCAGGAGTTCGCCACGCAACTGGCCAAGCCCCTGGGCGCCAAGGCCGCGCAAAAGGAAGTCGAACAGGCCCTGCGCGACCTTTACCTGCCATTCGATGAACGCCGCCCCTACGCCTTGCGCCGCTTGCGCGATCGGATCGAAGCCAACCTGTCCGGCCTGATGGGCCCCAGCGTGGCCCAGGACATGGTCGAGACCTTCCTGCCTTATAAGGCGGGCGGCGAAAACTACGTGACCGAAGACATCCACTTCATCGAAAGCCGCCTCGAGGACTACCATTCGCGCCTCACCGGCCTGGCTGCCGAACTGGATGCCCTGCGCCGCTATCACCGCCAGACCCTGCAGGAGCTGCCGATGGGCGTCTGCTCCTTGGCCAAGGATCAGGAGATCCTCATGTGGAACAGGGCCATGGAAGAGCTGACCGGAATCGCCGCCCAGCGCGTGGTCGGCTCGCGCTTGAGCACCTTGGGCGAGCCGTGGAAAGGCCTGCTGCAAGGCTTCATCGACCTGCCCGACGAACACCTGCATAAACAACACCTGGCGCTCGACGGCCAGACCCGTTGGCTCAATTTGCACAAGGCAGCCATCGACGAGCCGTTGGCGCCCGGTAACAGCGGTTTGGTGCTGCTGGTTGAAGACCTGACCGACACCCAGATGCTCGAAGACAAGCTGGTCCACTCCGAGCGGCTGGCCAGCATCGGTCGACTGGCCGCCGGCGTCGCCCACGAAATCGGCAATCCGATCACTGGCATCGCCTGCCTGGCCCAGAACCTGCGCGAAGAGCGCGAGGACGACGGCGAACTGACGGAAATCAGCGGGCAGATCCTTGAGCAGACCAAGCGGGTCTCGCGCATCGTCCAGTCCTTGATGAGTTTCGCCCATGCCGGCGGCCACCAGCACAACGACGAACCGGTCTGCCTGGCCGAAGTGGCCCAGGACGCCATCGGCCTGCTGGCGCTCAACCGACGCAATTTCGAAGTCCAGTTTTTCAACCTGTGCGATCCGGATCATTGGGTCGATGGCGATCCTCAGCGGCTCGCCCAGGTGCTGATCAACCTGTTGTCCAACGCGCGCGACGCTTCACCGGCCGGCAGTGCGGTGCGCGTCAAGAGCGAAGCTTTCGAACATACGGTCGACCTGATCGTCGAAGACGAAGGCAGCGGTATCCCACAGAACATCATGGATCGATTGTTCGAACCTTTCTTCACCACCAAGGATCCTGGCGAGGGCACCGGTCTGGGCCTCGCACTGGTCTATTCCATCGTTGAAGAGCATTATGGACAAATCACCATCGACAGCCCGGCCGATGTTCAGAGCCAGCGCGGCACCCGTATCCGGGTAACCTTGCCACGTCATGTCGAAGCGACGTCCGCTGTGAACTGAGACCGTCGAGAGAATCGAATCAATGCCGCACATTTTGATCGTCGAAGACGAAACAATTATCCGCTCCGCCTTGCGCCGCCTGCTGGAACGCAACCAGTACCAGGTCAGCGAAGCCGGTTCTGTGCAGGAAGCACAAGAGCGCTTCAGCATTCCAACGTTTGACTTGATCGTCAGCGACCTGCGCCTGCCCGGCGCCCCCGGCACCGAACTGATCAAGCTCGGCCAGGGCACGCCCGTGCTGATCATGACCAGTTACGCCAGCCTGCGCTCGGCGGTCGACTCCATGAAAATGGGGGCCGTGGACTACATCGCCAAACCGTTCGACCACGACGAAATGCTCCAGGCCGTGGCCCGCATCCTGCGCGATCGGCAAACGGCGATCAGCCAGCCCTCCGAACCGACGAACGGCAAGGCGGCTCCAGGCAAGGCAGGCGCCAGCAACAGTAACGGTGAAATCGGCATCATCGGTTCTTGCCCGCCCATGCAGGACCTTTACGGCAAGATCCGCAAAGTGGCACCGACCGACTCCAACGTCTTGATCCAGGGCGAGTCAGGTACTGGCAAGGAGCTGGTGGCCAGGGCGCTGCATAATCTTTCCCGTCGGGCCAAGGCACCGATGATTTCGGTGAACTGCGCAGCCATTCCGGAAAGCCTGATCGAGTCCGAGCTGTTCGGCCATGAAAAAGGTGCGTTCACTGGCGCCAGCGCCGGACGCGCCGGCCTGGTGGAAGCGGCGGATGGCGGCACGCTGTTCCTCGATGAAATTGGTGAACTGCCGCTGGAAGCCCAGGCGCGATTGCTGCGGGTGCTCCAGGAGGGCGAAATCCGCCGGGTCGGTTCGGTCCAGTCGCAAAAGGTCGATGTACGCCTGATCGCGGCGACCCACCGGGACCTCAAGAGCTTGGCGAAAATCGGCCAGTTCCGGGAAGACTTGTATTACCGGCTGCACGTGATCGCCCTGAAGCTGCCGCCCCTGCGCGAACGCGGCGCGGACGTCAACGAAATCGCCAGTGCCTTTCTTGCCCGTCAGAGCGCGCGCGTCAACCGCACCGACCTGAAATTCGCCCCGGACGCCGAGCAGGCCATTCGTCACTACGCCTGGCCTGGTAACGTGCGTGAACTGGAAAACGCTGTGGAGCGAGCGGTAATCCTATGCGAAAGTCCGGAAATTTCCGCTGACCTGCTGGGTATCGACATTGAATTGAGCGACCTGGACGATGACGAGTTCATCGGTCTCGCACCTCAGCAAGGCGGTGCGAACAACAACAGCCACGAGCCCACCGAAGACCTGTCACTGGAAGACTACTTCCAGCATTTCGTCCTGGAACACCAGGATCACATGACCGAGACCGAGCTGGCTCGCAAGCTGGGCGTGAGTCGCAAATGCCTGTGGGAACGCCGCCAACGCCTGGGCATACCACGGCGCAAGACCGGGGTCGCCAGCGAAAGCTGATGCGCGGGTAACACCGCCGAATGTGAAAAAACTGTTACCGCAGCTTTTTCACGTAACAGAAGCCGGGGTTTACGGTAACGAAACCCCGGCTTTTTTTCGCCCTGAAAAAACCGGCATAACCATAGAACCTCCGGTTTCTCTGGGCCTGACAAAAGTTGGCACGCACCCTGCTATAGCTTTGGTACAAGAACAATAACAAGCAATGCACAAGACAATAAAAATAAGACGAATCGACTCACGCACAATAAAAACAAGACGGCGAGAGGCGCAGCTAACTGATTCTTTTGGAGAGGCGTTGTATTTGGGGCTTGCCCCGCAACCAGGCCGAGAACAATAAAAACTGTCTCAAGACAGGTGCCTGAACTGGTTGGATCGATAGATCACTGCAACACAGCGACCAAAGCAATCCGTTTGCTCTTGGCTCCCGATTGGGAGGGTCACGAAGGGAAAACTTCGTGGCGCGGGCACTCAACAAAAACAAGAAGCCCGAAACCAATAATAAAAACGAGTACGCAACTAATTCTGGGGGAGCTTCGGCTCCCCTTGTGGTTTCTGTCATTCCCTGCCCCGAAGCCTCCTACAGAGCTTGTCGCTTAAAGCTTGCAGCTCAAAACTCCTGTGTCCTACACCATCCCTCGACTAAATGCTAGAATCCCCGCCCATCATGCGGTCATTCTTTGTTTTTGGCCGAATATTCCTTCAAACAGTGCCTCCCATGCTGAAGAAGCTGTTCCAGTCATTCCGTTCTCCCTTGCGTCGTACGCAACACATTCGCAGCACGCCTGAAGTGCTCAACAGCGGCCAGCATTCATTGCAAAAGGCCCAATTCAGCCGTTATGCGGTGAACATCGTCGAACGCCTGCAGAACGCCGGCTACCAGGCTTATCTGGTCGGCGGGTGCGTGCGCGACATGCTGTTGAACATCACCCCCAAGGATTTCGACGTTGCCACCAGCGCCACGCCTGAGCAGATACGGGCCGAGTTTCGCAATGCGCGAATCATCGGGCGCCGTTTCAAGCTGGTGCATATCCACTTTGGCCGCGAAATCATCGAGGTGGCGACGTTCCGCGCCAACCATCCGCAAAGCGATGAGGAAGAAGATAGCAACCAGTCTTCTCGCAACGAGAGCGGACGCATCCTGCGCGATAACGTCTACGGCACGCTGGAAGAAGACGCGCAACGCCGCGACTTCACCATCAACGCCCTGTATTACGACCCGGTCAGCGAGCGCATTCTCGATTACGCCAATGGCGTGCACGACATCCGCAACCGTCTCATCCGGCTGATTGGCGATCCCAAGCAGCGCTACCAGGAGGACCCGGTGCGGATGCTGCGGGCCGTGCGTTTCGCTGCCAAGCTGGATTTCGGCATCGAGAAGCACAGCGCCATGCCGATTCGCGAACTCGCCCCGATGCTGAGGGAGATTCCTTCGGCGCGCCTGTTCGAGGAAGTCCTCAAGCTGTTCCTGTCGGGCCACGCCGCAGATACTTTTGAAATGCTCGTGGACCTGCAGTTGTTCGACCCGCTGTTCCCGGCCAGTGCCGAGGCGCTGGAATACAACCCGACCTACACCCACACCTTGATCAGCGAAGCGCTGGTCAACACCGACCTGCGCATCAAGCAGAACAAACCGGTGACCCCAGCGTTCCTGTTCGCCGCCTTGCTCTGGCCTGCACTGCCCGCCCGGGTATTACGCTTGCAGGAGCGTGGCATGCCGCCGATCCCGGCAATGCAGGAAGCCGCCCACCAGCTGATTGCCGAACAGTGCCAGCGCATCGCGATTCCCAAACGTTTCACGATGCCGATCCGCGAGATCTGGGACATGCAGGAGCGCCTGCCACGGCGCAGCGGCAAACGTGCCGATCTGTTGCTGGACAACCCGCGTTTCCGCGCCGGCTATGACTTCCTGCTGCTGCGCGAAAGCGCCGGCGAACAGACCGATGGCCTGGGCGAATGGTGGACTGATTATCAGGATGCCAACGACAGCGAACGCCGCGACATGATCCGCGAGCTCAGCGGCAAGGACGACGGCGCCAGCGGCCCGCGCAAGCGTCGGCGCAGCAGTGGCGCCAAGCGTAAACGTGCCGGTGTGCCAAGCGCCTCGGACGAGTAATCGATGGAACGCATCTACGTCGGCATGGGCAGCAACCTGGCCGAACCCGCCGAACACTTGCGCAGCGCCATCGAAGCCCTGGCGCGACTGTCCGAGACTCGACTGGTGGGGGTTTCAGCGTTTTATCAAAGCGACTCCCTGCTCCCCGGCCAGCCGCGCTACACCAATGCCGTGGCCGCGCTGGACAGCAGCCTTGCGCCGCTGGACTTGCTCGATGCGCTGCAAGCCATCGAAACCGGCCAGGGCCGCGAGCGCCTGGAGCGCTGGGGCCCGCGCACCCTCGACCTGGATATCCTCCTGTTCGGTGATCGGCTGATCGACGAGCCCCGCCTCAAAATCCCTCATTACCACATGCAAGCCAGGGCCTTCGTGCTCTATCCGCTGGCGGAGTTGGCGCCCGCCGACCTGCGCCTGGCCGACGGCCGCCTGCTCAAGGACTTGCTCGCCGAGTGCCCGTTTCTCGGCCTCGAGCGCCTGGACCATCCTTAGGTTGCGGTACCAGACAGTCACAATCTGGGCGCGCCTCCCAGCTGAAACGCATCAGTAACCTCGGTAACACCCGGCGGTAACACATCCAATTGACTTCCCCGGTACTCCTCACGACTATAGGCGTCCCGTTGCCGCCAACGCGGCGCTGAAGGGCGCAATCCGGGCCTTACAAGCACCACGCATAGAGGGTGCGCCTGTATTCGAGCGCCTAATGAGGACTTTTACATGCCAGCTATTACCCTGACCACGCTGCAAGGTCTCAAGCAAAAAGGTGAAAAGATCACCATGCTGACCTGCTATGACGCCACCTTCGCCCATGCCTGCAATGAGGCCGGTGTCGAAGTGCTGCTGGTGGGCGACTCCCTCGGCATGGTGCTGCAAGGTCACGACAGCACATTGCCGGTAACCACCGTCGAGATGGCCTACCACGTGGCCGCCGTCAAACGCGGTAACACCGATGCGTTGATCCTCGCCGACCTGCCGTTCATGGCCTATGCCACCCTCGATCAAACCATGACCAACAGCGCCATGCTGATGCAGGCCGGTGCCCACATGGTCAAGGTCGAAGGCGCGCTGTGGCTCGCCGACTCGATCCGCCTGCTGGCCGAACGCGGCATTCCCGTGTGCGCGCACCTGGGCCTGACCCCGCAGGCGGTGAATATCCTCGGCGGCTACAAGGTTCAGGGTCGTAATGAAAACCAGGCACGGCAGATGCGCGCCGATGCCATTGCCCTGGAGCAGGCGGGCGCCGCGATGTTGCTGCTCGAATGCGTACCCACCGAGCTGGCTGAAGAAATAACCCAGGCGGTGAAGATCCCGGTGATCGGCATCGGCGCTGGCAGCGCCACCGATGGCCAGGTGCTGGTGCTCCACGACATGCTCGGCCTGTCGATCACGGGTCGCGTGCCCAAGTTCGTGAAGAACTTCATGGCCGGGCAAAGCACTATCCAGGCCGCGCTCGGGGCTTATGTTGCCGAAGTGAAGGGCGTGACCTTCCCGGGCGCCGAACACGGATTCTCTGCATGAACACCGTCAAGACCGTACGCGAACTGCGAGCCGCCGTGGCCCGTGCCCGCAGCGAAGGCAAACGTATCGCTTTCGTCCCGACGATGGGCAATCTGCACAGCGGCCACATGGCGCTTGTGACCAAGGCGGCGCAACGGGCCGACTTTGTCGTGGCGAGCATCTTCGTCAACCCGCTGCAATTCGGTGCTGGCGAAGACCTGGACAAATATCCCCGCACCCTGGCGGCCGATCAGGAAAAGCTGCTCCAGGCCGGGTGCCATTTGCTGTTCGCGCCAAGCGTCGAGGAAATGTATCCCGACGGCATGGCCGGGCAGACCCGCGTCAGCGTCCCACAGCTGTCCGAAGGACTGTGCGGTGCCAGCCGGCCAGGGCACTTCGAGGGTGTGGCGACAGTCGTCAGCAAGCTGTTCAACATGGTCCAGCCGGATCTCGCGGTGTTTGGCCAGAAGGACTTCCAGCAGCTGGCGGTGATCCGCGCTCTGGTCCATGACCTGAACATGCCGATCCAGATCATCGGCGAGCCGACCGTGCGCGCCGAAGACGGCCTGGCGCTGTCGTCGCGCAACGGCTTCCTCAGCCCCGAACAGCGCGCCGTCGCGCCGGTGGTCTATCGCGCCCTGGGCCAGATAGCCGAGGCGATCAAGCAGGGACAACGGGATTATCCGGCGCTGACCGCCGAGCAGCTCAAGCAACTCGAAACCGCCGGCCTGCGCCCCGACTACTTGGAAATCCGTCACGCCCGGACCTTGCGTCCGGCCACCCAAGAGGATCGCGACCTGGTGATCCTTATTGCCGCCTTCCTGGGCACCACCCGGTTGATCGACAACCTGCACCTGGACCTCGACGCGCTCGTCTGAGATAGCCAGGCCGTCTATGGGAGCGAAGCCACTCGCTTCCATAGGCGGTTTTGCGCGTTATTGCCGCCTTGCCAGCCTTCGGGCAAACTGCGCGCCGTTCGGACCCGACCAGAGGAAACACTCATGCACGCCATCATGCTCAAGGCCAAGTTGCACCGCGCCGAAGTCACTCACGCCGTGCTCGATTACGAGGGCTCCTGCGCCATTGACGGTGAATGGCTGGATTTGTCGGGCATTCGTGAGTACGAACAGATCCAGATCTACAACGTCGACAACGGCGAGCGCTTCACCACTTACGCCATTCGTGGCGAAGAAGGCTCACGGATGATTTCGGTCAACGGCGCTGCGGCACACAAGGCCAAGGTGGGCGACCGCGTCATCATTTGCGCCTACGCCCACTACAGCGAAGCGGAGCTGCTCAACTTCAAGCCGCGCATGCTGTACATGGCGCCGGGCAACGAACTGAGCCACACCAGCAACGCCATCCCGGTCCAGGTTGCCTGACCAGCCCCGCCTGTCGGGCCATTCCCAGCCCGGTTGTATAAAAAAGTACCGGGAAGCGGTCAGACAAAGTCAAGACAGATCGCAACGCGAGGTTTACTGTATTCGCCCTGTGCCCGGCGATCGTGTCGACGCAGTTGTCCGGACGCCCTCCGCGGGCCTCGCCGGAATTTTTAGTGTACAAAAGGTCGTTCAAGTAAAAAGGAAACCCGCAGCGATGGCGTATTACCGAACTCCTCAAGACGTGACCGCTCTGCCCGCCTGGCAAGCGCTGAATGACCACCGCAAAGCCATGCAGGATTTCAGCATGCGCGAAGCGTTCAATGCCGATCCGCAGCGTTTCAATCATTTCACCCTTTCCAGCTGTGGCTTGTTTCTCGACTACTCGAAAAACCTGATCAATGCCCAGACCCGTGACCTGCTGGTGGGCCTGGCCAACGAAGTCGACCTCCAGGGCGCAATCAAGGCGCTGTTCGAAGGCGAAATCGTCAATGCCTCCGAGAACCGTCCCGCCCTGCACACCGCCCTGCGTCGCCCGGTGGGCGACAAGCTGCTGGTGAACGGCTCCAATGTGATGCCCGATGTGCACAAGGTGTTGAACCAGATTACCGACCTGGTGGGCCGCATCCACGACGGCCTATGGCGCGGCTACACCGAAAAGCCTATCACCGACGTGGTGAACATCGGCATCGGTGGCTCCTTCCTCGGCCCTCAGCTGGTGTCCGAAGCGCTGTTGTCCTACACACATAAAGGCGTTCGCTGTCATTACCTGGCGAACATCGACGGCAGCGAGTTCCACGAATTGACCCTGAAGCTGCGCGCCGAGACCACGCTGTTCATCGTCTCGTCGAAATCTTTCAACACCCTCGAAACCTTGAAAAACGCCCAGGCGGCGCGTGCCTGGTATCTGGCCCAGGGTGGCTCGGAAGCGGAGCTCTACCGCCACTTCATCGCGGTATCGAGCAACAACGCCGCCGCCGTGGCCTTCGGCATTCGCGAAGAGAATATCTTCCCGATGTGGGACTGGGTCGGCGGGCGCTACTCGCTGTGGTCGGCCATCGGCCTGCCCATCGCCCTGGCCATCGGCATGTCGAACTTCAAGGAACTGCTGTCCGGCGCCTACTCCATGGACCAGCATTTCCAGAGTGCGCCGTTTGAACAGAACATGCCGGTGCTGCTGGCGCTGCTGGGCGTGTGGTACGGTAACTTCTGGGGTGCGCAGAGCCATGCGATCCTGCCGTACGACCATTACCTGCGCAACATCACCAAGCACTTGCAACAACTGGACATGGAATCCAATGGCAAGAGCGTGCGCCAGGACGGTACGCCGGTCTCCACTGACACCGGTCCGGTGATTTGGGGCGGCGTCGGCGCTAACGGCCAGCACGCTTACCATCAGCTGTTGCACCAGGGGACTCAATTCATCCCGGCCGACTTCATCGTGCCGATCGTCAGCTTCAACCCGGTTTCCGACCATCACCAATGGCTGTACGCCAACTGCCTGTCCCAGAGCCAGGCGCTGATGCTCGGCAAGACCCGCGTCGAGGCCGAGGCCGAGCTGCGGGACAAGGGCGCCAGCGAAGAAGAAGTGCAGAAACTGGCCTCCCACAAAATCATTCCTGGCAACCGTCCGAGCAACACCTTGGTGGTCGAGCGCATTAGCCCGCGCCGCCTCGGCGCGCTGGTTGCGCTGTACGAGCATAAAGTCTTCGTCCAAAGCGTGGTCTGGGGCATCAACGCCTTCGACCAATGGGGCGTGGAGTTGGGCAAGGAGTTGGGCAAGGGCGTCTACAACCGCCTGGTGGGCAGCGAAGAAACCGCCGCCGAAGATGCTTCGACCCAAGGCCTGATCGACTACTTCCGCGGGCGTCATCGCGGCTGATGGTGATCAAATAGCGGTGGGGGCGAGCCTGCTCGCCCCACACTGTTTCCATGTACAACTTGAACTGGATATTCACTCGGCGCATCTTTATGTCTTGTCGCAAAACAAGAATAAGGAACCGTCATGTTCGATATCAGCCAGTACCCCCACGCCGATGCCGTCCGCCGGGCTGCGCAACTGAGTCAGGACGAGTACAAGCGGCTCTACAAAGAATCCATCGAACACCCCAGCACGTTCTGGGCTGAGCAAGCCACGCGTTTTCTCGACTGGATGACGCCCTGGCAGACTGTCCAGCGCTACGACCTCAAGAGCGGTGAAGCCAACTGGTTCGCCGGCGGCAAGCTGAACGTCAGCGCCAACTGCATCGACCGCCATCTGGATACGCGCGGTGACCAGACCGCAATCATCTGGGAAGGCGACAATCCCGCCGAATCGGCAGAAATCACCTATAAAAAACTTCACCATCACGTTTGCCGACTGGCCAACGTGTTGAAAAGCCGTGGCGTGAAGAAAGGCGACCGGGTCTGCATCTACATGCCAATGATTCCGGAAGCGGCCTACGCCATGCTTGCCTGCACTCGCATTGGCGCAGTGCATTCGGTGGTATTCGGCGGGTTCTCGCCGGATTCGTTGCGTGATCGAATCCTCGACGCCGATTGCCGCACCGTCATCACTGCCGACGAAGGCGTGCGCGGCGGGCGGTTCATACCGCTCAAGCGTAACGTCGACAAAGCGCTCGAAAGCTGCCCGAACGTCAGCACCGTGCTGGTGGTCGAGCGCACCCAGGGCGAGGTGAACTGGGTCGAAGGCCGTGACCTCTGGTATCACCAGGCGATGCACGAGATGAGCGATGAGTGCCCGCCTGAGCCGATGGATGCCGAAGACCCGTTGTTCATCCTCTACACCTCCGGTAGCACCGGCAAGCCCAAGGGCGTGCTGCACACCACCGGCGGTTATCTGCTGCAAGCGGCGATGACCTTCAAATACGTACTCGACTATCGCGACAACGAAGTGTTCTGGTGCACCGCCGACGTCGGCTGGGTCACCGGCCACAGCTACATCGTCTACGGCCCGCTGGCCAACGGTGCCACCACTTTGATTTTCGAGGGCGTACCGAGCTACCCGAGCAGTTCGCGCTTCTGGCAGGTCATCGACAAGCATCAGGTCAATATCTTCTACACCGCCCCGACTGCCCTGCGCGCGCTGATGCGCGAAGGCGCCGGGCCGTTGCAGGACACCTCCCGCAAAAGCCTGCGATTGCTCGGCAGTGTGGGTGAACCGATCAACCCCGAGGCGTGGGAATGGTATTTCAACGTGGTCGGCGAACAGCGCTGCCCGATTGTCGATACCTGGTGGCAGACCGAAACCGGCGGCATCATGCTCAGCCCCCTGGTGAGCACGCCTCGGCTCAAGCCGGGCTGCGCCACCCAGCCGATGTTCGGTGTGCAGCCAGTGTTGCTGGATGAAGTCGGCAAGGAAATCAGCGGCCCGGGCAGCGGTGTGCTGGCAATCAAATCCAGCTGGCCGGCGCAGATTCGCAGTGTCTATGGCGACCATCAACGCATGGTCGACACTTACTTCAAGCCCTACCCCGGCTATTACTTCACCGGCGATGGTGCGCGACGCGACGAAGATGGCGATTACTGGATCACCGGACGCATCGACGACGTGATCAACGTCTCCGGGCATCGCATCGGCACCGCCGAAATCGAAAGCGCCCTGGTGCTGCACGACAACATTGCCGAGGCGGCGGTGGTCGGTTATCCCCACGATCTCAAGGGCCAGGGCATCTATGCCTTCGTCACCCCAATGGACGGAGTCGAGGCCAACGACGAACTGAAGAAGGAACTGCTCGCCCACGTCAGCAAGGAGATCGGCAGTTTCGCCAAGCCGGAACTGATCCAGTGGGCGCCGGCCCTGCCCAAGACTCGCTCGGGCAAGATCATGCGGCGCATCCTGCGCAAGATCGCCTGCAACGAACTCGACAGCCTCGGCGACACCTCGACCCTGGCCGATCCAAGCGTGGTGGAAGGGTTGATCGACACGCGCCTGAACCGCTGAAGCCATACACAAGAACCTGTGGCGAGGGAGCTTGCTCCCGCTCGGCTGCGCAGCAGACGCAAAATCGCTGTCGCCCCTTGGAAAACAGGGGGGCGCTTCGCACCCCAGCGGGAGCAAGCTCCCTCGCCACAAAAGCGCTGCCTGACTCAAACCTGCAGGCAATACCCGAGTATGCATAACTGCTAAACTCCCGCGCCTCATTTCCTTAAGGCGCGCCCGGCATGTCTTCCTTGAATCTGGCGCTGCGCGCCGCCCTCGACCAGCGTCAGGCGTTGCTTGGCCAACTGCACCAGCAAGGCACCGACTGCTATCGCCTGTTCCACGGCAGCCAGGAAGGCGCGCCGGGCCTGACCGTCGACCGCTACGGCCCGCAACTGCTGGTGCAGAGTTTTCACCAATCGCTGGCGCGGGAGGAATTGCTGCAGTTGCACGCCATCGTCAACGAACGGCTGGGCCTGGACACCCTGCTTGTCTATAACGACCGCGCCCGGGGCAACTCGCGCGTCGATCGCCAGGACAATGTCTATCAGGCTGACGAGGCCGCGCTGCAAGACTTGGTCGGGCATGAATGGGGCCTCAATTACCGCGTTCGCGGACGGCATGCCGGGCAGGATCCGTTGCTGTTCCTCGACCTGCGCAACGCCCGTGGCTGGGTCAAGGATCACAGCCGCAACAAAAGTGTGCTGAACCTGTTCGCCTACACCTGCGGGGTGGGCCTCAGCGCGGCGGCGGGTGGCGCGCGCGAGGTGTGCAACCTGGATTTTGCCGAGGGCAACCTGGCGGTTGGCCGCGAGAATGGCCTGCTCAATCCCGATCTGCCGGCGATGGAGTTCGTGCAATCGGATTATTTCCCGGCGATCCGCCAGCTGGCCGGCCTGCCCATCAGCCAGCGGCGCGGACAGAAACTGCCCAGCTACGTGCGCCTGGAACAACGCCAATACGACCTCGTGCTACTCGACCCGCCCGCCTGGGCCAAGAGCGCATTCGGCACGGTCGATCTGTTGCGCGACTATCAAAGCCTGCTCAAGCCGGCATTGCTCACGACCGCCGAAGACGGTGTGCTGATCTGTTGCAACAACCTGGCGAAAGTGTCCATGGACGACTGGCGCGAGCAGGTGTTGCGTTGCGCACAGAAGGCTGGCCGCCCGGTGCGCGAATGGAGCGTGCTGGCGCCCGGCGGCGATTTCCCGTCGCAAGATCAACAACCGCCGCTTAAAACCCTGGTCCTGCAGTTCTGACCCTGTCTCGGCAATCCTACGGAAAAAACGGACAAATCTCATAAAACACAGTGGCTTCGGAACCGTAAACGCATGCCATACTCCAAGGCACTCCGATTCACACCAGATGAAGCCATACATGTCCAAAGGATTGATTCGCACGCTCGGCGCCCTGTTGACCGCACTGGCCCTCTACAGCTTGTTGGGTTTCCTGATATTGCCGGGCATTGCCTTGCGAATCGCCAATCAGCAATTGGCCACCCACGCGACGGTGCCGGCGCAGATCCAACGCATCGAACTCAATCCTTTCAGCCTTGAAGTCAGCCTGTGGGGCCTGGTTATCGGTGAGCCGGGCAAGGAGCAAGTTGCCTTCGAGCGGCTCTACGCCAACCTGCAGATCGACAGCCTGTGGTCCGGTGCGCTGCACCTGGCCGACATCGAGCTGGACAAGCCCAAGACCGAAGTGGTGTTCGCCAAGGACGGTCGGCTGAACCTGCTGGGCCTGTTCAAGCTGCCGGCCAGCGAACCGACGCCGGCAGACCCCGAGGCCAAGCCGTTTCCCCTGCGGGTCGATCGAATCATGTTGGCCGGTGGTTATCTGCATTTCCAGGACTTGCGCCCCAGCGAGCCCATCGAGTTCCTCTACGACACCCTCGATTTCGAACTGAAAAACCTCAGTACCCTGCCCGACGACAGTGCCGACATGACCCTGGTGGCGGTCAGTCCGCAAGGCGGCCAACTCGACTGGACCGGCAATTTCAGCCTCACGCCGATCGCCTCCGAGGGCACGCTGAAAATCACTCGCGGCCAGATGAAGGCGTTTTGGCCCTACGTGCGTGACGCGGTGCCCCTGGTGTTGGAAAACGGTGTGCTGGACCTCAGCACGGACTATAAGCTCAACCTCGCCAAAGGCACGGAGCTGCTGCTCAGCAACGCCGCCGTCAGTGTCGCGCCCTTCGCCATCAAGGCGCCTGATGGCCGCCCGCTGGTCAAGCTGGAGCGCCTGGACGTGAGCGAAGCGTCGCTGGACCTGGCCAAACAGCAAGTGATCGTGGGCAAGATTCGCAGCCAGAAACTGGAAACCTGGGCCGCTCGCGAAGCGGACGGGCAACTGGACTGGCAGAAACTCTTCGCCAGCCAGCCGGCCAAACCACAGGTCAAGGCTGAACCGGCATCGGCGCCGGCAGCCGCCGACTCGCCCAAAGCGGAGCCGACAGCGCCGAGCAAACCTTGGCAGGTGCTGTTGAAGGACGTGCAACTGCGCGATTACCACGTGCATCTGGCCGACCGCCAGGCACAACCGGCCGTGGCGCTGGACGTCGGCCCGCTGAACCTCGACTTGCAGAATTACGACACGCTCAACGGCTCGCCTTTCAACCTCAAGCTCGACACCGGCGTGGGCAAGCAGGGCAAGATCCAGGCCGACGGCGTGGTCAACCTGAATCCGGTCACGGCGAAGCTCAACGTCAAGACCCAGGACATCGACCTGCGGGTTGCCCAGTCCTATATCAACCCGTTCATTCGCCTGGAACTGCGCTCCGGGATGCTCGGCAGCGACCTGGTGGTCGATCTCAAGAGCACCGAGCCGTTGGCGCTGGCCATCACGGGCCGTGCCCAGGTCGATCAGTTGCATACCCTCGACACGCTCAAGACCCGCGACTTCCTGAAATGGGGGCGCCTGGAAATCCAGGGCCTCGACTACCAGCATGGCGACAGCCTGTCGATCAACAAGGTCAACCTCTTCCAGCCGTACGCGCGCTTCATGATCAACGACGACCGCACCACTAACGTCGACGATCTGCTCATACCGCAACCGGCCGACGGCGCGACCAAAACCACCGGAGCCAAACCGGCCTCGAAGGAAAAGCCGCTGGGCATTCACATCGGTGGCATCGCCATCAACGACGGCTCGGCCAACTTCGCCGACTTCAGCCTGACGCCTAACTTCGCCACGGCCGTGCAGCAGCTCAATGGTGCGATCGGCACCATCGACAGCCGCCAGGCCAAGCCGGCCACCGTTGACGTGAAGGGCAAGGTCGACCGCTACGCACCGGTGACGATCAAGGGCGCGGTCAACCCCTTCGACCCGATGGCCAGCCTCGACATCGCCACCAGCTTCAAGCGGGTCGAGTTGACGACCCTGACGCCTTACTCCGGTAAATTTGCCGGCTATCGCATCCGTAAGGGCCGGCTCAATCTCGACCTGCATTATCGAATCACCAAGGGCCAGCTCCAGGCCGACAACAAAGTCGTGGTCGAGCAATTGCAGCTGGGGGAAAAGGTCGACAGCCCGGACGCCGTGAGCCTGCCGCTCAAGCTGGCCGTTGCCCTGCTCAAGGATTCAGAGGGTCGGATTACCATCGAGCTGCCGGTTTCCGGCAACCTCAACGACCCACAGTTCAGCGTGATGCCGATCGTCTGGCAGACCCTGCGCAACCTGGTGGTGCGCGCGGCCCAAGCGCCGTTCAAGCTCATCGGCGGGTTGGTGGCTGGCGGTGGCTCGGAAGACCTTGGCAGCGTGGCTTTCGCGCCGGGAGCCAGTGAGCTGAGCAAGGAAAACGAAGGTGTGTTGCTCAAGCTGGCCGAAGCCCTGGGCAAACGTCCGGAGTTGAAGCTGGAGATCGAAGGCACCGCCGCCCAAAGCAGCGATGGCCCGCTGCTCGCCGCCCAGCGCCTGGAGCGCGAATACCAGTACAACTACTACAAGATGCTCCAGCGTCGGGGCGACAAAGTCCCGGCCAAGGCTTCGTTGCTGGAAGTGCCGGAGGATGAGAAGGCTCCGCTGCTGGAAGGAATCTACCGCACCCGCCTGAAGACCCAACCGCCAGCCGAATGGACGCAACTGGATAAAAAAGCCCGCATCGACAAACTCCGTGAAGGCGTCATCAACTTCTGGAGCGGCAGCGACCTGCTGCTGCGCGAACTGGGTCAGGAGCGGGCGAGCAGCATCAAGGATTTCCTGGTGGACAAGGGCAAGCTGGCCGACGATCGCGTCTACTTCATCGACGCCAGCCTCGGCCAAGCCGAGAGCGACGGTACCGTCATTACACCGATGCACTTGGATGCCGAATGACATGAAGCGCCTGTGCGGACTTGGCCTGGGTTTGTTATTGGCCGCTGGCCACGTGTCGGCTGCCAATACGCTGCGCTGCGGCAGCCAGTTGATCAGCGTTGGCGATCGCTCCAGCGAGGTGCTGCAAAAATGCGGTCAGCCCGCGGCGCGCGATGACCTGGGCTACAAGCGCAGTGTCAATCGCCGGGAAGAATACCCAGTGGAGGAATGGACCTACGGGCCCCATAGCGGCATGTATCAATACCTGCGCTTCGAGGGCAATCGGCTGGTGGAGATCACCAGCAAGCGTGGGCGCTGACCGTCACTGTGCAACATGCACCTTTACCCGTCCCAGAATAGAACAGGCCCCCGGCACGAATGCCGGGGGCCTGTAATGGCCACGTCCGTGTGGCCTTTCGCATGAACTCCAAAGCAACGGCAAACGTATATCTCAGCCCGCTTGCCGTGCCTTCTCCCAGTCCAGGCGAGAAGCCTTAGCCTTACTCGGCTTTCAGGCCGTCAGCCGATACGGCCTTGACGCCTTTGATTTTCTTGGTGATTGCCACAGCGGTGTCTTTTTGTGCGTCAGTGACTTTGGTCATCGAAGATAGGGACACAACACCTTTGTTGGTTTCGACTTTGATGTCGCTGCCTGGAATGCCTTTTTCGGTAACCAGGTCAGCTTTGACCTTGGTGGTGATCCAGGTATCGGAAACGTCTTCCTTAGCCTCTGTCACTTCGCCCGCAGCCAGCATCATCGGGGCCTGAGTAGCTTGAGTGGTCTCGGCGAAAGCGCTAGCCATGGACAGGGTCAGTGCAGTGGCAGCAGCGGCAGTGATAGCGAACTTCTTCATACGAGTAACTCCTGTTTTTCTCAGAAACTGCCGCAAGTGCATCTCGGCAGGTTGTCAGGAGTAGTGCGAAGGTTGTGCCAGTTTTAAAAAATTGTTTAATTCCTTATAACTCAATCAGTTAAGCGAAGCGGCAAAATTCGGAATCATGCAAATTGCATGAGCCTCCCTTTTTCAACATGCAACATGCCGATCCTGCCTTGCCGCCAAGCTGATCAATCAAGAAGGGTTTGCACGGTGAGGGAGCGGGCCCCCTCGCCGCCCGAGTATTAGGTGCCAGGGCACGAGGTCGGCAGGAACTCCCTGGGTGCGGTGGATGCGCATGTCCAGGCGCCGTTCACATCGCGGCTGAGGGTGATCGTCCTACCCGCTATTGAGGCAGGGGCGTTCAGGAGGGAACAAACGATAGAGCCTGCCGTCGTAGCCGTGCCTGTTACCGAAATCGTGCAGTTGCTGGTTGTAGTCGGAGCGTTCATGAGGGCCAACGTTGGAGTAACTCCCTGATTCATTTGATCCTCGTACGCTACCTTCAGTGCCGAGATTTCCCCCAGCCCGGCGGTAGCCTTCGCCCTCGCTTGGTACCTGGAATATTGCGGCAACGCAAACGTCGCCAGAATGCCGATGATCGCCACGACGATCAGCAGCTCGATCAGCGTAAAGCCCTTTTGCTTACTCATAGACATCTCCCATGCATGAGTCGAAATCTCATGACCTGAAACCGCCATTGCAGGGCACATGCCAACCCTCAAGCCCCATCATTAAAGGGGGTTGGACCCGCACAACGGCAACGTCCTACCTCAACAACCGCACTATCTGACGTTTTTTGTCATCCTTGCGTGCTGGTTAGGCGCTCACGCTTGACTAGGCTATAAGACATGAACAGCCCGCGTCCGGTATCCCCATGAATGACATCGCCCTCAGTGGCCTGGCCAAGCAATTGGTGCTGGCCGAACTGATCACCGAACAAAGTGCCCAGCAGGCCTATCAACAGGCCCAGCGCAATCGCCTGCCCCTGGTCAGTTACCTGGTGCAGAACAAACTCGTCCAGAGCCGCCAGGTAGCAGAAATCGCTTCGGAGCATTTCGGCATCGCCCTGCTCGACCTCAACAGCCTGGACAAGGACACCCAGCCCGCCGGACTGGTCAGCGAGAAACTGGTGCGCCAGCATCACGCCCTGCCGTTGTGGCGGCGCGGCAACAAGCTATTTGTAGGTATTTCCGACCCGACCAATCACCAAGCCATCAATGACATCCAGTTCAGCACCGGCCTGACCACCGAAGCCATCCTGGTGGAGGACGACAAGCTCAGCGATGCCATCGAGAAGTTCTTCGAATCCAGCAGCACCGGCCTGGAAGGCATGGGGGATGTCGACCTCGACGGCCTGGACATCGAATCGATCGACGACCGCAAGCAGGACGCCATCGCCGGCCAGGACGGCGACGACGCGCCGGTGGTGCGCTTCGTCAACAAAATGCTGCTGGACGCGATCAAGGGTGGTTCTTCCGACCTGCACTTCGAGCCTTATGAAAAAAGCTACCGGGTGCGGGTGCGCACCGACGGCATGCTCCGCGAGGTCGCCAAGCCGCCCATTCAGTTGGCCAACCGCATCGCCGCGCGCCTCAAGGTCATGGCCAGCCTGGATATTTCCGAACGACGCAAACCCCAGGACGGCCGGTTGAAGATGCGCCTGTCGAAAACCAAGTCCATCGACTTCCGGGTCAACACGCTCCCCACGCTCTGGGGCGAAAAAGTGGTGATCCGGATCCTCGACCCCTCCAGCGCGCAAATGGGCATCGATGCCTTGGGCTACGAACCGGAACAGAAAGACCTGTACATGGCGGCCCTCAAGCAGCCGCAAGGCCTGATCCTGGTGACCGGGCCGACCGGCTCGGGCAAGACCGTTTCGCTCTATACCGGCTTGAACATCCTCAACACCGTGGACATCAATATTTCCACGGCCGAGGACCCGGTGGAAATCAACATGGAAGGTATCAACCAGGTCAACGTCAACCCGCGCCAGGGGCTGGACTTTGCCCATGCCCTGCGCTCGTTCCTGCGCCAGGACCCGGACGTGATCATGGTCGGCGAGATCCGCGACCTGGAAACCGCCGAAATCGCCATCAAGGCGGCGCAGACCGGGCACTTGGTGCTCTCCACATTGCATACCAACAGCGCCGCCGAAACCCTGGTCCGCTTGCAGAACATGGGCATCCCCGGCTTCAACATCGCCACGGCGGTGCACCTGATTATTGCCCAGCGCCTCGCGCGCAAGCTCTGCGTCCATTGCAAACGAGCCATCGACGTTCCCGAGGAAACCCTGCTCAAGGAAGGATTCCCGCGGGAACGCATCGGCTCATTCACGATCTATGAGCCGGTCGGTTGCGAACAGTGCAACAACGGCTACAAAGGTCGCCTGGGGGTCTACGAAGTGGTGAAGAACACGCCGGAATTGCAACGGTTGATCATGGCCGAAGGCAACTCCCTGGAAATCGACCTGCAGATGCGCAAGGACGGCTTCAATGACTTGCGCACCTCGGGGCTGGCCAAAGTGATGCAAGGCATCACCAGCCTCGAAGAAATCAACCGGGTTACCAAGGATTGAACATGGCGGTCAAGGCAGTAAAAACCGACGTCTATACGTGGGAAGGCAAGGACCGCAAAGGCACGAAGATGTCCGGCGAACTGACCGGCCAGAGCCCGGCGCTGGTCAAGGCGCAGCTACGCAAACAGGGCATCAATCCGGGCAAGGTGCGCAAGAAGTCCACGTCGATATTCAGCAAGGGCAAGCGCATCAAGCCGCTGGACATCGCCCTCTTCACGCGGCAGATGGCGACGATGCTCAAGGCCGGCGTGCCCCTGCTGCAGGCGTTCGACATCATTGGCGAAGGTTTCGACAACGCCAACATGCGCAAGCTGGTGGATGAGGTGAAGCAGGAGGTCGCCGCCGGCAACAGCTTCGCCGCCTCGCTGCGCAAGTGCCCACAATATTTCGACGACTTGTACTGCAACCTGGTGGATGCCGGCGAGCAGGCCGGCGCCCTGGACACGTTGCTGGACCGAGTCGCGACCTACAAGGAAAAGAGCGAAGCCCTCAAGGCCAAGATCAAGAAAGCCATGACCTACCCCGCGGCGGTGATCCTCGTCGCGGCCGTGGTCACGAGCATTCTGCTGATCAAGGTGGTGCCGCAGTTCGAATCGGTGTTCTCCGGCTTCGGCGCCGAACTGCCGGCCTTCACGCTGATGGTCATCGGCCTGTCGGAATTCATGCAAGAGTGGTGGTGGATGTTGCTTGGCGGAGCGGTGGGGACATTCTTCGGGGTGAAATACGCCCTCAGGCGCTCCCAAGCGTTTCGTGACTGGCGAGACAAATGGCTGCTCAAGCTCCCGTTGATCGGCACGTTAATGTACAAGTCCGCCGTGGCCCGCTATGCCCGCACGCTTTCGACCACCTTCGCGGCCGGCGTACCGCTGGTGGAAGCCCTCGACTCGGTCTCGGGCGCCACCGGCAACGTGGTATTCAAACGCGCGGTGCAACGCATCCGGCTAGACGTTTCGACCGGCATGCAGCTGAATTTTTCCATGCGTACTTCCGGGATCTTCCCGAACCTGGCGATCCAGATGACCGCCATCGGCGAAGAATCCGGTGCGCTGGACGACATGCTCGACAAAGTGGCGAGTTTTTATGAAGCGGAAGTGGATAATCTGGTGGACAACCTCACCAGCCTGATGGAACCCTTCATCATGGTGGTCCTGGGGGTGGTCGTCGGTGGCCTGGTGGTCGCGATGTACATGCCCATCTTCCAACTCGGCTCTGCGATCTGACATGCCCCTGAGCGAATTCTTCATGCTTTACCCCGCAGCCTTCGTGCTGACAGCCCTGTTGCTCGGGCTGGTCATCGGCAGTTTCCTCAACGTCCTGGTGTGGCGCCTGCCCAAGATGCTTGATCGCGAATGGCGCCTGCAGGCCCATGATCTCCTTGGACTTCCTGCCGAAGCCCCCGGCCCGACCTATAACCTGATCCTGCCCCATTCCCAATGTCCCCACTGCGGCCATCGCATCCGGGCTTGGGAAAATATCCCGCTGTTGAGCTACCTGATGTTGCGCGGCCGCTGTTCCAGTTGCGCCACGCCCATCGGCAAACGCTATCCGTTGACAGAATTGGCCTGCGGCGTCTTGTCGGCGTTCGTCGCCTGGCACTTCGGCTTCGGTTGGCAGGCCGCGATGGTGATGGTGCTGGGCTGGGGCCTGCTGTCCATGAGCCTGATCGACGCCGAACATAAACTGCTGCCCGATTCGCTGGTACTGCCGCTGTTGTGGCTGGGCTTGATCGCCAACAGCTTCGGGCTGTTCGTTTCGCTGAACCAGGCGTTGTGGGGCGCAGTGGCCGGTTACCTGGTCCTGTGGTCGGTGTTCTGGGTCTTCAAATTGATCACTGGCAAGGAAGGCATGGGCTACGGCGATTTCAAATTGCTGGCGATGCTGGGGGCCTGGGGAGGCTGGCAAATCCTGCCGCTGACGCTGCTCTTGTCTTCGCTGGTGGGCGCGGTT
Source organism: Pseudomonas sp. Z4-20 (assembly GCF_051131955.1). Classification (NCBI taxonomy): domain Bacteria; kingdom Pseudomonadati; phylum Pseudomonadota; class Gammaproteobacteria; order Pseudomonadales; family Pseudomonadaceae; genus Pseudomonas; species Pseudomonas sp. Z4-20. The sequence continues at coordinate 4,817,186 of NZ_CP071641.1, forward strand.
ATCGGGGTCATTGTGCTGCGCCTGCGCAACGCGCCAACGTCGCCACAGATACCCTTCGGCCCCTATCTGGCAATTGCCGGCTGGATTGCCTTGCTCTGGGGTGGTCAAATAACCGACTTCTATTGGCAGTCAGTCGGTTTCTAATGAACAGCTCTGCACAAAAACCCTGGATTCTCGGCCTGACCGGTGGCATCGGCAGCGGCAAGAGCGCGGCGGCCGAGCATTTCATCGACCTGGGCGTACACGTTATCGACGCCGACCATGCGGCGCGCTGGGTCGTCGAACCCGGGCGCCCGGCGCTGGCAAAAATCGCCAAGCACTTCGGCCCTGGCGTATTGCAGGCAGACGGCACGCTGGACCGCGCGGCGCTGCGCAAACTGATCTTCGAAAATGCCGAGGAGCGCCGCTGGCTCGAGGCGCTGCTGCACCCTTTGATTGCCGAGGAAATCGCCCATCATCTGGCCCAGGCACAATCGTCGTACGCGGTCCTGGTCTCGCCGCTGCTGATCGAGTCAGGCCAGTACGCCATGACCCAGCGGATCTTGGTGATCGATGCGCCGGAGCAATTGCAGATCGAGCGCACCTTGCAGCGTGACCAGACCAGCGAGCAGCAGGTCCAGGCGATCCTCAAGGCCCAATCCAGCCGCCAGGACCGCCTGAGCCATGCCAACGACGTGTTGGTCAACGACCGCGACCTCGCCTGGCTGCACAGCGAGGTCGAGCGCCTGCATCACTTTTACCTGACTTTGCGTGGAGGCCAATCATGAGCCAAGCCCCAACCGTTGACTGCCCAACTTGTGGCGCCCCCGTGGAATGGAGCCCAGAGAATAAATTCCGGCCGTTCTGTTCCGATCGTTGCAAGCTGATCGACCTGGGCGCCTGGGCGTCGGAAGAGCACAAGATTCCGGTTGCCCCGGACGCCGAAGATGAGCTGTTCAGCGAAGACTTCAATCCTCGCTCCCATCACTAGTTGTTCCACAGCATGAGGGCGGCAGACGGTGCAGCCTTGACGTGAATCAAGGCTTGTCGTCGTCATTCCAGGGAGCCGACAGGTAGCGCGTGCGGTTGAAGGTCTCCAGCCATTCGGGACTGAATACCACCAGTGCGCTGATCACCATGCCGTTGATGAAGGCCTCGGGGAAAATAATCAACCAGAGGTAGCCGATGAAATCTTCCAGCCAGTAAGGCATCGCGAACAGGCCATCGTGCCACAACAGGCCGAGCCCCACCAGCAGGCATATCAAGGCCGAAAGCGCAGCTGCGAGGAACCCCGAACAAAAGATGTACACGAACAGATTGCGCGGTTGGGCACGCTCCACCAGGATCGCGCAGCATTCAGTGATCAGCACCGGCAGCAAGACCAGCAACGCGCCATTGATCCCCACCGCCGCCATGTCCTGACGCCCCAGCAGCACCAACGCGAGCTGGGCCAGGAGTCCGCCGAGGATCGCCAGCGGCCAGTCCAGCAGCAGGGTCACGGCGGTCATGCCGATGAAGTGATACGAGACACCCGTGTCGAAGTCGCGGCGTACCAGCCACAGCATGAACAACGCGAACACCGTGCCGAACAGCAAATGCTGGCGACGGCTGTCGGTAAACAACTCGACCCACGGCGCCCGCAGTACGGCCCAGACCAAAACCGGCACATAAACCAGCCAGCCGGCCGCCAGGGTCTGGGTCGAGAGCAATTGGGCACTGATCATCGAGCGACTCCTTTGACTTGCCCTTGCATCAAAAGACCCCGTCATGAGCCTGAGATTCAAGCCGGCAGTCTACACCCCACCCGACCGCCATTTATCAACGCAACGCTTTGGGCTTGTCGCAATTGAACGCTAAGCTAGGGCCCATGGATGATTCCGATTATTTACGCTTGCTGACCATCGCGGCTGAGCAAGCCAACGCCTTTCTCTCCAATGCCCGCAAATGGGAGCGTGAGCGTTGGGTCTGCCAGCGCCTGTTGCAAGGGCTGAACGTGCCTTATCGCGCCGATGAGTTCGCGCCCGCCGGGGAACCACCCGACGTGTTGTTTCGCGATGCCAATTTCGAGGTGTTTTTTGTGCTCGATGAAGGCCGGCGCCTCAACGATGAATGGCGCGACGAGTTGCAACGTCGCCGCAGCGCCTTTTCCCTGAGCCAACTGGTGCGCCGTGAAGCCAAGCCCCGGCGCATCCCGGCCAACGAATTCCTGCTGAGACTGGCACCGACCTTGCGCAAGAAAGCCCATAACTACACCGAGCGCGGCATGGACTTGGGGGAACTGGACATCATCGCCTTCGCCAGCCTCAAGCGCGAAGTGCTGGACCTCAACAGCCACTTTCCACCGCCCACCGAATACCTGCGCCAAGGCTGGCGTTCGCTGTCTTTGGTAGGGCCGACGTTTGCCCGGGTGTTGTTCGCTCATCCCGACGCGCCGGATTTCCTGCGGGGCAATCTGGGCCGCAGTATCGTCTTCGACGTCGGGATCAGCCTGTGAGCCCGCTGCAGGAGCTGATCGCCACCGTGCCGCAACAGGGCCGCGTGCGCTGGATTGGCGTGCGCCCTGAGGGGCATGCGCCGATGATCGTCCTCGACGCCGTGGAAGCCCGCCTGGAGGCTGGACTGACCGGCGATCATGCCCGGCCCGGCGTGCGCAATGCGCGGCAAGTGACGTTGATCCAATGGGAACATCTGGCGGTGATCAGCTCGCTGATGGGCCGCTCCGAGGAACAACCGGTGCTGCCCCACGAGCTGCGACGCAACATTGTGGTCAGTGGCATCAATCTGTTCAGCCTCAAGGGACGACGCTTTCGCATCGGCCAGTCCATCTTCGAAACCACCGGCTGGTGCCAGCCCTGCGCCCGATTGGAGCGGAACCTGGGCGAAGGCACGTTCCAGGCGGTACGCGGCCATGGCGGAATCACCGCCCGGGTGTTAAAAAGTGGAATCATTCGCCTGGATGACAGCCTTCTCGTCGAGCCCGTCCCAGCGAGCGGCTATGCTGCTTTCAATGCCGGATAGCCGGACGCTGTAACGTCTTCACATTCCGCAACGTCTACCTGACGAGGCCTTTATGACCAGCCGCCTGAACCCAGATGACCAGAAGCATGTCGAAGAGTACCTGCAACTGTCCCAGCACCGAGTCGAGCGCCGGCCTTTCCGGCCGTGGATGCTCCTGGTGGTGGTACTGGCCATCACGATTGGCCTGGGCCTGTTGAGCCGACTGATCAGTTACCTGACGCTATGAGCCGATTGATGCTCGCGCAGGTAACGGCACTGAATTCCTTTAGCCTTGCGAGATATCCCCATGACTCATCGTATTGTCATCGTTGGCGGCGGCGCCGGCGGTCTGGAGTTGGCTACCCGTCTGGGTAAGACTCTGGGCAAGCGCGGTACGGCCAGCGTAATGCTGGTCGACGCGAACCTGACCCACATCTGGAAACCGCTGTTGCATGAAGTGGCCGCCGGGTCCCTGAACTCTTCCGAAGACGAGCTCAACTACGTTGCCCAGGCAAAATGGAACCACTTCGAGTTCCAACTGGGGCGCATGAGCGGCCTGGATCGCGAGCGCAAGCGCATACAGCTGGCCGCGACTTATGACGAAGCAGGCCTGGAGCTGCTGCCGGCCCGGGAGCTGGGCTACGACACACTGGTGATCGCTGTCGGCAGCACCACCAACGATTTCGGCACCGAGGGCGCGGCGCAGCATTGCCTGTTCCTTGATACCCGCAAACAGGCCGAGCGTTTCCATCAGCAACTCCTCCACCACTATTTACGCGCCCATGCGGGGCAGACCGACATTGTCGAGCGCATCAGCGTTGCGATTGTCGGGGCGGGCGCTACCGGCGTCGAGCTGGCGGCGGAACTGCACAACGCCGCCCATGAATTGCACGCTTACGGCTTGGACCGGATCAAACCGGAAAACATGCAAATCACCCTGATCGAGGCCGGGCCCCGGGTCCTGCCGGCACTGCCGGAGCGGATCGGTGGGCCGGTGCACAAGACCCTGGAAAAACTCGGGGTGAAGGTCTTGACCAACGCTGCCGTCAGCCAGGTGACCGCCGACAGCCTGATCACTGCGGATGGCAAGGTGATCGACGCGAGCTTGAAAGTCTGGGCCGCCGGGATCCGCGCGCCGGACTTCCTCAAGGACATCGACGGGCTGGAAACCAACCGGATCAATCAGCTGCAAGTGCTGCCTACGCTCCAGACCACCCGCGACGAAAGCATCTTCGCCTTCGGCGATTGCGCCGCCTGCCCGCAACCCGATAGCGACCGCAACGTCCCACCCCGCGCCCAGGCCGCGCATCAGCAAGCCTCGCTGCTAGCCAAATCCCTGAAGCTGCGGATCGAGGGCAAGGCCCTGCCTCACTACAAATACACCGACTATGGCTCGCTGATCTCGCTGTCGCGTTTCTCGGCGGTCGGCAACCTGATGGGCAACCTCACCGGCAGCGTGATGCTCGAAGGCTGGCTGGCGCGGATGTTCTACGTGTCGCTCTACCGCATGCACCAGATGGCGCTGTACGGCATGTTCCGCACGGCGATGCTGATGCTCGGCAGCAAGATCGGGCGCGGGACCGAGCCTCGGCTGAAGTTGCACTAAGGCCTTACTGACAATCGTTCCCACGCTCTGCGTGGGAGCGATCATCGCGCTGCGTGGGAACAACGCCCGATCAAACCTGAAACCGCTGCACCATCGTGCGCAACGAGTTCGCCAGTTGCGACAACTCATGGCTGGACGCACTGGTCTGGTCCGCACCGGTGGCCGAGCGCACCGACAAATCACGAATATTGACCAGGTTGCGATCCACCTCGCGGGCCACTTGCGCCTGCTCTTCGGCGGCGCTGGCGATCACCAGGTTGCGCTCGTGGATTTCATTGACCGACACCGTGATCGTCTGCAGCGCTTCCCCCGCCCGCTCCGCCATCGCCAAGGTGCTGGCAGCGCGCGTGGAGCTCGCCTGCATGGAATCCAGCGCCTGGGTCGCCCCGCTGCGCATGCCTTGGACCATCTGCTCGATTTCCTGGGTCGATTGCTGCGTACGATAAGCCAGCGCACGAACTTCGTCAGCCACCACCGCAAACCCGCGCCCGCTCTCGCCCGCACGGGCGGCTTCGATGGCCGCGTTGAGGGCCAGCAGGTTGGTTTGCTCGGCGATGGCGCGGATCACGTCCAGTACCTTGCCGATATCCTGCGACTGGTTGGCCAAGGACTGCACCAAGCCGCCGGTCACCTGCACATCGTTGGCCAAGGCGCCGATGGCATCGACCGTATCGCTGACCCGTTGTTGCCCAAGGGAAGCCGACTCACTGGACTCACGCGTGGCATCGGAGGTGGATACCGCATTGCGCGCCACTTCCTCGACAGCGGTGGTCATCTCGGTGACGGCAGTGGCGGCTTGTTCGATTTCATTGTTCTGTTGCTGCAGGCTTTGAGTGCTGTCGAGGGTGACGGCGTTCAGCTGATCGGCCGCGGTGGCCAGTTGAGAGGCTGAGCCGCTGATGCCCTGCAGGGTCTCACGCAGGTTGCGCTGCATCGTCGCCAGCGCCTTGAGCAAGCGGCTTACCTCGTCGTTGCCATGGGTCTCGATCGGCCGGGTCAGGTCACCTCGGGCAACGCTCTCCGCCGCACTCAACGCTTCGCCCAGGGGCTTGACGATGCTGCGCGTCAGCAACATGGCCAAGGCCACCGTGGCGAGGGCGGCCAGCACGACAAACAGGCTGACAATCATCCGCGATTTGGCATAGTGCTCTTGGGATTTGTGGCTCTCGATGGAAACCTGCTTGGAGAAAAGCTCGGCCAGATCATTGAGCTGCTTGCCGGAACCGTCCACGACGGTCTTCATGTCCACCAGCAGCAGCTTGATCAGATCGTCCCGGCGCCCCTGCTCTGCCAAGGTGAAGGATTGCGCGATACCTGCACGGTAAGCGGCAAAAGTCTGCTTGAACTGGTCGTAGAGGGCTTTGCCTTCAGGCGTCACGACGAGTTTTTCGTAGGCAGCGATTTTTTCGCTCAGCTCCTTGTCGCGCGTGTCCATCTGCCCGCGATACACCGGAATGTTCTTGGGGTCCTGGTCGAGGGCCATGCGCAGGGAAATGGTGCGAATTCGCAACATCCACTCGCGAATCTCGTCACCGCCGCGAATGCTCGGCAGCCATTGGGTTTCCACCGCGACTTCGCTGTCACGAATACTCGACATCTGCCCTAGCGCGAACACCCCGAGCAACGCCACCAGCACGGCGATCAAGGCAAAGCCCAACGCGGCACGGGGGGCGATATTCAACTGACGAAGAACCATAGGGAGTGCCTTTTTTATTGTTGGCCTGAAGTGGGGCCATGCCCCTGTCTGTCAGTTATCGGCGGGTTGTACGACGACTTAAGCCAATCCGCTTTTTCGCAGACAAAAAAAATCCCCGTATCTTTCGATACGAGGATTTTCAATATGGTCGGGGTAAGGGGATTCGAACTCCTGACATCCTGCTCCCAAAGCAGGCGCGCTACCGGACTGCGCTATACCCCGGTAAAAAAAAGGCGACCTTCGCAAGTCGCCTTCTTCGATCAGCGCTTTTGGCCTCTGATCTTAAGATTCGATTCCAGCGAAGCTGGTTTCAAAAATGGTGGGTCGTGTGGGATTCGAACCTACGACCAATTGGTTAAAAGCCAACTGCTCTACCAACTGAGCTAACGACCCAAATATGGTCGGGGTAAGGGGATTCGAACTCCTGACATCCTGCTCCCAAAGCAGGCGCGCTACCGGACTGCGCTATACCCCGATTGAAATGGCTCCGTGACCAGGACTCGAACCTGGGACCCAATGATTAACAGTCATTTGCTCTACCGACTGAGCTATCACGGAACTGATATTTCAAGTTACTGCATTGAAGCTAGCTTCAACCTCTTCGACCCGTCTGCATCGCTGCGTTCGTGTGTCTGAGGCGCGCTATTCTACAATCTTCAAAACCTCTGTCAACCCTTTAAATTGCTTTCAAGACAATGATTTGCAACTTATTTTGGCTTCCTTCTCAACGAGAAGTTGCCCTCGGGGTGACGTACTGCGGGGCGCACTTTACAAGCCTTTTCCTTTGAGTTCAACGGCCTGATGAAAAAAATGGCCTCGCAAGACGAGGCCATTCCAATCACAGGCTGTTGCGGTTGTCAGTTGAAAACGATTTCGTCGTTTTCCACGGTGCCGGTTACGGTTTCGCCCGGCATGAAGCGACCGGACAGGATCAACTGCGCCAACGGGTTTTCGATCCAGCGCTGGATCGCCCGCTTCAGCGGCCGTGCGCCGTAGACCGGGTCGTAACCCACGGCGATCAGCTTGTCCAATGCCTCATCGCTCAGTTGCAGCTTCAGCTCGCGCTCAGTGAGGCGGGTGCGCAGGCGACCCAATTGGATCTCGGTGATGCCGGCGATCTGATCCCGAGCCAGCGGCTCAAAGATCACCACTTCGTCGACCCGGTTGATGAACTCCGGCCGGAAGTGCGTGGAAATCGCATCCATCACCGCAGCACGTTGCGCCTCGCGATCCCCGACCAGTTCCTGGATCTGCGCCGAGCCCAGGTTGGAAGTCATCACAATCACCGTGTTGCGAAAGTCCACCGTCCGCCCGTGGCTGTCCGTCAAGCGACCGTCCTCAAGCACCTGCAACAGAATGTTGAACACGTCCGGGTGAGCCTTCTCGACCTCGTCGAGCAGGATCACCGAATACGGTTTGCGCCGCACAGCCTCGGTCAGGTAGCCACCTTCTTCATAGCCGACATATCCCGGCGGAGCACCGATCAGCCGGGCCACGGAGTGTTTCTCCATGAACTCGGACATATCGATGCGCACCATGGCTTCCTCGGTATCGAAGAGGAATTCGGCCAGGGCCTTGCACAGCTCGGTCTTACCCACACCGGTCGGACCGAGGAACATGAACGAGCCGCTCGGGCGGTTAGGGTCCGACAACCCGGCACGGGAACGTCGGACGGCGTTGGACACCGCCACCACTGCCTCTTCCTGGCCGATCACGCGTTGGTGCAGCAGGCTTTCCATCTTCAGCAGCTTGTCGCGCTCGCCTTCGAGCATCTTCGAGACCGGAATGCCGGTCCACTTGGAGACCACTTCGGCGATTTCCTCCTCGGTGACTTTGCTGCGCAGCAACTGGTTTTCGCTCTTGCCGTGCTGGTCGACCATTTGCAGGCTGCGCTCCAGGTCCGGGATCACCCCGTACTGCAGCTCGGCCATGCGGTTGAGATCGCCTTTGCGCCGGGCCGCTTCCAGTTCCTGGCGAGACTGCTCGATCTTCTGCTGGATTTGCGCCGAGCCCTGGACTTCGGCCTTTTCCGAATTCCAGATCTCTTCGAGATCGGAGTATTCACGCTCGTGCCGGACGATTTCTTCCTGCAGTTTTTCCAGGCGCTTTTTCGCTGCCTCGTCGCTTTCTTTCTTCAGCGCCTGGGACTCGACCTTGAGTTGGATCAGGCGTCGCTCCAGGCGGTCCAGCACCTCGGGCTTGGAGTCGATCTCCATGCGGATGCGGCTGGCGGCCTCGTCGATCAAGTCGATGGCCTTGTCCGGCAATTGCCGGTCGGTGATGTAGCGGTGACTGAGCTTGGCCGCCGCGATGATCGCGCCATCGGTGATCGCCACCTTGTGGTGAACCTCGTAGCGCTCTTTAAGGCCGCGCAAGATAGCGATGGTGTCTTCTTCACTTGGCTCTTCCACCAGCACTTTCTGGAAGCGCCGCTCCAAAGCAGCGTCTTTCTCGATGTACTGGCGGTACTCGTTGAGCGTGGTCGCGCCGACGCAATGCAGCTCGCCGCGAGCCAGCGCAGGCTTGAGCATGTTGCCCGCGTCCATCGAGCCTTCGCCCTTGCCGGCACCGACCATGGTATGCAACTCGTCGATGAACAGGATGATCTGCCCTTCCTGCTTCGACAGTTCATTGAGCAGGGATTTAAGCCGCTCCTCGAATTCGCCGCGGTACTTGGCGCCGGCGATCAGCGCGCCCATGTCCAGGGACAACAAGCGCTTGCCCCGTAGTCCATCGGGCACTTCACCGTTGATGATGCGCTGGGCCAGGCCCTCGGCGATGGCAGTCTTGCCCACGCCTGGCTCGCCGATCAGCACCGGGTTGTTCTTGGTGCGGCGTTGCAGGACCTGAATGGTGCGGCGAATTTCATCGTCACGGCCAATCACCGGGTCGAGCTTGCCCTCTTCGGCGCGTTTGGTCAGGTCGACGGTGTATTTGTCCAGCGCCTGGCGTGCCTCCTCGTGGTTGGGGTCATTGACCGCACCACCGCCACGCAGGTTGTTGATGGCGTTTTCCAGGGCTTTCTTGCTCACGCCCTGGCCGAGCAGCAACTTGCCGAGCTTGCTGTTCTCGTCCATCGCGGCAAGCAGCACCAACTCGCTGGAGATGAACTGGTCACCTTTCTGCTGGGCCAACCTGTCGGCCTGGTTGAGCAGCCGCGCCAGATCCTGGGACATGTTCACGTCACCGGTCGGATTCTGGATTTTTGGCAATTGGTCGAGTTCTTTGGCCAGCTCTTTGCGCAGGCTGCTGACGTCAAAGCCCACCTGCATCAACAGCGGCTTGATCGAACCGCCTTGCTGCTCGAGCATGGCTTGCATCAAGTGCGCCGGTTCGATACCGGGATGGTCCAGGCCGACGGCCAAGGACTGGGCGTCGGAGAGGGCCAACTGTAATTTGCTGGTTAAACGATCAATACGCATGGGTCACCTTCCTTTTGAGCAGGCCGGACCTTTGAAACGTCCTGAATGAAGAAACCTGCCAGATACCGCTATAGATGTGGTCGATTCTGGAGGATTCAAGCAGTGCGCTGTTGATACAGATCAGGGGAGTCTAGCGTTCGAGCCAGATCAGGGAAGCGAAGCGACCGGTACGGGCGTTGCGGCGGTAGGAAAAGAAGCGTGGGTCCGTCACGGTGCACAAGCCGCCACCGTACACGGCCGTTACGCCACGTACCGCCAGGCGCAGTCGTGCCAGCGCGTAGATATCCGCCAGGACCTTGCCGGCGTTGTGACTGGGCGTGAAGGCTTGCTCTGCTTTGGGCAGGTGCGCGATGAAAGCGTCACGCACCTCCGGTCCGACTTCGAAGGCTTGCGGACCGATGGCCGGGCCGAGCCAGGCGAGGATTTCATCGGCGGGCCCTGCAAGGCAATCAAGGGTGGCTTCCAGCACACCGTTCGCCAACCCGCGCCAACCGGCATGAGCCGCCGCGACCCGGGTACCGGCGCGATCGCAGAACAATACGGGCAGGCAGTCGGCCGTCATTGAGGTGCAGGCGATGCCCGGCGTGGCGGTCCAACTGGCATCGGCGGTGACGACCTGGGCCGGATCAGCCTCGACCACGTCGGTGCCGTGGACTTGCTGCAACCAGGCAGGACGCATGGCGAAGCGATCAGTGAGGCGGCGACGGTTCTCGGCGACAGCCGCAGGCTCATCGCCGACATGATCGCCCAGGTTGAGGCTGTCGAACGGCGCCAGGCTGACGCCGCCCTCACGGGTGGTGACGCAGGCCTTGACCCAGGCCGGCGCGGGCCAGTCGGGTGTCAGCCAGTCATTCATCCGATGAACGCCTCGCGGTCCTGCTTGAGCAACGTCAGCAGCCAGACGAAGTCATCCGGCAACGGCGACTCCCAGCTCATGCGCTTGCCGGTCGTCGGGTGATCCAGCTCCAGGAAACGCGCGTGCAGCGCCTGGCGCGGGAAATTCTTCAGCGATTCGACCATGGTCTGGTTGGCGGCCGGCGGAATGCGGAAACGACCGCCATAAGCCGGGTCGCCCACCAGCGGGAAGTTGATGTGGGCCATGTGCACACGAATTTGGTGGGTACGACCGGTTTCCAGCTTGACCCGCACATGCGTGTGGGAACGAAAACGCTCCAGCACGCGGTAATGACTGACCGCCTGCTTACCGCCCTCCATCACCGCCATGCGTTGACGCTGCTGGCCGTGACGACCGATCGGGGCGTTGATCTTGCCACCGGCGGTGACAACCCCGATGACGATGCATTCGTAAATGCGGCTGACACTGCGACTCTGCAACTGTGTGACCAGCTGTGTCTGCGCCTGGAGGGTCTTGGCCACCACCATCAGGCCGGTGGTGTCCTTGTCAAGGCGATGCACGATACCGGCGCGTGGCACATTGATGATGTCCGGCACGTGGTGCAGCAAGGCGTTGAGCAGGGTGCCATCGGCATGACCGGCCGCCGGATGGACCACCAGGCCGGCAGGCTTGTTGATCACCAGGATGTCATCGTCTTCATAGACGATGTCCAGGGCGATGTCCTGGGCGACCCATTCTCCCTGGGCCTCCTGTTCGGCGGTGAGTTCGAGGATGGCACCACCGTGGACAATGTCCCGCGGGCGGATCACCGCGCCGTCCACCGTCAGGCGACCGTCCTTGATCCAGGCGGAAAGGCGCGAGCGCGAGTGCTCTGCGAAGAGTTGGGCGGCGACTTGATCGAGGCGTTGGCCGCCCAATTCGGACGGCACCTCTGCGCGAAGTTCTATTTTATCGGACATGCTCGGACTGGGCGTCGGCACAGCCTTTGGTTTCGGCTGCGCGCTTGTGGTTAAATACGGCGTCTTTTGCCCCGAGGCTTTCAACGGGGCGCTCATCATAACAGGACGGCCCCGCCCAAGACAGCGGCCGTCATAGGGACGCAAGCCGCCATGCAAGTGAAACACCTGCTGCTGATCGCCATCCTCGCATTGACTGCTGCTTGCTCGTCGAAGGAAGTCGTAGACGAAAACCTGAGCGAAGTCGAACTGTACCAACAGGCGCAGAACGACCTGGATAACAACAGCTATACCAGCGCCACCGCCAAGCTGAAGGCGCTGGAGTCGCGGTATCCGTTCGGTCGCTACGCCGACCAGGCCCAGCTGGAGTTGATCTACGCCAACTACAAGAACGCCGAGCCGGAAGCCGCGAAGTCCGCCGCCGAGCGCTTCATTCGTCTGCACCCGCAGCACCCCAACGTCGATTACGCTTACTACCTCAAGGGCCTGACCTCCTTCGACCAGGACGTCGGCCTGCTGGCGCGCTTCCTGCCGCTGGACATGACCAAGCGTGACCCGGGCGCCGCGCGCGACTCCTACAACGAGTTCGCCCAGCTGACCAGCCGCTTCCCCAACAGCCGTTATTCGCCAGATGCCAAGCAGCGCATGATCTACCTGCGCAACCTGCTGGCTGCCTACGAGATTCACGTGGCGGACTACTACCTGACCCGCCAGGCCTACGTCGCCGCCGCCAACCGCGGCCGCTACGTAGTGGAAAACTTCCAGGAAACCCCATCGGTGGGTGACGGCCTGGCTGTCATGACCGAGGCCTACCAGCGCCTGCACCTGGATGACCTCGCAGCCACCAGCCTGGAAACCCTGAAGCTGAACTACCCGGACCACCCTTCCCTGGCCGACGGCCAGTTCACCCCGCGCGTCGACGAAGCCGACAACCGTTCGTGGCTGAGCAAGGCTACCCTGGGCCTGATCGAATCCCGTCCTCCGCTGCCGCCGGGCGAAACCCGCGCCAACCAGGACGTTCAGCGCCAGTTCCAGGATGCCAAGGAAGCCATTCCGAACGAGCTCAAGCCCAAGGACGAAAATGGCGACGTGATCGAAGAAGAAGAGCCTGAGAGCGAATCCAGCGCCCGCTCCTGGTTCAGCTACATGACCTTCGGCATGTTTGACTGAGACCAGGCCTGACGAAAAAGGAGACCTGCGAGTCTCCTTTTTTGTGCCTGGATTTTATTGCGCTGTGCGCCGTTCCAGTCCTTGGCTAAACTGCCTGATCTCTAGCCGAAAAGCCGCCCATCATGCTTCGTTTACTGTTCTGGATTGTCCTGATTGCCGCCGCGATATGGTTGTGGCGCAAGTTCAAGGGGCCCACATCCGCACCGAACTCGCCCCGGGAACAGGACGCACCGCCCATGGTTCGTTGTGCTCATTGCGGCGTTCATCTGCCGCGGGACCGGGCGCTGACGCTCCAGCAACAGTGGTATTGCAGCCAGGCTCACCTTGAGCAAGGCCCGGGCACTCGTGATCGCTGAGGCTTCACGCCCTCACGTCAAACAGGCGCAGCGCCTGCTGCGTCTTTATCACCTGTACCGTCTGAGCATCGGCATCACCCTGGTGCTATTGATCTCCAGCAACATGGACAACCGCTTGTTGGAGTTTGCAAACGACGACCTGCTGCGCAGTGGCAGTTGGTTGTATCTGGTGCTGAATATCCTGCTGGTGGTGTTTCTTGAGAACACCCGACGCCCCGCCCGGCTGTTCGGCCTGGCACTGACTGACGTCCTGCTGCTGTCGTGGCTGTTCTTTGTTGCAGGCGGTGCTCCCAGCGCCATCGGCAACCTGATCATTGTCTCGGTGGCGATTGGCAATACCTTGTTGCGCGGGCGGATCGGCCTGTTGCTCGCAGCCGTCGCCACGATTGGTATCGTCGGTTCAAGCTTGTTCCTCGGCCTCAGCGATTCGAGCCGCCCCAGCAGTTATTTGCAGGCCGGCACCCTGGGTGCCTTGTGCTTTGCCGCCGCGTTGCTGGTGCAAGGCCTGACCCGGCGCCTGGAAGTCAGCGAAAGCCTGGCCGAGCAACGAGCCAGCGAAGTACTCAGCCTCGAAGCGCTCAACGCGCTGATCCTGCAACGCATGCGCACCGGCATCCTCGTGCTGGATCGCCAGCACAAGGTGCAACTGGCCAACGAAAGCGCCCTGAACCTGCTGGGCATGCACGACTTGATCGGCCAGCGGATCGACGACTATTCCTACGCCCTGGTCGAACGGCTGCAAGGATGGCTGAACAATCCCAGCCTGCGGCCGCAAAGCCTGACCATCAGCGGTACGGGCCTGACACTGCAACCCAGCTTCATCGTCCTGGGGCCGCAGGACCAGCAGCAGATCCTGGTTTTTCTCGAAGACCTGGCCCAGGTGGCCCAGCACGCCCAGCAACTCAAGCTCGCCTCCCTCGGGCGCCTTACCGCCGGTATCGCCCATGAAATCCGTAACCCCTTGGGGGCGATCAGCCACGCCGCGCAATTGCTGCGCGAATCCGAGGAACTGAACGACGCGGACCGGCGTCTGACGCAGATTATTCAAGATCACTCCCAACGAATGAATCGCGTCATTGAAAATGTCCTGCAACTGTCTCGCCGCCAGCAAACCGCGCCCCAACGCCTGGATTTGCGCATATGGCTGGAACAGTTCGTCCAACAGGCCCGCGAAAGCGTAACCGAACACCGGCGTCTGCACCTGAGCATCGACCCAGGCGACTACGTCACGCTGATGGACCCCGATCAGCTCACCCAAGTGCTCGACAACCTGCTGCGCAATGCCTGGCGCCACAGCGCCATGGTTCATGGGCAGGCCGAGGCCTGGCTGAAACTGTTCATCGAGCCGCACAGCCAGCTCGCCATGCTGGACATCATCGACAACGGCCCCGGTGTAACACCCGATCAGCAGGCGCACTTGTTCGAGCCTTTCTTCACCACCAGCAGCCAGGGCACCGGCCTTGGGCTTTATCTGTCCCGTGAGCTGTGCGAAAGCAACCAGGCCCGCCTAGACTTCAAACCACGCCAAGGCGGCGGCTGCTTTCGCATCACTTTTGCTCACGGACGGAAACAGATTTGAATACACGCTCACGGCAACGAATCCTGATCGTCGACGACGAGCCGGACATCCGCGAACTCCTGGAAATAACCCTGGGACGGATGAAACTCGACACCCGCAGCGCCAAGAACCTTGCCGAGGCTAAGTCGCTGCTGGCGGGCGAAGCCTTCGACCTGTGCCTGACCGACATGCGCCTACCCGACGGCACCGGGCTGGAACTGGTGCAACACATCCAGCAACGTCATCCCCAACTGCCCGTGGCGATGATCACCGCCTATGGCAGCCTGGAAGTCGCCATCGACGCCCTCAAGGCTGGTGCCTTCGACTTCCTGACCAAGCCCGTCAACCTGGCCCGCCTGCGGGAGTTGGTCGGTAGCGCCTTGCGCATGCCGCCCGTCGCTTCACCGGGAGCGACCGTCGAGCGCTGCCTGCTGGGCGACTCCCCGCCCATGCGCAACGTGCGCAAACAGATCGAAAAACTCGCCCGCAGCCAGGCGCCGGTGTACGTCAGCGGTGAATCGGGATGCGGCAAGGAACTGGTCGCCCGCTTGATCCACGAGCAGGGCTCGCGAGCCAGCCAGCGCTTTGTGCCCGTCAACTGTGGGGCGATTCCGACAGAGCTGATGGAAAGCGAGTTTTTCGGTCATAGAAAAGGCAGCTTCAGCGGCGCCATCGAGGACAAGCCCGGATTGTTCCAGGCTGCTCATGGCGGGACTCTGTTTCTCGACGAAGTGGCCGACTTGCCATTGGCGATGCAGGTCAAGCTGTTGCGAGCCATCCAGGAAAAAGCCGTGCGCGCCGTGGGAGGCCAGCAGGAAGAGGTGGTGGATGTGCGTATCCTGTGCGCCACCCATAAAGACCTGGACGCGGAAGTCGCCGCCGGGCGTTTTCGCCAGGACCTGTATTACCGGCTGAACGTCATCGAACTCCGTGTCCCGCCATTACGTGAACGCCGCGAAGACATCGAGCCGCTGGCCAACCACGTGCTCCAGCGCCTGGCCGCCAGCACCGGCAGCCCTGCGGCCAAGCTGCACCCACGCGCGCTGGACGCCTTGCGCAATTACCGCTTCCCAGGCAACGTGCGGGAGCTGGAAAACATGCTCGAACGGGCCTATACCCTCTGCGAACACCAACAGATCGAGGCCGAAGATCTGCGGCTGGCCGAGGGCGGTAGCGCTGGCGACTCGGGCAGTCCCGATTTGATGCAGGTCGACAATCTGGACGGCTATCTCGAAGAGGTCGAGCGCAAGGTGATTCTCCAGGCACTGGAAGAAACCCGTTGGAACCGTACGGCGGCGGCGCAGCGATTGAAGTTGTCGTTTCGGTCGATGCGGTATCGGTTGAAGAAGCTGGGATTGGATTGAGCCACGGTTTCGAAGCCCATGTATTCCCCTGTGGCGAGGGAGCTTGCTCCCGCTGGGCTGCGCAGCAGCCCCAAAAGCAGCGACTCGATCAACCTGATGCACCGAGGTCTCAGGTTGGGGGCCGCTTCGCAACCCAGCGGGAGCAAGCTCCCTCGCCACAGGTTCGGCGTTCGCTTTCGCAGCTCTTCTAGCCTTCCGCCACCGGCACCCGTTCGTCCAGCACTCGATTGGCCAGTAATGCACACAGTTCAATCAGCTGCTGTACCCCAAGGCGACATGCCGTCGTGAGCCTTCCAGGTCGAAGGCCAGGTCGCTGATGGTTGCGTTGGCTGAGGCCAGGGTTTCGCTGAGGTTGGTCAGCAGGCATTCGACGTCGATGCCGTCCACGACGGTGAACAGCTGGTACGGGGCTGGTTTCTTTTTGGTTTCAGGTTTTGGGTGGAGGTAATAGTCGATCGTGCGTTTGGCGGCTTCATCGAGCCCGTTCGGGTTAGGCTCTGAAGGTGATGGAGGTTTTCACTCATTGCGGTACTCCAAAGGAAAAAATGGATTACCAAGTTCGCGGGCCGCGACGCCCGGACGCTGAATTGGCAGCGATGGGAAAAGGTTAGCCGGAGCTCTTCCCACCCGGCAACCGCCAGGGCTCGTCGGAAAGTTCGGCTCGGATCAGGATCTTGTCCGACCATTCCCACAAAGCCTGGTTGGCTGTTAGGGCGGGGTGTATATCCGTTTCTGCGGCAACGGCCACTTAGGGTTTCGCCCTGACGGCGAGTCACTTTCGAAAGGCGCGAAAGTAACCAAAGCGCCTTTGCCCCACCACTTGGCACCTCGCCTAGGCTCGGTGTGCCCTCACTCCGGCATTTCTCCGTGGGCCCGCCGCGAAGGACCATCCATGGTCCAGCGCGGCTATCCCGGCATCCATGCCGGGATGCCCACTGCGCAATGCCTGCGTTCGGCCAGCGTGGTTAACGGGGCGCCGAGATCAACATCCATCGCGAGGCGGCCTGATAGCCGACCTAGTTTTGGCAGGGATCGCGTTTCTCCTGTGATTACGGGCTTGCTTGCGATGACGGTGGGTCAGCAGGCTTGGGGGACGAAAGTACCGTGGGCTTCACTCCCATAGGAAATGCCGCTTCCCCTAAACAAACGAAAACCCGTGGCGAGGGAGCTTGCTCCCGCTCGGCTGCGAAGCAGTCGTAAAAAACCACCCTGCGATTATCCAGATACACCTTGCTGAATGGTTCTGGGTCTGCTGCGCAGCCCAGCGGGAGCAAGCTCCCTCGCCACGGGGGTATCGTTTTTCTTGAGTGCCGCAGCGAGCAGGCTCGCACAGGAAAAACGCAATCCCACCCAAAACCAGGTCGGCTATCAGGCCGCCTCGCGACGGACGTTGATCTCAGGCGCCCCGTTAACCACGATGGCCGCACGCAGGCATTGTGGAGTGGGTATCCCGGCATGGATGCCGGGATAGCCGCGCTGGGCCATGGATGGCCCTTCGCGGCGGGCCCACGGAACAATGCCGGAGTGCGGGCATGCCGAGCCTAGGCGAGGCACCGAGTGGTGGGGCAAAGGCGCTTTGGTTACTTTCGCGCCCTTCGAAAGTGACTCGCCGTAAGGGCGAAACCTTAGGAGGCCGTTACCGCGACAACGGATATTACGCTGTAAAAAGCTGTAAAAAAGCTGAACCATAAGCAGCCGTTACCGCGACAACGGATATGTCCCCGGTAAAACCTTACAACCGCCCAGCAGGCGCATAAGGTCGCGGATCAATCACCGCCTCACGCCCCAACATCAGATCCACAAACAACCGACACGAAGCCGGCGCCAGCACCAGCCCATTGCGATAATGCCCGCAGTTCAACCACAAACCCTCGAACCCAGGCATCTCGCCGATAAAGGGAATACCTTCCGGCGACCCCGGCCGCAACCCGGCCCAATGCCCCACCACCTCGGCATCGGCCAACGCCGGAACCAGCGCCACCGCCGAAGCCTTGAGACTCTCCAGCGCCGCATCGGTCGGCGTTTTGTCGAAGCCTTCACGCTCCAGCGTACTGCCAATCAGAATGTGCCCGTCACGACGGGGAATCGCGTAACGGCCCCTGGCGAGGACCATGCTCGACAGAAAATCCTCAGCGCACTTGTACAGAATCATCTGGCCCTTCACCGGCTCAACCGGCAGCTTCAGTCCCAATGTCCCAAGCAACTCGCCACTCCAGGCGCCGGCGGACAGTACCACTTGATCACCGCGGACCTCCCCCGATGAACTCTCAACGCCGACGACACGCCCACCGTCACGGATAAAACCGCTGACTTCGCAATGCTCGTGAAGCGTGACGTTTGGCATCGCCAGCAAGGCAGCTTTGAGGGACTTGACCAGCCGAGGGTTGCGCACGTTAGCCACATCGGCCATGTAGATGGCCCGGGAAAACCCCGAACCGAGCACCGGTACAGCGTCATGCACCGCGCTGATATCCACCGCCCGCAGCGGACGCCCTTCCCGCTCGGCCCAGGCCAGTGCTTCGTCTTGATCGTCCAGGTCCAGCCAATACAAGCCGGTGACGTGCACTTGCGGATCGATTCCGGTCGCCGCGAACAAGCGCTCGCCCAGCTGTGGATAAAAATCCTGCGACCAATGGGCCAGCGCGGTAACTGCCGGGGTATAGCGCCACGGGTAAAGGGGCGAAACGATACCACCACCGGCCCAGGACGACTCCTGACCAACACCGGAACGGTCCAGCAGCACCACACGCAGCCCTTCGGAGGCGAGATTGAACGCAGTCAGCAGGCCAATGACGCCGCCGCCGACAACCACCACTTGTTGTTGCCTGGTCATGTTCTGTTTCGACTCACAAAGACAGGGGGCGCAAGAATGCGCCCGGAAAATAAAACTCAGCGGCCCCAGCAGTCCTTGGCGGTCACGCCGGCAGCGGAGTTGACATTGCCCCGCTTGCCCGTGTTGTCGATCGTGAAATCACCGCACTTGTCGGTCGCCATGGACGAACCGCTCCTGCGCATGGCGGTCAGGGTATAGGTCTGTTCCGTCAGCGTCGTCGCGGTAATGGTGTAGAAGTCGTTGCCGCCGCTCAGGCCGGTCGCGTTGGTATAGACGTTGTTCTTCGAGTAGTGCCGCTCAAGGATCTGCGCCTGCTCCGACAAGAGCCCCGCGATTTCGGTACGCCGGCCTTTCTTCATGTATTCGCTCAGGCTCGGATAGCCGATGGTGATCACGATACCGACGATCGCGATCACGATCAGGATTTCGATCAAGGTGAAACCCCGGTTGGATCTGCGCATGTCTTACCTCTCACTGTATTTGCCGCCACATGATACGGCGACTGCCGCCCACGGATTTGCCCAACAGGTCGGTGATACCGCCACCGGAATCATTCACGATCATGTTAGTGGCCCCGTTGGCATTGACGACGGCGCTCAGGGTCGGGATACCGCCCGTGAACACCACGCCGGCGGAGATCGTGTCGAGACTGTTGAGCGCGCCATCGTTGTTGGTATCGAGTACCGCATAGTTGAGCATCTTACCGTTGAAAGCATCCACTTCGATGAGTTTGCCCGTACCGAAGCTGGCGCAAGGGTCGGTGGTGTCCACGGCGGCGGTGGTGAAGACAACGCGCCCGAGCACCAGGCTGGCTGGATTGATCACCCTCTCGCCGGTCAGTGCGTTATTGTAGATCAGTGGCAAATACCAGCCCTTCTGCGCGGGATAAGCCACGTCGTTCTGGCTGGTGGTCACGAACTGACCCGTGGCGCCTGAAAAAATGCCGGTGATCGATTGCGCCTGCAAGCTCGACACGGTGATTTGTCCGGCGCCACCGGTGGCATCCCAGATTGAATAGAACCCCTGCAGGTCCTTGTTGAGCTTGTCCACCGATTCGTTGAACTTGCCCGTGCCGAAAAATACCTGGATGCCGCCTTGAGGATTTTCCGCCAGCAGGGGCTGGGCGGTGATCGGCTGGGTCGCTCCGCCTGGGGCGGTGAACAACGGCTGGCCGGCAAACGCCAGGCCCCAGGTGTTGGGAGACGCGCCGCTGAGGTCGAATTTCCACATCCGTCCTTTCAAGTCTCCGCCATAGGCCGCTTGCACCACGTTCTGCGAGTTGACCCGCAGCTTGACCGACGAGAGGCCGTTATCGGTCTCGCTGCTGTTGATGACAATCTTGCGAATCAGCGAGCCGTCGCGAATGTCCACCACGTACAACGCCGCCACGCCGGTGTTGCTGCCGTAGCCATTGGAAATGAACGCCGCCCAGCGACCATCCGACAAACGCGCGACTTCGGGGCGCGCGTAGGCGTAGCCCAGGTCGTTCAAGGCATTGGCCGTGTTGGCAACCGTCGGCGCGCTGATTTCCCACAGCGCGCGGATCGCGTTACCGGCCGATGCGTCGAACAATTGCACCGCATAAAACGCCCGCCCGCCCGCCCCGGTACCGCCCAAGGCGAGGGTTTTCCAGGCGCTACCCATTTGCGCATCAAATACGCCGACCTGCCCGTCCACCAAGAACTTGTGGCTCACGCCATTGATGTAGCTGGGATCGGCGATGAGCTGCAACGAGGGCAGCACGCTCGACGGCATATAGGCGTAGCGCCGGGTGCCATTCGTGCTGTTGATGACGCTGAAAAAACCGTCATTGCCATTCACCACCAGGCTGCTGCTCATGTTCGCCGCCTTGGTGGTCAGGTACGTGCTGTAGCTGGTGTCGTTCAACAGGTCCGAGGCAGTCTGGTCGTTGGGCGAAGCCAGGGCCAGCGGCGAGTTGATGATGTCCCCGAGCAAGACGCTGCGCACCTTCAGCCCGGTCTTGTTGACGCCCTTGCTCCACTGCACCAGATCGATGCCAGTAATCCCTGTGGGCAAGCCCTGGCTCAGGCTGGTTTGCTGGGCCGGTGAAAAGTTGCCAAAGGCCAGGGTCACCGGCACGTTGGTTGCGGTGTTCCACGACTGGTAGGTCGGCGCAGTGGCGCCGGGCACGATGGCGGTATCGGTAGTCCATTGCAGCGCCGCCGTATTGACCGTTCCGGTCGAGGTGAAACCGAACGCTTTGATGGTGCCGCGCCAGTCCTTGGGATCGTACGTCGTCTGGTAATAACTGGAGGTGCTGGACAGCGTGGCGCCATTGCTGGTGCCGCCGCCCCCGGAGCCGGCCTTGGAGGTGATGTCGCTGAGGGCCGACGACAGGGCTGAGTTCAGGCCTTCGCTGTCGGTCGTCGGATAATACCTGCCTGCACCGTAGCGGGCAGCGTCGGAAAGCATCGGGTTGGTGACGGCAAAACCTACGGTGTAGGTATTGAGGTACTGTCGACGAAACTCAGCGCCGTCCCAGCTTTTCCCAGTGACATCGGTTCCGGTGGTGCGCATGTCGATGTCGAAGGCGAACTTGGCGATGTCGTCCAGGTAAAGCGTGTCGCCCTCCGCATTGCCGAAGGGGTCGGCGCCATCGTTGCTGCTGATGCCATCCCAATTTGGCAAACGGCTTTCCCCCGCCGGATCATCGGTAGGAAACGTTCGGTCAAAGGTGGGTAAACCATCAGTGATCACCACGCCAAAATTTTTCTGGCATCGGTATTGGATCGGACTGGTGTAGGTGCTGGGTGTGCCGTTGTAGTACGGCGCCATGCCCCGGAAGTAGCGGGTGACTTCGTAGTAGCTCTCGGCCAACGGCGTATTGGCGACGGCGCCCAAGCCGTTGATGGCGCTGATCAGGGCGCTGTAGTTGGTGTTGGCCTGGGTCTGGGTGACGCTGCCGCTGACCGGTGACAGGTCAGTGATGGCCCGAGCGATGTAACCGCCTGGACCGGAGTTGCCGCTGTTGGGCGGGTTGAACGTGGCGAGGCCGATGCGCAGGGCGCGGTTATTGGCGACCAGGTCGGCCGAAACATCGCGAGCCACGTTGATTCGGTAATCGGTGGGGATTGAGCCGGTGGTGAAGTCGCGGCTTGAACCGTTGGACAAAGTCAGCAAATAAGACAGGTATTTGGCCGTGTAGCGCGTATTCCCGTTGCCCACGGGGTCGGGCAACCTCAGGCAAACCTCCCCTAGGTCGCTTCGATAAAAGCCATACCAGTTGCCAGCCCTGGAACAGCCGCCACGGGACAGACTTGCCAATAGAACATTGCCGTCCTCCATATTCAGCCTAGCAATGCTGTTGCAGCTGGTGGTGGATTCACACGTATAAACGGTAGGCTGCGAGACCGCCGGATCAAACCCCGCCGCCCAGATAATGTTGTTCATACTCCCAGAATCATCAATCAGCAGCATCACGTTGGGCGTCACCGCCGCCGCGCTCAACAGCGGCGACTCCGAAGGGGTGAAGCCGTAGACCGGGGCCGCCAGGTACAGGCTCAGCAACGCCCCGCAAAACGCCTGTCGCCAGCCCCCTAGCCAGTTAGTACTTCGCATAGATGCTCTCCACCACGCTGCGCTGGTTATTGCCCACTACCGCCACCGCCGTGATCCGATACAGCGTCGCCGAGGTATTGACGGGTACATTGACCGCCGCCAACGTGGTGCCAATGTTCTGCACACCATAAAACCCTCCGGCGGCGGCCACCCAGAGCACTCCTGATGATGAATTGCGCCCGGCCGCCGCCACCGTCGCCGACTCGGCCGGCGGCGCGCACTGGGCCGTGGTGTTGCACACCGGCAGCGAGTAGCTCTCGGCCTGTACCGCGCTTTCACCGACCCTCAGCGCAGCCTCGGCCATCTGGAACGACTGGTTGCGCTGCATGACGCTGCTGGTCATTTTTTCCTGGAGGGTGGCGCTCTGCATCGACGACAGGCCGATCAGCGTCAGCAACAGCAAGAACACCAGGCTCACCAGCAATGCCATGCCGCCCTGGCGGTGCTTGAGACCTGTCGAAGTCATCGATCGCCTCCTCATAGCAGCCGGTTGCGCAAGGCGGCAACCACGTTGAAGGTCTGCTCGCGCACGGCGTTCTTCGGATCGAACAGCGTCAGCGTCAGGCGCACGCTGCGGATCAGCGCCGGGTCGCTCGGGTTGCCGGTGTAGCTGGTGGCCGCGATGTCCGTTGCGCTGGCGGCCACGCCGAACGTCACGTCGAACGCCCGCACATGGTCCACCAGCACCGACAGGGTCGGCGGATTGCCGGTGCCGCTGCCCAGCAGCAATTGGTTGTTGTTGAAGCTGTAGACCAATCGGCGGATCGGGAAGGCCAACTGTCCCGCAGCCGGCACCCGCGCGTTCGAGTAGGCGGTCGCCGAGGTGCGGCAATCGGAGACGACGGTCCAGGTCGGTGCGTTACCGCCGCTCCCGATGTCCGCCGTTACCAGGGTCAGTCTCCGGTTCGCATTGTCCCAGCGGATCGGGGTGATCTGGCTGGCCGCGAAATTGTTATCCGTCGAGGCATCCGTAATGGTCGCCAGGCAACCGAACATGCCGACCATGCGAATTTCCTGGACCATCTTGCTCATGGCAAACCGCGCGTCCTCCTGCATCACTGCGGCGGCGCTCTGGCTGGCGTAGGTATTTTTGGCGGCGATGAATATCTGCACCACGCCCAGCACGACGATCAGGCTGATCACCAGCGCGATCATCAGTTCGATCAGGCCAAAGCCCCGGCTATATCTATTCATGGCGTCGTCGTCAGTGGATCGACGGCGACACGGCTGGTCAGCACAAAGGTGCGTCGCGCTTCTTCCGCGTTGGTCGTGTTGGCGGCCCGGGCATCGTCCCAGGCAATGGTGATGGTGTAGACCCGCTGGTTCAACGCAATGGTGCCGGTGGCCGTGGCGCCGCCGAAGGCGACGATGTTGGTCTTGAAGTCGTACAGATCCTGGTCCCGAGTCACGCTGAGGTTGGGCGAACTGGGCGGGGTAACGGTGTAGTCGGCCGCGGAATTGGCGCGGATGCGGTCGAGCATGTCGTAGGCGATGAAGCTGGCCTGGCTGGTCATGCGCGAGCTGTCGGTGTATTTGAGCGCATTGAGCTGGATCATCGCAGCACCCAGCAGCCCCACGCCGAGAATCAGCACCGCCACCAGCACCTCGATAAGTGTCATGCCCTCCTGTGCGTTTTTACTGCAACCCTTCATCCGCAATTTCCACCCAATACGATTCGTCCATTGAGGCAAACACTGAGCGTCCTGCTCTGCGCCCCTCTTACGTAAGTGAAGCTCACCGGCGTCGCCGGTGCCGATAATCCGCCCAGGTTGTTGAAGTCGATGCTGGTCACTTCTGAGGGTAGCGTCAGAGTCGCTCCGCTGCCCATGGCTGGAACAACCCGCAATACATTGGGCGCAATGCAAGCACCGGCATATACCGCCAGTTCGCTGCTCCAGACGCTGCCCCCCGCCGTCGGGCAAAGCCGTACCGTGATGCCACGGTCAATCGCCGTCATCCGGGCAAAGTTCAGTGCCCGGCGCAGGTCGCCGACCTCAGTATCGGCCTTGGTGCCCTGCATCGCCCCAGTGAATGCCGGCACCGCCATGGTGATCAGGATCAGCAGCACGCCGAGGGCCACCAACACCTCGATCAGCGTGAAACCTTTTGTACGAAGATCCATCGATGCCCTCCGTTGCCGTCGGCTATACCTGCCTCTACACGCTAGAACAAACAACCGCCGTGTGTGCAGTTGTTTCGGTTTGACGGCGCACGGATCGCGTCGTTTTTCGTACTCCAGGGAGGAGACGTCATGCGCCAACAGGGTTTCAGCCTGATCGAACTGCTCATGGGACTGGCAATCGCCGCAATTGTTCTGCCGTGGGCCGGTACAGGCTACAAAGAGCTGATCGAATCCATCGAACGCGAGGACACCGCGCAGTTGCTGCTCAGCGGGTTACGCAGTGCCCGCAGCGAAGCCATCATGCGTAACCGCCGAGTATTGATACATGGGATAGACAATGATTGGGGCAAGGGCTGGCGGATCACCCTGGACAACAAGGAGAAGACCTTGCTGAAGGAACGCAGCGCAAGCGCGCGCGTGATCGGCAACCAGACGGTGAAACGCCGGGTAAGGTTCGGTAGCCATGGGGCGGCATTACACGCCAATAACTCTTTCCAGGCCGGCACGCTGCATGTCTGCGCCAAACGCGGGCCGGTCAGCCACCATCAAGTGATACTGGCGCCCTCCGGCCGCGTCCGCCTGGAAAGTATCAAAGCCGAAGAGGCCCTGTGCGAAAAAGGACTCAAAGCAGCGAGCGGACGCGCAACTCCTTCGGCATCGAGAACGTGATGTTTTCCTCGCGGCCGGACAACTCATCCGCCCCCGTCGCCCCCCACGCCTGCAACTGCTGGATCACGCCGCGTACCAGTACTTCCGGCGCGGAGGCACCGGCGGTAATGCCAATCCGCTCGACACCGTCGAACCAGCTGCGCTGCATGTCCTCGGCACCGTCGATCAGGTACGCCGGGGTGGCCATGCGTTCGGCCAGTTCGCGCAAGCGATTGGAGTTGGAGCTGTTCGGGCTGCCGACCACCAGGACCACATCGCACTCGTCGGCCAGTTGCTTGACCGCGTCCTGGCGGTTCTGGGTCGCGTAGCAGATATCGTCCTTGCGCGGCCCGCCGATGGCCGGAAAACGCGTACGCAGGGCGTCGATGACCCGGCTGGTGTCGTCCATCGATAATGTGGTCTGGGTGACAAAAGCGAGCTTTTCCGGATTACGCACCTGCAAGGCCGCCACATCCTCCTCGTCCTCGACCAGGTAGATTGCGCCGCCGTTACTGGCGTCGTACTGGCCCATGGTGCCTTCGACTTCCGGATGGCCCGCGTGGCCGATCAGGATGCACTCTCGACCGTCGCGGCTGTAGCGCGCCACTTCGATGTGCACTTTGGTCACCAGCGGACAGGTGGCATCGAACACTTTCAGGCCACGGCCGGTGGCTTCGGTCCGTACCGCCTGGGAAACCCCGTGGGCGCTGAAGATCACGATGACGTCGTCCGGCACCTGGTCCAGTTCCTCGACGAAAATGGCCCCGCGGCTGCGCAGGTCCTCGACGACGAACTTGTTGTGCACCACTTCGTGGCGCACGTAGATCGGCGGCCCGAAGACTTCCAGGGCGCGGTTGACGATTTCGATCGCCCGGTCCACGCCGGCGCAGAAGCCACGGGGGTTGGCGAGTTTGATTTGCATGCTGTGCCTCGTGTCTTACGCGCAAGAATTGAATCAGTGAACCGGGTGGCAGCAGAACTGCCGAACAGACGTTAAACCGCGTTGACCTCAAGAATCTCCACTTCAAAGCTCAAGGTCTTGCCCGCCAACGGGTGATTGAAATCGACGGTCACCTGGGCATCGTCAAAAGCTTTCACCACACCCGGCAGCTCGGCGTTGGCCGCGTCATTAAAAATCACCAGCAGGCCCTCGGACAATTCCATGTCCTGGAACTGCGAGCGTGGCATGGTCTGCACGTTTTGCGGATTGGGCTGACCAAAGGCGTTTTCCGGTGGAACGACCACGGTGCGCTTGTCGCCGGCCTTGAAACCGAAGATCGCCGCTTCGAAGCCCGGCAGCAGGTTGCCATCGCCGACTTTGAACACCGCCGGCGCCTTGCCGAAGGTGCTATCGACAGTGTCGCCGTTTTCCAGGTGCAGGGCGAAGTGAAGCTTCACTTCGGTGTTTTGAGCGATACGCTGCTCAGTCATGGACGGCTTCTCCGGTTTTCTTGCTCTTGAACATGTCCAGGGCGAGCATCACAGCGCCCACGCTGATGGCGCTGTCGGCAAAGTTGAACGCCGGGAAATACCAGCGGTTCTGCCAATGCACCAGGATGAAATCGATCACGTGGCCCAGGGCAATCCGGTCATAGAGATTGCCCAGCGCGCCACCCAGGACCAACGCCAACGCCACGGCCAGCCAGGTCTCGTCACGCCCCAGGCGCTTGAGCCAGACCACCAGCACGGCGCTGACGACGATGGCGATCAGCGCGAACAGCCAACGCTGCCAGCCCGAACTGTCGGCCAGGAAGCTGAACGCCGCACCGGTGTTGTAGGCCAGCGTCCAGCTGAAGTAGTTGGGAATGACCACGATCTGCTGGTACATCGTGAGCGAGCCTTCGAAGTAGTGCTTGCTGGCCTGGTCAATGACCAGTACCAGCGCGCTCAACCAGAGCCAGCCCAGCCGCCCGAAGCGGCCCGCCACATTAGGCATAGTGACGAACCTCGCCGGTGCCGCTGATGTTGTCGACGCAACGGCCGCAGATTTCCGGATGCTCCGGGTTCACGCCGACGTCTTCGCGGCAGTGCCAGCAACGGGCGCACTTGACGAAGCTCGACTTGACCACCTTGAGCTTCAGGCCACTCACTTCGGTAACCACTGCGTCGGCCGGTGCTTGCACCAACGGGGCGACGCTGGCGGTTGAGGTGATCAGCACGAAGCGCAATTCGTTGCCAAGCTTGGCCAGGTCGGCACTCAACGCCTCTTCGGCATACAAGGTCACTTCGGCTTGCAGGTTGCCACCGACGGCCTTGGCCGCGCGCTGGATTTCCATTTCCTTGTTGACCGCCGCCTTGACCGACATGATGCGGTCCCAGTAGGCACGGTCCAGCTCAAAGCCTTGCGGCAGTTCGGTCAGGCCTTCGTACCAGGTGTTGAGCATCACCGATTCGTTGCGCTCGCCCGGCAGGTACTCCCACAGTTCGTCGGCGGTGAACGCCAGGATCGGCGCGATCCAGCGCACCAGCGCTTCGCTGATGTGGAACAGCGCAGTCTGGCACGAACGACGCGCCTTGCTGTTGGCGCCGGTGGTGTACTGGCGGTCCTTGATGATGTCGAGATAGAACCCACCGAGCTCCTGCACGCAGAAGTTGTGGATCTTGGAGTAGACGTTCCAGAAACGGTATTCACCGTAGTGCTCCTGCAATTCGCGTTGCAGCAGCAGGGTCCGGTCAACGGCCCAGCGGTCCAGCGCCAGCATGTCTTCAGCCGGCAGCAGGTCGGTGGCCGGGTTGAAACCGGTCAGGTTCGAGAGCAGGAAGCGCGCGGTATTGCGGATCCGGCGATAGGCGTCCGCACTGCGCTGGAGGATCTGATCGGAAACGGCCATCTCGCCGGAATAGTCAGTGGAAGCGACCCACAGGCGCATGATGTCGGCGCCCAAGGTGTCGTTGACTTTCTGCGGCGCAATCACGTTGCCCAGGGACTTGGACATTTTGCGGCCGGACTCGTCGACGGTGAAGCCGTGGGTCAGCAGCTCGCGGTACGGCGCGTGGTTGTCGATGGCGCAACCGGTGAGCAAGGACGAGTGGAACCAGCCGCGATGTTGGTCCGAACCTTCCAGGTACAGGTCGGCGCGCGGGCCGGTCTCGTGGCCCATCGGGTGCGAGCCGCGCAGCACGTGCCAGTGAGTGGTGCCGGAGTCGAACCAGACGTCCAAGGTGTCGCTGATCTTGTCGTACAGCGGTGCTTCGTCGCCCAACAGCTCGGTGGGGTCCATCTTGAACCAGGCTTCGATGCCTTCGACTTCGACGCGCTTGGCAACGTCTTCCATCAGTTCGACGGTGCGCGGGTGCAGTTCGCCGCTTTCCTTGTTCAGGAAGAACGGGATCGGCACGCCCCAGTTGCGCTGGCGGGAGATGCACCAGTCCGGACGGTTGGCGATCATCGAATGCAGGCGCGCCTGGCCCCAGGCCGGCACGAACTGGGTTTGTTCAATGGCCTTGAGCGAACGCTGGCGCAGGGTGTCGCCGCTGGTGGGCTGCTTGTCCATGCCGATGAACCACTGCGCGGTGGCGCGGTAGATCAGCGGGGTCTTGTGACGCCAGCAGTGCATGTAGCTGTGTTCGATGACGGTGGTGTGCAGCAGCGCGCCGACTTCGGTCAACTTGTCGACGATGGCCGGATTGGCTTTCCAGATGAACTGGCCGCCAAAAAACTCCAGCGATGGCACATACACGCCATTGCTCTGCACCGGGTTGAGGATGTCGTCGTTGACCATGCCGTACTTCTTGCAGGTCACGAAGTCGTCGACGCCATAGGCCGGCGCGGAGTGAACCACGCCAGTGCCTGCGCCCAGCTCCACGTAGTCGGCCAGGTACACCGGCGACAGGCGGTCATAGAACGGATGACGGAAATTGATCAGCTCCAGCGCCGACCCCGGGGCGGTGGCGATCACCGAACCCTCGAGGTTGTAGCGGGCCAGGCAGGACTCGACCAATTCCTCGGCCAATACCAGCAGCTTGTCGCCGACATCGACCAGGGCGTAGTTGAATTCGGGATGAACGTTCAGCGCCTGGTTGGCCGGGATGGTCCACGGCGTGGTGGTCCAGATCACGATCAAGGCGGGCTTGGCAAGCTTGCCCAGGCCGAAAGCAGCGGCGAGCTTGTCTTCATCGGCGATCGGGAACGCGACGTCGATGGTCGAGGACTTCTTGTTCTCGTATTCGACTTCCGCCTCGGCCAGGGCCGAACCGCAATCGAAGCACCAGTTCACCGGCTTGAGGCCCTTGAATACGAAACCGCCCTGGACGATTTTCGCCAAGGCGCGAATTTCGCCGGCTTCGTTCGCAAAGTCCATGGTCTTGTACGGGTTGGCGAAGTCGCCCAGCACGCCGAGACGGATGAATTCGGACTTCTGCCCTTCGATCTGCTCGGTGGCGTAGGCACGGCACAGCTCGCGGGTCTTGTCGGCGCCCAGGTTCTTGCCGTGGGTGACTTCGACCTTGTGTTCGATCGGCAGGCCGTGGCAGTCCCAGCCCGGCACATACGGCGCGTCAAAACCCGACAGGGTCTTGGAGCGGATGATCATGTCCTTGAGAATCTTGTTCAGCGCGTGACCGATGTGGATGGTGCCGTTGGCGTACGGAGGGCCGTCGTGCAGGACGAACTTCGGACGATCCTTGCCAATTTCGCGCAACTTTCCGTACAGGCCAATGCTGTCCCAACGCTGCAGAATCTGTGGTTCGCGCTGAGGCAGGCCGGCCTTCATTGGGAAGGCGGTGTCCGGAAGGTTTAGCGTGGCTTTATAGTCGGTCATTTAAGGCTCTTCATTAGCGATTGGCGCTGGTTGCGACAAGGGCACGGGCGGCGGCGATATCTGCATGGATCGCCGTCTTGAGCGCCTCCAGAGAGGCAAAACGCTGCTCTTCACGCAGCTTCTGGTGGAAAACCACCGTCAAACGCCGGTCATACAGATCGCCGGCAAAATCCAGAATGTGTACTTCGAGATGGGCCTTGCCATCTCCTTGCACCGTGGGCCGTACGCCGATATTGGCGACGCCGGGCCAGGTCTTGCCGTCGATCTCGACACTCACCAGGAACACCCCGGTCAGCGGCACACGACGGCGCTTGAGTTGCACGTTGGCCGTCGGCGTGCCCAATTGGCGCGCCAGTTTCTGCCCGTGCAGGATCCGGCCGGCAATCCGGTATGGCCGGCCAAGCAGGCGCTCGGCCAGTTCGAAGTCGCCAGCGGCCAAGGCATTGCGAACCTGCGTGCTACTGACCCGCAGGCCGTCCATCTCGACGGTCTGAGCAGCTTCGACGGTGAAGCCTTGGGCGATACCGGCCTGTTGCAGGTAATCGAAATCACCTGCCCGGTCAC
Organism: Pseudomonas sp. Z4-20; assembly: GCF_051131955.1. Taxonomy (NCBI): domain Bacteria; kingdom Pseudomonadati; phylum Pseudomonadota; class Gammaproteobacteria; order Pseudomonadales; family Pseudomonadaceae; genus Pseudomonas; species Pseudomonas sp. Z4-20. The sequence continues at coordinate 4,847,652 of NZ_CP071641.1, forward strand.
AACCGAAACGGAAATCATCGCCGACTTCCAGATGCTTCACGTCGAGACCGTCCACCAGGATGGTATCGACGAATTCGGCGGCACTGAGCTTGCTCAGGCGCTGGTTGAAGGCCAGGCACAAGACCCGATCGACGCCTTCGGCGGCCAGCAGTTGCAGCTTGTCGCGCAACCGGGCCAGACGGGCCGGAGCGGTGTCCGGGGCGAAAAACTCCCGGGGCTGCGGCTCGAAGATCACCACGCAGCTGGGCAGGCCCAACTCCAACGCACGCTCGCGCAGCCGCGCCAGGATAGCCTGGTGGCCACGGTGAACACCGTCAAAGTTGCCAATAGTGGCGACACAGCCCCGATGCCGGGGACGCAGGTTGTGGAGGCCTCGAACCAGCTGCATAACGCGCTTCTTGCTCATAAAGTGGCCGATTATAACCACACCCGGCGGTCGGTGACAGGCAACACCGTAACCCAAAGTGATCGAACCGACAAAACCGCAGTCCGCCCCGCAATTATCGAGTGCGGTCCATCAGCTCAGGGCCTTGCGATTGAAGTCACGCAAGCGGAACCCCATGAGCAGCAACATGCCGAAATACGCCACCACGCCCGCAACAACCAGCGCGCCCAGGCGCAGGAAACGCTCGAGCATCTGCCCCTCGCCCCAGGCCGGCATGAAATGCATGGCCCCCAGCAGGACCGCCGACATCACGCCCACCGCGACCAGCAGCTTGAAGCCAAACTTTGCCCAGCCCGGCTGCGGTTGATACATCTTTTGCTTGCGCAACTGATAAAACAGCAGCCCGGCGTTAAGGCAGGCACCCGCGCTGATTGCCAAGGCCAGGCCCGCATGGGCCAAAGGCCCGATGAGCAGCAGGTTGAACAGCTGAGTCATCACCAAGGTAAAAATGGCGATTTTCACCGGGGTGCGAATGTTTTGCTGCGCGTAGAAGCCCGGCGCCAGCACCTTGATCACGATGATCCCGAGCAGGCCGACCGAATAGGCGACCAATGCCCGCTGAGTCATCAAGGCATCGAAGGCACTGAACTGGCCATACTGGAACAGCGAGACGGTCAGCGGCTCGGCGAGGATTCCCAGCGCCAGGGCGCAAGGCAACACCAGCACGAAGCACAGGCGCAGGCCCCAATCGAGGATCCGCGAATATTCATGGCGGTCCTGGCTGGCGTAGGTCTTGGCCAGTGTCGGCAGCAGAATCGTGCCCAACGCCACGCCCAGCACCCCGGACGGCAACTCCATCAAGCGGTCGGCGTAGTACATCCACGACACCGAACCGGCCACCAGGAACGAGGCGAAAATCGTGTTGATGATCAGCGAAATCTGGCTCACCGACACCCCAAGAATGGCCGGCAGCATTTGCTTCATGACTCGCCACACGCCGCTGTCGCGCAGGTTCAGTCGCGGCAGCACCAGCATGCCGATCTGTTTCAGGTGCGGCAGCTGGTACAACAACTGCGCCAAGCCGCCCACCAACACAGCCCAGCCAAGGGCCATTACCGGAGGATCGAAGTAAGGCGTCAGGAACAGCGCAAAGACGATCATGCTGACGTTGAGCAGCGTTGGCACGAAGGCCGGTACCGAGAAACGGTTCCATGTGTTGAGGATCGCCCCGGCCAGGGATGAGAGGGAAATCAGCAATATATAAGGAAAGGTCACCCGCAAGAGGTCGGAGGTGAGCTGGAATTTTTCCGGTGTGTCGGTGAAACCCGGCGCGGTGGCCCAGATCACCCAGGGCGCGGCGAGCATGCCGGCCGCCGTGACCAGCGCCAGCACCAGCGTCAGTAAACCCGTCACATAAGCAATGAAGGTGCGGGTCGCCTCGTCGCCCTTCTGGCTTTTATATTCCGCCAGGATCGGTACGAAGGCTTGGGAAAATGCCCCTTCGGCGAAGATTCGCCGCAGCAGATTGGGCAGCTTGAAGGCAATGAAGAAGGCGTCGGTGGCCATTCCGGCCCCGAATATCCGGGCGATCAGTGTGTCGCGAACGAATCCCAGGACGCGGGAAAGCATCGTGATAGAGCTGACGGCGGCCAACGATTTGAGCAGATTCATGGAAAGAGTTTTTGCCTGTCGATAAACAGCAGGCGAACAACGCGCCCACTTGTGCGATACTTCGCGCCGCTAAACAGCACAGCGCCAAAGCCCGCGAGTTTACAGGTCGCACGCCGGAAAGAAATCACCCGGTGCGCCGCACCTGCCATTCAGCGGAACGTGTCACCCGCCCTTGACAAGACCTCAACTCATCGGCATGATTCGCGGCCTATTTTGTTTGCTATTTCCTAAAAAGTCTTTCGAGGAGCTCGACGGTGGCCAACACACCTTCCGCCAAAAAACGTGCAAAACAGGCTGAGAAGCGTCGCAGCCACAACGCCAGCCTGCGTTCCATGGTCCGTACCTACATCAAAAACGTAGTCAAGGCCATCGACGCAAAAGACGCTGAAAAAGCACAAGCTGCTTACGTTCTGGCTGTGCCAGTTATCGACCGCATGGCCGATAAAGGCATCATCCACAAGAACAAGGCTGCTCGCCATAAGAGCCGCCTGAATGGCCACGTAAAGGCCCTGAACGTTGCCGCTGCTGCCTAAGCGACGCGCTCATTAAAAAACCGACCTCAGGGTCGGTTTTTTATTGCCTGCGATTCAAGCACCGCAACCATGAAGGCGAGCAGGCCCGCCTACACTTTTTACTGAGCGCTCGGCCACGGCAGAATCGGAATGGCCGTCACCGCATTCTGCGGGCTGCCCTCGATCACCCGGTCACTGTAGACCAGGTAAACCAGGGTATTGCGCTTCTTGTCGAGGAAACGCACCACCTGCATGGTCTTGAATACCAGCGAGGTGCGCTCCCTGAAGACCTCGTCCCCATCCTTGAGCTCGCCCTTGAAGCTGATCGGCCCGACCTGACGACAGGCAATGGATGCCTCGGCACGATCCTCGGCCAGCCCCAGACCACCCTTGACGCCGCCCGTCTTGGCGCGCGACAGGTAGCAGGTCACCCCGTCCACCTTGGGATCGTCGAACGCCTCGACCACAATGCGATCATTCGGCCCGACGAACTTGAATACAGTGGACACCTGACCGATTTCCTCAGCCGAAGCCAGCAGCGGCAACGCCACCAGCAAGCCGATCAACCCTTTTGCCAAACCCATGATTTTTCCTTAGACGAGGATCAGGTTGTCACGGTGCACCAATTCAGGCTCAGCCATGTAACCCAACAGACCGACAATCGCATCAGACGATTGACCGATGATTTTTTGCGCTTCCAGTGCGCTGTAGTTGGCCAGGCCACGGGCGATCTCACGACCATCCGGCGCCACGCACACGACCATTTCGCCCCGGCGAAAACTGCCCTGGACCAGCTTCACGCCCACTGGCAGCAGGCTCTTGTTGCCCTGGGACAAGGCCGACACGGCGCCCGCATCCAGCACCAGCGTGCCGCGGGTTTGCAAGTGCCCGGCCAACCATTGCTTGCGCGCCGCGAGCATGCCGCGCTCAGGCGACAGCAAAGTGCCGATGCGCTCGCCGGCCTTCAGGCGATCCAGCACGCGCTCCAACCGACCACCGACGATGATGGTATGGGCCCCGGAGCGGGCCGCCAGACGCGCTGCGCGCAGCTTGGTCTGCATGCCGCCACGGCCCAGCGCTCCGCCAGTACCACCGGCAACCGCATCCAGTGCCGGGTCATCGGCGCGCGCTTCGTAGATAAGCTTGGCGTCAGGATTGTTGCGCGGATCGGCATCGAACATACCGTCGCGGTCCGTGAGAATGACCAGCAGGTCCGCTTCCACGAGGTTCGCCACCAACGCCGCGAGGGTGTCGTTGTCGCCGAAACGGATCTCGTCAGTAACCACCGTGTCGTTCTCGTTGATCACTGGGATGACTTTGAGCTCCACCAATGCTCGCAGCGTGCTGCGGGCATTCAGGTAGCGCTTGCGATCGGAAAGGTCGTCATGGGTCAGCAGGATCTGCGCCGTATGGCGACCGTGCTCGGCAAAGCTCGACTCCCAGGCTTGCACGAGGCCCATCTGGCCGATGGCGGCGGCAGCTTGCAGCTCATGCATCGCGCTGGGTCGCGACGTCCAGCCCAGACGACTCATACCGGCAGCCACGGCCCCAGAAGAGACCAACACCAGCTCGACACCAGCCTCATGCAAGGCCACCATCTGCTCGACCCACACCGCCATCGCCGTGCGATCCAGGCCTTTGCCATCCGCCGTCAGCAATGCGCTGCCGATCTTCACGACCCAGCGCTGCGCACCCGTCACCTTGCTCCGCATCATCTTCAACCTTTGCCAGCGAACGGCGCGACCCAGCGCCGCCCATGGGATTATTCGTATTTGCCTTTTACAGATACCAAAACGCCGCTCAAATGAGCGGCGCCTTGAAGACCGGCTGGCTGCGATGATAACACCGCGCCCGACCACTTAAACCTGCGGGAGCGGGATCAGCAAGGATCAGTCGCGCACGTAGATGATTTCCGGACCGTCTTCGTCATCCACATCTTCTTCGTCCCAATCGTCGTCACCGATGTCATGGACCGACTTGACGCCACTGCGACGCAACGCACGCTGGTCGTCCAGCGCCTGCAACTGGGCACGCGCCTCGTCTTCGATGCGCTGGTCGAGCTCGGCCAGCTCTTCCTTGTAGGCCGGATCATTGGCCAAGCGATCGGCACGATCTTCCAGGTAACGCATGATGTCGTGGCAAAGGCGCTCGGTGCCTTCTTTGGCAATGGCCGAGATCACATAGACCGGACCTTCCCACTCCAGGCGATCGACGATTTCCTTGACCCGCTCCTCGTGCTCTTCTTCAAGGATCTGGTCGCACTTGTTCAGCACCAGCCAACGATCACGCTCGGCCAGGGCCGGACTGAACTTGGTCAGCTCGTTGACGATGACTTCAGCGGCATCGGCAGCACTGGTTTCATCCAGCGGCACCATGTCGACGAGGTGCAGCAACAGACGGGTGCGTGACAAGTGCTTGAGGAAGCGAATCCCCAGACCAGCCCCTTCGGAAGCGCCTTCGATCAACCCCGGGATGTCGGCGATGACGAAGCTCTTCCAGCGGTCGACACTAACCACACCCAGGTTCGGCACCAAGGTGGTGAACGGGTAGTCGGCCACTTTCGGCTTGGCTGCCGACACCGAGCGAATGAAGGTACTTTTACCGGCGTTCGGCAGGCCCAGCAGGCCTACGTCGGCCAGTACTTTCATTTCCAGCTTCAGGTCACGCTGCTCACCTGGCTTGCCTGGCGTGGTCTGGCGCGGTGCACGGTTGGTACTCGACTTGAAACGGGTGTTGCCCAGGCCGTGCCAACCGCCGTGGGCGACCAGCAGACGCTGGCCAGCCTTGGTCAGGTCGCCAATGACTTCCTGGGTGGCCGAGTCGATCACCGTGGTGCCGACCGGCACGCGCAGGATCAGGTCTTCGCCCTTCTTGCCGGTGCAGTCAGTGCTGCCGCCGTTGGAGCCACGCTCGGCATCGAAGTGCCGGGTGTAACGGTAGTCGACCAAAGTGTTGAGGTTTTCGTCGGCGAGCATGTAGATCGAGCCACCGTCGCCACCATCACCACCGTTCGGACCGCCGTTTTCAATGAACTTTTCCCGACGGAAACTCATGCAGCCATTGCCGCCGTCGCCAGCTTTAACTCGAATCGATACTTCATCAACAAACTTCATGACACACGCCTCTCGCCATACGGACGAGCCAAAAAAACAAGACATAAGACTCTTGCAAAAATGAACGCAGCGACCTGAATACGCGCCCCAACCGCAGCGCCGACAGCCCATACAAACAGTTTTGCAAGAGACTCACCCCACAAACGAAAAAGCCCCGTCGCAAGACAGGGCTTTTCCAGCGATCTCGCAATTAAGCTGCGACAACGCTCACGTAACGGCGGTTGAACGCGCCCTTTACTTCGAACTTGATCACGCCTTCGATTTTCGCGAAGAGGGTGTGATCTTTACCCATGCCAACACCGTAACCGGCGTGGAATTGGGTGCCGCGCTGACGCACGATGATGTTGCCCGGAATGATTTTCTGGCCGCCATACATCTTCACGCCAAGGCGTTTGGCTTCTGAGTCGCGACCGTTACGGGTACTACCACCAGCTTTTTTGTGTGCCATGAGTTCAATTCTCCTAGTGAGGAATTAGGCTGAAAATTAAGCCTGAATACCGGTGATTTTGATCTCGGTGTACCACTGGCGGTGGCCCATACGCTTCATGTGGTGCTTACGACGACGGAACTTGATGATGCGGACTTTATCGTGACGACCTTGGGAGATCACTTCAGCCACAACAGTAGCGCCAGCAACGACTGGAGCGCCGATATTCACGTCATCGCCATTGGCGACCAACAGAACGCGATCAAAAGTCACGGATTCGCCGGTAGCGATTTCCAGTTTTTCGATCTTCAGGTATTCACCTGGGGCGACCTTGTATTGCTTGCCACCAGTAACAATTACTGCGTACGACATGGTATTTCTCCGATAATCCTGCTCACCCAGCGCTTTATAAGAAGAGGTATTGGCTGGCATGGCTGCATGGGCTGGAAGGCCCGGATGCAATTGCGTAAGGCAGGTGCTGCCCAGGAAGTTCAGGGTGCGCGATTGTACGCAAGCCGGTCGAGCCTTGCAAGTAGCCGCTCGCACTGCAGGAGCATGCGCCTTGACACCTGCGGATGGGGGTCCTAGCATGCCGCGCAACCCTTCTGGAGCGCCTGTCGCTGATGCAACCCCAAGCTTTCTACCGCGCAGTGGCGGACGATTTTAGCGCCGTCGACGGCATCATCAAGAAGCAGCTGACTTCCCGAGTGCCGCTGGTATCGAAAATCGGCGACTACATCACTTCGGCCGGTGGCAAGCGCCTGCGTCCGTTACTCGTGCTTTTATGTGGCAAGGCCTTGGGGCGCGAAGGCGACGACATGCGCCTGCTGGCCGCCACCATCGAATTCCTGCACACCGCGACGCTGCTGCATGATGACGTGGTCGACATGTCCGGCATGCGCCGTGGCCGCTCGACCGCCAACGCCATGTGGGGCAACGCCCCGAGCGTGCTGGTGGGCGACTTCCTGTATTCGCGCTCGTTCGAAATGATGGTCGAACTGGGCTCGATGCCGGTGATGAAGATCCTGTCCCAGGCCACGCGCATCATCGCCGAAGGCGAAGTATTGCAACTGTCCAAGGTCCGCGACGCCAGCACCACCGAAGAAACCTACATGGAGGTCATCCGCGGCAAGACCGCGATGCTCTTCGAAGCCTCGACCCACAGCGCCGCTGCATTGGCCGGCGCCAGCGCCGAGCAGAGCGAAGCCCTGCGCACCTTCGGCGACCACCTGGGCGTGGCCTTCCAGTTGGTGGACGACCTGTTGGACTACAAGGGCGACGCAGAGACCCTGGGTAAGAACGTCGGTGACGACCTCGCCGAAGGCAAGCCGACCCTGCCGTTGATCTACACCATGCGCGAAGGCACGCCTGAACAGGCCGCCCTGGTGCGCCAGGCGATCCAGAAAGGCGGAATCGAAGACCTGGAAAGCATCCGCGCCGCAGTCGAAGCTTCCGGCTCGCTGGAATACACCGCAAACCTGGCCCGGGATTATGTCGCTCGGGCAATCAAATGTCTCGACGCCCTGCCGGCCAGCGAATACCGCGACGCGCTGGTCGAGCTGAGCGAGTTTGCGGTCGCCCGTACCCACTGACACCCGGAGTTTTTTGTGGCGAGGAAGCTTGCTCCCTCGCCACAAAAGCCCCGCATCACCCTCCTCGCAACAAAACCCTATACAATGTGCGCCCTTTTGACCTCCTGATACTCAAGGAACCCTAGTGAGCACGTTGCCTCCCTGCCCTGCCTGCAATTCCGAATACACCTATGAAGACGGTACTCAACTGGTCTGCCCGGAGTGCGCCCACGAATGGTCCGCCAGCGGCGAAGCTGAAGCGGCGTCCGATGACACCGTGAAGAAAGATTCGGTTGGCAATGTCCTGCAGGACGGCGATACCATCACCGTGATCAAGGACCTCAAGGTCAAGGGCACGTCGTTGGTGGTGAAGGTCGGAACCAAGGTCAAGAACATTCGCCTGTGCGATGGCGATCATGACATCGACTGCAAGATCGACGGCATCGGACCGATGAAGCTCAAATCCGAGTTCGTCAGAAAAGTCTGAAATAGCTGTATTCCCATCCTGCGCCTTGCGGGATGGCGCTTAACCATCCCTGCACGCGCCCCATTCCACACGCCCCGCCTTTTGCCAACCGCATCGAGCTGATGCGCCCCATCGTCAGAAAAACAATCGGCACGCCAATAGAGACTTGCTATTTAGCGAATAAGAATTATTCTCATCGAACCCATCAAGGAGATGAGAACCATGACTTATTTGATCGATGCCTGGCTCGACCGCCCACATCCCTACCTGAGGATCCTGCATCGGGAAACCGGGGAAGTCTGCGCGGTGCTTGAAGAAGAAGCGTTGAACGAGCTCCAGGACCAGGGAGATCTGGACCTTAACAGCCTCAACTCCAGCGAACCGCTGGTGCTCAAGGAGCTGGTACGCAACCTGTTCCTGTTCTGCTACGCCCGGGCGTTGCGCCCCACTGGCGATTTCAATGGCAGGTTCCATGGATAACGACGTACAGACTTTGTGAGAGCGAGCAACCTCGCTCCCACAAAAGTCTGCTCAAGCGTTGATACGTTACAGGACGTCCAACAGCTCGACGTCAAACACCAGCACGCTGTGCGGCGGGATGCTGCCAACGCCTTGAGCGCCGTAGGCCAGCTCGCTCGGCACGTACAGGCGCCATTTGCTGCCAGCGCTCATCAGTTGCAGCGCTTCGGTCCAACCTGGGATTACCCCGCCCACCGGGAATTCGGCTGGCTGGCCACGATCGTAGGAGCTGTCAAATACAGTGCCGTCGATCAGCGTGCCGTGGTAATGAGTGCGCACCTGGTCTTCACGGGTCGGCTTGGCGCCGTCGCCTTGAGTCAGCACTTCGAACTGCAGGCCGGAGGCCAAAGTGGTGATGCCTTCGCGCTTGGCATTTTCAGCCAGGAACGCACGGCCTTCGCCAGCAGCGGCCTCAGCCTTGGCGGCAGCTTCGGCTTGCATGATTTCACGGATGACTTTGAAGCTGGCGGACATCTCGTCCTGGCCCACACGGCTCGGCTTGCCGGCGAAGGCGTCGGTCAGGCCGGCCAGGATCGCGTCAAGGCTTACGCCCGGTGGCGGATTGTCGCGCAGTTGGTCGCCCAACTGACGGCCAATGCCGTAGCTGACGCGGGTTTCGTCGGTGGACAGGTTAACTTCGGACATGATGCTGCTCCGCTGTGCGGACGGCTCGAGAAATGCCGTGCGTGACACAGCGCCTCCCGGAGCGCCCGGAACCAAAAGGGCGAGCAGACTAGCACAGATGCCGTGGCGGGTGACGAGCCGCGTATCCGCGCGCCTTGCCAGAAGCGACAGCGCCCGACTGGCTCTCGGCAGACGGGCGGTGCATCGCAACGATGAACGGGGCTCAGTGCTTGGTCAGTTTATCCAGGTAACCCATGGCAAACGCCGACACCACAAAGGTCATGTGGATGATCACGTACCACATCAGGTGTTCGGGATCGACGTTCTTGGCGTCCATGAAGATGCGCAGCAAGTGGATCGACGAGATTGCAACGATCGACGCTGCGACCTTCATCTTCAGCGACGAGGAATCCATGGTGCCCAGCCAGTTGAGCTTTTCCTTGTCGGAATCGATATCCAATTGCGAAACGAAGTTCTCGTAGCCGGAGATCATCACCATCACCAGCAGGCCGCCCACCAGCGCCATGTCGATCAGCGAGAGCAGCACCAGGATCAGTTCGGATTCGGCCATGGCAAACACGTTGGGAATGACGTGAAAGACTTCCTGGAAGAATTTCAACGCCAAGGCCAATAAGCCCAGCGACAGCCCGAAGTAGATCGGCGCCAGCAGCCAACGGGAGGCGTACATTGCATTCTCGATAAAGCGTTCCATTGAGTCTCACACCAGGGCTGTAAAAACGCGGCGAGTATATCAGTCGCGACCCGCCCCACAAACGCCGCCCTGTCCTGGGCACCGACATGTGTCAAGCCTCTACTCGCGGAGCACGTTCGATGGTGACTCAGTGAAGCGGGCGAAACTCGAAGCCGCCGACGTTGCGACAGCGGCCGCCGTTGATCTCCCGCAGTTGCGCCTGCATGTGCAAGGACCAGATCTGCGGATCGTCGGCCAGCTCATAGCCGTGGGATGTCAGGTTCTGGACGATGGTGTCGAGAATGGTTTCAGCAGCGGTCGGGCCGGGAAATGGCCCTTGGGCTTTGATGGCCGAAGGTTGTTCGCCGGCCATTCCCGCGGCGAAGAGCACGGTCCACATGCCAGTATCTCCGGCCAGGGGACGGACGGCGCATTCGATACGGGTCACAAGGCCTAGGCAATGACGAGTAAGACAAAGGTTGCGCGACATGGCGGCGCCCCTCGGTAGATCCGCTATTCAGCCCCGGGAAGGGCTGTTTCGATCCAATGATGGCTCTCGTTATCCTTGAGCTGAGGATAGGAGAAAAGTTCCGGCGCCGAAGGGTTTCGAGACCAGAATACGCCGAGCGGTCATAGTGTGAATATTGACGCCAAATCTGTGACTATTTAGCGGCTTGATGGCGAGGGAGTTTGCTCCCTCGCCCCGACAGCTCAAGCTGGCTTGGCCTCCATCAATGCCTGCTGCGCCATTTCCTTTTCCGCTTCCTTGATGTCTTCGTCGCTGATCATTTCCGCGATGACCCGCAGCCGCTCCACTACGCGAGCGTTGACACTGCCCTCCGGGAACTCGCCGTTTTCGTCCGGCTCGCCAGCAGGCTCGCCTACCAGCAGGCTCAGCGCCTCATCGGCTTGGCGCACGGCATAGACATGGAACTGTCCCGCGCGCACGGCGGCCAGCACCTTTTCATCGAGCATCAGGGTCGCGACGTTTGCCTGGGGAATGATCGCCCCTTGCTCCCCGGTCAGCCCGCGCGCTTCGCAGAGGCGGAAGAAGCCTTCGATCTTCTCGTTGACCCCGCCTACCGCCTGCACTTCGCCAAACTGGTTGATCGAGCCGGTGATGGCGAAGCATTGTTTCAACGGTGTCTTCGACAGGGCCGAGATCAGCGTGCAAGCCTCTCCGAGGGACGCACTGTCCCCATCCACGTAACCGTAGGATTGCTCCAAGGCAATGCTGGCCGAGATCGCCAGCGGAAATTCCTGGGCATAACGGCTGCCCAGGTAACCGGTAAGGATCATCACGCCCTTGGAGTGGATCGGCTGGCCGAGGTTAACCTCGCGCTCGATGTCGACAATGCCGCTGCCGCCCGGATACACCGTGGCGGAGATTCGCGCCGGCACGCCAAACGCCGAATCGCCGACCTCCAGCACCGTCAACCCGTTGCACTTGCCCACGGCCGCGCCATCGGTGTCGATCAGGATGATCCCCGCCAGCATGTCATCGAGAATCCGCGCCGAGACGCGCCCGGTGCGAGTGGCCTTGGCCTTGAGGGCACGCTCGATGTGGCCGGAGTCGGTCATGTCATCGCCGGCCAGCTGACGGATGAAATCCGCCTCGCTAACCAGTTGGAACAGGTCGCCGATACGGGCCGACAAGCGCCCCTGATGTTCGGCCAGGCGCGCACTGTAGGTCGCCAGGCGCGCCACTGCATCGGCGGTCAGCGGCGCCATGCCCTCCTCCGAAGTGCGGGTCTTGAGCAACTGGGCGAACTGCTCCAGGCTCTCGTCCCCCATCGGGATGTCTTCGTCGAAGTCCACCAGCACGCGAAACATTTCCTGGAAATCCGAATCCAGGTCCTGCAAGGCGTAGTAGAGCTGGCGCGCGCCGATGATCACCACTTTCACCTGCAACGGGATGTGCTGCGGCGTCAGGGTCACCGTCGCCAGCCGGCCCAGCTCACCCAATGGCGACTCCATTTTCAGCTTGCGCGATTGCAGGGCGCGCTTGAGGGCATCCCACACGAACGGCTCGCTGAGCATTTTTTCCGCTTCGAGAATCAGAAAGCCGCCATTGGCCCGGTGCAGCGCACCCGGCCGCAATTGCCGATACGTGGTGTAGAGCGCGCCCTGGTCAGTGCTGTACTCGATGCGCCCGAACAGGTTGTCGTAGGTCGGGTGCGGTTCGAACACCACCGGCGCGCCACCGCTCGCAGGATGCCCGACGACCAGGCTCGGGGCGTATTGTTCTTCCAACAGCTTGCGGGCGACGGCGTCGGTCTTGCTGTCGTCGACCAATTGCTCGACCACGGTCTTGAGCAGGTAGACCTGCATGGCCTGCAGATAACCGCAGACGGCAGCGTTCTCGGCGTATTTTTCCGAGAGCGGCGCGAGCAAGGGCTGCAACGCCAGGGTGATGGTTTCTTCGTTGAGCTGGCGCAGCTGGTTGTTGGACTCGCGCTTCCACTGCGGCAGGCTGGCGAGTTCTTCGTTCAGACGCTCTTCCAGACTGGAGATGTCCTCATGGAAGCGCTCGCGGTCGGCTTCCGGCAACTGGGCGAACTCCGCCTCATCCAAGGCCTTGCCTTCGCTCATCGGCGTGAAGGCGATGTTGCTGCTGTCGCGGTACAGCGCGACATCCTTTTCCAGCGCCAGGCGCTCGATCACATCGAGGGCGCGGTCGTAGCGCTGGTTGAAGGCGCGGTCGATGGCGCTTTTTTTCTGTTGGTAGGACGGGTGCTCGAATACCGCCGGAAATGTCGCCAGCAGGTTGTCGATCAGGCCGTTGATGTCGCCGATGAAAGCACCCGCCGTGCCTGACGGCAGTTCCAAGGCGCGGGGTTCGCGCGGTTCATCGAAGTTATTGACGTAGACCCAATCCGCCGGGGTCTGCATGCGCTTGCCCTCGGCCTTGAGGTAGCGTTTGACGAACGAGAACCGGCCTGTGCCGGGCTCGCCCATGACGAAAACGTTGTAACCGGGGCGTGGCATTGCCACACCAAACTGCAAGGCTTCGACCGCACGTTCCTGGCCAAGCACACCGCGGAAGGGCTCCAGATCATTGGTGGTAGAGAAGCTGAACTGTTCAGCGGAAAACGGACGGGTCAGCGCTTCAGGCGCTAGACGCAAGCTGGCAGCAACAGGATCAGGCATCGGGCTTCCTTACATCAGGCGGGGCAGATAGCGGCATTCTGGCGCTGCCTACACCTGACTGGCAAGGAGCGCCTTGAGCCAAAGCATAGTCGATGGAAAAACCGCGCAAGGAAGCCGGTAAACAGGTGATTTCAATTAATGTTTTTGCAAAATGTCACGGAACCCTCGGATCGTGCCTAAACTCCAAACTGCGCGGCTGGAACAATAACCGGCCCACTGGCGCCATTAGGGGCCAGACCCTGTCCATTGGTATGCACATAAAGAGAACATAGCTATGAAACGGATTCTTCTCGGTACTCTCTTCACCGCTGTATCCATCAACGCCATGGCTCAGGCCCCGGGCGGTCCGGATTGCGGTTGGGGCAACATGCTGTTCGAAGGTCAGCGTGGCACTCCGGCTCACTTCCTGGCATCCACCACCAACGGCACTTCCGGCAACGCCACCTTTGGCATGACCTCCGGCACCAACGGCTGCTCGACCAACGCGGCACTGACCTACGGTGGCAAGTCGTGGCTGGCCATGAATGGCATGATGAACGAGCTGTCCGAAGACATGGCCAAGGGTCAAGGCGAAGCGCTGACGACTTATGCCGTGGTACTGGGCGTTGCGCCGGAAGATCGTGCGCATTTCTCCGCTGTCACCCACGAGCACTTCCAGCAGATCTTCAGCAAAGCTGACGTGACCGCAGAAGACGTGCATACCAATACCCTATCGGTACTGAAAAACGATCCACGTCTGGCCAAGTACGCAACTCAAGCTTAAGCTCGACACCACTCGCTCCTCTCGGGGAGCGGGTTTTCTTTCCTGGGCCCCTGTTGGTCTTTTTTTTCGACTTCAAAAGTAGCCGACTATGCTCAAACGCCTTGCCTGGCTGGCGCTCTGTGTGTGCGCCCCGCTGTCCGCCGCACCTCATGTCGACACTCAACGTTTGCAGCAATTGTCCAACGACCGTTTCTGGATTTCCCTGGGCCACTACGAAACCGCCAAGCTCGGCGGCTGGCGCAGCTACATCAGCGACAAGAAATTCTTCCTCGCCCAGGACGGCAACGAACACCCCGACCGCGAGTTGACCGCCACGCTGCAAGCGCTCTATGGCCCGGCCAGCGCCGGCCAGCAACACGCCCAATGCGTCTACCCGGCGCGCACCCGCTGGCTGAAGGCGCAGCTCAATCTCACCGATCTGCCAGCCGTTGATTGCAGCGAATTCACCCAATGGTTCAAAGACGTATCGCCCCACAGCGCGGTAATGATTTTCCCCGCTGCGTACCTGAACAGCCCGTCATCGATGTTCGGTCATACCTTGCTGCGCATCGACCAGGCCGACGTGCAAAGCGACAAGACCGCGCTGCTCAGCTACGCGATTAACTTTGGCGCCTACATCGAAGGTTCGGACAACAGCATTCTCTATGCCTGGAAGGGCTTGATGGGCGGCTATCCCGGCCTGTTCGCCCTGGTGCCGTACCAGGAAAAACTCTCCGAGTACCGAAGCCTGGAGAACCGCGACCTGTGGGAATACCGCCTCAACCTCAGCCAGGCGGAAACCGAGCGCATGGTCGAGCACGTCTGGGAGCTCAAACAGATCCAGTTTGATTATTTCTTCTTCGATGAAAACTGCTCCTACCGATTACTCGAACTGCTGCAAGTCGCTCGCCCCAGTCTGCGGCTGACCGAGCAATTCCCTCTGACGGCAATTCCCACCGACACCGTCAAGGCCGTGAAGGAAGCCGGACTGGTGGAAAGCATCCAGTATCGGCCGTCCCGTGAGCGGGAGCTGCTAAGCCGCGCCGACCCCCTCAGCGACGACGAACAACACTGGGTACTGAAGGTCAGCGCCGATCAACAACAGCTTCAAGCCCCCGCTTTCAAGGCGCTGCCGCGCGAACGCCAGGCGCTGATCATCGACGCGGCCTATCGACTGGAACGCTACCGCGCCAACGGTCAGGAGCGCGACCCGAAACGCTCCCAGCGCAGCTTCGAATTGCTGCGGGCAATCAACCAGAACCCCGCGCCGGAACTGGATATCCCGCAGCCGGGCCTGCCCGAAGATGGCCACGAATCACGCACCTGGCAGGCCGGCCTTGGCACCCGCGGCGACCGAGCGTTCGGTGAATACGGCCTGCGCATGGCCTATCACGACCTCAATGACAACGCCGAGAGCTTCCCGCTGGGTGCGCAAATTGAAATCCTACAACTGAAATTGCGCCAATACGAAGGCAATGACTGGCAGGTACAGCAACTGGATCTGGCAACGATTCGCTCGCTGACCCCGCGCAACGAGCTATTGCAACCGCTGTCCTGGCAGGTGACGGGCGGCCTGGAACGGGTGCCGGGCAAGCACGACGATGAAACCCTGGTCAGCCATGTCAATGGCGGCGCTGGCGGCACCTGGGCGTTGGGCGAGGACGTGCTGGGCTTTGCCCTGGGCACGGTGCGCGTCGAGCACAACAACGACTTCGCCCAATTCATCGCCCCGGCCGCCGGCTTCAACAGCGGCGTGCTGTGGAAAAACCCGCTGGGTAACCTGAGCCTGGAAGCCAAGGGTGATTACTTCGTCAACGGCGAAGTGCGTCGTAGCGTGAGTCTGAATCAGCAGTGGGAATTGTCCCGTAACCTCGGCTTGCGCCTGAGCGCCCAGCGGGAGTTCAGCCAACTGGCCTCGCCGGAGAACGAGGTGATGCTCGAAGTGAAGTGGTACCACTACTGAACGAACGGATTGATCACCGCGCTTTCACGTCCTTCTGACGAATCCGCTTCTAGACTCCTGATATGAGTGGATCCGGCAGGACGGCAGAAAATGAAGCGCGCGGTAATGGTACTGGGTGTATTGATGTTGCTGCTCGGCGGCTGTGAAACCACCCACGAGGATTTGATCGCCCGGGGATATCCGGCCGCCTTCGCCGATGGTTTCGATGATGGTTGCAGCAGTGGCCGGCAAGCGGCCGGCGTCATGACCGGGCAGTTCAGGAAAGACGTGCCGCGCTACCTCAAGGACCCACGCTACGCCGAAGGCTGGAGCGATGGCTTCCGCCAGTGCCAGGCCATGCGCGAGAGCGAAGAGCGCGACGCCTACCGTGAACGTCATTGGGACGAGCGCGAACGGGCCTGGCGACAAGAGAAAGATCGCGACGCCGCCCGGGCTTATCGCTCGCAGTGAGTCGCTCAGAGACATTCGTCGAAACCAAAACCTTGCGACCATGGCCCAAACTCCAACAGAGGAGCAATGCCATGAGCCGCGCTTTCGTCAACGAAGACAACGCCGCCGCCCAGGCCGAACAGCCGGTCGAGCGCCAGGTCAGCACGCAACCCAACTACGTCACACCCGCCGGGCTTGCCCAGCTACAGGCGCGGGTCGCCGAGCTGCAAGCGCAGCACAGCCAACAGACGGCCCAAGGCGAGCAGGCAGACAAACAGCGGATTGCCGACATCGAACGGGACCTGCGTTATTTCAACCAGCGGCTGCAAAGCGCGCAGGTCGTTACGCCGAGCGACTCCGATCAGGTGCGAGTCGGGCACTGGGTGAGTTTTGTCGATGAGCATGATCACGAACAGCGAGTGCAATTGGTCGGCGAAGACCAGGCCGATGCCGCCAGCGGATTGATCAACTGGGGATCGCCGTTAGGGCGGGCTCTGCTGGGCGCCAGGATTGGCGATGAGGTGACTTGGAAGCGACCACTGGGAAACCTCGCTATCGAGATCGTGGCGATAGATCGCCAATGATGTTGCTGGACTCTTTGTACATGATTAAAACCGCTAACATCACAACACGATAACAATCTGTTACTTGCGTGCGGCCATCAATCACCGCAACATGAGGTCATAACAACAAGTTTGCCTTAAATCAGGACCATGCTACTGTTTTTCCCGCGCCGCAATCGGCGCATTATAACAACTAAGGAGATACACTAATGAGCGAACAAATACTGGCCATGTCGGGTGACTTCGACAGCGACTTCGAGTGCTATCAACAAATAACAGACCTCGGTATCGAATCAGCAGCACTGACCATTGTCGAATGCGGCACCATCAACTGCACCGCTCTTTTATGCTAAATCCTTCTCTATCAAAGTAAACCTGCCCTACAGGTCTTTGACACTCGCTAATTCACCTATAAAACAGTCTTATCGACATCCGACAGTTCAGATACGTTTACGCAAAACCTTTGCAACGCGCACCAATGTTTAATGCTCGACACTCGGGTGCTAAGTCCTTCGACTGATCAAAACAGGCAACACCCATAACCATAGAGCAGGCAACGCCTGCTCTATCCATGTCAGGAGCAACGGCATGCTTTTTAATGCTTTGAAGTTGAATCAGCGAGGCCGGCGCAGATTTTTTTCAGACGGTGACATCGCTCTTTTTGAAAACAACCTGACCCGCCTGCATGCTGACGATCAGGCCTTGGTGGATCATTTCGGGTTGAACCGGGACCAACTGGCATCCTATGCCAAGGAGCCCATCAACCACCCCCGCTTGCCTCTCGACAGCGAAGCCGTTCTGATCGCCCTGAAGGAAAAGCTCACTCGGCTTGACAGCATCCAGGTCGACACAGAAACCTTGAGCGACAAAGACAATTTTTATTGGTTTGGCCATCGTTTTTTTCTTTATTTCATCGACACGTTCAAGGCGGATGGGCGCTACGCCAGAGCGTCACTGCACATTGATGAACCCGCCCTGCTGGCAAGCCTTGAGCGCTATGTCTTGGCCCGAGTCGGACGCACGTCGGAACAAAGCCTGGTCCATTATCTGAATACGCGGATCGCGGAAGGCGACGACATTGACCTGAGCGGATTCAACGAACACCTGCGCACATTGCCGTTGCTGAAGTTTTTTGAATCCTATCCCGTGCTGGCGACATTGCTGCTGGATTTGCTGGAAGACACCCTCAACTACCTTTATGCGGTCATTCTCGACTTCGCCAACGATGTTGAAGCGTTGGAAGCGGAATTCTCGATCCCGTCTCGGAGAATCGAGGCTATCGAGTTCGGCCTGGGTGACCCCCACGGTCGCGGCGAAACGGTCTGCCAGGTTAAGGTCTGCGCAATTTCATTGGTCTACAAGCCAAGAGCAAGCCGCGAAGCACTTTTTTTCAATCAACTGCTTGAACAACTATACGACTGGACAGGCGCGGATTGTTTTGCCATCCACGCGCCTAAAATCCTCAGCCGTGAGCGACACAGCTGGATAGAAAAGATCGGCAACACGCCTTGTGCCAGCGCAGCGGACGTGGCGCTGTTCTATAAAAAAATGGGCTCACAAATCGCCGTCATCCATGCACTCAATGGCATCGACTTCCACTACGAGAACATCATCGCTTGTGGCAACAGCCCGGTCATGATTGACCTGGAGTGCTTGTTCACCGCGTCCACCAGTGAACTGCTGATCGACCTGCCCGCCAACAGTGCATTGTCCAACACCTTTAAATTGATCCAGCAGTCGGTGTGTTCCAGCGGTTTTGTGCCCTTTTCACAAAACTCCAATAACGACCAGAGCGGGCTGACTCGTCAGGAATTATTCACTTCCACCCGCCACTCCCTGATTTTCGAAGCGGGCTTTTACCATTTACGTAAGGTCGAGTTCGAACACCTTCTGGTGCAAAAGCATTTGCCGCTTTTTCAGGGCAAACACCAGGGGCATGAAATTTATAAAGCCGAACTTATCCACGGCTTTGAATATGCCTATGGCGAATTGATCACACATCGGCGCACGATAATGCAGATGCTTGAGCTATCCGCAGGCGAATTATCAACCCGTGTATTACTCAAAAATTCTCAACGCTATGCTGACTTTATCGGGCTGAGCCGCCATCCACGCTTCATGAAAAACATGTTGGACCGGGAGCTTCTGCTTGCAACCCTGTGGAAAGACTTGAAGGAGCCCTATCGAGCAAAGGGCATCCCGCGTTATGAAATAGACGACCTGCAAAGATCCAGCATTCCTTGTTTCACCATGCCGCTCAACTCCAACGCTCTAAAGAGCGCACAAGGTGAAACAATAGACATGACGCAAATACAACCCCCGATAAAAAGCTGCCTACAAAAACTAGCCAACCTGTCTACCGCCGACAGGGCATTTCAACTCACGTTACTTGAAATGTGCTTGTTTCCAGAGCCCAATGAACAGCCGCCATCACGTGCCATCGCCAGTAACGCGCTCCAAGCGAATCAACTCGACGCCGTGCTGGGCATCAGTTCCCGCCTCGAAGCGCTTGCGATCAAGGGAACGGCCACGGATATCCGTTGGTTGGCTTTTCATACGCACCCAACGACTCATGGAAAATACCCTTCACCCATGGATCACGGGCTGTACTCCGGTATCGCCGGGATTGGGTTGTTTTATCTGAGCTTGTTCAAGGTAAGCGGTCAACCACACGTGCTGTCGCTCATGGATCAGATACTGGTCTCAATGGAGCAACATTTTGGCTTCTTCAAAGCCGACTTGACCGTCAGTGCTTATCACGGCCTCGGCTCTTATCTTTATTTACTCATCAATCGTCGCCAAATAACGGGCGATGCGAAATACGATGTAAAAATTGCCAGTTTACTGACCCAACTGACTGAAGTCCCACTGGAAAACTACGATTTCGACTTCCTGGGCGGCTGTTGTGGCGCGGTGACGCTGCTGGCCAACATCCATGCGCTCTCGACGCAAGCGGACGTGCTGCCGACCATACGGCGCATGGCTGACTACATAAAGGATCAAGTCCTGATCGAAGACGGCCTACTTCTGCGACGCAACGACCGCTCCGTCATCCTGACGGGCCTGTCCCACGGTCTCTCCGGCGTCATCCATGCGTTGTGCAAAGCCTATGACGTGACCGGCGATGTGACGTTGGTGACCTTGGCCATCCAGGTATTGGAGGGTGAAAATCGCTTGAGCCGGGAGGGTTTCTGGCTGGACCTGAGAGACCTGGGCCCCGTGGGCCATGCTTCCAAGTGGTGCCATGGAGACGGCGGTATTCTCATCGCCAGGCGGCAACTCATGAAGTCGATGGGAGTGGCCTTGGACGAAGCCACCCGGCAGACGGTGCTCGACGACATCCAGCGCTGCGAGGACAATCTCTGGCAGCACGGCCTGGGCGGCGGATATAACTTGTGCCATGGCGATTTCGGCAATCTGATCTGCCTGTATGACTTGTATCGACACGCTAACAATCCCGAGGGCATCAGCAGGGTCAAACAGGCCCTCGGCGAAGTCGCCCGGCGGTTTTTAGCAGGCCCCTTTCTCGACAGCGATCGTGTTCCCGACGTCAGCCTGCTGACGGGTATTACGGGTGCAGGTTATGCCTTGCTGTATGAGATCGATCCAACGATCCCCAACATACTCTCGCTCGATTTCGCGTCCCCCATTTAGACGGCCCGGCAAATTGCGCGCATAAAAAAACGGAGCCTTGAAGGGCTCCGTTTTTTTCATGCAGCTGACCCGATCAAGCCAGTTTCTTGTGCCGTACACGATGCGGCTGGGCAGCCGCTTCGCCGAGGCGCTTCTTGCGATCGGCTTCATACTCGGTGTAGTTGCCTTCGAAGAACACCGCTTGCGAGTCGTCTTCGTACGCCAGGATGTGGGTCGCCACGCGGTCGAGGAACCACCGATCGTGGGAGATCACGATGGCGGCGCCCGGGAAGTCCAGCAAGGCCTCTTCCAGGGAACGCAGGGTTTCAACGTCGAGGTCGTTGGACGGTTCGTCGAGCAGCAGGACGTTGCCGCCCTCTTTCAGGGTCAACGCCAGGTGCAAGCGACCGCGCTCACCACCGGAGAGGTCCTTGACGAATTTCTGCTGGTCACCGCCCTTGAAGTTGAAGCGGCCCACATAAGTGCGCGACGGGATTTCATAGTTGCCGATGCGAATCTGGTCGGACCCGTCGGAAATCTGCTGGAACACGGTCTTGCTGCCGTCCAGGTCCTCACGGCTCTGGTCGACGCAGGCCAACTGCACGGTCTCGCCGATTTCGATGCTGCCCGAATCCGCTGTCTCCTTGCCCATCAGCATGCGGAACAGCGTGGATTTACCCGCGCCGTTACCACCAATCACGCCGACGATGGCACCTTTGGGCATGGAGAACGACAGGTTGTCGATCAGCACGCGGTCGCCATAGCCCTTGCTGACGTTCTTGAACTCGATGACCTTGTCACCCAGGCGTGGACCGGCCGGGATGTAGATTTCGTTGGTTTCGCTGCGCTTCTGGAATTCCTGGGATTGCATTTCCTCGAAGCGTTGCAGGCGAGCCTTGGATTTCGACTGGCGGGCCTTGGCGCCTTTGCGCACCCACTCCAGCTCTTCCTTCATGGCTTTTTCATGGGCCGACTGCTGCTTGGATTCCTGGGCCAGACGATCGGACTTGGCTTCCAGCCAACCCGAATAGTTGCCCTCGTACGGAATGCCCGCGCCGCGGTCGAGTTCCAGGATCCAGCCGGCGACGTTGTCCAGGAAGTACCGGTCGTGCGTGATCGCTACCACGGTGCCCGGGAAGTCGTGCAGGAAGTGTTCGAGCCAGGCGACGGAATCGGCGTCCAGGTGGTTGGTCGGTTCGTCGAGCAGCAGCATGTCCGGAGCCGACAGCAGCAGTCGGCACAGGGCCACGCGGCGTTTTTCACCACCGGAGAGGTGTTCGACCTTTGCGTCCCAGGCTGGCAGGCGCAGTGCATCGGCAGCCACTTCCAGCTGGCGGTCGAGGTTGTGGCCGTCGCTGGCCTGCAGGATCGCTTCCAGCTTGGCCTGTTCGGCGGCCAGCTTGTCGAAGTCGGCGTCCGGGTCGGCATACGCGGCGTAGACCTCGTCCAGGCGAGCCTGGGCGTCCTTGATGACGCTGACGGCTTCCTCGACTACCTCACGCACGGTCTTGGTCGGATCCAGCTGAGGCTCTTGCGGCAGGTAGCCGATGTTCAGGTCCGGCATCGGACGGGCTTCGCCGTCGAACTCCTGGTCGACGCCGGCCATGATTTTCAACAGCGTGGATTTACCCGAGCCGTTGAGGCCCAATACGCCGATCTTGGCGCCGGGGAAGAAAGACAGAGAAATGTTTTTCAGGATTTCCCGCTTCGGTGGAACAACTTTGCTCAGCCGATGCATGGTGAAGACGTATTGAGCCATGGTGAACCTAGCGTCAGTGACAGGTGAAAAGAACGAGCCAGGCCATGCGCGGCGCGGGCCCTTGATGTTGGTCAATGCCTGCGGGCGGTTGGTGCCTGGGTATCTGGAGCTGGAACGCTCTTGTTTGACCGGCAAAGCTACCTCAACCGCCGATCAAGGTCCAGCCGCCAAGGGCTGGCACTTTGCCACAAGCCAAGGCATGCTAGCCGCCCTTTGAGCGTCCGGCTTATAGTGCACGTCGCGCCAGCCCAGCAAACGGCAGGATTACAGCTTGTCCAATGTCACGCCGCCCTCGTCCCCACGTGCACCGACTGCTGTGCCTGGCCTGCCCTTGCGCGGGACATTGAAGGGCGGGCTGGCCTCGCTGGTGCTGTTGCTACTGGGCCTGCTTTTCTGGCAGCTGCTCGATCAACTGCGCGAAACCCAGCAGCAACAGCGCCAATACACCATTGACTACACCGCCGACCTCGCCGCGCAAGTCAGCCTGAACATGGCCCTGAATGCGCAAATCGCCCTCAATCTGTTGCCGATCGTCGAACAACCGCAGAGCGCTGACGAACAGCAGTCGCTGTTGCGCAAGCTCCAGCAATCGCTGCCCGAGTTGCGCAGCCTCGCGTTGCTAAGTCCCTCCGGCAGGGTACTCAGTGACAGCGACGCCAACAGCCACGACGCCGAGTACCTGAGCGAACTCGTACGGCGCAGCCGCGCCCAGGCGCATTATTTCGGCAACGCCCAAGACGGCTCCGTCGTGCATCTGTTGTTGCACCAGGCCAGCGGCAGCACTCGTGGCTATTGGGCGTTGCGCCTGACCCCAAGCTTCTTTTCGACCTTGACCAAGCAGGCCGATACGGGCCTGCGTCCGTTGTGGCTGGTGGAGAACCGTCTCAATCAGCAAATCATCAGCCGCGACGAAAGCCTGCCAACGTCCAGCCCCGCCCAGTTGACCACGCAGGACCTCAGCAACACCGTGTTGACCGTACCGCTGAGCAGCAGCGACTGGCAGCTGCGCGGGCTGTTCGATCGAAGCCAGGTGCTTGAGCAACTGTTGCCCGCCTTTATCGGCAAATGCTTGCTGGGCCTGGCGTTTTCGATGCTGCCGGTGATTGCGTTGCTGAACATGCGTCGGCGCCAGCGTCAATTGCATGAAGGACGTCGTCGCTACCAGGACATCTTCGAGGGCACCGGCGTGGCCCTCTGCGTGCTTGACCTGTCCGGACTCAAGGCGTTCTTCGCCAAGGCCGGCCTGCACGATGGGGAGCAACTGCGGGCCTGGCTGCAGATTGGGCAACAGCTCGAACAGCTGCAACAGCAAGTGCACGTCACCGAAGTCAACCAGATGGCCTTGAAGCTGCTCAATGTCGACTCCTGTGGACAAGCGTGGCAATTGCTGGTCGGCAACGCCGCGAAGGACAACAACCCGGTCGGCTCGAAACTGCTCGAAGCATTGCTTGACCAGCACAAGCAACTGGAGCTGGAAATCAGGCTCCAGGACGCCCATGGGCGGGATCAGCACTTGTGGCTGGTGCTGCGCCTGCCCGAAACACAGGACGACTACAACGCCGTCATCCTGAGCATCAGCGATATCACCAGCCGCAAGCTGATCGAGCTGTCGCTGCTTGAGCGCGAGGGTTTCTGGTCCGACGTGGTGCGCACCGTCCCGGATCATCTTTATGTGCAGGACGTCATCAGCCAGCGGATGATTTTCAGCAACCATCACCTGGGCCAGACGCTCGGTTACGACCGTACCGAACTGCACCAGATGGGCGAATATTTCTGGGAGATCCTGCTGCACAGCGACGATGCCGATCACTACCACGACCTGCGCCAGGAGCAGCGACGGGGTGGGTATACGCAACTGCTTCAATGCCAGTTGCGCTTTCGTCATCGCAACGGCAAATGGCGACGCTTCGAAGTTCGCGAACAGGCCCTCGCGCGTGACCGGTACGATCAGGTAACCCGGATCATCGGCGTGGCCAAGGACATCACCGAGCAGATCGAGGCCAGCGAATCGCTGCGCGACAGCGAGCAACGTTACCGGATGCTCGCTGAAAGTATCAGCGACGTGATTTTCTCCACCGACAGCAAGCTGTCGCTCAACTACGTCAGTCCGTCGGTCCAGGCGGTGCTCGGCTATACCGCCGATTGGATATTCCAGAGCGGCTGGCAATCGACCATCGCCAATCCGGCACAACTGAGCGGCATCCATTCCCTCATGGACCGGGTCAGCAAGGCCCTCGACAAGCCCGAACAACTGGCCGAGCTGCGCAATCAAATGCAGACCCAGTTGTTCCTGTTCGACTGCCTGCGTGCCGACGGTCGCAAGATTCCCATCGAGCTGCGGCTGGTGCTGGTCTGGGATGACAATGGCACGTTCGAAGGCGTACTGGGCGTAGGCCGGGACATCAGCCAGCAGCGTCGCGCCGAAAAAGACCTGCGCATGGCCGCGACGGTATTCGAGCACTCGACCTCGGCCATCCTCATCACCGATCCGGCCGGCTACATTGTCCAGGCCAACGAAGCGTTCAGCCGCGTCAGCGGTTATGCGGTATCGCAAGTGCTGGACCAGTTACCCAACATGCTGACCGTGGATGACCAACAGGAAGCTCACCTGCGTTACGTGCTAAAGCAATTGCAACAGCACAGCACCTGGGAAGGCGAAGTCTGGCTCAAGCGCCGCAATGGCGAGCACTACCCGGCCTGGGTCGGCATCACGGCGGTGCTCGACGACGAAGGCGACCTGGCCAGCTACGTGTGTTTCTTCAGCGACATCAGCGAACGCAAGGCCAGCGAACAGCGTATCCATCGCCTGGCCTACTACGATGCCCTGACCCACCTGCCCAACCGCACGCTGTTCCAGGACCGCCTGCACACTGCACTGCAATCGGCCGAGCGGCAGAAAACCTGGGTCGTGCTGATGTTCCTCGATCTCGACCGTTTCAAGCCGATCAACGACTCCCTGGGCCACGCCGCCGGCGATCGGATGCTCAAGGAAATGGCCACGCGCCTGCTCGGCTGCGTGGCTGACGACGACACCGTGGCGCGCATGGGCGGCGACGAGTTCACCTTGCTGCTGCAACCACGAGCCAGTCGGGAAATGGCGCTGAACCGAGCGATTACCGTGGCCGAACAGATTCTTGCCGGCCTGGTCCGGCCATTCGTGCTAGAAGGCCGGGAGTTTTTCGTTACCGCCAGTATCGGCATCGCCCTGAGCCCCCAGGACGGCAACGAGCTGAGCCAATTGATGAAAAACGCCGACACGGCCATGTATCACGCCAAAGAGCGCGGCAAGAACAATTTCCAGTTCTACCAGGCCGACATGAACGCCAGCGCCCTGGAGCGCCTGGAGCTGGAGAGCGACCTGCGCCATGCGCTGGAGCAAAACGAATTCGTGTTGTATTACCAACCCCAGTTCAGTGGCGACGGTAAGCGCCTGACCGGTGCCGAAGCCTTGCTGCGCTGGCGTCATCCACGCCGCGGACTGGTGCCGCCGGGGGATTTCATCCCGGTGCTCGAAGAGCTTGGGCTGGTGGTGGACGTCGGCGACTGGGTGATCAGCGAGGCCTGTCGCCAGCTCAAGACCTGGCACCAGACCAAGGTCAGGGTGCCGAAAGTCTCGGTCAATATCTCGGCCAGGCAGTTCTCCGATGGCCAACTGGGCACGCGCATCGCCAACATCCTGCGCAGCACCGGCCTGCCGCCGGCATGCCTGGAACTGGAACTGACGGAAAGCATCCTGATGCGTGAGGTCAGCGAGGCGATGCAGATCCTGGCCGGGTTGAAAAACCTGGGGCTGAGCATCGCGGTGGATGACTTCGGCACCGGTTATTCATCGCTCAACTACCTCAAGCAATTCCCCATCGACGTGCTGAAGATCGACCGTACCTTCGTCGATGGCCTGCCGTCCGGCGAACAGGACGCGCAGATCGCCCGGGCAATCATCGCCATGGCCCACAGCCTCAACCTGGCGGTGATCGCCGAGGGTGTCGAGACCCACGAGCAATTGGAATTCCTGCGTGAGCATGGCTGCGACGAAGTCCAGGGCTACCTGTTCGGTCGGCCGATGCCGGCCAATCGGTTTGAAGCGCAGTTCAGCAATGATGCGTTGTTTATGTTGGATTGAGGCAGCTGCAAGCTTCAAGCGGTAAGCTTCAAGCTAAAGGCAGAAGCCGGTCTGCGTTGACTTGCAGCTTGTTGCTTGAAGCTTGAAGCTCTCCAATCTGAATTCCTTTCATATGCCTTCCAAAACCGGTTGGGTTAGAATGCCCCCCTTTTCTGCCCCGATCCTTGAGGACCGCCATGTTCAGCCGTGATTTGACTATTGCCAAGTACGACGCCGATCTCTTTGCCGCCATGGAGCAAGAAGCTCAGCGCCAGGAAGAGCACATCGAGCTGATCGCTTCGGAAAACTACACCAGCCCCGCGGTGATGGAAGCTCAAGGCTCGGTCCTGACCAACAAGTACGCCGAAGGCTACCCGGGCAAGCGCTACTACGGCGGTTGCGAGTACGTCGACGTGGTCGAGCAACTGGCCATCGACCGCGCCAAGCAACTGTTCGGCGCTGATTACGCCAACGTCCAGCCGCACGCCGGTTCCCAAGCCAACGCCGCCGTATACCTGGCGCTGCTGTCGGCCGGCGACACCATCCTGGGCATGAGCCTGGCCCACGGCGGTCACCTGACCCACGGCGCCAGCGTTTCGTCCTCCGGCAAGCTGTACAACGCGATCCAGTACGGCATCGACGGCAACGGCCTGATCGACTACGACGAAGTCGAGCGCCTGGCCGTCGAGCACAAGCCGAAAATGATCGTGGCCGGTTTCTCTGCCTACTCGCAGATCCTCGACTTCCCGCGCTTTCGCGAAATCGCCGACAAGGTGGGGGCCTACCTGTTCGTCGACATGGCTCACGTTGCGGGCCTGGTCGCCGCTGGCGTCTACCCGAACCCGGTGCCGTTCGCCGACGTGGTCACCACCACGACCCACAAGACCCTGCGTGGCCCACGTGGCGGCCTGATCCTGGCACGCGCCAACGCTGACATCGAGAAGAAGCTGAACTCGGCCGTATTCCCAGGCGCCCAGGGTGGCCCGCTGGAGCACGTGATCGCGGCCAAGGCGATCTGCTTCAAGGAAGCCCTGCAACCTGAGTTCAAGACTTACCAGCAGCAAGTGGTGAAAAACGCCAAGGCCATGGCCGGCGTGTTCATCGAACGCGGCTTCGACGTGGTGTCCGGTGGTACCGAGAACCACTTGTTCCTGCTGTCGCTGATCAAGCAGGACATCTCCGGCAAAGACGCCGACGCCGCATTGGGCAAGGCGTTCATCACCGTGAACAAGAACTCGGTGCCAAACGATCCACGCTCCCCGTTCGTCACCTCGGGCCTGCGCTTCGGTACCCCGGCCGTGACCACTCGCGGTTTCAAGGAAGCCGAGTGCAAGGAACTGGCCGGCTGGATCTGCGACATCCTGGCTGACTTGAACAACGAAACGGTGATCGACGCCGTTCGCGAGAAGGTCAAGGCCATCTGCAAGAAGCTGCCGGTGTACGGCGCTTAATTCAATTTTCAATAAAAAGGGCCCGCGCCGAAAGACGCGGGCTTTTTTATTAGCTCTGTTTTAACGTCCCTATTACTTAATCCAAACCGAACACCTATTGCCAACTTACGACTTGCAATACACACACCCTCGCCACTTAAAGAAAACCCATTAACATTCGATTCCCATTCAACTAGCCAGAAAGGAATCGATGGCCAATGGACAATAAACCTTTTGAAGCAACACTCAGGATGTTTGATGCTCACGTCAACTTGCTTGAAATACTGCACGGTCAACCGACCCTGGCCACCGTCAGCGCATTCAGCGGTGGTTTCTACAGCGGCAGGCCGCAAACCCATGACCACTCCAACCTGCTAGGCATGAGGCCCAAAGGCCAAGGCATTACCGCCGCAGCCCTGACGTTACAGTTTCGCCCCGCCGCGGGTGGCTATAATCTGGTTATAAAAAATACTGGCAAACATCACGACAAGTTCATCAGCCAAAGCTGGTTGGAAGTATTTGGCGCCAAGGGCCCAGACACCAAGGATCCAACAGTGTTTACCCTCTTGGATCATCAGAACCGAACGATCACTCGGGAAAACATTACCGCCGCGCACTTACCTGTCTCGTTAAGGACACAGAACAATCACTATATAGGCGCCTTAAAGGTGCGCGGCTCGCCTTATCTTTACCTGGCTGAGACAGAAGAAAAATCCAAGATAACGTTTATCCTGAGTCTTCTTTAACAAAGGTGGTACAGCGGCGACGTGTGGCCGCCCAGCCGCTGTATCAAGGCAAGTCCGTGGGACATCTTCAGTCAAAGCAGCGCGGCTTCGAAACCCGCGCGAATTTTCTCTTCGGGCAGCTCATCGGCAATGAATACGATCACGCTCTCCCGGGTTTCGCCCGGGGCCCATTCGGTATCCCAGTCGAAACCGTACAGCTTGAGTACCCCTTGGAATACCAACCGACGGGGTTCACCTGCGATGTTCAGCACGCCCTTGTAGCGCAGCAACTGCTTGCCGTGTTCTTCGAGCAATTGGTTCATGAACTCGCTGAGCTTGTCGATATCCAGCGCCTTGTCGGTGCGCAGCACCAGGCTGCTGATGCGGTCACCCGTCGTTGCCTTGCCCACCGGACGAAGACTGAACCCGGCGCCCAGGTCCGCGTTGAGATTGAATCCTCGGATGTCGAGCAGTTCGGCGAGGTCGATGTTACCGTGTTCTACGACCCGGATCGGCGCCCGTCGGTTAATGCGCGTCAACCGCTCGCCAAGTGCCGTGACCTGAGCCGCATCCACCAGATCGGTCTTGCTCAGGAGCAGCCGGTCGGCAAATCCGACCTGGGCCTGGGCGATGGCCTGGGTCAGGTGGATTTCGGCGTGGGCGGCGTCCACCAAAGTCAGAATGCCGTCGAGGATATAGCGTTCGCGCAGATCCTCGTCGATGAAAAAGGTCTGGGCCACGGGTGCCGGGTCGGCCAGTCCCGTGCATTCGATCACCAGGCGATCAAAGTGGATTTGCCCGCTGTCCAGCTGTTCCAGCAGTAAATAAAGGGCCTTGGTCAGGTCGGTGTGAATCGTGCAGCAGACACAACCGTTGGCCAGGGTCATGACTTGCACCGGCTCGTCACCCAGTAGCTGGGTGTCGATCCCGGCGTCGCTGAATTCGTTTTCGATCACAGCGATTTTCAGGCCGTGCTCGGCCTTGAGCAGATGTCGCAGCAACGTGGTCTTGCCCGCACCGAGGAAGCCGCTGAGGATCGTGACCGGGATGGGAGAGGACAAACTGGATCTCCTGTTCAGAAATTAATCAAGGGGCACAAAACAACTGTGGGAGCGAACAGTTCGCTCCCACAGTCATCACCTCAACTCAACAACACTTGGGCCCACCCTTGCCACCGTAACGGGCCTCCTGGCGTTCGCGGAAGAACGCCTCGTAGTCCATCAGCGGTTTATCCGGGTGCTTGGTTTGCATGTGCTCGACGTAGTTGTCGTAGTCGGGCATGCCGACCATCAGGCGCGCGGCCTGACCGAGGTATTTACCGAGGCGACTCAAGTCATTGAACATCGTTGCAATCCTCGATCAAGCGTCCGGCAGGGCCTGGAATGGCGCTTCTTTGTCCGTGCGTTCTTTCGTGCCCCAGGCGGCGATGCCGACCTTGAGCGCGTAGAACAGGATGCTGAAGACCACGAACAGGAACAACACCGTCAGCGTTGCGTTGGTGTAGGCGTTGAACACCACGTGCTGCATCTGCTCGATGCTCTTGGCCGGGGCCAGGATCTGGCCGGCGGCCAGGGCATCGTTGTATTTGCGCGCCAGGGCCAGGAAGCCGATCGCCGGGTTGGCGTCGAACAGCTTGATCAGGCCTGCGGTGGTGGTGCAGATCAACAGCCAGCTCGCCGGCAACAGCGTGACCCAGACGTAGCGCTGGCGCTTCATCTTGATCAGCACCACGGTGGCGAGCATCAGCGCGATACCGGCCAGCATCTGGTTGGAGATGCCGAACAGCGGCCACAAGGTGTTGATGCCGCCCAGCGGATCGATCACGCCCTGGTACAGCAAGTAACCCCACAGCGCGACGCAGCCGGCGGTGGCGATCAGGTTGGCGGTCCACGATTCGGTGCGCTTGAGGGCCGGCACGAACGAGCCGAGCAGATCCTGCAGCATGAACCGTCCGGCACGGGTGCCGGCGTCCACTGCCGTCAGAATGAACAGCGCTTCGAACAGGATCGCGAAGTGGTACCAGAACGCCATGGTGTTCTCACCCGGCAACACCGAGTGCAGGATCTGCGCGATACCCACCGCCAGGGTCGGCGCACCGCCGGCGCGGGCCAGGATGGTGGTCTCGCCGATGTCCTTGGCCACCGCTTGCAGCGCCTCGGGGGTGATTGCAAAGCCCCAGCCGCTGATGGTTTGCGCCACGGCCACCACGTCACCGCCGACGATCGCCGCCGGACTGTTCATGGCGAAGTACACGCCCGGCTCGATCACCGAGGCGGCGACCATCGCCATGATCGCCACGAAGGACTCCATCAGCATGCCGCCGTAGCCGATGTAGCGCGCGTTGGTTTCGTTATCCAGCAGCTTGGGCGTGGTGCCCGAGGAGATCAGCGCATGGAAGCCCGAGACCGCGCCGCAGGCGATGGTGATGAACAGGAACGGGAACAGACCGCCCTTCCACACCGGTCCCGTGCCGTCGGTGAACTGGGTCAGCGCCGGCATTTTCAGCTCGGGCATGGTGACCAGAATGCCGATCGCCAGGGCGATGATGGTACCGATCTTGAGGAAGGTCGACAGGTAGTCCCGTGGCGCCAGGATCAGCCACACCGGCAGCACCGCGGCGACAAAACCGTAGCCGATCAGCATCCAGGTGATCTGGATCCCGGTAAAGGTGAAGGCCTTGGCCCAGACCGGATCGGCGGCAATCTGCCCGCCCAGCCAGATCGAACCCAGCAGCAACAGCACGCCGATGATCGAGATTTCACCAATGCGGCCCGGGCGGATGTAGCGCATGTAGATGCCCATGAACATCGCGATCGGGATGGTCGCCATCACCGTGAAGATGCCCCATGGGCTCTCGGCCAGGGCCTTGACCACGATCAGCGCCAGCACCGCGAGGATGATGATCATGATCAGGAAGCAGCCGAACAGCGCGATGGTGCCGGGGATGCGGCCCATTTCCTCGCGCACCATGTCGCCCAGGGAGCGACCGTTGCGGCGGGTCGACAGGAACAGGACCATGAAGTCCTGCACCGCACCGGCCAGCACCACGCCGGCGATCAGCCAGAGCGTGCCGGGCAGGTAGCCCATCTGCGCCGCCAGCACCGGCCCGACCAACGGCCCGGCGCCGGCAATGGCCGCGAAGTGATGGCCGAAGAGGATGTGTTTGTTGGTCGGGACATAGTCCAGGCCATCGTTGTTGAGCACGGCGGGCGTGGCCCGGCGCGCATCGAGTTGCATCACGTTGTTGGCGATGAAGAGGCTGTAGTAGCGGTAGGCGACCAGGTAAATGGCCACGGCCGCGACGACGATCCAGAGGGCGTTGATCGGCTCTCCGCGGCGCAAGGCGACGACGCCCAGGGCGCACGCCCCTACGACGGCCAGCAGTAGCCAGGGTATATGGCGTAGCAGGCTATTATTGTTGTTCATTTTTATATTCCAGCCAGGTTGGACAGAAAGACAGACAGCCGGAGTTTAGCGCTAACAGGCGTAAAGGCCATACCCCGACATTCGTCTGTCACCGGCCGGACGGGCACGATGGCCTGCCCATAGGGTCTATAGTCAGTGAATCTCCAGAGGGAATACGTAATGAGCGAACGCCGCCGCTTCGTACGAATCGAGTTCCATGCCAAGACCGAACTGAGCCAAGGGCCGTTCATCTGGCCGGTAAAGCTGCTGGATTTGTCCCTCAAGGGGCTACTGATCGAAAAGCCCGAACCCTGGCTCGGCAAACCCGAAGAGCCGTTCATGGCCGACATACATCTAAGCCCTGAAGCTGAAGTCAAGATGGAGGTCCGGTTGACTCACGACGACCATGGCCACTTGGGTTTCGTCTGCGAACACATCGACTTGGATTCCATTGCACACTTGCGCCGATTGGTAGAGCTCAACCTGGCCGACCATGACGAGCTGGAGCGGGAGCTGGGGGCGTTGATCCAGATCTGAAACCCTGCCACAGCCCCTGACATGCACGATCCCAGTCATGTGCACGATCCCCTGTGGCGAGGGAGCTTGCTCCCGCTGGGCTGCGTAGCAGCCCCAAAAGCAGCGACTCACATCAACTGACACACCGAGATGCAGATTTCAGGTCTGCTGCGCAGCCCAGCGGGAGCAAGCTCCCTCGCCACAAAGGCCTGCACCAGCCTCCGGGACTACTCGAACAACGCATCCAACGCTTGTTCCAGCCGCGTCACGGCAATGATCTGCAACCCCGCCGGAGCCTCCTTCGGCGCATTGCCCTTGGGCACGATGGCGCGCTTGAAGCCATGCTTGGCCGCTTCCTTGAGCCGCTCCTGCCCACTAGGCACCGGTCGGACTTCGCCTGACAACCCGACTTCGCCAAACACCAGCAAATCATGGGGTAGCGGCCGATTGCGCAAACTGGACATGACCGCCGCCATCAACGCCAGGTCAGAGGCGGTTTCCAGCACTTTGACGCCGCCCACGACGTTGAGGAAAACATCTTGGTCATGGGTAGGAATCCCACCGTGCCGGTGCAGGACGGCCAGCAGCATGGCCAGCCGGTTCTGATCCAGGCCCAGGGTGACGCGACGTGGGTTCGCCAAGTGGCTGTCATCCACCAGCGCCTGGACTTCCACCAACATGGGCCGAGTCCCTTCCCACGTGGCCATGACGACGCTGCCTGGCACTTCTTCCTGGGCCCGCGTCAGAAAAATCGCCGAAGGGTTGGAGACTTCTTTCAGGCCTTTATCGGTCATGCCGAACACGCCCAGTTCGTTGACCGCACCGAAGCGATTCTTCACCGCCCGCAATAACCGCAGGCGACCATCGGATTCGCCTTCGAAATACAACACGGTATCAACCATGTGCTCCAGCACCCGAGGGCCTGCCAGCGCACCTTCCTTGGTGACATGGCCCACCAGGAAAATCGCCGTGCCGCTCTGCTTGGCATAGCGCACCAGCAGCGCCGCGCTTTCGCGTACTTGGGACACGCCGCCCGGGGCCGATTGAAGCTGTTCGGTGAAAATCGTCTGGATCGAATCGATCACCATGACCTTGGGCTTTTCCAGGCGGGCCGTGGCGATGATGGTTTCGATGCAGGTTTCGGTCATGACCCGCAACTGATCCTGGGGCAATCCCAGGCGACGTGCGCGCATCGCGACCTGTTGCTGGGATTCCTCGCCGGTGACGTACAACGCCGGCATACGCGTGGCCAGGCTGCACAAGGTTTGCAACAGGATGGTCGATTTGCCGATGCCCGGGTCTCCGCCAATCAACACCACCGAGCCATCCACCAGGCCACCGCCCAGCACCCGGTCCAATTCGCCGGAGGCCGTTGAAAAGCGCGGGATTTCTTCGACGCTGACTTCGGCCAGGGTCTTGATCTGCGCCTGTTGGCCAGCCCAGCCCGTGCGCCCGGTAGGCGCCGCTGCCCCGCCGCTTTCCACCATGGTTTCGGTCAGGGTGTTCCAGGCACCGCATTCACTGCACTGGCCGGCCCATTTGGGAAAGGTCGAGCCACACTCGGTGCAGCCGTACATGCGCTTTGCCTTGGCCATCTGACCTCCGGGTAAAACCGCGATGATAGCCTAGCCTGGCTTCACTGCGGGGCCGGCATTCTGATTTCACCCCTGGCCAGATCCGTCGCGGTATTGCCCAACCGATCCCTGGCTTCCAGATCGGCACCCTTTGCCCTCAAGGCGTCAAGCAACTCGCCACGCTTGAACAGACCGGCATACATCGCGGCGGTCTGCCCAGCACCGTTGCGCTGGTCCGGGCTGCAATCGGTGGACAACAGACGACGCGCGATCTGCACCTCGCCCTTGAAGATGGCCCCCATCAAGGCGGTGTTGCCGCGCTTGTCCTGGGCACAGGCATCCGCACCAGCGGCCAACAACCGCTCCACGGCGCGAGCATGGCCGTGATAAGCCGCCAGGATCAATGCGGTGTAGCCCTTCTCATCCCGGGTGTCGAGGGAGTAGCCGGCCTCGATGAAGGTATCGAGCACCGGCACGTCGCCCCGTCGAGCGGCGTCAAAATAATAGGTTTGCAATTGCTCCTGTACCGCAGCCGGATCGGCAACTACAGGCAGTTCTGCCAACGCATTCAATGACCACGCCGCGAGCATCGAAAAAAGCAATTTGTGCATCATGGCCTCTCCTTAATGACACAGAACTGCGGGAGCCGAGCCAACCCGACCCCCGCAAGAGGCATCAGTCGCTCAGTTTCTCGGCCAGCGCCTTGACCCGCACCAGATCGCCTTTGGCAACACGTGCCACGCCAGTGCCGTATTCAGGATCAGCCTTGTAGAGGAACGACAGGATGATGTGCTTGCTCTCGTCATCGGTGGTCGCCAGCGAGCCACCGAAGCTTTCGATCAAATCATTGCGCTCCTTCTGGTTGAACGAACGATACAGATCGCCGGCCTGCTTGAAGTTCTGCTCACGCTGGATTTTCGCCTGCTGGGTGCTGCCGCTCAGCGCTGCCTGGCTATAACGTGCCGCTGGCTGTTCTTCCCGTGGCATCAAACGGCTCGGCTGATAATTCACGCCGCTACTGGTGCCGCCGAAATTCATCGCGCCGTCCTGGTTGCCATTGTTCACTGCAACCTTGGGGGCGTTGATCGGCAATTGCAGGGCATTCGGCCCGACCCGGTACATTTGCGTATCGGCATATGAGAACACCCGGCCTTGCAACAGGCGATCCTCCGAAGGCTCGATACCCGGAACCAGATTGGCCGGTGCCATCGCCACCTGTTCGGTTTCCTGGAAAACATTTGCCGGGTTGCGATTCAAGACCATTTGTCCGACTTTGCGCTCAGGTACATCCGGCCAGATCTTGGTCGCGTCCAACGGGTCGAAGTCGAACGTGGACAAGTCCTGCGGCTTGAGGACTTGTACGTACAAATCCCACTTTGGAAAGTCGCCCTTGTTGATGTGACTGACCAAGTCGTGGGTCATGTGGCTGTAATCCTGGCCCTGAACTTTCACAACTTCTTTCGGATCGAGGTTTTTCAGCCCCTGCAAGCTTTTCCAATGAAACTTCACGTAACTGACTTCGCCTTTGGCGTTGATCAGTTTGTAAGCGTGTACGCCGTTACCGTCCATCTCGCGATAACTGGCTGGTGTACCGGAGTTCGAATACAACTCGGTCAGTGTGCGGGTCGCTTCCGGGACATGGGAAAAGAAGTCGAAACGTCGGGAGTCATCATCCAAGTTAGTCCGCGGGTCGGGCTTGAACGCATGGACCATGTCGGGAAACTTGATGGCGTCGCGAATGAAAAATGTCGGGAAGTTATTGCCTACCAGGTCCCAATTACCGTCCGCCGTATAGAACTTGGTGGCGAAGCCGCGAGGGTCTCGCAACGTCTCCGGAGAATGATTGCCATGCACGACGGCGGAGAAACGCACGAACACCGGCGTGACCTGGCCTGCGGCGAAGACCTTGGCCTTGGTCAGGTCGCTCAGGTCATTGGAAACCGTAAACTCGCCATGGGCACCGGTGCCACGGGCGTGCACGACGCGCTCGGGGATCCGCTCACGATCGAAGCGCTGGAGTTTCTGGATCAATTGCACATCCTGCAACAGCGTCGGGCCATTGGGGCCGGCGGTCTGCGAGTTCTGGTTGTCGCCCACCGCAGCACCGTTGTCACGGGTCAGGGTGGCGGCATTGACGGACAGGGAAAGCAGGCTGGCGGTCAGCACAACGAGGGCATGGCGATTGGAAAAAGCGCCGAGGCCAAGGGAAGTGTTCATTGGAATTTTCCTCTGATTTTATAAAGCGCATCCATGTGCGCCCTTCAGAGGCTAGTGCTGTAAAAACCAAAACCTAAATAGAAATACCGTACCGTCTTGATAGAAAAAACGATGTAGGGAATCGGCCAGAAACCGCGTATCACGCGCGATTGGTGGCACTTTGTAAACTTTTTACGGGGAGCCGGGTCGATAACAGGCAAGCTTTGTAAGCAGGCATGTCGAGCGAGACCCGTTTAGCTGACTTACACTGCCGGAATCAATCTCATCTGTCACAAGGAACAACTCATGGGCGTGCTAAGCGAGTTCAAGGCCTTCGCGGTCAAAGGCAATGTCGTCGACATGGCCGTCGGGATCATTATCGGTGCCGCTTTTGGCAAGATTGTTTCGTCATTTGTTGGCGATGTGGTCATGCCACCACTCGGCCTGTTGATCGGCGGAGTGGATTTCAGTGATCTGGCTATCACACTCAAGGCCGCCCAGGGCGATACGCCTGCGGTAATGCTGGCCTATGGCAAATTCATCCAAACGATGGTGGACTTCATCATCGTCGCTTTCGCCATTTTCATGGGTGTCAAGGCCATCAACCGTCTCAAGCGCGAAGAGGCCGTCGCTCCGAGCGCGCCCCCTGTTCCCTCCAAGGAAGAACAACTGCTGAGCGAGATCCGCGATCTGCTCAAGGCCCAGAACGAACGGCCCTGACCCTTGGCGCGTAGATAATGGCGCCACGGGGCGCCATTTCTACCAGTAGTTTTCCACTGCCACTTGGCCCGGCCGACGGGTGAGACTCAGGCGCAACCCCCTGGTCTTTAGCAACTGGCGCGTGTCGTCGATCATTTGCGGGTTGCCGCATAACATGACCCGCGAATGCTCTGGCGTTAGCGCGACGCCGGCGGCCTGTTCCAGCTCGCCATTTTCAATCAGCGTGGTAATGCGTCCACTGAGGGCGCCCGGATACTGCTCACGGGTGACCGTCGCAATAAAGCGCAATTTATGGGCGTACTCAGCCAAGTAGTCTCGCCGGGCCAATCCTTCGATCAGCTCTTGATACGCCAGCTCCCGCGCTTCGCGAACGCTATAGACCAGGATAATTCGCTCGAATTTTTCCCAAACCTCAAAGTCCTGCAATATCGAGAGAAACGGCGCGACGCCCGTCCCCGTGGACAACAGCCACAAATCGCGACCGTCGACAAAACGGTCCAATGTCAGGTAACCGAAGGCTTGGCGGTCCACCAGCAAACTGTCCCCCGGCTTCAAGCGGCTAAGCTCGCTGGTGAACTCACCGTCCGGCACCACGATGGAAAAGAACTCGAGAAATTCGTCGAACGGCGAAGACACCATGGAATAGGCGCGCCAGACGGTAGAACCGTCCGGCTTGACGACACCCAGCCGGGCAAACTGACCGGCCCGGAAACGAAAGCCACGATCCCGAGTGGTCCGCAATGTAAACAAGTGCGACGTCAACGGTTGCACGTCGATCAGCGTCTGGCGGGTGAACTTTTCCGTATTGTCGGTCATGAGGCACTCCAATAAGACAAGAACATCAGTGTCCCGCAAAGTAAGCCCATTAACCACCGGCGACGAATGATGGCGTAGCGCCACACTTTCAAAACCTGGCACGGCAAACTTCTACAAAACAAGAATGGTTGTATCGGAAAGCAACTAGCAAAAGCCTTTCTCAATAACCAAACTCCTAATACAACCGAAAAAAATCTAACTGCATGTTAGGAATAGTCCTACACTCATTTTCGCGTGACCGAATTGGATCCACGTTCCTTAATTCACCCCAAGGAGAGCGCAATGGACGTGTGGAAGGATGCGCAACTACGGAAGCTGTCGTGTGAAAAGGACTTGCAACGAGCCTATCGCCTGGTACTGGATTTTTTTAATTTTCAGGGGTTTGAATACTGCGCCTTTGTTGCGCATTCGACTCTGCCTGAGCAACCTACCAGCAAGATAAACCTCAATAACTACCCTTATGGGTGGGAAAGACTCTATGAACGAAAGGGTTATGCTTCCACCGACCCAATAGTGGCTCATTGCAACCAATCCTCAGTGCCCGTTCTGTGGAGCGAACAGGTTTTTTCCGAGGCCCCACAGTTATGGCGAGAACTCAATCGCCAAGGCCTCAGGCATGGCTGGACCCAAGCGGTTCATGACGAACACGGCGCCCACTATAGTTTGTTCAGTCTTGCCAGGACTCATTGCCGTATCGATGCCGACGAGCATTACGGAAATCTTGGCTATGCCATTTTTGCCAGCCAAAGGTTGCATGCATTGGCGGGCAAGAAGCTGTCTGGCGCAATGGCGCCGCCACAGGTCTGTCATCTCTCGCCCCGTGAGATAGAAGTGTTGAGATGGTCCGCCGAAGGGAAGACCGCGTCGGAAGTCGGCAGGATCCTATGCCTTTCCGAACGCACCGTGAATTTCCACGTATGCAGCTGCATGCGAAAACTGAACGTGACCAACAAGATCTCGGCGGTGGCCAAAGCGGCCCACATCCATATGATTTAGTAGCGAAGCAAGATCGCCTATCTGAAAAACCCACGAGTAATACCTGATAAAAAAACGTACCATTTACGGCCCACTTGAATGATGACGTGCGAAGCACGCGACGCAGTTCATTCAGGCGGTCCCGCTGACAAGCCTGCCCCAGGGCAGCGGGACATCCGTTGATTTGCCAGAGTCCCAGCCATGCCCTTGCTCGACAGCCCCTTCGCCCAACTCGACCTGATCCGCCAGCCCGAACAGCCGAACGAACCCCTGCAAGCCTTTGATGCGGCCGATGAATACCTGCTTGCGTTTCTGGCCGAACAACAACCGAGCGCGCAGTCCCGAGTGTTGGTACTCAATGATGGCTTCGGCGCCCTCGCGGCCAGCCTGGTGGGCAAGGTCAAGGTCACCAGCAGCGGCGACTCGTTCCTGGCACTGCAGGCGCTGGAAAAAAACCTGGTGCGCAACAGCCTGCCCTTCGACGCGATACCGATCGTGCCAGCCAGCGAACCGCTGACAGGCCCCTTTGACCGGGTCCTGATCAAAGTCCCTAAAACCCTGGCGCTACTAGAGGAACAACTGATCCGCCTACAAGGGCAACTGGCTCCAGGCGCGCAAGTCATTGCAGCCGCCATGGTCAAGCATTTGCCACGGGCCGCAGGCGACCTGCTGGAACGCTACATCGGGACGGTGCAGGCCTCATTGGCGGTAAAAAAGGCCCGTCTGTTGATTGCCACGCCTCAAGCCATGACGCCGGCCGTCTCCCCCTATCCGACTCGCTACTGGCTGGACGAGCCGAAGATCGAATTGCTCAACCATGCCAACGTGTTCTGTCGTGAAGGGCTGGACATCGGCACTCGCGCCTTCCTGCCGCACTTGCCAACAAACCTCGGCACAGCCCGCGTCGCGGACCTGGGCTGCGGCAACGGTGTGCTGGCAATCGCCAGCGCATTGCACAACCCCGAAGCTCACTACACGCTGGTGGACGAGTCGTACATGGCCATCCAATCGGCCGCCGAAAACTGGCAAGCAGCCCTGGGCGAGCGCGAAGTGACCCTGCGGGCCGGCGATGGGCTCGCCGGACAAGAGCCGCAATCGCTGGATGTAGTGCTGTGCAACCCTCCGTTCCACCAGCAGCAGGTAGTGGGCGATTTCCTCGCCTGGAGGATGTTCCAGCAAGCTCGCGAAGCGTTGGTGGTCGGCGGCGCCCTATACATCGTCGGCAACCGTCACCTGGGCTACCACAGCAAGCTGGCGCGGCTCTTTCGCGGCGTCGAGCAGGTGGCGGCGACGCCGAAATTCGTGATCCTCAAAGCCCGCAAATAATTCATCCCAAAAAAAGCCCTCCCTTTTCAGGAGGGCGTAAACCGTGCCGCAAGGCAACGGGATGGGAAATCAGTGGGTGGTCAGCCCGGCGGCGTTCATGAACATCCGCATCAGGCTGGCGATGATGAACAGTGCCAGCACGCTACCGGCCCATATCGCCACCAGCCAACCGAGCCGCTGCCATAACGGTTTTTTTTCAGCGGCCTCGATGTCTTTCAAGTCAGGCTTGGCCATTCTCGGCACCTCGCAGGTCGATCAATGGTAGCCGTCATCATGAGTCACCTTTCCCCGGAACACGTAGTAGCTCCAGAAGGTGTACACCAGGATCAACGGAATGATGAACAGCGTACCGACCAGCATGAAACCCTGGCTCTGTGGCGGTGACGCGGCGTCCCAGATCGAGATGGACGGCGGCACGATGTTCGGCCACAGGCTGATGCCCAGGCCGCTATAGCCGAGGAAGATCAACACCAGGGTCAGGATGAACGGCGTGTAGTTGGCGTTGCGGGCCACGGCGCGGAACAGCCCGTACATGGTCACCAACACCAGGATCGGCACCGGCAGGAACCAGAACAGGTTCGGCAAGGTGAACCAGCGCGCCGCGATGTCGGCGTGGGCCAGCGGCGTCCAGATACTGACGATGCCGATCACGGCCAGCACCACGAATGCCAGTGGCCTGGCCAGGTCGTGCATCTGCTCTTGCAGCTTGCCTTCGGTCTTCATGATCAGCCAGGTACAGCCGAGCAAGGCATAGGCGGCAATCAGCGCGAGACCGCAGAACATCGTGAATGGCGTGAACCAATCCAGCGAGCCGCCGGCGAATTGGCGATTGACCACCTCGAAGCCATCGATGAAGGCTCCCAGCGCGACGCCCTGGAAGAAGGTTGCCGTCAGCGAACCGCCGATGAACGCCTTGTCCCACAAGTGCCGCTTCTCGGCCTTGGCCTTGAAGCGGAACTCGAAGGCCACGCCGCGGAAAATCAGGCCGATGAGCATCAGGATCAGCGGCAGGTACAACGCCGAAAGCACCACCGAATAAGCCAGCGGAAACGCCCCGAACAGCCCGGCACCGCCGAGCACCAGCCAGGTTTCGTTACCGTCCCAGACCGGCGCGACGGTATTCATCATCACATCGCGATCACGCTCGCCCTTGACGAAGGGAAAGAGGATGCCGATACCCAGGTCGAAGCCGTCCATGATCACGTACATCATGATGCCGAAGATGATGACCACGGCCCAGATCAGCGGAAGATCTATTCCCATGACTCAATTCCCCTTGTGCGAGCTGTCGTTGTGGTCCACTTCGTCGTCGCCTTCGTTGGCCGCCGACAATGGACGGGCCGGGGTGCGTTTCTGGCCCGGGCCACCGTCACTCGGCTCGGTTTCGTGGGCCACCGGGCCCTTGCGTACCAGGCGCAACATGTAGCTCAGCCCCGCACCGAACAGCGCGAAATACACCACCACGAACATGACGAGGGTGAAGCTCATCTGCGCAAAGCTGTGGCCAGACGATGCATCAGCCGTGCGCATCAAGCCGTAGACCACCCACGGCTGCCGACCGATCTCCGTGGTGAACCAGCCGGCCAGGATCGCGACCAGGCCGGACGGCCCCATCCACAGCACCAGGTGAAGGAACGGCCGCGATTGGTAGATCCGGTCCTTGCGGCGCAGCCAGAGGCTGCACAGGCCGGTGAAAATCATCAGCAGCCCCAGGCCAACCATGACCCGGAACGACCA
Source organism: Pseudomonas sp. Z4-20 (assembly GCF_051131955.1). Classification (NCBI taxonomy): domain Bacteria; kingdom Pseudomonadati; phylum Pseudomonadota; class Gammaproteobacteria; order Pseudomonadales; family Pseudomonadaceae; genus Pseudomonas; species Pseudomonas sp. Z4-20. Next base: position 4,889,389 of record NZ_CP071641.1, read on the forward strand.
GAACACGATGGTCGAATTCGGCCGATCCTCAGGCGGAAATTCCTTGAGGGCCGGCACTTGATCGGTCAACGAGTGAGTCAGGATCAGGCTGCCCAAGTAGGGAATTTCCACCGCGTATTTGGTTTCCTCCGCCTCCATGTCCGGCCAGCCGAACAGGATCAGCGGCGTGGGCTCATCGCCAACGTTTTCCCAGTGACCTTCGATCGCGGCGATTTTCGCCGGTTGATGCTTGAGCGTGTTGAGGCCATGGAAGTCACCGATGACCGCCTGCACCGGCGCCACCAGCAAGGCCATCCACATCGCCATCGAGAGCATGCGGCGAATGGCCGGATTGTCGCGCCCGCGCAGCAGATGCCAGGCCGCCGACGAACCGACGAAGAACGCCGTGGCGACGAATGCCGCGACGGACATGTGCAACAGACGATAAGGAAACGACGGATTGAACACCACCGCCAGCCAGTCCACCGGAATGACCCGGCCGTCGATGATTTCGTAGCCCTGCGGGGTTTGCATCCAGCTGTTGGAAGACAGGATCCAGAAGGTCGAGATCAGCGTTCCGATCGCCACCATGGCTGTGGAGAAAAAGTGCAAGCCACGACCCACTCGGTTCCAGCCGAACAGCATGACGCCAAGGAAACCGGCTTCGAGGAAGAACGCCGTGAGCACCTCATACGTCAGCAGGGGCCCGGTGACCGCACCGGCAAAGTCGGAAAAACGGCTCCAGTTGGTGCCGAACTGATAGGCCATGACCAGCCCGGACACCACGCCCATGCCGAAATTGACAGCGAAGATCTTCGACCAGAAGTGGTACAGGTCGCGGTACGTATCGTCGCGCGTCTTGAGCCACAAGCCTTCGAGTACCGCCAGGTAGCTCGCCAGGCCGATGGTGATGGCCGGGAACAGGATGTGGAACGAGATGGTGAACGCGAATTGGATTCGGGCGAGATCGAGCGCCTCCAAACCGAACATAAGTCTTCCTCTGTCAGGTAAAACCGGCTGCGGGCGGGGCTTGCATCACAGCCCCCAGGGATATGGAGTGCGATGCTTTTCAAATCGTTCTTTTTAAACCGTCACGACGCAGGACTTTTGACCGTATGGCCACCAGGCACAACGCCCGGAAGGCATTGATCTGGATCAAGCAATGATCAAAGAGTAGCCGCATATCCGCCGATTAACGGCGTGGTCTATTGTCGCGTGACAGGTTGTCTCAGTGTCGGAGTACCAAAGCTCCATATGTCCAGTTCGATGTTTGGCTAACTATTTTTTCCAGCCATAGCAACTTTCAGTTACAGCTCAGTGATAATCTCGGGGTCTCTTCACCGGACCTGTCTTAGATGCCCAGCCAAGCGCCGCTGCTGCTCCGTCACCATCGTCCCTTCATCGCCTTCTGGCTGGCCCGGATATTCACCGCCAGCGGTTTCCAGATGCTCACCGTGGCCATCGGCTGGAACCTCTATCAACTGACCGGCAACGTTTTGGACCTGGGCCTGGTCGGGCTGGTGGAGTTCGCGCCGCGGGTGCTGTTCATGCTGCACACCGGGCATGTGGCGGATCGATACGACAGGCGCAGGGTCGCGGCGATCTGCCAGTCATTGCAGGCAATGATCGCCCTGGCCCTGGTGGTCGGTAGTGCCACCGACAACGTCACCCGGGAGATGATCTTCATCCTCGCCTTCCTGCTGGGCGCCGCCCGCTCCTTCGAGATGCCGACCACCCAGGCGCTGCTACCGAGCATCGTGCCGGCCGCGCTGTTCCCCCGCGCCGTCGCCGCCGCGCAATCGGCCCAGCAGTCCGCGACCATCGTCGCCCCGGCCCTTGGCGGCTTGCTCTACGCCTTCGGCAGCGTCTGGGTCTATGGGCCGACGGTGCTGCTCTACATCATCGCCTGCTGCCTGATGCTCAACCTGCCGGCCCGACAGACGCCGCTGAACAAAGGCAAGGCAACCTTGGATTCGTTGCTGGCCGGGATTCGTTTCATCCGCAGCCGCCCGGACATCCTCGGGGCGATTTCCTTGGACTTGTTCGCGGTGCTGCTGGGCGGCGCAACGGCGTTGCTGCCGGTGTTCGCCAAAGACATCCTGCTCACCGGTCCTTGGGGCCTGGGCCTGTTGCGCTCGGCACCGGCGGTGGGCGCCTTGCTGATGTCGCTGTGGCTGGCGCGGTTTGCCGTGGAACGCAAGGTCGGCCGGGTGATGTTCACCGCGGTGGGCATATTCGGCGTCGCCACGATTGCCTTCGGCCTCTCCACGTCATTCTGGTTTTCCTTGGCGGTGCTGGTGGTGCTGGGCGCGGCGGACATGATTAGCATGGTGATCCGCGCCTCGTTCGTACAATTGGAGACGCCGGACGAGATGCGCGGTCGCGTGAGCGCGGTGAACGGGCTGTTCATCGGCGCCTCGAACCAGTTGGGCGAATTCGAGTCCGGCCTGACCGCCCACTGGTTCGGCACGGTGCCGGCGGTGGTCATGGGCGGTGTCGGCACGCTGCTGGTGACCGGGACCTGGATCAAACTGTTCCCGACCCTGGCCAACCGTGACCGCATGCACGAACCGGTTGAGGAAGCGAAAGCCTAGAGCAGCTTGTCGAGGGTGATCGGGAAGTCCCTGACCCGTTTTCCGGTGGCGTGATAAATCGCATTCGCCACCGCCGCCGGCACGCCGACGATGCCGATCTCTCCGACGCCTTTGGAGCCGAGGGCGTTGACGATGTCATCCTGTTCCTCGACGAAAATCACCTCGATATCGCCGATGTCGGCGTTGACCGGCACATGGTATTCGGACAGGTTGTGGTTCATGTGCCGGCCCAAGGCGTGATCGGTCAGGGTTTCTTCATGCAATGCCATGCCGACGCCCCAGACCACGCCGCCGAGGATCTGGCTGCGAGCGGTCTTCGGATTGACCACCCGGCCCGCCGCGATGGCGCTGACCACACGGTTGATTTTGACCGCGCCCAGATCTTCATCCACCAGCACCTCGACAAACACCGCCGAGTGCGTGGCGGTGGCGTAGGCCTGGCGTTTTTCATCAGGCTCGGCGGTGACTTGCGCTTGCAATGGTGACTCGCCGCTTTTTTGCGCCAGTTGCGCCAAAGCGACGCGGGCCTCCCCCATGCGCAGTTCACCGTCAACGAATGTCACTTGCTCCAGGGTCGCGCCGCTGAAGGCGGGACAGCTCTGTCGCGCTACGGCCAAGAGCTTTTCTCGCAGCGCCTCACAGGCTTGCTTGACCGCCGTGCCCACTGACGAAACGGTGAACGAGCCGCCCTGCAACGGCGCGGTTGGCAGCGACGAGTCGCCGAGGACGAAGGTGACGTCATCGAAGGCAACGCCCGACGCCTCGGCGGCAATCTGGGTCATGACGGTGTAGGTGCCCGTGCCGATGTCCGTGGTGGCGCTGCTGACCGTCAACTTGCCGTTGGCGTCCAGCGACGCTCGGGCGCTGGCCTTCTGCTGCATCGCTTCCCACACGCCACCCGCCATGCCCCAGCCCACCAATTGCCGGCCTTCGCGCATGCTGCGCGGTTCAGGGTTGCGCTTGTCCCAGCCAAAACAAGCGGCGCCTTCGGCGTAGCATTCGCGCAACGCCTTGCTGGAATAAGGCTTGCCCTCGTTCTCGTTGCGCTCGGCATAGTTGATCAAGCGCAACTGAACCGGATCCATCGCCAGGGCGCAGGCCAGCTCATCCATGGCGCATTCGAGGCCGATCAGACCAAGGGCGGCACCGGGCGCGCGCATGTCCAACGGCGTATAGACATCCAGAGGTGCCAGCTTGTAGGTCAGCGTCACGTTATCGCAGTGATAGAGCATGCCACTCCACTCCACCACGTGTTCGGTGAAGTCCTCGAAGCGCGAGGTCTGGCCAATGGCGCCGTGTGCTACCGCGAGCAGCCGTCCGTTGGCGGCCGCGCCCAGTTGCACCCGCTGGAAAGTCCGAGGTCGGTAACCGAAGGTAAACATCTGTTGGCGTGTCAGGCTGACTCGCACCGAACGTTTCAGCGACAGCGCCGCCATTACCGCAAGCGGCAACTGATACTGCGGGCGCAATCCGGAGCCGAACGCACCGCCGACAAACGCGGCAAATACACGGACCTGGTCCTGCTCCAGTCCGAACACTTCCTGCACATACGCCTGACAGTTCTGGGTGCCTTGGGTTTTATCGTGGATATGCAGGCTACCGTCGGGTTGGTACAGCACGGTGCAAGCATGAGGTTCCATCGGGTTGTGATGTTCAATCGGCGTGCTGTAGGACACATCCACGCTGAGGGCCGCGCTGGCGTACTCGCCCTGAAAATTCCCACGAGGCTTGGGCAGTTCGGCCGGGGCGGGATGGGCTTCGTTTTGCACGATCGTCAGATCGGTCTGGTGGTCGGCAACTTCATATTCGATTTCAACCAGTGAACCGGCGTAGCGAGCCAGTTCCAGGTTTTGCGCGACCACCAACGCCAGCGGCTGACCGCTGTAGAGAATCTGGTCGTTGTACAACGGCCGGAACGGCGACCCTTCGGCCGCGTCGGCATCCTGGTAGGGCTCATCGTAGCTGGCGATCCGGGGGCGGTTGGTGTGGTCGATCACCGCGACCACACCGGGCAAGGCCAACGCTTTGGAGGCATCGATACGCAACACGCGGCCCCGGGCGATACTGCCGGACACTACGCTGGCGTGCAGCAAGCCGGCTTCAGGGTACTCACCGGCGTAACGGGCCTGGCCTGTGACCTTGAGCAGGCCGTCGACTCGGTCCAAGGGTTGGCCCATGGATTTGCTCAACGTATTCATCGGGCGGCACCTCCCGTCAGTGCGGCATCGCTCAAGGCGCGAACAATAGCCCGGCGCGCCAACTTGACCTTGAAGCCGTTGTGTTCCAGCGGCTCGGCGTTTTGCAGCAGCGCATCGGCGGCGGCCGTGAATGTTTCGCGGCTGACGGTCTGGCCCGTCAGCCAATTCTCCACCGCCCGGTCTCGCCAAGGTTTGTGGGCCACACCGCCGAGGGCAAGGCGAGCCTGGCGAATCACCGGCCCGTCCAGCTCCAGCGCCGCCGCCACTGACACCAGCGCAAAGGCATAGGAGGCCCGGTCACGGATCTTCAAGTAGTGGCTGTGTTCGGCGAAACCTGCTGTAGGCAACTCGATGTAGGTGATCAGCTCGTCATCGGCCAGTTGATTGTCCCGCTCAGGGGCGTCGCCCGGCAGGCGATGAAAATCGGCGAACTCGATGGTCCGCGCCCCACCCCGGCCCAATACATGGACCACCGCGTCCAGCGCCGCCAGGGCCACGCACATGTCGGAGGGATGCGTCGCGACACATTGGTCACTCGCCCCGAGGATCGCGTGGATCCGGTTCAGGCCATTCCTGGCCGGGCAGCCGCTGCCGGGCCGGCGCTTGTTGCAGGGCACGTTGGCGTCGTAAAAGTAATAGCAACGGGTGCGTTGCAACAGGTTGCCGCCGGTGCTGGCCATGTTGCGCAATTGTGGCGAGGCGCCTGCCAGGATGGCTTGGGAAAGCAACGGGTAACGCCGTTCGATCCAAGGATGCCAGGCCAGGTCGGCATTGCTCACCAGCGCGCCGATCATGACCCCGCCGGAGGGGGTTTCGCTGAGGTCCGCCAAAGGCAGTCCGGTGATATCGATCAGGTGCTGGGGACGGGTGAGGTTTTCCTTCATCAAGTCCAGCAAGTTAGTGCCGCCGGCGATGAAACGTGAGGTGGCGCTCGACAAATCGACGGCAGCCTGCAAGGTCTCGGGTTTGCTGTAGCGGAAGGGATTCATTGCTCATCTCCCGGTGGCTGGCAAAGCGGCAAGGCTTCTTCAATGGCGTCGCGAATGTTGTTGTACGCACCGCATCGGCAGAGATTGCCGCTCATCAGCTCGCTGATTTCACCGCCGGTCTGTGCCCGCCCTTCGTTGGCCAGGCCCACCGCCGAACAGATCTGCCCTGGCGTGCAGTAGCCGCACTGGAACGCGTCATGCTTGATGAATGCGCGCTGCATCGGGTGCAACTCATCGCCATTGGCCAAGCCCTCGACCGTGGTCAACTCGGTACCGTCACACATCACCGCCAGGGTCAGGCAGGCGTTGATCCGCTTGCCATCACGCAACACCGTGCAGGCGCCGCATTGGCCGTGGTCGCAACCTTTCTTGCTGCCCACCAAATCAAGCTGCTCGCGCAAAAGGTCCAGCAACGTAGTCCAGGGCAACACCTGCAGCTCGCGCACCTGGCCATTGAGTGTCAGACGGATCGGATGACTGGCGTAGGACGCCTGCGTCGCTTCGGACAGGGTCGCGCTCATGGAACACCTCACGGTTGGTCGTACACACGCGGCGTTTTAGGTAACCGCCGTCATAAGGGGTACGACTTCAGGGTGGGGTGAGCGTTCAAGGCAATTGAATGACGAAACGCCGGCGTCCGCTGCGCGGCCGAGCGGGAGCAAGCTCCCTCGCCACCGGGGCCCGCGGCTTGTGATGGATCAGGCAAGCAACTCAGCGGCCACCACGCTCCTCACGCCCTTGCCGCTGAGTTGTTCCACGAGCGTCAAGGCAAACGCCACGGCAGCTGCCGAACCTTGGGCGGTGATGCAGTTGCCATCCACGACCACCGGCTGATCGACGAAACTGCACCCGGACAGTTGCTGGCTCACGGTGGGCAGGCAAGTCATGCGGCGCTGGCGCAGGACACCAAAAGCCTGAAGCACCAGTGCCGGCGCTTCGGCGATGGCGGCAAAGAAACGCCCGGCGGCGGCCTGATCCTTGATCAACTGCTGCAACGGCTGATGGGCCGCCAGATGTTGCGCGCCGATGATGCCGCCCGGCAACACAATCAAGTCGAAGTCCTGGACCAGCAGGTCTACCAACATGCCATCGGCGGTCAAACGCGTGCCCCGTGCGCAGGTGAACATGCGCCGGCCCTCGATACTCGCCACCACCACTTCAAGCTGCGCCCGACGCAACACGTCGATCAGCGTCACCGTCTGCAAGTCGTCGACGCCTTCGGCCACGGCAATCAGGACTCGGGGGATCTTGGTTCCAGGAATCATGGGCACTCTCCGCGGGGTGGTTCCTGAAGACTAGCCAGCTTTGCCGGACCGTGTCAGGCGAAGCGCGTCCAGAACGTTGTCATTTGATGTACAGCTGGGTCGACATCCGGTTGCCCGGTGCGTTGATCGACACATTGCTGAAGCTGAAAGTGCCTTCCTGCTTGCCCTTGAGGTCGAAGACATAGAGGTAGCCGACTACCTTGGTTCTGGCCGAACAATCGTTCAGGTTGCCATTGCTGAATGCACACACGGGCGAGCGGGTGCCGTCGACCTCGAAGCCATCCAACGTGACGTGAGGCTGATGGCCGTAGCCGACTTCCAACACGTAGACCTTGATATTCGAGCCACCGTGATCGCAGCGGGTCCGTTCCTGCTGCGCGACGATGTCCTCGAAGCCGCAGGCCGGCGATTCGACCTTGAGCACCTTGACCTCGCTCAGCGGCGGCGCCGATGCGGCGTGTGCGGCCGCCACGGGCAGCCCCAGGCCCAAGGCCCAGCCCCATGTCCATGCCCAAGCGATTTTCTTCATGCGATACATACCGACCTCCCGGAATCGCGCGCAGTATGGCCCAATAATTGCCTCGGCACATCTCGTCACATCGAGGATCGCAGCCACATCGCCGCGCTGCTATGATGCGCGGCTTTTTCCGACCCAGCAGAAAATCCCGGGCGCCAATGGCGGTCTGTGCTTTGCTGTTGAGGTCGATACATTCACGGCGCCCGGCGCGCCACGGGGAGCAGACATGCTGGAAAGGCTGTTTCAACTCAAGGCACACAACACCAACGTGCGGACCGAGATCCTGGCGGGCGTCACGACCTTCCTGGCCATGGCCTACATTCTGTTCGTCAACCCGAGCATCCTCGGTGAAACCGGTATGGACAAGGGCGCAGTGTTCGTCGCCACCTGCCTGGCGGCGGCCATTGGCTCCGCGACCATGGGCCTGATCGCCAACTACCCGATCGCCCTTGCGCCGGGCATGGGCTTGAACGCCTTCTTCACCTACACCGTGGTCCTGCACATGGGCCATACCTGGCAAGTGGCGCTGGGTGCGGTGTTCATCTCTGCCGTGCTGTTTTTCCTGCTGTCGATCTTTCGCATTCGCGAATGGATCATCAACAGCATCCCGCTGCCGCTGCGCTCGGCCATCGCCGCCGGTATCGGCCTGTTCCTGGCGCTGATCGCCCTGAACAACGCCGGCATCGTGGTGAAGAACCCGGCGACCCTGGTCGGCCTTGGCGATCTAAAGCAACCGGCACCGATCCTCGCGACCCTGGGTTTTGTCCTGATCGTCGCCCTGGAAGCACTGAAAGTGCGCGGAGCGGTGCTGATCGGCATTCTGGCGGTCACCGTCGTCTCGATCCTGATGGGCTTCACGCCGTTCGGCGGCATCGTTTCCGCGCCGCCGTCCCTGGCCCCGACCTTCCTGCAACTGGACATCAAGGGCGCCCTGGACATCGGTCTGGTGAGCGTGATCTTCGCGTTCCTGTTCGTCGATCTGTTCGATAACTCCGGCACCCTGATCGGCGTCGCCAAGCGCGCCGGCCTGATGGGCAAGGACGGCCACATGCCGAAGATGGGCCGCGCGCTGATTGCCGACAGCACCGCCGCCATGGCCGGTTCGCTGCTGGGCACCTCGACGACCACCAGCTACATCGAATCGGCGGCGGGCGTCAGTGCCGGCGGCCGCACCGGCTTGACCGCCATTGTGGTGGCTATCCTGTTCCTGCTGGCGCTGTTCTTCTCGCCACTGGCCGCCAGCGTCCCGGCCTTCGCCACCGCGCCAGCCCTGCTGTTCGTCGCCGTGCTGATGACCTCGGGCCTGGCGGAAATCGACTGGGACGACATCACCGTTGCCGCCCCGGTGGTCATCACGGCCCTGGCGATGCCGTTCACCTACTCCATTGCCAATGGCATCGCCTTTGGCTTTATCGCCTGGACCGCCATCAAACTGGTGTCCGGTCGTGGTCGTGAGCTGAACCCGGCCCTGGTCATCCTGTCGATTCTGTTCGTTATCAAGTTGGGTTGGTTCAACGCATGACTTTTGATTCCCAGGCCTACGCCGCCCAGTTGCAGGACAAGGTCGCTCGTTTGCGCGACCTGCTGGCTCCGTTCGATGCACCCGAGCCTGTGGTGTTCGATTCGCCGTTGAAGAATTTCCGCCTACGGGCCGAGTTCCGCCTGTGGCGCGAAGCCGGCGAACGCCATTACGCGATGTTCTCCCAGGACGACAAGCGCACGCCGGTCCTCATTGAGGAGTTTCCTATCGCCAGCCTGCGCATCAACCAATTGATGCCGCAACTCAAGGCCGCCTGGCAGGCCAGTGCGCCCCTGAGCCATAAGCTGTTCCAGGTGGAGTTCCTGACCACTCTGGCCGGCGATGCGATGATCACCCTGTGTTATCACCGCCCGCTGGACGAGCACTGGCACGCCGCGGCATCGAAACTGGCGGCCGACCTGGGCGTCAGCATCATTGGTCGTTCCAAAGGCAAACGGGAAGTGATCGGCCAGGATTACGTAGTGGAGAAACTCGACGTCGGCGGCCGCACCTTCAGCTATCGCCAACCCGAAGGCGCCTTCACCCAGCCCAACGGCACGGTGAACCAGAAGATGCTCAACTGGGCTTATGAAAGCTTGGGTGATCGCAGCGACGATTTGCTGGAGTTGTACTGCGGCAACGGCAACTTCACCCTGCCCCTGGCCACCCGCGTGCGCAAAGTGCTCGCCACTGAAATCAGCAAGACCTCGGTGAACGCCGCGCTGAGCAACCTCAGCGAAAACGCTGTGGATAACGTCACGCTGGTGCGCCTGTCCGCCGAAGAATTGACCGAAGCCTTGAACGAAGTCCGTCCGTTCCGTCGCCTGCACGGCATCGATCTGAAAAGCTACGAATTCGGCAGCGTCTTCGTCGACCCGCCGCGCGCCGGCATGGACCCGGACACCTGCGAGCTGACCCGGCGCTTCGACAACATCCTGTACATTTCCTGCAATCCGGAAACCCTCGCCGCGAATATCGCGCAGTTGAACGATACGCACCGCATCACGCGTTGCGCGTTGTTCGATCAGTTCCCCTGGACCCATCACATGGAATCCGGGGTGTTGTTGACTCGGCGCTGAGCAGAGTCACACCCCTGTGGCGAGAGAGCTTGCTCCCTCGCCACAACTGCCCGCCCCTGAAAAAGCCGTGTTCGATCATCGAACACTTATTGGCCGATGTCGGCTGCTTTATTTGACCAAATTAACCATCTAGTACAATTTGTCTCCACAGGCTGGAACACGGCCGACACCAACAATAAAAATGTGGAGTATTTTGCGATGCCTCCGATCGTTCTGGTGCTCAACGGCCCGAACCTGAACCTGCTCGGCAGCCGCGAGCCGGCGACCTATGGCCATGAAACCCTGGCTGATATTTCCGCGTTGTGCGCCCGCACTGCCGAAGAGTTCGGCCTGGCCGTGGAATTTCGCCAGACCAACCAGGAAGGCGAGCTGATCGACTGGATTCACGGCGCCCGAGGTCGGTGTGCCGGGATCATCATCAACCCGGCGGCCTGGACACATACATCGGTTGCCATCCGCGACGCCTTGGTGGCCAGTGAAGTCCCGGTAATCGAAGTCCACCTGTCCAACGTCCACGCCCGTGAAACGTTCCGTCACCACTCGTTCGTTTCATCGGTGGCCATCGGCGTGATGTGCGGGTTCGGCAGCCACGGCTATCGCCTGGCCCTGGAACATTTCAGTCAGCGGTTGAAGGGTTGATGCGCATGTCGAATCTCACTGTGCTGGCCGGCCTGATCGGCGCGGGTATCCAGGCGTCTCGCACGCCGGCGCTGCATGAGCACGAAGGCGATGCCCAAGGCATGCGTTACCTGTATCGATTGATCGATCTCGATGCGCTGAAGCTCGAGAGCGGCGCCCTGCCCGACTTGTTGATAGCCGCCGAACGCATGAGTTTTACCGGACTGAACATCACGTTCCCGTGCAAACAGGCGGTCATCCCATTGCTGGACGAACTGTCGCCCGAAGCCCGCGGAATCGGCGCGGTGAATACCGTGGTGCTCAAAGACGGCAAACGCATCGGCCACAACACCGATTGCCTGGGATTTGCCGAGGGCTTTCGTCGTGGCCTGGGCGACGTCTCGCGCCGCCACGTCGTCCAGATGGGGGCCGGCGGTGCAGGTGCGGCAGTCGCCCACGCGCTGTTGGCAGAAGGCGTGGGGACACTGAGCATTTTTGACGTCGAGGCCAGCCGTGCCGAGGCACTGGCGAACAATCTGAATCAACAGTTCGGCGCCGGTCGTGCCCGGGCCGGCCAGGATCTGGCCAGCGCCATGATCGAGACCGATGGGTTGGTGAATACCACGCCGATGGGCATGGCGAAACTGCCTGGCATGCCAGTGCCGGTCGAGCTGTTGCGAAGCGAATTATGGGTGGCGGAAATCGTTTACTTCCCATTGGAAACCGAACTACTGCGCAACGCCCGGGCCTTGGGTTGCCGCACGCTGGATGGCGGAACCATGGCGGTGTTCCAGGCAGTCAAGGCGTTCGAGCTGTTCAGCGGCGTGGCACCGGATGCCCAGCGGATGCTGGCGCACTTCCAGAGCATGAATCACTGAAAAACCCGTGGGGGCCTGCTCGCCTCCACGAGGTTCAGGCTTGCAGATACCGCAACACCGACTCGCAAACCATCTGCCGATGGCGCTGCTTGACGACTTCGTCCGACAGATCAATCTGAAAGATCTCACCGAATGTCTGGCGGTTGGACACGCGGTAAAAGCAGAACGAACTGATCAGCAAATGTACATCCAGCGGCTCGAGGCCCGCACGGAACACGCCCTCTTCGGCGCCGCGCCGCAGGATCACGCCCAGGGAATCGAGGATGGTGTTGGTCATCGCCTTGATCGTTCCGGACTGCTTGACGTATTCGGCGTTGTGGATGTTTTCGATGCAGACGATGCGCACGAAATCCACGTTGCGGTCGTGGTGGTCGAAGGTGAACTCCACCAGCCGGCGGATCGCATCGATCGGCGCCAGCTCCGCCAGGTGCAGGCGGCTCTCGGTGGTACGGATATCGCCGTAGAGTTTTTCCAGCACCTCGACGTACAACTGCTCCTTGCTGCCGAAGTAGTAATAGATCATGCGCTTGGAGGTGTGGATGCGCTCGGCGATGGCGTCGACCCGCGCGCCGGCGAGCCCCTGCTGGACGAACTCGACGATGGCTTCCTGAAGAATGTTCTCGCGGGTTTTCTCCGGGTTGTTCTTGCGACTCCTGCGCGGCGCGGCGACAGGTTCTTCGGCGACTGCGGAAAGCTCTGGATTCATAGTCATTGCGGGCTCACGGCCATCACTGCACAGGTTGGCGATTATGGGCCGCACCGTGCAGTGAAGGAAGCCACGGCGTCGCGCATTGCCGCCGCGTTTACGATTTCACTACAACTTGGCGTGCCGCACCCCACCGCTACGGGACTTGGCCATCGCTGCCAGCCGCACCGCGACATTGGCCGCGCCGTAACCGGCATAGCCATTCTTGCGCTGGATGATCTCGAAGAAAAATCGCCCTTCGAACGGTTCGGTGTAGACATGAAAAAACTCGCCACCCTGAGCGTCACGGTCGTACAACACGTTGAAATACGCCAGTTCGCTGAGAAACTCGTCGTCGAAATCGAAACGCGCCGCCAAGTCGTCGTAGTAATTCAACGGAATGTCCAGCAACGGCACGCCCGCCTCCTTGGCGCGGCTGACCTGGGCGAAAATGTCATCGCAATCGAAGGCGATGTGATGCACACCGGAACCGCGATAACTCGACAGTGCATGTGAGATCGCGGTGTTACGGTTCTCGGAAATGTTCAACGGCAAACGGATCGAACTGCAGCGGCTGCGCAACGCACGGCTTTTGACCAGGCCGTAGGGATCGGGCAGCACCACTTCATCGTCAGCCTCGAAATCCAGCAGGCTCTTGTAGAACAGCACCCAACTGTCGAGGCTGTCGGCCGGCAGCGCCATCGCCATGTGATCGATGCGCTTGAGCCCGGCGCCGATCACCGCACCCGGTTTCAGGTTGAAATCGGTGCCATAGACATCGGCGTCCTGGTCCACCAGGTAAATCAGGCTGCCGTCCGGCGCACGCACCGCCGCGAGTTCCAGCTCATTGGGCCCCACCAGGCCACGATAGGGCTGGCCCTTGTAGGCGACAGCCCGCTCCAAGGCACAAGCGCTGTCCTGAACCCGCACCGCCGTCGCGCACAGCGACGGGCCGTGGGCTTCGAAAAAGTTGTGGGCGAAGGAATAAGGCTCGCTGTTGAGGATCAGGTTGATATCGCCCTGGCGCAACAGGCTGACATTCTTGGACCGATGTTGTCCCGCCTTGACGAACCCCAACTGCTCCAGCCAATGGGAGAGTTTGGCGCCGAGGTTGTCGTCCACAGCGAATTCGAGAAATTCGACGCCCTTGTATTCACTGGCTGGCGGCGTCGTGAACAGGATGTCGCTGTTGTGAGCAGGCACTTCTTCGGCCAGCCGCTGACGGGTTTTTTCCTCCAGGTACAACAGCGACCGCAAACCGTCGGCCGCGTTGGCCCTTGGCGGCGCGGCGCGAAATCCGTCGTTGAAGATTTCCAACGACAGCGGCCCGGTGTAGCCACTCTTGATGATCGGTGCCAGGAAGCCCGGCAGGTCGAACTCGCCCTGCCCCGGGAAACAGCGGAAATGCCGACTCCATTCCAAGACATCCATCGCCAGGATGGGCGCGTCGGCCATCTGCACGAAGAAAATTTTCTCGCCAGGGATCTCGGCAATGGCGCTCGGGTCGCCTTTGAGGGACAAAGTGTGAAAGCTGTCGAGCAATACGCCGAGGCTCGGATGATCGGCCTGGCGCACGATGTTCCACACCTGTTGATACGTATTCACGTGCCGTCCCCAGGCCAATGCCTCATAACCAATGCGCAAGCCCCGCGCGCCGGCCCGTTCGGCCAGGAGCCGCAGGTCATCGATCAGGATTTGCTCATCGCCAACGCTGTCGGCGGCGGCATTGCTGCACACCAGCACGAGATCGGTGCCCAGCTCCTGCATCAGGTCGAATTTGCGCTCGGCCCGCTCCAGGTTGCGCGCCAGGCGTTCACGACGGCAGCCTTCAAAATCGCGAAACGGCTGGAACAAGGTGATGGCAATGCCCAAGTCGGCGCACATTTGCCTGATTTCCCGAGGGCTGCCGTCGTAATAGAGAAGGTCGTTCTCGAAGATCTCCACCCCGTCGAAACCGGCGGCGGCAATGGCTTCGAGTTTTTCCGGCAGGGTACCGCTCAACGAAACGGTGGCAATGGAACGCTGCATGAATTCGGCTCCCGGGACAGGCGTCGGCTACAAAAGTGCGCCGCTTTTTAAAAGAGTCAGCCGATTATTGGGCTGCCGGTTTCTTTGAGCAATTCAATATGTACCACCCAGTTAGTTTTTTGGGCGATTATCGAACACAATGCCCGATTAACGAATTGACGATTTTTTAGCCACTGCGCACCATCGGCCCCACGTTGACGCCGGCCTGAACTGCCGTCCCAATGGCAAACCCAGACCACACCATAAGAATTTCAAGAACGGGTGCACCTATGATTCCTTCCCAAAGTTCCCGCCTGGCCCCCGGCCTGGGTGCCTCCACCGAAAGCGTCGGCGACAAGATCCGTGGCGCCATGGCGGTGGGCAAGACCCGTTGGGGCATGCTCGCCCTGGTGTTTTTTGCCACCACCCTGAATTACATCGACCGCGCCGCACTGGGCGTCATGCAGCCCATTCTTGCCAAGGAAATGAGTTGGACGGCGATGGATTACGCCAACATCAATTTCTGGTTCCAGGTCGGCTATGCCATCGGCTTCGTGTTGCAGGGTCGGCTGATCGATCGGGTTGGCGTCAAGCGCGTGTTCTTCTGCGCCGTGCTGCTCTGGAGCCTGGCGACCGGCGCCCATGGCCTGGCTACTTCGGCGGTGGGCTTCATGGTCTGCCGCTTCATCCTCGGCCTGACCGAAGCCGCCAACTACCCGGCCTGCGTGAAGACCACCCGGCTGTGGTTCCCGGCGGGCGAACGCGCCGTGGCCACCGGTATTTTCAACGCCGGAACCAACGTCGGCGCAATGTTCACGCCGATGCTGTTGCCTCTGGTCCTGCACGTGTGGGGCTGGCAGGCCGCGTTCCTGTGCATGGCCGCGCTAGGCGGGATCTGGTTGCTGTTCTGGGGTCTGAAATACTTCAACCCGGAAGATCACCCGAGCGTCAAACAGTCAGAACTGGACTACATCCAGGCCCAGGACGAACCGGACCAGGCCCGCGTGCCGTTCTCCCGGATCCTGCGCATGCGCGGCACCTGGGCGTTCGCCCTGGCATACTCGATTACCGCGCCGGTGTTCTGGTTCTACCTGTACTGGCTACCGCCATTCTTGAACCAGCAATACAACCTGGGCATCAACGTGACCCAGATGGGCATTCCGCTGATCATCATCTACCTCACCGCCGACTTCGGCAGTGTCGGCGGCGGGATTTTGTCTTCGTTCCTGATTGGCCGCGGGGTCAATCCGATCAAGGCACGGCTGCTCTCCATGCTGCTGTTTGCCTGCTGCATCGTCGGCGTGATCATGGCCGCCGGCTCCAGCAGCCTGTGGGTAGCGGTGTTTGCCATTTCCCTGGCGATCGGCGCGCACCAGGCCTGGACCGCGAACATCTGGAGCCTGGTGATGGACTACACGCCCAAGCACATGATGAGTACGGTGTTCGGCTTCGGCGGCATGTGCGCGGCCATCGGCGGGATGTTCATGACCCAGTTGGTGGGGCACATCCTGACGATCACCAACAATAATTACACCGTGCTGTTCACCCTGATCCCGGCGATGTACTTCATTGCATTGATCTGGATGTACTTCATGGCGCCGCGCAAGGTTCCAATCCTGGAAAACTGACTGTCCATGCGCTGGCGGACAGCGACTTACCTGTGGCGAGGGAGCTTGCTCCCGCTCCACAGGGGCTCTGTCAGCCACAAAGGGCTCTGCCTAACTATTTGCGCCGCTGCTGCCACGCCGCGGCCAATCCACTCAGACAGATCAGCACAATGCCCACAATCGTGGTCAGCGTCGGCGTATGGCTAAAAAACAACCAGCCCAGCAAACCGGCGAAGATGATCTGGCAATACCCGAACGGCGCCAGCAACGCCGGGGCGGCAAAGCGGAACGCCTGGGTCAGCATCAGGTGCGCGGTCATCCCGCAAGCGCCCAGCGCCAGCATCATCACCCCGTGCGTCAGGCTCGGCACTTGCCAGAAGAACGGCACCAACGCGCTCATCACCAACGTATTGCACAGGCCGGCGAAAAAATTGCTGGTGGTCGGGCTGTCGATCTCGCTGAGCTTGCGCGTCAGCAACTGGTAGAAGCAGAAAAACAGCGCCGAGCAGAACGGCAACAGCACCGCCGGCGTAAACAGATCGCCGCCCGGGTGGACGATGATCAACACGCCGATAAAACCGAAGATCACCGCGATCCATTGGCCACGCGTCACATGCTCGCCGAGCAACGGCACCGATAGGGCGGTGACCAGCACCGGCGCGAGGAAGTTGACCGCCGTCGCCTCCGCGAGAGGGATGAACATCAGCGCGGTGGTGAAGAACAAACTGGTCCCCAACAGGCACAACGCCCGCGCCAACTGCCACAAAGGGCGCTTGGTACGCAGCACGCGCAGCCCCGAGCGCGGCAGGAAAATCCCTGCCATCAACAAGGTGTGCACGACATAACGTGCCCAGACCACCATGACGATCGGATAGAAGCCCGAGAGGTATTTGGACAATGCATCATGACTGGAGAACAGGAACGTTGCGACCAGAATAAGCACGATGCCCTTGAAAGCCTGATTGACGCCGGAGAGCGGAGTGCTGATGGTCATAGGGAAACCTGCGTTGCTTGATGTAAAGGTCGTGATGCGCGGTGCAGTTATTGGGCCAGCGAGGGTTCCGATAGTTCTGGATCCGAAGTGTAATGAAAAATCCGCAGCCAGGCGGGGTTCGGCTCAGTGCTGAACCAAAGTCCGCGTCGGTTGCCTGACAGCTCAGGCACGGCGCGCACCTTGCGCCCCTAAAGACTAGACTGCGCCATAGCGGTCATCTCTTCGCACGCTCATTCAGAGGATTTCCCACATGTTATGGAAAAAAGGTCGCCGCAGTGACAACGTGGTGGACGCCCGTGGTGACGGTGGGGGCGGCGGCGGGATGCGCTTTGGCGGTGGCAAGGGATTGAGCCTGACGGCGATCATCCTGATTGTCGGCATCGGTTGGGTCACCGGCCAGGACCCCATGCAAATCCTCGGGCAACTCGCCGGGCAAATGGACCAGGGCTCGGCCCCTGCCTCGTCGCAAACGCGCCAGGCGCCACCGGCCAACGATGAACAGGCCGAATTCGTCCGTTCCATCCTCGGCGATACCGAAGACACCTGGGGCCAAGTGTTCCAGCAAGCGGGGCGCCAGTACCAGCAACCGAAGCTGGTGTTGTTCAGTGGTCGGGTCAATTCGGCGTGCGGCCAAGCGTCCTCGGCGACCGGCCCTTTCTATTGCCCGGCAGACCGGCAGGTCTACCTGGACATGAGTTTCTTCAAGGAAATGTCCCAGCGTTTCTCCGCCGCCGGCGATTTCGCCCAGGCCTACGTCATCGCCCACGAAATAGGGCACCACGTGCAGACGCTGCTCGGTGTGTCGGCAAAAATCCAGGAAGCCCGCCAACAAGGCCGGCAAATGGAAGGCGACGGTGGCTTGCTGGTGCGCCAGGAATTGCAGGCCGACTGCCTGGCCGGCGTCTGGGCCAACCACGCGCAAAAACGCCTGAACTGGCTTGAGCCAGGGGACATCGAAGAGGCCCTGAACGCCGCCAACGCGATCGGCGACGATCGGCTGCAGCAACAAGGCCAGGGCCGCGTAGTGCCGGACTCCTTCACTCACGGCACTTCGGCGCAACGGGTTCGCTGGTTCAAGATTGGTTTCGCCCAAGGCCAAGTGAGCCAATGCGACACCTTCGCGGCGAAAACCTTGTAATGAGGTGGGCGGCATTCCTCGGGTTGATGCTGTGCTGCATGGCACAGGCAGACGAACACGGTGTAAACGCCATCGCCCAGGGACGGCTGCAATTCAAGGCGGGCGCGATGGCCGTGGCCGTGAGCCCACCGCCTTCTTCGATCCAACGGGTGCTGATCATCGTCCATGGCCGGCTGCGCAATGCCGACACTTACCTGCACAGCGCTGAAAAAGCCGCCGCGCAGGCCGGTCAATCGGCGACGACCTTGATCATCGCCCCGCAGTTTCTCAACGGACACGATGTGGCGCGCCATCAATTGCCTGCCGACATCCTGCGCTGGCAGGGCAATGAGTGGATGGCGGGCGGTCAATCCACGGGGCCAGACCCGGTCAGCTCATTCCAGGTGCTGGACGACATCGTCGCCCGGGTCAGCGACCGACAACAGTTCCCCGAAGTGAAGGAAATCGTCATCGCCGGTCATTCCGGCGGCGCCCAAGTGGTGCAGCGTTATGCCCTGCTCGCCCATGGTCCATCGCGTATTGCGCCACGCTTTGTCGTCGCCAACCCATCGTCCTACGCCTACCTCGATGCGCAGCGCCCGATGGCGTTCGACCCTGCCAGTTGCCCAACTTTCAACCGTTGGAAATATGGCCTTGAAAACCTGCCGGCCTATGCCACCGGCCAGACGGCGGTCCAGCTTGAAGAGCGTTACATCAAGCGCGACATTGTCTATCTGCTGGGGCAACAGGACATCGACCCGGAACACCCGGCGCTGGACAAAGGCTGTGAAGCTCAAACCCAGGGCGCGTATCGACTGCTGCGTGGGCAGTTCTTTTTCGATTACCTGAGCCGGCGTCATCCGCAAGGATTGAACCAGCGGCTCGTCGAGGTGCCCGGCGTCGGGCACGATGGCAATGGAATGTTCAATTCACCCGAAGGGCTGAAGGCATTGTTTGGTCAGTGAACCCACGCGAGTCTGCCGGCGAGAAAGATCCGCCCTTCAAGCGAGCATCCGTCGCAGTTCCCCACAATCGCGCGCATGCCAGTCCGTCAGTTCGGGCCACGGGTTGTCTGGCAGGTTTACCAGCACCGTCCGCGCCCCCGCCGCACGGCCGCAGTCCAGATCGAAACGATAGTCGCCGACCATGACCATCGTCTCCGGCGCCACGCTCCAGGCTTCGGCCAGTTTCAACAGGCCGCCGGGATGAGGCTTGGGCGGCGCTTCGTCGCGGCCCAGCACGTCCTCCACGGCAAAACAGTCCGCCAGGCCGATGGCCTCGAGGGTTACATGAGCCAGTTCGCGGGCGTTGCGGGTCAGGATGCCCAGGCGATAACCACGCCCGGCCAACTCGCGCACCAACTCGACCGCCCCTGGCGCTGGCTTGGACCCCAACGCCAAGTCCCGCTCATGCTCCAGCAACCAGGCATGCTTGGCCGCCGCTTCCTCTGCTGGCAATGCGGCCAGATGCGTGAGGATGTCGTCTTCGGGCGGGATCGCCAGGGCCACGCGGATCGCGGCGAAATCATGCACGGCGATGGTCAGCGTGCCGTCCATGTCGAACACCCAGTGCCGCACATCGGCCAGGCTCATGCCCAATCCTTGCGATGGCGGATCAAGCCTTCCTGGGTCACCGAAGCCACCAATTGCCCGGCGCGATTGAACACGCTGCCCCGAGAGAACCCACGGGAATTGCCGGCCCATGGACTGTCCATGGCGTAGAGCAGCCAGTCATCGGCGCGCAGGTCGGCATGGAAC
This sequence comes from Pseudomonas sp. Z4-20, assembly GCF_051131955.1. Taxonomy (NCBI): domain Bacteria; kingdom Pseudomonadati; phylum Pseudomonadota; class Gammaproteobacteria; order Pseudomonadales; family Pseudomonadaceae; genus Pseudomonas; species Pseudomonas sp. Z4-20. Next base: position 4,909,192 of record NZ_CP071641.1, read on the forward strand.
CACAACGCGTGATCGAGGCTGGCGACCTGCATGTCTTTCTGCCAGACCGATTTGCCGTGTGGCAGCATCGAGGTGGTCAACAGGCCGAAATCCGACGCGTAGGCCAGCAGGTATTTATGCAGCGCCGGCGAATCCGCCAGGGCGCCATCGGCACGAAACCAAACGTATTTGACCGGGTCGGCCGGCTGCGGGTTGTAAGGATCTTTTTCCGTGACCGGGCGCACCTCGATCGGCTTGGGGCACAGCAGTTTTTCACGCATGTGCTCGGGCAACAGGTGCGCCCGCTGCTGGGTCAGCTCAAGCTCCGAGGGCAAGTTCTCCGGCCCGACGACTTGCGGCATGGAGCTTTGATGTTCAAAGCCTTGCTCGTCGTACTGGAACGACGCGCTGCAGGTAAAGATCGGGTGGCCCTTCTGGATCGCCGTGACCCGACGGGTGCTGAAGCTGCCGCCGTCACGCACGCGATCGACTTGATAGACCACCGGCAACGCCGCATCGCCCGGGCGCAGGAAGTAACCGTGCATCGAGTGCACATGGCGCGCCTCTTCCACGGTCTGGCTGGCCGCCGACAACGACTGGCCCAACACCTGGCCGCCGAACAACTGGCGGAACCCCAAGTCCTGGCTGCGACCGCGAAACAGGTTCTCCTCGATCGGTTCCAGGGTCAGCAGGTCGACCAGATCTTCCAACACGTGGCTCATTCAGACTTTCCTCACAACAGCACAAAACCGCGCAGGCTGCGCTGCGGCGGCGGATCGATGATTGGCCCGGGCCATTGTGGCGGGCATTGTAGACGTCCGTGTCGGCTAACCGTGCAGGGTCTGCAGCCACTGCTCGCGGTTGATTCGGTAGAGCACATGGTGACGCAATGGATGGCCGACCGCGAGCTTTGGATGTTCGAAATCATCGGCCGGGTCATGCAGCATACCGATGGCTTGCATGACTTTCTGCGATGGCAAGTTATCCACAGCGGCAAACGCCACGACTTCGTCCAGCCCCAGGCGGTCGAACCCACAGCGCAACGCCGTCCACGCGGCTTCGCTGGCGTAACCCAAGCCCCAATGCTCCCGGGCCAGGCGCCAGCCGATCTCGACCGCGGGGGTGAAATGCGCGTCGAACCCGACCACGCCCAACCCGGTGAAGCCAATGAAGGCGCCGGTGTCCTTGCGCTCCAGCGCCCACAAGCCAAAACCGTGCTCGGCGAAATGCCCGCGCACCCGGCCGATCAACGCGGCGCTTTCCAGGCGGCTCAGCGGTGCCGGAAAATAACGCATCACCTGGGGATCGGCAGACATCGCTGCAAATGCCGGCAGATCATCATCGCTCCACTGTCGCAGTATCAGCCGTGCGCTTTCCAGTTCCAGTATCGGCTCCATTTTCACTCCCTTTCCATGCCCCAGAGTTTACATCGCTGGTAGGATCCGTCACTCAATCGCCACTGAAAACACCATGCCGCTGCCGCTGATCTACCACGAAGACTACAGCCCCGAATTTCCCCCGGAGCACCGTTTCCCCATGGACAAGTTTCGCCTGCTGCGCGACCACTTGGTGGACAGCGGCCTGACCCGGGACGCGGACCTGTTGCGTCCGGCGCTGTGCCCGCCAGAGATTCTCGCCCTGGCCCACGATCGCGGTTATATCGAACGCTATATGGGCGGCGAGTTGTCCCGCGAAGACCAACGGCGCCTTGGCCTGCCCTGGAGCGAAGCCTTGGCCCGGCGAACGGTGCGCGCCGTCGGCGGTTCACTGCTCGCCGCCGAGCAAGCGCTTGAGCATGGGCTGGCCTGTCACCTGGCCGGCGGTACACATCACGCCCACTACGACCACCCGGCGGGCTTTTGCATTTTCAACGACCTGGCGGTGATCAGCCGCTACTTCCTGGCCAGTGGCCGGGTCTCGCGGGTGCTGATTTTCGATTGCGATGTGCATCAGGGCGACGGTACCGCCCGAATACTCCATGACACCCCGGACGCCGTGACAGTTTCCTTGCACTGCGAAAAGAATTTTCCGGCACGCAAGGCGCACAGCGACTGGGACATTCCCCTGCCGATGGGCATGGGCGACGACGCCTACCTGAGCGTCGTCGATGACGCCCTCAACTACCTGCTGCCGCTCTATCAGCCGGACCTGGTGCTGTATGACGCCGGGGTCGACGTTCACAAGGACGATGCCCTCGGTTACCTGAAGTTGACCGACGAAGGCCTCGCGGCCCGGGATGAAAGCGTGATGCGTCATTGCCTGGGGCGGGACATCCCGGTGGTCGGCGTGATCGGCGGCGGCTACAGCAAGGACCGCAAAGCCCTGGCCCGGCGCCACGGGATCCTGCACCACAGCGCACAAAAGGTCTGGGCGTCATCAGGTTGTCACTGAAATCTGCGCTTTACCCACAATGGCTGTGGAACGGCCTGTGGATAACCTGAGCGAAACGGCTTACAGCCTATGTTGCCTCTAGTCCGCGCCGCACTGGTTGTTTTTTGATCAATCTGAGCTCCGCCGCTCCCAGAAGAACCGGTGCTGCTAGAATGCTGCGCCTCTTCCAGCCCCAAAGTTCAAATCATGACCTCGACTGCCCCAGCCTCTTCTCCAAACGTCGCCATCATCGGCGGTGGCCCCGCCGGCCTGATGGCGGCCGAGGTGTTGAGCCAGGCCGGCATCCAGGTCGACCTGTATGACGGCATGCCATCTGTGGGTAGGAAGTTTTTGCTGGCCGGTGTCGGCGGAATGAACATTACCCACTCGGAAGCGTTCCCGGCGTTCCTGTCCCGCTACGGCGAGCGCGCGTCGAATGTCGCCCCACTGCTACGGGCGTTCGACGCGCAAGCGTTATGTCAGTGGATTCACGGCCTGGGCATCGAGACCTTTGTCGGCAGCTCCGGGCGGGTATTTCCTACGGACATGAAAGCCGCGCCGCTCTTGCGCGCCTGGCTCAAACGCTTGCGCGATGCCGGCGTGGTGATCCACACGCGCCATCGCTGGCTCGGTTGGAATACCGACGGCAGCCTGCGTATCGCCAGTCCAGACGGTGAAAAGTCGTTGCGGCCCAACGCGACGTTGCTGGCATTGGGCGGCGGCAGCTGGTCACGCCTGGGATCCGACGGTGCCTGGATGCTGGAGCTGGAACAGCGCGGTATCGCCTTGGCGGCCTTGCAGCCGAGCAACTGCGGATTCGACGTGCCGGCCTGGAGCGATCTGCTGATTGGCAAATACGCCGGCGCGCCGCTCAAGAATATCGCCATCGGACTCAACGACGACGTGCCGCGCCTCGGCGAATGCGTCATCACCGCCACCGGCCTGGAAGGCAGCCTGATCTATGCGCTGTCTGCGCGGATTCGGGAGGCTATCAACCAGCATGGACACGCCATTATTCATCTGGATCTGCTGCCGGGCAGGCCTGTGGGCAAAATTCTTCAAGCACTGGGCAAGCCGCGCGGCTCACGCTCGATGGCCAAGCACCTGCACAGCCAACTGGGGATCGACGGGGTCAAAGCGGCGTTGTTGCGAGAACTCACGTCTGCCGATTGTTTCGCCGACATGGCGCGGCTGGCCCAGGCGATCAAGGCCTTGCCCGTTACCCTGGTGAAAACCCGCCCGCTGGACGAAGCCATCAGCAGCGCCGGAGGCGTGACCTTCGAAGCCTTGGATGAGGGCCTGATGCTCAAGCAACTTCCTGGGGTTTTCTGCGCGGGGGAAATGCTCGATTGGGAAGCGCCGACCGGGGGTTATTTGCTCACAGCGTGCTTTGCCAGTGGCCGGGCGGCGGGATTGGGGATGGTGGGGTTTCTGCGAAACAGCGGCAAGTTGTAAGTCACAAGCTGCAAGCTACAAGCTACAAGCTACAAGCTACAAGCTGCAAGCTGCAAGCTGCAAGCTGCAAGCTGCAAGCTGCAAGCTGCAAGCTGCAAGCTGCAAGCTGCAAGCTGCAAGCTGCAAGCTGCAAGCCTTAGGCTGCATGCGTCCAACTTGCAGCTTGCAGCTTACAACTTGAAGCTGCTCTCAAGGCTTCCTCTTACGTGGCCCAGTATTGAACACCGGCACTTTTCGCACAGGTTTCACCGAAGGTTCGACCGGTCCCGAGTCGCCGCTGTCCACCCACTTGCCCAGGTTGCGCTTGCCGCCGCTGCCTTGGGTTTTCGGCTTCTTCGGCTTTTTCGGCTTCTTGACGACCTGGCCGCTGGCATCGGTGTCCGGCACGCGGTGTTCAGGCTCGAAGTCCTGCTCCATCTGCCGCGGCAAAGTCTGACGAGTCAGGGTTTCGATGGCTGACAGCAGATTCACTTCATCGGCGCAAACCAGGGAAATCGCCTGCCCTGTGGCGCCCGCCCGGCCCGTGCGGCCGATGCGGTGGATGTAGTCTTCGGCAACGATCGGCAAATCGAAATTCACCACCAGCGGCAAATCCTCGATATCCAGCCCGCGAGCGGCAACGTCGGTCGCCACGAGTATCTGCACTTCGCTTGCCTTGAAGCGGTCCAGCGCGCGTTGGCGGGTGGCCTGGGGTTTGTCGCCATGGATGCCATCGGCGTTGACGCCCAGCCCCTGGAGTTTTTCCACCAACGCATCGACGCCGTTGCGGGTCTTGGCGAATACCAGCACTTGCTTCCACTTGTGCTTTCGCATCAGGTGGACAAACAGTTCCGGCTTGCGTTTCTTGTCGACCGTCACCACCCACTGCTTGACGGTGTTCGCGGCCACGTTGCGCGGGCTCACTTCGATGCTCAACGGGTCGTTGAGCATCTGCCCGGCCAGCAGGCGGATCGCATCGGAGAACGTGGCCGAGAACAGCAGCGTCTGGCGCTTCTTCGGCAGGGCCTTGTAGATATTCGCCAGCTCTTCGGAGAAACCCAGGTCGAGCATGCGGTCCGCTTCGTCCAGCACCAGCGTCTGGAGCTGGTTGAACGTCAGCGCGTTCTGGCGGAACAGATCGAGCAGGCGGCCCGGCGTGGCGACTAACAAATCGACGCCTTTGCGCAACTTCATCATCTGCGGGTTGATGCTGACGCCACCGTACACGGCGTAGGTGCTCAAAGGGAGATTCTGCGCGTACTGGCGCACGCTTTCATGAACCTGCTCGGCCAGCTCGCGGGTCGGCACGAGGATCAGCGCCCGTACCGAATTGGCGGTCACCTTCGGCCCTTCGGTGGTCAGCAACTGCAACAGCGGCACGGCGAAACCGGCGGTCTTGCCGGTGCCGGTCTGGGCCGCGGCCATCAGGTCGCGACCGGCGAGCACCGCCGGCATGGCTTCGGCCTGGACCGGCGTCGGCGTCTGGTAGCCGAGCGTCTCGAGGGCGCGCAGCAGGGGTTCGATCAGGCCAAGAGTGGCGAAAGTCATGGAGATACCGTAGGAAAAATCAGCGCAAGGTGTGCAATGCGCGGCAGTTTACCCTAAATCAGGATTCGGCCGGTGCAGGCTTGGGCTTGCGCCACTGCGGCAAGCCGATCAACACCACGGCGCTGATGATCACCAGCATCGCCATCGCCTCCTCGATGCCGATGGTTTCTCCGGCAAAGACGATCCCCAACAACACCGCCACTGCTGGATTGACGTAGGCATAGCTGGTCGCCGCCGCCGGACGCACATGCTTGAGCAGGTACATGTAGGCATTGAAGGCGATGATCGAGCCGAAACCGATCAGATAGAGCAGCGCGAGCCAGCCTTCCAGCGGCGGCATGCTCTCCAGATGTTCGCCGCTGGCGAAGCTGCCGATCAACAACACCACGCCGGCGACCAGCATTTCCACGGCACTGGCCATCGCCCCGGCCGGTAACGGCAAGTGTCTGCTCAATACCGAGCCAAAGGCCCAGGAAGCCGCCGCGAAGACCAGCAAAGCCGCCCCCAACGGGCTCGATTGCAAGTTGGAACCCAGGTTGAGCATGGCGATGCCGATCAATCCCAACACAATCCCTGCCCATTCCAGACGGGTATTACGTGCGCCCCAGAAATAGCCGCAGAGCAAGGTAAACAAAGGCACCGTCGCCACGGCCAACGCCGCCACCCCAGACGCCACGCCCATGTGCTCGGCGACACTCACCGCACCGTTGCCGAACGTCAGTAGCAGCACGCCAATGAGTGCCCCGGCTTTCCATTGCACCCAGGTCGGTGCCGGCGCCCCACGCCAACGCAGGAAGCCGTACATCAGCGACCCGGCGATCACGAAACGAATCCCGGCCAGCAGCAAGGGCGGCCAATGCTCGACGCCGATGCGAATCACCAGGTAGGTCGAACCCCAGATGACGTACAAGGCGAAGAAGGCAGCGATCAACGGCAACGGAAAACGACGTGGGACAGGCATGTTCAACTCGAAGTCAGGACGATGAGAGCCGTTCATTCTAGAAAGGCGACAGGCAGAAAATAAGCTACAAAACCTGTTTATCCGAGCCATACACTTTTCAAAACACGGAGATATTGATTAAGGGGTTGCGGGGTGTGTCTAGAAACCGCGATGGCGCTTCAGATGCTCGTTGATCTTCGCCGCCGGCACCTTCTGCAAACTGCACAGCAGGTCATGGGACAGCTCCTGCAGCCCATGCTTTTGCCGCAGTTGCGAAGCCAGGTGCGCGGTGAGGTTGGCGGCCATTTCGGCGTCGGCCATGGCCCGGTGAGCCTGGCCGGTGTGGGGCAAGCCGGCGAACGTGTTGAGTGTGCCGAGCTTGTGGTTGGGTGCCGCCGGCATCAAGCGCCTGGCCAGCAACAATGAACAGGCGAAGTTTTGCAGACGGGTGCGTTTGATCCGTCCCAGTTCGAAGTCCCAGAACTTCTGGTCGAACGCGGCGTTATGGGCCAGCAACGGCGTGGTGCCGACGAATTCGTTGACCTCGTTCATCACCTTTTCCGCCGGGGGGGCGCTGCGCAGCATGGCATTGCTGATCCCGGTCAGTTGCTCGATGAAGGCCGGGACGCGGACGCCGGCGTTCATCAGGCTCTGATAACGGTCAACGATCAGGCCTCGTTCGAGAATCACCACGGCGATTTCGGTGGCCCGGCAACTGCTGCTCGGGGTGATGCCGGTGGTTTCAAAGTCGATGACTGCGATGCGTTCCAAACCTGTGGGGCTCCTTGAAAATCAGTTCTTGAGTAGCAACGCGCCTTCGATGGGCACGTAGCGACTGGCGGCGCGGATCAGCGAGTTGGCGGTCAACCCTGGCACGCCGTAGGCCACCGCTTGCACGCCGTGCTTGCTGATGATGCGCTCGAGCAGCATGTCGAAATCGCCATCGCCAGAGGCCAGCACCACTTCATCGACGTGGTCGGCGGCGTCCATGATGTCGAGGGTGATACCCACGTCCCAGTCGCCCTTGGCCGAGCCGTCGCTGCGCTGGATATAGGGCTTGAGTTTCACGGTGAAACCCAGGTTGCGCAGGATCTGCTGGAACTGCTGCTGCTTGCTGTCGCCGCGATCGATCGCATAGGCATAGGCTTCGACAATCTGCCCCTGCTTGCTGACATCAGCCCACAACGCCGCGTAATTGAAATGACAGCCGTAGGCTTGGCGCACGGTGTAGTAGAGGTTCTGGACATCGGCGAACACTGCGATTTTTTTCACCGCGTTTCCTCATGAATGCACACGCGCGCAGGCCACCCGGCCCGAAAAGTTGCCCAGTATGCCAGCCTCAAGGAACGTTCCGCGAATAATCGGCCCGAGGCGCCAGGGCGCCCCGGACGAATGGCGGGTCAGACGAAGGAGTCGTCGTCGCCGAACGATGACGAATCGTCGCTGTAGTCCGCGTCGCTGAAACCGCCCGGATCGTTGCCGTAGGCATCGCTGTCGGCCACGCGCTGGTCGTCGCCCCAACTGTTGTCGGCGCTGTCAGCGGTGTCGTTGGCCGGCTGGACCGGTTCTTCCTTGAGGACTTCGACGATTTCCTGGGGTTGGTTGCTGTGGAACAGACTGCTGATGCCCTGGGCCAGCATCACGCCACCGGCCACGCCCGCCGCGGTTTTCAAGGCACCGCCGAGAAAGCTGCCCGCCGCCGGGGCTTGCTGTTGCGGTGCGCCATAGCTGCCAGGCGCCGCGCCGAAGCCTTGCTGGGCCGGCGAATTGAAAGCAGGCCGTGCCGGCTCGCGCCAGCCACTACCGCTGGAGGCCGGCGCAGTGGCCGGACGCGAATCGCGGCTGCTGCCGCCGAAAATACTTGAGAGAAAACCACCACCGCCGCTGGGTGCAGAAGTCTGGTTACGGGCCTGCTGCAACTCAACCTGCAGTTGCTCGACCTGCTGGGCGAGCTGCTTGTTCTGCTCATCGAGGCGCTTGATCGCGGCCTCCTGCACCAGGATCGCCTGGGCCATGAAATAGCCCGCCGCAGGCTGGTTGGCCAAGTGCTCCTTGATCCGCGCCTCAGCCTGGGCGTCACGCGGGGCTGAATCCTTTTCGGCCTGTTGCAGCCGTGAAAACAGTCCATCGATCAGGGTTTGTTCTTCGCTGTTCATGGCGACCTCATCAGATTGCCGGATAAAACCAAGCCGGTCACGAAGACCGGTGCGAGTCAGTAATGGGGTTGCGCAGGGAGCTTTCAATGGTCTTTACCTGATGTTTACGTTTGCTTGTGCGGTCGCTTGATCGGTTAAAGTGTCGGACCGCTTTTTTGAAGTGCGATACCGACTCATGAATCCGTTAGAAGTACTGCGTGACTCCTTGTATTTTTTCAAGCGCCATCTGGGCCGGATCGCCCAGCTTTGCCTGCCGCTGGTGATACTTGAAGCAGTGCTGCAACAAGGCGTGGACAGCGCTTTCGGGGCCGAAGGGTTTTCCGGCTACAGCGTGATCGTCGGTCTCCTTGTGTATCCGCTGTACACCGCCGCGTTGATTCTGTTTCTCGACGCCCGCAGTCGCGGCGAAGCCCCCCGCGCCCGTGACCTGCTGGCGGCTGCCCTCCTCCAGTGGCCACGCTTCGCCTTGCTGACTGCCCTCAACACGCTGCTGATACTGATCGGCATTTCGTTGTACTTCCTGCCGGGGCTGTGGCTGATGGTCGTCCTGGCCTTCGGTGAATACCTCTTGGTGTTAAGAGGCATGGCGCCGCTGGCCGCGATGAAGGAAAGCGCGCGTCTGAGTCGGGGCCATTTCTGGCGAATCCTGTTGTGCATCCTGGCCGTGATGATTCCGCTGTGGCTGCTCAAGGGCGCCAGCGTCTCGGTGTACCCTGAGCCCCAGAATCCATTGATCAGTTTACTGGTCGACAGCATCCACAGTTTCCTGCAACTGTTCACCACGGTGGTGCTGTTCCGAATGTTCATGTTGATTGCAGAAAAGCCCGCGCCATGACCCGTCTGCTGCGATACACCGTGCTGGGCCTGTTGCTGTTCGTCGGCATCGGGATCTTCGCCATCTATGGCCTGACCTGGCGCCCCCAGGCCCGGGAGGCGCTGCCGGTCAGTTGCGCCGCGAATGCCGCGCCGCTGGTGCCTGGACAGGCGTTGAAGGTGATGACCTGGAACGTCCAGTTCCTCGCCGGCAAGCGCTACGTGTTCTGGCACGACCTGGCCCAGGGCGACGATGAAAGCCCGACCCTGGAAGACATGGCCTTCAGCCTCGACGAAGTGGCGCGGGTCATTCGCGACGAGCAACCGGACGTGGTGTTGCTCCAGGAACTGGACAACGGCGCCAAGGCCAGCGACTACCAGGATCAGCTCAAGCTGTTGCAGGAGCGCCTGGCCGATCTCTATCCGTGCGCCGCCAGCGCCTTCGACTGGAAGGCCGACTTTATCCCCAACCCGCGCATCTTCGGCAGCGTTGGCCGGCAATTGGCGACGCTGAGCCGCTACCGCATCGACCAAGCCGAGCGAGTGCAATTGCCGGTGGCCGAGGCGAACTTCATCACGCGCCAATTCCAGCCGAAAAACGCCTTGCTGGTGAGTTACCTGCCGGTGAGCGGCGGCGGCCAACTGGCGGTGCTCAATACGCATCTGGAACGCGCCGCACAGCCGGATGACACCGCCCAGGCTCAGGTCGGCGCCGTGTCCAAGGTCCTCGACAAGCTTGAGTCCGCCGGTACCCCGTGGCTAATCGGTGGCGATTTCAATCTGTTGCCCTTGGGCCAATACCGACGCCTGCCCACCGAACAGCGCTCGCCCTACTCCGCCGACAGCGAGCTGCATCAGTTGTGGGACAAATACCCGATGATCCCCACCAACAACGAAGCCAGCGGCATCGACCGCGCACACTGGCTGACCCACTACCCGAACGACCCCGGCCTCAACGGCCCCGACCGGACCGTCGACTACCTGTTCTACAGCCCGCGCCTCAAACGGGTCGAAGCGCAGGTACGGCAGGACGACACGTTGCGCATTTCCGATCATCTGCCGGTGATCGCGCGGCTTCTGTTGCCGGCGACGCCCTGAGAGGCGCTACAGCGCTACCGACGACGCTGCCGCGGGTGGTCGTCAGTCCTCGAAGAGGCCATACAATGGCCTCGTTAGCGGGTTCGTATACAACACGGCTATCAGGGACGTGTCCCGACCGTCGCCTCCTGCACCGTCCACGGCTTGACCTGTTCGCTAAGCGTCAGCCCGAGGCCAGGACGAGTGGGTACGAGCATCCGCCCTTCGCGGGTTTCGAGGCGCTCGTTGAACAGTGGTTCAAGCCATTCGAAATGCTCCACCCAGGGTTCGGTCGGGTAAGCCGCCGCCAGGTGGACATGCAACTCCATGGCAAAATGCGGCGCCAGCATCAAACCGGCTTGCTCAGCCATCGCCGCCACCTTCAGGTAAGGCGTGATACCGCCCACGCGTGGCGCGTCAGGCATCAGGAAGTCGGCACCGCGCAGCTTGATGAATTCGGCGTGCTCCGCAACGCTGGTCAGCATTTCACCGGTCGCGATCGGCGTATCGAATTGTTGCGCCAATGCAGCGTGGCCTTCGGCGTCATAGCAATCGAGCGGCTCTTCGATCCAGATCAGGTTGTACCCTTCGAATTGCCGGCACATGCGCTGGGCGGTCGGCCGATCCCACTGCTGGTTGGCGTCGACCATCAGCGGGAAGTTGTCCCCAAGGTGCTTGCGCACGGTGCTCACCCGTTGAATATCAATGGCGCAATCCGGTTGCCCGACTTTCAGCTTGATGCCGCCGATGCCCTTTTCACGAGACAAGTCGGTGTTCTTCATCAGTTGATCGAGTGGGGTGTGCAGGAAACCGCCCGAGGTGTTGTAGCACCGCACCGAGTCACGTTGAGCGCCGAGCAAACGGGCCAGGGACAGATTCGCCCGCTTGGCTTTCAAATCCCATAACGCCACATCGAACGCGCCGATGGCCTGTGTCGACATACCGCTACGCCCCACCGAGGCACCGGCCCAGCACAATTTGGTCCACAGCTTGGCAATATCGCTCGGATTTTCGCCAATCAGCGCCGGTGCTATTTCCTGGGCGTGGGCGAACTGCCCAGGCCCACCGGCACGTTTCGAATAACTGAAGCCGAGGCCGCGATGCCCATCGATGGTTTCGATCTCCGCGAACAGAATGGCAATCTCTGTCATCGGTTTCTGCCGCCCGGTAAGCACCTTGGCGTCACTGATCGGATTGGCCAGCGGCAGGATCACCGACGCCACACGAACCCAGGCAATACGGTCGTCGTCGGAGGATCTACGGGTGTTTTCTGCTACGAGCATGCGACTACTCCTTGGTCTCTTCGAATCGATGTTCACCGTTTTAGAATCGATGATTGCGCAATCATTGCTGCGTTTAAAAAAAGGGCTTTCGTTCATGGAACGCGAGCCCTTTTGCAAATACTACAGTGATTGCGCAATCATTCAACCGCAAATCCAGCCTGCAAACGTGTTCCCACTCAGGTACTGGCGCGGTCGATCAGGGTGAAACCTGTATCAATGCGCACAGGTTTCTGGGTCGAAGGATTATCGAATCGCTCAAGCAGCGCCTCAGCCACTTTCAAGCCGATGTTCTTACCGTCGACGCTGACGGTCGACAACGCGGGATAGACCTGCGCCGCGCTGCTCAAGTCCCCGAACCCCATGACGGCAAGGTCGCCGGGCACGTTCAAGCGCTGGCTCGCGGCTTCGGCCAGGACGCCTTGGGCCACCGTGTCCGAGCTGCACACGACGATGTCGGGGCGGTTCGACGAGCCCAATAACCGCCGCAATCCTTCCCGTCCAACCTCAAGCGTGGCAGGCGGCGCCAGGACTTCCATCGGCACCTGCCCGATGCCCTGGCGCTTGAGTTCGGCGATAAGGCTGTTGCAACGCCGCAGGCCACGGGGGTCGCTGATGCTCACCACGGAAAAGCGCTGGTAGCCCTTCTTCACCAGGTGGCGCGCGGTCGCCTCCCCGACCTTTTCGTGGGAGAAGCCAACCAGCATATCCAACGGATCCTCACTCAGGTCCCAGGCTTCAACCACCGGGATACCTGCCTGGGCGAGTCGCAGACGGCTTGCTTCGGTGTGCAGCGTACCGGTCAACACGATGCCATCCGGGCGCCGCCCGAGAACGGCCTCCAGTAACTTTTCTTCCTGCTCCGGGCTGTAGCCGGTAAGCCCCACCAGGGTTTGGTAGCCCGCCTGGGCCAGGCGGTCCATCAGTGATTGCACGGTGTCTGCAAAAATGGAGTTGGCGATGGTTGGCAGAAAAATAGCCACCAGACGGCTTTTGCTACTGGCCAAGCCACCGGCCAGCATATTCGGCACATAACCCGATTGGCGCACCGCCTCGCGGACCTTTTCCCGGGTGTTCTCGCTCACCAGTTCAGGGCGATGCAATGCCCGGGAGACAGTCATTGGCGAAACGCCCGCGATCCTGGCCACGTCGATCAAGGTCAAGCTGGGCGCTGCTGGTTTTTTTGCCATGAACTTATCCGAAGCAATGAAGGGCGCATTGGGGCAATTTCCGAACGCGTAAATCTAACATCCGCCGCCGTACGCAGGCCCGCGCTGTTTTTATCTGCGCGGCTTGGCCCGCGCCGTCGCCTCGGCCACCAGCGGGTCGTCCGGCCAGTAATGCTTGGGATAACGCCCCTTCAGATCCTTCTTCACCTCGGCGTAAGTGCTGCGCCAGAAGTTCGCCAGGTCCTGCGTCACTTGCACCGGACGCCGAGCGGGCGATAACAGATGCAGCTTGACCACCTGCCGCCCACCGGCGATACGCGGGGTGTCGGCCAGGCCAAACAGCTCCTGCAAGCGTACCGCGAGGACCGGCGGATGCTCGCTGTAATCCAGGCGAATCGACGACCCCGAGGGCACGCTCAAATGGTGCGGCGCCAGTTCGTCCAAGCGTTGCGGCAAAGGCCAAGGCAACAGGTTGCGGATGATGCTCGACAGATCCAGGTTGGCAAAATGACTGAGGCGCGAGACCCGTCCCAGATACGGCATCAACCACTGTTCGAGACTGTCCAGCAACGCGGCGTCGCTGACATCCGGCCATTCGCTCTCGCCCTTGACCGCCATGTCAAGACGGCGCAGCAGCGCCACCCGCGCCTGCCATTGGCGCAGCTCCGGCGTCCATGGCAGCAGCTCCAGCCCCTTGCGCCGGACCAGGTTGACCAAGGCATGGCTACGCGCCGATTCATCCAGCCCCGTCAGCGGCTCGCGGCTGAGTACCAGTTCGCCGACCTTGCGCTGGCGCTCGGCCCGCAGCACGCCTTCGCGCTCGTCCCAATCCAGTTGATCCACCGTGCGCACCTGTTCGGCGAGCACCGAGTCGAACAGCGCCGGATCGAAGTCCGCCGCCAGATAGATCCGTTCTTCTCGCTGGCCTTGGCGACTGCCAAGGTCGGCAACCACCAGCCACGCTTGTTTCATCAGGCTATCAGCCTCGGCAAACAGCGCCGCCCGGCCGTTCGCCAGCCGATATTCCGCCCCGCCGGGCCGTCGCTGCTGCGCGACGCGGTCCGGATAGGCCAACGCCAGCAAGGCGCCGAGCCAGCGCGGATGATCGGGATCGGCCACGGCTTCTTCAGCCTTGTCCCGCAGGTAACCGCGATATTGCCGGGCCAACTGCCGGGCCCGTTGCACACCGCCCTGGGCACCGCGTGCCGCTCGCTCCTCGCCGGACAACAACGCCAGGCGACTGTGCAAGTCCGCGCCAGCGCCCCTGAGAATGTCGCGCTCGCCCAACAAGGCTGCGACGTTGCAGGCCATGTCGGCCAGCCCCAGCGCCTGGCCCCGCAACAGCAAATGGGCGATTCGCGGGTGGGCTGGCAACTCAGCCATCGCCTGGCCGTGACGGGTCAGTTGTTCGCCCTCCAGCGCGCCCAGCCGTTGCAGCAGGTCCTGAGCCTGGGCATACGCGGCGGCGGGCGGTATATCGAGCCAGACCAATTGCCGCGGCGTCACGCCCCAGCGGCCCAGTTGCAGGGCCAACCCGGCCAGGTCGGCCGAGAGAATTTCCGCGCTGCCGTAGGCAGCCAATTGCTCATGCTGGTCTTCTGACCACAACCGATAACACACACCCGGCTCCAGTCGCCCGGCTCGACCGGCGCGCTGGGTGGCGCTGGCGCGGGAGATGCGCTGGGTGTCGAGGCGAGTCATGCCGCTACCCGGATCGAAACGCGGTACGCGGGCGAGCCCGGCATCCACCACCACCCGCACGCCGTTAATGGTCAGGCTGGTCTCGGCGATGTTAGTGGCAAGGACGACTTTGCGTTGGCCGGGCGGTGCCGGATCGATGGCGGCACGCTGGGCGGCGAGGTCCAGCTCACCATGCAACGGGCACAGCAACACATTGCCGCCCCCGCCCAGCGCCTCGGCCAGTTGTTGATGGACCCGGCGAATCTCCGCCTGTCCGGGCAGGAACACCAGTACGCTGCCAGTCTCGTCGTGCAGAGCTTCGAGCACCGTTTGCACCAGCCGTGGCTCGATGAACTCGCCGGACTGGAAGGCCCGGCCCCAGCGCACCGTCACGGGGAACATGCGGCCTTCGCTGCGCAGGATCGGCGCATCGTCCAGCAAACCCGCCAGGCGCTCGCCTTCCAAAGTGGCGGACATCAGCAGAATCTTCAGCGGCTGGTCTTCACGAAACAACTCGCGGCCGTTGAGGCTCAAGGCCAGGGCGAGGTCGGCATCAAGGCTGCGTTCGTGATACTCGTCGAAAATCAGCAACCCCACGCCTTCCAACGCCGGGTCGTCCTGCAAGCGGCGAGTGAGGATGCCTTCGGTGACCACTTCAATGCGCGTGTTGGGCCCGACTTTGCTGTCGAGCCGGATCCGGTAGCCAACCGTTTCGCCGACTTTTTCCCCCAATTCACTGGCCAATCGCTCGGCCGCCGCCCGTGCCGCCAAACGCCGGGGTTCGAGCATCAGGATGGTTTGCCCGGCCAGCCAGGCCTCGTTCAACAGGGCCAAGGGAACACGGGTGGTTTTACCGGCACCGGGGGGCGCTTCGAGCACGGCTTCGTGACGCGACGCCAGGGCTTGGCGCAGGGCGGGTAAAACTTCATCGATCGGCAAAGAAATCATGCTGGCTCCAAAACAGAGGGCCGAGTATAACGGCGAACTGTTTAGCGTGGTCTGGACTCCAACCAGTAACGCCCTTACCTGCTCAGGAGATTGCTATGCGTATTCCCTTTCGCGTGATCGGCGGCGTCCTGGTCGCCAGCCTGCTGACCCAGATCAGCGCCTGTGGCTCGATCTTCTACCCGGACCGTCGCGGCCAGATCGACGGCAAGATCGACCCGGCCATCGCTGCGCTCGACGCCGTCGGCCTGCTGTTCTACATCGTCCCCGGGCTGATCGCTTTTGCCGTGGACTTCGCCACTGGTGCGATTTACTTCGAACCGGGCCGAAGCGTCCAGATCGAGCCCGAGAAACTCAAGCCAGCCATCAACCCCGACGGCACGGTCAACAATCACAAGCTGCAAGCGATCCTGGAAAGCGAACTGGGCCGCAGTTTCCCACTGGACGATCCGCGCCTGATCCAGCACAAGGGCAACGCCCAGCAACTGGCCGCGCTCGGTCTCAAGCCCGCCGCATAAGAGGCGCAACCAAGGAAGACCGCGCCATGACCACCAGCACCGAACACGCTCGCCTGCTACGCCTGGCCACCCGGGCGTCGGTGGCCGTGGCGTTCATCCTGATCGTCGCCAAGGCGCTGGCCTGGTGGCTGAGCGGTTCGGTGAGCATGCTCGCCGGCCTGACCGATTCGGCGCTGGACGGCGTCACCTCGCTGCTCAATCTGCTGGCGGTGCATTACGCGCTACGCCCCGCCGATGATGACCATCGCTACGGCCATGGCAAGGCTGAGTCCTTGGCCGGCATGGCCCAGGCGTTGTTCATTGGCGGCAGTGCGGTGTTGATTGCGTGGCAGGCCTTCGATCGGCTCCAGAACCCCGTCCCGGTGGAGGCGCCTTGGGTCAGTGTCGGTGTGATCGTATTTTCCCTGGCCCTGACCTTGGCGCTGCTGGCCTTGCAGCATCGGGTCGTGCGCGCCACCGGCTCCAACGCCGTGCGCGCCGACTCCTTGCATTACCGCTCGGACCTGCTGCTCAACGGCAGCATCCTGGTTGCGCTGGTCCTGGCCGGCTTCGGCTGGTATCAGTTTGACGCCTGGTTCGGCCTGGGCATCGCCGCCTACATTTTGTGGAGCGCCGTGCAGATCGCCCGGGAGAGCTTCGCCGTGCTGATGGATGAAGAACTGCCGCCGGACGTCAGCCAGCACATGCTGGAACTGGCCTGCGCGGTACCCGGCGTGGTCGGTGCGCATGACCTGCGTACGCGGATCTCCGGGAACCATTGGTTTGTGCAATTGCATCTGGAATTGCCGGGGGAACTGACCTTGTCAGTCGCCCATGGCATCAGCGACCAAGCCGCCGATGCGATCCATCGCGCCTATCCGAAGGCCGAAGTGCTGGTGCACTCGGATCCAGTAAGGACAGCTACAAGCGACAAGCTATAAGCGGCAAGCAGGACCGCATCAGCTTGAAGCTTGAAGCTTGAAGCTTGTCGCTGCTATTGAACCCGATACCCACGACTGCTCAAGCAGCGCCCTTGCGCTTGCCGATAGGTCTGTACCACTTCAGGCGCCGGCGGGTAGGTGTAGTTGCGCGGATCGAAACTGCTTTGCTGCACCGCCCAGCGATAGCAATCATAACCGTCCTGGTTGACCTGCTCGGGAGACTGGCCGTTGGCCGGATAAGCCACCACATCAAAGCTGTTGCCCTGGGGTTGCGGCTGCGGGTTGGCGACCGGTGCCTCGACCACGACGTAATCCTGGGTATTGGCTTCGTAGATGTAATAGGCGCCGGCCGCGAGGAAGAACAGCGAGCTGCCGATCCAGACCTCGCGGGCATAATCGGGCAGGTAGCGGGTGCGAATGCCCCGTGGCGGCTGCACCACGACATAACGCGGTCCTTGCGGACGATACCAATAACCGCCGGAGTAGAAATAATCGTGGCCGCGATAAGGCACGCGGTAGTTGCGATCCGGGAATCGGTCGATTACATAACCCGGGCGATACTGCGGCCCAGGCCCCCAGCCGTTGCCATGCCCGCCCGGCCGACCGGGCCATTGCTGGTCGGGACGGCCGTCATGGCCGGGGCGTGGGTTCGGGTAGCCATCGTTGCGACGGGGAATATCGCGGTAGTAGCCCGGTTGCGGCTCGCGAGTCTGGGTCACGTTATCGGGCCGGCCCTGGATCGGCAGGTTATTGCCGGGTTGCTGCTGCGGCGGGCGACCGTGGGCGTTAGGATCCTGGGGTGGCCGATCGTAGTGCTGCCCGCCTGGGTTCTGCGGCTTGACCTCGAACTGACGGCTGTTGTCGCCCCGAAT
Organism: Pseudomonas sp. Z4-20; assembly: GCF_051131955.1. Classification (NCBI taxonomy): domain Bacteria; kingdom Pseudomonadati; phylum Pseudomonadota; class Gammaproteobacteria; order Pseudomonadales; family Pseudomonadaceae; genus Pseudomonas; species Pseudomonas sp. Z4-20. The sequence goes on from NZ_CP071641.1 coordinate 4,926,893, forward strand.
GATCTCGTTGCTCTGCGGACGCGGCTGGCCCGAGTAACCCTGGCCGCTGCCGCCGCGCCCGTCCGGGCCGCCACGGTTTTGCTGATCGTCGGCTATTCCCTGCGCACTGACACTTGCCCACAACAGACCAACACCTGCCAAACGCCAGATGCGCGACTTCATGAAATTCCTCACAACGGTTCGGGGCCTGATGATGAGACTGGAAAAGCCCAGGCCGGTTCTGCGACAGGTTATCAGCCACGGGGTTTATTCGCAGGCTACTGAAGGTTTTCCTCTAACATGGCTATCGATTCGCCGGACGACAGGAACTTACATTCACCCGTAACGACTGCCGGCCTCTGTCGCAATGAGCCAATCAAGGGAGTGAAGGCATGACAATTCCATCCAGATGGGGTCAGGGGCCCCTCATGCGGTGCCTCGCCACGAGGATCCGTCTTGTGGCCCTGATGCTACTGTCCATAGTCCTGTGGGGTTGCGCACCCGTACCGTTGGTCTATGAAGATGATCGGCGGCTAAGCCGCATGTTGTGTGAAGTGGGAGAACAACGAGTGACCCTCAGCCCGCGCTTCTCATATGACTTGCCCGGGCCGTTGAGGCGCCCCCCGTGCGGCACCATCCAAAGCGGCTTCAACTACGACAAGGTGCGCGACATTCAGTCAGCGAGCGCCTCTGGCAGCTTTCGCTCTGGCGACCTGGTAGTGCTGGCCTCATCGCGCTGGATAACCGTTGAAAGCCTGCTTGACGGCAAGGACGAAGGGACGCTCTATTCTCCCGAGCAGTTCCTGCAAAACAAACTGGACCTGATGGACATCAGCCAGAACGAGCCGCGCCCCGATCAGATCGACTGGGTCACCCGGCAAGGCATGCAATGCCTGCGCTTCTACGACATGTGGCACAGCCCGACGGGGGAATGGGAAGAGGACATCCAATACTGGTGCTGGGAAAACCAGAGTGGCCTGAAACAACCGTTCTCGGTCAGGGCCGGCCAACGCTTGCCCGAGGGGACCAAGGGCTATGATCTGGATGAAGCCTTTCTTCTACCCTTTTTCCAAAGCCTGAAAATCAATCGGCTGTCCGACATTGCGCTGGCCGAGGCCGACACAAGAATCAAGGCCGCCTGCGCCCACGTCAAATCCCGCTTTGACCAAAAGCTGAACTGGCGCGCCGACTATCCAGACAAACGCCTGAACCGCCAACGCCTGCGTTCTTGCGGATATGACGTGCCCTAGCCGAAGCAAATTCCTGCGCCTATAAAAAAGGGAGGCCCGTCGGCCTCCCCTTGAGAATCTAGTCCGTGCGCGACGCTTATGACGTCGGCTCACCTCACGCCGTCTTCTGGACAGTGTGCAGCTCGGGGGTCTGCCAGTACCGGTGGGTACTGCGACCGCAGCCGGCCGGATTGGGCGGGCTGCACTGGACTGTTTGTCCGAGCAGTGATCTTGGTGGTAAGCATAGGCCTGGGGCGCCGACGGATGATTGCGAAGATTGCTTGAATAAACACTACTTGCGCAATTTTTACCCCTGGATGGATAATCTTCCGCAATTAACCAGATAAAGGCCCGCTCAATGAGCAAACTCGACCGTTACGACCTGAGCATTCTGGCGGAATTGCAGCGCGACGCGCGCATCTCCAACCAGGAACTGGCCGAACGCATCGGCTTGTCGCCCTCCCCCTGCTCGCGGCGGGTCAAGCAATTGGAGGACGACGGCTACATCTCCCGCCAGGTCGCCCTGCTCGATCGCAAGATGCTCGGGCTGAGCCTGACCGCCTACGTACTGATCGGCATGGACCGCCACACCCCCGAGCGTTTCGAAAACTTCGAAGCCGCGATACGTAATCTACCGCAAGTATTGGAATGCAGCTTGGTGACCGGCATGGACGCGGACTACCAGCTCAAGGTAGTCGTGCCGGACATGGACCATTACCAGAAACTGTTGCTGGGGCACCTGACGCGGATCGATGGCGTCACCAGCGTGCGTTCGAGTTTTGTGCTGAACCAGGTGCTCAACAGCACCGAACTGCCGTTGACGCATCTGCGAAGCTGACCGCTTTTGTGGCGAGCGATGAACAGCTGCGACACACCGCCGCAGGCCAGTCCTGCACCCCGGCCCCATGCCGTATACTCGGCCCGCCTTTTCAATCCCGCCCACGCCGGAGTGCCCCGATGGATCCTGCTGTTTTCGAAGAGTGGATGATGACCGGCCTGGTCAGCATCCTGATCATTTTCATGGGTTTTATCGTTTGGGACCTGGCGAAGAAATCCAAGGCAGGGCGTTTTGGCTCGTTCATTCTGTTTTTTGTACTGGGCCTTGGCGTGGCAGCCTTCATCATCAAGAGCGTGGTGATCGGCCTGATCGAATCCGGCACGTTATAAGCGCGCCGGCACTTCCTTCCACTGGCCCTGATCAAGCCCTTCGATCGTCCAGTCGCCGATCCTGACCCGCACCAGGCGCAACGTCGGCAAGCCGACCGCCGCGGTCATGCGCCGCACCTGGCGGTTGCGTCCCTCACGGATGACCAGCTCCAGCCAACTCGTCGGCACGCTTTTGCGAAAGCGCACCGGCGGGTTGCGCGGCCACAATTGCGGCTCGTCCAGTTGGCGGGCCTGCGCCGGCAACGTCATGCCGTCGTTCAACTCCACGCCGTCGCGCAGGCGCTGCAACTGTTCGGCGCTGGGTTCGCCCTCCACTTGCACCCAATAGGTCTTGGCCAACTTATGCTTGGGGTCGGCAATACGCGCCTGCAATTGTCCATCGTTGGTCAGTAGCAACAGGCCTTCGCTGTCGCGATCCAGGCGCCCGGCCGGATAGATGCCGGGCACGTCGATAAAATCCTTGAGGGTCGCCCGCCCTTCGCCGTCGCTGAACTGCGTCAGGACATCGAAGGGTTTGTTGAACAGGATCAGCTTCGGCTCGGCCGGCGGGGCCTTGGCCACACGGCGCGGCGCTGCGGCTGGAAGCTTCGCGCCAGGACGATGGGAGGCAGGGCGTGGAGGACGGGGCATGGCGGCAACGACATCATCTAACGGTCAGGGCCGACCATGCTAGTGGCCCGACCGTTAAATAACCACCATTGAGAACAGCATCAGCGGAACGGCGGCTCGTCGAAGCTGCGCAGTTTGCGCGAGTGCAACGAGTTGAGTTCGTTGCGCAATAGATCCAGCGCCGCGATCCCGATCTTGAGGTGCTGGTTGACCGCTCGCTCATAGAACGCGTTGGCCGAACCGGGCAGCTTGATCTCGCTGTGCAAAGGTTTGTCCGAGACGCAAAGCAACGTGCCATAAGGCACCCGCAGACGGTAACCCTGGGCAGCGATGGTGCCGCTTTCCATGTCCACCGCCACGGCGCGGGACAAATTGATCAACGGACGTTCCTGGGCCCAGCGCAGTTCCCAGTTGCGGTCGTCGTAGGTCAGCACGGTGCCGGTGCGCAGGCGTTTCTTCAGTTCGTCGCCCTTTTCCCCGGTGACGTTGGCCGCCGCTTGTTGCAAGGCCATTTGCACTTCGGCCAAGGCCGGAATCGGAATATTCGGCGGCACCACGCGGTCGAGAATGCCATCGCGACGCATGTAGGCGTGGGCCAGCACGTAGTCGCCGATGGTCTGGGACTGCCGCAGCCCGCCGCAGTGGCCGATCATCAACCAGCAATGCGGGCGCAGCACGGCCAGGTGGTCGGTGATGTTCTTGGCGTTGGACGGGCCGACGCCGATATTCACCAGGGTCACGCCGTGGCCGTCGCTGGCCAGCAAGTGATACGCCGGCATCTGGTAGCGGTGCCAGACCACGCCAGCGGCGATGGCAGACGCTTCGCCGTGGTCCATGTTCTTGTCAATGATGACGTTGCCCGGCAGGACCATACGCACGAAACGCGGGTCGCTGCGCAACTGCTCCAGGCCATGGACGATGAACTGGTCCACATAGCGGTGATAGTTGGTCAGCAGGATCCACGGCTGCACATGGCGCCAGTCGCTGCCGGTGTAATGCACCAGTCGGCGCAAGGAAAAATCCACCCGCGCGGCGTCGAACAGGGCCAAGGGCAACGGGTCGGTGTTCTCCCAGTCGTACAAGCCATCGGCGATGCCATCGGTGGCGGCCGACAAGTCGGTGCTGGGAAAAACCCGCGCCAGCACGGCGGCGGTCACGCCCGAACCGGCCAGCTCATCGCCCTGCTCCACCACGTACGGATAAGGAATGTTCTGCTCGCTGACGCCCACCTCGACAGTGACGGTAAAGTCATGCATCAGCGGAACCAGCTGTTCCAGCAGATATTTGCGAAACGCGGCCGGGTGCGTGACGGTGACGCTGTAGGTGCCGGGCAACTGAACCTTGGCGTAGGCGCGCGTGGTCTGCGGGACTTCGCCATGGCAGTGGTAGGTCAGGCGCAGGGCCGGGTAGCGAAACAACGCCCGCTGTTCGACGTCCGGCTCGATGCGGTCCTTGAGGTAGCGCTTGAGCGCCTGGTTCAGCGCGGTGGTCGCACGCTCGTGCAGGGCCGCCAGCCGGTCCACGGCTTGCTCGGCGGTTTGAACGACAATAAACGCTTCGGTCACGATCAGCTTCCTGTGTTCTGACTTGCAGGCCTTCATCTTGCCTGCATCGTGGTCCGACGGGAACAGTGGCGTATTGGGCGCTATCACTTAACAGCGTCACGGTGGCGCCTAAAACGCTTGCGGCGTTGACCGGGCGACGATGGCCTCGACATTCAAGCCACGCGGCAGTGCACCGTAGACCCTGCCACCACAACCAAGGCGACTGGCGATGAACGCATCGCTGACGTCACTGTTGCCCGCTTCGAGCAGCAGCCGGGCTTGCAGGCCGACGGCGATGTCTTCGGTCAATTGCCGGGCGCGGTATTGGATGTCGTCGGTGTCCTTGAAGGCCGCGTGCAGTTGGTCGATATGCCCGGCCAGACGCTTGTCGCCGTGGCCGTCGCCCAACTCGCTGAACAGCACTTCGAGCACGCCCGGTTCCTTGGACAGGGCCCGTAGCACGTCCAGGCACTGCACGTTGCCAGAACCTTCCCACGTCGAGTTGACCGGCGCTTCGCGGTAAAGGCGCGGCAGGATGCTGTCTTCAACGTAGCCGGCACCGCCCATGCATTCGGCGGCTTCGTTGATCATCGCGGGGGCGCGCTTGCAGATCCAGTACTTGCCCACCGCCGTCACCAGCCGGGCGAACTTGGCCTCGTGCTCATCGTTCAGATGGTCCAACGCCCGGCCCATGCGCAGGCTCAAGGCCAACGCCGCTTCGCTTTCCAGCGCCAGGTCGGCGAGCACGTTTTGCATCAGCGGCTGTTCGCTCAACAACTTGCCACCGACCTTGCGGTGCGCGCAATGATGACTGGCCTGGGTCAATGCCTGGCGCATCAGGGCGCTGGAGCCGACCATGCAATCGAAGCGGGTCATGGCGACCATTTCGATGATGGTCGGCACGCCTCGGCCTTCTTCACCGACCATCCAGGCCAGGGCACCGCGCAACTCCACTTCGCTGGAGGCGTTGGAACAGTTACCCAGTTTGTTTTTCAAGCGCTGGATGTAGAACTGATTGCGCGTGTCGTCGGGGCGATGGCGCGGCAACAGGAAACAGGTCAAGCCCTTGTCGGTCTGGGCCAGGGTCAGGAAGGCATCGCACATCGGCGCCGAACAGAACCATTTGTGGCCCACCAGCTCGTAGGCCTGGCCCGGGCCGCTGGCACCCACCGGATAGGCCTTGGTGGTGTTGGCCCTGACGTCGGTGCCGCCCTGCTTTTCGGTCATCGCCATGCCGAGCGTGACCCCGACTTTATGGGCCATGCCAACGTTACGCGGGTCGTATTCGGTGGCGAGCACTTTCGGCAGCCAACGCTCGGCCAGATCCGGCTGCAGGCGCAGCGCGGGCACACTGGCGAAAGTCATGGTCAACGGGCAGCCGGTGCCGGCTTCGGCCTGGCTGTGCAGATAGGTCATCGACGCACGGGCGACATGGGCGCCGGGTTGCGGATGGGCCCAGGGCAAGCTGGGCAGGCCATGCTCGACGGCGGTGCGCATCAGCTGATGGTAGGCGGGATGAAACTCCACCAGATCGATGCGATGGCCGTAACGGTCGTGACTGGAAAAGACCGGTTTGTTCTGGTTGGCCTGGAAACCCGCTTCCATCAACGGTCCGCCGGCCAAGGCACCATAGGCATCGATCCGCGCCTGCGCCCAACCGGCGCCGAAACGCTGCGACCACTCTTGCAGCGGCAGATCGATGCGGTACAGGTTGGCGCCGTCCAGGGAGGGAGGCTGGTTGGTGACGTCGTGGGTTTCGGCGAACTGATGCAGGTTCATGACGGGGCTCTTTCGGTCGGCCAACAGGGGTTCAGTTAAGCACCGCCCCCTGACCGATCAAAGTGGCATATCCGCCTAAATATCGGCGCTTTCACCTTGTCTCGGACCAAGCACTCGCCGTTGCAAGATGGCTTGGAGCACCTCGAACTTTACCGGTTTGCTCAAGTAATCGATCAAGGCACCCGAAGGGCAACGTTCCTGGTCAATATTCGGGCTGACCACCAGCACGGGCAAGTCCTCGCAACCGGACAGCGCACGGACTTGGCAGCAGAGCGACACGCCGTCCAGCGGTGACCGTTGGCAATCGAGGAGCACCGCGTCATAGCTGTCGCCCTGTAGCAGGTCCAAGGCTGCGCGACCGCTGTCAGCCGTGCGCACCCGATAGCCCAGCTTGAGCAACATGCCGCGCATGACCAACTGATCAATGTTGTTGTCGTCCGCCAGCAATACCGTGCAATCCTGGGGCCGGCGAGAATCCCGGCGCCCATTGAATGAGAAAGGCGTCGGGACGGCCGCCGGCAGCGCCATGTCGAATTCCACGTCCAGCTGGAAACGACTGCCGCGGCCCGGTTCCGAGGTGTGGGCCAGACGTCCGCCGAGCAACTCGACCAATTGCCGACAGATCGCCAGGCCCACACCGAGGCCGCCGTACTCGCGGGTCATCGAGCCGTCGAGCTGGAAGAAGCGCTGGTACAGAGTTGCCTCGCCAAGGTCGGTAAAACCGATGCCGGTGTCGATCACGGCGAAAGACAGCACCAGCCGATCGAGCTCCGACGGCCGGCCAGTGACTCGCAGCGCGACGCCGCCTGCGCGGGTGAACTTGATGGCATTGTCCAACAGGCATTCCAGGCATTGGGCCAGTTTGCCGCTGTCGCCCAGGAGGCGATCCGCCAGGCCGGGGCTCACGTCCACCCTGAAGTCCAGGCCCTTGGCCGCTGCGTTGGCACCAAACTGGACCTGCAAGGCGTCGATCACCCCACGCAGGCTGAACGGTGCCGGATAGACCTTGAGCTTGCCGGCCTGCAACTCGGTGAGGGTGAGGATGCCGTTGACCATGCGCATCATGTCCCGCGCCGAACCGGCGGCGGTCTGCTGGTATTGGGTCAATTCCTCGTTCATCTCCACGGTCTCCATCAGCTCCAGGGAGCCGATTACACCGTTCATTGGCGTGCGAAGCTCGTGAGTCAACGTGGCAAGGAATTCATCCTTGAGCTTGTTGCCGTGGGCCAGTTGCTGATTGAGCACTTCGAGCTTCTGACTGGCGTCGAACAGCGTCTGGGCCTGCTGCTCGCGCATCGCGTTGATGCGGTCCGCCAACGCCAGGGACAACAGCGCCACTTCGATGGCGGAGCCGATCTGGCTGGCGTACATGGTCAGGAAAATGTTCGGCAGATAACCCAACACCATCATCGTATTGACGATGCCACCCAGCAGAAACGCCGACCAGGCGATGATGAAATAACGCGCCACCCGCAGGCCTCGCCACCAGGCAAACAGCCCGGCGGTGAAGATCACGACGGTAAACACCAGCGCCAGCGCCGTCGCCAGGCGCAGCGCCAACGCATAGCTGGCCATCAGCGACAAGCCGACCACCACCGCGCTATAGGCAATCAGCACCAGCAACAATCGATCGAGCCAGCGGCTGTGTTCGGCGGTTTGCAGGAAGCTGCGGGCGAACTGGCTGCCAAACAAGCCCGCGCAGCCAATGAAAAACGGTGTCGCGGCGTTGGCCCACCACGGGTTGTCCGGCCAGAAATACTCGACCGCCGCGCCGTTGACCGAGAGCTGATACAGACCGAACGAGGCGATGTAGAAGATGTAATAAAGGTAGCTGGTGTCGCGCACGCTCAGGTAAATGAACAGGTTGTAGACCAGCATTCCCAGCAGCACGCCATAAATGATCCCCAGCACGTACAAGCGCACCGGCTGTTGTTCCAGATAAGCGGTGCTCGACCACAGCGTCAACGGCGCCTGGATCGAACCCTCGCTTTGCAGGCGCAGGTAGACGGTCCGGCGTTGATCAGGCTGAAAATCCAGGCTGAACAAGTAATTGTTCTGGCGAACCTCACGGCTGGCGAACGGTAGCGCGTCGCCCGTCTGGCGAACCAGGCGATACGCTCCGGCGTCATTGGGCAGGTACAGGTCGACGTGATCCAGCGGTGGATACGCCAGCTCCAGCAGCCAGGTTCGCTGGGCAGCCGGATTGCCAGGGCGATAATGCAAGTCGACTTTCAGCCAGAACGCCGACCGTGAGTAGCCTGCGTTCAGCGTGGCTTTGTCATGGGATTTGAAACGACTCGCCGCAGCCTGGGCCAGGACGTCCTCGATGGAGGCCGTGCCGCTGGAGTCTTCAAACACCTGCAGGGCGTGGCCCAGAGGCAGGCTTTGGGTAAACTCATCAAATTCGAGGGCACTTGCCAAGGGGGGCAAGCACAGCAGCAACATCAGCAAATAGCGCATTTAAGCCCCAGCGTGGCCTGTCCGGTTGAGTCAGGAAGCCCCCCATTCCCTGAGTAGACGTAAAACCGGCATTACCTGTTATTGGTTGGATCCATACCTAGCATAGCCGTTGATGGCCAATTTGCACCATGGAAATCTTTCCCACAGAAGGCTCTATAACGGGCGTTTCAGAGTAAAAGCATTGAGATAGAGCTGTTGCTCTGGTCAGGTCGGCGACTGGCGGTCGAACGTGGCGGAGGGACAAGCACCAACACAAGCAGTCCAGCATAAAACCCGCTGAGCTTGATCACCGATAAAAGAGGTTTGGTGATAAGCTCGCGCACCATGAATATCTACAGCTCTCGCCCCGTTGTCCTCTGTCTCTCCGGCCACGATCCCAGTGGTGGCGCCGGCTTGCAGGCAGATATCGAAGCCCTGCTTGCCCAGGGATGTCATGCCGCCCCGGCCGTTACCGCGTTGACCGTGCAAGACACCGTCAACGTGACCGATTTCCGCGTGCTCGATCGTGAGTGGGTGCTGGCGCAAGCCAATGCCGTGCTCAACGATTCGCCCGTCGCGGCGGTCAAGCTGGGGATGCTCGGCTCACTGGAAATGGTCGACACCGTGGTCGAGCTGCTCCAGGCGCACCCGCATTTGCCGATGGTCTGCGACCCGGTGCTGCGCGCCGGCGGTGGCGGACGGCTGGGCAAGGATGAAGTCGGCTACGCCATGCGCGAGCGCCTGCTGCCCTTGGCGATCATTGCCACGCCCAACCTGCCGGAAGCGCGCATCCTCGCCGAGCTGCCCGAAGGCAGCGCCGATGAGTGCGCCGAAAAACTGTTGCCCTTCGTCAAGCACCTGCTGATCACTGGCGGTCACGGCGACGAGCATGAAGTCCACAATCGCCTGTACAGCCGCGACGGACGCCGCGAGACCTTCACCTGCCAGCGCTTGCCTGGCAGTTATCACGGTTCCGGCTGCACCCTGGCCAGCGCCCTGGCCGGCCGGCTGGCTCAGGGTGAACAGCTCGCCAGCGCGGTAAAGACCGCGCTGGACTACACCTGGCGCACCCTGCGCGATGCCGAACAACTGGGCAAAGGCCAGTTCGTACCGCGTCGCCTGCCGCTGGATTTCTGCTCATAGCACAGGAGCTGTGGAATGAAACTACGTGGCCTTTATGCCGTGACGGACAGCCAGTTGCTGGCCGGGAAATTCCTCGCCTATGTAGAAGCAGCGCTGGAAGGCGGCGTGACGCTGCTGCAATACCGCGACAAAAGCAGCGACGAAGCCCGGCGTCTGCGAGAGGCCGAAGCGCTGCGCAACTTGTGCGAGCGCTACAAGACCCAACTGATCATCAACGACGACGCCGAACTGGCCGCGCGCCTGGGCGTCGGCGTACACCTGGGCCAGACCGATGGCCCATTGGCGCCGGTGCGGGCGTTACTCGGGCACAAGGCGATTGTCGGCTCCACCTGCCACGCCAGCCTGGAGCTCGCTGAACAGGCCGTCCGCGAAGGCGCCAGCTACGTTGCGTTCGGGCGTTTCTTCAATTCCAACACCAAGCCCGGGGCGCCTGCGGCAAACCTTGAACTGCTCGAACAGGCGCGCATCAAACTGCATATACCGCTGTGTGCCATCGGCGGCATCACCCTGGAAAATGCCGCCCCGCTGGTGGCTCACGGGGTCGATCTGCTCGCGGTGGTCCACGGCCTGTTCGGCGCCGACAGCACAGCTGAAGTGACACGCCGCGCCCGCGCCTTCAACGCCCTGCTGCAAACCAAATAGTCATTTCCGATTTCGAGAGTACTACCATGTCCCGTTCCGAAACCTTGTTTGCCAATGCTCAAAAACACATCCCCGGCGGCGTGAATTCTCCGGTTCGTGCATTCAAGAGCGTCGGCGGCACCCCGCTGTTCTTCAAGCACGCCGAAGGCGCGTACGTCACCGACGAAGACGACAAGCGCTACGTGGACTACGTGGGCTCGTGGGGTCCGATGATTCTCGGCCACAGTCATCCGGACGTGCTCGACGCGGTGCGCAAGCAGCTGCAACACGGGCTGTCCTACGGCGCCCCGACCGCGATGGAAACCGAGATGGCCGACCTGGTCTGTTCTATCGTGCCGTCGATGGAGATGGTGCGCATGGTCAGCTCCGGCACCGAGGCGACCATGAGTGCGATCCGCCTGGCGCGCGGCTATACCGGCCGCGACAGCATCATCAAATTCGAAGGCTGCTACCACGGCCATTCCGACAGCTTGCTGGTGAAGGCCGGTTCCGGCGCGCTGACCCAAGGCGTGCCGAGCTCTGCGGGCGTGCCGGCGGCATTCGCCAAGCACACGTTGACGCTGCCGTTCAATGACCTGGAAGAAGTCGAGAAAATGCTCGGCGAGGTCGGCCAGGAAGTGGCTTGCATCATCGTCGAACCGGTGGCCGGCAACATGAACTGCGTACCGCCGGCGCCAGGTTTCCTCGAAGGCCTGCGCAGCCTGTGCGACCAACACGGCGTGGTGTTGATTTTCGACGAAGTGATGACCGGTTTCCGCGTTGCCCTCGGCGGCGCCCAAGCCCATTACGGCGTCACGCCGGACTTGAGCACTTTTGGCAAGATCATCGGCGGCGGCATGCCGGTGGGCTGCTTCGGTGGCAAGCGCGCAATCATGGAATGCATCGCCCCGCTGGGGCCGGTGTACCAGGCCGGCACGCTGTCGGGCAATCCGCTGGCCATGGCCGCGGGCCTGACCACCTTGCGCCTGATCAGCCGCCCAGGCTTCCACGCCGAGCTCACCGACTTCACCACTCGCCTGCTCGATGGGCTGCAAGTGCGCGCCGATGCGGCGGGTATTCCGTTCGTGACCACCCAAGCCGGTGGCATGTTCGGCCTGTATTTCAGTGGTGCCGATGACATCGTGACCTTCGACGACGTGATGGCCAGCGACGCCGATCGATTCAAGCGCTTCTTCCACTTGATGCTCGACGGCGGCGTCTATCTGGCGCCAAGTGCCTTCGAAGCCGGCTTCACCTCCATCGCCCATGGTGAAGCGGAGTTGAAGATCACCCTTGATGCGGCCGAACGGGCCTTTGCTGCGCTGAAGTGAACCTGTGGATAACTGACGCTGGCTGACAGCAGCGTCAGTGATTGCCGATAGCTCTAGCGCTTTTTCCTACGTATTTACCCGAGAAGCGGCCGCCGCCGTTCCCTCGCAGCAGAAAAACGAGTAAAGACTTTGTAAGGATGGCCCTGCTTATTTCATAATGCGCGCTTATTGGATCCCCCGGTGGGTCCACGCGCCCCTCAGAGGTAAGTCGATTCTCATGAACCGCACCGGCCGCACCCTTGCCTTGGGCTGCCTGTTGGTCCTTCAGCCCCTGCTCGCTCACGCACAGGCAGGCGGTAACTCGTTGTTGATCCCGGCAATGGGCCGTTGCACGCTCAACACCCAGCCACAAGATCTCGCACCGGCACTCGACGCCTGTCGAAAAGCGGCCGACGACGGTGACGCACAAGCGCAATACGAGTTGGGTGAGTTCTACTACGATGGCAAGGCCGCGCCGCGCGATCTCAAGCTGGCCCTCAGCTACTTCGAAAAAGCCTCCCTGCAAGGTCATGCCCAGGCGCAATACAAGCTCGGCGGCATGTTCTTTCATGGTGAAGGCGTGCCGGCCAACAACGTCCAAGCTTACATCGTCTTGAAGATGGCGGCGGTCAACGGCGCCGAAGAAGCCTTGGACACCGCCGACGAAGTTGCCGAGCAAATGCCCCGTGACGAGCTGGAGGTGGCGACCCAGGTACTGGGGCAGATCTTTCGCAAATATTTGATGGAACTGCAAAACGCCGACGGGCGCACGCCCTTCTCGCCATTGCCCTGATCCATCACAGACCTGTGGCGAGGGGATTCAGCGACAGGTTTACTTCTCAGGCATCGGCATCGGAAACGGCATCACATTGCCGACCGCGCCACGGGCTTCGCTGATTTTCGGTGTGCCCAGGCGCTCGACTTCGTCGATGCGCACGATCGAATGCATCGGCACAAAACTGCGCACCACGCCTTCGAACTGCGCCTTGAGCTTCTCTTCGCTCGGATCGACGACCACTTGCGTGCGCTCGCCAAAGACGAATTCCTCGACTTCCAGGAAGCCCCACAGATCACTTTGATAGATCTGCTTGGCGTACATTTCGAACACCTGGCCCTGGTTGAGGAAAATCACCTTGTAGATTGGAGCTTCACGTTTGGTCATGGCTGGCGAAACACATCGGCGGGTAAAAATGAGGGCGCGAACTATACCATAGCCATTGCTCGCACAGCGGTAGGAACCCGGGGACTTGTTGCCTATAATGCGCGGTTCTTTGAATCAGGTGATGACCCCTCCATGGCCAAGAAGCTTTACATCGAAACCCACGGTTGCCAGATGAACGAGTACGACAGCTCGCGCATGGTTGACCTGCTGGGTGAACACCAGGCCTTGGAAGTCACCGCTCGCGCCGAAGACGCGGACGTGATCCTGCTCAACACCTGCTCGATCCGCGAACGCGCCCAGGACCGGGTGTATTCTCAACTGGGCCGCTGGCGCGAACTGAAGCTGGCCAACCCGGAAATGGTCATTGCCGTGGGCGGTTGCGTGGCCAGCCAGGAAGGCGCCGCCATTCGTGATCGCGCACCCTATGTAGACGTGGTTTTCGGCCCGCAGACCCTGCATCGCCTGCCTGAGATGATCGACGCCGCGCGCGCGACCAAATTGCCGCAGGTGGACGTTTCGTTCCCGGAAATCGAAAAATTCGACCACCTGCCCGAACCGCGCATCGACGGCCCGAGTGCCTATGTATCGGTGATGGAAGGCTGCAGTAAATATTGCACCTTCTGCGTCGTGCCCTACACGCGGGGCGAAGAAGTCAGCCGGCCGTTTGACGACGTGATTGCCGAGATCATTCACCTGGCCGAAAACGGCGTGCGCGAAGTGACGCTGCTGGGGCAGAACGTCAATGGTTATCGCGGCCTGACCCACGATGGGCGCCTGGCGGACCTCGCCGAACTGATCCGGGTCGTGGCAGCGGTGGACGGTATTGACCGCATCCGCTACACCACGTCGCATCCGCTGGAGTTCTCCGACAGCCTGATCCAGGCCCACGCCGACGTACCTGAGCTGGTCAAGCACCTGCACCTGCCGGTGCAATCGGGCTCCGATCGGATCCTGGCGGCGATGAAGCGCAACCACACGGCGCTCGAATACAAATCCAAGCTGCGCAAGCTGCGGGCTGCTGTGCCGGGCATCTGCATCAGCTCGGACTTTATCGTTGGCTTCCCGGGCGAAACCGAGAAAGATTTCCAGCAGACCATGAAGCTGATCGAAGACGTCGGCTTCGACTTCTCCTACTCCTTTGTGTATAGCCAGCGCCCCGGCACTCCGGCGGCCGACCTGGTGGACGAGACGCCGGAGGAGGTCAAGAAAGAACGGCTCAACGCCTTGCAGCATCGATTGAATCAGCAGGGCTTTGAAATCAGCCGACAAATGGTCGGGTCGATCCAGCGGATCCTGGTCACCGACTACTCGAAAAAAGACCCGGGCGAACTGCAGGGCCGGACCGAGAACAACCGGATCGTCAACTTCCGCTGCGATACCCCGGCGCTGATAGGCCAGTTCACCGACGTGCACATTGACGCTGCACAACCGCACTCCCTGCGCGGCTCGCTGGTCCAATAATCTGAGTCCACGATCAATTGTCAGCCCCTGTTATCGGATTGCGCCGTTTAAGAGCTTTCGCACCCAGCCTACTGGCGCTATCCTTGATTTCATCTTAATTGCCCCTGGGCGGCTAAAAACGACCTTGAACGCACCCATCGAACCACATCGTTTCATTCTCGAGCCCTTTGAGGCTCGCCGCTTCGCCAATCTGTGCGGGCAATTCGACGAGCATCTGCGCTTGATCGAACAGCGCCTGGCCATCGAGATCCGCAACCGCGGAAACCAGTTCGAACTGATCGGCGAACCCAAACACACCTCCTCCGCGGAAAACCTCCTACGTCGTCTCTACCGGGAAACCAAGGGGAGCGAGCTGTCGCCGGACATGGTCCATCTGTTCCTGCAGGAATCGGCTGTCGAAGAACTCGACAACCACGCCCCCGCGGAACCTGCGGTGGCCCTGCGCACGAAAAAAGGCATGATTCGCCCCCGAGGCATGAATCAGCAGCGCTACGTGAAGGAAATCCTGGGCAACGACATCAACTTCGGCATCGGCCCGGCCGGTACCGGCAAGACCTACCTGGCCGTGGCCTGCGCAGTCGATGCGCTTGAGCGTGAACAGGTGCGACGTATCCTGCTGGTGCGCCCGGCGGTCGAAGCGGGCGAAAAACTTGGCTTCCTGCCTGGCGACCTGAGCCAGAAAATCGACCCTTACCTGCGCCCTCTCTATGACGCGCTGTATGAAATGCTCGGTTTCGAATACGTCGCCAAGCTGATCGAACGCCAGGTCATCGAGGTTGCGCCACTGGCCTACATGCGCGGTCGCACGCTGAACAACAGCTTCATCATCCTCGACGAAAGCCAGAACACCACCGTCGAACAGATGAAAATGTTCCTGACCCGAATCGGCTTCGGCTCCACCGCCGTCATCACCGGGGACATCACCCAGGTCGACCTGCCGCGCGGCACCAAGTCCGGCTTGAACCACGTGATCCAGGTGCTCAAGGACGTCCCGGGCATCAGCTTCACGCATTTCCTGCCCAAGGACGTCGTGCGTCACCCGTTGGTGCAGCGCATCGTCGAAGCCTACGAGCGCTTCGAGAACCGCGAGGACGAGGCCATGCCCGCCGACAAGGGCAAGCGCCACGATGCTTGAACTCGACTTGCAACCAGCCAGCAAGCAACCTTCCCCCAGCGAAGCCCAGTTCCGCCAATGGTGCGAACTGGCCCTGCGCCAGCGCAGCGCCGACTCGGAACTGACGATCCGCTTGGTGGATGAACCTGAAGGCCGCGAGCTGAACCACACCTGGCGTCAGAAGGACTATGCCACCAACGTGCTGTCGTTCCCTGCAGACGTGCCCGACGAGTTGCTCGATATCCCATTGCTGGGCGATCTGGTGATCTGCGTCCCGGTGGTGGAGCGTGAAGCCGCCGAACAAGGCAAGACCTCCGAAGCCCACTGGGCTCACCTGGTGATCCACGGCTGCTTGCATTTGCTCGGTTACGACCATATGGAAGATGACGAAGCCGAGGAAATGGAAGCACTGGAACGAACGTTGCTTGCCGAGCTGGGTCATCCGGACCCTTATGCCGGCGACGAACACTGATACATCAACCTGTAACGACAAAGGATTCAGAGTAATCGCTATGAGCGAAGATCGATCGACCAACGGGCAGAAGTCATGGCTGGGCAAGCTCACCCAGGCTTTTGCCCATGAGCCGAAAAACCGCCAGGAGCTGCTGGAGCTGCTGCGCGACGCACACCAGAACAAACTGTTGGACAGCGAAGCGCTGGCCATCGTCGAAGGCGCCATCCAGGTCGCTGACCTGCAAGTGCGGGACATCATGGTCCCCCGCTCGCAGATGGTCAGCATCAAGGCGACCCAGACACCCCGCGAGTTCCTGCCCGCCGTGGTCGATTCCGCTCACTCGCGCTACCCGGTCGTCGGCGAGAGCCATGACGATGTCATGGGCGTCCTGCTGGCCAAGGACCTGCTGCCCTTGATCCTTCAAGAGAACGGCGACAGCTTCAACATCAAGGACTTGCTGCGCCCGGCCACCTTCGTGCCCGAGTCCAAGCGACTGAACGTACTGCTGCGCGAATTCCGCGCCAATCACAACCACATGGCCATCGTCATCGACGAATACGGCGGCGTGGCCGGATTGGTGACCATTGAAGACGTGCTCGAGCAGATCGTCGGCGACATCGAGGACGAACACGATGTCGAGGAAGACAGCTATATCAAGCCGCTGCCCAGCGGTGATTTCCTGATCAAGGCCCTGACGCCTATCGAGAACTTCAACGAGTTCTTCGACAGCGAATTTTCCGACGATGAGTTCGATACCGTCGGCGGCCTGGTGATGAGTGCTTTCGGGCACCTGCCCAAGCGCAACGAAACCACCGAGATCGGTTCTTGGCGCTTTCGCATCCTGAATGCCGACAGTCGTCGGATTCATCTGCTGCGCCTGTCACCCATTGCCCGTTAAACCCCGCGAGCCCCGCTAAGGACACACATGCGTTGGATAACCCGCCCCGGCTGGCCCGGTAACCTGCTGGCCGTGGCGGCCGGCGCGATCACCACCCTGGCTTTGGCGCCCTTCGACATCTGGCCGCTGGCATTGCTGGCGGTCGGGTTGTTCTATGCCGGCTTGAGGGAACTCTCGCCGCGCCAGGCCCTGGGCCGTGGCTGGTGCTTCGGTTTTGGCTTGTTTGGCGCCGGCACCAGCTGGATCTACGTCAGCATCCATAACTTCGGTGGCGCCTCGGTGCTGCTCGCCGGGCTGTTGATGCTGCTGTTCATCGCAGCGATCGCCTGGTTCTTCGCGCTGCCGGCCTGGCTCTGGGCGCGCTGGTTGCGGCGCAACGAGGCGCCGTTGGCCGATGCCCTGGCCTTCGCCGCGCTGTGGCTGGGCCAGGAAGCGTTTCGTGGCTGGTTTTTGACCGGTTTCCCCTGGCTCTACTCCGGCTACAGCCAACTCGACGGCCCCCTTGCCGGCCTCGCGCCGCTGGGCGGGATGTGGCTGATTTCCTTCACCCTGGCCTTGACCGCCGCGCTGCTGTACAACGCGCCCGGCTTGGTTCGTAGCGGCCGCAAAGGCTTTATCGCGGCAGGCGTCGCACTGCTGGTCGGCCCATGGATTGTTGGCACGGCACTCAAGGGCCACGCCTGGACCAGCCCATCGGGCGAGCCCCTGAGCGTCGCGGCGATCCAGGGCAACATCGAGCAAAGCATGAAGTGGGACCCCGAGCAGCTCAACGCGCAACTGGCGCTGTACCGCGACATGAGTTTTGCGTCCAAGCGCGTCGACCTGCTGATCTGGCCGGAAACCGCGGTGCCAGTGCTCAAGGATTCCGCCCAGGGCTACCTGGACATGATGGGCAACTTCGCCGCCGAACGGAATTCGGCGCTGATCACCGGCGTGCCGATTCGCCAGTTGGTCCGCCATGAGAAGCGCTACTTCAACGGCATCACCGTGACCGGCGAAGGTGACGGAACCTACCTCAAGCAAAAGCTCGTACCGTTCGGCGAATACGTGCCGCTGCAGGACCTGCTGCGCGGGCTCATCGCGTTTTTTGATTTGCCCATGTCGGATTTCGCTCGCGGGCCGGCCGATCAGCCATTGTTACAAGCCAAGGGTTACCAGATCGCGCCCTTCATCTGCTATGAAGTGGTCTATCCAGAGTTCGCCGCCAGCCTCGCAGCGCGCAGCGACCTGTTGCTGACCATCAGCAACGACACCTGGTTCGGCACCTCGATCGGCCCGTTGCAGCATTTGCAAATGGCCCAGATGCGCGCCTTGGAAGCCGGCCGCTGGATGATCCGCGCCACCAACAACGGCGTGACCGGCCTGATCAACCCTTTCGGCCAGATTACCGTCAGCATCCCGCAATTCGAACGCGGCATCCT
This sequence comes from Pseudomonas sp. Z4-20, assembly GCF_051131955.1. Classification (NCBI taxonomy): domain Bacteria; kingdom Pseudomonadati; phylum Pseudomonadota; class Gammaproteobacteria; order Pseudomonadales; family Pseudomonadaceae; genus Pseudomonas; species Pseudomonas sp. Z4-20. The sequence continues at coordinate 4,945,223 of NZ_CP071641.1, forward strand.
CTACGGCGAAGTGGTGCCGATGCACGACCTGACGCCGTATCTGCAATGGCGGTCGTGGCCGTTGATCATCCTGAGTGTGCTGCTGCTGGGTTGGGCACTGATCGCTGGACGGATGGCCAAGACCGTTTAAGGTTTTCGATACCCTTGTGGCGAGGGGATAGATCCCCTCGCCACAACAAGCTCCCTCGCCACAGGGAGCTCAGCGGTAGAACAACCGATACCCCACCTGCCCCACCGCCTCGTTCATCAACTGGCCAGACTGCCAGATCGACTTGAATTCCGGCATCCAGCCGCCCAGCGGACGGGCATTGTCCTGCCCCAGGAAACCGACAGGCGCCGGCACCACTTCAAATCCCGCACGCTCGAAACTCCAGACTGCCCGCGGCATGTGCCACGCCTGGGTCACCACCACGACACGCTTGATACCCGCTGGCAGGAGAATCTCGGCACTCATCTGCGCATTTTCCCAAGTCGTGCGGCTGCGTTCCTCCTGCCAGCGCACGGTCACGCCAAAATCCTCGCGCATCGAGTCGGCCATCAGCTTCGCTTCGCTGGGCGGGGTACCGTAATGCAGGCCGCCGGTGGTCAGCACCGGCAAGCCTGAAGCCTTGGCCAACCGCGCCGCATAACGCTGGCGCTCCAGCCCGATGCCGGTGGGCTGGTCGGCGCCCCAAGCCAGATCGCCGCGCTCGCGGCCCGAGCCCAGCACTACGATGGCGTCGGCGCGCTGGGCCAAGGTCGCCCATTCGCTACGTATTAATGGTGGTTCACGTTCCAACGCCTTGGCGCTCCATTGCACCGCAACTGGCAGGCTCATCAACCAGAAGCCACCCAGCCCCACAGCAAGACACACACGGGCCAGGCGCGGCCGGGAGTCGCGCCACCACCAGGCGAGCGCCAGCAGTAATAAAAGGATGCCGGGCGGCAACAAGAGTTGTTTGATGAAATAGCGAAACGGCATCGGGCATCTCCATAGATGCCCGAAGCCTAGGTGGGTTGACGCAAAGCGACAACAGATTCCAAAGATCTCGAATCAAAAAAAAGCGACACGCGTAAATTCGGCGTTACTTGAACTGCAGTGACCGGACCTTTACTTCATCCTTGCCGGGCGTCCGATCCTTGAGCCAGACTACCTTGGCCGAACGGGGCGCATCGAGACGCTTGTTTACCTGGGCTCCGCTTGCGCAGGCCTGGTGCCCGACCTGCTCAAGGTAAGCCTTGACCAGTTCGAACTCTGCGGGGCTCAAGCCGCGCAGCTCCAGCTCTGCCGGGCGTTCATCACGCAAACGACCGGCGGTTCTTGCAGCGTCCAGGGCCACCCCGAGACGGTCGATCAGTTTTCCGTACAACTCAGGTGTAGCGACTTTTCGTTGTGATTCAACCATCCCTCACCTCATTGAAGATAAGACTCACTCCCCATTGAGAAGCTTAGCTTCGCTGGGCGAACCGGCAGGGCGCCGCGACCAACGGCCCTGAACACAGGTCCTCGCCAGTGGTCCTGCATACCCGGCACGCAATCAGGGTTTCCCTCGGCGGAGCGCCGTCATGTATGCTACGGCGCTTCCTGTAACTCCACTTCCAGCTTGCCTGGGCATCGAAAACGCCGCATTCGGCGTCGTCTGCGTCCAGCATGGCCACGAAGAGGATTGGGCCACCCCATTCAGTACAAAAGTAGCCATGCACGAACACTACCAGCCCCGTGAAATCGAAGCCGCCGCCCAGTCGTTCTGGGACGAGCAAAAGTCCTTTGAAGTCAGCGAACAGCCAGGCAAGGAAACTTACTACTGCCTGTCGATGTTCCCTTACCCCAGTGGCAAGCTGCACATGGGGCACGTGCGCAACTACACCATCGGCGACGTGATCTCCCGCTATCAGCGCATGCAGGGCAAGAACGTCCTGCAACCCATGGGTTGGGACGCCTTCGGCATGCCGGCGGAAAACGCCGCGATGAAGAACAACGTGGCCCCCGCCAAGTGGACCTACGAAAACATCGCCTACATGAAGACCCAGCTGCGCAGCCTGGGCCTGGCGGTGGACTGGTCCCGCGAAGTGACCACCTGCAAGCCCGACTACTACCGCTGGGAACAGTGGCTGTTCACCCGCCTGTTCGAAAAAGGCGTGATCTACCGCAAGAACGGTACCGTGAACTGGGACCCGGTGGACCAGACCGTACTGGCCAACGAGCAAGTGATCGACGGTCGCGGCTGGCGTTCCGGCGCGCTGATCGAAAAGCGCGAGATCCCGATGTACTACTTCAAGATCACCGCCTACGCGGACGAACTCCTGGAGAGCCTCGACGAACTCACCGGCTGGCCTGAGCAGGTCAAGACCATGCAACGCAACTGGATCGGCAAGTCCCGGGGCATGGAAGTGCAGTTCCCGTACGACGTCGCGTCCATCGGCGAAGCCGGCACCCTGAAAGTCTTCACCACCCGTCCGGACACCCTGATGGGCGCCACCTACGTGGCCGTGGCTGCCGAGCATCCGCTGGCCGCCCTCGCCGCACAGAACAATCCCGAGCTGCAAGCTTTCATCGCCGAATGCAAGGGCGGCAGCGTCGCCGAAGCCGACGTCGCTACCCAGGAAAAGAAAGGCCTGCCGACTTCGTTGTTCGTCGAGCACCCTCTGACTGGCGAAAAACTGCCGGTGTGGGTCGCCAACTATGTGCTGATGCACTACGGCGACGGCGCCGTGATGGCCGTGCCAGCGCACGACGAGCGCGATTTCGAATTCGCCCACAAGTACAACCTGCCGGTCAAAGCGGTCGTGCGCACCAGCGCTGGCGACCAGACCTCGGCTCCTTGGCAGGACGCCTATGGCGAACACGGCGAACTGATCAACTCCGGCGAGTTCAACGGACTGGATTTCGCCGGTGCGTTCGATGCCATCGAAGTCGCCCTGATCAAGAAGAACCTTGGTGCATCGCGTACCCAGTTCCGCCTGCGCGACTGGGGCATCAGCCGCCAGCGCTACTGGGGCTGTCCGATCCCGATCGTGCATTGCGACACCTGCGGTGACGTACCAGTACCGGAAGATCAACTGCCCGTGGTCCTGCCGGAAGACGTCGTACCCGACGGCGCTGGTTCGCCCCTCGCCCGCATGCCTGAATTCTACGAATGCAGTTGCCCGAAATGCGGTGCACCGGCCAAGCGTGAAACCGACACCATGGACACCTTCGTCGAGTCCTCGTGGTATTACGCCCGCTACGCCTCGCCGCACTATGAAGGCGGCCTGGTGGAAAAATCCGCAGCTGACCACTGGTTGCCGGTGGACCAGTACATCGGCGGCATCGAACACGCCATCCTCCACCTGCTCTATGCGCGCTTCTTCCACAAGCTGATGCGTGACGAAGGTCTGGTGAGCTCCAACGAGCCGTTCAAGAACCTGCTGACCCAAGGCATGGTGATTGCCGAGACTTACTATCGTCGCGAAGCCAACGGGGCCTACACCTGGTTCAACCCAAGCGACGTCGAACTCGAACGCGACAGCAAGGCCAAGGTCATCAGCGCCAAGCTGATCGCCGACGGCCTGCCAGTGGAAATCGGCGGCACCGAGAAAATGGCCAAGTCGAAGAACAACGGCGTCGACCCACAATCGATGATCGACCAGTTCGGCGCGGACACCTGCCGCCTGTTCATGATGTTCGCCTCGCCACCCGACATGAGCGCGGAATGGTCCGATTCGGGCGTCGAGGGCTCGCACCGCTTCCTCAAGCGCGTCTGGCGCCTGGCCCAAGCCCACGTCACCCAAGGCCTGCCGGGGAAACTGAACGTCGCCCGCCTGAACGACGAGCAAAAAGCCATTCGTCGCTCGATTCACTTGGCGATCAAGCAGGCGAGCCATGACGTTGGCCAGAACCACAAATTCAACACCGCCATCGCCCAGGTGATGACGCTGATGAATGTGTTGGAAAAAGCTGCGCAGGGCACCGAACAGGATCGCGCGCTGGTTCACGAAGGCCTGGAAGCCGTGACGCTGCTGCTGGCGCCGATCACTCCGCACATCAGCCACGAGCTGTGGAGTCAACTGGGTCACGCCGACCCGGTGATTGACGCCCGCTGGCCGGTGGTGGACGAAACCGCGCTGGTGCAGGACAGCCTGACCCTGGTCATCCAGGTCAATGGCAAACTGCGCGGCCAGATTGAAATGCCGGCCGCCGCCACTCGCGAAGAAGTCGAAGCCGCCGCACGGGCCAACGAGAACGTGCTGCGCTTTGTCGATGGCCTGACGATCCGCAAGGTGATCGTGGTGCCCGGCAAACTGGTCAATATCGTCGCAAGCTAATTGGATCGGGCGTCCGGCCACAGGTCGGACGCCGAATATGACCTGCAGGGCCGCACGCTCGGCCCATGGGTTTCAAGGGGAGCAACAAGATGAACAAACGTAATTTGCTGGTTATGGGCCTGGCGGTCCTATTGAGCGCCTGCGGCTTCCAGCTGCGTGGCACCGGCACCACCGAACTGGCGATCACCGAGCTGGACCTGAGCGCGCGTGACGCCTATGGCGAAACCGTGAAAGCGCTGCGCGATACGCTGGAAAACAGCGGTGTGAAGATCTACAGCGGTGCACCCTACAAGCTGGTATTGACCCGTGAACAGCAAAGCCAGCGCAGCCTGAGCTATGCCGGCGCCGGTCGTTCGGCCGAATACGAACTGAACAATGTGCTGAGCTACGAAATCCGCGGCCAAAACAATCTGGTGTTGCTGGACGACAAGCTGCAAGTGCAGAAGATCTACCTGCATGACGGTAACAACATCACCGGTTCCGAGCAGGAGTCCAGTGAAGTGCGCGAGGAAATGCGCCGTGACCTGGTACAGCGCATGATGCTACGCCTGCAACAGCTGAGCCCGGCCCAGTTGGAGCAACTGCAACAGACCGCCGATGCCAAGGCCAAGGCCGAAGCCGAAGCACTCGAAGCGGCACGCAAGGCTGAAGCGGAAACCCCGCAGCAGTCGCCGATGCAAATCCCGGCTGAATAAGCCTTGCGGGGCGCTTCGGCGCCCGCTTGCATTGCCTATGAACTGTCCCTTATGAAACTGGCTCCCGCCCAACTCGGTAAACACCTGCAAGGTGCACTGGCGCCCGTCTACATCATCAGCGGCGATGACCCGCTGCTGTGCCAGGAAGCCGCCGACGCCATCCGCTCCGCCGCCCGCCAGCAAGGTTTCGACGAACGCCAGGTGTTCGCCGCCGACGCCAGTTTCGACTGGGGTACGCTGCTGCAGGCTGGGGCCAGCATGTCGCTGTTCGCCGAGAAACGCCTGCTGGAACTGCGCTTGCCCTCCGGCAAGCCGGGTGACAAGGGCGCCGCTGCGCTGATCGAATACTGCTCGCGACCGGCCGAAGACACGGTGCTACTCATCAGCCTGCCGAAACTCGATGGCAGCGCGCAGAAAACCAAATGGGGCAAGGCCCTGGTCGAAGGCCAGCAGACCCAGTTCGTGCAGATCTGGCCAGTTGATGTCAGCCAGTTGCCGAGCTGGATCCGCCAGCGCCTGTCCCAGGCCGGCCTGTCGGCCAGCCAGGACGCGGTGGAGCTGATAGCCGCCCGGGTCGAAGGCAACCTGCTGGCCGCCGCCCAGGAAATCGAAAAACTCAAGCTGATGGCCGAAGGTGGGCAGATCACCGTGGAAACGGTCCAGGCGGCCGTGGCCGACAGCGCCCGCTTCGATGTCTTCGGGCTGACCGATGCGATCCTCAACGGCGAAGCAGCCCATGCCCTGCGCATGCTCGAAGGCCTGCAAGGCGAAGGCGTCGAGCCTCCCGTGATCCTCTGGGCCCTGGCTCGGGAACTGCGGCTGCTGGCCAACCTGTCGCTGCAATACAGCCAGGGCGTGCCGCTGGACAAAGCTTTCAGCCAGGCCCGCCCGCCCGTCTGGGACAAGCGCAAGCCGCTGATGAGCAAGGCCCTGCAACGTTACTCGGCGCCACGCTGGGCGCAACTATTGCTGGAAGCCCAGCGCATCGATGCGCAGATCAAGGGCCAGGCCGCTGGCTCGCCGTGGATGAGCCTGAGCCGGTTGTCGCTGTTGATGGCTGGGCAGCGACTCCCTTTACCCGCTGAATAACACAGCACCTGTGGCGAGGGAGCTTGCTCCCGCTGGACTGCGCAGCAGTCCTAAAATCATTTGACTTGGTGTGTCAGACAAAATGCATTCAGCTCTCTTGGGGCTGCTGCGCAGCCCAGCGGGAGCAAGCTCCCTCGCCACAACAGCTCTCCAGCCACAACGCCGTCGGCCATCCTTGAAATTTCCTACGCAATGCAGGGACTGGACAAAGCCCCAGCCCTGTCCCATGATTTGCCCCGCAAAACCACCCCACGAGAGATCCCATATGAGCAAAAAGCCATCCAAGCATGGCCCCAACAAGGCCAAATCCATCATCGCCCAGCCCCTGTTCCGCAGCCGCCAGGAACGACCTGCCAAGGGCAAAGGTAGCTACCGCCGCGAAGCCTTCCAGTCTGACAACTGGGAGGCTTCTTGCTTTGTGGCAGCTTGAAACACCCGGACAAGCCCTACGCCCCTTTCGCATGTTAAGGTCAGCACCTGAACTGAATTTCTGGACCCGTGCATGCCCTTTTGTCTTCCCCGTCGTTGGCCATTGCGCCAACTGATCGCCGTCACAAGCGTCGCCCTGCTTGTTGCCTGCGCAGAGAAACCCACCGCCGCCGACGCCCAACCGCTCCAGACCGCTCCTGTCATGACGGCGCCGGCTATCGTGCCGCCTGTCGTCCCCTCCGGAGAAAACCTGGTCATAGCGCCCACCCAGACCTTTGCCGAATGGCAGGCCGGGTTTCGCAAGGAAGCCCTGGCCGCCGGGATCCGTGCCGATTTGTTCGACCGTGCATTTATCGGCGTCAGTCCGGACATGAGCGTGATCAAGGCTGATCGCAGCCAACCTGAATTCACCCGACCGGTGTGGGAATACCTCGACGGTGCACTGTCACCCTTGCGCATACGCAAAGGCCAGGCCCTGATCCAGCAGCAAGCGCAGATCCTGCAAAGCATCGAACAACGTTATGGTGTCGATCGCGAGGCGCTGGTTGCGGTGTGGGGCATGGAAAGCAACTTCGGCCAGTTCCAGGGCAACAAATCGGTGATCAACTCCTTGGCGACCCTGGCCTACGAAGGACGGCGTCCCGGCTTTGCCCATGCGCAACTGATCGCCGCGCTGCAGATCCTGCAACAGGGCGACATCTCGCCAGAAAAAATGCTCGGTTCCTGGGCCGGCGCCATGGGCCAGACCCAGTTCATTCCCACCACCTACAACACCCATGCGGTTGATTTTGACGGCGACGGTCGCCGTGACATCTGGGGCAGCGCCACCGATGCCCTGGCCTCGACCGCACATTACCTGCAGAGCTCCGGTTGGCAGCGCGGCCAGCCATGGGGGTTCGAGGTCGATCTCGCGGAGGGCTTCGACTACACCCTGGCCGATGGCACGATCCGCAAGCCAGTCTCCGAATGGATACGGCTGGGCGTCTCGGAATATGGCAGCTTACCGATAGCCCCCGAGAACAAGCCGCTATCGGCGTCCCTGCTCCTGCCGGCCGGCCATCGCGGCCCGGCGTTCTTGATCTTCGATAACTTCCGCGCCATCCTCAAGTACAACAACTCATCCTCATATGCCCTGGCGGTTGGGCTGTTGTCTCAGCGCTTCACCGGTGCAGGGCTGGTCTACGGACAGTGGCCAAAAGAGGACCTGCCCCTGAGCCGCAGCGAACGCATCGAGCTGCAGACCCTGCTCGGCAAGCACAACTACGACGCAGGCAATCCCGACGGCATCATTGGCGCCAACACCCGCAAGGCGATCCGCAGCGCCCAACAGTCGTTTGGCTGGCCGGCGGATGGATATCCGACGCATAAGCTGCTGGACGCGCTACGTAACCGCTGAATCGGCCTGATGCGTCCTACCGCTAAACTGCTCGCTACTCTTTCGAGGTTGGCGAGCAGTTCTCGATGATTGATGGATAGGTAACACTGGCCTAGCCGCCGAGCACCACATCCTGCTCCAACGTCACTTTCTTCTGCCCCGCATCCAGTTCCACCAGCGCGCCCATGGGCAACGTCAGATTGGGATCACAATGCCCGCTGCGCCAACCGGACAACACCGGAATGCGCAATGGCGAAAAGGTCTGCTTGAACAAGCGGTTCAAATCCTCGACGTCCACACCCGCGACATCTCCCAGCAGCACGCCCCGCAACTTCGCCAGGGTGCCCGCCAGCCGCAGCTGGGTCAGCAAGCGGTCGATGCGATAGAGCGGCTCGTTGACGTCCTCCACCAGCAGGATCACGCCTTCGGCATCGATCTCGTAAGGCGTGCCCATGGTCGCGGCTATCATCGACAGATTGCCTCCTAGCAGCCGCCCGTGAGCGATGCCTGGCTCGACAGTCGTCAATGGATAAGCCGCCGGATGGCTCAGTACGTCGCCTGCCCCCAATTGCCCATGCAACAGGCTGAAGAACGAAGTGAACGTCGACGGTGCCTTGCCGCCCAGCAGGTCGGCATTGAGCAATGGCCCATGGAAGGTCACGAACCCAGCATGACGGCTGATCGCCAGGTGCAGCGCGGTGATGTCGCTGTAGCCGACAAAGGGCTTGGCGTTACGCCGCAACAGCTCGTAATCGATGCGATCCAACAGTCGCGGCGTGCCGTAGCCCCCGCGCAGACAAATAATGGCCTTCACCTGCGGGTCGGCGAACGCTGCGTGCAGATCGTTGAGCCGCACCTCGTCACTGCCGGCCAGGTATCTGTCCTTTTCATGGACACCCGGAAATATCCGCAGCTCATGGCCGTGGGCGCGCATCCATTGCACGGCTTTGTCGCTGTCCAGCGGCGCCGGACCGGCAGGCGCAATCACCCCGATCAGCCCTTCGGCCGGGAGCGCCGGTACCGGCTGATGCGGATAAAGGGTGTGCTTGGGTCGAACGGTCATCCCTGAATCTCCCTGCATAAAGTCATGCGTACACACCGTCGTGAAGGGCCTGGCCCGATCAGGAAGACAGGTAGGAAGAGCGCGTCAGCCCAAGGCGTAGCGCATCCAGGTACTGGGTACGCTCGGCCGCGGTGATGCGAGCGCTGGCGCACTTGTCACGGTAATGCGTCATCAATTCCTCCGGCGACAGGTGCACGTAGCGCAGCATGTCTTCGATGGTGTCATGGGTCTCGATACCGGCGTGGTACACACTGCCGTCGGCGTTCTGGTAGATGTTCACCGAGTCGGTGTCACCGAACAGGTTGTGCATGTCGCCGAGGATTTCCTGGTAGGCCCCCACCAGGAAGATGCCCAGCAGGTAATCTTCGCCTGGATTGAGCGAGTGGACCGGCAGGCTGGTCTCGATGCTCTGCTCGTCAACGTATTGCTTGATCTTGCCGTCGGAATCGCAGGTCAGGTCTTGCAGCACGGCGCGGCGCAGGGGCTCTTCGTCGAGGCGATGCAGCGGCAGGATCGGCAATACCTGGCCGATCGCCCAGGTGTCCGGCAGGCTCTGGAACACCGAGAAGTTGCAGATGTACTTGTCGGCCAACTTGTCGTTGAGTTCGTCCAGCACCTGGCGGTGCGAGCGCTGGCGGGCCTTCAGCGAGTTGTGCAGGCGACGGCAGACGGCGAAATAGCATTGCTCGGCCAGGGCTTTTTCCGCCAGGGTCAGCTTGCCGTCGGCGTATTGGGCGGCCACGTCGCTCATGTAGTGGGTGGCGCGCCAGTAAGTCTCGGTGACCATCTCGATGTCGGTTGGGCCCAGCAGGTCCACCAACCATTGCACGGTTTCCGGCAGGCTTTCCTTGTTCTCGATCACCGGCACATCGTCGTGGTGTTTCTCGACGTCGGTCACCTGTACCACCAGCATCGCGTGGTGAGCCGTCAGTGAGCGGCCGCTTTCGGAAAAAATGTGCGGATGCGGCAGGCTTTGGGCGTCGCAGAATTCCTTGAGCATGCCCACCACGACGCCGGCGTAATCGTCCATGTCGTAGTTGATCGAGCTGGCGTTGCGCGAGTGCGTACCGTCGTAGTCCACGCCCAGGCCACCGCCGACGTCGATGTGATCCACCGGCAGGCCGAGGTTGCGCAGTTCGCCGTAGTAACGGATCGCTTCCTTGAAGCCATGCTGGTAGTCCGCCAGGTTGGCGATCTGCGAACCCATGTGGAAGTGCAACAGACGGATGCCCTGATCCAGGCCGGCGTCACGGAAGCGCTCGACCACGGACAACAGCTGCGCGGCCGACAGACCGAACTTGGACTTCTCGCCACCGGTGTCGGCCCACTTGCTCGACGCCAGGGACGACAGGCGCACCCGCAGACCTACCTGAGGCTTGACCTTGAGCGACGCGGCTTCTTCGATCACCAAGCCGACTTCGGATTCTTTCTCGATCACGATAAAGACGTTGTGACCAAGCTTCTGGCCCATCAGCGCCAGGCGAATGAATTCGCGATCCTTGTAACCGTTGCAGACAATCGTCCCACCCTTTGGCGCCAGGGCCAGCACCGCCAGCAGCTCAGGCTTGGAACCGGCTTCCAGGCCGATGGAGACGTTCTGGGTGGCGATGATGTTTTCGATCACCGCCTCCTGCTGGTTAACCTTGATCGGATAAAGCGCGGTGTACTGGCTCTGGTACTCCAGGCGTGCGATGTTGCTGTCGAACGCGCCGGTGAGCTGGCGCACACGATCTTGCAGGATGTCCGGGAAGCGCACCAGCAGGGGCAGCGAAAGGCCACTCTGGCGCAACTGGTCGACTTGCTCGTACAAATCGATGGGCGAGCTGTCGGGGCCGTTCGGACGGACTTCGACGCGACCGGCTTCATTGATCGCGAAATACCCGGCCCCCCAATGGCGGATCCCGTAAACGCTGCGGCTGTCCGCAACTGTCCATTGGCTGCCATCGTCTTTGCGTGTGCGTCGTACGGACATCGAAGTCCCCTATAAAGAAGTCAAAATGCACCATCCGGTCGGAGGCTGGCGCAGTCTAGAGAATGGAAATGACGATTTGCCTGTAAGCAAGGTAGACCCTGCCCACAGCGCTGAGTTTAAAACCCGTTCCGAACAGGTTCTGTGAAAACCCTGCGGACGATCCCGAACCCGGGGTTCGGATCAAGCCGAGGTGGCTTTCACAGAAGCTGCTAGCCGCCAGATTTTTTTGCCTTGAAACCGTGTTTGGTGAGTTCCGCCAGCAGCAGCTCGACGTGATCGCCCTGGATTTCGATGATGCCGTCCTTCAACGCGCCACCGGTGCCACAGCGTTTTTTCAACGTTGTCGCCAGCTCCTTGAGCGCGTCTTCGGCCAGCGGCAAGCCGGTGATCGTGGTCACCGTCTTGCCACCGCGGCCTTTGCTTTCGCGGCGCACGCGAGCGATACCGTCTCCGTCGGGAATGGCGGTCTGTTTGCAGATGCAGGCATCCACCGGCTGGCGGCAATCAGGGCAATGACGACCGGCGTCGGTAGAAAATACCAGGCCACCCAGGGCGGCGAAGGATGCGGCTTTTTTGGCCACCGGCAATCCTCTTCGGAGGACAATGACTGGTCGAGGAGCGAAAGTGCCCCGACCGCGAAGCCCCACTCAGGCAGGGGCAGCGCAACTGGACCGAGCGATGTCGGCCAAGCTTGAAAAGTCGCGCAGTGTAACGACAAAAAGCCGACTTGCTAAGGGCCAATCGACGCCAATTTACAGCTTCTTTGCGACACCCTGTTCGCGGGCTTTCAAATAGCGCCCGAGCGCCGCCAGAGAGTCCGGGCAATAAGGCTTGCAGCGGATTTCATCCAGGACCTGCTCGACCGGCAGGAAACGCGCTTCCAGCACTTCCTCCGGTTGCAGGATCAGCGGACCGTCCCAAATCGCCGAGAACGCCGAACACCACAGGCGACTGCCGGTGTCCTCGAAATAAAAATGGTCATGGGCAATCAGCTCGACGCCACTCACTCCCAATTCTTCGGCCAGCTCGCGGGCCGCCGACTCGGCGTAGGTCTCGTGCGCCTGCACCATGCCCCCCGCCGCAACGTCCCAGAAACCCGGGTAGATCGCCTTGCTCAAGGTTCTTCGATGAACGCACAACTCGCCGGCCGAGTTGAACAGCATGATGTAGGTGCCGCGCCCGATCAGGCCGCGCTCGCGCAGTTGCGAGCGCACCAGGCTGCCAAGCAGGTTGTCGTGTTCGTCGACCCAAGCAATCTGCTCGGCATCCGAGGCCACTCGGTGAGCAACCTCACGGGCACTTTCGTCCATTGATCAGCCCTGGTTCAGTAACTGCCGCAAGTCGATCACTGCCGCATTGGCGCGGGAAATATAGTTGGCCATGACCAGCGAGTGGTTCGCCAATACACCGAAGCCGCTGCCGTTGAGGATCATCGGGCTCCAGACCGGTTCCTGCGAGGCTTCCAGTTCGCGAATGATCTGCCGCACGCTGACCGTGGCGTTCTTCTTCGCCAGCACATCGGCGAAGTCCACCTCGATGGCACGCAACAGATGCGACAACGCCCAAGCCTGGCCGCGGGCTTCATAAAACACGTTATCGATTTGCAGCCAAGGCGTTTCCACCACTTCCTCATCCACCTGCGGCACCTGCCCCGGCGCCGGTACTTCGGTTTTCAACGAAGTGTTGAGCTTGACCCGGCCGACACTGGCCGACAGGCGCTGCGACAACGACCCCAGGCGCGTGCCGACATCACCTAGCCAGTTGTTGAGGTTGTCGGCGCGAGCGTAGAACAGCGCGCTTTTTTGCGCCGGATCGGACAGGCGCGCCTGATAGCGGCTCAACGAATTGATGCCTTCCTGGTATTCCGACTCGCTGGAGGGCAGCACCCAACTACGGTTGTCGAAATTGAACCGCGGCTCAGCCTTGGCGAGATCGGCGTCCTCGGCAGATTGCGACTGGGAACGGGCGAAGTCCTTACGCAACGCGCGGCTAAGATCGCGTACCTGTACCAGCACGCCGTATTCCCAGCTGGGCATGTTGTCCATCCACAGGCCCGGCGGGAAGCGATCATTGGAAATGTAACCGCCCTGCTTGGTCAACAACGTTCCGGCCACGGTCTTGAGGGTTTCAACGGTGGTGTAGCCGACCACCATTTGCCGGCCGTCCTTTTCCGCCGCCGCCTGGGCGTTCTGCTGCACGGGAAACAACGCTGGTTCCTGGCTCCAATACCAGCCAACCGCAATGGTCACCAGCAGATAAAGACCGATGAGCGTGGCCAGTGCCCGGCTGAAAAACACCCCGCCCAGGTAACTGCGGGTGTCCGATTTCGGTTCGGCGGCGCGTTCAGGCGCGCTGCCCGCGCGGTTCTTCCAGTCCAGCATGGCGATGTCCCTTCAATCACTTGAGTTCACGGTTCGACCACAACCTTACATCAACGTGCCTCAGCCGGCATCCGTCGTTGGGCTTATCGGAGATTTACTGTCGCGAAGCCGAAAGGCTTGTAAGGGATTCCCTTAACCGTGCAAGTCATCAATCCAAGGCAAAGAGCATCGATAGAAACCTGAGCCTGTATTGGATCGCACCACGAAGTACCGCGCAGATACTCCTTGAAGAAGCACTGAACCCCTTGTTTTCCGGGGATTTCCTCTACCCCGTACGGCGCATTCCAGACTATTCGGTCAGAAACTGAATGACCCCTCTTGGCAGATTATTGACGTACGACACTCATGTAAGGGAAAAGAGGTGCTAGCATAGAGCCACCAGTCGACCTCAGCATGCCCCCTAACTAGTAGTCAGGATATGACCGAGTCAGAAGACCCCAGCCGTGAGCGCCTCAAGCACCACTTTGCCCAGCGGGTAATTCATCAGGCTCGCCAGATCCTTGAGATATGGCAGCGCCTGCAACGCAGCGAGTGGTCGAGCACCGACCTCTCTGAGCTCAGCGAAGCCAATCTGCGCCTGCTGCGCTTTGCCGAGCGCTTTGAACAACCTGAGCATTACCAGCTCGCCCAAGATATCAGCCAGTCGCTGCACGCGGTGGATGCCAATCGTGGCCGCCTGAGCAGCCAATTGATCACTGAAATCAATCGCTTGATGCAACGCCTGTCCCGCACCGGCCTGCGCCATGGCGACCAGCTTGAGCAAACGTTCCTGCCGCCGCTGCGCAAGCCCGTCTATGTGGCGCTGCAAGACCATGACCGCGCCGAGCGACTGGCCAGGCAGTTGGAGTTCTTCGGCCTCAGCGCGCAGGCGCTGGACAGCGTCGCAGCGTTCAAGGCGTCGATGGTCGAGCGCCTGCCTGCGGCCATTGTCATGGATGTGGATTTCAGCGGCCCTGGTGTGGGCCTGAAGCTCGCAGCCCAAGCCCAGGAAGGACTCGACCAAGCCATTCCGCTGTTATTTTTCAGCTTGCTCGAAACGGATACGCCAACACGCTTGGCGGCGGTGCGCGCCGGTGGCCAGGAATTTCTCACCGGCACGCTCGAAGCCTCGAGCCTGCTGGAGAAAATTGAAGTGCTGACCTGTGTCGCCCAGTACGACCCTTATAAAGTGCTGATCATCGATGACTCCCGGGCCCAGGCCCTGCACACCGAGCGCCTGCTCAACAGCGCCGGGATCGTCACCCGGACCTTGATCGAGCCGATCCAGGCCATGGCCGAACTGGCGGATTTCCAGCCCGACCTGATCATCCTCGACATGTACATGCCCGCCTGCACCGGCACGGAATTGGCCAAGGTGATCCGCCACAACGACCGCTATGTCAGCGTGCCGATCATTTACTTGTCCGCCGAAGACGACCTGGACAAACAGCTCGACGCCATGAGCGAAGGCGGCGACGACTTCCTGACCAAACCGATCAAGCCCCGGCACCTGATCACCACCGTGCGCAACCGCGCTGCCCGGGCCCGCAATCTCAAGGCGCGAATGGTGCGCGACAGCCTCACCGGCCTCTACAACCATACCCACATCCTGCAATTGCTCGAAGACTGCAGTTTCCGCGCTCGCCGGGAAGGCAAGCCACTGAGCTTTGCGATGCTGGACATTGACCATTTCAAACGGGTCAACGACACCCATGGCCATCCCATGGGTGACAGGGTAATCAAGAGCCTGGCACTGTTTCTCAAGCAACGACTGCGCAAGACGGACTACATCGGACGGTACGGCGGTGAAGAGTTCGCGATCGTCATGCCCGACACCGACATCGACGCCGCCTACAAGGTGCTGGATGAAATCCGTCAGCGTTTTGCCGAGATCCATTACCCGGCCCAACCTCAAGACCTGTGGTGCACCTTCAGCGCCGGCCTGGTCGAAATGAGCGACGAATCCGACAGCCTGATGATGGCAAGCCAGGCGGACGAAGCGCTGTACCGTGCCAAGCACGCTGGGCGCAACAGGGTACAAAGCGCGCGGCAATCAAAGCAAAGTGCCACTTTTTCATCGGAATCAACCGATTCAGTCATAAACGTGTAACGTAAACGCAATAACTTCAGGCACTTACGATTCTGCCCCCGGTAGACCCTTGATGCGCCTGAAGCTGCTGACCAATCTCAATACCCTTCTTTTAGTTGCCGTGTGCCTTGGCCTCGGCGCCACGCTTTGGTGGTCGCAAATCGCCCTGGAGCGTCCTTATCTGCTGATGGAGCGCTACCTGGGCCTGTCACGACAGTTCCAAGGCGAGGTGGCGCGCAATATAGAGGACTATCTGGCCAGTGGCGACGCCTTGCGCCTCAGCGCAGCTACCCAGGCCTTGGAAATCCTGCAAAAAGAACTGGATCAATTCCCACCGGAACTGGCCAAGACGTTGCGCCCGAGCCTGTCGAACCTCGATGGCTTCAGCAGGACCGACTTGCTGGCCGCTGGCAAACTGGCCGGGGATCCCCAGGCGTTGCTGCTGCAGGCCGAACGTGAGCTGAGCGCCAACCTCGATCAGCTCGCCCAGTACGCCAACGGCGCACCGACTTATCTGCCGCCGTTGCTCGCTGCATCGCAGCATTTGGGCCGCCTGTCGCTCACACGGGGCAAACTCGTCAGCAGCGGCCGTAGCGAACTGGCCGCCGACGTCGAACGCGAACTGGCCAGTATCCGTGTCCAGGCCCAACAGCTCGATAATCTGGAGCTGCTCGGCGTCGCCGCCAGCAACGAATCCGGCAGCGATGACTTCGCCGCGTTGATGGGCTTGCAAACCCAGGAGAAAACCGTCGCCGAAGATGCCGGCATCGCGCTCAAGCGTGAACTCAACAGCCTGCTTGGCCGCTATCCAGCGGAACTGGCGCGCACCCGCGAGCTGATCCAGAAACGTACCGAGCTGGGCAATGCCACCCTCCTGAAGACCGCTGATGTGCAAAAGGCAATTGACGCCATGGAGCCGGCGGTGCGCGCCCAGCATGGACAGATCCAAGGCGAAGTACGGAGTATCCAGGGCGTGATGATCGGGTTGATCCTCTTGATCGCCCTGCTGATCGATACCCTGCAACGACACCTGGCCCGCACCCTGACCCGTCTGGCGCCAGCCCTGTCGACATGGGCCGAAGGCGACTTCAGCAATGATATCCACGTCGGCGCGAATAACCGCGAGCTGCGCGATATCGAAGCGTCCCTCAATCGCCTGCGCGCGTATCTGGTGGATCTGGTGGGCACCATTCGCCTGAACGCCGAGCAAGTGGCGGATAGCAGCCGGACCCTGGCGGAGTTGAGCGGCGAGCTGCACAGCGGCGCCCAATACCAGGCCGGCGACACGGCATTGATCCGCGATTCCCTCAGCGAACTCGAGGCGACCATCCAGCAGGTGGCCGGCGATGCCAGCCAGGCCGCAGCGGCCAGCCGCAGTGCCGGAGACGCGGTGGAACATGGCCAGAAAGTCATCGGCCTGAGCCTCGCCGGCCTTCACGCACTGGTCGGAGAAGTGCAAGGCAACGCGCAAATGATCGAACAACTGGCCGAGGAGTCGGCGACCATTGGCGGCGTACTGACCGTCATCCGCTCGATTGCCGACCAGACCAACCTGCTGGCCCTCAACGCGGCCATCGAAGCCGCCCGCGCCGGAGAAATGGGTCGAGGCTTTGCGGTGGTGGCCGAGGAAGTCCGTTCCCTGGCCCAACGCACGGCGGGCGCAACCGCCGAGATCCAGGCACTGATTGCACGCTTGCAGCTGGCCGCGCGTCAATCGGTGGATGGCATGCGTGCCCAGGTCGAACACGCCGAAGCCACCGCCAGCCAGGCGCAGGCAGCCGACGGTGCACTGGATGAAATCGTCGGCGCCATCCAGACCATCGCCGATACGGCCGGGCGCATCGCCGACGTCACTGCCCAGCAAAGCGGCGCCGTCAGCGAGATCCGTGATCATAGCGAGCGCATACATGAGCTCGGCGGGGATAACCTGCTGCGCATCGGCCAAGGGCGGGAACAGGGCGACAACCTGCTGCTGCTCGGTGGGCGGCTACACACTGCGGTGCAGGCATTCCGGGTCTGACCCTGCACATTCATTACAAGTGACCGGATCAAAGGACATGGTCATATATTTCGCGCAAACATCGCTCATCGTGCTGGCTATTGCTGAGAACTGGACAGTCATAAAGGCTTTGCGGCATAGTCGCCGGGTTCTGACACCTGCTCACAGATAACAAGGAACAGCAGATGGCGACCCTTTTGGTCCTGCATGGACCCAACCTGAACCTGCTTGGCACCCGTGAACCGGGCGTCTACGGCGCCGTGACACTGGCCCAGATCAACCAGGACCTGGAACAGCGGGCCCGCAATGCCGGCCATCATTTGCTGTATCTGCAAAGCAACGCCGAATACGAATTGATCGACCGCATCCACGCCGCGCGTGGCGAAGGCGTGGATTTCATTTTGATCAATCCAGCAGCTTTTACACACACAAGCGTCGCATTACGTGACGCGCTGCTGGCAGTGAGCATCCCATTCATCGAAGTGCATTTGTCCAATGTGCACAAACGCGAACCTTTCCGCCATCACTCCTACTTCTCCGATGTAGCAGTAGGCGTGATCTGCGGCCTTGGCGCCAGCGGGTACCGACTGGCCCTGGAGGCCGCCCTAGAGCAGCTTGAAAAACAGGCAACAGCTTGAACAACAAGCGTTAAACGCCCCTGACCGACCCTTGGGAGTTGATGATTCATGGATATCCGTAAAGTTAAGAAACTGATCGAGTTGCTGGAAGAGTCCGGCATCGACGAGCTCGAGATCAAGGAAGGCGAAGAGTCCGTACGCATCAGCCGCCACAGCAAGACCCCGGCCCAGCAGTTCTATGCACCGGCCCCGATGCAAGCTCCGGTCGCCGCCCCTGCTCCAGCAGCAGCGCCAGTTGCCGCCGCACCCGCCGCACCGGCAGCGCCAGCGCTCAACGGCACCGTTGCGCGCTCGCCGATGGTGGGCACGTTCTATCGCAAGTCTTCGCCATCCTCGCCATCCTTCGTTGAAGTTGGCCAGACCGTGAAGAAAGGCGACACCCTGTGCATCGTCGAAGCCATGAAGATGATGAACCACATCGAAGCTGAAACCAGCGGTGTGATCGAGTCCATCCTCGTCGAAGACGGCCAGCCGGTTGAGTACGACCAACCGCTGTTCACCATCGTTTGAACCGCGGGGAGCCTTTGATGACTGCGAAGTTGGAAAAAGTCCTGATCGCTAACCGCGGTGAGATCGCCCTGCGGATTCTGCGTGCCTGCAAAGAGATGGGCATCAAGACCGTCGCCGTTTACTCCAAGGCCGACAAAGAACTGATGCACCTGGGCCTGGCGGATGAATCCGTCTGCATCGGTCCAGCGTCGGCTGCGCACTCGTACCTGCACATCCCGGCGATCATCGCCGCCGCCGAAGTGACCGGCGCCACCGCCATTCACCCAGGCTACGGTTTCCTGGCGGAAAACGCCGACTTCGCCGAGCAGGTGGAAAACTCCGGTTTTGCCTTCATTGGCCCGAAAGCCGACACCATTCGCCTGATGGGCGACAAGGTTTCGGCCAAGCACGCCATGATCGCCGCCGGCGTACCGACCGTTCCGGGTTCCGATGGCCCGCTGCCTGAAGACGAGGAAACCGCTTTGCGCATCGGTCGCGAAGTGGGTTATCCGGTGATCATCAAGGCCGCTGGCGGCGGCGGTGGTCGCGGCATGCGCGTGGTACACAAGGAAGAAGACCTGATTTCCTCGGCGAAACTGACCCGCTCCGAAGCGGGCGCGGCGTTCGGCAACCCGATGGTCTACCTGGAAAAGTTTCTGACCAACCCGCGTCACGTCGAAGTCCAGGTACTGTCCGACGGCCAAGGCCAGGCGATCCATCTGGGCGACCGCGATTGCTCGCTGCAACGTCGTCACCAGAAGGTCCTCGAAGAAGCGCCGGCTCCGGGCATCGACGAGAAAGCGCGCGAAGAAGTCCTGGCACGCTGCGTCAAGGCGTGCATCGACATCGGCTACCGTGGCGCCGGCACTTTCGAGTTCCTGTACGAGAATGGCCGTTTCTACTTCATCGAAATGAACACCCGCGTCCAGGTGGAGCACCCGGTCTCGGAGATGGTCACCGGTATCGACATCGTCAAGGAGATGCTCAGCATCGCTGCTGGCAACAAGCTGTCGTTCACCCAGGATGACGTAGTGATTCGTGGTCATTCGCTGGAATGCCGAATCAACGCCGAAGACCCGAAAACCTTCATGCCAAGCCCGGGCACGGTCAAGCACTTCCACGCCCCAGGCGGCAATGGCGTTCGCGTCGATTCGCACCTGTACAGCGGCTATGCGGTTCCGCCGAACTACGATTCGTTGATCGGCAAGCTGATCACCTACGGGGCGACCCGTGACGAAGCCTTGGCGCGCATGCGCAATGCGCTGGACGAAATCGTGGTCGACGGGATCAAGACCAACATCCCGCTGCACCGCGACCTCGTGCGTGACGAAGGCTTCTGCAAAGGTGGCGTCAACATCCACTATCTGGAACACAAGCTGGGCAACCAGCACTGATGCTCCAAGGGATGTAAAAAAGACCCCGGTCCATTTGGCCCGGGGTCTTTTTTTGGCGCGTCTTTCTCGGGATGCCGGAATCGAATCAGCCCAGCACAACCAGGGTGATCTCGTTCAAAGCAAGTTGCGCCGCCGTCGCCGGCCTGCCTTCGCGGGTACGAACGGCACCATTGGCATTGGCTACCAGCGGCTCGCTGCGATAGCGCGTCATGAATGTGCGTGCACGCATCGACACAGGGTCAGAGCCCTTTTTCGCCCTCGCCAGTACCGGAACGTAAAAGCGTTCGACCTGGCCCTGTGATGTCTTGAATACCGTCGTCAGCCCACTGCGCAAGTCCAGTGACACGCCATAGGTATTACCGAAGCAGGAAGAATACGACCAGTAATCCCAGGTCGGTTGGAGACCTTGACGTCTCATCACCTGCCTGACCGGTTCACCAATGTCCGCGCCCGTGAGCCAGTCCCCACCGACCAGGGTCACCCGAACATCCTTCGCTGGTCCTCCCAGGCGCGACATGACCGCCTTGGTACCGCGTTCGATAAGCTTGCGGATGTTGTGATCAAAATGAATGACCGCTCCTATCTTGGTGATTGGGTTGTACATGGAAGCGACCACACACGTCTGCGCGTTCAGGGAGAACAGATAGTGATCCGTGATCGCCTCGCTGAACCTCGCCACCACTGCCTCGCCCTGCATCGCCCCCCTTGTTACGTCAGGGAAGACGTGTCCGGGAAACGCCTCCCTTAGATCCCCCACACGACCCAGATTGCGAACACCGTCATTGCCGCCCTTCAAACCAACGGCATTATGCGCCCACTTTCCATTCGCCAGCCTGCGGATGGGCAACTTGTACAACGCACCGGGACGACTGGCATCCACCAGGCACAAGCCGTCGAAGTAAGGATCCCTCCGTACTTGGTAGTACTTACCGTTACTGCGTATGTAATAAGTGCTTTGGGGGTGCGATGCGCTGGGCGGGCGACGATAGGTGCCTTGAAAAACTCCCTCTTCGGTCACCTCCTGCAGGTCCTTTGGCACCTGCCTGGCCGCTTGCCTTGGCTTGAAGCGTATGGGCTGCGTGACAGGCCCAGCCTCGTTGACTGCGGCCGATGCCAGGCGTCCCAAGCCTTGAGCGGATATCGATCTCAATACCCCTCTTGCCTTTCTGAATGCCCATATCAGTGGCGCATACACGCTTGGCGGCCCGAACATGGCAAACAATGTTCCCCAGGACACCTCCAGCCAGCGGCCGAGCGCTGCGTCCAGATCATTCTGCCGATGGGCTTCGATTGCTTGCCTGGAACCGATAACAATGAAAGTCACATCCAAAAATAAAATGAAGGGAGGGTAAATCATGCAGACGGGAAGCGCCGCCATGAGCAGCCCCTTGACGACCTGGTTCTTGATCATTTCAACGCGGCTGGTGGTTATGTCTTGTACGTCACTGACAGAGCGCTCGATATAGGCATCGAACTGCGCAGCAATATTCGATACACGATTGAACTCACGCAACGTATCGACACGAGTCGTTGCAATGGCCAGCGACTCCAACGTGCGCCTGACAGCAGCACGCGCGGCCTGCCCCACTCGCGCCATGACGTAATCATGCAGTTGCGCCGCGATACTCCCGGAAAAATCCAGGTATCTGCGAAACGCAATGCCGTCTGGAGAATCAGGCGTGTACAACCAATAGCTGGCCTTCGGATCGAAATAGATAAAGACGTAGACGCCCAGGACGACATGCCCGCCGACAGTAAATTTGATCATGCCT
Organism: Pseudomonas sp. Z4-20; assembly: GCF_051131955.1. Taxonomy (NCBI): domain Bacteria; kingdom Pseudomonadati; phylum Pseudomonadota; class Gammaproteobacteria; order Pseudomonadales; family Pseudomonadaceae; genus Pseudomonas; species Pseudomonas sp. Z4-20. The sequence continues at coordinate 4,966,871 of NZ_CP071641.1, forward strand.
TCCTGCGCCACAGCAAAAGTCGAAGACATGGGAGGCGCGCCATCGTCCCACTGGCCGAGCAAGGTGACTTGGCGGGTCAGCCATCGGAACTCATCACTGCTCAAGATCGACTGGCCATAGGCAACACGCAGATCACGGTCAATCCTGGCAAGTTGTAAGTAACGATAAGCATCGCGACGCTTCAAATACTGCGGGGCATCGGGGTTCAGGAACTTGCCGCGAATATGCTTCGCATAGTGCTCCCCCAGGTGAGCGCGCCGAATATAAAGCGCCAAGTCAGCACTTCGTAACTGCGTCAGATCCTGCCCAACCGAAGAGAGTACGCCTTTTTGGGGATCGTCAATGCCCCAGTTGTCGTCATAACCATGGATGACCAGATCCAGCAGGCTGGCCACATGCTTGCCCCCCGTCCACCCCGAACGGTAGTCAATAAGCACCGTGGCAGGATCCACCGGTTCTTGAACGCCTTTGCTGCGCAAGTAGGGAGCGATCGCTTGCATGACGGTCCGCTTGGCGAAGTCCACAAAAACTTCATATTCCGCCAACAGATCGTTGAACATCTGCTGATGAATCAGCACCTCCTGGTTCAAACCGCTTATGTGTCGTCGAGAATCGACTGGCAGGGCGGAGTACCAGCGCGGCGATTCGTTCAGCTCCACCTCCGCCAGTTCATTCGTCAGCCCCATCGAGACAGCGATCCGGATACATTCCTCGAAACCTGCAACCGTACCTCTCAAGTCCTTGTTCAAGTCCCATGTAACTGACGTTGCCGTGATGCGAGAAAGGTACTGTCGGGCTTGCGCCCGATCGCCAGGAGCAAGTTGCTGCAACAGATAAAAACAGCCCGCGTCACTTGCGGTCCACCCACCGATCTCGGCACTGAGCGCCCGCAACGAGATCAACTCGATCCATTCCTGGCCATCAGGTTTGCCGGGGGCATAGAGCAATAAATCGTCAGGCTCGCCGCGCGGGTCTTCGCGGTAAAAAAGAAGCAGGTCGGTACATTTCAATCCATTGGGAAGTACCAGCCCGGCGACATGCAGCCCGGCTTTGGCTCGCGCCGCAGCCTCGCGCTCCCACTGAGCCATGAGCCGGTCGTGCCCGACGTCCGTCAGCTGGCCTGCGCAACGTGCGATAAAAGCACTGTGTTGCAGTCTTGCTAAAAACCGATCGAACATAGCGTCTTTCAGATCCGCTTTGTCGTAGCGGCTGGTCAGTGCCGGTAAATACCCGGCAGGCGCATCAACATTTGCTAACAACTGCGCGATGAACGTGGGCGATAGGGGCTGGTTGCGTAACATATCCCCGTTCTCGACCAGGAGCACCGATATCGCGTCCGGCCTCATGGGGCCCGCCGCGAGCAACTCGCTCAGGCTGTAGGTCCGCACAGGTTGCCCCACCACGGTTCGCCACTGTAACTGTACCTGGACTCGTTCTGGCTCAACGTCCATGTCCAGTTCATGCCTGACATAGTCTTTGGCGAGGTGCTTTGCGAAGGCGCGCAACGAGCCGAGCCCATCAAGCAGCTCATCCAGGCGCGCCTGCGTTTGCGCCGTCTGCTCCTGAAAAGTCAATAACGTCTTACGGTCAAATTCGCTCAATACCCGCAGCCATTCCGGCAAGTGCAATCGCGCAACCGCATCAATGGCCTCGCGCTCCTGCGGGGTCGCCAACCTCTGGAGTTGAGTCGCTTCGTGCCAGGCATCCTGAAGCGTTTGAATTTTTTCCCGTAGCTCATCAACGTCTAGGCCAACAACCTTGTCAGGATGAAAAACCTCATCGATTGATGCCATATGTTCATCAAGCCTTTGCCTGACGAACTCATCCAGCGAGGCATCCTCTTCGGCCATCTTCCAATGACGCCGCAGATAATCCTTGTAGTGACGGATAAAGCCCGAGACCGTCCCTTCAAGTGCCTGTGAAATGATATCCCGGCGCTCTGCCGAAAATCCCAGGTCAGCCCCTTCGGACCAGCGATAAGGAGCATCCTGCTGCTCGTCGAAAACCGCGGGCGCTTGGTCGATTATTTGCCGCAGCACTGCGTCCAGCAGCGTGCCGACGAAGTGTGGGTCGATGTTGCCTTGGTAGTAATGCGTGCGCAGTTCGACCAACAGATACTCTTCCAGCAATTCCAAAAACGTCATCTGGGTTTGCATCCGCGCATCGATAATCCCGTGCCAACGCGTTAGCTTTTCCAGAATTTCCGTTGCAGTGTCCGCCGACGAGGAAATTACCGGCACCGCGTCGTCCAAACTTGCTTGCCTCTCAGTAGCGTCGTCCATACACATTCTTCCCTGTTGTGTGGACCGGCACCTTATCCGCCTTGTGACCCGCTGATGTCATACATATATATATATATCGAAACACCCACCCGGACCGCCCGGGACGCGCTTATCCACTTTGATAGCGACCTGGCGTACACTGCGCGCCTTTGCAGCCTCACGCTGCCCCCCGTGGATATATTTCAAAGGTGCCCGCCATGCCTTGGCTGCAAGTACGTCTGGCCATCAGCCCGGAACAAGCCGAAACCTACGAAGACGCCTTCCTTGAAGTAGGCGCGGTATCGGTAACCTTCATGGACGCCGAAGACCAGCCCATTTTCGAGCCAGAGCTCAACACCACGCCGCTGTGGTCCCACACCCACCTGTTGGCGCTGTTCGAGGGCGGTGCTGAAGCTCAGAGCGTGCTCGCTCACCTGGAGCTGCTGACGGGCAGTCCATTGCCCGAACATCACAGTGAAGTGATCGAAGACCAGGACTGGGAACGCAGCTGGATGGACAACTTCCAGCCGATGCGCTTTGGCCAGCGCCTGTGGATCGTGCCGAGCTGGCATGCCGCGCCGGAACCGGACGCGGTGAACTTGCTGCTGGACCCGGGCCTGGCGTTCGGCACCGGCACCCATCCGACTACCGCGCTGTGCCTGGAATGGCTCGACGGCCAGGATCTCAAGGGCTGCAATGTGCTCGATTTCGGCTGCGGCTCAGGGATCCTGGCCATTGCCGCGCTGCTGTTGGGCGCCAAGGAGGCGGTCGGCACCGACATCGATGTCCAGGCCCTTGAAGCGTCCCGCGACAATGCCGGGCGCAACCACATCGCAGAAGAACTGTTCCCTCTGTATTTGCCGCAGGATTTGCCGCAAGTCCAGGCCGACGTGCTGGTGGCCAATATCCTCGCCGGTCCGCTGGTATCCCTGGCGCCGCAACTGTCGAGCCTGGTCAAGCCGGGCGGGCGCCTGGCATTGTCGGGGATCCTGGCCGAACAAGGCGATGAAGTCGCCGCCGCTTATGCCGCGGATTTTGACCTGGACCCGATCGCCAATCGCGATGGCTGGGTGCGCATCACCGGACGTCGGCGCTAGAATGGCCGCCTGTATCGACCGGATTGCCGCATGACCGACAGCTTCGTCACTCAATGCCCGCATTGCCACACCAGTTTCCGCGTCAGCCATGGTCAATTGAGCGTGGCACGCGGAGTGGTTCGTTGCGGCTCGTGCCTGCAAGTGTTCAATGCCGCCCGGCAATTGCTGGAGCAACGCACTGGCAAGGACATCGCCGCGCCGCCGGCTTCGCCCGTCAAGCCTGCCGTCGAAGCCCCGCGCGCCATCAGCCAGAAACAATGGACGGCCGCCGAGCTGGATCTCGATGACCTGGACAAGGAACTGGCTCGCCTGGAACGGCGTGACAAGCGGGCGCCAGACACCTTGGGCCGGCGCCGTGAAGACAACCTGAGCGCCCAGCGCGAAAACCTTTCGAACGAGCAGGAGCCCTGGTCCAACAGCCTCTACAGCGAGTCCCCCGCCGAACGCGCCGGAGCCGCCATCCAGCCGCCCCTCGAGCCGTTCGAGCCCCATGAACCCGCGCGACCGCCGCGGACCGAACCCTCCTTGTCGCTGGCGCTCGAGCCGCTGGAACCGGACGACGAACCTGTCGCCCCGCTGAGCCTCACGCAGGACGACGAACCCCACGAGCACCTCGAGCGCCTATCCGCCACTGACGATCTCGACGACGAACCCGAGCAACCGGTGCCGCTGCGCAAGTCACGGGAACGCCAGGAACCGGGAATACGCGCCGAAGCCCTCCACGACCTGGACGACGACCCGCTGCAACTGGACTGGCGCAAGCGCCGCACGCCCTGGGGCCGTCGCCTGCTCTGGGGCCTGTTGATACTGCTTGCCGCCGCAGCTTTGGGCGGTCAGTACATTGCGTACCATTTCGAAGAACTGGCTCGCCAGGATCAATACCGCCCCTGGTTCCTGCAAATCTGCCCGACCATCGGCTGCGACGTACCGTCCAAAGTCGACATCGCCAAGATCAAAAGCAGCAACTTGGTGGTGCGCAGCCATCCGGAATTCAGCGGCGCCCTGGTGGTGGACGCGATCATCTACAACCGCGCGCCCTTCTCCCAGCCCTTCCCCCTGCTGGAGCTGCGTTTTGCCGACCTCAACGGTCAGCTGATCGCCAGCCGTCGCTTCAAGCCAGGCGAGTACCTGGGCGGCGACCTCGAAGGCCGGGGGGAAATGCCACCGCAGACGCCGATCCATATTGCGTTGGATATCCTGGACCCAGGCCCCAAAGCGGTGAACTACAGCCTGAGCTTTCATTCGCCCGAATGAAGCCCGCCAGGGCCGGCCGATTGACGACAGCTTTCTGACTCACCTGACCCAGACCAAACCGCTGGCGATAACAAAATAGCTGTTCAGATTTTATCCAATTCGACCTTTATCCAGTCATCGAGAGCGGGTATCATGCCAACCCTTTTTCGAAGTCTCATGATCCGGCCCCACTTCAGGGAAGTCCTATGTCGGCGGTACGCATCGGCCCATATACATTGCAGAACGGTCTGGTTCTCGCCCCCATGGCGGGCGTCACCGATCAGCCCTTTCGTCAGTTGTGCAAACGATTGGGTGCGGGCCTTGTGGTCTCGGAAATGGTGACCAGCGACATGAGCTTGTGGAACACCCGCAAGTCGCGGCTGCGCATGATCCACGAAGGCGATCCCGAACCCCGCTCGGTACAGATTGCCGGTGGCGACGCACAGATGCTGGCGGAGGCAGCCCGGGCTAACGTCGAACTGGGGGCGCAGATCATCGACATCAACATGGGCTGCCCGGCGAAGAAGGTTTGCAACAAGGCTGCTGGCTCGGCGCTGTTGAAGGATGAAGCGCTGGTCACCGAGATCCTGCAGGCGGTTGTCGCCGCAGTCGATGTGCCGGTGACCCTGAAGATCCGCACCGGGTGGGACCGGGAGAACAAGAACGGCCTGACGGTGGCGAAGATCGCCGAACAGGCCGGTATCACAGCGTTGGCGGTCCATGGCCGCACCCGTGCTGACCTGTACACCGGCGAAGCCGAGTACGACACCATTGCCGCGATCAAGCAGGCGGTGTCCATTCCGGTCTTTGCCAATGGCGATGTCGACTCGCCAGAAAAGGCCCGGTACGTGCTGGACGCGACCGGTGCCGATGGCCTGTTGATTGGTCGGGCCGCCCAGGGGCGGCCGTGGATTTTCCGTGAGATCGAACACTACCTGCGCACCGGCGAAAAACTCGCTGCGCCGATGTTGTCCGAGGTGGAACGTATTCTGCTAGAGCATCTGGCCGCGCTGCATGTCTTCTATGGCGAAGTCATGGGCGTACGCATCGCTCGCAAGCATGTGGGCTGGTATCTCGCAACCCTGCCGGGCGCCAGGGAGTTTCGCGCCCGTTTCAATCGTTTGGATGGTACGCAAGCACAATGCGCCGACGTTCAGGCGTTTTTCGCCGGACGTTACAAGAGCCTGACAGGGGACGAAGGGGTGGCCGCATGACGATGATGACCGAGACTTTAGTGAGTGGAATAGCACCCGTGAGCGACAACGTGAATTTGAAACAGCACCTCAACACGCCCAGCGAAGAAGGCCAGACCCTTCGCGGGAGCGTCGAGAAGGCGCTGCACAATTATTTCGCCCACCTTGAGGGCGCTGCCGTCACGGATGTGTACAACCTGGTGCTTTCCGAAGTCGAGGCGCCGCTGCTCGAAAGCGTGATGAACTACGTCAAGGGCAACCAGACCAAGGCCAGTGAGCTGCTGGGCCTGAACCGCGGCACCCTGCGCAAGAAACTCAAGCAGTACGATCTGCTGTAAGCATTCAATCAAACCAGAAAGGCGCCCGCGTAAAAAACGGTCGCCTTTTTTGCTGACTTCCCTTGCTTTTGATGGAACTTGAAATGACCGACCAGACCACCCGCCTGCCGATCCGCCGCGCCTTGATCAGCGTCTCCGACAAGACCGGGATCCTTGAATTCGCCCGCGAGCTGCAACAGTTGGGCGTAGAGATCCTCTCTACCGGCGGGACCTTCAAGTTGCTGCAGGACAACGGTGTCGCCGCAGTGGAAGTCGCGGACTACACCGGCTTCGCGGAAATGATGGACGGTCGCGTCAAGACCCTGCACCCGAAAATCCATGGCGGGATCCTCGGTCGTCGCGGCATCGATGACGCCATCATGAATGAGCACGGCATCAAGCCGATCGACCTGGTAGCGGTCAACCTCTACCCGTTCGAAGCCACCATCAACAAGCCCGGCTGCGACCTGCCGACCGCCATCGAGAACATCGACATCGGTGGCCCGACCATGGTCCGCTCGGCCGCCAAGAATCACAAGGACGTGGCCATCGTGGTCAACGCCAGCGACTACGCCAGTGTGCTGGAGAGCCTCAAGGCCGGCGGCCTGACCTACGCCCAGCGTTTCGACCTGATGCTCAAGGCCTTCGAACACACCGCCGCCTACGACGGCATGATCGCCAACTACATGGGCACCGTGAACCAGGCCGCCGAAACGCTGAGCACCGAAGGCCGCAGCGAATTTCCGCGAACCTTCAACACCCAATTCATCAAGGCCCAGGAAATGCGCTACGGCGAGAACCCGCACCAGAGCGCGGCGTTCTACGTGGAAGCCAAGCCTGCCGAGGTCGGCATCGCCACCGCTACCCAATTGCAAGGCAAGGAGCTGTCGTTCAACAACGTGGCCGACACCGACGCCGCGCTGGAATGCGTGAAGAGCTTCGTCAAGCCGGCCTGCGTGATCGTCAAGCACGCCAACCCGTGCGGCGTGGCGGTGAGCCCGGACGCTGAGGGTGGCATCCGCCAGGCCTACGAACTGGCCTACGCCACTGACACCGAGTCGGCGTTCGGCGGCATCATCGCCTTCAACCGTGAGCTGGACGCAGAGACCGCCAAGGCCATCGTCGAGCGCCAGTTCGTCGAAGTGATCATCGCCCCTTCGGTCAGCGAAGAGGCCCGCGCCATTGTCGCCGCCAAGGCCAACGTGCGCCTGCTGGCCTGCGGCCAATGGTCGGCCGATCGTGCGCCGGCCTGGGACTACAAGCGCGTCAACGGCGGCCTGCTGGTCCAGAGCCGCGACATCGGCATGATCGGCAGCGAAGACCTCAAGGTCGTGACCCAGCGTGCCCCGAGCGAACAGGAAATCAACGACCTGATCTTCGCCTGGAAAGTCGCCAAGTACGTCAAGTCCAACGCCATCGTCTACGCCAAGAACCGCCAGACCATCGGCGTCGGCGCCGGCCAGATGAGCCGCGTGAACTCCGCCCGCATCGCCGCGATCAAGGCTGAACACGCCGGCTTGCAGGTACAAGGCGCGGTCATGGCCTCCGATGCGTTCTTCCCGTTCCGCGACGGTATCGACAATGCGGCCAAGGTCGGCATTACCGCAGTGATCCAGCCGGGCGGTTCGATGCGTGATGCAGAAGTGATTGCTGCAGCCGACGAGGCTGGCATCGCCATGGTATTCACCGGCATGCGCCACTTTAGGCACTGAGGCCAGCGGTAAGCTTCAAGCTGCAAGCGGCAAGTTAAGAGCAGGCCTGTGGCGCTCTGCTTGCCTTTGCAAACTCACTCATTCAAAGCCATAAGCTGCAAGTTAGAATCGCGCATACCCGCTCTGACTTGCAGCTTGTAGCTTGCAGCTTCTCCGAAGGAGTCTTTCTTTGAACATTTTGATCATTGGCAGCGGTGGCCGTGAACACGCCTTGGCCTGGAAAGTGGCCCAGGATCCCCGCGTGCAGAAGGTTTTCGTGGCGCCGGGCAATGCCGGCACCGCTATCGAAGCCAAGTGCGAAAACGTTGCCATCGACGTACTGGCCTTGGAACAACTGGCCGACTTCGCTAAGAAGAACGTCTCGCTGACCATCGTCGGCCCGGAAGTGCCGCTGGTCGCCGGCGTGGTCGACCTGTTCCGCTCCCGTGGCCTGGACTGCTTCGGCCCGACCGCCGGTGCTGCACAGTTGGAAGGCTCGAAAGCATTCACCAAGGACTTCCTGGCGCGTCACAAGATCCCGACCGCCGACTACCAGAACTTCACCGAAATCGAACCGGCGCTGGCGTACCTGCGTGAAAAAGGCGCACCCATCGTGATCAAGGCCGATGGCCTGGCCGCCGGCAAAGGCGTGATCGTTGCCATGACACTGGCCGAGGCCGAAGACGCGGTGCGCGACATGCTCGCCGGCAATGCCTTCGGTGACGCCGGTTCACGCGTCGTGATCGAAGAATTCCTCGACGGCGAGGAAGCCAGTTTCATTGTCATGGTCGACGGCAAGAACGTCTTGCCGATGGCCACCAGCCAGGACCACAAACGTGTCGGCGACGGCGACAGCGGTCCGAACACCGGCGGCATGGGCGCCTACTCTCCCGCTCCGGTGGTCACCGCCGACGTACACCAGCGCGTGATGGACCTGGTGATCTGGCCAACCGTGCGCGGCATGGCCGAGGAAGGCAATGTCTACACCGGTTTCCTCTATGCAGGGCTGATGATCGACAAGGCTGGTAACCCAAAAGTCATCGAATTCAACTGCCGTTTCGGCGATCCTGAGACCCAGCCGGTCATGCTGCGCCTGCAATCGAGCCTGGTGTTGCTGGTGGAAGCCGCCCTGGCCCAGGCGCTGGACAAAGTCGAAGCCCAGTGGGACCCACGTCCGAGTGTTGGCGTTGTACTGGCAGCCGGTGGTTACCCCGGCGACTACGCCAAGGGCAGCGTTATCAAGGGCCTGGAAGGTGCGGCCCAGTTGGAAGGCAAGGTGTTCCACGCTGGCACGGCATTGAAGGACGACCAAGTGGTTACCGCCGGTGGTCGCGTATTGTGCGCCACGGCAATGGGTGCCAGTGTCGACGTCGCTCAGCAGCAAGCCTACAAGCTTGCCGCGCAGATTGATTGGGAAGGCTGTTTCTACCGCAAGGACATTGGCTACCGTGCAATTGCCCGCGAGCGTGGTGAAAACCTGAAATAACCTGGCCATTCAGCCAGGCCAGGGTCCATGGCCCTTGCCTGGCTGCCCAGGCGCCGCGCATAGTTATCATCTGGCATCAACTACGAAGGGATTTCGCCGTGCGCTGGCTCAGGATTGCCATAGGCTTGACCGTTACCCTGCTGACGCTGCTCTGCGTGCTCCCGGCCCTGGCCGCGCCCGGCAGTGGCTGGGCGGTATTGCTCGACGAACAGGGCGACCTGAAACTGAGCGACATCCGCTCAGCCCGCTATACCAATCAATTCAGCCCCATTGACCTGGACCACCTCAAGGCAGCCGAGCCGGGTGGAGCCCTGTGGCTGCGTTTCCGACTGGCTCCCGACAAGCATGAGCAGATACTGCGCATTTTTGCGCCTGACCTGTCGCGCCTGAATCTCTACGTGCTGGACGGCGATGCCCTGGTTGATCAACAGATCAACGGCAATGCGCTGCCAAGCTCCGAACAACCCGTGCCCAGCAGCGATTTCATGCTGGCACTGCCTCGCAGCGAAAAACCCCTCGACGTCTACCTGAGGCTGTCATCCCGTTACGAACTGCGCCCCTACGTCACCCTGCAACCGGCCGTCATGGCGGCAGCCGACCAGAACCAGACATTGATCTATGGGCTGCTGTTCGGCTGCATCGCCATGCTGATCCTGCACAACCTCACCCGCTACGCCTACACCCGGTCACGTAGTTGCCTGTGGTTGGCGGCCTGTGAAGGACTGCTGATGCTCAGCCTGGTCCTGCTGCTGAACCTGGCCGGCGCCTGGCTGCCAAACTGGCCGGCGATCCAGACGCCAGGCGCGTATTTGGCCCTGCTGCTGACAGCACCCTGCGGCTTGATGTTCGCCTATCGCTACTTCGCGCCGCTGGGATCGCATCCGCTGAACCGGCTGTTGTTGGGCGAAATTGTCTTCATCATGCTGTGCAGCCTGTTGCTGCTGTTCGTCGCCACGCTGCCGCTCAATATCATGACCTATGCACTGGTGGCCTTGGCCGGTCTGAGCATGCTGTTCGTCAGTGCCTGGCATTGGCAGAAGGGCTATCGCCCGGCACGGCTGTTCGTCGCCGCCATGGTGGTGTTCAACCTGGGTACGTTGATCATTCTCCCGGCCCTGCAAGGATTGACGGAAGTCGCCCCCCAGGGACTGATCGTCACGCTGCTGGTGATCATCTGCATCAGCGGCCTGCTGATGAGCGTCGCGTTAGGCGAGCGACAGCGATCGATAAACGAGAGTCGCTTCAGCATCAGTCGCGACCTGGCGGCAAGTAACGCCGAGATCAACGCCAAGGCTGAATTCCTGGCGAAGATCAGCCACGAGATCCGCACTCCGATGAACGGCGTGCTGGGCATGACGGAACTGCTGCTAGGCACGCCGCTATCGGTCAAGCAACGCGATTATGTACAGACGATCCATAGCGCCGGCAATGAACTGCTCACCCTGATCAACGAAATCCTCGATATTTCCCGTCTCGAGTCGGGACAGATCGAACTGGACGATGTGCAGTTCGACCTCAACGCACTGATCGAGGACTGCCTGAGTATCTTCCGCGCCAAAGCCGAACAGCAAAATGTCGAGCTGATCAGTTTCATCCAGCCCCAGGTACCGCGGGTGATCAGCGGCGATCCGACACGGCTGCGCCAAGCGCTGCTGAGCCTGCTGGAAAATGCCTTGAAGAAAACCGATGAAGGCGAGGTCTTGATTGTCGTTGCCCTCGACGAGCGCAGCGATCAGCCACGCCTGCGCATCGCGGTGCAGGACAGCGGATCGCCCATGGACGCCGAAGAGCGCGACATGCTGATGCACGCCGAACTGCACAGCAAGAATGTCCTCTCGGCCACGCGGCTGGGTGGCAACCTGGGCCTGGTCATCGCGCGCCAGTTGATCATGCTGATGCATGGCGAATTCGGCATCAAGAGCGGCAGTAGCCAGGGCAGTACCTTATGGCTGACCTTGCCGCTGGACCCGGATCGCCTCGAGCACCCGACGTCCGATCTCGACGGCCCGCTGCAAGGGGCACGTGTGTTGGTCGTCGATGACAACGATACCTGCCGCAAGGTGCTGGTCCAGCAATGCAGCGCCTGGGGCCTCAATGTCAGCGCGGTTCCCTCGGGCAAGGAAGCCCTGGCGCTGCTGCGCACCAAGGCTCACCTGCGCGATTATTTCGACGTGGTGTTGCTGGACCAGAACATGCCCGGCATGACTGGCATGCAACTGGCCGCCAAGATCAAGGAAGACCCGAGCCTGAACCACGACATCCTGCTGATCATGCTGACCGGCATCAGTAACGCCCCGAGCAAGGTCGTGGCGCGCAACAGCGGGGTCAAGCGCATCCTCGCCAAACCGGTGGCCGGCTATACACTCAAGACCACCCTGGCGGACGAACTGAACCAGCGCAACAAAGGCCAGGCGCCGAACGTCCCGGTCAATGCCGGCCCTCCCGTTACGGTAAAGGTACCCAGCGATTTCCGCATCCTGGTGGCCGAAGACAACAGTATTTCCACCAAAGTCATCCGCGGCATGCTCGGCAAGCTCAACCTGCAACCCGACACTGCCAGCAATGGCGAAGAAGCGCTCAAGGCCATGAAGGAGCACCGCTACGACCTGGTCCTGATGGATTGCGAGATGCCGATCCTCGACGGTTTTTCCGCCACCCAGCAACTGCGGGCCTGGGAAATGGGAAACCAGCGGACACGTACCCCCGTGGTAGCGCTCACCGCTCACATCCTGGCCGAACACAAGGAGCGCGCCCGCCAAGCCGGGATGGACGGACACATGGCCAAGCCGGTGGAGCTGTCGCAGCTGCGCGAACTGATCGAACATTGGGTAGCGCAGCGCGACCAGCAAAACCATACGGCGCAAACGTCCTGAGCCGACAGGCGTCAAAACGCCTGATAGACTCCCGTCGTCTTCCTTCGTCCTGAGCCTCGACCATGCTCCATGTGCTGTTCAGCGTTTACCTGAAAATGTTGGTGCTCTACAGCCCCTTCTTCGTATTGTCGTGTTTTATCGGCTTGACTCGAGGCTACTCGCGCAAGGAACAACGTCGCCTGGCCTGGAAGGTCGCGACCGCGACGCTGGTCTCGAGCGTATTGCTGTACTTGTTTGGCAGGGTGATTTTCAGCGTGTTCGGTATCACCGTGGATGCGTTCCGCATTGGCGCCGGCAGCGTGTTGTTCATTTCGGCGCTGGGCATGGCCCAAGGCAAGTCCGCCGTGCAGACCGACAATGTGCAGCAGGACGTAACGATCGTCCCGCTGACCATTCCCTTGACCGTTGGCCCCGGCACCATCGGCGCTCTGCTGGTGATGGGCGTGAGCCAGCCGCACTGGGACGACAAACTCATGGCCATCATCAGCATCGCCCTGGCCAGCTTTACCGTCGGCGTGGTGCTCTACCTGTCCAGCCGCATCGAGCGGATCCTGGGTGACCAGGGCTTGCAGATTGTCAGCCGGTTGATGGGGCTGTTTGTTTGTGCCCTGGCGGCTCAGATTATTTTTACCGGCGTGAGAGGCTACCTGATGCAGTGACTGTGACTCAGGCGCGCTTGCGACGGCTGAAGCGCTTGCTCAACACTTCCCGGCGATGTTCGCCCAGGTATTCTTCGATTTCCTGCCTGAAGTCTTCATAGCGCGCCGGGTTAAAGGTCACGAACGACTTGCCGCGGAAAACTTCTCGCGCCGAAGAGCGCCAGTTCACAAAAAGAACGCCACCGTTATTCGAAGAACCGGTCTGTTTTATCGAACTGGACGATGCGATCAGGATACCGTTGGACAGTTGCTCACAGGGAATGACGGATAAGCGTGCGCCATCGGCCGACTTCGCCTGGGTACCGAACAGATCGAGGGTTTCCTTGTCCTGCGTCAAGCCAACAATCGTGGTATCGACCACGCTACCCAGCACTGTCGCCGCCGGAAAGCTCGCCTTCACGCCATCGATAATCCCTTTTACGATATCCTTGACCACCAGATCCATATCCACCTGCAAGGAACTCTCGGAATAACGAGTGTAACCATCATCTAACACAAAACATCCGAGTTCTTGCAAACACTTGATGAATTCCATGTACCACTCATGGGTATTTTTGCCGCCAGGCACTAAGTAGTTGGCCTCCATGATCGCCATGGTCATCACGTTCTCCATGATCGCCATGTTATTGAGCGACATGTTATTGCCGTAACCGACAAGTGCATCGCCCAACATGACCGCATCCAGTTCCTTGTTGGGGTTGTCTTGCACCGACTGCACGACAGACCTGCGCATACGCCGACTGACCGAACCCTGTGCCTTGCGCCTGTCGATACGCGCAGCGATCAACTCAACACTTCGCGCGCCACTTATTTCACTTTCAAAAATGCCCATAATAATTCCTTAGTTAAACAAACGACCGCTCCTGCGGACAAACAACAATCTAAATCATCGCCCCAAACTTAACAAACCAAACCAGCTACAGCATATGTCAACTCATTCCCCCCCACTAAAACATTTAGTTGCCAATCAATAACTCCACGCACTTGAAGACTTGCACCGTTACTGGATTCATATAAACCCCTCACAACGACGGAATCCATTTCATGAACAATCAAGCATTAACCGGTTTGGTAACAGGCCCCAATCTAATTTCCTACATCGAGACGCTTTCACTACAAGACCACGATTACATTGCCGACACCAATCATCTCGCCACCTTATCCGCCGACCTCGAACATGACCGCTACACGGCTCAAAAAAGCTGGTTTGACTCGTATATCCACACGTTGAGATACATGGGCTGGTCGCTATATAAAGACTCTACCTTTACAAGTACCCGCCATATCGTTACGAATTCGGTCGCGGACTTCTTGGTAGAAAGCGCCGATGCCATGAAGGATTTCCGACAGGCGAATGCGATGATCGATACGTTGCAGGCGATGAAATCCGATAATCCGGCCATGCTTTCGTTCGATAAGGAAAGTCGGCAAGGTGAGTCCTTTCAAGTTGTCCCGGCGCGCTACGACTCGGAGGGCAACCTCCATATCGCCTTCTACAAGCTTGAACTAAGGGTTCGTAATAGAAGCAGCCGTTTTTTGTTCTGGAATTTGGAAGAACACTCCGCCAGGATCATCCAACACAAGGCATACATGAGGCTTGATCGAAAAGAAATGGCGAGGATCAGCGAGTATATAAAACAGAAAGCGAATGGGTCTCTCATGAGGCGCTTTGCCTTGCGAAAGCATCGCTGACTAACGCATGCATAAAAGGGTTGCAGATGGACAGCATTTGCAACCCTCTTATTTTTATTCGACGCGCCGAGCAATCAACTCACGTGGGTCTCTCCAGCGGTCGACAACTCCATCAACGCTTTCAGCGTGGCACCGCTCTGGATGTCAGGCAAAGCGCCTAACCGTGCCATGAGCGTCGAAACGGAATATTGTCGGTTCCCGCCGAAGTCTAGCAAGACCTCCCCACGAAAGTCGACATCGGTCGCAAACACTTCACGACAGATCACACTCCGTCCGCTGTCCGGATCGATGATCACCAGATGCTCATCGACGTGGCTCAACAACAATTGGTCAGGCTCATCCAGTTCCCAAATCAACCTGCCAGGTGCTGTCGCCGCGTCGCCCCACGACCGCCGGCAGTCCAGGATGACCGACTCGATCCGCCGCCAGAGCGATTTCGATAACCGGTAGGTCACCGTACCTGGGCCCATGCGCAGGACCAGGACAGTGACGTTGTCCGGTAGCAGCGCCTGGAGATTATCCAGCTTCGTTTCGTGGCTTTCGACAACCATCACCTCGCCCTCACGCTGGACATAGCTGAGCGGTCCAGCATGTCCCTCCTGCGGGAGCGTCAGCAGTCTCCCATTCTGGTTTTCGCGGAGCATTACATTGGTCTGCCGTTGGGTTCCCAACACCTCGAATGCTGGCGGAAGTGCAGTCTTGGACACCCGGATGACCCGCCCGGTCTCGGCAACGAACCATTTAAGGCTACCAGGCTCCTCCACCGTCAGCAGGGCGCTGCGGGAGGGGGCGCTCGCCAGTCGCTCAAGCGCCTCCTGCTCGCGATCGCCTTGGGCGATAACCCATTCATGGGTGGCGCCGGTGATCAATGCCGGCTCATGATCTCGCAGTCTGACCACCAGGCCTTCATAGGTGATGCCACGCAGCCCCGGCCCATCGGCCTCCAATTCGAGAAACTGCCAGGGCGCCCATTCACGTTCCGCCAAGGGTAATACGTCAGCCTGGAGCAATCGCGAACCGCGCCCGAACGCGGTCTCGATCTTGTCCGGATCGATAAAGGCCTGGCGACAGACCTCGCCACTCACAACATTGAATAACCAGGCGGCTTGGCCATCCGGCGTTACGTTCAGCAGGCGGATTTCCGTTGCCTGTCCAGGGTTTGCGAGCAACAGCTTGTTGTCGACATACCAGGCAAACAACCTCGGTTTACCGCTGGGGTTGGTCAAGCCAACAAGCGCAAAACGTTCAGTGGCATGCTTGCGTGCCAGTGGTTTCAATGCAGGCCACCAATGCGTCTGCTCATGCTTCTTGAACCAATCTTCGTTCACGCCTCCCAGTGCCAGGTTTCCCTGGGTGGTCAGGTTGAAGAACACACCATCAAAAGTCGTGGCCACGTATCCGTGATCGGTAGCGAAGACTTCCTTTATGTTCCCCGTCTGCATCCAGCGGTTGGACCATTGCCCTTTGTCGTTCACCACGGTTCGTTGTCTGCGACAGACAGTCTTATAGCGTCGGTCATAAATCAAGAACGCATCGCTTCCTTCTACCTGCGCCAAAAGCGTCAACTCAGTCATATGCTTGATCGAGTCAGGCCAACCACGGTGATGATTGCGTGTCGGCACGGGACGGATGATCAAGTTGTCACTACGACGTACCCACGCCATATCCCGGTACGCTTCCTCCGATTTCCAACAGATCGAAACGAAAGGAGCCGGTTGCCAAGTAACCGTATCGTAGGAGTGTTCATTACCAAAAGAGGGCGAATAGGCGTAACCATCGCCAAGCAACTGGGGCCAGAACTCCAAGTGTTCGCTGGCGCCAAGGAGCGTTTCCAAACCTGTGTCGAGGTCTCTGGTGATTGATGTCAGCAAGAGCTGCTCATCATAAATCACATAAGTCAACACATCGCGACTCCCATCCAGGCGAGTAATCTGCTGCACGACATGGATGACGCCCTGCTCGTCCGCCTCGACGCTCTTGATGACAGCGTCGGCGCTCAGTGAACCCCACAGCCAATAGTGTCGGCTCAGCAGTCCGGTAATGGCGTCGACCTGCCAGATCCTTACGTCGGCCGGGTGATAGAACCAGACATATCCGTCTGCCACCGCCCCTAGGACCGTCGGCGGCTCACCACTGATTTCGTCACGAATGTAGAGAAAACGGTCCGCCTTCACGTCGTACCAGGCCGAGACGTACCGCGGATTAAGTGGGTCCTCGAATGGAATCTGATAATTTTGTACCGGTGTGTGGAGCACCACCAATCGGTGCTGTTGATTCAATGCCTGGAAATGCTCCTGCAACCCCTGCTGAGCCATTCCCGTTGGCATCACCAACTCGACAACATTGAGCCGGCGCTGCTCCAGATCTATCTGGAACACCTGCTGGGTGCCGGTCCGAAGCAAAACTTCGTGACGGCCCGCTCCAGTGAAATCCACCTGAACATCGCCAACGGACAATTTCCCAGCCGACCCAAACCGAACATCGCTTTCCTCCGCCCAAGGGGCGTCCAGTACCCAACTTGAATTCAACGTTTGCGCCGTATGGAAAATCAGGCTCACGCCGGAATTGAGCAGCAATGCGCAACGCTTGCCGCCCCCTTGGATCTGATAAGTGATTTTCCCATGCCAGATTTCAGGCAGCTCAGGCACGACCAGCGAGCGATCGGTATCGTCGAGCAACACATTGATGATCGTTGGGCGATAGTCCGGGTCGAAAAGACGATAGAGGATGTATTCGCTCGGAAACGAATAGAAGGAGAACAGAAACAGCCATTTGCCTTCCGGCAGCCATTTCTCCAGGCGCCGTGCGGTGTCGAAACCGGTGTCATAACGGGTGGTGGCACCTGGCAGTGCCTTGTATTCGTAGCGGTAGCAGGTTGGCGGCGTGCATGGCAACACGATGGCTTGCCCGGAAGGAGGCGAGAAGCTGACGTGGGCTGGTAGGTTCAGCTCGCGGCGGAGATTGATTGCCCGATCGTATTCCGGGTCAAATGTCGGCACGCCGAAATGATCGCGCAGCGGAAATAGCTTGGGGCTGTCCAGCTCCAAACCGCCACCAGCCAGATCCACGGTCTTGATGATCAGCGATGGGCGGGGCTTCCAGGCGCCATGCTCCCTGTCAAATTGATAAGCGTTCAGGTGAGCCTTCGCTACTTCGTCGAAAAACAGCCCGACTTGCTTGGCTTCTGCAGCAATAGTTGCGAACCCCTGGGCCAGTGCCGCCGCTCCCACCGCTAGCCCCCCCAGCATCACGGAAGCGCCACCGAGCACCGCCCCTGCCGTCGCAGCGCCGGCCATAGAGGCCCCCAAAGCCACCCCCGATAACGCCAGGCCGGCGGAGTCGAAAGCCAGTTGAGTGCCGAACTGGGCTCGCTCAACTTCGGTTTGTGCGGTCGACAATTGATAGATGTCGAATCCGACATTTGCCAATTGCAGCAGTCCACCCGTCGCTTCGTTCACGGTGGAACCCACAGAGGTCCTGACCATTGGCGCGACGGTATCGGCAATCAGTTTCTCTTCAGTCAGCGCTTTGCGGACCAGTCCCACCAACTGCGCAGCATCGGCCACGTTGCCGTGCACTAATTGCACATAGTTGACATAGGCATGCAATCGCACCGCCAGGGAGGGCGAGCGGCCTGCGCCTTCCCTGCCCCTCAGTGCGTTCATCAGCGCTTGTATCGCGAAACCAGCGTTCAGGGTATGAACGCTACCTGCGTCGAAGTGATCGCTCAAAACGGCGGGATGGTTGGCCAAGGTCGAAAAACGTTCCGTGAGGTATTTTTTTATCCTTGGGAGGCGTTGATCGTCCGCGTGGATCTGCACCGGTTCATCGTGGTTGGCCGGATCGATCATCGTCATCCGGTATGTTTCGCCCGACGTGGTTTCCAGGGTGTCGAACAACGGCACATGGTTGGACGTCAGATGATTTTCTTGTTGAAGGTGAGTGGTCGCTTCAGCGATCTGTTGCGCCCACCAATGGCCATCCAACGCCAGCAGGCAGCTGCCCAGCTGCGGGTTGCTCTGAAGTGATTGTCCTCGGGCACTGGCGACGCGCTGTCTGACTGAGCGGTGCGACTGTCCTGGCAATGCGTCAGGTTGCAACAGGTCCGAAACCCTCACAGCATTGGGCATTACCTCCCGTGCCACTCGCACGCCGTCCAGCTCGATCAAGTCGAAGGCCGGACGAGCCGCATCGCCATAGGCCGCATACTGGCGGGCCATCCCTTGCTCGATAAAAAACGCCTTAAGCGCCGCGCTGAAACGGGTCGCGTCCTGGAACTCGAACACACCAAAATTCGGATCATAAAAGTGAAAAGCACCGCCCTCGCCTCCAGCGGTCTTGGCAATCAACATGGCGTGATTATCAGAGTTGAGCATCAGCGTACCGAACGATTTTTCCTGCAGGATGCGCACGACCCCATCCAGGTCGGAGCGCGCCAGCGCACTACCTACGTCATCAATCGGCAGGTCACGCAGTGATTCCAAGCTGTGCAGAAACACAGCGGAATCACTGGCGTCATGCTTCGCGACCGCCAATTCGAATCGATTGCACAAGGTTTTAACCGCGTCCAGCCCCTTCGAAAAGGCTGCCGCCATGGCCAGGGACAGCGGATAACACCGCCCGGCCACCCGATCACCCGGTCCCTGGAGGAGTAGATCCTGCGGTACAGATCTGAACTTGTCGGGATCCGTCGCTGACACAACCTTGTGCAGCCGGGTGACGACCTGGACCCGATGTTCATGAATCGCCGCCTGCCGGATACGGGCAGCTTGCTGGCCCCATTGACGTAACGTCAGCGGTTGCTCAAGGGCAATTTTCTTCAGGCTCAACGCCGTTTCGTCATGCCAGGGAAGAACGTCCGCCACGCTCGCCAGCCCCGCCAGGAATGCCGGCGCTCGATGCGTGAACAGCGCTTGCTCGATCGTCGCGTAATTGTTGACGGTTCCTGGTTTCTTGAAATCATTGATCACATTGTCCAACTGCGGGCGAACCGCCTCGAAGCTGCGATTATCCAACGTCTTTACACCGATCAACGCGCCAATCTGCAGACGTTGCAAAGGACTCAAATGAAGGAGATCAAGATGACCTTCGGCGAGTTGGTTCAAAAGCGTCGAAATAGACAAGGGTTGCGTCTTTGGATCGCTCAACGGTACGGGCGCAAACGCGTCGGTGCTTTGTGCAAGAATCGATTGGCGTTCATCAAATCCCAGGGGCACAACGTTTTCGAAAGTACGCACACCGTCATGGTTCTGGTTCATCGCCTGCATGAAGGGCTCGCCCAGCTCATCCGCCAGATGCTGCAACAGGTCGGTGGACAGCACATGGCGATCCTCGATCAACGGCCAACCTTTTTCGAATTCGATACTGTGGTGTTTGAATAGTTGGGCAATGTCTCCCGCATAGCGAGCTTGCATTTCATTCCGGGTCCAGCGTTGTTTTTCGTCCGTGACCCAGTCTTCTACAGGTTTAGCTTTCCATGAATGAACTCTCTCTTCCTCGGTAGCGTTGTTGAAACCCGTCATTAACCGAACGAAGCGACGCGCCGCTTTAGCCCCGTCTGGCGTGAAAAGCCTGCTTTCATACTCCAACAGACCGGCTCGAACAGCATCTGGCCCCGTCAGGTATATCGTGCCGTCAGCCAGTGGGTCGACGCCGTCACTGAAATAATCGGCAATGCCCCTGCACAATTGCGGCAGGGGACCAACGATATGGAACTCGTCCTTGAGCACCTGCTCCGTAAGGGCAAAGAAGGGATCACGATCATGGAACTCGATACCCTCTTTCCCGGCTTGACGCTCAACCGCGAGCAAAGCCTGGTAGTGGGTCTCGAAGCGCTTGATGATGGCCTGGAGTGCAGCCGACCCGGCATGGCTGACAATCAACGCATTGGACTCGCCCTCACCGATCATCGCCAATCTCAAACTGTCGACCGGAGCACTGCCATGCGCGAATGGCACAAACACCTGCTTCAACGAAGGGGATTTTTTCGCAAATTGCTCTAGCGCACCACGATGCTTCGCAGGGATTGCACGGGTGTAATCCTCGCCTGATCCCGGCTCCGGCGCCTGGCGGGCCGGCATCCAGTCGGGATTATTGTTCAGCAGCAACTGCAGCACACCCAGCCGTCCGGCGGGGGTCATTCGGTTGACGTCAACACCCGCCAACTCATCGGCAAGCGGCGGCAAGAAATCCACGTCATTGTAGATACCCCCCTCGCCGTACATGACCAACAGCCGCAAGATGTCCGAGGCTGACGCGAGGTTACCGCGCAAGGACATTTCACGACGATAAAAGTCCTCCAGTCCAGAGAACGTCGGCAGGTCATGAACACTGCGCAATTGCATACCGTCATTATCAAGGCTGCGCATGATCTGGGCATTCGCTTCCTTCAGTGCACGCAGAGCAACTTCGTCGCGACCATAGCCGCGAACCAATAAGTCAATGCGCGCCTCATCGGCGCTTTTACCCTGCTCAACCGCTCGACTGACGTGCAAAAACATTTGGCGTTTCAACGCCGCTATCCGCGGCTCATAACGCTTGGCCAGGTCTGCATGCGAAATAACTTCATCCCCTGCGCGGGACCATACGCCCGCCTTTGCCGCCTCGACAATGATCCGATTGGTTTCGACTATCAACAACCCGTCCGGGTCATGCCAGACATTCACGGAGAAGTCAGGCATTGTTTTTTTCCAGAGGCGAAGATAGTTCAGTTGAATGTCGCCCACACCTCCCCCAAGCCAGATGAAATGCAATTTTTTCGGAACTTCCGTAGCAGGTTGCTTCAATAGTTCGAGACTGTGGGACAGACTCGCTTCGTAAGTTTCCAGCTTGTCATAAATACCCGCCAACTTCCCTCCGGTGCTGGCGGGGTTCGACGTTGAATCTGGCGTCCGGCGACGCCTGGCTTGCCCTTGAATCGACTCTAACGTTTGCTTCAGCAACGCCAAAGGCGCCAGCATCAGGGGCGTGTCCTGAGTCTCGATACAATTGGCGTAATATTGGAGCGCTGCGGGGTAGTGCTCGGAATCTTTATACGAAGATAACAGCCCCTCCAGTTCCCCGCGCTTTAACACCTCACCGAATGCGACATATTGACTCACCGACACCTTTTCAAGATCACTCATGAACAATAATTCCATTTATTGTTAAACCATATAACCCACAGGCTTTTATCGTGCAGGCACTCAACGCCCTGCACGGGCCTTCACGCATTCAATGACTACTTAAAATGGGGCGTTTTACATCGACTCGCAGGATAAATCAAACCGACATTATCCGATCAAGCAGCCGCCCCCCCCCTGAGACGGCGAGCAACATAACCCACCGATAATGTCATATTCAACCTACACCGCGCCCAATAATTATTTCAAATAAAACCACAAACCACACATGAGCCCCGCCTGCATAAAACACAAATACAACGACCTGTTTCTTGCAGCAAACTATCGCGCTGGACGAATCAAAAAACAGAATCGTCAAACACCACGACAATAAAATAGCGGAGCAACTTTTAATGATAGCGGCCCGAACGGACCGCCAAGTTTCATCAGGCAGGTTTGTTGCCGTACCAACGCGGGGTATACACCCACTCTCCACCTTCGGCACGGGGAAACACGCACGTGGTGGAAGAGCCCACGAGAACCATGGTGCGCATGTCCACCTGGTCCGGCGTCAACTGCCCCAATGTCGTGACGCGCAAGGTCTGGCCCGGCCGGCCAATGTCGCGTCCCAACACCACCGGAGTATCCGGCGCACGATGCTGCGCAACGAGCTCGAGCGCCCGTCCCAACTGCCATGGGCGGGCGCGCGAGATCGGGTTGTAGAACGCCAGGGCCAGGTCGGCTTCGGCCGCCAGGTCCAGGCGCTTCTCGATGATCGACCAGGGCTTGAGGTTGTCCGACAGCGACATCACGCAGAAGTCATGCCCCAGCGGCGCGCCGGCCTGGGCGGCGGTGGCCAGGGAGGCCGAGACGCCTGGCAGGATTTGCAGGTCGACAGTGTGCCAATGCGGATCACTGGATTCATGCAACGCTTCGAGCACCGCCGCCGCCATGGCGAATACGCCTGGATCGCCTGAGGACACCACCACCACCGACCGCCCTTGGGCCGCCAGTTCGAAGGCATGCCGGGCGCGCTGCATCTCTTCACGATTATCGGTGCAGTGTTGCACCTGGTCGGCACGCAAAGGCCCGGCCATGCGCACGTAGGTTTCATAGCCCAGCACGTCCGTAGCGCGATCCAGCTCGGCGCGCACGGCCGGCACCATCAGCTCGGCCGCACCAGGACCAAGCCCGATCACCGCCAGTCGTCCGCGAGGGCGACCGATCCGTTGCGGATCGACGGGCTGCTCGGCCACGGCGATGGCAATGTTGCCCAAGACCTGCACGTATGCCGGTTGACCCGTGGCGTCGCTTAACCACTGCACCGCGCTGCCATTGGCCGCAACGAAACGCAGCGGCACGCCCAAGGCCGAAGCGGCGTGCTGCAACTCGGAGCGCGCCATGTCGCTGTCCGCCGCCAACACGCACGCCACTGATTGCATCGCGAGTCCGGCCTGAGCCAGCGCTTGCTCAATGGAGGTCGATACCACCATCGCGCCAGCCTCCACCGCAATCAAGACGTTGCGCGGATAGATGCGCAACTCGTTCAGCGCAGGCACTCCCGCAGCACTGTCGATACGGATCGCCAACCGCGCCTGTGCATCTTGCGGCAACTGTGCCTGATCCAGCCACGGCGCCGCGCCTTCGATCCGCACCGGCTCACCGGCCAACAGGTCGGAAACGAAGCGCTTGCCCTGCTCCAGGTCACCGAGGCGGTAGCCGCCTGGCGGGTTGAGCAGGCAGGTACCGAAACGCAATTCGCCGCTGGTGGTGATCGCCGGCGCGACTTGCAGCATTGCCGCAATGTCCCGGGCCATGCCATTCACCCCGCCCAGGCCGCCCAACAGCGGTACCACGGCGCTGCCATCCTCGGCCACCGCCAGAACCGGCGGTTCGGCGCCTTTCTCCAGCAGCAGCGGCGCCAGGGTACGAATGACGATGCCTGCCGCGCACAGGGCGATGATCGGCGTGTCCTGTTGGTAGAGTTCGCGCAACGTCGCACCAAACTCAAGGTATTGCCGATCGCCCTCGACTCGACCCGCCAGGCCGTGGATCAAGGCGTCGGGATAACGCTGCTGGATTCGCCGGGCCGTCGCCAGGCTGCCCTGGCCGAGGATGACAATTGCCGGAGCTTTTGAAGTCATCCCTGCCACCGCTCGCCAGGGACGATGATCAGCGAGAAATACGGCGAGGACATCGGCTCTACTTCATCCAGCGGGACGATTTTCTGGTTGGCCATGGTCGCGCGCTCGACGTACAGCGCCCGCCCGTCCAGGCCCAGTTCCTGGAGCACTTGGCGAACCTTGGGGAAATTGCGTCCCAGCTTCATGATCACCGCCGCATCGGCGTCGGCCAGGCGACGCTTGAGATCGTTGTGTGGCAAGACACCGGAGAGCACCGACAGGCTCTGGTTGCGGTACACCAGCGGCGCACCCAGCACCGAGGCGCCACCCAGCATCGAACACACGCCTGGAATGACCTCGGCGTCATAACGCTCGGCTAACCGATCGTGCAAGTACATGTAGGAGCCGTAGAAAAACGGATCGCCCTCGCAGATCACCGCCAC
Organism: Pseudomonas sp. Z4-20; assembly: GCF_051131955.1. Taxonomy (NCBI): domain Bacteria; kingdom Pseudomonadati; phylum Pseudomonadota; class Gammaproteobacteria; order Pseudomonadales; family Pseudomonadaceae; genus Pseudomonas; species Pseudomonas sp. Z4-20. The sequence continues at coordinate 4,991,039 of NZ_CP071641.1, forward strand.
GTCGCGACCGGCATCCAGGTGCACCGCCAACTGCTCGGCGGCGGTGTCGTAGAAATCGGCAATCACCTGTTCGTAGGACAGCGGCGCCGGCAACGCTTCGGTGGTGACCGGGTAGACCAGCGGCAGCAACGTCTGCGCATCCTGCAAATGAGCCTCGATGATGCCGAAGGCGTTGCCCTTCTTGCCCTTGGCGACAAAGTACGCCACCACGGGCGATTCACGCAGCAGGCGCAAGGCCTTGACGGTAATCAGTTCCGGATCACCTGGCCCCACGCCAAGGCCGATCAGACGTCCAGGCTGCTGCATCATTCAACCTCCGTGGCGAGGGCGTTGACGGCGGCGGCGGCCATGGCACTGCCGCCGAGCCGTCCTTGCATGATCACGAACGGCACGCCACGGCTGTCGGCCGCGAGCATCGCCTTGGACTCGGCGGCACCGACGAAGCCCACCGGAAAACCGAGGATCAGCGCCGGTTTCGGCGCGCCGGCATCGAGCATTTCCAACAGGTAGAACAGCGCGGTCGGCGCGTTGCCGATGACCACGACGCTGCCTGCCAGATGGGGGCGCCATAGCTCCAGGGCGGCGGCTGAGCGAGTGTTGCCCAACTCGCGGGCAAGCTCCGGGACGCTGTCATCGCGCAGGGTGCAGATCACTGGGTTATTGGCCGGCAAGCGCGCGCGAGTTACGCCTTCGCTGACCATCCGCGCGTCGCACAGAATCGGCGCGCCAGCAGCCAGCGCCTCGCGCCCGGCCGTGCCCGCGCCCTCGGAAAACTGCAAGCCATCGATGGCCTCGACCATGCCGCAGGCGTGGATCACCCGCACCGCGAGTTTTTCCAGGTCGGCCGGAATGCGCGCCAGGTTGGCCTCGGCACGAATGATCGCGAAGGAGTTGCGATAGATCTCCTGACCGTCGCGGATGTAATCAAGCATCAAGGGGGCTCCGGGGGTGAGCGTCGAGCCAGTGGCCGAGCGCTTCGATTGTCAGATTGTGTGCTTGCAACGCGCCAAAACCCGGCAGCGTGGCATCGCGAAAATACAGGTCGTAACGACCGGGGGCGACCGCCAGCAAGGTGGCGGGCGCGACATGGGCCGCCGCGCAGGAACGCGGGCAGCCCGACAGATGAACCTTCAGGGTTCGGCCCTGACGTTGCAGCAGTTCAGCCAGTTGACGAGCGTCGGCCTTGGTCTCGGCCAAGGCCTTGGCGCAGCCACTGGAGCCGGTACAGGCGATGAGCTGCGCCAGGGGTTGGTCGAGCGAAACCAACAGGCCCAACGCCTCTAGCCGTTCCAGCACTTCCTCGGCGTCCTCACGGCACACGTTGGGCAGCAGCAGGCTTTGCCAAGGGGTGAAGCGAAGGCTGCCGTCGCCCTTCTCCCTCGCCAGTTGCGCCGTTCCCCGCAGCATGACCGCATCGAGCCGCCCCAGGGGAGCCGCCGCGCCGATATAGACGCGGTCGTCGTGCTGGGGATGGACGCCGAGGTGCAGTCCATCGATGGACACATCCCGCTGCCAATCCAGGCAAGGCTGCAGAGGCACGCGAGAGGCCAATCGGGCCACGAATTCATCCTCAGGGACCTCAGCCAGCAAATGGCGCATGCGCGTCTGGTCCGGGCGGGCCCGGTCGAGGAACAGCTCCAGCACCGCCACCACCAAGGCATGTCCCTGGGCGAGGGGCACCTTGCCCGCCGGCTTATCCAGCGGGGTGCCGGCCAAACCGAAGGCCAGCCAGGGCTCGCCGTCACGGACAAGGGCCGAGAGCCACAGGTCGTGGTGATGTTCGAGCATCGCCAGTGCTTCTCCGCCATCCAGTTGCACGGCGAACTTGGCCGACAGCTCATGGAAACGTTCATGGGTTTGCAGGGTGACGAGGATCTGCTCGGCCAACGGGCGGGTGTCGAACAGCATCTGCCGGTCGATCCCGGCCGAAGGGCTGAGCATCAGGTTGCGCACGTCATCACCGGCCGGTTTGCGCGGGCCAAGCCCGGCGGCCAGCAGTGGCTCGATCAACGCGTTGTGCTCGGGACCGATCCCACGGATTTGCAGGTTGGCGCGATTGGTCGCCTCGATCACGCCCCCGGCGAACCGCTCGGCCATCGATGCCACGACTTCGGCCTGATCCGCCTGGAGGGAACCGCCATCGAGCTTGATCCGACAGATTCCCCCGTCCAGCGCCTGGACGACACGCAGCAACCCCGGGCAACCGGAGGGGCGTACGACGAGGGAGGATGGACGTTCGTTCAAAGGAAGACCGGCAATAAGAAACGCCACAGTGGCGAGGAGCGCCATTATGCCTGCTTTGCCGCGACTCATGAAAAGCTTGCTGGTCGCAATGCTGGTGGTGGACACACAGGGATGGTTCACGCCTGATCCGCCGGGGCGCGGTATGATGGCGGCACAGTTCGCGGTGGCGATACGCCAGTCGATCAACCCCATTTATTCGAGGAACAGAGATGACCCCCTGGCTGACCGTAGTGGGCATCGGTGAAGACGGCTTCAAGGGCCTGGGCCGGACAGCCCGCCATGCCTTGCTGCGGGCATCGCGGATTCTGGGCAGCGCCCGCCAGTTGGAGTTGTTGCCACTGTGTATCCGTGGCGAACGGGAGTTGTGGCCCAGCCCGTTCTCCCTGGAACCGCTGCTCGCTCTCCAGGGCGAACCGGTGTGCGTGCTGGCCAGCGGCGATCCGATGTTCTACGGCGTGGGCGCCAGCCTGGCGAAACACGTGCCTTGCGCTCAAATGCTGGTCATTCCCGCGCCATCCTCCTGCTCGCTGGCGGCGGCGCGCATGGGCTGGCCATTGCAGGACGTGGTCACGCTGTCGCTAGTGGCGCGTCCGCTGGCAGCGCTCAACGGGCATTTATCCACAGGGGTCAGGCTGCTGCTGCTGAGCAACGACCGCCACAGCCCTGCCGCCGTGGCGACGTTGTTGCACGAGCGAGGGTTTGGTCCGAGCGCCATGACGGTGCTGGAACATTTAGGCGGCGCGGCAGAACGGCGGATCGAAAGCACTGCGACGCAATGGTCCGATGACACCGTCGCCGACCTGAACCTGATCGCCATTGAGGTCCGGGCCGAGCCTTCGACCTTGCGCTTGTCACGCCTGGCCGGTTTGCCGGACACCGCGTTTGAGCATGACGGTCAGTTGACCAAGCGTGACGTGCGCGCCGTTACCCTCGCCCGCCTCGCCCCGACACCCGGCGAGCTGCTCTGGGATGTTGGTGCCGGCAGCGGCTCCATCGGCATCGAATGGATGCGCAGCCACCCCAGCTGCCGGGCCGTGGCCATCGAAGCCGATGAAGGCCGGCAAGGCTTGATCGAACGCAACCGCGACACCCTCGGCGTGCCCGGACTGCAACTGGTTCGCGGCAGCGCCCCGCAGGTGCTGGAGAGTCTGGAGCGGCCGGACGCGGTGTTCATTGGCGGCGGCGTCACACGAGAAGGCGTGCTTGACACCTGCTGGGCCCAGCTCAAGCCCGGCGGGCGGTTGGTAGCCAACGCGGTAACGCTGCAAAGCGAGATGACGCTCATGAATTGGCGCGAACGCCACGGCGGTGAGCTGACTCGCATCCACATCGCCCAGGCCCAGCCATTGGGCGAGTTCGATACGTGGCGCCAAGCCTTGCCGATTACCTTGCTGGACCTGACGAAACCTCTCGATGCGTGACGAAACCGCCGAACAACCCGCGCCCTTGCGCAGTGGCCTGACCACCGGCAGTTGCGCCACGGCGACCAGCCTGGCAGCCGCGCGACTGCTGCTTTGCGGCACCGAAGCCGACGCGGTGGAAATCGTGTTGCCCAAGGGCAAGCAGGTGCAGATGCGCCTGGAGTTCTGCCGGCTGACCGAACAGGGCGCCGAAGCCGGGACGATCAAGGACGCCGGCGATGACCCGGACGTGACCCACGGTGCCCTGCTTTTTTCCCAGGTACGTTTGATCGTCGAGCCCGGTGTGCATTTCGTCGCCGGTCGCGGTGTCGGCACAGTGACGCGACCAGGGTTGGTGCTGGGCGTCGGTGAGCCGGCGATCAACCCGGTGCCACGCCAGATGATCCGCGATCATTTGGGCCGTTTGGCCGAAGAGCGCGGTTATGCGGGTGGTTTCGAAGTCACGGTCAATGTCGAGGGCGGCGAAGCCCTGGCGCTGAAAACCATGAATCCGCGCCTGGGCATCCTCGGCGGCCTGTCGATCCTCGGCACCAGCGGCATCGTCCGGCCGTTTTCCTGCGCGGCCTACATTGCCTCGATCCACCAAGGCATCGACGTGGCGAAAACCAACGGCCACCTGCACATCGCCGCCTGCACCGGCAACGCCAGCGAAGACACCATGCGCCGGGTCTACAACCTGCCGGAAATCGCCCTGATTGAAATGGGCGATTTCGTCGGCGCGGTGCTCAAACATGTGCGCAAGGTGCCGGTGGAGAAGCTCAGCCTCTGCGGCGGCTTTGGCAAGATCAGCAAACTCGCCGCCGGCCACATGGATCTGCACAGCCGCCATTCAAGCATCGACCTGCCGCAACTGGCCGAATGGGCGGCGGCCATCGGTGCCGATGAAGCGTTGCAGCAAGGCATCCGGCAAGCCAACACCAGCCAGCAAGCCCTGGCGATGGCCAGCGCCGCCGACATTGCCCTCGGCGATGCGGTGTGCGAGCACGCGCTGGCCTTCGCGCGTAGTGTGGTGCCGGCCCAGGTTCAGGTCGAGGTCTTCGCCATCGACCGCCAGGGCGGGATTGTCGGCCATGCCGGTGCCTTGTCATGAGGAGCCTTGAAATCAAACGCATCCTGCTGCTCGGCGGTGTCACCGAAGCCCTGGCCATCGCCCGCACGCTCGGGCCACAGCATATCTACAGCCTGGCAGGCATCGGTCGCATCCCCACCGACCTGACCTGCCAGGTGCGCGTCGGCGGCTACGGCGGCGCTGAAGGGCTGGCCCAATTCATCCGCGCCGAGGGCATCGAGTTGCTGCTGGACGCCACCCACCCCTACGCCGCCCAGATCAGCCACAACGCCGCCCACGCGGCCCGCATCTGCGCCATCCCCTGCTGGGCCCTGCGCCGCCCGGCCTGGCAACCCCGGGCCGGCGATGACTGGCGCGAAGTGGCTGACTGGGCCGAACTGATCCAGGCCCTGCAACCCTTCCACCGTCCCCTGTTCACCCTTGGACGCGAGCCGCTGCAACACCTGCATGAAATCCCGCCGGAGCAATTCTGGACCCTGCGCGCCCTGGACGTTTACTCCGGCAATGAACGTTGCGAAGTGATTGGGGCCCGTGGGCCGTTTCACATCGAGGGCGAGCGAGAACTGTTTGAACGACGGCGGATCGATGTGCTGGTCAGCAAGAACAGCGGCAGCACGGCTACTGAACCGAAGCTGGAGGTGGCGCGGGAGCGAAGGGTGCCGGTGGTGCTGTTGAAGCGGCCGGTGTTGCCGGGGGTGGATCGGGAGTTTGGAATGGTCAATGAAGTGCTGGACGCTTTATCCGTACCAAACGGGTTCTGAATTCAGCACATTCGCGCGACATTTCCGACAAATTTTCAAGACAGAGCCGGCTGTTTCGTCCAAGACGTTCAATTCTATAGTTCCGTTCCTTAATACCCACGGCAGCACCTGGCAGTCATTAAGCATGAGCGACCCGTCTCGTGCCGAGGAAAGTGCTGCTTGCCAATATGTATCCCAAGGAATACGATCCGAATGATCGAATTTGAACAGTCCCGAGTATTTTCAAGCTGGCTTAACGGGTTGAAGGACATTGCTGGGAAAGCTCGCATCATTGCCAGGCTTCGATCTGCAGAGCATGGAAATTTTGGGGATTGCGAGCCGGTCGGCAACACAGTGTATGAGATGCGTATTCACTCAGGTCCGGGCTACAGAGTGTATTTCTCCCGTCGAGGCTCCGTATTTTATTTACTGCTTGTCGGAGGCGACAAATCAACCCAGAAACGGGATATCACGCGCGCTAAACAAATGGCGCTAACCATGGGTCAAGAGGAGTGAATCATGACCGAGGAATTCACACGTTTCGACGCAGCGACCTACCTCAAAACACCTGAGGAAATGGCTGCTTATTTGGATGCCTGTTTCGAAGAAGACGCGGGTGACGGCGTATTGGTTCGAGCAGCCCTTAACGATATTGCCAGGGCAAAAGGCATGACGCAGATTGCCCGTGATGCAGGCTTGGGCCGAGAGAGTCTTTATAAAGCACTGGGAAGTACAGGCAATCCAGAGTTCACGACCATCATGAAGGTCATGAAAGCTTTGGGCCTGAGGTTACATGCGACGGCCATTTGACAAGCGATAGCCTCCCTCGGAATGATCGTATGTCAGTTAACCAACCCGAAAATCCATTGCTACTGTTAACACCAACCCTGCGACCCTACACCGCACGTGGCTTTTTTACTTCTCAACCCCGATCAGGCTAAATACCGCCACCTGATCGCCCAACCGAGCGGATTGCCCCATGTCCCGACAACGGCTTGCATTTGCCTGGATCGCCTGCTTCGCAGTGCTGTTCAACATGCTTGCCATGCCGCTTTCCAGCAGTGGGGCGGCGAAGGCCAATTCGCCAGCCGAGCAACTGCTATGGGGCAGTTTCTGCTCATCCAGCGGCACGAAGATGCTGGCGGTGTCCCTGGGCACGTTCGAACAGGACACGCCACAGAAAGACAATCATTCGACAATGCAGCATTGCTGGTGCTGCTCGGGTCCGGCGCCGCTGATGGCGCTCACCGGGCATGCGCCACTGTTGTATCTGGATGCACAGCTGGCCCATCGCAGCGCAATCCGCTCGAAACTGGACAGCCCCACCCCGCGCCAACAATGGCCCAGCCTAAATCCCCGCGCCTCGCCTCTGGCCTGATTCTTCCCGCATAAAATTGCGCCCTGAATCGTTCCGGAGAATTGCCATGTTGAACAGACTTATCCTGCTGGCTGCCTTGCTGCTTCCCGTCGGCTTCGCCCACGCTCACCAGTACAAGGCCGGCGAGCTTGAGATCGCCCACCCGTGGTCCCAGGAATTGCCGCCCAACGCGCCGACCGTGGCCGCATATTTCGTGATTCACAACAGCGGCACGAGCGCGGACAAACTGTTCAGCGTCGACTCGCCCATCGCCGGCCAGGCCGAATTCCACGAGCATGTGATGCAAAACGACCTGATGAAAATGCAGCAGGTGCCCGCCGTCGATATCGCCCCCGGTGCAACCGTCACCTTTGCGCCAATGGCCTATCACGTGATGCTCCTGGACCTGAAGGACCGCAGCCTGCTTAGCGACGGCAAACGTTTCCCCATGACCCTGCATTTCGAAAAGGCCGGGGATATCAAGGTCGACGTCAAGGTGCAGAAAAAAGCCCCTGACGGCGCCAAGACGCACATGCACGCCCAGTAGACGTAGCCGCCCATGCAATCTCCTCGCGCCAGCCTGTCCACGCACCGCCGTCAGCCGACGAGCCTGACCCGCGGCAGCTGGATCAGCCTGTTCGCCATGCTGATGATTTTTATCGGTCCGCTGATTTCCCAGTCGATGCCGATGGGTCAACGCATGTCCATGATCATGTCGATGGACATGGACATGGACATGGACATGGGCATGGACATGGGCATGGATATGACAGCGCACGAAGTGCCGGCAGCCGAGCATTGCCCACCCCAGAGCGATCACCATGCGTTGTGGGAAAAATGCGGTTATTGCAGCCTGCTGTTCAACTGCCCCGCGCTGCCTGGCGGCCATACGTTCGCCGTCTTCGACTCGCCGCCTACCCACAGCTACACCAGCCCTTCCCCGCGCCTGGGCCATGCCCGACCGGCGTTCTTTCCGGGCGCCCGTACCCGCGCACCGCCCCTCGAAGCGTAAGCCCGCATCTACTCACCCGGTCGCAAAGGACAGCCCACGATTGCCCTGAGCCCGGAGATGAGTTTTCTGACAACGCAGGCAAGACCTGACACCTGACCCTGTGTCCACTGAAGGCTCACCTGCTATCGGTTGCCCGGCAACCGCACAACATGACAACCCAATTTGCCCTGCGGAGCGCTTTTGCAATGAGCCAACCGAAACCGAATTTTTATAACCTGGCCTGGCGCTGGCATTTCTATGCCGGTCTGTTCGTCGCACCGTTTATGGTGATGCTGGCCCTGACCGGCATCATTTACCTGTTCAAGCCACAGCTCGACCCCCTGATGTACGGCGATCTGCTGAACGTGCCGGCCGGCCATCACACCTTGGCGGCGGACGATCTGCTCAAGCAGGTTCGCCAGGCCTATCCAGACGGCCAGGTCACACAGTACCTGCCGCCGATCAATGCCGAACGCAGCGCGCAATTCGTGGTGATCGACAAGGGCCGGGAATTGAACGTATTCATCGACCCGTACCACGGCGATGTCCTCGGCGAGCAGGACGCCAAAGACAACCTGCAAGCCATGGCGCGGGCGATCCACGGCGAATTGATGATCGGCACCGTCGGTGACCGGCTGGTGGAAATGGCCGCCGGATGGGGCGTGGTATTGCTGGTTTCCGGGCTGTACCTGTGGTGGCCGCGCGGGCAATCGTCGGCCGGCGTGCTGTGGCCGCGCTGGAACGCTCGCGGCCGGGTGTTCTGGCGTGACCTGCACGTCGTAATCGGGTTCTGGGGCTCGGCGTTCTTGCTGGTGATGCTGCTCAGCGGCATGACCTGGACCGGCTTCTGGGGCAAGCAATACGCCGACCTCTGGAACCGCTTCCCGGCAGCGATGTGGAACGACGTACCGAAGTCTGACGTGGAGGCCGGCAGCCTCAACCACGCCCACCGCCAGACCGTACCCTGGGCCATGGAAAACACGCCGATGCCGATGTCCGGCGACCATGCCGAACACATGGCCCATGGCGGCATGCACGAAGGCCCCGCTGCCCCGACCGTCAACCTGCAAGCGGTGCAGGACATCGCCGCCGAGCGCAGCGTCGAGCCCGGCTACAGCATCACGTTCCCAACGACCGCCAGCGGCGTGTTCACCGTCGCCGTGTTCGCCGACGACCCGCGCAATGACGCGACCCTGCATGTGGACCAATACACCGGCAAGGTCCTGGCCGATGTGCGCTGGGAGCACTACAACCTCGTGGCCCGCGCCACCGAAACCGGAGTGATGCTGCATGAAGGCAAGATGTTCGGCCCGGTGAACCAGATCATCGTGCTGTTGATCTGCCTGATGATCCTGCTCAGCGCCGTGAGCGGCCTGGTGATCTGGTGGAAGCGCCGGCCGCAAGGCAAGTTCGGCGTGCCGCCGTTGCGGCACGACTTGCCGACGTGGAAGAGCGGCGTGTTCATCATGCTGGCTCTGGCGCTGGTGTTCCCGCTGGTGGGAGCTTCACTGGTAGCGGTGTGGTTGCTGGATCGCCTGGTCACGCGACTCAATCGCCAGCCTGAGACGGCCTCATCGTCAAGCTGAAGAGCGTGCATTAACGGAAAGCGGCGAGATGCCTCTACAATCGCGCCGCTTTCCAACGATGAACACAGCCCGATATGTTCCAAACCCAATCCTGTGTGCAAGCATGACCTCGCTGACCCTCTCCCATCTCGCCTGGACGCCCTTGGGCCATGGCCACTGCCATCACCAGTTCCAGCTGCGCGACGCCACGTTGCAGGTGGCAGCCGGAGAGTTTGTCGGGTTGATCGGGCCCAACGGTAGCGGCAAGACCAGCCTGTTGCGCTGCGCCTATCGCTTCAGCCGGCCGGAACATGGGGAGATCAAACTCGAGCATCACAATCTCTGGAAACAGTCCTCGCGCTGGTGCGCCCAACGCATCGCCGTGGTGTTGCAGGAGTTTCCCGACGCCTTTGGCCTGACGGTGGAAGAAGTTGTCGCCATGGGCCGCACGCCCCACAAGGGCCTGTTCGACGGCGACAATCATGAAGACCGGCGCCTGGTGCTCCAGGCTTTGCAATCAGCGGGACTCGATGGCTTTGGCGATCACGCATTCTCGACGCTGTCAGGCGGAGAAAAACAGCGGGTAATCCTCGCCCGGGCACTGGCCCAACAACCGCAGTTGTTGATTCTGGATGAACCGACCAATCACCTCGACCCACGTTACCAACTGCAACTGCTGCAATTGATCAAACGCCTGGGTATCGGCACCCTCGCCAGCATCCACGACCTGAACCTGGCCGCCGCGTTCTGTGATCGCCTGTATGTGATCGAACACGGACGGATCGTCGCCAGCGGCACGCCCAAGGATGTCCTGACCCCCGCACTGCTGCGTGAGGTGTTCGGCGTTGAAGCGCTGGTGGACGAACATCCGCTGGCCGGCTGCCCACGAATCACTTGGATAACCCAACCATGACCTTGCGCTTCCTGCTGCTCCTTGCGCTGTTGCCCGGCAGCGCCCATGCGTTGGCCGAGGCCACTCGCTACCCGTTGACGATCCAGAGTTGCAACCGCCAAGTGGTGTTCCACGAGGCGCCCCGGCACGCCGTCAGCCATGACATCAACATGACCCAGATGATGCTCGCCCTGGGCCTCAAGCCACGCATGGTCGGCTACAGCGGTATCAGTGGCTGGAAATCGGTGACGTCGGACATGGCGAAGATCCTCGATGGCCTGCCGGAACTGGCCGCCAAGTATCCCTCGGTGGAAACCTTGCTCAATGCCGACGTCGATTTTTTCTTTGCCGGTTGGGACTACGGCATGCGGGTGGGCGGCGACCTGACGCCGCAAACTCTGCAGCCGCTGGGCATCAATGTCTACGAACTGACCGAGTCCTGCGCGTTCGTGATGAAGCGCCCGGCGGCCACGCTGGAGGACACCTACAACGACCTGCGCAACCTCGGCAAGATCTTCGACGTGCAGGATCGCGCCGATGGGCTGATCGCGACGATGCAGGCCCAGGTGGCCGAAGTCCGCCAGCACCTGCCGTCCGAACGTCCTCGGGTATTCCTCTACGACAGCGGCGAGGATCGAGCGATGACATCCGGGCGACTGGGCATGCCCCAGGCGCTGATCGACGCAGCGGGCGGGCGCAACATCCTCGACGACGTGGAAACCAGTTGGACCCGGGTCAACTGGGAGAACGTGGTGGAGCGCAACCCCGAGGTAATCGTGATCGTCGACTATGGCGAAACCACCGCCGAGCAGAAGCAGCAGTTCCTTTTGGATAATCCGGCACTGCAATCGGTGGATGCGATCAAGCATCGGCGCTTCATCGTGATCCCCTATGTACAGGCCACGCCGGGCATCGATAACGTGCTGGCGGTGCAAACCCTGGCGAAGGGTTTGCACCGCCAATGAACACTCGTCGCTATGGCGCGCTGTTGATCTTGCTCGGCGTGATGCTGCTCGTGTCGTGCGTGGTGTCCCTGGGCTTCGGGCCGGCGCGGGTGCCGGTGGGCGTGGTCTGGGACGTCCTGTTGAACAAGGTTTTCGGCGTGGGCGACGTCTATTGGACGCCGGGGCAGGAGCACATCGTCTGGCTGATCCGCGTACCGCGCCTGCTGCTTGGCGCCCTGGTGGGTGCGGGGCTGGCGTTGATCGGTGCGGTGCTGCAAGCGGTCACGCGCAATCCGCTCGCCGATCCGCATCTTCTCGGCGTGACGTCCGGCGCGACCCTGGGTGCGGTCATCGTGGTGCTGCATGTCGGCGAAATCATTGGCCTGCTCACCTTGCCCCTCGCCGCCTTCATCGGTGCATTGCTGAGCATGTTGCTGGTGTTGGCCATCGCCGCTCGCCAGGGTCGCCTGGAAAGTGATCGCCTGCTGCTGTGCGGCGTCGCGGTGTCGTTTGTGATGATGGCGGCGGCCAACCTGCTGTTGTTCCTCGGTGATCATCGCGCCAGTTCGGCGGTGATGTTCTGGATGCTCGGCGGCTTGGGCCTGGCGCGCTGGGAACTGCTGGCCGTGCCGGCCGCCAGCGTGGTGCTGGGACTGGTGTTGCTGCTGGGCATGGCCCGCCCGTTGAACGCGCTGATGGCGGGCGAGCAGACCGCCGTGACCCTGGGGCTGAACGCGGCGAAGGTGCGGTTGTGGATCTTCCTGATCGCGTCCTTGATGACCGGCGTACTGGTCTCCATCAGCGGCTCGATTGGTTTCGTCGGGCTGATGGTCCCGCACATCGCACGACGCCTGGTGGGCGCCGAGCATCGTCGGCTGCTGCCAGCCTGCGTATTGCTCGGCAGCCTGTTCCTGGTGTGGGTGGACGTGGCGGCCCGCACGCTGATCGCGCCGGAGGACTTGCCGATTGGAGTCGCTACCGCAGCTATTGGTGGACTGTTTTTCATCGGCTTGATGCGCCGACGATAAAAGCAGACTGACTCCCTCGCCACAGGTGGGTGTTCACAAGCAAGGTATCCAGGCTCTTCGCGCACGCCCCAATGTGGCGCGCCTCCTCGCACCAAGCCCCACATTGCGTTCGCTCATGGTGCATCGCCTCACATCGGTCCAGCGTCGACCCCGCATTTCCAAGCCTTTCCCCAACCGGGCACACCCCTTGCAAAAGCGCCTTCAGCGTCTGCATCTGCCATCCAGAAAAACACCAAGACCACGGAGATCGCACCATGAAGCGTCGTAGCTTGATCAAGGCTTTTACACTCTCGGCAAGCATTGCCGCGATGGGCATGGCCTGGTCCGTCCAGGCCGCCGAGACCATCAAGGTCGGCATCCTGCATTCGCTGTCCGGCACCATGGCGATCTCCGAGACGTCCCTCAAGGACATGGCGCTGATGACCATCGATGAGATCAACGCCAAGGGTGGAGTGAATGGCAAGAAGCTTGAAGCGGTGGTCGTGGACCCGGCATCGAACTGGCCGCTATTCGCTGAAAAGGGCCGCCAGTTGCTGACCCAGGACGAGGTCGCCGTAGTGTTCGGCTGCTGGACGTCGGTGTCGCGAAAATCGGTGTTGCCGGTGTTCGAAGAACTCAATGGCTTGCTGTTCTACCCGGTGCAATACGAAGGTGAAGAGATGTCGCCGAACGTGTTCTACACCGGCGCCGCGCCGAACCAGCAGGCGATTCCGGCGGTGGAATACCTGATGAGCGAAGAAGGCGGCAGCGCCAAGCGTTACTTCCTGCTCGGCACCGACTACGTCTACCCGCGCACCACCAACAAGATCCTGCGTTCGTTCCTGCACTCCAAAGGCGTGGCGGACAAGGACATCGAAGAGGTCTACACCCCGTTCGGCCACAGCGATTACCAGACCATCGTGGCGAACATCAAGAAGTTCTCGGCCGGCGGCAAGACTGCCGTCATCTCCACGGTCAACGGCGACTCCAACGTGCCGTTCTATAAAGAACTGGCGAACCAGGGCCTGAAGGCCACCGACGTGCCAGTCGTGGCGTTCTCGGTGGGCGAAGAGGAACTGCGCGGCATCGACACCAAGCCACTGGTGGGCAACCTGGCGGCGTGGAACTACTTCGAGTCGGTGGATAACCCGGCGAACAAGAAATTCGTCGACGCCTGGAAAGCCTACGCCAAGGCCAAGAACCTGCCGGGCGCCGACAAAGCCGTGACCAACGACCCGATGGAAGCCACCTACGTCGGTATCCACATGTGGGCCCAAGCGGTGGAAAAAGCCAAGTCCACCGATGTCGATAAAGTCCGCGAAGCCCTGGCCGGCCAGACCTTCGCCGCGCCGTCGGGCTACACCCTGACCATGGACAAGACCAACCATCACCTGCACAAGCCGGTGATGATCGGCGAGATCCAGGCCGACGGTCAGTTCAATGTGGTCTGGCAGACCGAAGGGCCGATCCGCGCCCAGCCATGGAGCCCGTTCATCTCCGGCAACGACAAGAAGCCTGACTATGCGGTGAAGAGCAACTGAGGCTTCTCCACACCGGCTGATCGTTCCCACGTTCTGTGTGGGAGCGATCAAATACGCAAGGCCTAGCATATGCCCACCGCCCTTTACCGCCTCATCCTCGCCCTGGCATTGCTGTTGCCATTGGCGGCCCACGCAGGCGACGCCGAAGACTTCGTCGCCGCCAATCCAACCCAGCAGGCCAAGCTCCTGGAGGCCTGGGCGGCGCAGCCTGACCCGGCGCGTGTCGAGCTGATCAACGCTTTGCAGCAAGGCCAGTTGACCGTCGACGGCCAACCCAAAACCCTGCGCCTGAACAACCGCTTGCGTGGGCTGATCGAAACCGCCCTCGCCAGCCACCAGCTGCTCGCCGTCGATGCCGGCGTACGCATGGTCGCCGCGCAGCAACTGCAAAAAAGCGCCCGCCCGGCGCAACTGGCCTTCCTCGACCGGCAACTGGCCGGCGAGCAGGACGAAGACGTACACGCCGCCCTGAGCCTGGCCCTGGCCAACCTGCAACTGGTGGATACCAACCCGTCCGTGCGCCTGGCCGCCGTCCGGCTGCTGGGGGAAACCGGCGATCCGCTGGCCCGCACCCGCCTCGAAGGTTTGCTAGAACCGGGCGTCGAAACCGATGCCGCCGTGCGCACCGCGGCTGAAACCAGCCTCGGCCAGGTCAAGCGCAAACTGCTGATCGGCGAACTGTTGGGCCAAGCCTTCAGCGGCATGTCCCTGGGCTCGATCCTGCTGCTCGCCGCCCTCGGCCTGGCGATCACCTTCGGCCTGCTGGGGGTGATCAACATGGCCCACGGCGAAATGCTCATGCTCGGCGCGTATTCCACGTATGTGGTGCAGATGCTGTTCCAGCGCTTCGCCTCGAACGCCATCGAGTTCTACCCGTTGATCGCCCTGCCGGTGGCGTTCTTCATCACTGCGGCCATCGGCATGGCCCTGGAACGCACGGTGCTTCGCCACCTCTACGGACGCCCGCTGGAAACCCTGCTCGCCACGTGGGGCATCAGCCTGATGCTGATCCAACTGGTGCGCCTGGTGTTCGGCGCGCAGAACGTCGAAGTCGCCAACCCGGCCTGGCTGTCGGGCGGGATCCAGGTGTTGCCGAATCTGGTGCTGCCGTACAACCGCATCGTGATCATCGCCTTCGCGCTGTTCGTGGTGGTGCTGACCTGGCTGTTGCTGAACAAGACACGCCTGGGCCTGAACGTGCGCGCCGTGACCCAGAACCGCAACATGGCCGCCTGCTGCGGCGTGCCGACCGGGCGCGTGGACATGCTCGCCTTCGGCCTCGGCTCGGGCATCGCCGGGCTTGGCGGCGTGGCCCTGAGCCAGATCGGCAACGTCGGCCCGGACCTGGGCCAGAGCTACATCATCGACTCGTTCCTGGTGGTGGTGCTCGGCGGCGTCGGCCAACTCGCCGGCAGTGTGTTCGCCGCGTTCGGCCTGGGCATCGCCAACAAGATCCTCGAACCGCAGATCGGCGCCGTGCTCGGCAAGATCCTGATCCTCGCGCTGATCATTCTGTTCATCCAGAAGCGTCCGCAAGGCCTCTTCGCGCTCAAAGGACGGGTAATCGACTGATGAACCAGCCCCTGATGCTCACGGCCACGCAAAAGGCCGGCCCCAAAGTTACGCTCATCCTCGGTGCGGTGATTCTGGCCGTGCTGTTGAGCCTGCCGTTGCTGTCGCTGTTGGCGGCGGACAATCCGCTGCACGTCTCGGCCTACACCTTGACCCTGGTGGGCAAGATTCTCTGCTACGCCATCGTCGCCCTGGCGCTGGACCTGGTCTGGGGCTACGCCGGTTTGCTCTCCCTGGGCCACGGCCTGTTCTTCGCCCTGGGCGGCTACGCCATGGGCATGTACCTGATGCGCCAGGCTGCGGGCGATGGCTTGCCGGCGTTCATGACTTTCTTGTCGTGGACTGAACTGCCCTGGTACTGGGCCGGCACCGACAGTTTCCTCTGGGCGCTGTGCCTGGTGGTGCTGGCGCCGGGTTTGCTCGCGCTGGTGTTCGGCTTCTTCGCCTTCCGCTCGCGGATCAAGGGCGTGTATTTCTCGATCATGACCCAGGCGCTGACGTTCGCCGGGATGCTGCTGTTTTTCCGCAACGAAACCGGGTTCGGCGGCAACAACGGCTTCACCAATTTCCGTTCGATCCTGGGCTTTGGCATCACCGAGCCGGGCACCCGGGCGGTGTTGTTTTTCGCCACGGTGTTGCTGCTGGTGGCGAGCCTGTTCATCGGCTGGCGCCTGGCCCGCAGCAAGTTCGGCCGGGTACTGACCGCCCTGCGCGACGCCGAAAACCGCCTGATGTTCTGCGGCTACGATCCCCGTGGTTTCAAGCTGTTCGTCTGGGTGTTGAGCGCGGTGTTGTGCGGCCTGGCCGGCGCGTTGTACGTGCCGCAGGTGGGCATCATCAACCCCAGCGAAATGTCGCCGACCAACTCCATCGAAGCCGCGGTGTGGGTGGCCCTCGGCGGGCGCGGCACGTTGATCGGGCCGCTGCTGGGAGCCGGTGTGGTCAATGGCATGAAGAGCTGGTTCACCGTAGCGTTTCCTGAGTACTGGCTGTTTTTCCTTGGGGCCCTGTTCATCGTTGTGACGCTGTACCTGCCTAAAGGCGTGATCGGGCTGCTGAAGAAAAGGGGCGAAGAATGAGAATCACACCTACAGCGGATTTCATGCTCGAACCCATTCTGGAGCCCAACAAGGACCAAGGCAGCAGCCGCGATGCGATCGGCCTCGGCCAGGCGGCCGGCGTGGGCCTGAACACCCGCCACGGCACCATCCTGACCCTGGAAGACATCAGCGTCAGCTTCGACGGCTTCAAGGCGCTGAACGATCTGAACCTGTACATCGGCGTCGGCGAATTGCGCTGCATCATCGGCCCCAACGGCGCCGGCAAGACCACCCTGATGGATGTGATCACCGGCAAGACCCGGCCCAGCCACGGCAAGGCCTGGTTCGGCGAAACCCTGGACCTGACCAGCATGAGCGAAGTGCAAATCGCCCAGGCCGGTATCGGCCGCAAGTTCCAGAAGCCGACGGTGTTCGAAGCCTTGAGCGTGTTCGAAAACCTGGAACTGGCGCTCAAGACCGACAAATCGGTGTGGGCCAGCCTGCGGGCAAAACTGAACGGCGAGCAGCACGACCGTATCAACGAAGTGCTCGATACTATTGGCCTCACCACCTCGGTCAATCGCGCCGCCGGTCTCTTGTCCCACGGGCAGAAGCAGTTCCTGGAGATCGGCATGCTGCTGGTGCAAGACCCGCAACTGCTGCTGCTCGACGAACCGGTGGCGGGCATGACCGACGCCGAGACCGAGTTTACCGCCGAGCTGTTCAAGTCCCTGGCGGGCAAGCATTCGCTGATGGTGGTGGAGCACGATATGGGTTTTGTCGGGGCGATTGCCGACCATGTCACCGTGTTGCACCAAGGCAGTGTGCTGGCCGAGGGGTCGCTGGAACAGGTGCAGGCCGATGAGCGAGTGATTGGGGTGTATTTGGGCCGATGAATCGGCCAGCGCCAAGCCGCAAGCTTCAAGCTGCAAGCTAAAAACAAAGCCGTGCACCGTCCCGCTCTTACTTGCAGCTTGAAGCTCACCACTTGAAGCTTAAAAAAGGAATTCCAATGCTACAAGTCCAACACCTTCACCAGTACTACGGCGGTAGCCACATCCTGCGGGGCCTGTCGTTCGACGCCAAGGTCGGCGAGGTAACCTGCCTGTTGGGGCGCAACGGCGTGGGCAAGACCACCCTGCTCAAGTGCCTGATGGGCCTGTTGCCGGCCAAGGAAGGCGCGGTGAATTGGGAAGGCAAGGCCATCACTGGGTTCAAGCCGCACCAACGGGTCCACGCAGGCATTGCCTACGTGCCTCAGGGCCGGGAAATTTTCGGCCGGCTGACGGTGGAAGAAAACCTGCTGATGGGCCTCTCGCGTTTTCCCGGCTCCGAGGCCAAGGAAGTGCCGGCGTTCATCTACGAATTGTTCCCGGTACTGCTGCAAATGCAGCAACGCCGTGGCGGCGACTTGTCCGGTGGCCAGCAACAGCAGCTCGCCATTGGCCGGGCCCTGGCCAGCCGTCCACGCCTGCTGATTCTCGACGAGCCCACCGAAGGCATCCAGCCGTCAGTGATCAAGGAAATCGGCGTGGTGATCAAGAAACTGGCCGCCCGTGGCGACATGGCGATCTTGCTGGTGGAGCAGTTCTACGACTTCGCCGCCGAGCTGGCCGATCAATACCTGGTGATGTCCCGGGGCGAGATCGTGCAGCAGGGGCGCGGAGAAAATATGGCAGCCGAGGGTGTGCGCGGACTGGTTACCATCTAGTCTGTAGCGTCACGACAATAATCAGAAATCATGAATCTACCTGTCTCGCCCTCAGCCTTGTTCACCCCCAGCTGGCATGCCGAACTGGAACTGGGCTATGCCCGATTCGGCGACTGCACACGCCCGGTCCAGCGCCGTCACAAAGGCCCGCTGCGGGTGCAAAAGCATTTGTATGCCGAAGGGCCCGAGGTGTGCCAGCACATCATCGTGCACCCGCCCGGCGGGATTGCCGGCGGCGATCGGCTGGACATCTCGGCCCACGTCGGCGCCGGTGCCTGGGCGCAACTGACCAGCCCCGGCGCGGCCAAGTGGTACCGCGCCACCGGCCCGGCGTACCAGCAACTGAAGCTGAGCGTAGCGCCCGGCGCAACCCTGGAATGGCTGCCCCAGGAAACCATCGTGTTCAGCGCGGCCCAGGCGGAACTCAGCACCGACATCGACCTGCAGGGTGACGCCCGGTTGTTCTACTGGGACATGGTTGCCCTCGGCCGGCCGGCCAGTCACGAGCGCTTCGATCTCGGGCACTTTCAATCGCGCCTGGATATCCGCCGCGACGGCCAGTTGTTGTGGCACGAGCGCCAGCGCATCGTCGGCGACGACGGCTTGCTCGACTCGCCCATCGGGCTGGGTGGCGACCCGGTGTTCGCCACGTTGCTGGTGACCGGCGAGATCGACGGCGAACTGCTGGGGCAATGCCGATCCCTGGGCCATGCCGTGCGCGGCGACCTGACGCAATTACCCGGCCTGCTCGTGGCACGTTGCCTGGCGAGCGAGGCGTTACTCGCGCGGGGATGGTTGATTCAATTGTGGCGTTTGCTCAGGCCGGCGCTGTTGGGAAGAGAGGCCATGCCGCCAAGAATCTGGAGCACGTGAATCTGCTTTCCCACAGTGGAATGTATTTACCGCAAAAACTTTATCTGCCCTTACTGGATTGCACATGGACCTGACCCCACGCGAAAAAGACAAGCTGCTGATCTTCACCGCCGGCCTCGTCGCCGAGCGGCGCCTGGCTCGTGGCCTGAAGCTCAACTATCCGGAAGCCATGGCCTACATCTCCGCCGCGCTGCTCGAAGGTGCCCGTGACGGCCAGACCGTGGCCGAACTGATGCACTACGGCACTAAGCTGCTGAGTCGCGAACAGGTCATGGAAGGCATCCCGGAAATGATCCCGGAGATCCAGGTCGAGGCGACGTTTCCCGACGGCACCAAACTGGTCACCGTCCACCAACCCATCGCCTGAGGCCGCGGCATGACTTATCACACTCGTGACGCCCGCACTGCCGACCTGCCGGCGATCCGTGACATCTACAACGATGCGGTCCTCAACACCACGGCGATCTGGAACGAACAGGCCGTCGACCTGGGCAATCGCCAGGCCTGGTTCAGCGCCCGGCAAGCCCAGGGCTATCCGGTGCTGGTGGCCGTCGACGCCGAGGACAATGTGCTCGGCTATGCTTCATTCGGCGACTGGCGGCCGTTCGACGGTTTCCGCCACACCGTGGAGCATTCGGTGTACGTCTGCCGCGATCAACGTGGCAATGGCCTCGGCCCGCTGCTGATGAGTGCGCTGATCGAGCGCGCCAGGGCTGGCGGCAAACACGTCATGGTCGCCGCCATCGAGAGCGGCAACGCGGCGTCGATTCGCCTGCATGAGCGAGCCGGTTTTGCCATCACCGGGCAGATGCCCCAGGTGGGCACCAAGTTCGGTCGCTGGCTGGACCTGACCTTCATGCAGTTGGTCCTCAATCCCGGGGCGCCACCGCCCGCCATCGACAAGGAGTGATACCGATGAACGCCGCCCAGTTGCGACGAGTCCACGCTGAAAGCTTCGCGCATTACCGCCAGGGCTTGATTGATCTGCTGCTCGACGCCGTGGGCTATGGCGCCAGTGTGGGGTTCATGGCCGACCTCGATGCCGACCAGGCCCGCGCCTATTTCGACGAGGTCCAGGCCAGCCTCGACCAGGGCGATCTGCTGCTCTGGGTGGTGGTCAAGGACGAGCAGGTGCAGGCCAGCGTCCAGCTCGCCCTGTGCCAGAAACCCAACGGCCTGAACCGCGCCGAAGTGCAAAAGCTGCTGGTACGTGGCGACGCCCGTCGCCGAGGCCTGGGCCAGCAATTGATGAACGCCTTGGAGCTCGGTGCCCGCCAGTACAAACGTGGCCTGCTGTACCTCGACACCGAGGCCGGCTCCGAGGCCGAGTCGTTCTACCGCGCCATGGGCTACACCCGCGTCGGTGAACTGCCCGACTACTGCCAGAGCCCAGACGGGACCTACACCCCTACCGCCATCTACTACAAAATTTTGGGGCAACCGCAATGATCCCAGGTCAGTACCAGATAGCACCCGGCGACATCGAGCTCAACGTCGGCCGCCGGACCCTTACGCTGAAAGTCGCCAACAGCGGTGATCGGCCGATCCAGGTCGGCTCGCACTATCACTTTTTCGAAACCAACGACGCCCTGGCCTTCGACCGCGCCGCCAGCCGAGGCATGCGCCTGAACATCCCGGCCGGCACGGCGGTGCGCTTCGAACCGGGCCAGAGCCGGGAAGTCGAGCTTGTCGAACTGGCCGGGTTGCGGCGGGTTTATGGGTTCGCCGGGCGAGTCATGGGCAGCTTGTGAATGACTTCAGCTGCAAGTTTCTAGCTGCAAGCTGCAAGAAAAAGCACTTCGCGGCGCTCCCACAATTTTGTTTTTACTTGAGGCTTGCAGCTTGAAGCTTGCGGCTCAGTTCCGAGGACCGAGGAAATGAAAATCAGTCGTCAGGCCTACGCCGACATGTTCGGCCCCACCGTCGGCGACAAGGTCCGCCTGGCCGATACCGAGTTGTGGATCGAAGTGGAAAAGGACTTCACCACCTACGGCGAAGAAGTGAAATTCGGCGGCGGCAAGGTGATTCGCGACGGCATGGGCCAGAGCCAGTTGCTGGCCGCCGAAGTCGTCGACACGCTGATCACCAACGCGCTGATCATCGACCACTGGGGCATCGTCAAGGCCGATGTCGGCCTCAAGGACGGTCGTATCGCCGCCATCGGCAAGGCCGGCAACCCGGACATCCAGCCCGATGTGACCATCGCCATCGGCGCCAGCACCGAAGTGATCGCCGGCGAAGGCATGATCCTCACGGCGGGTGGCATCGACACCCACATCCACTTCATCTGCCCGCAGCAGATCGAAGAAGCGCTGATGAGCGGCGTCACCACCATGATCGGCGGCGGCACGGGCCCCGCCACCGGAACCAACGCCACCACCTGCACCTCCGGGCCGTGGCACCTGGCGCGTATGCTCCAGGCCGCCGATGCCTTCCCGATGAACATCGGCTTCACCGGCAAGGGCAACGCCAGCCTGCCGGAGCCGTTGATCGAGCAGGTCAAGGCCGGCGCCATCGGCCTGAAGTTGCACGAAGACTGGGGCACCACGCCGGCGGCCATCGACAACTGCCTGAGCGTCGCCGATCAATACGACGTGCAGGTGGCGATCCACACCGACACCCTCAACGAGTCGGGCTTCGTCGAAACCACCCTGGCCGCGTTCAAGGGTCGCACCATCCACACCTACCACACCGAAGGCGCCGGTGGCGGCCATGCGCCGGACATCATCAAGGCCTGCGGTTTCCCCAATGTGCTGCCCAGCTCCACCAACCCGACCCGGCCGTTCACCCGCAACACCATCGATGAGCACCTCGACATGTTGATGGTCTGTCATCACCTGGACCCGAGCATCGCCGAAGACGTGGCCTTCGCCGAAAGCCGCATCCGCCGCGAGACCATCGCTGCCGAAGACATCCTCCATGATCTGGGCGCGTTCTCGATGATCAGCTCCGACAGCCAGGCCATGGGCCGTGTCGGCGAGGTCATCACGCGCACCTGGCAGACCGCCGACAAGATGAAAAAGCAGCGCGGCGCCCTGCCCGGTGATGGCGCCGACAACGACAATTTCCGCATCAAACGCTACATCGCCAAGTACACCATCAACCCGGCGATCACCCATGGCATCAGCCATGAAGTGGGTTCCATCGAAGTGGGCAAATGGGCTGACCTGGTGCTGTGGCGCCCGGCGTTTTTTGGCGTCAAGCCGACGTTGATCCTCAAGGGCGGGGCGATTGCCGCCAGCCTGATGGGCGACGCCAACGCCTCGATCCCGACGCCGCAACCGGTGCACTACCGACCGATGTTCGCCAGCTTTGGCGGCTCGCGGCATGCCACCAGCCTGACCTTCATCAGCCAGGCGGCTGCCGAGGCGGGGCTGCCGGAGCAATTGGGATTGAAGAAGCGGATCGCCGTGGTCAAGGGTTGCCGCGACGTGCAGAAAACCGACCTGATCCACAACGACTACCAGCCGAGCATCGACGTCGACCCGCAGACTTATCAGGTCAAGGCCGACGGCGTGTTGCTGTGGTGTGAACCGGCAGATGTGTTGCCGATGGCGCAGCGGTATTTTCTGTTTTGAACAACACAATTTTGTGGCGAAGGTGCTTCTGTGGCGAGGGGATAAATCCCCTCGCCACAAATAAGTCCCTCGCCACAGGGTTTTATTACTTCCTGAAATGACCGGGCTGGCCCAGCTTACAGATCGGTACTCTCCACCGGCGCATCCAGTTCTTTTTGCGTCAGCGACTGGATCAGTTCCGCTTCCTTGACCTTATGCTGCAAGCCCAGCGCATCGGATTGGCTCACGTAGTCCGATTCCTCCAGGGTGCCGGCGGCTCTTGCCTCGTCCAGTTCGATCTGGCTGTGGATCAGGGTGTCGTCCAGTGCCTGGAAGGTCGCCGCATTCTGCTGCCTCAAATAGTCGATCCAGAAATCGCGCCCCACGATCGACTGCAATTGTTGAGGGGAATCGTCCAAGGCCAGGACCTTGGCCGCCGCTGCGTCGAGCATGGTGCTCGTGACCTGGGCCATGTGGACAAAACGTCCGTCCGTGGGTTGCCCTGGCAGTTCCAGTCGTTCCTTCAGGCCGACACGGTAGGCCAGGCGGACCTCGACTTCCTCTATCTTCTGGATCAGACGGGCTTTTTCCCTGGCCGGGAGCCAGGCTTTGGCATTGATCGCATCGCGGCGCCCTTGAATATCCTGCAGTGCAATGCGCTCCACTTCGTCGAGACGAAACAGGCCCTTGGCGAGCCGGATCAGCGTGGCGCTCTCATCCGCCCCAACCGTCTGGCTCCTGGCGTTGTGGATCATCAACTTGATTTCCAGGTAACTGAACGACAACGAAGCGCGATCCTCGCAGGCCGGCGCGCCGGCCAGGTCGAATAATTCACGGCGCAAATCCGTCGAGGCACTCATCGCCTCCAGCATCTGCCAGACTCGAGCTTGCAGGTCTGGATAGTTTTCCTGGCCCTGATAGGACTCGACCAATCGATTCAACAGCTCAAAAAATTCACCGGATTGCGGTTCGCCTTTCAGGCTTTGCCATAACGCCCTCTTCGCTTCCAACTGTTCGGCGGGCAAATTGCGCGACCATTGCTCGACAGCGGAAAGTGAAGCCTCCCCAGAAGCACCAAACGCCATGGGCCTGCGCAACGCGGCCCATTCGGGATGCGTCTGCCAGAGATTCGTCCAGTAGTCATTCAGGCGTTGCACCGCCGCCGCGCTCAACGGATTGCCCTGAAGAAAAGTGACGCTGTTGAGGCGTGCCACGACCTGGGCATCCGCCGTTGGAGGCTCGATCAAACGGTCAGGTACGTCGGTCAACTGATTGTCGCGTAAATCGAGGATTTCCAGTGGCTGCTCATCCAGGCCGACGGGCCAGGTGTCGATCCCGGTTTCCTTGAGCCCCAGCGCCCGCAGGTCGGGCATGGCGCTGAAATCCGGCAGACGGCCCAGCGGGTTGCGATCCAGGTTGAGGATCTTCATTTTCGTAAGCCCGCGCAGAATCTCGATACTTCGAGGTGTCAGGCTGATCTGGTTCGATTTCAAATAGAGTCTGCTCACGCCCTTCATCGTCTCCAGCGCCTGTGGCAGGTCGGTGAACCTATTGCGCGACAAGCTCAACCAACGAAGAGCAGGGAAGCGGGTCAGGAAACTGTTGCAGGCTTGTTGCGACAGTCTCATGTCGCTCATTTCCAGCGAGGCTACATGGCTGAAGTCGGCCGACAGTTCAGGCAACGCCCCGACATTGTGCCGACTCACATCGAGCATGTATCCAACCCGGTCGCCATCCACCGTCGTAACGACCCGCGTCTGGCGCCTCCAACACCGCTTGATCTGCTCAGCCACCGCGCGCTTCACACCGGAGGGCACCACCTCGATATGATCGTCATCCACGGCGCGCATGACATTGGAAGCGACCCAGCGGTCCAGGTCGTGACGCAGCGTATCGAACTCGAGCTTGCGACGTTGAAGCTCCGCTACCGCACCATCACCCAATGACCGCAACAACGTCTGGATCTCTCTTCTCGTGTAATCCGGATACAGATCCAGGACCCGACGTTCCGGCGAAGGGCCAAGCCCCAGTCGTTCCCGCCAGCCGCTCATCGGGTAGCCGTACCGACCCGATGACAGGTGCATGGGCGACTGGAAGAACGGCTTGATCGGCGGCATTTTCAGTACTTGCGCCAGCGATTCCCGCGCCAGGGGAGCGGAACCGACAGCCTGCTTCAGAAGACCGGCCTGATGGACCGACGGCCGCCCCATGGCCAGGCGCTCGGCATCCGGCAGGGCATGCTGCAAGGCAGTGTAGACATCGCCCCAACGACTCAGATCGTTACCAACATTGTCGTAGGACTTGTAGAGCCCTTCACGCTTGACCACGATCTTGGGCTGCGTCGAGGCCTGCGGTCCGATGCTGTCAATGAGGGCACCTACCGAACTGTCACTGCGCAGTTCGATACGCACCGTGTCGCTCCAACCCGGCAGGGTCTTGAGGGTCGCCAGCACCAGGCGAGGCGTATCCGCCGTAGCCAGGGTCTCGTGATACAAGCCCTCATAGGCCCGGTTCAGACGCACCGTTCGCTGGAAATGGCGCAGCTCTTCGGCGATGCGTAGCGCAATGGGTTTGGTCTGGGTCGCATCGCTCAGGCGCCACTTGGCCATCTGCTGGAGTTCCTCGGCGCTGGCATGGCTCACGATCAGATCGATGGCCGCCGCCGGCACCGAGGGAAAGCGGGATTTGATCAGCGTCACCCGCGGGTCGCTGGAAATATCGTCCTTGGCGTAATGATCGTTGAACAGCTGGGCCTTTTCACGCACCGCCACTTCGGCGAGTTTTTTCCTGAACTGCTGGATACGGGCCGCCATGTTCGTCTTGGCAATGGCCGGGCTCGTATCGGCCAGCAGATCGCTGCCAGTCGCGTCCACGGCCTCGATCAGGTTCTTGGGAAACGACGAGGTGTGGACTTTCGTGTCGGCGATGATGACCTCTCGAACGGCCGCCCCATTGACCGAACCCGGATACTCCCAAAGGGCCTTGCCTGAACGATCGATCACCTTGAGTTTCAATCCGTCTGGCCACGGGCCGTAGCCGGTGAGCAGGTGCAGCTGGGTCATCGGATCGGCTTGTTCGAAGTGCAGCGGGTCTTCGCTTTGCAGGTGGGCAATGAACTGGTCCACTCGACGGGCGATGTTGAAGCGCTTGATGGTGTCGGCCAGCCATGCCGACGGCGGCTGGCCTTCAGCGTGCAGCTGTCGCAGCGCGTCCTCGGAGGTGCCGCTGGCAATGCGGATTTGCTCAAGCTCGGCGTCGCTGAAATCCTTGACGCCATGTCCCAAGCAACGCATCAGCGTCGCGCCGTCCCAAGCCCGTGGCCGTTCCAGTTCATGGCTCCACGCGCCGCTGCCGTTGTGCGTGAGTTCGGGTTGATAGGCATCGGGCCTGGATGGGTGGCGAATGCGAAAACGACGGGTTGCCGGATTCTCCTGCGCCTCGTAATAACGCCCGTCCAGCGCCACCAAGTCGCGGCCACCGACCCGGTGCAGGCCTTGTGCATCGGGAACCGAGGTCGCCTGTGGCCGCAGATCGCTCGCGTAGGGGCTCAGGCTGGGGCGCCACAAACGTGATTCGCCATTGGCCAACCGGACCGGTTCCAGCTGACTGACCGTGCTCGACCATTGGATATGCGGCAGCACTGCCGCGCCCGTGGCAACGAAGGCCGTGTTGAGGGCCACGCTGGAAAAATGCGCCCACATTTCCCGGGTCTCGCCCCGCTCGAACGCTTCGATGCTTTCGAACGCCTCGTTCAACATCTGCACCGCGCCTATCGCCAGCATCAGTGGCCCAAGTCCTGGCACCACGAAGGCGGCCAGGTTGAACACGTCGACGACCGCACTCAGGTAGCTGGCCAGCCGCGCCAGCCGCGCATTCCGGTCTTCTTCCCCGGTCGGGATCGCCACCGCGCGGGCGTCCATCCGAATTTTCTGGATCTGCGCCAGACGCAGCGTTTCCCACAATGAGCCCATGATGGCCACGTCGTCCATCGGCAGCGCCGGCAGTTTCGCCTTGAGTGGGTAATCGACCTCATCATCCTCCTGCCCGGAGGGTTGATAGAGGTGATTGAACTGCTTGAAGAACTCCCCCTGTTGGCGCACCGGCACGAATCGACTGAAGAAGCGTCGGTAATCGATCCCGTGCAGGCATCGCCGCAGCTCGGCCATGAATTCGCCACTGGAGGTGTATTCCTTGAGCGGGTGCTCGGGATCGCCCGGCAGGTAGGCTAAGACCCTCTCCACCCGACTACTATTCTGGCGGTCGGGACCGATCAGCAGAGGACCGACCAGCGTGCTACCGAACACTTTCAGCGAGGTGAACGTCACCGCTCGCCCATCGAGCTTGATCGCAGACTGGTCGCCGACCATATGCCGCAGCATTTGGTAGGCGGCCGGACTGATGTCGCCCTTGGCCCGGGCCACCTCGGTGCAAAGCGCCAATTGCTGTTTATGATGATCACGCAGTTGACGGTCCAACCGGCTACGAGCTTCGCTGTCGGCGGGTTGGACGATGGCGTCGATGTGTTCTTGATACTGGCGCCCCAGGTCCAATGTGCGGCACAGCTGGGCAAACGCTTCAGGTGCGATCGGCAGCGCCCCGGCGCGAAAGGCGTTCGCGGTGGGAACAACCTCGCCATCATAAAATGGACGTTCGGTGGTGATCAGGCTGCAATCGTCACAGTCGGACTTGAGCGTTTCGTCAGGCTCGAAATTGGCCAGCGCGGCTTCCAACAGCGACGAACCGTGGTACTCGTAGCGATCAACATGACTGCCAGCGTTTTCCACTACAAACGCGCCAAGCAGATCCCCCCGGCTGCTACGCTCGTACTTGCGGACGAAATAGACCTGGTTGACGTCCAGCGTACGTTTGAATGCTTTCTTGATCGCCTGGCTGAGCAACGGCTCGGCAAAGGCCCGGATATCCTGGATATCGCCCAACACATCGTCGATCTGGTTCAGGATTTCGCGGTAGCGGGAATGATTGTTCTTGAGGCGGGTTCTGGTTTCGTGGTCGGCCTTCACGTACCAATCAGGCAATTTCTCGAGCGCATGGTCGCTCAGCTCCTGCTGGCGTTGCACGATGGCACCGCTGTACCAACCGGGAATACGGGATTTGAGCAGGTCGAAATACTCGCCCTGGGGAATGGCGAGACGGGGGGTGAAGCCTGGCATATCGGGTCATCCTTGACGATGGAAAACCCGAGCCTATTCCCTGCGTCAGCGATGAGTGCGGTATCTATTTATCGCTTTTTCAGGTTTTTGCCTGTCCAGGCCCGATGCGGTGGGCAGCGCTGTCAGCCCACCCAGCGACCCAGTTGCTGGCGCAGCCGACGGTTCTCGGCGCGCAATTGCTGGACTTCTTCCAGCAGGTCCAGCGCCAGGGCGACGCCTTCCCATTCCAGGTCCAGGTCTTGCCGCAGCTTCGCGGCACGCTTGGCCAGGGTCAGTTCGTAATCGGTAAAACGCCAATCCGTCGGAGCCGCGCCGTGGGGTTCGAGGATGCCATGCTCGACGATTTCGATCACATGGACATCGGCCAGGGCGGCGGCTTCGCAGAATTCCACCAGGTTCAGTTCAATGATCGGGTTGTTCATGATCTGCTTCTCCCAATGCTTTAACTGTCGAGTCTAGCCAGGATTGTGGCAAGTCTGACTGTGGCGAGGGAGCTTGCTCCCGCTCGGCTGCGCAGCAGTCGTAAAAATCTGCCAACCGGTTTTTACTGGCGCTCCGTGTCGAATGTTTTGGGGCTGCTTCGCAGCCCAGCGGGAGCAAGCTCCCTCGCCACAGGGGTTGTTCACAAGCCGTTCATCACTGATCAGAAATTCTCCCGCGGATCGAACGCGGCTTTCTTCGCCAGTTCTGCCCACAGCGTCTTGACTGCTTCGTCGCTGGCCTTGGGCATCACGGCCTTGAGCTGCACGAACAGGTAGCCGCGCTCGCCGGCCTTGTTGCGCAAGCCGTGGCCCTTGGCGCGCATGCGCTGGCCGTTCTGGCTGCCGGCCGGGACCTTGAGGTTGATCTTGCCGGTGAGGGTCGGCACCGCCACTTCGGTGCCCAGCGCCAATTCCCACGGAGCCAGCGGCAAGGTGATGATCAGGTCCAGGCCTTCGACGTCGAACTTGGGGTGCGGGGCGAAACGAATGGTCAGGTACAAATCGCCGTTGGCGCCACCACCGACACCTGGCGCACCCTGGCCCTTGAGGCGGATGCGTTCGCCGTCGGTCACCCCCAGCGGGATCTTCACGTTCAGGCTCTTGCTGGTGTTGCTGACGTGCTGGCCCGCGGCGTTGTACTGAGGCACCTGGAAAGTGACCTTCTTCGACTCGTTCGACAGGGTCTCTTCCAGGAAAATCGGTAGTTCCATTTCCACGTCTTGCCCTCGACGGCCGGCGCTGCGACCTGACTGTCCGCCGCCGAAACCCGGCCCGCGATTACCGAAAATCGAACTGAAGAAGTCCGAGAAGTCCCCCGTGTCCTGGCCGCCGCCAAAACCGCCACGGCTCTGCCAACCCGGCGGCCCCTGGAACGGCTGGCCGTGCTGGCCGTAGCGGCGCAAGTCGTCGTACTCGGCGCGCTTGTCGGCGCTTTTCAGCGCTTCATAGGCTTCGGAGACGTCCTTGAACTTGGTCTCGGCGTCCTTTTCCTTGCTCACATCCGGGTGGTACTTGCGCGCCAGCTTGCGGTAGGCAGCCTTGATCGTGCTGTCGTCCGCCGTTGGCTCGACACCCAGGATCTTGTAATAGTCTTTGAAATCCATCTAAGCATCACCATCCGTTATCGATGTCGCACCGCCACGCACAGCATGCCCGGATAACCGGACAGCGGGTTGACCGACCTCAAGATTGGGACCGGGCGGCACGTCAGAAGTTTATCGGCAGCTGGTGGCGGTTCATGCGTCCGCCCTGTGCTGCCAGTCATGCCAGCAAGTTTGGGGGTGTGAAGCCGTCTTTCAAGGCCAGTGCTTGCGAATTAGCGGACAATCGGCCTTCGAATCCGCCTCGCACTGACATACACTGCGCGGCCGTTTTTTCAACTGGAACCCGAAAGACATGAAAAACGCATCCCCGGCCCGTGCCTGCGGCATCGACTTCGGCACGTCCAACTCCACCGTCGGCTGGCTGCGCCCCGGCATGGAAACGTTGATCGCGCTGGAGGACGACAAGATCACCCTGCCCTCGGTGGTCTTCTTCAATTTCGAGGAGCGTCGCCCGGTGTACGGCCGCCTGGCGCTGCACGAATACCTGGAAGGCTATGAAGGCCGGCTGATGCGTTCACTCAAGAGCCTGTTGGGCTCCAAGCTGATCAAGCAGGACACTAGCGTGCTCGGCACGGCGATGCCCTTCAAGGATCTGCTGGGGTTGTTCATCGGCCAGTTGAAGCAACGTGCCGAAGCCACCGCCGGTCGGG
The DNA here is from genome assembly GCF_051131955.1 of Pseudomonas sp. Z4-20. Classification (NCBI taxonomy): domain Bacteria; kingdom Pseudomonadati; phylum Pseudomonadota; class Gammaproteobacteria; order Pseudomonadales; family Pseudomonadaceae; genus Pseudomonas; species Pseudomonas sp. Z4-20. The sequence goes on from NZ_CP071641.1 coordinate 5,020,969, forward strand.
AATTCGAAGAAGTGGTGCTGGGCCGTCCGGTGTTTTTCGTCGACGACGATGAAATGGCTGACCAGGAAGCGGAAAACACCTTGGTAGACGTCGCCCGAGCCATTGGTTTCAAGGAAGTCTCCTTCCAGTACGAGCCCATTGCGGCGGCCTTCGATTATGAGTCGACCATCGAGAAAGAAGAGTTGGTGCTGATCGTCGACATTGGCGGCGGTACCTCGGACTTTTCCCTGGTGCGCCTGTCCCCCGAGCGCCGCATGCACGACAACCGTCACGCCGACATCCTCGCCACCGGTGGCGTACACATCGGCGGGACCGATTTCGACAAACAACTCAGCCTGCAAGGCCTGATGCCGCTGTTTGGCTACGGCAGCCGGATGAAAAGCGGCGCCTACATGCCCACCAGCCACCACATGAACCTGGCGACCTGGCACACCATCAACGCGGTGTACTCGCAAAAATCCACCCTGGCCCTGGCTAGCATGCGCTACGACATTGAAGACACCGGCGGCATCGACCGGCTGTTCAAGCTGATCGACCAGCGTGCCGGGCACTGGTTGGCGATGGAAGTGGAGGAAACCAAGATCCAGTTGACCCACGCCGACCAACGCCATGTCGCGCTGGACCGCATCGAGCCGGGCCTGAGCGTGGACCTGAGCCGGGCGCTGTTCGAATCAGCCATCGACGGCTTGCTGGAGCGGGTGCGCGGCAGCGTCACGCAGTTGCTCAACGATGCCAACGTGCGGGTCGATCAAGTCGACACGGTGTTCTTCACCGGCGGCTCCAGTGGCATCCCGGCGCTGCGCAACAGCGTCTCGGCCATGCTGCCCCAGGCGCGGCATGTGGAAGGCAACATCTTCGGCAGTATTGGCAGTGGCTTGGCGATCGAGGCGATGAAGCGTTATGGGTGAGAAGCAGCTTTGAGCTTGGAGCTGCAAGCTGCAAGTAAGAGCAGTCGGGCGGCGCGGCTGGCTTGAAGCTTGAAGCTTGAAGCTCAAAGCTCAAAGCTCAAAGCTCAAAGCTCAAAGCTCAAAGCTCAAAGCTCAAAGCTCAAAGCTCAAAGCTCAAAGCTTGAAGCTTGAAGCTTGAAGCTCAAAGCTTACAGCTGCCCCCCTACACCATCCCCACCTGCTTCAACTCGCTCTTGAGATACGCGTAGTAGATCGGTCCTGCCACCACTCCCGGCAGGCCGAACGCGGCTTCGAAGACCAGCATCGCCATGAGCAATTCCCAGGACTTGGCGCTGATCTGTCCGCCGACGATACGGGCATTGAGGAAATATTCGAGCTTGTGGATCACGATCAGGTAGCCCAGCGCGGCCATCGCCACCCAGATCGACAGCGACAAGGCGACGATGGTGATCAGCGTATTGGACATCAGGTTGCCGATGACCGGCAGCAGCCCCAGCAGGAACGTCATCACGATCAGGGTCTTGGTCAACGGTAGCTGGATGCCGAACAGCGGCAGCACCACCGCCAGGAAAATCCCGGTGAAGAAGGTGTTGAGCAGGGAGATCTTGATCTGCGCAAATACGATGTTGCGAAACGCCTTGACCAGCAGGTTCAGGCGATCGAACAGCGCGGCGGCCAGGGGTTTGCGCTTGGTCAGGTCGGGGATGCGCTGCAAGGCGACGATGGCGCCCAGCACCATGCCGATCAGCAGCGTTACGAACATGTGGGCCGCGTCCTTGCCCACCAGCTGCAAGTCGCTCAGGTGCTTGCTCATCCAGTCACCAATCGCCACCCGGAACTCGGCGGCGCTGGCCGGCAGATAGGCGTCGATGAAGGGCGGCAATTGCCCACGGGCGCGGTCCACCACGCCCATGAATTTATCCAGGGAAGCCCCAGGGTTCTCCGCTTCATGCAGCAGGAAACTGAAGGCACCGGCGAAAATCAGGCTGAGTACACTGACCACCAGCGTTCCCAGCAGCGCCACCGCCACCCAACGGGCGCGCCGGCCTTCGATCAATCGTTGCAGCTGCGGCGTGAGCATGTTGACCAGCTCGAACACCAGCAACCCGGCCAACAGGCTCGGCAACAGGCGCAGCGGCAGCACCAGCAACAACCCACCAAAAATGATCACCCAACTGATCACCAACAACACATGACGCTGAGAAAACGTTGGCATACAGCCCCAGAACAAAACGAGCGTGAAAGGATCGGCAGTCTGCCAGCGTTCGGCGGGCAGCACTAGGCATTGTATCGGCCGACCTTGGTCGGGGTTCAGGTGTTTTTCTGCCTCATGGACGCAGAACAATTCCAGATTTTATTTTTTCTTCAGGCATTCACTCATGAAGGTCTTGCGAGCATCGCCCTTCAAGGCCTGGGTGGTGGCCGTGGCGTTGCAGGTCTTCATGCGCTCCTGCGGCGTGCTCGGTTCGGCGGCGACCGGAGTGGCCTTCAGGCAGTTGCTCATGAAAGCTTTGCGTTCGTCGCCCTTGAGGGCCTTGGCAGTCGCGTCGGCATTGCAGGTGGTCATCTTGGTCTGTTGGGCCGTGGCGGCGAAGCCCTGGGAACACAACAGCAAACCGATCATCAACAAGGGTATGCGCAGCATCTTCATGGTGTTTCTCCTGGTTGCCGCCCGAGGAGGACGGCGATGAGGTGCAGTGTAGACAAAGCCCGTTACACCTTTCCAGATCGACTCTCGTGTCGCTGCTCGCGCTGAAGTCGCTAATGCAGCCCGGCGGCTAAACGCCGGCTGCCTTCAATCGTTCGGCATGCTCGACAAACAAGCGAATGGGTTCCGCGCCCTTGCCCACCAACCCCAGCGACTGATTGACGATGTCGAAATGGTCCAGCGGGTAGTCATCGCGGATGACCGTGCCCAAGTGCGAGCTGTAGCGTCCGACCATCCCGTCGCACTGCCCCGCCTCGCGCACGAAGGTGCGAGCAAACAACCGGCAACTGCGGTTCGTCCCGTCGAACAGGTTGCGCCCTTTATCGGTCTTGCCCGGCTGCAAGGTCCCGGACCAGGAGTAATAACGCACGCCACCGACTTCTTCCGGCCCCTGCCCACCCCAGGTTTGTGGTAACCCCTGTGGATAACGCTCGTTGAACAGTGCTACCCCGGCGGTTGTCAGCGAGGCATGGGAGGCTTGAATGTCGACCGGCAGTTTTGGCCCGCGATAACCGCTGTCCAGCAAGCTCATCATTGCGTTGATCAACCGCAACAAGGCGCTGAGCAATCGTCCTTTGGCGCTGTCGGCCGGGTAGTGGGTGTGCAGGTAATCCGCCAGTTCGGAACCGTGGTTGGTGCCGGCCACCGAGGTGACTGACGCGACCAGGTCCGGGCGCCTGGCGGCGACGTAGCGAGCAGTGAGAGCGCCCTGGCTGTGGCCGATCAGGTTGACCTTCTGCGCGCCGGTGTTCCGCAGGATTTCCTCGATTCGCGCCAAAAGCTGCTCGCCACGCACCTCGGAGGAATGCAGCGGCGAAACCTTCACCGCAACCACCACGGCCCCGCCTCGGCGCAGCGCCGCGACGATGCCATACCAGTACGGATACAACACCAGGCGAATGAAACCGAGCATGCCTGGAACCAGCACCAGCGGGTAGCGAGTGGCACAGCGCTGCGACATGGCGACATCCTTGAGGTCAAGAGTGGTCAGCATCGGTATCGATGATGACCAGTCTATGACACCCGGGTCACTTCAGCCTGCGCTGAATCCAGGACCCGGCGCTGGATGCCTCTCAGAATGTCCGCGCCAGCGCCAACAACCGCTGCTCGGCCTCGGCATAGGAACGGGCAAAGCTGTGCTCCGCCGACTCTTCTCCTTCGGCGGCCACCACCGTCACATCGCTGATGCCGATAAATCCCAGGACGGTACGCAGCCACGTGTCGGCGTGGTTCATGGCCTCCAGTTGACCACCGGGACCAAAGCCGAAATCGCCACGACTGGTCACGATCAAAGCCTTCTTGCCCAACACCAACGGTTCGTATTGCGAGACGCCGTTATCCAGGCGGTGATTGAACGTCAGGCCGATGCGCACGATCTGGTCGATCCAGGCCTTTATCCCACTGGGCACGCCGAAGTTATGCATGGGCGCGCTGATCACCAACCGCTCGTGGGCCATCAGCTCCGCCACCAAGGTGTCGCTCAAGGCCAGGTCGGCCCGCATGGTCAGCGGCCGTGCCTGCGGCTCGGGGTGGAACGCTGCCGCGATAAAGGCTTCGTTGACTGGCGCAATGACCGTTCGGCCGACTTCGCGGCGGGTCGCTTGGGACTGTGGATTGACGCCCTGCCAGGCGCTTATGAAAGCTTCTGCCAGACGCCGGGAATGGGACCGCTCACCGCGAGGACTGCCCTGCACCACAAGAATTGTGCTCATCTGTATAACCTCATCGTCAACTACAATTCGAACTGCTTGTAGCTTTAAGCTTGAAGCTCACAACTGCTTTCATTCAAATGAGCGTTAATGCACCTGGATGAGTTTTTCTCATTCATTGGAGATTACTGATGTTTGCCACCTTGCCCCTCAACGCCCTGCGCGCCTTTGAATCCGCCGCACGGCTGCTCAGTTTCAAGGCGGCGGCCCAGGAGCTTTCGGTCACACCGACGGCGGTTTCCCATCAGATCCGCTCGCTGGAAACCTGGCTGGGCTTGTCGTTGTTCGAACGATTGCCCCGCCAGGTACGACTCACCGAAGGCGGGCAACGCTTGTTCCATAGCCTTCACGGCGCCTTGCTGGAAGTCGCGCAAAGCGTGGATACCTTGCGCCCACAACGCAGCACCAGCCACCTGACGATTTCCACCACGGCCGCATTTGCCGCCCTATGGCTGGTGCCACGCCTGGGCCGGTTTTATGCGCGCCATCCGAGCATCAACGTAAGGCTGGACACCCACTGCGAAGTCATCGACCTGCATCAGGACGCCAGCGTGGACATGGTGGTGCGCTACACCCTGGACAACTATTCGAACCTGTACGGCCTATGCCTGTTCGACGAGCGCTTCGGCGTCTATGGCTCGCCCGAGCAAGTAGCGCTGGCAGCCGCGCAGCCGCCGACGCTGATCGGCGTACGTTGGCACAACTCCAAGCTGTACGCCCACGGCTGGGATACGTGGTGTGCCCAGGCAGGCGAAACCTGGCTGAGCCGCCAACCGTGCATGCGTGAATACGATGAAGAGCACTACGCCTTGCAAGCGGCCATTGCCGGACAAGGGCTGGTACTGGCGAGCAACATACTGGCGTCCGAAAGCGTCGCCAGCGGCCTGTTGGTGGGCTATCGCCCGCAGGTCCAGGTCAACGGCGCAGGCTACAGCGCGCTCTGCGTCCCTGGCCGTGAACGCCATCCGCCGGTGCGGGCTTTTTTCCAGTGGGTGGAAGAAGAAGCGCGCATGACCGGGCACGCCCTGAAAAATTCGGTAAAACTTTTCCAGGATCGGGTCACTCAGAATTAGAGCGATCGCGCCTACAGAGCGTGACGCCTAACCGGATCAGCCTCCAGGAGAACGAGATGAGCGACATGCACTTATCCGACGTCACGACCCTGCGCGAACGCGCGCGGCAAAATGTCCAGAATGGCGCGGTCACCGAAGGCTACAACGCCGATCGCCAGGAGATCATCCGCCTGCTCAACGAAGCATTGGCTACCGAACTGGTGTGTGTGCTGCGCTACAAGCGCCACTACTTCATGGCCACCGGCCTTAAGGCCAGCGTGGCGGCCAGTGAATTTCTCGAACACGCCAACCAGGAAAACGAACACGCCGACAAACTCGCCGAGCGCATCGTGCAATTGGGCGGCGAGCCGGAGTTCAACCCCGACCTGTTGACCCGGCACTCCCATGCCCAATACGTGGCGGGCAACACCCTCAAGGAAATGGTGTTCGAGGACTTGGTCGCTGAACGGATCGCCGTCGACAGCTACCGGGAAATCATCCAGTACATCGGTGACAAAGACCCGACCACGCGGCGTATTTTCGAAGACATCCTGGCTCAGGAAGAAGAGCACGCCGATGATATGGCCGATATCCTGGCCGACCTGTAATCGCTAGCGGGTTGGCTTGACCGTCACCGGCGCCTTGCCCGCTTTCATCTGCTCCAGCAGCGGCGCGCACTGGTTCGGCTCGCCGCCGCTGGGCGCCACCAACGCCAGCAACCCGGCCGCTGGCGCGGCGATTACACCCAAGGCCACCATCCCCGCCCCGCGCAGCATCAGCGGTACGGCCTTGACCCCCGCGGCGGGCTTGGCAAAGGTCCCGCGCACGTACAACGGTGAGCGCAGGGATATCAATCGCCAGCCTTTGGACTCCGGGGTGATGGTCAGGTCCAACTGCTCGGTGGCCATGTTCGCCGTGCCGTCGATGTAGATAATCGCGTTCTCGGTATCGAATACGAACAGCCGCGTTGTCGCCAGGCCGGTCTTGATGTCGAAGTCCGCCGCCGCGCAGTTGATCTTCACTTCCTTGTCGCCGAAGACTTTACCTACCACGTAATTGCCGACGTTGAGTCCGGCCAGTTCCATCAACTCCCGACTGATAGCGCCATCATTGATGAGCATCTTCAGCGTGCCATTGGACGTCCCCAGCAGGGCCGCGACCGAGTTACCGCGCCCGGAGAGATCGGCGTCGCCATTGAGCTCGCCGAAACTGGTTTTCATCGGCTCGAAGCCGGGAAATAGCTGCTTGAGCTTGAAGCCTCGCGCCGTCAACTTCGCCCGGCCTTCGAGCGGCTGGGTGTGGCCATTGAGGCGAATCTGCGCATCGAGCCGACCGCCGGCCACGCCAAAGCGCAGGGGCTCGAGGCTCAGTTGACCGTCGTTGAGCACCAGGTGCGTGTAGAGGTCGTTAAAGGGCAACTGCTCGCTGTGGACAATGCGCTTGCCGGTGAACTCCACGTCGGCGTCCATCACGCCCCAGCGTTCGGTGCGGAACTCCTCTACCGGCAAGACCTTGTCGGACGGTTGCTTGCTGGCGCCGCCCCGGGCTTTTTGTTCAGTGTTGGAGTCAGCACCGATCAGCGGTGCCAAATCGCTGAACAACAGCTGATTGGAGACCAACGCGCCGCTGAGTTTCGGTCGGGGCTGACTCGCGACATAGGCCAGGTCGCCATGGATATCGCTGTCGCCGATCTTGCCGTTGAACGCCTCATAGCGAAATTGCGCGCCGTCCGGCTCGTGGAGCTTGGCGATCAATCGACCGTCGGTGGCGTAGGGCGGCGAATCCGGCAGGGTGACGCCGGTCAGTGGATAAAGGTTGGCCAGGCTGTTGCCTGCCAGCTTCAAGCGCAGGTCAAGGGCGCCGAGGTTCTTCGGGTCAGTGAGAGTGCCGGCCAGTTCGATGCGGGTGTCGGCGATCTTTGCCTGGGCCTGCAACGGGAATGGTTGCGACGCATCCTGTAAGGCCAGCAGTCCGCCAACCTTGCCGGAACCGCTGAGCGCCTGGCCGTGGTACTGCCCGTCAACCTTGAAGGCGAAGGCATAATCCTGCGCCGCAGCGCCCTGCTCCCGGACTTTTTTCGCGGTTTTCTCGCCAACGATGTCGCTGAACGGAATCGGCTTGCCCAGCGGATCGATCAGCAGGTCGAGCCGGGTCTTGAGCGTCTGGTCATCGAGAACGACATGGCCCTTGTCGAAACCGATGGCGCCAATGTCCACCACCCAATTGGACGGCTCGGCCTGTGGGTCCTTTGGATCGAATTGAAACGTCCAGTTGGCGCGCCCGTCGGCCAGGCGCTGCAGATTGGCGTTGGGTTCAGTCAGGTCGATGCGCGGAATCTCCACCCGTTGGGCCAGCAGGGCCAAAGGCGAAATGCGCAATTCAACGCGCTTGAGCGTGGCCATTTGCGGTGTCTTCGACCAGTCCGGGTTGCCCAGGGTCAAGTCTTCGGCCACGACATGGGGCCAGGGCATCCACGCTCGCCACCGGCCTTCGGTTAGCTCGCGCCGCCACACCACCGCCAGGTTGCCATTGATTGCAAACGGACGATGCAACTCCTCGGACACCTTGGCGTTGAGCGCGGGCTTGATGCGGTTCCAGTCGAACAATGCAAGGAACAACACCAGCACCGCCAGCAGAACGACGAGGCAGGCAAGGCCCCAAGCAAGGATTTTCGAGGTGCGCGTCATGCACAAGGCTCCTGATGACAAACCAGCGTCCGGACCGCGACGCCTGGGCAACACGAACCTGGACCGGCTCGCTGCATAAATGATTGGACTGGCGAAACGGCCGACAGGTTTACCACCATGCGCAAAGAACGGCACGAAAAAACACTCCGGATCCTGACCAGGTCGTCAGCTACCTGTTACCGGCACCGCGCTATTGCGGGGCGCAAGTGAGTACAAACTACCCACTCTAGAGCAAAACGGCCCCTCCAAAAGGCCCGTTCTAGAGCCTTTCCGTCGAACAATCAATTCTGTTGATTATTACCATTGCGTTTATGAACTTTTATATCGACTTATCGAGAGTAGCATTGCCCTCGTACCCACTTTTTAGCCCTTCCGAGGAGCACCGATCATGAAACGCCAATTACTGATGAGCCTGTCCCTTTCACTGCTGGCCTCTACGGCTTTCGCCCTGCCAGCCTCCGAACAAGCCACACCCCAGGTCAAGGATAGCCAGTCTGTCTATAGCCAAACCGTAGCCGAAGGTGGTCGTGACCGCCTGGAAGAAAAAGGCTTGGTCGAGGACGGTTATGACCGCACCAAGCAGAATGATACCTTTGCAGCTGACGGTTCCGACCGTACTCCCGGCCAGACCCTCGCCGAAGACGGTTCTTCGCGCACTCCACAAGGTCAAACCCTGGCAGCTGACGGCTCCGACCGCACTCCAGGCCAAACCTTGGCGGCTGACGGGTCCGACCGCACTCCAGGCCAAACCTTGGCGGCTGACGGCTCCGACCGCACCCCAGGCCAAACCTTGGCGGCTGACGGCTCCGACCGCACCCCAGGCCAAACCTTGGCGGCTGACGGCTCCGACCGCACCCCAGGCCAAACCTTGGCGGCTGACGGCTCCGACCGCACCCCAGGCCAAACCTTGGCGGCTGACGGCTCCGACCGCACCCCAGGCCAAACCTTGGCGGCTGACGGCTCCGACCGCACCCCAGGCCAAACCCTCGCCGAAGGCGGTGGTGATCGCGTGATCGAACGCAACAGCACAGTGAGCTGAGCCCATGGTGGCCCGGAAAAAAGCCCGATTCCTTGAATCGGGCTTTTGACTTTTCAAGCCCCTCGTTTTCCAGCCTGAACCCCCTCTACCGTTCGACGACGGCAAAGCCGATTTGCTAGAGTGCATCGCTCCCATGACTCGGAAGTCAGTCTTGCGATGCTGCCCCGCGCCGAACAGAAACAACAGACCCGAAATGCCCTGATGGACGCAGCCCGCCATTTGATGGAGTGCGGCAGGGGATTTGGCAGCCTGAGCCTGCGCGAAGTCGCCAAGGCGGCGGGCATCGTGCCCACCGGGTTCTATCGACACTTCGATGACATGGACCAACTGGGCCTGGCGCTCGTCAGTGAAGTCGGCCAGACCTTTCGCGCGACCATCCGGCTGGTGCGCCACAATGAATTCGTCATGGGCGGCATCATCGATGCGTCGGTGCGGATCTTTCTCGACGTGGTCCACGCCAACCGCTCACAGTTCCTGTTCCTGGCCCGCGAGCAGTACGGTGGTTCACAGCCGGTACGCCAAGCCATCGCAAGACTGCGCGAGGACATCAGCTCGGACCTGACCGCCGACCTGGCGCTCATGCCGAAACTGCAGCACCTGGACCTGGCGGGGCTGAACGTGATGGCCGACCTCATCGTCAAAAGCGTCTTCGCGACGTTGCCGGACATCATCGACCCGCCCGCCGAAGCCCTGCCCGAACACCTCACCCCCCAAGCGAAGATTACCCAGCAATTGCGATTCATCTTCATTGGTCTCAAGCACTGGCGTGGGTTGGGCAGTACTGAATAACTGTCCGCATGCTTCCTCTGGGGGAGCGAGCCTGCTCGCGATGGCGGAGTTGACCAACCCTCTCGCTCCATCAGACATTCAAATCAAAAAATCGCAGCTTTCGGCAGCCGCTAGGCAATTTCTGTAGGAGCTGCCGACCGCTGTGATCTTTCGGTGCTTTTTCCCCGCCAAACCCTCGGACATTTCCTTCAATACGCCGGGCTGTTCATGAACTAGGCAGCGCTTTCGAGCGCCGCTAACCTCTATTCGTCATCGCAAAAAACGGTGACACGGACGTGCAAGTCCGGATTGGTACGCAATTGGTTATGGCTATTGACCGAGCATTTTTTTATGCTCGCGTCCGTTATGGCAATTGTGCGTGGGAGACCTTCGGGTTTGCCGGCGGTACCAGACCGGTCTTGCACACCTACGCACAGTTGCCACCTCTTCGAATGCAAGCGAAAGGATGTCGACCCAAACTCTGGTACATAGATATGGTCAAGCATTCACCGAATCCCCCGCAAAACGAACACAAATCCCGCGTCGAAAAACTCGAAGAAAAACGCCTCGAAGACGCCACCAACCGCGCCCTCGACTACTACCTGAAACCCCAGCCCGCCCCTTTGCCGGAACCCGACAAAGACCAGCTCTTCATCGTCTCCCCGCACATCGACACCGAAACCCTGCTCGCCAACGCCTCCGAAGACCTGCTGTCGATCAGCACCATCGCCGCCGACCTGGCCGACGACATCGACGAATCACGCCGCTGCATCGCCCTGGCAATCAGCCGCATGGCCGATGGAGTTCAGTTGTTGGTCGAGCGGGCATTGGATCATCTGGAGACCAAGGAGATGGCGGCGCCTGGCGCCAAGGGATACGCTTTGTTTTGATGCAAGCTGACCCGACGCCCCAAGCGAAGATGACCCAGCAATTACGGTTCATCTTCATTGGCCTCAAGCATTGGCAAGGGTTGGGCAGTACTGAATAACTGTCAGCATGCCTGCTCGCGATGATGGCGTCGGGTCAGTCAGCATTTGATGTTAATGATGCGCCGCTATCGCGAGCAGGCTCGCTGCCACAATGTCTTTTTATACCAGCCGCAAAATGGTGCACACCATCGCGATACGCACCAACATGGCACGCGACCTGGCCCATCGTGAAACGCCATCCCCAGATATTTCCTACGCCCTCTTCGATTGGCAAGCCCCTTGCTCTAAACACAGCATTGTTCATTGCTGGAAGCACTCCAATGCTGGTGATCCACCGCAGAATCGCCGCCCAATCGCACTGGGACGCCGAGTTGCACCTGACCTTCGATGCCCGCAGTAAAAGCCGCCTGCGCTGTTTCAGTGCCGAGGGTGAAGATGTGGGTCTGTTTTTGGAGCGAGGTCAGCCGCCGCTTTATGACGGTGAATACTTGCGAGCCGAAGATGAGCGCATCGTGCGCGTCTGCGCACGCCCCGAACAGTTGCTGCACGTCACCTGCGCCAGTGCGTTCGAACTGACCCGCGCGGCTTACCACCTGGGCAATCGCCATGTGGCGCTGCAAGTGGGCGACGGCTGGCTGCGCCTGCTGGACGACTACGTGCTCAAGGCGATGCTTGAACAACTCGGCGCCAGCGTCGAGGCCATCGAAGCGCCGTTCCAGCCCGAACACGGCGCCTATGGCGGCGGTCATCACCATTCCCGGCACGGCGATGAAGACTTCAACTACGCGCCGCGCCTGCATCAGTTCGGCGTGCGCACATGAATCCGGCCTGGGCGCTGCTGCGTCTGGCCAGCCCACAACTGCCGATCGGCGGCTACAGCTATTCACAAGGGCTGGAAATGGCCGTCGACAATGGCCAGGTCAAGACGCCTGACGATGCTCGCCGCTGGATCAGCGATCAAATGCTGCTGAACCTGGCGCGCTTCGAAGCGCCCTTGCTGCTGGCCCATTGCACCGCGGCGGCGGCCAACGATTGGGAGGCGCTGCTACGACTGTGTGGAGAGCACCGCGCCAGTCGGGAAACCCGCGAGCTCTATCAGGAGAGCCGGCAAATGGGCTACTCGTTGCAGCAATTGCTCGTTGGCTTGCCGGAGCTCGACAGCGCGGCACGGGGCTTTCTTGAACAGCTCAGTCTTGAACAGCTCAGCCTCGAACAGCGCAGCGAACCGCACCTGGCTCTGGGCTGGGCCCTGGCCGCCCGCGCGTGGCGCATCGAGCCGCAGGACGCCCTCGCCGCCTGGCTCTGGAGCTGGCTGGAAAATCAATTGGCGGTGCTGATGAAGACTTTGCCGCTGGGCCAGCAATCCGCCCAGCGCCTGACCAGCGAACTGTTGCCGTTGCTGCAGCAGGCCCAGCAGATCGCCTCGACCATCGACCCCGAACATTACGGCAGCGCCGCGTTTGGCCTTTCCCTGGCGTGCATGGCCCATGAGCGCCAGTACAGCCGCCTGTTCCGTTCCTAGGAGATACACATGAACACACAACCTCTGCGCGTTGGCATTGGCGGCCCGGTGGGATCCGGCAAAACCGCGCTCACCCTGGCCCTCTGCCTGGCCTTGCGCGATCGCTACAACCTGGCGGTAGTGACTAATGACATCTACACCCGCGAAGACGCCGACTTCCTGGTGCGCAACGAAGCCCTCGCGCCGGAGCGGATCATCGGCGTGGAAACTGGCGGCTGCCCGCACACGGCAATCCGCGAAGACGCGTCGATCAATCTCGAAGCGGTGGACCAGTTGAACCGGCGCTTTCCCGGGCTGGACCTGATCCTGGTTGAATCAGGTGGCGACAACCTGTCGGCGACCTTCAGCCCGGAACTGTCGGACCTGACGATCTATGTGATCGACGTGTCGGCCGGCGACAAGCTGCCGCGCAAGGGCGGACCGGGCATCTGCAAATCCGACTTGCTGGTGATCAACAAGATCGACCTGGCGCCGCTGGTGGGCGCCTCGCTGGAATTGATGAACAGCGACACCCAGCGGATGCGCAACGGCAAGCCTTTCGTGTTCAGCAACCAGAAAACCGGCCAGGGCCTGGAGGACATCATCGCCTTTATCGAGCGCCAGGGCCTGCTGACCGCCGCGTGAACATTTTCACTTTCAACAAGGAAGCTTTCTCCATGACATTCAAACGCACCCTCGCCGCCCTCGCTTTGCTGCTAAGCCCCGCGCTGGCATTCGCCCACCCGGGCCACGGCGATAACGGCCTGATCGCCGGGCTGGGCCACCCCATCGGCGGGCTCGATCATCTGTTGGCGATGCTGGCGGTGGGCTTGTGGGCCGCGCAACAACAAGGCGCGGCGCGCTGGGCGCTGCCGTGCACGTTCGTCGGCACAATGTTGTTCGGCGGCCTGCTGGGCTTCGAGGGCCAGGCTCTGCCTGCGCTGGAAAGCGGTATCGCGGCATCTGTATTGGCCCTGGGCCTGGCGGTGGCGCTGGCGGTGCGTCCTCCATTGAGTCTGGCGGTGGCAGCGACGGCATTGTTCGCGCTGTTCCACGGCGTGGCCCATGGCCTGGAGCTACCTCACATGTCGAGTCCGTGGGCTTATGCGATCGGTTTCGTCGCGGCAACGGCGGCACTGCATGGCGCGGGTTTCGCCCTGGTGCGGGTATTGCCACGGGCGGCCGCGCCCTTGGTGCGCTTGGCCGGAGCGGCTTCGGCGGCGGCTGGGGTTTGGTTGTTGGCAGGCTGACGCCTGCACGACCTTTATCGTGGGCAGGCTTGCTCGCGATATGGGTCGTGCAGGCGCATCTCTACGAAGTCGACCACTCTGCTACCATGTCGCGCAATCGCTCCCCAGCCGTGACGACGTTCGCCAATGCCTGATGCTTCCCGCCCTGCTCACCCGCCTGAATTGACTGCCCTGTTCACCACGGTGCAGAGGCATTTTCACGACGTGATCGTGCCCATGTGGCTAGGCCCGGGCTGGAATGCCGAGTTGGCATTGCCCTACGAATCCCTCGATTCCCAGCACACGCCGCTGCCGCCGCAACGTTACCGGGCCATGGCCTGTGCACGACAGTTGTATGTGTTCGCCAGCCTGATCGGAGAAGTACCGGATGCCGAAGAGCGGGCCGCTGCGTTGTTCCGCTCGCTGCAACGGCATTTCCATGATGCCGAACATGGCGGCTGGTTCTACAGCATCGATCCGCAGGGCGCGCCGCTGGATACCGGCAAGGATCTCTACACCCACGCCTTCATCCTCTTCGCCTGCGCTCACTACTGGAGCAAGGTTCGCGAGCCGCTGGTGGAGTCCACGTTGAATGCGGCGCTGGAAGTGATCACGCAACGCTTCGCCACCGGCGACGGGCTTTACGAAGCCAACCTGGGGCGAGACTGGGGGAGCCGCCAGTCCGGCCCGCTGCAAAACCCGCTGATGCACCTGGCAGAAGCGCTCCTCGCGACACTGTCGGTTCGCGACGATGCCAACGTGCGCCAGGCGTTGCTGGGCCTGTGCGATGGAATGTCCAAGCACTTCGTGCACCCTGGGCAGAAAGTCATCATGGAAAAACCGCTCAAGGCTGTGGATAACTGGTTCGAACCGGGCCACCAGTTTGAATGGTATTTCCTGCTGGCCTCATCGCCCTTGCTGCGTGATGGAAAACTGCAAACCGCGCTGGAGCGCAGCTTCAGCCACACCGAACAACTTGGCGTGGAGCCGCAGTCGGGCGCGGTGTGCGCCATGCTTGGCCTGGAGCCACAGGGGCCCGCGCGTGACGCCACCCAACGCATCTGGGCCCAGGCCGAGTATTTGCGCGCACTTACATTGCGTCCGGGAAGCGAAGGGCCTTTGTTGCGCCAGTTACAGGCGTTGCAGGAGCATTTCCTGCACCCCCAAGGCTGGAACGAATGCCTCGACGCCGGTGGCAACATCAGCCGCCGGGACATGCCGTCCACCACGCCGTATCACCTGCTGACCTGCTACCGCGGGCTGGCTGACTACCTGGCTTGACCTTAACCTGTGGCGAGGGAGCTTGCTCCCGCTGGGCCGCGCAGCGGTCCCAGAAAACTTACGACTGCTTCGCAGTCGAGCGGGAGCAAGCTCCCTCGCCACAAGAGCTCATCTGTTCAACTCGACGTAACGCCAGCGGTCAGGCCTTGTTGCGCTCGATGGCGAACCCGGCCCAGGTCTGGCTCACCGGCATCAATTCAAGGCTGTTGATGTTGATGTGCGCCGGCGCGTTGAGCACCCAGTAAATAGTCTCGGCGATGTCCTGCGGCTGGATCGGCTCGGCGCCGGCGTAGGTCGCGTTGTAGCGTTCCTGATCGCCGCCAAAACGCACCAGGGAAAATTCGCTTTCACACAAACCCGGCTCGATATTGCTCACCCGCACGCCCGTACCTTGCAGGTCGCAGCGCAGGTTCAAGGAGAACTGTTTGACGAACGCCTTGCTCGCACCGTACACGTGGCTGCCTGGGTACGGATAGTTACCGGCAATGGAGCCCAGGTTTACGATCCCGGCTCCACGTCCATGGGCGATCAGGCGCGGCAGCAACAGGCGCGTGCTGTAGATCAGGCCTTTCACGTTGGTGTCGACCATGGTGTCCCAATCATCGAGGTCGCACTTGGGCGCTGGGTCGACCCCCAGGGCCAGGCCGGCGTTGTTGATCAACCCGCGCAATTTGGCGAAGGACGGCGGCAGGTTGGCGATGGCGTCTTCCATGCCCTTGCGATCGCGCACGTCCACCACCAGCCCGTGGACTTCGGTCTGCTTCGATAACTCGGCGCAGAGTGCATCAAGGCGTTCTTCACGACGCCCGGTCAGCACCAGTTTCCAACCCGCCTCGGCAAAACGACGGGCACAGGCTTCACCGAAACCGGACGTCGCGCCAGTGATAAACAGGGTGTCAGACATGGTGTTCTCCTTGCTTGGGCTCAAAGCCATTGAATGGAAATCGGCCCACAGCATGCCCGGCCTGGCCCGCCAGGGGCAAGGCTTGAACACGTGCTTTTGGCGGCGACGGTGCTCAAAAAACAACCAGGTCTCTCGGAGCCTTGCCAAACAAGGGCTGCAGCGGGTTGCGCGCACCTTATCCACAGGCAGGTCCACAATAATCGGGGGCAAGTCCAAACACTGGAGGCCGCTGTGCATAAGGCTTTGCGGGCAATTTGGAAATTTTTTTCGCTTGACCGGGCAAGTCAGGTTGTGCAGCGCAGTTTCTCTGCTATAAGCCAAGGCTTGATAGCGCGATGGCTCCAAGCCAGCAACGACGGCACTCAGCGCGGTCTTTCCAGAGTTTAGTCACAGACTTATCCACAGGCTTGCGCACCGGCTATCGAGGCACTTCTGCCGCGCAGAAAACTGTTGACAATAGCCACTCCCGCTTGCGCAAAAACGCCTGATCAAAAAACGATCATACCGCTGAAAGCCACGCAGACAAAGGCTTACAGCCAGCTACTCCCACCTTACCCACAGCCGGCTCCACAGCAAACGGGGACAAGTCAAAACTGTGACAAAACAACTGTTTGCGGTGACTTTATGTCGCGGTTTCACAAGGGTTCAGGATTGTTTTCCACAATTGCCGAAGATGCCCAAAGGCTGGATCTGGGGGATAAAAAAACCGGCGATCACTCGCCGGTTTTTCATCGCAGCATCAACTCAATGCCCGCCCAGGTACGCGTTGCGCACCTCCTCGTTGGCGAGCAGTTCCTTGCCGGTGCCGGTCAGGCGGATTTCGCCGTTGACCATCACATAGGCCCGGTCCGACAGCTTGAGGGCGTGATTGGCATTCTGTTCCACCAGGAAGATGGTCATCCCGGTGGAGGCCAGTTCACGCAGGGTCGCGAAGATCTGTTTTACCACGATCGGCGCCAGCCCCAGACTCGGCTCATCGAGCAGCAACAACTTGGGCCGACTCATCAATGCCCGGGCGATGGCGAGCATTTGCTGCTCGCCGCCGGACATGGTCATGGCCCGCTGGTTGCGCCGTTCCTTGAGACGCGGGAACAGCTCAAACATGCGCTGCATGTCTTCGCTGGCGTATTTGTCACCGATAGGGATGGTGCCCATCAGCAGGTTTTCCTCGACGGTCATGTCGGGAAATACCCGGCGGCCTTCAGGTGACTGCGCGATGCCGTTGGACGCAATGTAGTGCGACGACTTCTGGGTGATGTCCACGCCCTGGTAGATGATCTGCCCGCCTGCCGCACGCGGCTGGCCGAATATCGACATCAGCAGCGTGGACTTGCCGGCCCCGTTGGAGCCGATCAGGCTCACCGTCTCGCCTTCGCCAATGTGCATGGACACTTTCTTCAGGGCCTGGATCGGCCCGTAGAACACGTCCAGCTCCTTGAGTTCGAGGATAGGTCCACTCATACCAATTCCTCTTCATCGGCACCCAGGTAAGCCGCGATCACCTTCGGATCGTTGCGAATTGCCTCGGGACCGCCCTCGGCGATCACGTTGCCGTGGTCCAGCACCACGATGTGGTCGGAAATGCTCATTACCATGCCCATGTCGTGTTCGATCAGCACCACGGTCAGATCGTGCTCGTCGCGCAGCAGCCGGATCATCGCGCTCAGCGCTTCGGTTTCCTGAGGGTTGAGGCCAGCCGCTGGTTCGTCGAGGCAGATGATCTGCGGACGGGTGCACATCGCCCGGGCGATTTCCAGGCGGCGCTGCTGGCCGTAGGAAAGCTCACCGGCCAGGCGGTTGGCGCAGTCCACCAGGTCGACCACTTCCAGCCAGTAGAAGGCGTGGTCCAAGGCATCGCTTTCCGCCTTGCGGTAGCCCTTGGTGTTGAGGATGCCCGCCACCAGGCTGCGGTTGACCCACATGTGCTGGGCCACCAGCAGGTTTTCCAGCACCGACATTTCCTTGAACAGGCGAATGTTCTGGAACGTACGCGCCAGGCCCGCGCGATTCACCAGATGGGTGCCACCGAACATCTTGTAGTACAGCCGGCTGGCGAAAGACTTTGGCGAGACGAAGTCGGTCGGGCGAAACGCTTCGCCCAACAGCTTGATGACGTCGGTTTGCTCGCCGCGCACGCTGAGCTCGATCTTGCCGCCCGAAGCCTTGTAGAAACCGGTCAGGCAGTTGAAGACCGTGGTCTTGCCCGCACCGTTGGGGCCGATCAGGGCGAAGATCGAGTTGCGCTTGACCTGCAGGCTGACATCGCTGAGGGCCTTGATGCCGCCGAACTGCATCATCAGGTTTTCAACTTTGAGTACGACTTCGCTCATGGCGCTACCCCCTTGCGCGGCGTCACACCGGTACGGCTGATACGAATCAGGCCACGCGGGCGCCAGATCATCATCAACACCATCAGCAGGCCGAACAGCAGAACTCGATATTCAGAGAAGCTGCGTAGCAGTTCCGGTGTGATGGTAAGAACAAAGGCGGCGATGACCACCCCCACCGTCGACCCCATGCCTCCCAGTACTACAATCGCCAGGATCAGCGCCGACTCGAAGAAAGTGAACGACGTCGGGTTGACGAAGCCTTGGTAACTGGCAAAGAACACACCCGCCAAGCCGGCGGTCGAAGCTCCGATGGTGAACGCAGAAAGCTTGACCAGTACATGGTTCAGGCCCATGGAGCGGCAGGCGATTTCATCTTCGCGTAGGGCTTCCCAGGCGCGGCCGACCGGCATCCGGGTCAGGCGGTGCTTGATGTAGAGCACCAGCAGCACCGTGATGAACAGCACGATGTAGATGAACAGGAATTTGAAATTAGGGTTGTAATCGATACCGAAGAACTCGTGGAAAGGTACGCCTCCGTCCCTCGCAATCTTGCGGAACTCCAAGCCAAGGAAGGTAGGCCAAGGCACTTGCATACCATTCGGCCCACCCGTAAACGACAGCCAGTTGTTGAGCACCAACCGGATGATCTCGCCGAACCCCAGGGTCACGATGGCCAGGTAGTCACCGTGCATTCGTAACACCGGGAATCCCAATATGCACCCCGCCATCGCCGCCGCAATGGCCGCCAGCGGCAATACGGTCCAGAAACCCAGCCCCAGGTATTGGTAGCCCAGCGCCAGGCCATAGGCACCAATTGCGTAGAACGCCACGTAACCCAGGTCGAGCAACCCGGCCAAGCCCACCACAATGTTCAGGCCCAGGCCCAGCAGCACGTAGATCAAGCCGAGGATGACCACCGTGAGCACGTACTTGTTGGCGAAAAACGGGAACACGATAGCAATCACGATCAGCGCGGGGATGATCCAGCGCAGGCGCGACTTGTAGTCTGGCGGCAACACGTGCACGCCGGAGCCGGTGCTTTCGAAACCCTGGAGGATCTTCAGTCCCTTGGGGGTTTGCAGGAACAGGCTCAGGGCAAAGCGCCCGACCATCACGATCGCCACCAGCCAGCCGACACGGGCCGGTTGCAGGTTGAAGCTGTAGCCGTCGAGCACCACGCCGACGATCGGCCCGAACACGATCAGCGAGATCAGGCCGGCCAGGATCGCGTCGATGACGCTCTTTTTAATATCAAGCGGTTTATTGGCAGCAGACATACTTATACCTTCGCCACGAGTGGGCGACCCAGCAGGCCTTGGGGACGGAAGATCAGAATCAGCACCAGCAGCGAGAAACTGAACACGTCTTTGTAGTCGGAGTTGATCAGACCGGCGAACAGCGACTCGGAGATCCCGAGGATGATCCCGCCGAGCATTGCCCCAGGCAGGGAGCCGATGCCGCCGAGTACCGCCGCGGTGAACGCCTTGATGCCGATGATGAAGCCAGCATAGAAGTCGAACGTGCCGTAGTTCATGGTGATCAGTACACCGGCCAGGGCCGCCATGGCCGCACCGATGATGAACACGTAGGAAATCACCCGGTCGGTGTTGATCCCGAGGATGGAGGCCATCTTGCGGTCTTGCTGGGTAGCGCGGCACATGCGGCCGAGCTTGGTGTACTTGATGATGTAGGTCAGCAGCGCCATGCCGGCGAATGCGGCAATCAGGATGAAGATCTTGGTGTAGGTGAGCTGCACGAAGCCGGTACCGATGTCGACGCGCATGGCGCCTTCGAGCAGTGTCGGCACACCCTGTTGGCGGGCGCCCTGGCTGATCTGCGCGTAGTTCTGCAGGATCAGCGAGATGCCGATGGCGCTGATCAGTGGTGCCAGTCGGGTGGAGTTGCGCAGGGGTTTGTAGGCGACGCGTTCGATGACCCAGCCGTATACCCCGGTGACCACGACCGTGAACACGAGGGTGCCAAGAATCATTAGCGGAAAGGATTCAATACCGAAGTAAGCCAGCAGAGCCAGACTGATTGCCGCGAGGTAAGCGGAAATCATGTAAACCTCGCCGTGGGCGAAGTTGATCATGCCGATGATGCCATAGACCATTGTGTAGCCGATGGCGATCAGACCATAGACCGACCCGAGGGTCAGGCCATTGATCAGTTGCTGCAGGAAAATACCATCCATAACGCAATCTCACGCAGTGAGAACCTGCACACCCAGGGCGTGCGGCTCTTCTAAGGAAAATACAGATTTACGTCGGAGCAATGCCAGGCGCGACCAGTGCTCCCTGTAGAAACCGGACTTGGCCGGGACCTACAGGGATTTGATCGATCGCTTCAGCCCTTACTTCTGTTTTTCCAGCTGGTGATACTTGCCATCCTTGTCCCACTGGTAGACCACGTAGTCGGAGACTTTCAGGTCGCCTTTGGTGTCCCATTCCTTCTTGCCCATCACGGTCTGGACCGGGTTGGCCTTGAGCCACTTGGCCGCATCTTCGCCCTTGTTGGACTTGGCGCCATTGAACCCGGCAGCCAAGGTCTGCACTGAAGCGTAGGCGTAGAGGGTGTAGCCTTCAGGTTCGGTGCCCTTGGCGCGGAATGCGTCTACCACGGCCTTGCTGTCTGGCAGCAGGCGCGGGTCGGCGCCGAAGGTCATGTACACGCCATCGACGTACTGCGGGCCGCCGGCGGTGGTGACCAGTTCGTCAGTCACGATGCCGTCGTCGGACATGAATTTCACGTCTTTCAGGCCCTGCTCGCGCAGCTGGCGTACCAGCGGACCGGCTTCCGGATGCAGGCCGCCGAAGTAGACCACGTCGGCACCGGCCGAACGGATCTTGGTCACCACGGCACTGAAGTCTTTTTCACCACGGGTCAGGCCTTCGTACAGCACAGGGGTCACGCCACGCTTGGCCAACTGTGCCTTGGTTGCATCCGCCAGGCCTTGGCCATAGGTGTCCTTGTCATGCAGGACTACGACTTTCTTGCCCTTGAGCACATCGACGATGTAGTCGCCGGCAACGATACCTTGCTGGTCGTCACGACCGCACATGCGGAACATCGCGCTCAGGCCGCGCTCGGTCACCTGGGGATTTGTGGAGCCAGGCGTGATGGCGATGATGCCGGCTTCATCGTAGACCTCGGAGGCCGGGATGGTGGAGGAAGAGCAGAAGTGACCGACCACGCCGGCCACCTTGTCCTGGTCAGCAAGGCGGTTGGCAACGGCCACGGCCTGCTTCGGTTCGCACGCATCATCGCCAGCCACCAGTACGATTTTCTCGCCGTTCACGCCGCCCTTGGCATTGATCTCGTCTGCCGCCGCTTGCGCACCCTTCATGTACTGCTCGCCAAATGCCGCGTTGGCGCCTGTCATGGGACCCGCTACGCCGATCTTGATGTCGGCCTGGGCAAACGCAGAAACACCCAACGCAGTTGCCACTGCGAGGGCCAGAAAGCCTTTCTTGTAAAACGTCTGGGACATGAGGTGGTGCTCCAAGGTTTTTTTTAGTTGGCACTGCGACTTCACTTCACTGAAAAGCTAAGAGCAAGGGGCGTGCCATCGGTTTTTTATTCTGAAAAAAGTCGCTGCTTTATTGTTATTTCGACTGTTTCGGGCCCTTTTTCACAGGGCGTGCAACCGTCTAAACCGCACGAGGTGCAACCTTTTCTAAACGTAGGTGAAACCCTCCATGAGCCATCATTGCAACCACCACACTAAACGGCGTGCAACCACTGTGTAACAACCTGCGTCACCTAACTGCACACTGTCGGTGCGCGGCTGCTACAACCCGCACCATAACAGGCTAGCCGCTGGACTGGAAAACGCCGCTGTTCGTAACACTTTTCAACAATCAGATGACGATCCGCAAGCACTGGCCCGCGTGATACAGCGAAAATCCCGTTTCATACAGACAGCTGCGCAGACCAACGCCAGCCAAAGGTTGCATCGGCGCAAAGGGGATCGGCAACGCCTTGGCATCGCCGTGGCACAGGTAGTCGGCAAAGGCCTTGCCGACCACGGTGCCGGTGGTCACGCCGCGACCGTTATAGCCAGTGACCGCCACCAGGCCGGGCGCCGGCTCGAACAGGCGCATCAGATGGTCGGGCGTGAAGGCGATGCAGCCGGTCCAGGTGCATTCCCACTCCACCGACTTGAGGTACGGGAAATAATGCTGCTGCACTCGGTCGGCCCAGGCCTTGAGGAACCAGGTCGGTTTGCGGTTGCCGTTGCCCAGGCTGCCCAGCAGCAAACGACCGTCCTCGTCCCGACGAATGCTGCTCAACACCTGGCGGGTGTCCCACGAGCCCTGCCCTCCCGGCAAAATGCGCCGGGCGGCCTCGTCGGTCAGCGGGACAGAAGCGACCTGATAGTAATAACCGGGGAAAAAGTTGCGCCGCAACTCGGTCCAATCACCCTCGGTATAGGCATTGGAAGCAATTACGACTTGCTCGGCCAGCACCGAACCCTGGGCCGTCTGCACCGACCACCGCTGGCCCTGGCGCTCCAGGCGCGTGACGGGCGAATGATCGAAAAGTTGGCCACCCAGTTTTTTCGCGGCATCGGCCAGCCCGCTGGTATAGGCCATGGGGTTGAGCGTGCCGGCGCGGCGGTCGAGCAATGCCGCAGCGATCTTGTCAGTGCCGGTGGCTTCGACGCAGGCTTGGCCGGTCAGCAATTCTACCGGGGCGCCACGGCGCTTCCATTGTGCTTCGCGACTGCGCAAATCCGCCTCGCCCCGGGCGTTATGGGCCATGTGCAGCGTGCCTTCGCGGCGCAGCTGGCAGTCGATGTTGTATTTGTCGATGAGGCTGAACACCAAGGCCGGCGCGGCCCCAAGCATGCGATTAAGCTGGCTGCCCACGGCTTCGCCGAACCCGGCCTCGATGTCATCTGGCGGGATCCACATCCCGGCATTCACCAATCCCACGTTGCGCCCCGATCCACCATGTCCGGCCCGATGAGCTTCCAGCACCGCAACGCGCTTGCCCTGCTCCAACAGGTGCACCGCCGCCGACAACCCGGTAAAGCCCGCGCCGATGACGCACACGTCCACCGTGACTTCGCCCTTGAGCGAGGCGTTGTCGGGCCGTTGTGGCGTCAGTATTTCCCACAGACATTCTTCGCGTAACGGCATTGCCGGCTCCTGGTCAGGAGCAGCTGCAAGCGACAAGCCACAAGCCGCAAGCTGGTTTGGCTTGTGGCTTGCAGCTTGCCGCTTGCCGCTGCTCAATCGAATGTAATTCCCTGCGCCAACGGCAACTCCAGCGAATAGTTCACGGTATTGGTCTGGCGGCGCATGTAGGCACGCCACGCGTCGGAGCCGGATTCACGGCCGCCGCCGGTTTCTTTCTCGCCGCCGAACGCTCCGCCGATCTCCGCGCCGCTCGGGCCGATGTTGACATTGGCGATCCCGCAATCGCTGCCCACGGCCGACATGAACTGCTCGGCTTCACGCACATCGGTGGTGAAAATGCACGACGACAGGCCTTGTGGCACCGAATTGTTCAGGTGCAGCGCTTCGGCGAAGTCCTTGTAGCCGACCACGTAGAGGATCGGCGCGAAGGTTTCGTGACGCACCACGTCGCTTTGCTCCGGCATCTCGACGATGGCGGGCGAGACGTAATAGGCATTCGCAAATTGGTCTTCGAGTTGGCGCTTGCCGCCAAACACTCGCCCGCCTTCGCTCAACGCCTGCTCCAGCGCGTCCTGCATGTTCTCGAAGCTCTGCTTGTCGATCAGCGGCCCGACCAGATTGCCTTCCAGCGGATGACCGATGCGCACTTTCGAATAGGCCGCCTTGAGACGGGTAACGATCTCTTCCTTCACCGATTCATGGGCGATCAACCGGCGCAGCGTGGTGCAACGCTGGCCCGCAGTGCCGACGGCGCTGAAGAGGATGGCACGCACGGCCATATCCAGGTCGGCGCTCGGAGCCAGGACCATCGCGTTGTTGCCGCCCAGTTCGAGGATGCTGCGGGCAAACCGCGCTGCGACTTTCGGCGCGACCTCGCGGCCCATGCGCGTGCTGCCGGTGGCGCTGATCAGCGCAACGCGCGGGTCGTCGACCAGCGCTTCGCCGGCATCACGCCCACCGATGATCACCTGGCTCAGGTACGGTGGGGCATCGGCAAAGTTGCTCAGCACACGCTCGAACAGTGCCTGGCACGCCAGGGCGGTCAGCGGGGTTTTCTCGGAAGGTTTCCAGATCACCGGGTTACCGCACACCAGCGCGAGGGTGGTGTTCCAAGCCCAGACCGCCACGGGAAAGTTGAACGCGCTGATCACTCCAACCACGCCCAGCGGGTGCCAGGTTTCACGCATGTGGTGGCCAGGACGCTCGGACGCAATGGTCAAGCCGTACAACTGGCGGGACAGGCCGACAGCGAAATCGCAGATGTCGATCATCTCCTGCACTTCACCCAGGCCTTCCTGGGTGATCTTGCCGGCTTCCCACGACACCAGCTCGCCGAGGTCGGCCTTGTACTCACGCAACAGGTCGCCAAACTGACGCACCAGCTCGCCGCGCCGTGGCGCCGGCACTTTGCGCCACAGGTCAAAGGCATGCTCCGCGCGGCTGACCTGCTGCTCGACTTCAGCGGCGCCTTCCCAATTCACGGCGCCGATGCGACTGCCATCGATGGGCGAGTGCACGGGCTGTGTGCCGTTCTGGTACAAGGCCGGGTTGACGCCCAGACGATCAAGCAATGCAGCAACCATGGGTAAATTCCTCAAGCGAGAGACAAAAGTGGGCAGCCGGACGATCACGGCTGATCAGGCCTGTAGTTGTAGCTGGCCCGAGACTTGCCAACAAACGACCTTTAAGCGAGATATCATTCCGTTTATTCATGCTGGCCGTTACCGGATAAGCAGAGCAACAAGAAATAAGGGCTGATCATGCTCAATAAACGCTATTTGCCATCGATTACAGCGCTACAGTGCTTCGAAGCGGTGACCCGTCACCTGAGCTTTACCCGCGCCGCCGAAGAGCTGAACCTGACCCAGAGCGCCGTCAGCAAACAGGTCGCGCAGCTTGAAGAACTGTTGCAGCACCTGCTGTTTCGGCGCGTGCGCCGACGCCTGCAACTGACACCGGCAGGAAACTTGTATTTGGGGGAGGTGCGAAAAATCCTCACCCAGGTTGAGATGTCGACCCATTACCTGCGCTCCTACGGTGGCGACACCGAAGTCCTGCGGGTCTCCACGCCTCCGACCTTCGGCGCCCGCTGGCTGGTTCCGCGGCTCAAGGGCTGGCGCCTGCGGCATCCGTCGATTCATCTGGACTTGTGCAGCGAGCACGAGGCCGACGACTTGCAGCAAGGGCGCAGCGACCTGGCGTTCTACTTCGGCCAGGGCTCCCGACCGGGAACCGAATCGTTGAAACTGTTCGGCGAAGAGTTGGTGCCGGTCTGCGCGCCAGGCAGCCTGCCGGACCGGCCCTTCACCGACCCGACGCAACTGGCCGACCTGGTGCTGCTGCAAAACGCCTCGCGTCCGCAAGCCTGGCACGACTGGTTCGACAGCCAGGGCTACCACACCGAACACAGCTACCACGGGCCGCGCTTCGAAACCTTCTACATGTGCATTCGTGCCGCCCAGGTCGGCTGCGGCGTGGCCCTGTTGCCAAAATTCCTGGTGGAAGAAGAGCTCGCCGACGGCAAACTGGTCATCCCTTGGCAACATGCGATGCCCAGCGCCAGTGCCTATTACCTGTCCTATCCGGAACATGCAGCGGATGTGCCCAAAGTACGACTGTTCGTGGAGTGGATGCTGGAGCAGATCGATAGCCCTGATGCGCCGCCATAGCGAAAGTTGCCCCCCGTGGCGAGGGAGCTTGCTCCCGCTGGGCTGCGCAGCGGCCCTAAAAAATTCTGTCAGATGAAAAATTCTGCGTCTGCTTCGCAGCCGAGCGGGAGCAAGCTCCCTCGCCACAAAAGACCCGCAAACGCTAAAAAATACTGGCAATAACCATCACGGTTATGCGCCACTAGCCCCTCCACCCCAACTGCCGTACGCCGCTGCCGCCGCAGCTATCTGTCTGGAGATTCCCGTTATGAGCGAGAGTGTATTTGCCGATCGCATCGTGCAGAACCTGCTCGACACCGATTTCTACAAACTGACGATGATGCAGGCGGTGCTGCACAACTACCCCAACGTCGAAGTCGAGTGGGAGTTTCGTTGCCGCAACAGCGAGGACCTGCGTCCGTACCTGGCGGAGATCCGCTTCCAGATCGAGCGCCTGGCCGAGCTGAACCTGAGCGCCGACCAGCTGAGTTTCCTCGAGCGCATCAGCTTCCTGAAGCCGGATTTCCTCAGGTTCCTGGGGCTGTTTCGTTTCAACCTGCGGTACGTGCACACCGGCATCGAAAACGGCGAGTTGTTCATCCGTCTACGCGGGCCTTGGCTGCACGTCATCCTGTTCGAGGTGCCGTTGCTGGCCATCGTCAGCGAGGTGCGCAATCGCTATCGCTACCGTGAGATCGTCCTGGAACAGGCGCGGGAGCAGCTTTATCGCAAGTTCGACTGGCTGGCCGCCAACGCCAGCGCCGACGAATTGTCCGAGCTGCAGGTAGCCGATTTCGGCACTCGACGCAGGTTTTCCTACCGAGTCCAGGAGGAAGTGGTGAACGTGCTCAAGCACGATTTCCCGGGGCGCTTCGTCGGCACCAGCAACGTGCACCTGTCCCGGGAGCTCGACATGAAACCCTTGGGCACCATGGCCCACGAGTGGATCATGGCCCACCAGCAACTGGGCCCGCGGCTGATCGACAGCCAGATCGCCGCGCTTGATTGCTGGGTTCGCGAATACCGCGGCCTGCTGGGTATCGCGCTAACCGACTGCATCACCATGGACGCCTTCTTGAAGGACTTCGATCTGTTCTTCGCCAAGCTGTTCGACGGTTTGCGCCATGACTCAGGGGATCCTGTCATCTGGGCGGAAAAAGCCATTGCGCACTACCACAAGCTGGGCATCGACCCGATGAGCAAGACGCTGGTGTTCTCCGACAGCCTGACATTACCCAAATGCCTGGATATTTTCCGTGCCTTGCGTGGTCGCATTAATGTGAGCTTCGGTATCGGCACCAACCTGACCTGTGACATTCCAGGCGTGGAGCCGATGAGCATCGTGCTTAAAATGATCAGCTGTGACGGGCAACCCGTGGCCAAGATTTCAGACGAGCCCGGCAAGACCCACTGCAAGGATCCGAATTTCGTCGCCTACATGCGACATGTTTTCCAAGTACCTGCCGCCCATTAAGGCACATCAAGCAAGGAGTGAATTCATGCAAGCCGTACAGCGTGAGATTGCTGAACAGCTCAAGGTCCAGCCACCGTTCGCCGATGACGCCGCCCTCAAGGCCGAAATCGCTCGCCGGGTGGGTTTCATTCAGGACTGCCTCGTCAACTCAGGGCTCAAGAGCCTGGTGCTGGGGATCAGCGGCGGGGTCGACTCGTTGACCGCTGGCCTGCTGGCCCAACGTGCCGTGCGCGAGCTTCGGGAAAAAACCGGCAATGCGGCATACAAGTTCGTCGCCGTGCGCCTGCCGTATGAAACCCAGTTCGACGAGCACGAAGCCCAAGCCTGCGTCGACTTCATCGAGCCGGACGAGCGTCATACCGTCAACATCGGCCCCGCGGTCAAAGCCTTGGCAAAAGAAGTCCTGGCATTCGAAGGCAAGGCCCCGGGTTCACGGGACTTCGTGCTGGGCAATACCAAGGCGCGGATGCGCATGGTGGCGCAATACACCATCGCCGGCGCGGAACAAGGCCTGGTGATCGGCACCGATCATGCGGCCGAGGCAGTCATGGGTTTCTTCACCAAGTTTGGTGATGGCGCCTGTGACCTAGCCCCGCTGAGCGGCCTGGTGAAAAACCAGGTCCGGGCCATCGCCCGTGACTTTGGCGCGCCAGAATCGCTGGTGGAAAAAGTCCCGACCGCTGATCTGGAAGACCTGTCCCCGGGCAAGCCGGACGAAGCGGCCCATGGCGTGACCTACGGCGAGATTGACGCCTTCCTGCATGGGCAACCCATTCGCGAAGAGGCGGCCAGGATCATTTGCGACACCTATCGCAAGACCGAGCACAAGCGGGTGATGCCTTACGCCCCATGACCGGACGCCCGCTCCCTTAGGGCTGTTTCGCCCAAAAAAAGCGCCCTGCATGGGGGCGCTTTTTTGTGTCTGAAAGGTCGGTTACTTCAGGGTAACAGTGCCTTTCATCATCGAGATATGGCCTGGGAACGAGCAGAAGAAACCGTACTTATCGCCGCCAGCCAGTTTCGAAACATCGAAGGTCACCGAGTCCTTTTCCTTGGCGCCGATAAGCTTGGTGTGGGCGATGATACGAGCATCACCTTCCTTCAGGTAATCCTTGTCGATGCCTGCCGCCAGGCCGTCAGTGGCGATCGGCTGCATGTCGGCCTCTTTGCTCAGCACCCAGTTATGGCCCATGACGTTTTTCGGCAAGCTGCCCGAATGGGTCAGTTCCACGGTAAATGTCTTGCAGCTCTTGTCGATCTCGATGGCCTTGGTGCTGAAGGACATCTGGTCGGTCGAGTCGATCGTGGTCTTGCACTCCGCTGCCATCAGTTGGCTGCTGGCCAGCGTCAACAGGGATACTGCAACAAGTTTGGCAAACATCGTGAATCTCCAAGGCATGGTTAACAAAATTCCGTCAAAGGGGAAGACTGCCTGAATTTGAGACAAGTTCCTATGACCTGAGTCAAAGATTGTATACAACTTAAGCCTATCAGCCTGATGGACATAATCAACCAGCCAGAAGTCTGACTCGCCCCTATGATCAGCGTCATCACCTCTTTGGAGCGCCCCTCATGAACCTCAACAGCCTGCTGTGCAGCTTGCTCGCCGCCTACGCCTGCGGCGCCAGTGGCACCTATGAAAAACCTCGCCGCGAGGTTTAATTCCTTTGCGCAATAAAGGACAGTTATCATGGAAAACCGCTGGGGCTGCTGGAAGTGAACGGTTTCTGCAGCAAACTCACCGGTTTTCTCGATCATATCGTCGGCGAGGGCTTCGTCCGCGCGCCCCATCGTGACATGCTGCAACTGAGCGAATCAGCGCACAATCTGCTCGACGCACTGGACGAATGGCAACCGTCGGTGCAACCAAAATGGGCCGAGCAAAAACCCAGCTAACGGCTCGACCCCGATACAGGGCAGAATACGCGCCGCTCAACCTCACCTTCGACCCCAGAGGATCGCCCATGGCTAAACCCAATTATTCCTTCGCCAAACGTCAGAGAGACTTGGCCAAGGAGCAGAAGAAAGAGGAAAAGCTTCAGCGCAAGAAAGCTACAGCTGAAGAGGAAGCCGCAGCACTGAACCCGGATACCGAAGGCGAAGTGACGGCAGAAGACGATGTTGATGCACCGAAAGACCAGGCGCCTGACGCCTGAGACCCTCAGTTCTGTGTCCAGGGCCGGCCGCCTCGCTGCCGGCCCTCACAGCTCCAGCGCCTTGATAATCGACAGGCGATAACCCACCGGCATGTTCTCCGGCAATGGCCCGGCTCGAACAGCCCGATCTCCTTGTGTTCATGACTGAACGTCGGCACGAAACCGCCCGGATTTCAGGACATTGGATCACGACTCCAACGGCATCACCGTCACTCGTACTTCGGGGTCGTGGGTACCGCCCCCCAGGATCACCCCGCGCAACGGCGACACATCGGAAAAATCCCGGCCCCAGGCCAGGGTGATGTGTTCCAGGGCCGGCTGCACATTGTTGGTCGGGTCGAAGTCCACCCAACCCAATACCGGACAGAACACCGAAACCCAGGCGTGAGAAGCGTCGGCGCCAATCAACCGCGCCTGGCCGGGTGGCGGCTGGGTCAGCAGGTAGCCGCTGACGTAACGCGCCGCCAGCCCACGGGAGCGTACGCAAGCCAGCATCAAGTGGGCGAAGTCCTGGCACACACCCCGGCGTCGCTCCAGCACTTCCACCAACGGCGTCGCCACTTGGGTGGCCTCCGCATCGAAGGTGAACTCTTCGAAAATCTTTTCCATCAGCGCGCGGACGCCCACCATCAAAGGTCGTCCCAGCGGAAAACAGCTCTCGGAAAACTCGACGAAATTGCGCTTGAGGTGCACATAGGGTGACTCGAAACGGTAGCGGCAGGCGTCCAGCAGCGGCGCCGGAAGTGGCCGACCGCTGTAGGTCAGCAGGTTGCGGGTCGACTCCCAGGCGGGGGACAGGCTGAAATCCAGGTTGGGCCGTGCCAGCACTTCGACGCTCAGGCGGGCATTGACCAACAATTCGTCATGGGGTCGCTCGAAGGCCAGTCGGGTCAGCGGATTGCCGAACACATCCTGTTCATCGCGCCGGGTGGTCGGCTGCGGACTGATCAGCAACTGCTGTTCGGTGCAACGCTGCCAGTCACAGGGTCGCGGCCACAGGTGGGCAAGTTGCTGGGCCAGGGACACCGGGCTGTCGTAGTGATAATGGGTATCGTGGAGAATCTGGTAACGGGCGTTCATCAGACGGACACCGTGCGCTGGCTGACATCATCGACGTGAGCAAAATGGCGCAACGCCAAGCGATCGGAAACCTGTCCGCTGACATCGGCCACTTCCTGCAACAGATCGGCCAGTCCATCAAGAGCGGCGCGCAGGCTGGCCTCGCCGAACAGGGGATTCTCCAGGCAGCGCAGGTCAAAGCGTGACAGGCGCGTCACCAGCTCCGGCAATGCGGTTTCCCGCGGTGCGCCGAAATCATCGTTCAGGCGTTTAAGGGTGCGTGCCACCAATTTCAATTGGAAGAGCACTGCGTGGGGGTTCTGTTCGTCCAGCAACAACAGATCGAGCACTGGAATCAACTGCGCCACCGCTAAGTAACGCGAGCGGTACGTGATGCTACTGTTACCCAACTCCAGCAACCACTCCAACCCGGCCTGATCGAAAACCGCCTCGCCCCGCAAGAATGCCGCCAGGCTGCTGCTAAGAAAATGCAGGCGCTCCAGGCGTCGACCGATCATCAGGAAGCGCCAGCCCTCGTCACGGGTCATGTCGTCCAGGGCGAAACCGGACAACGCGGCCAACGACATTACCAATCGATTGAGAAAATCCAGCAGCTCGCCAAAGTCCGGTTCGCTGGTCTCCAGCTCTGCGGCTTCGCGCTGCAATTCCACCAGCGCCTGCCAGTTCTCCCGGGAGAGTTTGCCGCGTACCTGTGAGGCAGCCCACTGCAAGCGCTGCAAGTTGGAGCGCAGGCTGAACGACCAGTCATCCCCCAGCAGCGCCGCCAGCAGGCGCTCGGGCAGCTCGCCCTCCTCCGGCAGCAGCATCAGGCTCTCGCCCAGCGACACTGCCGATAGCAGGGCCTGCGGGTCGTCGCCATCGACATAGCGCGCCAGCATGATCCGCAGCAGGCGCGCGCTGTCGTCGCAACGTTCGCAGTAACGGCCAAACCAGAACAGGTTTTCCACCACTCGGGATGGCAGGTACGGATCGCGTCGCACCAGGTCGTGGACGCCGACGGTCCGCTGGGCCTTCCACTGTTCGCCACCCGATGCGTGTTCACCCAGGATCCAGGTGTCCTTGCTGGCACCACCGCGTTGCATCGACACCACTTCGGCGTCGGCCTCGGCGGCCACGCGGGTCAGGCCACCTGGCAGGACCCGATAATCATCTTTCCCGGACACGGCATACACGCGCATGCCGATGGCCCGGGGCTGGATCCGCCCGTCTTCGGCCTGCCAGACTGGCGCCTGGGACAGTTGCGCCAGCTCCTGAGCGACGTAGGCATAGGGTCGCGCCTGCATGCGCGCCGCCAGTTGGCCGCGCTGCTGCTCGCTCAGGTCACGGCCGAACACCGGCGCGAAGCTCTGGGACGGAAACGCAGGCTTGATCAGCAACTGAGGCAGCTTTTCCAAGGCCTGGGCCAGCACTGGCGGCTCACCACACCACCAGGTGGCGATGGACGGCAACATCAGTTCCTCGCCGAACAGATACTGGTTGATCTTCGGCAGGAATCCCAGGAGCCCCGGCGATTCCAGCACGCCACTGCCCAAGGCATTGGCCACCAACACCCGTCCTTGGCGCACCGCTTCCAGCAGGCCCGGCACGCCAAGGGCAGAATCGGTGCGCAGCTCCAGCGGATCGCAGAAATCGTCATCGAGGCGCCGCATGATTGCGTGGACCCGTCGTAGCCCGCTGAGGGTCTTGAGATAGACCGTGGCATCCCGAACAGTCAGGTCGCCACCTTCCACCAGTGGATAGCCAAGCTGGCGCGCCAGATAGAGATGTTCGAAATAACTTTCGTTGAACCGGCCGGGCGTCAACAGCACCACCAACGGTGGCTCGCCATCGCAGGGGGCCTGCCGGGCGAGGGTTTCCTGCAAGGTGCGGAAGAAACCGGACAGGTGCTTTACCTTCAGGTCGCGATACAGGTCCGGAAACGCCCGGGAGACGATCATGCGATTTTCCAACGCATAACCAGCCCCTGAAGGCGCCTGGGTACGATCCGCAGTGACCCACCAGCGACCGTCGGGCGTACGCGCCAGGTCCACGGCATACAGGTGCAGAAAATCGCCATCGGGTGGGGCAATGCCCTGGCACGGCCAGAGGAAATTGTTGTGTCCGAACACCAGCTCCGCTGGCAACAGTCCCTCGCTGATCAGCCGCTGCGACCCGTACAGGTCGGCCAGCACCGCATTGAGCAAGCGTGCCCGTTGGGCGATCCCGGCCGACAGTAGCTTCCATTCCTGGGCATCGATGACGTGGGGCAGCAGGTCCAGCTCCCACGGCCGATCAGCGCCCTTCGGGTCCGCGTAGACGTTGTAGGTGACGCCGTTCTCCTGGATCTGCCTGGCCAGCAGTGCTTGACGCTGGACCAGTTGGGCCGGCGTGCTGCGCTGCAACTGGTCCAGCAGCCGCCGCCAGTGCGCACGCACGGCGCCGCTGCCATCCAGCAACTCGTGATAAGTACCCGTTGTCAGCGGGTAACGGTCAAGCAGGTCAGGCATGGAAAGCTCGGCAGTACGGCAAGGAAAGGTGAGACTAGCGCAGGCGCATGAGGCCCGGATAGGTGTGTTTTGTGTTTGATCCGGCCTGGTTTTCAGACTGCAATCATCGTGGCGAGGGAGCTTGCTCCCGCTGGGCTGCGCAGCGGCCCCAAAAATTTACGGTCGCTGCGCAACCGAGCGGGAGCAAGCTCCCTCGCCACGGTCTGGTTAATTTTTCAACGCGGCCTTAAAACGTCGCAGATCGAGAGTGAGCGCAAACTCGTCATCCACCGCCAGGCTGGGTATCGGAAGTTTCCCAGGCGTGTGTCCGATCCGGAAGAAACGCGCCATCCGCCGGCTCTCCGCTTCGTTGGCGTTCACCGGCAGGCTGTCGTAGTTGCGCCCGCCCGGATGCGCCACGTGATATTGGCATCCGCCCAGCGAACGCTGCATCCAGGTGTCGAGTAGATCGAAGACCAGCGGCGCATGGACCGGGATGGTCGGTTGCAGGCAATTGCTCGGTTGCCACGCGCGAAAACGCACCCCGGCGACGAACTCGCCCACCCGACCGGTGGGTTGCAAGGGAACCGGCACGCCATTGCAAGTCAGCAGGTACCGTTGCGGGGCCAGGCCGCTGAGCTTGATCTGCAAGCGTTCCAGGGACGAATCCACATAGCGCACCGTGCCGCCTACCGCCCCCTCTTCCCCCAGCACATGCCAAGGCTCCAGCGCCTGACGCAACTGCAGCTCGATGCCGTTGACCGCATAATCGCCGACCTTTGGAAACCGGAACTCCAAGTGCGCGGCGAACCACTCGGCGCGCAGCGGATAACCGGCGACATTGAGCTCGGCGATGACGTCAGCGAAATCCTGCTCGATGAAATGCGGGAGCAAGAAGCGGTCATGCAGCTCAGTGCCCCAGCGTGCCAGCTTGGCCGGCGCGTAGGGCTCGCGCCAGAACCGCGCGACCAATGCCCGCAACAGCAATTGCTGGGTCAGGCTCATGCGGGCGTGAGGCGGCATTTCGAAAGCGCGCAATTCCAACAGGCCGAGTCGCCCGGTGGCACCGTCCGGAGAATAGAGCTTGTCGATGCAGAATTCGGCGCGGTGGGTATTGCCCGTCACATCGATCAGCAGGTTGCGCAGCAACCGATCCACCAGCCAGGGCGCACACGCTTCGCCGGGCTCGGGCATTTGCGCGAAGGCGATTTCCAGTTCGTACAGCGAGTCGTTGCGCGCTTCGTCCACGCGGGGCGCCTGGGATGTCGGGCCGATGAACAAGCCGGAAAACAGGTAGGACAACGACGGGTGGTTGTGCCAGTAGCTGATCAGGCTGCGCAGCAAGTCGGGACGGCGCAGGAAAGGTGAGTCAGCCGGCGTCGCGCCTCCGAGGACGAAATGGTTACCGCCACCGGTGCCTGTGTGCCGGCCATCGATCAGGAATTTCTCGGTGGTCAGTCGGTTCAGCCGCGCTTGCTCGTACAGAAATTCGGTGCGCTCGACCAACTCATCCCAAGTTGCCGACGGCTGTACGTTGACCTCGATGACGCCTGGGTCCGGCGTGATGCGCAAATTGCTCAGGCGCGGATCGCTCGGCGGCTCGTAGCCCTCCAACAGGACCGGGCAATTGAGCTCCTCGGCCGTCGCCTCGATTGCGCTGACCAACTCCAGATAATCCTCGACCCGCTCCAGCGGCGGCATGAACAGATACAGGCGTCCTTCCCTGGCCTCGGCACACAAAGCGGTGCGGGTCAGCCAATCGGCCGATTCGTCGATCTTCGGCGCGCGCTCCTGCTCCAGCGCCGGCTCGCCGTGATCGGCCAGGTGCGAAGTGTCGGGCAACTCGGGCAAATCCTGATTCGGGTCGGTGGGATGGATGAACGGGTATTCAGCCGCCGTCACCCACGGCTGGGACGCCAGTGGCAGGCGATAGCCCAGGGGAGAATCGCCCGGTACCAACCTGCAATGGTTGTCGCGCAGGTACCATCGGCCGCTCTGCCATTGATTGCCCTTCGCGGTGCGAGCCAGTGGCAGGACCTGGCCGATTACCTTGTCCAATCCTTGATTGAAGACCTTGCGCAACCGTGCCCGCTCCAAAGGTTCTTCCAGCCGAGAATCTTCGGCCGTCACGTTCGAAGGCAACGTGCCTTCGCGCCAGAGGTAATAAAAATTATCTTCGTAGGCCGCAAACACGAATCGCGCGGGAATGTTCAAGCGTTCGGCGACGCTCGCCAGGAAACGTCCAGCGAGTTCGCCATCGGCGCCGTAGTCCTGCTGCTCGTCGGCAATCAACGCGTCGTTACGCCAGATCGGCACCCCGTCACGGCGCCAGTAGCAATTGAGCGACCAGCGCGGCAATTGCTCGCCGGGGTACCACTTGCCCTGGCCGAAGTGCACCAGCCCCTGGGGCGCGTAGTGCGCGCGCATACGCTGGAAAAGCTCGGCGGAGAGCCGGCGCTTGTCTGGTCCCAGCGCGGCGGTATTCCACTCGGCGCCGTCCGGGTCGTCGATGGAGACGAAGGTCGGCTCACCGCCCATGGTCAGGCGCACATCGCCCTCCAGCAGGTCGGCATCGATCTGTCGGCCCAGCGCCTGGATCTCGAACCATTGCGCTTCGGTGTATGGCTTGGTCACCCGCGGCGCCTCCCAGATGCGCTCGACGGACATTTCGTGGCTGAATTCGGACTCGCAAGGCTCCACCAGGCCACTGATCGGTGCAGCCGAGGACGGATCGGGACTGCACGCCAATGGGATGTGTCCTTCGCCGGCGAACAACCCGGACGTGGCATCCAGGCCAATCCAGCCGGCCCCCGGCAAATAGACTTCGCACCAGGCATGCAGGTCGGTGAAATCGACTTCCGTACCGGATGGGCCGTCGAGGCTTTTCACGTCGGCGGTCAGTTGGATCAGGTAACCGGAAACAAAACGCGCCGCCAGCCCCAGGTGACGCAACAGCTGTACCAGCAACCAGGCCGAGTCGCGGCAGGAGCCGGACGCATGCTCCAAGGTGTGCTCCGGCGTCTGTACGCCGGGCTCCATGCGGATCAGGTAACTGATGTCTTCGCTCAGGCGCTGGTTCAACGCCACCAGGAAATCCACCGCCGGCAGCGGGGTGCGGTCGATGCCGTCCAGATACGCCTGGAACCTGGGCGTCAGCGGCAGTTTTTCCAGATAAGGCGTCAGCTCATGCTTTTCGTCGGGGGCGTAGGTAAACGGAATTTTTTCAGCGTAGGGCTCGAGGAAAAAATCGAACGGATTGAACACCGCCATTTCGGCGACCAGATCGACTTCGACCCGCAGCTCAGCGGTTTTTTCCGGAAACACCAGTCGCGCCAGGTAGTTGCCCTGAGGATCCTGCTGCCAGTTGATAAAGTGCTGGTCGGGCGAGACCCTCAGCGCATACGAAAGTATCCGCGTGCGGCTATGGGGGGCCGGGCGCAGGCGGACGATCTGCGGGCCGAGCTCGACGGCGCGCTCGTAGCGGTAATGCGTGACATGGTGCAAAGCGACATGGATCGACACGGCGTGCCTCCTGCGGAGCCTGGGCGTTATCGAAAGCGGCGCAAGACTTATGCCATGCAGGCAGGTCGGACACTTTCTACTTCTACTCAAGGCAGTAGAGCACTAAAACCGCGCGATGCCTGTATTGATCTGCACAGGCCGCACATAAATGCGGCGCAGGCGCCGGCGGATCGACTCAGCGGCGCGGGCGCGAGGCTTTGGCGGACTTGATGATGCGTTCGCGTTGGTGGCGGATCTCCACGAGCTTGCCGCGCATTTCTCGGTGTCGCTTGCTGTTGAGTAACAGCAATCCCAGCAAGGGAAACAACAATCCAGTTATATAGGCGATGGGGTGCGGGTTATAGCCGTAGGTGGGAAGGACAGTGAAAAGGCACACCAGATAGAACACAACAATGCTACGAACACCCCAAGTTCGTCCTCTGATCATGACGAAATGACTCAACGCCAAAAGCAGGGATAGCATCAAGGCAATCAGAAAAGAATATTTTCCCCGTTCAGGATCGCCTCGAAAATAAGTACTTGAGGCCAATGAAATCGAAGCGGACAAGGCAAAACAGGCTAGAAAGAAAGCGCAGATGAAGGTCGGGAAATAGCGCGCAAGGAACGCGTTCAATGAATGCTTGCGATCCATTATTCAATTTCCTCATACAGCCCCACGGCGATGGTCTTCAGATTTCCAGACAAGCTACTGCCCGTCAGGCCGATAGCAGCCCCCAGAGAATCGCGAATCTGGGTCACGGTTGCATGGTTAATCTGAGTGGCCGTGAAACGCTTTGCTAGCGTCCCAGAACGTTGTCGAAGCTTTAACAATTTATTCGTCAGGCTTGGGTCCTTCAGCGTCAACAATTCTTTGGTCAATGCCTTTCGTTGTTGTCGGGTCAAACCTTTTGAAAGCTCATACCAACTTTTGCCGGTCGAGACTTTCCTGGCTTGCAGAAGTTTGAGCGTGGTTAACGTAGACGCTCCAGCCCCCAACAGCGATGCAGCATCCAGCACAGGCATCGCGTAGCGATACCAATCCTCACTGTCCATATCATCGTTAGCTGATGGATCGTTGAGCTCGTTGTACGTTCGCATGCCTCCAACCACGCACTGTGCCGTGCTCGCGGAGGCGGCAGTGACCCCAATGGCTGTGACGACCAAGCTAGCCCCAGCAGTAAACGGAACTGCGATAGTGCCACTGAACACCACAATCCATCCCAAAATGGCGCCAGCACAGGATAACGTCGTATTGACGGCCTCCCCTACCAAGCGAGACTCACGCGGGTTGTTCGTTACCTGGTCAGCAAACTGAGCCGGTGCAATATATTTCTGCGCCTCGCGCAAGATGATCCGCTTGGGCTTGATGCTGCAAATTGGCTTGAACTCACGCAACGTCACTACGTTGAATTCAGCGTCGATGTACACCACACCCGCGCCGACAATGCCCGGATCGGCATCAATGGCAGCGAACAGGCGCGGCAGGTTGATCAGGCTTTCGATGCGGCGGCGGGCCATCATCTGGGAGATGCTGTTGTCCATGCCGATGCCCGGCAAAGGAGTACTCATATGAATCGTCCTTGAGAATCGATGGGTGAGACTTTAATTGTCTGTGTGGGCCCCACAGGGTATCGGGATCGACACTGAAACCCGTGGCGAGGGAGCTTGCTCCCGCTGGGCGGCGAAGCAGTCCCAAATGAACTGGCGCAATCTTTCAGGCAGACCGCGCCAGCCGGTTTACGACGGCTTCGCCGCCGAGCGGGAGCAAGCTCCCTCGCCACAAAGGCTGTGTCCGGTTTGATTGCACTTAATTGACTGACATCGCCGGTCGCCACGATAACAAACGGCCAGCACCCTCGCTAGAAAGCAAAACGCCAGCACTCAAGGCTGGCGTTCTACGTTGTAGCTCTGGCGATCAGCGCGGCACGACTGGCTTGCGTGCGGGCTTGGGTCCTTTGCCCTTCGCCGCGTCTTTGCGCTCCTTGGCGGCCTGCTGGTTGCGGGCAAACGCGGCGGCCTTGGCTTGTTCGCGCTTGTCCCAAGGATTGCCGCCGTCGCTCGCGCGCGGTGGCAAACCGGTGTGCTGGGTCAGGATCTTGGTGGTTTCCTTGGCTACCTTGTGGCTGCCGGCTGGCGTCGAGTTCTTGCGACGAGCGCTCTGGTAGCTGTCGGTCGCCGGCTGGTGCAGCGGGATCAACTGGTTCTTGCCCGGCCCGATCAGGTCGGCGCGGCCCATGCGGGTCAATGCCTCGCGCAGCATCGGCCAGCCTTTCGGGTCGTGATAACGCAAGAAGGCCTTATGCAGGCGGCGTTGCTCCTCGCTCTTGACGATAGTCACCGCATCACTCTTGTAGGTGACCTTGCGCAGCGGGTTCTTGCCCGAGTGGTACATGGCGGTGGCGGTGGCCATTGGAGACGGATAGAACGCCTGCACTTGGTCGGCCCGGAAGCCATTGCCCTTGAGCCACAGCGCCAAGTTCATCATGTCTTCGTCGGTGGTGCCCGGGTGGGCCGCGATGAAGTACGGAATCAGGTACTGCTCTTTCCCGGCTTCCTTGGAGTACTTCTCGAACATCCGCTTGAATTTGTCATAGCTGCCAATGCCCGGCTTCATCATCTGGTTGAGCGGACCTTCCTCGGTATGCTCCGGCGCGATTTTCAAGTAGCCGCCGACGTGGTGGGTCACCAGCTCCTTGACGTATTCCGGCGATTCGACCGCCAGGTCGTAGCGCAGGCCGGAGGCAATCAAAATCTTCTTCACCCCTGGCAGTGCCCGTGCGCTGCGGTACAGCTGGATCAACGAAGAGTGGTCGGTGTTCAGGTTCGGGCAGATGCCAGGGAACACGCAGGACGGCTTGCGGCACGCGGATTCAATTTCTGGGCTCTTGCAGGCGATGCGATACATGTTCGCGGTCGGGCCGCCGAGGTCGGAAATGACCCCGGTGAAGCCCGGGACCTTGTCGCGGATCTCTTCGATCTCGCGAATGATCGACTCTTCGGAACGGTTCTGGATGATTCGGCCTTCGTGCTCGGTGATCGAGCAGAAGGTGCAGCCGCCAAAGCAGCCACGCATGATGTTCACCGAGAAACGGATCATCTCGTAGGCCGGGATCTTCTCCTTGCCGTATGCCGGATGGGGGATACGTGCGTAAGGCATGCCGAACACGTAGTCCATTTCTTCGGTGGTCATCGGAATGGGCGGCGGGTTGAACCAGACGTCGACGTCGCCGTGCTTCTGTACCAAGGCGCGGGCGTTACCCGGGTTGGTTTCCAAGTGCAGCACGCGGTTGGCGTGGGCGTAGAGCACCGCGTCGCCACGAACCTTTTCCACCGACGGCAGGCGAATCACGGTCTTGTCGCGGGTCATTCTCGGGCTGGCCAGGATTTGCACGACCTTGGCTTCGCTCGGGTCCTCGACCTGCCCCTTCTCCTGCTCGATGGCGCAGGCTTGGGTATCTTGGGTGTTGACGTACGGGTTGATGATCTTGTCGATCTTGCCCGGACGGTCGATGCGCGTGGAATCGACTTCGTACCAGCCTTGCGGCGTGTCACGGCGGATAAACGCGGTGCCGCGCACATCGGTGATGTCTTCGATCTTGTGGCCATAGGACAGCCGCTGGGCGACTTCGACAATCGCCCGCTCGGCGTTGCCATAGAGCAGGATGTCGGCGCAGGCGTCGATCAGGATCGAGTTGCGCACCCGGTCCTGCCAGTAATCGTAATGGGCGATGCGGCGCAGGGAGGCTTCGATGCCGCCGAGTACGATCGGCACGTGCTTGTAGGCTTCCTTGCAGCGCTGGCTATAGACCAGGCTCGCACGGTCCGGCCGCTTGCCGGCCAGGCCACCTGGCGTGTAGGCGTCATCGGAGCGGATTTTCTTGTCGGCGGTGTAGCGGTTGATCATCGAGTCCATGTTGCCGGCCGCGACGCCGAAGAACAGGTTGGGCTCGCCGAGCTTCATGAAGTCGTCTTTGGACTGCCAGTTCGGCTGGGCAATGATCCCGACGCGAAAGCCTTGGGCTTCCAACAGCCGGCCGATGATCGCCATGCCGAACGACGGGTGATCGACGTAGGCATCACCGGTCACGATGATGATGTCGCACGAATCCCAGCCAAGCTGATCCATCTCCTCCCTGCTCATCGGCAGGAATGGCGCTGGCCCGAAACATTCGGCCCAGTACTTGGGATAGTCAAATAACGGCTTGGCTGCTTGCATGTCGATGACCGGTATAGAAGATGAAAAATCGCGGGCGCGGAATATAGCACAAAATTTGACCAATTGTGGCGAGGGAGCTTGCTCCCTCGCCACAAAGGCGGATTAAGCGGATAGGTTATTCGTCGTCATCAAAATTGTAGCTGCCCGGCGCCAGGTTCTCGAAGCGCGTGTACTTGCCTATAAACGCCAGGCGGATGAAACCAATCGGACCGTTCCGCTGCTTGCCGATGATGATTTCGGCGATGCCCTTGTGCTCCGTTTCCGGGTGATACACCTCGTCACGGTAAACGAACATGATGACGTCGGCGTCCTGCTCGATCGCTCCGGATTCCCGCAAGTCGGAGTTCACCGGGCGCTTGTTCGGGCGCTGTTCCAGGGAACGGTTCAACTGCGAAAGGGCAACGACTGGGCAGTTGAATTCCTTGGCCAAGGCCTTGAGGGAACGGGAAATCTCGGAAATCTCGTTGGTGCGGTTGTCGCCGCTAGAGCCGGGGATCTGCATCAACTGCAGGTAGTCGATCATGATCAGCCCGACCTCGCCG
Organism: Pseudomonas sp. Z4-20; assembly: GCF_051131955.1. Lineage (NCBI taxonomy): Bacteria > Pseudomonadati > Pseudomonadota > Gammaproteobacteria > Pseudomonadales > Pseudomonadaceae > Pseudomonas > Pseudomonas sp. Z4-20. The sequence goes on from NZ_CP071641.1 coordinate 5,062,240, forward strand.
TGCTCACGCACCAGGCGGCGGGTTCGGGCGCGCATCTCCGACGGACTGATACCTGCGGTATCGTCGATGAACAGCTTGCGGTCGTTGAGCAGGTTCACCGCCGAGGTGAGGCGCGGCCAATCGTCGTCTTCCAGCTGGCCGGAACGGACCTTGGTCTGGTCGATACGCCCAAGGGACGAGAGCATACGCATGATCAGCGATTCGCCTGGCATCTCGAGGGAGTACACCAACACAGCCTTTTCACTGCGCAGCACGGCGTTTTCCACCAAGTTCATCGCAAAAGTGGTCTTACCCATGGATGGACGGCCGGCGACGATGATCAGGTCGGATGGCTGCAGGCCGCTGGTTTTCTCGTCGAGGTCGGTGTAGCCGGTGGACAGGCCGGTAATGGCGTTGTCAGTGTTGAACAAGGTGTCGATGCGGTCGATGGCCTTGGTCAGCAGGTCGTTGACGCTGACCGGGCCACCGGTTTTTGGCCGGGCCTCGGCGATCTGGAAAATCTGCCGCTCGGCTTCGTCGAGAATCTCAGCGGCGGTGCGACCTTCCGGGTTGAACGCACTGTCGGCAATCTCAGTGCTGATGCCGATCAACTGGCGCAAGGTCGCCCGCTCGCGCACGATCTGGGCGTAGGCCTTGATGTTGGCGACCGACGGCGTGTTTTTCGCCAGTTCGCCGAGGTAACCGAGGCCGCCGACCTGGGATGTCTGGCCTTCCTTGTCCAATTGCTCGGCCAGGGTCACGACGTCGATCGGCATGTTCTGATCGGCCAACTTGGCGATCGCACGGAAAATCAGCCGGTGGTCATGCCGATAGAAATCGCCGTCGGAGACTTGATCGAGCACACGTTCCCAGGCGTTGTTGTCCAGCATCAGGCCACCGAGCACGGCCTGTTCGGCCTCGATGGAATGCGGAGGCACCTTCAGGGCAGCGGTTTGCAGATCGTATTGCTCGGGGGCGGTGATTTCGTTCATGGCCACGTCTGGTTATGAAAATCAGGAATTGCAGAAAGACAAAGGGCACGACCTGTAGACAGGATCGTGCCCGATGTTACCGACAAGCACCCGAGGGTACCAGCCGACAGGTGTTGCTTAAGCTGCTACCACGACAACGCGTACGGTGGCTTCAACTTCGGCGTGCAAGTGCACGGCTACGTCGAATTCGCCTACGTTGCGGATGGTGCCGTTCGGCAAACGAACTTCGCTTTTCGCCACTTCAACGCCAGAGGCGGTCAGTGCGTCAGCGATGTCGTGAGTACCGATCGAACCGAACAGCTTGCCTTCGTCGCCAGCGGTGGCAGTGATGGTCACTTCCAGCTCGGCCAGTTGGGCAGCACGGCTTTCAGCCGATGCCTTACGGTCTGCGGCGGCTTTTTCCAGCTCAGCGCGACGCTCTTCGAACGCAGCCAGGTTGGCAGCGGTCGCAGCGGTGGCTTTGCCGAAAGGCAGCAGGTAGTTACGGCCGTAACCAGCCTTAACGTTTACTTTATCGCCCAGGTTGCCCAGGTTGGCGATTTTTTCCAGAAGGATCAGTTGCATGTGAAAATCCTCTAACTTTTAACCTTCACCGTTCGCGTTGTCGGCGTCTTTCGGCGCCATACGACCGCGAAAATCAATCAGGCTGTCGACGATGGCCAGGACCACCAGCAACGGATAGATCAGCTGCATGAACAGCAACAACGTGACGTACAACCCCACCAGCCAGAACCTGGCCAGTCGCTTTTGCGCCACCAGCCCGTGAATCAGGGCCAGTGCGGCGAACACCAGCGGTACACTGCACAACGGCGTGAGCATGGCCATCTGCGGACCGAAGTTCGGCCCCAGAAGCATGCCCGCCAGCAGCAACATCGCCAGTCCAAGCGGGAAGCGGATGGCGCGAAACTCGCGACCAAAACCACCCGGGTTATACAACAACGCCTGCCAGTAGCGCCCGATAACCAGGCTCAGCACACTGACGATCTGCAACAAGGCCGCAATCAGGCCGGTCAGGACGGGGGCGATCAGGGACGCGAAACGCGCCTGCTCCTCTACCGACATCTTCTGGTAGAGATCACCGAGCGCCTCGGGCAGGATTTTTATCAAAGCCTGCGACAGCATCTCGATCTGGGGTGCGAAAGCCACCCCGAGCACCACTGAAAACACCACGCCTATCGCTATGCTGACCAGCAGCACGCGGTTCCAGGATTCGCTGGCGCGCAATACCAACGCCAGCGCCGAAGACCCCAGCAACACCATGAGTGCGCGCGGGTCAGCGGAATACATCCACCAGAGCAAAGCCGGCAGAAGCCCCAGAGCAAGAACGCCCAAGGCGTCCTTCAATCCGCGCCGCAGGAGTACAAGACTACCCGCGGCAGCACCCAACCAGTACAACAACGGCAATGCCGCACATCCAGCCACTACCAGAGTGGCCTGCACACGTCCCCGCATGATGAAGTCAGCTAAGGCGCGCATGCATTCAATCCCTTACCACTTGTCGACTGCCCGGTCTCAGCGGCCGTGGCTGTCGGTGTAGGCCAGCAGGGCCAGGAAGCGGGCGCGCTTGATAGCGGTGGCCAGCTGACGCTGATAACGAGCTTTGGTACCGGTGATGCGGCTTGGAACGATTTTGCCGGTCTCGGATACGTAGGCTTTCAGAGTGTTGAGATCTTTGTAATCGATCTCCTTCACGTCTTCAGCGGTGAAGCGGCAGAATTTACGACGACGGAAGAAACGTGCCATGTGATTGGCTCCTTAAAAGGTCCGTGGATTACTCGTCAGCGTTATCGCTGTTGTCGCTGTCGCTATCGCTGTCATCGCCTTCGGCGCTGTCAGAGTGCTCAGGACGGTCGCGACGCTCACGGCGCTCACTGCGGTTTTCTTCAGCCTTGAGCATCTCGGATTGGCCGGTGACGGCTTCTTCGCGACGGATGACCAGGTTACGGATCACTGCATCGTTGTAGCGGAAGTTGTCTTCCAGCTCGGCCAGGGCCTTGCCAGTGCACTCAACGTTCAGCATCACGTAGTGAGCCTTGTGAACATTGTTGATTGCGTAGGCCAGTTGACGACGGCCCCAATCTTCCAGACGGTGGATTTTGCCGCCGTCTTCTTCGATCAGCTTGGTGTAACGCTCAACCATGCCGCCGACTTGCTCGCTTTGATCCGGGTGGACCAAAAAGATGATTTCGTAATGACGCATGAATGCTCCTTACGGGTTGTAGCCTGCCGCTCAAAAACGGTCAGACAAGGAGTGAATGACACTTATGGACTTGAGGACGCTAGACACATAAGTGCCTGCCATCACAGCAAGGGGCGCAATTGTAGAGAAGGGCTCAAGGCGGCGCAAGGCAAATGAACAGCCGCAAGCAGCGAGCGACAAGCGGCAAGCTGATACCGCGATCAGCTCTGAACTTGCCGCTTGAAGCTTACAACTTGCGCGAAGCGGCTGTTTTGACGCCACGCTGGCGCTGGGCCTCGAACAGGCAGACACCGGTCGCGACCGAAACGTTGAGGCTGCTGACGCTGCCGGCCATCGGCAGCTTCACCAGGTAGTCGCAATGCTCACGAGTCAGGCGACGCATGCCCTTGCCTTCGGCCCCCATGATCAGGATGGTCGGGCCCGTCAGGTCCTGGTCATAAATGCTGACTTCGGCCTCGCCCGCCGTGCCCACGACCCACAAGCCGCGTTGCTGGAGTTTCTCCAGGGTGCGCGCCAGGTTGGTCACAGCCACCAATGGAATCACTTCCGCCGCGCCGCAAGCGACTTTACGCACCACGGGCGTCAACGTCGCCGACTTGTCCTTGGGCACGATCACCGCCAGCACGCCGGCGGCATCTGCCGAACGCAGGCAGGCACCGAGGTTGTGGGGGTCGGTCACACCGTCCAGCACCAGCAACAGGGGCGCGCCTTCGGTTCGGTCGAGCAGCTCGTCGAGCATCGCTTCGCCCCAGACCTGGCTCGGGCTGACTTCAGCCACGACGCCCTGGTGCACGCCTTCGACCCAGGCGTCCATCTCACGACGCTCAGCCTGGCCGACCGCCACGCGATTTTCGCCGGCCAATTCAATCAGGGTCTGCACCCGCGGATCGCTACGCCCCTCCGCCAACCAGATCTGCTTGACCCGCTTGGGGTGGTGACGCAGCAGCGCCTCCACGGCATGCACGCCGTAGATTTTCTCCAACTGACTCATGACTTGGCCTTGGGTTTACGCGCCCCGCCACTCTTGGCTGGGGCCGAGCCTGCTTTCGGCGGGCCTTTACGATGCTTGCTCGGTTTGCTGGTCGCCTTGTCCGGGGCCGACCTTGCGGCCTTTCCCCCAGACGACGCTTTACCGCCGTTCTTGGCTTCGGTCAGCAACGCCTGCTTCATTTCACGACTTTTGCGCAGCTCGGCGTTTTTCGCCGCTGCATCGCTCGGGCGATAGGCTTCGGCGGCCTTCTCCTTGGCCGGACCGCGACGCCCGGACTTGGACGGTGCCGGTTCGGCGGCGGTCTTGGCCGCAGGCGTCGCGGTTTCGGCACCGCGCTTCTTGCGACCAATCGGCGCGCTGATGGTTTTCTCGGCCATTTCGAAGTCGATCTTGCGCTCGTCAAGGTCGACGCGCATCACGCGCACTTCAACGGTGTCGCCAAGACGGAAGCTGCGGCCAGTGCGCTCGCCCGCCAGGCGGTGATGCACGGGGTCGAAGTGGTAATAGTCGCCTGGCAGCGCGGTGACGTGCACCAAGCCTTCGACGTAGATATCGGTCAGTTCGACGAACAGGCCAAAACCGGTCACGGCGGTGATCACGCCCGGGAACGATTCACCCACGCGATCCTTCATGTACTCGCACTTGAGCCAGTTCACTACGTCGCGAGTCGCTTCGTCGGCACGCCGCTCACTCATCGAGCACTGCTCGCCGAGCTGCTCCAGGGCTGCTTCGTCGTACGGATAGATGCGCGCCTTGGGAATGGTCATCGCGCCGGCACGCTTGACGTGCGGAGTGTCCATCTTCGAATGGATGACGCTGCGGATCGCCCGGTGCGTGAGCAGGTCGGGATAACGACGGATCGGCGACGTGAAGTGGGTATAGGCTTCGTAATTCAGGCCGAAGTGGCCTTGGTTATCGGCGCTGTACACCGCCTGGCTCAGGGAACGCAGCATGACGGTCTGGATCAGGTGGAAGTCCGGGCGATCCTTGATACTGGCCAGCAGGGCTTGGTAATCCTTCGGCGAAGGGCCGTCCTTGCCTTTGTGCAGGGACAGGCCCAGCTCACCGAGGAACGCTCGCAGTTTTTCCAGGCGCTCAGGCGGCGGACCGTCATGGACCCGGTACAGCGCAGGAATCTCGTGCTTTTTCAGGAATTCAGCGGTAGCCACGTTGGCCGCTAGCATGCATTCCTCGATCAGCTTGTGTGCATCGTTGCGAACGGTCGGACGGATTTCGGCGATCTTGCGCTCGGAGCCGAAGATGATCCGGGTTTCCTGGGTTTCGAAATCGATCGCGCCCCGCACATGACGTGCCGCCAGCAACACCTTGTACAGCGAATAAAGCTGCTTGAGATGCGGCACCACATCGGTGTACTCGCCACGCAGCTTGCGCGACTCGGCCAGCTTCGGCGTTTCCAGCATCGCGCTGACCTTGTTGTAGGTCAGGCGGGCGTGGGAGTGAATCACCGCTTCATAGAAGCAATAGTCGGTCATCTCGCCGGACTTGGAGATGGTCATCTCGCAAACCATAGCCAGGCGATCGACTTGCGGGTTCAGCGAGCACAGCCCATTGGACAGTTGCTCTGGCAGCATCGGCACCACGCGCTCGGGGAAGTACACCGAGTTGCCGCGCACCTGGGCTTCGGCGTCCAGCGCCGAGCCGAGCTTCACGTAGCTGGAGACGTCGGCAATCGCCACGTACAATTTCCAGCCACCGGAGAACAGGCGCAACTTGCCTGGCCTGGCTTCGCAGTAGACGGCATCGTCGAAGTCCCGTGCGTCTTCGCCATCGATCGTCACGAACGGCAAGTGGCGCAAGTCGATGCGCTTCTCCTTGTCTTTGTCCTCGACTTCCGGCTTGAGCTTGGCGGCCTCTTTCAGGACCGCCTCAGGCCAGACGTGGGGAATGTCGTATGTGCGCAGGGCAACGTCGATCTCCATGCCCGGCGCCATGTAGTTACCGACCACTTCCACGATATCGCCTTGAGGCTGGAAGCGCGGGGTCGGCCAGTGGGTAATCTTTACTTCGACGAACTGACCGACCTGAGCGTTGGCGTTGCGGCCCGGAGTGACCAGGACTTCCTGCTGGATTTTCGGGTTGTCCGGAATGACAAAACCGATACCGCCTTCTTCGAAATAGCGGCCGACGACTGTTTCGTGGGCGCGGGACACCACTTCAACGATCACGCCTTCGCGGCGCCCACGACGGTCCAGGCCGGATACGCGGGCCAGTGCACGGTCACCATCGAACACCAGGCGCATCTGCGCCGGACTCATGAACAGATCGTCGCTGCCATCGTCCGGAATCAGGAAGCCGAAGCCATCACGGTGGCCAGCGATGCGGCCCAGGATCAAATCGAGCTTGTCGACCGGGGCATAGGTGCCACGCCGGGTATAGATCAGTTGAGCATCGCGCTCCATGGCACGCAGACGGCGGCGCAGGGCTTCGAGCTGATCCTCGGTGGTCAGGCCAAACTCTTCGACCAGTTGCTCGCGGCTAGCAGGCGACCCCCGATCGGCGAGGTGCGCCAGGATCAGTTCGCGGCTAGGAATAGGGTTTTCATATTTTTCCGCTTCACGAGCGGCCTCGGGATCGAGGGACTGCCAATCGGCCATTAGAGAGTTTTCACCTTGTCTATATGCGGGTTAGTTTGGCATAGGCGTAATGAAACGGGAAATTTCAAGCGTCAGATGCCTTTTCTAAAGTCTTTTGACCGACCTTTAAAGCCCCGGATCGCACCGCTCGTGAAATTTAACGGTTTTTTTGCTCGCAGGGGTTTACAGTTAAAAACACGCTCCGTATAGTGCGCGCCATCGACGACAACACATGTTGTCGATACTGCCCAGATGGTGAAATTGGTAGACACGCCAGCTTCAGGTGCTGGTGACCGCAAGGTCGTGGAAGTTCGAGTCTTCTTCTGGGCACCAATTCAAAGCTTCGAGGTTTCGTGCCTTGAGCCTCTCAAAAACCCGCGAAAGCGGGTTTTTGCGTTTCGCCCCACTGGCTTTCCGTTTTGGCAATTATCAAAACAAAAACAGGGGTTTACAGATCAAAACGCGCTCCGTATAGTGCGCCACATCAACAGCGGCAACGCTGAAGATGCTGCCCAGATGGTGAAATTGGTAGACACGCCAGCTTCAGGTGCTGGTGACCGCAAGGTCGTGGAAGTTCGAGTCTTCTTCTGGGCACCAATTCAAGCTTCAAGGTTTCTAGCCTTGAGCCTCTCAAAAACCCGCGAAAGCGGGTTTTTGCGTTTCCGGGCTTAGCGCCCCCCTCCCTGACAATCTGCCAGACAAACCAGACTCCCCACTTATCGTCAAGACGCACATGAGAAACAATATCGTTTATCATTGTTACAAGTTTTTGCTACACGACAGTGAGGAACCCCGCGAATGATGTTTCGAACCACCCTGCGCCGCACCCTGGCCTTCACCCTGCTCAGCCTGACCCTCGCCACGCCCCTCACCGAAGCCGCCAACAAAGTGGAGCTGACCCTCTACAACGGCCAGCACAAAGAAGTCGGCGACGAACTGGCCAAGGCCTTCGAAGCCAAGACCGGTATCCACGTCAACGTGCGCAAGGGCAGCAGCAACCAGCTCGCCAGCCAAGTGGTCGAAGAAGGTGAGCGCTCCCCAGCCGATGTGATCTACACCGAAGAATCGCCGCCGCTGAACAAACTCGGCGAGCAAGGCTTGTTGGCGAAGATCGACGACGCCACCCTCAACGTACTGCCCAAGGACTATGTGGCCCGCGATGGCGCCTGGATGGGCGTGACCGCCCGCGTGCGCGTGGTCGCCTACAACCCCAAGCTGATCGACGAAAAAGACCTGCCGAAAACCGTCCTCGATTTCGCCCAGCCGCAATGGCAGGGCAAGGTCGGCTTCGTACCGACCAGCGGTGCGTTCCAGGAACAAGCCGTCGCCATTATCAAATTGCATGGCAAGGAAGCAGCCGAAGAATGGCTCACCGGGCTGCGCGCGTTCGGCAAGGTCTACAGCAACAACATGGTTGCCCTCAAGGCCGTGGAGAACGGCGAAGTGGCAACCGTGCTAGTGAACAATTACTACTGGTTCGCCCTGCAGCGGGAAAAAGGCCAGCTCGACTCCAGACTGCACTATTTCACTGGCGGCGACGCCGGCGGCCTGGTCACCGTCTCCAGCGCAGCTGCGCTCAAATCCAGCAAACACCCCAAGGAAGCCCAACAATTGCTCGCCTACATGGCCAGTGAAGAAGGCCAGCGCGTGATCACCCAGACGTCCGCCGAATACCCGCTGCACAAGGGCATGACGTCGGATCGCGGCCTCAAGCCTTTCAATGAGCTCGAACCACCGAAAGTCACCCCGGCCGACCTTGGCAACGCCGAAGAGGCACTGGAGCTGGAACGTGAAGTCGGCCTGAACTGATGACGCCTTCGCTGACTGCCGGCAATTACGTTCCACGACGCAAGCGCCCGTCGATTGGGTTGCTGCTTCCCGTCTTGCTGCTGGTGCTGCTGAGTGCTCTGCCGCTGCTGTACGTCACCGCAAAAGCCTGGCAAGCCGGCTGGACCGAGGCGCTGCATCTGCTATGGCGACCGTACGTGTTCGGCCTGCTGCGCAATACCCTGGCGCTGATGATCGGCGTCACGCTGGCCTGCGGCGTCATCGGCCTGTCCCTGGCCTGGCTGCTGGAGCGCAGCAACCTGCCGGGCCGCCGGGCCTGGGGCGTCATTCTGTGCCTGCCGTTCGCGGTGCCAGCGTTTGTCAGCAGCTTCACCTGGGTCTCCCTCAGCGCCCAATTCGAGGGACTGGGCGGGGCGATCCTGGTGATGACCCTGTCCAAATACCCGCTGATCTTTCTTCCCGTGGCAGCAACCCTGCGCAACCTCGACCCCTCCCTCGAAGAGTCCGCGCGCACCTTGGGGCAGAATCGCTGGGGCGTGTTCTTTCGCGTCACCTTGCCGCTGCTCTGGCCTTCGCTGCTGGCTGGCTCATTGCTGATTGCCCTGCACATGCTGGTGGAGTTCGGCGCGCTGTCGATCATCGGCCTGCAGACCTTTACCACAGCGATTTATCAGCAATTCGAGCTGGAATTCAGTAACGCCAATGCCGCCATGCTGTCGGCCGTGTTGTTGGCGCTGTGCCTGGTCCTGCTGTGGCTGGAGTTGCGAGTGCGCGGTAGGGGCCGTCATGTGCGCACCGGACAGGGCGCGGCGCGACAGCCCGAGCAAGTGCGACTCGGCGCCTGGGCAGTACCCGGTCAGTTGTATTGCCTGGCATTGACGGTCATTGGCAGCGGTATTCCGCTGGGGATGTTGGCGTACTGGCTGGCGGTGGGTACTTCCGCCGCATTTCCGGTGGCCGAAATCGGCGAGGCGCTGCTGTCATCGCTGGCGCTTTCACTTGGCGGCGCTGCGCTCTGCCTGATACTGGCGGTGCCGGTCGGCCTGCTCGTGGTACGTCATAAGGGTCGCCTGGCGCTATGGGCCGAACGCCTGCCCTACTTGCTGCACGCCCTGCCAGGGCTGGTGATCGCCCTGAGCCTGGTGTATTTCGCCCTGCATTATGTACCGGCGCTGTACCAGACTTCAGGTCTGCTGCTGATTGCCTATGCGCTGCTGTTCCTGCCGCTGGCCCAAGCGCCGGTGCGTACCGCGCTGAACAAGGCTGCGCCGCAGCTGGAAGAGGCCGCGCGAACATTGGGAGCTTCGTCGTTCAGCGCGTTCCGTCGCGTGACCCTGCCGATCATCTTCCCGGCGCTGGGTGCGGCGTTCGCGCTGGTGTTCCTGGATGCGATGAAAGAGTTGACCGCCACGCTGCTGCTCAGCCCCACCAGGCTCAACACCTTGGCAACAGCCGTATGGGCACATACCTCAAATGTTGAGTTCGCAGCAGCTGCGCCTTATGCGGCGCTATTGATCCTGGTGTCGGGGCTGCCGGTTTATCTGCTGACGACGCGGATGTATCTGAGCCGCTGAAACGGCCATCGCAAGCAAGCTCGCGCCACAAGACAACCCTGTGGGCGAGCTTGCCTGCGAAAGGCCAGGGCAGGCTTTTCGATCAAGCTCTGAACTGCCCCAGGCTCGCTTTCAACTGCGCCGCCAAGCTGTCCAGCACCTTGCCGCTGGCAGTGGTCTCGACCACGGCCTGGGCGGCTTTTTCGGCCTGGACATGAATGGTTTCCACTCGGCTGCGCACCGCTTGCGCGCCTTGGGCTTGATGCGCCGCTGCCTGGGTCGCCAGGCCGATGGCCGCATGGACCTGCTCGACGGAGGCCTGCACCGACTGCTGCAACCGCGCGCTGTCACGCAGCACCAACAAACCCTCGCTGGCCTGGCGCCCGGCCTGGCCAATCGCAGCCACTGCTTCACGCGCACCCTGTTGCAAGGCCACGATATGGGCCTGGATGTCGCCGGTCGAACTCTGGGTCTTGCTCGCCAGCGCCCGCACCTCATCCGCCACCACCGCGAACCCACGTCCGGTTTCCCCGGCCCGCGCCGCCTCGATGGCGGCGTTCAAGGCCAGTAGGTTGGTTTGCTCGGCGATACCATGAATCACGGTCAGCACCACTTCGATCTGCTCGCTCTGCTGGGCCAGCCGCTCAATGACTTTCGCCCCGGTGTCGACCTGCCCGGCCAACGCCTCGATCAAACCACCCACCTTGGCCGAGGTACGGGTGTTTTCGTCGGTAGCCTTGCGAATCTCCACCACCTGCTGCAAGGCCGCCTGCATTGCATGGCTTTCCGACTGCGCTTCGTCGGCCATTTGCGACAGCGCCCGCAGGCTCTCGGCCACTTCATCACGCTGCATCCCCGCGGCCTTGTCGGCACCGGAGTTGCGCAAGGTCATCGCGCCAATTTCCTGGCCAGTGCGCTGGGCCACGTCCCCGGCTTCGCGGACGATCGGTTGCAACTTGTCGACGAAGCGATTGACCGCCGAAGCCATGTCGCCGATTTCGTCCTTGCTGTTGATCTGCACACGCTTGGTCAGGTCGCCCTCACCCGCCGCCAGGTCGTTCATCGCAGCAATCAATAACTTCAAGCGATTGACCACCCGGCGCCCCAGGACCACAGCCAGCAACACCAGCACGCCAAAGCCCACCAGCGCCAGGCCCAGGCCGATACGCCAGCGCAAGGTTCCTGCGGCCTCTTGCACGGTAGCGGCGGTGTTGGTCTGCATTTGCGTAGCGGTAGCCTGCGCCGAACCCAGGCGGCCGCGCATGGCGGCGGCGCTGTCGGCAGCGGCTCCCTTGAGGCTGTCGCCCACCAGTTGGTCGCTGCTGGCAATCAACGCAGCAAAGCGTTGGTCGAGGGCCTTCAGATCGGTCTCGACGGAGGCCGTCGACACACCCATCAATACCTTGCCGATTTCCACGCCGTTGGGGTTGATCGAAGCTTCGAGGTAATACACGGACGGATCGTTCTTCGCCGCATCCAGCACTTTGTCCAGCGCTCGCTCGCCCTTGCCCTTTTCCAGCAAGGCCTTGTTGATCGGGTTCTCGCGGTTCAGCTAGCGCGTAAGGTGTTCACCGGCGGCGTCGTCATAAATGACAAACAGCACGTTGGGATTGCGCTGCGCCCGGCGGGCGAATTCAGACAGGGTCGGCACGTCGCTGTCCCACATGGCGCGGGGAGCGACCGAAGCAAGAAGCTGCGCCATATCATTGGCGGACTCCTTGAGGCTTTTCTCCAGCGTCGTGCGCAATTGCGCCTGCTCGTCTTTCAATCGCGTGGACAAACCGGCGGTAAGGCGTTGCCGGGTGCTGGCCGACAAGCTGTCCAGGCTTGAGGTGACTTCACGCCCGGCCTGCTCCAGTTCACCAGACAATTTTTGACTGTCGCCCCCCAGCCGAGCGTTTAGATCGGCCTCCAGCGCGGTGACCGTGCTTCGGGTCAGCGCAACGGCGACCAGCACTTGCACCAAAAGGGCGATACCGAGAGTAACGAACACGGGCCGCAGCAGACGGCTTTGTAACAGTGAGAGAACGGCCGACACAGGAGAATCCCTCTACTAACGCCATTAATTTGATAGCACTCGTATAGATGTGCCGGTAATGGAGTTGCATAGCAAGTGTCGTGCCGCACGGACGGCAGAAACGACAAAGGACCCTAACGAGGGTCCTTTGTGTTTTACATCAACGGCTTATCAGCCGAATGGATGACGCAGAACGATGGTTTCGTTACGGTCCGGCCCCGTCGAAATAATGTCGATCGGCGCACCGACCAACTCTTCGACACGCTTGATGTAGTTGCGAGCCGCTACAGGCAGCTCTTCCAAGGTCTTGGCGCCTACGGTCGATTCGGTCCAGCCTGGCATCTGCTCATACACCGGCTCGAGGCCGATGTAGCTGTCAGCGTCGGTCGGTGCGTCGATGACAGCGCCGTCCTGGTTCTTGTAGCCCACGCAGATATTGATGGTTTCCAGCCCGTCCAGTACGTCCAGCTTGGTCAGGCACAGGCCCGAGATGCTGTTGACGTCGATGGCGCGACGCAGGATGACGGCATCGAACCAGCCGCAACGACGGGCGCGACCGGTGGTAGCGCCGAACTCATGGCCGCGCTTGGCCAGGAAGGCACCGACATCGTCGAACAGCTCAGTCGGGAACGGACCCGAGCCGACGCGCGTGGTGTAGGCCTTGGTGATGCCCAGGATGTAGTCCAGGTACATCGGGCCAAAACCCGAACCGGTGGCGATGCCGCCCGCGGTGGTGTTGGAGCTGGTGACGTACGGGTAGGTGCCGTGGTCGATGTCCAGCAACGAGCCCTGGGCGCCTTCGAACATGATGTCCTTGCCGGCGCGGCGCAACTCGTGCAGCTCGGCGGTGACGTCGAGCATCATCGGCTTGAGCAGCTCGGCGTACTCCATGCACTCGTCCAGGGTCTTCTGGAAGTCGATGGCCGGCTCTTTGTAATAGTTGACCAGGACAAAGTTGTGGTAGTCCAGCAACTCGCCCAGCTTGGCGGCGAAACGCTCGCGGTGGAACAGATCGCCGATGCGCAGGCCGCGACGGGCGACCTTGTCTTCGTAGGCCGGGCCGATGCCGCGACCGGTGGTGCCGATCTTCAGCTCGCCACGCGCCTTTTCACGGGCCTGGTCCAGCGCAACGTGATAGGACAGGATCAGCGGGCAGGACGGGCTGATACGCAGGCGCTCGCGCACCGGCACGCCCTTCTCTTCCAGCTTGATGATTTCCCGCAGCAGGGCGTCGGGCGCAACCACCACACCGTTGCCGATCAGGCACTGCACACCTTCGCGCAATACGCCCGACGGGATCAGGTGCAGGACGGTTTTCTCACCGTCGATCACCAACGTGTGACCAGCGTTGTGGCCACCTTGGTAGCGCACTACGGCGGCAGCATGTTCGGTCAGCAGATCAACGATCTTGCCTTTGCCCTCATCACCCCACTGGGTGCCCAGGACTACGACATTCTTACCCATAACACTTGTCCTCATTCGCGCAAACTTGGTGCCGGCTGATGGCCGGCAGGAAAACTCAAGAAGCCAGCGGCAATACTTGCCAAAGCCCGTTCTGCTGAATCAATTGCCGGTCGCAGTCCGCTTCACGGGCGGCGGCCAAAGGTTGCCCAGGCAAGGCCTGGACAACACGCTGCCCCTCACTGCGCAACTGGCAGACCGTCTGCCAGAGTGCCGCATCCGTACTGTCAGGCATCCAGATACCGCCAGACGGTAGCTCGATTTCAGCACGCCCCAGGGTCACCAGGGTTTTCAAATCGGTAGAAAAACCGGTCGCCGGACGGGCGCGACCAAAGTCAGCACCGATGTCGTCGTAGCGACCGCCCTGGGCGATGGACTGGCCAACACCCGGCACGAACACGGCGAACACCACGCCGGTGTGATAGTGATAACCGCGCAACTCGCCCAGGTCGAAATACAGCGGCAACTCGGGGAAGCGCACCGACAAACGATCGGCAATCGCCAGCAAATCGTCCAGTGCCGCCAACACCGGCGCCGGCGCACGGGCCAAGCGTTCACGGGCCGCAGCCAACACTTCACGGCCGCCGCACAGATCCACCAACGCACGCAACATGCCGGATAACTCGGTCGGCAGGCCTTCGGTCAGGCTGACAACTTCGTCGATGGCCTTGCGCTGCAGCGCGTCGAACAACTGCTGCTCCACTTCGCCGGACAAACCGGCCGCACGGGCCAGGCCACGATAAATGCCGACATGCCCGAGGTCCATGTGGATATCCGGCACGTCAGCCAGTTGCAGCATAGCCAACATCAGGCTGATGACTTCTACGTCACTGCTCGGGCTGGCGTCGCCATACAGCTCGGCGCCCAGCTGGATAGGACTGCGCGAAGACGACAAGGCACGCGGCTGGGCATGCAGGACGCTGCCGGCGTAGCACAGCCGGCTGGGGCCTTCGCGGCGCAGGGTGTGGGCGTCGATGCGCGCCACTTGCGGCGTGATGTCGGCACGAAAGCCCATCTGCCTGCCCGATTGAGGATCGATAACCTTGAAGGTGCGCAGGTCCAGGTCCTGGCCCGCGCCGGTCAGCAGGGATTCCAGGTACTCGATATGCGGGGTAACGACGAATTCGTAACCCCAGCTCTGGAACAGATCCAACACCTGCCGACGCGCAACTTCAATACGCGCAGCTTCCGGCGGCAGTACTTCTTCGATGCCATCTGGCAGCAGCCAGCGGTCTACCGTTGCCATTACGCCATTCCCCTATGGTCCGGGCGGCCAGCCTCAGGCTGGCCTTGAGTGAAGCAGAAAATGCCGGCGCCATGCGAAGATCCGCAAACCACGCGCAAGGGCGACGTGACGAATGGCCCTGGATCGGCCTCGCCAAGCACTTTCCTCGAAAAACCTGTCGAGTCGTTCAACCCGACGCCTGCACCTATAACCGCAATCAAACGTGCAGACGCAAAAAAGCCGGGAATTTCCCGGCTGCCGCATCATACACACGTTTTCCGAAAGGATCACCCCGCCCGACGTTTTAGCCGCCGGGCGGAGTGCTTCAGGTCAACGTCGCATCAAGGCTTGGACTTTTCCAGGTAGTGGAAGAAGTCACTGCTTGGGTCGAGGACCAAGACGTCGGATTTGTTCGCGAAGCTTTCACGGTAGGCACGCAGGCTACGGTAGAACGCGTAGAACTCCTGATCCTGACCATAAGCCTTGGAGTAGATCGAAGCGGCCTGGGCATCACCATCACCACGGACCTCTTCCGATTCACGATAGGCTTCTGCCAGTAGCACGCGGCGTTGGCGATCGGCGTCGGCACGGATGCCTTCCGCCAGCTCGTTACCCTTGGCGCGGTGCTCGCGAGCTTCACGCTCACGCTCGGTGCTCATGCGCTCGAACACGCTGCGGTTCACTTCCTTCGGCAGGTCGATGGCCTTGACCCGGACATCGACGACTTCGATACCCAGCTCTTTTTCCGCCATCGCGTTCAGCGAACGGGTGATGTCAGCCATGAGCGCATCACGCTCACCGGACACCACTTCGTGCAGGGTGCGCTTACCGAACTGGTCCCGCAGGCCCGATTCCAGACGACGTGACAGACGCTCGTCGGCGATCTGCTTGAGGCCGGAGGTCGCGGTGTAGAAACGCTCGGCATCCTTCACGCGCCACTTGGCGTAGGCGTCGACCATCACCGCTTTCTTTTCCAACGTCAGGAAACGCTGCGTCGGTGCATCCAACGTCATCAGGCGAGCGTCGAACTTGCGCACCTTGTTGACGTAAGGCACTTTCACATGCAGCCCCGGCTGGACATCAGCCTGGACCACGCGACCGAATTGCAGCAACACCGCCCGCTCGGTCTGAGCCACGATGTAGAAGCAGTTCCAGGCAGCGATCGCCACGACGACACCGACAATAAGGGCGATCAGCGATTTATTGCTCATCAGCGACTCTCCCTGGTACGTGCTTGCTGTTGCTGCAGATCCGCCGCCGCGCGTGCATTGGCTTCATTGCTGGCGGCTGCCGCGCTGGTCGGCGGCGTGCTGGTGTTGCGACCGCTCTCGACCATCTTGTCCAACGGCAAGTACAGCAGATTGCTCTGGCCGTTCTTGTTGCCGGTCACGAGGACCTTGCTGGTGTTGCTGAAGACTTCCTGCATGGTGTCCAGGTACAGACGCTGGCGGGTCACTTCAGGGGCCTTGCGATATTCGGCTACCAGTTTGGTGAAGCGATCAGCCTCACCCTTGGCGCGGGAGACCACTTCGTCGCGATAACCGTTGGCATCCTCGATGATGCGCTGGGCCTGACCACGGGCTTCCGGCACGACGCCATTGGCATAGGTTTCAGCCTGGTTGCGCGAACGCTGCTCGTCTTCACGGGCACGGATCACGTCGTCGAAGGCTTCCTGGACTTCACGCGGTGCCGCTGCGCTCTGCACGTTGACCTGGGTAACGGTGATACCGGTGCGATAGGTGTCGAGGAAGCGCTGCAGGCGTTCCTTGATTTCGCTGGCCATCAGTTCACGACCTTCAGTCAGCACCTGGTCCATGGCAGTGGAACCCACCACGTGGCGCAAGGCACTTTCGGTCGCGTGCTGCAGGCTGATCTCCGGCTGGTCGACGTTCAGCACGAAGTCCTGCAGGTTGGTGATCTTGTACTGCACGGTCAGCGGCACCTCGACGATGTTCTCGTCTTCGGTCAGCATCTGGCCCTGCTTGGTGTAGGCACGCTCACGCGTGACGTTCTCCATGTACTTCTGATCGATCGGTGGGAAGTAGATGTTCAGGCCCGGGCCTACGGTTTCGTAGTACTTGCCAAAGCGCAGCACCACGGCCTGCTCCTGCTCGTCCACGACATAGACCGCGCTGTACAGCCAGACAGCCGCGAGCACGACAAGACCGATGCCGAGCAGGCCGAAACCTCCACTCTTGCCCGGACGGCTGCCGCCATCGTCACCGCGTTTCTTACCACCACCGAACAAACCGTTCAGGCTTTCCTGCAGCTTGCGGAAGGCCTCGTCGAGATCCGGTGGTCCCTTGCGGTCGCCGTTGTTACGACGCTTGCCGCCCCAGGGATCCTGGTTATTCGAGTTGCCACCCGGCTCATTCCAAGCCATAGCGCTCTCCATCTGATAAAGCAAAGACGCGCCCACGGCGCGCCGGCCAATGCTACAGAATGCCTGACACAGCTTTCTCAGGCTTTTATTGCAAAGTGTGTTGCTCGATGAATTCCATCGGTTGCAGCCCTTCACGACTGACCAACCGGTTCAGTTCCGCCCGAGGCAGGCGAACGGCCAGCAGGCAGACGCCATCTTCATCATGTTCTTCTTTCTGCACCGCGCCCAACTCGAAGAACTGGGCACGCAGCCGGGCAAAACGCTGCGGCAGCTTCAGGGTGCCGACGAACAAGTCATCGCCCAGCAGCTCCGCCACGGCCTGCTTGAGCAGGTCCAGGCCACTGCCATCACGAGCTGACAGCCAGACCCGTTGCGGCTTGCCGTCGGCATCACGCTGGATCTGCGGCTCCACGCCCTCGAGCAAATCGAGTTTGTTGTATACCTCGAGGATCGGCAAGTCCTGGGCCCCGATCTCGCCCAGCACGATCATTACCTGCTCGATCTGCAGCATCCGGTCCGGCTCGGCGGCATCGATCACGTGCAGCAGCAGGTCGGAGTTGCTCGACTCTTCGAGCGTAGCCCGGAAAGCCTCGACGAGTTTATGCGGCAGGTGACGGATGAAGCCCACGGTGTCGGCCAGCACGATCGGCCCGAGGTCAGCCAGGTCGAGCCGGCGCAAGGTCGGGTCGAGCGTGGCAAACAACTGGTCGGCGGCGTAGACGTCGGATTGAGTGACGTTGTTGAACAAGGTCGATTTGCCGGCGTTGGTATAACCCACCAGTGAAACCGTCGGGATGTCCGCCCGCTTGCGACCACGACGCGACTGCTCGCGCTGGCTGCGGACTTTTTCCAACCGCCCCTTGATCTGGCGCAGGCGAACCCGCAACAGGCGCCGGTCGGTTTCCAGCTGGGTTTCACCCGGACCACGGAGGCCGATCCCGCCTTTCTGGCGCTCAAGGTGAGTCCAGCCGCGGACCAGCCGCGTACTCATGTGTTCAAGCTGGGCCAGTTCGACCTGGAGCTTGCCTTCATGGGTACGTGCGCGTTGGGCGAAGATGTCGAGAATCAGCCCTGTGCGGTCGATTACGCGGCACTCGAAGACACGTTCGAGGTTGCGCTCCTGACTGGGCGTAAGGATGTGATTGAAAATCACCAGATCGATGTGCTCGGCCTTGACCAGGTCGCGCAACTCCTCGACCTTGCCACTGCCGACCAGGAACTTGGCGGTTGGCCGATGACGCGGCACGTTGACAAACGCGACGGTCTCGGCTCCGGCCGAAATTGCCAATTCCTGAAACTCCTGCGGATCTTCGCGCGCCTCAGGGTCCTGTCCTTCCAAGTGAACGAGAATAGTCCGCTCACCACCACCGTGGCGCTCAAAGAACAAAGGAGGCTCCTATCAAGCGTTACCCGGTTCAGCGTCACCGCCTTCGGATTCGGTTGCACTAGGCAGACGAATCGGGCGAACCGGTACTACTGTCGAGATAGCGTGTTTGTAGACCATTTGGCTGACGGTGTTCTTCAGCAGGATGACGAACTGGTCGAAAGACTCGATCGTGCCTTGCAGTTTGATCCCGTTGACCAGATAGATGGACACCCCAACTTTTTCTTTACGTAAAGTGTTCAAGTAAGGGTCTTGTAGCGAATGCCCTTTTGACATGTGCCGCACTCCTTTAAGGATCAATTATAAAAATCGGAATCAGATGGCTTGGGCCGTCACACCCCCAAGGATAGACGGCAATTGCAAGGACTCAGCTCAATATGGAGATGGTCCCAAGGTATTTCAAGGCGCGTGGCAGATTGTCGCAATCAAGGCTGTCGAGCCAATGCAAGTCAGTCCAGCTGCGCAGCCAGGTGAACTGGCGCTTTGCCAATTGGCGCGTGGCGATAATTCCGCGCTCGCGCATCTCGGCTGACGTCAGCTTGCCGTCCAGGTAGTCCCAGACTTGTCGATAACCTACCGCACGTATAGACGGCAACCCGGCATGCAGGTCACTTCGCTCACGCAGGGCTACGACCTCGTCTATGAATCCCTGTTCCAGCATCAATGTGAATCTTTGTTCAATTCGCCGATGCAGCACTTGCCGGTCCGCCGGAGCGATGGCCAGATTTGCGACAGTATAGGGCAATTGTTGCAGTCCCGAAGCGGCTGCTTCAGTACTTTGCGCAGATTGTCGCTGCCTGAGTGCCGTCATGCTCTGGCCGCTGACCCGATAAACCTCCAGGGCCCGGCTCAGCCGCTGCGGGTCATTGGGGTGAATACGCGCCGCCGATTCCGGGTCGATGACCGCCAATTGCTCATGGAGGGCTTGCCAGCCAAGGCGCGCGGCTTCTTCTTCGATCTGCGCGCGCACTTGCGGGTCGGCCGCCGGCATGTCCGCCAGCCCCTCGACCAGGGCCTTGTAATACAGCATGGTGCCGCCCACCAGCAGCGGGATCTTGCCCCGCGCGGTGATGTCGGCCATGGCCTGGAGCGCATCGCGACGGAAATCGGCCGCCGAGTAGGCTTCGACCGGGTCCAGGATGTCGATCAGGCGATGGGGAAATTCGGCCAGCAGTTCTTTTAACGGCTTGGCGGTGCCGATATCCATGCCGCGGTAGACCAACGCCGAATCGACGCTGATCAACTCGCAGGGCAGGACTTTGGTCAGTTCAATGGCCAGGTCGGTCTTGCCAGCGGCCGTCGGCCCCATCAGGAAAATCGCGGGAGGGAGCTGGTTCATCAACGACCGCGCAAAAACAGTTTATCCAGGTCATCCAGGCCCAGCTGGGTCCAGGTCGGCCGGCCATGGTTGCATTGGCCGCTGCGTTCGGTGTTTTCCATGTCCCGCAGCAGGCCGTTCATTTCCGGCAGGGCCAAGCGCCGGTTGGCGCGGATCGCGCCGTGGCAGGCCATGGTGCCGAGCAATTCGTTCAGGTGCGCCTGGATCCGATCACTGGTGCCGTACTCCATCAGGTCCGCCAGCACGTCGCTGACCAGCCGATTGGCCTCGGCCTGCTTCAACAAGGCCGGGATCTGCCGGATCGCCAGGGTTTCCGGCCCCAGCCGCTGCAACTCGAAGCCCAGGCGCTGGAACCAGGCCACATGCTCTTCGGCGCAATCGGCTTCGCGCTGGCTGACCGCCAGGGATTCGGGCACCAACAGCGGTTGCCCGCTCAGGCCTTCGCTGGCCATGGCGATTTTCAGCCGCTCGTACATGATCCGCTCATGGGCGGCGTGCATGTCTACCAGGACCAGGCCTTGGGCATTTTCCGAAAGGATGTAAATGCCTTTGAGCTGCGCGAGGGCATAGCCCAGTGGCGGGATGTCGCCCTGGCCGTCGGGCAGCGCCGCAGCGCCGGCTTCCGGCAAGGGCTTGAAGAACTCGCGATAGGCCGCCTGTGCCTCGGCTGCCGGCACGTTCGATTGCGGGCGCGGGGTGTACTGATACTGATAGCCGCTGCCGGCACCGTTGCCGGCCGTGTTGTAGCTCGGCTGTGGCTGGGGTTGCTCCAGCAGCGCATTAGCGGCCAGGCGCATCTCGCCCTGAGGCCCGAATTCGCCAGCATCCAGCCCCGTTGGCCGGACCATGCCCGCCACTGCCGCAGGCGCCGCGAGTTGATCTTCCGGACGCACGTCGCCCAGCGCCCGGTGCAAGGTGCCGTAGAGGAAATCGTGGACCATGCGTCCATCACGGAAACGCACTTCGTGCTTGGTCGGATGGACGTTGACGTCCACCACCGAAGGGTCGACCTCGAAAAACAATACAAAAGTCGGATGCCGTCCGTTGAACAACACATCGCGATACGCCTGGCGCACCGCGTGGGCCACCAGTTTGTCGCGCACCGCACGGCCATTCACGTAGAAATACTGCAAGTCCGCCTGGCTGCGGGAGAACGTCGGCAACCCGACCCAGCCCCACAGGTGCAGGCCATTGCGCTCCACCTCGATAGGCAATGCCTGTTCCAGGAAACCCGCACCGCACACCGCGCCGACACGTCGGGCGCGGGCCGCGTCATCGTGAGCCTCGTGCAGGCTGAGGATGGTCTTGCCGTTGTGGCGCAGGTGGAACGCCACGTCAAAACGCGCCAGGGCCAGGCGCTTGATGACTTCCTGCAGGTGGTCGAATTCAGTCTTCTCGGCCTTGAGAAACTTGCGCCGGGCCGGGGTATTGAAGAACAGGTCGCGCACTTCCACCGACGTGCCCACCGGATGGGCGGCGGGCTGGACGCGAGAGGCCATGTCGCGGCCTTCGGTCTCGACCTGCCAGGCCTGCTCGGCGTCGCGGGTGCGAGAAGTGAGGGTCAGGCGCGACACGGAGCTGATGGAGGCCAGGGCCTCGCCACGAAACCCCAGGCTCATGACCCGTTCCAGGTCTTCGAGGTCGCGAATCTTGCTGGTGGCGTGGCGGGCCAGGGCCAGCGGCAAATCGTCGCAAGGAATGCCGCCACCGTCATCGCGTACCCGCAGCAACTTGACGCCGCCCTGCTCGACATCGACATCGATGCGCTTGGCCCCGGAGTCGAGGCTGTTTTCCAGCAGCTCCTTGATGACCGAGGCCGGGCGTTCGACCACCTCGCCGGCGGCAATCTGGTTCGCCAGCCTAGGACTGAGCAGTTCGATGCGGGCGGTGCTGCCGATCACTTCGTCACTCATTGCTTGGCCGCCACTTCATTGCCCGGAATGGTCAGGGTCTGGCCGATCTTGAGCTCGTCACTCTTGAGATTGTTGGCGCTGCGCAAGGTGGCGGGCGACACCTGGTAACGCACGGCAATCATGGCCAGGGTTTCGCCAGGATTGACCCGGTGATCCCGCGGGCCTTGGGCGATCTTGCCGGAGTCGCGCAGCCAGGCGATGTAGGTGCCCGGCGGCGGATTCTGCTGGAAGAACTGCCGCACGCCGCTGCTGATGGATCGGGCCAGGGCCTGCTGATGGCTCGCAGACGACAGTTTCGAGGCTTCGTTGGCGTTGGAGATGAACCCGGTCTCCACCAGGATCGACGGGATGTCCGGCGACTTGAGCACCATGAACCCAGCCTGTTCGACGCGCTGCTTGTGCAGCGGCGTGACGCGCCCGATATTGCTCAGGACCTTCTGGCCGACGTTCAGGCTGGAGGTCAACGAGGCGGTCATCGACAAGTCGAGCAACACACCCGCGAGCATCCGGTCCTTGTCGTCGAGGCTGACATTGCCCGCACCGCCAATCAGGTCGGAGCGGTTTTCGCTGTCGGCCAGCCAGCGAGCAGTCTCAGAAGTTGCGCCGCGGTCGGACAGGGCAAACACCGAGGCCCCGAATGCGGCTTTCGAAGGCGCGGCGTCGGCGTGGATCGAGACAAACAGGTCGGCGCCTTTCTTGCGGGCGATTTCCGTGCGGCCGCGCAAGGGGATGAAATAGTCGCCGGTGCGGGTCAGTTCGGCGCGAAAACCTTTCATGCCATTGATCTGGCGCTGCAATTCGCGGGCGATCGAGAGCACCACGTCTTTTTCACGCTGCCCACGCGAACCCGAGGCGCCCGGGTCCTCGCCACCGTGGCCGGCGTCGATCACGACAATGATGTCGCGCTTGCCAGCAGGCGCTGGCGGGAGCTTGAGCGCAGGCTCGGTCGGCGTCACCGGAACGGCAGGCACCGTGGCGACTTTCGTCGGTGGCGGTGGTGCTGGCGCGGCGTCCGCCGGGTTATCGAACAGATCCACCACCAACCGGTTGCCGTACTGGGCGTTAGGCGCGAGGGTGAAACTCTTGGGCGTCACGGCCTGTTTCAGGTCGATGACCACCCGCAGGTCGGTCGGCGTACGCTGGGCCGAGCGCATCGCGGTAATCGGCGTATTGGCGGTGGGCACGTTCAACGGCGCGCCGAGGGACGCCCCATTGATGTCGATCACCAGGCGATCCGGCGCGGTCAGGGTGAATACGCTGTGTTGCACCGGGCCTGTCAGGTCGAACACCAACCTTGTATTGTCCGGCGCCCGCCAAAGGCGAACGCTGTTGACCTTTGTCTCAGCCACAGCATCGACGGCCAGTGCCGTAAGCAACAGTCCTACGACAGCAACCACCGCGCGAAAGCGCATACCAAACCCCATCATCAATTAGTTTTCCAATGCCAAAGCGGCACACCACGACTCGCCACGCGAGCCCTGCGGAGACAGTTTCACCGAACGCGGGCCATTCTGCGCGCCAATGGTAATGGTCAGGTCAGGCTTTGGCAAAAAGCCTGCACCCTTGCGGGGCCATTCGATCAGGCACAAGGCGTCGTCTTCGAAATAATCACGGATGCCGAGGAACTCCAATTCTTCGGGGTCCACCAGCCGATACAGGTCGAAATGAAAGGCGCGGATGTCACCGATTTCGTAGGGCTCGACCAAGGTAAACGTCGGGCTCTTGACTGACCCGACGTGGCCGAGACCGCGGATGATGCCACGGGACAAGGTGGTTTTCCCCGCCCCGAGGTCGCCTTCAAGAAAAATCAGGCCGTGGCCGGCGGTGATCTGCGCGATGCGGGCGCCCAATTGTGTCATGGCTTGTTCGTCCGCCACGTACAGGGTTACTTCAGACACGGTGAATGCTCCTCCAATAACTGACGAATGACCGGAATCAGGTCGGTCGCCACCAATCCCCGCGCCCGTTGACCGGCTTGCGCACCGGCGTTGGCGTGCAACCAGACCGCCAGGCAGGCCGCGTCGAAGCCTTCCAGGCCCTGGGCCAGCAAGGCGCCGACCACGCCGGCCAATACATCTCCCAGGCCAGCCGTGGCCATGGCCGGATGACCCTGGCGGCAAACGGCCAGGCGACCGTCCGGGCTGGCAATCAGGCTGCCGGCGCCCTTGAGGATCACGGTGGCTGTATATTTTTTGCTCAACGCATGGGCGGCGGCCGGACGATCGGCCTGCACCTGGAAGGTGGAGATCCCCAGCAATCGCGCCGCCTCGCCCGGGTGTGGGGTGATGACGCAATGCCCGGGCAGGCTTACCGCGCCACTGCTCAACAGGTTCAGCGCATCGGCATCCCAAACCTGCGGCAACGGCGCATTGGCCGCCGCCGAGAGCAGGCTGCGCCCCCAAGCGGCCTGGCCCAGGCCCGGCCCGACCACCAGCACGCTGGCCTGCTTGAGTAGGCCCATCAGCTGGTTCGCCGAATGGGTGCCTTGCACCATGACTTCCGGCAAACGCGCCAGGACGCAGGTCACATGCTCGCTGCGCGTCGCCATGGAAATCATGCCCGCGCCGCAGCGCAGGGCGCTTTCGGCGCTCATCTGGATCGCGCCGCCGAAGCCCCGGTCGCCGCCGATCAACAACACATGACCGAACTTGCCTTTGTGGGAGGTGGGCGCGCGAGGCGTCAGACGTGGCAGATTGCGCGGCAGGAGCAATCGAGCATCGACCGGCGCCGATTCAACGATGTCCGGGTTCGCGTGCAAGTCATTGAAAAACAACTCGCCGACCCGGTCCGCTGCATCACCCGTGAACAGGCCGAGCTTCAGGCCGATGAAAGTCACGGTCAGGTCAGCGGTCACTGCAGTGCCCAGCACTCGACCGGTATCGGCACACAATCCCGAGGGGATATCCACAGCAGCGACCGGCAGGCCACTGACATTGATGGTATCGATGGCCCGCACATAAGGCTCGCGCACATCACCACTCAGCCCCGTGCCGAGCAGTGCGTCGAGCAATACACCCCGCAACTCGCATTCGTCCGTCCAGGGTTCTACTGGCACACCAACCGCCACGGCTTCGGCGTGGGCATTGGCGGCATCACCGAGCAAACGCCGGGGCTCACCCACCGCCAGCACTCGGACCGACCTGCCGGCGCGCCGGGCCAGGGTCGCGACCAGGTAGCCATCGCCGGCGTTGTTGCCATGGCCGGCCAGCACGGTCAGCTCGCTGGCCTCGGGCCAGCGCCGGACAATGGCTCGCCAGGTGGCACGGGCGGCGCGCTGCATCAATTCGAAGCCGCTGGTGCCCGCCGCGATCAGTTGTGCGTCGAGGGCCCGGACCTGCGCGGCACTGTACAGCGCGTCGGGAAAATCATCTTTAGTCTGCGGCATGCGTCTTCGGGCTCCGATGTCTGGCAGAATTATACGCATCTCAGCTCCGGTTTCTCTCGCCTCATGCCTGCCATTCCCACCGATCTTGCCACTCTCGCCCAATCCATCAAGGACTGGGGCCGCGAGCTGGGTTTCCAGCAGGTCGGCATCAGCGGCCTGGACCTCGCCGAGCATGAACAGCACCTGCAACGCTGGCTCGAGGCCGGTTACCATGGCGAAATGGACTACATGGGCGCCCACGGCAGCAAGCGCTCGCATCCAGAAGAATTGGTGCCCGGCACCTTGCGCGTGGTGTCCCTGCGCATGGATTACCTGCCAGGCGACACGCAAATGGCGCAACGGCTTGCCCAACCGGAAAAAGCCTACGTCTCGCGTTATGCGTTGGGCCGCGATTACCACAAATTGATCCGTAAACGCGTGCAGCAACTGGCAGAAAAAATCCAGGCGGCCATTGGCCCCTTTGGCTATCGCGCGTTCGTCGATAGCGCGCCAGTGCTGGAAAAAGCCATCGCCGAACAGGCCGGGCTGGGTTGGATCGGCAAAAACACCCTGGTGCTGAACCGCAAAGCCGGCAGCTATTTCTTCCTGAGCGAACTGTTCGTCGATCTCCCGCTGCCAGTGGACCCGCCCCACGCCAGCGAACATTGCGGAAAATGTACCGCCTGCCTGGATATCTGTCCTACCAACGCATTCATCGGTCCTTACATACTGGATGCACGGCGGTGTATTTCCTACCTCACTATCGAGCTGAAAAATGCCATCCCTGAGGACCTGCGGCCGTTGATCGGCAATCGGGTGTTCGGCTGTGACGACTGCCAGATCGTCTGCCCGTGGAACCGCTTCGCCCGGCCGTCGGGTGAAGGCGACTTCAAGCCCCGTCACAACCTGGACAATGCCGAACTGGCCGAGTTGTTCATGTGGGACGAGGACAAGTTCCTCAGCAGCACCGAGGGTTCGCCACTGCGCCGCGCCGGTTACGAACGCTGGCTGCGCAACCTGGCGGTGGGGCTCGGGAACGCGCCTACGACGATACCGGTAATGGAAGCGTTGAAGGCGCGACGGGGCTATCCGTCAGCCTTGGTGCAGGAACATGTGGAATGGGCGTTGCGCCAGCACGCCGAGCGTCAGACTTCGTCGTTATAGACGAACTTGGGCATTTCCCAGTGGAAGCGGATTGCCAGGAGCCGCAGCAGGAAACCGCCAAACAGCGTGATGAGGATCGACTGTTCGCTGGGCAGTTGCAGGAAGACGCATAACAAATAGCACCACGCGGCGGCAAACGAGACGCTGGCATAAAGCTCACGGCGGAAGATCAGCGGGATATCGTTGCAGAAAATGTCCCGGAGGATGCCGCCGAACACTCCTGTTATTACGCCGCTGACCGACGCCACCAACATGCCGTGCCCCATCTCCAGCGCGGTCATGCACCCAATCAAGGTGAACGCCACCAGGCCCACGGCGTCGAGCACCAGGAACAGTGAGCGCAAGTGACGCATCCAGCGCGCCAGGAATACCGTCAGCATGGCGGCCGCGGTGGTCAGCACCAGATATTCCGGATGCTTGACCCAGGTCAGCGGGTAGTGCCCTAGCAGCACGTCCCGCACAGAGCCGCCACCCAGCGCCGTGATGCAGGCGATCAACACCACGCCGAACCAGTCCATGCCCCGTCGCCCGGCAGACAGCGCGCCGGTCATGGCTTCGGCGGTTATGGCGATCAGATACAGCATCAGCAGCATGATGGCGGTCCTTGCAGGAAGGCGCGCAGTCTAGCCAGTTTGGGCTGGCACCAAAAGAGGGCAGCGCCTACCTGTCCAACACAGATAAATCCCCTCACCACAAGAGCGCACTGCGTACCTGATCAGAACTTGATGAAATGCTTGCGGTAATGCTGCAACTCGGCAATGGACTCGCGAATGTCATCCAGGGCCAGGTGCGTGCTGCCTTTCTGGAAGCTGTCGCGGACCTCGGGGGCCCAGCGGGCGGCCAGCTCCTTGAGGGTCGAGACGTCCAGGTTGCGATAGTGGAAATAGCTTTCCAACGATTTCATGTGGGTATACAGGAAGCGCCGGTCCTGACAGATGCTGTTGCCGCAGATCGGCGATTTGCCCCTCGGCACCCATTGCTCGAGGAAGGCGATGGTCTGGGCTTCCGCCTCGGCCATGCTGATCTTGCTGTCGCGCACCCGCTGGGTCAGGCCCGAACCACCGTGCTGGCGGGTGTTCCACTCGTCCATGCCGGCCAGGATCTCATCGCTGTGATGGATAGCGATTACCGGGCCTTCGGCCAAGGTGTTGAGATCGCTGTCGGTGACGATGGTGGCCATTTCGATGATGACGTCGGTGTCCGGGTTCAGACCGGTCATTTCCAGGTCGATCCAGATGAGGTTTTGCGGGTTTTGCATGGGAAAGCTCCTCGGCGTAGCTGCGCAGTTTAGCCTAGGCAGCCCCCGGGGCGTGCTAAACTCGCCGCCGTTTTACCCTATTCGCTGCATTTCTTCATACGGAACACCCATGGCCAAACGCCAACTCAATCGTCGTCAGAACTGGCGCATCGAAAAGATCCAGGGTGAGCGCGCCGCCCGCGCCGCCAAACGCGAATCCAGCGCTGTCGAAGCCTTGGAAGGCGGTGACCTGGGCCCGGAACAGACCGGGCTGGTGATCGCGCACTTCGGTGTGCAGGTCGAGGTCGAGGCCAAGGAAGGCGAATTGGCCGGCCAGGTTTTCCGTTGCCACTTGCGCGCCAACCTGCCGGCGCTGGTGACCGGCGACCAGGTCGTCTGGCGCGCCGGCAACCAGGGCATCGGCGTAATCGTCGCGCAATTGCCGCGCCACACCGAGCTGTGCCGTCCGGACAGCCGAGGCCAACTCAAGCCGGTGGCCGCCAACGTCGACATGATCGTCATCGTGTTCGCCCCGCTGCCCGAGCCTCATGCCAACCTGATCGACCGCTACCTGGTGGCAGCCGAGCACGCCGGCATCCGTCCGTTGCTGTTGCTCAACAAGTTCGACCTGATCGACGAACACAATGCCCCGGCGCTCAATGCGCTGCTGTCGGTCTATCGGGACCTGGGTTACCCGGTGCTGGAAGTCTCGGCTCATCACGGCAACGGCATGGAGCAACTTCAGCAGCAACTGGATGGGCGCATCAGCGTGTTCGTCGGCCAGTCCGGCGTCGGCAAGTCTTCGCTGGTCAACAGCTTGCTGCCGGACGTCGAGACCCGCGTCGGGCCGTTGTCCGAGCTGTCCGGCCAAGGCACCCACACCACCACCACCGCGCGGCTGTTCCACTTCCCCGGTGGCGGTGAGTTGATCGACTCGCCGGGTATCCGTGAATTCGGCCTGGGGCATGTCAGCCGGAGCGATGTCGAGGCCGGGTTCATCGAGTTCAACGAGCTGATCGGCACCTGCCGCTTCCGTGATTGCAAGCACGACCGCGAGCCCGGTTGTGCCCTGCTCAAGGCACTGGAAGAAGGTCGCGTGCATCAGCAGCGGATGAACAGCTACCGCTCGATCATCGCCAGCCTGCCGGAAAGCAGTTACTGAACGGCACGCAATATCAAGCCGATCACTCTTGTGGCGAGGGAGCTTGCTCCCGCTGGACTGCGAAGCAGGCCCCACAGTCTCCAGCCAGACCGAGTTGTCCGGCCTTGCGACTGCTGCGCAGCCGAGCGGGAGCAAGCTCCCTCGCCACAAAAGCAAGCAAGCCTCGAGTGAAAGGTAGCCCAACAAAAAGCCGACAATGATGTCGGCTTTTTTATTGGGTCACTGCGCTGGCGGTTCCGCCGGTTTCGGCGCGGCGTCGTCGAACAGGTTCAGGCGCTCGCGCAACTCATGGGCCTGCACCGGCTGCTGGTCCGCTGGCAGCGCGTTCGGATCAGCCGCTGCGGCAGGCGTCACGGGTGCAGTGGGCACTTCACCCGGCGCGCCTTCGCTTTGAGCTGGGTCTGGCGCCGGATCGTCGGTCTGCGAACCTTCGATGGCTTTCTGCGCCTTCTTGGTCAACACCACGATATCAATCCGCCGGTTGACCGGGTTGAACGGTTCCTTGCGATCGAACAGCGCCGAGGACGCGTAACCGACGACCCGCGCCACTTGCTCGTCCGGGTAGCTGCCCGCCACCAGGGCGCGCCGCGCTGCGTTGGCCCGGTTGGCCGACAGCTCCCAGTTACCAAAGTCGCCTTTGCCGACAAAAGGCTTGGCATCGGTGTGACCGCTGATACTGATCTTGTTCGGCACCGCTTTGATGGTGTCGGCCATGGCCAGCAGGATGTCTTCGAAATACGGTTTCAGCCGCGCGCTGCCCGAGTCGAACATCGGCCGGTTATCGGCGTCCATGATCTGGATGCGCAGGCCGTTCGGGGTAATCTCGAAGAGGATTTGGTCCTTGAATTTCTGCAGTTCCGGGTTCTCTTCGACCTTGTTCTGCAATTCTTGCAGCAGCAACTCCAGGCGCTCCCGCTCGACCTGCTCGGCCATGCCTTCGGCCTCATTGGCGTCGACAGTCGCCTTGTCGGGCTGAGGCTGCGACTTGACCTCGGGGTTGAGCGTATTTTCCGGCGCGAGGACGGGCGAGCCGCCCAGATCGATGATGTACGGCGTGCCGCTCTCGGAAAAACCGACCGGATCCTTGAAGTACCCGGCGATGGCGATCTTCTGTTCCGGGGTCGCGGTGGACAGCAGCCACAGCACCAGGAAGAACGCCATCATCGCCGTCGCGAAGTCGGCAAAGGCGATTTTCCAGGCACCACCATGGTGTCCGCCGGCAATGCGCTTGATGCGCTTAACGATGATCGGCTGATTATTTTCCATTGCTTAGCGACCGCGAACCGCTTGTTCCAGCTCGGCGAAGCTTGGACGATGCGCCGGGTACAGGACCTTGCGACCGAACTCCACCGCCAGGGATGGCGGCATGCCCGAGGCGGAGGCCACGAGCGAGGCCTTGATGGCCTCGTAGACATTGAGCTCTTCCTTGGCGTCGTGGGCCAGGGAATGGGCCAGCGGGCCGAAGAAGCCATAGGCGGCCAGAATACCGAAGAACGTACCTACCAGCGCCGCACCTACGTGCAGGCCGATGGACGCCTGGTCGCCCTCTCCCAGGGACGCCATGGTCACCACGATACCCAATACCGCCGCGACGATACCGAAACCGGGCATGCCGTCGGCGATGCCGTTGACCGCGTGCGATGGATGCTCCAGATCTTCCTTGAGGCTATACAGCTCCATGTCGAACAGGCCTTCGAGCTCATGGGGCGCCATGTTGCCGGACGACATGATGCGCAGGTAATCACAGATGAACGCGGTCATGCGCTCATCCTTCAGTACGGTGGGGTACTTGGCAAAGATCGGGCTGGAGGCGGCATCTTCGATATCGCCTTCAATCGCCATCATGCCTTCACGGCGGCTTTTGTTGAGGATCTCGTAAACCAGCCCCAGCACTTCCAGGTAGAAGGTGTGGCTGAAACGCGAGCCGAACATGCTCAAGGATTTCTTGAGCACGTGCATGGTCATATAGCCAGGGTTGGCCTGCAGGAAAGCGCCAAGGGCCGCACCGCCAATGATCAATACCTCGAAAGGTTGGACCAGGGCTGCGATCTTGCCATGGGAGAGCACGTATCCGCCGAGCACGCTCGCGAACACGACAATGATGCCGATAATTTTAGCCATAGGTAGAAAGTACTTATTTAAGTCGGGTTCAAGGTCACATTCGGAAGCTGAAAAATCTCTTCTTCTACTTATCGGCGAAACTGCGCCAGACTATAGCCAGTTCTGGCGAAAAGCCAATTTTGCCCCGTTCCGGGCGTTGATACCTCATGTGAAGATCGCGTCTAGTCATGGCTAACGAAACGAAGGTTCCAACTCCGCGACCCGCCACGCTCGAAGGCTGGGTAAAGCTGCTCGAAGGCGTCCACTTGCCGGTGCCCCAGGCCAGTCATGACCTGGTCTGCAAGGCTATTGCCGACAGCCGCCGCTCGCTACGCGACATCGCCGAATTGATGCAGGGCAGCCCCGCGCTGGCCCTGAGTGTCATCCGCGAGGCTAACCATCACACCCACGGCACCCTGGCGGAACCGGCGGAAAATCTCGAAGTGGCGATCAACCGCCTGGGTCTCAAGCGCACCGAAGAGTTGCTTGCCCGCCTGCCCTCGTTGCCGGAGCATCAGATTCCTGTAGCCCTGCGCCAACTGCAATTGATCAGCCAGCACGCCACGCAGCAGGCCAACGGTTTTTTTGCCAACCGCCTGGCTCGGCTGTGGCAGGACATTCATTGGGGCAGCCTGTTGTTTCTCTCGCCGCTCTGGCCATTGGCGCTGACTCACCCGCGGCTGCTGGGTGAGTGGGAGTTGCGGGTGATCCATAAAGGCCAACCGGCCGATCAGGTCGAGCGCGAGCTGTTCGGCGTCGGCCTGTTGCAAATCTGCCTGGCGCTGGTAGAACGGTGGCGCCTGCCGGCGTGGGTGATGCAGGGCTATCGCCTGCTGCTCAACGAGCGCCGCGAACTAATAAAAGTGCTGCGCATTGCGCGCGACAGCGATCACCCGCTACGCCAGCAGAATCGGCTCGACGACGACCCAACCCTGCGGCGCTGGCTTAACCAGCCCGCCAATACCGTGTTGCTGGCCAACGGCCTGGCGCTGGCGGCGCAACAGGCTTGGGACAGCCCGTCTAGCGCTCGTTGGCAGTACCTCACAAGCCTGTATCTGCAAATGCCAATGGACGAGCTCCAGCAGCAGCTTCATCAACAAGCTGTCACCAGCGCCCGCCAAAACACCCTGCCAGACCTCTGGCATCCGGCCGTGGCGTTGATCTGGCCCTGGGGCAGCCGCCGCGTCCACCCGGGCTTGCTCCCGGCCGCGCCGCCCAGCGCCGAAGACCTGACCCAATGGCGCAAGCAATGCGCCGCGCTGTTGGTGGAACCCAGCCCCTTCAGCAATGCCATGCATTTGACGACCTCGGCCCGCAACGCTCTGGTGGCGTGCGGAATGCGCCGGGTAATGATCTTGATGGCCGACCGCAGCCAGACCAGTGTGCGCGTGCATCAGACCGCCGGCCTGCCCAAAGAGGCGGCGGCGATGAGTTTCTCCATCAGCCAGAGCAAGGTCCTGCAGCGACTGCTGGCCCAGCAGGCCCAGGTTCGCCTGAACCCGGAGAACAATGCCCAGTATTGGGCTTTGCTGCCGCCGGGCCTGCGCAGCCTGTTCAAGGGCGAGCACTTGCTGTTGCGCTCACTGACCTGCAACGGCCGGGTGATCATGCTGGTCGCGGTGGACCAGGGTGGCGGGCCGTTCTCGGACGTGACCGTACAGGCCTTCGGCAAAACCTCGCAATGCATCGAAAGGGCGCTGCATACCTTTACCAACCGTGGTCGCTG
Source organism: Pseudomonas sp. Z4-20 (assembly GCF_051131955.1). Taxonomy (NCBI): domain Bacteria; kingdom Pseudomonadati; phylum Pseudomonadota; class Gammaproteobacteria; order Pseudomonadales; family Pseudomonadaceae; genus Pseudomonas; species Pseudomonas sp. Z4-20. The sequence continues at coordinate 5,094,812 of NZ_CP071641.1, forward strand.
AACTTGCTACAATCCTTTCCCTTTGCGCCCCAGGAGGCCTCACATGCCTGACTTCTCTGGCTTGCCTTTGGTCATCGAGCCGAGCGAACTGCTCCCGCGCCTCGACACTCCGAACCTGATTCTGGTGGACCTGACCAGCGCCGCCCGCTACAGCACCGGGCATATTCCTGGCGCGTATTTCGTCGACCCCAAGCGCACCCAGCTTGGCCAACCCCCGGCGCCAGGCCTGTTGCCGGCCAAAGCGGACCTTGAGGCGCTGTTCGGTGAACTTGGACACACCCCCGGTGCGGTCTACGTGGTGTACGACGACGAAGGCGGCGGCTGGGCCGGACGTTTTATCTGGCTGCTGGACGTGATCGGCCACTCGAACTACCACTACCTCGATGGCGGTGTGCTGTCCTGGCTGGACGAGGGCCTGCCAGTCTCCGCTGAAGTCCCGGCGACAGTCGCGGGCTCGGTAAGCCTGACCCTGCACGAAGCCCCCACCGCTACCCGCGAATATTTGCAAAGCCGCCTGGGCGCCAGCGACCTGGCAATCTGGGATGCACGCGGCCCGCTCGAATATTCCGGCGAAAAAGTCGTTGCGGCCAGGGGCGGACACATCCCTGGAGCAGTCAACTTTGAATGGACCGCAGGCATGGACCCGGCGCGCAACCTGCGTATCCGCAAGGACATGCCGCAAATACTCGAACAACTGGGCATTACGCCTGACAAAGAAGTCATCACCCACTGCCAGACTCACCACCGCTCTGGCTTCACCTATCTGGTGGCCAAGGCGCTCGGTTATCCGCGAGTCAAAGGCTATGCCGGTTCCTGGGGCGAATGGGGCAACCGCCCTGACACTCCTATCGAGCTTTGAAGATTTTTAAGGACACTTAATGAAAAACCGCTTGTTCATCCTCTCCCAGTACCTGCTGCCGCACCATTTGCTGTCACGGCTGGCCGGCTGCATCGCCGAGTGCCGAGTGCACTGGTTCAAGAATGCCTTCACGGCCTGGTTCGCCAAGCGCTACCAGGTGGACATGTCCCAGGCTCTGGTGGAAGACCTGACGGCTTACGAGCACTTCAATGCCTTCTTTACTCGCGCTCTGAAAGAGGGCGCGCGCCCTCTGGACGAAACCCCCGGCGCGATTCTCAGCCCTGCCGATGGCGCCGTTAGCCAGCTCGGCCCGATCGAGCATGGCCGGGTGTTCCAGGCCAAGGGCCACAGCTTCAGTGTGCTGGAGCTGCTGGGCGGTGAGGCGGCCAACGCGGCGCCGTTCATGGGCGGCGATTTCGCTACCATCTACCTGTCGCCCAAGGATTATCACCGCGTGCACATGCCGCTGGCCGGCACTTTGCGGGAAATGGTCTACATCCCCGGCCGAATCTTCTCGGTCAACCAGACCACTGCCGAAAACGTTCCGGAACTGTTTGCCCGTAACGAGCGCGTCGCCTGCATTTTCGACACCGAACGCGGCCCGATGGCCGTGGTGCTGGTGGGTGCAATGATCGTGGCGTCCATCGAGACGGTCTGGGCCGGCCTGGTGACACCGCCCAAGCGCGAACTCAAGACCTTCCGTTACGACGAAGCCGCCCGTGCGCCGATTCATCTGGAAAAAGGCGCCGAGCTGGGCCGCTTCAAACTGGGTTCGACCGCTATCGTGCTGTTCGGGCCGGATCAAGTGAAGTGGACCGAAGACCTGGTAGCCGGCTCGCCGGTGCAGATGGGCCAAGGCTTGGCGCTGCCCAAAGCCTGATTCATCGGCCAGGTGGGGGCGAGGCCTGTCGCTCCCACTTGGCACCCGACATCGGACGCGCCTTTTCGCCCATAACTGCTAGAGTTGGAAACATCCCCTTCATTTCCCGCCGGAGCCTGCCCACGGCATGAATGAGACCAGCCCTCTCCAGCTACTGCGTGTTTCGACACCGACCCAGTCGCGCCTGTCCTTTTGCGATGCCACGCCTCGCGACCTCAAGCGTTGGATTGCCAACCTGCCCAAGGCCAACATCGGCGAAACCGCCCGCCTGTTGTATCAGGCGCTCGGCGAGCTGAACCAGCTGCTCACCCCCAGCGACAATCGCCTGCAACTGCTCGAACTGCTGCGGCCCGAGGTTTATTACGTTTGCAAGCACCTGGAGCGACACTTCCTGCAGCAGGCCATTGTGCTGGACGACCGCTCGCGCAAGATCGTCAACCTGTGCCAGGCCCTGCAAACCCATCTGGCGATGGGTTACAAGCAAATAGTCGTACGCCTCTCACCCAAGTTCAGCAAGGATCGGGCGCGCCTGCTCGGCACCGCAGTGCAACGGGCGCTACATGCCCTCGACGGCAACCTGTTGCGCGCCAGCCAGCTGTACAGCCCGGTACCCGAGGGGCTTTGGCTTGATTTGCACCAGCTGTACCGGATCGCCTGCCAGCACAAGCTGCAGCACCTGAGCGTCAGCGATGAGCTGGCCAGCCAGGTTCATCAGTTGAGCGCCGAGCAGACCTACGTCGTCGCCCTGCTGCTAGGCGCCTCGCGCAGCAATCAGTTGCGCCAGAGCCAGATCGCGCGACTGGCCGAGGTCCTGGAATCGTGGAGCCAGTGGGTCAAGCTGGACCCGCTCGCCAGCGCCGCCACCAGCCTTTTCGCCGTCGCACCGCAACTGGATGTCGGACCGCGGTATCGCTCCAAATTTCGCGCCGAGCAGCAACCTGGCCTGCTGGGTTTCGAACTTGAACCGTTGGTACGCGCGATCACCGCCCATCTGGCGCAGCCTGTCGAATCATCGCTGCCAGTGCCCGCCGGCATGAGTGCCGACACCCTGCACCACCTGCAAGCCGCCTGGGGCGAGGCCGCCGAGCGCAGCTTCCAGCGCACCGAGGGCAACGGAACACTGACGTTGTGCGTGGGCATGAGCGCGCTGCACTACTACCTTGGAGGGGAGCGCTCCTTCAGCGAAATCCTAAAGAATCCAGCGACACGCAAGGCCCGGTTCGAGCCCTCGACGACCAGGAAAAACGACACTTGGAGCCAGGCCTTCGACGCCGCACCAGCCGGTGACAGCGAGCTGCTGCCCTACGAAGAAATCGAGTACCCGGTCAATCCGGCAGATGACGACAGTACCAGCTCCGACAATCAGCATCACTTTCCAACTTACGACCTGCCAATCATCAACCACAGCCCGGGCGGTTACTGCCTTGGCTGGCCGAAAGAGGTGCCGGAACAATTGCAGGCCGGGGAGATGATCGGCATTCGTGACGCCAACGATCAGACCTGGAGCATCGCCGTGGTGCGCTGGATCCGCCAGGTACGCAATGGCGCCATGCAGATGGGCATCGAGCTGGTCGCGCCCCACGCCCAGCCTTGCGGCCTGCAACTGCTCCGCGAACAGAGCGACCAGGGACATTACCTGCGGGGATTGCTACTGCCGGAAATCAGCGCGATCGACCTGCCGCCCACCATGATCGCTCCGCGCCTACCCTTCCAAGAGGGCCAACAGGTATTGATCAATGCCAACGGACAGGAAAGGCGGGCCTCGCTGGACCGGCGCGTGACCAGCACCCACAGCTTCAATCAGTTTGCTTATCACCCTGAAGACTCAGGCACTGGTGAGGATGGCAGTGACAAGGAAGGCGATTTTGATTCGCTGTGGAAGTCACTCTAAAAAACGACTGATCCCGCGGCGAGGGAGCTTGCTCCCTCGCCACAAGAGCGTATGCCCTGGAAAATGATGCAGGGTTCAAACCTGCCCGTCACGATCCCTGAAGCCCAGCAGATACAACACCCCATCCAACCCCAAGGTTGAAATCGCCTGCCTGGCCGACTGCTTGACCAGCGGCTTGGCCCGGAACGCCACGCCGAGGCCGGCGATGGCCAGCATCGGCAGATCGTTGGCTCCGTCACCTACGGCGATGGTCTGCTCCAGGCGCAGGCCTTCCTTGGCGGCCAGTTCCCGCAGCAGATCCGCCTTGCGCTGGGCATCGACGATCGGCTCGACCGCCACGCCGGTCACCTTGCCGTCCACCACTTCCAGCTCGTTGGCGAACACGTAGTCGATACCGAGCTTGGCCTGCAACTGCTTGGCGAAATACGTGAAGCCGCCCGACAGAATCGCGGTCTTGTAGCCCAGGCGCTTGAGTTCGGCGAACAGGGTTTCGGCTCCCTCGGTCAGGCGCAGGGAAGCGCCGATGGAATCCAGCACGCTCACATCCAGGCCTTGCAGCAGCGCCAGGCGCTCCTTGAAGCTGGCCCGGAAATCCAGCTCGCCGGCCATGGCCCGCTCGGTGATGGCCGACACCTTGTCGCCGACGCCGGCAGCCTTGGCCAACTCGTCGATCACTTCGGCTTCGATCAGCGTCGAGTCCATGTCGAACACCGCCAGGCGGCGGTTACGGCGAAACAGCGAATCTTCCTGGAACGCGATGTCGACGTTCAGCTCCTGGGCCACGCTGAGGAATTCAGCACGCAACGCCTGGGGATCGGCAGGTTCGCCGCGCACGGAAAACTCGATGCAGCCCTTGCCTTGGTCGGCCGGGGTATCGAGCGGCATGCGCCCGGACAGCCGGTCGATGTGGTCGATGTTCAGGCCATATTTCGCCGTGATCGAACTGACGCGCTGCAATTGCTCGGCGGTGACTTTGCGAGTCAACAGCGTCACGATGTGCCGTTTTTTGCCCTGCCCGGCTACCCAGTTTTGGTAATCGGCTTCCGATACCGGGGTGAAACGCACCTGCTGGTCAAGCTTGTAGGCGGTAAACAGGATGTCCTTGAGCACCGACTTGCCCTGCTCGGTATCCGGGATTTCAACCAGGATGCCGAACGACAGCGTGTCGTGGATCACCGCCTGACCAATGTCGAGAATGTTCACACCACCCTGGGCCAGAACGCCGGTAATGGCCGCAGTCAGACCCGGACGGTCGCTGCCAGTGATGTTTATCAGGACGATTTCGCGCAAGGCGCACCCCCGCAGGTGGAAAAAAAACCGCATTCTACCCACATTCAGTGACCATCGGGCACCGCCAGTGCTTTGCCGGTCATGGGGCTATCGCTATACTGCGCGTCAATTTCACGGACAAAGAGCCGAGCTCAGTGAACCGGCCCACGCCAGTCAAAACCGACAATTTCTTTCTGCTGATCTTCCGTGCACTGCGCCATCGCCGCGTGCCGATTGCATTACGCATTGCCAGCCATAACGTGATCCTGGTCGCCCTGGCCCTGGTCATCTATGCCTGCGTGATGGGTTTGCAGTTCAAGCAGGCCATGCACGAGCAGGCGGATGCCCTGGGCGAAAGCCTGACCACCCAGACCGCCACGTCCGCCACCGAGTTGCTGGTGTCCAACGACATCCTCAGCCTCAACGTGCTGCTCAACAACCTGACCAAGAACAAACTGGTCGCCCACGCCGCCATCTACAGCGTGGACAACCGCATCCTGGCGGAGGCCGGCCAGCGTCCCAAGCCGGGCTTGCTGGGTGAAACCGGTGGCATGTACCAGAGCAAGATCACGTTCCAGGACGTGACCGCCGGGCAATTGCGCATCAGCCTGGACATGGATCAGTTCCAGCAGCCGATGACCATCAGCCTGCAGAGCATGGGCATTCTCAGCGCGATATTGTTGGCACTGGCACTGGCCTTGAGCCTGCGCCTGGGACGGCATATCTCTACGCCGCTGCTGCAATTGCGCGTCTGGCTGCGGGACATCGATGAACACACACCCGCGACCCAGCGCCAGGACGAAATTGGCGACCTGGCCCGGCAACTCCACGCCAGTTTCGCGCCGGAGCCTGAGCCCGTGCCGGAGCCCGAAGACGTCGACTACGTCGATGAGGACGATGCCGAGCCGGGATTTGAAGTGCGCAACCTGCGCGACCCTGGCTTTGACGAAAGTGCGCCGATGCCTGCTTCCCGCCCTGTGCCGCGTCATGTGGTGCGTACGGTTGAAGACGATGAAGACGACGATGCCTTCGCCGACTTGCGAGACGAAACGGTCGCCGGCGCGCCTCAACCGATCGCCCGCCCTGTCGCCTCGAACCTGCCACAGCACAGCGCCGTACTAGCCGTTCAACTGGGCGCCCAGGATCAATTGCGACGCCTGCCCCAGGCCCGCCTGAAGGAACTGCTCGAACGTTATCGCGACTGCCTCGACCAGGCGGCATCGCTTTATCAGGGCGAACTGCACACCCTGAACGACGGCAGCACACTGATGCTGTTCCACACCGAGGACAGCGGCGACGACTACCTGACCAATGCCATCTGCTGCGGTGAATTGTTGCGGGCATTGGGTCATCAGTTGCAGATCGAGGTTGCCGACAGTGGCATCACCCTGCAGTTGCAACTAGGCCTGACCCTCGGCGACAGCCTGTTCGGCCTGAGCCAGATCGACTTGCTGTTGACCGAAACAGCCCAGGACGCACTGGCCCTCTCCCAACACAGCCGCAACCTGCTGCTGGTGGAGCGCAAGATCAACGACGACGCCCTGATCCGCCAGCGCGCGCGTATCCGCCCCATCGCCAGCCCCGAAGGCGCCTGCTGTGTAGAGCGATTGATGGAGCCTTATCCATCGATGCTGGAGCGGCAACTGGCGCGAATGCATGAGCGCCAGGCCTGAGCCTCGGCATCTGAAATAACGAAGCCCGCGGACGAGTGATCGTCCGCGGGCTTTTTATATAAACGACAAAGCCCGCATCAATGCTGGCTTTGTGCTGTATCCGGTCCGGCTATCAGAACCTGAACACTTCCATGTCCGTACGAATCGGCAAGGCCATGGGAATCTTGTCCTTTTCCTTTTCTACCGGTTTTGCTGGGGCGGGAGCAGCCTTGCGTGGGACCTCTGCGATAGGCGGCTGGTTGGCCAGCGGCTTGAGCGACACGGACAACTGCTCGGCCAGGCGCTGCAAGAGCACGCCTTGTGCCTGGACCTGCGCAGCAGTGGAGCCCACGTGCGGTTCTTGCAGATGAACAATGCGGTTTTCGCGAACCTTGCCGCGACGGTCGATCAGTCGCCACTGGGCATCGAGGACCGCTGGCTGGGATTCGCCTGAGTCCAGCCGGGTAATCGACAGCAGGACCTGAACATCTGGGGAGAATCCCTGGGTGGCGGGGGCCAGCACTACGCGCTGACTGTCCAAATGGCCCGCAATCTGGCGCAGCAACAACTGATCGATGTCGGAAGACAAGCTGCCAGCCCAGCGTCCGTCCGTGGCGGCCTGCAGGCTGCCGTCTGGCTGGCGTTGCAACAGGGTTTCACGCTGAAGGTAATCGGCAATCAGCACCGGGCCGAGCAATACGGCCATGCCCGCGCTTTGCGCAGGCATGGCCGGAGTACCGCTGTCCAGTTGGTACAGCGACACCGGTTGATTGATGCTGCAGCCCGCCAGGCCAAGCAGGCCGGCGAGCCAAAAAATAGGAAGGCGCAGAGCAGTCATCGTCTCGTCCAGGTGGCGGCCACAAGGCTTACCACAGTGAAAAATACTCGGTCATTATGAAGAACGCTCGGCCACGCCGGCGCTTGAAAGGGCCTATCATCCGTGAATATGCGTCCCGACTCCAGCGCCAAAGTACCGATCTGCGGGTTTTAATCGCAGACCGAGCCCTCTAGTACGCTTAATTGAGGTTTTCGACGAGCAGCGCATCCACCCGCTGAAAACCCCTCGGAAGCTTGTTGCCCCGCCGACCGCGTTCACCCTTGTAATGCTCAAGATCGTCCGCCTTCAAAGATAGCGTCCGCTTTCCTGCCTGAAGCACAAGCGTGGCACCCTCGGGAATCACTGCAATATCCGTGACATATTCCTCGCGACTCGCCACCCGTTCGCCGGAAATACCGATAATCTTGTTGCCTTTGCCTTTCCCCAGCTGTGGCAGGTCGCTGATCTTGAACACCAGCAACCGCCCCTCGGTCGTCACCGAGGCCAGCCAATTGTTCTCGCGGTCGCAGACCAGACGCGGCGCAATGACCTTGGCGTTGTTCGGCAGGCTCAACAGCGCCTTGCCCGCCTTGTTCTTGGCTTGCAGGTCCTCACCCTTGACGACGAACCCGTAACCGGCGTCCGACGCGATAACGTATAGCCCGTCATCATCAGGCATCAGCACGCATTCAAAAGTTGCACCCGGCGGTGGAGTTAATCGTCCGGTAAGCGGTTCGCCCTGGCCGCGAGCCGAAGGCAAGGTATGGGCCGGCACCGAATAACTGCGCCCGGTTGAATCGATGAACACCGCAAACTGGTTTGAGCGCCCAGGCGCCAAGGCCTTGAAACCATCTCCAGCCTTGTAGGAAAGCCCGGCAGCGTCAATATCGTGCCCCTTGGCGGAGCGCACCCAACCTTTTTCCGACAGCACAACCGTCACTTTCTCGTTCGGCAACAGATCATGTTCGGTCAGTGCCTTGGCTTCGGCGCGCTCGACGATAGGCGAGCGGCGGTCGTCACCGTAGGTTTCGGCGTCCTTGAGCAGTTCGGTGCGTACCAGTTTCTTGAGCTTGGCTTCGCTGCCCAGCAGGGCTTGCAGCTTGGCCTGTTCCTTGAGCAATTCATCCTGCTCGGCCCGCAGCTTCATTTCTTCCAGGCGCGCCAACTGCCGCAGTCGGGTATCGAGAATGTAGTCGGCCTGGATTTCGCTCAGGGCGAAACGCTCGATCAGGCTGGCCTTGGGGTGCTCCTCGGTACGGATAATGTGGATCACTTCATCCAGGTTGAGGTAGGCAATCAGCAAACCATCCAACAGGTGCAAGCGGCGCTCGACTTTGTCCAGGCGAAATTGCAAGCGCCGGCGCACGGTCTTGACCCGGAATTCCAGCCATTCCACCAGCAATGCCCGCAGGTTTTTCAGCTGTGGCTTGCCGTCCAGGCCGATGATGTTGATGTTGACCCGGTAGCTGGACTCCAGGTCAGTGCTGGCGAACAGGTGCTGCATCAGCGCGTCGTGGTCGACCCGGCTATTGACCGGAATAATCACCAGGCGACACGGGTTCTCGTGGTCGGACTCGTCACGCAGGTCAGCAACTTGCGGCGCCTTCGATGGCTTCGCCTGCATCATCGCGGCAATCTGCTCCATCACCTTGGCCCCGGAAACCTGATGGGGCAGCGACGTGACAATGATGTCGCCGTCTTCGATGTGATAAACAGCACGCATGCGCACCGAACCACGGCCGGTCTCGTAGATTTTCAGCAGATCGGCGCGGGGAGTGATGATTTCCGCTTCGGTCGGGTAGTCCGGGCCTTGGATATGCTCGCAGAGCTGCTCCACGGTGGCTTTTGGCTCGTCCAACAGGCGCACGCAGGCCGTGGCCACCTCCCGCAGGTTGTGCGGCGGCACATCGGTGGCCATGCCCACGGCGATGCCAGTCGTGCCATTGAGAAGGATATTCGGCAAACGTGCCGGCAAAACCAAGGGTTCGTCGAGGGTTCCGTCGAAGTTCGGCCCCCAATCCGCGGTGCCCTGGCCCAGTTCGCTGAGCAGCACCTCGGAATAGCGCGACAGCCGCGCCTCGGTATAACGCATGGCCGCGAAGGACTTGGGATCGTCCGGCGCACCCCAGTTACCCTGCCCGTCCACCAACGTGTAGCGATAGCTGAACGGCTGGGCCATCAGCACCATGGCTTCGTAGCAAGCCGAATCGCCGTGGGGGTGGAATTTACCGAGCACGTCACCGACGGTCCGCGCCGACTTCTTGTGCTTGGAGTCAGCGTCCAGCCCCAACTCGCTCATGGCGTAGATGATCCGTCGCTGAACCGGCTTGAGACCGTCGCCGATGTGCGGCAAGGCGCGGTCCATGATCACGTACATGGAGTAATTGAGGTAGGCATTTTCGGTGAAGTCAGCCAGCGACCGGCGTTCTACGCCGTCTAAGCTGTCTGCAAGAATGTCGCTCATGCGGGCCTCATCAGTTCGTTGTCTGGCGCAACAGCATGGTGCCGTCGCGCTGGGTAAATTCAAGTTTGTTCAGGGCGCTCATGCCCAGTAGCACCTGCGTGCCACCCAGGCCTGGCGCCACCAGGGCGCGGACATCGCGCAAGACGATGTCACCCAATTGCAGCCGGTCGATGCGGGTGCGATAACCTTCGCTCAATCCGTTGGCGGTGCTCAATGTCACGCCAAAACCTTTTTCCAGCTTCAGCCGCTCGGCCAGTTCCTGCGGGACCGCCACATCGGTGGCCCCGGTGTCGAGCATGAAATCCACCGGCTGGCCGTTGATCTGGCCGCTGGCGACAAAATGCCCCTGTTTATTGCCGACCAGCTTCACCTCGATAAATCCTTCGCCCTTTTGCGAATACACCTCGGTGTTGGGATTGTGCTCGCGCTGCTCCCACTGGGCGAAAAACCGCGTCGCCAGAAACAGCGCCGCGCACCAAGCCACGATCATCAGCACCCGGCCGGCGCGCTTGCCCGGCGGTTGCTGGCTCATGGCGTGGCGCTCCAGCCACCCGTCGGCGCGGCAAAACGCCAGACGATCGGCCGCGTTTCGCCGTCGGCGCGCTTGCCATTATTGTTATCCAGGCCGATCCACACGCCACCTGCGTCCACTACCAGCGCTTCGGCCAGGCCGAAGGGCTGTGGATAAAGACGCTCACCCTTCAGCGCCTCGGCGGCGAATGACCAGCAGCGCTCGACCTTGGCGGTCTGCGGGTCACGCCGGCAGACCTGATAGGCGTTTCGCTCCAGGGTAAACAGCTTGCCGTCGAACAATGACAGATCGGCGAAATCCCGCGACACCGCCTTCGGCTTGGAAAACTGCTCGGGCTGCATTTGCTTTCCCGCTTCGCTCAGCAACACACAATTGCCATCGCAATCCCATACTGTCTGCTGACGCTTGATCAATAACAGCCCCCGACGCTCGCGTTCGGCCGCCAGCCATAGCTGGTCGCCGGCGGGGCTCACGGCCAGGCCTTCTAACAGCGCGTTGAAATGCAATAGCATACCGCTGCCCCGGGCCTGACGGATCAAGGTCGGGGCGATTTTCAGCCAGGACGCCGCCCCGGTTGGCGGAACGAGCAGCACGGCGGCATGGGACTCGCTGACCACGTAGCGATTGCCAGCGTTGTCGCAGCTGATGCCTTCGAAATCCAGCTCGCCACCGCGCAGAAACGACGCCGCCCACGTCCGCGAGCTCAAGCCCAAGGGCAAACCGCTGTCCGGCACCTGCGGCACTTCGATAGCCACCGCTTCAGCCTGCCAAACCGACGCATCGTCGGGTTTGAGGCGGTAGATTTGGTCATCGTCGCGATCGGACACGGTCCACATCTCGCTGCCGCACAGCGCAAGCCCGGACAGGTTGCCGCCGCGCAGGCCATCGACGGCGTGCTCGGACAGCAGCTTCAATTCCGGCACGGGCCCTGCAACTACCACCCCCGTCCACAGCAAAAGCGCCAGGGCGAACCCGTTGCGCATCAGGCCAGGACCTCGGCCAGGTCCCCTTTGGATTCGAGCCAGGATTTGCGATCGCCGGCGCGTTTCTTCGCCAGCAACATATCCATCATTTCCGAGGTCGCCTCGAAATCATCCAAGGTCAACTGCACCAGACGGCGGGTGTTCGGGTCCATGGTGGTTTCACGCAGCTGCGGCGGGTTCATCTCGCCCAGGCCCTTGAATCGGGTGACCTGCGGTTTGCCACGTTTCTTCTCGGCCACCAGGCGATCGAGGATGCCGTCGCGCTCGGCTTCGTCCAAGGCGTAGTAGATTTCCTTGCCCAGGTCGATGCGATACAGCGGAGGCATCGCCACATAGACATGACCGGCGTCCACCAGCGGACGGAAGTGCTGGACGAACAACGCACACAGCAAAGTGGCGATGTGCAGGCCGTCGGAGTCGGCGTCGGCGAGGATACAGATCTTGCCGTAGCGCAACTGGCTCATGTCTGCGGCGCCCGGATCGACACCGATGGCCACCGCGATGTTATGCACTTCCTGGCTGGCCAGCACTTCGCTGCCGTCCACTTCCCAGGTGTTGAGGATCTTGCCCCGCAGCGGCAGAATCGCCTGGAACTCCTTGTCCCGCGCCTGCTTGGCCGAACCGCCGGCGGAGTCACCTTCCACCAGGAACAGCTCGGAACGCATCGGGTCCTGCCCGGCGCAATCGGCGAGCTTGCCCGGCAACGCCGGCCCTTGGGTGATGCGCTTGCGCTCGACCTTCTTGCTGGCCTTGAGACGACGGCCGGCGTTGTTGATCGCCAGCTCCGCCAGGGCCAGGCCGGTCTCAGGGTTGGCGTTGAGCCACAGGCTGAACGCATCCTTGACCACGCCGGAGACAAACGCCGCCGCCTCGCGGGACGACAGGCGTTCCTTGGTCTGGCCGGAAAATTGCGGTTCCTGCATCTTCATCGACAGGACAAAGGCGATGCGTTCCCAGACGTCTTCCGGCGCCAGCTTCACACCGCGGGGCAGCAGGTTGCGGAACTCGCAGAATTCGCGCATGGCGTCGAGCAGGCCTTGGCGCAGCCCGTTGACATGAGTACCGCCCTGAGCCGTAGGGATCAGGTTGACGTAGCTTTCCTGGACGCTTTCGCCGCCTTCGGGCAGCCACAGCAGCGCCCAATCCACCGCTTCCTTGTTACCGGCCAGGCTGCCGCAGAACGGCTCGTTGGGCAGACGCTCGAAACCGTTGACCGCGTCCATCAGGTAGGAGCGCAGGCCGTCTTCGTAATGCCATTCGACTTTCTCGCCGGTGGCCTTGTCCTCGAAACTGACCAACAGCCCCGGGCACAACACGGCCTTGGCCTTGAGCACGTGCTTGAGGCGGCTGACGGAAAACTTCGGCGAATCGAAATACTTCGGGTCCGGGGCGAAATACACACTGGTCCCGGTGTTGCGCTTGCCGACGGTGCCGACCACTTCCAGCTCGGTGGCCTTGTAGCCGTCGGCGAACGTCATCTGGTATTCATTGCCGTCACGCTTGACCCGCACCCGCACCTGGGTCGACAACGCGTTGACCACGGAAATACCCACCCCGTGCAGACCGCCGGAGAACTGGTAGTTCTTGTTGGAAAACTTGCCGCCGGCGTGGAGCTTGGTGAGGATCAGCTCGACGCCCGACACGCCTTCTTCAGGGTGAATGTCCACCGGCATGCCGCGACCGTCGTCGCTGACTTCCAGGGAGTGATCGGCATGCAGGATGACCTGCACCGACTTCGCATGCCCGGCCAAGGCTTCGTCGACGCTGTTGTCGATGACTTCCTGGGCGAGGTGGTTCGGCCGACTGGTGTCGGTGTACATGCCGGGGCGCTTGCGCACCGGGTCGAGGCCCGAGAGGACTTCGATGGCGTCTGCGTTATAAGAGCTAGCGCTGGGAGTGGCCATGGGGTCTCGTCGTCAGTGTTCAATGAAAAAGGGGCGATGGCTCACAGCGACGTGAAGTCGATCGCCTGGTACAAATCGGCGCCAATACCGGCAAAACTCAACAGTGCCGGCAACTGCTGGGCAAAGCCTTGGAAACTGTGGTCGCCGCCGGCCTGGATGCGCAAGGCACAGGCGCGGTAATACTGCTGGGCGTGGCGATAATCCAGCGTTTCGTCACCGGTTTGCAACCATACCTGAAACCGCTGCGGATCCCGGGGCGCCGGCACTTCCAGCTCGGCCAGGGCCGTCACGTGGTCGTGGGTCAATTTCCAGGTTTCGTCGGTGTATAAATTCTTCTGCGTGCCCAGGTAGCCGTCGAACATCCGATGCGGGCTCACGGCAGGATTGACCAACAGGGCCTTGAGGCCGTGGCGTTCGGCCAAGTGAGTCGCATAGTAGCCGCCGAGCGAGCTGCCGACCAGCAGCGGGCGCCCCAGTTCTGTAATCGCCTGCTCCAGCTGACCGATGGCCTGGCGGGGGTGGTGGTGCAAGGCGGGCACCTGCAGTTGGTCGCTGAGGCCCAGGCGTGCCATCACTTGCGTCAACTGGCTGGCCTTGGTTGACGCTGGGGCGCTGTTGAAGCCGTGGATATAAAGGATCGAACCCGACATTGCCGACTCCCTGGGTGTTGGGCAAAGGCCGGAGTTTACAGGGAGTTTGACGTGGTTTGGGGATGATATGACTGGCATTGGGATAAACACGAAACCCTGTGGCGAGGGGATTTATCCCCGCTGGGCGCCCTCAGGGCCGGCGTATCTCTTACGGACCGGGTACATATCCATTGCTGCGGTAACGGCGGCTTATGGTTTCGCCCTTACGGCGAGTCACTTTCGAAAGGCACGAAAGTAACCAAAGTGCCTTTGCCCCACCACTCGGCACCTCGCCTAGGCTCGGTGTGCCCTCACTCCGGCATTGCTCCGTGGGCCCGCCGCGAAGGACCATCCATGGTCCAGCGCGGCTATCCCGGCATCCATGCCGGGATGCCCACTGCGCAATACCTGCGTTCGGCCAGCGTGGTTAATGGGGCGCCGAGATCAACGTCCACCGCGAGGCGGCCTTATAGCCGACCTGGTTTTAGTGGGATTGCGTTTCTCCTGTGAGAGCGAGCGTTCTCGCTACTGTGCGCGGTGTGCGGTGTGGTCAGGGTTTTATATTGACGTCGTCCAGCATCCGATTCGCCAACAAAGCGCCCAGCTCGATCAGTTGCTGAATGCCAAGGGCAACATGGCGTCGCGAGCCTTTCAGGTCGAAGGCTAGGTCGCTGACCATCGCATCGGCTGAAGCCAGGGTTTCGCTGAGGTTGGCCAGCAGGCTTTCGGTGTCGACGCCGTCCACTACAGTGAACAGTTGGCCTGTGGGCTGTTTCTTTTTGGCTTGAGGTTTGGGGTCAAGATAGTGGTCGATGGCGCGTTTGGCGGCTTCATCGAGTTCTTGGGGATCGGTTTCAGGGGGATTGGGTGTGGCTTTGAACATGATGCAGCTCCTCTAACGTAGTGGAACCGCCATCTCCCGTTTCCAGGCGAGAGGGTGGCAGCTATGCGCGGGCTGGAAAAACCGGAGTGAAGGAGCAAAACCCGGCAGACTCGAAAGTCTCCCGCGCACAGCCGCCATAACGCAGAACTGCACACGCAAAAAAGCGATGCAGTATCTCATGTGACGCGCTGTTGCACCCTCACTTATCGGGTTTCCAGGCCCGGCCGCTGAATTTGCAGCGACAGGAAAAGACTAACGACAACCCTTCCCACCCGGCAACCGCCAGAACTCGTCGGAAAAGTCAGCTTGAATCAGAAAGCATGTCCGAGCATTCCTACAAAGCATGATCGGCTATCAGCCATCCCAAACAGCCTCACTGAAGGAACACGCCCTCCCCCAAACCAGGTCGGCTCTAAGGCCGCCTCGAGGTGGACGTTGATCTCGGCGCCCCGTTAACCACGATGGCCGAACGCAGGCATTGTGGAGTGGGTATCCCGGCATGGATGCCGGGATAGCCGCGCTGGGCCATGGATGGCCCTTCGCGGCGGGCCCACGGAGCAATGCCGGAGTGAGGGCATGCCGAGCCTAAGCGAGGCACCGAGTGGTGGGGCAAAGGCACTTTGGTTACTTTCGTGCCTTTCGAAAGTGACCCGCTGTAAAAGCGGAACCATGAGTGGCCGCTACCGCAGCAATGGATATGTACCCGTAACCATAAGCAGCCGTTACCGCAGCAACGGATATGTACACAAAAACTCAGTAGCCGTTGGCCCCATAATCCGGGATGAAAGCAAACCCAACCACCCGCTCAACCCCCGTCTCCAACCGCCCATCAGGCAAAAGCCGCAACCACCGATACCCCGGCGCCTGCGAGCCCACCGCGAAATCCTCACTCCCCGGCTCAAACTGAATACACGTCGAAGGCGAAGCCAACAACCGAACCCCCTCGCGCACCCGGTCGATCTCCTGATGCACATGCCCCCACAACACCGCCCGCACCTGCGGAAACCGATCCAACACCGCAAACAACGCCTCAGGATTACGCAACCCGATCGGCTCCATCCAAGCACAGCCAATCGAAACAGGATGATGATGCAGGCACACCAGATGATGCCGCTCCGGCGCCTCGCTCAGCGCATTGGCCAACAGAATCAACTGCTCCTCGGCCAAAAACCCCGGCACCGAACCTGGCACGGCCGAATCGAGCATCGTCACCCGCCAATTGCCAATGTCCACCACCGGATCGAGCAACGTGCTCTTGACCGCCGCCTCAAGCATCACCCGTGGCTCATCATGGTTGCCCGGAATCCACCGCGCCGGCGCATCGATTCGCGCAGTCAGCTGCCGAAACGCCGCGTAGGACTCCAGCGTACCGTCCTGGGACAAATCACCAGTGGCAAGCATCAAGTCGATGTCCGGCTGCTGCCTGAGCACCAGGTCGACGACCTCGCGCAGGCTGTCGCGGGTATTCATGCCCAGCAACGAGGCATTAGCCTCGGCGAACAAATGGCTGTCGGACAGTTGGACCAGCAGCGCCGCATCGGCATTGGTCAAGCTGGATACGCTCGGCAAATCGCTCTCTCCCAGGCGCAATCACGCCGTTGCATGAAGCGGCAATTATGCTGGGGGATGATCGAAAGGGGAAATCCGCGAACCGGAACCGGTTCACAACTACCGAACGACTTCGAACTCGTGGCCCAGCGCCAGGCAATGACTCAGCCACTCACCCAGGAACAGGTTCAACTGGGCTTTTTCGTCCGGCTGGTGCATTGACGCATTTGGATAAGGATAGATGCCACGAAAGCGTCGTGCATGTTCGGCGCTGACGACTTCGGCCATGCGCGCATCGTGATAGACCTGCACTTCCAGTTGCGGCACTGGTAACCAGGGCAGGCTGTGTTCCTGACGCACTTGCAACGTGGTGGTGTAGGGACAGGTCTGCAGCACTTCCAGGGCCAGCACGCCGAGCATCTGGTCGCCGTGGGTCACGGCGATTCGGCGCGGCGCCGGGTCGTTGCGCATGTCCGGCAACAAGCGCATCAGGCGGGCATAGTTGGCCTCGCAAGCGGCCTGCAACCCCACCAGATCGACGCGATAACGATCGCGCAGCTTGTTCAGGACCATAGCCCCCTCACTTCATCGCGGTTCAAGGCCAACCATTGCAAGGCAATGATGCTGGCCGCGTTGCAGATACGTCCGTCGCGCACTGCTTGCAGCGCGTCTTCGAAAGCCCAGGTCTTTACGCGGATATCTTCGCCTTCATCCTCCAGTCCATGCAGGCCGCCTGCCCCAGCGCTGTCGCAACGCCCCAGGTAAAGGTGCACGAACTCATCGCTGCCACCCGGCGAGGGAAAATATTTGGTCATCGGCCAGAGCGCAGCGAAGACAAGCCCAGCTTCCTCCTCAGCTTCGCGATGAGCAACTTCTTCCGGCTGCTCATCCTTGTCGATCAGGCCTGCCACCAGTTCCACCAGCCAAGGGTTGTCAGTCTTGCCCACGGCGCCTACGCGAAACTGTTCGATCAGCACCACTTCGTCGCGTTGCGGGTCATAGGGCAATACGCACACTGCGTCATGGCGAACGAACAGTTCTCGGCTGATTTCACGGCTCATGCCACCGGCGAACAACTCGTGGCGCAGGTGCACGCGGTCAAGTTTGTAGAAACCCTTGAAGCAGCTCTCGCGCTTGACGATGTCCACCGCGCTCGGTGTGGCATTGGCAAAATCAGTCATGACAGTCCTCGTTTACAGTGGATCGATGCGAGGTTCCAGCCTCGGCTTCGCGCCATCCTAACGCGCCCGTACCGTTTGATGCAGCCCCTTTCCATTCATCGAGATAGACGGCAGGAGGTGAAACAACTCTAATGAGCTTAGTGGCGAACTGATTGCCCTGCTGACAGTCGAAGCGGGTAACTTTTTGCCTTTTCCCTGTTTCACGAAGGACGCCCATGTCGCTTTTCAAGATTGCTTCGCTGGCCGCCATTGCCCTGACCCTGGGCGCTTGCCAAAGCCTGTTCCAGCCCAATTACCGCGCACCGCTGGAGACCACTCGCGATGCGTCGGAGCAGCTGCAGCCTGGCTGCGCCAGTGCCGACTGCCCGCTGGTCAATATCGACACCTTGCGCTTTCCCGCCGAGCCCGCGCTGGACAGCATCATCGAGAAACGCTTGCTGCAAATGACCCGCACCTCACCGGACGCTCCGGCAGCGCCGACGCTGGCGGCCTATCGCGAACAGTTTTTGCGCACCGCCGCACCGCGCAACAGCAGCTATTTGCAGGCCAAGGTACGCGAGCAACATGACGGCCTGGTGATCATCGAACTGTCCAGCTACCTGGACACCGGCGGTGCGCACGGCACACCGGGGCGCGGCTTCATCAACTATTCGCGCCCGCAACACAAAGTGCTGACGCTGTCGGACATGCTGTTGCCGGGCCAGGAAGAAGCGTTTTGGAAAGCCGCCCAGGTCGCCCACAACAGTTGGCTGATCAGCACCAAGCTGGATCAGGAACCCGAGTTCCTCAAGCAGTGGTCCTTCCAGAAAACCCCACACATCGCGCTGACCTACGGCGGGGTGATCCTCAAGTACGAAGTGAGCACCATCGCGCCGTACGCCCTGGGCCACATCGAGTTGAAGATCGCCTATCCACGCCTCAACGGCATCCTCAAGCCCGAGCTGTTTCCCGGCCGTAGTTGAAAGCCCGACCCAACAGCAGTTGCAGCAACCCTGCCAGGATCAACGACGGCAGGGTCGCGCCAATGTCCGGATAGAAATTGGCCAGCAAGTGATACGTGCTCACCCCACCCAGCCAAGCCAACAATGCCGGCCAGCGCAACGCGGCTGATACCACTTGGCTGCTGCGTTTACGCAGGATGAAGTGATCCACCAACACCACGCCGAACAACGGCGCGAACACCGAGCCGATCAGCAACAGGAAGTTCTGGTACTGCGCCAACGGCGCGAAGCAGGCGATCAAGGTGCAGATGACGCCAATCGCCAAGGCCAGGTGCTCGACCTTCAACCCTGACAGCATGCCGCTGGACACCGCCGCCGAGTGGATGTCGGCGAAGGCGTTTTCCGACTCGTCCAACAGAATCAGCAGCAGTGGGATGCCCAGTCCGGCGCCGGCCAGGGCCAGCAGCAATGCGTTGACTTCGCCGCTCGGCGCGAATGCCAGAGTGTAGGCGACGCCCAGGCTCATCAGCCAGAAGTTACCGATGAAGAAGCCCACGGCCGTACCGCCGAAGACATTCTTGGCGCGTTTGCCGAAGCGCGAGTAGTCGGCGATCAGCGGCAACCAAGACAGCGGCATCGCAATGGCGATGTCGAACCCCACCGCCAGCGGCATCGAGCCGTCGCCCGCCTGGGCCCAGAGTGCCGCCAGGTCAGCCTTGGCGAACAGGTTCCAAGTCAGCCAGATGCACGCGGCCAACAGCAGCCAGATGCCCCATTTACGCAGGACCTTGCGCACAAAGGTCAGCGGCCCGCTGACGGCAAGCAGGGTCGCCAGGGCGCCGAAAAACAGCGTCCACAGCAGCGGGTTCGAGCCCAGGCTGCCTTCGCTGAAGGCCCGGGCGCCGAGCAGGCTGGCGGCGTCGCGCATGACAATGATTTCGAACGAGCCCCAACCGATCAGTTGCAACAGGTTCAACACCGCCGGCACGCTCGCACCCTTGCCACCCAGGCTCAGCTTGAGGGCGGCCATGGCCGACAGGCCGGTGTCACTGCCGATCACCCCGACCGCCGCCAGCAACAGGACGCCCACCAGCGTACCGAGGAATATCGCCAGCAACGAACCACTCAGGCCCAGGCCCGGCGCGAGCAAGGCGCCGACCTGCAAGACCATCAGGCCGATGCCGAGGGAGAACCACAGGGAAAACAGATCGCGGGCGCCGAAGACGCGTTTGTCGGTGGGGACCGCGATGTCGGGGGAATAGGTGTTCAAGAGAAGGATCTCGGTGAGAACGGGTTGCAAGCTGCAAGCTGCAAGCCTCAAGAAAAAGCAGGTCGCGCTTTTGCTTCTAACTTGCAGCTTGCCGCTTGGAGCTTGCCGCTTAAAAAGGGTTACAAGCTGCAAGCCTCAAGAAAAAGCAGGTCGCGCTTTTGCTTCTAACTTGCAGCTTGCCGCTTGGAGCTTGCCGCTTAAACTTTCTTATAAAGCTGACTACCTTCCTGCTTGAACCGCTCAGCCTGCTCCGCCAGGCCCTGGGCGACATCGACATCCACCGCTTCAATGCGCTGGTTGGCCGCGTACTCGCGCACTTCCTGGGTGATTTTCATCGAGCAGAATTTCGGCCCGCACATTGAGCAGAAATGCGCCACCTTGGCCGAGTCCTTCGGCAGGGTTTCGTCGTGGTACGAACGGGCGGTGTCCGGGTCCAGGCCGAGGTTGAACTGGTCTTCCCAGCGGAACTCGAAACGCGCCTTGCTCAAGGCGTTGTCGCGGATCTGCGCGCCGGGATGGCCTTTCGCGAGATCGGCAGCATGCGCGGCGATCTTGTAGGTGATGATCCCGGTCTTGACGTCATCCTTGTTCGGCAAGCCGAGGTGTTCCTTCGGCGTGACGTAGCAAAGCATGGCGCAACCGAACCAGCCGATCATCGCCGCACCGATACCGGAGGTGATGTGGTCGTAGCCCGGCGCGATGTCGGTGGTCAGCGGGCCGAGGGTGTAGAACGGCGCCTCGTCGCAGCACTCGAGCTGCTTGTCCATGTTCTCCTTGATCAACTGCATCGGCACGTGGCCGGGGCCTTCGATCATGCATTGCACGTCGTGCTTCCAGGCGATCTTGGTCAGCTCGCCGAGGGTTTCCAGCTCGCCGAATTGCGCTGCGTCGTTGGCGTCGGCAATCGAGCCCGGACGCAGGCCATCGCCCAGCGAGAAGCTGACGTCGTAGGCCTTCATGATTTCGCAGATGTCTTCGAAGTGGGTGTAGAGGAAGTTTTCCTTGTGATGCGCCAGGCACCACTTGGCCATGATCGAGCCGCCACGGGACACGATACCGGTCACCCGTTTGGCGGTCAGCGGCACATAGCGCAACAGCACGCCGGCGTGGATGGTGAAGTAGTCGACGCCCTGCTCGGCCTGTTCGATGAGCGTGTCGCGAAACAGCTCCCAGGTCAGGTCTTCGGCGGCGCCGCCGACTTTTTCCAGGGCTTGGTAGATCGGCACGGTGCCGATCGGCACGGGCGAGTTGCGGATGATCCACTCGCGGGTTTCATGGATGTGCTTGCCGGTGGACAGGTCCATGACCGTGTCCGAACCCCAGCGGATGCCCCAGGTCAGCTTCGCCACTTCTTCTTCGATGGACGAACCCAGCGCACTGTTGCCGATGTTGCCGTTGATCTTCACCAGGAAGTTACGGCCGATGATCATCGGTTCCAGTTCGGTGTGGTTGATGTTGGCCGGGATGATCGCGCGGCCACGGGCGATTTCATCGCGCACGAATTCCGGGGTGATGACTTTCGGCACGCTGGCGCCGAAGCTGTGGCCGGCGTGTTGCTGATCCAGCAGGCCGGCGGCACGGGCCACTTCCAGCTTCATGTTTTCGCGGATGGCGACGTATTCCATCTCGGCGGTGATGATGCCTTGGCGCGCGTAGTGCATCTGGCTGACGTTGGCGCCCGGCTTGGCGCGGCGCGGGTTATTCACGTGGGCGAAGCGCAGCTTGGTCAGCTCGGGATCGGCCAGGCGTTCCTGGCCGAAGTTGGAACTCAGGCCGGCCAGGCGCTCGGTGTCGCCACGGGCTTCGATCCACGACGAACGCACATCGGCCAAGCCCTTGCGTACGTCAATGATTACGTTCGGGTCGGTGTAGGGGCCCGAGGTGTCGTATACCACCACCGGCGCGTTGATTTCGCCGCCGAAGTCGGTCGGGGTTACGTCGAGGCTGATTTCGCGCATGGGCACGCGAATATCCGGGCGACTGCCCTGGACGTAGATTTTTTGCGAGCGGGTAAACGGTTGGACCGATTGCTGATCGACTTGAGCCGATTCACTGAGGTTGGTCGCGTTTTTTGGTTTTATCGTCATCACGGGCTCTCCAGACACACATCCAGGCAGTGGATTTTTGTCGGAGCGAACCTGTAACGAATGGACGCGTCCTTGCACGAAAGTGCGGACGCTGTGCTTGCTGCTCGAGCATGTTCGAGGATCGAAAGTCGATATCGAACAACATCCCGGACGAAGCACAAGAGGACTCGCCGGGTGACGAGAAATCTTGTTCCCTACGCAGGCGCTAACCTGATCAGGTTCAACGGGATCCGAAATTATTCGATCTCAGCCTCATAGCAAGGCACCCCGACAAGAACGTGACCAGTCTAGACACAACCACGAGAGAACGCCATCGCCAGGGCAAAAGGCGTGATGAATGGCGTATATACAGGATTGTTGCCGTGCCCAGGCGCAACTACACTCGCTACGCCGCGCGGCTTAATAGCGCACTCTCATTGTGAATTCTCATTTTACGAACTAGGGATAGCCTCATGCTGCGCAAACTTTCACTGGCCCTGGCCGTGTCTTGTGCGTCCAACGCAATGGCCTGGGCCGCCGAAGCGCCTTTAACCACCAAAACCGACCTGGTAAGCGTGTATCAGGAAGCGGTGGACAACAACGCCGACCTGGCCGCTGCCCGCGCCCAGTACGGCGCCCAGAAGGAAGTGGTGCCCCAGGCCCGCGCCGGGTTGCTGCCCAATCTGTCCGGCGGAGCTGAAGTCGCCAACGTGCGCACCGATATCGACCAGCCTGCGGCGGTAGCCAATCGCAGCGCCCGCTCATATCAGGCCACCCTCTCGCAACCGCTGTTTCGTGCCGACCGCTGGTTCCAGTTCCAAGCCGCGAAATCGGTGAACGAACAAGCCTCGCTGCAATTGTCGGCGACCGAACAAAACCTGATCCTGCAAAGCGCCGAAAGCTATTTCAATGTGCTGCGCAGCCAGGACAACCTGGCCTCGACCAAGGCCGAGGAAGCGGCGTTCAAGCGCCAGCTCGACCAATCCAACGAACGCTTCGACGTCGGGCTGTCGGACAAGACCGATGTGCTGCAATCCCAGGCCAGCTACGACACGGCACGCGCCAACCGGATCCTGGCGCAGCGCCAGGTCGACGATGCGTTCGAAGCGCTGATCACCTTGACCAATCGCCAGTACAACTCGCTCCAGGGCGTCGTCCACACCCTGCCGATCCTGCCGCCGGCGCCCAATGACGCCAAGGCCTGGGTCGACACCGCCGCCAAGCAAAACCTGAACCTGTTGGCCAGCAACTATGCTGTGACGGCCGCCGAAGACACCTTGCGCCAACGCAAAGCCGGGCATGCGCCGACGCTGGATGCGGTGGCGAGGTACGAAAAAGGTGACAACGACGCCCTGGGCTTCAGCAACCCGAACGCATTAGGTCGGTCATATAGCGGCGACGTCGAACAGCGCACACTGGCCCTGCAATTGAGCATTCCGATCTACAGCGGCGGGTTGACCAGCTCCCAGGTGCGCGAGTCCTACTCGCAGCTCACCCAGACCGAGCAGCAGCGCGAAGGCCTGCGCCGGCAGGTAGTGGAGAACACCCGTAACCTGCACCGTGCGGTGAACACCGATGTGGAGCAGGTCCAGGCCCGGCGCCAGTCGATCATTTCCAACCAGAGCGCGGTGGAAGCCACGGAAATCGGCTACCAGGTCGGCACCCGCAACATCGTCGATGTGCTGGATGCCCAGCGTCAGCTGTACACCTCGGTGCGCAACTACAACAACGCCCGGTATGACTACATCCTGGATAACCTGCGTCTCAAGCAGGCCGCCGGCACCTTGAGCCCGGAAGACCTGCAGGCCCTGTCACGCTACCTCAAGCCCGACTACAACCCGGACAAGGACTTTTTGCCGCCGGACCTGGCACAAGCAGCGGCGGAGCAACTGCGCTCGCGGCCGGCGCAATAACACACCTGCGACGAATCCCGTGGCGAGGGAGCTTGCTCCCGCTGGCCTGCGAAGCAGGCCCAGAACCCGTCACCGCGTTCTGCCAGCCAGAACTGTAGCGCCGATTTGCGGCTGCTTCGCAGCCGAGCGGGAGCAAGCTCCCTCGCCACAAAAGCGCTCGCCGCATGTGCAGCGATCAGCGTCCGTCGAGCAACCGTCCCAACCCGTCCAGCAACCGCTTCAACGCCCCCTGATTCGTGCGCATCACCGTCAACCCCGCCTCGGCCATGCGCTGGGCATCGCGGGGCAGTTCGAACAAGCGCTGTACAGCCAAGGCCAGGCTCTGGTCGTCATCGACTTCCTGCAACGCCCCGGCCGTACGCAGTTGCGTGGCGATTTCAAGAAAGTTGAACAGGTGCGGTCCACTGAGCACCGGTTTTGCCAGCGCCGCCGGTTCGAGCAGATTGTGCCCGCCGTTGGGCACCAGGCTGCCGCCGACAAAAGCGCTGTCGGCCAACGCGTAGAGAAACAGCAGTTCGCCCATGGTGTCGCCCAGCAGCACCGAGGTTTGCGCGGTGACCGGTTGGGCGCTGGAACGCCGGACCGTGGCAAATCCTTCGCGCTCACACAACTGCGCCACCGAATCGAACCGTTCCGGGTGCCGCGGCACCAGGATCAACAACGCATCGGGATAACTGGCCAGCAACCGCCGGTGAGCGTCGAGCACCACTTCATCCTCACCCTCGTGAGTGCTGGCGGCGATCCACACCGGGCGATCTACCGCTTGCCATTGCTGGCGCAAGGTACTGGCGCTTTCCAGCAGTTGCGGGTCGATGGTCAGGTCGAATTTGATGGAACCGGTCACCTCGACGGTGTCCGTACGGGCGCCCAACTGGCGAAACCGCTCGGCCTCGGCTTCGGTCTGCACGGCGAAGAGGCTCATTTCAACAAGCATCGGCCGGGTCAGCTTGGGGAAACGTGCATAGCCACGCGCCGAACGCTCCGACAGCCGTGCGTTGGCCAACGCCACGGGGATGCCGCGACGGGCGCATTGGTGAATGTGGTTGGGCCACAGCTCGGTTTCCATGATCACCGCCAGTTTCGGGCGAACCTGGTCGAGAAAACGCTTGGCCGCGCAAGGCAGATCATAAGGCAGGTAACAGTGCTGGAGCCGCGGTTCATCGGCGAACAGCGCCTGGATCCGCTCCGAACCGGTGGGCGTCATGCACGTCACGGTGATCGGCAACTGGGGATAACGTTGCAATAAGGCGCGGATCATCGGCGCGGCGGCGATGCTCTCGCCCACCGACACCGCGTGGACCCAAATGCCGCCAGGCCTCATCGCCGGCAAGCCCCAAGCGAAGCGCTCGCCGATGCGTCGGGCATACGCCGGCGCCTTGCGCGCCCGCAGCCAGAGCCGAATCGCTACCAGTGGCAGCCCCAGATAAAACAACGCGCTATAGAGAGTTCTGTTCATGGCGACGGAGTTTATCGGTTTTTCAACCGATCGCCTGCAACTGCACGGCAAAACGTTCCGCCAGCCAACGGGCCGCCGGTCCCAAGGGTTCGTCGCGGCGCCAGACCAGTTCCACCACCAACGCCGGCGGGGTCCATTCGCTGCTGAGTTCGACCATCTCCCCCAGGTAGGCCGGGTATTGCACCACATGTCGTGGCAACCACGCCCAGCCCAGGCCACACCTCAGCCATTCGGCCAGCACATAAAAGCTGTCGGCCCGCCAGACCTGCGGGCTGGCCTGCTCACTGCCCGGATAGACACTCGACTGGGTCGCCATCAACAACTGGCGGTGCCGGGCCATTTCCCGGCAGGTGACATAAGCGTGGTGCGCCAGTGGATGATTCCTTCCGCATACGGTGACCATCTCGACGCTGCCGAGTACCCGGCGTTCCAGCGCCTCGGGGATCTGGTCGTGATAGAACAGCAAGCCAAGATCGGCGCGACGTTCCACCAGTTTGCGCGCCACATCGCCTTGGGCGGCGCTGGCCAGTTGCACTTCGAGCGTAGGGAATTGCTTGGCGAGTGCCGCCAGGCTATCGATCACCGGCTGATAGGGCATGGCCTCGTCCTGGGCCAGGCGCAGCGACGCTTCCTGTCCGCGCATCAGAGCCAGGGCACGACCATTCAGGCGTTCACACTGGCGCAAAACTTCCCTGGCCTCTTCCAGCAGCGCCTCGCCAGCATTGGTGAGCCTGGGCTGGCGGCCACTGCTGCGCTCGAACAGGCTCACCCCCAAGTCGACCTCCAACAAGGCAATTGCGCTGCTGATGGCCGACTGGGCTTTGCGCTGGTCCCGAGCCACGGCGGAAAACGAGCGCTTCTCGGCGACCTCGACGAACAACCGCAGCTGCTCAAGATTCCATTGAACGTTCATGGTCGACCTATCTCTATCTCAGATAGGTAATGACTTTACCGCATCTGCACGATCTCTAGAATGGCCGCAACGAAACACGTAACAGTCAAAGAGGACAGCCTATGAACGCCTACTACTACCTGGCCATCGCCATTTGCGCCGAAGTGATCGCCACCGTTTCAATGAAAGCGGTCAAAGGCCTGAGCACCCCGCTGCCCTTGCTGCTGGTCGTCGCCGGTTACGGCATCGCGTTCTGGATGCTGACGCTGGTGGTACGCACCGTACCGGTGGGCGTGGCCTACGCAGTCTGGGCCGGGATGGGCATCGTCATGGTCAGCGTCGCGGCGCTGTTCATCTATGGGCAGAAACTGGACGTGCCGGCCATTCTGGGGATGGCGTTGATTGTGTTGGGAGTGGTGGTGATCCAGCTGTTTTCCAAGACTGCAGGGCACTGAAGCAGTACAAGCTCCAAGCCTTGAGCTGCAAGCCTTGAGCTGCAAGCAGAAGCGCCACCCTCTCGCTTGTAACTTGTAACTTGAAGCTTGAAGCTTGAAACTTGCCGCTTCATTCCCTCCGAGGTCGCTGCATGCCATCCGTTATTTCCACCGACATCCTGATTGTCGGCGCCGGAGTCGCCGGCCTCTGGCTGAACGCGCGCTTGCGCCGCCTGGGGTTTTCAACCGTGCTGGTGGAAAGCGCCAGTCTCGGCGGCGGGCAGAGCGTCAAATCCCAGGGCATCATCCATGGCGGCGCGAAGTACGCACTGCACGGAGCCCTGACCGGTGCCTCGGAAGCCATTGCCGACATGCCGCTGCGCTGGCGCGAGGCCTTGAAGGGCGACGGCGAGCTGGACCTGTCCGGCGTGCGTCTGTTGTCCGACGCCCATTACCTCTGGTCCCCCGGCACCCTCGCTGGCAACCTCACGAGTTTCTTCGCCAGCAAGGCCGTGCGTGGACGCGTCGACCAAGTCAAGGGCGAGCAACTGCCGCCAGCCCTGCAAGACAAGCGCTTCAAGGGCAAGGTCTATCGCCTGGCCGAGCTGGTGGTGGATGTCCCCAGCCTGATCGCTCGCCTGGCGGAGTTGGCCGGCGGTAGCCTGCTGGCCGGACAGCACATCGAGCCGTTGCGCAACGAAAGCCAGTGGGTCGGCCTGAAGGTCGATGATCGCGAGATCCGCGCCCAACGCATCGTGCTTAGCGCTGGCGGTGGCACCGCCAACCTGCTCGCCGCCCTTGGCCTTGACCAGCCAGCCATGCAAACCCGACCGCTGCACATGGTCTTGGCCAAGGGGCCGGGCCTCAAGCCGCTTTATGCCCATTGCCTGGGCGGCGGACCGAAGCCGCGCGTCACCGTGACCACCCATCCGGCCGCCGATGGCCAGTGGGTCTGGTACTTGGGTGGCGATCTCGCTGAAGGCGATGCCGTCGCCCGCGAGCCCGCCGCGCAGATTGCCGTGGCCCAGAAAGAACTCGGCCAGTTGCTGCCGTGGATAGACCTCAGCACCGCGCAATGGGCAACATTGCGGGTCGACCGCGCCGAACCGCTGCAATCGGGCCTGACCCGACCCGACAACGCCTTTCTCGCCGAACAGGATCGCCTGCTGGTGGGCTGGCCGACCAAGCTGGCCCTGGCCCCGGATTTCGCTGATCGGGTGATTACCGCGCTGCAACGCGATGGCATCCAACCCAGCCACCCCGCCCCGCTCCCGGAGCTGCCAAAGCCCCCGATGGGCATACCCGCGTGGGAGCAATTGCTGCCATGAGCCAACCGACACTGCACGACCTGCGTCGTCCGCTGGGCCATAACGGCCCGATGGTTTCGCCCCTGGGCCTGGGCACGGTCAAGCTCGGACGCGACCAAGGCGTCAAATACCCAAATGGCTTCCGAATCCCGGATGACAGCGAAGCGGGCATGTTGCTCAAGCTGGCGCGCGACCTTGGTATCAATCTGATCGATACCGCGCCGGCCTATGGCCGCAGCGAAGAACGTCTTGGGCCGCTGCTGCGCGGCCAGCGTCACGACTGGGTGATCGTCAGCAAGGTCGGCGAAGAGTTCAGCGACGGCCAATCGCACCATGACTTCAGCGCTGCCCATACGCGGTTCTCGGTAGAGCGCAGCCTCAAGCGCCTGGAAACTGAGTATATCGATCTCGTGCTGGTGCACTCGGACGGCAATGACCTGGCGATCCTCAATGACAGCGAAGTCTACCCAACCCTGGCGGCGCTCAAGCGCGAGGGCAAGATCGGCGGCTACGGGTTCTCCGGCAAGACCGTGGACGGTGGTTTGAAAGCGTTGAAGCAAGGCGACTGCGCGATGGTCACCTACAATCTGAACGAACGAAGCGAAAAGGCTGTCATTGACTACGCCAGCGAGCACGGCAAGGCGATCCTGGTGAAAAAAGCCCTAGCCAGCGGTCATGTCTGCCTGAGCCCCGGGGAGGACCCGGTTCGTGCGAGCTTCGAACTGTTGTTTGAGCACCCAGGGGTTGCCAGTGCTATTGTCGGCACGATTGATCCGCTGCACCTGGCCCATAACGTCGCGACCGTAGCCCGCGTCCTGCGTCAAAACTGAAGCCGCCTCGCGCGGCCATAAGGAAGGAGCCGACATGCCGCGTACGCTCATCAGAAAGAACCCGAGCAACTTCAAGACCCTGCCCCTTTTCGTCGAAGCTACGCCTGAAGGCCTGACGTACCAGAGCGTGGGGATGCCGCTCAACTTCGCCCAGACCTTGCAACGCCGCAAACCCGTCACGGTGGACGACGCCGAGCGCTTTTCCCTGGAGCTGGCGAACCTCGGCGTCTCGGTGCGCCTGACCCTGCATTGGCAAAATCGCGATTATTGGGTGCTCGTGCGTCAACGCCGCCAGGATCGCGGCGATGTGGTCCTCAAGTTGATTTCTGGTTACGTCCCGGCCCATGAATTGAACCTGCCGCTGCTTACCGCCATCAACGAAATTGCCGAAGAATGCCTGCTGGAAACCCCTGAGGGCTGGCTCGGCGGACGTTTCAACGACACTTGGTTGCCCGCGCCGTATTCAAGCGCCCTGCATTACCGTGAAGCCTTGCCGTTTCGCCTGGCTCCGCTCTCCGGTTCGGCCCGCCCAGTGCGTTGTGCCAATTTGCAATTGATCGAACGCCCGAGGGCCTACGTGCATTTGCCCACGGCATCGCTGCAGCTGATTTATGACTTGCGCCTGGACGTGCCCAAGGAAGCCAAATCCCTGAGCCTGTTTCATGTCGATGAACGTCTGGAAGGCGATCAACTGGTGGCGCGCCTGGACCGCAAGCGTCCCGACCTTTACCTGATGCCGCTCGAAGACGGAAAGCCGATCGGTGAGCTCTATACGCTTAAACGCGATCGACTGGTAGCAGCCAGCACCCGAGGTTTGCACTTGGCTGAGAGCTTCGCCAGCCAAGAGGGCTGGGTGGTACGCGACGAACGCATCCGCTGGAAAGACTGGCTTGTCAAACAAGGCCTGAAGGCTCCGGCTCCACATCGCCAAGGCTTCAAAGACTTGCACAAGAAAACCATGGGCTTGATGCGCATGGTTCGTGAGACGTTACACAAATAGGTCAGATGGAAGAGCGCTTATCGAGGTAGGTCCGCCACTGCGCGTACAGACGAAAGTAACGATTCTCGCGCTTGCCCATGCCGCGTTTGGAGGAGAACGACTCTTCCGCAAAATCGCCATTGATCCGTACGCGTGATGCCGTGGTTGGCAGGGTGAAGACCTTGATATGCGCCTGCTGCAGCGCAAATTTGAGTAACCGTTCGGAATGCAACTTTCTGCCGGTCATCTCACAAAAATCGAAAATACGCTCGATCCGCGAGCCATAGGCACGGTAGGCGTCACGCCCGCAGATCGAAAATCGGTCATTCAGGCCGTTCCACCATTGCCAGTCCGGAATATAGGCATTCAACCTGCGAGCTTCGGGGCGAGCAAACACATAGCTTGGAAGCGCCGTGTGGAAGAAGATGTCGGGGCGTACGAACACGACGAAATCCGGATCAAACGGCTCCATCATAGCCGTGACGCTGTTAAGGGAGTTGAGTTGATAAATCAGGTTTCTGAGCGACACATGCTGATCCCCCCATGTATCACCAAGCGCCTTGACCCTCTCAAAGTCCCACCGTTCCAGAACACCCTCGATAGAATCGAGTCGACCCATCATCGTACTGAACGGCGAATAGTTGTCCGCATCCAGTTTGCCTTGTTCACCGGAGCGCGGATTGTGAACTTCATCGATTTTGTACAAATGGTAAAAACACTGCACTTCGCTCCCGGCTGGGATTTGTGCAAGAACATTTTTTTCAATGGACGGGAAACAGACTTCCGAATTCCTTGGGATACCAAAAAATGCCAGCGCAACTTTCAACACGCGTCCCGCCCCTACCCTGATAAATAATTCGCGCCAGCAATAACACGCTAGGTTGCCGGACCTCTTCAACGCAACTGTACGTTCACTACCGACAACATGACGCTCGCAAGTGGGTTACTGCCTAACGAACGAAACAATGCTCACGAGCGGGCCAGGCGACGGGAAAGGTGCGTGCCATACCGCGCTTTCCAAAAGCCTCAGCTAAAGACATCACCGGCCACGAATCTTTTCGACGATTGCTGTCGTCGAGCTGTTTTCCACCAGCCCCAGCACTTTCACCGCGCCGCCATAGGCCGCAACGATGTCGGCGCCCACAACTTGGTCGACGCCATAATCGCCACCCTTGACCAACACATCAGGCTTGACCTGGCGAAGCAGACTTTCCGGCGTGCCTTCGCTGAAACTGATGACCCAGTCCACCGCGCCAAGGCCGGCCAGGACCGCCATGCGTCGATCAACGCTGTTGATCGGCCGGCCTGGCCCTTTGAGGCGGCTCACCGACGCGTCGTCATTGACCGCGACGATCAGGCGATCGCCCTGGGCCCTGGCTTGCTCTAGGTAGGTCACATGACCGGCGTGCAGAATGTCGAAGCAACCATTGGTGAAGACGATTCTTTCGTTGTGGGCACGAGCATCGTCGACGGCCAGCAACAGTTGCTCCAGGCCCAGCACACCGCGCTCGGAGCCTTCTTCGCGTTGAATGGCGCGACGCAGCTCCGGCGCACTGATGGCCGCCGTACCCAGCTTGCCTACGACAATACCCGCCGCCAGGTTGGCCAGGGCGACCGCATGGGGCAGCTCTTCGCCGGCGGCAATCGCTGCGGCCAGGGTGGAGATCACCGTATCACCGGCACCTGTCACGTCGAACACTTCACGGGCGCGGGCCGGCAGGTGCAAGGCTGGATGATCAGGACGCAGCAGGGTCATGCCGTGCTCGCCACGGGTGACCAGCAGCGCTCCGAGATCCAGGTCATGCATCAGCTGGGCGCCTTTACTCACCAGCTCGTGCTCATCGGCGCAACCACCGACGATGGTTTCGAATTCGCTGAGGTTCGGGGTAATCAGGCTCGCGCCACGGTAGATGGAAAAATCCTTGCCCTTGGGATCGGCCAATACGGGAATACGGCGGGCACGAGCAGCCTGGATCAGCATCTGATGGTTCTTCAACGCGCCTTTGCCGTAGTCCGACAACACCAGGACCTTGATACCGTCGAGCAGGTTTTCGACCTCGGCGCCAAGGGACAGCGGGTCGGTGGCGAACGGTTCTTCGAAATCGATTCGCAGCAGTTGCTGATGACGGCTGATGACTCGCAGCTTGACGATGGTCGGCTGGTGCGCAATGCGCTGGAAGATCGCCCGCACGCCAGCGCCTTCAAGGCTGTTGGCGAGGCTCTCCGCAGCTTCATCGTCGCCGGTCACGCCTACCAGCGAGGCCGGCGCGCCGAGGGCAGCAATGTTCAGGGCAACGTTGGCGGCGCCGCCGGGACGGTCCTCGATGTGCTCCACCCTGACCACAGGTACCGGCGCCTCGGGGGAAATCCGTGATGTACCGCCATGCCAGTAGCGGTCGAGCATGACATCGCCGACCACCAATACAGGGGCTTGATCGAATCGCGGCATGGACAACTTCATGGAGCATCCCACATACAAAATGAACAGGGGCGCGATATTAGCACAGGGTTGAGATAGGCTCTTCCATGGCTGTAACACGAAGCATTAGCCGCGCCTTCATTATTAGTTTTGCACCAACGCCGTCATGTAGTCACCGGCCAGGGCCAGCTCCAACTCGCTAGCCTTTGGCTCGTATTCAGGCGATGTCCTGGGCGGGGGCATCCAACCCCATAGCGTGAAGACGCGCGTAGTAGCCGTTTTGCGCGAGAAGTTCGCCATGGGTGCCGCGCTCCACGATACGCCCTTGGTCCATGACCAGGATCAGGTCGGCTTTTTCGATCGTGGACAGGCGATGAGCGATGACCAAGGTCGTGCGGCCTTTCATGACTTGGTCCAGCGCGGCCTGGATATGCCGCTCGGATTCAGTGTCCAGCGCTGAAGTCGCCTCATCGAGTATCAGCAGCGGCGCGTTTTTCAACAACGCCCGGGCAATCGCCAGCCGCTGACGCTGGCCACCGGACAACAGCACGCCATTTTCGCCCACCTCGGTATCCAGGCCTTGAGGAAGCTGCTCAATGAAGTCCATGGCGTACGCGTCTCGGGCGGCTTTTTCGATATCGGCCCGTGGCGCACCGGCCAGGTCGCCATAGGCGATATTGTTGGCCACAGTATCATTGAACAATGTGACGTGCTGGGTCACTTGGGCGACATGGCGACGCAAGTTGCGCAGTCGATAGTCTTCAATTTCCACATCGTCGAGTAGGATCTGGCCGACTTCGTGATGATAAAAACGCGGGATAAGGCTGGCGAGCGTCGATTTGCCACTGCCCGAACGCCCCACCAAGGCAATCATCTGCCCAGGCGCTGCCGTGAAGCTGATGTCCTTGAGCACCTCTCGATCGGCACCTGGGTAGGTAAAACTCAGGTTGCGCACATCGAGACGGCCGCTGACGCGCTCCTGCTCTACCGTGCCGGTGTCGACTTCGGGTTCGACATCCAACTGTTCGAAGATGCTTTCCGCGCCCGCCACCCCTCTCTGGATGGTAGAGCTGACTTCTGAGAGCTGCCGAATCGGCTTGGGGAGCAAACCCGCCGCGGTGATGTAGGCCACCAGGTCACCCGCCGTCGCTTCGCCGCGCAGGAACAACACGAGGAACATCAAGGCCGCCATGGCGGTGTAGATCACCAATTGCAACATCGGCGTATAGACCGCGCTTGTGCGAGTCATGCGCAATTGCTTATCCGTATTGCCCTGGCTGGCGCTGGTAAAGCGTTTCTCTTCATACGCCTCACCGCCGAAGCTGCGCACGACGCGGTAGCCCTGGATGGTCTCGGAGGCCACGTGAGTCACGTCCCCCATGGCCACTTGGATCTTTTTGCTCTGTTTGCGAAATTTCTTGCTGGTACTGCTGACCATCACCGCAATGAGCGGCAGGATAGCCAGCATCACGAGCGTCAGCTTCCAGTTCATCCATACCAGGTAGGTAAATAGAAACACCACGGTGAGACCTTCGCGAATCACCACCTTGATGGCGTCGGTGGCCGCACCGGTGACCATGGTCACGTTGAAGGTAATTCGCGAAATGAGATGCCCTGAGTTATGAGTATCGAAGTATCGGTTGGGCAGGACCAACAGCTTGTTGAACAGCTCAACGCGCAAGTCATGCACCAACCCCAGCGAGACCCTGGCCAGGTAGTAGTTACCCAGGAACGACCCCAGGCCCTGCCAGGCAGCGATCAGGATGATCAGCAACGGCACGGCCATCAGCAGTTTCAGGTCCTGCAGATACGGCACACTGGGGAAAAGTACCGCATCGGGATTGCTCAAGCCGTCGACGAAATACTTGAGGATTCCAGCCAGCATGGGTTGGGTGGACGCGAATATCACGAAGCCCACGATACTCAGCGAGAAAATGCCTATGTAGGGTCTGACGTATCCCAGCAGCCGTAGATAGATCTTCAGGCTGGAATCCTGTTCCGCTTTAGGCGGTGCGTCACTCATCGTCGAGCTCACTGTTAGGAAGAGCGCGGGATTTTATCACAGGCATCGGGCTTGGCCGCGCCCAGGTCAAAACGCTGGCCAGGCCAATCGGCAACCAGCTTATAAACCATTCGGCACGCGGGGTTCCCGTCAGGCTCGCAGCGTCGAACTGCATCGCCAGAAGCGAGAATATCCACATGCCCAATACACCTTGCCCCAGCGGGGTCTCCTTGGTAAGCCAAGCTTCACGCAGCACAGCGAACCAGACAAGGCACCATAGCAGCAAGCCTGGCAAGCCCAGTTGAATGGCAACGTGGGCAAACAGATTATGGGCATGGTCGAATAAAATATCGCCAACGGGGACCCGATATTCACTTGCCAAACCAATGCCACCCCAGGGATGGTTGGCAATCATTTGCAGGCTCGACATAAAAATTTCGGGGCGATAGGAAGCACCACGCGCCATCACCAAGGGTTCCAGCAGCCAAAAGGTCAGCATCGCCAGCACCAGTACCGCAGCGGCGATGACGCGGGTGCGCCGGTCCCGGCGGTAAAGCGGCATGGCCAGTACGCTGAGCAACAAGGCCAGCGCCGCGCCGCGGCTTTGGCTCATGACGACAAATATCCCTAACAATGCCAAGGCCACCCCCCAAAGAATTTGCAGCCCTGTTTGACGCGGCATCCAGTGCAACATCCAGATCGCCGCCAGCCCGGCCACGTATGCTCCAAGAATCGGATGGCCCAACTTGCCCAGCCCTTGCAGGCGCCCCGTCCATTGATGCCCTTCGATACCGTAATATTTTACAAGGCTCATCAACGCGATCAGGGCGAGCCCCAGCCCACCCCACTGCATAACGCGGATCACACGCTCCGGACGACCGTCGGCAAAGATCGTAAAGAACGACAGGAACACCATGATATAGAACAGGCGCTTTATCTCGCGGACGGGTTCGGACGCTTCGGCCCAAGCCAGGGTAATCGATGCCCAGACCGCCAGCGCGAGCAAAGGCAGATAGATAAAGCGTTGCGCACGCCACAGCTCCAGCAGGCGATTGCGGGCGGGCCAAGCGAACAGGATCGCCGGCAACCATACAAAAGCAACCAGACCCTGTTGATAGATTTTATTGGTCGGCGCCAGAGCAATGGCGAGAAAAAACCATAACAAGCCAAATGCCATCCACCCCTGAACCCAACGTAACCCTTGCATCTATCGCTCCTAAATGGCGTTCCAACCAAACTGGCATAGTGAAAACAAAAACTTTTGGGCATCATGACCGTCATGGCACCGTTCTTTAGACAAGGTTTTTCTATGATGCAGTCCTCACGGCTTTCCGAAGGCGCTTTGAATCAAATGATCGAAGGCGCCAGTATTCTGGAAACCGACAGTTACGGCCCAAAAGTCTATCTGCTGCGGGATGGAAATATCCTCAAGCTGTTTCGCCGCAAGCGGCTCATTTCTTCGGCTCTTCTACGGCCTTATTCGCAGCGATTCATTGATAATGCGGCGCGCCTGCGGGAGCTCGACGTACCGACGCTTGACGTCCAAGCTTTCTTCAAATTAGAAAAACCTGGAATAACTGCAGTCCTGTACCGACCACTCCCCGGAAAAACCTTGCGTCAATTATCGAATCAGGAAAGCTTCAGCTGGCAGCCCGTCCTTCCTGCATTGGTCGAGCTCATCCGCCAATTGCACACCAGCGGCATTTATTTCCGCTCGCTGCATCTGGGCAACATAATCGTCACACCTGAAAACAGATTGGGACTGATTGATGTGGCTGACATGCGCTTCCTGCGCTCACCGCTGCCACGTTACCTGGCACGCCGCAATTTGCAGCATTTCGCTCGTTATATTGCCCGAGAGAACCTGAACGGAAGCTTTCCAATGCAGGCATTGGAAGACGCTTTATTTCCCATCCGAGATTAATTCCCTGGCGGTCCGGCAGAAGCTCACCCACGCCTCGTCGGGTGCCAATGCTTGGTATTGCGCCGCCGACACCGCCTCGGCCCGATCCAGGGAGGCTCTGATAATCGCCTCGCTCCAGGCGACTTCGTCGCCAGCAGGCACATACCAGCCGACATCGGCCAATTGTTCACGAAACACGGCCAGATCACTGGCGAGCACCGGAATCCCAGCCAGGACCGCCTCTTGAAGAATGAGGCCAAGCCCCTCTTCAAAAGAGGGGATCATCACCCAATCGAACGCTTTGTAAAGCTTAACAACATCCTCTTGATGCCCAGCCAGCAGCACCTTCCCGGCCAAATCCGGCTTGGTCGCTCTCGCTTCCAGCGACTGGCGGGCAGGCCCTTCGCCGACTATCACCAACCGCCAGTCAGGCTGATCCAACGCCGCTATGGCAAAAGCATCCAACAGGCTGGAGAAGCCTTTTTTATCCACCAACCGCCCTATCGCACCGAATATTCGAATCCCCGCCAGAGGCAACCCCAATCGGGCACGCGCCTCTTCGCGGCTGACGAGGCGAGATCGGAATGCGACGGGGTCGAACGCACTACGCAAGGCAGTGACCGGGATGCCCAACTCATCCTGAAGCGAGGATGCCAGTGTTTCGGAGACCGCCGCCAACACCAGACGGGAGGAAGGAAAGTCGCGCAATAGCTGCCTGTTCCTGGCGTTGAATCGCGTCACGCCGTGGAAAACAACCACCACCCGAACATGCGGCAACGACTTCAGAACGGGTAACAGCGTACGAACCACACCGAGACCGTCGAGCAGCACCACCCGGGTTCCGTCATCGAGCAAAGCCCGGCGAAAACGGTGATGCATCCAGGGCTTGAGCAGACGCCAGAAGCGCCTGCCCTTGAGCCGGGCTGAAGTCAGGTTCCATTCCCGTGCCGGGCCCACATCTTCCTGACAAGCGGATGCCGAGCCTTGCAAGAGCCACGTCTTGACGGGCATCGCAGAATCGATCTGTGAAAGTATCTGACAATGGACCTTATGGACCGAAGCAAATGGCAAACCGCCTGCCCACATAACATTAACAATGCTCATTGAGCAGCAATCCTTCTAACTCGGACCGGGATCTACGCTTCGAGATACTCAATCGTTGAAAAGCAACCAACTCGGACTCCGAGCAAAGGGATGACTACAGGCATGATTTGCCCACGCCTCGAACCCGCACTGAAACACCATTTAGTCAAATGTCACCCGGTATCGGACGGCGTCTCGATTTTTTATATACCCAGCTTCTGACGCCATTTCTCAAGCCAACTCAACGGCTCTCGCGGCCGCAGCGGTGGCTCCAATGCCTCCACCACCTTTTCCCCGATACGCGCAAAACTAAACTGCTCCAGCGCAATAGCCTTGCCGTTACGAGCGATACTGTGCGCCAGATCTGGGTCGGCACGCAGTCTTGAAAGTTTTTCCTGGAGTTGCGGGACATCCCGATATAACACAACGTTATGCATATCTTGCAACCCCAGCGCACGTGTTTCTTTAGCACCCTGATCGAACGCCAACAGCACGCAGCCGCAAGCCATGGCCTCGAAATTCTTGATCATGAACTCGCCCATGCCTACATCGGCGCTGACGAAAAAGCGGACACGATTCAAGGTGTCACAGTACTCTTCGCCGGATTGGGTCCGAGTCACGACCAAAGGTTCAACACGTGCCAGTTCATCCAGCAGCAGCTTGCGACCGCTATAGGCAGCGCTTTTGACGCTTCCGACAAAGGCTAACTCGATATCCCGTTCTCGGCCTTGGTCCCGCAATAACGATTGATCGTAGCCCTTGGGCACGAAAACCGCATCGAAACCCTCACCGCGCAGACGCTCAGCAACCATGAAGCCGGAACTGATCACCCGCGCCCAAGGCAAACGACGGTAATGCGCACTGAACTTGCCCGTATATTTGCAGGGAATGTAATTCTGATAGGCATCGTGCTCGAGTATCACCAGATGGGGGATCGTGCGAATAAAGCCAGCCTGACGAATTTCCTGCTTGAAGCGTAGGAAAAATACGATCCGGTCATAGCGTGTGACGTCAACATGGCGCCGGAAATATCCCCGCAGGTTGCGTTGTTCCTTGCTGTCGAGCCAGCGTACGTCGCATTCGCAATGAGCGGCCACGCCTTCGTAGAGTCGGTCCAGGATGGCCCGCTGTTCTTTCTGCACCAGAAACAGAACTTTCATCATTTTCCTTGCGGCACTGAACGACTTGACAAACATCCGGAGGCCGATCCGGTGCGCCCAGTCAGCATGATCATCGGACCGCAGTAGCGCACACTCATAACGCCCCTGGGTGGAAACCCTTCGCGTCGATTTCCCAGGCAGGCGATGCCGCCAATTGCTTTAACCATGCTGGATCCGGCACGGGCAAGGCAGGCCACTCGTTGTGCTTCCAGGTTATGAAATGGAAGTATGGGAACGCACGGTCACCGTCCCTATCATTGGTCAGGCGGCCGTTGCGCCAATACCAGCGCTGGGGGAAGTTCTTCGTACCGTCATGCCATTTTATGCAGCCGCCCGGAGTGCTGAACGCTTCGGTGAATTCGCTGCGTCGACGCCACGGATTGAATTTACCTACCAAGGTAAACAGAGGTTTGGGGAAATTCTTTCGCCACAAGAAAATGCGGCTGAACGCCCCTTCATCCAGCGCATGATGCTGGTCATCGGCGAAGCGTTCTTTCCAATTCTTGATCAGCTTGAAGACTTCGCGTGTGCGTGCAGTGTTGCGCATCAAGCACAAATGCCCGGCGACACGTCGCTCATGCGTTGAGAAGAGATCATGAGCGGCCAGCCGTTGCGCCGTGAAATACTCACGAAGATTGCCGTACAGCAAGTCGATGTCGCCATAACCCCAAAAATCATAGCCTTCGAGACGGTCGACATGGATATAGCCAAGAGCAGGTTTGATATCGCACAGCTTGTAGGCCTGCGCAGGCCTGAAGTCGATCTCGAGTCGCTGGGAAACCAACCGGCAATACGCCTCGAAGGTCATGGTTTCGACGGTCACGTTGGGCGGCAGGTTTTCCGGCACCCCACAATCGCTGAACAAAAGCCAATCAATATCAGCGTTACGTCGGCAGGTTTCCAGGAACAACGGCATCCAGAATGGCCAGCGTCCAAAATAGGGAATGACAAAAAGAATACGCGGGCAAGGATTGATCACAATGAACTCACATTCACTAACGAGAAAGACATAAGCTCCCCTCTAGGTGCTGGTGTGCTCGGCAGATGATAACAGTCAGCAAAGCGCGTGGCGCCTGATTGCCGAGCGAAAAAACAGCCTCACAGTAGACGGACCGTCCGTTTCTGGCCAGCGGGGCACTTGCCTTGGTGCGCTCGCACAAGCCTTGAACCGGGCGACCATCAGCTGTTCGGCGCCAGTTCAAGAACTTGGGGCAAACGCCAAAATGCCTTGCGCACAGCGTGGTCCGAAAAGCGTTCACGCAAACGCTCAAGCATCAGCTCGGTACACTGGCGACGCTGTAGATCATCCATCGCCGCCAAGTGTTGTAGCCCTTGGGCCATATGTTCGGCGTCGCCGAGCGGAAACAGAATACCGACCCCCTCGACTACCTCCTCCGCTCCGCCGCACGCTGTAGCCAGCAACGGAACGCCCGCAGCCATGGCCTCGAGCAGTACCATGCCGAACGGCTCATGATCGGAGCTCAGGACAAACGCATCGAAGGCTCGGAAATAACGGCGCGCGTCAGGCACCTGACCTAGGAATAACACCCGATCGGCAACACCCAGCTCCCGGGAGAGAGCCTTAAGGTTTTGTTCCAGACGCCCCTTCCCCAAGATTGCCAACTGGCTATTGGCCGGCAAGTAGGGCAGCGCGGCGGCAAAACCTCGTAGCAGCGTTGCCTGGTCCTTGTCCGGATGCAGGCGACCGACATTACCGACAATCCAGGCGTCCAGGTCGAGTCCGAGGGTGTGCCGCGCTTCGTCCCTTGGGACTTGGTGGGCTTGCAAAGCATCGGGATCGATGCGGTTGTAGAGGGTCTGGATTCGGCTGGCCGGCCATTTAGGCAAGCAGTGGCGAATGTCGTCACGCACCGCATCGGAGACCGCGAGCAGGCCCAGCCGCTTGCGAAAAACATGGGCGAACAGCCGGCGCGTACGCCGCTGGTAGTCACCGAAGGCATGGTGCACGCCTATTACCGGCAAGCGGCTACCGAGCAGAGCGATATAGACCGGCTTGAAGCGATGGGCGATACAAAAACTGAAGTTACGCGAGGCGACGATCTTGCGCAGATCGGCAATAGCACCCAACTTCAAGCTTCTGATTTCGCTGGAGCTGTACTCCATGAACAACACCTCGTCCGAGGCGCAACCGGCGGCGACCTCAGCGTCGGCGATGCCGGTCAGAAATACCGTGGTCACACGATACCCAGTGCCCTCGAACAGACTGGCGTATTGACGGGCGCAGTCCAGGAACGGCCCGTCATAACCGTGGCAGAACTGCAGCACATGTCGCTCAGCCGAGCGTGTCATAAGCGTCCACGCCGTCTTTGACCACCAGGATGTCTTCCATGATCAGATACTGTAGGTCGGAACCGAAGAACATGTTCAGCGCGTCGGTCGGCGAGCAGATCATCGGTTCGCCGCGACGGTTGAGCGAGGTATTCAGCGACACGCCGTTGCCGGTCAGTACTTCCAGGGCCTTCATCATGTCGTAGTAGCGTGGGTTGTATTCGCGCTTGAGCACCTGGGCTCGCGACGTACCGTCTTCATGGACGACTTCCGGCACGCGGGTTTTCCATTCTTCGGCCACTTCGAAAGTGAACGTCATGAACGGTGCCGGGTGATCGACCTTGATCATCTGCCGCGCCACGGTGTCGAGCATCGACGGGCAGAAAGGCCTCCAGCGCTCGCGGAACTTGATTTGTTCGTTGATCCGGTCAGCTACGCCACTGGCGCTCGGGCAGCCAATGATCGAACGACCGCCCAAGGCACGCGGACCAAACTCCATGCGGCCCTGGAACCAGGCCACCGGGTTGCCGTCGACCATGATCTTGGCGATGCGCTCGGGGGTGTTGTCGATCTTGCGCCACGCAGGCTTG
The DNA here is from genome assembly GCF_051131955.1 of Pseudomonas sp. Z4-20. Classification (NCBI taxonomy): domain Bacteria; kingdom Pseudomonadati; phylum Pseudomonadota; class Gammaproteobacteria; order Pseudomonadales; family Pseudomonadaceae; genus Pseudomonas; species Pseudomonas sp. Z4-20. The sequence goes on from NZ_CP071641.1 coordinate 5,135,838, forward strand.
CTTGGATGACGGGCGCACGCGGCGATCACGTCTTCGTTGCTGTAGGCCGGGCCGAGGTAGACGTGTTCCATCTTCTCCACCGGCACGCCGCGGGCATGGGACACATACGCCGCCGCGCCCACCGCGGTACCGGCGTCGCCGGAGGCCGGCTGTACGAATAGCTCCTTGACGTCGTCGCGGGCGATGATTTTCTGGTTCAGCTTGACGTTCAGTGCACAGCCGCCGGCGAAGGCCAGCTTGCCGGTTTCCTTGAGCACGTCGCCCAAGTAGTGGTCGATCATCTGCAGCGCCAGCTTCTCGAACAGCGCTTGCATGCTCGCCGCGTAGTGAATGTACGGCTCGTCGGCGATATCGCCTTCGCGTTTCGGGCCGAGCCATTCGATCAGCTTCGGCGAGAAATAGAAGCCCTTGCCCTTCTCTTTATAGCGACGCAGGCCGATCACGTTGGCGTAGTCGGTGTTGATCACTAGCTCGCCGTTTTCGAACGAGGCCAGGCGCGAGAAGTCGTACTTGCTGGCATCGCCATAAGGCGCCATGCCCATGACCTTGAATTCGCCGTCGAGCATTTCAAAACCGAGGAACTCAGTGATTGCACCGTACAGGCCGCCCAGGGAATCCGGGTCGAAGAATTCCTTGATCTTGTGGATCTTGCCGTTTTCACCGTAGCCAAAGAACGTCGTGGCGTATTCGCCCTTGCCGTCGATGCCCAGGATCGCGGTTTTTTCCTCGAAGCCCGAGCAGTGGTAGGCACTGGAGGCGTGCGCCAAATGGTGCTCGACCGGCTCGATCTTGATCTTTTTCGGATCGAAGCCCAGTTGCTCCAGGCACCAGACGATTTTGCGGCGATAGCGCTTGTAGCGACGGTTGCCCATCAGGATCGCGTCAAGGGCGCGGTCCGGGGCGTACCAGTAACGCTTGGCGTAGTGCCAACGCGCTTCGCCGAACAGGCTGATCGGGGCAAAGGGGATCGCCACCACGTCAACGTCGGACGGCTTGATGCCAGCCTGTTCCAGACAGAACTTCGCCGACTCGTAGGGCATGCGGTTCTTTGCATGTTTATCGCGTACGAAGCGCTCTTCCTCGGCCGCCGCGATCAGCTTGCCGTCGATGTACAGCGCTGCGGAAGGATCATGGCTAAGGGCGCCGGACAGGCCAAGAATCGTCAATGCCACAGGGTCTAGCCTCTTATGTCTGCATACGTGCGACAAGCGCCGCGAAAAATTGATGTGCCACGCATCATGGGGACGGGGCAGCTAAAGGGCGGGATTATATCTTAAAAGCGGCTTTAAGCCTCTAGCGGAGAGCAGGGAGTGTTCGCGGCGGTTATCTGAGGGACCTGAACACCACATCCGTGCGAGGGAGTTTGCCCCCTCGCCACAATTGCCGATTAAGAGACAGGCTGCGCGCTTTCGACATTCTTGGGCAACCTCCCATCGATCACTCGATACAACGCACTCTCTTCAGGCCAGTTACGCATGAACCGCGCCCGATCCCGCGCGTAGGCAGGCGCGAAGCTGGCTTGGGTGCGATGCTGGCACATCGAGTCCAGGTCGATGAGCATCCAGCGGTCGTCCTGCCAGAGCAGGTTGTGCCCCTTGAAGTCACCGTGACTGATACGTTCGCGTATCAGATCGGCGAACAACCGATCCAGCGCCAGCAACTCCGCCTCAGGAATCTCCCCGTTTTCGACGTAGGGGGCCAGGCGCTTGATGATGTCTGGCCCTGACAGGTGCTCAGTCACCAAGTAAGCGCCGCAGCGTAGCCACAGGAAACGCTTTTCCAGCAATGCCAGCGGTCTGGGCGTGGCGATGCCGAGAAAAGTCAGACGATGGGCCTCTCGCCAGGCATGCCAGGCCCGGCTCGGGCGCCAGAAACGCTTGAGCCAGTGGGCAAAATTCTTGATGTTGTAGCGCTTGATCAACAGGGAGCGCCCGCCCACATCCACCTTACCAACGCTCGCCGACCCACCGGTCTTGTACATGTGACCTTGGTCAAGCAGGCTATCAGCCTGATCCAGCACGCTCGTCATGACCGCTTCTTCATCACGACAAATCGCCCGCAGACCGAAGGGACCACGCTGAACACTGAACAGACTGCACTCACGCCCGACTTTCTTGAGAAAATCGTTCAGGCGCCAGGCATGCACCTTGTCGATCTGTTTTTGCAGCGCTTCCATGGGCAACGCATGTTCGGCGTTTCCAAGCAGGTAATGCACCAGCAACTCTTCGTTGAATGGCTCGATGGACTTGGGAAGCTGAGCAAAAAACACTCCTAGGTTCTCCAGCACTTTTTGCCGAGCCAAGGGCTGCCCCGGAGTCTCGGCGCGAATGCCGGCACCATCGATCAGGTAGAGCTTGCCGCCATGGCGCAATAGATTGTCCAGGTGCAGGTCTTCCTGCCACAGGCCTTTGCCGTGCAATTGCGCAATCGCTTCCAAGGCCTCGGCCAGTACCGCCGCTTGCTCATCCGCCAGCATTGGCAAGTGCTCGACCTGCTTCCAGGCATCGCCCAGGCTCTCGGCGCCTTCCAGCAACTCGAACAGCAGCCAGCCGCCTTCGCCTTCCTTCAGGCCATCGGCCAACAGCAGTGGCGTCGTCAGCCCCTGCTCGGCCAGCAGGCGAACGCCTTGCAGCTCTCGCTGAAAATGCCGTGGCGCCTTGCTGCCTACCAACAACTTGGCCAGCACTGGCCGACCACGCCAGATACCGGCACCGACGTAGCGATGCCCTGGTAATACTCTCAGCAGTGAAAGCAATTGCAGTTGCGCCGGGCCGGCCGCGTCCGCCAGCTCCAGGCTCAGGGGCAGGCTCGGGCTGCGTCCGGCGTTTTTCAGTTCGGACAAATACATCAGCGGGCCTCCTTGTGGCTGCGGCGAGCGCTTAGGCGAGTTATCCAGTAGCGCTCCAGCAGCGGCCGGCCTTCAGCGGCCAAGAAATAAGTCATTCCCGCCCCTCGAAAAATCTCACCACGTGACGGATACGTTTTTTGTCGCACGCATTGAGACGGGCGCGCTGGCAATACTGCAAATAAAACCTCAGGCGCTGAGTGGCCGACAAATGATACTTCGCGACTTTATCGAGGCATGCCAAGTCCTTGGTTATGCGGTACTTGAGCCAGAAGCCACGCCAAAAATCACCGTTCGGGCAGTCGATCAGGAACAGCCGCGCCTGATCATCGATCAGCAGATTGCGCCACTTCAGGTCGTTATGGGTAAAACGGTGATCGTGCATGGTACGAGTGTATCCGGCCAGTTGCCGACTAACGCCATCGACCCACGCCCGATTCGCCAGTCTTGGATCGTGACGCGTGGCCAATGCGGAGAGATCCTCGGTACGAGGCAGCTCTCGCGTGATCATTGCGCCACGGGCGTAGGCTGCACCGTGACGCTCCAACCCCCAGGCGACAACCTCAGCCGTGGGAATGCCCCACTTGGCGAAACGCTTGAGATTCTGCCATTCGGACTTGACCCGCGGCCTGCCCAGATAACGCCGAAGCCCCTTGCCTGCCCCGGTGTAGCGCTTGACGTAATAATTCACCCCGTTGCGCTGCACCCGGATGACCTCTGACAACGGGTCGCGAGTAAGGCGCTCTCCCTCAAGGGCGAACACCGCGTCGAGACTGCCAAAGTCCTCCGCCAGCTCGGAATAGGAAGGCTCCAGTACCCAACCCGCCATCAGAGCGCCCCCCCGTAACGCACCTTGCGAGCGTAAAGCCTGTCAGCCTTCCCCTCTAGCCAAATCAGCAAGGCAGCTTGCTCGGCCAGGACCTGGCGCAACGGTTGTTGAAAATAGCCCTTGAGAAAACGCAGCTTGTCGCGCCGAGTCAGGCCAATGTCCATTATTGAAAAATACAGTGCCGCCAAGTCCTTGTTACGCCAGCGACTGGGCAGGGTTTCCCGGACCTGGGCACGGTGCAGGTCAATCACCGAGAGCTTGAAATCCCCGGGCGTCACCGGCTTGTCGGTGTGCAGCAGGAAGTGACAGATGTAGCAGTCGCGATGATTGACCCCGGCGCGATGCATCATGCCGGTCATGCGCGCCACTTCGGCGATCAGCGCACGCTTGAGCGTCGGCCGCGGCGGCTGCTTGACCCAGTCGATGCTGAAATCTTCGAGGCTGACGGTCGGCGCCAACTCTTCGGTGACGATGAACGAGTGCTGGTCCGCCGGGTTGCTGCCCTTTTCGCCGTAGGCGACCGCCGTCATGGTCGGCACGCCCGCTTCCTGCAAGCGCTGTATCGCCTTCCACTCCTGGCCTGCGCCGAGTACCGGCAGCTTGGCAGTGAACAGGTTCTTGAAGATCTCGCCCCAGCCGATGCCACGGTGGATCTTCACGAAAAAGCCGCGACCGTCCACCTCCGTGCGCAAGGTGCGCCGGGCTTCCAGTTCGCGATAGACCTCGCCCTTGAGCGCTTCGACTTCGGCGAACGCATCGCGTCCGGCCCAAAGGCTCTTGAACGGTTCGGCCAGCATCAATTTCATTCTGCGTGCTCCGCCAATATCACATCGGCCGCGTGCTGCGGCATGCTGTAGAGGTCGGCCGTCTCGGCGAAGGCCAGACCGTTGCGGCTCCAGGCCGCCCGCGCGCCAGCATCATTCAACATCCGGCCCAGGTAATCGGTGAGCTGTGCCTGTTCGAACGGCTCGTCCAGCACCAGGCCACTGTCGGCCTCGGCGATGTAGTGGGCGTACCCGCACACCGCGCTGACCAGCACCGGCAATCCGGCCACCAGCGCTTCGAGCAGTACCGTGCCGGTGTTTTCGTTGTAGGCCGGATGTATCAACAGGTCGGCGCCCAGCAGGAAACGCGGGATGTCGCTACGGCCCTTGAGGAACCGTACGTTGTCGCCCAGCCCCAGCGTAGCGCTCTGCATTTGGAATACTTTGGGGTCGTCTTGCCCGATTACAAACAGCCGGGTGCGCTTTTTCAGCTCCGCCGGCAACGCGGCCAGGGCCTTGAGGCTTCGGTCCACGCCCTTGGTCTTGAACCCCGAGCCGATCTGAACCAGCAGCAGGTCGTCGTCGGCCAGCTCGAATTCGGCCCGGAACGCGGCGCGGATCTCGTCGGCGTCGGCGGGCCGGCGACGGTCCTGGGCGATGCCCGGCGGCAGCAGGTGAAAACGTTCCAGCGGGGTGCCGTAGTGCTTGATGAACAACGGTTGCTGGACTTCGGAGATCATCAGGACTTCGGTCTTGGCATCCTTGGCGAACACGGCCCGCTCGTACTCGGCAAAATGCCGGTAGCGGCCCCAGCGCCGGTACAGCGAATTGCGCAGGTTCTGCGCCTTGTCTTCGAAGCAGCCGTCGGCGGCGTAGTACACGTCCAGGCCGGGCATTTTGTTGAAGCCGATCAAGCGGTCCACGGGGCGCTTGGCCAGGTCGGCCTCCATCCACGCGCTGAGCTTCTCGTTGCGGCGATGATTGAACAGCGCCTTGACCGGCGCCACCAATACTTCGAAGCCTGGCGGGACGTCATCTTCCCAGATCAGCGTGTAGACACGGATCTGGTGGCCGCGTCGCTGGCATTCCAGGGCGATGCGCATGAAATCGCGCTGCAGGCCGCCGAAGGGGAAGTATTTATAAAGAACAAAAGCCAATTGCATCAGCGCGGCTCCTCAGCCAATAACGTGCTCAGGTGGCTGGCAACACGCTCAGGGTTTACACGGGTGAAGCACAGGGGCTGCTCGCGTTTCAGGTCAAACCGACGGGCATCTTCGGCGCTCGGTGGATACGTACATTGTTTTTGCATGCAGGGCGCGCAGGGAAAGTCGCTGGCGAGATGAATCTGGCCCTTGCCGTACGCCCCGGTCAGTACCGGGTTGGTGGGGCCGAGTAGCGAAATGGTCGGCACGTCCAACGCGGCAGCCAGATGACCGAGGCCCGTGTCCACGGCCACGCACGCCTGGGCGCCGGCGAGCACCTTGCCCATCCCGCCCAGGTTCAGTTTCGGTAACACCAGGGCATTGCGCAGCCCGCTGGCGATGCGCTCGGCCCGGGCCTTCTCGGCGGGGTTGCCCCACGGCAGCTTCACCACCACGCCGAACTGGCCCATGCGCTCGGTGAGCTGGCGCCAGTAAAGTTCGGGCCAGTGCTTGGACTCCCAGGTCGTGCCATGCAGGAATACTACGTAGGGGTAGGCACGCGGCAGCTCCACCAACCGGTCGACGCTCAGGCCGTAGCTGCCCTGGGTCTTGGGCAGGTCATACCCCAGCGCCAAAGCGAACAGCTGCCGCACGCGCTCGACTGCATGTTGACCACGGGCCACCGCCAGACGCCGGGAGTAAAAACGCGCAGCCATTGGCTCACGGGCCGAGTGCTTATCCAGGCCGGCCACCGGTGCCTTGACGTAGCGAGTCAGCCAGGCGCTTTTCAGCAGGCCCTGGGCATCGATCACCAAGTCATATTTTTCGGCGCGCACGCTTTGTTTGAAGCGTCGCCATTCGCCACTCTTGATGGTTTGCCAGAGGTTCTTGCGCCAGCGCCGGATCGCCACCGGGATGACCTTGCCCACAGCCGGGTGCCAGGTTGCAATTTCGGCGAAACCCTCTTCCACCACCCAATCGAACCGGATACCAGGAATCGCTCGCGCCGCATCGGTCAGCGCCGGCAAGGTGTGGACCACATCCCCCAGCGACGAGGTCTTGATCAGCAATACCCGCAAGTTAACGGACCTCCACGGGGGTGCCCTGCAAACGTTCCAGGGCATCGTTCACCGACGGCGGCATAAGCTGGCGCAGGCAATTGTAATGACCGAAGCGGCAGGTGCGATCGAAGCATGGGCTGCACTCGATGCCCAGGCGCACGACTTCGACCCTGTCGGCCAAGGGCGGCGTGAAGCCTGGCGAGGTAGAGCCGTAGACGGCCACCAACGGACGGTTCAGGGCCGCCGCCACATGCATGAGACCGGAGTCATTGGAGACCACCGAATCGGCGCAGGACAACAAATCGATGGCCTCGGCCAGGGAGGTGTCGCCGCTGAGATTGACCGACTCCTCCCGCAGGCCGGGGATCAGCCGCGAACGGATGTCCTCACCCACCGAGTGATCGTTTTTCGAGCCGAACAGCCAGACCTGCCAGCCTTCACGAATCTTCGCCTCGGCCACCTGGGCGTAATGCTCTGCCGGCCAGCGCTTGGACTCGCCGAACTCGGCGCCTGGGCACAGGGCCAATACCGGACGATCCAGGCTCAGGCCGAACTTGGCCAGGGCCGCGTCGCGGGTCACCGGGTCGATCGCAAGGCTCGGTCGCGGATAGGGCTCGGGCAACTGCGCCCCAGGCTCGTAGGCCAGCGCCATGAAGCGCTCGATCATCAACGGATAACGTTCTTTGTCCAACGTGCGCACGTCGTTGAGCAGACCGTAGCGAAACTCGCCGCGCCAGCCGGTGCGCTTGGGAATGCCGGCAAAGAACGGCACCAGCGCCGACTTCAACGAGTTGGGCAACAGGATCGCCTGGTCGTACTGGCCAGCCAGGGACTTGCCGATGCGTCGACGGGTCGCCAGTTCCAGCACGCCGTGACCGAGCGGAAAGCTCAAGGCCTTGCGCACTTCGGGCATGCGCTCAAGGATCGGCCGACTCCATTCCGGAGCCAGGACATCGATTTCGCATTGCGGGTGACGCTGCTTGAGGCACTGGAACAGTGTCTGCGCCATCACCATGTCACCGACCCAACTGGGCCCAACGATCAGAATATTCATGAGCTTTCCAAAAACGATACGGGGAGGCCTACGCCTCCCCGCCTCGAGAATCACTGTGGCTTAGGTCGTTGCCTGCTGCCTTCAATCTACAACCGCGGGAGCAACCCTGCTCAACGATGTCGTCGCAGTTCAACCTCGCGACTCTGCGCTCCTACATTCAATACTCAGCTCAGCCCCAGCTCTCGCCAGATCCGCAGCACCTGCTGACGCTCATCGACGAACTGGTCGCCGGTGATTACCCCAGTGTCTTTCTGCAGGGCCTGGCGGTGAGCGGCGGAGCGGTAGGCCTTGTAGGCCTCGCGCAACAGCGAGGCATCTTCGGCCGGCATCAACCCGACCTCCTGCAACCCGTCCAGGATGCGGATGTTATCGGTGTAGCGCACCAGCGTGGGATGCTCCTCGGACCACGCCAGGGCCGCGTATTGCACCATAAATTCAATATCGACGATACCTCCGGCATCCTGCTTGAGGTCGAAGGGCGCCGTGGCCTCGAAGGCATTCGGTGCGGTCCCGGCGGCGGTGGCCTTGCTGCCGAGGTTGTCGCGCATCTTGGCGCGCATCTCGCTGACCTCCTGACGCAGCGTCGGCAGATCGCGCTTGCGCCCCAGCACCTGGACGCGAACCTTCTCGAACGCCTGGCCCACGTCCTGACTGCCAACCAGAACCCGGGCGCGCACCAGCGCCTGATGCTCCCAGGTCCATGCTTCATTTTCCTGGTAGCGGGCAAATGCCCCAAGCGAACTGACCAGCAGGCCGGACGCCCCGGACGGTCGCAGGCGCATATCGACTTCATATAACTGCCCGGAGTTGGTCTGGGCCGTCAGCAAGTGAATGATCCTCTGGCCAAGCCGGGTGAAGAACTGCGCCCCATCGATGGGTTTCGCGCCGTCGGTTTCCGCCTGCGGGTCACCGTCATGGATGAACACCAGGTCCAGGTCCGACCCATGCCCCAATTCCAGGCCGCCGACTTTCCCGTAGCCGATAATAATGAACCCCGGATCGCACAGGCTGCCATCGGCGCGCAACGGCACGCCGTGCTTGGCGACCGTCTGGCGCCAAGCCAGGGCCAGCACCTGTTCGAGAATCGCCTCGGCCAGCCAGGTCAGGTAATCGCTGACCTTCATCAGCGGCAGGCTCCCGGCAATCTCCGAGGCGGCCACCCGCAAGCGGTGGGCCAGTTTGAAATGGCGCAGGGCTTCCATTTGTTGCTCGAGGTCATCCTCGGGGATGCGCGTCAGGCGCTCACGCAATTCCGCTGCCAGCTCCGGCGCGAGGGGCGGCTTGAACAAGCGACCTTCATTGAGCAATTCGTCGAGCAGCAGTGGGAAGCGGGTGATCTGCTCGGCGATCCACGGGCTCGCTGCGCACAGCGTCAGCAAACGTCGCAGGGCGCCGGGGTTTTCCGTCAACAACACCAGATAGGCCGAACGGCGGGCCACGGCCTCTACCAGCGGCAACACCCGCTCAAGGACCAGATCCGGATTCGCATGCTCCACGGCCTGGGCCAGCAAGCGCGGAATGAAAGCATCCAGACGCTCGCGCCCCAGGCGCTGCATGGCACGCAGTTGCGGGCTGGCACGCAGGGCAGCCAGGGCCTTCAGGGCCTTGGGCGCATCGACAAAGCCGCCCTCCTCCAATTGACGACACGCGGCCTCTTCATCCTGGCTGTCTTCCCACAACGGCAACCACTCGCCACCCACCGCGACTTCGCCTTCGCTGCCGTCTTCCTCATCCGGATCGGCAATGACCTGGCCAAAATGCCATGCCACGCGGCCGCGCCAGTACATCAGCTGCTCATGGAACGTCGACCAATCAGCGAAACCCAGCATGAACGCAATGCGCGCCTGATCTTGCGGGCCGTCCGGCAACATCTGCGTCTGGCGGTCGGCGATGGCCTGGATCGCATGCTCGGTGTAACGCAGGAACTCATAGCCTTGGCGCAGTTCGTCAACCACCTTGGCCGGCAGATAGCCCTGGCCTTCCAGGGTACTCAGCACTTTAAGCAGCGGGCGCTGCTGCAAGCTCAAGTCGCGACCGCCATGGATCAGCTGGAACGCCTGGGCAATGAACTCCACCTCGCGAATGCCGCCCGAGCCCAGCTTGATGTTGTCGGCCAAACCCTTGCGCCGCACTTCCTGCTGGATCAGCTGCTTCATGGTACGCAGCGCTTCGATGGCGGAAAAATCCAGGTAACGGCGATAAACGAACGGGCGCAGCATGTCGAGCAATTGCGCACCGGCCACCTGGTCGCCCGCCACGACGCGCGCCTTGATCATGGCGTAGCGCTCCCAGTCGCGCCCCTGGTCCTGGTAATACTGTTCCAACGCGTTGAAGCTCAACACCAGCGCGCCAGCCGAACCATAAGGACGCAGGCGCATGTCGACGCGAAACACAAAGCCGTCGACCGTCATCGGGTCCAAGGCTTTTATCAGGCGCTGACCGACCCGAATGAAAAACTCCTGGTTATCCAGCGGTCGCTTCACTCCAGCGGTTTCCCCTCCTTCGGGGTAAGCGAAAATCAGGTCGATGTCCGACGACAGGTTCAGCTCCACCGCACCGAGCTTGCCCATGCCCAGGATGACCATGTGCTGTGGTTCGCCGCTGCGTCGCCCGGTGGGCGTGCCGAACTGCTGGCTGAGGCGCTTGTATAGCCATTGATAGGCCTGGTCGATGCAGGTATCGGCCATGTCCGAGAGATCGCGACAGGTCTGGACCAGATCCGCCTGGCGGTTCAGGTCGCGCCAGATGATCCGCACTTGCTGGCGGGTACGCTGGCGGCGCAGGACGCGACCCAGTTCGTCCTCGGTCTCGGCGGCCTGCACGGCAGCGGCAATCTGCGCGCGCATCTCTCCCGGGGCGAAGCTGCGGTCCAGTTCACCGCTGCGCACCAGTTCCAATAGCATCGAAGGGTCTCGTACACTTTGCTCGATGACAAAGTCACTGGCGGCGGCGATGCGGTGGAACTCGGCCCAACGCTGCGCCGTCCAGGCCGATAGCCCGTGGTCGTCATCCAGAGAGGCGACCGCTGCACGGAACGACTGCTCGGCACGACTGACCAATGACTGGAGAATCGCCGGTACGGTTTCCGATATTGGGGCAAGCGAGGGCAGGCTCATGGTCTATCCTTGATCGGCGCGGGAAAGGCTGGATGTAGTGTTTTTTCAAAAGCCACTACCTGATCGACTGTCGAACAAAGATGATAAATAGCTGATTTTCTGGTTTTATTGGCAGCCGGCATCAAGTTTTTACCTGTTCGAGTTGGCTAAAGACCAACAGTAACGATTATTCTCACAACGAAACGAGGGGCCATCAGCCGCTCGGGTGTAGTTTTACTACTCGTCTATACATTCGAAAGGCTGAAACGACCGACGATTTGTAGTAAAACTACACGCCGCCGAGACAACCTTCGGCAATCCAAGAATTTATATCGTCTGCCCACAAGGCCAGTCGCAAACTCAGGCAACCGATTCTGGTAGCCTTTCCGCCCTGGAGCAAGCCATGCAAGACCTCGATCCCGTCGAAACCCAGGAATGGCTGGACGCCCTGGAATCGGTTCTCGACAAAGAAGGCGAAGACCGTGCTCATTACCTGATGACCCGTATGGGTGAACTCGCAACCCGCAGCGGTTCGCAACTGCCCTACGCCATCACCACGCCGTACCGGAACACGATCCCCGTTACCCACGAAGCACGCATGCCTGGCGACCTGTTCATGGAACGCCGCATTCGCTCGCTGGTACGCTGGAACGCGTTGGCCATGGTCATGCGTACCAACCTGAAAGATTCTGACCTGGGCGGTCACATCTCCAGCTTCGCCTCCAGCGCGACGCTGTATGACATCGGCTTCAACTACTTCTTCCAGGCCCCGACCGATGAACACGGCGGCGACCTGATCTACTTCCAGGGTCACGCATCGCCAGGCGTCTACGCCCGTGCGTTCATGGAAGGCCGCATCACCGAAGACCAGATGAACAACTTCCGCCAGGAAGTGGACGGCAATGGCCTGTCCTCGTATCCGCACCCTTGGCTGATGCCGGACTTCTGGCAGTTCCCGACTGTTTCCATGGGCCTGGGCCCGATCCAGGCGATCTACCAGGCGCGCTTCATGAAGTACCTGGAAGCGCGTGGCTTCATCCCGGCCGGCAAGCAGAAAGTCTGGTGCTTCATGGGTGATGGCGAGTGCGACGAACCGGAATCCCTGGGCGCGATCTCACTGGCCGGCCGCGAGAAGCTGGACAACCTGATCTTCGTCATCAACTGCAACCTGCAGCGCCTCGACGGCCCGGTTCGCGGCAACGCCAAGATCATCCAGGAACTCGAAGGCGTGTTCCGTGGCGCCCAGTGGAACGTCAACAAAGTCATCTGGGGCCGCTTCTGGGACCCACTGCTGGCCAAGGACGTCGACGGCATCCTGCAACGCCGCATGGATGAAGTCATCGACGGCGAGTACCAAAACTACAAGGCCAAGGACGGCGCGTTCGTCCGTGAGCACTTCTTCAACTCGCCTGAACTCAAGGCGATGGTTGCAGACCTGTCCGACGACGAGATCTGGAAGCTCAACCGTGGCGGCCACGACCCCTACAAGGTCTATGCGGCATACCACCAGGCGGTCAACCACAAAGAGCAACCGACCGTCATCCTGGCCAAGACCATCAAGGGTTATGGCACCGGTGCCGGCGAAGCGAAGAACACCGCGCACAACACCAAGAAAGTCGACGTCGACAGCCTGAAGTTGTTCCGCGACCGCTTCGACATTCCGGTCAAGGACAGCGAGCTGGAAAACCTGCCGTTCTTCAAGCCGGAAGAAGGCAGCGCCGAAGCCCGTTACCTGGCCGAGCGCCGTGCCGCGCTGGGCGGTTTCGTACCTCAGCGCCGCGCCAAGAGCTTCAGCCTCCCGACGCCGCCACTGGAAACCCTCAAGGCTATCCTGGACGGCTCGGGCGACCGTGAAATCTCCACCACCATGGCCTTCGTGCGGATCCTCGCGCAGCTGGTCAAGGACAAGGAAATCGGCTCGCGCATCGTCCCGATCATCCCCGACGAAGCTCGTACCTTCGGTATGGAAGGCATGTTCCGCCAGCTGGGCATCTACTCGTCCGTCGGCCAGCTCTACGAGCCAGTCGATAAAGACCAGGTGATGTTCTACCGCGAAGACAAGAAGGGCCAGATCCTTGAGGAAGGCATCAACGAAGCGGGCGCCATGAGTTCCTTCATTGCTGCCGGCACTTCGTATTCCAGCCACAACCAGCCGATGCTGCCGTTCTACATCTTCTACTCGATGTTCGGCTTCCAACGTATTGGCGACCTGGCCTGGGCCGCTGGCGACAGCCGTACCCGTGGCTTCCTGATCGGCGGCACCGCCGGCCGGACCACGCTGAACGGCGAAGGCCTGCAGCACGAAGACGGCCACAGCCACATGCTGGCCGGGACCATCCCGAACTGCCGCACCTATGATCCGACCTACGGCTACGAGCTGGCGGTGATCATCCAGGACGGCATGAGGAAGATGACCGAAGAGCAAGAGGACGTCTTCTACTACATCACCGTGATGAACGAGTCCTACCAGCAGCCAGCCATGCCGGCCGGTGTCGAGGCAGGCATCGTCAAGGGCATGTACCTGCTCGAGGAAGACACCCGCGAAGCGGCGCACCACGTCCAGCTGATGGGCTCCGGCACCATCCTGCGCGAAGTGCGTGAAGCGGCGAAGATCCTGCGTGAAGAGTTCAACGTCGGCGCCGACGTCTGGAGCGTCACCAGCTTCAACGAACTGCGTCGCGACGGCCTCGCCGTAGAGCGTAGCAATCGCCTGCACCCTGGCCAGAAGCCAAAACTGAGCTACGTCGAAGAATGCCTGAACGGCCGCAAAGGCCCGGTCATCGCGTCCACCGACTACATGAAGCTGTTCGCCGAGCAGATCCGCCAGTGGGTTCCTTCCAAGGAATTCAAAGTGCTGGGCACCGACGGTTTCGGCCGTAGCGACAGCCGCAAGAAGCTGCGTCACTTCTTCGAAGTCGACCGTAAGTTCGTTGTGTTGGCAGCCCTGGAAGCCTTGGCTGACCGTGGCGATATCGAACCTAAAGTGGTGGCCGAAGCCATCGCCAAGTTCGGCATCGATCCGGAAAAACGCAACCCACTGGACTGCTGAGGAGAATTTCCGTGAGCGAACTCATTCGCGTACCTGACATCGGCAGCGGTGAAGGTGAAGTAATTGAACTGTTTGTGAAGGTCGGCGACCGTATCGAAGCCGAGCAGAGCATCCTGACGCTTGAATCGGACAAGGCCAGCATGGAAGTGCCCGCGCCGAAGGCCGGTATCATCAAGAGCCTGAAAGTGAAGCTGGGCGATCGCCTGAAAGAAGGCGACGAACTGCTGGAGCTGGAAGTCGAGGGCGCCGCCAAGGCGCCTGAAGCGCCAGCCCCTGCTGCTGCCCCGGCCCCGGCTGAAAAGCCTGTCGCCGCACCGGCTGCCGAGGCGGCTCCCGCGCCCGCTGCTGCGCCTGCCGCTGCCAGCGTCCAGGACATTCATGTCCCGGACATCGGTTCGTCGGGCAAGGCCAAGATCATCGAAGTGCTGGTCAAGGCCGGCGACACCGTCGAAGCCGACCAGTCGCTGATCACCCTGGAATCCGACAAGGCCAGCATGGAAATCCCATCGCCGGCCGCCGGCGTGGTGGAAAGCGTCGAGGTCAAGCTGGACGACGAAGTCGGTACCGGTGACCTGATCCTGAAGCTGAAAGTAGCGGGCGCCTCGGCCCCTGCCGCGCCAGCCCCGGCTGCTGCGCCTGCTACCAAGGCTGAGCCTGCCCCGGCTCCGGCTCCAGCCGCCGCGCCTGCCGCCAAGGCCGAGGCTGCCCCAGCCCCAGCCGCCGCACCTGCGCCAAGCGGTGCCAAGGTGCACGCCGGCCCTGCCGTGCGTCAGCTGGCCCGTGAATTCGGCGTCGAGCTGTCCGCCGTCGGCCCAAGCGGCCCTCACGGCCGTGTGCTGAAGGAAGACGTGCAAGCCTACGTCAAGGCCATGATGCAGAAGGCCAAGAACGCACCGGCCGAAGGCGCCAGCGGTGGCGCGGGTATTCCGCCCATCCCGGCAGTGGACTTCAGCCGCTTCGGCGAAACCGAAGAAGTGGCCATGACTCGCCTGATGCAGATCGGCGCGTCGAGCCTGCATCGCAGCTGGCTGAACATCCCGCACGTGACTCAGTTCGACCAGGCCGACATCACCGAGCTGGAAGCTTTCCGCGTTGCGCAGAAAGCCGTGGCCGAAAAAGCCGGCGTGAAGCTGACCGTGCTGCCACTGCTGCTCAAGGCCTGTGCGCACCTGCTCAAGGAACTGCCGGATTTCAACGCCTCCCTGGCGCCAAGTGGCAAGGCTGTGATCCGCAAGAAATACGTGCACATCGGCTTTGCCGTCGACACCCCGGAAGGCCTGCTGGTACCGGTCATCCGCAACGTCGACCAAAAGAGCCTGCTGCAACTGGCTGGCGAAGCCGCTGCCCTGGCCGAAAAGGCCCGGAACAAGAAGCTCACCGCCGACGACATGCAGGGCGCCTGCTTCACGATTTCCAGCCTCGGTCACATTGGCGGCACCGGCTTCACGCCGATCGTCAACGCGCCGGAAGTGGCGATCCTGGGTGTTTCCAAGGCCACCATCCAGCCTGTCTGGGATGGTAAAGCCTTCCAGCCGAAGCTGATGCTGCCCCTGTCGCTGTCCTACGATCACCGAGTGATCAACGGCGCTGCCGCTGCGCGCTTCACCAAGCGCTTGAGCGACTTGCTGGGCGACATCCGCACCATCCTGCTGTAACACCGAACGGCCCTCCTCGCGGAGGGCCTTTCGGGATTCGTTTCCGAGCGCCACGCTCGTACCTCAACCCCGCCCATTTGGCGGGGCTTTTTTTTGCGTGGAATAAAACAGTTTTGTGCTAAACGACTTTTCCTACTCGTTACGCAACAAAAACCATATGTTCTGTTAGTAATTGCCCACAGCAACTGCCGCCTCCGCTATCAATATTTATCGCCTCTCGAGCTATAGCATAAGTTCAGCGCACCCCCTGACGGCTCGCCCTGAACTTATATAACTTCGAATGGATTCGAACATGCTAAAGCCCACTGTCGGCCCTATTGTCGGCCACACAACAACCGACCACACACGCATACTTCTGCGCGGCGAAGAAAACAACAATAATCCGACATTTGCCGGTATTCGCTATAGGCGAAAAGGTGATACGAGCTGGTCAAAAGCACAATTCGTCCAACTGAAACCGCGCCGCGACATGTCCGAAGTCGTCGTTCTAAAGGACCTCCAGGCCGACACCGCCTATGAATATCAGGCCGGCTGGAAAACCCTCATGAATCCAACCCATACGGTGGAAACCATCCAGGAGCTGCCGTTGCAGTGGCCCAGGGAAATTCATGAACTGAAAACACCCTCCGGCAAGCCTTACGCGGCCCGCAGCTATATTGTTGGCTCCTGCCGATACCTGCGAATGACCGCAGGCGTACCGTCAAGACCAGAACAGGGGGATCGCACATTCGCGGGTATCAATCGAATCATGGAGCAGGCCAATCCGCCGATCAGTGCGGTATTGATGATCGGGGATCAGGTATATCTCGATGACTTGAACATTATTGCCCCGGATCGCGCTTTCAAGGAAATCCTGCTCAAGTATCGCAGCGCTTTTTCCCAACCCCATATTAAAAAAGTGATGTCCGGCGCACCGACGTACATGATGCTCGACGACCATGAAATAGAAGACAACTGGCCTGCCAATAAGAACCAAGGGGATGAAATCCTTTATGTAAATGCTCTTCAAGCCTATGAACTTTATCAGGCCAGCCACAGCCCGGCGCGCGAACTTTTAAATGACGGTACGCTCAGTCGCTCCTTGAAGCGTTACTGGTATCAGTTCGCTCATGGCGATATCGAGTGGTTCGTTACCGACAGCCGGACCCGACGCAACCTGTCGGCGCACGCTCGGCGCATCCTCGATGAAGAACAGGAACAGTCGTTGCTCAAATGGCTGATCAACAGCCCCGCCCGAGTCAAATTTGTCGTGACCGGCGTCATGTTTTACCCCGACCGCAAATTCAATGGTGGGGATGCCTGGCAAGCCTTCCCGGAACAGCGTCTGCGCTTGCTCGAAGCCATCCGCGACCATCGGGTCAAAAACGTCATTTTCGTGTCGGGTGACGTACATGGCTCGTTGACCAGCCGCCTGGCTCATAGCCAGGATCCGGACTTCCAGGTGCATACCATCGTTTCGTCGCCGTTCTGCAACAGCAAACTGCTGCCTTACGCCACGGCTTCGACTTTCATTTTTGGCAAGCCCATGGCCAAGGCGCCAAGCGGCGACTATCACTATGAACTGACCAGCAAGGTAATCAGCCAGGACAATTTCGCCCACCTGAACGTCACGGCTCAGAGCGTTCAAGTGACGTTTCATGACCGTGACGGCAACCCGCTGGAGATCGTCGATATACCGTTGCGCTGAGCGGCCAAGGCACAACAAGTGCCTCTGATCGGCTGACAACTGGAGAAATCTCATTGTCAGCCGATAAAAGGTTTATAGCACTTGGCCTTCATGTCTCTTGTCAGCCGGTGCCGCAATGATGCAACCTTGCGGGAATCCGTAATAACGAGGGCGTCAGCCCGGCGCGATCAGCATTTTCGAAGCGAGTTTCCCCATGAAAAGCCAACCCGATGCCGCCAGCCGTATGGCGGCCGAGGTAGTGACGCAGTTACCGGTGCCCTCGCGGCTCGGTATGCTGCGTTTCGAACGGCTGAATGAAGCAAGCTGGGCGCTGCTATTTCTTGATCCCAATTGCGAACGTTACTTCGGTGTGCCGGCGGTTGAGCTGTGCTCGCTGGTCAGCTCCCCTTACGCCAGCCTGATGGAGCCTGAAGCGCGCTATCAGCTGCATGACGCGATCCAGCAGCAGCTGGCCCAGGCGTCGCACTACCTGATCCGCTATACGCTGCACACCGCCCAGGGACCGATGAACCTGCTGGAAACCGGTGAGGCTTACAAGCAGCACAATCGTCATCTGCTGCGCGGCTATCTGATCGCCGTGGACAACTTGCTGCAGGACGGTCCATCCCTACCGGCCCTAGACCTGGAAACCCAGAATTCAAGGCTGCAAATAGCGCTTGAACTGAACCAGCGCGCCCAACAGGAGCAGCTCCAGCACCTGGATCGGGTCCGCGCCCAACAAGACCTGATCCTGCTGCTGACCCGCCAGCGCTACAGTGCCAACAATTCGCTACAAGAAGCCGCCGAGCTGATTACCCGCAGCGCCTGCGACATCTATGAGATCGACTCCGCGAGCATCTGGAACCTGGACGACGGCAAGCTGGTGCCGATCTCGGCCTACAACCGAGCGTCCCAGGCTTATTACTTGCCGGCAGTGATCAATGCCGATGAATACCCGGATTACATGGAAGCATTGCAGACCTGCCGGGCCATCGACGCCCACAATGCAATGCGCGACCCACGCACGCGGGAAATGGCCGAGAACCTGCGCGCCCGCGACGTCAATGCGATCCTCGATGCCAGCATCCGGATCGACGGCCAGGTGGTCGGCGTGCTGTGCCTGGAGCAAGTGGGCGCCACGCGTGCCTGGCAGTCGGACGAGATCGCCTTCGCCGGCGAACTGGCGGACCAATTCGCCCAGGTCATCAACAACCACAACCGCCGCACAGCCACCAGCGCCCTGCACCTGTTCCAGCGCGCCGTGGAACAAAGCGCCAACGCCTTCCTGCTGGTCAACTGCGACGGTGTGGTGGAGTACGTCAACCCGAGCTTCACCGCCATTACCCAGTACACCACCGAAGAAGTCCACGGCCAGCGCCTGTCCGAGCTGCCCGCCCTGGAAAATCTCAGCGAACTGCTGTTCGACGCGCCGTCGGCCCTGGCCCAGAGCAACAGTTGGCAGGGCGAATTCAAGAGTCGACGCAAAAACCTCGAGCCCTACTGGGGCCAGCTGTCGATTTCAAAGGTCTATGGCGACAACCGCGAACTGACCCACTACATCGGCATCTACGAAGACATCACCCAGACCAAGCTCGCCCAACAGCGCATCGAGCGCCTGGCCTATACCGATAACTTGACCAACCTGGGCAACCGTCCGGCCTTCATTCGCAACCTTGATGAGCGCTTCGCCCGAGACAGCGACTCGCCTATCAGCCTGCTGTTGGTGGACATCGACAACTTCAAGCGCATCAACGACAGCCTTGGCCACCAGACCGGCGACAAGTTGCTGATCAGCCTGGCCCGGCGTTTGCGCAACAGCCTGAGCCCCAGCGGTAGCCTGGCACGATTCGCCAGTAATGAATTCGCGGTACTGCTGGACGATACCGACCTTGAAGCCGGCCAGCAGATCGCCAGCCAGTTGCTGATGACGCTCGACAAGCCGATGTTCGTCGACAACCAGTTGATCAGCGTGACGGGCTCCGTAGGCCTGGCCTGCGCACCTTTGCATGGGCGCGACCCCCAGACGCTGATGCGCAACGCCGGGCTGGCCCTGCACAAGGCCAAGGCCAACGGCAAGCATCAGGTCCAGGTGTTCACCGAAGCGCTGAACGCCGAGGCCAGCTACAAGCTGTTCGTGGAAAACAACCTGCGCCGCGCCCTGACCCAGAATGAGCTCGACGTGTTCTACCAGCCCAAGCTGTGCCTGCGCAGCGGCCGCCTGCTGGGCATGGAGGCGCTATTGCGCTGGAACCATCCGGAAAAAGGCATGATCCGTCCGGACCAGTTCATCAGCGTGGCCGAGGAAACCGGGCTGATCATCCCCATCGGCAAATGGATCGCCCGCCAGGCCTGTCGCATGAGCAAGCAATTGACCGCCGCCGGCCTGGGCAACCTGCAAGTGGCGATCAACCTGTCGCCCAAGCAGTTCTCCGACCCGGACCTGGTAGCCTCGATCGCCAGCATCCTCAAGGAAGAACAGCTGCCGGCCCGATTGCTGGAACTGGAGTTGACCGAAGGCTTGCTGCTCGAAGCCACCGAGGACACGCACCTGCAACTCGACCAGCTCAAGCGCCTGGGCCTGACCCTGGCCATGGATGATTTCGGTACCGGCTACTCCTCCCTGAGCTACCTGAAGAAATTCCCGATCGACATCATTAAGATCGATCGCAGCTTCATCCATGAGATCCCGGACAACCAGGACGACATGGAAATCACCTCCGCCGTGATCGCCATGGCCCACAACCTGAAACTCAAGGTTGTCGCCGAAGGCATCGAGACCGCCCAGCAATTGGCCTTCCTGCGTCGCCACCGTTGCGACGTCGGCCAGGGCTACCTGTTTGACCGGCCGATCCCTGGCGCAGAGCTTATCGAGAAGCTCAAGCGCTATCCGTGCCGCTAGCTTCAAGCTTCAAGCTTCAAGCTTACGATGGCACACTCTCACCACTTGCAGCTTGCAGCTTGCAGCTTGTAACTTGTAACTTGTAACTTAGCTGCCCCAATGATCTTACGCTCGGAAATCCTGGTGAACAAAAACGTGCTTCCTACTCCTGATCAAGCTCTGCCTGGCCGTGAAACCCCGATGACCGTGCCGGAGAAACACTTCGTCCACGACGCACCACTGCTGGGCCCGTTTGCCATGGACGTGGATTTCGCGATCTTCGGCCTGGGTTGTTTCTGGGGCGCGGAGCGCAAGTTCTGGCAACGCGAGGGCGTGGTCAGTACGGCGGTGGGTTATGCGGGCGGCTTTACGCCAAACCCGACGTATGAAGAGGTCTGCTCGGGCCTGACCGGCCACAGCGAAGTGGTGCTGGTGGTCTACGAGCCGGAGAAAGTCAGCTACAACGAACTGTTGGCAATGTTCTGGGAACTGCACAACCCGACCCAGGGCATGCGCCAGGGCAACGACATCGGCACCCAGTATCGCTCGGTGATCTACTGCACCACCCCCGAACAACTGGAAGCGGCGAAGAAAAGCAAAGACGTGTTCCAGGCTGAACTGGGCAAGGCCGGCCTTGGCGACATCACCACCGAAATCGACGAAGCGCCGACGTTTTACTTTGCCGAGGCGTATCACCAGCAATACCTGGCTAAGAATCCTGAAGGCTATTGCGGGATTGGTGGTACGGGCGTGACTTGCCCAATCTGACTTTCGGGTCTTGCCCCCATGATGGCGCCCTTCCAGGCGCCATCAATGCCTCAACTTTCAGCGATCAACCAATCCATCTGCCACCCACCCTGGGTCTGCCCAAGCTTCTTGGATAACCACGGCAGCAGTTCGCGCAACTCTTCCTCAAGCCCCCATGGCGGATTGGCAATCGCCAGGCCGGAGCCGTTCAGGCTGTTGGGCGTTGCCAATGGATGCACCAGCAACTCTACCCGCAACAGCTTCGGTGCGCCGGTGCCGGCCAAGTCTTGGTAGAAGCGACGCAACATCCGCTGGTCCTTCACCGGGTACCAGATTGCCGCCACGGTCTGGCGCATCCGGCCAATAGCCTCCTTGAGGGACGCGGCGCAGCGCTGCATCTCATCGAGCTGTTCGAACGGCGGATCGATCAACATCAAGGCACGCTTCTCGGTCACTGGCAGCAGCGCGCGGGGCACATGCCAGCCTTCGCCTAAATGCACCGCCACGCGACGGTCACCCTTCATGTTGTCCTTGAGGAGCACGCCGTCCTCCGGATGCTTCTCATTGAGCAAGACCCGGTCCTGGGCACGTGTCAGGCGCCGCGCCAATTCCGGCGAGCCTGGGTAATAGCGCAACTGGCCGTCCGGGTTCATGTCGCGCAGCACCTTCATGTAATCGGCGGTCAGCGGCGGCAGATCTTCCTGGCCCCACAACCGCGCGATGCCTTCCAGGTATTCACCGGTACGATTGGCCTGGTCGCCCTGCAAATCGTACAGCCCTATGCCCGCGTGAGAATCGAGGTAGGCGAAAGGCTGCTCCTTGCGCGACATCAAGGCGATGAGGCGGGTCAAGACCAGGTGTTTGAACACGTCGGCGTGATTGCCGGCGTGGAAGGCGTGGCGATAATTCATGGCGGCTCCTGCGAAGGCCGCCGAGTTTACCTTGAAGCGCGCCGAACGTCAGGGGTTCGCGGCCGAGCGGACGAACAGTCGTCAGCCCGGCCCCGTGGCGAGCTACGACCAACCACAAGCGCCGTCCTTGCACCGCTCGCATTCCTCGCAGAAGGGCGCCGGACTTCTCAAGCTCAGTATTTGCGCGAGGGAAAGGTGAGGGGCCAGGGCTGCGGTGAGCTTTTCCGGGGCGCCGGGGGCGATGGGTGCGGCGCCTTTTACGACCATTGCGGCGCCGCCCACCTGGATCGGCACGCTGCTGAAGATCCCGCCCGGTCCGATGTTGATCCAGTGCCCCCCCGCCTGGATGGTCGCGCTGGCGCCCGCCTCCAACACAACCTGCTGGCCGGCGCTGATATGAAATCCTCCAGCGGCGCTGACAGCCTGGTTGGCGACGCGGATGTGCCGGTCGCCCGTGACCAGCAAGTGATCGTCCTGGCGAATTTCAACCTGGCGCCGGCCCTGAGTGATGCGCTGTTCGTCAGCCTTGAGCTCATGCCGCGCCAGACCGGTGACGACGATGCTGCGCTGGTGGTCGACCTGCACGCGCTGGTCATGCAGTACGTGCTGGGTCCAGTTGCGCTGGGCCCGCAGGTAGATTTCCTCGGCGCCCTTGCGGTCTTCGATGCGCAATTCGTTGTAGCCGCCACCACCCGGGCTGCTTTGGCTGCGCAGGATGCTGCGAGTCTTGTCCGCTGGCAAATCGAGCGGAACCGGGTTGGCACCATTCGGCAGACAGCCAACCACCAACGGCTTGTCGACGTCGCCCTCCATGAACCCCACCAGGACTTCCATGCCGACCCGAGGAATCATCACGCTGCCATAACGATCATGAGCCCAACCGGTGGCCACGCGCAGCCAGCAGCTGGAGTGTTCGTCACGCTCACCGTCGCGGTCCCAGACCAGTTGCACCTTGACCCGCCCGAACGCATCGCAATGGATCTCACTGTCCTGCGGACCCGTCACCACGGCAGGCTGATAGCCGTTAACGGTCGGCTTCTTGTGCTGCAAGGGCGGACGAAAGAACACATCCCACGGCGTTGCGAGAAAGGTATTACGGTAGCCTTGGAACTCTTCCGGGCCAATCGAGGCGGTTTCTTCAAGCACTTGCGGCTGGCGGCCATGGTGGTCAATGTGCGTCAGCAACCAGAGGTCATTCCATTGCGCCCGTGGGTGCTCCTTGATGCACATGAAATGCCCGCTGGCAAAGGCACTGTCGTCACCGCCACCCTCCGCCACGCGATAGTCGGCGCCATGGCGTTCGAGGGTGCGCCGGGCCAAGAGCTTGCCATCCTCACGGTCGATGAACTGGCCCGGGTAGTGATAGCTCTCAAGCGATGGTAATCGCTGGTTGTCGAGGCCAGCCTGAAGCTGCAGGCCGGGCTTGCGAAAGTCATAATCGTGCAGTGCCACCGCGGTGGTACGGGTCTGCAGGCGCACCGCCAGGCGTTTGATCGCCGGCTCGTCGGCAGCCATGCCGCTGCCCGGCAGGTACAGCGTCGACTCAGGCAAGCGAGGAAACATCGTCTGGTCGTCGCCGAACACCAGCAGGTGGCCGCCAAGGCTGTGCTGGAAGTGATAGTGAATGCCGACCTCGGCGCAAATCCGCTCGATAAAGGCCAGGTCGCTTTCACCGTACTGCACACAATATTCACGTTCGGGGTATTGCCCGCCAAGGCTGAACTGGTAGGCGTCGGCGAAGATGCCGTGGTCCTTCAAGATACGGGCGACGATATCCGGCACGCTCAGGTGCTGGAAAACCCGCCGGTTGATGCGATGGCGCAAGTACGCCAGGCGCGGCACCAGGCTGATCTGGTAGCGGGACAAGCGCTTGCCCGAATCGCCTTGGGCCACGCTGTAGACCTGGCCATGTATTCCACCACCTCGATCATCGAAGCTCAGGTACGCCTGACGATGCAGTAGATCTTCAAGCGCCAGGTCGGGCCGCTCACAGACCAGCTCCAGGTCAACGCAGTAGGGCTGGCTGATAGCTTCCTTGCCCTTGAACTCAAGCACCCTGAGCTCATTTGGCCCGCTGTCGAACGTCAGCGTGAAACGTGGTTGGTTGGCAGGCGCGAACATCCGATGTGTCTCTGCTTAATGAAGACGGGCGATTCTGCATCAGCTATTCGGAGCCTGGATCGGACGTCGTGAAAAACAGATTTGCCTTACATCTGATAAGCCAAAAACTTCAGGGCGCGCTGTACTTTCTGACAGACAAATTTTGCGTCGTGGCCGCTAACGCTTTCCGCACGGCGCGCTGATTGTTTACAACCGGCCCGACGATTCGGACGGACGCCCATGAAAAACGGCCCGCCTCCAAGGGAGGCGGGCCGTTTTTTGATGCCAGGGACGAGCCGTACGGGCCTCGCCAAAAGCTTACTGGTTCAAGCGGAAATCTTTCTCGGCCGCGTCGAAGCGCTGCAGCATACCGGCGGTAGGCGAGCCCATCTTGCTGACGAAATAGATAGCCAGGCTGGCGAAGATGAAGCCCGGAATGATTTCGTACAGGCCCAGCAGTTCGAAATGTTTCCAGACAACGACGGTGATCGCGCCAACCAGGATACCGGCCAGGGCGCCATTGCGCGTCATGTTCTTCCAGATCACCGAGATCAGGACCACCGGACCAAACGCGGCACCGAAACCGGCCCAGGCGTAGCTCACCAGGCCCAGTACACGGTTTTCCGGGTTAGCGGCCAGGGCGATGGCGATCAAGGCCACCAACAACACCATGGCACGACCGACCCAGACCAGTTCCAGCTGGGAGGCGCTCTTACGCAGGAAAGTCTTGTAGAAGTCTTCGGTCAGGGCGCTCGAGCACACCAGCAACTGGCAGCTCAGGGTGCTCATCACCGCGGCCAGGATGGCCGACAGCAGTACCCCGGCAACCCAAGGGTTGAACAGGATCTTGGCCAGTTCGATGAACACTCGCTCAGGGTTTTCGGTGACCGGGCCCGCGACTTCAGGATGCGCCGAGAAGTAGGCGATACCGAAGAAACCGACGGCAACGGTGCCGCCCAGGCACAGGATCATCCAGGCCATGGAGATGCGACGCGCCTTGGCGATCGACTTGACCGAATCCGCCGCCATGAAGCGCGCCAGGATGTGCGGTTGGCCGAAGTAGCCCAGGCCCCAGCCCATCAGCGAGATGATCCCGATGAAGGTGGTGTTTTTCAGCATGTCGAACGAAGTAGGATCTTTCGCTTCGATGGCCAGGAAAGTGGTGTCGACGCCGCCAGTGGCCAGCAGCACGATAATCGGCGTAAGGATCAACGCGAAGATCATCAGGGTGGCTTGTACGGTATCGGTCCAGCTCACGGCCAGGAAACCACCAATGAAGGTGTAGGCGATGGTCGCGGCGGCACCGGCCCACAGCGCGGTCTCGTAGGACATGCCGAAGGTGCTTTCGAACAGACGGGCACCGGCGACAATGCCGGAAGCGCAGTAGATGGTGAAGAACACCAGGATGACGACCGCCGAGATGATTCGCAGCAAACCGCTGGTGTCTTCAAAACGGCTGGAGAAATAGTCTGGCAGCGTCAGCGCATCGCCGTTGTGCTCGGTCTGGACCCGCAGGCGACCGGCCACGAACAGCCAGTTCAGGTAGGCACCGATGATCAGGCCGATGGCGATCCAGCTTTCCGACAGGCCGGACATGTAGATAGCACCGGGCAAACCCATCAACAACCAGCCGCTCATGTCGGAGGCACCGGCAGAAAGCGCCGTCACGACACTGCCCAGGCTGCGACCGCCGAGGATGTAATCGGAAAGATTATTGGTGGAGCGATAAGCCATCAGGCCGATCAGGACCATGGCTGCGATGTAGATCACGAAGGTGATCAGGGTGGGGTTGCTAACACTCATGAGTTACGCCCTGGCTTTGTTTTTATGGTGCGGTGGCAGTTGAAAGCGCCGACAACGCAGACGTTGTACCGACGTTTTGCAGACCCGCAAATTTATGACTGATGTTTCCCCAGGAAAGCCATCAGCCGATGCCCCTCGACTTGAGCCGGTTGCACCTTGGCCGCGAATGCTATTCAACAAATCAAATAAGGTGCAACCAGTTTCGTTCGAATCAGTTGCACCCAGTCGGTTTTTTCGCCGAACCGGCCGTTTTTGCTCCCTTTTAGTGCAGTACCGGCGATTTGCTAGAAGCCAAAGCACTAAGCGGGTGCAGTTAAATGAACAGAGGAATTCTTTTCCTGACAAGCTGCGGAATATTCCGACAAAAAAAGGGTTGCACCCGGTTGCACCTCATTCAGCTCGCAGCTAATCTTGCCGCCAGCTGATGCCACGCGGTACGTGGCAAACATGAGGATAAAAATATGGCTACCACCACCCTTGGGGTCAAACTCGACGACCCGACCCGCGAACGCCTCAAGGCGGCCGCGTCCTCGATTGATCGCACGCCGCACTGGCTGATCAAGCAGGCAATCTTCAATTACCTGGAGAAACTCGAGGGTGGTGCAACCCTGACCGAACTGAACGGTTCGATCCGCGCCGACAGCGACGACGCTGGCGAGGTCCAGGCCGATCACGCTCACCAGTGCTTCCTGGAGTTCGCCGAGAGCATCCTTCCACAATCGGTCCTGCGCGCGTCCATTACCGCCGCTTACCGCCGCCCGGAACCGGAAGTGGTGCCGATGCTCATCGAGCAAGCGCGCCTGCCGGCGCAAATGGCCGAGGCCACCAACAAGCTGGCCGCGTCGATTGCTGAAAAATTGCGCAACCAGAAGAGTGCCGGCGGCCGTGCCGGGATTGTTCAGGGCCTGCTGCAGGAATTTTCCCTGTCCTCCCAGGAAGGCGTGGCGCTGATGTGCCTGGCCGAGGCGCTACTGCGCATCCCGGATAAAGGTACCCGCGATGCCCTGATTCGCGACAAAATCAGCACCGGCAACTGGCACCCACACCTGGGCAACAGCCCGTCGCTATTCGTCAACGCCGCCACCTGGGGCTTGTTGCTGACCGGCAAACTGGTCGCCACCCACAACGAAGCGGGCCTGACCTCCTCCCTGAGCCGTATTATCGGCAAGAGCGGCGAGCCGATGATCCGCAAGGGCGTCGACATGGCCATGCGCCTGATGGGCGAACAGTTCGTCACCGGCGAAACCATCGCCGAAGCCCTGGCCAACGCCAGCAAGTTCGAAGCCAAGGGTTTCCGTTATTCCTACGACATGCTGGGTGAAGCCGCGCTCACCGAACATGACGCCCAGAAGTACCTGGCCTCGTACGAACAAGCCATCCACTCCATCGGCAAAGCGTCCCATGGCCGTGGGATCTACGAAGGCCCAGGCATATCCATCAAGCTCTCGGCCCTGCACCCGCGTTATAGCCGCGCCCAGTACGAGCGCGTCATGGAAGAGCTTTACCCACGCCTGCTGTCGCTGACGCTGTTGGCCAAGCAATATGACATCGGCTTGAACATCGACGCCGAAGAGGCCGACCGTCTCGAGTTGTCCCTGGACCTGCTCGAGCGCCTGTGCTTCGAGCCGCAATTGACTGGCTGGAACGGCATCGGCTTTGTTATCCAGGCCTACCAGAAGCGTTGCCCTTATGTGATCGACTACGTTATTGATCTTGCCCGTCGCAGCCGCCACCGCCTGATGATCCGCCTGGTGAAAGGCGCGTACTGGGACAGCGAGATCAAGCGCGCCCAGGTCGAAGGCCTGGAAGGCTATCCGGTGTATACCCGCAAGGTTTACACCGACGTTTCCTACATCGCATGCGCGCGCAAATTGCTGTCGGTACCGGAAGTCATCTATCCGCAATTCGCCACGCACAACGCCCATACCCTGTCGGCCATTTACCATATCGCCGGTCAGAACTATTACCCGGGCCAGTACGAATTCCAGTGCCTGCACGGCATGGGCGAACCTCTGTACGAACAGGTTGTAGGCAAGGTCTCCGAAGGCAAGCTGAACCGTCCGTGCCGTGTGTACGCCCCGGTCGGCACCCACGAAACACTGCTCGCCTACCTCGTACGCCGCTTGCTGGAAAACGGCGCGAACACCTCGTTCGTCAACCGCATCGCCGACCAATCCATTTCCATTCAGGAATTGGTGGCCGACCCGGTAGCAAGCATCGAGCAGATGGCGACGCTGGAAGGTGGTTTCGGCCTGCCGCACCCACGCATCCCACTGCCACGCGACCTTTATGGCAGCGAGCGCGCCAACTCCAGCGGCATCGACCTGGCCAACGAACATCGCCTGGCCTCGTTGTCCTGCGCCCTGCTGGCCACTGCTCATAACGACTGGAAAGCCGCGCCGATGCTCGGTTGCGCTGCCAGCGAAGAGTCCCCGGCACCCGTACTGAACCCGTCCGATCACCGCGACGTGGTCGGCCATGTGCAGGAAGCCACCGTCACCGACGTCGACAACGCCATCCAGTGCGCCCTCAACGCCGCACCGATCTGGCAGGCCACGCCACCGGCCGAGCGCGCCGCGATCCTCGAACGCGCCGCCGACCTGATGGAAGGCGAGATCCAGCCGCTGATGGGCCTGCTGGCCCGCGAAGCCGGCAAGACCTTCGCCAATGCCATCGCCGAAGTGCGCGAAGCCGTGGATTTCCTGCGCTATTACGCGGTGCAGGCGCGCAACGATTTCACCAACGACGCTCACCGTCCATTAGGCCCAGTGGTCTGCATCAGCCCGTGGAACTTCCCGCTGGCAATTTTCAGCGGCCAGGTCGCCGCCGCATTGGCCGCCGGCAACCCGGTATTGGCCAAACCCGCCGAGCAGACGCCGCTGGTGGCTGCCCAGGCGGTGCGCCTGATGCTCGAAGCTGGCATTCCGGAAGGCGTCCTGCAATTGCTGCCGGGCCGTGGCGAAACCGTCGGTGCCCGCCTGGTGGGTGACGAGCGGGTCAAAGGCGTCATGTTCACCGGTTCCACCGAAGTCGCGCGTCTGCTGCAACGCAACATCGCCGGACGCCTGGACAACCAGGGCCGACCGATTCCGCTGATCGCCGAAACCGGTGGCCAGAACGCCATGATCGTCGACTCCTCGGCGCTGACCGAACAAGTGGTCATCGACGTGGTGTCCTCCGCCTTCGACAGCGCTGGTCAACGCTGCTCGGCCCTGCGCGTACTGTGCTTGCAGGAAGATTCCGCCGACCGCGTCATTGAAATGCTCAAGGGCGCCATGGCCGAATCGCGCCTCGGCAACCCCGAACGCCTGTCGGTGGATATCGGCCCGGTGATCGACGCCGAGGCCAAGGCCGGCATCGAGAAACACATCCAGGCCATGCGCGACAAAGGCCGCACCGTGTACCAGATGGCAATCGCCGACAGCGAGGAATGCAAGCGCGGCACCTTTGTGATGCCGACCTTGATCGAGCTGGAAAGCTTCGATGAGCTGCAGCGCGAAATCTTCGGCCCGGTGCTGCACGTGGTGCGCTACAAGCGCAAGGAGCTGGACCTGTTGATCAACCAGATCAACGCTTCCGGCTATGGCCTGACCCTGGGCGTGCACACCCGCATCGACGAGACCATCGCCAAGGTGATCGACAACGTTCACGCCGGTAACGTCTATGTGAACCGCAACATCGTCGGCGCCGTGGTCGGTGTGCAGCCGTTCGGCGGCGAAGGCCTGTCGGGCACCGGTCCGAAAGCCGGTGGTCCGCTGTACCTGTACCGCCTGCTGTCGACCCGCCCTACCGATGCGATCCAACAATCGTTCGTGCGCGGCGATGCCCTCGCGGCGCCGGACCTGCGTTTGCGCGACGCCATGAGCAAACCGCTGACGGCGCTGCAAGCCTGGGCCGACAGCCAGAAACTCGCCGAGCTGAGCGCCCTGTGCGTGCAATTCGCGGCCCAGTCGCAAAGCGGTATCACTCGCCAACTCACCGGCCCGACCGGCGAACGCAACAGCTACGCCATCCTGCCGCGTGAGCACGTGTTGTGCCTGGCCGACGTGGAAGGCGATCTGCTGACGCAACTGGCGGCCGTACTGGCTGTAGGCGGCTCGGCCGTCTGGCCGGAAACCGACGCCAGCAAGGCTCTGTTCGCACGCTTGCCGAAGGACATTCAGGCGCGCATCCAGCGGGTGGCCGACTGGACCAAGGACGATGTGCTGTTCGACGCGGTCTTGCATCACGGCGACTCGGATCAACTGCGTGGCGTTTGCCAGCAAGTGGCCAAGCGTGCCGGGGCTATCGTCGGGGTGCATGGTTTGTCTCAGGGCGAAACCAATATTGCCTTGGAACGCCTGGTGATCGAACGTGCGCTGAGCGTTAACACCGCCGCAGCGGGTGGTAACGCCAGCCTGATGACGATAGGTTAAGGGCAGTTGTAAGTTTCGAGCTGCAAGCTGCAAGTAAAAGCAAAGCAAAAGCAAAAGCAAAAGCTTGCTCTTGCTCTTGCTTGTAGCTTGTAGCTTGTAGCTTGTAGCTTGTAGCTTGCAGCTTGCAGCTTGCAACCCGCCGCTTGTACTGCTTTATCAACCCCATCAATCATCCTGTTCAGCCTTTATCAGCCCGCCTAGACTCGGCCCACTTCCAAAAAAGGTAGGCCGCCATGTCCGAGACGTTGCTCAGTTCCCGCAATCTGGCTTTCGAGCTGTATGAAGTCCTTGATGCCGAAGGCCTGACCCAGCGCGACCGGTTTGCCGAGCACAATCGCGAAACCTTCGACGCAGCCCTTGGCACCGCCCGCAGCATTGCCGAGAAATTTTTCGCGCCTCACAACCGCAAGAATGATGAGAACGAACCGCGCTACGAGAACGGCGAGGCGATCCTGATTCCCGAGGTGAAACCGGCGGTGGATGCCTTTTTGGAGGCCGGTTTTCTCAACGCCGCGCGCAGCTTCGACGCCGGCGGAATGCAACTGCCGACATTGCTGTCCCAGGCCTGCTTCGCGCATTTCCAATCGGCCAATGCCGCTTCGACCTCTTATCCGTTCTTGACCATGGGCGCGGCGAACCTGATCGAGAGCTTTGGCAGCGACGAGCAGAAACAACGCTTCCTGCAACCGATGATTGACGGTCGCTTCTTCGGCACCATGGCCCTGACCGAACCTCACGCAGGCTCGTCGCTGGCGGATATTCGTACGCGCGCAGAGCCGGCTTCCGACGGTACCTATCGACTCAAGGGCAACAAGATCTTTATCTCCGGCGGCGATCATCCGCTGTCGGAAAACATCGTGCACATGGTCTTGGCGAAATTGCCGGATGCACCGCCAGGTGTGAAAGGCATTTCGCTGTTCATCGTGCCCAAGTTTTTGGTCAACGACGACGGCAGCCTCGGCCCGCGTAACGACGTGCTGTTGGCCGGGCTGTTCCACAAGATGGGCTGGCGCGGCACCACGTCTACCGCGCTCAACTTCGGTGACAACGGCGAATGTGTCGGTTATCTCGTAGGAAAACCGCACCACGGCCTGAGCTATATGTTCCAGATGATGAATGAGGCGCGAATCGGCGTGGGTATGGGCGCGGTGATGCTGGGCTATGCCGGCTACCTGTACTCCCTCGAATACGCCCGCGAACGTCCGCAGGGTCGGGTACCCGACAGCAAGGACCCGACCGCCGCGCCCGTGGCGATCATCCAGCACGCCGACGTGCGCCGCATGTTGCTGACGCAAAAAGCCTACGTGGAAGGCTCATTTGACCTGGGCCTGTACGCGGCACGGCTGTTCGACGACACCACCACCCTTGAAAGCGAGGCCGAGCGCCGCAGGGCCCATGAGCTGTTGGACCTGCTGACGCCGGTCGTCAAATCCTGGCCATCGGAGTTCTGCCTGAAGGCCAACGAGTTGGCGATTCAAATCCTGGGCGGCCACGGCTACACCCGCGAATATCCGGTGGAGCAGTATTACCGCGACAACCGCTTGAACCCGATTCATGAGGGCACCCACGGTATCCAGTCGCTGGACTTGCTGGGGCGCAAACTGGCGCAAAACGGCGGTGCCGGGCTTAAACAACTGATTCGCCTGGTGGCCGACACCACCGAACGTGCCCAGCCCTATGAATCGCTGACGTCCTTGCGTCAGCCGCTGGAAGCCCTGGTGGCGCGCCTGCAATCGGTCACCCTCGGCCTGCTGACAGACCTGGCCCAAGGCAAGGTCAACAGCAGCCTGGCCAACTCAGCGCTGTACTTGAAGGTCTTTGGGCACTTGGTGATCGGCTGGCGCTGGCTGGAACAGGCGATCCGTGCCGAGGAAGGACTTGCCAGGGGCAATGCAGCGGACAGCGACTTCTATCACGGCAAGCTGCAGGCCGCGCGTTACTTCCTGACTTGGGAAGTGCCAGGCTGCCATCACGAACTGACAATTCTAGAGACGCGAGACGATACGTGCCTGGCGATGCGGGACGAGTGGTTCTAAGCCAAGACATTCAACACGGCTCAAATCCAATCGCGAGAAAGCTCGCGATGGGCTTCACGCCTGCTGAATAGTCTTGGCAATCACCTCGACCGTGGCGTTGACCTGTTCCTGGCATCGGTCGAGTTCCGCCCGGTGCTGCTTTTGCATCTCGATCTGCTGCGAGCACAGGTTCATGGCCGCCAGCACCAGCAGGCGGTCACCGATCAGGGTCGGGTATTTGCGCTTGGTATCGGCCAGGGCGGACTTGAGCATCGAAGCGGCGTCCAGCAAGGCCTGCTCCTGCCCGGCCGGTGCCTTGATCGAATAATCCTCCCCGAGAATCGAGACGACTGTTACCCCGTCGGCCCCGGGTTTCATGCGCTGGCCGTTGCGTTGCTGGCGCGCTCGACCAGAGCCTGGATACGCGCGGTGGTAGCGCCATGCAATTCTTCCTGCTCCATGAGGTTCAACTGCAGGTTTTCGTTTTCATCCTTGGCCTTGGCCAGTTCAGCGCTCAGGGTTTCATTCAGCCCGGCGAGGTGGCGGTTCTGTTGCACCAGGTCGTTGACCAGTTGCTCCAACTGACTGAGGGATGCTTCCAACATATTGATTTCCAGGCTTTTTCAAGGGGCGCGTACGATAAAGAAAAGTCACCGCCGACGCCATGGTTCATAGGCGGCAGTGCTTCGCTCGCGAGCTGTAGAGACTGCGCGCTCAGAATCTGGTTCCTACCCTTCGTCGCACCGCCGGCCACGGACTGCGACAAAAGCACGCAGCGCCCTCAAGACTTGACAGGCCAGACCGATAAGTCAGTGAAACCAGTCATAGCCCAGCACGGACGCGCTTCTTCACGGTAACTTCCATGTCCCTACGTAATATGAACATCGCGCCGCGGGCGTTCCTGGGGTTCGCCCTTATCGGTGCCCTGATGCTGGCCCTGGGCGTGTTTGCCTTGAGCCAGATGAGCAAGATCCGTGAATCGGGCGAAACCATCGTCCAGAACAGCGTACCCAGCATCAAGGCCCTGGACGAGTTCACCCAGCTCGCCCTGCGCCTGCGTGTGTTGTCCTATCGCCTGCTGACCAACCGCGAATCGGACGTCCAGCAAAAAACCTACGAGCTGTTCGAGCAGCGCAACCAGCAGATCCGCGAAGCGCAGACCGAATATGAAAAACTCATCAGCGCCCCTGACGAACGAGCCGCCTACGACCAGTACGTACAGCTGCTGAACCAGTACCGCCAGCTTGAAGAGCGGATGAAAACCCTTTCGCGCAATAATCAGCTCGACCAGCTGCAAGCGCTGCTCAACACCGAGTTGCTGAGCAACTCCGACGCCGTCAACGCGGCGATCACCCGTCTTACCGAGATCAACAACCGGCAAGCCGAGACGCTCAACCAGGACGCGGCACACCAGTACTCAACAGCGTTCACCTGGGTCGTCACGCTGCTGGCCATCGCCACCGGCCTGACCCTGCTGTTCGCCTGGCTGCTGACCAACAGCATCACCAAGCCGATTGCAAACGCCTTGGACGCCGCCGAAGAAATCGCCAAGGGCAACCTGACGCGGCCGATCACCGTTGATGGCAGCGACGAAGCCGGCCGCCTGCTGCGAGCGATGGCGACCATGCAAGACAAATTGCGCGACACCCTGCAGCGGATCTCCGGCTCGGCCACGCAACTGGCCTCCGCCGCCGAAGAGCTCAACAGCGTCACCGACGAAAGCGCCCGTGGCCTGACCCAGCAGAACAACGAAATCGAACAAGCCGCCACGGCGGTCAACGAGATGACCAGCGCCGTGGAAGAAGTTGCGCGCAACGCCGTCAGCACCTCCGAAGCCTCGAAAAACGCCACCACATCGGCGGGCGACGGCCGCGACCTGGTGCAGGAAACGGTCGGCGCCATCGAGCGCATGAGCGCCGATGTACAGAGCACCGCGACGCTGATCGGCAATCTCGCCAACGAATCCCGCGATATCGGCAAGGTGCTCGATGTGATCCGTGGCCTGGCCGACCAGACCAACCTGTTGGCCCTGAACGCGGCGATCGAGGCAGCCCGTGCCGGTGAAGCAGGTCGTGGTTTTGCCGTGGTCGCCGACGAAGTGCGCGCCCTGGCTCATCGCACCCAGCAGTCGACCAGCGAGATCGAACGCATGATCGGCAGCATCCAGAGCGGCACCGAACACGCCGTGGATTCGATGCGCAACAGCACCGAGCGCGCCGAGTCGACGCTGAACATCGCTCGCGGTGCCGGGATGTCCCTGGACACGATCAACACGGCCATCGTCGAAATCAACGAACGCAACCTGGTCATCGCCAGCGCCGCCGAAGAACAGGCCCAAGTGGCCCGTGAAGTGGACCGCAACCTGGTGAACATCCGCGACCTGTCGGTGCAATCGGCCACCGGCGCCAACCAGACCAGCGCCGCGAGTGCAGAGCTGTCGCGTTTGGCGGTGGATCTGAACAGCATGGTTGGGCGGTTCAGCCTTTAAACCGCGCATTGGTTGATTGCTCACAAACAGTGAGTAACCAACCCTCTGGCTTTCGTGGCGAGGGAGCTTGCTCCCGCTTGGCCGCGCAGCGGCCGCTGCCCTTAAAAGCGGCGACTGCTTCGCAGCCGAGCGGGAGCAAGCTCCCTCGCCACGGTGTTTCCACTCTGGAATCCGCCCTTTTTTCAAACTTCCGGCTTACCTGGGATCGACGGTATCCAACGCCCGGTTTGCCAATAGCTCCCCTATCTCGATCAACTGTTGCAGCCCCAACGCAACGTGCCGTCGCGAGCCTTTCAGGTCGAACGCCAGGTCACTGGCCATCGCATTGGCCGAGGCCAGGGTTTCGCTGAGGTTGGCCAACAGGCTTTCAACATCGACGCCCTCCACGACGGTGAACAGCTGGTCCGGCGCCTTCTTCTTGGGCTGGGCGGTTTTAGGGTTCAGATAGGAATCGATGACCTGCTCGGTGTTGGCGTCGGCCGCGATATCCAGATGCAGCGGTGGAACGGGTGGGTCTGGGATGAGTTTGTCCATGGAATGCTCCTAACGTAAATGGGAGCCGCCACGTTCGCTGCTAAACGAGGGGGTGGCAGCCGTACGCAGGTTAGCAGACCGGTACGTTAGGAAACCGGCGCACCCGAGGATGCCCTGCGCACAGCCGCCATAAGAATTCGGGCAATAAAAATGCCCGCACTGAATGGCAGTTGCCATGCGCCTAACGTGACTCCGAGCTGCTAAACCCGACCGCTGATGGGCAGCGGTGGACGAAGACTAGGCACCGAAATCAGCAGGCGCAAGAGGCTGGGATTTTCTAGGAAATGTCCTGCAAGTCAATGGGGAATATTCTTTGCGCCGATTCCTACGGCGAGCCTGTTTAGACATTTTCCGAAACGAACCCTGCCTGCAAACCCACCATGACTATTGAAGCGGCTGCTCGACTGGATCAGAAGGCGCAGCTGTACCGGCCGAGTCCATCACCTTCGCGGAACGCCCTGTCTCGAGATCCCGAACCTCGTAATACCACCACTTCATCGAAGACCTGCCATAAAGACCGTAGGTATGACCGCCGACCAGATCAACCGTCATCTCCACGGGCCTACTGTATTCAGTTCCAATGGCGTGCTTGACGGAAAGCTTGTGCCGTCCTGCTCCGAGTCGATATTCAGTTTGACGGGCTAGCCAATATAACGACGTATCGTCATCGATCTTGGATATCGACAGACTTTTGTCGAACTGCCGAATTGTCGCGACCTCATCCCAAGGTTTTCCTTCTGCGCTTTTATGCTCGTAGTGAATGCAACCGGTCAAGGTGAAGCAAGTCAAACCCATTGCAATAAAGCGTGAAACAACATCATGTCTCATCAATGGCCCTCCAAGGCACTTTATTTCGATCTAGCGAAAAAATGGCGCAGTTTTATTTAACACCTCAGCGATACGCACCCCTTCCTCCTTTTAATTGAATCCGCTCCCGCCCCCTGAAAGCAAAAAACACCCCTTCAGTTTTTGCACAACTTTACTCATCTCCGCAAGCGGAGGAGTATCGCCCGAGGAATATATACTACACAGCGACATATCTTCAGGATAATCAAAATCCGCATATATCTCTTGAAGCCTACGCAACTTGCTTTCATCGCTCTCAGTGGATTCTTCGATACAAAGCAAAAATGCTAGGCGCCATTTATCTATACCGAAAGCAACGTCCTCTCCTTGCAGTTGCCCCTCGATCAACGAGAGAAGTTCTTCATCAGATAAGTAGTCGCCGCCCGCGATTAAAACGACATCCTGACTGTCCTCACCATCTTCAAGCTTATCGATAGCATATTTAAAAACATCATTTCTTTTCACCCACCCCTTCTTGAGCCCTAAATGGATGGTCGACCAGCACACCAATCCTAACTTCGACAGCATGTTGAATGGTGACATAAATTGTTCCTACCTTCTGGGAGTCTGGTTAGGTCTTCCAGTCACCTGACCGCCGGGAATAAAACGCCGATGGGTCACATTTCCCTCATCAACAATCCACTCAAACACGCCACTAACTCCATTGTTACTGCCTTCAATTTGCCTTAGCTCGGAAACTCTTAGCACAACCCCGCCAGCACCCTTGGTTGGTATTTCGAACTTTGCAGCAGCACCAGCGTAATTATCGATAATATCGTTGAAGCCGTGCTGTCCATCAGGAAGCTTATTAGCGCTCCCAACCCTTGGCTTGCCTAGAACTGAGTTATCAATCCCTTTAGGACCATCCCCAACAACCCCAACCTTAACCCCGGTTGTACCACCCTTACCCCCAGCCGTCGACGAGAACAAATCCCTATCCGGATTCAACCCATCCGCCGCAAGCTCCGTCAAAAACGCCGCAGCATCGCCTTTATCGGTACGCGTCTTCTCGGTGATACCGGTATTGATAGCTCGCTCGTTACTTCGAGTAATTTCCCAAAGTGCTGCCGAGCGATCGAACCCGGCGCCACGACCGTCATGCAGCAATTTCTCATTGGTCGGAATCTCATCCGCCAGTTGCTTGGTCACTTGCAAGCAAGCCGCCGGGTTAGTCCGGCAGTACTGGCCGAACTCTTTATTCCGAGTCGCATCCAGGTTGTTGTAGTGGTCCCTGACGGCTTGGCAATCCGCCGGGGAGGCGCAGGTGTTGAGTTTCTGTTCTCTTTCGAGCAGCTCGGCATGGAACAGGTAGTTAAAGGCGGTCGCTTTCTCGGCGATCTTCGAGCCTGTATTCAGATTGCCATCGACCGCAGCCGCGGCCAATAGGCCCGTTAGCTGCGACAGCATCAGCTGCAGATGTTCGTTTCCATCCGCAACTTTGGCCATGTTCGGAATCAGCGCTTCGTTCAGGCCGGCGGCTACCGCGCCGGTCTTGAAGTCGCTGCCCGTCAGTTCAGCCAACAGGCCACCCATGATCGCGTGGGCAACAATTTTCTGAGGGCCGCCATCTGGGAACTTGATGGTATCACCCACCCAGTTAAAGCCAGTCGCCATCGCCACATTGCCGGCTTCTCCCAGCAGGGCGGCATTGAAGTTGCTGCCGAAGCTGCCGCCGCCGATCGCGGTGGAGATGCCACTGGAAATCACCGCCCGCCCGGTCGTACGAATTGCCGTGTCAGTCGCGTTACTCCAACGGAAGATGTCCTTGGAGGAGTTGCTGGCGCTCGATGCCGAACCTGCTGAACCCGCCGAACCTGCGGACGGCTCGACGCCTTGCGTGGTTGACCCTGCGCTGTCGGCACCGGTAAACCAGTTTTTGTCTGCGTAATCCAAGGCACCCGCAGTGAAGCCGGCAATCGCCGCGTTCTTCAGGCTATCGGCACTGGCAGTTTCTTTCAGCGCACGCCCCAGATTGCCTTTGTTCTCGATGGTGCTGGTGACCGCTGTGGTGCTCAGGCTGGCGGCGACCGCAAGCTTGGCGCCTGACAGCCCGAAGCCGGCCGGGCCCATGATGAACGACATCAGAATCGCAATGGCGATCTTGGCACCGGCGCCCAGGCCGGAGTTGTCATATTTGAAGCTGTCGTGGATTTCCTTGACCTGGCGCCAGTCGATATCGCCACGCGCCTGGGCCTCTTTCATCCAGGCCAGCCCCGGCTCGGCCTTGACCATCGCATCGATGGTCTGGCTGACGCTCTGCTGATCGACTTGTTTGACGTCGATACGCAGCCCCTCAACGGCCTTGATGACCAGCTTCCCTTGAGCAACCAGTGTGCTCTGACGCAAGGTCTCGTCGGTCCGTCCCTCGCCTTTCATCTTGTACCAGGACAGGTCGCTTTTACTCTTGGTATGGCTCTCGTCGTGAAGGTCCTTGACCCCTTCGAAAGTGATGCGCCCACCGCTGTCGATCATCAGGTCGTTGCCGCTTTGCAGCTTCGCCACTTGGTAGGTCTGGTCGCCACCGCTGGCTAATAACAGGTTGCCTGCGGTGGTGATTTCACTTCCGACATGGGTCAGTTGAGTCACTTCGTCTCGCCGCGCGGCCTTGCTCCCCCAGCTTCCCTTCTTCTTCATGTCATACAGCGAATAATCCCGATTCTGCTCAGCCAGCAGATTCAGCTGATTACCCGCAACCAGATAAGCCTCATTACCCGCCGCAATCTTGCTCGCGACCATCAACAGATCATTACGCGCAGATACCCTTACATCACCACCAGCGTCAAGCGTGGTCGCCTGCTGCTGGACATGGTCTTCTTCCTTGTTGATCTTCTTGCCACTGCGTTTGTAGCGGTATTCGCTGGAGTCCTCGTTCGCTGCCGCGATCAGGGCGACATCGTTTCCGCTGAGGTTGATGTCGCCTTTAGCCTGGAGATGGCTGGCGACGACGGTCAGGTTGTTGCCCGCGGTGACGTTGAGATCGCCGCCCGCCTTGACTTCACTGGCGTGCTGGGCGGTCTGGCTCTGTTCCCAGAAATGGCGCTTGTCTTGGCGCATCGAGCCGTTTTCTTCGCGAGCGGCGGAGATAACGACGTCTCTGCCGGCGCTCAAGTCGGCATCGTTACCTGCCGTGATCGCGCCGCCCACGTTCAGCAGGTCGCGCCCCGCGCGCACGGTGAGGTTGTTGTCGGCCTCGATGCGTGCCGCGTTGTCGACCACGGAGGTTTTCGAGCTGAACCCTTTGCCGCTGTTCTCGATGACGCTGACGGTTCGCTCATTGCGGATATCGCCAGTCAGCGACGACAGCTCGACGTCCTTGCCCTTGAGGATGCCGCCCTGCAGGTTGACCAGGTCTTTGCCGGCGACCAGCTTGAGCCGCTCTCCCGCTTCGGCCAGGCGCGTGTTGACTAAATTGTTCCCTGCGGCGGCCGAAAGGTTTTCGCTGGCCCGCAGCGTCCCGGCGTTCCTCAGGTCGGTGCCGGCAATCAGTGTCAGGTTCTTGCCCTGAATCAACGCACCATCGGCCATCAATCGGTTGTTGGCCTGGGCCATGTAAAGCACCGGCACCAGCACATGTTCGCCGTTGACGACCTGGTCTTCCATCCAAACGATGTCATGGGTCAGCGCAGCGACTTGCTGTGAAGTCAGGGTCACGCCAACGGCCAGATTCAGTTGCTCCTTGCTGGCGATGGCATTGTTCATCAAATACTTGAACATCGCTTCATCGCTGGTTTGCCCGTCGATGAAACGCTGTCCGGTGCGGGCGAGCACGGCCTGTTGAATCAGGCGTTGTTCGTACAAGCCATCGCCCAGGCGTTTCCAACTGGTGTCCGGGTCATAACCCAGCATGCCCAACATGTAGTCGGAGCTCATGAACTGCTTGAGGTCGGTCAAATCGCGGTTGGTCTCGACCATGTACTTGGGGCCGGTGATGACTCGGCTGGCGTCCGAGCCCCGGACAGTGGCCTGACTCTGGTCGTGGCTGTTCTGCGCCGCAGCCGTGCTGTCGACGACGCGGAACAGGCCGTTGTCCCCCTTCGGCAAAGTGAACCCGGGCATGGTGGTCGGGTTGACCTGCTGTTGGGCCAGGTCGGGCGGCAACTGCGGATTGAGCATCACAACAGCGGGCCGCGCAGTGTTGGTGACGCCAGTGGCCGCAGACTTGGTCGCGCCCGCCAGCGGTGCCTGGAACTGCGTAATGCTGCTGTTCTGCAGTTGCTGGGTGGCCTGGATACTGACGTTGCCGCCGGACTGAACGACCGCCGACGCCATCGATTGCCCTGGTGTTACGGTGGTAATGTCACTCACCTGACGGAATTTGTTGAGCGCATCGACCGGGACTTGCTTCGGATTGGCCAGGGCGTTGTAGGGAACGATGACTCTGGAGCGGAAGCGCTTGTCGGTTCCGTCGGTGACCCTGCCGGTATTCCAGGTCCGCGTCCTGACGCTGGTACCGGAAGCGGCGCCGACGTTGGCGAAGTTGTCTGCGGTGATCGACAGGTCGCCCGCCGAGGCCATAACGCTGTTTTGGTTGGTGACCGTGGAGCCGTCGACGGTCAGCTTCGCCCCGCTCATCAGCGTGGCACTGGCGGAGTCTTCGAGCACGACGCTTTGGAAGGTCTCCTTGGCGACATAGTCGACGTTGTGGTAATCACCACTGCAGTCATGGCATTTGACTCTGATGGCGCCCGACACCAGCTCGTCGGTGGTGGAGAAGACGTCCTTACGGTTGGTCAGGACCTGGCTACGCAGCGACATGTTCCTCGCCGATTCCAGGGTGCCTGAGATGTTTTCCAGCAGCGCACTGCGAGCGACGCCGTCTCGCGCCGTGACATTGAGAGCCCCCAGGCTGTAGACGTCAGCGTATTTGTTGGTGAAGTTGTTAAAGCGCAGCGCCATGTCCGCGCCGCTGAAGATCAGGCCGCGTTCGTTACGCGCCTCGTTGGCAGCCAGCTCGACGGTGTCGGCGCCACCCAGCGTGCCCGTATTGATCAGGCTCGTGGCGGAAAGGGAGAACTTGCCGGCGCCGGTGATCCGTCCGGCATTGTTCAAGACACCGAGACTGGTCACGGTGGTGACGCCCCCTCCGGCCAGGCGTGAGCCGCTCGATAGATCGATGCTGGCGGCCTGCAGATCGAATTGATCGACACTGCTGAGGCGGCTATTTTCGGTACCGGCATAAACCCCGGTCAGCTTCAGGTCGAAATCGGCGTCGCTGCTGATGGTGCCCGCGTTGCTCCAGGTGCCGCCCGTGGCCAGCAGGCTTTGCACCGCGACCAGCTTGCCGCTATTGGCCTGATTGAGCTGACCCACCTTCAAGTTAAGGACATTTGCCTGGATATCCGAGCTGTTGTCCCAACGCGCCGCGTCGACGGCCAAGGTCCCCAAGGTCGTAATGCTGCCGCCGATGTTGGCGAAACGCGCAAGGTCCACGTCCAAAATGCCGGTGCCCACATGATGGACACTGCCGCCCGCATTACTGAAGGCAGCCATCTTCAAGGACAGGTTTTCGGTGGCCGCTTCAATGACACCGCTTTGGTTGTCCAGCATTTGATCAATCGTCAGCGTCGCAATGCCCTGCTGGCCCACCGAGCGCAACTTGCCGCCCTGGTTATCAATCGACACGGCTCTGATCAGCAGGCCGCTGGAGGCCTCTATCAGACCGGCCTGGTTGGTCAAGGCGCCGGTCAGCGTGAAATCAATCGTGTCTGCCGCTATCCGTCCACGGCTGTTGTCCAGATCTTTGGCATCTACTGCCAGCGCCTGATTGGCGAGGATGGCACCCTCGCGATTCTCAAGGGTGGCGGTGTTGATTTCCGCAGTTCCGGACAAGGCCGATATCTGCGCACCATTATTGAGCAGCGCCTGTTTCGCATCGAGTTTGACGGACTGTGCCTGGAGCAATCCGGCGCTGTCTGCGGTAAGCGACTGGCCGTTATCCAGCACCTTGTCCAAGGTAGCTTTCAGCCAACCGCCAACACTGGCCACCACACCGCCACGGTTATCGAGACTGCTCGCCTCGATATCCACGTTGCCGGCCTGAGTGATGGCGGTGCCATCCCGGTTGACGAAATCGCCCGAAATGTCGACCTTCAGATCACCTTGGCTGAGCAGGCTGCCACCGGCGTTATCCAGGCCACCGCCATTGATCGTGAGCCCCTGCTCGGTGCTGATGATCGCCTTTGCGTTGTTGAGGAGTTGCTGGTGAGCGGTCAGGCTCATGGCCTTGGCCGAAGCGATGTAACCCTCGTCGCTGTTGGTGATGCTGTCCGCGACTAGCGTCAGTTTCCCCTGGCTGACCAGCTTGCCACCCTGCTGATTGAAGCTTTTCAGCGTCGCAACCGTGTCACCCTGGCTGGTGATTTGTCCCCCGCTGTTTTTAATGCTGCCGCCCTTGAGGGTCAGCGCGGCGTCCGTCGCAATTTTGCCGCCGCTGTTATCCAGGACGTCTGTTTCGAGCTTGAGAAGATCGTTGCTGCTGATGACGCCTGCGCTGTTCTTCAGCGTATCAGCCACCAAGGTTTGCTCGCCGTCGCTGGCGATGATTCCCTTATCACGGTTGTCCAGCGTCCCGGTGGTCCGCGCTTGCAACGTGTTCTGGCTGACCAGCGTGCCGGCGCGGTTGTCGATGTCCTTGCTATCAAGGGTCAGTGTTCTTCCGGCAGAAAGAGTGCCGCTGCGATTGTCGAGCGTCTGCTTGGTCGTGGCTTTCAAGTCACGACTGGCGATGACGCTCTGCCCACGGTTGTCGATATTCGCCGCCGTCAGCACCACGTCGCCCACCCGGTTGCGGGTGTTGTCGACGTTGACGCCCGCTTCGATGATGCCCAGGTTGTTGAGCTGGCCGCCGGTGCTCAGCGTGACATTGTCCCGCGAGGCGATCGCTTGCCGGTTGGTAAGGGTACCCCGGGTCGTGGCCTGGACCTGAGTGCCGGCATAAATGGTCTCCCGGGCGTCCAGGCTATCGGCCTTGATATCAACCACACCCGTCGCCGTGGTTTGCGCCAAACTCAGATGCCCATTGGCATCGAGCTGGATATCCCCGCCACTGGCAACCATCTTGCCGTCCAGCTTCACCCCGACCCCGGCCTCGGTACCCACCAGCTTGATGGCGCCTGCGTACATGCCGCCCAGCGCCGAGGAGTCGATGGCCAGTTCCGGCTTGGCGCTGCCGTCGTCGGCGCGAGCGGTGGCGTTGAGCGTGGTGGAGTTGACATCGTTGCGACCGGCAACGATTGTCAGGTTCTTGGCCTGGATCTCGGCATTGATCTTGGCGCTACGGGTGATGATTTCGAAGCGGTCGACGTTGTTGGCGTTAAGGCCCGCGCCTTCGATTGAGACGCTGCCTTGATCCACTTGATAGCGGTTCAACTGGCCGTTTTCGATGATCGGCTTGCCGGTGGTCAACGTCGCCTTCGGCGTGTTGATAAAACCGCAGCCGTTGCAGGTGATGCCATACGGGTTGGCGACGATGACATGGGCCGATTTGCCCGCCACCTCGGTGTAGCCACGCAACTGGCTCGGGTTGCCGCCATTGACTTCGTTGAGGATGATTTTGGCGGCCGTGCCCTTGAGGTTCGGGTTGCCGAGGATAATCCCGCCCAGTTGCGTGGATTGGGCGGGGTTGGTGGCGTTGTTGAGGATCACGCCGTTGCTGCCGACGTTGTAATCCTTGAATCGGTTATGGGACAGGCCGCTGCCGTTGGGCTTGGCGATGTTGACCACCGGCACGCCGTTGCCGGCCTTGCCGATACTGGTGCCGGGGGCACTGACCACGATGCCATCCGCCTGGGCCCACAGCGGTTGCCAGAACATGACGTTGATCAACAGGAACGCCAAGCCACGCTTGGGCATGCCCCAGAAGGCGTCGCGGGCTTGCAGGGCGGTAGAAGGCTGGCGGGCCAGAAAAGCGTATTGGCGGTCGTCCATGATCAGGTCTCGTTGCAGCAAAAATTAGATGGATAAATCCAAGCGGAAGTAGATCGGCGCTTCGCGCTCGGTCAGGGCATCCGGGCGTTCCAGGGAATGGGCAAAGGTCACGCTGGCGCTCAGGTGCTCACCACGGGCGAACAACTCCAGGGAGTTGCTCGACATGCGTCCGTGCTCGCTACCGTTGTAGCGGGTGCCGCGAATAACACCCTGGTCGTAACCGAGGCCGGTGCCGTATTCGGCGAACACCGGGCGCAGCCATTCCAGCGTCACCGGACGACTCCAGCGCAGGTCGTTGCGCCAGTAGCCGCCGCTGTCACCGGCAAGCGTCTGGTCCTTGTAGCCGCGAATCGAGGAGAGCCCGCCCAGGCTCATGCGCTGCGGGCTGAACAGCGCGTCCTCGCTGCGCTGGCCGGTCATCAGGCTGCTGAAACTGAAGGACTCGCCGCCCAGCATGAAGGGCTGCAAGTAACTCAGGGTGGCGGTGTATTTGCGATAGCGCGCATCCGGCAGGCCAGGGCCCGGGTCGTGGTCGCCCTGGGCGTCGAGGGCGCCGATACCGTTCTGCATGCCCAGGTCGACGTTGACGAAGGCGTTACCGATCCGCCGGCCATGGTTGATGCCGAACTGCGCCTCGCTGATGCGATTACTGCTGTCCGTGAGCTTGCTGTCTGCGACGAAATTATTGGTGCGCAGGTACGAAAGGCCCGTATTGAGCGACGTCTTGCTCACGGCGTCGCGATGGACCACTCGTTCCAGGACCAACTGGTGATTCTGGCTGTCCCCGCGCTGTTTGAAGTTGAAACCGTTGGCCTGGGCCAATGCCCGGTACTCGCTTTGGCTGTAGCTGTAGGCCAGGTTCCACCAGCCAAACGGCAGGTTGTAATAGAGCATGCCGTTGCGAGAGGTCTTGTCGTGATCGCTGATGGCATCGCGACCGCCACGCAAGGCCAGTTGATCGGCCAGGCCCAAGGGGCTGTCCCAGTCCAGGGAGACTCCCCATTGCTGTTCGCCGGTGCTTTTCTGTCCGTCGTTGTGCCGGGAAAGGCCGGCGCGCCAAGGCTTCTGCGGGGTGTTTTTGACCAGCACTTCACTGCCGCCGATGTTCTGCCCCGGCGTCAACTCCATCTGGGCA
Organism: Pseudomonas sp. Z4-20; assembly: GCF_051131955.1. Taxonomy (NCBI): domain Bacteria; kingdom Pseudomonadati; phylum Pseudomonadota; class Gammaproteobacteria; order Pseudomonadales; family Pseudomonadaceae; genus Pseudomonas; species Pseudomonas sp. Z4-20. The sequence goes on from NZ_CP071641.1 coordinate 5,180,796, forward strand.
TTGTTGGACGGCAGACGGTTGAGTTGATCGACCATCTGCTCGATGTTCCGCAGGTTGAGCAACTCGCCGGGCTTGCCGGGAAAGCTCATCGCCAGCTCCCGTTCGGACAGGCCGCTGCCTTCGTCACCCTTCAAGCCTTCCAGCCGCCCCTCGACCACCAACACTTGCAGGTGACCGCTGGACAGGTCCTGTTGCGGCAAGTAGGCGCGACTGGTCACCAGGCCCTTTTCGAGGTAGCGGTCGGTAATGACCTTGAGCAGTTCGTTGAGCTGCGGCACACCGAGGCATTGGTTGAGGTAGGGCTCAAGCAGACGTTGGCGCTCACGCTCGGACAAGGCGTCGGCGCCTTTGAGTTCGATGGTGGTTATGGGGAAGCAACGGGTATCGGCAGGCTTTGTCGGCTGGGTCGGCTTGGCTTCCTTGCCTGGCAATTCCTTGAGTTCTTCGAGGCGCCGCCGCTGTTCTTCGAGCAAGCGATTCTGGCGTTCGCGGATCAGGTCCGTGTCGCCGGGGGTGGGCGCGGCGTAAGCGGGCATCAGCGAAGAAAGGCACAGCAACAGCAAAGCCAGGCGCAACCTCGCCCAATGGGCGGGTGAAAACATCGTTCGATCCTTCGAGCAAAAAGCGACATCCAAAAATAGCGGGCGAATACTAGGTGGCTACTTTTTGGGAGTCAACTGTAGGTTGGGGTCCTGAAGATATCGCTAGAACTGTTCACCTGAAATCAGACGTTTCCGGTATCAAGGTACGAAAGGTGCCATGCAAGGTACTTGCTTTGTGCAAAACAGACGGGCACCACGCGGGTAACGGAGACGATCCCCAAACCTTTTTTGACAGCATCACATTTCAACAGGTTAGAATCGCTGGCACGCAGACTGCATGGTCAGTTTGTGCCCTGTCCCCTCAAGATTTCCGGAGTACTGCCTTGACCGCAACGACCATCAACAGCCTGTTCTTGATCGGCGCGTTGCTGGTGAGTGCGAGCATTCTGGTCAGTTCCCTGTCGTCCCGCCTGGGCATCCCGATCCTGGTGATCATCCTGGCCGTGGGCATGGCGGCCGGTGTCGACGGCGCCGGTATTCTTTTCGACAACTACGCCACGGCCTACCTGGTCGGTAACCTCGCACTGGCCGTCATCCTGCTCGACGGCGGCTTGCGCACACGGGTTTCAAGCTTTCGGGTGGCCTTGTGGCCGGCGCTGTCGCTGGCCACCGTCGGCGTGTTGATCACCACCGGACTGACTGGCCTGGCGGCGGCGTGGCTGTTTGACCTCAATCTGATGCAGGGCTTGTTGATCGGTGCGATTGTCGGCTCCACCGACGCCGCGGCGGTGTTCTCGCTGTTGGGCGGCAAGGGGCTGAACGAACGGGTCAGCGCCACGCTGGAAATCGAGTCCGGCAGCAACGACCCGATGGCGGTGTTCCTCACTGTCACCTTGATCGGCATGCTCGCCAGCGGTGAAACCGGCCTGCAATGGAGCCTGCTGGGGCATCTGGTGCAAGAGTTCGGGATTGGCGCGGTGATCGGCCTGGGCGGTGGCTGGCTGATGTTGCAGATGGTCAACCGGATCAACCTGGCCAACGGGCTCTATCCGATTCTTGTCATCAGTGGCGGCTTGGCCGTGTTCGCGCTGACCAACACTTTGCACGGCAGCGGCTTCCTGGCGGTGTATCTCTGCGGTCTGGTCTTGGGCAACCGCCCGGTGCGCAGCCGTCACGGCATCCTGCACATGCTCGACGGCATGGCCTGGCTGGCGCAGATCGGCATGTTCCTGGTGCTGGGGCTGCTGGTCACCCCCCATGATTTGCTGCCGATCGCCCTGCCCGCCCTGGGCCTGGCCCTGTGGATGATCCTGATCGCGCGCCCGCTGTCGGTCATGGTGGGGCTGTTGCCGTTCAAGGCCTTCCATGGGCGCGAGAAAGCCTTCATCTCCTGGGTCGGCCTGCGTGGCGCAGTGCCGATCATTCTGGCGGTGTTCCCGCTGATGGCCGGCTTGCCCCAGGCGCAGCTCTATTTCAACCTGGCGTTCTTTATCGTGCTGGTGTCCCTGCTGGTTCAGGGTACGAGCCTGCCGTGGGTTGCCAAGCTGTTGCATGTGACGGTCCCGCCAGAACCTTTGCCGATTTCCCGGGCTGCGCTGGAAGTGCACGTCACCAGCGAGTGGGAGCTGTTCATTTATCGGCTGGGCGCGGAAAAATGGTGCATCGGTTCGCCCCTACGGGACCTTAAAATGCCCGACGGAACCCGAATCGCGGCCCTGTTTCGTGGCCAGAAACTGCTCCATCCGTCGGGTAGTACGGTGTTGGAAGTCGGTGATCTGCTCTGTGTCATCGGCCATGAACACGACTTGCCAGCCCTTGGAAAATTGTTCAGCCAAGCACCGCAACGGGGCCTGGACCTGCGCTTTTTCGGCGACTTCGTACTCGAAGGAGATGCCCAGCTGGCCGCGGTTGCGGCACTGTACGGACTACAACTCGACGGCATCGATCCGGACATGACCTTGGGCCGCTTCATTGCCCAGAAAGTTGGCGGAGCGCCAGTAGTCGGCGACCAGGTGGACTGGAACAACACCCTGTGGACCGTCGCGGTCATGGATGGGAACAAGATCGGCAAAGTGGGCGTCAGATTCCCCGAAGGAAGTCGCCCGGGTCCCGGCTTGTTCCTCTAAACTGCTCCCACTCTCACTTGCTTGACCGGTCTCTATGCCTACCCTGCGCTCCTTTTTCGCCATCGCCCTGCTCGGCCTGAGTCTCTCAATCTGCACGGTGCACGCCGCTGAACCACCCACCAGCACCTCGGTGCAGGCCAGCCTGGACAAGATCGGCGACCGCAAGCTGCCGGAAGCCGACCAAAAAGCCTTGCAGGCGGTGTTGCAAAACACCCTGACGCTACTCAGCAGCAAGGCCGACTACGAGCAGAAGCTGCTGGCCCTCAAGCAGCAACTGGCGAGCGCACCTCGGCAAAACATCGAGAACCAGCGTGAACTGGCGCGACTCAAGGGCACCACTGTTGTTCCGGTGGCGCAACGCTACGCCAACCTGCCGATCCCCCAACTCGAGCAAATGCTGACGGAACGCTCCACCCAGCAGAGCGATTTGCAGAAAGCCCTGGCCGACGCCAACAGCCTGGTCATCACCGCGCAGACCCGTCCGGAGCGGGCCCAGGCTGAAATTTCCGCCAGCCAGACCCGCATCCAGCAAATCAACACCATCCTCAAGGCCGGCCGAGAGGCCGGCAAAGCCTTGAGCGGCGAGCAGCGCGACCAGCTGAACGCCGAACTGGCGGCCCTGAATGCGCTGATTCCGCTGCGCCGCCAGGAACTCGCCGGGAACAGCCAGTTGCAAGACCTGGGCAACAGCCAGCACGACTTGCTGTCGGAAAAAATCGATCGCATGGAGCGGGAAATCCAGGACCTGCAGAACCTGATCAATCAGAAGCGCCTGGCTCAATCCCAGGAAACCGTGACCCAGCAGTCCATCGAAGCCCAGAAGGCCGGTGGCAGCAGCCTGCTGGCCACGGAAAGCTCGGCCAACCTCAAGCTCTCCGATTACCTGCTCAAGAGCACCGACCGTCTCAACGAGGTCACCCAGCAGAACCTGCAGACCAAGCAGCTTCTGGACAGCGTGACCCAGACCGATGCGGCCCTGGATGAACAGATCAGCGTGCTCAAGGGCAGCCTGCTGCTTTCCAAGATTCTCTACAAGCAGCGCCAGACCCTGCCACGCTTGAAGCTGGATCAGAACCTGGCCGACCAGATCGCCGACATCCGCCTTTACCAATTTGAAGTCAGCCAGCAACGCGAGCTGCTGAACAATCCGAGCGCCTACGTCGACAGCCTGCTGGCGTCCCAGCCGTCGGAGCAGGTCACGCCGCAACTGCGCAAGACCTTGCTGGAACTGGCCCTTACTCGCGTTGACCTGCTGGAGCGCCTGAACCGCGAATTGAGCGCGGTGCTCAACGAATCCATCACCTTGCAGCTCAACCAGAAGCAGTTGCTCAGTACGGCTCAGAACCTGCGGGCCACGCTCGAAGAACAGATGTTCTGGATTCCCAGCAACAAGCCGCTGGATTTCGAATGGATGCGTGGCGTGCCGGCCCGCCTGGAGAAACAGGTCGACTCGCTGCCCTGGGCTTCCAGCCTCAGCGAACTGGCCGACGGCCTGACCCAGCGGCCGCTGCTGTTCCTGCCCCTGGCGCTGCTGATCGGTGCGCTGCTGTGGCGCCGCAAGAATCTTTACGCGCGCTTGAACAAGGTCCACCAGGATGTCGGGCACTTCAAGCGCGACAGCCAGTGGCACACGCCCCAGGCGATCCTGATCAATATCCTCTTGGCGATGCCGGTGGCCCTGGCGCTGGCGCTGTGCGGCTACGCCCTACAGATCGACGCCCGCGGCCAGAACACCAATCTCGGCGCGGCACTGTTGCAGATCGGGCAAGCCTGGCTGGTGTTCTACACCGCCTATCGAATCCTCTCCCCTGGCGGCGTGGCCGAGTTGCACTTCCGCTGGGAAAAACCCCAGGTGGAATTCCTCCAGGCCTGGATCCGTCGACTTGGCCTGGTGGTGTTGGCCCTGGTGGCGGTAGTTGCCGTGGCGGAGTTGCAACCGTCGGCCCTCGCCGATGACGTACTCGGTATGCCGGTAGTGCTGGCCTGCTACGCCTCGATGGCCTGGCTGCTCAGCCGATTGCTGCTCAGCAGCCCGACGCACACGAACGCCTCGCTGTTTCGCAAGGCCGTCGGCGTGCTGTTCACCGCGCTGCCGATCGCACTGTTCGTCGCTGTCTGCTTCGGCTACTACTACACCGCGCTGAAGCTCAGCGACCGCTTGATAAACACGCTCTACTTGCTGATGTTCTGGCTGGTCATCGAGGCCACCTTCGTGCGCGGCCTGTCGGTCGCAGCCCGGCGACTGGCCTACCAGCGCGCCCTGGCCAAGCGCCAGGCGGCCAAGGAAGCCGGCGACGGCGAAACGGTGGTCGAGGAGCCGACCCTGGACATCGAGAAGGTCAACGAACAGTCCTTGCGCCTGATCCGCCTCGCCCTGCTGGGTGGCTTCATGGCCGCGCTGTACTGGGTCTGGTCGGACCTGATCAGCGTGTTCTCCTACCTGGACAACATCACCCTCTACGAATACACCAGCGGCACCGGCGTCAACATGAGCATGGTGCCCATCAGCATCGGCGACATGCTCGGTGCACTGATCATCATCGGCATCACCTTCGCCCTGGCGCGCAACCTGCCGGGCCTGCTGGAAGTGTTCGTGCTGTCGAAGCTGAACCTGGCCCAGGGCAGCGCCTACGCCACCACCACGCTGCTGTCCTATGTGATCGCTGGCGTCGGCTTCGTCACCACGTTGTCCACCCTCGGCGTGAGCTGGGACAAACTGCAATGGCTGGTGGCCGCGCTCTCGGTGGGCCTGGGCTTCGGCATGCAGGAGATTTTCGCCAACTTCATCTCGGGGATCATGATCCTCTTCGAACGCCCGGTGCGGATCGGCGACACCATCACCATCGGCAACCTGTCGGGCACGGTCAGCAAGATCCGCATTCGCGCGACCACCATCACCGACTTCGATCGCAAGGACATCATCGTCCCCAACAAGACCTTCATCACCGGGCAATTGATCAACTGGTCGCTGACCGACACCGTGACCCGCGTGACGTTGAAGTTGGGCGTGGACTACGGCTCGGATCTGGATCGGGTGCGCGAGCTGTTGCTCAAGGCTGCCCGCGATAATCCGCGTGTGCTGAAGGAACCGGAGCCTATCGTGTACTTCCTGAATTTCGGCGAAAGCACCCTCGATCATGAACTGCGCATGCACGTTCGCGACCTGGGCGACCGCAACCCGGTGCTCGATGAAATCAACCGTTTCATCAACCGCGAATTCAAAAAGGAACATATCAACATCTCGTTCCGTCAGATGGAGATCTATCTGAAAAATCTGCAAGGCCAGGAATACAAATTGGTGCCTGCCGAACCCGACAACAAGACCCTCGGCCCTTTGCCCTCGGCGGTAGCCAGCATCAAGCCCGTTCCGGAGCCACCGCAACAGACACTCGACTGATCGCGTGGTGCCTGCGGGCAACCCGCCGGAGACAGCCATGAAAACGCTGGAAACGCTGACCTTCGATAACCGTTTTGCCCGCCTGGGCGACGGTTTCTCGGCCCACGTGCTGCCCGAGCCTATCGACAATCCGCGCTTGGTGGTTGCCAGCCCGGCCGCCATGGCGCTGCTGGACCTGGATCCGGCCGAAGCCGAGACACCGTTATTCGCCGAGATTTTTGGCGGCCACAAGCTGTGGGCCGAAACCGAGCCTCGGGCGATGGTGTATTCGGGGCATCAGTTTGGCCATTACAACCCGCAACTGGGCGATGGCCGAGGGCTGCTGCTGGGCGAGGTGTACAACGAGGCCGGTGAGCACTGGGACCTGCACCTCAAGGGCGCCGGGCAGACACCGTTTTCGCGAATGGGCGATGGGCGCGCGGTGCTGCGCTCCTCGATCCGCGAATTCCTCGCCTCCGAAGCGCTGCATGCCTTGGGCATCCCCACGACTCGTGCCTTGTGCGTGATCGGTTCGGACACTCCAGTGTGGCGCGAAAAGCAGGAGCGCGCCGCCATGGTGCTGCGCCTGGCGCCGAGCCATGTGCGCTTCGGTCATTTCGAATACTTCTACTACACCAAGAAGCCCGAGCTGCACGCCACGCTGGCCGAGCATGTGCTGAATCTGCATTTTCCCGAATGCCGCGAGCAGCCGGAACCGTACCTGGCGATGTACCGCGAGATCCTCGAGCGCAACGCCGAGCTGATTGCCAAGTGGCAGGCCTACGGCTTTTGTCACGGGGTGATGAACACCGATAACATGTCGATCCTCGGCATCACGTTCGACTTCGGGCCGTTCGCCTTCCTCGACGACTTCGATGCGAACTTCATCTGTAACCACTCCGATGACCAGGGCCGCTACTCGTTCAGCAACCAGGTGCCCATCGGCCAGTGGAACCTCAGTGCCCTGGCCCAGGCGCTGACGCCGTTCATCAGCGTCGACGCCCTGCGCGAAACGCTCGGTTTGTACTTGCCGTTGTACCAGGCCCACTACCTGGACTTGATGCGCCGCCGACTCGGCCTGACCCAAGCCGAAGAAGATGACCAGAAGTTGGTGGAACGCCTGCTGCAATTGATGCAGAACAGCGGCGTCGACTACAGCCTGTTCTTCCGTCGACTGGGCGAGCAAACTCCCGGGCAAGCCGTCGCTACCCTGCGCGATGACTTTGTCGACCTGAAGGGTTTCGACGCCTGGGCCGAGCTCTATGTCGCCCGGGTCAATCGCGAAGGCCCCATCGATCAAGACCAGCGCCGAGCCCGCATGCATGCGGTCAACCCAATTTATGTGCTGCGCAACTACCTGGCGCAGAAAGCCATCGACGCCGCCGAATCAGGCGATTACGAGGAAGTCCGCCGCCTGCACACGGTGCTGAGCAAGCCCTTCGAGGAACAACCGGGCATGGACAGCTACGCCGAGCGTCCGCCGGAGTGGGGCAAGCATCTGGAGATCAGTTGCTCGTCGTAACCTTCCCCTGGCTGGAATGTCTCCTCCTGCCAACACGTAACCCTGTGGCGAGGGAGCTTGCTCCCGCTGGGCTGCACAGCAGCCCCAAAACCTCAAAAGCGACGACTGCTTCGCAGCCGAGCGGGAGCAAGCTCCCTCGCCACAAGGGCCAAGCGATCACTGCGTTTTGATCGAGCTGAGTGGTTTACTGGCGAACCGGGCACTGGACAACGTCGAACCACGCCAGTCGACATAGCGCATCCCCCTGTGGCGAGGGAGCTTGCTCCCGCTGGGCTGCACAGCAGCCCCAAATGGGCTGACGCGGCATTTCAGGCCAACTCGTCAACCGGCTTTACGACGGCTGCGCCGCCGAGCGGGAGCAAGCTCCCTCGCCACCGGTTCAGGGTTGTCTGGGCGAAAGTCATCGCAGCCTGCTCATCCCACCTTATCGTTCCCCTGCTCAGGCGTCTCGATGCCCGGTTCTGCCTCTTCAGGCATATTCTCCTTGGGTTTGGCCGTTGGTTTTTCATCGGGATAGCCGGGCATGCCACGGGCGTCTTCAGGGGTCAGCTCGTCGCGGTCGTGACGACTGTCGGTGGCGTAGGCCGGGGCGGCGTTGGGGTCTTCGTCGCGGCCGGCGGTGCCGAGGACGAAGCCGTCGTCGTTGGGGTTGTCTACTGCCTGGGGGGTAGCTGGGTCTTGAGGATGGCTCATGGGACCTCCTGAGATTGCAAACGGGTACGTCGTGTCTTTTTGAGGCCGTGACATGTTTACAGTGCGGCGCACCTGATGAATGGCAACCTGCTGAGGACAGCCCTAGGCCATATCGCTGTGGCTGAATTCTTCGGCCAGAAAGTCAATCAGCGAGCGCACCGACGGCAGTAACCCGCGCCGTGAAGCAAAGATCGCATGGACGATCCCACACTTGGGCGTCCAGCCTGGCACCAGTTCCACCAGCCGCCCGGCCGCGATGTCCTCGCGCACCACTACGGTGGGCAGGTGGGCGATGCCGATGCCTGCCAGTACCGCATGACGCAGGGCCAGCAAATCATCGGTGACCATCCGCGGTTCATGGCGGATCAGCGCGCGAGTGCCGTCCGGGCCGAATAATTCCCATTGGTACTCACGCTGGGCGCCGCCCCAATGCACGCTGGGCAAACCGTTGAGGTCCGCCGGGGAGGCAGGTGAAGACAAGCGCTCGATGAACGACGGCCTGCCCACCAGGCACTGGGTGCTGTTGCTCAGCACTTTCATCACCATGTCGGTGTTTTCCAACGGCGGGAAGCGCACCCGCAAGGCGATATCAAAGCCTTCATGGATCAAGTCGACCCGGCGGTTGGTGCTCTCGATGAACAACTCCACCCGCGGGTACTTGAGCATGTAGCGCGTCAGCATCGGCCCGACCCAACTGTTGAGCAGCGCTGTCGGGCAACTGATGCGCACCAGCCCTTGGGGCTCGGAGCGGTTGCGCTCGATGACCTCCGCAGCGCTCTCGGCCTCGACCCGCATCGCCAGGCACCGTTGGTAATAGGCCTGGCCGATCTCCGTCAGCGTGCAATGGCGACTGGTGCGATGGAGCAATCGCACCCCGAGCCGCTCTTCCAGCTGGGCGATACGCCGGCTGAGCTTTGACTTCGGCATGTCCAGTGCCCGGCCAGCCGCGGCGAACCCACGGTGCTCAACCACTTGGGTGAAATAGTAAAGCGTGTTCAGGTCTTCGATGATCGTTCTCCAAATAGAACGCTAAAGCTGATTTTCGCAGTCTAGCGCATCAAAGGTGCCAGTTTTAATCTACACCCATCGAAACGCAACGCGGTTTGAAGCCGGCGCGCTTCGACCGGATGAGTCACCGATCAATCGCTGCACCGACATTAAAAACCTTAACCACGCCGAAACCTTCGGCAACCAAAACTTAATGAGGGCTACGCCATGACGACTTCCTACAACCGTCTCGACAAAGATAACGCCGCCGTTCTGCTGGTCGATCACCAAGCCGGCCTGCTGTCCCTGGTCCGCGACATCGACCCGGACCGTTTCAAGAACAACGTGCTGGCCCTGGCCGACCTGGCTAAGTATTTTCAACTGCCGACCATCCTCACCACCAGTTTCGAAACTGGCCCCAACGGCCCGCTGATGCCCGAACTGAAGACCCTGTTCCCGGACGCCCCGTACATCGCCCGTCCTGGCCAGATCAACGCCTGGGACAACGAAGATTTCGTCAAGGCAATCAAGGCCACCGGCAAGAAGCAGCTGATCATCGCCGGCGTAGTGACCGAAGTTTGCGTGGCCTTCCCGGCACTGTCGGCCCTGGCCGAAGGTTTCGAAGTGTTCGTGGTGACCGATGCGTCTGGAACGTTCAACGAACTGACCCGTCAATCGGCTTGGGACCGCATGTCTTCCTCGGGTGCGCAACTGATGACCTGGTTCGGCCTGGCCTGCGAACTGCACCGCGACTGGCGCAACGATGTGGAAGGGCTGGCGACCTTGTTCTCCAACCACATCCCGGACTACCGCAACCTGATGACCAGCTACAACACGCTGACCAACGCTAAATAACCGTCCCACCCATTTCCCCTGTGGAGCGTGCAGACGCCCACGGGGGTTTTGCGCTGGTCGCAACTTGGGTGTTCAATCTGTGCCAGACCATTTGAATTTTTTCAGGAGACGATCCGATGCTGATCCCTTGCCCCCATTGCAATGGGCTCAATCGCATCCCCGCCGAACGGCTGGGCGACCAGCCCAAGTGCGGGCGCTGCAAAGCCCAGGTGCTTTCAAGCAAACCGTTCGAACTCAAGCAAGGCGACTACGCTAGCCAGGTCAAGGGCGACCTGCCGTTGTTGGTGGACGTCTGGGCGCAGTGGTGCGGCCCGTGCAAAGCATTCGCGCCGGTGTTTGAACAGGCCGCCGCACAGCTGACGGGCAAGTGCCGACTGGCCAAGCTCGACAGCGAAGCCAATCAACAGCTCTCGGCGCAGTTGGGGATTCGTTCGATTCCCAGCCTGATCCTGTTCAGGGACGGTCGGGAGGTGGCGCGCCAAAGTGGCGCGTTTGCGTTGCCACAACTGATGAGTTGGTTGCGCAGCCAGGGGATTTGAAGCCCCGCGTTATCTGCGCTGCCAGGATCAGGCGCTTTCCAGCAAGCCATGCAACTCCACGAACTGCTGGGTCAGCTTATGCCGCGGATCCAAGTGAATCAGCGGCAGGCTCGCCTGGTGCGACTCACGCATGCGCACGGAACTGCTCAAATAGACGGGCAGCACCGGCAAGCCTTCGGCGATCAATTCGTCGAGAATCTGTTGAGGCAGGCTGGCGCGGGCCTGGAACTGATTGACGACGATGCCTTCGACTTCCAGCCCCTCGTTGTGGTCTTCCTTGAGCTCCTCGATTTCCGCCAGCAGGCCGTACAGCGCCTGGCGGGAAAAACTGTCGCAATCGAAGGGAATCAGCACACGGTCGGCGGCGATCAACGCTGATACTGCGTAGAAGTTCAGCGCTGGCGGCGTGTCCAGGTAGATCCGGTCGTAATCTTCGTCCAGCTCTTCGAGCAATTTACGCAGCTTGTTGATCTTGTGTTTCGCCTCAAGCTTGGGCTGCAAATCCGTAAGCTCCGCCGTGGCGGTGATCACGTGCAGGTTATCGAAGGGCGTTTCGTAGATATCCACTTTGTTCTTTTTCGAGAAAGGCCCGGACGACAGAGTCTGCTTGAAAAAGTCCGCGATGCCCATGGGAATGTCATCGCCCGTCAGGCCAGTCAGGTATTGAGTGGAATTGGCCTGGGCATCCAGGTCGACCAAGAGCGTGCGATAACCCTCGCTGGCGCTGACCGCCGCCAGATTGCAGGCAATGCTGGATTTGCCCACGCCACCTTTCTGATTGAACACCACACGCCGCATATCAAAACCTCCGTGTATCAAAGATTCCCGAGTGTAGTAGGCCTACGCGCCGCTTCGCTACCTTCAGCAGGTGCGGATTACGGCATAGGTGGCTTTTTCGGACAACCGAGCGTCAATTGACCTGCAAGATGACGGAAGTGGCTTACAGACGCGCCTCGTCACAATCGTGACAATGGCCCTGCCGACCCGGCCCGGACCAGCCGACGGTTGCCCTGGACAAAATGTAACCAGTATTTGCTACAAGCCAACCGCACCGGGATAATGCGCGCCACTTGGGTCGCAAGGCCATGCAGGGTTGGACGCGGGTCAAGCCACTGAACCGTGACAATAAAAGCCCGCAGGGGTGGGATGAGTCTGTGATCAACTTCAATATCGCCCAATGGCGCGCGTGGGCTCCTGGGCTCGAAAGCGTGGACGATTGGCGGACATGGAGCCGAAAACCGGTCGTGCCGCCCGTCAGCGATGCAGCCCCTGACGTATCGTTCCTGCCCGCCATGCAGCGCCGACGTCTCAGCCGCCTGGCCCGCATGGCTTTCAGCGTCGCCTGGCCGCTGGCCGAGGGGCGACCGGACCTACCGTTGGTCTTTATTTCCCGTCACGGCGAAACCCCACGCACTTTTGAGATTCTCAAGGACCTGGCAGCCGACCAGCCCTTGTCGCCGACGCAGTTCAGCTTGTCGGTGCACAACGCCGTCATCGGCCTGTGGTCGATCATGCGTGGCGAAACCAGCGAGATGACCGCGCTGGCCGCCACCGGCGACGGCCTGGAACACGGCATGCTGGAGGCCGCCGCGCTATTGAACGAGGGTGCGCCGGCGGTATTGCTGGTGATCACCGAAGAGCAACCGCCGCAGGTGTACGCGCCGTGGGTCAACGATGTGCCGTTTCCCTACGCGCTGGGGCTTTTACTGACCCCGGGCGAAGACTGGCAACTTGAATTATCCAGCCCGCCGGCCCCGACGCCTGGCAGCGACTGGCCCCATGCCCTGGATCTGCTGCGTAAGCTGCTGGACGACATCACCACCTGCCAACATGCCTGGAAGAATCGTCTATGGACCTGGCAACGCAACCGGTGACCGGTAAACATCGCGACGCCTATTACTGGCGCCTCTTCGCGACCGCTGCAAGCTTCGCCCTTTTCGGGCTGGGCGGGCTGTGCCTGCGTTTGCTGGTGTTCCCGTTGCTCAATACGTTGCCGGGCGATCCCCGGACCCATCGACAACGGGCCCGCCGTACGGTTGGGCGCTTGTTCTGGTTCTTTATCCGGTTCATGGCCCGTACCGGCGTACTGACCTATCGGATCGACGGCGCGGAGAAACTCGGTCGGCCCGGGCAGATGATCATCGCCAACCACCCTTCGCTGATCGACGTGGTGTTCCTCATCGGGCTGGTGCGCGACGCCAATTGCGTGGTCAAGCAAAGTCTGTGGGACAATCCCTTCACCCGGGGCCCGCTGCGTTCGACGCAATACATCAGCAACGACGGCAGCATGGACATGCTCGATGCTGCCAGCGATGCCCTGCAAGACGGCCAATGCCTGATTGTCTTCCCCGAAGGCACGCGCACCCGGCCAGGCCAGGCACCAGCCTTTCATCGGGGGGCGGCGGCCATTGCCTTGCGGGGCGCGACAATCCTGACGCCGGTGACGATCAAGGTCAGCCCGACCACCCTGACCAAGGCCGAGCCCTGGTATCGCATTCCGGCGCGGCGCGTGCACTTCAGTTTTCGTGTAGGGGCCGATATAGATCCACAAGCCTTCATCGCGCTTGGCCCCCCGCCGCAGGCTTCGCGCCGGCTCAACGATTATCTGCATCACTATTACATCAAGGAGCTCGCCTTAGATGAGCGATCTGCACCGTGACATCAAACGCCTGATCATCGACGCCCTTGGCCTGGAAGACATTGGCGTCGACGACATCGGCGACGATCAAATCCTGTTCGGCGAAGGCCTGGGCCTGGACTCGGTGGATGCCCTGGAGCTCGGCCTGGCGATCCAGAAGCAGTACGGCATCAAGATCGACGCCGACGCCAAGGACACCCGTAACCATTTCAGCAACGTGGCGAGCCTTGCGGCCTTCGTCATTGCAAAACGCGCCTGAGACCGGACCATGCAAACTCGTGACGACATTTTCAACACCCTGCGTGCTGCCTTGGTCGAGCTGTTCGAGCTGGACCCCGAACGCGTGACGCCGGAAGCCAACCTGTATCAGGACCTGGAAATCGACAGCATCGATGCGGTCGACCTGATCGACCACATCAAGCGCCAGACTGGCAAGAAAATCGCCGCCGATGAATTCAAGTCGGTGCGCACCGTCAACGACGTGGTCGAGGCGGTCTATCGACTGGTCCAACCGGCCGCATGAGCCGGCTGATCGGCCTTGGCCTGCTGCTGGCGGGCCTGCTGTATCCCTTTGCGGTGTATTTCGGCATGGAGCACTTTGCTCCTTGGCAGTTCGGGCTGTTGTTGGGCTGCCTGTGGCTGGCCCGGGCGCTGCTCGGCAAGGGCAACCCCGGCAATCGCTGGATGGCGGCCTCGGCGATTATCTTTTGCGTGCTGCTCGCGGTAGTCGACAGCCCGCTCCTGCTGCGCTGGTATCCGGTGCTGATCAGCGCGTTCATGCTCGGGCTGTTCACCCTGAGCCTGAAATATGGCCCGCCCATGATTGAACGCCTGGCCCGCCTGCGCGAACCGCAGCTGCCGGACAAAGCTGTGGTGTATACGCGCCAGGTCACGGTGGTCTGGAGTGTGTTTTTCCTGTGTAACGGTTTGCTTGCCGCCGCCCTGACCCTCTGGGCGCCGCTGAGCTGGTGGATGTTGTACACCGGCCTGATTTCCTACGGATTGATGGGGCTGCTGTTTGCCATTGAATGGCTCATACGACAACGGGTAAGAGGCCGCCCATGAATTGGATAACACTTGAGCAGTTTTTGCTCGAGGCCCAGCCGGACCGCGTTGTTGCTGTCGCCCCGGCTTTGAATCACGCGCAACTGCGCGACGACGCGCTGTGCCTGGCCGCCGGCCTGCAAGCCCGGGGCATCCGGCGCGTGGCCGTGCACTTCGAAGATGCCGCCGACCTGGTGGTGGCCCTGCTCGGCGCCTGGCGCGCCGGGGTGCGCGTGCTGCTGCCCGCTGACGTGCAAGCGCAGACGCGCCAGCGCTGGTCGGCCGACGTCGACCTGTGGCTGACCGACCTGGCCGCAGACACCCGGCTCGCCGAGATCCGCCAGGCGCCGCTGGAAGCCGCCGAACTGGACCTCGATCAGTGCTGGTTGACCCTGTGCACCTCCGGCTCCAGCGGCGAACCCAAGCGCATCGAGAAAACCCTGCGCCAGCTGAGCAATGAAGTCCAGGCGCTGGAGCAATTGTGGGGCGCCGACCTCGGTCCGGGGGCCTGCATGATCGGCAGCGTCGCCACCCAACACATCTACGGCCTGCTGTTCCGGGTGCTGTGGCCGCTGTGCGCCGGACGCACGTTTGTGCGTCGGCAGTTGGCTTTCCCCGAAGACCTGCAGCGCGCCAGTCGCGAGTATTCGGCATTTGCCTGGGTCGCCAGCCCGGCGCTGCTCAAGCGCATGGGCGACAACCTCGATTGGCCGGCCTTGAGCAGCGTGCGCCGGGTGTTCTCTTCCGGCGGCGCACTGCCGGCCGAAGCGGCCCGCAGCCTTCAGCAACGCTTGGGACAATGGCCAACGGAAGTATTCGGCAGCTCGGAAACCGGCGGTATCGCCTGGCGCCAGGGCGGCGACCTGTGGCAGCCCTTCGCCGGTGTCGAGCTGAGCCAAGACAGTGACGGCGCCCTGCTGATTGCTTCGCCTTATCTCCCAAGCGGCCATGTCGAGCACACCGCCGACGCGGCGCGCATCATTGATGATGGGCGCTTCGAATTGCTCGGCCGATTGGATCGCATCGTCAAGCTTGAAGAAAAACGTATCTCGTTGCCGATGCTGGAGCAGGCACTGACGGCTCACGACTGGGTCAGCGAAGCACGGCTGGGGGTGGTGCAGGAAAACCGCGCCTCCCTCGGCGCTTTGCTGGTGCTCAGCGAAACCGGCCTGCACGCCTTGCGCAACCTGGGCCGACGAGCCGTGACCGAGGCCTTGCGCCAACACCTGAGCGGACATTGCGAAACCCTGGCCCTGCCACGACGCTGGCGTTGGCTGCGGCAACTGCCGTTCAACGCCCAAGGCAAACTGGCCCAGGCCGAGGTCGAAGTCCTGCTGATGGCGCCACGTCCAAAAGCGCCTGAAGTGCTCGACCAAGGCGAGACCGATGGCGAGTGGAACCTGCGCGTGGCCGTGCCGCCAGACCTGGCGTACTTCAGCGGTCACTTTCCCACCGCGCCGGTCCTCCCCGGCGTGGTGCAGGTGGACTGGGCCTTGAACCTGGGCCGCCAACTGATGGACCTGCCGCCGCGGTTCGTCGGCATGGAGGTGCTGAAATTCCAGCAACTGGTGCGCCCCGGCGATGAAATCCAGCTGCACCTGCGCTTCGATCGCGAGCGCGGCAAGCTGTACTTTGCTTATCGCAATGCAACGGCGGCCTGTTCCAGTGGGCGGATTGTGTTGGGGGAAAACAATGCCTGAGTACCTGCACAAATCACTGTGGCGAGGGAGCTTGCTCCCGCTGGGCTGCGACGCAGCCCCTGGTTTTTCAAGAGCGAGCGCTACGCACTCGAGCGGGAGCAAGCTCCCTCGCCACAAAATGCCCCTCGGTCACCGAGACATGCCGCATGCATAACACCTGCGCCGTCATCCCGGTCTACAACCACGAAACCGCCATCGCCACGGTGGTCCAGACATTGCTCGGCAACGGTTTGCCCTGCGTGCTGGTGGACGATGCCAGCAGCACGGCATGCGCGGCGGTGCTTGAGCAACTGGCCGAGCACGAGCGGGTTCACCTGGTCCGGCTGGCGGTCAACCAGGGCAAGGGCGGCGCGGTGATGACCGGCCTGCGCGAGGCCGCGCGCCTGGGTTTCAGCCACGCCTTGCAGGTCGACGCCGATGGGCAACACGATCTTGGCGATGTACGAGCGTTCATCGAGCAATCCCGCACCCATCCGGACGCGGTGATCTGCGGTTATCCGCAGTACGACGCTAGCGTGCCGAAAGGCCGCTTGTACGCGCGCTACCTGACCCACGTCATGGTCTGGATCAACAGCCTGTCCTTGCAAATCCGCGATTCGATGTGCGGCTTCCGGGTCTATCCCCTTGCCCCCACCCTGGCGCTGATCGACTCGGCGAACATCGGCAAGCGCATGGACTTCGATTCGGACATCCTGGTGCGCCTGGCCTGGCGCAACCAGCCGATGCGCTGGTTGCGCACCCGTGTGCATTACCCTTTGGACGGGGTTTCGCACTTTCGCCTGTTCCACGACAACGTGCTGATTTCGCGCATGCACACTCGGCTGTTCTTCGGCATGCTGGTGCGCTTGCCGGTGATTCTCTGGCGACGGTGGCGAGCATGAGCACAGACCAACAGCACTGGGCGGACCGCCAGGAGCGCGGCAGTTTCTGGCTGATGAAACTCACCGCGTTTGCTGCGAAGGTCCTTGGCCGAAGGCTTCTCACGCCGGTGCTGTACGGCATCGTCCTGTATTTCTTCGTTTTCGGCCGCAGCGCCCGGCAAGCGGCGTGGCAGTACCAGCAACGGCTCGCCGACTGGAGCCGTCAGCCCGAGTTGCGCCCAACGCACCGGCGAGTGTTCGGACAATTCATGGCCTTTGCCGACTCGCTGCTGGACAAACTCGACGTCTGGAACGGCAAACTGAGCATCGAGCAGATCGAAATCGTCGACCCGGCGCTGCTGCGCAATCACCTGCGCGACAGCCGCGGGCAAATGCTGGTGGGCGCGCACCTCGGTAATCTGGAAATGTGCCGGGCCTTGGCCGAACTGGGCGAAAAAGTGACCATGAACGTGCTGGTCCACACCAAGCACGCCGAACAATTCAACCGGTTGCTGGGCGAAGCTGGCGCGACGCACCTGCGCCTTATCCAAGTCAGCGAGCTGGACCCGGTGATCATGCTGCAACTGAGCGAACGCCTGGAACGCGGCGAATGGCTGGCGATCGCCGGCGATCGCGTGCCGCTGCATGGCGGACGCAGCGTGACCGTGGACTTCATGGGTTACCCGGCAGCCTTCCCGCAAGGCCCCTGGCTCTTGGCCGGCCTGTTGAAATGCCCAGTCAACCTGCTGATGTGTCTCAAGCACGAGGGGTGCTATCGCGTCACCCTTGAGCCGTTCGCCGATGCGGTGACCTGGAAGCGCAACGACCGCGAGCAAGTGATTGCCCATTGGGCCGGCCTGTATGCCGACCGCCTGGCGCAGTATTGTCTCCAGGCGCCACAACAATGGTTCAACTTTTACCCTTTCTGGAAGACCGATGACGAAGCCCATTCTTGAGCCGGTAACCTTCGGCGAACGCCCCCTGCGCATCGAAGACGTGCGAGCCCTGGCCAACCGCCAGGCGCCAACGCAGTTGCAGGATGACCCCGCGTTCCGTCAACGCATCGCCAAGGGCGCGCAATTTCTCGACTCCTTGCTGGACAAGGAAGGCGTGATCTACGGCGTCACCACGGGCTACGGCGATTCCTGCGTGGTGGCCGTGCCACTGCACCATGTCGAGGCGTTGCCGCGTCACTTGTACACGTTCCACGGCTGTGGCCTCGGCAAGCTGCTCGACGCCCAGACTACCCGCGCGGTGCTGGCGGCGCGCTTGCAGTCGCTGTGCCACGGCGTGTCGGGAGTGCGGGTTGAACTGCTGGAACGGCTCCAGGCGTTTCTCGAACACGACATCCTGCCGTTGATTCCGGAAGAAGGCTCGGTGGGCGCCAGCGGCGATCTGACGCCGCTGTCCTACGTCGCCGCCACGTTGTCCGGTGAACGGGAAGTCATGTTCCGTGGCGAGCGCCGCCACGCCGCCGACGTGCACCGTGAACTGGGCTGGACCCCGCTGGTGCTGCGGCCCAAGGAAGCCCTGGCGCTGATGAACGGCACCGCCGTGATGACCGGCCTGGCCTGCCTGGCTTTTGCCCGCGCCGATTATCTGTTGCAACTGGCGACCCGCATCACCGCGCTGAACGTCATCGCGCTGCAAGGCAACCCGGAGCACTTCGACGAACGCCTGTTCGCCGCCAAGCCACACCCGGGGCAAATGCAAGTCGCCGCGTGGCTGCGCAAGGACCTGGCGATCGACGCGCCGACCGCGCCGCTGCATCGCCTGCAGGATCGCTACTCCCTGCGCTGCGCGCCGCATGTGCTGGGGGTATTGGCGGACAGCCTGGGCTGGCTGCGTTCGTTCATCGAAACCGAACTCAACAGCGCCAACGACAACCCGATCATCGACGCCGAAGCCGAGCGCGTGCTTCACGGCGGGCATTTCTACGGCGGACACATCGCCTTCGCCATGGACAGCCTGAAGAACCTGGTCGCCAACGTCGCCGACTTGCTGGATCGCCAGCTCGCCTTGCTGGTGGACGAGCGCTACAACCATGGCCTGCCGAGCAATCTGTCCGGCGCCAGCGCCGAGCGGGCAATGCTCAACCATGGCTTCAAGGCCGTGCAGATCGGCACCAGCGCGTGGACCGCCGAAGCCCTGAAGAACACCATGCCGGCCAGCGTGTTCTCGCGTTCCACCGAATGCCACAACCAGGACAAGGTCAGCATGGGCACCATCGCCGCCCGGGACGCGATCCGCGTACTGGAGCTGACCGAGCAAGTCGCCGCCGCCACGTTGCTGGCCGCCAACCAGGGCGTCTGGCTGCGCAGCCGCGCCGAAGATGCGCGACCACTGCCGCCTGCCTTGGCCGCCATGCACCTGCAACTGGCCGAGGATTTCCCACCTGTGATCGAAGACCGCGCGCTGGAAGGCGAGCTGCGCCTGTGCCTGCAACGCATCGCTGGACAACACTGGAGGCTGCATGCGTAGCCAAGGTGTCTTGCACGTCGATACCCCGGTCGTGGTGCCGTTTTTCGATGTCGACTCGATGAACGTGGTCTGGCACGGCCACTACGTCAAATACCTCGAAGTGGCCCGCTGCGCCTTGCTCGATCTGATCGGCCACAACTACAACGACATGCTCGAATCCGGCCATGCCTGGCCGGTGATCGACCTGCAACTGCGCTACGTGCGCAGCGCCGTGTTCGGCCAGGCCCTGACCGTACGCGCCAGCCTGGTGGAGTGGGAGAATCGTCTGAAGATCAATTACCTGATCAGCGATGCCGCCACCGGCGATCGCTTGACCCGCGCCAGTTCGGTGCAAGTGGCGGTGGACATGGCCACCCGCGAAATGCTCCTGGCTTCGCCACGAGTATTTGTCGAAGCCGTCGAAAGGAAACTCTCATGAAACGCCTGCTCACCTGGCTGCTGCTGTATGGCCTCTCGCCCCTGGCCCAGGCGTTCGACCTGCAACAACTGAGCGATCAACTGGCCCGCCCGGAGGTGATCCACGGCCAGTTCATCCAGGAAAAACACCTGCGCGCCCTGCCCCAACCACTCACCAGCAAGGGCCGCTTCGTACTGGCGAAAAACCACGGCCTGCTCTGGCTGCTGCAAACGCCGCTGCAACAGGATTACCGCATCACCGCCAAAGGCATCGCACGGCGCGACGGCCATGGCTGGCAGCTGCTGCCGAACAAAAGTGCCGGCACCGAGCAAAACCGCTTGTTCCTCGCGGTATTGCAGGGCGACAGCAGTGGCTTGCAACGGGATTTCGAGCTGAGCCTGTCGGGCCAGCCGCAGCAGTGGAAACTCACCCTGACCCCGCGCTCGGTGCTGCTTAAACAAGTCTTCAACCAGATCAACATCGACGGCGGCGAATGGGTCCAGCGCATCGAACTGCTGGAAACCCAGGGTGACAGCACCGTGCTGCGCATGCAGGACAGCACCAGTGCGCAGCCTTTGAGCGAAGCGGAGCAACATGATTTTGCCGAGTGAACGGATGCTGCCACGGCTGTTCCTGATCCTGCTGCTGGCGGTGCTGGCGCTCGCCGGTTGGCAATGGCGCAACGGTGCGCCGCTGTCGGCCAACCTCATGGAGTTGGTGCCCGGTACGTCGCCTGATGCGCTGGAGCTGATTGCCGAACAACGCATGCAAGATCCGCTGAACCGCGAAGTGCTGGTGCTGGTTGGCCACGCCGACCGCCAGCACGCCATCACCCTGGCGCAAACCCTCGGCGAACAATGGCAGGCCAGCGGTCTGTTCGACAAAGTCCAGTGGACGCTGCAGGCTGATCTGCCGGCGCTGCGCAAGCAATTGCTCGACGGCCGACTGGCCATGCTGTCGGCCGCCGATCGGCAGCAGTTGATCGATCAACCCCAGGCCTTCATCCAGCAACGGGTGCAGGCCCTGTTCGACCCGTTCAGCGGCTTCAGCCTGGTGCCGAGCCAGGATGACTGGCTCGGCCTGACCGGCCGTATCCAGAACAGCCAGCCGCAACGCGGCGCGATACAGCTGGACGTGGGCAGCGGCGCGCTGATCGCCGAAGCCGACGGCAAGCAATGGGTCATGCTGCGGGCTCGCACCCAAGGCAACGCCTTCGACATGAACCTGCCGCTGCAAGTGGCCGATCTGCTGCAACGCAGCCGTGACCTCGCAAGCCAGGCCCAAGGGCAACTGCTGGCCGCCAGCGGCCTGCTGTACGCCGCTAGCGGCCAGCAACAGGCGTCGCGGGAAATCACCTGGGTTGGCGGCGGCGCGACGGTCGGCATCTTGTTGCTGCTGTTGCTGGCCTTCCGACGCTTTCGGGTGTGGCTGGCGTTCGTGCCGGTGCTGGTGGGCATGCTGTTCGGCGCGGTGGCTTGCGTGGCACTGTTCGGCCGGATGCATGTGATGACCCTGGTGTTGGGTTCGAGCCTGATCGGCGTGGCAGTGGATTATCCGCTGCACTACCTGTCCAAGAGCTGGAGCCTCAAGCCGTGGCGCAGCTGGCCGACCCTGCGCTTGACCCTGCCGGGGCTGAGCCTGAGCCTGGCGACCACGTGCATCGGTTACCTGGCCCTGGCCTGGACCCCGTTCCCGGCGCTGACCCAAATCGCAATTTTCTCTGCCGCCGGCCTGGTCGGCGCCTATCTGTCGGCGGTCTGCCTGTTGCCGGCACTGCTTCAACACGCTGACCTTCGCCCTGCCCAATGGCCGTTGCGGCTGTGTGAGAGCCTGCTCCAGTGCCGCGACGCATTGCTGGCCCGGGTACGCACGCCGATTCTGTTGGCACTCTTGCTCGGCTTCTGTGGCGGTGGCCTCTGGCAACTGACCAGCAAAAACGACATTCGCCAGTGGATCGGCACGCCCCAACACCTGACCGATGAAGCCCAGGCCATCGCCCGCATCACCGGCTTCCAGCCCACCAGCCAGTTCTTCCTGATCCGTGCCGAGAACCAGCCACAGCTGCTCGAACGCCAGACGGCCCTCAACGAGCGGCTCGACCAGTTGATCGGCCTGGAAAAACTCCAGGGCTATCTGTCCCTCAATCAATTGGTCAGCCCACCCGCCGAGCAACAAAAGGTTCGTGAGGCCCTGGCCCGGTTGCCAGCGTTCTGGCAGCCGCTCCTGGACCTGGGCGTGCCCGCCGCTGCGCTGGAAACGGAGCTGGCGCAATTGCAGGCCTTGCCGGTCACCGACATTGACGCCGCGCTGACCGGGCCGCTGGCCGAACCCTACCGCACGCTCTGGCTCGGCCCGACGGCGCAAGGCGTGGCGGCGGTGGTCAGCCTGCAAGGCTTGAACGATGCCGCGCTGCTGCGGGTGCAGGCGGTGGACCTGCCTGGCGTACAACTGGTGGATCGCCTGGGCGACCTGAACCGGGTGTTCGCTGCCACGCAAGTCAGCGCCGCCGAACTGAAACTGGCCTCGTGCGTGTTGATCGTATTGGTGCTGATCTGGCCATTCGGCGTCGGCGGTGCCTTGCGCGTCGTGGCATTGCCGCTGCTGGCTGCGCTGTGCAGCCTGGCAAGCCTCGGCTGGCTGGGGCAGCCGTTGACGCTGTTCAGCCTGTTCGGCCTGCTGCTGGTGACGGCCATCGGTGTCGACTACGCCATTCTCATGCGTGAACAGATCGGCGGGGCCGCCGTGAGCCTGCTGGGCACACTGCTGGCGGCGGTCACCACGTGGCTGTCGTTCGGCTTGCTGGCGTTGTCCAGTACGCCGGCGGTGAGTAACTTCGGCTTGGCGGTGAGCCTGGGGCTGGCATTCAGCTTCCTGCTCGCGCCGTGGGCGGGGCGCCAGGCCCATGCCAGCACTACGGAGCCTGTCCAATGATGACCGCGTTGTTCTGGCTGATGACCTTGGCGCTGTTTGCCGTCGCGACCCTGGTTGGCCGTCGCTTCGGGCTGATTCCGATCGTCAGCCAGTTGCTGCTGGCGACGTTCGGCCTGCCCTTGCTGATGTACTTCTGGATCGAGCCGGGTTGGCACCTCAGCGGCGCGCAACTGGTCTCGCCTGTGTGGCTGAAAAACCTCTACAGCCTCGCGTTCGCCTTGCTGCTGGGGCACATTCTCAGCGATGTGATCGACCTGAAGCTGGACCGCCAGAGCGTTAGAATCGCCTTGCCGAGCTTTGGCGTGCCGTTCGCGTGCGGGTTGGCGACTGCGGTCTGGCTGCTGCCACCACAGCCTTGGATCAGTTCGCTGGCGGTCGGGCTTTTGTTTGCGATTACCGCGATTCCGGTGCTGTACCTGTATTTGCGGCACATCGCTTACCCGCCCGCCGCCACCCGGCGCCTGGTGCAGACCGCGATTCTGATCGACCTGATCTGCTGGAGCCTGTTCGCCCTGGCCCAGGGCAGCCTGCACCTGGGCAGCCTGTTGCTGCCATTGGCCGGCGCCTGCGTGCCCTTGCTGCTGCGACTGGCCGGCCTGCGCCAACCGCTGCTGCACAGCGGCCTGTTCTTTGCCCTGCTGGTGGTGGCCGAACATTACCGGCTCAACGCGTTGATCACTGGTATCGGTTATCTGCTGTGCATGGCCGCGCTCAAGGTGCCACTGGTATTGCCACTCAGCGCCGCCTGGATGCATCGGTTGCAGACCTACCTGGCGATCCCGTTGATCCTGACCTTCGGCATCGTGCAGATCAATGTGCACAGCGCCATGGACAGCCTTGGCTGGATCCAGCTGGGTGCGTTGCTGCTGTTGCCGATTGCCAGCAAACTGCTCGGCAACTGGCTGGGGCTCGGTTGGGCCGGGGCCTCGTTCGTCGGCGCCAGTCGCTGGCGGGAAAGTGTCTTGCTGAACATTCGCGGCTTGAGTGAAATCGTCTTCCTCAATCTGCTGCTGCAACAACAGCTCATTAGCCCGGCGCTGTACTTCGCGCTGATGCTGATGGGCCTGATCGCCACTTTGCTGCCGGCCGTGGCCGGTTTCCACCGTATTCCTTCGCATGCCGTCCCGGCCAGGAGCCCAAGTGTCAACAGTTGAAATGGAACGTCGACAGGTCGTGATCATCGGCGCAGGGCCTTCCGGCGCCATTGCCGCTGCGCTGCTCAAGCGCAGGGGCCACGATGTGCTGGTCATCGAGCGCCAGCATTTTCCACGGTTTTCAATCGGCGAGAGCTTGCTGTCCCATTGCCTGGACTTCGTCGAAGAAGCCGGCATGCTCGATGCGGTCAATGCCGCCGGGTTCCAGCGCAAGAACGGCGCGGCGTTCGCCTGGGGCGAGCGCTACAGCGCCTTCGATTTCGGCGACACCTTCAGCGAAGGCAAGCCCACCACCTTCCAGGTCCAGCGCGCCGACTTCGACAAGTTGCTCGCCGACCAAGCCGCGCTGCAAGGCGTGGAAATCCGTTATGGCCAAGCCATCGCCAACGCAGATTTCACCCTGGCCAAGCCGCAACTGGGCGTGCAGCGCGAGGACGGCAGCGAATACCGCGTCGAAGCCGACTTCGTGCTCGATGCCAGCGGCTACGGCCGAGTCCTGCCGCGTCTGCTGGACCTTGAGGCACCCTCGAACTTCCCGGTGCGCCAGGCGGTGTTCACTCACATCGAGGATCGCATCGACAGCCCAGCCTTCGACCGCGAAAAAATCCTCATCACCACCCATCCGAGCAAACGCGACGTGTGGTTCTGGACCATTCCGTTCAGCGGCGGACGCTGCTCCGTGGGCGTGGTTGCGGCGGCGGAACATTTCGCCGGCCGCACCGACGACCTTGATGCCTGCCTGCGCGGTTTCATCGATGAAACCCCGAGCCTGGCCGGCGTGTTGCAGAACGCGGTGTGGGACACCCCGGCGCGCACCATCGGCGGCTACTCGGCCAACGTCAAGACTTTGCACGGCCCTGGCTTCGCCCTGCTGGGCAACGCTGCGGAATTCCTCGACCCGGTGTTTTCCTCCGGCGTGACCATCGCCATGCGTTCGGCGAGCATGGCCGCGGGCGTGTTGCATCGTCAGCTACAAGGCGAAAGCGTCGATTGGCAGAGCGAGTTCGCCGAGCCGCTCAAGCGCGGCGTCGACACCTTCCGCTGCTACGTCGAGGGCTGGTACGCCGGCACGTTCCAGGACGTGATTTTCTACAGCGAAGGCTCCTCCGACATCCGGCGCATGATCAGTTCGATCCTGGCCGGCTACGCCTGGGACCAGCGTAATCCCTTCGTCAGCGAACCCAAGCGGCGCCTGCGCATGCTTTCGGAAATCTGCGCGAGCCCGGCGTCATGAGTCAGCCGTCATGAGCTACCTGAGCGACAACTACGTCGAAGAAACCCGCTTCGGTTTCTGGTTCCTGCGCAGCCACACCTGGCAGCACCATGTGCTGCGCGTGGCGATCAACGACCTGCGCGGTCTGTTCGGCACTTTGCCGCCCTCCAATCCGGTGCTATTGGACGCCGGTTGTGGCCAGGGCAAGTCGTTTCAATACCTGCGCCAAGTATTCGCGCCACAGCAACTGATTGGCGTCGACGCCGACCCGCACAGCCTGGCGCTGAGCAGCGCAGAAGCTGCCCGCCAGGGCATGGCCGTGGAGCTGATCGGCAGCGATTGCGCGACGTTGGCGGTGCCTGATGCAAGCATGGACCTGCTGTTCTGCCACCAGACTTTTCATCATTTGGTGGAGCAGGAAAAGACCCTTGCCGAGTTTTACCGCGTGCTCAAGCCTGGCGGTTACCTGATGTTCGCCGAGTCCACCGAGGCCTACATCGACACCTGGGTGATCCGCTGGCTGTTCCGCCACCCGATGCACGTGCAGAAAAGCGCCGCGCAGTACCTGGCGATGATTCGCAATCAAGGGTTCCAGTTCGAAGACCACAACGTCTCCTACCCGTACTTGTGGTGGAGCCGCGCCAAGGACTTCGGCCTGCTGGAACGCTTGGGCCTGCGCCGGCCCAAGCCGTTTGGCGAGCGGGAGGAAACCCTGGTCAACGTGGTCGCCCGCAAGCCGCTCGAAGAGGACGCCCGATGATCCGTGGTCTGTTGATCGGTTGTCTGCTGCTGCTCAGTGCCTGCGCCAGCCACGCGCCGCTGCCGGAACGTACGCCGACCCTGGCGCTGCCGCTGCAATTGCACATCGAACGGCAACTGGCCGGCCAACGCCAGGATTGGTTATTGGTGATCCAGCGCGAAAACACCTGGATCCGTTGGTCGATGATGGACCCGCTGGGCATCCCCCTGGCCCGCCAGCGGCTGATCGACGGCCAGTGGCAGGCCGACGGTTTGCTGCCACCGAATGCCGAAGCCCGGGAGCTGTTCGCCGCGCTGTTGTTCGCCCTGACGCCCGAAGCGGAGCTTGCCGGCAACTACCCCACCGCTCTGCAGCAGAGCACCCAGCGAACCCTCGACGCGCGCTGGCAGGTGCGCTACGAGCAACCGCTGGACTTCGAACTGAGCCTGCCTCAAGGCCCGCACTACCGCATCACACCGCTGACCGAGAACGCCCCATGACCGCCTATTTGAACGCCCTCGGGGTGATCTGCGCCCTGGGCCGCGACAAGCAAAGCGTCGCGCGCAACCTGTTTGCCGGCGATTGCTCGGGCCTGCGTGTCGAAGCCGGCTGGGTGCCTGAGCGGACGTTGCCGGTGGCTTCGGTGACGGGCGAACTGGCCCCCATCCCCCAATGCTTGGCGGCACAACGCAGCCGTAACAATCAATTGTTGCTCGAAGCCGGCATGCAGATTCGCCCCGAGATCGACCAGGCGATCAGTACCTATGGCCGCGCCCGCATCGGCATCGTCCTGGGCACGAGCACGTCGGGCATCGATGAAGCCAGCCATGGCATCGCCCACTATCTGCGCGAGCAGCGGTTCCCCGATGGGTACGACTACCAACAGCAGGAACTCAGCGCGCCGGCCAATTTTCTCTCCGACTGGCTTGGCCTGAGCGGTCCGTCCTATGTGATCTCTACGGCCTGCACCTCCAGCGCGCGGGCCTTGATGAGCGCTCGTCGCCTGCTGGACCTTGGCCTGTGCGATGCGGTGCTGTGCGGCGGCGTGGACAGTTTGTGCAAGCTGACGCTCAACGGTTTCTCGGCTCTGGAAGCGGTCTCCAGCGAACGTTGCAACCCGTTTTCGGTGAACCGCAGCGGCATCAACATCGGCGAGGCGGCGGTGCTGTTTCTCATGAGCAAGACGCCAGGCGATGAGCATTCGATCGCCCTGCTCGGTGACGGCGCCAGTTCCGACGCGCACCACATTTCCGCACCCGAACCCAGTGGCCGCGGCGCCCGCCAGGCCATGGAAAAAGCCCTGCGCTGCGCGGGCCTGGACGCCAGCCAGATCGATTATCTGAACCTGCACGGCACCGCCACGCAACATAACGACGCGATGGAAAGCCACGCGGTGGCCGGGCTGTTCCCGGCCGGCGTACCCTGCTCGTCGACCAAACCCATGACCGGCCACACCCTCGGCGCGGCCGGAGCGCTGGAAGCGGCGTTCTGCTGGTTGACCCTGAGCTCACAAAACCCCGACCAGGCACTGCCGCCGCATGTTTGGGACGGCCAAGCCGATCCCGACCTGCCGGCGCTGCAATGGACGGACACCCGCACCCGCCTGAACCCGACAACACCCCGTCGCCTGATGAGCAATTCATTTGCCTTCGGCGGCAACAACGTCAGCCTGATTATCGGAGACGCCCCATGATTGACTGGCCGCTCGCCGAATTGCTGCCTCACGCAGGCGACATGATCCTCATCGACCGGATCCTGTCCTTCGATGACGAGCAGATCCACGCACTCGCCACCGTCAAGCCCGGCGGTTTGTTCAACCGTGAAGACGGTGCGCTGCCGGCCTGGGTCGGCATTGAATTGATGGCCCAGAGCGTGGCGGCGTTTGCCGGTTGCCACGCACGCCGACGGGGCGATTGCGTGGAACTGGGCTTCCTGCTCGGTACGCGCAAATTCGAATGCAACGTCGAGTGTTTCCCCCTCGGCACCGAACTGGCCATCCACGGCCTGCGCTCCCTGGAAGACGACAACGGCATGGGTGTGTTCGAATGCCATATCCGCGCCCCCGGCATCCACGCTACCGCGCGCCTCAATGTGTTCCGCCCGCCCCATGCCGCCCAGTACCTCAACGAACCGTCCGCAACAGGAACCCAGCCATGACTGAATCCATACTGGTCACCGGCTCCAGCCGTGGCATCGGCCGCGCCATCGCCTTGCGCCTGGCCCAGGCCGGGCACGACATCGTATTACACTGCCGCAGCGGTCGCGCCGAGGCCGAAGCCGTCCAGGCACAGATCTTGGCCCTGGGTCGAAATGCCCGGGTGCTGCAATTCGACGTATCCGATCGCGCCGCCTGCAAGGCCATCCTTGAGGCCGACGTCGAAACCCACGGCGCCTATTACGGCGTGGTACTCAACGCCGGCCTTACCCGCGACGGCGCGTTTCCGGCCCTGAGCGAGGACGACTGGGACAGCGTGATGCGCACCAACCTGGACGGCTTCTACAATGTGCTGCACCCGGTAATGATGCCGATGATTCGTCGTCGCGCCGCCGGGCGAATCGTCTGCATTACCTCGGTTTCCGGGTTGATCGGCAACCGTGGCCAGGTCAACTACAGCGCGTCGAAGGCCGGCCTGATCGGTGCGGCCAAGGCGTTGGCAATCGAGCTGGGCAAGCGCAAGATCACTGTCAACTGCGTCGCGCCGGGCTTGATCGACACCGCCATGCTCGATGAAAACGTACCCGTGGAAGAATTGATGAAAATGATCCCCGCCCAGCGCATGGGCACTCCGGAAGAAGTCGCCAGCGCGGTGAACTTCCTGATGTCCGCCGAAGCCGGCTACATCACCCGGCAGGTCCTGGCCGTCAACGGAGGTTTGTGCTGATGAGGCGGGTCGTTGTCACCGGCATGTCCGGCATCACCTCGATTGGTAGCGACTGGGAGACCATCGCCGCCAACTTCGCCGCCAACCGCAGTGGCATCCGGCGCATGCACGAGTGGGACCGTTTCACCGAGCTGAACACCCGACTGGCCGGGCCTATCGATGACTATCAGGTGCCCGCTCACTGGACCCGCAAGCAACTGCGCAGCATGGGCCGGGTTTCGCGTTTGGCCGTGGGCTCGGCGGAGCAGGCGCTGGCCGACGCGGGCCTGTTGGGCGATCCATCGATCAAGGACGGGCGCATGGGCGTGTCCTGCGGTTCGTCCACCGGCAGTACCGATGAGATCAAGGCATTCGGCAACATGCTGCTCAACAGCGTCGCCGAAGGGCTGAACGCCAACTCCTATGTGCGCATGATGCCCCACACTACGGCGGCCAATATCAGTATCTTCTTCGGGCTGACCGGACGCCTGATTCCCACGTCCAGCGCTTGCACCAGCGGCAGCCATGGTATTGGCTACGCCTATGAAGCGATCAAGTTCGGTCGCCTGCCGTTGATGCTCGCCGGCGGCGCGGAGGAACTGTGCCCGACCGAAGCAATGGTCTTCGATGCGCTCTACGCCACCAGCCTGAAAAACGATGCACCGCAAACCAGCCCACGCCCTTACGACAAGGGCCGCGACGGACTGGTAATCGGTGAAGGCGCCGGCATGCTGGTGCTCGAAGACCTTGAGCACGCCTTGGCCCGCGGCGCACGGATCCATGCTGAAATCGTCGGTTTCGGCAGCAACGCCGACGGCCAGCACGCCACCCGTCCCGAATTGAGCACCATGCGCCGCGCCATGGAGCTGGCCCTGGAAGACGCCGGCCTCGAATCTTCGGCCATCGGCTACGTCAACGGCCACGGCACCGCCACCGAGCAGGGCGATATTGCTGAAACCCTGGCCACCAGCAGCCTGTTTGGCGAACACATGCCCATCAGTTCGCAGAAAAGCTTTCTCGGCCATACCTTGGGCGCGTGCGGCGCACTGGAGTCCTGGTTCAGCATCGAGATGATGAACCGCGACCTGTACGTGCACACCTTCAACCTCGATGAAGTCGATCCCGAATGCGGCAAACTCGATTACCTGCGCAATGAGTTCCGCTCGATGAGCAATGAGTACGTGATGAACAATAATTTTGCCTTTGGCGGGGTCAACACTTCGCTGATCTTCCGCCGCTGGCACTGATTCCCGTTAGCTCTGGTCAAGGAGACCATGATGTCGTTGAAGAAAATCGCTGTAACCGCCGCCCTGTTGCTCAGCACCCTGCCAAGCCTCAGCCAGGCCCGTGATACCGCGCTGTTCCTGCCGTTCGACAAAGTCGTCGCCGAAGCCATCCGCACCGGCAAGATCGACGGCAGCGTCAAGTTCTACCTGGCCGGCAACAAACCGGCCGGCAACGTCACCGTGGTCAGCCCTGGCGCGGTCACCAACAAGAAAACCAACGCGTTCAACAAGTCCGATGAAGTGGCTTGCGAATGGGTGCTGCAATCGGCGCTGATTAGCTTGCACCAGGCCGCCAAGAATGCCGGCGCCAACGCTGTTACCAACATTGTCAGCTTCTACAAGAGCAACGAACGCAAGGACCCGACCACCTATGAATGCCATGCAGGGGCAATCATGGCCGGTGTTGCGTTGAAAGGGGATCTGGCAAAGGTGCAATAGACCTCGCATTCCCCGTGGCGAGGGAGCTTGCTCCCGCTGGGCTGCGCGGCAGCCCAAACCGCCGCAAGAAATCATAAACCGCAAGCGCCTCCCAGAACGACAAAAAGGAAAACTCGGAAAGACAGGCCGTATGAGCGGAAGTGTTTTTTATTATAAATCACACCTGACGCCTCTCTTCGAATGCAGGTAATGAACCTCCGCCAACCTAAGCACAGGCAAAAAATCCTCCGCCATCGGTACGCCTTCACGCACGATGATCATGAAACGTTTCTGAAGCGTGTTGATGATCTCGTCGCCATTGCTCAGGCGGCTGCCGACCAGTGCAATGTCGCTGTTGTTTTTCCCGGCGGCGGTGATGATCCGTGCCGTGCTGCCATCGGCATACACCACCTCATCGCCTTTCTGCGCGGCGCGTACTTTCCAGCCATTGTCCAAGGTGAACGTCAACGACGATGACACTTGCTGGATCGTTCCGCCGTCACGCGTCTGGCTTCCCTCGGTGGCCACTCGGTAGATGGCGATTGGCGGATGAGCTTCGACGAAGGCTTTTTGTCGACTCATGAATGCCGCGACTTCTTCGCCGTAACCCTCTAGTTGGCGGGGCTCCAAATACAAGTCATCCAGATGGCGAAGAGATTCATGGGAGATTTCGTTGGTGTAGGGGGCATCCAAAGATGAGTGCATTTCCAGGGACCTCATTCATGACTTCAGGCTGCATCCCTTGCCACTGGGGAAGGAGCGTTGAGCCGGCGGCTTCGCAATGATGAATAAGACGTTGCAGCGTGGGCGAGTCGCAACCGCTGCGAAGTGGTCTCTGCAACGAATCGGAAGTGTCGTAATTAGAAATGCGCGTTTTCCTACAGTCGAAGGGTGCGTGACGCAATTTTTCATCCCGCCCCGGTCCTGCTGATACCGATCGCAGCGGCGTTCTAGGCCGCTTGTCACTGTCAACTCTGACAGTTTCGATGGGCATCGCAACAGCCCCAGGCTTTAGCCGTTACTCAGGTCAGCGCTCGGTAAAACTGTTCGACCTTATGAGTTGCAATTCGCATCTCAAGAAATGATGACGGAGCATGAACGAAGAAGGGCGCCTCTTTGGGCACCCTTCTTAATCAAATCGGCTGTTCGCTTTGGTCTTGAGGTACTCGGCAGAGTCCCAGCGAGTGAATTGTTCGGTCATGGGTTTTGCTCCTGCCAGGATTTAGCGCCACATCAGCTCAAGTCTGTACCACGCCTGCAACGGACGCGGCAAGGTCAACATACCCCTCCATTCCCGCCGGCGTGCGGTAACTATATACCGCCCTTACCCGGCGCTTCCCGCATAGCGTGTTCGCTCCTAACCCCTCTCAGGACGCGAACATGCTGCAAAGCAACCCCTTATTAACCTCTTATGATTTACCGCCATTCTCGGCAATCCGCGCCGAGCATCTGCTGCCGGCCATTGAAAAAATCATCGCCGACAGCCGAATCAAAGTCACCGCCATTATCGCCAGCCAGACGCCTTATCCGACCTGGGACGACTTGGTGTTGGCCATGGATGAGCTGAAGGCGCGGTTGGATACTTCCCTCCAGCTCATCGCAATCATCAGCTCAGTGACGACCCAACCAGGGTGGAGAGACGCGGCAAAACGCTGTTGCGAACGGGTCATGGCTTACCAGGCCGAGCTCGCCCGGAACAGTGAATTGTTTGGGCTGTATCAAAGACTTTCCCATAGCGAGATAGCGCAACAGTTCGATCAGCCTCGGCAAAAGGTATTGCAGAAAATACTGCGGGCGTTCCACCGGGCCGGAGTCAACCTAGCACCTGAACAACAACAGCGCCTGCTGGCCTTGGACAGCGATATAGAGCGGCATCAAGACAAGTTCCACCTGAATGTACAGCAGGCTCATGGCGCGTGGAGCAAGCACATCGAGGAGGAGTCGCTACTGGCCGGCGTCCCTGGCCCGGTCAAGCGTCGCATGGCCCATGAGGCGCGCAGGAGAAACGTGCAAGGCTGGCTGGTGACCTTGAGCGAAGAGTCGCTTCGCGGGGTGCTGTGCCATGCTGAAAACCGGGGGTTACGCAAGGAGGTGTGGGTAGCCTATCAGGACCGTGCCTCGTCCCAAGGACCGCATGACCCTCGGCTCGATAACGACGAAGTACTGGTGTCACTGCTGAAGGCTCGCCACGACAAGGCCCGGTTGCTGGGGTATGAAAATTTCGCCCAGTTGGCACTTGAAGGGCAGATGGTCAAGACAACGGATCAGGTATCGAGCTTTCTGGGCGAGGCACTCGACCGGCACAGAGGCCTTTTCGAGCGAGAGGCAAGGCAACTCAAGGCACTGGCTTCACAGCACGACCTCGATGAGCTGAAGCCTTGGGACTACCAGTACCTGACCGAGAAAACCCGCCGACAGGCGGGGGCCGGCCAAGAACAACTGCGAGTGTATTTACCATTGGACTCGGTGCTCGACCGCTTATGCCTGTTCGTGCAACGGCTGTTTGGTGTCGACATGCTCGAGCGTGCGGATTTTGATCGCTGGCATGAGGATGTGCGTCTTTTTGAAATCAGAGAGTTTGGACAGGCTATCGGCTATCTCTACGTCGACCCGTATCAACATGATCTTGCTGGCGCAACACCCCACGCGCTTGGCCTGCGCAATCGCCGAATGACCGCCGAAGGTCGGCCAAGGCTACCGATAGCCGTGCTGCGCAGCGAACTCCCACCCAGGGACGACGACGCCCCGTGCCTGCTGGATCATCATCAGCTACGCAGGTTGATGCACGAGTTCGGTCATTGCTTGCAGCAACTTTTAACAGGGGAAGACTACAGGACTATTTCCGGGCTGGATGGGCTCGGTCCGGACACCGGTGAGTTCTCCAGCCAAGTACTGGAACAGTGGTGTTTTTCCAAGGATTTTCTGGTTTGGGTATCGGGCCACTACCAGACCAGGGAGCCTATCTCTACCGACCAGGCCGAGCGATTTCTGGCGGGCATCCAGGTGCAGACCAGTTGGACGACGGCGGACTCGCTGCTCTTCATGCTGTTCGATTTCGAGGCCCATCGCACCTTTGGCGACGGACGCGGTGCCTTGCGGGTTTTTGAAGACGCGAACAATAAAATCGATCACCTGCAATGGCCCGAAGCGGTACGGCCATTCAATAACATGACGGGTATCGCCTCGCCTTACGCCGCGAGGATTTATTCTTACAGATGGTCGCAAGTGCTGGCCGAAGAGGCGTTCGAAAAGTTTATACGCATGGGCGTTTTCGACAGTGATACCGGTCGGGCTTTTCGCGAAGCGTTTTTCACTCGCAGCGGCTCTCGTTCGTTGGTGCAATCGCTTGAGTTGTTTCTCGGTGCTCCGTACGCCGGCCGGCTGAGTGCCTCCCTGGGCAACCATGACGCCGTTCTGCAGGCCGATACCGCGCCAGACCCAAGCATCCCGCTGGTGGGTCAGTTGCATACTTCCCAGCAACAAATGATCCTCCTGAACGATACGGTTCCGCGGGCTTCAGAGGTTGCCCTGCAACAAGTGCGTTACTGGCTCAAACGAACCTTCCCTGCCGTGGACGCCACAATAGCGGTAGAACATCTTTCGGTGCGTACGCGGCAAGAGGAGACCGTTATTTCCTCGCAAAGCCTGGCCGACGCCGCCGATGAGCCGGCCATCAAACAGCCCCAGACGCAAACCATTGCCCTGGCGTCGCTTTTCTGGAAGGCGCTCGCTGGCAGGATCGATGCGGATACGCTTTTCCGCGATCCCGGCCAGATCGACATCCTCGTCACCCAAGGCGAAGTCGTCCAGATTCCTGCGGACCTGAACAGCCAAGAAGCCAAGCAACAATTCAAGACGTTGATCAGCAACACGGCAATGTCCTTTGAACCGTTGCTCACGCAGGCACTGGACAACTTCTGGAACAGGCCGGCCGACTTCAGCCGCAGCCGTAAAGTCGGCGAATGGCTGGCCGATGAATTCGCCGCTCAGCTCAGGGCACAAACAGACCTTCACAGGCTGGACGCAACCATGAGCCAGCCGATGCACGAGGCCCTGACCAAACATGCATTGTCGGCACCGGACGCGACTTCTCGCGCCGAACTGGCGGCAAAAGTCCGGCCCGGTGTCTACCGCCTGAATATGGCCTTTACAGCAGGGGCTGACAGTGTGCCGCTACCCTGCACCGTTGTGCTGACGCAGCATGACCATGTCAGCGAATCGGGGACGGCCGTGTTATACGCCCCAGGTCACCCTTTGGAGATCTACGACAATCTGGCGGCACTGAAGGCCGGTCTGATCGAGGGCAGTCTCGCCTGGGAAGCGGTCAGCACCGAACCACTGACGCCGCATTTCCTGACTCATCTGGTGGCGGACCTGCGAGCGACACAGAAAACCATCGTGCGGGATATCTTGCTGGAAGGCCCCGAGACGGGAGAAGAGGTCGCGGCCTGGTCGGCCAGAATCGACAGGGCAGCAGGTGTCGGAGCTGTCCTGGACCTGGCGGGCGTCCTCGACGAGCGTGAGTTCCAGCGGGAGCTGAAAAAACAGAACGAATGGCTGCATGGCAATCCTCAGGTCACCGGTCACGACCGCCGGGAATGGTGGAAAGCGGTACGAGATCTGTACGAAGCCCAGCAGATCCAACCCTCACCGCCCGATCCGGTGACCTTGGCCACCGAGGACGCCGTTAGCGAATGGAGCCGCAAACGGCTGGCCCGGCTCATCACTGAGAAGGGCTACGTGGCCGCGGATCCCGACCAGGTGTTTTTGAGCATCAATCGCTACATCGTTGATCCACACGCCCCCGCAGGTACGTCGCCATGGGAGTCAGGGGTATCGCAAGGAACAAAAGGCATCGTTGTTTACCGCCAGTCCATGACGCAATGGGCAATGTCCAATCTGACGTCGGAAGAACGCAGTGTCACCGCCCCTTTCCTGGAAGGGCCGATGACCTATGACCAGTTTAAGAATGTCATTGAACAGGCAGACGTGGGCGCCCGGATCCTGATCGAACTGCCGATCATGGCCCGGGAACAGCAGACAGAATGGATGGCCTTGAAAGCCAAGCAGATACGGGCGCAGGCGTGGAGTGCCCATATCTCGGGTGACTTCAGGCAAGACAAGGACAACACCGGACTGAATCTGGTGCTGGCGGCACTGGACAGCCCGACGCCGGAGGGCCGTCGCAAGGTCAACACACACGAAGTGGTGGTTCGCCAATTGAAATGGGGCGACAGCGTGCTGAAGGACATACTGGCGTTCGGCAGCGCAAGCTTGGCGAGTCGACCTTCGCTGACGTTGTACACCCCCGGTGCGCCGGACAACAAAATGTTCCGGGACCTGGATGCCGGGAATGTACGGGAGTTGGAGCGGGCCCTGGCCAAGGCACTTACCGCCACGCCTGAGATGACCCAGTGGTTGATTTCGCAGCTCCCGTTGGTGGAGCAGGCCTATCAGGCCGACAGCCTGACGCCGACATCGACCGACCTCACGCTCGATGAAAAGATAAGGAAAATCACCCAGGCGGTCTTCAGGGGTTGGGCAAGAAGCCGGGCTCCAGCTGATTTCGCCTCGAAGTTATCCTGGGCAGGGGTTGATTCCAATCTACTGAACGTGCTGCATGAAACGCAGATAAGCCACGCAGTTAAAACGGCGGATGCGCTGACGCTCAGCAATGCCGAGCGCGACAGCGCCGACGCTCAAGCAGGACGCCGGAACGCGGTCGCTCTGCTGACGGGGGCAATGTCCATGTTTCCCGCCAGCAGACTGGGGGGATTACTTGGGCGAGCGATCCTGCCGGTGATGACCGGAGGGGCCGCAATAGCCGCGATCAAAAGTGAGGGCGCAAGCTTCGATCAGTGGCTCACCGATTTCATCAGCGGATTGGGTGAGGTCCTGGCGGAGGGTGCCGAGGACCTGATAATGGCTCGCGCGGGGCGGCCCCGACATAAGGCGCGTCCGCCGCTATCATCTCTCCCCCGCCTGCAGGATCCGGAACTTAAGCCGTTGCGCCTGAAAGGGTTCGAAGGCAAAGGGCTGAAGTTCGAAGGTCGCGGCCGGTATACAGATGCGGACGGACAGGGTTATCTGAAGCTGGGGATGTACTACTACAAAACGGCGATGCAACAAGGCCAACGGATTATCTATGCACCGGACAACCGGACGAACCAGCGAACGGTGGCTTGGGAGAATGGCCGCTGGAAAGTCGAAGAGCTGCAACGGCTACGCGGTGGTGGGCTGGCGTCGAGCCTGCTCAGCACGCCAGAGGCGCCAAACCAGGCCAAGATCGATATGTTGTCGGACGCCGCTTTGCTGAGGTACAGCGGAGCAGGATGGATAGCCTATTACTGGTACACGTGGGGAATAGCCAACCGGCAAAAGGCAGTTCTCAGGAGCATGCCGGAGGCACTGGTCGAGCAAATATTGCAGGAAAACATGAACGATGTTGGTGCCAGGAATATAGAGGCTTATCGTCGATATATAGATGATTATAAAACCGGAAGGCCTCAACCCAAAAAACGCATAGAAAGACAAAAAAAAGCCAACTACGCATTGTTATCGAAACTCAATATCTGGGGAAAAATCAATAATTTTTCAAATTCTCTAGAACGAAGCGCGGGATTAGCCCTTGATGCTAATAACAAATCAAGACTGTACGACTTGATCTTCAAATATAAAGACAGGCTCATACAGGACGCAGACGTCGATGCCAAATTTTATACATTCAGCAATCTCTTTACCGATGCAACGTTCATTATCATAACCCCGCCCACAGGAATACTGAGAGATACGTTCGAAAGGCTGAGCGCCGATTATAACGAAATGGCAAAAGCCGCGGACGCGCGCGCTGAAGCCTACATAAAATCGGTCATCCCGGGTGATGACGCTGTCGCAGAGGCGGCCAGGGTTGCGTATTTGACGGATCCCATAAACAGGGCTAATTACCAGCATCGCCTGCTCGATGAGTTCTCCACCGAACTGGCAAACCATAATACCCCCCGCATCCACGCAGCCTTGCGCATGCATAAAATCCCTTTCGTTGAAATCAATAAAAGAAAGGCCAATCAATACACCCGATTCGTCACCGAAGAGGATGTCGGTCAGTTCCAAAAAACCATTAAAGGCCCCAACACTCATAACGCGACCTTTGAAATAGAGGCTGTGACAAGGGCGCAAACAAACCCTCGGACACCTACCGCAACCCCTTCAGCGCCTCAACCAGAACCAGAAGGGCCTGCCTCATCGAATCGCTACTCAGTATCCATCAGTCCGCTGGCTGAACTGCAAATGACCTATCGCGACTTCGATCAGGACGCCAATTTGAGAATTACATCAATCATGGATGATATTCGCACCGGTAGGATAACGACGAAATGGGGCAACGGTGCCTATTGGTACACCATGTCGCAGATAGGTGGGAGCCGTGGAAGAGGGCGCTGGCGCGCCGCTTTTGAACGTCAAGGCGATACTTGGACGCTTCAAGGGTTTTATAACTACCACACCAATAGGACGGTTACCGTATGGGGGCAATGACCGACGAGCTCGGGTAACTCAAGCAAAAGCCGTACAAGGCTCATGACGGCTTCATGAACGAAGAAGGGCGCCCGTTTGGACACCCTTCTTCACGTTATGGCGCCATCCGCGCTGACGCTAACCACTCGATAACTCCACCCCATCGGTCAACAACGCCACAAACGCCGCCGCCATCGGCGAACGCTGGTCCTTGCGCTTCACGAGCCACACCGCCGACACCGCCGCCGGGTCGAGCAGCGGGCGATAGACCACCCCATCGATACGCATGCGTTGGTAGGACGCCGGCAATACCGAGACGCCCAGCCCCGCCGCGACCAAGCCAATGATGGTCATGGCTTCGCCGGCTTCCTGGGCGAAATGCGGGCTGAAACCGGCATCGCGGGCTAGGCTCAGGAGTTGCGCATAGAGGCCGCTGCCGTAGCTGCGGGGGAAAAACACGAACGGCTCCTGGGCCAATGCCGAGAGGAACAGGCCCTCTTCGCTGCCTTGGGCCAGGGGATGTTTGGAACTGAGCACGGCCACCAGCGGTTCGCGGCTCAGTTCGATTTTGCTCAAGGAATCGGGCAGCGGTAATGGGCGCATGATGCCGACCTCGATTACCTCGTCCAGCAACGCATCGGCCACCTGGGTGCTGCTCATTTCCCGCAGGTTCAGGTGCACGGTCGGAAAGCGCTGGCGAAACGTAAAAATCGCTTGAGGAATGGTGGAGTTGAATGGCGCCGAGGAGGTGAAACCGATCTTCAGTTCTCCCAGCTCGCCCAATTGGGCGCGGCGAGCCACGTCGGTGGCTTTATCAACTTGGGCCAGAACCTGCCGTGCCTCCTCGAGGAACAACCGCCCGGCCTGGCTTAATTCGACCCGGCGATTGGTGCGCTCGAACAGCCGGGCGCCAATCTCTTGTTCCAACGCCTGGATCTGTTGGCTCAAGGGTGGCTGGGAGATGCCCAAGGCCAGCGCGGCGCGGCCGAAATGCAGTTCTTCGGCCACGGCAATGAAGTAACGCAGGTGACGCAGTTCCATCGGCTTTCCAATAGGTCGTTAAACGTCTTAAACAGGTCGAACAATATATTGGATAGAAACATTGGCCGGCTATATGCTTTTTCCATCGCCTGCTAGGCCGTGCTCCACCGAGGTCCACCGTGAAAATCGCTCTCGCTCCTTTAGCCCATGAAATCCCGCCCCGCGCGCAGGATGAGATGGCTGCTGAATTGAAAGACATCTACATCGAGAAAGGCACGCCGATGTTCATGCGCACGGTGCTGGCGCTGTTCTGCGGTGGCTTTGCGACCTTCGCCCTGCTGTATTGCGTGCAGCCGATGATGCCGCTGTTGTCCAAGGAGTTTTCCATCAACGCGGCGCAGAGCAGCCTAATCCTGTCGGTGGCGACCGGCCTGCTCGCCATCGGTCTGTTGATCACCGGCCCGATTTCCGACCGCATCGGCCGCAAATCGGTGATGGTCGCGGCGCTGTTCGCGGCATCGGTGTGCACGATTGCCAGTGCGATGATGCCGACCTGGCAAGGCGTGCTGGTGCTACGCGCCTTGGTCGGGTTGTCGTTGAGCGGTTTGGCGGCAGTGGCGATGACCTACCTGAGCGAAGAAATCCATCCCAAGCACATCGGCCTGGCGATGGGGCTGTACATCGCTGGCAACGCCATCGGCGGCATGTGCGGTCGCCTGATCACCGGGGTCTTGATCGACTTCGTCAGTTGGCACACCGCGATGCTGGTGATCGGCGGCCTGGCATTGATCGCGGCGGCGGTGTTCTGGCGGATTCTTCCCGAGTCACGCAACTTCCGTCCCCGTTCGCTGCATCCACGCAGCCTGCTTGAGGGTTTCACCCTGCACTTTCGCGACGCCGGGTTGCCGCTGCTGTTCCTCGAAGCCTTCGTGCTGATGGGCGCATTCGTTACGCTGTTCAACTACATCGGCTACCGCCTGCTGGCCGAGCCTT
This sequence comes from Pseudomonas sp. Z4-20, assembly GCF_051131955.1. NCBI lineage: Bacteria > Pseudomonadati > Pseudomonadota > Gammaproteobacteria > Pseudomonadales > Pseudomonadaceae > Pseudomonas > Pseudomonas sp. Z4-20. The sequence continues at coordinate 5,220,643 of NZ_CP071641.1, forward strand.
ATCATCTGGATCAAGCCTTCGTCGGGTTGCTGTCGGTGGTTTACCTGTCGGGCATCTACAGCTCGGCAAAAATCGGCGCACTGGCGGACAGACTCGGCCGTCGCAAAATGCTCTGGGTTACCATCGCGCTGATGCTGGTCGGCCTCGTGCTGAGCATGGCCACGCCGCTGTGGCTGGTGATCCTGGGCATGCTGGTGTTCACCTTCGGTTTCTTCGGCGCGCACTCGGTGGCCAGCAGCTGGATCGGCCGCCGGGCCCTGAAGGCCAAGGGGCAGGCTTCGTCGTTGTACCTGTTCAGCTATTACGCCGGTTCGAGTATTGCCGGTACGGCGGGTGGCGTGGCCTGGCACCTGGGGGGATGGAACGGAACCGGGTTGTTCATCGGATCATTACTGGTGATCGCGCTGCTGATCGCGCTGAAGCTCGCCAAGTTGCCGCCGCTGGGTGACTTGAAAGCCTGACGCAAGAACAGTGGCGGGAGCGAGCGGGCTCGCTCCCGTGCTGAGTCAGTCGTGAAATTGCGCCGACAACTCATGCACCGCCCGCAGGAAAGCCCCGGCGTGTTCCGGGTCGACTTCCGGGGTGATCCCGTGACCGAGGTTGAAGACGTGACCGCTACCCTTGCCGTAACTGGCGAGGATGCGTCCGACTTCAGCGCGAATGGCTTCAGGCTTGGCGTAGAGCACGGTCGGGTCCATGTTGCCTTGCAGCGCAACCTTGTGGCCCACGCGCTCGCGGGCGTTGCCGATGTCGCAGGTCCAGTCCAGGCCCAAGGCGTCGGCGCCGGCCTCGGCGATGCTTTCCAGCCACAGGCCGCCGTTCTTGGTGAACAGGATCACGGGGACTTTGCGACCTTCGTGCTCGCGGATCAGGCCACTGACGATCTTGCGCATGTAGGCCAGGGAAAACGCCTGGTACGCCGCCGCCGACAGGTTGCCGCCCCAGGTATCGAAGATCTGCACCGCTTGCGCGCCAGCCAGGATCTGGCCGTTGAGGTAGGACGTGACCGACTGGGCCAGCTTGTCCAGCAACAGGTGCATGGCTTGGGGGTTGTCGTAGAGCATCGCCTTGGTCTTGCGGAAATCTTTCGACGAGCCACCTTCGACCATGTAGGTCGCGAGCGTCCACGGGCTGCCGGAGAAACCGATCAGCGGCACCCGACCGTTGAGTTCACGGCGAATGGTGCTGACCGCGTCCATGACATAGCCCAGGTCTTTCTGCGGATCGGGAATCGGCAGCGCTTCGATATCGGCCAGGGTGCTGACGACTTTCTTGAAGCGCGGGCCTTCGCCGGTCTCGAAGTACAGGCCTTGGCCCATGGCGTCGGGGATGGTGAGGATGTCGGAGAACAGGATCGCCGCGTCCAACTGCGGGTAGCGATCCAGCGGCTGCATCGTGACTTCGCAGGCGAACTGAGGATTCATGCACAAGCTCATGAAGTCACCGGCCTTGGCGCGGCTGGCGCGGTACTCCGGCAGGTAGCGACCGGCCTGACGCATCATCCATACGGGGGTGACGTCTACAGGTTGCTTGAGCAGGGCGCGAAGGAAACGGTCGTTCTTCAGGGCAGTCATGTCGGCATCCGGAAAAAAAGTGCGGGCATGGTCTCAAAAGACAGCGGCAAGCGGCAAGCTACAAGCCGCAAGTTAAAAGCAGGATTGGTCTTTCTTGCGGCTTGCAGCTTGAAACTTGCAGCTAACGTCGCTAGACGTTCAGGTAATCCAGGATCCCTTCAGCCGCGGTACGGCCTTCGAAGATCGCCGTCACCACCAGGTCGGAACCCCGGACCATGTCGCCGCCGGCGAAGATCTTCGGGTTGCTGGTCTGGTGCTTGTACTGGCCTTGTTCCGGGGCGACGACGCGGCCCTGGCTGTCGGTCTGGATGCTGAATTGCTCGAACCATGGCGCCGGGCTTGGACGGAAGCCGAAAGCGATGACCACGGCGTCGGCCGGGATGATCTCTTCGGAGCCAGGGATCGGCTCGGGACTACGGCGACCACGGGCGTCCGGCTCGCCGAGACGGGTCTCGACTACCTTCACGCCTTCGACCTTGTCTTCGCCGACAATCGCAATCGGCTGGCGGTTGTAGAGGAATCTAACGCCTTCTTCCTTGGCGTTCTTCACCTCTTTGCGCGAGCCCGGCATGTTCGCTTCGTCACGACGGTAGGCGCAGGTCACCGACTTGGCCCCCTGGCGAATCGACGTACGGTTGCAGTCCATCGCCGTATCGCCACCGCCGAGCACCACGACCTTCTTGCCTTTCATGTCGACGAAATCTTCCGGCGACTTTTCAAAGCCCAGGTTGCGGTTGACGTTGGCGATCAGGAAGTCCAGCGCGTCGTAGACGCCCGGCAGGTCCTCGCCGGCAAAGCCGCCCTTCATGTAGGTGTAGGTGCCCATGCCCATGAATACCGCATCGTATTCTTCGAGCAGTTGCTCCATGGTCACGTCCTTGCCCACCTCGGTGTTCAGCCGGAACTCGATGCCCATGCCGGTGAAGACTTCGCGACGATTGCTCAGCACGCTCTTTTCCAGCTTGAACTCGGGGATGCCGAAGGTCAGCAGCCCGCCGATTTCCGGGTTCTTGTCGAACACCACCGGGGTCACGCCGCCGCGCACCAGCACGTCCGCACAGCCCAGGCCCGCCGGGCCTGCGCCGATGATCGCGACGCGCTTGCCGGTCGGCTTGACCTTGGACATGTCCGGGCGCCAGCCCATGGCGAACGCGGTGTCGGTGATGTACTTCTCCACCGAACCGATGGTCACCGCGCCGAAACCGTCGTTGAGGGTGCAGGCACCTTCACACAGACGATCCTGCGGGCACACCCGGCCGCAGACTTCCGGCAGGGTGTTGGTCTGGTGGGACAGCTCGGCGGCCTGGAGGATGTTGCCCTCGGCCACCAGTTTCAACCAGTTGGGAATGAAGTTGTGCACCGGGCACTTCCATTCGCAGTACGGGTTACCGCAACCCAGGCAGCGGTGGGCCTGGTCGGCCGACTGCTGGGGTTTGAAAGGCTCGTAGATCTCCACGAACTCTTTCTTGCGTTGACGCAACAGTTTCTTCTTCGGATCCTTGCGCCCGACATCGATGAACTGGAAGTCGTTATTCAGACGTTCGGTCATTCTTCAAAACCTCATACACGACAGCTTCAAGCTCTAAGCTTCAAGCTGCAAGACAATCACGGTGGCAGGCACAACGCGCACTGCTGTTAACTTGCGGCTTGGAGCTTGCCGCTTGCTGCTGCGTCGTTTACTGCGGACTCGCACGAGTACTTGAAAGCAGAGACTTCAAATTAGCCGCCTTGGGCTTGACCAGCCAGAAACGACGCAAGTAGTCATCGAGGTTTTCGGCGAGTTCACGACCCCACTCGCTGTCGGTCTCCTCGACATACTCGTTCAGCACGCGCTGCAGGTGGCTGCGATACGCTTCCATCGCTTCGCCGCTGATCCGCTGGATTTCCACCAGTTCGTGGTTGACCCGGTCAACGAAGGTGTTGTCCTGGTCGAGCACATAGGCGAAACCGCCGGTCATGCCGGAGCCAAAGTTGTAACCGGTCTTGCCCAGGACGCAGACAAAACCGCCGGTCATGTACTCGCAACAGTGATCGCCGGTGCCTTCCACCACGGTGTGGGCCCCGGAGTTACGCACGGCGAAACGCTCGCCCGCGGTGCCAGCGGCAAACAACTTGCCGCCCGTGGCGCCATACAGGCAGGTGTTGCCGATGATCGCACTGTCCTGGGTCCGGTAGACACTGCCCTTGGGCGGAACGATGACCAGCTTGCCGCCGGTCATGCCCTTGCCCACATAGTCGTTCGCGTCACCTTCCAGGTACATGGTCAGGCCGCCGGCGTTCCAGACGCCGAAGCTTTGCCCGGCCGTGCCCTTGAAGCGGAACGTGATCGGCGCCTGGGCCATGCCCTGGTTGCCGTGCTTGCGAGCGATTTCACCGGAGATACGCGCACCGATGGAGCGGTCGCAATTACAGATGTTCAGCTCAAACTCGGCACCGCTCATGTCGTTGATCGCCGAAGCGGCCATGTCGACCATCTTCTCGGCCAGCTCGCCCTTGTCGAACGGCGGGTTGCGATCAACCTGGCAGAACTGTGGCTTGTCCGCAGGAATGAGGTCGCTGCCCAGCAATGGAGTCAGGTCCAAGTGTTGCTGCTTGGCGGTCTGGCCTTCGATCACTTCGAGCAGATCGGTACGGCCGATCAGCTCTTCCAGCGAGCGCACGCCCAGCTTCGCGAGCCACTCACGGGTCTCTTCGGCCACGTAGGTGAAGAAATTCACCACCATGTCGACAGTGCCGATGTAGTGATCCTTGCGCAGCTTCTCGTTCTGGGTCGCCACGCCGGTGGCGCAGTTGTTCAGGTGGCAGATGCGCAGGTATTTGCAGCCCAGGGCAATCATCGGCGCAGTGCCGAAGCCGAAGCTTTCGGCGCCGAGAATCGCGGCCTTGATCACGTCGAGGCCGGTTTTCAGGCCGCCGTCGGTCTGCACCCGAACCTTGCCGCGCAGGTCGTTGCCGCGCAGGGTCTGGTGAGTTTCCGCCAGGCCCAGTTCCCACGGCGCGCCAGCGTACTTGATCGAGGTCAGCGGCGATGCGCCGGTGCCGCCGTCGTAGCCGGAAATGGTGATCAGGTCGGCATAGGCTTTCGCCACGCCCGCGGCAATGGTGCCCACGCCAGCTTCCGCCACCAGTTTCACCGAGACCAGCGCCTTCGGGTTCACCTGCTTGAGGTCGAAGATCAGTTGCGACAAGTCTTCGATCGAGTAGATGTCATGGTGCGGCGGCGGTGAGATCAGGGTCACGCCGGGCACCGCATAACGCAGCTTGGCGATCAGGCCGTTGACCTTGCCGCCAGGCAATTGGCCGCCCTCACCGGGCTTGGCGCCCTGGGCCACCTTGATCTGCAACACTTCGGCGTTGACCAGGTATTCGGGCGTCACACCGAAGCGGCCGGTCGCCACTTGCTTGATTTTCGAACTCTTGATGGTGCCGTAGCGCGCCGGGTCTTCGCCGCCTTCGCCCGAGTTGGAGCGCGCACCGAGGCGGTTCATGGCTTCGGCCAGGGCTTCGTGGGCTTCCGGGGACAAGGCGCCAAGGGAAATACCGGCCGAATCGAAGCGCTTGAGCACCGATTCCAGCGGCTCTACTTCGCTGATGTCCAGCGGCGTGTCGAGGGTCTTGACCTTGAGCAAGTCGCGGATCATCGACACCGGACGGTTGTCCACCAGCGCGGTGTATTCCTTGAACTTGCTGTAGTCGCCCTGTTGCACGGCGGCCTGCAAGGTGTTGACCACGTCCGGGTTGTACGCGTGGTATTCGCCACCGTGGACGAATTTCAGCAAACCACCCTGCTGGATCGGCTTGCGCGGGCTCCAGGCTTCGGCGGCCAAGGCCTTCTGTTCGGCTTCGATGTCGACGAAGCGCGCGCCCTTGATGCGGCTCGGCACGCCACGGAAACTCAGCTCGCAGACTTCTTCGGACAGGCCGATGGCCTCGAACAGTTGCGCGCCACGGTACGAGGCGATAGTCGAGATACCCATCTTCGAGAGGATCTTGAGCAGGCCCTTGGTGATGCCCTTGCGGTAGTTCTTGAACACCTCGTAGAGGTCGCCCAGCACTTCACCGGTACGGATCAGGTCGCCCAGCACTTCGTAGGCCAGGAACGGATAGACCGCCGAGGCGCCGAAACCGATCAGCACCGCAAAATGATGCGGATCGCGAGCCGTGGCGGTTTCCACCAGGATGTTCGAATCGCAGCGCAGGCCCTTTTCGGTCAGGCGATGGTGCACCGCGCCGGTGGCCAGCGAGGCGTGGATCGGCAGCTTGCCCGCAGCGATATGACGGTCGGTCAGCACGATCTGGGTGCGACCGGCGCGCGCGGCTTCTTCAGCCTGATCGGCCACGTTTCGGATCGCCGCTTCCAGACCGATGCTTTCGTCGTAGTTCAGGTCGATGACCTGGCGCTCGAAGCCCGGGCGATCGAGGTTGGTCAGCGAGCGCCACTTGGCCGGGGAAATGACCGGCGAGCTGAGGATCACGCGCGAAGCGTGTTCCGGCGACTCCTGGAAGATGTTGCGTTCTGCGCCGAGGCAGATTTCCAGCGACATCACGATCGCTTCGCGCAGCGGGTCGATCGGCGGGTTGGTGACCTGCGCGAACTGCTGGCGGAAATAGTCGTACGGCGTGCGCACGCGCTGCGACAGCACCGCCATCGGCGTGTCGTCGCCCATGGAGCCGACCGCTTCGTAGCCTTGCTCACCCAGCGGACGCAGCACCTGGTCACGCTCTTCGAACGTCACCTGGTACATCTTCATGTACTGCTTGAGCTGATCGACGTCGTAGAAAGCCGAACCGTGGTCGTTGTCTTCCATGGTCGCCTGGATACGCAGGGCGTTCTTGCGCAGCCATTGCTTGTACGGGTGACGGGACTTGAGACGGTTGTCGATGGCGTCGGTGTCGAGGATCTGGCCGGTTTCGGTGTCCACGGCGAAGATCTGGCCCGGGCCCACGCGGCCCTTGGCGATGACGTCTTCGGGCTGGTAGTTCCAGACGCCGATTTCCGAGGCCAGGGTAATGAAGCCGTTGGTGGTGGTGACCCAGCGTGCCGGACGCAAGCCGTTACGGTCGAGCAGGCACACCGCGTAGCGACCGTCGGTCATGACGATACCGGCCGGGCCGTCCCACGGTTCCATGTGCATGGAGTTGTATTCGTAGAAGGCGCGCAGGTCCGGATCCATGGTCTCGACGTTCTGCCAGGCTGGCGGAACGAGCATGCGCACGCCACGGAACAGGTCGATGCCGCCGGTCACCATCAGTTCGAGCATGTTGTCCATGCTCGAGGAGTCAGAACCCACGCGGTTGACCAGCGGGCCGAGCTCTTCGAGATCCGGCATCAAGTCGTTGGCGAACTTGGTGCGACGGGCCAGGGCCCAGTTGCGGTTGCCGGTGATGGTGTTGATCTCGCCGTTGTGGGCAAGGAAGCGGAAAGGCTGGGCCAACGGCCATTTCGGCAGGGTGTTGGTGGAGAAGCGCTGGTGGAACACGCAGATCGCGGTCTTCAGGCGCTCGTCGCTCAGGTCCGGATAGAAGGCGGTGAGGTCCGCCGGCATCATCAGGCCTTTATAAATGATGGTCTTGTGGGAAAAGCTGCAGATGTAGTGGTCGGTGTCGGCAGCGTTGGCCACGGACGAACGACGACGGGAGCTGAACAGCTTGATCGACATTTCCTGGTCGCTCAGGCCTTCGCCGGCGATGAACACCTGTTCGATCTTCGGCAGGCGCTCCAGGGCCAGGCGGCCGAGGACGCTGGTGTCGATTGGCACTTTGCGCCAGCCGACCAGTTGCAGGCCGGCGGCCAGGATCTCACGATTCATGTTTTCGCGAGCCGCCTCAGCCTTCACCGGGTCCTGGTTGAAGAACACCATGCCCACGGCGTACTGCTTGGGCAGGGTCACGCCAAACGTTTCCTGGGCTACGGTACGCAGGAACTCATCGGGCTTTTGAATCAGCAAGCCACAACCGTCACCGGTCTTGCCGTCGGCGTTGATCCCGCCACGGTGGGTCATGCAGGTCAGGGCCTCAATGGCCGTTTGCAAAAGGGTATGGCTGGGCTCGCCCTGCATGTGGGCTATCAGGCCGAAACCGCAGTTATCCTTGAATTCATCTGGTTGGTACAGACCTGCTTTCATAGACACTTTCTCACCAGGCTGCCTCTATTCGAGGCAAATTTCTTTTCAATTCAACCAGTTGCGTTCCGCGCCGAACGTACGCCAGCTTTGCGGGGGCAAAAGGGAGGTCATTGTACACACCGACACAGGGGCTCACAAATTTGACGACGAACTGTCGCAAATCCATGTCGCATTTGTGAAAGGTTTAAAGCTATATGCTGTGCTAGTCAAAACTTTTTTGGGTTCGACCGCTACGACTCAAACGCTACTGTGACGCAGACACCACAAGGCGCGCGGCCTGAAAGGTCGCTCGCCGTTGCGGAAATTTTGAGGTTGCCGGGAGAGGCGGCCTGGGTAAGGCCGCCGAATCATCAGCGAGTTGCTGCCAGTTCCTGTTGGACGCTGGCGACAGTGCGAGGCCAAGGTTTACCAGCCTGAACCTTCGCTGGCAAGGCCTTGATGGCGGAAACGGCTGCGTCACGGTTGGCAAAGCTGCCGTAGGTGATGACGTAAAGCGGCTTGCCGTTGAGCACTTTCTTGAAGTAACGGTACTCGCCGCCCTGCTCCTTGACGAAACTCTGCGCAGCAGTTTCGGAGCTGGTGCCGAGGATCTGCACCACATAGTTGCCCGGCGCCTGGCCGGCATACCAGCTACCGCCGGCGGCTTTGGCCGGAGTGGCGGCAGGCTTGGCTGCCGGGGCCGGAACCGGAGCAGGCTTGGCGGTCGCCAGCTGAGTCGGCGCCGGGGTCGGCTTGGCGGCGGGAGCTGGGGTCGGCGTCGGCGCTGGCCCTGCAGGCACACCGGCAGGTGGCGCGGTGGTGGTCACGGTAGGCGGCACGTCGCTGGTGTCTTCGATCGGCGGCGGTGCGCCGTCGTCGCCTTCGGTTATTCCGCCAGCCGCTTCAGCCAGGGGACCGCGCATGACCGGCTGCGACTGCCCGACCAGCGGCAGCGGCATTGGCTGCGTGTTGCCGGCAAATTCCACCGCCGGGGCGCCGGCACCTGCGTTGGGTTGCGGCGTGCCCTGACCGAGAGGCAGCTGTGCCTGTTCGTTGGCAGGTGCGCCGGTGGTGGGTGCCTTGTTGCGACCTGGCATCAGCCAGGCGGCAGCGACCGCGACCACGACTACGGCGGAAATCGCCAATACGTGTTTCTTCGGCATGTTGAACCCCATACTTGGACGCTTCACCGCTGAGCGGCTGGCGATCATGATTTCGATCAGAGCATCTCGGGCCACCTGGTTGATGTTGCCAGGCCAGCCGTCGGAGCTTTCGTGAATCTCAGAGATCTGATCCGCGGTGAAAAGTTCGATACCCCGGCCCGCGCCTTCAAGACGCTGTGCCAGGTATTCGCGGGTTTCTTCTTCGGTGTACGGCGCCAGTTCGATGACGTGGAAACGCTCTTCCTCAAGTTCCAGTTGGTCCAGGACAGCGATCAACGACGACTCGCCAAACAGGAACACGTGAGGGCGTCCTTCCGGCGCACCGGCGGCGAGGGCCAGCAAAGCTTCCAAGGCAGATTCGTCGAGTTGTTCGGCATCATCCACCAGGAGATAGACTTCCTGACCGGTCAGCGCCAATTGCACGATCTGGTCGAGAATCGCGCCAATCTCCGCCTGGGCGACATTCAGCGCCTGGGCCACTTGACGCAGTACACCCGCCGCATCGCCCGCGCCACGGGCCGACACCACCACGCTTTGCACCGACTGTTTGTTGGTACTGGCCACCAGCGCCTGGCGCAGCAAAGTCTTGCCGCTGCCCTGGGGGCCGGTGACGACCAACAGCAACTGGCTATAGCGCGCCAAGTGGTGCAACTGGCCCAGCACCGGCTTGCGTTGGGCCGGGAAGAACTTGAAGCCCGGGACCCGAGGAGCAAATGGGTCATGACTTAACTGGAAGTGGCCGAGGAAAGCCTCGTCGGCATGCAAACTAGTCATCGAAATCTTCTTAACCTTTAAGCTGAGCCAGGGCGCGGTAGTCCGCTCCCAGCGTGGCCTGTAGAACCTCTTTCGGATAATCGTCGGTCACCACCGCTTCGCCCATGTGGCGCAGCAGCACCAGACGCAGACGACCGTCGATCACTTTTTTGTCGATTGCCATGTGTTCAAGAAAATCCGCCTCGGTCATTTCTTCGGGCGGAACGACCGGCAGCCCGGCGCGTTGGAACAGCCGAATCCCACGATCACGCTCCTGCTCGCTGATCCAGCCCAGGCGCGTAGACATCTCCAGGGCCATGACCGTCCCCGCGGCAACGGCCTCGCCATGCAGCCAGACGCCATAACCCATATGGGTTTCGATGGCATGGCCGAAGGTGTGGCCCAGGTTGAGCGTGGCACGCACGCCCGACTCGCGCTCATCGGCGCCAACCACCGCAGCCTTGGCTGCGCAGGAACGCTCGATGGCGTAGGTGAGCGCCGTTTGATCCAGCGCATGCAGGCGATCTACGTTGTCTTCGAGCCACCCCAGGAATGGCTCGTCACAGATCAGCCCGTACTTGATGACTTCCGCCAACCCGGCGGACAGCTCGCGCGCCGGCAAGGACTTGAGCGTGGCGGTGTCGACCAGCACCACGTTGGGCTGATAGAACGCACCCACCATGTTTTTGCCCAGCGGATGGTTGATCCCGGTCTTGCCACCGACCGAGGAGTCGACCTGGGAAAGCAGCGTGGTAGGAATCTGGATGAAATCCACACCGCGCTGATAGCACGCCGCGGCAAACCCTGCCATGTCACCGATCACGCCGCCACCCAGGGCGATCACGGTGGTGCGGCGATCATGCCGCGCGGTCAGCAGCCCGTCGAAAATAAGTTGCAGGGTTTCCCACGTCTTGAAGGCCTCACCGTCAGGCAACACGACGGAAATGACCGAAAAAGCCGACAGGCTGCGAGTCAGGCGTTCCAGATACAAAGGGGCGACGGTTTCATTGGTGATGATCGCCACTTGCCGCCCAGCGATGTGTGGCGCCAGCAGTTCTGGCTGGTCCAGCAAGCCTTCGCCAATGTGAATCGGGTAGCTGCGCTCGCCCAGATCGACCTTAAGTGTCTGCATGTGTCCCCACAGTGAAGATGAAATCAGGCGTCCTGCCTGCAATTAACGAAAGTCCGTGGCGCCTGCCATGGCGCCAGTTAATGGCCATCCGCCACGCCCCAGTCGGGCTTGGACGGGATGCCGAGGATAGCGCATTTCGCGCGGCGCATTAACGGGGGGGCAATTGTTGGAGGCGCTCCAGAATTTCCAGCACCACCATCCGTGGCGGACGCTCATCGGTTTCGATGACCAGATCGGCTATTTCCCGGTACAGCGGGTCACGCACCTCCAGCAGGTCCCGCAAGGTCCTGGCCGGGTCGGCGGTACGCAACAGCGGGCGGTTGCGATCACGGGCGGTGCGGCCGACCTGCTGTTCAACGGATGCATGCAGATAGACCACTCGTCCGCCGGCATGCAGCGCCCGACGATTGGCTTCGCGCATCACCGCGCCGCCGCCGGTGGCCAGCACCACGCCTTCGAAACCACACAGCTCGGCAATCATCGCCTGCTCGCGGTCGCGAAAGCCCGGCTCGCCTTCCTTATCGAAGATCCACGGGATATTGGCACCCGTGCGCAATTCAATTTCCTTGTCGGAATCTTTGAATGGCAGGCGCAGCTCTTTGGCCAGCAGACGGCCGATGGTGCTTTTTCCAGCCCCCATCGGTCCAACAAGAATCAAATTTCGCACAGAATCAACGACTCACAGCAATCGCCTGGTTGTTCATGATACGCGGAGTGAGAAACACCAGCAGCTCGGATTTTTTCTCCGAAACCACATCACGCCGGAAAAGGCGGCCAAGATACGGCACATCGCCAAGAAATGGCACCTTATCTACGACCTTGCTCTGAGTATTTGAGAAAACCCCGCCGATCACAATGGTCTCGCCATCATTGACCAGCACCTTGGCGTTGACCTCGTTTTTCTTGATGGGCGGTACATCCTGGACCTTGTTCAAGTAGTCCGGCTCATCCTTGGTGACCTTGACCTCCATGATGATTCGGTTGTCCGGGGTGATCTGCGGCGTGACTTCCAGCGATAGCGAGGCTTCCTTGAACGACACCGAGGTGGCGCCGCTGGAGCTGGCTTCCTGGTAAGGGATTTCGGTGCCCTTGAGGATTTTCGCGGTCTCCTTGTCGGAGGTCACCACTTTGGGCTGGGAGACGATTTCCCCATTGCCGGTTTTTTCCATCGCCGTCAGCTCCAGGTCCAGCAACACGTTGTCGGTGATGAACGCGATACCGATTCCCGAAGTATTGCCTGACGCGCCCAGGTCGACGAATGGCTGGTTGGTGCTGGTGCTGCCCGGCGTGCCAATGGTGGTGGAGTCACCGGTGGAGACGCCGGAAGAATTCCAGTTGCCCTTGTTCTGGATCGAGCCGCCCCAACGCACGCCCAGGCTTTTGTCGTAATCGACGTTGGCCTCGACGATTCGCGCCTCGATCATCACTTGGCGCACCGGAATATCCAGCTGCGCCACGATCCGGCGCAGCTCGTCGAGCCGGTCCTGGGTCTGGTAGGCAATGATGTTGTTGGTCCGCTCATCGACCGTGATCGTGCCACGCTCGTCAGCCTTCGCCTCGGCACTGGTCACCGACTGGAACAGCTTGGCAATGTCGGCCGCCTTCGCATAGTTGACCTGCAACAGCTCGCGCCGCAGCGGCGCCAGGTCGGCAATCTGCTTCTGGGATTCCAGCTCCTGGCGCTCGCGTGCTGCAATCTCATCCGCTGGCGCCACCAGCAGCACATTGCCAACCATGCGCTTGTCCAGCCCCTTGGTCTTGAGCACAAGGTCCAACGCTTGGTCCCAAGGTACGTTCTGCAAGCGCAGGGTGATCCCGCCCTGCACCGTGTCGCTGGCCACCAGGTTCAGATTGGTGAAGTCGGCGATCAACTGCAGTACCGAGCGCACTTCAATGTCCTGGAAGTTGAGGGACAACTTTTCGCCGTTATAGGCGGCACGATCGGTGTTGCGTTTTTGCAGGTCCTCGACGCTCATTGGCCGGACACTGACGGTCAGCTTGTTGTCGGTCTGGTAGGTCGAATAGTCGAACGTGCCGCTGGGCTCGATGCTGATGGTGGCGCGGTCGGCGCCAGCACTGGCATTGACGAATTGCACCGGGGTGGCGAAGTCCTTGACGTCCAGGCGCACCCGCAACGGTTCGGGCAACTGCGTCCTGGCAAAATTGAGGATGATCTTGCCTTCGCGCTCCTGGATGTCGGGAGCGATGGATGGGTCCGACAGGTCGATCACTACATTGCCTTCACCCTGGGTGCCACGCTGGAAATCCACCCCCCTGATGGCTTTGCCCACCGGGGCGCTGGCCCTGGCGGGCGCAGGGCTGGCGATTGCCGGGCGCGGGGGTTGCGCGGAGGTCCTGGCAGCCGCGCCCTTGCCGACCACCACGAACAGGTTGTTTCCCTCGATTCGCGTGTCATAAGGCGCCAATTGCGTAAGACCGATGATCAACCGGGTTCGCTCACCCGCCTCTACCACCGTGGCGCTGCGCGCATTGCCTGCGCCAAGGTCACGGCTCTTGCTGGCTAATTTACTGGTCACGCCAGGCAGGTCCAGCGCGATACGGGCCGGTTGTTCGGTGGTATAGCCTCGCGGCGTCGGAGGTGGCCCGTCGAAGGTGAGCTTCAGCTCGATACGGTCACCCGGCAGCGTCGCGACGTCGAGCGTCTTCAGGCTGGCCCCATGAACCATCGGCGACAGCAGCGCTATCCATAGCGAAATACCGAGGGCTGGAAAAATCCTGTTCATTGTTCGAATTCCACTATGAGTGCTCTTTCAAAGGAATGGTCCGCGGCCGCTCCAGCCAGGCACCTTCGCCGTCCGGAACGATTTCGACCACATCGACCTGGGTGGCGCTGATGGCGACGATCCGTCCGTCGTTGCGCCCCAGATAGTCACCGACCTTCAACCGATGCACCCCACCCGCGCCGCGCAAGAGCGCAAATGAGCCACTGGCATTGGAGATCGTCCCGACCATTTCAAACTGCTCGATGTTGAAGCCTTCCAGGTATTGCTTGGCTCGATTGGGGTCGGGCCGCACGTTGCGCGAGCCCTGTTGCCGGCCGGCCTGGTCCACGCGCACCTGCTGGGAGAATGGGCTACGCAGATTGGCGGCGCTGTAGGTAAAGGTTTCGTTAGGCCTGAAGGTCGGCGTGGGTTCTATCTTGCCGGGCGGGCGCAGGCGCACCTCGTTCATGTAGGCGTCCAGGTCGCTGAAGCCGTCGCCGTTGTTGCATCCAGCCAACGCGAGTAACCCGACCAGCAGGCTGATGCGACAGGTCGACCTCATGGCTGGGCCTCCTGCTCGTTGTACCGGTAGGTCTTGGCCTGGATGCTCATGCGCAGCTTCGCCCCTGCTTCGGGCTCCATCGGTGCGATTTCGAAATCGTGCAGGGTGACGATCCGGGGCAATCCGGCCACACCGCTGACGAAAGTCGCCAGGTCATGGTAGCCGCCCGTCACGGTGATCTGGATCGGCAACTCGATGTAGAACGGCTGGGTGACTTCCGGCAACAGCTTGATTTCCTCGAACTCCAGGCCGCTGCCCAGGCCCGTGCGAGTGATATCTTCCAACAGGCCGGGCACCTCGGTATCACTGGGCAGTTGCCGCAACAGCACGCCGAAGGACGTCTCCATCTGCTTCATCTGTTCGGTGTAGCGCTCCAGGTTCGCCGCCATGTGGGCCTTGCCCGCAAATTGCGCCTTGAGGGTATTTTCTTCCTCGCGCACCTGCTGCAGCTGGGTTTGCAGGTCGCTCAAAGCAAAGTTATAGCCCAGTCCCAGCACCAGGATGACCAACAAGATGCCGGCCAGCCACTTGACCGCCATGGGCCACGAACCGACGTTGTTGGTATCCAGGTCGCTGATGTCGATCTTGCGCAGCGCGTCCAGCCACTCCCCCGGCTTCATTGGGCGTCCTCCGCATCGGCCGGGCGGGTCTGGCGAACCGTCAGCTGGAAAACGTTCGCCTGGTCAAGCTGGCCTGCCGTGGTGGCCTTGACTTCCGTCAGGCTGGGCGCGTCGAACAGGTCCGATGAGTCCAGGTTGCGCATCAGGTCCGAGACGCGGTTGTTGGACTGCGCCGCGCCCTTGATGGAGAGCGTGCCCTCCTCCATCTTTACCTCGGTGAAATACACGCCGTCCGGCAAGGTCCGCGCCAGCTGGTCGAAAATGCGTGCGCTGACCGGTCGGTTACCTTGCAAGTCCTGGATGATGCGCATGCGCTCCAGCAGTTGCTGCCGACGAGCCTTGAGCTCGCTGATCTGCTGGATGCGTTCGTCGAGTATCGCAATCTGCCCGGTGATGTGGCCGTTACGCGCCGTTTGATAGTCGATGGCACTGTTCAGGTACTGCACCGCAATCAGCGTCAGCCCTACCGCGCCGACCAGCGCTCCCACCAGCGCCAGTAAAAAGCGTTTGCGACGCTCTTCGCGCAGCTCTTCGCGCCAGGGTAGAAGGTTGATCCGCGCCATCAGTCAAAACTCCTGAGGGCCAGCCCGCAGGCGATCATCAGCGCCGGCGCGTCACTGGCCAGGGCGCCCGCATTGACCTTGCTGCTCAAGGCCATGTTGGTGAACGGGTTGGCCACTTGGGTCGGTGTGCCCAAGCGCTGTTCGATCAGCCGATCCAGGCCCGCAACCGACGCCGTGCCACCGGCCAGCAGAATGTGATCCACCGCGCTGTACTGGCCCGAAGCGAAGAAGAACTGCAAGGAGCGCGACACCTGCTGGACCAGCGCTTCGCGAAACGGTTGCAGCACCTCGCTGAGATAGTCGTCCGGCAAGCCGCCCTGTTTTTTCGCCTGGCCGGCCTGCTCGGGGGTCAGGCCATAGCGGCGCTGGATCTCCTCGGTCAGCTGGCGACCACCAAACAGTTGTTCCCGGGTATAAATGATGCGGCCATTGTGTAGCACGCTGAGCGTGGTCATCGTGGCACCGATGTCGATCACCGCCACGGTCAGGCGCTCCTGGGACGCGGCCAGCTGCGTGGCGAGCAGGCCAAAGGCGCGCTCCAGCGCGTAGGCTTCCACGTCAACCACGCGAGCGGTCAGCCCGGCGAGCGCCAATGCGGCCTCGCGAACCTCGACGTTTTCCTTGCGACACGCCGCCAGCAGCACTTCGACCCGCTCGGTACTGCGGGGCGATGCACCCACCACTTCGAAATCGATCGCCACCTCATCCAAGGGATAAGGGATGTACTGGTCGGCTTCGATCTTGAGCTGGTTTTCCATGTCGTCGTCGGACAGCCCGGCGTCCATCTCGATGGTCTTGGTGATGACCGCCGAACCCGCAACGGCCACCGCCACGTTGCGCAAGGGCGTCTTGGCCTTGGCCAGGACCCGCGATAGCGCCTGTCCCACGCCCTCGAGCTCGGCAATGTTCTTTTCAACCACTGCGTTGGCCGGCAACGGTTCGACCGCATACGACTCGACGCGGTAACGGTCCCCCTGGCGACTCAATTCGAGCAGCTTCACCGACGTCGAGCTGATGTCGATCCCCAGAAGCGCATGGGCTTTTTTATTGAAGAGTCGTAGCACTACCAATTCCCTATGACTATCCGTGAGTTACGGACTCTCTAATATGCGTTGCGTTCAATCCCCCCGGTCCGATGGACGTCCGGATGGCGTTTCCAACGAAAAAAAATGCTTATAATGCCCAGCGTTTTTTTCGCTTTGTTGCAAGCACGGGTCCTTCCCTGCACCTGGCGCCTTTTTCATTCTTTGCCTGGATATCCAAAAGCCTTGATTCGTCTGCTGAAATTTTTCGGATGGTCCATCGTCGCCGTTTTCTGCGGACTGCTCCTGGGTCTGAGCGGTGCGTTTCTTTACCTTAGTCCGGGATTGCCGTCCGTGGAGGCGCTGAGAAGTATTCAGTTGCAGATTCCTTTGCGGGTGTACAGCAGCGACAACAAGTTGATCGCCGAATTTGGCGAAATGCGCCGCACGCCGATCCGTTTCGCCGACATTCCCCCCAATTTCATCAATGCGTTACTAAGTGCTGAAGACGACAACTTCGCCAATCACTATGGTGTTGATCCAGGCAGCCTGATGCGCGCGGCCAGCCAATTGATCAAGAGTGGTCATATCCAGTCGGGCGGCAGCACCATCACCATGCAGGTGGCCAAGAACTTCTTCTTGACCAGCGAGCGCAGCTTTTCGCGCAAGACCACCGAGATTCTCCTGGCCTTGCAAATCGAGCGGCAGCTGACCAAGGACGAAATCCTCGAGCTGTACGTGAACAAGATTTACCTGGGCAACCGCGCCTACGGCATCGAGGCGGCGGCGCAGGTGTATTACGGCAAGTCGATTCGCGACGTCAGCCTGGCGCAGATGGCGATGATCGCCGGCCTGCCCAAGGCACCGTCGCGTTTCAATCCCCTGGCCAACCCGGCACGAAGCAAAGAGCGCCGCGACTGGATCCTGGGGCGCATGTACAAGCTCGGAAAAATCAGCGAAGCCGACTACACCGCCGCGATCAACGAGCCGTTGAACGCCAGCTATCACGTGCCGACCCCTGAAGTGAACGCCCCGTACATCGCCGAAATGGCCCGGGCCGAGATGGTCGGGCGCTATGGCAGCGACGCCTACACCGAAGGTTTTCGCGTGACCACCACGGTACCGAGCAATCTGCAGGAAATGGCCAATACCGCGCTGCATGAAGGCCTGATGTCTTATGACCAGCGCCACGGCTACCGGGGTCCTGAATCGCGCCTGCCGGGCAAGACCAAGGAAGCCTGGGCCCTTGAGCTGACCAAGCAACGCACCATCAGCAGCCTGGAACCGGCCATTGTCACCCAAGTGGACAAGGACGGAATCAAGGTGCTGACGCGCAATGGCCAATCGGAAGAGCACGTGGCCTGGGACACCATGAAATGGGCCCGCCAGTTCCTCAATACCAACAGCATGGGGACCAATCCTCGCCAGCCCTCGGACGTTGCCCAGGTCGGCGATCTGATCCGGGTGCAGCGACAGCCGGACAACGCCCTTAAATTCAGCCAGATTCCCGCCGCCCAAGGCGCGCTGGTGTCGTTGGATCCGCAGAACGGCGCCATCCGCTCCCTGGTGGGCGGCTTTGCCTTCGAGCAGAGCAACTACAACCGTGCGTTGCAGGCCAAGCGTCAACCCGGCTCGAGTTTCAAGCCGTTCGTCTACAGCGCCGCACTGGATAACGGCTACACCGCCGCCAGCCTGGTCAACGACGCGCCAATCGTGTTTGTCGACGAGTATCTGGACAAGGTATGGCGTCCGAAGAACGATACCAACACTTTCCTCGGGCCGATTCGCCTGCGCGAAGCCCTGTACAAGTCGCGTAACCTGGTATCGATCCGCCTGTTGCAGGCGCTGGGCGTGGACCGCACCATCGACTACATCAGCAAGTTCGGCTTCAACAAGCAGGACCTGCCACGCAACCTGTCCCTGGCCCTAGGCACCGCGACCCTGACCCCAATGGAAATCGCCACGGGCTGGAGCACGTTCGCCAATGGCGGCTACAAGATCACCCCTTACATCATCGACAAAATCGAAAACCGCAATGGCGACACGCTGTTTGTCGCCAATCCGCCACGGGTGCCCTCCGGCGAAGAGGCCAGCGAGGGTGTCGCGGCGCCGCCCACCGAGACGTTCACGGTCAACCCGGTGGCAGGCGAAGCCACCAGCGCCCCCGCCGCTCCCCAAGCGCCAGCCATCGCCGAGCGCATTGTTGACGGCCGTACCACCTACATCCTCAACAGCATGCTGCAGGACGTCATCAAGCTCGGCACCGGTCGCCGCGCCCTGGCGCTGGGTCGTACCGACCTGGCAGGCAAGACCGGGACCACAAACGAATCCAAGGATGCCTGGTTCTCCGGCTACAACGCCGATTACGTCACCACCGTCTGGACCGGTTTCGACCAGCCGGAAAGCCTGGGTCGCCGCGAGTTCGGCGGCACTGTGGCGCTGCCGATCTGGATGACCTACATGGGCGCCGCCCTCAAGGACAAACCGCCCCACACCCAACCGGAGCCGGAAGGCATCCTCAGCCTGCGGGTCGACCCAATCAGCGGCCGCGCCGCTACGCCAGGCACACCAGGGGCGTACTTCGAGCTGTTCAAGAGCGAAGACACGCCGCCGTCGGCCAACGAGCTGGGCAACGGTGTAGCACCAGGCAGCCCGCTGCCGGCGGATGAAGCCGCGCCAATCGATTTGTTCTAGGAAAGCAGCGGTAAGCTTCAAGCTGCAAGCTTCAAGTTAAGGGCAAGAGCAAGAGCAGTACGTGCTGCTTTTAACTTGCCGCTTGAAGCTTGAAGCTTGAAGCTTGAAGCCCATAAAAAAACCCTGGCTGTTCAGGCCAGGGTTTTTTATGGGCGGGCTGCCGTTAACCGTTGAACACGTCATCCACGCTCTTGAGCGGGTAGTTCTTCGGATACGGCAGGGTGGCCACGCCAGTCTCGATGGCGGCCTTGGCCACGGCGTCGGAGATCAGGGTGATCAGGCGGGCGTCCATTGGTTTCGGAATGATGTACTCACGGCCGAACTCCAGCTTGATGCCGCCGTAGGCGTCGCACACTTCCTGGGGCACCGGCAGCTTGGCCAGTTCGCGCAGGGCGTTGGCGGCCGCGACTTTCATCTCTTCGTTGATGCGCTTGGCGCGAACATCCAGGGCACCACGGAAGATGAATGGGAAGCCCAAGACGTTGTTGACCTGGTTCGGGTAGTCCGAACGGCCGGTGGCCATGATTACGTCATTGCGGGTCGCGTGAGCCAGTTCCGGGGAGATTTCCGGGTCCGGGTTCGAGCAGGCGAACACGATCGGGTTCGGCGCCATGCGCAGCAGGTTTTCCGGGCTCAGCAGGTTCGGACCCGACAGGCCAACGAAAACGTCGGCACCGTCCAGGGCGTCCGCCAGGGAGCGCTTGTCGGTGGCGTGGGCAAACACGGCCTTGTACTGGTTCAGGTCGTCACGGCCGGAGTGGATCACGCCGGTACGGTCGACCATGAAGATGTTTTCGATCCTGGCACCCATGCTCACCAGCAACTTCATGCAGGAGATGGCCGCAGCGCCGGCGCCCAGGCAGACAATCTTGGCTTCTGGCAGGGTCTTGCCGGCGATTTCCAGGGCGTTGATCATGCCAGCCGCGGTCACGATTGCGGTACCGTGCTGATCGTCGTGGAAAACCGGAATGTCGCACTGTTCGATCAGGGCGCGCTCGATCTCAAAGCACTCTGGTGCCTTGATGTCTTCCAGGTTGATGCCACCGAAGGTGATGGAGATACGCTTGACGGTGTCGATGAAGGCTTGTGGGCTTTCGGAGTCGACTTCGATGTCGAACACGTCGATGCCAGCAAAGCGCTTGAACAGCACGCCCTTGCCTTCCATCACAGGCTTGGAGGCCAACGGGCCGAGGTTGCCCAGGCCGAGAATCGCGGTGCCATCGGAAATGACTGCAACCAGGTTGCCCTTGCCGGTGTATTTGTAGGCCAGTTCAGGGTCGCGAGCGATTTCGCGTACTGGTTCGGCTACGCCGGGGCTGTAGGCCAGCGACAGGTCGCGGGCAGTGGCGGTGGCCTTGGTGAGCTCGACACTCAGCTTTCCTGGACGAGGATTAGCGTGATATTCGAGAGCGGCAGTTTTCAGATCAGACATGTGGGCATTCCGCTTTTACTGTGTTGGACAGACGGACCGCCGAGGATACGCGCCTCGCAAAGTCCCTACAAGACTGACCAGTCACTGCTGTCAAGCGCCCTGCCCTACGACTTTGGGCCAAGAGCTACGAAACACAAGGGCTTGATGCATACAATCCAAGACCATTATGTCTACAATTATTTTTCTCAGCGTAACGCCTGCAGCATCGCAGGATCGGTCAATGGCAGCATCCATCGCGCCTGCCCAGGCTTGGCCGCGCCACGCCGGGAGCGATCAACGACCCAACCGCGTGTCTCGATTTTCCGCCCTTCCAGACCCTTGAGCATCGAGGCATCGAAGTTTCGCTGCGCATGGGGTGCGATGTGCAGGACAACCGATCCCTGCAATTGAATCCAGATACCGCCGCGATTGCGCTGCACGCTGGCTACCCGCCCACTGGTCAGTACGAAACCAGGTGCGCTGATCCGCTCCGCTCGCACCACCGGGGACTGCTTCCACAGGCCCAGCCCGGCTTGCCGCGCCTGGCGCTCCGCTGCCTGCTGGCAGCCGACCAGATCGACGTTTGGAGCGACGGCTACGAGGAACCCCAGCCCCTCGGCAATCAATTGCTCCTCCAGGTTTCGGCCTTGGCTGTCATAGACATGAGCAAGCGTGCGCCCATAGTCGTCCCGGTCGTCCTTGCCGGGCAATACCCTGACACGACCGGTACTGGCAGCTACCAAGGCCTCGAGTCGTTGGTGCGCCGCCACGGCAAACGGCTCGTCGGCACGCCCACGCTTTCCCAGCTCCGGGCTGTTGAGGCCAATCATGCGGATACGACGGCCATCCTCAAGGTACAAGGTGTCGCCATCCACCACACGCTGCACCTGCGCCTCAGGCACGCTGGCCTGCAAGGGACAGGACGCCTGGGCACCGCTGAGCCAAATCGCAGCCACAAAAAAGGCGCCCGCAAGGGACGCCTTTTTCATCAGTCTGGACCAGTCGAGAAGACCATCCAAAATGATCAGCCTCAGGCTTTTGGAGCAACTTTGCCGAAAGCACCGAAACGATCGGCGAACTTCTGAACACGGCCGCCGGTATCCAGAGTCTTTTGCTTACCGGTGTAGAACGGGTGGCACTCGTTGCAAACGTCGATCGACAAGGCTTTGCCGTAGGTCGAACGCGTTTCGAACTTGTTGCCGCAGCTGCAGGTTACAGCCACAACTGGGTAGTCCGGATGGATATCGGTTTTCATGGTGTTTTCCTCAGGCTAGCGTGCCGCCACCCAACACTATTGTTGAATACCGCACGTAATTAGGCCGCGGATTCTACCAGACAACATTAATCACGCAAGCTACAACTTGTACCAACCGTCTGCTAGGCTCCCGGCCTTCTTCGCCGCTGCCTAATCGAGAATCCACCGCGTGCCCGACGCCATCCTGCGCCTCGCCCTGCCATCGCCCCTGCGCCGCTTGTTCGATTACCGTGCCCCGGCCGGGGTGACGCGCGCCCAGTTGCAACCGGGCATGCGCCTGCGGGTGCCGTTCGGTCGGAGGGAGATGATCGGCATTCTGGTGGAAGTCGCCGATCACAGCGAAGTGCCGGTCGACAAGCTCAAGCCGGCGTTGGCCTTGCTTGATGCTACGGCGCCGCTGCCCGCGTCGTTGTTCAAGCTGTGCCTGTGGACCTCCCAGTATTATCAGCACAGCCTGGGCGACACCCTGAGCTGGGCGCTGCCGGTACTGTTGCGCCAGGGCGAACCGGCCGAAGCGCGCCAGGAACGATTCTGGTCGGCAGCGCCCGGCGCCGCGCTGGACGATCCGCGTATTGCCCGCGCACCGCGCCAGCGCGAGGCCCTGGCGACCCTGGCCCAGCATCCCCACGGCGTGGCGCATCAGCTACTGAGCAAGTTGATGCTCAGTAAAGACAGTCTCGACCTGCTGTTGGCCAAGGGCCTGGTCCAGGTGGAAGTGCGCAAGCACGCCCCGGGCGCACGCCATGAACATTGGCTGGCCCAGCCGGAACTGCCGCTCAACGCCGAACAGCGGGCCGCGTGCGAAGCGATTCGCGCGGGTTTCGATAGTTACCATGCCTTCTTGCTGGCGGGCGTGACCGGCAGCGGCAAGACCGAGGTCTACCTGCAACTGATTCGCGAGACCCTCGAAGCCGGCAAGCAAGCCCTGGTGCTGATCCCGGAAATCAACCTCGGGCCACAAACGCTGGCGCGCTTCGAGCAGCGTTTCAACGCACGGATCGCGCTGGTGCATTCGGCGGTCAACGACCGCGAGCGCCTGGAAGCCTGGCTCGCCGCCCGGGACGGCGAGGCCGACATCATTATCGGCACCCGCTCGGCCCTGTTCACGCCGATGAAAAACCCTGGCCTGATCATCATCGACGAAGAGCACGACGGCTCCTATAAACAGCAGGAAGGCCTGCGCTACCACGCCCGCGACCTGGCACTGGTGCGCGCCCGCCAAGAGAACATCCCGATTGTCCTCGGTTCGGCCACGCCCTCCCTGGAAAGCCTGCACAACGCCTACACCGGTCGCTACGGCCTGCTACGCCTGAACGAACGGGCCGGCGGCGCCAAGCAACCGCGTTTCCTGCGCCTGGACGTCAAGAGTCGTCCGCTGGACAGCGGCATTTCCGGACCGATGCAACAAGCCATCGGCCAGACCCTGGCCGCCGGGCAACAGGTCCTGGTGTTCCTCAACCGTCGGGGGTTCGCCCCGACCCTGCTCTGCCACGACTGCGGTTGGATGTCCGGTTGCGAGCGATGCGACGCGCGAATGACCGTGCATCAACGCTACGGCGAATTGCGCTGCCACCATTGCGGGCACTCCGAGCGCGTGCCGAGGCACTGTCCGCAGTGCGGGAAAGTGGATCTGCGCCCGGTGGGCGCCGGCACCGAGCGCGCCGAGGAGCGGTTGGGCATCCTCTTCCCCGATTTCCCGGTGCTGCGGGTGGATCGCGACAGCACCTCGCGCAAAGACGCGATGAATCAGTTGTTCGCCACGATCCAGAAGGGCCAGCCATGCATTCTGGTGGGCACGCAAATGCTCGCCAAGGGGCATCACTTTCCCCGGGTGACGCTGGTGTCGATCCTCGATGCCGACGGCGGGCTGTTTTCCGGGGATTTCCGTGCCAGCGAACGCATGGCGCAGTTGATCGTCCAGGTGGCGGGCCGTGCCGGACGAGCCGAGGAACCGGGCAAGGTCATTATCCAGACCCACTTGGCGGACCATCCGCTGTTGATCCAGTTGACCGAGCAGGGTTATTTTGCCTTTGCCGAACAGGCGTTGAGCGAACGACGCAGCGCCGGGCTGCCGCCCTTTGCACACTTGGCGCTGCTGCGGGCCGAGGCTCACAAACCGGGACAGGCGGAAGGTTTCCTTGACGAAGCGTGCAGCGAGGCAGAGCGCTTGCTGGCGGAGCAAAGCCTCACTGGCATCGAACTATTGGGCCCGGTCCCGGCTCCGATGGAGCGGCGGGCCGGGCGTTATCGCGCCCAGCTTCTGTTGCAAGCCAATGCCCGGGCGCCGCTGCATCGACTGTTGAGTGCCTGGTTGCTGGTGCTGGAGCAACTGCCCAGCGGCCGGGCGGTGCGCTGGTCACTGGATGTGGACCCGGTGGATTTGTATTAGATGGCGATCGCCCACGTGCGACGAAGCCAGAATAGTCATCACATGGACCCAACCGACCCGCTACAGTTGGCAAGCTCGCCCGCGCCACGGATAATGCCCAGTTTTTCCACCAGCGCATCGAAGCGCCGCCGCGCCTGCGGTTGAAAGAGAAGACCATGAAAGACACCATCCGCCAGCTCATCCAGCAAGCCATCACCCAACTCGTCACTGAAGGTGTGCTGCCAGAAGGCCTGTCGCCGGCGATTCAGGTCGAAAACACCCGCGACAAGACCCACGGCGACTTCGCCAGTAACATCGCGATGATGCTCGCCAAACCGGCCGGCATGAAGCCGCGGGACCTGGCGGAGAAAATCATCGCGGCCCTGCCGGCCGACGAGAGCGTCAGCAAGGCGGCCATCGCCGGCCCCGGTTTCATCAACTTCTTCCAGAACACCCAGGCCCTGGCTTCGCGCCTGGACGCGGCCCTGGCCGACGAGCGCCTCGGCGTGCGCAAGGCCGGCCCGTTGCAGCGCACCGTCGTTGACCTCTCGGCCCCCAATCTCGCCAAGGAAATGCACGTCGGCCACCTGCGCTCGACCATTATCGGCGACGGCGTCGCCCGGGTCCTGGAGTTCCTTGGCGACACCGTGATCCGCCAGAACCACGTTGGTGACTGGGGCACCCAGTTCGGCATGCTGATGGCCTATTTGCAGGAAAATCCGATCACCAGCGACGAGCTGTCGGACCTGGAGAATTTCTACCGCGCCGCCAAGCAACGCTTCGACGAGTCCCCCGAGTTTGCCGACCGCGCCCGAGGCCTGGTGGTCAAGCTGCAGGCCGGCGATGCCGAGTGCCTGGCACTATGGACCAAGTTCAAGGACATCTCCCTGTCCCACTGCCAGAAAATCTACGAGCTGCTGAACGTCAAATTGACCATGGCCGACGTGATGGGGGAAAGCGCCTACAACGATGACCTGATCAATGTGGTCAACGACCTCAGGGCCAAGGGCATGCTGGTGGAAAGCAATGGTGCCCAGTGCGTGTTCCTCGACCAGTTCAAGACCGCCGATGGCGAGCCGCTGCCGGTGATCATCGTCAAGGCCGACGGCGGTTACCTCTATGCCACCACCGACTTGGCGGCCGTGCGCTACCGCAACGGCGTGCTCAAGGCCGATCGGGTGCTGTATTTCGTCGACCAACGCCAGGCGCTGCACTTCCAGCAAGTATTCGAAGTGGCCCGCCTGGCTGGCTTCGTGACCCATCCGATGGAAATGGAACACATGGGCTTCGGCACCATGAACGGCGCCGACGGCCGCCCGTTCAAGACCCGCGACGGCGGCACGGTGAAGCTGATCGACCTGCTGACCGAAGCCCAGGACCGCGCCTACACCCTGGTCAAGGGCAAGAACCCGGAGCTGGCCGAGGACGAGCTGCGCAAGATCGCCCAGGTCGTGGGCATCGACGCGGTGAAATACGCCGACCTGTCCAAGCACCGCACCAGCGACTACAGCTTCAACTTCGACCTGATGCTCAATTTCGAAGGCAACACCGCGCCGTACCTGCTGTATGCCTACACCCGCGTGGCGGGCGTGTTCCGCAAGCTCGGCAAAGAATTCAATGAAATAGACGGCCAGATTGTGCTCCAGGCCCCGCTGGAGCAGGAGCTCGCGGCGAAACTGGCGCAGTTCGGCGAAGTGCTGAACAACGTCGCCGACAAGGGCACACCGCACACTCTGTGCGCCTACCTGTACGACGTTGCCGGCCTGTTCTCCAGCTTCTACGAGAACTGCCCGATCCTGAATGCCGAAACTCCCGCGCAGATGCAAAGCCGCCTGCGCCTCGCAGCGCTGACCGGGCGTACCCTCAAGCAAGGCCTGGAACTGCTGGGCCTGGAAACGCTGGAGCGCATGTAAGTTGGCCGCCAAGAAAAAACCTGTTCCCAAGCGCGGCGCCAGTCGTTACCAGCCTCCAGCCAAGAAACCGATTCCGGGCTGGCTGTGGATGGCCATCGGCCTAACCGTTGGCGCTTTCATCGTGTTCCTGATGAAACTGGAGCCGGGCCAGGGCGATGACGTCAAGCGCGTCCGCCAGGAGCAACAGAAAGCCACGCGCATCGCCGAGGCGAACAAGACCCCGCCGAGCCCGACGCAACCGGTGAAGCCCAAATACGACTTTTATACCTTGCTGCCGGAGTCGGAAGTCATCGTGCCGCCCGACGCCGTGCCGGAGAAAACCCTGCCGACGCCGCAAGTGCCCACCACGCCGGTGACCCCGGCTGAAGCGGCGAAGATCGACACCGCCCGCGCCCAGGCGGCGCTGGCCGGCATCACGCCGCCACCGGCCCCACCCGTGCAGAAGGCTGCGCCGGTGACGAAGTTCTTCCTGCAGGCCGGCTCGTTCCGCAAGGAAGCCGACGCCGACAAGGTCCGAGCGCAGATCATTCTGTTGGGCCAGTCCGTGTCGGTTGAGTCCGGGACGGTGAAGGACGAAACCTGGTATCGGGTACTGGTCGGGCCGTTTAGCAATCGTGAAGACTTGACCAAGGCCCAAAAACAGCTGGCTGGCAGTGGTTTCAGCAACCTGCTGTTACAACAACGCCAGAGCCGCTGATCCAAGCGAAGGCATCTGTGGCAGCGGCGCTTTTCGTGGCGAGGGGGCTTGCTCCCGCTGGGCCGGTCCGACGCCTCGGGCATAGCAGCTCCAAAAGCTTGGGACCGCTGCGCGGTCCAGCGGGAGCAAGCTCCCTCGCCACAAGAGCGCTCCGCTAGAAACACCCAATGCCACTCATCCCCTCCCCCACCCCGCAGTTGAAAAACCCCACGCCACCCCCATATGAGTTTCATCCGGGCATTTTCGCCCCGCTGCGTGGAGACTCTCCCTTGACCACCATCGTTTCAGTCCGCCGTCACGGCAAAGTCGTCATGGGCGGCGACGGCCAGGTTTCATTGGGCAACACCGTGATGAAAGGCAACGCGAAGAAAGTCCGCCGCCTGTACCACGGCCAGGTCATCGCCGGTTTCGCCGGAGCCACCGCCGACGCCTTCACCTTGTTCGAGCGTTTCGAAGGCCAACTTGAGAAACACCAGGGCCACCTGGTCCGCGCCGCCGTCGAGCTAGCTAAGGAATGGCGCACCGACCGCTCCCTGAGCCGCCTCGAAGCCATGCTCGCGGTCGCCAACAAGGACGCCTCGCTGATCATCACCGGCAACGGCGATGTCGTTGAGCCCGAAGACGGCCTGATCGCCATGGGTTCCGGCGGTGCCTACGCCCAGGCCGCGGCCAGCGCGCTGTTAAAAAAGACCGACCTGTCGGCCCGCGAAATCGTCGAGACTGCCTTGGGCATTGCCGGCGACATTTGCGTGTTCACCAACCACACCCAAACCATTGAGGAGCAGGACCTCGCGGAATAAGCCCGTCCAGGCCCGAATTCCTGCTTGAGGACCCCAATATTATGTCCATGACTCCCCGCGAAATCGTCCACGAACTCAACCGTCACATCATCGGCCAGGACGATGCCAAGCGCGCCGTTGCCATTGCCCTGCGCAACCGCTGGCGGCGGATGCAGCTGCCTGAGGAGCTGCGCGTTGAAGTGACCCCCAAGAACATCCTGATGATCGGCCCGACCGGCGTCGGTAAAACCGAGATTGCCCGTCGCCTGGCCAAGCTCGCCAATGCGCCGTTTATCAAGGTCGAAGCCACCAAGTTCACCGAAGTGGGCTATGTCGGCCGCGACGTCGAGTCGATCATCCGTGACTTGGCCGATGCCGCCATCAAGCTGCTGCGCGAGCAGGAAATCACCAAGGTCCGTCATCGCGCCGAAGACGCCGCCGAAGAGCGCATCCTCGACGCGCTGCTGCCGCCGGCGCGCATGGGCTTCAACGCAGACTCCGCCGCGACCCAGGATTCCAACACCCGCCAGTTGTTCCGCAAGCGCCTGCGCGAAGGCCAGCTGGACGACAAGGAAATCGAGATCGAAGTGGCCGAGATGGCCGGCGTCGACATTTCCGCGCCGCCGGGCATGGAAGAAATGACCAACCAGTTGCAGAGCCTGTTCGCCAACATGGGCAAGGGCAAGAAGAAAAGCCGCAAGCTCAAGGTCAAGGAAGCGCTGAAGCTGGTGCGTGACGAAGAAGCGGGTCGGCTGGTCAACGAAGAAGAGTTGAAGGCCAAGGCGCTGGAAGCGGTGGAGCAGCACGGCATCGTATTCATCGACGAGATCGACAAGGTCGCCAAGCGCGGCAATGTCGGCGGCGCCGACGTGTCCCGTGAAGGCGTGCAACGTGACCTGCTGCCGTTGATCGAAGGCTGCACGGTGAACACCAAGCTGGGCATGGTCAAGACCGACCACATCCTGTTCATTGCCTCCGGTGCGTTCCACCTGAGCAAGCCGAGCGACCTGGTGCCCGAGCTGCAAGGCCGCTTGCCGATCCGTGTCGAACTCAAGGCGTTGTCGCCAGAAGATTTCGAACGCATCCTCAGCGAACCCCACGCGTCGCTGACCGAGCAGTATTGCGCGCTGCTCAAGACCGAAGGCCTGAACATCGAGTTCGCGCCCGAGGGCATCAAGCGCTTGGCGCAAATCGCCTGGCAGGTCAACGAGAAGACCGAGAACATCGGTGCCCGTCGCCTGCACACGCTGCTTGAGCGCCTGCTCGAGGAAGTCTCGTTCAGTGCCGGCGACCTCGCTAGCGCCCACAATGAAGCGCCGATCATCATCGATGCCGAATACGTCAACAGCCACCTGGGAGAACTGGCCGAGAACGAAGACCTGTCGCGGTATATTCTTTAAAGCTGCAAGCTTCTAGCTGCAAGCTGCAAGCGGGTCACCTCCAGCTTGTAGCTTGTAGCTTGTAGCTTGTAGCTTGTAGCTTGTAAGCTGCTTCTATGACCAAACTCCCCACCGCCATCAACCTGCACAAAGCCTCCAAGACCCTGACGCTCAAATACGCGCCGGACGAGGAATACCACTTGCCCGCCGAATTCCTGCGGGTGCATTCACCTTCCGCGGAGGTCCAGGGCCATGGCAAACCCATCCTGCAATACGGCAAGCTGGGCGTCGGCCTGACCAAGGTTGAACCGGCCGGTCAGTACGCACTGAAATTGACCTTCGACGACGGCCACGACAGCGGATTGTTCACGTGGGACTACCTGTACCAATTGGCGCTGCGCCAAGAGGACCTGTGGAACGATTATCTCGCCGAGCTCAAGGCCGCCGGAAAAACCCGCGATCCGAACGAATCCGTGGTCAAGCTGATGCTCTAGCTCAAGGGCTGGCGCTTTAGGGCGAATTTTCTAGACTCATCTGCTTGAATGCCCGCGCGGCAACGTCAATGACTGGCCTGCTTGCGAAAAAAATTAAACTCGGGTAACCAATGGAGCTGGCAAGTTCCCTGCAAAGGAACCGGCGAGTTCCTGGCACACGTTTCCTCATTGGCCTCGATGCGGAATTAACGGTCACCCCGAGCAGCGTACCTGGTAATGGCCGTGTGGCTTCATCGCTCGGCCCCGGTACTCGTCTGAAGGACAATGGAGCGTCGTAGATGAGCAACAAGAACAACGATGAGTTGAAGTACCAAGCCTCGGAAAATACCTTGGGCTTGAATCCCGTCGTCGGCTTGCGCAGGAAAGACCTGCTGGCCTCTGCCCGGATGGTGCTGACCCAGACCATCAGACAACCGCTGCACAGCGTCAAGCACGTTGCCCATTTCGGCGCTGAACTCAGGAAAGTCCTGTTCGGCAAATCCGAGTTGCAGCCCGCCGGTGACGATCGTCGTTTCAACGACCCGGCGTGGAGCCAGAACCCGCTTTACAGACGTTACCTGCAAACTTATCTGGCGTGGCGCAAGGAGCTGCATGCCTGGATAGACGACAGCAGCCTCTCGCCCCAAGACATCAGCCGAGGGCACTTCGTCATCAACCTGATGACCGAAGCCATGGCTCCGACCAACTCGGCGGCCAACCCGGCGGCGGTCAAGCGCTTCTTCGAAACCGGCGGCAAGAGCCTGCTCGATGGCTTGTCCCACTTGGCCAAGGACCTGGTGCACAACGGCGGCATGCCGAGCCAGGTCGACATGGGCGCGTTCGAAGTCGGCAAGAGCCTGGGCGTGACGGAAGGCGCCGTGGTCTTTCGCAATGACGTGCTGGAGCTGATCCAGTACCGCCCCATCACCGAGCAGGTCCATGAACGACCGCTGCTGGTGGTCCCGCCGCAGATCAACAAGTTCTATGTCTTCGACCTAAGTCCGGACAAGAGCCTGGCGCGCTTCTGCCTGCGCAGCAACGTGCAGACCTTCATCATCAGTTGGCGCAACCCCACCAAGGCGCAGCGCGAGTGGGGCCTGTCGACCTACATCGAGGCGCTCAAGGAAGCGGTGGATGTGGTCACGGCCATCACCGGCAGCAAAGACGTCAACATGCTGGGCGCCTGCTCGGGCGGCATCACCTGCACCGCGCTGCTTGGCCACTACGCCGCGCTGGGCGAGAAAAAGGTCAATGCCCTGACCTTGCTGGTGAGCGTGCTGGACACCACCCTGGACACCGACGTGGCGCTGTTCGTCGACGAGCAGACCCTGGAAGCCGCCAAGCGCCACTCGTACCAGGCCGGCGTGCTCGAAGGTAGCGACATGGCCAAGGTCTTTGCCTGGATGCGCCCCAACGACTTGATCTGGAACTACTGGGTCAACAATTACCTGCTGGGCAACGAGCCGCCGGTGTTCGACATCCTGTTCTGGAACAACGACACCACCAGGCTTCCGGCGGCCTTCCATGGCGACCTCATCGAGATGTTCAAGAACAACCCGCTGATCCGCCCCAACGCCCTGGAAGTGTGCGGCACGCCAATCGACCTCAAGCAGGTCACTGCGGATATCTTTTCCCTGGCCGGTACCAACGACCACATTACCCCATGGAAGTCCTGCTACAAGTCGGCGCAACTGTTCGGCGGCAAGGTGGAATTCGTGCTGTCGAGCAGCGGTCATATCCAGAGCATCCTCAACCCGCCGGGCAACCCCAAGTCGCGCTACATGACCAGCGAGGACATGCCCGCCAAGGCCGAGGACTGGATGGAAAACTCCACCAAGCACACCGACTCATGGTGGTTGCACTGGCAAGCCTGGCAGGCCGAGCGCTCGGGCAAGCTGAAAAAAGCACCGACCGTACTGGGCAACAAGACTTATGTGGCGGGTGAAGCGGCGCCCGGTACGTATGTGCATGAAAGATAGCTGCAAGTTGCAAGCTTCAAGCGCCAAGCTGTCCTCGTGCAGCTTGAAGCTGCTTTTTCTGCTTTTCTACCCCAGGACTTGAAGCATGCCGCAACCGTACATCTTCCGTACCGTCGATCTGGATGGCCAGACCTTGCGCACCGCGGTACGTCCCGGCAAGCCTCACTTGACGCCACTGCTGATCTTCAACGGCATCGGCGCCAACCTGGAGCTGGTGTTCCCGTTCATCGAGGCCCTGGACCCGGACTTGGAAGTGATTGCCTTCGATGTGCCTGGGGTCGGCGGCTCGTCGACACCGAGCCGGCCCTATCGCTTCCCTGGCTTGGCCAAGCTCACCGCGCGGATGCTCGATTATCTGGACTATGGGCAGGTCAACGTGATCGGCGTGTCCTGGGGCGGCGCTTTGGCCCAGCAGTTCGCCCATGATTATCCGGAACGCTGCAAGAAGCTGGTGCTCGCCGCTACGGCCGCCGGCGCGGTGATGGTGCCGGGCAAGCCGAAGGTGCTGTGGATGATGGCCAGTCCCCGGCGCTACGTTCAGCCATCCCATGTGATGCGCATCGCCCCGTTGATTTACGGCGGCTCGTTTCGCCGCGATCCGAGCCTGGCGGCCCGTCACGCCGCCAAGGTTCGGTCGGCGGGCAAACTCGGTTACTACTGGCAGTTGTTTGCTGGCCTGGGCTGGACCAGCATCCACTGGCTGCACAAGATCCACCAGCCAACCCTGATCCTCGCCGGGGATGACGACCCGCTGATCCCATTGATCAACATGCGCATGCTGGCCTGGCGCATACCAAACTCGCAGTTGCACATCATCGATGACGGCCATTTGTTCCTGATCACCCGGGCCGAGGCCGTGGCACCGATCATCATGAAATTTCTGGAGGAAGAACGTCAGCGCGCGGTCATGCATCCGCATCCCGCGCCGCTGAGTGGCGGCTGACACCGCCGAGAGCGCCTGGCAGGACGCCGGATCATGCAGCCATCCGAAACAGCGACTATGTTGTCTGGTTCGGTGCGTTTGTTTTTAGCCTGATGACGAAGGAGTTGACTCATGCGCGACAAACCGGCGAAGGGTTCCATGCCCGCCCCTGCCAGTTTCATCAATGCACAAAGCGCGGTCACCGGCCTGCGCGGCAGGGATCTGCTTGCCACCTTGCACAACGTCGCCGTCCATGGCTTGCGCAACCCGGTGCACAGCGCCCGGCATGCATTGCGGCTGGGCGGTCAACTGGGGCGCGTGCTGCTGGGCGAAACGCTGCACCCCACCAACCCCAACGACAAGCGCTTCGCCGATCCCACCTGGCGGCACAACCCGTTCTATCGGCGCAGCCTGCAGGCGTACCTGAGCTGGCAGAAGCAGGTCAGGAGCTGGATCGACGAAAGCGACATGAGCCCGGATGATCGCGCCCGCGCTCACTTTACCTTTTCGCTGCTCAACGATGCCGTGTCGCCCTCCAATACCTTGCTGAACCCCGTGGCGATCAAGGAACTGTTCAACACTGGCGGCACCAGCCTGATTCGCGGCATCGGCCACCTGGTGGATGACTTGCTGCACAACGACGGGTTGCCCCGGCAGGTCACGCCCCAGGCCTTCGAAGTCGGCAAGACCCTCGCCACTACTCCCGGCGCGGTGGTGTTTCGCAACGAGCTGCTGGAGCTGATCCAGTACAAGCCAATGAGCGAAAAGCAATATGCCAGGCCATTGCTGATCGTGCCGCCGCAGATCAACAAGTTCTACATTTTCGACCTGAGTCCTTCCAACAGCTTCGTCCAATACGCCCTGAAAAACGGCTTGCAAGTGTTCATCATCAGTTGGCGCAATCCCGACGTGCGCCACCGCGAGTGGGGCTTGTCCAGTTACGTCGAGGCGACGGAGGAGGCGATGAATGTATGCCGGGAGATCACCGGCGCGCGCGAGGTCAACCTGATGGGCGCCTGCGCCGGTGGCATGACCATCGCCGCCTTGCAAGGTCACCTGCAGGCCAAGCGCCAACTGCGCCGGGTCGCCAGCGCCAGCTACCTGGTGAGCTTGCTGGACAGCGAGATCGAAAGCCCGGCCACGCTGTTCATCGACGAACAGACCCTTGAGGCTGCCAAGCGCCGCTCTTACCAGAAAGGCATTCTCGATGGTCGCGACATGGCCCGGGTGTTCGCCTGGATGCGCCCCAACGACCTGATCTGGACTTATTTCGTCAACAACTACTTGCTGGGCAAGACGCCGCCGGCCTTCGATATCCTCTACTGGAACAACGACTGCACCCGGCTTCCAGCGGCGTATCACGGCGACCTGCTGGATTTTTTCAAGCACAACCCGCTGACCCATCCCGGCGGCCTGGAAGTCTGCGGCACGCCTATAGACTTGCAGAAAGTCACGGTGGACAGCTTCAGCGTGGCCGGCATCAACGACCACATCACCCCTTGGGACGCGGTGTATCGCTCGACGCTGTTGCTGGGCGGCGAAAGGCGCTTCGTACTGTCCAACAGCGGCCACGTCCAAAGCATTCTCAACCCGCCCGGCAACCCCAAGGCCAACTACATCGAAAACCCGAAACTGAGCAGTGACCCTCGGGCCTGGTACTACGACGCCAAGCACATCGATGGCAGCTGGTGGCCCCAATGGCTGGGCTGGATCCAGGAACGCTCCGGTGCCCAACGCGAAACACAGATGGCCTTGGGCAACGTGAAATACCCACCCCTGGAAGCCGCGCCCGGAACCTATGTGCGCGTGCGCTGAGCACTTCACTCCACGGTCGCGCTTCCGACCGTGGCACGACTTCATCACTAAGAAGACCGGATGAAAACCCGCGACCGCATCCTTGAATGTGCCCTGCAGTTATTCAACGAAAAGGGCGAGCCGAACGTCTCCACCATGGAAATTGCCAATGAAATGGGTATCAGCCCTGGCAACCTCTATTACCACTTCCATGGAAAGGAACCACTGATACTGGGACTGTTCGAGCGATTCCAGGCCGAGCTCGCGCCGCTGCTGGACCCACCGGCCGATGCGCAACTGGCGCCGGAGGATTACTGGTTATTCCTGCACCTGATCGTCGAGCGCCTGGCTCAATACCGGTTTCTGTTCCAGGACCTGTCGAACCTGGCCGGGCGCCTGCCAAAACTGGCCAAGGGGATTCGCCAGTTGCTCAACGCGCTGAAGCGGACCCTGGCCTCATTGCTGGCGCAACTCAAGGCCCAGGGGTTTCTGGTCAGCGATACACAGGCATTGGGGCAACTGGTGGAGCAGATCACCATGACCTTGCTGTTCTCGCTGGACTATCAACGGATCCTGGATCGCGAAGGCGAAGTTCGCCTGGTGGTCTACCAGGTCATGATGCTGGTGGCGCCGCACTTGCCGCCTGCGGTCAAGGTCGCGACCGAACAGATGGCGCTGCGGTACCTGGAAGAGCACGATTGACGCCAGCGTGACGCTCAGCGCCCCAAACAGCGGAACGCAGCTGGAGACATTCCCACGCGGGAGCGTGGGAACGAGCGCCCGGCCTACATAAGCCGGGCGTCTTTGCCTGCCCTGGAAAATCAGGACTGACTGGTAGGCGTCGACGGAGCCGGCGCTGGAGTCGAGGTGGCCACCGGAGTCGGAGCCGAAGCGGAGTTCGCCGTGCCCGTTGGGGTTGCCGGTTTGGCGGTCGCGGTCGGCGCCTTCGGTGCGGCTGCTTTTGGCGCAGTCGCTTTTTTCACCGCTGGCTTTTTCGCCGCGGCGGGTTTGGCGGCCGGCTTCGCAGCGGCTTTTGCCGCAGGTTTGGCCGCAGCCGGTTTAGCTGCTGCAGTTTTAGCCGCTGGCTTGGCAGCAGGTTTGGCAGCGGCCTTGGCTGCTGCTTTTGCCGCGACGGGTTTGGCCGCCTTGGCTGCTGGTTTGGCCGCTGCGGTTTTAGCCGCTGCTTTGGCCGCAGGTTTGGCGACGGTTTTTGTCGCTGCCTTGACCAGTGGCTTGGCTGCCGTCTTCGTCGCGGGTTTGGCCGCCACCGTCTTGCTTGCAGTAGCCTTGGTCGCGACAGGCGTGACCTTGGCCCCGGTGAGTTTTTCGATCTGCTTGGTCAGGGTGTCGACCTTGCTGTGCAGTTCCTTGACTTCATTGCGGCTCGGCACGCCCAAGCGGGAAATTGCACTGTTCAGGCGCTTGTCGAAGGCACCCTCCAGCTCATCCCATTTACCCAGGGCTCGATCCTTCACGCCGCCGATTCTTGATTTCGCCGACTCGGCGGAGACCGTAGCCGCATCGACTTGTTTGCCAACCGCCGTCTTGGTGAGTTTTTCGGCCTTCTCGCCGTCCTTAACCAGGGACTCGAAGAGTTTGCTGCCGTCAGTGTCGATCTTCGAGTACACGCCTAAACCAGCAAGCCAGATTTTGCGGGAGTACTTTTCAATCTTCCCGGCCCACGAGCTGCCTTCTTTATCGGTGATTTTCTTGCCAGCCATCCCGTTCTCCTTAATGTTTACGCGCGACACGTTCGAGCAATGCCGTCAGCTCATCGAGCTTAGCAGAGAGTGTCTCAACGTCATGTTTAGACGGAATGCCGATACGATTCAAGGCACTTGCAACACGCGCGTCGAACACCTTCTCGACTTTGTCGAGTTGGACTTCAACCCTGGCCTTGAAAGTATTGACGTCGGTCTTGGCTTCAATCAGTTCGCTGTTGGCTGCTTGAAGTGTTCCGGCAATGTTCTTTTTGCCTTTTGTTTCAATAACTTCGCCAGCCTTGACCAACTCCTGGAAGTACTCGCTGCCTTCCTGGCCCACCTTGGTATAGGCGCCCAGGCCAGCCAGCCAGATCTTGCGCGCGTACGTTTTCACGTCGCTCAGCGTGGAAGATTCAATGTCGGTTTTTTTCTTCAAAATAACTTTGGCCATGGTGCACCTCACTCGAAGACAGATGGGAGGAACTGCCCGTACAGGGTCGGGCTCAGGCACAAAGTAGTGACAATAATTAGAAAGGGCACCCTAACAAAACGGATAGGCCCAAGGGAATGACGCCCTGGTGGAAGCAGGCTCGCTTGCACCAGGGCTAGTCAGGCAACTGAATTCCATATCCCAATTCGCCAGTGGGTTAATCAAGCCAACGCCTTGTCCAAGGCTTTTTCGATTTCCGTCTTGATCGTGCCACTCATGGCAGACATCAACATGCCCAGTTCCACATCGACGCGGATCGAATCTTCGCCTACATGCACTTCGCCCTTGACCCCGGAACGCTTGAGCTTCAGCGTGTCGCCCTCCCACCGGGGCTCCAGGCCATAGCTGTCGGAAAGTTTCTGCGCCAACTTGTCAGCCTTTTCGCGGGCCGCTTCCTTGCCCAGGGCATGGGCACGCTCAACAGTAATACGGGCCATCTGATAACTCCTGTTTGATCGAGACTTGCCTGAACGTTTCAGACCCTGCCTGCGTCAAAACGTCCTGGCAGTGGTTCATCTTACCTGCAGCCTTGCCAAGACAAAGCACTCCACCGGGATTAGAATGTCCCGCATTCTTTTTTGGTGACAGCGATATGACTGATCAGCGCAAAGGCAGCGATGCCGAACCCACCACTCACTTCGGCTTCAAGAACGTGCCGGAAAGCCAGAAGGCGGAAAAAGTCGCTGAGGTTTTCCACTCGGTAGCCGCCAAGTATGACCTGATGAACGACCTGCTCTCGGGCGGCATGCATCGCTTGTGGAAGCGCTTCGCGATCGAACTGTCGGGCGTGCGCACCGGCAATCGTGTATTGGACATCGCTGGCGGCACGGGTGACCTGACTAAAAAATTCTCCCACATCGTTGGCCCGACCGGCCATGTGGTGCTCGCCGACATCAACGAATCCATGCTCAAGGTGGGTCGCGACCGCTTGCTGGACCTGGGTGTGGCGGGCAACGTCGAGTTCGTCCAGGCCGATGCCGAGAAGCTGCCGTTCCCGGACAACCACTTCGACTGCGTCACCATCGCCTTCGGCCTGCGTAACGTCACCCACAAGGAAGACGCGCTGCGCTCCATGCTGCGCGTACTCAAGCCCGGTGGCCGGCTGCTGGTGCTGGAATTCTCCAAGCCGACCAACGCGCTGATGTCCAAGGCCTACGACGCCTACTCGTTCGCCTTCATGCCGCTGATGGGCAAGCTGATCACCAACGACGCGGAAAGCTATCGCTACCTGGCCGAATCGATCCGCATGCATCCAGACCAGGAAACGCTGAAGTCGATGATGGTCGAAGCCGGTTTCGACCGCGTGACCTACCACAACATGACCTCGGGCATCGTTGCCCTGCACCGCGGTATCAAGCCCTGATGCTGCTCACCGGCCTGCTCGCCGGCGTCGAACTCGGCATCAACCGGGTCCTGCGCCTGGACAGCACGGCGCCGATGCGCCTGGCGCATTTGAGTGGCAAGGTGATTGCCGTCGATTGTCGCAGCCCGGCGCTCAAGCTGTTTATCCTGCCCAGTGATGAGGGCCTGATGCTCGCCTCTCATTGGGTGGCGGAGGCGGACTGCACGCTCCGAGCCCCGGCGTCGAACCTGCTGGAGCTGGCGCTGAGCCAGAACAAGACCGCCGTGCTGCATGGCCCCGATGTCGAACTCGACGGCGACAGCGGCGTGCTGCTGGAGCTGGCGGCGATTCTCCAGGACCTTGAGCTGGACTGGGAATACGAGGTGTCCCGCTGGATCGGTCCGGTGGCCACCCAGTTGCTCAGCGGTCATCTGCGCAGCCGTACCCGCTGGTATCGCCAGGGCTTCGCCAGCCTGGGACAGAATCTGAGTGAATACCTGGCCGAAGAATCGCGTACTCTCGTAGGCCAACGCGAAGCCCAGGCCCGTTTTGATGAACTGGACCAGATCAAGCTTGATCTGGAACGTCTCGAGGCGCGTTTCGAGCGCCTTTCCCGATCCCTTGAAACCAAGCGATAACGCATGAAGCTGCTTGCCGTCCGCCGTCTGTTGCGCATCCAGCGCGTCGTGATCCGCTACCGCCTCGATGACCTGCTGTTCGCCTTGCCGCTGCCCTGGTTTCTCCTGGCGCTGCGCTTCGTGTTGCCGTGGCGCTGGTTCCCACGCCGAACCCTGGAGTTGAGTCGCGGCGCACGCTTGCGCCTGGCCTTGCAGGACCTGGGCCCCATCTTCATCAAGTTCGGACAGATTCTCTCGACCCGTCGCGACCTGCTGCCCGAAGACATCGCCGACGAACTGATGCTGCTGCAAGACCGCGTGCCCCCCTTCGACTCGAAACTGTCGGTAGCGCTGATCGAGGAACAGTTGGGCAAGAAGATCAGCGAAGTCTTCAGCCGTTTCGATGTCGAGCCCCTGGCCTCGGCGTCGGTCGCCCAGGTTCACGCCGCACAACTCAAGACGGGTGAGGAAGTGGTGGTCAAGGTGATTCGCCCGGGCCTCAAGCCGATCATCGCCCAGGACCTGGCCTGGCTGTTCATCCTCGCGCGCGCCGCCGAGAGGGTGTCGGCCGATGCACGCCTGCTGCACCCGGTGGACGTGGTCCAGGACTACGAGAAAACCATCTTCGACGAACTCGATCTGCTGCGCGAAGCCGCCAACGCCAGCCAGTTGCGCCGCAACTTCGAAGGCTCGCCGCTGCTTTACGTCCCGCAAGTCTATTGGGACTGGTGCCGGCCGAAAGTGTTGGTGATGGAGCGCATCTACGGCATCCAGGTCACCGACCTCGCGACCCTGGCCGACCAGCGCACCGACATGAAACTGCTCGCCGAACGCGGCGTGGAGATTTTCTTCACCCAGGTGTTCCGCGACAGTTTCTTCCACGCCGACATGCACCCGGGCAACATCTTCGTCAGCACCGTGCAGCCGTGGAGTCCGCAATACATCGCCATCGACTGCGGCATTGTCGGCAGCCTCACCCCCGAGGACCAGGATTACCTGGCCCGCAACCTGTTCGCCTTCTTCAAGCGTGACTACCGCCGCGTCGCCCAGTTGCACATCGATTCGGGCTGGGTGCCGGCCGAGACCAAGCTCAACGAGTTCGAAGCGGCGATCCGCACGGTGTGCGAACCGATCTTCGAAAAACCGTTAAAAGATATTTCATTCGGCCAGGTGCTGATGCGCCTGTTCCAGACCGCGCGCCGCTTCAACATGGAAGTTCAGCCGCAACTGGTGCTATTGCAAAAAACCCTGCTGAACATCGAAGGCCTGGGCCGCCAGCTCTACCCAGATCTGGATCTCTGGAACACCGCACAACCATTCCTCGAGCGCTGGATGCGCGAGCGGATGAGCCCGAAGACCTTGCTGGGCAACGTGCAGAGCCAGTTCGAACAACTCCCGCACCTGGCCAACATGACCCGCGACCTGCTCGAGCGCATGTCCCAGCCCCACGCCCACGATCCCGCGCCACCGTGGAAACGCCGTCGGGACGACTGGTTCCTGCGCCTGCTCGGCGCGGCCCACCTGGGTGGCGGCGCGGTGCTCGCGGCCGGTGGCCCACTGAGCGAACTGGGTCATTGGCCCGCCGGCATCATGGTGGCCGTGGGTTTGTATCTGGTCGTTCGCCGATAGCCGGATTGAGCTGCAAGCGATAAGCTGCAAGCCGCAAGTGCGTGGGTTGTACCTATCTACTTAAGCACCACACAGAATCGCTTTTACTTGCAGCTTGAAGCTTAAAGCTTGCAGCTGCCGTCAGGACCCAAAATGAAAAACTGGCAGGACGAGATCAAGTGGGACGCTGACGGACTGGTTCCGGCCATCGCCCAGGATCACAAGACCGGGCGCGTGCTGATGATGGCCTGGATGAATCGCGAAGCGCTGGCACTGACCGCCGCCGAGAACCGCGCCATCTATTGGTCACGCTCCCGTGGCAAACTGTGGCGCAAGGGCGAGGAGTCCGGGCACGTACAACACTTGCACGAGATGCGCCTGGATTGCGATGGCGACGTCATCATTTTGATGGTCGAACAGGTTGGCGAAATCGCCTGCCACACCGGCCGGCGGAGCTGCTTCTACCGCGTCTTCGAGAACGGCGACTGGAAAACCGTCGACCCGGTGCTCAAGGACCCGCATGCCATTTATCCAGGACATTCCCATGAGTGACACCTTGACCCGCCTGGCCCAGGTGCTGGAAGAGCGCAAAGGCGCGGCCGCCGACAGCTCCTATGTCGCCAGCCTGTACCACAAGGGCTTGAACAAGATTCTGGAAAAGGTCGGCGAAGAATCGGTCGAGACCATCATCGCCGCCAAGGACGCCGCCATCAGCGGCGATTGCAGCGACGTGATCTACGAGACCGCCGACCTGTGGTTCCACAGCCTGGTCATGCTGGCCCAACTGGGTCAGCACCCGCAGGCTGTACTGGATGAACTGGACCGTCGCTTCGGTCTGTCCGGGCACGTCGAGAAAGCCTCGCGCCCGTCCGCCTGATCAATTTTTGAGAGGAGTAGCCACATGGGTATCTTTGACTGGAAACACTGGGTCGTCATCCTGGTTGTCGTGGTGCTGGTATTCGGTACCAAGAAACTGAAAAACCTCGGCACCGATGTCGGCGAGTCGATCAAGGGCTTTCGCAAAGCCATGAACGATGACGAAAAACCGGCCGACACCACCGCCCAGGCCCAACCGGTACAGCCGGCCCAACCGGTGCACCCGCAAGCCGCCCAGCCCGTGAACGCACCGAATACCATCGACGTGCAGGCCCAGAAAGTCGAAGAGCCAACCCGCAAAGACTCGTGAGCACTGACTAATGTTTGGGATCAGCTTCACTGAACTGCTGCTCGTCGGCCTCGTCGCCCTGCTGGTACTGGGCCCCGAGCGCCTGCCGGGTGCTGCGCGCACCGCCGGTCTCTGGATCGGGCGCCTGAAGCGCAGCTTCAATGCGATCAAACAGGAAGTTGAGCGTGAAATCGGTGCCGACGACATTCGTCGGCAACTGCACAATGAACACATCCTCTCGCTGGAGCAGGAAGCGCGGAAGATCTTCACACCGACCCAGCAGGAACCGACGCCGGTCCAGCCCGTCGCCGAGCCGACCATTGCTCCCCAGGCACCGGCTGTCGAAGCTGCGCCAGTGGCCGCTGAACCGGCAAAACCGGTTGAACCGGCGACCACGACGACTGCGACTCCCCACGATCCTACTTTGCCGCCGCGAGCCCCATGAGCGATATCCCTGAAAACGACCAGCCGATGCCGCTGGTATCGCACCTCACCGAGTTGCGCACCCGCCTGCTGCGTTGCGTCGCGGCGGTTTTCGTCATCTTCGCCGGGCTGTTTGCCTTCACCCAGCAGATCTACACCTTCGTCTCCACGCCGCTGCGCGAGTATTTGCCGGTAGGCGCGACGATGATCGCCACCGACGTGTCATCACCGTTCCTGACGCCGCTGAAGCTGACGATGATGGTCTCGCTGTTCCTGGCGATCCCGGTGATCCTGCATCAGATCTGGGGGTTCATCGCGCCGGGCCTGTACAAGCATGAGAAACGCATCGCCGTGCCGCTGCTGGTGTCGAGCATCCTGCTGTTCTACACCGGCATGGCCTTCGCCTATTTCTTCGTGTTCCCATTGATCTTCAAGTTCTTCGCCGCCGCCACCCCGGCGGGCGTCGAGATGATGACCGACATCACCAGCTACCTGGATTTTGTCATGACGCTGTTCTTCGCCTTTGGCGTGGCGTTTGAAATCCCGGTAGCGGTGGTGTTGCTGGTGTGGATCGGCGTGGTGGACGTTGCGTACCTGAAGAAGATCCGTCCCTACGTGATCATCGGTTGCTTCGTGGTCGGCATGATCCTGACCCCGCCGGACATCTTCTCCCAGACCTTGCTGGCCGTGCCGATGTGGCTGCTGTTCGAGATCGGCATCCTGTTCGGCGGCCTGGTGCGCAAGCGCCGGGAAGAAGAACCCGAAGTCCAGCCCGTGGACGACCACAACGACCAGCCGCCAGCAACCCAAGCGTGAACCTGCTGCTGCTCGAAGAGGCCGATTTCATCGGGCCGGACCGGGTCATCCTGAGCGATCGCCGGTTGACCCACATGCAGGAAGTCCACCGCAGCGCTGTCGGCGACAGCCTGCGGGTCGGGCGCATCGGCGGGCTGATGGGCTCGGCCCAGGTGCTGCGCCTGGAGGCTCGCGAAGCCGAACTGCAAGTGACCCTCGACCAGACGCCGCCCGCCAAATTACCGTTGACCCTGGTGCTCGCCCTGCCGCGTCCGAAAATGCTCCGGCGAGTGTTCCAGACCGTTGCGACCATGGGTGTGCCGCGGGTGATCCTGGTCAACAGCTATCGCGTGGAAAAGAGTTTCTGGCAGACGCCGTTCCTGGAACCAGAAGCCATTCGCGAGCAGCTGGTCCTGGGGCTGGAGCAGGCCCGGGACAGCGTATTGCCTGAAATCATCATCGAAAAACGCTTCAAACCCTTCGTCGAGGACCGGCTGCCGGCCATCGCGGACGGTACCCTCGGGCTGGTCGGCCATCCCGGCAATCACCCGCCCTGCCCGCGCGCGCTGACAGGACCAGTGACCTTGGCCATCGGCCCGGAAGGCGGCTGGATTCCCTACGAGATCGACCTGCTGGGCAAGGCCGGTCTACAGCCGGTGCAGCTCGGCGAGCGGATCCTGCGGGTCGAGACCGCCGTTACAGCCCTGCTTGCACGGCTGTTCTAACGAGCTAGTTGCTCTCCTGTGGCGAGGGAGCTTGCTCCCGCTCGGCTGCGAAGCAGTCGTAAATCCTTGGCCCCCAGGTGGCCGCTTCGCGACCAAGCGGGAGCAAGCTCCCTCGCCACGAAAAGACCCACCGCGTCTATTTTCTACAGATCCCGCCAAAGTCGCCGATACAGTCCCCATAAAACCAATTCAACGCTCCAAGGGAGTATCAGCATGTTCCGGTGGCTTGCCCAGGGTCTGGGAAATGTAAGCGTTAATCGCAAACTCGGTGCAGGCTTCGGCCTGGTGCTGTTCCTTACCTTGATGATCGCGTTCACCGGTTGGTCCGGCCTGGGCAATGTCATCAGCCGGGGTGACAAGCTGGGGTTCATTGCCAGTCTCAACGACTTGAGCAAAGACTTGAACCTGGCCAGCATCGACTACAACACCACGCGAGGCGAGAAAGGGCCGCAACAGGTCAACGATCTGCTTGGCAGGCTAGAAGCCGGGCTGAAAACTGCTCGTGATTCGATTGAGCAGCCGGCTGATGTGGCGCTGATCGACACACAACTGGCTGCCGTTGCCGAATATAAAAGCGCCTTCGCCCAAATGACCAGCGCCACCGTCAACCGCGAAGACGCCCGCAGCAAGCTGGGCGCCAGCGCCGATAGCGCCGTGGCTCGCGTCGCCGAGGTGGAAAAAGCGCTGTTGCAAGGCGGCGACGTCACCCAATTCAACAGCGTGGTGGCCCTGAGCAAAGCGATCCAACAGGCCCGTTATCAGGTTCGCGGCTACACCTACAGCGGCAAAAACGAAGCCCAGCAGCCGGCCATCGATGCAATCACCGATGCCCTGAAACTACTGGCACGCTTGCCAGCCCAGTTGCCTGAAGAGCATGCCGATAGCCTTCAACAGGCCAACGACTCGTTCAATCTCTACCGCGCCGCAGTCGCCCAGTTCCGTGACTCGCAGATCGATAACGCCGCCGCGCAGCAGCGCATGGCTGAGCAAGGCCAAGTGCTGATCGATTCCAGCCAGAAGCTGACCGTGTCACAGACAGCCGTGCGCGACCACGACGTCGCCCAAGCCAAGATGCTGCTGATAGTGGCGGCCGCGCTGGCCCTGCTGTTCGGCGTAATCGCCGCCCTGCTGATTACCCGTCAGATCGTAGGCCCGCTGGATGAGACCCTGAAGGTGGCAGAACGCGTCGCCGCGGGCGACCTGACCCACAACCTCACCTCCGAACGCCGCGACGAACTCGGCCAACTGCAACGTGCCATGCAACGCATGACCGTAGGCTTGCGGCAGTTGATCGGCGGTATCGGTGAAGGCGTCACCCAGATCGCCAGCGCCGCTGAACAGCTCTCGGCGGTGACCGAACAGACCAGTGCCGGGGTCAACAGCCAAAAGATCGAGACCGATCAGGTCGCCACCGCCATGCATGAAATGACCGCCACGGTGCAGGAAGTGGCGCGCAACGCCGAGGAAGCCTCCGAAGCCGCCGTCGCCGCCGACCAACAGGCCCGCGAAGGCGACAAAGTCGTCGGCGAAGCCATCGCCCAGATCGAACGCCTGGCGCGGGAAGTCGGTAACTCCACCACCGCCATGGGCGATTTGAAGCGCGAAAGCGACAAGATCGGCAGCGTCCTGGACGTGATCAAGTCCGTGGCCCAGCAAACCAACCTGCTGGCCCTCAACGCCGCCATTGAAGCCGCCCGTGCCGGTGAAGCCGGACGAGGCTTCGCCGTGGTAGCCGATGAGGTCCGCAGCCTGGCCCAGCGCACGCAGAAGTCCACCGAAGAAATCGAAGAATTGATCGTCGGCCTGCAAAACGGTACCGAACAAGTCGCGACCATCATGGAAAACAGCCGCAGCCTGACCGACAGTAGCGTCGAACTGACCCGCCGCGCCGGTGGTTCGTTGGAGAACATCACTCGCACGGTTTCGGCGATTCAGTCGATGAACCAGCAGATCGCTGCGGCGGCTGAGCAGCAAAGCGCCGTGGCTGAAGAGATCAACCGTAGCGTGCTGAATGTGCGTGATGTGTCGGAGCAGACGGCGTCGTCCAGTGAGGAGACTGCTGCTTCCAGTGCTGAGCTGGCGCGGTT
Organism: Pseudomonas sp. Z4-20; assembly: GCF_051131955.1. Taxonomy (NCBI): domain Bacteria; kingdom Pseudomonadati; phylum Pseudomonadota; class Gammaproteobacteria; order Pseudomonadales; family Pseudomonadaceae; genus Pseudomonas; species Pseudomonas sp. Z4-20. The sequence goes on from NZ_CP071641.1 coordinate 5,265,478, forward strand.
GGGGGTTCATTTGCAGACGTTGGTGGGGCGGTTTCGGGTTTGATTCGGGTGTTGATGTTGGGTGTATATCCGTTATCTAGGTAATGGCTACTTAGGGTTTCGCCCTTACGGCGAGTCACTTTCGAAAGGCGCGAAAGTAACCAAAGCGCCTCTGCCCCACCACTTGGCACCTCGCTTAGGCTCGGTGGGCCCTCACTCCGGCATTGCTCCGTGGGCCCACCGCGAAGGCCCATCCATGGGCCAGCGCGGCTACCTCGGCATCCATGCCGAGGTGCCCACTGCGCAATACCTGCGTTCGGCCAGCGTGGTTAACGGGGCGCCGAGATCAACGTCCACCACGAGGCGGCCTTATAGCCGACCTGTTTCTTTGGTGACCGCGTTTCCATGTGGGACCCGAGCTTGCTCGCGATGGCGGTGGGGCTATGAGCTGGCCTTCGCTTCCCACATGGAAAACCATTTTCCTAAGCAAACAACAAACCCGTGGCGAGGGAGCTTGCTCCCGCTCGGCTGCGCAGCAGTCGTAAAAAACCACCCTGCTTTTTTCCAGATACACCTTGGAGAATGGTTTTGGGGCTGCTCCGCAACCCAGCGGGAGCAAGCTCCCTCGCCACAGGGTTAATGCCGCCATCTACGCAAATTGTCGAATGTGCAGGCTGTTCGCGAACAAACCCATTCCGACAGGATGAACGCGGTCACCTAGAGACAGGTCGGCTTTCAGGCCGCCTCGCGGCGGACGTTGATCTCGGCGCCCCGTTAACCACGCTGGCCGAACGCAGGCATTGCGCAGTGGGCATCCCGGCATGGATGCCGGGATAGCCGCGCTGGGCCATGGATGGCCCTTCGCGGCGGGCCCACGGAGCAATGCCGGAGTGAGGGCACACCGAGCCTAGGCGAGGTGCCAAGTGGTGGGGCAAAAGCGTTTTGCTTACTTTTACGCTTCATAAAAGTGAGTCGCTGTAAGAGCGAAACCCTAAGCAGCCGTTACCTAAATAACGGATACACACACAAAAACACCCACGTCCCACAATCCGTCATCCCAAGGCTACGACGTCTTGCGCCATTGCCTACAACTACGCCAGAATCCGCCGGCTTGTGCGCCTTGACTCTGGGCTCTAACGTTTGCGGGTCGCTGTCAGTTCAGCGATCGGGTTTAGCAGCCTGGACAATCCTAGACGTACGCTCTCCACATGCGTGAGCAGGCTTCAGCGCCTGCGCATCTATGTCATGGCGGTTGTGCGTGGGAGACCTTCGGGTCTGCCGGGTTCTAGGGTCCCGGTCTGCTAACCCGCGTACAGTCGCCACCCTCCTCGTTTAGCAGCGATATCTGGCGGCTCCATAACCCTAGGAGCGACAACCATGTACAAGGTCACACCCAACCCACCAGAACCAGAAACCGATCCCAAGAAACTCCAGGAAGCCACCGACCGCGCGCTCGATTACTACCTGAAACCCGAACAGAACAAACCCAGGAACAAACAACCGTCAGACCCGCTCTTCACCGTCGTCGACGGCATCGACACCGAAAGCCTGCTGGCCAACCTCAGCGAAACCCTGGCCTCAGCCGATGCCATGATCAACGACCTTGCATTCGACCTTGAAGGCTCCCGGCGCCAAGTTGCGCTTGGCATCTTGCAACTGATCGAGCTGAGCGGTTTGCTGACAAACCGGATGCTGGATAACGTCAATCCACAACACTGACCGACACCGCACAAGGCCCCGTTTTCTTCAAAACGGGGTTTTTGATTATCTATAAGACGAAAACCAGCGCAATCGACGAATGAATTAACGCACCGTCAAATCCATTCGGTATCCCGCTCCCGGAACGCCCTCATGTAGTGCCAACTGAATTTTTTCATACAAAGCATTGGCCTCGGCGGTTGTTATTGATCGGGAACAATCACGCAGTACCACGCGCAATAGAACATTCTCCTGATCGTCCAACAGACCGAGTCTCTCGATAGCTTGAGGCGGCAACTCTGACGAAACCCAACGTCCTTTGACCTGCATTTCCTCAATCCAGCCAGAACAGTCGCCAGCCGCCTGCAACATCTTTTCGGTCAACACCTCCTCACTCAACCCAGGCGACACCGCCACCGAGATATCTCGAGAAATCGAAGGTAAGCGAGAGACGGCACTCCAAGGGCGCAGGTCTTGCATTTGTGCTTGTACCCGTTCGTTAGGGTCACGCAACAGACGGATATCTGGTATTCCCTTTCGTAGCATGGTCAACCGATCTAGACCCATTCCCAAAGCCAGGCCTCCATGACACTGAGGATCGATTCCCAATCGCCGCAACAACGAAGTGGCAATAACACCACATTCAAGTACTTCAACATCGGTGCCATCGTTAGTTACATTCACTTCGATCCCGCCCTCGGTGTAGTGATGCGGGCTATCGCTGTAGACCCAAGGCTTATCGGGAACGGCGGTTCCGAGAATATCACCGACCAGACGCAACAGATGCTCCCGATCCGAAAGCGCCGGATCCCCCAATACCCAAATATCCATTTGGTGCGGTTCGGCACAATGCCATCTATCCCGGCTGTCGCGTCGAAATGTGATGCCTGGGGCGGCGAGCAAAACCATTTCTCCCGGTTTGCGCTCTTGAGCAGCACGTTGGAGGGCGACGGGAATCTGACTGGTGGTTTGTGTACGCAACAGTGAATGCTCGCTCACCCAGCGTGTGTGCTCACTGCCCAAGGTGATCTCTGTCGGGTCGTAGCCCAGCAGTCCATAATTTTCTTCAGCAGATACGATACGCGGGCCAGTCTGAAGACGTGCCCGAGGCCAGCCGTTAAGAACTAATCCCTCGACGATTTCGTCAACCATTAGGCGAACTGCGTGAACGGGTGCGCGTATTTCTGTCAGATCTATAACGGACAGCGCTTGCTGAAGAGCTGTATCAGACAAATATTTTTTCGTACCTGTCATTTCCTTCCCCTTCAATTAAAAAATTCAAACGACGGCAACCAAACCTATCAACGCTAGATCAACCAGACAACACTCGAGCGCCGTTCCATAAATTTTCAGAAAGTCATTACAGACACTTCCTACACAAATAACCATCAGACCGCAAAAATAAAAACTACAAGATAATCAGTTCTAAAAATTCAAAAAACAGCCATTCCACATTTTAAACAGACCTGCATTAATACAAGCACCCTTGTTCACCCAACGGATAATCGATAACAAGATCTCTAGAATATTAACCATACTAAGAAAACCCAACCCGCACTTACCTACAAACCGAAGACGGCGAACATATCGAAATCTTGGAGTCAGCTGCCGGGGCTAGGGGCCTGGAACTTACCGAGTTTGCAATTGGCGTCAACGATGAAATAGTTCCCTTTTTAGACTACAAGGTGAACTCTCAAATGAATGAAGGGGTTAGGGGTATCCATTTAGCTATTGGGGATGGCTCCAGCGGCTTTCACATTGATTTCCTCAGTCCAGCTGTCGGTGTCACTCCAGTTGTACAATAAACCTAGTCATTTAGAGTGCGGCAAGTCTCAGGCGCAAATCCTTAGCCCAACAAAAAGCCCCGCTTCCTTCCAGAAGCGGGGCTTTTTGCGTATCAGGCGATCAAGCCAGTTGAGGCTGTACGCTCACCGGCTGAAGCGGCAGCAACGGTGCATGGGGATCGGCCTTCACCGACTCACGCCACGCCGCCAACCACTCGGGATGCGCCTCGCTCCAGACCTGCTCATGCAGACGGGACAAGGCCACCGGATCACTCAACAGCGCCAGTCGCTCGGCGTTGTTAAGCCCCTCCGGGCCGACCTTCAGGGCGTGACGAACACGTTCGACCCGCAGCCATTCGATCGGCTCGGCCTTGCCGTGACGCGAGGTGGCCAAGGCATACGCCAAGGCGTTCTGTTGCGGGTCGACCACTGCCCGGATGAAGCCGTCGTTCAGTGCATGCCAACGGTTCTCGTGGGTGTACTGGTCAGTCGACAGCAACTCCTGCGGCGGTGCGTATTCCTCAGGAATCAGGAACAGGCTTTCATCGCGGGATTTCAAGCCCAGGCCCACACGGCTGGAGATCACCGAGACCGGGATCGACAGCATCAAGGAACCCACGATCGGCACCAGCCACCACAGGAAGCTCGGGTTCAACCAAATCACCAGCAAGGCCCAGAAGAAGCCCAACAGGGTTTGTGGACCGTGGCGCTTGACCGCTTCGCTCCATGGCGTGGAGTCATCATCACGCTTGGGCGAATTCCAGGTCGCGGCCCAACCCAGGAAGGCGGCAAGGACGAAGCGAGTGTGGAAAATCATCCGCACCGGCGCCAGCAGCATGGAGAAGAACATCTCCAGCAGCATCGACAGGGTTACCTTGAACTTGCCGCCGAACTCCTTGGCGCCTTTTGCCCAGATCAGGATGATGCTCAAGAGCTTGGGCAGGAACAGCAACACGATCGTGGTGGAGAACAGCGCGATGGCTTTTTCCGGATGCCACTGCGGCCACAGCGGATACAGCTGGCGCGGCTCCAGGAAGTATTGCGGTTCCATCAGTGTATTCACCGCCAGCAGCGCGGTGGACAGCACCAGGAAGAAGAACCACAGCGGCGCCGACAGGTAGGACATCACGCCGGTCAGGAACACCGCACGGTGCACCGGGTGCATGCCCTTGACCAGGAACAGCCGGAAGTTCATCAGGTTGCCGTGGCACCAGCGACGGTCACGCTTGAGTTCGTCCAACAGGTTCGGCGGCAATTCTTCGTAACTGCCCGGCAAGTCATAGGCAATCCACACGCCCCAGCCGGCGCGGCGCATCAGCGCGGCTTCGACGAAGTCGTGGGACAGGATCGCTCCAGAGAACGCGCCTTTACCGGGCAACGGCGCCAAGGCGCAGTGATCGATGAACGGCTTCATGCGAATGATCGCGTTGTGGCCCCAATAATGGGATTCGCCCAACTGCCAGAAGTGCAAACCGGCCGTAAACAGCGGACCGTACACCCGAGTGGCGAACTGCTGCATGCGCGCATACAGCGTATCCATGCCCGAGGCACGTGGCGCGGTCTGGATGATGCCCGCGTCCGGCGTGGCTTCCATCAGCCGTACCAGGCTGGTCAGGCATTCGCCGCTCATGACACTGTCGGCGTCGAGCACGACCATGTACTTGTAGTCGCTGCCCCACCGACGGCAGAAATCGTCGAGGTTGCCGCTCTTGCGCTTCACGCGACGGCGACGACGGCGGTAGAAGATCTTGCCGAAGCCACCGGCTTCACGGCAGACATCCATCCAAGCCTGCTGTTCGGCGACACAGATATCGGTTTCGTTGCTGTCGCTGAGTACAAAGAAGTCGAAGCGATCCAGGTCACCCGTGGCCGCGACGGACTCGAAGGTGGCGCGCAGGCCAGCGAATACCCGTGGCACGTCCTCGTTACAGATCGGCATCACCAGCGCAGTGCGGGCGTCTTTGGGAATCGGCTCATTACCGGCGCTGGCGCCGGAGATACGGTACTTATCGTGCCCGGTGAGCAGTTCGAGAAAGCCCATCAAAGCGGTCCAGAAACCGGCCGACACCCAGCAGAACAGGATCCCGAACAAAATCAGGATGCTGGTTTGCAGCGCATACGGCAGCACTTGCGTGGCTGTTTGCAGCAGCGGCTGGTGCAGGACTTCGTCCAGGTCCACCAGCGACCAGCCCTGGTACGGCATGATGCCTTTCATGTACCAGCCGGCAACGATGGTCTGGCCGAGCATCAGGATCAGCAGGATGTAGCGGCGGATCGAGCCCACGGTACGCCAACGCGCGTGCGGCAATACGCGCTCGTCCTTGGGCGGTTTCGGCGGGTTGGTGCGGCCAGTCAGGCGGCGCCAGGCGCGCACCAGGATATTGGTGCGCCACGGCTCCGGCACGACCTTGGTCCGACGAATGGGCGGAGTCGCCTTCAAGCACACCCGGCCGCTGGAATCGAGGGCCAGCATTTCGGCTTCCTCGAGTTCCTCGGCAGTGCTCAACGTCAGGCGACGGCCCACCGAGGCTTGCGCCGCCTCGTTGGGTGCATCGAATGTCGGTGAAGCCAGGCGCTCGTGCAACTCGCTGAAAGACTTGCAGCCCGCCAGTTCGGCGCGCTGCTCATCGGTCATCGGCAAATGGGCCAGATACTCGCGAAGAGATTCTGGTTGTACGGAAGTATTACTCATCGGCAGGCAACTGGTAGCTCCAGGTCTCGGTCAGGACTTGCTCAGTCTGTTCCGGTTCCTGTGGGGTTGGGGTCGGCTCGGCAGCGGCGGTGGACGCTGTGACGGCCTTGGCTTCTTTCTGCTCGCCGGCTTGCTCGTTGGCTTTCTCTTTTTCGCTCTGCTGCTTGGCGACCTTGTCGGCCTTGGCCAGGGTCGTCACCGAATGCGAGGTGGCTGGCAGCTCGACAGGAACCAGAGGTCGGACCAACGCGGCACGCATCTCGGTCGCCTTGCTCGGATCCTTGATCTTCAAGCGCAGCGTCAAGCGCCAGCCCTTGGTTTCAGGGTTGTAGCGCACGCTGTTCTCGACGATCTCGCCATTGTCGCCAATGCTCACCTGGCTACGCACATCGGCGTCTTCAGGCAGGGCTTGCAGGGACGGACCCTCGAAATCCACCAGGTAGGCCACGCTGCCGTCCGGTTGACGGATCAGGTTGGACTGCTTCACATCACCCGTGGAACGCAGGGTCTGCTTGACCCAGGCGCTGTCTGGCGAGTGCAGGTTGGCTTCGTCGAGGGTCCAGTGCAGACGGTAGGCGAAGTCCAGTGGCTGGCCTGGCTCAGGCAGCTTTTCCGGGCTCCAGAACGCAACGATGTTGTCGTTGGTTTCGTCGGCGGTCGGGATCTCGACCAGGTTGACGGTGCCCTTGCCCCAATCGCCTTTCGGCTCGATCCAGGCACTTGGGCGTTTTTCGTAGCGGTCGTCGAGATCTTCGTAGTGGCTGAAATCGCGGCCGCGCTGCAGCAAGCCGAAGCCACGCGGGTTTTCTACCGAGAAGTTGCTCACGGCCAGGTGTTTCGGGTTGTTCAGCGGACGCCAGATCCACTCGCCGTTGCCGGCATGGATGGACAGGCCGCTGGAGTCGTGGAGTTCACGACGGTAGTTCAGCACCTTGGACGGCTGGTTGGCGCCGAACAGGAACATGCTGGTCAACGGCGCGATACCCAGTTTGTTGACGCGATCACGCAGGAACACGCGTGATTTGACGTCGACGACGGTGTCGGTGCCCGGACGCACGGTCAGGCGATAGGCGCCGGTGGCCCGTGGCGAGTCCAGCAAGGCGAAGATCACCAGGTGCTTGTCGGTCGGTTTCGGACGCTGGATCCAGAACTCGCGAAAGCGCGGGAATTCCTCACCGGATGGCAACGCGGTGTCGATGGCCATGCCGCGGGCGGACAAGCCATAAACCTGACCCTTGCCGATAACGCGGAAATAGCTCGCGCCCAGCATGGTCATGATCTCGTCTTGCTTGTCGGCCTTGTTGATCGGGTACAGCACGCGGAAACCGGCGTAGCCCAGCTGTTCGGTGGCCTTGGGATCGAACTTGACGTCGCCGAAATCGAAACGTGTCGGGTCGTACTTGATCTCGTCGACAGTGGTCGCGGTGATTTCGTTGATCTTCACCGGCGTATCGAAATGCATGCCCTGGTGATAGAAGGACAACCGGAACGGCGTCTTCTGGTCGGCCCATTCCGCTTTTTCGGTGCGGAAACGGATTTTCTGATAATCGGCGAATTTCATTTCGCGGAATTCGTTCGGCAGATTGCTGCGCGGGGCTTCGAATTTCTGCCCGGCCAGTTCTTGTGCCTTCGCCGATACATCATCCAGGCTGAATGCCCACAGTTGGCCGGCGCCAAACAGGCACAACAGGGCCGAGCCCGCTACCAGAGCGTTTCTAAACCGTTTGGCAGTCATTTTTGGTGCATTACAGGGACTAACAATCACGAGCAACCCTCGCCGAAAACTGATCAAAAAACCAACGGCCAGATAAAGTATCTGCACGGTAACGGCGCTGAAAAACCGTTCCTGCCGACCACTCTTGCCAAGTTGGCGAGCATTGTTCCGACTCCGACGGGACAAAATGATTCCCCAAACGGTTCAGGACAAGTCTCTACCTAAGTCAAATGGACCAGCGAACGCTGGTCCCCCGTAGCGCGCGATTATCTAGTAGGCCGCGTGACAACGCATCAGGGCTAGCAAAGTATTTATCGAGAAAACTCCGTGTTTTGCCTCGAAACCGGACCGAAAAGATGTTTCAAACGCTTTCAGACCTGTAACAGGAAGGTCACCGGGCCATCATTGACCAGATGCACTTGCATGTCGGCGCCGAATCTACCTGATGCCACGGTGCCATGCACCTGTTTCGCCTGGCTTAGCAGATAGATGAACAACTCTTCCCCGAGGGCGGGAGGCGCGGCAGTCGAAAAGCTCGGACGCAGGCCGCTTTTTGTGTCCGCCGCCAAGGTGAACTGCGACACCAGCAGCAACCCTCCCCCGACATCCGCCAGGGACAGATTCATCTTGCCCTCGGCGTCGCTGAACACCCGGTAGTTAAGCAGCTTGTGCAGGAGTTTGTCGGCGCTGGCCCGGGTATCTCCAGGCTCGACGGCGACCAACACCAGCAAGCCGTGATCCACGGCCCCGACGATCTCGCCAGCGACTTCGACCCGGGCGCCGCGAACCCGCTGCAGCAGCCCCTTCATGCTTCTTCGGGTGGCAAGTCGAGCAGGCGCCGGGCCAGTTGCGCGGCGGCGCGCACCAGCGCATCGGTAATCCCCGGCTCCGAAGCGGCGTGACCGGCGTCGCGGATCACCTGCAGTTCGCTGTTGGGCCAGTTCTGATGCAACTCCCAGGCATTGTCCAACGGGCAGATAACGTCGTAGCGGCCATGGACGATGACGCCCGGCAAATGGGCGATCTTGCCCATGTCGCGAATCAACTGGTTGGGTTCGAGGAAAGCGTTGTTGGTGAAGTAGTGGCATTCGATCCGGGCAATCGACAGCGCGCGCTGCGGCTCGGAGAAGCGGTCGACTACCAGCGGGTTCGGGCGCAGGGTCGCGGTACGGCCCTCCCAGGTAGACCAGGCCTTGGCCGCGTGCATCTGGGCGATCTGGTCGTTACCGGTCAGGCGCTTGTGGAAGGCGCTGAGCAGGTCTTCGCGTTCGTCCAGCGGAATCGGTGCGATGTAGTCCTGCCAGTAATCAGGGAACAGGCGACTGGCGCCGGCCTGGTAGAACCACTCGATTTCCTGCGGCCGGCAGAGAAAGATCCCCCGCAGAATCAAGCCGTGCACCCGCTCCGGATGGGTCTGGGCGTAGGCCAGGGCCAACGTCGAGCCCCAGGAACCGCCAAACAGCACCCATTTTTCGATGCCCAGGTGCTTGCGGATGCGCTCGAGGTCTTCGACTAGATCCCAGGTGGTGTTGTTTTCCAGGCTGGCGTGAGGGGTCGAACGACCACAGCCGCGCTGATCGAAGGTGACAATTCGGTACAGGTTTGGATCGAAGTAGCGACGGCTCTGTGCATCGCAACCCGCCCCAGGGCCGCCGTGAATGAACACCACCGGCAGGCCTTCCGGCGAACCGCTTTCATCGACATAGAGCGTATGGGTGTCATCGACAGCCAGATCGTGCCGGGCATGGGGTTTGATCTGCGGGTACAAAGTCTGCATTGCGCGCTCCGTAAGGGGTCGAGTCATCCCTGTGGGGACGTCTATTTAGTCTGCCGTCCGGCATCATAAACCCGAATTACCCGAATGAGCATGCCCCGTACGCAGTCAAAGGGTGTCAGCCAGGTACGCCAGCAGCGTGCGATACAGCTGATCGACCTCTGGCACCTGGTTCCGGCCGCGCAGGCAACCGTGGACGAGGCCTTCGCCCCGGTACAAAACAGAGGCCACCCCCGCGGCATTCAACCGATCGCTATAAAGGACACCGTCGTCGCGCAAGGGATCCCATTGCGCGACGGCGACCAGCGCCGGCGGCAGGCTGCTCAGATCGCCTGCGTTCAACGGCATTGCATACGCTGACGGTCGGGCGCCACCCAGGTACAGCGCCTCATAGCGATCCAGGTCACGACTGCTCAGCAGCGGAGCGTCGAAGCATTCCTGACGCGACGGTAACTCTGCGGGACCGCCGAGCGCTGGATAAATCAACACTTGGGCCCGAGGCAGCACCTGCCCTGTATCGCGCAAGGCCAGGCATAACGCAGCAGCGAGGTTGCCGCCCGCGCTGTCGCCAGCCACCGCGCGGCGACGTGGATCAATGGCAAACGGGGCATCCGCCAGGTGGCGCCACACCGCGAGGCAGTCTTCGAAAGCGGCCGGAAACGGATGCTCTGGGGCCAACCGATAATCCACCGCCAACACCAGCGCGCCCAGCTCAGCGGCCAGCTCCATGCAGATGAAATCATGGGAATCCAGGTCCCCCACGACCCAACCGCCACCGTGCAGGTAAAGCAGGCATGGCCAGCCAGCGAGCGGCGGCGAGGTACGTGGGTGATAAGCCCGGACAGCCACGCCGGCCAGTTGCAGATCCTCGACCGCGAGCGTAGGCGGACACGGCGGCGTGAACGCGCGGCACATCTGGCTGTAGGCCTGGCGCGAGCCGGCGAGGCTGTCGTCCGGGCAGGTGAAGCCCAGGGTCTTGTCGATGAAGGCGGACATTGCCTGGGAGAGTGGGTAGGCCATGGGGTGACAACCAGATATCTGTGAACAAAGCGCAACCTGTGGCGAGGGGATTTATCCCCTCGCCACAATGGTCTCATCGCCTGCAAGACTGTGTCAGTTCTTGAGGCTGGCCTGCACCGCCGCCACGCCATCCTTGCCATCGAAGCTGGTCACGCCGGCCAGCCAGCGCTGTAGATCCTCTGGATGATCCAGCAGCCATTGCCGGGCGACATCCTGAGGCGTCTTGCGCTCCATGATCGGCACCATCAACTGGCTTTCCTGGGCTGCGGTGAACGTGAGGTTTTCCAGCAGCCGTTGCACGTTTGGACAGCGCTGGGCGTAGTCCGGCGCGGTCACGATAGAGACGGTCGCGGCACCTTCATTGGGGCCATAGACGTCTTCGCTGCCGGTCAGGTACGTGATGTCCATGTTGATGTTCATCGGATGCGGGGTCCAGCCGACGAAGACCACGAATTCCTTGCGATTCACTGCCCGCTGCACCGCTGCCAGCATCCCGGCCTCACCGGATTCGATCAGTTTGAAATCCTTGAGACCGAAGTGGTTGGTCTCGATCATGGTCTTGATGGTGGTGTTTGCGCCGCTGCCCGGCTCGATGCCGTAGATTTTCCCACCGAGCTGATCCTTGAACCGCGCGATGTCAGCGAAAGTCTTGAGTCCCGCCGCCGCTACATAGTCCGGCACCGCCAGGGTGGCCTGGGCATCGGCCAGGCTGGGTTTGTCCAATACTTTCACCTGATTGGCGGCCAGGAACGGTGCGATGTTCTTGTCCATCGCCGGTTTCCAATACCCCAGGAAAATGTCGAGGCGCTTATCGCGAATGCCGGCGAAGATGATCTGCTGCACAGCGCTGGTCTGCTTGCTTTCGTAGCCCAAGCCGGTGAGCAACACATCGGCCATGCCGCTGGTGGCGATCACGTCGGTCCAGTTGACCACGCCCATGCGCACGGATTGGCAGGACGCGGCCTCGGCGGCCATCGCACCAGAGCTCAACAGGACGGTACCGCAGAGGATCGACAGACAGCGCTTGAACGGTCTTTTCATCGCAGGGTCTCGGCGGCAGTGGATTGTTATAGGTCGGTGTCTTTGCGCACCGTGCCTGGAACATTACGCAGCGTCGAGGGGGCGCAGATGAACTGTGGCGACTCGGTTTTGCACGGTGGCGACAGGTTGAGAAGCATGAATGCTCTTGTGGCGAGGGAGCTTGCTCCCGCTGGGCTGCGCAGCGGCCCCAAATTTTGCGAGCGCTACGCACTCGAGCGGGAGCAAGCTCCCTCGCCACAGAAGCTGACTCGCCACAGGTTAGCGTTTGTAGGTGTTGCGCCCCCACGCCAGGAAACCTTCCAGTAACTCCCTGAGCACCACTTGAGTCGGCGCCGCCAGATCCGGGCGGTAGTTGAACGGTTCGAATTCTTCCATGTAGGTGCTCTGGCACAGTTCCAGTTGCACCGCGTGGATGTCCTCGGCCGGGTTGCCGTAGTGCCGGGTGATGTGTCCGCCCTTGAAACGCCCGTTGAGCACATGGGTGAACTGGCCGTGGCGGGCGCAGATGGCTTCGAGCTGGCTGGCCAGGGTCGGGTCGCAACTGGCGCCGTTGAACGTGCCCAGGTTGAAGTCCGGCAGCTTGCCGTCGAACAGGTGCGGGATCACCGAGCGAATCGAATGGGCATCGAACAGCAAGGCATAGCCGAACTCGGCCTTGAGCCGCGCCAGTTCCTGCTGCAACGCCTGGTGGTATGGCATCCAGACCTGTTGCAGATACGTCGCTCGCTCCTCGGCCGAGGGCTCCAGGCCTTCGCGGAACAACGGCACGCCATCGAACAATGTCGCCGGGTACAAACCGGTGGTGGCGCCGACGTACATCGGCTTGTCATCGGCGGGGCGATTCAGGTCGACGACGAACCGCGAGTACCCTGCGGCCAGGGTGCTGGCGCCCAGCTCAGCGGCGAATTCGTAGAGCTTGGGAATGTGCCAGTCGGTGTCCGGCAGGCTCTGGGCTTCGGGGATCAACCCAGCCTCCACCGCCGGCGTCAGGCGCAGGCCGGCGTGGGGCATGCTGACCAACAGTGGCACGCGCCCTTGCTTGAAATTCAGGACCTTTTCCACAACCACTCTCCTCAATCGATTTCGACGCCGTGACGCACGACGCGTTTTTCCAGATCGCCACCGAGCCAGTACGCCAGGTCGGCCGGGCGGTCGATGTGCCAGGCGACAAAGTCCGCGACCTTGCCGGCCTCCAGCGAACCGAGGGTCTGGGCCATGCCCAGGGCTTGCGCCGCATGGATCGTTGCTCCCGCCAGGGCTTCTTCCGGAGTCATGCGCAAACAGGTACAGGCCATATTCAGCATCAGGCGCAGCGACAATGCCGGCGAGGTGCCGGGGTTGAGGTCGCTGGCCACGGCAATCTTCACGCCGTGCTTGCGCAGCGCATCCATGGGCGGCAGCTGGGTTTCCCGCAGGAAATAAAACGCCCCCGGCAACAACACCGCCACGGTACCGGATACGGCCATGGCCTTGGCATCGTCCTCGGTCATGAATTCCAGATGATCAGCCGACAACGCCTGGTAGCGCGCCGCCAGGCTGGAGCCATTGAGCGACGACAATTGTTCGGCGTGCAGCTTCACCGGCAGGCCCAGCCGTTGCGCGGTGACGAATACCCGCTCGACCTGTTCCGGGGAAAAGGCCAGGTATTCACAAAAGGCGTCCACCGCATCCACCAGCCCCTCGGCCGCCAAGGCAGGAAGCATTTCGCTGCAGATATGCTCGATGTAGTCATCGGCGCGGTCTTTGTATTCCGGCGGCAGGGCGTGGGCCGCCAGGCAGGTGCTGCGCACGCTGACCGGCAACTCGGCGCCAAGGCGGCGAATGACCCGCAGCATCTTGCGCTCGCTGGCAAGGTCCAGGCCGTAGCCGGACTTGATTTCCACCGTGGTCACGCCGTCGCGCATCAGGCTTTTCAGGCGTTTGGCGGCGCTGGCGAACAGCTCGTCCTCACTCGCGGCACGGGTCGCCCGCACGGTGCTGGCGATGCCACCGCCGGCGGCCGCGATCTCGGCGTAGCTGACGCCTTGCAGGCGCTGCTCGAATTCACCGCTGCGGTTGCCGCCGAATACCGCGTGGGTGTGGCAATCGATCAGGCCCGGCGTGACCCAGGCGCCGTTGAGGTCGTTGACCATCGGGTAGTCACTCGTCGGCATTTCGGCACGCGGGCCGATCCAGTGAATGTGCTCGCCCTGGGTGACGATGGCGGCGTCTTCGATGATCGAGTAGACGCCCTGGGCCATGGTGGCGGCGTGGCAGTTTTGCCAGAGGGTTTTCATTGGACGTCCTCCGTCAGATCAGCCTTGGAAACTCGGCAGCAATTGCGCCGTGACCAATGCATTCAGGCACCGACTCGCCAGCAACTCACTGGCCGCGTTGATGTCTGGCGCAAAGAAGCGGTCCTTCTCGTAAAACGGTACCTCGGCACGCAACAGAGCCCGGGCCTGTTCCAGTTTGGCAGAGGTCTTCAAGCCGCCGCGCAGGTCGAGCCCCTGACACGCTGCGAGCCATTCCACCGCGAGAATCCCACGGGTGTTCTCGGCCATTTCCCACAGGCGCTTGCCGGCGGCAGGGGCCATGGAAACATGGTCTTCCTGGTTGGCAGAGGTCGGCAGGCTGTCCACCGAATGAGGATGGGACAGCGCCTTGTTTTCACTGGCCAGTGCGGCAGCGGTGACCTGGGCGATCATGAAACCGGAGTTCACCCCGCCATTGGCCACCAGGAACGGCGGCAACTGCGACATGTGCTTGTCCATCATCAACGAGATGCGCCGCTCGCTCAGGGAGCCGATCTCGGCAATTGCCAAGGCCATGTTGTCGGCGGCCATCGCCACCGGTTCGGCGTGAAAGTTGCCGCCGGAAATCACGTCGCCCTCGGCGGCGAACACCAGCGGGTTGTCCGACACCGCGTTGGCCTCGATCACCAGCACCTCGGCGGCCTGGCGGAACTGGGTCAGGCAGGCGCCCATTACTTGCGGCTGGCAGCGCAGAGAGTACGGGTCCTGGACCTTGTCGCAGTTCTGATGTGAGTCGGAGACTTCGCTGCGCTCGCCCAGCAGATCGCGATACGCGGCGGCGGCATCGATCTGGCCTTTCTGGCCGCGAGCCGCGTGGATACGTGCATCGAATGGCGAGCGCGAGCCAAGCACCGCTTCCACAGTGAGGCTGCCCAGGGCCACGGCGCTGGCGAACAAGTCTTCGCCCTCGAACAGGCCGCGCAAGGCAAACGCGGTAGACACCTGGGTGCCGTTGAGCAGCGCCAGGCCTTCCTTGGCGGCCAGGGTCAACGGCGCGAGACCGGCGACTTTCAGCGCGTCGACTGCCGGCAGCCATTCGCCTTTGTAACGGGCCTTGCCCTCGCCCAACAGCACCAGGGACATGTGGGCCAGAGGCGCCAAATCGCCGGAGGCACCGACCGAACCCTTGAGCGGAATGTGCGGGTAGACCTCGGCGTTGATCAGCGCGATCAGGGCATCGATCACCTGCCGGCGAATGCCGGAGAAACCCCGGCTCAGGCTGTTGACCTTGAGCACCATGATCAACCGCACCAGCGCGTCACTGATCGGCTCGCCGACGCCGGCGGCATGCGACAGCACCAGGGAGCGCTGCAGGTTTTCCAGGTCTTCGCTGGCGATACGGGTCGAGGCCAACAGGCCGAAACCGGTGTTGATGCCGTAGGCGGTGCGATTCTCGGCGAGGATCTGCTCCACACAGGCGACGCTGGCTTCGATTTGCGCCGAAGCACTGGCGTCGAGGCTGAGCGTCACCGGTTGCTGGTAGATATCACGCAATTGAGCCAGGCTCAATTGGCCGGGAATCAGGTTCAAGGCAGTCATTTATTGCTCCTTTTGAGAGTTTTGTTTTGCATTCGCCAGTCGCTCCGGAATGTTCCGTTGTCCGTCACCTTCACCTTTTGGGCGACGCCTTGTGGGCGATAGGTGCCTTGGCACGCTGGCGCTTTTTTGATCAATTCAAATTCGGTAATACGTTGTGCAGCACGTTCGGGTCTTTCAGCAGTCCGGCGGCGCTGGCGATGTCCGGCGCCAGCCAGCGGTCCTGGTCGTAGGCCGGGACGCGCTCGCGCAGCAGTTTCCAGGCAATGTCGGTGCCGGCGCCAAAACGCTGCGCCTTGAGAAACTCAAAGGCCTGGGCCGCCAGCAGGTATTCGATGGCGAGGATCTGTGTGCAGTTTTCCAGCGCCCGGTGCAGCTTCAGGGCGGCGTTGGTGCCCATGCTCAAATGGTCTTCCTGCAACCCGGAAGTGACGAAATTGTCGAGTACCGCCGGTTGCGCCAGTTGTCTGTTCTCCGCGCACAGCGACGCAGCGACGTACTGCACGATCATCATCCCCGAGTTTACTCCGGGGTTCGCCACTAGGAATGCCGGCAGGCCGCTGACGTGCGGGTTGATCAGGCGGTCGAGACGGCGCTCGGCGATGGAGCCGATTTCCGCCATGGCGATCGCTAGCAGATCCGCCGCCATCGCCACTGACTGGCCGTGGGGATTGGCCTGGGACATGACGCGGAAATTGTCCGGTGTACCCAGCAGCAAAGGGTTATCGGTGGCGGCGTTGAGTTCGGTTTCGATCTGTCGGCAGGCGTGGGCCAGTTGATCGCGCGCGGCGCCATGCACTTGGGGGATCGAGCGGATGCTCAACGCATCCTGGGTGCGGATGCCCAGGCTCGCGGCGATCACTTCGCTGCCATCGAGCAGTGCCCGCAAGTTGCTTGCGACCTGCTGCATGCCCGGGTGCGGCTTGAGGGCAATGACTTCGGCGTCGAATGCTGCAATCTGGCCACGCTGGGCCTCGAAACTCATGGCACCGATCACATCGGCCCACTGCACCAGGCGCGTGGCGTCGGCCAGGGCCAGGCAACTGAGGCCGGTCATGCACGGCGTGCCGTTGACCAGGCACAAACCGTCCTTGGCCCCCAGTTGCACCGGTTGCAAACCCTCTGCGGCCAGGGCCTGTTGCGCCGGGACGACTTGCCCGCGATAGCTGACCTGGCCGACGCCCAGCAGCGCGATGCCAATATGGGCCATGTGGGTCAGGTAACCCACCGAACCCTGGGATGGCACTTGCGGCGTGATACCACGATTGAGCAGCGCCAGCAGCGCTTCGACCACCCGACGATGGATGCCGGACTTGCCCTGGCTGTAGTTGAGGATCGCGGCGCAGAGAATCGCCCGAGTCTTTTCAATGGAAAGTACCGGGCCGACGCCACAGGCATGGCTGAGCAAGGTATTGCGTGATAACTGGCTAAGTTGTTCGTCCTTGAGCGAGACATTGCACAAGGCGCCCAGGCCGGTGTTGACGCCATAGGCGCGCTCGCCGCTTTCGACGATGCGCTGGACGATGGCCTGGGCATTGTCGATCCGCGCCCAGGTCTGGGTCGACAGTTCGAGCACAGCGCCGAAGCGGGCGACGGCGACCACGTCCTGCCAACGCAATGGGGCGCCGGTGATGATGATTTTTTCAGCCTGGGACATCTCAAACCTCATTCCAAATTCTCAGTGCGCTGTATCTTGGGCTGAAGGCATCAAACCCGTGGCGAGGGAGCTTGCTCCCGCTGGACTGCGCAGCAGGCCCAAAAGCAGCGGCCGCTGCGCGCCCGAGCGGGAGCAAGCTCCCTCGCCACAACAGCCTGTCAGCTAAAAATTGCTGTTCGCCGGTCACAACAGCCTTACACCACCGCCGCCCGCCGCTGCACAAACCGATCGACATACTCATCCGCCGGCGAGTGCAGGATCTCCCGCGGCGTGCCGACCTGGATCAGCTTGCCGTCCTTGAGAATCGCGATGCGGTTGCCGATGCGCACGGCCTCGTCGAGGTCGTGGGTGATGAAGACGATGGTCTTGTGCAGGGTCTTTTGCAGTTCCAGCAACTGATCCTGCATTTCCGCGCGGATCAGCGGGTCAAGGGCGCTGAAGGCTTCGTCCATCAGGATGATGTCAGTGTCCGCCGCCAACGCACGGGCCAGGCCGACGCGCTGGCGCATGCCGCCGGAGAGCTGGTGCGGGTATTTGTTCTCGTAGCCTTTCAGGCCCACGGTATTGATCCAGTGCAGCGCGCGCTCGGCGCACACTTGCTTGCTCTCGCCGCGCACTTTCAAACCATAGGCGACGTTGTCCAGCACGCTCTTGTGGGGCAGCAGGCCGAAGCTCTGGAACACCATGCTGATCTTGTGCCGGCGAAATTCGCGCAGGGCGTCCATGTCCAGTTGCAAGATGTCTTCGCCGTCCACCAGGATCGCGCCACTGGTAGGGTCGATCAGCCGGTTGAAGTGGCGCACCAGGGTGGACTTGCCGGAACCGGAGAGGCCCATGATCACGAAAATTTCACCGGTGCCGATACTCAACGACAGATCGTTCACACCGACCACGCAACCGGTTTCGGCCAGCACTTGGTCCTTGGTCTTGTTCTGGCGAATCAGCTCCAGGGCTTCCTTGGAACGATTGCCGAAAATCTTGAAGACGTTCCTGACTTCGATCTTGCTGACGGCTGCGTTGCTCATTTGCTCACCTCATGCCGAGGACGACCATAGGCCTGGGTAATGCGGTCGATGACCACGGCGAGAATCACGATGGCCAGCCCCGCTTCCAGGCCGCGCCCGACGTTGAGGGTCTGGATGCCCACCAGCACATCTTCACCCAAGCCGCGGGCGCCGATCATCGAGGCGATGACCACCATCGACAGGGCCATCATGGTGGTCTGGTTGATCCCGGCCATGATGCTCGGCAAGGCCAGGGGCAGTTGCACGCCAAACAGCTGCTGCCAGCGGTTGGCGCCGAAGGCATTGATGGCCTCCATGACTTCGCCGTCTACCTGGCGGATGCCCAGGTCGGTCAGGCGAATCAACGGCGGCGCGGCATAGATCACCGTGGCGAAAATCGCCGGGACCTTGCCCAGGCCGAACAGCATCAACACCGGAATCAGGTACACGAAGCTCGGCATGGTCTGCATGATGTCCAGCAGCGGCATCAATACCGAGCGCAGGCGATTGCTGCGCGCCGAGAGGATGCCCAGGGGGATGCCGATCAACACTGAGATCAGGGTCGCCACCAGCATCAATGCGAGGGTCTGCATCAGCTTGTCCCACAGGCCCACCGCGCCCACCAGGAACAGCAGGCCGACGATCACCGCGGTGGCCACGACTTTGCGGGTGGCGTGCCAGGCAATGCCACCGACAATCGCCAACATCAACCACCAGGGCGCCATGCGCAGCAGACCCTCGAGGTTGACGATGGCCCACAACAGGGTCTCGGAGATGTGCCGGAACACATCGCCATAGTTGGTCACCAGGGAATCGACCCAACCGTTGACCCAGTCGGCGATGGAGAAGGTAAAGCTTTCGGGAAACATAAGAGACTCTCGATCAGGTGGATGCGGTGAACGTCCCGGCCAGCCCCACGGTTGGCCGGGAAATATTCGACCTACAGAGCCGCGTCGATTTTCTTGGCAGCGTCTTCGCTCACCCAGGCGTGCCAGACTTCAGGATGTTCCTTCAGGAAGATCTTCGCCAGTTTCGGCGACTCGATCCGCTCTTTGGCCATGCGCCCGAGGTTCTGGTTCAGGATATCGATTGGCAGGTTGACCTTTTCCAGCACTGCCACCAGCTCGGGGGCTTCGTCGTGGAAGACCTTGGACAGGCCGACCTTGATGCTAACGCTTTTATCCACACCCGGCTTTTCTTCCAGTTTGACCAAGTCCACCTGGCCCATCAGCGGCGTCGGCGACCAGTAGTAGAACAGGATCGGCTCGCCACGCTTGTAGCTCGACAGTACCGCCGCATCCAGCGCCGGACCGGTGCCTGGACGGAAGTTGGTGTAGGTTTTGTCCAGGCCGTAGCTCTTGAGCATTTCGCTGTTGTCCAGCTCACAGGTCCAGCCAGCCGGGCAGTTGTAGAAACGGCCCTTGGATGGCTCTTCCTGATCCTTGAACACGGCGGCGTATTGGCCCAGGTCAGCGATGTTCTTCAGGCCCGGCGCCTTGGCTTCGAGCTTGCGCTTGGCGTCACCCTCGATTACGTAGCGCGGCACGTACCAGCCTTCGATGGCGCCCACCACCGGAGCACCGACGCCGACCACCTTGCCGGCCTTCTCGGCCTTGTTCCACACCTCGCTGCGGCCGACCCACTCTTCGGCGAACACCTGGATGTCGTTGCTGCTCAGGGCGTTCTCCATGGTGATGGAGTTGCCTGGCAAGCTGTCAGTCTTGCAGCCGTAGCCTTTTTCCAGCACCACTTGCATCACGTCGGTCAGCAGCATGCCGCTTTCCCAGTTCAGGCCGGCAAACTTCACCGGTTTACCCGACTCGCACCAACCCGCCGCTTGCGTGGCGCCGGCGCTGGCCAGCAGGCCCATGGAAAGCAGTGTGGTCAGCAGGGTCTTGTTCGACTTCATTATGTGACGCTCCTAATCAGTTGGATTGGCTTACGGCAGTCAAGAGGCATCCAGCCCTGGCAACGTCCCATCAGACCGCTTGGATGCGGCCCGCCCCGCTCGGTTGTGCGTCAACCGCGTCCTGCTCGACCGGCAGGATCAATTGATCGGGTACTGCGCTGTGCCACTTCTTGGCGAGGACGTAGTACAGCGCCGCCGGGACCACCAGGCCGATGATCCAGGAGATGTCCACACCGCCCATGGCCTTCACCAGCGGACCGGTATAGAACTTGGTGGCAATGAATGGCAGTTGAACCAGTACCCCGAAGACATAGACGCTAATGCCGAGGACGTTCCAGCGACCATAACGACCGTTCGGGTCGTTCAGTGCCGGCACGTCATAGCGCTCGCGCGTGATGCAGTAGTAGTCCACCAGGTTGATGGCGCTCCAAGGCGTGAAGAACGCCAGCAAGAACAAGATGAAGGACTTGAACGCACCGAGGAACGAGTGCTGGCCGAGCAACGCGATCAAGGTCGCCGCGCCGACAATGACCAGCACGAAGACCAGACGCTGCAAGCGCGTGACGTTCAGGTGACCCCGGAACCCGCTGATGATCGTCGCGATGCACATGAAGCTGCCGTAGGAGTTCAGCGTGGAGATGGTGACCTTGCCGAACGCGATGCTGAAATACAGCAGCGCAGCGGTGGCGCCGGTCCCTCCCAGACCCACGATGTAGGCCACTTCGTGCCCCGCGAACTGCCCATTGGCCGAGGCGGCGGCAAACACGCCGAGAATCATCGCCACCTGTGCGCCGACGACTGAACCGGCGCCCGCGGCAAAAAAGGTTTTCACCGAGGACGTCTTGCTCGGCAGATAGCGTGAATAGTCCGCCACGTAGGGACCGAAGGCGATCTGCCAGGAGGCCGCGAGGGACACCGCGAGCAGGAAACTGCTCCAACTGAAATGGCGGATTTGCAGGAGCGCACCCACGTCCGTCTGGTTGATCAGGCGAGCGAACAGGTAAACAAAGGCAATCACACCAATGACGCTGGCAATACGACCGATAAAATGAATGACCCGATAACCGAGCACCGTGACCAGCACGATGACACTGGCAAAAATAAAGATGCCGACGCTGTCGCTGACGCCAAACAACTGGCCCAGCGCCTGGCCGGAAAGCACGGTTCCCGTTGCGGTGAAACCCAGGTACATCAGGCATACCAGCACGATCGGAATGGCCGCGCCATACACCCCAAACTGCACGCGGCTGGAGATCATCTGCGGCAGGCCCAGCTTGGGCCCTTGCGCGGCATGCAAGGCCATGACGCCACCGCCCAGCACTTGGCCGATCAGCAAACCGATCAACGACCAGAACACATCCCCGCCCAGCACCACCGCCAATGCACCGGTGACGATGGCTGTAATTTGCAGGTTGGCACCCATCCAGAGGGTGAATTGGCTTAACAGCCGGCCGTGTCTCTCCGCTTCCGGGATGTAGTCGATCGAACGTTTCTCGATCAACTTGCTGCTTGTGCGCGTATTGGTGACAGCCATGGTTCAACCTCTGTGGATTGTTCAGGTTCGGGCGGGCTTTTCGCGCCGGTTACTTGCCAGTGATCATTGGCAGGTTCAGCCCCTGCTCCTTCGCGCAATCAATGGCGACCTGGTAACCGGCATCGGCATGGCGCATCACCCCGGTAGCCGGGTCGTTATGCAGCACACGGGCAATTCGCTCGGCCGCGTCGTCGGTACCGTCGCAGACAATCACCATGCCCGAATGCTGGGAGAAGCCCATCCCGACGCCGCCACCGTGGTGCAGGGAAACCCAGGTCGCGCCGCTGGCGGTATTGAGCAAGGCGTTGAGCAACGGCCAGTCGGATACGGCGTCGGAACCGTCCTGCATGGATTCGGTTTCACGGTTCGGGCTGGCGACGGAGCCGGAGTCCAGGTGGTCGCGACCGATGACAATCGGGGCTGACAATTCGCCGCTGCGTACCATTTCGTTGAACGCCAGGCCCAACTTGGCGCGCTGGCCCAGGCCGACCCAGCAGATACGTGCCGGCAAGCCCTGGAAGCTGATGCGCTCGCGAGCCATGTCGAGCCAGTTGTGCAGGTGGGCGTCGTCGGGGATCAGTTCCTTGACCTTGGCGTCCGTCTTGTAGATGTCCTGCGGATCACCGGACAAAGCGGCCCAACGGAACGGGCCGATGCCACGGCAGAACAGTGGACGGATATACGCCGGGACGAAGCCGGGGAAATCGAAGGCATTTTCGACGCCCTCCTCCTGGGCCATCTGGCGGATGTTGTTGCCGTAGTCGAAGGTCGGCACACCCATTTTCTGGAAGGCCAGCATGGCTTTGACGTGGACGGCCATCGATTGCTTGGCGGCCTTCACCACGGCGGCAGGTTCGGTCTTGGCGCGGGCGCGGTATTCGTCCCAGGTCCAGCCGGCCGGCAGGTAACCATTGAGGGGATCGTGGGCGCTGGTCTGGTCGGTGACCATGTCCGGACGCACACCACGACGGACCATTTCCGGCAGGATTTCAGCAGCGTTCCCACACAGCGCAATGGAAATCGCCTTGCCTTCGGCGGTGTATTTCTCGATGCGCGCCAGGGCGTCGTCGAGGTCTTTGGCCTGCTCGTCGACGTAGCGGGTCTTCAGGCGGAAATCGATGCTCACCTGCTGGCACTCGATGTTCAACGAGCACGCACCAGCCAAGGTCGCGGCCAACGGTTGCGCACCACCCATGCCGCCCAGGCCGGCGGTCAGGACCCAACGGCCCTTGAGGCTCGCGTCGTAATGCTGGCGACCGGCCTCGACGAAGGTTTCATAGGTGCCTTGCACGATGCCCTGGCTGCCGATGTAGATCCAGCTGCCGGCGGTCATCTGGCCGTACATGGCCAGGCCCTTGGCGTCGAGTTCGTTGAAGTGTTCCCAGCTGGCCCAGTGCGGCACCAAGTTGGAGTTGGCGATCAGTACGCGTGGGGCGTTGCTGTGGGTCTTGAACACGCCCACCGGCTTGCCGGATTGCACCAGCAGGGTTTCGTCATCGTTCAGGTTGGTCAGGCTTTCGACGATCTTGTCGTAGCACTCCCAATTGCGCGCCGCGCGACCGATGCCACCGTAGACCACCAGTTCCTTGGGGTTCTCGGCCACTTCCGGGTCGAGGTTGTTCATCAACATGCGCAGCGGCGCTTCAGTTAGCCAGCTCTTGGCGGTCAGCGTGTTACCGCGAGGGGCGCGGATTTCAACGTCACGGTATTTTTCGGGTTTGCGGGTAGCGTCGGTCACAGCAAAAACTCCTCAGCGATCAATCCAGAACAGCCCGTGCGGCGGGCAATGATTTCTGCAAACGTTGCGTTGAATATCGGTGACTCATACGCATACGTCTTTACTTGTATGTACAAGCATATGCAATCGAACGGCCAACTTATTGGAGACGATCTTCAGGAACGGTTGGGGAATTGGCTGAAGCCTTGTGATTTAAGGGCTGCTGAGCTGCATGAAATTTTTGAAGAGGGTATTCGAGGGGGAAATCGGAGGGGCACAGAAGCGTGGTATTGCGCCACGCTGGGGCGTTCGGTAACAAGTTGGTGCGCGAAGGAAACGGCGAAACCTGCTTTTGTGGCGAGGGAGCTTGCTCCCGCTGGGTTGCGCAGCGACCCCCCATTTTTTGTGGGCGCTTCGCACCCAAGCGGGAGCAAGCTCCCTCGCCACAACAGCTCTCAAGCCGCAAATTAGTGGGCCGTCAGCTCAATCACACAGCATTGACCGTGGGTGAAGACATCCACCAGCCCGGTGTTACCGCTCAGTTGCAGGCAGTCATAGAGTCCCAGCTCGGCGATCGACTCGCCCACCTTGACGCTCAACGCCGGGTCCGCACTGAACACCAACACCGTCCCCGCCTCGCTGAAGAACCGCTGCTGCCCCCCCATCCATTGCAACCGCGCACGGTAACGCTGCGGCGCGTAGATCAGGTTGAAGTCGCGAATCGGTCCGCCCAGCAATGAGCAGTGCACATGGCTCTCGCCGCTGAACGCGAAAAGATCCAGCGGATGCAAAGACCGCGTGGAATGGCCATCGACGTTGAGCGTCATGCCGTCCCCCTGCAAGACACTGATGATCCGCTCATAACCGGCGAACGTGGAAAAGCCGCCGGACTCACTAATATCGGCAATCGACAGGCGCCAGCCGAAACCTTCCAGGCCCGTGCCGGCATCGCGGGTGATTTCTTCAGTGCTGCCACCGCCATTCTTCCATGGCATGCGCGGGTACTGCGCGGCACGTAAAACCTTCACCTGGCTCATTTATGAAAACGTCCTTCCAAGCTGTGACGGGAGCCCGGATGGATCAGCCGCGCGGCGGTCACCGGTTGGCGCCCGGACCAGGTGCGACGACGGATCAACAGGCACGGCTCGCCCCTTTCGATCTGCAACAACTTGCATTCGCTCGGTTCTGCAAGAATTGCCTCGACCACGTGCTCGCCTTCGGTCAGCGGCGCAACCTGGTTCAGGTAGGCGTAGGGGGTTTGCACGGTGAAATCCTGCTGGAGGTATTCCGGCGCCACCAGTGCGTTGACGAAACGGTCCTCGATCTGCACGGGGATGTCGTTTTCGAAATGCACGATCAGCGAATGGAACACCTTCTGGCCTTCGCGCATGTCCAGGGCCAGCGCCCGTTCGGAGCCGGCCGCCTCTTCTTCCAGGGTGATGACCTTGCAGGTGTGGCGATGGCCCCGGGAGGCGATCTCGTCGGCAATGTTGTGCACTTCGAACAGCGCGGACTGGCTCTTGGGTTCGGCGACGAATGTGCCGACACCTTGCATGCGCACCAACAGGCCATCGGCGGTCATTTCTCGCAGGGCGCGGTTGATGGTCATGCGGCTGAAACCCAGCTGGCTGACCAACTCGCTTTCCGATGGCACGCGGTAATGCGGCGGCCAGTTTCCACTGTCGATCTGCTGGGTAATCATCTGTTTGACGCGGGCGTACAAGGGCGCCGGACTGTCACCCATGTGTGCGGCCAGCGGCGGTTTGGCAGGCGGAGTCGGCACGGCGGTTCCCTGTTCTGCGAATAAGGTTGCTAGCTTGCCGGAGTTTACCGGCCAGGCAAACGTCTGTATATGTATATACAAATTACACACACCGAGGTTCAACCCATGTCCGCCTTCTTCGCTGAGCGCGCGCTGTTGCCTGATGGATGGGCCAATGATGTACGTCTTGAGGTCAACGCCGAAGGCGTCTTGATCCATATCCAGGCCGGTTCCCACGCAGACGGCGCCGAACGGCTGGCGGGTCCTTTGTTGCCAGGCATGCCGAACCTGCACTCCCACGCCTTCCAGCGGGCGATGGCCGGGCTGGCGGAAGTGGCGGGCAATCCCAACGACAGCTTCTGGACCTGGCGCGACCTGATGTACCGCCTCGTTGGTAAAATCAGCCCCGATCAGCTCGGCATCATCGCTCGGCAGCTGTACATCGAAATGCTCAAGGCAGGCTACACCTCGGTCGCCGAATTCCATTACGTTCATCACGACACCGACGGCACGCCTTACGCCAACCCGGCCGAACTTGCCTTGCGCATCAGCCAGGCCGCCAGTGCCGCCGGCATCGGCTTGACGCTGTTGCCGGTGCTCTACAGCCATTCCGGCTTCGGCGGTCAGGCGCCCAATGAAGGGCAGCGCCGATTCATCAACAGCACCGAAAACTACTTGAAGCTTCAATCACGCTTGCAGCCGATCCTGGCCGGGCAAGCGAATCAGGCCCTGGGCTTGTGCTTCCATTCCTTGCGCGCCGTGACGCCCGGGCAAATCCAAGAGGTGCTGGCCGCCAGCGATCCCCATTGTCCAGTGCACATCCACATTGCGGAGCAGCAAAAGGAAGTCGACGACTGCCTGAGTTGGAGCGGCGCCCGCCCGCTGCAATGGCTGTACGAAAATGCCCAAGTCGACCAGCGCTGGTGCTTGGTCCACGCTACCCACGCCAATCCCCAGGAAGTCAGCCTGATGGCCAGGAGTCGGGCGATTGCTGGCTTGTGCCTGACCACCGAAGCCAATCTCGGCGACGGGATCTTTCCGGCCGTAGACTTCCTCGCCCAAGGTGGGCGGATGGGCATCGGTTCCGACAGCCATGTGTCGTTGAGCGTGGTGGAGGAGTTGCGCTGGCTGGAATACGGCCAGCGCCTGCGAGACCAACGGCGCAACCGGTTGTACCGAACGGATCAACCGATGGTCGGACGCACGCTCTATGGCGCCGCGCTGGAAGGTGGCGCTCAGGCGTTGGGGCAACCCATCGGTGCTTTTGCAGTAGGTAAACGTGCCGACTGGCTGGTGCTCGATGGCAACGATCCGTACCTGGCCACGGCCAACGGCGACGGCATTCTCAATCGTTGGCTGTTCGCCGGTGGCGATCGCCAGGTCAGGGATGTGATGGTGGGCGGCCAGTGGGTGGTGCGGAATGGGCGCCATGCCGGGGAAGAGGAAAGTATCCGGGCGTTTACCCAGGTTTTGTGCGAACTGTTGGGCTGAGAAAAAGCCCCCGGTAAACGATACCGGGGTGCTACCTCAACGGCTGACGACCTCTTGGGACTTGTCGACAATTCGCGCTTGCCTCAGCGAATGCTCGATGATCACCGCTTCAATGCTACGAACGCTGATGCCCAGCCGCTTCTTGGCTACGACCAGCCCATAGGCCGCCAGCTCATTACTGGCGATGTCGCTTGCCACAGCAGGAACCTTCACCAGAAGCACTCCGTCACCCAGCAGGGTCACCTGCAAGCTCAGGCGATTGCCGTTGGCCATTGCGACTGAACCTTCCACCGAGCCGCTACCGGAGCCTTGCAGCACAGGCGCTTGACGGTTGCTCGCATCTATCAGCTCCAGCGTAAGGCTGTTGCCCAGGTCGGTCGCCGAATACTGCCCTTCCCCATTTAGCGGTTCGCCGGCACGGGTGCGGTAAAGCGCCAGGCTTTTTTGCACCGCAGGCTCGGCGACACCGTCAGCCAGGGCCAGGCTCATCCTGCCATTGCCGTTGAGTACAGCATCCTGCAGAACCAGCTGATTAACGCCGACAAAATTGGCAGCGACATCAGTCAGGTTCGGCGTATCGCTGAACAAGGCGGTAGACGGGATCGGCTGCGCGGGGGACAGCCCCTCTGCAACCACCCGATCTCCCGGGCGCTTGATAGCGACTTCGGTGCCATTAGCTCCCGGCGCAACATTGATCAGCCCCACTGGAGTGTGAAAAGACGGATCAATGTTTGCCGTGCCCACTTGCAGCTGGTCAGCCAGCTGATAATTGGCCGCATCGGCGCCGTGCAACAACAGGTTGATCACACTCACGGGCTTGCCCTGGCCTGCCTTTGGTGTGTCAAACAACGCCTTGCCTGTGGCCCCGACCCCGTCGCCGGCAATCACACCAGCAAGAGCGACAGCCCGGATGGTCGCGGTATTTCCACCGTCGAAAGGTTTATTGGCGATCCCTATCGTCGCATTCAATAGCTTGCGGCCGATATCTGCGGTGCCGATCCGGGCAGTGGTGTCGAACGCATAGTTGTTCGCCTCGTCACCGCTCAAGGCAACGCCCGAGCCACGGACCGCTTTGTTCTGGCCGGCGTTCTTGTTGATAAAGGCGCCGGTGGTGCCACTGGCGTTGACCTTGCCGGCATCAGCACCCAGGATGCCGATCAGCGCGAGGTTGCTCAGGTTGGCTGTGGTGTTGCCGTCATAGATTTTGTCGGCGACGTCGGCAGTGGCGGTCAAGACCTTGCGGTCGATATCGGCCGTGCCGATCCGGGCAGCGGTGTCGAATGCGTAGTTGTTCGCCTCGTCACCGCTCAAGGCAACGCCCGAGCCGCGGACCGCTTTGTTCTGGCCGGCGTTCTTGTCGACAAAGGTTCCGGTGGTACCAACAGTCTCTACCTTGCCGGCATCAGCACCCACGATGCCGATCAGCGCGAGGTTGCTCAGGTTGGCTGTGGTGTTGCCGTCATAGATTTTGTCGGCGACGTCGGCAGTGGCGGTCAAGACCTTGCGGTCGATATCGGCCGTGCCGATCTGCACGGTGGTGTCGAACGCATAGTTGTTCGCCTCGTCACCGCTCAAGGCAACGCCCGAGCCACGGACCGCTTTGTTCTGGCCGGCGTTCTTGTTGATAAAGGCGCCGGTGGTGCCACTGGCGTTGACCTTGCCGGCATCCGCACCCAGGATGCCGATCAGCGCGAGGTTGCTCAGGTTGGCTGTGGTGTTGCCGTCATAGATTTTGTCGGCGACGTCGGCAGTGGCGGTCAAGACCTTGCGGTCGATATCGGCCGTGCCGATCCGGGCAGCGGTGTCGAATGCGTAGTTGTTCGCCTCGTCACCGCTCAAGGCAACGCCCGAGCCGCGGACCGCTTTGTTTTGGCCGGCGTTCTTGTCGACAAAGGTTCCGGTGGTACCAACAGTCTCTACCTTGCCGGCATCAGCACCCACGATGCCGATCAGCGCGAGGTTGCTCAGGTTGGCTGTGGTGTTGCCATCATAGATTTTGTCGGCGACGTCGGCAGTGGCGGTCAAGACCTTGCGATCGATATCGGCCGTGCCGATCTGCACCGTGGTGTCGAACGCATAGTTGTTCGCCTCGTCACCGCTCAAGGCAACGCCCGAGCCGCGGACCGCTTTGTTCTGGCCGGCGTTCTTGTTGATAAAGGCGCCGGTGGTGCCACTGGCGTTGACCTTGCCGGCATCAGCACCCAGGATGCCGATCAGCGCGAGGTTGCTCAGGTTGGCTGTGGTGTTGCCGTCATAGATTTTGTCGGCGACGTCGGCAGTGGCGGTCAAGACCTTGCGGTCGATATCGGCCGTGCCGATCCGGGCAGCGGTGTCGAATGCGTAGTTGTTCGCCTCGTCACCGCTCAAGGCAACGCCCGAGCCGCTGACCGCTTTGTTCTGGCCGGCGTTCTTGTCGACAAAGGTTCCGGTGGTACCAACAGTCTCTACCTTGCCGGCATCAGCACCCACGATGCCGATCAGCGCGAGGTTGCTCAGGCTCGCCGTGGTGCTGCCGTCGTAGGTTTTGTCGGCCACGTCGGCAGTAGCGGTCAGGACCTTACGATCGATCCGGCCAACATTTCCGCTGACACTGGAGGCATCGACCTGATAGCCAAAGATCTTTACCGCACCCTTGGTCGCTTCGGACACTTCGACGTTGTCCACCGTCACCAGCTTGCCCGCCCCCGCATTTCTATCCGCGTAAGAGGCACTGCCGAACGAAAGTACGTCGATGGTATCGCCATCGATTGCCCCACTCATGGCAAAGTTGGGGTTCGTCACCGTCGCGGTGGTGTTTCCATCATAGGTCTTGCGCACCTCCCCCTGCAGCTCGACATGCACCTTGGGCGCAAAACTGTAGAGGTGGCCATTGCCCGTACCCAGCACCGTGTCGCCAAATTGCGCTGCGTACTGCTTGAAGGCGGCAGCCAGTGCGCCGCGGGTATCATCCAGCGGGCTGGTGGAATAGGTCAGCCATCGGCCATTGTTGGCAGCCAATGCGTTGGCGCCGGCCTGGTTGACCAGGTTGCGCGCGGCGACCAATACGACGGCATCGCCGGTGCCCTGGGCGCTGACCGTACCTGCGCTGCCGATGACCACATCCCCGGTGCCCGCTTGGGCGATGATATGCCCGTTCGCATGGGTGTTGCGCAATTGTCCATCGATCTGGATGTCGCCATTGAGCAGCGTCAGGTTGTTGCCGGCACTGAAGCCGAAACCGGAGGCATCAACCGAGGTGATGCCGGTGCCGTCAGAACGGCCGATAGTCAGGTTGTTGGCCCCCAGCAGCTTGCTGATGTCCGTAGCCGGCGCGTTCGCATCCAGGAGAATGCCGCCACCGGCACTCCCGCTACTGCTGTTCAACTGGATGTCCGTAGTCGCATCGAAGGGTTCCAGGCGAATGCTGGCAGTACTCAGGTTCTGCAGCGTCGCCTGGGTGAAGTCGACGTTGTTGGCACGCAGCGTCAGCCGGCCGGCGCCGGTATTCAGGTTGAGCGTGTTGGTGAAGTTGATCGCCCCGTCGGTATAGATCGAGGCCCCGGCAAGCATGGTCATTGGCGTACTGAAGTTGACATCGCCGCTCAGGCTGAGTAAACCCGCCAGACGCTTCTCTCCGGTGGAACCGCCTAGCGCCTTGCTGCCCATCGCGTCGCCGAAATACAGCCGTCCCGCGCCGAGCGCGATATTGCTGTTGAGGATGGCAATGCTATCAGCGTTTGCGGCGGTGCCGAACGACAGGTAGAGGTTGCCACCGTTGGTGGTGATCGGCGTATTGATGGTCAATGCGCCACGACCACCGCTATCGGAATCGCTGGACATCCTCACGTAACCGCCTGCGGTGGTCAGCGCGCCGGCAATGGTCAAACCGTCGGCACCCAGCAACGTGATGCTGCCCGCTCCAGGCGTACCGTTGCCAATCGAGGAGACGTTGTGATCGGGCAAACTGGCCAAAGCGGGATTCACGCCGGCGCCCGACGCAGTTAGGTTGAACACATTGCTGATAGAGCCGGTGCCAGTGCCGCCGGCCTGCATGTAGATACTGCCCGTACCGGAAACCGCAAGCGTATTGTTCGGGTTGGCGAAGGTAATGGTTGCGTTACTGCCACCGAGCGCCTCGGCACGGAAACTGATGTTTTCCTGCAGGGTGATGACGCCGTCGCCACCATTGAGGTTCAGATTCGCAAAGTTGATATTGTTGGTTGCCTGCATCAGCACGTTAGCCAACTGGGCTTCCAGCGTCTTCTCAAAGACCGTCACGTTACCGCTGCCGGCGGACCAGTTACCACTGACCCCAGTGCCGCCGGAAACGGTGATGTTGGTCGGGTCGAGCAACAGATCACCCGTGCGCCCCTTGGCCGCACGGGCATCGGTCGTGCCGGCATACTGCAGCGTCTGCTTACCGGATACTTCGGCCTTGCCACCGTTGCCGCCCCGGGCACCGCCACGGATAGAGATATCGCCGGCAAAACGGTTGTCCCCGTCAGCCCAGAACACGACAGTACCGCCGTCGCCGTCGTGGGTCGCATCCGCGTTCACCTTGACGTTACGCTCGACCGTCACCTGCCTGGCGGTGGCCACGCCGGTATCCTGGCCTTGCCAGCCACCACCGACCTTGATCGTACCGCCACCGCTCGTCCCGCTGGCCTTGAGGGTTGCATCGGCAACGACGATCCGCTCCCCCGTCACTACGATGTCGCCGCCCCGGCCATGCCCGGAGGACGCATCAAGCGTACCGGCGATCTGGGTCAGACCGCCCTCGCTATCACCGTCAAGCAGGATGCGACCACCGCGCGTGACCAGACCTTTGGCCTCGATGAGGCCGGTATTGTTGATCACACTGTTCAATGCGGCATCGGCGGAGCGTGCGCTCAAGGCAACCATGCCGCCGTCGGCGCTGATATGGCCATCGTTCTGAACGAGCGCGTCGAGCACACCGCGGTCGATGTTGACGCTCACCAGGCCGTCCCCCTGGAAATCGAGGCTGACCTTATCGCCTGCGGCCAGCACGGTGCTGCCGCCAGGGGTACGGATTGTTCCGCTGTTGCCGACCTGCGGGCCGATCAATGCGACCACGCCACCCGGCGCCGCGTTGACCGTGCCCTGGTTGAGCACCGCACCCGCTCCGGCGCCATCCTTCAAAGCGGTTTTGCCAGCAAGAAAATCCTCGTCGGTGATCTTCAGGGAGGACGCCACCAGACCGCCAACATTGACTTGCGCGCCTTTACCGATCACCACCCCATTAGGGTTGAGCAGCCACACCTGACCATTAGCGTTGAGCCTGCCCATGATCCGACTGGCGCTGCCGCCGCCTGTGACGCGGTTGAGCGCGACGCTCCGGGCGTCTGGCTGACGGAAAGTGACGCTGGCATCAGCAGCAATATCGAAGCTGTTCCAATGGGTGACGAGTTTGCCGGTGTGCTGGTCGATGACCATATGGCTGCCGTTCTGCGAGATCGCTCCGCTGCCACCGACTACAGATCCGCCAGTGGGCAGCTCGGCCGCTTGAACCATCCCGCTACCGAGCAGGCCAAGGACGGCGAGGACGCCGACTACCCCAGCGCACTTGCCCCTTGAGGTGGAATGTTCCGCTATGGCAACAAATGCCTGATCGGCATCGCTCCAGACAAGACGATAAAGATGGTTCAATGAAGCGCGCTGCATGAGGTGCTCCTAGATAGAGACCGTACCAGGTCTGATCAGAATGCGTATGAGACCTGGACCCAGGCGCGCCAGTGGCTGTCGCGGCCGTCCGCGTCCAGCCCTGACTGTCCCCGTCCCGGGTTGCTGCCTAGCGTGCGCGCCACAGCGGTACGGACACTGAAATCGCCCGCCCACAGGTTGGTGCCCAAGCCGACGGCGTGCAGGGCGTAGCGATTCGTCTGATCGGCATTGTTGAGCGAGCCTGGCCAAGGGTTCTCGTTCAGCCAGACACGACCGGTGTCGAAAAACCCGAGGCCCTGCATCGTGACGCTTGGCAGACCCAGATCAATGTTGCGGCGCAGCTCAAGGGTGGCCAGCCAGCCATGATCCGCGGAGGCTTCGCCAACCGGATAGGCGCGAACACCGGCAGGGCCACCGAGCAGGAATTTTTCCGAGGAGTCGAGGTTGTCACCGGCCCACTGCGCCGAAACGCCGCCGAACAACGTCCATGGACTAGCGAGCCCCAAGCTCTGCAGGCGGGAAACACGCACGTTGAGCTTGTGGAAGCTGCCGTCGCTTTGGGCACTTGTGCTGTCGGCAAACTGATCATCGCGATTACCGGACAGATCCAGTTCGCCAAGCGTCAACGCCACCATGGCATCCGTCACACCGCCACCTGCGAAACTGTCGAAGCGGTTACCGTTCAGGGCAACGATCAAATTATTCAGCTCGCGATCACGCAGGTTGGTACCCAGGCCACGATCCTCGAGCGCCTTGTATTCATAAGTCGCCGACAGATTGAGATTCTGCAGGCGTGAGCGAATCAACGGATAGCTGAGCCCCAGCGAGCCGCTACGGGCTGAACCACGCAGATCCAGCGAGCGGAACTGCTCCTGATCCACCTCATACCGCAGATAAGAGGCCGAGGCGTTGAGGCGCAGACCGGAGGCTGTCAGCGGCACACTGTAAGAGCCGCCAACAATGTCGCTGCCTGTACTTTTGCTCAAGCCGATACTCAGTTGGTCGCCGATACCCAGTGGGTCGTTGAGGTTTATCTGTGCATTGGCACGGGCAGTACCCGTACTGCGATTGCCATAGTTGTCCATCGAAACCCCGCCATCGACCAGGGCACCCTGCTTGGCGTTGATCAACAGGCGGCTGGTGCCGCGCTCAGTGCCGCGCTCAAGCGCCGACTGGGCACTTACACCGGGCTGATCATTGATCAGCAGCAAAGCGCGCTCCAGATCCTCGACTTGCAGCACCTTGCCTTCCGGCAGCGCAGCCTCGGCGATTTGTCGCAAGCGAGCGTTGCTGCTGCGGGTATTGCCGTTCAGTTCGATGCGTGAGGCGCCAGACTGCAGCCGCCCCTTGACCAGGGCGATCTGCAACTTGCCCTCCGTCAGATCCTGCCGGGGCAGATACGCGCGGGCCAGCACGTAGCCGCGTCCGCGAAGGTAGCGGGTGAGGCTGTCGGCCAACTGCTGCAGACCTGCATGATCGAGTGTCTTTCCCAGGGCGGGCTTGACCAGTTCTTGAAGATTCTCCGCTTGGGCCAGCCCGGTATCACCACTGAAGTAAATCTCTTTGAGCTGCACGCGAAGCCCGGAATCCGCAGGACGGCGGCTGTCGGAGGGAAGCTCGAACGCCGGCGGTGGTTCGGTAGAACGAGGCTCGGACGGCAGTGTCTGCTGGTGCTCGTTCAATAACTGTCCGGCATCGGGAATGCTCAGCGCGAAGACGAACGGGGCCGCACTCGCCCCCACCAGCGCGACGGCGTAATACAGCAGACGCTTGCCCAGGCGAGCGGGACACTGGTAAGGAACTGGCATGGTACAACTCCATGAAAATAGGGAAACCACCCACCGTGCCTCGGCCCGCCAGAAGCAGAACGCGTAGGGTTCAATTACGCCGCCAATGTCCCGACTGTGCTTGACCGGACCGATGCTTTGGCGCAGGCGTAAAAAACCACTCATTCACGCAAACGGCGAGGAACATGACGCACGCGACCAGAGCGCGCACGTCGCCTGCTGCATATCCAGGAGGAGTTACTGAGAGTTCTGCGCAATGTATCGACAGAGTTGAGCAGATCTTGACCCGATGCGGGTTTGAGGAGAGTTGCAGCACGCACTCAGTCGATGACCAGACTGAACGGCACCGCCAGCGGTACGATGTCCAAGGCGACGCCGATCAATGCCGACACGCTCACGAAAAGCGGAGTGTTGACGCCAGTGCCCAGCGTACCGTCATGGCGAAATTCAGAATCCGGGCGCAGCAGAGCGCCCTATTGAGAAGTGCGAATCATCAGGCCAGTTCAAGACCGCTCACGCACGTTGATTCAGGACAGTAGTCAATCCGAAGTCTTGGCCATCTGCCGATCCGACGCACGCCAGATCAACCGTGTCGTGTCATAGCCCTGCTGGCGCGCCTTGCTCAGCAATTCTTCCCGCACGTCCACATTGACTGTTGGCGAGCGGGACAGCAGCCACATGTAGCGACGGCTCGGATCGCCGACAATTGCCGTCTTGTAATCGTCGCTGACGTACAACACCCAATATTCACCCTTCGCCACACCCGGTACGATCCGCGAGAACCAGTTGTCGAATTCGACCCACAGCTTGTCAGTCTTGCCTGGCACTTGCGGGGAGGCCGTACCCCTGGCTTCCTCCCACTGCCAGTCCGACGTCAGGCAGCGGTTGAATACATCCACATTGCCGTCAGGCTTGAGGGTGTAGTGGGCTTCGGATTGTGCGCAGTTGCGCTGGAAATACATCGGCAGCCGGGCCAACTCGTACCAGGTCCCTTGGTAACGCTTGAGATTGACACTGTTGACAGTCTTGGGCGCCAACGGGTCTTCGCCAGAAGTGGCACAGCCAGCCAATACCAGGCCAGCCAGAAGCACAAAAACTAACCGCATCATTATTTTTTTCTCCCGCGGGCGCTTGGCCCCGGTTTACTTCAGATCACTTCAGGCCTTGGCCGGAAAACATCAACACTTTGTCACCCGCGTACTGCACGCTGATAAAGCTTTTCTGGTCGCCCCAAGTGCAGCTGGACATGCCGAGCGCGCCCGAGCAATCAGTCGGTTGCCCCAGTAACGTTTCGACCTCGGCCTTGGGCATGCCGGCCGACAACTTCGAATAGTTTTCCTGGTTGACCTTGCTGCATGCGGTCAACACGACGCACATAAACAGCAGGGCGATAGATCGCAGCGACATGGTGTAACTCCTGGAACGGAAGGGAGGTGGCAGGGTGCCAACCTGAACCTTAGAAGAGAAAACCCCTATCTGGTTCCCCGACGGACCCAGTATTTATTGGCCGCACAGTGGTGTTTCATCGGCCTGGTCGTCCAGTTTGTGACGCCGTCGTGCCTTTCGTCGGGAATGGGCCGCTGAAGCCTGATGGGCCTGACCTTTGCGCCGATAAAAAGTAACAGCGCAAAGTCCAGTGTTATGGCAAATTGGCGCCCCTTTCTGACCCGTCCCTCCGCGGTAGCGCTCTTAATGACCAGAAATATGAAATTCAGCCATAAAATCCTGCTGGCGGCCGCCCTCGTGGTGGCCGTCGCATTCGCCTGTTTCATCCTGTTCAACGATTACCGCCAACGACAAAGCCTCAACGCCAGCACCGAGACGTCCATGCAGGAACTCGGCAACCTGACCAGTCGTAATATCCAGACGTGGGTCGAGGGCCGTATTCAACTGTTGCAATCGCTGGCCCAGCAAATCGCCATTGATGGAAACAGCGCCGAGAGCTTGAAACGCGCCGTGGGCCTGCCGGCTTATACCGGCAACTTCCAGCTCAGCTATTTCGGCGGTACCGACGGCGTCATGTTCTCGATACCCGCCGGCAATCGTGCCGCCGATTACGACCCTCGCGCTCGCGGCTGGTACAAGGCCGCCAACAGCGCCCAGCAAACCATCGTCACCGAACCCTACATCGCGGCTTCGTCGGGCAAGCTGGTGATCACTGTTGCCACGCCGGTACAACGCCAAAACCAGATGATCGGCGTGGCGGGGGCGGACATCGACCTGTCGAGCGTCAGCGCCATCATCAACTCGCTGAATTTCGGCGGCCACGGCCATGCGTTCATCGTCAGCGCCGAGGGCAAGATCCTGGTCCATCCCGACAGCAAGCGCGTGCTCAAGACGCTCGCCGAGGCCTACCCCAACGGCGCGCCGCACGTCAGCCCGGGCATGAAGGAAGTCGAGTTCGACGGCAAGACCCAATTCATCTCCTTCACCCGCGTGAATGGCGTACCCGGGGCGGATTGGTACGTGGCGCTGGTGCTCGACAAGAGCACGGCGCTGGCGATGCTCAGCGAGTTCCGCACCTCGGCGTTGATTGCCATGGCCATCGCCGTGGTGTTCATCATCGCCCTGCTGGGCATGCTGATCCGCGTACTGATGCAACCGCTGCTGACCATGGGCCGCGCCATGCATGACATCGCCGAGGGCGAAGGTGACCTGACCCGGCGCCTGGTCATTCATGGCCAGGACGAATTTGGCGCCCTGGGCACCTCGTTCAACCGATTTGTAGAGCGTATCCACACATCGATCCGCGAAGTGGCTTCGGCGACCGGTCAGGTCAACGAAGTGGCGCTGCGCGTAGTCAGCGCGTCCAACTCGTCGATGTACAACTCCGACCAGCAGGCGTCGCGCACCAGCAGCGTGGCCGCGGCGATCAACGAGCTCGGCGCCGCCGCCCAGGAAATCGCCCAGAACGCCGCCCTCGCCTCGCAGCATTCCAGCGAAGCCCGCAACCTGGCTGAAGATGGCCAGCAGGTGGTGGATAAAACCATCACGGCGATGCAGCAGCTGTCGGCCAAGATCAGCGACTCGTGCGGCAACATCGAAACCCTGAACAGCAACACGGTGAACATCGGCCAGATCCTTGAGGTGATCACCAGCATCTCCCAACAGACCAACCTGCTCGCACTGAACGCCGCCATCGAAGCCGCCCGGGCCGGTGAAGCCGGACGTGGCTTCGCGGTGGTCGCCGATGAAGTCCGCAACCTGGCCCACCGCACCCAGGATTCGGCGCAACAAGTGAAGAAGATGATCGAAGAGCTTCAAGTCGGCGCGCGGGAAGCGGTGCTGACCATGACCGACAGCCAGCGGCAGAGCGAGAGCAGCGTCGGCATCGCCAACCAGGCCGGCGAACGCCTGGGCAGCGTGACCCAGCGCATCGGAGAAATCGACGGCATGAACCAGTCCGTGGCCACCGCCACCGAAGAACAGACCGCCGTGGTGGAATCGATCAACGTCGACATCACCGAAATCAACACCCTGAACCAGGAAGGCGTGGAGAACCTGCAAGCAACGTTGCGGGCCTGTGCCGACCTTGAGCAGCAGGCGGCGCGGTTGAAGCAGTTGGTGGGTAGTTTCAGGATCTAGCGCCTACATCCCGAGCAAGCTTCACAGAGACTGTGCGGGCTTGCTCGCGATAGCGGCATTAGCGCATGCGAGACCTTATGTCAGCGCAGCCCTGACGCAAGACCGAATTAAGACTAGAATCGGTCCATCCACAATTCCGAGGTCCACCTGATGAAGCTGTCATCCCAAATCAAACCCATCAGCTACTTGAAAAGCCATACCGCTGAGATCGTCAAGACGATCACCGAGACTAGAGAGCCGCTGGTCATCACCCAGAACGGTGAAGCCAAGCTGGTGGTGATGGATGTAAAAAGCTTCGAAGAGCAAGAAGACACAATGGCGCTGCTGAAATTGTTGGCGATGGGCAATCAAGAGATTGAAGACGGTAAATTCAAGGCGATTGAAGAGGTCTTCGGTGAGTTGGACAAGGCCGACATTCAATGAGGTTGAACATCGTCATCCTTCAATCGGCTGAAGCGGACCTTAAGGAACTTCGTAGCTATCTCATTGAGCGATTTTCTCTTCAAGCTTGGCAGAATACCTACGCCAGCCTTAAAACGGCGATCCGTCAGTTGGAGACCTTGCCCTATGCGGGATCAATTCCGGCAGAAATCGAAAGGCTCAATCTCGGCCAGTATCGTCAAATAGTGTCAGGGATGAACAGAATCATTTATGAAGTACGAGGCCAAACGATCTATGTCCGTATCATTGCCGACAGCCGCAAGAGCTTACCCACGTTGCTGATGAAACGATTACTTCGAAGTAATCCGTAGGGCTTCACTAAAATCGCGACCCAGGCCTCTTCAAAAACTCCATCTCCTCAGCCGTCGACTCACGCCCCAACACCGCATTGCGATGAGGGAAGCGTCCAAACCGGGCAATGATCTTCTGATGCCGTTCGGCATAATCCAGGTTGTCTTCAAACACCGCCCGCTGCGCCTCCGGTTGCTCCCGGACCAGGTCGATGAACCGCGACACGGCTTCGTTCTGCACCGCGAGGTTTTCGCAGTGTTCGAGTACGAGGTAGATAAATACGCGCTGGATGGGCTTGAGGTGCCGGTCGAAACCCGCCGCCAGTCCCTGTGCTACCAGCGCTTGGGCACGCAGGTCGCCGGAAAAGCTTCTGGGGGTGTCGCGAAAGATCATCCGCGGAAGTTGATCGAGTAACAGCACCAGGGCCAGCCAACCTTCCGGGCGTTGCGCCCATTCGGTCAATCCGCCGGCCAGTGCCTGCTCGACCAGAGCGCCGAAGCGCTCTTGCGCCTGGCGATCGTGGCCCTTGCCAAACCACAGCTTGCCCTTGTCAGCCGCTATTTCGTCCGGGGTGTTGGCTGAACCAAACCACCAATCGAGTAACGGCTGCCAGGGCTCGGCCATGATTTATTCCTTGTGGTAGGCCGTGGCGCGGGCCACTTCTTCTTTCGAGCCAAGGAACACTGCTACGCGCTGGTGCAGGCCTTCAGGCTGGATATCGAGGATACGCTGGTGGCCATCGGTGGAAGCACCGCCCGCCTGTTCCACCAGGAACGACATCGGGTTGGCTTCGTACATCAGGCGCAGCTTGCCCGGCTTGGACGGCTCACGGCTGTCGCGCGGGTACATGAACAGACCGCCACGGGTCAGGATACGGTGCACATCGGCAACCATCGCCGCGACCCAGCGCATGTTGTAGTTCTTTTTCAGCGGACCTTCTTCACCTGCCAGCAACTCGTTGACGTAGCGTTGTACCGGGGCTTCCCAGTGACGCTGGTTGGACATGTTGATGGCGAATTCCTGGGTGGTTTCAGGAATGGTAATGTCTTCGTGGGTCAGTACGAAGCTGCCCATCTCGCGATCCAGGGTGAAGCCTTTCACGCCGTCGCCCAGGGTCAACACCAGCATTGTCTGAGGGCCGTAGATGGCATAACCGGCGGCGACCTGCTCGGTGCCCGGTTGCAGGAAGGCCTTTTCATTCAGGGCTTCGTTCTGGCTCAGGTATTCGTTCGGGCAACGCAGCACCGAGAAGATGGTGCCGACCGGCGCGTTGATGTCAATGTTCGACGAACCGTCCAGTGGGTCGAACACCAGCAGATAGGCACCCTTGGGGTATTTGCCCGGGATCTGGTAGGCGTTGTCCATTTCTTCGGACGCCATGCCAGCCAGGTGGCCGCCCCATTCGTTGGCTTCGAGCAGGATTTCGTTCGACAGCACGTCGAGTTTCTTCTGCACTTCGCCCTGCACGTTCTCGGTGCCCATGCTGCCCAGGACACCGCCCAACGCGCCCTTGGACACGGCATGGCTGATTTCCTTGCATGCACGCGCCACCACTTCGATCAAAAAGCGCAGATCGGCAGGGGTATTGTTGCTGCGGGTCTGCTCAATCAAATAGCGACTCAAGGTAACGCGGGACATGGACGGCTCCGAAGAATAGGGGGCGGAAAACCCGCGCAGTTTAGCGCGAGTCTGGACTTAATTCCTCCTATGAGACGGGATATGGAGGATTGAGTTCACGGGCTGGGGCTCGCTTCGGTGTTTATGTTGATAAAGAGGACGCATCACCAGCAGGCTCGCCCGTTATGGAAGCGAGCCTGTTGATAAGCAGGCGCTTCAATTATTGACCGGCGGCTTGCGCAGCAGGCTGAACGCCATCGCCGCGAGGAACAGCACGCCCAGCAGCAAAACCACCCACAGGCCGATCTTTTTCCAGTTGGTCTCGACGATCGCGGGCGTGGTTTCAACCGCCGGGGTCGAGGTGGCCGCACCGTTCACTGTTGCCGTTCCCAATGTCGCCAGCCGCGACGGCTTGTAATCCGGCACCAGTGTCGTCAATGGCAGGCTCGCCGCTTTCACCGTCGCGCTGCCCAGCGCCAGGCTGTACGGGCCTTCGCCACGCGCCAGGAACACCACCTGCGTCGGGCGCACGGCAAAACGCAGGGCCGGGGCTTCGACGCCCAAGCCACCGCCGCGCTCATCCACGGTCAGTTTCAACTGCTGGACAGTCTGTCCCGACAGCTGCAGCTGGTTTTGCAGCACGTCCTGGCCGTTCTGGGTCAAGCGATAGAGCAAACCGCTGCCCATTGGCTGCCAAGGCTGGCTGCTTTCACGGCGGCCGGCCAAGGTCACCGGCGCCAGGCTGTTGGCCTGGCTCAGTTCCACCTGCACCTGCTCGATGTTCACCCCCATGGGCAACTGCCAGGTGTATTCACCGGCCTTCGTGGTACCACCGGCCAAAGGCTGCGACCACACCAACGGCAACGGCAGGCTCTCGCGGCTGGCGCTTTGCAGTTGAGCCGAGGTCAGCACCGGCGCCGAGGAAGGCGAATCCCACAACAATCGCAAGTACCGCGCCGATTGCCCCGGCAAGCTCACTTCATGCTGCTCGACCCGCTCGTCGGCGAATGTCAGCCGCGCAACCTGGCCTTCGCCCCAGGCTTGCCAGTGTTGCAAATCGTCACTGGCTTCGATGCTGAAGCGCTGGAAGCCGTCGCGTTCGCTGGTCCAGTCGAGGATCAATTGCTGCAAGGGCGCCTTGATCGCGCTGGCATCGAGCAACCAGCCACGCAGCTCCTCTTCGCCCGCCTCGAGCCGACTGGACGGCTGGACTTCGACCAAAGTGCCGTTGGCGTTCGACTGCACACGCACACTGGGCGCTCGCTCGCTGTCATCGGCAGCGTTGTATAGCGGAAACCACTTCACGTCGGTGAGGGTGCGGTTTTCCCGGCTTTGCGCCGATTCACGAACCAAAGCATATGCCTGAGGCTGTCCGGCCGCGTTGAAGACCCGAAGGTCGCTGAGATCGGTCTGCCGCGCCTGCAACTGGACGTCCAGCGGCAACGGCAGGCGATACCAAGGCCCCTCCCCGCTCAAGGCCAGAGGCACCTGATGGGCGAAGTCCGCCGGTTTTTCCTGGGCCGTAGCCGACAGCGCCACCCACAACCCGACCACGCCCAGCCCGATCCGATTCAACTTGCGACTCAAGACGACACTCCCTCACTGACAGGCATCGGCGGCTCGGTTTCCGAGACCGTTTCCGGGCGTTTCGGTGGCAGCGGCGCGAAATAGCCCACCACCAACAACAAGACCCCCACGCCGATAAACGACACGATCCGCGCCAGACCGCCACGGTTACTCAATTCGACAAAGAACAACTTGGCTACCACCACGGCGATCAGCGCCGCGCCGATCAACCACACTTCACGCCGGTGCCGCAGGTGCCCGCCAATCATCAGGCCGAGGGCAATCAAGGTCCAGACGATGGACAAGCCGGCCTGCACGAACATGGACTCAAGCAGCGCGTCCAGCTCGTACGGGACATCCATCCACTGGTGGGCAACGCGCATCACCAAGGCGGTGAAGAACGCGAACAGCGACACACCGGCGATCAACTGGGCGACCTGTCCGATGCGATTCCAACGGTTCGTCGATTGCTCCACGGCGTTGCGGGCCCACACATAGATCCCGAACAAGGCGAACAGCAGGCCCAGCTCCAAGGGATTGAGCAACGGCACGTAAGGCAGTGGCTCTGAGTTGCCGTCACTGAAGGTGTTGGTCATCCAGAACCAACCGAGCATCAACAGCGCCATGGGCGCCGCCGCGTAGACACGATATTCGCGCGGTTGGGCCGATACCGGCCACGGCAAGGTACGCGGCGCGGCCATCAGCACCAGGTAAAGGCCTGGCAGGA
Organism: Pseudomonas sp. Z4-20; assembly: GCF_051131955.1. Taxonomy (NCBI): domain Bacteria; kingdom Pseudomonadati; phylum Pseudomonadota; class Gammaproteobacteria; order Pseudomonadales; family Pseudomonadaceae; genus Pseudomonas; species Pseudomonas sp. Z4-20. Next base: position 5,307,759 of record NZ_CP071641.1, read on the forward strand.
TCGCCCAGGCCAGCCAGCGCCAGGCGTTGTACTGCTCAGACAGCAACAGCAGGCCGTAACGCAACTCCAGCATCAGCACCGCCATGAGCAACCAGCAACCGAGCACATGAGCCGTACTGCGCGCCTGGGCCGGCAGCGTCGTGGCCAGGCGTTTCAGCGACAGGAAATGCACGGCAAATACCGCCAGCCAAGCCAGCCAGCCAAAGTCCGCCGCCGGGTGATAGTGGCTGTGCCCTGTTGCCACCAGCACACAGCCCGCCGCCGGGATCAACAAGGTGCACAGCAGCCCCAGCGCCGGCCATTTCAACCGCAGCGACAATACGCTCCACACCGCCACGCTGGCAGCCGCGACAATCAGCAACAAGTTACCTTGCAGGTTTTGCGGGGCAAAGCGCAGCACTTCGCTGACCCACGCCAGCGCCCACCAACCGGCACCCCAGATCAGCAACAGCTCGGACAAGCGCTGCAAGCTCAAGGCATCGAGTTCCTGCGCCGCGTGCGCCCGTTGCAGGCGCCATGCGCCCACCAACGCGGCCAGCCCCAGCACCAGCGGCGTCCAGAAACCGCTATGGGCCAGGGGCCGCAGGTCCTCGGCATTGAGCGGACCCAGCAGTGCCGGCCCTGCCACCAGGAACGACGCACCGCCAAGCACTTGCAGCAATAGGCCAAAGACAAAGCTCACGCGTTGTTTGAGGTACAGGCTCAGCCAGATGATCAGCAGGCCGCTGGCCGCCCACACCCCGCTCGCCGTTTGCCAGGGCAGGACGAACAGCACGGCAAGGTTGATCAGCACCAACCCGGCCAGCAACACCACCGACAAGCCGCGCAGCAACCGGACGTCATTGCGCACCATGTCGTCGCGAGCCGCCAGCAACATGCCGCCGATCAATGCCAAGCCGATCAGCGAGGCGCTAAGCAGACCGCTCCAGCCGGCATTGAGCACTGCCGCCGAATCCCCTTCGGCACCTTGCAGGCGCAGCAAGAACAGCGCGCCGCCCAGCAGTTGCACGGCAAACGCGGTAAACAGGAACGCGCGCGATTGCAGGCGCAGGCCAACCACCAGCGTTGCCAGGCCGGCCAGCGCCCAGGCGATGGCTGTGGCGTGGATGAAGAAGAACAGCGGCGCCAACAGATAAAGGAAGCCCAGCCCCAGCACCGCCAGCACTGACTGCCCGCGGCGCTCCCAGCTTGCGGTGTGCCCAGGGTCAGCCTTGCGCAATTGATAGAAGCTGAACAGCAAGGCCACACCAAGCATCAACGCGCCCAGCGGCGCGCCTTCGAGCAGACTGCTTTCGCCGGTACTCAGTTCGCTGATGAAGGCCAGTGCCGAGCCCAATTGCAGCAACAGCGCAAAGATTCGCGCGAACGGCCGCTGCTGGCGCAGGCCCAGCCAGAAGATCCCGGCACCTTCCACCGCCCATGCCGCGGCAGTCCAGCGTGCATCAAGGCCAAGCGGGATGGCCAGGCTGCTGAAAATCACACCCAGGGCCAGGCAGGTTTCAGCCAGCAGCACGGCGCGACCGCCCATCAACACGCGAGCCAGCCCCATGTAGATCATGCCCAGGGCAAGGGCACTGAACGCTGCGGCGAATTCCAGATGCTGCACCAATGCCAATTGCAGGCCGAAGCCTACCAACGGCGGGCCGAACAGCATGGTGCCGTCCACGTAATCGCCCTTGCGCGCCGACCAGCGCAGCACGGCATCGCGGCTGTCATCTACGGGGGCATCGCTCATTTCCTGCAGCTTGCGCCGGGTGAACAGCAAGCCGATCGCCAGGTACATCAGGAAGAAAACAATCAGGAACGGTTCCGTGCTCCACAACAGTTCCGGCGCATAGGAACGCAGGCCCCAGGCAAAACCGATGCCGAAGGTGCCAACGAAGCCAATCAGGTTGAGCAGGCGCCAGGCCCTGAACCAGGCAATGGCGAAGATCCCGGCATTGAGCAGGATGAAATAGCTGAACAGCGCGACATGGTTACCGCTGCCGGTGGACGTCAGGATCGGCGCGGCAAACCCGCCCAATGCCGCGGCCGCTGCCAAGCCCAGGGCGTTTTGGGTAACGGCCAGGATCGCCGAAAACACCGTGACCGCCACCAACAGGCCCAAGGCAGCCTTGGAGTCGAGCAACGGATGCAAGCGCATGGCAGCAAATACGGTCAGGTACAGCACCGCAATCCCCGTGCCCTGCAACATCAGAGCATAGTTGCTGTTGCGTTGACGCAACCACCAGCCCAGGCCCAGCAGGCCCAAGGCGCTGGCCGCGACGCCGGCGTAACGCACCTCGATCGGCACGATCATGCCTTCGGTGGCGTAGCGCAGCAAAAAGGCCAGGCCAAGGAACAGCAACACCACACCCACTCGCAGCACGGTGTTGCCGCCGAACAGCCAGTTGCGCGCGCCAGTCCAGGCATGGTCGAACAGATTCGGGCCCCGAGGGGCTGCCGGTTCCGCAACCCTCGGCTCCATAGGGAGAGGCTCAAAGTCGCGGTCAGCACCCCGGCTAAAGGTTACTGGCGCAGGGCTCCAGATTTCGTCCGGCAACGGCTGGCTGGCCTGGGTGGCCATGACGGAGACGGGTTCGAGCTCGGGTGGCAGATCCCAGACGAGCTCCGGCCCGGTGCGGGCTTCGGGTTTTGCGGCTTGGGGCACCACAGATTCGGGCGCGGGAGCCGGATCAATTGGCGCGGCAACGGTGCCGCTTTCGAGGACCGCCAGACGCGCTTCCAATGTGAGCACGCGCTGCTGGGCGTCTTGCAACAACAGCTGTTGCTTGGCGACCTGGATACCCAGTCGTCCCAATCGATACGCCTGGGCGACGCCGAGCCCCACCAACGCCCCGACCAGCGCATCAGCGAACGACTCATCCACCACCCAGCCAAGGGCCAGGCCCAACAGTGTCAAAATCCATTGCATATGGTCGATATCCCTAAGCCGCCCGTCGCGGGCATGACCGGAATGATGCGGTGCCCGGGTCAGCTTGGCGAAACCGTCCAACCCCTGTCGGAGTGTCGGTATTTGCGTTGCTGGGCCCGGCGACCATCATGCCCGGCGAAACTGGCGCCTAGTATATCGACGAAGCCCAACGACCGTTGGGCTTCGCTCACATTTCTTGCAACAGATCAGTCCAGGGCCTTCCAGATGTCGGTGGCGTATTCGCGGATGGTCCGGTCGGAGGAGAACCAGCCCATGCGCGCGGTGTTGAGCACCGCCGAACGCCACCACTGCTTGGAGTCGTGCCAACGCTCCTCGACCTTGGCTTGGGCGTTCCAATACGCGTCGAAATCGGCGCAGACCAGGAAGCGGTCGTAATCCACCAGCGAGTCCACCAGCCCGGTGTAGCGCATCGGATCGTCCGGCGAGAACACGCCACCACGAATCGCCTGCAGCACGTCGTTGAGCCTGTGGGACGCGGCCACGTCCGGCGCGGCGCTGAATTCACCGTTGCGCTTGCGCGCTTCCACCTGCTCGGCGGTCAGGCCGAAGATGAACATGTGCTCGCCGCCGACGCGCTCGTGCATCTCGACGTTGGCGCCGTCCATGGTGCCGATGGTCAGCGCGCCATTGAGGCCGAACTTCATGTTGCTGGTGCCCGACGCTTCGAAACCGGCCGTAGAGATCTGCTCCGACAAATCCGCCGCCGGAATGATACTTTCGGCCAGGCTGACGTTGTAGTTAGGCAGGAACACCACCTTGAGCAGGCCGCGCACGGTCGGGTCGTTGTTGACCACGCGGGCGATGTCGTTGGTCAGCTTGATGATCAGCTTGGCCTGGTGATAACTGGCGGCGGCCTTGCCGGCGAAGATCTTCACCCGCGGTACCCAATCCACTTCCGGCTCGGCGCGGATTGCCTGGTACAGCGCCACGGTATGCATCAGGTTGAGCAACTGGCGCTTGTATTCGTGGATCCGCTTGACCTGCACGTCGAACATCGCCGCCGGGTTGACGGCGATGCCCAGCCGCTCGTGGATCAGGTAGGCCAAGGCTTTCTTGCTGTGCAGGCGCTGTTCGGCGAACTGTTTGCGGAACGCCGGCTTGTCAGCGAACGGCTCCAGTTCGATCAGGCGCTCCTCGGGGTTGTCGAGCACGCTCGGGCCGAGGGCGTCGACCATCATCGAGGTCAATTCGGCGTTGGCCTGGAACAGCCAGCGGCGGAAGGTGATGCCGTTGGTCTTGTTGTTGATCCGGTCCGGGTAGAGCTTGTGCATCTCGGAGAATACCGTGCTGCGCATTAGCTGCGTGTGTAGCGCGGATACACCGTTGACGCTGTGGGAGCCGAGGAATGCCAGGTTGCCCATGCGGACCCGGCGGCCGTTGTCTTCTTCGATCAGCGACACCGAACGCAGCACGTCGAAGTCATGCACGCCCTTGGCTCGCAGCGAATCGATGTGTTGGGCGTTGATCAGGTAGATGATCTGCATGTGCCGCGGCAGCATGCGTTCCATCAGCCCTACCGGCCAGGTTTCCAGGGCTTCAGGCAGCAGTGTGTGGTTGGTGTAGGACAACGTGTCCTGGGTGACCTGCCAGGCCGCGTCCCATGCCACGTCGTAGACGTCGACCAACTGGCGCATCAACTCGGCCACGGCAATCGATGGGTGAGTGTCGTTGAGTTGGATGGCGGCATGGTCGCCCAGGGTCAGTACCGAGGTGTGCATGTTGCGATGACGGCGCAGCAAATCCTGCAACGAAGCGGCGACGAAGAAATATTCCTGACGCAGGCGCAACTCCTGGCCAGCCTCGGTGCTATCAGCGGGATACAGCACGCGGGAAATACTCTCGGCCCGGGCCACTTCGGCCACCGCGCCGAGGTGGTCGCCGGCGTTGAAGCGCTCCAGGTGCAAGTCCTCGACGGCTCGGGCGCGCCACAGGCGCAGGGTATTGACGCTGGCACCGCGCCAGCCCACTACGGGGGTGTCATAGGCAATGGCCCGCACGGTTTCAGCCGGCGACCAAACCTGGCGGGTCTTGCCGCTCTCGTCGGTAACGGTCTCGACGCTGCCGCCGAAGCCGATCGGATAGACGACTTCCGGACGCTCGAACTCCCACGGGTTGCCGAAGTCCAGCCAGTGCTCGGTCTGCTCCTGCTGCCAGCCGTCGACAATCGCCTGGCGGAACAGGCCGTGCTCATAACGGATGCCATAGCCATGGCCGGCGATACCCAAGGTCGACATGCTTTCCATGAAGCACGCCGCCAAACGGCCGAGGCCGCCGTTGCCCAGGGCCGCGTCGGGCTCCAGCAAGCGGATGCGCTCCAGGTCCACGCCCAGCTCGGTCAACGCCTCGCGGGCGGTATCCAGGAGGCCGAGATTGCTGAGGCTGTCATACAGCAGGCGACCGATGAGAAATTCCAGGGAGAGGTAATAGACCCGCTTCTGGCCCTTGCGGTAGATCTGCCGCGTATGGTCCATCCAGTGTTCGACCATGTGGTCGCGGGCGGCAAGGGCTATGGCTTCGAACCAATCGTGATCAAACGCATGATCGGGGTCCTTGCCGACGGCATAAGTGAGTTTGGTCAACACGGCGTCGCGAAAAGCGGCAACCTCCGCTTCGCGAACAAGTGGTTCTTGAGTCATTGATGAGACCTCGAACGAGCATGGAATTGTCTGAGCCTAGTCGGTCTGACAGACGGTACAGGCTCTGGTTCGGTGTTTTTCCTCCGCGCCGGAGATTCGTCGCCAAAGAAATGCCAATTAACGGGAGCAATGCAGGGGCCGTGCCGGTCTTGAAGGGTTTTGTCGGGCCAGAAAAAAAACCGGCAGATGGTCGTTCAAAATTTCACCAGTCCCGGTATGATCGCGCGCCCTGATGCATGCTGGTAAACCTTGATGATGAAGCCCAACCTGATCGCCGCCGCGGAGATCGACCGACTCGATACCTGGGCCAAGTACTCCGCCCCGATGTGCGGTTCCTGCGTGTCGAGCTGCTGCACGCTGCCGGTAGAGGTCAAGATCAAGGACCTGATCCGCATTGGCATCGTTGACGAATTCGAGCTGGGCGACCCGCCGAAGAACATCGCCAAGCGCCTGCAGAAGGAAGGGATCGTCGAGCGCTATAACCAGAAGTCGGAAATCTTCACGCTCCAGCGCATGAGCAACAACGATTGCCTGTATCTGGACCGCAAGAGCCGGCTGTGCACCATTTACGAGAAGCGCCCGGACACCTGCCGCAATCACCCGCGGGTCGGACCACGCCCGGGTTACTGCGCCTACAAGCCCAAGGAAGTGGAACGCGAGCGTAATCCGCGGACTTTGGACAAATTTTGATCGGGCGCTAGCTTTCCTGGCATCCGCTCGCGATTGCCGCTTTCCAATACCGTGAAACCCAGACATAAAAAAACGCCCCCAATCTCGCGACCGGGGGCGTTTTTTTTAGCCGCTAACTAAGTCGAAACTCAGTTACCGCTTTTCTTGGCAGCGCGGGTACGCTCGCTTTCGCCAAGGATTTTCTTACGCAGGCGAATCGACTTAGGCGTCACTTCACACAGCTCGTCTTCCTGTACGAACTCCAGCGCTTGCTCCAGGGTGAACTTGACCGGCGGAACCAGGGCGATGGTTTCGTCTTTGCCCGAAGCACGCATGTTGTCGAGCTTCTTGCCTTTGGTCGGGTTCACGCCCAGGTCGTTGTCGCGGCTGTTCAGGCCGACGATTTGACCTTCGTAGATATCCTGGCCGTGCTCGACGAACAGCTTGCCGCGCGCTTGCAGGGTTTCCAGCGAGTAGGTCAGTGCCTTGCCGGTCGCAACCGATACCAGAACGCCGTTCTGACGGCCGGACATGTCGCCGGACTTCATCACGTCGTAACGATCGAAGATCGACGTCAGGATGCCGCCGCCGGAGGTCAGGGTCAGGAACTCGTTACGGAAACCGATCAGGCCACGGGCCGGGATGTTGTACTCAAGGCGCACACGGCCCTTGCCATCCGGAACCATGTTGGTCAGGTCGCCTTTACGCAGGCCCATTTGCTCCATGATCGCGCCCTGGGATTCTTCCGGCAGGTCGATGGTCACGTTTTCGTACGGTTCGTGCTTGACGCCATCCACCATGCGGATGATCACTTCAGGACGACCTACACCCATTTCGAAGCCTTCGCGACGCATGGTTTCGATCAGTACCGAGAGGTGCAGCTCACCACGGCCAGACACTTTAAACTTGTCGGCCGAGTCGCCTTCTTCAACGCGCAGGGCAACGTTGTAGAGCAGTTCCTTGTCCAGGCGCTCCTTGATGTTACGGCTGGTCACGAACTTGCCTTCGCGGCCGCAGAACGGCGAGTCGTTAACCTGGAAGGTCATCGAAACGGTAGGTTCGTCAACGGTCAGCGGCTTCATCGCTTCGACGTTCAGTGGGTCGCACAGGGTGTCGGAGATGAACAGCTGGTCGAAGCCGCTGATGCAGACGATGTCGCCGGCCGCTGCTTCTTCAACGTCGATGCGGTGCAGGCCGTGGTGACCCATCAGCTTGAGGATACGACCGTTGCGGCGCTTGCCGTCGGCGTCGATGGCGACCACCGGGGTGTTCGGCTTGATGCGACCACGGGCGATACGGCCAACACCGATAACACCCAGGAAGCTGTTGTAGTCCAGTGCCGAGATCTGCATCTGGAACGGACCGTCACGGTCGACTTTCGGCGCAGGTACGTCGTCGACGATCGACTGGTACAGCGGCGTCATGTCTTCGGCCATGGCGGTGTGGTCCAGGCCGGCAATACCGTTCAGGGCCGAGGCGTAGACGACTTTGAAGTCCAGCTGTTCTTCGGTGGCACCGAGGTTGTCGAACAGGTCGAAGATCTGGTCCAGAACCCAATCCGGACGCGCGCCTGGACGGTCAACCTTGTTGATAACCACGATCGGACGCAGGCCGGCTTCGAAAGCCTTCTTGGTCACGAAGCGGGTTTGCGGCATAGGGCCGTCCTGGGCGTCGACCAGCAGCAGCACGGAGTCGACCATCGACATCACGCGCTCTACTTCACCGCCGAAGTCGGCGTGGCCCGGGGTGTCCACGATGTTGATGTGGTAGCCGTTCCAGTTGATGGCGGTGTTTTTCGCCAGGATGGTAATACCGCGCTCTTTTTCCTGGTCGTTGGAGTCCATCACGCGCTCGTCGTTGAGCTCGTTGCGCTCCAGGGTGCCGGATTGACGCAAGAGTTTGTCTACCAGGGTGGTCTTACCATGGTCAACGTGAGCAATGATGGCGATGTTGCGTAGATTTTCGATCACTTGTGTATCTCGATCAGAGGATTCGGTGTGCTGACAGGTCGTGGCAGCGATTTACAGTAGAGTCCGACAATTACAGCGTGTCGGCGGCGTCGGGGGGCCGGTGACGCAGGCCACAGGCAAACAGCCCCGGGCACTTAGCTCGGTCGATAAACGCGCACATTGGCATGCCCCTCACTGAGCAAATGGTGGGCATGCAGGCGACTCATCACGCCTTTGTCGCAATACAGCAGGTACTGGCGAGTAGGGTCCAGTTCCTTGAAACGCGCGTTCACTGCATAGAACGGCATCGTTTGTACCTCGATGCCGGCGACATCCAACGGGTCGTCCTCAGCTTCATCCGGGTGTCGGATGTCGATGATGATCTGACCGGCCAATGCTTCGCCGACTTCCTCAATCTGTATGTCCTGGCCCAATTCATCGATGACCCGATCAATTGGCACCAGCCTGGCGTTCTCGATCGCACGCTCGAGGACCGCCATGTCGAATGCTTTCTCTTCGTGCTCCACGCGTCCGCGCTTGGCCGCCGTCTTCGGATTGACCGAGATGACCCCGCAATACTCGGGCATGTGCCGGGCAAAATCAGCGGTGCCGATTTCATTGGCCTGGTCGATGATGTCCTGCTTGTGGCTGGCAATCAGTGGGCGCAGCACGAGTTTTTCAGTGACGCAGTCAATGACCGACAGGTTCGGCAACGTCTGGCTCGACACCTGGGAAATCGCCTCGCCAGTCACCAGCGCATCGATCTGCAGGCGATCGGCGATGTTCGACGCGGCCCGCAACATCATACGCTTCAAAATGACGCCCATATGACTGTTATCGACTTTGCCGAGAATCTCCCCCAGGACTTCCTCGAACGGCACGCTCACAAATAACACGCGTTGGGAGCTGCCGTACTTCTTCCAGATGAAGTGCGCCACTTCCATCACGCCCAATTCGTGGGCGCGCCCGCCGAGGTTGAAGAAGCAGAAATGGCTCATCAGCCCGCGACGCATGATCTGGTAGGCGGCGACAGTGGAGTCGAAGCCACCGGACATCAACACCAGCGTCTGCTCCAGCGACCCCAGCGGATAGCCGCCGATGCTGTCGTGCTGGCTGTGGATCACGAACAACCGCTGGTCGCGAATTTCAATGCGTACCTCAATCTGCGGATCTTTTAGCGAGATACCGGCGGCACCGCACTGTCGGCGCAACTGGCTGCCGACATAACGTTCCACGTCCATCGAACTGAACGGGTGCTTGCCGGCACGCTTGCAGCGCACCGAAAAGATCTTCCCGGCCAGCGCGTCACCATAATGAAGCATGCATTTGGCCAGGATGTCGTCGAAATCCCCCAGCGGGTATTCGTCGACTTGCAGGAAATGCGCAATGCCCGGCATGCAGCTCAGGCGCTCGGTCATATCCTTCAGGAGCTTGGGATCGCTGACGCGGGTTTCCAGTTCGAGATTGTCCCACACACCGTTCACCACCACGGCCGGGTCCAGGTCTCGGAGCACGGCGCGGATGTTCTTGGCCAACTGGCGGATGAAACGCATCCGTACCGGGCGGCTCTTGATGGTGATCTCGGGGAAGACTTTTACGATTAGTTTCATGAAAACAGCGCGCGATCGGCCAGCCGAAAAAGGGGGGCGCGGATTATAGCGGAAATTGCTCAAGGTTTGACCAGTTAATGTGCGGGCGGTTTTGCGCGCACCAAAACGGTTCATTAATGACAAAAAGCGCCACATTGCAGTGCGCAATTGTTCGACAATCCATATTTCCGACGTTTAAAAGCGTGTATTTGGTGCAAAAAACCCATGCTGGGGCACTGGCATGCAAATTGCTCCCTTGTGAGGCAGGTTGCCTTGGCAGAGTATTCGCGCCGGCATCACCCATATCTAAGGGCACACCATTACCGCCCGAAGCCACCCGGAGGACATATGTCGAAGTCGGTTCAACTCATCAAAGATCATGACGTCAAGTGGATTGATCTGCGCTTCACTGACACCAAGGGCACTCAACATCACGTGACCATGCCGGCCCGTGATGCGCTGGACGACGAATTCTTCGAAATCGGCAAGATGTTCGACGGTTCCTCCATCTCCGGCTGGAAAGGCATCGAAGCCTCCGACATGATCCTGATGCCGGACGACGAAACCGCCGTCCTGGACCCGTTCACCGAAGAGCCGACCCTGATCCTGGTTTGCGACATCATCGAACCTTCGACCATGCAAGGCTATGACCGTGACCCACGCGCCATCGCCCACCGTGCCGAGGAATACCTGAAGTCCACCGGCATCGGCGACACTGCATTCTTCGGTCCCGAGCCTGAGTTCTTCATCTTCGACTCGGTCAAATTCAAGTCCGACATCTCCGGCTCCATGTTCAAGATCTTCTCCGAACAGGGTTCGTGGATGTCCGACCAGGACGTGGAAGGCGGCAACAAAGGCCACCGTCCTGGCGTCAAGGGCGGCTACTTCCCGGTTCCTCCGTTCGACTTCGACCACGAAATCCGTACCTCCATGTGCAACGCACTGGAAGAAATGGGCCAGACCGTCGAAGTTCACCACCACGAAGTGGCGACTGCCGGCCAGAACGAAATCGGCGTGAAATTCAACACGCTGGTCAAGAAGGCTGACGAAGTCCAGACGCTGAAATACTGCGTCCACAACGTTGCCGACGCCTACGGCCGCACCGCGACCTTCATGCCGAAGCCGCTGTACGGCGACAACGGTTCGGGCATGCACGTCCACATGTCGATCTCCAAGGACGGCAAGAACACCTTCGCAGGCGAAGGTTATGCCGGTCTGTCGGACACTGCCCTGTACTTCATCGGCGGTATCATCAAGCACGGTAAGGCCCTGAACGGCTTCACCAACCCGTCGACCAACTCCTACAAGCGCCTGGTGCCAGGCTTCGAAGCTCCGGTCATGCTGGCCTACTCGGCTCGCAACCGCTCCGCCTCGATCCGCATTCCTTACGTCAACAGCCCCAAGGCTCGTCGTATCGAAGCGCGCTTCCCGGATCCGGCTGCCAACCCTTATCTGGCCTTCGCTGCACTGATGATGGCTGGCCTGGACGGTATCCAGAACAAGATCCACCCTGGCGATGCCGCCGACAAGAACCTGTATGACCTGCCGCCTGAAGAGGCCAAGGAAATCCCACAGGTTTGTGGCAGCCTGAAAGAAGCCCTGGAAGAGCTGGACAAGGGCCGCGCGTTCCTGACCAAGGGCGGCGTGTTCTCCGACGACTTCATCGATGCCTACATCGCATTGAAGAGCGAAGAAGAAATCAAGGTTCGCACCTTCGTACACCCACTGGAATATGAGCTGTACTACAGCTGCTGATCCGGTAAGCGCCGCCCCGCACGGCGTGAAATAAAAAGAGGCCTCCCTTTCGGGAGGCCTTTTTTATGGGCGCAGGTTAAGCGCATGATGCCTCGTCATTCCCCCACAGAAGACGAGACTGCCCATGACTTTGCGCTTCAAGCTCTACCTCGCCCTGTCTGCCGCGCTGCTGGCCCCTACCGTCCAAGCCGCCTCAACCCCCGCCCCTGAGGCCCTTACGCCTCTGCTAAACGCCATCGGCGAACGCCTGGCGCTTGCAGACCAAGTGGCGCTGAGCAAATGGGACAGCCATAAACCCGTGGAAGACCGTCAGCGCGAGCGTGAAGTGATCGCCGCGGCCGTCGCCCAGGCACCGGCCTACAAATTGACTGGCGAAACCGTGGAAGCGTTTTTCGCCGCCCAGATTGAAGCCAACAAACTGGTGCAATACATCAACCTGTCCGACTGGGCCCTGGAAGGCAAAGCTCCGGACCTCCCACGTCCGGACCTGGTGGGACAGATTCGTCCACAACTCGACCGACTGCAAAAGCGCCTGTTGCAACAACTGGCCGACTTCGCCCCCTATCGCACCGACCCGCAATGCCCACAATGGCTGGCCCGAGCCACTCACCACAACAAGCAGCACCCGATACACCGGCTCGCCCTGATCCGGGCGACTGCTGAGCTGTGCGTACTCAAAGGCTGAAGCATCCGACGCAGATAGGCATTTTCCGACAAAGCGGGTCGCGCAATTCCTATTCGATATAAACCTAATCCGACATCAATCGCGCTAGCCGATACCTAACCTGCGAAGCCTGCTTACCCATAAGGATGGACAGATGCACGCTTGCCTCAGACTTTTACCCATCGCTTTTGCCTGCCTTGCCGCTTCCGCCTGCGCCAGCCCGACTGAAATGCCTCCCCAGCCCCCGGCCATCGAACGCGACGTCCTGCTCCAGAGCAGCGAGTCCTGGGACGGTACACCTTACGCCAGCTATCCGACCTCGCCCCCTGAACTGACACTGCTCAAGCTCAAGATACCGGCCAATACCCAACTGCCCTGGCACACTCACCCTATCCCCAATGCCGCCTATATCCTGTCCGGCGAACTTACCGTCGAAAGCCGCGATGGCAGGCACGAACGAAGCTTGAAGGCTGGCGATGTGCTGGCCGAAATGGTCGACATCAGCCATCGCGGCAGGACCGGCGACGGCCCGGTGGAACTCATCGTGTTCTATGCTGGCAGCCAGGGCATTCCACTTTCACAATGACCCGCGCGCCCAAAAGGAAATCGAATGCGGCCGATTTTGTCACTCCTGCTGCTGTTGCTGGCATTGCCAGCAATGGCGCAGATATACAAATACACCGACGCCGACGGCAACACCGCCTATAGCAACCAGCCGCCCGACGGCGTCCCTGCCCAGGCGGTGGAGCTGCCGCCGCTCAACAGCGTCGAGCCCCAGGCCCCAGCCAGTATGGACGCGCCTGCGGCCCCAGCGAACAACGAGCCGCGCAACGCTTACGAGGTGCTTGAGCTAACCGACATTCCTACCGAAGAAGCCCTGCGCGCCAATAACGGCACCTTCACCGTTGGCGTCCGGACCCAGCCGCGCCTGCGCAGCCCCCATCTGTTCAGACTGTTGCTGGACGGCCAGCCGTACGGTCAACCGAGCAACGTGCCGCGCCTGCAATTGGTGAACATCGACCGCGGCGAGCACAGCCTGGCGGTTCAAGTCGTCGATGGGGAAACCCTCGTGCAGCAGAGCGAAACCGTCACCTTCACCGTCCAGCGAGTGCATGTTCCATGATCCGCTGGCTGCTCGCCCTTGGCTTGTCGCTGACCGTGTTGCCAAGCCTGGCGCAGGTCTATACCTACATCGACGCCCAGGGCAACCGGGTCTTCACCGACCAGCCACGCCCGGGCAATGCAAAGAAGGTCGAATTGCCGCCCGGTAACCGGATGGCGACACCACCGTCCGCCGCCACCTCGGCGGCGATGTCCGCAAAGCCGCCCTCCGAGCCCTTGTTCCGTTATGAGATGCTCCGGCTGTTGATTCCCGAACCGGACGCGACGATACGCAGTACCGCAGGGGAAATGATCGTCACCGCGACCAGCGAACCCGGCCTGCAGAAAGGCCACCGCTATCGCCTGCTGCTGGATGGCAAGCCCACCGGCGAACCGGGACCCAGCCCGGTGTTTGCCCTGGAGAACATTGATCGAGGCACCCACCATCTGGCGGTGGAGATCCTCGATGAACAGGATCGTATCGTCGAACGCACCGCCAACCAGCCGTTCCACATGCAACGCATGTCCCTGGCACAGAAGCGCCGCGTCAAACCGTGCGCCAAGACCGACTATGGCCAACGCCCGGAGTGCCCGCTTTCCGACAAACCCAAGGAAGAAGAAAGCAGCATCCTCCCCTTCTTTTAATGCTCATCAAGATGGCGCACCCTATTGGTGCGCAAATCAGCACCCTACCCAAACCCCAACCCATTTTGGTTCGAAACTACCCGATCAAGCTGGCAGAACGCCACGGAAACGGGCGGAAAAAAGCTATTTGAGGCTTTAAACGCTTCTTTTCGGAGCCTTGGTTTGGTTTTTGCATTTTCCTGGTATCAGCGCATTAATCGCGCGCGCAATTTGAGGGCTTGACCCCGATTGCTACGCTTTAAAAGAGGTCCTGATGACCATTAGCGACGCACTACACCGCTTGCTGCTCGACAACCTCACCACCGCGACCATCCTGCTCGACGCCGAATTGCGTCTGGAGTACATGAACCCGGCGGCCGAAATGCTCTTGGCCATCAGTGGCCAGCGCAGTCACGGGCAATTCATCAGCGAACTGTTCACCGAGTCCGCCGAGGCGCTGAACTCCCTGCGCCAGGCCGTTGAACAGGCCCACCCGTTCACCAAGCGCGAAGCGATGCTCACCGCCCTGGCCGGCCAGACCCTTACCGTCGACTACGCAGTTACGCCGATCCTGAACAACGGCACCACGCTCCTGTTGTTGGAGGTCCATCCTCGCGATCGCCTGCTGCGCATTACCAAGGAAGAAGCCCAGTTATCCAAGCAGGAAACCAGCAAGATGCTGGTGCGCGGCCTGGCCCATGAGATCAAGAATCCACTCGGTGGTATTCGCGGCGCGGCGCAATTGCTTGCCCGGGAACTGCCGGAAGAGAGCCTCAAGGACTACACCAATGTCATCATCGAGGAGGCCGACCGCCTGCGAAACTTGGTGGACCGCATGCTCGGCTCGAACAAGCTGCCGTCCCTGGCGCTGTGCAACGTCCATGAAGTGCTGGAGCGTGTCAGCAGCCTGGTGGAAGCGGAAAGCCAGGGCTGCATCACTTTGGTGCGCGACTATGACCCGAGCATTCCCGACGTCCTGATCGACCGCGAGCAGATGATCCAGGCGGTGCTCAACATCGTGCGCAACGCCATGCAGGCCATCAGCAGCCAGAACGAACTTCGCCTGGGCCGTATCAGCCTGCGCACCCGCGCCATGCGCCAGTTCACCATCGGCCATGTACGCCACCGCCTGGTGACCAAGATCGAAATTATCGACAACGGCCCGGGCATCCCTGCGGAATTGCAGGAAACCATTTTCTTTCCCATGGTCAGCGGCCGTCCGGACGGTACCGGGCTGGGCCTGTCCATCACCCAGAACATCATCAGCCAGCACCAGGGCTTGATCGAATGTGAAAGCCACCCCGGCCACACCACTTTCTCGATCTTCCTGCCACTGGAACAAGGAGCCACATCGACATGAGCCGTAGTGAAACCGTGTGGATCGTCGATGACGACCGTTCTATCCGCTGGGTCCTGGAAAAAGCCTTGCAGCAGGAAGGCATGACCACCCAGAGCTTCGACAGCGCCGACGGGGTGATGAGCCGCCTGGCCCGTCAGCAGCCGGACGTCATCATTTCCGACATTCGCATGCCCGGCGCCAGTGGCCTGGATTTGCTGGCGCGGATTCGCGAGCAGCACCCGCGGTTGCCGGTGATCATCATGACCGCTCATTCCGACCTGGACAGCGCCGTGGCGTCCTACCAGGGCGGTGCGTTCGAATACCTGCCCAAGCCGTTCGATGTCGACGAAGCCGTGTCGCTGGTCAAGCGCGCCAACCAGCACGCCCAGGAACAACAAGGCCTGGAAGAAGTGCCCGCCCTGGCCCGCACGCCGGAAATCATCGGCGAAGCGCCGGCGATGCAGGAAGTGTTTCGCGCCATCGGCCGACTGAGCCATTCCAACATCACCGTGCTGATCAACGGCGAATCGGGCACCGGTAAAGAGTTGGTTGCCCATGCCCTGCACCGCCACAGCCCACGGGCGGCGTCGCCGTTCATTGCGCTGAACATGGCGGCGATTCCCAAGGACTTGATGGAATCGGAGTTGTTCGGCCATGAAAAAGGTGCCTTCACCGGCGCGGCCAACCTGCGCCGTGGACGCTTCGAACAAGCCGATGGCGGTACGCTGTTCCTCGATGAAATCGGCGACATGCCGGCCGATACCCAGACTCGCTTGCTCCGTGTCTTGGCCGACGGCGAGTTCTATCGAGTCGGTGGGCATACGCCGGTCAAGGTCGATGTTCGCATCATCGCCGCCACCCATCAGAACCTGGAAACATTGGTTCACGCCGGAAAATTCCGCGAAGACTTGTTCCACCGCCTGAACGTGATCCGCATCCACATCCCGCGCCTGGCGGACAGGCGTGAAGACATCCCGACCCTGGCACGCCACTTCCTCGGCCGCGCGGCACAGGAACTTGCGGTGGAGCCCAAGCTGCTCAAGAGTGAAACCGAGGAATACCTCAAGAACTTGCCATGGCCGGGCAACGTGCGCCAACTGGAGAACACCTGCCGCTGGATCACGGTGATGGCGTCCGGTCGCGAAGTGCATATCAGCGACCTGCCGCCGGAACTGTTGAGCCTGCCCCAGGATTCGGCGCCGGTGACCAACTGGGAACAAGCGCTGCGCCAGTGGGCCGACCAGGCCTTGGCACGTGGTCAATCGAGCCTGCTCGACAGCGCCGTCCCGGCCTTCGAGCGCATCATGATCGAAACCGCCCTCAAGCACACCGCCGGCCGCCGTCGCGACGCCGCCGTGCTGCTGGGCTGGGGCCGCAACACCTTGACCCGCAAGATCAAGGAATTGGGCATGAAGGTTGACGGCGGCGATGACGATGAAGGGGATGAGGGCTGACCGCCCTTGGCTTTGCGCCAGCCTCCAGGCGGGGCGCATGCACCGCATCAATGCACCATGAACTGCAATTGCGCAT
Source organism: Pseudomonas sp. Z4-20 (assembly GCF_051131955.1). Classification (NCBI taxonomy): domain Bacteria; kingdom Pseudomonadati; phylum Pseudomonadota; class Gammaproteobacteria; order Pseudomonadales; family Pseudomonadaceae; genus Pseudomonas; species Pseudomonas sp. Z4-20. Next base: position 5,324,550 of record NZ_CP071641.1, read on the forward strand.
GTAATGCGAGCGCTGAACCCAACGCTCCGTCTCGGAAAACCAAACCCACATAACGCAAAAGCCCCGGTTTACGGGGCTTTTCGCTTCATGACCATTTTTTTGTGACAAAACATTCGAAACTGGCACGCCCTCTGCAATAACCCAGTCACTACCCAGTTTTGGGGACCTTGGTACAGGCAGGCCGGGGATTCCCCTCTTTTATACCGGGCTCATCGAGCCCACAGTTTTGGGGGCCTTGATACAGGCAGGTCAAGGTTTCCCTTCTTTACACCAGGGCTGGACCCTTCGCGGCAGGCCCTCCCGTTTCGGGAACCTTGGTACAGGCAGGCCGGGGATTCCCTCTTTTATTGCTCCTGGAGACGGACCTCCAGCCGCCAGCGGTCATCGACTTCGCTGCCGGCCCAATCCCCTCGCAACGGACGCGCCGCCACCAGCGTCAGCAACAAGCCCTTGTCACTCAAGCGAACCCGCCAGTTCACGTCCCTGCCGTTGAGCTTGAGCTGGCCCTTCTGCGCCTTGCCCTTTGCCTGGAACAACAGCGCGACCGAGCCGTCGATGATTTCCCCGTGCAGCTTGGGCTCATTGTTGAACCACGCTACCAAGGCCCCGTCGACCACTTCGATCTGCTGCAGCTCGCTCGGCTCGGGCGTGGTGATGCGACCGATCATCAGCCCGACCATCATGCCGAAAAGCGCCAAGGAGCCCATCACCCGAGGCATTAGCTTCGAACGTCGATCGGTTTGCGGCGTAGAATGCCGCTCATCTTTATCTGCGGAGCCGTGCATGTTTCACGTCATCCTTTTTCAACCGGAAATACCGCCCAATACTGGCAACGTCATCAGGCTGTGCGCCAACAGCGGCTGCCACCTGCATCTGATCGAACCACTGGGCTTCGAGATGGACGACAAGCGCCTGCGCCGCGCCGGCCTCGACTACCACGAGTATGCCACCTTGCAGCGACACGCCGACTTGGCGAGTTGCCTTGAAAGCCTGGGGCAACCGTGTCTGTTTGCCTTCACCACGAAAGGCTCTCGGCCGTTTCATGACGCCAGCTTCGTCCCCGGTGACGCATTCCTGTTCGGACCGGAAAGCCGTGGCCTGCCGGCAGAAGTGCTGGACGCGCTACCAGCGGAGCAACGCTTGCGCTTGCCGATGCGCGAAGGTTGCCGGAGCCTGAACCTGTCCAACACCGTGGCGGTGGCGGTTTACGAAGCCTGGCGGCAGAACGGCTTCAGATAACCCGATTCGAACCAGCCTAAGAAAAAAGCGCCTATCAAGGCGCTTTTCCAGGTTTCATCGACCGCTTACTGAACGGTCGTTTCACCCGCTTCCTGCATGCGCTGCAGCTCTTGGGCGTACAACGCATCGAAGTTCACCGGGGCCAGCATCAGGGCCGGGAACGAACCACGAGTCACCAGACTGTCCAGGGTTTCCCGCGCGTAGGGGAACAGGATGTTCGGGCAGAACGCGCCCAGGGTGTGGCTCATCGAAGCGGCATCCAGATTCTTGATCAGGAAGATGCCGGCCTGCTGGACCTCGGCGATGAACGCCACTTCGTCACCGTTCTTCACGGTCACCGACAGGGTCAACACCACTTCGTGGAAGTCTTCTTCCAAGGCCTTCTGGCGGGTGTTCAGGTCCAAGGCCACGCTCGGCTCCCACTGCTGGCGAAAGATCGCCGGGCTTTTCGGGGCTTCGAAGGACAGGTCGCGAACGTAAATGCGCTGCAAGGAGAATTGCGGTGCGGCTTCTTCTTCAGTGGCAGCTGTGTTCTGTTGGTCAGTCATCGCAGATCCTTCTTACTTTCAGGTTCTATTAATTGGGAATTCAGGCCTTGAGCAGCGCGTCCAGCTTGCCGGCGCGCTCCAGGGCGAACAGATCATCGCAACCGCCCACGTGGGTGTCGCCGATCCAGATCTGCGGCACGGAGGTACGCCGGGCCTTCTGGGTCATTTCGGCGCGCAGCTGCGGCTTGCCGTCGACCTTGATCTCTTCGAAAGCCACGCCCTTGTTCTTGAGCAGCATCTTGGCTCGGGAGCAATAGGGGCAGTAATCGCTGGAGTAGACAACAACGTGGGGCATCTCACTTCACCAGGGGCAGATTGTCGGCTTTCCAGCTCGCAACGCCACCGGACAGCTTGGCGGCGGTGAAGCCGGACTTCATCAGTTCGCGGGCAAGGGTGCCGGCCTGCTGGCCTTGGGCGTCGACCAGGATCAGCGTCTTGGCCTTGTGCTTTTCCAGTTCGCCCACGCGAGCGATCAGTTTGTCCTGGGGAATGTTCAGCGCGCCAACAATGTGACCAGCGGCGAAATCCTTGCTCGGGCGGATATCGACCACCACGCCGGCATCCTTGTTGACCAGCGCGGTCAGCTCGCCGGTGCTCAGGCTGCGTCCGCCGCCCTGCATCGTATGGGCAACCAGCAACGCCAGCAGTACGACGAAGATACCGACGAGAATGTAGTGGTTAGTGGCAAATTCAATCAGGTGAGCAACCATCGAAGGAGGTTCCAGGGCGTTAAAATGTCGGCCAGTATACACAGCACGCATGGCCGGCCAAACCCCGCCCGGCGGTGACGGCACCGGAACTTACCTTTAAACTGCCCGTCCCTTTTCCATCGTCTTCTTTTAATCAGCCACGAGTGGATTCCATGACTACCACGCCTAAACCTTTGGTCCTGATGATTCTCGACGGCTTCGGTCACAGTGACAGCCACGAATCCAACGCCGTGTACGCGGCGAAGAAGCCCGTCCTGGACCGTTTGTGGGCCAGCGTGCCGAACGGCTTGATCTCCGGAAGCGGCATGGACGTCGGTCTGCCAGACGGGCAAATGGGCAACTCCGAAGTCGGCCACATGAACCTCGGCGCGGGTCGCGTGGTGTATCAGGATTTCACCCGCGTGACCAAATCGATCCGCGACGGCGAGTTCTTCGAAAACCCGACCATCTGCGCCGCCGTGGACAAAGCCGTGGCTGCCGGCAAGGCCGTGCACTTCATGGGCCTGCTCTCGGACGGTGGCGTGCACAGCCACCAGGATCACCTGATCGCCATGGCCGAGCTCGCCGCCAAACGCGGCGCCACGCATATTTATCTGCATGCCTTTCTCGACGGCCGCGACACGCCGCCCAAGAGCGCCGAGTCGTCGATCAAGCTGCTGGACGACACGTTCAAGGCGCTGGGCAAGGGCCGGATCGCCAGCCTGATCGGCCGCTACTTTGCCATGGACCGCGATAACCGCTGGGACCGCGTCGCCCAGGCTTACAACCTGATCGTCGATGGCAGCGCCGAATTCAACGCCGCCTCCGCCCAGGAAGGCCTGCAAGCCGCGTACGAGCGCGGCGAAAGCGATGAATTCGTCAAGGCCACCACCGTCGGCGAGCCGGTGAAGGTTGAAGACGGCGACGCCGTGGTGTTCATGAACTTCCGCGCCGACCGCGCCCGCGAATTGACCCGCGTCTTTGTCGAAGACGACTTCAAGGAGTTCGAGCGCGCTCGGCAGCCGAAACTGGCCGGCTTCGTGATGCTGACCCAATACGCCGCCAGCATCCCTGCGCCATCGGCCTTCGCCGCCGGCAGCCTGGAAAACGTGTTGGGCGACTACCTGGCAAAAAACGGCAAGACCCAGCTGCGCATCGCTGAAACCGAGAAGTACGCCCATGTGACGTTCTTCTTCTCCGGCGGCCGCGAAGAGCCCTTCCCGGGCGAAGAGCGAATCCTGATTCCGTCGCCGAAAGTCGCCACCTACGACCTGCAACCGGAAATGAGCGCGCCGGAAGTGACCGACCGCATCGTCGACGCCATCGAGAACCAGCGCTATGACGTGATCGTGGTGAACTATGCCAACGGCGATATGGTGGGCCACAGCGGCGTGTTCGACGCGGCGGTCAAGGCCGTGGAATGCCTTGACGTCTGCGTCGGTCGCATCGTTGACGCGCTGGAAAAAGTCGGCGGCGAAGCCCTGATCACCGCCGACCACGGAAACGTCGAGCAAATGTCCGACGAGTCCACCGGCCAGGCCCACACTGCCCACACCACCGAGCCGGTGCCGTTCATCTATGTCGGCAAGCGTGACTTCAAGGTCCGCGACGGCGGCGTGTTGGCTGACGTCGCGCCGACGATGCTGATGCTGCTGGGCATGGAAAAACCGGCGGAGATGACCGGGACTTCGATCCTGGTCTGACCCGCACCCCAATGCGGGAGCAAGGTTGCTCCCGCATTGGTCCAGGTGTTTTTTCGGCCAGTTATCACACAGCCCCAAATGGGCGTTTTTTTTGCAGCGTGGGGCGGGCATACTAGGCCGTCCCTTTCCTGGTGTCGCCCGCCTCTATGCTTCGCGTCCTGATAGCCTTTGCTCTGACCTGCCTGCTCCAACCGGCCTTCGCTGATGAGCGCGCGCAAACCCAACAACAGTTGGACGCCACGCGTCAGGACATTGCCGAGCTGAAGAAACTGCTGAACAAGCTGCAGGAAGAAAAATCCAGCGTACAGAAAGACCTGCGCGGCACCGAGACCGAGATGGGCAAGCTGGAAAAGCAGGTCGACGCCTTGCAGAAAGAGCTGAAGAAAAGCGAATCCGAGCTGCAACGGCTCGATGGAGAGAAAAAAAAACTCCAGAGCGCGCGCACTGAACAGCAAAAGCTGATCGCCATCCAGGCCCGGGCCGCCTACCAGAACGGCCGCCAGGAATACCTAAAGCTGTTGCTCAACCAGCAGAACCCCGAAAAATTCGCCCGCACCCTGACCTATTACGATTACCTGAGCCAGGCACGCCTGGAGCAGCTCAAGAGCTTCAACGAAACCCTGCGCCAACTGGCCAATGTCGAAAAAGACATCGAGTTGCAGCAAGCCCAGCTATTGGTGCAAAAAAGCAGCCTCGACACCCAACGCGAAGAACTCGACAAGGTCCGCAAGGAACGCCAGGTCGCACTGGCCAAGCTCAATGACGATGTGAAGGCCCGCGACAGCAAGCTCAAGGCCCGCGAGCAGGACCAGGCCGAACTGGCCAATGTGTTGAAAACCATCGAAGAGACCCTGGCCCGCCAGGCCCGAGAGGCGGAAGAAGCGCGCCAGAAAGCGCTGATCGCCCAGCAGGAAGCCGAAAAAAAGCGTTTGCGTGAAGCCCAAGCCGACGCCGATGCCGGCGAGGCACCGCGCAAGCCAGCCAAAGTCAGCCCCGGCGCGCTGGTTACCAGTGACGGCGAAACCTTTGGCGGCGCTTTTGCTTCAGCCCGGGGCAAACTTCCATGGCCGGTCAATGGTCGATTACTTGCGCGCTTCGGTGAAACCCGCGGCGACGACACCCGCACCAAATGGGACGGCGTGATGATCAGCGCCTCCGCCGGTAGCCAGGTGCACGCCGTACATGGCGGGCGCGTGGTGTTTGCCGACTGGCTGCGCGGTGCCGGCCTGCTGGTGATCCTGGATCACGGCAACGGATACCTGAGCCTTTACGGCCATAATCAAACGCTGCTCAAGTCGGCGGGAGATGTGGTCAAGGCCGGCGAGTCCATCTCCACGGTCGGCAACAGTGGCGGGCAGGACACGCCAGCACTGTATTTTGCTATTCGCCAGCAGGGTCGCCCCAGTGATCCGGCCCAATGGTGTCGTGCGCAAGGATAAGCGCGCCCATCCAACTCAGGAGTTCGTTCGACATGCTGCATTTGTCCCGCCTCACCTCGCTGGCCCTGACGATCGCCCTCGTGATCGGTGCGCCTTTGGCTTTTGCCGCGCAACCCGCGCCGTCGCCAACAACCGCTACGGCTGTCACCACCAAGGCCCCGCTGCCATTGGATGAGCTGCGTACCTTCGCCGAAGTCATGGACCGGATCAAAGCCGCGTATGTAGAACCGGTGGACGACAAGATGCTGCTGGAGAATGCCATCAAAGGCATGCTCAGCAACCTCGACCCGCACTCCGCCTACCTGGGACCAGAAGATTTCGCCGAGTTGCAGGAAAGCACCAGCGGCGAATTCGGCGGCCTCGGGATCGAGGTCGGCAGCGAAGACGGTTTCATCAAGGTGGTCTCACCAATCGACGACACGCCTGCCTCCAAGGCCGGCATCCAGGCTGGCGATTTCATCGTCAAGATCAACGGCCAGCCGACTCGCGGCCAGAGCATGACCGAAGCCGTGGACAAGATGCGCGGCAAGATCGGAGAAAAGATCACCCTGACCCTGGTGCGCGACGGTGGTACGCCATTCGACGTGACGTTGACCCGCGCCGTCATCCAGGTCAAAAGTGTGAAAAGCCAGTTGCTGGAGTCGGGCTACGGCTACATTCGCATTACCCAGTTCCAGGTCAAGACCGGCGAGGAAGTCGCCAAGGCCCTGGCCAAGATGCGCAAGGACAACGGCAAGAAGCTCAACGGCCTGGTCCTGGACCTGCGCAACAACCCCGGCGGCGTGTTGCAATCAGCAGTTGAAGTGGTGGATCACTTCATCACCAAAGGCCTGATCGTCTACACCAAGGGTCGCATCGCCAATTCCGAGCTGCGCTTCTCGGCCACCGGCAACGACCTGAGCGAAGCCGTGCCACTGGTGGTGCTGATCAACGGCGGCAGCGCGTCGGCATCGGAAATCGTCGCCGGAGCCCTGCAAGACCAGAAGCGCGGTGTCGTCATGGGTACCACCAGTTTCGGCAAGGGCTCGGTGCAGACCGTGTTGCCGCTGAACAACGACCGCGCCTTGAAGATCACCACCGCGTTGTACTTCACGCCCAACGGCCGCTCCATCCAGGCCCAAGGCATCGTCCCGGACATCGAGGTGCGCAAGGCCAAGATCACCAGCGAGCAGGACAGCGAGTACTTCAAGGAAGCCGACCTGCAGGGTCACTTGGGCAATGGCAACGGCGGCGCCGACAAACCGACCGGCTCCGGCGCCAAGGCCAAGCCAATGCCGCAGGATGACGACTATCAGTTGGCCCAGGCCTTGAGCTTGCTCAAGGGGTTGAACATCACGTCCGGCCGCTGAGATGGGCCTGCGGTTTACCTTCGTCCTGCTGTGCCTGCTGGCGGGAGCCGTTAACGCGGCCCCTGCCACAACCTCCTCGCCGCACAAAGCGTATCTGAGCTTGATCATCGACGACCTGGGGCAAAACCTGCCCCGGGATCGCCGGGTTCTGACCCTCCCCGGTCCGGTCACCGCCGCGATCATGCCCGACACGCCCCACGCCGCCGAATTCGCCCGCGAAGCCCATCGCGCCGGCAAGCTGGTCATGCTGCACATGCCCATGGACCCGGCCACCGGGCCATTCGCCTGGCATCCGGAGCTACCCATCGAAGAACTGGGCAAGCGCCTCGACGCCGCATTCGCAGCCGTGCCCTACACCAGCGGAATCAACAACCACATGGGCAGTCGCATGACCGCCCAGCCCCAAGCCATGGCGTGGTTGATGGCGAACTTGCAGCAACGACACAAGTTCTTCATCGACAGCCGCACCAGCGCCCGGACAGTCGCCGCCGCCGAAGCGCAAAAGATCGGCCTGGCCAGTGTGTCGCGGGATGTGTTCCTGGATGACGAACGCACCGAAGCCGCCATCGCCCAGCAACTGCAAATCGCCATCGACTTGGCCCGCCGGCAAGGCTCGGCCGTGATGATCGGCCATCCCTACCCCCAGACCCTGGCCGTGCTCGAACGCGAACTGCCCAAGCTCAAGGCCCAAGGCATCGAATGGATCGACATCAAGTCAATGATCAGCCTGCGCAGTAACCGGGCGATGGTTGGGCATGGGAAAGATGGGGTTTATCGGTAGCCAGCGAGGCTGACGCCCCCCTCAGAGATACCGCGCCATGATCGCATCCACCGCGCCTTCCTTGCGCAGTTCATCCAAGGCCTTCTGCAACCGGGCAACAACCTCGTCCGGTACGTCCTTGTTCAACGCCAGGTACAGCTCGGCGCTGTTGAATCGCAGCACCGTCTTGAGATCGTTTACCCCCTCCTGACGCGCCAGGTAACGACCGGCTGGATCGCCGGTGGCCCACAGATCGATCTGGCCGTTGACCAGCTTTTTAGCGTTGTCCTGATCGCGCAGCACGACAATTGGCTTGAGCCCCTGCTTGGCCAATGTTTCGGCAATCGCATCACCCTTGTAGGCGCCGATCCTGTATTGGCGCGCCTGCTCCAACGAGTCGAGGGCGATCTTGCTGTCGGCCTTGGCGAGCATGATCCAATCGTCCGGACCAATGGGGCCGACCCATTTGAATAGCTTTTCGCGCTCCGGTAACCGCGCCATGACAAACACACCGTAGCCAGGATTTTCCAGGGCGAGTTTATAAATGCGCTCCCAGGGGAAGCGCAGCGTGAGGCTATAAGTAATGTCGGCACGCTTGAATATCTCGCGGACAATATCCACGGCGATGCCATGGATGTTTTCGTCCTGGGCGAAGTTCTTGCCGTTCTTCGCCATGTTGTAAGGCGGAAAGTTCTCCGTCAGCAACACCAGGCCGACATCCCGCCGGTCTTGCGCCTGCGCGGTAGCAGCGAATAAAAGAAGTGCGCTGGCGAGTACAACGAAAAAGCGTCTGAGCATGTCTGGCTACCGGATTCCATGGCATGCCCAAGAGTGCCTTGGGCCCGCGCCCCTGTCTACCGCCCCTCGCTACGCCGACATAAAACCGTTCAGCATAGAACCGAGCGTCATCTCGGATGAGGTAATTAGTTACCGCCAGGCATTCGACCGTACCTGATTAATTGACTGCGCCGGCCAACGCCGGCTCTATTCAACTGTTCACAGGTACCGCACGATGAAAACAACCGCTCTTTTCTTGTTTGGCGCGCTGTGCTCGATTGCCATTCATGGCACTGCACATAGCAAGGACTACGGAGAACACCTGCAGAACTTCACGGACTCAATACTTTTGGAAAATGCTGACGGGACTCGTAACCACTGGACAGGCATCGGACGATTGACCACACATAATTGCACCGCAACGCTGCTTGACACCCGAGACGCCTCCGTAACCGGCCACACCCCCGCCTACGTGCTTACCGCTGGACATTGCATTGAACTCACCTACGGCAACATCGTGACCGATCGACCTGAGTGGGGTGTCTTGCGATTCAACTTGTTCAGTGACACCGCTACCAAAGACTACACCATGAAAACAGTAGCCTGGCGGAGCATGCACGGCGTGGATCTGGCAATCATCGAATTGGAAGACACTCTTCAAACACTGATCCAGGACGGAGTACAGCCCTTGAAACTGGCCCGACAACTGCCGGCCAGCGGAACAGATGTATTGACCGTGACCGCTCCGCGCGGCTTCTTCAACCAAGAGACATTTGCGTCAACATTGCGCATGGCGGCCTGTACCTTGCAACCCGCTAAAGAGGTGGTAGCCAACCGATGGGTATGGCGTAGCACTTTGATGACTCGCTGTAAGGACATCGCTGGCGGCAGTTCCGGGGGCCCGGTTCTTGACCGTCATTCCAACGAGATAGTTGGCATTGTGAATATAACGCTCAAGGCGCAAGACCTTAGCTCCACCTGCCGCACCAATGCGCCGTGCACGCCGATCGACGGCGTTTATAGGGCCACGCCTGGAGATGTGTTCGGAATTCCAACGGGGTTCCTCAATGACTGTTTCGAACAAGGCCGCCTGATCGATCACGGAACACTGTCCTGCGCGCTCTTTCCAGCATTTACAATCATCAGCGCTGATCAGGATAAACCAACAAAACTTCAAAAACCCAACAGGCACGAGGACGGAACCCTCGAAACACCGACATGGGACTATCGCTTCTCCATCGATACCCCCTTTTATCGCTACGCAACTGTTCGCACCGCTAAAGATTGCGAAAAGCCCCGCAAATACAGCGGTGCGATAAATGCTAAAAATGCTCAAGGCGCCAAAGATGCGTTTATCGACACACCCATCGGCACCGAGCCGGGGTATTACTTTCTTTGCATTATCGGCGTTGATTCACCCGCTCAGCGCCCTTCAATCGGGCTGATGAGCAATGCGCTTTCGCTTCCCGTGCAAATCCTCGGTGGCGCGCCGGCAACGAAACCCGCGCTATCGTTCCAAGGACTTACGGTGAGTCTTGCAGGCAACGAAGAGCCGGACCGAATCTACGTCTATAAATTCGGCCCACCGGATACAACGGATTGTTCAAAGAAGGAGGGATACAACTTCGCCCCAACCTTGTTTGTCGAAATGGCAGGTACACCCTTGCCAATCAAGTTTTGCAGCGTCGCTCGCGACCGCTCGGGAAACGAGTCGGAACCAAGGATCGATCTGCTGAGCGCCTCCACATCGCAGCCTCTCTATAGCTTACAGACCGAGCATTGAACCTATCGAATGACAATACCGCGCTGGGCCATATATGCCTTGGCTTCCGGCACGGTGTATTCGCCAAAGTGGAAAATGCTCGCCGCCAGCACTGCACTGGCATGGCCTTCCAGGATGCCGTCGGCCAGGTGTTGCAGGTTGCCGACGCCGCCGGAAGCGATCACCGGGATGCCCAAGGCATCGCTGATGGCGCGAGTCACACCTAGGTCGAAGCCGTTTTTCATGCCGTCCTGGTCCATGCTGGTCAGCAGGATTTCACCGGCACCCAGGCCTTCCATCTTCTTCGCCCATTCAACAGCGTCGAGGCCTGTGGGTTTGCGCCCGCCGTGAGTGAAGATCTCCCAGCGCGGGGTTTCGCCCGGGCCGGAGACCTTCTTCGCATCAATGGCCACGACGATGCACTGCGAACCGAAGCGCTGGGCCGCCTCGCCGACGAATTCCGGGTTGAACACCGCCGCGGTGTTGATCGACACCTTGTCCGCGCCGGCATTGAGCAGGTTGCGGATGTCCTGCACGGTGCGTACGCCACCGCCCACGGTCAGCGGGATGAACACCTGGCTGGCCATGCGCTCGACGGTATGCAACGTGGTGTCGCGACCATCGACGCTGGCCGTGATGTCGAGGAAGGTAATCTCGTCCGCACCTTGCTCGTCGTAGCGGCGGGCGATTTCCACCGGGTCGCCGGCATCACGGATGTTCTCGAACTTGACGCCCTTGACCACCCGACCGTTGTCCACATCGAGGCAGGGAATGATGCGTTTTGCTAATGCCATGGTTAGTCCTCGAGTTGCAAGCTTCAAGCTGCAAGAAAAAGCGGATGCGGTCGCGCTTCAACTTGCAGCTTGCGGCTTATTGCTTAGAGCTGGCCGCATAGCCATCACATAAAGCTTGGGCTTCTGCCACATCCAGCGTGCCCTCATAAATCGCGCGGCCCGTGATCGCACCGATGATGCCTGGCGCCTTGGCGTCGAGCAGTGCCTTGATGTCGCCCAAGTTGTGGATGCCGCCAGAGGCGATCACCGGGATCTTGGTGGCGGCGGCCAGGGCAGCGGTGAACGGGACATTGCAGCCCTGCATCATGCCGTCTTTGGCAATATCGGTGTAGACGATGGCGGACACGCCGTCGGCTTCGAAACGCTTGGCCAGGTCGATCACCTGCACGGTACTGACTTCAGCCCAGCCGTCGGTGGCGACAAAACCGTCCTTGGCGTCGAGGCCGACGATGACCTTGCCCGGGAAGGCGCGGCAGGCCTCGGCGACGAAGGCCGGGTCTTTCACAGCCTTGGTGCCGATAATCACATAGCTCACGCCGGCCTTGACGTAGTGCTCGATGGTTTCCAGCGAGCGAATGCCGCCGCCGATTTGGATCGGCAGGTTCGGGTAACGCTTGGCAATGGCCGTGACCACTTCGCCATTGACCGGCTGCCCTTCGAAGGCGCCGTTCAGGTCGACCAGATGCAGGCGACGGCAGCCGCCCTCCACCCACTTGGCGGCCATGCTCACCGGGTCATCGGAAAACACCGTGGAGTCTTCCATGCGGCCCTGACGCAGACGTACGCAAGCGCCGTCCTTGAGATCGATAGCGGGGATAATTAGCATGCTTTTCCTTCGTCAAAGAGCTGCAAGCTGCAAGCCATAAGCGGCAAGCAGGCACGCGTTTCAATACTTGCAGCTTCAAGCTTGAAGCTTGCCGCTGCTCTAATTCTTCTCAAGCGCCCACAAGTCGCTTTCAATGCTTTCGAACCTTTCTTTAAGGTGCGTCTGCACATCGAAAATCGCCCTGTTGTAATAGTGCGGAGCAATTTCGCGGGTAAACAGGTCAAGAATTTCCGCCGCTTCGAATGAACCCAGGTCCAGCTCGAAACGCTCCTCCATGAACCGCTGGATCTTGCGGTTCGCCTCACTCTCCTGCTCGGGCGTGAGGGTGAGGATTGGCGGTTTCTTGCGCGCCATTACCAGCGCCCGTCCCATGCCGCGAAGTTCTGCAACAGTTGCAGACCATGGGTATGGCTCTTCTCCGGGTGGAACTGCACGGCGAAGCGCGAACCATCGGCCAGGGCCGCGGCGAAATCGATGCCATAGTGGCCGCTGCCCACCACCTGCCGCGCACTGCCGGCGGCGATGTAGTAGCTGTGCACGAAATAGAAGCGCGCCAGGTCCGGAATGTTGTGCCACAGCGGATGATCAACCGCCTGTTTCACTTCGTTCCAGCCCATGTGCGGGACTTTCAAATGCTCGCCGTCTTCATGCAAACCCTTGCCAAAGAACTTCACCTGGCCCGGGAACAGGGAGATGCAATCGACACCATCATTCTCTTCGCTGCGCTCGAGCAAGGCTTGCATGCCCACGCAGATGCCGAGGAACGGACGGTCCTGGCTGACTTCGTGCACCAGCTTGTCGAAGCCCAGGCGACGAATTTCGGCCATGCAATCGCGAATCGCACCAACGCCGGGGAACACCACCCGGTCGGCTTCGCGAATCACGTCGGCATCGCTGGTGATCAGCACCTTGCCGGCGCCCACGTGCTCGAGGGCCTTGGCCACCGAATGCAGGTTGCCCATGCCGTAGTCGATAACCGCGACCGTCTGCATTACAGGACGCCCTTGGTGGAAGGCATCTGGCCGGCCATGCGGTCATCGAGCTCGACGGCCATGCGCAGCGCGCGGCCGAACGCCTTGAACACGGTTTCGATCTGGTGGTGGGTGTTGTGCCCGCGCAGGTTGTCGATGTGCAGGGTCACGTTGGCATGGTTGACGAAGCCCTGGAAAAATTCCTGGAACAGGTCAACGTCGAAGCCGCCGACGGTAGCGCGGGTGTACGGCACGTGCATTTGCAGGCCAGGGCGGCCGGAGAAGTCGATGACCACGCGCGACAGCGCCTCATCGAGCGGCACGTAGGCATGGCCATAGCGGCGGATGCCCTTCTTGTCGCCGATGGCCTTGGTAAAGGCCTGGCCCAAAGTGATACCGACATCTTCCACCGTGTGGTGGTCGTCGATATGCAGGTCGCCCTTGCTGACGATGTCCAGGTCGATCAGCCCGTGACGGGCGATCTGGTCGAGCATGTGCTCAAGAAAAGGCACGCCGATATCAAATCGGGCCTTTCCGGTGCCATCCAGGTTGATCGAGGCTTTGATCTGGGTTTCCAGAGTGTCGCGCTCGACAGACGCCTTACGTTCGGCCATCACCAGCTCCGCAAAATCATTGGGCGAAAAAGGCAGCCATTATAGGGGCGCGAGCGGCAAACAGAAACACAAGAGGTGACATCGGTGACGGGCTGAATTCGGTGCCGTCGGCGTTAGACATGTCCATACAGGTTTATGCCATCGCCCAAAACGACTGTGGGAGCGGAGCTCGCTCCCGATAACGGGGGCCAGCAGACTGATGTCGACTGAAACTCCGTTATCGCGAGCAAGCCCGCCCCCACAAGGGTTGCCCTGACGTTATGGTCAGGGCAACTGTCTTAGCGGAACAACACCGCTGTCTTCTGCAACGTCACCCACACACCCCACGCCAACGGAATGCCCACCACCAGCCAGGCGGCAATCGCCAGGGGCTTGGTGCCCGGTGCGGCTTTCCATTCCAGCGAAGTGGTGCTGTCGGCGCCCTTGTCATGGCCCAGCGCCTGTTCGGCGGCCAGTTCGGCGTCGGTCATGAAGTATTTGTCGGCGACCGGGCGAACCATCAGGTTGCACAGGAAGCCCAGTACCAGCAGGCCGGCGAGGATATACAGGGTGATGTCATAGGCCGCGGCGCGTTCAACGCCGATGCTCAACTGATATTCACGCAGGTAGTTCACCAGTACCGGACCCAGCACGCCTGCCGCCGCCCACGCGGTCAGCAGGCGACCGTGGATGGCACCGACCATTTGCGTACCGAACAGGTCCGCCAGGTAGGCCGGCACAGTGGCGAAACCGCCGCCGTACATCGACAGGATGATGCAGAACGCCGCCACGAACAGCGCGACGCTGCCCAGGTGACCGAGGTTCGGGATCAGCGCGTACAGGGCAAAGCCCAGGGCGAAGAACACGAAATAGGTGTTTTTACGGCCCAGGTAATCCGAGCAGGATGCCCAGAAGAACCGGCCGCCGATGTTGAACAGGCTCAGCAGGCCAGTGAAACCGGCCGCGATGGCCGCGATCTGGCCCAGTTGCGCAGCGTCCAGCTGACCGAAAGGTAGGTCATTGCCGAGCAATTTGCCGCCGAACACTTCCTGCAACAGTGGCGATGCCATGCCGATGATGCCGATACCGGCAGATACGTTCAGGCACAGCACCAGCCATACCAGACGGAACTGCGGGGTTTTCCAGGCAGTGTTCACGTGAACGTGGCGATGGGTGATCATTGCGTTCGCGGCTTTTTTCGGCGCCGGCGCCCAGCCTTCAGGCTTCCAGCCGGTCGGCGGAACGCGGTACGACAGGGCGCCACCGATCATGAACACGAAGTAGATCGCGGCCATGACCAGGAAGCTCTGCCATACGCCCACTTCAGTTGGCGAAGCGAAATGGCTCATCAGCGCCGCAGCCAGTGGAGCACCCACCATCGCGCCACCGCCAAAACCCATGATCGCCATGCCGGTCGCCATGCCGCGCTTGTCCGGGAACCACTTGATCAGGGTCGAGACCGGGGAAATGTAGCCCAGGCCCAGGCCGATACCGCCGATGACACCAGAGCCGACCCACATCAGCCAGATCTGGTGGGTATAGATACCCAACGCGGAAATCAGCAAGCCACCGCACCAGCACAATGCTGATACAACGCCAGCCTTGCGTGGCCCGGCGTGTTCAAGCCAGCCACCCCAGATGGCTGCCGAGCAACCCAGGAAGATGAAGAACAGCGTGTAGATCCAGCCGAGCATCGAGATCGGCCAGTCGCATTGGGACGAGAAGATTTGCGCGATGAAGCTCATGTCCGGTGCACAGGCCACCGGCTTGGTGACACCCAAGGCCTTGGACAGTGGCAACCAGAACACCGAAAAGCCGTAGGCCATGCCGATGCAGAGGTGAATGGCCAATGCGGCCGGTGGAACCAGCCACCGGTTGAAGCCCGGCTTGGCGATGATGCGTTCCTTGGAGAGGAACGCTGGCTGGTCGGCAACGCCGCCTGCCGTGATGCTCGTGCTCATTGTGAATCCCCCAGTTATTGGAATGGTTCGCCAGCCATGCATCACCCTCAGCCTCCATTGCACGCAGGCACGGCTGTATTTTGTGGTGAAGCTCCATTTTAGTGCGACATCACGTCACAGAAGGACGGGCGAACTGACAAAGGTTACCATTTGCTCGTGACAGAAAAGCCAAAGTGCTATCACCTTTTTTCTGTTACTCGTCTTATCGCGCCTCTGCTCGCTTTCTGTAGGGCAGAATTCATTTATTTTTCAGGAATTTCCATGCCCATCGTTGTCGAGCACCTGAATGCCCCCACTGCCCAGGACCTGCAAGACCTGCAGAAAATCTACCGGGACGCCCCGGCCTGGCTGTTCGAACCTTTCAGCGACGCCGCACAACTGATCGACCGTTGCCTGGACGACGGCACGTTGATCGCCGCGCGCTTCAACGATCGACTGCTCGGCGCCGCGCGCCTGCAACGGCACCAGGGCGCTTGGTACTTGTCTCAAATGTGCGTGCGAAACGTCACTCGTCGCCGTGGCGTCGGCGAGCGAATGGTGAGCGAAGCGCGAAGGATGGCCCAGCAAGATGAAGCAGAGCTTCGGCTTTTGGCACCGGCAGGACATCTGGAGGCGCAGGCATTGGCGGCGAAACTGAAATTGACCTTGGATATCCGCTGACGCCTGTCCACGCGCAGTAAGTCTGCCGCAAGACGGATCAGCCAACGCGCCAGCAACCCGGGACGTTATACTCCCGGGCAAAATTTGAACTCAACCTACAAGGATTCGCCCATGAAAGCGTTCGGCAAAATCCTGGGTCTGGTACTTCTCGGGCTGTTGCTGATCATTGTGGCCCTGGGCTTTGCCCTGACCCACCTCTTCGATCCCAACGACTATAAAGAAGAGATCCGCCAGATAGCCCGTGACAAAGCCCACATCGAGCTGACACTCAATGGGGACATTGGCTGGAGCCTGTTCCCATGGCTGGGCCTGGAATTGCATGACGCCAGCGTCGCCACCCTGGCCAGCCCTACGCAACCTTTCGCGGACCTGCAAATGCTCGGGCTGTCGGTCCGGGTAATGCCGCTGCTGCGCCGCGAGGTGCAGATGAGCGATGTCCGCGTCGAAGGCTTGAACCTGCGTCTGAACCGCGACAAGAACGGTCACGGCAATTGGGAAGACATCGGCAAGGCGCCCGCCTCGGCGTCAACCACGGGCACCCCGGCTCCGGTCGAGCAACCCACTCCACCTGCCAGCACACCGGCAGAGAAACCGGCCCAGCCAACCCGCCTGGACATCGACAGCCTGACCGTGAACAACGCCCGGGTGGAATACACCGACGAGCAGACCGGCAAGCAGTTCACCGCCGAAAGCATCCAACTGAGCACCGGCCCGGTCCATGACTCCACCAACATCCCGGTCACCCTTACGGCGTTCCTGTCCAGCAACCAGCCCGCCGTACGCGTGCGCACCGAGGTCACTGGCGAGCTGCGCTTCGAACGTGCCTTGCAGCGCTATCGATTCGAAGACCTGAAGCTTTCCGGCGAAGCCACTGGCGATCCACTGCAGGGCAAGACCGTGAGCTTCGCGGCACAAGGGCAACTCTTCCTCGATAAAGCTGCAAACGTCGCCGAATGGACCGGCATCAAGCTGTCCGTCAATCAATTGCGTGCCTTGGGCGAGTTGAAAGTCAACGACCTCGACAAAACACCGCAACTGAACGGTGGAATTTCGATCGCCCAGTTCGACTTGGCGAAGTTCGTCGACAGCATCGGCCAGACACTGCCGGCCATGGCGGAAGGCAGCCTGAGCAAAGTCGAACTGGCAAGCCGCATTGCAGCCACGCCAACAACCATCGAGCTCAACGACATCAACTTCAAGATCGACGACAGCCATTTCAGCGGCCGCGTAGCCGTGGAGGATATCGCCAAGCAATCCCTGCGTGCCCAGCTCAAGGCCGACACGTTCAATGTCGATCGCTACCTGCCGCCAAAATCCGCCGAAGCCGACAGCTCCAAGGCCGCCCGCGAGGCCGAGGTCAGCAACACCGAGGCCAGCGCCATGGCCGGCGCCGGCAGCACACCGTTGCCCAACGCCCCGACCCAAGGCGCCTGGAGCAACGACCGGCTCTTTCCGGTGGAGCGCCTGAGCAAGCTGGACGTCGATGCCGACCTGACTTTCGGCCTGCTGACCCTCGACAAGCTGCCCATCCAGAATGCCGCCCTCAAGGCTACCGGCCAAGGCGGCCTGCTGACCTTGGAAAACCTGCGTGGCGATCTGTACAACGGCAACTTCGAAGCCAAGGGCACCCTGGACGTACGCCAGCCCACGCCGCAGCTGAGCCTGCAAACCCGCATCAATCGCGTGCCGGCGGAAAAAATCATCGAAAGCCAGGGCAAGAATCCCCCCGTCAAGGGCCTGGTGACGCTCAACAGCGCCGTCACCGCCAGCGGCAACAGCCAGAAAGCCCTGATCGACAGCCTCAACGGCACAGCCGGGTTCGTCATCAACGATGGCATGCTGCTCAACGCCAACCTTGAACAGCAACTGTGCAAAGGCATCGCCACGCTGAACCGCAAGTCCCTCAGTGGCGAACCGCGAGGCAAGGACACGCCATTCCAGCAGCTCAACGGCAATCTCACTTTCAACAACGGCGTTGCAAGCAACCCGGACCTGAAAGTGCGCATTCCCGGCATGACCGTCAACGGCAACGGCGATATCGACCTGCGAGTGCTGGGCATGGACTACCGCGTCGGCGTCATCGTCGAAGGCGACAAGAGCGACATGCCCGATCCAGCCTGCCAAGTCAACGAGCGCTACGTCGACGTCGAATGGCCGTTGCGCTGCCGCGGCCCGCTGGAGCTGGGTGCGAAGGCCTGTCGACTGGACAACGATGGCCTGGGCAAAGTCGCAGCGAAACTGGCCGGCGACCGCCTCGGCGACAAAATCGACGAGAAGCTGGGCGACAAGGTCAGTCCCGAGCTGAAAGACGCGCTCAAGGGGCTGTTCAAGCGATGACATCTGAGCAGTTCTCCATCGCGGTACTGGACTGGTTCGACCGCCACGGACGCCACGACTTGCCCTGGCAACAGGGCATCAACCCTTATCGGGTGTGGGTTTCGGAAATCATGTTGCAACAGACCCAAGTCAGCACCGTGCTCAACTACTTCGACCGGTTCATGGCTGCCCTGCCCACGGTCCAGGCCCTCGCTGCCGCGCCGGAGGATGAGGTGCTGCACCTGTGGACCGGACTGGGTTACTACACTCGCGCACGCAACCTGCAGAAAACCGCGAAGATCGTCGTCGAGCAATATGGCGGCGAATTTCCGCGGGACGTTGAGAAGCTTACCGAACTGCCCGGGATCGGTCTCTCGACCGCAGGTGCGATTGCCAGCATCAGCATGGGCCTGCGGGCGCCGATCCTCGATGGCAATGTCAAGCGAGTGCTGGCGCGCTTCACGGCCCAGGAAGGCTACCCGGGTGAGCCGAAGGTTGCGAAACAGCTGTGGGCCGCCGCCGAGCGTTTCACACCGCAAGATCGGGTCAACGCCTACACCCAGGCGATGATGGACCTGGGCGCCACGCTCTGTACCCGCAGCAAACCCAGTTGCCTGCTCTGCCCGCTGAAGCAAGGCTGCGAGGCGCACATGCTGGGCCTGGAAACCCGCTATCCAATTCCCAAGCCGCGCAAGGAAGTACCCAAGAAACGCACCTTGATGCCAATGCTGGCCAACCGCGAAGGGGCTATCTTGCTTTACCGTCGCCCTTCCACTGGTTTGTGGGGTGGCTTGTGGAGCCTGCCGGAACTCGACGACCTGGATGATCTGCAACACCTGGCATCGCAACACGCGTTGGAGCTGGGCCAGCAGCAGGAAATGCCGAACCTGGTGCACACCTTCAGTCACTTCCAGTTGGCAATCGAACCCTGGCTGGTCCGGGTCCAGCAAACCGGCCACCACGTGGCCGAGGCCGACTGGCTCTGGTATAACCTCGCCACCCCGCCGCGCCTGGGCCTCGCCGCTCCGGTCAAAACCTTGCTCGCACGCGCGGCCGCCGTATTGAACGCAGGAGAATCGCAATGACCCGCACCATCATGTGCCGCAAGTACAAAGAACAACTGGAAGGCCTGGAGCGTGCCCCATTTCCCGGCGCCAAGGGCCAGGACATCTACGACAACGTCTCGGCCAAGGCCTGGGGCGACTGGCAAAAACACCAGACGCTGCTGATCAATGAAAAACGCTTGAACATGATGAACGCCGAGGACCGAAAGTATCTCCAGGGCGAAATGGAAAAGTTCTTTTCGGGCGAAGAATACGCCAAGGCCGAAGGCTACGTGCCGCCGTCCGAATAAGCTGTCCGGAGCGGGAGCGGATCGTAAGCGACGGTAATAGTTAAATATTTTTTGATAACTTGCTTGACGCCCCCCTGAAAAACCCGTTTAATGCGCCCCGTTGCCCAGATAGCTCAGTCGGTAGAGCAGGGGATTGAAAATCCCCGTGTCGGCGGTTCGATTCCGTCTCTGGGCACCAAATACCGAAAACCTCGATCAAGAAATTGATCGGGGTTTTTTATTGGCCGGGATTTCTTCCTGTGCCTTGTCGACTCAGCTACATTCGTCCGCTCCCCTACTCCTGCAAACGAGTCGTCATGGACATCACCGGCATCCCCTTCGGCACCACCGACTGGTCAACCATCGAGCCCACCGAACACCAAGGCATTACCGGAACCGCCTACTGGCGCACGCAGCATTTCGGCAGCATTCGGGTGCGAATGGTGGAATACACGGCGGGTTATCTGGCTGACCATTGGTGCACCAAGGGCCACATCCTGTTTTGCCTCAAGGGTGAATTGAACACTGAACTCGAAGACGGCCGACAATTCTTGCTCAAGCCAGGCATGAGCTATCAGGTGGCTGACAAGGCCGAGCCCCATCGCTCTTCAACCTCTCTTGGCGCCACCTTGTTCGTGGTGGATTGAGATCGAAGCGATCACCTTGAAGCTGTAGGATAGACGGCCTTATTTTCCAGCAAGGAACCGACCCATGGCATCGGTCAACAAACAACAGAAGCGAAACCAGCGCGCCAAGGCGAAAGCCAAGCAAAACAGGATTCAACGCGCCGCTGCGCCTGAGCACTTCCTCGACCCGAACGATGAGCGCATCGACCTGGAAACCGTGGATTTATCGGACCTGTTCCAGCTCATGAGCGCTGCGGAAAAGACCAGCCAGCAGGCCATGTGCACGGCCTTCCTGGGGCATCCGCTGCTGGAGTTGGTGCTGGAACAGGAAGGCGAGGAAGGCGCCACTGACTTCATCATTACGGCCCTGATCGAGTATCGCCAGATGACCAAGGGTGTCGACGAGCAGACCGCACTGGACTGGGTCGAGAGCAAGCAGTTCCAGGCTGATTATGTGGCTGCATCCCAGGCGCTGGCGCAAGGATAAGCCTGACGTCACGTCGGGCTTGCGATGGCTGACAGCTTGGGGGGAGAGTTCCTACAAGCCAAAGTCAACCAACATGCAACGGCGTCATACCCATCCTGCATAAACCAGGTATTTTTCCCCCCAACCTATCAGCGCCGTCCGGCATCATCGAAACTTCCTTTGCAGCATGCTCTGGTCCACTCCCTTCCACGACCGGACATTTCGATGACGCCAACGCTGCCCCAAGATGATCCACAGCTCGCCCCCTTGATCAATGACCTGGGCGAGTTGATCCGCCAGGCACGCCAGAAAGTTCTGCGTGCCGTCGATACGCTCCAGGTACAGACCTGCTGGCAGATCGGTCGACACATCGTCGAATTCGAGCAAGGCGGTGCCGAACGGGCGGCTTACGGAGCACGGCTGCTACCGTCTTTGGCGAAGGTGCTTACGGCGCGGTTTGGGAAAGGGTTTGACGCTTCTAACCTGCGCTATATGCGACTTTTCTATCAGACGTTTCCAATGTGTGACGCACTGCGTCACGAATTGAGCTGGACCCACTATCGCACGCTGCTCCGCGTCGAAAAAGATAGTGCCCGCCATTGGTATATGAACGAAGCCGCCGCCCAAAACTGGTCGACCCGAGCACTGGAACGTCAAATCGGCACCTTCTATTACGAACGCCTCCTGGCAAGCCGCGACCGGCCTGCCGTGGAGCAGGAAGCTTTTACCAATATCGAGAAACTTGATCTTGGTCCTAGAGACATAGTCAGGGACCCGGTGGTCCTTGAGTTTCTAGGGCTGCCAAACGCCGGCATATTGCAGGAAACCGACCTTGAACAAGCCCTGATCAATCAACTGCAGGGCTTCCTCCTTGAATTGGGGAAAGGCTTCGCCTTCATAGCCCGTCAACAGCGCATCAGCACCGAAAGCAAAGATTTCTACCTCGACCTGGTTTTCTATAACTATGTGCTCAAGTGCTTTGTCATCGTCGACCTCAAGCGTGGTGAGCTGACCCACCAGGACATCGGCCAGATGGACATGTATGTGCGCCTCTACGATGACCTCAAGCGCGGCCCCGACGACAAACCCACCGTAGGCATCATTCTCTGCGCCCAGAAGGATGAATCCGTGGTGCGTTACTCGGTGTTGCAGGGCAATGAACAACTGTTCGCCAGCCAGTACAAACTAGTGCTTCCCACCGAAGAAGAGCTGCGCAAAGAGCTCGATCGCGAGCGCGCACGGCTTGAAGAACGGCAACCAAGCCAGACAACTGACGCGACAAAGCCAGCAATTGGCGACCGTCCGCCCAAGAAATCTGTGTAAGATTGATGCGCTTTTTTTCTGCAACGCTTCATTCGAAGAGCTCTATCCTGCATGTTTTCATCGGCCGCTCCCGCTTCCTCGCTCATCCAGGCCCTGCGGACCGAAACCGCGGAGCTGCACGTTGCCTTGGAGAAACGCCTGCCATTTTTTTCCGAGCGCCTGGACCTTGGGTGGTACCGACGGTTGATGGCGGCCTATCACGGCTTTTATAAGCCGCTGGAACAACTGCTTCACGCTCTGGCGCACACGCCGACCGGGCTGGATCAATCCCTACGCATCAAGCTGCCGGTGTTGCGGGCAGATCTCATGGCATTAGGCCTGGACGAAGCGACGGTCGATACATTGCCCACCTGCGAGCTCCTGCCGCAGATCAACTCACCGGCAGCGGCACTCGGCGTTTCCTACGTTCTGGAAGGCGCAACGCTGGGTGGGCAGATTCTGCGGCGCAGAGTGGCCGAGCAGCTTGGCCTGGACGCATCCAGCGGCGCAGCGTTCCTAAACGTTTATGGCGACCTCACCGGCCGGCGTTGGAAAGATTTCCTTCAATACCTGGCCGACCGGAACCTCGGCGACAGCCAGATGCTCGAAGCCACACACGCCGCCAAGGCGACTTTTATCTGCTTTGAATGCTGGCTGGACAGTCAGGAGGTCCTGTTATGAACCCGGAACACAAAGAAGCCTTCGAAGAGTTGCTGGCCAATTGTGCAGACGAGCCGATTCGCTTCCCCGGCGCCATCCAGCCTCATGGTGTGCTGCTGATGCTGTCCGAACCTGACTTCGTGATTCGACAGGTCAGCGCCAACGCAGAGCTATTGATGGGGCACGCGCCCCACGGGTTACTGGGACAAACATTGGGCACACTGTTTGGGCAAGAACAGGCGGCAGTCCTGCTGGACGCTTGTCGCACCGATGCCGAAACGGACAACGCCCCCCTTGAAGTCGTCGTAAACCAACAGCGCTTTGACGCGCTGATCCACCGTCATCAAGGCGCCTTGATCGTTGAATTGGAACAACACCTGAGCGATTACCGTCCCGAAGGCGTCAGCGGCGAGGCCAACCTGGGCCGTATGCTGCAGCGCCTGCAAAGCGCGGAAACACTTCAAGCCCTGTACGAAATCAGCGTGCGGGAAATCCAGGCCATGACCGGCTACGACCGCGTGTTGATCTATCGCTTCGAGGAAGAAGGCCACGGACAGGTCATTGCCGAAGCCTGCGCGCCTTCGATGGAGCTCTACAAAGGGCTGTTTTTCCCAGCGTCGGACATCCCCGAACAGGCGCGGGAGCTGTATCGCACCAACTGGTTGCGCATCATCCCCAACGCCGATTACACGCCGGTACCGCTGGTGCCCGAGCTGCGCCCCGACACACAGGCGCCGTTGGACCTGAGTTTTTCCACGCTGCGCAGCGTCTCGCCGATCCACCGCCAATACATGAAGAACATGGGCGTATTGTCGTCCATGAGCATTTCGCTGATGGAAGGTGAACGACTGTGGGGGCTGATCAGTTGCGGCAATCGCCAGCCGCTGCATGTGCCGCACGAAATGCGCATGGCCTGCCAGAACATCGGCCAGATCTTGTCACTGCAGATCAGCGCGATGGAAGCCCTTGCGCTGTCCCGCCAACGGGACGCCAAGTTGGAAGATCTCCAGGCCCTCGCTACCGTCATGGCCGAATCCTACGACAACGTCTTCGACGGTTTGTCTCGCGAACCGCAACGACTGATAGGTCTCACCGGCGCCCACGGCGTCGCGATCTTCGAAAACAATAAACTGCATCGCCACGGCCAATGCCCGGAACCTGAGCAGATCCGTGAATTGCACAAGTGGATAATGGAGACAGGCCAACCGGTGTTTTCCCACCACAACCTGGGCAGCGTTTTCGCCCCGGCCAAGGCTTATCAAGACGTCGCGAGCGGTGTGCTGGCCATCCACCTGCCCAAACCTGTGGACAACGGCGTGCTGTGGTTTCGTCCCGAAGTGAAGCAGACCATTCATTGGAGCGGCGACCCACAAAAACCCCTCGACCTGGAAAACGGTGAGACCGGGCTGCGCCTGCAACCACGCACATCGTTCGAAATCTGGAAAGTCGAGATGGCCGGGATTAGCGCCAAATGGAGTCATGGCGACCTGTTCGCCGCCAATGACCTGCGTCGCTCAGGCTTGGAAAATGATCTCGCCCGGCAAGTCAGCAAGGAGCGCCAGGCGGTGCAGGCGCGCGATGAACTGGTGGCGGTCGTATCCCATGACTTGCGCAATCCGATGACGGTCATTTCCATGCTTTGCGGCATGATGCAAAAGGCCTTCAGCTCCGACGGCTCCCACAGTTCAAAGCGAATTGCCTCAGCCATCGACACCATGCAGCAGGCCGCCAGCCGGATGAATGCGCTATTGGAAGACCTGCTGGATACTTCGCGCATCGACGCTGGGCGCTACACCATCCATCCCCAGCCGATGGACGTCAGCCAGATATTCGAGGACGCGTGCTCGCTGCTGACGCCGCTGGCCTCTGCCAAGACTATCGATATCTCTTTCCACGCCGAACCCAACCTGAGAATCAACGCCGATCCCGAGCGGATATTCCAGGTGCTGTCCAATTTGATCGGCAATGCCATCAAGTTCACGCCGCATCAAGGGTCCGTGGGCATCAGCGCAATGTCCGTGGGCGATGAAATCGTATTCTGCGTCCGGGACACCGGCGAAGGTATCGCGCCAGAGCAATTGCCTCATGTGTTCGATCGATACTGGACCAGCAAGGAAGGCAACCCGAACGGTACCGGCCTTGGGTTGTACATTTCCAAGGGGATTGTGCAGGCCCATGGCGGTAAACTGCTCGCCGAAAGCCAACCAGGCAAGGGCAGCGAATTCCGCTTCACCGTGCCAAAAATCAATTGAGCCGGGCACCGTCCCCTAACGAACTGGAAACCGAAGCCCAATGGCCTCACTGAACAAACAGCAAAAACGCGCCAAGCGCGCCAAAGACAAAGCCAAGCAGCTGCGCATGACCGGACGTAAATCCATCCCCATGTACGGCGATCCGGCGCATGCCACCGCCCAGCCGCCAGTCTACGTGCAGGAGTTGTTCGTCAAACTGCGCGAGGCCGAGGCCGTCAGCCGTAGCGAAATGCTCGACACGCTGCTGGCGAACGTCAGCGAAATGATCATCGAGCGTCCAGGCCTGCTGGACCTTAAGAACGCCGAAAACGAAAGCATGGCTGCCACCAACCTGGCCGCCGACATGCTGGTGGACTACCGCATGTGGGTCGATGACATGGACCGCGAGGCGGCCCAGCGCTGGCTCAGCACGCCGGAGTTCATCAAGGACTTCAGCGAGGCGCTGGACCGTTATCGCCAATCGATGGAAGAGCCCGCCAGCGAATGAGTCGACTCGCTACTCGCTACTGTTCCAATGGAAAACCAGCTTGCGCGCGGCTCCGCTGCCTACATCGGCGGTGTCGCGGCGCTCCTCGCCGTTGCGAATTGCCACCACTGTGTATTTGCCCGGTGGCAGTTGCACATAAACCAGCGGCCCGGCGTCACTGAGCGTCAGCAATGTTTGCCCTGAAGTCTTCTGAACGGTCACGTCTACATCCGGGACGTATTTGTTCTCCGGACCGATCGCGAAGGTCATATGCAGGTTATAACCCTGAGCCTGACCGATGGCCCGGGCTTCGTCCTCGCCGATACCGCCGGACAGATAAGTGACGCCGTTCTGCTGCGTTGGCTGGACCTGGACGCCTGTATTGTCTACGGGCGCGAGGTTGGTGGCGTTGAGCATGGAGGGGATTAATAGCGCGCCTAAAACGATGAGGCGGTATAACGAGTTCATGGCAACCACTCCTGATTCCGGGATGCCCTCATTTGATGAGTCAACGGACGCGGGGTTTAGATCGATTGGAAGTTGAGTTGACTGCGGATCGGAATACGCTCATCCGATTAACCCTTCCAACCCCCGCCCAAAGCTGGCACCATCGCGCCTTTTTTTACGCGACTCCCCGGACTTTTCACCGGCAAACCAGGTTCAAACGGCCGTTAGGTTGTTGATGGCGCGACAGTCTGCTGCGCCGATGCGACAACCTGCCGCACATCGCCGGTTTACCGCCCGTAGCGCTGTTGGCTGCCATTGGGGCGCATGCTAGCTTGGCCGCCTCGCCAGGAAGGCTGCCAACAGCAAGGGAGCACATATCATGAGGACCGCACATGGCCCAGGCCACGCCCGCGCTTGAAATCCGCAACTTGCACAAACGCTACGGACAGCTGGAGGTGCTCAAAGGCGTCTCGCTGACCGCTCGCGACGGCGACGTGATCTCGATCCTGGGCTCCTCCGGCTCCGGCAAGTCCACTTTCCTGCGCTGCATAAACCTGCTGGAAAACCCCAATCAGGGCCAGATCCTGGTGGCAGGTGAAGAGCTCAAACTCAAGGCCGCAAAAAACGGTGAGCTGATAGCCGCCGACGGCAAGCAGATCAACCGCATTCGCAGCGAGATTGGTTTTGTATTTCAAAACTTTAATCTCTGGCCGCACATGAGCGTGTTGGACAACATCATCGAAGCCCCGCGCCGGGTGCTCGGCCAGAGCAAGGCCGAAGCCATCGAAGTCGCCGAAGCCCTGCTGGCCAAGGTCGGTATCGCCGACAAGCGCCACGCCTACCCTGCCGAATTGTCCGGCGGCCAGCAGCAACGCGCTGCCATTGCCCGTACCTTGGCGATGCAGCCCAAGGTGATTCTGTTTGACGAGCCCACTTCCGCCCTTGACCCGGAAATGGTCCAGGAAGTACTTAGTGTGATCCGCGCCCTGGCTGAAGAAGGCCGCACCATGCTGCTGGTCACCCACGAAATGGGTTTCGCTCGTCAGGTATCCAGCGAAGTCGTGTTTCTTCACCAGGGCTTGGTCGAGGAGCAAGGATCGCCACAGCAGGTTTTCGAGAGCCCGCTTTCGGCGCGCTGCAAACAATTCATGTCCAGCAACCGCTAACGGAGCAGTACCTATGCAGACCTACAGGAAATTTCTCTTGGCCGCTGCGGCCAGCCTGGTCTTTTCGGCCAACGCCATGGCGGACGGCAAACTGAAAATGGGCATCGAAGCAGCCTACCCTCCGTTCAACAACAAGGACGCCAGCGGCCAGGTCGTGGGTTTTGACAAAGACATCGGCGATGCCTTGTGCGCCAAGATGAAAGTCGAGTGCGAAGTGGTCACGTCCGACTGGGACGGCATCATTCCGGCCCTGATGGCCAAGAAGTTCGATTTCCTGATTTCTTCGCTTTCGATCAATGAAGAGCGCAAGCAAGCGGTGGATTTCACCGACCCGTACTACTCGAACAAACTGCAATTCATTGCGCCGAAAAACGTCGATTTCAAAGTCGATAAAGAGTCTCTTCAGGGTAAGGTCATCGGGACACAGCGCTCCACGCTCGCCGGCACCTGGATGGAAGACAACATGGAAGGTGTCGAGCTGAAACTGTATGACACCCAGGAAAACGCCTACCTGGACCTGACCTCCGGTCGCGTCGATGCAATTCTGGCGGACAAATACGCGAACTACGACTGGCTGAAAACCGAAGCTGGCCGCGCTTACGAATTCAAGGGTGACCCGGTGGTTGAGGGCGACAAGATCGCCATAGCAGTGCGCAAGGGTAACGATGAACTGCGCAACAAGCTGAACGCCGCATTGAAAGAGATCGTTGCCGACGGCACCTATAAAAAAATCAACGACAAGTACTTCCCGTTCAGCATCTATTGATCCTGACGTGCCTGGCCGGCGCCGCTGTTGTACGGCGCCGCTCCTTAGCAAAGCCTGCCGCGATATGAATTCTTACCCATGATGATCGATCTCTACGGATTCGGCCCGGCGCTTGCCGCCGGCGCGCTGATGACCGTCAAACTGGCGCTCACGGCCCTCTGCCTGGGGCTGGTGCTCGGCCTGCTCGGCGCGTTGGCCAAGACCTCACCGTACAAGCCGCTGCAATGGCTGGGCGGCACCTATTCGACGCTGGTTCGCGGTATCCCGGAATTGCTCTGGGTACTATTGATCTATTTCGGCACCGTCAACCTGATGCATGCCCTGGGTGAATATTTCGGCAATCCCGACCTCGCCCTCGACGCCTTTGCGGCCGGGGTCATTGCCCTGGGCCTGTGCTTTGGCGCCTACGCCACGGAAGTGTTTCGCGGCGCGATCCTGGCGATCCCCAAGGGCCACCGTGAAGCCGGCGTCGCTTTGGGCCTGTCGAAATGGCGGATCTTCACCAAGTTGATCCTGCCGCAGATGTGGCGCATCGCCCTGCCCGGCCTGGGCAACCTGTTCATGATCCTGATGAAGGACACCGCGCTGGTCTCGGTGATTGGCCTGGAAGAAATCATGCGTCATGCGCAAATCGGCGTGACCATCTCCAAGCAGCCATTCACCTTCTAC
Source organism: Pseudomonas sp. Z4-20 (assembly GCF_051131955.1). NCBI lineage: Bacteria > Pseudomonadati > Pseudomonadota > Gammaproteobacteria > Pseudomonadales > Pseudomonadaceae > Pseudomonas > Pseudomonas sp. Z4-20. The sequence continues at coordinate 5,353,090 of NZ_CP071641.1, forward strand.
ATGGTCGCCGCGCTCATGTACCTGGGCCTGACCGTGCTCGCCATGATCGGCATGCACCTGCTGGAACGACGCGCCGCCCGCGGCTTCGCCAGGAGCACCCAATGAACTGGGACGTCATCATCAAGTGGCTGCCGAAACTGGCCCAGGGCGCTACATTGACCCTTGAACTGGTAGCGATCGCCGTGATCGCCGGCCTGTTGCTGGCGATTCCGCTGGGCATCGCCCGCTCATCGCGCCTGTGGTACGTGCGGGCATTGCCCTACGCCTACATCTTCTTTTTCCGCGGTACTCCGTTGCTGGTTCAGTTGTTCCTGGTCTACTACGGCCTGGCGCAGTTCGATGCCGTGCGCAGCAGCGCGTTGTGGCCATATCTGCGGGACCCGTTCTGGTGCGCCACGGCCACCATGACCCTGCACACCGCCGCCTACATCGCCGAGATCCTGCGCGGTGCGATCCAGGCCATCCCCCGTGGCGAGATCGAAGCCGCGCGGGCCCTGGGCATGTCGCGGCCCAAAGCATTGCTCTACATCATCCTGCCGCGCGCCGCACGCATCGGCCTGCCGGCCTACAGCAACGAAGTGATCCTGATGCTCAAGGCCAGCGCCTTGGCCAGCACCGTGACCCTGCTGGAACTCACCGGCATGGCTCGTACGATCATTGCCCGGACCTACATGCCGGTAGAGATTTTCTTCGCGGCCGGCATGTTCTATCTGCTGATGGCCTTCATCCTGGTGCAAGGCTTCAAGCAGCTGGAACGCTGGTTACGCGTCGATGCTTGCCAGGGACGTTGACGCGGGTGTGCTGACGGGCGAGGCGTTGCTCGCCCGTTTCATGGCACTGGATGCCTTTCTTACGGCGAACCAAGCCCTTTGGAAACCGCGCCCGTTCACCCATCTGCAATTGCCTTGGGAAACGTCCCACCCCGAATTGGCCCGATGGCTACGCCAGCGTTCGCTGGAGAATGCAGAAGCAGACCATCACCAACCTTGGCTGATCGAAGATGCACCAGCCCCCTTCCCTGAGCTGGCGGCTATTTCCTGCACTTTGAGCGCTGTCCCGCAATTGCCGGCCAAGAAGCTCGAAGCGCCAACCCAGCGCCTCAACGTCGACGTGCCCGGCCGCAAATGGCAACAGATTGAAGCCTTCGCCAGTCGCCTGCACTTCGCCGCGCAACCGACTCACTGGCTGGACTGGTGCGCCGGTAAAGGTCACCTGGGTCGACGCCTGCTGCAGGGCAACCAGCAACTGACCTGCCTGGAATACGATCCGGCCCTGGTCGCCAGCGGCCAGCAACTGAGCCAACGCCACCACTTGCCCGCCACGCATCGGCAGCAAGACGTGCTGGCGGCGGATGCAGCCCAAGCGATTCAGCCCGAACACACACCCGTAGCGCTGCACGCCTGCGGTGACTTGCACGTGCGACTTATGCAATTGGCGAGCACCAGCGGTTGCGTAAACATGGCGATCGCCCCGTGCTGCTACAACCGTATCAGCGCTTCGGCGTATCAGCCGCTGTCCGACGCCGCCAAAGGCTCAGCCCTACAACTGTCGCTCGATGATCTCAGCCTGCCGCAGACCGAAACCGTCACCGCGGGCGAGCGCGTCCGACGCCAACGGGACACATCCATGGCCCGGCGCCTGGGTTTCGACCTGCTGCAACGGCAGATCACGGGGCGCGACGAGTACTTACCCACGCCCTCGCTCCCCAGCGCCTGGCTGGAAAAAACCTTCGCCCAATACTGCATCGATCTCGCGGCCCTCAAGCATTTATCCACAGCCGGCTCGCCTGATTGGCAAGCACTGGAGGCTGCGGGTTACCAGCGTTTGGCGCAGGTGCGCAACCTTGAACTGGTGCGAGGCCTATTCCGACGGGCACTGGAGCTTTGGCTGGTGCTGGATCGAGCGCTCTTTCTCGTGCAAAAGGGCTACGAGGTTCGCCTGGGCACCTTCTGCGACACACCCCTCACCCCGAGAAATATGATGCTGCTGGCAGAGCGGCACCACACCAAACAGCCTGTGGATAACTCTGTTGATGAAATAGCCCTGGATCCAACGAAACCGTAATTTCCTGACCGTTTCCAAGCTGTTCATTTTTTGTTCATATGGATAAAAAACCATGAAAACAGGTATTTGCGGCTGGACGACAAGGCTGTCACAAAATTGGAAATTTCGGCCGGTGGGGTTGTTTCGATTGTGTATAAGCACCTGGACAAACCGATATAAAGGCGCGTTTTATTGGAACGGAACGTGGATTTTCCGCTTTATCCGGCGCCGAACAGCCGTACTCGCAAACACCGCCCATCCGCGATTGCATCCAGAATCAGCGGCTTGCTTAAAAATAGTCAGAATTCAGGGGTTTACAGAAACCACCCAATCGCTATAATCGTCGCCCACAACGCCGGTATAGCTCAGTTGGTAGAGCAACTGACTTGTAATCAGTAGGTCCCGGGTTCGACTCCTGGTGCCGGCACCATACAAAACAAAGCCCTCGCAGAAATGCGAGGGCTTTGTTGTTTCTGAGGCAGTGGGATTCCCATGCCTAGATGCCTGGCTTTGATTTTCCGGGATCTGAAAGGACGCGGCCAGCACCGCGCCACGATTGCACCCTACCCAATCGCCCGATACTCTCCAATCGTCGCTGCCAATTCAGCGACCGGGCGTAGGAAACCCGAAGTAATCAAGGCGCATCAGCTGCGCCCCGCTTATTATTGCAGGCGCTTTTTTTGTGTCTGCGATATGCGTTATGGCGGCTGTGCGCGGGACACCTTCGGGTGTGCCGGGTGCCTTGATTCCCGGTTTTCCTACCCCGTGCATGGCCGCCACCCAATCCCGTAGGAAAGGACGGTTGCGGCTCTTACAGTCAAGGAGCCAGACAATGCCAAATCCGCAAGACCTAAAAACCCCAGGCCTAACCCCCTTCTCCTACCATTCCGACCGCCCGCTATTCCGCGTCAACAGCGGCATTCCCCTTGGCGAAGCCCTGTCCCACGCTTCCGACCTGCTCCACATTGCCAAGCTGTTGGCCGAGGACGCGGCGATGATTCGCGGCGCCGATCGGTATGCATGGGCGTCGTGTTATTTGCAGGATATGAGCAAGGCCGTCATCGATGACGTGGTGAAGGTGTTGGAAGCGCCAGGGAGTAATCCGGCTTAAGCGGCTGGCGCAATGCTGCCTTGCTGAGCGGGGCAGCATTGGGTTAATCAGTATTAGCATTAAGCAGTTGAAAGAAGGACTGCTCCGCAGCCCAGCGGGAGCAAGTTCCCTCGCCACGAGCTGTGGATATTCATCTAATCCCGCCCCCCGCCGATAGCCTCAAATAAGAGCATGGCCTGTCCCAAGGCTCCGCTGGCGCTCAACTACACTTGCCCAGAATCCCCGCTCCAGGAGCAGCAAACGATGAAAATCCGCACCAAGATTGTAGGTTCGGGGTTGGTCAGTCTGTTTTTTGCCCTGTTGCTGGGCGGTATCGGGCTGTGGGGTTATAACGCCATGATCGACGCCTTGGCACAGAACGAGACCAGTATCTCAGCCATGCGCAAGCACATGGAGGCGGACATGATGCATGACGCCATTCGTGGCGATGTGTTGGCTGCTTTGCTGGTTGCGCCAGGCGATGCCGCCGGCGCGAAGGAAGTGACCGAGGCGTTCGATGAGCATTCTGAGCGGATGCGCAAGGTGATCGCCGAGAACGCCGAGGCTCGTTTGCCGGGAACGATTTCCCAGACGATTGCCGAGTTGAAGCCTCAGGCCGACGCTTATATCGCTTCAGCCAAGCAGGTGATTGGCAAGGCGCTGAGCGGCGCTCAGGATGGCCGGGCGTTGCGGGCCGAGTTCGACAAGGCCTTTGAGGCCCTGGAGGAGCGCAACGAGGCGGTCAGCGAGCTGATCGAAGACCAGGCGAAGTCGTCTCGCGAGCATCAGGACCACAGCATTCATACGTCTGAACGCTGGCTGATCGTCACGTTGCTGGCGACCTGCGTGGCGCTGGCGCTGTTGTCGTGGAGCCTGCTTAAAGCCGTGCTCACGCCGCTGAATAAAATCATCCTCAACACCCAGGCGATTTCCCAAGGCGATTTGCAGCGTTCGATGGGCGCTCATGGCGATGATGAGCTGGGGCAACTGCAAAGTGTGATCGAGCAGATGCAATCCAACTTGCGGCAGATGATCGCGACGATCCGCAGTCAAAGCGATGGCTTGCACGGCACGTCCCGGACGTTGGGCGATACCGCGCGGCAAATTGTGTCCAGCGCCGACCAGCAAGCCCACAGCGCCACCAGCATGGCAGCGAGCATGGAGCAGATGATCGCCAACATCAGCCAGATCAATCAGCATGCCGACAGCGCCCGGACGATTTCGGCGCAGTCCGAGCAACTGGCGAGCAGCGGCGGCCAAGTGATTCTCGGGGTGGTGGAAGGCATGAACCGGATCGCTGAGGTGGTCAACCAATCCTCCGGCAAGATCACCGCGCTGGATGCGTCTTCCGAGGACATTCACTCGATCATCCAAGTGATCAAAAGCATCGCCGAGCAAACCAACCTGCTGGCGCTGAACGCCGCCATTGAAGCGGCCCGCGCCGGTGAGGCCGGGCGCGGCTTTGCGGTGGTGGCCGATGAAGTACGCAACCTGGCGGCCCGCACCACGCAATCCACCCAGGAAATCACCACGATGATCGGGCGCATCCAGACCAGCGCCCGGGATGCGGTGGCGAACATGCAAGCGTGCGTCAGCCGCGTGGACGAAGGCGTGAACCTGGCCCAGCAGGCCGGGGTGTCCATCAGCGAAATCCGCACCGGTGCCCGGCATGCTGCGGAAGTTGTCGAGGAAATTTCCCACACCATCGCCGAGCAATCCAAGGCCAGTGACGAAATGGCTCAGCGGGTGGAAGCGATTGCCGCGCAAACGAGAGACAACACTTTGTCCATTCACAATCTGCAGCACACGGCAGACCAGTTGAATGACGCCGCGGGGTCGATGCAATCTTCGGTGCAGCAGTTCAAGATTTGAACGTTCGCCGCGGCCTAACTGCTAGCAGCGAGCCCCTGATCCCGTTTATTGCTAATTACGGCTGGGCAATAATTATTGCCCAGCCATAATCCTAATAAAGTCTCGAATCAAACCTGATTCACCTCGAACACAAACGATATCTCCCGCTTCTGGGCGCTCCAGACGTAGCGGATATGCTTGCCTTGCACTGGAATCGATACCGCTGGCGGTCGAAAAGCAGCGACGCATTCGTGACCGGGCAGACGAACGCTGTTGTACAAAAGCCCCCACGACAATGTCGCGCGCAGTTCCCGGGCGAAGACCTGGGACGGGCCGTAGGCCGTGGGGTCTGGATTGTGCAGGTGTGGATAATCGTGGCGGATGTCGTGCAAGGGTTTGACGACGCGGTTGACGTAGGTGCGCATGGTCAATTCCAGGTCAGGCTCGTTGGTCGCACTCAAGAACCGAGCCTGGTGGTAACACGTCTCGGCAATGGCCGCTTCCTGGCTGCTGGCGGCGTAATAGACGCCGAACGTGCCATCGCTGAAGCGACTGCTTTTACCGATGTGGGTAAACGCCGCCATCACTGGCGAGGAACCTGGACCGCAGACCCGATCTTCAGGGCGCACCCGGGACAGCACGCCGGCTTCTTCCATGAGCCGGTCATTGGTCAGGGCTTCCAGGGCGTAGGCCGTGGCCAGGTCATCCGGGTCAAGCACATCTTCGAACAGCGTGATCGGCGGAAAGCTGCTGTTGACGATCCGATAGGCCCGCTTCCATTTCGGGTCCGCCAGCGGTGGCGTCATCAACCGCGCACTCCGTCGAGGTATCGCCGCACATCGGCAATGTCGACCACCCGTCCCGCCAGCATGTACGACAGCGCCGACTGGCCATTGAAAGGTGCCGCCGTGTTCGGGCTGCTGACCCATTGATATACGCGATCCCGGCTGTTACTGAAGATGATGCTCAGCGCCTTGTGAATACCCATGAGATAGGAAATACGCTCGAGGGTGTCCCGCGGCAGCCTGACGTTTTCAGGTAATTGTTTGTATTTGTAGAAGGTCGTGTTTCCGACTTTGCCCAACAACGTGCGCTGCTGCTCGACACTGCAACCCCACAGCTCCATGAGATTGAAGAAGAACTTCAAGGCGACTCGACCCGCATCCGGGGAATCCAATTGTTGCTGAGCGCTGAGGTTGATGGAGGAAGTCGCCATGAGTTTTGGGCTCCTTGTTACTGGGTGATGCGTAGAGAATAGTACATATATGGATAAAATTTAAGTTTTAATTCGCAAGCGAACAGACGCAGCCATTATTTTCCGAGCGGTTTGCTACAACGGAACATCTTGTCGTTGTATTAACGGTATCAACAGACAAGCCGAACCAGCAGAAATCGAAAATCCCACTTAAGCTCCAATCATCGCCTGCCGGCGCTTTTCGCTACAAAACCGCGACAACCGTGGCAAGGTGCTTGATGATAGCGACCATCGCCCCGCCAGGCCGGGGCCGGGTGCATAAATAACAGCGAGCCCACTTAAGCAGAGGGCATTACCTCATGGATAGCAGAACCTTACGCAACCTCATGCGCATCATGCAGACCGGCTCGTTGTCGGCCGCAGCGGAACAGTCGTGCCTCACGGTGCAGGCACTGGCGGCGCAATTGAACAAGGTCGAGGAGCAGTTCGGGTTTCGGTTGTTCCGACGCTCGAACAAAGGCCTGACGTTGACGAGCCAAGGCTCTGAACTGACGCCGTTCATGGATCAGGTTTTGGCGGCCACGCGACAGCTGGAAGAAAAAGTCGCGGCGCTCAAGACACCCAGGCAGCGAAGCCTGAAGGTGGCGCTCAACACCACGCTGACGGCGGATTTCAACCGGCGGATAATCGATCGCCTGATCGCGGTTTTTCCCCAGTACCAGCTGGAATTCAGTTATGCCGAGTCGATGGAGAACCTGAGCAAACTCAAGAACGAGCATTTTGACCTGGCGATCCTGATCGGGCAGCAAAATGGCTTTACCAGCATCCCCATGCCGGGCGTGCAGGTGCAGGTCGTCGGTGCCCATTGCGGTGACAAGGACGATTCCCTTGGCCTGCTTGGCAACAAATTTCAGGTACGTCCGGCAGAAGAATGTCCGTATTCCCACAGCTTCCTGCGCTTTCTCGATGCGGGCCTCGGCGAGTACGGACCGAGCCAGCGAATGATCTATTCCTGCAGCGAAACGCTGACGTTGTCTTTGATCACCCAGCTCGACGGCTTGGGGCTCGTCTCCCGGGACGCGGCGATGCGCAACGGCCTGGCGATATTCCCGGACTTCGAGGACTTCCTGGAAGTACGCCTGGCGGTGAACAATCCCGAGCTGTCCGACCAGGCGCTGCACGATGTCGTCGACCTGGCCCTACAGGAGCGAACCGAGCGCGATGTACGCCGCCGTGCCCACCGCCACACTGAGAAACAGGTTGCGGCTGAAATACGCACATAACAGCGTCGGAATCGCGGCATAGAACTCCGGACGGTCGAGCTGTATCTGCTGGTCCTTGATGAGTAGCGGAGTCAGGCTGATGGCCGCGACGATCGCCACCGGCAGGTATTCCAGCGCACGGGCGACGAACGGCGGCCAGTTGTCCGTATTGACCTGCAGCGGCAAGGCGCGGGGCAGGAAGGTCACGGCCATCATCAACGCAACGACGAGGATCAGGAACGTTTGGTCAGGCATACGCCCACCCCGCAGCCAACGAACGTGGCGATGAATACGTTGAACGGCGAGCTGCCTATCAGGCTCAGCGCGCCCATGCAGATAACTGCCGCCAGCGCCGCGATCAGCTTGTTGCGCGTGTTGCACAACGAAACCAGCACGTAGAGCATCATGGCAGTCAAGGCGTAGTCGAGTTGATACTTGATCAGGTGCGCCGCGTATTGCGCACAAACGGCCCCCAACAAGCCACCCAGCACCCAAGAGGTGTGGCAAAAGAGGTTGAAGCCGATCAGGTAGCGCACACTGACCGGCGCCCCGGTGCCCAGCTTGACGCTGTGAAAGGCGAACGACTCATCCGTGAGCCCCGCCGCGTAGCACCAGCGCTCGAAACGACTGAGTCCCAACGCCCGCAGGGCCTTGGCCATGTAGACCGACATGAGCATGTGGCGCGCATTGATCAGGAACGTGGTGAGCACGATAGTCGTCAACGACGCCCCGCTGGAGATCAATGCCAACGCCGCGAATTGTGAGGCGCCAGCATAAACGAACAGGCACATCGCCACCGGGAGCCACAATGGCAACCCGGCGTTGACCGCCATCAGACCGAACACAAACGAAACCGTGAAATAACCCGCTACTACCGGACTGGCTTCAGCAAAGGTTCGCGAGGCTTGTGGTTCGACTGCCAGCGGCTGGCTGGAAGTCTTGTTCATAAATCCCTCTCGAAAGTGATTTCGCCCCGAGGTTCACAGAACCCTTGGGCAGCCCAGAAGCGCTTGCCGGCCAGATTGGTATCGTCGACAAACAGGAACATGCGCAGCACGCCGACCCGTTTCATGTCAGCGGATGCCGCTTCCACCAGGCGCTGACCCAGGCCTTGGGTGCGATGCCTCGAGCTGACTGCCAAGTGATTGATTGTCCCCCGAGTGCCCAGCATACCGCCGATGACCGCGCCTACGACGTCACCCGTCGCATCGAAAGCCATGTAGGCGGTGGTGGTTTCCTGCAACAACACGCCACGCAAGAACCGCGCATCCTGCCATTCACAGAACGATACCTCGGCAAAACCGCGAAAAAACTGCTCCAGTCGTTCGGCGTCCCTGACCATGGCTCGGCGCAACAGGATCTGCGGCACCGATTCTTCCATGGGTTCGAGCTGTTCAGCGAACAATGTCAAAAGCGGTCCCGGGCCGCGAAAACGAAATCGCCAGGATCTGCCTGAACGCCATTTCATGGCTGTGGGTGTTGCGGGCAGGGGTCACGTAGTGGCGCATGTCCCGATCCAGGAAAAAGGTCGTATCGAGGATGTCCTCGTAAGTGGTTGCCGCCAATTGCTCTTCCTGGGCACTGTAGAGACGGCTTTCCGCGCCGGCGACGTTATTACGACCCCAGAAATGGACACCACTGAAAGGGTACCCATCGCAATGGATGCCTTCGGGAGTGATCTCCAACTGCTTGCCCGGCTTGATCTCGATACGGATCTGATGGATCTGGCACTGCCAGATTTCATCATGCAGTTCCTGCGGCAGAACGTTTTTGTAAACGTCGAAGTCCGTGTCGATCAGGCTGCGCATCACGGGCGAATTGATCACTTCGTGGGAGAAATCCTCGAAGTGTCGCTCCAGTCCGCCGACGTAGCTGTTATTGGCTTTGGACTGGACATAAGCGCGGTGTTCAAGCTGCTTGAGTTCGCGGGTCGCGGGGTTGTATTCGAAGTCGCTGTAGCGGCGGAAACGCATGCCTGACTCGGCCTGGCCGTAATAGCTGTCGGGTTCCATGTTTTCCCAGCTTTTGGTCAGCCGGACGAAGTCGCCGAAATGACCGTAGAGGTTGAAGTCTCCACCGCGGACGTTGACGTATTTGTCACGCCTTAGCGCTTCGCCCACTTCCCTGTTCAGAACGATCATTTTTCATAAGTCTCCACTGCGTTGAGCGGACTAATCTAGTAGGTGCAGGAATTGCGTCCATGAAAAAGTATTTGAGGCATTTCAAGCCCAGCTTGAAACGGGGCAAAAAGTTTCACTAGTACGACTTTTCGCCAGCAGAACAGTCTCTGCAACGCCGATATTCAAGGCAAACCGCCGCAAGAAAACGCCTCACACCAAGATGCGCAAGATATGACGCACTACTGCGCAAGTTGTCAGGCATTTTTTTGCCCGAATCCCCTGCCGCCCCGCCTTCAAACTGTCTGAAACCGCACAGAAACGCCGGTTCACGGCCCCCCCCCAAACCTGGCTTGATCCTTGATTGAGTGACGTCCTTGCCGGGTGAAGCTCCGACCTCGCACCCCTTCGAAGGAGAGCCTCAATGGCAACACAGGCATTCGTGCCCCTTGGCCCTGTGGCATGGCTGGCCCAACAGCCGCTGCAGGAAAACGAGCACCTTTATCTGGTGATCAGCGCGGCGAGCGATTCAGATGCTGTGAAAGCCTTTCGCCGGTCCGCTCCCACTCATCCATTGCTTCCCATCTGGGGAGAAACACCTTATGCCACTTGGCAACCAGTGATGCCTTATGTCGCCCAGCTCGAACCCGATTCGGCGTTCTTGCCATGGATCGCGCAAACCGAGGCCCTTGATTGGGGCTGGCTGGCCGTATCCCGCTGTGAGCCGGAAACGGTGCGGGCGCACCTGCGCAGCCTTACGCAAGTGAAGATGCCGGACGGTAATGAAGTGTTCTTCCGGTTTTGGGATGGGCGATACCTCCAGCAAATCCTTGAAGGCCTGGGCGCCGAAGCCGGGAACCTGCTGCCGGTCTTTGAACGGTACCTGATCAATGGCAAACCCTTGGAGACATCGCCCAGGAAAGTGCCGGCGGCGAGGGATTGGCCATGGTGGGAGATGCCGGGGGACCTGGCCGATGCTTTGGCGAAGCAGAACCCATCAGTGTCGCTGGACGGCCTGATGCAGTGGCTGGAAGAGGAACACCTGTACCTGTTTACCGCTTGGCCCAAAGATAACCTGCGGCTGAAAGTCAGCCGTTACGTACGGCAGACGGGTGCTCGGGACAATCTTCGGGAAACGCTGCTGAATGATTTGCTCCTGGAGCAAGGTTGATGTCAGCAAAGGCTCACATTGCTTTCGTCGACGAGGAACTGGCGACATTCAAGGATAGTTTGAAGCGTTATCAAGAGCAGACCCAAGCCTGGTATGCACAACGTGCCGATGACTTCAGCCGACTCAGGGACCTGCCTTCCCTCACGGGCATGGAGCGCATCATCAAGATCGGGGACAGCCAGAAATCGGTGGCCATGACTGACGGCGATTTCAACTCGAATGTGGCCCGCTGCCCGCGCAAAGGGCCCTTGTTGATCGAAAGCAAGTTCGAATCGGTCTACGACATCCCGATTGGTGATATCGATGTAGATATCGTCGATGTCGACACTGGCGCAACCAGCACCGTCAAGTTGGACGCTCAAGGAAAGGCCCGCTGGGCTGACGGTGTTCCCGGCAAGTACTACCAGATACGCGTGCACAGCAAGGTTACCCCCGCTCAGATCGATGCGCTGTTCAGTAGTTATGACGGACTGACAGGCGAGCTGGAAATATTCCTGCGCAATAAATGGGAAGGCCCAGCGGGATACCGGCAGCAGTGGTCGAGCCTGTCTTTGTCCGGTACCGTCCTGGCGGTCGGCAGCGGCATTCTCGAGGGTGGCTGGGAAGCTATCAAAGGCGTGTGGGATGGCATCAGCCTGGTCTTTGAAATCCTGAAGAACCCGGCGAAATTCGTAGATGAACTGGGCGAAGGGGCCCTTCATCTCATTGAGGTGGCCAAACAAACCCCCGAGGTCATGAAGAAGGCCATGCTGTTGGCCAGCGACGAGGCCGCGCTTTTCCTGATGATGCGCTGCGCGCTGATCTGGCTGGCGAGCCTGCCGCCGATGCAAACGGCCCAAGATTACGCAAAGATGACCACCACCGCAGCCATGGGCGTCGTAATCGATATTGTGGTGGCGATTGTCCTGACACTGGTTGCCGAGGGATCCGGCGTCATTTATCTCGCGGCGCGGGTGAAGAAATACGGGGAAATCATCTTCAAGGCGGTAATAGGCTTCGTAGAGTCCGTATTCGCCATCATCAATGGCTTCATGGGGTATGTCGCCAAGTACATTCCGGTGGCAGTGCGGGGCATGGCCGCGCCGATGAAAAAAGGCGCGGTCGAGCTACGCATCGATGCCAAGAAAAACGCCAGGTTGGTCGCTGGCAAAACGGGCGATGATGCCTCCAAGCAGGCGACCACACCCGCCGGCAAAAGCGCTGAACCCGCCGCCCGTACCTGCACCAACAAATGTCCGGTATCGATGGTCACCGGCGAGGAATTGCTGACGCTCAACGATGGTCAGCTCGACGGCCTGCTGCCTTTCGAGTGGACACGCCTGTATCGAACCAGCGCAGTGGAGATCGACTGCGGCTTGGGTTACGGCTGGAGCCATGCGCTGGCCCATCGGCTGGAAATCCAGGGCGCGGAGGTCACCTGGACCGATCACGAAAATCGGTCGACACCTTTCCCGCGTCCGAGCAAGCAGCGTCCGGCGATTACCAACAGCCTCTCCCGTGCAGCCATTTACCTGGGCGATGATTCCAGCGAGCTGATTGTGGCGCAAGCGGGCCAGCGTCCCTCGTTCTATCACTTTCGCCTTCATAACGATGAGGCGACGTTGAGCGCCATCAGCGATAGCTATGGCAATCGGTTGCGCATTACCCGCGACACCCTCGGGCAGATCAAGCGCCTGGACAACGGCGCGGGGCGGGGCCTGCTCTTTCGTTACGGCAATAGTCGAATCACCGCGGTCGACTACCAACAATTTAAGCCGGCGAACACTTTGGAACGCTGCTGGTCGACTGTCCAGACGCTGGTCACTTACCGCTATGACGCCCAGCATCGTCTGGTCGAGGCGACAAATGCCGCCGGTGAAACCGAGCGTTATCGCTACAACGAGCAACACGTCATCGTTGAGCGACAACTGGCCGGCGGTGCGAGCTTTTTCTGGGAATGGGAGAACGAAGGCAAGCTGGCCCGCTGCACCCGTCATTGGGCCAGTTTTTCGCAAATGCATGCGCGTTATGCCTGGGACAACAACGGAACCGTCACCGTAACCGATGCGGACGGTAGCGAGGAGACCTATACCCACGACGATAAAGCGCGGCTGATCAGCAAGACCGATCCGGACGGTGCGCAGCATCGCAAGGCCTATAACGAAAAGGGTCAGTTGATTGCGGAGCAAGACCCGCTGGGCGTCGTGACCGAATACCGCTACGACGAAGACGGCTTGCTGATAGCCGTCATTCCGCCAGAAGAAGAGGCGGTGATTTACGAGCACATCAATGGGTTCGTAAGTGACGTCCACCGTGGCAAAGCCAGTTGGAAATATCGCCGCAATCGACAAGGTGACATCACCCAGCAGACCGATCCAGATGGAAACATCACTTACTACCATTACAGCGACCAAGGTCGCCTGATCCACATTGCCCACCCCGACGGTAGCGTCCATTCATTGGCTTGGAACAAGCTCGGCCAATTGGTTGAGGAATTCCTGCCCGACGACAGCCTGCTTCAATACACCTACGATGAGCTCGGCCGACAGGTCAGTCGTCAAGACGAACACGGCGCCATCACCCATTACCAATGGGACGCCGTGGGCCGTTTGCTGCAAACCACCTTGCCCACCGGCGCAACCCGCGCCTGGAGCTACAACGCCTACGGCAAGGTCAGCGCCGAACGCGACGAACTGGGGCGCATCACCCGCTACGAATACGCCGACGACCTGCACCTGATCAGCCGCCGCCTCAACCCCGACGGCAGCGAACTGAAATACCGTTATGACTCGGCGCGGTTGTTGCTGACCGAAATCGAGAACGAATCCGGCGAAAAATATCAGCTGGACTACACGCCCAACGGACTGATCCGACAGGAAACCGGCTTCGACGGCCAGCGCACCGGCTACGCCTACGACCTCAACGGCCACCTGCTGGAAAAGACCGAGTTTGGTTCCGACGGTAATCAACGGGTCACCGCTTACCAAAGGGATTCTGCAGGACGCCTGCTGCGCAAGACCTTGCCCGACGGCGAAACGGTCGAGTACCGCTACGACGGCCTTGGGCGTCTGGTCAGTGTCGACGACGGCCATTGGCCGCTGGCCTACGAATACGACGCGCAAGACCGCCTCGTCGCCGAACACCAGGGCTGGGCCACCCTGCGTTATCGATACGACAGCACCGGCCGCTTGATCCATTGCCGCTTGCCCGATCGCAGCACCCTCGACTACCGCCACGCCCAGGGCGGCGCGCTGATCGCCATTGACCTCAACGGCACGTGCCTGACCGAGCACCGCTTCAAAGGCGGACGCGAAACCCAACGCCAGCAGGGCCGGCTGCTCAGCGACTACAACTACGACGAACAGGGCCGCCTCAAGGCCCAGACCGTGTGGCAGACCCAAGAGCAACAGCTGTTCTGGCGCGACTATTCCTACGACGCGGGTGGCAACCTCGCCGCGCTGTCCGACACACGAAACCGCCGGAGCTACCAATACGACAAGCAAGATCGCCTGCTGCGTATCGACTACGCCCACAGCCAAGCCCCGGAACGCTTCGCCCACGACCCGGCCGGCAACCTGCTGATGCAGGACCGCCCCAGCCCGACCACCCTCAAGGGCAACCGCCTATTGATGGAGGGCGACCGCCACTACGACTACGACGCCTACGGCAACCTCGTCCGCGAACGCCGCGGCACAGCCCAATGCCTGGTCACCGAATACCGCTACGACAGCCAACACCGCCTCATCGGCGTCACCAGTCCCGACGGCAACGAAACGTCCTACCGCTACGATGCCTTCGGCCGACGCATCAGCAAGACCGTGGACGACCAGACCACTGAATTTATCTGGCAAGGCGACCAGGTCATCGCCGAAAGCAGCGACCAGCACTACCAAAGCTACATCTACGAACCCGGCACCTTCCGCCCCCTCGCCCTGCTCGAAGGCGAAGGCCCAGAAAAAGCCACGCCGTTCTACTACCACCTCGACCACCTCGGCACCCCACAGGAACTGACCAGTCATCAGGGCGAAGTGGTTTGGGCGGCGCGGTACAACGGCTACGGCAAACTCACCGAACTGCGCCACGGCAACGGCCCCCGACTGCACCAACCGCTACGTTTCCAAGGGCAATACCACGACCGGGAAAGCGGCCTGCACTACAACCGGCACCGGTACTACAATCCGGAGACGGGGCGGTATCTCACACCCGACCCGAGCAAGCTCAGGGGAGGGCTTAACGCCTATCGGTATACCCTGAACCCGACGGGGTGGGTGGATCCGTTGGGGTTGAATGGGTGTCCGGGTGATCCTCATGCATTAGCAGAGACAGCATCAACTCACTCTTCCAAGACGGCTGTAAATGAAGGTGAACCTCCTCCTCCGAAACCTCAGGAGAACACTGCATATAATGTGGCGCTTTTTGAGCGCCAACGTGCCACATATGCAGAAAACGAAATAAAAGCCGCCACACACGTAGGGAGTGCGACAAAAGATGATCCAATGCATAGGGCACCGAATTACGTGGTTGACCAAATATCTGCCAATGGAAGAGTATTTCCGCTTCGAGGCGGTGACGGGTCAAATAACACACTTACTCAAATGCCTGGAGCAGTGAATGACAGATCTGGGACTTTTGAGTGGATTGTGAATTCCAAGTTAGAACTAACCCACCAGAGATTTATTCCGGACGGAAGGATAACCGGAACCCCTAACCAAGTCCCATCACGGCTACCAAAATGACCAGATTAATGCTTGACGGCCACTACATCTTTAAAAAAACGCCATGGCTGAAATGGAGCGAGCTTCTATATGGTCTTGAGCGTGGTTATGTAGATGAGGGAGGAGTCATAGACTACGTCTGTGATGCATTGACTATCGATGCGCCTAACGAAGCTTTGGAGATTGCATCCCTTGAACCTCAAGAACAATATTCAGTTCGCAACATACTCAAAACCCTTAAAGATCAAGACAGTCGGGAAGACCTAGACCTTGCTGAGCCCTGGTTGTTTTTGCTGCTTTCCTTTGTATTTGAAAACAAAAGCAAATACACCGACCCATTGGGCGTAGCGGAGGAGCTATACGCAGAGTTTGATTATCCAGAAGAAGTTGCACCAATTATTAGGTATATGCCATTGGCTGATGGAGCGGAAGGATGCGAGGAGCTGCTATTTAATAACTGGAAGAACATTCTATCGAGCTATGAAACCCGTCTTGAAGCCTGTAACAGAGCCCCTTAAAAACAGCACAACAATAAAAAACCCCGGCCTAACAACTAGGCCGGGATTTTTCATATAGCTTTCCTAACCCCAATCAACCTCAAAAAACATTAATCGGATAATCCACAAACACCCGCAGCTCATTCCCGCTGACGTTGTACTCACTGGATTTTTGCGACACGCGCAATACCGAGCTGCGCAACCGTACGCTCAAATCCTTGGCCGGGCCGCCCTGGACCACGTATTTGAACTGGTTGAAAATTTCGCGCTCGGTTCCGCCCTCGCTGGTGGAGGTGGTGATGTTGTCGCCGCGCACGTACGCCACGTTATAGGTCAGGCCCGGTACACCGAAGGTCGTGAAGTCCAGGCCATAGCCCAGTTGCCAGCTGCGTTCGTCTTCGGCGTTGAAGTCCGACCAGTAGGAGTTGGCCAGGTAGATGGTGTTGCCGCCATCGCCGACACGATTCTGTCCTCGCTGATAGCCGCCGTAGGCGTAGCCCAGGTTGCTGTCGCCCGTGCTGCGCTGGTGAGCGAGGGTGAAGCTGTGCGGACCGGTGGCGAAGGTGGCTGCCAGGCTCCAGATCTTGTTGTCGTCGCCAGTGACGTTGTTTTCGCGAACGTAGCTGTTGTCCAGCTTGGTGCGGTAGCCGTTGAAGTCCAGGGTCAGCGACTGATCCTTGGCCAGCGGGAACACATAGTTGGCGTTCACGTACTGCTTCTTCAATACGTCCTCGACATCCGAGGCGTAGAGCGAAGCCTTGAACTGTTCGGTGAACTGATAGCTGCCGCCCAACACGTTGATCGACTTCAAACCGCCGCTGTCACGACCCTCGGCGCTCTTGCGCGACTCGGCGGTAAAACGGCCGGCGTTCAGTTCCAGTCCCTTGATCTCTTTAGAGGTGATCAACGTGCCGGTATAGCTTTCCGGCAGAAGGCGGGAGTTGTCATAGTTCAACACCGGAAGGGCCGGCATCTGGTCACCGTAAGCCAGCACGGTGTTGGAGACACGGAATTTCACCGCGGCGCCGAACTTGGACAAGTCATCTGCCGCGTTGCCGCTGTCACCCTTTTTGAAAAAATCGATGCCCTGTGCACCGGTGCGTCCTTTGCCGCCGTCCAGACGCAATGCGTACAGGCCGAACGCATCTACACCGATGCCCACGGTGCCTTGGGTGAACCCGGACGAGAACGTACCGATGGCCGCCTGGCCCCATTCGGCCTTGTCCTGGTTGCCGTCCTTGTAGTCGCGGTTGATGTAGGCGTTGCGCAACAGCACCTTCAAGCTGCTGTCTTCAACAAACCCCTTGGACTGCGCTTGGTCGTTGGCCATGGCGTGTGTGCTGCTCAATATCCCCAGTGCGATCAAACTGATGCGTGTGTTCAACATGATTATTTTCCTTGTACGAGGTTGATACGCACTGCAACCGGCAACCGAAACGGCGCTTTTCGCGCTCTTTTCAGACTCTTGCTCCTGGAAATAATGAAAAGGCCCGCCCACGATTTTACCGTGTCGGGCCTTTTTATTATTTAAGAGTCATGGCTGTTGGCCACAGGCGTGGGCGAATCCTAGTCGCGCCCTGAAGCCTGTGTCAATTTCATGAATCGTCTGTGATTAGGCGAAAAACGTCTAAGACGTTAGGTGAATGTCTCCTGCCGAACAGAAATCAGCGCGCGTAAAAAAAGCGCTGCCATCCCGGCCAGCGCTTCTTATCAATCCTTCGAATTCTATCCTTGCATCACATCCCACAACGCTTCCAGCTCCGCCTCGCTGAACAGGCCAACGGGATAGCGCTCCATGATCATCCGCCGCGGATCAGGCTCCCTGATCTGACGCGTTCCGTTGGACTTCAACCACTGCGCCAAGGCTTGAAGCGACTCACCATTAACAGCCAAAGGATGGCATGCGCGCTCGCTTATCATGTTCATTCCAGCGCCCTCCTGGTTGATGAGCGGCCAATCTATCCGAGGTTTATGACAAAACAACGCAGCCCCGCTTTCCGGAACTGCCTGGATGGCGATACAAGAGCTATGCCAACGTCGCCCGTCGCTAGCAAACCAGACACAAAAAAACCCGCGCCCCAATCGGGACGCGGGCTTGCCAGGATGGATCCAAAAAGTCCGGCGCAGAGCCGTTGCGACCGATCTTACCGGGCTGTTACAACGCCACTCATTTTATCTGCGGCGCGGGTTGCTGTTGGGTAAGGCAATGGATATTCCCGCCCCCCAGTAACAGTTCCCGGCCAGGCACCATCACCACTTCATGCTCCGGAAAAAGACTTTCCAGCAATTCCCTTGCCGGGGCGTCCAGCGGATCGTCGAAACTTGGGGCAATGATGCCCCCGTTGACGATCAGGAAGTTCACGTACGAGCCGGCCAAGCGGACGCTCGGATTGCGTTCCTGGGAACCTTCAACGGCGTCTACGCCCGCGCATTCCTCTTCAGTGGCGTACAACGGCCCGGGAATAGGCATCTTATGCACTGTGAACGAGCGTCCCTGGGCGTCGGTGCTGTTTTGCAAGACATCCATCGCCGCATGACAGCGGGGGTAGTTTGGGTCCTGTGGATCGTCGGTCCAAGCGAGCAGCACTTCGCCGGGACGCACGTAGCAGCAGAAGTTATCCACATGGCCGTCGGTTTCGTCATTGAACAGGCCATCCGGCAACCAGATGATCTTGTCTACCGCCAGTTGGGCGCTGAGCACTGCCTCGATTTCTTCACGGCTCATATGCGGGTTGCGATTGCGGTTGAGCAGGCATTCCTCGGTAGTGATCAAGGTACCTTCGCCATCGACATGGATCGAGCCGCCCTCAAGCACAAAACCTTCGGTGCGATAACGCTGGCTGCGCTCGATGTCGAGGATTTTGCTGGCCACCTGCGAATCCCGGTTCCACGGCGAATACAGGCCGCCGTCGAAACCGCCCCAGGCGTTGAAATCCCAATCGACGCCGCGCACCTCACCGTTGCCATTGATCACAAACGTCGGCCCGGTGTCCCGGACCCAGGCGTCATCGCTGGACATCTCGACCAAGCGGATGTTCGGTACATCAAGGCGCGCCTTGGCGTTCTCATACTGGGCGGCGGACACGGCGACGGTCACCGGCTCAAAACGGGCAATGGCCTTGGCAACGGACACATGGGCCGCTTGCGCGGGCTTGCCGCCGAGGCGCCAGTTATCGGGGCGCTCGGGCCAGATCATCCAGACCTGAGTCTGGGGTGCCCACTCGGCAGGCATATGAAAACCATCCGCGCGCGCAGTGCTGTGCAAAGTTGTCATGAATCAGGACTCCAGTGAGCCGTCGAGGGTTTTGACCGCGCCGTACAGGTTCGGACGCCGATCACGGAAAGTGCCCCAGGCACTGCGAATGTGTTCCAGCTCGTCGAGGTCAAAGCTATGCACCAGCACGCCTTCTTCGGTTTCGCCGAGCTCCTGGACTTTTTCACCAAACTGATCGGCGATGAACGAGGAGCCATAAAACGTGATGTCGTAGCCATCCTGCTCTTCATTGCCGATACGATTACTGGCCACCAGCGGCATCAGGTTGGCGCCGGCGTGGCCCTGTTGCACACGTTGCCAGTGATCGCGCGAAGAAATGGTCTTGTCGTGCGGCTCGCTGCCAATGGCGGTTGGGTACAGCAGAATCTCCGCGCCTTGCAGCGCCATGCTGCGAGCGCATTCCGGAAACCACTGGTCCCAGCAGATGCCTACGCCGATTTTGGCGTAGCGGGTATCCCATACCTTGAAGCCGGTATCGCCCGGATTGAAATAGTACTTCTCATGGTAGCCAGGCCCATCCGGGATGTGGCTTTTGCGGTACACGCCCAGGTTCTGACCGTCGGCATCGATGATCGCAATACTGTTGAAACGCGCCCGTCCGGCCAGTTCAAAAAAACTGATCGGCAACACAACCTGCAGTTCCTCGGCAACTTTCTGGAAGTGCTTGATGGCGACGTTCTCGTCGACCGACGTCGCCAGTTGCAGATAGTCCGGATTTGGCTTTTGGCAGAAGTACGGCGTCTCGAACAATTCCTGGATGAGAATCACCTGTGCGCCTTGGGCAGCAGCCTGGCGAACCAACTTATCGGCGGTCTCGATATTGGCTTCGAGATCCCAAGAACAGGCCATCTGAGTGGCGGCGACGGTAACGATGCGAGTCATGAATCATCTCCTGGGCGATGGCAGTGCCGACTTTATAGCCGATAAAAATCGGCTTAGAAAGAGGAGAAAAACCATACACGAGGAAAAACCGCTAAAAAAGCCGACAAAAATCGGCTTACTGTACCCCGCATGCGCGGGCGGACCCGCGCCTGCAGGATGACCAGCAGCGCCCGGTTGGCTACAGCCCCTCCTCCAACACTTTCGCCAGCATATCGACAAAGAAATCCACGCTCTGACGGGTGGTAACCATCGGTGGCTTGATCTTCAGGATGTTTAGATAATCACCGGTCGGTTGCATGAAGATGCCCAACTCCCGCAGGCGGTTGCACAGCGCCGTGGTTTCTTCGGTGGCAGGTTCCAGGGTGGCGCGGTTGCGGATCAGCTCCACGCCCAGGTAGAACCCGGAGCCATGCACCGCGCCGACCAGCGGATACTGGTCGATCAATGCCTCCAGGCGCGCCTTGAAATGTGCTCCGACCACCCGGGCGTTTTCCCACAAGTCTTCCTCTTCCATGACATCCAGCACGGCCATGCCGATCTGGCAACTGACCGGGCTGCCGCCGGCGGAAGAGAAAAAATACCCCTCGGCTTCCAACGCCTCGGCGATTTCTCGCCGGGTGATGACGGCTCCCAGTGGCTGGCCGTTGCCCATGCCCTTGGCCATGGTGATGATATCCGGCACCACGCCTTGCTCCTCGAAGCCCCAGAAAAACTCACCCATGCGTCCGTAACCGACTTGCACCTCGTCGGCGATGCAGACGCCACCGCGCTCGCGCACCAAGGCATAGACCTGCTTCAGATACCCCGGTGGCAGCGCGATCCCGCCAGCATTGCCATACACCGGTTCGCAGATGAAACCGGCCAATTGGCGTTTCTGCTCGGCGATTTTAGCCAGGTTGTGTTCGACGCTGCGCACGTAGTCGGGCGCACTGTCAGCGCCACGGAATTCGCCGCGATAAGTGTTCGGCGCGGTCACCGGATGCACCCAGTCCGGACGACTGCTGAGGGCTTGGGGATTGTCGGCGATGGAGGTCGAAACCGCGTCGGCCGCCACCGACCAGCCGTGGTAGGCCTCCAAGACACTGAGCATGTCGCGTCCCTTGCTGTAGGCCCAGGCCAGGCGGATCGCCAAGTCGTTGGCCTCGGTGCCGCTGTTGACCAGGAACACTCGATCCATGTTCGATGGCGCCAGCGCCAACAGGCGCTCGGAAAACTCGGCGATCGCCGCATAGTGAAAGCGCGAGTTGGTATTGAGCAGCGACCATTGCCGGGCCGCGACCGCCGCCATGCGCGGGTGGCCATGCCCCAGCACCGCGACATTGTTGAGCATGTCGAGGTAAGAGCGGCCCTGCATGTCGATCAAGTGGTTACGCCAGCCACGCTCGATGTGCGGCGGGTCGACGTAATAGTGCTTCTGCGAACGAGCGAAACTCGCATCGCGACGGGCCAGCAGCGCGGCGGGATCGATTTCCGGCTCGGCATCGCAAGCCAGCCCCAGCAGCGTCGCGGGCGATGGGCAAAGCGCCTGCCAGGCCTTCACCCTGGAGGGCGTGCAGAACAATGGTGGGGTCAGATGCGCGCCTCGGCACAGTTGAACCCGCAACGGGCCAACCACTTCACCCAAGACCTGTCCCCTGACCAGCGCGGCGCCAGAATGCAATGACGACGATACGCCCCACAATCGTACGCTCAACTGCGGACCGTCGAGCCGCAACAGGCCCTCGGCATCCTTGTGCACCACCCCGGCGAAAGGCGACTCCAACGGCGTATCTTGAGGGACATGCAATTCAACGTGTAACGGATAAGTATCGGGCTCGACGGCACTGTCCGGCCGGGTGCGGGACAGCCGGTACTGGCCGTAGCGACTGGCAGCCAACCCGTGCAGCGCCGCGCCTTCGCTGAGAAGACGCTGGTCAATTCCAGCCTGTTCCCAATTGCCGGCCTCGAAATGTGGACTGAGTACGCCCAGGTCGATCAGCGCAAAATCACGCCCCACCAAGGTTGGCAGCAAGGGGGCGAAACCCTCGTTGGCAATCGACGGCAGGCTGTGACCCGCGGCGGCAAGAATCGCCGCCTCCATCAATTCAAGCGGCACGGAACAGGCAACGCGAAAAATTTCCCACTCATGTTCAAGATTGTCACGGGCGTATTGATTATCCGGATCGACAGCGACTTGTTGCTCGCCGCTGAGCACCAGCACCGCGGCGCGGGCCACGATCAGGGGCCAGAGCGCCAGGAGTTCTTCGCGCTGCAACGGATTGACCGCGTGATAGGCCTTGATGGCCGGCAGGATATAAAACGGATCGCTGCCGGCGTGATGCAGCAGGGCCGCGCAGGTTACCGACAAGTCGGTGATGCGCCAGGTGCGAACCAGATCGCCAAAATCGATCACACCTTGCAACTGCCATTGGCGCTGGGCATCGCGTTGCCAAACCACGTTGTCGTCCGTGATGTCCATGTGGATCGCCTGCACCGGCAGGCTCGCCTTGAGCGGCTGCAAGCGCCGTTCGGCCTGCTGCGCGACCTCGGCGATCAAATGGCGCCGCTGATCGTCCTTGATGACGGGCAATAGATGGTCAATCAAGGCCGGCGCATGGCGTGCGTCCCACTGCAGGGTGCGCTCCAGGCCCGGATGGTCGAACGAGGCCAGGGCCAAGTCCATGTCTGCGCACAATCTTCCCAGACCTGTCACCAAGTCGGGCGTAAGGTGCAACAGTTGAGTGAGGGATTGACCGTCGATGTACTCCAGCAGTCGCACATGAACCGACTGCCCATCAACTTCCAGGGTCAGCAGGTCCTGGCCGTTGCTGGCCGCGATCACTCGCGGCACTTTCACCGCGCCATGCTCGGCCAGCAGCTTGAGGGCGGCATGCTGGGCCTGGAGTTCCTGGACGGCATAGTTGCCATGACAAATCTTTAACACGAACCGGCCGCGTTCGCTGTCGACGCGGTAGTTGACGTCCTGATGGCTGCCGAGGGGTCGCAGGTCACCGCTGAGTCCGTAATTCGAGCGCAGCAATACCAACGCCTGCCCGGCGCTGATTTGTGGGCTTGGCAAACTGGCACGATGAACCAACGTAGCGAGCGGCATACAACGACCCCTGAGTAGGTTTTGTCTTGGACGCCTATCACGCCATTGAGCCAAGGGATTAGCAACCCCTTCTTCTGACCTCAGGGCTCGCGCCGCCCGCTGCTTTGGGCAAGAATGGTCGCATCTATACTTTCTTCTGGAGACACGCAATGAATGTAATCGCCACCGAGCTGCCCGATGTCCTGGTCATCGAACCCAAGGTCTTTGGTGACGAACGCGGTTTTTTTTATGAAAGCTTCAACGCCAAGGCCCTCAAGGACGCAACCGGCATCGAAACGCAGTTTGTGCAGGATAATCACTCTCGCTCGCAGAAGGGCGTGTTGCGTGGCCTGCATTATCAGTTGCAAAACACCCAAGGCAAGCTGGTGCGTGTCACTGCCGGAGAAGTGCTCGATGTGGCAGTGGATATCCGCCGCAGCTCGCCGAACTTCGGCAAATGGGTCGCCGTGCGCCTCAGCGCCGATAACCACCGTCAGCTTTGGGTGCCGCCAGGGTTCGCCCATGGCTTCGTGGTCTTGAGTGAATTCGCGGAGTTCCTGTACAAGACGACCAACTACTATGACCCGGCGTCCGAACGCAGCTTGCTTTGGAACGACCCCGCATTGAATATCGACTGGCAACTGGGTGATATCAAGCCACAACTGTCAGGCAAGGATCTGGCTGCTGCAACCCTCCAGCAGGCAGAAGTCTTCGCCTGATCGAAGACGTTGAGGTGTGTCCTAGGCATAATGCGCTTGTCACCACAGGCGCCCCATGCTCATGAATTCCACCCTTCCCCGCAGACCTCGTTGGCGCAGCCTGGCCCTGCTTGCGCTGTGCCTGGCGCCATTGCTATGGCCGCTTGAGCATTTGGCCGAGCGTTATTACCGCAGCGAACTGGCTGGACAAAACCGCCAGACTCTCGACCTCTACGTGGCCAACCTCCTCGGGACCCTGCACCGCTATGAAGTGCTGCCGCAGATTCTCGGCGAGCTGCCGGCCCTGCGCGCGGCCCTGTCGGCGCCGGACGATGGGGTGACCCAGGGCAATGCCAACCGGTTGCTGAAAAACATCAGCGCCCAGACCGGCGCCGAAGTCATGTACCTGATGGACGCCTCTGGCAAGACCCTGGCGGCATCGAACTGGGACAAGCACGACAGTTTCGTCGGACGCAATTTCGCCTTCCGCCCCTACTACATCGAAGCCATGGCCGGGCGCCTGGGGCGCTTCTTCGGCCTGGGCACCACGTCAGGCAAGCGCGGTTATTTTTTCGCCGCCGCGGTACGCGATCGCGAAAAAGTCATCGGCGTATTGGTGGTCAAGGTTGACCTCGACCACACCGAAAGCCTCTGGGGCAAGACCCCAGAGCAGTTGTTGGTTACCGACCACAACGGCGTCGTGATCCTGACCTCGCGCCAGGAATGGAGATTTCGCGCAACTCGCCCCTTGAGCGAGCAAGAAAGCAAGGCAATCAGTGCGGTGCAGCCTTACCCGACACGGGACCCCAAACCGCTCCATCTGGACAGCGGTGCCTGGCTGCCCCAGACCCAGGTCATCGAAGAGACAGGCTGGAACGTGAGCATCCTCGCTCCGCGCACGCTGATCGACCGGCCAGTACGCACGGTGGTGGCCATCGGCGGTGCAGCGCTGCTGGTGTTGATGCTGTTGCTCGGGTTGATGATGCAACGCCGGCGGCATTATCTGGACCGGATCGCCTTCGAGGCCAAGGCTCGACACGAACTGGAGGGCCGGGTCGCGGAACGTACCAGCGACCTGGAGGGACTCAACCGTCGCCTGAAACAGGAAGTGCTGGAGCGCGAGCACGCCCAACAGGAATTGGTCCGCGCCCAGGATGATCTGGTACAGGCCGGCAAGTTGTCAGCCCTGGGCACCATGTCGGCCAGCATCAGCCACGAACTCAACCAGCCGCTGGCGGCGATTCGAAGTTATGCCGAAAACGCCGAGATACTGCTCGATCACCAGCGCACCGAAGACGCTCGGGGCAACCTCAAGCTGATCAACGAACTGACCGGGCGCATGGCCTCGATCATCGCCCACCTGCGCGCCTTCGCCCGCCGGGACCGACACGCCCCGGAAAGCGTCGCCCTCCAACCGGCGCTCGACGATGCCCTCGCACTGCTCGCCAAACGTCGGCGCAGCATGGAAGTGGAGCTGATACGCGACTTGCCGGCGGCTGCTTTGTGGGTGGAGGCCGGCGAAACGCGCCTGCGCCAGGTGCTCGGTAACTTGCTGGCCAACGCCCTTGACGCCCTGACCGAAAAGGGTCCACCGCGTAAACTGTGGCTCAGTGCCCAGGCGACGGAAACCGGCGTCAACCTGTACATCCGCGATAATGGCCCGGGGTTTTGCATGGAGGCCCTTGGCCGCGCCGGCGAGCCGTTCTACACCACCAAGACGCGCACCCAGGGGCTTGGCCTCGGGTTGGCGATCTGCGACACCCTGATGCGTGCCTTCGGCGGAGAACTGTTGTTCGCCAATCACAAGGAAGGCGGCGCCCTGATTACCCTGAAGCTGCGCGCCGGTGCGCCCGGGGTGAGCCTGCAACCGTCCGAGGACCGTAGTGTATGACCATCGATAACCAGATTGAGGTGGTGCTGATCGACGACGATCCCCATCTGCGTCAGGCCCTGAGCCAGACCCTCGACCTGGCTGGACTGAAGATCCTGCCCTTGGGCGAGGCCAACGGCCTGGCCGGGCAACTGCCCCGCGATTGGCCGGGCGTGGTGGTCAGCGATATACGCATGCCGGGCATGGACGGCCTCGAACTGCTGGGCCAATTGCATAGCCAGGATCCGGAGTTGCCGGTGCTGCTGATCACCGGTCACGGCGATGTACCTCTGGCGGTCCAGGCGATGCGCGCCGGGGCGTACGACTTCCTTGAAAAACCCTTCGCCAGTGACCAGTTGCTCGATAGCGTACGCCGGGCCCTGGCCTTGCGGCGCCTGGTCCTGGATAACCGCAGCCTGCGCCTGGCCCTCAGTGACCGTCATGAGCTCAGCGCCCGGCTGGTCGGACAATCGGCCCCCATGTTGCGCCTGCGCGAGCAGATCGGCGCCTTGGCGGCGACCCGCGCCGACGTGCTGATCCTCGGCGAAACCGGGGCCGGCAAGGAAGTGGTCGCCCGTGCACTGCATGACCTGTCTGGACGGCGTAACGGGCCGTTCGTGGCCATCAATGCCGGCGCGTTGGCTGAGTCAGTGGTGGAAAGCGAATTGTTCGGCCATGAACCCGGCGCCTTCACTGGCGCGCAGAAGCGCCGTATCGGCAAATTCGAGTTCGCCAACGGCGGCACATTGTTCCTCGATGAAATCGAAAGCATGAGCCTGGACGTACAGGTCAAGCTGCTTCGCCTGCTGCAAGAACGCGTAGTGGAGCGCCTGGGCGGCAACCAGCAGATCCCGCTGGACATCCGCGTCATCGCCGCCACCAAGGAAGACCTGCGCCAAGCCGCCGATCAGGGCCGTTTTCGCGCCGACTTGTACTACCGCCTGAACGTCGCGCCGCTGCGCATCCCACCGCTGCGCGAACGGGGTGAGGACGTACTGATGCTGTTCCAGCATTTCGCTGATGAGGCCAGCGCGCGCCACGGCCTGCCGCCCCACGAACTGCTGCCGGCCCACCGTGCGCTGCTGTTGCGCCATGGCTGGCCGGGCAATGTCCGCGAATTGCAGAACGCCGCCGAACGCTTCGCCCTGGGCTTGGAACTGGCCCTGGACAATAGCGCACCCGACACTGCCCCCGGCGCGCCGGTGGAAATCATCAGCGGCGGCCTGAGCGAGCAGGTGGAGAATTTCGAAAAGACCCTGATTGCCGCCGAGTTGGCCCGCCCCCACGGCTCGGTACGCAGCCTCGCCGAAGCGCTGGGCATTCCGCGCAAGACCTTGCACGACAAACTGCGCAAGCACGGGCTTACGTTTGGCGACAGCAACCCTGGCTCGGCCGATGAGTCCGATTGAGCGCCCGCCAACTCACCTTCAAACAAGAGGGCCTGCATGAACCGCGACAGCCGTTACCTGGAAACGACCCTGCACCGGGACATCCCGTTGACCCAGGACATGGGCCTGAGAGTGCTCGATTGGCAAGCGCGACAACTGCGCCTGTTCCTGCCGCTTGCGGCCAACGTCAATCATAAAAGCACCATGTTCGGCGGCAGCCTGTATTGCGGCGCGGTACTTGGCGGCTGGGGCTGGCTGCACCTGGCCTTGCGCGAGGAAGGCATCGAGGATGGACACATCGTGATTCAGGAAGGGCAGATCACTTATCCGCTGCCCGTCACCGGCGATGCGACTGTCATTTGTGACGCACCGGATGAAAAAACCTGGAAACGCTTCCTGGCCACCTATCGGCGTTACGGCCGGGCAAGGCTGGCGTTGCAAACGCGGGTGATGAATGCGGATAGCGAAAAGATGGCGGTGCAGTTTGAAGGGCAGTACGTGCTGCACCGTTAATTGGCGCAATAGGACCCTGTGGCGAGGGAGCTTGCTCCCGCTGGGCAGCGAAGCGGCCCCAAAGCGTCTGCTGCGCAGCCGAGCGGGAGCAAGCTCCCTCGCCACAAAAGCTTCCTGGCCAAAGATCAGGGTTTAAGATCGAGCAAGCTCCAACAACTTTCCACGCCACGCCGCTTTCGCCGGCAGCGCCAGGAAAGACGTATTCAACAACGACTCCCGTGCCGGATAGCGGAACGGTTGACCCTGCAGGTCCAACACTTCGCCACCCGCGCCCTCCAATACACCCTGGGCGGCGGCGGTGTCCCATTGGGACGTTGGCGCCAACCGCGGATAGCAATCAGCCGCGCCCTCGGCCAGCAGGCAGAACTTCAATGAACTGCCAATATTGGTCAACTGCAAGGGTCCC
The DNA here is from genome assembly GCF_051131955.1 of Pseudomonas sp. Z4-20. Taxonomy (NCBI): domain Bacteria; kingdom Pseudomonadati; phylum Pseudomonadota; class Gammaproteobacteria; order Pseudomonadales; family Pseudomonadaceae; genus Pseudomonas; species Pseudomonas sp. Z4-20. The sequence continues at coordinate 5,381,111 of NZ_CP071641.1, forward strand.
AGGCTTTCGCTTAACCCGCTCAAGAGGCGCTCCTGTTCCGGGCTGGTGTGGCGACGGCTGGCGACTAGGGTAAACACGTCACCGGGCGCCATCGCGTGCCGTGCTGAGATAGGCGAAGGCTCGGCGCCCTTGTCGGCACGCCAGGCGCCCAGTCCCGCTCCGCCAACATAAAAGCGGCCATTGGTGGGCATCGAGACCACGCCGAACACCACGCGACCGTCCTCGATCAACGCGATGTTGACGGTGAATTCCTCACTGCCGGAAATGAATTCCTTGGTTCCATCCAGAGGGTCCACCAACCACCAGCGTTTCCATTCGGCGCGCACGCTTTGGGCTATATCGGCGTCTTCCTCCGAGAGGATCGGAATATCCGGTGCCAGCGCGGTCAGCCCAGCCACGATGACATCGTGGGCAGCCATATCCGCAGCGGTCACTGGTGATTCGTCAGCCTTGTGCGCAACTTCTACGTTGGCCCGCCAGAACGGCAGGATCGCGGCACCGGCTTCAAGCGCCAGCTCGATGACGGGCGCCATCAGGGGATGGGGGAAATTCATGGCAGGTAGGCTCCGCGCTGGGTCAGCAGGTCACGCGCCAAGTACAACGCCGCCAGCGCTCGGCCTTCGGTGAATTGAGGATTCTGGGCCAGGGCCGACAATTCGCCCAGATTGACCTTGTCCACACGCATCGGTTCGGGCTCGTCGCCCTCCAACCGCTCTTCATACAGGTCGGTCGCCAGCACCACTTGGATCTTTTGGCTCATGTAGCCGGGAGACAACGACAGTTCGGTCAGGTGCTCCAGTTGACGCGCGCCAAAACCGGCCTCTTCCTTGAGCTCGCGCTCGGCCGCCGCCAGTACATCTTCACCCGGCTCGATCAGCCCCTTGGGCAGCGAGAGCTCGTAGGCATCGGTGCCACCGCAGTATTCTTCCACCAGCACGGCATGGTCGGCATCGAGCATCGCGACGATCATCACCGCGCCGTAGCCTGCGCCCTTGCCCGCCAGGCGTTCGTAGGTGCGTTCCACACCGTTGGAAAAGCGCAGTTTCAGTTCTTCCACGCAAAACAGGCGGCTGGTGGCGACGATCCGTCGGTCGAGTATGGTGGGTTTCTGGCGCATGAACGGCTCCCTGGGCGATAGCGGGCTACTATACCCGGCCTATTCTGATTGTTTGTGTCGGATATCTGCTTACCGCTGGAGAAGTTTTATGGCCTTGTTGCCTTGGCATGAGATCGATACGGTTCTGCTGGACATGGACGGCACCCTGCTGGACCTGCATTACGACAACCACTTCTGGCTGGAGCACCTGCCCCAGCGTTATGCCGAGCTGCATGGGGTCAGCCGGGCGATGGCCGAGATGGAGTTACAGCCGCTGTTCGAGCGCAACGCCGGCCAGTTGCAGTGGTACTGCCTGGATTTCTGGAGCGCCGAACTGAAGCTGCCGGTGCGTGAATTGAAACTTGAAACCGCCCACTTGATTGCCCTGCGCCAAGACGCTGATACATTTCTCGCGGCCATCCAGCGCGCAGGCAAACGGGTCGTGATGATTACCAATGCCCATCGGGATTCGCTGTCGCTGAAGCTGGAGCGCATCGAACTGGCGCCCTACTTCGAGCGCTTGATCAGCTCCCACGACTACGGTTTCCCGAAGGAGAGCCCGCAGTTCTGGGACGCGCTGCAAGCCGACCTGAGTTTCGACCCGGCCCGCAGCCTGTTTATCGACGATACCCTGCCGGTGCTGCGCAGCGCCCGGGACTTCGGCGTGGCGCACCTGCTGGCGGTCAGCGAGCCGGACAGCCGCAAGGGGCCGAAGGATACGGCGGAGTTCGACGCGGTAACGGATTATCGGAAGCTGATCCAAGGGCTCTAGTGCAAGCCTTTGGCGAGGGACTTACTCCCTCGCCACGGAGGTACGGGTTACTCAGGGATACGCAGTGACTGCCCGGGGTAGATCTTGTCTGGATGCGACAACATCGGTTTGTTGGCTTCGAAAATCTTGTTGTACTGGTTCGCGTCACCATACTCGGCCTTGGATATGGCGCTGAGCGTGTCACCTTTTTTCACCGTCACGAAACGCGCGGCCTTTGCCACCGGCCCAGTCACGGTGATCTGGTCATCCACGCTGCCGACACCGGCGATGTTGCCCGCGGCTAACAGGATCTTTTCTTTCTCCTCCTGGCTTCCGACTTCACCGGTCAGGGTGACTTTGTCGCCGTCTATCGTCGCTTGCACATTCGGATTGCCCAGCCCGACCTTGCTGATGTGTTCCTTCAACTGCTCGCTGGCATTGGCATTGCCGGGAGTCAGCAGGTCGATAAGCTTTTCTCCCGCTTCCTTCACAAAGCTAAAAATACTCATGGCGCACGCTCCTTGGGTTTAAATGTCCAGACGGATAAGACTAGACCAAGCCAACCGAGCCCATTCTCCAACCGACCAATGACCTCACCACGCCCAAGGCGCTAGAATCAGAATCTTCCCGCGCCCAGGAGCGAAGATGGACATCAAGCAGCTGAAATTTCTCATCGCGCTCGAAGAAACCCGCCACTTCGGCCAAGCCGCCGCTCGTTGCCACATCACCCAACCCACCTTGTCGATGCGCCTGCGCAGCCTGGAAGAAGAGCTCGGCCTGCCGCTGGTCAACCGCGGCCAGCGCTTCGAGGGCTTCACCGCACCGGGGGAGCGGGTGCTGGCCTGGGCACGCACGGTGTTGGCGGCTTATGACGGGCTGCAGGCCGAAGCGGCGGCGTGCCGTGGCAACCTGGTGGGTACGCTGCGCCTGGGCGTGGTGCCACTGTCGGACTTCGACCCGCTGGCGATGATGCAGCGCCTGCACACCGACCACCCCAGCCTGCGTTTCGAATTATCGTCCTTGAGTTCCGAACGCATCCTCGAACAGCTGGCGAACAACCGCATCGACTTGGGTATTTCCTACCTGGAACGCCTGGACAACGATCGTTTCGAAGCCCTGCCCTTTGCCCATACCCGCATGGGCCTGCTGTATGACCAACGCTTTTTCTTTTTTGGTGAAGAGCCGCTGACTTGGGAAGCGCTGGTGGAGCTGCCCCTGGGCATGCTTACCAGCGGCATGCATTTCCGCCAATCCATCGACCACAGTTTCCACAGTCGAGGCCTAGCCCCCCAACCGCTGCTGCAAACCGACGCGGTGCATCAATTGTTACAAGCTGTGCATGGTGGACTGTGCTGCGCCGTGGTGCCGTTGGAGAGCGGACTGAACGTCCTCACCGAAGACCTGCGGATCCAGCCTATCGAAAGCGCCCAGACCCTGGTCCCGCTGGGGCTGATCATGCGGCGCGGCGCTCCACGTTCGGCCTTGGCCGAGGCTTGTTTCGCCCTCTACCAGAAATCAACGACCATCTCTTGATCGACGTCATCTATTGGAAGATCAGTAATAGCAATTAGACGTTGCAGATTGCCGCATTTAGTCTTAGCACTATTCTCACTTTCAGTGATGCCCATGAACGACAAGCCTCCGGTCTGTCCAGTGCCTGCTGTGGAACCCTCCACGCCAGCCGCCAGCCAGAGCTATCGCTACTGCAACCTGGACCACTCTCAATCGGACAGCACCGCGCTGGCCGAGGAAGTGGCGTTGGCGATCGCCTATAACGGCATCAGCCAAGCGGTGATGTTGGTCACGCCCACTGATCTTGAAGACTTTATCGTCGGTTTCAGCCTCGGCAGCGGCATCATCGAAGACCCGGCTGATATCTATGACCTGCAACTGAGCGGTGCAGGTTCCGCGCACTATGCCCAGGTAACCATCGCCAATCGCGCGTTCTGGAACCTCAAGCAGCAACGCCGCCAACTGGCCGGCACCAGCGGCTGCGGATTATGCGGCGTCGAAGCCGTGGAGCAGGCGCTGCCCGACCTCAAGAAGCTGCCCGGCGCATCGCTGCCACCGGCGCAATGGCTCGATGGCCTGCGACAGCGCATCAGCCAGTTCCAGCCCTTGGGGCAGCATTGCGGCGCGGTACACGCAGCATTGTTCATGAACGCCCGAGGTGAGTTGCTGCTGGGCCGTGAAGACATTGGCCGGCACAACGCCCTCGACAAACTGATCGGGGCCTTGGTCCGACAACAGATCCCGGTGGCCGGCGGTCTGGCGATTGTCACCAGCCGTTGCAGCCTCGAACTGATTCAAAAAGTATTACGCGCGGGCGTCCAGACACTGGTCAGCCTGTCGTCGCCCACCGGCCTCGCCGTGCAGTGGGCTCGCCAACACAACCTCAACCTCATCCACCTGCCGCAAAAAAGTGCGCCGCGGGTCTACAGCCCTGCGATGGAGAAACAAGCGTGAGCAATCATCAACAAGCCGACCAGAAACCCACACCGCGCTACAAGCCTTACAAGGGCCCGGCCGGTGGTTGGGGGGCGCTGATCAGCGTTGCCCAGGCCTGGCTGACCAGCGATAACGCACTGAAGAATATTCGCATGATGCTCAAGACCAACCAGAACGGCGGGTTCGACTGCCCGGGCTGCGCCTGGGGCGACTCGCCGGAAAGTGGCATGGTCAAGTTCTGTGAGAACGGCGCCAAGGCCGTGAACTGGGAGGCGACCAAGCGTCGCGTCGACGGTGCGTTCTTTGCCAAGCACAGCGTGACCTCGTTGCTGGAGCAGAGCGACTACTGGCTTGAGTACCAAGGCCGCCTGACCGAGCCGATGAGCTACGACGCCGAAACCGACCGCTACAAGCCCATCAGTTGGGAGGCGGCATTTGCCTTGATCGGCAAACACCTGCAAGGACTGTCCAGCCCGAACCAGGCCGAGTTTTATACCTCGGGCCGGGCCAGCAATGAAGCGGCCTATTTGTACCAGCTGTTCGTGCGCGCCTATGGCACCAACAATTTCCCAGACTGCTCGAACATGTGCCATGAAGCCAGCGGCGTGGCACTGTCCCAAAGCGTCGGCGTGGGCAAAGGCACGGTCACTTTTGACGATTTCGAGCACGCCGATGCGATTTTCGTCTGGGGCCAGAACCCCGGCACCAACCACCCGCGGATGCTTGAACCGCTGCGCGAAGCAGTGAAGCGCGGTGCGCAGGTGGTGTGTATCAACCCGCTCAAGGAGCGTGGCCTGGAGCGCTTCCAGCATCCGCAACATCCGCTGGAAATGCTCACCAACGGCGACAAACCGACCAACACTGCCTATTTCCGTCCGGCCTTGGGTGGCGATATGGCAATACTGCGGGGCATGGCAAAATTCTTGCTGCAATGGGAACGTGAAGCCCAGAACAACGGCGCCCCCGCGGTGTTCGATCATGCATTTCTCAATGAGCACAGCGCCAACACGCTGGAATACCTGGCGGTGGTCGATGACACCTCGTGGGAGCAGATCGTCGAGCAATCCGGCCTGACCCTGGCCGAAATTGAGCAGGCAGCCCGTATGTACGCCAAGGCCAGCAATGTGATCATGTGCTGGGCGATGGGCATCACCCAACACCGCCATTCGGTGGCAACCATCCAGGAAATCGCCAACCTGATGATGCTGCGCGGCAACATCGGCAAGCCAGGCGCGGGACTCTGCCCAGTGCGTGGCCATAGTAACGTGCAGGGCGACCGGACCATGGGCATCAACGAGCGCCCGCCCGTTGCATTCCTCGACGCGCTGGAGCGGCGCTTCCAGTTCAAGGTGCCGCGTGAAAACGGCCACAACGTGGTCGAGTCGATCCACGCCATGGCCGAGGGCCGGGCAAAAGTGTTTATCGCTCTGGGCGGCAACTTCGCCCAGGCTACGCCAGACAGCCATCGGACCTTCAAAGCTTTGGGCAACTGCGACCTGACCGTCCAGATCAGCACCAAGCTCAACCGCAGCCACCTGGCCCATGGGAAAGAAGCACTGATCCTGCCGTGCCTGGGCCGTACCGACATCGACGTGCAAGCAGAAGGCCCGCAAGCGGTGACCGTGGAAGACTCCTTCAGCATGGTCCACGCCTCGAATGGTCAATTGCAGCCGCTGTCGAACCAGATGCGCTCCGAGCCGTGGATCGTTGCCGGTATCGCCGCTGCCACGCTGGGCAGCCGTCCGGTGGATTGGAACTGGCTCGTGGCCGATTACAGCCGTGTTCGCGACTTGATCGCCGAGACCATTCCCGGCTTCAAGGACTTCAACGAAAAACTCAAGAACCCTGGCGGCTTTTATCTGGGCAACAGCGCTGGCGCCCGTCGCTGGAATACCGCATCGGGCCGCGCCAATTTCAAGCCTAACCGGTTGCCGACCGATCTGATTCATGAGCGCACCCACGCCACGGGCAAAGTGCCGGACCTGATCCTGCAATCCATGCGCTCGCACGATCAGTACAACACGACCATCTATGGACTCGATGACCGTTATCGCGGCGTAAAGGGCCAACGTGATGTGCTGTTCGTCAACGAAGCGGACATCATCCGCCTGGGCTTCAAGCCGGGGCAGAAAGCAGACATCATCTCGCTCTGGGAGGATGGGCGTGAGCGGCGCGTCAAGGGCTTCACGTTGCTGGCCTTCGACATCCCGGCCGGACAAGCCGCTGCCTATTATCCCGAAGTGAATCCCTTGGTGCCGTTGGAAAGCACCGGCGACGGCAGCCACACCCCAACCTCGAAGTTCGTGGCGATCCGCCTGGAAGCAGCGAGTGAGAGCGGGTTGATCATGGCCAAGTCAGCCTGACATGATCTTGTGCGAGGGGGCTTGCTTCCTCGCCACGTTCGTATTTTTCAAACGCCCACAAAAAAGGCCGTTTCCTAAAGAAAACGGCCTGTCCGAAGTAGCTAAAGACCGGCAAAAACACCTTAAGTTCCATACTGAAAACAATAACTTAGCCAATTGTGCACAAGTCGTGTTACTCGTCGGATTTCGATTGTAACCAAGCGAAGCCAGCCTCAGGATCGCGCCGTCATCCCTTTGAGGCTCCTCTATGAAGTTCTCCTCCATTCTCTTGTTGTCCCTTGGCCTGATCAGTGGCGTCGCATCTGCCGGCGGTACCGCCGAAGCAGGTGTAGGCGGCGCATTGGGCGGGGTTTTGGGTTCGGTCGTCGGCCAGTCCCTGGGCGGCAACACCGGTTCCACTATCGGCGCGGCCCTGGGCGGCGCGGGCGGTAGCGCAGTCGGCGCAGACAAACGTAGCCGCGGCGAAGCGGCAATCGGCGGCGCGCTGGGCGCAGCCGGCGGTAACGTGGTCGGCCGTAGCGTGGGCGGCAGCACAGGTAGCCTGATCGGTGCCGCAGCGGGCGGTGGCGCCGGTGGCGCGCTGGGTAACTACATGGGCAAGGACGACGATGATGATCGTTATGAAGGTCGTCGTGGTGATCGTCGCTACTACCGTGATGGCCACCCGGGCCGTGGCCATGCCTATGGGCATCGCAAGCACAAGCACAAACATCGCTATCACGATGACTGACGGTTGGTTTAATCCAGATCGTTAAAAAGATCGCAGCCTTCGGCCGCTCTCGTCAGAGAACGTCCGGAGGCTGCGATTTTCGTTTCAGGCCACCAAGGGTTCCAAAGCCCGGCGTAGCCGATCCGGGATCGCCACGGGCCGGTTAGATGCCCGGTCCACGAATACATGCACGAAGCGCCCCGCCGCACAGGCTTCATCCTCTCCCACCTTGAACACCGCAAGCTCGTATTGCACGGAGCTGTTGCCCAGTTTTCCGACGCGCAGGCCAATTTCAATCCGATCTGGGAAAGCGATTGACGCAAAGTAATCGCACGCCGAACTCACGACGAAACCCACCACGTCTCCCTCATGAATATCCAAGCTGCCGGTCTCGACCAGATAGGTATTCACCGCCGTATCGAAAAAGCTGTAGTAAGTGACATTGTTGATATGGCCGTACACGTCGTTGTCGTGCCAGCGGGTGGTCACGGGCTGGAAGTGCAGATACTCGCTGCGTTGGGGCATCACGTGTCCTTAGGGTTATCAGTTTTGGGGCTGGGTGCCGGACCCAGGGCTACCGCTGGGAGAAGCCCTTGCCTTGCGTCGCCAGTTCGCCGATCAAGCGAGCAGGCTTCCATTGGTCGCCCTGCTTTGTCTCGAGCTCCAGCAAGCGCGCGTGGATGTCCCTAAGCCCTTGCTGGTCGGCCCAAGCCATTGGGCCTCCCTTGTCTGCCGGAAAACCGTAGCCGTTGAGGTAGACCAGGTCGATGTCGTGGGAAGACTCGGCAATGCCCTCCTGGAGAATCTTCGCGCCTTCGTTGACCAGCGCCAGCAAGCAGCGCTCGAGAATTTCCTCAGGGCCTATTTCGCGCCGCTGAAAGCGCAGCTCTTCGCTGACCCGCTGTACCAGCGCGTCGACCTCGACATCATGCTCAGCATGCCGGCTACCCGGTTCGTAATGGTAATACCCGTTGCCACTTTTCTGGCCGAACCGGCCCAACTCGCACAGGCGATTGTCCACTTGCACCTCGGGCGCATCCTGTCCCTGCCCCGCCAGCTCGCGGGCGCGCCACTCCAGATCGATCCCGACCACGTCGTACATGCGAAACGGCCCCATGGCGAAGCCAAAGCCTTGTAGCGCCGCATCGACCTGATAGGGGAAAGCTCCCTCCAGCAGCATCTTGCGCGCCTCAAGCACATACGGGCGGAGCATGCGGTTGCCGATGAACCCATGGCAATTGCCCGATACAACACTCACTTTGCCCATGCGTTTGCCCAACGCCAGCGCGGCGTCCAGCACCGCCCTGGAAGTTTGCGCGCCACGAACGATCTCAAGCAGTTTCATGATGTGCGCCGGGCTGAAGAAATGCAGGCCCAGCACCTGGGTCGGCCTGCGTGTGGCGGCGGCAATCGCATCGATGTCGAGCGCCGAGGTGTTGCTCGCCAGAATAGCTTCAGGCTTGAGCAAGCCGTCCAACTCGCGAAAGATCTTCTGCTTGAGCGGCAGGTTCTCGTAGACCGCCTCGATGACCAGGTCCACGTTGCGGATCGCCGTATAGTTGTCCGCTCGCGTGATCCGGGCGGTCCGGGCGTCGGCTTCGCCCTGGTCGATACGGCCTTGGCGTACGTTATGAGCATAGGTGTCGGCCACCGCAGCCAGCGCTTGTACGAGCATCTGCGGATTGTTATCGACCCACTGCACCGCAACGCCGGCATTGGCCAGGCACATCACAATGCCGCGCCCCATGGTGCCTGCACCGACCACGGCGGCGCGCTGGATATCGAAGGATGTCTGGCTCATGTTTGCTCTCTTGTTGGCGATCCAAAGACAGCCATCACCATAGTCAGCCACTCACTATTTTTGAAATTTATTCGTGTGATGAAGGGCATTCAGCAGATGGATGCAGCTTACAAGTGAGCCTGGCTCCGATGACGCACCTGCGCGTAGGGATACTCCTCCAATGCGGCATATCCACGGATCGTTCGCGCCTTCAGTTTGGTGAACAGCGGTACGCTGATTCCGCACAGGAAGCGGGTCAGCCGCTCGGCGGTCGGTAAACTGCCGATGACTTGCTCATGCTTGTGGATAAAATCGCCACACAAGTCATCGAAGTTTTTATCCACAAGCGCCGGCAGCGGTGGTGGTTCCGGCAGACAAGCGACATGCCCGTGACACACCGAACAGTGCCCACACTGCGACGGCGCATTTTCATCGCCAAAATACTGCGCCAATCGATAACCAAGGCAGCGGTCCGTGGCAAACAGCTCGAGCATGGCGTGAACCCGGGCAATTTCAGCTTCCTCATGCCGGGTGAAATCAGCATGCAGCTCGAGGCTTAAATCCTGAGAGTCGAAGTTCGCTTCCAGGACGTTGTAGACCTCGGTCATCTGCTTGCTTTCCAGCTCGATCCAGCCCTTCTCGTGAAAAAAATCCAGCGCCTTTACCACACGACTACGCTCGGCGCGATATTGCTGGTACATCCCATCGAAATTCACCGTTGCCCAGGTCCGTGCGCGGCTGGAGGTCTGGATGATGGCCGCGACGAAATCCTTTCGCTCACCTTCGAAACGTTCCAGCAGGAGCTGCGGCTCGGTGAGGAATTTGAAGCGATACTCAGCGTAATAGGCATAGCGCGGCGCGATCAGCCGCCGCAGTTCGAGCTGGACCAGCAGCGTCTTGAGCGGCAGTTGCCGGATGTTGCTCTTGTCCGCCAACGGCCCGAGCAAGAACTCCCATTGCCCGTCGCCGGCAGCGGCTTTCAGCTCGTCGAGCACGCAGCGAATGCCTGCCAGTTCAGGGGTATCGCCGTACACGAAGTTTTCCAGGATGTTGAGGCTGTCCCGGTTGGCCAACACCAGGCAATCGGACGGCTGTCCGTCCCGCCCCGCCCGACCGATTTCCTGGCTGTAGTTCTCGATGGATTTGGGCAGGTCGAAATGCACCACGTTGCGAATATCGCTTTTGTCGATGCCCATGCCGAACGCGATAGTCGCGACGATGCAATTGGACTGTCCGCCCATGAAACGCCGTTGGATGGCTTCGCGCTGCTCATGAGGCAGCCCGGCGTGATAGGCCTCGGCCTCGATGCCGTGATGACTGAGGTGCTCGGCGATCTGCTCGGCGGTGCGCTGCAAGGTGACGTAGACGATGCTCGCCTGCCCGGCCCGCTCGCCCAGCCACTGCACCAGCCGCTGACGCTTGTCCACGCCACGCACGGGTTCGACCAGCAAGTTGAGGTTGGGACGGTAGAAACCTGTCGTCACCACATCGGCGGCGGCGATGGAGAACTTCGCCTGCATGTCGGCGATGACCTTCGGGGTCGCGGTGGCCGTTAGCAGCAGTACCTGGGGAATATTGAACTGATGCTGGTAATCGGGAAGCTTGAGATAGTCCGGGCGGAAGTTGTGCCCCCATTCGGAGATGCAATGCGCCTCGTCGATCACCAGCAGTGAAATCGGCACCTGCTGCAGGAAATTGCGAAAGCGCTCGTTCTTCAGTCGCTCCACAGAAACCATCAGGACCTTCAACTCACCCGAGCGCACTCGCGCCATCGCGTCGTTGGCTTCATCACGACTCTGGGCCGAATCGATACTGGCCGCCGCGATGCCGTGACGCTGCAGGAACGCCAGTTGATCCTGCATCAGCGCCAACAGCGGCGAGACCACCACCGTCAGATGTGGCAACAACAAGGCCGGCAACTGATAGCACAGGGACTTGCCCGAGCCGGTGGGGAAAATCGCCGCTGCCGACCGACCGGCAAGGATCGCACCGATGGCGGCTTCCTGACCGGGACGAAACTGTGGATAACCGAAAACCTGTTCCAGGGTGCTGTGCATAAGCGGTCGCTCCTTTGACTGCTGTGATGCCCAAAGCCTAGCCGGGCAGCGCAGCGAGTCGAGAAAAGGTCAGGTCAAAAAACAATACCGGATGATACAGCCTGGTTGCCTCTGGCTTGACCATAAGGCGATACAAATCCGGGCGAACTGACCTTTCGTCTTAGCTCCTTTCGCTCGTTAACGTGTGCCATTGAAGGTTATTCGCATGATGTTAGGTACAGATCAAGATCTTCGGGTAAAGCCAGCGACGCCAAGCGCTCGATTTCAAGAATTTGTTTCGTAGAAAGCCTGAAATCAGCGCCGATATGTTCGACGTTATTGGTCCAGTCCATCACGGGGGCCAAGTCCTCTACTGACAGGTTGATGCTCTGCTCAAATACCAATTCTTCCTTGCCTGGATAAAATCCCAATACAGCAAAGCTCATGGTTCAACCTCCCTTGTCTTAATCGCTTTTTTGGTCTGTTCGCCCGTGATGTGATTAAACTCGCCTAAATGTTTGCCACGTGGATTGTACTTTTCAAGGGCGCCATGCTGACGGTCCCATTCATAAATATTTCCTTTGCGGTCGTGCCAACGTGGACGTAACCCTCCACCTCCTTGTACGGGAGTTTTAGCCCGACCGCGAACAAGGTCAGGAAAAGCAGGAAGTACGCCTTTCGGAGTCGGGTGATATTTGTGGTCAGCAACGCCGTACACGATATATAACGGCGAAACCCCCGACCCCAACGGAAACACAAGAATGAAATCCTTGAACTCCGGCGGATAAATCGGGTTGACAATGATGCTGTCCGCCATGGGCGTCGGCGGGAATATCCAGATGCGCGGTGCCTGTGGTGCAGCCTCCAGCGCCGGGATGCCTAACGTGGAAGCGGGATCCACTGCCGGCGTCCAGATCAACTCGACCCCATCGCCAAAGTCAGCCACTTGCTGCTCGCCACGAGTCTGGAACGTCACCACCGGGATCATCTCCCAGTCACGCCTTGACTGGGTGTTGTAGCCATACCCTTTAAGCGTCCCGTCGGCCTGGGCCTCGACATGTAGCCGAACCCGAGTGCGCGCCTGTTCAAGGGAGCGCAGTTGCTCTTCGGTGTATAGCGAACCGTCAGCCAGATTCGAGGGCATCAGCAGCCCTACCAGCCCCACCAGCGCGCCCGCCACCACGGGTGCAGTGACCGCCGCGCCAGCACCCAGCGAGGCCAGCGCCGTCCCGCCCAGCGCCAACGTGCCGATACTCGCCGGTAACGCTCCGCTGATTGTCTTCAACGGTGCGCAGCCTGACTCGTTAACCTCACGACCACCTAACAATGTGAACGCGCCATAAGCGCTCAGCATTTCCGTCGGGATGTAGCCGGTAAGATTGTGGTAGTTGATGATCGCGGCAGGCAGTTCGCAGGACTTGGCGAATACACAACCCCTCATGACCACGGGTTCTTTTTCCCGTGTCCGAGCCAGACGCTCGCTCATGTAGGCCTCTTGCCTGGCGAGCATATCCTCGAGGGACTTCTGATCGGCGTCCCTCTTCGCCAACTCGTCAAAGGTCATGTCCCGCGCCACCTTGTAGCGCCAGTCGCCGCCCTGATATTCCCAGACCTGTGGAACGTCTTTTTTAGCTCTCGTCATCCTTGGACCTTGCCGTTACCTTAAAAGGCGCGGCAAACCTTACCGCGCGCCTCAAGGAGCGCTTGCCGGACGGTTCCGAGACCGTCGTAAGAGCTTTCTTTATTTTCAGAGCAATCCAGGCGCAACGATGGGATATGCAGGGAATGAAAAAATAGCCGCCCAAAAAAAAGCCGCCCTGAAGGGCGGCTTTCTCATTTTCGAAGCAAATCTTACAACTGCGGACCCGCCGCCTTGATCGCGTCGCTCACTTCGAACTTCTTGAAGTTCTCGATGAACAGACCGGCCAATGCCTTGGCCGCTTCGTCATAGGCGGATTTGTCGGCCCAGGTGTTGCGTGGGTTCAACAAGCCAGTCTCGACGCCTGGAACAGCCAGCGGCACGTCCAGGTTGATGATGTCCAGGTGTTCGGTTTCAGCACCGATCAGCGCGCCGCTCTGGATCGCCGCGATCACCGCACGGGTGGTCGGGATGTTGAAACGCTTGCCGACGCCGTAGCCGCCGCCGGTCCAACCGGTGTTGACCAGGTAGACCTTGGAGCCGAAACCACGGATGCGCTTGATCAGCAGCTCAGCGTATTCACCGGCTGGACGCGGGAAGAATGGCGCGCCGAAGCAGGTGGAGAAAGTCGACTTGATGCCGCTGCCCGAACCCATTTCGGTCGAACCCACCAGTGCGGTGTAGCCGGACAGGAAGTGGTAGGCGGCTTGCTCTTCGCTGAGGATCGACACCGGTGGCAATACGCCGGTCAGGTCGCAGGTCAGGAAGATCACGGCATTTGGCTCGCCGCCGAGGTTTTTCGGTGCGCGTTTTTCGATCAGCTCACGCGGGTAGGCAGCGCGGCTGTTCTGGGTCAGGCTGTCGTCGGCGTAGTCGGCTTTCTTGGTGACCGGGTCCAGGACCACGTTTTCCAGGACGGCGCCGTGCTGGATGGCTTTCCAGATGACCGGCTCGTTCTTCTCGGACAAGTCGATGCACTTTGCATAGCAGCCGCCTTCGATGTTGAAGACCACACCCACGCCCCAGCCGTGTTCGTCATCGCCGATCAGGTAACGGCTTTCGTCTGCCGACAGGGTGGTCTTGCCGGTGCCGGACAGGCCGAAGAACAGGGTCACGTCGCCGTCTTCGCCCATGTTCGCGGCGCAGTGCATTGGCAGCACGTCAACAGCGGGCAGCAGGAAGTTTTGCACGGAGAACAGGGCTTTCTTCATTTCACCGGCGTAGCGCATGCCGGCGATCAGCACTTTCTTGGCCGCGAAATTGATGATCACGGTGCCATCGGAATTGGTGCCGTCACGCTCAGGCTCGCAGACGAAGTCCGGTGCGTTGAGGATCTGCCACTCGTCCTTGCCGCCGGCGTTGTACTGCTCGGGGTTGATGAACAGGCAACGGCCGAACAGGTTGTGCCAGGCCGTCTCGGTGGTCATCTTGACCGGCAGGTAGTGCGCAGGATCGGACCCTACATGCACGTGGGAGACAAAACGCTCGCGCTCACCCAGGTAAGCTTCGACACGGTTCCACAGGGCATCGAACTTGTCGGCCGGGAACTTGCGGTTGATCGGGCCCCAGGCAATGGCGTCCTGGGTGGTCGGCTCTTCCACGATGAAACGGTCAACCGGCGAACGACCGGTACGATGACCGGTACGAACAACCAGTGCGCCAGTATCGGCAAGCTCGCCTTCACCGCGATTCAGGGCTTCTTTGACCAGATCATCGACACTCAGATCGGTATACACGGCGTTATTGGCTTGCGTCATGAGATTCCCCGTCGGCCCGTGGCCGAGTGCTCCAAACGTTTTGTAGTAGGAAGTCGCGCACTACTACCCGAAAAAAGTGGGCCGGATTATGCCAGAAAAGCCCAAAAAAAGTAGGGCCCTCCGGTCAGTACGGCGTAAAACCGGCGTTTGCTAGGAGATTTACCTGCGCTGAACCGTTTTAGTGACGAGTATCTGACGGTGTGTCGACACCCGCCCCAGCGAACAATTGCGTAATGTCCGCCGCGTCGAACAGGTAGCGCTCATTGCAAAACTGGCAATCGACTTCGATGGCCCCGCCATGCTCGATCACCAGTTGCTGCGCATCTTCCAGACCCAGACTGACCAGCGCATTAGCGGAACGTTCACGAGAGCAACTGCATTCGAAGCGCAACGGCTGACCGTCGAACAGGCGTACCTGCTCTTCGTGGTAGAGGCGATGGAGGATGGTTTCGTTGTCCAGGCCCAGCAATTCATCGGCGCTCAAGGTGCTGGCCAGAGCGGTAACGTGCTGCCAGCTGGCATCGCGATCTTCCGGATCCCGGATGCGGTCGGCGGGCAGTTGCTGCAGCAGCAGACCACGGGCGCGCCGGCCGTCGGCGTAGAGCCAGAAACGGGTGTTGGTCTGTTGGGACATGACGAAATAGTTGGTGAAACACTCGGCCAACGTCGCCCCGTCGAGGTCGACGATGCCTTGGTAGCGCTGGCCTTGGGTCGGGTCGACCGTCAGGGCCAGCACGCCGTTGGGCATCATGTCGGCCAGCGTCGCGTCGGGGGCGATCTGCTCGGCGTGATAACGGGCCAGGCCACGAATCTGGCGCTCGCTGGAGCATTCGATCATCAACAGCGGCACCGGGCCTTCGGAACGGGCCTGGAGAATCAGCAAGCCATCGAACTTCAAGGTACCCACCAGCAACGCCGCCGCCGCCATCAGTTCGCCGAGCATTTGCGCGACCGGCTCCGGATAGGGGTGCTTGGCGAGGACTTCGGCATAGCTACGCTCCAACGCGACCAGCTCGCCACGGGCGTCGCTGTCGTCGAAAATGAAACGCTGGGTGTAGTCGGTGTCCGGTAGATCAGTCATAAGGTCTGGTATCTGAAGTGATGACAAGTGATGGCGGTCATTTTATGGGCATTCGGGGTGGGTTCCAAGCAAGGCTTGGGTTTGCCTGACGGGAAGGACTGCCCATCCACATTTGCAGTGCTGTTGTGGCGAGGGAGCTTGCTCCCGCTGGGCTGCGCAGCGGCCCCAAAATCTTACGGTCGCTGCGCAACCGAGCGGGAGCAAGCTCCCTCGCCACAGGGGCCTCAAAGCCGGGTTTAATCGCTATTACTGCCATGAAACTTGAACAAGTCCCGACGCTGTTTCTTGCTCGGTTTGCCATCGGTACTTACACCCAAGGCGCCGGCCTTGCGTTGCGCTGCCGCGGCTTCACGCTTGGCGATACTGGCTTCGGTTTCCCGATACAGCGCCTGCGCTTCCGGCGCGCCGCGACGTACGATCGACAGGGCCTCGACCACCACGGTCTTCTCATCGAACCCGGTACGGATGACAAATTCATCACCGATGCGTGGCTCTTTGCCAGGCTTGCAACGCTCGCCCCGATGATGAACCTTACCGCTTTCGATGGCCGCCTTGGCCAGTGCACGGGTCTTATAGAATCGCGCCGCCCACAGCCATTTATCGAGACGAACCTTGTCGTCCTCTTCGTTTTTTTGTGCCACTGCCATTCCTCTTTTCAACCAATAGCCAGAACTGTACTACCGTTTTTGTCGGGCGCACGAATCCGATCAGACAGATAGAATGCCCGCCGAACCGCCCACGCGCTTGGCCGGGGTCGGTATCGGTTACAAGCGCAAACATGTGTGTAGATAACTGTCGCCATTTTGTGATTATTCTGCGTGAATACCGCGATTCGCGGGTCCACGAGCCGATGTGCCGATTGCAGGTTGTTTTTATTGAAGACTTTTGACCATCTGACCGTCGTCGGTCTGCGCGAATGGGTGGCGCTCCCAGATCTGGGAGTCGCTGGCTTGCGGGCGAAAATCGACACTGGCGCCAGCACTTCCAGCCTGCACGCCACCGATATCGAGCCCTTCGAGCGCGACGGTGAAAAATGGGTGCGTTTCACCGCGCACCTCGGGACGGTGGTGCAGTTGCGCCATCGTCGCTGCGAAGCGCCACTGGTGGCCCGCAAGACCATCAAGAGTTCCAACGGCCACGCCCAGGTCCGCTACGTGATCAGCACCACGTTGGCGCTGGGCGATCGGTTCTGGCGGGTCGAGTTCACCCTGGCCTGCCGCAAATCCATGCGATATCGCCTGTTGCTGGGTTCCAAGGCCTTGATCGACGGCCAGTTGGTGGTCAATCCAGGCATCAAATACGTTCAAGACAAGCCGGCGTTCCCGGCGTCCACTACCTCTGCCACAGGTGTTGCATGAAGATCGCTGTGCTGTCGCGAAATCCGCGTCTGTATTCCACTCGTCGCCTGGTTGAGGCCGGGACCGAACGTGGCCATGAAATGGTGGTGATCGATACCCTGCGCGCCTACATGAACATTGCCAGCCACAAGCCGCAGATCCATTATCGCGGCAAACCGCTGGAAGGCTTCGATGCGGTGATTCCACGCATCGGCGCATCCGTGACGTTCTATGGTTGCGCGGTATTGCGCCAGTTCGAAATGATGGGCGTGTTTCCCCTCAATGAGTCCGTCGCGATTGCCCGCTCCCGAGACAAGCTGCGCTCTCTGCAATTGCTGTCTCGGCGCGGTATCGGTTTGCCCGTGACCGGCTTTGCCCACTCTCCCGACGACATTCCTGACCTGATCGCGATGGTCAACGGCGCGCCGCTGGTTATCAAGGTGTTGGAGGGCACACAGGGCATCGGCGTGGTCCTCTGTGAGACCGCGACGGCGGCGGAATCGGTGATCGAGGCGTTCATGGGCCTCAAGCAGAACATCATGGTCCAGGAATACATCAAGGAAGCCGGTGGCGCGGACATTCGCTGCTTCGTGGTCGGTGACAAGGTCATCGCCTCGATGAAACGCCAGGCCAAGCCAGGCGAGTTTCGCTCCAACCTGCATCGCGGCGGCAGCGCGAGCCTGATCAAGATTACCCCGGAAGAACGCATGACCGCCCTGCGCGCAGCAAAAGTCATGGGCCTGGCCGTGGCGGGCGTGGACATCCTGCGTTCCAATCATGGGCCGCTGGTGATGGAGGTCAATTCCTCGCCGGGGCTGGAAGGGATCGAGACCACCACCAGCAAGAACGTGGCGGGGATCATCATCGAGCATTTGGAAAAGAATGGCGGGCCGAACATGACCCGGACCAAAGGGAAAGGTTAAAGAAGCAGCTATGAGCCGCAAGCTACAAGCTGCAAGCTGAACCGCTTTAACTTGCAGCTTGCAGCTTATAACCCGTAGCTGCCTCTATACCGCATCCCTGGGCAACATCAACCCCAACGGCAAGCGCACCCGAGCCTCCAGCCCGCCGCCGACGCGGTTGCGCAACTCCACGTTGCCGCCATGCATCGAAGCAATGCGCTTTACGATAGCCAGGCCCAGGCCGGTACCCTTCCCTCCCCGGGCGCGGTCGCCGCGGGTGAACGGATTGAAAATGGCTTCCAATTCGGACGGATCAATGCCGGCGCCTCGATCCATGACGCTCAGCACCACGTAAGGCGCGCTGGTGTCGCCAGAAACATAAGCAGCGACTTCCACACCCGTACCGGCGTGATTCAGGGCGTTGCCAATCAGGTTGTTCAGCAACCGTTTCATCGACACGCGGCGTAGCGGGAACGGCTGGATCGGTTCCAGGCGCAAGTGGACTTTTTCCTCGTTCTGGTTATAGGGCGCGGCCACCTCCCGTACCAAATCACTGAGGTCCACTTCCTCCACCGACTCATCGCGACCGTCGCGAATAAACGCCAGGAATTGGTCGAGAATCGCATCCATGTCTTCGATATCGCGGACCATTTCATCGGTCAGGTCGGTATGCTCGCCCATCAGCTCCAGTGACAGCCGTAACCGGGTCAAGGGCGTGCGCAAGTCGTGGGAAACACCGGCGAGCATCAGCTCGCGCTCGCGCCCTGCCTGTTCGACATCCTCCGCCATCTGGTTGAAGGCGCGGTAGACCTCGGTCATCTCGCTGGGCGTATCGCTGACCGGCAACCGTACGCTTCGACCCTGGCCCAGTTGACGGGCGGCGTAGACCAGGCGCTTCAACGGCTGGTTGAGCTGGCTGACGAAGATCCACGCCGAAGCAGTTGATAACAGGCCGATTGCGAGGAACCAGCCAAGCACGTTCCAGATTTTCTGGCCGCGCAATGGATGAGGGTACAGCGGCACTTTCAGCCAACCGTCCCCCAGGCTCGGGGCACGGACCCACAAGGCCGGCGGTGAGTGCATGCGCAGTCGCACTTCGGTATCGGCGCCCAGTTCGTCCTGCATCTGGCGTTGATAGATCTCGCTGTACGGCCAGTGCTGCTCCCCTTCCGGCACGCCGGCACCGACGACCCGGATCAACGTTGCCGCTTCTGCGATCTTCGCTCGATTGGTTTCGTCGGCCGCCCAGTAGGCGCGCAAGGTCAAGGCAACGCCGTGACTGTATTGGCGATCCACCAGCACGTCCTCGTTCATCAATAGATAAACCAACGTCAGCGCCTTGGAAAAAAGCACGACGATCAGCACCAGCCAGAGGGTGCGAGAGAAGAAACTCTGGGGGAACCACACGGGGGTTTTCATGAAATAACCGCTACATACTTGCAGGAGCGAGCGATGCTCGCACAATGACGGATCGCGAGTCGCCTGGAAAATATCCAGCCAGGCCACCCGCTCCTACAAATCGCTGATCACTTGCTGGCGGCGCCATCCGGCACGAACACGTAGCCTACGCCCCAGACAGTCTGGATATAACGCGGCTTGGACGGGTCGGGCTCGATCATTCGGCGCAGACGGGAAATCTGCACGTCGATGGAGCGCTCCAACGCATCCCACTCCCGGCCGCGGGCCAGGTTCATCAACTTGTCGCGGGTCAGCGGCTGGCGCGCATTCATCACCAAGGCCTTGAGCACCGCGAATTCGCCGGTGGTGAGCATGTGGATCTCGTTGCCACGCTTGAGCTCGCGAGTGGCCAACGACAGCTCGTAGTCGCCGAAGGTCACGCTTTCGTCTTCGCTGCCCGGCGCGCCTGGCACCGGAGCCGACTGGCGACGCAAGACCGCCTTGACCCGAGCCATCAGTTCATCCGGGTTGAAAGGCTTGGCCAGGTAATCGTCGGCGCCCAACTCCAGCCCTTTGATACGACTCAGTTCGTCGCCCTTGGCGGTGAGCATGATGATCGGGATCTGGTTGTTGGCACCGCGCAGGCGACGGCAGGCTGTCAAGCCGTCTTCGCCGGGCAGCATCAGGTCAAGGACCACGAGGTTGAAAACCTCACGGGCCAGCAGCCGATCCATTTGCTCGGTGTTCGGTACGGTGCGGGCGCGGTAGCCCTTGCTGACGAAAAAGCGTTCCAACAGGCTGCTGAGCCCTGGATCGTCATCAACAATCAGAATTTTTTCGCCTTCAGCAGTTTGTGCAGTGCTGCTCATAGGAAGCTCCTTTGATCTTGGCGCGCATTATGGCTTAGCTGCCGTTATACGCACCGTGTGCATTGTTAGCAGATTTTTCCTCTATCTCCAGCGATCCTCCTATCAAGCGCACGTTTCACGACGCCCCCGAACAGCGGAACGCTGGTTATAATGCGCGGCCTTTGGCGCCAGCACGTGCCGGATCGTTACACCGGTGCGGCGGTTTCTCCTCTGGCCAGGCAGCACTTTTTGAATTTAGCGGGTCAATTGGCAGCCTCTTGACCCAGGCAGCGGCGCACCCCAGGCCGCTCAACCAGTCTCGTCGAGCCCGGCTTGTGTGGCGGCGAGCCTGATTTCACAATTTGTCAGGTGGTTTTATGGACAGCATCAACAGCCGCATCGCCGAGGAACTCGGCGTACGCCCACAACAGGTCGAAGCGGCCGTCGCGCTACTCGATGAAGGCTCCACGGTACCTTTCATCTCCCGTTACCGGAAAGAAGTGACAGGCAGCCTCGATGACATCCAACTGCGTCATCTGGAAGAGCGCCTGCGCTACCTGCGAGAACTCGACGAACGGCGCATCAGCATCCTGGCCAGCATCCAGGAACAGGGCAAGCTGACCCCGCAGCTTGAGCGCGACATCACGCTGGCCGACACCAAGACCCGCCTCGAAGACTTGTACCTGCCTTATAAGCAGAAACGCCGCACCAAGGGCCAGATTGCCCTGGAAGCCGGCCTCGGCGAGCTCGCCGATGGCCTGTTCAACGACCCGACCCTGGCCCCGGAAACCGAAGCCGCGCGTTTCGTCGATGCCGAAAAAGGCGTGGCAGACGTAAAGGCCGCGCTGGAAGGCGCCAAGTACATCCTTATGGAGCGCTTCGCCGAAGACGCCAACCTATTGGAAAAACTGCGCAACTTCCTCAAACAGGAAGCCATCCTCAGCGCCCGCGTCATTGTTGGCAAGGAAGAGGAAGGCGCGAAGTTCCGCGACTACTTCGAACACGATGAACCGCTCAAAAGCATGCCGTCGCACCGTGCCCTGGCGATTTTCCGTGGACGCAACGAAGGTATCCTCAGTTCCGCGCTGAAGGTCGGTGAAGAATTGCCCGGCACCATGCACCCGTGCGAAGGCATGATCGGCCAGCAGTTCCGCATCCAGAACCAGAACCGCGCAGCCGACAAATGGCTGGCCGAAGTGGTGCGCTGGACCTGGAAGGTCAAGCTCTACGCCCATCTGGAAACCGACCTGCTTGGCGAATTGCGCGAAAACGCCGAAACCGAGGCGATCAACGTATTCGCCCACAACCTGCACGACCTGCTGCTGGCCGCACCGGCCGGCCCACGCGCTACCCTGGGCCTGGACCCGGGTCTGCGCACCGGCTGCAAGGTGGCCGTGGTGGACTCCACCGGCAAGCTGCTGGACCACGCCACGGTCTATCCGCACGTGCCGCACAACAAGTGGGACCAGACCCTCGCCGTGCTCGCCGCCCTGTGCGCCAAGCATTCGGTGGACCTGATCGCCATCGGCAACGGCACCGCCAGCCGCGAGACCGACAAACTGGCCGCCGAGCTGATCAAGAAATACCCGGCCATGAAAATGACCAAGGTCATGGTCTCCGAGGCCGGCGCGTCGGTTTATTCGGCGTCGGAACTGGCGTCCAAGGAGTTCCCCGACCTGGACGTGTCGATCCGTGGCGCGGTGTCCATCGCCCGTCGCCTGCAGGATCCACTGGCGGAGCTGGTGAAGATCGACCCCAAATCCATCGGGGTCGGCCAGTACCAGCACGACGTTTCCCAACTGAAACTGGCTCGCGGCCTGGACGCGGTAGTGGAGGATTGCGTGAACGCCGTGGGCGTGGACGTGAACACCGCTTCGGTGGCGCTGTTGGCGCGCATTTCGGGCCTGAACGCCACGCTGGCGCAGAACATCGTCACCCACCGCGACGAACACGGCGCGTTCAAGACCCGCGCCGCGCTGAAAAAAGTGCCGCGCCTGGGTGAGAAAACCTTCGAACAAGCCGCAGGCTTCCTGCGTGTCATGAACGGCGATAACCCGCTCGACTCCTCGGCGGTCCACCCGGAAGCCTACCCGCTGGTGCAACGCATCGCCGCCCAGACCGACCGCGACATCCGCTCGCTGATCGGCGACGCCGCGTTCCTCAAGCGCCTGGACCCGAAGAAATTCACCGACGAAACCTTCGGCCTGCCGACCGTCACCGACATCCTGCAGGAACTGGAAAAACCGGGTCGCGACCCGCGTCCTGAATTCAAGACCGCCGAGTTCCAGGACGGCGTCGAAGACCTCAAGGACTTGCAACCGGGCATGATCCTCGAGGGCGTGGTGACCAACGTCACCAACTTTGGCGCGTTCGTTGACATTGGCGTGCATCAGGACGGTCTGGTGCATATCTCGGCGTTGTCCGAGAAGTTCATCAAGGACCCGCGAGAAGCGGTGAAGGCCGGCGATGTGGTGAAAGTGAAGGTCATGGAAGTCGATATCCCGCGCAAACGCGTCGGCCTGTCGATGCGCATGAGCGACACGCCGGGCGAGAAAGTCGACGGTGCCCGCGGTGCGCGTCCTGGCTCGACGCCGCGTCAGTCGCAGAACACCGCGCCGCGCAAGGAAACCGCTACGGCGGCTCCGGCCAACAACGCCATGGCCTCGCTGTTCGCCAACGCCAAGCAGTTGAAGAAACGCTGATGGACGCGCCGGCCGGGTTAGTGGAAAGCGCCTTTTTCAAGCTGCTCGGCTGCCGCCTGCACAGCCTTGGGGACGGGGCGGCGCAAGTCGCCCTGGCCCTTGAGCCGCCGTTGCGCAATCGTGGTGGCAAACTGCACGGCGGAGCGTTGTTCAGCCTGGTGGACATCGCCATGGGGCTGGCCTGCTCCAGCGTCCATGGTTTTGACCAGCAGAGCGCGACCATCGAATGCAAGATCAACTACATTCGCGCCGTGTCCGACGGCGAGGTTATGTGCACTGCCCGGGTCATCCACCCGGGGCGGCGCACGCTGGTGGTCGAGGCCGAGGTGATGCAAGGCGACAAGCTGGTCGCAAAAGCGCAAGGCACGTTCGCTGTCCTATAGCTCAGTGTCATCGATTTGGGTTAATTTCGACGCCATGAATGCAGCGGCGAAATCCCCTGTGGGTTGCGATGACTAGCCTTTGGCATATAAACCAGGCGACTACGCCAGTTTTAACTTCACCCTTGTAGACCGTCTTGCCCACCCCCATATTGGGGCGACTGACGCGTGAAGGAATTCAACTTGAGCGACCTTTTAAACCGCCGCCTGGCCCTGCTCGGCGAGCGCGCCAACCTCTCCCTGCTCGAACAATGCCTGCATGGCATCGAGCGTGAATGCCTGCGCGTCACGGAAAATGGCCAACTGGCGCAGACACCGCATCCAGAGACGCTGGGTTCGGCGCTGACCAACGAACAGATCACCACCGACTACTCCGAGTCGCTGCTGGAGTTCATCACGCCGGCGCTGGCCAACCCGGCCGACACCCTGCATAGCCTCGACAAGATCCACCGGTTTGCCTACAGCAAACTCGGTGATGAATACCTGTGGAGCCCTTCGATGCCGTGTCCGCTGCCGGCGGAAGAGGACATTCCGATTGCGTATTACGGCACCTCGAATATCGGCCGGCTCAAATATGTCTACCGCAAGGGTTTGGCCCTGCGCTACGGCAAGACCATGCAATGCATCGCCGGCATTCATTACAACTTTTCCCTGCCGGAAAAGCTCTGGCCGCTGCTCCGGCAGGACGAAGCCAGTGACGTCAGCGACCGCGATTTCCAGTCGTCGGCCTACATCGCGCTGATCCGCAATTTCCGGCGCTACAGCTGGCTGCTGATGTACCTGTTCGGCGCCTCGCCGGCCTTGGACGCCGGCTTCCTGCGTGGGCGCCCGCATCAGTTGCAACAGCTGGATCCGGACACTTTGTACCTGCCGTACGCCACCAGCCTGCGCATGAGCGACCTGGGTTACCAGAGCAACGCCCAGGCTGGCTTGACCCCCTGTTACAACGACTTGGCAAGCTACACCGACAGCCTGCGCAAAGCGGTGGCAACCCCTTACGCGCCGTATGTCGAAATCGGCACTCACCAGAACGGCGAATGGGTACAGCTCAACACCAACATCCTGCAGATCGAAAACGAGTACTACTCCAACATCCGCCCCAAGCGCGTGACGTATACCGGCGAGCGCCCGATCCAGGCGCTGATGGCCCGTGGGATCCAGTACGTCGAAGTGCGTTGCCTGGACATCAACCCTTTCCTGCCGATGGGCATCGACCTCAGCGAGTCGCGGTTCCTCGATGCGTTCCTGTTGTATTGCGGCCTCAACGACAGCCCGCAGCTGGAAAACAACGAATGCAGCAACGCCACGAGCAACTTCCTGACCGTGGTCAAGGAAGGTCGCAAGCCAGGCCTGCAACTGCAGCGCCAGGGCCAATCGGTGGACATGCAAGCCTGGGCCATGGAACTGCTGGAAAAGATTGCTCCGCTGGCCGCCCTGCTTGACCAGAGCCAAGGCGGTGATGCCCATCGCCAGGCTCTCGACGCGCAACAGGCTAAAGTCCGCGACCCGTCGCTGACGCCGTCCGCCCAGGTCTTGGCCGCCATGGCCGAGCACCGGGAAAGCTTCGCCCAGTTCTCCCTGCGCCAGAGCAAGGCCCACGCCGAGTTCTTCCGCGCCGAACCGTTGTCGACCGAAGAGCAAGTCGCGTTCGAAGAAACCGCTCGCCAGTCCTTGGTCCAGCAAACCGAGCTGGAGCAGAACGAGGTGGGGGATTTCGACGTGTTCGTGGGTTCTTACCAGGCGAGCATCCTGGCGATCAGTAACTGACTTTCCTCTTGATGGGGACGCTTCTGTGGCGAGGGAGCTTGCTCCCGCTGGTCTGCGCAGCAGGCCCATCTTGCGGCCGCTACGCAGCCGAGCGGGAGCAAGCTCCCTCGCCACGGGGTTATTAGCCATCTTGGATAGATGTGTTCGCAAATAAGCTAATTCGAAAACGTTATTTATTTACCAATTCTTAGATCATTTAGTCTCCTCCAACGCCGAACATCCGGCGGCCTGTTGAGGAGCTTTTCCATGTCTTTGAGTTTCCCCCTTCGCCTTCTCGCGGCCGCTTCCCTGGCCGCGGCGAGCCTTTTTGCCCAGGCGACGGATTTGACCGTCGCCTACCAGACCACCGTCGACCCGGCAAAAGTCGCCCAGGCCGATGGCTCGTATGAGAAAGCCACCCAGGCCAACATCGACTGGCGCAAGTTCGACAACGGCGCCGATATCATTGCCGCCATCGCTTCGGGCGATGTGCAGATCGGCTACCTCGGTTCCAGCCCGCTGACCGCTGCCATCACCCGCAAGGTTCCGGTGGAGACCTTCCTCATCGCCACGCAGATCGGCGCCGCAGAAGCCTTGGTAGTGCGTGACGGCTCCGGCATCAAGACTCCACAAGACCTGATCGGCAAGAAAATCGCCGTGCCGTTTGTTTCCACCGGCCATTACAGCCTGCTCGCCGCGCTGAAACACTGGAACATCGACCCGTCGAAAGTCACCGTGCTCAACCTCGCGCCACCGGCCATCATCGCCGCCTGGAAGCGCGGCGACATCGATGCCACGTACGTCTGGGACCCCGCTTTGGGCGTCGCCAAGGAAAACGGCAAGGTGCTGATCACTTCAGCTGAGCTGGCCCAGTTTGGCGCACCGACGTTCGATGCCTGGATCGTGCGCAAGGATTTCGCCCAGAAGCATCCCGAAATTGTCACGGCCTTCGCCAAGGTCACCCTGGACGCCTACGCCCAGTACCGCAAAGACCCGCAAGCCTGGCTGGCCGATGCATCGAACATCGACAAGCTGGTGAAACTCTCCGGGGCCAAGGCCAGCGATATCCCATTGCTGTTGCAAGGCAACGTCTTCCCGCTGGCCGCCGATCAGCTGGTGAGCCTCGGCGCACCGACCACCCAGGCCATCACCAACACCGCCGCGTTCCTCAAGGAGCAAGGCAAGGTCGAGGCCGTGCTGCCGGACTACGCGCCATACGTCAGCGCCCAATACATCACGCGCTGATCAAGACGAAAAAGGGAGACGCCAAGATGGCCTTGCTACAGCTGGAGCGCATCAGCGCACAGTACCCCGGTGCAACGAAACCGGTGCTGGCAGATATTTCACTGACCCTGGGCCCGGAGCAATTGCTGGTTGCCCTTGGTCCCTCCGGCAGTGGCAAGACGTCGCTGCTGAACCTGATTGCCGGGTTCGTCGAGCCCAGCGCCGGGCAGATCACCCTGGACGGGGTGCCAGTGTCGGGCCCGAGCGCCGAGCGCGGCGTGGTGTTCCAGGACGATGCGCTGTTGCCTTGGCAGGACGTGCTGGCGAACGTCGGGTTCGGCCTGGAACTGGCAGGCGTCGCGAGGGATAAGCGCGAGGCCCGCGCCCGGGAAATGCTCGCCTTGGTGGACCTGGCCGGTTTCGAAAAACGTCGCGTCTGGCAGCTGTCCGGCGGCCAGAAGCAACGCGTCGGCCTGGCCCGCGCGTTGGCTGCCGATCCGCGCGTGTTGTTGATGGACGAGCCTTTCGGCGCCCTAGACGCGTTCACTCGCGAACAGATGCAGGAACTGCTGCTGCAAGTCTGGCAACGCACCGCCAAGCCAGTGTTCCTGATTACCCATGACATCGAAGAAGCCGTGTTCCTTGCCACCGACCTGATCCTGCTGGCTCCCGATCCTGGGCAGATCGTCGAGCGCCTGGGTCTGGATTTCGGCTGCCGCTACGGGGACGGGGAGTCAGCGCGGTCGATCAAGTCCGACCCACGCTTCATCGAGACTCGCGAGCATGTGCTTGCCAAGGTGTTTTCCCAACGCAGCGCCACTCGGCAACAGAAGCGCGCATGAGCAGTTACGAAATTCCAGCCGTGGCCCGTGACGCCGAGCCCGCGCGCCCTCCTCTACGCCTCCAACGGCAGCTGAGTACGCGCTGGATCAGCGGCCTGACCCTGATCGCGTTATTGGCACTTTGGTGGGCGGTTACCGCCAGCGGCCTGATCGAACCACTGTTCCTGCCGCCGCCCTCCGCCGTGCTGCAAAAAGGTTGGCTGCTGGTTACCAGCGGCTACATGGACTCCACGCTTTGGCAACATTTGGGCGCAAGCCTGGGGCGGATTGGCCTGGGTCTGTTGTTCGCGGTGCTAACCGCCGTGCCGGTGGGCATCGCTATCGGCGCGAACCGAATCGCCCGCGGCGTGCTCGATCCGTTGATCGAGTTCTACCGGCCGATTCCGCCGCTGGCTTACCTGCCACTGATCGTGATCTGGTGCGGCATCGGTGAGCTGTCGAAAGTCCTGCTGATTTACCTGGCGATCTTCGCCCCGATCGCCATCGCCACCGCCACTGGGGTGCGCACCGTCGACCCGGCCAAACTGCGAGCCGCGCAATCGCTGGGCGCCACGCGCGCGCAGTTGATCCGCCATGTGATCGTGCCCAGCGCCCTGCCCGACATCCTCACCGGTGTTCGCATCGGCCTGGGCGTGGGTTGGTCGACGCTGGTCGCCGCCGAACTGATCGCGGCCACCAGCGGCCTGGGTTTCATGGTGCAGTCGGCTGCGCAGTTCCTGGTCACCGATGTCGTGGTGCTGGGGATCCTGGTGATCGCGCTGATCGCCTTCGCCATGGAAATGGGCCTGCGCGCCCTGCAACGCAAGCTGGTGCCGTGGCACGGCCAAGCCCATTGAGACGCAATGACCACGCCGACCATTCGGCGCCACTTCGAGAGAACGACGATGAGCCGTCCGACCATTACTCCTTTGAGCATCGCCCTCGGCGCGCAGATCAGCGGCATCGATATCAGCCAGCCGCTAAGTCAGGAGCAGCGCGATACCGTTGAACAGGCGTTGCTCGACCATCAGGTGCTGTTTTTCCGCGACCAGCCAATCGAACCACAACAACAGACTCGTTTCGCCGCGTACTTCGGCGACCTGCATATTCATCCGATCTACCCCAACGTGCCGGATCAGCCCGAAGTGCTGGTTCTCGACACGGCCGTCACCGATGTTCGTGACAACGCCGTGTGGCACACCGACGTCACGTTTTTGCCGACCCCAGCCATGGGCGCGGTGCTCAGCGCCAAGCTGCTGCCGGCGTTCGGTGGCGATACGTTGTGGGCCAGCGGCATCGCGGCATACGAAGCCTTGTCGGCGCCGCTCAAAACCTTGCTGGAAGGGCTGACGGCGACGCACGACTTCACCCGCTCGTTTCCCCTCGAGCGCTTCGGCAATAGCGCCGAAGATCTGGCGCGCTGGGAACAAGCACGCCGCAAGAACCCACCGCTGTCCCACCCGGTGATTCGCACGCACCCGATGAGTGGCCGTCGCTCGCTGTTCGTCAACGAAGGCTTTACCACGCGCATCAACGAACTGTCGGAAACCGAAAGCGAGGCGATCCTGAAACTGCTATTCGCTCACTCGATACGCCCGGAATTTACCCTGCGCTGGCGCTGGCAAGCCAATGACGTGGCGTTCTGGGACAACCGCGTCACCCAGCATTTCGCCGTAGACGACTACCGCCCCGCCCGACGGGTGATGCATCGGGCGACGGTGTTGGGGGATGTGCCGTTTTTCCGATAACCGTCTGTAGGACCTTTTTTTAGCAAAGAGCTATCCGATCATACCTGTACAAAAAAACAGTCATCGCTTCCATAACGAAGAAAAATAGGTTAAAAATCCGCTTACCGAACAGTGAGTGGTGAAAACATGGTCACGGAACAAGAAATCCAAGCCTTCATTCGTGCGCAGGTCGACAAGGAATTTTTTGATGAGCTTGGGGTTCTGATACCTCAAACCTTTCAGAAAGCCTCCAAGGAGGTACGAGATCTCTTGCTCCACACTCCTCATGAAGACCTGAGAGGTCACCTGCGCCATTCACTGGTCCAGGAAGCCTTAGCGGGAATGAAACGATGGAATCCGATCATCAAAGCAACTGATCCTAAAGGACATAATTACGTTCTTTTGGAGCTGGGAGAGCTGCGTATCACCTCTGTCGTCCTGCCTTGGCAAAAAGAGATCCGCGCTGCGAAACACCGCAATGAACTGAAGCTCTTAAACGAGTCATTGGCCTCCCAACAGATGGACTGGATTGATGGATTGAAACAAACCGTCACCGAACAGTTGATTCACGCCCTGATAATAGTCCATGCGCCACCGCCGCAATCAGCCGAACAGTCAGAGCCTAGGGCCATTATGATGGCTGTGCCTTATTTCAACGGCCAAGGCTTCCATATGGATTGCACGTTCGAAGAACTCCTTCAGGGCTATTCTGACGAACCAGCTGTTGACCAGAAACCGATTGAATTGGTGAAATTGCGAGATAAGATGCGCCGCGCTGAAGCACTTGAAGACCAAATTGACGATGAGCACATTTCCAAGAGGTGAACCATGAGAACTGGAGTCGCGGGCTTTCAGTCCGAGCGTCTCAAGCAGCTTCGGCTCACGTTTGGCATCACCCAGACCGCTTTAGCCGAAATGGTAGGACGCGCCTCTGGAAACATTTCTAAGTGGGAGAATGGACTCCAGGTCCCTGAGGCCGATGCATTTCAACGTCTATGCGAGGTTTTCGGCGTCAGTGAAAACTGGCTGATCGAGGAGCAAATCGTAACGAGTGAGCGCACGCCTTTTTTCTTCCGTTCACAGCTGAGTGCCACCGCTAATGCAAGGGAAATAGCGGAAGTACGCTTGGAGTGGCTTCAGGACATATCCTATAAGCTTCAGGAGAGCCTCGAATTCGTCGCTGTTAATGTTCCGCATTTGGAGGAAAGCAATTGCCTGCTGATTTCAGACCAAGAAGTCGAGCGAATGGCAAGCGAATGTCGTCAAGCTTGGGGATTGGGGATAGCGCCCATACCCAATGTTGTTCAAACGCTCGAAAACGCCGGTATCGTCTGTGCTCGAACCACGCTCAACCATCTAAAAATGGATGGAGTGTCGAACTGGTATGAGCTCGATCAGCGACCGTATGTACTCTTGGTAGCAGACAAAGCCAACGGTATACGAAATCGATTTGACGCGGCCCACGAGCTTGGACACATCGTTCTGCATCGATACATTTCCAAGGAGCAATACGAGAAAAATTTTAGGCTTCTTGAATTACAGGCTCACCGATTCGCCAGCGCATTTTTGATGCCTGCCGAAAGCTTCCTTAGAGAGATTCGCTGGCCTACGCTGGATACGTTACTAGCGCTAAAACCCCGCTGGAAGGTCTCTGTCGCTGCGATGGTCCGTAGATGTCTTGATCTTGAGATTATCAACGACACCACGACAAATCGACTGTGGAAAGCAAGGTCAGCAAGAGGCTGGGTCAAGGGTGAACCCATGGATGGCGACTTCGATTTTGAGAGACCTCAGCTAATTGCCAAAGGCGTAAGGATGCTTGTGGAAAACAAAGTCCTTTCCCGATCACAAGTCAGGCAGCTATTGGGGCTGCCTCTGCCAATTCTTGAGGGCTTGTGTAGCTTGGATAAAGGCTATTTCACATTACCTGATCAATCCCAGGTGATCGACATCCAGCTCAGGAAACGTTCTGCAAGGGATACGTTTTTCAGCGAAACGGCAGAAGTACTCGGTTTTCCTAGCAGAAAATAACAGTTTTAATCGTCGGAGAAAGTCACGGATAAAGCGCCACATCAATAGGCATGTATATCCGTGACTCTCCTGCTAGCCTTGCGAAAAGGTTACTCCGCCGACGAAGGCTTCTCCCACAGATTGATCCCGCCTTCCTGGGCAAACCGATCGATCTCGGCCAGCTCCTCGGCGCTGAAGCTCAGATTCTTCAAGGCGCCGACGTTCTCGATAATCTGCTCCGGCCGGCTGGCGCCGATCAGTGCGCTGGTGACGCGCGGGTCGCGCAAGGTCCAGGCCAAGGCCATCTGCGCCAGGCTTTGGCCGCGACGCTGGGCGATTTCATTCAGGGCGCGGACGTGGGCAATGTTTTCGTCGGACAAGTGCGAAGCCTGCAACGAGCCGCCACCCGGACGGTTGACCCGAGCATCGGCCGGAATGCCTTTGAGATACTTGTCGGTCAGCAGGCCCTGGGCCAGCGGCGTGAAGGCGATCACGCCGGTGCCCAGCTCTTGGGTGGCATCCAGCAAGTCTTTTTCCACCCAGCGGTTGAGCAGGTTGTAGGCCGGTTGATGGATCAACAGCGGGACGTTCCATTCCTGGAGCAGCGCGGCCATTTCCCGGGTCTTCACGCCGGAATAGGAAGAAATGCCGATGTACAACGCCTTACCTTGCTGCACGGCGGTGGCCAAGGCGCTGGCGGTTTCTTCCAGTGGCGTGTCGGGGTCGAAACGATGGGAATAGAAGATGTCGACGTAATCCAACCCCAGGCGTTGCAAGCTCTGGTCAAGGCTGGCAAGCACGTACTTGCGCGACCCGCCGCCCTGGCCATAAGGACCTGGCCACATATCCCAACCGGCCTTGCTGGAGATGATCAACTCGTCGCGGTACTGCTTGAAATCCTCACGCAGCAACCGGCCGAAATTGATCTCGGCGCTGCCGTAGGGCGGGCCATAGTTGTTGGCCAAGTCGAAGTGATTGATGCCCAGGTCGAACGCTGTACGCAACAGTGCTCGCTGGGTCTCGATCGGCGTGCTGTCACCGAAGTTGTGCCACAACCCGAGTGACAGCGCCGGCAGCACCAACCCACTGCGACCCACGCGGCGGTAAGGAATGGACTCGTAGCGGTTTTGCGCAGCGGTGTAAGTCATCGAATGGGCTCTCTGTTCGGGCGACGGGTGGCAGAAGCTAACATTTCACAGACGCATCACCCAGGCCAAAAGTTCGCCGCAGTGGTAGGAGGGACATTAACTAACGCGCCTGCGCAAACACCTCGGCCACCCAATCCACGAACACCCGTACCCGCGGCGACATGTGCCGGTTGTGGGGATAAAGCACCGACACCGGCATGGGCGGCGGAGGGGTGGCGGTGAGGACTTCCTGGATCAGGCCCTGCTTGATCTGCTCCTCCATCCGGTAGTGCGGGCACTGGATCAGGCCCAGGCCGGCGATGGCCGAGGCGGCGTAGATTTCAGCGCCGGACACCGACAACGTGCCCCCGATCGGCACTTCCTTGATGTCGCCATCGACCATGAATTCGAACGGATACAGTTTGGCGGTGGTGCGAGAGACGTAGTTCACCGCCCGATGGTGGCGCAAGTCATCGAGACTTTTCGGTTCGCCGTACTCGCGCAAATAGCCGGGGCTGGCACAAGTGATCTGCCGGAGAGTGGCGACACGCCGGCCAATCAACGACGAATCCCCCAGCGTACCGGACCGCAGCACGCAATCGACGCCTTCGGCAATCAGGTCGACGAAGCGATCCGCCTCGCTGATGAACAATTCGACGTCCGGGTAGCGGGCCATGAATTGTGGCAACGCCGGAATCACGAAATACCGGGCCTGGGTTCCGTGCAGGTCCACCCTCAGCTTGCCTTTGGGCGCCACGCCGCGAAACGCCAACTCGGCCTCTTCGAGTTCCGCCAGCAACTGCACGCAGCGCGGGTAGTAGGCCTCGCCATCGAGGGTCGGGCGCACTTTGCGCGTGCTGCGTTCAAGCAATCGGACGCCCAGCCAGGCCTCGAACTGATTGAGCGTATGGGTCAGCGTGGCCCGGGGCATGTTCAAGTCTTCAGCGGCCAAGGTGAAGCTGCTGCGCTCGTATATTCGGACGAACACCCTCATTGCCCTGACTTGATCCATCTGACTGGCGCGCCTTGATTGTTGGTGGATATTGAACAGTCAAGGCAACTCTCAGGCATTTATCGCCGAGAGTAAACATGTGAATCTGGCTCCAACGAATCACTGCACTCCCCCTAAAGAGGAACTCTTGCCATGACTGTCCAGAACTCGAAAGTCGCCATCGTGACCGGCGCCTCCCGCGGCATCGGCGCGCAGATCGCCAAGCAACTGGCCAGCGACGGTTTTGCCGTTGCCATCAACTTCGCCAACAGCGCCGCCGAGGCCTCGAAGCTCGTGGTGCAGTTGCGCCAGGCCGGGCACCTGGCCATAGCGGTGAAAGCCGATGTGTCTGTCGCGGCGGATGTAAGCCGGATGTTCGATGAAGTCGAGACACAGCTGGGCAAAATCGATGTGCTGATCAACAACGCCGGCGTCCTCCAGGTCATGCCCCTGGCGCAGCACAGCGATGAGCTGTTCGACCGCACGTTCGCCATCAACACGCGCGGCACCTTCAACACCCTTCGCGAAGCCGCGACCCGGTTGAATGATGGCGGCCGCATCGTGAATTTTTCCAGCAGCACCGTAGGCCTCAACCTGCCCGGCTACTCGGTGTACATCGCCAGCAAGGCCGCCGTGGAATCCCTGACCCAAGTGTTCGCCAAGGAGCTGCGCGGTCGGCAGATAACCGTCAATGCCGTGGCCCCCGGCCCCGTCGCCACCGAGCTGTTCATGCAGGGCAAGAGCGAAGAGCAGGTCCAGCACTACGCCAAGATGCCGCCCTTGGAGCGCCTCGGCCAACCGGAAGACATCGCCAGCATCGTGTCCTTCCTGGCCAGCCCGGCCGCCGGTTGGGTGAACGGGCAGATCCTGCGGGCAAACGGTGGGCTGGTTTGAGGCCCCTTCCGATCAGCGCACCAGATGCAGGAACTGCATGTGCCGCTCGTACTGGTCGAGGATGTCGTTGATGACCTGTTCCTTGGAATAGCCCACCAGGTCGTAATCCTGGCTGCCTTCGCTCAGGTGCACTTCGGCACGGTAATAGCGGCGATTGTTGATTTGCTTGGAGCCCATGCCGCCGCGGGCGAAGGACGGCGTGAAGTAGCCGCGCATCTGCACCTGATAGATGAACGGATGCTGCTCGCCGTGACCGATCTCCAGGCTGACGCTGTCGTTGGCCGGGTCTGGCTGCGTCACCACGGTCAGGCCTTTTTCGGCGAATACCGCTTTCACTTCTTCGATGGCCGGGCGCACCGTGGTGTCGAGGAAGCGGTATACCTCGTCGCGAGAAGGAAAGTGCACCGCCTGGCTCAGGCGCTGGCGCCAGCCACCCGTGCCGCGCCGTGAAGCCGACACCGGTGCCAGGGAATGCAATTGCGCGATCTGCTTCTGGGATTCGAGGTAGAACGCCTTGTGCAGGCCCCACATCATCAGCAAGAGAATCAACGAGAACGGCAAGGACGTCAGTACCACGGCTGATTTGAGCGCATCGATACTGCCGGAGAACAACAACGCACTGGTCACCAGGGCGGTCATTGCGCCCCAGAACACCCGCAGCCATTTCGGCCCGTCTTCATCGGGGTTGCCGCCCTTGGCGGACAGCGTCGACAGCACCACGGTGCCGGAGTCGGCGGACGTGACGAAAAACACGAAGCTGATGAATACCGTGACCGCGATGACGGTCTTGCTCCACGGATAGGTTTCCAGCAGCAGATAAAGACTCATCGACGGATTTTCCAGGGCCGACATGCCCAGTGCGCTCATGCCGTGGTTGAGCACCTGGTCCATGGCGCTGTTGCCAAAGATCGACATCCACGCCAGGGTGAAGCCCAAAGGGATCAACAGCACGCCAAACACGAATTCGCGGATGGTGCGGCCACGGGAAATACGCGCGATAAACAGTCCCACGAACGGCGACCAGGCGATCCACCAGGCCCAGTAGAACACCGTCCAGCCGCCCAGCCAGTCGCTGGGCTCGTTGTAGGCGTAAAGGTCGAAACTCTTCATCGGCAGGGCGCCGAGGTAATCGCCGATGTTCTGGATCAAGGTGTTGAGCAAATGCTGGGTCGGCCCGGCAAACAGCACGAACAGCAACAGCGCGCAGGCCAGCAGCATGTTGATGTCGGACATGACCCGCACGCCTTTGTCGACACCGGCCACCGCGACGATAATCGCTGCCCCCATCATCAGCACGATCAGGCCGACCTGGATCCATTGGGTGTGGGCGATGCCGAACAGGTAATCCAATCCGGAATTGAGGTGCAACACACCAAACCCCATGTCCGCGCCAAGGCCAAACACCGTCGCGATGATGCCGAAGCCGTCCACCGCATAACCGATAGGGCCGTTGATGCGTTTGCCAATCAGCGGATACAACGCCGAACGCAAGGCCAATGGCAAATTGTGCCTGTAGGCGAAGTACGCCAGCGCCATGCCGACAAACGCAAACACCCCCCAACCGTGCAGGCCCCAGTGCAAAAACAGGATCTGCATGGCCTGGCGCGCCGCGTCGGCGGTTCCGGCCTCGCCCTGGGGCGGCTGGACCAAGTGGGTCAGCGGCTCGGAGACGCAGAAGAAAAACAACGTGATGCTGATCCCGGCGGCGAACAACATGCCGGCCCAGGACAGGTAACTGAATTCGGGCTCGTCGTGGTCGGCACCGAGCTTGATCTTGCCGTAGCCGGACAAGGCGGTGACCACCACGAAGACCAGATACAGCGTCATCGCCAGCATGTAGTACCAGCCGACCGTGTTGGCCGCCCAGTTCTGCGCCGCCAGCAGCCAGGCGCCGGCCTGCTCCGGCGCGGCAATGACGACCAGGCCGAACAGCAGGATGAAGGTCGCCGCGAAGTAGAATACCGGCGGATTCATGCGGACCAGGCCGCTGGGTGGAAGGGACGAAGTACTCATCGACGAAGCACCTCGCAAAACGAAATCATGACGTGTGCAAACGGACTCGGCAAAGGCAAGCCTCCTGTTGTGAGCGGGCAGCAAACCAAGGGTTTAACTTGAATGAACGTTCAAGTTAAACATGAATAGGCTGCTAAGGACTAATCGCAGGGCTCAACGGCACGCTTCCTACACTAGTCCATGGGTGGGTATGACGCTGCCGGGAGCGCATTCGTTCAGTGCTCCGCCCACACGCCAGTTGCCCCTGAATATCGGCGTGCCTATAGTCCGCTATCGCCTACAACCAGTACGGACCCATGATCAAAGAACAGTTGTCTCGCTTCAGTCGTCTTGACCTGCTCGGCCATCCGACACCGCTGGAAAAACTTGACCGCCTCTCCCGTTGGCTCGGCCGGGACATCTACGTCAAGCGCGACGACCTGACGCCCCTGGCGCTCGGTGGCAACAAACTGCGCAAGCTCGAATACCTGGCCGCCGACGCCTTGGCCCAAGGTGCCGACACACTCATCACCGCCGGCGCGATCCAGTCCAACCACGTCCGCCAGACCGCAGCCCTGGCCGCGAAGCTCGGCCTGGGTTGCGTGGCGCTGCTGGAAAACCCCATCGGCACCGAGGACAGCAATTACCTGGGCAACGGCAATCGGCTGTTGCTTGAGCTGTTCGACGCTAAAGTTGAGTTGGTAGACAACCTGGACAATGCCGACGAACAGCTGCATGCGCTCGCCGGCCGCCTGCGCAGCAGCGGGAAAAAGCCTTACCTGGTGCCGATTGGCGGCTCGAACGCGTTGGGTGCGTTGGGGTATGTGCGCGCTGGCCTGGAGTTGGCCGAACAGATCAAGGACACCGGCATCGAATTCGCCGCCGTGGTGCTGGCCTCGGGCAGCGCCGGTACCCACAGTGGCCTGGCGCTGGCTTTGAGCGAAACCCTGCCCACGCTTGCGGTCATTGGTGTAACGGTGTCCCGTAGCGAGGAGGACCAGTTTCCGAAGGTCCAGGGCCTGGCCGAGCGCACGGCAGCGTTGCTCGGAGTCCCCCTTGCGAAGGCGTTCAAAGTGAATCTATGGGACGAGTATTTTGGTCCCCGCTACGGCGAACCCAACGCCGGCACGTTGGCGGCGGTCAAGCTGCTGGCCAGCCAGGAAGGCCTGCTGCTCGATCCGGTCTACACCGGCAAGGCCATGGCCGGCCTGCTCGATGGCCTTGGTCGCGACCGCTTTGACGACGGCCCGATCATCTTCCTGCACACCGGCGGCGCGCCAGCGTTGTTTGCCTACGACGCGGCGCTAGGGGCGTGAAACTCCTGACAGCGGTTACATTCCGCTTTGGAATATATGGATGATTTAATATTATTTTCCAATCTATGGAACGCAACTTATAGTCGCGCCGCTGGCGTATTTGCCACGAGACGCATCACCTGCTTTTAAGGCAGGATGTGGCAACACTTTCGTACCGCGGCTACGCCTTCTCTTGCCGATAAACGTCTTCATAAGAAAACACAGGGGCTTGTCATGAATTTTTCCGCATTACGTCGCAACCTGCTGGTAGGTTCGTTGGGCCTGGCATTGAGCACCGGCCTGCTGGGGCAGGCGGTTGCCGGTGAGCAACTGCAAAAAATCAAGGATGCCGGCGAGATCAAGATCGGCTTGGAAGGCACTTATCCACCGTTCAGTTTCGTTGATGATGGCGGCAAGCTGACCGGCTTCGAAGTGGAGTTTTCTGAAGCCTTGGCCAAGGAGCTGGGCGTCAAGGTGAGGCTGCAGACCACGCCTTGGGCCGGTATCCTCGCGGCCTTGGAATCCAAGCGACTGGATGCGGTGGTCAACCAAGTGACCATCTCCGAAGAACGTAAGAAAAAATATGATTTCTCCGAGCCGTACACCGTCTCCGGGATTCAAGCGCTGGTACTGACCAAAAAAGCCGATGAGCTGAACATCAAGAAAGCCGCCGACCTGGACGGTAAAAAAGTCGGCGTGGGCCTGGGCACCAACTACGAACAGTGGGTGAAAGCCGAAGTACCGGGCGCGCAAGTCAAAACCTATGATGATGACCCCACCAAGTTCCAGGACCTGCGCGTCGGCCGCATCGATACCATCCTGATCGACCGTCTGGCCGCTCTGGAATATGCCAAGAAGGCCAAGGACACCACCGTCACCAGCGAAGCCTTTTCGCGCCAGGAGTCGGGTATTGCCCTGCGCAAAGGCGAGCCTGAGCTGTTGGCAGCCGTGAACAAAGCCATCGAAAAACTGCGCGCCGACGGTACGCTGAAGAAGCTTTCGGAAAAATACTTCAGCGCTGACGTCACCCAATAATGGAAGCAGCTCTTCAACTCGCACTGGATTCCGCGCCCTTTCTGCTCAAGGGCGCGTACTACACGGTCATCCTCAGCCTGGGCGGAATGTTCTTCGGCTTGTTGCTGGGGTTCGGCCTGGCGCTGATGCGTCTGTCGCGTTTCAAGCTGGTGAACTGGATCGCGCGTATCTACGTGTCGTTCTTTCGCGGCACGCCGCTGCTGGTGCAGTTGTTCGTGATTTATTACGGACTGCCGCAACTGGGCATCGAGCTGGATCCGCTGCCGGCGGCCCTGATCGGTTTCTCGCTGAACATGGCCGCCTATGCGTGTGAAATCCTGCGGGCCGCCATCAGTTCCATCGAGCGCGGTCAGTGGGAAGCGGCGGCCAGTATCGGGATGACCCGTGCCCAGACACTGCGCCGGGCCATCCTGCCGCAAGCCGCACGCACGGCGCTGCCACCATTGGGCAACAGCTTCATTTCCCTGGTCAAGGACACCGCGCTGGCGGCAACCATCCAGGTGCCGGAGCTGTTCCGCCAGGCGCAACTGATCACTGCGCGCACCTTCGAAATTTTCACCATGTACCTTGCCGCCGCGCTGATCTACTGGGTTCTTGCCACCGTGCTTTCGCACTTGCAGAACGTATTGGAAGCCCGGGTCAATCGGCATGACCAGGAGTCCTGACCCATGATTGTCGTGGAAAAACTGACAAAGCAATTCAAGGGTCAGGTGGTGCTCAACGGCATCGACCTGAGGATTGAAGAAGGCGAAGTGGTAGCGATCATCGGCCCCAGCGGATCGGGCAAGACGACATTCCTGCGCTGCCTGAATTTCCTCGAAGAACCCACCAGCGGACGGATCATGGTGGGCGACATCGAAATCGATGGCAGTCGCCCGCTGAACCAGCAGCAAGGCTTGGTGCGTCGTTTGCGCCAGCAGGTGGGCTTCGTGTTCCAGAACTTCAATCTGTTTCCCCATCGCACCGCACTGGAAAACGTCACCGAAGGTCCGCTGGTGGTGAAAAAGACCCCGCGTGCCGACGCTGAAGCCTTGGGTCGCAAGCTACTGGCCAAGGTCGGCCTGGCCGGCAAGGAAGACGCTTACCCGAGGCGCCTGTCCGGCGGTCAGCAACAGCGCGTGGCGATCGCCCGGGCGCTGGCGATGGAACCTGCGGTGATCCTCTTCGACGAGCCAACCTCGGCCCTCGACCCGGAACTGGTGGGTGAAGTGCTGGCAACCATCCGGGGCCTGGCCGAAGAAAAACGCACCATGGTCATCGTGACTCACGAAATGGGCTTCGCCCGGGATGTAGCCAATCGCGTGGTGTTCTTCGACAAAGGCGTAATTGTTGAGCAAGGTGAAGCCAAGGCGTTGTTCGCAGCTCCGAAAGAAGAACGCACTCGACAGTTTCTCAGCAAGTTCCTCTCGTCCGGACACGGCGCGCAGTAATTTATTGGCTTGTCGACACTTCCAGGGACGGAAGTGAAACAAGTCCAACTTTAAAAAGCCAAACATCCGCGCATCGAAAACAACGTCCAATCGCAACTTCTCCACGGCAACCCCAATAACGAACAGGCAGGTTGTTGGCGCGCTTTACTTCCATTGACCTCTCCACCCACGCCAGCCCAAAGGCGCCTTTCCTAGCGTCCAACGAACGCGACATTCCGAGGAAAAGTGCGCTCGACGCCGCGCATTAATAACTCCGACGCGTAGGACATTTCTGAAGACTTGCTTAATTAACTATTAAGCAATCGCCGCTATTGACAGTGAAACTGCCGAACCTATATCTAGCTTGAACACGCATCACGGGTTTTATTTTCGGCAGTAACACATCACAAAGTGTCGCGACTATCAGTCGTCTTTGAACTTTCGGAACATAGTTCGTTTTAGACATCAAGGAGAACACCATGACAAGTATGTCGAATTTCCCTGAGTTGGCCGCGCCCAACCTGGCCAGCGGCCAACGTACCGGCATCAACATCACCAGCGCCGAGCACCTGGAAGTCGTCATTGCCCCTTACCCGGGTATGGACCCAGGCGACCTGATCGAACTGTTCTGGGACAACTGCTACGTTGGCTCGCGCCTGCTGTCAGAGGCGGATATAGACGGCAGCGTCAGTTTGCGCGTCCCCGAGAGCTTCATCGTCAACGGCACCTCGCGCATCCACTATCGGATCATGCAAATTGGACGAGGGCCGTCGCTGTCGGCAACGCAACAGGTGCAGGTCAAGCTCGATTGCCCCGGCGGACGGCCTTCATCCTTGCTCGGCGACGAGAATCAGGGCCTGGCGCCGGCGCGTATCCCGGACACCATCCGCCGCCAAGGCGTGAACCCCAATCAGATCAAACGCGGTGTGCCGTTGACCATAGAGCCCTACCTGAACATGGCGGCCGGCGATGCGATTACCGTGCGTTGGGGCGACGTACGCATGGATCTGCCACCCATAAAGCCTGGCGAAGTGGGGCAGCCCGTTCACGTCTGGGTGCCGCCGGAAGTCATCATGGAAGCGGGTGAAGACCTGCGTCTGGAGGTGACCTATTGCATCATCGACCGGGTTGGCAACAACTCCCACTGGGCACCACCACGGACTTTAAAAATCGGTTGCGCCAACCCTTATCCGAAGCATCCTGCGAAAGAACCGCTCATGGTCGCCGAACCGCGTCACCGAAAATAATGGTGACGCTCGTTTTTTGTGGCAAGGGCGTCTGCTTCCTCGCCACAAAAACCGCTTCGCCCAAGGAGCGTATGCCTTCGATTTAAAACCCACCTATGGATATTCTTAAAAGTTAGTTCAAAAACCCTTTATACGCGTTTAGGGTATATGCACCGGACCACCGGACATTCTTGATTTTCGTCCACCGCATTCATCGCGGTGTTTTCTTGAGATGTGAGGTGGGTATGGTACGGAACACAATCACCCCGGTGCGGGGCGCCAAGGCACTGAATGCAGCCACGGAGTGGCTGTGATGTCCGATCTGGCGCAAGCAAAGGTCCAGAGCGACCAAGACATCGCTCCCCTGTTATTGCCGGCACAGGTCCTGCGCACCGACGCCGAAGCAATCAAGGCTGCCCATGAACTGGCGCAGCTCGCCCGGCAGCAGGCCGCGCGTCGCGACCAGCAGCGTAAACTTCCCTGGTCAGAAATCGAACAGTTCACCCGCAGCGGGCTCGGCAGCATTGCCGTTCCTCGCGAATATGGCGGCCCGCAAGTTTCGGCCGTCACCGTCGCCGAGGTGTTCGCGATCATTTCCGCGGCTGACCCGGCCCTCGGTCAAATTCCCCAGAACCAGTTCGGCGTGCTTCAGCTAATTCTCGCCACAGGCACCGAACGGCAGAAAAAAGTTCTCCTCCAGAGCGTGCTCCAAGGCTGGCGCATCGGCAACGCAGGGCCGGAGCGTGGCACTCGCAACACCCTGGAACTCAAGGCGCGGATCACCAGCGACGGTGACGGTTTTGTCATCAATGGGCAGAAGTTCTATTCCACCGGCGCGCTGTTCGCTCATTGGGTGGCGGTCAAGGCATTGGACGACGAGGGTCGCCAGGTATTGGCGTTCGTTCGGCGCGGCACGCCGGGTCTGCGGATAGTCGATGACTGGTCGGGCTTCGGCCAGCGGACCACGGCCAGCGGCACCGTGCTGCTGAACAATGTGCGGGTCGATGCCGAACTGGTACTGGATAACTGGCGCATCAACGACACACCGAATGTACAAGGCGCGTTCTCCCAACTGATCCAGGCCGCTATCGACGTAGGTATCGCCCGCGGCGCCATTGACGATGCGATCGCCTTCGTTCGCGAACGCGCCCGGCCGTGGATCGACGCCAAGGTCGAGCGCGCCAGCGATGATCTTTATGTCATCGCCGACGTCGGCCGGTTGAAGATCGAACTGCACGCCGCCCAAGCGTTGCTGCGCAAGGCCGGGCGAGTACTGGACCAAGTCAACGCCATGCCGATTACCGCTCAGTCCGCAGCCCACGCGTCGATAGCCGTGGCCGAAGCCAAGGTGCTGGCGACTGAGGTCGCCCTGCAAGCCAGCGAAAAACTCTTCGAGCTGGCCGGCAGCCGCGCCACCCTCGCTGAATTCAATCTCGATCGCCACTGGCGCAACGCGCGGGTCCACACCCTGCACGACCCGGTGCGCTGGAAGTATCACGCAGTCGGCGACTATCGCCTGAACGGCACCTTGCCGGCCCGACATTCCTGGATCTGACGACCCGACCTCTGGAGCAGCACATGACGCTTTCCCAACACGTCGCGGTAATCACCAGCGATGAACAAGCCCTGATCGTGGCCAGCGACCTGGCCGATGACTTCAAGCGCGACAGCGCCCTGCGCGACCGCGAACGTCGCCTGCCATACCCGGAATTGGAGGCTTTCTCCCGCTCCGGCCTGTGGGGCATCAGCGTGCCCAAGGCCCACGGCGGTGCGGG
Organism: Pseudomonas sp. Z4-20; assembly: GCF_051131955.1. Classification (NCBI taxonomy): domain Bacteria; kingdom Pseudomonadati; phylum Pseudomonadota; class Gammaproteobacteria; order Pseudomonadales; family Pseudomonadaceae; genus Pseudomonas; species Pseudomonas sp. Z4-20. The sequence goes on from NZ_CP071641.1 coordinate 5,423,610, forward strand.
CGTATCCAACGTCACGCTGGCCAAGGTCATTGCCCTGATCGCCCAGGCTGACGGCTCGCTTGGGCAGATCCCGCAAAACCATTTCTACGCGCTGGAAGTGTTGCGGGTAAACGGCAGCGAAGCGCAAAAACAACGCCTGTACGCCGACGTCCTGGCCGGCCAACGTTTTGGCAATGCGTTGGCGGAGCTCGGCACCAAGACCGCCCACGACCGCACCACGCAATTGCGTCGCGACGGTGAGGGCTACCGGATCAATGGTCGCAAGTTCTACGCCACCGGGGCGATCTATGCCCAGCGCATTCCTACCTCGGTGGTGGATGAGCACGGCGTGCAGCAGTTGGCATTCGTCCCGCGCAACAGCAAGGGCCTGACCGTGATCGACGACTGGAGCGGTTTCGGCCAGCGCACCACGGGCAGCGGCTCGGTGGTGTTTGAAGATGTACAGGTCGCCGCCGAAGACGTCGTGCCGTTCCAGAGCGCCTTCGAACGCCCTACTCCGGTTGGCCCGCTGGCGCAGATCCTCCATGCGGCCATCGACACCGGCATTGCCCGCGCCGCCTATGAAGACGCCCTGCATTTTGTCCGCAACAAAACCCGCCCGTGGATCGACGCCACCAGCGACGTCGCCACCCAGGACCCGCACACCCTCAAGAGCTTCGGCCAACTGAGCATTCGCCTGCATGCCGCCGAAGCCCTGCTGGAACGCGCCGGTGAATTTCTCGACCTGGCCCAGGCCGATACGAACGCCGAAACGGTCGCGGCAGCCTCGATCGCCGTCGCCGAAGCCCGGGCCATCAGTACTGAAATCTCGCTGTCCGCCGGCAGCACGCTGTTCGAGCTGGCAGGCAGCCAGGCGACCCTCGCCGAACACGGCCTGGATCGCCACTGGCGCAACGCTCGGGTGCACACCCTGCACGACCCGGTGCGCTGGAAATACCACGCGGTCGGCAATTTCTACCTCAACGATGAAAACCCGCCGCTGCGAGGGACCATCTGATGGCCCACGGCAAAAAGAAGATCCTGCTCAACGCGTTCAATATGAACTGCATCGGGCACATTAATCACGGCCTGTGGACCCATCCCCAGGACACGTCTACCCAATTCAATACGATTGAATACTGGACCGGGCTCGCGCAGTTGCTCGAGCGCGGATTGTTCGACGGGCTGTTCATCGCCGACATCGTCGGGGTCTACGACGTCTACCAGCAATCGGTGGATGTCACACTCAAAGAGTCGATCCAGTTGCCGGTCAACGACCCGTTGCTGCTGGTCTCGGCGATGGCGGCGGTTACAAAGAACCTGGGCTTCGGCCTCACCGCGAACCTCACGTATGAACCGCCCTATCTGTTCGCCCGACGCATGAGCACGCTGGATCACCTGACGCACGGCCGGGTTGGCTGGAACATCGTCACCGGTTACCTGGACAGCGCCGCCAAGGCCATGGGGCTTACCACCCAGGTCGAGCACGACCGTCGCTACGACCAGGCCGACGAATACCTGCAGGTGCTTTACAAATTGTGGGAAGGCAGCTGGGAAGACGACGCGGTGATCAATGATCGCCGGCAACGGATCTACGCCCAGCCGGAGAAAGTGCACAAGGTCAGCCACCGGGGTGAGTTCTACCAGGTCGAGGGCTATCACCTCTGCGAACCGTCTCCGCAACGCACACCGGTGCTGTTCCAGGCCGGCAGTTCCGAGCGCGGCTTGCGGTTCGCCGGGGGCCATGCCGAGTGTGTGTTCATCAGCGGCCAGAACAAAGCCGCGACCAAGGCCCAAGTCGACAAGGTCCGCGCCAGTGCCGTCGCGGCTGGGCGACATCCCGAGGACATCAAGGTGTTCATGGGCCTGAACGTGATTGCCGGGCAAACCGAAACCGCCGCCTGGGCCAAGCATGCCGAGTACATGAGCTATGCCAGCGCCGAGGCCGGCGTCGCGCACTTTAGCGCGTCGACGGGCATCGATTTTTCCGAGTACGCGTTGGACGAACCGATCCAGTACGTCAAGAGCAATGCCATCGAGTCCGCCACCAAGACGCTGCAGAACAACGACTGGACCCGACGCAAGCTCCTGGAGCAACACGCCTTGGGCGGCCGCTACATCACCGTGGTCGGTTCGCCCGCGCAGGTGGCCGACGAGCTGGAATCGTGGATTGCCGAGACCGGCCTCGACGGCTTCAACCTGACCCGCATCGTCACGCCCGAGAGCTATGTGGACTTCATCGACTTGGTGATTCCCGAGCTGCAGCGACGCGGCTCGTACAAGACCGAATACGACGACGGTACGTTGCGCGCAAAGCTCTTTCAGGGAGGCGCCCGATTGCCCGAACAACATACCGGCTCCACCTACCGGCACTCTTAATCAATGACTGGAACAACCGACATGACCAAGCACCTCCTGACCCTGCCAGTCAAAGCACTGGCCCTGGCCCTCGGCCTGTTCAGTTCAGCTCTCTTTGCGGCTGATGCTCCGTTGAAAATTGGCACCACCGCCGCCTTCGCCATTCCGCTGGAGGCCGCTGTCGAAGAGGCGGGCAAACAAGGCCTGAAGGTAGAACTGGTGGAGTTCAGCGACTGGATCGCACCCAACGTCAGCCTCGCTTCCGGCGACATTGACGTGAATTACTTCCAGCACATCCCTTTCCTGGAAAACGCCAAGGCCTCCGCCGGATTCGATCTGGTGCCGTTCGCGCCGGGAATCATCAACAACGTAGGGCTCTATTCGAAACGTTACAAAAGCTTCGACGAGCTGCCCGAGGGGGCGAGCGTTGCCATTGCCAACGACCCGATCAACAGCGGTCGCGGCTTGCAACTGCTGGCCAAGGCCGGGCTGATACAGCTCAAGCCGGGCGTGGACTACAAGGCCACCGAAGACGACATCATCGCCAACCCGAAGAAGCTCAAGATCCTGCAAGTCGAGGCCGTGCAACTGGTGCGCGCCTATGAAGATGCCGATCTGGTGCAGGGCTATCCGGCCTACATTCGGTTGGCGAACACCTTCGACGCCACGTCCGCCCTGCTGTTCGACGGTCTCGACCACAAGGAATATGTGATCCAGTTCGTGATCCAGCCCAAGAGCAAAAGCGATCCTCGGCTGATCAAGTTCGTCGACATCTACCAGCACTCCCCCGCCGTGCGCGCAGCCTTGGACAAGGCCCACGGCAAGCTCTATCAAGCCGGTTGGGAAAGCTGATCATGAACGCCGTCAACACACTGCTCAAACAGCAGGCACCCACGCCACGGACAGCCGAGCGCACCGAACTGCACCCGCAGCTCAATCGCGCCCATGTGCGTTTCATCGGCCTGGGCAAGACTTACACGGGTGCCCAGGGGCCGGTCAATGCGCTGCTGGGCATCGACCTGGCGATCCAGCACGGCGAGGTGTTCGGGATCATCGGCCGCAGCGGCGCTGGCAAATCATCGTTGATCCGCACCATCAACCGGCTCGAACAACCCACCAGCGGGCGCGTGCTAATCGATCAGGTGGACATCGGCGAGTTCGATGAGGATCGCCTGGTGGCGCTGCGCCGACGCATCGGCATGATCTTCCAGCACTTCAACCTGATGTCGGCCAAGACGGTGTGGCAGAACGTGGAGCTGCCGCTGAAAGTGGCCGGCGTGCCCAAGGGACAACGGCAACAAAAAGTCCGCGAGCTGCTCGAACTGGTGGGATTGCAGGGCAAGCACGGGGCTTATCCGGCGCAGCTCTCGGGCGGGCAGAAGCAGCGGGTCGGGATAGCCCGGGCGCTGGTCCACGATCCAGAGATTCTTCTGTGTGACGAGGCCACTTCGGCGCTGGATCCGGAGACGACTCAGTCGATCCTCGGTTTGCTGCGCCAGATCAACCAGCGGCTGGGCCTGACGATTGTTCTGATCACCCATGAAATGGCGGTGATCCGGGAAGTCTGCGACCGGGTGGTGGTGCTCGAACAGGGGCGAATAGTCGAGCAAGGGCCGGTCTGGGAAGTCTTTGGCAACCCGCAGCACGACGTCAGCCGGACGCTGCTGGCGCCGCTGCAGCACGCGTTGCCTGAGGAATTGCAGAACCGCTTGCAGCCACGACCGCCGTCGGCGGCTGCCGCCACGGTGCTGCGCCTGCAATTCACCGGGACAAGCCGTGATGAACCGGACCTCGCTGCGCTGTTCAATGCCCTCGGCGGACGGGTGCGGCTGCTGCATGGCGGCATCGAACGGATCCAGGGCCATGGGCTCGGGCAATTATTGCTGGCGGTGAGCGGCTCCTCATGGAGCGCGGAAGAATTGCGCCAACGGGCAGGCGCTTGGGCGCAACACGTGGAGGTGCTGGGTTATGTGGCTTGATCGGTTATTGCAGGGTTTTATCGACACGTTCCTGATGGTCGGTGTGTCGTCGTTGATCGCTTTGCTGGCGGGCATTCCGTTGGCAGTGATCCTGGTCACCAGTGGCAAGGGCGGAATCTATGAAGCACCCGCCGTGAACAGAGCCCTGGGCGCGTTCGTAAACCTGTTTCGCTCGATACCTTTCCTGATCCTGATGGTGGCACTGATTCCGTTCACCCGGTTGATCGTCGGCACCACCTACGGCGTGTGGGCCGCGGTGGTACCACTGACCATCGCCGCCACGCCGTTCTTCGCCAGGATCGCCGAAGTCAGTCTACGGGAGGTCGACCATGGCCTGATCGAAGCCGCACAGGCCATGGGCTGCCGGCGCTGGCACATCGTCTGGCACGTGCTGCTGCCCGAAGCGCTGCCGGGCATCGTTGGCGGTTTTACCATCACGTTAGTGACCATGATCAACTCATCCGCGATGGCCGGGGCAATCGGCGCCGGTGGGCTGGGCGATATTGCCTACCGTTACGGCTACCAGCGTTTCGACAGCCAGGTGATGCTCACGGTGATCGTGTTGTTGGTGGCGCTGGTGGCGGTGATCCAGTTGGGTGGCGACCGCTTGGCGCGAAGCCTGAACAAGCGCTGAAACGCGGCATCACGGGAGCGAGCCTGCTCGCCGGTGGCGATTAAGCCGCAAGCCTGCTTGCGGTATAGTCGACCAACGCTCCCCACCCAAGCCGTGACCATGAAACACACACCCGACGACCTGCGCACCATCACCGCCACGACCCTGGGTCACTACAACGAAGTGGCAGAAGAGTTTCGCGAAGGCACACGCGACCACGATGTCAGCCAGAACATCGACGCCTTGCTGCGGCACATCCAAGGCCAGGCGCCGTTTCATATCCTGGACTTCGGCTGCGGTCCGGGACGGGATCTGCGCACGTTCACCGCGATGGGTCATGTTGCGGTCGGCCTCGACGGCTCAGAAGAATTTGCCCGGATGGCGCGCCAGGACAGCGGCTGTGACGTGTGGCGCCAGGACTTTTTGCAACTCGACCTGCCAGCCGAACGCTTTGACGGGATTTTCGCCAACGCGGTGCTGTTCCATGTTCCCGTCCAGGAACTGCCTCGAGTGCTCAGGCAATTGCACGCCACGCTCAAGCCCGGCGGCGTGTTGTTCAGCTCAAATCCCCGGGGTAAAAACCAGGAAGGCTGGAACGGCCAGCGATTCGGTGCGTATCACGATCTCGACGCCTGGCGGGCGTTGCTCACCGAGGCGGGGTTCGTCGAGCTGGAGCATTACTACCGACCGGCGGGGCTGCCGCGAGAGCAGCAGCCTTGGCTGGCGAGTGTGTGGCGTAAAGTTTAAAGGCTGACCGGTCTGGTCCGGGTGGATGCTGGCCCCCGTGGCGAGGGAGCCTGAATCCGACTTTTTAAGCGCCTGTCAGTCCGGCTTGACCAACCACTTCTGCGACAATTGCTCCAGCCGCCCGTCATCCTTGATGCGACTCAGGGCATTGTCCAGGCTGGCCTTGAACGCCGGGTTGCCCTTCTGGAACGGAATCACCAGGCTGGGCGGCGGGCCCTGCTTTTCCTCCGGCTGGAATGACTGGACCAGGACCAGCGGACGTTGCGGCTCATCCTTGCTGGCCAGCAGCTGTGCATCCGGTTGGCCGTAAGTCGCGCTGGTGTCGAAACGTTCCGCCAGTTCCGGGGTCATTGCTATGTGGTTGATGGCGACGTCGTACTTGCCGCTTTCCACACCGGCCAGCAGATCCGCGGCATCGGTAACGACAAAATCGGGCCGTACATCGAGCTCACTGGCAAGCATTTCGCCCAGTTCCACTTCGAAACCGGTGAGCTTGCCGTCCTCCTTGAAGTTGAAAGGAGCCATGTTGGCCTCGAGGGCGATCCGCAATTCGCCACGGTCGTTGATGTCGTCGATCAGTTCCGCATGGGCCAGAGGGCTCAACAGGGGTAGCAGGCAGATCAGGCCAGGCAGAAAACGCATGGTCACTCCTTTGTATTTATACAAGCGACGCTCGTGTCAGGCTCGCTTTGCTATGGTTGTTGCAGGCTTCGACAACGATTGGTCATGAAGTTGTCATGACCGAACGGATTTCATGGAAAAACTGGAGAAAAAAATGAAAAGCTTTATGTCTCGTGCCGCGTTGGCCGGTCTGTTGTTGGGCGCTTCGATGCTGGCAAGCGCCGCGACGCCGGCGCCCAAAGGTGCAGAAGTGTTCATCGTTTCCCCGGAAGACGGCGCCACCGTCAGCCAGGAATTCAAGGTCAAGTTCGGCGTCAAGAACATCGCCCTGGCCCCGGCGGGCGATGTGACGAAAAACACCGGTCATCACCATTTGCTGATCGATGTCAAAGACCTGCCAGAGGAAGGCGCACCGATTCCGACCGACGCCCACCACATGCATTTCGGCAAGGCGCAGACCGAAGCCACTATCAAACTGGCTCCAGGCAAGCACACCTTGCAATTGATCCTGGGCGACAGCGGCCACATGCCGTTCGACCCGTCGATTGTCTCCGAAAAGATCACCGTGAACGTGAAGTAACGATACCCGGCAAAAAAAACGGGAGCCCTTTTCGGGGCTCCCGTTTTTTTTCGCAAGCCAAACCTCGACTTGCAGTCAACTTCCTAGAACAGCACGCGGCAACGAATGGTGCCGTTGATGTGCTGCAGCTTCTCTTGCGCCAGGTCTGAGTATTCGGCATCGACATCGATCACGACGTAGCCGACTTTCTCGTTGGTCTGCAGGAACTGACCGGAAATATTGATGCCGTTTTCGGCGAAGACCTTGTTGATCTCGCTCATCACACCCGGAATGTTCTCGTGGATGTGCAACAGGCGGTGCTTGCCAGGGTGAGCCGGCAGGGCCACTTCCGGGAAGTTCACCGACGATACCGAGGTACCGTTGTCGCTGTACTTGACCAGTTTTTCCGCCACTTCCAAACCGATGTTGGCTTGGGCTTCAGCGGTGGAACCGCCGATGTGCGGAGTCAGGATCACGTTGTCCAGGCCACGCAGCGGGCTTTCGAAGATGTCGTCGTTGGAGCGCGGCTCCACCGGGAATACGTCGATGGCAGCGCCGATCAGGTGCTTGTCCTTGATCGCTTCGGCGAGGGCGTCGAGCTTGACCACGGTGCCGCGTGCGGCGTTGATCAGGATCCCGCCTTTCTTGATGGCACGGATTTCCTTCTCACCGATCATCCACTGGGTGGCGGCGGTTTCCGGCACGTGCAGGGTGACGATGTCGGACATGCCCAGCAACTCGTGCAGGTTATTCACCTGGGTGGCGTTGCCCAGCGGCAGCTTGGTCACGGTGTCGTAGAAGAACACCTGCATGCCCAAGCCTTCAGCCAAGACGGACAGTTGCGTGCCGATCGAGCCATAGCCGACGATGCCCAGCTTCTTGCCACGGATTTCGAAGGAGTTGGCCGCGCTCTTGATCCAGCCGCCACGGTGGCAGGAAGCGTTTTTCTCAGGGATGCCGCGCAGCAGCAGGATCGCTTCGGCCAGCACCAGCTCGGCAACGGAACGGGTATTGGAGTATGGCGCGTTGAATACCGCGATACCGCGCTCACGGGCTGCGTTGAGGTCGACCTGGTTGGTGCCGATGCAGAAGCAGCCGACCGCGACCAGTTTCTTGGCGTGGTCGAAGATCTCTTCGGTCAATTGGGTACGGGAGCGAATGCCGATGAAGTGAGCATCGGCAATCTTTTCCTTGAGCAGGGCTTCCGGCAGAGAACTGGTGATGTACTCGATGCTGGTGTAGCCCGCCGACTTGAGGACGTCGACAGCCGATTGGTGGACGCCTTCGAGAAGAAGGAACTTGATCTTGCTCTTATCGAGAGAAGTCTTGCTCATCTGCGTAAACCTGTGTCCCGGAGAAAAATGGCAGGGAATCGGGCAGCATAGGCTGGCCCGACCGGCATGACAGCCGTCGCCGCAGAACAGCCGTTGGGCACTACGCTGCGGGGTCGGTATGCTAGCATATGCCCCCCGCAAACACCCATTCCTGCGACGTGAAGCGTTCTCAGGATGACCATGAATTGTTCGAGAGTTCTGTCGATGACCAATCCTGCCGTGATAGATGAGCTGAAGACCCTGGTTGAGCCAGGCAAGGTCCTGACCGATGCCGACTCCCTGAATGCTTACGGCAAGGATTGGACCAAGCATTACGCGCCCGCACCAACAGCGATCGTCTTTCCCAAGACCACCGAGCAAGTCCAGGCCATCGTGCGCTGGGCCAACGCGCACAAAATCGCCCTGGTTCCCTCGGGCGGGCGTACAGGGCTTTCCGCCGCAGCCGTGGCGGCGAACGGTGAAGTCGTGGTGTCATTCGACTACATGAACCAGATTCTCGACGTCAACCTGACCGACCGCACCGCCGTCTGCCAGCCGGGCGTGGTAACCGAACAATTGCAGAACAAGGCCGAGGAACACGGCCTGTACTACCCGGTGGACTTCGCCTCGGCGGGTTCAAGCCAGATTGGCGGCAATATCGGTACCAATGCCGGCGGGATCAAGGTCATTCGCTACGGCATGACGCGCAATTGGGTGGCGGGCATGAAGGTCGTCACCGGCAAGGGCGACGTGCTGGAGCTGAACAAGGACCTGATCAAGAACGCGACCGGCTACGACTTGCGGCAGTTGTTCATTGGCGCCGAGGGCACGCTGGGCTTCGTGGTCGAAGCCACCATGCGCCTGGACCGGGCGCCGAAAAACCTCACTGCCATGGTGCTCGGCACGCCGGACTTCGACTCGATCATGCCCGTGCTGCATGCCTTCCAGGGCAAGCTCGACCTGACCGCATTCGAATTTTTCTCCGACAAGGCCCTGGCCAAGGTCCTCGGTCGCGGCGACGTGCCCGCGCCGTTCGAAACCGATTGCCCGTTCTACGCGCTGCTGGAATTCGAGGCCACCACCGAAGAGGTCGCCAACCATGCGCTGGAAACCTTCGAGCACTGCGTCGAACAAGGGTGGGTGCTGGACGGCGTGATGAGCCAGAGCGAAACCCAACTGCAGAACCTGTGGAAACTGCGCGAGTACATCTCCGAAACCATTTCCCACTGGACGCCTTACAAGAACGACATCTCGGTAACCGTCTCGAAGGTTCCGGCATTCTTGCCGGAAATCGATGCAATCGTCGGCGAACACTACCCGGATTTCGAAATCGTCTGGTTTGGCCACATCGGCGACGGCAACTTGCACTTGAACATCCTCAAGCCGGAAAACCTGAGCAAGGATGAGTTCTTCGCCAAGTGCGCAACCGTGAACAAATGGGTCTTCGAAACCGTGGAGAAGTACAACGGCTCGATTTCCGCCGAGCATGGCGTGGGCATGACCAAGCGTGACTACCTGACCTACAGTCGCTCGCCGGTGGAGATCGAATATATGAAAGCGGTAAAGGCAGTCTTCGACCCCAACGGAATCATGAACCCGGGCAAGATCTTCGCGGTTTGACCCTTATAAACACCTGATGAAAATCCAAAGGCAGGAGTCGGTTATGAGCTATCAGCACCAGTATGTCGACGGTACGCGTATTCATTTCCCGATCGGGAAAGTGGTGTGCATTGGCCGCAACTATGCCGAGCATGCAAAGGAACTGGATAACCCGGTACCCACCGAGCCGTTGCTGTTCATCAAGCCAGGCAGTTGCGTGGTGCCGCTGGAAGGCGGTTTCAGCATTCCCACCGATCGCGGTTCGGTGCACTACGAGGCGGAAATCGCCGTGCTGATCGGCAAGCCACTGTCCACCCGGCCCAGCGCCGAAGAAGTGCTGGACGCAATCTCCGGCTTCGCTCCGGCCCTGGACCTGACCCTGCGGGACAAGCAAGCCGAGCTCAAGGGCAAAGGCCTGCCGTGGGAAGTTGCCAAATCTTTCGACGGCGCGGCAGTGATCGCCCCGTTCGTATCGAAGGACACCTTCGCCGACCTGACCGACATTCCCGTTCGCTTGGTCATCAATGGCGAAGTGCGCCAGGACGGCAACAGCAGCCTGATGCTCAACCCTATCGTGCCGATGATCCAGTACATGGCCGGCTGCTTCTCGCTGCAGGCCGGCGACGTTATCCTCACCGGTACTCCGGCGGGCGTCGGACCACTGAACGTGGGCGATGAGCTGGTGCTGGAGCTGCCAGGCGCGAGCCGCTTCGAGAGCAGCGTTCGCTAACGGCAACACCTTGTATCTGGCGGGAGCGAGCCTCCCGCAGATAGCAAAGCCACCGCGTTAACCATTTTTTCACATGCCATCCGGATAATTCTCGGGATTGCGGCATCTGAGCCTGCCAATCCCTCGCCGAATTTCTGGAATGCATTCCTGATGGCTGACACCCAAGCCCTGCCCGCCCCCTCGATCACTCGTCCCGCGCGCCTCAAATTGCCTCGGTATGCCTGGCTGTTGCTGGCGACAATTGCCCCTTACACCTTGGCATTCGCAATGCACTGGGATGACCGAGGCTTGCTTTGGGTATCGGAACGCTTCAAGAGCCAAGACCTGCGCCAGGACAGTATTTGGCTCCCTGAGTATCGCGCTGTCATCGATGCCAAGGCGCTTCTTGGGATGGAGGAAGATGAAGCATCCGACCTGACCTATAACCCACAAACCAAGACCTTGTTTACGGTCATGGGCAAACATCCGTCTCTGGTGGAGCTGACCCTGCAAGGAGACGTGCTGCGAAAAATCCCCTTGGTGGGCTGGGCCAACCCAGAAGGGGTGAGCTACATGGAGAATGGACTGCTCGCCATCATCGACGAGCGAAAGCACAGCCTGTCGATCGTTCAGGTGGATGCCAATACCCGCGAATTGAACTTCAACGCCCTCCCTAATTACGATCTGGGTTCGTCAAAAAATCAGAACAAAGGATTTGAAGGCATCGCGTGGGATCCCCGCAATCGACAATTGGTGCTGGGCGAAGAACGTCCGCCTGCTTTATTCACTTGGAAAAGCGACGGCAGCCCATTGCTCAAGGGCGACAAACAGATCCATGCCAGCAATGAACTGGACCTGCGCAATCTCTCCGCCCTGGCGGTCGATCCTCGCACGGGCCATACCGCATTGCTGTCAGCCGACTCTCATTTGTTGCTGGAACTCGATCAACAGGGCGAACAGATCAGCTTCATGACGCTGCTCGGTGGCTTCAACGGGCTGAAGGACACCATCCCCCGTGCAGAAGGCGTCGCCCTTGATGAGGACGGCAATCTTTATATGGTGAGCGAACCGAACCTGTTCTATCGGTTTGAGAAATCACGCTGATAGCAAACGCTGTAAGGTAATTCATCCATCGCTGTAGGATGTGGCAGTCGGCCATTAAGCTTCAGTTCAGGCAGTCGTGGTATTTCCAACCACCTGTTCTTATCGAGCTCATCTCACATGCGTCGACTCGCCCGTCCCAAGTTCCTGATCCTGTTGCTGCTGATCGTGTTGATTACGCTGATCGCAGCGGGCCAGTACCTGCGTCTGTTCGAGCGCGCCTGGTTCAACCTGAATACCCTCTGGCACCCCGTGAGTGAACAGGTCATCTCACTGGATCAATATCAGGTCACGCTTGAAGGCCAGGTAATCGAAGGCTTGGACGCAGACGTTTCGGCGTTGACGTTTGATCCGAGCCGCAAAAGCCTGTTCACCGTCACCAACAAGAATGCCGAGCTGATCGAGTTGTCACTGGATGGCAAGATATTGCGGCGCCTCGCCCTGATCGGGTTCGGCGATCCGGAAGCAGTGGAGTTCATCAGCGAGAACATTTACGTCATCACCGACGAGCGCCAACAGCGACTGATCAAGATTCACCTGGAGGAAGACACCCGGTTCCTCGACGCAGCCGATGCCGAGCAAATGACGCTTGGCGTGCACATGAGCGGCAACAAAGGCTTCGAAGGCCTGGCTTACGACTCGGTGGGCAAACGGCTATTCGTGGCCAAGGAGCGCGATCCGATGCTGATTTATGAAGTGCACGGCTTTCCCTACCACAATCCAGAGAAGTCCTACGCAGTCCACGTCATCAACAATCCCAAGCGCGATGCCGGATTATTTGTGCGCGACCTCTCCAGCCTGCAATACGACGAGCGCAGCGGCCATTTGCTGGCACTGTCCGATGAGTCGCGGTTGATTATCGAATTGGATATCGATGGCCGGCCGTTGAGCACGCTGTCGTTGAGCAAGGGGCGCCACGGCCTGCAGGACACCATCCCCCAGGCCGAGGGCCTGGCGATGGACGACGACGGCAATTTGTACGTGGTGAGTGAGCCGAACCTGTTCTATGTGTTCAAGAAACCGCAGCTCGACTAATAGGAAAAAAATCCTCTCACCACAACTGTGCCTGTCACTACTTCGGATCAGGCCTTGAGGGTCTTCACCCCTTCACTGGTCCCCAGCAACAGCACATCCGCCGGGCGCGCAGCGAACAAACCATTGGTGACCACGCCGACGATGGCGTTGATCTGGCGCTCCAGCTCTTCTGGATCGGTGATTTGCAAGTTGTGCACATCCAGGATGATGTTGCCGTTATCGGTCAACACGCCTTCGCGATACACCGGATCTCCGCCCAGTTTCACCAGCTGACGGGCAACGTGGCTGCGGGCCATGGGGATGACTTCCACCGGCAGCGGAAACGCTCCGAGCACCGGCACCAGTTTGCTGGCGTCGGCGATGCAGATGAACGTCTTGGCCACCGCCGCAACGATTTTCTCGCGGGTCAGGGCTGCGCCGCCGCCCTTGATCAGGTTCAGATGCTCGTCGCTTTCGTCAGCGCCATCGATGTAGAACTCCAGGTCGCTCACGGTGTTGAGCTCGTACACCGGGACCCCATGGCCTTTCAGGCGTGCGGCGGTGGCTTCGGAGCTGGCGACCGCGCCGTCGAACGCACCTTTGTGCTGCGCCAGCGCGTCGATGAAGCAGTTGGCCGTGGAGCCGGTGCCGACCCCGACGATGCTCTTGTCATCCAGCTTTGGGAGGATGAAGTCGACGGCGGCCTGGGCCACGGCCTGTTTGAGTTGATCCTGGGTCATGCGGGCTCCGAGGGTGCCGAGAGGGAACGAAAGGCCGGCATTATAGGCACCGAAGCGGCCTCGGTCATTGCCTTCAAACCTTTTAATTCGTGTGGTCGCCTGGCCAAAAGCCGGGTTAGACTCCTTGGCCCTGCCCAACCCGCCCAGTGATGCTTTCCGATGCTTGAACAGTACGTCAAAAAGATCCTCACCTCGCGCGTTTATGACGTTGCCGTAGAAACCCCGCTGCAGACCGCCCGCCAGCTCTCCGAGCGGCTGGGCAACGATATCTGGCTCAAGCGGGAAGACTTGCAGCCGGTGTTCTCGTTCAAGATTCGCGGGGCCTACAACAAGCTGACCCAGCTCAGCGATGAAGAACGCGCACGGGGCGTGGTCACCGCGTCGGCGGGCAACCATGCCCAAGGCCTGGCACTGGCGGCGAAGGTCTTGGGGGTCAAGGCCACCATTGTCATGCCTAAGACCACCCCGGAAATCAAGGTCGAGGGCGTGCGTTCCCGTGGCGGCAAAGTGGTGTTGCATGGCGACTCGTTCCCCGAGGCCCTGGCGTACTCGTTGAAACTGGTCGACGAAAAAGGCTACGTCTACATCCATCCCTATGACGACCCTCACACCATTGCCGGGCAGGGCACGGTGGCGATGGAAATCCTGCGCCAACACCCAGGGCGCCTGGACGCGATATTCGTCCCGGTGGGCGGTGGCGGGTTGATTGCCGGGATTGCGGCCTACGTGAAATACCTGCGCCCCGAGATCAAGATCATTGGCGTCGAGCCGGATGACTCCAATTGCCTGCAAGCGGCCATGGCCGCGGGCGAGCGCGTGGTGCTGCCGACGGTGGGCCTGTTCGCCGATGGCGTTGCCGTGGCGCAGATCGGCCAACACACCTTTGATATCTGCAAGCACTACGTGGACGAAGTGATCACCGTCAGCACCGACGAGATCTGTGCGGCCATCAAGGATATCTACGACGATACCCGCTCGATCACCGAACCCGCCGGCGCCTTGGGCGTGGCCGGGATCAAAAAATATGTCGAGTCGCGGGGCGTCAGCGGCCAGACCCTGGTGGCCATCGATTCGGGCGCCAACGTCAACTTCGACCGCCTGCGTCACGTCGCCGAGCGCGCCGAGCTGGGTGAAGGCCGCGAAGCGATCATCGCCGTGACCATCCCCGAGAAGCCGGGCAGCTTCAAGGCGTTCTGCGAAGCCATCGGCAAGCGCCAGATCACCGAATTCAACTACCGCTACAACACCGGCAGCGAAGCGCACATTTTCGTTGGCGTGCAGACGCACCCGGAAAACGACCCGCGCAGCGCGCTGATCGCCAGCCTGACCGAGCAAGGCTTTCCGGTGCTGGACCTGACCGACAACGAACTGGCCAAGCTGCACACCCGCCATATGGTCGGCGGCCATGCGGCCCATGTCATCGACGAGGTGGTGCTGCGCTTCGAATTCCCGGAACGCCCGGGAGCGCTGTTCAACTTCCTCAATAAACTGGGCGGGCGCTGGAACATCTCCATGTTCCACTACCGCAACCATGGCGCGGCGGATGGCCGTGTAGTCGCCGGACTGCAAGTGCCACATGATGAACGCCACCTGGTGCCGGCAGCCCTGGAGGAAATTGGCTACCCGTATTGGGACGAAAGCGATAACCCCGCGTATCAGCTGTTTCTTGGCTGAAGGGCTACGCTCAAGGACATCGGTCTAAGGAAACATCCATGGAAACTCTGCTGACCTTGAAAATCCTGCACGTCGCGGCCACCGTCGTGCTGCTGGCCTGCGGTGTGAGCCTGGCCGTCGTGGCCTGGCGCAAACGCAGCGAGGGCCCCGCCTATACGCTGCGGCGGCCCTGGCTATTCGCCTGGGGCGTGATGCTGATCGGCATGCTGAGCATGCCGTTTACCGGATGGTGGCTGGTTCATCTGGTGGGCTGGCCGCTTGGGCAAACCTGGCTGCTGGGTTCCAGCGTGATCTATACCGTGGCGGCGCCCTGCGCCATTTGGCTGCTGGCGCGGCTCAACCGCCTGCGCATGGGTAACGGCGGCGGCAGTAGATTTACCTTGGCGCTGGCAATCGTCGGTGGTGTCGGCTTCCTGTCCATTGCCGCGTTGATGGGCGCCAAGCCGGTTTAACTGACAGGGACTGTCATGAAGATTCTGTTGGTGGGTGGCAGTGGATTTATCGGCGGCCAGCTGCTGCGAGCGCTGCACGGCGCCGGCCACTCGATCATCGCAACCCGTCGTGAACCCGAGGCTTCAAGCTGGCCGGGGGTCGAATGGCGGCAGCTGGATCTCGGCTTGCTGGCAGCCGAGCCGGCCCATTTTGCATTCCCCGACGACATCGACCTGCTGATCAACGCAGCCGGCCTGCTCAGCGTCGACACCCTGGCGTTGAGCCTGGTCCAGGACCGCGGCGCTCGGGCGCTGTTCGATCAGGCCGCACGTCGAGGCGTACGGATTCTGCAGATATCCGCGCTGGGCGCGAGCGCCCAATCCGACGTGCCGTTCCTGGCGAGCAAAGGCCTGGCCGACGAGTATCTGTCCGGGCTGGACGGCCCATCGGTCATCCTGCGGCCTTCGTTGGTAGTAGGACCGGGTGGCACCAGCAGCGACTGGCTGGCGGGCCTTTCGCCGTGGCCGTTGATTCCCTTGCTGGATCTTAAGGCGCGCATCCAACCCGTGCACATCGACGACCTGGCGGGCGCGGTGCTCGCCCTGCTGCGGCAATGGCCGAGCGAATCCGTAGTGTTGCCGCTGGTGGGGCCCGAGCCAATGAGCCTGGCACAACTCATTGATCATCTGCGAGCCGCGCAGGGTTGGGCACCGGCGCGCTACCTCAAGGCGCCTGCGCTGTTGATCCAGGTTGGCAGCCGGTTGGGGGATCGGTTCGGCTGGCGGGCCTTGAACGGGCAAAGTGTGGTTCTGGCGCAACGGGACAATCTGGCCGACCCAGGCGTACTCGCGTCGGTATGCGGCTATCACGCCGCCCCGGTGCAGACTCGCTTGCAGCAATGGCCAACGGTCGCCCAGAGCAGCCTGCGGGCCTTGCGTCCATTGATGCTGGCGGTCCTGGCCTTGATCTGGCTGGGGACCGCCGTGGTGTGCCTCGGCCCGGGTTACGATTGGGGCTTGCGCATCATGGCCGAAGCTGGCGTACACGGCGCCTGGGCGAAGCTTGCGGTGGTCAGCGGCGCGCTGTGTGACGGCGTGCTGGGCGTGGGCATGCTGCTCAAGCGTTGGCGTCGCCAGGCCTTGCTGCTGCAGTTGGGTCTGATGGCGGGCTATACGCTGTGCATCAGTTTCATCCTGCCGCACTATTGGTTCGACCCTTACGCGGCTGTCGCCAAGAATCTGGTATTGATCGTCGCAACTTTATGGCTGCTTTGGACTGAGCCCCGCCGATGAGCATGTATCTGCTGCTGAAAACCCTGCATATCCTCTCCTCCACCGTTCTGTTCGGCCTGGGCGCGGGTTCGGCCTACTATGCGCTCCGGGCCTGGCGCAGCGGCAAGGTCGAAGTCATTGCCGTCACCTTCAAGCATCTGGTCTTCGCCGATTGGGCGTTCACCGCCACCACCGCGGTATTTCAACCGCTGAGCGGGCTGGCCCTGATGCATGTGGCCGGCTGGCCACTGCAACAGAGCTGGTTGATGTGGAGCATCGGCCTTTATTGCTTGGCGGGCGTCTGCTGGCTGCCAGTGGTCTGGTTGCAGATCCGCGTGCACAAGATGGCTGAACAAGCCTTGCGGGACGGCACGCCCATCCCGATCAAGGCCACGACCTACATGCGCTGGTGGTTTGCGCTGGGTTGGCCGGCCTTCTTGGCGTTCATGGCAATTTTCTACTTGATGGTGGCCAAGCCTGCGTGAGAGGGATCAGCCGCGCAGGCTGATCACCGGCCAACCCCGTCGCTCGGCCTCGGACCGAAGATTCGGATCCGGGTCCACAGCCACCGGATGCATCACCGCCTCCAGGAGCGGCAAGTCGTTCATTGAGTCGCTATAGAAGTAGCTGTCGTCGAGCGAATACCCGGTTTCTTCCAACCAACGGTTCAACCGGGTCACCTTGCCCTCGCGAAAGCATGGGATGTCGGTGCTGCGCCCGCTGTAGCGCCCGTCGATCATCTCGCACTCGGTGGCGATCAGCGTTTCGACCCCCAGGCGTTCGGCAATCGGTGCGGTGACGAAGCGGTTGGTGGCGGTGATGATCACCAATTTGTCACCGGCGTCGCGGTGTTTTTTCAACAGTTCGATGGCCTGGGGCAGCACGATCGGCTCGATGCAATCGCGCATGTAGTCCAGATGCCACTGTGCCAGCACTTCCATCTCGGTACGGCCAAGGATTTCCAGGCAGAAATTCAGGTACGCGGCGTTGTCGAGCTTGCCGGCCAGGTAATCCTGGTAGAACTCGTCGTTGCGCGCCTTGTACGTGACGGCATCGAGGAAGCCGCGTTCGCACAGGTAATCGCCCCAGGCGTGATCGCTGTCGCCGCCCAGCAGCGTGTTGTCCAAGTCGAATAAAGCCAGCCGCATTGCAGTTACTCGCTGAAAATTCTGAAGAAAGGCGCTCAGAATACGGACTTTTCACAAGAGTGCACATAAGGTAGGAAGGCTCGTTGCTGCTTTCACAACCTTTGTGGAACAATGCGGCGACATGCGTTTGCGAGGTTGTTGCCGTGATCGATCCCGATGGTTTCCGTCCCAATGTGGGGATCATTCTTACGAATGATGCTGGGCAGGTGCTATGGGCACGCCGTATCAATCAAGACGCCTGGCAGTTTCCCCAGGGTGGGATCAATCCTCAGGAGACGCCGGAAGAGGCTTTATACCGCGAGTTGAATGAAGAAGTGGGGCTTGAGCGAGAGGATGTCGAAATACTCGCCTGCACCCGAGGCTGGTTGCGCTATCGTTTGCCGCAACGCCTGGTCAGGACACACAGCCAACCGCTGTGCATCGGCCAGAAGCAGAAATGGTTTCTCCTGCGCCTGATCTCCAACGAGCAGCGGGTGCGGATGGATTTGACCGGTAAACCGGAGTTCGATGGCTGGCGCTGGGTCAGCTATTGGTATCCGTTGGGCCAGGTGGTGACATTCAAGCGCGAAGTGTATCGACGCGCTCTCAAAGAGCTTGCCCCGCGCCTGCTGACGCGCGACTGACGACGGAGTTCGACCCCGAGCCATGCTCAATACGCTGCGCAAGATCGTCCAGGAAGTTAACTCCGCCAAGGATCTCAAGGCGGCGTTGGGCATTATTGTATTGCGCGTCAAAGAGGCCATGGGCAGCCAAGTCTGCTCGGTCTATCTGCTTGATCCCGAGACCAACCGCTTTGTGCTGATGGCCACCGAAGGCTTGAACAAGCGCTCCATCGGCAAGGTCAGCATGGCCCCCAACGAAGGCCTGGTCGGCCTGGTCGGCACGCGTGAAGAACCCCTGAACCTGGAAAACGCCGCGGATCACCCGCGCTACCGCTACTTCGCCGAAACTGGCGAAGAACGCTACGCATCGTTCCTCGGCGCGCCGATCATCCACCACCGCCGTGTCGTCGGCGTGTTGGTCATCCAGCAGAAGGAACGCCGCCAGTTCGACGAAGGTGAAGAAGCCTTCCTCGTGACCATGAGCGCGCAACTGGCCGGGGTAATCGCCCACGCCGAAGCCACGGGTTCGATCAGCGGCCTGGGTCGCCAGGGCAAGGGCATCCAGGAAGCCAAGTTCGTCGGCGTCCCAGGCTCCCCCGGCGCGGCGGTGGGTACCGCGCTGGTCATGCTGCCGCCCGCCGACCTCGACGTGGTGCCAGACAAGACCATTTCCGACATCCCGGCCGAGCTGGGCTTGTTCAAGACCGCCATCGAAGGCGTGCGCGCCGACATGCGCACCCTGTCGGCCAAGCTGGCGACGCAGCTGCGCCCGGAAGAGCGCGCGCTGTTCGACGTCTACCTGATGATGCTCGACGACGCGTCCCTGGGCAGCGAGGTGACCACGGTCATCAAGACCGGCCAATGGGCCCAGGGCGCGTTGCGCCAAGTGGTGACCGACCACGTCAATCGTTTCGAACTGATGGACGATGCCTACCTGCGCGAGCGCGCTTCCGACGTCAAGGACCTCGGCCGCCGCTTGCTCGCCTATTTGCAGCAGGAACGCCAACAGACGCTGGTCTATCCCGACAACACGATCCTGGTCAGCGAAGAGCTGACCCCGGCCATGCTCGGCGAAGTGCCTGAAGGCAAGCTGGCGGGGTTGGTCTCGGTTTTGGGTTCGGGCAACTCCCACGTGGCGATCCTCGCCCGGGCCATGGGCATTCCCACGGTGATGGGCGTGGTGGACCTGCCGTATTCCAAGGTCGACGGCATCCAGATGATCGTCGATGGCTACCACGGCGAGGTCTACACCAACCCCAGCGACGTGCTGCGCAAGCAGTTTGCCGATGTGGTGGAAGAAGAAAAGCAACTCTCCCTGGGCCTGGATGCGCTGCGGGACCTGCCCTGCATCACACTCGATGGCCACCGCATGCCGCTGTGGGTCAACACCGGCCTGCTGGCCGATGTGGCCCGGGCGCAGAAGCGTGGTGCCGAGGGTGTGGGCCTGTACCGCACCGAAGTACCGTTCATGATCAACCAGCGCTTCCCCAGCGAAAAGGAACAGCTGGCGATCTACCGCGAGCAATTGTCCGCGTTCCATCCGCAGCCAGTGACCATGCGCAGCCTGGACATCGGCGGCGACAAATCCCTGTCCTACTTCCCGATCAAGGAAGACAACCCCTTCCTCGGCTGGCGCGGGATCCGCGTGACGCTCGACCATCCGGAAATCTTCCTGGTCCAGGCGCGCGCCATGCTCAAGGCCAGCGAAGGCCTGAACAACCTGCGCATCCTGTTGCCGATGATCTCTGGCACCCATGAGCTGGAAGAGGCCCTGCACCTGATCCACCGGGCCTGGGGCGAAGTACGCGACGAAGGCACCGACGTACCGATGCCACCCGTCGGCGTGATGATCGAAATTCCGGCAGCGGTGTACCAGACCAAGGAATTGGCGCGGCAGGTGGACTTCCTGTCCGTCGGTTCCAACGACCTGACCCAATATCTGCTGGCCGTGGACCGTAACAACCCACGGGTAGCGGACTTGTATGACTACCTGCACCCGGCCGTGCTGCAGGCTCTACAGAACGTCGTGCGCGACGCCCATGCCGAAGGCAAGCCCGTGAGTATCTGCGGCGAAATGGCCGGCGACCCAGCGGCAGCGGTGCTGCTGATGGCGATGGGCTTCGACAGCCTGTCGATGAACGCCACCAACCTGCCGAAAGTGAAGTGGATGCTGCGCCAGATCAACCTCAGCAAGGCCCAGGAGCTGCTGGCGGAGCTGATGACCATCGATAACCCGCAAGTGATTCATAGCTCCCTGCAGTTGGCGCTGAAGAACCTCGGGTTGGCGCGGATGATCAATCCGGCGTCGAACAAGACCCTCTAGTTCGCAGAGCATTCAGAGGTGCAGTTCCACCTCCCCCAAATGCCCCCCATGCGGCCCGAAACTGCGCTCCACTAAATGCCGCGTCCCATCGGCATGAACAATCAATGCCGTACTCGCTCGCGTCCCGTAGGCCGGGCTGGCAATGAACACACTCGACAGCAGCATCTCCGTCGCAAGCCCCACGCCAGTGTCCGGCAGTTCCGCCATCGGCGCGGGTAGCGGGTCGTTCAACAGCGCCAGCAATGCTTGCGGTTGCGGGTCGTTCAGCGCCTCGCCGAGCGCCGTACGGGCCTTGAGCAGTTTCGGCCATGGCGTGTTCAGTCCGGCGTTGGACAGACCGTAGATCCCCTCCGCCAACCGCTGTGGCCGGGTATCGCGGGCGTTGTAGTGCCACAGCTGCGACCCATCGCCGAGCAGCAGGTTGAAACCACCATATTCGCCGGCACGAGGCACGACTTCGCTCAAATAATCGCCAATCGAAAGACTTCCGGTCAGGAACCGCGCCACCAACTCACCGCGCGACTTGAATGCCGGCAGTTGGCCCGGGTCGCGGATGTTGGTCAGCGCGGCAAAGCGCCCCTGCGCGCCGACACCGAGCCAGGTGCCGCCAGCCTCCAGGTCACGCCCGGCATATACGTGGGGTGCGTCAGACCATTGGGCCAAGGGCTGGGTTGGACGAGCGTAGAACTCGTCGCGGTTGGCCGCCACGATCAGCGGCTGGGAGTGGCCGGGGCGCCAGGCAAATACGATCAGGCACATCAGGTTGTCCTGTTAACAATGCCAATCCGTTAAAAAAATAAAGCCGAACACCGCCTTTGTGGCGAGGGAGCTTGCTCCCGCTGGGCTACGAAGTAGCCCCAAAAACCTTGTTGGGTGGGCTTCGCCCACCAGCGGGAGCAAGCTCCCTCGCCACAAAGGCTATTCGTCGCTTCACCACCACTCTACCCACACATCACCAACGCATCCATCGCCTTCAGTAGAGCTCAAGCCCCTCGATCCGTTACCATGCCGCTCTTATTTTGGTACGGGCGAGGAGACGCTGGTGGAATTTCTGCTCTATCTGCTGCTCGGCGCCTGTGCCGGCGTACTGGCCGGGTTGTTCGGCGTGGGCGGCGGGATGATCATCGTCCCGGTGTTGGTCTTCAGTTTCACCTTGCAGGGTTTCGACCCGCAAGTATTGACGCACCTGGCCGTAGGTACTTCCCTGGCATCGATCATCTTCACGTCGGTAAACGCCGTGCGCGAGCATCACCGCAAAGGGGCGGTGCGCTGGCAGATTTTCACCTGGATGACCGTTGGCATCCTGGTCGGCGCCGGTTTCGGCGCGATCACCGCCGAAGCGATTTCCGGTCCGCACCTGCAAAAGATCATCGGGGTGTTCGCCATGCTCGTCGCCGCGCAACTGGCCTTGGATTTCAAGCCCAAGGCCAGCCGCACGGTACCGGGCAAGGTCGGGTTGTCCCTGGCCGGCACGGTGGTCGGCTGGGCCTCGGCGATTTTCGGCATCGGTGGCGGCTCGCTGACGGTACCGTTCCTGACCTGGCGCAGCGTGCCGATGCAACAAGCGGTGGCGACTTCGTCGGCGTGCGGGCTGCCCATCGCCCTGGTCAGTGCGTTAAGTTTCATGATTCTGGGGTGGCAGGATCCGTTGTTGCCGCCCCATAGTCTCGGTTTTGTGTATTTGCCGGCGCTGCTGGGCATCGCCCTGACGAGCATGGTCTTCGCCCGTTTCGGCGCGCGACTGGCCCATCGCCTGTCGCCGCGCTTGCTCAAGCGGCTGTTCGCCGCTTTGCTGTTCGGCGTCGGCTTGAGTTTCCTGCTCTGACGCAATCCTGGCTTAATCCCGAGGTGGCAGCGTCGCCCGGGTATTTTTGACATTCACGAGGAATATCAATGCTGCCTTACCCGCAGATCGATCCGGTTGCCCTGGCCATCGGCCCGCTGAAAATCCACTGGTACGGTCTCATGTACCTGATCGGTATCGGTGGCGCCTGGTGGCTGGCCTCGCGCCGGCTCAACCGGTTTGATCCGACCTGGAACAAAGAGAAGCTTTCTGACCTGGTGTTCTGGCTGTCCATGGGCGTGATCGTCGGCGGACGCCTGGGCTACGTATTGTTCTACGACCTGAGCGCCTACCTGGCCAATCCGACACTGATCTTCGAGGTATGGAAAGGCGGCATGTCCTTCCATGGCGGGTTCATCGGCGTGATGCTCGCGGCGCTGTGGTTCGGCAAGCGCAACAACAAATCGTTTTTCGAACTGATGGATTTCGTCGCGCCAATGGTGCCGATCGGCCTGGGTGCCGGGCGCATTGGCAACTTCATCAACGCCGAGTTGTGGGGCAAGGCGACGGACGTGCCTTGGGCAATGGTCTTCCCCCCGTTCAGCGACCCGGCGCAGTTGCCGCGCCACCCGTCGCAGCTGTACCAGTTCGCTCTCGAAGGCGTGGCGCTGTTCCTGATCCTCTGGCTGTTTTCGCGCAAGCCGCGACCGACCATGGCGGTGTCAGGCATGTTTGCGCTGTTCTACGGGATCTTCCGCTTTATCGTTGAATTCGTCCGCGTCCCCGACGCCCAGCTCGGCTATCTGGCGTGGAACTGGCTGACCATGGGCCAGGTGTTGTGCCTGCCGATGATCGTTGGTGGCCTGGCACTGATCTGGCTGGCCTATCATCGCGCGCCGGCTGCGGCGGCCAAGGTTTAAAATTCGGACCCCGGGGCGCTGGCCTCGGGTTCAAGGACACAGGTATCCCATGAAGCAATATCTCGATCTGGTGGCCCACGTCATCAAGAACGGCACCAGGCAAGCCAACCGCACCGGTGTGAACACCATCAGTTTTCCCGGCGCGATGCTGCGTTATGACCTGAAAGAAGGTTTTCCGGCCATCACCACGCGCAAGATGGCTTTTAAATCGGCCATTGGCGAAATGTGCGGTTTTCTCCGTGGTGTGAATAACGCCGCTGAGTTCCGCGCCTTGGGCTGCAAGGTCTGGGACCAGAACGCCAACGAAAACGCCCAGTGGCTGGCCAACCCGTTCCGCCAGGGCGAAGACGACCTGGGCGAGATCTACGGCGTGCAATGGCGCAAATGGCCGGCTTACAAGCAGATCCCGCTGAGCAACCCGGCGGCCATCGAGCAGACACTGGCCCAGGGTTACCGGCAGATCGCCGAAGGCGAAGAAAACGGCCAGGCCTATGTGGTGCTGTACAAAGCGATCGACCAGGTTCGCCAGTGCGTCGATACCATCATCAAGGACCCGGGCAGCCGGCGCATCCTGTTCCACGGCTGGAACTGCGCCCAGCTCGATGAAATGGCCCTGCCACCGTGCCATCTGTTGTACCAGTTCCACCCGAATGTCGAGACCAAGGAAATCTCCCTGACCCTCTACATCCGCTCCAATGACCTGGGCCTGGGCACGCCGTTCAACCTCACCGAAGGCGCCGCGCTGCTGAGCCTGATCGGTCGCCTGACCGGCTACACGCCGCGCTGGTTCACCTATTTCATTGGCGATGCCCACGTCTACGAAAACCACTTGGACATGCTCAACGAACAGCTCACCCGCGAGCCGTTCCCGATGCCCAAACTGGTGATTTCCGAGCGCGTGCCGGAGTTTGCCAAGACCGGCGTGTACCAGCCTGAATGGCTGGAGTTGGTGGAGCCGAGCGATTTCTCTCTTGAAGGCTATCAACACCACGCGCCGATGACCGCGCCGATGGCGGTCTAGAAACACGACTTTTTATCGCTCCCACGCTCCGCGTCACACTGGCACGCGGAGCGTCCCGGGCGGCATTCCCACGCGGAGCGTGGGAATGATCAATAGGCTTTCAATGCCCGTGGCTTCTGCCAACATGTGAATGCTCCACTTCCGGCGCCACCGCGCCGCTGACTTCCAGCCGCTGCAAGATCCCGCATTGATCCAGGTCCGGCCCTTCGCCGCAGCGATGGCGCAGGTCGATCAGTTGCGCCTGCAAGGCCAGCAGGCCGTCGATACGTGCCTTGACGTGGTGGATGTGTTCATCGATCAACGCATTGACGCTCTCGCACTGGTCCTGGGGGCTGTCGCGCAGGATCAGCAGGCTACGGATCTCCTCCAGGGTCATATCCAGGGTGCGACAGTTGCGGATGAACGTCAGCCGCTCGGCGTGGGCCTGGGTGTAGACGCGGTAGTTGCCATCGCTGCGGGCGGGCTCCGGCAGCAGGCCCTCGCGCTCGTAGTAACGGATGGTCTCGACTTGGCAGTCGGTGAGTTTCGCCAGTTCGCCGATCTTCATGGCACGCCTCCGAAATAGGTGCTTGACCCTATAGTGGCTACAGGGTCTCTACTGTGCAACAGGCACTTTTCACGGACGTAACCTCATGAGCGACTCCATTCACACCCCCAAATCGGCCCACGGTCACGATCACGCTCATTCCTGCTGCGCGTCCAAAGCGGCGCCGTCGGTGGTCAACATCGGCAAGGCGCCAACGGACGGTGCGCGGCTGAGCAGTTTTCGCATCGAAGCCATGGACTGCCCCACCGAACAGACGTTGATACAGAACAAACTCGGCAAGCTCGAAGGCGTGCAGCAACTGCAATTCAATCTGATCAACCGGGTGCTGGGCGTGACTCACGACTTGCCCAGCGATGCGCCGATCATCAAGGCTATCGAGTCCTTGGGGATGCAAGCGGAACCGTTTACGGCCGGTCAGCAAGAGTCGACCAACAACCTGCCCGCACCCGCCAAGCCTTGGTGGCCGTTGGCGCTGTCCGGTGTCACCGCGCTGGGTGCCGAGGTGATTCATTTCACCAACACCGCGCCAAACTGGGTCGTCGCGTTGGTAGCGCTGGCGTCGATTCTCAGCGGTGGCCTCGGCACTTACAAAAAGGGCTGGATCGCCCTGAAGAACCTCAACCTGAATATCAATGCCTTGATGAGCATCGCCGTGACCGGCGCGGTGTTGATCGGCCAGTGGCCGGAAGCGGCGATGGTGATGTTCTTGTTCACCGTGGCTGAGTTGATCGAAGCCAAATCCCTCGACCGCGCTCGCAACGCCATCAGCGGCCTGATGCAAATGGCGCCGGAGCAGGCCACCGTGCAACAGACTGACGGCACTTGGCAGGTCCAGGCCGTCAAAGCCATCGCCCTCGGCGCGCGAGTGCGGGTCCGTCCCGGAGAACGTGTCGGCCTGGACGGTGACGTGGTCGCCGGCCGTTCGACCATCGACCAGGCGCCCATCACCGGCGAGAGCCTGCCGGTGGATAAAACCGTGGGCGACAAAGTGTTCGCCGGCACCATCAACCAGGCCGGCGAGTTGGAGTACACCGTGACCGCCGCCGCCGATCAATCCACCCTCGCGCGGATTATCCACGCCGTGGAACAGGCCCAGGGCTCCCGCGCACCGACCCAGCGTTTCGTCGATCGATTCTCGACCATTTACACTCCGGCGGTGTTCGTCCTGGCGCTGGCCGTGGCCGTCATTGCGCCCCTGTTCATGGGCGCGCTGTGGTTCGACTGGATCTACCGGGCATTGGTCCTGCTGGTGGTCGCCTGTCCGTGCGCACTGGTGATCTCCACCCCGGTGACCATCGTCAGCGGCCTGGCGGCAGCGGCGCGCAAAGGCATCCTGATCAAGGGCGGCGTTTATCTGGAGAGCGGCCACAAGCTCGATTACGTAGCCTTGGACAAGACCGGCACGATCACCCATGGCAAGCCGGTGCAGACCGACTACGTGCCGCTGGACCCGACGGTGGAAACCACCGCCAGGGCGCTGGCCGCCAGCCTCGCCGCGCGCTCAGACCATCCAGTGTCGCGCGCGATTGCCGATGCGGCTGTGGATAACCAGCGGGCACAGCACGCTGTGGATAACTTCGCGGCGCTTGCCGGACGTGGCGTGCGCGGCGATATCGATGGCCGGACGTATCATCTGGGCAACCACCGACTCGTGGAAGATCTCGGACTGTGCTCACCGGAGTTGGAAGAGAGACTTTTTGCCCTGGAGAAACAAGGCAAGTCCGTGGTGCTGCTACTCGACGGCACGGGCCCTTTGGCGTTATTCGCCGTGGCGGACACGGTGAAGGACTCCAGTCGCGAAGCCATCCGGCAACTGCATGAGCTGGGCATCAAGACGCTGATGCTGACTGGCGACAATGCCCACACCGCCGAGGCGATTGCCGAGCAGGTGGGCATGGACCGGGCCCGTGGCGATTTGTTGCCAGAGGACAAGCTGAAAGCCATCGAGGAGCTGTACGCCCAGGGTCACCGAGTCGGCATGGTCGGCGACGGCATCAACGACGCCCCGGCCCTCGCCCGCTCGGAAATCGGCTTCGCCATGGCAGCGGCCGGCACCGACACGGCGATCGAGACAGCCGACGTCGCCTTGATGGATGACGACCTGCGCAAGATTCCGGCGTTCATCCGGCTGTCGCGGCAGACTTCCAGCATCCTCAAACAGAACATTGCCTTGGCGCTGGTCATCAAGGCGATCTTTCTCGGCGTCACCTTTGCCGGGTTCGCCACCCTGTGGATGGCAGTGTTTGCCGACATGGGGGTGAGCTTGCTGGTGGTGTTCAATGGGATGCGGTTGTTGCGCAAGTAAAAAGGCCAGGGTGACGCATGGCTTCATGGGGCCGCTTTGCGGCCCAGCGGGAGCAAGCTCCCTCGCCACAAGGGCAACGCATGAAGCCGCTTCAATCGCGCTTGGGCTCGCGAATCTTGTACCAGGCTACATAGAGCGCCGGCAGGAACAGCAATGTCAGCAGGGTGGCAATGATAATCCCGCCAATCATCGCGTACGCCATTGGGCCCCAAAACACTTCCCGGGCAATCGGAATCATCCCCAGGCTCGCCGCAGCCGCCGTCAACAGGATCGGCCGGCGCCGGTGCTCGGTCGCTTCCACCACCGCATCCCAGGGTTCGTAGCCGTCACGTTCATACTCATCGATCTGGGTCACGAGGATCACCGAGTTGCGAATGATAATGCCGATCAGCGCGAGGATGCCGAGGATCGCCACGAAGCCCATGGGCGTGCCCGTCGGCACCAGCGCCAGGACCACGCCGATCAGACCCAACGGCGCGACGCTGGCCACCAGGAACAGCTTCTGCACGCTGTGCAACTGGATCATCAGGAACGTCGCCATCAGGAACAGCATCAGCGGCACCACGCTGGCGATCGGCCCCTGGGCCTTGCTGCTTTCCTCCACCGTGCCGCCGGTGGCGACCTTGTAGCCCACCGGCAATTTGGCAGCGAACTTGTCGATGTCCGGTTGCAGTTGCCGCACCAGGTCCGTCGGCTGGATTTCATCGCGCACGGCGGCCTTGATGGTAATGGTCGGCTTGCGGTCGCGACGCCAGACCAGCGGCTGCTCCAATTCATAACGCACCGTGGCAAATGCCAGCAGCGGGATCGACGTGCCGCCGGGAGTAACGATTTGCAGATTCTGCAGGGTTTCCGGCGAACCGCGTTCGGCGTCTTCGGCACGACCGACCACATTGATCAGGTAGATGTCGTCGTTGACCTGGGTTACCGGCGAACCGCTGACGATGCTGTTCATCAGCCGGGCCACGTCATCCGAAGACAACCCCAGTTGCCTTGCCTTGTCCTGGGCGATGTCGATGCGCAGCACTTTGCCCGGCTCGTTCCAGTCGTAGATGATTTCGCCGATGTGCGAGTTCTTGTCCAGCTCGGTGGCCAGTTCGATGGCGTGCTTGCGCACCTGGTCGATGTCCTTGCCGCTGACGCGGTATTGGATCGGCCGGCCCACCGGCGGCCCCATTTCCAGGGCTTGCACGTAGCTGCCGATGCCGACGAAATCGTCGCGCAAGCGCTTCTGCAAGCGTTCGGTAAGGGCCGCGCGTGACTCCAGGCCCTTGCTGACGATCACCAGTTGCGCGTAGTACGGGTTCTGCAGTTGCTGGTCCAGCGGCAGGTAAAAGCGGATCGCGCCTTCGCCGATGTAAGTGCTCCAGCGCGCCACGTCCGGGTCATCCTTGAGGGTCGCTTCCAGGCGGTCGACCGCTTTACGGGTCTCGTCCATCGAGGCGTTCTGCGGCAGGTTGAGGTCCACCAGGATCTCCGGCCGGTCCGAAGACGGAAAAAACTGATTCTGCACAAAGCGCATGCAAAACACCGCCAGCACGAACAGCAGCACCGTGATGCCGATAGCCCACCAGCGATTGCGCATCGCCCACAACAAGCCGCCGTTGAACGCCCGACCGATACGCCCCGGCTCGGCGCTGTGGGGTTTGATGTTGGTGCTGAGGATATGCACGCCGATGACCGGGGCGAACAGCACCGCGACAATCCAGGACACCAGCATCGCCACGGCGATGACCGCGAACAGAGTGAAGGTGTACTCGCCGGCGGAACTGGCATTCAGGCCAATGGGCACGAAACCGGCCACGGTCACCAGGGTCCCGGTGAGCATCGGGAATGCGGTCGAGGTGTAGGCGAAGGTGGCGGCCTGTTCCTTGCTGTCACCTTTTTCCAGGCGCGTGACCATCATTTCCACGGTGATCATCGCGTCATCCACCAGCAAGCCGAGGGCAATGATCAGCGCACCGAGGGATATCCGCTGCATGGTGATGCCGCTGTATTCCATGAACACGAACACCATCGCCAACACCAACGGGATCGAGCAGGCCACCACCAGGCCGGCCCGTATGCCGAGGCTGATGAAACTGACGACCAGGACAATGACCACCGCCTCGAACAAGGCGCTGGTGAAACCGCCGACGGCCTCCTCCACCACTTCGGCCTGATCCGACACCGTGTGCACGCCGACGCCCACGGGCAAGTCAGCGGTCAGTTCGTTCATCCGCGCATGCAGGGCCTTGCCGAAGTCCTGGATGTTGCCGCCCTTCTTCATGGCGATGGCAAGGCCGATGGCCGGCGTGCCGTTGAAGCGGAACATCGGCGTCGCGGGATCGACGTAGCCACGGCGGATGTCAGCAATATCAGCAAGGCGATAGAACCGGTCATTGAGCCGCAGGTTGACGTTGGCCAGGTCCTTCTCCGACTGGAACTGTCCCGACGTGCGCACGGAAATCCGTTCCGGCCCGGCGTCGATCACCCCGGCCGGGGTCACCGCATTCTGCGATTGCAGGCTCTGCACCACCTGGCGCTGATCGATGCCCAGGGCCGCGAGTTTGCGCGTGGAGAAGTTCAGGTACAGCACTTCGTCCTGTTCGCCGACCATTTCCACCTTGCCCAGACCGGGCACGTCGCGGATCTCGGCGCGCACTTGCTCAACGTAGTCGCGCAACTGGCGCATCGACAGGCCGTCGCCAGTGAAGGCATACACCGAACCGTACACGTCGCCGAACTCGTCGTTGAATCCCGGGCCTTGCAACCCTTGGGGAAAATCGCCGCGAATGTCGTTGATCTTCTTGCGGACCTGGTACCAGATCTCAGGGATTTCCTTGGCTCCGGTGGTATCGCGCAGGTAGACGAACACCGTCGATTCCCCCGGCCGGGTGTAACTCTTCACGTAATCGAGGGAGTCGAGTTCTTCGAGTTTTTTCTCGATGCGGTCGGTGACCTGTTCGAGGGTTTCCTCCTGGGTCGCGCCGGGCCAGCGAGTCTGAATGACCATGGTCTTGATAGTGAACGACGGGTCTTCCTCGCGGCCCAGGTTCATGTAGGAGAACACGCCCATCAGCAACGCGACGAACATCAGGTACCACACGAACGACTGATGCCGCAGGGCCCATTCGGATAGGTTGAAAGGCCCTTTCATCGTGCTTCCTCGTCGAGTTTCACTTTCTGCCCTGGCTTGAGACTGTTCACGCCGGCGCTGACCACGCGGTCGCCGGGCTTGATGCCGTTAGCCACCAACACTGAATCAGCCGAGCGTTCGAGAATTTGTACTTCGCGTGGCGAGACCGTCTGGTCCTGCGGGTTGATCAGCCAAATTCGCGCCTTGCCGTCGACCTCTTGCAGCGCGGTGAGCGGCAGCTCGATGCGCGGCTCGATGGCTGAACTCAGGGTCACGCTGATGGCCGTGCCGAGGCGAAAGCCCGGCGGCGTGTCGGTCAACGTCAGGCGCGCGCGACGGGTGCGGGTGGCGCTCTGGGCCTGGGGTTCGATCTCGCGCACGATGGCGGTGGTGCGGGTCGCCGGGTCCAGTTGCGCGGCGACTTCGAAGACCACGTCTTCAGGCAGGCGCTCAGCCAATCCAGCCGGCAGGTCGATCACCGCCTCCTTGATATCTGGACGAGCCAGCGTCACCACTTGCTGGCCGGCGGTCACCACTTGCCCGGCCTCGGCATTCCAGGCCGTGACGACCGCATCGTGGTCGGTATGCAGTTCGCTGTAGTTGAGCTGGTCGCGGGCTTGTTCGACCGCGGCCCGGGCCTGCTCCAGGGAGGCGGCGGTGGTCTTCAGGTCGGTCTGGGCGATGTCCAGTTGCGCCTGGGCGCCGACGCCACGGTCGAACAACTGTTGCTGGCGACGGGCATTGGCCTGGGCATTGATGTATTGCGCTTCGATTCGCGCCAGGTCGCCTTGGGCGGCGCGCAATTGGTTCTGCTGGTCGGTGGGGTCGAGGGTCGCGAGCAGGTCACCCTTCTTCACTTCGGCGCCAACGTCGACGTTGCGGCTGGCGATCCGTCCTGGCACGCGAAAGCCCATATTGGTCTCGTAGCGCGCCTGGATATTCCCGGCGAATCGGCCGAGGGCCTGCTGGTCGAGGGCCCGGACCTCAACGGACAACACCGGTCGCACCGGCTCCGGCGGCGCCTCTTCCTTCGAACAGGCGGCGAGCAGCAGGCCTGCCGAGACTATCCACAAGCGCTTCATGGCTGGGCTCCCGGCGTGGATTTTTCATAGGTATTTTCAGCAATCTCGACGCGCACGCCAGGGTGCAGCAGTTGGCCGCCAGCGGTAACCACTTTCTCGCCGCCCTTGAGCCCGTCACTGATGATGACTTTGCCGGTCAGGTAGCGACCGACCGTGACCGTATGCAACTGTGCCTTGCCTTCGCCATCCACCAGCCACACGGCCGGCTCGCTGAGGTTCTTGGTCAATGCCGACCATGGCAACTCGACGGCAGTCTTGCCGGCGGACTTGGCGGTGGCGCTGACCACCGACCCCAGGCGCATGCCTTCGGGCAAATTGTC
Source organism: Pseudomonas sp. Z4-20 (assembly GCF_051131955.1). NCBI lineage: Bacteria > Pseudomonadati > Pseudomonadota > Gammaproteobacteria > Pseudomonadales > Pseudomonadaceae > Pseudomonas > Pseudomonas sp. Z4-20. Next base: position 5,455,488 of record NZ_CP071641.1, read on the forward strand.
GAGGGTCACCTTAACCTGCACCGTGCCCGTCTCGGCGGATACCGCCGGGGTGATCTCGCGCACGGCACCGGTGGTCTTGATTGCCGGGTTATCCAGCAAGCTGATGGTAATCGCAGCGTCCGACGGCGGCTCGCTCAGCAGCGATTCGTAGATGTTGAAAACGGCGTCGCGCTCGCCATCCCGGGCCAGGCTGAAGATCGGTTCCGTCGCCTGCACCACTTGGCCGACCTCAGCCTGGCGCGCGGTAATGATGCCTGGCGCCTCGGCGATCAGCGCGGTATAGCTCAGCTGTTCACGGGCGTTGGCCAGTTGCGCCTGGGCCGCCGTCAGCGCGCTCTGGCTGCTGCGCAACTGCGCCTGGGCCGCGTCGAATTCGCTCTGGCTGGTGTAGCCCTTGGGCAGGAGTTTTTGCTGGCGCACGAACGCCGCCGCGCTCTGCTTGACCCGCGCCTGCTCGGCGGCCACCTGGGCCTGGGCAGAGTCGACATTGGTCTGCAAGTCGCGCGGATCGAGCCGGGCCAGTACCTGCCGGGCCGAGACCCGGTCCCCGACATCGACCTTGCGCTCGATGATCTTGCCGCCCACACGAAACGACAGGTCGGCTTGCACGCGGGCCTGGACATCGCCGGTCAGCGTTACCGAGGCAGCGTATTCAGTGGGCGTGGCTTGCTGGATGAACACCCGTGGCAGGGCTTTGTCCTCGGGTTTCTTGTCACCACATCCCGCCAACAACGCACACACGCCCAAGCCAACAATCAATGTGATTCCGGGACCAGCCATGCAGACTCCTTTGCGTTGTACGGACGTGCCAGTGACGATACGACTGTGAGCTTAGAACAGGGTTCACCGAATGCACGGCAATGAGGCAGACTCGTCTCTGACATCCATGCAAGAAAGGAATTCGCATGCTCAAGACCCTGGCGGTGGCCAACTACCGGTCCATCAATAAGTTGGTCATTCCACTGGGCCGATTGAACCTGATCACTGGGCCCAACGGCAGTGGCAAATCCAATCTGTATCGCGCATTGCGCCTGCTCGCCGAGACGGCACAGGGCGGCGTGGTCAACGCGCTGGCTCGTGAAGGCGGACTGGATTCAACCTTCTGGGCCGGGCCGGAAGAAATCAGCCGACGCATGCGCAGCGGCGAAGTACCTGTCCAGGCGACCGTGCGCCAGGGCACCAAGCGCCTGCGCTTGGGATTCGCTGGTGAGGACTTCAGCTATTCGATTTCCCTGGGCCTGCCCGCGCCCAGCAGTTCGGCGTTTTCACTGGACCCTGAAATCAAGCGGGAATGTATCTGGGCCGGTCCGGTCTTTCGCCCCGCCAGCCTGTTGGTGGACCGTAACGGACCGATGGTTCGCGCCCGCGAAAGTCGCTCCTGGGACGTCCTGTCTCAACACACGCCGACCTTTGACAGCCTGTTCGACCAGGTCGGCAGCCTGCGGGCTTCGCCGGAAGTGTTGCAGATGCGTGAGTTCATCCGTCGCTGGCGCTTCTACGACCACTTTCGCAGCGACGCCGACGCCCCGGTGCGCCAACCGCAACTGGGCACGCGCACCCCGGTGCTGCATCACGATGGACGCGACCTGGCCGCAGCGCTGCAAACGATCCTTGAAATAGGCGACTCCGAAGCCCTGCATGCCGCCATCGGCGATGCCTTTCCCGGCGCCCGATTGCACATCGACAAACTCCATGGCGGACGTTTTGCCATTGCATTCCAGCAACATGGCCTCCTGCGGCCGCTGTCCGCCGCCGAACTGTCGGACGGAACCCTGCGCTACCTGTTGCTGGTGGCCGCGTTGCTCACACCGCGACCACCCTCGCTGATGGTGCTCAACGAACCGGAAACCAGCCTGCACCCGGACCTGCTACCAGCCTTGGCGCGATTGATTGTCCGCGCTTCGGCAAATTGCCAAGTGTGGGTCGTTTCCCATGCCACGCGCCTGATCGCCGCATTGGAGCAGGATGAGCACTGCAATTGCATCGTGTTGGAGAAGGAGCTGGGACAGACCGGAATAGTCGGGCAGCGGGCGTTGGATGAGCCGGCGTGGCATTGGCCGGACTAGCTGGCGCTGACACCGTTTCACTGGAGGCGGAGCGTCCCTGGAGGCATTCCCACGCGGCGCGTGGGAACGATAACGCCGACGCTGTATCAGCCGTCGGCGTTGGGAACTGCGAAAGAATTATCCGGTGAATCAGAACGCCGGCAACACCGCGCCACTGTATTTCTTCTCGATGAACGCCTTCACTTCAGGGCTGGTCAAGGCCTTGGCGAGTTTCTGCATGGCCGGGCTGTTCTTGTTGTCAGGACGGGCCACCAGGAAGTTCACGTATGGCGAATCCGCCCCCTCGATTACCAAGGCATCCTTGGCCGGGTTCAGGCCCGCTTCCAAGGCGTAGTTGGTGTTGATCATGTCCAGGTCAACTTGATCCAGAACGCGCGGCAGCATAGCCGATTCCAATTCCTTGAACTTGAAGTTCTTAGGGTTCTCGGCGATGTCTTTCGGCGTTGCCAGGGCGTTTTTCGGATCTTTGAGTGTAATCAGGCCAGCCTTCTGCAGCAGGATCAAAGCGCGGCCGCTGTTGCTGCCTTCGTTGGGGATGGCGATGGTTGCGCCGTCTTTCAACTCGGACAGGCTTTTGACTTTCTTCGAGTAGCCGCCAAACGGTTCGACGTGCACGCCGATCACGGTTACCAGGTTGGTGCCTTTGCCTTCATTGAAGCTCTTGAGGTAAGGCAGGGTCTGGAAGTAGTTGGCGTCCAGGCGCTTCTGATCAACCTGTACGTTGGGTTGGACGTAGTCGGTGAACACCTTGATTTCCAGATCCACGCCTTCTTTGGCCAGGGCCGGCTTGATCAGCTCGAGAATTTCAGCGTGGGGCACCGGCGTGGCCGCGACAACCAGTTTCTCCGCCGCCTGGGCCAGGCCCGAGGTCAGGGCTGCCGCCAATGCGGTGAACAACAGAACCTTTTTCATGCAGTGTCCTTATCGAATATCACGGTCGTCATGGACGACGGTCAAAGTAGAGTGCCAGCGAAGTGCTATCGCTGGCGTGATGCGGAAGATACCGATATTTTTTATGCCTTAACAATATCTTTTATGGAAATACATATATCAATATTGAATATGCCCAAAACATACGGACGTACCTTCGTCATGCAAATCGGATGTCCGAGCCTCGCTTCCTGACGTTGCCGTAAATGTCATCGGGCGCTTCACCGCCCTGAAGATTGCCGGCCCACTCCTGCATTTGTTGGAAATACCCTTGGGCCTTTTCAATGTACTTGTCTCTGTCAATCGCATACGTGGCGGCTTTGACGGGATAATTGGCGTAGCCCACCACATCCTTGGCCGTGAGCACGTTTCCAAGATCGTTTTGCAAGCCAATCAGGTTGCGCTGCCCTGCGCCTCGGATCAACGGGCTCGCAGACTTGGCGGAACCGCCAACCCGCGTCCCACGCAAAGCGTTGCTGCGGCCCAATGTCACGACGTCACCGAGGGAGTCGATGGTTTTCTGCAAAGCGACTGATGTGCCTTTGCCGAGCAATTTCCCCGTCAGGGAAGCGCCGCCGGACATAACGCCCAACGCAATACTGGCGTAACCCAGGATCTGCGTGGCGACGGCGTCCGGAGCCGCCTCCTCCAGCACGATCGACGCAATCGATGCCGCACCCGACACCACCTCCAGGGTCAATGCCGCTGCGGCCGAAAACGACACCCCAACCAAGGGAGCGGATGCGCCAAGCGTCACAATGGTGAACGCAACGGAAGCAATCGCGAAAGCAGCGGTAAGACCGATCTTGATCCAGCCCCAAGTGGAAACATGACCGGTCGGATCAATAAGATTGATCGGGTCTGCGAGACAATAGGCATAGGGGTTCAGGCCACCGCCATCGAACGGGCTCCAACTGTCGGGCCTATGGAAACGCATCAGTACCGGATCGTAGGCCCGATAGCCATTGCCAAGCAGGTAACAGCCGGTCACCGGATCCTGCGGTTCGCCACCGAAACCGAACAGACTGCCCAAGCCATCTGTCACCGGACGCTGCCCGTATGGCGAATAGGCGTGGTGAGTGTTGCCGCTACCAGAGAGTGCCTGAAAGACGTTGCCGCAACCGTCAGTCCTGAACAATGTTGTCTCCTGGTCCTGCGACACGGCCAGCAACTGTTGTCCCTCGCGCAGGATGCTGCGGCCGCCCTCCTGCGTTAACTCACTGCATAAGTTTTCTTCTTGGTAGAACCGCCGGCACCACTTCTGCCTTCCCCATTCAACAGCATGAATCCGATCCGATGCATCGTATCGATAGCTCGCCAATGTCGACCTGGCGTCAGCCGAACCTACGCGCTCCAGACGGCCCAATTCGTCGTAGATCAACGTGCGACCCAGTGAGTCGTTGAGCAAGTTGCCGTCGTCGTCGTATCGGAAGGTGGAATTGGCTGACACATAGGCGGGATGACTGTGGGTAACAGCGCTCAGTTGCGTTTTGTCAGGCAGGTCATATCGATACGTGGCAGTGTTCTCGCCGCCCGCGAAACGCGTAACAACCTGACGGATGTTATCGAGATAGTCATAGGTGTAATTCTGCGAAACGATGACTTTACCTTGGGCGTCCACCGGCGCCTGCTGGCCTTGGCAGGTGTAATGCGTCAACCGCCCCCGCAAGTCATAGGCAAACGTCTCGACACGCCGGACCCCGTTGGCCTTGAGCGTGCGTTGGCTGAGCTTATCGCCCGGGCCAAACGACTGGATCACCTCGACGACGTCAGTTCCCTGGGACGAGGAGCGCCGAAGGATTTCGCGGCCGAATTCGTCGTATACCAGATCGGTGACCATCGAACGGCCCGATCGAGGATCGTTGACGGTGATGCTCTTGACCTGCTCTTGGGCGTCGTACAAGTAGGTCACGGTGACGCATTCCTGAGCAGAGCCAGCAACTGGGCCTTGCGTAATTTGCGATGGGCGTCCCGCTCCGTCATAACGGCAGGTGCGTGCCGTGCCATTGACGTCGGTATGGCAAATCGGCTTACCCATCAATGAATAGGTCTGTTCACTCTCGAACCGGTCAAGTGCGGTGACCCAGGATTCCCGGCTGAGCCGACCGGAAGGACAATATTCCATGCGGCGCTGCACCAATGAATTGGCTGACTCCTGGAGCAAGCCGGTATGCGGATCAAATCTATGCTTGGTCGCAACGGGCGCTTGGCTGCCGGAACGGCTGGTGACGCGATCATCAAGCAAGGGGTCCAGGGTGAACACCAACTCCTTTCCGGCAGCCGTGCGCTTGTGCGAAGCGTTCCTGCTTGAACCGGCATAGCTCATCTGCTCGGCGCGACCGCCGCACTGATTGCCGGTGATTCGCATCAGCCCATCATAGGTACGACTCCCCACGACATAGCCGTTTGCGCTGATTTGAGTGGGATAATCGCCCTGGCTCTGCGCCGCGTATTTTTTCTCCACCACGGTACCGTCGGGTAGAGTCGTACTCAGCACGCGGCCGGCCAAGTCATAGGTATAGCGGGTAACCGCACCATCGGACGCCGTTTGTTTGATACACCGTCCCAAGCCATCGTATTCATAGGCGGTAACCTCTCGAACGACGCCCGACAGGTCCACACGTTCGACGCGCGACGGTTTCTCCAGAGCGTTAATGAACGTTCGAGTCTTGCCAGCACCTTCCACCCACTCGGTACGAGTGCGCGCTACCGGGTCGATTTCATCATGAACGATCACTTGCGCGTAACGAATGCTCCGGTGCTGATGGCCCCATTCATCATAGTGATAGCGGGTGTCCAGTGTTTTGGGCTCGCCATTGAACCAATCGGTTTGCGTATCTGACCTCAGGCGACCGAGGCCGTCGTATTGCGCTTCGTAAATGACGCGCATGGGCGCGCCGGGCATATCGACGTCCTGCTTCTCGACGCGCAGGGTGCGGTCAAGTCCGTCGCTGCGGGTAATTGTGCGGCCTCCGCGGGAGTCCGTCATGGTCACGGTGACAAACCGATCAACGCCCGTAGCCGCCTGATAGCTGAACTGACGAGACGCTGCCCGGCCGGTATCGGGCATTACCGTTTCACAGATCAGTTGCCCCAACGAATCGTATTCCATGCTGACGGTATTGCCACCGGACTCACGGGTCTTGACCAGCCAACCACATTCGTCATGCCAATCTTGCCGCAGATGGCTCACGCCTTGAGCCACAAAAGTCTGGTCGGTGCGAACGTTGCCGTTTTCGTGCCGGTACGCATAACGGTGCTCACTGCGGACACCGCCCACGGTTTCCACCTTGCTTTGCAGGCGTCCATGAAAGAAATCACGAGTGTTGTTGGTATACCGCAATCGACAATCTACTCGCGGCTCGCTGACGCCATCTTCATAGAGTGTTTCGCTGGCGAGCCGGACACAATGGCGACCCGCAAGCAGTGACGGCGACTCGCTGTAGGTATAACGAACCACCGTCGTAGGCGCGGCGGCGAAGTCAGGAGCGGGAACAATGGTCTTCTGTTTCAGAAAATACGGCACACGTATAGGGCTGGCTGGACAATCCGCGCTCCCTTGCCCAGGGTAGTATTCGTAGATCTCGCGCGCACCGCACGGGCTGGTTTTCTCCAGCAAATTCCCGTGCTTATCGTAGGAGGTGCGGGTGATCTCAGTTCTGACATTATTCAAGTCTTTTGTCGTAAAAAAAGAGTCGCACACCTCGCTCGGTAATTGGAAATCATGCGGCTGCTCGTCAAAAGCTTTGCCAGCCCTGTCGTGATAACGGATGCTTCGCAGTTGTATCGTATTACCGCAGACAGTTCGCTGCGAAATCAGCGAATGAAAGCGGTTGTAGGTACGAATAGTTCGAGTTGTGACTTCTGGACCGTTTACATCTCGGGTCGTCTGGGTCTGAACGCTGTAATACTCGTAGTTCCCCCTTTCCCTATAAAGCACATCACGTTCAGCCGACCAACGAAGCGTCGAACCAGCCCCTAGGAAATTGGTGCCGGAATACACATATCTAGTGGACATCCGCGGCTGCCCGTCGCCGGGATAAATGATCGATTCAGTGACATAGGGTAAATCGGACACCGGCGCCCCGGTTGGTAGCCGGTGCCCCTTAGCCTTATATACAAGGCTCTCCCGAACGCCATTCGGCTGCTGTACTTCACTCATTACCCGGAAACGATCACTGTTTGAATATAGAAAGCGCCACCTCAGCGTCTTTTTCTCCGCGGTAATCAAGTGGAGTTCTTCGAGCTCCCCGTTCCCGATTACAAACTGATATTCGATGGTTTTTGAGGCAATGTCCGGCCATACGATAATTGTCGGCCGCCCCGGTTTATCTAGCGCATAGTCAACCTGCAATACACGGCGATTCTGGTGAAGGACCGCCAGCAGTTGTCGCCGTCCTGACGCCCGATTATATTCATAAAGCGTCTCCCTGCCATCAGGACAATACTCCTTCGTCAGCAGCCACTCATTATCTCCAGCATTCAAGCGCGAAAGAACTTCAATTCTTCCATCGGCATGAACAATGGTCAGATCATTGCCCCTCACAGTGACGCTTAAGTTTTCAATTTTTTTATCATAGAGATAGGCCTCATCGCCGTGGATCCACAGCGGGTAAGTCTCTCCGTTCGTCAATGTCAATTTCTTGCGCGATTGGTCATAGTGGCAGGTGCGCAAGAACCAACCTTTCCCTAAACCAAGACTCTGATCATTGAAGAAATCATAGGAAAGCGTAACCGATATTTTGGGGCGGTCGCCTCCTTCAGCCGGCGCCGCATCCAGCGCCACACTGCAGCTATAACTACCTGTACGGGGATCCACGCCCGAACGGACAAAACTGTCAAACTTGAACGCCGCCGAGGTCAGCCGCCCCAACGCCGAAGATGAGTTATTCATCGTCCGGCCCTCGAGCAAATATGATCGACACATCCGGCGTGCCTGCGGACTCGGTCAGCCGCAAGGTCAGTCGTTGACGATTCCCATAGCTGTCGCGCACGTTCACAACGGTATCGGGAGTAGGGGTCCGGACGTCTACCCTTCCACCTCGCCTCCCATAGACGAGCACAAACACAACACTTGACGGCAGGCTTGCAGACCGCCCCCAAACATCCGGCATATCCCATTGCACTATTCCGCCCGTTCGCATACGTCTACCGTGCTCGTATCCAACAAGGTAATAACCTGAATACTCACGGTTCGAGCTGGTTACTCTAAGATGTGCCGGCATATCAGAACCCGATACGAATCCTATCTGCCGCTGGTCCACTATCAGGTTTAGCTTAAAAACCGTGACCTTACGAATATCGCCAATTTGACTGAAATTATCGTAAGAAGCGGCAGGTAGACTATATTGATCAGCACGATAGACAATGGGATCGACTGGCTGCAGTCGAAGCGTCCTATAGGTGGAATCCCACTCGCCCATTTGAAATGTTTTTCCGTCCGCTCGCGTTATGCGAGGCTGCACCGTAATCCCTGAGCGCGAGCCGGTCCTGATATAGAAATCCTTTGTATAAACATAGGGGCCCGTTGGCATCACGTCCGGGACAGGCCCATCAATAAAGGTAGGCTCCAGGAAACGACTGTCCTTTAGTTCACTGTACTGCCATGTCGTCGCTGGTGCCCAGCTTGCGTCTCGAACCAACTCTACCCCACCTAATGGTTCAATCAAAACAATAGAATCCAGCTCGGCCTGGGTCAGTGCGACACTTGCGTGGGTCACTGGATTCTCGACCTCGACGTATACCCTCACCGGCAGTTGTTGATAGCCGTTTCTATACACTCGATGAGCAGCCGACAGGGCGATGATCTTAAAATTTTTCAAACGATCCCATGCGGGCACAGTAGTTTCAAATGTCATTTTAAACCTCGGAGATTACTTAATTGAATATCGTTATGGCTGCACCTCATATTCGGCCAGCCACCCTGCTTGCGCCATTCAATTAACAATCACAGCAGGCCTGCAATCAAGCTCTAAAATCACACATATTATTTATATAACAATATATAAATCAGACACCAACATAATAGAATCCAAACAATACCTTTAACGTCTACATAATAAAACCCTAACCGCATACACCGCCAGGGTTATATAAACTCAGCACGTCCAGCTTATGCATCAAAGACCCGCGACCCACTCCTTCAATCGCTTGACACCCTGAGGGTCGCCCGATTCGATTAATGCAAGAACCTTCTGCTGTATCGCTGCCAAGGGATCCATTACCTGGGGCAAGTTGAGATGTTCCGGCGATATGTAATTCCCCGTACTCACCAACAACGCAAAATGAATCACGTTTTCCAACTCTCGGGTATTGCCCGGCCAACTGTGCCGTTCAAGTGCCTGTTGCGCCGCTTCGCTGATCAGCGGCACGCAGAGGCCGAGGCGATGGCTATAAATGCCCAGGAAGTACTCGGCCAGAGACAGGATATCGCCCACCCTTTCGCGCAAGGCCGGTAGCTCGAGCCGGCCCTCGCTCAAGTAGTGATAAAGCCGCTCATGGAATTTCCCGGCGGCCACCGCTTGCGCCAGATCGATACTGGTGGCCGCCACCAGGCGCACGTCCACCGGGTTGGGCTGATGAGCACCCACGCGGGTGACCTCATGGTTTTCCAGGGCTGCCAGCAATTTGACCTGGATGGGCAACGGCAGGTCTCCGATCTCATCCAGGTAAAGCGTGCCGCCATTGGCTGAACCGAACCATCCGGCCCGGCTGCTGGCCGAACTGCTGTGATTGCCGACGGCGTAGCCGAACAACTCGGCGTCGGCATAAGTCGGGCTGATGGCGCCGCAATTGACCGAGACGAACAGTCCTGGGCGATTGCTCTCGCGATGGATGTGCCGGGCCAGCAACTCCTTGCCGGTACCGGTTTCGCCCCGAATCAACACCGCGACCGAGCGCGGTGCCAGTTCTTCCAGTTCCTGACGCAATTGCCGCGAACGCGGGTCGACGAACACCAGCGCCTTGGCGCGGATACTCAGGGGGCTTTTTTCCGCATCGGGAAAGGTCAGCAAGGGCTGGCCGACGGTTTCATGCAGGCTCATGGCAGGCTCCCGCCCCAAACCGCCGGGAGACGGGGGGCGCTAAAAAATTCAGGCGCGACGCAGGGCGTGGTGCTCCATGCGGCTTTGCAAGCGATAGAGATAAGCGAAGCCCTGCTCCCAGCGCTGGTGGCCGGACTTCACGTTGATGTGCCCCGCTCCGGCCAGGATACCGGCCTCCGCTCCCCAATTGCGCGCCAGCTCCACAGCACGCGCGGCACTCACCGCTGCGTCATTGTCGGAGCTGACCACTTGGCTGGGAAACGGCAGCGGATCGGTAGGAATCGGCGCAAAATTGCGCAGCGCCGGGGCACAGGATGGCCGCTCCACATCCGCCGGCGCCACCAGCAATGCCCCACGAACCTGCCGCAGAAACTGCACCGGCGCGGTCGCTGCCCAATGGGCCACCGTGATGCAACCCAGGCTGTGGGCTATGAGAATCACCGGCGTGCTGTCGGCGGCGATGGCCTCGGCCAGCGCGGCGACCCAGTCTTCACGCCGAGGCGTCAGCCAGTCGGCCTGCTCGACCCGGGCACTATTGGGCAGGCTGCGCTGCCAATGGGTCTGCCAATGGTTTTCCGGCGATCCTTGCCAGCCCGGCACAATCAGGTAGCGAATCGATTCGTTGCGCATGGGTTGCTCTCCTGCGTGTCTGTTCCCGGACGAGTATAAGGAGGAGATTTATATTGTTTAAGGAATAAGAAGCTATTTATTAATTCGATACAGGAATAACTAACTTCAAGGATGGGAACTCACTCGGTGCGTCCCTTACGCAACAGCACGTCAAGCTGATCCACCACCAACGCCCAGTCGGCGTCTTCAAGAATCTCGTCGCGCAGCAATTGCCGCTGGCCCTCGCTCCAGAAGAAGGCATCAGACAGGTGCAATTCGGGTTTGAGCGGCGAATGGCTGGCGATGAATTGATCGATGCTGACGGCGTCGTCGGGCAGACCGAGTTGTTTGAATAACGCGGGCAGCGTATGGATCGGGGATTCCATGCGGGACTCCTGGTCATGGACGGATGGCTGGGCTCTATTCCTGCAGTCTAGTCCCTGGGAGCCGAGCACACCGTGGCGAGGGAGCTTGCTCCCGCTGGACTGCGCAGCAGTCCCCAATCCTGGCGCCTCGGTGTGTCAGGCAGATCGCATTCAAATTGCTTGGGGTTGCTGCGCAACCCAGCGGGAGCAAGCTCCCTCGCCACAGGTTCTGTGATCGACAGATCATCGCGCGGCCTAATCCACCAACCTCAACACCCCATCGCAATACACCACCTCACGCCCGACCCACCCCACATCCACCTGAGGCAGCACCGCCGACGGTTTGCGCAGTTCACGCAGCAGCGTCGAGCCGTGGGACAGGCGGCCGCCCATGCGCGCGATCACCGCGCGGGCACTTTGGTAGTGGGCGTGGCGGCCAGGGTCCAGAGTGTCTTCCAGCAGGATGTGCTCGCCCAGAATGCCCTGGGCCTGGCCCGGGTAGATCAGGAAGCCGCTCGCCTGTTCGGTGCCTTCACGACCGTCCTGCCAGAAGCTGCCGTCGCGGCTGCGGATGTCCGGGTGCGGTGCAAACCAGCGCGCACGGTCAACGCTCGGCATGGCGTGGTGCAGGCGGAAGAAAATCCGCATCAGGTTGTCGCGATACCACTCGCGCACCTGCAAGTAATAACCGCGCAACCCCGGCAAACCGGCCCCGTGAGCCAGGCGAATCGCTAACGGCCATTGTGGGAATGCCTGCAAGGGCAGCTCGGTTGGCGTCGGGCGTGGCGTGGCCGGATCGGTTTCCCACGGCAGCCGATGAGGGCTGTGTTCAAGATTGTCATAAGCGGTCGGTGGCCGTCCCAGCCAGTCGCCGCCGCTGCTGGCCAAAGCGCTGGCGATGCACAGGTTGCCTTGCACCACAAACACGTAGAAGCGAGTAAACCAGTCGGCCAGTTGCTGGCCGTCGGCGCCTTGTCCGGTCAGTTCGTGCAGCTCTCGGTCAAAACGTCGCAAACCGTTTTCCAGTGTCAGCAAATGCCCACGAGCGATGCGTTGCATGCGCAAGAACAACGGCAGCGACCGCAGCAGGCGCAGTGGTTGCCAAGGCAGGTGCGGGGTCGCGCCGCCAACCTCGCCAGCGTAGCTGCTGGCGCTGATGCCCCAATCGGCCAGCCGGGCAAGAAACAGGTCGTTGTTGATATACGAAGCGCCACCGAACACCGCCGTGAAAGGCTCGTTGTCCTGCAACACCCGTGAATCCCAACGCGCCATGATCGCCGGAATGCTCGACGCCGCGCGGCGCTGGGCGTACTCCACCAGAACGCTGGGTTGCGGCGGCAGGATCTCGGCGATGTTGGCGGCGGTCAGGTGCCGGCGCCAGCCGTAGTCGCTGATGGGTCGGTATTGCAGCAGCCACAATTGGGTGCCGTCCCAAGCCCATTCGACGTCGCCAGGCACGTAGTGAAAGACCCGCAGTACGCCTTGGAGAAACCGCCACAGCGCGTCGGCGGTCAGGCCGTGGACTGGCTTGAACGTGCCGCTGTTCCATGACGCGCCAAGACGGGAGATAACCGCGCGCTCGGGGCTCACCTGGCCGTCGGCCAACGACTCCAGATGCCCTTCGACCCATTCGAGCTCGACTGACAGATGGCGCACGAACGCAATACCGGACAGCCGTGGCGTGATGAAACGCTGCACCACCACTTCTTCGACACCCGCCGCACTCAACTCGGCAATCCGCGCCGGCACGTTGTGCGTCGGTTCGCGAAGGAACGTGGTGCTCAAGCCGGCGTTCGCCGCATCGGCCTGGTCCTCGCCGTAACTGGAGGAACGCACCGCCCAGATAGCGTCCGGCTGGCCCTTCAGGAAGCCCGGCAAGCGCGGATCATCAAAGTCATTGAGCGACAGCGCCGCAGGCACCGGCTGCCCAGCCAGTGCTGCCAGACGCAAGCGGCCGCCCTTGGTGTGCGCGACGAAGCCACGCTCGCCGGACTCCAGCCACGCCGCGTATTCAGCCGGTGAATCGATCCACGGGTAGTGGCCCCAGCCGGTTTTCAGGCTGATGGTCAAATCGGCGCGGGCAAGAATGGCGGACCAGGCTGCCGCTTGCGCGACGCCCAGTACCTTGTCCAGATCGCCCCAGACCAGTTCGACCGGATCGGTGATCCACTCCAGCAACGGCAACGCGGTGTCGGCGCGCACCAGATCCCAGTGCGGCACAAAGGCCCGGCAGCGAGCATAGCCGGCGCCCATGCGCTGGTATTGCGCGGGCGTCCAGGCCTGGCTGGAAAACTTGTGGGCAAACAGCGCCGGCTTGTTCGCCAGCAACCAGTGAATGCTCTTGCGAATCGGCAGCGGCGACATCAACGCCGGCAACCGCCGCTGCCATAAAAACGCACCCACCGGCGCCAGCAACACACTGCGGCAAAAATGCCCCGGTCGTCGTTGCAAAGCGTGCAGCACCAGCAAGGCATTAACCCCGACCGCCATGATCGCGCTGCCCCGGACCGTCGCCGCCAGCAACGCCTGGGCGTAGGCCGCGAGGTCTTCACAAGGGGCTTGGGGGTTGTCGCCGAAGCCGGGCAGTTCCAGCGGCACCACGTCGTGGTGTTGAAAGTGCGGCAATGCGTCGTCCCACCAATCGGCGGCACTGCCGTTGCCGGCCAGCAGGTAAATCCGGGGCTTGCTCATGGACGATCCTCAGGCCAGGTCGCGCAGGGCGGCATCGAGCGTTGGGTAACGGAACGTATAGCCTGCCTCGACCAGACGATTGGGCACCACGCGCTGGCCGTCGAAAAACAATTGGGCCATCTCGCCTGCCAAGGCGCGCACCGGCGCGGCAGGAATGTGGAACCACACCGGACGCTTGAGAATCTTGCCGACGCTTTCAGCGAACAGCGCTTGGGTGACCGTTTCCGGCGCCACCAGGTTGTAGGTTCCGCTCAGGCTTTCGTCGTCGAAGGCTCGGGCGATCACTTGGATCACGTCGTCGCGATGCACCCAACTCATGATCTGCCGACCATCGCCCATCCGCCCGCCGAACCCCAGGCGAAACGGAATCAGCAAAGGCAGCAACGCACCGCCCGGGCCGAACACCACGCCCAGGCGCATCACCACCTGCCGCACACCCAGTTCCGTGGCCGGCCGGGCCGACGCCTCCCAGCGCACACAGAGTTCAGCCATGAAGCCATCGCCTTGGGCGGCACTTTCATCGAGGCTTTCACTGGCATCACGCACACCGTAGAAACCGACGGCCGAGGCCTGGACCCACAACGCCGGTTTGTGCCGGGCGTTTTTCAACCAGGCTATCAAGGCTTCGGTGGTGTTGACCCGGCTGGCGATGAGTTGCGCTTGGCGCTTGGCACTCCAGCGCGGCCCGGCCACCGGCGCGCCCGCCAGGTTGATCACCACATCGAAGGTTTCGTCATGACCCAGTTTGCCCAGCGAACGCAGGCAGCGGGCGCGGCCATCAAACAGATAGGCCGCTTTCAACGGATCACGGGCCAACACGCTGACCGTGTGCCCGGCGTCGAGCAATTGATTGACCAGGGTCTCGCCGATAAACCCGGTGCCCCCCGTGACTAGCACTCGCTTGTAGGTGCCACCGGCAAACGGGTTGGCGGGCGTGCCCGCGCGTTGCATGCGCAGGGCCGCCAAGCCGTCGCGAATCCCCGAAGCCGTGACGCCGATGGCGAACAGGGTCAGCAGCCAGCCGCGCCAGCCGAGGTCGATCCCGCTCAGGCCGGTCGGCAGGCTCGCCCACTGCGCCAGTTGCACGCCGTACAGCGCGAAGAAGGCCCCACCGTTGACCGCCAGCACGGTGTGCATGATGCGCTCGATGGCCGGCAACTTGCGGCTACGGTCCTCGACCACGAAATCCCACAGCGTCAGGCAAATCTCCAGGGCGAACAGCAGCGCAATGACAATCGCCCAGGTGCCTTCGAAGGCCAGATGCGCCATGCCCAGGAACAGGATCCCGTAGAAACACGAGCGCAAGGCGTGGATCGAGAGCTCCAGCCGCGCACTGTGGCGATAGGGCAAGGCGACGGTAAGTTCGTGATGATAGAGGGTGTCCAGCGCACCGAGGATGGCCTGGGCAATCAGCAGGGCGATCGCCCAATCCAGCAGTGAAAAATCAGCCATGGTTGGAATCACTCGGCGCGTTGTCAGTCAGGGAAGTGCGGCGGTCGTGGCGATAGAGCCAGAACAGCGGCGGCAGTAAAACGAGCAGTGCGAAGCTGTCGAACCACAGGTGCGACCAGACTCGGGCTTGGGCGGAGATCAGCATGTCCTGGGGCGCCCACAGCAAGATGCCAACAATCAGCCAGCCCCAGGGCAATGCACTTTTGAATCGATTGCCGATGTGCACGAGGGCAAGCATGTACAGCGCATAGCTCTGCAACGTGGCACCGAACAAGGCCAGCCACCAGACTTGTTGCGCACGGGCCGTGCCGGGTACCGCGTCGCCCCCCCAGAAAGCCAGTTCGATGGTATTCAGGTAGCCGTCGAGCAAGCCAGAGTGACCGGCCCACGTCAGCGTGAGGCCGGCGAGCAGATGCGCCACGGCCGCCGCGTACAACCAAACGACCAAGGCTTTGCGAAGGGTGCTGGGAGAGGTTGGCATTCCATGTCCTGAAGGCTTGCTTGAGGGCGGCCAGTCTAAAGGAAATGGAAGGGGATTTACTGAGCTAACGGGCCGGGCAGCGATAAATAAAATCCACCGTCTGGAGTGCTTGAAACCCAAGCCGAACACAGTTGTGGCGAGGGAGCTTGCTCCCGCTCGGCTGCGCAGCAGTCGCAAAACCAGGCAACGCGGTAGACCTTGGGAAATGCCGGGGGCCTGCTTTGCAGGCCAGCGGGAGCGAGCTCCCTCGCCACGGGGTAGTGTTCAAGCGCGGCTACCGCTGCATCCCCCAACGCTTCACCGTCACCCGCTCCAAACTGTCGAACACCAGATTTTCCACCAGCAGACCGATCAGGATCACCACCGCCAACCCGGCAAAGACCTTGTCGGTGTACAGCTCGTTGCGGTTCTGGAAGATGTACCAGCCCAGGCCGCCCTTGCCGCTGGTGGCGCCGAACACCAGTTCGGCGGCGATCAGGGTGCGCCAGGCGAAGGCCCAGCCGATCTTCAGCCCGGCGAGGATCGACGGCAGCGCCGCCGGGATCAGGATGAACAAGACAAAGCGCAGGCCCTTGAGCCCGTAGTTGCGCCCCGCCATGCGCAGCGTTTCCGACACACCGAGAAACCCCGCATACATGTTCAACGCCAGCGCCCACAGCACCGAATGCACCAACACGAATATCAGGCTGTTCTGTCCCAGGCCAAACCACAGCAGCGCCAACGGCAATAGCGCGATGGCAGGCAAAGGGTTGAACATCGACGTCAGGGTGCTGAGCAGGTCGCGGCCCAACTGGGTCGACACCGCCAAGGTGGTCAAGCCAAACGCCAGGACGATGCCCAGCAAATAGCCCTTGAGCAGCACCACCAGGGAAATCCACACCTTGCCCAGCAGCTCACCGCTGAGCATACCGTCGTACAACGCGCTGGCGGTCTGCAAGAAGCTCGGCAGCAGCAGGTCGTTGTTCTGGTAACGCGCCACGCCCTCCCACACCAGCGCCAGCAGCAACAGGATCATACTTTTGCGCAGCCAACCCTGTTGCCAGAGGCGCTGGCCCAAGGGCAGTTCCCGCTCCAGCGGCACGTGGGTCAGCGGTTGCAGGTCGACTTCGTACTCTTCGCGCGCAGGCGATAACTGGCTCATGGAACGCTCCCCCTCAATACGCGATGCGGATGTCAGTGAAATCCAGCTCACGCTCGGTTTCAGGCGGCTGACCTTCGTTAAACAGCAGCGAATGAATCCGCCGCGCCGTGTGCTGGAACCCCACGCCGCCGAGGCTGTGCAAATCGTATTGATGGCTGTGGATTTCCGCCCTCACCCGCCCCGGATGTGGTGACAGCAGCAAAATACGATTACCCACCACCAGCGCTTCTTCGATGGAATGGGTGACAAACAGCAGGGTGAAACGCACCTCCTCCCAGAGCAGCAGCAATTCTTCCTGCATCTTGCGTCGCGTCAGAGCATCGAGGGCCGCGAAGGGCTCGTCCATCAGCAGGATCTTCGGTTGCATCGCCAGTGCTCGAGCAATGGCAACGCGGGCCTTCATGCCACCGGACAACGTGTGGGGGTAGGCATCGGCAAACGCTGCCAGGCCCACTTTGTCGAGGTAATGCAGCGCCCGCTCCTCGGCCTCGCGACGCTTGAGCGTGCCCGACGCCAGCAGCGCGAACATCACGTTCTGCTTGACGGTTTTCCACGGCGGCAATTGGTCGAACTCCTGGAACACCACGATCCGGTCCGGCCCCGGTACGCGGACGGTTTGACCTTGCAGGCGAATCTCGCCTTCGCACGGCGCGATGAAACCGCCAATGGCCTTGAGCAGCGTGGACTTGCCGCACCCGGAAGGGCCGAGCAAGACAAAACGGTCCGCCGGGTCGACTTCAAAACTCACCTGATGGGTAGCTCGTACCACACGCTGTGGGGTGCGGTATTCCAGGCTGACGTTATCCACCGACAACACTGCTGTGTCGGTGCGGGTAGGGTTGCTGGCCGCGTGGCCTTGCAATGGCGCGTTCATGACAATCAGCTCCCCTGCAACGGTTTGGCGTCTTGGAAGAAATAGTCTTGCCACGACGCGGGCTTGTTCTTGATGGCGCCGACGCGGTAGAGGAATTCCGCCAGCGGGTAGGTGTTTTTCGGGGTGACGGTGAATTCGATCTGCGGGTTGTCGATGATCTTCAGCAAGGTCGCTCGGTCGATCTTGGCCTTGGTCACCCGCAGGTAGGTGTCCGCCGCGGCGCCTTTGTCCTTCTGGGCAAACTCGGCCGCTTCAGTCAGCGCCTCGACGAAGGCCTTGTAGGTCTTGGGGTTTTCATCGCGAAATTTCTCGGTGGCGAACAGCACTGTGGGCGAATTCGGCCCGAGCACGTCATAGGAATTGAGCACCACGTGCACGTTGGGGTTTTGCAGGGCCTGGTCCTGGAACGGCGGGTTGGAAAAGTGCCCGGTCAACTCGGTGCCGCCGGCAATCAACGCCGCCGTGGCGTCTGGGTGCGGAACCGCCAAGGTGTACTTGTCGAGACGATTGAAGTTCTTGTCGCCCCACTGTTTCGCGGCGGCGTATTGCAGCAAACGCGACTGCACCGAAACACCCACCGCCGGCACCGCGATACGGTCTTTCTCGGTGAAGTCGGCGATGGTCTTGACGTTAGGGTTGTTGCTCAGCAGGTAGTAGGGAAAGTTGCCCAACGAGGCCACGGCCTTGACGTTCTGCTTGCCACGGGTGCGGTCCCACACCGTCAACAACGGCCCGACGCCCGCCCCGGCAATGTCGATGGAGCCCGACAGCAACGCATCGTTGACCGCCGCGCCGCCGGACAGCTGAGTCCAATCGACCTTGATGTCGATGCCTTCCTCTTTGCCGTGTTTCTCGATCAGTTGCTGGTCGCGGACCACGTTCAGCAACAGGTAAACGATGCCGAACTGCTCGGCGATGCGAATCTCGCCCTCGGCCTGGGCGCTGGCCGGCGCGACCAGGCTGCCGGCCAGCAAGCTGAAGCCCAGGCCGATGGCGGCGGCCAGCGGTGCAAAAGCGATGCGTTTGGACATGATGAGTCTCCGGGCTCTTTGCGCGCTGCGCAGCCGATCAGTAAGGGGCGTCGCCCTGGATGGTGGTGCGATACAGCTTGCGGCGCAGATGGCTCGGGCAACCGGCGGCCAAATGGATCAGCGAGCGGTTGTCCCAGAACACCAAGTCATGGGGCTGCCATTGATGGCGATAGATGTTTTGAGGCAACACGCTGTGGGTATACAGCTCGGCCAGGATGGCTTGGCTTTCATCCTCCGGCAGCCCAACGATGCGGGTGGTGAAGCCCTCGCTGACGAACAACGCCTTGCGCCCGGTTTCCGGGTGCGTGCGAACGATCGGATGCACGACTTCGGCGACCTGGGCCAGTTGTTCAGGCGTCAACGTCGGGCGCCAGTTGCCTTCGAATTTGGTTTCGCTGTAGCGCGCCGTGTAGGAATGCGCCGCCGAACGGCCCTCGACCGCTTTACGCAGCGTTTCGGGCAAACCGTCCCAGGCCTTGTGCATGTCGGCGAACAGCGTGTCGCCGCCTTCGCTCGGCAGCTCCTGGGCGTGGAGCATCGAGCCGAGGCTGGGCAGTTCTTTATAGGAAAGGTCCGAATGCCAGAATTTTCCGGCGTCCCCAAGGCCGATGGATTGGCCGTTCTCGACGATGTTGGAGACGATGAGAATCTCGGGATGCCCGGCCAGCAGGAACTGCTTGAGCACATGGATTTGCAACACGCCAAACCGGCGGCTGAAAGCGATCTGCTGTTCGGGGGCGATGCGCTGATCGCGGAACACCACGACGTGATAGTCCAGGTGCGCGCGGTGGATACGGCCGAAATCCTGGTCGCTGATCGGCTGGGACAGGTCCAGACCGACGATCTCGGCACCGACCGCATCGCTGAATGGACGGACTTCGAACGACTGCGGCGCGATGTTCGCGGCATTTGAATCTGGAGAAAAAGAGACGGCTGGCATACATCACTCCCACGCACGGCGCGCTCAAATGGCGCGCGGTCGATCAAAACTCACGGCGTTACCGTGTTGGTTTGTGTCGTGCGGCGCGCCGATTGGTCGGCAGGTACGCAGGAGAATGACTTTAAAGGTATAAGAACGTTAGTTTAAATATTAAAAACGCATAACCATATGGCAGAAGCCGTGGGAGCAACTCTGATCCTGTGGGATTTCAAGAACACCACGGTCCTGTGGCGAGGGAGCTTGCTCCCGCTGGGGCGCGCAGCGGCCCCAAAAATAGCGATGAGCGCTGCGCACTCAAGCGGGAGCAAGCTCCCTCGCCACAAAAGCTACCAAGCTACAGAATAATCAACTGCTCGGCATTAGCGCTCGTGCAACGCCTCGGACCGGGCCTTGATGATTGGCTTGAGTAGATAGCTCAGCACGGTCTTCTTGCCGGTGATGATGTCCACCGACGCCACCATCCCCGGGATGATCAGCAAGGGCTTTTCAGGCGTGCCCAGATGGCTGCGTTCGGTGCGCAGCTTGATGATGTAGTACGTGGTTTTCTTGTCTTCATCGGTGATGGTGTCGGCGCCGATCTGTTCCAGCTTGGCTTTCATTCCACCGTAGATGGTGTAGTCGTAGGCGGTGAATTTCACCGTGGCGTCCTGGCCGGGGTGCAGGAAGGCGATGTCTTGGGGACGGATTTTCGCTTCCACCAGAATCGTGTCATCCAGCGGCACGATTTCCACCAGGTCGCTGCCCGGCTGGATGACGCCGCCAATGGTGTTCACCAGCAACTTGTTGACAATGCCGCGCACCGGCGATGTCACCAACGTACGGCTCACACGGTCTTCCAAGGCTTTGCCGGTGGCTTGGGCCTTGTTCAGGTCGGTGCGTGCTTCGTTGAGTTGGGTCAGGGCTTCGCTGCGGAACTTGCCGCGGGTCTCGTCGATCTTGCGCTGCACTTCCTTGATCGCCGACTCGGCACGGGGAATCGCCAGCGTCGTCGCGTCCAGTTGCCCACGGGTCTCGACTTCGGCGCGCTTGAGCCGCAGCACTTCCACCGGCGATACCGCGCCTTGGGCCACCAGCGGCTCGGACATGTTAATTTCCTGGCGTTGCAGCGCCAGGCCGGAACGATACTGCGCCTGCTTGGACGCGAACTCGCGCAGTTCCTGCTGGCGCTGGATCAATTGCTCCTGCAAGCCGCCAATTTCATCGTGCAACTGCTGGCGACGGCTGATGTACAACGACTCTTCACTCGCCGCCTGGCCCGGAACGGCCTTGAGCACATCGGCCGGGAATTTCAGCGGCCGGTCATCGACTTCGGCGCTCAGGCGCTCGACCCGCAACAGCATGGACAGGCGATCCGCCTCGGTTTCGCCGACGTTGGAGACAAACCGCGTATCGTCCAAGCGAATCAACGGCGCGCCGGCTTCGACGATCTGCCCTTCCTTGACGAACAGCTCAGCAACGATGCCGCCTTCAAGGTTTTGGATTTTCTGGATCTTCGACGATGGAATCGCCTTGCCGTCGCCCTTGGTCACTTCATCGACCACGGCGAAGTTGGCCCACAGCACCAGGAACACAAAGAAGCCGATGATGCCCCAGATCGTCAATCGCACCACGCGCGGGGCGTCCTCGATCAGTGCCTTGTTGACCTCGGGCAGCGGTTGGCCATGCAACGAGTCGGAACCTTTGAAATACCGGCCGACAGCACCCCGGAAACCTGATTTAAGCAACACTGATCTGCCCCTTCTTCAACGCTTCCATCACGGCGGCTTTCGGGCCATCAGCGAGAATCTGCCCGCGGTCGATCACCAGCAGGCGGTCCACCAGCGACAGCAACGACGCCCGGTGCGTCACCAGCAGCACGGTCTTGTTTTCCACCACGGCGGCCAGCCGCTGTTTCAAGCGCTCTTCACCGGTGTTGTCCATGGCGCTGGTGGGCTCGTCCAGGAGCAGGATCGGCGGATTGAGCAGCAGCGCCCGAGCCAGGGCGACGTTCTGGCGCTGACCGCCGGACAGGTTTTGCCCGCGTTCGCCGACTTGCAGCTCATAGCCCTGCGGATGCAGGCGGGCGAACTCATGCACACCCGCGAGTTCGGCGGCCTGGAGCACCAGCTCGTCTTCGACGTAACGAGCGCCGGAGGTCAGGTTGTCCCGCAGGGTGCCGGCCAGCAGTTGGATGTCCTGAGGCACGTAGCCGATGTTGTAGCGCAGTTCGCTGACGTCGATCTGGCGGATGTCCACGCCATCCACCAGCAACGCGCCGTCGTCCGGCTGATACAGGCCCACCAGCAATTTCGCCAGAGAGCTCTTGCCCGAGCCGCTGCGGCCGATGATGCCAATCTTCTCGCCCGGCTTGATCACCAGGTTGATGTTCTTCAACGCGGCGTTCTGCTGGTTCGGGTAAGTGAAGTTCAACTGGCGGCATTCGATGGCGCCCTGCAGGACCTTGCGACTCAGCGGGCGCTCTTCGAAATTGCGTTCCTGGGGCAGCTCCATCATCTGGTCGACCGAGGTCATCGTCACCCGTGCCTGCTGATAACGAGTCAGCAGGCCCGACAGCGAGGCCAATGGGCTCAGGGCGCGACCACTGAGCATGTAGCAGGCGATCAGCCCGCCCATGCTCAGGTTACCGGCGATGATCTGGTAGACGCCAAAGACGATCATGATCACTCCGGCCAGTTGCTGGATCAGCAAGGTGATGTTCATCGCCAGGCCGGACAGCATTTTCACCCGCAGTTCGAGGCGGCTGAGGGTGCCGATGGTCTGTTCCCATTGGTATTGGCGTTCGCTCTCGGCGTTGTTGACCTTCACCGCATCCAGGCCGGCCAGGGTTTCGATCAGGCTGGATTGGCGCTCGGCACCCAGGGCCATGGTGCGTTCCATGGTTGCAACCAGGGGCTTCTGCAATGCGTAGCCGATCAACAGGGCGAGCGGAAAGGCCACCACCGGAATCCACACCAGGTGTCCGCCGAGGATTGCGATGACCATCAGGATCAACAGCGTGAACGGCAAGTCGATCAGGCTGGTCAGGGTCAGCGACGCGAGAAAGTCCCGCAGGCTCTGGAACTCATGGATGTTCTGGGCAAAGCTGCCGACCCGCGCCGGGCGATATTTCATCGCCATGCCGACGATGCGCTCGAACAGCGTCGCGGAAATGATCAAGTCGGTTTTCTTGCCCGCCAGGTCCAGGCAAAGGCTGCGCAGCATCTTCAGGATCAGGTCGAACACGTAGGCGCCGGTGATGCCGATCGCCAGCACCCACAGGGTCGATTCCGCCTGGTTGGGCACCACGCGGTCATACACGTTCATCACGAACAATGGCGCGGCCATGGCAATGATGTTGATCAGCAGGCTGGCTGCGATGGCGTCGGCGTAAAGCCAGCGGGAACGCTTGAGGGTGTCACGAAACCACGAACGTGCCCGGGGAATGAGCGTGCCGTGGTTAACGTCAAATTTATGCTGCGGTTGGGCGAAGAAAACCTTGCCGCTGTAGTCGTCGGCCAGCAGTTCGCGACTGATGGTGACTTCGCCGCCATCACTTTCGCTGAGCAGCAGCCGCGCCTGATCGTCGCCCACCCAGCCCAACAGCACCGCGCTGCGGCCATCTTTAAGCAGCAACAACGCCGGCATGGCGATGGTCGGAATCTGTTCCAGCTTGCGTTGCAGCACCCGACCTTGCAAACCGGCACGGGCCGCAGCACGTGACAATAAGTCGACGCTCAGCCGTTGCTTGGGCAACGGCAGGCCGGTGGTGAGCATCGCCGCGCTAGCAGGCTTTTGATGCAACATGCAGAGCGCCAGCAAACCATCCAACAGCGGGTCATCGTGCAGCGTGCGCGGGTCATGAACTAGTTCGACTGGACTGACTTCTGATTCCACGCTCGGCACTCTTTCGCTGAAAAACGGATGGATGACTCAATTCATCCCAGGCAATTGAACCTTGGGCTTCACGTCGTTCTGCACAACCGATGCCAACGGTGCGACCACACCCTGGCTTTTCAGCAACTGGCCCATGGTTGCCTTGATCCGGTACTGGGTAAACAACTGCACATTCTTGATTTCTGCCAGGCGGCGGGATGCGCTGAACAGCTCGTTTTCGCTGTCGAGCAGGTCGAGCAAGGTCCGCTCGCCGAGGCTGAACTGCTTCTGGTAGGCGGTGCGCACGTTGGCGCTGCGGTCGACGTATTGCTGGGCGATCGGCACTTGGGCGTTGGCGTTGTTCAGCGCGTTCCAAGCCAGGCCCAGCTCTTCATTCAACTGGCGCAGCGCGTTGTTGCGGATATCCAGCGCCTGGTTGGACAGGTAGGACTTGGACTCCAGGTCGGCCTTGTTGCTGCCACCGGCGTACAGGTTGAAGCGCATGCGCAACATGGCCTGCCATTCATTGTTGTGGCCGTTCTGACCGTCCAGGTCGTTGTCGGCGGTGCGGCCCAGTTCAGCGTCGAAGCGTGGATAGAAGCTCGACTTGGCGGCCTCGTACTGCTGCTCCGCAGCGGCGATGTCGGCTTCGGCCGAACGCAATACCGGACTGTTTTCCAGCATCTGGGCGCGGGCTTCCGTCAAGTTGGCCGGTAGCAACGCCAGAAAGTCGGCGGGACGCTCCAATTGGTCGGGCAATTGGCCGACGGCGCTGAGGTAGTTGGTCTCGGCGTCGGCCAGGTTCGTCTGTTCGGTGATCAGGTTGTTGCGAGCCTGGGCCATGCGCGCTTCAGCCTGGTCCAAGTCGGCGCCGCTACCAACGCCACGGGAGGTGCGCAGTTTGATCTGATCGAAAATGCGCTCGTGGCTCTTGAGGTTTTCCTCCGCCAATCGTACGAACTCGCGGCGGGTCAGCACATCCAGGTAGACCTGGGCGACCGTCAGCCCGGTGCGCTCGGAGGCATCCAGCAGGGAATAGGCGCGGGCACTGACGTTGGCTTGTTGACGCCCTACTTCGCTGGACGTCGCAAAACCGTCAAAAACCATCTGCGACAACCGCAGGCTCGACTCGCTGCGGTTCAAGGTTTCCCAGTGATTGTTGCTGCCCGAACGGGTGGTGACACTGTCGGTGCCTTCCCGGCCGTACCCGGCTGCAAGGTCCACTCTAGGCAAGTAGCCGCCCTTGGCCGCCTTGAGCTGATAGTCAGCGGCCA
This sequence comes from Pseudomonas sp. Z4-20, assembly GCF_051131955.1. NCBI lineage: Bacteria > Pseudomonadati > Pseudomonadota > Gammaproteobacteria > Pseudomonadales > Pseudomonadaceae > Pseudomonas > Pseudomonas sp. Z4-20. The sequence continues at coordinate 5,480,237 of NZ_CP071641.1, forward strand.
GGCGACTGTTTACGCCTGCCTGGATTTCCGGATGGACATCCAGCGCCTGTTGCATGGCCTGCGGCAAGGTTTGTGCTTGTACGAAAGTGGCGGCGAGGGCGAAGGGTAAAGCCTTGAACAGAAGCGAACGCATGGTTGGTTTTATTCCCGAAAACTCTTGTCTTGAATCACAGCGAAACGTGGCGCTGCATCGGATGATGGCAACCGGAATGACCGTATGTCGGAAAGTTCAAAACAGGGGCTGGAACACGCACCGAAAGAACAAGTCGCCGCTTAAATATCAATGTGACATTACAGGGGCGATTGTTTAGGATGGCCAGCATAAGGTCAATAGTTTGGCAGTAACAAAATCGGCCGAAATGACGGTCAAGAAATTGTCATTTGCAGGCGTCAAAAACTTTTCCCAATCGTAAATATGAACGTCCAGACCGCTTGGCCCTGAAGGCTATCGGGTCCATGGAAGTCTACTGAATGTGGCACCCGGAGAGTCTTCAATGAGCAGTGTTATTGCCGTTGTCAAAAGCATTGTTGGTCAGGTTTTCGCCGTATCCCCCGAGGGTATTCGGCGCGTACTCATTGAAGGCGATCGCCTGAACGTTGGCGATCAGTTGGACACCGGGCTTGCTGGCGCCGTCACATTGGAGCTGGCCGATGGCCGCACCCTGGACCTGGGCCGCGATACCCAGTGGAGCGCCAGCGCCCCGGACTCTTCCACTGACCTTGAACAGGCCGCCGCCCAAGCCGCGCCGTCTGTAGAAGAATTGCAACAAGCCATCGCCGCAGGCGTCGACCCGACGACGGCGCTGGAAGCCACCGCCGCTGGCCCAACCGCTGCCGGAACGGGCGGTGCCGCTGGTGGTGGCCACAGCTTCGTCGTGCTGGATGCCACGGCCGGCAGCGTCGATCCGACGATCGGCTTTCCGACCGAAGGTCTCGCTGCGGCTGCCGCCACCGATGACAACATCCTGGGCGGCGATACCACGGCCGACACGACCGCCAACGCCGTGCTCAATGCAACGATGACCCTGAGCGCCACACCGACCCTGACCGAGGCCGGCGGCGTGCTGGTCTACACCGCGACCGTCACCCAGGCGCCGTTAACCAACCTGACCGTGACCTTGTCCAACGGTGCCGTCATCGTGATCCCGGCCGGGCAACTGACCGGCAGCGTCAACGTGCCGCTCGCACCGAACGACACCGTCTACAACGACCCAAGCCAGATCAGCGTCACCGTCACCGGCACCACTAGCGGCAGCGGCATCGCCGTGACCGTGCCGACTACACCAGCCGTGACCCAGATCACCGACACCGTCGACAGCACGACCGTCACCTTGAGCGCGGCCAATACCATTACCGAAGGCGGGCAAATCACTTACACCGCGACGCTGACCAATCCAGCTCAAACTCCAGTGACTGTGACGTTGAGCAACGGCTCGATCATCACCATCGCGGCTGGCCAGACCACCGGCACCGTGGCTGTCGATACCCCGGCCAACGACGTCTACAACAATGGCAGCACTGTCAGCACCACGATTACTGGCGCAACTGGCGGCAATTTCGAAAATTTGGTGCCGAGCACCACGCCTGCGGTCACCACGATTACTGATTCGGCGGATAACACTGACCTGACCCTGACGGCCAGCGACACCATTACCGAAGGCGGTCAGATCACCTACACCGCCACGCTGACCAATCCGGCCCAGACGCCGGTGACGGTTACTCTGAGCAACGGCTCGGTCATCACCATCGCCGCCGGCCAGACCACCGGCACCGTCGCTGTCGATACCCCGGCCAACGACGTCTACAACAATGGCAGCACCGTTAGCACCACGATTACTGGCGCAACTGGCGGCAATTTCGAAAATTTGGTGCCGAGCACCACGCCTGCGGTCACCACGATTACTGATTCGGCGGATAACACTGACCTGACCCTGACGGCCAGCGACACCATTACCGAAGGCGGTCAGATCACTTACACCGCCACGCTAACCAACGCTGCTGGCTCGCCTGTCACCGTCACCCTGAGCAACGGCGCAGTCATCAACATCGCGGCTGGCCAGACCACCGGCACCGTGGCTGTCGATACCCCGGCCAACGACGTCTACAACAATGGCAGCACCGTCAGTACCACCATCACTGGCGCAACCGGCGGCAACTTTGAAAACCTGGTGCCGAGCACCACGCCTGCGGTCACCACGATTACTGATTCGGCGGATAACACTGGCCTGACCCTGAGCGCCAGCGACACCATTACCGAAGGCGGGCAAATCACCTATACCGCGACCCTGACCAATCCAGCTCAAACTCCAGTGACTGTGACGTTGAGCAACGGCTCGGTCATCACCATCGCCGCCGGCCAGACCACCGGCACCGTGGCTGTCGATACCCCGGCTAACGATGTCTACAACAATGGCAGCACCGTTAGCACCACGATTACTGGCGCAACTGGCGGCAATTTCGAGAATTTGGTGCCGAGCACTACGCCTGCGGTCACCACGATTACTGATTCGGCGGATAACACTGGCCTGACCCTGAGCGCCAGCGACACCATTACCGAAGGCGGTCAGATCACCTACACCGCGACGCTGACCAATCCAGCTCAAACTCCAGTGACTGTGACCTTGAGCAACGGCTCGGTCATCACCATCGCCGCCGGCCAGACCACCGGCACCGTCGCTGCCGATACCTCGGCCAACGACGTCTACAACAATGGCAGCACCGTCAGCACCACCATCACCGGCGCAACCGGCGGCAGTTTCGAGAACCTGGTGCCGAGCACTACGCCTGCGGTCACCACGATTACTGATTCGGCGGATAACACTGGCCTGACCCTGAGCGCCAGCGACACCATTACCGAAGGCGGGCAAATCACCTACACCGCGACGCTGACCAATCCAGCTCAGACGCCAGTGACTGTGACGTTGAGCAACGGCTCGGTCATCACCATCGCGGCTGGCCAGACCACCGGCACCGTGGCTGTCGATACCCCGGCCAACGACGTCTACAACAATGGCAGCACCGTTAGCACCACGATTACTGGCGCAACTGGCGGCAATTTCGAGAATTTGGTGCCGAGCACCACGCCTGCGGTCACCACGATTACTGATTCGGCGGATAACACTGACCTGACCCTGACGGCCAGCGACACCATTACCGAAGGCGGTCAGATCACTTACACCGCGACGCTGACCAACGCTGCTGGCGCTCCTGTCACCGTCACCCTGAGCAACGGCGCAGTCATCAACATCGCTGCAGGCGCTACCACTGGCACCGTGGCTGTCGATACCCCGGCTAACGACGTCTACAACAATGGCAGCACTGTCAGCACCACGATTACCGGCGCAACCGGCGGCAACTTTGAAAACCTGGTGCCGAGCACCACGCCTGCGGTCACCACGATTACTGATTCGGTGGATAACACTGGCCTGACCCTGAGCGCCAGCGACACCATCACCGAAGGCGGTCAGATCACCTATACCGCGACCCTGACCAATCCAGCTCAGACTCCAGTGACGGTTACCCTGAGCAACGGCTCGGTCATCACCATCGCCGCCGGCCAGACCACCGGCACCGTGGCTGTCGATACCCCGGCTAACGACGTCTACAACAATGGCAGCACCGTTAGCACCACGATTACTGGCGCAACTGGCGGCAACTTCGAAAACCTGGTGCCGAGCACTACGCCTGCCGTTACCACCATTACGGACTCAACTGACACGACCGAACTCACCCTCTCGGCAACTGACACAGTTACCGAAGGTGGTTCGATTGTTTATACCGCGACGTTGACCAATGCCGCTGGGGCGCCGGTAACTGTGACCCTGAGCAACGGTGCGGTGATCAACATCGCCGCCGGCGCCACCACTGGCACCGTCACCGTCGATGCACCGAAAGACGATGTCTACAAAGACGCCGGCAAAGTCGAAGTCAGCATCGACAAAGCTACCGGCGGCAACTTCGAAAACCTGGTGCCAAACACTGCGCCAGCCGTTACTGACGTGACCGACACGCTCGACACCAGCACCGTTTCGCTCTCCGCGACTTCGACGGTTGGTGAAGGCGGCACCGTGGTTTACACCGCGTCCGTAAACGCCCCGGTAACCGGCGCTCCGCTGATCGTCACTCTGTCGAATGGTCAAAGCATCACCATTCCGGTTGGTTCCAGCTCCGGCTCGGTGAATTTCACCGCGCCAAACGATGCGTTGGCGGGCGGCAGCAACCTCAGCGTCAAGATCGACGACGCGAAAGGCGGCAACTACGAAAACCTGGAAATCGACGACAAGCCTGCGGACACCGAAGTCACCGATACCCAAGAAACTACCGGACTCACGCTGTCCGCGACCGACACGGTTACCGAAGGCGGTTCGATCGTTTACACCGCGACCCTGACCAACGCTGCCGGTTCACCGGTGACCATCACCCTGAGCAACGGTGCGGTCATCAACATCGCCGCCGGCGCCACCACTGGCACCGTCACCGTCGATGCACCGAAAGACGATGTCTACAAAGACGCCGGAAAGGTCGAAGTCAGCATCGACAAAGCCACTGGTGGCAACTTCGAAAACCTGGTGCCAAGTACTGCACCTGCCGTTACTGACGTCACCGACACGCTCGACACCAGCACCGTTTCGCTCTCCGCGACTTCGACTGTTGGTGAAGGTGGTGTTGTGGTTTACACCGCTTCGGTGAACGCTCCAGTCACCGGCGCTCCGCTCGTAGTGACCTTGAGCAACGGCCAGTCCATCACCATCCCAGTCGGCGCAAGCTCCGGCTCGGTGAATTTCACCGCACCAAACGATGCCCTCGCTGGCGGCAGCAACCTCAGCGTCAAGATCGACGACGCGAAAGGCGGCAACTACGAAAACCTGGAAATCGACGACAAGCCTGCGGACACCGAAGTCACCGATACCCAAGAAACTACCGGACTCACGCTGTCCGCGACCGACACGGTTACCGAAGGCGGTTCGATCGTTTACACCGCGACCCTGACCAACGCTGCCGGTTCACCGGTGACCATCACCCTGAGCAACGGTGCGGTCATCAACATCGCCGCCGGCGCCACCACTGGCACCGTCACCGTCGATGCACCGAAAGACGATGTCTACAAAGACGCCGGAAAGGTCGAAGTCAGCATCGACAAAGCTACCGGCGGCAACTTCGAAAACCTGGTGCCAAGCACTGCGCCAGCCGTCACCGATGTGACCGACACGCTCGACACCAGCACCGTTTCGCTCTCCGCGACTTCGACTGTTGGTGAAGGTGGTGTTGTGGTTTACACCGCATCCGTAAACGCCCCGGTAACCGGCGCTCCGCTGATCGTCACTCTGTCGAATGGTCAAAGCATCACCATTCCGGTTGGTTCCAGCTCCGGCTCGGTGAATTTCACCGCGCCAAACGATGCGTTGGCGGGCGGCAGCAACCTCAGCGTCAAGATCGACGACGCGAAAGGCGGCAACTACGAAAACCTGGAAATCGACGACAAGCCTGCGGACACCGAAGTCACCGATACCCAAGAAACTACCGGACTCACGCTGTCCGCGACCGACACGGTTACCGAAGGCGGTTCGATCGTTTACACCGCGACCCTGACCAACGCTGCCGGTTCACCGGTGACCATCACCCTGAGCAACGGTGCGGTCATCAACATCGCCGCCGGCGCCACCACTGGCACCGTCACCGTCGATGCACCGAAAGACGATGTCTACAAAGACGCCGGAAAGGTCGAAGTCAGCATCGACAAAGCCACTGGTGGCAACTTCGAAAACCTGGTGCCAAGTACTGCACCTGCCGTTACTGACGTCACCGACACGCTCGACACCAGCACCGTTTCGCTCTCCGCGACTTCGACTGTTGGTGAAGGTGGTGTTGTGGTTTACACCGCTTCGGTGAACGCTCCAGTCACCAGCGCCCCGCTCGTAGTGACCTTGAGCAACGGCCAAAGCATCACCATTCCGGTTGGTTCCAGCTCCGGCTCGGTGAACTTCACCGCGCCAAACGATGCGTTGGCGGGCGGCAGCAACCTCAGCGTCAAGATCGACGACGCGAAAGGCGGCAACTACGAAAACCTGGAAATCGACGACAAGCCTGCGGACACCGCAGTCACCGATACCCAGGAAACTACCGGTCTGACCTTGTCTGCGACTGACACCGTTACCGAAGGCGGTTCGATCGTTTACACCGCGACCCTGACCAACGCTGCCGGTTCACCGGTGACCATCACCCTGAGCAACGGCGCGGTGATCAACATCGCCGCCGGCGCCACCACTGGCACCGTCACCGTCGATGCACCGAAAGACGATGTCTACAAAGACGCCGGAAAGGTCGAAGTCAGCATCGACAAAGCCACTGGTGGCAACTTCGAAAGCCTCGTGCCAAGTACTGCACCTGCCGTTACTGAGATCACCGACACGCTCGATACCAGTACCGTTTCACTCTCCGCGACTTCGACGGTTGGCGAAGGCGGCACCGTGGTCTACACCGCTTCGGTGAACGCTCCAGTCACCGGCGCTCCGCTCGTAGTGACCTTGAGCAACGGCCAGTCCATCACCATCCCAGTCGGCGCAAGCTCCGGCTCGGTGAATTTCACCGCACCAAACGATGCCCTCGCTGGTGGCAGCAACCTCAGCGTCAAGATCGACGACGCGAAAGGCGGCAACTACGAAAACCTGGACATCAACGGCAAGCCGGCCGACACCGCTGTCACCGATGTGCAAGACAGCACCGGCCTGAGCCTGAGCGCCACCGGCTCGGTCGCCGAAGGCGGCCAGATTACCTATACCGCGACCCTGACCAACGCCGCCGGTTCGCCTGTCACCATCACTTTGAGCAACGGCGCGGTGATCAACATCGCCGCCGGCGCCAAGACTGGCACCGTCACCGTCGACGCGCCGAAAGATGACGTCTACAAAGACGCCGGCAATGTCGAGGCAACGATCAAGACGGCAACGGGCGGCAACTTCGAGCAACTGGTGCCGAGCACCACGCCAGCGGTGACCACCGTTACCGACACGCCAGACAACACTACGGTCAGCATCAGCGGCAGCACATCGGTCACCGAAGGCCAGGCCGCTACGTACATCGTCAGCCTGACGAACCCGGCACAAACCGAGGTGACGCTCAAGATCGTCTACAGCGGCACCGCCGCCGATGGCACGGACTTCACCGGTGTGTACACCGTGAAAGTTCCTGCCAACGCCACCAGCGCGACCTTCAACGTGGCAACGCTGGATGACAAGATCACCGAAGGCACGGAAAACTTCGTGGTCAAGATTGACTCGGCTACCGGTGGCAACTTCGAGCACTTGGCGGTCAGCGGCACCAACGGCAGCGTCAGCACCTCGATCATCGACAACGATGCGCCGCCGGTACTCGACCTGGACGCCAACAACTCCAGCGGCAAGACCGGCGCCGATTATCAAGTGACGTTCACTGAAGGCACCACCGGCCCGGGCGTATCGATTGCCGACACCGACCTGAAAATCACCGACCCGGACAGCACCATGCTGACCGGCGCCACCATCGTGCTGACCAACCGTCAGCCTGGCGATCATCTGAACCTGGGCAATAGCGTCAACGGCATCAGCATCAACGCCAACAGCACCGACGGCAAAGTCGTCCTGACGCTGACAGGCAATGCAACGCTGGCCGACTACATGCAGCAGATCAAGAACATCAGCTTCATCAACAACAGCGAAGATCCGAGCACCGTACCGCGCGTCATCACCGTGACAGTGACCGACGGCGCAAGCTACTCCAACACCGCCACCACCACCGTGAACGTGGTCGGGGTCAACGACGCACCCGTAGCCACCGGTGGCGCGGTGACCGGTACCGAAGACACTTCACTGGTCCTCGGCTGGTCGACGTTCGGCATCAGCGACGTGGACAGCGCCGCCACCAGCCAGGGCGTGAAAATCACCGGGCTGCCGGGTGACGGCAAATTGCAGTACCTGGACGGCGCAACCTGGAAGGATGTGGCCAACAACCAGACCTTCAGCAAGGCGGACATCGACGCTGGCAAGCTGCGCTTCACCCCCGATGCCAACGAATCCGGTGCCAACGGCAACCCGGCCGGCGTGGGTAATCAAAAGGCCGACTACGCGCAAATCAGCTTCCAGCCAACCGACGGCCAGACGCTAGGCAATACCGGCACTGTGAAGATCGACATCACCCCGGTCGCCGACGCACCGAGCCTCAACGTGGCCGGCAACAACGTGACCTCCACCGGTTTGATCAAGGAAGTCTGGACCGGCCTGTCCGGCCTGGGCACCGACGGCAGCGGCGCGCCGTCCGGCACGCTCAAGTCGGTGATCGATGCCGCCGGCACGCCGAACACCAGCACCAATGTGAGCAACGTTCAGAACGACAGCAACGTCAACGCAGGCACCGCGTCGAAAACCTCGGGCCTGATTTTCCTGGAGGCCGGCAAGACCTACACCTTCAGCGGCACGGGCGATGACAGTCTGCTGGTCACCATCGGTGGCAAGACCGCCGCGGCAACCACCTGGGGGGCGGGCGGTCAGTTGAACGGCTCGTTCACGCCGACCACCAGCGGCTACTACACCCTGGACATCTACCACCACAACCAGACCGGCCCTGGCAGCTACGACGTGAACCTGTCGGTCAACGGCAGCACGCCCGTAGACCTCAGCAGTGCCGGCGTACCGCTCTATACCGGCGTGACCGACCTGGTGAATGCCGGCGTGTCGGTGTCCGACCTGCACGGCAGCAATGGCGAAGGCTACTACGACGGCTACAAGCTCAACGAAGGCGGCGAAGGCGGCAGTGTGAACCTGTCGAAAATCACCACCGCCCTGACCGACACCGACGGCTCCGAAAGCCTGAGTGTGAAAATCGGCGGCATGCCGGCAGGCAGCGTGCTCAGCGACGGCGCAGGCCACACCGCGACCGTGGGCGCCAACGGCGAAGCCTCGGTCTCTGGCTGGAACCTGGGCAGCCTCAACCTGACGCCACCGACCTACTTCAACGGCCAGATCAACCTGACCGTGACGTCGACCTCCACCGAAGCCCTCGGCGGATCGGCCGTGACCACCGCGCAAATCCCGGTGACGGTGCATCCGGCGACCTACAACGCCACCACCGCCACTTCCGGCAGCGACAACGTCACCGGTACCGACGGCAACGACATCATCGTCGCCGACATCGGCGGGCTGACCGTGGTGCCGGGCGTCAACTACAACATCGCCTTCATGGTCGACAGCTCCGGCAGCATGAGCGAATCGTCCCTGACCGCGGCCAAGAACTCGCTGACGTCGGTATTCAATACACTCAAGCAGAGCATGGGCAGCAACTCGGGCACGGTGAATATCTTCCTGGCGGACTTCGACAAGCAGGTGAATAAGACCGTTTCGGTGAATCTCAAGGACCCAAATGCACTGGCGTTACTCAAGAGCGTTCTGGACTCGATGGTGTCCGGCGGCGGCACCAACTATGAGGACGTATTCAAGACCACCGCCAACTGGTTCAAGAGCAGCGAGGCCTTGAGCAACTCCGGTGCGAAAAACCTGACCTACTTCATCACCGACGGCCAACCGACTTACTACCAGAGCGGTGAAGCCACAAACCCGAATATCTACAACGGCGTAACGCTCGACAGCTTGATCACTACCAGCAATTACAAGTTGGGCCAGACCTTCAGCGCCACGCTGGACAGTACCCACCGCGTACAGGTCGACGGGGCCGGCAACGTGACCCTGCAGACCTGGAAAAAATCCTGGGGTGGCTACTGGAGCGACGAAGACCTGGGCACGCTGCACGCCCAGGGCGACGGCACCTACGAGCTGTCGTACCGCGACGGTACCGGCAATAGCACCGACGCGGCTACCACTAGCAACTCCGCGAGCGCCTTCGCGTTGCTGAGTTCGGTGTCGGGTGTGGAAGCTATAGGCCTGAACAAAGACGTGACCCTGTCCGACCTCAAGCCCTACGACTCGGACGGCAAACCGCAGACCAACATCGACCCCAAGGACCTGGCCAACTCGATCATCGGCCACACCGAAGCGACGATGCCAGGTGCCGACACCGTTAACGGTGCCGACGGCAACGACATCCTGTTCGGCGACCTGGTGAGCTTCAACGGCATTGCCGGCGAGGGCTACCAAGCCATCCAGTCGTTCGTGGCCCAGCAAAGCGGTGTGGACGTCAGCAAGGTCACCACCAGCAACGTGCACCAGTACATCACCGAGCACTACACCGCGTTCGATGTGTCCGGCGCACATGACGGCAACGACACCCTGCTGGGCGGCGCCGGTAACGACATCATTTTCGGCCAGGGCGGCAACGACCTGCTGGACGGCGGTAAGGGCAATGACATCCTCTTGGGTGGCACGGGTAACGACACTCTGATCGGCGGCAAGGGCAACGACACCCTGTTCGGTGGCCTGGGCGGCGATACCTTCGTCTGGAAGTCCGGTGACACCGGCACCGACGTGATCAAGGATTTCAAGGCCAGCGACGGTGATCGGATCGACCTGCGTGACCTGTTGCAGGGCGAGACCGGCAGCACCATCGACCACTTCCTGAAAATCAGCACGGTCGATGGCGTGTCTTCCCTGCAAGTCAGCACCACCGGCCAGTTCAACGCGGCCAACGGTGCGGCAGCGACGCCAGACGTGACGATCAAGCTGGAAGGCAACAACTGGTCGAACATCAACCTGAACTCACTCATCGCCGGCAGTGATCCAACCATCAAGATCGATCACAACAACAGCTGAACCTGACAGAGTCCCATGCGAGAGAGCCAACTCCCTCGCACGGGATAGGTGTTCATAATCCCCCCAGTTGGCCTATGCTGCCCAGCATGACGCCGCTTCATACATGAGGGATGCCCGATGTTTTATGTGCAACGCGATGCACAAGGCCTGTTGGTGCGCGTCGAAGCCACCGGTTATGCCGAGGCCACCGAGACCTTGCCGGCCGACAACCACGAGATTCAGGACTGGTTCGCCAACCAGGCCGTAGAAAACAGCCTCAAGCAACTCAAGCAAAGCGACCTGGAAATGATCCGGGTACTCGATGACTTGATCCAGGTCCTGACCGCCAAAGGCGTCATCCGCGTCACCGACCTGCCAGCAGCGGCCCAGGCCAAGCTGATGGACCGCAACCAGGCGCGGGAAGCGCTCGGTGGGTTGAGCCGGTTGATCGATGATGATGAGAAAGGGTTGATCTAGCCTGTCTCCCAGGCTGACACCCGCCTGAGCAGTACACAAAACCCTGTGGCGAGGGAGCTTGCTCCCGCTGGCCTGCGAAGCAGGCCCCTGCATTTCTCCAGGTGGACCACATTGCCCGGTTCTGCGACTGCTGCGCAGCCGAGCGGGAGCAAGCTCCCTCGCCACAGGTTCTGGGTCAGCCCGACGCTTGAACCTCCAGCCGATCCATCGCCCGCTCCACCAACAGGTGCACCCCGTCGGCCATTCGACTGATCGCCAGGATCACGCTGCGGCGTGAGCCGTCGACGTCATCCGCCAGGTCGGCCGCGATGGCGCTGATGGACAACAAGTCTTCGGAGGCATTGGCCAGGAGGGTTTCGGTGTCGATGTCTGGAGAGACCATGAAAAGCTGGGCGGTTTGGGGTTTCCCCGAGGCTTTATCGGTTGGTTTGGGATTGAGGTAGTAGTCGAGGGCGCGTTCGGCGGCTTCGTCGAGTTTTTTGGACTTCGCTGATTTGCTAGAGGTTTTGCCAGGGTTTCCTGGCGGATTGGAGTTACTTTGAACATGGTTTTGGCTTCCTATTCAATCAAGGCCGCCCTGGCTCGCTTGCACGCGATATAAAAGGGTGGCAGCTATGTGAGGGTGTGCAAGACCGAGTAGAAAACGCCAAAAAACCTCGGCAGACCCGAAGGTCTCCCCACACACAGCCGCCATAAAACATAGACACGAATGCTCATTAAATGGCTGGTGGCATTATTTGGCGCTCTTTTACCCGGACTTGCACGTCCGTGTCACCGTTTTTTCAGTGACAAACCCAGACTAGCCACGAGGCAGGCGCCGGACAAGTTCACCAAGTTCGCCACAACTCGAAGGAAATCTCCTAGGACGTGACTTTTAGAAGGGTTGTATATCCGTTTCTGCGGTAACGGCTGCTTAGGGTTCCGCCCTGACGGCGGGTCACTTTCAAAAGCGCGAAAGTAACCAAAGCGCTCATGCCCCACCACTTGGCACCTCGCCTAGGCTCGGTGTGCCCTCACTCCGGCATTGCTCCGTGGGCCGCCGCGAAGGGCCATCCATGGCCCAGCGCGGCTACCTCGGCATCCATGCCGAGGTGCCCACTGCGCAATGCCTGCGTTCGGCCATCGTGGTTAACGGGGCGCCGAGATCAACGTCCACCACGAGGCGGCCTGAGAGCCGACCTGATTCTTGGAGGGACCGCGTTTTCCCTGTGGGAGCGGGCTTGCTCGCGAAGAGTCCGGCAAACCCAGCATCCATTTGACTGCCCCACCGCCACCGCCGTCGCGAGCAAGCTCGCTTCCACAGTGTTTCCCGTTGATCAATCTGTGGCGTGATGGCTGGGAAGCTTTTGTGGCGAGGGAGCTTGCTCCCGCTTGAGTGCGCAGCGCTCATCGCTTTTTTGGGGCCGCTGCGCGACCCAGCGGCAGCAAGCTCCCTCGCCACAGGACCGTGCCGTTCCCAAAAACCTTGTAGGTATCCAACATCACCGCAAACTGCCCCTTCGCTTTCGCGAGCAGGCTCGCACAATGGGATCGGGGTACGGCCGGAGAGACGGGTCGACTGTAAGGGCGCCTTCGCGAGCAAGCCCGCTCCCACAGGGAAAACGCGCTCCCTCCAAGAACTAGGTCGGCTATCAGGCCGCCTCGCTTTTGCTTTTGATCCGGGAGCCCCGTTAACCACGATGGCCGAACGCAGGCATTGCGCAGTGGGCATCCCGGCATGGATGCCGGGATAGCCGCGCTGGGCCATGGATGGCCCTTCGCGGCGGGCCCACGGAGCAATGCCGGAGTGAGGGCATGCCGAGCCCTAGCGAGGCACCGAGTGGTGGGGCAAGCCTTTTTTGCTTACTTTTTTTGGCGTCTGAAAAAAAGTGAGTCGCCGTCAGGGCGAAACCCTAAGTCGCCGTTACCGCAGCAATGGATATGTACTCAGTCAGAAGGATAAAAGACCGCCTCACCCCCAACGCTTAGGCTCCCCAACCAGCTGCCCCTGCACCCCAAACAACCCCATCTCACGAATCACCGCCAACTCCCCCGCCGTCTCAACCCGCTCAGCAATCAACGGCAGGTCAATACTGTGAGCAGCCCGCTGAATCGCCTCGATGAACAGACGCTTGTCACTTTCCTGATCAATCGCGCGAATGTAGCTGCCATCAATCTTCAGGTAAGCCAACCCCAGCCGCGACAAGTTACCAATCATGCTGAACCGCCCACCAAAACGCTGCAAACTCAAGGAGAAACCGAGCTCGCGCAACCGCCGGGTCAATTGCTCCAGCACCGCTTGCTCCGGCAGTTGCTCTTCACCAATCTCCAACGTCAAGCGCGACCCAAGATTGGAATGAGCCCGCAGGATTTCAAAAACCTTGTTCAGCGCCTGCGGATCAGCCAGGGTAGCGGAAGACAGGTTGAGCGCCAGGGACTGCTCATGCCCGGCCATTTGCTTGAGCACCTGTTCGAGCATCAGACGGTCCAGGCGCGCGGTCCAGCCGAAGCGCTCCAGCCACGGCAGGAAACGTCCGGCGGGAATGGTCTGGCCCTGATCGTCGAGCAACCGCGACAGCACTTTGTAATGCAACACCACATCGGTGTCCCGGGCGGCCACTACCGGCTGGAAATACAGCTCGAAACGCTGATTGCTCAGCGCCTGGTCAAGCAGGTTGTGCCAGGCATGGTGATCATCGCCGACACTCGCCGAGGCGCTGTGATCCAGGCAAGCCCAGCCCGGTTCGCCCTGGCTTTCGGCCTGGGCCAGGGCCTGGTCGCCGAGCTGGAGCACCGCTTGCGGCGCGTCGCCATGAACGAACGGCGCCAGACCGATGGAAGCCACCGAGGCCACGTCGGTCGCGCCGGTGGCGTGCAGGCTCGCCAACGCGCTTTCCAGGCTCTGCGCCAGTTGCAGCGCCTCCTCGCGCACCAGCCCCGGCGCCAACACCGCGAACTCACCGCCGCGGATGCGTGTCACTAGGTTATGGGTTTCCGGATACCGGGCGCATTCACGCAACAGCTGCTCGCCCACGGCCTTGAGCAATTGGTCAGTGCGCTGCCCGCCCAGCCGCTGGTTCAAACCGGCCAGGTCCTTGACCCGTAGCAACAGCAGGTAACCGGAACTGGCCTGCTCCGGGTTGCTCACCCGGGCATGCAATTGCATTTCGAAATACCGTCGATTGGCCAGCCCAGTGAGGTTGTCCTGGTAGGACTCGACCCGCAACTTCTCGCTGCGCTCAGCCTGTTCCTGGAACAGCGCCTTGAGCTTCTCGACCATCTGGTTCATTGCTTGCACGACCCGACGCAGCTCTGGGGTGCGCGGCAGCTCCGGCAGGCTGAGGAATTCACGACGGGCGATGGCGTGGGACTGGTGCACCATGTAATCCAACGGCTTGAGCTGACGACGCAGCAGCAAGGCGCCGAGCACCGCGCTCACGGCGCCGCACAGCAGCAACCAACCCAGACTGCCCAGCGCACTCTGCCACAGCTTGGCAAGGGCGAACATCGGATGGCTGACCACCTCGACCCGCGCCGCCTGTTCCCAACCACGGCTGACGATCGCATCGCCGCCAGCCGGCTCAAGGCCAATAAGCCTGATGAACCATTGCGGGACGCTGCCGGCGTCAGGCGTGCCAGTGCGCTCCACCAAGGCCTTGTCGGTCGCCACGTCGACCACGCGGATGCTGGCGTAGTAACCGCTGTCGAAGATCGAGCTGACCATCAGCTCGACCATCGCCGGGTCGTCGATGTTCGGCGTCAGCGACAGCGCCAGCGCCGTGGCCGCGTCCTGGGCGTGGGAGCGCAACTGGTTGACGTACTGGGTCCGCGAGCTTTCCAGGCTGACCATGAAGCTGCCGCTGAAGGCAACCACCAGGAACAGACAGATAGCGATCAACAGCTGTTTGAACAAGGACATCTGAGCGCGTGCTCCTAGTTAGTCGTCTCGACCGGGAAACCTTCGGCCTGCATTTTTTTCAACACATCCTGCCACCGGGACAGGCGCTTGGTGTCGCCCACTTTTTTGTTGCCCTTGCCCGACAGCCACAAGCCTTCAGCATTGAAAGAGTAGACCGGGAGCAAGTCGGTTCGCTGGTTGGCGGGCAGGATGCCGTCGATCAGGCTGTCGAGCACCAGCGGCATGGCGTCGGGGGTGGCGTAGTACGTGAGCACCATGTGCGCACGGTTCTGCCGCAGGGCCTTGACGTAGGTGATGCGTAGCTTGTCACTGGACACCCCGAGATGGCGCAGGCTGAAATACTTGGCGATGGCGTAGTCCTCACAATCGCCCGCGCCCTTCCACAAGGACTGGATGGGGGTTTCCCAATAATCGACCTCACGCCACAGATCGATGTCTTCCACGTAGCGCACCTGCTTGTTGAAAAACAGGTTCACCACCTTGAGCTGTTCCAGCTCCGGGATCTGTTTCTGGGTCGTCAGCAATTGCTGCCACGCATCGATCCGCTGCTGCCCTTCGCCCAACGGTCCATATAACGCTTGCGCCCGCCGGCTGATCTGCGCAAAGTCCCAGTCGGCTCGCAGGCCGCCCAGCATCAGGCCGGCCAGCAGCAATGCCGTACACAGCCAGCGCAAGGACCTGAGGACCGGGAAAGGTGCAGCCAAGGGAAATAAGTCCGAAAAGGGCCATTGGAAATTCGTTGGATGGTGAAGCCTGGCCCGGCAAAAGACAATGGCAGGTTGCAATCACCGTAGGGAGACTAAACTTTAGTTCAGGAACCGGGGCCGCGAGATTTTGACGGCTTGGCAATCTGTAACTAATGTTGGCTTGGATCCAATTTCGTTACTACCAGTCAGGTGTTGTCGTGACGCAGAAGCCCAAACCGTTAAGCACAATCCAGGTCAACGGACCTATCCCCGCTGCCCAGGCCCGCGCAGTCATCGAAAGCTCCCTACGCGAAGCCATTCTCGACGGCCGCCTGCCCAGCGGCACCGCGTTGCGCCAACAGGAGCTGGCCGACCTGTTCGGGGTCAGCCGCATGCCGGTGCGCGAGGCATTGCGTCAGCTCGAGGCGCAATCATTGCTCAACGTGGTCCAGCACAAGGGCGCGGTGGTGGCTCCGCTGATCACCAGCAATGCGGTCGAGACCTACGCCTTGCGTTCGGTCCTGGAAAGCTTCGCCCTGCGCCTGTCCGTTCCGCTGCTCGACGACAACGACCTGGCCATGGCCGCCCACTACATCGAGCAGTTGGAAACCCAGACCGATCATGCCGAGATCGCCAGGCTCAATCGGCTGTTCCACATGTCGCTTTACCACCGGGCGCCCAACGCCAAGCTGCTTGACCTGGTCGAGCACGAGCTCAATGAAGAAGAGCGCTTTCTGCGCTTTCATCTGTCGTCCATGGGACTGGGCAAGCTGACCCAGAACGACCATCGCGCAATGCTCGCCGCTGCGGCAGCCAAAGACATCGCTCAAGCGGTTTACCTGCTGGAACAGCATCTGGAAAAAGCGTCCATCACGATGCGCCAATACCTGAACCAGTAAGCGAACCGCTCCCCTGCGCGCCGGCCTCCAAGCCGGCGTAGCACTTTCTTACACATCCTCCCTACAGCCCAGATTGCCCGCCCGGCACGGTCTCACCGAGGCTGCGATCCGTGGCGACATCAGTTCAATGGAACTGCTATCGATTTGGGCTCACTCTTGCGTTTATCGATTCAAAAAAAAACAGACCTGAAGAAGTCAGCGCCCGGCGCTAGGCCAGGCGAATCGAACCCCTTACGCAAGGAGCGTCGCCCACTGGCGGAAAGACCCGGAAGTCCGACCGGTCTCCCGCCTATAAAACACCAATTTCTTTATTCCCCCGATCCCTGAAGTGCTCCGAACGAGGCATTCGTTCGAACCATTCGATTCTGATAGTTATAAATCGGAAGGAGCAACTTCGCCCCAATAAAACTTATAGCAAAAGTTTTAATTAGCCTCTTCGCGCCCAATAAATACCCAACTTCAAATAACTAAAAAATAACTTGCGGAGTATTTGATACATGTACTAATTTTTTACTCGTCGAGTTGCTATCTGCCTCTCCAGCGCTTGGCAAGCCAAGCCAGACAAAGGCGCAACAGAGCAAATCGCGCGCCCCCAAGCATTATTAAGAAAACATGGATTCCGGTTCAGGCCCCTGCTCACCCTGATAAACAAGGCGAGCAACTTCCGGACGAACATCATTGACGAGGACGTTTCAATGCAGCCAACCAAAGAGCAACTTTCCCTGAAAAAGCACGAACTTGGTCAACACCCGGTCTTTTCTGAAATAACATCAATCGACCTGTTGCGGCGCTTCATGGAAAGTCATGTTTTCGCCGTGTGGGATTTCATGTCGCTGACCAAGCGCCTGCAACGGGAACTGACCTGCACTCATCTGCCGTGGCTGCCGCCGGCCGACCCGCATGCGGCGCGCCTGATCAATGAAATCGTCTTGGGTGAAGAGTCCGACGACCGTCCCGGTGCGGGCTACTGCAGCCATTTCGAACTGTACTTGGACGCCATGCGCGAAGTCGGCGCGGACACCCGGGCGATTGAGCAATTTATCGCCCTACAACAAGAAGGCGTCAGCCCAGAGACGGCGCTGGACAGCGTCGAGGTCGAACCGGCCGCGGCGCGCTTCGTGCGCCAGACCCTGCACACCGCGCTTCATGCTCCGGCCCACAGCGTGGCCGCCGCGTTCGTGCATGGTCGCGAAAGTGTCATCCCGCAGATGTTCCAGCGGATGCTGGACGCTTGGGGCATTGGCCTGGATCAGGCACCGACGTTTCGTTATTACTTGCAACGGCATATCGAGGTGGACTCCGAAGACCACGGCCCGGCGGCGGAAAAGTTGCTGGCCCGGCTGATCGATGGCGACCCGCAGCGCGAGCACGAAGTCCTGACCGCCGCCCTCGCCGCCGTCCACAGTCGCACGGCGCTGTGGGATGGCCTGCGCCAGAGCATGACCCTGGCCGTTGCGCAGGTGACGCCATGAACGCCATTCAATATCAGTCCTTCGCCGACGCCTGGGAAAGCCGCGCCACGATCCGCACTCGCCCACGGCGCCGGGTCGAAGACGACGACAAGCTGATCTTTCCCATGAGCCGCCAACCCATGGTGCACAGCCAGACCTTCCTGAGCCATTGCCCGCAGCTGCGTGATTTTGTCCTGGTGCAAAGCCTCTACAAATTCATCAACGACGTGGTGATTTTTGAAACGGAGCTGGTGGACCACACCGCCCGACGCATCGCCAAGAACCGCTTCGGTATCGAGTTTCCGTTTGCCTGTCGCTACGACGCAATGACCGTGGTGGTGGATGAGGACTACCACGCACTGGTGGCGATGGACTTCATGCAGCAGACCATCGACATGACCGGTATCGCGCCGATCCCGCTGCCCCAGCAGATCGAACTCAGCCGGGCGATTCCCGCCACGCTGGCGCGGGCGCCGGGGCACCTGCTCAGCGCTGTGGAACTGATTTGCATCGCCATCGCCGAGAACACCGTGACCAACGACGTGGCGGCGTTTGCCCGCGACGACTCGGTCAAGGCCTCGATCAAGGGATTGATGGCCGACCACTTACTGGACGAGGGCCGGCACTCGGGCTTCTGGACGCGGCTGGTGCAGATCTACTGGCGCACCGCGCCCGAAGAGGACCGCGAGGCAATTGCTCGGTTGATGCCCGGTTTCATCGCCGAGTATTTGGCCAGCGATCTGCAACAGGCGTTCGATTTCGAGTTGATCACGCACCTGCCCATCGACGAATCAGCGCGCCAGTCGCTGCGTGAAGACGCTGCCGCATTGGCGTATCCCATCAATCGTTTTCATCCGCTGGTGGGCAACATCACGCGTTTCTTTCGCGGCAGCTCGATGCTGGCGTCACCGTGCGTGCGCGATGCCCTGGCCGATTATTTGACCCCATGAGGACCTTCCAATGAGACGCCTCGAAATTGCTGTGTCTGGCAAGAGCCAGGCCATGGCTGAACTGGCCAGGGAACTGGAACTGCACGGCCACGGTGTCGTGGATGTGCAAGCACTGACCGGCCACGGCGCGATCGACGTGTTGATCGACGACGGTACGGTGACGTGCGCACTTGAGGCCCGTGTTTGTCTTCAAGTGCACGTGGTGCTCCAGACCGTGCCCGGCCAGGCCTTGCCGCAGCCGGTGGTGCTGTTTCGCGACGGTGCGCGACGGCTGTTGGCCCAGGAACGAATCACAGCGCATTGCGACGGCAACGGCCAATCTTTGCGTCTGCGCGCCACGGCAGCGGTGGTGGAGCATGGCGCGCGGCTGGTCAGCCAGTTATCCCGGGAAGAAGACGGCTTCGATCAATGGCCGACGGAACCGAGCGACGTGATCGGCCAACCGCTTCACGGGCTCGACGCGCTGGAGCCACTGGCCTTCGAACACCGCCTCAATCGGCCTGCGGTGCCTTGGCTGCTGGCGGCCGCGGACGTGCCGGTGATGCACAACATCGAGCAGCGCATGCTCGATGACGCGAAGCACACTGCGTTGTGGGTCGACGGCCACGACATCGACTACAAATCCTTGCGCAATACCGTGCTGCGGTTGCAGCAATCGATAATCGCCAGCCTGTCGAAAACAACCGGCCGTCCCCAGGTGATCGGCGTGTGCCTGCCCAAGTCTGCGCAGCTGTATGCCGCAATCCTGGCGGTGCTGGGTTGCGGGGCGGTGTACCTGCCGTTGGACCCGCAGCACCCAGTGCAACGTCGGCGCTTCATCCTGGAAAACGCCAAGGCCGACCTGTTGTTGCACGACGGTGACGACGAGCCGGGCGAGTCTGCATTACCGACGCTGAATGTCCGCCGACTGCCTTCGGCCAAGCCACGCTTGCCGGCCTCGACAATTCGCCGCGTGGTGAATCCCGACGAACCGGCTGTGGCGATCTACACCTCCGGCACCACCGGCCAGCCCAAGGGCGTGCTGCTCAGCCACCGCAACCTCAGCCATTTCTGCGCCTGGTACGCCGACCATGTCGGGTTGCAGCGCGACAGCCGTGCGTTGCAGTTTTCCACCATCAACTTCGACGCCTCGTTGCTGGACATCCTCCCGACTTTCATTGTCGGCGGATTGTTGGTGGTGCCCAGCGAAGACCAGCGTCGCGACCCGCAGCAACTGGTGGCGTTGATTCGTGAGCAGCGCATCAGCCATGCCTTCCTGCCGCCCGCGCTGCTGAGCGTCATGCCCCTGGGCGCACCGTTGGGGCTGACACACCTGGTCACCGGCGGCGATGTCTGCGAACCCTTCGTCATCGAGCAGTTGGCGCCGCAGTGCCGGTTCCACAACATCTACGGCCCGACCGAAACCACCGTGCTGGCGACCACTCGGCAATTCGCCGTGGGGGATAACAACCGCAACCTGGGCGCACCCATCACCAACGCGCGGATGCTGATTCTGGATGAACATCTGCAACCGGTCGCACAAGGCACGCCCGGCGAACTGTATATCGCCGGGCCGGGGGTCGGCCTGGGGTACCTGAACGATCCGACGCTGACCGCCACCCGCTACCTCGACCTGACGCTGCCCACCGGACACACGTTGCGGGTCTATCGCACCGGCGACATCGGCCAGTGGACCAACGATGGGATCGAGCTGTGCGGTCGCCGCGACAACCAAGTGAAGATCCGCGGCTTTCGGGTCGAGCCCGAGGAGATCGAGCATTGCTTGCGCGACAGTCAGTTGTTCCGTCAGGTGGCGGTGGGGGTCGATGAGCGCCGGCGGGTCCTGGCGTTCCTGGTAAACCCAGTGGACACAGCGCCCGGCGCGGCGCTCCAGGCCCTGCGCGAGCATGTGCAGGACGCGCTGCCCAGCTACATGCACCCGGCGACTTACATCGAGCTGCCCAGCCTGCCCTACACCAGCAATGGCAAGGTCGACCGTCGGGCGCTGCTAGCAACGGCGGGCTCCGTCCAGGTTGGCAGCCAAGGGCGCCAGCCGCAAAATGCAGTGCAAACCCAGCTACAGCAGCTGTGGGCCGAGCTGTTGGAATTGCCGGCCGAGGACATCGCCATTGACGAGAGCTTTTTCAACCTTGGCGGGCATTCAATCCTGCTGTCGCAATTGCTGCTGAGCATTCGCCAATCGTTCGGCCGCAGCCTGTCGATCAATCGCTTCATCGAAGCGCCGACGCTGATCACCCTGGCGAAGTTGCTCGACGGCCCGGAGCAAAGCGGCACCTCGACCCTCAGCCCTCAGGCGTTCATCGATGCCGAGGCCGAACTCAACCTCGACCCGCTGCCCATCAGTCAATGCGGTGACGTGCACAAAGTGGTGGTGACGGGCGCCAACAGTTTTCTCGGCGTGCACATCGTCGAAGCCTTGCTGGCGTGGGGCGCCACCGAGGTGGCGTGCCTGGTGCGCGAGTCCGGCGGGCAGAGCGCCGCCGAACGTTTCGCCCAATCCCTGCGGGAAAACCAGTTAGAGCACCTGGACCTGAGCCGGGTCAGCGTCTATGCCGCCGACATCACCCAACCGCAACTGGGCTTGCCGGACGACATCTACCTGCGCATCGACAGTACATTCGGCGCGTTGGTGCACAACGCCGCCCACGTCAACCATGTGCTCGACTACGAGTCGCTGGCGCGAGACAACGTCGAGCCGATCTTCGAGTGCCTGCGCCTGTGCGAAGGGCGCAGCAAGAAAATCTTCAACTTCGTCTCGACGCTGTCGGCTTGCAGCGCACTGGATGCCGATGGCCAGGTCTTGGAGCAGCCGGCGGCCAAGACCCCACCGATCTACATCAAGAATGGCTACAACCTGTCCAAATGGGTCGGTGAACGGATCCTGCAACGGGCGCGGGACGTCGGGGTCCGGGTCAATCTGTTCCGGCCTGGCAACATCAGTTTCAACAGCCAGACCGGGGTCTGCCAGCCCCACAAGAATCGCTTGATGCTGATGCTCAAGGGCTCGATCCAGCTCGGCCAGGTGCCGGACCTGTCGCTCAATTTCGACTTGATGCCGGTGGACTTCCTGGCTCGCTTCATCGCCTTCCACGCCAGCCGCTACCAGCCAACGCAAGCGGTGTTCAACCTGCACAACCCCGAGCCCCTGGGCTGGGACGCGTATGTGGCGTCGTTCCGTGACAGTGGCCGGGAGTTTTCCCTGGTGAGCGTCGCTGACTGGCAACAGCAGCTGGCGCGGGTCGATGCCGACAACGCCCTATTCGGCGTGCTGGGTTTTTACCTCAACGGTTTCGAGGAAGACATCGGCGATATCTCGCTCATTCGCCACGACAACGCCCGCTCCGGCGTGCGGCAGATGGGCGCGCGCTACCCGGAAAAATCCCAGGCCCTTCTACGCCGTGGCGCTGATTACCTCAAGGCCATCGATTTCATCTGAAGCAACCCAACCCAACGCAAGGAGCAAGACCATGAGTGCATTCCAACCCGACACCCTGATCAAGAACCCTCGAGCCTGCCAGGTCGAAACCTCGGTGGAAGTGTCCGCCGAGGCGGCGCGCGTCTGGGAAGTGGTCGGGGACTTTGGTGGCTTCACCCACTTTATCCCAGCGCTTGAACGCATCGAAATGACCGGGGAAGGCGTGAGATCCCTGCGCAAGAAGTTTTTCGTCGACGGACAGAACCTGGTCGTCGAACAACTCAACAGCCGCGACGACCAGGCCATGCACATGACCTGGACGCTGATCTACAACACCCTGGGCATCGACAACCTCTGGGCGGCGATGCGCGTCGACCCCCTGAACAACAACCGCTGCCGCGCCACCTGGACCATCATCGCCGACCACACCGATGCTCATACTGCGTCGGGCTTCAGGGATTTCCTGCAAGGGTTCGCCGATGAGGCGATGGGGAATGTGAAGAGAATGTTCAGCTAATCCCTGTGGGGCTTACTCACAGCCCGTGGCGAGGGAGCTTGCTCCCGCTCGACTGCGCAGCAGTCGCAAAACCGGCCAATGCGGTCCGCCTGCAAGAATGCAGGGAGGCCTGCTGCGCAGGCCAGCGGGAGCAAGCTCCCTCGCCACAGGGAACCGGGTTTGCTCAAGTAAGCACTGGTTCGCCTGGATCAGATCTTGAAGCTGTCCACCAATTGCTTCAACCGATTGGCCTGTTGTGACAAGGCGTCGCAATCCTTCAGGGTTTCGTTGAGGTTGGCGACGCTCTGCTGGTTCAGCAGGTTGATGTGGCTGACGTCCATGTTGAGGGTTTCCACCACGGCGGTCTGTTCTTCGGTCGCGGCGGCCACGGATTGGTTCATGCCGTCGATTTCGCCAATGCGCTGGGTCACGCTGACCAGGCGCAGGCCGGCCTGGTTGGCGACTTCCACGCTTTCTTCGCTGGAGACCTGGCTGGCGTTCATGGTGGTCACGGCTTCGCGAGAACCGACCTGCAGCGAGGTGATCATCTTGTGAATCTCTTCGGCGGATTCCTGGGTGCGGTGCGCCAGGTTGCGCACCTCATCGGCCACCACCGCAAACCCACGCCCGGCTTCACCGGCACGGGCCGCTTCGATGGCGGCGTTCAGGGCCAGCAGGTTGGTTTGCTGGGAGATGCCCTTGATCACGTCCAAGATGTGGCCGATGTTGTCGGTGCTGGCGTTCAGGGTTTCGATCTGGGTGCACGACAAGCTGATTTTCTGCGACAGCTCGGTCATGGCCTGGATGGTTTTTTCCACCACCTGGCGACCGTCATCCGCCTGCTCGCTGGCGCCGCTGGCCTGTTGCGAGGCATCGGCGGCGTTGCGGGCGATTTCCTGGGTCGCGGCGCCGAGCTGGTTGATCGCCGCAGCCACGCTGTTGGTCCGGGCGCTTTGCTCATCCGAGCCGACAAGCGAGGCGTTGGACGAAGTCATCACCCGTTGCGACAGATCATGCACTTGGCGGGTAGCGGAAGACACTTCGGCAATCGAGGCGTGGATACGCTCCACGAACTGATTGAACGAACTGCCCAACACGGCGAACTCATCCTTGCCCTGCACGACCAGGCGCCGGGTCAGGTCGCCTTCGCCCTGGGCGATGTCCTGCATGGCGCGGCCCATGGTGGTCAGCGGACGCATCAACACCTGGATCAACAAGCTCAGCAGCAACGCAATCGCCGCCACCGCGACAAACATCGCGATCAGTGCCGAAGTGCGGAAGTGGCTCAGCGGCGCGTAGGCCTTGGCCTTATCGATCGACAGGCCGATGTACCACTCGGCGTTCGGCAAACCGGCGACCGGGGTGAACGACAGGATCCGGTCCTGCCCGTTCAGCTCGACTTCCTGGACGCCCTTGCCGATGCGCACTGGCGTGCCGGGGTAGATGTCCTTGAGGTTTTTCATCACCTGGTCTTTGTCCGGGCTGACGATGACTTGGCCATCGCCGCTGACCAGGAAGGCGTGACCGATGCCGCCGAAATCCACGGAGTTGATGATCTTCACCAAGGTTTCCAGGCTCAGGTCGCCACCCACCACGCCGAGCAGTTCGCCGTTGTGCTTGACCGGCAGGGCGATGGTCACCACAAGGCCACCCACTGCGGCCATGTAGGGTGGGGTCAGCATGGTTTTATCGGCGGCCACCGCCTGTTTGTACCAAGGACGCTGACGCGGATCGTAACCGTCAGGCATCTTGGCATCCGGCCGCTGGGTGAAGACGCCGGTGTTCTGGCCCACGTAAGTGAATTGGAAATTCGAGGTCAACGCCGGCTGGTCGACGAGCCCTGGCAAATCGGCGGCAGCGCCTTGATGGGCAATGTTCTGCGCCAGGTTTTCCAACACCAGTACCCGGCCAGTCATCCAGTTCTGGACGCTGCTGGCGGTCAGGTCACCGGACTGCTCGATAGAAGATTCGAGGCTGCGACCGATGGTGCTGCGCTGCAGGTAATCGTTGTAGAGCGTGAACAGGGCAAAAGCCAGAACCACCACACCAGAGGCGGCCAGGAGGATTTTGTGGCTGAACTTTAGATTCATGGACGGGGCTTCTTATGCAAAAAGTGAGGGTGCATTCCGTTGTGCAACTTCCCTGTAAATGATGGGCAGGATATTGGATCCGCTCCATTTTGGTGCACGCATACCACTCTGTCGGCAAGGGGCTGGAAAAAATTAGGCCCCTTGTTCAATTGTCCGACGAGATGGCACTCCGCGATGCTTGGGCCCTACAGGCGAACGGTGGTTGCAAATTTGACGAACGCTGATGACAATGCGACCTATTATCATTCGTAGCTTTAGGCCGTCGCGTTCATGTCATCTCCCCAGCTTGCAGTACAGGCGCTCTACAGCAGCCATCACGGCTGGCTCCACACATGGCTGCGCAATCGACTGGGCAACGCCGCCGACGCGGCGGATTTGGCCCAAGATACGTTCGTGCGCCTGCTGCAACGTAGCGAACGGCTGGAACTCAAGACCCCTCGCGCCTTTCTGCGCACCATCGCCCAAGGCCTGGTGATCGACCATTGGCGTCGGGAAGAAATCGAACGTGCCTACCTGGAAACCATCGTGCATTTGCCGCAAGCACAAACGCCCAGCGCCGAAGCCCAGGCGCTGATCCTGGAACTGCTGGAAGCGATTGCCAGGATGCTCGAAGGGCTCAAGCCCAAAGTGCGCAGGGCGTTCCTGCTCGCCCAGTGTGATGGCCTGACCTACAAGCAGATTGCGGAACAAATGGGCGTCTCGCTGCGGTCGGTTGAACGTTACGTCGCCGATGCGCTGTACCACTGCTACGTGCTGCGCTATGAAGACTGAGCCAGTGCAGACTCCGCTGGGCCGAGGTCGCGGCCCCTCGCAGCAAGTGGTCAAGCAAGCGATCCATTGGCTGCTGCGCCTGCGCAACCATGCCGCCAACCCTGTCGTGCGCCAACAGTGCGAGGCTTGGCGCATCGCTCATCACGATCACGAATTGGCCTGGCAACGGGTGCAATCGCTGCACAATGAATTGACCGCCAACCTGCGAGCCGTGCCCGGCGCCCACGTCGCCCTCGAAACGCTGGAAACCAGCGCCCAGCGCCTCGGCCGGCGCCAGGCCCTGAAGCTGCTGTCTGGCGTGGCCGTGCTGGGCTGCGCCGCCTGGCTGGGCAAAGACCAGGGATGGCAGCCATGGAGCGCCGACTTCGCCACCGCCACGGGAGAGCGACGCGGCTTCCAACTGCCGGACGGCACACGGCTTGAACTCAATACCAACAGCGCCGCCGACCTCGACTACACCGCCACGCAACGCCTGATCACGTTGGCGCGCGGCGAAATAATGGTCACCTGCGGTCGCGATCCCGCGCGCCCATTGTTGGTGAAAAGCCGACATGGCGAGTTCGAGGGGCTGGAAGGACGCTTCGTCGTGCGCCAAGACAACGACTGCACACGCCTGAGCGTCGCCAGTGGCCACGTCGCCATCCGCTCGCACCGGGGCAGCGATGGCGCGCCGATCCAAGTCGATGCGGGCCAAAGCTATTTGATCAGCGCATCGGCAGCGACCCTGGCGCCGCCATTGGACATGGACGCCGGCGCTTGGGCGGACGGATTGATCGTGACGCGAAACATGCGCCTGGAAGATTTTCTCAACGAGGTCAACCGCTACCGTCGCGGCTACCTGAAATGCGCCGCAGCGGTGGCGGACCTGCGCCTGTCCGGCGTCTTCCGCCTGGAAGGCACCGACAAAATGCTCTCCGTGCTGCCACGCACATTGCCCGTTCAACTGCGTTATCGAACCCGCTGGTGGGTCACGGTGGAACGTGCGGCCTGATTTTTTTTTGGCGGGTTTTTCCAAGGCGTCCGGCTAGGACAGTAAGCAACGCTTATCTGCCTTCAGCGACTCCAACGGAAATCCATAATGACTGAGCGCGTAATCCCCAAGACTCCCTTTGGCTGTTCCTCGCAAACAGGCCTGCTGCGCCACGCCATCCGTGCCGCGCTGTTGAGCACCGCGCTGGGCGTCGGCGCCGTGCCGATGCTCGCCATCGCGTCACAGGATGGCGTCAGCGCCAGTCGCCAGAGCTACAACATCCCCGCCGGCCCCTTGAGCGATGTGCTCAACCAGTTCGCCCGCCAGGCCGGCATTACCCTGGCGAGCACGCCGGAGCAAACGGCTGGCCTCCAGTCCCCGGGCCTTAAAGGCGAATACTCGGCGGACCAGGCCCTGAACCGACTGCTCAGCGGTTCAGGGTTGGTGGCGCTCGGCCAAGAGGGCAGCGGCTACGTGCTGCAAGCCGAGGCCCCGGACAGCACCCTCGCGCTGCCGGCTACCGACGTCAAAGGATTTGCCTTGGGCAACGCCCTGGGCAGCATGCAAGGCTACAACGCCACCCACAGCCAGGTCGCGACCAAAACCAGTACCGCGCTGCGCGAAACCTCGCAAAGCGTGTCCGTGGTGACCCGCGAGCAAATGGACGACCAGGGTGCGCAAACCGTCTCCCAGGCGATGCGCTACACCCCCGGCGTGCTGACCAACCCCTACGGCGCGACCCACCGCTACGACTACGTGGCGATGCGCGGCTTCAACGACGGTTCGGTGGACAACATCTACCTCGACGGCCTCAAGTCCATGGGCGATAGCGGCACCTACAGCTCCATGCAGGTCGATCCGTACTTCCTCGAGCGGGTGGACATTCTCAAGGGCCCGTCCTCGGTGCTCTATGGCCGCAGCTCTCCGGGTGGTCTGGTGGCGCTGACCAGCAAGAAACCGCTGTACGAGGCCTATCACCAGGTCCAGGCGACCGTCGGCACTCAGGGCCAGCGCGGCGTGGGCTTCGATTTCAGCGGGCCGGTGGACGATGACAAACGCATCGCCTATCGGCTGATCGGCCTGGCGGACACCTCCGACACCCAATTCGACCACACCAAGGAAAAGCGTTTCGCCCTCGCGCCCACGGTGAGCATCGACTTCACCGAGGACACCTCGCTGACCCTGCAAGCCTATCTGCAACACGACCCCGACGGTGGCTACCATGGCGGCATGCCGGCCGACGGCACGCTGCACCAGCGCAACGGCCGGCGGATCTCCGAACACTTCTTCGAAGGCGAACCGGGCGTCGATGGCTACGACCGCGACCAGCAGTCGTTCGGTTATCAGTTCGAGCACCGCTTCAACGATGTCTTCACCGCGCGGCAGAACTTCCGCTACCTGGACTCAGAGGTCACCAACGGTCAGGTCTACGCCTATGGCTGGACCAGCCCTACCAGCAACGAGCTGAACCGCTACTACACCGGCGCCGAAGAAAAGCTGCATTCGTTCATCATCGACAACATGCTGCAGGCTGAATTTTTCACTGGCGCGACCAAGCACACCGTGTTGATGGGTGCCGATTATCAGCGGCGCAAAACCGTGGTGGACTGGACCAGCGGCAGCCTCGCGCCGATCAACGCTTTCGACCCGGCCTATGGCAACTCGGCAATCAGTGATCGCTATGACACCAGCTATCTGCGGCGCCTGGAACAGACCGGCGTCTACCTGCAAGACTTGATCGAAATGGACAAGTGGCGCTTCTCCCTGGGACTGCGCCAGGACTGGGTAGAAACCTCGGACGAAAACCGCATCGCTGAATTCAACCGCCCGGCCGGCACGGAAATCAACGACAAGCGCACCAAGCTCACCGGCCGTGTCGGAGCGCTGTACCTGTTCGATAACGGCCTGGCGCCGTACATCAGCTATTCCGAGTCGTTCAACCCTAACTCCTACGCCGACAGTGCGGGCAACCCGCTGCCGCCCACCGATGGCAAGCAATGGGAACTGGGCCTGAAATACCAGCCGCCGGGCACCGACGACTTGTACACCGCCTCGCTGTTCCGCATCGACCAGGAGAACCTGGCGACCAAGCTGCCCCAGGACAATTTCTACCGCGCCGTCGGTGCTGTTCGCTCCCAGGGACTGGAACTGGAGGCGCACCTGCAATTGACCGAGCAGTTCAAGGTGCTGGGCAGCTACACGTTCACCGATGTCGAATATTCGAAGTCGATGGTCAGCACCTTGAGCACGCCCACCGACATCATCGAAAACAAAGGCAACTCACCGACCCAGGCCCCGCGCCACATGGCCTCGGTGTGGGCCGACTACAAATTTGACAGCGGCACGCTTGATGGCCTGCGCCTGGGCGGCGGCGTGCGGTATGTCGGCTACAGCTGGGCCGATGCGGAGAACACCATGAAGGTGCCGTCGTATACGCTGTTCGATGCCTCGGTTGGGTATGACTTGGGCAAGGTCGGCTTGAAAGGCGTGGATGTACGCCTGAACGCCAACAACCTGACCAATGAAACCTACGTCGCCTCGTGTGCCAGCCTGAGCTATTGCTACCTGGGCGAAGAGCGCAACGTGGCGGCTACGGTGAGTTATCAGTTCTGATCGGTTTTCTGCCCTGATTCATTCTTTGTGGCGGGGGAGCTTGCTCCCTCGCCACAAGAGCTTGTCTTTGCCTTAGGCCTGAACCGCCTTCGCCTTCTCCCTCGCAACGCCTTCCTTGCCCACAAACCGATTCGCCCTCCCAAACGTGCCGAAATCATTGAACCGCACGCCCATCTCGCGCATCACCTCATGCGCCACCGGCACCGTCATCTGGCGGATGTAAAACGGCTCCTTCACCACAAAATGATGGACGCCATGGCTGCTGCCGAAGTTGAAGCAGAACGCCTGCAACGGCCACAACCACCAGGGGTTGAGCACCTGGGTTTGCTGGATGACATTGCCCGCCTCGATGTCGCCGTAGTAGTGCATGTTCGAGCTGATGAAGTGCAGGCAAAAGGTGCGCAGCACGTTTGGCCCGATGATCACCACCGCCGCGATATCGATCACGTGCATCACCGCCAAGGTGTTCGCCGACCAGTCGATGGAGGTGCCCAGCAATCCGGCAACTGCGTTGGCGCCATGGAAACCGAGAAACACATACCAGGCGCCCCAGTGCAGCAACGCCAGCGGAAAATAAACCTTCAGCGTGCGCTTGAGGATGCTGCGCTTGTGCGCCCAGGTCTTGGCTCGCAACAGGCGAATGAACGCCGACATCACGTTGTCGCCGACCATCAGCAAGCGTGCCAGCCCCCACGGCTCGCCATTGGTAATGGCGCGCTCTTCCAAGTCCGCTTCGCTGCCGGAGACCTTGTGATGGTTGAGGTGCAGGTGGCGGCGAATCCATGGATTGATCGTGCTCGGCCGCGCGAGCCACACCAGGCCCATCATCAGGTTGTGAGGCGCGCGCTGCTTGCGAAAATACATGCTGTGGATCAGGTCATGTTCCAGCTCATGGGTCAGGGAGGCGAAAAATGCGTTGAACAGCAGGCAGGCCCAACCGGCCAGGTAGCCGTTGATGTACAGCAGTGCCGATCCGATCATCCCCGCCAGGGCGAACGCCAGGATGCCCGCGCCAAGGGCGTCCTGGTGCCGCAGGATCGGGTAGCGCTGGCGCAACGCTTCGCCTCGGGCCAGGACCACTTGGCGAATATGGGCGGATCGTTGTTGTGCATTCAATCGGTCGGGGCTTGCGCATGTGCCGTGCATGGCTTACATCCTCTGTCATCGATGTGCTCATCCTGCCGGGCGTTGTCTCACGGGGTGGTAGCCGTAAACGCCAACCCGTTGACCGCAAGCGCCAATCGCCATGACGGAACCGACCTCTCTCGCCAGCTGGACCCGCGCCCTGCGCAAGCAGCTCGATGCACTGGGCCTGGACAGCCATGCCCTGTGCCTGCAGGCGGGCCTTGATCCGCAATTGATGGACGACCCCAATGCCCGTTATCCGCTCTCGGGCACTACCCGCTTGTGGGCGCTGGCCGTGCAAGCGAGCGGGGACCCGGCGATCGGCCTGCGGGTGTCGCGCTTCGTCAGCCCCACCACCTTTCACGCCCTGGGTTATGCCCTGGTGGCCAGCGGCAGCCTGCGGGAAGTGTTCGAGCGCATTGTCAAGTATCACGCGGTGGTCAGCGACGCGCTGATCTTGCGCCTGAGCCGCGGCGAAGACCGCTACCGCTTCAGCCTCGATGTGCCGCCGCAAGGCCCGGCGCCGGCCTTCGAGGCCATCGATGCGTTCGCGGCGATCTACGTGCGCACCTGCCGCAACCGCCTCGGCCGCGATTACGCACCGCTGGCGGTGTATCTGCGGCGCCCGGAACCGGTGGACCCGGCCCCCTGGCATAAAGTCTTCCGCTCACCGGTGCATTTCGACGCTGCGCAGGATTGCCTGGAATTCAGCTTCATCGACTTCGACAGTCACCTGGACGACGCCAACCCGGAGCTGGCCGAACACAACGAAACCGTGCTCAAGCGCACCCTCGCCCAACTTCAGCCGCTGACCTGGGAGCGCAAGGTCCGCGCCGCCATCGAAGCTCAATTGCCCGAAGGCGAACCCAGTGCCGAACGCATCGCCCAAGCCATGCACCTGAGCCTGCGCAGCCTGCAGCGACACCTGGCGGACGAAGGCTGCCGCTTCGACGCCCTGCTCAACGAATGCCGGGAAAACCTCGCTCTGCTACACCTGCGGGATCCGCAATGCTCGTTGAGCGAAGTCAGTTACCTACTGGGCTTTGCTGATACCAGCAGCTTCAGCCGCGCGTTCAAGCGCTGGACAGGGATGACGCCGGGGCAGTTTCGGGATGGGTTGCGGTAGGCGCTTGCCTTGCCTTGCAAGCTCGCGATTGCGCCGGGTCAATCGGCGCTGGATTTCAGGCTACGTGCAAGCCCGGCTGTCCAAGCCATGATCATCGCTTCCCCCGTCGCTCTGAACGGCTGATGACTGTTCATGTAGCGGCGCAGTTCGACCGAGGCGACATCCATTCCATGGACAACCTGTTCCAATAATTCCTTGCAGCGCTTCTCGGTCAGATTGCAGGCGGTGCGGCCAAACCCCATGAGCATTTTATATTTCGGCCAAGCTTTGGAACCACCTAACAACAGCGCCATGTTGTCGTTACGAATATAAACCGCAGTACTGACGAGGTCGTAAGCCGGCGCGAGCCTGACAGATGCATCAGCGCCACAATGATCGTAAAGCACCCCAAAATTTTTCAGGTGCGCGTCGCCATTTTTCAAACCAGCCGAGAGCGCGACTATCTTGAACAAGGACTCCAGCGCCTGATGAAGCATATGAGGTGATACAAACGCCTTGATCTGCCGGGCCGCGCCTTCATATGAACCATCATATTTGGCTTTCGACGGCGAGCCGTTGAGCACGCAAAAATCCTCAAAACCCAGATACTCTCCAGGACCTGGCAAATCAAAGCGCTTAACGATCAGGAATTTACCGCGTTCGCTCAGCTCGAACTCCGGCACATCAAGGCCCGCATGCAACGCGGCGCGCATGCAGAAAAATTCGTTGGCGGCCAACTCGGGAAATTCGTCCGAGCGAAATGCCTTGATCAGATGTGTGGCACCTCGATGGGTCAAGCGATCGATCGTCGCAGCGCTG
Source organism: Pseudomonas sp. Z4-20 (assembly GCF_051131955.1). Classification (NCBI taxonomy): domain Bacteria; kingdom Pseudomonadati; phylum Pseudomonadota; class Gammaproteobacteria; order Pseudomonadales; family Pseudomonadaceae; genus Pseudomonas; species Pseudomonas sp. Z4-20. The sequence continues at coordinate 5,512,714 of NZ_CP071641.1, forward strand.
TCGCGTACCAGTACCTTGGGCTGTACTCCGGAAACACCCGAATACTGCCCATAGGTATGTAGAAGATCATCGAACAATCCCTCAGCCCCGTCGTGCACCAATAAGTCCGCCAGGCTGGTTTCCGGCGGCTCGGTCTCGATCTGCAAATGACCAATACCCACCCTGCCCAACTGGTGAGGTCCCACGATGGCAAGCAGGGTGAAGTCGTCGAAGCCCCGTACCGCTTTACTGAAGCGACGAACCAACTCTTCACGCAAGGCACCTTCCGGCAGGTTCATTTCAAAGATCGGGGGTACGCCGGATTCCCAGGTATAACTTTCTAGACGCACCGGCATGGTCAGCGATACAGACTGCTCGACCTGCGCCCCTGTGGCATAAGCGAATACAGAGTCACCGCGTTGCTGACCGCGCCCAAGAACGCCGACCGCCGTTTCGCTGACGGTGACTTGCAACCTGTCCTGGCTTTGTCGATCACTCATGGAAAGAGTCCGTTTTCAGTGAATCGAGCGTAGGGCGCTTGGCTGGGCGGGCAGTAGCTGTCAGCTCATAGCCAAAACCGTTGAGGATCGCTTCTACCTTACGAATTCCGACTTCAGGAATCGTATTGTTTTCGATGCCCGAAATTGTGGCGCGGCTCATGCCGTACTGTGCGGCCAATGCCTGCTGGGAGAGACGGCGTTCTTTACGTAGCCGTCTGATCAATTCGCCGAGCGTTTTCATGTCGAGGATCCGCATCGTATACAGTGCACAAGCGTACTTATCGTTACAATGCACTGCATTTAATTCAAATTTAACCGAGTGTAGCGTATCGCGCGCGCAAACGCGTCAGACCGAAGTCAACGCCCGCAACCGCTCGATGTCCAAAATCTCGATCTCGCCATACCCCAGATTAAGAATGCCCTGCCCCTGCAAATCCTTGAGGATCTGGTTGGTGGTCTGGCGCGACAGTGACAGCATCAACGCCAGCTGCTCCTGGGGCAGTTGCAGCACCCGGCGCGCCGGTTCGATTTCGCCGTAGCCTTCGGCGATCAGCAGCAGGCGATGGGCAAGTCGCGCCGAGGCGGGCATCACGCTCAAATGTTCGAGATTGATAAACGTCAGGCGCAGCTTGTGGCTCATCAGTAGCGCCAGGTGCCGCCAATGGACGGGTTGCTCTTGCAGGAAAGCCAACAGGGCCGCCTGCGGCAAATGCACCAGCGTGCATTGCCCCACGCCCACCGCGTCATGGGTGCGCGGCTGGCCATCGAACAGGCAGATTTCCCCGAACCAGTGCGGCGACTCCACCACGCTCAGCAACGCTTCCTTGCCCTGCTCGCTGACCGCGCCGATCCGTACCGCGCCCTCGAGCACGGCGTACAGGCCGCACGGTGGATCGCCGCGCTGGAACAATCGCTGCCCTGGCGACAGGTGACGCACCTGCGCCATGCCCAGCAGGCTATTCTGTAACTCAACGGGCAGGTGGCTATACCAGTGGCCGGCCAACAGGTGCGAGTGCCAGGGGTGCGAATTCATGGAAACTCCGGGACAAGTGTCGGCTAGTTGACAGAGCGCCTTGTGAAACCTGGGCATCATGCAGGCATCACCTCAGGAGGAACAACAATGAAAAGCCTCGTCGATCATCTCAGTCAATACGCGGCGTACCACCGCGATCCGCGCAACATCGCCACTCACTTCATCGGTATCCCGCTGATTTTAGTCGCCGTCGCGGTGCTGTTGTCACGGCCGGGATGGCCGATTGGCGCGGTCCTGGTCTCTCCCGCGCTGCTCGTGGCGGTGGCAAGTGCCTGGTTTTATCTGCGCCTGGAGTTGCGCCTGGGCGTGCTGATGACGGTGCTGCTGGGGCTTTCCGTCTGGCTGGGCCAAGTGCTCGCGGCGCAAAGCACCGTCGTATGGCTGGGCAGCGGCCTGGGGATGTTCGTGGTGGGCTGGATCATCCAGTTCGTCGGCCACCATTACGAGGGCCGCAAACCGGCGTTCGTCGATGACCTGACCGGGCTGATTGTCGGGCCATTGTTTGTCGTGGTCGAAGCAGGTTTCCTGATGGGCATGCGCCACGATCTCAAACAGCAGATCGAGACGCAGGCCGGGCCGGTAAGAGTCAATCCGAAGCGGGCTGCTGCCTGAGGACGCTATCGCGAGCTCGCTCGCGATGGCTTTTGCTGTTAAAGATTGGCGACTTTCTGCCAGACCTTCGGCTTGAAGAACAGTGTCTCGCCCTTCGCCAGGCCCACGAGGCTGTCGTGGTCCTTCACCACTTCGGCCTCGATCAGTTCGCTCTGGCCTTCAACCTTCAACGTCACCCGAGTGGTGGCGCCGAGCGGGCGAATGTCGCGCACTTCGGCGGCGTGGTGGTCTTCCAGCTCCGAGCGCGACAGCGACACTTCATGCGGACGGAACAGCACATGCCGGTCCTCCCCTAGATGCAGACGGTTCGAGTCGCCCAGGAAGTGATAGACAAAATCGCTGGCCGGATTCTCGTACACATCGCCCGGTGAGCCGATCTGCTCGATCACGCCCTTGTTCATCACTACGATCCGGTCGGCGACCTCCATGGCCTCTTCCTGGTCGTGGGTCACGAACACCGAGGTCAGGTTGATGTCCTCGTGCAGCCGCGCCAGCCAGCGGCGCAGTTCCTTGCGGACCTTGGCGTCGAGGGCGCCGAACGGTTCATCCAGCAGCAACACCTTGGGCTCCACCGCCAAGGCGCGGGCCAGGGCGATGCGCTGGCGCTGGCCGCCGGACAGCTGCTCCGGGTAACGGTCGGCGAGCCAATCCAATTGCACCATATTCAATAGCTCGTGGACCTTGGTCGCGATTTCGCTTTCGTTCGGACGCTGGTTCTTGGGCTTCATGCGCAAGCCAAAGGCGACGTTGTCGAACACGGTCATGTGGCGGAACAAAGCGTAGTGCTGGAACACGAAACCAACGTTGCGATCACGCACGTCATGACCGGACACGTCCTCGCCGTGGAAGACAATGTTGCCTTGGTCGGGCGTTTCGAGGCCGGCGATGATTCGCAACAGCGTGGTCTTGCCACAGCCCGACGGGCCGAGCAGCGCCACCAGCTCGCCGCTCTGGATGTCCAGGCTGATATCGTCCAGAGCCTTGAAGGCGTTGAAATTCTTGCTGACGTTACGGACTTCGATCGACATGACTTATTCCTCCGCGGCGCTGGCGCGCAGGCGGTTGATTCGGTTTTCGCTCCACTGCTTGAGCAGCAGGATGAAGAGCGCCAGGATCAGCAACAGGCTCGCCACGGCGAACGCGGCCACGTGGTTGTATTCGTTGTAGAGGATCTCGACGTGCAGCGGCAGGGTGTTGGTCACCCCGCGAATGTGCCCGGAAACCACCGACACCGCGCCGAATTCGCCCATGGCGCGGGCGGTACACAGCACCACGCCATAGATCAGGCCCCACTTGATGTTCGGCACGGTGACATGCCAGAACATCTGCCAGCCATTGGCGCCCAGCAGGCGCGCGGCTTCTTCTTCCTGGGTGCCTTGCTCCTGCATCAGCGGGATCAGCTCACGGGCCACGAACGGCACCGTGACGAAAATCGTCGCCAGAACGATGCCCGGCAGCGCAAACACGATCTGGATGTCGTGATCCGACAACCACGGTCCGAACAGGCCCTGGGCACCGAACATCAGCACATAGACCAGGCCGGCGATCACCGGCGACACCGAGAACGGAAGGTCGATCAGCGTGACCAGCATGCTCTTGCCACGGAACGAGTATTTGCTCACGCACCACGCCGCGCTGACCCCGAACACCAGGTTCAACGGCACCGAGATCAATACCGCGAACACCGTGAGCTTGAGCGCCGACAACGCATCGGGTTCAAAGATCGCTGCGAAGAAAGTCCCCAGGCCCGACTTCAAGCCCTGGGACACGACGATGAACAGCGGCAACAACAGAAACAGCGCAAAAATCAGCCAGCCGAGGCCGATCAGGATGCGCCGCGAAACCGCGCTGCCGCGACGGGCAGCGTTGGTGGAGGCGGCGGAAATAGACGATTGGGACATGGTTCGCGCCTCCTTATGGGGTTTCGATGCGCCGCTGCAGCAAGTTGATCAGCAGCAACAGGACGAAGGAAACCACCAGCATCAGCACGCCAATGGAGGTGGCGCCGGTGTAGTCATATTGGTCGAGCTTGACCATGATCAGCAGTGGCAGGATTTCGGTTTTCATCGGCATATTGCCGGCGATGAAAATCACCGAGCCGTACTCACCCACGCCCCGGGCAAAGGCCAGGGCGAAGCCGGTCAACCAGGCCGGCAACAACGCCGGTACGAGGATGTGACGGAACACCTGCCACGGCTTGGCACCCAGGCACGCGGCGGCTTCTTCGACTTCACGGGGAATATCGGCCAACACCGGCTGCACCGTGCGCACCACGAACGGCAGCGTCACGAACGTCAGCGCCAGGGTAATGCCCAGCGGGGTGTAGGCGATCTTGAAACCCAGGTCCGTGGCGAACTGTCCGACCAGGCCGGTCGGCGCGTACAGCGCGGTCAGGGCAATACCGGCCACCGCGGTGGGCAGGGCAAACGGCAGGTCGATCATCGCATCGATGATCTTGCGACCCGGGAAGGTGTAGCGCACCAGCACCCAGGCCAGCAACGTGCCAATCATGCCATTGATAATGGCGGCGTAGAGCGCTGTGCCGAAACTGAGTTTCAGGGCCGCCAGCACCCGCGGCGCCGAAATGATTGCCCAGAACTGATCCCAAGTGAGTTGGGCGGCATGCACGAACATCGCCGCCAGCGGTATGAGCACAATCAGACTGAGGTACACCAGGGTGTAGCCCAGCGTCAGCCCGAAGCCGGGTATGACGGGGGATATGCGACGCGACATAAAGGTCCTTGGTTGTGTGGCGAGGGAGCTTGCTCCCGCTGGGGTGCGCAGCAGCCCCCCCTTCTGTGAGCGCTTCGCACTCAAGCGGGAGCAAGCTCCCTCGCCACAATGAGTCCGGGGTCTATCCAGCTTACTGCGCCTGATAGATCTGGTCGAACACGCCGCCATCGTTGAAGAATTTCGGCTGGGCGGATTTCCAGCCGCCGAAGTCCTTGTCGATGGTCACCAGGTCCAGTTTTGGGAATTGCCGTGAGTACTTGGCGGCCACGTCCTCGTCACGTGGGCGATAAAAGTTCTTCGCGGCGATTTCCTGGCCGGCCGGGCTGTACAGATGCTTGAGGTACGCCTCGGCGATTTCGGCATTACCCTTCTTCTCGGCGTTCTTGTCCACCACCGCCACCGGCGGTTCGGCGAGGATCGACAGCGACGGCACGACGATGTCGAACTTGTCGGCGCCGCCATCTTCTTTCAACGCCAGGAACGCTTCGTTTTCCCACGCGAGCAACACGTCGCCCTGACCGTTGTTCACGAACGTGATGGTCGAGCCACGGGCGCCGGTGTCGAGGATCGGCACGTGCTTGAACAGTGCCTGCACGTATTCCTTGGCCTTGGCCTCGTCGCCACCGTTGGCTTTCAAGCCATAGGCCCACGCGGCAAGGAAGTTCCAGCGTGCGCCGCCGGAGGTCTTCGGGTTCGGCGTGATGACCGACACGTCATCCTTGATCAGGTCGCCCCAGTCCTTGATGCCTTTGGGATTGCCCTTGCGTACCAGGAACACGATGGTCGATGTGTAAGGTGTGCTGGCATCCGGCAGGCGGTTTTGCCAATCCACCGGCAGGGATTTGCCCAGCTTGGCGATTTCATCGATATCACCGGCCAGGGCCAGGGTAACCACGTCGGCGCGCAGGCCATCGATCACCGCCCGGCCTTGCTTGCCCGAGCCACCGTGGGACTGCTGGATCTTCACGGTGTCGTCCGGGTGGGCTTTTTTCCAGAAGCTGGCGAATTCGGCGTTGTAGTCCTGGTACAGCTCGCGGGTCGGGTCGTAGGACACGTTGAGCAGCTCGTAATCCTTGGCAACCGCGGAACCTGCAAAAACAGCACTGGCCAGGGCGGCCAAGGCATAACGGCGAATCGACGACATGGTGAAAGCTCCTGGAATTCTGGTTGTTATGGCTCTGGAAATTGGTTGACCCGTAGAAAAAATTCGCAACCTGCGGCAGCTCCTACACCAAGCCCCCGGTAGCGAGGGCCGCAGGCTGCGATCCTTCAGCTCGGTTTATGACTCGGCTGCTGCAAGCGGAATTTTTCCTTGCGCTCGATCTGCACCACCTGCGCGTTGTGCACGGTGATCTCCACCGCGCCAAAGCGCAGGTCACGCAGGGCACTCTGGATCTCGCGCAAGATGGTTGCTTCGTCCTGGCCGTCAACGCTACGTAGGGATGCGCTCATGCTGCTGCTCCTTGAATGAATGCCTGGCAGTGGGCGGCACTGCTTGCGGCGTGGAGCAATAGTAGATAAACGCAGATATTCTTAAAAAGACTATTTAAGAATTTTTATATAACCAAACTGACAATTCGAATTTGGCGTCCTACGGCATTTTTGATTGCCGGCCTTTCCCCTGCCATGTCGTCGGAAATTTCCCTCAAAACGCGGCGCTTTGCGTGAACTAGGCAGCCCGGTCATGCACCGCTAACCTCTGTTCGTCATCGCAAAAAACGGTGACACGGACGTGCAAGTCCGGTACATATCGGCGCGCAACTGCCAAGCCAAACAGCCCACGCTCGTATTGGCATGTTTATGGCGGCTGCGCGCGGGAGACTCTCGCAGTCTGCCGGGTCCGATATGCCCGGTCTTGCACACCCGCGCACAGCTGCCACCTTCTTCGGTGCAACGAGAGGTGCCAGTTTTCCAATCAATTACATATCGGGTAATTAATCATGTTCAAAGTCACTCCAAATCCACCAGAAAACGGCCATAAATCCCGCGTCGAAAAACTCGAAGAAAAACGCCTCGAAGACGCCACCAACCGCGCCCTCGACTATTACCTAAAGCCCCAGCCCGCCCCGCCGCCGGAACCCGACAAAGACCAGCTCTTCATCGTCTCCCCGCACATCGACACCGAAACCCTGCTCGCCAACGCCTCCGAAGACCTGCTGTCCATCAGCGCCATCGCCGCCGACCTGGCCGACGACATCGACGAATCACGCCGCTGCGTAGCGCTGGCAATCAGCCGCATGGCCGATGGGGTTCAGTTGCTGGTTGAGCGAGCGCTGGATCATTTGGAAACGAAGGAGATGGCGGCGCACAGCGCCAAGGGATAACGCTTACATTGAGGCAAGCTAAGCCGGCGCCATCGCGAGCAAACCCGCTCCCACAGGAGAAACGCGGTCCCATTAAGAACCAGGTCGGCTCTCAGGCCGCCTCGCAGCGGACGTTGATCTCGGCGCCCCGTTAGCTGCTCCAATGCACGGTGCAGTTCGGAGGCGATCTCCGTTGCTGGGCATGGGCGGTGAGCTCTTCGGTGTACAAGGCATAACCGTCACGTCCGCTGCTCTTGGCCTTGAACAGGGCCGAATCGGCGTTGCGCAGCAACTGCCCGGCGCTGACTAGCACCCAGGCATAACCGTTGATCAGTTGCCAGCGAAGCCGGTCGGCGGAATGATCGAATAAACTGCTCAATAAATAGCCAACCAGCTGCAGCCAGGCGACGGATAGCAGGAGGTAAAGCAGTGCCCCACGCATGGCAATGCGATGAGAGATGGTCATGCGCTCATCCATGTCCCTGTAATTTGAGGGGATTATAGAGGAAGAAACATTCTGCCACTCTTATCTGAAAGGCCGACTGGTTTTATCGCTGGGGGTGGTGATAATGCAACGGCTGTTTCTATCTTTATCGAGGGCCCTACAGCCTATGTGGTACGAAGGTTTTCTTGGCTTGTCGGCCTGGTCGCTGGTGACAGTCACCCTGCTGATGACTCATGTCACGATCATCAGCGTCACGGTCTACCTGCACCGTTATTCGGCTCACCGTTCCCTGGAACTCAACGCCGGCCTTAAACATTTTTTCCGCTTCTGGCTGTGGCTGACCACGGCGCAGAATACCCGCGAGTGGACCGCGATCCACCGCAAGCATCACGCAAAATGCGAAACCGAGGATGACCCTCACAGCCCGGTTATCAAGGGCTTGTCGACCGTGCTGCGCAAAGGCGCCGAGTTGTATCGCGCCGAGGCGGAAAATCCGGAAACCCTGCGCATCTATGGCAAGAACTGCCCCGAAGACTGGATCGAGCGCAACCTCTACAGTCGCTATCCGCTGCTGGGCGTCGCCATCATGGGCGTCATCGACCTCCTGCTGTTCGGCACCATCGGCATCACCATCTGGGCCATCCAGATGATGTGGATCCCGGTCTGGGCCGCCGGCGTGGTCAATGGCCTGGGTCATGCCGTGGGCTATCGCAACTTCGAATGCCGCGACGCGGCGACCAACCTCGTGCCTTGGGGCATCCTGATCGGTGGCGAAGAACTGCACAACAACCATCACACCTACCCCAACTCGGCCAAGCTCTCGGTGCGCAAATGGGAGTTCGACATGGGCTGGGCCTGGATCAAGGTCTTCAGTTTCCTGCGCCTGGCCAAAGTCCAGCGGGTAGCGCCGATCGCCCACCGGGTCGAAGGCAAGGGCCACCTGGACATGGACACTGCCATGGCGATCCTCAACAACCGTTTCCAGATCATGGCCCAGTATCGCCGGCTGGTCATCGCGCCCCTGGTCAAGCAGGAGCTGGAAAAAGTCGATCACTCGGTTCGTCACCAGTTCCATCGGGCCAAACGCCTGCTGTCGCGGGAAACCAGCTTGCTGGACGACCGTCACCACGTGCGTATCCAGAATATGCTGGAGCACAGCCAGGCACTGAAAGTGATCTACGAAAAGCGCCTGGCCTTGCAGCAGATCTGGGTCAAGACCAGCAGCAACGGCCACGACATGCTCGCCGCGATCAAGGAGTGGGTCCACGAAGCCGAGGCCAGCGGCATCCAGTCCCTGCGCGACTTCGCCGACCAGCTCAAGACTTATTCCTTGCGGCCGGCCACCGCCTGACTCCCGTGGCGAGGGAGCTTGCTCCCGCTGGGCCGCGAAGCGGCCCCAGAACCTGCCGAATGCGGACCATCAGGCACCCTGCACCCGCCGGTTCACGGCTGCTTCGCAGCCGAGCGGGAGCAAGCTCCCTCGCCACAAATTCATCCCACATGTTCGAACGAAAGCTCCCGCCCTTCGTCGCCTGAAAAGGAACTTCGCCCGTAATCCCCTATCTCAAGAGCACTTCGCCATCCTGGCGGGCTTTGGAGCAAGCGCGTGCAAATCCATAGCAATGCACGTTCTTTGAGATTGGTACCGATGGTCGACAAGAACCTACAGGATTCATCCCAACCGCATTGGCCCGAAGCGGCCCAGACACTCATGGCGCTGATGCACGCCCAAGGCGAAGTGGCGCGCTTGAGCGAGCGCGAGCAGCTGTTCAGTTCCTTGCTGGTCAGCGTCAACGCGGTGTTGTGGGCGTTCAATTGGGAAACCCGACAGGTGCTCTACGTCAGCCCCGCCTACGAGCGGATTTTCGGCCGCCCCGCTGGCCTGGTATTGGCCGACTACAACGAATGGCGTGACGCAATCTACCCGGATGACCTGGATTACGCCGAGCGCAGCCTCACTGAAGTATTGGTCAAGGGTGCCGTGGAAGACCGCGAGTATCGCATCATCGCCGCCGATGGCCAGATCCGCTGGCTCAGCGACAAGTGTTTCATCAATCGTCAGGCTGACCCGGGGCAACCGGTGATTGTGGTGGGCATCGCCGAGGACATCACCGAAAAGAAGTTGCTCGAAAGCGAGCTGCAGCGGCTGGCGACCACCGATGTGCTGACCCAGAGCAGCAACCGTCGGCACTTCTTCGAATGTGCCCACCGCGAATTCGAGCAAGCACGGTTGCAAGGCACGCCAATGGCGTTCCTGCTGCTGGACATCGATGATTTCAAATTGATCAACGACACTTACGGTCACCAGGAAGGCGATACGGTGTTGCAGAAAATTGCCGAAAGCGGACGGAACGTGCTTAGACGCGGAGACTTGTTCGGACGGATCGGCGGCGAAGAGTTTGCCGCCGTGTTTCCAGGTTGCGCTCCGGACATGGCCTTGCAGGTCGCCGAACGCTTGCAACGGGAAATCCAGCGCCTGGCGTTCCGCTGCGGCGACCAAAACTTCGGCATCACCGTCAGCCAGGGCATCACCAGCATCGCCGCCGAGGACCAGACCCTCGACAACCTGTTCGCCCGCGCCGACGCCGCCATGTACGAAGCCAAGCGCCAGGGTAAGAACCGCATAATCGCGGCTTGAGTGAACGCCGCGCCGCGTCGGGTTAAGCGGGGATACTACTTGCGACGCAACCGCATCAACTCCGGCAACCCGATTTTCAGCAGACGCGCCGTGCGTCCACGGGCCAACTCTTCAAGGCCTTCGTACGCGGGCAGATGAGCCATTTGCGCGGCCATGTTCATCACCAGCGCTTCGCGGGAATAAACCCCACCACCGAGGCTGTAGGCCGCCGCGATCAACTCACGCAACTCCAGCGGCAAGCGCCAACGAGTGCGCAGCGCCGAGCCGAAGCCGGCGCCGTATTGATCGAGGACGTTCCCGACTTCCTCCAACTCATCCAGTTCGCCACCCGCCTGCGCCCATTCTTCCAGGCAACGCAGCAGCGCCAGGTCGCCCAGGCGATGCAACAGCCCCGCGCAGTAACAACGCTCTGGTTCCAGATCCAGCAGCCGCGCCAGGATCCGGGCGTACTCGGCGGTGTGCAGCGACAATTCCCAATAGCGCTCGGCATAGTCGGCCAGGCAAGGGACACTCAGCCGGGCACAGCGCTTGAGTGTCAGCCCAAGAATCAGGTTCATGCTTTGCCCGGTGCCGAGCTGGTGCAGCGCCTGGGCCACGGTCTGCACCGGGCCACCGCCCTGATGCTGGGCAGCGCTGTTGGCCGCCGCAATCAGCACCCCAGTGATTTGCGGGTCGGTGCGGATCTGTTCTTCCAGCAGTTTCAGGTCCAGGCCAGTGGGGTTGAGGCAGCGCTTGACCGCCACCTGCACATCGGTCATCAGCGGCGCGCCTTCGGACAGATCACGCCGTCGTTCCAAAAAGGCGATCAAGGTCAGCCCCGGCCCTGGGACCGGCACGTCGCCGGAGGTTTCGTCAGTGGCACCCAACAGCAGCCCTTGCAAACGCAAGGTCAGGCTTTCCCGGTTCAACGGCTTGGTCAAATACGCCGTCGGCGCCAGTGGAACGACCTCACGCACACTGGCGCTGTCGTTACGCCGGCTCATCAGAATGAACGGTAACGGCGTGGCTCGATGCTGTTGACGAAGGCCGCGCAGGAGAGTCAGACCATCGATACCCGGCAGTTCCCAATCGGCGATGATCAGGTCGTACGCGTGATGCGCCAGCAAATCCAGGGCCTGTTGCCCCTCTGCGCAGGTATCCACGCGGGCATCGCAGCGCACGCCCGAAAGCACTTGCTCAAGCATCTCCCGGGACGCCGGGTCGGCCTCGGCGATCAACACACGCGGTACAGCAGGTAAAACCACAGCAGTCATGCAGCATCGCTCCCTTGCCATACCATGCACCTTAGACAATGACGGCCGTTCCAGACAGCTCAAACCTGCGGGATATGCCTGCGGACATGAAAAAACCCGCCGAAGCGGGTTTTTTGTGAATCAGTACACAGTCAGAGCAGATCAGAGCAGATCAGAGCTCGGAGAAGCACTCTTCAATGATTGCCAAGCCTTTGTCCAACTGCTCATCCGGTGAGGTCAGCGGCACCAGCACCCGCAAGACGTTGCCGTAAGTACCGCACGACAGCAGGATCAGGCCTTTGTCGCGAGCCTTGGCCACCACCTGGGCGACTGCCGCGGCGTTCGGCTTGTGGGTGTCGCCGTCTTCGAACAGCTCCACGGCGATCATTGCGCCCAGCGCACGCACTTCGCCAATGACCGGGTATTTCTTCTGGATAGCCTTGAGGCGGGTCACCAGGCGTTCGCCCACGGCTTTGCAGCGATCCAGCAAGTGTTCTTCTTCGAACACTTGCATCACCGCCAGCGCCGCCGCGCAAGCAATCGGGCTACCGGCATAAGTGCCGCCCAGGCCACCTGGCGCAATGGCATCCATGTATTCAGCCTTGCCGCACACGCCGGCGAGCGGGAAGCCGCCTGCGATGGACTTGGCGAAGGTCGTCAGGTCGGCGGCAACGCCCATCTGCTCCATGGCGAAGAAGGTACCGGTACGCCCGGCGCCGGTCTGCACTTCGTCAGCGATCAAGAGGATGCCGTGCTGGTCGCAAAGGGCGCGCAGGCGCTGCATGAATGCCTTCGGCGCCACATAGAAACCACCCTCGCCCTGGACCGGCTCGATAATGATCGCAGCGATGTCACGCGGCTCGGCGTCGTTCTTGAAGATGCGCTCGATGCTGGCGATGGAATCGTCGATGCTCACGCCATGCAGTTCATTGGGGTACAGCGCGCGGAAGATGCCACCGGGCATCAGGCCCATGCCGGCCGAATACGGTACGACTTTACCGGTCAGGCCCAAGGTCATCATGGTGCGACCGTGGTAAGCGCCGGTGAACGCGATCACGCCGGCACGGCCAGTGGCGGCACGGGCGATCTTCACGGCGTTTTCCACTGCTTCGGAACCGGTGGTCACCAGCAGGGTTTTCTTGGCGAAATCACCCGGGACCTTTGCGTTGATTTTTTCGCACAGTTCCACGTACGGCTCGTAGGCCAGAACCTGGAAACAGGTGTGGGTCAGCTTGTTCAGCTGTTCGGTCACGGCAGCGATGATTTTCGGGTGCAGGTGGCCGGTGTTCAGCACGGCGATACCACCGGCGAAATCGATGAATTCACGACCTTCAACGTCGGTCACCGTGGCGTTTTTTGCCGATTCGGCGAAGATCGGGTGAATCTGGCCGACACCGCGGGGAACAGCGGCGGTACGGCGGGCCATCAGGTCAGCGTTAGTCTTGCTCATCAAAGTCCTCATTCGCAGCTCAGGGCGGCGTAGTTCAAGGAATACAGGGCGGGGAGGCGACTGCGACAGCATGCGATGATCGACTGCCGCAGCGTTCCGGCCACAAGAAACAGAACGGGTGAAACGCGCAAAGGGACAGCGCTCTCGTGCCCCTTGCGCTTGAAGCAGATCAGATACCCAGGCAGAGGTATTTGATTTCCAGGTAATCCTCGATGCCGTACTTGGAGCCTTCACGGCCCAGGCCCGACGCCTTGATGCCGCCGAACGGCGCGACTTCGTTGGAAATCAACCCGGTGTTGACGCCGACCATGCCGTATTCGAGGGCTTCGGCCACACGGAACACACGGCCCAGGTCACGGGCATAGAAATACGAGGCCAGGCCGAATTCGGTGTCGTTGGACATCGCGATCACTTCGGCTTCGTCTTTGAAGCGGAACAGCGGCGCCAGCGGGCCGAAGGTTTCTTCCTTCGCCACGGCGGCGCTCGATGGGACGTTGGTGAGAATGGTCGGCTCGAAGAAATTGCCCTCCATCGCCTTGCCACCCGCCAGCACGGTCGCGCCTTTGCTGACCGCGTCGGCGATGTGCTCTTGCACCTTGGCAACAGCTTTTTCGTCGATCAACGGACCGGTGGTGGTGCCGTCTTCCAGACCGTTACCGATCTTGAGCTTGGCCACCGCCACTTTGAGTTTTTCGGCGAACGCGTCGTACACCGAATCCTGGATGTACAGGCGATTGGCGCAGACGCAGGTCTGGCCGTTGTTACGATATTTGGAGATGATCGCGCCCTCGACAGCCTTATCCAGGTCCGCGTCGTCGAACACAATGAATGGCGCGTTGCCGCCCAGTTCCAGGGATACTTTCTTGATGTCCTTGGCGCATTCGGCCATCAACTGGCGACCGATCTCGGTCGAGCCGGTGAAGGACAGCTTGCGCACGATCGGATTGCTGGTCAGCTCGCCCCCGATGTCGCCGGCGCTGCCAGTGACTACGCTCAGTACGCCTTGCGGGATGCCGGCACGGTGCGCCAGTTCCACCAACGCAAGGGCCGAGAACGGGGTTTGCGAAGCGGGCTTGATGACCATCGTGCAACCGGCAGCCAGCGCTGGGCCAGCCTTACGGGTGATCATCGCAGCTGGGAAGTTCCACGGCGTAATGGCGGCGGTAACGCCGATTGGCTGCTTGATCACGATCAGGCGCTTGTCGGGCTGATGGCCCGGAATCACGTCGCCGTAGATACGCTTGGCTTCTTCGGCGAACCACTCGATGAACGAGGCGGCGTAGACGATTTCGCCCTTGGACTCGGCCAGCGGCTTGCCCTGCTCCAAGGTCATCAGGCGACCCAGGTCGTCCTGGTTTTCGATCAGCAATTCGTACCAGCGGCGCAGCTTGTTGGCGCGCTCCTTGGCGGTCAGCGCACGCCAGGCCGGCAGTGCCTTGTCAGCGGCTTCAATCGCCCGGCGGGTTTCGGCAGCGCCCATTTTTGGCACGGTGCCCAGCACCTCGCCCGTCGCCGGGTTGGTGACTTTGATCGTCTGACCGTTGTCCGCATCGACCCAAGCGCCATCGATAAAAGCTTGCTGGCGGAACAACTGGGTGTCTTTAAGCTGCATGTCGGCTTTCCTTAACAGCACCGCGCGCACGCGGAGCGAATTAGAGTTGTAGAAAGGCGCCTCGGGGGCTGCCGTCAGGGAAATCATCCACCGGGCTGAAGCACAGAAATATCGCACATAAGCACAGACGTGCGGTTCAGCACCCAGACAAGAGCGTTTGAAATCTCAAACGAATCCTAGGGCCGATGGGGGTGAAGGACAATAGGCTGTTCGAAAAAAAGAACGAAAAAGCTGAATTTGCCTATTTTTTCTGATCAGCGTAGTCAATGGCCGCCGAGCGGCACGAAAACGCAGGCGATTCAGTAGCATGGACGCCCGCCATGCTTATGAGTATCATGGCGCCCGCGTTGCACCAGTAGCTCAGCTGGATAGAGTACTGCCCTCCGAAGGCAGGGGTCGTGGGTTCGAATCCCGCCTGGTGCACCAAACATTGAAAATCAAAAGCCTCAGTTCTCATGGACTGGGGCTTTTTTATGGGATTTATCTCCCATAGGTGCCTGTATGTAAGAAATTCAGATAATAAAAACCCCTGAGCGGTATCAGCGCTGCAGCGCATCAACCGACAGGGGCCGTGTTAAAAATGACTATAGGGCTGGGGTCTCCATCACCAACCGCCTCGGGCAGACGCTCAGTGGTCGAGATCGGCCTCAAGTTGCTCAGGAGCCGGCTCGATATCTCCTAAAGACTTCACCACAAGTCCGCATTTCTGAGCTTTGGAATAAAGACCTGCATCATGAGTCCAGACTTCATCAGCGTTGGTTGCGAGAGCAGTAGCAATTATCTGGCGATCAAAACGTAACTTGGCTTTCGTTGCTGCCGGGTCAAGCACCTTCAGCTCATTGTCATCGACCATACGAGCACACTCGACCGCAGCGATCTGATCGAAAGATATGATTTCAAAACACGAAAAGCCGTTTATGACATCCAGGTGGCTCTGGTGAAAATCCCGATCAATGCCCACCAGATACTCAGCCAATGCAGGAGTTGGTATCAGTACCGTTCCACCTCTTGCGTCGACCATTTCGATTAAGGCCTCAGCTCTAGCCTCCGCCCTATCAACGTTATGTCCAGTGGCGGGATCAACCAAAACGATACCGTCCTTTGCGTTTCCCAAGGCTTGGACGAGAACGCTGGTATCGAGAACTATGCGCACCTCATCCCCTTAGGTTCTGAATCGTTCCATGGGGATCGTCCATCTCGCTCCAGGTGATACCACCCAGTTCCTTGAGCTGGGTAACCGCACTACGCAAAGAGGTTTTTTCGAGCCTCTCGTAGGACTGAATGAACATTTTTCGCAGCCGCCAGCCGCCATGTGGTCGACTTTCCCACTCTCCCTTTCCATGGACGCGAACATACTTGAACAAGAGTTTGCCCAGTTGTTCAGCCAATACCGTATCGGCTTCACAAAGAAGAGTTTCGCCACCAGCCCCCTCAAGCCGAACAGGAACCGTCTCGTCCTTTCCACCAACGACATACAGGCGCCCTTGAACGCTACCCTGCTTGATGACGACCATGGGAGGGGGAGCGGTCTTTGCTTTGGGGAATTGGAGGATGTTCGCATCTGCGGCTTGCAAGACACCATCCACTCGATCTTGCTCCATCAATGCAGAGAGTTGCAGATACGCCTTTCTTGCACGCTTGGGCCCAACTCCCTGAGCGGCCTCACGCACCCTATTCAGGACGTGGGGGTACTTATCGTCTTCCACCCAAGTATTCAGGCAAACACAACCTTCGGTGACAGAGTCGAAATGAACATTATCTTGCGAGCCGAAAAGCTCTGCGAGCTCGCACAGATAATCCGTCAAGCGAGCCATAGAGAGCTTGCTTGGGTCGGTTCCGTCGAGTTCGAGCATCAGCTTTTTCATGCTGGCGAGTATAGTTCCGCTCATGTGATCCTGCTATGCCTGCATTTGTAACGATGTGCCCAGCTCGACCGCCTACAACGCTACCCTGCCAGCACCATCGACATTACGGGAGCAAGCTCGCCACGGACGTTGTGCCAGCCTTTGGTACTCGCCGACTTCAACGCGTCTGCAACGCCTCCAACCGCGCCGGCAAGTCTTCCTTGGGAAAACGCTTGTGCAACGCCAGCAGCTTCTCATCAGCGGCCCTGGTGTCCCCCGCCTGGCGCAAGCGCAGGATTTCCAGCAAGCCTTGCTCAAGCGATGGCAGTGCAGCAGGCGCCGGTTTGCTGATTTTTTTTGCCGTCGTATCCGCCAAGGATTGCATCGGGACGGCCGGGGCTCGCGCCAGCTCGCCTTGCGGCGCCATGCGGGTGATCGGCGCGGGGGCGGGCATGGCGGGCGGTGGTGCAGCGACAACGGCGCGCGCTTGCCGATCGGCGGAAAATTCCATCGAGGCAGGCGCGGACAGAGGCTCCTCGGGCATCGGGGAACGCAGCACCAAACCGATCATCAGCGCCACGCCGGCGACCGTGGCGAAGGCCATTTGCCCACGCGGCCGCTGACAGGCCTGTAGCCAGCGCTTCCACAAGCTCGGTGCGGGCGTCGGGGCTTCACGGCGGGCGGCGGCCAGGATGAAATTGTCGAGCGAGGCCGGCGGTTCACCGCTGGCGTGTTCGCGAAAATGCTTGATCAACATCTCGTCATCGGAATTCGGCGCGTGTTTGCGGTCGATCATGCGGGTACCTCCTCGGCCAACAGTCGATGCAATTTCTGCTGGGCGTAACGCAAGCGGCTCTTGACCGTTTCCAGCGGGACGCCGGTCAGGGCCGCAATTTGTGGCAGTTCCAAATCGCCGTGCAGGCGCAGCAGGAAAACTTCCCGCTGGTCCTCGGGCAATGCCTGCAGCGCCGCGTCAAGGCGCGCCTGATCGCGACTCAGGCTCAACTGTTGCTCGGGGCCGCTGCTGTCGTCGGGTTGGACGTGAAGTTGTTCGTCATAACTGTCATGCAGTGGATTATGAACGCCGTGCCTGCGCCAGTGATCGATCAAGCGGTTGCGGGCGATCTGGAACAACCATGTACGAAAACTCGCGCGGCCTTGTGGCTGGGTGGTGCTGCGGATCAGGCTGAGCCAAGTATCCTGGAAGATTTCTTCAGCCAGTTCGGCTTTGTTGCTCAAGGACACGAGGAAACGATAAAGCCCGAGGCGATGACGCGCATACAGGACTTCGAAAGAAGCCCCGTCGCCATCGCGGTAACGGGCCAGCAGCGATTCGTCGCTGGGAGAATCAAGCACAACGGCCATGTCGCTGATGAACTCCTTTCGCTGATCAGGGTGCAGGCTTGAGGCTCTGCGCAAGCTCCACCAACTGCACAAACTCCGCTCGCAGCCCGAACGGGTCTTCGCCGCGGGCCGAACGCGCCAATTGCGCGGTGTCCTTCAGGCTCATCGTGCCAGTGTAGCGCCCATCACCCTTGAGCTGCTGGGCGAAGGCAGCCACGGCAGCGGCGAAACGCAAGTCATCGCTGGGCTTGTCATTCTGCTGAGCGGCAGCGATGGGGTGCTCGATCAAGCGGCTGTTACCGCCTTCAGCCGGTTTGTAGCGTACGCGCAACATCGCCAGTTCGCCTGGCGTGCCGTCCGACTTGGGCACGCTGGCATAGCGCAGCGGTTCCAGCCAGCCCTTCTCACCCTTCGGGACAATTTCATACAGCGCCGTGACTGTATGCCCGGCACCGATCTCACCTGCATCAACCTTGTCATTATTGAAATCCTCACGCTTGAGCGCGCGGTTTTCGTAGCCCAGCAGGCGATATTCGCTGACTTGGGCGGGGTTGAACTCCACTTGTAACTTCACATCCCGCGCCACCACCGCCAGGGTGGAGCTGAGCTGGTCAACAAGGACTTTGCGCGCTTCGAGCAGGTTGTCGATGTAGGCGTAGTTGCCGTCGCCAGCGTCGGCCAGTTGCTCCATCAGATGCTCGTTGTAGTTATCCACACCGAAGCCCAGTGTGGTGAGGGATACGCCGCTTTTGCGCTGGTCCGTTGCCATCTGCTTGAGGCTGTCGAAGTCGCTGACGCCGACATTGAAATCGCCATCGGTGGCCAGCAGGATGCGGTTGATGCCTTTATCGATAAAGCTCTCCCGCGCCATCTGGTAGGCCAATTCGATGCCCGAGGCGCCAGCAGTGGAACCGCCTGCGCTCAGTTGATCGATGGCGTTGCGGATCTTCGTCTTTTCGCGGCCCGAGGTTGGCTTGAGCACTACATGCGATTCGCCGGCATAGACCACCAGAGACACTCGGTCCTGGTCGCGCAATTGGTCCACCAGCAATTTCAGGGTGCTTTTGACCAGCGGCAGGCCTTCGCGACGATCCATGGAGCCGGAAACGTCCACCAAAAAAACCAGGTTGGCAGGGGCCAGGTCCGCCACGGCGCGGTCGGACGCCTTGATGCCGATGCGCAGCAAACGGGTGTGGGGATTCCATGGCGAAGGGGCGATTTCGGTGGTCACGCCAAAAGGCGAACCATCGGCAGGAAGCGCGTAGTGGTAAGGGAAGTAATTGACCATTTCCTCAAGTCGTACGGCGCCGTCGGGCGGCAGGCTGCCTTGATTGAGAAAACGTCGCACATTGGCGTAGCTGCCGGTATCGACATCAACGCTGAAGGTCGAGACCGGTGTTTCGGCGACGCTGTGGATCGGGTTGTCCGGCAGTTTTTCGTATTGTTCGCGCGACTCGGCGCGGTAACCCGCGGTGATGGCATCATTCGCCACGCTGGGAGCGGGCATCGATGCCGGCTTCATGAGCGTGCGCTTGACGGTTGACTGGTGCAGTTCGCCTTGCGGTACGACGCTAGGCGCCACGGGCACCGGCTCGGACGGCTTGGCCGGCTCACGGGATGAAGACAACCCACAACCGGCCAACGCCACCAGCAGGGTGACAGCAAAGCCCTGGGCAGCAGGGCGTATATAGGAAAGCGGACGGGACATGGGCTGAGCCTCTGAGTGAATGATCCGTTCACAGGGTCAGACGCAAGCCTTTGGTGGTTCGGGTTAACGACCCGAATTTTTTTGATCAATCTCGCAAAGGAGCTGGGCTATTGACGTCAGGACGGCTCGCCTTGTCGCAAATTCGCCCGCCTGTGCAAGCCTACGACTCACACGCCAGCGAAGGCTGCACAGCCTTGGCATGCCGCCCAGGAAAATACGCCGCCGCCCCCACGCCCACCGCGCCCATCACCGCGCAATACCCCACGCACACCCAAGGGCTCCACGGCACCAGCGCGATCAATACCAACGGCGTCATGCTCGCCCACAGCGCGTAGGCGATGTTGTAGGTGAACGAAATGCCGGACACGCGGATCTTCGGCGGAAACAGGCTGACCATCACTGAAGGCACCGCGCCGACCACGCCGCAACTGAGCCCGGCCACGGCGTAGGCCAGGCCCAGCCAGGCGCTGCCGTTGATCAGGCTGGCATAGAGCAAGGCGATGCCCAGGGGCAGCAGCAGGCTGTAGAGCATGACCGTGCGCCAGGCGCCGATGCGGTCGACGATGAGCCCAGCCAGGACACAGCCGATGTTCAGGAACACGATACCCAGGCTACTGAGGGCAAAGGTGTGGCCAGGTGTCAGGCCGAAGCTTTTCTGCATCACGGTCGGGGTGATGACCACGAACACCACCACGGCGGAGGTCAGCACGCAGGTGAGAATCGCGGCGGGTAGCAAGGCGTGGCGATGGTCACGCAGGACGGTGCGCAGCGGCAATTCAGGCGCGCCTTCGCGATTGGCCTGCAGGGCCATGAAGATCGGCGTTTCGCTCAGCCAGCGGCGCAACCAGACGCCGATTACGCCAAAGACCCCGCCCAACAGGAACGGCAGGCGCCAGGCGTAATCGAGGATCTCGGCCGGCGTGTAGATCCGCGCCAGCGCCGTGGCCGTCAGGGCGCCCAGCAAGTAGCCGAAGGTCAGGCCGGCCTGGAGGAACCCCAAGGCGTAGCCGCGATGCTGCAGCGGCGCATGCTCGGCGACGAACACCCAGGCGCTGGGCACTTCGCCGCCCACCGCGGCGCCTTGCAGGATGCGCAGCGCCAGCAACAGCAACGGGGCGAAATAACCGATTTGTGCATAGGTAGGCATCAGCCCGATGAGCAGGCAAGGCAACGCCATCATCAGGATGCTGAGGCTGAAGACGCGCTTGCGGCCCAGGCGATCGGCGAAGTGCGCCATGAGAATCCCGCCCAAGGGACGCGCCAGGTAGCCGGTGGCGAAAATCCCGAAGCTTTGCAGCAAGCGCAACCACTCGGGCATTTCCGGCGGGAAAAACAGTTGGCTCAAGGTCAGGGCGAAAAAAACGAAAATGATGAAGTCGTAGATTTCCAGCGCACCGCCGAGGGCGGCCAGGCCCAAGGTCTTGTAGTCGGATCGGCTGAATCGCGCGCCTGGTAAATGAGTGGTGGCAGTCATGGGCATCGTTGAAAAAGTTGAAGACAGTGGTTCAGGCAGCGGGATTCGTGTCCACGGGCTGAGCCAGCGGTTGGCCTGGCTCGGCGTCTGCGGCCTCGTCATCAGGCAGGAAATCCTTGCGGCTGCGGGCAATCGCCTGGCGTATCTCGTCGCCCTTGGTGGGGCAGTTCAGGAGGCGGGCGATGCCGTCCGGTTTCTGCGTCATCGCCATCCTCCGGCAAGAGTGAACAGGGGCTCGATAGTGCTCGCTTTTGGCCCGTGATGCCAACTTGCGTGACGATTGGGGCTGCTGCGCAGCCCGGCGCAAGCAAGCGCCCTCGCCACGGGTCGGGTGGTCTGGTCAGCGGTGATAGCGGCGCACCACGCTGCTGTTGCGCAGTACGTGGCCGTTGAGTTTTTCCATTAGCTGGGTACGGGTGAGGCCGGCGGGCAGTGCATCGGGCGGCAGATCCAGGGCGAAAATCTGGATCAGGTAATGGTGCGCGCTGTCGCCCACAGGCGGGCACGGGCCGATATAGCCATGGGTGTTCTTGCTGTTTATCCCGCTCATGCCTTCCAGCGTGGATTTGGTGCCCGCACCCGTTGGAATCTGCCGCGTGGTGGCCTTGATCCCGTAATGGACCCAATGGTCCACACCCTGCCCTCGTTGGCCGTCGGGGTCGAGCATGACGATCGCATAGCTGAGGGTGCCAGGCGGGCCGGCGTTCCAGCTCAGGGCCGGGGAAATATTCTTGCCGCCGCAGGTGTTGGCGTCACTGGCGGCCGCGGCGGTGAAGAGGCGATCGTCCGACACACCGGGAATGCTCAGGGTGAAACGCTCTTCGGCCTGGACAGCCCCTTGTGCGCACAGCGCGAGGATGACGGCCGCGAGCCAGGAGGAAAGGGAGGTCAATCGGGTCATACCGGGCACCTTAAATGCGATTCAGGCCATGGACGGCCTGCCAACTATAGCCGCAGGGCCAGCCCGGTTGCAGTGACAATTATGCTGAACCTCATTCCAATCACCCGACTCCAACGGGAAATGCCTGTCGGAGAACGACCATGCCCATGCATCAAGTCGCCCGCCTCGCTGATGTGCGAGAAGACCGCGGCCTCGAAGTCACCCTCAACGACGCACCTATCCTGCTGCTGCGAGCTGGCGGACAGGTGCGGGCGTTCCAAGGCAAGTGCCCGCATGCCGGGGCGCCGCTGGCCAAGGGTGCCGTGTGCCATGGACGGGTGATCTGCCCGTGGCACAAAGCGGCGTTCCGCGCCGAAGACGGCGCCCTGTGTGAACCGCCGGCCCTCGACAGCCTGGAGCGTTATCACGTCGAGGTGCGAGGCGATGACGTTTGGGTCGATGACCAACCACTGCCTGCGGAAAAGATCCCCCCGGCCGACGACCCGCGCACGTTCGTCATCATTGGCGCCGGAGCGGCCGGCACCGCCTGCGCGGCGGCGTTGCGGGAAAAAGGTTTCGGTGGCCAAATCCTGATGATCGACCGCGAAGCCGAGGCCGGCTATGACCGCACGGTGTTGAGCAAATACGTCCTGGCCGGTGACATGGCAGCGCAAGAAACCCCGTCCCTGCGCGATGAAAGTTATTTCACCCAGCAGCGCATCGAACGACGCCATGGCGAAGTCGTCGGTCTTGATGTTGCGGCGCGCCAAGTCCGCCTCGCCGACGGTACGTTGCTGGGCTATGACGCGGTGCTGGTTGCAACCGGAGGGGAGCCCAGGAAACTGGATCTGCCCGGCAGCGATTTGCCCCAAGTCCTGGTGTTGCGCTCGTTGGCCGACAGCCGGCAGATCCTCGAGCAAGCCAAGCCAGGACAACGGGCAGTCATTATCGGCGACAGCTTTATCGCCATGGAAGTCGCCTCGTCATTGTGCAAGCGTGAGCTGAGCGTCACCGTCCTGGCCCGTCATCCAGTGCCGTTCGCGGCGCAGTTCGGCGACAGCATCGGCAAGGCGATCCTGGCTCGCCATCGGGCCAATGGCGTGGTCTATCACAGCGACGGCGAGGCGGCACGAATCGAAGGCGCGGGCAAGGTTGAAGCCGTGCTGCTGGATAATGGCCAACGCCTCGCGGCGGACCTGGTCATCATCGGCGTCGGCATACGCCCCGCGACGGAGCCGTTCGCTAAGCTGCCACGGGCGGATGATCGCTCATTGATGGTCGACGACAGCATGCGCGCGGCCGATGGCGTATGGGCCGTCGGCGACATCGCTACCTTTGCGCTAAACGGCCAGCCTAGGCGTATCGAGCATTGGCGCCTGGCCCAGCAACAGGCACGCATCGCCGCGACGAACATGCTCGGCGGCGAGGAGCATTACCTGGATGTGCCGTTCTTCTGGACTTACCACTTCGGCAAACGCTACGACTACCTCGGCCACGCCGAAGAATGGGACGAGGTGCAGTTCAAAGGCACGCCCGAGCATCCGCCTTTTATCGCATTGCTCGGCAAGGACGGCCTCGTTGCTGCTGCCGTGGCCTGCGATGAAGGCCGGGCGATGGCGGCGCTGGCCCAGCGGATGAAACAACCGCTGCCCGTGGATGAGGCTTGGCGGCTGGTTCGGGATTTTTCGGCGTAGTCCCTATGCAAAGTAGTGCCTATGCAGAATGATCGGCCGGCAGATGGATGACCGGCGGCCGTTCCAGCGGCGCCAAGGGCGCAGGTTGCATGTCCGGACTCAACAGGTGGAAATGCGGCACCACGTGGCTGATGTCGCCCTCCTGATTGTTGTGGATAATCTTGGAACCCGGCTGGCGCAAAGTGTCCAGACGCTCGTCGGTCAACTTGAAGCTGGCGCTCAAGCCCAAATCGTCCACCACTGGCGCCGGCAGTCGGCGCTGGGCGAAGCTGCGGCTCTTGCGCTGCTGATAACGCGCCCAGGTGATCAGGATGATCGCGTTGACCAACGCAATCCAACCGTAGATCTGCAAGGTTCCAAGGGTTTCCAACAGCGAACCGCCCAGCCGCGGGCCGGCATGGCTGTCGAACAGAGGCCAGAGCCCGTTCACCAGCAAATACACCAATCCGACCCACGCCAGGACCGTGAAAAACACATCGATGACCACCAGAAAAGGCCGTTGCCGGGTCCTGATAATTTTCATCGGATCACTTCCTCTTCTTCGTCATCGATCGGTTTGATCCCGCGATCCGGGCTGACCCAGCGCGCGCGTTTCTGATGCTGACCGAACAGCACCTTGGGAAAACTCACCAACGTGGTGAACAGACTGATCAACCAGAACACCAACGGGTACCAGACGACCCAGAACATGATGTGCCACAGGCCTTTCTCGTAGCGGCGGTCGATCAGGATGCTCACCGCGAACTGCATCAGGCACACCACCGCCAGCAACAGGCCGGTGAAGGCCGGCGGCATCAGATGATCCACAGCAATGGCGGCGGGCATCTCGATGAATTTCCCGACGCCCCAGAAGATCACCGACAGCAGGAAGGTGAACGCCCAACCGGTGGACAGGCAATATTCGAACAGCAACGGCCACAGGTAGCGGTGACGGTATTGCCAGATGCCACGGATGTTCTTGAACAGCACTTCGGCACCGCCCTGTGCCCAGCGCAAGCGCTGGCGCCACAGGCCACGCAGGGTCTCAGGCATGAGGATCCAGCACAGCGCGCGCGGCTCGTAGAAAATGCTCCAGTGATCCAGTTGCAGCTTCCAACTGATGTCGATGTCTTCGGTGATCATGTCCGGGCTCCAGTAGCCGACCCGGTGCAGGGCCGTGCGACGGAACGCGACGATCACACCGGACACGGTGAAGATCCGCCCGAAAACCCGCTGGGTGCGCTTGATCAGGCCGATGATCGAGGAGAACTCGCCGACTTGGACCCGGCCTATCAGGGTCGAGCGGGTGCGGATACGCGGGTTGCCGGTTACCGCGCCGAGGCGGGCGTTGTCCAGCATCGGCGCCACCAGGTAAGCGCAGGTGTTCGGCGCCAGCAGTGCGTCACCGTCGATGCACACCAGGTATTCGCTGCGCGCGGCGATGGCGCCCATGCGCAGGGCCACCGCCTTGCCTTGGTTTTCCGCCAGGTGCAGCACCCGCAGGCGTGGGTCTTCAGCCGCCAATTGATCCAACACTTGAGCGGTGTTGTCCTTGGAGCCGTCGTTGATGGCGATGACTTCGATGTTCGGGTAATGCTGGCCCAGCGCCGCGTGAATAGTGTCGGCGACGTTATCGCCTTCGTTGAAGCACGGGATCAGGATGCTGATCAGCGGCTCGCCCGCCAAGGGCGGCGGCAAGGTGTCGTCCTTCCAAGGCCAGTGACGCTCCCAGTGCAGCCAGAAATACAGGCCGCCGGCGATCCATAGCCCGGACATGAACAGTGGGTAGAAGAACACGAAGTCCATCAGGAATTGCCCGGTGACCAGGAAGATCAGGCCCAGGGGCACCCCAAGGACGATCGCCAGCACCAGGACGGCGAGCAGTCTGTCGAGCATGTCAAGGATTCCACTTGTTGGAGAGCGCGGGCCGTACGGCTTTCACGGCGGGCTGGTCTTCGATGAAGTTGTCCGGGTAGTAGCCGAAACTGGTCACGCCCTGGCGCTTGAGGCGCCCCATCCAGTCGGCCAATTGTTCGCCGTCGATGTCGGCCACCGGTTTGCTGTGCCAGTCGCGGGCCTGCAGTTCGAACACCGTGCGCTTGAGCGCGCCGGGACGAGCCTTGACGGTTTCCACCAGCCGCTCGAGCCAAGGACCGGATTGCTCGCGGGTCTGTTTTTCCATCAACGGCATGGCCATCGGTGCCGTCCAGTCGTAGGCGGCGAGGAAATCGTCGAGGTTCTGCGCAAACCAGGCTTCGCTTTGCGGGTTGAGCATCGGCTCGGCAAAGATGTTGCGCGCCGTGCGAACCTGCGGGCCGCGAATTGCCCGGACCTTGGCGGTCAGCTCTGCGGTGAAGTCGATCAGGTAGCGACTCTTGAAACGGGTCCAGCGCTGCATCGCCGCCGGGTCATCGCGCAGGGCGGCGACGGAGGTCGGCAAGCCGTTGGCAGCATAGACTTTCATCGCGGCGGGGCCGGCGTCCTCGAAGTCGGAGAACACCGCGTCGTCATGGTACAGAACGCCGTCCACCGAGCTCATCCGCGCCATGTCTTCGTAGATCTCTGCGATGACCTTGCGCACGTTCGGGTCGAACGGCGACAGGCGCACGTATTGGTCCGGGGCGACGCCCGTCTTGCCGGTTTCGGGATCCCAGCGCTGCACTCGGGGAAATTTCGGGTCGAGGGCAAAGCTCAGCACCGGCATCCAGGCATACACCTTGACGTTGGCCCGAGTACGCAGTTGCCAGGCAACCCGGTCGAACAAGTCGGCGCGTACTGGCAAGTGACGGTTGGAAAAGTACAGCGAGTGGACCAAACCGTCGCCTTTCGGGTCGGCGAACGCTTGCAAGAACACGGTGTTGGCGCCCAAGTCGTAAACGCGCTGGACCAATTTGCCAACGTTGGCTTCCTGCTGCACGGGGTCCGGATCATAGACATAATCCAAGTCAACATGGACCACCCGCATCGGGTCGATCGTTTGTACGGAAGCGATGCTCTCGGCGAAGTGCGCGCCATCGGGGTCGGAGGCCACCAGAAAACGTGGGCCGCTCATCAAGTTATCGAGGCTGTCGAGGCCGTCTTCCAGGGTCAGGGCCATTTGATAGCCCTGGTCGCCGATCACTTGCAACGCAGTGCCATCGGCCTCCCCATAAGGCCAGACCCAGACGCGCGGGCTGTAACCGGTGACTTTGCGGATTTTCTCGGAAATGGCCGCCACGTCCTTGCGCAGGCGAGCCTGAAAATCGGCTTCGGTCTCGTAACCACCGGTGGCCGGGTCGTAGCGCCGGGTGGTCGCGGCGGGTTGCTGGTTGCCTTGCGGGTTGGCAAGGATACCTTTGTGGTTGGCATCGGTGTGGGCTGCGATTTCCACCAAGCCCGATTTGGACACCTCGCGAATCTGCTCCCAGGTCAAGAACTCTGAACGCTTGCGCGGCACCCCGGCAAAGTCCACCGGCTGGTTCATCGGCGTATCGATCCAGCCCCCAACCGGGGCCAGGATAGCCGGCCAGTTATAGGCGCGCAGAATGGGCATGACGCGGGTGTAGAAGCTTGAGTAGCCATCGTCGAAGCTCAGCAGCACCGCTCGCGACGGTAGCTGCGGACCACCGTTGCGGGCGGCGATGATCTGGTCCACCGTCACCGGCTGATAGTTGTTCTCCCGCAGCCACGCCAATTGCTCGATCAGGCGCTCGGTGCGCACGGCCACCAAGGCTTGGTCGGGGTCGAGGTCTTCGACATCGTGATAGGCAATGCCGAGCACGTGGTTTTTTGGCCACGGAGCATCGTTGGCGGCTACCGGTCGTTGCGAAGGCGGAGCGAATGCCGGGGCCTGCTGGGCACAAGCGCTGATCAGCAAAGCTCCCAGCAGAAGGATGAATCGCGAAATGACGGGCATTTTCAAACTCTTCTAAAAGCGGTAGGTGAGATCGACAAGCAGGCGCAGATCGCTTTCACGATCGCCGTCGTAGGGGCGGTTGAGCCAGCTCAGTGCAGCGCCGGCCTCAAGCACGTCGTTCCAGATCACGCGCTGGCCGTAGCTGAGCAAACCCATGGCTGCGGTGCTGTAGTCGCGCTGGCTGTAGGTACCGGCACCGGCCTGGAATTGCTGGCTCCAGGTGGTTTCGTAACGGCGGTGCAACACGTGGTTGGCGCTGACAGTCGGCATGACGCTGAAGTCCGACTTCGGATTGAAGTACGGCACTTCATCGGAGCCGCTGTTGCGACTGGCACCGACCTCCAGGCCCAGCTCTACTTGCAACCTCGGGGCGCTATAGATGCCTTCGCGGCCCGTCAGCAATGTCTCGAGGCGGTTGTTGCCATCGCTGAAGTGGGACGGGCTGACATCCAGTCGCCATTCACGGCTTTCATTGGCTCGCCAGCGAACGAAGCCGCTCCCACCGTTGGCCCTAATGCCGCTGTTGAGCGCTCGAAGCGGAGTGTTGGCCGAGAGGTAATCCAGGCTGCCGCCGTACTGCCAATGGTCGTTGATGTCCCGGGCCACGGCCACGCGCGCGCCTTGTTTGTCACCGAAGCCATACGAGTGGTTGGACACTTCGGCTTCGAGGGTCATGTCACGGGTGCGCCGCTCCACTCCCAGGCGCTGCCAGCGATGATGGCCTGTGCCCTCTTCGAAATCGCCGGTGGCGTAGCCGGCACCGCCGAACAGGCGCCAGTCCTCGTCAATGGGCGGGCTGTACAGCAAGGTCTCGATACCAAAGTCCCGGCTGCCGGTGACTGCGCCGGCATCGCCATTACCGCCGCCGTAACTCTTGCCGGTATAGGCTTCGATGCGCAGTTCGGCCATGTCGTGGACTTCGCGCTGGCGTTGCAGGCGTTTGACGTGAGCGTTCTCCGGATAGCGGGCAACCACGTCATCGGTCAGCACCTCCATCTGCCGCCATTCTTGCAAGTCCATGGCGGCACGGGCCTGGGCGACTTCCAGATCGCGACTGCGCGGCGTCGTGGCCTCGACTTCCTTGAGCAGCATCTCCGAACGACGCGGCCATTCACGGGCCTGGTACAGATCGGCCTGGGCCAGGCGCAAACCGATGTTGCCGGGGCCTTGATAGACAAGATTGTTCAGGCGCGCTTCGGCCGAAGGCAGATCAGCGCCGTAAGTGCCCGCCTGGGCGGCCAATTGCTGGGCATCCATCCATTCGTCGTTAGGGTTGCCGATGGGCAGGCCTTTGAGTTCGACGCGTGGGGGCTGGGACTTGGCCTGGTCTTCGGCGAGCGCGCGGGCTTCTTCGGATTTTTCGCTTTCCAACAATGCGTAGTAAAGCGCGGTGCTGTCCTCGAAACGATCCGCAGGGTCGGCATCGGGCGCGGTGAGCACGCGACGGTACAGGTCAACGGCGATTTCTGGCTCACGCTGCTCTAGATAAGAAGAGGCAACCCAGCGCAAGGCGTACGTGGGAATACTGACCCCTTCAGCGACCAGCTTCTGGTATTCGGTGATCACTTCCGCCCGGCGAGCCCGGGCGTTGAGGGCGCCCATGCGATCGATCCGCCAGCGCAGCACGTCGTCATGAGCCTCGGCCACCGGGGTCCAGGTGGCCAGCAGCTTGTCATAATCGGCCAGGGCGCGATCTGCGATGACAAAACGCTCCTTTTCGCTGCGACTGGCCATGTCCGCCAGGCGCACCCGCTCGGCCGCGACATCGCCTTCGAGCCTGCGCTGCACGCCACGGTCGATCAACCCAGGTTGAAGACGGGCCAGGCGCAGGGCCGGCTCGGGCAACCGGGCGCGCTGCAAGGCATGGATATATTCGCGCGCGACCTCGCGCTTGTTGCCACCGGCGCGAGTGAAGGCCTGGTCGTATTCAAACAACGCTCCGTGGGGGTTGTCGGCGCGGGTCAGGGCGTAGCCAAGGGCCAATCGGCGCATCGGGTCTTCAGGCTTCGCGGCAACAAGCGCCCTGGCACGGCTGACGGCTTCGTCAGGCTTGCCGGCGTCGGCCTGGGTCAAGGCCAGGCCGAGTTGCAGGTCAGGATTCTGCGGATCGATCGCCAGTGCCCGACGATACAATTCAGCCGCCGAGTCCCAACGCTTGAGGTTGCGGTAAGCCCGGGCCGTAGAGGCCAGCGCTTGGACCGGCAAGTCGCGAGATCGCCCCTGGGTTTCGTAGACGTTGACCACCTCGGCATCGAGACCGGCCCAGCTGGCGATCTGCAGATGATCACTGACCTGCGCAGTGCTGACTTGACCGGACGGCACCTGGCGCAAAACGGTCAACGCGGGTGCGTGATTGCCCGCCCTGGCGTCGAGCACCATCTGGTCATAAGCGGAGTCGGCAAACGCCACTACCGGCCAGCACAATTGGCTGCACAGCGCGACGCGAAACAACGGGCGCAAACCGAATTGAATAAGAGGACCCACAGTACGCGGCATTCGTCAGCATCCTTACATGGCCAGCCGGGTCGCAGTGCCCCCTTGCCCATCAAACAGGAGGCCGGATCAAAGGAATCCAGCCAAGCTCTAACGTGCCTAGTTTTGCATCCTGTGAAGGGTCATCTTCCGGAACGCCATAATTCTTCAGAATCCATGCAGATTTCAGCGCTGGCTTTTTTCGATGAGCAAAAAAACGGCCCGTGCGCAAGGCACGGGCCGGTCTTGGTGTTACTGAGGCAAATTACTGAACGGCGACGCCGCCGCCCAGCTTGCTCATGACGAATGCCGTAAATTGTTCAACTGTCATTTTCTGGCCATTGAAATCAACCTGATTGTTGGCGTAGTGCAGGTTGGTGACAACGTCGTTGCCTTCAAGCTTCGCCAGCTCGGTACCTATCGCCATGGCGCTGAACATATCGCTGGTGGCAGTGGCCTGGTCAGCAATCAGTTTGGCGTCGGTCTGACCTTCCATCTGCGCCTGCACGGTCAGGAGATCCACCAGCATTGGCTTGGATACTTTCACTTTGAAATCCAGCAGGGCGAGCAACTGACGGCCAAGCTCATCAGGCGGAAGGTCCATGGATTGCGGCTTGGCCAAGTCAACGATCAGGCTCGCGCGGCTTTCACCGTTGGCGGTATTGAACGACAGATTTTCCAGCGCGACTTGCGGGCCACCCGCTAGGAGTTTCTCCAGATCCGCCTTGACCTGTGCTTCTTCAGCCTCGGTCAGGTTCAGTTCCGGAGCCGGTTCGCCAGCTGCAGCCGCCTCGGCAGCTGCTCTCTCATAAGGCTGCAGTTTGGACTGGTAAACCTGCATCAGCGACATGGTGGCAGGGATATCCAGGTTCTTCAGGCTGACCGCCATCTGCGCAGACCCGATAACCTTGTCGTTGAAAGACAATTCGCCGACCTTGTAGTCGGCACGCCCCGAAGCGCTGGTACCGTTCTCGCTGCTGTGGTTCTTCATTTCGAAGTTCTTCAAGCCCAGCACCGATTTCGGTTCGCCAAAACTGGTTTTGCTACTGCTCAACAGCAGGGTGTTGTCACCCATGTAGTAGCCGTATGTGCTCTTGGTCAGATTGCTGGCTATCGTCAGGCCACTGAATTCGACTTGCACCGGGGTCTGATCTTCGGCGACGGTGGTCAGCTTGAAGCTGTCCATATAGCCGTCGGCCTTGATCTTTTGCGCTTGGGCACTGGCGGCCACATCGATCTTCAGACCAGAAAAAGTGAGCTGTGTTTGCTCATCCAGCTTGGTGTCCAGGGGCAGCAGCTCAACTGTACCGTTGCTGGACTGGTCGTATCCCAGGTTAACAACACCTTTGAGAGGAGACTTGTCCTTCGCAGCCACGAACCATTTTTCAGTCAGCGGGGTGCGCTCAAGTTCGGTGTGACTGGTAGCCATGACGGGCAACCATTTGAGCGTAATCAGGCGTGAGAACGGCAGTGGCCCGTGTTCGATATTGTCCACGAACAGCAACTCGACCGGCTCACCACCAAACATCTCGCCTTCGCCCTTCAGGCGGTAATGCGCGGTACTGCTGAATGTGCCACGATCCAGGGAAACCAGTTCGATAGAAGCGGTGCCATTAGAGCCGGCCAGTGCGGTTTGCATTTGCTTATTGCTGTCGGCAATAGCGGTTTTCAGCACTCCCTCGAGTTTCGTGCCGGTATACCAGGCGCCACCTGCGCTGACCGCACCGATAACCACAACGATTCCCAGAAGTACGCTTGCTGATTTATTCATGAGTGACCCGATCGTATTTCCATGGTTGAAAAAGTCGTCGTCTTCCTTGACCCGCAAGGGCTGTGGCTCGACGCGGTAAAAGTGGTGGGGAGATTAGCATCAGGCAGGCCGGCAAGCCCAATGTTTAAAGGGGAAAAAGCGCGATCTTGCGAAATGGTCTACGAATATTGGACTTCGATCTCGTCGAGTTGGTGATCGAAGGTCTTTAGCCGCGCCGTCCAGGTGTAGACCAGCACTTCAAAATCACGGTTGATCACTGCCGCGCCCGATGAATCGGCACGCCCATCGCAAAAATCCAATTGATAGCGCTCCCGAGCCATGGCGTTGGCAACATCGCACAGTTCGCGGGCATTGTTGAGCCAATGCCAGTCATCTTGAGCAACTTGCTTGTCCAAGGCGACGCATTGGATTTTCAGGGCCTCGAGGCTTTTCTCCAGCGGGGTACCGGTGAGTTCTCCCATGACCTCTTGGAACGTGCGCCCCGGCTGCCAGTAACTGCCCCAGAAATAGCGATCGAACACCGTTTCGACCCGCCGTAGAGCAACCTTGGTATCCCAGATCAGCACCAAGGTCTTGCCTTGCTCAAGTTGTTTTTTCTTGATGCGCTGGCCTTGAAGTGAAGCCCAGGCAACGATGGCGATGGATATGACACCGATCAGCGCGGACGCGCTATCGAGGAAAATGAGCGCTTTGTCGATCTGGTGAGTCAGCATCACACCATAAAAATAGGTGGCCGAAAGCAGCACCAAGGCCGCGATAGCGCACCAGAAGCCAGGAGCATAAGGGTTTTTCATTATTGGAATCCCCATGACCAGTCATGTCGCGGGCGCTTGTTGCCAACGCCCAACAATCAAAGCATAGCAACGGCTTCGGGGATTGCCGGACAGGGAGAGCAATCAGGGACCGAATCCGATTATCGGCCTCAAAACGACAAAACCCCTGGCTGCGTTGGCAGACAGGGGTTCTGGGAATTCAATCTTGACGATGACCTACTCTCACATGGGGAAACCCCACACTACCATCGGCGATGCATCGTTTCACTGCTGAGTTCGGGATGGGATCAGGTGGTTCCAATGCTCTATGGTCGTCAAGAAATTCGGTGACCGACCCGTTTAAAAACGTGTTGGTGAAAATCGTGGACTTCTACAAAAACAAAACCCCTACCTGCATCAGCAGATAGGGGTTTCGGAATTTAATCTTGACGATGACCTACTCTCACATGGGGAAACCCCACACTACCATCGGCGATGCATCGTTTCACTGCTGAGTTCGGGATGGGATCAGGTGGTTCCAATGCTCTATGGTCGTCAAGAAATTCGGGTACTGAGTCGTGGCCGGCTGGCCTCGCTTCAGCAAATTGGGTATGTGATAGCTTCGGTGTTTTGTGAGATTCGAACTTTCGGTTCGTTTCGTCTTCACACACCGCAATCTGGCGCCCTGCGAGCAGGATCAGCAAATTGCTTGGGTGTTATATGGTCAAGCCTCACGGGCAATTAGTACAGGTTAGCTCAACGCCTCACAGCGCTTACACACCCTGCCTATCAACGTCGTAGTCTTCGACGGCCCTTCAGGGGACTCAAGGTCCCAGTGAGATCTCATCTTGAGGCAAGTTTCCCGCTTAGATGCTTTCAGCGGTTATCTTTCCCGAACATAGCTACCCGGCAATGCCACTGGCGTGACAACCGGAACACCAGAGGTTCGTCCACTCCGGTCCTCTCGTACTAGGAGCAGCCCCTCTCAAATCTCAAACGTCCACGGCAGATAGGGACCGAACTGTCTCACGACGTTCTAAACCCAGCTCGCGTACCACTTTAAATGGCGAACAGCCATACCCTTGGGACCGGCTTCAGCCCCAGGATGTGATGAGCCGACATCGAGGTGCCAAACACCGCCGTCGATATGAACTCTTGGGCGGTATCAGCCTGTTATCCCCGGAGTACCTTTTATCCGTTGAGCGATGGCCCTTCCATACAGAACCACCGGATCACTAAGACCTACTTTCGTACCTGCTCGACGTGTCTGTCTCGCAGTCAAGCGCGCTTTTGCCTTTATACTCTACGACCGATTTCCGACCGGTCTGAGCGCACCTTCGTACTCCTCCGTTACTCTTTAGGAGGAGACCGCCCCAGTCAAACTACCCACCATACACTGTCCTCGATCCGGATAACGGACCTGAGTTAGAACCTCAAAGTTGCCAGGGTGGTATTTCAAGGTTGGCTCCACGCGAACTGGCGTCCACGCTTCAAAGCCTCCCACCTATCCTACACAAGCAAATTCAAAGTCCAGTGCAAAGCTATAGTAAAGGTTCACGGGGTCTTTCCGTCTAGCCGCGGATACACTGCATCTTCACAGCGATTTCAATTTCACTGAGTCTCGGGTGGAGACAGCGCCGCCATCGTTACGCCATTCGTGCAGGTCGGAACTTACCCGACAAGGAATTTCGCTACCTTAGGACCGTTATAGTTACGGCCGCCGTTTACCGGGGCTTCGATCAAGAGCTTCGCGTTAGCTAACCCCATCAATTAACCTTCCGGCACCGGGCAGGCGTCACACCCTATACGTCCACTTTCGTGTTTGCAGAGTGCTGTGTTTTTAATAAACAGTCGCAGCGGCCTGGTATCTTCGACCGGCGTGGGCTTACGCAGCAAGTGCTTGACCCTCACCGGCGCACCTTCTCCCGAAGTTACGGTGCCATTTTGCCTAGTTCCTTCACCCGAGTTCTCTCAAGCGCCTTGGTATTCTCTACCCAACCACCTGTGTCGGTTTGGGGTACGGTTCCTGGTTACCTGAAGCTTAGAAGCTTTTCTTGGAAGCATGGCATCAACCACTTCGTCACCCAAAGGGTAACTCGTCATCAGCTCTCGGCCTTAAGATCCCGGATTTACCTAAGATCTCAGCCTACCACCTTAAACTTGGACAACCAACGCCAAGCTGGCCTAGCCTTCTCCGTCCCTCCATCGCAATAACCAGAAGTACAGGAATATTAACCTGTTTTCCATCGACTACGCTTTTCAGCCTCGCCTTAGGGACCGACTAACCCTGCGTCGATTAACGTTGCGCAGGAAACCTTGGTCTTTCGGCGTGGGTGTTTTTCACACCCATTGTCGTTACTCATGTCAGCATTCGCACTTCTGATACCTCCAGCAAGCTTCTCAACTCACCTTCACAGGCTTACAGAACGCTCCTCTA
>NZ_CP071641.1:5550000-5704974 GCF_051131955.1 Pseudomonas sp. Z4-20
CAGTCCAGGTGGTCGCCTTCGCCACTGGTGTTCCTTCCTATATCTACGCATTTCACCGCTACACAGGAAATTCCACCACCCTCTACCATACTCTAGCTCGACAGTTTTGAATGCAGTTCCCAGGTTGAGCCCGGGGATTTCACATCCAACTTAACGAACCACCTACGCGCGCTTTACGCCCAGTAATTCCGATTAACGCTTGCACCCTCTGTATTACCGCGGCTGCTGGCACAGAGTTAGCCGGTGCTTATTCTGTCGGTAACGTCAAGACACCAACGTATTAGGTTAATGCCCTTCCTCCCAACTTAAAGTGCTTTACAATCCGAAGACCTTCTTCACACACGCGGCATGGCTGGATCAGGCTTTCGCCCATTGTCCAATATTCCCCACTGCTGCCTCCCGTAGGAGTCTGGACCGTGTCTCAGTTCCAGTGTGACTGATCATCCTCTCAGACCAGTTACGGATCGTCGCCTTGGTGAGCCATTACCCCACCAACTAGCTAATCCGACCTAGGCTCATCTGATAGCGCAAGGCCCGAAGGTCCCCTGCTTTCTCCCGTAGGACGTATGCGGTATTAGCGTCCGTTTCCGAGCGTTATCCCCCACTACCAGGCAGATTCCTAGGCATTACTCACCCGTCCGCCGCTCTCAAGAGGTGCAAGCACCTCTCTACCGCTCGACTTGCATGTGTTAGGCCTGCCGCCAGCGTTCAATCTGAGCCATGATCAAACTCTTCAGTTCAAACATCTTTGGGTTTTGAGAAAACCCTAAACTTGGCTCAGCAATCGTTGGTTACATCTTTGATTTCTCGCGGAGTAACTTGTGATGCTGATAATCTGTTGACTAGCAGTCTGACTCCACAAGCACCCACACGAATTGCTTGATTCAGTTGTTAAAGAGCGGTTGGTTGAGTCTTTCGTCTCAACCGAGGCGCGCATTCTACAGCGCCTTGCGTATCTGTCAAGCGGTTATTTTTAGAAGTTTTCAAAGTTTCCTTATCAACTTCAACCACTTGCGCTTCCGATCTCTCGTTAGCGGGAGGCGAATTCTACAGCGTTAGTCGCTGCTGTCAACACCTCTTTTTCTCCGCTTTCGACCGAGAAGATCGAACCGCCGATAGAGCCAAACAACGCCGCTCTACCCGCTCCTTCCGTGCCTCGATGAACTGAAGCACGCTCACATCGAAACCTACTTAACTCGTTGAAACTCAAGGAGTTTTCCGTTTCGACTGCGCCGGAAGTGGGGCGAATTATAGACACCCAGGATTTGCCGTCAACCCTTTATTTCGCTTTAATTTCAATGAGCTGCCTGAGCTCCCGAAAACCGTGGACGCCTGCCTAGATAAGCAGCACCGTCTATATAGAAGGAAATCATAGAATGCCTGCGTCCTTGAAAGCCGTGACGGTCGCCGTGTCCATCCCCAGTACTCGCTGGAGCACTTCCAGCGTGTGCTCACCTAATAATGGAGGCGCACTTCGGTATTCGACAGGCGTTTCGGACAGACGAATCGGGCTGGCGACTTGCGGTACCCTGCCCGCCAGCGCGTGAGGCAGTTCTATTGCCAACCCGCGAGCTTTCACCTGAGGATCAGCAAACATTTGAGCCAAATCGTTGATCGGCCCGCACGGCACGCCAGCCTGCTCAAGCTGAATAACCCATTCAGCCGTCGTCTTGAATACCGTCGCCTGGCGAATCAACGGAATCAATTGTGCCCGATTCGCCACCCGCATCTTGTTTGTCGCAAACCGAGGGTCATCGGCCCATTGTGGCTGACCGGCAACCTCAGCGAATTTTCGAAACTGGCCGTCATTACCCACCGTAAGAATGAAGTCACCGTCGGCAGTAGGAAAATCCTGATAAGGCACAATGTTCGGATGCGCATTTCCCAACCGCTTCGGCGCAATACCTGTAGTCAGGTAGTTCATCGCCTGGTTAGCCAAGCAAGCCACTTGAACATCCAGCAATGCCATATCGATATGTTGCCCTCCACCCACATTATCGCGGTGAGCCAATGCTGCGAGGATGGCAACGGTTGAATACAGGCCTGTAAGAATGTCGGTCAGCGCAACGCCAACTTTCACCGGTCCAGCGCCTTCGTCTCCCTCCGGCCGGCCGGTCAGGCTCATCAAGCCTCCCAGCCCCTGGATCATGAAATCATACCCGGCCCTTTTGGCGTACGGTCCCGTCTGGCCAAACCCAGTAATCGAGCAATAGATCAAATGCGGGTTGATCAGTTTCAGCGAGTCGTAATCCAGGCCATAGGCCGCAAGCCCACCCACCTTAAAGTTTTCGATCAGGATGTCGGACTTGGCCGCCAACTCTTGGATCAGCTTCTGCCCCTCGGGACGCGTGAAATCGATAGTGACGGATTGCTTGTTGCGATTGGCCGACAGGTAATAGGCCGCCTCGGTCGTATTCTCGCCGTGGACGTCCTTCAAGAAGGGCGGGCCCCATGCGCGTGTATCGTCGCCATTGCCGGGGCGCTCGACCTTGATGACGTCAGCCCCCAGGTCCGCCAGGATCTGCCCAGCCCAAGGCCCGGCCAGCACCCTGGATAAATCCAATACCCGCAGATGCGAAAGCGCGCCCATGGTCGTTTTCCTATTAATAGAACGCCTGGATACCGGTTTGCGCACGCCCCAGGATCAGCGCATGAACGTCATGGGTGCCCTCGTAGGTGTTCACGACTTCCAGATTCACGAGATGACGAGCAATGCCGAACTCGTCGGAGATACCGTTACCGCCGAGCATATCCCGCGCCATACGCGCAATATCCAGGGACTTGCCGCAAGAGTTGCGCTTCATGATCGAGGTGATTTCAACCGCAGCCGTGCCCTCATCTTTCATACGCCCCAAACGCAAGCATCCTTGCAGAGCGAGAGTGATTTCGGTCTGCATATCGGCCAGTTTCTTCTGGATCAACTGGTTGGCCGCCAGCGGGCGTCCGAACTGTTGCCGGTCAAGCGTGTACTGGCGAGCGGTGTGCCAGCAGAACTCGGCTGCGCCCAACGCCCCCCAGGAAATGCCATAACGCGCCGAATTCAAACAAGTGAATGGCCCTTTCAAGCCACGCACATCTGGAAATATGTTCTCTTCCGGGACGAATACGTTATCCATGACGATCTCACCAGTGATCGAAGCCCGTAGACCGACCTTGCCATGAATGGCCGGGGCACTCAGGCCCTTCCAGCCCTTTTCCAGAACGAAGCCGCGGATATCACCCGCGTCATCCTTACCCCAGACCACAAAGACGTCGGCGATTGGACTGTTAGTGATCCACATCTTGCTACCCGTCAAGCTGTAGCCACCGTCCACCTTGCGTGCGCGAGTGATCATCGCGCCTGGGTCGGAACCATGATTCGGCTCTGTCAGACCAAAGCAGCCGATCCATTCCCCGGAGGCCAGCTTCGGCAGATACTTTTGCTTCTGTGCCTCGGTGCCGAACTCATTGATGGGCACCATGACCAAGGAGGACTGCACGCTCATCATCGAACGGTACCCGGAATCGACACGCTCCACTTCTCGGGCAATCAGGCCGTAGCTGACATAGTTCAAGCCGCTGCCGCCGTATTGCTCGGGGATGGTTGCCCCCAGCAGGCCTACCTCACCCATTTCACGAAAGATCGCCGGATCGGTTTTTTCATGGCGGAACGCTTCCAGCACTCGCGGCGCGAGCTTCTGCTGGGCGAATTGTTCGGCCGTGTCGCGAATCATGCGCTCTTCTTCAGTGAGCTGCTGGTCCAGCAAGAGCGGATCGATCCAGTTGAAACTCGCGTTACCAGCCATGAAAAAGTCCTCGCCAATGAAATGAAAAGTCGTGGACTGATCCTAGGCGCGGTTTCCTACGAGAGCAAACGAGGATTACGCATGCGCTTGTGCTAATTTCTCACTCCGTAAGGGCTTCTGAGGCCAATTCAAGCCCACCATGAGTGAGGTTGCCGTACATGCGCCGCAAAATCCCCAGCACCGCAGCCTTGATCAGTTTCGAGGCCGCCGCCCGCTACGAGAGCTTTACCAAGGCTGCGCAAGAACTATCACTTACCCAGGGGGCCATCTGCCGACAGGTCGCCAGCCTGGAGGATTTCCTGGGCGTTGAGTTGTTCCGACGTTCGAGGCGTGGCGTCAAACTGACCGAGGCAGGCCTTTCCTATAGTCGCCGGGTTGCGACCCAGTTGGACGCGGTCGAACGCGACACCCTTTCAGTCATGGGGCATACAGGCGCGAACGTTATCGAGCTAGCAGTCGTTCCAACGTTCGGCACCCAGTGGCTATTGCCGCGCCTGAAGGACTTTCAGAAGCAGCACCCTGAAGTCACGGTCAACCTGACCAACTGCACGCGCCCCTTTCTCTTTGCTTACACCGAGTTTGACGCGGCCATCTATTTCGGCGATGCCGATTGGTCCGGTACCCAATCACACAAGCTGATGGGTGAAAACCCGATGCCGGTATGCAGCCCCACCCTACTGGGCAACCGGAAGATGCTGACGCCGGCCACCATTGCCGAATTGCCATTGCTCCAGCAAACCACGCGCCCCTATGCCTGGCGCCAATGGTTCAATTCACAAGAGCTAACCATCCCACGCGACCTGACAGGCCCGCGTTATGAACTATTCTCCATGCTGGCCCAAGCGGCCATGCACGACATGGGTATCGCGCTGATCCCACCGTTTTTAATTCAGAGAGAATTGGCCGAAGGACGTCTGGTCATCGCCAACCGCAACGGATTGTCGAGCATCAAGGCTTATTACCTGATGATCCCGGAACGAAAAGTGGAATCCGCTTCCCTCCAGGCTTTTCGCGACTGGCTGGTCCATCAAGCCAACAACTATCTACCTGAAAGTTAAGGGAAAATTCTTATGCTGACCTCGTAGTCAGTTATATCGCAGCGCTACAGATATACGTTTATGTCGCATAAAGCCAAACTGTCATCAATTAGGAACATTCGTCCCACAAGCGTCTAAATACGTGGCGTTGAGCCATATTGTGCACCGCATGACCGCTTATTCAACTGGCCAATGGAAAAGTATGACTTTTTATAGAACGCTCAATATTTACGGGGCTTTCAAGGAACAAACCCCAGGGGTTGCGACATTCGGTCACAGGGTGACTTGTAGTTAATTTTCCGTCACCCGTCATAATCCCTTGAAGGGCTGTATTTTCGCCTGCAAAATGCCGCGCCCCGCCTTCCAGCGGGATCGTGCTGATCGGCCGCCCCAGCCGCACCATCCGAAGTGCCTGGGTTTACTCAATAAGATCACGCAGGAGATTTGACGTGCACATTGGTGTTCCCCTCGAAACCCAAACGGGTGAAACACGGGTTGCTGCTACCCCGGAAACCATCAAGAAGTTGATCGGCCAAGGCCATAAAGTCACTGTCCAAAGCGGCGCGGGCATCAAGGCCAGCGTTATCGACGGTGCCTATGAGGCAGCGGGCGCAACCATTGGCAGCGCCAGTGATGCGTTTGGCGCTGAGCTGATCCTCAAAGTGGTTGCCCCTAGCGACAGCGAACTGACGCTGTTCAAGAGCGGCACCGTTCTGGTGGGCATGCTCAATCCATTCAACAACGAAACCATTGCCAAGCTGGCCGAACGCGGCATCACCGCCTTTGCCCTTGAGGCCGCGCCACGGACTTCCCGAGCCCAAAGCCTGGACGTGCTGTCGTCTCAAGCGAACATTGCCGGTTACAAAGCCGTGCTGCTGGCCGCCCACCACTATCCGCGCTTCATGCCGATGCTGATGACCGCCGCTGGCACCGTGAAAGCGGCGCGCGTGCTGATCCTTGGCGCGGGCGTGGCCGGGTTGCAGGCGATTGCCACCGCCAAGCGCCTGGGTGCGGTGATCGAGGCTTCGGATGTGCGTCCGGCGGTGAAGGAGCAAATCGAATCCCTCGGCGCCAAGTTTGTCGACGTGCCTTACGAGACCGATGAAGAGCGTGAATGCGCCGTCGGCGTCGGTGGCTACGCCCGCCCCATGCCGGCCAGCTGGATGCAGCGCCAGGCCCAAGCCGTACACGAGCGCGCCAAGCAGGCTGACATTGTCATCACCACTGCATTGATTCCGGGCCGCAAGGCACCGACTTTGCTCAGTGCCGAAACCGTCGCGCAGATGAAGCCCGGCTCGGTGGTCATCGACCTCGCGGCAGCCCA
This sequence comes from Pseudomonas sp. Z4-20, assembly GCF_051131955.1. Taxonomy (NCBI): domain Bacteria; kingdom Pseudomonadati; phylum Pseudomonadota; class Gammaproteobacteria; order Pseudomonadales; family Pseudomonadaceae; genus Pseudomonas; species Pseudomonas sp. Z4-20. Next base: position 5,556,147 of record NZ_CP071641.1, read on the forward strand.
GGGCGGTAACTGCCCGCTGACCGTGGCCGATCAGGTCGTGATTGAGAATGGCGTGACCATTTGCGGCCCGACCAACCTGGCCGGTGAAGTCGCGGCCGATGCTTCGGCGCTGTACGCCCGTAACCTGCTGGACTTCCTGAAGCTGGTCTTCACCAAGGAAGGTCAGTTCGACGTGAACCTGGAAGACGACATCGTCGCCGCGTGCCTGATGTGCCGCGACGGCCAAGTCATCCGCAAAAACGCCTAAGCAGGGATTCAGACAATGGAAGAGCTTATTTCCCCCGGTATCTACAACCTGATCATCTTCGTGCTGGCGATTTATGTCGGCTACCACGTGGTCTGGAACGTTACACCCGCGCTGCACACACCATTGATGGCGGTGACCAACGCCATTTCGGCGATCGTGATCGTCGGCGCCATGCTCGCCGCCGCGCTGACCGTAACGCCTCTGGGCAAGACCATGGGCACCCTCGCCGTGGCCCTGGCCGCCGTGAACGTGTTCGGTGGCTTCCTGGTGACACGCCGCATGCTTGAGATGTTCAAGAAAAAAGCCCCGAAAGCCGTAAAAGAAGAGGCGCCCAAGTAATGAGCATGAACCTGGTAACGACGCTCTACCTGATCGCGTCGATCTGCTTCATCCAGGCCCTCAAAGGCCTGTCGCACCCCACCACTTCCCGCCGAGGCAACCTGTTCGGCATGCTCGGCATGGCGCTGGCGGTGATCACCACTGTGGGCCTCATCTATAAGCTCGGTGCTGAGCTGGCCACTGCTGGCATCGGCTACGTCATCGTCGGCCTGCTGGTCGGCGGTACCGCCGGCTCGATCATGGCCAAGCGCGTCGAGATGACCAAGATGCCGGAGCTGGTGGCGTTCATGCACAGCATGATCGGCCTGGCGGCGGTGTTCATTGCCATCGCGGCGGTCGTCGAGCCGCAATCCCTGGGCATCGTCAAGCAACTGGGGGATCCGATTCCGGCGGGTAACCGCCTGGAGCTGTTCCTCGGTGCCGCCATTGGTGCAATCACTTTCTCCGGTTCGGTGATCGCGTTCGGCAAGCTCTCGGGCAAGTACAAGTTCCGCCTGTTCCAGGGCGCACCGGTACAGTTTGGTGGCCAGCACAAGCTCAACCTGATCCTGGGTCTGGCAACGCTGGGCCTAGGCCTGATGTTCATGTTCACCGGCAACCTCGGCGCATTCGCCTTGATGCTGGCCCTGGCCTTTGTCCTGGGCGTGCTGATCATCATCCCGATCGGCGGCGCGGACATGCCGGTGGTGGTCTCCATGCTCAACAGCTATTCCGGTTGGGCCGCAGCGGGTATCGGCTTCTCGCTGAACAACTCGATGCTGATCATTGCCGGTTCGCTGGTGGGTTCGAGCGGCGCGATCCTCTCGTACATCATGTGCAAGGCGATGAACCGTTCGTTCTTCAACGTACTGCTCGGCGGCTTCGGCAACACGCCGGACGCGGCTGGCCCGGCAGGCTCGAAAGAAGCCCGGCCGGTGAAATCCGGTTCGGCTGACGACGCGACCTTTTTGCTGACCAACGCCGACACGGTGATCATCGTGCCGGGCTACGGCCTGGCGGTAGCTCGGGCACAGCATGCGCTGAAAGAGCTGACCGAGAAGCTGACCCACCGCGGCGTCACCGTGAAATACGCGATCCACCCGGTGGCCGGACGCATGCCTGGGCATATGAACGTCCTGCTGGCCGAGGCCGAAGTGCCTTACGATCAGGTGTTCGAGATGGAAGACATCAACTCCGAGTTCGGCCAGGCTGATGTGGTGTTGGTGCTGGGCGCCAACGACGTGGTCAACCCGGCGGCGAAGAACGATCCGAAGTCGCCGATTGCCGGCATGCCGATCCTCGAAGCCTTCAAGGCCAAGACCATCATCGTCAACAAGCGCTCGATGGCCAGCGGCTATGCCGGTTTGGACAACGAACTGTTCTACCTCGACAAGACCATGATGGTGTTCGGTGACGCCAAAAAGGTGATCGAGGACATGGTCAAAGCGGTGGAATAATTCTCCCGTTTCGCCAAAAACGCCCCGCCTTGTCGGGGCGTTTTGATTTGTATCAAGGCAAAGCATTACCGATCCGGTAACAATGTTTTGCCTGAAACCCCCGTAATAGACGCCTTAAATGCGACTTTTGTAGCGGGTCGGGCAAAGCGCAAATTCTCTAGACTGCGCATCCAGCTTCCAGCCCGAGACGACCCTCCATGTACCGTGATCGCATCCGCCTGCCTTCGTTGTTGAATAAAGTGATGAGCGCTGCCGAAGCCGCCTTGTTGATCGAGGACGGCATGACCGTCGGCATGAGCGGCTTTACCCGCGCCGGAGAAGCCAAAGCAGTGCCCCACGCCCTGGCTGAGCGTGCCAAGGTCACCCCGCTTAAAATCAGCTTGATGACCGGGGCGAGCCTGGGCAACGACCTCGATAAGGAGCTCACCGAAGCCGGTGTGCTCGCGCGACGCATGCCGTTCCAGGTCGACAGCACGTTGCGTAAGGCAATCAACGCAGGCGAGGTGATGTTCATCGACCAGCATCTCTCGGAAACCGTCGAGCAACTGCGCAACGGCCAGCTCAAACTGCCCGATATTGCCGTGATCGAAGCAGTGGCCATCACCGAGCAAGGGCATATCGTACCGACCACATCGGTGGGTAACTCAGCCAGCTTCGCCATCTTCGCCCGGCAAGTGATCATCGAGATCAACCTGGCTCACAACCCAAATCTTGAGGGGTTGCACGACATCTATATCCCGACCTATCGCCCCACTCGCACACCGATCCCCTTGGTGAAAGTTGACGACCGTATTGGCAGCACCGCGATCCCGATCCCGCCGGAAAAAATTGCCGCCATTGTCATAACCAACCAAGGGGACTCGCCTTCGACAGTCGCCCCGCCAGACAGCGACACCCAGGCCATCGCCGATCACCTGATCGACTTCTTCAAGCAGGAGGTTTCGGCCGGGCGCATGACCAACAAGCTCGGGCCGCTGCAGGCCGGGATCGGCAACATCGCCAACGCCGTGATGTGCGGGCTGATCGATTCGCCGTTCGAAGACTTGACCATGTATTCCGAGGTTTTGCAGGACTCGACGTTTGACTTGATTGACGCCGGCAAGCTGAGTTTCGCCTCTGGCAGCTCGATCACGCTGTCGGGTCGACGCAATGCCGACGTGTTCGGAAACCTGGAAAGGTACAAGGACAAACTGGTGCTGCGTCCGCAGGAGATCTCCAACCATCCCGAGGTAGTGCGCCGCCTGGGCATTATCGGCATCAACACCGCGCTGGAATTCGACCTATACGGCAATGTGAACTCAACCCATGTCTGCGGCACGCGGATGATGAACGGCATCGGCGGCTCGGGGGACTTCGCCCGCAATGCTCACTTGGCGATCTTCGTCACCAAGTCGATCGCCAAGGGCGGTGCCATTTCCAGTGTCGTGCCGATGGTCAGCCATGTGGACCATACCGAACACGACGTCGATATCCTGGTGACCGAGATCGGCCTGGCCGACCTGCGGGGCCTGGCGCCACGGGAGCGGGCACGCGTGATCATCGACAATTGCGTGCACCCTTCCTATCGTCAGGCCTTGAACGACTATTTCGACGCCGCGTGCGCATTGGGTGGGCATACGCCGCATATCCTGCGCGATGCACTGAGTTGGCACCTGAACCTCGAAGAAACCGGGCGCATGTTGGCGATCTGATACAGCTGGAAAAACAACTGCTGCACATACAGTTATGATTGGAGCCCACCGCTCACGCGTCACCCGACAAAAACTGTACTTCTGTACTGGTGTTTTCCTACAGTCTTTTCCCAGAAAACCACGACTTAACCGCACAAATGCACCATAATCGCGCAGACAAGTACAGTTGCCTCGTTATTGACCAGTACACCACTCTTTAACAGTTAACTGGTCTCTCACAATACAAATGAACTGTATCTACAGTCGCTGGCCAAACGAGCAGATCATGGGCACCAGTTAAACCACTACCTAATCCCGCCACAAGCGGAAGGATGTCAACCATGGAACGTACACTCAGTTCCGAGCTGTTTTTCGAAGACAAAGCTGAAAACAACCAGGCTTCCATGCCTCTTCGCGTTATCGCCAACCTGATGTTGTGGCAGCGCCGCATTGCCAGCCGCCATCAACTGGCTCGTCTGGACTCGCGCCTGCTGGCTGATGCCGGTATCAGCGAAGCCCAACGTTACGAAGAGCTGAGCAAGCCGTTCTGGCGCTAACTCAGCGTCGCTGGCCCTGACCCACCGGGTCCACCGCCAGCACCGAATTGAACAAACAAGACCCGTCGCGGGAAACCGCGACGGGTCTTGTCGTTTATGGGGCAGATTTCAGTCGATCCACTAAACCATAACAGTTGAATATTTTTTATGTATTATTAGGTACAGTTTATCTACACCGCAGCCGGTGCGAGCCGCATGCGGTATAACGGGGTTATTCCCAGCTGTCAGCCAAGGCGTTCTGTCCTAATATCAATACAACGTGGCGAAGCGAGTCGAGCCTGCGTCTCTTCTTCCAGCTACCTGCACCTGCATTACCTCAATTCCCAAGGAGTTCATCATGATCCGTCTTCGCCTGCTCAGCACCGTTGCCCTGCTGGCCGTCGCCGCCCACTCCAACGCCAGCAGCTTCATCGTTACCACAGACTCCATTGTCGGTGCGCTCAAGGCCACGTCCGACGTCACCTCCGATGCAACCTCATCACTGCGGGACAACAAGATCGTCCAGGCCGCCCGAGATGACGCCGCCAGCTTCGTGGCCAGCGAAGGCGCCATCCGTGGTGTGAAGCTAGAAAGTGCGCTGGACTATATTCGCCAGCAGGCCCCCCAGATCAACGCCACCGACGCCCAACTGGCCCAGGCCATTCTGGTGATCTGAAGCAATGAAACGTCGGGCGCCTTATGGTGTTCCGATGTTTCAGCACTGGCTCTGGCCCGCAGGTTTGCGCTAGCCTTCAGGCTCGCCATCAACCGTCGAGTCCCATGCGTTTTTATCCAAATCCGTTTATCGCGTCTTGCCTAGTGGTTTTTTGCTGGCCTGTTCCGGCCCACGCCTTCGATGTGACCACCCAGCAAGTGGTGGCTAGCGGCTACGCCACATCCTTGGTGACCTCTGCGCCCTTCGACAATAAACTGGTCGTCGCCGCCCGTGATGACGCTGCGGTATTCGTTGCCAGCGATGGACAGCTGAGAGGTGCACGGTTGGAATCGGCCCTGGACTACATGCGCCGGACCCAGCCAAAACTTCACGCCAGCGACCTTGAACTGGCACAGGCAATTCTCGTCCAATAGTTATCTTCATTTTCCGGAGTCGTTCCATGCGTAGCCCGCTGATTGCTGCCGCCCTAGGCCTGCTGGTGTTGGCCGATGTGGCCCAGGCACAAACCCTGGTAGCCACCAGTAACATCATCGTTCGCGCTTCCCAGCGCACGATCGATTTCACTTCCGACACCACCACATCCATCCGTGATTCGAAGATCGTTCGTGAAGCCCACGACGACGCGGCCAGCTTCGTCGCCAGCAACGGCGAAATTCGTGGCGCTCATCTCGAGGCCGCCTTCGATACCTTGCGTACACGCGTGCCGGAAGCGCGCGACGCCAGTGACCAGGTTCTCGCCGAAGCCATCCTCGCATTGTGAGGCGGCTCGCCGCCTGGCTAACGGCCGGGGTCGCGCTGCTTATCGGCAGCACCGCCCAGGCCGGCCTGCAACTACACCTTAACGCCGACGGCTTGACGCCGGCGCAGCAGCAGGCCAGCCAGGCACTGCTCGACGAAGCCATGCAGGCATTGCCGCCACGCTTCATCGAGCGACTGGACCGCCGCATCGATGTTGGCTGGACTGACCAGATGCCCGCCAACGCCTACGGCCAGGCCTCCCTGGTGTCACAGCTGGACCTGAACCGAAACCTGCTGGACACCCTCACCGACGGCAGCGCCGCCACACAGAAGACCCAGCGCCCCCACGGCACGGTACGGCGGGAAATGCTCGCTACGGTCCTGCACGAACTGACCCACATTTATGACCGCTCGCGTCTATGGCCGGATGCCGAGCGTACCCTGATCCAGCGTTGCACCCGACGCAACAGCAGCGCCGGGTTGATTGGCCTGCCCGATGAATGCCGAGGCCAGAACGATCGCCGCTTTACACTGAGCGACGATCCTCGCTTGCTCGACCTGGCGGGTTGGCCGCAATACGTCGGCCGGCGCGGTGAACGGGAGCAGCACAATCGTCAAGTCGTCCGCAGCCCGGACCTTTACGAGACGAGCAGCCCCAAGGAGTTCGTCGCGGTCAACATGGAGTACTTTCTCCTGGACTCCAGCTATGCCTGCCGACGTCCCGCGCTGTATCGCTATTATCAGGAACACTTTGGTTGGGCCCCCGCCGCCAAGGACATCTGCGCAAAATCGTTCGCCTTCCTCAATGCCGGCAACGACTTCGCCAAGACGCCACTGGGCAAGGTCGATCCGGAACGGGTCTATGCCATTGACTACCTGTTGGCCGAAGCCAACCAGAACTGGGTCAGCCGCTGGGGCCACAGCATGCTCCGCCTGGTCATTTGCGCACCGGACCGGCCGCGTGGCCCGGACTGCCGCCTGGACCTGGACCAACACCTGGTGCTGTCCTACCGCGCCTTTGTGGGCGACGTGCAGTTGTCGAGTTGGGACGGGCTGGTGGGCAAATACCCGTCGCGCCTGTTCGTGCTACCGCTCGCCCAAGTGATCGATGAATACACCAAGACCGAATTGCGCAGCCTGGCGTCTGTACCGCTGAACCTGTCGCGCACTGAGATAGAGGAAACGGTCGAACACGCCGCCGAAATGCACTGGAGCTACGACGGCAGTTATTACTTCCTTTCCAATAACTGCGCCGTGGAAAGCCTGAAGCTACTGCGCAGCGGCAGCAACAACGAACAGCTCAAGGGCCTGGACAGCATCATGCCCAACGGCCTGCTGGAAGTGCTCAAGGGCCGAGGCCTGGCGGATACCAGCGTGCTGGATGATCCCAAGGAAGCCTTGCGCCTGGGCTACCGCTTCGACTCATTCCGTGACCGGTACCAGGCAATGTTCGAGGTGCTGAAGAAGCATCTGCCCATCAAGCAACAAACGGTGGAGGACTGGCTGGCCTTGGATGCCGCCGAGCGCCGCGTCTGGTTCGAACAGGCCGACCTGCGCACCAGCGCAGCGTTGTTGTTGCTGGAACAGGCCAGCTATCGTCGACAATTGTTGTTGGCACAGGATGAAGTCAAACAACGCTACCTCGGAGCCCGTGAACTGCAGAACGGCGGCATGGAACGGGCTAACGCGACGTTGCAGCAAATTCTAGCCAACAGCGGCTTCCTGAGCCGTCCGGCTGAACTGCTAGGCACCAGCGGCTACGGATTGCCGCAACCCAGCGAGTGGCAGCGCCTGGAATCAGAAAGCAGCTTGCGTCAGAAACAGCTGCAAACGCTGACAGGTGATCTGGACAAGGAAGTCCGGGCGTTGCTGGAACCGAGCCGCGCCGCTGAAATTGCTGCAAGCGAGGCCAATGTGAAAGCGATTGGCGAGCATTTGCGCAAGCTGCACAAGGCCGGAGGCGGGTTGGAGCTACCCTGAAGAAAACACTCCTGCAGTAACAAAAAGGGGTTCAGAACCCAGTTCTGAACCCCTTTTTTGATGCTGATCCCAATCAGTCGACACGCGCTTTGCGCACGCCATCAGCCAAGGCAGCACACAGACTCAACACCCCATCAATCGCTTGCTCCGGCGTATCGGCGCTGGCGATATGATCGATCAGCGCCGAACCCACCACCACCCCATCAGCCAGTCGTGCGATGGCCGCCGCCTGCTCCGGCGTGCGGATGCCGAACCCGATGCTGATCGGCAAATCGGTATGGCGACGCAGGCGTGCGACAGCCTCTTCGACATGTTCCAGCGTCGCAGCACCGGCACCGGTTACGCCCGCCACCGACACGTAGTACACGAAACCCGAACTGCCGTTGAGCACAGTCGGCAAGCGCACGTCATCGGTAGTCGGCGTGGTCAGGCGGATGAAGTCCAGCCCTGCCGCCTGGGCCGGTTCGCACAACTCACTGTTGTGCTCGGGCGGCATGTCCACGACGATCAGGCCGTCGACACCGGAGTCCAGCGCCTCGCCAATGAAACGCTGCACGCCATAACGATGGATCGGGTTGTAATAACCCATCAGCACCAACGGCGTATCTGTATTGTCCTTGCGGAACTCACGAACCATCTGCAGGGTTTTCGCCAGGTTTTGCTGGGCGCCCAAGGCCCGGATGTTAGCCAACTGGATCGCCGGGCCGTCGGCCATCGGGTCGGTGAATGGCATGCCCAACTCGATCACATCAGCGCCAGCGGCAGGAAGTCCCTTGAGAATCGCCAGCGAGGTGTCGTAGTCCGGGTCGCCACCGGTGACAAACGTCACCAGGGCCGCGCGGTTCTGTTCCTTGAGTTCGGCAAAACGGGTTTGCAGGCGGCTCATCAGTGTTTCTCCTGCTGGGACTGTTCCATGTGGTGCATCACGGTTTGCATATCTTTATCGCCACGGCCGGACAGGTTGACCACCATCAGGTGATCCTTTGGCAAGTTCGGTGCGCGCTTGAACACTTCAGCCAGGGCATGGGCGCTTTCCAGCGCAGGGATAATCCCTTCCAGGCGGCAGCATTTGTGGAACGCTTCCAGGGCTTCGGCGTCAGTGACCGAGGTGTATTGGACGCGACCAATGTCGTGCAACCAGGCATGCTCCGGGCCGATACCGGGATAGTCGAGGCCTGCAGAGATCGAATGGGCGTCGATGATCTGACCGTCGTCATCCTGCAACAGGAAGGTACGGTTGCCGTGCAGCACGCCCGGCACGCCGCCGTTCAGGCTCGCCGCGTGCTTGCCGGTCTCGATGCCATAGCCGGCAGCTTCGACACCAATGATCTCGACACTCTTGTCATCCAGGAATGGATGGAACAGGCCCATGGCATTGGAACCGCCGCCGATGCACGCCACCAGGCTGTCCGGCAACCGACCTTCCTGGGCTTGCAGTTGATCGCGGGTTTCCTTGCCGATCACGGCCTGGAAGTCGCGGACCATAGCCGGGTACGGATGCGGACCTGCCACAGTGCCGATCAAATAGAACGTGCTATCGACGTTGGTCACCCAGTCGCGCAGCGCCTCGTTCATCGCATCCTTCAGGGTGCCGGTACCGGCGACCACCGGGATGACTTCGGCACCGAGCAGCTTCATGCGGAACACGTTGGCCTGCTGGCGCTCGATGTCAGTGGTGCCCATGTAGATAACGCAGTCCAGGCCGAAACGCGCCGCGACGGTGGCAGTGGCCACGCCGTGCATGCCGGCGCCGGTCTCGGCAATGATGCGTTTTTTACCCATGCGCCGCGCCAGCAGGATCTGGCCGATGCAGTTGTTGATCTTGTGCGCGCCGGTGTGGTTCAGCTCTTCACGCTTGAGATAGATTTTCGCGCCGCCACAATATTCGGTCAGGCGTTCGGCAAAATATAGCGGGCTCGGACGACCGACGTAGTCGCGCTGGAAGTAGGCCAATTGCTCGATGAACGCAGGATCTTCCTTCGCCACGTCGTATTCGCGGGCCAGATCAAGAATCAGCGGCATCAAGGTTTCGGCCACATAGCGGCCACCGAACGCGCCGAACATACCGTTCGCATCAGGGCCGCTACTGAGGTTGAAAGAGGTCGTAGACTGGGTCATCGGGCGCTCCAGGCGAATGCGTAGAAAGACAATGAGGCTCACTCTACCCCTGACATCTCGCCCTGAAAACCGATAAGATCGCCGCAACCTGTCAGGAAAACTCACAGATACCATGAGCCACGACTTACCGCCGCTTAACGCCCTGCGTGCCTTCGAGGCCACCGCCCGCCTGAACAGCGTAAGCCAAGCGGCAGAACAGCTGCATGTAACCCACGGCGCCGTCAGCCGGCAACTGAAGGTGCTCGAAGAGCACTTGGGCGTCAGCCTGTTCGTCAAGGATGGACGTGGCCTTAAACTCACAGATGCAGGGTTGCGCCTACGTGACGCCAGTGCCGATGCGTTCGAGCGCCTGCGCACCGTTTGCGCAGAGCTGACGCAAAGCACAGCGGACGCTCCGTTCGTGTTGGGCTGCTCGGGAAGCTTGCTGGCGCGCTGGTTCATTCCTCGCCTGGGCAGGCTCAATGCCGACCTGCCGGATTTGCGCTTGCACTTGTCCGCCGGAGAGGGCGACCTGGACCCCAGGCGCCCGGGGCTCGACGCATTGCTGGTGTTCGCCGAGCCGCCCTGGCCGGCCGACATGCAAGTGTATGAACTGGTCAGCGAGCGAATCGGCCCGGTCATCAGCCCTCGTTACGCCGGATTCGTCCACTTGCAAGATGCACCGGCCAGTGCGCTGCTCGGCGAACCGCTGTTGCACACCACTTCGCGCCCCCAGGCCTGGCCGACCTGGGCACGGCAAAATGCCCTTGAACCCCAGGCGTTGAAGTTCGGGCAAGGTTTCGAGCATTTGTATTATTTGCTGGAGGCTGCCGTAGCCGGGCTTGGCGTGGCCATTGCCCCCGAGCCGCTGGTCGCCGAAGACCTGCGTGCCGGGCGCCTGGCCGCGCCGTGGGGTTTCAGTGAAACTTCGGCGCGGCTGGCGTTATGGCTGCCCAAGCGCGCCGCCGATGGGCGCGCCCGGCAATTGGCGCAATGGCTCAGGCAAGAGCTGAACCCATCGATTCAGTCACCGCGCTTGCACAGCAAGTAGGCGGCCAACAAACCCAGCGCCCCGACCGCGACACCGGCGGTGGTCCAAGGGTGTTCTTGAGCGTAGTCGCGTGTGGCGATCCCCGTTTCGCGGGTTTTCACCTTGACCTCCTCATAGGCATCGCTCAGCAGATGCCGGGAATGTTTCAGTGCGCTTTCGGCATTTGCCTTCAGCGACTTGAGGGTCTTACGCGACTCGTCCGAGGCGTCGTCCTTCAGGCTTTCCAACGACTTGAGCAGACTCTCGATTTCCGCTTCCATGCTTTGCAACGAGGCTTTGCGTAACGAAGTGCTGGCCATAGTGGCTCTCTCCTGCAGTGGTTGAGTAGCGTGTGAGAGTTGGGACTCCGACCGTTTGGGAAAGTGCAGTAAATCTGAACTTTCGCAGCGTAAACGGCGACACAAGTAAGGCGAAAAATCGCTGCTAGGCTGTTAAAAACAACCAAGGAGAACGTCATGAGTGATCATCACACGTACAAAAAAGTCGAACTGGTCGGCTCGTCCCCCACCAGCATTGAAGACGCCATCAACAATGCCTTGGCCGAGGCCAGCAAAAGCCTCAAGCATCTGGAGTGGTTTGAAGTCACGGAAACCCGCGGTCACATCGAAAACGGCCGGGCCGCGCATTTCCAGGTGACCATCAAGGTCGGCTTCCGGATCGCCAATAGCTGACGCTCGGTGAACTTTGCACACTGGCGGAGTGCCATAGGGAATGGCGATGCGCTATCGAACGAGCGCGTCGCCCTGTCTCATACCTTTCCTATGATCCGACCAAGGAGTGCAAGCGATGAAAAAGTTGATGGTGGCCCTGGGTTTACTAAGCCTTGCAGGGACCGCGTTCGCGGCCGGCAAGCCCTGCGAAGAACTCAAAAGCGAAATCGCAGCGAAGCTCGATGCCAAAGGCGTGTCGGGTTATTCGCTGGAAGTTGTCGATAAAGGCGCAGCGGCTGACGCAAAAGTCGTCGGCACCTGCGAAGGCGGCTCGAAGGAAATCGTCTACAAACGCGGCTGATTACGCGTCCAAATCAAAGCCGACGCACCTGCGTCGGCTTTTTTGTGGCTGTGATTCAGCCCTTCATGACTTGCGCCAGCAGCTCATATGAGTGCAGGCGGTCGGCATGCTCGTACAGGTCGCTGGTGAAAATCAGCTCATCGGCCTGGGTTTGCTCAATCAGCACGTCCAACTTGGCGCGGATCTTCTGCGGGCCGCCAACCATGGCCAGGCCGAGGAAGTCGCCCACCGCTTCTTTCTCATGGGGCAGCCAGAGGCCGTTCATGGTTTCGACGGGCGGGCGTTGCACCAGGCTCTGGCCGCGCATCAACGCGAGGATCCGCTGGTACACCGAAGTCGCGAGGTAATCGGCCTGCTCGTCGGTATCCGCCGCCACCAGCGGCACGCCGAGCATGACATAGGGCTTGTCGAGCACCGCCGACGGCTTGAAGTGGCTGCGATAGACGCGAATTGCCTCGTGCATGAAACGCGGTGCGAAATGCGAGGCGAAGGCGTACGGCAAACCGCGCTCACCGGCCAGCTGCGCGCTGAACAAACTTGAACCCAACAACCACACCGGCACGTTGGTCCCGGTGCCGGGCATGGCGATGATGCGTTGGTCCGGCGTCCGCGGGCCGAGGTAGCGCATCAATTCGGTCACGTCTTCCGGGAAATCATCGGCGCTGCCGGAACGTTCACGGCGCAGCGCCCGGGCGGTCATCTGGTCGGAGCCGGGCGCGCGTCCCAGCCCAAGGTCGATCCGGCCAGGAAAGAGGCTCTCAAGCGTGCCGAACTGCTCGGCGATCACCAACGGCGCGTGATTCGGCAGCATTACCCCGCCGGAGCCAACGCGAATGGTCGAAGTGCCCCCTGCCAGATAGCCCAGCAGAACCGCCGTCGCCGAGCTGGCGATGCCGTCCATATTGTGGTGCTCGGCCACCCAGAAGCGGGTGTAGCCGAATTTTTCCACGTGCTGCGCCAAGTCCAGGGAGTTTCGCAAGGACTGGCCGGCGTTGCCGTCAGCACGGACGGGCACAAGGTCAAGGGTAGAAAATTTAACTTCGGACAGCTGTTTCATGGGCCGGCATCTCCAACGGCATATGAGCTTTCCTACGGACGAAAGCCTGCCGTTTCTATAGGTGTGCTACATGCAATGTGGGCATATACCCGATTTTCAATAGCAGCGAAGAATTTTCCTACTAAATTAGTCGGCTAATCGACCGGATGAACTTTATCGGTCGGTCTATCCTCACAATCCTGGCACTGAAAAATACCCAGGCGCGAACCCTCGCGCCGGATCAAGAGGAGGCACACATGGCTATCGTCAAGAAAGCATCGGCTCACTGGGAAGGTGACCTGAAGACCGGAATCGGCTCGATCTCCACGGAAACCGGCGTGTTGCGTGAAGCGCCCTATGGCTTCAAGGCACGTTTTGAAGGTGGCAAGGGCACCAACCCCGAGGAATTGATCGGCGCGGCCCACGCGGGCTGTTTCTCCATGGCATTTTCGATGATCCTCGGCGACGCCGGGCTCAAGGCCGACAGCATCGACACCAACGCCGAAGTCACGCTGGACCAGGTTGAGGGCGGCTTTGCGATTACCGCGGTGAAGCTGATTCTCAAGGCCAGGATTCCCGGCGCCAGCCAGGAACAATTCGAGGAATTGAGCAACAAGGCCAAGGAAGGTTGCCCGGTTTCCAAGGTGCTCAACGCCAAGATCACCCTGGAGGCATCGCTGGTAAGTTGATGAACTGAAAAGATCGCAGCCCCCAATAGGTTGCGATCTTCCTCATGGGCGATCTATTTACCCGAAAGCAATTGTGATCGAATGCAGGTCTGCAGTTTCAGCGCACAGGCAGTGCGCGCTGTATTGAGGAATTCCAGCATGAAACGATTCGCCCTGGCAGTCATCGGTTGCGCATTGGCCACATCGGCCCTCGCGGCGCCTAAATCCTGCGAGGAACTGAAAGCAGAGATCGAAGCGAAAATCCAGGCCAACAACGTGCTGTCATACACCTTGGAAATCGTCACCAATGACGAAGCGCACGATCAGAACATGGTGGTGGGCAGTTGCGAAAACGGCACGAAGAAGATCATCTACCAGAAGAACGACCGGTAGAGCGCTCTACGGAACGCAATTGACTTGTCGCTCTTCGGCCACGATTTGACGCTTGGCGTCATAGAGCCGGGCGCTGGGGGTGAACGCCAGGTTGCGTCCCTCCAGTCGATAGCGCTGGCCAGCCTCGAAATGGTCGTAACGCACGAGCATATAGCACAGCCGCTCTTGCGGTTCGGCTTGCATGCCCAACCCGCCACCGCTGAACACCTCGAAGTCGAAGCGAACTCTCAGTTCGTGGCTGCCCGGCGAAACCTGAAAGAACCTTCCGTCTCGCAACCGCTGGCCATCCAGGCTTTCAGCCATCAACATTTTGCCGCCCGGCATGGGTGTGGCGAAATCGATCCACGCCATGTTCGGGTCGACCTGGGGCAGCGGGCTCGTTGCGCAACCGCTCAAGGAGACCAGGGCCAGTAACAGCAGGGGTAAGCGCATGGTGAGATTCCCGGAGATCAGGCATTGAGCATAGCGCCAATCACGTTTGTTGGCAGCCCGCCGGCGTCCCTTGCCCAACCACTTTGCGCTGCTGGTCATACAGCTTGGCCCACGGACGGAAACCGATACTGCCGGCCTGCAGTTGATAACGCTGGCCCGCGTTGAAGTCCTTGAATTTCACGTTCAGCCGGCAATCACGCCACAGCGGCTCTGCATCCGGGCCGATGTTGCCCGGCTCCACGGCAAATTGATAACGCACCGTCAGCTCATGGCTGCCGGGTTGCACTTCGAAATAACGCCGGTCGATGGATTCCTTGTCGTCGACCTCCAACGCTTGCAACGCCGTGTTCTGATGGTCTGCAAGATCGATCCACGCTTGGGACGGATCAGGATCGGGCAAACCGGCACAACCGGTCAGCAGCAACAGGCCACTCGTCAGCATCAACACGCGCATAGCGAAGCTCCGGGCAAGCGGGATAGTCTTGGGGCAGACTTTCCCAGGGTGATTCCAATTGATCAGGCAGCGTTCACGCCATCGGTTACTCGACCGTGTTTTCCGAATTTTGTTTCCCGCCCTCGTGCTTTTGTTACTCAACGGTTGCTCCAGCGTCAGCTACTACGGCCAGCTCGCCAGCGGACAACTGCGACTGCTGCAAGCCCGGGAACCGATCGACCGGGTCATCGCCGACCCCGCCCGCGACCCGACATTGCGCGCCCATCTGGCCCAGGCACGGGAAGCCCGGGCGTTCGCCAGTGCCCACCTGCACCTGCCCGACAACAAAAGCTATCGCCTGTATGCGGACATTGATCGCCCCTTCGTCGTCTGGAATGTCTTCGCCACCCCGGAATTCTCCCTGGCACCGCAAAACCATTGCTTCCCCATCGCCGGTTGCGTCGCGTATCGCGGCTACTACAGCCAAAGCGCCGCCCGAGGCGAGGCCGCGTTGCAGCGCTTGCGGGGTATGGATGTATCGATTGGCGGCGTGGAGGCTTATTCGACCCTGGGCTGGTTCAACGACCCGATCCTGAGTTCGATGCTGCACTGGGGCGACGAGCGCCTGGCGACGCTGATCTTTCATGAGCTGGCGCACCAGCGGTTCTACGTAAAGGACGACACGGAATTCAACGAGTCCTTTGCCACCTTCGTCGAGCAGGAAGGCACCCGGCAATGGCGTGCCCATCGCGGACTGGCGCCGGACAACGGCAACAAGGTGCGCCAACGCGACCAATTCATCCAACTGATCCTCGATACCCGCCAGCGGCTGGAAACCCTCTACGCCCAACCGCTGCCGGCCGATCAGATGCGCCAGCGCAAGGCTGCGGAATTCCAACGCTTGCGCGCCGACTACGCGCAAATGCGCGATACCCAGTGGGCCGGCGACAAGCGCTACGACGCGTGGATCTACACGCCACTGAACAACGCACGGCTACTGCCCTTCGGCCTGTATGACCAATGGGTGCCGGCGTTTGCGGCGTTGTTCGAACGTGAGGGTGGGGATTGGGTTGCGTTTTATGCGGCGGTGGAAAAGCTCGGACGGTTGCCAATCGACGAGCGCAAGGCGACGTTGAAGGCATTGTCTGAGCGAAAGAGTGGTGGCGGTTGAACGGACGGGGCGCGAGCCGCGCCTTTACCACCACAATGAACCACCCGCCCAAACCTCACGCAACTGCGCCGCATTGAGGCTGCGCCGTTCGGGATTGAAGGCCAGCGTCGTACGCAACGACGGCCAACAGTGCCTGGGCAGGCTGCGCGGTGCCTTGAGTTGGCGCTCCAGCCCGGTATCGCGCGCCTGGTTTGACGGTAAACGCCGGTAGGGATGTTTCCCGCGTGCTATCTAGTAGGTGCTCAAACCACCTGTCGATCGTATAAATCGTTAAACCTGGCTCTCGTGACGGGCCGCAATCGGCCAGAAGCAGCCGGTGGACAACATCGTAGTAGACGCGTAGCTTCGCAAGTGGCCCTTGTCGAACCTTCGGAAAAATCTTCAGATGTCTTTGAGATGGGGTATGAGCCTAGACTCACCGGCAAAGAGCGCAAACCGATGCCACTTCGGTTTTCACACGAAGCTGGTTTCTAAATACAGTTAGGTGTCTCGAATGCAGCAAACCGAACCCAACCTAGAAAGCTATCGCTATTGGGCAAGATTACAATTTAATAAGTATAAGAGTTGCGTCGCGTACATTGAAAGCGTCGACGATAAAGGCGATAAAGGCATCGGCACTTGTTTCCATGTCGGGGAGGGAGTGTTCGTTACTGCACGACATGTCGTTGAGCATAGAACCGATTTACGAATCGGCTTTGATGATGACTCAATAACAATGGATTTGATGCAAAGATCCGAATACCGGAGCAAAGAAAATCTGGGAAATATTTGCATTACAGTAGGTCCGTACTTTCACCCAGACGACAATGTTGACATTGCATGTTTTAGCATCGATATTTTTCCTGCAGAGTCAATTCCACTTGGTGGTCATCTTAACGATTGGCTAGGTCAATATGAGTTAGTACTGCACAAAACCTTAATTCTCGGCTATCCCCCCATCCCTCTATCGGCTCGGCCGGTGTTGGTGGCTAGTCTTGGTGAGATAAATGCACTTACTGATTTATATTTAAGCAAGCATCCACATTTCCTAATATCGACCATGGCTCGCGGCGGGTTCAGTGGAGGTCCTGCCCTTGTCGCATATAACGAATTAAATATAGACGGCGGCACTGCGGCCCTAGGTGTTATTACCCAATCACTTACCGCAAACGACGGAGTCTTAGAAACTGGCTATATGGCGGTACTGACTGTCGAGCCAATTTACACGTGTCTAGAAGCACATGGCATGCTGCCAAAAGCTCAGGAGATAATTTTTGACGAGAGGGACTTCTTTTAAGAGGATAATTATCCTCCTTCTGCCGCTTCCTCCCAGTAGTCACAGACAGGAATCGGCCAGAGGCTAACGTTTGTAAACGTCTAAAATAGATGGGCGATTCACATATTCACCTGATCGTGCAACACTCTTAGGCAGATCAGTAATACTTCATCTAGAGATCGCAAGCTGAGTCATACTGCCCGCAATGTTCGACAGCACATCACTCGCACGCATACCGCTTAGCTCTACGCATAGCCTGTCTAAAGTGCGCTCCCAGTAATATCCATTCCGAGGATTGAACAGACCAACTTTTGAAAAATTTAATTCCCCCTTCGAAAAAGCTAAGCTGGAATATATTAAAAGCTGCTTAACATCGCTCACCCTAAAACCTCTGTCTCCTGCCTTGATTTCATAAAGGCAGTCTTTATATATCAAATCTCCTTCGCAAGCAGATACCACGCCACAGCCAGAGAATTTCGGCCTAGTATGAAAGTCCTTACTGTCAGGGAAGGTCAGCATTAAATTGCGAGTCAAACCAAAGATTTCTTTCTTGCACAAATCGTCAAGAAATAATGCAACCGACCCTTGATCCTTCGTGATTCTTAAGATATATCCAGCAACGCTCTCGATACATTCCTGGGCAACTGACAGTATCACTTCGCTCTTAGGCTGCACGCCAGCGACTCTAGCCCGGCTGAAGGTTTCGAATGCTAATTCGTTTAGAAATCCTCTTAAATTTACCGGGGCCACATTATCAATCGGCAATAATTGGCGAACAACTTTTAAATTTTCCCGACGCCAATAAGTATCGGCGAGAGGTATGATTTCGTGCCATAACGATGTAAAGCTGGAAGAAAAGTGCTGTTCAGATATCATACCGGGACTCTCCAGCCTTGAGGGTTCTTTTGCTTTGAGTCTGCTGCCCAGGTGAGTATTAGCTTCTCAAAATCATTCAGATCATGCTTTACAGAGTCACGCCAATGCTTTCCCTCATCCTCAAGTATATAAGAACTAATCAACATGGCTCTACGTTCCCAGACCGTTAGCGTAGAATAACTTTTTCGGCAGTTTGATATCCAATGATCCGCGCCTCGATGCGCCATCATTAATATGATGTCCCGCTTTATCATCATACTTAAAGGCTGCTTATAAAGTAATGACAGCAGCCTTTCCGATTCTTCTGAAAAATCACCGGAAAGCACTCTAAGCGTGTACGACAAATTTGTTGGCACTTGGGTTATATAAGATCTAGAAGAAATAAGCCCCCTTAGCTTTAAAAAAAGCTCTTCTTTTACATTAGGCTCCAGTGTGTCAAGCAGTCCGCGACACAGGAGCATTACCGCTGGATATATAGGGTATAAAAGATCCAGGCTATTTATAAGGGATTTAACAGCGTCATTTTGTACAGCCGGCTTCAAATGCTTCAATGCAGATATCAGTCTTCTGGAGAGTCCTTCGTCAATACGACTTTTAGAAAGCTCCCGACCTAGCATGCCAACAATATCAAATTTTGATAGTTCAGCCTTGAGTTGCTCATAGTCGCTTTCGGCAGTTTGGGAGTAAGGATCGAAATAGACGCGAAGACGTCTAAATGCTCGTTCCTCTGTATCGCGCTCAGCTTCATGCTCCTCGGGGGCTGAAAATTCGGAGGTGGATAAAAACTCCTTTGAAGTCATTATTCTTGTTTTTGTTTTTTGTAGCGACAAGCCTTCATTCGTTAAAAGCAGGTCATTAAGCGAAATCAATGCAGAATATGCTTCTTCCTTATTTTTGGCAAAAATAACAAAGTCGTCCACAAAACGACAAAAAGTTATTGACTCGCTTACTAGGAGTCGATCAACTCTGTTCAATAGAAGCTCACTGAGTATCCTCGCAGCAGCTCCTCCTACGGGTAAACCATATGAAACATTATCAGATATCGATTGGAGTATTGTCATGATGCGTTTTATGATATCGCCATTGCTGGTGGCTTTCTTAAGTGCATTCTCCAATCGATGGTGATAGATTCTTGGGTAAAAGTCTGATATGTCGCACCGAAGTACGTAAGTATTGTCATGCGCGTGTGCAACCGATGCATGCTGAAATTTCTGCCATCCAACCTCCTTATCAAATAAGGACCCCGTATCTTTGTCTGGTTTAAATCGATAAGAAAAAACCATATCAGAACCTAACCTTTTGGACTCGATCTGCTCTGCAATCGTTAGCACTAGAGCAAGCAAATATACATTCCAAATCGGATCTATCTGTGTCCCCCATCTGAATCCGCTATACCCGACCACAGACAGATTTTTTGCCGTCAAAATCGGAATGTTTTTTACTGCGGCATCAAAATCCTTATCAATGCTTTCTAGGACGGCGATAACTCCATCAGCTTTGTCATTGAATATGTGATTTTCGATGGGATACGGGAATATATCGGTATCACCAAATTTGGCAACATTTTTTACGGCCAGTCTGAAAGTATCAGTTTTTATGAGTGGCACACTCTTCTCCATGAGTTTGTTATTGAAAGTAAATAAGGTATACCTTCAATGTAGCGATTTATCTGATTGTAACGTTGCTTTTCCCACAAAAAAACGAAACAAACTAAGCCTCATTTTGCTAGCACGGGAAGGGAAAGCAGCTTTCCCCCTTGTCAAGGCAGACGGCTTCGCCCCATGTACATAACATAGGAGGGGCATTATTCCCATTACTTAATTGCAGATGCCGGGGCATCCAAATGTCCCTAGACGCATAATTGAATTTCCTCTGGTTTGACAGTCGCTGTGACCGGCTAGTTTGAGCCGTAAGCAGCTCTGGGCTGAATGTCTTCTTCTCGCCGTTTTCCGCCGGTCGCGAGAGGCAGAAAACGACCCGAAGCGGTCGTAACGCAGGTTCCAAATCGGGGCTTGAATGGATCAATCCAGCCAGGCCGAAGTCCTGCCTCGTATTCTTTGCGTACGTAGGCGAGCGACTCTGCGCATCCCATTTCCGCCTCGATAGCGCCTATGCATCCCCAGCAATCTCCGCCGCAATTGCCTGATAGCGGACCTGCTGGGTTGTCGAGTAAGCGTCTACAGATCGTGCAGTATTCCGGCTTATTGCTGTTCGTCATAATCCCGCTTCCCAAACATCCGGTCTTGGCCGCAAGGAGGCCCGAGGACCTTTCGAAACAGAGTTATGCGCCGCAACATATGGCATAACAATACTGTTACTTCTGTTTCTAACAATCTGAGGTGTGGCAACCGAGGCGAGGCTCTGCCTTCTTACTTTAGACGTGCGGGAGCAAGCCTCCGCGCCTTGATTCAGCAAAGCCCTACAGCATTGTTTAACTCCCAACCGCCACGCCTCCGCCGAGCTACGAATCCTTGCGCCTTTGCCTACAACTACGCCAGAATCCGCCGGCTTGTGCGCCTTGCCCCCGGGGCCTATTGTCTTCCTGCCACTGCCCATCAGTGGTCGGGTTTAGTAGCCCTGGTTGGAAATACATAACGGTTGCATGAGTCTCATCAGTCAGGCCTTGCCTGCACTCGATGGTGGCTGTGCGCATGGCGCCTTCGGGCGCGCCGGGCTTTTATGTGTTTTCCACCGGTCTACTAACTTGCGCACAGCTGCCACCCCTTCGTTTAGTAGCGAGATGGTTGCGGCCTACTAGAAGGAATAATGCATATGTTCAAAATAACTCCAAACCCTCCAAAAGCAGATCCCAACTCTCCGTACCTCGACGGCCTCAACGCCAAAAAGCTCGACGAAGCCGCCCAGCGCGCATTGGATTATTACCTGGCGCCCAAACCGGAAAAGCCCGAAGAAACCCCTCAACCCGGCCAGCTATTCACTGTCGTACAAGACATGGACAACGAATGCCTACTGGCCAACCTCAGCGAAACCCTGGCCTCCGCAGACGCGATGGTCAGCACCCTGGCCTTCGACCTGGATGGCGCGCACCGCCACTTTCTCCTAGGCATCCAGCAATTGATCGAGCTGAGCACGTTGCTGGCGAACCGGGCGCTGCAAAACGTTGACCCGCGTTAACCGTTACATGTAACCCGTTCTGGCGAGGAAGCAATCCCTTGCCACGAATCAACGAGCGTCGACATCTGTAACCCAACTCCCCTGCAGGTTGTCGACGCCGACGGTCAGCTCAGACCGTTAAATCCATTGGCGTTCGTCAAATATTCCCCGGCACAAAATCCGGCCCACCCAACTTGTCCCGCACCATCACCGCCGACCGCATCAGCGGCGTCCACATGCAGTCCGGGCTGTTCCACGCCGCGCCGGCCCAGCGGGTGTCGGCGACCAGTTCAGCCTTGTGGTTTTCCAGCAGTCGCTTGAGCGCTACGGCGACGCTGCCCATGTCCACGTCGAACAGATCGCCATACGGGCCGAGCGGCTGTTGGCGCTGTTTGTCCTGGCAGAAGCGGTAATACCAGACCCAATCGGCGGCGATGTAGATCGCCCGCGTGCGGTCTGGGTACGTCGCCAGCATCGTCAGCAGGGCCGCCACGAAACGCGGGGGAAAGCTGGCGTCGTGGGTCTGGCGCCAGTACGGCATGATCAGTTGGTCGAACGCGGCCACGACGTTTTGTGGCTCGTCGTTGTCAGTCTTGGCTTCGAGAAAGTAGAACGGCTCGCCCACCAGGAATTTGTCCAACTCGTCATTGGCCAGCGCCAACAGCAGCACGTTGTCTTGCGGATTACTCATGGGATTCTCACAACGTCTTGGGCCTTCATCAGTGCGTTGATGTCATTGCCGTGGAAGATCGGTACGTTGTCCAGCACCGCTTCGCGCATGCCGCCCGGATGGGTCAGGCCACCGGGGCGCCAGAGCGAGTTCACGCCGCCTTCGTTACCGGTCGGCATCAACACCTTGGGTTTGTCCAGGCTCAGCATGTAGATGTCCTTGCCCACCAGCGATCCCGGATCGTACCCCAGGGCTGACTCCAGCACCGAAACGTCGCCGGTTTTCTTGTACTCGGTTACCACCGCGCTGAGGTCGGATTTTGCCATGACGAATTTGTTCGGGTTGAACGAGCCATATTTCGGGTTGGCGATGTCGTCGGTGGTGAAAAGGAAACTGCCGCCCTCGTCCTCGAAGGTCTTGAGGTGCTTGTCGATATACGGGCCTTCGAGGTAGTCGCTCGGTGGCGGCCGACTGCCCTTGGGAATCGCCATGATATCGGCGTCGGTGGTGCCCGGCTTGTACGCCGCGACGCGAGGTTTGGGCGCTGCGCCGAGGCGGGCCATTTTCGGCCCCAGCCCCAGCAGCGCCATACCCGCGATGCCCTGGAGCAAGTCGCGATAACCCGGCCCGAGGCGATCACCCAAATCGCCCAGCAAGGCCATGCCGCCCATCATGGCGCCGCCAATCACCACGAAGCCTGCAAACGCCGCCGCGCCGGCCATCGCCGCCAGTACGGCCGCCGCGCCCATGGCGACCAGCCCCAAGGCTTCGAGGCCGGTGTGCAGCCACCCTTCGATGTCGAGGACAAACGCCACCGAGATCGTCGGCCCGCCAATAAACGTATTGGGGCTGCCGGTCTTGATGTGGGCGCCGCAGACCATTTTGCTCTGCAAGCGCGCCGCTGGCTTGCCGTTGATATAGACGGTGGCGCTGCCCTCGGCGATCAGCACCGGGAACGGCCAGATCGGATGGTTCATCGGCAGGCCCGTACACCCCGCCGACACGTCGACGCCGGCGCGCATGGCGTTGCGCCGGTTGATGTGGACGTTGAGGCTGCCCATGATCAACGCGCCCGTCGTGGGCTCGGGCAAATTGAAAATGGTGTTCAGGCCTTTGAGTATCTGGAACATCGACAAGCCGCCGGCGGCAATCGAGCCCGCCATGATCGCCAGCGCCACGCCCCCGGTCGCGACCGTGGCCGCCACCACCGCCGCGCCGATCAACGCACCGGCAACGGCGCCCGCCACCATCGCGGCGACACCGAAACCGTGGGCTATTTCGTCGCCGAGGCGCGCAGCGGCCAGCATATCCATCGCGTTAGGGTCTTCCGGAGATTGATCAGGCGGTCGCGGACAAGACCTTGAAGGAATGCATGGCGGCTTTCCAGGCGGGTTCGTGATGCACCAGATCACCCGGCGTCGTGGTCAACGTGGTGATCAGCCCTACGGGTTGGCGATCGATGAACACCTGGCGCAGCATCAGCTCTCGCCCTTCGCGCTGCCAGGTGTAATCGAGCAGCACGGCGGCATGTTCGTGGAGGAAAAAATCCCAACGCTTGATCAGCTTGAACCCAGGCAGTTGCTGCTCGGCGCTGGCCAGTTGTTGATCGACATAATCGTTGAACGGCGTATCGCCTCGGCTCGGGTCGCGACTGATGACAAAGCTGGCTTCCTTGGCGCCGCCGACGGCTGGCAACTTGAAGATGTTGATGCTCTGGTCCTGCCAGGTGTCAGGGATGTCGAGATCGGCTTCGTGGAGGCGATAGAGCGTCATGATCCGGGTCGTTTTCCAGGCAAGAGGGAGGCTTGAACGAGCGGCAGATCTTCAAGCAATGGAGGGTAACAATCAAGGTGCCTGAAGAGGCCGTTTTCGAGGCCATGACGCCGGTCTCAATTTTGCCGCCCGAGTTCCACCAGCAACCCCGGATCCGTGGCGAGGGAGCTTGCTCCTGCTGGGTGGCAAAGCCGCCCCAAAAGGCCCGGCGCGTTCCTACAGACAAACCGCATCAACCGGCCTACGACGGCTGCGCCGCCGAGCGGGAGCAAGCTCCCTCGCCACGAATCGGGGGCATCCGTCAGAACAAAATTCATCCTGAGTCTCCCTCTTCCGCCAAGCTACGCATCCTTGCGCCTTTGCCTACAACTACGCCAGAATCCGCCGGCTTGTGCGCCTTGCCCCCGGGGGCCTATCGTCTTCCTGCCACTGCCCATCAGTGGTCGGGTTTAGTAGCCCGGTAATAGCAACGGCTGCATGAGTCTCATCAGTCAGGCATTGCCTGCACTCGATGGTGGTTGTGCGCAAGGCGCCTTCGGGCGCGCCGGGTTCCGTTGCCTCTACCGGTCTACTAACTTGCGCACAGCTGCCTCCTTTCGTTTAGTAGCGAGACGGTTGCGGCCTACTAAATCAGAGGTAGCGTAACGATGTTCAAAATAACTCCGAATCCTCCAAAAGCAGATCCCAACTCTCCGTACCTCGACGGCCTCAACGCCAAGAAACTCGACGAAGCCGCCAAGCGCGCGCTGGATTATTACCTGGCGCCCAAACCGGAAAAGCCCGAAGAACCCCCTCAATCCGGCCAGCTGTTCACTGTCGTACAAGACATGGACAACGAATGCCTGCTGGCCAACCTCAGCGAAACCCTGGCCTCCGCTGACGCGATGGTCAGCACCCTGGCCTTCGACCTGGATGGCGCGCACCGCCACTTTCTCCTAGGCATCCAGCAACTGACCGAGCTGAGTTCGTTACTGGCGAACCGAGTGTTGAACAACGTCGATCCGCGCTAACCGCTGCGCCACGATTTACTCAGTGTCTAGTCCTGAAATAGGTTTACACCTGTTTCATCTCAAAGCGCCCGATGCACCGCATCGGGCGTTTTGTATTTCAGAGCCAAATGAGGTCGCTTACGGTTATAAATTTCTATCGACTCCTCGACCATGCGCTTGGCTTGGGCAAGGTCTTTGGGACGGTGTAAAAGAAACTCCGTTTTCAGAATCCCATTCACCCGTTCCGCTAGGGCGTTCTGGTAGCAGTCATAGCCATCAGTCATCGAGCATTTGATGCCGTGCTTGGCATGCAGCCTCTGGTAGAGATCAGAACAGTATTGCGAGCCCCGATCAGAGTGATGTACCAGCGGCTGATTGCTTCTTCGATGCCGAAGGGCTTTGGTCATTGCCTGGATGACTGACTCGGTATGCAGGCTTTCATGCACATGATGGCCGACTATTTTGCGCGAGAACGCATCAGTGACCAGGCTCACATAAGCGACGCTTTGTTCGGTAGGCAAGTAGGTTATATCTGCTACCCATACCTGTTCAGGACCCGTGGCAGTGACTTGGTCAGGGCCGGGTTTGAGCCGATTCGGATGTCGACGGAAGCGATGATGACTATCGGTAGTCTTGTGATAAGCGCGTTTGCGTAGGACCAGTTGTCGATGGTCTCGCAAGATAGCGAACAACCGATCTCGACCTACCGTTCGCGTCAGTTCAGGTTCGGCTTGCATAAGGCCATGCAGCTTACGAGTGCCCAACCGGGGCATTTCAAGACGAGTCTCCAATACAAATCCCAGCACTCTTTGCGTATGTCTGGCTTGTGCGTCGTAAGCTCGATTGCGCTTGTAGTAGGCCTGCCGAGAGATGCCTAGAAACTGGCAAGCCCTGGTAATGCTCAGGCCTTCGATTTGCCCTTGGGTGAGGACTTGCCGGATCGCTTTTTTACGACAGAAACACCGTAATCGTTTTTCAGCACGTCAACGACAGCTTCAAAAAATTGGGCTTTCTGGTTGGCAAGGGCCAGCTTTTCTTCCAGCTCCTTGATTCGCTGCTCTGGTGTCAGCGGCAAATTTGGCTCGGCCATCGGTCGGTTCCTCTGGGCACGGATGGAGGCGCCTTGACTCCAGTCCTGCCGTCCATGCTTGCGTAACCACACCAACACAGTCGACCGACCCTGAATCCCATAACGCCGTTGAGCCTCTTTATAACTCAGTTCGCCCTTTTCAACTTGATCGACGACCGCCAATTTAAAGCCCAGCGTGTAGTCACGCTGACTGCGCCTTTTTCCTGATTCCATTGGTTCCTCCTGAGGATAGGTCAGAAGGTGTAAACCTTATTCAGGACGAGACACAGGCACAAAAAAAGGCATATCGATTCATCGGTATGCCTTTTTGTCGCCGCTTTCTTCCCTCGACAGAGGTACTCCCCGCAATTACGGGTTAACGCTGTCCTTCAACGACTTGCCTGGCTTGAACGCAACGGTGTTGCTGGCCTTGATCTTCACTGGCTCGCCGGTTTGTGGGTTCTTGCCGGTGCGGGCGCCGCGGTGGCGTTGCAGGAAGGTGCCGAAGCCGACGAGCGTGACGCTGTCCTTGCGGTGCAGGGCGCCGGTGATTTCTTCGAGGACGGCGTTGAGGACGCGGTTGGCTTGTTCTTTGGTGAGGTCTGCTTTTTCCGCGATGGCGGCAGCGAGTTCTGGTTTACGCATGAATGAAGCCCCTTTGACGGTTTTTTTGTTGTTATGTCCGTGCTGTTCTCTTCGGAACAACCCCTAAGGCGCCGCAGGCTCTACTCTGCGGCAGACGGGAGTGAGGATGGCACGGGGCCGCAACCGGCGCCAGTGTCCGACGGGCCTTTGTCGCTTCAAAAGCAGGGTATTTACGACAGAACGACCGGCGTTTACGCCAGTAGTGCCGGAAGCTGCTTGTTCAGCGCCAGTTTCTCCATGGCCGCCGCGCCCGTTAGGGCATAACCCAGCAGGTTGCCTTGGGCGTCGCGGCACAAGGCCTTGATGTCGGCGCCCTGCCCTTCGACGCTCCACACGCCTTCGCTACCCCGTGGTGGCGGCGAGACCACCAACGGGCAAACCGGGGTCTTCACCGTGATCGGCATGGCGCCGTAGCTGACAGCGGTCGGGTTGCCGGCCAGGGTCTGGGCCAGGGCGCGAGCGCAGCTCATCAGCGGCATAACGTAGAGCAGGTTCAGGCCATCGACTTCGGCGCAGTCGCCCAGGGCGTAGATGTTGGCGTGAGACGTTTTCAGCTGACGATCAACCACCACGCCGCGATTGATCACCAGCCCGGCGGCCGCTGCCAGGTCGATGCGTGGGCGCAGGCCGATGGCCGAGACGACGAGATCGCAAGCGATCACTTGGCCGTCCGACAGGTGCGCCTCCAATCCGTCGGCCACCCGTTGCAGGCGATTGAGCACCGGCCCCAAGTGGAAACGCGCGCCCAGGCTTTCCAAACCCGCTTGCACCGCTGCGGCGGCGGCCGGGTGCAACAGCGTCGGCATGACTTGTTCGCATGGCGCTACCAGCTGCACTTCGTAGCCGCCCAGGATCAGGTCGTTGGCGAATTCGCAGCCGATCAGGCCGGCGCCGAGCAGCAACACCCGGCGCTTGCCAGCGGCGGCGGCGCGAAAGCGTGCGTAGTCTTCGAGATCGTTGATGGGGAAGATCAAGTCCGCCGCGTCGCCCTGCACGGGCACGCGCACGGTTTCGGCGCCCCAGGCCAGGACCAGGTCGCGATAGCTCACCGCTTCCTCGCCGATCCACAGGCGCTTGTGGCCCGGGTCGATGCCGCTGATGCGCGTGTGGGTGCGGACCTCGGCCTTGAGCTGCTCGGCCATGGCGCCTGGCTCGGCCATGCTCAGGCCGTCGGCGTCTTTGTTCTTGCCGAAACCCGTGGAGAGCATCGGCTTGGAGTAGGAACGACCATCGTCCGCGGTAATCAGCAGCAACGGGGTTTCGCTGTCGAGCTTGCGAAACTCCCGGGCCAGGTTGTAGCCAGCCAGGCCGGTACCGACGATGACGACAGGTGCGCTCATGTTGCTCTCCCTTTGAGGAACGATCAGTTGATTTCGATCATCTCGAAATCCATTTTGCCGACGCCGCAGTCCGGGCACAGCCAATCTTCTGGTACGTCTTGCCACAGAGTGCCGGGCGCGATGCCATCGTCCGGCCAGCCGTCAGCTTCGTTGTAGATCAGGCCGCAGACGATACATTGCCACTTCTTCATTCCAATATTTCCTCAAGATGTCAGGCCTTGGCCGGTATTTTCCGGCTCAGGGCGGTTTTGTACTGATCGTTCGCAACAGATGCAAGCAGGATCCGCGCGGCGGCGGGTCCGCTCAGGCAAAATCACCGACCGACATGGTAAGCTCGCGGCCTCATTTGCTGCCAATCAAGACCTCTGTGCCGCATACAAATTCGAAATTTCCTACACTCCAATGGCTGCCCCAGCACCTGCTGTCGCCCCGTCCAGATGCTTGCGTGCTGGACTGGCTGTTCGACGACGGATCCCTGACCCGACGCCTGGCCGGCCTGTCGGACGAGCATTTCAGCGTGACGCCGTTGTTCGAGGGCTGGCAGCCGTTGCGCGCCGACGAATGCGCCGCGCTGGATCTGGCCGACGGCAGCGAGGGCTGGGTGCGCGAGGTGTACCTGCGCGGCCACGGCGAGCCTTGGGTATTCGCCCGTAGCGTGGCGGCGCGCAGCGCCTTGCAGGGCGACGGTTTGCAAATGGATGAACTCGGTAGCCGCTCCCTGGGTGAGCTGCTGTTTTGCGACCAGGCGTTCCAGCGCCGGGCTATCGAGGTGTGTCACTACCCGAGCGAATGGTTGCCACCCCAGGTTCGCGCCAGCGCGCTGTGGGGCCGTCGCTCGCGTTTCGATCGCGGTGCGCTGAGCGTGCTGGTGGCGGAGATTTTCCTGCCGCGCCTGTGGACCGTTGCGCGCGCCTATTCGGAGAACTGCTGATGTACGTGCAATTGCTCAAATCCTTGAACCGCCTGAACCCGCGAGCCTGGGACTTCGTGCAACTGACCCGCATGGACAAGCCCATCGGCATCTATCTGCTGCTGTGGCCCACATTGTGGGCGTTGTGGATTGCCGGCGAAGGCTCGCCCTCCCTGGCCAACATCGTGATTTTCGTGCTCGGCGTGGTGCTGACCCGCGCCGGCGGTTGCGTGATCAACGACTGGGCCGACCGCAAGGTGGACGGCCACGTCAAACGCACCGAACAGCGTCCGCTGGTGAGCGGCAAGATCAGTTCGAAAGAAGCGCTGGTGTTCTTTGCGGTGCTGATGGGCGTGAGCTTCCTGCTGGTGCTGTGCACCAATGCGCCGACGATTCTGTTGTCCTTGGGCGGCTTGGCCCTGGCGTTCAGTTATCCGTTCATGAAGCGCTACACCTATTACCCGCAAGTGGTTTTAGGCGCGGCGTTTTCCTGGGGCATGCCGATGGCGTTCACCGCCGAAACCGGCCATCTGCCGGCCGCCGCGTGGTTGTTGTACATCGCCAACCTGCTGTGGACGGTGGGCTACGACACTTACTACGCGATGACCGACCGGGACGATGACCTGAAGATCGGCGTGAAGTCCACGGCCATCCTGTTTGGCGATGCCGACCGGGCGATCATTCTGACGCTGCAAGGCCTGGCGCTGGGTTGTCTGTTGCTGGCTGGGGCTCAATTCAACCTGGGCGGCTGGTTCCACCTGGGGTTACTGGCCGCTGCGGGATGTTTCGCCTGGGAGTTCTGGTACACCCGTGGCAAGGACCGGATGCGTTGCTTCAAGGCGTTTTTGCACAACCATTGGGCCGGGTTGGCGATTTTCGTGGGGATTGTGCTGGATTACGGGTTGCGCTGAGTTCTGTGGCCGAGCGCTGGGTTTGGGATGAAGAAGAACCCTGTGGCGAGGGAGCTTGCTCCCGCTCGGTTGCGTAGCGACCGCAAGATTTTTGGGGCCGCTTCGCAACCCAGCGGGAGCAAGCTCCCTCGCCACGAAGAGCGGTTTGGTGCTGGTCAGTCGGGCTTGGCTATTTTCCAGACGCCACCCTTGCCGTCGCCCGTCTTGTCGCCGGCCTTCTTGTCGCCGACGAAGGTGTACAGCGGATCGCCGTCATAGGCCCACTGCGAGGCCCCGTCATCGCGAGTGATCACGGTCCATTCCCCTGACGGAGTGGCGGTGCTTTCGGCCTTGAGCGGTGGCCAATTCTCGGCGCATTTGTCGTTGCACATTGATTTGCTGTCGTCGTCCTTGTCATAGGTGTAAAGGGTCATGCCCTTGTGATCGACCAGCACGCCATCCTTGACCATTGCCGGTTCGCCAGCCGCAAACGCCATCGCCGGCAACATCAGCGCAGCCACCAGCCCCAGCGCCTTGATGGATTGAGTGTAATAAGCCATGGAAACCTTCCTTCGCAGTTGTCAGGATTCGGACTGAAAAGCGTAGTCCAAGATCCCCTTCGCTGCCGCTCAAGGAAATAACTGTCACACGACTGCAATAATTCCGTTATCTAATGCGGCGCAAGACAGTTAAATGACAAGAGGATTACCCCATGGTTGGCAGGAGCATTCTGATCGTCGACGACGAGGCGCCCATTCGCGAGATGATCGCCGTTGCGTTGGAGATGGCCGGCTATGACTGCATGGAAGCAGAGAACTCTCAACAGGCCCACGCCATCATCGTCGACCGCAAGCCCGACCTGATCCTGCTGGACTGGATGCTGCCTGGCACTTCCGGCATCGAGCTGGCGCGGCGCCTCAAGCGCGACGAGCTGACCGGTGATATCCCGATCATCATGCTCACCGCCAAGGGCGAAGAAGACAACAAGATCCAGGGCCTGGAAGTCGGCGCCGACGACTACATCACCAAGCCGTTTTCCCCTCGGGAGCTGGTGGCGCGCCTCAAGGCCGTGCTGCGGCGTGCCGGTCCGACCGATGGCGAAGCGCCGATCGAAGTCGGTGGCTTGCTGCTGGACCCGATCAGCCACCGCGTAACCATCGACGGCAAGCCTGCCGAGATGGGCCCGACCGAATACCGCCTGCTGCAATTCTTCATGACCCACCAGGAGCGCGCCTACACCCGCGGCCAACTGCTGGACCAGGTGTGGGGCGGCAATGTGTATGTCGAGGAACGCACCGTGGACGTACACATCCGACGCCTGCGCAAAGCCCTCGGCGATGCCTACGAGAATCTGGTACAAACCGTGCGCGGCACCGGTTATCGTTTTTCGACAAAGGCTTAACGACAGTTGCAAGCTACAAGCGGCAAGCTGAGCCGCGCTTGGCTTTTAACTTGTCGCTTAAAGCTTGGAGCTTGAAGCTGCCCTAGGGATTTTTCCGTGAATCAAAACTGGCATGGCACCCTGATCCGCCACATGTTGTTGCTGGTGACCGGTTGCCTGTTGATCGGCCTGATCACAGGCTATTACGGCTGGAGCCTGGCCGTGGGCCTGGCGCTTTACCTGGCCTGGACTCTCAAGCAACTGCTGCGCCTACACGAGTGGCTGCGCCTGCACCAGCCTGACGAGGCCCCGCCCGACGGCTACGGCCTTTGGGGCGAAGTGTTCGACAGCATCTATCACCTGCAACGGCGCGACCAACGCGTGCGCGGGCGCCTGCAGGCGGTGATCGACCGCGTCCAGGAATCCACAGCCGCGCTGAAAGACGCGGTGATCATGCTCGACAGCGACGGCAACCTGGAATGGTGGAACCGCGCCGCCGAAACCCTGCTAGGCCTCAAGACGCCACAGGACAGCGGCCAGCCAGTGACCAACCTGGTGCGTCATCCGCGCTTCAAGGAATATTTCGAACAGGACAACTACGCCGAGCCGTTGGAAATTCCCTCGCCGACCAACGATCGCTTGCGCATCCAGCTGTATATCACCCGCTACGGCAACAACGAGCATTTGATGCTCGTGCGGGACGTGACGCGCATTCATCAGTTGGAACAGATGCGTAAAGACTTTATTGCCAACGTGTCCCATGAGCTGCGCACGCCGTTGACGGTAATCTGCGGCTATCTGGAAACCCTGCTCGATAACGTCGAGGAGGTGAACCCACGCTGGAGCCGCGCCCTGCAACAAATGCAGCAGCAAGGCGGGCGCATGCAGACCCTGCTCAACGACTTGCTGCTGCTGGCGAAGCTGGAAGCCACCGACTACCCGTCGGACAACCAGCCGGTGCCCATCGAGGAACTGCTGCAAATCATTGTGGAGGACGCCCAGGAGCTGTCCGGCCCCAAGCAGCAGGCCATCACCCTGGAAGCCGATCCGACCGTGCAGCTCAAAGGCAGCGAGGCGGAATTGCGCAGCGCTTTTTCCAACCTCGTGTTCAACGCGGTCAAATACACGCCGGAACAGGGGCGAATCCAGGTCCGCTGGTGGGGTGATGAACAAGGCGCGCACCTGAGCGTGCGCGATTCAGGCATCGGCATCGACAGCAAGCACCTGCCGCGCCTGACCGAACGTTTCTACCGGGTCGACTCCAGCCGCAACTCCAACACCGGCGGCACCGGGTTGGGGCTGGCGATTGTGAAACACGTCTTGCTGCGTCACCGCGGGCGCATGGAAATCAGCAGCGTGCCGGGGCATGGCAGCACGTTCACGTGCCATTTCGCCCCGGCGCAGGTGGTTCGCGGACGCGTCCCCAGCCGCGACGAGTGACACCGGCCAGCGCTCCCCACTAGGCAATCGCCGGGTCAGCCGCTACATTGGCTGACTTGTGCCTGCCTTTTCAGGCACTGTTTTTCACTCTTACGAACATACGGAACCTGCAAAACTCCATCATGGACCCTTCCCCTGGCTTGTCCCTCGTCACACTCTTCGCCGAATTCGGCATGATTCTTTTTGCTCTGATCCTGGTCCTGCTCAACGGTTTTTTCGTTGCGGCCGAATTTGCCATGGTCAAGCTCCGCTCGACCCGAGTCGAGGCCATCGCCGAGCAGAACGGCTGGCGCGGGCACATCCTGCGCACCGTCCACAGCCAGCTCGATGCCTACCTGTCAGCCTGCCAACTGGGGATCACCCTGGCTTCGCTGGGCCTGGGCTGGGTCGGCGAACCGGCGTTCGCACATATCCTCGAGCCGCTGCTGGGCGCTGTCGGCGTCGAGTCGCCGGAAGTGATCAAGGGTGTATCGTTCTTCACCGCGTTCTTCATCATTTCCTATTTGCACATCGTGGTCGGTGAACTGGCGCCCAAGTCATGGGCGATCCGCAAACCCGAGCTGCTGTCGCTGTGGACCGCCGTGCCCCTGTACCTGTTCTACTGGGCCATGTACCCGGCGATCTATCTGCTCAATGCCAGCGCCAACGCGATCCTGCGCATCGCCGGCCAAGGCGAGCCTGGCCCGCATCACGAACACCATTACAGTCGCGAGGAGCTGAAGCTGATCCTGCACTCCAGCCGAGGCCAGGACCCGAGCGACCAAGGCATGCGCGTGCTGGCTTCGGCCGTGGAAATGGGCGAGCTTGAAGTGGTCGACTGGGCCAACTCTCGGGAAGACCTGGTGACGCTGGAGTTCAACGCGCCGCTCAAGGAAATCCTGGCAATGTTCCGCCGTCACAAGTTCAGCCGTTACCCGGTCTATGACAGCGAGCGCCAGGAGTTCGTCGGCCTGCTGCACATCAAGGACCTGCTGCTGGAACTGGCGGCCCTGGATCACATTCCCGAGTCGTTCAACCTGGCCGAACTGACCCGTCCACTGGAGCGCGTGTCGCGGCACCTTCCGCTGTCGCAGTTGCTGGAGCAGTTCCGCAAGGGCGGCTCGCACTTCGCCGTGGTCGAGGAAGCCGATGGCAACATCATCGGCTACCTGACCATGGAGGACGTGCTGGAAGTGCTGGTGGGCGATATCCAGGACGAACACCGCAAGGCCGAGCGCGGCATCCTCGCCTATCAACCGGGCAAACTGCTGGTACGCGGCGACACGCCACTGTTCAAGGTGGAACGCCTGCTGGGCATCGACCTGGACCACATCGAGGCGGAAACCCTGGCAGGGTTGGTCTATGAAACCCTGAAACGGGTGCCGGAAGAGGAAGAAGTGCTGGAAGTCGAAGGCCTGCGGATCATCATCAAGAAGATGAAAGGACCGAAGATCATCCTGGCGAAGGTGTTGATGCTCGATTGACTGAGCCCCTTGTGGCGAGGGAGCTTGCTCCCTCGCCACGAAAAGCCCCCGCAAGCCTCTACTGCTTGCCCACCGCAAAGTTGGGCAACTCGCCTACCGGTTGGTTGAACTGGTAGGGAATCGAGACCAGCCCCAACCCGGTGTTGCGTTGCACCACGAAGTGCAGGTGCGGGCCGGAGCTGTTGCCGGTGTTGCCCGACAGCGCCAAGGGTGTGCCGACCACGACCCGCTGCCCTTCCTGTACGCTCACCGAGCCTTTTTGCAAATGCAGGTACACGCCCATGGTCCCGTCGTCGTGCAGCACACGCACGAAATTGCCGGATGGGTCGGTGCCGCGTCCGGTCTGCTCGTTTTCGGTCTTGACCACCACGCCGCCCCGGGCCGCGATGATCGGCGTACCCTCGGGCATGGCGATGTCCATGGCGTAGCGGTTCTTGGGTCCGTAGTGGCTGTATTGGCCGTTGGCGCCCTGGCTCAGTCGAAACGGCCCGCCTCGCCAAGGCAACGGGTACCGATACGCCTGCGCCGCGCCCGCCGGGTCGCCCAGGGAGTATTCGAATCTTGGGGTATACGCCAGCGGCCTTCCGGGCCGGGTGGCCGTCAGCAGCGCCAGGCGCAGATTGCTGCGCGCCGGCAGCACACGCCGAATCGGCCGGCTCGGCGCTCCACTGACGTTGCGCAGACCGGCAAAGCTCAGCTCGATTTCAACCGGGGCGTATAAGTCGTTGCGCACGAACACCGCGTCCGCGTCGTTCTGCTTCCTGATGTCGAGAAACACCTGCCGCTCCAGGCGCTCGACCATGCGATCACGGAACACGAACACCTGGGAGCCCTTGGTGGGGCGGTCGCTGTAGGAGACCACGCCATTGGCATCGGTGGATTTATAAATAGTCATGGCCAGGGCCGGGGTGACGGCCAGGACAAGACCACAGGCGAACAGCAGCGGCACGAGCATGGGCAAGAATTCTGTCGAAATGAAGGCCTGCAAAGCAGCCTAGCAGCTGGGATGGACCAGCGTAGTCGACGGATGTTTCAAAATCGGTTCAGCGATCGGTGTTGCTGATCGTTCCCAGGCGGAGCATGGGAACGATCTACATGGCCGAATCAGGCGCCCGGTACGAAATGCTTCTGCGCGGTGCCGCGGGCGATCAGGCGGGAGATGTAGTCGAGCTTCTGCGGGTCTTTGTCGACGAAGCGGAAGGTCAGTTGCAGCCACTCGCTGTCGGGGGTTTGTTCGTGAGCGACTATGGCGTGCAGGTAACCGTTGAGACGAGCGGTTTCGGCGTTGTCGCCCTGCTCCATGTCCAGCACGGCGCTTTCAAGGACCTGTGGCAGGATGTCGGTGCGCTTGACCACCAACAGCGCTTCCTTGAGGCTCAGGGCCTTGATCACGCATTGCTGGGTGCCGCTGGACAGGCGCAACTGGCCTTGGCCGCGATTGCTCGACGACGCCGATGCGGCAGGTGCCTTCACCGGCGGGCTGTTGAGCAAACCACGGGCCGGGGCGGCAGCGGCTGCGGGAGCCGGGGCGGCTGGCTTGGCAAAAGGATTCACCGCAGGCGCCGAAGCAACAGCTGCAACCGCAGGCTTACCACCCGTCAGGGCACTGAGGGAATCATTGCCGAAGGCCGAGTTCATCTTGGTCGGGGCGCTGTTCATCAAGGATTCGAGCTTGCCGGCCTTGTGCATCGCCTGTTTGACCTTGGTGAGAAGTTGCTCGTTGGTGAAGGGCTTGCTGACATAGCCGGAAACGCCGGCCTGGATCGCCTGGACTACGTTTTCCTTGTCGCCACGGCTGGTCACCATGACGAACGGCATGCCCTTGAGGTTGTCTTGCTGGCGGCACCAGGTCAACAGTTCCAGGCCGGACATCTCCGGCATTTCCCAGTCGCACAGCACCAAGTCAAACGCTTCACGGGCCAGCAGGGCCTGGGCTTTCTTGCCGTTCACCGCGTCTTCGATGCGGATGCCTGGGAAGTAGTTGCGCAGGCACTTCTTCACCAAGTCACGAATGAACGAAGCATCGTCCACGACCAACACACTGACCTTACTCATCCAGATACACCTCTAAAAAATCCCGGCAAGCATACCGCTTTACTGATGGCACACTGCCAAAAACCTTCAGTCACGCCGGGACTTTCGTTCGCGGGGTGCTGCTTTCGATTAAAAAAACCGCAAAAAAAAAGCCCGACCAGAAGGCCGGGCGCTTTTCTTGGCAATCTTACTTATCGTCAGTTTCGCCGGGAACATTAGCGGTTTCGGACGGTGTGCCCTCAACTTCCTCCTTCATCCGCTTGAGGCCCATATGGCGCACATCGG
The DNA here is from genome assembly GCF_051131955.1 of Pseudomonas sp. Z4-20. Lineage (NCBI taxonomy): Bacteria > Pseudomonadati > Pseudomonadota > Gammaproteobacteria > Pseudomonadales > Pseudomonadaceae > Pseudomonas > Pseudomonas sp. Z4-20. The sequence continues at coordinate 5,592,195 of NZ_CP071641.1, forward strand.
TGCCACGCACCAGGTAGATCACCAGTTCCGAGATGTTGCGCGCATGATCGCCGATACGCTCCAACGAGCGCAGCACCCAGATGATGCTCAACACCCGCGAGATCGAGCGCGGATCTTCCATCATGTAGGTCGCCAGTTCGCGCAGGGCGGTCTTGTATTCGCGGTCGATGATTTTGTCGTACTGGGCCACCGACAGCGCAAGGTCGGCGTCGAAACGGGCGAAGGCGTCCAGCGCATCGCGGACCATGTTGCGCACCTGGTCACCGATGTGGCGGACTTCGACGTAACCGCGTGGCGCTTCGCCTTCTTCGCACAACTGAATGGCCCGGCGGGCGATCTTGGTGGCTTCGTCGCCGATGCGCTCAAGGTCGATCACCGACTTGGAGATGCTGATGATCAGGCGCAGGTCGGACGCAGCCGGCTGTCGACGGGCCAGGATGCGCAGGCACTCTTCGTCGATGTTGCGTTCCATCTGGTTGATCTGGTCGTCGATCTCGCGCACTTGCTGGGCCAGGCCGGAGTCAGCCTCGATCAGCGCGGTCACCGCGTCGTTGACCTGTTTTTCCACCAGCCCGCCCATGGCCAGCAGGTGGCTGCGCACCTCTTCCAGCTCGGCGTTGAACTGCGCGGAAATGTGATGAGTGAGACCTTCCTTCGAAATCATGGTTTTGCTCCGCAAAAGCTGTGAGCTGCAAGCTTCAAGCTGCAAGCTGATATGTGTCGTGACTCGGATCGCTTTTTACTTGCCGCTTGCAGCTTGACGCTTGCGGCTCTACGGCTAGCCGTAGCGGCCTGTAATGTAATCCTCGGTCTGCTTCATGGCCGGATTGGTGAACAGGGTATCGGTGTCGCCGAACTCCACCAGCTTGCCCATGTACATAAACGCGGTGTAGTCCGATACCCGAGCCGCCTGTTGCATGTTGTGGGTCACGATGACGATGGTGAACTTGGACTTGAGCTCATAGATCAGCTCTTCGACCTTCAATGTCGAGATCGGGTCGAGGGCCGAGCACGGTTCGTCGAGCAACAGCACTTCCGGTTCCACGGCGATGGTGCGGGCGATCACCAGACGTTGCTGCTGGCCGCCGGACAGACCCAAGGCCGATTCGTGCAGGCGGTCCTTGACCTCGTCCCACAGCGCCGCGCCCTTGAGCGCCCATTCCACGGCTTCATCGAGGATGCGCTTCTTGTTGATGCCTTGGATGCGCAGGCCGTAGACGACGTTTTCGTAGATGGTCTTCGGGAACGGGTTGGGCTTCTGGAACACCATGCCCACCCGGCGACGCAGCTCGGCGACGTCTTCGCCCTTACGGTAGATGTTATTGCCGTAGAGGTTGATTTCACCTTCGACGCGGCAACCGTCCACCAGGTCGTTCATGCGGTTGAAGGTGCGCAGCAACGTCGACTTGCCGCAACCCGACGGGCCGATGAACGCGGTAACGCGCTGTTTCGGAATGTTCAGGCTGACGTCATAAAGCGCCTGTTTCTGGCCGTAGAAGAGGTTCAGCCCGGGTACTTCAATGGCGACGGTTTCCTGAGCCAGGTTCAGGCTCTGCTTGTCGCGGCCCAGGGCCGACATGTTGATGCCGTGTGTATGCGCTTCGTGTTGCATGATCTCACTCCGTTCGTAGCTGCAAGCTTTGAGCTGCAAGCTGCAAGTTTGAGCAAAAGCGGCTTGTAGCTTGCCGCTTGTGGCTAAGGCTTTTTAGCTATCCAACGCTTTGTATTTTTCGCGCAGGTGGTTACGGATCCACACCGCTGACAGGTTCAACGTGGCGATCACCAGCACCAGCAGCAGCGCCGTGGCGTACACCAACGGTCGGGCCGCTTCGACGTTCGGGCTCTGGAAGCCGACGTCATAGATATGGAAGCCCAGGTGCATGATTTTCTGGTCCAGGTGCAAATACGGGTAGTTGCCGTCCAGCGGCAGCGACGGCGCGAGTTTCACCACGCCCACCAGCATCAACGGCGCGACTTCGCCAGCGGCACGGGCCACGGCCAGGATCATGCCGGTCATCATCGCCGGGCTCGCCATCGGCAGGACGATTTTCCACAGGGTCTCGGCCTTGGTTGCGCCAAGGGCCAGCGAACCTTCACGCACGGTGCGCGGAATCCGCGCCAGGCCTTCTTCGGTGGCGACGATCACTACCGGCACCGCCAGCAGCGCCAGCGTCAGGGAGGCCCAGAGCAGGCCCGGCGTGCCGAAGGTCGGTGCCGGCAAGGCTTCAGGGAAGAACAGCCGGTCAACCGAGCCGCCCAGCACGTAGACGAAGAAACCCAGGCCGAACACGCCGTAGACGATGGCCGGAACGCCCGCCAGGTTGTTCACGGCAATGCGGATCAAGCGGGTCATCGGCCCCTGGCGGGCATATTCACGCAGGTACACCGCCGCTAGCACGCCGAACGGCGTCACGATCATCGCCATGATCAGGGTCATCATCACGGTGCCGAAAATCGCCGGGAAGATCCCGCCTTCGGTGTTCGCTTCGCGAGGGTCGTCGCTGAGGAATTCCCAGACCTTGCTGAAGTAGAAACCGATCTTGGTGAACGTGCCCATGCCGTTTGGCTGGTAGGCGTGTACCACTTTGCCGATTTCGATCTCCACTTCCTTGCCGTTGGCATCGCGTGCCGTCAGGCTGTCGCGATTGAACTGCGCGTGCAGGTCGGCCAGGCGCGCTTCGATGTCCTTGTAGCGGGCGTTGAGTTCGGCGCGCTCGCTTTCCAAATCGGCTTGTGCGGTGGCGTCGAGCTTGCCCTCCAATTCCAGTTTGCGACCGTGCAGGCGAATGCGCTCGAGCCCGGCGTTGATCGCGCCGATGTCGACTTTTTCCAGGGTCTTGAGTTCGTCGGCCAGTTGGTTCACCCGTTCGATACGGGTCTGCAGCTGCGGCCAGGCGGCCTCGCCTTCGGCGATGACCTTGCCTTGTTCCTTGACGTTGACCAAGTAACCGTAGAAGTTGCCCCACTCGCGGCGCTCGAGGGCCATCAGTTCCGGCGGCATCGTTTGGTTGGTCAGCCAGTCGCCGACGATCCAGGTGAAGTCGGTGCCGTTGAGGTCGCGGTTGCCGACCTTCACCAGCTCGCGGGTCATGAACTCGGGGCCTTCGTCCGGCACCGGCAGACCGGCGCTTTTCAGGCGTTCGCGAGGCACTTCTTCTTTCTGCACAACTTCGCCGACCACCAACTGCGCAGGCATGCCCGGCACGGTGTAGCTGGCGTGGATCAGGTCCGCCGGCCAGAAGTGGCCCAGGCCACGCACGGCAATCACCGCCAACAGGCCAATGGTCATGATGACCGCGATGGACACCGCGCCACCGCTGATCCAGACGCCCGGGGCGCCGCTCTTGAACCATCCTTTCAGGGAGTTCTGTTTCACAGACTTCTACCTTTCTTAAAGCGACGAATATTTCTTGCGCAGACGCTGACGGATCAGCTCGGCGAGGGTGTTCATGACGAAGGTGAACAACAGCAGCACCAAGGCCGACAGGAACAGCACGCGGTAATGGCTGCCGCCGACTTCCGACTCGGGCATCTCCACCGCGACGTTGGCCGCCAGGGTGCGCAGGCCTTCGAACAGGTTCATTTCCATGACCGGGGTGTTGCCGGTGGCCATCAGCACGATCATCGTCTCGCCCACCGCCCGGCCCATGCCGATCATCAGCGCCGAGAAGATGCCCGGGCTGGCGGTGAGGATGACCACGCGGGTCATGGTCTGCCATGGGGTGGCGCCCAGGGCCAGCGAGCCCAGGGTCAGGCCGCGAGGCACACTGAACACGGCGTCTTCGGCGATGGAATAGATGTTCGGGATCACCGCGAAGCCCATCGCCAGGCCGACCACCAGGGCGTTGCGCTGGTCGTAGGTGATACCCAGGTCATGGGAGATCCACATGCGCATGTCGCCGCCAAAGAACCACGCTTCCATGTATGGGCTCATGTATAGCGAGAGCCAGCCGACGAACAGGATCACCGGGATCAGCAAGGCGCTTTCCCAGCCGTCCGGCACCCGCAGGCGAATGGATTCCGGCAGGCGGCTGAAAGCGAAACCGGCGACCAGGATGCCGATCGGCAGCAACATCAGCAGGCTGAAGATGCCCGGCAGATGCCCTTCGACGTACGGCGCCAGGAACAGACCGGCGAAGAAACCGAGGATCACCGTCGGCATCGCTTCCATCAGCTCGATCACCGGCTTGACCTTGCGGCGCATGCCCGGGGCCATGAAGTAGGCGGTGTAGATCGCTGCGGCAACCGCCAGCGGCGCGGCCAGAAGCATCGCGTAGAACGCCGCTTTCAGGGTGCCGAAGGTCAGCGGCGACAGGCTCAGCTTGGGTTCGAAGTCGGTGTTGGCGGCGGTCGATTGCCAGACGTACTTGGGCTCATCGTAGTTTTCGTACCAGACCTTGCTCCACAAGGCGCTCCAGGAAACTTCCGGGTGCGGGTTTTCCAGCAGCAAGGGCTGCAGTTTGCCGCCCTGCTCCACGATCAACCGGTTGGCCCGTGGCGACATGCCAAACAAGCCTTGACCATCGACGACCTGATCCACCAGCAAGGTGCGGTGGGCGGTGCTGTGGAACACGCCGAGCTTGCCGGCGGCATCAAGGGCCACGAAGCCTTTGCGACGTTCCTCGGCGCTGATTTCAACGATCGGCGCGGAGCCCATCTGGAAGGTACGGATCTGCTTCAGGCGCTGCTCGCCGTCCGGATCGCGCGCCATGAACCACTGGGCCAAGCCACCTTTGGAGTCCCCGAAGATCAGCGAGATACCGCCTACCAGTTGAGCCGTGGCGGTGATCTGGGCTTCGGCGTTTTCCAGCAGCTTGTAGCGACCGTTGAGGCTCTTGTCCCGCAGGCTGAATACGTCAGCCTGGGCGCGACCGTTGATTACATACAGCCACTGTTGGCGCGGGTCGACGAAAATGTTCTTCACCGGCTCGGTCATCTGCGGCAGGTCGATACGCGTCTGCTCGCTGGTGATTTCACCGGTCATCATGTTTTCTTCGCTGGTGAGCGACAGCACCTGCAACTGGGCGCCGCTGGAGCCGGCCAGCAACAGGGTCGAATCGGTGGCGTTGAGGCTGACGTGCTCCAGGGCAGCGCCCTGCTCGTTCAAGGCGATCGGCGCTTCACCGTAAGGGTATTCGATGGCCGGCGAAATGGTTTTCTTGCCGTCGGGATAGCTGACTTTATAAGTGTGGCGCACCACCAGGGCCTGGCCATTGGAAAGACCGATCGCTACCAACGGGCTGCCGGGCTGGTCCTCGCCGATGGACGTCACGCTGGCGCCGGCCGGGATCGGCAGGTCGACGCGACGCAGTTCGGCACCGTTGTCGAGCTCGAAAAACAGCGCCTGGCCTTTGTCGGAAATCCGCATGGCAACTTGGTTCTGTTCTTCGATGGCGATCATCAAAGGTTTGCCGGCGTCCTGCATCCAGGCAGGCGTGATCGAGTCCTTGGCCGTGAGGTCCGCACCTTGGAACAGCGGGAGCACCACATAAGCCAGGAAGAAGAAAATCAGGGTAATTGCCGCTAGGACGGCGAGGCCGCCAACCAGCACGTACCAGCGTGTCAGGCGATCCTTGAGCGCGCGGATGCGACGCTTGCGTTGCAGCTCAGGCGTATTGAAGTCAATGCGCTTGGGAGGGGAAGTCGTAGTCATTGTGGAGTTGGCCAGATCATTCATGCGCACACCCTAGCGATCCTGTATGACAGAAAGATGACAGTGAAGTGACGCAACAAATCCGCCGCCAACGGGACGCTGGCAGCGGACAGGAAAATTAGGCCGTGGGAGCGGTCTTCCCTCCCACAGCAGCCCGGGCGTTGGCCCGGACTCAGGCGTTACTGCTTCGCGACGTTGCCGCCTGCTTGCAGACCGAGGTCAGCCAGTGCCTTGGCGGCGACTTTGGCTGGAACCGGGATGTAGCCGTCCTTGACCACGACTTCCTGGCCTTGCTTGGACAGGATCAGCTTCACGAACTCGGCTTCCAGCGGGGCCAGAGGCTTGTTCGGTGCCTTGTTGACGTAAACGTAGAGGAAACGCGACAGCGGGTATTTGCCGTTCAGGGCGTTTTCTTCGGTGTCTTCGATGAACTCGCCGCCTTCTTTCTTGGCCAGGGCAACGGTTTTCACGCTGGCGGTCTTGTAGCCGATGCCCGAATAGCCGATGCCGTTGAGCGAGCTGCTGATCGACTGCACAACCGAAGCCGAACCCGGCTGTTCGTTGACGTTAGGCTTGTAGTCGCCTTTGCACAGGGCTTCTTCCTTGAAGTAGCCGTAGGTGCCGGACACCGAGTTACGGCCAAACAGCTGGACTGGCTTGTTGGCCAAGTCACCGGTCACACCCAGGTCGCCCCAGGTCTTGACGTCAGCCTTGGCGCCGCACAGGCGAGTCGAGGAGAAGATGGCATCGACTTGAGCCATGGTCAGGTGCTTGATCGGGTTGTCCTTGTGGACGAATACGGCCAGGGCGTCCACGGCAACCGGGATAGCGGTAGGCTTGTAGCCATACTTGGTTTCGAAGGCCTGCAGTTCGTTGTCCTTCATCTTGCGGCTCATCGGGCCCAGGTTGGCGGTGCCTTCGGTGAGTGCGGGCGGCGCGGTGGAGGAACCGGCGGCCTGAATCTGGATGTTTACGTTCGGGTATTCTTTCTTGTAGTTCTCAGCCCACAAGGTCATCAGGTTGGCCAGGGTATCGGAGCCGACGCTGGACAGGTTGCCCGACACACCAGTGGTCTTGGTGTAGCTCGGGATCGCAGGGTCAACAGCGGCAACCGCGTTGGCAGTCGCAACGCCAGCAGCGACAACAGTCATTGCCACCATCAAACGCTTCAGTTTCATGCCTTACTCCTAGCAGATAGGGTGTGTTAAGTCGGCCAAGTATCGGTAAGCCGTGTGAACACTCTATTGCTGAAATATGACAATTGGATGAAAGGCCAGCATCGGGTTTCGTCGGATGTCTTGGCGAGGGACTTTATCCCCTCGCCACAAAGGTTGTTCGGCGTCGCTTAGCGACCCTTCTTCCAAAGATAACCACCCACCACCATCCCGATCCCGCAGATGATCGCCACGTAATACGCCGGCCCCATCGGGCTTTCTTTCAACAGCAGGGTCACGATCATCGGTGTCAATCCGCCGAAGATTGCGTAGGCCAGGTTGTAGGAAAACGACAGGCCGCTGAAGCGCACCACGGCCGGGAAGGCGTTGACCATGACGTAGGGCACTGCGCCGATAGTACCCACCAGCAAGCCACTCAAGGCATAGAGCGGGAACAACCACTCGGGGTGCTCGAACAGGCTGTGGTAGAAGGTCCAGAACGTGACGAGCAGCAAACCGCTGCCGAAGACAAACACCCGCCCCGCACCGAAACGGTCTGCCAGCACACCCGCGCCGATGCAACCCAGGCTCAAGAATACGATCGCCAGGCTGTTGGCCTGCAATGCCGTGGTCGGGCTGAAGTGATACACAGTCTGCAGCACGGTCGGCGTCATCAGGATGACGACGATGACACCGGCTGACAGCAGCCAGGTCAGCAGCATCGAAATGGCGATGGCACCGCGGTGGTCGCGCAGCACGGCCCGCAGCGGTACCTCTTCGGCCAGGGCCTTGCGCAGTTGCAGCTCGGCGAAAACCGGGGTTTCGTGCAGCCAGCGGCGCAGGTACACCGAGAACAAGCCGAACACACCGCCCAGCAGGAACGGGATCCGCCAGGCGTAATCCGCCACTTCCACCGGCGTATAAAGGCTATTGATAGCGGTGGCGACCAGCGAACCCAACAGAATTCCCGTCGTCAGGCCACAGGTCAGGGTGCCGCAAGCATAGCCGATGTGGCGCGCTGGCACGTGTTCGGAGACGAATACCCAGGCCCCAGGCACCTCGCCGCCGATGGCCGCGCCCTGAATCACCCGCATCAGCAACAAGAGGATCGGCGCCCACATGCCGATCTGCGCATATGTCGGCAGCAAGCCCATGATCAGGGTCGGCACCGCCATCATGAAAATGCTCAGGGTGAACATTTTCTTGCGGCCCAGCAGGTCACCGAAGTGGGCCATGACGATCCCGCCCAGCGGCCGGGCCAGGTAACCGGCGGCAAAAATGCCAAACGTTTGCATCAGGCGCAGCCATTCCGGCATCTCGGCGGGAAAGAACAGCTTGCCGACCACGGTGGCAAAGAACACGAAAATGATGAAATCGTAGAACTCCAGCGCGCCGCCCAAGGCAGAAAGCGACAGGGTCTTGTAGTCATTACGGGTCAGCGGACGGGCGGGTTGTGCAGGCATCGCCGTGCTCGAAGGCGCAGTGGTCATGGCAAGGGCTTCTCTTATAGTCGGTTCTGCGGCCCCGACAACGCGCAATGGGAGCCTGGGCAGGTCCGGCACGATAGCAAATTGTTAGAAAAAGCACATAGAGGTGCGTAATAGACAGTCGAAATCAGAACCCAGTAGTCGTCTCGACGTCTATCGCCCGATATACTCGCAACCTTGCGACACTCTGTAAGGGGTTGCTGTGCGAAAACGTCGTTGGTGATGTAGTCAAATCAGCCGGTTTCGCAGAGTTTCCCTTTGGCACGCCTTTACGAAAAACGTGACGAACGTGGCATGTTCGGGCTGAATCGTTTTTTCAAAGACGGCTATTCACCTGAAAGACAAGACAGAGTTACGGGTCAGAGGCCCCTTCGGCATGATAGAGCTCGAACAAGAAGATCCAATTCCGCAAGGCGACCTGGCCTTGCAAATCACCGCGCTTCCTCGCGACACCAACGGCTTTGGCGATATTTTTGGCGGCTGGCTGGTGTCCCAGATGGACCTCGCCGGCACCGCGATGGCCAGCAAGGTTGCCGGCGGACGCGTGGCGACCGTGGCCATCGATCGCATGGCCTTCCTGGTGCCGGTGGCCGTCGGCGCGCAGCTGTCGTTCTATACCCAGGCCCTGGAAATTGGCCGCAGCTCGATCCAGATGATGGTTGAAGTCTGGAGCGACGACCCGCTGTCCAGCGAATGGCGCAAGGTCACCGAAGCGGTGTTTGTATTCGTCGCGATTGATGGCAGTGGTCGCACCCGCTCGGTTCCGCCACGCGCCCGTTAAACACGGCGACCGTTTTGCGGTCCATTGCAGTTCATGTTCCTGAACGAGATTTGCCAGATGCCTACGCCTAACGTCGAAGCCGTCAAACTGGATGAACTGAACGGTTGGCGCATCCGCCACGGTCAGGCCGAGTTGCTGGTGGCCCAGCAAGGCGCGCATGTCCTCAGCTATCAAGTGGACGGCCAGCCGCCGCTGATCTGGCTCAACGACCAGGCCACGTTCAAGACCGGCAAGAGCATCCGCGCCGGCGTTCCAGTGTGCTGGCCGTGGTTCGGTAACCTGACCCGCAACCCTGACAGTGTCCAGGCGATGCGCGTCAGCAACGAACCGGCCACGGCCCACGGCTTGGTGCGGGCGATGGATTGGGAACTCAAGGGCATCGAAGCCGAGGGCGAAAGCCTGAAGATCGAATTCGTCTTGCCCTACCCGGAAAACGGCCTCTCGGGCTGGCCCCACCACGTGGACCTTACGCTGGCGATCGTGATGGACGAGCAACTGCACATCCGCCTCACCAGCCACAACCGTGGCAGCGAAACCGTCAGCCTCAGCCAGGCGCTGCACAGTTATTTCGCTGTCAGCGATGTGCGCAATGTGCATGTCGACGGTGTGGATGGCTTGAGCTACATCGAGACCCTGGACGATTGGAAGACCCACGCCCAGGCCGGCGATCTGCATTTTGCCGGCGAAACCGACCGGATCTATCTCGATACTCCGCCGACGCTGAGCATCGTTGACCCACACTGGCAGCGACGCATCGAACTGACCAGCAGCGGCTCACGCTCGGCGGTAATCTGGAACCCCTGGACCGAACGGGCCAAGGCCTTCAGCGACATGGCCGACGATGGCTGGCAGCGCATGCTGTGCATCGAGACCGCGAACGTGATGGACGATGTAGTGACGCTATTGCCGGATGCCAGTCATACCCTTGGCGTAAGCATCCGCAGCAAGCAGCTCTAAGCCAGGCCAATTCATGTAGGAGCGAGCCTGCTCGCTCCTACAGTGAGCGTATTACAGGCCTACAGATCCGCCTCCTGCACCACCCTCACTTTTTGCGCCTCCATCGCATAGGCTGCGCTCGCCAAGTCGTTATCGACCTTTTCGATCTTCAGCGTGCCGGTCACCCACAGCGGTGCGTAGATATCGTCCAGCTTCACACCCTTGGGATAACGCACCAGCACCAACTGATTGGGCGGCGGAGGCGGGACGTGGATGCAGGCCCCCGGATAAGGCACGAGGAAAAACAGCGTGCTGCGGCCCTTGGCGTCGGTTTCCAGCGGCACCGGATAACCGCCCAGGCGGATGTGCTTGTCGTTCATCGACGCCACGGTCTTTGCCGAGTACATCACCGCCGGCAAGCCTTTGCTTTGCTTCAGGCCACCCTTTTCGGTGAACGTGCCGTTGGCTTCGGGGGAGTTGTGGTCAATCTCGGGCATGGCCTCGAGAGCTTTCTGGTCCGATTTGGGCATCAGTTCGAGCCAGTCGGTTTCGGGCAGCTCGGCGGCGTGGGCCAAGCCACTGCCCAGCAGAAGGAGGATAAATACTAGACGGCGCATGAAGTGGCTCGGCAATGAGTGATAAATGAAACGCCGGGCAGTTTAGCCCTCTAAGCGCGCCGCGCAGAGAGGGCTTTGTCACGTTTGATCAGTTTCTTTTGATCAGGCCGTAGATCACCAGCAACACCACGGCGCCCACCAGGGCACCGAGGAAACCAGCGCCTTCGCCGGCCTGATAGATACCCAAGGCCTGGCCGCCGTACGTGGCCGCCAACGAACCGCCGATACCGAGCAGGATGGTCATGATCCAGCCCATGCTGTCATCGCCCGGTTTGAGGAAGCGCGCCAGCAGGCCGACGATCAAGCCGATTAAGATGGTTCCGATGATTCCCATGGCATTTCCCTCTGGTTGAATAGCTATGCCAAAGCCTAGTCAGACTTTGGCACCTTGCCATGAGAGAAGCCGGCCGACGAATGGTTCAAAGAATGTTTCGGATTAATGCTCGGCGATCAACGTCTCGACCTTGATGATCTGCTGGGCCAGCGTGGCCCGGTCGGCGCAACGCAGGTTGGCATGACCGACCTTGCGACCCACTTTGAAGGCCTTGCCATAGTGATGCAGGTGGCAGTCGGCAATCGCCAGGACCTTCTCGGTATCCGGCACTTTGCCAATGAAGTTCAGCATCGCGCTTTCACCGACCTTGGCCGTCGAGCCCAGCGGCAGCCCGGCCACCGCCCGCAGGTGGTTTTCGAACTGGCTGCACTCGGCGCCTTCGGTGGTCCAGTGCCCGGAGTTATGCACGCGCGGGGCGATTTCGTTGGCCTTGAGGCCACCGTCCACTTCGAAGAATTCGAACGCCATGACACCCACATAGTCGAGCTGCTTGAGCACTCGGCTGGAGTAATCTTCGGCCAAGGCTTGCAGCGGATGGTCGGTGCTGGCGACGGACAGCTTGAGGATGCCGTCTTTGTGGGTGTTGTGCACCAGCGGGTAGAAGCGCAGTTCACCGTCACGAGCACGCACGGCGATCAGCGAGACTTCACCGGTGAACGGCACGAAACCTTCCAGCAGGCAGCCAACGCTGCCCAGTTCGGCAAAAGTACCGGCGACGTCTTCGGGGTTGCGCAGGACCTTCTGACCCTTGCCGTCGTAACCCAGGGTACGGGTCTTGAGCACGGCCGGCAGGCCAATGGACGCGACCGCGGCGTCCAGGTCGGCCTGGGACTGAATGTCAGCGAAGGCTGGTGTCGGGATGCCCAGGTCCTTGAACATGTTCTTTTCGAACCAACGATCGCGGGCGATGCGCAGGGCTTCGGCGCTCGGGTAGACCGGGACGAACTGGGACAGGAAGGCAACGGTCTCGGCCGGGACGCTTTCGAATTCGAAAGTCACCAGGTCGACTTCATCGGCCAGCTGGCGCAGGTGATCCTGGTCGCCGTAATCGGCCCGCAGGTGTTCACCCAGGGCAGCGGCGCAGGCGTCCGGCGCCGGATCCAGGAAAGCGAAGTTCATCCCCAGCGGCGTACCCGCCAAGGCCAACATGCGACCCAACTGGCCGCCACCGATTACACCGATCTTCATTCGTCAACAACCTCAGGCAATGCGTGGGTCTGGATTGTCCAGGACGCTGTCTGTCTGCTCAGCGCGGAATTTTTTCAGCACGGTATGAAACTGCGGATGCTTGGCCCCCAGGATACTCGCCGACAACAGCGCCGCGTTGATCGCGCCGGCCTTGCCGATGGCCAGGGTGGCAACCGGGATGCCAGCCGGCATCTGTACGATCGACAGCAGCGAATCGACACCCGAGAGCATCGACGACTGCACCGGCACGCCCAGCACCGGCAGGTGCGTCTTGGCCGCACACATGCCCGGCAGATGGGCCGCGCCACCGGCTCCGGCGATGATCACCTCGATGCCACGGGACTCGGCCTCTTCGGCGTACTGGAACAGCAGGTCCGGGGTACGGTGGGCGGACACCACTTTCACCTCGTAAGGGATGCCGAGCTTTTCCAGCATATCGGCGGTGTGGCTAAGGGTGGACCAATCGGACTTGGAGCCCATGATCACGCCAACCAGTGCACTCATCGTCGTGCCTCTTCTCTCTGGGCGCCCGCAGGCGCGTCAAAAAACAACAAGCCACGCGGGAAAACCAGCGTGGCTTGTTGTACGAATTATGGCCGATCCGGACCGGCCAAAGGCCGCGCAGTATACCGCAATGGAGCGGATAAACAGCCCCTGTCGCGACCACCTGTCACACACTGAAAAAGCCCCACTTCCTGACTTGAAAGTCAGCGCGCCGCGTTTCTATTCGTTACTACACATTCTGAAGTGCAACCAACGTTCAACCCATGCTTAAAAAGCTTTATAAAAACAGCGCACTGATCGCATGAACAAGTTGCCGAGAACTACGCCCACCGAACAAGGATGTTCAACTAATGAAAAACCAAATCACGATACTGGTCTGTCTACATGAAGACTTGAAAAGCTACGGCAAAGACAAACTTTACTCCGACTACTTTGTTTGGCTTAAGTCAGAACTGGAATATATTTCGCAGCGTGAAACTGTCATCCTCTTGAATCGGAGCCGGTTGCCCATTGAATTATCCACGTTCGACTACCAAGGCCAAGACGTGGGCGCAATTTTGAATTCATGGAAAAATGTCGCTGCGGATTGGCATTACACACGCGTCCGGTCGGGCAACTATGATCCGAGAATCACCAAAACGCTCCTGTTAACCAGAAACAACCTGAACAGGACGGTCGGCGGCGTTGCTCACCAAGGAGGAAGTTTCGCTATTTCATCTATTACATCCTTTCGCTTCCCTGCCCATGAGATAGGTCATATGTTCCACGCCACTCATGAGGATAGCGCCGTTGAGTATGACGGCTGGTGGCATGACTCGATCATGCTGACGGATAACTTCTCACACTTGCGTGGCAACACGTATCGTTACTCCGAAAAGAACAGGGACAACATGCGGCAGTATTTTAACCAGCTCAGATGAGCCCATCAGTCAGGTCTTGGTTGGCGGTGCAATGATTATTTATCAACCTATGGCGCTTGCCATACCGCCATCAAGCTTGCGCCACAGCAACCGCACATTGGCCTTGCGCACCAGGGCGCAGCGGTACAGGCGGATCTCCAGCGGCACGTGCCATTGCGTCCCGCCGCAGATCACCAGCTCCCCACGCTCCAGCTCGGCGCGTACGCTGAGTCGAGGCACCCAGGCGATCCCCAGCCCTTCCAGGGCCATGCTTTTCAAGCTGTCGGCCATGGCCGTCTCATAGACCGTGGTGAAGCGCAGCGCACGCTGGCGCAACAACTGGTTCACCGAACGTCCCAGGAAAGCCCCGGCACTGTAGGCCAGCAAGGGCACGCTGGCCTCGCCCTCCAGATCGAACAACGGCTTGCGGTCGGCATCGGCCGCGCAGACCGGGAGCATCTCGGTCTGGCCCAGGTGCAAGGATGGAAAGATCTCCGGGTCCATTTGCATTGCCGAGTCCGGGTCATAGAAGGCCAACATCAGGTCGCAGCCACCTTCACGCAAGGCATGCACCGCATCACCCACGTTGGTCGCGACCAGTCGCGTGGCGATGTTCATGCCTTCGTTGCGCAGCTGGGCAATCCAGCGCGGGAAAAAACCCAGCGCCAGGGAATGGGCCGCCGCCACCTGGATGACCTCACCCTGCCCGCCCTCCAGATGATGCAGATGCCGCAACACTTCGCCCAATTGCTCGACCACCGTGCGCGCCGTCACCAGGAACAGCTGTCCCGCCGCGGTCAGTTCGATCGGCGTACGGGAGCGGTTGACCAGCGTCAACCCCAGCGCCGCCTCCAGGCTGCGGATCCGCCGACTGAAAGCCGGTTGCGTGACAAAGCGGCGCTCGGCCGCCTGGGAAAAACTGCGGGTCGCGGCCAGGGCACTGAAGTCCTCAAGCCATTTGCTTTCAAGATTCATCTTCGTCCTCCGAAGGACGCACCAAAACAGGTCACACGTTCGCCGAGTCGTCGGCGTCACACGCGCATTATGCCGAATATGCATAGGGCAGTGTTTAACAGCATTGGCCCAAATTTTCCTGAAAGCCTAGGATTCACAGCGTTCCGGCACAGACCGGGTCCTTATTGAGATGATTTCCATCATGTCCTCCGCTGCATCATTCCGCACAGAAAAAGACCTGCTTGGCGTACTCGAAGTACCGGCGCAAGCGTATTACGGCATCCAGACCCTGCGAGCGATCAACAACTTTCGTCTCTCCGGTGTCCCGATCTCGCATTACCCCAAGCTGGTGGTCGGTCTGGCGATGGTCAAGCAAGCCGCCGCTGACGCCAACCGTGAGCTGGGCCAACTCAGCGAAGCCAAGCACGCCGCGATCAGCGAAGCCTGCGCACGGTTGATCCGCGGGGATTTCCACGAAGAGTTCGTGGTGGACATGATTCAGGGCGGCGCTGGCACATCGACAAACATGAATGCCAACGAAGTCATCGCCAACATCGCGCTGGAGGCCATGGGTCACCAGAAAGGCCAGTACCAGTACCTGCATCCCAACAACGACGTGAACATGGCGCAGTCCACCAACGACGCCTACCCGACCGCGATCCGCCTGGGTCTGCTGCTGGGGCATGACGCGCTGCTGGCCAGCCTCGACAGCCTGATTCAGGCGTTCGCCGCCAAGGGCCAGGAATTCAGCCACGTCCTGAAAATGGGCCGCACACAATTGCAAGACGCCGTGCCGATGACCCTCGGCCAGGAATTCCGCGCCTTCGCCACGACCCTTGGCGAAGACCTGGCGCGCCTGAAAACCCTGGCGCCTGAACTGCTCACCGAAGTGAACCTGGGCGGCACCGCCATCGGCACCGGCATCAATGCCGACCCGCGTTATCAGGCCCTGGCCGTACAACGCCTGGCGACCATCAGCGGCCAGCCGCTCGTGCCGGCCGCGGACCTGATCGAAGCCACCTCTGACATGGGCGCCTTCGTGCTCTTCTCCGGCATGCTCAAGCGCACCGCAGTCAAGCTGTCGAAGATTTGCAACGACTTGCGCCTGCTGTCCAGCGGCCCGCGCACTGGCATCAATGAAATCAACCTGCCGGCCCGCCAGCCAGGCAGCTCGATCATGCCCGGCAAGGTCAACCCGGTGATCCCTGAAGCGGTCAATCAGGTCGCGTTTCAGATCATTGGCAACGACCTGGCGCTGACCATGGCGGCCGAAGGCGGCCAGCTGCAACTGAACGTGATGGAGCCGCTGATCGCTTTCAAGATCTTTGACTCGATCCGCTTGCTGCAACGGGCCATGGACATGCTGCGCGAGCACTGCATCGTCGGCATCACCGCCAACGAAGCGCGCTGCCGTGAACTGGTCGAGCACTCGATCGGCCTGGTCACCGCCCTGAATCCGTACATCGGCTATGAAAACGCCACTCGCATCGCCCGTGTCGCCCTGGAAAGCGGCCGCGGCGTGCTGGAACTAGTGCGCGAAGAAGGTTTGCTCGACGACGCCATGCTCGACGACATCCTGCGCCCGGAAAACATGATTGCTCCGCGTCTGGTCCCGCTGAAAGCTTGATCGACGCGACCACTGCTCACCAGGTCGAGGGACTAGACACCTCTCACCTTTTGAGGGCTTGGGGACTCGTTCCCCAAGCCCTTTTTTTTAACAAATGACTGCAAGCAAGACAGAACCTGTAGGACCGAGCCAGCTCGCGATAAACGACGACACGCTGCCGTTGTAACCCGCGTCGCCCGCCGTCGCGAGCTGGCTCGGTCCCGCAAGAACCTGACCGATAGGCCAGGAGCAACAAAGGTCCGTTTCGTCGTACGCACCACAACTGTGCAGACGGGCGTCGCACTGATAGGTATAGTGCCGCCCCTCTTCGCATGAGTGGTCGTCGTCAACGAGGCCTCAACAACATGCGAAAACCGAACTAATAACAAACCCGCGAAGTGGACCGGGACGAAACATCGCCTGACCTGTCGAGCCGCCTGCGGACCGATGTAACACGATGTTTCCAAATGGCCAGCATTTGCTTAAACAAAAAACAGCGAGGAATACTCATGCTCGAAGTCATCAACGACTTCCTCTCAGGGAAAGTGCTGATCGTGCTCATTGTCGGGCTCGGTGGCTACTTCACGATCCGCTCGCGTTTCGTCCAGTTCCGTCATTTCTTTCATATGTTCGCGGTGTTCCGTGACAGCCTGAAAAGCAGCACTGACCAGCTCAGCTCCTTCCAGGCCTTGATGCTCAGCCTGGCCGGCCGTGTCGGCGCGGGCAACATCGCCGGTGTCGGCATCGCCGTGACCCTCGGTGGTCCCGGTGCGGTGTTCTGGATGTGGGTGACCGCGCTGGTCGGCATGTCCAGCAGCTTCTTTGAATGCTCCCTCGGCCAGCTCTACAAGCGCTGCGACTCCGAAGGCCAGTTCCGTGGCGGCCCGTCCTATTACATCCAGCACGGCCTGCAGAAACGCTGGCTGGGCATGATCATGGCGTTCCTGCTGCTGATCACCTTCGGCTTCGCCTTCAACGGCCTGCAAGCCCACGCCGTCACGCACTCCCTGAACAACGCCTTCGGCTTCGATACCACCTATACCGGCCTGGGCCTGGCGGTGCTGTTGGGCCTGGTGTTCATCGGCGGAATCAAGCGCATCGCCAAGGTTGCCGACCTGCTGGTACCGGTCAAGACCCTGGCATACATCGCCGTGACGCTCTACGTGATAGTGCTGCAATTCGAACATGTACCAGGCATGCTGGCGACGATCGTCAGGAGCGCCTTCGGTCTGGACCAGGCCTTTGGCGGCCTGATCGGCAGCGCCATCGTCATGGGCGTCAAGCGTGGCGTGTTCGCCAACGAAGCCGGCCTGGGCAGCGCGCCTAACGTGGCGGCCGTGGCGTCGGTGGAGCACCCGGTCGCGCAAGGCGTGGTCCAGGCGTTCAGCGTTTTCCTGGACACGTTCGTGATCTGCACCTGCACCGCGCTGCTGATCCTGCTGTCGGGTTTCTACACCCCAGGCTTCGAAGGCGACGGCATTGCCCTGACCCAGAACTCCCTGGCGGCCGTGGTCGGCGACTGGGGCCGGATATTCATCTCCGTGGCCCTGTCGTTGTTCGTGTTCACCTCGATCCTCTACAACTATTACTTGGGCGAAAACAACCTGCGCTTCATGCTCGGTGAAAACCGCAAGGCGCTGATGGCCTATCGCGCCTTGGTCCTGGGGCTGATTTTCTGGGGCGCCATCGAGAACCTCGGCACCGTGTTCGCCTTCGCCGATATCACCATGACGCTGCTGGCGTTCGTGAACCTGATCGCGTTGTTCCTGCTGTTCAAGGTCGGCATGCGCATCCTGCGCGACTACGACGACCAGCGTTCGGCCGGCATCAAGGTTCCAGTTTTCGATTCCAGCAAGTTCCCGGACCTGGACCTGGACCGCAACGCCTGGCCAGCGACCCCGTCGGCACCGGTTGCCGAATCTGGAAACGCTCCGGCAAGCCTGGCTGCAGCGCAACGCTGATCAACAGTCTGTTTGAAAAAAACCGGGCGCATCCCCTGCGCCTGGCGTGACACAGCACAAGGTCGGCGTCATGCTCGGCCTTATGTTGCGGCAGCGAGTGAAGCTGCTGTTTTCGTCCTCGGAGAACACCCATGAATGCCTCGACCTATCCCGCCGCCCAGCACGTCATGGTGCTCTACACCGGCGGTACCATCGGCATGCAGGCCAGCGCCAACGGCCTGGCCCCGGCATCCGGTTTCGAAGCGCGGATGCGCGACTACCTGCACAGCCAGCCCGAACTGGTTATCCCGCAATGGCGCTTCCGGGAGATGTCGCCGCTGATCGACAGCGCCAACATGACCCCGGGCTACTGGCAGCAACTGCGCGAAGCGGTGGTCGATGCCGTCGACGTACAGGGCTGCGACAGTGTCCTGATCCTGCACGGCACCGACACCCTGGCCTACAGCGCCGCCGCCATGAGCTTCCAGTTGTTGGGCTTGCACGCGCGGGTTTGCTTCACCGGTTCGATGTTGCCCGCCGGCGTGAACGACAGCGACGCCTGGGAAAACCTCAGCGGTGCGCTGGTCGCCCTCGGCCAAGGCCTGGCGCCGGGCGTACACCTTTACTTCCACGGTGAACTGCTGGTGCCGACCCGCTGCGCCAAGGTGCGCAGCTTTGGTCGCCATCCGTTCAAGCGCCTGGAGCGCCAGGGTGGCGGCATCGAGGCCACGTCGCTGCCGGCGCAGTTGAATTACAACCAGCCGAAACAGTTGGCAAATGTCGTGGTGCTGCCATTGTTCCCTGGCATTGCCGCCGAGGTTATCGATGGCTTGCTGGGCAGCGGCATCCAGGGCCTGGTGTTGGAATGCTACGGCAGCGGCACCGGTCCGAGCGACAACCCGGCCTTCCTCGCCAGCCTGGAACGGGCGCGGGACAACGGCGTGGTGGTCGTGGCGGTCACTCAATGCCATGAAGGCGGCGTCGAGCTGGACGTGTACGAAGCCGGCAGCCGCTTGCGTGGCGTCGGCGTTCTGTCCGGCGGCGGCATGACCCGCGAGGCGGCGTTCGGCAAGTTGCACGCGTTGATCGGCGCGGGTTTGCCGGTGGATGAGGTTCGGCGGTTGGTTGAGCTGGATCTGTGTGGTGAGCTGGTCTGATTCAAATCTGCAACGCATGACAAAAACCGTTCGGCATACAACTTGCTCCGTTTCCAGTCCCCAAAGGCTGGAAACGGACCATGCTTCATTCCCACCTCACTACCCTCAACGCTGTCTCTTTGGTGCTCAACGCCTTCAAGAACGAAGGCTTGCCCAGTGACGCATTGTTGGCCGGCAGCGGCATCAGCGCGGCGGACCTGAGCCGGGCCGACACCCGCATCACTACCAACCAGGAGATGCAGGTCTGCGCCAGCGCCGTGGCCCTCAAGCGCGACATTGGCCTGGAACTGGGCCGCAACATGCACGTTTCGTCCTACGGCATGCTCGGATACGCCCTGCTCACCAGTGCCACCTTAGGTGACGCTTTGCGCCTGGCGCTGCGTTATCCGGCGCTATTGGGAACACTCTTCGAACTGGCCCTGGAAGACGACGGCCAGCACATCTGGCTCAGCGCCAGCGACTATCGAGAGAACCCGGCCCTGGCGGTGTTCAACGCCGAGTTCTGCATGGTCTCGCTGAAGGTGATCTGCAACGACCTGCTCGGCCACCCGCTGCCCTTGCGCGCGGCGCGGTTCCAGCATTCGGCACCGGATTATCAAGAACGCTACGGCGCGCTGTTCGAATGCCCGGTGCGCTTTGACTGCATCGACAACGCCTTCGCTTTCGACCGCCACTGGCTGGAACAGCCCCTGCCTTTGGCCGACCCGATCACCCATCACGCCATGGTCGAACGCTGTCGCCGGCAGAACACCGAATTCACCGGACGCCAGGCCTGGCTGGGCCGGATCCGCCAACTGCTTGCCGCGCAACTGGACGCCGCGCCGGGTCTCGAAGGCTTGGCCGAACACATGAACTGCTCGGCGCGCACGCTGCGCAGGCACCTCAAAGACCTGGGTTGTAGCTATCAGGAACTGCTCGATGAACTGCGTTTCGAGCGGGCCAAGCAGATGCTCTGCGAGGATCAACTGCCAATCTACCGGATCGCCGAACTGCTCGGCTTCAGCGAAACCGCCAGTTTTCGCCATGCGTTCGTGCGCTGGAGCGGCGTGGCGCCGAGTCAGTTTAGGCCGTGATCCGCGTTGGTTTCAACACGATCCCCGTGGCGAGGGAGCTTGCTCCCGCTCGGTTGCGCAGCGACCGCAAAGTTTTAGGGCCGCTTCGCAGCCCAGCGGGAGCAAGCTTGTGTCTTTAACTGAGGTAATGTCAGAGATGAGAGGGGTGAATGGCAGCTGATGAGCAGCGGTGCCTTTTGAGCACGTGAGGGAGCCAAGCTGCCATCCACTCTTTTCACTCTGGTTCCAAGCTCGAACAGTTGACTGAGTCCGACCTCGAACAACAAGCGTGAGCCAGACCAGAGTGACCTCTCGCCCCTAAGCCTAGAGGTTTTACTCATGACTGCCTACGCCGGAATTGATGTGTCCAAAGCCACTTTGCAAATCGCGCTATTTCCCCAGGCAGGCGAACTGAGTGTGCCTAACACCGCCGAAGGGCTCGCCAAACTGGCTGGCTGGCTTGCTGAGAGACAGGTTGTGCGTGTTCTAGTTGAAGCGACAGGCGGCTATGAAAAGCTGTCGGTGCGGCTGCTAGCCAAGACCGGTTTTAAGGTTCAGCGAATCAACCCGGTTCGCGCTCGCCAGTTTGCGCAGGCTATGGGCAAGCGCGCTAAAACCGATCCCATTGACGCGCGAATGCTGGCGACGTTTGCTTCGGCCTTGGAGGAAAAAAACTTCATTTTCCCCGATGAGGCCCGCGACAAGCTTACCGAGTTGGTTAATCAGCGTGATGTCTTCATCCAGCAACGGGACGATAACCGGCGCCGTATTCAACAAGCGCAAGAGGCAGACGTGTTGGATGCTTATAGGGAACTCAATGCCAAACTCAAAGAGATGATCGCCGCCGCGGATAAGCGTATAGCCGCGCAAAGCCGGCAAATCGATGCCGAACTAATGGAGCGTTTGCGCTCGATCAAAGGGGTTGGCCCGGTGACCATCAGCAGCTTGTTCTGCTACCTGCCAGAATTGGGAGACCTGAGCCGTGGACAGGTCGCAGCGTTGGCTGGTGTAGCCCCCTATAACAACGACAGCGGGGCCAAGCGAGGTGTTAGGCGCATCTATGGAGGGAGATCAAGGCTACGTCGAGCGGTGTACATGAGCACTTTGGTTATGGTCCGCCACAACGATGATTTCAAAAACCGTTATGCCCGCCTTCGGGCAGCGGGAAAATGCTCAAAGGTAGCGTTGGTTGCGTGTATGCGTGTGTTGTTGATCAGGCTGAATGCCATGGTTCGGGATGGAAAACCATGGCAAGACCAACCTGCCAGCCGTTAGTCGGAGGAGAAGTTAAAGACAGTTGGCTCCCTCGCCACGGGTTGAGAGGCGCGTCTGACAGATTCTTCAGCCCTCGAACGCCGAACCACGCATCCTTGCGCCTTTGCCTACAACTACGCCAGAATCCGCCGGCTTGTGCGCCTTGCCCCCGAGCCCCTATCGTCTCCTTGTCGCTGACATCAGCGAACGGGCTTGGCGGCCCGGTTGACGAAAGGCGCACCAAACCCTTCAGCAGTCATTGCGGTGCTTCTGGCATCGGCATTCTTTATGACGGGTTGCGCAAGGATCCCCTCGGGGATACCGGGTGCCTTTCGTTCCGGTCCGCCAACCTTGTGTAATCCGTCACCCCTTCTGCTTGGCGGCAGACGGTGACGGTTCCTCATACGAAAGGAGCTTCACCATGTTCAAAATCACCCCGAACCCACCGGAAGCTGATCCAAACTCTCCCTATCTGGACGGCCTCAACGCCAAGAGGCTCGACGAAGCCGCCAAGCGCGCGCTGGACTATTACCTGGCGCCCAAACCGGACAAGCCCGAAGAAACCCCACAACCCGGCCAGCTATTCACCGTTGTAAAAGACATGGACAACGAATGCCTGCTGGCCAACCTCAGCGAAACCCTGGCTTCAGCTGATGCGATGGTCAACAAACTTGCTTTCGACCTGGAAGGCTCACACCGGCACTTCCTTCTTGGCATCCAGCAACTGATCGAGCTGAGCTCGCTGCTGGCGAATCGAGTGTTGGATAACGTCGATCCACGATAGCCGCCACACCGCAACCCACTGTGGTGAGGGAGCTTGCTCCCGCTGGGCCGGGCTGGCGCTCCAGCGCGTAGCGGCTCCAAAAGCGACGACTGCTTCGCAGCCGAGCGGGAGCAAGCTCCCTCGCCACGGGTTCCAGGGTGGCCCTGAACCTCACTCATGCCCTAAACCCGCTCATACCCGCGCCAATAAGGGGCGATTTACGGTCAAATCTTTTGGCCATTTCGATCCCCTTTTGGCCTCTCCTGCCGTTCTCCGAAACGCCGCGCGCCGCAAGACTGTGTTTCAGCGAATCAGCCCTGCGGAGAACAAAAATGCTGACGATCTACTCGGACGATCACCACCTGCACCATGGACGCTGCGAGTTGATGGATGGGCAATTGATGCCCTGCTTCGAAATGCCCTCCCGGGCCGACCATGTGCTGGACCGGGTCAAGACCCAAGGCCTGGGTCCGGTCAGAGCACCTGAGGATTTTGGCCTGGGGCCAATCCAGCGCATCCACACCCCGGCGTATCTGGAATTCTTCAAAGGCGCCTGGGACCGCTGGACCGAATTCAAACGCGACGGTGATCTGCTGCCCTATACCTGGCCGGCCCGTACCCTGCGCCCCGTCATCCCGACCAGCCTGCACGGCCAGCTCGGTTATTACAGTTTCGACGGCGGTGCACCAATTACCGCCGGGACCTGGCAAGCCGCCTACAGCGCCGCGCAAGTTGCCCTCACCGCCCAGGCCGAGATCCAGCGGGGTGCGCGCAGCGCCTTTGCGTTGTGCCGCCCACCGGGGCATCACGCCGCCAGCGACTTGATGGGCGGTTATTGCTACCTCAACAACGCTGCCATCGCTGCCCAGGCATTCCTTGACCAAGGCCGCAAAAAAGTCGCGATCCTCGATGTCGACTACCACCACGGCAATGGCACGCAATCAATCTTCTACGAGCGCAGCGACGTACTGTTTGCCTCGATCCACGGCCACCCGGAAGCCGAATTTCCGTTCTTCCTCGGCTATGCCGATGAGCGCGGCGAAGCCGCCGGCGAGGGTTTCAACTTTAACTATCCTTTGCCCGCAGGCTCCGGCTGGGACACGTGGAGCAACGCCCTTGAGCAATCCTGCGGCGAACTCCAACGCTACGACGCGGATGTCATCGTCGTCTCCCTGGGCGTGGACACTTTCAAGGACGACCCGATTTCGCAATTCAAGCTCGACAGCCCGGACTACCTGGCGATGGGCAAGCGCATCGCAGCGCTAAGCAAGCCAACCCTGTTCGTGATGGAAGGCGGCTACGCGGTGGCAGAAATCGGCATCAACGCCGTGAACGTTCTCGAAGGTTTCCAAAGCGCCCAATGAGGAATAACAGTATGAACAGACTCAAGCGTTTGATGGCTCCAGCCCTGTGCGCCGCGCTGCTGAGCGGCGTGGCGCAGGCCGAGGAGCGCACCCTGCGTGTCTATAACTGGTTCGACTACATCACGCCCAAGGCGCTGGATGATTTCAAGGCGCAGAACCCCCAAGTAAAACTGGTCTATGACATCTTCGATACCAACGAGGCCTTGGAGGCCAAGCTGTTGACCGGTAACGCTGGCTACGACGTGGTGGTGCCGTCCAACGTGTTCCTGGCCAAGCAGATTGAAGCCGGGGTGTTCCAGCCGCTGGATCGCAGCAAGTTGCCGAACTGGCACCACCTCGATCCCAAGCTGATGAAACTGATCGAAGCCAACGACCCGGGAAACAAGTTCGCCGTGCCCTACATGTACGGCACCATCCTGATCGGTTTCAACCCGGACAAGATCAAGGCTGCCTTGGGCGACAACGCGCCGGTGGACAGTTGGGACCTGATCTTCAAGGAAGAGAACATCAGCAAGCTCAAGCAGTGCGGCGTGGCGCTGCTCGATTCGCCGTCGGAGATCCTGCCCCTGGCCTTGCAGCACCTGGGCCTGGACCCCAACAGCAAGCAGCCGGCGAACTACGCCAAGGCCGAAGCGCTGATGATGAAGGTGCGCCCATACATCACCTATTTCCACTCGTCCAAGTACATGGCCGACATCGCCAATGGCGACATCTGCGTGGCGGTGGGCTATTCCGGCAGCTTTTCCCAGGCCGCCAACCGCGCCAAGGAAGCCAAGAACGGCGTGACCGTGGACATGCGCCTGCCCAAGGAAGGCGCGCCGATCTGGTTCGACATGCTCGCCCTCCCCAAAGGCGCGAAAAACCCGGACGATGCCTACACCTTCATCAACTACTTGTTGCAACCGCAGGTGATCGCGCCGGTGAGCGATTTTGTCGGTTACCCGAACCCGAACAAGGACGCCACCGAGATGGTCGACCCGGCGATCCGCGGCAACCCCAACCTTTATCCGACCGAAGCGGCCATGGCCACGCTGTACACGCTGCAACCCCTGCCCAGGGACGCCGAACGGGCGCGGACCCGGGCCTGGACGCGGATCAAGTCCGGCCAGTGATCCCAGGCACAGTTTCATTGCGTGTCGCACGGCGGCCTATACATAGTTACCACCTAGCCTGTCCCGCCAATCCCTAGCATCGAGAAACCCGAAGCCTTTTGGCTTCGGGTTTCCATGGATTGCGAGACAGGACTATTGAGATGACAGAGCGCGCTACAACCCCGGATCCGTCACCCGACGCCCCTCTACGGGACGCCATATTCAATCAGTTGCTTACGGGCCCCTCGTACCCAGAAGTGGCCGCCGAGCTTCTTCGGGATGCGCTGGTGAAGCTTTATCCCACGCTGGACATCGATCCACACACGACCGTCGTCGCCGTGCCGACCTGGCAGATTGTCGGGGATGACATCGTCGAGCTGCCCATTCGCTATGAGACCCTGGCCGCCATCATCGCCGCGCGCGTGGTCAAGGACGATTCGTCGCTGTTTATCGAAGGGCTGCATTACCTGACCCGGCTGCCCATCACCTTCCCCGAAGTGCACCTGCCGGTACGCATCGACCAGATTGGTCGGGTGATCAACGAACTGGTCCCCACCATATTGCCGGCCTACCAGGAAAAACAACTGGCCTACTGGAATGCTTCGCAGGGCGCTTCCGGTCCGCGCTGGCATGAGCTTTCGCGATCGCTACGCAAGCTATGGGACGTCAGCCGGATCGACGGCTGGACCACGGAAGAATGCAAGATGGCCAGACAGCTTTACTTGCATCCTGACGTACTAACTCGCAAAGGCCCTTATGACAGCCACGCCTACCTGGTCGACATTGAGGATGTCGACGGCGAAACAGTGCGGCGGCTGGAGGACAACTCGATCGCGTGTTGATCGGCCTGATCGACAATGAGGAAGTGATCCTTGCTCACTCCTTGCTCAACGGTTACCAGAAGTTCGAGTCGAGGGAGGCGTTGGGTCAGTCACTGCCGCCATACTTGGGACCCATGTCCAGCGGTAAAAAAATCCGTTGGCGGCTCTATGAGCCCGACGGGGACATCTTTGACAACAAGGCCTGCGGCGTCATCGCCATGCAGGTGAAGATCCTGGGTTCCGCCCATCTCCAGGGCGTTACGCCAGCCGACGCGGAGCCGCAACCTGGCACCGAGCGCTTGCAAGCCAAAAAGAGTTTTGGCGAAGCCTGGTTCGAACGACAAGTGCCCCCCTGGCTACAGGCCGCCTCGATATCGGACCAGACGTTGTTCGCCCAGTGCCTGAGAAACCTGTCCGCCCTGAGCAACGCCCATGCCGGCAAGACCTACCTGGACGACATTCCGTCCATCAAGGACTATGCATCGAGCGCCCTGAAAAAGCTGATGCAAGCCGAGCATGACGACGCTTCCACGCTGGATCCGCACAAGATCCAGATCGAGATACGCAGCCCAGTGCTCTGGGGCAGTTTCGTCGTACCCGGGCAAATCGACACCACCACGTTCAGCCTCGTTGAGCTTGCCCTGCAAAACCTGATTGCCCTTCCCCTGGGCAATAAATCCATCCGCTCGACCGACGACTCTGCGTTGCCCAAATGGATGACGGTCGAATACGTCGAGGGGTTGATCAGCCAAATCGACGTGGGTCGTGTCTATCCTGAACTGGTCAAGCAAAAGCTCCTCGACGACCCTGCTGAATCGGCCCGCCGCGAGCAGTTGTACATCGCGCAATTGCGCATTCAGCTGCCGATGCTGGCGCTGGAAAACAAACTCCGGGGCCAGGGCAACCTGAATGAACTGGGTGTGCGTTATGTCATGGCGCTGATGGACGCCGAACAAACCGAGCCGAATGTCGACGGGCAACGGGTCGTGATGCGCAAGCTGGCTTTCGTGCCGGAACTGCAGCTGACCCGCTCAGAAGACGTCGTGACCAATATGTTCGTGATCGGCCCGAAAGATCCGAGCGCCGGCCCATGCCTGCTTTATCGGCCCCTGCTTGAGCCACAGCTGAGCCAATTCCCGTCGTTCAGCAACCTGCTGTATGCCATCCGGCAAACGCCCTCGCTGCGCCAATCGGTGCTGGCCTGGCTGCCCGACGGCGTGCGCGAAACCTATAGCCGATACGTTTTTTCCGGGCCACTGCCTTCGCCCTGGACTGTCGTGGAGTTTGCGGTGGACCCACTGACCTCTTTCGCCTACAGCGGCCCCGTCAGCCTGGTCGAAGATCCCTTGGATTCGGACTTCATGCCGCTGTTGTTCAAGGCCAACGCCAACGCCTTGGTCGAACTCGCCGACCGCCAATCGGTTTCCAACAGCGAAAGCCGCTGGGAGACGTTCAAGCAGACGGGTTGGTTGATTTTCAACCTGGCGCTGCCCTACCTGGGCTCCACGGTGGGGAACGCGGTCTGGCTCTGGCAGATCCTGGATGACGTTGAAAAGCTGACCGAACGTGACGAGGCGTCCGACAGCCAGGCCAAATGGCAGACCTTCGTCGATCTGCTGTTGAACATGGCGTTGGCCACCCTAAACGTCGCCATCGAGCAAACCCGCAAAACCGGACGCGGCCGCCGGACCGAGGCACCGGAGGAGGTGCTTGCCCAGCCCAGGCCGCCCAAACCTGAACTCATCATCGAGAAGCTCGCGTCCGTGACCCACGCGGCGCTGGCAGTTGAGCGCTATGAGACCGTCCATACCAGCGGCGCCTTGATGAGCAAGTCATGGGAAAGCGGGAAACTGCTGGAAACCTTCAGCATCGAGGCCCCCAAAAACCTGGGGCAACCCAAGCTCGACGGCCCAACCAGAGGCTTATATGAGCAAAATGGCACGTGGTACGCGAAGGTCGCGCAGACATGGTTCAACGTCAATGTGACAGGGGACCAGGCGGTCATCATCGACGCCAAGCAGCCCTCGCGCATGGGACCTGCGCTGTGGCTCGATACGGGCGGCCAATGGCACATCGAGACTCGCTTGCAGCTACGCGGCGCCGGCTCCAAAGGCGCCCGGCAACAAGTCGTCTCCCAGGCCAGACGTCGCAGCATCCAGCTGATGGCCGAGCTGAACCAGTTCGAAGAGCGAAAAACCCAGGATCAAAAACAGCTGACCATGGAGGCACAAGCATTCGATAAAGCAACGGGCACGGCGAGGGAGGCCCGGCGCGACGAATACGTCAATACGCTGAAGACCCAGCGAGAACGTTATGAAGAAGCGTTGAAAATACTCACTGAATGGCCGGTGTTCCAATCCCGGGCCGACAGCCCGCGAACCCGACTCGGCTACCTGAATGCCCAGGTCAATTTCACCTTCGTCGAAATGGAGGCGCTGGGAGAACGCTTCGCCCCGGCCATGATAGCCGCGATGGACATGATTACGTCCGGCGTGGAAGTGCTTGAACAGCAGCACGTCGATGCCGCCGAAAACATGATCAAGACCAGCGACGACATGATCGAACGGCTGGACTACATGGAGACGCGATTTGCCGAGCTCAAGCAACTGGGGCGCGAAGGTTTTGGCTTCGTCCGCCAGCATCGGCGCAAGATGCCGGTGTTCAACAGCAACGACCTACGGCTGATCCAACTGGACATGTACCGCCACCTTTGTCTTTCACTCGAAAGCGTCAGCACGATGCCCGAAGGCTGGGCGGAAATTAACCAAGTGGTCGACAATGCCACGGTTGCGTTCCAAAGCCTGATCGACGCCGTCGACGAGCGCAGCGTGATCCGGCTGGACGAACAGATCAACGCGTTCGGCAGCCTGACCGAGCAGTTCACCGCGATCGCCGAGCACTTGGACTACCTGGGCACCGAATACGCAGGCAGCGCCAGCCCCGGACAAATCAATCGCATGCGCGCCCGGATCATCGGGCTCAAGAAGCGAACACTGGGTCATTTGGCCCGCGCCCTCGATGAAAGAAGCAACCGGCGCACTATCGGCAGCCCTTATGAGGAGCGTCCAAGGCCCAGGAAACGCTTTATCAGGGCACGCTACTGGGGCCTGATCAGTGGCGAGCCTCGTCTATCGAACCTGAGGGAAGAAACCGATTGGGTCGACGTGAAAAACCCATTCTCGGATGCGACCATCGCCTCGTTCCACCGCAAGGAAACCGGCGAATGGGTGCCTCACGTAATGCCCAGCCGCCCCCTCACCGTCCCTGTCCTGGCCACCAGCATCAGCAAAGGCCAGGCGCTGATCGACGGACTGCCGGCGTTCAAGGCGCAGCTGGAAAAAGACCTGAAGCGCCCCCACCGAACGCCAGCCGGAATCGGCATGATCATCAATGCTCATGCAGGTCGAATGGAGAAAGTCGGCAATGCGATCGATAAGGCACTTGAACAGGCGGAAGGTGTTTCCACCAACGAAACGACTGAAACCCCGGCCGACGTGCGACGCGCGGCTGAATCGTTGCGCAAGCAACTCACGCTCGAATCCCAGGCCCTCTACGCGCTGGAGTTCCAGACCGTGCTGAACATCATCAAGCAAAGCCCGCCAACCATGGAAGGCATCATTTGGCTGAAGGACCGCAACCAGATCACCATCACCAAGCAGCTCAACCGGCAACGCAGGAAAACGCCGCCTTATGGCTACCTCGACCGGTACCAGATCAAGGATCGCAAGACCAATAAGACACTCTGGTTCGCGGACTTCCGCTATTCGACGGATTGGGTGCCTGCCCGCACCTTCCTTTCGGCGCGGTTGAAAACCTTGGAGCAAATCGACCAGGTGGTCACCGATGCCTCGACCCGGGAGTTGGATCAGCGTCAACTGATCGCGCTTTATCGCAGCGAAATCGCTGTGGACCAGGCCCAGCAGGTATTTTTTCCCAAGGAAAAAACCTAGGCATCGGACCGGGGCATCGATCAATGCCCCCCGCCTCAGCCTTTCCAGACTTTCGCCAGGCTCGCCAGGGCGATGGCGATCGCCGCTGGCGGGACGGCGGCAAAGCCCAGCACAAGCCCGGCACTGATCGTCGACGGTGCCGTGCCGGGCAGCCAATAACTGCTCAATCCGTTGATTTCCACGCCGACGCTGGTCGCTTGTGCGACCAGCTCACGCTCACGCTCGGGGCTGTCCACCGGCACCGTGACGTGCAACCCCGCCACGACCGAAGGCAGCGGGCCGACGCCCGGCACAGCCTTGGGCCATCCCGTCAACAGCGCATCACGCCGGGCCAGGGCAGCCCGTCGCATGCGCCGGATGTGCCGCTGGAAATGCCCGGCGGCCATGAATTCGGCCATCACCGCCTGGGTGCTGACTTCGGAATGACGCACGTCCACGGCCCGCCGTCGCGCAAAAGCATCCACCAGGCCGGGTGGCAGCACCAGGTAGCCCAGGCGCAACGCCGGGAACGCGACTTTGCCGAACGTCCCGACGTACAGCACACGGCCCTGGCGATCCAGCGCCGCCAATGGTGCCAGCGGCGCGCCGCTGTAGCGGTATTCGCCGTCGTAATCATCCTCGACGATCCAGCCGTCATTGCGTTCGGCCCAGGCCAGCAGCTCCAGTCGCCGCGCCAGGCTCATGACCACCCCCATCGGGTACTGATGGGACGGCGTGACGTAAGCGAGCCGACAACCCTCAAGTCTGCCGAGCGCGCTGCAGTCGAGGCCTTCGCTGTCGACGGGCACGCCACGCACATCGGCACCGGCGACGGCAAACGCGTGCCCGGCGGCGCGATAGCCCGGGTTTTCAATCGCCACCCTGTCGCCAGGGTCCACCAGCAGCTGTGCACAAAGGCTAATGCCCTGCTGCGCGCCGCTGGTGATCACAATTTGCTCAGCGGTGCACTGCAACCCACGGGAGCTGCGCAGGTAAGCGGCGATCAGACTGCGCAATCGTGCATCGCCCTGGGAATCGCCATAACACAGCTGCTGCAGATCCGGTTTGCGCCAGAAAGCCGCGTTCAGCTTGGCCCATACGTCGAATGGGAATAGATCGAACGCCGGAACGCCGACCCGAAACGCTTTGGGCGGCCCGCTGGGAGGCTGGGCCAAATGATGCTTTTCGAGCCGCTCCAGCGCACCGCTGTGGATAACTTTGCTGGATGGAATCACAGGTAAATCGAGCCATTCTGTGGATAACCCTGTGGGTAAGCCTGTTGAAAACCCTGTGGACAATTTTGTGGATATGTTTTTCAGCGGCAAGACCGAGGAAGAGAGTTTCGCCACATAAGTGCCGTCGCCAACCCGTCCCTCGATGAAACCCTCGGCATAGAGCTGGTCGTAGGCCCGCACGACGCTGTTACGGGAAATCGACAAGGCCGTTGCCAGGTCCCGGCTGGCCGGCAGCCGCGTACCGCTGGCCAGCCGCCCGTCCAACACGCGGGCGCGCAAGGCCTGGTAAAGCTGGCGGCTAAGCCCCTGGCCGCGATCGAGCTCGATGCCAGCGGGGTTGAAGGACAGTGGCGGCACGGCGTTGTGCATGACATCCCTCGTGAATGGACCTATCGAATTGGCCTGAAGTGGCTCTTACAACAGACCAATAGCCTGCCTAGGATGCTCGCATTCGCCAAGGAAAATCATCATGTACAATCCCAAAGCCTTTGCCGTCGAAGACCTGCCCCAACTGCACCAAATCATCGGCGATTGCCGCCTGGCCGTATTGGTCACCCACGGCGAACACGGCTTGCAGGCCAGCCATCTGCCGCTGTTGCTGGACACGCAGCAGGGGCCGAACGGCAGCCTTTACGGGCACATGGCCCGGGCCAATCGACAATGGCGCGATTTGGAAGCCGGGGCCCAAGCCCTGGTGATATTCGTCGGTGCCGATGCCTACGTCAGCCCAGGGTTGTACCCGAGCAAGGTCGAACACGGCAAAGTCGTGCCGACTTGGAACTACGTGGCCGTCCACGCGTACGGCAGCGCCGAGGTATTCAGCGACGCCCAGCGCCTGCGCAACCTGGTGGGCGCCCTCACCGACCGCCACGAAAGCGGCCGCGAGCAGCCGTGGAAGATCGATGACGCACCGGCCGACTACATCGACAGCATGCTCAAGGCCATCATCGGCTTCGCCCTGCCCATCCAGCGCCTGGAGGGTAAACGCAAAATAAGCCAGAACCGCAGCCCCGAGGACGCCGCCGGGGTGCGCAACGGGCTTGCCGCCAGCCCCGATGCGCAGGACCGCGCCCTCGCCGACCTGATGCCTGAAAAATCGTCCAAGGAGTGAACATGAGCCAACTCGACATCCGCCGCGTCAGCGCCGACGATCACGCCGCCTGGCTGCCGCTGTGGCAAGCCTACCTGCGGTTCTACAACACGGAACTGCCGGACGCGGTCAGCCAAAGCACTTGGCAGCGCTTGCTCGATGAGCGTGAACCGACCCATGCTGCCCTGGCCTGGAAGGGCCACACGGCGGTGGGCCTGGTGCACTTTATCTATCACCGGTCGAACTGGAGCATCGAGAACTCCTGCTACCTGCAAGACCTGTTGGTGACGGAACAGAACCGGGGCAGCGGTGTGGGTCGCCAGCTCATCGAGTTTGTCTACGCCACCGCCAAGGCCGATGGTTGCTGCAAGGTGCACTGGTTGACTCACGAAACCAACGAGACCGCGATCCAGCTCTACGAGCGCATCGCCGAACGCCCAGGCTACATTCAATTTCGCAAAGCCCTGTAAGGAGCACAGCATGTCGACTTCACTCGCCGATTGGAAAGGTGTCCCTGCGCCCTCTGCGCAGTGGCTCGAAGGGCGTTTCATCCGCCTGGAGAAACTCGACCCGGCCCGGCATGCCGACGGTCTGTGGCAAGCCCTTGAAGGCCCAGGCGCCGACCCGAAACTCTGGGATTACTTGCCCTACGGTCCGTTCAAGGAACGCGGCGCGTTCGATGCCTGGCTGAACAACCACGCCGCCAACGCCGACCCGTATTTCTTCAGCGTGATCGACCGCGCCAGCGGCGACGTGCAGGGCATCCTCAGCCTGATGTCCATCGTCCCGGCCCAAGGTCGCATCGAGATTGGCCACGTGACGTTCGGCGCGCCGATGCAGCGCTCGCCCAAGAGCACCGAGGCGGTCTATCTGCTGGCCAAGGAGAGTTTTGCCTTGGGTTACCGTCGCCTCGAATGGAAATGCAACGCCGCCAATGCCCGCTCCAAATATGCCGCCGAGCGACTGGGCTTCACCTTTGAGGGAGTGTTTCGCCAGCACATGGTGGTCAAGGGACAGAACCGCGACACCGCGTGGTATTCGATGCTGGATTCGGAATGGCCAGACATCGGCGCCGGCTTCGAGCGCTGGCTGAGCGAGGAAAACCAGCGCGAGGGTGGCCAAGTGCGAAGCCTGGCGCAGTGCAGAGCGTGATTTGATCCAGTAGCCACACGAGCTGACTCGTCGCCCTGTTTGCCAGGGCAACGAGACTGCTCGCCAGGGTCATGATTCAACCGTCAGCCGGATCACTCAGTTCGACTGCGGTTTTTTCGCCACGAAATGCTTGAGCGAATCCGCGGTAACCCCTGCCCTTGCGTATTGCCACGCCCACTCCGGTATCGCCATATGGCTTTCCAAGTGCAACGCAAAATCCAGGCGACTACGGCCCAGGCGTCCCACGGGGAAATCGAAGTGATGCAGATATACCTGGGCCTGGCTTTGGCCAATGGCAAATACGTCCCGGATAATCTGGTTCGCACGAGCTTCTTCCGGCCCCAGGCTGGCTCGCAAGGCTGTCACCAGGCCTTCCGGGGAGCTGAACACCTCTGGGTGTTGAAGCGCTTCTTGGATATTGGCATCGCTGAAGTGGGGGCCGGTCAATTCGGCCCAGACGCGCCAACGATATTGCACCGGAAGATTCTGGACGGCGGGCAGCAAACCGGGCGTATCCAATAGAAGCGCAACCCGACTATCGGAAACCGGCTGTCCCAGATGGCTGAACAATCTGGCGATGGAGGGTATATCGGTTTCTTCCGCGACACCCCACGCCCCCCTACATGGCTCAGGAATCCGGTGAGCTCCTTGCGCCGCGTCACAATACTTCGCAGGTTCCGATTATCGAAAAGGCCCATCCAATCGACATCGATGTGCTCATCCCCTAGCAGCTCGTCATAACGGGTACTGACGTACTCGGCAATGAGAGTAAGCCGCTCATCCGATATCGCCGGATTACGTATCAGGTTGGCCACGAAATTAACCCGTAACATGCCTCCCAGGTTCAAGGCGACGACCGGGGAGCTCAGCAGGATTTCGGCTCGCCTTCGCAACTCGGGGAAACGTGTAAGCGCTTTTTCAAGCAAC
This sequence comes from Pseudomonas sp. Z4-20, assembly GCF_051131955.1. Lineage (NCBI taxonomy): Bacteria > Pseudomonadati > Pseudomonadota > Gammaproteobacteria > Pseudomonadales > Pseudomonadaceae > Pseudomonas > Pseudomonas sp. Z4-20. The sequence continues at coordinate 5,626,083 of NZ_CP071641.1, forward strand.
TCGACGATGCCCTCGACCGCTTGATTGTATTTGAACCAGTCAAACAGCTCCGCGTTTTCCCGAACGTCTATTCCCAAGTCACTCCTGAGCTCATGCTGTAAATCGTACAGTTCGTCGCTGTTCACCAGATAAGCGCCATCGAGCAAATCTTCCAATTCATCCTCGTCGAGGTTGCCATGGATGGCCTCATCGAACCGGACGTACGGCTCTTGGCTCAAGGGGTTGTTGTATCTCAACTGTCGCGTGGTAAGACCGTACTCCAGCAAAATATGATTGAGGTCCTGAGACAACATAAAAGACCGGCTTTCGAGCAATTCAGCGATCAGATGAGGCTCAGCAGTACCCAGCAGGATGCCTTCCAGATACTTTTGCACAAGCTGCCTTTCCAGCGGGGCCAGGGGCGCAGTCTTTGGCCTTAACAATCCCCTCGACCGAGGCGCCAGGAAACTCCCGATCATTTGCAGTATCTCTGCTGGCAAAACGGCGCCCGTTGTTTGATTCGAGACCAAATTGCTGGCGTAAGTATTCAGGTAGTTCAGGGCAGGTTCGAACACACGCAGGGTATTGGGACCGCCATGAATGATCCGAGTGAGATCGAGCAGCGCCTTCTCGTCCAGGATAAGGTCCAACACACGGGCATTATCGAACAGCGCTTGGTGGGTCATGGAAGGCTGCGACACCAAGTAATGACTTAGCTCCGGGTGGTGATCGATGTAATCCGCGGCTTCGTTACGCAATTGCTGTATTGAATAACGCGGCTGCGCCTGCCCCTCGTTCAGCCCTTGGGCAATGGCATTGAAGAAGCAATCACCGTCGGCGGGAATATCCACCGGGCGATCCTCCAGCACCAACTGGTAATGGTTGCTGCCCATTCGCCTCAGGAGGACGCCGGCGTCCGTTTCATTTGGATGGGCCCTCATCGGATAGATGACTTCGGTTTCGCCCGGCGTAAAGCGTACCGACCAATGACGCCCCGGGGTGATTTCATCAATGATGACCAGGCTGCGGTTTTGCGGCCAACTTGGCAGGCGGGTAATGATGGCCGGCACCAGGTCCATGATCTGGTTATCCCAACTGCCTGGCGTGCGTATCGAGCGGGCCACATCGAGAGACTCCAGCGCTGGCAGCTTGGGCTTGGAAGGACCGGGCTGTGGCGATTTCCCCCCGGGGCGCTTGCCTCCCCCATGGCCGAATCCCACGGCGCGCCATTCACCATCGGGCATGCGCGCAACGGTACTTCTCATCACGCCACTGGAGCGAATGTTTAGCCCGGTTACGGGATCGACCAGAGTCGCCTCCGTGGCCATCCGCCTCGTCTGGTCATGCACCCGGAACACCGTCCCGTCGGGTTGGCGGATGTACACCGCGCCGCTGCCTTGGGGACGATAGAATCCCTGGGAGTCTGCCGAAAACCCTCGTGTCAACGCGGTGTCCGTCACGGCATAACGGCGATAAAGCGCTTGCTCCAATGGCAATCCTAGAAGGACCCCACCCTTGCTCGGCCGCGCCGTCAACGCGAGGAATGAAGCCTGGCCCCGAGAAGGCACTACCATTGCCCGGGCCGCGCGCCGCGTTCCATGGCGCGCCACTTCGTGTACGAATGCCAGGGTGCCCAGGTCCATGGGCACCGCACCGGTCCTGAGCACTAACGCGCCGGTTTGTACGGCACGCTTGAGCAACTGGACACCGGGCACCAACAGCATACCGGCCAAGTCCAGCACCACCTCGATCGCCACCATCATCATCCTGACGGCTATTTGCTGCCGGACCTCCCGATTGCTGTTGGAACGATGGTCCGCATAAGCACTGTGAAAATTGACATGGGCTCGGTGGAGCGCCTCAAGAAAATCGTCCTCGATCAAAACGCCGCGAACCAGCGGTCTGACGCGCTGGCCCAGGGTCCGTTTGATTTCCTCGGGGTCAGCCGTGGAAATTCGCGAGCGAAAGTAGTCCTGCCATTGCGCCTGTTGCAGGAGCGCGGTAATGCCGTCGCTCAGGTCGTCGAGCTCGTGGATGTCGTCACCCTGGGGACTGTCCGGAAAATAAACACCTACCGTGCCGTTGATTTCGGGCCCATCCTGATCAGAAAAAAACATCACACCATCAACACTGACCGCATTCCCCATCGTGCCATGCCGCTCCCCAGCGCCCGTGCTTCCACCCAACAGGAGGCCATGCACCTGCACCTTTCGACCGGAAACGAGCGCCCGACTGGCCGCCGCCGGCGATTGCAGAACAGCGTTCAACCAGAGCGCAACCTGCTTTTGACGTTTGGGCGGACTGAAAGCCTTATCCACCACAGTGGCCCGGAAGACCTCATCTTCCTTGAGCCCAGCCTCATAGGCCTTGAATTTCAGATTGGCCAGATAGGCTGTCCGCCAAGCCGCCTTGTACTGGGTTTTATTCATGGCTTCGCGCAAATAGTGCTCATAACGGCCACCGGCATCGATGCTCACGGCCATCCTGGCAAGCTCGCCCCCCGCCAAGGTGATGAAGTAGCCGTTGGCGGGATGCCGGATCCGTTGGCCCTGTTGATCGGCCAGATACACCGGCAGCACTTCCCGCATGGCGTTGGGAAACTGACTCGGCGCAGGTTATCCAGCATTAATTGGGTCAGAGGCGACGTGCGACTCTGCCTGGGATTGGCACGGCTGCCGAACGATAGCGTGACCAGGGTCTCGTCCGGATCCGGATCTATGCCCGGATGCACGGTTTGCCGCAGGTACTGTTTGATTTTCTGACGAGTGAATTGCCATAACGTCTGAACGCCGTCGCCCACGTCATGGAGCGCTTGAAAAACATCCTCTTCGAGACGGCGGTACCGGGCCTTTTGCGACAGTGTCGCGGTTTTATAGCTCGCGGGGCGGTTGTCTTCGATCAGGCACTGCTGGCGGGCCAGCAAGGGACCGGCCAACGACAACATCGGCAAACCCAGTGCGTTTTCTGTGTTCTGCGCAAAAGCCCTCAAGCCAAGCGTCTCGTTTTCCGGGGCATCGAATACTGCTTCGAGCGCGGCGCCCTGAGCCTTGAGCAAATCGTCAGCCGCCACTTCAAAGACATGGTTGGACAGCTCGGAGGAAATATCGCGGATCGTGCGCGGTAGCCCTTGATGGACGGGGCATACCGCGCCGACAAGGTCCTGGAAGGACTGGAATCGTTGCAGGCCCGCTTCCATCGAATACAGGAACAACCCTTGTCGCTCAGGGTATTTGATCACCATTGCAGCGGGCCACTTTTGCGCAGCCGCTGAGCCCATGTCGAGCATGACGGCATAAGCCTGGGGAACAGGCGTTTGCAGCAGACGGTTTCGATCTGCCTTGCTCGGGTGAGTGTTGATGATGCCCAGCAGACGATCGTCCTCGACCTGCTGGGCCCGGGCACCTTGGGTCATGGGCGCATCTGGATTTCGATCGGCTTTGTACAGATCGACCAAGTGCAGGAGCCGCTGGGAGAGCAGATGGGCGAACTTTGTTCGGGTGGTCGACGGGGTCGTTGTATCGAGCGAGTCATCGTCCACTGGCTGATCGTGAAACAGCGCCAATTCTTCCCGGAACTGACGCCCCACAGCATCGCTCGTTGGGGGGCTGGCGATATAGAGCACCGACTCCATGGCGCTGAGGATTTGCCGGTCCACCGAATCGGTAAAAATGCTGGACGCTTCATCCACCACGTCCGGCCGGGTGAAAAAACCGACGCCACCTTCCGTGTAGATGGGCGGCGAATCGGCGGACAGACACTCCCACATGACGTCGATGAAACGCTCTGAAGTCGTCAGCGAACGCCGACCTTCGGGGTCGGTGGTGAAGTGATTCACATACCAACCTTCCGGGTCGATCTGCCCAAGCAACGGGGCTCGCAACTTGCGTGTTGGAATCTTTGCCTTGAGGGTGCTGACCAGCAAGTTGCCGATCACTGTATCGAAGGTCGGCAGGCCCGCGAACAAGCGGGCCATGCGCGCTTGGTTGGCGTCGAGCAGCGCCAGCTGCCTGAGCTGTTCCTTGCCTTGGGCGCTGAGCGTTCGGCCCTGTGCGTCTGCCTCGGCGATGGCCCGCTGCACGGTAGACGTTATGTCGACGGGAAGTTGATCGCCATGGGAGGGCGACGAGTTGATGGATTCAATTTCTGGAAAAACAGGCATCTGACTGTCCAAGCGGTTGGAAAGTGCAGAAGCTATCGCCCTATTTGATCAGCCATGACATACATATATATAGCGTCCCTGCCAAGCCCGGAAAAAACCGTAAGCCACGTTGTACGGGCTACCAAAGACGCCATTTAAAGCGGAAGCGCCGGCACGCTGTGTGCCGGCGCGCATGTTCATCGGTTAATTGATTTTATCTTCGCTTGGTTTTGCCGCTTTCATGATTCCGAACGATTTCAGCGAGTCCGGCGTCACGCCTTCCCTGGCATATTGCCAAGCCCAGTCCGGTATCTGCAGATGACTTTCCAGGTGCAATGCGAAGTCCAGACGGCTATGCCCAAGACGCTGGCTGGGGAACTCAAAATTGTACAGATACTGTTGTGCTCGCCGTTGGCCGAAACCGAAAAGGCCTTGGATAATCCGATTCGCACGGGCCTCCTCCTGTCCAAGGCTGGCTTGCAGTGCCAATGCAAAATCCAACTCCGAACGTAACGCGTCAGGCCGTTCGAGCGCCAAGCGAATATGGGTATCGCTAAAGTGCGGCCCCACCAGATCCCCCCAGACTTGCCTGGCTTGATCGAGTGGAAACCGCTGCAGGGAGTTCCACAAGTCCGGGGTGTTGAACAGAAGTCTGATCCTGATGTTTGAAGGCATCTGTTTAGAAACGCTAAAAATGTCCTCCTCGTCATCTGCCCCCAGCAAAAACGTCCGGAACGCCCTCAACTCCTCCTGATGAGTGATGAAGCTCTGCACATTCTGATCATCGAATGGCTGCATCCAGCTGATGTCGAGGTCATGATCGAATAACAACTCCCGATAGCGGGTGCTGGCGTACGCGGCAATCAATCGAAGGCGCTCGTCAGACAGCGCCGGATTGCGCAACCAACTCGCAAACAAGCTCACCCTCAGCTGGTCGCCCAGCGTCCACTCGATCACCGACGATCTCAGCAGAATTCGAGCCCGTCTTTGTAGCTCTGGAAAACGCCCAAGCGCCCCGCGATAGAGGCTTCTCGTACGGTCCGCGTTATTGTCGTCTATGTAGGCACTCAGCAGCTGCTCTTCGTCCTCGAGCACGTAACCGGTGGCCTGCTTGAGTCTTTGCGCCAGCGCCTCCAACTCTTCGCTGGACACCAGGGAAACGCCGAGTTCGTCGAGCTGATCCTCGTCGAGTTGACCATGGGTTGCCGGATCGAACATGGCAAAGAAATCTTCGGAGTGCGGATGATTCCATGACAATTCTTGGGCGGTGACGCCGTACTCGAGCATGATATGAAACTGATCGGCACCTAATATAAGGTGATCGTGTTCAAGCACTGCGGTGAGATAGCCACTCTCAACGGGCGCCAACAGAATGCTCTCCAAGGTGTTTTGCAAGGATTGCTGTTCTTCCAATGAGAGAGGGCCATACCAACGGCGTAACCGGCCAGGGGAATGGGGGGATAGCTCGCGGCCAATGAGCTGGAATATTTCTGCTGGTAACCGGGCATTTTCCGCTCGATACAATGTTTCACGCCCCACTCTGCTGACAATCAGGTCCAAGTAGTTAAGAGCGGGCTGGAATAATCCATGCGGGTTAGGGGCTCCATGGATGATCCGTGTCAGTTCGGTGAACGCATCGATGTCCAGCATATTTTTCAGTGCGGGGGCGTTATGAAACAGCGCCAGCTGCACGCCTGGGCCTTCTCGGGCCGGCAGGTATTGCCTCAATTCTGGATGTTGATCGATATAGTCAGCGGCCTCGTTACGCAGCCCCTGTACTGAAAACGTACCCTGCGCCTGCCCCTCGTTCAGGCCTTGGGCAACGGCATTGAAGAAGCAATCGCCATCGGCAGGGATATCTACGACACGATCGTTCAGGATCAAGCGGTAATGATTACTACCGACTCGACTCAGGACGACGTCATTGGCCGACGCATCAGGGTGAAGACGCAAAGGATAGATGCGCTCATTCTGCCCCGGGGTAAAACGCACCGACCAATAATTTTCCGCTGATGTTTCATCCCGGATCAGCAGACTTCGGTTTTGCGGCCAACGCTCAAGGCGAGTCATGATGGCTGGGACCAGGTCCATGATTTCATTGTCCCAACTGCCTGGCGTGCGTATTGAGTCGGACATTCGCGACAAGGCGGGCACTTTAGGCTTTGAAGACCCTGGTTGAGGGGGGGTGTCACCCGAGCGCTTTCCTCCTCCACGGCCAAATCCCACGGCTCGCCACTCGCCATCGGGCATTCGTGCCACCGTACTTCTCATCACTCCGCTTGAACGGATACTCAAGCCGGTCACCGGGTCGACCAGCGTGGCTTCGATAGCGTTCAACCGAGTGTGATCGTGTACGCGGAACACCGTCCCATCGGCTTGCCGAACATACACGGGACGAGTCACGCTGCCGGTGACACTATCGGTGACGGTAGGGCGATAAAAGCCGTGAGTATCCGCCGAAACCCCTTGAAGCAAAGACGCATCACTCACGGCATAACGGCGATAAAGCGTCTCTTCCAAGGGCAACCCCGCAAAGACATCGCCCTGGGCCTGACGGGCGGCCATGTTCAAGGAAAACCCCTGCCCTTCTAGAGCGAGAATTACTTCACGGACAGAACGTCGGCCTCTGCGTGAAACGAGATTGTGCACCCGGATCAAAGTTTTCAGATCCATTGGAATCCCAGTCCTGAACGCCCGGTAACCAATGTCCACCGCACTCTTGAGCAATCGAAAGCCCGGCGTAAAAAGCAGACCGACCACGTCCATGATGGCTTCTACCGCCATCATGCCGAGCCTGAGCGCAGTTTGACGTTGGATATCGCGGTTGCTGGTAGAGCGATGATCCGCGTAGGCCTTGTGAAAGTTGACGTGTGCCTGATGAAAGGTTTTCAGAAAATCCCCCGTCATCAACACCACCCGAATGAGAGGACGGCGACGGTGCTGCCCCAGCAGATCTTTGATCTCTTCTTCGTCGACACTGCTGATGCGTGAACGAAAGTACTTCTGCCACGCCGCTTGTTGAAGAAGAGCTGTAATGCCATCGCTCAAATCAGAGAACTCATGAAGGTCATTGCCCTCGGGACCGTCAGGGAGATAGACGCCGACGGTTCCCTTGATCACCGGTCCTTCCTGATCCGAAAAAATCAGCGCGCCGTCGATGCTGGCCGCGTTGCCCATCGTCCCGTCCTGCCCACCGATGCCCACGCTTCCGCCCAGCAGAAGACCAAAGACATGCACCCGTCGCTCGCAGACCAGACCACGTCCAGCTGCCGTCGGCGATTTCAAAATGGCATTCAACCAGAGCGCGAGTAGCTTTCTGGATTTCGGTGGCTTGAGGCTCTTATCAAGCACCTCGACCTTGAATACTTCGCTCCCCTTGAGCGTCGCCTCGTAGCGCTTGAACTTCAAGTTGGCCAGGTACGCTGTCTGCCAAGCCGATTTATAAGCAGGCTTATTCAGCTCGTTTTGAAGCTGGATTTCGTAGTTTCCGCCGATATCGAGCGTTGTTGCCATCTTGGCAAGCTCGTCTCCCTTCAACGTGATCGGAGAGCCAGCGACTGGGTGCGAAATGCGTTGGCTATCTCGGTCGACCAGATACACCGGCAATAGCTCCCTCATCGCGTTCGGGTAGTGAAGCGGGCGGACATTATCGAGCATCAGCTGAGTCAAACTGGTAACACGCGAATTCCTTGGATCCGGGCTTGTTCCTGAGAAAAGCGTAATCGTTGTCTTGTCTGGGTCTGGTTTGATATCCAGGTGCACGGTTTGATGAAGGTAATCCTTGATTTTCTCGCGGGCGAACTGCTCCAGCCCCTGGACCCCGCCAGCCAATCGAGAGGCCGCGTCCATGACCCGTTCTTCAAGACGACGATAGTGGGCTTGTTCCAAGGGCGTTGCGGTTTTATAGAAATTGGGGCGTTTGTTCTCGATTGTTGTTGCCGCACGGAAAAGCAACGGACCGAGGAGCGACAGCATGGGCAAAAGCAGTGCGGCTTCCAGTTTGTTGGCAAAGGCCCTGACCGCGATCATTTTGTTTTCAGGCGCACCCAGTGCGGCTTCAAGCGCGGCGCGTTGCAGGTGCAGCAAGTCCTCTGCCGCAACATCAAAGACGTGCCCGGACAGTTCAGAAGAAATATTCCGGATCGTGCGCTGATGTTCCTTGTAGACCGGTTGGACTTTATTGACCAATTCCTTAAAAGAGGAAAATCGCTGCAATCCGCTTTCCAGGGAGTAGAGAAACAACGCCTCTCGGTCCGCTCGTTTGATGACCATCGCAGCGGGCCACTTTTGAAGTGCGTTGGCTTCCCCATCGAGCATGACGCAATAGACCTGCGGAATTGGATCTCGCATCAATCGACTTCTGTCCAGCTTCGAAGGATGAGTCGTGATGATGTCCAGCAGGCGGTCTTCGTCCGCATCCCGAGCGCTGGCATTGCCGCGGGTTTGACCGTCTGCATCCCGATCAACCTTATATAAATCGAAAAGGTGCAGGAATCGTTGCGAAAGCAAATGCGCAAAGGCGGTTTCCACCGTCAACGACGTGGTCGTACCGAGCGAGCCCCCCTCGTATTTTTGACTTCGAAACAGCGCAAGCTCCTGGCGAAACTGCTGCTTGATTCGGTCGTTGGTTGTCGGGTTTTCGATATAAAGCGCCGTTTCCATGGCCTTTGATATCTGCGTATCCACAGGGTCGACAAATATGCTGTCACGTTCGTCAACGCTGTCCGGGCGGATAAAAAAACCCAAGGACTTCCCCGTGTAGTTGGGCGGCAAACCGGTCGATAAGCCACCCCACATAACCTCGCTGAAACTCTTCGAGGCGGTCAACGAACGTGCACCGTCCGACTCAGTGGAGTAATGATTCACGTACCCGTGATCTGGGTCGATTTGCTCAAGCAACAAAGCACGAAACTTGTTTTCGGGAATCTTCGCCTTGATCGTATTGACCATCAGATTCTTGAGCGCTGTGTCGAATGTCGGAAGGCCGGCAAACAACCGCGTCAGTTCTGCCTGGTTTATGTCCAGCAGGCCTAACAGCGTTGCCTGCGCCTTCTCCTGGGGGGGGCTCGATAAGTCGGAGGTCTGGCCGAGGGCGGGTAATTGAGAAACATGAGGGAGCGACAAAGTGTCGGGTCCATTTCCTGAGGAAATAGGCATCTGACTGTCCATTGTGGTTGGAAAGCGAAGAACCTATCGCGCTGGCCAACCACAAATGACATACATATATATAGGCGACGCGAACCTATCCGCAAAACCGTAAGTTTAAATGTAAGAAGGTCCGCAGCCGTGGCGCCAACGCCAGGCGGATTAACCCAACCGTTGCGCCAGCACCGCGATATGCTCGGGCCCGATGCCGCAGCAACCGCCCAGATGACTCGCCCCGCGCTGGCGCCAGTCAGCCGCCCACCGTAGATATCCTGGCGGATCGAGGTCTTCGCGCAGCGGGTCCAAGCCGTCGTTGGCGGTCGCTTCCTTCGGTTGCGGCGGGAAAGCGTTGGCGTAGGCACCGATGGCGATCTTCACCCCCAAGCGTTCGAAGGTGTCCCGCGCCGCATCGATGGCGGCGCCGATCACTTCCGGTTGGCTGCAGTTGAACAGCAGCACTTCGACACCCAGTTCCGCCGCCACCGCTGCGGCGTCTGCCACCGGCTCGCCAGAACGCAGGCGTGGCACTTCATCGGTGTCTTCATCTTTCAAGGTGAACGACAGCCAGAACGGCTTGCCGTCTTTCGGCAGACCGGCGTGAATCGCCCGCGCTTCGACCGTGGAGCTTTGGGTCTCGGCCAGCCATAAGTCGACATGGGGCGCCAGGCCGTTCACCAGGGGCGTCAACAGTTCATTGGCACGAGAAGCATCGAACAGGTCCGGCCGGTAGGAACCGAACAGCGGCGGCAGCGACCCGGCCACCCGAACCGCTTTGCCGCAAGCCTGTACCGCCCGTTGCGCCAACTCACCCGCCAGCGCGGCCAAGGCCTGGCCTTCGGCGGCGAAACGCGCCTCGCCAATGTGGAACGGCACCACGGCGTAGCTGTTGCTCGTGATGACGTTGGCGCCGCTGGCAATGTAGGCCGCGTGCACGGCTTCTACCGCCTCGGGCGCTTCGCTCAAGGCCAGCGCCGACCACTCGGGCTGTCGGAACGGCGCGCCCCGGCGTTGCAGTTCGCGGCCCATGCCGCCATCGAGAATGACTGTCGTTGCTGCGGCCATATGCGATTCACTCATAAGCTTATGAAAAATACTCACTACCGGAGTCGTTCTTATAACTATTTAATACGCACCAATCTGAGAACTACAACTTATTTTTCTAACAGGGCACGTCACATGAAATTACAACCGTTGCTGGCCCTGGGCCTGACTCTTCTGGGCGCCTCTTCGCAAGCGTTCGCCGGCGCCACGCTGGATCGCATCGAACAGAAGAAGGAGATGGTCGGTGTAATGATGGAAAGCTATCCACCCTTCTCGTTCCTCAACGATCAAAACCAACTCGATGGTTTTGACGTGGACGTCGCCAAGGCAGTCGCTGAAAAACTGGGCGTGAAGCTGCGCCTGGAAACGCCTTCATGGGACGTGATCGCGGCCGGTCACTGGAGCGGGCGCTATGACATCTGCATCTGCTCCATGACGCCGAGCAAGGCGCGCGCCGAAGTGTTCGATTTCCCGGTGCAGTACTACGCCTCGCCAGCGGTGATCGTGGTCAACGCCAAGGACGATCGTATCCACGGCGCCAAGGACCTGAGCGGCAAGAAAGTCGGCCTCACCAGCGCCTCCAGCTACGAGAGCTACCTGAACAAGAACCTGGTCATCGAAGGCGCTGAAGATACCCAACTGAGCTATCCGTTCGAGGACGTGCAGATCGCCCCGTACGACACCGACAACGTAGCGTTCCAAGACTTGGGCCTCGGCGCCGGGGTGCGACTGGATGCAGTGCTGACCAACCTGGTGACCGCGCAGCCGCGCCTGACCGAAGACAAGCGTTTCAAACTGGCGGGCGAGGCGCTGTATTCCGAGCCCAACTCGGTCGCTATCGAAAAGGGTGACGCCGAGTGGAACAGCAAGGTGCGTGAAGTCTTCGCTCAGTTGAAACAGGACGGCACCTTGAGCAAACTCTCGCAGAAATGGATCGGCGCCGATATCAGCCAATGACTTCTTTTCCACCCCCTCAGCCACCGCCACCGGTGGCTGAGTCACGCCTGAAAAGGATCTTCGGTTTTCGCACCCGGTTGTACCTGACCTGGGCGGCGATGTTGGTGCTGTTCGCGAGTTTCTTCCTGAGCTTCGACCTGAAGTTCTCGATCATCCTCGACAAACTGCCGAACCTGCTGGGCGTGCACCTGGCGCCCAATGGCTTTTTGCAGGGCGCGGTGCTGACGTTGTTCCTATGCGTATGCTCGATCTTCGCTTCCTCTCTGCTGGGTTTCATCACCGCCCTGGCGCGGCTGTCCAGCAGCGCGGTGGCGTTCGGCATCGCCAGTTTCTACGCCTCGTTCTTTCGCGGCACGCCACTGCTGATCCAGATCCTGCTGATCTACCTGGGCCTGCCCCAACTGGGCGTCGTGCCCGGCGCCATCGCTGCCGGGATCATCGCCCTGTCGCTGAACTACGGCGCCTACCTGAGCGAAATCTTTCGCGCCGGCATCCTCGGCGTGCCCCACGGCCAACGCGAAGCCTCGCTGGCGCTGGGCATGGGCGAAACCGTGATCTTCTGGCGCGTCACCCTGCCCCAGGCCATGCGCACCATCATCCCGCCGACGACCAACCAATTCATCTCCATGCTCAAGGACTCCTCGCTGATCTCGGTGATGGGGGTTTGGGAGGTGATGTTTTTGGCGCAATCCTACGGTCGATCGAGCTATCGCTATATCGAAATGCTGACTACGGCGGCGATCATCTACTGGTTGATGTCCATTGCGCTGGAGCTGATTCAGGCGCGGATGGAGCGGCATTATGGGAAGGCTTATCTCAAGCGCAGTTGATCGGCGGCACGTCGTCAAACGGAACGATCCGAGAACGGTGTAGGGCAAAGCCTGCGATCACGAGTGCCAATGCAGCGATGCGGTGATCGCGGCACGGACAGCCTACGAGCTTCATCGCCATGTCTCGCCAGCGGCGACGAGTTGGCTGGCATCGTCTCTCAGGGGGAATTTTTAAAGTGCGGACTCATTTCATAAGAGCCGCATTCGATGCCTACCCAACACCTATTCCTGCCTCAGCACCTCGCTTTGGCAATCGCGCTGGCAGTCGGTTTCGCCGATGTCTCGATGGCTCAGCAACCTGCTGAAATCTTCACCACTGCCGAGTTGCAGGAGCGCCTGAAGGCCGTCGCAGAAGCGCCAGATACCAAACAGCACACTATCGATAAACCTCGCAAAACCGGCTTGAAACTGACCAAGGCCAATGACGTTGTCAACGTCAGCGCCAATGGCATGTTCGGCGGGATTGTTGATGGCGGCGGTGGAACCAACATCCTGCAATTAGGCGATGCAACGTCTTCCCAATTGCCGGAGACCCGCAACTTCCAGGCTTTGCACGTCACCCATGGCGAGTGGGAGCACACCACAAGCTTCGCTGGCTGGGGCGTGATCGAGTCGAAAACGAAATTGATCAACACCGGCCATCTCACCGGACAGATCGGGGTCCTCGGTGATTTTGACAACAAGGGGGACGTTGCAAATAACGTGACTGTCGAACCGGGCGCTCGCATGGTGAACTCCGGAACCGTAACTGGCCGGGTAGATGTTCAACAGGATGCAACGTTCAGCGGTCCGGGCTCAGTGGGCTTGCTGAACGTAAAAGGTCGGTTGGAGGTTGGCCATGAAATAGGTGCCCCCTCCGCCAAGGATTTAACGTTTTCCCCAACCGCTGTATTGATCTATGGCGTAGACGCTGAGGGCCACAGCTCAACGATCAAGGTTGAAAACGCCGCAACCTTGAACAACGCGACGCTGAAGATTGTCGGTGTACCCGGCGAGTACGTCGGGGCGAAAGAGCACACCGTCATCAAAGCGGGACAGATCATCGGTGCATTTGGGCCGGTAATCAGCGAGCTGCCATACATGACGGCAACAATGCACTCCACCGCGACGCAGGTCAGCCTGAGCTACGCGCGCACCGGCCTTCCAATCAACGTGGCGGCCACCTCTGATCCCGCTCGATCGGTTGCGGACAGCATCAACGAGCCGCAACCGGCCAGCCCCGCCCCGCAACCCAATACCGCCGTCAACGCCCTGCTCGGCAGCAACCTGATCACCGCCGCCAGTGCCCTCGACCAGTTGAGTGGCTACGACACCGCCGACCTGGGCAACGCCACCCTGAGCAGCGTCGCACCGATCAGCTCGGGAATGCTCTCGGCGATGGGCCGCAATAACCCCATGGGTAAGCATGACAACGGTCAAGTCTGGGTCCAGGCCATCGGCAACAGCGGCAGCCTCGCCAAGGAACTGGGTAGCTTTGCCCTTGAACATTCGACAAAGGGCCTGATGCTGGGAACCGATTGGGCTGTCACGCCCGATTGGCGGCTGGGCATCATCGGCAGCAAGACCCAGACACGGCTGGAAAGTTATCGATTCGAAGGAGCGCTCGACAGTTGGCTCGCAGGCGCGTACGCCTTGCGTCAGGACGGGCCGCTGGCGCTGCGCCTGGGCGCTGTCTATGGCAGTCATGACGGCAGCACCAAGCGCCATGTCGCGTTCAATGGATTCAGGGACCGCCTCAAGGGTCGTTACGACGCCACGACGCAACAGGTCTTTGGACAGGTCGGCTACAACCTGGACGTCGGACAATTCGATATAGAGCCCTACGTCCAAGTGGGCTACCAACGCTATCAACGCGACGCCTACTCGGAAAAAGGTGGCGACGCCGCGTTGCAGTACAACGGTCAAACCCAGGAACACTACAACAGCGACCTGGGCCTGCGCCTCGCCCGTCCTTTTGTGTTCGACCAAGGCATACGGTTGACACCGCACCTGGATGTTGCCTGGAAACACCTATACGGCGATATCGGGGGCAGCTCCCATCAACAGCTGGCTAACGGCGGCAGGACTTATATGATCGAAGGGGTCGAGTTGGACCGTGACAGCCTGCTGCTGCAAGCGGGGCTGGACCTGGCCGTTTCGCCCCGGCATACCTTGGGATTGAGTTACAGCGGCGAAACCGGCCAGGACAACCGCAACGGAACGCTGATGGGACAATGGCGAATGATGTTCTGACGGGCCAAAAAAAGGGGAGCACATGCCCCCCCGAGGTTAAAACGTTGTATCGAGGCTGTTCAGTCAGCCTTCGATCTCGACCAGGATCTCGCCCGGGTTGACCCGGTCGCCCTTGGCCACGTGAATGGCGGTGACCTTGCCGGCGATAGCCGCCTGCACTTCGGTCTCCATTTTCATCGCTTCGGTAATCAGCACCGCTTGGCCGGCCTTGACCATGTCGCCCTCCTTGACCAGCACATCGACGATGTTGCCCGGCATGGTGGTGCTGACATGGCCTGGCGCAGTGGCTTGCTTGCGCTTGCTGCTGCCGCCGCTGACAAACTCATTGAGCGGTTCGAACACGACTTCTTCCGGCATGCCATCAATGGACAGGTAGAAGTGACGCTTGCCTTCGGCCTTGACGCCCACACCGGTGATGTCGACGCGGTAGGTTTCACCGTGAACATCGATGACGAATTCGGTTGGCACGCCTTCGCCGCCCGCAGAACTCACGCTGCCCGCCTCGGGAATCGGCAGCAGCACTTCAGGGGTCAGGGTGCCGGCGTCGCGTTCTTCGAGGAACTTGCGACCGATGTCCGGAAACATCGCATAGGTCAGCACGTCTTCCTCGGATTTGGCCAAGGCGCCGATTTCTCCACGCAGCCGGGTCATTTCCGGCTTGAGCAGGTCGGCCGGACGGACGTCGATCACGTCTTCACTGCCGATGGCCTGGCGACGCAGCTTCTCGTTCACCGCACCCGGAGCCTTGCCGTAGCCACCCTGCAGATAGAGTTTCACTTCGTTGGTGATGGTCTTGTAGCGCTCACCGGCCAACACGTTGAAGAACGCTTGAGTGCCGACGATCTGCGAGGTAGGAGTCACCAGCGGCGGGAAGCCGAGGTCTTCGCGCACGCGCGGGATCTCCGCCAGCACTTCGTTCATCCGGTTCAGTGCGCCCTGCTCCTTCAACTGGTTGGCAAGGTTGGAAATCATCCCACCCGGAACCTGGTTGACCTGGACGCGGGTGTCGACGGCAGTGAACTGGCTTTCGAACTGGTGGTACTTCTTGCGCACGGCGTAGAAGTACAGGCCGATTTCCTGCAACAACTCCAGGTCCAGCCCGGTGTCGAATTCACTGCCTTTAAGGGCCGCGACCATCGACTCGGTGCCCGGATGGCTGGTGCCCCAGGCGAAGCTGGAGATCGCGGTGTCAATGTGATCGGCACCGTTTTCAATGGCCTTGAGTTGGCACATCGCGGCCAGGCCAGCGGTGTCGTGGGAGTGGATGAACACCGGCAATGATTGCTCGGCCTTTAGCGCTTTCACCAGTTCGCCAGTGGCGTACGGGGTCAGCAGGCCGGCCATGTCCTTGATCGCCACCGAGTCGCAACCCATGGCTTCCATCTGCTTGGCCTGGGCTACGAACGCCTCGATGGTATGCACAGGGCTGGTGGTGTAGGCGATGGTGCCCTGGGCGTGCTTGCCGGCGGCCTTCACCGCTTCGATGGCGACGCGCAGGTTACGCACATCGTTCATCGCATCGAAAATACGGAACACGTCAATGCCGTTGACGGCGGCCTTGGCCACGAACGCCTTGACCACGTCATCGCTGTAATGGCGGTAGCCCAGCAGGTTCTGGCCGCGCAGCAGCATTTGCAGGCGAGTGTTGGGCAGCGCCGCGCGCAGTTGGCGCAGGCGCTCCCACGGGTCTTCCTTCAGGAAGCGCACACAGGCGTCGAAGGTGGCACCGCCCCAGACTTCCAGCGACCAATAGCCGACTTTGTCGAGCTTGTCGCAGATCGGCAGCATGTCTTCGGTGCGCATGCGCGTGGCGAGCAGCGATTGGTGGGCGTCGCGCAGGATTGTGTCGGTTACAAAGATTTTCTTGGGCATTTCACGATCTCCTCGTAGCGACAAGCGGCAAGCTACAAGCGGCAAGTAAGAGCGAATCGGCTTTTACTTGCAGCTTGCAGCTTGGGGCTTGCAGCTGCTTATTCATAAGCCTGCGTGTGCGGCAATGGCGGCGGCGATGGCCAGGGCCAGCTCTTCGGGTTTGCGCTTGATCGAGTAGTTGGTCAGTTCAGGATGGCTTTCAACGAAGCTGGTATTGAACTGGCCGCTGCGGAATTCCGGATTGCGCAGGATCTCCTGGTAATACGCGGCGGTGGTCTTGACCCCCTGCAGGCGCATGTCATCCAGGGCTCGCAGGCCGCGGTCCATCGCTTCTTCCCAGGTCAACGCCCAGACCACCAGTTTCAGGCACATCGAATCGTAGAACGGCGGGATGGTGTAGCCGGTGTAGATCGCCGTGTCGGTGCGCACACCCGGCCCACCAGGGGCGTAGTAGCGGGTGATCTTGCCGAAGCTGGGGAGGAAGTTGTTTTTCGGGTCCTCGGCGTTGATGCGGAACTGCAACGCAAAACCCCGGTGCAGGATGTCTTCCTGCTTGACCGACAACGGCAGACCGGAGGCGATGCGGATCTGTTCGCGAACGATGTCGATACCGGTGATTTCTTCGGTGATGGTGTGTTCCACCTGCACCCGGGTGTTCATCTCCATGAAGTAAACCTCGCCTTCGGCGAGCAAAAACTCCACGGTGCCGGCATTCTCATAGCCCACGGCCTTGGCCGCGCGTACCGACAGGTCGCCGATGTAAGCGCGCTGCTCGGGGGTCAGCTGCGGGCTCGGGGCGATTTCGATCAGCTTCTGGTTGCGGCGCTGGATCGAGCAGTCGCGTTCGAACAGGTGCACCACATTGCCGAAACTGTCGCCCAGGATCTGCGCTTCGATATGCTTGGGATTGACGATGCATTTTTCCAGGAACAGTTCCGCCGAACCAAATGCCTTGGTGGCTTCGGAAATCACTCGCGGGAAGGCCTGCTCGAGTTCTTCGCGACTATTGCAGCGACGGATACCGCGACCGCCGCCACCAGACGTAGCCTTGAGCATGACCGGGTAACCAATCCGATCACCTTCGGTCAGGGCCTCTTCGATGCCCGCCACGTTGCCTTCGGTGCCCGGCGTGACCGGCACACCGGCCTTGATCATGCTGCGGCGCGCTTCGGTCTTGTCGCCCATGCGGCGAATGACTTCCGCCGACGGGCCAATGAATTTGATGCCGCGCTCGGCGCAGATGTCCGCCAGTTCGGCGTTTTCCGAAAGGAAACCGTAGCCGGGATGCAACGCATCACAACCGGTTTCCACCGCCAGGTTCACCAGTTTGCGTGGGTTGAGATAACCGGCCAGCGGATCGGCGCCAATGCTGTGGGCCTCGTCCGCACGCTTGACATGCAAGGCGTGGCGGTCGGCGTCGGAATAGACCGCGACCGAGCGGATGCCCATCTCGGCGCAAGCGCGGACGATGCGGACGGCAATCTCACCACGATTGGCGATCAGGATCTTTGTTATCAATTGGAGGTTCCCTTGAGCCGGTGATACCCACGGCCTGAGGTTCAGGCCGATGCGTGACCAGATGTAACAATTGGTCGCAGCTCCACACTAGTCCCGACTGGGGATTAACAAAAATGAATATTTGTTGGGAGGTGCATAAGCAAAGACTTATAGTTCCGGCATCCGTCTCGGCCCAAGGTACTTCAGATATGCGTAAGTCGTTGATGCGTATGACGTTGCGTCAATTGCAGATTTTCAACGAGGTGTGCGACCTAAGGTCCTACAGCCGTGCAGCTGATGAAATGTCTCTCACACAGCCGGCCGTTAGCCTACAAATTCGATCCTTGGAGGAGCTGATCGGCCAGCCCTTGTTTGAGTACGTTGGCAAAAAGCTCTACATGACCGAAGCCGCCGAGGCCCTGCAACGTGCCAGCCGGGACATCTTTGGACGCTTGGAAAACCTCGACATGCAGCTCTCGGACATGCAGGGTTCGCTGCAAGGCCAACTGAAGCTTGCGGTGGAATCCAGCGCCAAGTACTTCGTCCCTCACCTGTTCGCCGCGTTCAAGCGCCAACACCCTGAGGTGAATTTGAATCTGACGGTGGTCAATCGCGGCCAGGTCATTCGACGGCTCTCGGACAACCGTGACGACCTGGTGATCATGTCCATGGTGCCTCAGGACATGGGGCTGGAATTCTTGCCATTTCTCAACAATCCAATCGTCGCCGTGGCGCCGCCCGACCATCCGCTGTGCCATATGGGTCCGCTGCGTTTGCAGGACCTGGAACCTTACACGCTGCTGTTACGCGAACCGGGGTCCGGCACGCGGCTGGCCTGCGAGGAATACTTCAAGGAGAAACGGGTGCATTTCACCCAGACGCTGGAAGTCGCGTCGGCCGAGGCCCAGCGCGAATGCGTGGTAGCCGGGCTGGGCGTGGCGCTGTTGACGCGCCACGCCGTAAGCCGGGAGCTATCGTCCGGCGCGCTCATCGAATTACCGGTGGAGGAATTGCCGCTGTACCGCAGCTGGTGCCTGGTGCAGGCCAAGGCGAAGCGCTTGTCACCGGTCGCGCATGCCTTCCTGGCGTTCGTACGCGGCGAGCGCGCTCAGATCATCGCCCTGGTTGAACGTTTCGACGGGAAGCCGCCGGTGTTGCCTGCCAGTAATTGAACTCTACCGCGTCAGGAAATTCGCTGATCTGGGCCAGAAGCTGGCGCTGTTCATAGCGGTCTTCGATGGCACGACGGAACGCCATGCGGCGCTGATCTTCCTGCTGACGACGGGTTTTGACGGCGCTGCGGTCTTCGTAGGACTGGGTCATGTCGAGACTCCCAAGACGTATACGGGAGCTTCAAGATGACGGCGCGGGATGACGATTTGGCGGCGCGACGGTTACAGAACGATGAATTTGGGCAGATGCCCCCCAAGGCCCCAAGATCTGCGCTCAGTCGTCCAGCGCCTTCACCGACTTGGGCGACAGCCGCAGGCTGCGAAGGCTGCGCTTCACGCTCTTGAGGTGGTTGACCAGGCTCGGGCCACGGGCCATGGCGACGCCCATCGCCAGCACGTCGATCACCACCAGATGGGCGATGCGCGAGGTCAATGGTGTATAGATTTCGGTGTCTTCATGCACATCGATCGCCAGGTTCACCGTCGACAGCTCAGCCAATGGAGTCTGGCTCGGGCATAGGGTGATCAACGAGGCGCCGCTTTCGCGCACCAGGTTTGCGGTGATCAACAGGTCCTTGGACCGCCCCGACTGGGAAATGCAGATTGCCACATCGGTGGGTTTCAACGTGACCGCTGACATCGCCTGCATGTGCGGGTCGGAATACGCCGCTGCGGTGAGCAACAAACGGAAGAATTTGTGCTGTGCATCGGCGGCCACCGCACCGGAAGCGCCAAAACCGTAGAACTCGACACGCTGGGCCTGGGACATGGCCGTCACGGCTTTTTGCAACGCCACCGGGTCGAGCTTCTCGCGAACCTCCATCAGCGTGTGCAGGGTCGTGTCGAAGATCTTCAGGCTGTAGTCCGCGACTGAGTCGTCCTCATGGATGGCAAACTGGCCGAAGCTCGCCCCAGCCGCCAGGCTCTGCGCCAACTTGAGTTTGAGATCCTGGAAACCCGAACAACCGATGGCTCGGCAAAAACGCACGATGGTCGGCTCGCTGATACCGACGCTGTGGGCAAGATCAGCCATGGAACTGTGCATCACGGCCGCCGGATCAAGCAGTACGTGATCGGCGACTTTCAGCTCCGACTTGCGCAGCAGGTGGCGTGATTGGGCGATGTGTTGCAACAGGTTCAAGGGGCTGGACTCTTGTTATGGGCGGATGCCGGGATGTAGCAAGCTTGTAGTTATACTACAAGAATTGGCGCTTTGCCCGTCCAAAACGTAACTGGATTGCCTCGCGGCCCCTTTGTTTTGGCAGAGGATCGCCCGATGTAGCAGCCTGTGCCGGGACGCAAACAGTTTGCGCAACCGATCCCACCCTCCAAGGAATTTCGCTGCCGGTAGTCACCGACAAGTCCAATCGAGGATCAGGTTCATTCCGCCAAGTGTTGCATCCGCAATAACCCGGCCAGCCCCTCGGCTTCCACGGGGCGGCTGATCAGATACCCCTGCACCTCATCGCAACGCTCGTCCCTGAGAAAATCGAGCTGCTCCTGCCGCTCGACGCCTTCGGCCACTACCTTAAGCGACAGTCCATGGGCCATTGCAATGATCGCTCGGGTAATGGACGTGTCGACGCTGCCCTCGCCCAGCCCGCGAATGAATGCCTGGTCGATCTTCACGTAGTCCACCGGGATACGCTTGAGATAACTCAGGGATGAGTAGCCAGTACCAAAATCGTCAATCGCCAGCTTGACCCCAAGGTCGCGCAGCTGCTGGAACGTGGCAATGATGTGTTCGACGCTGTCGAGCAGCTGGCTCTCGGTCAACTCCAACTCCAGGTACTGGGGCGCCAAGCCGGTTTCTTCCAGCACTTGCCGCACCAGGCTGACAAGCTTTCCCTGGCGCAATTGGTGCACCGACAGATTGACCGACATCCTGATCGGCTCAAGCCCTTGGCGCTGCCATTCGCATGCCTGCCAACAGGCCTGGCGCAACACGAACTCACCAATCGACCCGATTAGACCGGTCTCTTCAGCCAAGCCAATGAAATCCCCCGGCGGGACTCGACCCATGGTGGGATGGTCCCAGCGCACCAACGCCTCGGCGCCGTTCAAGCGACCGGTCGCCAGGCACAGCTTGGGCTGATAGAAGACCTTCAGCTGTTTTTCTTCGAGAGCCTTGCGCAACTGGTTTTCCAGTTGCAGCCGCTCCAGCGTGCTGGCCTGCAAACTGTCGGTGTAAAACTGAAAGTTATTACCCCCCAGATGCTTGGCATGTTGCATGGCTATGTTTGCCTGGCTGACCAGTGTGGAAACTTCCCGCGCAGTGTCAGGCAACAGGCTGATGCCGATGGATGCGCTGATCACCAGCTCGTGGCCTTCCACGGTCAGCGGCACGCGCAGCTTGGCCGCCAGCCGGGTCGCCACCCGGGCGAGACTCGAAAGGTTGCCATAGGCGTCGAACAGTACCGCGAACTCGTCGCCGGACAACCGGGCGATGGTTTCGGCTTCGGGCAATGCATTGATCAAGCGCCGGGCCATTTTCTGCAGTAATTGATCGGCGATGTCATGACCAAGGCTGTCGTTGAGCAGTTTGAAACGGTCCAGGTTGATGTGCAGCAACGCCAGGCTCCGCCGCCCGCCCTGGCGCACTCGCTGGTGGGCTTCGTTCAGGCGCTCGCGGAACAGCGAGCGGTTCGCCAACCCGGTCAGCTCATCGTAATGGGTGAGATAACGCATCCGCTCTTCGGACTCGCGCCGAGCCGAAAGATCAGCGAAGAAGCCCACTATATGGCTGACATTTCCCCGAGGGTCTCGCACAACATTCAATTGCAGCCACTGCGGGTAGAGCTCGCCGTTGGCGCGCGCCTCCACCAGCTCGCCTTGCCAAGTGCCATGCTGCTTCAAGGCCTGGCGGATGATCGGATAGTGCCGGCGCGCGTCGCGACTGCACGGCAAATCAACCACATTGCAACCCAGCATGTCGGCGATATTGAAGCCCGTCACCCGCGTGAATGCCTGATTGGCCGCAAGCAATGCGTAGTTGGGGTCGAAAATCACAATACCTTCGCTGGCGGCTTCGAACACCGTGGCCGCCAGTTGCAGCTGTTGTTCCAGCTCTTTGCTGGCGCTGATGTTTCGCCGGGTGCCGACCATGCGCAGCACCCGGCCACTCGCGCTGCGCTCAACCGCCCGGCCGCGATCTTCGATCCAGACCCAATGACCGTCCCCATGGCGCACTCGGTATTCGATCTGGTAATCCTCGCTGCGCCCTTTGAGATGCTCGATCAGGGCGCGCTTGAGCGCCGGGAGATCCTGAGGATGCAGGCGCGGAGTGAGATGACTGAGCATGGCAGTGATGTATTCGGGCTCCAGGCCAAACAGCTCCTTGAGTTGGGTGTGATGGACTTCATCGGTCTGCAGGTTCCAATCCCACAACCCCAGCTCGCTGGCCTTTAGGGCCAGCGCCAGACGCGCTTCACTTTTACTCAGGGCTCGGCTGGCCACCTCCAGCTCAAGACTGCGCTGCTCGACCCGCGCCTCCAGCCCAATCTGCGCCGTACGCAGCTGGGCCTCGGCAGAACGGCGTTGTTCGACTTCCCTGCCCAATGCCTCGTTAAGCTGCGCACTACGGGCTTGCGTCTGCTGCAGGTGCTCGATCAGCGCCTGGTTCTGGAATCGCCGCAACATTCCATTTCGTATCACTCGGTTGACCTGCCAGGCCACCACGCTGAGCGACACCAGCACAATCAGCCCGAGCCAACCCCATCCGCGCTGATGCTCATCACCGCCCCAGAAAAGATAACCGATGGCCGGTATCAGACAGGGCAGCGTAAAGGATAGGAATGCCGGAAGACTCACGGCATAAGCGACGCTGGCCGAAAGGGTGGCTGCGCCAATCAGCCCAAACACCCACGCCTGTTGCTGAAAGCTGTCAGCCGGCACCAGGGCGATGCCAGCAGCCGCCAACGTCAGGCCGGTCATGGCCGAGCCCAACAAAAACATACGCAACCAGACCGGGTGCGCTTGGCGGCTGGGTATCGCTGAATCGAAAGCGGCCACCTGAATCACCCGCAGCGCCACCAGTGACAGCAGCCAGACCAGCCACACACTCACCAGGAAATAACGCGACGGCTCCCACAACAGCCCGGCGCAGACCAGCCCGTTGATCAGCATGAAGAGGGTGGGCAGCAGCGAGCCCTGATACAACAACCTTGTGCGTTCGACCGCCATTTCCGTGGCGTACTGCTTGCAGATGATCCGTGGCTCCACACAAGGGCCCGCCAGATCGGAATTGAAGGTCATAGGTGATGTTCTTGTTCTTATTCAAGGATGCATGGTGCATCCGAAACGAGCCCCGAGCATACACAAGCCAAAGAGCATCCCACACTGCTCTCGCTCATAAAAATGCTGAAAAAACTGCCATTTCATTGAGTGCCAGTCGCGTCAAGCCCGACCCGCAAAGGCTTGTAAGCGCTGACCAGCCGGTCATCAACAAACGGTCTTTTATCGGCTGATGCGAAGCTCGGTTTGCCCGGGGTGACGCCGCACCCTAGAATGCTTCGATGCGCGATGATCTCTCCCTTCTGTTGAACTCCCTAAACGATGCCCAACGCCAGGCAGTTGCTGCCTCCGTGGGCCGTCAATTGGTCCTGGCCGGTGCCGGCTCCGGCAAGACCCGAGTGCTGGTGCACCGTATCGCCTGGTTGATCCAGGTCGAGAACGCCTCGCCCCATTCGATCCTGTCAGTGACTTTCACCAACAAGGCCGCTGCCGAGATGCGTCATCGCATCGAACAGTTGATGGGCCTCAATCCGGCCGGCATGTGGGTCGGTACGTTCCACGGCCTGGCGCACCGCCTGTTGCGTGCCCATTGGCAGGAGGCCGGCCTGAGCCAGACCTTCCAGATCCTCGACAGCGACGATCAGCAGCGGTTGGTCAAGCGCGTCATCCGCGAACTGGGCCTGGACGAACAACGCTGGCCCGCCCGTCAGGCCCAGTGGTTCATCAACGGCCAGAAAGACGAAGGCCTGCGCCCGCAACACATCCAGGCCAGTGGCGACTTGTTCCTGGCGACCATGCGCAGCATCTACGAAGCCTACGAAGCAGCATGCCAACGTGCCGGGGTCATCGACTTTTCGGAGCTGCTGCTGCGGGCGCTGGACCTGTGGCGCGACCATCCGGGCCTGTTGGCGCACTATCAGAAACGCTTCCGGCATGTCCTGGTGGACGAATTCCAGGACACCAACGCCGTTCAGTACGCGTGGCTGCGCCTGCTCGCCAAGGGCGGCGACAGCCTGATGGTCGTAGGCGACGACGACCAGTCGATCTACGGCTGGCGCGGCGCCAAAATCGAAAATATCCATCAGTATTCGGCGGACTTTCCGGACGCCGAAGTCATCCGCCTGGAACAGAACTACCGCTCCACCGCCGGCATCCTCAAGGCCGCCAACGCCCTCATCGCCAACAACACCGGCCGCCTGGGCAAAGAACTCTGGACTGACGGCAGCGAAGGCGAGGCGATCAATCTCTACGCCGCATTCAATGAACACGATGAAGCCCGCTATGTAGTGGAAACCATCGAAAGCGCCTTGAAGACCGGCCTGGCCCGCAGCGATATCGCCATCTTGTATCGCTCCAACGCGCAGTCGCGGGTCTTGGAAGAAGCCTTGTTGCGCGAGCGGATCCCTTACCGGATCTACGGCGGCCAACGTTTCTTCGAGCGCGCGGAGATCAAGAACGCCATGGCCTACCTGCGCCTGATCGAAGGGCGCGGCAACGATGCCGCCCTGGAGCGGGTGATCAATGTGCCGACGCGGGGCATTGGCGAGAAAACCGTCGAAGCGATTCGCGACCATGCCCGCCACAGCCACGTGTCGATGTGGGAAGCCATGCGCCAGTTGGTCGACAATAAAGGCGTAACCGGCCGCGCAGCCGGGGCGCTGAAGGCGTTTATTGATCTGATAGAAGACCTGGCTGCCAAATGCGCCGAGATGCCCCTGCACTTGATGACCCAGACCGTCATCGAGCAGTCTGGCCTAATCGCTTACCACGAAGCAGAAAAGGGCGAAAAAGGCCAGGCCCGGGTGGAAAACCTTGAGGAATTGGTCAGCGCTGCGCGCAACTTCGAAACCACGGACGAGGATGGGGACCTGTCCCCCTTGTCGGCGTTCCTGGGGCATGCATCCCTGGAGGCCGGCGACACCCAGGCCGATGAGCACGAGGACAGCATTCAGTTGATGACCCTCCACAGCGCCAAGGGCTTGGAGTTCCCGTACGTATTCCTGGTGGGCATGGAGGAAGGCCTGTTTCCACATAAGATGAGTCTGGAAGAACCGGGCCGCCTGGAAGAAGAACGGCGCCTGGCCTACGTCGGCATTACCCGGGCCATGCAGAACCTGGTGCTGACCTATGCTGAAACCCGTCGTTTATATGGCAGCGAGACCTACAACAAGGTGTCTCGTTTCGTACGCGAAGTGCCAAAGGGTCTCATCCAGGAAGTGCGGCTTTCCAACAGCGTCAGCCGTCCGTTCGGCGGCAGCCAGCAGCAAGGCACCAGCAGCCTGTTTGGCGGCAGCGATATACCGGAAACCGGCTTCAGCCTCGGCCAGGCTGTGCGCCATTCGGTATTTGGCGACGGCGTGATCCTCAATTTCGAAGGCGCTGGAGCCCAGGCCCGGGTCCAGGTCAACTTCAGCGAAGGCAGCAAATGGCTGATGCTGGGGTACGCCAAGCTCGAGGCCATTTGAAGTGCGTGGAAACCTGTGGGAAGCGAGCTGACACGCGGCCCATAGGTTATTTTAGGACGCCGAAGCATTTCTGATAGAACTTGTCCCCCTTTCCTACAGCCCAAATCGAACAAGCCTCTTGCGCAAGCGAACCTGAACCTCGGCTGTCATGCAAAAGCCCGAAACACTCTGCCGCTAGCCAGCAACAGTTCACCTGTGCAACATGGGCCGCGTGCTACTCACAAATGGGAATGCCTTTATATGAAACGTTTTCTTAGCATCGCCATGGCGCTGTGCATCGGCCTGACGATGGCAATCGACGCCAATGCCGCCAAGCGTTTTGGCGGTGGTAAAAGTTCGGGCGCGGCCCCGACTCACCAGACCAGCCAGATGGCGCCGTCCTCTGCGGCCGGGTCCACTGCTGCCACCGCAGGCGCGGCCGGTGCCGCAGGCGCTGCCACCAAGGCCAGCGGCGCATCGCGCTGGCTCGGCCCCCTGGCCGGTATCGCCGCCGGCGGCCTGCTCGCCTCCATGTTCATGGGCGACGGCTTCCAAGGCATGCAAATCTTCGACATCCTGATCATGGCGGTCATCGCCTTCCTGGTCTTCCGCTTCATTGCCGCTCGTCGTCGCAAGCAGCAAGAGCAACTGGCTCCAGCCGGCCATGCGCCAATGCAGCGTGAGGTGTTCAACCAGCCGCCTGCCAGCGGTTCGATTTTCGGTGGTTCGGCAGCGCCTGTGGCCGCTCGTCCGGTCATCAATGCGCCGGCCTGGTTCAACGAAGAACGTTTCATCGAAGCGGCGCGTAGCCACTTCATGTCCCTGCAGCAACATTGGGACGCGAACGAAATGGACAAAATTGCCGAGTTCGTGACCCCGCAGCTGCTGGAGTTCCTTAAGCGCGAACGCGCCGAGCTGGGTGATGGCTTCCAGTCCACCTATATCGACAATCTGCAGGTGCAACTGGATGGCGTCGACGATCGCGCCGACAAGACCATCGCCACCCTGACCTTCAGTGGTTTGTCGAAGGATTCTCGCTTCGACAAAGGCGAAGCGTTCAGCGAAAGCTGGAACATGGAACGTGCCCAGGGCGATGACCAGCCCTGGATGGTGGCCGGTATCCGCCAGAACGGTTGAACCTTTGCCCGTTTTGCATGTTGAAATAAAAGAACCCCGGCTCAGGCCGGGGTTCTCTATTTCGCGGTTGCATCTATAGCGAGCTACTGTATAAACCGCTCCATATAAAACCGCGCCATCGAGAAAGAGGATCCCCGGACGTGGAAGAAATCATCGAACAATTGCGTGAAGCCAACGAGCCCGTACCGGTCCCGCTGGAGCTGCCCGACGAAGATTTGCTGGTAGAGATCGAAGAGCAGTTGTTCATCGATATACCGTTCGTGTTCAGGGAGTTTTTGCTGACGGTCAGCGACGTTGTATACGGCAGCCTGGAACCGGTGACCGTTACCGACCCGCAATCCCACACCTACTTGCCGGATGTAGCGGCAAATGCCTGGGATGCTGGCGTGGACCGCAGCCTGATTCCGATCTGCCAGGACGGCGACGATTACTATTGCGTCGAAGAGGACGGCACAGTGGTGCTGTGGCAGGCCGAAGAAGAACTGATCGCCGAGGAAACCTGGGAATCAGTCTGGCACTGGGCGCGGGACGTCTGGCTGGAAAGCTGATCCGCCAGACGCCTGCCGTCGGTCAATGCCCGGACGATTCCTTGTGATTTTCCAAGGTTTCCAGCAACGCCACCTGCATACGCGTGTGAAGGCGCACGAACCAGCGCCAGAGCAACGCCGCCACGGCAATCGCCACCACGGCGATCAATACCAGCAACTTGTTGGTCGGTAGAATACTGGCCGACAAGGCTGCCAAGAGCAGGAAAATCACCAG
This sequence comes from Pseudomonas sp. Z4-20, assembly GCF_051131955.1. Taxonomy (NCBI): domain Bacteria; kingdom Pseudomonadati; phylum Pseudomonadota; class Gammaproteobacteria; order Pseudomonadales; family Pseudomonadaceae; genus Pseudomonas; species Pseudomonas sp. Z4-20. The sequence goes on from NZ_CP071641.1 coordinate 5,653,522, forward strand.
TAGCGAAAGAATGGGGATCACTTCGGCAATCACCCGACGGACGCGGTGAGTGTGACGGCCGGCCATTTCCGGCTTCACACCCAGCTCTGCCAGCAGCATCGACAACGCCTTGAGCTTGCGATATGCAGCAATCAGGAACGGCAGTGACAACAGCAGTGCCCCGCCCCAGATCAATGCTTTCTGCCAGCTTGGATCGCTGATCCATGCTTGCAGATACGTCGACATCCACTCGGCGAAATAGCCGCCAGAAACAAAAATCGCGATCACCAACGCCAGATTGACGCCCACCTGCAACAAAATCCGCCTGATCATAGCCGCCACCAGCGCGCCCTCGCCTTGGGGTTGGATGCTGCTCAACCATTCGCCATACATGCCTAGCACCCGTGTTAGCCGTTGCGGCATCACCGTCGCCAGTTTCACAGATAAGGGGTCCGCAGCACGGATCAGGTAAGGGGTGGACAGCGTGGTCAGCACCGAGACGGCGACGGCTACCGGGTACAGGAAATCGCTGGTGACCTGCAATGTCATCCCCAGCGAGGCGATGATGAAAGAAAACTCGCCAATTTGCGAAAGCCCCATCCCAACGCGCAGCGAGGTACGTCCATCGTTACCGGCGATAAAGGCACCCAGGCCACAAGACAACATCTTGCCCAACACCACCGCTACGGTGATTACCGCGATGGGCCAAGCATATTGCAGCAGGATCGCGGGATCGAGCATCAAGCCGATGGCGACGAAAAAAATGGCGCTGAACAAGTCACGCACCGGCTCCACCAGTCGCTCGATCTTCAGCAGCTGCCGGGATTCGGCCATGATCGCACCGATCAGAAACGCTCCCAATACCATGCTGTACTCGAGCTTTACCACCAGCAGACAGAAGCCGAAGCACAAGCCCAACACGGTGATGAGCAGCATCTCGTTGCTGTCGAATTTCGCCACATAGGCCAAGAGCCTCGGCACCAGCAAAATGCCGATCACCAGGGCGACGATCATGAACAGCGACAACTTGCCGACCGTCGAAAAAACTTCGCCGGAGCTGACCGTGCCGCTGACGGCGATGCTCGACAGCAAGGCGATGATGCCGATGCCGAGGATATCCTCGACAATCAGGACGCCGAATATGAGCTGCGCGAAGCGCTCGTTTTTCATCTTCAGGTCATTGAGGGCCTTGACGATGATCGTCGTCGAGGAGATTGCGAGAATAGCGCCGAGAAACAGCGAATCCATGGCGCTCCAGTCGAACCAGCGACCTATCTCGTAGCCGATCCAGATCATCAACACGATCTCGAGGAACGCAGCGATGAATGCCGTGGCCCCCACCTTGAACAACTTGCGAAGGCTGAACTCCAGGCCCAGGCAAAACATCAGGAAGATCACCCCAAGCTCGGCCAGGGTCTTTATTGTGTCTTCGTCATGGATGAACCCGAACGGCGGTGTGTGCGGGCCGATGATGAAGCCTGCGACGATGTAGCCCAGCACCACCGGTTGTTTGAAACGATGAAAGAGTACGGTCACCAGCCCCGCAGCCATCATGATGATCGCCAGATCCTGGATAAAACTGATGGCATGCATAGACGAGGCTCCCTGTTCAAAATGACTCATCGTTGGTGGATAAGTCCGTTTCCTTTGTAGGAAATGCCCTTGCGAGGGGCTTTTGAAGGGTAACACCGCGACTTCTGGCAGAAAGACGGTGCAATATATCGAAACAGATCCACCGAAGCGTGACGGCAACTGCGGGCGCAACGTCCCGATATCGGTGGTTTTGGAATGATCCGCCAGCGTCCGCAGAGGCGCACTCCCGATTGGCTGCCTTGAACCGTGAGAATGTTATGGAACCCGGAAACGCCCAGCTGTCGATGACGGTGTTGATGACCCCCGATATGGCCAACTTTTCTGGCAATGTCCATGGCGGCACCTTGCTCAAATACCTCGACGAAGTCGCCTACGCCTGTGCCAGCCGTTACGCGGGGAGATATGTGGTGACGCTGTCGGTCGACCAGGTCATTTTTCGCGAGCCCATTCACGTTGGCGAGCTGGTGACGTTCCTGGCGTCGGTAAACTACACCGGCAACACGTCGATGGAAGTGGGCATCAAGGTCGTGACCGAAAACATCCGTGAACGCTCGGTCCGCCATACCAACAGCTGCTTTTTCACCATGGTTGCGGTGGATGACCAGCGCAAGCCCGCGCCCGTTCCTCCCTTGCAACCGCAAAATGGCGAGGAAAAACGCCGTTACGAACAAGCCCAGCAAAGGCGTCAGATCCGCCAGGAGCTGGAGCGGCGTTATCAGGAAATCAAGGCAGACGGGCCTTGATAGGGCTGTCAAAAATCAATGTGGGAGCGAACTGGCTCCCACATTGATTTTTCTCGGTCATTGGCTGATCGTCGCGGCTTCGAAGCGCACGCGCGGATGGGCGATTCGATCCTGGGCGCGAACCAACTGCAGCTCGTAGCTTGCACACGCCTGGGTTTCCAGCAGCACTTCGTGTACCGCCGCAGCGGTGAACTCGAAAGCCGCTACCAGGCTGTCTCCCAACAATAGCCGCGCCAGGAACAATCCCGAGGTCAGGTCACCCACCCCCACGGGTTGACGGGGAAACGCCAGCAATGGTCGGCGCAGATGCCAGCTGCCATCAGCTGTCACCAGCAGCATTTCGAAGCTGTCGTCTGGCTTGCCGAAGTAAGCCAAGTGCTTAACCAGCACGACCTTCGGTCCACGGGCCAACAGCGCGCGAGCCATAGCCAGGCAATCAAGTAAGGATTGCGCCTTGCGCCCGGAAAAGCTGTCCAGCTCCAACTGGTTCGGACACATGATGTCCGCCACGGCGGCCGCCTCTTCCAGCAGGAATTCGCTCACCTCGGGCGCCACGATGCAGCCCTTGTCCGGATGTCCCATGACAGGGTCACACAGGTACAGCGCCTTGGGATTGCATGCCTTGATCCGCGCTACGCCCGCCAGAATGGCTTGCCCCTGGGCGGCGCTGCCCAGATAACCAGACAGCACCGCGTCGCAATTGCCCAACTCGCCAATCGCAGCGATGCCCTCTACCAGAAGCGGTATCTGGGCCGGCGCAAGCACTTCTCCGGCCCACTGTCCGTACTGGGTGTGATTGGAAAACTGTACGGTGTTGAGCGGCCAGACATTTACCCCAACCCGCTGCATCGCAAATACGGCAGCGCTGTTGCCGGCGTGACCAAATATCACATGGGACTGGATGGCAAGCAGATGAGGCGTACGTTTCATGCGGCTGGTTCCGTAAAACGAATGAAATTCAAGCCGCGCAGTATGCGACTAAACACAGCCTGTACGACAGACCGGCGAGACAGTTAAGCTGACGGCAACTTGTTGGAGCACCTCGTTCATGCTGACCCTTGGAAACATTTTCGTGCTGATGCTGCTGGCTACCGGCGGCGCTTGGCTGTGGCACAACCATGGCTTGCGCGAACGGGCCTTGGCGAGGGTCATGCAACATTGCGCCAACCTCAAGATCGAGTTGTTGGATGGCAACGTGGCGCTACGAAAGATCGGCTTCGTAAAGGACGCCAGCGGGCGACGACGGCTGGCACGGATCTATAATTTCGAGTTCACGGTGACGGGTGAGACCCGTCATTCGGGCACCATCACGCAGTTCGGGGCGCACAGTGCTCACATCGAACTCGCACCCTACCCCATGCCGTTCGAAGAGACGCCGCCACCGCCGATCGAGTCGGTCCAGACCCGCCCCAGGGCTGAAGTCATCGAGCTGAGCCAGTGGCGCCAGGAGCACAACAAGTGGAAGCCCTGAAATAAGCAGGAATCATGGAAGGCGACAACTCGCCAAGCCTGCTTGAAGCGCTTCCGAGTCTTGCGGCTCGGAGAAAATCAGTTCAATTCGCGAATCCTGCCGCCACTCGCTTGCTTGCCACTCCAACGTCCCGCCTTCCAACGCATTGGCTGAAACCCAACCGCCATCGCTGTGGATGACCATTTTCGCCCGCTCCCAAAGGGCGCCTTGTAGCCATCGAGACACCGCCGCCACGTTGAATCGTTGGCTCGGATGCCAGCGCCATCCGATGCTCCATCCCTCGCCCTGTTGCTGATAAAGGCAAATCGGCGACGTTGGGTCACTCCAAATGGACGGCATTAGCCCGAGGCTTTTGGGCAGCGCCAAGTTACCCACGACACCGTTGCCGCGAGTGCCAAGGCCAGGCAATCGATCGACAGGCAACGCAGCCTGGTGCGTCCAGTACAACCCAACCTCCGGCAGCTGCGCAGAGATGCGCTGGCGATCGGTTTCGGTCAGGCCTTCGGATTTGTTCAATACCAATAAACCGGCATCAGCCAAGACCTGTCGTTGCGCATCAGGCAATGGCTTGCCATCAGCCAACGCCCGGGCGTCTAACACCAGCACGCAAGGCTGGACAGCCAGTACACCCAGCCAGGGCGCGTGGTTCAGCTGCCGCAATAATTGCGCAGGATGACCCAGCCCGGAAGGTTCGATGAACAGACGGTGTGGGCGCGACTTGCGCAACAAACGGCCAAGGCCAATCTGAAACGGCGCGCCATTGACGCAACACAAACAGCCCCCGGCCACTTCGCCCAGTGCGATACCATCGGCAGCCTGGCTCAGCAGCGCGGCGTCCAGGCCGATCTGACCGAACTCATTGATCAACACCGCCCAGCGTTCATCAGCCGGGCGCTGGGCCAGCAGTTGCCTGATCAAGCTGGTCTTGCCTGCCCCCAAGGGCCCGGCAATGACATGGGTGGGAATGTTCTGCAACATGATCGATAGTTTTTCGACGGAGGTTAACGATGCGAATGATTGGCTGGTTGTTGCTGGCCCTGACTTCGAACCAGGCCATGGCCCAGGCTTGCGTGGTGCACAGCCAGGCTGAGCGGCTCGATGTAAAAGTCTGCCAACAAAACCGCAATATCCCGCAGAAGCTGTTCGCCGACGGTTTCTGCCAGCCAAGCCTGGCCGGGCAGAAAGTCGACGTGCAGTACGTCGAACATTGCCCCGGCGGCGCCTTTGGCATCTGCAGCAACGCCCAGGTCGCCAATATGCCTTATCGCCAGGACATTCACTATTACGGCGTGGCCACCGATGCGGCTTACCTGAAACCCTTTTGTGAGAGCAAAAGCCAAGGAACCTGGCTCAAGCCTTAGGCCAGCCAATCCAGCGAGAGGATCAGCCGACGGTCGCCCGGCATCGGTTGCGGTGAGCGGTGGACCAGTCCGAAACCTTCATTGCCGTGCCATTTTTCGCCTTTGAGCAGGGCCACTTCGCCGCTGCACATCTGCTGGATCACCTCCGGGTCGCCAGGCTCCGCGCCAGGCTGGCCCAATCGTCGACGGTCCAGGCCGCCCTCCATCAGCCACTGGCTACCGACACCGGCATACGTGGTGATCAGTCGTACCGGCACATGGTCGACGTGAAAACGCGGGCACATCGCCGAATCCAACGTTCGCAGGCGCACGCCTACGCGTCGGGCGCCCAGCAGGCACGAAAATGCGCTGACCAGCCAGGCCACGTCCGCGACGAACCCTTCATATCCCTGCAGATCGCTGAAACCTGCAGCAAGACCGCGCAGCGCCGGCTGGGTGTCTTCATCCGGCATGTCGAGGACCATCGACTCGGCTACGGATTGGTTCATCGAAACCAGCATGGCCGCGAAGTCACTAATATGCGCCGGGAGCTGACGCTGCCAGACCGCCAGGTTGATGTCATCCTCCAGAATCTGCGCCAAGGTCAGCGGGGTATGCCCGTGGACCTGCCGCACCTGTTTCAGTCTAGGTGCCAGCATCACGCCGCAGCCTCGTCGTGCCAGGGACCGAACGGGTCCGGCAAGTGACGCCAACCTTCAACGCCCAGGTTCATTTCCGCATCGGTGAGCAGGCAGGCATCCAGTTCGGCGGCGAGCAAGGCAAAATCCATATCCTGGCCGATGAACACCAACTCCTGGCGGCAATCGCCGGTGGTCGCCAGCCAATTTTTCATGATGGCGGCGGTGTCCTCCTCGTCCTGCGGCCATTGGCCTTTGGGCACAAATCGCCACCAGCGTCCGGCGAAGCCGTGGCGCATCAGACCGCCGGCTTGCGACCAACTGCCGGCCTCCTCGTGTTTGCTCGCCAGCCAGAAAAAACCCTTGGAGCGCAGGAGCGTGCCGTTGGTCCATGGACGATCGATAAAGCTGAAGAACCGTTGAGGATGGAATGGACGGCGGGCGCGGTAGGCCGTCGACGCGATGCCGTATTCCTGGGTTTCGGGCACATGCTCGCCGCGTAGCTCTCGCAGCCAACCGGGCGCCTGGGCAGCGAGCTCAAAGTCGAAGCGGCCGGTGTCGAGGATTGTTTCCAGCGGTACCTGGCCCATGACCATCGGAACAATCTGCGCTTGGCTGTTGAGACGCTTCAAAATTTCCGTCAGTTCTTTCCGTTCGTGGCGGCTGATCAGATCAATCTTGCTGATCAGGATCACGTCGGCAAACTCGACCTGCTCAATCAGCAAATCAGTGATCGAGCGCTCATCTTCTTCCCCGAGGGTTTCGCCCCTTGTCGAAAGGTTCTCGGCGGCCTGGTAATCCTTCAGGAAATTCACACCGTCGACCACGGTGACCATGGTGTCGAGCCTCGCCACATCGGCCAGGCTACGACCTTCTTCATCACGAAAGGTAAACGTCTCGGCCACGGGCATCGGCTCCGAAATACCGGTGGACTCAATCAGCAAATAATCGAAGCGCCCTTCCCTGGCCAGCTTGCCGACTTCTACCAACAAGTCCTCACGCAGCGTGCAGCATATACAACCATTGCTCATCTCCACCAATCGTTCTTCGGCTCGATTGAGGGTGACATCTCGCTGGACTTCGCTGCCATCGACATTGATCTCGCTCATATCGTTAACGATCACCGCAACGCGAAGATTGTCACGATTGCGCAAGACGTAGTTGAGCAGGGTACTTTTACCGGCACCGAGAAATCCGGAGAGCACGGTCACTGGGAGGTGTTTGGGCATCAGGTATATCCTCATCAGGGTGGCCGCTGGCGACGTCGTTGTGGCGTGTCACGGCTCGTTTTCAGGCTTTAGCTCGGCCAAGGCCTGTTTTGTTGATGTTATACTATAACCTCAAAAGCGACCTTTCCAACTGCCCGCTGAGAATCAATTCATGCACAACCTCTTTCGGTTCCTGGTCGCGGGGTGTTTGTTGTTGCTGGTCGCCCCAGGCGTATCCGCGCAAAATCCTTTGTTGGCGAAATGCACCCGCAGCGCCAATGTGCTTGCCTGTGTGGATGCACAAGGCAACGCCTATAGCGTCTCAACGGCTGGAAACACTATTTATCTGCGCGGGTTCGAGGTATCTGGCCGCCGCTCTTGGGCCCAGACGAACAGCCGTTACGGACAGCTAACTTTTTTCACCGGATTGGCTTCAGATGGCGAAGCCTGGGTTGGATACAGTCGTCGCGTAGGCTGGACAACGATCAATCGTTTCTCGAGTTCCGGGGGCAGCGCCGGGAGATTTGTGTGCGGGCGAATGACGGGCTGCCAGGATTCGGCGCGCTGATGTTTCACGTGGAACGACCGGCCGCAGCTGGATGAAACTCTGTTCATAAAAAAGGAGTCGTGGCCTTTATTGTTATAGTATAACATTAAAAACGAGCCCCACACGGACCTTAAAAATGAACGCGTTAACTCTGCCGGATATAGCGGCGCAGGCCTCTCGCCAAGCTTTGCCTTTGGAGTGGGTAGGGATGTGCGGCATCGCAGTGCCGGTATTGGTGAACGGCCAGAGATTGAGCGCAACGGCCGACGCCGGCGTCAGTCTCGATGACGGCGAGGCGCGTGGCATCCATATGTCACGCTTGTATCTGGCATTGCAGATGCTAGAAGAGGCCCCGCTCTCTCCGGCCCTTTTACGCCAAATCCTGGAGCAATTTCTTGTTAGCCATGATGGCCTGTCCCGTAGCGCTTCCCTGACTTTGCATACTGACTTGTTATTAAAGCGCCCCGCGCTAGTCAGCCCGCTGGCGGGCTGGAAGCGTTATCCAATAGCCATCGAAGCTCACCTGAAAAACTTAGTGTTCCACGTGGAACTTGAAATTCGGATTCCTTATTCATCGACGTGCCCTTGCTCTGCAGCGCTGGCGCGGCAGTTGATCCAGCAACAATTCGTCAACGATTTCGCCAACAAAGCCCTAGAGCATGCGCAAGTGCTCGCTTGGCTAGGCTCAACGAAAGGCATCGTTGCCACCCCTCATAGCCAACGCAGCGTGGCCACCCTTGCCGTGCGGCTGAATACCGACGTCGCCGAGCTTCCGTTATTGCCGATTATCGATGAGGCCGAAAAAGCCCTCGGCACCGCCGTGCAAACAGCCGTCAAACGCGCCGATGAACAAGCCTTCGCCCTCGCCAATGGCCAGAACCTGATGTTTTGTGAAGACGCTGCGCGTCGATTGAACAGAGCGCTAAGAAGCGTGCCTTCAGTCACTTCATTCGACGTGCGAGTGGTTCATGCCGAAAGCCTGCACGCCCATGATGCTGTTGCAAAAAGCCACTGGGGCGAGGAGCAATCATGATTCTTTGCCAAGACTTGCGTTGGGGCGCGCCCGGACAGCCCATGACACCGCCGCTACATATGGAACGACCGGAGGGTAGCCTGACGGCCATTATTGGCGCGAATGGCGCTGGGAAAAGCAGCCTTTTGAAAGTCCTCGCCGGGCTGCAAAGGCCCCTGTCGGGAAGAGCCGTACTGCAAGTTCCTCGGCGCGGCGGCGTGTCATTCCTGCCCCAACAACAATATCTGGATCGGCAGTTCCCCATCAGTCTTCAGGAATTGGTGGCCGCTGGCTCCTGGGGCTCAAGACAAGCTCCAGCCACACGAAATCAGCGACTCAAGGCTGTCCTGGACGATTGGGCGTTGAGCGGCCTCGAGCGGCGGTCGCTGATGGCGCTCTCCGGAGGCGAGCTGCAACGTGCCCTGCTCGCCCGCTTGAGCCTGGCCGAAGCGCCGCTTCTACTACTCGACGAACCCCACGCGGCCCTCGACGAACAGGGCCAGACGTTGCTGTGGAAACACATTCATCAATGGCATCGCGAGGGGCGCACCTTGGTGGTGGTCTGCCACGACTTGACCGCCGTCCACCGACACATCCCTCACACCTTGCTGATCAGACCCACCGGATGCGTGTTGGGTCGCAGCGCCGACCTCATCGCCCAGCCCACTTACACACAGGTGGCTTGATGCTCGCCGCCGCTCAACTCTGGCTACCCTTCCAGGAATTCGTTTTTATGCGTCGAGCCTTGCTTGGCGGCTTGGTGTTGGCGTGCAGCACGGCGCCATTGGGCGTCTTCTTGATCCTGCGGCGAATGAGCTTGATTGGCGATGCGGTGGCTCACGGCATCTTGCCCGGCGCTGCCCTAGGCTTCTGGTTCGCAGGTTTGAGCTTGCCAGCCTTGACCTTGGGCGGCTTGGGCGCTGGCCTGAGCATGGCCGGATTGGCTGCCTGGATCACCCGCCGTACTGGCCTGCGGGAAGATGCCAGCCTGGCGGCGATCTATCCAATCTCTTTGGCCGCGGGTGTGTTGATTCTCGGCATGGCCGGTAAACGCCTGGACTTGCTGCACTTGTTGTTCGGCTCAGCACTGGCCGTGGACGGCCCGACGCTCACCGGCATGCTCTGGGTTTCGGCAGGCAGCCTGGCGACAATGGCGCTGATTTATCGTCCCCTTTTGCTCGACACCCTCGACCCGCTGTTCTTGCAAACCGTCAGTCGCCTGGGGCCGTTGGCCCATGGCGTATTCCTGACCCTCGTGGTGCTTAATCTGGTGATCGGCTTCCAGGCTATCGGCGCACTGATGGTCGTCGGCCTGATGATGTTACCCGCGGCCGCATCGCGATTCTGGAGTCGGCGCTTGCCAATCCTGATAGGGGTCGCGGCGCTGCTCGGTTGCCTGTCCGTGTGGCTGGGCCTGCTGTTGTCGTTCTACCTGTCGCTCCCCAGCGGGCCAGCCATCGTCTTGGTGGCGGGCGCGTCCTATCTGCTGTCCGTGATTTTTGGTCCGGTGCACGGTTTACTGCGCCGCCCGCCCCTGCTTACATCCCAATGAGGTGTTTCCCGATGCGCGTCCTGTTTCTGATATTCAGCTTGATGCTGTCCATGTCCTTGTCTGCGGCAGAAAGGCTCCAAGTGGTCACCAGTTTCTCCATCTTGGCCGACATGACCCAACAGGTCGGCGGCGAACACGTCCAGATCATCAACATGGTAGGACCGGACGCCGACGCGCACACCTACGAGCCCACACCGGACGACGCCAAGGCGCTGCTCGCGGCAAAACTGATTATCAAGAACGGACTGGGCTTCGAGCCGTGGCTGGACCGCCTGGTCACCAGCACTGAAACCAGTGCCCCGGTGATCAGCGCCAGCCGTGGCGTGATCCCGCGTTCGCTGGATGAAGATGGCGAGACCATCCCCGACCCGCATGCCTGGCATAACCTTGCCAACGCCGAACTGTACGTCAGCAATATCACCAAGGCGCTGGAAGCCGCCGACCCGGCCAACAAGGCTGACTACGAACGAAACAGCCAGGCTTACCTGAAGAAGATCTACGCCCTGCTCGCCGAAGCCAAGGCCAAGTTCGGTGCACTGCCACCGGGCAATCGCAAGATCGTTACGTCCCATGATGCATTCGGTTACCTGGGCCAAGCCTATGGCATCGACTTCATGGCGCCCCAAGGCTTGTCCACTGAACGTGAGCCATCGGCGGCAGAAGTCGCCGCCCTGATCACTCAAATTCGCCAGGCGAAAGTCAAAGCGGTGTTCATGGAAAACATCAAGGACGCACGCCTGCTCAAGCAGATCGCCGACGAAAGCGGCGCACACATAGGCGGCACGTTGTACTCCGACGCCCTTGCTGCCAGCGGCCCCGCCAGTACCTTCACCGGCCTGTTCGAGTACAACCTCAACACGTTGTACGAGGCATTGAGCCGGCCTTGATCGGCAGGACTACCCGTCAGAATCCCCTCGTCACATATCCGAACCTGAAGCAGGTCAAGCCCTCGGCTTGACCGTGCCGCAATCTTGCCCCAGCCACACGGCGCGAGTGTCCAGGCTACCGTTCTGCTGGATGCCAGTGGCGTTGAACGTGCCGTTGACCTTGGTGGTGAATTCCCGATCGCTCTGGAATGTCGCGATACCGTTTCCCTGGGCTTTAGGGCAACTGAAGCGAAACTTCCACTGATTGCCGGTTCGCTCGGTGATCTGCTGTTTGCATCCCGATTGTGGGTCCTGCAACGGAATGTCGTTGGTCTGGACCTGTGCCGGAGTCAGGCACACCCGAATGCCCTTGCCGCCCATGGTAATGCCTTGCTTCTCAAGCATTGCCCGTTGCTCCGGCGTGATCTGGTTTTGCAACTGGCCGAGGATCAATTGCAGGTCCGGCAGGTTCTGGTTGTCGACTTTCATATTGCTTGTCGTCAATTCCCACAGGCCCGGTTGAAGCATCTGCGCCTGAGCCGCCACAGGAACCGACAAGCCAACGGCCAAGGCCAAACCCAGCAGACGAACTTTCATTGCAAAAACTCCAGAGGACAAGTGGCCGTTAGACGTCTCCCATAGACTTCGGTTCAGGCCCGAGCGAGTGAATTAAATAGCGACATTCGCGGTGGAACATGGTCTGTTAAGCATCGAACCTCAGGAGCACGGCTGCCCCATGGATTATTTCGGCCCGCATGTTTTTGGTTACCTGATCGCGCTGCTTCACACCCTCGGCTCCATCGCTGCCGTTCATGCAGTGCTTACCGTGCGAACCGCCCAAGGTTCGATCGCCTGGGCCCTGTCACTGGTGTTCATTCCCTACCTGACACTGATTCCCTACCTGGTTTTTGGTCGCAGCACCTTCGACGGTTACATCAAGGCGCGCCGGCAAGCCAACGAAGAAATGCGCAAGGCAATCTCGGAGCTGAATTGGCGCCCCTGGGTTGAGGAAGCGCTGACCGCTCGCGCTTCCCAGGCTTATGCCTCGTTACGGGCGATGCCTAAATTGGGCCGGGCACCGTGCCTGGCGAACAATCAGGTGCGGTTGCTGGTAGACGGAAAGGTGACGTTCGAGGCTATTTTCCAAGCCATTGAAAACGCCCGGGAAGCGGTGCTGGTTCAGTTCTTCATCATCCACGACGACCGTCTCGGACAACGCTTGCAGGCACTGCTTTTAAAGAAAGCCGCCGAAGGCGTGGCGGTGTATCTGCTTTATGACCGTATCGGCAGTCATTCCCTGCCCCACCGTTACGTCCAGGCGCTACGTGACGGCGGCGTCCAGGTGAAGGCGTTCGCCACTCGCAGCGGCTGGCTCAACCGGTTCCAGGTCAACTTCCGTAACCATCGCAAGATAGTGGCCGTGGACGGTGTCCTGGGCTTCGTTGGCGGCCACAATGTGGGCGATGAATATCTGGGTGAAACGCCGCCCTTGGCTCCGTGGCGCGATACCCATGTCGAAGTCCGCGGTCCCGTCGTGGGGAGCATGCAGGAGTCATTTGCTGAAGACTGGTTCTGGGCAGCCCGCTCGTTGCCGCCGCTGATCCTTCCGGACACCTATCCAGAGGGCGGCGTACTCTGCCAGCTATTATCCAGCGGTCCGGCCGATGCCTACGAAACCTGCTCGCTGTTCTTTGTCGAGGCCATCCATGCCGCAAGCGAGCGGGTCTGGATTACCACGCCGTATTTCATTCCCGACGAAGCAGTGTTTGCGGCACTGCGCCTCGCGGTCCTGCGCGGAGTGGATGTGCGCATTTTGCTGCCGTCGCGGCCAGACCACAAAATCGTCTACGCCGCGTCCAGCCTCTATGCCTTCGAAGCGGTTCGGGCCGGCGTGCGGGTGTTCCGTTATGAGCCTGGTTTCCTGCACCAGAAAGTTGTACTGGTCGACCGGGAAATAAGCGCCATCGGCAGCGCGAACCTGGATAACCGTTCGTTCCGGTTGAATTTCGAAGTGATGCTGCTGACGGTGGATGCCACCTTCGCCAGCGAAGTGGAGCAGATGCTGGAAAACGATTTCGCCCAAGCCCACGAAATCGCCAAGCAAGAAAGCCGGGAGACCCACCGCCTGCAGAAAGTCGGCATGCGGATCGCCCGGCTTATTTCCCCGATCCTTTAAGGCGCGTAGATGTCGTCGCGGGTCCAGGGCAAATCATGGCTGCCATCGGCATGGGCCTTCACCGCGAGAATCTGGTGCAGGTTGATCCAACCCTTGGCAAACGCATAAGCGCAGCCGGCCAAGTAGAGTCGCCAGATTCGCAGCGCCTGTTCAGGCACTTCCCTGGAGGCGGCTTCGAGGTTGTCTTCGAGGCGCTCGCTCCAGTGGTCGAGCGTGCGCGCGTAATGCATACGCAGGCTTTCCACATCGACGATTTCCAATCCTGCTTCGCTGATCTCGGCGGAGATCATCGACAAGTGCGGCAGTTCACCGTTGGGGAACACGTATTTCTCGATGAACTCACCCGCGCCGCGACCAACCGGGCGACCGTCGGTGTGCTTGGCAGTAATCCCATGGTTCATTACCAAGCCACCCTCGCGAACGGCGCCGAACAGCGTCTTGCAGTACTGCGCCAGATTGGCGTGCCCTACGTGCTCGAACATACCGACGCTGACCACTTTGTCGAAGCGACCGTCCTGGGGCAGGTCCCGGTAATCCATCAGCTGGAGTTCAACTTGATCCGCCAGTCCTTGCGCCTCGACCCGCTCCCGGGCCAAGGCCAGTTGCGCGTTGCTCAGGGTGATGCCGAAAACCCTGGCGCCGAATTCTCGCGCCGCGAAGCGGGCCAACCCGCCCCACCCGCAACCGACGTCCAGCAGATAGTCGCCCGGTTGCAGGCGCAACTTGCGACACAGATGGCGGAACTTGGCTTGCTGCGCTTGTTCGAGGGTTTCGCTGCCAGTTTCGAAATAGCCGCATGAATACACCATGTCGCTGTCGAGCCAGAGCTGATAGAAGGCGTTGGATAAATCGTAATGGTAGGAGATCGCCTTGGCGTCGGTTTCCTTGTCATGGACCGAGCGCACCGGCAAATGACTGTCGTCGTCTTCCACCAGGGCCTGGCTCAACTCGTCGCAGACCCGAATGACTTCGTTGATCGAGCCCTCGAGTTCAAGTTTGCCTTCGACAAATGCCGCTCCCAATGCGTCCAGGCTGGGATGGGTGAATTGCGCAACCATTTGTGGGTCCTTGACCACAATCGTGACGCTGGGGTCGGCACCCAGCGTGAATTCATGGCCGTCCCAGAGCCGCAGCCGAAGCGGTAGATGCAGATTCTGCAAGGCCGGTGGAAGTTGAGCGAGCATGAGGTAACCCCCTCTTGTTTCAGACGTCTGAAATGAGGGTAGACCATGGTAGAAAAATAGCCGGCTATCGAATTTATAGCCTTTTTCTATCGCCTTCTAAATCTGCTGTTTGAGCAGTAACCGCCTGAAGTGGTATGCCCTCTCGTAAATGACTGTGGAAGCGACCAACAGTTCGCTTCAAGCGCTCGAGCGGACACGCTAGATTTTTGGCAACGGCTCCTGAAACCGCAGCAGTCGCCCAGCGTTACCCAATACCAATAATGTGCTTAAGTTATGCAGTAGCGCCGCGATCATCGCCCCCGCCGCCCCTAGCCAGCCGAATGCGGCGAAGGCGACGATGGCCAGCGTCCAGCCCAGGCCGATGATTACATTGACCTGGAGCGTCCGTCGGCATTGCCGACTCAGCCGCACGCAGGTGCCCAGGCGCCGCAGGTCGCTGCCAATCAGGACAATATCCGCCGACGCGAGGGCAATGTCCGCGCCGCTGGCGCCCATCGCAACGCCCACTACGCCGGCCTTGAGCGCCAACGAATCATTGATCCCGTCCCCCACCACCATGGGCCGGAACCCGTGGTCAATTTCGGCCATGACCCGTTTGAGCTTGTCTTCCGGCAAGGCCTGTGCCTGAACGTCACTAATGCCAACTTCTTCTGCCAGGGCAGCGGCCACGCTCTGGCGATCACCGGTCAACAACAACTGGCGCCCCAGGCCAAGCGCGCGTAATTGCTCCAGGGCCGCCCCCGCTTCCGGCTTGACGCTGTCTGCCAGCAGCAACCAGGCGAGAAATTCTCCATTTAGGGCCAATCCGGCGATCGGGCCGTCATGGTCGGGAATCGTCGAGGTTTGGATAGCCAATTGGGCAAACAACTCGGGGCGGCCGAGTGCTGCCTCCCCTTGCTCGGTCGTTGCCACCACACCCAAACCCTGGCGTTCGTGGATATCGGTGAGCGGCAGATAATGGTGCTGTTCCACCAAGCTCGCCAAAGCACGACTGACCGGATGACTGCTGGCCGAGCCGAGGCTGGCGGCCAATGGCAGCAGCACGGTGCGATCAGCCGAGGCACTTTGGATCGACTGCAGGCGCAACGTGCCATAAGTCAAAGTGCCGGTCTTGTCGATGACCAACGATGTCAGGTCCGCCAGCTCCTCAAGGAAGGCCGAGCTGCGAATCAAGATGCCATGGCGCGCCGCCACCGCAATGCCGGCAATCGCCGTGGCCGGCGCCGACAGCACCAGGGCGCAGGGACACGCCGCGACCAGAACCGCGAGCATCGCCTGGGCGTCGTTGGTCACGAACCAGGTCACCGCCGCCAGCAACAACACCAACACCAGGTAACTGCCGGCGTATCGTTCCAGCAAACGCGTAATGGGTGGCTTGGAGCGCTCGGCGTTTTGCATCAGGGCAATCACCTTGCCCAGCGTCGATTCCTCGCCGGTGCGCGTCACTTCCAGACGCAGCAGACCATCAAGATTGATCGCGCCACCAAACACTTCGACGCCGGCCACAGCTTCCAATGGCACCGACTCCCCGGTAATCGGCGCGGTGTCGAGACTCGCCTGGCCGGACAACACCCGACCGTCGGCGGGCACCCGATCTCCGGCCCGAACCTCCACCACATCGCCAGGTCGCAACGAACCGTTATCGACTTCGACAATCGAGCCGTCGGCCTGCACCTTGCGGCCCTGGCTGCGGGTCAACTGGCCGAGGGCGTGAATCGCTTCTTGGGAACCAATGACACTGCGCTCTTCCAGCACGTGACCAAAAATCATGATGATCGGCAGCAGAGCCGCGGTCAGTAGATCGCCAGTGGCCCAGGCGCCGAGCATCGCCAGGGCGATCAGTTGATCGGTGATCCCGTGCAGGCTTGGATAACGCAAGCTGTACCAGGCAGAACGCATCACCGGCACCGCCACTAGCAGTGAGGCAACCCCCAACATTAGTTGGCTGACCCCGCTTTGCTCCGGCGACCAGCCGCGCCACGCAAGGCCTAAGGCAAGCAGGCCGAGGGCGAGCATCGCCAAGGTCAGTTGCCGCGCGGCTGATCGCTGCTCGGCGGAGGACAACATCGGCATGGCTGTGTTTTGAGCGGTCATTGGCCGGCTCCCTGGATGATCAGTCGGCTGTCGTCTTTCGGGTCGACCGTGGTGACTGACCCCGCTCGGCGGAGGATGTCAGGCATGCGTTCGCGGTAAAGGCGCAGCAACATCTGAGGATCCTGACCCTGGGTTTTCGCCAACCCAAACACCGTAGCCGTATCCGCCGAAGCCTTGGCGAGCCGCTCGCCGCCCTGTGCATGGGCCACTTGCAGCGCACGATCGGCGTCCTGCCGGGCCGCCTGGGTTTGTTTTTCGGCTTCGGTGCGAGCATTGGCGACGGCTTTGTCGGCTTCCTGACTAGCAGTCAATACCGCATTGAACGCCCCCACCGCTGGACCCGGCAGGCTCGATTGCACATCGACCCGGACCACTTCGATCCCCAGCCCTTGCCCTGTCGCTGCAAGATCAGCCAAGCGGCGGTTGATGCCTTGCACCAAGTCGCCACGCAAGCGTTCGCGGCGCTCCGCAGCCTGGTTGTCGCTACCCAGCAGTTCAGGCCTGGCCACCAGAATGGCGTCCAGGTCCCGGGCGGCGGCGAGTGCAACGGCGCTGCGGGTCGCCAGTCGGTCCAGCGCCGGCAGCACATGTTCACCTTGCAGGACGTAGGCGTAAGGCTCGGTGACTTTGTAGAATGCTCGCACATCCAGCTGCACCACACCCGCGTCACCGGTCAATAGATAACCAGAGCCCGCCAATGCGTCGCTGACCGGGGCAGCGAAACTGGCGACACGATCAGCTTGCAGAGCCGCGTCCGAACGCAACAGATTGTCGATCCTTCGCTCCAGTACGCGATCCGCAGCGGGCAAAAGAATCACCTGTTCCACGGGACGAGGCCAGGCGATCAAGAGCCCGGCGTTCTGGATTCGATCAAGGGCACCAAAGTGCATCACCACCGCCCGATCCTGCGGATCGATCTGCCGCACATTAGAAAAAACCCAAGCCAACGCAGCCAAAATCGTGACCGCATAAAGTGCAAGAAACGCCAAGCGCCCGGCCTGGATCCATGGGCTGGATAACTCGTTTGTTCCACGTGGAACCAAACTCATGGCTGTGTTCCACCCTTGAGTTCAGCCGTCGGAGGACCGTCTACCAAGACACGGAACGGCGCGGCGTCAGTGCGCAAGATCAACTTGGTGCCCGGGCTGACAATGGTGCCCAGGGTATCCAGTGAACGCAGCAGGTTGTAAAGCTGAGGCGAACCCGCATAGGCCTTGCCATAGATTTCAGCCGCCTCTACCCGGGACTGTGCCTCGATTTCAGCGGCTTTAACCGTTGCATCAGCTTGCAGGATTCGTGCATCACGCTCGGCGGCGGACCGAATTTGCGCAGCCTCACGCTTACCGATGGCCGTGCGCTCCGTAGCGATGGTTTCGCGCTCTGCACGCATACGGTCCACCGTTGCAGTGAGCGTCACTGACGGCAGCGTCAGGCGCTCGATGCCAACCTGAAGTACGCGCACGCCGTAGGTGGCCAACAGTTGCTGTTCGATTTGCTGGCGCAACTGGGCTTCGAAATCAGCAATGCGCACTTGGCTGGCATCGGTGTTGACCAGGTTTGCCAGGT
Organism: Pseudomonas sp. Z4-20; assembly: GCF_051131955.1. Classification (NCBI taxonomy): domain Bacteria; kingdom Pseudomonadati; phylum Pseudomonadota; class Gammaproteobacteria; order Pseudomonadales; family Pseudomonadaceae; genus Pseudomonas; species Pseudomonas sp. Z4-20. The sequence continues at coordinate 5,671,491 of NZ_CP071641.1, forward strand.
CATAACTGGCGGCCGTGGTCTCCAGGGCTGAACCGACAAACGTGCGGATTTGCCGCGCAGCTTCGTCCGGCTGGTTCTGCACGGCGCGCATGAAACGCTGCACATTGTCCGTGTCACCTTGCACCTGCCACGTTACGTAGGCCTGGACGATGATCCGTAATCCGTCGCGCGTACCGACGTCCTGCAAACCGCTGGAGCTGGTACGAAGGCGCAAATCCACCGGGATCGCCGCTTCGAAAGGCGCTGGCCAGCGCCAGCCCAAGCCCGGCTGCAGCAACACCCGCGCCGGATTGCCAAAACGCGTGATGACGGTGGCTTCACCTGACCGCACTTGCACCAGGCTGGCGGCGGCAATAGCAAAGGCCACCAGCAACACTGCCCAACCCATCCGCCGCCAGGGAAACGGCCCGGCTTCCTGCGGATCGCCGTGATGGGCGTGATGATGTCCATGGTGATGGCCAGCATGGCCGTGGGCGTGACCGGCGTGGTCGTGGTCATGGTGTGACGAAGACTGGCTCAATGGGCAGCTCCTGGCTGGGCAGGGTTACGTGGCGACGCGGGGTCCGCCGGCAGCGTGAAGGTACGCAGGTCTATGGTCGGCGCGTTGCCGCTGCCGCCCAGGCGATGATCGAGTATCAGCAGATTGGCCTGGCCCAATCCCTGGCTCAGCTGGCTGAGGTACTGCTCCAGGACGAAGGCGGGCCCCGCCGACGCGTAGGCTTTGCGTTCGGCATTGAAACGCAAGTCTGCAGCTTGGGCGGTAGCACTGATTTCCCGGGCGGCACCTTGAGCCCGGTCATGGGCAACGCTCGCTTGCAATTGCGCCTGGTTGGTCTGTTCCGCAGCGGCGCCACGCTCCCGGGCAATCAGTGCCTGGGCACCGATCTGCGCCGCTTGCACGCCGTGGTAGGCATTGGCCGCACCGGCCGGCGGGTGAATCGCCTCGACCACCGTCGCGAGAATCTCCACGCCGCTGTCGAGTGATTGCAAGTCGGCCTGCACCGCACGGCCGATTTCATCCGCCAGGCTGACACGGTCCGCACCGAGCAAACCGTCCAGCGTGCGCGACGCAAACTCATGCACGAGGATGCGGCTGGCGGTGCTGCGGATCAACGCCGGCACATCCGCACTGTTGTAAGTGGCCGCCAGTGCGGCGGCGTCCGTCAAGCCGATGCGATATACGAAGCGCACGTCCATGTTGACGATTTGGAAGCTTTGCTGATCGCCGCGCCGGCTGGCAATCACTTGGGATTTGTCGTTCACATGACTGGCGTCCCATAAGCGATTGGCAACCGTCGGGGCAGGCCCTTCCGCTGGCTCAGCTTCCGGGACCGCCTTGTTATCGCCGACACTGGTCGCCAACTCATGCACAACGCCGTTCTCCACGCTGAGCACCCTGCCCCACGGCCAAGGCAGCCCGGCATGCAGGCCCGGGCCGAAGACCTCCACCGGTTTACCAAACCGCTCATAGATGCCACGTGCTTGCAGCGGCACCTCATGCACCCCCGTCAGCAGCCAACCCACCAACGCCACCAGCGCCAGGACCGGCAAGAAGGCCCGGCGCATGTAGCTGAACGCCCAGATCTGACGCAAGTCGATGCCGAAGCGGTTGTGCAGCTCCTGTTGCAGGGCCAGCAACGGTTGCGGCGGCCAGCGCAGCAGGTCGGCGATGACGCTTCGTCCCAGCAACGTCGGCTCCAAGGATTCTCGGCGCGGGCTGAATAACGAGAGCGCGGCGCGCAACAAGAACTCCACCGCCACCAGCCCAGGCAATACCCCGGTCAGCACCGCCAAGCGTACCGGCCATATCGACGATTCCCCGGCGAAGAGCAAGCACAAGGCAGTCAGCACAAGAACGGTGATGGCGACTCGTGACAGTTGCGCCAGCGACAATGCCTCCGGCCATTCGAGAGAGGGTTGTTGAGCCAGTTGCCGTTCAAACACCAGCAAGCCGAACGCCAACAACAATGCGAGCACGGCGCCGACATTGGCCGACACTCCCAGCGAAGCTGCCGGCAGATCAAGGTTGCAGGTCTGCTCCAGGCTCAGCAGGGCCAAGATCGACCAGCCGGCGAGCCACAAGGCAGGCGCTCCGATCTGCTTCAACAAACCCACCCAGCGTGCGCTGATTCGCTCGAGCATTTGCTCATACCAGCCGGTGTTATCCACAGGCTCGTCGGCGGCAAGAAGAAGGGTATCGACCTGGGGCAGGAGCGCCTGGCTGCGCCATTTGGCCACCCAGCCAGCCGATTGCAAGCCCGCCACCAGCACAATCAAACCGGCACTTTGGCTAACCAGCAGCGCAGGCCATACCGACTGCGGCGAAAACACTGCCGTAAAAAACGCGAGCAACAACCCAACGCCCGCCAGACCGGCCAGCGCCAAAACGATCCGCTTCAAGCGACGCGCTTGCAACGTTGCCTGCTGGAAGCGCGGCCACTCAGCCACTTGTGCCCCTTGGATATCAAGATCGACTTGCATGTCACCTCAGTGCTGATGGCGATCAAAAATCCGCATGGGCAACCGACGCCCAATGCCGCTCCGTTACATGGCGTTACCTTATAACCGTTTCTGTGAAATTTCTGTTTTGAATTGTTCACGGTATGCACAAGCCTGCCACTTGACGTAAGCCTTGACCGAATTCTTCGGAAACGCTCATATTACGTACATAATTTTTTTACAAGCCAAGCGGGAGAACGGTATGAGCAACTACGACGTCATCATTCTGGGCGGCGGTCCTGGCGGCTATAACGCGGCGATTCGCGCCGGACAGCTGGGGTTGAAAGCGGCCTGTATCGAGGGCCGCGCCACCCTCGGCGGCACCTGTCTGAATGTCGGCTGCATGCCCTCCAAGGCGTTGCTCCACGCTTCGGAACTGTACGAAGCGGCCAAGGGCTCTGAGTTTGCCAACCTGGGCATCAACGTCAGCCCCACCCTCGACCTGGTACAGATGATGAAGCAGAAGGACGACAGCGTGACTGGCCTGACCAAGGGCATCGAGTTTCTGTTGCGCAAGAACAAAGTCGACTGGATCAAGGGCTGGGGCCATATCGATGGGCCGGGCAAAGTGACCGTCACCGCCGAGGACGGCGGCAAGACCGAACTGAGCGCCAAGGACATCATCATTGCCACCGGCTCCGAGCCCACCCCGCTGCCCGGCGTAGACATCGATAACCGGCGCATCCTGGACTCCACCGGCGCGCTGTCCCTGGGCCAAGTGCCCCGGCATCTGGTGGTGATCGGCGCCGGCGTCATCGGTCTCGAACTGGGCTCGGTCTGGCGGCGCCTGGGGGCCGAGGTGACCGTGGTGGAATACCTCGATCGCATCTGCCCAGGCGTGGATGGCGAAGCCGGCAAGACCCTGCAACGGGCCCTGGCCAAACAAGGCATTCAGTTCAAGTTGAGCGCTAAAGTCACCGGCGCCGTTTCCTCGGCGAACGGCGTGCAGTTGCACGTCGAACCCGCGGCAGGCGGCGAGGCGCAGATGCTGGACGCCGATTACGTGCTGGTCGCCATCGGTCGCCGTCCTTATACCCAGGGGCTGGGGCTGGAGAACGTCGGGTTGGCGACCGACAAACGCGGCATGCTCGCCAACCAGCGCCACCGCACAGAAGCGCCGGGCGTCTGGGTGATCGGGGATGTCACCTCCGGACCAATGCTGGCCCACAAGGCGGAAGATGAAGCCATGGCCTGCATCGAACAAATCGTCGGCAAGGCGGGCGAGGTCAATTACGAGCTGATCCCCAACGTTATCTATACCCGTCCGGAACTGGCCAGCGTCGGCAAAACCGAAGAACAACTCAAGGCTGAAGGTCGCGCCTATAAAGTCGGCAAATTTCCGTTCACGGCCAACAGCCGGGCAAAAATCAATCACGAAACCGAAGGGTTCGCCAAGGTATTGGCCGATGAACACACCGACCAGATTCTCGGCGTGCATCTGGTCGGCCCGAGTGTCAGCGAGATGATCGGCGAGTATTGCGTCGCGATGGAATTCGGCGCATCGGCCGAAGACATCGCCCTGATTTGCCACCCCCACCCCACTCGCTCGGAAGCGCTGCGCCAGGCGGCGATGGATGTGGAAGGAATGGCTACGCAGATGTAGGCAACAGAGGGCACTGCGGTAGATTCCTGCGGCGGGGGAGCTCCCTCGCCACAGGTTGATCAATCTACTCAGCTGCCATCCGCGCCTTGCGCTTGCGGCGGCTGATGAATGCCAGCACCACGGCCACCACGAGCACCGCGCCACCCACTTCCAACCACGCCTTGAAAGGCCGCAGGGTCGAGCGAATCGGCGCGAGGGCCTGTGTGACGTAGCGTTTACTCGCCTGGTCGAACGCCGGTTCCGCACATTGATGTCCGAAATCCCACGCCCATTCCACGTAGGGGCCTTCCTTCACGTAACGTTGATACAACGCGCTTTGCTCTTGGAGACTCGAGTTGTACCCCACCGCCTTGCACAACACCGCCGCAAACGCTTGGCTGGTGTGTGGCAAATGATCGGCAGCCTGGCTCGCCAACGCCGTGGCGACAAAACGGTAGTGATAACGCACGTCCGGTTGCGCTGCGCTGGCCTGTTGCCGTTGCACTTCGCCTTCGGCCACCAGCGGACCGATCTTCAGCTCCACCGGCTCAAAGCTGTAGTTGCCGTCCAGGCTCGCGTAATCCGGCGCCATCTCGTAGCCCAGCAATTGCATGCCGGACTTGCGCGCGATGACGGAAGCGTTGAAGTAAGCCTCTGCCCGACTGGTCGGCCACCATTTGGACTCGGCTTCCTGGCGCAACTTTGCGTAGGCGCGGGCCTTGTCCTGTAGCTCGGCGTTATCGAAATAAGCCGCCGCCTCGTCGTAGCGTCCCTCACGCAGCAGGCGACGTCCCAGCAGGTTGCGCAGCTTCGCGGCTCCGGACAACTGCACATAATTGTCCCGATCCTCCTGGCTCAACGGCGGCGGTGCCGGCACCTGGGCGTCGACATATTGCTTGAGTTCCTCGACGGTCAGCACGCGCTCGGCGACCGTCGCGGCGTCATACCAATAATTGCCCTGGCCGCGATAAAGCTGATCGAACGCTTGCAGATAGTCGCCCCGCTGCAACGCGAGGATCGCGCTTTCGCCCTCCACTCGACACTTGGGCTGTACCGTCTCGTAATCCCAGTCTGGCGTGCGGCGGGCGCCCCAGGATTCGTCTTGCGGAAAAGCCTGGGCGGCCTTGGCATAAGCCGCCGCCGCAGCGACTTTGTCGCCCTCGCGCAACGCAAGTTTGGCCCGTACCCACCAGGCCAATCCGGTGTCGGCGGCCTTGTCTGCAAACGCCTTTGCGCCGGCGTAATCCGCATGTTGATAACTCACCGCCGCCAAGCGATCAGCGTCTTCCAGGTTGCCCTGGGCGCTGGCTTGCAGGAGCTTGACGAGTTTTTTCTCGCCGGACGGCTCTTCGCCGTCCCACCAGCCGACACGGCTGAGCAAATAGGCGGTTACCAAGCGCTGGACCGCTTTTGCCTTGAGCAATTCGCCCAGGCGTTCATCCGACTCGACACTGAGGCCGCCCGCCAACTGCAGCAACGAGCTGTAGCCCACCGGGGAACCCTGAGCGTTCTGGCTCGCATACAGGCCGATGGCAGCGTCCCAGTCGTCGGCGGTATAGGCGACCCTGGCCTCTTCGCCCAGGCTGGCGACGCCCAGTTCCAGCGGATCGCTGAAGCCGGCGATACTCAGCTCGCGAGCCTGGCGGAACGCTTGGCGAGCCTGATCCTGCATCACCGCCGGTTCGCCGCGCCCGGCCTCGACGCTCATGGCAAACAAGGCACGCCCCAGGGAATAGGCGGCCCAGGTACTGCGCAGCCGGCGCTCGTCGGGCGGCAGCGCCAGCAGTTGCTGGAACGATTCCAAAGCCCGCGGATGGTCGCCCGCATTGAAGGCCGCCGCACCGATCGCATACAAGCGCAGCTCGGCGGGCAGGTTCGCCGCTTCGACAACGACCTGCTCGACATCGCTCAACGCTCGCAAACGCTCCAGCACGGCTTGTTGCGGTGGCGTCAGGCCGATCTGTTCGGCCTTGTTGCGTTGTTCCACGTAGGAGGAAACATCGTCGTAGCTGTAATCCGGGTTGCGCGTTGCCTCGGTCACTGGCTTCAACCCCGCGATGGCCTGGCCGAGGCGGCTGACTTCGAAGCGAAAGCTGCCTTCGGGCAATTCAGCCAATGACTGGGCACGGTTATCCAGCAGGCGCATCGGGAAATCCGGCCCGCAAGCCAATGCCTGGCCCAGCGGCAGGCTGAGGCTCAGGCACAGCAGGCGACGAGGCCAGTTACGGGTAGACATTGAATCCTCCTTGGTCAATTTTCGTACAGCGCGCCCAGCCGATAGCCCGTTGGGCACCGGCAGCCAAGCGGCCTTCCTGAATGCGGGTGAAGGTAAGCAGTCCGGGGGTTTGTTGCAACGTATAACCCGCCAAGGCATCGACCCCGTCACAGGCGCCTACCGCAAGAGTCAGGCGCAGGGGCCACGGGCTGTCGAGATTGCCCCGGTTCACCAGCCGGATATCGTAAAGGCCGTCTTGCTCGTCAACGTGCACCGCCAGGCGACTGTCGAGGCTGTCCCCACGGGCAACCGCGCCCAGCGTGGCCAGGCTCCAGGCACGCCGGTCCCCCGCCAGCGGCAGGCGAAACCATATCAGCCCGGCCAAATGCTCCGGCGGCTCGGCACGCAGGTCCGCAACAAGCCCGGCCACGGTCTGCGGATCGGCCAACAATTCCCGACGCTCGCCGCCCCGGTCGATGGGCACTTCGCTTTCTACCATCGGCGCTCCGTTTTCCTCTGTCAGCAGCGCCACGCCATACGCCGGCAAGGCCAGATAAAAAGGCCGCGTGGTAACGCCCCCCCAGCGCTTGGCCCAGCGCCTGGCCTGGTCGGCATCGAACAACCCTTGCCGCGGATCGCTGACCGCATGGACCTGCAACACGCTGCTGTCCACCGTCTTCAACAGCTCGGGCAGTTCAGGGCTGTCGAGCCAGGCGGGCAGCGCCGTGATGCTTAGCTGCAACGTGGTCGGCAAGGTTTCGCGCAATCGCGCAAGGAATGTCCGGTAGGTCGGCAGTCGTGCGCTACCGGCATCGTGATCGATCTCAACCCCCACCGGCGCCAGGCCTTGGGCTTGCCAGTCATCCAGCACCTGTCGGATCTGCGCGATGACCTCGTCCTGGTTGAGGGATTTGAGCTGGCCGTCCAGGCGAATCACAGCCACCAGCGACCGACCATCAGCCTTGAGCATCGCCGGATCGATGCGCGCCCGGCTCCAGCCGGCGCCGGGAAATGCCTGCAACGCCAACACCCGAACACTGGAAAAGTCGTCACGACTCTGGCGCAGCGCCAACGCGTGAGCCGGCGTCCACTGGCGTTGCCAGATGTAGAGTTGCTGATCGAGGACCAGAGGTGCGGGCTGATCGCAGCCACTCAGGAACAGCGCGGCAAGGGCCAGCGACAGCCTGTGGATAAAAATCATGAAGCGCAGCCACCCGCGGGAGAAGGCTGGCAGATTAGCGCTTTCGACGTCTGACAGAAACCGTGGCGAGGGCGTTTGCCCCCTCCACGAGCGGTCGGGTGCTCAAGCCTCCTTTTGCAGGCCCACCACGGTACGTGGCATCCCCACGAACCCGGGCAAGGCTTCGACCCGCGCCAGCCATGCGCGCACATGGGCATAGTCCTGCAGCGAAACATTGCCCTCTGGCGCATGGGCGGTGTAGCTGTAGCCAGCGATGTCGGCGATGGTTGGCGTGTCACCGGCCAGATAGGCGCTGTTGCTCAATTCATGGTCGATGACCTTGAGCAGGCTGTGGGAACGGGCAATAACATCCTCGGCGTTATGGGACGCGCCGAATACGGTGATCAACCGCGCCGTGGCCGGTCCGGCGTGCAGAGGTCCGGCCGCTACCGACAGCCAACGCTGCACGCGAGCGGCGCCGACCGGGTCCGTTGGCAGCCAACGGCCTTGGCCATATTTTTGCGCCAGGTACACCAGGATGGCGTTGGAATCAGCCAGCACCACACCATCGTCATCAATCACCGGCACTTGCCCGAACGGATTGATCGCGAGGAAATCAGCCTGTTTGTGCGCGCCCTTGGCCAGGTCGACGAAGATGACTTCGACAGGCAACTCGAGCAGCGACAGCATTAGCTGCACGCGGTGCGCGTGGCCAGAGAGGGGGAAGTGATAGAGCTTGATAGGGTTCATGGTCGACTCCGCTGGGAAATGACGCCATCGGTAAGCGGCGTCGATGGCTTCATCTTCTGCTCAAGCCCGGGGCTATAGAATCACCTGAAAGCGCAATCCATCATTTCTACCGGCGCAACAATGCGTCAGCCCTTCAATGCCGGGTGTTCGCGCAACGCGCTGACGATGAAGTCGACGAAGCTGCGAACCCGTGCCGGCGCATTGCGGCCACCCTGGTACACCACATGGATCGGCAACGGCGGCAGCTCGAAGTCAGCCAGGACGATTTCCAGCTCGCCGGCGGCAACGTTGGCCGCCACTTGATAGGACAGGACCCGCGTCATGCCCAATCCCTGGCACGCTGCACCAATGGCCGCCTGATTGGCCGTGACCACCAGCCGAGGCGCGGGCCGGACTGACAGCGGCTGGCCTGCCTCGACGAAGGTCCAGTTCCTGATCTGGCCAATGGCTGATGACGACACCACGGGCATCCGCTCGAGGTCTTGTGGGTGCTGGGGCCGGCCATGGCGGGCGAAATATTGCGCAGAACCGCACACCACCCACCGCACCTCGCCGACACGAACGGCGTGCAAGCTGCTGTCGGGTAACTCGCCGATGCGCACGGCGACGTCAATGCCCTCCTCGACCATGCTGACGGTGCGATCCAGCAACAGGGCGTTGATACAGACCTCGGAAAACCGCTCCAGGTAATCCACCAGCACCGGCGTGACAAACAGTTGGCCGAACAGCACGGGCGCGGTAATGGTCAGTTGCCCGCGAGGCTGGGCGTGGCTGTCTGCCGCCGAATCCTCGGCTTCCTGCAAATCGCCGAGGATCCGCCGACAGTCGTCGAGAAAGCGCTGGCCGGCTTCACTCAGATAGACGTTGCGCGTGGTACGTACCAGCAGCGGCGTTCCAATGCGTTGCTCCAGCGCCGCCACTGCCCGCGTCACGCTGGCGGCCGACAGCCCCAGGCGTCGCGCAGCCGAGGAAAACCCCGAGTCCTGGGCGACGGCGACGAATACCTGCATTTCCTGGAACCTGTCCATCCATCCCCCGGTGAGAAATCCTGATACAAGTTTGCGCACGCCTCTAAACCGCTTTGCATGGCCATTGTAGAGGTCCCGCAAGCGAACCACAGCCAGGCACAGGGTTGTCGAGCGGTCGCTGACAGCTACGCTTGGTACTATCACTCACAATGTCATTACATTTTCGTGACCAATTTAGGGAATCCTGCGGTTATCCGAAGGATTAGCTCCAACCGAAAGGCCCATATTTGTGAACTTTTTTTACCGCTCACTCACCCATCCGCTTGCGCCCCTCGCCTCCTTGGCCGGAGCCGTCCTCTTCGTCCCCATGGGCGTGCGGCTTGCATTGGGCTGGTCCGACCCGCTGGGTTATCTTTCGGACCTGGCGATCGGCGTCTTGTTAATCACGCTGCTGTATCGACGCCCCTGGTGGTTGGCACTGCCGGTGCTGCTGGCCTGGTGTGCGCTGACGCTGGCTTGCATCGAGTTGGTCAATGCCGTGGGCCGGATGCCGACACCAGCGGACATCCAGTATCTGATCGACCCGCAATTCGTCGAGAACTCCACCAGCGGTGGCTTCGCACATCCTTGGCTTGCCGCAATGGTGCTGGCCGCGCTGGCGCTGTGGTTGATCGTCCAGTGGACCAATCGGCGCCGCCAGGCGCCGCCGTTGCCGCGCCATGCCTGGGCGCTGCCGATCGTGCTTTTGCTGGCCCACAGCACCGTGCAAACCTGGCGGCCCAACGAGGCGGACCAATGGAACCTGTTCAACCTGCCCCATCAACTCATCACCGCAGGCTTCGCCGCTGGTCAGGAGCATATCGAGCAACGTTTTGCCGGCGATGTGCCGGATCAGGCTCCGCCCATGGAAGGACTCACCCGGCTGGACCTTGATGGACATAAACTGCTGGCTGCACCGGGCCAAGCGCGCAACGTGCTCGTCATCGCTCTGGAAGGAATCCCCGGCGCCTACTTGGAAACCAACCGCCAAGCCCTGAAAAGCAGTTATCAGGAAAACCTCATGCCGCGCCTCAGTGCCTGGGCCGAACGCGGCATGAACACGCCTGATTACGTGCTGCACAGTCACCAGACCATCCGGGGCTTGTACGCGATGCTGTGTGGCGACTACGACAAACTCGACGATGGCACCCCAAAGGGTGTCGAGATGTTGAACCAGACCCAACGCAACCAGGCCTGCCTACCGGCTCAGTTGCGCAAGAACGGCTTCTCCACGCACTTCCTGCAAGGCGCTGGCCTGCGGTTCATGGCCAAGGACCGGATCATGCCGCACATCGGCTTCGACACCACCTGGGGCATGGACTGGTTCACCCGCCCTGCCTATCTGGAATTCCCTTGGGGCAAGGATGACAAGACCTTCTTCGAAGGCGCGCTGGATTATGTCGGGCAATTGCAACAGGCCGACAAGCCTTGGATGCTGACCCTGCTGACCGTGGGCACGCATCAGCCCTACTCCGCGCCGGAGGACTATCTGGAACGCTACGACACCGCCAAGCAGGCCGCCGTGGGCTATCTGGACGACGCCCTGGACAGTTTCCTGACAGGCCTGGAACGCCAGGGGATCCTTGAAAACACGCTGGTGGTCATCACCTCGGACGAGTCCCATGGCATCGACGATGTACGCCTGGCATCGTCCTGGGGATTCAACCTGACGCTGGCGCCCGAGCCACTGCCCAGGATCAAGCCAGGCGTCTACGGCCACGTGGACCTGACCGCCTCGATTCTCGACTACTTCGGTTACAGGGTGCCCGCATCGTTGTCCGGTCGCTCGATGTTCCGGGACTACGCGACGGGCCGGGAAATCATGTCGTTCACCAACGGCAAGCTGCGCTATCACGATGGCAAGGGCACCTTCACTGAGTGCGATTTCCTCCAGCGTTGCCGCGACTACAAGAGCGAGGGCTTCATCGCCGATCGCGCCACCTACGCCGGGCAATACAGCGGCCAGCGCGCCAGGCTGATCAGCGCACGGGCCACGGCACTGGACCAGACGCTGCTTACCACGTCCTTGAACCAGCCCTATCAGTTCGGCAGTGCTGAAAAGATCCCCCTTCCCGCCCAGGTCACCAACGATTGGACCGACAACCTCATCGGCGCCCAATACCTGGAAATGCCCAAGGGCACTCGCACGCGTGTGAGCTTGACCATCCGCGCCGTGGATACGGACCACGCCGCCTATATCTCCCTGAAGGCCAAGGAGTTCGAGCGGGACGTGCCGATGGATTTTCCCACCGAGGTGGCGGTGACTTCCGACCAGCCACTGGTGATGGACATCCATTTCGATAACCCGCAACCGCGCAAGGCGTTCTCCTTTCACTTGCTCGGCCATGGAACGGGCGCCATCGAAATCAGCGACTTCAGCGTCATCACCGAGCTGCCCGATCAGCCGGAATACCTGGATGACATGCAAGACGACAGCGAGCCTCAGTCCAGCTGAATGAAAAAACGCGCAACCACCGTAACGTGATTGCGCGTTTTTACGCCATGCCTCGATGGATCAGTCATTGACCAATTGCATGATCTCGAACGCGTTCAGCGCCGCGCCACGCAGCAACTGATCACCACTAATAAACAGGTCCAGTCCATGTTCCCCGTAGATCAGGTTATAGCGGATCCGCCCAACCTCCACCGCATGCTTGTACGTGGACGTCATGGGCATCGGATAAACGCCCTGCTTGGGCTCATCCACCACCTCGACGCCCGGCGCAGCCGCCAAGAGCTCGCGCACCTGGGCCAGTGAACGCACCGGTTGCTTGAATCGCAGGCTCAGGCTCTCGGCATGGGAACGCAGGGTCGGCACCCGAACCGCTGTAGTGCTGATGGCCAGGTCCGGTTCGTCCAGGACCTTGCGCAACTCCCAGACCACTTTCATTTCTTCGCGGGTATAGCCGTTGTCTTCGAACGAATCGACTTGCGGGATGACGTTGAATGCCAGGTTATGGGCGAAGTTTTCGCTGTCGTCCTGATCGCCGTAGTCACTGAACGCCTTGGCCTTCTCCCGCAGCTCGAGCATGGCGGGTTGGCCCGCGCCGCTGGCGGCCTGATAGGTGGAAATGATCGCGCTTTCCAACCCGAAGGCATCGTGCAACGGCCCCAGTACCATCAGTGCAATAGCTGAGGAGCAGTTGGGATTGGCAATCAACTTTTCGCCCTTGTAGCGCTGACCGTTGATTGGCGGAACCAGTAGCGGAATGTTCGGGTGGTAACGAAACGCCGATGAGTTATCGATCACGTAGGAGTTTTCAGCCAGACGCTCGCCATACTCCAAGGCGAATGAGCCTGAAACACAGAGGAACACGATATCGCACGAAGCGCAGCCTTCGACCGAAAAAGGCTCGATCACGTGCTCGGTATTACCCGCCTTCAAGCGCTTGCCGGCCGAACGTTCAGAGGCCATGCAGACCACTTCATAGTCGGTGTCTTCAAGCAATTGCAGCATGGTCATGCCCACTGCACCGGTGCAGCCCACTACGGCGACTTTCTTCATTTCAATTCCTTTATCCTGAAAAACCCACGCCGTTTCTAGGCGGCGCGGGCGGGTAGGTCATGCCGTACGCATTTGCACGGACAATCTGGCGGCTGCCGCTGCACGCTGGACCCGAATGGAATTCAACGTGAACAACGCAAGCGCCAGCCAGATGAACGAGAACGCCGCCAGTTTCAACGACGAGACCGGTTCACCATAAACGAATGCCGCCAACAGGAAGTTGCAAATTGGCGGGACGAACTGCAAAAAGCCCAGCGTGATCATCGACAACTGCTTGGCCGCCAAGCTGTACCACCACAACGGCAGCACCGTGATCAGGCCCGTCGCGACCAGCAGCAGGTCGCGGGTGCCCGATTGCAGGAACTGGTGCCCCACGCCCTGGGCCTGCGCCAGCAGCAGGAACAGCGCCGCAAACGGCAGCAGCACGGCGATCTCGAGGGTTTGGATGACCACCGGATCGCCAGTTACTTTCTTCTTGAAGATGCCGTAGAAGGAATAGCAGAAGCCAATGACCAGGGCGATCCACGGGAAGGAATGCAGGTTCAGCAGTTCGAACGCCATCAATGTCACACCGGTGACGGCCAGGAAGATCGCCCAGGTCTGCAATGAAGTGAGGCGTTCCTTGAAGATCACCCGCGACACCAGCATGCTCATGATCGGGCTAAGGAAATAGCCGAAAGCCACCTCCAGCACGCGCCCCGTCATAATCCCGTAGATGTACATCAACCACCACAGCCCCAACACGGCGGACACGGTAAGCACATTGACCGGGCGAACCGTCTTGAGGGTCGAACGCAACGTTCCTACCCGCGCGGTCAGGAGTACGAGCGCCAAGAGAAACAACTCGGCGAACACGACCCGCCAAGACAGCAGGTGGTAGGCATCGAGCCCAGCCAGCGGCTTGTACCACAGCGGATACGAGCCCCAGAGCAGCGTGGCGCCGAGACCGAAGGCGACGCCTTGTCCGGATTCGTTCTTGGCGGTCATTGGCGTCCTCCAACGTTGAGTTTGCGCTCGATGCCATCCCAGTAAACTTCCATCAGGTGCAAGTACTGTTCAATCCCTTCAGCGAACAGACGACGTTCTTGCGGCGTTTGCAGATGCTTTTCCATGACGTTGAACACTGCGTTGGAATGGCCAACCTCCACTTCCATGTGCAGCGTCCAGAAGAACCGCCCGCGTTCGCTGACGCCTTCCTTGATCAATCCATCGTTGTACTTGGAAACCATCGATGCCGACATCGCCTCGTCCGCGAACAAACCGCCCAGGGCCTTTTGCAGCGGCGGTTTGCTGTAGAGCGCGCAAATGCCATCGTTCAATGCCTGGGTGCTGGGCAGGCACTTGTAGGCTTCGATCTGCTCCTCGCTGATGCCCTTGTCGTGCAGGAACTTGCGGTACAGGTCGGAATGGGAATGGGTTTCGCCCAGTTCGTCACGAGCATTGAAGGCGATAGTGCGCAGCACTGCCTCGTCACGGGTGATGGTGGAAATCCCACAGACGTAGAACGGCAGGTATTTGAAGTAATGCAGGGTTTCCAAGTACAGCACCTTGCTGTGCTCCGGCGGCAGGCCGTGCTCGGCGTAGGCATTGAGAAACGGGTGTTCGGTCGCCCGATGCTTGAGGATGTATTCGATCTGCTCATCCATGAACAACTTGAGTTCCAGATCGACGCCTTCGTTGCGCACGACGTAGGCGCTTTCGGATTGAAACGTTTCTTGAGTGATGGACATGGCCTGCTTCCTTGAGCCCCGGGGGCAACGTTGATTCGATAGATAAAACCGGGCGGACACCCATCCGCCCAGCCGTTCGCCGTCAAGCTTCTTCGGTGGTCCTGGCCTTGGTGTCCCAGATCACTTCGATGCTCTCGTGGGCGACATCGGTTCGCCGGTCATGGGCACTGGCCCAGCACGTGTTGAGAATGATCCGAGTGGTTTCCTGCTGGATCGGCACGACGTGGTGCAACGTGGTATCGGACTTGAGGAAATACACATCACCCTTGAGGTGGTGGTAGGACTTGATCGGGTTGTTGAGGATGTACTGCCAGATCTGCGGGTTCTGCTTGTCCCATTCACTGTGGGGCACGCATTGGAGCACGCCGCCGATCGCCGGGTCCTCGGGCGCCTCGATGATCCAGATCATCGTGTACGGGTAATCGCCCCAATGCCAGCCGTGGGTATCGCCCGGATGGCTCAGCTTGGTGATCAGGTATTGCTCTTGCTCCCAGCAGGAGGCCAAGTCATCGCCGGCAATGTTGCCCAGGAAATGACGCAGTGACTCGGATTGATAAAGCGCAGGAATGAACGTCCCGCCCTCGGCGATTTCCGGTTGATTGACGTTGTACATCTTGCGATAGGTATTACCCGTGGACGGAACCGTAACATCGCGACGTACCGAATATTCATCGAGTAAGGCATGAACCTCGGCATGAACGTTTTCCAAGATCCTTTTCGGTAGGAAAGAAAAGTTCTTGAAGTTGAAATAACCGTCGCGGCGGAATTCGTTGCGAATCTGCTTCATCCGGTTTTCATCTTGCAAAATGCTCTGGAAATGCTTGGCCAGTTGCTGCTCCATTACTTCAATAACCAAGCTGGACGTTTGTTCGCTCATTTATCGCTCCATTCCATTGTTATCGGTCGGTGTTACAAATCCGTGGGGTGGCGACGCTCTTGGAATTGACAGAGTGCCCATGGGGATAACTTTCTTTTTGTGCAAATTCATCAGCGGCCCGGTCATCAGCGTCGTGACGATGGTCATGACCACCAAGGCGGTAAACAACTCACTTGCGATGATTCCCATGTCCAGGCCGATCTTGAGCACGACCAGCTCCATTAACCCGCGGGTGTTCATCAGGGCACCGATGGTCAGCGACGTCGACCAGGTGCATCCCACCAACCGGGCGCCCAGGGCGCTACCCGCAACCTTTGCGGTGATGGCCACCAGCAGGATCACCAGCAGCACCCAGACACCCAGGCCGGTAAACGCCGACGAGGTGGTGCTCAGGCCTGCAAGAGCGAAGAAACAGGGCATCAGTATGATCAGCGATACGTGCTCCAACCGTTCGATGATCATGTCCAGCAAGCGCTGTTCCCGCGGCACACACAGGCCGAACAGGAAGGCACCAAACACCGCATGCACTTGCAACGCGTGAGTCAGGCTGCCGTAGATCATCACGCCGGCCAGCAATGCCACCAGCACCACCGGTTGCGCGAATTTTCCTTCCGCGGCGAGCCAGCGGCTCAACAGCGGCTTGAGCACCAGGAACGAAAACACCACCAGCAACACCAGACAGGCACCCCGGACGACCAAGGCCATCCAGTTGCTGTCATGACCATTCACCATGGCGACGGCGGCAATCAGCATCCACGCGACCACGTCGCTCATGGCTGCGGCCAGCAAGGCGATCGCACCGACTTGCGTACCAAGCATGCCGCGTTCCTTGAGGATCCGCGCCAGTACCGGAAAAGCGGTGACAGAAAACACGGTGCCTATGAACAGGACGAAACCCAACCGGGGGGTCTCGGGTGTGGCGAAATGCTCGAACAGCCACGGCGCTATCGCGGCGCCAAGAGAGAAAGGAATAACAATGCTGAAGGCGCCGATGACGATGGCCTTGAAGCCAGTCTTGCTCTGTTTCAATGGGAATCGAAACTCGGCGCCGATGACGAACATGAATAACAAGATACCCAACTCGCTCAGGACTTTGAGCTGGGTGATAGCGCTACTGTCGAATAACCGTTGATGAAAGGCGGGAAACAGCTGACCCAGTACAACCGGGCCCAACACAAAACCCGCGATCATTTCTCCAACAACCTGAGGCTGTCCCAAGCGATTGAACACAGCCCCCAGGAGTTTTGCTGACAACATGACAAACACTATCTGGATCAGCAACATAGTCCATTCCCTTACAACGTCCAGGTTAATCCGGGTATCACTACAACTCCTCGACACCGCTAAAATCCATTAGCAGCGTCCTTTAACAGAACTCAATCTAATACGCACACTTCAGCAATCCGCACGAATCGTTTTCTGTTGAAGCAGGAATAAATCTGGAAGTGACAATCTTCTACCGATGCGATGGGGTGGGGTGGGGTACCGGTAATGCGGCAGTCACCTTTGTGGGGTGCAGCCGTCTTGGTTTCGTTGATTGCCTGGCAGCGATTGTAGGGGCATGGGACTGTCCGCTACAGTGCAGCAGACGACAATAAACGGTGAAATTACGCCAAATGCATGCTCATCCCGGAACAGTGGCAATCCTCGTTTATGAGGGCCTTTGCGTATTCGAATTCGGTATCGCCCTGGAGATATTCGGGCTACCCCGCCCGGAACTGGACGTGCCTTGGTATACCCACCGCATCGTCGCCGTCGACGAGGGACCAATGCATGCGTTGGGAGGATTGCAGATCAGCGTCGACGCAGGTCTCGAGGAGCTTGAGACCGCACAGACCATCATCGTTCCCGGTTGGCGCAATCGTTACGAGCCGCCCCCCGAAGCGCTGTTGCAAGCCCTTAGAAGAGCCCACGCTCGCGGCGCACGCTTGCTGTCTATCTGCTCGGGGGTGTTCGTACTGGCCGCCACCGGGCTGCTCGATGGCGAAACCGTAACCACTCACTGGCAATTTTCCAAGGAACTGGCCGAACGATTCCCCAACATCAAGGTTGACCCTAATGTGCTTTACGTCGACTCAGGCCAGTTGATCACTTCAGCCGGAAGCGCCGCCGGGATCGACGCCTGCCTGCACTTGATCGCCCGGGATTTCGGCACGCACATCGCTAACTCGGTGGCCCGACGCCTGGTCATGGCGCCGCAACGAACCGGCGGTCAGTCTCAATTCATCGTCGCCCCGGTGTGCAAGTCACCGCGCAACGAGCTGACGCGAGTGCTGCAATGGATTCGCGAGAACCTGGAGCAACCGTTGAGCGTGGCTGACATGGCCGCGCGCGTTGCCATGAGCGAGCGCACCTTTTTGCGCCGTTTCATTGAGACCACGGGACTCTCGCCCAAGGTCTGGCTGCAGCAGGAACGGCTTAACCGGGCGCGGGAGCTGCTGGAAAGCACCGACCAGAACACCACTGGCATCGCACACGCCTGTGGATACCGCTCGGTGGAAAGTTTTCGAGCAGCCTTTCGCAACGCGGTGGGGCTGGCTCCGTCCGCCTACCGTGAACGGTTCGGTAGCGGCGAGGCCGGCAAACAGGCTGCATGGATCGCCAATTGCTGATCCCGGTTATTCCAGCAACCGATGCAGCTTGGCGTACTGCAGCAACATGATGGTCTTGCCGTCGCAGATCTCCCCGGTTTCGATCATTTCCAAGGCTTGGTCCAAGGGCATTTCCAGCACCTCGATCTCCTCGCCCTCGGACTCAAGCCCGCCACCTTCGTGCTGTCTGTCTTCATCGAAATATTCGCCGACGAAAAAATGCACACGCTCGGTCACTGAACCCGGACTCATGAAGGCTTCGAACACCTTGCGCACGTCTTGGACGATGTAGCCGGTTTCTTCCTCGGTTTCCTTGCGGATACAGGTCTGTGGGTCATCGTTGTCCAGCAGACCGGCGCAGGTTTCGATCAGCAGGCCGTCGTGCCCGTTGACGAATGCCGGGAAGCGGAACTGCCGGGTCAACACCACGGTTTGCTTGGCCTTGCTGTAAAGCAGGATGGTCGCGCCGTTGCCGCGGTCATAGGTCTCGCGCGTCAGCTCACGCCATTGGCCATTGCGGCCGAGGTAGTCATAGGTGGTCTTGCGCAGGATGTACCAGTTGTCCGAGAGGACTTCTACGTTCTTGATACGCACGCGTTCTTTGGTGGCGGTTACCTGGGTCATCACCCACTCCTTGTCCGGTATTCGAGCGGGAGGCTAGCAGAGGCCGACTCGATCACTCCAGCGCAGTGGCGAAGACCTTACCAGGGTTCATTAACCCAGCGGGGTCCAGCGTGCGTTTGATGGCACGCATCAATTCGATCTCCAGTGGATCCTTGAAGCGAGCCGCCGCGTCAGGCTTGGCTTGTCCCAGCCCATGCTCGGCACTGATGCTGCCATTGAAAGCGCTCGTCATCCGGTAGATGACCTGCATGATCGCCTGCTCCCCGGCCTTGAACGAAGCGTCCCTGTCGCCGAGCGGTTTGCTGACGTTGTAGTGCAGGTTGCCGTCGCCCATGTGCCCATAAGAAACAATGCGCACGCCCGGAAAGTCCTGTTGTAGCGCGCTGTCGGTGCGCTCGATGAATTCCGGTATCCGACTCACGGGCACGCTGATGTCGTGCTTGAGGCTCGGGCCTTCATGATTCTGCGCCTCGGAAATCCCTTCGCGCAGCGCCCACAGCGCCGCAGCCTGCGCCTGGCTGCTGGCGAGCACCGCATCGGTGACCCAACCCTGTTCAAAGGCGTGAGCCAGGCCGTTTTCAAGCAAAAGCGCCAACGGCGCGTCCGGCACGGTGTCACGCAGTTCAATCAAGGCGTACCAGGGATGCTTCGCTTCCAGCGGATCAGTGCAGCCGGCCACATGATCCAGGACGAAATCCAGGCTTTGGCGCGACATCATCTCGAAGCCCGTCAGACGATCCGCACACAGGCTGCGGACATGGCCGATCAAGTCCACCGCTGCCTGTGGCGAAGGCAGCGCGACCCAGGCAGTCGCGGTGCTGTGGGTGGCCGGGAACAGTTTGAGCACCGCCGCCGTGATGATGCCGAGCGTGCCCTCCGAGCCGATGAATAGATGCTTGAGATCGTAACCGGTATTGTCTTTGCGCAAGCCGCGCAACCCATTCCAGACGCGACCGTCAGGCAGCACCACTTCCAGGCCAAGGGTCAGCTCACGCATGTTGCCGTAACGCAGCACAGCCGTGCCGCCGGCATTGGTCGCCAGATTGCCGCCGACCGTACAACTGCCCTCCGCACCCAGCGACAGCGGGAACAAGCGACCGGCCTGGCTGGCGGCGTCCTGCAATTGCTGCAAGATAACACCGGCCTCGACCGTGATGGTTTCATTGGCCAAGTCGATCTCACGGATGCGTTTCATCCGGGTCAAGGACAGCACCACCTGGTTGCCTGAGGTGTCAGGGATCGATCCGCCACACAAGCCCGTATTGCCACCCTGCGGCACCAAGGCAATCTGGGCGTAATGGCAGATGCGTACAACCTCAGCCACTTCTTCGGTGGTGGCCGGGCGCACCACCAGGGCAGCTTGGCCCTGGTAGGCGTTACGCCAGTCGGTCAGATAGCCGCGCATCAGCTCAGGATCACGCACCAACCCGATCAGCCCGACCACCTGCTCGATGCGCTGGATGACATCATGGTTCAACGACATGCCTCTCTCCTCAATCAGCTGACGGACGCTGCCAGGACTCAGCCTTGCTCATCGTCCAGCCAGCCATTTGCTCGTTTGCAGCGATACGTGGCGATCCGGCTCGGCTGCTGCAACACCTGTCGCGTTGCAGCAGCGAATGCGGACGAATGCAGGGGGCTAGCTGCGCATCAATTCGATAGCAGCACTTTTCCTGTTGCGGATGACCGTCACCAAGTGCCAGGAGATGGACGCGGCGGCCAGAACGAGGAAGCCCGCGGAGATGGGGTTGGTCAGGAAACCACTGAAGTTGCCATCGGACAGCATCAAGCCACGGCGCAAGTTGGTTTCCGCCATCGGGCCGAGGATGAAACCGATGATGAAGGGTGCGATCGGCAAACCGGCTTTGACGAACCCGTACCCCAGCAAGCCAAACAGCAGCACCGCCCAGACGTCAAAGATCCGGCTGTTCAGGCCAAAAGCGCCCACCACGCAGAGCACCAGGATAATCGGCAACAGAATGTGCTTGGGCACCGCCAACAGTTTGATGAACATGCGCAGGCCGTAGAACTCGAGCACCAGCATCAGCACGGAAGCGAGGATCAGCGCGGCGAAAATCGTGTAGACCAGCGGCGCCTGGCTGATGAACAGCAAAGGCCCAGGCTGGATGCCGTGGATCATGAAACCGCCCAGCATCACCGCCGTGGTGGTATCGCCAGGAATGCCCAGCGTCAGCAACGGAATCATCGCGCCGCCGATGCCGGCATTGTTGGCCGTCTCGCTGGCGACCACGCCGTCGATCTTGCCTTTGCCGAACTCCTCAGGCGTTTTGGAACGTTTCTTGGCAACGATATAAGAGACGATATTCGACGTACCAGCACCGATGCCGGGCAGGATACCAATGCCCAGGCCGATCAAGGATGAACGGGTGGCGTTGGGCAGTTGACCGACAAACTCCTTCATCGAAAAACCGAAACCTTTCACGCCTTTCATGCTGACGTGCTGGGGTTTGGCCCGGTGGCTCAGGCGTGCACTTTCAGCGAACTTCAGCACCTCGGAGACCGCAAACATACCAATCATGACGGTCAGCATGGCGAAGCCGCCATTGAGGCTCGGCAGGTCAAAGGTAAAGCGGCGGATGGCCTCGACCGGGGCGATGCCCACGGTGGAGAAGGCGAAGCCCAGGGCGCCGGCAAACAAGCCTTTGACCAGCGAGCCGGTGGACAGCGTGGCGATCAACGTCAACGAGAATATCGCGATGGAAAAGTATTCGTGCGGACCGAAGCTCAGGGCTAGATCCGCCAGGATCGGCGCGATGAACATGAGTGCGGCGATACTGAAAATCGTGCCCAGAAACGAGAACACCACGCCAATCCCAAGGGCCTTGACGCCATGGCCTTGTTTCATCAGCGGCCAACCATCGAATGTCGTCGCGATGGAGGCCGGCGTTCCCGGTATGTTGAGCAATATCGCCGATATCAACCCTCCCGAGGTCGCGCCGACAAACAGCGCGACCAGCAGTGCCAGGCCAGGACCTGGTCCCATCGAATACGTCAGCGGCAAGCACAGTGCGATCGCCATGGTGGCCGAGAGCCCGGGCACGGCGCCAAAAACGATCCCCACCGCAACACCGAGGGTGATCAGCAGAAAAACGTAGGGTGTAAGTACGGCCGCGAAGCCTGTTTGCATGAGTTCAATCATGGCTGCCCCCTAGAAATCCAATAAACCGACAGGCAGGAGCAAGTCGAAGCCATGGCGAAAGATGTAAAAAATCAGAACTGCCGAGACGACCGCAATCAGCGCGTACTGGAGGTGCTTGACCTTTTGTTCCGCCGGGGTGAGTACGATGAACTGGGCATAGAGATAAAGCACGGTCATGATCACGAAGCCCACGGGCTCCAGCAGCGCTGTGAAAAGCAGCACCAATGCCAGGGACTTGAAGACCGTCGGATAGTCAATCGACTCGGACTTTTCCGCGGGCTCGGCACTTTTGTTCGGCAGCTTTCGCCACGCCCACAATTGCAACGCGCCCAACAGGCACAATGAAACGGCGAGAATCAAAGGTACAAACGCGGCATCGACGGTGCCGCGACGCGGCAGGTTCAAGGTCAACACCAGATAGGCCACCCCGGCGCCGAGCATGGCCAGGCCGACTATCAGCTCGTTTCTTTTATAGGAATCCATACAGGCTCCTCATACTGGAAAGGACTGGGCGTCGGGTGCTTGCTGCCAACGCAGCGCGCCCCGCGCCCGTTACGCAAAATTACTTGCCTTTACGCATTTCGTCCTTGAACTCCATGAAGCTGTCGCGGGTTTTGCTCAAGGTTGCGACGGCTTCTTCGGTGCCCTGGAAGCTGACCGGCTGCTTGAACGACTTCTTCAACTCCTCGGCGTATTCCGGCTGTTCGGTGATTTTCTTCATGGTGTCGGCCATTTTCTTGACGATGGCCGGGTCCGTGCCTTTCGGGAAAGCGACGACGTAAGGCTTGTCCAGAATCAGGTCCACGCCTTGCTCCTTGAAGGTCTTGACGTCGCCCAGCAGCGCGTTGCGCTCGGCGTTGGGCTGACCCAGCGCGGTCATCTTGCCGCTGGAAATGTAGTCCTGGACCGAGCCATAGCTGATGGCGCCGAGGTCAATGCGTTTGCCCAGCAAGGCGACGATTTTTTCGGACACCGTGCCGCTGTCGACCATCTTCAGTTTCACGCCGGCCAACTTCTCGAACATCAGGCCCTGCAGGTGAGAGAAGTTGCCCATCTCGGTGCCGTAGGTGATGGTGCCAGGCTTCGCCTTGGCTTTTTCAACCAGTTGGTCGAGGCTGTCGATGCCCGAGCTTTTCGCCGAGACGAACACCGCGCCTTTGTCGACGCCAGCGATGCAGGAGATATCAAACGCATCAAAACGGTCTTCCGACAGGCCCGCAACCTCGTTGACGATCAACTGACCGGTGTGAGTAAAGAGGATGGTATTGCCATCCGGCGCCGCGCTCTTCACCGCGTCGGCGGCAATCGTCCCGCCCCCGCCGGCCATATTGGTCACTACCATGGATTTGCCGGTGAGCTTGGTGAAGTACTTGGCCATCATGCGTGCGTTGAAGTCAGTGTCACCGCCGGCGTTGGCAATCACCACCACCTGTACCGGACGGCTTGGCCAATCGCTGGCGTCGGCGGCCATGGCCGTACCGGCGGTCAGGCTTAGAAATGAGGCAATCAAAGAGGCGCAGAGTGTTTTCTTCATTATTGTTCTCCAGGTACTGCCATTCATTGTGGGTTAGAAGTTGAGCAAGAAACGGACACGCCCGAACGCCACGCCTGTCGAGACAGGCAAGGATGCTTGGGTGTTGAGATAGGGGAATTCGAATGTGCTTGCCAGCCCGAAAGGGGCTTGTCGAGAAATGAGGAAAGTAGCTGGGGCACTGCGTTAACGCGTGGGACCGGTGGACTGCTAAACCGCTGGGCCGCAAATGTGGGAAACATGGCTGCGCCTTTCGTTTTTATTATTTTGATGTCATACGTTGTCGTATGACTTGATATCATCACCTCTATGCCGCGTTGTCAACGCAGTTGTTCAGCCGTTCGCCATGAATACGACGAACCGGGCTAGCGACGAGTCAGGACTTAACCTTAGTACCTGCCTGAACTGACAAATCCTTTTACGGCATGCATAAAAAAACCCCCTTGAATTCAGGGGGTTGGATTTTTACGAGGGCCTGGGCTTGACGCTACAGGCCAGATCCGTTGGCCTATGCTCTATCTCACTCAACCGTTACCGATTTCGCCAAATTACGCGGCTGGTCGACGTCAGTGCCCTTGAGCACCGCCACGTAGTACGACAATAACTGCAATGGGATGGTGTAGAGGATCGGCGAGAGGATGTCGTGGATGTGCGGCATGTGCACCACGTGGGTGCCTTCACCGTTGGTCATGCCGGCCTTTTCATCGGCAAAAACCACCAACTGGCCGCCACGGGCGCGGACTTCCTGCAAGTTGGATTTGAGCTTTTCCAGCAGCTCGTTGTTCGGCGCCACAGTGACGACCGGCATGTCGTTATCCACCAGCGCCAACGGACCGTGCTTGAGCTCACCGGCCGGGTAGGCCTCGGCGTGGATATAGGAAATTTCCTTGAGCTTGAGAGCCCCTTCCATTGCCACCGGGAATTGCGCGCCACGGCCGAGGAACAGGGTGTGGTTTTTCTCGGCGAACAGCTCGGCGATTTTTTCCACGGTGCTGTCCATCGCCAGGGCTTCGCCCAGGCGGGCCGGCAGGCGTCGCAGTTCTTCCACCAGTTTGGCCTCGACACCCTCGCCCAACGAGCCGCGTACCTGACCCAGCGACAGCGTCAGCAACAGCAGGCCCACCAGTTGCGTGGTGAACGCCTTGGTCGACGCCACACCGATCTCACGGCCGGCCTGGGTCAGCAGGGTCAGGTCGGATTCACGCACCAAGGAGCTGATGCCAACGTTGCAAATCGCCAGGCTGGCGAGGAAACCCAGCTCCTTGGCGTTACGCAGCGCGGCCAGGGTATCGGCGGTCTCGCCGGACTGGGAGATGGTCACAAACAGCGTGTCGGGCTGCACCACGACTTTGCGATAGCGGAACTCGCTCGCCACTTCGACCTGGCACGGAATGCCGGCCAGTTCTTCGAGCCAGTAACGGGCGACCATGCCGGCGTGATAGCTGGTGCCGCAGGCCACGATCTGCACATTGCGCACCTTGGCGAACAACTCGGCCGCCTGTGGCCCGAAGGCTTGAACCAATACCTGATCCTGGCTCAGGCGCCCTTCGAGGGTGCGCTGGACGACGGCAGGCTGCTCGTGGATTTCCTTGAGCATGTAATGACGGAACTCGCCTTTGTCGGCGGCTTCGGCGCCGTCGCGGTACTGGACCGTCTCCCGCTCGACTTCTTTTCCATTGATGTCCCAGATCTGCACGCTGTCGCGACGGATTTCTGCGATATCGCCTTCTTCCAAGTACATGAAGCGGTCAGTGACCTGGCGCAGCGCCAGCTGATCGGACGCCAGGAAGTTCTCCCCCAGGCCCAGGCCAATTACCAGCGGGCTGCCACTGCGGGCCGCGACCAGGCGATCCGGTTGTTTTGCGCTGATCACCGCCAGGCCGTAAGCGCCATCCAGCTCCTTGACCGTCGCCTTGAGTGCCACGGTCAGGTCAACCAGATCCTTGAGCTTATGGTTAAGCAAATGGGCAATGACTTCAGTGTCGGTGTCAGACGTAAACACATAGCCAAGCGCCTTGAGCTGTTCACGCAAGGCTTCATAGTTTTCGATGATGCCGTTGTGCACAACCGCCAGATCGTCGGAGAAATGCGGGTGGGCGTTACGCTCACACGGAGCGCCATGCGTGGCCCAACGGGTATGGGCGATACCCAGGCGACCGACCAGGGGTTGCGCTTCCAGCGCCCGTTCCAATTCACTGACCTTGCCCGGACGACGCATCCGCTCAAGCGTCTCGTCGTTGGTGAAGACCGCCACGCCCGCGCTGTCATAGCCGCGATATTCGAGACGCTTGAGACCTTCAAGCAAGATTGCAGTGATGTTGCGTTCAGCAACGGCGCCGACAATTCCACACATGCTATTTCTCCTGGCTGACAGGCGCGCAGATCAAATTTATGCCGCGGGCCTGAATCTGATCGCGTGCCTCCACGGGCAGGCGATCATCGGTAATGAGGGTATGGATGCTGCTCCACGGCAGCTCCAGATTGGGGATCTTGCGGCCGATCTTGTCGGCCTCCACCATCACGATCACTTCGCGGGCGACCTCAGCCATCACACGGCTCAGGCCCAGCAGTTCGTTGAAAGTGGTAGTGCCACGCACCAGATCGATGCCGTCGGCACCGATGAACAACTGATCGAAGTCATAGGAGCGCAGCACCTGCTCGGCGACCTGGCCCTGAAATGACTCGGAATGAGGGTCCCAGGTACCGCCGGTCATCAACAGCACCGGCTCATGCTCCAATTCGCTCAAGGCATTGGCTACGTGAAGCGAATTGGTCATCACCACCAGCCCCGGCTGTTGGCCGAGTTCAGGGATCATGGCCGCCGTGGTGCTGCCGCTGTCGATAATGATGCGCGCATGCTCGCGGATCCGCTTCACAGCAGCCCGGGCGATGGCTTGTTTGTATTTGGAGACGGTTTGGCCGTTATCGGCCACCAGTTCCTGCGGCATCGGCACGGCGCCACCGTAACGGCGCAACAGCAAACCGTTGGTTTCCAACGCGGCAAGATCCTTGCGAATCGTAACTTCGGAGGTTTCGAAGTGCTTGGCCAACTCATCCACACTGACTTCGCCCTGCTCTTGAAGCAAGGCGAGGATGTTGTGGCGGCGCTGTGGTGTGTTGCGCTTTGACATATCGGCTTAAGTTTCGATTCGAAAGATAACGTAAGCAATCAAAACCTATTGAGAGGATATCGTCAAGCCGCAAGGAGAAAAATTCAGAAATTATTGGGCCCGCATGAGAGCGGCTTCCTCGCTCCCATGCGGGGCTGTGGATAACTTTACGGCTTCTTGATCTTTTCCGGACGCTTCCAGCCATCGATGTTGCGCTGGCGTGCTCGACCCACTGCCAGTTGGGACTTATCCACATCCTGATTGATGGTCGAACCCGCAGCCGTGTTTGAGCCATCGCCTATCGTCACGGGAGCTACCAGGGAATTGTTGGAGCCGATAAATACGTCTTCTCCAATGGTCGTCCGGTACTTATTGGCGCCATCGTAGTTACAGGTGATGGTGCCGGCGCCAATGTTGGTCCGCGCGCCGATCTCAGCGTCGCCCAGATAAGTCAGGTGACCCGCTTTGGCGCCCTCGCCCATGCGGGCATTCTTTAACTCGACAAAGTTACCCACATGGGCACGGGCTTCCAGCTCGGTGCCAGGACGCAGGCGTGCAAACGGGCCGGCGTCGCTGCCTTCGCCCATGACCGCGCCGTCGAGATGGCTGTTGGCCTTGATCACCACGCCTTTGCGCAGGGTGCTGTCCTTGATCACGCAGTTCGGACCAATGACCACGTCGTCTTCGATGACAACCTTGCCTTCAAGGATGACGTTGATGTCGATGACCACGTCGCGGCCGACGCTGACTTCACCACGCACATCGAAACGAGCCGGGTCGCGCAACGTCACGCCCTGGGCCATCAGGCGGCGGGCGGTGCGCAGCTGGTAGTGGCGCTCCAGCTCGGCCAATTGCCGGCGATCGTTGGCGCCCTGCACTTCCATGGCGTCCAACGGTTGCTCGGTGGCCACGACCAACCCGTCCGCCACCGCCATGGCGATGACATCGGTCAGGTAGTACTCGCCCTGGGCATTGTTGTTCGACAGACGACTCATCCAGTCGCCCAAGCGCTCGGCCGGCACGGCAAGAATTCCGGTGTTGCCCTCGGTGATCGCGCGCTGGGCCTCGTTGGCGTCCTTCTGCTCAACGATAGCGGTCACCTGGCCGGCGCCGTTGCGCACGATGCGGCCGTAGCCGGTCGGGTCATCCAGCTCGACGGTCAGCAGGCCAAGCTGCTGTGGTGCAACGTGCTTGAGCAGGCGCTGCAACGTATCGACTTCGATCAGCGGCACGTCGCCGTAGAGAATCAACACGGTATCGGCGGTAATGAACGGCACGGCCTGGGCCACCGCATGGCCAGTACCGAGTTGCTTGTCTTGCAGCACGAAATTCAGGTCATCCGCCGCCAGGCGTTCACGCACCGCATCGGCACCATGGCCGATCACCACGTGGATGCGCTGTGGATCAAGTTGCCGGGCACTGTGGATAACATGCCCCAGCATTGAATTTCCGGCGATCGGGTGCAATACCTTAGGCAGCGCCGAACGCATGCGGGTGCCTTGACCGGCCGCGAGAATAACGATTTCGAGAGACATGACTGGCTACCAATCCTGGGTGGTCAGCGGCTGCGACCAGATGATGAATGTGGGGAAAAGAAAAAAGGGTAGCCGAGGCTACCCTTTTTAATCAATCACACAAAAAGCAGACGGCTTAGCCGCCAAACTTCTTGCGGATCTGCTGGACGGTGCGCAGCTGGGCTGCAGCCTCGGCCAGACGTGCAGCAGCAGAACCGTAGTCGAAGTCTGCGCCTTTTTCGTTCAGGGCCTTCTCGGCAGCCTTGACGGCTTCCTGAGCGGAGGCTTCGTCCAGGTCGGCAGCACGTTGCACGGTGTCGGCAAGGACCTTGACCATGTTCGGCTGAACCTCGAGGAAACCACCGGAGATGTAGAACACCTCCTGATCCCCGCCCTGCTTTTTCAGCGTAATCGGACCTGGCTTCAAGCTGGTGATCAGCGGTGCGTGACCCAGGGCGATACCAAGATCACCCAGCTCACCGTGCGCAACCACAAACTCGACCAGACCGGAGAAGATTTCCCCTTCCGCACTGACGATATCGCAATGGACTGTCATAGCCATCTGATTGCCTCAACCTAATTAGCGCCCGTTGCCGGGCGCCGGGATTACAGTTTCTTGGCTTTCTCGATCGCTTCTTCGATGCCGCCGACCATGTAGAACGCTTGTTCTGGCAGGTGGTCGTAGTCACCGTTGAGGATGCCTTTGAAGCCAGCAATGGTGTCCTTCAGGGAAACGTATTTACCCGAGGCACCGGTGAAGACTTCAGCCACGAAGAACGGTTGCGACAAGAAGCGCTGGATCTTACGAGCGCGGGATACCAACTGCTTGTCGGTTTCCGACAGTTCGTCCATACCCAGGATCGCGATGATGTCCTTCAGCTCTTTGTAGCGCTGCAGCACGTACTGGACGCCGCGAGCGGTGTCGTAGTGCTCCTGGCCGATCACGTTCGGGTCCAGCTGGCGCGAAGTCGAGTCGAGTGGATCGACCGCTGGGTAAATACCCAGGGAAGCGATGTCACGGGACAGTACGACGGTGGCGTCCAAGTGGGCGAAGGTGGTCGCTGGCGACGGGTCGGTCAAGTCATCCGCAGGTACGTATACCGCTTGGATCGAAGTGATCGAACCTTCCTTGGTCGAAGTGATACGTTCTTGCAGAACGCCCATCTCTTCAGCCAGGGTCGGCTGGTAACCTACTGCCGAAGGCATACGGCCCAGCAGTGCGGATACTTCAGTACCGGCCAGGGTGTAACGGTAGATGTTGTCGACGAACAGCAGAACGTCGTTACCTTCGTCACGGAACTTCTCGGCCATGGTCAGGCCGGTCAAGGCTACGCGCAGACGGTTTCCCGGCGGCTCGTTCATCTGACCGTAGACCAGTGCCACTTTGTCCAGAACGTTGGAATCCTTCATCTCGTGGTAGAAGTCGTTACCCTCACGAGTACGCTCACCCACACCGGCGAACACGGAATAACCGCTGTGCTCGATGGCGATGTTACGGATCAGTTCCATCATGTTTACGGTCTTGCCTACACCGGCACCACCGAACAGACCGACTTTACCGCCCTTGGCGAACGGGCAAACCAGGTCGATAACCTTGATGCCGGTTTCCAGCAGGTCGTTGCCGCCTGCCTGTTCAGCGAAGGATGGCGCAGGACGGTGAATGCCCCAGCGCTCGTCGGTATCGATCGGGCCAGCTTCGTCGATCGGGTTGCCCAGTACGTCCATGATCCGGCCCAGGGTCGCTTTACCGACCGGTACGGAGATGGCAGCGCCAGAGTCGATAACGTCCAGACCGCGCTTCAAGCCTTCGGTGGAACCCATCGCAATGGTACGAACCACGCCGTCGCCCAGCTGCTGCTGAACTTCCAGGGTGGTTTCCGCGCCTTGTACTTTCAGCGCGTTGTAGATGCTCGGTACGCTGTCGCGTGGGAATTCCACGTCGATAACGGCGCCGATGATTTGAACGATACGTCCGCTACTCATAGCTGGATCCTCTGAATATTTGAACCGTTAAACCGCGGCAGCGCCGCCGACGATTTCCGAGATCTCTTGGGTGATCGCAGCCTGACGCGCCTTGTTGTAGATCAGCTGCAAATCGCTGATCAGATCACCGGCGTTGTCGGTAGCGTTTTTCATCGCGATCATCCGCGCCGCTTGTTCAGCTGCGTTGTTCTCGACCACCGCCTGGTACACCTGCGACTCCACGTAGCGGACCATCAAGCCGTCAAGCAGCTCCTTGGCATCGGGTTCGTAGAGGTAGTCCCAGTGGTGCTTGAGTTCCTGTTCCGGGGTCGCCACCAGTGGGATCAATTGCTCCACGGTTGGCTGTTGCGTCATGGTGTTGATGAACTTGTTGGATACCACGGACAGGCGGTCAATCCGGCCTTCCAGGTAAGCATCCAGCATCACCTTGACGCTGCCGATCAGGTCATTGATCGACGGTTCTTCACCCAGGTGGCTGATAGCGGCGACGACGTTACCGCCGAAGTTGCGGAAGAATGCCGCACCCTTGCTACCAATCACGCACAGATCGATCTCGACGCCTTGTTCGCGGTTTACCGCCATGTCCTTGACCAGGGCCTTGAACAGGTTGGTGTTCAAGCCACCGCACAGACCACGGTCACTGCTCACCACGACGTAACCGACGCGCTTGACGGCGCGGTCGATCATGAACGGGTGGCGATATTCCGGGTTGGCGTTGGCCAGATGACCAATCACCTGGCGGATGCGCTCCGCGTAAGGACGGCTAGCAGCCATGCGCATTTGTGCCTTGCGCATTTTGCTGACCGCCACTTTTTCCATGGCGCTGGTAATCTTTTGCGTGCTTTTGATGCTCGCAATCTTACTGCGAATCTCTTTTGCGCCTGCCATGTAACACCTATCAGGTTAGCAAGCGGGAGCCTTGCGACTCCCGCTGCGGCTTACCAGGTTTGGGTGGCCTTGAACTTCTCGATACCGGCTTTCATGCCAGCGTCGATTTCGTCATTGAAGTCACCCTTCACGTTGATCTTCGCCATCAAATCGGCGTGATCGCGGTTGAAGTAAGCAATCAGCGCTTGTTCAAAGCTGCCGACCTTGGCGATTTCGACGTCAGTCAGGAACCCACGTTCAGCGGCATACAGCGACAACGCCATGTCAGCGATCGACATAGGAGCGTATTGCTTCTGCTTCATCAGCTCGGTAACGCGCTGACCATGCTCAAGTTGCTTACGGGTCGCTTCGTCCAGGTCAGAAGCGAACTGGGCGAATGCCGCCAGTTCACGGTACTGAGCCAGAGCGGTACGGATACCACCGGAGAGCTTCTTGATGATCTTGGTCTGAGCGGCACCACCCACACGGGATACCGAAACACCGGCGTTCACAGCAGGACGGATCCCGGAGTTGAACATGGCCGATTCCAGGAAGATCTGACCGTCGGTGATGGAAATCACGTTGGTCGGAACGAACGCGGAAACGTCGCCAGCCTGGGTTTCGATGATCGGCAGTGCGGTCAGGGAACCGGTTTTGCCAGTCACTGCGCCGTTGGTGAACTTCTCTACGTACTCTTCCGAAACGCGGGATGCGCGCTCCAGCAGACGGGAGTGGAGATAGAACACGTCGCCTGGGTAAGCTTCACGGCCTGGTGGACGGCGCAGCAGCAGGGAAATCTGGCGGTAAGCCACTGCTTGCTTGGACAGATCGTCATAAACGATCAGCGCGTCTTCACCGCGGTCGCGGAAGTATTCGCCCATGGTGCAACCGGAGTACGGAGCCAGGAACTGCAGCGCAGGAGATTCCGAAGCACTGGCCGCCACGATGATCGTGTTGGCCAGGGCGCCGTTTTCTTCCAGCTTGCGAACCACGTTGGCGATGGTCGATTGCTTCTGACCAATGGCGACGTAGACACAGAAAATGCCACTGTTCTTCTGGTTGATGATCGCGTCGATCGCCAGAGCGGTTTTACCGATCTGACGGTCACCGATGATCAGCTCACGCTGGCCACGGCCGACAGGGATCATGGCATCGACAGCCTTGTAGCCAGTCTGTACAGGCTGGTCTACCGACTTACGCCAGATCACGCCTGGAGCAACTTTCTCGACCGCGTCGGTCTCGGTGTTGCCCAGTGGACCTTTGCCGTCAACAGGGTTACCCAGTGCGTCGACTACGCGGCCCAGCAGTTCCTTACCAACAGGAACCTCGAGGATGCGGCCGGTGCACTTGGCGCTCATGCCTTCAGCCAGCGATGTGTACGCGCCCAATACCACGGCACCTACAGAGTCTTGCTCCAGGTTGAGGGCCATACCGTAGACGCCGCCCGGAAACTCGATCATTTCGCCGTACATGACGTCGGCCAGACCGTGAATCCGCACGATGCCGTCAGATACGCTGACGACAGTGCCTTCGTTACGGGCTTGGGAGGTCACATCGAGCTTGTCGATGCGGCCCTTGATAATTTCACTTATTTCGGAAGGATTGAGTTGCTGCATTGCTCTGCTGCCCCTTCAAACTCAAGATTTCAATGCTTCGGCAAGTTTCGCGATTTTGCCGCGAATCGAGCCATCGATAACCAGGTCGCCGGCGCGGATGACAACGCCCCCTATCAGGGACTTGTCTTCCTCGACTTGCAGGCGCACTTCCCGGTTGAGTCGTGCACTGAGAACCTTGGCGAGTTTGTCTTGCTGTTCTTGGTTCAATGCAAAAGCACTGGTCACTTCCACGTCTACCGACTTCTCTTGCTCGGCCTTGTACAGGTCGAAAAGAGCGGCGATCTCCGGCAGAAGCGGGAGACGGTCGTTTTCGGCAACGACGTGAATGAAATTCTGTGCCTTGGCATCGAACTTGTCGCCGCACACGTCAATGAACGTGGCGGCCTTTTCTGCGCTCGTCAGTCGCGGGGCCTTGAGCACGCGCTGCATGGTGTCGTCTTGCGACACCGCTGCTGCCAGGCCGAGCATGGCTGACCAATTGGCCAGTTGCTGGTGGGCCTGAGCGTGCTCGAAGGCCGCCTTAGCGTAAGGTCGGGCCAACGTGGTCAGTTCTGCCATGATCGCCCTCGCTTAGATTTCAGCAGCCAGTTTGTTTACCAGCTCTGCGTGCGCGTTTTGATCGATTGTGGCACCCAGGATCTTCGAAGCACCGCCAACAGCCAGGGCACCCACTTGGGCACGCAAGGCGTCTTTGACGCTGTTCAGTTCCTGTTCGATCTCGGCTTGAGCCTGAGCCTTCACACGGTCAGCTTCGACGCGAGCCTGTTCACGGGCCTCGTCGACAATCTGGGTACCGCGTTTCTTGGCTTGCTCGATGATTTCAGCTGCCTGAGCTTTCGCTTCGCGCAGTTGTTGACCCACTTTCTCATGGGCCAACTCCAGGTCGCGAGCTGCTCGGCTGGCAGCGTCCAGACCATCAGCGATCTTCTTTTGACGTTCGTGCAATGCCGCAATGACCGGAGGCCATACGAACTTCATGCAGAACAGTACAAAAATCAGGAACGCAACGGACTGGCCAATCAGGGTCGCATTAATGTTCACGCCAACACCTCGCAGTTACGTTGTCCATCACACCAAATTACCCGGAAGATCCGAGTAATCAGCCAGCGATCTGACCAACGAACGGGTTCGCAAAGGTGAAGA